>NZ_BKAU01000001.1 GCF_007992715.1 Chitinophaga cymbidii
GGTGGCTTCCGGTGTTAGCGTGAGTTGCTTGGGACCGGTGGCGTCAGTGATCGTTACCGTTGTGCCGGTGACGGTGAAGCCGGTAGCGGTGCCTTCCAGTATTAAGGTTTCGCTTCTTTCGAGGATGTTATCATTGCCTGCGGTAAGCGTGGTGCTACCGGAGGTCTGCGTTGCTGCGATCGTGATCTGGTTTAACGTGCTGTGGTCACTGCTCTGTGAGGAGGAGCTGCTGCCGCGGCTTAGGTTGATCACGATGTCTGTGCCGGCTGTCAGGCCGCCGAGGAGCGTGGCCGTGATCGTCGTGCCTGTGCCGCCTTCTGCAATCGTGGTTTGCGAGGTGCTTAGCGCAATCGTGGCACCGGTGTGGTCGTTGTCTAGGATATCTAATGTTACATCTGATCCGAACGTGAAGCCGGTGGCGGAAGGGATCAGGTGTAGTTTTTCTGTTGGTTCGAGGATGTTATCTGTTGACGGGTTTACGTGATAGTCCACGTGATCGCCGCCGGCGGGGATCGTTACACTCGTCAGTAATGCCGGGCTGAAGTCGGCGGCATCTGTTGCGGGTGTAGCAGTGCCCGGAGCGAGGTTTATGGTGATCGCTTCTGCGGTGGTGATGCCGGAAGGCAGGCTGAAGGTCAGCGTGGCGGAGCTACCTTCGGTGACAATAGCCGGACCAGAGATCGTGATCGTCCTATCATTTGCATCAACAATATCTACTTTATTTGACGCGGTAATCGAAGTTCCATACACCATCGCGCTCGCTTCAATCTCCAACTCTTCTAAAGGCTCGATCACATTATCCGTCATAATATCCAGATCAAAAGACACCTCGCTCCCACCCGCGGGAATCGTTACTGTCGGGTCGAAACTATATTCACTTGCCAGCAAACCTGCACTTGTAGCCGACCCTCTTTGCAAACTGATCGTCAGCGCCTCCTGCGTTTTCTGCGGCGACGGCAAGCGTATCCATACTTTTGTTCCACCTCCTTCTGTAACAGATGTGGCTTCAGGTGTTATCGTAAATATCTTGTTCGCAGCGTTCTGGCCGTTCTTGTCATCGATCGTTACGGTGGTGCCGGTTACCGTAAATCCTGTAGCGGTGCCTTCAACGACCAGTGTTTCCGCGGCTTCCAGGAAGTCGTCTTCCAACGTAGTAAGGGTCATCGTTCCGGTGGACGATTCCGCGGGAATCGTAATGTTCACGAGTGCGGCATGATCGGCAGCGTCCGCGGTGGATGCGGAGCCTGCGGAAATAGTGACAGTGATATCAATTCCTGCAACAAGACCACCCTCCAATGCAGCAGTGATCGTCGCGCTTTCTCCCTCCGTCACGCTTGCGTCGGAAGAAGTGATCGCGATAGCAGCACCGGTTATGCTATTATCAATAACATCCAGCGATACATTTCCACTAAACGTAAATCCGGTAGATGACGGGGTGAGCAACAGCTTTTCAGTCGCCTCAATAATATTGTCATTTGCAGCTTTAATGGTCAGCGTTGCATGATCTGCGCCGGCTGGTATCGTAACAGTTGACGGAATGGCAGGATTGAAATCCGCGGCAACGGTTGCCGGCGTTACAGTGCCGGCGGTGAGGCTGATAATAATATCCTCTGCGGAGGTAATGCCGGACGGCAGGCTGAAAGTGTAGCTCACGGCGCTGCCTTCCGTAACAGTAGCGGGGCCGCTAACGGTCACTACTTTATTGGCAGGGATCGTACCGGTTACATCCACGATACCCACATCCATAGCGGACGTTCTCGTATCACCGAATATGTCAGCCGTGGCAATCAGTTCCAGCCTTTCGTCTGCCGGTTCTATCACGCCATCAGGTTTTGCTTCCACGTCAAAGGCAACATAATTCGCACCGGCGGGAATCACAACGGATGCCGGGAAAGCGTATTCAGTAGCCAGTAATGAAGCAACGGAACCTGCGCCACGGCTAAGATTAACCGTCATGTTTTCTGATGCCAGAATACCATCATCCAGTTTCACCCTAAGCCGTAGCGTTGAGCTTTCCTCTACGAGCGGCGACATGGAAGGATCATCCAGCACCAGCGAGATATTCTTGCTGTTATTGTCCTCGAAATATAATGTTGTGCCCACAAAAGTATAACCGGCGGCAATCCCGCTGAGGTTGAGCACTTCCCTCCTTTCCAGGAGAAGATCGGCATTTGCCGCCATATAAAATGTGAAGCTGCTTTGGCCTGCTTCAATAATGACATCTTCCGGAAAGAAAACAAAATCATCATCCGTTGCCGTGGTGCCGGCTAATTTATCCAGCGTAATAGTGATGGGAGAAGACGCCGTACCAGACTGCAGTGACACAGTGATCTCCGCAATATCAAAGCCATCTTCCGACAGCGTGGACAGCGAAGTGGAGAACTCAATGGTTGTAGCGGGACTGGCAGACGTATTATCCAGCACTTCCACATCCACCGGATTATTGTCATTCACGGTGAACCCTGTAGAAGTGGTGGCTTGCAGCACCAGGTGCTCCGTACCCTCCGTCACGCCATCCGTTGCAGGCACTGCGGTCCACGTTACATTGTTGCCGCCGGCGGGGATCACGAGGAAAGGCGGTACGCCCCCCACGAAATCCAGGTTCTCCGCATATCCTGCACCCACCTGGGTAATGGCGATATCGATGGTGATGGGATCTGTGGTGGTAATGCCAGCGGGCAGGCTAAAGGTCACGGGCAGGCTGCTGCCTTCTGTTACCGACAGCGGTGTATTGACAGCGATCTTTTTGTTATCGGGATCATTGCCGGTGGCATCGAGGATGTCGATCGTCGCATATCGCGTAGTACTGTATCCGGAAATAGTGGCATTGCCGCTGATCTGTAACTGTTCCGCGGGTTCGATGATCATATCCGGTGCGGCCGTTAGCACAAAAGTGGCTTCGTTATTACCCGGATCGATCGTAACGGAAGGCGGCATGGTATAATCAGCGGCATCGGCTGTACCACCGCCGCCGTTGCCCAGGTCAATGGTGATCGCCTGTGTACTTTGCACGCCGGGCGCCAGTTTCACTTTTACATTAACGCTGTTGCCTTCCAGCACGTTTACAGCCTGGGGTTCGATGGTGAACTCGCACAATCCGGGCTGGTTCTTTGTTTCATCTTTAATGGTGACCGTTCCGGGAACGACAGTGAAATCCTTATAAGTACCGCCGATCTTCAGGAGCTCATCGGGTTCGAGCAACAGATCGGAATTGATATCCAGTGTAAATGATGCTTCGTTAGCAAGCACAGCGAAAGTCACCTTCGTATTCTGAAAATCAAAATCATCATCATCCGCAACAGAGGAAAGATCTTTCAAAAGGTCCAGCTCCAGCGCATATGTTGTGAGATATGGCAGATGAACGGTGCCTGTTACCGTATTCCCCTCGCTTACTTCACTGAGGTCGAAGCTGATCGTTATTTGTTTGTTGGCCTGATTGTCGATCACATAAAAGCTGCCCTGCTGCACGGTAAAACCGGTGGCGGTGGCATCGAAATAGGCAATTTCATCCGGCTCGATGCGGTTATCGGACGCGGCGGTAACCGTGAAGTCCACGGATGATTCAAATGCGCCGATGGTCACCGTGGCCGGGAATATCGTGTTGAAGTCGCTCGAAGATGCAAGGGAGCCAGACGAGAGGTTTGCCGGCATGGTGATCTCCAGCGGTAATTCTGTACTGACGCCGTCCGGCAGACTGGCCGTGAAAGTCACCGGCGTATTTTCCGGAGCGTTCTGTGTAATAAAATGAATGACTTTGTTCGCCGCATTGTTCTGCGTGGTATCAATGATGCGGATGGTATCGGCGGCTGTTTTTGTTTCTATGCCGAATGTCGCTGTGGCGTTGATCTCCAGTGTTTCTTCAGGTTCCAGTATCCGGTCCGGCGCAGCATCCAGATCAAATTCCACTTCCAGCTCACCGGCGGGGATCGTTACTGTCGTCGGCAGCGGGCTATGGTCTTCATCTTCCGCTTCCGATGTGCCGCCTTTTGACAGCGTTACGGTAACAGGCGTGGGCAGCAGCTCTCCCGTCATCCTTACCTTCACTTTCATGCTCTGTCCCTCATCCAGCGTCGGCTGCGCCGCTTCTACATATATTTTATGTTCATCATCATCTATGATCGTATAGCCGGATGACGTTATACTGCCGAGCTTCAGGTATGGTGAACACGTAGGCAGCAGCTCTACAGTAAGCGTTTTATCGGGATTCTCGATGGCATCGCCATTGATCAGAATATTGTTCAAAGGGATTTGAACAGGCGTAAAATAGCTTTCCGCGGGAATAACAACGTGGGTATATAATACTTCGTAATCCGTTCCGGGGGCGGCGTGACCGGTACCGGTGCCGGTTGTGACCACGCGGAGATATGCGATCTGCGGGGCATTGAACATGCCGCCGCTAACCGTCAATGTCAGACCTTCCAGCGGATGTGAGATCTCCCCTTCCATACCGGAAGATGTGGCGGCGGAGAGCTCGATGGTCACTTTGGATGAATCTGTAGAAGTTGTTTGCCCGTGGTTTTCTGATAGTACCAGTGGAGGTTCCGGCAGATCAAGCGCCGCTATTTCCGCCCTGTCAAAGCCGATGATGAACCTTTTTGTCGCGCTGCGGGTTTTGCCGGCATTGGAAGCTTCTATTTCAACGGTTTTATGAACGGCCACGCCCATGCTTTGGATGACAGACGTAATCTGCGATTCCAGCTCATATCCGGGAGTCACCTTGGTATCCCGTCCCTGTGGCGCACCCCCTTTATAGGAAGTAAAACCGCCTTTGGTCTTGAAATAATGCCCGCCGGTGAAGCCATCGGGACAATCACCGCTTCCACATTCGGCGCCCACCAGTTGCGGCTGATTCCAGGAAGGGACAAGCGTAAAATCCCACTCATCATCAAAATAATCATCCGTCTCACATGAAACCCAATCATCCGCAACAGCGCCGGCGATATCGGAATTATTCAGCCAGCTGCGTTCGGAGAAATAAATATGCATATAATACGGTCCGCCTGTGCCTGATGCTGTCAGGAATCTTTCATGTGCGCTGATATAAAAATCCACCAGGTAATAATCATTCCCGTTTACATAAGAATAAACGGTCGTAAGATTATAAATGCCGCCGGTGGCGTTATTGAGCGTAGTCAGCGTAGTGACCTTCCAGGGATCAGCGATGGTACCTTCGCCATGTACACCGGATATGTCACAAGCGGTGAGGTAAGTCGGTTGTTTGATCGTGTTGGTCCCCGATTTCTGTTGCAGGATCACGTATGTTTTCAGTCCACGGTCATGCGGGGGGATCGTATCGCTGAGATTATACTGTTCCAGTCCGTTCCTTTTTACGAGAATGGCGGTATCCGTGATCGTGATGCGCAGGCCATCCGTGGGCGTATTGCCGCCATCCGGGTTGATGATCGCTGACTGGGCCTGGGCTTTGGCTGCTCCGGGTGCAAGCAGGCAGGCTGCTATGGTGACAGCCAGCAGGAACAGGATGTTTTTCTTAGGATAGGATAGGACTAACATAATCTTTCAGTTTCAAACTTCCATACTAAATATTGCTGGTGGACGTTATATTCCGGTAACTGTTCCCCGTGGTATGAATGCGTGGGCCAATGTGCCTTTTCCCTCTCTATTTTGATTTATAAACGCTTCAGTTGCAGTTGCTTGGACCTTTAATAATCTCAAAATCTAATATGTAAACTCCTGGGAATATACGTCTCCAATTAGCAAATGTATATTATTTATAATATTAAATCAAATAATAATTATATTTAATTATCTATATAAATAATACGAAATATGGCTGGAAAGGGGTTCAGGATTATTAAGATATGTTTGGGAGAAAGCATTATGTCAAGAGTTAAAATAAAGGTAGATTTGCAAAAAATTATCAGGAATGTCCACAATTACTAAATCAAAAATTGATTTTAGCCTCAAGTACAAAGTAAAAGACATGTCTTTGGCTGAGTGGGGCCGTAAGGAGATAGAATTGGCGGAAGCCGAAATGCCGGGCCTGATGGCCTTGCGTGAAGAATATGGTAAATCCCAGCCGCTGAAAGGCGCGCGTATCGCGGGTTGCCTTCACATGACCATTCAAACTGCCGTGCTGATAGAAACCCTGGTTGCACTGGGTGCGGAAGTACGGTGGAGCTCCTGCAATATCTTTTCTACGCAAGACCATGCTGCTGCTGCCATTGCAGCGGCGGGCATCCCGGTATTCGCCTGGAAAGGGCTGAATGAAGAAGAATTTAACTGGTGTATCGAGCAGACGCTGTTCTTCGGTGGTGAAGACCGCCCGCTGAACATGATCCTGGACGACGGCGGCGACCTGACCAATATGGTGCTGGACACTTATCCCGAGCTGATCCAGCATATCAAGGGCCTGAGCGAAGAAACCACCACCGGCGTTCACCGTCTTTATGAAAGAATGAAGAACGGTACTTTGCCGATGCCTGCGATCAATATCAATGATTCTGTTACCAAATCCAAGTTCGACAACAAGTACGGTTGCCGTGAATCCTGTGTAGATGCGATCCGTCGCGCTACGGACGTGATGATAGCCGGTAAGGTGGCTGTTGTGGCCGGTTTTGGCGATGTGGGCAAAGGCTCCGCGGAATCACTCGCGGGCGCGGGCGCACGTGTGATCGTGACTGAGATCGACCCGATCTGCGCACTGCAGGCTGCGATGGAAGGTTATGAAGTGAAGAAAATGGCGGATGCGGTGAAGGAAGCCGATATCATCGTAACCACTACCGGTTGCCGCGATATCATCACCGGCGAACATTTCCGTGCCATGAAAGACAAAGCGATCGTTTGTAACATCGGTCACTTTGATATTGAAATTGATGTGGCCTGGCTGAACACCAACTACGGCCATAGCAAAGTAGAGATCAAACCGCAGGTGGACAAATACACCATCGAAGGAAAAGATATCATCCTGCTGGCGGAAGGCCGCCTGGTGAACCTGGGTTGCGCTACCGGCCATCCTTCTTTTGTGATGAGTAACTCCTTCACAAACCAGACGCTGGCTCAGCTGGAACTCTGGACGAACGCCGACAAGTACGAGAACAAAGTATACGTGCTGCCCAAGCACCTGGATGAAAAAGTAGCCCGTTTGCACCTGAAGAAGATCGGTGTGGAACTGGACGTACTGACCTCCGCACAGTCAAGCTACCTGGGCATCCCGGTAGAAGGGCCGTTCAAGCCGGAGTACTACCGCTACTAATACTTACTAACAGTCAGGTATAAACGTAATCTCTGAAAAGCAGTCCACACGGGCTGCTTTTCTCATTATAAGCCTGTGGCCTTATAATGGTACAATATAAGGCTATAGCCTTATAATGAGGTAATATAAGCCTGTAGCCTTATAATGGTGCAATATAAGGTTATAGCCTTATAATGGGGTATTATAAGCCTAAAGCCTTATATTTGTAACAGCAGATGAAAAAACAAGCAGCCGTTATCACCGGAGACATCATCCAGTCTTCCTTGCTAAAAGCCTCACAACGCAAGCGTTTACAACAAACGCTCGAGCAGGCTTTTAATATGGTCAAGTCGAAAGATGCGACTTTCAAAGCGGAGCAGTTCCGGGGAGACAGCTTTCAGGCGGTGCTGATAGAAAGGCCGGGGAATGCGCTGCTGGGCTGCCTGATCGTAGCGGCCAGGCTGCGGAAAGAGAATTTCAAGGTACGGCTGGCCATTGGTACCGGAGACATCACTTTCTCTGCAAAAAATATTGTTACCTCAGATGGTACGGCTTTCCAGCATTCGGGGCCTTACCTGGATGAACTGAAGAAAAAGAACGGGCTCATCTCCATTGTAACCCCCCATCCTGCCATGAACCAGGAATGGGAAATACACAGCCAGGTACTCTCCTACCTGCTGGAGCGCTGGAGCGCGTTACAGGCGGAAGCCGTGCTGGAACAACTGAACGGCCTCACACAGGCCCAGGCGGCGGAAAAACTGAAAATCAAACAACCCGCAGTGCATCAAAGGCTGCAAGCGGCCGGATGGCATGTGATCGTCCTGATCATTAACAGGTTCGGGCAACACATCCCTTCCATGTTTTAAAACCATATCGGATGTTACTACTCATCAAATGGCTTTGCGCCCATCTCATCGGCGACTTTGCCCTTCAAACCACGCGGTTCATACAACACAAGCGGCGGCACAAAGCATCGTCCGTTCACCTTTACCTGCACTGCCTTATCCACGGCGCACTGATATACCTGTTCACCGGATGGTGGCAGCAATGGCTGATTCCCGTTATTATTACGGTCACGCATTTTCTGATCGACTGGTGGAAGCTGTACCGGAAAGACAATGCCGCGAGCTTCGTGATCGACCAGGCGCTGCATGTGCTGGTGATCCTGGTGCTGTGGATACAAGCCTCCGGTTACTGGCATGATATATTGCCTTTCATGGGAAGCATCTGGCAGAACAATGCTTTCTGGGTGATACTGCTCGGCTATGCCGCCGTGATATGGCCGGTAGCTTTCCTGCTGGGCTTTGCCACCCGCCGCTGGCGCGACGAGGTGGCGGATTCCCGCCTCAACAACAGCAAGACCTCCCTCAGCGAGGCAGGAAGATGGATCGGCATATTTGAACGCGCACTGGTGCTTACTTTCATCATCACCAATCATTTTGAAGGCATCGGCTTCCTCATCGCCGCAAAATCCATCCTCCGCTTCAACGACCTGAAAGAAAGCGATAACCGCAGAGAAACGGAATATGTGCTCATCGGTACGCTGATGAGCTTCTCCATTTCCATTTTCATAGGGCTGGCGGTAAAGCTTCTGCTCTAATTTGATTAATTTTGCGGCATGACAAAGCTGAGTGTTAACATCAACAAGTTCGCTACCCTGCGCAACGCCCGCGGTGGCAACCTGCCGGATATCATACAGGTGGCAAAAGACTGTGAACGTTTTGGTGCGGACGGCATCACCGTACATCCGCGGCCGGATGAACGCCATATCCGTTACCAGGACGTAAGGGACCTGAAGCCCGTTGTTACAACCGAATTTAACATAGAAGGATATCCTTCCCCGGATTTTATGGACCTCGTGCTGGACGTAAAACCGCATCAGTGCACTCTCGTGCCTGATCCGCCCAATGCGATCACTTCCAACACAGGATGGGATACGGAACAATACCAGTCCTTCCTCCGCGATGTGATCGGCACACTCAAAAAAGCGGGCATACGGGTTTCTATTTTTCTGAATGCGGATGTCAGCAAGGTGGAAGGCGCCAAATCTGCCGGAGCGGACAGAATTGAGCTTTATACAGGCCCTTATGCGGAAGAATATACCCGGGCGCGTACCCAGCCGCAAAACCTTCAGCTCTTCAACGATTACAAGAATACTGCCAGGGAAGCAACCGCCATCGGGCTGGACCTGAATGCGGGACATGACCTGAACCTGGACAACCTGCGTTTCTTCAAGCTGCACATCCCGCAGCTGAAAGAAGTATCCATTGGCCATGCGCTTGTATGTGACGCATTATACTTCGGGCTGGAAAATACCATCCAGCTGTATAAAAGAGAACTGCACGATTAAACAGACGGCGGGGTGCGGCGCAACCGCATCCCGCCTATACTTCCAGCCGCGCCCAGGACGTTTCCCGGTATTTCATATACACCAGGTAAAAAGCGGCGATCGATAACAGCGCAAAAAGCCCCACCAGCCACAGCTCTCCCGCCACCAGAAAATGCCCGAACCCGATGCCCCCCGGAATGATCAGCGTCAGCAACCCCCGCAGGAAAGTACCCGCGCTCTGCTTGATGTTCTGCTCCGCCGAAAAAGGCAGCTTCCGCAGGAATACCAGCGCAAACACCAGGTTGATCAGCACTACGTTCACAAAGCCCAATGCCAGGTCCGGCAAGGTTTTGATGCCCCAGGTAAAAAGCGTGAACACCGCCACTACGCCATAAAAAGGCACGAAGAACTTCACCAGCGTGGCCTTGAACGCCCCCATCAGCAATTGCCCCGGCGATGCCAGCGGCGCCGCGTAATAGATCCAGGCGGCCCTGTGTTTGTCGGAATACACCAGGTTGCTGATAGCGGTGAGAAATACGAAGCTGCTGGTATAAATGAGAAAGATGAACATATTGGTTTCCGGCAGCTTGCTCCAGGCTTCTCCCGGAGAGCCATGCCGGCCGGTGAGCAGGAAGTAGGCGAAGAACACGAACACATACGCCAGTGAAGGATATACCTTCAGCTTGAACTCCCGCATCCGCCCCGTCATCAGCCATACCAGCTCAAAAGAAAGCTGCTCCTGCGTTCCGCTGGTAAAACGTTTCGCCAGCTGCTTATAAAACATGGATGTGCTCACCGCCTTTGTCCTCGCCGGCGCTTCTCCCCCGCTGCTGCCGATCATGGCCAGTTTGCGGTTGAAGCTGGGCGCGAATATCCGGATCACCAGCCAGAGGCTCCCGAACGGCACTATCCAAACCAGTACCAGGTAAGCCACATGAGAGGGGGTATACAATCCGTCCGCCACGGCCTGCCAGGCCCCCGCAAACCAGTAAGTGGGCACAATTTCCAGCCAGGGATAATCATGCAGGTTGATGTCCGCCAGCTGCGACTCCCGCAGCAGCCTGGGCACGAGGTAATAAGTGGCGAACACGATCACGGAAAAAATGATCTGCACATAGTTGATCACTTCCTTAAAACGCTCCGGTGTTGTGAGCTTCAGGGCAATAATATAGATGGTGTTCACCACGAATATGCCGAAAATGCTGAGCAGCAGCACCAGTATACCGAACCACACAGCGGCTATAAAACCATCGCGCACGGTCAGCCATACGAATGCCGGCAAAGCCAGCGGCAGCACGATCCGGGAGATGTGGATCATGATGTGCAGCAGGCGCGATACCACTACCGTACGGTCGTTCACCGGCCGCGGCAGGATCACGTAATTATCTTTTACATCGATGAGCACGCTCGTAAAATCCGATATCAGGGTAATGGTCATCATCACCATATACACCGTAAACCACATGAACAGCTGCATCAGGTGGTCCGGGCTGACAACGAAAAAATAGAGATAGAAAAGCCCCATCAGCAAGGAAACCAGCAGCATCACCACGGACCCGTTCTTCATTTCCTTTCTTTTCTTCTGCTGCATCTGCGTGTATGCATTGGGCCGGCGGTCGTCCATGATCAGCTTTGCCTGCAGGATAGCGCGGAGCTGGGGAACGTTCACGCCCAAACGCAGCCAGAGTGGGTTCAGCAGGGCTACCACCGCCAGGAAAAATCTGTTCATCATGGCTGGTTTTTATGAATGAAGGCATCGGCTACGTTGGTGAGGGACTGGCTGCCGGTGAGGTTGGCGAAGATCTTTTCCAGCGTATCCGCTTCGGCCTGCTTCAGCTGCTCGAACGTGCCGTCCGCCACAATGCTGCCTTCGTTGATGAGCACAATGCGGTCGGATACTTTCTCCACCACGTCCATCATATGCGAGCAATAAAAGATCGTTTTACCTTCTTTTTTTAATAACGACAGGATCTCCTTTACGATGATCACCGCATTGGCGTCGAGGCCGGACAACGGCTCGTCCAGCACCACGATCTGCGGATCATGCAGCAGGCCGGATGTGATCAGCACTTTCTGCCGCATGCCTTTGGAAAAGGTGTCCATCCGCTGGTCTTTGTTTTCGAGCAGGCCGAAAGCCTGCAGCATACGGTTAGCGCGCTCTTCGATCAGTGCATCGTCCATACCGTAGAGTTTTCCCACGAAAGAAAGGTATTCCACCGGCGTCAGCACTTCGTATATCTCGGCGTTCTCCGGCACATAACCCACCAGGCTTTTGACGGTCAGCGTATCCTTGCGGAGGTCCTGCCCCAGCATGCTCACTTCGCCTTCAAAATCACTCAACAGGCCGATGAGTATTTTTACCGTGGTGGATTTACCGGCGCCATTGGGACCGATGTACCCGATGATCTGGCCGGGATATACATCCAGGTCAATGCCTTTCAGCACCTGCTTTTGCCCGTAATTTTTCCGGAGGCCCCTGATAGCGATGATAGGTTCCATATATGTTGATTTAATCCTGTTTCCATCCGATGCGGTCTCCCAGCCTGCCCAGTCCCATCCACTGGTTCAGCGGCAGGCTGATGCCGAGATGATTGAATGCGGTGGCGCGCTGGAACCAGGAGCGCGCAAACCTTAACTGCAGCTTGTTCACGATCACGCCGGCGCCGAAAGAGAAGCCGCTCATGCCCTGCTGGTCCGGCAGCGCCAGCTCTCTCCGCCGCAGGTGGTTGTAAGCGGCGGTCAATTCCACATATTTTCCGATCTCGAACTGCGCCGCCAGCACAAAATGCCGGAAGACCTTGTCCATTGTCCCGCCGCCGGCCCTGATCGTATCGCCGTTCTCGATCACGGTGCCTTCCTCATAGTCCGGGTCCGCATACCGGATATCAAACTGGTAGGCATGATGCACGGTTGCGGATAGTTGCAGGGGGATGTGCGTGAGCCGTTTGGATATGCCGATCTGCAGGTCGAAGGGCAGCGGTTCCTGTACGCCGTTGCTGTAGGAAGTGAACTGTGTGCCCATATTCCTCGCCACCAGCCCCGCCTGCCAGCCGTGCGCCGTATCCTGGAAAGCGATGCCCACGTCCGCCGCCAAACCCGAAGAATGATATTCCTGGTAACGGGAACGGATATATTTCAGGCTGAGGCCGTAATGCCATTTTTCCAGGTATCGCCGGGAAGCGGTCATCTGCCAGGCGAAATCGGCGGGGCGAAAAGTGCCCATGATGTTGCCCGCCGCGTCCGTATGCGTTACATCGCCATAGCCAACGTATTGCAGGCTGGTGGCGAATGTTGTTTGAATGGAAGCGGCATGGTACCCCGCGGCGACGTGGCTGTATTTCACGCCCGCGAAGTAACCGGCATAGTTGACCTGCAGATGCGTGTGCATGGAAGGCCGCAGCAGTGCGGGATTCAGCAGGGCGAGAGAAAGGTCGCTGGTTTGCTGGCTCACGTTCACTCCGCCCAATGCTGTGATCTGCGGCGCGGGCGGCAGGTCCAGGAAAGCGAATACGTTCTTTCCGCCAAGCACCTGGGCCTGGGCGGGAGCGGATAGTAAAAGCGATATGAGCAGGTAACGGAGCAAGGTGATGAATTACCGGGACAAATTACGAATCGCCGGGCGGATTTCAACGGTGGCGGTGAAAGAATGAAATTGGCGGGCGGATGCCGGCGCCGGATACCGGCTGCAGCGACAGAACGAAATTGTCAGGCGGATGCGAAAGAAATGCAGCGGCATCCACCGCCCCAAAAAGAATAAGGCCTCCCCGCCGGGTGGCCTTATTCAAACCCTTAAACAATCAACATGCGCCCGCTTCCGGAGAAGCGGAGCTTCGTAGTTACATACCGTTGCCAGGAATGGCAATGATATGTCCTTATCTCTTTAATAACGCTGTTTCCAGCACTTGGTTCATTTCTTTTACATAATGAAACTTCAGCCCCTTGATATAATCGGGATTGATGTCCTGTATATCTTTCTCGTTCTGCCAGCAGAGCACGATCTCCTTGATGCCGGCGCGTTTGGCGGCCAGTATCTTTTCCTTGATGCCGCCCACCGGCAATACCTGTCCGCGCAGCGTGATCTCCCCCGTCATGGCAAGGAACGGCTTCACACGGCGGCCGGTGTAAGCGGAGGTAAGGGCGGTGAGCATGGTAACGCCCGCACTTGGCCCGTCTTTCGGCACGGCGCCTTCCGGCACATGCACGTGTACGTTCCGTTCGCGGAATATCTTCGGATCTATCCGGAGGGAAGTGGCGTTGGACTGCAGGTAGCTGAGCGCTGTTACGGCGGATTCTTTCATCACATTACCGAGGTTGCCGGTGAGCTTCAGCTCGCCTTTTCCTTCGCTGAGGCTGGATTCGATAAAGAGGATATCGCCGCCTACGTACGTCCAGGCCAAGCCCACGGCAACGCCGGGTGGGTTGCCGGTTTTATATATTTCGTTGCTGTATTTGGATTTGCCGAGCGCTTTGGCCACTCTTTCATCCGTCACGGCGTCTTTCAGTTTCACGCCCAGCGCCACATCTTTCGCCAGTGAGCGCATCACGGCGGCCAGCTGGCGGTCCAGCTCCCGCACACCGCTTTCGCGGGTGTAATCCGCAATTATCTTTTCGATCACCTTGTTGGAGAAAGTGAACTTGATGGTGTTCAGCCCGTGCGCTTCCCGCTGCTTGGGGATCAGGTGACGTTTGGCGATCTCCACCTTTTCTTCGATGGAATAACCGCTGAGGTCGATCACTTCCAGCCTGTCGCGGAGCGCGATGGGGATGGCATTGATATTATTGGCCGTTGCGATGAACAGCACTTTGCTGAGATCATATTCCAGCTCCAGGTAGTTATCGTAGAAGGTGCCGTTCTGTTCGGGGTCGAGCACTTCCAGCAAAGCGGATGCGGGATCGCCGCGGAAGTCGTTGCCAACTTTATCGATCTCGTCGAGGATCATCACCGGGTTGCCGGATTTCACCTTGCGGATCGTTTGCAGGATGCGACCGGCCATCGCGCCGATATAGGTTTTACGGTGGCCCCTGATCTCGCTTTCATCATGCAGTCCGCCAAGGCTCAGCCGGGCGTACTTGCGGCCGATGGCGTTGGCGATGGAGCGGCCAAGTGAGGTTTTGCCGATGCCCGGAGGGCCTACGAAGCACAGGATCGGTGACTTCATATCGCCTTTCAGCTTCAGCACGGCCAGGTATTCCAGGATGCGTTCCTTGATCCTGTCCATCCCGTAATGATCATTGTCCAGCACTTTCTTCGCTTTCTTCAGATCGTAGCTGTCCGTTGTATATTCGTTCCAGGGCAGGTCCAGCATCAGGTCCAGATGATTGTACACCACTGAATAATCCGGTGTGCTGGGATGCATGCGTTCGAGCTTTTCAATGCCTTTGGTGAAAAGCTCCTTCGCCGCTTCCGGCCACTTCTTCAGTTCCGATTTGCGGAGCATTTCCTTGATCTCCCGGTCGTTCGAATCACCGCCCAGTTCTTCCTTGATGGACTTCATCTGCTGTTGCAGGAAGTATTCCCGCTGCTGTTTGTCCAGGTCCTGCTTCGTTTTGTTGGTGATCTTGTTCTTCAGTTCCGCCAGCTGCAGCTCCATTTGCAGGAGCTTCATCAGCAGTTCCGCGCGGGTGCGGATGTTGTTGGTTTCCAGCAGCAGCTGCTTGTCTTTCAGCTCGCTGTTGAGGTTGGAAGACACGAAGTGGATCAGGAAAGTGGCGTTCTCTATATTCTTCAGGATGATATTGGCTTCTGAAGGGATATTGGGCGAAAGTTGTATGATCTGGCTCGCGAGGTCTTTGATAGAAGACACATAAGCGTCCAGCTCGGAATCATTCTCTTCCATTTCTTCCTGCAGCAGTTCGTAGCTGGCTTTGAAGTAAGGATCTTCTGTAAGAATGGATTTAATGGCGAAACGTTTGCGGCCCTGGATGATGATGGTGGTGCCGCCGTCCGGCATTTTGATGAGCTTGACAATGCGGGCGATGGTACCCACATTGGTGAGATCGGCAACGGACGGTTCTTCTACATTACTGTCTTTTTGCGCGACTACACCTATCATTTTGTCAGTCCGGTAAGCATCGTTTACCGCCTTTATGGATTTATCTCGTCCTACTGTAATGGGTAATACCACACCGGGAAACAGCACCGTATTTCGTAGCGGCAACAGGGCCAATTCCTCCGGTATCTTGTCTTCCTCCTGACCTTCGCCTTCTTCATTCAAAGGGATAATCGGCATAAATTCCATCTCGTCTTCCGAATTGCCTAAAAAAAATGTGTTCATCTGTCAGTTTTAAGTCCGGGGACAATATGGCAGGAACCTCCTGTTTATAGCCCCCAATTTAATAGTAATGCTATATAGTCAACTTTAATGCCATGATCAAAAGGTAATATTTATAACTGAGAAAAGGAAAAGGGCGCCTTGAGGGACGCCCTTTCGTTAACAGTGTAGGTGTACATCGGTTATAATGTAATACCTACGCCTAACTGGATGGCCTGGTTTTTCCAGGAATCAGGTTTTGTTGCATTGCTTAGTGTTACGTCGTTTACATTGGACAGGCCGATGATGTAACGGGCGCTGATGTTAACGATCGGCAGCTGCAGCCAGAGGCCGCCCACTGCGGAAAAGTCACCGCTCTTGAAAGCTTCCTTCCCTTCTTCGAACACGTTCTTCTTTTTGCTGGTCAGGATGCTGAACTGGGGACCTACCTGCAGTTTGAAACGCGGCGAGCCCAGGTCGATATTGGCCAGCACCGGAATGCTCAGATAATTCAGTTTCGGTTTTGTTTCTTTCAGATTGTTGAATTCATTCTCCGCGCTGAACTCCGAAGTATTTTTCACTTCAGCCGCGGTAGAAGAGAACACCAGTTCCGGCTGAATGCCGAATCCCTTTACCAGGTTGATCTGCGCAAAGCCGCCAAGGTGGTATCCCAGCTTGAATGCTTCATCATAACCTGTACCGTCGATCTTCCCGAGGTTGGCGCCTCCCTTGATACCAAAGCGTAATAATTTTTGGGCATTTACGGTGGAAACTGTGGATACGGTGGTAACAGCGATCACTGTCAAGGCGAAAAACAGTTTTTTCATATTGATTTGTTTAAGTGTTTAAGCGTCAATGGGTTTCTTGATTATGACGCGGGAAATGACTCTGACCCCTATCAGCCATGCAAAATCCATGCTAAATAACTTTCAGAAACTAACACTCAGGCTGGCCGTGAAATAGCCGGTGATATTATTGTCTTCTCCCTGCAACATTTTAAAAAGGGTGTAAGACGGCGAGAGGGTGAACTTACCAAGCAGATAAGACATCCGCAGGCTCATGTCTACCGCGCGGGGCTGAAAACCGGTGTTATCGCTCACGATCTCTTCCACTTCCACGACCTGCTGGCCCTGGCCCCTGTTTTTCTTTTGCCTGTTCCTTTTCTGGATAAGTTTCGAGCGGGATACATATTGGAAGCTTTTGAGGTTGCTGTAGTAATTGGCGGTGCCGGTGGTGAAAGACAACACGGGCATGATGAGTATGGCGTCGTCTTCCGTGAGGAGGTCCATGTAAATGAAAGAATGTCGCAGGTCCGCGATCACGTTGAAATCGCTGCCGGTAATGTTTTTTTCTGCCAGCTTGTCTTTTCCCCATCCGAAGTCCACGCTGAGACCGGGCTCCAGCCACCATTTCCGGAAGATGAAATAAGCGAACAGCTCGTTTTTGATGGGGGTTGGCGGTACGTCTGCCGAATCTTTATAAAAGTAACGGGTATACGAAATGCCGGTGAGCACGTTCCGGTGTTTCGTGTAGTCATAACCAGTACTCAGGTCCAGCTCGAACCAGGGGTTCCGGTTGGCGGAAAAAAGATAGTATCCGTAGGCGGAGGCGAACCAGCCGCTTTTATGGTTGTAGGAAACGACGGGGGACAGGAAAGGCTTCATGGTAATGGGCCGGAAGGGGTCGGTGGTTTTGCCGCCGTACGCGGGGTTGTTGCCATATCCGATGCCGATGGACACTTCACTTTTCTGTTGCGCGCCCAGCAGCGAATCGAGCTGGCGTTCCAGCTCGGCCAGCGTCTGCCCTGCAGCCTGTTGAACAGAGAAAAGAAGGATGGATAAAATGATATGGTGTCGCACAGCGCCCCCAATTTAAGCTAATTTCCTTTATGCCAGTTCGAGAAGCAAGAATCTCGGCGATGATGGGCTACGCCAGTTCGATGACGGTGATCTCCGGCATGATGCCCATACGGCCGGATGACAGCGATCTCCGGGATGACGGGCTACGCCAGTTCGATGACGGTGATCTCCGGCATAATGCCCACGCGGCCGGGATACCCGAGGAAGCCGTAACCGCGGTTGACGTAAAGCTTTTGCGCGCCTTCCTCGTAGAGGCCGGCCCATTGCTTGTAGATATATTGGGCGGGGCTCCATTTGAAGAACGGTATTTCCACCCCAAACTGCATGCCGTGCGTGTGGCCGGCCAACATCAGGTCAATGTCCGGGTAAGTGCTGCGCACCTGTCCGTCCCAATGCGTCGGATCATGGGAAAGCAGTATTTTAAAAGGGATGCCGGTGGTGCCCGCATGCGCCGCCGCCAGGTCACCTTTCCGGGGGAAGCGGGGGTTCTGGCTCCAGTTCTCCACGCCTATCAGGGCGATCTTTTCACCGTTTCTTTCCAGCGTAACGTGCTCGTTCATCAGCAAACGCCAGCCCAGTTCACCGTGGATGGCCTTGAGGCGTTCGAGGTTCTGCACTTTGAGAACGCTGTGGCGGTTGGCATCGTAATCCGGCCAGTGATAGTAATCGCCGTAATCGTGGTTGCCGAGGGTGGAGTAAACGCCCATCGGCGCGCTGATCTTGTTGAATACATCGATGTAATCCTCCATTTCATTAGCGCGGTCATTTACCAGGTCCCCGGTAAACACCACCAGGTCCGGCTTCTGCGCCTGGATCAGTTCAATGCCGCGCATCACGGCCTCTTTATTGGCGAAGCTGCCGGAGTGAACGTCCGATATCTGCACCATTTTCAGTCCACGGAAAGCTTCAGGAAGGTTCGGATATTGGAGGCGCAGCTTGCGCACATGATAATTATACTTGTTGGAAAATCCGTACAGCAGCGTCCCGAATAGCGTGCCTCCCACCAGCAGGCCGGATTTCATCAGGAACTGCGAGCGGCTGATCCCGTCCACCTCCTTATTGCCTTCCGCCACGGCCGCGGCCACCGCGGGAGCCGAACGGAACTTCTCCACCACCCACATCACGGCTCGCCGTCCGTCATCTATCAGCATAAACAGCACCACCACCGTCTTCGCCAGCCCCAACCCGATCGCAACAGCCCGGAAATAGCTGCGGAACATCGGGAAGGCGTCGCCGGGAATGAACTGGAAGAATAATATGGACAGGATGACCGGGGCGGATACCAGCCAGTAAAGGCTGTATACCGGTATTTTCCAGCGCAGGGAAGTGTGCTGCATCAGTGAACGGATGGCGACAAATACATAAATATCTATCAGAAGAAGCAGGATAGCAAAAAAGATGATGAAAGATGTAGATCTCATAAATTATTTGAACTCAACTGTTTTTAATCCGGAAACAGCAAATTTACCATAAAGCGGCGGCATGATTCCTGCTGTTTGATTTTGTAGACGATCATGTGACCAAAAAATTGCAATCCGGCGGAAAAAATCCTACTTTTCCCCACCGGGGCTGTGTGAATAAATAAATCAGGGGCGAGCCCCATTTGTTATTGATTCGTTGTATTTTTGTCCGATTAGGTCATTATAATAGATAATTACAATATGAAATTCACCTATTACGGCCATTCCAGCTTTGCGGTGGAGATAAAGGGCAAGAAAATCGTTTTTGACCCGTTTATAACACACAACGAGCTGGCCCGTGCGATAGATGTAAATCGTATTGAGGCTGATTATATTTTTGTATCGCATGGTCATCAGGACCATGTGGGGGACCTGGTGGCGCTGGCGCAGCGTACCGGCGCCAAAGTGGTGGGAGCGTTCGAGCTGGTGGAATGGGTGGCGAAACAGGGCATTACCAATACCCATCCGATGAATACGGGGGGTAAATGGGCGTTCGACTTCGGCGCCGTGAAATGTGTGGTAGCGCATCATTCCAGCGGTCTGCCGGACGGCAGCTACGGCGGCAATCCCATGGGGTTCATATTCACCACGGAACAGGGGAACTTCTACTACAGCGGTGATACCGCGCTGACGTTCGACATGGAGCTGATCCCCCGCTGGGCGAAGCTGGACTTTGCGGTGCTGCCGGTCGGGGATAACTTCACGATGGGCGTGGAAGATGCCATTATAGCAGCAGAATTTATTCAATGCAGCCGGATCGTGGGCGTACATTACGACACGTTCGGTTTCATCAAGATAGATAAACAAGACGCTATCCGCCAGTTTGAGGCAGCCGGACTGAACCTGCTGCTCCCGGCCATCGGAGAAACGATCGAAGTTTGATCCTGTTATCCTGTAAAACCTAAGAATTCAAGACAGAACAAATGGCAAGAATTATCGCAATCGCCAATCAAAAAGGGGGCGTGGGAAAAACCACCAGTGCTATCAACCTGGCCAGCAGCCTGGCAGTACTGGAATACAAGACATTGCTCGTAGATGCGGACCCCCAGGCAAACAGCACCACCGGCCTCGGCTTTGACCTGCGCAATGTGCAGCAAAGCCTGTACGACTGCATGGTGAACGATGTACAGGCCCGGGACGTGATCCTGGAATCCGATACACCGAACCTCAAGGTATTGCCCTCGCATATCGACCTCGTAGGCGCCGAACTGGAACTCATCAACCACCCCAACCGGGAAAGGGTGATGAAACAGGTGATCGACTCCGTACAGGGAGATTATGATTTCGTGATCGTAGACTGCTCCCCCTCCCTCGGCCTGATCACCGTGAACGCCCTCGTGGCCTCCAACTCCGTGATCATCCCCGTGCAATGCGAATTCTTCGCGCTGGAAGGGCTCGGCAAACTGCTCAACACCATCAAGATCGTACAAAGCAGGCTGAATACGGAGCTGGAAATTGAAGGCATCCTCATGACCATGTACGACGGCCGCCTCCGCCTCAGCAACCAGGTGGTGGACGAAGTAAAACAACACTTCGAGGAAAGCGTGTTCAACACCATCATCCACCGCAATACCAAACTGGGCGAAGCCCCGAGCTTCGGCAAGTCCGTGATCATGTACGACGCCGCCAGCACCGGCGCCATCAACTACCTGAACCTGGCAAAGGAAATACTGCAAAAGCATAACTTTACCAAGATCAAAACAGAAGATAAAATCCTAGCAATAAACGATGACCAATCCGAGTAAGAAAGAGGCACTGGGGAAAGGTATCCGGTCGCTGTTACAGAACATCGATACGGACCTGAAGCAGACTACCAGCGCCTTAGGCGAACAGGTGGTGGCACAGGCTACCGGCATTGAACGTATTCCGCTGGACCTCATAGAGATCAATCCCAAGCAGCCGCGCCGGGATTTTGATGAGCAGGCTTTACAGGAGCTGAGTCAATCCATCAAACTGCACGACATCATCCAGCCCGTTACTGTGGCGCGCCTCGGCAAAAAGTACCAGCTCATCGCCGGTGAACGCCGCTTCCGCGCCAGCAAAATGGCCGGGCTGAAAGATATTCCCGCATACGTAAGGCAGGCGAACGACCAGGAACTGCTGGAACTCGCCCTGCTCGAAAACCTTCAAAGGGAAAACCTCAACGCCATAGAAATCGGCCTCAGCTACAAACGCCTGATGGAAGAGATCAGCCTCACCCAGGAACAGGTAGCCGAGCGCATGGGCAAAGAACGCAGCACCGTCACCAACTACATCCGCCTGCTGAAACTGCCGCCGGACATACAGGTGGCCGTACGCAACGCCAAGCTCAGCATGGGCCACGCCCGCACCCTCATCGCCGTGGAGAACGTGGAAAAACAACTCTTCATCTTCGGCGAGATCATGAAAAACGGGCTTTCCGTACGCCAGACAGAAGAGCTGGTGCGGAAAGTAAATCATATTGAAAAAGGCAACGTCAAAAAATCCGTCAAAAATACACTGCCGCCCGCCTATCAGAAGATACAGGACAACCTGGCCTCGCACTTTTCCACCAAAGTGAGCCTGGACAGAAGCAAGAACGGCAAAGGCAGCATCAACATCGAGTTTTATTCTGACGAAGAACTGGACAGTATCCTGGAAAAATTATCATTATACGGTGAAAAATAAGACAGGGTACACGCTTTATACCCTGTTGTTCCTGCTCTTATTACCCGCCCTCACAAGCCATGCACAGGATACAACAGGCAACAACCGGCTGATCGTGGATTCCCTGCAGCGCCGGACAGTTGCCGCCGCGCGCGATACCACGCCGCCCGTTGTTTCCGTTGAAGATTCCCTGCTGCTCAGCTATAAATCCATTCACAGCCCCCGCAAGGCGGCGTTCTACTCCGCCGTACTGCCCGGCCTCGGTCAGGCTTACAACCGCCAGTACTGGAAGATCCCCCTCGTATATGCCGCACTGGGCATCAGTACCGGTTTTTTTATCGGGAATATGGACCTGTTCACCGAGTACCGCAATGCTTACCGCGTGCGGGTAGCCAATGCGAGCAACCCGGATTATGTGGACCAGTATCCGCAGTACAGCGACGCCAACCTGAAATACCTGCGGGACGCTTACCGGCAGTACGTGGACTATTCCGTGCTGGTATTCGTGGCCGCGTACGCGCTGAATATCGTGGACGCCACGGTGTTCGGGCATCTCCGGCAGTTTGACATGAGCGACGACCTCAGCATACGCATTTTTCCAAAAGTAATCGACAACCGCGCCATCGGCGTCGGCGTCAACATATCCCTCTCCCCCAGGAAGAAGATCAGGCAGGGATTGGCTTTCAGATAAATCACAACGCATTATGAAGATAGCATTAATCGGATACGGCAAAATGGGCAAGGCCATTGAAGCCATCGCCCAGGGCCGCGGACACGAGATCGTTCACCGCATAGACATCAACAGCAGCCACCTGCTGGAAAAAGAACACCTGTCACAGGCCGATGTGGCCATTGAATTCACCACGCCTGAAACCGCCTATCATAACATCGAAAAATGCTTCGACGCCAATGTGCCCGTTGTTTGCGGCACCACCGGCTGGCTGGAAAAGCTGCCCGAAGTAAAGGCCCAATGCCTTGAAAAACACCAGGCTTTCCTGTACGCCAGCAATTTCAGCATCGGCGTGAACATCTTTTTTGAGCTGAACCGCAGGCTGGCCGAACTGATGGCCCCGCAAAAGGAATACAGGGTGAGCATGGTGGAAGTGCACCACACCCAGAAGAAAGACGCCCCCAGCGGCACCGCCATCACCCTCGCCGAACAGATCCTCGAAAAAGTACCCGGAAAAACCGGCTGGGTGAATGAAGCCACCAACGACCCCGCCAGCCTGGGCATCGTTTCCAAAAGAGAAGATCCCGCCCCCGGCACCCATACCATCCACTACAGCTCCGCAATAGACGACATCACCATCACCCATACGGCCCACTCCCGCGAAGGGTTCGCCGCCGGCGCCGTCACCGCCGCGGAATGGCTGAAAGGCAAAAAAGGCATCTTCACCATGAAAGATGTGCTAAGCCTGTAGACCGGAGGATTTTGTTATATTTGTGCCCAGGGAGTGCAATCACTATCGATCTCTAATTCAATATGCTGTCAAAAAAAACACAATATGCGTTTCACGCATTAGTATATCTGGCCGAAAATATTGACAAAGGACCTATACTGATATCAGAAATAGCGTCCGAAAAAAATATTTCCATCAAATTCCTCGAGAATATCCTCCTGGAATTGAAGAATGCCGGTATCCTGGGCAGCAAAAAAGGTAAAGGCGGCGGCTACTACCTGCTGCGGCCTCCAAAGGAGATCCAGCTGGCACGCATCATCCGCTTGCTCGACGGCGCCATCGCCCTCCTGCCCTGCGTTAGCCTCAACTACTACGAGCGCTGCGAAAACTGCAAGGACGAGGCCGTTTGCGGGCTGAACGAAGTAATGAGCAAAGTGCGGGACGCGACGCTTAAACTGCTGGAAAACAAAACGTTAAAAGATATCCTCACCAAGGAACGATAAATATTTACAATGGGTTATAAGCAGGGAAAGTCTATGTGGACTTTCCCTTTTTCATGCGCGGCAATTTTCATGCGCGGCACCCCCCAAAAAATACTCACTTATAGGTATTGTAAAACGCATCCCCTTCCGCTTACCTTTGCTGTATACATTAGTACTTTAGTTACTGCTTATCAATTAGTTAAAAGAAGTTTCCCTATACCTGTTTTCTATCGTAACCAGAGAAGAAAAACGTTCTCAGAACCGACAAACAGCACGTTCCCCAGGAAAGTTGGCAAAGGCCCCGGGAAACCGGGGCTCTCTGTTTCCCAATCTCCCCTTTTACCAACACATTCTGTTTCTCAATCCTCCTTTACCAACACATTCCGCTTCCCAAATCCTCCAAGTTGCCAGCGCATTCCCTTTCCTCAATCCCCCAATCCCCCCGGTCCGCTGTTTTTTTTAATCTTCTTCATAATTAGTCTATCTTTTTTATAGGTTTTATGTATTTTTGCAGGAGGTAGTTAGGAAGCATTATGAATGACTTAGCAGGGCTGGTAGCCCAACAGCAGGACATAGCTGCAGGAATACGCATATTAACGGAAAAATTCCCTGGCGCAGTGGCCTTTTCCACGTCATTTGGCCAGGAAGACCAGGTACTCGCAGATATCATCTGGCGCAATCATCTACCGGTGCGGGTATTCACACTGGATACCGGCCGCCTTTTCCAGGAAACGTATGACCTGATGGACCTTACCAGGGCCCGCTACAAGCAGCCTTTCGAGATATATTTCCCCGAAACAGCCGCCGTGGAAGCGCTGGTAAAGGAAAAAGGAATGAACAGCTTCTATGATTCCGTGGAAAACCGGAAGGAATGCTGCCATGTCCGCAAAGTAGTGCCCCTCAACAGGGCGCTGCAAAACACTAAAGTATGGATCACCGGCCTTCGCGCGGAACAAAGTGAAAACCGGCACGACATGCCGGCGCTGGAATGGGACGAAGGCCGTCAGTTATATAAATACAATCCCCTCATACACTGGTCGTATGAACAAATGCTCGCCTATCTGCAGGATAACAACGTGCCCTACAACAAGCTGCACGACAAAGGTTTTATCAGCATAGGCTGCGCACCCTGTACACGCGCCATTGAACCTGGAGAACACCCCCGCGCCGGCCGCTGGTGGTGGGAAACATCCAAAAAAGAGTGTGGTTTACATAGTAGTTGATCAAGTTTAACATCGTTATATGAGTAGTAGTATTCAATGGCAATTCCCCCGGGCGCTGGAAGATGAGGCAATTTACATCCTCCGTGAAACGGCTGCGCAATTTGAACGCCCTGCCATCCTCTTTTCGGGCGGCAAAGACTCTATTACCCTGGTACGCCTGGCACAAAAGGCGTTCTACCCGGGCAAGATCCCCTTTCCCCTGCTCCACGTGGATACCGGGCATAACTTCCCCGAAACCATCCAGTTCCGCGACTGGCTCGTGGAATCCCTCGGGCTCAACCTCATCGTTCGCAACGTACAGGACTCCATAGACCAGGGAAAGGCGAAAGAAGAAACCGGCAAATACGCCAGCAGGAACGCCCTCCAGACCGTAACCCTCCTCGACGCCATCGAAGAACTCAAGTTCGACGCCTGCATCGGCGGCGCACGCCGCGATGAAGAAAAAGCCCGCGCCAAGGAAAGGATCTTCTCCGTACGCGACGAATTCGGACAATGGAACGCCAAGATCCAGCGTCCCGAACTGTTCGACATGCTCAACGGTAAAATTAATATAGGCGAAAACGTTAGGGTGTTCCCGATCTCCAACTGGACGGAGCTGGACGTATGGAACTACATCCGGGAAGAAGAATTGCAGATACCCTCCATCTACTTCTCCCACGAACGCGAGATCATCGAGCGGGACGGCATGTACTGGCCGTACTCCTCCTTCCTCAACACCTCCGAAGACGAAGTGCCCTTCCGCAGCAAAGTACGCTTCCGCACCGTAGGCGATATGACCTGTACCGCCGCCGTGCTCTCCGAAGCCGACAAGCTGGAAGACATCATCAGCGAGATCCTCGCCGCCAAGATCTCCGAAAGAGGCGCGCGCATAGACGACAAACGCTCAGAAGCCGCCATGGAAAAACGCAAGCAGGCGGGATATTTTTAAACTACGAACCGATCGATAACATGGATGTTTTACGTATAACCACCTCCGGTAGTGTAGATGATGGCAAAAGCACCCTCATCGGGCGATTGCTGTATGATACAAAATCCATCACGCAAGACAAGATGGAAGCGCTGCAGGCCGCCAGCAAACGCAAAGGGCTCGACTTTACCGACCTTTCCCTGCTGACGGACGGCCTCATCGCGGAACGCGAACAGGGCATCACCATAGACGTGGCGCACATCTACTTCTCCACACCCAACCGCAAATACATTATTGCAGATACCCCCGGCCACTTTGAATACACCCGTAACATGGTGACCGGCGCATCAACGGCACAGGTTTCCCTCATCCTCATAGACGCCCGCAAAGGCATCGTGGAACAAACCTACCGCCACTTCTTCATCGCCTGCATGCTGCGCATTCCCCACCTGGTAGTGTGCATCAACAAAATGGACCTCGTGGAATACGACCAGGCGCGCTTTAACCAGATCGTGGAAGACTTCCAGGCACTGCTGAAAGGTTCCCACTACGAGGATAAAGAAGTGAAGTTCATCCCCATCTCCTCCCTCTACGGGGAAAATGTGGTGACAAGAACAGAAAAGATCAGCTGGTACAACGAACAGCCGCTGCTCGAATACCTCGAGTCCATCACCTTCGACCTGAACGACCGCCAGCACCCCGCGCGCTTCCCCGTACAGTATGTGATCCGGCCTAAAACAGACCAGCATCACGACTTCCGCGGTTTCGCCGGCAAAATTGCCAGCGGCAGCTTTCATGTGGGCAAGGAAATCGTTTCCCTCCCGAACGGCCAGCGCAGCAGGATCAAATCCATCGAAAAATTCGATCAGCAGCTGGATGCCGCACACGCCGGCGAAAGCGTGGTGATCACCCTCGAAGATGAAATAGATATCAGCCGCGGTAACCTGCTCGTAACGCCGGACAGTGTACCGGAAGGCAAAAAGGAACTGCAGGCAAGCATCTGCTGGATGGACCAGCAAAAGCTCACCGCCGGTAAAACCTATCTGCTGCAGCACGGCGCCAACCGCATCAAGGCGAAAGTGCAGCAACTGCATCATGTAGTGGAAGTGACCAGCAACCGGACAGAAGAAAAGCAGGAAATGGGGCTGAACGACATCGGCAGGATCACGTTGAAGACCGCGCAGCCGGTATTCGCGGATGCATATGCGGAAAACCCCGCCAACGGCACATTCATTCTCGTGGATGAATTCAGCAATGCCACCGTGGCCGTAGGTTTCGTGGAATAACTAACAGCAGGCCGGCTCACAGGCACGGCAGGAAATAACCACACAAAAAAGCCGGTAGCAAAACACTACCGGCTTTATTTTTTTCATCTACTGCTTTTTCTATTGCATATTTTTCTGCACCTTCAGATTTTTCAGCATATCATCCGTCATCTTCTCCAGATCAAACTCCGGCTTCCACCCCCAATCCTTCGCGGCAAGGCTGTCATCAATGCTCTTCGGCCATCCTTCCGCGATCTGCTGGCGGTAGTCCGGCTCGTAGCTGATCGTAAAATCAGGCAGGCGTTGCTGAATCGCTCCCGCGATCTCTTTCGGGGAAAAGCTCATACCGGAAAGGTTATACGAAGAACGAACGCTGATCCTTGCGCTGTCCGCCTCCATCAGTTCGATAGTAGCGCGGATGGCGTCCGGCATGTACATCATGGGTAAGTAAGTGCTTTCGGACAGGAAACATTTGTAAGTGCCTTCTTCCAGCGCTTCATGATAGATCTCCACGGCATAGTCCGTAGTGCCGCCACCCGGGGCGGATTTGTAGCTGATCAGGCCGGGATAGCGCAGGCTGCGCACATCCACGCCGTAACGGTGATTGTAATATTCACACCAGCGCTCTCCGGCAAATTTGCTGATGCCGTATATGGTGGTCGGTTCGATGACCGTGTGTTGCGGGGTCGCTTCTTTGGGTGAATCCGGACCGAATACCGCAATGGAACTGGGCCAGTACACTTTGTCCAGCCCCTCTTCCTTCGCAATGTCCAGCACGTTCAGCAGGCTTTGCATGTTGATATGCCAGGCCAGCAAAGGATTTTTCTCGCCGGTGGCGGAAAGAATGGCCGCCAGCAGGTAAACCTGGGTGATATTATGACGGATCACCAGCACATGCAGCATCTCCTTGTTCATAACATCCAGCGACACATAGGGACCGCTGCCCCGGAGCAGCTCATGCTCCTCCCGGAGGTCGGAAGCCACTACGTTATTGTCGCCATACATTTTACGCAGCGCCAGCGTCAGTTCCACACCTATCTGGCCGCAGGCGCCTATTACCAGGATCTTGTCTTTCTTCATACAGCGGTTTAAGAATTGTAGCCAAATTTAGCGCCCCGGATGCATACCGGCTCAACTGCCTTTCGAAACAATGACAATACAATTACAATTAAACGCCGGATATGTTGCGCGATCGTTTCAGTTTTATCAGGAAGCAGGAAAGTGCATGTCGGGAAATAACGCTAATTTTGCGCGAGCAAAGGCCAAATGAAATCGCAAGATTCCATTTGGCAAGTAAAAAAGACAGCATGAAAACATTAAAAGCACTCTTCAAGGAACAATATAATCCTGAAAACTTCTTCCTGATCGCCGGCCCCTGTGTGGTGGAAGACGAGGACCTGGTAATGGGCGTGGCAGAAAAAGTATCCGCCATCTGCAAAAGGCTGAACATCCCTTACGTGTTCAAAGCCTCCTACCGCAAGGCCAACCGCACCAGCATCAATTCCTTCACCGGCATCGGCGATGTGGAAGGGCTGGAACTCCTGCAGAAAACAGGCCAGCACTTCAACCTGCCGGTCACATCAGATATCCACTCCGCGGCAGAAGCCGCGATGGCCGCCGCATACGTGGACGTATTGCAGATCCCCGCTTTCCTCTGCCGCCAGACAGATATTCTGCTCGCCGCGGCAGACACCGGCAAGTTCGTGAATGTGAAAAAAGGACAGTTCGTCAGCGGTGAAGCCATGAAATTTGCGGTGGAAAAGATCGAACAGGCCGGTAACAAGCATGTGTTGCTCACGGAAAGAGGCACCACATTCGGTTACCAGGACCTGGTGGTGGATTACCGCAATATTCCCGTGATGAAAGGCCACGGCGTTCCCGTGGTGATGGACTGCACGCACTCGCTGCAACAGCCCAACCAGAGCAGCGGCGTTACCGGCGGCAATCCCCAGCTCATCGGCACCATTGCAAAAGCGGCCATCGCCACCGGCGCGGACGGTCTTTTCATAGAAACCCATCCCGAGCCCTCCAAAGCCAAGTCAGACGGCGCCAACATGCTGCGACTGGACCTGCTGGAACCCTTGCTGGAAGAGCTGGTACGGATCAGGGAAGCCGTGTACGTAAAAGGATAAGAAAACGATATAGAAATAATTGAAGGCAGGCCGCGCATGCGGTTCTGCCTTTTTTTTATTATATTCATATCACACTAAACATCGCACCATGATTAATTTTTCAGAATTAAAAACCGGTGATATTGTGATCGCGAAGTATGAAGAACAGATGCTTGAAGGCAGGATTTTGCAGGTGGACCACGAACACCGCCAGGTCTGCGTTTTAACCCACGAAGAGCAGGAAAACTGGTACTCCGCGGAAGACCTCTTCCCCATCCCGCTCACAGCGGAACAGCTTGTTAAACTGAAGTTCAAAAAAACGGATGAGCCACCCATCAACGGTAACGGCGAAGCCTGGGTACGCGGGCCTTTCACCGTACTGCTCTCCAACAACCGCATCGTGCTGCATTACCGGGACGAAACGCGGGACATTCCCAACAACATCATGGTGCATCAGCTGCAAAATCATTATCAGGGCATGACGCTGTATCATCTCGACTAACGGCAAAACCCGAGGGTAAGAAAATGGAAAAGCCACGGCCTTATGAGGTACCGCGGCATTCCGTTTCTCGAAAACCCTTATTTTTTGACCAGTTGCACAGTGTCTACTGTCGTCACTTGTCCAAGATTTACGACTACCCCGGGTGTTACGAAAGGTAACAGGGTAGTGTCGGTTGGTATAAAATGCAGGGCGTAAGTGCCCGCGTCGATGCCACGGATCAGGTATTCGCCCGCCGCGCTGTAAGTGCTGGCAACAGTGTCTGCACCGTTGATCGCCAGTACCGCCGTCTGCACGCTGTCCGGCAGCACCACCCCTTTGATGTTTCCGCCGACTGCTTCCAGCACGGTGCGGATCACCGGTTTGAGGATGTACTTGCCGCTGCCGGTTTCCACGATGGATTTGGCCACGTCAAAATCAAGCGTCAGTTTGTTAATGATCCCGGCTATTACCGTCTGATGGATGTTCAGCTTCAACCCGGATTGTTGTGCGCTGGGTGTTTGCAACATGAGCTTTTCACCGGTGTTGGTGATGATGTAGTTGTTGTCGCCCAGCACCAGCCTGATCTGGCTGATACTGCCGCTGGGAATAACGGCATCCACCAGCACCGTGTCCTTGTCATTCACAAGGTCCAGCAGGTTGTAAGCGCCGGTATTTACGCCGGCCAGCGTCGTCCAGCCATTATCATCCTGGTCGGTCATGTTAATGCGGATCTCCTTTACATCGATCCATACCTCCTTGTAATCGCCGGGATCATCTGTTAATGCAATTTGTAATTGCGCAGACTCAGCTTTGGATGATTCATTAGTGCTGCACGCAGTCAGGTACACAGCAGCGCCGCCAAACAGCAGGGCGCCTGCTAAAAGATTTTTCAACATAAGAGTAAGTAATGGTTACCGGTTAGATGTGCGGTAATGAAAAAGGTTTAACGGCAGGAAAAAAATTTTACAGATAGCGCAGCGGATTTCTGCGGGCGTTGGTGATGTAATGCTTGATATTCATCCAGAAAGCCAGGATCATATATACGATCAGTGGAGAACCCATGGCCAGGAATGTAGCATAGATAAAGAAAATACGGATGCGGGAGGTGGCTATGCCCAGTTTATTGCCTAAAGCTGCGCAAACGCCAAAAGCCTTCCATTCAACAAAGTCCTTGATCTTGTTCATCGATCATCGTTTCATATATCAAATTTATTATAATCCTTCTTAAATAACAAATGTTATTCCCTGTTAACCCTGCAACAACTATGCCTGGCAGAACTTTAAAAACTCATCGATATTGATTAACTTCGCGGTGCAATTTTTAGTATAATCGCTCTTAAATTCTTTATTTCCATGGTGTTTGATATTGACATGATTAAAAAACTGTATGCGGCACTGCCGGGTAAGGTGGAAGCTACCCGTAAGTTGTTAGGCCGTCCGCTTACACTGGCTGAAAAAATCTTATACGCTCACCTGTATGCACCGACCACCTCCTCCTACGAAAGAGGCAAATCCTATGTGGAATTTGCGCCGGACCGTGTAGCCATGCAGGATGCCACCGCCCAGATGGCGTTGTTGCAGTTCATGACCTGCGGTCGTGCATCCGTAGCCGTGCCCTCCACGGTTCACTGCGATCACCTGATCCAGGCAAAAACAGGCGCAGCGGAAGATTTGGCCACAGCGATCAACACCAACAAGGAAGTTTACGATTTTCTGTCTTCTATTTCTGATAAATACGGTATCGGTTTCTGGAAACCCGGCGCGGGCATCATTCACCAGGTAGTACTGGAGAATTATGCGTTCCCCGGCGGTATGATGATCGGTACGGACTCCCATACGCCCAATGCCGGCGGTCTGGGCATGCTCGCCATCGGCGTGGGCGGCGCGGACGCGGTGGACGTAATGGCCGGCCTTGCATGGGAGCTGAAAATGCCGAAGCTCATCGGCGTGAAGCTCACCGGCAAACTCAGCGGCTGGGCCTCCCCGAAAGACGTGATCCTCCGCGTTGCCGGCATCCTCACCGTGAAAGGCGGTACCGGCTGCATCGTGGAATACTTTGGCGAAGGCGCGGACAGCATGAGCGCTACCGGTAAAGGCACCATCTGTAACATGGGCGCGGAGATCGGCGCCACCTGCTCCGTATTCGCGTACGACCAGAAAATGTCTGACTACCTGAAGATCACCAGCCGTGCGGAAGTAGCTGAACTGGCCGATGGCGTGAGAGAACACCTTCGTCCGGATGAAGCCGTATACCAGAACCCCGACAAATTCTACGACCAGGTGATCGAGATCAACCTGGACGAACTGGAACCCTATGTGAACGGTCCCTTTACACCGGACCTCGCATGGCCCATCTCCAAATTCGCGCAGGCGGTAAAGGAAAACAACTGGCCCGAAAAGCTGGAAGTAGCCCTGATCGGCTCCTGCACCAACTCCTCTTACGAAGATATCAGCCGTTCCGCCTCCCTGGCCAAACAGGCGATCGATAAAAAACTGAAAGTACATTCCGAGTTCACCATCACACCGGGTTCCGAGCTGGTACGGTATACCATCGAAAGGGACGGCCTGCTGAACACGTTCGACCAGATCGGCGGCGTGGTGCTCGCCAACGCCTGCGGCCCCTGTATCGGTCAGTGGGCGCGTCATATAGACGATCCCAACCGCAAGAACTCCATCATCACTTCCTTCAACCGTAACTTCGCGAAAAGGAATGACGGCCTCGCCTCCACCCACGCATTCGTTGCATCTCCCGAGATCGTAACCGCGCTGGCCATCGCAGGCGACCTGACCTTCAACCCGCTGACAGATACACTGAAAAATGTGAACGGCGAAGACGTGAAGCTCGATGAGCCCACCGGCTTTGAACTGCCCCCCAAAGGCTTTGACGTGAAAGATGCCGGTTACCAGGCGCCCGCCGCAGACGGCAGCGGCGTAGAGGTGATCGTATCCCCCACTTCAGACCGCCTGCAGCTGCTGGCGCCTTTTAAGCCGTGGGAAGGCACAGACCTGAAAGGACTGAAGCTCCTCATCAAGGCGAAAGGAAAATGTACCACCGACCACATCTCCATGGCAGGCCCCTGGCTGAAATACCGCGGTCACCTGGACAATATCTCCAACAACATGCTCATCGGCGCGATCAATGCGTACAATGATAAAACCGACAACGTAAAGAACCAGCTCTCCGGCGAATACGGCGCTGTACCCGCTACCGCCCGCGCTTACAAAGCCGCTAACGTAGGTTCCATAGTGGTAGGCGACGAGAACTATGGCGAAGGCTCCAGCCGTGAGCACGCCGCCATGGAACCCCGTCACCTCGGCGTTCGCGCGATACTCGTGAAATCCTTCGCACGTATCCACGAAACCAACCTGAAAAAACAGGGCATGCTTGCACTGACCTTTAACGACAAGGACGACTACGAAAAAGTGCAGGAAGACGATACCATCGACATCATCGGCCTCACCTCTTTCGCGCCCGGCAAATCGCTGACCGTGGTATTGTACCACAGCAACGGCACCGAAGATTCCATCACCGTCAATCACACCTACAATGAACAACAGATCGAGTGGTTCAAGGCAGGTGGCGCGTTGAACGTGATCAGAGCGCAGTTCGCCGCAAAAAAATAACATGATTTTAACAGCATGTATAGAGGCCCCGTTCCCACAGGAGCGGGGCTTTTTCATGCCCCTGAACCACCTTCCTCTGGCCCGTTATTTGCAAAATTCAAGCTATGCAGATAAACGAGATCAGGGAATATTGGCTGCTTCTCAACAGCCGCCACGGCAGCGCCGGCCCCCTTGCGACGGATACTGTTAACAGGATACTGGCGCAGTACGGGGCGGAGGACAGGTATTACCATAACACCCGTCATCTTACCGATCTCATCTGCCTTCAACAGCAATATGCGCCCTTCATCGTTGATAACGACAGCCTGCTTTTCGCCATCTATTTTCACGACCTGGTCTGCAAAGCCTCGCAGCATGATAACGAAGAGAAAAGCGCGCAGGAAGCCCTGCGCTTCCTGAAAAAGATCGGTTACCCGGAAGAAAAGCAGCAGAAGGTATACGCCTTCATCATGGCTACCAAAGGGCATCAGAACCCGCTGGCAGACCCGGACCTGGATTATTTCCTGGACTTCGACCTGCATATCCTCGGCGCATCGCCTTCTCTCTATGATGCCTATACGAAACAGGTCAGGAAAGAATATTCCCGCTATCCGTCGTTCTTCTATAAAAAGGGGAGAAAGCGTGTGCTGCAGCATTTCCTGGGGCAAACATGCATTTATCATACCGCCGCTTTCCGGGAGAAATATGAAAAACGGGCAAGGGAAAATATGGAACGCGAGCTGGAAGGATTGTAACGTTTAAAATTTCCCGATCAGCGGCTTCTTCAGCGTAAACCTTCTCACCACGCTGAACCGCATATTGCCCGCTCCGAAATTCTGATGCGCGCCGGGTATAGGCGATCTGCTGCGCGTCATCATATCCACATAATGCAAACCGGCAAACCAGCGCCGCGCGTTGTACCCCGCCGCAAAGCGCACCGTGTTGTTCAGCTGCCAGCCGAACCCGCGCATCCTTGGCCGGCCATCATCATATCGGAAGCCGGAATGACTGATGCCGCCTGCGGCGGACAGGGAAGCGGTGATGAAAAAATGTCTGAGGATGACGAACGTGTGTGCGTAACCGATATTCATAGCGAGGCTCACCGCCCCGGATTGGGTAAAAGGCTCATCATCAAAAAAGCCCTCGGTATAATTAGACGGGATCAACGCGGAATCGCCGCGCATTTGCCAGGCAAACGCCTCCGCCCCCACGATCAGTGAACCGGCGCTTCTTTTCTGGTATTCGTTCTGCAAATAGGCCGCCCGGTAGGAAAAGCGCTCGTCGTTGAAAATATACTGAAAGCTCAACCCGATGTTCTTGTTCTCGAGGTCCGGCCGCAAAGCGATCAACCCCTGTTGCACGGAATTGAATGCCGAAGGTTTCCGCTCCGCTTCGTAATATCCTTTGTAATACTGTCCATAGAAATCCACTACAAACTTGCGCAGGTACAAATGCGCCTGCAGATCGAGGTATTTTGTTTCGCCATATTTGTCGTGGCGGTTGTTAATGAAGGGGAAATTAAAGCCGATGTTCAGCCCCACAAATTTATAGTTCGCCCCGAAACCCAGATTAGTGCCGGTATTGGGACGGTACAGCAGTTCCTTTTTCGGGTCCCTGTCTTTCAGATCATAATAGTTGTACTTGCGCGAACCGTAGACGCGCACGGTCAGGTCCTGCGTGTAGTCTTCCACGTAAGCTGAATCGTTCACTGTTTTATACCACTGCGCGGTAGCGGGAACAAACGCGAACATCACGGCCAGTAAAGCAAGATTTCGTTTTATCATAACAGTTGCAGGTACGTCAAGGTACGATCAATCGGGCAATTCTATCACTTCCATCCCTTTTATTTCTCCGTTCGTCAGCTCAAACCGCACAAGGGTCTTCACTTTATGCCAGCCCTGTTTGCCGCAGGCGCCCGGGTTGATATGTAACAATTGTAATGCCGGATCGGGCACGATCTTTAAAATATGGGAATGCCCGCTGATGAATAGTTTGGGACGCTTTTCGCGGATGTGGGGTTTGAGGACGGGAGTATATTTGGGAGGATATCCCCCGATGTGTGTCATCCACACCTTTACGCCTTCGCAAATAAAAAGGTTGTGCTCGGGATAACGGATACGGATATCCTGTCCGTCGATATTCCCGTACACCGCCCGCAGGCGCTTGAAAGCCTCCAGCTCGTCCGCCAGCGCAACGGAGCCGATGTCGCCCGCGTGCCATATTTCGTCTACATGCTCAAAATAGCGGAATACCTGCGGGTGCAGGTAACCGTGGGTATCCGACATCAATCCGATCTTCATGCTGCGAATGTAAAACAGTTCATCACAATCTCAAATACCAGTGATGCGGCGAGTTTGGCGGTACGGTTATCGGGGTCGAGGGAAGGATTCAGTTCCGCGATGTCCGCGCCGGCCAGTTTACCGCTGCGCAGCACGGTGCGGAAGCAATCGAGGAAAAGCGCGTCCGGCACAAGACCGTTATAGGCCGTGGCGCTGACGCCGGGGGCATAGGGCGCGGCAAATACGTCCAGGCAGGTGGTCAGGTAGATTTTGTCGTTACGCCGGATGAACGCTTCGATAGCGCCGATCAGCCGGTCGTGGTACTTGGGCTGGAACAGCGATGCGGGCAGGTATTCGGCGCCGAGCGCGTCCGCGGTATCGAAGAGGCGGCGGGTGTTGCTGTTCTGCTGGATGCCGAGGGCGAGGTAATGGAAAGGCAGACCGGCGGCTTTTCTGTCTTCCGCCATTTGCCAGAAGCCTGTGCCGGAGGTGGGGCCTTGCGCTTCGGGTTGCCGCAGGTCGAAGTGGGCGTCGAAGTTGATAATGCCGAGCTGGCTGGGAGGGGTGGCCCGGCGGATGCCACGCTCATGCCCGTACGCTATTTCATGCCCCCCGCCGAACAGCACGGGTAAATACCCCGCACCGATCAATTGCTGCACACGCGCGGAAAGCGCTTCCTGCGCGGCTTCCAGGTCATGCCCCGAACAAACGACATCACCCGCGTCCACCAGGATATGATGATCAAAATGCACCGGGAAGTTGGCGCACATTTTCCGCAAAGCCTCCGGCCCTTGCGCGGCGCCCGTTCTGCCCTTGTTACGGCGTACGCCTTCATCGCAGGCAAAGCCGAGAAAGGCGATGCCCTTTTGCCCCGCTTCAAGCGCCGGTAAAGTATCCCCGGCGATCTTCACTACCTGGTGCCAGCGCAGCACATCGGGGGAAGTGCCATCTGTGCGGCCCTGCCAGCTGTTCATATGCTTTCATTTTGAATAAGTGTTCCGCTTTTCCATACCATGGCGGGTTTCATGCGGCCCTGGTAATACAGGATATCCCGGTAATCCTTACACGGATATGCCTGCATATCCAAAGGATCGGCCGTGATGCCCAGCGCCCTTGCAGCCCGGAAGGTCAGCCCGGCCAATACCTCGGCGGTAGATAATTTTTCCGCCGCGCTCATCACCGCGGCCTGCATCAGCAGATCTCCCATGGGCGCGGAACCGGGGTTCCAGTCACTGGCCACCGCCACACAGGCGCCCGCATCCAGCAGGCGGCGCGCGGGAGCATAAGGCATGCCCAGTCCCAGCGACGCACCCGGCAACACCACCGCCACCGTATCAGATTTCGCGATCCGCCGGATATCTTCTGCTGTGGAGGCTTCCAGGTGATCCGCTGAGCGCGCGCCTGTTTCCACCGCCACTGCCGAACCTCCGCTGCTGAACTGGTCCGCATGCACCGTCAGCTCAAAACCCTTCGCTTTCGCGGCCAGCAAAAACGGTTTGGCGGCAGCGGCGGAAAACGCTGTTTCTTCGATGAAAATATCCACCCGCCCGCTAAGCTGTTCTTCCCTCACCACAGGCAGCAGCTCTTCCAGTATCCATTGCAGGTAATCCCTTCCCGAAAAATCCTTTGGCTGCATGTGCGCGGCTAGACAGGTAGGAATGAGCGTGGCAGCGGTATGCAGACCAGCATAACGGATCGCGCGCAGCATCTTCAATTCCGATTGCAGATCGAGGCCGTAACCGCTTTTTACTTCCATGGTAGTAACGCCGTCCCGGAGATGCCGGTTGGCGCGGGCAACGGTGAGCATGGCCAGTTCCGTTTCATCCGCTTCGCGGGTCTTCATCACGGAATCCCATATGCCGCCACCAGCACGGGCGATATCCAAATATGATTTACCCGCGATGCGCATCGCGTAGTCACGGCTGCGTGTACCGGCATGGCAGATGTGCGTATGGCAATCGATGAAACCTGGCAGCAATACCATCGGCTCGTCGATCCATGCTATGGCGGCGCCGGGATATTTGTCTTTCAGCTCCGCGTAACCGCCGGTTGCGAGATGCCTGCCGTCCTCCATCAATACGCCGCCCGCTTCTATTACGATCAGCTGCTCGTCTTTCAGCGCGCCTTTCAGCGGGAGGTCCTGCAGCAGCAGTATTTGTGAAAATGGTCCGATCAGTTTCATGACGAATATATTTTAAAGCCCTAACTGAAAACGCTCCAGCCACTCCTGCGCTCTTTCATACCCCGCATCCGCATGCCGGAAGATTCCCAGCGCCGGATCGTTGTGCAGCACTCTTTGCAGGCAGGCAGCCGCCCGTTCCGTACCATCCGCCAGTATCACCATGCCCGCATGCTGCGAATATCCCATGCCCACGCCGCCGCCATGGTGGAAAGACACCCAGGTAGCGCCGCCCGCGGTATTCGCCATCAGGTTGAGTAACGTCCAGTCAGATACAGCGTCCGATCCATCTTTCATCGCTTCCGTTTCCCGGTTGGGAGAGGCCACGGACCCACAGTCCAGGTGATCCCGCCCGATCACGATCGGCGCTTTCACTTTGCCGGTGCGCACCAGCTCGTTGAATATCAGCCCCGCCTTTTCGCGTTCTCCCATGCCAAGCCAGCAGATCCTCGCCGGCAGGCCCTGGAACGCCACCCGCTCCTGCGCTTTCCGCAGCCAGTTGAGCAAAGGCTTGTTATCCGGGAACGCCTCCATCAGCGCGCGGTCTGTAGTATAAATATCTTCCGGATCACCGGAAAGCGCCACCCAGCGGAAAGGCCCTTTGCCTTCGCAGAACAGCGGGCGGATGTACGCCGGCGTGAAGCCGGGGAAATTGAACGCATCCGGTTCGCCGCCTTCACGGGCGAACTCCCGCAGGTTGTTGCCATAGTCAAACGTGACCGCGCCACGGCGCTGCAATTCCAGCATGTAGCGCACATGCCGCGCCATGCTTTTCAGCGAGCGTTGCTTATAGCTAACAGGGTCGCTTACACGAAGGTCGGCCGCCTGCCGCAGGGTGAGCCCGTCCGGCACATATCCGTTCACGGGGTCATGCGCGGAGGTCTGGTCCGTGAGGATGTCCGGCGTAATGTTGTCGTTGATGAGGCGTTCGAGGAGATCGCCCGCATCGCTGACAAGACCGATGGACAGCGCTTCCCCTTTGGCCTGTGCTTCTTTCGCCCATTGTACCGCCTCTTCGTAGGAATGCGTCATCCTGTCGATATACTTTGTATCGATGCGTTTCTGAATGCGTGACGGATCAACGTCCGCGCCGAGGAACACAGCGCCGGCCATCGTGGCGGCCAGCGGCTGGGCGCCGCCCATCCCGCCAAGCCCCGCCGTTACCAGCAGCTTGCCTTTCAGGTCGCCATTAAAATGCTGGCGGCCGCATTCCACAAAGGTTTCGTAAGTGCCTTGCAGGATGCCCTGTGTGCCGATGTAGATCCAGCTGCCCGCCGTCATCTGCCCGTACATCATCAGCCCTTTCGCGCGCAGCTCGTTAAAATGTTCCCAGGTAGCCCACTTGGGCACGAGGTTGCTGTTCGCCAGCAGTACGCGCGGGGCCTGCGGATGCGTGCGCACGATGCCCACCGGCTTGCCGGATTGCACCAGCAGAGAATGGTCTTCATCCAAAGTGAGCAATACGCGGATGATCTGCTGTAATGCTTCGCGGTTGCGCGCCGCCTGGCCGATGCCGCCATACACCACCAGCTCGTCCGGGTTCTCGGCTACCTCCTGGTCGAGGTTATTGAGCAGCATGCGCAGCGGTGCTTCCGTTTGCCAGGAGCGGGCGTGCAGGTCGGCGCCACGGGGGGCCTTGTAGTGCGGGTGCGCCGCATAAGTATCAAGAAAGCTGGAATTGTTTTTCATACGGTCCGTTTAAATTGATCTGGTGTTGCGTGGCCACGGTATCGGCCACACGAATAAGTGATTGATCGGTAATAATAGCATGCAGCGCGGCAATGTCATGCGCAAAAACGCGGTCTTTCTTCGCAAAGGAAACTTTTTCGCGGACATAATGATGACATGCCTCAATGACCTTTGCGGATTGCAGCGGCCGCCTGAAATCTATGGCCTGCGCGGCATACAGCAACTCTATCGCCAGGATGTATTCCAGGTTACCGATCACCTGCAGCAGCTTTCTGCCGCTGATGGAGCCCATGGACACATGGTCTTCCTGCCCTAAAGACGTAGGCACACTGTCCGCGCTCGCGGGGAAACACAATGTTTTGTTCTCCGTTACCAGCGCCGCCGTAGTGTATTGCGGGATCATGAAACCGGAATTCAGCCCCGCGTCTTCGATGAGCAGTTTGGGTAGTCCGTACCGCCCTTCGATCATCATATAACAACGGCGGTCCGCTATATTCCCCAGCTCCGCCGCCGCCACAGTGGCATAATCCAGCGGCAACGCCATGGGCTGCCCGTGAAAATTACCGCCGCTGATGGTATCGTGTTCCGAAAAGATGATGGGATTGTCTGTAACAGCATTCAGTTCGATAGCGGTCAGTTCTTCGAGGTGCTTCCAGGCGGTGCGGGAAGCGCCGTGCACCTGGGGCATGCAGCGCAATGAGTACGGGTCCTGCACCCGGCCGCAGTCCACATGCGACGCCATGATCTCCGAACCACGCAGCAATGCTTCCAGCCTGTGCGCTACGAGCTGGTTACCCGCATATGAACGAATAGCATGTAACCGCGGGTCGAAGGGCTTGGCCGTGCCCATCAATCCTTCGAGGGACATGGCGCCGATGATATCCGCCGCTTCCAAAGCATTGTGCAGGCGTTCCACTGCTTTCACCGCGAAGGAAAGAATGAACTGCGTACCGTTGATGAGCGCCAGCCCTTCCTTTGGCCCCAGCACCACCGGGTCTTTGCCTTCCTGCCGCAGCGCTTCCGCAGCCGGCATCCGCTTTCCATCGTACCATACTTCGCCCAGCCCTATCAGCGGCAGAAAGAGGTGTGACAAGGGTGCGAGGTCGCCGGAAGCGCCGACAGAGCCTTTCTCCGGCACCAGTGGTGTGATCCGCCGGTCTATATGCCAGAGGATGCGTTCCAGCGTGGCGGGGTTCACGCCGGAATAACCCTGCGCCAATGCCTGTACTTTGGTGATCAGCATCAGTCTTGCGATCTCTTCGGGGATGGGAGCGCCCACGCCTACGCTGTGGCTTTGCAGGATGTTGTATTGCAGGGCGCGTGTATCCGCTTCCGATATACGGGTATCGCACAGCGGCCCGAAGCCGGTGTTGATGCCGTATACAACGGTATGCTCCTTTACAATGGCCTGCACATGACCGTGACTGGCTTCCACGCGCGCCATCACCTCCGGCGTCAGCACGCCCTGCATGCGGCCTGCAGCGAGTTCCAGTGCTGTGGCTACCGTCAGCTGGTCTTGTCCGTATTTGAATGTCTGGCTCATGATGTATAAATAGATTGTTTTGGTATTGATCATTTCTCCACCGGCATCGCCCGCAATATCCGCTCCGCCAGCGGCTCCGCTTCCACCGCTCTTTCCAGCGCCCCGATCGCTTCCAGTATCCTGCTGCTTTGTTTGTTTTCCATCACCATATCACCCATCGCCGCTTCAATCCCTTTCCATACCGGCAGCACCTGCTTCAGCAGCTCCTCCCCCTTTCTGGACAGCACCACCCACTGGCGGCGGCCATCCTCTTCGCAGCGGCTGGTCTTCAGCAGCCCCTTGCCTTTCAGGTTGGTCACCAGCTGGCTCACGGCGGAATGGGACACTTCCAGCTCGGTGGCAATGTCCATCAGCGTCAGCTTGTCTTTCACCGATAATAAATAAAACAAGGGGAACCAGCTGGCGTCAAAGGCAATGCCCGCCCGGGCGTACACTTTGTTCACCTCTGCCAGGAAGTACTCGCTCAGGCGCCGGAGCCGGCTGCCGAAAATGAGATAACCAAGTGAAGGATAAAAGCTCATAGTAAAAATATATAAGTGCTTATATATTTTACAATATTAAGAAATCCTGACCATACCGGCCGGATTTTTTATTTACGCTTTACGTCGAACCAAACAGGTGATTTGTCGGTGATATCGCCGTTATAGTTGATGGTCAGCTCCTCGCCTTTTTTGATATCGCGGCGGGTCTTGATAGCCATGGTATCCGCGTCGAAGTCCATTTCATATTCACAATTAGGCTCGTAATCGTGATTGTAAATGGAGCAGAAGCCCAAAGCAATGCAGGAGCGGGTTTCGCGTACACCCCAAAGGAAGATGTAGTTGTGCAGCTTGGTTTTATCCACGATCTGCGTATCGCTGTTAGACAATACCAGCACGGGGGATATTTCGATGAGCGTTCCGGCGGGAATACGTTCCTTGGTGAAAACACCGCGGCCTTTTTCTTTGGTCTTGTTAATGTACAAATACGGCTTGATCATATGTCACTGGTAAAAAGAAGGCGTAAAGTAACACTAAACTTTGTGGTTATCAAAATATCAATTCGTAACGGCCATTCCTGTGAATCATAATAGATGTTATTTTTGTGCGTATGATCAATTATAACCCGAAGGACTGGTTTACCTTTATATTCCGTATTCACAAGGCCGATACGGTCAAGCGGCTGTTCCCCATGTTCGTTGCCATTGCGCTTTATTCAGCGGCCATTGCCTGGCTGGAGCTGGAAGTGTTCAAGTTATCCGAAAAGGACCATCTGCGGAATATTACGGCCATGCACGGCCTGCTGGGTTTTGTGATCTCCCTGTTGCTGGTATTCCGTACCAATACGGCGTATGACCGCTGGTGGGAAGGGCGCAAACAATGGGGGATGCTGGTGAACAACTGCCGTAACCTTGCCCTGAAGCTGCAGGGCGTACTGCCGGCGGGGCATCCGGCCCGCGCGTATTTCCGCCATATGATCCCCAACTTCGCCTATACGCTGAAGGACCATCTGCGCGGGGAGCTGCATGTGGACAAACTGGAAAACCTCAGCGCCGAAGAGCTTTCCCGCCTGCAGGAAGGCATACATGTGCCGAACCAGATCGCCGCGTTCATCATTGCAAAAGCCAACGAACTGTACCGCCAGCAGGTGATCACCGGCGACCAGCTCATTACCATCAACCACCAGCTCGAGGCGCTGACGGACATCTCCGGCGCCTGCGAACGCATCAAAAATACCCCCATCCCCTTTTCATACAGCGTGTTCCTGAAGAAGTTCATTTTCTTTTACGTGATGACGCTGCCAATGGGATACGTATTCGGATTGGGTTACCTTGTGGTGCCGATGGTCGTTTTTATATTTTATGTGCTGGCGAGCCTGGAGCTGATCGCGGAGGAGATCGAAGATCCTTTTGGCAAGGATGCGAACGATCTGCCCACGGAAATGATCAGCGCCAATATCCGCAGGCATGTGCAGGAGATACTCTAAATTGGTCTTATGGAAAATGAAGTATTAATGGAACGGTTCGAACAACTGGTGAAAACGCCGGATGCCGGGGAGCTGAAGATATTCCTGGACGACCAGCTGATCACGGACATTGCCGAACTTGTTTATGAAGAGCCGGACCACGCGCCGCTGATCTTCAAACATCTCAGCCTGAGCCGCGCCACCGCGGTTTTCAGGATACTTGAATTTCCCACGCAGGAAGAGATCATCCGCGCCCTGCCGCCCGCCAAGATCGCGGAACTGCTGAACGAGCTGCCGCCGGACGACCGTACCGCTTTCCTGGAAGAGCTGCCCAGCCAGGTCGTGCAGGAGCTGATCAAACTGCTGGACCCCGAAGAAAGAAAGGTCACGCTCTCACTGCTCGGCTACCCCGAAAGCAGCGTGGGCCGTATCATGACGCCCGATTACATCGCCGCCAAAGAGCACTGGACCGTAGCCAAAGTGCTGAGCCACATCCGCATGTACGGGCGGGACAGTGAAACCATCGACGTTATTTACATCATCGATAACAACGGCAGACTCCTGGATGACTTCCGTATCCGCGAATTCCTGCTCGTGTCCCCCGAAACGGTTGTCAGCTCCCTGATGGACGACCGCTTTGTAGCCCTGCACGTGAACGACGAACAGGAAGAGGCCATCCAGGTGTTCCGCCTTGAAAACCGTGTAGCCCTCCCCGTGCTGGACGACAAGGGCGTTATGCTCGGTATCGTCACGATCGACGACATGCTGTGGATCGCCAACGAAGAACATACGGAAGACGTGCAGAAGATCGGTGGTACCGAGGCGCTGGACGAACCTTACCTGGACATGCCGCTGCTCAGCCTCATCAAAAAACGGGTGGGCTGGCTCATCATTCTTTTTATCGGCGAAATGCTCACCGCTTCGGTGATGACCTATTTTGAAGACGAGATCGCCAAAGCCGTGGTGCTTGCGCTGTTCATCCCGCTGATCATTTCCAGCGGCGGCAACAGCGGCTCCCAGGCGTCTACGCTCATCATCCAGGCCATGGCGCTGGGCGAGCTGACGATCAAGGACTGGTGGAGGGTGATGCGCCGCGAGATCGCTTCGGGCATTATGCTCGGCAGCGTACTGGGGTTGATCGGCTTTATCAGGATCATTATCTGGAACCAGTTCTTTCATACCTACGGAGAACATACCATCCTTATCGCGCTCACGCTTGGCGTATCACTGATAGGCGTGGTGCTGTGGGGAACATTGTCCGGCTCCATGCTGCCGCTGATATTAAAGCGCGCCGGGGCCGACCCCGCCAGCTCATCCGCGCCCTTTGTTGCGACGCTTGTTGACGTGACGGGGCTGCTGATCTACTTTTCCGTGGCTTACCTCTTCCTGCGGGGGATACTGCTGTAAGGAATCGCCGTCATGATGCAGCAGCAGCCGGATGTGCTGCACTTTGCTGGCAGCGCTCGTTTTATGTACAATGAATATATTCCCGTAATCGGTATCCGCAATGGAATCCATTCTCGTTCTGGCATTCAGGCTTTTCAGTATGGGAAGCATGGTGTTGCTGTGCGCGATCACCAGGATGTGCTTGCCCCAGTCCCCGCGGCGGCTGATCTCGTAGATCAGCGATTCACCGGTGGCGTCCGGTTTGTAAAATGCCGTGTCGATCCTGTTTAAAATGCGCAGGGAATCCCCGGTTTGCACACTGCGTTTATAAGGCGTGCAGTAAATTCTGCTGATGGAGGAATCTTTCAGCAGGCGGTACAAAGCGCCCGCCCTTTTTCTGCCCGCCGCCGTGAGGGAAGGATCTTCCCCTTTGTCTTTTTCCGCGTGGCGCACGAGATAAATAGTGCCTGTGAGAAAGGTGCTGTCCTCCGAAACCTGCACCCGCGCCCGCTGTCCCATATTCCCGCATGCGGCCAGCAGCAGAACAAGGCTTACACCGGTTATCATTTTACCTGCGATCATGCGCTGTTGTTTATCTATATTGCAACAAATTATAAAATTCTTCACTATTAATATGAAAAAAATACTGCTCCCGCTGGCAGGCGTGCTGCTGGCTTCCGTGACTTTTGCACAGCAAAGCAGCCCGCTGACGGTTGAAAAGATCATGCGCGATCCGAAGTGGATCGGCACTTCGCCGGACAACCTGACCTGGAGCCCGAAGGGACAAACGGTTTATTTCAACTGGAACCCTGAACAGGCGCCGGCGGATTCGCTGTATGCCATCACATTAAATAACCATACGCCCGTTAAAACAAAACCGGCGGAACGGCAACGGATCAGCGCCCGGAACTATGGCCGCTACAACCTTGCCAGAACGCAGCTGGTGTATACTTTTCTCGGCGACGTGTTCCTGCTGGACCTCTCGTCCGGCAAGGAAACGCGCATCACCAACACCACCGAAGCAGAATCCGGCGCAGCATTCGCCTTTCATGATACCCGCATCCTTTTCCGCCGCCAGCGCGATCTTTTCACCTGGGATATCAAAACGGGAACGATTGAGCAGCTGACGGATTTCGTTTCCGGCAGCAAACCCGCTGCCAGAGAAGCGCGCAGCACTCCGCAGGAAAAATTCCTCAAAGCGCAGCAGCTGGAACTGATGGAAGTACTGAAAGAGAAAAAGGCGAAGACAGACGCGGCTACCGCTTACAGCAACAGCCTGCCCAAACCTCCGCAGCTGCGCCCCCTCTATTTGGAAGATAAAAGTCTCGGCGCCGTAGAGATCAGTCCCGATGGCCGCTTCATCACTTACCGCCTCTACCGCGCACCGTCCGGCAGCGAGCACACCATTGTGCCCGCATTTGTAACGGAAAGCGGATACACGCAGGATATCAGGAGCCGTTCAAAAGTAGGCGCACCGCAGGGCAGCTTTGAATCTTTTGTGTATGACCGTGAAAAAGATACTGTGCTGCCGGTTAAAACCGCCGCCATCCCCGGTATTACAGACCGCCCGGATTATGCAAAGAATGACACCGGCAAAGTAAAACCGCGCGGCGTGATCATCAGTGAGCCGGTATGGTCGGACAAGGGCACGCATGCCGTGGTGGAAGTAAGCTCGCAGGATAATAAAGACCGGTGGATCATGCTGCTGGAAGCCGCTACGGGTACGCTCCGGCTGGTGGACAGGCAACGCGATGAAGCGTGGATCGGCGGGCCGGGGATACATGCCGGCAACATCGGCTGGATAGATGAACAAACGCTGTGGTTCCAGAGCGAAGCCACCGGCTATTCGCACCTGTATACCTATAACGTTTCCTCCAACAAAAAAAAGGCGCTGACCAGCGGAAAATATGAAGTGCAGGACGTACAGCTCGCACACAACAAAAAGCATTTTTACATCCTCACCAATGAAGTGCATCCCGGCGAAAAACAGTTTTACCGTTTGCCGGCGAGCGGCGGGAAAGCAGAACGCATCACCAGCCTGCCCGGCGCACATACCGTTAGCATGTCGCCGGACGAAAAATGGATCGCCTACCGTTATTCCGCTTCCAACAAACCCTGGGAAATGTACCTCCAGGAAAACAGGCCGGGCGCCAAACCATTGCAGATAACGGACAAAGCACAGTCCGCCGAATTCAAAGCCTACCCCTGGCGCGAGCCGCAGGTGATCTCCTTCAAAGCCCGCGACAATGCCGATGTGCCGGCAAGGCTTTACCTGCCAGAAGCATCTAAAAAGAACGGCGCCGCTGTGATATTTGTGCATGGCGCCGGCTACCTGCAGAACGCGCATAAATTCTGGAGCACCTACTTCCGGGAATATATGTTCCACAACCTGCTGACAGACCTGGGGTATACCGTGCTGGACATGGATTACCGCGGAAGCGCGGGCTATGGCCGCGACTGGCGTACCGGCATCTACCGCCACATGGGCGGTAAAGACCTGACGGACCAGGTGGACGGCGCTAAATTCCTGGCGCAGCAGCATGGCGTAGACCCGAAGCGCATCGGCATCTACGGCGGCAGCTATGGCGGCTTCATCACACTGATGGCCATGTTCACCACGCCGGATGAATTCGCAGCCGGCGCTGCGCTTCGCTCGGTAACGGACTGGGCGCATTACAACCACGGCTATACTTCCAACATCCTCAACGAACCGCATACGGATTCTCTCGCCTACCGCCGTTCTTCACCTATTTATTATGCGGAAGGGCTGAAAGGCCACCTGCTGATGTGTCATGGCATGGTGGATACCAACGTGCACTTCCAGGACATTGTACGCCTTTGCCAGCGGCTGATAGAACTGGGGAAGAACAACTGGGAACTGGCTGTATACCCTGTGGAAGATCACGCTTTTACAGAGCCGGCCAGCTGGACGGACGAATATAAGCGGATACTGAAGCTTTTTGAGGACGTGCTGCAACGCAAGTGAAGGCGCCACATGCCGCAACGCCCGTGAACAAGCCGGCCGATGCCCTGCAACGCCCGTAAATCAGTATATTTGACTGCACAAAATTCCCTATCAGCCATTTATGAACTATTTGCAAAGAAGCGTTTTGACGTGCCTGCTGCTGTCAGCAAGCACCCTCGGAGCAGGACAAACAAAACCCACAGCTAAAAAGCAATACCAGGGCCTTCTCTGGGAGATTTCCGGCAATGGCCTGCAAAAGCCTTCTTACCTGTTCGGCACCATGCACGTCAGCTCAAAGCTGGCTTTTCACCTGAGCGATTCCTTCTACCATTGCATCCGCAAAGCGGACATTGTGGCGCTGGAAACAGATCCGCAGCAGCTGCAGGAAGATTTTTCCAAAAGCAGCATGCTCCGCCTCAGCTCCCGTTACATGACGGACATGAGCGCGGGCATGATGACCAAAGATGCCTTTACCATTGGCTCCTATTCGGACCTTCTGCGGACAGGGCTCACCTACCGCCCGGAAATGATCAACCACCTGCTGTACCGTTCCTTCGCCGCGCAGGAAGATTTTGAGGAAGATACTTTCCTGGACATGTACATCTACCAGGTTGGAAAGAAAATGGGAAAACGCGCTACCGGCGTGGAGAACTTTGCGGAATCGGAGCGCCTGATGCTGGAAGCTTACCGCGATGCCGCCAACGATAAAAAAAATAAACGACCCGAACGGATAGAAAATGCCGGTGAAAAGCTCAACGATGCTTACCGCCGCGGGGACCTGGACATGCTGGATTCCCTCTCCAACAACCAGTTCTCCTCCCCCGCTTTCCTTGAAAAGTTCCTGTACAAACGTAACGAGAACATGTTCCGCTCCATCGATTCCATTATCCGCAAAGACGCCCTGTTCGCGGGCGTAGGCGCCGCGCACCTGCCCGGTGATCGCGGCCTTATCAACATGCTGCGGAAGGCAGGGTATAAAGTAAGGCCCATTGCCATGACGAACCGGGACAGCGAGCAGAAAGAACAGATCGAAAAGATAAAAGCGCCCGTCGTTTTTTTCCCGTATACATCAGCAGACGGATGGATCAGCGCGGAATTACCCGGAAAGCTCTACAACTTCAGCAGCCTGACCATGCTGAACCAGTTGCAGTATGCAGACCTCGCCAACGGCGCTTACTACCTCGTGAGCCGCATCCGCACCAACGCGCTCAGCCTCGGGCAAAGCGAACAGGACGTATATGCCAAAGTTGACAGCCTCCTTTATGAAAACATCCCCGGCAGGATCATCACCCGGAAATCCATCACCAATAACGGTTACAAAGGGTTTGACATTCTCAACAGAACGCGCCGCGGCGATCTGCAGCGCTATAATATTTTCATCACGCCCTTTGAAGTGATGATCTTCAAGATCAGCGGCACCGGCGACTATGTGGAAGGCGCGGAAGCCAGCCGCTTCCTGTCATCCATCCGGCTGCAACCCCTCGCGTCCGCGGCATGGACCAACTACCGCGCGCCGGACAACAGCTTCTCCGTACGTGTGCCGCATACCCCTGTATCCGGCTCCAACTTCTCATTGCGCAGCCTGAGCAAAAGGCAGGAATATGAGGCGGTGGACCGGCAGAACGGCAACAGCTTTCTCGTGATCCGCAAGGCCATTCCCGATTACGAGATACTGGAAGAAGACACCACGGACATCAGCTTCGTGGAAGAGAGCTTCCAGCAGTCACCGTTCATCAAACAGCAGAAAAGCCGGCAGTTCATCCGGTATAAAGGCCACCCCTGCCTGGAGATCGTCAATCAGAATAACGATAACAGCTACACGCAAACACGCATCCTGCTGCAGGGCCCGCAATACTTCATTCTGTCAGCCCGCTACAGGCATGATAAAAAAGCGGTACAGGAATTTTTCAACTCCTTTACACCCGGCAACCCGGATTACAAGGCATTCCATCCCTATACGGACACCAGCCTTTACTTCCTCGTTAACACCGCGGTAAAGCCTAACGACGATGATGCCCTGGTGGAAGCCATGTCCGGCGGCAGACAGGAACAGGAAGATTATCTTTACCAGACGCGCAGCAAAGTATTCCGTTCAGATACCACCGGCGAAGAGGTTAAAGTTTCTTTCGAAAAGTTTTCAAAATACTACAGCACGAAAGACAGTGCGGAGTTCTGGCAGAACCAGGAAGAAGACCTCACCAATGATGGTGATTATGTGATCGCATCCCGCAGCTTTGAACGGCTGCCCGGCTGGGAAAGCCTGCTGCTGAAAATGCGCGACACCAACAGCTCTCGGAACATGCTGGCGAAGGTGATCGTACGCGGCGGCGCACAATATACCTTGCAGGCGGTGATCGATGAGGTGAACGGCCCCTCGTCTTTTATAACAACCTTTTTCGATTCTTTCCGGCCCGCGGACACGCTGTTTGGCAGGTCCATCTACATCAGCAAAGGCGATGCGCTGATCGCCGATTTTCACAGCCAGGACAGCACCACGCGCGCACAGGCCCGCAAATCCATCGGCAGGGCCAACTACCGGAACGAACATGCGCCCGCGCTCATCAACCTGATCCGTGGATGGAACACGTCCGAAAAGAACTATCTCGAGATCAAAAGAGATCTTATCCGCGAGCTGGGATACATCCAACATCCGGCGATCCTGCCATTCCTGCGGAACGCCTACGTGGCGGCCAACGACACGGCAAGCCTGCAGCACATCATCCTCTTCAGCATCGCCAAACAGCAGACCAGTGAAGGGCATGCCCTGCTGAAGGAACTGGTGATGCAGGAGATCCCCATCTTCAGCGATCATAACAGCCTCAGCTCCATCACCTCCGTGCTGGAAGATTCCCTGCAGCTGGCGGCCACGCTTTTCCCCGATCTTTTAAAACTCACGGCGTTAACGGACTACAAAGACCCGGTGTACGGCCTGCTGGCGGAACTGGTGGACAGCAATGCGATCCGGCCGGCCGTGTATGAACCGTATATCAACCAGATCGCGTTCGATGCGCGCGTAGCCGTGCAAAAAGAACTGGCAGGCGAGCAGAACCGGATGGACAAGGATGATGACGATATCAATCCGGGAGGATCGCGCTTGTATGAAAATACTTCCCTGCAGGAATTCGCCGTGCTGCTGTTCCCCTACCGCAGGCAGCATAAGAACGCAGAACGTTTCTTCGCCCGTTACGAAGCCAGCAACAACCCCTTGCAGCAAATTCCGCTGGCGCAGCTGTACCTCCGCCACCAATGGCCGGTGTCTGACAGCATACTGTTAAGTGTAGCCACGCAGGAGAAATACCGTATTCATTTATGGCAGGCATTGACGGACATTAACCGGCTGGATAAATTTCCCTCGGCCTGGAAGCAGCAGGAAGCCATCGCCAAAAGCGTGCTGTACGATGCTGTTCCTTACGACATCAGGCTGGACTCCGTGGTGCTGCTCAGCAAGCAACATACCACACACCGCTTTAAAAAAGGGATCGTATATCTTTACAAGTTCAGGCAGAAAGAAGATGATGCATGGTACCTCGGTATCAGTGGTATGCAGCCTGATGATGAAAAGCAAAGTTCCGGTAACCAGTCACTCACACAATTCACCAATATCCGCTATACGAAAGACAAAACAACAGCCGAGCAATTCAACAAAGTGCTGCGGCAGGTGAAATATAAAAACCGCTATGGATGGGACGATGATCAGTTACTCCATCCGTTCCGCGCGGGCGGTTACTAGACAAATTAATGTTTCAACATCTGAATTCCGCTCCTTCATTTGCGGAAATTCTCTCATTTTTTCCCATATTGCAGGGATTAACCACAAAAATCACTTACAAACATGTGTGGAATTGTAGCCTACATAGGAAAACGGGAAGCATATCCCGTTGTAATCAAAGGTCTCAAACGTCTGGAATACCGCGGATACGACAGTGCCGGAGTTGCCCTTCTCAACGGTGGCGACCTCAAAGTATATAAGAAGAAAGGAAAAGTGGCGGAGCTGGAAGACCATGTAGTAGGGAAAGACCTGCACAGCGTACTCGCCATCGGTCATACCCGCTGGGCCACACACGGCGAGCCCTGCGACCGCAACGCGCACCCCCATTTGTCCGGCGACGGCAAGCTGGCAATGGTGCATAACGGCATCATCGAAAACTACGCGCAGCTGAAAAAAGAACTGCTGAACAAAGGCCACCAGTTCACCAGCGATACCGATACCGAAGTACTGATACACTTCATACAGGAGATCAAAAAAAGCAATCAGTGCTCCACGGAAGAAGCGTTGCGCATTGCCCTGAAAAGAGTGGTGGGCGCATATGTGATCCTCATCGTGGATGAAGATAATCCGGATACGCTGCTCGCCGCCCGCAAGGGAAGCCCGCTCGTGATCGGCGTGGGCAAGGGCGAACACTTCCTCGCGTCTGACGCCTCTCCCATTGTGGAATACACGAAAGAAGTAGTATATGTAAATGATTACGAGATCGCGATCGTGAAAGCCGATGAGCTGATCCTGAAAAATATTTCCAACGAAATACAAACGCCTTACATCCAGAAGCTGGACGTGGAACTGGCCGCTATTGAAAAAGGCGGTTACGACCACTTTATGCTGAAGGAGATCTTCGAGCAGCCGCAAACGATATTCGACAGCCTCCGTGGCCGCCTGGATGCGAAAGCCGGCAAGCTCACGCTGGGCGGCCTCCGCGAGCATACAGACCTGCTGAAGGAAGCTAACCGCATCATCATTGTGGCCTGCGGTACTTCCTGGCATGCGGGACTGGTAGCGGAATACATGATCGAAGAATTGTGCCGCATACCGGTGGAAGTGGAATACGCTTCCGAGTTCCGTTACCGCAACCCCGTAGTAGGCAAAGGCGATGTGATCATCGCCGTATCGCAGTCCGGCGAAACGGCGGACACGCTGGTGGCGATGGAAAGCGCCAAGGAAAAGGGCGCCATCATTCTCGGTGTATGTAATGTGGTAGGCTCCTCCATCGCACGGCTTTCTCACGCCGGCGTATACACACACGCAGGCCCGGAGATCGGCGTAGCCAGCACCAAGGCTTTCACTGCGCAGCTGGCAGTGCTCGCCCTGATCGGCCTGAAAGTAGCCGTGGAAAAAGGCACCATCACCGAACAACGTTTCCAGCACCTGCTGGACGAACTGGAAGATGTATCCGACAAAGTAGCCATCGCTCTCGAACTGAACGAACAGGTGAAAAAAATCGCCGACAAATACAAGGATGCCCGCGACTTCCTTTACCTCGGCCGCGGTTACAACTTCCCCGTGGCGCTGGAAGGCGCGCTGAAGCTGAAAGAAATATCCTATATACACGCGGAAGGCTATCCCGCCGCGGAAATGAAACATGGCCCCATTGCACTGGTGGACGAAAATCTGCCGGTGGTGTTCGTGGCTACGAAGGACAGCTATTATGAAAAGATCGTGTCCAACATCCAGGAGATCAAAGCGCGCAAAGGCATGGTGATCGCCATCACCACGGAAGGCGACCAGATCATCCCCGGCATGGCGGACGATGTGATCGTGGTGCCGGAAGCCGATGAGCTGGTAGCGCCGATCATCTCGGTGATCCCCCTGCAATTGCTGGCATACCACATCGGCGTGCTGAAAGGGCTGGATGTGGACAAGCCCCGCAACCTGGCGAAGTCAGTCACTGTAGAATAATATCCTTATGAACCATATAGAAAAGAAGCCACTCAGCCAGCTCGGTTATCAGTTCATCGATAACACCTGGCTGCCGGAAGGCAAAACCGAATACTATCTCCGCGATCAGCAAAGAGGCAAGGAAACCGTGCACCGCAAGCTGAAAGCCTGGGAGATAGAAACGCTGGTACGCAACGACAATACTTCAGACGACTGGAACAACATTTTTGTAGATAACGAATTTGATCCCAACCTCGTGCAGCACTGCCACTTCTACGGCATGATCCGCATCGGGAAGCTGGAACCTTACTTCCTCGAATTCCACAACCTCCGCCTGCCGGTGGGGCTGTACAACAGCACCATCGCCTCCTGCGATTTCGGGGATAACGTAGTGGTGCATAACGTGAACTTCCTGTCGCATTACATCATCGGCAACGAGGTGATCATTGCCAACGTGAACGAAATGGGCGTGACCGATCATGCCAAATTCGGGAACGGCATTGTGAAAGAAGGTGAACCGGAAAGCGTACGCATCTGGATGGAGCTGTGCAACGAGAACGGCGGCAGAAGCGTGATGCCGTTCGACGGCATGCTGCCCGGTGATGCCTGGCTGTGGACCCGCAGCCGGCAGGACCAGGCGCTGATGGACCAGTTCAAGTCCTTCACCGAAAAACAGTTCGATAAAAAAAGAGGATACTACGGCATGGTGGGCGACCGCACGGTGATCAAGAACTGCAAGATCATCAAGGACGTGACCATCGGAACGGACGCCTATCTCAAAGGCGCCAACAAGATCAAGAACGTGACCATCAACAGCGAAGCGGGCGCTCCCTCGCAGATAGGCGAAGGCTGCGAGCTGGTGAACGGCATTGTGGGGCTGGGCTGCCGCGTGTTTTATGGCGTAAAGGCCGTGCGTTTTGTAATGGCCTCCCATTCACAGCTGAAATACGGCGCGCGCCTCATCAACTCCTATCTCGGCAACAACGCCACCATCTCCTGCTGTGAAGTGCTGAACTCGCTCATATTCCCGGCGCATGAACAGCACCATAACAATTCATTCCTCTGCGCGGCGCTCGTCATGGGGCAAAGCAACATGGCCGCCGGCGCTACCATCGGCTCCAATCACAACTCCCGCGGCGCGGACGGCGAGATTATCGCCGGACGGGGCTTCTGGCCGGGACTTTGCGTAAGCCTCAAGCATAACTCAAAATTTGCCAGCTTCGCACTGATCTCCAAAGGCAATTATATGAGCGAACTGCGCGTGCCTTTCCCGTTCAGCCTTGTGGTGAACGACGAGCACGAGAACATGCTCAAAATAATGCCGGGGTACTTCTTCCTGCATAACATGTACGCCCTCGCGCGTAATTCCTGGAAGTATGTGGACCGCGACAAACGCACCGACAAAACACAACCCATCGAATACGACTACCTGGCGCCGGACTCCGTGGAAGAGATACTGGAATCGCTGGAGCTGATGGAGATCGCGGTGGCGAAAGCCTACTACCGGAAGCAGGACAAGAACATCGAAAAGCTGTCCAAGAACACCATCCGGCAAACGGGCAGAAACCTTCTCCTGGAAGAGAACGCCAAAGTAAGCCGCATGGAAATACTGGGAGAAAACATTGAGAACAGCCAGCGCAAGGTACAGCTGCTGAAAGTGCACAAGTCCTACCCGCTGTTCCGCGAACTGATCACCCTGCATGCCATCCGCAACCTCATCAAAAACGCCACAGCCTTCAACATCAGCTCCTTTTCCGCTTTGCAGGCTTACTGCAAGAATGTGAAACGCAGCGCCTGGCACAATGCCGGCGGGCAACTCATCAAGGCGGAAACGCTGGAAGACCTGAAGAACCGCATCCGCAAAGGGAAGATCGGCAGCTGGCCGCAGCTGCACGATGCGTACCGCGAGATCGGCGCTTCCTATGAGCAGGACAAGCTGCAGCACGCGCTGGCCTGCCTCCTGCAGCTGCACGACATCAGCCCGAAAGAACTAACGAAACAACAGCTCAAGAAATTTCTCGAACAGTCCGTTTTCACTTTCGGCACACTGACGGAAGGCATCTATCATTCCCGCGAAAAAGATTACCGCAACCCATTCCGCCAAATGACCTACGAAAACGAAGCGGAAATGGAAGCCGTAGTCGGCAAGCTGGAAGATAACAGCTTCATCCAGCAAACGATCAACGATCTGAAAACATACAAGAAACAGGTGAAAGAAATGATCAAAAAATGGGAACTGTAACACGCTGCAGCTGGTGCCTGAAAGACCAGCTTTACATGGATTACCATGACCATGAATGGGGCACGCCGAGCCATGACGATACGCATCTCTTTGAAATGCTGAACCTCGAAGGCGCGCAGGCGGGGCTGAGCTGGTATACCGTGCTCACCAAACGCGAAAATTACCGCAAGGCTTTTGACAGCTGGGACGCGAAGAAGATCGCGAAATATACCGAAGCCAAAGTGGAGAAGCTGATGCAGAACCCCGGCATCATCCGCAACCGTTTAAAGATCAACGCTACCATCGGTAATGCGAAAGCATTTCTTGCCGTACAAAAGGAATTCGGCAGCTTTGATACATACATCTGGCAATTCGTTGGCGGCCAACCCATCGATCACAAATACAAAAGCCTTTCGCAGGTGCCGCCCCGCACGCCGGAATCAGACGCCATGAGCAAGGATTTGCTGAAGCGGGGGTTCAAGTTCGTGGGCTCTACGATCTGCTATGCGTACATGCAGGCTACGGGTATGGTGAACGATCATATTACCGCCTGCTGGAAGCACCAATAAAAAACTCCCGGCATTATACCGGGAGCTGTGAATAGACTATGGAAGCGCCTTTGCGGGCGCTTCCTTTTTTATGATTTCTTTCCTGTGATCGATTTGATAAATTCTGTTTCTTCCTTGCTATACGGTTCTCCGTTCTTTCTGAACACGTCATGGAACCAGGGTTTAGGCTCTTCCTTGTAGGGTTTCTGCCAGCTGTCCCAGGGATAGTTGGTTTGTGATTTCCCTTCGGCAAAGCCCCAGTTGTAAGCGCCGATGTTATGTTTTTTGAAGATCGGGAGGATGGCGAAGAAAGTGCTGTTCCGCGGGCGCGCCATGTATTCGGTACAAACCAGCGGTTTGCCGAGCTGCTGCAATATGGCGATGCGCTTTTCCACTTCGGTGGTATCGTCGTACGTATGGAAGCTGATGATATCCGATTGTTCCAGCATCAGCTGGCTGATGGGACTGATCTTTTCGGGCGTCCAGTCGCCGATCCATACGCCGGAAGTCAGCGGCTGTTCAGGGTTTGCGGCCCTGGCCCACTCAAAGGTCTTTTTCAGTTTCGGCAGTACGTACTCCGCTTTGTTTTGCAGCTCCACCGTTCCGTAGGCGGATTTGTTGGGATTATCGGGCTCGTTCCATACGTCCCAGCATACCACTCTTTTATCCTTTCCGAAACGTTTAATCGTTTCCGTTACATAGCCTTCCAGCTTGTTGAAAGCCGCGGAATCTTCCAGTATTTTGAGGCCGGGGCTTTGCACCCATCCGGAGTTGTGCACACCGGGTTTGGGCTCGCGCTGTTTACCGGCTACCGGGAAGGGGTCCCACACGGAATCGAACAATACGAACATGATGCGGATGTTGTGTTTGGCCGCGATGCCGAGGAAGGTTTCCATCCGCTGGAAAAGCCCTTCAGGGTCCTGCGTGTACAGCAGGTCATGCAGGAATACGCGCATGGTATTCATGCCGATGGAAGCCGCGAGGCCCAGTTCCTTGTCGATCGCCGCGGTATCGAACGTTTCGGCCTGCCACATTTCCAGCTGGTTGATGGCCGAGCTGGTGATGTAATTGGCGCCTACCAGCCAGGGCTGGTCCTTATACCAGTTATTCGCCTGCTCCGCGGTCCACACCGTTCTGGTGGCGGTGGAGTCCGCGTTACCGGCAGATGCTGCTTTTTTTTGCCCGGATTGACAGGCAAACAGGGTCATGGCCCCGAGTAACAATGTCCATGTGTGTTTGATCATAAAGGAAATATTTTACTGACGTGGAACTGGTAAAATATCATTTTTTACCGGAATATGCAACACATTCCATGCGTGGGGACGATTGGTTATTCACTTCTGAGGCTCTTCACCGGGTTGAGCATAGCGGCTTTGACCGCCTGTGTACTTACCGTCAGCAAGGCGATCACAACAGCGAGCGATCCCGCGAGGATAAATATCCACCAGCTGATATCGATCCGGTAATCATAGTGCCGCAGCCAGTTCTGCATCAGCCAGAAAGCCAGTGGTGAAGCAATGAGGCAGCCGGCCAGCACCAGCCATACAAATTCCTTTGATAACAGCATCCACACGTCCGCCAGGGAAGCGCCCAGCACTTTGCGGATACCGATCTCCTTCGTTCTTCGTTCCGCCATGAACATTGCCAGGCCAAACAGCCCGAGGCAGGAAATAAAAATCGCCAGCACCGCGAAAATACCTGCCAGCTTGCCCACCTGGTTTTCCATGGCGAACTTCTTGCCGTATTCTTCATCCACGAAATTGTAGGCAAAAGGCAGGGAAGGATTGTAGCGTTCAACAACGGGCTGAATGGCGGCCAGCGCCTGACGCACGTCCCTGCCGGGTTTCAGGCGGAGCAGGATATCGGAAACGTTATCCGGGTTGAAAATGATAACGGTAGGAACAACGGATTTGAACGGATCTCTCATGATCACGTTTTCGTTGACGCCGATGATGGTGAGCGGCTGGTCGTTCAGCCGGATTATTTTGCCGAGCGGCTCTTTGAAGCCGATCACCTTCATGGCGGCTTCATTGATGATCACGGCGGACGAATCGGTGCGAAACTCTTTCGAGAAGGCACGGCCCTGCTTCAATCGCAGGCCAACTGTTTTTTCATAGTCCCATTCCGTCATCACCACGTCCATGGCTATATTCGCCGAAGGGTCGTACCCTTCCCAGGAAAAGCCGCCCCAGTTGTTGTTCACACCGGTCATCGGGCTGGAAGATTTGGATACCGCCTCCAGGAAGCCGGTATTCAGCAAGTCCTGCTTCAGCATGGCGTATTGTTTGATAAGGTCTGTGCTGGCGCTGATGGTGATCAGGTTATCCGGATCATATCCCACCGAACGTTCCTTCGCATGCCTGATCTGTTGAAAAACAATGACGGTACTGATGATCAGCCCCACAGACACTGCAAACTGGGAAACCACAAGCACTTTACGGAAAGCGGCGGCGCCTGTTCCCTGCCGCAATGTGCCTTTCAACACTTTTACCGGCAGGAAAGAAGACAGGTACAAGGCGGGATAGCTGCCTGCTATCAGTCCTGTAAGAATGCACACTCCCAGCACCGACGCCAGCAGCGAGAGATCGGAAAAATTGATCCTGATCGCTTCAAACCCCACATCTTTCAGGAAAGGCAGCACCACCCACATCAACACCAAAGCCAGCAGAAATGCAATGAATGCCGTGAGCATGGATTCGGTCAGGAACTGCACGATCAGCTGCGAGCGCTGCGAGCCGATCGCCTTGCGGACGCCCACTTCCCGCGCTCTTTTCCCAGAGCGGGCGGTGGACAGATTCATGAAATTGATACAGGCGATCAGCAGCACAAGGATGCCTACAATGCCAAGCAGCCGCACGTATTCGATCTTGCCGCCGACGCTTGCCCAGTTCCTGTAATCATTGTACAAATGCCAGCGCAGCAAGGGCTGCAGGAAAAGCCGCTGCCCTTTATTGTTTTCGTCCTTCTGCTCTATCAACCGCTCGATCTTCTTTGAAAAAGCTTCCATGGAAGCGCCTTCTTTCAGCTCCACCAGATTCATCAGGAAATTATTGCTCCACTGCGTTTTCGCATTTTTTACGAAATCAATGTTCAGCACCTTGAACTCGAACGGCGCGAGAAATTCGTACCCGAAAGAGAAATTGGAAGGCGCATCTGCGATAACGCCGGTTACCTGTACATTGTACTGGTTGTCTATACGGACGATCTTGCCGAGGGGGTTTTGCCCCCTGAACATGGTTGCTGCAAGGGATTGCGATAATATGATGGAGTTAGGATCGTTCAAGGCGGTTTCAATATTGCCCTGCAGCAGCGGCAGCGAGGACATTTTCAGGAAATCCGGATCTACGTATCTGCCTCTTTTGCTGTATTTGCTATCTCCGTGCATAAGGCTGTGACCGTTTCCCCAATCCATTCTCGTGGCTCTTTCCACTTCCGGATAATTGTTCTTCAGCTCGTCGTGCAAAGGCAGGGGCGTTGCCACCTGTGTGGCTTTCTCGTTGTTGAATTGGGTGTTCTTCCGCATGATGCCGATGCGTTCCGCGTGCTCGTTAAATTTGTTGAAGCTGGTTTCATGCTTCACCCACAGGCCGATGAGCAGCGCGAAGGCCATACCGGTGGACAGGCCGAAGATATTAATGAATGACAGGGTCTTGTTTTGCCGGATGGTGCGCCAGGCTATCAGAAAATAGTTTTTTAACATGTTCCGGATTTTGGTGGGCAGGTGAACAGGCTAAAAAAGGGGCCAGATTGTGACAGGACTGTAAACCATGTTTTTATACCTGAAGGATTTATTCAGATGTCCGGTTTTGGTACATGGCGTGTTCGGTTCTGGTCAGCTCGCCGCCAGATCAAAATAAGGGATGCTGTTCACGTACGCCTTCGTCACCACTTCCACGCGCACTTTTGCGAGCCCCCAGTGGATGAAGCCCAGCTTCTTCGCCGCCGCCTGCGTCAGGTCTACGATACGGCGGTTGGCGTGATGCAAACGGTCGGTGACCTTCACCACTACCCAACGGTTGTTACGGATATTGGTTACTTTGATATAGGTGCCGAGCGGCAGGGTATTATGCGCGGCCGTCATGGCGGTGTTGTCGAATATCTCACCACTGGCTGTTTTGCGGCCGTGGAACTTTTGTGCATAGTAGCTGGCGATGCCGGTTTTGGGCACCACTTTCTGTGCTACCGCCGGAGCGAGGCCCGCTGCTATTAACATCAGTGTTACTATTATTTTCTTCATGACGCCGGAGATTGACAAATACCATTCCATAAAACGTTAAAACAGCCGCTAAAGTTGTTAAATGGACTCCAAATGACGAAAGCCGGAAAAAATCCGTCAAAATAACATCAGTTGGCTCCTCTTTAGTCCATTATTTTACCCGTTTTCTCAAATGTCTTTCCTATAGCTCTCCTATACTTCTCCTTTACCTCTCCTTTACCTGAGCAAAATCATCAATATAATATCAGTAATAACATATACAAATTAAATCATGCTATTATATTGCCTAATCTTCGATGAGTATCTCGCTAAGGGACTTATTGTTGATAAAACCGGGATCGGTGAGCGTGCTGAGGAAAAAATACAGATGCCGCTTTTCATCTTCCGTGAGGGGAATGCCGTTCTGCACCAGGGGGTCGATGGTGGGGGTTTGTTCGATCCCTTCGGAATAATGGTCAAACACGTTGAAGATATCGTAAAAACGCCCGTCGTGCATATATGGCGGGCTCTTCATGATATTCCGCAGGGAGGGTACCTTGAATTTCAGGTAATCGCCGGTGTTGTTGGTGATGCGCATGCGGCCGGCATCGTTCAGCGCGGCGTTGTAAGGGAGGCCGTTATTGCGGAAGCTGCCATCGGTGAACAGCGGTTCCTTGTGGCAGGACGCGCATTTCTGCTGGAATACCTGGTAACCCTGCTCTTCTTCGTATGTAAAGGCTACGCCCGGCGCCTGCCGTTTTACGCTGTCGTATTTCGAGTGAAAGGAGTTCATGGTAACCATGAACTGTGTGAGCGCGCGGAATAACCGCTGGCTGTTGATCTCGCCTTCCCCGAACGCTGCTTTGAACATGCTGCGGTATTTCGCATCCGCATTGAGGCGGCTGATGAGCACAGCAAGGTCTTCGCCCATTTCATCAGGATCTGTAATGGGTGTGAGCGGTTGAATTTCGAGATGATTTACGCCGCCATCCCACATAAAATCCTTTTGCCAGATGAGGTTGAACAATCCGGGAACGGAACGGATGCCGGTGCGGTTGTCGATACCATGACTTAAAGGATGATCGAAATGTGCGAACGCGGCGAACTGCTGATGGCAGAACCCGCAGGAGATGGTGCTGTCGCGGGACAAACGGGGATCGTAGAACAGTCTTCTGCCGAGCGCAATGCCTTCCACCGTGAGCGGATTTTGCGAGATATCATACACCGGTTCGGGGAAGTCCGGCGGCAGCTCCAGCTGATAAGGCTGCGGTCCCGGTGAAACACCCGGGTTCCTCCGGCAGCTCCAGATCAGCAGGAAGGCACACGCAATATAGATAGCTTGTCTGATCACAAGTCGGTCACACTGGTTATGCGGAACATGTTACGGTAATTGGCGGCGATTTTCGCGGCATCTTCACCGGGTACGTGAATGGTGGAGGTGGTGGCGAATTTGATGGGGAAAGGTTGATTGAACCATGCGAGGGCATCTGCATCTATCATCAGCTGCGGCAGGCGGCCGGATTCAACGGTCAGGCTGATAGGCGCGGTAAGCAGCACTTCCTGTATGGCGCTGTTCTCTTTCCGGAATCCTCCGATATGAAAGGTCAGCCTGTTTTCCGGAGCGGTGGACGCGGGGGAATACCCTTCCAGCTTTGCCATGATGTACCCGCTGTTCCAGCTCCAGAACATGCCGTGCACTACGTCCAGCGCGCCTGTCTGCGCACCGCTCACGTTCCGGGTGCTGTCTACCCCCACGAGAAATTTCACGGCCCTATACTCCCCTTTGGGCGCGGCAAGTTTAATGACGCGGGAAGCTTCATTGGCCTGATCTACCAGGAAATACGCAGCGGGCAGTTTCACTTCGCTGTTATCCATTTTAACGAGGGAAAAATTGCTGAGGTAATATTTGAACGCGCTGATGGTAAAGTTCTCTCCTTCCGCATTCTGGTAGGTCGCCGTATTCAGCGTTAGCGGCTGGTTTCCTGCCACGTTCCGGAATTCAAGTTCCATGGTGCCCTGCTCCACCGTATCTTTTCTACAGGCAGCAAATAAAAACAGGCAGGCGGTCAGGAAATAGAGCGGTTTCATATCAGTGGTTTCTTATATGAAAGTTACAACAAAAAACGCTGTAAAACCTTGCGGCGTTACAGCGTCTGCTTTTAGAAAATATCGTTTTACTGCGCTTTCGCCAGCTTGTATCCCTTCGTGCCGAACCAGAGCACTACGGCGAAACATACCAGCGGCACGAGGTAAGCCATCTGGATGTTGGAGGCGTCGGAGATCAGCCCCATCAGCGGAGGGCATACGGCGCCCCCCACGATCGCCATGACCAGCATGGAAGAGCCCAGCTTGGTATGACCGCCGCCAAGCCCTTGCAGCCCTAAAGAAAAGATCGTCGGGAACATGATGGACATGAAGAAAGGCACCGCCAGCACGGCCCAGATCGCGACTTCTCCTTTCACCGTCATCGCAATGAGGATCAGTATCACGTTCAGCAGGGCGTACAGCGATAACAATGTAGCCGGCTTCATGAAGCGCATAAGGAAAGTGCCCACAAACCGCCCGATCATGAAACCAAGACCGGCTACTGCGCCCAGCAGATAAGCCGCTTCCTTTTCCGGCATGCCGCCGGCATATTTCGCGAAGCGGATGAAAAAGGCATTCACGCCCACCTGCGCCCCTACATAAAAGAATTGTGTAACAATGGCGGCGATCAGATGCCGGTGCCTGAAAATGCTGCCTTCATGCGCCGCGGGCTGGCCGGCGTTATCTTCTTCCTTCACGTCCGGCATCTTTGTAAAAATAAACAGCACGGCTACCAGCAACACCACGATCCCGATCACCATGTAAGGCATCTTCACTGCCGCAGCCTCTGAAGCCAGGTATTGCTGCAATTCCGCCGCGGGCATGGCGTTCAGCTGCTGCTCCGTATACTCTTTGCCGGAGAGGATGAACTTTGCGCCGATCACCGGTCCCACAAAAGCGCCCACACCGTTGAAACATTGCGCCAGGTTCAGCCGGAAAGTGGCCGTATCCGGGTTGCCGAGGATGGTCACGTACGGATTGGCGGCGGTTTCGAGGAAAGTAAGCCCGGATGCAATGATGAACAAAGCCACCAGGAAAAACATGTATTGCCCGGAATTAGCGGCGGGTATGAACAGGAACGCACCTGCCGCGTATAACAGCAAACCCAGTATGATGCCGGATTTAAAGCCAAAGCGTTTCATAATGTATCCCGCAGGCAATGCCAGCAGGAAATAAGCCAGGAACACCGCCGAATCGATGAACGACGATTGCGTGTCCGTCAACCGGCAGGCTTTTTTGAGATGCGGTATCAGGATCGGGCTGAGATTGTGCACCAACGCCCATAAAAAGAACAAGCTCGTAACGAGGATGAACGGAAATAAATACTTCCCGGCTTTACTTCCGGCGGAAGTATACGTGGTAGTGGTAGCTGCGCCGCCTGCCATGTGGAATTGCTTTATGTGAGTGATGAATGTATCAGCTGATGGAACGGTCCAGGTGTGTATAGCCGCCGTCCACATACACGATCTGGCCGGTAGTGTGCGATGAGCGGGCGGACAGCAGGAACACCGTCATGCCGGCGATCTCTTCGGACGTGGTCATTCTCTGTTCCAGCGGAATTTTTGATACGATGGATGCAAGTTTTTCCTCCGGGTTGGGCAATGACTGTATCCATGTTTCATACAGCGGCGTCCATACTTCCGCGGGGATCACCGTGTTCACCCTGATGGAAAAGGGCAGCAGCTCCACGGCCCATTCCCGTGTGAGCGCGTTGATAGCGCCTTTGGATGCGGCATAGCCGGAGGTATTGCCCTGGCCGGTAGCGGCTACTTTGGAGCCGATGTTAACGATGTTGCCTTTCGCCGCTTTCAGATGCGGCAAAGCATAATGCGCGAGGTTGTAGTAATGCGACAGGTTGTTCTGCAACGACGCCATGAACTTTTCGGGACTGCCGCTTTCCAGGCCCACGCCGTCGTTGGCGCCGGCATTGTTGACCAGTGCGTCTATCCGTCCGTATTCCTTTACCGCCGCGTCGATCACTTTTTTGCAATCTTCCACTTTTCCCAGCTCCGCCTGTACGCTGCTGGCCTTGCCGCCGGCGTTGCGTATAGCCGATACCGTTTTTTCGTTGTCCGCTTCGTTGCGGCCTGCTATCACTACAATGCCGCCTTCCGCCGCAATGAGCCTGGAAATCGCTTCCCCAATGCCTTTGGCGCCGCCGGTAACGATCACTACTTTATCCTGTAATCCGAGATCCATTTATAGAATTTATGAAAGTTTATAAAATGCCGCCGCGTTACCGCCCATGATGCGGGCCTGTTCTGCGGGCGTCAACGTCCCGATGAAATCCGTCACGATCTTTTTCATTTGCGGATAATCCGCCGCCACGAGGCATACCGGCCAGTCGGAGCCAAACATCAATCTGTCCGGCCCGAAGGCTTCCAGCGCCACTTCGAGGTACGGCGTGAAATCCGCCTGCTTCCAGTTACGTATATCCGCCTCCGTTACCATTCCGCTGAGCTTGCAGTAAACATGTTCATGCTTGCCGATGGCGCGCATATTTTCCTCCCATCCTTTCACTTCTCCTTTTTTGATATAAGGTTTGGCAAGATGATCGATCACGAGCCGTTGATATGGGAACTTTTCTACGAATTGAACAGCGGCGGGCAGTTGATATGGGTAGATGAGGATGTCGTATGTGAAATCATGCCTTGCCAGCGCTTTTACGCCTTTGCAGAAGTCCTCCCGCAGCAGGAACGCCGGATCAGGTTCGCCCTGCACGATGTGCCGGAAGCCCTTCAGCAAAGGGAATTGCGCATAGTGGTCCAGCCTTTCATCCAAACGGGCAGACCGGAGGTCCGTCCATCCCACCACACCTTTCACGAAGCTGTTCTCCGCTGCGAGCTGCAGCAGAAAATCCGTTTCGGCCTCGCTCTGGTCCGCCTGCACGGCCACGCAGCCGTCCACACCATTGGCCTGCAATACGGGCGCCAGGTCCGCTGGCAGGAAATTCCGGCGGATGGCGCTCATGTCCTCCGTGATCCAGGCGTCGCGCACGGGATCGAAAATCCAGAAATGCTGGTGTGCGTCAATTATCATAACGTAAATATCTTGTCCATTAACACCCATTTTTCACCGGGTTTGGCTACGGGGATGGCCTGCTGGTATTTCCACATCAGCGCTTCCCATTCCTGCACTTTCGGATTAGCGGCGTCCATGGCGGATTTGCGCTCAAAGGAAAAGCTGCCGTCCACTTCCATGATCATGAACATCCGGTTTCCGGCGCGGTAGATCTCCAGCGCTGTAACGCCCGCCGTGCGGATGCTTTCCTGTATCTCCGGCCACACGTTGCGGTGATACGCTTCATACTCCGCGATCAGCGCCGGATCATCTTTCAGATCGAGCGCGAGGCAATATCTTTGCATAACGGTTATTTTTGCCAGGCTACGGCGGTTTGTCTGGAAGACCCCAGCCCGTCGATACCCAATTCTATTACATCGCCGGCCTTCAGGTAAACGGGCGGGTTAAAGCCAAGGCCCACGCCTGCCGGTGTTCCGGTGGAGATCACATCGCCCGGGAGCAGGGTCATGAACTGGCTCAGGTAAGACACGATGAATGGTATTTTAAAGATCAGGTTGGAAGTATTGCCGTCCTGCATGGTCTTACCATTAACGGTCAGCCATAAACGAAGATTATCTACGTCGGCGATCTCGTCTTTCGTAGCCAGCCAGGGGCCGAGTGGCGCAAAGGTATCGTTACTCTTGCCTTTCACCCATTGCCCGCCTCTTTCCAGCTGGAATTCGCGCTCGCTGTAATCGTTGTGCAGGGCGTAACCGGCGATGTAATCCATCGCGTCTTTTTCTTCCACATAACTTGCCTTTTTACCGATCACCACGGCCAGCTCCACTTCCCAGTCGGTTTTCACGCTGTTGCGGGGGATGACGAGGTTGTCATTAGGGCCAACGAGGGAGGAAGTGGATTTAAAGAACACGATCGGTTCTTTCGGTATCTGCGCATTGGTTTCGCGGGCGTGGTCAGCGTAGTTCAGGCCGATGCAGATGATCTTGGAGGGGCGCTGCACGGGGGAGCCCAGCCTAACGCCGTCGGGTACACGTGGGGACTTTTCGCTGTTCGCTGTCCACCAGGCTGACAGGCGGGACAATCCGTCCGTTTCAAAAAAACGCTCTCCGAAGTCCTCTCCGAAGGCGCTTGCGTCAAACATGCCGGCATCTGTAATGATGCCTGGCTTTTCCTCTCCCGGTAATCCGAACCTGATAAGTTTCATTTGTAATCGTTTGTTTTTTCAGTTGCCAAATGGAGCGCCGGAGGCGGGTCATTTGTAATCGTTTGTTTTTTAAACGGTCAGACGGGCCACCGAAGCGGCCCATCCGTACCGCTATTTTGCAAATGTTTTCAACTGCCGTGCGCCAATACGTCCTTCCACCACCTTGATCTCGAAATACTCCTCCAATTCCCCGTCTATCTCCAATCCCGCAAAGCAATGATCGTCCGCAAACGCCTGAACGTAAGGTTTTGCTCCTTCCGGCACCGGCATGTTCAGCACGCGCGTTACGCCGCCGAACTCACAGTATACGTTCACTTCTTCCGGTGAATTGCCCGGTTGTATTTCCACAATGAAATCCGCTATGATCTTGCCGGACTGGAAATTCTTCCGGTACTTGAACACCCGCGGCTGATTGCGGATAGCATCGCCGAGGCCCATTACCTTTTCCATGTACTCGTAGATCTTCGCGGGAGGCGAAGGCACCCAGAGTATCTTCAGCGAGCGGCCGTCCTGGCTGCCATGATAATATCTTGTTTCCCGGTTGGCCTTGATGAAGCCGATCCACACGCTGTTCGGCGCATCCCAGAGAATGCGGTACAGCGCGGTATCTTCCAGCCCCTTCATCAAGGGCACATCGTTATATGACCTTTCATATTGCAGGGAATCCACCGTAAACGCAAAATGCACGGTAGACGTGTCTTTATCCCGTTCTGAAAATGTTACCGAAAATGTTCCCGCGGGAGTGGCCGGCGTTACCGCATCCGCTTTTGCTGAATCCTTTTTTTTGTTTTCGTTGTTGCAGGCTGCCAGCGCAGCTACTGTGGCACAGAGAAATAAGATCTTCTTCATTTAATTGTTTAGTTTGATGAAACCGCCGTCGATCGGGTAATCGCAGCCTGTAATAAAACCTGCTTCGTCCGAGCAGAGATACAGTGCAAGATAACCCACTTCTTCGGGTTTCGCCATCCTTCCTATCGGTTGCGTCCGGGAAAGTTTCTCAAACATCTCCGCTTCGCGGCCCGGATAGTTCTTTGCAATGAAGCCGTCCACAAAAGGCGTATGCACACGCGCGGGGGACACGCAGTTGCAGCGGATGTTATCGCCAAGATAATCTTTGGCGACAGACAAGGTCATCGTCAATACCGCGCCCTTGCTCATGGAATACGCAAACCGGTCCGGTATGCCCACGGTAGACGCGATGGATGCCACATTGAGGATCACACCGCCGCCCTGCTGCTTCATCTGCCCGATCACAGCATACATACAATTATAAGTGCCCTTCACGTTCACCGAGAATACCCGGTCGAAATCCGCTTCCGGCGTAGTTTCGAGCTTTCCGATATGCGCGATGCCGGCGCAGTTCACCAGTACGTCCAGCCGGCCGGAAACACCGGCGATCTTTTGCATCACAGCGCCCACACCCGCCTGGTCCGCCACATTCACCGCATGCGCAAAAGCCTTCCCGCCCGCGGCGGTAATATCGTTCACCGTACCCTGCCCTGCTTCTTCATTCAGCTCCAGCACATGCACCACCGCTCCGTTTTCCGCGAAGCAACGCGCAATAGCCTGCCCTATTCCACTGCCGGCGCCCGTTACAACGGCTACCTTTCCATCTAATCGGAACAAACTCATCTTGTTTATTTTTAAGGGTTCTAAAATACCTCATTTATCAGCCCTATTGCAATTCTTTTTTACCCGGATTTTGTACTTTCTTCACTATTTTTAGATGGATTTAACTTCTTCATTGTGAAAAACATATTCATCCTCTGGGCTTTTTGTCTGCCTACGCTGCTCTTTGCCCAGGAAATTCCCCTGAACAAATACGGCTTGCCCGTAGTGCGTTCCGTTGCGCAATACCATGCGCAGGTGCAGGCGGACAGCAACATGCAGCTGGTAAAGGTAACAGACATCGCAACGGACGTGCGGTATGCCACCGTCCATAATTTCACGAAGCAACAGCTCTATCCTTTCGCGGCGGTATGGCTGCGGCGGCCGGCCTATGAGGCGCTGCAGCGGTTGCAGGCCGTATTGAAGCCGATGGGGCTCGGGCTGAAAATATACGACGGCTACCGCCCCTACCGCGTCACGGAAAAAATGTGGGAGATCGTACCGGACGACCGGTATGCCGCCGATCCGAAGAAAGGCTCCGGGCACAACCGCGGCGTAGCCGTAGACCTCACGCTGATATATCTTAAAACGGGAAAGGAAATGCCGATGCCGACGGACTTTGATGATTTTACCGAAAAAGCGCATCATAACTATCCGGACCTGGAGGCGGAAGTGATCGAGAACAGGGAGCTGCTGCGCACGATGATGGAAGCGCACGGTTTCATTGCACTGGAAACGGAATGGTGGCACTATTACCTGGAAGACCCGGAGATATATCCGCTGATGGATATCGGGTTTGATGAATTAAACTAATTTCATAGCTTAACAGCCTAATTACAAGTCCTCATGAGAACAATGAAATTATGGCTGACAGTTAGCCTCGCCTTTATCTTCAGCGCCTGCGCCGTACAAAAACCAGGCAAACGCTGGATACAACTCTTTAACGGAAAAGACCTGAAAGACTGGGATATCAAGATCACCGGTCACGAGCTGAATGATAACAACGGCAACACTTTCCGCGTGCAGGACGGCAAGCTGGTGGTATCTTATGAAAACTACAAGGCATTCGACGAACAATACGGCCACATCTTCCACAAACGGAAATTCTCCGCTTACCTGCTGGTGATGGAATACCGTTTTGTCGGCGACCAGGTAGCAGGCGGCCCGGGCTGGGCTTTCCGCAACAGCGGCGCTATGATCCACTCGCAATCCGCCGCAACAATGGGTAAAGACCAGGATTTCCCGATCTCAATCGAAGTGCAGCTGCTCGGCGGCACGGGAAAGGGTAAACGCAGCACCGCCAACCTCTGCACACCCGGTACCAATGTAGTGATGAACGACAAGCTGATCACCGCGCATTGCATCGATTCAAAATCAAAAACCTATGACGGGGACCAGTGGGTGACCGCGGAAGTGCTGGTGCTGGGGGATTCCATCGTTAAACATATTGTGGAGAAAGATACCGTGCTGGTATACGAAAAACCCCAGATCGGCGGCGGTAATGTTTCTCATGCAGATCCTTCCCTGCTGCAGGCGGGCAAGCTGCTCAACGAAGGTTATATAGCGCTGCAAAGCGAAAGCCATCCGGTGGAATACAGGAAGGTAGCGCTCTTCGATTTGGCGCCATATATGAATGATAAGGAGAAACTGGAAAAGGTTATCAGGGACTTGCAGACGAGATAAGAATTTCCGTCAATCCCCCCGCCCCTTATTCCTCGTCAGCACATTCGGCGAAAAACCAAAATGCTTCTTGAACGCCCGGCTGAAATGCGGGATATGCTTATACCCTGTAAGGATCGATACTTCAGACACGCTCTTTCCTTCCAGCAGCATTTCCTTTGCCTGGCTCATCTTGATCTCTGACAGGTAACCGAACACCGTGTTTCCGAATACCGCTTTGAAGTGGCTTTTCAGGTAGTTCTCGTTCGTGCCTACCTGGCTGGCGAGGTCTATCAGTGAACAGGGGCTGTTAAGGTTGTTCACGATGATGTCCCGCGCATGATACATCCTTTCCACTTCTTCCTTCCGCAGCTGCCGGGCGGGGTTGTTCATCTTTTCGCCGGCGTACTGCTCGTATTGTTCCAGCTGGTAAGACAACAGCTCCACGGCCTTCGCCTTGATGTACAGCTGCTTGTAGCGGTTCTCCAGCGGGCAGTGCAGGATGTCGTAAAGAATGTTGCTGAATTTCGGCGCCAGCGGCAGGTTCTGCTTGCTCATGGGAGATGAAACGTTCTTCTCCACGCTTTCGGCGAACAGGGGGTAAAACGGATGGTCCTGCGGCAGCCATTTCGCAAACAGCTCGGGACTGAGGCCCAGCTCGAATATTTCCAGGTGCTTGTTGGGCTCCCAGCTAAGGCGTATCTGGTCTTCCCGGAAAAAAAGATAATTATATTGCTGCTGCTGAAACGTTGCGAACTCTTTTCTCCCTTCGTCGATCGTATAACTTTTGCTGCCGCTCACGGCATAGCTGAGCTGCATAAAGGGATGAATGTTGTTGATCACTACTTCTCCGCCTTCGGAGGACTGCACGTTATAATAGCCAAAGCGGATACCGTCCGGACTGCTCAGTTCATACAATGAACCATCATTACCGTTTTCATGTACGCTCCTGCGCCTTTCCAGCAGTTGCTGCCCGCTGTGATAAATATCCAGCGAACAGGTCAATGGTGATGTGGGATAAAGCTGCTTCAAAGTCATGAAATTGTAACAAAACAACAACAATATTAAATAGCAAACATTATTATGACAACTCACAAACGGAATATTTCTTACGCAATGCGGAAGAATGCCTGCCAGTAAAGGAAGTTTTTCCTTCGGAGGTTGCATTTTCTCCATTATTGGTCAGTGATTGAGCGGAATTTTGCAGCGCTATGCTGCATAAACTACTCCCGGCCTTTATATTCCTGCTCTGCTCACATATTTCCCTTGCGCAGTCCAACGCCATATTAAAAGGGACCGTAACAGAAGGGAAAACACCCGTACCGGCGGCCACCATTGCGCTGGATGCGGACTATAAAACGGTGAAGATCGTTGTAGCGGGTAATGACGGGCGTTTCGAGATACGCGGCATTCCGCCGGGCACATATACGCTGACCGCCAGCTCTATCGGGTACCAGACGTTAAGCCAGCTGATCGTGCTGAAGGCAGGGCGGGAGCAGGACATACGGCTGGAGCTGACGCCCGCCAGCCAATCACTCGAAGGCACTACGGTTACAGGGAATGTTTATAAAAAAGACGATGATATCATCGATATAAAAAAGATCGCGCAGCCGGTGACCGTCATCACGAAAAAAACCATTGCCATGCTTGGCAGCCGGCGGCTGGATGAAGTGTTGCGGGAGCAGACCGGCATGGCCATCGTGAACGATCTTGGCGCGGGCAACCGCTCTGTGGGCGTGCAAATGCAGGGATTCGGATCGGAATATATCATGATCATGCTGAACGGCCAGCCAATGAACGGCAGGTTTAACGGCAACTTCGACCTGTCGCGCATCAGCGTTTCCGATATTGAAAGAATAGAGATCATCAAAGGCGCTTCCAGCAGCCTCTACGGCTGCGAAGCGCTCGGAGGCGTGATCAACATCATCACCCGCCAGCACATCAATACCCGCCAGGGCATGGCCAACGTGCAATACGGCACCTACAACATGCTCGACGCCACGCTGGAAGGCGAAACGCCCTTCGCGGGAGATAAAGGCTCCGTGTACCTTTCCGGCAACTACTACCGCACAGACGGATTCAATGTGAACACGCCTTATCTCAAAGAAGGACAGACCGCGCCGCCTTACAACAGCCTCACCTTCCAGGGAAGAAGCAAATACCGCCTCAATGATGTGCACACAGCCAACCTGAGCGGCCGCTACTCTTCCCGGCATTCGGTGATGGACAGGAACTACAGCGCGCAACCCTTCCGCGACGTGCTGGATGAAACGGACCTCAACCTCGGCGTTTCGCTCAACAGCAATCTCCGCAACGGCATCCGTTTACTGAACAGGTATTATTTCTCCCGCTATTCTACCGACCAGGAAGCAGCCCTGCTGCAAACCGGCAAAGTGCTGCAAACGAACCGCTTTACCCAATCCGTTCACCGGCTTGAATTACAGGGTACGCGCGACTTTCTGGATAAAAAGCTGTCCCTCACCGGCGGCGCCGGCGGTGATTACCAGGGAATGGACAGCGTGGATATGTATAACTATTTCGTTTACCTGCAAGCGAATTATAAACCAGCCGAAAAGTATGAGCTGATCGCCGGCGTGCGGTACGATGGCAACAGCATCTTCGGCGGCAAGGTGAACCCTACGATCGGAGCGGCCTTTCATCCATCCCAAAAGATCAGCTTCAAATTCTCCGCCGGCAATGGCTTTAAAGCGCCCACCTTCGCGCAGCTTTACCAGATGTTCACGAATGTGTCCACCGGCTACACCGTGATCGGCGCCAATAACTTCGAAGAGAAAATAAACATATTGCAGGAAACAGGGATGATACAGCAACTGTTCGATGTCGCCGGCGACATAAAACCCCTCAAGCCGGAAACCTCCCTCTCACTCAACCTCAGCGCCACCTGGAAACCATTCACCAACACTGAATTCAGCGTGAACGGCTTCTACAACGACATTCGCAACCAGATATTCTTCCGGCCGGTAGGGCTCATGAAAAACGGCCAGCCCATTTACAGCTATTTCAATATCGAACAGGCATTCACAAAAGGCATCGAAGCCACCGTAAAATGGTCGCCGCTCAACGGCCTGAGCATCGTTTCCGGCTATCAGTACCTTGATGCCAAAGACAAAGCTTCCCTCGACGCGATCAAATCCGGCAGCCTCACCGTACGCGCAGACGGTGGATTACGTACCGCCGTAGTATCCGATTACTACAACCTCCCCAACCGCAGCCGCCACAGCGCCAACATGCAGGTATTCTATGAACATCAGCCCCTCGGTCTCGGCGTTTCGCTGCGCGGCAACTACCGCAGCAAAGCGGGCTTCATCGATCAGGACAACAACGGCTTCATCGATCCGTACGACGTATTCATCACCGGATATTTCACCGGCAGCGCATCCATCCGCAAAAACCTCTTAAAAGACCAGTTCACCGTACAATTCACGGTGGACAATGTATTCGACTATACAGATCATCTGATGCCATCTCAACCCGGCCGCATGTTCATCGCCGGACTGACCTGGCGTTTTAAACAAAACATGAAACCATGAGAAAATATTTCCTGTTACTCGCCGCCATTATACCATTTGCCGCATGTACGAAAGACAACGTGGCCCCCTCGAAGGAAGACGGCGTCAGCGTAGTGGTCTACGACCTCGCCTGCGACACCCTCGCCTCCATGGGCGATACCGAAGGAAAAGAAAAACGCCCCTTTTACACCGTGCTTTTTTCCATGACCACCCGGCAAACGCGCTTCATCAAAAATGCGGCGGACTCCGCGCAATACCTGAAGAAAGCGGACTGGGACATTGCCTTTTCCAAAGAATACAATTCCTATGTAACTGTGAACGGACAGTTTCCCGGCACACCCGGCAATGGCGGTCCCGGTAAAGGAGTAATGGTGGTAGTGGACAAACCATACGACCAGGTGACCGAAGCACCCGCGGACGCAGAATTCGACACTAACGGGAACGGTGGTACGGGATGGGATACCGGCAGCGGGTATGGATGGTTTTTCTACAGCCTGCAAAACCACATCTGCGTGCCGATCAAAAACAGGACCTTCGTGCTGCGCACGGCCACCGGCCATTACGCGAAGCTGGAGCTGCTCAATATTTACAAAGGAAATCCTGCGGTTGTGACCGATCTGTTCTGGCCCGCGCCTTATCTCACCTTCCGCTATTTTGTACAAACAGACGGGTCCAGGAATCTCCGGACGAAATAACCCGGTAACAGATCGGCTCAACACGCACAGCGCAGGCTGTGCGCACAGACTTGCTATGCCTTCAAATCAAATAAACAATTGATGAAAACAACGCTACAACTAGCTGCGCCCCTGCTTGCACTTTGCATGGGCATCTTCAGCTGTACCAAGACCGATACGGTGCCCGCGCCGCCGGAAGCCGCCAACCGCATACTGGAATTCCGGATCGTAAATGTGACCGGCGATCCCATCTACGGCGCTGTCAATGATGAGGACAGCTCCATACAGGTTTACCTGCCGTACGACAAACAGCTGGTGATCATAGAGCCGGAGATCACGGTATCCGAAGGCGCCACCGTAACGCCCGAAAGCGGCACCATGGTGGAAGACCTGCTGGATTACTTCTGGAAAGGACGCGACCTCCGCTACGTGGTGAAATCGAAAGACGGTGCAACAAGGACCTACACGCTGCATATCAGCGTGCAGCAGCCCGATCTTTACATGGAAGAGCTTTCACCGGATGCGGAGAACATCACCGGCTATGAACTGGACCTGTCCCAGATCTATACCAATATTTTCCTTGTGGCGCGAGGCAGCGGATTCTCGGAAAATCATGAACTGGTGCGGATGGTGCTAGTAAAGGACGACGGTACGGAACTGCCGCCCCTGCCAATGAGCGTCACCAATACCAATAACATTTCAGAGCTGACCGCCGTGATCTCCGCCTATCCCGGTTCGATGGACGAAACAATAGCAGCGCTGAAGACCGGCGGCCTTTACCGGCTGCGCATCTACAGCTACTCCAAAGTATCCACCATGCACCATCCCATCCGCATCACCGTAAAAAATTAAGATCATGCAACGCAAACATATTTTACTGGCATTCGCGGCGCTGTTGTTCTTCGCGGCCTGCAAAAAAGAAACGGAGCACGCGCCCTATCCCTATCACCGCATTACCAGCTTTGCGGTGCAGACGAACGGCGCGGATTCCGTGTCCGGCGCCATTACAGCAGACACCGTGATCATTTACTGGCCATATCACCTTCCCCTGCCAGAACAGGTACGGCCCAAGGTCACCGTATCGGAAAATGCAACCGTCAGTCCGGCTTCAGGAACTGCAGTCGATTTTGCCACCGGCACGAAATACACCGTCGAAGCGCAGGACGGCGGACTGAAAGATTATTTCCTGAAAGTGATCGTGCAGCAACCCGCTATTCAGCTGTACACCGGGTTCGGGCAATCGGTAGTATTCGGCAGTGACATGACTTACGATAACAGCACCACGCTCCGGTATGTCATCCGCGACAACCAGCAGACACATTATTTCCTCGTAGACGCGGAGAACAACGAAGCAGAACTGCCCGTTACCTTTTACACCGCAGGCCGTGATTCCATGATGCGCGTGAAAGTGCCCGAAAAAGGGCAGATCGCAGCCGGCCCTTACCGCATTAAGGTGACCAGCGGCACACAATCCGTCATCACAGAGAACGCCGTGCTCGGCGTGGTGAACGGCTGGGAAGACCGGCCCGTGGTGAACGAGCTTTCCGGCAGCATGACCTGGAAGCGGGGGGAGACCATCACTTTTGAAGGAACACAATTTGCGGACATGCAGGGAGCGCGGCTGTATTCGCTGCCGGACTGGTGGACGGAAACCGAGCTCGGCGCACTGGAGCTGGTGAGCGCCACCGCCACATCCGCCACTTACCGCATTCCGGATACATTGCCCACCGGCACTTATACGTTCAACGACGACGGCCCCAATACCATGCGCATACAATTACGCATCAGCGATTATTTCCCCGGATATAATCCTGTCAGTCCCAAGCCGATCTATGTAGATGTAAAAGGTTCCGACACGATCGTGGTAACCGAATGATCATAAAAATGCCCGCGTCATCCGCGGGCATTTTCCATATAGGAACGTAATACGATCCGCTTTCGCTTTACTTTCTTTTGCGTTCCGCCCTTCGCGCCTTTCAGCCAGATCAGCAAGCCGGTCACCGGCAGGGATGCCGCCAGCAGGCAGGATACCAGCGCCAGTATCTTTGTAGGCCAGCCGAATATATTGCCGGTGTGGATGGGATATATCGCGCGGCGGACTTTCATGCCCGTGCTCTGGTCTTTATACAAACGTTTCCGCAACACGTTGCCGGTACCGTTTTCGTAATATATAAAATCGACCACGTTGGTGATCTTCGCTTCGTAATTCTCCTTGGTAACGGCAACGGATAAACTGTCATTCGGCGGAAACCGGAAGGCCAGGCCCCCTTTGTACGGCAAGTCCCTGTTCACCTGCTGGTAGAGCCGTTCATAAAATCCTTCGTCCGCCGGCTGCATCACCTTATTGGCAGGCGCGGTGTAAGGCTCCATGAGCTTTCCGTCGAACAACATAAAAATGCCGTTATTGAACCATTTATAACTCCAGGTAAGCCCCGTCAGCGCAATAACAAAAATGAGCAGGTGCATGTAAAAGCCACCCACCGCATGCAGGTCCCACACGATCCGCTTAAATGATCCCGTCCATTTAATGCGGAGGCGCTGCCGGAGATACTTCCAGCGTTTCGGCCACCACAGCACAATACCACTGATCACCAGCACAAGGAAGATCAGGCAGGCAACGCCGGTAACGGCTTTGCCCGCATCACCCGCGAGCAGGTAGCGGTGCAGGCGGAGCATGATGGGGAAGAAACGTTTTTCTGCCTCCACGCCTTTTATCACTTCGCCGGTATACGGATGCACCGCAATGAGGTAGGTAACTGTTCCTTTTTTGCCGTAAAATAAAGCGGTGCGGTCCGGTGCATGCGGCTCCATTTCAAGACTGGTCAGCTTAATGGCCGGATCGAAATTCTCCGCCTGTTTCTTCAGGCTGTCTACCGGCAGGCGCGCCGCTCCGGGCGTAACGAAGTACAGCCGGTGGCTCGCCAGGTGCTCGATCTCCTTTTCGAAGACCAGCACGGCGCCGGACAGCGTGACTATCAAAACTACAAGGCCGGAGCCAAGCCCCAGCCAGAGATGTAGTTGCCGTATGATCTTTTTAGCAGTCATTAAAATGTATAAGCTACGGATGTAAGCCAGTTCCGCGGCGCCCCCGGGAACAGGCGAAGATAGTCATATCCGCCCACCCAGTGCGTTTTGTTGAGCACGTTGTTCAGGTTGAACTGTATCTGGAACTTGTCGATGCGGTAGTACACAGCGGCGTTGAGCAATTCGTAGCCGGGCAATACCTGGTCAGCATTGGAATCCATGAACCGCTGCGTCACAAAATTGCCGCCCGCCCCGAAGCCGATGCCGCGCAATACGCCGCTGCTGAAAGAGTACTTCGTCCAGAAAGAACCCTGGTGCTGCGGTGCGCCGGGGGACTGACGGCCGACTTCTTTTGGTTCATCGCTTTCCTTGATCGGCATATCATTATAGGCGTAAGCCAGTGTTACAAACCATTCCGGTGTGATCTGCCCTTTTACATCCAGCTCCACGCCTTTCGATTCCACATCGACCTCCCGCAGCTGGTCGCTTCCCGGCATACTGAGCAACATGTTCTCCTGGTAAATGCGGTACACGGAAACGGTGGCGGAGAGCCTGTTCTTGAAGAAATCGCCTTTGGCGCCCGCTTCTATCAGGCTGCTTTTAACAGGGTCAAAAGGCCCTCCCGCATCCGGATTGGTCATGTTCACCGAGGTTTGCGGATTGTATCCCTTTGAATAAGTAGCATACAGGTTGATGTCTTTCGTCAGGGAATAAACGAGGCCAAGGCGGGGAATGATGGCATCCTGCTTCACGATCTCTTCCGTTGGCTTCTCGTAGTTCAGCCAGTCGCGGTAAGCATCATACCGCAGGCCAAGCAGCGCCTGGAACCTGCCGATCGTGATCTGGTCCTGCACATACAGGCCATGCGCATTGTACAGCGTAGGATCATATGCGGCTTTAACGAAGAAGTATTTGCTCATATCATACAGCTGGTATGGACTGGCAGCTGTAAGATCGAAATGCGGCACGTTGGGCACGGGGCGGTTTTGCGCATCATACATAAAGCGCCAGGGTTCCGCCGCATTGTAAGCGCCAGCTCCTGTGTTCGTATTGTTCCGGTACCCGTTGGCAGTGAGCTGGGATGCGCCCCAGGGCGTTTTGGATTGCGCAAAGTCATATCCCGCCAGCAGCTTATGGTTCAGTGAACCCGTGTGCACATCAAATGTAAAATAGGTGGAAATATTATCGGAAACCGTGCGGCGGTTGCGGTCGAACACCTGCATTTCTACCAGCGTGGAAATCGGCTTGCCCGCGCTGTCTTTCGCGTAGGTATTGGCGCCGCGGTGCTCCAGCAGGTCTTCTTCCCAGGAAGTTTTCAGGTAAGCGACGTTGAACTGTACCGCGTCCGAGAACTTGTGCGTCAGCGATGCGGTGATCATCAGGTTATCTTCATTCAGATAATCATTCACCGCATTGATGCTTTTGGAAATGGGCGTGGAATAAATATCGTTGTTGCCGAATACGGCCTGCCCGCGGTCCAGCCGGCTCATGCTGCGGTTGTACACCACGTCCACATTCACCTGCGTTTTATCATTCGGGATAAATGAAATGGAAGGCGCCACGATGAAGTTTTTGTCGTATTGCAGATCGCGGAAGCTCTGGGAATTTTCATATCCAATGTTCATGCGGTAGAGCAGGGTTCTGGATTCATTCAGCGGCCCCGTGAAATCGGCCAGCGTGCGGAAAGTATTGTAGCTGCCCGTTGTGAAGCTGATGCTCTGCCGCGGATCTCTCAACGGTTTTTTCGTTACACGGTTGATGATGCCGCCTGGCGAGCTGTTGCCGAACAGCGCCGCAGCGGGACCTTTGATCACTTCCACCCTTTCGAGGTAATTCGTCAGCGGCTGCTTCCAGAAACCGGTGATCGTCCGGAGGCCGTTCATCAGTTGTACGGAGGAATTGTTTTGCGTGCGGAAACCACGGATCGTAAAATCATCATACGCGGTATACTGGTTCACGCCGCTCATATATTTAACCACGTCGCCGATGCGCATCGCCTGCTGATCGTACATCAGCTCCTTGGTAACGTAGCTGATGGATTGCGGTACGTCTTTCAGTGCGGTAGCTGTTTTTGTGCCGATGAAAGAGTTGGTGTTCTTGTACCCGGATTCCTTGCGGCCGGTGATCTCTACAGATTGCAGTTGCTCCGCGGAAGAAGTGAGCACAATATCCACCACCCGCGTTTCCCCCTCTTTCAGATCGATGGTGCGGGAAGCCGGTTCGTAGCCGATATAGGTAAACCGGAGCGTATATTTTCCGGGTTGAAGATCGTTCAGGTTGAATTGTCCGGACACATTGGTCACCGTATTTTTTCCTTTTCCGAGCATAACGCTTACACCCGGCACCAGGTTATTATCCTGGTCTTTCACGGTGCCTTTCACAACAGATTGACCGAAAACGCCGCCGGCGCAAAGAACCAGCAGGCCCATCATCAAGATTCGCATAAGGGAGGTAAATTTTAATTGATTCGCCCGCAAAGTTCCACACCAATTCAGGGTTTATTGTATCGTAAACGGAAAAAGGTTTACGCGAAACGGAAAAAACTGCGGTTTCCATTTATGCGTGAAAATCAAGATATTAGCGAAAAATATTTCGTATGCGGGTGGAGCACAGGCGGCTGTTCCGGTTGAACATCATTTTTAAGGCGCTGGCGGGGTACCAGGTACTGGGAGGAATGCTCGGCTTCGGTATGTTGGCGTGGTCTTACGCCGGCGCAAACCGGTTCGATCCGTTGCTGTTGCTGATAGTAGCAGTGCTGTACGGGTTCTCTGTCTGCTGCGGGGTGCTGATCCTGAAAAAACCGGTAGCGGGATTACATTATTCCTTTATACATCAATTGTTGCAGACCGTACACATCGGCTGGCACGGATATGTGTTCAAATATATTTCCGGGCTGGCGCTTTCGCTGAGCTGGTCCCCTTTCAGCGGCTCCGCTTTCTCCCTTCAGGCGGAGCTTTCCCGGTTCAATATTTCCGTTAGCGGCGCCGGCGGGGGAGCTTTCATCGGCATCAATCTGCTGGCGATCTTTCTCTCCGGCTACCTGCTGTATGTACGGGAATCTTATTCGGAAGCTTTGCTGGCAAAGGAGATCACACATATTACGGACATCAGTGAAAATTAACCCAGTAAATTATCCGCACGTTTAAAAAGAAGGAAGGCATTGCGCCCGCTGGGCGCAATGCCTTCCTTTACAATAATTCTCTCCATTACTTCACCACGATCCACCGGTTCAGAAAATTATCCGGCGTTTCAATCACCACTTTATAGAAGCCCGAAGCCCCGCCCGCATCAATAACGGCTTCCTCTTTACCAACAGGCACGGTGGCTTTCAGCACATATTGATCCCTGCCGCCTTCCTTAAACCGGTTGGCGGTGGTCAGCCATATCTTCGCATCTCCTTTCCGGCCGGTGGCCTTCCAGGTTACTTTGATCTTCCCGTTTTCCAGCCGGGCGCCGGGATGGGTGGCGGCTACAGCGCCGGTCAGCGGTATTCCGTCTACTTCCATCAGCTGCTCCCGGGGTATCTGAACGCCCAAAAAATTGGCGATGGAAGGCATAATATCCACGATACCGGGGTGGCCGGTTTTGAAATAATTGTTCAGGTGCTGCGCATTGGTAACGATCCAGGTGCTGCGCTCGCGGTCGGATTGTCCGCCGTGATGCTTGCCGGTGGCGCTGTCCCGGCCATGGTCCGTAGTGATGTAGATCACCCAGTCTTCTTTGAATTGCTTTTCCCGGTACCGGATGGCTTCCCACAGGCGGCCCATTTGCTTGTCCATCAGGTCCACGGCGCGGAAGTACTCGGGACTGTCGCCATACCGGTGGCCCATGTCATCGGTGTACTCGAGGTACACCCACGAGAGGTCCGGCGCTTCCTGCCGGATGTAGCGGGCCGCTTCGTCTGTCACCGCATCATCGATATGTTGCATGTACTCTTTTTTCCTGTCGTGCGGATATTTCACCGTATCCAGCTCAAGACCGTCAAAATGATAATCCAGCTGCAGGTTGCCGGTAGCAGGTAATCCTTCGCCGATCAGCTTGGTGCGGTTATCCAGCCAGCTGGAAAAAATGGCCGCTTTCTTTTGCGGGTATTGTTCTTTAAAGAAGCGGAAGATGGTCCAGTAATCATAGTCGGGCGCAGCAATATCATTGTCCCACACATTATGTTTGTTGACCCAGGTGCCGGTCAGCAGGCTATTATAGCCCACCGCGGAAATGGTGGGCGTTTGGGAATACCCGCCTTTCTCGCCACCCACATACGCCCGGGTATACCCGCCGGCTTTGGCGATCCTGTCCAGGTGAGGCGTGGGTTGTTTCTCGATCACATCGGCCGCAATGCCGTCTACGATCACAAATACCGCCTTCTTCGTCTTTTGCGCCTGCAATCCTGTTACACAGGAAAAACATACCGCTATTAAAAATCCTTTCTTCATCTTTCTGAATATGTTTGTTATTGTAAGATCCACATTACGCCATTGATATCATCCCCACCGGGATACTGGCTTTTCACAGCGCTTTCCACATTCACCCGGTTATTGAGAAATTCATCGTTAGGGTACATCCAGCGCTTGGGCACCACGCCGCCGTTCAGTATCCCCGACCCGGTTACGTCGAACGCCGGAAACCCGGTGCGCCGTTGTTCGTAGAACGGCTGCCAGCCGGTATTCATGAACATGCTGATATACTTCTGGGTGATGATCTGCCTGATCTCGTTGCCGGGCTGTAAAGCTACAACAGGCCGGGCAAGATAATCATTGATATCCGCCGTTTCGTAGGTATTGTTGAAATTGGAGAATTCCAGCGAAGCCCTGATGCCGTTCTCGTAGTACGTATCCGCATCACCCGTGATCCATCCGCGCACCACCGCTTCCGCCAGTATGAACTGCAACTCGGCATAGCTCATCAGTACGCTCGGCTCATTGGTGGCCTGGTAAGAATACCGGTCATTGATCTGGGAAGCATTGCCCGCTCCTCTTTTGGCGGTATTCTGGGCCAGGGAGGCGCTGCCCCGCAGACCGTCGTACGCATCAAAATCGTTTGCCGGAAGGTTGGAAGAAGGTGTTGGCTTGCCGAAAACAAACAAGCGCGGATCCTGCAGCTCCTGCAAAATATCTACAAAAGTGCTGTCCAGGTAATAATCCGTTTTCATGGAATTATTGTTGAAATAAGGATACTGGTTGCCCGTGATGTCATAGTAAGGCAGCCGCCCGTTATCCGCGTTGGATGCCAGCAAAGGATACTTGGTGGGATTGGACACGATGTCGCTGAACCGCTGTTGAATGTTTAAAGACGCCTCTCCTTCCTTCTTCGAAAGGCTCATCAATACGCGCAGGGTAAAAGAGTTGACCAGCTTTTTCCATTTTTCAATATCGCCGGCATATACCAGATCCCCCGTCACCGCCAGCTCTGCGGCCGACAAAGAGTCGCTCGCAATTTTAAGCTCGTCCAGCACGCCGCGGTAAACATCCTGCTGCCTGTCGTACGCCGGCCTGATGGCGGCAGTGTCTGTTACGTTATTAAAGCGGATGGACTGCATCATTTTGGAGTAAGGAATATCGCCAAAGGTTTGCGTCATGCCCACAATGAAATACGAGGTCAGGAATTTGCCGATATAACGGTAATTCTTCTTGCCGGTCCGGGCGGCTTCCTGTTCCATTTTTACCACCTGGCTGATGTTGCCATACCCCATGCCGCTGCGCTGCCATCCGTAGTACTGGGAATTGCTCACGCTTTGTGTATACACCAGGTACCGGGAGGCCAGCGCGGCATCTGCCGATATGGTGGAAAAAGCGGTCCTTTCAATGGCGGGCAACAACAGCGAAGGGTCTGCTATGGTAGGATTGTTCGGATTGATCTGGAAGTCCTCGAACTTTTTGCACGAAGCAAAAGCGGCGACCAGTAACAGGAACAATAATGTATGTCGTTTCATCTTGTTAACGTTTAATAAATGTGAATGCAACTGGTTAGAACTTCAGGTTGATGTTGAACCCTAAGGAGCGCATGGACGGCGTTTGCAGGTTGTCGCTTTCCGCATCAGGATCTACATTCGGGATCTTTGACAGGATGAACAGGTTGTTGCCGATCAGCGATACGGAAGCGCTGCTGAACTTTCCTTTTACCCACCGTTCAGGCAAATTATACGTTAACACCACTTCACGCATCTTCAGGTAAGTGCCGCTGTAATAGTGATAGTTGTTCAGCATGCCGCCGCTGGTGGTTTGCATGAAGCTGATGTAGTTCACGGCGGTGGTGTTGGGCGCGAACTTGCGGGTATCGGAAGTAATGTTGCCATGGGCATCATATTCCACGCTGCCCCCGGTTACCACAACACCCGGCCCGACATACGTGTTCTGGCCGGCGTTCGCATCATCGCGGTAAGAAGTAACGGTTCCTTTGGCCGTGCCGCCCCACCACATTTTCTGGTTGGTGGTAGAATAGATCAACCCGCCGAGACGGCCGTCTATAGAAAAGCTGAGCGAAAAGTCCTTGTATTTGAAGGTGTTTTGTACGCCATAGATCCAGTCCGCATCGCTATGCCCGAAATACTGGCCTATGGGGGTATAAGCCTGCATGCCATTGGAGTTGTAAATGGCCTGGCCATCTGGTGCGCGGCTTTCGGTAATGTAGATCCTGTCTGTACGCTGTCCTTCTTTCACCAGCCCGAGGTAACCATCGGAATTATCGGTAGACTCCTTCAGCCAGCGGTGGATGCTGCTGAAGTTGATCGCCGCATCCCATTTAAAGTCTTTGTTCCTGACCGGCGTTCCACTGAGCATGAACTCCCATCCTTTCCGCAGGTAAACATTCGCATTCTTCTGGATGCTGCCGTAGCCGCTGGCCTGGGAAAGGGTAACCGGCTGAAAATTGTTATAGTCCTTATTCCTGAAATAGGTCACGTCTACATTAAGTCTGTTCTGGAAGAAGCCGGCAGCTATGCCATATTCTCCTGACAGTACTGTTTCAGGTACAAGGTCCGGCGATATAAATTGACTTGGCACGCCCAGGGAAGGTACATTGTTCCACTTGGCCCCGATATTATAGGTGAAAATGTGCGCATAGGGGTTGTTATCATTGATAAAGCCGGTATTCACTTTAGCCCAGGAACCCCGTAATTTCAGGAAAGAAATCGCCTTTGGCAGGGTCAGTACATCTGAAAGCACAGCTGATACGCCGGCGGAAGGATAGAAGTAGGCGTTATTCTTGATGGGCAATGTGGAAGTTTTGTCGTACCGCCCGGTCAGCGACAGGTACAAGAAGCCAAATGTTTCAATGTCCAGCATACCATAGGCAGACGCTGTTCTGCGTTCACGCAGCAGGTTGGAACCTTTGAGGGGATTGATGGAATTGCTGATGGCATAAAACCCCGGGATCGTTAACCCGTCTGTAGTGGTGTATGCTGATTCATACCGCCTGTAGTTGTTGGCGCCGCCGGCGGTTACGTTTATTTTAAATGCCTTGCCGAACTGGTGATTGTAGTTCAGGATCAGGTCTGAATTGATATCGAAGTAATTGGCCACATCGGTGGAATAGTTGCCTCTTGAAATGTAGTCATACGCCACATAACTGTTAGGCTCGCGGAGTTCGGAATTGGTGGAATACTGGTTGAATCCGTTCCGGAACTTGACGGTAAAATTGTTGGCGATCTCGTAATCGAAAGTAACCTGTCCGAAACTGTTATTCCGCTTATAACCATTCAGCAGCTCGTTGGCCACAAAATGCGGGTTATTGTACCAGGAGAGGTTGTAGTTGCGCTGCTGCAGACCTTCGCGGCCGGGTATCCAGTAATTTTCGAGATCGCGGATATCGATGTCCGGCCCTATCCAGAGGATCAGGTTATACAGGTAGTTGGGGGGACCATATCCTACGGTGGGATAGTTATCGGAGTACTCCCGGTTGTAGGTCAGCTTCGCATCCATGGTCAGCCTGGGAGACAGCCGGTAGTTACCGCCGATAGAGAACGAAGAGTTGTTCAGCTCCGTGTTGGGCACTACCCCTTTCTGGAAAATGTGGCTGGCGGACACCCGGAAGGAACCTTTCTCGCTTCCGATGGAAGCGGACACGCTATTGGTCGATAGAAGACCGGTCCTGAAGAAATTCCGGATATTGTTGCGGCCTCTCGACACCCAGGGCGTTTTTATACGCTGGCCGGTGTTCGGGTCGATGGGACTATCGTATTGCGTAGTTTCATAAAAGCCGCTGGGCGTGGAGGGATCGCGCTGGTCCAGCTTCGGCCCCCAGATCCAGCCGCCGCCTTCTGTGCCGCCGCCGGAACCGTTCACATACGCATACTTACCTTGATCCCCGCCGCCGTATACCGTTTGCACTTCAGGGACAACGGTATAGCCGGGCTGGAACATGGTAGATGAGTTGACCTCCACAACCAGTTTTCCCCTGCCGCCTTTCTTGGTGGTGTAGAGGATAGCGCCGTTCACCCCCATAGCGCCGTACAACGCGCCGGCAGCAGTGCCTTTCAGTACGCTGATGCTTTCAATATCGTCGGCATTCAGCTTGTAAGGATCGGCATCCGGGTCGGGGATGCCATCTATTACGATCAGCGGCGATCTGCCACGGAGCGATATGCCGGGGTTACGGAAGAGGTCAGTGGTGTTGTTGATATTCAGGCCGGCCACCTTGCCCGTCAATGCGCTCAAAGCCGTGGCGGTCTTGGTTTTGGCCATCGTTTCGCCGCTCACTTCCTGCACAGCGTAACCCAGTGTTTTTTGCTGCTTTTTGATGCCGAGCGCCGTGGTCACCACCACTTCGGCCAGATCGCTGCCGCCGGGCTGCAGCTGAATGTTGATGTTCGTTCTGCCATCTACCGGCACCTGCTGGGTAACATGCCCCAGGAAAGAAAATACAAGCACAGCGTCCCTGGAAACGGAGAGGGAATACTTGCCATCCACGTTGGTGGTGGTGCCCCGGTTGGTGCCACTCACCGAGATCGATACGCCGATCAGCGGGGTATTGTCACTGGCCGAACGCACCGTGCCTGTTACGGTAACATTCGCGCCTGCTGATACGGTAACATTCTGTGCGAATGCCGCCACCTGTAACAGCAATGAAAGCATGAGTAAAAATTTTGTTTTCATAAAAATGACCTGGTTGTTAATAAATAGGATTGCTTATTAAAAAGTGGTGTTCTTTTTTGCTGGCGTAAAAATGTGTATTTAGATCAATGTATAAAAATTAATTGAACATTCATTCAATTAATTTTTATTTTCATAACGTAATCTTTACAATTAGTTAATACGGATTTTGAATGAAATGCCCTATAGGTGATGCATTCAATCATCCTTCCGTATTATGCAACCGTTTGTATTTTTTTTACCGGGAGGCTTTCATAACGGCTGGCATTTATTAAACAGACATACAACATTGAACCGGGAATACTATATTTGCCGGAAATCAGCGAACTGCATTACATATGGGAAGAAGAAGCATCAAGGAGTCCAGGCAGAAAGAAATTATTGAGGCTTTTTACACGATTGCGAAGAAAGAAGGACTTGAAAACGCCTCTATAGCCAAAACGGCTGCGCTCATCAACATCAACCCCAGCCTGGTCATCCACTACTTTAAAACCAGGGAATACCTGGTGTACGGGCTTATTGAATATATCCTTGACCAGTATTTGCTGATCTATAAAACACCCGCCGCCTACAAAGGTGATCCCCATAAAAAACTGCTGAAAGTAATAGACAATATATTCTCGCATAAATGGAACGTGCTGTTCGATGACAGTGTTGCTTACAGTTGCTATTCGCTGGTGTTCCGCGACCAGAAAGTAAAAGAGAACTACAAGGTATTGCTGGACACCCTGCGCGGGAATTTAAGAGCGCTGATAGAGGAATGTAACCAGCAGGGGGTGCTGAAGGTGAAAGATCCGGCGGCGGTGGCGGACACTATTTTTGTGATGGTGGACGGCGCTTATTATTACCTGAGCCTGGTCAGCAATAAAAAAGAGTACAAACAAAAACTGGCGCAGTACAAGGGGCTGGCTTTACAGCAACTTAATTTGGTTTCCCCTTCTTCTTCCGGGAAATCACGACAAAAGCACTGACGGCAATGAGCCCCCACACCAGGTTAACCACCACATTGGGCAGGTCCGCATAATGCAGCGCATTGGCAGTGAGTCCTATGGCGCCTACCGCATTCAGGGTATGGTAGATAAGTTGCCGGGCATTGATCTTGTTCACGCTCAGCAGAAAGTAGGCGAGCAGATAGGCAAGCGTGCCCACCCAGCCCAGCACGGGATAAATACCGTTCAACGACAATAGATACATACTACGGGTTGTTTTGGTTGGCAAATAATAGGCCCCAAGTCCGGGCGTAATATACGCAACCTTCCACAAAAAAAAAGCCGCCCCGGTCCCCCGGGGCAGCGTTCCCTTTACAAACCTTTAAAAAAAATCAGTAGATCTTGTTCAGCGCGTCCACATACGCATGCACGCTGGCATTCACGATGTCTGTGGAGTAACCGAAACCGTAGTAGGATTTCCCGTCGTGGCGCACACGCATGTTCACTTTGCTCACGTCTTCACTGCCGCCGTGCATGGCCTGGATGGAAAATTCATCGATCGTAATCTCGTCGTTGATAATATTGTGGATGGCGTTGATGGTCGCGTTCACGGGACCGTTGCCGGCGGCGCTCGCTTCTTTTTCTTCGCCGTTGATCTGCAGCTTCACGGTGGCCATCGGGCGGAGGGGATCGCCGCAAACCACCTGCAGCAGCGTTACCTTAATGCCCTTGTCGTCATAATTATTGGCAGCGCCGTCGCCCATCAAGGTTTGCAGATCGTGGTCGGTGATTTCCTTTTTACTGTCCGCCATTTCCAGGAAGCGGGTGTACACATCGTCCAGGTTGATCTTGTCGATCTTGTAGCCCAGTCTTTCGAGGTGATGCTTCAATGCGTGGCGGCCGCTGCGGGCGGTGAGGATGATGGCGTTGGATTGCAGGCCGATATCCTCGGGGTTGAGTATCTCGTAGTTCTCGCGGTGCTTCAGCACGCCGTCCTGGTGAATGCCGGAGCTGTGCGCGAAAGCGTTGCGGCCCACGATCGCCTTGTTCGGCTGTACGGGCATGCGCATCATGTTGGATACCAGGTTGCTGATCTCGTAAATGCGTTTGCTGTTGATGCCTGTCGTGTAGCCGAGGGCGTGATGCGTTTTCAGGATCATGGCCACTTCTTCCAGGGAAGTGTTGCCGGCGCGTTCACCGATGCCGTTGATCGTGCACTCCACCTGCCGTGCGCCGTTGATGATGCCGGCCATGGTGTTCGCGGTGGCGAGGCCGAGGTCATTGTGGCAATGCACGGAAATGATGGCTTTATCGATATTGGACACATGGTCCATGAGGTATTTGATCTTGGCGCCGTACTGTTCCGGGAGGCAGTAGCCGTTGGTATCGGGGATGTTCACCACGGTGGCGCCTGCCGCGATCACCGCTTCGATCATCTGCGCGAGGTATGCATTGTCCGCACGGCCCGCATCTTCCGCATAGAACTCCACATCATCCACAAACTTGCGGGCATATTTCACGGCGGAAACGGCGCGCTCCAGGATGTTCTCGCGGGTGCTGTTGAATTTGTATTTGATATGCATGTCCGACGAACCGATGCCGGTGTGGATACGCTTGCGTTTGGCATATTTCAGGGCGTCCGCGGCAGCGTCGATGTCTGCCGTGTTGGCGCGGGTGAGTGCGCAGATGACGGGCTCGGATACGGCTTTGGATATTTCGACGACGCTCTGGAAGTCGCCCGGACTGGAGATCGGGAAGCCAGCTTCGATCACATCCACGCCGAGTGCCTCCAGCTCTTTCGCCACCACGATCTTTTCTACGGTGGTCAATTGGCAGCCGGGGACCTGTTCGCCATCGCGGAGGGTCGTATCAAAAACGTAAACACGATTGTTGTCCATGGTAATGTTATTGAATTTCGAGTTAGTAGGTTATTAGTTCAGGTTTTCCAATACTTTCGCGCCCATCGCGTCCGTGCCAAGCAGTAGTTCGTTCGGCGTGTGTTTGTTGGCGATGTCCATCGTGCGGAAGCCCTGGCGCAGCGTGGCGTCTACCGCGCGGATCACGCGCTGGGACTCTTCCTTCAGTCCGAATGAAATATCCAGCAGCAGCGCGGCGGACAGGATGGAGGCCAGCGGGTTGGCGATGCCTTTGCCCGTGATGTCATGCGCGGAGCCGTGGATAGGCTCGTAAAAGCCAATGGCGTCGCCTACGGACGCGGAGGCCAGCATGCCCATGGAGCCCGCGATCTGCGAAGCCTCATCGGTGAGAATGTCGCCGAACAGGTTGCCGGTGAGCACCACGTCGAAGCGCTTCGGATCCTTGATCAGCTGCATGGCCGCGTTGTCGATGAACATATGTTCGGTTTCCACGTCCGGGTAATCTTTTGCCACTTCCTGCACCACTTCGCGCCAGAGGCGGGAAGCTTCGAGCACATTGGCTTTATCTACAGAGCAGAGCTTTTTGCGGCGCGTGCGGGCGGCTTCATACGCCTTGCGCGCGATGCGCTCCACTTCATATTTATGATAGATCATCAGGTCGGAGGCGGATGAACGGTCGTCGCTCCGCTTCTTTTCCCCGAAATACACATCGCCGGTCAGCTCACGGAAGAAAAGGATGTCCGCGCCCTGCAATATCTCCGGCTTGATGCTGGATGCATGCAACAGGTCGTCGAACAGTTTAATGGGACGAAGGTTGGCATACAGTCCCAGTTCCTTCCGTATTTTCAGCAGGCCCTGCTCCGGGCGCACTTTCAGGGTGGGATCATTGTCGTATTTCGCATGGCCGATAGCGCCGAAGAGGATGGCGTCGCTGGCGCGCGCCTTGTCCAGCGTTTCATCCGGCAGCGGGTTGCCGGTGGCCTCTATCGCCACGTGGCCCATGATGCCTTCGTCAAACGAAAAAGTGTGCTTGTAATTCGCTGCGATCGCTTCCAGTACTTTCTTTCCCCAGGCTGTAACTTCCTGCCCGATCCCGTCTCCGGGTATTACGAGTATTTTCTTTGTGACTCCCATTGATGCGTTCTGATATATTTTTTAAAAATTGAAAGGGCGTGTTGATTCATAAGCGTTGACCTCCTTGTTCAGGCTCAGCAGGTAGTCGATGTCGTCGTAGCCGTTGAGCAGGCAGGTCTTTTTATACGGGTTGATGGCGAATGCTTCTTTTTCGCCGGTGGACTGGATGCGGATGAACTGCTCTTCAAGATTTACTTCCAGTTCAGCGGCCGGATCTTTTTCCACCGCGGCGAAGATCTTCGCCAGGAATTCCTCACTGACCTGCACGGGCAGGATGAAATTGTTCAGCGCGTTGTTCTTAAAGATGTCCGCAAAGAAGCTGCTCACCACTACCTTGAAGCCGTAATCGCCAATGGCCCAGGCGGCGTGCTCGCGGGAGGAGCCGCAGCCGAAGTTCTTGCCGGCCACCAGGATGCGGCCTTTGTACAGCGGGTTGTTCAGTGCAAAGTCCGCTCTCGGGTTGCCTTCCGCGTCAAACCGCCAGTCCCGGAACAGGTTCTCGCCAAAGCCCTCGCGGGTGGTCGCTTTCAGGAAGCGGGCGGGAATGATCTGGTCTGTGTCGATGTTTTCTATGGGTACAGGTACCACGGAGGATACCAGGTTGTGAAATTTCTTGTCCACTATCAGAAAGTTAAACTTGTTATTCAAAAATTAAAGCACCGCTAGCAAATCCAGCCGGCGCAACGCCGGATGCCCCATCCGGCTGATCGGGCCGCGGCAGGGCGGTATCAGATCATCGCCCTTACATCCGTAACGCTCCCCGTGATCGCTGCTGCCGCGGCGGTAAGCGGGCTTGCCAGGAAAGTACGGGCGTTCGGTCCCTGACGGCCTTCGAAGTTGCGGTTGGAAGTGGCGATGCAGTATTTTCCGGCCGGTATCTTGTCCTCATTCATCGCCAGGCAGGCGGAACACCCCGGTTGCCGGAGCTGGAAGCCCGCTTCCTCGAATATCCTGTCGATTCCCTCTTCAATGGCCTGCGCCTCTACCTGCCGGGAGCCCGGTACGATCCATACCGTCACATCCTCCGCTTTTTTCTTTCCTTTCACAAATTCCGCCACCATGCGCAGGTCCTCGATGCGGGAGTTGGTACAGCTGCCGATGAACACGTAATCCACCTTCTTGCCCAGCAGCCGGCTCCCCGGTTCGAGGTCCATATACTGCAGGGATTTGGAGAAAGACGGCTTTTCCTTTTCTTCGATCTCGTTCAGCGCGGGGATGTGCTGCGTAATGCCCATGCCCATACCGGGATTGGTGCCGTAGGTGATCTGCGGCTCTATGTCCGCCGCATCGAACGTCAGTACTTTATCAAATTCCGCGTCGGCATCCGACTGCAATGTTTGCCAGTAAGCCAGGGCTTTGTCCCAATCCTCTCCCGCGGGCGCGAACTCCCGTCCTTTTATATAAGAGAAGGTCGTTTCGTCCGGCGCGATCAGGCCGCCCCTCGCTCCCATCTCTATGCTCATGTTACAAATGGTCATGCGCGCTTCCATGCTCAGGCTGCGGATGGCCTCGCCGGCATATTCCACGAAATAGCCGGTGGCGCCGGAAGCGGAGATCTGCGAGATGATATAGAGGATGATGTCTTTCGATACCACGCCTTTTTTCAGCTGCCCCTTCACTTCTATCTTCATTTTCTTCGGGCGGTATTGCAGGATGCATTGGGTGGCAAGCACCTGCTCCACCTCCGAGGTACCGATGCCGAAGGCGATAGCGCCGAAGGCCCCGTGGGTGGACGTGTGGCTGTCCCCGCACACGATGGTCATGCCCGGCAGGGTAATGCCCAGCTCCGGCCCTATCACGTGCACGATGCCCTGGTAGCGGTGCCCCAAACCATACAGCTCAATACCAAATTCGGTGGTGTTCTGCGTGAGCATCTCCACCTGCTTGCGGCTCAGGGCCTCCTTGATGGGGAGGTGCTGGTCGATCGTGGGAACGTTGTGGTCCGCCGTTGCCCGCGTTTTCCCCGGCCTGAATACCGGTATGTTGCGCTTCCGCAGCCCGTCGAATGCCTGCGGACTGGTCACTTCGTGAATAAAATGCGTATTGATGTACACCGCATCCGGGAACCCTTCCCTGCTCGCCACAATGTGGCTGTCCCAGATCTTGTCAAATAATGTTTTTCCCATGCGTAATTTGCTTAATTTTGTATCCCCCGTCGATTTATACCTTCAAATCTAATTGACACAATTAAACCGCAGATCGTTAAATTTGTCATTATTACGATTCGCAACTGGTATGTATAGCCAATAATTTATTGAGAATCAACAATTTACAATTTCACAACAACGATGCCCAACTCGCATAACGATGCACTATTCATACTGATAAAAACGCTCACAAAGGCCGAAAAACGTAATTTTCAACTGGCATTCAACCGGGATAATACGAAAGAGGACGTACTGTTCATACAGCTGTTTCAGACGCTGGACAAAATGAAGGACTACGATGAGGAGCAGGTGCTGAAGAAGATCCCCGCCATCAAGAAACAGCAGTTAAGCAACGTAAAGGCCCATCTTTATAAACATTTACTCACCACCCTCCGGCTGTTGTACAAAACGAAAGACCCGCTGATCGATCTCCGCGAGCAGCTGGACTATGCAAGGGTACTTTACAACAAGGGGCTGTACCATCAAAGCCTCAAGATACTCGGCAAGGCCAAGGTAAGCGCCCGCGAGCAGGAGGAGGTGATGCTGTATTTCGAGATCGTGGAGTTTGAAAAGCTCATCGAAACCCGCCATATCACCCGCAGTATCGATAACCGCGCGGACGAGCTGAGCGACGAGTCCCGCACCATCAACGAGCAGCTGAACAATGTGAGCAAGCTCTCTACCCTCGCCCTCCGCATGTACGGCATGTACCTGAAGCTCGGCCATGCGCGTGACGACAAAGACGTGCACATCCTCAAAAGCTTCTTCGATTCCAACCTGCCGGCGCAGCCGCAGCACGTGATGAGCTTTTACGAACGCAGCTATCTTTACCAGGCGTACTGCTGGTATTACTATATTTTGCAGGACTTTGTGATGTACTACCGTTACACCCAGAAGTGGGTGGACCTGTTCTCCGAATACCCTTCTCTCCGGGATTCGGACGTAGACCTGTACATCAAGGCCTTGCACAACCTGCTCACGGCGCATTTCCACACCATGAACCATGAGAAGTTCACCGAAGTGCTCTGCGAAATGGAAAGGTTCATTACAGAAAAAGAGGAAACCCTCAATGAAAACACCCGCACCTCCGCATTTGTGTACCTCTACACCGGGAAGATCAACCGTCACTTCCTGGACGGCACCTTCTCCGAAGGGCTGAGCCTGGTGGCCGAAGTGGAAGAAAGAATATCCGAGCACCAGCTGACGGTAGACCAGCACCGGGTACTCGTTTTCTATTACAAGATCGCCTGCCTCTATTTTGGCAGCGGGGACAATAACAACGCCATCGTTTACCTCAACAAGATCATCCACCTGCGGATCGGCAATTTGCGGGCGGACATCCAGTGTTTTGCGCGCATCCTTCACCTGATCGCGCACTACGAGCTGGAGAACTACAGCCTGGTGGAATACCTCATCAAATCCGTCTATCATTTCATTGCCAAGAACAAAGACCTTAGCCTGGTGATGGAAGAGATACTGAAGTTCCTGCGGAAGAACATGTACGCCCACCCGAAGGCGCTGCGCACCGCGTTCATCGAGCTGAAAGGAAGGCTGGAACAGATCGCCCGGAGCCCCTATGAGCGACGGAGTTACCTGTACCTGGACATCGTATCATGGCTGGAAAGCAAGATCGACGGCATACCGGTGCAGGAGGTGATCAGGAAGAAATTCCTCAACAAGGTGCCCCGCATATAATCATGCCAGTTTTTTGACACATTTAATATAAATTTCATACCTCCGGCGTGCAAAAAGCTGTGCAAAAGTCCGTATGTCCCACCCCTGCTATATCTGAAATTTACCCACATTCTTTATCCACACCTGTGGGGAACTTACATTTTTTTCGCCTGACGTGATCGTTACATTTGCATCAAGTTCTTGACTCCGTTGTTCTGGCTTCTTTTCCGATGTAAACGGAATATGAATTAATAGGGAATCGTGTGGAATTCACGAGCAGACGCGCTACTGTGATCCCCTATCTTTTAAGATGCCGGACTCTTCTAACGCCACTGCTCCTCCGGGAGCGGGAAGGCCCGCCCGGCAAGGGAAAGCCAGGAGACCTGCCAGCAACAACGTAACTGTCAAAACCTTCGCGACTAAGGTTATGGCGAAAGTGACCCTCACCGTATCACTCATGGAAAAGTAATCTTCCGTCCGACCGCGTCCCCGACATTGTGAACTAATGGATGGTTCCATCCTGCTAACCATATAAAAACTTTTGTATGAGTAACGAGAATGAGATTTTATTAAAGGAGAACAAAGACAGGTTCGTGCTGCTGCCGATCAATTACCCCAAGCTGTGGGAACATTACAAAAGGCATGAAGCGAGCTTCTGGACGGCGGAAGAGATCGACCTTTCCGGCGACCTGAAAGACTGGGCCGGCATGACGGACGGCGAGCGTCACTTCATTTCGCATGTACTGGCGTTTTTTGCGGCCTCCGATGGCATCGTGAACGAGAACCTGGCGGTGAACTTCATGAGCGAAGTGCAGATACCCGAAGCGCGCTGCTTCTATGGTTTCCAGATCATGATGGAGAACATTCACTCCGAAACCTACGCCCTGCTGATCGACACCTACGTAAAAGACCCCGCCGAGAAAGATCGCCTGTTCCACGCCATTGAAACAGTGCCGGCCGTGAAAAAGAAAGCGGAATGGGCTTTACGCTGGATCGAGAACGGCACCTTCGCGCAACGTCTTGTAGCATTTGCGGCGGTGGAAGGCATCTTCTTCAGCGGCAGCTTCTGCTCTATCTTCTGGCTGAAAAAACGCGGCCTCATGCCCGGCCTCACCTTCTCTAACGAGCTGATCAGCCGCGATGAGGGCCTGCATTGCGAATTTGCCTGCGAACTGTACCGCATGCTCAACGGCAAGCTCTCCGAAACAGAAGTGCACGAGATCATCACAGACGCCGTGAAGATCGAAAAGGAATTTATCACGGACGCGCTGCCCGCCGCACTGATAGGCATGAACAGCGAACTGATGAAACAGTATATCGAGTTCGTGGCGGACAGATGGATATCCGAACTGGGTTACAAGAAAGTATACAACGCCGCCAACCCCTTCGATTTCATGGAAATGATCTCCCTGCAGGGCAAGACCAACTTCTTCGAAAAACGTGTGGGCGATTACCAGAAAGCAGGCGTCATGGGCAACAAGGAAGGCAGCAACACCTTCAGCCTCGACGAAGATTTTTAACGATAACGGATAATACAAATACACCTCCATATATTTCATCACCCATTTAAATTCAACACACTATGTTCGTTATAAAAAGAGACGGAAGAAAGGAATCTGTCAAATTTGACAAGATCACGGCAAGGGTAGAGAAACTGTGTTATGGCCTGGCGCCTGATTATGTGGACTCAATAGATGTAGCGAAGAAAGTGATCCAGGGACTGTACGACGGCGTGACCACCACCGAGCTGGACAACCTGGCTGCGGAAACCGCCGCGTCCCTCACCACCAAACATCCTGACTATGCACAGCTGGCTTCCCGCATCGCGGTGAGCAACCTGCACAAGAATACCGTGAAGTCGTTTTCCAAAACGATGAAGAAGCTGTATGAATACATCGATCCGAAAACCGGCAAACCCGCCGGCCTGCTGAGCGATGAAATATGGGATATCATCCGCAAGAACGCGGACATCCTGGATTCTACCATCATCTACGACCGCGACTTCGCATTCGATTACTTCGGCTTCAAAACGCTGGAACGCTCTTACCTCCTGAAAGTGGACGGCAAGATCGCCGAACGCCCGCAGCATATGTTCATGCGCGTGGCCGTAGGCATCCACAAGGAAGATATCGACTCCGCCATCAAAACATACAACCTGATGAGCGAGCGCTGGTTCACGCATGCCACGCCTACCCTCTTCAACGCGGGTACGCCGAAGCCGCAGATGAGCAGCTGCTTCCTCCTCACCATGCAGGGCGACAGCATCGACGGCATCTACGATACCCTGAAGCAGACCGCGAAGATCTCCCAGAGCGCAGGCGGCATTGGCCTGAGCATTCATAATATCCGTGCAACCGGTTCCTACATCAGCGGCACCAACGGCACATCCAACGGCATCATCCCCATGCTGCGCGTGTTCAACGACACGGCGCGTTATGTGGACCAGGGCGGCGGCAAACGCAAAGGCGCTTTCGCCATCTACCTGGAGCCCTGGCACGCCGATGTGTTCGAATTCCTGGACCTCCGCAAGAACCACGGCAAGGAAGAACTTCGCGCCCGCGACCTGTTCTACGCCCTCTGGATGCCGGACCTGTTCATGAAGCGCGTGGAAGCCAACGGCGAATGGAGCCTGTTCTGTCCGCATGAAGCACCCGGACTGGCCGACTGCTGGGGTGAAGAATTTGAAAAGCTGTATGAGCAATACGAAAAGGAAAACCGCGCCCGCAAAACCGTGAAGGCGCAGGACCTCTGGTTCGCCATCCTGGACGCGCAGATCGAAACCGGTACGCCGTACCTGCTGTACAAGGATTCCGCCAACCGCAAATCCAACCAGCAGAACCTCGGCACCATCAAAAGTTCCAACCTCTGCACAGAGATCATTGAATATACCTCTCCCGAAGAAGTGGCCGTATGTAACCTCGCGTCACTGGCGCTGCCCCGCTTCGTGATCGACGGTAAATTCGATCATCAGAAACTCTACGAGGTAACCTACCAGGCTACGCTCAACCTGAACAAGATCATTGACGAGAACTACTACCCGGTAGAAGAAGCCCGCCGCTCCAACCTGCGCCACCGCCCGATCGGCCTCGGCGTACAGGGCCTGGCCGATGCGTTCTTCCTGCTGCGTTATCCATTCGAAAGCGAACAGGCGCAGACCCTGAACAAGGAGATCTTCGAAACGATCTACTTCGCTTCCCTGACCGCTTCCAAAGACCTCGCGAAGAAAGACGGGTACTACGAGTCATACCCCGGTTCTCCCGCTTCCAAAGGCATCCTGCAATATGATATGTGGGGCGTAACGCCGTCAGAGCGCTGGGACTGGACAGGACTGAAAGGCGAGATCAAAGAGCACGGCATCCGCAACTCCCTGCTGCTGGCGCCGATGCCCACCGCATCTACTTCCCAGATCCTCGGCAACAACGAATGCTTTGAGCCGTACACCTCCAACATCTACACCCGCCGCGTACTGAGCGGTGAGTTCGTGGTGGTGAACAAGCACCTGCTGAAAGACCTCGTGGAGCTGGGCCTGTGGGACAATGACATGAAGAACAAGATCATCGCCGCCAACGGCTCCATCCAGCAGATACCGGAAATTCCTTCCAACATCAAGGAACTCTACAAAACTGTGTGGGAGATCAAGCAGCGCACGATCATCGATATGGCGGCAGACCGCGGCGCGTACATCTGCCAGTCACAGTCACTCAACCTGTTCGTGGACACGCCGTCCGCTTCCAAACTTACTTCCATGCACTTCTACGCCTGGAAGAAAGGGCTGAAGACCGGCATGTACTACCTGCGTACACAGGCAGCGACCCAGGCCGTTCAGTTCACCGTGGAAAAACAGGGCGGGCAGAACATGGTGCCGGTGGTAGCTCCCGCGGAAGGCACGCTGGAACTTGCGGTTCCGGAAGGCGCCGTGTGCACCATGGAAGAAGGTTGTGTAACCTGCAGCGCATAATTGTCAGCTTTAGATACAGGAAGGCCTGGGCGGATATTACGCTCAGGCCTTTTTCGTTGATGGCTGGTTAATGTCGTTGACCTTATTTCAACCCCAGCTGGTAGATCAGCTGCGGGAAGTTGGCGATATTATTCCGGTGCAGCATCCGGCGGCGGTGCGTTTTTACCGTTTCTTCACTGATGAACAGTCTTTTGGCGATCTGTTTGGAAGAAAGGCCCTGCGCCACCAGCTGCACCACTTCCATCTCCCGGTCGCTCAGCTGCACTTTTCCGCTCACCGGCGCGCCCGCTGACCCTTTGTAATAGAATTTGTGGAAAGCCATCTGTACGGCCACCAGGAGCTGTGCGTCACTGAAAGGTTTTACCACGTACATCACGGGTTCCGCTGTGGCCGCGGCCTGTATGGTGGCGGCGTCCGTATAGGCGGTGAGGAAGATGACCTCGCACTGGTACAGCCTCTTCAGCTGCTTTGCCAGTTCCAGGCCATTGATCGGCCCTTTGATGTTGATGTCGCAGATCACCACATGCGGCCGCTTTTCTTCGCAAAGGTCCAGCGCGCCCGCTGCGGTAGGCGATATGCCCGCTATTTCATAATCCTCCTGTATCAGCAATTCTGCAATGCTCTCGGCTGTGATCAGCTCGTCCTCCACGATCAGGATCGTTGCGTTTGTGCTCATGTTATGTTATTACGATGCGAAATATAGTCCCCTTGTTATGCTCAACATGGAGTTGGGCATTTAATTGCAGTACCAGGGTGCGGACCAGCTTCATGCCGAAGGAACCGGGTTTCTGCAGGTCGTCCATGTCTTGCAGTCCCCTGCCGTTATCGGCTACCTGCAGTTCCAGTCCGTGACCGCGCTGTATCAGCGTGATCCTCACCTGTGGCTGTTCAATACCGGAAAAAGCATGCTTGAATGCATTGCTCACCAGTTCATTCACGATCAGCCCCAGCGGAATGGCCCTGTCGATATCCAGCAGGTCCTGCTGCAGCTGCACGTCTATTTTGATGACCTCGCTGCCATATCCGAAGCTGCCGGCCAGGGAACCCGCCAGTGAAGCCAGGTATTGCCCGATCTCCACGGCAGACACGTCCTCGTTCTGGTACAGCCCTTTGTGGATCAGCGCCATCGCCTCGATGCGGGTTCTGCTGGCTTCCAGCGAAGCCCTGGCGGCGTCATCCTCCATGCGGTTATACTGCAATGCCAGCAGGCTGGAAATAACCTGCAGGTTGTTCTTTACGCGGTGATGCAGCTCTTTCAGGATGATCTGTATCCGTTCATGCCGGTCGTTCGCCAGCGCCACGGACTGTTCCAGTTCGGCTTTCAGCAGCAGCAGGTCTTCGTTCTGCCTGCGCACCTGGTTCCTTTCGCGGATGTAGCTGCGCCGGAAAACAACGATCACAACGGTAATGAAGAATACCGTGTACAGGATACCGATACCATGGTCCAGCAGCCGCTCCACACGCGAGTGGTAAGGCACCACCCAGTCCGGGTGCAGGTATTCCAGTACCAGCAGGATGAAAATAATGGCATACAGTATACCGAACAGCAGCCACAGCTGAAAACGCGGCGGTATGACCATCTGCATGATGGTCAGCAGCATAACGATGAGGTAGATGATCGTACCGAATGACCCACCGTTTGAAAAATAAAGGAAGCACATTATTACAGCAGCCACACAGGCATACCATATTACCAGTCCGGGTGTAAAAACCCCTTTGACTCTCGTCTGGTAATAAACAATGATGGAAGCGGTACCCCCTATATAGCCCGGCCATATGGTATAAGCGTTCAAACCGATCAGGTAATTACCTGTAGAGGCCAAAAAAGCAAATAAGGTGATAACGAAACTGGTACTGTTGAAAACCTGGTGCTCAAGCGTAAATGCATGCTTACTGCCCGAAATTGCCGAAAGCAATTTTCTCATATATCTTATACAATGTATAGGAATTCTATCCGAACCTAAAGATATACAATTAATTAGGATTCCAGATCAACCGGGGCAGAATTGACACGTTTGTTGGAGAACGTCACTTCATCAGCCTGCTGACTTCTTCTTTCAACTCCGCTTCACTGATCCCGCCTTCTACAAACTTCCGGTAACCTTTGCCGGCATGAATAAAAATAGTGGCGGGAATGCTTCCTTCCCACCGCGGGTCTATGTGCGCCGCATATTTATTGGCGTTGGATTCGTCCAGCCAGTAAACGGGTGAATGTATCTTATAACGGCGGGCGAACTGACGGATTTTTTGGGGATAAGCGTCTTCCATGTCAAGACTCAGGAATATGAACTTTACTTTCTGGCCTTTCAGCAGCCTGGCCTGTTTTTCGAAATGAGGGATCTCCTTGATGCAAGGCCCGCACCAGGTAGCCCAGAGGTTCACCACCAGCGCGGTATCAGGATGATGCAGCAGCTTTTCCAGTCCGGATACCGGCACACGGGTAACTTCCTGCGACAATGCAGGAAAACTGAAAAACATCAGAAAGGGCAAAAGTTGCTTCATGCTTACAGGTCTTCTTCTTTAAATCCCCACTCTTCCAGCAACGCGGCGCGCCGCGCTTCCGGGAGATCGGGCTGGTTATAATGACCGGCGGCGTGGCGCTGGCGCATGGCTTCGTAAATGCTGACGGCGCAGGCCACGGAGATGTTAAGCGAGCGGATAATGCCCACTTGCGGAATGATAAAATTCCCGTCCGCCATCGCGCGCAGCTCCTCGCTGACGCCGCTGTGCTCATTACCGAAGATGAGCGCTACAGAACCGGTGAAATCAATATCGTAGAGGCTCACGGAATCCGAAGCCAGGTGTGTTGTATAGATCTTGTCGTATTGCTTGCGCAGCACCGCGATCATTTCCTGCGCATTCGTGTAGGCGTGCACCGTTAGCCATTTGGCGGCGCTGGACGAGCTTTTGGCGCCCCATTTTTTATGGCGCGGGATCTTCGTGGTCAGCACGTAGATATCCTGTATGCCCACAGCATCACAGGTACGCATCACCGCGGAAATATTATGAGGGTCCTCCACATTTTCCAGCACCACGGTAATGCCTGCCTGCCGCTTGTGTAGTACGGATAAGAGCCTTTCTCTACGTTCCGGTGTCATAATCTCTGTTAATTTAACGGTAAAATTAGCAGAAATTAAGTTTAGGAGGCGTGATTTACTATTTTAGCGGGAGTTTTATAAATTGCTCCTATGAACGTAAAAAAGATACTGAAAGGTATCGGGATCACCCTGGTGGTGCTCATCGCCCTCCTCATCGCGATCCCCTACCTCTTTAAAGGCCAGATCATTGCAAAGATCAAGACCGAACTGAACAAAAACCTGAATGCCAAAGTAGACTTCGAGGATGTGGACATCAGCCTTTTCCGCCGTTTCCCGCGGCTGGCCGTTGCGCTGGAAGAGCTGCAGGTGACCGGTGTGGACCACTTCAACGGGGATACGCTGGTAGCCGTGAAACGGCTCGACCTGGCGATGGACCTCATGAGCGTCATCAAAGGGGAAAAGATCGATATCTACAACATCGCGGTACAACAGCCACGTATATACGCGATTGTGGATGAAGAAGGCCGCGCCAACTGGGATATCACCAAACCCGATACCGCCGCCACGGAAGAAACGCCGGCCGATACCAGCGCCAGCGACTTTTCCTTCAGCCTCCGGCAATACAGCATCGAGAACGCCACCCTCAAGTACAGCGACCGGCAGGGGCATCTTCACCTTTCCATCGAGCAGCTCGATCATAAAGGGAAAGGGGATTTCTCGCAGGACCAGTTTGTGCTGCAAACGTCCACCACCGCGGGATCATTGAGCTTCGCCTCCGGCTTCGTTCCCTACCTGCTCAATACAAAAGCGGAGATCATCTCCGATATCAACATCGATAACAAAACCAGCACTTATTCCTTCAAAACGGACAAGATCGCCATCAACAACCTGAAGCTGTCCACCGAAGGCTTCGTGCAGTTACTGAATGACAGCAGCTATAAAATGGACATCAAATTCGATGCGCCGTCTACCGACTTCAAGGACATCCTGTCGCTGGTGCCCACCATCTTCACGCAGGATTTCGCAAAGATCAAAACAAGCGGCTCCGCCGTGCTGAATGGATTTGTGAAAGGCACCTATTCGCCGCTGCAAATGCCGGCCTATGCGGTGCATCTCGGCGTGAAGAACGGCTTTTTCCAGTACCCCGACCTGCCGAAGCCGGTGAAGAACATCCAGCTGGCGGTGAACGTTACGAATCCGGACGGCGTGCCGGACCATACGCTGGTAGACGTGCCGCAGGCGCATCTTGAAATGGATGAAAGCCCGGTAGATTTCCGGCTGATGATCAAAACGCCGGTGTCTGACCTTTACCTGGACGCCGCCGCAAAAGGCAAGCTGGACCTCAGCAAGGTTTCACAGTTCGTAAAATTCGAGAAAGGCACTTCCCTCACCGGCCTCCTGGATGCGGACCTCAAAGCCCGCGGCTATATGAGCGCCATCGAAAAGCAGCAATACGAAAGCTTTGATGCCTCCGGCAAGCTCTCCATCACCGACCTGCTGTACCGCAGCGGCGATTACCCGGACGGTGTGAAAGTTTCCACCCTGCTCATGCAGTTCAACCCGAAAAACGTGAGCGTGCCGCAGTTCAACGGCCAATACCTCGGCACCAACTTTACGGCGAACGGCGAGCTGAACAACTTCCTCGCTTACACGTTCCGCAACGAAGCGCTGCAGGGAAAGCTGAATGTGAACGCGGACCAGATCAATCTCGATAAATGGATGGCCACCGGCAGTGAACCGGCTTCCCCCGCTGCCGCGGATACCGCCGCCAGCGGGCCTTTCATCGTTCCCAACAACCTGGACTTCACCATCAACGCACAGGCAGATAAAGTGCATTACGATAAAGTAGACCTGTCGCAGCTATCCGGCTCCCTCCTGCTCCGCGATGAAACCGTTACCCTGAAAAACATCAAGGGCAACGCCCTGCAGGGCAGCATGCAGATAGACGGCACCTACTCTACGAAAGAAGACAAGGAGCATCCCGCCATCAGCCTTACTTACGATGTAAAGGAACTGGACGTGCAGCAAACCTTCAATGCCTTTAATACCGTGCAGAAACTGATGCCGATCGGCAAATTCCTCAGCGGCAAGCTCAGCTCCAAAATGAGCGTTACCGGCAAGCTGGGCGAAGACATGTCCCCCGTGCTGAACACCCTGTCCGGCGAAGGGAACCTATTGCTCATCCAGGGCTTCCTGCAGAAATTCCAGCCGCTGGACCAGCTGGCGAACCAGCTCAACGTAAATGCGCTGAAAGATATTTCTGTAAAAGACATCAAAAACTATTTCGCCTTCACGAACGGCCGCCTCAGCGTGAATCCCTTCCGCGTGAAGCTCAACAATATGAACATGCTGATCGGTGGATCACATGGCTTTGACCAGAGCCTGGACTACACCATCCAGCTGGCCCTGCCGCGCAGCCTGATGGGCAACCAGGGCAACACGCTGGTGAACAACCTCGTTAAACAGGCGAACGACAAAGGCATCCCTGTTAATGTGGGCGACAGCGTTTACCTGAACGTGCTGATGGGCGGCAACATCGCCAAGCCGTCGCTCAAAACCGATCTGAAAGAAATGGCCGGAGATGCGCTGAACAATCTTAAAAATCAGGCTACCGCGCTGGTGCAGAACAAGATCGATTCCGCGAAGAACACGATCAAGGATTCGCTGCAATCCGTGAAGAATGAAGCCGTATCCGCTGTGAAAGACGAGCTGAAAAAGCAGTTGCTTGGCGGAAAAGACAGTACCGGCTCCGGCAAACCGCTGCAGGACGCCGGTAAGGCCGCTGAAAAAACGCTGAATAATACGTTGAAGGGGCTGCTGAACCGGAAAAAAGATACCACAAAGCAGTAACGGGACGCAACAAAACATTTCCCTTGATTGTAATAATAAAAGCGTGGCATTTATCTGTCACGCTTTTATTATGATGACGAACATCCTGCATAGCCCCTTTTGCAATGCCAGCCTGCTGGCAGGATTGTTATTCCTGTTTATGGGATTCATGATCCGGAAATTCCCGCCACGCAGTATGAAAACATGGTACGGGTACCGTACCTTCTCCTCCACCATCAATCAACAGACCTGGGATGAAGGCAATCAATACGCCGCTTATGTGTCGCGCATCATGGCTTATTTCCTGGTACCGTTCGGGCTGATCTGCGGGTTTGTGTTCAGCACCCAGTCCGATGTGTTCATGTATGTGACTATTAGTCCCGTTATCTTCTGCGCATTGCTGCTGACGGGGCTTACTGAATGGCATTTGTTGCAGGTGTTCGATGAAGATGGGGAGCGGAGGAAGGGATCAGTCTGATATGCGTACGTACACATAGGAAGTGCTGGTGCCGGTGGCTTCGCTTTGGCGCCGTATGTAGTTTGAACCTGGCACTTCAATATCTGTTTAACGCAGCGATCATCTTTACTTCCGCCGGATGACCAGCACAGCGGGCACCGCACGCTGGCCGTTGGCATCGGAAGGTTTGATCGTATTCATGTGGTTGACGTAGAGGGCGGAAGAGCCGCCGCCGTCGAGGTTCAAGGCTTCTTCGCAATGCAAGTCTGTAAATATTTTCGCCATCTGCTCCAGCGTAACGCCTTCCGCTACACCTTTATTCCGCCCTTCGATCGCCAGCAGGATCAGCTTGCCATCAGCGGTATACCCCACTGCGGAGCGCGGATGACTGGCGGCAACGCCGTTCATGCGTTCTTCCTTTACTGTCACAAAAGGTTTGCCGTCCTGCACCAGTACCGGTCCGCCGCCTGCTGCTTCTTTCATTTTCCAGCGGTGCGCGCCGCGGGGGTAGCGTTTGTTTGGCTGTCGGTAGGTGGTGTCAGTTCCCTGGATGTCCGGCGTGGCGGGGGCGTCGTAGGCATAGGCTTTTTTCTTTCTACCCACGTTGTAGACCCATGCGATATCCGGTCTTCCTTTTTTATCGATGCCGAAAGCGCCGCGGGTGGTGTATATAGTTTTGTTGCGGACGTTGTGTGATGGCGGGTTTACGGCCAGCACTTTTCCGTTATGCATGACGATGTTCAGGTTGCTGTTGTCTTTAAAGGAAAAGAAGGTGGTGTTGATGACGGACAGCACAGATGGCCCGATCATGCTGTCATATTGCGCAGCGGTGTACCGTTTGCCGTTGCCAATGTGCATTTCGAATGTCAGCTGCGGGTCCTGCAGGTCCGCTTCGAGGTAGAAGGCACGGAAGGGTTTGCCGTCGAGGGAATCCGTGGTTTCGTAAACGCGGATGGAGGGCGGAAGGCCGCTGTTGTGTTTTTCGGAAGGGTGCCAGGTGAGCTGGGCGTGGGCGAAGGCTGGTGTGATAGACAACAGCAGCAAAAAGATTTTTATCATATGAATAAATAAAGAGTGTTGGGTGTAGGGCATAAAATTACATTTCCCATCTGACATTGTCAGCATTCTTCTTCCCTTTGCGACCACCTTCAATAAGAAAAAGCGCTGCACAAAGCCGAAACAATTCAGGCATGCTCAATCAGATAAAACCTCCCAATCTTTCCTGTCAATACCATATTGAATCCATACAGCATCAAAAGCATTCTCTAACGATGCATGCCAGGTGTCAAATGCCATATTCTCGTTCCGATAGTAATAGACAAAATATCCCTTTGTATCACCCTCATCAGATTCAATAACGACCCATTCTACTTCATCTCCTATATCGTTGGAAACAAATGCCCTTAAATTCATATATCTTTTATCTTAATGCAAATCAGGCTAGGATACCAGCGTTATCCTCCGGACATCCCTTCACAATTACCTGCCGCTCAGTATCCGAATAAGGGTGTGTATAATAATAACGGTTATTGAGTAATTGGTTTTTGATATTGATAATCATACACCTTTAAAACCTTTCCATTCCGATCTTTAACCAGCTTGAGGCGCCCTATGTTATCATATTCATAGTAAACAATCTGGCCCTTGGCATCTGTTTCGCTGGTTGCACCTACTATTGGCCTATAGGTATAAGTGTTTATCAGCGCACCATTAGTCCTGGGGTCTGTACGTAACGCGTTCAAAACAGAACGGAGCGTCTGATCGCTGCCCGTGGCATTATCAATTTGAGACTGCGACACAACACTACTTATTGTTGCATAGTCACTGCCTACGATTTTTGCCACAGGATATCTGCCTTTATAGGCCCACAGATAATTAATTGTCACATCATTCTCTCTTGACAAGCTTAGTATATTTCCCTTTGTATCATATTGATTGAACTTCAATTCTGTCACCAATGGATCAGATGCCCGTTTCTGAGTTTGTATTGATGAAGGCATATATAGCTCGTTAAAAGGCTGAAAATAATTCGTTCTAACCAGATTAACCTGATTAGAGTTTATTTTACTCACGACCTCTATTTCAGGCGAAATAATGTGGTTATTGATCATTCCCTGGTAGATACCGTTTGGATCCCTTCCGGTAGCAACCATTTTAGATGGTCTCGCAATAGTTTTTAAAAGTGTTTCCTCTTTGCTACTCAATGTCTCCTCCTCTTCTATCAATCTATCGCCACTGTTATATCTATAAATGCTCTTGTTTAAAATAGTATTGTATCCACCAGGGTACCTCGAATAACCAATTTCAACCAGAGAATCTAATTTTTTCCAATGACTAAACGTGATATTGCTGGTTACTATATAATTGGCAATATTTGTTCTGGGATCGGAAGAATATACATGGATAGGATGCAATAAATAAGCAGCGTAATTGTAGTATGAATTGGATAAGCCTGAATAGCTCCATTTCCTTTCGAGGTCAACAATGTAGTTATCATCTAGTTTCGTCCCATAGTACCGCTCCAGCTCCAGACCATGATCCCAGGCTGAATTTTCCAGCTCGGGCATCAAAACATCCATCTGCGGGTATAAATCAACTAATTCTCTGTAAGAATGGCTATTAAACGCCAGATTAAACTCACCGGCAATAAAGGACGTTCTGCTAGTATCTAAATACTCCGTGACATTCTTGTACGCATACGGCAATCCTCCGTATATATTTATATTGTAATTGCTGTTTGACAGTAACCGAAATATTGAGTATGGAACAAATCCTGTAAGATCACTGTATCCAGGAGGCAAACTGGGCCAAACATCAGGAATCGTATATTCGGCTTCACTATAACTCAATACAGAATAATTTTTCATTGGTACAGATACAAGGGAACTGGAATCTGTATATTTTAAGGTATCGCCTTTTTTCTCAAAAACATTATAATTGTACAACTTTACTACATCCGGGGAACTATCAGAGCTGGAGATCACCTTCTGTACCCTATGTCCCGCATATGCAGAATCAACAGCATCATAAGTAGTATCCTCTATATAATAAAGAGTAGCCCGAACGTTGGTATGTTTGCCCTGAAGCGATAGGTAGAGATTGTATTCCTCATCAGGAGTAAAGTGCAGCTTTACAGTATTTCCTGGATAAAGGTGATTATACTTTGTGGAAAAGTATGTTTGACCAAGTCTTAATTCAATTTCATTTCCGCCGTGGGGGAAATCCATTTGTCCTTCTGAATTCCAAAGCTGAACTTTAGCATAGTATTCACCCTCATCATCTCCGGGAAGGTCCCCTCCATCATAAAAACATTCAAGTAATAGTTCAACATCTCCTTCTTTCGGGAGCCACATCGTGAAGAACCATCCATCGTATGTTTCTGAATCCTCCGTGCCAAACCAATCCATATAAGAAGCATGATGTATATTCTCTACAATTGTCCTGTATTGATTTTGTTCATATATTATTGAATCTTTACCGTCCGTCGGATATATAATCCGGTTCAAAAGGCCGGTCTTACCGCTAGATGAAGGCCGACGGTCGCCAAAAGAAACAGACGATACAGGTAGTATTGAACTTAGCCCTTCTGCTGCTTGTACAGGAACCATTGTACCATTGGGCTTGGCATTATAACATCCCATGTAGTCCTGCGAAAATGAAAAACGGTGTGGCAAGGAAGAGGGAGATATGTAGTCAAACCGATACACTTGCTCAATATTTCCCTGTCCGTCGCGTATACTAAGATCCTCCAAAAAATATCTTGTTTTCAATGCATTCAGCTCCCAGGGATCATTATCACCTAAATGGAAAGACAGCTCCTGTTCAAAGGTACTCGTTGCCACAACCTCATCATACGAAAATTCCAACTCCTTCAAAACGCCCATACTGTTTGTAAGGGTTATTTTACTTAGCAGTTTCTCTCCATAAATATCATTGCGGCTTATATATTCGAAGCCTATGCTAAAGTTATCACCTACAATACTGTTTAATATCCGGGTTTTTGTACTCTTTCGACGCAGGCAAGCTAACTTCTCTGCAGCAGGGCTTAAGCCCGTAAAGTGATACCAATCAGTATATGAAAAATAGTTGAATAAAAAAGATTCAGTATAATCATATATGTATTTATACTCAGCATAGTCATAATTGAATGTAATTGTGTATCCTGTTTGCGAAACAATCTTATCGATAAACCATGCGGTTACTATTCCTCCATATCTATATGGGTTATCGATATCGCACGCGTTTTCACTATCAAACTTCGTTTCTTCTGTCTGTACATTGAAATAGTATTTAACACCATTGTTATCAGTCAGGATAAAAAGGTAGCTCGGGGATGTTTGTACTATATCTATCTTGAAACTCTTGTCATCACTCAAAAGAATGGCCGTGTCGTTTTTAATAATAAATTGACCTGAAACGCCGAATATAGAATAATTAAAAAGGTCATACTGACCATCAAATGTTGTTCCGGAAACTTCCAACTGACGTACTTTATCGTAAGTTGCCTGTGTAAAGTCCTGTGCCCCCGGGTCCCCGAATTCATATCTCGTATCACCAATACGTGATGTGGCGCGTTCATCCGGCACCCCTCTGACTGTTCTGGAAATTATTGGCGTAGTGTTTTCAGACCAGGCAATACCCACTCTGCTGCCCCAATCGTTCACCTTAATACCGGTTGAAAAGTAATGTATTGAGGGGCTGTATTCAATATCACCTTCCTTTACCTCAAAAAGGCTAATGGTCTTACTAAGACCACCAGTACTTTTTTCTACATCCATGCCTCCAAAAGCTCCCAAAGAAGCAACCATTGGAGATGGTGTCAAATTTTTCTCAACGCTTCTGGCATAATCCTGGGCAGACACCATGTTAACAATTAAAAAACAAATCAACCCAATTCCGCAAAATAATTTAATTTCTTTCATAAGTATACCGGGCTTTTTGAACAGCTATTTAGTACCTTCAGGGGGCTTAATCCTTCCAACATCTATAACTCATTCCTGAGGTGAATGAAACGTACATAACTTGGCTATTGCTACTTTTGGGAACCAAGATATATGGCTAACCAAAAGAAACCAATTATACTTATAGTTCCATATGCGAAAAAAAAAGCGCTCTTTTGTTTCCTTGACGATTCTGTATTCTTTAACCATTTGTTCTCTATTACACTAACAGAATGTTTCTCTCGATATATGTACCTTATATAGGTATAGACCTGAAATATTATGAATAAAACGATTGCTATAAGTTTATTAATTTTTTCTTTAGGATCAACTATCGATTGAATCAGCATGATTATAGTCAACACATTCATTGCTTGCAATCCCCCTATTATTGCAGAAGCAGTTGATTCAGCACTTTTTACATTATAGCGTGCATAAAATTTATAGAGAAGATAATATAAAAAATCAAAAAATAACATTAGTTACAATTTATATAGTTACGGAAGCCACCCATGTCTAAGTCGATGTTCCAAGTTGGAAAACCCTGAAATAAACGTCTTCCACGTCGAAGAAACAAAGTTTAAAGTCTTACCAGACACCTCTCCTACATAATTTGCTGCATCTCCAACGTGGTGTCCAATATTCTTTCCCGTGGTTTTTTTAACAATCGGATCTGCAAGGAAATAAACAGCACCAATCACCCAACCCACTCCAGGAATCAACGATGCTCCCCCCATAGCTGCATCTGTACCATTCTTCCAGTTCAAACCATTATTAGCGATATCTAAACCCGTCACAAGAATACCAACAACAGCTACCCTTCGACCTAGAGCATCGACAGTAAGACCTTTTACTACTTGATACTCACCCATCTTAATAACTTCATAGGTGGTTCCTGTATACATATTTACAAACGCTTGCAATCCACTAAGACCGTTTACTGTAAAATCTGTGGAAGTTGAGATTGCACCTAATGCAGTAGCTGTAGTCTCGATAACTTTTTGATATTCCTTTTGCTTTTTCTCGGTGGCATCATCTTTTTCCTTGTTCTTACTTTCTTCTGCTTCATCAGCTTTGTAAACCGTAGTTCCCATTGCTTCTATTTGTCCCATAGCATCTTCATTACTTACTTCTTTGCCGTTCTCATCAACGTACTGTCTAGTTTTCCAATCGTAAGTAAGCATTCCATCAGGATCAATAAAGCGAATCGGATTGTTAAAAGCATAATTATAAGAAGACCACCTTCTTGACATTTCAGTAAGTGGATCGACGTGATTCCACCTGCCAATCTGCGGATCGTACGTCCTCGCACCATAGTCATACCACTCCAAACCACCGCCATTATTGAACTCCTTATTCTGCAATTCCTTCCCGTTATATCCGAACTTATTCTCGGGACTATAGATCGCCTTGTTTGATATCCCGCTCATAGTGAGCCCGTACGGATAATAATGTGTCTCCTCACTGTTACACGGCTATTGTCCACCTTTTTTAAAAAAATAAGATACAGCTTCGCGCTCTCTGAATTTTACGAGATACCGAAAAGTATCTCTGACATTAGATAGAATGGAGATATTCAAAGTGTCTCCCGCTTTCAACAAATCAGGTTCTTCTATACTCTTAATTATCAAAGAATATTCAGAGCAGCCATGCCATTTAATATCATATTGGGTAACTAGCCTCCCGTTCAAATAATCAAGTTGAATAGAATCGTAAAAAATAAAGTATGAATTCTCGTTCAAAACAGTGTCTCCGTTGAAGTACTTTGCACCGGCAACTATGTTATCTCTGGGACAACTAGGCATCTTACAGGCACTACCAGCCATTGAAAGTATATAAATGACAATACAAACATGCAATTTTATCTTCCCAAATAGAGTTACATTCATTTTATCTTTTAGCTGCTTTATATAGTTACACATCTCAAAAAATGAATTTAAGTGCGTCTGAAGTTCAATTAATCAGTTTCATCTACAAGATTCCTTGTTTTACCAGATTCTTTACCTGCTGAATCCTTTCTCGAGACCAAGGGGCAACCTGTTTTTGGGTAAAATACGTCTTTCTATCTACATCGATGCGTATCATATCCACGATATATCTAGATGTAGCATCTTGAATAACCCTCACTTTCACATCCTTTCTATTGCGCTGAATTTTTCTTATTTGGTTAAAATGTAGTGTTTCTATTTCAACTATATCATTATCTTCATCCAGATGACCCTTATATAAAACATTGACAGACATTCTTAACCCATATAAGGCCACTAAAAGTAAAAAACCACCCCCTACAATGATCACTCCCCACCCCAGTCCAATCTTCACCAATAATGCAATATCTATGATGATAAAAAACAGTAGAAATAATCTAATACTACGCCAATACCGTGTTAAAAAATGTCGATTAGCTTCTTCAATCCCAAAAAGCTCTAATTTCATTGCTTCAATGGCTTTTTAAAGTTGTTACTAATTTAGTTGCCTTCTTTTTTTTCGTCTTTTTTCTGCTCAATTGCTTGATCTATCTTTATAACCACTTTTTTACCATCTTTATACGTATCAGTCGCCGTCTTCGTTTTGTCAATAGCAACTAGTGCATCAGACTGGTTTGGCTTGGCTTTTTTCAGCAAATCCTTTGTACCAGTTAATACAGTTTCCAATAATCCTCCAACATCTTGTAAAAGACCGTTTGTACTTTGTCCTGTTGCCACCTCGGTTGTTTTGTCGGCTACAAGCCCAACAGTCTCTCCCAAACCCTCAGGTATCGCTTCCACTTTTGGATTGTCTGGATTAACCGCTTGAGCTATGTCTTTTGTCAGAGTTAAACCTAGTGCCGGTATACCAAGTATTATTCCCGCGGGCCCTCCCAAAAGAATACCTGCAGTTATACCCGCATATTTGAATCCAGTAGCCGCCCCCTCTGCATAGGGTTTTATTTCTTTCAACGCTGTATTCGCGGTATTCTCGATATTCCTGGCAGTAGTTGATGTTACACCAGCCGATTGCCAAAGCTGGGCTTTTAAGTATCCGACGCTTTCAAGTCCCTCCAACTCGACATGTGCTATCACCTTGTTCTCTGAAAATGCATAAGGCGCATTATGAACATAATCACTCGCCAAAGGATCGATTTGTATAAACCGTCCTATCTGCGGATCGTGGTTTCTCCACTTAAAACCATACCAGTGCAGTCCTAACTCATCATCCAAAGGCTGTCCCTGGAACTTCTCGTTCTTGTTCTCCAGCTTGCCCGGAGCCTTGGCACTGATTCCCGCCATTGTAAGCCCGAAAGGATAATAATGCGTCTCCTCTAACACACCCTAGCATACTATCTTGAAATATTGATACGCTCCCAGATAGTGCTATCGTTAGTGATGTACTTTATAATTCCCAATTTTTCATGCCAGAATATCCTATTGGGTTCACCAGGTTTTCCATTTCGATGATAGGCATTAAACTCATAGGTATTACCCTTCTTATATTTCTCTATCGAGCCGGTCGTTAAATCCAAAATTGTTACACTGGAGTTTAGATAGTCTATCATAAGTCGCGTTTGCTTATCGGGATAGGCTTTATACATATATATCAATTTTTCCCCATCAGGCCGATACACTAAGTTCCTGTTTTTATAAGTAACTACTCCGGTATGAGGTAAATACTTATTATGTACTTCAATTGGAATATATTCAGGGTAATATATCTTCTTTCCGATGATATAAGACGTGTCAAATCTTCCGTTTGACGATTTATAAATCAAAGTATCACCAACATTGTAGATATCCAGCCAGCGAAGTTCAGCAACGGTAAAATTTGTTTTCATTGGACGACAACCAATAAAAACAAGAATAGTCAAAGTAATGAATATATTGTATAAGACTAATCTCATCTGCATTCTTTGTTTTTTATTCTATTACATTAACAGTAACGCCCTGATCCCTCCAGTATTTAACCAAGTCATCCAGCCAGGTTTCAACACTATGTCCACCTCTTCCTCCCTCATACTTCTTTCTTTGCACACCCCATTCCGTTCCCCTAATTTTCTCGTAACTGGACTTCCCAAAAAGCTTCGGCAGTAACCCTTTGGAAGAAACCTCATCACTTTCCGTAGAAAATTGTCGGCCTCTTACTCCATCTGGATGAATAATACCACCTGGCTGGTGTGGTGAAAGATAGTCGACAAACTCTATCAATCCTCCGTATGAAGAATAATTAGCAAGTGCAAATGCTATTCCGGCAGCATAAGCAGCACCCTGGCTGTGCCCAACAATCTTAATAGTTTCACCTTCACTCAATGAAATTTCTCCGGAGGTTAACTTTGAAATAAGTTCCAACCCTGCTTCCTCGCCAGATTTAAATCTTGCGGAGGCTGAAGCCTTAGGTGTAAAAGAGCCGTTGGTATAATACGAGTTTTTATCCTTGTACTCATTCATATAAGCAAGATCAACTCCATTCCAATAATCGAACTTCTTCCCTGCATTATGCGGCCCGTCTGAATAAAATCCTCTATCTGGCGCATATTGATTCGAGTTTGGAACAGTATATGTTGTTCCTGGATCAGCCCGATATCTATATTCTTTTGTTGCATCCGTTCCTCCCTTCCAATGATTAAGCATAAATCCACTTGCAAATATGAATAAGTTTCCATCAATGTCTATAGCATTAACCGGGGTATTTCCCGCATAATTATAAGGGGTTAACGCGTAATAGATGTCCGAATAATTGTCTATCACATGCCACCTCCCTATCTGCGGATCGTACATCCTTGCTTCATAGTCATACCACTCCAGGCCACTACCTCCATTCCCTGCAAACTCCTTGTTCTGCAACTCCTTGCCGTTGTACAGGTATTTGTTTTCAAGGCGGTTCGGTGCTTGGCTGCTGATCCCGCTCATGACGAGCCCAAATGGATAATAATGCGTCTCCTCCAACACCGGCCCCGTTGTATGCTGCACCACAATATTATCAAAGAACACATCCTCCACACTCTCATTACTCGTATAAACATACAAAAACCCCGTCCGTTTAATCTCGAACTGATTCGTAGCCAACGTCTGCAACTGATCAGGACTTCCCTGCACCTGCCGCACGCCGCTATTCTCATTGACCAAGTTAAACTGATCGTCAAACATTACAAAATTCAAGTACGCTCTTGGCTTGTTCGACACATTCTGGGTCGGGTCCTGATCTTTCAGTTGTTGATAGCTTGTAGCGCTAAAACTTGTTGTGATCGGGGAACCGGGGCCGGAGCCAGTTCCATGGCCATCAGGACCGGAGCCTCCACCCCCGCTGAACGCTTGCAGCAATGCGCCCAGCATGTCCGGGATCGTGGCGCTGGAAGTGCTCGTGCCTGTAGATTTGTAAAATGCTTTCGCTCCAAGTTGTATCTTATCGCCGGCCATCACCCTCAACACCAACGCCGGCCCGATCTTCTGGCCGCCGGTACCAGCATGTAATTTGGCTACATAGTCATTCGGGTTGGTCGTAGCATCAGCGGGGTAACCTACCGGTTTCGTGCTTCGTGCCGCATCAATGTTACGGTACAGCGCATTCTCCACAGGACTTGAAGCTGTTTCCATCGTAGCTGCATATACGTTTGTATCGGCATCCTCCGTCAATACCATCCGGGTATTTCCCAAATGGTCCTTTAAAAAGTAATCATAAATGTAAGCTACCGGCTGGCTTGTTTTGAACAACGTCCGAATGCGGCCTTCTTCGTGGCTGATAAACTGCAATGTGTCATTGACGTAGACCTGGCCTCCGATGTAATCTGTCACCGTTACTTTATTAGGCGTGACGGTCTGATCGGTTACCGTCTTCTTCAGTTTATTCCCTGCTGCATCATATTGATAGCTGATCGTACCTTTCCCTGTAATAGAGATCGTTTGCGGCAGGTTCAGGTGATTGTAGGCGATCGCGCTGATCTCCTTGTTCTTGTCGCTGATCATATTTCCGTTCACATCGTAGGCATAATCGATATCCGTAGTTGGTGCATTCTGATTTGATGTATTATTTGCAGCCGGTTCCTTGAAATCGCCCAACGTAGTGGTTGGGTCATTGGAGTTGTCACGCACTAACCGCAGCCGGTTACCATTGGAATAGTAACCATAAGATAGCTGATCCACGGTAGCCTTAGCTCCTGCTTTCATACCCTGTTGGGTCATGGATAAAATATTGCCATTGGCGTCATAACCAAGGTTGCTTACACTAAAGTCCACCAGGTTTTTCTGCCAGGTGGAAGTACCGGCATTAACCTGGTTGAAATCTGCATAGGTCAGCCTGTTGGCTTTGTCATAACCATAGCCATAAGCGCGTGCAATTCCATCTCCCTTGCTCTTCCACTTTGCGCCGGCAATGTTGCCATTGTACTGATTAGCAGTAAAACCATAATCATAGCTTAATTCCTGGCCGAACCAATTGGTTGTGCTGCCAGATGTATTGACATACGCTTTGTTAATTCCTTTCATCCAGCCACGAATGTTATATTCATAGGCCAGTTTTTCCATCTGTGCAGCGCCGCTGGTCACCCCGAGCCGCTTTTCCTTCAACTGTCCCATCTCATCGTAGTCCATGACCGCCACCGTTCTTTCGAGACTGGCCTGGTCGTTGAGCCGCTTTTTTACTACCCGCAGTCTGCCGGTAGCATCATAGCGGTTCATCGTCAACACCATAGTTTGTGGAGTTACGCCGCTGCGGGGATTATTGGAACGATGATAGCTGCTCAGCAACTTGCTGTTAAAGTCATACAGGTTTGTTACTACATCCCGGCCACCGGCTACGTTGTCACTGATCGTTTGAATCACCCGTCCTTTGTCATCGTAAAAGATGGTCGTGGTCAGCCACTGGTTCGTACCCAGTACTCTTACACGGGTGCCGGTCGTCAGCCCTTTGATCATCACGCTCGCAGCAGTTGCCGGTTCTGCATAAGGGTTACCGCCGGCCTGTGGTTTGCTGAGATCCCCACTTTCAATATTGTGCTTACCCGTGAACTCATATTTATCGTAGAATGTGTAGGTCAATGGTTGATAACCCGTGATATTAGGGAGTGGATTGGTCACGGTCAATAAAGTGGTCCCGCCGGTCAAAGCCGGATCAATCTCCGCCACAAATTCCGCATTGGTTTCACTTTCAAAACCGTCCTGGAAAAGAATACTATTAGTGGCCTTGTAGCTGGTAACTCCCGCCTGACGGTTACCAATGACAAGGTCTGCTGTTCCGGGGAAAGTGTAATTTACTGTTCCAGCAGCTGTAGCACTGCTCATGGCCGTCTGCAATTGATCCCTGGTAGAATTTGAAGGGTACAACGCGGTCATCACCGGGCGATTCAGTTCATCATAAAAAGTCACCAGCCATTCTTTTGTCGGCGCTTTGCCTCTCTGCACCGCGTCTTGCGTAAAAACAAGCCGGTCCCGCACATCATAGACCATCTGCACAAGGCCCGCGCCGGGCACCTTCTTCTCGATCATTCGCTTACGATGATCATATTGATACTGGAAACAAAGCTCGTCGGCGACAACAGTACTGATCACCCAACTGGTGCTGATCAGTTCAACGGCACGGGGAGGGATCACAAAACGCAAATTGCTCAGATCATCGTACACATAGTAAGTACACAGCCATCCATCATGTGCTGCACCAATAGAAGCGCTAAGCTGAACTTTCTTCAAGACCACCCTGCCATCCTTATCCTTATATTCTACTACCTGGTTGCCTGTTTCATCCAGAACGACGTTCTTATATAGCTGGCCTGCGCCATAAACACGCCCTGAAGCACTGGTCGGGATCGTACCTGTCGCAGGCATATCCCAGATCCTTACACCGTCAGCCGCAGTGTTAACAAGATATTGCGTGGCCATTGGTTTATTGCCTCCTTCCAGCGCCCAGGTGTTACCCGGAGCATAAGTTTTCAACACACGGTTTAACGGGGAAGCCTCAAATTCTGTACGGTTATAATAGATACTTTCTCCCTGCGCCCCGGGATTCAGGCTGCTATTCTGATAAAAAGCCGCCTGTCCCGTAAAGGGAGAGGTTTTAAACTTGCCGTCATTTGTATTGCCGCTCTGCTGCACATAAGGCAGATATTGAAATTGTTCCCGGCCGAAGGCATCGTAGATATGCATGCTCACGATGTCTTTACCACCAGTGACAATCGTATCAATTCCCCCGCTCATTCCTTTCGATACTGTCTGGATCGGCCGGCCCAGCCCGTCAAAGTACTGGGTGGTCTGCTTGACTTCCTTTACTGTTCGCGCAGCGGCGGTCACCACAGCAGGGTCTGTTGTTGGCATGGAAGGTTCCCAGGTACGGATATAGTTGATCGTCGGATTGGTATAAGCAGCAGGAACCGATGCTGCTGTTGCAGACGGACGACCGCTGCTGTTCGGTGCATTCTGGGCCAATGCAATCATCGTCCAACATAAAAAACAGCTTGTAAAAAATAGCCGGCCGGTAAGGGAGCTGATCATTGAAGATGAATTTTAATAGATGAATCCCGTTGTATTACAGGCCACAAACTCCAGGCTAACAACGATAACGTCAATTTCATATGGCAGGGTTACGGGTCATTAATCAAGGTATAGTATTACAGGTATCAAAATAATCAAATATTCAGAAATAAAATATTTTTTATCTCCAAAACACGGCACTTTACAGGACTGCAATAAAAAAGAAGGTGTCTCAAAAATAACTGAGGCACCTTTTTAGTTAGACTATGGTTTATTAAATTTCAGACAGAAAAGTAAATACAGTCGAAGATATTACCCAGCAGCTCCAACAATGGAGTCGTCGGAAGAAAACTCTTTTTGCAAATCCTAAGTTCATTCAGATTGGTTTCGAGAACATTCAATCTCATCTTTCGTTCTAACCTTTCTTTATTTAATTCATCCAGAATAGAATTGGGGAATCATTCACTTTGGTACGGGTTATTTCTTTTCTAATAGTTAATTTTCAGGGGAATTAAAGAAATTAATTATAAAGTTGTGAACTTATGCGCGCGATATTAAAGAAAGCACTCTGGCAATAGGTGACGGTTTCGCAATTTTGTGCACTCAGGGGGGACGGAAGAGGATGTGCGGGTGTTTTTCTGATGGCAGGGATGAGGATTAATGCCGATAAAGGCGAGGGCAAGGCCAGGGTGAAGCGGGTATGAAGCGGATTAAAGGCCGATTAAGGCGGATCCAAGGCCGATAGTATGCGAGTACGAGGCGAGTACGAGGTTTTTTTGGGAGAGATAAATTAAACATTTTTATAATATGAAAAACAGGAAGGTGAAGGAAGACCACATGGGCAATGGCCAGCTTAAACCACATATCCAATTCAAATAATTCCCCATTATTATCCAAATTTAAGGAGGCTATATCACTAACACCATCAGAATCTAAAAATTGGTATTCACTCGACCACTCTCCAAACTCTCGTTTTCCCACAGCATACCCATGACGGAATAAGGTTAGGCTTCCCATGCCACCATCTTGCATTGGCTGAACCATTAAGTCTGATTCCCAATTTGCAGGTAGTGGCTTGACTGCTCTGCATACCAAAAACTTGATAAGCCTTAGTTCTTGTGAGGATGGTTTTCTAATCGACTCCATGTATGTTTATAAATCTAAACTTGCTTATATATCCATAGAATAAATCGAAATTTTTATCTTCAATATTATACAGTAAGGTAGTGGCATTCCCTCTCTGCATAACTAAGTGCTTTCGATGCTCATTAAATGGAATAGCGTTTAAGTTATATTTTCCATTCCCTGTCTGCGCCGTCGATTCAATAAGTTCACCCAACTGATCTCTCGTTGGATTATAAACAGTATCCCGACTAATCTTGCTTTTTTCGAGATTCACTTTTATAAAAACAGTCTGCCCTTTATCATAATAAAAAGAAAAATCAGTAGACCCTATAAACTCATAAAATCTAATCTTCTTAGGTAACCTAACTTCAAAAAATTTCGGATAAATCCTCTCCGTATCCTTTGTCAATACCACATTGGATTTGTATCTAAAAACGTTACTGTCAGGATAGAATTGAAAAAAATCATTTTTAGCATATCCATTGGAATAACTTCTTACTGTATCTACATACCTGGCACAAGAACTGACAATAAATAATGATAGATATAAAGATGCCTTTATAACGCTTTTGGTTGCGCACATAATATTGAGTTATTAGTTAAACCTACAAATGCTAAATACCCTTATTCACTACTGCGCTCAGGCTAAATACATCATTGGTACAATCATACAAAAACTCAACTGTACAACCTCCACTGTTTACATAATGAAAGCCTGACCTCGTTCGTGACACATCGAACGGAATAATATTTACAAAAAAACGCCCTTCTTTTACCCGTAGTGGAACAACTCTAATCAATGTTAGTGATTTTGTTGTTTTCAATTTCTTTTGAAGTTTCTGTACATCAACTACTTCAACCCTGATGTTCTTCAACTGCTTCGGAAGACTTTCTGTTGTAATATTGTTTTCTTCAACCAGTAGTATGCCATTGTTATCCGGGAGTGAATTTGAGCAATAATGCATGAATGCCTGATAGTAGATATTGGATGAATCATGCGACTCGGTATTGCTTGCGGTTTGTCCCAATGCTATACCAGTCCATAGTAAAGATGCGATTAGAAAAAGAAGATATTTCATGTTAAGAAAGGTTGTTATCAAACCATTGATAATCCCGCAATAAAAAAGGCCACATCATACATCATATGACATGGCCGTCTAATCCTTTTTCAGGAAAAAATATTATTTCCTCCCACTAAAAATATGCTTCTCCGCATGATACGAAGACCGCACCAGCGGCCCGGCCTCCACATAATCCAGCCCCATGCCGTAACCGATCTCACGCAGTTCCGCGAACTCGTCGGGGTGCACAAAGCGCACAACGGGGAGGTGTTTGGGAGTGGGTTGGAGGTATTGCCCGAGGGTCACTACATCGCAACCATTATCGTAGAGGTCCTGCATGGCCTGCACTACTTCTTCTTTTGTTTCGCCGAGGCCGAGCATGATACCGCTTTTGGTACGCATGCCGCCTTCTTTCAGGCGGCGGATCACTTCGAGGCTGCGGTGGTATTTGGCCTGGATGCGGACCTGCTTGGTCATGCGCTCCACGGTTTCCAGGTTGTGGGATACTACTTCCGGCGCGGCTTCTATCACACGTTCCAGGTTTTCCCAGATGCCCCGGAAATCGGGGATGAGGGTTTCCATGGTGGTGTCCGGATTGAGGGCGCGTACGGCTTTGATGGTGTTGGCCCAGATGATGGAGCCGCCGTCTTTCAGCTCGTCGCGGTCAACGGAGGTGATCACGGCATGTTTTACTTTCATCAGGTAGATGGCCTCCGCCACACGTTGCGGCTCGTCCCAGTCCACCGCCTCGGGTCTGCCGGTGGCTACGGCGCAGAAGCCGCAGCTGCGGGTACATATATTGCCCAGGATCATGAAAGTGGCCGTACCGGCGCCCCAGCATTCGCCCATATTGGGACAATTGCCGCTTTCACAGATGGTGTGTAATTTATGCGTGTCTACCAGGTTCCTTACCTGTCTGTAATTCTCTCCTATCGGAAGCTTTACTCTCAGCCAGTCGGGCTTTTTCACTCTCGGCGCGGCCGGTTCGGCCGCGATTACGGGTAATTCTTGCATCGCAAATCCTTTCTTTTAAGATACAAAGTTACTTATTCCATCGTTTCCCCAACTGCAATCCTACATATGCATTGAAAAAGAAGGACTTAGCCTTCTCGTCCACCATGATTTGCACTTTTTTCGTGTAATATTCGGCGTTTACGCCCACTTCTATCGCGGAGATCACGTCATTGAACCGGGCCCAGTCGAACCGGAAGCCAACCTTGGCATGCAGGCCGGGGGTAAGCTCCACTTCGTTCCAGCCTTTGGTAAAGCCGCCGGCGCCGTATATCAGGTCGCGGTTCAGAAAGTCGTCGCGGATGTCGTCAGTGTATTTCACGGTCCGGCGCTGGTTGGGGTCGCCGGAATCATTCATCAGATCAAGATAATATGGTTTGACCAGGCCGAAAGAAACGCCGCCGTAATAAATGGCGTTCACTTCCACCCCGTTCTTGTTGCCTTTGCCGCCGATCAGGCGTTTTTGCCCGAGGCCGAGCTTGGCCTGGTAGAAGTTGTTCTGTTTACCGTATACGAAGGGGCTGCTGCTGATGCCGAAGCCCCCGCCGATAGGGATGATGCGGGAGGCGCGGTCCTGCTTTGGATGCCTCTTTTCAGAGAACTCCAGCTGGAAGTAGTTCACGATGGTGGCGTTCTTGCGGTATCCTTTTTCCAGGAAACCTGTCCATCCATCCGTATTCAGGCGTGCACCACCGGAAAATTCCCTGTTGTAAAGGTTATCTCCTTCTTCTATTTCCCTGAAAAGGGATATTCTCCTAAGCCGTTTCTGTTCCCGTTCCTCCTTTTTGGACTGCCGGTCATCCTGGGCATAGAGTGTTGTGGAAGCCAGCAAGGTCAGTAAGAGTATATGTAATTTTTTCACCGTGATGTGCGATTATATTTTTATTAAACGCCTGATTACGTTTTATGTTTTATTCCCATACAAACATACATAAATTTGTTGGGTTGTCGACCGCCACCGCCTTTGGCCATATGGGGGACGATTTACTAAAAATACATTTAATTTTACAAGCAAAACAACATACCATGCAAACAGCGGCGATCCTTTACAACGGCGAGCTTAGAACGACAGCTACACACCTCCGCTCCGGAACGGTGATAGAAACAGATGCCCCGGTAGATAATAACGGGAAAGGGGAACGCTTTTCTCCCAGTGACCTGGTGGCCACGGCTTTGGGCTCCTGCATGCTCACCATCATGGGCATCAAGGCGCGGGACAAGGGCTGGAATATCGACGGTACAAAAGTGAGCGTGGAAAAGATCATGGGCACGGAGCCCCGCCGCATCACGGGCGTGAAGATCGTGTTCGACTTCCCCGCGGGTCACGGGCTGGAGGAAAAAGACCGGAAGATCCTCGAAAATGTGGCTTACACCTGCCCGGTTGGGGAAAGCGTGCACCCGGATATTAAGCAGGATGTGACCTTTAACTGGTGATATCGTCTTCCAGCAGCCGCATACCGATGCCGCATCCGAGGCATCTTTTTTCTTCGCAATAATATTGCTTCAATTGCAGCAGCGCCTGCGAGTCCCAGGCCGAGGCCACGGGCACGAGGTCGCTCCATCCGCGGATGATCCGGTTATTCTCGGCGGGCAGCTGTTGCAGGAAATGAAGCGCGCGCTGCCTGTAAACGGCCAGCCCCATATGTTTTCCGTAGAGGTATAGCAAGGGAATGACCACATTGACGATGATGCGGAGGATGGTGCTTTTGCCGATGCCTGCGGTGCGGACGGAGGGAATGTCGAACCGGTAATGGTCTTCCCAGTAGGGGGATGGCGCGGCGTGGAACAATTGTTCTGCGGCGGAGGGGTCTTCCAGCTCCAGGAGCCGGGAAAACAGGTGCGGCGTTTGGTGCAGCAGCGCGGCAAAGCAGGCGATCCGCATGGTGGGGAACGATGAAGGCCGCATCCGCAGCCAGTTCCAGCCGTGGGCGGGCATCGGCTCAAGGCGGTATTTATGTTGCAGGAATTGATACTCCTGCTGCAATTGCCGGGGATATGCATCGCGGAACTGACCTGCCAGCATGCCGGCCTGCCCGAACAGCAGGGATTCCAGCCGGAGGAGGTGGGGGCGTTGCCGCGCCAGCAGCATGAAAGGCAGGGACAGGGCGAGCTGCAGGAAAGCTTCCGTGTTCACAGGCATCCCGAAGCCTTGCGCCATGGCGCGGAAGCACACTTCTTCCCAGTTAAAGCGGCTTTGCTGCAGCCAGTTGAACAGCAGGCCGGTTTTCCGTTCCAGGCGTTCTTCCATCAGCGCTGCTTTCCAGGGCGTCCAGGCCTGCTCCTGCAGCCGCGACAGCAGCGGGGCGCAGGGGATGAAGGCTTCGCTTTCCTTCAGGGTTTGATAGCGCTGGAGGAGGAGTTTGGGGATGCGGTGGTGCAGTTCGAGGCAGGGGGCGTCGTGCGAGGGAACGTCGTGCTCGAATACCACATGCAGGATCACGTTATCATACCGCGGGTTGCGGTGATGGCCATGCTTCCGCCAGTCGGACGTGCGGTAATGCAGCTCCACGTTCCCGGCCCACTCTACCGCACCGATGCGGATACGGGCGGCCGTGAAATCCGGACCGGCATTCCTGTTGAGCTGGCCCCTGCTGATGATGGTAAGCGGTTCTCCCGCGACAGTGGAGAGTTCCTGCTGGTTAAACAAACCGGATTGCCAGATATACTGAAGCAATTCCTCAGAAAGTAACGGGTTAACAGACATAAAATACTATTATAAAGCGTTAATAAATTACCACTATTTTTACAAAAAATCGAAATTCTGAACAGGTATTTGGAAAATTGATGTTTCTGCCATTACCTTTGCGCACAGTTCTTAAACATTACTTATCCAGAAAGGCAGAGGGTACTGGCCCTGCGAAGCCTTAGCAACCTATTCCGCCACCGGCGGAAAAAAGGTGCTAATTCCGGCCTCCGGCAACGGGGGAAAGATAAGTTGGCAGAGATTTTTACTACAGCATCATATTGCATAGGCTCTTCCAACTCCGGAAGGGCTTTTTTTATGCCTGCATTTCCCGGAAAGCGATATTTCAGAATGAATGATTATAAACGGATATTCCGTTTCGTAAAACATTGATCAACCATGAAGCCAAGCACACAATTAATCCATAGCATCCCGGTAGACGAGCTGACCGGCGCTATCTCCGTGCCCATCTACCAAACGTCCACGTTTGTGCAGGAAAGCCCGGGGATCAACAAGGGCTTCGAATTTTCCAGGGCTAACAATCCCACACGGAAAGTGCTGGAAGACCTGATCTGCGGCCTGGAAGAAGGATATGCCGGTTTTGCGTTCGCCAGCGGCATGGCGGCCATCGACGCCGTGCTCAAGCTGCTGAAGACCGGCGACGAGATCATGGCCGTGGAAGATACCTATGGCGGCATCTTTCAGATCTTCCATCACATGTTCGAGCGCTTTGGCGTAAAGGTGAATTTTGTGGATACCAGCAACATCGACAAAGTGCTGGAAAAGATCACCCCGAAGACCCGCATCATCTGGCTGGAATCCCCCACCAACCCCACATTGAAAATATCGGACATCAAGTCCATCAGCAAGATCGCGCGGCAGCACAACATCCTGCTGGTGGTGGACAACACCTTTTCCACTCCCCTGCTGCAAAAGCCGATCCCCATGGGGGCGGACATCGTGATCCACAGCGCGTCCAAATACCTGGCCGGGCATACGGACGTACTGGCGGGGCTCGTAGTGGTGAACAACAAAGCGCTGGCGGACCAGCTGAAATACAATCAGAACATTTCCGGCAGCATCCTCAGCCCGTTCGAAGCATGGCTGACCATCCGCGGCATTGAAACACTTTCCCTGCGGCTGGAAAAACAATGCGCCAACGCCATGGCGGTAGCCACCTGGCTGGCGGAGCATCCGGCGGTAGACAAAGTTTTCTATCCCGGCCTCGCCACCCACAAACATCATCACATCGCCCGCAAACAACAAAAAGGATATGGCGGCATGGTCAGCTTCACATTGAAAGACGACCTGCTCAAAAATGCGATCCGCATCGTGAACGCCACCAAGCTCTTCCGCCTCGCGGAAAGTTTCGGCGGCGTGAAAAGCATGCTCAGCCACCCGGTGACCATGACGCACCGCAATATCCCGGAGGACTTCCGCCGCAAAGCCGGCGTGCAGGATTCCTGCATCCGCCTTTCCGTAGGCATCGAAGACGCGGAAGACCTTATCAACGATCTCAAACAAGCACTGGATAAACTTAATCAGCCGATTGGCAAACAAATTACCGTACTGCAATAAATATGGAAACAAAGAACATCAATCTCGGCATCTTCGGTTTTGGCTGCGTAGGCCAGGGACTCTATGAAGTGCTGAACCGTACAAAAGGTATCAACGCAAGGATCAAAAAGATTTGCATTAAAGACCCGAACAAGCCTCGCCCGATTGACATGAGCTATTTCACAACGGATGCGGACGAGATACTGGACGACCCTACCATTGACGTGGTGGTGGAACTGATCAATGAAACAGACGCCGCGTTCAGCATCGTGAGCAAGGCGCTGAAAAACGGGAAAGCCGTGGTGAGCGCCAGCAAACGCATGATCGCGGAAAACCTGCCCGCCCTGTACCAGCTGCAGGTGGACAATAAAGTACCGTTCCTTTATGAGGCATCCAGCTGCGCGAGCATTCCCATCATCCGCAACCTGGAAGAATATTACGATAACGACCTGCTCAATGCGGTGGAAGGTATCTGTAACGGCTCTACGAACTACATCCTCACCCGCATCTTTGAAGACAACATGAGCTTCGACGAGGCGCTGAAGAAAGCGCAGGAGCTGGGCTTCGCGGAAACCGATCCTTCGCTGGACGTGGAAGGCTACGATCCCAAATTCAAGATCGTCATCCTGCTGCTGCATGCCTTCGGCACCTTCGTGCGGCCGGAAGAAGTGTTCAACTTCGGCATCAACCACCTGAATGATTTCGATATACAGTTCGCCAGGCAGCGCAACTCCACCATCAAGCTGATCGGCAACTGCCGCCGGCAGAACGGCAGCGTGAACGCTTACGTGCTGCCACACCTCGTGCGCGAGCATAACCTGCTCTACGATGTATACAACGAATACAACGGTGTACTGCTGGAAAGCGCTTTTACGGACAAACAATTCTTCGTGGGCAAGGGCGCGGGCGGCACCGCCACCGGCAGCGCCGTGCTGAGCGATATCTCCGCATTGCTGTACAACTACCGCTACGAATACAAGAAGATCAAACAATCCAACCAGCCCGCATTTACCAACGACGTGCAGTTGAAAGTATACGTGCGGTACAAAACTCCCGACCAGGTGAACCTCACGGAGTTCTACAACATTTCGGAGAAATATGAATCACCGGAATACCGCTATGTAGTAGGCACCATCAACCTGCAAAAGCTGAAAGACGCGGCATGGCTGAAGAACAAAGAAGTGAACCTGCTGGTGCTGGAACATTGATCCAGCGCATCAACGCATAAAAAAAGAGAAAGGTATCACACCTTTCTCTTTTTCACTTAATAACCAGTCTTGCCTATTTCAGATCGATATATTCAAATTTGGAAGTATACTCGCTCGTTCTGTCCGCTTCCACATCCGTTTCCTTCGTTACGGTAGACTCCAGCAAACCGTCCGTGCTGAACGTGTGCGTGTAATCAGAGCGCCAGCGCTCCTGTTCCGTTGGTTTATAGACCGTAACAGAAGAAGCGACGAGATTGGCGCTGATATGCGTCAGCTCCATGTCCGCGTACCAGAAAAGCACATCGCCGCTGGTCAGCTTGCCGAGGCCGGGCTTATCCGTGTGATAAGTATAGGTAACTTCCTCCATCAGCATGAACGTGTTGGTGCCATCGAAGTTCTGGGCATAAAGCTCATCCTTTGTGATGTTGTCGCCCGTCCACGTGAGCTTGTGATAAGAGGAGCGGTCACCCTGATTATTGATGTAATGTATCTCCGACATTTTGCCGTTGGCATACCTAATGGAATCGTAACCGCCGGGGCCGTAGCCGGTTTCATTTTCCCGGTAATACTGCAGCCTTACCACGTTGTTGCCATCATATATCAATTCGGCATAAGGACGTTTCACGCCGTCTTCAAATTCGCTCAGCCTGATGATCCTGCCGCCTTCCCAGGCGATCTCCATGGAATCCGATAAATACTCGTCGCCATCCTGGCTGTAGTCGTACAGCTTGTGAACGGTGCCGTCCGCGTTGTAAGTGAAACGAAGCGTATCGTGCGCCATCATGATGCGGGAGACCTGCCAGTTATGTTCTCCGGGGTTGTTGTCGCCACCTTTATCGTCTTTGCTGCAGGCAGTGAATAGCAGGGTCAGTACGGCAAGGCCGAGGGTTGTTTTTTTCATAGAATGCGTATGGATTTGTTTAGTTCTTTTCGATGAATGTGTAGGAATTGTGCAGGATGGTTGTTTCGTCCTCTTCCATATCCTCATCCGTTACCACCGCGGTGGACAACAGCCCTTCCGTGGTATAGGTATACTCCACGGTTCTGCGGAAAGCGAGCGCTTCCCCGGAGGCGTACCTGGCTTCCGCTTTTTCGAGCGCGTTGGCGCTGAGGAAAGTATAATCGTCCTGGTAAAAGAGAAAAGCGAAATTGCCTTTTATGCTGGCGGACAGGCCGGGCTTTTCGTTATAGGTATAGGTGATCACCAGGTCCGCTACGGGCGGGCCGGCGACAACAGAAAACTGTTCTTCCTTCACGATGTTGCCGTTCTCCCAGGTATAAACGGAGAACGAATTGCGGTAATCACCGTTGATGTGGTGGCACTCGGCGAGCTTGCCGTTATCGTACACCAGCGAATCATGATCGGTTACTGCTATTTCCGTTGCGTCTACGAAATTATAATAGTCTATCCGCACCAGCTGATCGCCGTTGTAAGTAAAAACACGGTCCAGGCGCGTGCCGCCCTCCACTTCATACAGCAGGAACCTGGCAACCTTGCCGTTAGCGTATTCCAGCCGGGTGGAATCATTCCATCCGTAGGCTTTGCCAAAGCGGGCGAACTGTTTCACCGTAGCGTCCCCATTATAAAAAAGCTGCACAGAATCTTCTTCATTGACGATACGGTCCAGCAACCATTCTTTTTCAGGAACGGTGATATCTCCCGGTGTATCTTTTTTGCTGCAGGCGGCGAAAGAGAAGGCGGCTGCCATCAGAACGAATAAGGATCTTTTCATGGTATCACAGGCATAGGTGAACGGTCAACAATTTGCTTTACGGGAACAAATATAAAAATAATTTGTTTAATGTATAAAAAATTATAACATGGAAAGACGGGCGGACACCTGGCTGATGGGCAGCCCCATCACATTGTAAAAGCATCCGTTAATGCGGTCTATCCCCACCGCGCCGATCCATTCCTGGATAGCGTAGGCGCCGGCCTTGTCAAATGGCTGGTAATGATCCACATAATAAATGATCTGCACTTCGCTCAGCGGTGAAAAATGGACTTCGGTGACCTGGGAGAAGGCTTCTTCCTTGCCGTTATAGCGGATCACCACGCCGGTGATCACCTCGTGTATCCGGCCGCTTAAAGTGGACAAAATACGGATCGCATCCGCGCGGTCTGCCGGTTTGCCGATGATATTTCCGTCCAGCACCACAATGGTGTCCGCCGCTATGATGATCTCTGATGCGTCGTACAGCTGCGCTACGGCGTCCGCTTTTTGCCGGGCGATGAACACCGGCACCTCCGCAATGGGCATGCCTTCGGGAAATGTTTCGTCCGCCTCGCTTACTTTCACTTCAAAGGGAATACCGGCCTGTTCCAGCAGCTGCCGGCGGCGGGGGGACTGCGAGGCGAGGATCACGGGTTTGCCAACGTACATTATAGCATGATTTTAAAGAAGATCATTGAAAGGATGCCGGTAAGCATCACCACTTTTATCCAGGTGCTGATCCGGTGGTAATGTTCCGGCTGATAGGCGCTCATGAAAGGTTTCTGCACGAACCAAATGAACGGAAAGAGCACGAACAGGAGAATGTATCCCGCCGCCACGTACCATCCCTTGCTGAATGTAACAATGAGGATGACCAGCAGCAGGATGGCCAGCAGGAACATCATGCCCATCGTGAAGCGTTTCGCTTTTTTCACGCCCCATACGATGGGAATCGTGCGGCAGCCGTCCTTGCTGTCCCCGATCATGTCTTCCAGGTCTTTCACGATCTCGCGGATCATGGACAGCACAAAGGCAAAGAGCGCATACACCCCGATGATCTTGATGAGCTTGCGGCCCTCGAAGGACATGATGGCTTCGAAGCTCTCATAGATCTGCCTTTCATAAAAGCCTACCACTACCACGCTCAGCGCCGTCAGCAGGGAGATCACCACATTGCCGATCAGCACCTGCCGCTTGAAGGAAGTGGAATAGAACCACAGCAGCAAGGTGCAGAACACCTGCACGAAACCAAGGTAAAACTGCCCGATCTGGAAAGCCACCAGGAACCCCATGGATACACCCGCCATATTTAATATGGTATGCCAGGCCATGGCCCAGCGGCGGTTGATGATCTTGTCCACGATCATCTTGTCCGGCTTGTTCACCAGATCGATATTGATGTCGAAATAGTCATTGATGATATATCCGCCAGCGGCCACCAAAATGGTGGATATGCAAAGCATGAGGAAATGCGGGAAAGATAACGAAGGTTCAGCCCCGCTGTTCAGCAACACCGGCTCCACCACGCAGTATTGCAAAAGGAACTGTGTGAGCGCTATGTAGATCAGGTTCGGATACCGGACCATTCTGAAAAATGCTGCCAGCAGGTTCATGTCTTGAAAATTATCAATGATGGTTATTTGGAAGGAACGCCTTCGTCCAGCAGCCAGTGACCGTTCAGCTTCAGCACTTTTTCGATCACGTCGCGCACGCAGCCCTGGCCGCCCGCAACAGGAGAAATGTACCGGGAAATGCTTTTGATCTCGGGAGCGGCGTCGGCAGGACAGGCGGCGATGCCGCACAGCTGCATGGCGCGGTGATCCGGGATGTCGTCGCCCATGAACAGCATTTGTTCCCAGAGCAGGTCATGCTCCAGGGCATAGTCTTCCAGTTTTTCCGATTTGTCGGTCACGCCGGTGAATATGTCCGTGATGCCCAGCCCGTTCAGCCGGGTGACCACGCTTTCCGAGCGGCCGCCGGAAATAACGGCGATGCGGTACCCCATTTTCACGGCCAGCTGCAGGGCATATCCGTCCCGGATGTTCATCTTGCGGCTCTGCTCCCCGCCGGGCAGCAGCTGTATAGTGCCGTCCGTCAGTACGCCGTCCACGTCGAATATGAACGTGCGGATGTGCCGGAATTGTTCCAATACGTTCATCTTTACACGCGGTTAATGTGCGCAAAAATATCTGTAAAAACGGATTTCGCCAATAATGATATTGCGAATGGATGAAGACATGCGCCGGGAAGTCTTACTCCCCCGAATGATGGAACTGGTAAATGCTTTCGGACAGCAGGGGGTATATCTGCTGCATGGCGGGGTATTGCTGCAAAATGGCAGTGTGCAGGGCCATCGTCTTTTCATCCTGCCGCAGGGCCGGCCCGGTTTGTACGCTTTCCGGCGGATATTTGTCCAGCCGCAGGAAAGTTTCCTTGATGATCGGCGTCAGCAGTGAGAAGTCGCGCCCCTCCTGCTCGCAGTAAAATTTGGCGAGGGCGATGAGGTGGTTCGTGAAATTATTGCAAAAAACGGCGGCCAGGTGCATCTGCAGCCGCTGCGCGGAGTTCATGTACGCGATGGTGGAAGAAATGCTCAGTGCCAGGGCGTGCAGCCTTTTCTGCACTTCCTCGTTCACGGCTTCCAGGAGAATGGGGATGGCGGGATAGCTTTTCACCTCCTTCCGGATGCTTTGCAGGGGGTACATCACGCCGGTGTTGGTGGTGATGCGGGAAATGGCCTCCATCGGCACCGCCCCCGCGGTATGCACCACAATGCGCCGGCCCAGGCGCAGCTGGTCGTTCAGTTCGGGGATCACGCTGTCGCTCACCGCCAGGAGGTACACATCGGCCTCCATATTTATATCCAGCAGGTCGTCCGTATATTCCCCGCCCAGCAGCTCCGCCAGCTCGCGGGCATTTTCTTTCTTACGGCTGATGACCTGCTTTACATGGTGACCGTGCAGTTTCATCAGATGCCCGAAACAGTGCGCCACATTCCCCGCCCCGATAATTACTATATCCATGGTGTATTTCTTTAAACCAGCGGTCTTGCTGCGCCAAATCCATGCCAACCGCTGTTACATGGGTTATTTTTCTCATGTAATATTAGTGAAACAAAGCTGCCTTTGCGCTAAAAGGGGATAAATAAATATATGAAAAATCACTTTCGGGCATTGCTGCCTCGAAATCAACTATTTAACAAATACTATTTTTTATATCAACCTGCTTTTATATACTTGCACAAATCGGATTTGTAACTTTTGTACAAATTTTGGCGTATTATAAGAAATAAAAGCAGGCGTTCATGGCTAAAAATCTCGTAATTGTTGAGTCTCCGGCAAAGGCAAAAACGATCGAAAAAATACTGGGTAAAGAGTTTGAGGTGAAATCATGTTTCGGCCATATCCGCGACCTTGAGAAGGACGATATGGGCATCGACATTCAAAACAACTTTAAACCCAAGTATATAATACCAGAAGACAAGGAAAAAGTTGTAAAAGAACTGAAAAAACTGGCAAAAGACACAGACGAGGTTTGGCTGGCGACGGATGAGGACCGCGAAGGGGAAGCTATTTCATGGCACCTTTGCGAAGTGCTCGGCCTGGACCCTTCCTCTACCAAACGTATTGTCTTCCACGAGATCACCAAGCCTGCCATCGAAAAAGCCGTACAAGCGCCCCGCCTGCTGGATATGAACCTGGTCAACGCGCAACAGGCGCGCCGGATACTGGACCGCATCGTGGGTTTTGAGCTTTCTCCCGTACTGTGGCGGAAAATGAGCATGCGCAACTCCCTGTCCGCCGGCCGCGTACAATCCGTGGCCGTACGCCTCATCGTGGAACGCGAGCGCGAGATCAACGCCTTCGCCGCCACCAGCAGCTTTAAAGTCGAAGCCTGGTTCCTCGCCAAAGATATCCAGGGCAAAACCCTCGCCTTCAAAGCCGAAGGCCCCACCCGCTTCAAAACAGCCGAAGACGCCGAAAAGTTCCTGCAGCAATGCATCGGCGCCGCCTATACCGTAAAAGACATCCAGGTAAAGCCGGGCAAGAAATCGCCCGCCGCACCTTTCACTACCTCCACCCTGCAGCAGGAAGCCAGCCGCAAGCTCGGCTACAGCGTGTCAAAAACCATGCTGCTGGCGCAGAAACTGTATGAAAGCGGGCAGATCACCTATATGCGTACAGACTCCGTGAACCTCTCGGAAACTGCCATGACGGACATCAGCAAAGCCATCCACACCAACTATGGCGAACGCTATTTCCAGTCCCGCAAATACAAGAACAAAAACGAAAGCGCCCAGGAAGCGCACGAGGCCATTCGTCCCACCTACATGGAAAACTCCACGGTAGACGACTCCGACCTCAAACGGCTATACGAACTGATCTGGAAACGCACCATCGCCAGCCAGATGAGCGACGCCGAACTGGAAAAGACCATCGCCAGGATCGGTATCTCCACTAATAATGAAGAGCTGACCGCCAGCGGCGAAGTGCTAAAATTCGACGGCTTCCTGAAAATATATATGGAAGGACGGGATGATGAAGATGAAGGCGATGAAGAACAGGAAGGCGTGCTGCCGCCGCTTACGGTGAAACAGCAGCTGGACCTCCGCGAGATGAAAGCCACCGAACGCTTTACCCGCCCCGCTCCCCGCTATACGGAAGCCAGCCTCGTGAAGAAGCTGGAAGAGCTGGGCATCGGCCGTCCATCTACCTACGCCCCCACCATCACCACCATCCAGAAACGCGGTTACGTGGAGAAGCGGGACAAAGAAGGCATCAAAAGGGATTTCCGCATCCTCACCCTGAAGAACGACCAGATCAACAAGGTGACCGACCAGGAAAATACCGGTGCAGAAAAAGCCAAGCTCTTCCCCACCGACCTCGGCATGCTGGTGACGGACTTCCTGAAGCAGTACTTCGACCGGGTGATGGACTACGGCTTCACCGCAAAAATTGAAGAAGAATTCGACGAAATAGCCAACGGCAAAAAGAAGTGGAACAAAATGCTCCATGACTTTTACGATCCCTTCCATCACAACGTGGAAGAAACCCTCGAAAAAGCGGAACGCGTGAAAGGCGAACGCCTGCTGGGTGAAGATCCCGCCACCGGCAAGCCCGTCACCGCCCGCATGGGCCGCTTCGGCCCGATGGTGCAGATCGGTACCGTGGAAGATGAGGAAAAGCCGCGCTTCGCCAAGCTCAAGCAAACGCAAAGCATCGAAACCATCAGCATGGAAGAAGCGATGGACCTCTTCCGCCTGCCGCGCAACCTCGGGCTTTTTGAGGGGCTGGACGTAACGGTGAACATCGGCCGCTTTGGTCCGTATGCGCAACACGACAAAAAATTCTATTCCCTCAAAAAGGAAATGGACCCTTATACCGTGGAGCTGGAAGAAGTAGCGCCGCTCATCGAAGAAAAACGCAAGGCAAAAGACGAACGCACCATTAAAATATTCGAGAAAGAAAAGATACAGGTACTGAAAGGCCCTTACGGTCCGTACCTCAAAGTGGGCCTGAAGAATTTCAGGATACCGAAAGAGAAAATAGACACCGCCGCCGACCTGACGGTGGAAGAGGCCAAAGCCATCATCGAAGAAGCAAAGGCCAATCCGCCGAAAAAGAAAGCGCCGCCAAGGAAGAAGAAAGCGGAGTGATCGTACCCGGTTGATGGTAAGGAAATTACCGCGACAATTCGTATATTGATCACAGGAAAAAGACAAAAAAAACATCAAAATCTAACCAGAGGAGGTCTTTTGAACGAAACCAGGGAAATAAACGCATTATTCCATCTGCTGGATGACCCGGACCAGGAAGTGTTTGACACCGTTGCAAACAAGATCCTGCTGTTCGGAAAGGAGATCATTCCCAACCTGGAGCATCTCTGGGAAAATACGTTCGACGAATCCATCCAGGAGCGCATTGAGCTGCTCATTCACCGGGTGCATTACCAGGACCTGCAGGAAGCCATGCGCATATGGGCCACCACCGGCACACAGGAGTTGCTGCAGGGCGCGATCCTCGCCGCCCGGTACCAGTACCCGGACCTTGCCGCCGCGCAGGTCAACACCGAGGTCGAACGCATCAAGCGCAACATATGGCTGGAGCTGAACAACTACCTCACACCGCTCGAACAGATCAATGTGCTGAACAGCATGATCTATAATTATTTCGGGCTGAAAGGGGAAGAGGTTTCCTACAACCGCAAAAACCAGTTCTTCATCAACCAGGTGATAGAAGCCAAGAAAGGCAATCCCATCACCAACGGCATCATCTACCAGGCGCTCTGCTCCATGCTGGACCTGCCGGTATATGCCGTGAACATTCCCCGCCAGTTCATCCTGGCCTATTTCGATACGTTTTACGACTTCACAGAGCCCGCCGATCCGGGGGACTACCGCATACTTTTTTTCATCGATCCCATACAGGGGCAGATCTATACGCAGCAGGACGTGGAAACCTATTTCAAAAGAGTGAACGTTCCCGCCCTGCCGGCTTACTACAAGCCGCAAAGCAATGCCCGCATCATCCAGTTCCTGCTGGAGGAGATGTCCAAATGCTTCCGGGACGAGAAAGAGTTTTACAAGAAGGATGAGTTGATCAATCTGTCACAGATACTGGAATAAGCTTTAATGCGCATAAATGAAAATAATGCGTATCTTTGCATTATGAAAACAAGATTGAACCTTACCATTGAAGAAAGCTTGCTGCAACGCATGAAAGCATATGCTTCCCGAAAGCATATCAGCTTGTCTGAGTTGGTGGAAGGGTATTTCGAAAGGATCGTGCAGCCTGTCAGGGGTAAATCTATTGTTGATGTGGTTGAAAAGATGAAAGTGCCTGATATTCCGGCGGACAGGAATCTTGTAAGTGAATATTATGAGGACCTAGATAAAAAATATGGCGTATAAGCTTTTCCTTGATGCCAATGTTATTATAGATTATATCCTCAAAAGACCCGAAGGATATACATCCGCGAAAACTATCTTTGAAAGTATCGTGAAGGGCGAACATCTTGCATATACCAGTCCTGTAGTGGTTCACATAGTGGCGCATATCTCTAAAAAAATTCTTGGCGCGAAACAAACAAGAAAAATAATCCTGGCCTTGCTGAATGATGTACAGGTGCTGGATACCCATCATGATGTTATCATCCAGGCAATGAGCGCGGGTTGGGATGACATAGAGGATGCATTACAATATTACACTGCACTTTATCACAAAACAGACATCTTCCTTTCCCGCGATGAAGGGCTGATCAAAAAAGCTATTCCTTCTCTGCCGGTCTATCAACCATCTGTATTTATAGAACAGCTTGAGAAATAAATCATAAAAAAATCCCGGTCTACCAAGGCAAACCGGGAATTATAAACCAGTCAGTTCTTTTCAGGACTATCTTGTAACATATTTTACTTCGCCCTGTAATACTTCATCGCTTCCGGCATCAGCTTTTGCAGCTGCGCAATACGGCGATCGTCGCTGGGGTGCGTGCTCAGCAGTTCCGGGGGCTTGTTGCCGCCGCCTGCGTTCGCCATGCGCGTCCAGAAGGGAACGGCTTCCTGCGGGTTGTAACCGGCCATGGCCATGAAGATCAGGCCCAAATGGTCCGCTTCCAGTTCGTTCTGCCGGCCATAGGCCATCAGTCCGAGTGGACCGCCTACGTTAAAGGCCTGCATGAAAATATTCTGTGCCTGCGGGTTCTTGTTCAACGCTACCGCACCGGCTACCTGGATGCCCTGGGCCACCAGCCCCTGGCTCATCCTTTCGTTCCCGTGCCGGGCGATCGCATGCGCGATCTCGTGCCCCATTACACAGGCCAGCGCCGTTTCGTTCTGCGTTACCGGCAGCAGACCGGTATACACTACTACTTTACCGCCAGGCATGCACCAGGCATTCACCTGTTTGTCGTTCACCAGGTTGAATTCCCATTTGTAGCTCGCCACTTCGTTGCCAAGGTTGTTCTGGGTCATGTAAGTGGTTACGGCCTGCGCAATGCGCCCGCCTACCCTTCTGACCATTTCAGCATCCTTGCTTACGCTGGGAGACACGGCTTTATTCTGGGAAAGGAAGGTTTGATATTCCTGCAGGGCCATGGATTGCATGGTGCTTTCAGGAATGAGGTTTAACTGGCTTCTGCCGGTGATAGGAACACGGGTACAGGCATAGATAAGGCCTGCGCCGGCAAAAAGGAACAATGCGACTTTTTTCATCCGTCAGGTTTTTTTAATTTTTTGCTCTCCGTTAAAATTACCACTTTCTTAACACAGTGCAATCGCTGTGCCGGATTTGAATGGGGGGAGGTTATTCTTCGTCTTCCTTGTTCTTGCGGTTCTTGAACAAGGGCACTTTGGACTCATTGCCGGTCAGCAGACGGGCGATGTTCTTCTGGTGCGTGAGCACGACCATCAGGGCTACAGCGATCGCAAAAATGCGGTAGAACAGTTCTTTTTCCCGGAAGATGAAAAGGATCAGCACGGGAAATGCGATGCTGGCAATGATGGAGCTCAATGAAACGTAACGGGTGAGGAAAAGGATCATAAGGAATACGGCCACGCAGCACAGCGCTACGAGGGGTTGAATGGCGAGCACCATGCCGAAGAGGGTGGCAATGCCCTTGCCGCCGCGGAAACCTGCCCAGATCGGGAAGATATGGCCCACTACCGCAGCGAGGCCAAGACCTATCTGCAAGTTGACAAGTTGTGTAATGTGCTCGGGTGAATCGTAAATAGGGACGAGATAGGAAAGCCTTACCGCCAGGATGCCTTTCAGCATGTCTACCACCATTACGAAAGTACCGGCTTTGGGACCGAGTACCCGGAATGTGTTGGTGGCGCCGGCGTTACCGGACCCATGCTCGCGAATGTCCATCCCGAAAACTCCTTTACTTACCCACACAGCGGTGGCAAAAGAGCCTATCAGGTAGGCACCAATTAAAAGCAATAATTCTGTCATCACAATAAGTTAGAGTGCTAAGATAGTAAATATCCTGTTAAAATGAATACAAATTTAACAGCAATTATAATACAATCTATCGTAAATCAACAATTAAAATATGTAATTTTTTTCCACATTAACCAGTCCTCAGCCGGCAGTAAAAGAAAGCGCAAGCCAATGCTCTCTTTCGGATTTACGCTCCGGGCGCAGGTTTTCACGGACGGCGGCTTTCACAATGGCTGGTTCATCTTCCTGCAATATACCACTCAAAATCAATAATCCACCCGTCCGTAATATTTTTTTCATGTTGCCCATGTTGGCGAGCAGGATATTACGGTTGATGTTGGCGAGTATAATGTCGTACGACTGTGCCGGAATATCGTTGAGGTGGTCCGCCTGCCGGAAACGGATATGCGTGGCGTTATTGGCGGCTGCGTTTTCCAGCGAGTTTTCCACCGCCCAGGTATCGATGTCGATCGCATCGGTTTCGGCGGCGCCCATTTTTTCCGCGAGGATGGCGAGAATGCCGGTGCCCGTACCGAAGTCGAATACCTTCTTTCCCGTAAAGTCCACGTCCCGCATCAGTTTGATCATGGACCAGGTGGTGGCGTGATGCCCTGTGCCAAAGGACATCTTGGGCGTGATAATGATCTCGTGCATCACCTTTCCCTGCAGCGGTTCATGAAAGCCGGCGCGGATGCCGCAGAAATCATCCACCAGCACAGGCTGAAAGCTGCTTTCCCAAACGGCGTTCCAGTTCGCCTGCGCGATAGTTTCTTTCGTATAATCAAGACCGTGAGTACGCAGTATTTCCTGCAATACCGGTTCGCTGAATATATTTTCGGGGATGTACGCCACGAGGGTATCCGTCGTTTCTTCAAAACCTTCATAACCTGCATCGGAGAGTTGGGCTACCAGGATGTCCCTCAGCTCGGAGGGGGCGGATACGGTGATCGCGATATAAGACATAGGCGCAAGATAATTACAAATTCCTCAGTGCCAATGCAAAAATGTCGATTTGAAAAATTCCTTTGTGATAAGGCTTTGCTATGTTATATTTGACATTATAATAATATAACCTTATCCTATGAAAAACCTAGCAGCCCTGGCCATTGCCCTGGTCACCGTTATTAGCGGGCAGGCCCAAAACCTCGTCAAGCCTTACGACATTCCCTTACAGGATTCCATCACTTACCAGGTACAGACCGCTGTATTTACGATCAACAGGCAGGATGTGGAAGATTATTTCACGGGCCTGGACACGATCCTCGTGCAACGGAACTATGCGAAAGACGTGTTCCGCAACATCCAGTTCGCGCATCTTTCGCAGGAAGAAGTACAGCGGCACTACGGCATGGCCCGCAAGTTCTGGGCTTCCGCCAAAGGCACGCCGCTCAGCTACAGCACTGACCGCATTGCGCTGTTCTGGTCGGAGAACGAGAACGTGTTATTGCCTTATCTCGATGAAATACTGCCGGAGCTGCTGGAATACGGCAAAGTGCAGGTAACGGACCGCAGCACGGGGAAGCGGGTACCTCAGTACCAGCTGGACTACGAGAGCGTAGACGCGCAAACCTTCAAGATATTCAAATTCGTAAAAGGCCGGATCATCTGGCGGGAAAGCGAAGTTTTCCTGGAGCAGCTGACGAGTGTGGGCATATAACTTCGTATAGCCGGAAGCGTTGGGAGTTGCTCCCGACGCCATAGCCATAAAAAAAACGCTGCGTTTCATCGCAGCGTTTGCTTTTTATAGTCGTTTCTATTGTTCTATTGTTCGTCGAACACCGGACCTTCGAACGGACCTTCGGGTTCCGCGCTCTGCGGCGGGCGGCTGCTGCCACGATCGCCTCCGCGTTCTCCACGGTCGCCGCGATCACCACGGTCACGGTCGAAACCGCCTCTTCTGTCACCACCACGACGGTCGCCGCGGTCGCCTCCCCTTCTGTCACCACGATCACCGCGTTCTCCACGGTCTTCACGCTCGGGGCGCTCCACATAACCTTCGGGTTTCGGCATCAGCACCTTGCGGCTGAGCTTGAACTTGCCGGTTTTCGGATCGGTGCCCACCAGCTTCACTTTCACTTTCTCGCCTTCGCTCAGCACGCCGTCCATATTCTCAAGACGTTTCCAGGAAACTTCGGAGATATGCAGCAGCCCCTGCTTGCCGGGGAGGAATTCCACGAACGCGCCGTAAGGCATTACGCTCTTCACGGTAGAATCGTATACTTCGCCTACTTCGGGAACGGCTACGATGCCTTTGATCCAGGCAACGGCTTTATCAAGACTTTCTTTCTGTGCGGAGAAGATGCTTACTTCACCGGTTTGTCCTACTTCTTCAATGTTGATGGTAGTACCGGTTTCGCGCTGGATCTCCTGGATCACTTTACCACCAGGCCCAATCACCGCGCCGATGTATTCGCGGTCGATGATCATTTTTTCCATGCGCGGAGCATGCGGTTTCGGTTCCGGACGGGCGCCTTCGATGCAGGCGTACATGGCTTCCAGGATGTGCAGGCGGCCGGTGCGGGCTTGTGACAGCGCTGCGCGCATCACGTCCATGCTGAGACCGTCTACTTTGATATCCATTTGCACGCCGCAGATACCATCGCGGGTGCCGGTTACTTTAAAGTCCATATCACCGAGGTGATCTTCGTCGCCGAGGATGTCGCTCAGTACGGCCCATTTGCCGTCAGCAGCGCGGGAGATAAGGCCCATTGCGATGCCGGATACGTGCTTGGGCAGGGGAACGCCTGCGTCCATCAGCGCCAGGGAGCCGGCGCAAACGGTGGCCATGGAAGAGGAACCGTTGGATTCAAGGATATCGGAAACCACACGTACCGTGTAGGCGTAGTCGTTACCCGGCATCATCTGCTTGAGGGAACGCATGGCCAGGTTACCGTGGCCCACTTCGCGGCGGCCGGGGCCGCGCATCATTTTCACCTCGCCGGTTGAGAAGGGAGGGAAATTGTAGTGGAGGATGAATTTGCTGTAGTTGGAGGTGGCGGCGCTTTCAATCAGCAGCTCATCGTCCGGTGTACCGAGGGTCACGGTGGTGAGGGATTGTGTTTCGCCGCGGGTGAACAGGGCAGATCCGTGCGGAGAAGGCAGCAGGTCCACTTCCATGTTCAGGGGGCGCACCTGGTCCAGCACGCGGCCATCGAGGCGGATGCTCTGGTCCAGGATCATGTTGCGCACGGTTTCTTTTTCCAGGTCGTGGAAATATTCACCTACCAGCGGAGCGTCTTCTTCGGTGAGTTCACCTAAAGACTCCACCAGTTCTTCTTCTATTTTCTTGAATTGTTCAGAACGTTCGTGTTTGCCGAGGGCGGATTGTGCTACTTTCAGAATGCGGTCTTTCGCAAATGCGATCACTTTCGCGTTCAGCTCTTCGTTCTGATGCGGTTTTTCGTATTCGCGTTTAGCGGGACTGCCAACTTTTTCGCGCAGCTCTTCCTGGGCTTTCACCTGTACTTTAATGGCTTCATGCGCCAGCTCGATCAGTTTCACAAGGTCTTCCTCCTGGCATTCCTTGCTCTCGCCTTCCACCATCATGATGTTCTTTGCGGTGGCGGCTACGATATAGTCCATATCGGCCGTGGCAAGCTGCGTGCGGGTGGGGTTGATGACAAACTCGCCGTTCACCCGTGCAATGCGCACTTCGGAGATGATCTCCTGGATGGGCACATCGGATACCGCGAGGGCGGCGGATGCTGCCAGGGCGGCCAGCGCGTCGGGCATTACTTCCTGGTCGGAAGAAATGAGGGTCACCAGCACCTGTACGTCACAACGGTAGTCGTCGGGGAACAGGGGGCGCAGGGCGCGGTCGATCAAGCGGGAGATCAATACTTCATAGTCGCTCAGTTTACCTTCGCGCTTGAAAAAGGAGCCGGGAATACGGCCTGCGGAAGCAAATTTCTCCTGGTAGTCAACAGTAAGGGGGAAGAAAGATTGCCCGGGCTTGGGTTTCTGGGCAGCCACAACGGTAGCCAGAATAATACAGTTTCCAAGACGCACGGTTACCGCACCATCGGCCTGGCGGGCCATCTTGCCGGTCTCAATGGTCACTTCGCGGCCTCCGCCTATATCAAATTTAACCGTAGTAGGTGTCAGATTCATACAAAAGTGAGGATTAATAAGGTATACATACAAAAAAACTATTCCCAACTCTAAAAGTTGGGAATAGCGCTATAACTAGTTTCAGATTACTTTCTGAGACCTAACTTCTCGATAAGGGCGCGATAGCCGGAGAGGTTGGTTTTGGAGAGGTAAGACAGCAAACGCTTCCGTTGTCCTACCATTTTCATCAAACCACGGTGTGTGGAGAAATCTTTCTTGTTTGCTTTCAGGTGAGCGGAAATGCTGTTGATACGCTCTGTTACCAGGGCAATCTGTGCTTCAACAGATCCGGTATTCTTCTCACTGCCACCGAATTCTTTGAAAATATTTGCTTTCTTTTCTGCTGTTAAGTAAGGCATCTTTGATAATAATAAAATTTTTACTCGCTATTTTTCCGGTGCAAAGGTAAGAAGTAATATAAGAAGTTCCAAATTCTATATTTCGCCTACCTCCTCTGAAAATCAGCCCTTTATCTATACAAAATTTATTGCGGCATTGTCGATCACCTGGCCGTTCTCCGTACGGAGCACGCGGGACGGGAATTTCTGTAACACAATGTAGTCGTGCGTTGCCATGATCAGGGCGGTGCCATCTTCCCGGCAAATGCGGAACAACAGCTGCATAATGCCGTCTGATGTCTCCGGGTCCAGGTTCCCCGTGGGCTCATCCGCCAGGATCAGCTTCGGAGAATTGAGCAGGGCCCGCGCAATGTCTACCCGCTGCTGCTCCCCGCCGGACAACTCATAGGGCATCTTGAAGCCCTTCGTGCCCAGCCCCACCTTTTCCAGCACATCGTTGATCTTGTCCTCGATCTGCTTCGGCTCCTGCCAGCCTGTAGCCTTCAGCGCAAACTTGAGATTGTCATGCACATTCCGGTCCGTCAGCAACTGGAAATCCTGGAATACCACCCCGAGGTTCCGCCGCAGGTAAGGCACCTTCTTCCAGTCCATCTTCGTGAGATCAAAACCAACCACCTGGCCGCTCCCCTCCTTCAGCTGCAAGTCGCCGTACAACGTCTTCAGCAAACTCGATTTCCCCGTTCCCGTCTTGCCGATCAGGTACACGAACTCTCCCCTGTTGACCGTAATATTCACATCAGATAAAATCAGCGAATTTCCCTGGTAGATATTCACATTCGCCAGTTGAACTATCGGTTGATCGAGCATTATTTCCTTTTTTGAAGCCCAAAAATAATTAATTACTCGTTAGCGACGGAGATTCATCTTTTAACTAAAAAAATAGTTTGAAAACTAAATAAATAGTTTTACATTTGAAATGCATCAACTACATCAAGATGAAAACGCTCACCAAAGCTGAAGAACAGATCATGCAGGTATTGTGGAAGCTCGGCCCTTCCTTCGTGAAAGACATGATCGACGAAATGCCGGAGCCGAAGCCGCATTACAACACCGTGTCTACCCTCGTGAAAATATTGGTGGACAAAGGCTTCGTCAATTTCAAGGCGTATGGCAAAAGCCATCAGTATTACGCCCTCATTTCCAAGGAAGAATACAGCCACAAAACGGTGAAAAACCTTGTGTCCGGCTACTTCGAAGGCTCCTTCAGCAATATGGTCTCCTTCTTCGTGAAAGAAAAAGACATGAGCGTGGCCGACCTCGAAGCGCTCCTGCAACAGATCAAAAACGCTAAAAACCAGGCCAAATGACTCCCTTACTCGCTTACCTCGTTAAAGTGATCATCTGCTCCGGCATCCTGTACGGCTATTATCACATGGCCCTGCGCAACAACAGGTTTCACCAGTGGAACCGCTATTATGTGCTGCTCAGCACCCTGCTCAGCCTGGTGGTGCCGCTGATCCGCATCCCCCTCTCCTTCACGCCGGAAGAAACACAGGGCATCTACGTGTATACGTCACAGGTAGTAACCCTCAGAGAACAGGTATTCACGCCTTCGGCCGCACAGCAGGCTACTTATGTGAACTGGGCGGTATGGCTGTACGGCGCCATCATTCTGTTCTGCCTGCTGCGCCTGTGCGCTGGTTATTTCAGGATACTCCGGCTGGTCTACCGCAGCCGGGTGGAATTTATCAAGCCTTACTGGCTGGTGCTTTCAGAGCAGATCGCCGCGCCTTTTTCATTCTTTAAATACATTTTCTGGAACAGCGGCATGAATGCGGACAGCACGGAAGGCCGGCAGATACTGCAGCATGAGATGGTGCACCTGCAGGAAAAACATAGTACGGACAAGCTGTTCATGGAAATCATCACCGCAATTTGCTGGATCAATCCCTTCTTCCATCTTTTCAAAAGAGAGCTGACGCTGGTGCATGAATTCATTGCGGACAAAAAAGCGGCGCAGAACGGGAACGCGGCGGATTACGCGCAGACGATCCTTTACATGGCCCTGCAATCCGGTCCCAATTTCAGCATGACCAACAGTTTTTCACAACATCCCATCAAACGCAGAATCTTTATGCTTACTACATCCCGCCAACTAAGGTTCAGTTACCTCCGCAGGCTGATGATCCTGCCCATCGCCACCATGATATTCTGTTCGCTGGCATTTGTGGTGAACGAAAACCACAGCTTCGCCAACGTCATCAACCCTGCAGACACCATTCCGCCACCGCCGCCTCCGGCGCCGTCCGCGCAGTTCAAACCGGATACATTGCCGAACAACGAGGAAGTGTTCACTTTTGTGGAACAACCACCTTCCTTTCCCGGCGGTGATCCTGCCCTCGCCAAATTCCTGAACCAGAACATCCGTTATCCGCATGCTGCCACCGAGAAAGGCAAAGGCGGCACCATCTTCGTCAGCTTCGTTGTAACGAAAGACGGCAGCGTGAAGAACGTTAAAACCGTGGGCGCTAAAAAAGGATACGGATTGGAAGAGGAAGCGGTACGGGTAGTAAAGCTGATGCCGAAATGGAAGCCCGGCAAGCAAAACAACAGGCTGGTGAACGTGCAGTTCAACCTGCCGATACGTTTTACCCTGCAGGAAGTGAAGCCTGAAAAGAAGGCGCCGAAAGTAGGTAAAGACGGCGTGTACACCTATGCGGACGTGATGCCTAAATTTCCCGGCGGCGACGAAGGGTTGGCAAGATACCTGAGCACCAATATCCGTTATCCGGCCGATGCAACAAAACTTGGTATAATGGGGAATGTACTGGTTTCCTTCACGCTGGATACAGAAGGGAATATTAAAGATGTGCGTGCGGTCAACAAACCTGTGCTTGGCAGTGGATTGGAAGAAGAAGGCATAAGAGTGGTAAAATCAATGCCTAAATGGAGGCCGGCGATGGATGGAGGAAAGACTGTGCCGATCCGCTTTGCCGTGCCGATCAGGTTCCAGCTTCAGCATTAAACCTCATCAAAATACGAAGGCCGCCGCCACTGTAATTTTTCTTTCAGCGGATAGCTGACAAAAAGAAAGTTACGGTGGCGGCGGCCTTTTCAATTATTCATATTCGAAAGTTCCAGCTTCGCTTTTCACCGTCACTTTTTTAGCGGGACTGTCCGTCACCCGCCCCACTACCTGCGCTTCTATGTTATAAGTCTGCGCAATGCGGATAATGTCTTCCGCAATATGCTCCGGCACATACAGCTCCATGCGGTGCCCCATGTTGAACACCTGGTACATTTCTTTCCAGCCGGTGCCGGATTGCTGCTGTATCAGGGAGAACAGCGGCGGTATCGGGAAAAGGTTGTCTTTTATCACGTGCAGGTTTTCGATGAAATGCAGCACCTTGGTTTGCGCACCTCCGCTGCAATGCACCATGCCGTGCACCTGCGGCCGGAATTGCTCCAGCACCTGGCGGATCACCGGCGCATAAGTGCGGGTCGGCGACAATACCAGCTTGCCGGCGGTGATATTTCCCACGCCGGGGATATCTATCATGTCCGTCAGCGCTTTGCTGCCACTGAATACCAGCTCTTTCGGAATGCCGGGGTCGTAGCTTTCAGGGAATTTTTCCGCTACGGTTTTGTTAAATACGTCGTGACGGGCGGAGGTAAGGCCGTTGCTGCCCATGCCGCCGTTATACTCCCTTTCGTAGGTAGCCTGGCCGTAAGATGCCAGTCCCACCACCACATCGCCCGCCTGGATGCGGTCGTTGGAGATCACGTCCGCGCGTTTCATGCGGCAGGTAACCGTGGAATCCACGATGATCGTACGCACCAGGTCGCCCACATCGGCGGTTTCCCCGCCGGTGGAATAGATGCCCATGCCGTAGCTGCGCAGCTCTTCCAGTATTTCTTCCGTGCCGTTGATGATCGCGGCGATCACTTCGCCGGGCACGAGGTTTTTGTTACGGCCGATCGTGGAGGAAAGGAGGATGTTATCGGTAGCGCCCACGCACAGCAAGTCGTCCGTATTCATGATGATGGCATCCTGCGCAATGCCGCGCCATACGCCCAGGTCGCCGGTCTGTTTCCAGTAAGCGTAAGCGAGGGAGGATTTGGTGCCTGCGCCGTCCGCATGCATGATATTGCACCAGTCCGCGTCACCGCCGAGGATGTCCGGGATGATCTTGCAGAAAGCGCGGGGGAATAGCCCTTTGTCGATATGCCGGATGGCATTATGCACATCTTCCTTGCCGGCTGAAACGCCTCTTTTGGCGTAAAGGTTTTGGTCCACGATGTTCCTTTGATGTTGTAATAAAGTGCAAAAGTAATAGATTTGCACGGCGTTTTTGCAAATATGATCATCTAGCCATGCAGGTTCACAGGGATTTACACCATTTACCGGATTTCCGCAATGCCGTTATCACCATCGGCACGTTCGACGGGGTGCACAGCGGCCATCAGTACATCCTGCAGCAGTTGCAGGAAGCTGCGGAAGCCTGCAACGGCGAAACGGTGATCATCACCTTTGATCCGCATCCGCGGGAAGTGCTCGCGCCGCATGACAAAAACGTGCGCCTGCTTACTACGCTGGACGAAAAGATCCGGCTGCTGGAACAACGCGGCATCCATCACCTGGTGGTAGTGCCTTTTACCAAAGCGTTCTCCGAACTGTCCGCCCGCGCCTATCTCGAAGATTTCCTGATCCGCACTTTCCGCCCGCATACCATCATCATCGGGTACGACCACCGTTTCGGGCATAACCGCGAAGGCGGGCTGGAATTGCTGGAGGCCGAACAGCAGCAGTTCGGGTTTCAGTTGCTGGAGATCCCCCCGCAGGTGGTGCACGATCTCACCGTCAGCTCCACCAAGATCCGGCAAAGCCTGCAGAACGGCGCCGTACAGCTGGCTAACGAACTGCTCGGCTATCCCTATTTCCTGAACGGAACGGTCGTGCATGGCGATAAAATGGGCCGTCAGCTGGGCTTTCCCACCGCCAATATCCACCTGAACGACGGGCGCAAGCTGATACCCGCGCAAGGCGTGTATGCGGTAACGGTAGAAACCGGCGGGCGGCGCTTCAAGGGCGCGCTTAACATCGGCACCCGGCCCACGTTCAACGGCGCCGAGCTGCGCATAGAAGTATATATCCTGGATTTTAATGAAGAGATCTATGGGGAGAACATCCGCGTGTCTTTCCTGGATTATATCCGTTCAGACAAAAAATTCGATTCTGTAGACGCATTGGTTTTACAGATGAAGGATGATGTGGAAAAAGCGCGGGTGATCGCGGGATAATTATGGCCGCAGCATCCGGAACACCAGCTCCTTCATCAGTTCCCCGTCCTCATTCCCCGCGTCGTTAATACCGATACTCCGCAGATTGTACTGATGCAGCAAAAGGATCGCCCTTTCCGTTCCTTCCGGCCCGAACTTGCGGGCAGCCGCCGTGTAATCTTTCAGGAAAAAAGGATGTACGCCCAGCGCGGCCGCCATTTCCTTTTCCCCGCCTTTCACACCGAATAACAGGCTGATCTTCGAAAAATAATTATAGAGCGCCGGGATCACCATCTGGATAGGCGCGGCTTTGGGGTTGGCGGAAAAATATCTGATGATGCGCATTACTTTCGGCATGTCCTGCTGCCCCAGCGCGTTCTGCAATTCAAAAACATTGTACTCCTTGCTGATGCCCACGTATTTTTCAATATCGTTCTCATCGATCTTCTTGCCTTCCGGCAGGTTCACCAGGAGCTTGTCTATTTCATTGGCGATGCGGGACAGGTCGTTGCCGATGTGGTCCGCCAGCAGGATGCAGGCTTTCTCCGATATGGCAAGCCCCTGGCTGCGCACGTAGGCTTCCGCCCAGGAGGGCAGCTGGTTGTCGTACAGCTTTTTGGTGGACAGCATCACGCCGCGGTCCTTGATGAGCTTCGCCATTTTGCTGCGCCCGTCTATTTTGCCCTGTTTGTGGGCCACCACAAAAACGGTGGATTCCAGCGGTTTGTCGATGTAAGCTTCCAGCTTCAGGATGTCGCGCATCGCCTGCGCTTCTTTCAGGATCACCACCTGGCGGTCCGCGAACATGGGATACCGGCGGCAGGCGTTGATAACGGTGGCCCAGTCCGTATCCTTCCCGTACAATACGGTCAGGTTAAAACCTTTGTCCGCCTCGCTGAGCAGCTGGTGCTCCGCGTACTCCACCACCTGGTCGATAAAAAAATCCTCCTCGCCTTCCAGCCAGTAGAGCGGCCGGAATTTTTGCTGTTTCCAATCCCTGATGATATCCTGGTATTCCATTTTCTAATTTATATTCGTCATCTTCCTTTTTCCATCACCGGCAGCCTTTCGTCATCTTACGATCTGCACATTTTCATTTTCCAGCAGCGGCAGGCCCTTGAACCTCAGCAGCAGCTGCCCCACCGTCAGCACATCCTTCTGGCAATACTCCACGATCCTCGGCAGGTTGCGTTCTTCCCAGTAAACTTTGCCCACCATGCCGCCGTTGATGTCGTCTTTCGGCGTAGGAATGCCCAGCACGGTAGCCAGCAGGTTCAGGGAAGCGTAATTCCTGAATTCCCCGAAACGCCATATCTGCATCGTGTCCAGCAGCGGCATTTCCCAGGGCTTGAGGTTGTGCAGGTGCATCGGCGCCGGCAAAAGCAGGCCGTTTATCAGCGTGCGGCGGCAAAGATATGGAATATCAAATTCGCGGATGTTATGCCCGGCAAACTGGAACCGGGGATATTTTGTAAAGAACTTATGCACAAGTTCGAGGAAGCCTGTTAATACTTCTTTCTCGTCATCTCCGCAAAAAGATTTGATACGTAATTGATAATGACCATTTTCCACATGAAAAAAACCCGCAGAGATGCAGACCACCTTTCCGAACTCGGCATAGAGGGCGGCTTTTTCAAAGTAATGGTCCCCCTCCTCTTCAGAATCTGGCGCAATTTTTGCATTTTTCTCCAACCAGAGAGCCTGAAGCCCGGCTGGCAGGTGATTAAAGGCAGCAGTGAGCGGGGTGGTTTCTATGTCTAACAAGAGCAATTGATCGAGGGCGACGTTATTCAGCACAGCCAAAAAGTTTAAAACTTGTAATTTAAGCAAATTTTAACGTTCTGCTTTTTTCGGAAAAATTTTACCCATATAAACAATCTAAAATAAAACGACAACATTATGACGGAAAATACTTTCAATGCTGGTACGCCCAGTAATTCCGGATCTGAAAAACCAAAAAGCAACAAAAACGGTATCATCTACGGCATCCTGATCGCCGCCCTGGTAGGTACCTGGGGGTATATGTATTACGACAAAAGCCAGTCCAGCAAGGAAATTGCCATCAAAGACAACCAGCTGGACACGCTGAACAATTCACGCAACGAACTGCAATCCGAATATGATGCCGCACGTGCGCGCCTGGACAACCTGATCTCCCAGAACAGCCGCATGGACAGCCTGGTGAAAAGTAAAGACAAGGAAATTGCCGATATGAAAAACCGTATCAGCAGCATCCTTTCCAACAGGAACGCCACGCAGGCGGAACTTGCCGAAGCGCGCAGGCTTATTGAACAGCTGAAATCCAGCACCGAGTCTTATGTAGCCACCATCGAAAGACTGGAAGGTGAAAAGCTGGTGATCACCGGCGAACGCGATTTCGCCCGCAAGGAGCGTGACTCCGTGGTAACGGTGAAAGACAGCCTCGGCAAGCAGGTGGACCTAGGTTCCGTGCTGCATGCCTCCAACATCCAGCTCTCCCCCATCAACGTACGCAAGAACGGCAAGGAAGAAGTGACTTCCAAAGCCAAACGCGCGGACATGATGCGGGTATCGTTTGATGTGGACAACCGCATTGCCACCACCGGCGACAAAGAGATCTTCGTAGCCATCACGGCGCCCGACGGTTCACCGCTGGCGGTAGAAGCCCTCGGCAGCGGCCGCTTCACACTGGAAGACGGCACCGAGAAACTCTACACCGTTAAGAAAATGGTATCTTACACCACCGGCACCAGCCAGTCCGTAAGCATGGACTGGAAGCAAAACTCCGATTTCAAACCGGGCGATTATACCGTAGAGATCTACCAGGACGGCTTCAAGATAGGTTCAGGAAAAGTGAACCTGAAAAAGGGCGGTCTTTTCAACTAAACAGGCATAGAGCAATCCAACATTCATAGTAAGAAAGGTGCGGCGAAAGCTGCGCCTTTTTTCATTTAAATATGTTATCAGGAATGTTAAAGATTGGTTATTGAATAAAAAATATATATAAAAATAAAATAAAATTAATTTTCTTTGCACCAGCATTTACAGCAGAGATGACCCTTCCTCATAATACCAAAAGACATGGCAAATACGAATAAAGTAGTTTATGTGATTGACGATGATGAGATTTTCCACTTTATTGTAAAGAAGATGTTCGGCTTACAGGGATGGGATGTGGTGGTGAATTCGTTTCTTTCCGCGGAAGATGCCATAGAAGACCTGGGGTCTTTTGCCGAGTTGCCCTGCCTGATCATCCTGGATATGAATATGCAGCGGATGAACGGATGGGATTTCATAGAAGCGTACCGCGAGCTGAAACAGCGTACGCAGCAGGATGTGCCGATCATTATGTGCTCCTCTTCCATGAATATCCAGGACATGGAAAAAGTGAAACGGACGCCGGAGCTGATGGCTTACATCACCAAGCCGCTGGATCGCTCCAAAATGAAAGTGATAGAAGAATACCTTTAGATAGATGCTGGCCCGCCAGCAGTTAGAACCCAAAAAAGTACACAATAGCAAAAGAGCGAAGACTGATCTTCGCTCTTTCCTTTTTTATCTTTTATGCAGTGACCTGCTCTCCGTACATTTCGGCGCGGAGCGTTTTCACACGCTCGTCTTCGAGGTATTCATCGAAGGTGCTCAGGCGGTCGATAATGCCGGATGGCGTGATCTCGATGATGCGGTTGGCCACGGATTGCATGAACGTATGGTCATGCGTGGTGAAGAGCACGATGCCTTTGAAGTTCACCATGCTTTCGTTGAACGACTGGATGGATTCCAGGTCCAGGTGGTTGGTGGGCTCGTCCAGGATCACCACGTTCGGGTCCTGCAGCATCATGCGGGACACCATGCAGCGTACTTTTTCGCCACCGCTCAGCACCGATGTTTTTTTCATGATCTCGTCGCCGCTGAACAGCATTTTACCGAGGAAGCCGCGCAGGAAGGGCTCATCCACATCCGTTACATGCGGCGGCACGTACTGGCGCAGCCAGTCCATCAGGTTATAATCGCTGGTGAAGAACTCGGCGTTGTCGTCGGGCAGGTACGCTTTGGTAACGGTAGTGCCCCATTCCAGCTTGCCGCTGTCCGCCTGCTGATCACCGTTGATGATGTCGAAGAAGGTGGAAAGCGCCAGGTGGTCTTTGGAGAGGAATGCGATCTTATCGCCTTTATTTACGGAGAAAGTTACGTCGCTGAACAGCTTGCGGCCGTCCACGCTTTTCTCCAGCTTTTCGATGTTGAGTATCTGGTTGCCTACTTCACGCAGCTGCTTGAAGATGATGCCGGGGTATTTGCGGCTGGACGGCTCGATGTCTTCGATGACCAGCTTCTCCAGGGCTTTCTTCCTGGAAGTGGCCTGTTTGGATTTGGAAGCGTTCGCGCTGAATCGTGCGATGAAGTCCATCAGATCTTTCCGTTTATCTTCCATCTTCTTGTTCTTGTCGCTGATCTGGCGGGCGATCAACTGGCTGGATTCATACCAGAAGGAATAGTTACCGGTGAAGATCTTGATCTTGGCGCGGTCAACGTCTGCCACGTGCGTACAAACGGCATCGAGGAAGTGACGGTCGTGGCTCACTACGATCACGATGTTCTCATAATCAGCCAGGAAGTTTTCCAGCCAGCCGATGGTCTCCACGTCCAGGTGGTTCGTGGGCTCATCCAGCAGGAGGATGTCGGGGTTGCCGAACAGCGCCTGCGCCAGCAGCACACGCACTTTCAGCGCACCGCTGAGGTCTTTCATCAGTGTACCGTGCAGCTCTTCTTTCACGCCAAGGTCGCCAAGCATTACACCGGCATCGCTTTCGGCCGTATAGCCGCCCATTTCACCGTATTCCGCTTCCAGCTCGCCTGCGCGCATGCCGTCTTCTTCCGTAAAGTCTTCCTTCGCATAGATGCTGTCCCTTTCATGCGCAATCTCCCAGAGCTTTTTATTGCCCATGAGCACGGTATTGAGCACGGTCACCTCGTCAAACTCGTAGTGGTTCTGCTTGAGCACAGACATCCGCTCGCCGGGGGTGATCTCCACGGTACCCTTGTTGGGTTCTATTTCCCCTGAAAGTATCTTGAGGAAAGTGGATTTACCTGCCCCGTTGGCGCCGATCACGCCATAGCAGTTCCCTTTGGTAAAGTTGAGGTTTACCTCGTCGAACAACACCCGTTTGCCGAAAGAAAGCGTTACGTTTTTTACACTGATCATTACTGAATCTGTTAAAATTTGAAGCCGCAAAGTTACGAAATATTAATGGTTCCGGGAACAATCTTCCGGTACCTGCTGTTATCTATACAAACAAAAAATTGATCATATGATCCAACATCTTGCCAAATACTGGTGGCTGTTTGTCCTCCGCGGCGTTATGGCTGTGATCTTCGCCATCCTGGCCTTTATCTGGCCGGCCCTCACCCTGTCCGTGCTCGTGGTCTTCCTCGGCGCCTACCTGTTCGTGGACGGGCTTTTCTCCCTGGTGCACGGCTTCCGGATCATGAAGCGGGACAGTCACTGGTGGGTGCTGGTGCTCGAAGGGCTGCTGGGGATTGCGGCGGGACTGGTAGCGCTGTTCATGCCGGGCATTACGGTTGTTTTCCTCGTGACCCTGATCGCTTTGTGGTCTGTTGTTACGGGGATACTGGAGATCGTGCTGGCGATCCGTTTGCGGAAAGAGCTGAAAAATGAATGGATGCTGGTGGTAGCAGGGATCTTCTCGATCGCTTTCGGGATCGTGCTGTTTGCCCAGCCACTGGCGGGTGTTGTAGTGATCGCGTGGTGGCTGGGGATCTATGCGTTGCTGTTTGGCTTTTTGCTGATACTGGCGGGGATGCGGCTGAAAAAGACCATTACTTCGTAATACCTTCCAGGTATAACAGGAACCCATACTGCAGGGCCACCTCTTTCAACGCCCTGAACCTCCCCGACGCCCCGCCGTGGCCTGCTTCCATGTTCGTTTCCATCAGCAGCAGGTTATCGTCCGTTTTCATCTCCCGCAATTTGGCCACCCATTTCGCCGGCTCGAAGTACTGCACCTGTGAATCATGCAGGCCGGTGGTTACCAGCATATTGGGATAGGCTTTCTGCTCCACGTTGTCGTACGGGGAGTAGGATTTCATGTATTCGTAGGAATCCTTGTTCTTCGGGTTGCCCCATTCATCAAACTCGCCCGTGGTAAGGGGAATGCTTTCGTCCAGCATGGTGGTGACCACGTCCACGAAGGGAACGGCTGCTACAATACCATGCCAGAGGTCCGGGCGCATATTCACGACAGCGCCCATCAACAGGCCGCCGGCGCTTCCGCCCAGCGCGTACAGATGTTCCTTGCTGGTATATTTTTGCTGTACCAGATATTCCGCGCAGTCGATGAAATCTGTAAAGGTGTTCTTCTTCGAAAACATCTTTCCATCCTCATACCAGTGCCTGCCCATTTCCTGCCCGCCGCGGATGTGCGCGATGGCGTAACAAAAGCCGCGGTCCAGCAGGCTGATGCGGTTGGAGTTGAACGTTGCTTCCATAGAATTGCCGTAAGAGCCGTAGCCGTACAGCAGCAGGGGTTTCTGGCCGTTCTTTTCAAATCCTTTTTTATACACCAGCGAAATGGGCACCTGCGTGCCGTCTGTGGCTTTAGCGAAAAGCCTTTCCGTTACGTATTCTTTCGGGTCGTATCCGCCGATCACCTCCTGTTGCTTCTTCAGCTCCTTTTCCTTCGTTTCCATGTTATAGTCGTAGGTGGATGATGGTGTGGTCAGCGAAGTGTAGCTGTAGCGCAATACTTTCGTGTCCATTTCAGGATTGACGGAGGAATAGGCAGTGTAGGCCGGTTCCCCGAAATCGAGGTAATGCTCCTGGTGGGTGGTGGTGTTCATCACCCTGATCTGCGTGAGGCCGTTCTTCCTTTCGCTCAGCACGAGGTAATCGTTAAACACGTCTATGCCCTGCAGCAGCACGTCTGTGCGGTGCGGCACCACTTCCTTCCAGTGTTCCTTCGAGGTTTTGTCCAGCGGGCATTCCATCAGGCGGAAATTCTTCGCGTCCAGGTTGGTGACGATGAAAAATTTGTTCCCGCGGTGATCGATGTCGTACAGCATGTCTTTTTCGCGGGGATGGAAAATTTTAAACTCGCCATCCGGCCGGTCTGCGTCCAGCACCCTGTATTCGGAGGAAAGCGTGCTGCCGCTGCCAATGACGATGTATCTTTTTGATTTTGTTTTGTAAACGTAAGTGCTGTAGGTTTCGTCCTTTTCGAAGAACACCGTTTTGTCCGTCTGCGGATCTGTGCCGAGCAGATGTTTTTCTATCCGCTCGGAACGCAGCGTAGTGGGGTTCTTCCGGGTATAGAACAAGGTCTTGTTATCGTTGGCCCAGGTGGAACCGCCCGTGGTTTCGGGGATGGCGTCGCCCAACAGCTCCCCTGTTTCCAGGTTTTTGACGTAGATGGTATATTTGCGGCGGCTCACGGTGTCTACCCCATAGGCCAGCAGCTTGTTGTCAGGGCTCACGTTCAGGCCCACGGCGCTGTAATAGGCATATCCTTTGGCCAGTTCGTTCACGTTCAGGATGATCTCTTCCACGGAAGCCTCGTTGCCCTTCTTGCGGCAATAGATGGGATATTCCTTGCCTTCCTCGTAGCGGGTGTAGTAGAAATATCCGTTCTGGAAATAGGGTACGCTTTCATCTTTTTCCTTGATGCGGCCGCGCATTTCTTCGTATAGCTTTTCCCGTAATTCCTTCACGGGCGAGAGCATGGTGTCCAGGTATTTGTTCTCGGCGGTGAGGTAGGCGATGACCTTGGGATTTTCCCTTTCGTTCAGCCAGTAGTAATTATCGATCCGGGTGTCGCCGTGGATCGTCATTTCTTTTTTGATCTTTTCGGCCACGGGAGGCGTTGCGTGTATTTGCTCCAATTGCTTGTTATTTGTGTTACAGGCTGTGATAGCCACGATGGTAAATGGGATTAATTTTTTCATAAAGCAGGATTAGGATGAATAAATTTAAGGAAATTACACGATCTTCATCCGCTCCGCATCCCAGTTGATCACCTTCTTTTTAAAGTAGCTTTCATTCACCGCCAGCGCCGGCCCAGCGGCCCGCAGGCCGAAAGTGGCGTCTTCCACCACGGGTTTGCCCGAGCGGATGGATTCAAAGAAGTTCACGAAGTGATCGTACCGGTCGTCATACCCTTCTGGCGCGCGGAAAGCGGATTCTTCGGTCTTCACTTCGGCGCGGTCCGCCGCGCTGTATTTGGCGTTGTATTGTTTTACAAATTCTTCCTGCTGCGCTTTGGTGAAGGTGTTGTAGGTATCCCATCCACCGTAGCCCGGCGCCACCGGCAGTTTATGCTGCTTTATTTTGAAATCGTTCCAGCCCAGTTCCAGTACGCCTTCCGTACCAATAAGACGGGTAAACTCCGATCCGCCGCCGCCGTCCGCGAAGTTCACGCGCAGCGTCATCTGGAAAGCGGCGTGGTCCTTCGTTTCCGGGTAATCGAAAATGGCGGTCATCAGGTCGGGTACGTCCCGGCCATCTTTCCACTGTACCAGGTTGCCGGAAGAGAAAATACGTTCGGGGCCTTTTGAGCCGATCATAAAATGGAGGCCGGTGATGAGGTGCACGAACAGGTCGCCGGGAACGCCGGTGCCATAGGCCTGGTAGTTCCGCCAGCGGAAGAACCGCACCGGGTCGAAAGGCACTTTGGGCGTATCTTTCAGGAAGGCGTCAAAATCGATGGTCTTTGGACTGGCGTCCGGCGGAATGGAATATTGCCAGGCGCCGAGTGCGCTGTGCCGGTCAATTTTCGCTTCCACCAGGTTCAGCTGCCCGATGTCTCCCGCGAGGTAACGTTTGCGCGCTTCCGCCAGCGCCACGCTGCTCACGCGCTGACTGCCTACCTGCAGCACTTTGCCGGTGCGGCGCTGCGTTTCTATCACCGCATGACCTTCTTCTATCTGCTGCACCATCGGTTTTTCACAGTACACATGCTTTCCTTTTTCCATCGCCGCAATGGCCTGCGTATCATGCCAATGGTCCGGCGTGGCGATGATCACGGCATCCACATCTTTCCGTTCCAATACTTCGCGGTAATCGCGGGTAGTAAAAATATGCTGGCCGTACACGGACTTTGCCTTTTCAAGATGGCCGGTGTACAGGTCTGCCACGGCCACCAGCTCCACGCCCGGCACTTTCAGGGCGCAGCTCACATCGCCGAAGCCCATGATGCCCATACCGATGCCGGCTATACGAATTTTATCATTGGAAGAAACAGGTTTATCCGCCTGCAACAGGTATGCTTTCTCCGGCGTGGCGGCCAGGCTGCCGAGTGGACCGGCGCCCATCAAAGCGGCGGCACTGCCCAGCTGCTTAATGAATTTCCTGCGGGAATTATCAGACATATAAAACGTTTTGATGAGAAGGTAACGTTCAACAAGTTAATAAAAAAGCGGCTGTCATTCAAAAGCCATTCCAATGCTCTTCAAATGCCATTCAAAAGCATTCAAAAAGAAAGGTTGCACCAGTTCCCTGATGCAACCTTCTTTTTTGCATTGCCTATAGTAAGTAGTACAGATTATTCGGAGCTGAGCCCTGCCACCAGTACCTCGCGGTTCAGCCGCGCGATGTTGGTGAGGGAGATGCCTTTGGGGCATTCCGCTTCGCAGGCGCCGGTGTTGGTGCAGGAACCGAATCCTTCCTTGTCCATCTGCGCCACCATGTTCAGCGCGCGTTGCTTGCGCTCGGGATGACCTTGCGGCAGCAGCGCCAGCTGGGATACCTTGGCGGAAGTGAACAGCATGGCGGAAGAGTTCTTGCAGGCGGCTACGCAGGCGCCGCAACCGATACAGGCTGCTGCTGCGAAGGCCGCATCCGCGTCGTGCTTGTCGATCGGGATGGCATTGGCGTCTACCGCGTTACCGGTGTTTACGGAGATGTAACCGCCGGCCTGGATGATGCGGTCAAAGGCGGTACGGTCTACCGTCAGGTCTTTGATCACCGGGAAAGCAGCGGCGCGCCAGGGCTCTACCACAATGGTATCGCCGTCGTTATACGCGCGCATGTGCAGCTGGCAGGTGGTGGTCTCATCCCAGGGGCCGTGCGCGCGGCCGTTGATATACATGGAGCACATGCCACAGATACCCTCACGGCAGTCGTGGTCAAATGCGATAGGATCTTTTCCTTCGTTGATCAAACGCTCATTCAACACGTCGAACACTTCCAGGAAAGACATGTCTTTGGAGACATCTGAAACCTGGTAGGTCTCAAACCGGCCTTTTTCCTGGCTGTTCTGCTGGCGCCAAACTTTTAATGTGAGCTTCATAATTATTAATCTTAATCGTGAATGGAAAGCTGGTTTATTACTTGTAGCTGCGCTGCGTAGGATGTACGATATCGAATGTCAGCGCTTCCTTGTGCAGTTCGGAGCTGCCCGGGCCTTTATATTCCCATGCCGCTACGAACGAGAAGTTGTCGTCGTTGCGTTTTGCTTCGCCTTCTTCTGTCTGTGACTCCTCGCGGAAGTGACCGCCGCAGGATTCCTTTCTTTGCAGCGCGTCTTTACACATCAGTTCGCCCAGTTCCAGGAAGTCCGCCACGCGGCCGGCTTTTTCCAGCTCGGGATTGAACTCGTGCTGTGAACCGGGGATGCGTACATTCTGCCAGAACTCGGCCCTTAACGCCTGTATTTCGCCGATCGCTTCTGTCAGTCCTTTTTCATTCCTGGCCATGCCGCATTTATCCCACATGATCTTGCCGAGCGCTTTATGGAAGTGGTCTACGGAATGCTGCCCCTTGATGCTCATCAGCTTGTCCAGCTGATCCTGCACGGCTTTCTCTGTTTCCACGAAAGCGGGGTGGTCCAGCGGGATGGGCTTGGTCTGCAGCTCGTCCGCGAGGTAGTTGCCGATGGTGTAAGGGATCACGAAGTAACCGTCTGCCAGGCCCTGCATCAATGCGGAAGCGCCGAGGCGGTTTGCGCCGTGGTCGGAGAAGTTGGCTTCGCCGAGGGCATAGAGGCCGGGAACGGTGGTCATCAGCTCATAGTCCACCCACAGGCCGCCCATGGTGTAGTGCACCGCGGGGTAAATGCGCATCGGGGTTTCGTATGGATTTTCGCCGGTGATCTTGGCATACATGTCGAACAGGTTGCCGTATTTCTCGGCTACCACGCTTTTACCGAGCTTGATGATCTCTTCCTTGCCGGCGTTATCATCACCTTTTTTGCCCGCCTCGATCTTGCCGTAGCGCAGGATGGCTTCCGCGAAATCCAGGTACACGGCCATTTTGGAGGCGCCTACGCCATAGCCTTCGTCGCATCTTTCTTTCGCTGCGCGGGAGGCCACGTCGCGGGGAACGAGGTTACCGAAGGCGGGGTATCTCCTTTCCAGGTAATAGTCCCTTTCTTCTTCGGGTATATCGGTGGCTTTGCGGTTGTCGTCTTTTTTCTTCGGCACCCAGATGCGGCCGTCGTTCCGGAGGGATTCGGACATCAGGGTGAGCTTGCTCTGGTGGTCGCCGGAAACGGGGATACAGGTCGGGTGGATCTGCGTGAAGCAGGGGTTCCCGAAGTATGCGCCGCGTTTGTGCGCCTTCCAGGCTGCCGTTACATTGGAGCCCATGGCGTTGGTGGAGAGGAAGAACACGTTGCCGTAGCCGCCGCTGCACAGCAGCACGGCATGGCCGAAGTGTCTTTCCAGTTTACCGGACACCAGGTCGCGCGCAATGATGCCGCGCGCTTTGCCGTCCACCGTTACGATGTCCAGCATTTCATGGCGGTTGTACATTTTAACGTTGCCGAGGGCTACCTGGCGCTGCAGCGCGGAGTAAGCGCCGAGCAGCAGCTGCTGGCCGGTCTGGCCCGCGGCATAAAAAGTACGTTGTACCTGTGTGCCGCCGAAAGAGCGGTTGCTCAGCAATCCGCCGTATTCACGCGCGAAGGGAACACCCTGCGCCACACACTGGTCGATGATGGAAGCGCTCACTTCCGCCAGGCGGTATACGTTGCCTTCGCGGGAGCGGTAGTCGCCACCTTTTACAGTATCGTAAAACAGACGGAACACAGAGTCACCGTCGTTCTGGTAATTCTTTGCGGCATTGATACCGCCCTGCGCTGCAATACTGTGCGCGCGGCGGGGACTGTCCTGGAAACAAAATGCTTTCACCTTGTACCCCAGCTCGGCGAGGGAAGCGGCGGCGGAAGCGCCGGCAAGACCGGTGCCTATTACGATCACTTCCAGTTTCCGTTTGTTGGCGGGATTCACCAGCTTCACGGTGCTTTTATATTTGCTCCACTTGGTTTCCAGCGGTCCGGCAGGAATTTTTGCATTCAACATATATCCTTGCTTTATCAGATTTGTTTAAGATAAATAACAACCGGGATCACTGCAAAACCAACCGGGATCAATATTCCGAAGAGATAAATACCGATGAAGTTGAGGATGCCGTTGTACTTTTTGTGGTTCAGGCCGAAGGTCTGGCAGGCGCTTTTAAAACCGTGTATCAGGTGGAAAGACAGCGCGATCATGCCGAGCACGTACAGCACCACGATCCATAACTGCGCAAAGCCGGCGTACACCACCTCGTACAGGTTGCCTACTTCCGTAACAGCGCCGTAGCTGACAGTGCCAATATCGCCATAATGCATGGCCCACCAGAACTGCGACAGGTGAATGACCAGGAAAATGAACAGGATGCTGCCCATAACAGCCATCTGGCGGCTGTACCAGGACGACGTTTTGTTCCCCGGCTTTACCGCGTACTTTACGGGCCGTGCTCTTTGGTTCTGCACCGTGAGCACAATAGCGATGATGGCATGCAGCAGGATGATGACCTTCAGGCCCCAGGCGAGGAACTGGATGAACCCGTTATGACCCATGAAAGCCGCATAGGTATTAAAGGCTTCACCTCCATCGTCTTTCAGCAAAGAGATGTTCCCGGCCAGGTGCACGATCACAAATGCGCACAGGAAAAAACCGGTAGCACCTACCAGCAACTTTTTACCAATGGAGGTATTAAAGAATTGCGACCATTTCATAAGATACGTTCTAAGCTTCCTTTAGTGTTGATGAAATAAGTGAAATGTCGGGCAAATATAAAACATGAAAAATTAACCCCAAATGATATTTATCACGAAAAAGCCCTATTCAAGACGGCGCATCATCCAGTTATCCACGAGATGAAACAGGTGCTGGGGCAGAAAAGTACGCCATTTCGGCTCATCGAACAGATGCACGTAGTGGTCCAGTCTTCCTCTCTCGAATTCTTCCCGGGTCTGTACCGGCATGTTCAGCGCTACGATCCAGCCGCCTTCATCCCGTATATCGTCCCACCACTCTTCATAATAACAATCATCGGAAGAATAAAAGTTCAGCACGTTCTCGCAGATGAGGATGAATTTGTGGATGCCATGGCTGATGAGCAGGTCGATGATGTCCCGCTTGAGCGTCATCACATTATTCTCCACAGCATCGTTCCACTCTCCTATCAGCTCGATGATGGCGTAGTTGAACTGGTAGTCGGCGAACAGGATTTTCATGTAGAGGTTCGGCGCGCCGAAGTCGTCCCACTGGGGATGGATATAATAGTTGTAAACGGTATTGCTATACTCGAACTCGCTGTATTCGCGCCCATAGAACGGCGACAGCTCATCCTCCTCCGCTGTGTACAAATGCCGCCAGTTATAAAATGGTTCTATGTCGTGCATGTCTGAATGCTTATTGGAGGCAATTTAGGATTTTTTTACTTCCGGCTTTCCACCGCCCGCTTCACGCTTCCGAACTCCAGCAGCAAGGTTTTGGCCTCTTCGTACCCGGTCAGCTGCAGTTGTTCCATGACCATTTTCACGCCGCGGTCCACCAGTTTTTCGTTGCTGAGCTGCATGTTCACCATCTTGTTGTCTTCCACTCTGCCGAGCTGGATCATAACGGCCGTGGAGATCATGTTCAGCACGAGCTTCTGGGCGGTGCCGCTTTTCATGCGGGTGCTGCCGGTCACAAATTCCGGCCCTACCACCACTTCCACGGGGAAGTCCGCATGCTCGGACACGGGCGCGCCGGGGTTACAGCTGATGCTGCCGGTGATAATGCCGTTGCTGCGGCAGGCTTGCAAGGCGCCGATCACATAAGGGGTGGTGCCGCTGGCGGCGATGCCTACGACTACGTCCTTATCGCTGATATTGCATTGCTGTAAGTCGCGCCAGCCCTGCTCGCGGTCGTCTTCCGCATTTTCAACGGCCCTGCGGATGGCGGAGTCGCCACCGGCGATGAGCCCTACCACCAGCCCCTGCGGAACGCCGTAGGTAGGCGGGCATTCGGAGGCGTCCAGGATGCCCAGGCGGCCGCTGGTGCCGGCGCCCATATAAAAAAGACGGCCGCCGGCCAGCATTTTGTCTGCTATCGCGGCGGTCAGCTTCGTGATCTGGGGAATGGCCTTCTCAACGGCCAGGGGAACGGTCTGGTCTTCTTTGTTGATATTGGTCAGCACTTCCTGGATGCTCATTTTTTCCAGGTGGTGATAATGGCTTGCCTGCTCTGTTACTTTTGTGAACGTCATAGTTTTTTTTATTCTTCCTTGTGAAATTGAATCAGCCCATCCATGGGATTTTTCAGCACTTTGCCGAGCTGCAGCTCATAGAGATCGCACAGCTCTTCCAGGATGTCGCGGAAATGCCAGGCCACGCTTCCGGTGAAGTGCAGCGGCACCGTCCAGCTTTCGCTGTATTTGTAAATATGGCTGAAGAAAAACTCGTTCAGCCCGTCTTCCAGGATGTTTTCGATCATGTAGTGATCGCGGTTCTCGGAGAGGAAAGGCGTGAAAGAGGCCAGGTAACGGTTGGGCAGGGGCTTGCGGTATACGTTTTCCAGTATCTGGTCTTTGTTCACTTTGAACTTTTCCTCGAAGCGGAAACGCATCTCATCGTCGAAAGTATGGTAAAGATAATACTGCACCACCTTTTTGCCGAGGAAAGCGCCGCTGCCCTCATCGCCCAGGATGAAGCCCAGGCCCGGATTGTTTTTAACAATATCCTTCCCGTCATAATAACAGGAGTTGGAGCCGGTTCCCAGGATGCTCGCCACGCCGGGCTCGCTGCCGCAAAGCGCGCGGGCGGCCGCCATCAGGTCGTGATTGACCGAAATAACCGCTTCCGGCCAGACTTTCTGCAGGCTGTTTTTCACCAGGGCCACATTCTGCTCGTTGCCGCAGCCCGTGCCGTAGAAGAACACTTCATCCGGCCGGGCTTCCCCCAGTTGCGGTAACAGTTCCGCCCGTACGATCTCCTCTATCTGGAGACCGCTCAGGAAATAAGGGCTCATTCCCTGGGTGGAAAATGCATTCCCGTTCTTACCGCTCATCAGGCGCCATTCCGCTTTTGTTGACCCACTATCCGCTACCAGCTTTACTTTCGAAGGCATGACCGATCGTTTATGAAATTAAAGATTAGATGTAATTGTTTTGCTTCCGAATATGCTATTTTTGTCCACAAGTTAAGCAAAAGGGGTATTCCCGTCAACGTTTTAAATATTCATATGTCCGAGAACAGGAAGCTAAAAGTGTTTTTGCCCTTGTTATTCGCCCTCGTACTTGCGCTGGGCATGTACCTGGGGCACAAGATGCCGGCCGCGCGCAACAGCGATTCGGTCATCTTTTTCAATAACAAAAGAGGATCGCTGCAGGAAGTAATGGACCTGCTGAAATATAAATATGTGGATACGCTGGACCTTTCTGATGCGCAGGAAGAAGCGATCGAAGGGTTGCTTTCTCACCTGGACCCGCACTCCATCTACATCCCGCCCGCCAATGTGCAGGAAGTGAATGAAGACCTGGACGGGAACTTTGAAGGCATCGGCGTGGAATTCAACATCATCCGCGATACCGTGAACATCCTCAGCGTGATCGCCGGCGGCCCTTCCGATGCGGCGGGCGTGCTGACGGGCGACAAAATACTGGCCGTGAACGACAGCATCAAAGTGGCCGGCACGAGCATTACGGCAGACAAGATCCGCAAACTGCTGCGCGGCCCGCGCAACTCTACCGTGAAAACCCGGATGCTGCGCGGCAACAAGGAGCTGGACGTGACCATCAAAAGAGGCGTTATTCCCCTGTACAGTATCGACGCGAGCTATATGGCCGCTCCGGGCATCGGCTACGTGAAGCTCAGCAAATTCTCCGCCACCACCTATACGGAATTTATGGAAGCGCTGCGCAAGCTGCAAAAACTTGGCATGACCAAGCTGGTGCTCGACCTCCGGCAGAATGGCGGCGGGCTGCTGGACGCGGCCGTTCGCGTGGCGGACGAGCTGCTGCCGGACAACGAGCTGATCGTATATACACAGGGAAAGAGCTACCCGCGGCAGGATTATAAGTCCACCCGCCCGGGGCTTTTTGAAAAAGGCGCCCTCACCGTGCTGCTGGACGAAGGTTCCGCTTCCGCCAGTGAAGTGCTGGCAGGCGCCATACAGGACCACGACCGCGGCGAGATCATCGGGCGGCGCAGCTTCGGGAAGGGCCTCGTGCAGGAACCTTTCGACCTGAGCAACGGCGGCACCCTCCGCCTCACCATCGCCAGGTATTACCTCCCTTCCGGCAGAAGCATCCAGAAAAGCTACCAGAACGGCCGCGAAGCATATGAAGAAGACATTGCCAACCGCTACTCCCATGGCGAGTTCCTGAGCCGCGACAGCATTCATCCGCTCGATACCATGCCTTACAAGACGGACAAAGGACGGATCGTTTACGGCGGCGGGGGTATTATGCCGGACGTATTCATTCCTTTTGATACCACCCGGTATTCCGTGTTGCTAACGGACCTGTATACACGTAATGTGTTCGGTGATTTTATTTACCAGTATTACACCGCGCATGCGGGTGATTTCTCAAAATACAAGGACGCTGTTACTTTCAACGAACAGTTCCGCACAGATGATGCATTGCTGCAGGCGTTCAGGGCGCATGCCGTTCGCGCGGGCGTGCAGATGGACAGGATGAGCGAAAAGGACGCGGCCGAGATCAGAATCCGGCTGAAAGCCCTGCTGGCCAGGCAACTATGGCGCAGCGAAGGGTTTTACATGGTGATCAACGAAAGCGATCCGGTGATACTCCGGGCAGTGGATGCGCTGGAAAAAACGAACGATTGATAATATTATAAAGACATGCTGAAAGGGCTGACCATCGCCGGTCGGCCCTTGTTCATTTTGTAATCTCCGGAAGGCGCTTCATCTACTTCCCGTTTTCCTCCTTCCAGCTTTCCGCACGCCCCTCTGGATCATAATACATAATTCCAAAACAGATCACCACCCAGTAACTCACCACCGCGATCATCACAAACGTATCCATCAGGCTCCAGTCGCTGAAAGCCATGATAATGCCGAAAGGCAGCAACGTCAATACGGAAGCTACCGGCAGCAGCCAGCGCCGCAGCATCTTCCCTTCCGCGCCGCGCATGATCAAAAAGTGCGTAGCCAGGCATAGCAGGAACCAGCTTGGCAAAGAAAACAGGAAACCGACGAAGAACATGGGAAAGATCAGCACCCATCCGGCGGAGATCATGCTGGTAGGGCCGTCGCTGATGCCCGTCTGCTCATAAAAATAATTCAGGGAAACAGCAAGTAAAGGCGCCACACCCACGGCGGTAAACCATACGCGGGTAGCAAACCACATGGCTTGTGACATAGGTATTGAGGTTTTAGGTTCACAGGTATTGGTCATGCACTGATATATTCAAAAATAATAATTATATCGTGCCGAAAAATGACATGAATGTGGGGTTCGGGGACCGTGCGGGAATAAAAAAAATCCTCCCGAGGTATGACAAGAAGCAGGAGAAGGTGCCCTGGAACTGTCAGGAATAAAAAAATCCTCCCCCGTTGCCAGGAGAGGACGTATACTTTCTTTGTCAGCTATCTTAGTGCTGGTGAGCAGCGCTGTCAGCAGGTGCAGCAGCAGCGGAATCAGCAGGAGCAACAGCAGAAGAATCTGCGGGAGCAGCTTCAGGAGCAGCTTCGGTTGCAGGAGCAGCTTCAGTAGCTGTAGAATCATTAGTTGTAGAAGTTGCGCTGTTGCAAGCTACGAACATACCGGTAGCGATAGCTAAAACGAATAATTTTTTCATGTTGATGTGATGTTTTTGAATCGCCGCAAAATTATCCAAAAATCTTCAAATACAAAATTATTTTTTATATAAAATGTATTGATCTACTTCTTTCTGAAGTAAATTCTGACCGGAACGCCCTGAAAGTTAAAGTTTTCGCGGAGTTTGTTCTCCAGGTAATTCCTGTAGGGCGTTTTGATATCGTCCGGCAGGTTGGCGAAGAACGCGAACGCGGGCGTATGGGTGGGCAGCTGCGTTACATATTTGATCTTGATGGCCGTTCCTCTCACTACGGGCGGGCGGTATGCCTCGATGGCCTTCAGCATCACTTCGTTCAGCCTGGCCGTCTGCACCTTGCGCTGGCGGTTCTCGTATACTTCCAGCGCTACTTCCACCGCCTTGAAGATCCTTTGCTTTTCGATCACGGCGCCGAAAATGATGGGCACGTCCGTGAACGGTGCGATCCTGTTTTTCAGCTCTTTTTCGTAATCGCGGGCGGTGTTCGTTTCCTTGTCCACCAGGTCCCATTTGTTCACGAAGATCACAACGCCCTTGCCTTTGCGGGCTGCCAGGCTGAAGATGCTGAGATCCTGCGCCGTGATGCCCTTTTCGGCGTCCAGCAGCAGCAGGCAAACGTCCGCTTCGTCCAGCGCTTTGATGGCGCGGATCACGGAATAAAATTCCAGGTCCTCATGCACTTTGGCTTTGCGGCGGATACCGGCCGTATCGATGAGGATGAAATCCTTCTGGAAAAGCTTGTAACGGGTATGGATGGTATCGCGGGTGGTGCCGGCGATGTCTGATACAATGTTCCGCTCCTCCCCGATCAGTGCGTTCAGCAGGGAGGATTTACCCACGTTCGGCTGGCCGATGATGGCGATCTTTGGAATATTTTCTTCTCCGGGTGTGGCCACTTCGTCTTCCGGGATCAGCGCCACAACCTCGTCCAGCAACTCGCCGGTGCCGCTGCCTGACATGGAAGACAGGAAATGTATATGCTCGAAGCCGAGGCTGTAAAATTCCGCGGCCTCCATCTGGCGTTCGTGGTTATCTACCTTGTTCACCACCAGGTACACCGGTTTGCTGGAGCGGCGCAGCAGGTCCGCCACGTCTGCGTCCAGGTCCGTAATACCGGTGGTCACATCGCACATGAAGATGAGCACGTTGGCTTCTTCCATGGCGATCTTTACCTGTTTGCGGATCTCCCGTTCGAACACGTCTTCGCTTTTGGCAACGAAGCCGCCGGTATCGATCACATTGAAGGTTTTGCCGTTCCAATCGGCAATGCCGTACTGCCGGTCGCGGGTAACGCCGCTCACGTCGTCTACAATGGCCTTCCGCTGCTCAAGCAGGCGGTTGAACAGCGTAGATTTTCCCACATTGGGGCGCCCCACAATTGCTACTGTAAAACCAGGCATGTTATCAGTGTTTTTAAAATTGTCTTTAAATCAGCCCGTATTCCTTCAGGTACAGGTCGTTATCCCGCCATTTGTCGCGCACCTTCACGTGCAGTTCCAGGAATACCTTGCGGTCCAGGAACTTCTCAATGTCTACCCGCGCACGGGAGCCGATCTCGCGGATGGACTTCCCTTTTTCACCGAGGATAATGCCTTTCTGGGTTTCGCGGGTCACCACAATGTCCGCCGAGATCTTGGTAAGCGTATGCTTCTCCTGGAACTGTGTGACCACTACGGCCGTATGGTACGGGATCTCTTCTTCGAAGAGATGGAATATCTTTTCACGGATGATCTCCGCCACAAAAAAGCGTGTAGACCTGTCCGTTAGCGTGTCTTCCGGGTAGAAGGGCTCGCTTTCGGGCAGCAGGCTGACGATCTTTTCTAACAGCGTATTCAGTCCTTTTTTCTGCAGGGCGGAAATAGCCACTACGTCGCTGGCTTTACCCCAGGCCCGGCAGCGTTCCAGCAGCTTTTCAAGGTCTGCTTTCTCCAGCGTGTCCATTTTGTTCACTACCAGCAGGCTGGTGGCTTTGAGCTTCAGGGAGCCGAACAGTTCCAGGCATTCTTCCACATTATCACGTGCATCCATCAGCAGCAGCGCTACGTCCGCATCTTCCAGCGCGGAGCGCACGGCGCCCATCATTTTCTCATGCAGCTTGTACTTCGGGTCTATGATGCCGGGCGTATCCGAGAACACGATCTGGTAGTCCTTTTCCGTGAGGATGCCGGTGATGCGGTGGCGCGTGGTCTGCACCTTTGGCGACACAATGGCGAGCTTCTCGCCCAACAGTGCGTTGAGCAAAGTGCTTTTCCCTGCATTGGGCTTACCAAAGATGTTGACGAAACCGGCGCGGTGCATACGATCGTGTTTTTATATGGCTGTTTCAGCACATGGGTGCAAAGGTAGTACAAATAAAAAAAGCCGAATTAACTTCGGCTTTTTACTTTTTTTAAGAAGGATGTCCGCTCTTGTTTGCAAAGAAGGATGCCACTTCTCTTCTGTAGCGAGGAGAGGATTCGAACCCCTGACCTTCGGGTTATGAGCCCGACGAGCTACCTCTGCTCTACCTCGCAATGTGGGTGCAAAGGTAGGGGAAAAATTAACGCAACCAAATCTTTTTCAGAATTTTACAACTCTTTTTTTCAGCGTGCTATTGGAAAGCGGCTACAGTAAAGGATTTCGGAGGAATAGAAAATTTCGCGCCGCTGGAAATGTTAAAACTGCCGTTGTGGGCAGCCAAACTAATACAGCACCCGGAAGCGGAAAAGATTGCGGGCAACCCACCGCTGGTCCGCCGAAAAAACGACGGCCACGTCCTGCTACAACTGACCGTTGGCCGAACAAAAATCCGATAGTATCTCTACTTCCGATGCATAGTCCCTACCGTCCTTCCAAACAGCTGAACAAGGCACAAAAATTCCGGCGGCCACCAGCCGTCAGGCAAATAATGCCCAAACGTTTCAGCTGAACAAGGCACAAAAATTCCGGCGGCGATCAGCCGTCAGGCAAATAATGCCGCAAATGTTTCAGCTGAACAAGGCGCAAAAATTCCGGCGGCTATCAGCCACCGGAATACGCCTCCAAAAGCAAACTGTCCCTTAAAACGGTAATTCCTCCGTCGGCTCCGGCGCCGGCGTTTCCGCGGCCGCGTTCTTTCCATCCGCCGCTTTCGGCCCGCCCGGCAGCAGCTTCACCTGCGTAACCCGCACTTTCAGCGCGGCGGCAGGCGTACCGTCGCTGGCCTTGTACAAATCGATATAAGGCGTTCCCTCCACGTACACCAGGGTCCCCTGCAACAGGTACGGGCCAATGGCATTCGGCGCCCACATGGCGCAGTCCGCCCACACAGTGCGCTCCTTCTGCATGCCCTGCGCATTTTTGTACCGCTCGTTATGCGCTACGGTGAAATTCAGAACGGCCTTCCCGTTCACATCGTTCTCCACGGCATTTTTGCCAACGTGGCCAATGATTTGAAGTTTGATCATCAGATAATGATTGTTTGGTCAACAAATAAATCCCTCAAAAATGATCTCTGCTATTATTCAAAATTGTGGAGAAGTATATAACGGGGTAACAGCAATGAAGTTAGCAAAAAAACCGGTACGGAAAAAAAATTCACCATAATTCCGCAAGGCATTCTACCTTTGCAGCGGAAACCGGATTTATTCCCTTTTCACCTCGGGGTGCCTTACTATCAGGCTGAGATCATACCCGTTGAACCTGGACCAGGTAATGCTGGTTAGGAAAGGTAAGTGATGTTCTCCTTACCTGTTATGGCGATAGTTGACAGTGCCGCATACGTGCAGCGCTGTTGTAACGGCATGTATAACACACACATGTAAATACAGGAAATACGATGAAGCCCGGCATAACACATGTATATGCCAGGCGCATCTGACTAAACATTAACAGATGAAACAAATGATGCTTTTAGCGCTGCTCGGCCTGTCCGTACTGGCCCAGGCGCAAACAGTGATCACCGGTACCGTGACGGACAAAACATCCGGGCAGCCGCTGCAGGGCGCCACCATTTCCCTCTCCACCGGCGGCAGCACTTATACCAATGCAAAAGGACAATACCGCCTTACCGCCACTGCAAACGGCGCTTTTACCATACAGGCGAGCTTCCTCGGGTACCGGACCATCCGGGAAACGGCCAGCGGCAAAACGCAATATGACTTCGCACTGGAAGAAACCGGCCTGTTCGTGAAACCAGTAGAGATCGCCAGCCTCCGCGCGGGCAGGGATGCTCCCTTCACCCGGTCGGACCTGAACAAGGAAGCCATCGCGCAACAAAACCTCGGGCAGGACCTGCCGCTGCTGCTGAACCAGCTGCCTTCCGTGGTCACCAATTCCGATGCCGGCGCGGGCGTAGGCTACACCGGCCTTCGTGTACGCGGCTCCGATATCACGCGCATTAATGTGACCGTCAACGGTATTCCCGTGAACGACGCGGAATCGCAAGGCACTTTCTTCGTGAACATGCCGGACTTCGCCTCCTCCGTCAACAGTATCCAGCTGCAACGCGGCGTGGGCACATCCACCAACGGCGCCGGCGCTTTCGGCGCTTCCCTCAACCTCAGCACCAACGAATACCGCGAAAACGCATACGGGGAGATCGACAACAGCTACGGCTCCTTCGATACCTGGAAACATACCGTGAAAGCAGGCAGCGGCCTCATCAACGGGCATTTCACCATCGATGCGCGCCTTTCGAAAATATCTTCCAACGGGTACATCGACAGGGCGTCTTCCGACCTCCGCTCCTTTTACACTTCCGCCGCCTATATCTCCGGCAAAACGGCCATCCGCCTGAACGTATTCTCCGGCAAGGAAAAAACCTACCAGGCATGGAACGGCGTGGATTCCGCCACGCTTCACACCAACCGCACCTACAATCCCAGCGGCGCCAACAAACCCGGCGCACCCTACGATAACGAAACCGACAATTACCAGCAGGACCACTACCAGCTGTTCCTCAACCAGTCCATCAACAACCAGCTCAACTTCAACATCGGCCTGCATTACACCCGCGGCCGCGGTTATTACGAGAATTACCGCGACGGGGAAAGCTATGCGGACTTCGGCGTGGAAGATCCCGTGTACAACGGCGCTCCCGTCACTACCACCGACCTCATCCGCCAGCTGTGGCTGGACAACCACTTCTATGGCGGCGTGTTCTCGCTGAACCACGACACGGGCAAACTTAACTGGAGCCTGGGCGGCGCGCTGAACCGCTACGACGGCGGCCATTACGGTAAAGTGATCTGGGCGCAGAACGGCGGGTTCGATAAAGACCACCGCTGGTACGACCTGGATGCTTTCAAAACAGATGCGAACATCTACTGGAAAGGAGAACTAACGGTAACGGATAAACTTAAATTATTTGCCGATGTGCAATACCGCCGCGTGAACTACGAGCTGAACGGCTTCCGCAACAACCCGGACATCCGCCGGCACGAGCGCTATAATTTCATCAATCCCAAAGGCGGCCTCAGCTTCCGGCTGAATGAGCAGCAGCATGTTTACGCCTCCTACGCCATCGGCAACAAGGAGCCGAACCGCGATGACTTTGAAGCGGCGCTGGAAGAAACGCCGAAGCACGAAACGCTGCGCAACCTCGAAGCCGGTTATGTGCTGCAAAGCCCGAAAGCCGGACTGCAGGCGAACGTGTACTACATGAACTATCGTAACCAACTGGTGCTGACAGGCAGGATCAACGACGTTGGCGCCTATGCCAGAACCAATATCCCGAAAAGCTACCGCCTGGGCATTGAGCTGGATGGGCATTACAACGTGCTTCCCCGGCTCACCCTCGCGGCGAACATCGCGCTCAGCCGCAACCGCATCGATGCGTTCACGGAGTATCTCGACGACTGGGATAACGGCGGGCAGAAAGCGGTGGAACACAAGAATACGGACATCTCCTTCTCCCCTGATCTGATCGCGGGGTATACCGTAAGTTACCGGCCGCTGAACGGCCTTGTGCTGGACTGGGTGGGGAAATACGTGAGCCGGCAGTACCTGGACAATACATCGGACGACCGGCGCAGCCTCGATGCTTTTATCGTGAACGACGTGCGCATCAACTATACAGTGCCGCAGCAGTTCTTCCGCTCACTGGGCCTGCAGCTTATGCTGAACAATATCTTTGCTGAAAAGTACGAACCGAACGGTTATACTTATGGCTACCTGGAAAACGGTACCGTGAAACGAGATAACTACTATTTTCCGATGGCCGGATTCAATTTCATGGCCGGTGTAAAGATCGGGTTATAAAGCAAAAGCCTCCGGTGTTCCGGAGGCTTTTTTTATGTCTTTACCAGCGCTTCAATTGCCTGATGCACTTTATCAAACGGAAAGCCCTGCAACACTTTTTCCATCTGCGCTTTCACCGCCTCATTCCCCGGGTTGCCGATACTTCCTTCATGCGTATGCCGCAGATCGGTATCCGGTTTGAAATTTCCTTTTTCGATATCAAGCCCTACCTGCTTGTACGCCTCGCGGAAGGGCGTGCCTTCCAGTACCAGGCGATTCACTACCTCCACGCTGAACAGGTATTGGTATTTTTCATCTTTCAGGATGTTTTCTTTAATGCGGATGTTTTCCAGCATCAGGCGGCTCATCTGTAAACAGTTGCGCAGCGTGGTGAATGCGGGGAAAAGGTTTTCCTTCAGTAGCTGCAGATCGCGGTGGTAGCCGGAAGGCAGGTTCACCGTCATCATGGCTATTTCATTGGGCAGCGCCTGCAGCTTGTTGCAATGTGAACGGATGAGTTCCCATACATCCGGATTCTTTTTATGCGGCATGATGCTGGAACCGGTGGTCAGCTCATCGGGGAAGCTGATGAAGCCGAAGTTCTGGTTCATGAACAGGCAGGCGTCCATCGCCATGCGGGAAAGCGTGGCGGCGATGCCGGCGAGGGCAAAGGCTACCAGCTTTTCGGTCTTTCCGCGGCCCATTTGCGCGTACACCACGTTGTAGTTGAGCGTTTCAAATCCCAGCAGCTCCGTTGTCATTGTACGGTTGAGCGGGAACGACGAGCCGTAACCGGCGGCGGAGCCGAGAGGGTTTTTATTCACTACTTTGTAAGCGCCCTGCAGCATTACGAGATCATCCACCAGGCTCTCTGCATACGCGCCGAACCACAGCCCGAAGGAAGAAGGCATGGCGATCTGCAGATGCGTGTAGCCGGGCAGGAGATGATTTTTGTATTGCCCGCTCTGCGACTGCAGCAGGTCGAACAGCGTTTTTGTTTCGTGTACGATGGATTCGAGTTCGCTGCGCAGGAAGAGTTTCAGGTCTACCAGCACCTGGTCGTTGCGGGAACGGCCGCTGTGGATCTTCTTGCCGGATTCTCCCAGCCGGCGCGTCAGCAGCAGTTCCACCTGCGAATGGATATCTTCCACGCCATCTTCCAGCACAAAATCGCCCGCGGCTATTTCGCGGTATATGTTCTTCAGTTCTTTTTGCAGAACGGTCAGTTCTTCTTTTGTCAGCAGGCCGATAGACTCCAGCATGGTGATGTGCGCCAGCGACCCCTGCACATCGAAGGGCGCGAGGTAAGCGTCCATTTCACGGTCGCGGCCCACGGTGAATTGCTCTACCGCCGCCAGTGATGCTTTATCTTTTTGCCAAAGTTTCATGTCCTTCCAATTTTAAAAATCATACTTACCAAAAACCCGCTCCTTCACCTCCGGCCATTCTTCGATCAGCATCGAAAAATAAACCGTATTCCGCAACCGGCCATTCCAGTCAATCATATGATGCCGCAAAATGCCTTCCTCCTTACACCCGATACCCAGTATCGCATTCCGCGATTTTTCATTCCGTTCATTCGTTTTCAGCTCCACCCTGTTCAGTCCCATTACTTCAAACGCATGCTGCAGCATGGCGTATTTCACGGCGCGGTTAAGACCGGTGCGCTGCAGCTCCGGGTGTATCCAGGTATACCCGATCTCCGTTCGTTTATGCTGCGGCGTTATAGCCGCGAAACGGGTGCTGCCGGCCACGCGGCCGCTATGCTTGTCGATGATCACAAAAGGAATGGAAAGCCCCTGCTCCCGCTCCTTCAGCGCCACCTGGATGTATTTTTCCAGCTCTTCCCGGTTCCGGATACATTGCGAGGTGATCTCCCACAAAGAGGGCTCCAACGCCACTTCCAGCAGCGCATCCAAATCGGACGCCTGCAGCGGGCGCAGTAACACACGCTTGTTTTCCAGTACCGGTTCGAGGTTCATATTAATCCGGATAACAGTTTAATATAAGTATCAATGCCCTGGCGGATCTCCTCAAGATACACAAATTCGTCCGCTGTATGCGAGCGGGCGGAATCACCGGGACCTACTTTTACGGAGGTAGCCGGTATCAATGCCTGGTCTGATGTGGTGGGCGAGCCGTACAGCTGTTTGCCCAGGCGCAGACCGGCTTGTACCAGCGGATGATCTTTCGGGATGAAGGAAGGCCGCATGCGCATGGAGCGCGGCTTCACCTCGCATTGCACATGTGAACGGATGATTTCCAGCATCTCTTCAAGCGTATACTGGTCTGTTGCCCGCACGTCCACCACAAAGGAACATTCTGCGGGCACCACGTTGTGCGCTTTGTTGGAGGTCTGCACCACCGTCACGCTCATTTTCACCGGTCCCAGCGCTTCGGAGACCTTCGGGAACCGGAAGGTCCGGAACCAGTTGATATCATCCATCGCTTTATACAATGCATTTTCTCCTTCGTCCCGCGCCGCATGCCCGGCCCTGCCGTGCGCCACGCAATCCAGCACCATCAATCCTTTCTCGGCAATGGCCAGATCCGTTTTCGTAGGCTCGCCCACAATCGCCAGCGCGGGCGGCGGCAATACGTGCAGAATACTTTCGATGCCGTTCACACCGCTGATCTCTTCCTCCGCCGTAATGGCTACCACAATGTTATACGTCATTCCTTCCTGTTCATAAAAATGCAGGAAAGCGGCCAGCAGGCTCACCAGGCAACCGCCGGCGTCATTGCTGCCCAGTCCGTATAACTTTCCGTCCACCACATCCGGGGAAAAAGGGTCCCGGGTGTATTGCGGGTTCGGCTTCACCGTGTCGTGATGGGAATTGAGGAGGATGGTGGGCTTTGCGGGATCAAAATGTTTATTGACGGCCCAGATGTTGTTCAGATGTTGTTGATAGGGTACTCCTTTTTCCGCCAGGAACTGGCCCAGGAGCAATGCAGTGCCCTGCTCTTCCTTGCTGAAAGAAGGCGTGGCGATCAGTTGTTTTAAAAGCTGTACTGCATCTTCATAGTGTGCTTGGTTCCACATAGTTAGCATATTAACGTGCCGGCAACGGCATCGGTCGTATTTTTACGCACATCATCGGCATGACCGATCAGCACTTCCTTCACCCCGCTTTCAATGGCGGCAAAAGCGTTTTCCAGCTTCGGCAGGATGCCGTCCGACAGTACGCCTTCCGCCAGCAGGCTTTGGTAGATGCCGCGGTCGATAAGGTTGATCACGGCATTATCATCAGACGCATCCCGTAATACTCCTTTCTTTTCAAAGCAATATATTAAACGGACGGCATAATGAGCGGATAAAGCGATGGCGAGTGATGATGCGATGGTATCCGCATTGGTGTTCAGTATCTGTCCCGCGCCATCATGCGTGAGCGGCGAGAACACCGGCGTGAAGCCCGCGTCCAGCAGGAGTTTCACGGGTGCTGTCTGCACTTGTTCCGTAGTGATGTCGCCTACAAAACCATAGTCGGTCTCTTTCACCGGGCGTTTGGCGGCGGGGATGATATTGGCGTCCGCACCGGTCAACCCAATGGCGTTACAGCCTTTCGCCTGCAGCTTTGCCACGATCTGTTTGTTCACCAGTCCCCCGTACACCATTGTCACCACATCGATCGTTTCCGCGTCAGTGATGCGGCGGCCGTTCACGTACTGCGACTGTATGCCGAGCTTGTCCCCGATGCGGGTAGCGATCTTGCCGCCGCCGTGGATCAGTATCTTCTTTCCGGGGATGGCGGCAAAGTCAGCCAGAAACTGCTCCAGCAGCGCCGGGTTATCGATCACATTACCACCGACCTTGATTACATAAACCATTTAACGATGTTTTAAAATCTCGCTCAGCACCGCCTGCGCCGCCCATACGCGGTTGCCCGCTTCGGGGATCACGATGGACTGCGGCCCGTCGAGCACTTCATCCGCGATCACCACGTTCCTTCTCACCGGCAGGCAGTGCATCACCTGCGCGTTGTTGGTATTTTTCAGCGTTTCGTTCGATACCATCCAGCTCTGGTCCGTGCAGGTGATCTTGCCATAGTCTTTGTAGGAAGACCAGTTTTTCACATACACGAAATCCGCGCCCTCCAATGCTTTGCGCTGATCGTGAATGACCGGCGCCTGGCCGCTGAACTTCGGGTCCAGCTCATATCCTTCGGGATGGGTGATCACAAAATCCACTTCGTCCCATGCGTTCATCCACTGCGCGAAGGAGTTCGGAACAGCCTGCGGCAGCGCTCTTACATGCGGCGCCCAGGTCATTACCACCTTCGGTTTGCGCGGCTGCTGCCAGCGTTCTTTGATCGTGATCACGTCCGTCAGGCTTTGCAGCGGGTGCAGCGTGGCGCTTTCGAGGCTTACCACCGGCACGCCGGCATAGCGGATGAACTGGTTGATATATTTTTCCGTGTAGTCTTCCTCTTTATCTTTCAGGCCCGGAAATGTACGGATGGAAAGAATATCGAAATACTGGCCCATCACCGCGGCGGCTTCCTTCACATGCTCCGTTGTATTGCCGCTCATGATGGCGCCGTCGTTCATTTCCAGCGCCCATCCTTCTTTATCGATATTAAAAACGATCGCTTCCATGCCCAGGTTCTTTGCCGCCACCTGTGTGCTCAGGCGGGTACGGAGACTGGGGTTCAGGAAGATCATTCCAAGCGTTTTGTTTGCGCCAAGCCCTTTGTCTTTAAAGGGATCTTTTTTGTAGTCCAATGCTGTGCCCACGATACGTGGGACACTCGGGACATCCTCCACGGAAATAAATTGTTGCATAAAAATATTAGTTCGCTAGTTCCTGTTTAATGGCAGTCAAGAATTGATCAGCATGTTCCTTCGTCAATGCCAGTGAAGGCAGCAACCGGATCACGTTCGGTTTGGCTTCGCCGGTGAAGATCTTATGCTTGAATAACAATTCCTTTTTTACATGCGCCAGCTCCGCCGGCAATTCAATGCCGATCATCAGGCCCCGGCCTCTCACTTCCTTGATCTTCGGCAGCTTCTTCAGCTCCGTCATCAGGTAATTGCCGATGGCTTCCGCATTGGCGATAAGGTTCTCCTGCGAGATCACTTCCAGCACGGCAAGCGCAGCGGCGCAGGCCAGGTGATTACCGCCGAAAGTGGTGCCCAGCATGCCGTAGCTGGCTTTGAATTTCGGGGAGATAATGATGCCGCCGATGGGGAACCCGTTGCCCATGCCTTTCGCCATGGTGTAGATGTCCGCCTGCACGCCGGCATGGTCGTGGGAAAAGAACTTGCCGCTTCTGCCGTAGCCGCACTGTACGGAATCCGCGATGTACACGGCATTGTGCGCATCGCAAAGGCTTCTGATCTTTTGCAGGAAAGCGGGAGAAGCAACGTTGATGCCGCCTACGCCCTGTATGCCTTCGATGATCACGGCGCAGATCTCGTTCGTTTGAAACGCCACTTCCAGCGCTACCGGGTCTTCCCAGGGCAGGAAGATCACATTGTCCGTTTCATTCACCGGCGCCACGATGGCCGGGTTGTCCGTAGCGGCTACCGCAAGGGAAGTACGCCCGTGAAAGGATTTTTTGAAAGCGATGATCTTTTTATTGCCGTTATGGAAAGAGGCGAGCTTCAGCGCGTTTTCGTTGGCTTCAGCGCCGGAGTTGCAGAGGAACAGCTGGTAATCTTCTTTGCCGGACACCTGGCCCAGGAGCTTCGCCAGTTGCTGTTGCAACGGAATATGAACAGAATTGGAATAAAACCCTACTTTGCCCAGTTGTTCCGTGAGCCGCTTTACGTAGTGCGGGTGCGTGTGACCGATGGAGATCACGGCGTGGCCGCCATAGAGGTCAAGGTATTGCTGTCCTTTATCGTCCCAGACGTAAGAGCCTTCGGCTTTGGTAATGGTGATATCGTTAACCGGGTATACGTTGAATAGTTGCATGTGAGTTGTTGTTAAAAGATGAATTAGAACACGATGGATTTGAGCTTCAACCCGGCTGTTTCATCCAGCCCCAGTATGAGGTTCATATTCTGCACTGCTTGTCCTGATGCACCTTTCAGCAGATTATCCTCTATAGAATGGATCACCAGTTTGCCATCCGTTTTTTCCAGCTGGATGAGGCATTTGTTGGTGTTCACGATCTGTTTCAGATCTATTTGCTTTTGACTCACGTGCGTGAAAGGATGGCCTTCATAGTAGTCCGAGAACAACTTGTTGGCTTCTTCCAGCGTCAGCGCACATTCCAGGTAAGAAGTGATCCAGATGCCACGCGGATAGTCACCGCGTACCGGCACGAAGTTGAGCGCTCCGGAATACGCAGGCTGCAATGCCTGCAGGGTTCGTCGGATCTCTTTCAGATGCTGGTGCGTGAGCACTTTATAGGTAGATACATTATTGGCTCTCCAGGTAAAATGGGAAGTGGATTGCAGGCTCTGGCCCGCGCCGGTGGAGCCGGTGATGCCGGTGGTGTGCACTTCGTTCAGCAGGCCGGCCTTCGCCAGCGGCAGCAGGCCCAGCTGGATGCCGGTCGCAAAACAACCGGGGTTGGCGATGTTCTTTGCTTTGCGGATCGCTTCCCTTTGCAGCTCCGGTAATCCATATACGAATTCCCTTCCATTCACGCTTTCGCCTAAACGAAAATCCTGGCTGAGATCGATGACGCTGATGTGGTCCGGGATGGGCGTGGCTTCCAGGAACTTCCGGGATTCACCGTGCCCGAGGCAGAGGAATATCACGTTCACATCTTCCTGAATTTCTCCCGTAAATGTCAGCGATGTTTCGCCCAGCAGGTCCGCGTGCACGGCATACAAAGGGTTGCCGGCATTGCTCCTGCTGTGTACAAAGGCCAGCTCCACATCGGGGTGGTTCAGCAGCAGCCGGATGGTTTCCCCGCCGGTATATCCTGCCCCGCCGATGATGCCGGCTTTGAATTTCTTATCTGCGTTACCTTTCATCTTAAATTTTTACCCTTATTGCTTGTTATCCTCGTTCACCTGGTGCCAGATCATCGTCTGGTTACCGAAGATCTTGGAGAAGCCCCTTACGTCTTCACCGCTCCAGCCCTGGTTCATTTCGCCGTACTTGCCGAATTTGCTGCTCATCAGGTCGTACGCGGATTCGATGCCGGTCACCTGGAAGCGGTAAGGCAGCAATGTCACAAACACCTTGCCGGTTACGTGCTGCTGGCTGTTTTCCAGGAACGCTTCGATGTCGCGCATCACGGGGTCGAGGATCTGGCCTTCATGCAGCCAGTTGCCGTAGAACTGCGCCAGCTGGTCTTTCCAGCTCAGCTGCCATTTGGTGAGCACGTGTTTTTCCAGGGCGTGATGCGCTTTGAGGATCACCATCGGCGCAGCCGCTTCAAATCCCACACGGCCTTTGATACCGATGATGGTATCGCCTACGTGCACATCGCGGCCAATCGCAAAGGCGCCGGCGATGGATTGCAGGTAGATGATCGCTTCGGCGGGATGGCCGAATGTTTTATCGTTTACACCCTTCAGCTCGCCTTTCTCAAAGGTCAGCGTCACCTGTTCGGGTTGTTGTTTCGTCAGTTGCGTGGGGAACGCCTCTTCCGGCAGGAAGCCGTTGGAGGTGAGCGTTTCCTTGCCGCCCACGGAGGTGCCCCAGATACCCTTGTTGATGGAGTACATCGCTTTTTCAAAGTTCACCTGCACGCCTTTGGACTGCAGGTAGGCGATCTCCTGCTCGCGGCTGAGCTTCATATCACGGATGGGGGTGATGATTTCCACGCCGGGGATCATGATGTGGAAGATCATGTCGAACCGCACCTGGTCGTTACCCGCGCCGGTGCTGCCGTGCGCCACGGCGTCCGCGCCTACTTCCTTCACGTATTCCGCGATGGCCAGCGCCTGGCTCATCCGCTCGGCGCTTACGCTCAGGGGGTAGGTGTTGTTCTTCAGGATGTTGCCGAAAATAAGGTACCGGATCACTTTATCGTAGTAAGAGCGAACCGCATCTACGGTCTTGTGACTTTTCACACCCAGACTGTAGGCGCGTTGCTCGATCTCCTGCAGTTCTTCCGCAGTAAATCCGCCCGTATTCACGATCACGGAATGCACTTCATAGCCTTTCTCTTCTGAAAGATATTTTACGCAGTACGATGTGTCTAAGCCTCCGCTGAATCCCAGTACAACTTTTTTCATCTCTTATATTTGTTTTTTCATTGGTCAGATGAAACGCCCGCGTTCCATCTTATGATAGAATATACTTAAAGTCCCCAGAAGAAGAACCTTTTTTTACTGTTGCCGGCGGCGCCGCTGCTGTTATCTCTCCGCATGCTCTTGAGCAGCACATATTTCTTGTACCGCACCCATCTTTCGAAGAGGGAGAAATTGCCTTTGAACTTCCTTTTCTTCCGCGCTTCCATATTGCCGCCGGAGGTTACTACCAGCTTGTTCTTTTCCGCGGCAGCCTTCTCTTCCGCTTCTTTCGCCTTTTCCACGGGATCGTACAGCATGGCGGTGCAAAGGCAGTTCTTTCTGTTCTTGGCGGTGAGCACGTCAAAGTTAACACAGCTGCGGCAGCCTTTCCAGAATTCTTCGTCGTCCGTCAGTTCCGAATAGGTCACCGGTTCGTAACCGAGGTCGGAGTTGATCTTCATGACGGCGAGGCCGGTGGTGAGGCCGAATATTTTGGCGTCAGGATATTTTTTCCTGGACAGCTCGAATATTTTTTCCTTGATGGCCTTGGCAACGCCGTGGCCTCTGAAGGCGGGGTTCACGATGAGGCCGGAGTTCGCAACGAACTTTTCATGGCCCCAGGCTTCGATATAGCAGAATCCTACCCATTCGCCCGCTTTGGTGAGGGCGATCACGGCCTTCCCTTCGTCCATTTTGAGGGAAACGTAATCGGGAGAACGTTTGGCTATGCCGGTACCGCGTGCTTTCGCGGAAGCCTCCATCTCGTCGGTGATGGTTTTGGCATAATGCTTATCGCCGGCAGTGGCTGCCCGAACGATTATATCTTTATTTTCCAACTTCTTAAAATTGAAAATTGAAAATCAATAAATTGATGGTAAGTGGTCCGTTTCCGGAGAAAACACCCATGAGGGGGTCATGGTGTCAGATAGCGGGTGTTTGAGACGGCGCTATCAAATACGAGGTCGTCGGGAGAGATATCTAAATACAGGGAACCCAATAGCGGTAACACCACCTTCGAAGGAGGGGTGATAAGCAGAGATGTTGGTATGGGTTGAGATGTATTCCAACTTCAGTTCGTCATTAAATTGTTATAAAAAACGGTCTTTATTAGATTAAAGTAGATGCAAAGTTATAACTTATTTGGGAATCCAATCGATTTTTTTTGGGGAAGATAAAAAGGGAGGAAACGCGGACTGGCCTGTGTTTCCTCCCTTTTTTCGGGTGCTGATCATGCGTCTGTGGCGTGCTGCCGGATCATGGCCCCGGGATCATGCTTCCGGCCCGGCTTTTTACCTGCCGGTGCGGCCGTTTACCGGCGTCAGAACACCCCGATCTCCGCCGCCGCCGCTCTTTTCTCCTGCGCGCTGCCGGGAGCTACCGCCACCAGCCTGAAATATTGCGCCTGCACGGATTTCGGCAGCTTTACACGTTGTTTTACAGGGTTGTTCTGGATATTCGCAAAGCTGCCCTGGGCAACCGGCCGGCCCCAGTTTTTCCCATCGGTGCTCACGTAAAAAGCATAGTTGTAAACGATGCCGCGGCTGGGATGCGGAGTGTAGGTAAAGCCGTTAATGGTCGTTACGCCGCCCATATCCACCTGTATCTCATGCGGATATCCGCCGTCCTTGCTGATCCAGCCGGTACGGAGATCCCCGTCGATCGCCTTTTCGCCTTCTCCCCTGTTCTCCTGGCTGCTGACCTGCAGCAGTTTCCAGTTCACGGGCGCCAGGTCAAACTCCGCGGTGACGGTGGCGCTGGACTGCTTACCGTTGTTCACAAAAGCTTTGGCTTTTACCACGCCCGTTCCGGGAAAAGCGAACGGGGTGCCGGTGTATTTCGGGGAGCGCAGGGTGGGCTCGCTGCCGTTTGTTGTGTAATGGAACACCGGGTCCGGCGAAGCCGCGGTGATGCTCACCTGGCCTTCCTTGTTACGGCTGATGCCGGGATCGGCCAATAGTTCGGGGGCTTTGAAGAGCTTTACTTCGCTGATAACGGGACAAGCTTTTGCGTCCAGCAGTTCGATCTTCACAGCGGCCGTGGTGATCGTGGGCAGCCGCAGGATGCGCTTGTACCCGATCGTGGTTTCATTCGCCACCTCGCGGTAGGTGTTGCCTTCCCGCACGCTTACCCTGAAGGATTTCACGCGCTGGCCCAATGCGATGTATTCCTGTATCTGCAGGCGGTTGAACGTCACCGGCCGTTCGAAGCTCAGGGTGATAGTGCCCTGCAGCTCGCCGTCGTTCGTGGCCCAGTAGGTATTCGGATTATTGTCGGTCAGATGCACAGCGCTGCTCAGCATGCTGTTCTTCCGTGTATTGGTCACCGTTGTTCTGGCGCGGATGGCGAGATTGGTTTTAAAAGATTCGTCCAGCACCTTTCTCAGTTCCATCAGCCGCAGTGAATCGTTTTTATGGATGAGGCCCCGGCGGTCTACCGGAACATTCAGGAGCAGGTTGGCGTTGCGGCCCACGGATTTGTAGTAGATGTCCAACAGCCAGGGCAGCGTTTTCACTTTGTCATCCGTAGACGGACTGTAAAACCATCCCGGACGGATGGATACATCCGCTTCACCGGGCACCCAGTGCGTGCCGTCTTCCTGTCCTCTGTTCAGAATATCCTGTATGCCGGGCATGCCGGGGTGAAATTCTTCCCTGTTCAGCGTGCTCCAGTTGGTTTCCCCGGCAAAGCCGTTCTCGTTACCGATCCAGCGGCAACCGGGACCGGCGTCGCTGAAGAAGATCACGTTGGGGTGGATGTCCCGTACGGTCTTGTGGAACAGGTCCCAGTCGTACACCTGCTTCTTGCCGTTCGGCCCTTCGCCGTTCGCGCCATCGAACCACTGCTCAAACACATCGCCATAATTCGTATGCACTTCTTTCAGCTGGTTGGCAAATACCTGGTTATATTCCGGTGTGCCGTACGCGGGATGGTTCCGGTCCCAGGGCGAGAGGTACACCCCGAAAAGCAGTCCCGCTTCCTTACAGGCTTCAGAAAGCTCCTTCAGCACATCGCCTTTCCCGTTCTTCCAGGCGCTTTCGCGCACGGTGTGCTTGCTGTAGGCGCTTGGCCAGAGGCAAAAACCATCGTGGTGCTTGGCGGTGATAATAATGCCTTTCATACCGGCGGCCTTTGCTGTACGTGCCCACTGGCGCGCATCGAGCTGCGTGGGGTTGAAGACCTTCGGGTCCTCGTCCCCATGCCCCCACTCCTTGTCCGTAAAAGTGTTCGGCCCGAAGTGTATGAACATGTAATATTCCAGCTGCTGCCATTTCAGCTGCGCAGCGGACGGCAGGGCGCCGTACGGCTTGATATCCTGCTGCGCCAGCAACCGCGTGGAACCGAGCAGTAAAAAAATGAAAAGTGCTTTTCTCATAGTGCTGTAATTTAACATCCTGCCGGCCATTTCCCGCACATTGGTAAGATCGTGATAAAGAAAGTTAAAATAATATGACGACAAAAAAAGCGATGGTCACCGACCATCGCCCTTTCCTTACCCACTCACATATATCAACCTAATTCATTTTAGTGCCGTCTTCGATAGCCGTCACATATACTTCCGGTATTTTACCAAATTTCTCTTTATAACGTGATTGAATAAACGAAATGAAGCCATCTACCTGATCCGTTTTTACCAGGTTGATGGTGCATCCGCCGAAACCGCCGCCCATCATGCGTGCGCCGGCCACTTCGGTTCTTTCTTTCGCCAGGTCCGCCAGGAAATCCAGTTCCGGACAGCTCACTTCATACAGTTTGCTCAATCCTTCATGCGAAGCATACATCAGCTTCCCCACTTCGTCCAGTTCGTTTTTTTGCAAATGCGCGCAGGCTTTTCCCACCCGTTCGTTTTCCTGGGTAACATACAGACAGCGGTCGTATACTTTCGCGGGCAGTTTGTCCCGGTGCTGCTCCACCTGGGCCGCGGTAAGGTCACGCAGGCTTTTGATGCCGGGGAAATACGCCTTCAACACTTCCACGCCTTCCTCGCACTGCGCGCGGCGTACGTTATATTCGGAAGACGCCAGCGAATGGTGCACCATGGAGTTGCACAACACAATCTTGTAATCTCTGGAAAACTCGAACGGGAAATACTGGTATTCCAGGCTGCGGCAATCCAGCAGCATCACCTGGTCTTTCTTACCGTGCAGGTTCGCGAACTGGTCCATGATACCACATTTCACGCCGGGGAAGGTATGTTCCGCCAGCTGGCCTATTTTGGCCATGTCCATCCGGCAGAGGCCAAAGCCCAGCAGATGGTCCAGCGCCACTACCAGCCCACCTTCCACCGCGGCGGAGCTGCTCATGCCGGCGCCAATGGGAATGTCGCCGGTGATCACGCAATCAAATCCTTTCACTTCAAAACCCCGCTGCTGCAATTGGTATACAACACCCATCAGGTAATTGATCCAGCCGTCCGACGGCTTTACGTCCTTCAGGGAAAAAGAGCGCTGCTCGTTATTAAACAAGGCATAAGCGTTACAGGTATCCGTGCCGTTTAAAGCGATGGCGTAAATGATCTTCTTGTCGATCGCCGCGGGCAGTACAAAGCCCTCATTATAATCCGTATGCTCTCCGATGAGGTTGATCCGGCCGGGCGAACTCACTATAACCGGTTCATTTCCAAATAACTCGTGGAATCTTTCCTTTACTTGCGCAATCATTTAAAGCGTATTTTTTACACCTAAAAGTATAAAAACATACTGGCAAGGCAAAAATCCCGGAAAAAAAATTCTGCTGATAGGATATTACCTCTCTTCTCCATGTGCTCTCCTTGTCTTCTCCTTGTGTTCTCCTTGTCTTGGGGTTGTGGCGAGGGGATTTGTTAAAATAATACCAAAACGGGCATTCCCGCGAGAGAATGCCCGTTATATAAAAAAGGTATGACCGGATCAGACGGGTAAGCCCTTCTTGTGACCCGCGTAAGCGAAATAAAGGATGTAAAGGTAACAGGGGATCATGATCGCGTAAGGCAGTTGACGGTTGTTGTCCATTGCTTCCACGATGAGGCCGTACACGGGCGGCAGGATGGCGCCGCCGGCTATGCCCATGACCATCAGTGCGGAGCCCTGTTTGGTGAAAGGCCCGAGCTTGTTGATCGCCAGCGGCCAGATGCCGGGCCACATCAGCGAATGCGCGAAGCTCATGAGAATGATGAACACGATGGAGGTCATCCCGGTAGTGAGCAGGGCGCCTAAAGTGAATACCACGCCGAGGATGGCGCAGGTGATCAACGCCTTCTTCTGGGTGATGTATTTTGGTACGGCCACCACGCCAATGAGGTAACCGATGGTGAATGCCACCAGGCAATAGATGCTCAGGTTACTGGCCACGTCTTTCGCCAGGCCGTTGTATTCGCCATACAACGCCAGCGTATCGATCGCAAGCACTTCCACGCCTACATATACAAAGATGCAAAGCGCGCCGAGCAGCAGGTAAGGTATCTGGAAAAGGGAAGTGCGGCCATACACGTCCACACCGGGCGCCACAGCAGGCACGGGTTTTCCTTCTTCTACATCCAGCTTCGGCAGCTCGTCTTCTTCCTGGTTGATTTCCGGCAGATGCGCGCGGCGCACGAAGATAGCGAGCAGTACCAGTACCACGGCCATGATGGCGTAAGGCATGATCAGGCGGCTGGCCAGCAGGTCCAGCTCCGCTTCTTTTGCCGCGCCTGTCAGGGAATCGATCTTGTGAGAGATCTCGATGGTGTCGCTGAACAGGAGCTTCACCAGTACAAGGATGCCGATCATCCCGGCGATCTTGTTACAGATGCCCATGATGCTGATGCGTTTGGCGGCGCTTTCGATGGGACCGATGATCGTCACATAGGGATTGGAGGCGGTCTGCAGCAAAGCAAGACCGGTACCCTGCACGAACAGTCCGATCAGGAAAACGGGGTAAGACCGCAGCTGCGCCGCGGGGATGAAGATCAGGGAACCCGCCGCGATCGTCAGCAATCCTACGGACATCCCCCGTGGAAAGCCGATCTTCCGGAGAATAAACGAAGAAGGGTAAGCCATCACGAAATAGGAAATGTAAAAGGCGGTGGCTACCAGGTAGGCCGCGGAATCGCTGAGTTCACAGGCCTGTTTCAGAAAGGGGATCAATACGGAGTTCAGCCAGGTTACGAAACCGAAAATAAAGAATAGCGTGGCAATGATCGCCATTGCCTGTTTGTAGTTACCGCGCGGAGCGGCAACTGTAGCGGACTTATCATTCATCGGACGGTAGGTTGATTAAATAAAGAATAAAGATTGGCACGAACATAAAGAACAATTTGCTAATTTCATAAATATATTAGCTAAAACGTTTGAGCAGTAAAAGAAAATACAACTTTTCTTCGACTTTTTAATCTTTTGTCAAAAAAATATTTATACATTTAGAGCCAATTTTAACAAATTCACGTTTATGTCGCAGCAAAGCAAGCAAGGCACACATCCCACGTTTTTTGTACTGATACTGGTATTTTTCTTCTGGGGATTTGTAGCAGCGTCTAACAGTATTTTCATCCCCTTTTGCAAAGCGCATTTCGATTTGAACCAGATCCAGTCGCAATTGATCGATTTTGCTTTTTACGGGGCGTATTTCATCGGGGCACTCATCTTATACCTGCTTTCAGCGATAAGGGGAGTTGATATATTGAACAAGATCGGGTTCAAGAAAGGCATCATCTACGGCCTGCTGATCTCCGTTGTTGGCGCGGTAGCGCTGATCGGCGCGGTGAATGCGGGCGAAGGGATGGCGGACAAGACCGCGGCCTTTTACCTGATACTCGGCGCCTTTTTTATTGTGGCCCTTGGTTTTTCCCTGCAACAGACCGCGGCGAACCCCTTCGCCATTCTGCTCGGTGATCCCGCAACGGGCTCCCACCGGCTGAACCTCGCGGGCGGCGTGAACTCCTTTGGTACTACTATCGGCCCGCTGATCGTGAGCATGCTGCTATTCGGCAGCGCGAAAGACGGCGGCGCGGCAGTAGATACGGACATCAGCAAGATCAATACCCTTTACCTTCTGCTGATCGGGCTGTTCCTGATCGCAGCGGGCATCTTCGCAGTCACTAAAATGCCAAAAGGCACGGAAGACGAACATTTTGAATCCTCCTCCAAAGCCACCGGCTCACTGGTAGGCATCTCCCTGATGTTCATCCTCATTCTCGCCGGCATCGTGATCGACAAACCGCTGCCTTTCTTCATTGCCGGCATCGTCGGCATCCTCCTGATCCTTTTCTATTCCCAATCCTCCGCGCGCAAAGCCGGCGAAGGCTGGGGAGCGATGAAATATCCGCAGCTGATCATGGGCATGATCGCCATCTTTGTATATGTGGGCGTGGAAGTGAGCGTAGCGAGCAACATGGGCGAGCTGCTGAAAAGACCCGGCTTCCTCACCATGGAGGGACTGAAGGAATCCGAGCTGGATCCCTACATCGCCATCTTCTGGGGCGGTCTGATGATCGGCCGGTGGACGGGCGCCATCACCGTATTCAACATTTCAAAAACAGCCCGCCAGGTATTGTCCGTGGTGGTGCCTTTCATAGCTTATGGCGTGATCCTCGGCGTAAATGCGCTGAAAGGAAATGATGTAAGCAAATTATATCCTTTCGCCATCTGCATCGCCATACAGATCCTGGGCTTCTTCTATGGACAGGAGAAACCGGCCAAAACGCTGATGACGTTCGGCATCATGGGCGTTGCGGCCATGGTCATCGGCCTGTTTACCGAAGGTGAAGTAGCTACTTTTGCTTTCATCAGCGGCGGCCTTTTCTGCTCTGTGATGTGGCCCTGCATTTTTGCATTGTCCATCGCCGGGCTCGGTAAATACACCGGTCAGGGCTCTTCCTTCCTGATCATGATGATCCTCGGCGGCGCGCTGATCCCCCCGGTACAGGGCGGCCTGGCGGACGTTCAGGAAATAGGCATACATATGTCTTACATCGTACCGGTGATCTGTTTTGCATATCTGGCATTTTTTGCCATTCGCGTTAAATCAATTTTAAAATCCCAAGGATTAGACTATGAGTCAGCAATTAGCGGTGGGCATTGATATTGGAGGTACAAATACAAAATTTGGAATCGTAGACCGTCGTGGTAATATTTTATGCCAGGACAGGATGTCAACCAAAGCTCACGAAGAAGTAACGATGTTCCTGGCAGAACTGCACGAACGTTTATCGAAACTGATAGACCAGGTAGGTGGCATCGAGCACATCAAAGGTATTGGCGTAGGTGCGCCGAACGGTAACTATTACACCGGTAATATTGAATATGCGCCGAACCTGCGCTGGAGAGGGATCATTCCCCTGGCGCAGATGCTGCAGGACCTCTTTGGCCTGCCGGCCGTGCTCACCAACGACGCCAATGCGGCGGCGCTCGGTGAAATGACCTACGGGTCCGCACGCGGCATGAAAGATTTTATTACCATCACCCTCGGCACCGGCGTAGGCAGCGGCATTGTGGCAAACGGGCAGCTGATCTATGGTCACGACGGATTTGCCGGCGAACTCGGCCACATCATTGTGGTGCCCGGCGGACGCCTGCATCCCGGCACCGGCATGCACGGCTCGCTGGAAGCCTATGCTTCCGCCACCGGCGTTACCAACACCGCCCTCGAACTGCTGGAAAGCCGTCCCGATGAACCCAGCGTTCTCCGCAACCACAAGAAAGAAGAGATCGATTCCAAAGTGATCTACGAAGCGGCGATCAAAGGCGACAAGCTCGCGATCGAGATATATGAATTTACCGGCAGGATACTGGGCGAAGCCCTTGCCAACTTCGTGATGTTCTCCAGCCCGGAAGCCATCGTGCTTTTCGGCGGCCTCACGCAGGCGGGAGACCTCATCATGCGCCCCGTCCGCCATCATATGGAAAAGAACCTGTTACCCATCTTCCAGAACAAAGTAAAGCTCGTGTTCTCCGAACTGCGGGAAAGCGACGCCGCCATTCTCGGCGCCAGCGCCATGGCCTGGGAGATGAAAGACTAGACAACAACGGAAATAAGACCAGTTCAATATCGCGAATGATCCTTCACCGGATCATTCGTATTTTTAGGCCATAATATTTGAACGATGAGCAGTAGAAGACATTTTTTCAAAACCGCCGCCGCAGGTGCCGCCCTGCTTTCGCTCGACGGGCCTTCCGCATTTGCGCAATCCCGCAAAAGCAGGCGGACCGTTGTAAAAGGCAAGCCCATTGTAGTATCTACCTGGGATTTTGGCGTAGCCGCCAACAAAGCGGCCTGGGAAGTGCTGGAGAAAGGCGGCCGCGCGCTCGACGCCGTGGAAAACGGCGTGCATGTGCCGGAAGCTGATCCGAAGAACACCACCGTGGGATATGGCGGCGCGCCGGACCGCGATGGCCGCGTGACGCTGGACGCCTGTATCATGGACGAATTCGGCAATTGCGGGTCTGTAGCCGCGCTGGAACATATCAAACATCCCATTTCCGTGGCCCGCAAAGTGATGGAGAAAACGCCGCATGTAATGCTCGTAGGCGACGGCGCCCTGCAGTTCGCGCTTGAAAACGGCTTTCAGAAAGAAAACCTGCTGACGCCCGAATCGGAAAAAGCATGGAAAGAGTGGCTGAAAAAAGCGGAATACAAACCGGTCATCAATATCGAAAACCAGTCTTACGAAGGCAAACCCTCCGCCTTCAACCCGCTGCAGCTCCCCGGCAATGTTTACAATCACGATACGATCGGGATGGTGGCGATGGATGCGGAAGGCAACCTCTCCGGCGCCTGCACCACCAGCGGCATGGCGTACAAGCTGCATGGCCGCGTGGGAGATTCCCCGATCATTGGCGCGGGGTTGTACGTGGACAATGAAGTGGGTGCTGCCACGGCTACCGGCGTGGGGGAAGAAGTGATCCGCGTGGTGGGGAGCTTCCTGGTAGTGGAGCTGATGCGGCAGGGATACTCGCCCGAAGCAGCCTGCAAAGAAGCGGTGATGCGCATCGTGCAAAAAAAACCGGCGAAAGCGAAAGAGATACAGATCGGTTTTCTCGCGCTGAACAAAAAAGGGGAACACGGCGCATTCTGCCTGCAGCCCGGCTTCAGCTACGCCGTGAAAAATGCGGATACGGAGAAGGTCGTGAAAGGCAAGTTTTATTTTACGAAATAAGAGAAAACATTTCCTGGAAGCTGTCCGCAGAAGAGAACCACCCGGTTCTATTTTTGCGGACAGTTTTTTTGTCGGCCACCGCTGCTTTTTGGCGGCTCCCGGGAAAGAACCGTACTTTTACACATCATGAAAAAGATCACACTCGAAATATGCGCGGCATCGGTAGCGTCCTGCATCGCCGCGCAGGAAGGCGGGGCGGACAGAATAGAGCTTTGCGACAACCTGCTGGAAGGCGGCACCACACCGGGTTACGCCACGATACTCACCGCGCGGGAAAAAGTGCGCATTGCATTGTACCCCATCATCCGGCCGCGCGGAGGTGATTTTTTGTATGACGATATTGAATTTGCGATCATGAAAAAAGATATCCTGCTTTGCAAACAGGCAGGATGCGACGGCGTGGTGACCGGCCTGCTGACCGCGGACGGAAAAGTGGACAAGGAACGTACGCGCGAGCTGGTGGAGCTGGCATGGCCGATGGGCGTTACGTTTCACCGTGCGTTCGATATGACGGCCAACGCATTCGAAGCACTCGAAGATGTGATTGACGCCGGTTGCGAACGCATTCTCACATCCGGGCAAAAGAACACGGCCCCCGAGGGTGCGCAGCTGCTGGCTGAGCTCGTGAAAAAAGCGGACGGACGTATCATCATCATGGCCGGCTCCGGCGTAAGAGCAAACAATGTAGCGGAACTGGCAAAAACATCCAGCGTTACCGAGTTTCATACCACCGCCAAAACGTATATCGACAGCCGCATGCAATACCGCAACCCCGATGTAAGCATGGGCGGCATTCCCGGCGTGCCGGAATACGGCATCGCCGTGACGCAGGCGGAACAGGTGAAGCTCATCCGCCAGGAAGCGGAATCGGCTCTCAATGCATAAAAAATATTCGCATTGATCCTCACGGCAAAACGCCCGAAACGAAAATTCTCCCCAAATCGTGTATAAAAAATATTTCTTTCATAACTCACTCTGAAAGAATCCTCCATCGTGTTTTCAATATTAAATTTCCGTACGGAACCACCCGCGCATTTGCCAATGCATTAAATAAATTTTAAATTAGTGGCAGATTGAAGAACCAGGATTTCCTTTCGCTTAGTATTGCAGACACAACGACAAGATGCTGATGATGTAGCACGGAAAGGCATGAAAGTTGTATCGGTTTGACGGAACTAACAGTTAATTTCATATATCATCCGGACATCTTAACACATTCATATGCAGCGATCCATTATCATTCTGATGATCGCGCTTCTTCCAGGCGTTCCCGCATGGGCGCAGGTACAGGGGCAGATCATCAAGGTACTTAGCTACAACATCCATCACGGCGAGAACACCAACGGCCAGCAGGATATTGCCGGTATTGCGAACGTGATCCTCGCCACTAATCCAGACCTGGTGGCATTGCAGGAAGTAGACAGCTGCACAAACCGTGTTCAGAAGAAAGATCTGCTCAAAGAACTCGCCGCGCAAACAGGTATGTATATTTATTTCGGCAAGTCCATGAGCCACGATGGCGGCTCTTATGGCAACGGCATCCTCTCCCGCTACCCGATCGAGCACATGTATACCATTCCGCTGCCGGCCAAAGGAGAAGGTGAACCGCGCTGCGCCGCCGTAGTGAAAGTAAAGCTGCCGGGAGACAGCCTGCTGCAATTCGCGAGCACCCATCTCGATCACCTGGAAAATCCCGCGGGCCGTATGGCGCAGGCGGACAAATTGCTGAAACATTTTTCGAAAGACAGCCTGCCGCTGATCCTTGCCGGCGACCTGAATGCGGAACCCTCATCCCCCGAAATTTCCGCATTAACAAGCATTTTCATAGACGCCAGCGAAAAGCTCGGTCCTACCTGGCCCGCAGACACCCCTACACAAAAGTTGGATTACGTGTTGCTGCGGCCATCATCCCAATGGAACGTCGTGAACGCGCTCGTGCTGCAGGAAACGGTTGCCTCCGACCACCGGCCGGTGATTTGTGAGTTGTTGCTGAAATAATGAAACACATACAATTTTCACCCAAAACAATACCCTTTTGCCTCCTTTCACCGGGAGGCTTTTCTTTGCAATCGATTCACCAGTTTTTTCCCGTACTTAAACGTTTTAGCGATCACTTTTTGCCTATTTTAGCTTTTTCTGCAAGTAGCATATTAAACAATACAGTGATGATGAAAAAATGGTTGGCCGCGCTGGCCCTCGGGCTGGCATCCGCCGCGCAGGCGCAGCAAACGGATTATACACAGAAAGTAAACCCCTTTATCGGCACAGGCGGTCACGGGCACACCTATCCCGGCCCCAGCCTGCCCTTCGGCATGGTGCAGTTGAGCCCGGATACAAGACTGAAAGGGTGGGACGGCTGCTCCGGCTATCACTATACAGATTCCGTACTCTACGGCTTTTCGCACACCCATCTCAGCGGAACCGGCATTGAGGATTACTGCGATGTGCTGCTCATGCCCGTAACAGGCCAGCCTTCCTGGAACAACGAAGACTACGCCTCCCCTTTCTCGCACAACAACGAAAAAGCATATCCCGGTTTTTACAGCGTTAAACTCAACAAATACGATATCACCGCATCACTCACCGCTACCAAACGTGTGGGCCTGCACAAATATGAATTTCCCGCTTCGGCCAAAGAAGGACACGTGCTGCTCGATCTTTATCACCGCGACATCGTGATCAACTCCAGCCTGAAAGTGCTGAACGACAGTACCGTCACCGGCATGCGGCGCTCTACCTCCTGGGCGAAAGACCAGGTGTTGTATTTCGCTATGAAATTCTCGCAGCCTTTCACCGCGCATACCGTGGCACTGGGAGATACTACCAAAGGCGCACTGAAAGAAGCCGAAGGCCGCAACATCAAAGCATACTTTACATTCGACGCCAGCCGCCCCGTACTGGTGAAAGTAGCCATCTCCGGCGTCAGCGAAGAAGGCGCGATGAAAAACCTCAACGCCGAAATGCCCGGCTTCGACTTTGAACAAACACTGGCAGCAGCCAGATCCGCCTGGAACAAGGAACTGGGCAAGATCGAAATAAAAGGCGGCACACCCGACCAGCAAACGATCTTCTACAGCGCATTATACCACGCCTGCCTCAATCCCAATCTCTACATGGATGTGGACGGGCAATACCGCGGAACAGACCAGCAGATACACAAAGCCGAAGGGTTCGACAACTACAGCGTGTTCTCCCTCTGGGACACCCACCGCGCCCTGCATCCGCTCATGACCATCATCAACCAGCAAAAAACGAACGACTGGATCAACACCTTCCTGGTGCAATACAAATACGGCGGCATGCTGCCGGTATGGGAGCTGAGCGCCAACGAAACCTTCTGCATGATCGGCTATCACTCCGTGCCGGTGATCGCGGACGCCTACCAGAAAGGCATCCGTGGATACGATGCTAAATACGCGCTGGAAGCCATGCGCAGCTACGCAGAAAGCGACCGCTTCGGCATACAGGATTATATCCGGCAGGGGTACCTCAGCCTTGAAACACAGCCTGAATCGGTATCGCGCACGCTGGAATATGCGTATGACGACTGGTGCATTGCACAGATGGCGCTGTGGCTGGGTGATAAAGCCACCTACGAGCGTTATATGCTGCGGGCGCAATCCTACAAAAACATTTACGACGATTCCACCGGCTTCATGCGCGGCAGGATCGGCGGCAGGTGGATGAGCCCCTTTGATCCCACAGAAGTGAACGGCTTTTTCACCGAAGCCAACTCCTGGCAATACAGCTTCGCCGTGCCGCAGGACGTTAGCGGCCTGATCAAACTGCATGGCGGCACTGCGCAATTCCTGCGGAAGCTGAACGCTTTGTTCACCACGGAAGCAAAGCTCTCCGGCCGCCATCAGTCGGATATCACCGGGCTGATCGGGCAGTATGCGCATGGTAACGAACCGAGCCATCATATCGCCTATCTCTTCAACTACGCCGGCCAGCCGTGGAGAACACAGGAGCTGACACACCAGGTGATGACCACATTGTATCACAATGCGCCGGACGGATTGAGCGGCAACGAAGATTGCGGACAGATGAGCGCCTGGTTCGTGATGAGCGCCATGGGCATCTATCCCGTTACGCCCGGCAGCGGCACCTATGCACTCGGCACACCGTTGTTCGACGAAGTGATCATCCACCTCGAAAATGGAAAACAATTCTCCATCAAAGCAAAAAATCGCACCACCAATAATTTCTATGTGCAGTCTGTACACGTGAACAGCAAACCGCTCAACATCGCGCAGATCGATCACGCCACGATCATGAAAGGCGGTTCCATGATCTTCTCCATGGGCAATCAACCGAACAAAACGTCGGCCACGCAGCAGCCCGTAAGCAGCATCCGCACCACGCCGATCGTCCGCGCACCTTATGTGGAAGCAGCGGCGGATCGCTTCAAAACGCCTATCCACGTAACGCTGAAAGCTGACGCGCCCATTTACTACACGCTCAACGGCGCTACGCCCGACCGCACATCACCCCGCTATACAAAGCCCGTGGAGATAACGGAAACGTGCACACTAAAAGCAATAGCATACAGCAATGGCCGTTACAGCCAGATAGTGGCTACCCCCTTCTACCGCATTCCCACGGACAAAACGGTGCGGGTATTGTCGAAGATCAACCCCGCCTTTGATGCGGGCGGTCCGGATGCGCTGATAGACGGCATCCGCGGCAAGGAGGATTTCCGCCTCGGCGCCTGGCAGAGCCACTACCCCGGCGACCTGGAAGCGATTGTTGACCTGAAGGCGCCGCGGCAGCTGAAAAAACTCGGGCTGGGCGTGCTGCAGGACCTTGGCAGCTGGATATGGTATCCCACGCAGGTGGAATTTCTCGCATCCGAAGATGGTCAGCATTTTACGTCCATCGGCGTGGTCAAGAACACCTTTTCAGACAGGGAATACGGCAGCCACATCCAGGAGCTGACGCTGCCGGTGAACGTCAGAACGCGGTATGTGAAAGTGATCGCGCGCAATCACGGCGTTATCCCGGACTGGCATCCCGGCAAAGGGGAAGCGGCGCATATTTTTGCGGATGAAATCATTATAGAGTAGTATTTTCCGGTAGATAATAAACAAGGACATGACCATCAAAAGCATCTTCCACCTCCTGGCCGGCTGCACCGCACTGGGTTTTGCAGCCTGCACCGGGACCGGCCCCGCTATTGCTCCCAAAGCAAAGGTGAGCATCATCCCGCTGCCCGCCCGGCTGCAGGAAACCAGGGATTCTTTTTTGCTGGACAAACAAACCGTGCTGGTCGCCGCGTCTGAAGAAGACCGGCAGACCGCCGCGCTGTTCAACGCTTACTTTTCCATGTTAAGCGGCTACGATCTCAAAGTGCAGGACAGCGGCACGCATAACGTCATCATCCTGCAAAGCAACCCGAAAGAACAACCGGGCATGGCCGAAACCTACGCGCTGAAAGTGGGTAAAGACCAGGTCACCGTTACCGGCGATGACGCCGCGGGCACGTTCTATGGCATGCAGACGCTGTTGCAGCTGCTTCCCGTGCAGAAAGCGGAAGCTTTCTGGATTGCGGGCGTGGACATCTACGATCATCCCCGCTTCTCCTACCGCGGGCTGCACCTGGATGTAGGCCGGCATTTCTTCCCGGTGGAGTTCATCAAAAAATATATCGACCTGCTGGCGATGCATAAAATGAACACCTTCCACTGGCATCTCACGGAAGACCAGGGCTGGCGCATCGAGATCAAAAAATATCCGCGGCTGCAGGAAGTAGCGTCCCGCCGGAAGGAGTCCATGGTGGGGCATTACAAAGATCAGAAGTTCGATGGAAAGCCTTATGGCGGCTTCTATACACAAGAACAGATCAAGGAGGTGGTGGCCTATGCCGCCGAAAGGCATGTGACCGTGATACCGGAAATAGAATTGCCGGGGCACTCGCTCGCCGCGCTGGCAGCCTATCCGCACCTCGGTTGCTCCGGCGGGCCTTATGAAGTAGGTACCACATGGGGCGTGCTGGATGACATATACTGCGCCGGCAACGATTCCGTGTTTACCTTCCTGCAGGACGTGCTGGATGAAGTGATGATCCTCTTCCCCGGCAAATACATCCACATCGGCGGTGATGAAAGCCCCAAAACCCGCTGGGAAAAATGCCCGAAATGCCAGAAACGGATCAAAGAAAACGGTTTGAAAGACGAGCATGCGCTGCAGAGCTATTTCATTCAGCGCATTGAAAAATACCTGAACAGCAAGGGACGGCAGATCATCGGCTGGGACGAAATACTGGAAGGCGGCCTCGCGCCGAACGCCACCGTGATGAGCTGGCGCGGCATCGAAGGCGGCATTGCCGCGGCCAAACAGCATCACAACGTGATCATGACGCCCGGCAACTATGTGTACCTCGACCATTACCAGTCGCAAGGCAAGAACGAGCCCGTCGCCATCGGCGGCTTCACGCCCGTGAGCAAGGTATATTCCTACGAGCCCGTGCCCGCGGAGCTGAGCGCGGAAGAACGCAAATTCATCCTCGGCGCGCAGGGCAATGTATGGACGGAGTACATCAAGAACGCAGAGCACGTGGAATACATGGTATATCCCCGCGCCACCGCCCTCGCGGAAGTGCTGTGGACGCAACCGGAGAAAAAGAACTACGACAATTTCCTCGAACGGCTTAAATCGCACTTCCGCCGCCTGGAACTGAAAAACGTGAACTACGCAAAGCATGTATTTGAAGTGCGCGGCGTAGTGGAAAGCGGAGAAAACGGCGGCGTGCAGGTGAAGCTGGACAGCAAGCTGGATGGCGGAAAGATATTTTACACGACCGACAGCTCCGCCCCCACCGCGCAATCCACACCCTACACCGCGCCCATCAAAGTAGAACACACCGGCATCATCAGGGGAGCGGTGTTCCAGGGCGACCGGATGTACGGCAATGAATTCCAGCAGGCATTTCAACTCCACAAAGCGGTAGGCAAAACAGTTACACTGGCCCGCCCGCCGCACCAGAACTACGATCCCGGCAGTTCCTTTGTGCTGGTGAACGGCATCCGAGGCGCCGTGGAATTCAACGATAACCAGTGGACCGGCTACAACGGCAGCAACTTTGAAGCGGTAGTGGACCTTGGCGATTCCACAGCGATCAAAACCATCACCATCGGCCTGCTGCAGGCAAAAGACCAATGGATCTATGCCCCGAAGCAGATCGATTTTTATGTTTCGCAGGATGGGAAAACATATAAGAACGTATTCAAGCTGACCGGCCTGAATGAAAGCAATGAAAATGGCATCATGCAGAAAACAGCTGTGCTGGAAAATACAAAAGCACGTTATGTGAAATTCGTGGCACTGAATGCCGGCGTTATCCCGAAAGGCAAGCCCGGCGAAGGAAGCCCGGCCTGGTTGTTTGTGGATGAGCTGATCGTAAACTAGACATATTGCAGACGAAAGCGGAAGCCCTTGCGAAAGCAGGGGCTTTCTGCTTTTTTGGATTAATTTAGCGGCAACACAATACGTTCATGGGAAAGAAAGCCATCGTCATATCATTCAACGGCAAATCAAATGCCGGCGGTGTAGAGCGGGTCGTTTATTATATCGATGCATATTTTAACAGCAGGGGCATCGAAACAAAGATCATCGACGAACGCTTCCTGCTGGGTTCGTTTGTCGGGAAACTGTACGCGCGGCTGTTCAATTACCGCCACTTCAGAAAGCGTAAAAGTATTTACCTCGCCCGCTATGCCTCCGCCTGGCTGTGGATAACGGGGCAATGGCGCAACATCGTGATCTCGCATGGCGAGTCGGCGCCTTTTTTTCCGGTGGATTTTCTTTTCATTCACGGCAGCTACCACGCGATGGAGCTGGCCTACGGCAAGCCGGACGAAAAACTGAGCAGGATGGCGAACCTCCAGCGCCGGGCCTGCCGCTATGCCAAAGCGATCATTGCCGTTTCGGAAAAAGTAAAGCAGGACCTTGCCCGTTACTACGGAACAGATCTGCAAAAAGTACGTGTCCTTAATAACTGCGTGGATACCCAACGTTTTTTCCCCGTTCAAGGAAACAATGATAACGTCACCAGGGTGCTGTTCGTCGGGCGCCTTGAGAACGGAAAAGGGCTGGCTGCCTTACAGCGCCTGGCGGAAATAATAGAGCAGGCGGATAACTGGGAACTGGTCATCGCCTGTAACCATGCGGGAAACAGCGGGCTATTCTCCGCATTCAAACATACTAAGGTGAAAACGGGATTGACGGTGGAGAATATTAACGAGGAGGCTTACACGAAAGCAGACCTGATGTTTTTCCCTTCCCGTTTCGAAGGATTTGAGATGGTCACCCTGGAAGCCCTCGCGGCGGGAATCCCTGTTGCAGCCTATCCCGTAGGCGCGGCGGCAGAGCTGTCCCGGCGGCATTTTCCCGGCGTGCATCTGCTGGAAGCGCTGAACGACGATATCTTATCCCGCTTCACACAGATCATCACCGGCTTCAGGGCATCCATAACTCCACAGGAGCTGCATCAGCGCGTGAAAGACGAGTTCGGGATAGATGTATACATGCAAAAGCTGGACACTATTTTGGGGCCAGCGTTCTTTCATAACGCACAAAAAAACGATGCGCCAACCGCAGGCTGATATCGCTCAGCCACAGCCCCACCTTCAGCATGAACACCCTTTTGCGGTATGCCCTGTACAAACCCTTACGGTGAAATGTAACGTCTTTCCGGTGCATGCGCAGGTGTTCCAGGAACAGGCGGGCAGCGTCATCATCCGCTCCCTTTCCATCCACATACACTTCAAAATATCCACCGTACAATAATACTCTCGCGTTGTGAAAGCGGTAATAGCCGGCACGGTATTGCCCGAATATGTTCTCCCGGATGAGAAAGTCTTTGACCCATGCGTCGGCGGTATAGAATTTCGATATTTTTTCTGCGGAAATGAGGGCGCCTGTGGTAGAGCGTGCCGCCACGCTCTTTTCCCGGATAAAGTATTCGTAGAGGGCGCCGGAGATGCGGGCGATCTTTTTAGCATGGTATGCAGCCTCAAGGAAGAACGGCGTATCTTCAAAAACAGCCAGCCGGAACCGGATGCGATGCTGCTCCAGCAGGGAACGCCGGTAAAGCTTGCCCATCGTGGCCGTATTCAGCTTTTCCTTCCGATGGGAGTTTTCCGCAAAGAAGCTGTCCAGGTGATCGTCCGCAGCAAAACTGCCGGGCTCATATTCAAAGCTGCTGATCGTTTCCAGGTCATTATCGGGCTTTCTTACTTTACGGAACCCGAAGCAAACAATATCCGCGTCCACATCCAGCGCCTGTTTTATACAATCCTCCACGGTGTTCAAAGCGATCCTGTCGTCACCATCCACAAAAATCACATATTCGCCCGAAGCTGTATCCAGCCCATGGTTACGGGCAGCGCCTGCGCCCGCGTTCTCCTGCGTGAGCACCCGGATGCGTTGGTCTCGCTGCGCGGAAGCCTGTAAAACGGCCAGGGAGCCGTCTGTTGATCCGTCATTGACGAAGATGATCTCCGCATGTAACCAGCTTTGATTCACCAGCGAATCAATACAGGCAGGGAGCCAGGGTTCCACGTTATATACAGGTACTATAATGCTGACCAAAGGGTTCTTCATATGCGTCAAAAATAATTCTATTCCCTAAATCTCCGGGAACAAAATGCTTCCCGCAAACACCGGTCTGTTGCCACATAAAAAAACCGGCACAGAAGTGCCGGTCCATCCTATTGTATGCTATTCATGTTTCTTTTACACCTTTTTGTTTACCCATAAGGTCCACTTTGCATCAAACTTGTACCATTCGCCGCCCGGCCCTCTCCATTTCCATTCCGGCACTTCCGAAAAGTTCTTTCCGCCGTCCGTTGTCCACCACAGCTTCCCCTCACCGATCTTTAACCATTTGCCATGCTTGTCCGCCCACATGCCTCCTTCCACAGACACCCACTTTTTTCCGTCTGTGCTCCACCATAATTGCGCGTTTTTGTCCAGCTTGTACCAATACGTTTTCCCGTCTTTCTTTCCCGCCCAAATGCCGGTAGGAGATATTTTCCAGTCTGCGATAGCGGCGGGGATCAACAAACCACTACCGACGGGGTTCACAACCGGCATCGCGGCAGTACCTGCCACACTCATCAGGAAAGCGCCTGAAACCGCTAAAAGCATCTTTCTCATCTATACCTATAATTACGCGGCAGAAAGCATTTTGGATTTTTAGAAGGGTACGGATAACATTTATCCTGTTAATGGGGGTTTTCGATGGCGAAATATAAATTTCCACGCACAATCCCTGTATTTTATTTAATTTTCGGGCTCGTTTTTGAAAACGCATAAAAACTTGAAAAATGACCATTAATCACCAGGAAATTGAACTGATCGACAGTTTCGAACAGATTTCCGTGGAAATCCACCCTACGGCGAAGGAAGGATCGCAAGCCGTAGCGAAGGAAATTGCTACTCTTATTCGCGAAAAACAGGCAGCAAAAGAGCCCGCAGTACTGGGTCTCGCCACAGGATCAACACCCAAATACCTTTACGCAGAGCTGGTACGGCTCCACAAGGAAGAGGGCCTCAGCTTTAAAAACGTGGTTACCTTCAACCTCGACGAGTATTATCCCATTGAGCCGGACGCTTTACAGAGCTACAACCGGTTCATGAAAGAACAGTTATTCAATCACATCGATATTCCGGAAGGCAATTATCACATTCCTGACGGAACCGTGCCCAAGGAGCAGATCAAAGCCTACGCGGAAGCCTACGAGCGCAAGATCGAGGAAGCCGGCGGCATAGACATCCAGATCCTCGGCATCGGCACCAACGGCCACATCGGCTTCAACGAACCGGGCTCCAGCATCAATTCACATACCCGCCTGGTGACGCTGGACAATTCCACCCGCCTGTCCAATGCCTTCGAGTTCTCCAACATGAGCCAGGTACCCCGCCTCGCGGTAACCACCGGCATCAGCACCATCATGAAGGCCAAAAAGGTGATCCTCCTGGCCTGGGGTACCCACAAAGCAAAGATCGTCTGCCGCTCCGTAGAAGGCAACAGCACCGACCAGGTGCCCGCCTCCCTGCTTCAGCAGCACCGCAACTGCAAGTTCGTGGTAGACGAGCAGGCAGCCACCGAGCTGACCCGCAACAAAGAGCCCTGGCTCACCGGCGACTGCGAATGGACGCCCAAGCTGATCCGCAAAGCGGTGACCAGCCTGGCGCTCAAGCTGAACAAGCCCATCCTCATGCTCACGGATAAAGATTATAACAACAACGGCCTGAACGACCTCATCGTACAATACGGCTCCGCCTATGAGCTGAACATCGAAGAGTTCAACGCCATCCGCGATACCATCACCGGCTGGCCCGGCGGCAAACCCGGCGCACAGCTGCCGAACCACCCCGAGCGCTCAAAGCCCGAACACAAACGCGCGCTCATCTTCTCCCCGCACCCGGACGATGACATCATCTCCATGGGCGGCACCTTCATCCGCCTGCACGAGCAGGGGCACGACGTGCACGTAGCTTACCAGACCTCCGGCAACATTGCCGTAACAGACGAGTTCCTGCTGCGCTTTATCGATTTTGCCGTAGGCTTCGAAGGCATGTTCGACATCGACCGCGCCAAAAGCTCCCAGATACTGGAAGACGCCAAGGCATTCATCCAGATCAAAAAGCCAAGCCAGAAAGATACCCCGGAGATCCGCGCCATCAAAGGGCTGATCCGCCGCTGCGAAGCGAAGGCCACCTGCCGCTATGTTGGCATCCCCGAGGAAAACGTGCACTTCCAGAACCTGCCCTTCTACGAAACCGGCCTGGTGGAAAAGAAACCGATGGGCGAAGAGGACATCCAGCTGACGGTAGACCTGCTGCGCCAGATCAAGCCGCACCAGATCTTCTGCGCGGGCGACCTCGCCGATCCGCACGGCACCCACAAGGTATGCCTGGACACCATCTTTGCCGCACTGGAAAGAGTGAAAGGCGACGACTGGGCGAAAGACTGCTGGGTATGGCTCTATAAAGGCGCATGGCAGGAATGGGATATCCACGAGATCGAAATGGCCGTGCCCATGAGCCCCGACCAGGTGATGCAGAAACGCCTCGGCATCTTCATCCACCAGAGCCAGAAAGACGTGGTTCCCTTCCAGGGCACCGACTCCCGCGAGTTCTGGCAGCGCGCCGAAGAACGCAACGCCAACACCGCGGAGCTGTACGACAAACTGGGCCTGCAGAAATACGCCGCCATGGAAGCGTTCGTGCGCTATCACTTTATGTAGAATGTTCGTTTTTATACACCACAAACGGTCCCGGCAACCCCGGGGCCGTTTTGCTTTTTTATGTAACTTTGGACATGAGTGTTTCCCTCCTGGCAGGACTGGTCATAGGGCTGATAGCAGGCAGCCTGGGCAGTTATCTCCTCCTCCGAAAATACTACCTCCCCACTCACCACGCCCTCACACGGCAACAGGTAAACGAAGAATACGTTGTGCGGGACATGTACGACAACCTGCTGTATAACCTCCAGGAAAAAGAAAAAGAGCTCGAAAGCAAAAGGAACGACATTCTCCGCTTCAGCAACGAAGTGTCCGCCCTGCTCAAGGAAAAGGAACAGATGGCGGATTTCGGGCGGGAACTGGCCCGGATACACGAAGCCAACCGCGAACAGTTCCGCAACCTCGCCACAGACATCCTCAGGGAAAAAAGCCGCGACCTGGCGGACAACAACAAGACCACGCTCGATCATATACTCGCCCCGTTGAAAAACGACATCGGGCAATTCAAAAAAACGATCGAGGATACCCGCAAGGAAGATATACAGGACATCACCTCCCTGAAAAAAGAGATCGAATCCTTGCACAGGCTGAACATGCAGCTGAGCGAAGATGCGCAGAAGCTCGCAGGCGCGCTGAAATCGGACGTAAAGGTACAGGGCGGATGGGGGGAAGACCGGCTGAAGCTGATCCTCGAAGCGGAAGGATTGCAGAAGTATATCGATTACACGAGCGAAGAAGTATACCGCGATACGGAAGCGGAAAGAAACCGCCGGCCCGATTTCATCCTGAAGCTGCCGGACGGCAAGCACCTGGTGATAGACAGCAAGGTATCGCTGAATGCCTACGTATCTTATTTCAACGCCAGCGATCCTGAAGAAAAAAGACTGTTCATCAAACAACTCGTGCGCAATATCAACGATCACATCGACGAGCTGTCCGCCAAAAATTATCATTCGCTCGGCAGCCTCCGCACGCCGGATTTCATATTCATGTTCATGCACTTCGAATCCGCGCTCACGCTGGCGCTGAACGAAAACCCGGATATCTTCAACCGCGCCCTGAAAAAGAAGATCGTGCTGATCACGCCGTCCACCCTCGCGGCCACGTTCAAGATCGTAAGGCTGCTGTGGCAGAACGAAAACAGGGTGCGGAACGTGGAAGAGATCTTCCGGCAATGCGGGTTACTGTACGACAAATTCATCCTTTTCCTGGACGAAATGCAGAAGATCGGCCATAACCTCCGGCAGGCCAGCCTTTCGCATGACGAAGCGATGAAAAGACTGAAAGACGGCAAACGGAAAAGCGATACCATCATCGGAAAATTTGAATTGATAAAGGAACTGGACGCAAAGACAGGCAAAAGCCTGCCTGATAATATCACAACGGAAATGGATATACTTTTCCCGGAAAATGACAAGCAGGACTAATCGCTAACTATATGCACATTCATTATCTCCAACATGCGGCTTTTGAGGGCCTCGGCTGTATTGCCGACTGGATCGATGTAAAAGGTCATACCGTGAGCGCGACAAAATGCTATGAAGATGCTTCCTTCCCCGATCCGCAGAACGTGAACATGCTGATCGTTATGGGCGGGCCGATGGGCGTGTACGACGAAAAAACCTATCCCTGGCTGGCCGCGGAAAAAACGTTCATCCGCGCCGCAATTGACGCCGGGAAGCCGGTGTTGGGCATTTGCCTCGGCGCACAGCTGATCGCCGCGGCGCTGGGCGCGCGCGTTTACCGCAACGGGCAAAAGGAGATCGGCTGGTTCCCCGCGCAGCTGAGCGAAGAGCTGGCGCCCGCGGAAGCCACGGTCTTTCACTGGCACGGCGATACTTTCGACCTGCCAGAGAACGCCGTCCACCTGGGATCTACAGCCGTTACGCCCAACCAGGCGTTCCGCATCGGAGAAAAAGTTTTCGCGCTGCAATTCCATTTTGAAGTAACGCCCGCTGCCGTGGAAAGCATGATACAGCATTGCGGGGATGAGCTGACGCCCGGTGAATTTGTGCAACCGGCTGCCGAAATGCGCGCCGGTGCGCATTATTGCGCTGCTACCAATGCGTGGATGTTCGAGCTGCTCAACAGGATGGAAAAATTGGTTTAAATTTAGGGATGGAGAAACACGTAGCATTATTGATCATCGGCGGCGGGCCGATAGGTCTGGCTTGCGCGCTGGCCGCGCAAAAAGAAGGGATTGAATACCTGATCATCGAGCGGGGATGCCTGGTGAATTCGCTGTACCGCTATCCGCTGAATATGACATTTTTCTCCACCAGCGAGCGGCTGGAAATCGGCGGTATTCCTTTCGTGTCCAACAATGCCAAACCCACCCGCCCCGAAGCGCTCGAATATTACCGCCGCGTAGCCACTTCCAAAAACGTCAACATCCATCTTTTTGAAACAGTGGAAGCCGTGAAACCCGAAAACGGCCACTACAAGGTTATCACCAGCAAACAGATATACACCGCGCGCTTCATCGTGATCGCCACCGGTTTTTATGATATTCCCAACCTGCTGAACATCCCCGGCGAACATCTCCCCAAGGTCACCCACTACTATAAAGACCCGCATTTCTACGCCACACAGCGCGTAGTCGTGGTCGGCGCCAACAACTCTTCCGTGGACGCGGCGCTGGAAACCTACCGCAAGGGAGCGGACGTAACCATGGTGATCCGCGAAGGCGAGATCGGGAAACGGGTGAAATACTGGGTGAAGCCGGACATTGAGAACCGCATCAGCGAAGGCAGCATCAAGGCTTATTTTTATTCAACGTTAACGGCTATACGGGAAAATGAAGTGGATATTAAAACGCCGGAGGGAATGGTTACTATCCCGAATGATTTTGTGATCGCGGCCACGGGGTATCAGCCGGATTTCAACTTTTTGGAGAAAACGGGCATCGCATTATCGCCTGATGAAATAAGGTGCCCGACTTACAATCCCGAAACGATGGAAACCAATATGCCCGGCATATTCCTGGCGGGCGTGGTTTGCGGCGGGATGAATACCCACAAGTGGTTCATCGAAAATTCGCGGGAGCATGCGGAGCAGATCATGCGGGCGATCGGGAATTATAAAGCGTAATGGTGTACGCGGCAAAACCGGTGGTTCAGCGCATATGGTTACACCCGTCAAACTATATTCACCTCCCTTTCCAACACCACACCAAACTTTTCCTTCACGCTGTCCACCACTTTCCAGGAAAGCTCCACCAGCTCCTCCCCTTTTGCATTGCCGTAATTGACCAGCACCAGGGCCTGCCGGGCATGCACGCCTGCATCTCCGTTGCGGTATCCCTTCCATCCGCATTGCTCGATCAGCCAGCCTGCCGCCAGCTTGAAGTGATCGCCGGGTAGCGGATAGGCCACGACCTCCGGGAATGCTTCTTTCAGTGCTTCATATTTTTCGCGGGTAACTTCGGGGTTCTTGAAGAAGCTGCCGGCATTCCCGATTTTCGCGGGATCGGGAAGTTTGGAAGAGCGGATGTTGATCACCGCATCACTGATGGCGCGGACGCTCGGTGTAGTAACGCCCATGCGTTCCAGCTCCTGCTCTATCGCTCCGTAGCTGGTATTGAAATACGGTTTTTTATTCAATTTATAAGTGACGTTGAGGATCACGAACTGATCTTTATATTCCCGTTTGAAAACACTTTCGCGGTAGCCGAAAGCGCAGGCTTCCTTATTGAATTTCACCAGCGCGTGATCGGACAGGTGAAAAGCTTCCAGCTCATAAAAGGTATCCTTGATCTCCACGCCATACGCGCCGATGTTCTGCATCGGGCTGGCGCCCACATTGCCGGGGATCAGGGAAAGGTTCTCCAGTCCCGCGAGGCCCTGCGCAATACAATGCATCACAAACCCGTGCCAGTTCTCGCCTGCTCCCGCCTGCACATATACAAACTCCTCATCTTCCCGCACCACACGAATCCCTTTCAATTCATTCTTCAGCACAATGCCATCAAAGTCTTGCGTTAACAGGATGTTGCTGCCACCGCCCAGGATGAGCCTGCGCGCATGTTTCCATTCGGGCGCCGCGAGCACGGTCAGCAATTCTTCCTGTGAGCGGAAAGCGGTGAAATAACGGGCCGAAGCATCAATGCCGAATGTGTTGTAAGGCCGGAGCGAAACGTTTTCCAGTACATTCATGGAGTGATCAGTCTTTTTTAACGGAACAAATATAGTTAACAATCTACACGCAATCCACGTCGGGCGTGATCACCACGGAACGGAACTGCTTTTCGATCAGCAGCTGGGAGAAATATTCCTTCAGCATGTGCTTGATCTGCGCGATCTTTTTGGAGTCTCTCGGCAGCTTGATCAGCATCTCCTGCAGGTAGAATCCCCGCACGCGGCTGACCAGCGGCGCAGCGGGCCCCACCAGCAGCGCCCCCAATTGCGGACGAAGCCAGTTGCCGAGTATCAGGGCCGCCTGCTCCGCAGTCGGCTGCTTCTTGTGCCGCACGGTGATCTTCATCAGCCGGAAAAACGGCGGATAGCCGAATTTCTCCCGCTCGGCGATCTCCCGTTCGTACATTGATTTATAATTATGCGCGGTGACATCGTGCAATACCGGATGCTGCGTGTTGCTGGCCTGGATGATCACCTTTCCCTGCCCATCCCGCCGTCCGGAGCGGCCGCTAACCTGCTCCATCAGCTGAAAAGCGCGTTCGTTCACCCGGAAGTCCGGGTAGCTCAGCAGGCTGTCCGCGCTGATGATGCCCACGAGGTTCACGTTCTCGAAATCCAGTCCCTTCACCACCATCTGCGTGCCCACGAGGATGTCGATCTCCTTCTGTTCCAGCAGCGCGATCATTTTGTTATGGCTGTCCTTGCTGCGGATGGCGTCTATGTCCATGCGCGCGATGCGGGCTTCGGGGAACAGCTGCTGCAAGTCTTCCTCGATCTTTTCCGTTCCGAAGTTCTTTGGTATGAGCGTCTGGCTGCCGCAGGCGGCGCAGGTGTAGATGTAAGGGTAACGGGTGCCGCAATAATGGCAGTGCAGTTTGTCCTGGTGCTTGTGCCAGGTAAGCGACACATCGCACTGTTTGCAGTTGGGTATCCAGCCGCAGGTGGTGCACAGCAGGAAGGGCGCATAGCCGCGGCGGTTCTGGAAAAGGATCACCTGCTTGCCGTCCTGCAGGGACTGCCGGATGCCTTCACGCAATACGGAGGTGAGGTTGTTCACCACTTCCTTCAGCGCCAGTTCCTTTTTCAGGTCCACGATCTCGATCTGCGGCATGGCCGTGCCGCCGAAGCGCTCCTGCAATTCCACCAGCCCGTATTTTCCCTGTTTTGCGTTATGGTAGGATTCGAGGGATGGCGTCGCCGAGCCGAGCAATACTTTTGCCTTGAACAGGGCCGCATAATAGATGGCGGCATCGCGGGCATGGTAGCGCGGAGCCGGGTCCTGCTGCTTGAAGGAGCCATCGTGCTCTTCGTCCAGTATGATCAGCCCCAGGTCGCGGAAAGGCAGCAGGAGGCTGGACCTTGCGCCCAGTACGATCCGTATCTCGCCGCTTTTGACCTTGTTCCATATTTCCACCCGCTCGTTATTGGAAAAGCGGGAATGATAAATGCCGATCTGCCCGCCGAAATGTTTCCGCAGGCGGCGGACGATCTGCGCCGTCAGCGCGATTTCCGGCAGCAGGTACAGTACCTGTTTGCCTGATGCGAGGCTTTCCTCCATCAGCTTAACGTAGAGTTCGGTTTTTCCGCTGGACGTAACCCCGTGCAGCAGCGTCACCTGCTTTTCCGCAAAGCACCGCCGCACCGCCGCCAGCGCGTTTTCCTGCGCGGGGCTGAGGATGAAATCGATCTGCGCTTCCATCTTCCCCATACGGATGCGGTCCACCGTCCGTTTATCGACCTGCAATATCTGCTTATCCACCAGCCCTTTCAACTGTGCGGCCGAAGCGCCGGATTTCTTCAGCAGCTCGCTCTGGATAACGTCGCCCTGCGTTTTCAGCAGATGGAGGTAAGCAAGCAGCAGCTCCATTTGTTTCGGCGCGCGCGCCAGCTCATCGAACAGCGGCGCCAGCTCTTCCTCGTTTTCGTACGCCGGGTTGAGTATGATGTAGTTTTCTTTCTTTTCTTTATACGCCTCCTTCAGTTCTTCATACACCAGGCACACCTGCTTTTCGATCAGCTTCTTGATCACGGAATACACATCAGACCTGTCCAGTATCAGCTGCACCTCCCCGATCCGCAGCTCCTTGCGGATGTTGAGCGCTTCCGCCACGAGGTATTCATGATCGTCCAGCATCGTAAAATCATCCCCGAAAGCATCGTTGAACAGCAGCACTGTTTCGCTGGACAGCTTGAGGTGGGCCGGAAGGGCGGCATTCAGCACATCGCCTTCATTGCACATGTAGTATTGCGCGATCCATTCCCAGAAGGCTAACTGTGTGGGATATACGACAGGTTCTTTGTCCAGCAAATCCATGATAGGTTTCGTCTTGTAAGCGGACGGCGCCTGTTCATGGATCGCCTTTACGATGCCGGCGTATTTCTTCTGCCTGCCGAGCGGCACGGCCACACGGCTGCCCACGCGGATGCTGTCTGCCATTTCCGGCGGCACGGCATACGTGTAGTTCCTGGGCAGCGCCAGGGGTAATATGACATCGGCAAATTTCATATAACCTGCAAGGCAGGATAGTTGCGGTATTTACGTAATTCTTCTTCCATCATCTGCCGTACCTGCTTTTTCAGTTGCGGCACATCTTCCATGGTGAGGCCCGCTACAGGTACGGGCGGCAGGAATACCACGCGGCAGGGGCCGGGGTTCAGTGACATGAACTTTATCTTGGCGAGGCGGGCATGGTTGTCCACGTACAAAACAGGACGTATCTGCGTCTGCGTTTCAACCGCGATGCGGAACGCGCCGCTGTGGAAAGGCAGCAAAGGTTGCTCCGTTTCATTGGTGGTGCCTTCGGGGAAGATCAGCAGGGAAACATTTTTCCGGATCATGTACAGCATGTCGCGCATGCTCTGGGCGCGGCTTTTGGCCGTCTTACGGTCCACCGGCACCACGGAACGGCTGTAGATCAATCCGAATAAAGGGATCTTCGACAATTCACTTTTACCCAGCGGCCGGAAGGGCAAGGGCATTACTTTCACCGCCAGCGCGGCATCCAGGTAGGAAGAGTGATTGGCGAGGTAAATGCAGGGCTCGCTGGTCCTGGGTGACAGCCATTTCTTTTTCACGATGATGCCCACCGCGGGAAACCAGACGTGTGCCCAAAAGCGCAGGAAATAAAATACGATGTTGCCTCCTTTCACCTTTCCCAGGAAGGAGACCAGCACGATCGGCGGCAGGATCAGGAACATGATCGCCAGCCAGATGATCAAAGCGTAGAGGCTGTAGAGCGCCTGTAAACATTTCAGTAACACACCCATAAAACCGGAAAGATAAGGAATTAAACAAAACATCGTAACTTTGCCGTCCTTATGTCACAGGCAAAAACAGTCGCATTTCATACCCTTGGCTGCAAGCTGAATTTCTCGGAAACCTCCACCCTTAGCAGGTTACTGGAAAAGGACGGGTTCGTTAAAAAGGATTTTGACGACGCGGCGGACGTGTATGTGATCAACACCTGTTCTGTGACGGATAATGCGGACAAGGAGTGCCGGCAACTGGTGCGCCGCATCCAGCGCCGCGCGCCGGAAAGCCTGGTAGTGATCACCGGTTGCTACGCGCAGCTGAAGCCGCAGGAGATCGCCAGCATTCCGGGAGTGGACCTGGTACTGGGCGCCGCGGAGAAATTCAATGTGGTAGACCATATCCGGGAGCTGACGAAAGGCGACAGCGCGAAGATCTGCTCCTGTGATATCGAAGATGTGAACACCTTCCACGCTTCCTGGTCCGTGAACGACCGCACCCGTACCTTTCTCAAGGTGCAGGACGGCTGCGACTACAACTGCTCCTTCTGCACCATCCCGATGGCGCGGGGCATCAGCCGCAGCGACAGCATTGCGAACGTGCTGGTGAACGCCCGCGAACTGGCCGCCAGCGGCGTGAAAGAGATCGTGCTCACCGGCGTGAACCTGGGCGATTTCGGGAAAGGATTTGAAGGCGGCAAACGCCGGGAAGAATCTTTCTACGACCTCGTGCGCCAGCTCGACGACATCGAGGGCATCCAGCGGTACCGCATCTCCTCCATCGAACCGAACCTGCTCAGCAACGATATCATCGAATTTGTGGCCAACAGCCGTAAGTTCATGCCGCATTTTCACATCCCGCTGCAAAGCGGCAGTAACGAGATATTGGCCGGCATGCGCCGCCGCTACCGCCGCGAGCTGTATGCCGAAAAAGTGGCCTGCATCAAGCAATTCATGCCGCATTGCGCCATTGGCGTGGACGTGATCGTAGGTTTCCCTTCGGAAAACGAGGCCCATTTCCGCGAAACATATGATTTTCTGCATGAAATGGATATTTCCTATCTGCATGTGTTCACCTACTCCGAGCGGCCCAACACCCATGCGCTGGACATCCGGCCCGTGGTGCCCGTACACGAGCGCCACGAACGGAACAAAGCCCTCCGCAACCTGAGCCATAAAAAAATGCAGTATTTCACGGAACAGCATACCGGCCAGACGCGCAAGGTGCTGTTTGAATCGCATAATAAGGACGGGATGATGGAAGGATACACCGATAATTATATCAAAGTGGTAACGCCGTTCCGGGAAGAGTGGAAAAATGAAGTGATAGATTGGGAATTGCGCTAAATTTTTCAAAAATTATTTGGCAGAATAAAAATAGTTTTTACCTTTGCAATCCCGTTAAACGTAAAGCGTTACGGTAAAACAAAAAGGGAGTTTAGCTCAGTTGGTTCAGAGCATCTGCCTTACAAGCAGAGGGTCGGCGGTTCGACCCCGTCAACTCCCACTAAGCGGGAACATTACAGTAAAATGTATTGTTCCCGTTTTTATTTTCCGCCGAAAAAAGCCTTTTATTTCTTGTCCACGCCATATTAGGGTTTTCCGGGTAATCTTTTGGGCATTTGACTGTTGTTGGCCTTCCAATTGAGGACTTTTATTTTCCCCTGGCGGATCATCCGCTTTTTCTTTAGATTTAATGTAAAATCTACCCTGTGAAAGCCGTTGTTTACGAAAAATACGGACCTCCCGATGTCCTCCAATTAAAAGATATTGCAAAACCGGCCCCGAAAGACAATGAAGTGCTGGTAAAAGTCCACGCCACCACCGTAACGGCAGGCGACTGGCGCATGCGGAAAGCCGATCCGTTTTTAGCAAGATTATTCAACGGCCTGTTCAAACCCCGGCGGGTAAAAATCCTCGGATTTGAACTGGCAGGCGTTGTGGAAGAAGCAGGCAAAACCGTTACCTTATATAAAAAGGGCGATCCTGTTTTTGCCTTCTGCGGGTTTAAATTCGGGGCATACGCTGAATATAAATGCCTCCCGGAGAATGACCTCATTGCCCTGAAGCCTTCCAATATGACATTTGAAGAAGCCGCTACCGTACCCGTTGGCGGCCTCACGGCTTTGCGGTTCCTGAAAAAAGCCGGCGTAAAAGCCGGGGACCAGGTGCTGATATATGGAGCGTCGGGCAGTGTGGGCACGTTTGCCGTGCAGCTTGCCGTGCACTGGGGAGCACTGGTCACGGCAGTATGCAGCACCGCTAACGTCGAACTCGTACGTTCACTGGGCGCCAGCACCGTAGTGGATTATACCCGCGGGGATTTTTCAAAAATCCCGGCACGGTTTGATATTGTTTTTGATGCGGTAGGCAAGGCTTCCGCACGGGCCTGCAAGCACTTGTTGAAGCCGGCGGGGAGGTACGTATCCGTGCGGGGCGCTGCGAAGGCCAACGCCGATGATCTGTCCACGTTAAAGGAACTGATAGAGGCCGGGAAACTGAGCACTGTGATAGATAGCGCATACACGCTGGAACAGATACGGGAAGCGCATGCTTATGTGGAACAATTTCATAAGAGGGGGAATGTGGTGGTGAGGGTAGTCTATTAAAAAATACCTATACTTGCTGCCTGTTTCTTTCATCTGGGTTGACGCTATGGAAATACAAAACAGTCTATTCAATAATATCGCTGAAATCATCAGTGAGGCGAGACAAACAGTTTATCGCAGCAGTAATAGTATTATGCTGCGCATGTACTGGGAAATTGGCAGACTCATAGTAGAGGACGAACAGCAAGGCCGGGAAAAAGCGCAATACGGAAAAGCTACCCTTAAAAATCTGGCCCGGCAGTTAAGCCTGGAATTTGGAAAGGGATTTGACGAAAGAAACCTGAATAATATGCGGGCTTATTACCGCTCGTTTCCAATTTGGAACGCAGTGCGTACCGAATTAAGCTGGACGCACTACCGGCTGATCAGTCGGGTTGAAGACGAAGGCCAGCGCATGCAATATATAGCACTGAGCATTGACAATCAATGGGATACACGCACCCTGCAAAGAAACATTCAAACACAATATCTGAGCCGCACCCTGGCTCCGGCCACAGCTCAACAGTCACCCACTCAATTTATTAAAGACCCTTATATTTTTGAGTTCCTGAATTTACCAACCGATATCCACCAGACAGAAAGTTCCATAGAAACAGCACTCATCAATCACCTCCGTGAGTTTTTAATGGAAATGGGCAAGGGTTTCGCTTTCGTAGCCCGGCAACAGCATATTGTTACCGACACAGCAGACTTTTATATAGACCTAGTATTTTACAATTACTACCTGAAGTGCTTTGTACTAGTAGATCTGAAAACCAATAAACTGGGGCATGCTGATGTCGGGCAGATGGATATGTACGTACGCATGTACAACGATCTGAAAAAGCAGGCAGATGACAATCCCACCATTGGTATTATCCTTTGCACCGAAAAAGACGAAACAATTGTGAAGTATTCGGTGCTGGCCGAAAACGAATATCTCTTTGCCAGCAAGTACAGATTGTATCTGCCCAAGGAAGAAGAATTGGTACAATTAATTGAACAGGATCGTATAAAGTTTGAACTAGATCATGCAAAGGACTAACCTGAATACGTATGTCTATGGAATTTTTTCCTGAAAAACCAGCCGCTCCTCATCCCCTTCCTCATACGGCACAAACAGCATCACCAACGTCAGCATCTCATCCACACTTTTCATATCGCCGCTGGAATAAATGACCCTTGGCGGGTTGAAGGGATTGGCGGGATTGGCCCGTGTGTTGTCGTACACACCTTCTACGGTGAGCACCGAGCCTTTGGGGATCTTCACCGCGCGCCGGAACTTGTAGATCTCCTGCCACTTGAAATCCCACTCCGGAATATGCACCAGCGGAATGGTATCTCCCGCCGGGGTAACGGCCCATGCTTTGAATGTTTTGCCGAGCAGGTGCATATGCGGCCACACATACAGCAGGCTTTGGTCCTGGTGCGGTGTGGTGATCTGCAGGCTGAACTTTTTTATCGTATCCGGCTGGATAAAAAAATACGGCTCGATATCTTTTTCGCCTACGCCTCCGGAACCGACATTGATCACGCTGGCTACCCGTTTTATTTTTTCCTTCCGGAAGAAGAGGTTGATGCCGCAAAGTTCTTCCTCATCCCTGCCGGTGGCGGCGTAATGCACCGTGATCAGCACCACCCCGCGCCGGGGCATCACCCACCCGATGTCCGCCGGATAAGATTCGAAGGAAGCGCCGGGTATCCAACCGCCGTAGTACCGCATGTTTTTCCGCAGCGGCGCGTATTCGTCGTAGCGGGAACGTTCACTGTCCGTTACATTCAGCTGATCTTCTCCCACGTTAATATCAATATCTTCCGCCACATCATATACGGCATAGTTCACATGATGCACCACTTTTTTATTGCTCGATATGAACTCCACAGCCGCTACGTTCATCGAATCTTTCAATGAAAAAGGTACGCGGAAGACCACGAAGCGCTCGGTGTTATCGCCTTTTACGGAGAAAGAATGCAGGGCTTTCAGCGTGAGATCGGGCGGGCGGTGGTACTGCGTGCCGGTAACGGGGTAAGCGGTGGTGGCCGTTTTATTTCCTTTCAGCATTTTAGCGTCTACCCAGTCAGCGATCAACTGTATCTCTCCGGGTTGTAACAAACGTTCGTTGGCATACCTGGCGTAGTGAGGATCAGCTTTCCAGGGAGGCATGTAGCGGGACTGCGTTACCTCTTTGATGAATGTTGCGCGTTTGCTTACATCTTCATAGGTCAGCAATGAGAATGGCGCGGCTTCTCCGGGCCGGTGGCAGGAAGCGCATGCTCTTGCGATGATGGGCGCAATATCCTTGTAATAAGTAGGTTGCTGCGCGAAACATGGCATAGTAACACAAAGCAGGAAAAAGATTTTTCTCATAGCGGTCTATAAATCATTGATCATGCAGCCGATGGCCTGCGTGGTGCGTATGGTATTTTTCTTCATGAGGGCATCGGCCAGGTAGTGCTCCGTGGTAACGGTGCGCCGTTTACCCAGGGCGGCGATGCCGTTGTCTATCAATCCCCGGTACAGTATACCGCCATCCGGCGACAGCACAAATACTTCGGGCGTCACCTGTGCTGCCAGCGAATGGCTGAATGCCAGGCTTTCATCTTTCAGTAACATAAAAGGGATGTTATAATCGCGTTGGTATGCTTTTATTGCTTTCAGGCTGTACGTTTGACCGGGAATGATTCCCACAAACACCGCCTCTCTGCGGAAAGCGCGGCTCACCTCCGCCAGGCGCGGGGCATATCTTTTACACAAAGGGCATTCCGGGGAAAGGAATACCAGCACCAGCATTTTGTTGTCCGGCAACCGAAGATGCTGCTTCACGCCGCTGGTATCGTACAGCGGTGACTTTTGCCAGCCGGACTGCGCTTTCAGGAAACCGAAAGGCGACAGTAAAAAAAGACAAAGCAGGTATCGCATGGGGTGCGCGTTAAATGAAAGGGTTGGCCGTTTTCTTTCCGGCCAGCCCTGATGGTTTATTGTTTATCCCACCACACTCTTCCGCTGATATCATTCGGCAGCCCGAAGCCGGGCTCCTTGATCATTTCTTCGATGGCGGTGGTCTTGTTACTGTAATTAAGATCGCCGGTAAGCGGGTAATTCACCGGGAAGCGGCGCGGCATTGGCAGCACGGCGCCTTCTGTCATAAATGTTTCCAGCGCGAGGATGGTATTACTGTTGGGCATGCCCGTTCTTTTGATCTGCGCCCATCCTTCATTCGGATTTTTGAACTGGTGCAGGTATTGCTGCACAGCGATCTGTTCGAGCGCTTTTGCCGGTTCAAAGGCAATATCAGGCTGGTTCTTGTAAGCGGTGATTTCATCCGCCGTTACCGCTTCATAATCGTGGATCATCGCGATAGCGGCGATCTTGTTGTAGGAATCGATCGACGCATCGATCCCCTTGTAATACCATTCCGATACATTTTCATTTGTGAGGCCCATCGCCGCCAGCTCTGCCCGCATAAAACATACATCGGCATAAGTGAGCAGGTGGAAGGTGGTCATACCGTTGCCGGACTCGTATTCGGACTGGAAAAGGCGCTGCTGGATGGGGGAAGTGGTGTCCAGCGTTACATTGCTGGTACCGTTGGTGATCACGATGCTGGAAAAGAAACGGGCCTTGGCCGGGTCTGAAGTAGCATCCGGACTGCTGTACTGTCCATAATACTGGCGGGCATCCCATACGGCGCCGGCGGGAATTTTACCTTGTTCCTTCGCCGTGTTGAAGTTGGCCTGCGACCAGCTGTTCTTGCGGAAGTACAGGCGGAGGCGCGGGTCCTGTTTGTTCCACATAAAATCGATCACGTTCTTTTCACCGGAGAAACCGGCGTCCGGGTAAGGATTCCAGTTGCCGCCCGCGGTAAAGCTGCGGCCCGCTTTGAACACCCATTCCTCATCCACCGAATTGATCAGACCGGCATTATCCGCCAATACCTCCGCGGCAATGGCCCTTACACGCTCGGGATCTCTTTTGGTCATGCGCATGGCGATCTTCAGGCGCAGCGAATTGGCTACGCGCGTCCATTTACCGATAGCAGTGGTATTATCGTTTCCGAAGTAAAGATCGCTGGTGCCGAACATTTCCTGCGTTACAGGCTGCTGCGTTTTCAGCGTGGCTACGATATTCTTCAGCTCCTGGTCCAGCTGCTCATACAAAGCCGATTGGGTATCATACACCGGCGTGAAGGTGCCGTTAAACCGCGCGGCCACGGCTTCCTTGTAGGGAATGCTGCCCACCACATCGCTGACGTACCAGGCGTAATAGGCTTTCAGGATACCGGGGATCGCGCGCATGTACACATGGCGGGCCTTATCCTCTTCCGGCATCTCGTCTATCATCTTCTCGATCTTTGTCAGATGAGGCGCTACGGACAAATAAAAAGTATTGTAACGGTAATTGATGTTGTTCACCTGTGTGGTGAAAGTAGCGCCGTTGCCGCCTTTCCTGACGAACTGCTGCGCCCAGTTGGATACCGTGCGGATATTATCATAAAATGCCTCGAAGTCATTGTTGTGCATGGCCGTGATGGCAGTAGGCAACAATGATCTTATCGGCGGATCGAGCACGTAGTCCGGCTGCGTATTGTATTCAACGAGCTTATCCTTGTTGCAGGCGGAAGCGATGCCCAGCATGCCGATTAATATCCATGATCTGTATGTCTGCTTGATGTGTTTCATGTTGGATTGATTTGCGTCTTAGAAATTGGCGTTTACGGTGAATGACATGCTGCGCACATAAGGTGTGCCGCCACCCATGAAGGCAGCGCCGGAGCCGCTGCTGGTAAGGTCGTCAGGGTTCAGGTCGATGGGCAGGCTCTTGTAGAGGAAGCCCACGTTCCGGGCGCCCAGCGTCACTCTCAGCGCGTTCATTTTCACTTTGGAAGCGAAGCCCTGCGGCAGGTCGTAGCTGAGCGACACATCGCGCACGCTCACCCATGAGTTCTCGAACGCGGACTGCTCGCGGATACCGTTAAACCAATAGAAAGAGTTATTATAATAGGCCAATGCCCTGATGGGACGCACCCAACCGTTATCATACGCCTCCTGGTAAGTCATGCCGCCCACGCTATGCTGCTGACCGTCCAATCCGTTGATGACGGTACCGGCTGCATACACGCCATCCGGAATGATGCCGTCATCCCTTTTTTGTCCGGCTGCATTAATGTATTCGAGGCCGCCGAGTGCCTTCGTTCTTCCGAAAAGCGTGTTAACGGTCTGCCCAAGCTGCGAGCCGTAGTTATAGCTCGGAGAGTACACCAGTCCCCCGATGCGCGCGTCCAGCATAAAGCTGAAGCTGAACTCCCTGTAATTAAATGTATTCCGCAGGCTGCCGAGGAATTTGGGCAGGGTGCTGCCGAGCACCACTTCGCGCTCAAGTCCCTCCGCATAGTTGGTGGAGCGGATAAAACCGCCGGTGGCGCTTAATACCCGTTTACCATTCATCGGATGGTCTACAGGGTTGCCCTGCGCATCGCGCTCCTGGTAACGGGCAAAACCATACGCCGCGATCATGGTGCCGTAATCTCCGCCAACGTACGCCACGGAACGGATGCCATCGTCACCTTCAAGACCCACTACGGTTACGCCGGGAGCCAGGCTGATGATCTTGTTGCGGTTGCGGGTGTAGTTGAGGTATACGTCCCAGCTGAAATCGCGGGATTTAACGGGCGTGCCGTACATGGCCAGCTCAATGCCCTGGTTCTGTATGTTGCCGGCATTGATCAAAGCGTTCTCCACACCGGATTCGGAGGGCACCTGCAGCGAAACGATCTGCTTTTTGGTGTTCTGCTTGTACCAGGTGAAATCGAAGCCGAGGCGGTTCCGGAAGAATTTCATTTCAGTGCCGAGTTCCAGCTTCTGGCTTTGTTCCGGGTCAAGGTTCAGGTTACCCAATGTGCGGGATTCATACTCATATCTTTCAATCGTCTGCCCGTTCCGGTCAAGATACCCATCGACTGACCGGAAAACACCGGTATTGGTCTTGTACACGCTGGTGCCATTGCCGGCAAGTACATAGGATGCCCTCAACTTGCCATAAGTGAATAAAGACGGGAGCTTGAATGCGTCCGTGAATACCCAGGCAAGGTCTACACCCGGATAGAAATAGGAATAGTTGCCGTGCCCGTCAGGATAGAGCAGGGTGCTGTTCCAGTCGTTACGTCCGTAGACATTCAACGTAAGATGCCCTTTCCAGGTAAGGCTGGTCTGGAAGAAGCCGGACAGTATCTGGTATTTGTTCGGCGTCAGCTCGCCGGCGCCGGGAAGGTCTTTGGAATTGGAAATGCGATAGATGCGGGGAACCTTGAGGCCGCCGCGCGTGTATACATTGGTGCCGGAGCGTTCAGAACTGTTGGTTTCCGCACCCACCTGCGCGAACAATTCAAAATCGTTGATCTTTTTGGAAGCGTTGAAATTGCCTTTCATGCGTGTTTGCAGAATACGGGTAGTGGAAGCGGAGTAGCCACCACCGCCGAAGCCCGGATCGCGGCCCAGCGATCTGCTTTCATAGTTGGTGCTGAAAAGGTTGGCGGTTGTACTCGCCTCAAAAGACAGCCAGTCGGTAATTGTCAGTTTCGCATTGACGCCACCCCGGAAATTATCCTCGATCTGCTCCTGCTGGTCCTCGAAAAGCGTATACCAGAAGCCGCCGGCAGGATCATCCTGGTTCAGGCCGCCTGCTGCCTGGTTGATATAATGATCTTTCCAGTAGGCGGTGTTATAGTTCCGCGGAGAACCGAATGAAAAATTATAGATGATATTATTGCCTCCGCCGGAACGGTTGGGATTCTGTGTATTGCTGCGTACATAAGAAACATTACCGTCCAGCAGCAGGGCGTTGGACATTTTATGCGTAGCGCGGAGATTGAAGCTGTTACGCTTGAAATCATTGCGCGGCGTTACACCGTTGCTGGTGGTATTGGAGTAAGAAAAACGGAAAGTGGTGCGTTCATTGCCACCTTCCACGCCCACGTTGGTATTGACGTAACCGCCCGTCTGGTAAATGCCGAGTACGTCCGCCAGCGATCTGTTCTCGATGATCTCGCCGTTGAGGTCACGCACTTTTTGGCCGTCCAGCGGAGGGCCGAAGCCGAAACCATAAGTAGCCGGGTTGATCTCGGGAATACCGTCCGCCCCCATGATGAAATCTTCCGTTGTCTGCCCCGAGCCGAACTGGTCCTGAAAGGCCATTAGCTTGTAGGCTTTATCGAACGACCGCGTATGAGAGAACGAGATGCCGAGGCCCTTTTGTGAGTATCCTTTTTTGGTGGTGATCAAGATCACGCCGTTAGCGGCCCTGTTACCGTATAGCGCGGTAACCGCGCCTCCTTTCAGCACAGAAATGGACGCAATATCATCGTTATTGATATTCTTGAGAATGTTACCAAAATCCTGTTCACCGCCACGGTTGTGCAGCACCACCTGGTCGTCCATCACAATACCATCTATTACAATGAGCGGCTGGTTGCCGAAAGGATCGAGGGAGGAGCTGCCCCTGATGAGAAATCGCGGCGTGGCCTGCGGGCCGCCCGTGCCCGGCGATACCTGCAATCCGGGCACCATGCCCTGCAATGCTGCGATAGGGTTAACCGCGTTCGTTCTCCGGATATCATCGCCCTGCACTTCCGTAACGGCATACCCCAGTCTGCGTTTATCCCGCTTTTCACCAAAGCCGGTCACCACCACTTCGCTCAGCTGCTTTTCATCCTGCTGCATCCGGATGTTGATCTCCCTTCTGCCGCCTACCTTTACTTCCTGCGGTATGTAGCCGATGGCCGCAAATACCAGCACGGCATCGTCCGGCAGGTTTTTGATGAAATAATTACCATCCCCATCTGTAATGGAGCCTTGCTGGCTGCCTTTTATCCGCACGCTCACGCCGGGAACAGGCTCGCCCTTTTCATCGCGTACGTTGCCGGACACCCCCTCCAGCACAATATTCAATCCGTATACAACCTCGGCGCTTTCCGGGAGAAAATGTTCATCCGCAGAGAGCTGCGGCTTTGATGAGGTGGCTTCTTCGCGCGCCGCCCCGATCCGCGCTGTCAGCAGCACCTGGTCGTCTATTACCTTGTAATTGATGCCGAGCGGCTTCAGCACTTCGTCGAAAAGCTCACCCAGCTTTTGCTGGTTGGCGTCGAATGAAACTTTCCTGCCGATATCGAGTGTATTGGAACTGTAAATGAACTGGACCCCGGTCTGCTTTTCTATTTTCACCAGCACTTTGCGGATCTCCAGTTCATCAGCGGACATCGTGACCTTCTTGTCGAGCAGGCCCTGAGCGCTGGTCTTGTTCCCGAGAGAAGAACCGGCAAAGATGACAACAATAAGTACGGGAAGTAGCGTTATGCGCATGGCGAATAGAATTGAAGCAATTAGTCGCTTTTTTTTCATACCTTGAACTGGTTTTAGTCATTAACGAATAGGTGACAAAATCAGGCCTGCAAAGGTCTTTTTCAAGCTGGCAATGCCCACCATTGCCAGCCTTTTAAACCTTCGGCCGGTTACATTTTTTTGGCTGATATGTTAGTTTTTTATCCTGGTTTCTTTCTCTTTAATAAGAATTTTGGTTCCCACCACCTGGTAGCTGGCGTTCACGGAGGCGCAGACAATATCCAGTTTGGTGTAGAGCGGGTGTTTGCTGATGTTTCCCGTAAAGAGGCAATTGTTCAGTTTATTTGATTCTACTACGATTTCAATACCATAGGTTCTTTTGAGTGTTTCAAGCACATCCGGCAGCGGGGCGTCCTCAAACATAAAGCGGGGCGACGCAACGGGGGCCTGGATGGATTCCGGGGCCAGCGGCACGGGGTCGCTCACCAATGTGGCGGTGAACAATGATTCCGATTCCCGGTACACTACTTTCTGGTTGGGGGTCAGTATCACGCCGTTCACTTTGTTATCCTGCTCCGGCAGCGCCGCCTTGTTCTCGCACACCTGCACCGTTCCTGTAACTACGGTCACCTCCACCTGCTTATGCTGGCGGTTCACTTTTACGTAGAAGCTGGTGCCCAGTACATGGGTAACGAGGTTATGATGATATACGGAAAAAGGCTGTTCCGGATTTTTTGTTACATCGAAAAAAGCTTCGCCATCCAGGTAAACGTCTCTTTTACCGCCTGTAAAATGAGCGGGATAACGCAGCGTCGCTCCGGGCTGCAACGCTACGCTGCTGCCATCTTCCAGTTGCAGTGTTTTAACGGCGGCTGTGCTGTTGACAGTTTCCACAAGGCCATTCTTTTCCGCCAGCACTGCCGGTGAAGCCTGTTTACTGCCGGGGTACAGCCAGTATGCGGCAAGTGCAAGCACGGCCACCACCGCGGCGGCGGCCAGGCGCCGGCGCATCACCTTTTCCTTTCTGAATACGGCCGGTAACAGCCTGGAGGTCCGCTTTTCGGAATGACGGATGTTGTCGATGATCGCCTGCGCCCTTTGCGGATGCAGACCATTGCCGGGAATATCCTGCTGATGGAAGACGCTGTAAAAATGCTCATCCAGCAAATAATCATATTCGCCGGAAGCGATCAGCAGCAACAGCTCGTTGTGCTCGCCCTCCGTAATGGAACTGGCCACATATTTGTCCAGCAGCGACAGAAATTTCTCCGGTTGATGCATTGTTAAGCGGTGTTCTTTAATTAGACAACCGGCAGAAAAGACCGGAGTACAAACGGCTAAAAAATATTTTCCCGGCCCGGGGAGGAAGCCATGATAAAGAGGATGAGCAGTTCTTTGTCGTGCTTCCGCATAAAAGAACGGATGGAAAGAAGGGCGCGGGCCATGTGTGTTTTAACGGTCAGCGGGGAAAGGGAAAGGTCGCCGGCAATGGCCTGGTAGCTGAGCCCTTTTTCCCGGGCGAGGCTATAGACCTTCTGCTGGCGTTCGGGCAGCTGCTCAATGGCTTTGAACAGCAGCTCCCGGTATTCTACGTCGCGTACTTTATGGTCCGCCGTATCTTCATAAGGCGGATGTTCTTCCCCGAAGGAATGCCTGGCCTTCCATTCCCGGGCCATCTTTTTGAGGCAGTTCAGGGAAAAGTTCCGTGTAAGCGTGTACAGCCAGGCTTCGAAAGAAGCGATCGAGCGCAGGTTCTTCCGCTGGAACCAGACCTTCATAAAAACATCCTGCACGATGTCTTCTCCCAGGGAAGGAGATTTTACATACAGCATGGCTACTTTGTACACGTGATCGCGATAACGGTCGAACAACGCCTGGAAGGCGTAGTCGCTGTCCTCATTAAGCAGGGTCAGCAAAGCGTTATCTTCTAAAAAAAATTTCCTCGACATCTGGCGTTACATCTAACGGAAAGACTTTTGGTTGCTTCGGGATATTATATCACTGATATAGTCAGGCTTAACAAACATAAGATTTTCTGTCAAATAAAAAATGCCTGCTGTTACGAACGGTAGGTAACTAGACAAGGATATCGTGATATTCTGCGTATCAGATTATGGCCTGTCCGGTGGACCGTTGCCGGAGCATTTTGCGCTGGAAAACAGTCCTTTAAAAAAACTGCGGCAAAATTTTTTTAAAACAAAAAACGCTATATATTTGCACCCTCGTTACAGCGGGAAAGGGAGTTTAGCTCAGTTGGTTCAGAGCATCTGCCTTACAAGCAGAGGGTCGGCGGTTCGACCCCGTCAACTCCCACAAAAAGGATGTATTTCGACAGATACATCCTTTTTTATTACGGCATGTTCCCCGAACTGCCTATGGTAAACGGTATTTTCGGAAGATAACACCTTCTTGCCATTTTTGGTTTCCCCGGATTTTCCTAGTTTCGCACCATGAATTGCTTATGGTAACAATTTCTATAGTCGAGTAAACGAGTCATCATTAGACGTAATTCCCCAAATCAAAAAAGCAAACTATTAGGGGTTAGTTTAAAATTAAATTGAAATCTGAATCGAGGCTACTATTGCCTTCACATCGAGTTATCCGGACCTGTACATTTCTGAGACCTTACAGCAGTCTTCAGGAGTTGTTGTTTATTATTTAAAATCTAAATCGATTTCTAAACCTAAATCTAAATCTACATGAGGCAAAAATTGCTTGGTATTTTCTTGTTGGGAATACTACAGGTGACCGTAGTATTTGCACAAAGCAAAAAGATCACCGGTACGGTTACGGCTTCCGGCGACGGGACTGGTATTCCCGGTGTTTCCGTGATCATCCAGGGAACTACTTCAGGCACCCAGACGGATGCTGACGGGCGTTACGTGATCAACGTTGCCGTTGGCCAGGTACTCCTTTTCCGTTCCATTGGCTTTGCGGAAAAGAGCGTGACGGTTGGTGCTTCCGACGTTGTGCACATTTCCCTGGAGCCCCAGGCGGACGAGCTGAGCGAAGTGGTGGTGATCGCTTATGGCCGTGCAAAGAAGGAATCCCTGACCGGCGCGGTATCATCCATCACAGCGAAGGATATTGAAAAACGCCCGGTTACCAACGCCGTTGGCGTGCTGGAAGGCAGCGCCGCGGGCATCCAGGTGAACAATACCACCGGTACGCCGGGTGGGGAACCCTCCGTTCGTATCCGCGGCTTTGCTTCCGTGAATGGCAGCAACACCCCGCTCTATGTGATCGACGGTGTGCCTTTTGCCGGGAACTTTTCGGACATCAACCCGAACGACGTGGAGTCCATTACCGTGTTGAAAGACGCTGCCTCAGCAGCGCTCTATGGTGCGAAAGCGACGAACGGCGTGATCATCATCACTACAAAAATGTCTTCCAAATCCGCCGAACCCGGTATTAACGTAACCGTTAACCAAGGGCTTTACACCCGCGGTATCAAAGAATACAAGCGGATGAACGACCGGGAGTTCATGGAAACGATGTGGAAAGGATACAGAAATTACCTGATGTCCAGCGACCCCACTGACTATCCCACAGCAGCGGCTGCCGGCGCAGAAGCCACCAACAGCCTGATCTCCGACTACCTCTATCTGAATATTTATGACAAACCGGACGACCAGTTGTTCGACGCCAACGGCAAGATGCTCGCGGACGCGAAAATGCGGCCCGGTTATGCAGGCGACATGGACTGGTACAAGGATATTGAAACAATGGGGTACCGCCAGGATTATAACATCAGCGGCCGCGCAGGAGGCCCCAAGACGAGCCTGTATTACTCCATTGGTTACCTCGATGAGAAAGGATACATCACCATGACCGACTACAAGCGCTTTACCGGAAGGATCAATGCGGACATCCAGGCGAAAAGCTGGCTGAAATACGGGTTCAACCTCTCCGGCTCTCACCAGATAACCAATAATATTTCCGGCGGAACAGGCAACGCCTCTTCCTTCGTAAACCCGTTCTACTTCTCCCGTCATATGGCGCCGATCTACCCCGTGCACCTGCACGACATGGCAACCGGCGAATATGTGCTGGACGAACAGGGTAACCGGCAATTTGATCCGGGAGATGTAACCCGTAACCAGAACAGAGGCCGTCACGCCATCTGGGAAAATCAACTGGACAGGGACAGAACCTTCCGGAACACGCTAAACGGACAGGCATACCTGGACGTTAAGTTCCTGAAAGACTTCACCTTCACTTTCCGTGGCGACATGAACGTTCGCAGCAGCGACAACCATGTGTACGACAACTCCGTGATCGGGGACGGTTCCGGCCTTGGCCGCGCCTTCCGCGAGAACTACCGGTACAAGACATATACTGTTCAGCAATTGCTGAACTGGAATAAATCTTTCGGTCTGCACAATATTGACGCATTGGCCGCACACGAGTATTTCTACGACAACTTCAACCGTCTGAACGGCGCAAAAACCGGGGAAGTGTTTGCCAATGCCACCGAACTGGTGAACTTCACGAATATTACCGACCTCACGGATTACCAGGATAACTACCGCTCTGAAGGTTACTTGAGCCGTGTGCGTTATAACTATGATGAGAAATACTTCCTTGAAGGTTCTTTCAGAAGGGACGCCTCCTCCAGGTTCCACGAAAGTACCCGCTGGGGCAACTTCTGGTCTTTAGGCGGTAGCTGGCTCCTTTCCCAGGAAGATTTCTTCGCGCCGGTAAAACACATTGTTGACTACGCAAAAGTTCGCGTGTCCTATGGTGAAGTAGGTAACGACGCCAGTGCCGGCAGATATGCGTACATGGCGCTGTTCGCACTGGATCAGAATGCCAATCTGGGCGCAGCTTACAAAAGCCAGAACGAGGCGCTGGACATCCTCTGGGAAACTTCCGGAGCATTCTCCGCCGCCATCGAAACGCGGTTGTTCAACAGGGCTAACCTCGTAGTGGAATACTTCGACAAACGTTCCAAAAACCTGCTCTTTGATGTGAACCTTCCGCTGTCTGCAGGCGCCACTTCTTCCAGTGTTGCCGAATCCGTCGTAACAAGAAACCTCGGGTCCGTTTCCAACAGAGGCCTTGAGTTGAGCTTTGATGTGGATGTTATACAGGCAAAAGACTGGACCTGGAACGTGGGCGCGAACGCCACATGGATGAAGAACAAAATCGTCAGCCTGCCGGAACAGAACAAGGAAAACGGTATCATCAACGGTAACTACAAGTTCCTTGAAGGACATGGTATATATGACTTCTGGACATTCCAGTATGCTGGTGTGGACCAGACGAATGGCCGTGCCCTGTATCTGGCGGATGATGAAAATTTCGACCCGAATGATCAGAACGGCGCGCATCAGGACTATCTCGTGAATATCAACGGCGTGAACTACACGATGCTGAATACTTACGCTAAGCGCGACTGGAGCGGAAGCGCTATCCCCAAACTATTCGGTGCTTTCAATACTTCCCTGAGCTATAAGAACCTTACACTGACAGGTATCTTCACCTACGCAACAGGCAGTAAAGTATACGATGATTCTTATCTGGACCTGATGAGCATGAGCGGTTCTGTGAGCGGACTGCACAAGGACCTGCTGAAAGCATGGGACGGTGCGCCCAAAGACATGACGCCCACTTCTCCGGACCGCATCGATCCGAATGGCATTCCCCTGGTGAACTTCGAACTGAACAGCCAGAGCAACGGCATGTCTACCCGCTTCCTGCAGGACGGCTCCTATTTTGTAATCAAGAACATCGCGTTAAGCTACCGCGTACCTTCATCATTATTGAAAGCAATAGACCTGAACAGCGCAAGTATTACCGCAAGCGTGGAAAACCTGGCAACCTTCACAAAATTGCAGGGCATGAATCCGCAACAGTCATTTAATGGCAGGAGCCTGAATGCTTTCGTAACGCCCCGCGTGATGTCTATTGCTGTAAATATTGGTCTGTAATAAAAAACTAGAGAAATGAAGAACATATTCAATATAGGTTTACTGTCGCTCATACTGCTGGCCACCTCCTGTAAAAAGGACGCCCTCCAGACGACGCCCACCTCTTCGGTAGGTACAGCCACGCTGTTCGAGACAACAAAAAGCGCTTCCCTCGCCATAAACGGTCTCGCAAAAATGATGACCATGCAATACCTGAGTTCCCAGGGTTTCAACGGGGAAGGAACGATCAAGATGCTGTACGGCAACTACCCGGGCAATCACTTTTTTGTGAACCTCTCCGGCTGGGCTGTTATCATCAACAGCGAATACCACGAGAACGTTTCCAGCATCTACCTGTACTATCCCTGGTACTACTATTACAAGCTCATCGGCAACGCCAATATCGTACTGGCGTACATAGACGATGCGGCAGGCCCCGATTCCGAGAAAGAGTTCATCAAAGCCCAGGCATTAACATACCGAGCTTACAGCTTTATGATGCTGGCGCAGCTGTACGGTTTCAGGTGGCAGGACACCAACAACGGCGCGTCAGAAGGCCTTGCATTAAGGACCGACCTGTCCACCGGCGAAATACCGCTGTCCACCATGGCAGAAACGTACAAGCTGATCTATGACGACCTGGACCAGGCTATCGCATTCTACACCAGCTCCGGTAAGACAAGATCTATCAACAGCGAACCGGACATCAACGTAGCATATGCCGTTTACGCCCGCGCCGCACTGAACCGCCAGGACTACCCCACTGCCGAAACTTACGCAGTGAAGGCCAGGGAAGGTTATCCGCTGATGTCCGCGGCCGAATACAAAGCCGGTTTTGCAAATCCTAACTCTGAATGGATATGGAGCAGCCACGGCGGTTCCGATGAAACGCTGTATTACTATTCCTACCAGGCTTACATCGCATACAACTCAAACGCATCGGCGGTAAGAACAACACCGAAATGTATCAGCCGGGAACTGTATAACAAGATCCCCGCTACAGACATCCGCAGGGACCTCTTCCTGGACCCTACCGGTTACACTTACACCACCGCTACAGGTGCAGCCAGCCCCGAGCTTAAAGCAAGGGCTTTTGAGCTGTATCCGGACATATTCGAAACGTCTAACGTCTTCGCCTATATGCAGTTCAAGGTGAAAGCCAATGATCTGCCCGGTGTGGGCCACACCAATCATTTCCGCTCTTCCGAAATGTACCTGATCGAAGCGGAAGCCAAATACTTCCAGAACAAGCCGGCTTCAGAAGTGCAGCAGGTACTGGAAGCGCTGACCGCCGGTTCCGGCCGCGACGCCAGCTATACCTGCACCAAAACAGGCGCCGATCTGCTGAACGAGATCAAGACCTATCGTGCGATTGAATTATGGGGAGAAGGTTTCGACTGGTTCGATATGAAACGCTGGAATGATCCCATCGTCCGGAACACTTACGCGAATGGCGGCAACTTCCTGACCAGCCTCGCTAAGACCATTCAGCCTTCGCAGTTCAACAAATGGACCTGGAAAGTTCCGTTAAAAGAAACTGATTACAACGATGCGATAAAGCAATAAACCGGTACACTTTTTCTTGCCATCAACAAGGCTGCCTTCCATCCGGGAGGCAGCTTTTTTATTCTTCGTTTTCTTCCGTTCTTTTCTCCACTTTTCCGCCCGTGAATATCTTCTTCATCGCCTTGCCGATCTTGTTGATGTTGCGCAATTGTTCCTGTATAGGCATTAGCGTGATATCTCCTTCCTGCATGCCGGGTTCGTTGTTCTCCGCGGTCTGCTGCTCGGGGTAGATCAATATTACATTGTTATCCTTGAAGTGGCGGCCCAGGCGCGCGGGAATATTTTCAAGATAGGGCTGATAAGACAATGTGCCTTTGCGGGCGGACACCACCACCAACAAGTCGTCACGCGAGATGCTGCGGGAAACGATCAGGAAATCGTCGAGATGCTCAAGTTCCCTGAACTCGCATTCCACACTCGATTTCGTTTGCGTGATGTAATGTTCTATAGTGAGTTTCGTATCGTTCCCGCAGTAGATGATGATCCTGGAGCCGGCCTGTTTGCCGAGCTGGATGATCTTTTTGAGATAGTGACTGAAGCCAAGCTCGTACTCCGCATTCTTCGGGAGTATCAGCATGAGTTTCCGGGAAGTATTCAACGGATGGCTGAAAGAGCAGACGTACACGGTTTCCCATACACCTCTCAGTACGTTATCGGTAGTAGTACCGAAAATTGTGCCGAAGAAACGGTCGGTGGTACTGTTCTTGTCGCTCCACGCAAGTATCACATCGGAGATCAGCAGCTCCTTGGTAGCACGTGCGATGCCGTCCGCAATATTCAGGTCTACCCGCGTTACTACTTTTACCTCGCTTTCTGTTACAGCTGCATGGATGATGGCTTTCTCCATCATTTTTTGCGATATGTGAATTTTTTCTTTTGCTTCTTCATCATCCTGCACAATAGCCAGCGGGTAAATGGGCGATGCTGATTTCGCATCTTTTATCATCACGGCAAAGTCCAGCAACGCCTCCATCTTGTCCGGGTCGGCCAGCGGCATGAGGATGCGTTCCGGCTCTTCGGGCATTTCCGGTATTTTGTCGGCTTCAATGATTGCCAGTTTCCGCGATGCATTTTCGGTCACAAACGAGCTGACGAGGCAGGTCAGTAATACGAGGATGATGGTGCCGTTCAGCACATCTTCATCGATGATCCCCATATTGAAACCTACCAGTATCACGGCGATGGTAGCCGCCACGCGCGCGGCGCTGAGGCCGAACAGCACATTCCGCTGCGTATTGGAATACCCGAAGGAAAGCTGTGTAAAGTAAGCTGCCAGCCATTTGCTCAGCAGGGCTATAACCGCCAGTGCGCCGGCGATGAACAATGCCTGCTGCCCCCTGAACAGCACTTTCAGGTCTACCAGCATCCCCACGCTGATCAGGAAAAAAGGAATGAACAAGGCGCTGCCCACAAATTCCAGGCGGCTCATCAACGGTGATGTATGCGGGATCAGGCGGTTCAGCGCCAGACCGGAGAGGAAGGCGCCGATGATGGGTTCCACCCCGGCCAGTTCGGCGAAGAAGGAAGCCAGGAACACCATCGCCAGTACAAAAATAAAATGCGATGTTTTATCGTCCTTGATCTTTTTAAAGAACCACCGGCCAACTATGGGAAAACCGTACATCACCACCGCGGCAAAAATGGTGAAAGAAAGGCCGAGCTTTAACCAGAAGCCGGAGTTCAGGTTGCCGGAAGCCGCGCCCGTAATGATCGCCAGGATCAGCAGTACAGCGGTATCCGTAATGATCGTTCCGCCAACCGCTACGGTCACTACTTCGTTCTTGCCCACGCCCATGCGGCTGGCCAGCGGATAAGCCACCAGCGTATGGGTGGCAAACATGCTGGACACCAATAACGATGGCATCAGGCTGAAATGAAAAACATAGGTGCAGAGCGCATATCCCATGATCATGGGAATAATGAATGTAAAAGCCCCGAAAACCAGGCTCCTGTGGCGGTTCTTCCGGAACTCCGTCATATCCAGCTCCAGCCCCGCCAGGAACATGATATACAATAAACCCGCCTTGCCAAACAGATCGATACTTCCCTGCTCAATGATCTTGAAACCATGATCCCCGATCGCCATGCCCGCCAGGATCAGGCCGATAATGCTCGGTATCCGGAACTTGCGCAGAATGATCGGCGCTAACAGGATGATGAACAATACCAGCGAAAAGATCGGCACCGGGTCCTTCAACGGCAAACTGAAATCCATTAATAAAACAAATCCATTCATCTATTCATTTTTATTTTTTACGGGCTAGATGGAATACTATTTCATCTATTCATTTTTATTTTTACGGAGCCTTCATATCGGCTTCATGGCCGTTAATTTACGATCATTCTCGCAATCCCGACGGCATTCGTAAAAAAATGTAACTTTGCCAAAATATCCGATCGATGATGGGTCATACAGGAACTGGTGTATCCATACAGGAAAAGGAAGATGTGCTGGTTGCGACCGACGAGCAGTTTCCATTCAGCCTTGTAGTATGGAATGATGATGTGAACACATTCGACTGGGTGATCCAGTCGTTAGTAGAAGTGTGCGGCCATACCGAAGAGCAGGCCGAGCAATGCGCCCTGATCATTCACTACAATGGCAAATACGCCGTAAAAGAGGGCGAATACACGGATCTCAAGCCGATGCTCGAAGCCTTGCTGGAAAGAGGTATCAGCGCCACCATCGAGGAAACAGTGGCTTCCTAAAACCACCGCATGCCGGTCTTCTCCATTACCAAAAACGAACTGGCGTTTCCGCCACCCATCCTCGCGGAACCGGACGGCCTGCTGGCCGCCGGCGGCGATCTCAGCATGGAACGCCTCCTCCTCGCCTACCGCTCCGGCATCTTTCCCTGGTATTCCCGCCGCCCCATCCTCTGGTGGTGCCCCGATCCCCGCTTCGTACTTTTCCCGGCCGACCTGAAGGTATCCCACAGCATGAAACAACTGTTGAAAAAAGGTACTTTTCGTATATCCGTTAATGAAGATTTCAAAGGAGTGATCAGCCGTTGCGGCAGCATTCCCCGGGAGGGGCAGGATGGCACCTGGATCACGCGGGATATGATAGATGCCTATACCAAACTGCATGAAGCGGGCTACGCCCTGTCTGTTGAATGCTGGCAGGATAACGAGCTGGCGGGTGGATTGTACGGCGTGAAAATAGGCCGCTGTTTTTTTGGCGAAAGCATGTTCTCCCGGGTGAGCAACGCCTCCAAAGCGGCATTCATCACTTTTGTGCAGCAGTACCGGCAGGAGCTGGCGGTGATCGACTGTCAGGTGCACACCCAGCACCTCGCCTCCCTCGGCGCACGCTTCATCAGCCGCGTGAGCTTCCTGGACATGGTGCGGCGGTATACCTGAATTATTTCTTCTTCCTCGGATAAGACCCTTCAAACATGCAGGTGATCCCCCGGTAAGCCCCGCAGTTCCTTTCGCTGACGGTTACCTTGTTATTGCTGAATTTAAAATCCAGGATGCAGGACGAATTCTTGTCACGGAACTGCCCGGTATTGGCGCCGGTGAATTTCCCTACGCCGTCCAGCTCACCGGTACAGGCGCCCCTGTCCCGCGAAAAATGAATGTAGAACAGGAACTCCTGCGGCGTTTCACCATCGCGGACCGCCAGGAGGTTCATTTCACCCGTGCCGAAGTTGCCGGAATATTTATGCTTGCGCGGGAAAGTATCGATCGGGTTATAGATGATGGGATTGGCAGGCTCGTCGGAATTGGTGAGGATCAGCGCGAGCTGGCCGTCTGTGCCCGCACTATACACGTCTTCCCGGGTGGAAAACTGTCCGGGCGCCCGCCTGGTCTCCGTGGTGATCCTGAAATTATAGCGTGTATCCAGTACCGTGCCCACGGTGGTCCTGCCGCCAGTTCTGGCGATCAGGTGCCTGGTCAGGAAAGTATCCCTTTTATCATACACCAGCACCCAGGCCGCGCTGCCCGATTTGGCGGCGCCTTCCACCACCAGGAACTGCATTTCGTTGAACCGCATGAAGGCCCGTGGAAAGAACTTCGGTTTGTCCGCCGCCTTGAAAACACCGGCAGTCAGCGTATCCGGCAGGAATTGCTTCACCACTTTCGCCTTGAGCGCCAGCGAATCCGGCAACTGCCGCAGGGAATCGGCATTCAGCCGGTATGGAAGGGCAGCCTCGGGAAAATATTCGCGGAAATCGGCAAAGGTCAGCACCCGGTCTTCATCATTCACATCTTTAGGCTTGCTCTTGCAAGCGCCCAACATGCCGATCGCCAGTGCAAGGATCAGAATTCTGCTCATATAGTGTGGTTGTATTGATTGAAAAGGTAATTATAATTCTATATATCTTCCTAATTTTCTAAAATTGAAAATTTTTATTTAGATTTGTCTAAATTATATTTTAGATATCATGAATCTGACGGTTGCAGAGGAGAACTACATCAAGGCCATTTACAAGCTGCAGGACGGCGCGGTGGTCAACACCAATGCCATTGCCTACGAGCTGGATACCAAACCGGCTTCGGTTACAGACATGGCCAAGAAGCTGAAAGAAAAGAAACTGATCGATTACGAAAAATACCAGGGCATCAGTCTCACCGCCGAAGGCCGGAAAATGGCCTTGCAGATCGTGCGGAGGCACCGCCTGTGGGAATGTTTCCTGGTAGACAAGCTGTCCTTCAGCTGGGATGAAGTGCATGAGCTGGCCGAAGAACTGGAGCATGTGAGAAGCGAGAAGCTCATCAGCCGCCTCAGCGAATACCTCGGCAATCCCACTACAGACCCCCACGGCGATCCCATCCCGGACGCGCAGGGGAAGATCAGCAAAACCCGCCAGCTGGTGCCGCTGGACAAAGCAACGGCCAAGCGGCTGGAAGTGGCCGGCGTATCCGACCAGTCCTCCGCCCTGCTGGAATTCCTGCATGCCAAGGGCATCCGTCTCGGCACGCAGATCGATGTGATCGAGCGGTATGAATTTGATAATTCCGTGGAAATAAAGATCCGCAATCAGCCCGCCTTTACGATCAGTGAACAGGTTTCCAAAAGCATTATGGTAAAATCAATATGAAACTCCAGGATTCGGCAACTTCCCTGAGTGAAGTACACCAGAGCATAGATACTACCACAACCCGTCACAAGTCCCGCTGGCGCAGGGCGCTGGCCTTTTTCGGCCCCGCCTACCTGGTCAGCGTGGGATATATGGACCCCGGCAACTGGGCGACGGACCTCGCCGGCGGCAGCAAGTACGGCTACACGCTGATATGGGTTTTATTGATGAGTAACCTGATGGCCCTGCTGCTGCAAAGCCTCAGCGCCCGCCTGGGCATCGTGCGCGGGCGCGACCTGGCGCAGGCCAACCGCGAAACCTACCCCGCCCCCGTCAACTTTATGCTGTACATCCTCGCGGAGATCGCTATTGCGGCAACGGACCTGGCGGAAGTGCTTGGCATGGCTATCGGGATACAGCTGCTGACCGGCCTCCCGCTCATGTGGGGCGTTTCCCTCACCGTACTGGACACTTTTCTGCTGCTGTTGTTACAACGTTACGGCATCCGCAAAATGGAAGCGTTCATCATTGCGCTGGTAGCCATCGTAGGCATCTCCTTCCTCGTTCAGCTGCTGCTGGCGAAGCCGCAAATGAGCGAAGTGGTGCAGGGCTTCGTGCCTTCCCTGCCGGATGACACCGCGTTGTACATCGCCATCGGCATCATCGGCGCTACCGTCATGCCGCACAACCTCTACCTGCATTCAGCATTGGTGCAAACAAGAAAGATCAAAAAAACGGAAAGCGGCATCAAGCGCGCGCTGAAAATAAATTTCCTGGACACGGCCGTGGCGCTGAACCTCGCGTTCTTCGTCAACGCCGCCATCCTCATTCTCGCCGCCTCTGTGTTTTTTAAATCCGGCTATACAGAGATCGCAGACCTGCATGAAGCGCACCGGATGCTGGAACCGCTGCTGGGCGGAAAGCTCGCGCCGATATTGTTTGCGGTGGCGCTTATTGCAGCGGGACAAAGTTCTACGGTCACGGGTACACTGGCGGGACAGATCGTCATGGAAGGTTACCTTCGCCTGCGCATCAACCCCTGGCTGCGGCGGCTGCTGACGCGGCTGGTAGCCATCATTCCCGCGCTCATCGTGATCATGGTGGCGGGGGAGGAAAAAATAGGGGAACTGCTGGTGTTCAGCCAGGTGCTGCTAAGCCTGCAACTGGGTTTCGCCATCATTCCATTGATCCACTTCGTAAGCGACAAACATACCATGGGCAGCTTTGCGATCAAGCCCATTGTAAAGATCGCGGCCTGGCTCATTTCTTCTGTATTGGTGTACCTCAACGTGCGCATGGTGTGGTCGGAAGCCAGCGGTTTCATCAGCGAAGGCCGCAGCGTTTGGGTGGATATCATCATCGTGATGACCGGCCTTGCTTTTCTTACATTGCTGGTGATCACTGTCATCTATCCTTTCCTCAGCCGTTACCGGCAAAAAGGTTCTGCGAGGATGCACCCGGACAAAGTTACGCTCGGCAGCCTCGAAGCGCCGGATTACAAACGCATTGCCATGGCGCTGGATTTTTCGAAGTTCGATGAGCGGATCATCGCGCACGCGCTCGCGCAAGGCAGGCCGGATACCGAGTATCTGCTGATACATATCGTGGAGAGTGCGTCCGCCAGATATTTCGGTAAGGAAGCAGCGGATTTTGAAACACAGAAAGACCAGGAGCAGCTGGACACCTATCTTTCCCTGCTTGCCAGCAAGAACATCCGCGCAAAAGGATTGCTCGGCTACCGCCACCGCGCAAAAGAGATCGCGCGGCTGGTGAAGGAAGAGCAGGCGGACCTGCTGGTGCTCGGCGGGCACGGCCATTCCGGTATCAAGGACTGGTTGTATGGCGAAACCGTGAACCAGGTAAGGCACAAGGTGCATATCCCTGTGCTGGTGGTAGCATAAACTGATTCGTATGAAACAACTTTTTCAACCCGGAGACATCAAGACCTTCTCCCGCCGCGTGCGGGAGGAAGATTGCGCAGCATTCGACAGCGGGCAGGTGCATCCGGTATACGCCACTTTTGCGCTCGCGCGCGATGCGGAATGGTGCTGCCGTTTATTTGTGCTCGATATGAAGGACGCGGACGAAGAAGGCATCGGCACCATGCTTTCCGTGCAGCACCTGTCACCGGCGCCCGCGGGGGCTACCGTGATATTCACCGCCGCGGTAAAAGAAATAAACGGGAACGAGGTGATCTGCCGTTTTGATGCACGTGTAGGCGACAGGGTTATAGCTTCGGGTGAGCAGGGGCAGAAGATATTGAAGAAAGAAAAGCTGGAACAGATCTTCCGGCAGCTGTAACATCAACGCTACAAACCCAACACCTCTTTCAGTTTCGGATAACCCGTTTTGCTCACCATGATCTTGCTGCCGTCCCGCAGGATCGCCAGGTAGGTTTCTTTTTCATACGGGTCGATGCGGGTGATCTGGCTGATGTTGAGGATATAGGAACGGTGCACGCGGATGAACTGCTGCCCGTCCAGCATTTTTTCAAAGAATGCCATCGTTTTATTTTTCAGGAAAGCGCCTTCCGCCGTGATGATCTTCACATAGTCGTCCGCCGCCTCGAGGTAATGGATCTCCTGCACAGGAATGATCTTTATTTTTCCGTTGATCTTCACCACTACCCTGTTGTGCTGCATGGGCAGTTCCCTCGCGGCGGTATCCAGCAGTTCGGCTGTGACCTTTTCGTCCGTACGCCGTTCCAGCATCTTCTGCAACGCTTTGTCGAAACGCTCGCGGGAAAAAGGTTTCAGCAGGTAATCGATCGCATTCACTTCAAATGCGCGGATCGCATATTCTTCAAAAGCGGTCGTAAAGATCACGCAAGGTATCTTGTCCACCAGCTCCAGCATTTCAAAACCGTTGATCTTCGGCATCTGTATATCCAGGAACAACAGGTCGGGCACATGCTGCTGAATGGCCTTCAATCCTTCGAAACCATCATTGCATTCCGCCACAACGCTGATCTCCGGGTATGCCTGCAGGTATTCGCGGACCAGTTCGCGCGCCAGTGGCTCATCATCTATCAGAACTGCTTTTATCATGGAGTTGTGGTACTTTTATAACGGTGGTGAATATATGATCATTTATTTTCGTTTCGAGCAGGTCCTGCCGCCCGAAGAGCAGGTACAGGCGCCTGCTGATGGAGTTGAGGCCGAAGCCGGTGCCCAGCGAGGGCTGTGATTGCAGCGCGGGATCGAACGGGTTGGAAACCGACACCATCAGCACCCCGTTCTCCTGCCATGCCTTTATTTCTATGGTGATGGCCTCCGTAGTATCGTACAGGCCGAACTTGATGGCGTTCTCCACAACAGGCTGCAACAACATCGGCGGTATCTGCATGGGCTGCACATCTTCATCCTGTATAACGTTAGTGGTTAAACGATGACGGAAGCGCACTTTTTCTATGTCGAGGTACAGCTGAAGATACTGCAGCTCTTCCTTCAGCGTGATCCAGAGCTGGTCTTCCTTCTTCAGCGTTCCCCGCAGGAAGTCGCTGAGCTTTTGAATCATCTGCCGCGCTTCTTCCGGGCGGATGGTGACCAGGGCATTGATGGAGTTCAGGCTGTTGAACAGGAAATGCGGCTGCAGCTGCTGGCGGAGCTTGTACAGTTCCGCTTCCCGGGCGAGCTTTTCAGCGGCTTCTTTTCTGGCCAGTGCCTCCTGCTGCTCCTGCATCTCGTACACAAAGAAAACAGCAAACCCGCAGCCGGTGATCACCGTCCAGCCCAGCGCAAAACGGATGGGCGTGGTATCGGAAAGCCATTGCATGTACAGCAGGTTATCGCTGTAGGCCAGTTGCAGTATCCAGATCACGAGGCCGGCCCACAGGAAGCTGATCCCCCCGGTGAAGATCGCTACAAAGGTGTATTTCTCCCTGGCGGGGCGGTAGAAAGCAAGCACCTGCGCTACAATGGCCACTGCCGCGGCCAGCAATATGGTATGCACGGCGCTGTCGATCGCGGATATCACAAAATCGATGCCCAGCCAGCGGTGCAGTACGGTCCGGTGCAGGTTCACAAATACGGCGATCGCGATCAGCAGCGACCATCGGAAAGGATTTGCTTTGAGCAGGTTCTTTGCCATACTTTGTAGCTATGGATTAAACGTTCAGCTCAAAAAGCTTCTGTGACTGCAATTGTGCGGCCTTCATCTGGAGCAGCGCAATGTAATTGCCGGCGTTGTCCGGCTCCTCCACGCGGGAATACAGCTCCATACCGTCTTTCAGTTCATCCAGCGCATGCAGTTCCGGCACATTGATAAAGCGCCATTCTACCAGCTCCTGTTTCTGGTTCCTGAAAGCATACTGCTCCTGCTGCCCGATCTCCTGCGCCTTGCGCCAGGCTTCCTGCCTGCTGACCGCGCTGATGAGGCGCAGCTGCTCATCGAACTGGGGTACATGTTCCCCTTTGCCGCAGATGATTTGGTAAACTATTTTCGCAACAAACCAATACATGTCTTAGTGTTTTCTGGTGAAAGGATGGATGGGGGTAAACAAACAAGGAAGAAAGAATGGCGGAAGGAAAGGATCAATAGCTTTTTATTTCCACGCCTCCGAAGGTGCAGGAACCACGCAGGACAAGCAGCTTACCGGGCATGGGCGTTATACCGATGGAGCGTTTGTCCTCGATGCCCCCGAAGATGGTGTTCACATCCATTTTCACGTCCCAGTTCGCCGGAACGGTCAGCTCCACAGCGCCGAACATGATGGACATGTCCAGCACCACTTCTCCCTGGATGTCCGCCTGCATGAAGTTCAGCTCCACGCCGCCAAAGATGGAGGTAACGCTGCCGCCCTTGAAGTTCTTGGAGAGAACGGTTTTGTTGTTCCCGCTGAAAATGGAGGTCACCTGCAAAACGTCCTCACTGGCCGGCGCGCCGCCTTCAGGCGTTACATATTCCGGGTAGCGCGGCCGGCGGCTGGCGGACCGCCCGATCAGGTAAACACCCAGTACGATCAGCAGTGTGGGCCACATGTAGCGGTCGAGGTGCCAGGAGAACGGCATGATATCGTCCAGCAGAAAGACTGCGCCCACCGCTGTAACAACAAACCAGCCCGCGCCCTGGAACTTGTTCTTGATCCCCATGAGAAAGCCGATCACGATCAGCACCATCTCCCAGGAGAACAGCCAGTCGGGCAGGCTGATGTCCATCCGCCGGAGCAGGAAGAACAGGCCGATGCACAACAGCACCACACCGCCCCAGAGACCATTACCACTATCAGAATGACGATTACACTTGCTCATATATTTTACTGTTTTTGAATTTTATGATACAAATCTACTCCCGCACTGCCGCCGGGACAATACTGCTTAGGCATAAAGGGGGCTTTTGCCGGTAAAATGGGGGAAATAGCCGGTAAAATTGACAGCAGGAGCAGGGAAGCTGCTTTCACCGGCAGATCTGGGCGCCGGGGGCGCTTCTTTTTGGGATTTGATATTGGCTCCGGGCCTCAAATATCTTACCTTTGCGGAGCAAATCAGCAAACAAATAATAATACTACATATGCCGGCAGAAAAAATTCAGATGACGAACGGGCAGATCAAGGTTCCTGCCCACCCGATTATTCCTTTTATCATTGGCGATGGCATCGGTCCGGATATCTGGCGCGCCAGCGTTCGGGTATTTGACGCAGCCGTGGAAAAGGCTTACGGCGGGGAAAGGAAAATTGAATGGAAAGAGGTGCTGGCGGGAGAAAAAGCCCACAATGAAACCGGTGAATGGCTGCCCAAAGAAACACTGGACGCGCTGAAAGAATACCTGGTATCCATCAAAGGCCCGCTGAGCACGCCTGTAGGCGGCGGCATCCGCTCGCTGAACGTAGCCATGCGCCAGGAGCTGGACCTGTACGCCTGCGTACGCCCCGTGCGCTGGTTCAACAAGGTGCCTTCCCCCGTAAAGCGCCCGGACAAGGTGGATATGGTGATCTTCCGCGAGAATACGGAAGATATCTATGCCGGCATTGAATACATGTACGGCACTGAAGATGCCGACAAACTGCTGAACTTCCTGCAGAAAGAGCTGAAAGTGAAAAATATCCGCTTCCCGGAAACATCCTCCTTCGGCATCAAGCCCGTTTCCAAAGAAGGCACGGAAAGACTGGTGCGCGCCGCCATCCAGTATGCGGTGGATCACAAACGCCCCACCGTTAGCCTGGTGCACAAAGGCAACATCATGAAATTCACCGAAGGAGGCTTCAAGAACTGGGGCTACGAGCTGGCCACCAGGGAGTTCGGCGACAAGGTGTACACCTGGGAGCAATGGGAGAAAACAAAGAAAGAAAAAGGTGAAGAAGAAGCCAACCGCGAGCTGAAAGTAGAGCTGGCCCACAATAAAATACTCATCAATGATGTGATCGCCGATAACTTCCTGCAGCAGATACTGCTCGCACCGCAGGACTTCTCCGTGATCGCCACACTGAACCTCAACGGCGACTATATCTCCGACGCCCTGGCGGCAGCCGTAGGCGGCATCGGCATTGCGCCCGGCGCCAATATCAACTACGCTACCGGCCACGCTGTATTTGAAGCCACGCACGGCACCGCACCCCGCTTCGCGAACACCGATACCATGAACCCCTCCTCCGTTATACTCAGCGGCGTGATGATGCTGGAATACATGGGCTGGAAAGAAGCAGCGGACCTCATCGTACATGGCCTCAGCACCGCCATCATGCGCAAGCGCGTGACCATCGACTTCTACAAGCTGATGGACGACGCCACCCTCGTGAAATGCAGCGAGTTCGCGGACGAGATCATCAAACAGCTTTAACTATAATTGACAATTCACAATTGATTTGTATATTTCGTGCGATAAACCACGAACATATTTTAAAAAACATTAATCGATGTCTCAGAAAATTAAAGTTGCAAACCCTGTAGTAGAGCTGGATGGCGACGAAATGACACGGATCATCTGGAAGTTCATTAAAGACAAACTGATCATTCCATATCTTGACCTGGATATTAAGTACTTTGACCTTGGCATGGAGCACCGCGATGCTACCAACGACCAGGTAACCATAGATGCGGCCAATGCCATCAAACAATACAACGTTGGCATCAAATGCGCTACCATCACGCCGGATGAGCAACGTGTGGAGGAATTCAAGCTGAAGCAAATGTGGAAATCCCCCAACGGCACCATCCGTAACATCCTCGATGGCACCGTGTTCCGCGAGCCGATCGTTATGAAGAACGTTCCGCGCCTCGTGCCCAACTGGACCGCTCCCATCTGCATCGGCCGTCACGCTTTCGGCGACCAGTACCGCGCCACCGACTTCGTTGTAAAAGGCAAAGGCAAGCTCACCATTAAGTTTGAAGGAGAGAACGGCGAAGTGATCGAACATGAAGTATACCAGTTCAAAGGCGACGGCGTTGCGCTCGCTATGTACAATACAGACGAGTCCATCCGCGGTTTCGCACGCGCATGCTTCAACCAGGCTATCATCAAAAAATGGCCGCTGTACCTCAGCACCAAGAACACCATCCTGAAAAAATACGATGGCCGTTTCAAAGATATTTTCGAAGAAACTTACCAGAAAGAATTCAAAGCTGAATTCGACAAGCTGGGCCTCACCTACGAACATCGCCTGATCGATGACATGGTGGCCTCCGCGCTGAAATGGCACGGCAATTTTGTATGGGCTTGTAAGAACTATGATGGCGACGTACAATCCGATACCGTTGCGCAAGGCTTCGGTTCCCTCGGCCTGATGACCTCCACACTGGTTACGCCGGACGGCAAGACCATGGAAGCGGAAGCCGCGCACGGCACCGTAACCCGCCACTACCGCGACCACCAGGCTGGCAAACCCACTTCCACCAACCCCATCGCCTCCATCTTCGCATGGACACGCGGCCTGGAATTCCGTGGCAAGCTGGATAACAACCAGGAGCTGATCAACTTCGCACAGGCGCTGGAACAGGTTTGTATCGAAACCGTTGAAAGCGGCAAGATGACCAAAGACCTCGCTGTTTGTATCCACGGCAACAAAGTGGAACACGGCAAACACTACCTCTACACTGAAGAGTTCCTTCAGGAGCTGGACACAGCGCTGAAAGCGAAACTCGGCAAATAGATCATGAAAAATCCCGGACCATCATCCGGGATTTTTTTTACCTCGATCATCGGTATTTTTTCCCAGATCATCCATTTAAGTTTCCTTTTTAATACCCGATCCCTACCTTTATCCCGCATTTTTCCACGTCATCTTTCATCATCATGAAAATCTCCATCATCCTCGTTCTCTCCGCAGCGCTTGCAACCGCATTTTCGTTTGACGACCGCCAGCCGCAAAAGCCCAACGTGCTTTTCATTGCGGTAGACGACCTGAACGACTGGATCACCCTCTTTGATCCCGCCAATCCCATCAAAACGCCCAACCTGCAAAGGCTGGCCGCCAAAGGTGTGTTCTTCCCGCGCGCCTACTGCTCCTCCCCTTCCTGCAATCCTTCGCGCACTTCTGTGTTGACCGGCACCCGCACCCACAAAAACGGCGTTTACGGTAATAAGTCCGACTGGCGGAAAGCCCTGCCCGAAGCAGAAACCATCCAGCAATATTTCATGAAGAACGCCTATTACTCCGCCGGCGCCGGCAAAATATTTCATCACCACTGGGATGGCGCCTTCCACGATGCCGCCTCTTTCCACGATTTTCAGCAGCTGCCGGATTCCTATCCGGACGCTCCTATCCCTCCAAAAAAACTGAACGGCCTGGAGCAATACGGCAGCAAAAATTCAGACTGGGGCGCATGGCCGCCGGATGAAAAAGATGCGCTGGACTACAGGACCGCCAGCTACGCCGAAGCCTTCCTGCGCCAGCCTTCCCGCAAACCGTTCTTTTTGAGCATCGGCATATTCAGGCCGCATATGCCTTTTTATGCGCCGCAGTCATACCGGGACAACTATCCCGTGCAAAACGCCGTGATGCCGGCAACGAAAAAAGACGACTGGAACGATCTTCCCGCCGGTGCTGATTCGCTGATGAAATCCACCAAATGGTTCTGGAGAGGCATTGAACGCGCCATGAAGAAAGACCCGCAAACATGGGCCGATATGGTGGTTTCCTACCAGGCCGCGGCTTCGTTTGCGGATGCGCAGATCGGGCGTGTGCTGGATGCGCTTGAAAAAAGCGAATATGCCAATAACACCATCATCGTACTATGGAGCGATCATGGTTATCACCTCGGGGAAAAACAGCATATCGAAAAGTTCGCGCTGTGGGAGAAAACCACCCATATTCCGTTCATACTCGTGGCGCCCGGGCAGATATCACCGGGAACAAGGATCAACACACCGGTTGATCTCACCACTATCTATCCAACTCTGACAGACCTCTGCGGACTGAACAAAAAAAGCGGGCTGGACGGGCTTTCGCTGGTACCCTTACTGAAAGATCCCTCCACACCGTTCCCGCCCGCGCTGATGACTTACATGAAAGGAAATCACGCCGTACGCACCGCGCAATGGCGGTATATCCAGTACGCGGACGGTACGGAGGAACTGTATGATCACTCGAAAGATGAGGCGGAATGGAACAATCTCGCGGGCAATAGCGGATACAAACAGGTGCTGGACAGCCTCCGGCAATTCATCCCGCGCGAGAATGCGGACGCGGTGCCCGATATGAAGAAGCCGCCGAACGTTACCAGTTCTGGCGCGGCGCGTAATCCCCGCCCCGGTTCCTCAGCATCAGGCCGATCGTAATTTCGTGCGTGCCCTTGCTGACAAAGTTCAGTGAAGATGCCGTATAGTCATAAGCGTAGCCGATATTCAGCATGGGGGTGATGTATACGCCCAGCATGCCCGCAAATCCATCGTCAACACGATAATTTACACCGGCCCACAAGCGGTCGCGGTACAGGAGCTTTGCATTTGCGTCGATGCCGAGCGGGGCCGGCGCGATGGACTTCAGCATGATGGAAGGCAGCACGGTGAAATCGTTATTGAGCCACAGGCGGTAACCTGCGGTGATGAAAATATGCGGCGTCAGTCCATCCCGTTCAGCATCGGTCACAACGCCCCCTTCGTCATACGTCAGCTCCTGCGGAATGATATTCTGCACAGACACGCCGCCGAAAAAATCCGCGGAATACAGCCAGACGCCCGCCGTAACATCAGGTTTCCATCTTTTCATCAACCCAACGCCCGCCACGGTCGGATCACCGGGATCGGCGAATTGCAGTTTGTCCGCATCCAGGCTGTACGTTTGCATGCCCGCGCCAATACCCGCGCTGATGCTGGTTCTCGGCCCGAGGCCAATGTGATGCGCATACGCGGCATTCACGGCAAAGCGGCGTATAGGCCCGGTGACATCGCTCAGGACGGTCAGGCCCACACCAGGATGTGAGGGCGGAGCGGTATAGTCGTCCCAATACGATTTATCACGGGAATGATAACGCATATCCGTTGGCGTTACATTCTGCCGCGCATATTTGCCTACAGGCCCGTGGGCGGACAAATAGCTGGTGACCGGCGCATCCTGCAGGCCGGCCCACTGATGGCGGTGACTGGCCCTTACATCCCAGTAGCTTTCAATTCCCGCCAGCGCGGGGTTGATGATAAAGGGATTCATGAGATACTGCGTATAATGAGGCTGCTGCTGCGCGATGGCTGCCGGCGTGAACGCCAGCAACAGCAGGACCGTGCGAAATATTGATCTGATCATAACAAACATTATTTAAGGATGGTAACGGAACCTGAAACGGGTTTTTCTCCTGCCCCCGGTTGTATGACGTAATAGTAGGTACCGATGGGCAATGCCGATCCGCGGTACTTACCGTCCCAGGCAGTGCCATAGCCCGCCGAGCGGAACAGGCGCTGACCATAGCGGTTAAATACTTCCACGATGCAGTCGGGATAATGCACCAGCTCCCGGATCACCCAGGTATCGTTGATATTATCACCATTCGGCGAGAAGACGTTCGGCGGTTTGATCGCTTTGATGACCGTTACGGTGACGTTATCGCTGGCCGTACAGTTCCGGCCGCTGGTGGCGGTCAGTGTGTACACCGCATCCCGTGTGGCTACCAGCGATGCGCGCAGCACATTGGGATCGATAAAATCACCCGCCGGCGACCACTGGAAAGTTACCTGCGTGGAATCGTTCGCGGACGGTTGTAGCTGTACCTGAGCGCCCTGCCTTACCGTAATGGCAGGCCCCGCATCGATGACAGGCAATACCATAGCAACGACAGGAATACTGAAAGGTTCGGACACACAGCCTGCCGCATCCGTTACCTGTAGCCGCACATCAAAGTCGCCCGATGCATTGAAACGCCTGGAGGGGTTCGCGGTGGATGCGGTGCCGCCGTCCCCGAAATTCCAGTTCCATGCGCTGACACCGCCCGTGCTCATGTCTGTGAACGTAACAGATCCGCCCTGGCATATGGAATCAGCGGAAGCAACGAAGCTGGCTACCGGCCGCGGATTGACGGTGATGCTGCTGCTTGCGGAATCCACACATCCTTCGGAAGTGGTAAAAATATATTTGACGGCATGCGTACCAACGCCCGCCACTGCCGGATCAAAACTACCGGTACCGCTAACGCCGGTACCGCTGTAGATGCCATTTCCCGCCAGGTTGTTCTCCACGCTGGCAGTCGCCACCGTTACCGGACCGGGTTGTGAAGCGCATACCGGCGGAATTACGCCATAAGCAAGTTCCGGCAGCATGCCGAGTTCCACCCGCACCGTTGTATCATTCGTACATCCGTTTACGGTAGTTGCTGTGTACACTACATCATATTCACCGGGTTGCGCGTAGTGATGCACCGGATCTTTTGTGGTGGACAGCGCCGAGCCGTCCCCGAAATTCCACTGGTAACCGCTGATCGTTTGTCCGTCAACGGTAGCAGCTTCACCGGTGAAAGACGCTTCGCCGTTTACAGGAAGGCAGCCGGAAGGCAATGTGAGCGTCAGCGCGGGGCTGGCCCGCACAGTGAACGTAGTTGTGACCGAATCTTTACATCCTTCGGAAGTAGTGAATACATATTTGGCGGTGTGCATGCCGGCGCCTGCAATGGCCGGGGACAAGCTGCCTGCCGCATCAATACCGGGGCCGCTATAAATGCCGCTGCCGGTGGCGCCGTTCAGCACGGTGGCCAATGCCGCGGAAACAGGGCCGGTGGCATTTTCACAAACCGGCGGCACTACGGAATAGCTCAATTCCGGCTTGGCAGAAACTGCCACATCGAATGTAGAATCACTTGAACATCCGTTGCTCGTGGTTACGGTATAATGCACCGGGTAGGTGCTGTCTTTTGCATACTGGTAAACGGCGTCTTTTGTAGCAGCGGTGCCGCTGCCATCTCCGAAATCCCATTGGTAACCGCTGATCGTTTGTCCGTCAGGGGTAGCAGGGCTGCTGGTGAAAGCAGCGCTTCTGTCCGTGGGCAGGCAATCATCCGGTGCGGTCAATGTGATGACAGGATTGGCATGCACGGTCACTGTTGTGCTGGCGGTATCGCTGATGCAAAGTGCGCTGAATTTTGTTACCAGCTTTACAGTATAAGTACCATAAGTCTGATAAGTTGCGGATGACGTTGTGATCGAATCGATCAGTTGTGCGCCATTGCCGAAATCCCATGAACGGGTAAGATTATGCGGACTGCCGGCGTAAGCGGACGTATCGGTAAACGTCAGCGCCCCGGTTTCGCATACGGCCGGCACAGCGCTGGTGAAGCCCGCCGTAGGGCGGTCATGTATCTCGATCGATGCGGAATCCAGGCTGACGCAGCCTTCGGTAGATATCGCCTGTAATTTTGCCTGCTGCGTGCCGGGAAGGAAAAGCGCCTTTGCTTCTCTCGTGTTGGCGGTGCTGCCGTCCGGGAAAGTCCACGTCCATTTATCGAATGTAAAACCGCCGTTCGTTTCGGCTGCGGAAAGATATACCGTATCCAGCGTGCAGGCCGTAACGTTAGTCATAGTGAAGGATATATCCGGAGAAGGTTTTACTGTTACCGGGATGATGGTGGTATCAGCCTGCTGGCATGTAGTTATAGCGGGATTGAGGGATACCACGGGAATGTAATAATCTCCTTCCTGCGAAAAGGTATAATCCTGCGGCAGCGTGTATTGATAATAGGTAGCGCCGTCCACCACCTGCGTCCCGGTATGGGCCGGCGCGTTCTGAACAACATCGGCGGCCGGTGCAACAGTGGCGCCAACGCTGCTGATCTTCCACGTCAACGTAACAGGTTGATAAGGTAACAATACGGATAGCTTGACGGGAGTCCCTTTACAGGAGAAGTCATTGCTGGGGGCGGCGCCTTCGCTGTTCTTTATCTGCCCGATGCCGGTAAGGTCATTCAGGCTCAGGCCCACGTTATAACCATAGCTTTCCACGATTCCCATACCGTAGGTGATGCCGGTGAAAGGCTGATCGCAGGTGATCATGCCCTGTGCAACAGCGGCATTGTACCGCTTGACGACCACGGTGTATTCCGGCAGCCGGGGATGCGGATAGGTATGTTCAAAGCTGTTGCTTCCGTCAATTAAAAGGGAAGACAAGGCGGCCGTCGGAACGATCAGCGTTACGTAGTTGACAGTTATGTTTTCACTTGTACTGCGGTAGAAAGCCGTTTTCTTTACCCCCTGCCCCAACGGGCTCAAATAGATCATTTCCGGATCACCCGGACCTGAAGCGTCCGGACAACCGCCGCTGGACGACATGTATTGCGCTACCAGCACAGCTTTGTCTGCCTCGATCAGGTCTGCCGTGTTGCTGACGAACTCGTAATAGGCATTATTCGTTAACCCGGTGAGCGTCGTACCATTTCTTTTCACCTCCGTAGCCGGATCTGTCACCAGTACGCGGTAAAGACCGGTCCGCATATCCGTTGCAGCATCGCCGTTGGAAAAAGGCGCTGTGAGGTAACGGCGGCCCCAGGTTTGCTCCGGCAGCAATTGCTGGATAATATTATCCCCGCCACCCGGCGAGCCGGAGGGGCAGGTGATATAAGTACGGCTGCTTCCGGAAAAGGCGCCGATAGGATGACAAATGCCGGAACTATTAGGGATCGAGCGGACCTTTGTGCCGGTAAGATCATGTCCCCACCCACCTCCGATCGCGGCTCCTACCACCTGGTAGATATCCCCTTTGTTCATGGTCACAGTGAAAGGAACACCCGGCGGCCTCCCGTTACGTGTCGGCGCGGATGGCGTGATCTCGAATGTGGTATTGTCTTCCTTTGCCACCACATACATCCATGAAAAACAGTTGTCCTGGTAATACTGCTGGCTGTTCAGCGAGGTATAATTATATCCCCAGGTTGCAGTAGGCATCAGCATCGTAGCGCCGCTGGAAGCACTTCCAAAAATATGCGCATTGGCTACTATCGGCACATTACTCACAATGTGAATGCCTTTATTGGAAAAGATGCCTTCACTGCCTGTACCCCCGAAATCCGGCGGCACAGAATATAAGCGGGTATCATAAAAGCCGGCTTTGGGAATAAATTCAGTGGTGATGGAAGTATTGGCGGGAATATTGTAAGTCCGCGTCCAGGCCGTACCGTCAATGGTAACGGTCACATTGGCCGGCTGCTCTGCGCTGAGGTAGAGCACCATTTCCTGTGTGTTGCCCATGCCGGGTTCCATGAACTGGTGGTGCCCATACCCGACCCAGAAGTCAGTGCCGGTATTGGATTTATTTTGTGCGAAAACAGCAGGCTGTATCAATAGCGTACAGGCAACAAGCAATAGGGCGCGCAGGTTGAATACGCGGAACATCCATGATTTCATTGTAGTGGTTTAAAGCACAGGGTTATGGTTACAAATCATCACCAAGATAGAGAACTATTTATCAAAAGTGAAATATTGCCGCAGCGCCTTATCCTCCCCGTAAATGTCCTCATAGAACTGCATTCTGCCATACCGTACCTCCGCCGTGAAGTATCTCACATAAATGGGTAACCGTTTAACAAGATTATACTGCCGCTTTTCCTCGCGTTCCAGCCAGGTGCGCACACTGTCCCGCATAGCGGGATCGGGATCTTCCCGCACCATGTACATCGCCAGGCTGTCCCACTGCTGCACCCGTACGCAGCCATGGCTTAACGCACGGTTGGAGTTGCTGAAGAGGGTGCGGTTATTGGTATCGTGCAGGTAGACGCTGTATTTGTTGAAGAAGTTGAATTTCATGATGCCGAGGGAGTTGTCCAGCCCGTCCATCTGGCGCAGCACATAAGGGAAGTACTTGCGGCCCAGCTTGTTCCAGTCGATAGAATCGGGATTTACCACTTCTCCCTGGTGGTTCACCACTTCCAGGTTCTTTTCCACAAGGTAATAAGGGTCTTTCCTGATCTGGGGCAGCATTTCCTTAAAAACGATGCTGTAGGGCACGCGCCAATAGGGGTAAAGAATGAAGTTGGTCATCACCGAATTGAGCACCGGCGTGCGGGTGCGCGGGGCGCCTACGATCACGCGGGAATCGAGCACGGTATCTTCATTTTCCAGCACGGTCATCCGGAAAGCCGGGATGTTCACGATCAGGTAGCGTTCCGGCAGGGTATCCGGCAGCTTCCGCCAGCGGTCCAGGTTGAGCGCCGCCTGCAGCAGCCAGTCCGAAGGCTGCTTGTTGAGGAGTTGCACGGTTTGTTTGCCGGCTACGCCGTCCGGGTAGATATTGAATTCGCGTTGAAAGTTCCTGACCGCGTTGCGGAGTGTGGCCGGGTCCGTTACGAGGGAAGAATCGAGGTGGCCGCTTTGTACAAGGCGGATGGCCAGCTGTTGCTGGAAGAGCGGTGTATCGGTGTATTGCTGGGGCAGTGTGTCCCAGCGTTTGTTGCCGTATTGTTGTTTGAACTGCTGTACGCCCTCTTTCAGCGCGGCATAACCGGCGTGGCCCGGCTCCTGGCGCTGCATCACGGAGGAAACGTCCCCCAGCCCCAGCGCATCCTGCATCAGCCCGGTAAGCACTTCATCCGTCAACAATGAATCCTTGCGCAACGTGATGCTGTCCCGCGGCGCAACGCCGTAATGCAGCTGGTAAGCCATTTTCAGGAAGGCGTCTGTCAGCAGTACGTCCACCCGCGCCCACAGCGCCGCGTCCCTGCCGGCGGCGGCATCTGTTTCCAGCTGAAGGGCAGCGGCGGACAGCGCTTTTACATGCAGCAGGCCGGGTACCAGCCCATAGTCGTCCGCCGTTTTGATCCACCGCATCATGGAAGCGGCAGCGGGATGTTCCTTTCCGTTCCGGGACCAGATAGCGGCGCCCCTGTTCACCTGGTAGGCATGCGTTAACGCGGAAAGACGGAAGACGGCAATGCTGTCTTCCATCGCACCCTCATTGCCGGCAATATAATCCAGCCGCTCCGCGATCTGCTCAGGCACTACCTCGTCCAGTTGCCGGATATCCTTCACGATCTCCTTTTGCTGCGGTTGTCCCTTTCTATGCCCACATGCGGCGATGATAATGACGATCACCGGCCATATCCAGCCTTTCGTTAATTGATCCATCAGGTTAACAGCGATATTTCAACGAAAATAGCAAAAAGCGGGTAGACCGGTATCGAATTAAAGTGTGATTTAGCGGTGCAATGCCGGGCTTATCCGCAGGTATACCTGCGCGCTCAGCGGGTTCTTTCCGTATATGCCGTACAGGGCTTTATCCTCCACATTTACAGTGCCCTGCGTACCGATGGACAGGTTGGTGTTCCAGACCGTGGCGAGGATGCGCGCGTATCCCAACGTAAAAGCATGTACGTTGTATTTACCGTGGCCCAGCTGATCTTCGAGTTGCAGCTCGTGTGTGGATTTTTCCACGAACTCGTAGCGGCCGTAGACAGCGTTCCGCTGCAACTGCAGGTTGCTTTCCGCCAGGAAGGAATGTTCGTTGCCGCCGTGGCTTTTGCTGTTGAGGCCCCATACCGCCGCGGAAGCCACAAAGCTGCCGGGCTTGCGAAGCTGCACGGTATGGATGGCGGAAGCAGTGGTGCGGGTGACGTTTTCATCCGGTTCCAGCGCTTCGGGGCTGTGCACGAAGGCTTGTGAGAACTGCAAGGCCCATTGTTTTGAGGGATTGTAACTGAGGCGGTAAGCATAGCTGTCGAACAGCGGTTTGTCGAAGTTATAACGGTCTTCATCCGGTTCGCGGCCGGTGAAGGAAGAGAACTCCGCTTTCAGCTGCTTGTAACGGAAGCCGAGGGTACCCACGCCGAAGGTGATGTGCGTGGCGTCCTGCCAGTGGTGGCCGAGCGGCGCATCCGGGTTGTTCATGGCGGAGATGCGGTGCATAAAGGCCGGGGCGCTGATGGTGGGCTCTCCGGGGTAGCCGAGGTAAGCATACACGTCCATGTTCTTGTTAATGGCATGTGTATACCCCACGCTCAGCGCGGCCAGCAGGTCGTGCGGATGCTGCCGGTCTACCAGCGCCTTGCCTTCCCAGGTTTCGCCGGACTGAAAAAGCAGCGGATAGCCGTTCCCGCCCATGGTCAGCCGGTCGAAGCTCAGCATGACGGTAGCGTTCAGCAATCCTCTTTTGCCTACCTGGTGGTTCATCATGCCCATGAACCAGTTCGGCGCATCCAGCTTTGCCGCGCCGCGGCTGCCTTTTGCCGTGAGGTCGGTGGAGGTGTAACGCAAAAAAATATTGCCGTGGAACATGAAAGAGGTCTTTCCTTTTTGCGCCATGTACATGTACATCGGGCTGGCGTCCGGCAGCCAGCTGGTGCCGGAGCCGTTGCGGCTCATGGGGAGGTTTCGGGAGTAGGCGTGGGTCATGTTGCTCATGTCGTGGCCGGCGTGATTGTTCATGTGCTGATCCACGTGGCCGTGATGCGCACCGGCCGTGTCCGGCTGATGCTGGTCATCCATTTTCATATCATGCTGATGATGTTTCGCCGGAACGGTATCTTTTTTCGTATGCTGATGATGTTTTGCCGGCGTCGTATCCGTTTTCGTATGCTGATGCTGCCGCTCCTCCGGCACCGTATCCTTTTTCTTCTCATGATGCTCATGCTGCGCCTTCGCCGCCGCAAAGCTGCCCGACAATAATATCGCTAAAACTATCCTTTTCATATCTCCTGTTTTATTTACAACAATTCTTTGTGAACAACGACCGGATAAACCGGCATATGCGGATGATCATCTTTTGCATGATACAAAGGTAGGCCACCCCAACACGGTGATCGTTATACAATTATGGCAATCTGTTACACATTCCCGGCGCCCTCCCTGACCACAATCAGTTTTTCCCGTAACGGCCATCATCGCCCGGGGAAGCGGCGCCAGATACTTTTACACCATGGATACACAGGTACAGCAGTTATGCGCACACTGCGGAGAACCCAGCCCCGGGGGCGCCCGGTTCTGCTGCAGCGGCTGTAAAATGGTCTATGAGCTGTTGAACGAAAACGGCCTGTGCGCCTACTATGAAATGAATGAAAGGCCGGGCATGGCGCAGCGCGTGCCCGTGCGGAAAGACAAATTCGCTTTCCTGGAAGACGACAAAGTGCAACAGCAGCTGATCCATTTCCAGGACCATCAGCAAACGCACGTTACCTTTTATATTCCGCATATCCATTGCAGTTCCTGCCTGTGGCTGCTGGAAAACCTCCACCACCTGGACCCCGGCATCCAGCAGGTAAACGTCAACTTCACCAGGAAGGAAGCCCGCATCATCTTCCATCAGCAACAGACTTCCCTGCGCAAAGTGGCCGAAACGCTGACCAGCATCGGCTACGAACCCTACATCAGCCTGCAGGACCTCGGGAATAAAAAGCCCGCCGTCAGCCGCCGCCTGATCTATCAGCTCGGCGTAGCCGGGTTCTGTTTCGCCAATATCATGCTGCTCAGCTTCCCGGAGTACTTTTCCAGCGATCATATGGAAACCGGCATGAGCCAGGCTTTCCGCTATCTGAACCTCGCGCTTTCCCTCCCTGTTTTCCTCTTCAGCGCACAGGCGTTCTACGCATCCGCCTGGAAAGGATTGAAGCACGGTTTTCTGAACATCGACATACCCATCGTACTGGCGATCGTTGTCACCTTCGTGCGCAGCCTGGTGGACGTGCTCTCCGGCGCCGGCGCGGGATATTTTGATTCGATGACGGGCATCGTGCTGTTCATGCTGATTGGCAGGATATTGCAGGATAAAACATACCAGGGTCTTTCATTCGACCGCGACTACACCGCCTATTTTCCCATAGCCGTCAGCGTGATAAAAGACAACAAGGAAATTCCCACCGTTCTGCCGGACGTGAAAGCCGGCGATACGCTGCTGGTGCATCACCAGGAACTCGTGCCGGCGGACGGCATCCTCGTGAAAGGCAAGGCCATGATCGACTACAGCTTCGTTACCGGTGAATCACAGCCCGTAACAAAGAACATGGGCGAACTGATATACGCCGGCGGACGCCAGCTGGAAGGGAACATCGAGATACTGACCATCCGCGAAGTGGCGCAAAGCTACCTGACCAGCCTCTGGAACCGCGACGAACTGAAAGGGGATAAAAAGCAGAAGGCTTCTTTTATCCATCTCGCCGGGCAATACTTTACCTGGGTGGTGCTGTGCATTGCAGCTATCACCACTATTTACTGGGGCATTTTCGATCCTTCGAAGATCTGGCCCGCCGTTACGGCGATATTGATCATAGCCTGCCCATGCGCCCTGCTGCTGGCGGCATCCTTCACCAACGGCCACATCCTGCGTATCCTCAGCCGTCATCATTTATACCTGCGCAATGCGCAAGCCATCGAAAGCCTCGCCACCACCACGCATATCGTATTCGATAAAACAGGCACGCTCACCTCCCGCGGGGAAGCGCAGGTAACATGGCACGGGCGGCCGCTTTCGCTGCCGGAGAAAGACGCCATCGCTACACTGACGGGGCAGTCCCAACACCCCGCCAGCAAAGTGATACAATCCTTCCTCGGCCAGCCGTTCTCTAGCACCGTGGCGCACTTTACGGAACAAACGGGGCAAGGCATCGAGGGTACCGCGCATCATTTGCGCATACGCATCGGCAATGCGGGATGGACGGGCATGCAGGACCCGGCAGATCAACAGGGCAGCATTGTGCATGTGAAGATCAACCGGCAGCCGGCCGGGTACTTTTGCATTCGCAACAGCTACCGCGAAGGCATCGAAAACATGCTGCAAAAGCTGAAATACCCGCTCACCGTGCTTTCCGGCGACCATGCCGGAGAAGAACGCGCACTGCACGCCATGATGCCGGACGCCACCCTGCATTTCCGCCAGCAACCGGACGACAAGCTCAACTATATACTTCACCTCCAACAGCAAGGCAAACGTGTATTGATGATCGGTGACGGGCTGAACGATGCCGGGGCGCTGAAACAAAGCGATACCGGCATCTCCCTCACCGAGCACAACAACAACTTCACCCCCGCCAGCGACGGCATCCTGGAAGGATCGCAGCTGGAAAAGCTGCCGGCGTTCATCCGCTTTTGCAAAATGAACAAACGCATCATTCTCTTCAGCTTCGCTTATTCCACCATCTATAATATCACCGGCCTGTACTTCGCGGTGCAGGGCATCCTTTCACCGCTCACCGCGGCGGTCCTGATGCCCTCCAGCTCCATCAGCCTGATCCTGATCACCTATGGCATCAGCGAATGGGCCGGAAAACGCCTTTTACGCTGATGACGGTCATCACCGCATTTGACGGGCATCATCAGCCGGATGCAGGCGTCAGCCTACTTTTACACCATCAAAACAACCAGTTATGAGTGTGATATTCCTGCTGCTCGGCGCCAGCCTCTCCGTTGCGCTGTTCTTCCTGGTAGCCTTCATCTGGTCGGTAAAAGACGGACAGTATGAAGATGACTACTCACCCGCTCACCGCATGCTTTTCGATGAAAAGATCAACAACGACTAATCTGAAACAATACCATGATGTCTTCTCTGGAAAAATTCTCTTACGACAACCGCACGGTGAAATGGTTTGCCTGGGCTACCCTGTTCTGGGGGCTGATCGGTATGCTGGCCGGCCTCTGGGCGGCTACGGCGCTTGTTTATCCCGACCTGAACCTTGGCTACGCGCCTACTACCTTCGGCCGTTTGCGGCCGGTGCACACCAATGCGGTGGTTTTCGCATTTGTGGGCAACGGCATTTTCATGGGCGTGTATTACTCCCTGCAAAGGCTGTGTAAAGCCCGCATGTTCAGCGACCTGTTGAGCAAAATACATTTCTGGGGATGGCAGGCCATCATCGCCGGAGGTGCGTTAACGTTATTCATGGGTTATACCACGGGTAAGGAATATGCGGAGCTGGAATGGCCTTTCGACATTGCCATCACATTGATATGGCTGGTGTTCGGTGCCAACATGCTCGGCACGATCCTCAGACGGCGGGTATCCCATCTCTATGTAGCGATCTGGTTCTACATCGGCACCTGGGTGGCCATTGCGATGCTGCACATCGTGAACTCCTTCGAGATGCCGCTGTCCCTTTTCAAAAGCTATTCCTGGTACGCCGGCGTGCAGGACGCCCTGGTGCAATGGTGGTACGGTCACAATGCCGTGGCCTTCTTCCTCACCACACCTTATCTCGGATTGATGTATTACTTCGTGCCGAAAGCGGCCAACCGCCCGGTGTATTCCTACCGCTGGTCTATCATCCACTTCTGGGCGCTGATCTTCATTTACATCTGGGCAGGCCCGCACCACTTGCTCTACACCGCATTGCCGGAATGGGCGCAATCCCTCGGCACCGTATTCTCCATCATGCTCATCGCACCCTCCTGGGGCGGCATGCTGAACGGCCTGCTCACCCTGCGCGGCGCGTGGGACCGCGTGCGGGAAGACGCCATCCTGAAATTCTTCGTGGTAGCGCTCACCGCCTACGGCATGGCCACCTTTGAAGGCCCCATGCTGTCATTAAAAAATGTAAACGCCATTTCTCACTATACGGACTGGACCATCGCACACGTGCACGTTGGCGCGCTCGGATGGAACGGCTTCCTCACCTTCGGCATTCTTTACTGGATGATACCGCGGCTGTTCAACACCACGCTGTACTCCAAAAAATGGGCGAACACCCACTTCTGGATCGGCACGCTCGGCATCATCTTCTACGCCGTACCACTGTACTGGGCCGCTTTCACACAAAGCATGATGTGGAAACAGTTCACCGAAGAAGGCCAGCTGAAATTCCAGTTCCTCGAAACCGTGACTACCATTGTTCCGATGTATGCGCTGCGGGCTGTAGGCGGATTGTTATACGTAAGCGGATTGATACTGATGATCGTGAACATCGTGAAGACGGTACGCAAGGGCAGCTTCGTGGCGAATGAAGCGGCGGAAGCGGCGCCGCTGGTGAAAGATGCGGTAACGCACGGTAAATCGTACTGGCATAACTGGATCGAGAAAAGACCCGTGCAGATGGTGGTGTTCAGCCTGATCGTAGTCGGCATTGGCGGGATACTGGAAATGGTGCCCACCTTCCTCATCCGCAGCAACATCCCCACCATCAGCACCGTAAAACCTTACACGCCGCTGGAACTGCATGGCCGGGACATCTACATCCGCGAAGGATGTTACACCTGCCACTCCCAGATGGTGCGCCCCTTCCGCGATGAAGTGGCGCGGTACGGCGAATATTCAAAGGCCGGGGAATTTATTTACGACCACCCCTTCCAGTGGGGCTCCAAACGCACGGGGCCGGACCTGGCAAGGCTCGGCGGCAAGTACCCGGACTCCTGGCACTATAACCACATGCTCGATCCTACCTCCATGTCGCCCGGCAGCATCATGCCTACGTATCCCTGGCTGTTCGACAACCGCGTGGATAAAAGCAAAACACCGGCGATGATCAACGTGATGCGCAAGCTCGGCGTGCCTTACGAGCACGGATATGAAATGCAGGCCATCGCGGATTACGACAAGCAGGCCGCACAGATCACCGCCAGCCTGCAACGCGACAAACTGGAAGTGGGCGCGGACCGGGAGATCGTGGCGCTGATCGCGTACATGCAAAGACTCGGCACAGACATCAAGGTTTCATCCGGAAAAAATTAAGCCATGAAATTCATCAAATACCTGGAAAGCATTGCAGGCATCAGCATCTACCCGATGGCCTCGCTGTTGATATTCTCCATCTTCTTTCTGCTGGCCGCCTTCTGGGCATTCCGGGCAGACAGGAAGATGATGGACCAGATCAGTCACATCCCTTTAGACAACGACGAACCTAAAAATCCATGACCATGCGCCGTACGACCAAACGATCATTGACCCTGCTGCTGTTGCTGAGCAGCCTCACCGCATCCGCGCAAGGTCCCGCCACCTCTCCTTTCGCCGGGCTCGACCACCCCGTAGCTTTGCTGCTGCTGTGCGTCGCCATCGGCCTGATGATCGCCATCCTTATACTTGGCTATACCGTACTGGGTGCGATGGACATCTACCGGGAAAGGATCAAAAAAGAAAAGATACTGCCGGTAGTGCTCCTGCTGCTCGTCAGCAGCGCGGCGCAGGCGCAGGATACAACATCATCCGCCAGCAGTATCGTGCAGGGCATGTCAGACACCGTCTTCACCTTGCTCACGCTGGTGATCGGCGTGGAGCTGCTGGTGATCATGATGCTCATCAGCGCGCTGCGGATACTGGCCGGCATTCAACGTAAAAGCGCTCCCCGTACCAAAAAAGCACCGGCGCCCGGCAAGCCGCGCATCAACTGGCTGGAAAAGCTCAACCGCACCAGAAGCCTGGACGCCGCCACCGAAGCGGAAGCAGACATGGGGCATGATTACGACGGCATCCGCGAGCTGAACAATCCCACGCCGCCCTGGTGGCGCTACAGCTTCTATTTCAGCATCCTGTTCGGCGTTGTGTACCTCTGGCGTTATCATGTTTCGCAAGCGGCGCCCCTGCAGCTCGAAGAGCTGCAGATAGCGGAAGCCAAAGCGGCCGAGGCAAAGGAAGCATATCTTAAAAATGCCGCCAACAACATCGATGAGAACAACGTCACGCTGTTGAAAGATCCGTCAGACATCGAAGCGGGAAAAAAACTGTTCATCACCAACTGCGCCGCCTGCCACGGGCCGGAAGGACAGGGCGTTGTGGGCCCCAACCTCACGGACAGCTATTGGATGCACGGCGGCAAAGTGAGTGAAATATTCGCGACGATCAAATACGGCGTACCCGAGAAAGGCATGAAATCCTGGAAAGAGGACTTTTCACCCAAACAACTGGCACAGCTGACAGGTTACATCAAATCCATTCACGGCACCAATCCCGCCAATCCGAAAGAGCAGCAGGGAACATTGTACACTGAAGCGCAATAACGTATGGAAGAGGACGAGTTATTCAGGGACAGCATCGCAACGGTTACCAAACAGGGCAAACGCAGATGGATCTATGCCAAACGACCTAAGGGCAGGCTTTTTAACATCAGAAGCATAGTCAGTTATATTTACTTCATCGCGTTTTTCAGCCTGCCGTTCATACAAGTGAACGGCAGGCCCCTGTTTCTTTTCGATGTTACGCAGGGGCGGTTCATCCTCTTCGGCGCGATCTTCTGGCCGCAGGATTTTTTCATTTTCGGACTGGCGATGCTGGGCTTCATTCTCTTCATCGTGCTGTTCACCATGGCTTTCGGGCGGCTCTTCTGTGGATGGGTCTGCCCGCAAACCATTTTTATGGAGATGCTGTTCCGCAAGATCGAATACTGGATAGAAGGAGATGCGCCCGCGCAGAAGATGCTGCAAAAAGCACCGTGGAGCGCGGAAAAGATCAGGAAGAAAACCATCAAACACCTGCTCTTCTTTTTACTGTCTGTGCTGATCGCCAATACTTTTCTCGCCTACATCATCGGCATACAAGAGCTGCGGTCCATTGTCACCGATCCGCTTTCCAGGCACATGGGCGGCTTTATGGCGATGCTGGCGTTCTCCGGCGTATTCTACGCCGTGTTCGCCTTCTTCCGCGAGCAGGTATGCACGGTGGTTTGTCCGTATGGCAGGCTGCAAAGCGTACTGCTGGACAAAGATTCTGTAGTAGTGGCGTACGATTATGTGCGGGGCGAGCCGCGCGGCAAATACAAAAAAGACGCGCCGGAACTGGGAGATTGCATCGACTGCATGCAATGCGTGCACGTTTGTCCCACCGGCATAGACATCCGCAACGGCACACAGCTGGAATGCGTGAACTGCACCGCCTGCATCGACGCCTGTAATTTCATGATGGAGAAAGTGGGGAGAGCCACCGGCCTGATACGCTATGCTTCGGAGAACGGCATCGCGCAGAAGAAACCGCTGCGTTTCACACCGCGGTTAAAGTTCTACAGCACCATACTCCTCCTCATCACCGGCGCGCTCGTATTCCTGCTGATCAGCCGCAAACCCGTCAGCGGCACTATCATCCGCACAGCGGGCATGCTGTACCAGGAGCGGGGAACAGACAGCATCAGCAATCTCTACCGCATCAAGCTCGTCAATAAAACCACCGATGCCATACCGCTGACCCTGCGGCTGGAAAAAACGCCGGGGCAGGTAGAAACCATCGGGCAGCCGGAGATACACATCAAGGCGGAGGGACAGGGAGAAGGCACCTTCTTCGTGGTGCTGCCGCGAACGGCCATCAAAAAAAGAAAATCTGTTCTAACGATCGGGTTATACCGGAACGGTCAGTTGATCACTACGCAACAGACCACATTCCTGGGCCCGGCAAAATAAAATAGCAGTCATGAACTGGGGACACAAGATCATCATCGTATTCATCCTTGGCGCCGCAGGCATCGTCACCCTCGTGGTCAAAAGCATGCGCACGCGCATAGACATGGTGACGGGCGACTATTATGCGGAAGAACTGAAGTATCAGCAGAACATAGACGCGCAGAAAAACGCGCATCGTTTAACCGACCCCGTTGTGATCGCGCAAACCAGCGATTCCGTGGAGATCATCTTCCCGCGGGAATGCCTTGACGCGGAACTGAAAGGCGAGATCACCTTTTACCGCCCTTCCGATTCCCGCAGGGATTTTTCGGTGCCGGTGCAGCCGGATGAATATGGTAAAGTATTGGTACACCGGCAGCGCCTGGACCGTGGCAACTACCGCATCAAGGTGCAATGGGAGCTGGACGGCACACCTTATTTCCTGGAAAAACAATTCTTTGTACAATGATCGCGGCCATCCTGCTCGGCTTCCTCGGAAGTTTCCACTGCATCGGCATGTGCGGGCCCATCGCGCTGACGCTGCCTGTACATCACCTGCAAGGTGGTAAAAAGATGGGCGGCATATTATTGTACAATGCGGGCCGCGTAGCGGCGTATATGCTGATGGGCTTGTTGTTCGGATGGCTGGGGCGGCAGTTCTACATCGGCGGATGGCAGCAGGGGTTGTCCATCGCGCTGGGCGTGCTGCTGCTGGCTTCGGTGATCTTTCACCGGTATTTCCGCCGCCTGCCGCGCTTCACCATCTGGCAGGGAAAGATCAAAACGATACTGGGCCGCCTGCTCGCGAAGCAGCAGTTCCGCACGCTGGCGGCCATCGGGTTTTTCAATGGCTTTTTACCATGTGGGCTGGTATACCTCGGCATTGCGGGGGCGCTGGCTACAGGCGACATACTACAGGGCGCGTTGTTCATGGGCGCGTTTGGTGCGGGAACATTGCCGGCGATGGTGGCGGTGAGCTGGTTCGGGCAGCTGATCACGCTGCAATGGCGCACCCGCATCCGCCGCCTGATACCGGTGATGGTAAGCATGATGGCCGTGCTGCTCATCCTGCGCGGGCTGAATCTCGGCATCCCTTATATCAGCCCGGCCATGCAGCATACGGAAGAAAAAGTAACTGTCAACTGTTGTCATAAACCGGCATGATATGAACCTGCTTCAGAAATACAATGTGGCCGCGCCGCGCTACACCAGCTATCCCGCGGTGCCTTTATGGGATGAAGAAAGCTTCGGCGGGGCGGACTGGAAAGCGTCGCTGCAAAAGTCCTTCGCGGAGCTGAATCCGGAAAGCGGCATCAGCCTTTACCTGCATCTTCCCTTTTGCGAAAGCCTTTGCACTTACTGCGGCTGCAACAAGCACATCACGGTGAACCACGGGCATGAGGAGCCTTACATCCACACATTGCTGCAGGAATGGGGGATGTACCTCCAACTGTTCGAAGAGCGGCCGCGTTTGCGCGAGGTGCACCTGGGCGGGGGAACGCCTACGTTCTTCAGTCCCGAGAATCTGCACGGGCTGCTCACCCGCCTATTCTCCGGCTGCGAAATATTGCCGGATGCGTCCTTCAGCTTTGAAGGGCATCCGAACAACACCACACGGGAACATATGCAGGTGCTGTACGACCTTGGTTTCCGCCGCATGAGCCTGGGCATACAGGACTTCGACCCGGTCGTGCAAAAGGTCATCCACCGCATACAACCCGTTGAAACAGTGGCCCGCGTGGTAAAAGAAGCGCGGGAAATCGGTTACACCTCCATCAATTTCGACCTGATCTACGGCCTCCCGCTGCAAACGCCCCGCAGCATTCATGATACGATCAGCAAGGTGGTGCGGCTTTTGCCGGAACGCATATCGTTTTACAGCTACGCCCACGTACCCTGGATACCGGGCAACGGCCAGCGGTCCTTCTCCGAAAAAGACCTGCCGCAGGACGATGAAAAACAGGCGCTGTACGAATTGGGCAGGTCGTTGTTGCAGGAACATGCTTACCAGGAGATCGGGATGGACCACTTCGCCCTGCCGGACGATGAACTGTCCATTGCCCGGAAAGAAGGGCGGCTGCACCGCAACTTCATGGGATATACCACCACGCATACGGAATTGCTCATTGGCCTCGGCGTTTCCGCCATCGGCGATCACCGGGATGCCTATGTGCAAAACGAGAAAAACCTCGCCGCCTACCAGGAGCGGGTGCGGGAAGGGCGGTTCCCCGTTTCCAAAGGGCACCTGTTAAGCAGGGAAGACCTGCTGCTCCGCCGCCATATCCAGGCGCTGATGTGCCATTTTTCCACCCGCTGGAAGCGGCAGGACGTGAACTGCGACGCGGTGGTGGACGGCCTGCAACGCTTGCAGGAGCTGGAACGGGACGGCCTCGTGCGGGTGGAACCCGCCGGCATAACGGTCACCGCACAGGGCAGGCCCTTCATCCGCAATATCTGCATGGCTTTCGACGCCCGGCTGTGGAAAAAGAAACCCGGCACGAGGATATTCAGCTCATCCATTTAAAATACCGGCCATGGAACGGAAACCGTTCATATGAAATAAATGCCTACCTTCAGAAGGTAAATCTAAACCGCCGTAAAAATGAGAAAACTGTTCATCCTGCTGATGCTGGTGCCGTTCCTTGGCTTCGCACAGCAAAAAGGTATCCGCTTTGAAAACGACCTCTCCTGGGCACAGATCAAAGCCAAGGCAAAAGCCGAAAACAAATTCATCTTCGTAGACTGTTTCACCACCTGGTGCGGCCCCTGCAAGTACATGTCCAACACCATCTTCCCGCAGGAGATCATGGGCAATTACTTCAATGACAAGTTCATCAACGTACAGGTGCAGATGGACAAAACGGACAAGGACAATGAATATGTAAAAAGCTGGTATGAAGATGCGGCCAGCATCGAAAAAGATTATGCCATCCGCGCCTATCCCACCTTCCTGTATTTTTCTCCCGATGGTGAAATTGTGCACCGCGTAGTAGGCGGCGGCGAAGCGGAAGAGTTTATTGCCCGCTCCTCCAAAGCTCTCAGCCCGGAAACACAATACTACAGCCTGCTGGGGAAATACAAGGAAGGAAACAAAACGCCTGACCATCTCCGCAAAACCGCACTGGCTGCGCGCGATGCGGGCGACATGCAAAATGGCGGCGCTATTTTCAACGAGTACCTCGCCACACAAAAAGACCTTTACACCAAAGAAAACATCGAGCTGCTGAACAGCTTCACCTCCAGCAGCAAAGACAAAGGCTTTTCCATTTTCCTCAACGACAGCAAAAAAGTAGATGCTGTACTGGGCGAAGGCAAGGCGATGGACCGGGTAAAGAACATCGTAGCCAACGAAGAGATCTATTCCAAAATGTTCCGCCGCGATGCTACGGGCGACTGGGCGCCGGTGGAAGCCAGCATGAAGAGCAAATATCCGCAGATCGCGGACGAAATGCTGGCGCAGACCAAAGCGCAGTATTACATGTTCAAACAGGATTGGCCTAACTTCCAGACACAGGTGGTGGCCTACATGAAAAAATACGGCCAGAAAGCATCCCCGGAACAGCTGAACCAGTTCGCATGGACCGTGTTTGAAAACTGCCCGGACATGAGCTGCGTGAAGGAAGCGCTGGAATGGAGCAAACGCTCGCTGGAAGGAAAAGAAAACCCGATGTTCATGGATACTTATGCGAACATTCTGTACCGGCTCGGCCGGAAAGACGAGGCCATCGCCATGCAGGAAAAAGCGGTAAAACTGTCCAATGGCGACAAAGAGCTGAACGCTACGCTCACCAGGATGAAAAACGGGGAAAAGACCTGGAAATAATCATCGCTATACTAAAAGAAAGAAGCTGTACCGGTTATCGATACAGCTTCTTTTTTTATGCTCAATACTTCGTCTGCAAATAATCCTCCACATTTTCGCGCTCCGTATTGGTGAGCGCCCTGTTGTAAAAGATGATCTCGGCTACATCCGCTTTCAGGGTATTGGTGTTGGTCGCTCCGATCATGAAGCCCGTCCATGCCACCGGTGTCTGCGACAATACGCCCGATGCCACTTCCACGCCATTCCTGTGCAGGCGCGATGTGCCGCTGGTGCCGGGGAAAGTAAAGGCGAATACCTGCGTGGCGGCGTCCGTCAGCGTGCCGGACGGCGTGCTCAGCCTGCCGGGTACGCCGGTGCCGCAATAGATGGTGCCATTGGCGGAACCGTGGAAGAGGAACTGCCCCCAGCCACCGAGCGCCCCGAGGCTCTGGTTGTAGTCCGCCAGCCCGTCCGGTTTAAGCACCAGAAAAAACGTATAGGCGGGCTGGTTACCTTTCAGTTCCGCAATGTCCAGCCGGTCGTCTACCCCGTCGAAGCGCAGGGCTGGTTTGCCATTGATCGCATTGGCTACATACAGCGGCTTGTACAGCTGATTGGTTTGCGTGGCGGTATTGGTGTACCCGGAACCATCGCCCCAGGTGTTCACGTAGTTATTGATATCCTTCACGATAGCACCGTCCGGCGCATCGCCTTTCAGCCACAATCGCAATCCCGCGATGGGAATGGGCGGTGTGGGCGGAGGCGGTGGAACCGGCATGGGGTCGATCAGTTTGATATCCTGGTAAGCGGGCTGGATGCCGGCATTGTTGATAATGGCGGTATCGTGCACGGGATTGGTGCCGAGCGTATTATAGGCTTCGGTGCCGTTGAAGTTCACCCGCCATCTGCTGATGTTATTGTCCACGCAATTCTGATCGATGGTGAAGCCGCTGCTGCCCTGATCGAGATAGATGGACGCTACGGGATAGGTCAGCGTCAGCGGTGTGGTGGCCCAGATGCTTCTGTATGTGCTGTCGATATAATTGTATTTGATGGTGGAAGCGGGGCCCTGGTTGCTGAGGGTGTATATTCCGCCGCCATCGCATAACAGCTGCACCACGTTGTAGATGCGGTTGTATTCGATATGATTGTTGCTCATGGCATTGGTATTGAACGTCCAGCCCCATCCGCTGTTGATGCCGGTATACGGCAGCGCCGTCACTTCATTGTGGATGATGCTGGTGTTCCGGATATACCCGGCGGCAATGCCGTTCCCGCAGTAATAATCCAGGGCGCAGCTGTAGATAAAATTATTCGCCACCACATTTTCATTGCAATACTCGCGGGTGTCCGCAGGGTCGTACAGCCCGGCGATGGGCATGTCCGCTTCGGAAAATTTGCCGATCTGCATGGCGTTGCCGGCGATGTTATGGAACACATTGCCTTCTACTACGATGTTCTGGGTGCTGGTATAGAGATCCAGCCCCGTGGAGCCGCAGAACCTGAAAACGTTGCGCGTGAGGCGCATATGGTCCGCATTTTTGATGTAGAAAGCAGCGGCCGGCCTGTCCGTCCGGTCATTACCGATGCTGAACTGCTGCGACTGCAAACCGATGTTCCCGTTGAAGGTGGGGCGCGTCCAGTTGGCATACTGGAATGTGATGCCTTCAAACACCATATGATGCGCATGCGTGCCGAGGCCGGAGCCGGTCACTTTGATGAGCGTATCGATGGTGGGCGCCACCACGGTGGCGTTAGCCATGTTCTCGCCGGGAAGCGGCTTGTAGTACACGTAGCGGGGAGATACATTGTTGTCCAGGTACCACTCCCCTCCTTCATCTATAAAATCGCGGCTGTTCTCGAAGTGGTAAGCCTGGTCGTTCGATTTCTGCGGCCATGCGCGTTCGAACACGATATCTTTTTCCGTTGTGTTCACGGTGATATCCTTGTACGAGCCATTGGTGGCTACGGACGCGATGCGCATGATGCTTTCGGCCCAGTATTGCTGCACGATCATCTCCACTTTGCCGTTGGCAAGGTTCTGCGGGTTGCCGAGCTGCGTGGCGGGAATGTTGATGGTGTTGGCCGGCGTATTCCAGGACGTGAGCCGGTTATACGTGCCTTTGTTGGGCGTGCGCGCCCGCACGGCTCTTTTGCCGTTCACGTACAGCTGCCGGAATTCCTGCGAGCCGCAGGCGGCGCGGTAGATACCGTTCTGCCAGAGTGACCAGCCGGTGATCTGCGTACCGCCGCTGATGATGGGCCTTTCGTTCGTGTATGCCTGGTATGCTACATAGTGGCCGTCTTTTCCGGCGTCGGTTTCTGTAAATTCGAGCGCGCTGGTGAACGTGTAAGTGCCGCCGCGCAGCCATACGTAGATGTCACCCGTCCAGGCGCCGGGCCTGGCACGGATCACATCTCTTGCCTTTTTAATTGTTTTGAAGGGTTGCGCCTCCGTGCCGGGATTGCTGTCGTTTCCCGCGGGAGATACGTAATAGCTGGCCATGATCTGCGCCTGCGCATGCATGGCCAGTAGTACGCATACGATGATCGTCAGGATTTTTTTCAGGAACATAGGTATAGGGTTTAATCAACCATCAGTCTTTTGGATGCCAGGTGTTTATCGCCGGATGATATCTTTAAAACATAGACACCGTGCGGAAGCCCGCCCAGCGGGATGTTGAGGGAACCGCCCCAGGTCTTCCATTCCTTCAGCGGCCGTCCGCTCATGTCAAACATCACCACATGATATTCCTGCTTGCCGGCCGGCATTTTTAAAGTAGCCTGTCCTTTCGCGGGATTCGGGAAAAGCGTATAATCCTTGTCCGCTTCTTCCAATCCTTCGTTCACCGCGGTTTTCGCCATGGCGGACAGCAGGCCGGGAACTGCATCTACGCGCACTTTCCGCGTGGCGCCGTTCCCGATGGACGTTTCCACATACACCACCGTATAGTCGGAGAACTGGCGGCAGAAAGTGGGGATATTCACGCCGGTAGCGGAATCTACGGCCTGGTACACGGCATTGGCGTTGGACAGTTTGAACTTCAGGCGTACATACGGTAACGCATATCCGCTGCACGTGATCGTTGCGCGGCCCTGCGTTTGGGTAGCGCCGTTCTGCGTGTAGTTCACGGCGAGGTCCAGGTTGTCCGCCAGGATGTAATCTTCCGTGATGGTGCCGTTATTTACATTTACCAGCGAAAAGCCGGGAGAGTTGCCCGCGCCGGTGTTGTCGCCATTGGCTACCCCGGTGCGCAGGAAAGGAATGCCGGAGGGACTGTCCGTACCGGTGCCGTAGGTATGCGCATGCCCGAAGATCATATAATCCACATTGCCGTCCTCATACAACGCCCGCGCATTCGCTACCGTATTATGGTCCGGAATGAACATGCTGAAACCGTGGTGGGTCACGGAAATACGTGCCGCGGCCGTTTGATTGGCCGCCAATGCATCCTCCGTAAAATCCGAGATGGCCACTCCTACCGAATCGTTATTATCAAACCGCAGGTAAGCATTCGGTGTGCATCCACCGAAATAATGGCGGGAGTTCCAGTTGGGCATGTCGTAGTAGAAACGGTTGATCAGGAAGTGAATGCCGCCGCCGGTGTAAGTGGGATGCACGGTGAAGCTGTATTCGGTGGCGCCCATGTATTTGCGCCACAGGCGTTCGCCCTGCCCGTAGTTGGAATCGTCCAGCGCCTGCCAGCCGCCGCGGGTGATGTCGTGGTTGCCGAGCGCTTCAAATACCGGTGTAGGATAGTTGGCAAACAGCGCCAGGTAATCCTGGTAGATCTGATCGGTCACGGGTTGCGCGGGACTCTGGTTGCCGCAGCCAATGCAGCCGCCATCGTCGCCATGCTGCACACAATCACCGGCGGCCACGGACAGTACGGGATTGATCAGCGCGGATTTGGCGAGCAGCCGCTGGAAACGGGTGGGCCTGTGCTGACTGTCGCCCCAGGCGACAAAATAGAAATTCCAGGGCGTGAGGTACCAGGGATTGATCCAGATGGTCTGCACCAGACCTGCTGTGATCGACCAGGTGAAGGTAAGTGTGTTCGTTCCTTTCGCGGTGATGGTGCCCGCATTCAGGAACACAAAATCAGGATCAACATTTTTGATCACCACGGTGTAGGTCTTTGCGGAACCGCCGGTGTTGTTGACCTGGATAGAGCCGTGAAGGCCGTTCATCCGGACCGCGAGATTATTGGTGGCATGATTGGTGCCTACCACTTCCGCGCATTGATAAAAGGTAAACGCCTGGGAGAAGACGTTTACCTGGGCTGACAGCATCAGCAAAACAATAAAGAGCGCTGTGCGGATGATTTTTCTGGATAGCTTTTTCATACGGGAAAAGGGTTTATGGGTGAATGGATTTTATTGGTAACCGGGATTTTCGTCCAGGTTGGGATTATTACCTCTACGGGCATTTGTAATGGGCAGATAGTAGTTGCGTTCGTAAAACACGGGGTCTGAGCTGGTGCCGTCTATCTGGTCGATGATCTCCAGTTTATATTTTCCGGTCGTATAGTCAAGTATGTAGCGCATGCCGCTGTGCGGGCCGGTAAGCACGTCTTCAGCGGTTCTCCAGCGGCGGAGGTCCCAGTAGCGGTGCCCTTCAAAAGCCAGCTCCACTTTTCTTTCGTGGCGTATTTTTTCCATATCGATGGAAGTATGTTCGCGTATGCCTGCCCTTTCGCGGATGTCGTTGATGGCGGACAGGGCTTCGGGCGCATGATTGAGTTCGAAGGCGGCTTCCGCATAGTTCAGCAACACTTCCGCGTAGCGGAATATCTGCCAATCCGTGCCGGATGTAGCGCGTTCTCCCATATTGTCTTTCGTTTCTTCCAGGTATTTCATCACACCGAAACCCGGACCGAAACTGTTATCTACCATCTGATCGCCTTTTGCGGGCACGTTCTGGTAAGAGCCGCTGGTCTGGATAGTACCGTCCGGCAGCTGCAGGCCGTTGTGGAAGTCTACGCGGCCGCCTTTCCAGGGCGTGTTCTGCGTATAAATGGAGGCATAGAAACGGGGGTCTTTATCTCCCCATAACTCTTCCATGCTCCACACGCCCTGCTGAACGGCCGTTCTGTTCAGCGTACCGGGCGTACCGCCTACATGCTCGAATTCCTCCGCCATTTCAAGGTAAGGCGCATTCTGGTTGCCGGCGTTCCAGGCATGCGGCTTCGGCGCCTGGAAGAAATCCCACACCCATCCGTTCCCGCCGAGGTTCCGCTGCGTGTAATCATGCTGCTTCGCCCAGATCACTTCAATGTTGTTCTCTTTCAGGAAAACGTTTTTGAAGTTGGTCACTTTGTCCGCATCCACATCATAAAGATCATACTGTCCGCTTTTCATGATATCGTCCGCCGCATCAAAAGCCTGCTGGTAATATCCGTCGGGAGCCGCGGCAATGCCCACGAGCCCGTCCAGCTGCACGGTGCCGTACTTCGCGATGCTGGCGGCGTAGAGGGCCGCTCTTGATTTCAGCGCGAGCGCGGTGTAGCGGGAAGGCCGGCCGTATTCCGTTTCGCCTCTTTCGGGCAGATCGGGAATGGCGGCATCCAGCTCGGCGAGAATGAAATCATACACCTGTTGTTCCTTGTCGCGCTTGCGGTACAGCTCTTCATAAGATGCATTGATGTCCTGCGGTTCGGTGATCAGCGGCACGCCGCCATAGCGCTTTACCATGGAGAAGTAGCTGAAAGCCCGCAGGAACCTTGCTTCCGCGGTGCGCACCTTGCGGAAGTTTTCATCCACCGGCGCTTCCGGCACCCGCTTGATGAACTCGTTCAGCGTACGGATGGCGGAGTAGGAAGATTCCCACCAGTCCAGCACACCGCCTGAAATAGTGATGGCGTACATCTTCGCCTGCGATTGCCCGTAAATCCAGTTACGCATGCATTCATCGCTCAGCTCGTTGATGATAAAAGGGCCGTTCCAGTCGTCGCTGGCAGATCCGCTCGCATCGGGCGTTTCATTGGTGAGGATGGTGAATTGAAGATATACCTGTGTGAGATAGGCATTGATCAGCGCCTGGTCGTTCCACACCACCGCGTCCGTGATGGTATCGAGCGGTTGCTTGTCCAGCGCGTCTTTCAAACAGGACGAGCATACCAGTGAGAAGATCAGGAGTATATGTATAGTGCGTTTCATGTTCGGTATTTTTCGTGTATGCTGTTAAAAGGAGAGGTTGGCGCCAAAGGAGATCGTTTTCTGCTGCGGATAGTACCTTCCGCTTTCGCTGGTGGGCGCTTCCGGATCTATGTCATACTTTTTGAGCCGGTTGATGGTGAGGATGTTGGTGGCCGCTACGTAAAACCTTACCTGCACTATTTTCAGCCTGTTCAGCAAAGGTTTGGGAAGACTGTAACCCAGCGCTACGGTTTTCAGTCTTACGTAACCGGCTTTCTTGTAGCGGTTATCCGTGTAGAAGTTGTTGGTACCCGCACCGCCGAGACGCGGTATCAGCGCATTCGGATCGTTGTTTTCTTCCGTCCATCTTTCTTCGTAGACATAAGACGGGAAGTTGGCGCCTTGTGAAAAAGTGATATAGGTATGATGCCCCATCGCGCCCTGGATCAATGCGGAGAAGTCGAAGTTCCTGTACCGCAGGTCCGTATTCAGGCCCATCATCCAGTGCGGCCGGGTGCCCTTGCCGATCTCCACCTGATCTTTCCAGTCCAGCGTACCGTCGCCGTTTACGTCCACCAGGCGCTGGTCCCCGATGCGGAGCGTGGTATTGCCGCGCAGGTCCTGGTCGAAGGGAAGATCGTCAATTTCTTTCTGCGAAGTGAAGAGGCCGTCCGCCAGGTAACCGAACTGGCGGTCCGCCCATTTGCCGGACCTTTCATTGATCCTTTTCTGATCGGGATCTTCGTAATCCGGTTCCTCGTAATGGTCCCATTTGGACCTTGACCAGGAAACATTACCGGACACGTTGTACGTAAATTCGCCCACCTTGCCGGCCGTACCGATGTTCATTTCAAAGCCGCGGTCGTTCAGGCTGTTGAGGTTTTCCAGCGGGAGCGCCGAGCCGAAGGAAGACGGAATGGTGGTGGCCCTGCTGGCGAGAATGCCGGAGCGCTTGCGGTAAAAAACGTCCAGTTCACCGTAGAGCTTTCTGTTCATGAGCGAGAAATCAACACCGCCATTGTACGTGCTGATCTTTTCCCAGGTCATGTAAGGATTGGGCAGCCCTTTGGATACAAGTCCGAACTGCGGTTCGGGGCCCAGGATGTAAGTGTACTGCGAGAGCTGGTAGCCGGACAAATACTGGAAGTTGCCGATGGCATCATTGCCGGCTTCGCCATAGCTGGCTCTCAATTTCAGATGGTCTACAAAATGTACGTTCCGCATAAATCCTTCTTCAGACATCCGCCAGCCGAGCGACACACTGGGGAAGTAACCCCATCTTGAACTGGCGGGGAATTTGGCGGATGCGTCCGCACGGAAAATGGATTCAAGCAGGTATTTATCGCGGAAGGAATAATTCAGACGGCCGACATAACTTTTTCTGCCCATTTCGCTGGCGCTGCCGTTGTTAGACATGCCTACGGTGCTGCCGCCGAACAGCTGGTCGATGGAAGCGGTGAGAAAGTTGTTCCTGCCGGCGCTGATCCAGTCGCCTTTAAAGTCGATCGCTTCGTAGAGCGCGAGGGCGGTCACGCGGTGGTCCGCGGCGAAGGTCCTTTCATAATTGAGCGAGTATTGTACGGTGAGCGTCCTGTTCTTGTCGTCGCGCGTGCTCAGCGTACCCTTGCCGCCATAAGAGCCGGCCACCGTATATACATCACTGGTAGGATCATAGGTGTACGCGAGCAGGGGTTTCACAAAAACGCGGTTGGCCACGTAGTTGGATGCATAGTTACCAAAAGCCCGCGCGGAAAGCCCTTTGATGAATTTAAACTGGTAGTTCAACGCCAGCGAGCCGCGGAGGCTTTGCCCGTCTGTATTGTTGTAGCCGGACAACTCGCTGTTGCTGACGATATGCGCGCCGCCGGTGCCGTTGCCATGCGCGAAAGGTACTTTGGCAGGGTCGGGCAAACGCGCGGGATAAATCGGCAGCGTATTCCACAGGTATCCCCATGCGCTGGCTTCGCCGGACTGAATGGAGGTTTGCGGAAAGTTCCGGTCTTCGATGATATTGGCAACGGTCAGCTCCAGCGAAAGGTTGTCGAGTATTTTCGCATCGATGTTCGACTGGAAATTGTAGCGTTTATAATCACCGCCATTATTCCGGAACACCGTTTCCTGGTCCAGGAAACCGATGAAACCATAATAGCGGATGGCGTCGTTACCGCCGCGCACGGAAAGGTTGTGCTGCTGCTGTGGCGCCCAGGGGCGGATCAGCTCTTTATACCAGTCCGTGTTCGGGAACAGGGGATCATTGCCTTCATAATATTTTTGTACTTCATCCTCGGTGAAAGGGGCGGTGGCTTCCGGCAAGCCGGCCTGCAAATGTTCTTCGCGGGAAAGTTCCGCGAACTGCCCGGCGGTTACCGGCTTCGGCATCACGGTGATGCCTTGCAGCGTTTGCGAGGTATTGAACGTAAATACAGGCTTGCCGCTGTTGCCGCGTTTGGTGGTCACGAGTATAACGCCGTTGCCTGCACGGGAACCGTAGATGGAAGCGGAAGCATCTTTCAGAATGGAGATGGATTCTATCTGGTTCGCATCAATAAAACGGAAATCCATTTCAATACCGTCTACGATCACCAGCGCATCACCGAAGCCGCGGATGCTTAACTGCGCCGCATCGGAGCCGGGCGTGCCGTTGGACTGCAAGGAGATCAGTCCCGGCAAACGGCCGGCCAGTGCGTTCGTTGGACTGGCAACGGGCGCTTTGGTGATGGCATCGGAAGAAACCGTAGCGATGGAACCGGTGATGTTCCCTTTCCGCTGGGTGCCATATCCCACTACTACTGCCTCATTCAGATCGGCCACGGCTTCCGCCAGCGTTACATTGATGGCGCCGGGTTCTTTCACGGCGATCTCCTGCGGCGTGAAGCCCATATAGGTGAACACCAGGATGCTGCCGGCATCCGCTACGGTGATCCTGAAGCGGCCGTCCGCATCCGTAGCGGTGCCGGTGTTGGTGCCTTTGATCTTGATGCTGACGCCGGGCAGCGGTTCGCCTTTTTTGTCTGTTACGGTGCCGGTTACAACAATGTCCGCCGGCACTGCGGGCGCGGGTTTGGCCGCTTCCTTCCGGGTCACCACGATGGTGTTGCGGCGGATGGTGTATGCCAGCGGTTTGCCTTCAAAACATTTCTGCAATACGGTTTCCACTTTGGCGTTGCTGAAGCGCAGCGCTGCAACAGGCGTCTGTACAATGTCCCCGTCACAAAGCACATTGTATCCCGCCTGTTTCCTGATCTCCAGGAATACCTCTTCAAGGGTGGCTTTTTCTACGGATAAGGTGATGCCCTGCGCATAACAGCGGGCATTTACATCCAGCAAGCTGGCGAACATCAAGAGTAGCGTCAAAGGCAGGCATAGCAGGAAGCTATGGGACGCACCGGTCTGTTTCCTGTTTGGAACGGGAAAGGAAAATTTCATAACTGGGAATGATTGAAGTTTACTGAGTTGTTACTGCTATTTTTGTGATACGATGACTTTTCGGCCTTCCATGCTGAAGTGCATTGTTCCTGTCAGCTCCAGCATCTGTAGTACTTCGGTGATATTCTCGAACCGGGAAATGGTGCCCCACAGGGCTTTTTGGTTGACATTGCCCCGGTATTCGACTTCCACGTCGTACCAGCGGGCGATCTTTCTCATCACACTTTGAATGCTTTCATCGGTAAATTTAAAGTAGCTGTTCTTCCATGCCACCGCGCCTTCCACATCGCCCGGCGTTACTTTCAGGTCTTTCGTTCGGTGGTTGAAAAGTGCCTGCTGCCCTACGTTCAGCAGTACTTCCTTATTCCTGTTCAGCACTTTTACGGCGCCTTCCAGGAGGGTGGTGGTCACGTGGCTTTCATCGGCATAGGCCATGATATTAAAATGCGTGCCGAGCACGGCTACTTCCATATCGTTATTCACCTTTACTTTAAAAGGCATGTTCATATCTTTTGCGATCTCGAAGTAGGCTTCTCCTTTCAGCTCCACGATCCTTTCGCTGCCGGAAAAAGTTGTGGGGAAACGCAGGGATGAAGAGGCGTTCAGCCATATCCGCGACCCGTCCGGCAGCGTCAGCTGGTACTGCCCGCCGGTGGGCGTTGTGAGAATGTTGTAGCTGGTGGTGGCCTGCCTGCCGCTGGCGGCATATTCCAGCGCGCCGGCGTTCTGACGGATGGTGGCAACGCCTTGCTGTATCACCCGGTTGCCGGAACTGTCCAGCGTAATGGTGCTGCCGTCCGCCAGCGTGAGCACGGCTTTGGTGCTGCCGGGCGTTACGCTGGCCGTTTGGGTGGGTATTCCCTGTTGCAGCGTTTTTTCATTTCTGAAAACGCCGGTGAACAGCGCACCGCCCAGTAACAATACAACGGCCGCTGCCGCCGCTGCCCAGGGCCATGTTCTGCGAACAGGCATCCTGCGTACCCGCGCCTCTTCCCGTATCTTCGCTTCAATGGCCGTTTTAATGCGGTCCGCCACTTCGGGATATTGCTCCCCGCCCGCGGCGGAGGCTTCCAGTTGCCGGTCCATCACCTGTTCCAGCTCCCGCACATACCGGGGATCATCCAGCAGCTTGCGCAGTGCCGCCTTGCCCTCATCGTTCAGGGTTCCCGATATATACTGATCGATCAGCTTTTTGAAGTTGTCAGTGTCCATACGTATGCTCGCAATTAAATAGACGCAGAAAAAAAGACCGCAATAGGGTGCGCCGGCAAATTTTTTTAAAAAAAGTGCTAAAGCGGGGCGGATAATAAAAAAGAAAGGGAGAGAACGGTGCCCATATGGCTTTTCAGGTAAGACCGCAGAAAGAGCAGCGCCTGCACCATGTGCTCATTCACCGTGCCTTTGGAGATACCTAACTCATTGGCGATGCGGTCGTAGCTCATGCCTTCGAAACGGCTCATGCGGAATACCTGTTTCCGGCGCGGCGGCAATAGTTCTATTCCCCGCAACAGTACGTCCGACAGCTGCCGGTATTCCAGTTGCCGCAAAGGCGTCAGCGTATCCTTCTCCGCATCTTCCGCCGACCCGCCAAGGCGTTCCAGCTTTTTACGCAATTCGGAAATGGTGCGGTTGCGGGTGACGATGTGCAGGTATCCCGGGAAATTCACGATCCCCGGAAGATCCTGCCGGTGATGCCATATCTGTAAAAATATATCCTGGGTGATCTCTTCGGAAAGCGGGGCGTTCTTGATATAGGTCAATACATGGGCATAGATCCTGGAGGAATATGCAGCTACCAGCGTGGTAAATGCCTGCTGTTCTCCGGCGGCTACCTGGCAAAGCAGTTCTCTTTCGTTATGTAGAATATCCTGCATTTTCCTGAAAAGCCTTCGCTTGTTGGCCCGGCTAAAATTAGCAAAAAAGCGGAGATTATACAGGCGATTACAAAAAGGTAACGGCCGGTTTGAAAAAGATTTTTTCCATTCCGGCCGTTATTGGTATTTTCTTATTACATACTGATCATATCTTGTCCAGCGGCTTGCGCTTTTCTTCTTTCACCGCCTTGAAATGACTGGGCGTAAGGCCGGTGACTTTCTTGAACTGCCCGGATAAATGCGCTACGCTGCTGTATCCCAGCTTATAAGCGATCTCGCTCAACGTCAGCTCATTATATACCAGCAGCTCTTTCACCCTTTCTATTTTTTGCTGGATCACATATTGCTCGATGGTGGTATGCTCCGTTTCAGAGAACAGCTTGCTCAGCTGCTGATAGTCTTTCTGCAAATGCTGGGACAGCAGGGTGGAGAAGTTCTCGTTCAGCTCGTCCAGCTCACCGTAATGCACCGTTTCTATCACAAAGTTCTTGATGCTTTCCACGGTTTGCAGCCGGCGGTCGTCCAGCAAGGTGAAGCCTTCTTCTTCCAGCGCTTTGGCAATGCGCCCTATTTGTTCCGCATCGGGCGCGCCTTCCACGATCGCTTTACCGAGGCTGACATCCACCACGGCCAGCTCCTGGTGCTCCAGCACATAGCGCACCATCTTGATGCAGCGCGGGCAAACCATGTTCTTGATATGTAATACCGTTGTGTTCATGTCACCTGTTTCTGACGTTAAAGATATTATGTTCTATCCTTACCAGGAAACTGCGGTCCGTATTGCGCGCCATGTCTCCGAACAGCTGCGTGCGGTAGGAAAGGTCCAGCCGCGTGGTGCTGTTAAAGATGAACTGGATGGCGGGCGCCACATCCACATAATAGCCTGCCCGGTACTGGTCCATATTGGATTTGCCGAGCAGCTCCACGTAGAGGTTCAGGTTCGTTTGCTCGTAGCTTTTGTATTGCACGGGCAGCAGCAGGTAGCCGGCGGACAGGCTGTAGTTGGCGACGTTGCGCGAAAAGAACAGCGGTATTTCATCCTTCATGTTCTTCATGAAACGGTTATAGCCCAACGTGGCGGACACCGCGAATTTGTGCACCAGCTGCGTGGCGATGATACCGCCGCCAACACCGGAGCTCATGCCTTCGAGGTCCAGCTCCTCATTGCTGTAAGGCTTTGCGGTATGATCGTGCTCCTCTCCCATCACCGGGTAATACGGATTGTCGATCAGCGAGCCTTTCACATAAGCGGCCATGCGGAAGTGGGAATGCACGTCGTCGTTGGACAAAAAGCGGTACTTCGCGTAAACGCCGGCGCCTTCAAAACGTACGTCGCGCTGCATGTTGTTGGAGGCATATCCCAGCACATGCACCATCAGTCTTTTTGTGAAGCCGAACATGACTTCCGGCTCAAAGCGCATGCCGGTGCCGCTTTCGTGCTTCATGTTGAAAAATTTGTTCGTCAGGCGGATGCCGAGGGAATTGGTGGCCATATTGCTGGCGGGCTCGCTGTTCACATACAGTTCCTGCGCCTGCGCGGCAGAAGCGGTGCAGACGAACACCAGCAAGGTCAATAGTTTTTGCATGTTGCGGTGTTTAGATGGTCACGTGATAAACCCGTTTGTCCGACGCCGCGCCATTGGCGGGCTTGCAGCAATCCGCCATGGTACCTGTTTTGTAGCAGGGCATAGATGTTTTTGCGCTGTAGCTTTTAAAGGATTTGGCGGAGATGAAATCCTTGTCGATCACAGTGATGTCCTTGTCGCCCTGCAATACCTGCGGCTGTACGTTCATGAAATGCAGCGTCTGGCCGGCAAAGTTGATGTGCGCATCGTTTTCGATCTTCACTTTATCGAAGCTGGCGGTAACGGTGAGCTTTGCCACGGAGAAGCCTGCATTTTCCACCTTGCTCTTGATCTGGTCCAGGTTAACGGCGGAGCCGGGCTTGAAGTGCAGCACAAAGGTGGTGTTATTGAGGTCCGTATCGATCCTGTCTACAAAAGGAAGTGTTTTCAGCGCTTTGAACGTTGCGTTGGAACACATGGCGCAGGTAAGGCCGGCGGCCTGTAATGCAGCTTTTTTATATTGTTGTGCGGATGCTGAAAACTGGATACCGGCCAGTAATGACAGCGCAATGATAATAGCTTTCATCTGATAAGATTTGATTTTTTAGCGGCAGATGACATCAGAGATGCATCGAAACCTAAAGAATTTAACATGACCGGGATAACCTCGCATGAGCAAGCCCGGTTTCAAATGCGGGTATTATTCCGGTATCAGATCAGGAAAGTGCAATGGCGGGTAAAAAGGGGAACAGCGGTGCCCGGCGGTGGCGCGTGATGCGGCGCCCAGGCCTGCAATGCCGGTTGAACAGGAGCGGTTTGCAGCCATGCGGGCTGCAGCGTAACAGGAATGGCGGTGATGGAATGGGTAAGCCCGGCAAAAGCCTTGGCGGCCATTTGGGAATCATCCACCTTCAGCCATTTGGCCTCATCCTGGCAGCAATCCCCCTTTACCGGCATGCCGCATTTGCCGCAGCTGTTATCATGGGAATCGTGCAGATCGATGGAAGCCAGCTCACCCATGCAATAATGCACATTCACTGTGAACCCGCTGGTTATCAGCGTGTACAGCACAGCAAAACATATGGTGAGCATTTTCTTCATCTTTACAAAATTAGGCTTTTTAGTTTATATACCACCACCGCAGCCCTACCCGCAGCGCAAAATTGTTGGAAGGGTACGAGGGCGCGTAGAAATTCCGGTCGAGCACAAAAATGTTCAGGTTCTCCGCGCGTACGTATGCGGTGAAGGATTTGATCCGGAAGTGAACGAATGCCGCAACTTCCGGATAGTTGGAAAACTGCTCTGTATTCTGATAAAAATACTGGCCGAGCACCGGCGAATAGTCATCCGCGTAAAAAGGCGTATTGTATTTGGCTTCGATGCCGGTATAGAGGTTCAGGTTTTTGTACAGCTGCCCGTTGTAGGCAAAACGGTGGCGCGTCCAGATCGTTGGAATGTTGATGGGCGCGTTGCCGGCGATCTGCTGGAAGGCAAAGTCCGCATCCCAGAAAAAGCTGCCTACGTTCACACGTTTATGAAAGATGATCTGCAGCATGTTAAACAGACCGGTGAACTGCTCGCTTTCGGAAAAGCTCTTGAAATAGGTGTATTTGTTGAACAGGTAGTAGTTCGCCTGGAGGTTGTATTGCAGCCGCCGGTTATCGGCCCTGAACTGCAGCTGGGTGATGTTTTCCTTGCCGATGTCCGCATTGCGGTACACCTTGCCGTGATTCAGCTCAAAATACCGGTAGATGTAAGACGGTTCCTTGTTCACGTTCTTCGCCATGAGGCTCACGTTGCCGAACAGATCGTTGATATACCTGCTCAGTGTTCCCATCGCCATGTAATCGCCGGCGTTTTCGCCGAGCAGGTACAGTTCGCCGCGGCCCTGCAGGTCCCATTTGCCGTTCTTCGTTTTGTTCCGGTATTCGCCGTGAATGTGCAGGTTCTGGAAGGTGACGCTGCTGCGCATGAATTCCCCGATGATATTATCGAAGCCTGCTCCTACCCGGATGAAGTGCGCCATGTTTCCCCGCACGGGAAACTGCATGAGCGACAGGTCGTTGGAGAGGATGCGCCATTGGTGGCGGGACAGCACGGAATCGTTGCCGAGGTTGGCGGGCAGGATGTTGAAGCCGTACCGCGAGGGATAATAAGTGGAATCCGGTTCCGTATCCATATAGCGGTAGGTGTTCTGGGTGTAGGTGAAGGTATGTTCCACCCTGAACACCGGATCGAACTTGTAATATTCCGTAGTGTCATTCACGTGCACGGTGTCGCCGCGGCCCCAGTCGTACTGCTGACGCAGCAAAAAGCTGGCTTCCTGGTAAGCGTTCTTCACGGGGATGACGGTATTGAAAAAAGTGGCGGTTTCTGTGGCATCCCCGCCGAGCTTGGTGGGAATGAGGCGCAGCCGGTCGTATTCGGGTTTGTGCAGGAACGAGTCTGCGCGGATGCCGCCGTTCTCCCCGCCGTTGAACTTGTTCAGGTAATAGCTCATCAGGATGTGGTACCGTTTGTTCTGGCTGTTGTAATTGGCCGTTACGCGGTAGGTATCGTGATTGGTGTTCTGGTTCAGGTAAAATCCGGGGGAGTTCACTTTCCGGTAATCGAACGAGAAATTGAACTTCTGGCCGCGGTTCTGGGTGTGCATGAGGTTGATCATCTGCTCCTGCTGGCCGCCGATGAGGTAGCCCAGCTCGGAATACGGGCGGGTGGTGGTGTAGAAGCGGGCATTCTGATGATTGAAACCGTAAATATCGAAGGCGTGAAAGCCGGGGTCGAAGCCGGCCTGCATGCGGGGTGTGAAGATGAGGTTGCGGGCCGCGGTGCCGTTGTTGCCGAGGGTGGAATAGCTGGCGGGAACGCGGAGGTAGTTCAGGTTAAAGTCGTAGATGGAGGAGTCCAGCATAAAGTCAGTGGGCTCGTCCAGGTAGCGGTAGCGGAGGGTGAGCGTATCCGGCTCGTGTTCGTGCTTGGTGGTATCCCGCTGCATGGAGCCGCCGCCACCCCCTCCCACCGGGAGGCGGCTGGTGTTAAATTGCGCCTGTACGGCGGCGCCGGTGCCTGTCAGCAAAAGAAAAAAGATGATGAACTGCCTCATTCTGATGATTCGTGTAGGGCCCGCAATTCCTTACAATTGTTGGACCAGTTCGCTGAAAATATATGTTAAATGTGGTTCCGCCGCCCTGGCCGCGGCCAGTACTTCTTCGTGGGTGATCACATTGTCTTCTTCCCGGATGCCCATGTCCGTGATCACGCTCATGGCGAACACTTTCAGGCCGCTGTGAATGGCTACGATCACTTCGGGCACGGTGCTCATGCCCACGGCATCTCCCCCGATGATGTGCATGAACCTGTATTCGGCGCGGGTTTCAAAGGTCGGGCCTTGTACGCCTACATAAACGCCGGTGTGTAAAGGTATGTTTTTGCGCGCTGCGATGGATTTTACTTTTGCGATGAGCGTTTTGGCGTAGGGCTCGCTCATGTCAGGGAAGCGGGGGCCCAGCTCGTCGATGTTCTTTCCGCGCAGCGGGTGCTCCGGCTGAAGGTTGATATGATCGGTGATGATCATCAGATCGCCTACTTTGAATTGGCTGTTCATGCCGCCCGCGGCGTTCGAGATCAGCAGGGTATGAATGCCCAGGGCCTTCATCACCCGCACGGGAAACGTCACCTGCTGCATACTCAGCCCTTCGTAATAATGAAAACGGCCGGCCATGGCCACAATGGGGCGGCCGCCCAGCTTCCCTAGGATCAGCCGGCCGGAATGGCCCTCCACCGTTGCGGGCGGAAAGTGCGGGATATCGTTGTAGGATATTTCCGTGCTGTCCGTAATCTCCGCGGCGAGGTTGCCCAGGCCGCTGCCCAGGATAATGCCGGCCTGCGGCGGCTCCGTAACGAACTGTTGTATGTAAGCCGTAGCTTCCTTGATCTGTGTCAGCATACCCCTTATTTGTGCCCGGCAAAGTTAATTCTATAATGAATACTATCAGCTTCCTTCAAAGAAATCACCTATCTAAAACATAAATTGACTAAATTAGCGGCCAAAATTAAATACCGATGAATTTACACGAGTACCAGGCTAAGGAACTGTTGAAAAAATATAACGTACCGGTACAGGAAGGTATCCCGGTAGATACTCCCGAAGCAGCGGCGGAAGCTTACAAGCAACTGAAAGTGCAGTTTGGCAACGAGTTCGCTGTTGTTAAAGCGCAAATCCACGCCGGTGGCCGTGGTAAAGGCAAGGTGAATGGTACTGAGCAGCGCGGTGTGGCGGTAGGAAAAAATTCAGAAGACGTAAAAACCATTGCCGGCAACATCCTTGGCGGCACACTGGTGACCATACAAACAGGCCCGGCGGGTAAAGTAGTGAACAAGGTGCTGGTAGCACAGGACGTTTACTATCCCGGCCCCAATCCTGTAAAGGAATTCTACCTTTCCATCCTGCTGGACAGGGCGAAAGGCCAGAACGTGATCATGTACTCCACCGAAGGCGGTATGGACATTGAAGAAGTGGCCCATAACACGCCGGACAAGATATTTAAGGAACTGGTACATCCCGGCGGCCCGCTGCAGGGATTCCAGGCGCGGAAGATCGCTTTCAACTTCGGCCTGAAAGGCGAAGCGTTCAAAAACATGGTAAAATTCGTGACCAACCTGTACAATGCGTACGTGGGCCTCGATGCCGCCATGCTCGAGATCAACCCGCTGTTCAAGACCAGCGACGAAAAGATCATCGCGGTAGACTGTAAAATGAACCTGGACGATAACGCCCTGCTCCGCCACCCCGACCTGGTAGCGCTGCGCGACGTGACCGAAGAAGATCCCACGGAAGTGGAAGCAGGCAAACACAACCTGAACTTCGTGAAACTCGACGGTAACGTGGGCTGTATGGTGAACGGCGCCGGCCTGGCCATGGCCACGATGGACATGATCAAGCTGAGCGGCGGCGAACCCGCCAACTTCCTGGACGTAGGCGGCACCGCCAATGCCCAGACCGTAGAAGCCGGCTTCCGCATCATCCTGAAAGATCCGAAAGTAAAAGCCATCCTGATCAATATCTTCGGCGGTATTGTGCGTTGCGACAGGGTTGCGCAGGGTGTGATCGACGCCTATAATTCCATCGGCACCATCAACGTACCCATCATCGTACGTTTGCAGGGCACCAATGCCGAGGAAGCCAAACAGCTCATCGAAGACAGCGGCCTGAAAGTGCAGTCCGCCATCCTGCTGAGCGAAGCCGCTACACTGGTGAACAAAGCCGTGAGCGCATAACAATTGAGAAAATGTTACCCGATAAAAAAGGCTGGCCTGATAGGTCGGCCTTTTGCTTTTTGGGGGTAAATCCCCTACCTTTATTCCTCCATCCTTATAATCTGAACATGCATTGGGTCGTTTAATCCGATAGTATGTTACGTATTCGCCAATTCTTCCTTATCTGCTCCGGCGCACATCTGCCGATGCTGCGGCGCGCTCCCGCTGAAATGAATAAATACGCGGGGATCGGCGCCACCATTTTCTTTACGGGCCTGCTGGCCGCGCTCTCGGGCGGATATGCCCTGTGGACGGTTTTCCAGGAACCCTGGGCCGCCGTGCTCTTCGCGCTCGTTTGGGGATTGATGATCTTCAACCTGGACCGTTACATTGTGTCCAGCATGAAAAAGCGGGACAAATTCGGGCAGGAGCTGTGGATGGCGCTGCCGCGGGTCGTTCTGGCCGTGCTGATCGCCGTGGTGATCTCCAAGCCGCTGGAACTCAGGGTCTTCGACAAGGAGATACAGGCGGAGCTGGTGATCATGGAACAGCAAAAGTTCAGGACGCAGGAAGAAAAGGTGCAGGAACGTTACCAGGCCCGGAGCCTTGAGATCAAAAACCGGATACAGGCCCTGCAGGCGGAGATCGACCGGCAGGCGGCCCGCCGGGATACATTGATGCTCATCGCGCAGCAGGAAGCGGACGGCACCGGCGGCTCCCGCATCCGCAACCTCGGCCCCATCTATAAAGCTAAAAAGGCGGACGCGGACAGCGCGGGCGCCGCACTGGCGGCCTTGCAGCAGCGCCACCGGGCGCTCAGCCGGGAACTGGCGCAGGTGGATTCTACGGTTACCGCCGGCATCACCCAGCTGAAACGCGGCAGCATCGACGGGTTCGCGTCCCGCCTCGATGCGCTCGGCACATTGACGAAAAACAGCGCGCCCATCCGCTGGGCCAACTGGTTCATCATGCTCCTGTTCGTGGCTATTGAAACAGCGCCGGTGTTCGTGAAGCTCATTTCGCCGAGGGGGCCGTATGACGATCTGCTGGAACAGCATGAATACAGCTTCATCATGCATAAAAAGGAAAGGAAAGCCATGCTCACCATGGAAACGGACGAGCGCATCGCGAAAAAGACAGCGGAAAGCGAAGCGAGGCTGAAGCGCACGGTTTATACGTGAGAAAGGGCATTCGTTGAGCATCTGCAATGTTTGCCGAAGCGCACGGCTTTGTGATACCCCGTCCGCATGAACCCCAGCAAGCGCACAGCGCTTACATGAATTTTTTTTTCAGGGATTTATGGAATCAGGAAAAAACCAGCATCCTGCCCATAAATCCCTTTGTATGAAAATATATCTCTCCTTACTGCTATCCATTACCTGCTTTTACGCTAACGCACAAACGAAAAAGCAAACGGTACAGTCGAAGATCGACAAAGTAACCGTGTTCATGCAGGGCGCGCAGGTGATGCGCTCCGCCACCACATCCATCCCCGCGGGCACCACCACCCTCGTATTCCCGCAGATATCGCCCGAACTGGAAGAGAAAAGCATACAGGTGCGGGGCCAGGGGCCGTTCACCATCCTGTCCGTTTCCCGCGAAAGGAATTACCTGCGCGGACAGGCGCCCATCGAAGAGATCGAAAAACTGCAACAGCAGCAAGAAGCGCTGGAAGAAAAGGTGACACATGAAAAAGCGCGCCAGAAAGTATTTGCGCAGGAAGAGGCGATGCTTGCAAAAAACCAGGACCTCCGCGGCACCACTACCGGCCTCAAAACACAGGACCTCCGCGAGGCGCTGGACTTCCAGCGAGCAAGGCTCTCCGAAGTGCTGGAACAGCAGATCAGCATCGAAAAAAATATCACGCAGCTCAATGAAAGCATCAGCCGCCTGATCGCCCAGCAACAAGCCCTGATGGCTGCGAAAGATACTTCCACCAGCGACCTGCTCATCACCGTATCCTCCAAAGAAAATATCAACGGCCAGCTCACGCTCAGCTATATGGTGAAGAACGCCGGCTGGTACCCGAGCTACGACCTGCGTGTGGAAAGCATCAGCCAGCCGATGGCCCTCGCCTATAAAGCGAATGTGTTCCAGCAATGCGGCGAAGAATGGAAGAACGTGAAGCTGAGCCTTTCCAGCGGCAATCCCTCCGAAAGCGGCCTGAAACCCGAACTGCAACCCTGGCTGATGCGCGCCTTTTACAGCCGCCAGGAAATGATGGCCGCGCGGATACAGCAAGGCAGCGTGGGGAAAAATGAAGCACGTGGACGGATATACGATGAAAGCGGGCGGCCGCTGCCCCATGTGAGCATCACCATCCCCGGCCGCACCATCGGCACCGTAACAAACGAAAAAGGTGAATTCAGCCTTCAGCTGCCGCCGGACGCAACAGCGCTGAAGATCAGCTACATTGGCTACATGCAGCGGGAGATCAGCCTGAACGGGAAATACCTCGAAGTATATATGCAGCCGGATGCGAAATTGATGGAAGAAGTAGTGGTAGTGGGTTACGGCGCACAGGAAAAAAAATCATTGTTGACCGGCGCCGCATCCGGTGTGATGATCAGGGGCGTTTCCTCCGCACCAGCGCCGCGCACGCAAAAGCAATCGGAGATACCGCTGGAAGTGGGCACCACTTTCCACAGCACCAGCGTTCACTTCGATATCGCCACCGCCTATACCGTTCCGTCTGACGGCAAGCCCTACACGGTGAACATCCGCGAAATGGAAGTGCCCGCCTCATATGAATATCATGCCGCGCCGAAACTGGACCTTTCCGCTTACCTGCTCGCGGGCATCACGGACTGGCAGCAGCTGAACCTGCTGGAAGGCGAGACCAGCATCTATTTTGAAGGCACTTACCTCGGCAAGTCCCTGCTCAACCTGCAAACCGCTTCAGACACGCTGTTCGTTTCCCTCGGAAAAGACAAAGGCATCGTGCTCAACCGCAAGCTGCAAAAGGCATTTTCAAAAAGCCAGTACCTCGGCAGCAACCAGGTGGTGACCCGCCACTGGGAGATCAGCGTGCGCAACAACAAACGCGAGCCGGTGCGCCTGCTCCTGGAAGACCAGCTGCCGGTGTCCGTGCAACGGGAAATAGAGATCAGCAAAATGGAGCATCCGGGTGCGAAGCTGGACGAAAACACGCAGAAACTGACCTGGGACCTGAGCATCGCGCCGAAGGAAGAGAAGAAGACACAATTGCAATACACCGTGAAGTATCCAAAAGACCGCGTGGTAAACCTGGATTGATACGGTCTCCGTCCGTTTATCCGCAAGCCTCCCGTCGTCCGGCGGGAGGTTTTTGTTTATCCCCCCAAGTTTGCGTACATTAAACATGCTATGCAAATACATATCAAAACAATCCACGACAGCAGTGCGGCGGCGGGATGGGCTGGGCCGCGCAGCCTGGTGATAGACCGTACGCCCCGCGCCGGCGGGCTCGGCATCGGTTTCAGCGGGGAAGAACTGTTCATGATGTCTATCGGCGCAAGTATCTGTAACGACCTGTATCGCGAAGCGGCCAACCTGGAGCTGGAGATCAGCGATGTGGAGATCGTGATTAACGGCGACTGGAGCGGGGAACCGGCGCATGCGCGCAACATCCGGTATGATGTCCGGGTAAAGTCGTCCGCGCCGCGGGAAAAGATCGAGGAAATGATACGGTTCATTGACCAGGTGGCGGAGATCCCGCATTCGCTGAGAACGGGCACGCCGGTGAAGCTCAACCAGATCGAGGTCACCCGCTGACCTACAACGCTCTGGCAGAGCCCTTCAGATCAGGGTCACCCGCTGATCAGCAACGCTCCGGCACAGGCCCCCGGATCGAGGTCACTCGCTGACCAGCTCCACTTCATACACGGGGCTGAAAAGATAGATCCTTTTAGACGGCACCTCCTCGCAGCGGAAACGCTTGCGGATACGCTCGCCTTTACGGAAAACGCGCCCGTCCTTTGTTTTGAACAGCTGGCCGAACGGCAGTTGCTCCACCAGGTAATGATTCTCCCGCTGCCGGTCATACCGCTTCAAAACGCGCATCAGCGCTTCATCCGCACAGGAGCTTGCGGCGGGGTTATGCAGGCTGTCCCGCACAGCGCTCTCCACATCATGCGGCATATATTCCTTTCCTACAAATTCCCGCAGTATCAGGCTGTACTCGTGCTTCCATTCTTTGCCATGAGCGGAAACGCTGTGGCCGTATTTCATGAAAGTGACAAGATGAGCGATCTCGTGCAGCAGCGTCAGCAGGAAAGCATATTTGTTCAGCCCGCCGTTGATGCTGATGCGGTGCCCCTTGTTCTCGTAAGGATGCCGGTAATCGCCGAGCACGCTCTGCCGTTCGCGGGTAATGGTCAGGTGCACCTTATATTGGGTAATATAGGTGATCACCTGCTCAAAGGTGCCTTCGGGCAGATAGCCGGCCAATGCCTGTAAAGGAGCTTCCTGCTTCAATGTTTACGGTTTCTTTTGCTTGATGCTGATACGGTACAGGTGCATGGTCTCGAACACGGTGTACACGAGGTAAAAGAACATTAACAGAAAAACGGTGGCTTTGCTCACCGTACTGCGGTTCATCAATACATAGATGATAATGCCGATGGCGCACAGCATCAGCTTGGCCAGGGTGGAGGCATATACCGAGCGCACGAAAACGTTCGGGTTCTCTGCCTTCATGCCTTTACGGTTGAGGGAATAGCTGATGAGGGTGATCAGGGCCATCGCGATGTTTCCTGTCACCAGTACCTCAAAGTGCACACCCAGGGTCTGCACCAACCAGCCTTGAAGAGAAAAGAGGGCGGCAGTGACCAGTATAAAAACTGCTGCCAGCCAGAGAATGAATTTATCGGTCATGCTTACTGGTGTCTTTAACAATTTGCCACAAAAGTAGCGCTAAAGCCAGTAAAGAAAAAATGATCATGAAAAGCGGGAAACGCATGCCGAGCCAGTCGTCCAGCAGGTGGCCCAGCCATAAGGACACACCTATGGCCGCCAGCATCTGGAACGCCAGGCCGGTATACCGCCAGAGCAGGTTATACGGTCTCTTCTTCCTGGACGAGGGATCTGTCATGTCTGGTATCAGCATGTTTGTCTGCCGAGCTGCCGGGTGCTGGCGCATCCGCAGGGTCCATGTAGCAGCGGCCATTGAATTTCACCGTAGGCTCCATTTCAAAATGCGCCGTGTATATATCGCCTTTGATCGCTGCATTGCCTTTCAGGAACAGCAGATCGTCTACTTTAATGATCCCTGTCACCTTGCCCAGGATGTCAGCGCTCTGGCATACGAGGTCGCCGGTGATCTCTCCTTCCGGACCAACCACGATCTTCGCTTTGGTTGACACCAGGCCGTTCACCTGCCCGTCTATGCGGATGTCTCCCTCACATACAATATCTCCCTGGATGGATGTGCCGTTACCGATGAGATTAATGTTGGACGTAGGCATGATGCCCTTGCTTTCGCTTTTCTTGTTCTGGTTAAACATAGGTGAAAAGGTTTTTCAGTTTTGAAAGATACGGTTCTAAGATAGTAAAAAAATAGAATATATGTTATTTGTTCATTAATTATTTGGTTGCCTGCTCAATACGTGCTGTTGTCTACCTTCGGCACTTTCAGCATGTTCGTATCCAGCTTGATGTTGCCGCCGATCACGTTCTTCAGGTTGTCCAGGTACCGGTCGCGGGTAGAAATGGCGCGTTCCAGCGAATCTGCCTTCATCCGCAGCTGCATGAATTCCTTCCGCTGCTTCAGGTCGCCATAACCGGGAATGTAATACCGCAGCGGCGTAAATACTACGGTTGCTACCGTAATGGCCACCAGCAGCACGAACAGGGTGCTCAACGCCACGTATACGCTCATGCGGGACAAACGGAAAGCCGTTACTTCCTCGTACGTATCGTCATTCATGATCACCAGCCTGTACTTGTGATTCAGCCGGTCAAGATTCCTGCCGCCCCCTTTGTTTCTGTCGTCTGAAGCCATTACACGTTAAAATTACGATTGGAATGTAAAGATTAAAGAAATTATGCAATTATCCGTCAAAAATTCGTAATTGATTTCAAAAAATCCTTATTTCGCATTCAATTTCAAGCTTTCCTATTACGTCCGGCTAAGAAAAAAATTATCCTATCTTTAAAATATTTATTTCGATTATATAGTTAATATAGTAGTTTTTATTGACCCTGGCTTTACATGAATCATTATAGATCCTTATTGATGCGTGCCTATGTGGTGATGTTGATAATATGTTCGGGAGCGATGGCCGCATACGGGCAGAACCAGCCGGCCACGCCTAAGCCGGCCAAAGTTGAGGACCGCCGCCCGCCTTCCGAAAAAATGGCCGAAAAACGATGGACCATCAAGCGAAAGCTGGTGCAGAACACGGTTACCCGCTATAACTACTACTATCATGCAAAGATGAAGCTGGAAGCAGTGCTCAAAGCCATCAACACCCAGCGCCAGGACAACTACAACGTGTTTCTCCCCTTTTACCCTTTTACGATAGACAAGCTGAACCTGGATATGAATGAGCTGGACTCGGTGATAGACAAGGCTTCAGTGGCCGTGCAGATCCACGACCCCCGCGGGCGCTGGATAGACGATTCCTACCTGCTCGTAGGCAAAGCCTATTATTATAAAGGTGACATGGAGAATGCCACCAAAACTTTCCAGTACATCAACGCCGCCTTCGCACCGAAAGAAAAGAAAGAATACAATACCGTCGTGGGCAAAAGCGAAGACGACCGCCTGTCCATCGCCACGGAGGAAAAGCACAAGACCTGGTTCAGCCGCTTCCGGCACAAAGCCGCGCGGAACGACGCCTTTCTCTGGCAGGCGCGCACCTTCCTGGAACAAAAGAAACATGACGAGGCCCAGTCCCTGCTCAATATCCTGGAAGGCGACCCTAACTTTCCCGCCCGCCTGGACGGACAGCTCGCCGAATTGCAGGCATACCGGTTCTACAAGCAGGGCATGTATGCGGAAACGATCGATCCCCTGCGCGAAGCCATCCGCAAAAGCCGCGGCAACCGCGACCAGAAGGCCCGCATGAGCTTTATCCTCGGGCAGCTGTACGCCTCGCAGAACAAGCTGGATTCCGCCATAGCAGCCTTCCGCGACGTGATCGCCTTCAAGCCGGACGCGCTGATGGACTTCAATGCCCGCGTGCAGATCGCCCGCGCAAATGTGAAAGCCAGCGGCGGCGGGCTGGACCAAAGCCTGGCCGCATTGCAGAAAATGCTGCGCCGCGAGCGCTTCATCCCTTTCCGCGACGCCATTTACTATAACATGGCCGTGATCAGCGCCAATGAAAGGCCCGATCAGGCGCTTGAATACCTGCACAAAGCCCTGAAGGTGGAAAACCCCAACATGCTGCAAAAAACACTCACCTTCAAAGGCATCGCCGATATTCACTATTTCAGAAAAGAATATCTCACCGCACAGCAGTATTACGACAGCACCGCCGCTATCATGGGACCTGAATTTGAAGATGCGGAAATAGTGAACACCCGCAAGGAGGTGCTGACGGAAGTAGCCGCCAAAATAGCGCTGATCCGCCAGGAAGACAGCCTGCAACGCATCGCCGCACTCCCGCCCGCGGAGCGGGATTCACTCCTGTCCAGACAGGCCGAAGCCCTGCGTATCGCCAAAACGATGCCCGAAGAAAAAGGTAAAAAAGGCGAAAGCAGCCGGTACCAGCCCTTTTCCAACAATAACAATGATCCACTCGCCGCCAACAGAAGAGAAGAAGAAAGCGGCGGACAATGGTATTTCTATAACGCCGCCAGCAAGTCCACCGGATTCTCCGAATTCCGGCGCCGCTGGGGAAACCGGCAGCTGACGGACAACTGGCGCAGAAGCCAGGGCGCGCCTATCGGCCAGATCAACGATCAACCGGCTCCCACAGAAGAGGCCCCCGTGGAAGACGTGGCCGCGGCCATCGAACGCCTGCCGGCAGACAGCATCAACACCGCCGTGCTCGCGGAAAACCTGCCCCTCACGCCGGAAAAGCTGGCAGAATCCCGCAACAAGCAAATGGATGCATGGTTCGATCTCGGCAAGCTGTATAACGACAAACTGGAAACTACACGCGACGCCATTTCCGCCTACGATACGCTGCTGGACCGCTTTCCGCAGAATCCGCGCAAAGCAGAGGTGATCTACTCCCTGTACGTGTGGCACGACAAACTCAACCACACACAGCAGGCAGCCCGGTACAAGCAGATCATGCTCACGCAGTTCGCCGGCACCAACTACGCCAGCATCCTGGAACATGGCGCACTGAAAGATGAAAGCGCGGAAAGGAAAAATGCCGTGAGCACCCTCTACGATTCTGCTTACATCGCTTATCTCACCGGGCGTTACGATACGGTTTTCACGCTGAAGCACCAGGCGGACTCCGCATTCGGATACACCTCCCTGCAACCGCGCTTCGATCTGCTGGAAGCAATGACCATCATCAAAACAAGGTCTGACGAAGAAGGCAAAGCCGCCATTGAAGCGGTCATCAAAAAATATCCCGGCGAAGAAGCGATCCTTGCGCAGGCCACCGCTATCCGCGACGTGCTGAACAACAAACAGCAGATCGTGGACTACCTCGGCAACCTGGAAATAACAAAGGAAAATACTTACGTAGCGAAGGTCGACGAAAACGTGTCTATCCGCTATCCCTGGCAGCGCCAACAGCAGCAGCTCCCGGACTCCGCTGCCGTAGCGGTAAACAAGCCCGCCACAGATTCCGCTGCCACAGCAGTGAACGCTCCTGCCACGGATTCCGCCAATGTGGCCGCCGCGCCGCCGCCACCGCCTCCCCCACCGCCCACACCGTACAAACTGGGCGATGAAAAGGCCGCCATCCCGCATTTTGTGGTGATGTATTTCAACCGCGTATCCAAAGTACTGCTGGACGAAGCCGTTGCGCAGTTCTCGAAATATAACGCTGAAAAACACACGGCCGACAAAGTGGAAACCAGCAGCTTCGCGCTCACGCCCACGGAGATCATGGTGATCTTCCGGCTGTTCCCGACTGAAGAAAAAGCGCTCAACTATTTCGACGAGATCGTGAAAGCCGCGCCGTCCGCGATCGTTCCGAGAATAAAACCTACTGAGTATAAATTCTTTATCATATCACGCGATAATTTCATTTTGTTAAATAATACCAAAGACATCAGCGGATACCGGAAATTCTTCGACAACAACTATATAACGGAATAATATTTGTACTATTAACCACTGCTGATGGGTGGAGCATCCCTATCCCGGAAATCCCGGCAATTTTGAATAATTTAGCAGCAGACTGTTATACACTTTTTAACATATGAAGAAATCTGTAAAGTTATTGTGGATATTGTTCGGCGGAGGACTTGCGTTCTTTCTGCTCCTTATCCTGTTGATCAATCTCCGCATTATCGGGCATATGCCCAGTATTGAGGAGCTCGAGAATCCCCGTACTGCCCTTGCCTCTACCGTATATGCGGAAGACGGCACGCTCATGGGTAAATATTTACAGGTAGACCGTTCCAATATCGATTACAAGGATATTTCCAAGAATGTCATCAACGCCCTGCTGGCTACGGAAGACCGCCGCTTTTACGAGCACTCCGGCATCGACGCCAAAGGCACGCTGGCGATCCCGTTCTACCTGATGATCGGTAAAAAACGCGGCTCCAGCACCATCACGCAACAGCTGGCGCTGAACCTGCAGCAGGACGGCGAAGGCAAACGCCGTTCCCGGAATACTTTCGTGCGCGCATTCCAGAAGCTGACCGAATGGGTGATCGCCATCAAGCTGGAAAGGAATTTCACCAAGGAAGAGATACTTACCTTATATCTGAACACCGTGGCCTTCGGCGACAACGTATACGGCATCGAGAACGGGGCGCGGACATTCTTCAGTAAAGACCCTTCCCGCCTGAGCGTGGAAGAAGCCGCCGTGCTGGTGGGCATGCTGAAAGGCGTTACGCAATATAACCCGCGGAGGAATCCGCAGATGTCCAGAGACCGGCGCAATACCGTGATCGAGAACATGGTGGATGAAGGATACATCACCCGGGCGGAAGGCGATGCCGCCAAAAACCGCCCCATCGTGCTGCGGTATAACAAGATCGACCATAACAAGGGCCTCGCCCCCTACTTCCGCGAAGTACTGCGCGGCGAGCTGAAAGCCTGGTGCAAGGAACATAAAAAGGCCGACGGCACGGAATACAATCTTTACCGCGACGGCCTCAAGATATACACCACCATCAATCCCCGCATGCAGATCTATGCGGAAGAAGCGGTGGCCAGGCATTTGAAGGACCTGCAAAAATCTTTCTACGCGCAGTCCAATATCAAATCCGGCAGCGTATGGAAAAAACGCGGGAACGATCTCGAACGTTTCATGAAAGATTCTGAACGTTACAGGCAAATGAAGGAAGATGAGGCTACCGATGAAGAGATCGAAAAGGCGTTCAACACCCCCACCAAAATGCAGGTATTCGCATGGCGCAGCTTTAACGATCCCGAAATGAACGAGATCGATACGGTGATGACGCCGATGGATTCCATCCGTTATTCACGCGCGGTATTGCAGGCCGGCTTTATGGCCCTCGATCCTGAAAGCGGCGAAGTGAAAGCCTGGGTGGGCGGTCCGGATTTCCGTTATTTCAAGAATGACCACGTCATTAAAACACAACGCCAGGTAGGTTCTACATTCAAGCCTTTCCTGTATTGCTTTGCGCTGATGAACGGCATGAGCCCCAACACCATGCTCCCGAACGAACCGGTGACCATTGGCAACTGGACGCTCAGCCGCAACTCCGAAGGCAGCGTTGGCGGCGAGATCACGATGGCCGGCGCGCTGGCCAAATCGCTGAACCTGGTGAGCGCATATCTTATCAAACAAATGACCGCAAAGGCATTCGCGGAATTTGCGAACTCCAAGATCGGCTTCTCCAAAAAGATCGATCCGTACCCTTCCATCGCGCTTGGTACGTCTGAACTGTCGCTGTACGACATGCTCCGCGCATATACCATGTTCCCCGCACGCGGTGTGATCACCAAACCGATATATATCACCCGCATTGAGGACAGGAACGGCAACATCCTGGAAACCTTCGTACCGGAAAAGCGCGAGGTGATCAGCGAAACAGATGCCTACACCATGGTGAAAATGATGGAAGGCGTAACACAAACCGGCGGTACCGCCGCCCGTGTGCGCTTCCGCTACAATATCCCCGGCGAGATCGGCGGCAAGACCGGCACTACGAACGATAATACGGACGGATGGTTCCTCGGCTATACACCGCAGCTGCTGGCCGGCGCATGGGTAGGTTGCGAGAACAACTACCTGCACTTCAACACTACGGCCATGGGGCAGGGCGCCAACACCGGCCTTCCCATCTGGGCGCTGTTCATGCAGAAAGTATACGCGGATAAAACGCTCGGCATCGATCCGAAATCCACGTTCCCGGTCCCCGCCAACATGCGCAACGACCTGTATTTTAACTACGAATCCAATGTACAGCCGGGCGCGGAAGCCGAAGATGTGGGCAACGGCGCGGCCAGCGATTATGAAACGATCGACCTGAGAGATTACGGCGAGCCGGTGCAGGAAACCACACCACCGCCGGCGAAAGAAAAGGATACGGTGAAGAAGAAAAAGAAAGATGAAGAAAAGCCGAAGGCGCTGATGCCGAAGCCGATTAAAAATAATTGATAAAGAAAGCAGACCGGCCGGTCTGCTTTCTTTTATTTCACTTCCACGTAATTCAGCTTCTGATATTCCATCGCCCGCCGGATCAATTCAATAGCAATATTCAATATCCCCGCTTCCGCTTTGGCTTCCAGCTTCGGCGTATCGTCCGTAGGCTTGTGATAATCGTCATGCCCGCCGGTATGCAGGAACAGTACGGGAATGCCGGCCGTGTAAAAACTATGATGATCGGAGCCGCCTTTGCCGGCCGCATCGGTGAAGAACTTCACTTCGCCCGTCACGCCTTTGAATATCGCCGGCCATTCTTCCGCGGTGCCGTATCCGCCGATGCCCACGCCGCGCTCCGGGTTGTACCGCCCGATCATGTCCATGTTCAGCATGAAATGAATATTCGACAGTGAATCCACCGGGTTCTTCACATAATATTTCGATCCCTGCAAACCAAGCTCTTCGCCGCCGAAGGCGATGAACATGAAATTGAAATTTTCCTTCGTGCCGTTCTGCGTGTAGTACCGCGCCAGTTCCAGCAACCCGGCTACGCCGGAGGCATTGTCGTCCGCGCCGTTATGTATCTGCCCAACAGGATATTTCCCATCGAACAGTCCGCCGCGGCCAAGGTGATCATAATGTGCGCCGATAACTATCGTGTAGGCAGCGCCGTTATCGAGATAAGCGATCACGTTCCGGCTTTTCAGGCCGGTATGTTTTCCGCGGTCGAATGTAAAATCCTGGTACCAGTTGCCGTGATTGCCGGGCTCCAGTCCCAGCGCGGCAAAGCGCTGCTGCACGAAACGGCTGGCTTTCGTTCCTCCCTTCTCCCCTGTACCACGGCCCTTCAGTTTGTCGGAGGCCAGGTAGCTCACTGTTTTGATGATGCGGGCTTCAGACGGCAGATAATCCTGCGCATGAACGGAAATGCCCGCCAGTAGTAATCCTGTTAAGATGATGTTTCTCATGTCCTGAAAATGTCCTGTAAATCTCCTGAAAAATAAAGGCCCCGGGTTACGGAGCCTTTACGGTTATTTCTTTTTCGATTGTTGCTTTTGCATTTCCTGCTGCCGCTTCTGCATTTCGGCCAGCCGTTCCCCCCATTTGGAGGTCTTGGCAGGCTTCAGCTTGTTCGCCTGGATCTTTGCATGGATCTTGTCGTGATCGATGATGAAAGTCTGGATCACCCATTGCAGCGCGATACTGATCACGTTACTCAGGAAGTAGTAATAGGTCAGCGCCGCGGCCATGCTGTTGAAGATACCGAGCAGCATCACGGGGAATACGTACGGCATGTACTTCATCACCGGGTTGCTCTGATCGGTCATGCCGCGGTTATAGAACGCGAGGATCAGGCTGGTGATGGTCATCAGGATGGTGAACAGGCTGATGTGATCGCCGTACAGCGGTATGGTGAAGCCAAAGTTGTAAATGGAATCGTAGGTGGACAGGTCTTTCGCCCACAGGAAGCTTTCCTGCCGCAGCTCGATGGACGAGGGGAAGAAAGAGTACATCGCCACGAGGATCGGCAGCTGCAACAGTGCGGGGAGACAGCCTCCCAGCGGGTTTACGCCGGCGCTGCGGAAGAGCTTCATCTGCTCCATGCCGAATGCCTGCTGGTCGTCGCCGTGTTTCTTACGCAGCTCGTCCAGCTCCGGTTTCAGCACTTTCATCTTGGCGGCCGATACATAGCTCTGGTAAGTGAACGGCGCGATGATCAGGCGGATGAAGATGGTGAGCAGCAGGATGATCAGCCCGTAATTGCTGGTCAGTCCGCCGAGGAAGTTGAACACGGGGATGATGATCCACTTGTTCACATATTTCACGAAAGCAAAGATGCCGGTGCCGAGCGGGATGATCTTTTCCAGCTCGATGTCCATTGCTTTCAGGGTTTTGTAGTGGTTGGGACCGTAGTACACTTCCATCGGGAAGCTGTAAGCGGCGGCGCCATTGTAGGGGATCGCCAGGGTAGTCATGTTCTGACCCACGATGTTGCCGCTTTCCGGTACTTTGGTATTGATCTCCGCGCTGGCGAAGTTTTCCTTGCGGGCCAGCATGGTGATATTGAAGAACTGCTGCTTGAAGCTCACCCACTGCACCGGCCTTTCCAGCTTTTCCTGGGAGCGGTTCTGCAGGGTGAAGTAGTCGTGTTCCTTATCCGCGAAGCGGTAGTGCACCTGGTTGTTGAGGCGCTCCTGCTTCATGTCGTGCTCCTGGCGGTCTGCCTGGCTGTTCCATTGCAGGCTGATATTGCCTTTGGGCAGGGTGTTCTGCAGGCCCACGAGGTTGATCGTGAAGTCTACCAGGTAGCTGCCGGGTTTGATGGCGTATGTATATTCCAGATATTGGCCGGGCTGGTCCGTATTCAGGCGGTAGCTGATGGTTTTGCTGCCATCGCCGCCCTGCTGGATGTTGCCGGCGGTGAAATATACGTCAGAGGTATGCAGCGTCTGGTTGTTCTGCAAAGGTATCTTCAGGCCGGTGCGGTTGAAAGAGCCGGCTTGCAGGAACAGGGGCTTGCCTTCCGATGTTTTGAAGTCCTTCAGCTCGATGGTCTTCGGTTCGCCGCCTTTATTGGTAAATACGATCCGGAACACTTCGTTTTCAAGCACCTGCGTTTGTTCGGTACCTGCTGCGGCGGCGGCGAAGGAGCCGTATTCGCTGCTCAGGCGGGCGGAGTCCAGTACAGGGGAGGATGCAGTATCAGTGCTGACCTGCTGGTCCTTCGGCTTATTCAGGTTGGCGATGGAATCCTGACGGGCCTTTTCCAGTCTTGCTTCTGTAGTTGAATGTTGATTCCAGAAAATATATCCGATCAGCAAAGCTCCTAACAGTACAAAACCAATGACCGAGTTTCTATCCATGTCGAAAATTAAAATTTAAGGAGCAAAGGTAATATATAAGGTAGAATGATGTACGATTTCTGGCAGATGAATAATGTTAAATATCCATCTGCCGGGAACCGCACATCATGTATAAGGATTATTAATCATGCACAACCTTCTCTTCCGCCTGCTTGGTCTTGCCATTCCTGCTTTCCGCAAAGGTTTTGGCGGCTTCAATGAAGCTGACGAAGAGAGGAGCGGGACTTTCGACGGTGCTTTTCAGTTCCGGGTGGAACTGGCCGCCGACAAAGAAGGGATGGGTGGGCAATTCGATCATTTCCACCAGGCCGGTTTCCGGGTTTTTGCCGGAAGCCACGAGGCCGCCCTGTTCCATCTGGTCCAGGAAGTCGTTATTGAACTCATAGCGGTGGCGGTGGCGTTCGCTGATGACGCTGGCGCCGTTGTAGATGGCGGAAGCCTGTGAGCCGGGTTTCAGATCGCAGGTATATGCGCCGAGGCGCATGGTGCCGCCCATTTTGGTGATCTTTTTCTGTTCTTCCATGAGGTTGATCACCGGGTAGGGCGTTTCCGGGTTCATTTCGGTAGAGTGGGCTTCCCGCAGGCCGAGCACATTGCGGGCGTATTCCACCACGGCCATTTGCATACCGAGGCAGATGCCGAAGAACGGCAGGTTGTTCTCACGGGCATACTGGATGGCCGTGATCTTGCCTTCAATGCCGCGGTGCCCGAAGCCCGGAGCCACTAACAGGCCATCGAGGTTCTTCAGCTTTTCGCCTACATTTTCCGGCGTAATATGTTCGGAGTGAATATTTTGTACGATCACCTTGCACTCGTTCACCGCACCGGCGTGGATGAAGGATTCCAGGATGGATTTATAGGCGTCCTGCAGCTCCACGTATTTCCCGATCAGGCCGATGGTTACTTTTGTCTTGGGATATTTCAGTTTGTCCAGGAACTCGCGCCATTTCGCCAGCTCGGGTTCTTTTTCCACGGGCAGGTTGAGCTTTTTCAGGCAGATCACGTCCAGCTTCTCGCGCATCATTTCCAGCGGCACTTCATAGATGGTGCCTACGTCGTTCGCTTCGATAACGGCGTCTACCTGTACATTACAGAACAGGGCGATCTTTTTCTTCAGCTCGCGGTACAGGGGCTCTTCGGTACGGCACACGATGATGTCCGGATGCACGCCGTTTTCGCTCAACAATCTTACAGAGTGCTGTGTGGGCTTGGTTTTCAGCTCTTTTGCCGCCCGCAGGTAAGGTATCAGGGTGAGGTGCACTACCAGGCAGTCCTCTTCGCCCAGCTCCCATTGCAACTGGCGAACCGCTTCAATGTAGGGGAGGGATTCAATGTCCCCCACGGTGCCGCCCAGTTCGGTGATCACAATATCATACTTGCCGTCTTTCCCGAGCAGGAGGATGCGGCGCTTGATCTCGTCCGTGATATGGGGGATCACCTGCACGGTCTTGCCCAGGTATGCGCCTTCGCGCTCCTTGTTGATAACGGTCTGGTAAATACGGCCGGTGGTAACGTTGTTGGCCTGTGAGGTCGGCGTATTGAGAAAGCGCTCGTAGTGGCCCAGGTCCAGGTCCGTTTCGGCGCCATCTTCGGTTACATAACATTCCCCGTGTTCATAGGGGTTTAGTGTTCCCGGATCCACATTGATGTAGGGATCAAACTTCTGAATTGTCACTCTCAAGCCACGTGCCTGCAATAGTTTAGCGAGGGACGCTGCTATAATTCCTTTACCCAATGAGGAAGTAACACCTCCCGTAACGAAGATATATTTTGCCATAAAAACTAAGTTCCCAGAAATTTACTTGACCTAAAGAGGAAGTGCTGCCGGACTAAATTTGGTGTATCCTGTCAAGTAATTTACTTCCGTAAGGTCATGCAAAGTTACACAAATTTGCCTCGCACCCAAGTCTATTTTTCCGGGGAATATTCTGCAGCGGCCACAAACCCTTTACCACAGCGACTTTTAATATCCCTCCCGCCGTGTTCCGGGAATTTCCGCTGCATTCCCGTAATTTTGCCTGCTGAAATAAAGCTGAAACAAACAGATATGACCTTATCGCCCAAAACGGCCCATGAATCCCTCATTAATATGACGGAGCTGGTACTCCCGAACGACACCAATACTTTTGGCAACCTGATGGGAGGCCGGCTGATGTACTGGATGGACATTGCCGCCGCGCTCGCCTGCATGAAGCACTGCGCCGCGCCGGTTGTGACCGCGTCGGTGGACAATATTTCGTTCGAAACGCCCATCAAGCTGGGAAATGTAGTTCATATAGAAGCCAAGGTCACCCGGGCGTTCAACACCTCCATTGAGGTACACATGCGCGTTTGGGGCGAAGATCCCGTGCTGCAGTACCGTTACAAGTCTAACGAGGCGTTCATGACCTTCGTGGCGCTGGACCCCAACGGCAAGGCCCGCTCCGTTCCCGCCATCATCGCCGAATCAGAAGAAGAAAAGAAACTGTTCGACGGCGCCCTCCGCAGAAGGCAGCTCCGCCTGATCCTGAGCGGGAAAATGAAGCCCGCGGACGCCGGAGAGCTGAAAGCGCTTTTTGCCGGAGAGATCGAAGGCTGAAAACGGAATGCCTTCTCATCGAAAATTAACTGTCACCATAAATACAAAAAGGAGCTTCCAGGCTCCTTTTTCATTATCGTCATATCGTCAGAAATAAAATTCAATCCCCCTTCCCTACCAGCACGCTCGTCAACTCATTCAGCTTTTTCACCTTATCCGCAAAATCACCCTTCAGCCGGTCCCGTATTGCGCTCAGGTTGTGCAGCACCGCTTCCAGCGTGTCCGGTATCGCATCCTGCAGAACCTCCCGCAGCCGCTTTGCCACGGTCGGCGACTTGCCGTTGGTGGAGATCGCGATCTTCAGGCTGCCCTTCTGCACCACCGATCCCAGGTAAAAATCGCACAAGGCCGGCGTATCCGCTACGTTGATCAGCACTTTCCCGGCCTTCGCTTTCTCCCAGATGCAGGAATTCAGCTGCTTGTCCGCCGTGGCGGCGATCACCAGGTCTTTCCCGAAAATATCCCCGCAGGAAAACTCTTTCTGCACCAGCGTTACGTTCGGAAACCCCGCGGCCAGCGCTTCCAGCTCCGGCGCAAACCAGGTAGCCACCACGGTCACCCGTGCGGCGGGACAATTCTGGAGGATCGCATTCACCTTCTCGTGCCCCACGTTTCCGCCGCCCACTACCAGCACCTGCAGCTGCTCCAGCTTGAAAAACACCGGGAATAAATGATTCTGCTCCATAAAGTTGATTTACGCCTGAACAATCATCCGGACAATTTGAACGCTCTTTCCAAAATCCGGCAATCGTTCACTTTCCAAAAATACGAAGAGAAAAACGCTTCAAAGAAATCATCCCGCAAAAAATCAACCTCCTCTTTTCTTTGAAAAATTTTTCTCTCCGTGCCTTGCTTTATACTGCGAGCTTGTAATTCTCCGCGATCCTGCTCTGCAGGTCCTGGAACGCCTCATGGAACCGCACCACTTCCCCCACCACAATGATGGCCGGGTTCCGCAGCCCGTGTTCCCTGGCGATGTTGCCAAGGTCTCCGGCCACGCCCACGCCGATCTTCTGTGTGGGCAGCGTACCGTTCTGGATGATGGCCGCCGGCACCTGTCCGTACCCGAGGCGGGCGTAGACAGCGGCGATCTCGTCCAGCTTGCTCATGCCCATGAGGATCACCACGGTGGTATTCGCCTGTATGGCAAATTCCAGGTCGCGGGACAGCTTGCCGTCCTGCGTGGTGCCCGTGATCACCCAAAAACCTTCGCTCACGTTGCGCGCCGTTACGGGGATATTATTCACGCCCGGCACAGAGATAGCGCTGCTGATGCCCGGGATCACTTCGGTTTCAATACCATATTGCGCGGCGGCCGCCACTTCCTCCTGCCCGCGCCCGAACACGAAGGAGTCACCGCCTTTCAGCCGCACCACGCTGCCATATGTCAGCGCGTACTTCACGATCATGCGGTTGATCTCTGCCTGCGTATACACATGCATGCCGGCGCGCTTGCCCACGAAACGGCGAAGGCAGTTCTGCGGCGCGTGGTCCAGCAATTCGTTATTGGATAATGCGTCGTACAGGATCACCCGGGCGTTCTGGATCGCCTTCAGACCTTTAACAGTAATCAGCTCCGGGTCTCCCGGGCCGGCGCCTACCAGCGTCACTTTTGGTTGGATGGGTTGCATGATCGTTCAGTTTTGAGTTGGTTGGTAATATCAGGCAGTTACACCAGCCGCCTGTTTTTCGAGGCGGTATTGCTGTGCCTTGTCATAAAATGCTTTCGCCTGCTGGAAATATTGCTTGGCAAAGCTTTCAGTCGGTTCGTGCTGGTTGATCTGCAGCACCATGTTGCGGAAGCTGTCCATTTCAAACTTGCCGGTTTCCACAAAATGTTTGTCGAAATCGTTCATCACGCCATGTTGTGTATTGCAGCTGATGTTCTCGTCCAGCAGAATACATTTGGCGGTCTGGATCATGCAGGAATAAGTATGGTAGATACCGTCCGCCCATGCGTTGTTCGCAAAGGCCTGCGTTGCCCAGTCCAGCTTCTCTTCCGCTTCAAACAGCAGGGTGGCGATCAGGTCGATGATCACGCTGGCGCACTCACCCACGCCGATGGCCGTACTGAAAGTTTCCGCCTGGCCCCAGTCCACGAAGTCCCCGTCTTTCACAGCGCCCAGGTCAGCCAGGGGTTTCAGCAGTTCGTAAAAATATTTTTCACCGTTGCGGTCGTAATAATCGTTGAATAGTTCGTTCGGCTGGCGGTTGCTTTCATAGTTGTGCAGCAGGGTGCGCAGTACGTCCGGACCACGGCGGCTAGGCACTTTCAGCACTTTGTCCGCCACACGGCCCTCGCCGTCGCTCAGCACGCCGCCGCCCAGCAGTACCTGCAAGGCCGGCAGCACCTTGCCGCCGCTTTTCAGGGAAGAGCCGTGGAAGCCGATGTTGGCGATGCCATGCTGACCGCAGGAGTTCATGCATCCGCTGATCTTGATCTTGATGTCGTTGTTATAGATCAGGTCGGGGAACTCGTCGTGGATCACGTTTTCCAGTGCCGCGGCGATGCCGGTGCTGCTGGAAATGGCCAGGTTGCAGGTGTCTGTACCCGGACAAGCGGTGATGTCCGCAATGCTGTCAAATCCCGGTGCGTCCAGCTTTGCATCTTCGAGGAGGCTGTATACGTAGGGCAGGTATTCCGGCCGAACGAATTTCAGCAGCAGGCCCTGGTTCACGGTAACGCGAACGTCGTCCGCCACCACGGATTGCAGTTTTTCGATCAGGGTGCGGGAAGTTACGGAGCTGATGTTGCCGAGCGGCACACGTACATAAACGCCGTAGAAGCCTTTCTGTTTCTGTTCGAAAGTGTTTGTTTTCTTCCAGGCCTCGTACTGCTGCGGGTTCTTTATTTCGTAAGCCGGCAGGGCCACGTTGGCGGCGGGGGCTGCAAGCTCCGGCCAGGCCGCGTAGTCCACCGGCACTGTTTTGGATTTGATGGCCTTGTATTCTTCTTTCACGAGACGCTCAAATTCTTCCATGCCCAGCTTCTGGATGAGGAATTTCATCCTGGCCTTGTGGCGGCTGGACCGTTCGCCATAGCGGTCGAACACGCGCAGTACGCTTTCGATGTAGGGGATCAGCTGGTCTTCTTCCAGGAATTCGAAGCCCGTTTTGGCGAGGTAAGGCTGCGCGCCGAGGCCGCCGCCCACCATTACTTTGAAGCCGCGCACTTCCTTGCCGTCGATGATCCGCAGCTTGGGGATCACGCCAATGTCGTGCATGAAGGCGAAGGCCGTATCTTTTTCGCTGGAGGAGAAGGATATCTTGAACTTGCGGCCCATGTCCTGGCAGATAGGATTGCGCAGGAAGTAACGGAACGCAGCGTCCGCATAAGGCGTTACGTCGAACGGTTCGTTCGGGTCGATGCCGGCTGCGTCGGACCCGGTGATGTTGCGGACGGTGTTGCCGCAGGCTTCGCGGATGGTCACATCATCTTCCGCGAGTTTTGACCACAGTTCAGGCGTTCTGTCCAGCGACACGAAGTGTATCTGGATATCCTGGCGGGTGGTCAGGTGCAGGTTACCGGTGGAATATTCGTCTGAAATATCAGCAATACGTTTCCATTGTTGCAGGGTCATTTTGCCGTAGGGCAGCTTGATGCGCACCATCTGAACGCCTTGTTGGCGCTGTCCGTATACGCCGCGGGCGAGCCGGAGGCTGCGGAATTTCTCTTCCGGCATTTTACCTTCGCGAAACAGCCTGATCTTTTGTTCCAGCTCAATGATGTCCCTTTCTACGATCGGATTTTCCAGTTCGGTTCTGAAGCTTTGCATGATAAATAAGTTGCTCGTGATTAATTGGTATTCATAACTTCCGGCAGATGCCTTAAAAAACAAGACCTCCGTTTGCATCCGGAGGCCTTCGTTGTATGATTGTGAAAACAGTTCATATATAGAATTCCCCCTTAGTCTGTTGAGCGTTCCCAACAGCGCATGCACCTGTTCATATTCATCTGTACTTTATAACCCATATCCCTATAGATTTTGTAGAGTAATACAAAGGTAGATACCCGGCGTGTAAACACAAAACTTTTTTCACTAAAAAACAGCGGTATATATTAGAAAATATTCAAAAAAGGGGGGATTGGGGGCCGGCGGTTGGATTTTTTATGGGGCTGCCGTTGCGTCGCACTCTTCAGCGGTGGGATTGCTGATGTGCTTGCGGTTGCTTGCATGCTGCCGTTTTCCTCATTTCTGCGTACCTTTGCGGCGCAAAAACGAATAAAATGATCAATACGGTGATTTTTGATATGGACGGCCTGCTGATTGACTCCGAGCCCCTTTGGGGCGTGGCCATGCAGGAGGTTTTCTTGTCCGTGGGCGTGGAACTGAGCCCCGAACTGACCTCCCTTACCACCGGCCTCCGCACCAAAGAGGTAGTCAGCTACTGGCACGACTACTTTAAATGGAACAGCAAATCCCCGGAACAGGTCACCACCGAGATCATAGAAAGCGTTACCGGCAAGATCCTCCGCGAAGGCCAGGCGATGGAGGGCTTACATTATATCCTGGATTTCTTTCAGCAGCGGAACTTCAAAATGGGCCTCGCCTCCTCCTCTCCCATGCAGCTCATTCAGTCCGTGCTGGACCATCTGGGTATCCGCCAGTCTTTTCACGCTGTAATTTCCGCGGAGTTCGAGCCTTACGGCAAGCCCCATCCGGCCGTATACCTCTCCTGCGCCCGGGAGCTGAACAGCAATCCGCTGAGCTGCCTCGCATTTGAAGACTCCGTAACCGGCATGACCGCCGCCAAGGCCGCCCGCATGAAAGTGGTGGTAGTGCCCGAGGCCCACAAACGCAACGATAAACGTTTCGGGCTGGCGGATATGCAGCTGGATTCTTTACTGGAATTTAACGACGCGCAGTTTGCAAAATTGTAATTTTTTTTATTGATAATCAATAAATTAAGAAATAAATTATCGTATATTTCAAATATGCCCACTTCACATCGCAATTAATCCTAACTTTAACACAGCATTTAACTCTAATTAAAGCACATCAACTAACCCTGATTTTAACGCTATAGTATGGCTACTCCAGCAGAACGGTTGGCGGATTCCTTAAATGAACTTCGAAAGCTTCAGGAAGAAGGAAAGGTCGCTGTTAAATCGGATGAATTATCTCGTACCCATAAGGATCGATTAGTCGCAAACGGCTTTTTGAAAGAAGTTTTACGAGGATGGTATATTATTGCCAGTCCTGATGAAAAGCCGGGAGATACTACCTCCTGGTACAACAGCTTTTGGGAATTTTGTTCAACTTTCCTTACTGAACGGTATAAGGATAATTGGTGTATATCGCCTGAACAATCAGTTTTGTTATATGCCGGAAACTGGTCAGTGCCCACTCAACTGATTGTAAGATCCCCGGGAGCAAGTAATCACAAAACGGAACTGCCGCATCACACCTCAATATTTAATATCAAATCTGAACTGCCGGAAGTGAGTGAAACAACTGTGATGAACGGAATAAGGATGCTCACTTTACCAGCGTCATTAATTCACTGCTCCCCGTCAACTTTTACGCAGAATACCACAGACATCAGAACTGCATTGTCAATAATACCGGATTCGTCTGAAATATTAAGCATATTACTGGACGGAGGCCATACTACTATCGCGGGAAGATTAGCAGGAGCATTTAGAAATAATGGACAGGAAAGAATCGCTGAAGATATCTTTAAAACGATGAGATCCGCGGGCTATGATATACGGGAGATAGATCCATTTGAGGATAAATTACAGATAAAGCTGAGTCCGCGGGAAAAATCTCCCTATGTAAACAGGGTGAAGTTGATGTGGAATGCCATGCGTTCAGCGATTCTGGAAGTATTTCCCGAAGCTCCCGGCATACCGGAAGACAAAGATGATTACCTGCGGAAGGTTGATGCAATATATGGTACAGACGCCTATCATTCATTATCCATTGAGAAGTATAAAGTAACACCCGAACTAATTGAGCGGGTGCGTATAGGAATGTGGAATTACAAAGATAATGAAGAGGATAAAAAGCAAAGAGATGCGATGGCTGCCAGAGGCTATTGGCAAGCATTTCAAAAGGTGGAATCAAGTATCCGGAGAATTTTAACTAATGAAAATGCAGGAGCGGTAGCAGACAGCGATCATGGTGACTGGTACCGGGAACTATTTGCGCCCAGCGTAACCGCCGGACTTTTAAAGCCATCCGATTTAGCTGGCTATAGAAATCATCCGGTCTATCTTTCCGGCTCAAAGCATGTTCCGCTAAGCAGGGATGCAGTGAAGGACGCAATGCCTGCATTGTTTGAATTGCTGCGCGAAGAATCAGAACCGGCGGTCAGGGCGGTACTTGGTCACTTCATATTTGTGTTTATCCATCCGTATATGGATGGCAATGGAAGGATGGGGCGCTTTCTTATGAATGCCATGCTCGCTTCGGGTGGATATCCCTGGACTGTAATTCCGGTGGAGAGCAGAGCTGAATATATGGCCGCACTCGAAAGTGCAAGTGTGGGGCAGGATATAAAACCTTTTGCTGCATTTGTAGGTCATTTGGTTTCGCAGGGACTTAAAGGTCAGCCGGTTGCCAGTATCTGATCCGGCCGATTCCCTCCCACCGCCGAAGTGAGTGACACAACGGCGGCCCGGTCAGCGACCCCAACTGCCGACCACAAAAAAAATAGCGGCATGAGGCAAGCCCACACCGCTATCCAAATCCGCACAATCACTACTTATTCCACCAAACTTTTGTATCGATATTATCATTCCCCTGCGCGGCCACCGCTTCCTGGAAATGCTCCAGGTTCACAGCCTGCTCCTTCTGCGGGTAGTATACCCGTTTAGGCAAGCCCGTACCGGCCAGCAGCACGAACTTATGCTCGCGGACGCTGCCGTCCTGCAGTGCCTGCCGCCACACCACGTCGCCGGGCTTCACCAGGAATTTCGGGAAGCCGGTCCTCCGCACTTCCGCCCAGGCTTCACTGCCCTGCATGTACAGCGCCAGGTATTTCTGCGACAGCACCGTTTCCTGCATGGCCGCGGGCAGCGCCGCCACATACGTGTCCGCGGCAGCCTGCGCCACGCCCCATTTTCCCAGCGATGCGCGAACGCCTTTAATATATTCCTCCTGGTTCCAGTTCTGGTATTCGGACAACAGGAAATGCACCTCCGCGGCTTCCAGCAGCACTTCGCCATAGTCCGCCGCGTTCACCAGCGTTCCCGGCTGGCTGATATCCTCCGCTTTGAGAATGGACGCCACGTCCGGCAGCAAACCGTACGGCTGGCCGATGTACTCGCCGTTCTTGTTCGGGCGGGCGTATATCGGCAAACGCGGGTCGGGCGCCGTTACCGGGCCGGCCTCGCCTTTCAGTACATTGATCAGGATGTGTGAAACGGAAAAGTCTTTCCTGTTCTCGGACACCGTGATCCGGTACAGCGGCGCTTCGTTCGGGGCCTTGGCCTCGTACTTCAGCACGGCATTATCTGTGTTCTGCAATATCAGTCCGCCCGCAATCGCTTCCTGGATGTGGGTTTCCGCCAGCTGCGGCACCTTGGCGCGAATGCGCGTGGCTATCCGCAGGCGCAGTGAATTGGCGAAAAGCTTCCACTGCGCAGGGTTTCCTTTGTAGATACCATCGTAATTACCGAAGGTATTCGCGCTGAGGTCCAACTGCGCAGCCGCTTCCTTCAGCTCTTTCAATAAATCCGCATAGATCTTCTCCTGCGATGCATATTTCGGTTTCACTATTTCCGGGTTGAGCTTTAGCGCCTGGAAGTCCGGATCATCGCTGCCATAGGAGCTGTACGGAATATTGCCGAACGCATCCGTCAGCGAAAGGAATGCATATGATTTCAAAATGCGCGCGATGGCGATCTGGTTCGCATTCGGGCCAACGCCTGCCGTCACCTTCGCCTGCGTCAGCGGATCGGTGTTCAGGCGGATGATCTGCTCCAGGTTGTTCAGCGCCTTGTAAGCATTGTCCCAGTAAGTATCGGAATTGGAGCGCGGCAGATCGTACCGGGATTCATTCGTGTACTGGTTCTGGGAAAAGAACTGCGCAAACAGCATGGAGCCCCGGAAATTCCCGGCGGAACCGCGGAGATTGTCTACCAGCTGCTTCTGCGCGGAAGAGATGATCGTAGTGGTAGAAACGTCAGACGGACGGTTCGGGTCTGTGTTAATCTCTTCAAAACGTTTGTCGCTGCAGGATATAAGAGCCGCTGCAAGTACTAACGTTAACGTATATATTAAAATACTCTTCTTTTTCATGACTGTTGTTTTTATCAGAATTTCACCTGCACGTTCACACCAAATGTGGCGGGCACGGGCAGGTTGCCGCCTTCCACGCCCTGGATGTTCCCACCGCTGTTGGTCAGCTCGGGATCAATGTATTTGCTGTCCGCATAAATATTCCAGAGGTTGCGGCCGTACGCCGACACGCGCAGCTGCTTCACCGTGGATGTTTTCGCAAAAGGCAGGGTGTATCCCGCGGTCACTTCGCGCAGTTTCACGAAGGTGCCGTCGAAGATGCTTTGCGTAGTGGGACCGTTGGAGAAACCGTAAGCCCAGTCGTACGCGGAGATGCGGGTGCTGTTCGGTTTGATGTTGCTCACCGTGTAAGAGCCGTCCGCGTTGAAGACCACATCTCCCTGCACACCGTCGAGGACCAAACCGTTCTCGCGGATGCCGTTCTCCGCGGTGGGTTTCAGTATGCCCGTTTGCATGCCTACTTTATACGTTTGTGAGAAGAATTTACCGCCAACGCGGCCGTCTACCAGGAAGCCGGCGTCGAAGCGTTTGTAGCTGAATGACTGCTGGATGCCGAACTGCCAGTCGGGCAGCACGCTGCCTATCGGGCGAAGCTGCTCTGTGCGCAGGTATCCGCCGTTCTCTCCGATCACTTTCTGTCCGTCTTCCGTATACACAAAATCATATCCGAGCAGCTGGCCGTAAGGTTCTCCTTCCCTCGCCACGAGGTTGATCAGCGAACCGGTAGGGTCCGTCAGCGGGAAGCTGGTAACGCCGTCTGTGAGCCTTACTACCTTGTTTTTGTTCTTCGACCAATTGATATTTACATCCCAGTTGAAGTCTTCCGTTCTCACCGGCACCACGTTCAGCGTCACTTCTACGCCCTGGTTGTTGATCTTGCCGGCATTGATGAATTTGGATTCATAACCGAAAGCGGTGGAAACAGGAATGTTGATGATCTGGTTGCGGCTGTCGTTATTATAATATGTCACGTCAAGGCCCACACGATTATCGAATGCCCGCACGGTTACGCCTGTTTCAAACGAGCTGGTGATCTCGGGCTTCAGGTCTTTGTTCGCCAGCACGGCGGGCAGCTTGTAGCCAGGATTGCCGTTAAATGACTGGGTGGCTTCGTATGCCTGTTGCAGTTGGTAAGGATCAGTATCGTTACCCACCTGCGCCCAGCCGAGGCGGAGCTTCAGGAAGCTCAGCCAGCCGGATTCCTTCAGCGCGCCCAGTTCACTCAGGATCAGGCTGGAGGAAACGGAGGGATAGGCGAATGCGTTTTTGTCCAGCGGCAGCGTGCTGCTCCAGTCGTTCCGCAGCGTTCCGTCTACGAACCAGAAGTTCTTGTACCCGAGGGATACACTGCCGAACAACGAGTAGATGCTTTTATGGTACCAGTTGGATTCGTTCAGCACGCTGTTCGCGTTCTTCAGGTTGTAGTAGTTCGGGATGATGAGCCCTCCCTGCGTGGTGGCGTTGGAAATGCGGCGCTTCTGGTTCATGATGTTGCCGCCCGCATATGCGGTGAGTGAAAGGTCCGTCCAGCGCTTGTTCACCGTGGCGAGAAATTCGTAGTTGAATTCGCTGAACGCATTCGTGTATTCGGTATAGTTACTCTGGCTGCGGGAGAATACCGCGATCCTGTCCTGGTACTGGAAATTGTAAATATCCGCATTCACTTTGGAGCTTAACTGCAGCCAGTTGTTCACGTCGTACGACAGCCCGATGTTACCGTAAAAGCGGTCGCGGTTCTCTTCGAGATAGCTTTCGTAGGCGGACCAGTAAGGATTATCAATGTATTTGGTGGCTTTGCCGGCGGCGGTGTTCTCGTAGCTCGTGCGGTTCCAGGAGCGGGGCGTACCGTCCGGACGTTTATACTCGCGCAGCTTGTCGTAGTCCACCTGCACCTGTCCCCACTGGAACGCCTCCAGCATGATGTTGCGGTTGGAAGCGCCCGTCCATGGCCGGCCGGTGCTGTTGTTCTTTACGTAATTGAAATTGGCGGTGGCCAGTAAACGGTCGAAGCGGGAGGAACCGGAGAAGTTCACCGTATTCCTTTGCAGGCTTGAGTTGGGTACGGTGCCGCGAACGGATTTGTTGGTGTAGGACAGCCGGAAGGTCTGGTTCTCGCTGCCGCCGCTTACGGAAATGTTGTTGGTGCCCGCGATGCCCGTGCGGAAAAAAGAGGTAACGTCGTGCTTCGGGTACAGCCAGGGTTCCGGCTTCAGATAGGTATCCGCATATTCCGGATCGAGGTTGTACCAGTGCAGCACGGGCGTGCCGTCCAGCCGGGGGCCCCAGCTCTCGTCCATTCCATAATCCACGATGTTGTATTGCTGGCCGTTGATGGTTGCCTGCTGGAAAGTATTGCCTTTACCGCCGCCGTATAATTGCTGGCGTTCGGGCAGGCGCGCCATGCGTTCCAACTCCAGGCCGGAGTTGATGGTTACGTCAAGACCTTTGCCGGCTCTGCCTTTGCGGGTGGTAATCAGGATCACGCCGTTGGCGGCGCGGGTGCCGTAGAGCGCCGCGGCGGAGGGGCCTTTCAGCACGCTGACGTTCTCGATGTCGTCCGGGTTGAGGTCCTGGATCATGTTGCCCACGTCCTTACCGGCGGAGCCGTTCACCGTGCTTTTGGTGTTCAGGTCCGCATTGTCTACCGGTATGCCGTCTATGACGAACAGCGGTTGGTTGTTGCCGGAAATGGAGTTGATACCGCGCAGCAGAACCCTGCTGGAGCCGCCCATATTGCCGCCGGAAGTGATCACCTGCAAGCCCGCTACTTTCCCGGAAAGTGCTCCCAGCGCGTTAGTGGGGCGGGTTTGCAATTCCGCGCTCTTCACCTCCTGCACGGCGTATCCCAGCGCTTTCTTGCTGCGGGAGATACCGAGCGCAGTTACCACCACTTCCTGCAGTTGCTTGTCTGACGGCAGCAGCGTAACGTTGATGGATTCGCCGCTGATGGGTAAGGTTTGTGTTTCCATCCCGATGAGCGAAAAGGTAAGTTGTGTAGCGGTGTCCGGAACGTTGAGCAGATAGCTGCCGTCCGCGTTGGTGGCGGTACCGGTGCCTGTTCCTTTGATAAAGACGGAAACGCCTGGTAGTGGCTGTCCGTTGCCGGCAATGACTTTGCCCTGGATTTTCCTGCTTTGTGCATAGATAGTTAGGTGGGTCATAAGCAAAAGCAGGGTAAGATTGATGATGTGTCGCATGTATTACCCTATTAATTATATAGACTAAATAGGGTGCGAAGGTATGGGAAGTGTTAAAATTTACCTAATAAATAAAATCTATTATGGGATCAGGATGTCTGTAACGATTGCCGGTAAAGGGTTACGGGACGAAATGCCTTTATCATATCGATATGGGCAGCCATAGATAGGCTCAAAAAAAATCCCCCCGGTTTTCACCGGAGGGATCTTTTATTTTCAAAACAATCAGGCTTGCTTATTCACCTTTCTTTTCTTCACCGCCTTCGGATTGTTTCAGTTTTTCTCTCAGTTCGGCCAGCGCGCCCAGGTCGCCCAGGGTTGCTTTTTCGACTTTAGACTGGATGTTTTTCACCGTTTTGCGGGTCTTTTCAGCGTCCGCGCGTTTTTCCTTGATGATGGCATCCTTCTCGTCTGCTTTCACTTGTTCCCAAACCTTGGTATGAGAAACCAGGATGCGTTTTTCGTTGCGGTCGAATTCGATGATCTGGAATTCTTTCACATCTTCAACAGCGATCGGTTTTTCATCTTCGGTGCGCAGGTGACGGGCGGGAGCGTATGCTTCCAGGCCGTATTGCAGCTGCACGGTAGCGCCTTTCTCATCTTTCTTCACAACGGTGCCTTCATGGATGGAACCGATGGGGAAGATCGTTTCGAAAGTATTCCAGGGATCTTCTTCGATCTGTTTGTGGCCGAGGCTCAGTTTGCGGTTGTCTTTGTCGATGCCCAGGATCACTACTTCGATCTCGTTGCCCACTTTCGTGTATTCGCTCGGATGATTGAAGCGTTTGATCCAGCTCAGGTCGGAGATGTGGATCATACCGCCGATACCTGTTTCCAGCTCAACGAATACGCCATAAGGAGTGATGTTCTTCACGATGCCTTTGTGACGGCTGTCCAGCGGGAATTTGGTTTCGATCGTAGACCAGGGATCTTCAGTGAGCTGTTTGATGGACAGGCTCATCTTACGCTCGTCTTTGCTCAGGGTTACTACCACTGCTTCGTACTCTTCGCCCAGTTTGAAGAACTCTTTGGCGTTGATCGGCGTGGAAGCCCATGAGATCTCGGATACGTGCACCAGGCCTTCCACACCGGGGAGGATTTCCAGGAACGCGCCGTAATCTTCGATATTTACTACTTTGCCTTTTACTTTTGCACCTTCGGTGATGGTTGCAGGCAGGGTATCCCACGGATGCGGGGTCAGCTGCTTGTAACCGAGGCTGATACGTTTCTTCTCGTCGTCGAAGTCCAGCACCACCACATTGATCTTCTGATCCATCTGGAGTACTTCGCTCGGATGGGAGATACGGCCCCAGCTGATATCGGTGATATACAGCAGGCCATCGAGACCGCCCAGGTCGATGAACGCACCGAAGTCGGTGATGTTCTTGATGGTACCTTCCAATACCTGGCCTTTTTCCAGTTTGGAGATGATATCCACACGTTGTTGTTCGATATCGCTTTCGATCAGCGCTTTGTGGGATACTACGGCGTTGCGGATGGCTTCATTTACTTTCACCACCTTGAACTCCATGGTTTTACCAACAAACTGATCGTAGTCGGTAACAGGTTTAACGTCGATCTGTGAACCCGGCAGGAAGGTTTCCATGCCATGAACGTCCACGATCAGGCCGCCTTTGGTTTTGCTGGTAACGGTACCGGTAACCACTTCGCCGGTTTTGTACACCTCAACGATACGCTCCCATGCACGTTGTGCGCGTGCCTGTTTGCGGCTCAGGTGCAGGTTGCCGTCGCGGTCTTCCTTTTCCACCACCAATACTTCCACCTCGTCTCCCACTTTCAGGTTCTGCATGTCGCGGAACTCGTTCAGGGAGATCAGGCCATCGGATTTAAAGCCGATGTTCAGTACCACGTCGGTTTTTGTCAAACCAACCACGATACCGGTCAGCAGACCATTCTCTTCGATCGTCTTGAAAGTGCTGTCGTAAGTCTGGTCGTACTTTTCTTTCTCTTCTTTTGAATAAGAAGATACGTTCCGTTTGTCCACGCTCCAGTCGAAATCATCGTGAGCAGTGGCAACAGGTGCATTTGTTGTCGCTGTTGCTGCCGTAGCTTCTGCTACCGGGGCCTGTTGTTCAGCGTTTTGTTCGTTAGTAATGTTGTTTTCTGTCAAATTTTGTTTCCTCCTTTTAAGTAAAGTATTTTAAGGGAGGCAAAGATACGGAGATATTCCCTTACAGGCAACTTTATTTGAGCGAAATATGACATGTAAATGAGTGCTATACATATAATTTTTATCATTATTAGCATGCCGCCGCCTCTTCGTGGTAAAGCAATTTTACTTAATTTGGCATTATGAACGGAACTTCTTTTCAATCGGACATACGCTACTGGCTTAAACAGGAGAACAGTGTCAATCACCTGATGTTTGTTAATATCGTCATCTTCGTGGTACTGGGGATCATCTATTTACCGGCCGTTTTCAACAACGGCGTGCCGCCGGCCATCCACCCGTTCCTGCTATTCCAGCTGGAACTGCACGTGCAGCCGGACCTGCTGCTGACCAAGCCCTGGGGGCTGCTGACGTATATGTTCGTGCATACGGGCATCTTCCATATTTTCTTCAATATGCTCAACCTGTACTGGTTCGGCAACATGTTCCGGTCCACCCTCGGCAACCAGCGCGTGCTGCCCCTGTACATCCTGAGCGGCATCACCGGCGCCCTCGTTTACATCGCCGCTTATTTCATCTTTCCCACCAACCCCTACCTGGGCGGCTCCATGATCGGCGCTTCCGCCGCCGTGATGTGCTTCCTGGTAGCCAGCGCCACCCTGATGCCGAACGTGGAGATCGGGTTGCTGTTCCTGGGCTCCATCAAACTGAAATGGGTGGCCATCGGCGTGATCGTGATCGATATCATCGCCATTCCGCAGGGAAACGTTGGCGGCATCCTCGCCCACCTCGGCGGCGCGGCCTTCGGCTACGCCTACGTCCGCATCCTGCAGAACGGTACGGACCTCTGCGGCCCGCTGATCTCCCTCTTCCGCAAAATATCCGGGATGTTCGACAAAAGCCAGCGCCCTCCCAAAAAATTCAAACCGAAAAAATCCCCGCTCCGCGTGGTGCGCAAGCACGAAACAGCGCATGCTTCGCGGCTGGACGAGCTGCTGGACAAGATCAATGAAAAGGGGTACGACAGCCTTTCGGCCGACGAAAAGCAATGGCTGCGCAAGTACAGTGATGAAAAATAGATTCTTGCTATCTTTGCGTAACAATGAAAACATTCAACGTTCCCGTCATATACCGCAGCCCGCTGATCTCCGCCATCAAACAGCAACGGAAGCAGCAGGACCGCATGAAGAAAGACTTCACGCCTACTTTGCTGGACTTCGGTCCCATCCGCATACAGCTCGCCCGGCACTTCGGTTTTTGCTACGGCGTGGAGAACGCGATAGAGATCGCTTTCAGAACGGTGGAGGAAAATGAAGGGAAACGCATCTTCCTGCTCAGCGAGATGATCCACAACCCCCAGGTGAACAACGACCTGCTTTCCCGCGGCGTACAATTCCTGATGGACACTTCCGGCCGCCAGCAGATCCCCTGGGAAACGCTGACAGCAGACGACATTGTGATCATCCCCGCCTTCGGCACCACCCTGGAGATCGAAGCAAAGCTGGAAGCCATCGGCATCACCCCGCTGCAGTACAATACCACCTGCCCCTTCGTGGAAAGGGTATGGAACAAGGCGGAGCAGATCGCCGGGAAAGATTATACCGTGATCGTGCACGGCAAGCCCAAACACGAAGAAACCCGCGCCACTTTTTCGCACAGCCGCCATCATACGCCTACCGTGGTGGTGAAAGACATGGATCAAACGCACCGCCTGGCCGCCTACATTCTCGGCACGGCGCCCGCGGAACAATTTTATGAAGAGTTCAAAGGCCAGTATTCTGAAGGTTTTGATGTACACCAGCACCTGCAACGGGTGGGCGTGGTGAACCAGACCACCATGCTGGCCTCCGAAACCCAGGCCATCGCCGATTATATCCGGCAGGCGATACAACAGCGCTACCAGCTGGCGGATGAACAGGTGCCTGAACGTTTTGCAGACACCCGCGATACGCTTTGCTACGCCACGAACGACAACCAGACTGCGGTAACCGGCATGCTGGAGGTACCGGCGGACCTTGCCATCGTGGTGGGCGGCTATAACAGCTCCAACACCTCGCACCTCGTAGAGCTTTGCGAAGAAAAACTGCCCACCTATTTCATTTCGTCGGAAGAAAAATTATTGTCGGCCAGCGAGCTGCTGCACTGGGACTTCCATCACCACCAGGAGCTGCACAGCCTGCAATTCCTTCCCGCAAAAGAGCCGGTGACCATCCTGCTCACCAGCGGCGCCTCCTGCCCTGACGCCATCGTGGAAGGCGTGATCCGGAAGCTGCTTTCCTTTTATGGACTTGCGCATAAGGTGGATGAAGCAGTGGCGCTTTTCAACTAAAAAAGTCAACATACCTGACGGCATTTGCGATGCATGAAAACAAAAAAGACACCATGAAAGGTGCCTTTTTTCTTTGGGGCTAATCAAACGCTAGTAATGCAGAGAAAATTCTTTTTAACAAACAATATATTTTCTTATTGTGATACAAATCTAATATGTATTGAAAGGGGCTGCAACCGCTATTTAATATCCGGTATGCTATTGGCGATAAGTGGCAAGATTGGGAGGGTATCTGGATGATATATTACCGCATCAGAATTGCATCGCCTTTTTAAGAAAATCCGCTTTGCGCCGCCGGGATACTTCCACCTGCGTGCCGTCGCTCATCAGCGCAAAACCTCCTTCTCCCTGAATATAAGACTCCATTTGCTGTAAATTTATCAGGTGGGAGTTGTGTATCCTGAAAAAATCCACATCCGTCAGCAGCTCTTCAAATTCTTTCAGCGGCTTGGACACGAGCAGCTGCTTCCGGTCTGTAAAAAAGATCTTCGTATAGTTGCCGGTGGATTCGCAGCGCACGATATTCTGTACCGGCATGAATACCAGCCCGTTGATCGTGGGCAGCGCGATCTTCTTATTGGTCTGCTGCATGGTTTTCATATTCTGCAGGAACACTTCCAGCGGCGCTATGCCGGCATCCTGCCTGTTGAGGCGCCGCTCATGGTATTTGCGGAGCGCTTCCTGCAGGTCCTGCACGCTGAAGGGTTTCAGCAGGTAATCCAGCGCGTTGAACTTGATCGCTTTCAGGGCGTATTGCTCATAGGCGGTGGTGAAGATCACGTCGAACAGTATCTTGTCGTAACACTTCAATAATTCGAAGCCGTTCTGATGGGGCATTTCAACATCCAGGAACACCAGGTCCGGCTGCAGTTCGTCGATATGCTGCTTTGCTTCGGCCACGCTGTTGACCCCGGCCAGTACGGTCACTTCAGGGCATTTCTTTTGCAGCATTGTTCTCAGGGCGTCTATACAATGCTGCTCGTCATCCACGATAATTGCTTTGATCTCGCTCATAACGGTGATATGGTTTTAAAACAGGAATTCTGCGGGTAATTTTATCCTGACCTGCGTGCCGGCGGCCTGCCCGCCATGATCTTCCAGGTCGTGCACCTCCACATTGGCGTCTTTCGTGTTGTTGATCTTGCGTATCAGCGCAATGCGGCCTTCCGTCACTTTCATGCCCATGGAATTGTGGGTGCGGTCTTTCTTCTCCTTGATCTCCATCGCCATTTTCCGGCCAATGCCATTGTCCGTCACCATCACTTCCAGCACTTTGCCGTTCAGCGACACGTTTATGTCCAGCCTTCCTTTTTTCTCCTTCCGGTGCACGAGGCCGTGCCAGATGGCATTTTCCACATAAGGCTGGATGATCATTGGCGGGATCAGCACTTCTTCGTCGTTGATGTTTTCCGCTACCTGTATGCGGTAGTCGAAAATATTATTGCAACGCAGCGCTTCCAGGTCCAGGTACAGGCGCAATGAATCCAGTTCCCTGTTCAGGGGAATGAAGGTATGCTGGGAATTGTCCAGGATCATGCGCATCAGCTTCGAGAACTTGGTAAGATAGTCGGATGCTTCTTCCTGGTTATTGCTCCAGATGTACCGGTGGATGGAGCTTAAAGAGTTGAAGATAAAATGTGGGTTCATCTGCGAGCGCAGGGAGCGCAGCTCCAGTTGCAGGGTCTGCCGGTTGGCCTGCAGGTTGCGGTGGCGGATGTAGAAGAAGCCGCCCACGATCAGCATGAACAGGAAGCCGGCCAGCGCAATGGCCAGCGCGAGGTTGCGGCGGATGCGCAACTGGTTAATGTCCTGCTCCTGCTGTAAAAGCCTGATCTGGTTGTCTTTCTGATGTACGTCGTACATGGCCTGCATCTGCGCAAATTCGGTGGTGGATTTTTCTTCCAGCAGGCTGTCTTTATACAAAAGGGAAATATTGGTATTGTTAATGGAGCTGTCGTATTCACCGGCCTTGTGAAAATTTTCGCCAAGGGCTTTATAGGCGTCCTGTAAAATGGACTTGAAGCCCCAGTGCAGGCCGAGGTCGATGGACTGGCGGATGTAGCCGCGCCCTTCTTCCAGTTTGTTTTCTTCATTCAGCAGGCGGCCGATGGAGAGATAGCTTTCGGCGAGGTGGATCTTGTCTTTTACCCGGTCGTTATCATTGATGACCAGCGCTTTCTGCATGTATTCTTTCGCAAGCGGATAGTTTTTCTTTTTCTGATAGGCGGTGCCCAGGCAGTTATAACAGATGGCCTGGCCTTTCAGGTCGTCGATCTGCTGGTTCACGGCGAGGGAGCGGTTATAATATTCGATGGCTTTATCCAGCTGGCCCAGTCCTTCGTAGGCATAGCCGAGGTTGCCCAGGTTGATGGCTACGCCGAGGGGGTTGTTGCTTTCTTCTTCGAGGCGGAGGCTTTTGGTAAATTCTTCGATCGCGTCGCGGTATTTGCCGGCGGAAAGCTGGATGTTGCCGATGGAATTGATGGCGATGGTGATATTGCGGACATCCTTGATCTTTTCGGCGGTCTTCAGCGCGCGGAAATGCACTTCAAAAGCTTTCTGCAGCATGTCCCGCCGGCGGTAGTCCACGCCCATGTTGTTCAGTGAAATAGCGGTGAGGCGGTCGTCGCGGATCTCTTCCGCGAACCGGAGGGCGCGCTCATGGTAATCCGCGGCAAGGATGTACTGGGATTTGTTGCGCTTGGCGGTGCCGAGCTCGTTGTAGGCTTCGGACAGGCCTTTATTGTAGCGGATCTTGTGGGACAGGGCGATGGCTTCCTGCAGGAAGGGGTTTTCCTGCCCGCGGCGGTCAAAGAAACGGAAGAAGTTCTTTGATTTCGCCAGGAGCCGGTGAACTTTCAGGGTATCGTTCGGCATCGACCTGATGGAATCCAGCGTGCGAAGTACCAGTAAAGAGTCCTGTCCGCATACATGCATCCACATGCCAACGAGAAGGACCACCGTGAAAATGACGCCTTTATGAGCCATGGTAAAAGGGTGAAACAGTAGCCACAAGGTAGAGATTTTAAATGAAATGCGAAGGGGCGAAAGAATTCGCCCCTTTCCTATTAACCGAATACACCTACTGAAAATATGAAACTGAGGCCGTCTTGCGACCGCATTCCACATTTAGTTTTAAAAGCAGCCAAATCCACGTGGGAATGGCTGTTGATTTATATAGTAGTTCGTTTATAGACGGTTAATAGCTGGTCTTTTACTGGATACACTCCGGATATGGCCGAAAGCCTTTTAATTTGGACAATCACGTGAACCGCTTCGTTGCGATAACAAGTTACGGGACCCGCAAAGCGCCATCCGGTAGCCTCTATCAATAAAAAATGCAACAAAGTTCAGGTTCTTTTCCAGGTATGATATAAAACTGGTCCAAATGTATACCGGCGTGCATCACTCACGTTCCGTTATAACGGAAAACAGGGCCAAGACCATTAAATTTTCGGAATTTCTAGAGGATGAGGTATTATTACTTGTTCAGGGATCGACGCCCCTGATATTCCAAAGGTAATAACTTTTCTTATAATGCAAAAAGAAATCAGGAAGAATGTGCCATGATTGCGTCTTCTACCCACTGCATCACCAGTTCCAGCTGCTCCTGCATTGTTAACTGACTGTTATCCAGCACAATAGCATCGTCGGCTTTGCGGAGGGGACTTACTTCCCGGTTGGCATCGATATAATCGCGCAGTTCCAGGTTCTCTTTCACTTCGTGCAGGGTGATATTTTTGTTCTTCTGATACAGTTCCTTGAACCTGCGCTCCACGCGGATCGCGGGGTCCGCGGTCATGAATATTTTCAGTTCCGCATGCGGAAAAACAACGGTGCCAATGTCGCGCCCGTCCATCACAATCCCTCTGCCCGCTCCCATCTTTTGCTGCTGCGCCACCGCGAACTCGCGTACTTCACGAACGGCGGCTACTTCACTGACCTTTTCCGCCACGAGCATTTCACGGATCATCTGCTCCACGTTCTCATCGTTCAGATACATGTCGCTTTGCCCGGAGATCTGGTTGTGGATGAATTCAAGACGGATATTGCCGAGTGCGTCCCTGACCTGCGCGGGATCGTTCCAGTCCATATGCTGCTGAATAAAATAAAGGGTGATCGCACGATACATGGCGCCGCTGTCTATATACAAATAGTTCAGCCGGCTGGCGAGTTGTTTTGCCAGCGTACTCTTTCCACAGGAAGAATACCCGTCTATCGTGATGATTATTTTTTTCAAGCCCCGGAATTTTGAGATGCAGGTTTAAACAATTGCTCTTGCAAAAGTAGCCGTAATTCCGGTAAAAATCAAGGAGAAATCAGCGCCGGTCGATCACCGTCACTTTATGCGTGCGCATCAGGCGGCTGGACTTTTTATCGTAGAACACGAGCAGGTAGGTGCCTTTGGCGAGGCCGTTCACGCGAATATCTCCCTCGCCCTGTATAGAATACTGGTTCACCACCTGCCCTACCATGTTCATGATCTGCATGATCATGTCCGTATGTTCGCCGCGCACCCTTACGTTGAAATGCCCGCTGCTCGGATTCGGCCACACTTCTATGCGCAGGAATGGCGGCACGGCCTTGATCCGGGAATAGCTTTCCCGGCCATTACGGGATACCGCGCGGATGCGGTAATAGGTCCATCCGTCATAACCGTTCGCGTCCGCATACCGGTAATCCTGCCGCACATTGGTATTGCCGCCCGGCACAGCGCTGCGCACTTCGCCGGTTTTGGTGAATGCCGTGTCCTTGTCGAAACGCCGCTCTATTTCATAGCGGTCGTTATTCATCTCGCGGCTCACGGCCCATTCCAGCTGCGCGAAGTGTTCGGAGAGGCGCCAGGCGTTGAGGTCCAGGAAAACGGCGGGTGCGTAAGGGCCGTAGGCGATGGAGGATTTCGCGAAATATTCATTGCTGCTGATGCCTTGCGGGAAAACGCGGTAGTGCATCGTGGCGTTTCTTAGTGTATTCGTAGTAGTTAGATTGCCGGGCAATGGGAAATTGTCCGGCTCCTCCAGGTAGTCCCAGGCATTGTTGATATAGCGGGAAAGATAGCTGGAACCACGGAAGGAGGCATAGTCGATGCCTTCATCGGCGTTCATGTGCTGGAGGGTTATTTTCGCTTCGTCGTTGTTATTATGCTCCCTGGCGATGTTCCAGGTTTTGTTCGTGAAATCCAGCCTGTTGGCGGGACCGGATATGGCGAACTGGTACACGCTGTCGAACACCCTCATCTTGAAATCATCCGCGGCGCCGCTGAATTCCAGTGCCGCGGGGGCGTATCCTGCCGTGGAAGTACCGATGGGAAATACCACTTTGCCTGCCGCGGCATCTACCTGCTCGCGGTACAGGAAACCACCGGCGATGTTGGCGCCCGTGACCACGAACGCCTGCTCACTGTAGCCGGTAATGGAGCCAGGCTGCCGGTCTCCCACCACCAGGTTCCACCCGTTCAGGAAGATGTGTCCGGTCATAAAATGCAGGTTGTTGCGGACCTTCATATCGCTGAGGTCTGACAGTAAAATACCGAGCCGGTTGTTCACCGCGAAATTCGGGAAAGTGCTGCCGGAGCGGGTTACCACGCTATATCCACCGAAAAGCTGCTGCGCCCCCTGGCTGCCGTACAACGGATTGTTCTCTGAAAAGCGGAACAGGCCACCTTTTCCGGAAAAGCCGTCTGTGCTTTCATCAGGGAACGTTGCACCGTTCCCGTTATTCCATGTTTTCCCGTAAAAATGTATTACCGCTACTGTGGAGGTACCGAAAGCGCCGTTGCTGGATACATTGCCGTAGATGCCCACGGGCTCGCTGCCGCTTACCTGCAACCGTGTATCCGGCGCGATGTACAGCCCCTGCTGCGCGCGGATGGATAACGGCAGAAGGAAGATCAGCGATATGACGAGCAGGTGTTTCATTTATTGCTTACTGATGACGTACCATCTGCTGACGCCATCCGATTGAAAAGTATAACAGCTGAGATTGACTGCATCAAACGAGAAAGAGGCACTTCCGTCGATGTCATCTGCACCTGTAGGCACTACTTCCACTGGGCGTGGCGTTGATCCGTCGAAGCGCTTTATTACATAGATCCTTCCCTTGCCGGACGCTGCCGGTGGCAGCGTTACCTGGAAATTACCGGCGCCGCCGGCGGGCGTTACAATTATCGTATAGTCGTCAGCGGTAGCTGCATACGGACTGTTGGTGGCGACCACGAGGTTGGTGGCCAGTGATCCGTTCACATGAAGGCGGGAGGAGGGATTGCTGGTGCCGATGCCGGTATTGCCGTTCGCATCTATGCGCATGGCTTCGGCCAGGTTGGTCTTGAATACAAGCGGCTGCGGGCCGGCGGTACCCAGAAAATGAAGCGCGGGGTCCACATTCGTATTACCCGCCATAGTCCAGAGATATTCTATTGCGGAAGCATCCGCCACCTGTTTCCATCCACTATTCTTTATCATCAATCTGTTCAGATCGGTGTTGAACACCAGCATGCCGTTGGCGGCGGTGTCCAACGGCGAAACGCCCAGCGCGGCGCTGCTTACACGCGGCAGCAAAAAGCCTTTTCTTTGCGTGCCTATTTCCAGCGCGGCATCTCCGCGGATAACGGCGGCATTCCCGCCGACCTTCAGCTGCGCCGCCAGCGGAACAGCGATGGCTATATATGCCAGCGATAAAAGTGCGGTTTTGCAATTCAAACGCATAGGTTCATGGATGTAGATATCAATGGAATGGATAGCTGTTTGTGTCCATCCATTCCATTGTATCCGGTTTTAGAGGCCGGCGCCCCTGCTCATGATATTCCAGTTCGTACCGTCGGACATTACGTTGAGCGTAGTGTTGGGAACGGTGATGGGCGTAGTGTTCTCGCCATGAAACTTGCCAGTGCCGCCGTTGGAAGCGATCACCACGGAGAAGTCTTCATTCAGCTCGTTCACAGGATTATCTTTCGCTTCTCTTTTGATCACGTATACACGGCCGGAGCAGGTCGTGGGGTCCGGTAAAGTGATGGTAACGTCGGTTGTGCCGGAAGGTTTCACGAAAACCAGGTAGTCCTGGTCCGTCAGGGTTTCATTGATGAAGACCCGGCGGAATTTCAGGCCCACGGAGCCGTTCACGCTGAGGCTGGATGTTCCGGGCGTTGAATTGTTGACGGTCACATTGCTGGCGAAGAGTTTGTGCCCGCCGAACGTTTGCTGGTCGTTGTTCACAAGACCGCGGTCGGTGGCCGTTGCCGCATCGGGAATATTGATGGTCACCTTGTTGGCCACGGCATCCGCCACTACATTAAAAGCAGCACCTGCCGAATCAACCGCAATGGTCATTCCCCCGTCTGCCGCAGCGCCCGCTACGCCGTTCACGGTAGCAATGCCGCCGTCCAGCTTCCATGCCGCGAGATTGAAGCGTTTTATTTCCGTATTTCCCGCGCCCTCCTGCACCAGCAGGTTATAGGATGCCGGAGCAGGACTTGGCGCGTATAATGAAGGAAAGCCAATGTTCAGTTTACCTTTCACGTCCAGGTTACCGCCTCCGGTACCGTTATCCACCGTTACATTATTGCTGAAAGTGGTAAGGCCGGAGAATGTTTTGTCGCCACCGAAAGTCTGCGCGCCAATGTTCACGATACCCGGTGCAGCGGCAGTTGCTTCACCCAATGCTATTTCAAAGCCTCCGCTTCCGTCCGCCGTAACGGTCGCGCCATTCGTACCCTGTGAGCCGTCCGTGATCGGGGTGGCCATGCTCACGCCGGCGGTGGCCATGTGATCAAATCTCACCCAGTCTGCATAGCTGATGAAACCCTGTGCCTGTGCGGGGTTGGCGCCGCTCATTACCGGCAGGTTCAGCGTCAGTTCGCCTGGTGTGGAGGCGTCTATTTCACCTGTCTCGTAACCGGTGCCCGCGCCGATCTTCAATGTCAGTGCGCCGGATTGCCCGTTCATGGATTCCACCATCGTGAGGCTGAGGGATTTTCTTTTCACTGTGCCGTCAGCAGCCAGCAACAGCACCTGGTTCTCTGTGTTGTCTACCGGGATGCCGGCTGCCGCCAGTATCAGCTGTCCCGTTTCTGTGATCTTGAAACGTTCTACCGCGTCGGTCTTAATGATCACGGGCTGTGCGTCTGTTGTACCCAGGAACTGGTTGGCCGGATCAATGGAGAGGTTACCGCCGAGTTTCCAGGAGCCGTCCGCCAGATCGCTGCCGGCCAGCTTCACCCAGTTACCCGCGCCGGTGCCGGCGGTTTGTTTCACATAAAGACCAGGGCCCTGGTGGCTGGAGCCGGTGTAATAGACTACCATGCCCACCGTGGCGTCCACGCCGGTCATAGCGGTAAAACCGGCATCATTCAGCCGGGGCAGCAGCAGGCCCTTCCGGTTGCTTTCCAGTTCGAGGAGCGCATTCGGATCCACCACAGCGGGATTACCCCCGATCTTGACCTGTGCTTTAAGACTGTCGTAGGAGAAGAACAACAGCGCAGCCAGCAACATACTGGCAATACGTAGCGATTTTTTCATAGGAAATAGGTTAAAAAATATAGGTTATCAGTTAAGGTTTTGTCATTAAAAATAGGATAGCGCTGATCCTGTTTCCGTCCCCCCGAAGTGTCTTTCAAGCTACTGATTCCGCAGGATAACAATGCATGTACAATATTACATATATAATTTGATTAATACATATTATTTGTGAGGTTTTTTGATGATTTAACACTGGTGATTTGATTCACAATTGGTTGGAAAAAAAGGGAGCTGAAGTCTGCATGAGGGAATCGGCATCCGCATGGGGGAGCCGGCATCTGCATGAAGCTAACGGAGCTTGCATGGAGGAACGGGCATCCGCATAAGGAACCGCATAAAAAGGGCTGACCAAATGTTTGGTCAGCCCCCGTTTTATAGCAAGTCTTCAATTATGCTTCTGATTTCTCGGGTTTACTTCTCGAAGGATTTTTCAAAGTAAACACCAGTTTCTGGTTTTCCTTGTCGAGGTCCGCGATGAGGATATCTCCGTTATGAATATTCATATTGAGGATCTCTTCGGCCAGCGGATCTTCCAGGTATTTCTGGATGGCACGGTGCAGCGGGCGGGCGCCGAACTGCTGATCGTATCCTTTCTCGGCGAGGAACCCTTTGGCCTCGTCTGTCAGTTCCAGGCTGAAGCCGAGGTTCTGCAGGCGTACGAGCACTCCTTTCATTGTGATATCTATAATGGTATAGATATGCTCTTTGGAGAGGGAGTTGAAGATGATCACATCGTCTATCCTGTTCAGGAACTCGGGGGAGAAGGTGCGTTTCAGCGCTTTCTCGATCACGGCCTTGGTGTTCTCTTCTTCGCTCACCTGCCTTGCGCTGGTGGTGAAGCCTACGCCGGCGCCGAAGTCTTTCAGCTGGCGTACACCGATGTTGGAGGTCATGATGATGAGCGTGTTCTTGAAGTCCACTTTCCGGCCCAGACCGTCCGTGAGGATACCGTCATCGAGCACTTGCAGCAGGATGTTATAGATATCCGGATGGGCTTTTTCGATCTCGTCGAGCAGGATCACGGAATAAGGCTTGCGGCGCACCTTTTCGGTCAGCTGACCGCCTTCTTCGTACCCTACATATCCCGGAGGCGCGCCAATGAGGCGGCTTACAGAAAATTTCTCCATGTATTCGCTCATGTCGATGCGGATCAGCGCATCTTCGGAGTCGAACATATATTTGGCGAGCGCTTTGGCCAGCTCGGTTTTACCCACACCGGTGGGGCCGAGGAAGATGAAAGTTCCGATCGGTTTTTTCGGGTCTTTCAGCCCTACGCGGTTACGTTGGATGGCTTTGGTGACCTTGCTGATGGCTTCATCCTGTCCCACTACGGCTCCTTTCAGGTCTTCACCCATTCTGCGGAGCTTTTCATTTTCCGCCTGCACCATTCTCTTCACGGGGATGCCGGTCATCATGCTCACCACTTCCGCGATGGCTTCTTCATCAATGGGGTAGCGTTTGTGCTTCACCTCTTCTTCCCACTCGCTTTTGGCCTTTTCGAGGTCTTCGCCGAGTTTCTTTTCAGTGTCGCGCAGGGCGGCGGCTTCTTCGAAGCGCTGGCTCTTCACTACTTTATTTTTTTCCTGCTTGATGTCTTCGATCTGTTTTTCGAGGTCGAGGATATTTTGCGGAACATTGATGTTCTTGAGGTGCACGCGCGCGCCTACTTCATCGAGTACGTCGATGGCCTTGTCCGGCAGCAGGCGGTCCGTCATATAGCGGTCGCTGAGCTTTACGCAGGCGTCGATGGCGTCATCGGCGTAGCTGACGTTGTGGTATTCTTCGTAGCGCGGTTTGATGTTGTTGAGGATCTGGATGGTTTCCTCCACGGTGGGGGGATCTACCATTACTTTCTGGAACCTGCGGTCGAGGGCGCCATCTTTTTCAATATACATGCGGTACTCGTCCAGCGTGGAGGCGCCGATGCATTGAAGTTCGCCGCGCGCGAGGGCGGGTTTGAAGATATTGGAAGCGTCCAGTGAGCCGGAAGCACCGCCCGCGCCCACAATGGTGTGGATCTCGTCGATGAACAGGATCACGTCACGGTTCTTTTCCAGTTCGTTCATGATGGCTTTCATCCTTTCCTCGAACTGGCCGCGGTATTTCGTACCGGCTACCAGGGCTGCGAGGTCCAGGCTTACCACCCTTTTGTCGAACAGCACGCGGGATACTTTGCGCTGTACAATGCGGAGGGCGAGCCCTTCCACGATGGCGGTCTTACCTACACCGGGCTCACCGATGAGGATGGGATTGTTCTTTTTACGGCGGGAAAGTATCTGCGATACACGCTCTATTTCCTGCTCGCGGCCAACGATCGGGTCCAGGCTGCCGCTTTCAGCGAGCTTGGTGATGTCACGGCCAAAGTTGTCGAGTACAGGAGTTTTGGACTTGGTATTGGTCTGTTTCGCTTTGGAAGCGTAACTTTTCCGTTCGTCTTCGAACTCCTCTTCTCCGGGATCATCGAATTCTGCTTTCGGATCGGCAGATTTTACGAAGCCCAGTTCGTTTTTAAAAGTATCGTAGTCCACGTCAAACTGTTGAAGGATTTGAGTACATACGTTTTCTTTATTCTTGAGGATGGAAAGCATGAGGTGCTCTGTTTCAACCGTTGGGCTTTTGAGCGCCTTTGCTTCCAGCACGGTAACACGGATCACTTTCTCTGCCTGCCTCGTTAAAGGTAAACTGTTGATATTCGCGATATTCTTGCCCGTCTTGTCCTTGATAGCCAGTTCCACTTCTTTGCGCAGTTCATAGAGATCTACGTTCAAAGCCTGTAGAATTTTAACAGCCGTCCCCTCACCTTCCCGAATAATGCCCAGCAGCAGGTGTTCCGTACCGATGAAATCATTTCCCAAGCGTAAAGCCTCCTCCCTGCTAAACGAAATGATCTCCTTGACTTGCGGTGAAAAATTCTGATCCATTGTAGATGATTTTTTGGTTAAACCCTTACGGGGGCTTGCTTATACAATATTACCAAATAAATTTGGATTTACTTTTTATCCTTGCACATTTATACTTTAGATTTGCTGTTGCCTCTGGGGGCCCTGTCTTGTATACTTACGAGAAGAAGGATGTCTTGTATTGAATGCGGTTTACTTCAGGCAAGGACTTTAACGGCGAGGGTTCCTTTAAGCGATGAATCCTTTTTTTTAAATGTAAGAAAATAACATCCGGCATTATGCAATTCAAAATTGATACCAAAGAAAAAATAGTGATTTTCCGGCTGGAAGAAACAACACTGGATGCTAAAATGTCAGATGAGCTGGAAAGCGCTATAGGGAATATTCCATCACTGGAAGAGAAGAACCTTATACTGGACCTGCATTCCCTTGAGTCCGCGGATGAATCCGGCCTCAAAGCCATTTTTACAGTATACGACCGTCAATATCAACGCGGACTTTCGGCCGCTATTGCCCGCCTTAACAGAACTTTAACTACTGCGCTCTCCGGCGCCTACCCGCAAATGCTGAATATCGTTCCCACAGAATCGGAAGCCATCGACATGATCATGATGGAAGATTTCGAGCGGGAACTGGACCTGGACGAGGAATAACGCGGTTAACCCGTAATTGTGGACGATTGACTATTTTCGCTATATGTTCGCGGTAACAATTTTAGGTAACAATTCGGCCATTCCTACTCCGGACAGGCATCCCACCGCGCAGGTGATCACTTATAATGACCAGCTGATACTGGTAGACTGCGGCGAAGGCACACAAATGCAGCTCACCCGCTACAAGATCAAACGCAGCCGGCTCCGGCATATCCTCATCAGCCATCTGCACGGCGATCATTACTTCGGACTGATCGGCCTGATCAACAGCCTGAGCCTCCTCGGCCGCACAGACCCGCTGTCCGTCTACGGCCCCCCCGAACTGGAAGAGATCATCCACCTGCAGCTGCGCGCCGCCGCTACCGTACTGAAATTCGACCTGCAATTCCACCCGCTCCTGCCGGACAAAACCGGCTTCCTGCTGGCGGAAAAAGACCTGGAAGTGCACTACTTCCCCACCAAACACCGCATCCCCTGCTACGGCTTTTCGTTTTCCATGCAGCGCAAAAAACGCCGGATCGTGCCGGAACAGGCCAGGGTATACGAAATTCCCGCCGCCTACTTCTCTCGCCTGCAGGAAGGTGCCGACTATGAACGGAAAGATGGCACGATCGTGAAAAACGACTGGGTCACCCTCCCGCCCCCCAAAGGCAAAAAGTACGTGTACTGCGCCGATTCCATTTATGACGAAGACCTCATCCCCCACCTCCAGGGCGCCGATGTGGTCTACCACGAAGCCACCTACCTGCACGGCCTCCTGGAACGCGCTACAGACCGCTATCACAGCACCTCCGTACAAGCTGCCACGCTCGCCCTGAAAGCCAACGCCAAACGCCTGCTCATCGGGCATTTCTCCTCCAAATACACCGAACTGGAACCCTTCCTGGAAGAATCCCGCCCCGTTTTCGCCCAGACCGAACTCGCACTGGAAGGCGTTACCTACCTGATATAAGGTAAACACATGCTTATGAAATACTTATAATTAGGTATTGCGAAATATCATACATGATTTAATTTTGCACCATAACAAATTCCTATAACTATGAAACGAGCAGCACTGTTTGCGTCCGTAATGTTATGTCTTTGCCTGAACGTATTCGCGCAGGATTCCCTGGAAACCGCCGATGCCCCGGACCGCAGGACCCGGCTCCGCAACCAGCCTTACTTCAGCAACATCGTTAAAACCAACCTTTCCACCCTCGCCCTCAACAACTACAGCCTTACCTACGAACGCCTGCTGACGCGCAAGATCTCCGCATCTCTCGGCTGGCGCTATATGCCCAACACCTATATGACCAAAACCGCGCTCATGGGAGAGGTGATGAAATATTTCGAGGACGGGGAAGACGGTATGAGCGAGCAACTGGACCAGCTGAAAATGGGCGGCAACGCCATCACCGCCGAAGTCCGCTTCTACACCGGCCGCAGGCCGGGCGCAAAGGGCTTCTATGCGGGAGTGTACGGCCGTTACTCGTCTTTTAAATATGATTATCCTTATGATTTTGAAGACCCCACCGGCGAGGTCACCCGCGTTCCCTTCAAAGGAAAAAGCAGCGGCATCGGCGGAGGCATTATCCTCGGCGGGCAATTCAACATCCACAAACGGATAGTGGTGGACCTATTTATCATTGGGGGTCATTATGGCAGCTTCAGCGGCAAAGTGGACGGCCTCACCGACCTGAGCGACCTGGACGCGCAGGACAAAGCCGACCTGAAAGAGGAACTGGAATCGCTGATCCAGATCGGCGACAAGAAAAATATCACCGCCAATGTGAGCGACGACGGCATCCGCGCGGACGTGAGCATGCCCTTTGTGGGCCTCCGCGGACTGGGATTGACGATCGGATTTGCTTTTTAGATTTAGATTGGATAACCTACGACTGAAAAAAGCATCGTTCCGGCGATGCTTTTTTAGTTTCACCCTATAAGCTAAAAAAGGGCTAACATCATCAAGATGTCAACCCTTTCAATTAAATATTATCCTTATATCAATACCCCTTCAGGTATGCATTTATCTTCTCATGCAATTCCCCGCTCACCGGTACGATCGGCAGGCGGAACGTATTCTCCACGATCTTGCCGTAATGCAGGAACGCTTTTATGCCGGCGGGGTTGTTCTCCGCAAACATCAGGTCGAAGCCTTTGAGCATTTTATAATGCAGCTTCCGCGCGGCTTCAAAATCCCCCTGCAGCGCCACTTTCACCATTTCGGAAAAATCCTTCGCGAAATAATTGGCGGCTACAGAGATCACGCCGTCCATTCCGCAGGCCAGCTGCGGCATCGCCACGCCGTCGTCGCCGCTGATCACCAGGAAGCCTTCGGGCTTGTCGCGGATGATCTCCATACATTGCAGCATGTCGCCGGACGCCTCTTTCATGGCGATCACATTTTCCACTTCCCGGGCAATGCGCAGCGTGGTGGCGGCGGTCATGTTACGGCCGGTGCGCGCGGGCACATTGTAGAGAATGATGGGTTTGGGAGATGCTGCCGCAATGGCTTTATAGTGCTGGAAGATCCCTTCCTGCGTGGGTTTGCTGTAATAAGGCGCTACGCTCAGCACGGCGGCGGCTTCATCGAGCGGACATTTTTCCAGCCTGCTCACCACGTCCTGCGTGCTGTAATCCCCCACTCCTACAACAACAGGCACCCGTTTCGCCACCTTTTCGAACGTAAACTTTATCAGGTCCAGCTTCTCATCGGAAGACAAAGTTGGCGTTTCGCCGGTGGTACCCAGGGTCACCACATAATTTACACCACCTCCGATCACGTGATCGATCAGTCTTTCCAGACCTTTCCAGTCAATCGCGCCCTGTGTGGTGAAGGGCGTTACCAGCGCCACGCCGGTACCCCTCAGTTGTTGCTGTAACATATTTAATGGTGTATCAATAGCAATTAAAAGCCCCGAAAAAATGCAAAGATGAAAATTTGGATCGGTTCCCGCAATAAAAGACCGTTAATTTATTCAACGCTCCTCAAAAAAGCCCATGCTGGAAAACTTCTCGATCCTTTGCTCGATGCGAACGTCCGGATTGATCTTCTTCAGTTCCGCCAGGGTTTCCTTCAGCTTTATTTTCAGCGTATCGGCGATCTCCTCATGGTTGGAATGGGCGCCGCCGACCGGCTCTTTGATCACGCCGTCCACCAGCCCGAACTGGCTCATGTATTCGGAGGTGAGCTTCAGCTCTTCCGCCGCCTTTTCCTTGAAATTCCAGCTGCGCCAGAGGATCGTGGAGCAGTTCTCGGGGGAGATCACGGTATACCAGCTGTTTTCCAGCATAAAAATGCGGTCGCCCATGCCAATGCCCAAAGCACCGCCGGAAGCGCCTTCCCCGATGATCACGCAGATCACCGGCACCCGCAGCTTCACCATTTCAAAAAGGTTCCGCGCAATCGCCTCGCCCTGCCCGCGCTCTTCGGCTTCCAGTCCGGGATATGCGCCCGGCGTATCTATCAGGGTGATAATGGGTTTGTTGAACCGCTCCGCCAGCTTCATCAGGCGCAACGCCTTGCGGTACCCTTCCGGGTTGGCCATGCCGAAGTTCCGGATCTGGCGCATTTTCGTATTTACTCCTTTCTGCTGCCCGATGAACATCACGGTTTCCCCGTCGAGGTCAGCAAATCCGCCTACCATGGCCTTGTCGTCCTTCACATTCCGGTCCCCGTGCAGCTCTATGAAATTGGTGGTCATCCGCTCGATATACTCCATGGTGTAAGGCCGGTCCGGATGACGGCTGAGCTGTACTTTCTGCCAGCTGGTAAGACTTTTATAGATCTGTTGCTTGGTATCGATGATCTTTTGTTCGTACTCATTCACGGTTGCGGAAACATCTACGCCTGACTTCTCTCCATTCTCCTTCAGCTTCGCGAGTTGTTCATACAGGTCCGCAATCGGTTTTTCAAAATCCAGAAATTGCATACTCAGGTTTAAAAAGGTTAAAGTACATCATAAAGATAGTAAACCCTCACAAGTGGCCCAAGGGAGCCACCGGCACAGGGATTTGCACAGGGCGGCAAATGTAGTATAATTAGGATGATATAACAATATCCCTTCTTATTTCATTGAATATCCGTCAATTACGCAGATTGAAAAATCAGTTTTCCAAAAAAGCCGGGTTGATGGAAATCCGGGCGCTCCGTTTTAATGCCGTTCCAGGCCAGGTATTGCGGATGCGGCAGGTCGTCCCCGCATTTGTAAAAGTTGCCGCGGGCGGTACGCCCTGTGAGTGAGGTGATATTGAATAGGCTCACCGGGATCACTGCGATCAGCTCCCAGTAAACGTCCTTTTCCGTTTTGATGACCGTTCCGCGCCGGATCGTGGCGATCTCTTCCGCAGACCGGTATTTGCGCTCGCCGCGGGTAGCCGGACCGTAAGCCGATAAACAGGTGCCGATGCAGTTGAACTCGAAATTGTGATAAGTGCCGTCCCCCGCAATGTCCAGGAAAAACTCCACGCAGCTATCGCGGTACACCGGGTCATTGGGTTGCAGATACACCGCTTTCACCGCTTCTTCCTTCACCATGTATTGCAGGAAAATGGACGTGCCGTTGTGCGCGATCCGGAACGAAACTTCCGGCACCGGCCCTTCGCCCGGCCATGGCATGATGTTGATGACATGTTTTTCCACGGCGGCCATCAGGCCCGAGATCTCGTATAAAGACCTTTCACTGCTCAACGTGGGCATCAGGGGAACGGATAACTGTTTCATTATTTGTTATTTGGAACGATCAATAATCTGCCATCGCGGCTGGTAGCGGGCAAGGTGATTTCCAGCATGCCGGGATAAGGCGCGGCGGCCGGGATTTCCTGCCCGTTGAAAGTAACACGGTAACCGGATGACGGGTTCATGCAAACCAGCATGGAACGTTTATGCGGCGCCGTTACTTTGTCGAACGCCAGCGCGGCATCCAGTTTCGTAAAGTCAGCGTCAAACGACCGCTGTTTGATCCTTGTTTCAAAACCTGTTGTTACGGTGCCGGGCTTGTAGTAAGCCGCGAACCAGGACAATACCGGTGTTGACAACCCGGAAAACTGGTGCCAGCCCGCACCGCGGCCGGTCTTCGCAAAAAAGTGCTCGAAGGTGTAATAGGATTCGTCCGCTTCGCGGCTGTAGACTTCCAGTCCTTTTTTGGCGATCCGCTGCGCAAGGTCCGCCCGCCCCAGGTCCAGCATGCACTTCCACATGAACCATTGATGCGGCATCCACACGGCGCCGTTCCAGTAGCCGTCCGGCCGGTAATAGGGCGCGGACTGGTCCACTACACAAATGCCGGAGGGCGTCCACATATGTTTGTCAGAAAAGATCCTGCTGAGCAGGGAATCTTCCTGGGCCGGCGTACAGATGCCCGCGAACAGGGGATATGCGCCATCCAGCCCCATGTTCATATCTGTTTGCGTATCATTTGTAAACCGGCCGGCGGCATTGCCTTTTTCATCATGCACCACATAGCTGAAATAGCCGCTGGCGGGATTCCAGGCGTGCTTTTGTATAGCAGTTGAAAATAACCGGATGTCTTTATCGTAGGCTTTCAGGTCTTCCTTTTTCCCCAACGCTTCCGCCGCCATGCGCAACATTTTCGCAACACGTATGCAGTGCGCGGTGTTGGAAACCGGCGCTACCGTTCTGGTGAGCTTTTGCCGGTGAACGGCTACCTGCGCCGGATAATCATCCCAGCCGCCGGAGTTATAGAAATAATCCCAGGTTTTGATCAACCCCGATGGGAAACGGGTGGTAGAGCTGCCGGAGCGGCCTGCCAGGAATTCATAATATTGTTTCAGGCGGGGATAAAAGTATTGCAGCAATTCGGCTGACTGCGTTCTGTTCCAGAGGTCAAAGAAGGCGTACATCTGTACGGGTACGGGCGAGCCGTGATGAATGAACGCGGATTGATCACCGAGTGAAGTGGTGTAAGCGTTGATACAATCCAGTGCGCGGTCGGGATTCACTTCATTCAGGCCGAGCGCAATGAACCCCGCATCCCAGGTGTACAGGATATTCCACCATTTACCCGGGTTAAAATGACGGATGTAGCTGCGTTGCGTATAGATCGGGTAAACGATGTTGGACAACAGTGTGGCCCGCAGCAATTGCTGACTGAAAACGAACGGTTTGCCTTCCGGCAGAATGCCCGCGAACGGGTCTTCGGGCTTTCGCTGCTGCACGGCGCTCCGCAAGGCGGCAAATTCTTGCAGTTTCGCAGAAGCCTGTTCCTTGCTGCCGGTGGACAGCATGGCGTAGATGGTGCGGTCGCTTTGCGGCGCCACTTCAACGGGACGAATGAACAGGTTGGTATAATGCCCGTTGTTGTTGCCGTTGAAAACCGTGCTGGTATGGTTGTGCACCAGCTTCCGGAAATAAATGTCCAGCTCATCGTTTTTCACCTGCCGCAATTCCGCATTTTCCTCTTCCCATGCCAGGCCGTAGTGAACGGGTACGTCCGCGTATTTCAGGAGTACGCTGCGGGAGTGCCGGGATTGTTCGGGCTGGAAGCGCTTCGGGTTGGCAGCGATCTCCGGCTGCGGGGCGCCGTCAGGTATGATGAAAAAGCCGTTCAGCTCCGCGCCTTCATTGTTTGCGGAAGTAAGTGTGAATGTATGTTCCCCTGCGCCGGAAAAAACGTAAGGCACCTCCATGTAAACAAATTCACCGGTGCCTTCCCATTTTATCGCACTTTGAGCACTTTGAGAAAGACCGCCGATCTGAAAACGGCATTGCGCGCCTTTCTTCAGGCGGTAACGGAAACGGATCATGCCTTTCCGCTCATTATCTTTTATGTTGATGGCATATGTCACCTTCGCGAAACGCTGCGCGATGGCAGACCCGTCCACATAATCATCTCCTCTTACCTCCCCCCGTTTATAGCCAAGATGCACCAGGTTATCCTGCGGGCGGACCGTCGCAAAGTCCAGCGACCGGTAATCCACCGCGTTCTGCCAGCGGCCCGTGGCGACTTTCACCGAAGGATGCACGTCCGGATAATCGATGTAGGCCATCATGTTGAGGTTCAGGGTCTGCGGGAGGGTGGTGTTGTTCACACATTTCGCCGCCACCAGCACGGATGATGAATCGATCACATGATAGGTAACGTCTACGTACACACGATCTTTCCATTCCAGTTCGTAACGGTAGGTGATGCGCCGCTGGTCAGCACTGATATTCCAGGGATAGTACCCGGATTCGAACAGCACGTTTGGCACCAGCATTTTATTACGGTAGAAGCCGGGCATCACGGAAAAATCGAACCGGATGCCGGACTGCATTTCCGGGATGTGGGAGATGCCCGCGTACTTTTTGGAATACGGGCCCCAGGGAAGCAGCCGGATGTCGTGGGTCCCATCGAGTTGCGCCGGCTGAATGCTGATTTGCGGGAAAGCCGTGCCGCAGCATAGCCATCCCGCAAGCAGCAGGTATAATTTCTTCATGGTTGTACGGTTACCGCTTTGCGGAGTGCTTCGGTAGTGGTGTAATATTTTGCGATCATGTTCGGCACTTCCCAGGCAGGCATACTGCCCTCCTGCAGGAACCGGAGGTACTTCTTCGTTACTTCTCCGAAGTGCGCTTCATGGCCGGTTTTGTATTTTTCGGGGATGATCACTTCCCATCCTTCGGCCGCTTTCTGCACCGTTACGCCCGGGTATTTTGAAAGCACCTGCTGCAGCTCGTCCTGCCAGGCTTTGCTTTCGCCGTCTTCCGGCTGATGCGGCTGGATGTACAGTACCGGCTTGTACTGCTGCTCCGCGCCCTGCCGGATCAGCAGGTTGGCCTTTGTGCCCCGCATCAGCGAATAATGCGTGTCCCCGGTGCCTTCCGGCGCCTGGAAGTTCCACATCACGGCCACTTTTGCATGTACGTTTTTAAGGGTATAGTTGATCTCGCCATTGGCATACACATTCAGCACGCTATCCTGCAAATCCTTTTGCAGATAATCCGGCCATGCGTCCGTGTTGGTCACCAGTTTGAACTGGGCCGGCGTGAGCTTCGTAGGCCAGCGGCGGGCGCTGTCGATCGCAATGTCTTTCGTATAGTCCAGCGTTACTTCCGGGAAGCAGGTCCACTGAATGAGGTCCACCAGGTGGGTGGTCACATCCACAATCCCCTCTCCCGCCTGCGTTACATCAAAGAACCAGGCCGGCCGTACCAGCGGTTTACCGGCTACATATTTAAAGAAATGATGCACACTTTCCTTTATAACCGCCGGCTCTTCCGCGGTTCCCTGCTGCAGGGTACCGAAAACGCCGGGCAGTTGCGACAGCTCGCGCTGCAGCATGCTGGTAATCTCATAGCGTTCGGTCATGATGTCATACAACAGCACTTTTTTCTCCGCGGCCGTTTTAAACGCGTTTTGCAAGGTGGCGAAACCTTCCGGCGTGATCGCCATGGGTTTGTCTGCCAGCACATTCAGTCCGGCCGCTATCGATTTGCTGATGTAGTCGATCTTCTTGCCGTTGTTCCCGGCCAGTACCACCACGTTACCCGCCTTTTCAGCCAGCATCTTCTCAAAATAGTCAGGCCCTTTGTATACTTCTTCTTTCCAGCTGGTAGGCGCTTCCGCGCGGCTATTGAACTGTTCGATCATCCCCAGGTAAGACGCCACATCATTTCCCTCCGGCGCGTACACATGTACTACGGAGTCAACGCCTGGATACATGGATTTCTGTACCAGCGCGGCGTGAAAGTGCCCGGGATCGAGGGTGATGAAGGATACCTGTTTCATGTCCGGTTCGTTTTTGCATCCCTGGAAGAAAACAGCCGCCAGCAGCAATGTACGTTTGATGTAATGCATGATGATAAGATCATTGGTTTAACAGGGAAGCGCTGTCCTTGTCCAGGTACAGCACCGCGTTCTGATGTGTTCTGAGAATGGTCGCCGGATATATTTCCGTAATGCTGCTTTGCAGGGTATGCATGACGGCCTGCGCTTTCGTAGGACCGGGCACCATGCAGAAGATATAACGTCCACGCATCAACGCGGGAACGGTCAGCGTCAGCGCATGTTCCGGCACCTGATCCAGCGTGGCAAAACATCCGTCGTTCACCTGCTGTTGCCGGCAGGCTTCATCCAGCGTTACTTTTTTTACCAGTACAGGGTCTGCAAAATCCGCCACATGCGGGTCGTTGAACGCAATATGACTGTTTTCCCCGATGCCCATGCACACCACATCCGGCTTGTGCTTTTCCAGCAATACCGCGTATCTGTTGCATTCTTCATCCGCCGAAGCGGCATTGCCGTGGATGTAATTTACAACATTGAAGGGAAGTTTTCCGAAGATCCTTTCTTCCAGGAACCGGCCAAAACGCTGCGGGGCCGCATCATCCAGTCCCACGTACTCATCCATATGAAAAGCGTTCACACGCTTCCAGTCAATGTCCGGCTCCTGCGTCAGCGCGGCCAGGAATTCGTTCTGCGAAGGCGCCGCGGCGAAGATGATGTTCACTGCGTCCTGTTCCGCCAGCAGCGAGCGAATGCGCACGGCGGCCTGCTTAGCGGCGGAAGTGCCCATCAGCTGCCTGTTATCGTATATTTCATGTTTCATGCTTCCAGAATTTTTTGCGGGTACCGTGAATACACGATCCTGCCGTTCACAATGGTCGTATCAATATTGATCTGTTCGTCGAAGATCACCACATCGGCGTCCTTGCCGGGAACGAGGCTCCCTTTCTGCGCGCTGACGCCCATAATGTTCGCGGGCGTAGCGGTGATCATGGTCACAGCGTCCGTCAGCGGTACGCCGGCAATGGAAATCATGTTATACACCAGGCGGTCCGCCGTGGCAACGCTACCGGCAAAGGCGCTGCGGTCGGGGAGCTTGGCCACGCCATCTTCCACGATCACTTTGGTGCCGGAGCGGTAATGCCCCAGCATGCTTTCTCCCGGCGGCATGCCCGAAGCACGCATGGCATCTGTGATGAGCGCGGTGCGCGCGGGGCCTTTGAGCTTGTACACCAGCTTCATCAGCGGCGGCGGCAGATGTATCCCGTCGGCAATGATCTCCACGTCCATGCCATCGATCAGGTAAGCGCTTTCTATCACGCCGGCATAGCGGAATGCATTGCGGCGCGTTACGCCGGACATGGCGGAATAAAGATGCGTGATCAGCGAATAACCCTGTTCATAGGCTTCGAGCACTTCTTCGTAAATGGCATCCGTATGCGCCACAGCGGCCAGCACGCCTTTCGAGCGGAGATAACGGCCAAATTCCAGCGCGCCTTCTAGCTCGGGAGCGGCACTCCAGCGGCTGATCACATTGGATTTGGACAATATCTCCCGGTACTCCGCAGGATCAGGTTTCCGGATATACCGTTTGTCCTGCGCCCCACGCTGGCTCATGGCAAAATACGGCCCTTCGATGTGCATGCCCAGGAACTGGCTGCCGTTCCTGTTTTGCGCATGCGCCTGCTCATAGATCGCCAGTGTATGCAGCAGGTCTTCCTTCTCACAGGTCAGTGTGGTGGGCACCATGGCTGTAGTGCCGTACCGCGCATGCGTGCGGGCGATCTCGAGGAAAGCGTCCACGCTTCCATCCATAAAATCATGCCCTCCGCCGCCATGCACGTGAATATCAATAAAACCCGGCGCAATATATTTCCCTTCCGCGTCAATCGCCACTGTTCCGGGCGCGTCCATATCTTCCGCACTCACCGCGGTGATCTTGCCGTTGCTGATCAACAGCGTGCCACCGGGTATGATGCGGTTGGGTGTAACAATATTGCCGTTATATATTTTCAGATTCGGTCTCATACTTCTACTTTATCCAACGTTTCACACGGTGGCCTATAAATGCGTAATAGATCAGGTACAGGTAACAGGGAAATAACACCCAGTATGCGGCGCGTACATCATACAAATCCGCGAAATAGCCGTATACAAGCGGGAGCAGCGCGTTCCCGCAAAGCCCCATGATCAGGATCGAAGCGCCCAGCTTGGTGAACTTGCCCAGACCGTCCAGCGCCAGCGGCCATATGCCCGCCCACACCAGCGAATTGGCAAGCCCGAGCAGCACCACGAACCAGATAGAGATGTCTGTCGTATGCCCAAGGAAGTTGATCTGCCCCTCTGTAAAAACGATCAGCAGCGTAAATATCCCGCCCAGGATGGTACACAGCCGGAGCGCATTTACCTGGCTGATATATTTCGGAATGCAGATGATGCCGAGCACATACCCGCAGATGGTGGCAGTGAGGGTGTAAGACGGGAATACCTTTGCTTCCAGCAATTGTATGTTCATAGAACCGGCGTAACCGATGATCGTGTCGATGGCGATCACCTGCGTGCCTACATGCAGGAAGATAGCCAGTGCGCCGAGGATCAGGTGCGGGAACTGAAAAATGCTGGTCTTCGTTGAATTGGCCGTAGCCGTCTCGGGACTTTCCTGTTCCGTATCGATCTCCGGCAGCGGCGAAAACCGCACTACCAGTCCCAGGCCGAACAATACAACGGCCATCGTTGCATATGGCAGGATCACACGCCGTATCAGCTGGTCCAGCGCTTCACTCCTTTCGAGGTCGGACATTAACGGCAGCTGTTTGAACAACTCGTTGTCCGTGGCTTTCAGCACCACCGCCGCAAAGATGATCGGCGCCAGGATGCCGGCGGCCTTGTTGCAGATCCCCATAATGCTGATCCGCTGCGCCGCTCTTTCTTTCGGGCCGAGGATGGTGATATAGGGATTGGCGGCGGTTTGAAGGATCGCCAGTCCTACGCCCAGCAGGAACAGGCCGATCAGGAAAATTTCGTAGGTGCGTGTGAGTGCCGCCGGCACAAAAATGAACGCGCCGATGGCCATCACCCAGAAACCCGTCATCATACCGCGTTTGAACCCGATCGCCTTTAGCAGGTAAGATGAGGGAACGGACATGATGAAGTAAGAAATATAAAATGCGAAGGTGACAAGGTAGGATTGAAAATTCGTCAACTCGCAGGCGATCTTGAAATAGGGAATGAGGATCGCATTCACCCAGCTCACAAAACCGAAAATAAAAAATAACAAACCGATGATCAGGATGGAAATAAATGTATCACGTTTCGTCAAAAGGCTTACATCTATGACTGCTGCTGCGGATTTTTTCATCTTTGTTGTTTAAACGTTTAGACTGCCGGCTCCCAACCTGGTTCGTACGTACGGCTCCAGTATTTCATCGCTTCCGGATCATTGAGGATGTGGCCTGTTTTCGGATCGATGTTCAGCGTACGGCCGGTGCGCTGCGCGATATTGCCGAGCTGTACCAGCAAAGTGCTCTGGTGGCCGCTGAGGATATCGGAGTGCAGCGATGATCCCTTACGGATGGCATCGAAGAAATTATTGATGTGCAGGGCGTCGAGCTGCTCTGAGGGGTTCATGTTGTTGCGCGCGTCGATCACTACATCATTTTTAACGGCCTTTATCACCTTGTTTTTCAGGTCATAGATGGTGTAGCTGTTGCCACCGTCTATTACGAGCGTTCCATCTTCGCCATAAAAAGCAACGCCTACGCTGCTGCCTTCCACGTTGCGGCCATTGCAGCTGCGGCCTTCCCAGCTGATGAAAGTGTTGTTATCAAATTCCAGGTTGATGATCTGCGTATCAGGCGTCTGCCAGTCGTCCTGGTAACGGTAACGCCCACCCGAAGAATTCACGCGAACGGGATAATCCACACCAAGGCCCCAGCGTGCGAGGTCTACCATGTGGGTGCCGTTGTTCAGCGCTTCACCGGTGCCCCAGTTCCAGAACCAGTGCCAATTATAGTGAACGATGTTGTCGCGGAACTGCTCGCGGGGCGCGGGGCCCTGCCAGAGGTCGAAGTTCAGCCAGGAAGGAACGGCCGTTTCTTTTCCTTTGCCGATGGATGCGCGGTTGTTGGTATACCATGTTTTTGCAAAATACGGCCTGCCGATCACGCCGGCTTTCAGTTCGCGGATAGCCTCCATCACGTTCGGCCAGGAACGGCGCTGGTTGCCCATCTGCATCACCTTGCCATATTTTTTTGTGGCGGCGATCAGCATCTCGCCTTCGTTGGGATTGTGGCTGCAGGGTTTTTCGAGGTACACGTGCTTTCCCGCTTTGGCGGCCAGCAGCGCGGCCGGTGCATGCCAGTGGTCCGGCGCTGCTACGATGAGCGCATCCACCGCTTTGTCTTCCAGCGCTTTGCGGAAGTCCGGCGCGGCCTGCGGGCGTTTTTTCTGGATCTTCTCCACCGCCACAATGAATTTATCTGATGCCCTGCTGTCCACATCACACGAATACAAAACTTCACAATTGGGCTGTTTGGCAAAATTGCAGCCTACCGCCATACCGCGGCTGTTGACTCCCATACTGGCTACCCTGATGCGATCGTTGGCGCCGATGATGCCTGCATAACTGCGGGCGCTGACGCCGGGGAGAATACCGCCGATAGAAACCGCGGCCGCGCCTTTCAACGCTTTCTTAACAAAATCTCTGCGTGAGTTTTCCATGTTGTAAAATTTTATTTGCGTTTTGCTTTTTCCATGATCTCTGCAAGCGTTACACTGGCGCCGTTCCTGCGTTTGCTTTCATCCGCAGCTTCCATAAAGGCGAATATTTCCAGCGTTTCCTCCCGGCTAACGGGGGGCTTGCCTGTTTTAAAGAAGGTGATGATCTCCGCGAGCAGCGCCTCGTAACCCTGAAAGGGACCGAGCACTGCATTTCCCGTTTCCCCGTAGGCCGTGCCCCCGAAGTCGTATTTCCCCGAGCGCTTGCCGCGGAAAGTACCGATCCTGTTGTCATCCCAGGTGCCCACCACTACGTCCGTATCCGGCGTATGCACGCGGATCACGCTTTTGCAACCCGTGCCCATCACGGTATACAGCGTTTCCACACCATGAATGCCATACCAGAAGAAATCCGGATGGGTAGGCTCGATATTGGCGGGACAATAAGTGTCCGCACCGATCACCTTTCCGATCTTGCCGGCTACCACGTCCTTTGCACTGCTCATGAAGCGAAGGGAAGAGGAAGAGAACACCGGCACCTTATATTTTTCCGCCGCATCGTAAATGGCGATCGCATCACTAAGGGAGGCGGCGACAGGTTTATCGATGAACACCGGCTTGCCGGCTTTCAGCACGGGCAGCGCCTGTTCGAGATGCAGGCGGCCATCGTTGGTTTCCAGCAACACCACGTCCACTTTTTGCAGCAGGGCGCTGATGGAATCCACGATCTCCACACCGAGGGCGGACACGTCTTTAATGTATCCCGGTATTCTTTTTACCGATGACTCAATGTCGTTGCTGCCTTTTGGATAGGCGGCCACTACCCTGTAACCCGCGAACTCCGGCTTTGGCGTTGCGGCATTCAGCGCTTTTGTAAAAGCCACGCTGTGCGAAGTATCCAGCCCAATGATGCCTACCCGCCCCTGTGAGGGTGCGCTTCCGGCAGGCAAAGCGGACAGCGGGCCGGTGATACCCAGTCCAATGCCAGCCATGGCAGCTTGTTTCAAAAATGTCCGGCGTTGATAATGTTTCCCCATATGAATAATTTTATCTGGTTTCCGTGCACGTACCCGAAATTGTACATTTTCTTTGGTAAATCAAAACCACTTGTCAAAAAAATTGTATGCTGTCCGAATCGCTGTTAAATCCGGAGTATCTATGTTCATCCTGCAAAAAACCGCAGCACCTGTCCTATCATATTATCAGACAACCTGTTGATCTCGGCAGGCGTTTGAAACTCCAGTTGCTGCGGTGCGTTGTATAGCTGATATATTTCTTCCACATTGTTCATCGTCCGGCGCACTGCTTGTGCATCCGCATGCCTGTCCAGCGAAGGCGCAATAACGAGCAGCTTGCGCGGCGCTATGCAGGACAATATCTCTCCGAAATCCACCGGCGCCTCGCCGGGCTTTTCCGCATACCCGCGCAGCGCCGGCAAAAATCCATGCAGATCGGAATAAGTACGCAGGCTTTCATATTGCCGGTTACTGCTCCGCCAGGGAGAAAATGCCGCCACTGCCGCAACGCCGGCGATCCTTTCGTCTTCCGCCGCGGCCATCAATCCTACACTCCCGCCAATGGTATTCCCCAAAACGTATATCCGTTGATGATCGATATCATCAAAACCCGTTAACGCATCTACGCAAGCCTTTACATCATTCACCATCTTCCCCATCTTCGACCATTGCGGATAACGTTCATAAAAATATTTCCCTTCTTCAATGCGTGTTCCAAAGCCCAGCATGTCGATCGCCAGCACAGCATACCCTTTTTCGATCAGCTTCCGGAAGAGCTTGCTGTTACCGTTGCCGCCGTCTTTATTATACCCAAAAGCAAATCCATGCGCGTATGCATATTGATGCAGGTAGATAATGACGGGCATCTTTTTATGCGCGGCGGTATCAGCCGGGCAATACAACATGCCGCTCAGGTGATCGCCCATGGAATTGTACGGGGTAAGATGAATGATCCTGGCGCCGGGCACCTGCGGCCTTCCGGTGATGCTGCTGATCCAGTCCTGCCGGGAAGGCAGGCCGGGCGTGATCCTGGCGGGACAAACACCCGGGGGCTCTTCTCCCAACAGCCATTGCAGGTTGTGCAGTATCCGCTGTTTGTCCGGCTTAAACGCGGTAGTATCGCTGTAGCGCGCGGAGAGGAACACCGGCTTTACCGGCGGGCGTTCTGCGGGAGTGCCGGTATTGGCGTAATACAATACGTTCTCCCAATGCAGCTTCCGGCGGGAAAAGCGGTCGTCCAGGAAATCCAGGCAACGTTCCAGGTCGCGCGTGGTTACGGCATGTTCGCCCATCCGGGGAAAGACGCCGATGTTGTCTGCTTTTCCTAAAAAATCATATACTTTTTTTACGGACTGATAGCATTGCTCATTGGCCCAGGGGTTGAGCTGGCGTTCCACGATCGAGTAATGCATGAGCAGCGCTCTCGGTGCAATGAGCGACAGCAGCAGGTTCTGATCCACCGGCAACCGGTCTTCCCGCCCGAAGAAAAACCGCAGGCGCGGATGGAACCAGTGTGCGGCATTGGCGCAGATATCGTCGATCGTCTGGTTACAATATTGCGGATCGCTGTAGCGGAATGGCGTGATCCCCCCGGTGCCGCAACTGCTGGTGACCACAGCGGCGATCCGGTCATCAAAAGCGGCTGCCCAGAGGGACTGTTTGCCGTTGCGGGAATGACCGGTGACCGCGATCCTGGCGGTGTCTATTTCTTTACGGGTGAACAGGTAATCCACCACCCGCGAAGCCCCCCAGGCCCGGCGCATCAACAGTGAAAAATCGTATTCCGGGTACAGCGCCTGGTAAGCCTCCGTATCGTCCATCCCGTCAGCCGCGGCATATACGCAGGTAATGTAACCGCGCCGCAGCGCAAGCTGCGCCCAGCTGCGGTGGGTCCATTGCGTCATATACACCGGCCGCGCGCCCGCACCTGGCGGGATCATCAGCTCCAGCGTCATGCGCGCCCTGCCTTGCGGCCCGAACTGCAACCTGATCATCTGCACCCGTACTTTTCCTTCCATCCTGTCTGACAATACCTGCGCCTTTACATTACCCGGCGCGGGCGGAATACTGCCGGACACCCAATGCTGAAATTCCTTTTTGATCCAGTCGCGCCGCGCGTTCCAGGCTTCGCGTGTGCTGATCTTCCTGCCCTTTTCATCCAACAAAGGCTCCGGCAAAAAAGGATGCGAAGGCATGTTATCAAAATCCGGCGGCAATTCTCCCGTTCTTGCCTGCCAGTCCTTCCAGGTGCTATCCAGCAAGGAAACACGGCGGCTGATGGGGAAGCGGTGCTCGTTGGGCGTATTGATGGACAATATCTCTTCAAGGAATTTCTTTCGTTTGTCCGTAACAGTTTGCGCCCGCAGGCTGCCCGCGGAGATGAGCAATAAGAGTAAAATAAATACACCGCCCGCCCGCGGCATATCGATCTGTGCAGCCATGTTCCGCCTATCAGCATACTTGTAAAAAACCGCTTCGTTACCTGTCATCCCGGTTTGTTTTGATGAATACCTGTTTGGAATTACCACGCGGCAACCGCACGATCAGCCGGCCTTCTTCGTGACGGGTTTCCTTGTCCCATTCCGGCACCGCTTCCACCGTACCGCCCGCGGCATCATACACCACGAGATACAATACCTCCGGCAGATTGTGCAGCGAAATACGGAAACCTTCCTTCGTCACCTGCAACGTCACTGCGGCCTGTTCTCCCTTATCATTCAGCAACCGTACAGAATCTGAAACGGACGGCCGCGTGATGATCATCGCGCCAACTTTATCATTCGTCATTGTTTCACCGAAGCGGAGCGCGCTGTTCAGCTTCACGGGCACAACGGCGCCTTCACGTAAGAACACGGGTATCGACTGCAGCGAAACTGCCAGCTCCGCGCGGGCCGGCATGACCTTTCCCGTCCACATGTCCGTCCATTTCCCTGCCGGGAAAACAATGGTGCGCACCGTATCCTCCCGCATCACCGGCGCAACGAGCATATCCCGGCCAAACATGTACTGATCGGCATTGGCATGCAGATCCTTATCCGCGGGGAAAGCCACGGCCATCGCGCGCATGATGGGAATGCCGGTGTGGTGCGCATCAGCGGCGGCGTTATAAATATACTCCTGCAGGTTCTGACGCACCCACACAAATTTTTTGTAATTCTCCACCGCCGCATCGCCGTATTCCCAGGGCTCGCGGGGTTCACGGCCGTGGCAGCGCATCAGCGGGCTGAAGCAGGAGAATTGCGTCCACCGCATGTACACGGCCGGTTCAGACCAGCCGCGGAATCCTCCGAGGTCGCTGCCCCAGTTGGAGAAGCCCCCGGCGCAGAGATTCAACGCGCCTGTCAACGAACCCCGCAGCCCGTCGAAGTTACAACGTACATCCCCTCCGAATTGCGCGGCCCATTGCTGCGTACCGGGCGACGCTGCTCTTCCGAACAATATAAAGTCATTTCCCCTTCTTTCTTTAAAAACGTTATGGTAAGTTCTGTGATAATCGTACGAATACCGGTTGTGCATTTCATCGCCCTTCGTTCCATCATAAAAAACAGCATCCTCCGGCACCCTGTCCCCAAAGTCTATCATGCTTCCCGCCACGCCCAGGTCCAGCCGCAGCTTCCACCAGCGGCGGGAAAGCTCCATCGCATCCGGATGGCTGAAATCCACATAACCGATGTCCCGCGACGGAAGATCCCGCGGATTCGCTTTCAATAAGGGAAGCGCATCCACCTTCCGCCCCGGAAACAAAGCCCGTTGCTGCTTTTCGGGAATGGACGAATAATGCCAGGAAAGCACTTTGATATCCCTTGGCGCCATGAAACTGTGCAGCTCCGGCATGTTGGAGCCGATGCCTTCCGCGTAAATGGCGGTATGCGGAATGTCCAGCTCCGCAAAACGTTTGGTCACGCGCTGCTGTTCCGCAACGGGATCTTTCAGCGGCGTGTTCAGCCAGCGCCTGCCGGTACGGCCCATCCAGGTGCCAAAGGCCCATTTCGGCGGCAGCAGCGGTTTTCCGGTGAGGCTGGTATAGGAACGTAATGCTTCTTCCGGTGTTTCCGTCCAGAAATAATAATCGAAAACAGGGCCGTGCTGCGTCAGGCGGTAGCGGGCTTTTTGCTGTTTGCCGATGTCCGCCCGCAGGCGGTAGGAAGAGTTGTTGAAAACCATGTAGCCGCGCGAGCTATGGAACACGGGCACCGGTTTGTAGGATTCGTTCTTCAGGCCCACGGTAAGGCCCGTCCAGTCGTCCGCGCCCCAGAGCGTGAGTACATTGTCCACTTGCGAAAAACGGTCGTTCTTCTCTCCGAAACCGAAGATCACTTCGCCGGGTTGCAGAGCGCTGCGGCTGTCTGTTGCTATAAACGCCTGGCCTGAAACAAAGCGGTTGGGCAGCCCGTTCTCACCGTCATTCGCGGCGAGAACCGAACCGGAAGCATCCGCAGCATCTCCGGAAAAAATAAATCGTATATCCTTCAACGATACCACATGCTTCACTACGCCTGCCTGATCCTTCAACGAGATCGTTGCATTTGTTTTGGATATATCGATGGAGCCGCCTGCATATCTTACCTGCATGCCGCCAGCAGACGGCACAGCTTGCAGCGGCAGCAGCCCCGAAGGTCTGAAAAACCCTTCCCTGCCGGCCAGCAGGCGAACGCCGCCGGTTTCGGGAAGGGAGAGATAAAAAAGGACAGGATGACCGGATGCCGCGCACCGGATGCTGATTCGTTTATCCTCCACTGTTATATCCTCCACCGCATCAACAGCCATCCATTTATCCTGCAAAATGTTACCGGGCGAGCCGTCTGCGAACCAGCGGCGGGACAAACTGTTCAACTCCCGCAGATAAGTATCGAGCAGCTGCCCGGCAGTTTTGATATCATTGTTTAATAAAGCCTTGTTGACTTTCCGGCGTATCTCGAACGCGAACATGTTCACTTCCGGCAGGCCGCCGGTGGTGCTGCCGAAGTTGAAACCTTCCAGCAGCAAGAGGTCCATCCAGTGCTGCGTGAGCCGGATGCGCTGCTGGATATTTTTTGCACCGGTCGGCTGATCAAGCTGCTGCTGCATTTTCCATATCTCCTCCATGATGCCCCGATTGGGGTATATCAATGAAACCGGGCGGTTCCAGCGGAGGGCGCCGGAAGGCAAGGCGTCCAGCGTAGCGCTTGCCTGCTCTACGGACGCCCGTTTGCCTAACCGGCTGTGAATATAAAGATCGTCCGCCGCACGTTCCGTGAAGTCAAGCGCAACGGGACTGCTCACTTCCGCTTCGCGCCAGCGCGTTCTGATCGGAATAAGGCCGAAAGTGCCGGCAGGCTTGCCGCCGATGGTCTTCCACGGAATGCGCATTGTCACCGTCCATGTCTTTTCCGCTTTCTGTACATCCGCTTTAAAATTCTCTATTACGCCGGACTTCGCGGTGGCTTTCTCATCGGTAAAACCCTGGGCCTGCGTTATCACTTTTGCGTATTGCCTTCCAAAGCTTTGCCCGTCCTTCGTCACAGCGAAATGGTAATACGCCGGCCGGCCGATCTCCGGCGTGATGTACAGGTCTACCTTATCCGGGAACGCGGCATCCTGGTCTGTGGGTTGCCCCAGGGTTGCGTACCAGTCTACCTGGTGACTTACAGCCGGAAAGGAAAGAAAATGCTCGGTGCAGCTGAACTGCACGTACAAGGTATCATTCGTGTACGTTATTTTGCAGGCCGTTGGCGTAGCTGGTCTGTTCTCGCCGCCGGCCCTGTAAAATTCTTTCAAAGTCACTCCCTTCGCGGGAATGGTGATGGCGGTAACGCCCCATTTTTGTTTTTGCTCCTGTCCGTATGCCAGCTGCATCGTCAGCAGCAGCACAGTTAAAATCCTTTTCATCATCATCAGTATCCCGGGTTTTGTATCAATGCGCCATTCCGTCCGATCTCCGCCTGGTTGATCGGCATCAGGTGCGTGCGTGGAACGGTTTGCAACTGCCTGTTCGGATGATTGACAGGGACGATCTCATATTGATAGGTATCGCCTGTTTTCGTGATCTTCATCGCGCGGATCAATACGTTCTGCGTTTCCATGGCGATCTTCCAGCGGCGAACGTCAAAGAAGCGCTGCTCTTCATACGCCAGCTCCACCATCCTTTCATTCTGTATCACCTTTCTCATTTCATCTTTTGTAAGATCGGGGCGAAGACCATAGAGGTCATCACTGCCGGGCAGGATGCCGGCCCTTTTGCGCAGCAGCTTCAGCTGATCATACGCTACGCCGATATTGTCCGATTCGTTGGATGCTTCGGCGTAGCCGAGCAATACTTCCGCGTAGCGGATCATCGGCAGGCAGCGTTCGGTGTTGGCGCCGCCGGTCCATGCCGTGTTATCGTCCAGCATCTTGCGCCAGAAATAACCGGTATGATAATCTCTTTTATCGAAGCCGTCGTTCGGGGCGCCCACGTAAGTGTAGATCGGTTCTTTCTGCTTGGTGGCGCCGAGGAACCAGGGCGTGCCGTTATAACAGAAGGTGTAATTGAAGCGGGGATCGCGATCTTTGAACGGATCTTGCGGATCGAAAAGCGGGGATTGTTCTATCGGGCCGCCGCTTACGATGGGCTTTCCGTCGATCATGCCGAATGCTTCCGCGAGGTTCTGAGTAGGCAGGGAATAAGCGGAGCCACCGCGGCTGGGCGCGAAGATCCAGCTTTCGGGGCTTCTGTTCGGCGCAAGCATGAACTGGAAAATGTATTCGGGATTCTTGCGCATGAGGAACACCCTGTTGAAGCCGTATCCCGGGGCGGTCACATTATCTTCATACAGCGAATATACATGCAGGTTCACCACGTCTTCCGCGGCTTTGGCTGCTTTGGCCCAGCGGGTAGCATCGTAAGTGGGATAACCTACTACACGCTTTTGCGCTTCCGTTTCACCAAAACCGCCGCCATTAAAGAGCGGGCTGGCGGCATACAGCAATACTCTCGCTTTCAACGCCAGCGCCGCGCCGCGGGTGATGCGGCCATGATTCTCCGGCAGCTGCTCCAGCGGAAGGTCCGGCGCGATCGCATCCAGTTCGCTGACGAGGTAGTTCACGCATTCTTCGTAAGAATTACGCGGCTGATTGAAGTCTGTATCGATATTGAACAATGTATCACCCAATATCGGCACTGCCGCATAGTGGCGCATCATTTCTTCGTAGAACCATGCCCGTAAGAAGCGGGCTTCGGCTTTGGAGGAACGTTTCAGTGCGTCGGAGAGCGGCGACTGCCCTACTTTTGCGAGGTAGAGGTTGGCGCGGCGGATGTTGCGGTAGCCCACGGTCCAGGGATCGGTAATCGGCGGGGCCCAGATGGAGCTGGACAAAGCGCCGTTGATCGGGTAATGGAACGTCTGGTTGGAATACCGGTTCACCGATTCATCACAGGCGTCGGAGAATGACCCGCGTACCTGCGGGCGGCGGTAGTATTGCCAGTTGTGCGCGATATCGGCATAAATGCCGAAAAGAAAATCCACGGTTCGCGCACTGTCTGAAAAGACGGACTGTTCATTCAGGTCTGTATTGATCTTGGCGTCCAGCAGATCGGTCTGCCTGCAGGAGAACAATGCGGTGGCGCAAATCAAAACAGAATATATTACCAGCTTTTTCATATGCTTGAATTAAAAGGATACTTGTAAACCGAAGTTGTAGATCTTTTGCTGCGGGTACGTCATTTCCTGCGTAGCCGTGGGGCTTTCAGGATCCAGGTCGTAGATGTTCTCGTCCACGAGCATCCAGGTGAAAAGATTGTACCCGTTCGCGTACACACGCGCGTTGCTGATGCCGATGCGGCCGAACCATTTCGACGGCAGCGTGTAGGCGATCTCCGCATTCCGCAGGCGGAGGTAATCTCCTCTCCTGTTCCAGAAATCGGATACGCTGTTCCACGGGTCGTTGATGGTGCTCTTCCAGTCCGGGGACAAGCGCGGGAGCGCGGGACTGGTGTTTTCCGGCGTCCAGGTGTCTTTGTGTATTTCGCGGAGGTTGTTGGCGAAAGGAATGATCTGGATGCCGGTGTAGCGGAACGTGAACTGTGTGGCGGCCTGCAGGGAAATGCCGATGCTGAGGCCCTTGTAGTTCGCGCCTAGGTTCAGGCCGTAGACCATCGCCGGCACATTGGCGTAGGGCAGCAACATCTGGTCGTTGATGTTGATCACGCCGTCACCATCGAGGTCTTTGTATTTGAGATCGCCGGGTTTAACGGTAGTCGTGGGCTTCGGCACTTTCGGGTCCGCGATATCCGCTTCACTGTAAAATCCTTCGTATACATATCCTCTCGTCCGGCCGTACGTACCGCCGGTTTCAGCGAGCCAGGGGAAAGCCGGCGAAGGTTCGTCTATTTCCAACACCTTGTTTTTCGTCATGGTCATGTTACCGTTCACCGTATATCCTACCTGACCGATGCGGTCGCTCCAGGTCAGGTCAAACTCCACGCCTTTGTTGCTCATCCGGCCCATGTTCACCGGCGGTACGGCCACGCCGCTGTATTCGGGAACGCTTCTCCTGTTCAGCAGGATGTCATACCGGTAACGGTCGAAATAATCAGCCACCAGCTTCAGCTTTCCCTTGAACATGTTCACGTCTATGCCGAGGTCCATGGAGCGTTCTTTTTCCCAGGTCACGTTCAGGTTGGCGAGCGTTCCCTCACGGATGCCTTCCAGCGCGCGGTGGGCTTCACCTATGGAGTATACGCCGCCGCGCTGATAGATCTGTTCGTAGATGTAACGGCCGCCGCTGCTGATCTGGTCGCTGCCTACGATGCCGTAGCTGCCGCGGAGTTTGAACAGATTGATGAAGGGCAGGGCATTTTTGAAGAAGGGCTCTTCAGAGATGTTCCAGCCGGCGGATACCGCGGGAAAAAAGCCATAACGCTCGCTTGCCTTGAAGCGGTCGGTGCCGTTGTACCCCGCATTGAATTCCAGCAGATATTTCTGGCGGTAGTCGTAACCCGCGCGGAAGCTGTATCCCCTGAAATTTTCCGGTTCTCCGGCGCCTGCCGCATAGGTGAACTGGTTCATTAACGCCAGCGCATACACGTGATGCGTTTTGTTGAAAGTGCGGTCATAGTCGGCGGATACCTGGAAGTTGACGCGCTTCCGCATGCTGCCGGCGGAATAGCTCAGGCTGTAGGGCGGCGTTCTGTACAGGTCCGGTTCATACGGCGTATAACTTTCATCCTCCGGATCGTAGATGAAGGAGGGGAAGTTGGGACGGGTGAGGTCGCGGGAATAGCTGTTCAGGTTCGTATACCCTACCAGCGCCCGGACGGAAAGGCCCGGCGTGATGATGTCCAGGTCCTGTTTGGCTTTCAGGTTCAGGATCATTTCATTGGAAAAATCGCGGTTGTATCCTAGCATGGACAGGCGGCCGATGACGTTGCTGGAGCCTTGCGCCAGGGTGGACGTGCGGTTGCCGCCGAAAGAGCCGTCAGGATTGTAAATAGGATAAGCGTATGGCGGAAGGAAAGAAAAGTCGCTCAGCTCAAAGAAGATATTGCCGGTGCGGCCCTGCGAGTTCGGGATGTTCTGCTCCCCGAACTTCCCGGTAACATCCAGCGCCAGCGATAATGATTTGGTGGCCTGTACATCGATGTTGGAACGGAAATTATAACGTTTGTAATAAAAGTTGGTGTTCACATCGGAGGCGGCGGTGCTGAAATCCTTGATAATACCGTTCTGATAAATATATCCCAGCGACGCAAAGTACTTCACCTTTTCCGTTCCCCCGGAAATGTTGAGGTTATTGCGTTGCTGCACGGGCGTGCGGCGCAGCAGTTCTTTCGTCCAGTCGATGTTCGGATGGCCGTAAGGGTCGCTGCCGCTTTTGAAAAGCTCCAGGTCTTCGGCCGTAAATTCCTCCGGCAGTCCGTCGTTGACAAGCGCCTGGTTGCGCAGCTTGGCGGTTTCGTAGGAATCGAGGAATTCGAGCGGGTAAACAGGCGCCTGCAGTCCGGTTTCCGAGCGGAAAGTAATAGCAGGGCGGCCGCGTTTGCCACGGCGGGTAGTGATCACCACTACGCCGTTCGCGCCCTTGATACCATACACCGCGGTAGATGCCGCGTCTTTCAGTATCGTGAGGCTTTCTATCTGGTCCGCATCAATGTCGGAGATCACACCGGAATATTCCACATCATCCACAATGATCAGCGGCGAGCTGCCATTGAAGCTGCTCACCCCGCGGATGTTGAAGATCGCGCCATCGGAACCGGGTTGGCCAGAGCGCTGCTGCGAAATAAACCCCGGCAGGCGGCCCATCAGCGCGTTCTGCAAGCTGGCGCTCGGGCTCTGGCGGATCTTGTCGCCACTGATGGAGCTGATCGCGCCGGTATTGGTGATCTTTTTCTGTGTACCGAAACCCACGACCACTACTTCCTCCATGCCTCTCGCGTCCGGCTGCAGCTGCACTTCCAGGTTGCCGGAGGCGGGCACCGTTATTTCACGGGAAAGATACCCGATGTAGGTAACCACCAATGTGCGGGCGGTTCCCTGTAAAGTGAGGCGGAAGCTGCCGTCCGGCTCGCTGGAAGTACCATTGGCCGGCACTTCTTTTTCGTAGATGGTAGCGCCCGGCAGCGGCCCGTTCTGGTCCGTGACCTTGCCGTTGACGGCTTTCTGCTGCCCGAATACATGCAACGCACAGCAGCATATGATGGTGATGAAAATATATTTCATAAGAATTTCCTTTATTGGTTAGTACTACCAGCCGCTGTTCTGCAGGAGGTTGGCATTCTTTGATATCTCGCTGAAAGGGATCGGGTAGAGATACATGTGCGGTGCGAACATGACCTTGCCCGCCGTTACTCTTTCATAGGAGAACCCGCCGCCGTCCAGCGCGGTGATCTTCATGCCGGTCAGGTCTTTGTTCAGCTCCTGCTCCGCGGTCTTCCACCGGCGCAGGTCCCAGTAGCGGTGCTCTTCGAAAGCCAGTTCCCTGCGGCGTTCGCCGCGGACCGCTTCGCGCATGTCTTCCTTGCTCATGTTCTCTTCCAGGCCGTACATGTTGTCCGCCCCGGCGGTGATACCGCCGCGTTTGCGGATATCTTTCAGCTGCTGGTATACTTCATCAGAAGGCCCGGCAAATTCGTTCAGTGCTTCGGCGTAACCCAGTACCACATCCGCATACCGGAAAATGATGAAGTTGTGCGAGGTGTTGGCGTATTGCGTGGCGCTGGTGAAGTTGCCCATGAACTTGCGCAGGTAGTAGCTCGTCTTCGTCTGTATCACGTTCCTGTCCGGCTTGTCAAGCCCGCCGTCAAACGTTTCCAGCGGCCTGTTGAGCCATTTTACGCCGTTGTAAAGAACGGTGTGGCCTAAACGCGGATCGCGGTTCACATACGGGTTACCGGGATCGTAGTCCGCTGCCTCCGCGATCGGCGTACCGTCTTTCATCGGGAAAGCATCCACCAGCTCCTGTGTGGGGCTCGTACGGCCTTCACCGTTAGCCTGGTTCGCGAAGCCGATGGGGCCGTTGTTTCTTTCTACGTCCGTAGTGGAATTGCGCAGGAAGGCAAGGATCACTTCCGGCTTTGCGGCGGTGCTTCTGCGGGTGGTGAAAATGTTGAGGTAGTTGGATTCCAGTCCGTAGATATTCAGATCGATCACATCCTTGCAGGCTTTGGCGGCGGCATCCCAGCGGTTTGCGTCGTAGGACGGATAGCCCTGCAGCGCGGCCCGTTGCGGGTCGGTGGTCACCACGCCGCCGTTGAACAGCGGGCTGGCGGCGTACAGCAGCACTCTTGCTTTCAGCGTCATCACAATGCCTTTGGAGGCGCGGCCCCAGTCGTTAGTGCTCAATGGGTCGGGGCGCACCAGGTCTTTTATCGCATCACATTCCTGTACGATGTAATCCACGCATTCGGCGAACGTATTGCGTTCATAGCGGAGATCGTCTGTATAATTGAAAACAGTATCGCCTACCAGCGGTACGCCGCCGTAGCGTTTCAGCAACTCGAAGTAGAACATCGCGCGGAGGAAGCGGGCTTCGGCTTTCCAGAAGGAGCGCACTTCGGCGGCGTTGCCTGTTCTGTCTACTTTCGACAAAAAGAGGTTCGCTTTCCGGATGCCGGTATAATTTTTCGCCCAGGCGTCGTCAGGATGCGAACTGGCGCTCACCCTGCCTTTGGAGAGGTTTTCGATGCTGGTGCCGTCCTGCGAGGAAATGGCATCGTCTGTGGACGCATCCAGGAAATTGCCGCCGACCCTGTTAAAGCCGGTGGGCAGGCTGGAATAGATGCCGTTGAGGAATTGTTCGGCGTAGGTGCCGGACCTGTCCACCGGATCAAAGATCAGGTCTTCGGTCAGCAGTTCCTTTGGCTCTTGCTCTATATCTTTTTTGCAGGCTGCGGTAACGCATACCATGATCAACAAGATGTAGCTTATATTTTTCATGCCTTTGTATTTAGAGTTTGATGTGGATGCCGGCATTCAACACTTTCTGAATGGGATATAATGCCAGGTTAGACGCTTCCGGGTCCACGCCTTCCAGGGATGTGAGCGTAAAAAGGTTGGTGGCGTTGAAGAACACCCGCACGCTGCCCACTCTCACGCGGCGAACGAGGTGCGACGGCAGCGTATACCCCACTTCCAGGTTCTTCAGCCTCGCGTAGTCGCCGGACTTTATCCAGTAAGAGGAGGTCTGGTGGTTGTTGGGATTGGCGCCGATGGACAACCGGGGATAGGTGGCCGTTGCCGCGGTCCCGGGCGTCCATCTTCCGAGATGATGTGCGTAAGCCTGGCTCCTGCCGGCGCTCTGGAATTCCCACTGACCGTTGCCGGTGAGCAGCAGATCGCGGTTCTCCACGCCCTGCAGCAGCGCGCTGATATCAAAACCTTTCCAGCCCGCACCGATGGTGATGCCGTAATACATCATCGGTTTTGTAGTGCCGATAGCGGCCTGATCAAACTCGTTGATGATGTTATCGCCATTGAGGTCTTTGTAGCGGATATCTCCCGGCACCGGCGTGTAGCCGGCAGGTTGAGGTGATGAACCGATCTCCGCGTCTGACTGGTAAAGACCTTCCGCGATGTAGCCGAAGCGCTGCCCAACGGGCATGCCTGTACGCTCCATCCATCCATATGGACGGAACACTTCATCACTGAAAACAACTTTCGATTGCAGCAATGAAACGTTCGGCGCCACGAAATAGGTGAAGCTGCCTTTCCCGCCCTGGTAGAGCAATTGCAGGTCGACGCCGGTATAACGGTTGATGCCGAGGTTTTCCATGGGGAACGTCATACCCGCCATGGCGGCGGAAGCGCCGCGGGTTTGCAGCAGGTCGTAAAACTTGTTCGAGAAGTATTCCACGTTGAAAGAAAGGCGGTTGGAGAACAGCGCGCCACTGATGCCGGCGTTGAACTTGTCCGCTTTCTCCCAGGTGAGATAGGGATTGGCGATGTCGCCTTCCACAATGCCCGGCGCGGCGGTTTGCGTATTGCCGAAATTATAGGAACCGCCGCTGGCGTAATATTGATTATAGGCAAAGTACCCTGCGTCCAGCGCATTGCCGGTTTTGCCATAAGAAACACTGAGGCGAAGATCATCCAGCCAGGCAGCTTGCCTGGAAAGGAAGCTTTCTTTGGAGATCACCCACGACGCGCCTACTGCCGGAAAGAGGCCGTAGCGGCTGCCGGAAGGATAGCGGTTGGTGCCGTTGTAACCGGCTGCCAGTTCCGCGAGGTATTTACCGCGGAAGTTGTAGGATATACGGCCGGAAAGACCGCGGAAGTATTGCGGCAGCTCATTGCCGAAGCGGCGGTGATCGTTGTTCGCGAGCACCAGCACTTCGAGGCCATGTTCATTTATCTGCCGGGTATAGCCAAGGGCCAGCTCGGTATAAAACTGCATTTCACGGAAGCTGATGCTGCCGGAATTGCTCTGGTCGCCGGTGGTGCCGAATTGCTGGTACACGTCTTCGTGACCGGGCTCTGATATCTTCTGGTACACAACGAGCGCCTTGCTGCGGTTGATGGTTTCCGTCAGAAAGGTTTTATAGGAAGCCGTGCCCCTGATCCACAATCCTTTCACCACATTATCCAGGTTGCCTTTCAGGGCAAGGTCCGCTTTAAAATCGGTGGAAGTGGAAGGGCGGTAGCCGGATAAAACGGACTGGCCGTAAATGTTATTGGCGTAATCCGAGTTTCCGCCCAGCGATCCGTCGCTATTGAGCATGGGATAAGCGTTGTTCGGTGTGGCGAGGAAGTTGCTGAAGATGCTTTCCGTAGTAGCGCCGGGCTGGTTCATATTATGGATCTGCCCGAAAACATTGATGTTGGCGGTCAGCATTTTATGGAGGTCCATTTCCACGTTGGAGCGGAAGGTATAACGTTTGTAATCCGCGTTCGTATTGTATTTGTTGAACGATGCGGTTTTGAACATCCCTTCCTGGTCGAGGTAATCCAGGTTCACGAAATAGCGCGCGGCATCGCCACCGCCGGAAACGGTCAGGTCATAGCGTTGAAAGCTGGTCTGCGGTTTCAGTATTTCGTTTTGCCAGTTCACGTCCGGGTAGCGGGAAGGATCAGATTGCGTGCGGTAAGCGTCCAACGCTTCGGCTGAATACACCGGCGCTTTCCCGTCGTTGGCGAGCGCTTCATTGTAGAGGCGTGCAAAGTCATATGCATTGAGAAACTCCGGCTGGCGGATGGCCTGCTGTATGCCGGCCATTGCTTTGAAAGATATCTGCTGCTTGCCTTTCACCCCCCTTTTGGTGGTGATGTTCAGCGCGCCCCTTGCTCCGCGCATACCCAGCATGGCAGTTGCCAGCGCGTCTTTCAGCAGGGTGATGGATTCGATCTGCTCGGGGTTGATGTAGTTGATCTGTTGCGGTGTGCCGTCTACCAGAACAAAAGGCGTTTGCCCCCGCAGCAGGAGGCTGTACAGATCGTTACCGGGCTCGCCGGTGGATTGCGTGGCGTACAATCCCGCGAGGTGGCCTGCCAGCAGTCCGCCGAAAGAAGCGGAGGTCGTTTTTTCGAGTTGCGGAGTGCGTATCTCCGATGTGGATTGCACCAGGCGGTGCTGCTGTTGTGGTACGAATAAGACTTGGCGGAGGCTGTCCGTTTCCGGTGGAATAGAATCCGGAGCTGCGGGCGACTGGCTGTGGAGGCGGATTGGCGACGCCATCATCAACAGTAAGAGGACCGGCAGCATGCTCCATTTCAGGCAAAGCTGTTCCATAAAGAAGTGTTTGAATTTAGCGTTTCTTAAATCATAGATACTAACCCGTTTTCGTGGCGCCCGGGTGCGCGCAGATAATGGTCGTCCATATTCAACATTTTTAATTTTCTGGTTGATCTGTCATTCGTATTCAAAAAAAACGTGCACGTGCCCGTAATTTGTGTAAATGATAACGTGGATTTATTTTATCGATTAAAAAATTTGTTCTTATTGAGATGTTCAGGCCGAATATTCTGGCTTCCATAACTGCACCTGTCCTGTTTCCATAGCGGCATTGCCCATATGCACGGCAATCGCGGCATCCCTGCCGGTCTGCACGTTGGAAGCGGGTTGTTTCCGTTGCTGCACGCTGGTGGCAAAGCCGAGGAGCGCATGTGCGGTAGGATCTTTCCTGTCGTCCTGAAATGCCAGCAGTACGCCGTCCCCATGCGTCCATGCTTCCACGGTGGCGCCTGTTACGCCGTCTACTGTTCCCAGTTGCTTTTTACCGGCTTCGGAATATAAAAATGCTTTCTCGCGTTGTATTTCAATGGTGGCTTTCGAACCGAGGATGCGCATGGAATAGCCTTTGTATTCGTTCATCAGGAGAGATGTAACACTGGCTTTCACGCCGCCGGGGTATTCATAAAGCAGGCGTACGTTATCATAGGTTTCGCGGCCGTCTTTCCAGAAGTCGATGCCGCCGAAGCCCGTTACTTTTTCAGGATGCGCGTTCACGAGCCAGTTAACGATATCGATCTGGTGCGCGCAAAGCTCTGCCACCAGACCGCCGGAATATTCTTTATACATGCGCCAGTTGACCAGCCGTTCCTGCGAGGGATCGGCTACCGGCCTGCGCCAGTTGGCGTTGCGGTTATACTGGCATTCGAACTGCGTTACCTTGCCAAGCCATCCTTTGGCGATCACTTCGGCTACTTTATGGTAGAGTGCGTAATAGCGGTATTGGTGGCCTACCTGCAGGATGCGGCCCGAGGCATTGACCTTTTGCACGAGGTCCAGCGCCTGCGGGATATCGTAGGTCATTGTTTTTTCCAGGTACACGTGCTTGCCTGCGCTGATGGCGTCTACCGCCATGCTGTGATGCAGGTGCAGCGGTGTGGCGATGATCACGGCTTCTATGCGCTTGTCTTCCAGCAGGCGGCGGTAGTCGCTGTATGCTTTTGCGTTCTTTGCGGCGGACTTCATGCCGTTCTGCAGATTCTTTTCAATGATATCACAGCAAGCGGCCAGTTCCAGTTGCGGCAAGTCTTTCATCACGGAGGCTATTCCACCGCCCCTGCTGCCGCAGCCTATGAGTCCAACCCGCAAGGGGGCGTCTGCGGCGAACCTTTTCAATCCTGCGCCCATAGCGGCGTAGCCTGCGAGTGTGAGCGCGCTGGTGGTAATAAATTGTCGGCGGTGAAGTGAAGTTTTCATGTTGATTGAAAAATTACGTGCACGTGCCCGAAAATATATCTTATTATTTAGAACGGAAAGGATTTTGCGATTTTTTTTGAAAAAAAGGCGCCGGTTTACCGTTAATTCCGGAAAAGGTGACGGGAGGGTTAATTCAGTACCGGCTTGCGTCTTCGCCGGTTGGGCAAAAAGTGCGGCAGGGGCTGCCTGATGCCAGCCGGCATTCACCAGGCGTGCAAAAGCACGGCCGGCGTTTACATCAATTCTTATAAAAGGCGTAGTTCTCTCTTGTGAGGATGTCGATCGGCATGTGATATACCTTTTCCGGCGTGGCGCCCATGGCGAGGTGCTGATACAACGTCATCACGCCGCGGTAGCCTTGCTCCTGGGGTTTCTGGCAGATCAGGAAATCCACCGAGCCGTTCTTCAGGCAGGTAATGTTGTCTTCAATAAAGTCATACCCGATAAGCAGCACATTCCCCTTGCCGATGGTTTCCAGGTAATTTGCCACCACGGCCACTTTTGAGTTGGTCACGAAAATCACGCCGATATCCGGGTGCTTTTCCAGCAGCGGCGCCAGGCTCTTTTTCACAGCGGAATGATCGGCATTCCGGATCTCCACGGTAATGATCTCGTTATTCCTCCCGTTATCTTTAAAATACGTCCGGAAGCCTTCTTCCTTGCGGCGGATGTGGTGATTGTATTCAATTTCACGCGAGATGTTGAGCACCAGCACCTTGCTTTGAGCGGTCACCAGGTAGCTGACGAGGTGGCCGGCGAGGTAGCCGCTGCGGTAGAGATGGGGGCCGATGTAACACAGACTGTCACGGTCCGGTATGTCAGAGTTGATAAAAACGTAGGGGATCTTCTGCTGCTGGCAGATGCCGGTAAAACGGATGGATTCCTCGATAAACGAAGGGGCCAGCAGAATGCCGTCCACACCGCTTTTCAGGATCAGTTCCGACTGTTTTACGAAGGATGCCTTGTCATTCTGATCGAAGAAATATTTTTCGATCTTGATACCGAACTGGCGGATCTCTGTTTCGGCCTGCTGGATGCCGTTCAGCGGGGCTTCCCAGTAAGCGGTTTCGGTGGATACCTTGGGGATGAGCGTGGCGATGCGCCAGGTCTTGCCGGAGGCCAACTGCCTTGCCAGCAGGTTGGGCTGGTAGTCCAGCTCCTTGATGATCTTGTTGATCTTGTCGCGCGTCTTGGCGGAAACGCCTGGTCTTTTATGGATAACACGGTCCACTGTGGCGAGGGACACATCTGCCCTTCTTGCAATTTCCTTTACACCGTACAACTGTGTGCTGTTCTCTTTTTTCATGTCTGTATCCTGGAAAAAAACTTTGGATGAATAAAGGTAATGATAAAAAGTGCACGTACACGCATCGGCTGGTAAAAAAGGGTATTGGCGTATGTACGCATTTTGCGCGGCGGCGCCAGGGGCAAAAAAGGCTTGGGTTGTCTTTTGTGTGAAGACGCCAGCAAGGCACATAAAAAAGCCCTCCCGGTAAACCGGAAGGGCTACTCATCCTATATAGTGTTATCATAGCGGTCAGCGGGTGATGGAACAAAAGAAGCTTCCCATCTGCACCATAGCGGTCAGCGGGTGAAACGCGCCGTCAGGGCGTAATCGTCACCGGTACTTCCTTCACCGAAGTTTTGCTTTCATACACCGTTGTGTTCGATACTTCGAAAGTGGCGGTGTAGGTACCCGGGTTGGCGTAGATATAATAATGGGACGCCAGTGCGTTCGCAGCCATGTTCTTGATGGGCTTGCCCTTATCGGGTGTAGCCTTGTTCAGCACCAGTGCTTTGGTGATCACCCAGCTTTCGGCCTCTTCGCTACCCGCCGCGCCGCCGGTGACCTTCAGGTTGGTTGCGGATATTTTCCATTGCACATTCGCGTTTTTTATCTTCACCACGGCCCAGGCGGCGTCCGCTACACTGGCAGCTACCGGCATCTTCCGGTCGTCCTCTTCCAGCACATTGGTAACGGTGAACAGCGGGATCGTCCAGGTGCGCTGTGCCACGTTGGTGTTCTGGCCGGTGTATTTGTACGCGATGTATACGGGCTTCCCGTCGTTCAGAAAATCTGACAGGTCCACAACGCCGGATTTCGTGTTGTTCGAACCTGTGGAAAGGGTCGCGCGGTCTGTGATGTCCGTCCAGTGGGTGTTTTCACTGTAAACGCTGGCGGAATCATAAATACCGGGGAAGTCCGTAGAGATCATCAGCTGCAGGGAATTGTCCTGGTTGCCGCCCTGGCGGTAGGAAGTAAATTCGAGCTGCGGCGTGCCGGCGGCGGTGATCCTGTTACGGTACCGGTACTCGGCGCCCTGTTCACCGGAATAGAAGGTGATGTAATACGGGTTGCCGGTGAAATAAAAGAAGGAGGAATCGCCCAGCGCATAGTTTTCGCTGCGCGGGGTCACGGCAAATTCCGGCTCTGGCACGTCTTTCGTGCTGCAGGCCGTTATAAAAGCCATCCCTGTCAATATATAAAGTAGTTGCTTCATAAAAGTATTTTAATGTTCTGGAGGGTTACCATCCGGGATTTTGTACCATCGCTTTGTTCAAAGACATTTCGCCGGAGGGCACGGGATACAGCAGGTGCCTTGATGCTGCGCGGCCCGCGGCCTGCGCGGCGTACTGGAAGGTGGTACCGCCATGCGCCTGGATCTCCAGCGCCTGATCAGCCATCTCGTCCAGGTAAATTCCCCAACGGATCAGGTCCTGCTTGCGCAAACCCTCGAAGCAAAGCTCCCGCGCCCTTTCGTCGCGGATGGCCTGGCGGAAGGACAGCTGGTCCAGCCCCGCAAGGTCCACCGCCGCATCGGGCGTATTTACCGGAAGGCCGTATCCCCTTCTTCTTACCATATTAATATATTGATAAGCGTTAGCCGGGCCTGCCACTTCATTCTCCGCCTCCGCCAGCATCAGCAATACATCGGCATACCGGAGAATGGGAAAACCGGTGGGCGTGTAGTTCTTGTTCAGCGGGCGTACCAACTCATATTCGCGGCGCCATTTGGCACAGTTCCTTTCATAGATCTTTGTGGCGGCGAGTTGCGTTTTCACACCGGCGGCGTTCATGGTATATGTGGAGATCGCCCAATCCCGGCGCAGATCGCCATCTTCATACAAATGATACAATTTATAGCTGGTGCTGATAAAACCGTAAGCATAACCCAGGGTGGTAGGATCGCTGGCGGAGCACTTCACGCCGTTTTCGTTGCCGATACGGCCGCCGATGCGGTTGGCGTCGTTGTTATTGCCCCAGTTGCCGGTTTCCCAGATGCATTCTTTCCATTCGCTGATGTCCTGGCATTCGTTGATGTAGATCTGGCTGTAATCGGGATTCAGCTCGTGCACGTTCGGCTCCAGCACTTTCAGCGCCCAGGTGCGCGCTTCGTCATATTTGGAGGCATCTTTGAACGGCTCGCCGGCCCATTTGAGATATACTCTCGCGAGGATACCGCGCACGGTGGATTTGGAGATGCGTTCCGTGTTGTTGATGTCGGTTACGTCCTGCACCAGGGTTTCCGCTTCCTTCATGTCCTTTTCAATCTGCACGAGCACGTCCAGCGCGCGTGTTTTGGCAATGTCCACATTATTCACCGAAGCGGAAGGCGTGAGCTTCAGCGGCACGTCGCCCCAGTATTGCACGAGCGTGAAATAGTAGAAGGCGCGGAGGAAAAGTACCTGTCCTTTCACGATGGACCTTTTCGCGTCGTCCAGGTTGGCTTTATCGAGATTGGAAAGCAGTACGTTCGCCCGCTCAATGCCCGCATAGAGCAGCGTCCACATCTCGGTGACCAGCGGATCGGAGGCATCGTAATTGAACCAGAACGGCCCTGTGGGAAAGCTTTTGTAGGACAGAAAAGATTCGTCCGTACTGGCATTGTGACGGATGGGGATCCTGCCGCCCCACATAAACTCGCTGCTGAGCGTGCTGTATACGCCGGCCAGCGCGGAATTTACTTCGGCTTCATTATTATAATAGTTGGAAGGAGAGACAGTGGAAAGCGGTTCCTTATCCAGGAACTTGCTGCATCCTGATACCAGTACCAGTGCAGTAAGGCAGGTGATGGAAAATATATGTTTCATACACTGATATTTAATTATAAGGAAAGATTAAGACCGAGCGTAAGGGTGCGCGCCCTCGGATAGGAAGAGTAGTCGAACCCGGGCGTGAGCGCCGTATAACCGATGCCTACTTCCGGATCGGAGCCGGTGTATTTCGTCCAGGTGAAGAGGTTCTGTGCGGACGCATATACGCGCAGATTCTTGATCTTCGCTCTTTTCAGCATGGCAGACGGCAGGTTGTATCCCAGCGCTACGGTCTTCAGGCGCAGGAAAGAACCATCTTCCAGCGTCCTGGTGGAATACACGTAACCGAACTGGCCGCCGGCGCGGGGCATGGTGGTGTTGGTATTTTCCGGCGTCCACCTGTTCTCGAAGCTCTTGTACTGGTTGAGGTACACTTTATTCCCGTTCTCGAAGTTGATGCGGTTGGCGTTCATCACCTGGTTGCCGTAAGACCACTGGAAGAAAACGTTCAGATCGAAATTCTTGTAGCGGAAGTTGTTGGAGAAGCCGCCGATATGCACGGGCAGGCCGCGTCCGATCACGGTACGGTCGTCAATGGTCACTTCCCCGTCTCCGTTGATGTCGCGGTACCTGATATCGCCGGGTTTGATGTTCGCGCGGGTGTTGCCGTTCGTGGGCACGTCGTCTTTCAGCAGGTAACTGCCGTTGGGGAGCTGGTTGAAGTCGTCGTACTGATAAACGCCATCCCAGATATAGCCGTAGAATTGTCCGAGCGGTTCACCGATCCGGGCGATGTACATCGGCACGGAGGCGTACCAGGAATCCCAGCTCATGGAAGAGGTGAGCGCTTCCTGGTTCTGTGTGAGGCCGAGCACTTTGCTCCTGTTGAAGGAGATATTGAAGGAGCTGCTCCAGGTGAAGCCGCTTTTCGTTTGTACGTTCACGGTATTCAGCACCAGTTCCAGCCCTTCGTTGCTGGTCTTGCCCACGTTCTTGTAAGCGGAGCCGTATCCCACGGTTGGCGGGAGCCTGGCCAGCAGCAGCAGGTCGGAGGTGGTTTTCTTGTAATAGTCCACGGCCAGGGATATCCTTGATTTAAAGAAGGAGATGTCCAGCCCAACGTCCGTTTGCGCGGTGTTTTCCCATTTCAGGTCTTCACTCGCGAGCGTGGTGGGGATGGCGCTTTGCTGCAGTTCGTTGCCGAATGAATAGTAGGTATTCCTGGTGGAGAAGTCCAGCAGCGCATAAGTAGCGTAATCGCTTACGCGGTTGTTGCCGGTGATGCCCCAGCTGGTGCGGATCTTGGCGTCGGAGATGAATTTGATGCTTTTCATGAAAGGCTCGCTCTTCAGCCGCCATGCGAATGCGCCGGAGGGGAAGTAGCTCCACTGGTTGTTGCCCCTGAAGCGGGAAGATCCGTCTGAACGGAACGACGCGGTGAACAGGTATTTTTCCCGGAAGGTATAATTCACTCTCGCGAGGAAAGACGCCAGCGCCCATTCTGATTCAGAGGATGTCACCGGCTGCGGTACGCCCTGGCTCAAACCGTTCAGCCCGAGCTTTTCGTTCGGCAGCTGGTTGGCGGACATGCCGTGCACCTTGCTGTTATTTCCCTGCAGCGTTAAGCCGCCGAGCACGTTGATGCGGTTGTTTTTGTTGAACTTCTTGTCGTACGTAAGCGTGTTCTCGTTCAGCCAGGTGCTGGATTCGTAATAGATGATGGAACCGTTCACACCGTACACTGTGTTGGGATTTCCACTGCGGGTCTGTGAGTTGTTGAATGCATCGTTACGACGGATATTCTGGTTCAGGCCGCCGCTGATGCGGAGCTTCAGTTCCGGCATAATGGCATACTCCGCATATCCGTTCACGATGAGATTGTTTACGTTACGGAGCCGGTATTCGTTCGTTGCGGTGAGATACGGGTTGATGCGGTAGTCCGTGCCGGAGTTCACCATGTCATCGATCAGATCTTCTTCCCAATCCTGGTTGACGGGTTTGGATGAATTGAGCGGAGAAACAGGCCGGTAGCCCCATGCGCTGTACAGCAGGTTGTTCATGGAAGATCCGCTGAGCGATGAAGGGGAAGTACCGGAGGTCTGTGTATTGGTGTACATGAGGTTGCCGCCTACCTTCAACCGCTCGCCGATCAGCTGGTCCAGGTTCATTTTGCCCTGGTAGCGCTTGAATGCGGAGTTGATGATGGTGCCCTGCTGGTCCAGCAGCTGACCGGATACGGAATACTTTGTTTTTTCCGTGCCGCCGCTCATGGAAACGGAGTGGCTTTGCATGGGCGCGGTGCGGTACAATTTATCCTGCCAGTCGATGCTTTCCACATTTTTGTAGTCGTCGAGCGTAACGCCGTTGGCGAGATAGGTCTCATCCAGGTCGCCCACGTTGATCTCCTGCTGGAGCTTTACAAATTCGTAGGCGTTCATCACCGGTATGCGCTGGATGTTTTCCTGCAGGCCATACCAGGCGTTGTAGCGGATCACGGGCGTGCCTACCTTTCCTCTTTTGGTGGTGATGATGATCACGCCGTTAGCGCCCCTGGCACCGTAGATCGCGGTGGCGGAGGCGTCTTTCAGCACGTCGATGGATTCGATATCATCGGGATTGAGCACGTTGTTATCGGCATTCTCTATCGGGAAGCCGTCGATCACGTAGAGCGGATCATTGTCCTGCGTGAGGGAGTTGTTGCCGCGGATCACGATCTGCACGGCGGCGCCGGGCTGGCCTTCGCGGGAAGACACCTGCACGCCGGCCACGCGGCCGGCCAGCGCTTCATCGAACGAGGTGACGGGCGCTTTGCTCATATCTTCCATGTTCACGCTGCCCACGGAGCCGGTGAGGTCTTTTCTTTTCTGCGTGCCGTAGCCTATTACAACGGTTTCGTTCAGGTTGCTGGCGGTGGCTTCAAGGGATACCTGCAGGTTCGTTCTGCCGCGCAGTGATTCTTCGTGCCGGCTGAAACCGATGATGGAAAACACCATTACGGACTGCGGTGGAACGCCGGCCAGCTCAAATTCGCCTTTGTCATTGGTAGACGTACCAAGACTGGTGCCTTTCACGCCTACGGTAACGCCGGGCAACGGGGCACCGTCGTCGTCCGCTACCGTTCCTTTTACGCGCAGCAGCGACTGGGAGAAGGAAGAGGTGGTGGATGGTTTGTTTTTTTCGATCAGTACTTTACCGGCGACCAGCTGGTAGTGCAGCTGCAGGGGGGCCAGTATATTTTTGATCACGGCTTCCACGCTTTCGTTGGTGGAAGTATGGTTCACCGGCGCTTTGAATGCCGGATCATTGGAGGTGTACACGAATGCCACACCGGATTTTTGTGTGATTGTTTTCAGCGCGTCTTTCAGCGGCGTGTTCTTAAAGCTGACACTGATCTTTTTGGTTAAATCGGACTGGCCCATGCCGGCGGTGGCGGTGGCCATGACCAATACAAGGGCAAGGCTGAAGAATCTCTGCGCCCAAAGTAATTTTTTCCACATAAATTTGTTGATTGTATTCATACAAGAAATAGCCTGTTGTACCAACAGTTGAAGGTTATTTCCAGGTTGGGTGCACTAGCCCTGCATCCAACCTTCATTTCCCCCTCGCTTGCGCATTATGGAGCGCTCACATTCATAGATCATCAGGATTTTTTTTCATGGCAGAATTTTAAAGGTGAATAAATAATTAGCATCCATTTCCGGAGAGCGCTATTGTTGTGCCCTCTCTTTTGATTTTGGTTTGTGTCAGTGTAGTAATGATCTTGAGAATATCTTCCAGCGATTCATGCTCGAACTCGCCGTTGAAACGGCAATTTGCAAGCTGCTTGTTGACCAGTACGATGTTTACGCCATACCGGAATGACAATCTCTCTACAACTTCCGCCAGCGGCGTATCTTCGAAGATGAGCTTGCCTTCGCTCCAGGCGATGGACTGTTCCGGCCTTTCCACCACGGAGGTGGTCATTTCCGCGGTAGTGGTATTGAAAGAAACACGTTGCTTCGGCAGCAGGGTGACCTCCTTGCGGGAAAGCGTATCCATCACCGCCACTTTCCCCGTGAGCACCGTGATGGTGAATTGTTGCGCCAGCTTATAGGCCATTACATTAAAGGTGGTGCCCAGCACCGTGGTATTCAGACCGCCGGCGTGGATGATGAAGGGTCTGGACGGGTCGGGCGTTACATCAAAGAAGGCTTCTCCTTCCAGGGTGATCTCGCGGGTACTGCCTGCAAACCGCTCCGGGTAAGTCAGCGTACTGCCGGCGTTGAGGGTGATGGAAGAATGATCCGGCAAAACGACCCGCTGTGTTTCATTAAAAGGCACTTTCACCTGTACATTGGCTACAACGGCGGTACTGCGCTGGCTGAGCAGGTAATAAACGGCGGCGGACATGACCAGCAGGCCGGTGAACATGGCCGCTACGCGCAGCGCCTTCCTGATGAAGGAACGGCGGGGGATCCTCTCTTCCAGGGTTGCGCGGTATGCGATCTGTGCGATCTTCTCCGATCTCGCGGGTTCCTCCATGGCGGGGGCCGCATCGTTCCAATGCTCGTCCATGAACCGGTCGAGCCAGTCTTCCGGCTGGTTTTCCAGCCATTGCAATACCTGCTCGCGTTCAGCGTCAGTCACTTCCCCCTTTAAAAATCTGCTTAATAATTGATGGTCTATCATAATATATTGATCCCCCGTCCATTTAAAACACGTTTTTTTGAAATTCTACCTATACAAGCTTTCATTTCTTAACATTTCCTTAACTTTAGCTGCGTAGATTTGTCTAAATGATGCAGATCCGTAACATATCGCAAGAGAGGTTCAGGGTAATCGTGGAAGATACCTTCGACCGGCTGTATGCATCATTATCTTTGTTGTGCAGGGACAGGCAGCAGTGTGAGGACATCATGCAGGAGGCTTATATCCGGCTCTGGAAGAACATGGAGCAGGTGAAGGACGATCATGCGGTGCTGGCCCTGCTGAAATGTTACGCCAGGAATATTTTCCTCGACGAAGTGCGCAAGGCCGCGCGCAGGCAAACGTCGCTGTCGCTCGACGCGGCGGAACCGGTAGCGGATGTTCCGGAGAATTACATCGAGAACCGCGAACTGCATACCGCGATACAAACGGCGATCAACAAGCTGCCCCGCCAGCAGCAGATCATCTTCCGCCTGCACAAGGAACACGCCATGAGCTACAAGCAGATCTCCGCGGAAATGAATATCGGCACCGGCACGATAGAAGTGCAGATGAACAGGGCACTGAAATCATTGAAAAATAATCTCGCGCATTTGCAGCCGCGGCGGGAGGAGGTGTAGGGCCGGACCAGGTTCGCGTGATAAAGTAGCTTTGCTTACCTTTAAGTGGCTACAAAAAGGTCAGATCATGCGATACAAACTGGAAAAACCTGTTCATGGCGCTATTGGCATGGAGAAATACCAGTGCACCATAGAATGGCGCAACGGTACTTTCATTACGGACGAACCGGCCACTTCCGGCGGCAAGGATACCGGTCCGGACCCATTCACGCTCCTTATTTCGTCACTGGCTTCCTGCACGTTGGTTACCCTGCGCATGTACATCGACCGGAAGGGTTGGGATATTCCGCAGATCACGGTGAATGCCAACTTTTACCAGGAGGAAAAAGACGGCAAGATCATCACCATCTTTGACAGGGATATTTCCTTCGCCAGCCCCCTCAGCGAAGAGCAACGGGCGCGGCTGCTGGACATAGCGAAAGCCTGTCCGGTTTCCCGCATACTGGAAGGGGATATTCAGCTGCGGACTTACCTGTTCCGCGAGGAGGACGTGCAAAAGAAGGTGCTGTACAGCAACGGTGAGGTAACGGTGGTGTGGAAGCCTGAATTCTGCAAGCATTCCGCGCGGTGTGTTTCGCAGCTGCCGGAGGTGTTCAATGTGAACGCGAAGCCGTGGATAGATGTGAACGGGGCTTCCACGGAGCGGATCGTGGAGCAGGTGAAGCGGTGCCCGTCGGGGGCGTTGCGGTATTTTTATGATGGGAAGGGGGAAGATGGTATTTTTTAGCGTAAATATGTTAAATTTGACATAGATAATGGGATATTTTTCCATTATCTATCTTAAAATTTACAAAATATGCGATTTGAGCAGTCAATACAACGCTTTGCCGGGCAGCCGCTCACCCAGCAAATACTAATGGAGGTGCTTAGCGAATATAACTGGCCGCATAATAAAGTCCGGGAACTGGAAAAGCAGCAGATGCTGACTCCAATAAAGAGAGGACTTTATATTACAGGGAAAGCTCTTAATTTACCACAGCCGCCGCTGGCATTACTCGCCAATCATCTTTATGGTCCAAGCTACGTTTCTCTTGAAGCGGCGTTAGCTCATTGGGGAATGATCCCTGAAAGGGTTTGGGCTATCGGATCAATTACCACCGGCTTGTCAAAAACATTTCATACATCTGTTGGCAGGTTCACTTATATCCACGCTGACCTGCCTTATTATAGCTTTGGCATCCAGCAGGTCAGGTTTTCTGACTCACATACCGTCCTTATGGCATCGCGGGAAAAAGCACTTTGTGACAAAATAGTAACGACAAAAGGATTGCTTTTGCGCAGTATGCAACAAACTCGTGAACTTTTAGAAAACGACCTGCGGATAGACCTTTCTGAATTAATGCGGCTCGACATCTCCGCAATAAAAAGTTGGCTTAGTGCTGCTCCCAAGAGAAACAGCCTGGAAATGCTAATTAAAACTTTGGAAAATCTATGATCAAAGAGTGGATTGAAGAATATGGACCGGCGAACCTTGAACAAGCTGAGCAAGCATTAAGGGAGATTATGCAGGAAATTGCACTGGCTGGCCTTCAGCGTAGCGGTTTTTTTGAAGTAGCTGCATTTTATGGAGGCACTGCATTGCGTATTTTTCATGGGATAGACAGATTTTCTGAAGACCTGGACTTTTCTTTGCTGGAGTCCGATCCGGATTTTTCCCTTGCGCCTTATCTTAAAGGTATGCAGAAGGAATTTGCAGCGCTTGGGATGGAAATCAGTATTAAGGAGAAGATAAAAACAAGGCAATCTCAAATCGACTCCGCATTTTTGAAGCCGGACACTACCTGGCAGGAACTTACCCTAAAGGCCATCATTCCGCAGGAAGGATTGAATTACCTGCGTTCATCTATCAAGATCAAGCTGGAGGTTGATAAAAAACCTCCCCCGGGATTTACAACGGAAGAAAAACTATTGCTCAAGCCTTTCTCCTTCTACACAAAATGTTATGTGCTGCCTGATCTGTTTGCCGGGAAAATGCATGCTCTTTTGTTCAGAAAATGGATTAATCGGGTAAAGGGCAGAGATTGGTATGATATGGAATGGTATATTAAAAAAGGCATACCTCTTCATCTGCCACATTTGGCGTTGAGAGCCCGGGATAGCGGTAACCGGGATCAGGCTGAAATGTCTGTCGAACAGTTTAAAGATTTGCTGCGTGCCAAAATTGATGCGGTATCAATGGATCAAATAAAGCAGGACGTTCTTCCTTTTATACGGGACGATAAGAAACTGAATATTTGGTCCTCCGCGTACTTCAAAGATCTTGTTGACAAAATAAAATATAAATAAGAAAAGCAGCTGGAGGACAAAACCGCCAGCTGCCTGGTATTCTAGCCCGACTATCAGATTAAATCGGAACTTTCCATCTGGTTTCAATCCTTCAACCCAAGATACGCCTGCACTTCCTTATAATTCCCCCAGTTAACCGCTTTTGACGAACGGGCGGTCTGACCACCAGGGATCAGGATATACCGGTACTGAAATTGCTTCCCGTTAGCATCGGTAAAGGTGCTCATATCGAAGTTGGAAAACAGGTATATCTGTTCCGCAGAAAATGTAGTGGTAATGCTGAGGCCCCCTCCGAGATAAATATCAAAAAGAGGCAGCGGGTCTACCGTCATTTCGGCGGCTGTTCCCCAGTTGAAATAAACTTTTATCTCACCAGTAGATAATATCTCGTTCGTCAGTTTCGGGGCGTCCATGAAGGCTTCAAAAGCGACCGTATCGCCGGCTTCATTTGTAACCGCGTCGTAGGTGACATCCAGCCAGTCTGAATAAATAACATTCGCAGTGCCGGGCTCACCTTGCGGGCCGCCGGGGCCCGCGGGGCCGGCCGGACCGGGAGGGCCTTGTTCACCTTGCGGGCCGGTGTCGCCATCTTTGCTGCAGGATGAAACAAATACTGCCGCAGCCAGTAGTAAAACGTATGAGATGCGGGTTGTAATCCTTTTCATAAAACAAAATTGATTTTGGTTATTAAATAGGTTGTTAGTTACTCCGTCCATGAAATCCAGGTTTTAGCATCGCTCGCACTGACCATGTCGTAGCTGGCAGGGCTGGTCTGTACGAGGTAAAATCCACCGGGATCATTAAATTTTATAGCAGTATTGAGATAGGCATCTTCCGCATCAGGCGGGATATTGCCAAGACCTTGCAGATAGTCGAAGATGATTCTTCCATTTGAAGTAAATACCGGCGGTGTCCTGAAAGCAGCCCCGAAATTGAGGGACAAGCCGCCATTCTCAAGGAAAACATATCCTCCAAGATCAAAATCGGCACCGTACGCCGGCCAGAAAAGCAAAAAGTAAAAGTTGGGAAGGTCCCGGACGCCAAATGCATCGTCCACTCCATCCACATGAAAGCCGTTGAATGATATCCAGTAAGAACCAATAGAAGCCTGCGTTAGCCACCATCTTTGCGGCGCATCCAGGTCCACGTTCACCGGCGCATTCGCGCCCCGCATGCTGGCGGTTGAAGTGCCGTTCACCTGCGCGCGGAATGCGGTTGATGCGGCATCCCATGCAATGTTGGCGATAAAGTTAATAGTAGTGCTGCCGTCTGTGAGGGGTGTTTCCAGTGTGAGGCCGTCGCTGGTATAATAGTAATTGGTCGTATGCTGCTGTACGTTGCCGTTCGTGCCGATCCATGTAAAACGGATCGTTCTGGCGGTATGGTCCACCGTCATTTCATAGTTGCGTGTACCGATCACCAGCCGTTTGAAATAATGAAGAATGTACTGGCTGAAGTATTCAAACTGCATCGCCTTTTTCCACTGGCCGTTCACCCAGTTCTGTTCATCCTGCTGCGTGGCTTTTGTCAAAGTCATTTTGCTGCCTTTGAAGCGGCCGGTGAGCCGGATGCTTTCCGCTGTCAGCGTATCGAGCGAAAACTCGAAATCCGAATTCAATCCTTCTCCGTACGCGCCGCCATTTACGCTACCGTCGGGGTCCGCGAGGATGTGGATGTAGGAATAGGTGTCGAAGAGCAATGCGGGTTGCTGCAATGCTTTGAGGCGGAAGCTGCTTTCTTTCCGTACGCCGGCGGTGGTGGAGTCGATATCCGCAAACATCTGCACCCTGTTGGCGTCGTTGAAGCTGAAATGAAAATGATATACCACGCTGTCGGCCGTTATCAGTTCTCCGTTCCAGCCGTATTGCGAACCGGCCAGCGCGGCCTGGTAGGCGGCGAGCGTTTCGTTGATCCGCTGGTCCGGCGACTTGTCAAAGATCGGGTCGTCGTCTTTCCGGCAGGCGGAGAGCGTGGTGATGACGGCGAGTATATATAATAGCGTTCTTTTCATCTGTCGTTATTTTATCAATGCATTGATGGAGGCCCGGGTGCGCGCTTGCAGGCTGTAAAAATTGATGCCCCAGGTGTCGTTGAAATAGGCGACTACCATCGCTTCTTTCTGCCGGAGCTTTGCTTTCGCCTCTTCGGGCGTGGTGCCGTTCGGACCGGGCTGCGTGATACCGTTGATAATGTTTTCAAATCCTCCCCTGCCTTCCACCAGCATCATCGAGATCATTTCCACAAAATCCTCATCCGCGCGGGACATGGCGTAAGCAGTGATGAAACCGTCCCGACGGGCCGCATCGTCGGTCACGTTGTTCCAGTTAGAGGTATAATCGCCTACGGATATACGTTTGTAATCTTCGGGATACATCACCGTCTGGTGCAGGATATGACCGAACTCGTGCTCGATGGTGTGGAACATCATCTTCACATTGTTGGAATCACTGGGTACATAACCAGGCATGCCCTTGATGCGGAAGTCGTTCAGCACGTACAGCAATATGCGGCGGCCTCCTTCGGCGGTACCGAGGGTGATGGTGCCGTCTGTATTATAACTGGCGCTGCCTACCAGCACAAAGAACTTGGGACAATACCGCTTCATGAACAGCTCTCCCGCTTCCGCGATGTAATTATCGAGCCATACTTTTTTGATGGCACTCAATACGGGGATGATCTTTTCTTCTTTGGGCGGCACCAGCGTTCTGTTGAAATCCAGCTCGCCCTGGTCCCATTTGTATTTGACGGATACGTTCAGCGGCGTGGTGAGGCTGTCCCTGATCCAGAAATCGATGGGACCGTGCACCCAGGTGTCGCCATCGAGGTCGATGTCGTCTACATTTCCCAGGGCGTCTTCCCTGTTGCAGGCCGCCAGTGTGCCGCAAAGCAGGAGGATCAATATGGTAAGATGTTTCATCTGCTAATATCTGATTTTTTACGGGCCAGATGGAACCTCGCATTAACGTGGCCCTGGGTGACAAAATGTATTATGCTCGGTTTCATATGCATGATTAACGGGGATTTTGTTCGATGCCTGCTACGGTGGCGGCTTCGGGTATCTGGAATAATCTGCGCGGATCGTCTCCGGGCAGTGTGAATATGTCGCCCTCGCTGGTGGTGTGGGTAATGGGAATGCGGTACCGCAGGATGTCCAGCCAGCGCATGCCTTCCTGCACAAACTCCGCGCGCTTGAAATCCAGTACGGTCAATATCAGTCCCGTTTGCAGGTTGGTGCCGTAAAAGGCCTGCACTTTCTGGGGAGTGATGCGGTGCGCAGACAGGCTATAATCATCGATGCGGGTGGAGGCATAGGTATTGAGATCGTTGATAGCCGCGGTGGTGGCATTCAGGTAGGTGTTGGCCTCCGCCCTGTTGAGCAGCGCTTCCTCGGCGGTGAACAGCGGCACCACCACATATCCCACGCCGATGTTGGCGTTGACGTTGTTACGCACAAAATGCTCGTTGATCTTGGGGATCAGGTAATTATCCGTACCAACGGTATACACATGATTCTGGAACGCCCAGTCTCCGCCGGTAACGTTGTAGAACAATATTTCATCGCGCTTGCGGGCGGTGAGGGCATAGCGCAGGGTGTAATAATTGCGGCCCCACCAGGATGCGGTTTCCGTTAGCAGCAGGTTCGCCGGCTCCGTTGCGCGGGCGTATGCGGCGAACAGTTCCTGGTAGGTCATATTCTTATACGCGGTATTCCAGGGGCGCAGCATGCTGGCGGCATTGTTGGTGGGGAATACCTGGTTGACGTACTGCACTACCTGCTGGTAATCGCGTTTGAAAAGATAGAAGCGGGCCGCGAAGGCGTTGGCGGCGGCGCGGTTGAAATGGTAACGGGGAACGGAATAGGACTTGTCGTCGATGAGCGGCAGGCCGGTGAGGATGTCTTTTTCGATCATCTCGTACACATAAGCTACCGTTTTCCGCTCATAATCCTTGAACACTACTTTTTCCGGTACGGTCACATAGGGAATGCCGGGATCGGAGGAAGCGGTAGTGGGATTATACGTTTCCGCGAAAGTGGTCACCAGCATGAAATGCGCGTATGCTCTCGCCAGCAGCGCTTCGCCTTTCTGCGCGCGGTAGGCGTCCGGATCGGGCGCGTTGGCGATGGTTTCCAGTGCGAGGTTCGCCGCCGCTATCGCGGTGTAGCAGGCGTTCCAGTAGTACTCGGGGGAGTCCTGCTGATCGTCCTGCACGTCACTGAACTTGTACACGTCTACATTGAAATTTTCGATGGTGCCCGCGCCTTTGTCCGCCACATTATCCGAAGCGGATTCAAAGAAGCCCATGTAATTGGCCTGCGGATAGGCGGTGCCCAGCAGGCGGGACACCTGTTCCGGCGTATGCAGTTCCGCCCTGTTGTCCGGCGGCTGCTCCAGGAACTTCTTGCAACTGCTGGCTGTGATGGCGAGGAAGACTGCTGTGTATAGTGATAATTTCTTCATGTTGATCAGATTAAATACCCACTTTCAGCGAGAGTGTAAATTGTTTTTGAATGGGCATGGCCACACCGCCGGAGTTGAAGAACTCGGGGTCCTGCCCTTTCAGCTTTTTATCTGCGTAGATCAGCCATGGGTTGGTGGCGGCGGCCGTAACGCTGGCGCTGTTGAAGCCGATCCTGTTCAGCAGGGAAGGTTTCAGCTGATAGCTGAGCGATACGGTTTTCAGGCGGATGAAATCGCCTTTTGCCACTCTTTCCGTTGAATAGTTGTAGTTGTTATAAGGATAGTTACCGCCTTGCTGCGACAACTCATAGGCGCCCAGGATGGAGGGCACGTAGGTATAGCGCTCATCATTGGGGAATATAAAGCGGTCGTAAAATTCCCTCGGCATCGCATCCAGGTCCGAATAATCCGTTTTGAAAGCGGTATACTGCCGGATCTTGTTGCCTGCCTGATAGGTCACGAATACATTCAGCGAAAATTCCCGGTATGTAAATGTATTGGAGAAGCCGCCGGTATAAATGGGGTCTACCGGCCCTTCGTATTTCAGATAGGCGATCTCCTGGTCCTGCAGGAATACGCCGCCGGATGATTCCCCTTTCTCGTTGATAAAGGTGGGTTCGCCTGTGCGGTGCTCCAATCCTTTAAAATCGAGGGAATAGAGGCCCCGCACCGGGTACCCTTCCCTGTTGCCGCCTTCCGCGATCACGAGGTCGAAAATGCGCGGGCGGTTGCGGGCGTTGGTGATCTTGTTCTTGTTATATCCGAAAGTAAGGTTCGTGCGCCAGCTCCAGTCCTGCTTCCTGATCACGTTGCCGCCGATCAGCAGGTCAAGGCCGTAGGAATCCATGTCCGCGTAGTTCGCGGCTTTCTCTGATTCCCCACCGATACCGGAGGTGCGGATCAGGCTGATGAGATCGAAGCTTTTACGCTGGTACACGTCCAGGCTGAAATTCACTTTTTGTCCGAACAATCCGCCGTCCAGCCCGATGTTGCTGGTGTAGGATTTTTCCCAGGTCAGCTCCGAGTTCTCGAGGTTCGCCAGTTGTATCACGGATTCCACTTCTGTGAGATACGGACGGTTTGTATTGATGTTTCTTAACACGATGGTGGAATTGGTGGCGGGGCCCATGCTGGCGGTCAGGCCGTAGGATGCGCGCAGCGTCAGGTAGTCCGCCCACGTTACATTTTCCATGAAGGGCTCGCGGTCCACATTCCAGGAGCCCGCCAGGCTCCAGGTGGGCAGCCACCGCGCATTGCGCGATTTGCCCAGGCGGTTGGAACCATCGTACCGCACAGTGCCGGTGAAATTATATTTCTGGTCGTAAGAATAACCCGCCGATCCATAGAAGGCTACAAAACGGTCATAATCCTTACTCATACCATAATACGGGAAATTGCTCTCAATGGTTTGTTTGAGGATGCGATAATCCACGAACGGAACACCGCCGTTATCGTACTGGTACCCGTAACCGGTGTTGGAAAACTGCTGCCGGTCCGCCGACTTCACCTGCATGCCCACCAGCGCATTCAGGGAATGTACGCCGTTGAAGGTTTTCATATAGTTCAGGCTGTTCCTGAAATCATAGTTCACCAGCTGGTCTTCCGTGCGGTTGTAGAAGCCGCCGTAAGGCAGCACTACCACGGGCTGCGCTTCGGGATCGTCCGGGTCGCGGTACAGGAAGCGGTTGTTCGCTTCGATAGTGGATGTTTCATTTGCGCGGTAGGCGTTGGCCATGTTGGAGTTTTCCGTGATCTGGTGCTCGCGGGACGATTTCACGTACCGCAGCGCGCCCACGAACTCGTATTTCAGCTCGTCGGTGATCTTGTAGGCCAGGTCGCCCTGCAGGCGCAGGTCGATCACATTGATATCGATGTAATTATTTTCCAGTTCAGTGAGGATGTTGAACGGCGCAAAATTGCGGCGGAAGTACTCCCGGTTGCCGCTTTCATCGAAGGCGGTGAGGGTGCGGCTGGTATTGAGCGCGAAGCTGAAGGGGTTGATGTCGAAGTCGCGGTCGAACTTCCCTTCCACCGGGTTGGTTTCGCGTGTTAATGCGCCGGGGGCTTTCTGCTGCCGCACGGAAGCGAGGGTGGAAAAGCCGACGGATAAACGGTCGGAGAACTTGTAGTTGTTCCGGAAGTTGAGGGTGTAGCGGCTTACGCGGTCCGCTATCGTCCATCCGTTATCGCCGTAGTAGCTGGTGGAGAAATAAGATTGCGACTTGTCCGTACCGAAGGAAACGGCGAGCGAATGCTCCTGCATCAGGTTGTTTTTGAAGAGTAGATCGAACCAGTCCGTATTTGCGCCGGCGTACCTTCTCAGGAAAGCGGCCATGCCTTCGGGGGTGTTGGGCACCGGGAAGCTGCCGTCCTCTCTCGCATTCACCAGGTCGAAGTACTTGCCGTACACGCCGTAATCAGGTTTGTCCAGCAGCGAGGGAGTAATAATGCTTTTGTTGTACAATTCCGCGAGTACAGACATTTGCTGCACGGAGTTCATGATATTATAATCGGCATACGCGGGTTTCAGCTGGGTGCTGAAATTACCGGTGTAGGTCACCAGCGGTTTGCCGATCCTTCCTTTCTTGGTGGTGATCACCACTACGCCGTTCATGGCTCTGGCGCCATACAGCGCGGTAGCGGCGGCGTCCTTTAATATTACAAAGCTTTCGATGTCGTTCGCGTTCAGACCGGCAACGGCGGAGCCGAGCAAGGTGGTGGGGTCGCCGCTGGACAGCTGGTCGTTGGAAATATTGATGATATCTTCGAGTACTACGTTGTCTACCACCCACAGGGGTTTGTTATCCCCGTTGATGGAAGTGGCGCCGCGGATGCGCAGCTTGGGTGCAGAGCCGAAGGAGCTGGAAACGTTCTGCACGGATACGCCGGCGGCACGGCCTTCCAGCATGCGGCTCACGTCTATCACGCCGTCCATTTTCACATCGTCTGCTTTCAGGGTTACGGCGGCGCCGGAGAACTTGCGGCGGTCGAGGTCCTGGAACCCTGTTTTCACAAATTCTTTTAGCATGCCGCCCTGGCTTTCCAGCTCGATGTTCATGGACTGCCCGCGGAATACAGCTACTACCGGCGCTTTCCCGATGTAGGAAAAGCGGATGCTGTCGCCCTGGCGGGCGTCAAGGACGAATACGCCGTTAACATCCGTCAATACGCCTTTGTGATTTACGAGGTTTTCAACGGTCACGCCGGGAAGGGCAATCTTCTCTTCGGCATCCATCACCCGGCCACGGGCTTTGGTGCCCACGCTGTCCTGGAAAGCAGCCGCTTTCAGTGAAAGCGTCATCAGCAGGGGCAACAAAATAACGGCTGCCGGCGAGCTTTTCAGCCATTTCCGGGCAGCGCAGCACTGTACAGATAAATACATAGGCATGATTGTATTTTGAGTCTAATGATCCTGGTTGACATTGCCGGTGGCTCTGGCGATTTCATCTATGTGCTCCTACACGATCGAGTTTAACAGACAATTTCAGGGGTGTTTTTTTCGGGCACCCGACACGGTATTTAAGTTACGATTAAAAATCAATGTTTTTCTAAACGGGCGCCGCTTTTTTAATTCGCAGCGGCCGGTTTTAATGAAGATAAGTTTGCAGGAACGCCGTCACCCGGCTGTTCACATCCGCGGCCACACCTCCCAGCGTATGCCCTTCCCCGGGGTACAGCTTGTATACATGCTGCACGCCATGCTGCTGCAATCTTTCATGCAGCTGCTGCGCCTGCTGGTACGGCACAATATCGTCCGCCGTGCCGTGCAGGATCAGGGTAGGCGGACTGGCGGCACTTACATATTGCAGCGGGCTGGAACTTTTGTACAGCACCGAATCGCCCGTTTCCGGGTCGCCGATCAGTGCTTTCATCAGCGCCTTCAGCTCCGCATTGGCCAGCTGGCCGTACATGGATTTCATATCCGTTGGCCCCACCTGGTCGATCACGGCCAGGGGTTTGAAGGAGCTGCTGCCGTATTTGTAGGCGTATAAAGCGGCCAGGTGGGCGCCGGCGCTTTGGCCCCACAACACGAACTTCCGGGATATGTGGTATTTGGCATTGTTCTGCATGACCGTTTCGATACAGGCTTTTACATCTTCTTCCTGCGCCGGGAAGGGGTTGCTGTGGTTCACGGTGTTGAACAGGCGGTAATTGACCAGCACAAAGGCGCTGCCGGGGAACAGCTGCCGCAGCGTGGGAATGGCGGACACATAGTCGTTCTTGTTACCGGCGCTCCAGCCTCCGCCGTGAATGAAGAACAGCACGGTGGTGGCGGTATCGTTCCGGTTTGCGGGCAGGTAGATGTTGAATTTTTGCCGTGGACCGGGACCGTAGGATACGTCCGTCAGGGATTCCTGGCGCGAGGGGTCGGTGGGGCGGTCTACATCCGCTTTTGAGCAGGACAACAGTAAACAGATCGTGATCAGGCATGTGCAGGCTTGCAGTGTTCTCATAAGCGGGGCTTCAGCTGTTTAAAATTAATCATTTTAGAAAACGGCGGAAAAAAATTAATATTATATGTATGCAGACATTATGGAAGTATTTCAGAGAGCAAAAATGGTGGGTGGCGCTGGCCCTGGCGCTTGCGGGAATTGCCCAGCTACTAAGCCTGACGGACCCCATTATCTTCGGAAAGATCATCGATGATTACGCATCCAACCCGAACGGGCTGGAAGAAACGGCGCTGGTAAAAGGCGTGCTTTTCTGGCTGGCCATCGCCATCGGCATCGCCATTGCCGCAAGGATCGCCAAGTCATTCCAGGAATATTTCACCCGCAAGGCGGTGCAGCTTTTCGGCATGCAGATCTTCAACGACGGGCTGAAGCAGACGCTGCGGCTTTCCTTCCAGGAGTTCGAGGAGCAGCGCAGCGGCGAAACCCTATCCATCCTTCAGAAAGTCAAAACAGACACCGAACGGTTCGTCAACGCCTTTATCAATATATTGTTCTCTTCCGTGGTAGGCATCGGCTTCCTCATCTGGTACAGCATTACGAAGAACTGGATGCTGATACCGGTGTTCGTGATCGGCATACTGGTACTGGGATCGCTGACGGGACTACTCAGCAAAAAAATCAAAACGGTACAACGAACGATCAACCGGGAAACGAACAAGATGTCCGGCATCATCACGGAATCACTGCGGAATATAGAACTGGTGAAAAGCCTGGGGCTTACTTTCCCGGAGATCCGCCGGCTGCGGCAGCAAACGCAGGAGATCTTCGACCTGGAAATGCAAAAGACCACGCGGGTCCGCACGCTTTCCTTTTTACAGGGCACCACGCTGAACATCCTGAAGCAATCCATCCTTTTTATCCTGCTCTGGCTGATTTTCCGTAACGTGTTAAGCACGGGAGAGCTGATCGCCATGCAATTCATCTCTACTTCTATTTTCGGGCCGTTGCAGGACCTCGGCAATATCATCCTGAACTACCGGGAAGTGGAGGCGTCTATCCAGAATTTCGATCAGCTGATGCAGAAGCCGGTGGAACAGCGGCCGGAAGAGCCGGTAGAAACCGGGCCGCTCGAAAGCATCCGGTTCGATCATGTGGTGTTCCGCCACAAAACGGCGCGCACCAATGCGATCGATGATATTTCACTGCGGGTGGGCCTGGGCGAAACCATTGCTTTCGTGGGGCCGTCCGGTTCGGGAAAATCTACCATGGTAAAGCTGCTGGTGGGCTTATACCGTCCCGTAGAAGGATCGATCCTTTTCAACGATGTACCGGCAACGGACATACGTTATAACGCCTTACGCCGCCAGATCGGCTTCGTAACGCAGGATACGCAGCTGTTCGCCGGCACGATCCGTGAGAACCTGCTATTCGTAAAATCCGACGCTACTGATGACGAGATCATGGACGCGCTGGAAAAAGCCTCCTGCACACAGCTGCTGGCCCGCTCGGAGAAAGGCATCCACACCGTTCTCGGCGAAAGCGGGATGAAGCTCTCCGGCGGCGAGAAGCAGCGCATTTCCATTGCGCGCGCATTGCTGCGGAAACCGCGCCTCCTCATTTTCGACGAAGCTACCTCCGCCCTGGATTCCCTCACCGAAGAAGACATCACCAACACGATCCGCGACGTATCCATGAGCCGGCAACAGATCACCGTGCTGATCGCCCACCGCCTGTCCACCATCATGCATGCGGACGTGATCTATGTACTCGAAAAAGGCAGCATTTCCGAAACCGGCTCGCACGAGGAGCTGCTGGCGCAGAAAGGGTTGTACTACGCCATGTGGCGGCAGCAGGTGGGCGAACGGAGGGATAGCCAGTCCTTCGCGACAAGTTAGGAATTGGCAGGTTCACCGCTCTTTTTATAATATCCCATCAATTCCCCCGAAGCCAGCACATGCCCCTGCATCGCTGCATGCAACGCCTTTTTGTCGGCACCCGCCAGAAGGTCCAGATCGCCGTCCAGCGCAAATACCCTGAAGAAATACCGATGCTGGCCGGAAGGCGGACAAGGACCGCCATAGCCGGTATTTCCAAAGCTGTTACGCCCGCTGATGCCCGGCACGCTGTTCTCCGCAACCGGTTCATTCGGAGGAATATTCCACACCAGCCAATGATCAAAGGTACCACCGGGCGCATCCGGATCTTCCATAATGATCGCCAGCGACCGCGTTCCTTCGGGAAAATCACTTATGATCAGTGGCGGATTGATATTTTCGCCTTCGCAGGAATATTGCCGGGGAATATGCCCACCCTGGCTGAACGCCACGCATCGCACCGATAAAACAGCATTTGTTGTAGATTCCATAACAATATTTTACTGAACTGGCACCAAATTTTCGGCCGGAAATCATGCTTCATTTGTTAGATATCCTGTTCACACTGCTGCATTTACTGATCATCGGGTTCAATTTATGCGGCTGGATATTTCCGGCCACCCGGAAGCTTCATTTCATTTTCATAGTGGCCACCGCATGCAGCTGGTTCATCCTCGGCATCTGGTTCGGCATGGGCTATTGTCCTGTAACCGACTGGCAATGGCGGATAAAGGAACAGCTGGGAGCGCGCAATTTACCGGATTCCTTCATTACCTATTTTGTGAACAAGGTTTCCGGGCGGGCATTCAGCGATGCCTTTATTAATATATTGACGATGCTGTTCTTTGTGCTGGCAGCCGGGCTTTCCGTTTATTTTAATTTCTTCCGGCGGAAAAAACAGGGTTGATCAGGGAAACATTGTGTGGCAAAATGTATACACTGCCGGGTTTATCTTATTTTTAACGAGCGTTTCGAGCATGAAGAAAGATTACAGCATTGGTCCGCTGGGCGACCGCTCCATTATCATTGAATGGGAACAACAGATAGATCCTGCTGTACACCGGCGGGTCATGCGCGCCTACAATTCCCTGCAACGCCTGCAATTACCTTACATCCTCGACCTGATCCCCGCATATGCGTCCCTCACGGTAGTATACGATGCCGGATCGATGCGCAGGCAACATCCCCTGCCCGCCGGGCAGCAAATCCGCACGATCGTAACGAAGGTGCTGGAACAGGAAGCGGAGGAAGTCAATGCCGCATCGCGCTTACTGGAAATACCGGTATGTTATCATCCTTCTCTCGGGCCGGACATTGAAGCGCTGGCGGCGCAAAAGAACCTGACCGGCAGTCAGCTCATCGATTTACATACATCGCAAACCTATACGGTTTATATGCTCGGCTTTTTGCCGGGATTTCCTTACATGGGAAAGGTGCCGGATAAGCTGGCGGCTCCGCGTTTGAAGCAGCCGCGGCTAAAAGTACCGGTGGGCAGCGTGGGGATCGCGGGCGCGCAAACGGGCATCTACCCGATGGAGTCCCCCGGCGGATGGAATATTATCGGGCGCACGCCGCTGCGGTTGTTTGATCCGGCGAAGGAGGAACCCTGCTATTGCCGGCCGGGAGACCAGGTGCGGTTTGTAGAGATCGGGCTGGAAGAATTTAACGGAAGATGATTTTGCGTTGATGCAGATAAAGAGAACAATTCAGCATATTTGATACAGGTAGTACAACAAGGATTACTGGACACCATACAGGACGCGGGCCGGTACGGTTATCAGCACCTCGGCATCAACCCCGGCGGCGCGATGGACCGTGCCGCATTATACGTGGCTAACAGCCTGGTGGGCAATGCCGGCGCGGAAGCGGCGATAGAATTGCACTTTCCGGCCTCCGCTTTCCTGTTTGAGGCGGATGCGCTGGTAGCCTTGTCCGGCGCGGATTTCGGAGCGATGGTGAATGATCAGCCCTTTCCGTTGAACCGGCCGGTGCAGGTATCCCGGCATGCGGTACTGCGCTTTACAAAACCGGTTTCGGGCGCACGGTGCTACCTCGCCATCGGCGGCCGCCTGGCGCTCACACCCTGGCTCGGCAGCTACAGTACACATCTGAAAGCCGGGGCCGGAGGCTTTCATGGCAGAGTGCTGCAAAAAGGCGACCGCATCCCTTTCCGGCAGGAAGTCATTTTTCATTCGGACCAACAGGCCACTCCCCTGCCGTGGACGGCCGATGTCAGCGATCTCTACGAAGCCGGTTCCACGATCCGCATCCTCCCCGGTCATGAATGGGAACTGCTGGAAGATGATACTTTACTGCATGCCGCCTTTTTATTAACAGAGCAATGCGACCGCATGGGATTTCGTTTACGCGGCCCCGTGTTAAAAACGCATGACCGCGGCGAACGGCTTTCCGCGGGCGTCAGCCGCGGCACCATTCAATTACTGCCGGGTGGACAACTGATCATTCTCATGGCAGACCATCAAACTACCGGCGGCTACGCCCGCGTTGCCCACGTGATCACAGCGGACATGCCCGCACTCTCCCAACATACGCCGCACCAGCAGCTTCATTTCACGGCGGTGGATGAAATAACCGCCGGGAACCTCTTGTGGCAGCAGGAACAACGTTTGCAAATACTGCAAAATGCCTGTAAATTACGGCTGGAGGAATGGTATCTCCGCTATTAATCAACAAAATCTAATGCTTACCACCATCGACCTGAACTGTGATATGGGAGAAGGGCTGGATACGGATGCCGGTATCATGCCCTTCATCAGCAGCGCAAACATCGCCTGCGGATATCATGCGGGCGACCATGACACCATTACACGGACCATCGCGCTTGCGCAGGAACACCAGGTTGCCATTGGCGCGCATCCCGGCTTCGCCGACAAGGCCAACTTCGGCAGAACGCCGCAACATCTTTCAGACGATGCTTTATATGACCTCATTGCCGGCCAGCTGCAGGTGATGCAGTCCGCCTGCCGCACACTTGGCGCCGTGATGACGCATGTAAAGCCGCACGGCGCGCTCTACAACATGGCCGCCGTTGATCCCGTCATGTCCCGCGTGATCGCAAAAGCGGTGAAGGATACAGATCCGGCGCTCCGCCTGTACGGCCTGAGCAGCAGCTGGCTGATAAAAGCCGCCGCGGAAGCCGGTCTGCATACCGCCAGCGAAGTGTTTGCCGACAGAACTTACCAGGACGATGGCACGCTCACGCCCCGCAGCCAGCCCGGCGCGTTGATAGCCAATGAAGAGCAGGCCATACAGCAGGTCCTGCAAATGGTCACGCAACAAACGGTGACCACGCTCAGCGGCCGCAGCATCCCGCTGACCGCGGAAACTATTTGTCTGCATGGCGACGGTCCACATGCCCTGCCCTTTGCCCGCGCCATACACGCCGCCCTACGCCGTCATCACTTTTCAATACAACACATTTGAGCAAGCAAAGAACCTCCATTCTCCTGGGCGCCGCGTTCCTGATGGCCACCTCCGCCGTCGGCCCCGGCTTCCTTACGCAAACCACCGTATTCACGCAACAGCAGGCCGCGGCCTTCAGCTTTGTGATACTCGTATCTATTTTGCTGGATATCGGCGCGCAGCTGAACATCTGGCGCGTGCTCACCGTCACGGAGTTCCGCGCGCAGGACCTCGCCAACGCGCTGCTGCCTGGCCTCGGCTACCTGCTGGCCGGGCTCGTGGTGCTCGGCGGATTTGCTTTCAACATCGCGAACATCGGCGGCTGCGGGCTGGGCCTCCAGGCATTGTCGGGCATGGAGCCGGTATATGGTGCGGTATTGAGTTGCGGCGTCGCCCTGTTCATTTTCTGGTTGAAGGAAGCCGGCAAAGCGCTGGACCATTTTACCCGCTGGTTAGGCATACTGATGATCCTGCTCACGCTGTATGTGGCCGCCAGCTCACATCCTCCGGTGGCGGAGGCGCTGCGGCAAAGCGTCTGGCCCGATGTGATCGATACTACGTCCATTGTTACGCTGGTAGGCGGAACGGTGGGCGGCTACATCAGTTTTTCCGGCGCGCACCGCCTGCTGGACGCGGGCATCGGCGGGGCCGCACAGGTGAAGTTCGTCAACAGGAGCGCCGTCAGCGGAATTGTGATTACCGGAGTGATGCGCACTTTGCTGTTCCTCGCTGCTTTAGGCGTAGTAACGCAAGGCGCGCTGCTGGATGCCGGCAATCCGCCCGCATCTGTATTCCGCATCGCAGCCGGAGAGACCGGGTACCGCTTTTTCGGCATGGTGATGTGGAGCGCGGCGATCACGTCCGTTGTGGGCGCGGCTTACACCTCCGTTTCTTTTCTGAAGACATTCCATTCATTTATCGCCACGCATGAAAAATGGTTCATCAGCTTTTTTATCGTTTGTTCCACGGCCGTGTTCGTGGTGGTGGAGCGGCCGGTGCAATTGCTGATCACCGCCGGCGCATTGAACGGCATCATACTGCCGGTGGCACTGGCAGTAGTGCTGTTGGCGGCCCGGAAGAGCCGGCTGATGGGGGAATACAGGCATCCGGCGTGGATGCAGGTGGCGGGATGGATCGTTGTGGGGGTGATGGCGTGGTTGAGCGGGGTGACGTTGTGGGATTGGGTGAGTTGATGTTGCGTATGCCGGGAATGTTGCTAGTTTTGCAGATTTATATTACGCATGAACCAGACACACCTTAGCGCCCAACTCCTTCAAACCAGACAGCACTTTAAAATATTGGACGGCCTCCGGGGAATAGCGGCGGTGGCGGTGCTCATATTCCATTTCATGGAGTTTGTTACGCCGGATTATAAAGATAATTTCATTGCGCATGCTTACCTGGCGGTGGACTTCTTCTTTTGCCTCTCCGGTTTTGTGATCGCCTATGCGTATGATGGCAGACTGGGGAAGATCGGGTTGATGTCATTCTTCAAGCTACGGCTGATCCGCCTGCATCCGCTGGTGATGATCGGGGCGGTCATCGGCCTGCTGGCCTTTGTTTTTGATCCGTTCAGCGATCTTTATGCGCGTTATGCCGGTCAAACATTGGGCATGTTCATTTCGTCCTGCCTGATGGTCCCTTATCCGGTGGTGCAGGAGCGTTACTTCAATATCTTCCATCTGAACCCGCCCAGTTGGTCGCTGTTCTGGGAATACGTCGCCAATATCGCCTACGCGGTGGTGCTGGTGAGGCTGCGCAACAAGGTATTATGGGTGCTGCTGGTGATCGCGGCGGGAATACTTTGCTACGAGGCTTACACATCCTCTTACCTTGGTGTTGGCTGGAGCGGCGATACTTTCTGGGGCGGGGGCGTGCGCGTCTTTTATTCCTTTTTAGCGGGCATGCTGGCCTACCGGTCCAACTGGATCATCAAAAATAATCTCGGGTTCGGGGCCATCGGCGTGTTGCTGACATTGGCTTTCCTGGTTCCTTATTCCGAGGCGGTGAACTGGTGGATAGATACACTGATCGTGGTCTTTTACCTTCCTTTCCTTGTTGCCCTGGGCGCCGGAGGAAGGCTGAACACAGGGCTTGAAGGAGTTTGCAAATTCCTTGGGAACATTTCTTATCCCCTGTATATGATCCATTATCCTTTTTTATGGATACTCTACAGTTACATCCTGACAGAAAAGCCAACGGCCGGGCAGCTTTGGGTGATCATTCCTATTTGCGCCGTTTTGCTGATATTGCTATCCTATGCGATCTTGATCTTCGTGGATGCGCCGGTTCGTAAATGGCTGAAAGACCGCATGCGGTCATAGTACGGTTTGATGCTGATGCGGCCAGGGCCTCCCCTTACCGGTTTCACACAGCAGCTTCAGGCTTCTCAGGAAACGCGCCCAGGTGTAGCTGCACTCGGCGAACATCGGCGTGTAATCTTTCCAGTTATCATGCTTCAAGGTCAATAGCGTGGCTTTATCGCTATTCTTTAATTGCCGCATCTGATCTCCCATTTCGGGATGAAATGCGAGTAATGTTACCGGATCACCGGATTCCAGCGTGAAAGAAAGCGTGGTTCCGATCCACTCGTCCGCTCCCGCGATGCAATCCCATTTTACCAGTTCAAACGGTTTCAATTCGATGACCTTCATTTCCTTGAAGTACCCGGAACCAAAAGGGAAACGCGCAATGCTGCCGGGCTGAGGCTTTGCTTCCGCATCAGGTGTCCACCATCCTGCCAGCCCCTCGCGGGTAGTGATCGCCTGGTAAATTCTTTCCGGGGGAGCACCGATCATGAGTTGGTGATAAATACCCGCCATAGAAGTGGTTTTTACTTTCTGCAAAGGTAGTGAAAGACCGTACCTGAACCAGTATGGCAGAAAAAGCATTAATAAAAAAACTGCTCCACGATAATCCGCCCATCTTTCACTTCATACAACATGATCTGATCCATCTGGATCCTCCCATGACCTTCTACTGTAATATCCACTTTCCTTCCTACAGCGAAATGACGGCCGGCCACTACCGGTGCTGACGTAGAAGCGCTGTGAAAGGCGGTGATACGGCTCACAAAGTCCTCTCCTTTTTTGCGGACCGCGGCTTTGCCTTCGGCATATCCGAAATACGGCGAGCCCGGCGGATCGATGCTCTTTACATTATCCGCAAAGAATTCATCCTGTATCTCAAACCATTTTTCCTGCTGCGCAAGCTCATGGAAACGGGCGGCGATTTCAGCGGTTGTCATTACTTTTTTCATCGTTATCAGTTTTATTATTTGATGGCCTTGATCCTTCTTCCTTCCAGGTTGGGATCGCCTTTTCCGGTGGTGATCAGGTTGAAGAGGCTATGCTGCACGTACTCGGTCCACGCCGGCGAACACATTTTATAACATTCCACTTCGGGGAGCAGCCCTTCATGGGTGAAAACGAGTTTTGTTTTGTTACCGGCTTCAGATATCTCAAAAATGGCCTTTGTGCCCGTCCATTCGTCTTTGTCTTCGAGGAAGCTCAGGTGGCTGTCCGTCACCAGCCAGACTACCTTTTTGCCGGGGATCACTTCCGTCAGTTTTTGTTTCGAGTAATGAACATCCTTTACCTCAAAGGTAAACTCGTCGTTGAGCTGGCTGGAATTGCCCTGAATCCCTTCCGACCACCAGCCGCGAACATTGTTGACGGCGTTGAAAACTTCGAGGGGCGATTGGTCAACGATGATGGTGGTTGTGAAATGTTGATGATGCATATCCGTTCGTTTTATACAAAAGTACCATCACGCCGCAGGCGTTAAAAGTGGCTAAACTGACAATAATGAGGTTGATAGTGACAAATCCGGTAATTTAGCGTTATTACTTAAAACAGCGCATTTCATGCAAATCGGTATCCTGAATTACAATTATGCCGTGCCCACCAGCGTAAGCGGCCCTGCTGATATCTTTGCGGCATTGATGAGGACCTATCCGGTTGTGAGCGGGCGGGAGCTGGAGGCTGATTTTAAAATTGATTTTGTTACGGAGAAGAAAGGCGTTTTCCGCAAACAGCCCTGGGGCGAAAAAGTGCAGCGGGAAATAACAAAGAACGATACATACGACCTGATCATCATCCCGGCCATGTTCTCCAATAAAATAGAAGAGGTGGTGCAAAAAGAGCAAAAGATCATCGAATGGCTGAAGCGCCAGCACAAAGCAAACGCTGAGCTGGCCAGCATCTGCGTGGGAAGTTTCCTGCTGGCGGCCACCGGCCTGCTCGACGGAAAAAAAGCGACCACCAACTGGATGTTCGCCGGCCTGTTCCGGCAGAAATACCCGCGGGTAATGCTGGAAGACGACAAGATCATCGTTGACCAGGGGAAAATATACTCCTGCGGAGGGGCTTTCAGCTTCACCACCTTCATTATATACCTGATTGAAAAATACTGCGGGCATGAAGTGGCCATTACGGCCTCCAAAATATTAATGATCAACATGCACCAGCAGCCTCAAACCAGCTTTTCCATATTTCAGTTCCAGAAGAATCATGCGGATGATGAAATCACCCGGGTGCAGCAATACATGGAAGCGAACTATGATAAAACCATCACGGTAGCGGAAATGGCCGGCATCAGCAACATGAGCACCCGGAACCTGATCCGCCGGTTCGAGCAGGCCACCGGCAACACGCCGCTGGAATACCTGCAGCGCTTCAGGATAGAAAATGCGAAAAAGATGCTGGAAGATAAACATTACGGCATTGAGCAGATCGCGATGAAATGCGGTTATGAGGATATGAGCTTCTTCAGAAAGGTATTTAAAAGGCATGTGGGCATGACGCCGCGGGAGTATAAAGACAAATACGGACGCGGAGCGCTTAAAACTTTGCAATAAATTATGTATAATTGACAGCCACTACAGCGCTACTTACTGGGATATCAGCCAAATAGTTTGGATTGCCGAGCTTTCACACATATACGGATCTGCAGCTTGTTGAGTCTTTGAAATTCAGCGACGAAGGGGCTTTTACGGAAATCTACCACCGGTATTGGGAAAAGCTATATAAATCCGCCTATATCAAACTGAACGACAGCGAAGACGCCAAGGAAATTGTCAATGACGTATTGCTGGATATCTGGAAAAGAAGAGCTGACCTGTCCATAGCATTTTTACCCGCCTACCTGGAAAAAGCCGTGCGGTTCCGGGTGATCAATCATATCAACAGGAAAAAAAGCACCGCGCTGCTGGATTCGTTCGAAACCGTGCTGCAATCTCCTTTTAAAGCGGACAGCCAGGTGAACATGAACGAATTCATCAGCCTCCTGGAAGCATGGATCGCCGTGCTCCCCGAAAAGCAACGCCGCATTTTTGTCAAATACTATTTCGATAATCTTTCCACCCACGAAATAGCTGTCGACATGAATCTCTCCCGCAAAACCGTCCAGAACAACCTGAGCATGACCGTACAATACCTGAAAACAAAGCTCAAACACCTGCCTGTTTTGTTAATCATGCTCTCCCATACCCCCCGCTGAAAAGTTTGTTATAAGCTACAAAGTTATTTTTAATGATTTAATCAGCCCTTCCTCAATTTCAAGATTGTATTTCAATATAACAGGACTCGCCGGAAACGTTCCCGAGTTTTCTGCAGTCAAAATACTGGTTTCCCCCTTTTCTTTGAAGCTTAAAGGTTTCATTACCGTTTTGTACTTTTCATTAGCATTAGCAATCCATTCTTTAATTTCTGCCCTCCCTTTATGCGTTTTGCCTTCGTCATATACCTCTGCAGTTTCGGAAAAACAATTAGCATAAGCTAAACTATCGAAACTATCCTGTGCTTTTATCAAATCAGTTATTACTTTAGGTAACTTCATTGTTTGTTATTTTATGGTTATCCAATTCTATGTCCCGCCGCCTTTTAAATATTACATATACGGACGTAATTCCGGTATCTAGATTGTAGGAACTGTTCCACCATCGATTACGTATTCAGTTCCCGTCAAATAGCCGGCTCTTGGCGAAACAAGAAAACCGACCAATTCAGCAATTTCTTCCGGGTGGGCCGGCCTCCCCCCGGGAATACCACCCAATGCATCCATTACGCTCTGAGTAGCTGCGTCAATAGAGATACCGGCACTTTCCGAGATGCGTTCCATCATCCTTTTTGAAGCATCCGTCATGATCCAGCCCGGAGAAACGGTCAGAACACGTACCCCTTTTGGCGAAACTTCTTTCGACAATCCTTTACTATAATTAATCAATCCCGCTTTTGCGGCTGCATAAGGAAGCGTCGAATCGTACAGGGGTAATTTTCCCTGAATAGATGCAATATGGATAATTACACCGCTTCCTTTTTCGAGCATTTGGGGCAGAAATGCCTTATCCACCCGTACCGGGGCCAATAAATTGGTCTGGATTGTTTGTTCCCAATCCATATTGGTCAATACTGCAAACCCTCCTCCAGGAGTTTCTGAGCCACCAAGATTGTTTACGAGAATATCGAGTTTACCGTACTTCTCAAATACTTCAGCAGCAACTTTACCGGCATCTTCCGGTTTACTGAGATTTGCCGGTATGAAGTATAAATCTTCGTCGGGTGATTCCGGGTGGTTTCTTGCGGTAATAATCACTTTAGCACCTGCATTTTTTAACCGTTCAGCAATAGCCTTTCCAGCTCCTTTTGTTCCGCCGGTTACCAGTGCGATTTTTCCTGATAGTTCATGCTGATAATCCATTTTTTGTTTCATTCGATTTCTTTTGTGTAAATTTCAGAAGTATAGTACTTCCTAACAAGTACGGAGTTATGAATCATATAGGGATAAATTATTCCCTATTGCGCAAATTGGAACATAGGTTTACTTTTGCGGTATGTATGAAAGAAAAATAATACCGAACTTAAATTGCGGACTCGACCTGATGGGTGAAGTATTATATGGCAAATGGAAGATGCGTTTGCTTTGGTTTATAGGCCAGGGCCATAAAAGACCTAGTGAATTGCAACGCAAAATACCGGATGCTTCACGCAGGGTTCTGAATGTTCAGTTGAAAGAGTTGGAAGAGCATGAACTTGTACTCAGAAAGATTTACCCTGTCGTTCCCCCAAAAGTAGAGTACAGTCTTACTGAATTTGGAAAGAGTTTAATCCCGGTGATAGGTACTATGGGGCAATGGGGAGATGACAACGCAGAAAGATTACGGGAAGTAATAGCCAAAAGATTACCCTCCCCTGGTATTGCGGACGAAATCCTACATTCAAATTCAGGAGAATAAGATGCTGAACACTCCTGCCCCGAACCCATTTTATAACCTACTGTATAATAACGGTCTTTGACCGTTTTGCCTGTTTTTTGCTTTCCCTGATATTTTTTTGAAAAAAATCCGCCTTCTTTCGGGAAGAAAGCGATCCTTTCGTGACTATAACACCAAAGGACGCATTGCATGCTCACAGAAAAGGATAAACAATACCTGCAACAGGTGCTTGAAAGGTACGAAAAGGGCCAGGCTACACCGACCGAGAGCCGTTTTGTGGAAGCCTGGTTCGATTACCTGGACGGGCTTAACCAGCAGGCTGATCCCTTTCAGCACCTGAGCCCGGAAGCGAAACAGGGGCTTGAAGCGGAGATCAGGGAAAAGCTGCTGCATAGCATCCGCAATGAAGGCAATGCGGCGCAGGAATTTACCATTCACCGCAGCAAACGTTTCAACTGGCAGGTGGCCGCTGCCATCCTGGCCGTTGTGCTGGGAACCGCAGCTTACCTGCTTTTCCTGCAACCGGATCATCATACCATGGTGCAAAACCAACTGGAACAGGGCATACAACCCGGCTCGGCACGCGCTACATTGCAACTGGCGGACGGAAAAATCATTACGCTGGATACCAGCCTCGGCAAGATCGTGCAGCGCGGCGGGCTGACCGTCAACAACGACAGCGGTTCACTGAATTATAACGGCAAGGCCGACAACACGGAGTACCACACCTTATCCGTGCCCAGGGGCGGGCAATACAAACTGGCGCTGCCGGACGGCACCAACGTATGGCTGAATGCCGCGTCTTCCATCACCTATCCTACCGTTTTCGCCGGCGCTGACCGCGTTGTGGAGATCACAGGGGAAGCCTATTTTGAAGTGGCCAGCATGAAGCAAAAACCATTCAAGGTGAAGGCCGCCGGCGGCGCTGAAATAGAAGTACTGGGCACACATTTCAACGTCAATGCCTATACGGACGAGCCAACGCTCACGGCCACGCTGCTGGAAGGCGCCATTAAATTCCGCAAGGACGGCAAAGATTACCTGATGCAGCCGGGCCAGCAGGCCAGCGTAAACAAAGCCGGAACGGTTAAAATTATCGCTGATGCCAACCTGGACGCTGTAACCGCATGGAGGAACGGGTATTTCTATTTTGACGGCACCGACCTGCAAACCGTGATGCGGCAAATAGCCCGGTGGTATGATGTTTCCGTTGCGTATGAGGGGAAAATTCCGGACATGAAGTTCAGCGGCGAAATTTCAAAAAGCAACAACGCATCTCTTGTGCTGGAAATGCTGGAAGCCCAGAAGGTCCGGTTCGAGATCGAGGGAAAGACCATCATTGTCAAACCATGAACAAGAGGGTTCGATTATAAATATCGTATAACACAATGTATCTGAGAGGAGCGCCTTCCGCGCTCTTCAATGCCAGCCATCGCGATGCTATGTCATCGCGCGGGAGCGTATTGTTCTTAAAATCATGTGATCAAAACAAGTTCGAAAATTCAACCAAAGTTAAAATTAGGCAAATGAGGCTTACAGTCGTATTGTTACTTGCCGTCTGCTTATCGCAGTCCTTTTACGTATTTGCGCAACAACCAGCAAAGAAAATCACACTATCGGTAAAAAATCAGCGGCTTGAAAATGTATTCAAAGAAATTAAACAGCAAACGGGCTTTACCGCCTTTTACAAGGATGAGATCGCGGAAAGAATAAAGTCCATTAAGGTTTCCCTTTCGGTCAGGAATGCGGACGTAGAAGCAGTGATAAAGCATTGCCTTAAAGGCCAGCCGTTCAGCTTCAGGCTGATAGGCAACGCCATCATCATTACGGAAAACACCAGCCAGGACAAGGAGCAGCCGGATAAAACCGATCCGCGTGTGGCTGTCAGGGGCGTGGTATTAAATGGCCGGGGGGAACGGATGGACAACGTGAACGTTATTGTAAAACGTTCCGGGAAAGGAGCGATTACAGACAAGAACGGCGAGTTCAATATCAATGATGTTCTGGCGGACGACATTCTGGTTTGCAGCATGATCGGTTATACCACGCTGGAAGTTCCGGTGGGCGGGCAGCCCACGATATATGTGGCGATGACGGAAGCGACCAGCCTGCTGGACCAGGTGGTGCTCCAGGGCTATGGCAAAACGAGCCGGCGGCTTTCAACGGGGAATATCCACCGCATTTCCTCGAAGGAAATAGAAACGCAGCCCGTCGCCAATCCGCTGCTGGCCTTGCAGGGCAGGGTGCCTGGCCTGGTCATTACCCAAACCAACGGGTACGCCAGCGCGCCGGTCAATGTATCGATAAGAGGGGTCAATTCTCTTACATTGAACACAGAGCCGTTATATATCATTGACGGTGTGCCCATCAGTGTAACCGGGCCGAAAGGGATATTGTACGGCAACAGCTTTACCGGCGGCCAAAGCCCGCTGTTCAATATCAACCCGAAAGACATCGAGAGCATTGAGGTGCTGAAAGATGCGGATGCTACAGCGATCTACGGATCGAGAGGAACGAACGGCGTGATACTGATCTCCACCAAAAGAGGCAAGCCGGGTCCTACGAACGTCCATTTTAACATCACGCAGGGCATACAGAAGATCACCCGCTACTGGGACATGCTCAACACGCCGCAATACCTGGACGCGCGCCGCGAAGCCCTGAAAAATGACGGGCTTGCTCCTACTACATCCAATTCACCGGACCTGCTGCTGTGGGACCAGCACCGGTATACCAACTGGCAAAAAGCGCTCTGGGGCGGTACCGGTAGAAATACGAACATATCCCTGGGCCTTTCGGGCGGTGAACGGCAAACCACCTTCCGCGTGAACGCCAACTATTTCCGGATCACGGATATTACCGCCATCTCGGGAGCCACACAACAGGGCACCATGGCATTCGGCCTCACGCACAATACAATAGACCAGAAATTTTCCGTCAACCTGTCCATGACCTACGCCTACAGCCATGTGGACGTGGTGAGCGGCGCCGGTAACTCCACGCTGGCGCCCAACGCGCCCGCCATTTTCGATAAGGACGGTAACCTGAACTGGGCGGAATGGAATGCCGATGGCCTGGTAGACCTGTTCCAGTTCGGGTCCATGCTGCAATCGAATCCGCAGAAGACCAATTCGCTCAGTTCCAGCCTCAGCCTGGGCTACAGACCATTTAAAGGGTTTTCTTTCAACACCGTTCTCGGCTACACGTTCAATCACAATAGCAACAACTTCTTCAACCCGATAAGCTCCCAGAACCCTTACCGGTCGCCCGTCGGGTATGCGAGCTTTAACACGAACCGGGTAACCGGCTGGAATATAGAGCCACAGGCGAACTATCATTTCCTCTTAGGCAAAGCCTCCGTAGACCTGCTGCTCGGCGCCACGCTGACTTCCTCCTCCGGCATGGCCACCGCCATATCCGGCAGCGGGTATACGGACGACAACCTGCTGTACTCCATCACCAACGCGCCCGTTATCGACAGACCGGGAGATGCATACAACTACTTCAAATATGCGGGAACGTTTGCGCGTATCAGTTATAACCTGAAAAACAGGTACCTGGTGAACCTGAACGGCCGCCGGGACGGCAATTCCAACTTCGGGCCGGGCAGGCAGTTCGGTGATTTCGGTTCCGTCGGCGTGGCCTGGATCGCATCGGAAGAAAAATGGGTCAGCGCCGCACTTCCTTCGTTTATCAGTCTTGTTAAACTCCGGGGCAGCTACGGCACCACCGGAAGCGCGGGCGGAGGGCCATATCAGTACCTTTCGCTCTGGGGGTCTTCCGCATCTTTATCAGAACCCTATCCTTCTTATGACGGCGTGCTGCCCTACATTCCCCAAAACCCGCCCAACCAGAATTATCACTGGGAAGTGAATAAAAAACTGGAAGGTGCGCTGGAAGCAGGTCTTTTAGGCGATGATGTTACGCTTTCCGTTTCGTATTACCGCACCCGCACCGGCAACCAGATAACAGGCTACCCGCTGCCGGATTTCACAGGCTTCATTTCCATCATCACCAACCTGCCGGCCACCATACAGAACAGCGGCTGGGAAGGCATGATAAATGCGCAGCTGCTGAACCGGAAAGACATGTTCTGGACCGTCAACTTCAATATCAGCACCAACAAAAATACCCTGGTATCTTTTCCGGGACTCGCCACCTCTCCTTACGCCGGCAGGTTCGAGATCGGCAGGCCGCTCACAGCGCGGTACTTCGTGCATTACCTGGGGGTAGATCCCATGACGGGCCGGTATGCGCTGGAAGATCGTGACGGGAACGGCGTGCTGACGACCAGCACAGCGCCCGGCAATCCGGACGCCTATATTGTCCTGGATGCAGCCCCGAAATACACCGGCGGTTTTGGCACCGGTTATCAATACAAACGAATACATCTCACTGCCCAGTTCAGCTTTAGAAAACAGTTAGGGGTGAATGCGCTCTTTATGTCCGGATCATACGGTCAGTTCAACCAGAACCTGCCGGTGGAAGTATATGATCAAAACTGGAAAAAACCGGGAAACATCAGCCGCTATCCTGTATTCTCAACAGGCTATCATCAGAGCAACGCCGATTTCGGATTCTCGGACGGAAGCTTTACGGATGCTTCTTTTATCCGCCTCACCAACCTGTCGGTTTCTTATTCTTTGCCGGAAGCCTGGATGAAAAAGATAGGTGTGAGGGACTGCGGCATAGGCATCAACGCACAGAACGTTTTCACCATTACCCGTTACAAGGGGCTTGACCCGGAAACGCAGAATTTCGGCGGGATGCCGCCTGTCAAAACCTATGTTTTAAATCTGCAATTAAGCCTTTAAACCTAAAAGCCATTTATGAAACGGACTTCGTTATTCCATCCTTTCAAAACCGGGCGGCTTTTCATGGCGGCCGGCGTTCTGGCACTGCTTTTCTGCAGCGCCTGCAAAAAATTGTTGACGGTGCCGCCGCCGGTGAACCAGGTGACCGCGGAGCAGGTATTCAGTACCGATCTTCAGGCCAACTCCGCGATGGCCGGCATATATGTAAGCATGCTCGGCCCGGGCGGTGCAACGGATAATTTTGCGAACGGGCTTACCACCCGGATGGCGGCTTTATCGTCAGACGAGCTGATCACCATCTACCTTGGGCTGAATATTCCTTTCGCCCTTTTCAATACCAACAAGATTACGGGTGAGGGAAGCGTGGAATCCAACATGATATGGTCATCGCTGTATGCCACCATTTATGGCGCCAATGCTGTCATAGACGGTGTGGCCACCTCTACATCTTCCCGGTTAACGGAGCCTGCGCGAAAACAGTTCGCTGCCGAGGCCAAATGCATCAGGGCCTTCTGCTATTTCTACCTGGTGAATTTCTTTGGGGATGCTCCGCTCGTATTGGTGGCCGATCCGCTTACAGTAGCCGCCATGCCGCGCACACCCGTGCGGCAGGTGTACGAACAGATCATCCGGGACCTGGAAGATGCGCAGGCAGATCTTCCGCCGGATTATTCCGTCAGCGGCGGCAAGCGGATACGTGTGAATAAATGGGCGGCCACCGCTTTGCTGGCAAGGGCCTACCTGTTCCTCGGGGATTACGGCAACGCTGCCGCGGAGGCAACCAAAGTTATCGACAATACGGCCCTCTATGAACTGGAAGACGATCCCAACAGATCATTCCTGACAGACAGCAGGGAAGCCATCTGGCAACTGGCGCAAAACGTCAACGACGGCCTCGCTGGTAATGCCACGATGGAAGGCTACAATCTTTTGCCATTTGGGGTTGCCGGTGTTGCGACCTATCTCTCCGATCAGTTACTGACCGCTTTTGAACCGGGCGATCAGCGCAGGGAGAAATGGGTGGACACTATCCGCTTCGGCTTTACCGGTCCACCTGCGCTGTACCACTATCCCGCCAAATACAAAACAGGCCCTGTGAACCGCGTTATCGGCGGTGTTGCCACCGAATATTACATGCTGCTGCGTTTAGCGGAGCAGTACCTGATACGTGCCGAAGCGAGGGCGCACGGCGCACCGGGAGGACCGGCCGGAGCCATTGCAGACCTGAACATCATCAGGGATCGTGCGGATATACCGGACCTGCCGGAAACCCTGGCAGACACAGCGCTGCTGGATGCCGTCGCCAAAGAATGGCAGACGGAGATGTTCTGCGAATGGGGGCACCGCTGGTTCAACCTTAAAAGGACCGGCAAAGCGCGGGAAGTGTTGTCCGCCATCGCCATGAAGCAACCCTGGGAAGGCGACTACCAGCTGCTTTATCCACTCCCCCGCCAAAATACCCACGAGGCAGGGAGACTGGTTCAAAATCCTGGCTATTAAAATCAATCGCATGAAAAAAACAAAAAGAGCGTTCTTTCCTTCCGCTATACGTTGGCTCTGCCTGTTCTGGGGAGCCGGCGTATTCAGCGCTTGTTCCAAAACGCCGGTGCCGCCCGGAGCAGTGTCGCTGACGATCGTTAATACATTAACAACTTCCCTCATTGTCAATTTCAATGAACAGGATTCCATTATTTATCTCAACAGGGGAACCAACCAGATCATTGAATGGAACAAGTCCCTCGCGTACAGCCTTCACGGCGGCAGCCAGATCGTGAACCTCCGGGAAATATATCCTGCCTGGCCGGGCCACGAATGGGAAGACCATTCCCTGTTGAAGCTGCTGTTCGCGCTGCCGGCCGGAACCATCGGCAGCCTTTTCATAGCCGGAACGGTGGATAACCCGGATACCTTGTTCGTAAAAGATGTTCCGCCCGATATTCCACTGGCGGACAGCAGCATGGGCATCCGTTTCGTGAACCTGTCCGGCGGAAAAACGGCCATTCGCGTGAACCTGCAGGGCGAGCCTGACGGCAGCGAAGCGGACAACCTGCCATATAAGGGCGTGACGGATTTCAGGAAGTATCCGGCCGATGCTTCCGCACAAAGCTATGTATTCGAATTCCGCGATGCCGCGGACGGTGCCCTACTGGCAACCTGCAGCATCCCCAATCCCGGCACGGCCGGGCCTCCCAATCCCTGGCGGTATAACAATTTCACGATCGTCTTCAGCGAAGCGCCGGGATCATCGCCGGCGGCTTTTATCGTCAATAATCATTGAAACAAACTATAACCATGAATAGTATATTAAGAACGGAAGGGCTGTCACATAAATATTCCAGCTCCTGGGCCATCAGGGATATCAATATCGAGATCGGGCAAACCGGCATCACCGGCTTGCTGGGCTCCAACGGCGCCGGAAAGTCCACCACCATGAATATCATCTGCGGCGTGCTCAATCAAACGGAAGGAAAGGTGTATATCAATGGAACAGACCTGCAAAAAGAACCTGAAGCGGCGAAGAAAAACATCGGCTTCCTGCCGCAAACGCCACCGGTCTATACAGACCTGACCATTGACGAATACCTGACCTACTGCGCGGAGCTGCGGTTCATAGCAAAGGAAAAGATCAAACCCGCTGTGGAGGAAGCAAAGGAACGGTGCGGTATTGCGCATTTCAGCAGCCGTCTGATAAAAAATCTTTCCGGTGGATACCGCCAGCGCGTAGGTATCGCACAAGCCATTATTCACAAGCCAAGGCTGGTGGTAATGGACGAGCCGACGAACGGACTGGACCCCAACCAGCTGCTGGAAGCAAGAAAGCTGATCCGGGAAATCTCCCGCGACCATGCCGTATTGTTATCCTCCCACATCCTCTCCGAAATACACCTGCTTTGTAAAGACATCATCATGATAGAATCCGGGAAGGTGGTATTTGCCGATACGATGGATGCTTTTGATAATTACCTGCAACCGCAAAGCATCCTCGTAAAGATGGAAAACCCGCCCGCGAAAGAAGACCTGCTGAACGTGCCGGGGGTTACCGGCGTAGTGTTCCTGAGCAACAAGGAATTGCGGATCGATTTTGACGGCGACCTGGAAATATCTGAAAGACTGGTAGCGGCCAGTGTGCAGCACAACTGGCGCCTGCGGGAGCTGAGCCTCGAAAAGAAGCTGCTGGACGATACATTCAAACAGCTTTCCTCCAATTCCTGAGCAGCAGGCGAACGACTGGATTTTTGACATCAAACTTATTTAAATGAACATCATTTTCAAGATAACAAAGAATGAATTGCGCAACCTTTTCTATTCGCCGGTTGCCTGGTTTTTACTGATCGTATTCCTGGTGCAGTGCTCGATTGTTTTCACGAGCCTCCTGTATCCCGTCGCACATGCGCAGGATATCTACAGGGAGAGCAACCCCAATTTCAGGAACTGGGGGGAATTAAACTCGTTCACCCGCATGTTGTTTGTTGAACAGGGTGCGCTTTTCACCCACATCCTGCGAAACCTGTACCTGTTTGTCCCTCTGCTTACGATGGGGCTTGTCAGCAGGGAAATCAATAACGGCACGATCAAATTATTATATTCTTCCCCTGTTACCATCCGGCAGATCGTGCTGGGAAAATACCTTGCGGTGGTGGCTTATAACCTGCTGCTGCTCTGTACGCTGGGGATATTCGTAACAACCGCCGCCCTGACCGTCAATACCATCGAATACGGGCTGCTGATGTCCGCCACCCTCGGGTTCTTCCTGTTGATATGCGCCTACTCGGCCATCGGGCTTTTTATGAGCAGCCTTACCACTTACCAGATCGTTTCCGCCATCAGCACCTTTACGATCATACTTGTACTGAGCTACATCGGCGGCCTCTGGCAGCAATACGACTTCATCCGTGACCTGACCTGGTTCCTTTCGCTGGTAGGGCGGACGGACAAAATGCTGGTGGGGCTGATCACCACGAAAGACGTGATATATTTCCTGGTGGTGATATTCATGTTCGTCGGCTTTACACTGATCCGCCTCAAATCGGGCAGGGCATCCAAACCCTGGTACGCCAGGGCAACCGAATATCTGACCGTGCTGGCCATTGCGCTGGCGGTGGGCTATATCAGCTCGCGCCCGCGTTTTACCGGTTACCTGGACACTACCTCCAACCAGATCAACACCATCCACCCGCGCATACAAAAGGTCATTAAAGAGCTGGGAGACGAGCCGCTGGAAGTGACTTTGTATGGAAATCTCCTGGACGACGCCGCTCCACGGGCGTTCCCGGATCAACGAAATGTATATCTCGACTACCTGTGGGAAAAATATGTACGGTTCAAGCCGGACATCAAGTTCAGGTATAAATACTACTATGATTACGACGAAAGCATCCAGGGGCCGTCGTTGTTCCGCAGGTTTCCGAACAAGACCCTGAAGCAGATCGCCGAAAGAATGGCGGATATGTATGGCGTGGACCTATCAGATTTTATGCCTCCGGAAGAAATGAAGCAACTGCTCGACCTGCGGCCGGAAAACCTGCGAACGATCATGCAGCTCAAATACAAAGGGCAAACACAGTTCCTGCGCACTTTTCCGGATACGGAGTTCTGGCCGGATGAAACGAATGTATCCGCGGTATTAAAACGGTTGTTACAGGCGAAAATACCCAAGGTCGTTTACATCACCGGGAACCTGGAGCGGTCCATCTACAAGTCCGGGGAAAGGGAATACGAAAGCATGACTTCCGACAAAAGAAACAGAGCTTCCCTCATCAACATCGGTTTTGATATCGATACCGTTTCGCTGGACCACCAGGATATTCCCGCGGATGCTTCCATAGTAGTGCTGGCCGATCCCAAAAGGGACCTAAGCCCGGTGGTGGTTGAAAAGATCAGGACCTATATCAGCAATGGCGGCAACATGCTCCTGCTCGGGGAACTGAAAAAACAGCATGTACTGAACCCTGTTCTGCAAACATTAGGCGTACAATTACTGCCGGGCACCATTGTACAGCCGAGCGAAAACGAGATGCCGCATATGGCCACCCCCATACTGACAGGGGCAGGCATCAACCTCTCCGACGATAACCTGCTGTGGGCGGTAAGGAAACTGCGGAACCAGAAAAAAGCGGACCCCGCACTGGAACTCTTTGGCACGGATACCATCACCGCGCTGATGCCGGGGGTTACGGGTATTTCCCACACGCCGGACAGCGGATTTACCATGCAGCCGCTGGCGCTCACGCTGGAATCGCAAGGCTGGCTGAAAATGGGGCCGCTGGTAACGGATTCCGCCGCTCCCGTATTCACGCCGGCGGAAGGCGACATAAAAGGCAACTTTCCCACGGCCATACAGCTTACCCGGAAATTGTCCGGAAAAGAACAGCGTATAGTCGTTTGCGGTGATGCGGATTTTGCGAGCAACCTCCGCAAGTACGTGTCCTATTTTACGATCTCCATGTATAGCTGGCTGGATGAGAACAGGTTCCCTATATATACGCCAAGATCGGGACACCAGGACAACCTGTTGACGATCAGCGGCAAGAGTGCGGCTGTTTTGAAGATCGTGTACGTGTGGGTAATACCGGGCATCCTGGCGTTATTCGCTACCATATTGCTCATCCGGAGGAAAAGAAAATAATATGATGATTTTACAAACCGACGAACAAACAATCGGCGACCTGGGCATTTTCGGGAAACACGACAGCAGGAGCATTTACGATATTTACAACCGCACCCATACCCGTGGCGGCGAATCGCTGCTGGAAGAAATGTTCCGCAATCCGCTGTCGGACAAAGCGGAGATCAACAGACGCAGTAACATCATAGAGAACTTTGCGAGGCTGAACATTCCCTTTCCGTACAACGGTTCCTTATTTGACGTGGTGGAAAAATACCTCCTGCATGGCGCTGAAAATCATAGTAACGGTAGCCAGTCCGTACTCGGAGAAAAGGAGATACAGAACGGTGTTGCCGGGGTCATTGAGCTGATCAGGCTCACCAGCGGTTTCGTGAAGAACAGCGCATTGGGGGAAATAGACGCATATGCAACAGAATATGACAGCATTACTCACCTGGTGGAAGATCCGGCGTTCAGCCCCGTGCTTCGCCTGCCGCAAAAAGAGAAACCTTCCTATGCGGCGATCACCGCTTTCGACGCGCTGTTCAGGAACAGTGAAAGACACAAGCTGGAAGCACTGCTGCGGCATATTTACCTGCTGGATGTGTACATGTCCGTAGCACAGACAGCCGCTGAAAGAAAATTCGTTTTCCCGCGGGCGCTGGATAAAGGGCAGTGCTTGCTTACGCTGGAGGGTGTATACTATCCGGGGCTGCAACAGCCGGTGGGGAACAATATTTCCATCGACTCCGCATCGAACGTTATCTTTCTGACCGGCGCCAACATGGCCGGCAAGTCCACTTTCCTCCGCGCGCTGAGCACGGCGCTGTACGTGGCGCACATGGGGTTTCCCGTTGCGGCGACCGCCATGTCGTTCTCCGTCATGGACGGTCTTTACACCACCATCAACCTGCCGGACAACCTGGGGATCGGGGCCAGCCATTTTTATGCGGAAGTGACAAGAGTGAAAAAAATGGCGACGGCATTAAGCAGCGGCAAATCGTACTTCATCCTGTTTGATGAACTGTTCAGGGGCACCAACGTAAAAGACGCGCATGAAGCGACCGTAGCCGTCATGAAAGGATTTGCCACGAAGGCCAACAGCATCTTCATCATCTCCTCCCATATTGTGGAAGCGGGCGAATCGCTGCAGCAGCAGAAAAACGTTTCGTTCCTGTACATGCCTACCAGAATGAACGGGCATACACCAACGTATACGTATAAACTGGAACGCGGCATTACAGACGACCGGCACGGCATGGTCATTATCAGAAATGAAGGCATACTGGACATACTGAAGAAAAACTGATCAAAACATGAGTTTCAATATAGACAAACAGACCCTTGATGAGCTGAACCTGATGGGGAAATTCCGGCAGGGCTCGGTGTATCATCTGTTCAATCGCACTAAAACACGCGGAGGCGAACAACTGCTCGATAAAATGTTCCGCCACCCGCTCGGCAGCAGCGATGCCATCAACGAGCGCAGCAGGATATTCCATTTCTTTCAGCAGGCGGGGCATACTTTTCCCTTTGACGCATTGCAGGTGACTTTCATGCACGAGTACCTGGACACAGGCGGAAGCAGGAACGCCGCCTTTACCATGGCCTCGCTGCTGGTTATAAAGAGCCTCGCGGTGCTCACCAGGGATGAAAGGTACAAGGAGATCATTCAGCGGATGCACGCCACCATCATCACGCTCAACAAATGCAGGGCCTTTGTGGCTTCGCTCCGCCATGCGCCGGAACCTTATGCCGGTCACATCGCTGCTATACGGGACATCCTGGAAAGCAGCCAGGTAAAAGACCTGTCCAACATCGACATATACCAGTCCATTCCCATGAAAACCCTCTCCCATTACGACAGCCTGCTCAAGGGCAAGCTCCGGCAAAAAATGGGGTCCGTCCTCGCCTTCATCTATGAAACCGATGTTTACATCGCTGTTGGCAGCGTAGCCGCGGAAAAGAACTTTGGCTACGCGGCCGCGCTGCCTCCCGAAGCGAATGTTTTCTCCGCGAAAGACCTGCGCCATCCCTGCCTCTCAAAGGCGGTAGGCAACAACGTGATGATGGAAAAAGATTCCAACGTATTGTTCCTGACCGGCGCTAACATGGCCGGGAAGTCCACGCTGATGAAATCCATCGGCATCGGCTTTTACCTGGCGCATATGGGTTTTCCCGTTGCGGCATCCGGCATGGAGTTTTCGGTGCGCGAGGGTTTGTATTCTTCTATCAATGTGGCGGATAACATCGGTCTCGGCTACAGCCATTTCTATGCGGAGGTTGTACGGGTAAAACAGGCCGCCCTGGCGGCAGCCAGCGGTAAAAGGCTGCTGTTGATGTTTGACGAGCTGTTCAAAGGCACGAATGTAAAGGATGCTTATGACGGGACGCTCGCGGTAACGGAAGGGTTTGCGGGCTTCAGGGAATGTTTGTTCATCGTTTCCACGCACATCATTGAAGTGGGAGAAGCATTGAAAGAACTGGACAATATCCGCTTTGCCTACATGCCCACGATCATGGAAGGCGCGCATCCGCGGTATACTTACCGGTTGCAGGAAGGTATCACGGAAGACCGCCAGGGTATGATGATCATCCGGAATGAAGGGATACTGGAGCTGCTAAATTTCTCTGTATCTGGCTAGTATTTCTCCGTTATTGGTATGCGGAATCATCGAATTTTGCAGCTGCAAACCAAACGCATTAGAGAATGAGAAAACAACTGCGCATACAATGGATATGGGCCGCGGCAGCTATTGTATTGCTGGGCATGAGCGCTTGCTCGAAAGATAATGAGAAAGACAACCAACCGGAACCTTCAGGAGAAGCAACCATCTACAACAAGCTGATCACCGTCAGCAACTTTACCGGCGATACCAGCTCCCTCACCGCGCCGGACGCCAACAGGGAAGTGATCTTCTACAGCCTTGAGCTGAACAAACCCTGCCCGGAAGAATACCTGCTGACCAACCGCTGGGACGTATCTTTCAGCGGCGTGTATAATACCTCCATCGGCGGTAACTACGGCGCGGACCCTTCACCTTACGCTTCTTTAGGAAAAGGCGGTCCGGGCAAAGGCGGCGTGATGATCATCGACACGCCATTTTCCAAACTTACCAGCGTACCGGCCAATGTTACCTTCAGCACAAGAATGGCCGGGTTCGGGCTGGATGCTGATGGCGCCTTTGGGGAAGGGCTGGGCTGGGCGATCTATGACTGGAACGGCGATCTGCGGTCTACTGTGGGCATCGGTGGTGCTGGCCCCGATCAGGCACATACCTGCTGGGCGCGCCCCGACCGTACGATCATCGTACGCACCGCCCTGGGCAACTATGCCAAGCTGCGCATCATCAGCCTGTATAAAGATGCGCCGGACGAGCCGAAAACAAAAGACCCGGCTCCCTACTTCACTTTTGAATATGTCATTGCCGCTCCCGGCACTATGGATTTTACGATCAAATAAGCCACCCATGAAGATTCATATCAAGCTGTTATCCGGCGCCCTGCTCGCGCTGATGACCATCGCGTCCTGCACCAAAACGGAAGACCTGCCCGCGCGTACGCAAAGCAGCATGCTTTCGTTCGCCGTTACCAACCTTCCGGATACCCTGATATACGGCGTTGTTGACCAGACGGACCACACCATCACCGTATACCTGCCGTTTTATTACAACCTCAACATCATCGATCCGCAGATCAAAGTATCCGAAGGCGCAAGCGTGCTGGAAGAACTGCTGCCGGTAAACGTGAACGACTCTACGCAGCAGTACACCGTAAAAGGAAAAGACAGTTCCGTCACGGTGTACAAACTGAAAATATATGTGCAGCCGCCGGGCGTACCGTTCGTGCTCACCGAAATATCCACCGCAGACAGCTATTATGAAACATGGCCGGGATACGGCCAGTTCAGCATCACGGGGTCATTCTACACCCTGAACGCCAAGATCGCAGATGCGTGGCTGGTAGATAAGAGCGGCGCCGAACATCCGCTGACGCTGACCGCTATCAGCTCCAGCGGCGATGCTTCCACCGGCACCGTACAATACTGGCTTTCCGGCATCCCGGTTCCCAGCACACTGGATAGCGGGCTGTATCATGTGAAAGCGGCCATTTACGGCAGAACGGCGACCATGCAATATCCCATAAGAGTAGCGTACCGTCAGCCCGATTTTGGATACTTCACCACCCGCGAAGTGAAGCAGGGCGATAAATTCACATTGGTGGCCCATGTGTCTTCCGGCAAGGTGTTCACCGGCGTAAAATCGTTCGCCATGTCCGCAGACGGTGTGAACTGGCTGCCGCTGATCGTGGAATCTTACAACCGCGAAGAAGCCGTTATTAAAGTGCCGGAAGATTTTCCCACCGGCGCATACCAGCGTTACCGCATGGAGTTCGACACCTGGGACCCGATCGTGCGTTCAGGTTCATTCACTACCATCACCGCCAAATAATGCCTTCACTACATTAAACCGCATTCAGCATGTTCATAAAATATATTCTGCCCGCAGCCGCGCTCTGCCTCGCTTTGCTTGGCTGCACCAAGAAACAGCCTGATTATCCCTATACCGACCTGCTGCAGTTCTCCGTACAGGATGCCGCGGGCCAGCCGTTGAAAGGCGTGGTGGAAAACAACGAGATCATTCTCTACTGGCCGCCGCATCAGATGGTGCCTGATTCCATTACGGCCAATATTACCGTTGCCGAAAGGGCTTCCATCAGCCCCGCATCCGGCGCCAAAGTGCCCTTTGACGCACAGACCGTATTCACCGTTACCGCGCAGGACGGCTCACAGCAGTCGTACCGCCTCAAACCGGTGATCAACCAACCCACACCACACATCAGGCAGACAAGTCCCAACGAAGTACTCACATACGGCGATCTGCTCACCATTTCCGGTAACTACTTCATCCCCGATTCCGCGCAGACGCGGGTGTATCTTGTGGATGAAAATAACAATGAAACGCCGCTCGTGTTCTGGTCGCCGTACCCCAACGTGGTGACCGTGGGCGAAGGGATCCTCTGGTGCCGCGTGCCCGAGCCGGTGAAGGATACGCTTCCCTCCCTCCCGTATGGCGAGTACCGCGTCAAAGTGGTGTCCGGCATACGCACGGTGTACCATAACACCACACTCAGGATCGGCTTCCTGAACCCGAAGGTTTCCGCTATCCTGCCTTCCGCCAGCGTGCAACGGGGCGATGAGGTAACGTTTAAAGGCGGAAAGTTCATCGGCATCACTTCCGTTAAGGGCCAGAACGCCGAATCCGGCGAGGAATATGAATTTGAGCTGTTAGGTTATTCGATGAACGAGCTGAAGCTGAAAGTGCCTGCTACCGTGGCGCCGGGCACATACTATCAGTTCACTATAGCATCTGACGCCTATGGGAAAGAGGTGACGAATTTCTGGTTGTATGATGAAAGACTTACGGTAGCCGAATAGTAAAGAAGGCCGTCTCTGTAATAACATTGAGGCGGCCTTACTTATATTTGCAGTAAAACGAAGCATATGCCCTGGAATCCCGATGTATACAACCAGTTCAAAGAGAAAAGGTATGAGCCGTTTTACGATCTGATCAGTCATATTCAGGCTAAACCGGGTATGAGCATCATCGATCTGGGTTGCGGAACGGGAGAACTGACAAAGGCTATTGCGGATAAATTTCCCGGAAGCAATGTACTGGGTGTTGATACATCCGCCGAAATGCTGGCAAAAGCTCCGCAACAACATAATATTTCCTTCGCGCAAAGATCGGTGGAAGACCAGTTGCAACTTGCTGATAAATGGGATGCTATCGTAGCCAATGCATCTTTACAATGGGTGAATGATCATGCTGCCCTTTTCCCGAAGATCATTTCAAAGCTTTTACCGGATGGTCAGCTTGCGGTGCAGATGCCCTCGCAGCAGGAGAACCTGCTGAACCAGATCCTGTATGAACTGGTGCATGAGCAGCCCTACTACGATGCCCTGCATGGCGCCATACGGCATTCGCCGGTGCTGACGCTGGATGAGTATACGCACTTGCTGTACAGCAACGGTGCAAAAGAAACGGTGGTATACCAGAAGGTGTACCCGATCATTGCACAATCCATTGAAACCTTATACGATTTCATCTCCGGTTCCGCGCTTGTACCCTATATGGAGAAACTGGAAGAGCCGGTGAAATCCGCATTTACGGCGGATTTCAAAGAGAGGATAGCCCGTCATTTTACCACTTCCCCTATGGTGTATTCTTTTAAGCGGGTCATTTTAGTGGCCGGATTCTGATTGTCTGCGGTCTTTTAAACAAAGCATATTCGGCCTTTTGAACAAAGCTGACCGAAAACCCGTGCGCTACTTTTGTATCAACAAAACAAATCAACATGATACAAAACAACTACCAGGGAGCGCTTCAGCACCCGCTTCGCACAGGCTTCAACGCCCGGTCAACCACCACGGATATTATCAAAGGTATTGATCTCAGCGGCAAGACCGCCATCGTAACCGGCGGCAACACCGGCATTGGCCTGGAAACCGCGAAAACACTGGCTGCTGCGGGAGCAACTGTGATCGTTCCGGCTAGGAACCTGGAAAAAGCAAGGGTAAATCTCGAAGGTATCGCCCATGTGGAGATCGAAGTGATGGACATCATGGACCCCGCGTCAATAGATGCCTTTGCGGAAAAATTCCTCGCCTCGGGCCGGCCCTTACATTTGCTGATCAATAATGCCGGAATCATGTGGGTGCCGCTGCGCAGGGATCAACGGGGCATTGAATCCCAGCTGGCCACCAATTACATCGGGCAGTTTCACCTGACCGCCAGGCTCTGGCCCGCGCTCAAACAGGCGAATGGCGCAAGAGTGGTCAATGTTTCCTCGCTCGGGCATCATATGTCCGCCTTCAACTTTGATGATCCGAATTTTGAGCATCGCGCATACGAGACCCTGCAAGCCTACGGTCAATCGAAAACAGCCAGCAACCTGTTCTCGCTGGAGCTGGACAATCGCGCCCAACATTATAATGTAAGAGCTTACTCCGTGCATCCCGGATCAATTGCCGGTACGGAACTGGGCAGGGAAGCGTCCGTTGAACTGTTCCAGCAAATGGGATTCCTGGATGAGAACGGAAATATGCGGCCGGAGGTGCTGGCCACCTTAAAGACCATACCACAGGGAGCGGCCACTACCGTATGGGCGGCCACCAGTTCACAGCTTAACGGCATCGGCGGCGTTTACTGTGAGGATGGCGACATCGCAGCGTTGTTGTCTTCAGACGCAACCCTTCATCAAAGCGGCGTACAACCCTATTCGCTGGACGAGCACAATGCAAAGCGCCTCTGGACGCTTACGGAAGAGATGACAGGCATCCTGTTCTCCGTCAAATAAAACGCTTCCGTAACAGTTTCCCCGTAAATTTGCAAAGGCAATATGGAATATCAGGCTAAATATATTACCGAAGATATCAAGCTATCCTGCTACCAGGACAAGTTCTTCAAATCGGACATCATGTTCGAGCATCACATGCTGATCTGGTTCATTTCCGGTGAAACCAAAATTGTCCGTGCCGAGGGGACCTACCAGTTCCAGAAAGGAGATATTTTCCTGATACCGAGAAATCAGCTCGCTACCATCATCAACTATCCGAAAGACGGGCTGCCGCATAAAACGGTGGTCATGCACCTGACGACCGAATGGTTGCGGAACTTCTATGCCAGGCTGAATGTCAGGCCGGCAACTGCAGATACCGAAAGGATACGGCACTATGCTAATCACCCGTTACTGGAAAGTTGCCTGTCATCGCTGATCCCTTATTTCGAAATGAAGAATCTGCCGAAAGATATTGCGCATCTAAAGCTCACCGAAGCTGTGACGATCTTGCGTTCGATAGATGCTGACATCGACAATATACTTGCCAATTTCGAGGAGCCCGGCAAGATAGACCTGGCCGACTATATGGAAAGGAATTTCATGTTTAACCTGCCGCTGGAGAAGTTTGGTTACCTTACCGGCAGGAGCTTAACAACGTTTAAAAGGGATTTCAAGAAGGTGTTTGCTACTACGCCACAGCGGTGGCTGACTAAAAAACGGCTTGATCTGGCGCATTATCAGTTTGTGGAAAAAAAGAAGAAACCGATAGATGTTTGTTATGAAGTTGGCTTTGAAAACCTGTCGCATTTTTCCTTCGCGTTTAAGAAGCAATTTGGTTATGCGCCGACGGCGCTGCTGGAAAATGGGTAGCGTACTCCTGCACAATGCCTGCCAGAGAAAGTTATGCGTGACATGCAATATTTTAAGATATAGCCGCTATAGGATCGCTAAGTGATCGCTGAAGGATCACACTGGGTCACGTGGACTTGATGCGGAGATGGTGTGTTTTTCGTGTGAACTTGAAAAATTTGTATCCCGGGAAATTCAGGCAATAGGGAACCCTTCACAAGCATGGGCGCTTGCGGCAAATTGACTGGAAATATAGTGTGGGAGGGTATGGTGTTCAATGGATAGTTTACTCAACAAAATGCATCCGCTGGCGGGGAATGGCTTATTCCCGTTGGATGACAGGTGGGGAGGAGACTGCGGTTATTTTCTGCCGTTGCGCTGCTGCTGCTGCCTGTTGTTGCGGAGTGCCGGTCAGCGATTGCAGCCGCTGCTGCAGCACCGCCTGTTGCTGGTGTTCCGGTTTGTGGAAGACCTGCTTTGTCTGCGGTTCCTGCACGGCGATGACATCAGCGGCGAGGTATTTCCTGTTGAAGGATGCCCTGCCGCTGCACATGCCTCTTACCTGCAAGGTCACGATCAGCGTTCCTTTGCCGGGGACATCTACATTCAGCGCTGCGCCTGCAAATGCCTCGTGGGTATTCAGCACGATCATGGCGGTTTCAGTGCCGGTCACGCGACGTTCCCCGAAGTGGATGCGCGTAGCGATCACTTTTACCTCCAGCGTGGAGATGCCCCTGAACTGTGGCAATACCTGCGGGGGAATATGCAGTATTCCGTCCTCCGAGAGCGTGGGCGCTACGGTAAAGAAGCGGTCTGTCCCCGTATGCTGGTTAAAACGGAAGCCTGCGATGGCTTCGGTGTTGCGGACGCCGCCTTTGATGATGGTTTTGTTGAGGCGGTTGATATGCCCGCCGTCGCAATGAACATCGAGGTCATTGGCGAATGCGCCGCGGATAAGGCGGGCTTTGCTGCTGGCCGCGCCGAAACGCTGTGCTGCGCGGCGGGTGGCCGTAGTCTGCCGGACGGTTTCAGGCATGCTGCGGAAGTAGTGTTTACCATCCCGGTAATAGCCGATCATATTGCCGGCTTTACCCGTGAAGGTGAACAAAGAAGTTTGTTTTGCCATTGGGGTGCGATTTTGTTGATATATGAATATAACATTTATTTCGCAGACCCTATATGGAGCTAAAAATGCCTCCGAATCATTATCTTTAATATAAAATCCCCCATGCTCAGGAACTACCTAAAAACCGCTTTCCGCCACTTATCCAAAAACAAATTGTACTCCACCATCAATGTCTTCGGCCTGGCTGCCGGCATCTGTTGCACGTTACTGGCGGTTTTCTACTGGACTGACGAACATAGTTTCGACAAGTTTCATAAAAACAACCCGCATATATACAGGATCACATCGAGCTTTGTAAACGAAAAAGGCGAGCGGAGGCCCGCGGTAGGCAGCACCGGCCATGTACATGGCCCGGCTTTTAAAGCCGGCACGCCGGAAGTAAAGCACATGACCCGCGTGATGGGTGGAGATATTGAGACTGCAATGGTGGCTGCCGATAAAACAATTGGTGTAAAACCGCTTTGGGTAGACAGTTCATTCTTCGATATATTCAGTTTCGGGATTATACAAGGCAATGCTGCAACGGCATTGAAGGAGATCAATTCAGTGGTATTGACCGAATCTTTGGCGAAAAAATTTTTCAATAGCACAGATGTGGTCGGGAAATTGCTGGCAGAGGAAGCCAGCCCTTCTTTTAAAGCGTTAAAAAAGCCCCTTGTGGTAACGGCCGTGGTAAAAGATCCACCCGGCAATTCTTCACTTCAGTTTGATTGCCTGTTAACCTTCAGCTTCATGGAGCTTTCATTCCAGAGCAATAACTGGTTTGGAACATGGCTCAGCACTTTTGTCTTATTGCATCCTGACGCCAACCTTGAAAAAGTACAGGAAAAGTTCAACGTCATATATGCCCGGCATGCAAAGGCGCAGGTGAACGATCCTGAAATGAACTGGATGAGTTATGATCCCAAGGGAAGGTATGGGCTTCAGCCGATGACCGACCTCCATTTTAACACACATCTTGCCGCCGATGGCTGGAACGAAAGCGGTGTAGTGAATTTAGCAGCCGCCGGGCATTCATATGTATTCATGGGTATTGCGCTCTTTATTTTGGCGATGGCGACCATTAATTTCGTCAATATCAGTATCGCCGGTTCATTAAAAAGAGCAAAGGAAGTAGGTATGCGAAAAATCTCCGGAGGTAAAAGCAGCCAGATCATACTGCAATTCCTGGTGGAATCGGCCATATTATGCTTTATTGCATTCCTTATTGCCATCTTACTTATGGGTGTTTTATTGCCGTTGTTCAATGCTGTCACCGGAAAAGGGTTTCATTTCATTGAAATATTCGATTGGCAACTGCTGACCTGGTTCGGAGCGCTCTTCCTGCTTGTTATTCTGTTAAACGGCCTGTACCCTGCCGTGACATTATCGAAATTTGAAGCCGTAAAGGTTTTATACAACAAGCCAAAGACCGGTGGCCGTAATATCCTGGGCCGCAGTCTTGTTGTGGTTCAATTTGCGCTGGCTATTTTTCTTGTGGCGGGCACAATCGTTTATTACAGCCAAATGAATTTCATCCGTACAAAAGACCTCGGATATAATCCATCATCTATATTCACCACTTCGGTAGAGGGTGACAGGGGCGATTATAATCCAATTATCAGTTACCTGGGAAATGAGCTCAGGAAAGAACCTTCCATTAAAGCCGTATCCTTCGGCAATAATTATGGCTCAGGCGATGTAGAGATCAATAACCGTAAATTTTCGGCGCTGAATAAAGCGGCCGATGATCAGTTCCTTTCATTGATGGAAATCCCCCTGCTGTCAGGAAAGAATGTATCGGACGCAGATAAAAATGGCGTCATCGTTAACGAGGCATTTGTAAAGGCAGCAGGATTGCAACATCCGATAGGTGAAAATATACTTTCTGTGTGGTTTCATGACAGTACCTACCGTAGAATTGTCGGTGTTTTTAAAGATTACCATACCGCTTCCTTGCGCGAACCCATTAAACCCCTGATTATAAAATGGCCCGAAAATGCCGCAGAATCTTACGTTCAATGGATAAAATCCGACAGGGCGAATCAGCAAAAAGCATTGGCTGCCACAGCGAGAATTTTCAAAACAATTTTACCCGGTGCTATATATCAATATGAATTTCTCGATGAAAAGAATGCTGCCGGTTATAAGCAGGAACGTCGCTGGCAAAAAGTGATCAACTTCGCTTCGGTGCTGGCATTCATATTGTGCAGCCTTGGATTGTTTGGCCTTGCTCATTTATCAACTCATCAGCGGGTGAAAGAAATTGGCGTAAGAAAAGTACTGGGAGCTTCTGTCGGCCAGATCGTTTCCCTGTTTACCCAAAGCTTTTTAAAGTTAGTTATATTGGCGATCCTTATATCGCTACCCGTTGCCAGGATAGTAGCCGACAGGTGGCTGGAGAATTTTGCCTATCGGATCGATGTCAGTTGGTGGATGCTGGCGCTGGCGGGTTTTACGGCCATTTTTATTGCTATTGTAACGGTGAGCATGCAGGCTATAAATGCAGCGCTTGTAAATCCTGTAAAGAGTTTGACGACGGAGTAGCAATAACATCGATCGCATCATACGGTGCATCAATAAATATGTCAATATCTATAAACATCCGGTGTCCCAGGTGCAAGCTGAGGGCAGTATTTGCGGATCGGAATAAATGGTTAGAGCAATATCATTTGCTGAAAGCTGTCTTTTCTTCAGCTCTCTTGCGAGGAATATGCCAGGATGAAAGGGCGGTTCAACTAGTAACGCGAGGCTGATACCGAAATCTAGCTGATCGCTAAGCGTTTGCGACCATACCACCTCCGCTAAAACACATCCCCCATCTCCGACCACTTCAATGGCTCCGGCAAGTCTCTATTGCTAAACTCAACATGGATCACCCTCCGTCTTTCCTCATTCGTAGTTCTGCTTGAGGCATGCAACAACAATGGCCTCATAAGCATAATACCACCTTTGGGTACGGCGCAGACGGTCTCGGACTCCTTCGACCAATTGATGGTTTCGGGTCGGTAAATCCCTTTGCGATGAGATTGCGGTATTACGCGCAAGGCGCCGTTCTGCTCATTAGTATTGTCGAGATGAATACGCACGGTAAAGTTGTGTTCCAATATGTCCAACGGCGGTTGAACGGCAAATTGATCCTGCTTTATGGTCCAGGGGCCAAAACCTTCCATATCAACCATCTTGTTTACGGATATGGTAAGGTCCTGGTGATACGATACAAACCAATTCGATGCACCGGGTTTGTCGAAATAAATCGACTTCACCACAGAATAACCGGCGCCAAAAAAACTTTTTATCATCTGCCTTAAACGGTCTGTAAAGATCAGGGGCGCCACGGCCGGCACTTCCTTCAAAAACTGCCTGATGGCAAACAGATCGGCACTTTTTCGAAAGGTGGGCCTCGAGCTGTCTACCTTGTTGAGTTCTTGTAGGATAGCATCTAATTCTACTTCAGAATAGACATTTTCAATGACTGTAAAGCCATCCTGGTTGAATTTTTCTTTATACAAAGTAAGGACTGCCATAAGGTTGCATCTATCTCATAAATATACACACCTTCCTGAAGAAGCCAAATGCTCCAAAGTTTTTGGATATTTATTAAATTTTCTCACTGACTGTTTCCATGATTTTTTTTGGGGTCGAATAAGATAAAGGCTATCCGTAAGTATGTATAGTTTGAGTTCGTATAAAAAATGTAAAACTAAAAATGGCAGCACGAGTAAGTTTTAAAAGGTCAAATGTAAATTCTCGCAGTTCATTTTCGGATACTGACACGACGCTATTTTTTACACCTTGACTTTCATTTACCGCCAAAAATCCATGCTCCATTTCATTTCTAAGCCTTTTAAAGAACCTTAAGCTACCTTGATCTTTGTTTAAGTCCAAAGAAATCGAATAAAGACTAGAAAGATGAATGTTGAAAACGTACTTCAACTCCTCTTTGTACATATCAAAAACATTCTCGAAATAAGAAACTCTTCCATTGCGCTGAATATCTGATAAATCAATTACGCCATTGGCAATTTTATCCAATATTGAGTAAGATAGCCTATAACTTAATCGAAGTTGTTCAATTTTATATCCGCAAATATCAAAGTTTGATAATATCGAATATTCCACATCATCTTCAAATTTAACCAGGTCTTTGATGTAGTTATAATACTGTAAACGTGCAAATGAGAACTCAGATACTAATCTATTAATTAAGCCATCTAGCTTTGGCATAACACCTAATGCTGAAAAGTGACTACTACCGGCTTTCAGTCCAATTCTGAGATCGTCCTTTGAAGAATTTTTACATTTGCAGAAAATCGCATGTTCGTTCAAAGAAAGATGGTTTTTTAAAACGAACTTTCTGAAATCACTATGTTGATCAAATTCATTATTTTCTTCAATTCTGTTTTTGAGGATGTTGTCATAATCAAATGGCAGATCAGTATTCTGAAGATAAAACTTACATATATTCAAATTCTGTTCGATTGTATTTCTTATTCCGTTGTTTAAGTCATGTCGCAAAGAAGAGACATAGCCTTCGGCGACGGCATAATATAAAGAGGGTGTTCTTTGCATTATTGAGGAATCCACTATATTAAGTAGAGCATCAGAAAACGAAGCTCTAGATTCCCATCGTTCCGGAAATTCTGTTACGTTATCATTAAAAAGCGCAATAGCCTCGACAAAGCGCCCCACTCTTGCTAACGCGTTGGAGAGATTGTTTCTAATATTGTAAAGTTCATCACCTTCATTAATTTCTTTCATCGCAAGCCAATAGTTCGAAATTGCTTGACTAACGTCTTCTTTAATTCCAAATATGGTATTATCGTAACTGAACGTCAGTATTGACATGCCCTCGTCGTTTGCCTTTTCTATATGCTTTATATCATATTTTATCAAATGTGCACGTGCAATGTTGCATAGTATGAGAAGCTGCATTTCAGGAACTGAAGCTGCCTTATGATTTAGTATTCCTATTGCTTTGCAGACAAGTTTGAGTGCTAAATTCGAATTTTCTACACGTATATAATCTGCAATTTCAATGTAGTGGGATGCAAAATCCACCACCGCATAATTTTTCAATGTGGATTCAATATAAGTGTCTTGCCTGACGACAGAATCAATTATGAGGATCGCTTCTTCATATTCAGATTTGTTATAATGGTTTTCAATCTTCTCATGAAGCTCTTTTATTATGGGGTTCTGAATGTATTCTTGCATACTATCCGAATTTAAGAAAGAATACTGTATCTAATTGCTATTGGGAAAACAAATAAATCGATAAAGATGTATTTAAAGGTTGGGATGAATTTCCGAAATTCGAAAAGTGTAGTTAACCTCCGTAAAGATCATTGAAAACAAAAGGGAACTCGACTAAATACTCGACTAAAAATAGAAAACCCGCGCTTTGCGCGGGTCTCTAAAGATTCGTGCGGACCGGACGGGACTCGAACCCGCGACCTCCGCCGTGACAGGGCGGCATTCTAACCGACTGAACTACCGATCCTTCCCTTTTTGGGATTGCAAAGATAAGGACAAATAAATCATACATACAAATCTTTTTCAGAGTTTTTTCAGCAAAAAATGGCTCGCAGGCGCGGTATTTGAACAAAACCGGCGTAAGAACGTTGGAATAATATCAAAAACCCTCAGCATGAGAAACCTCCTCATCCTCGCCACACTCCTCACAGCATGCAACACCGCCCCCGATAAAAACCGGGAGGAAGCGAACGTCATAGAATCCGCCAAACAGATCATCCCCGTTGCCCCGCCCCCTGGAAACCCCAACATCGACGATCAGCTCAATGCACAAGACACCCTCTTCGAAGACGGCTCCGTCCCCACCTCCTGGGCCAACGCGGGATTCGACGACCCCGCCGGCTTCAAACGCTTCCTGCTTGACTTCAAAGGATGGGTGAAAGAGGATAAAATCGATAGCATCGCCGCACACGTCCGCTTCCCGCTGAAAAACCATAAAACACCCGAAGCATTCAAACGAGCCTACCCTGAAATATTCGACGTAAACCTGAAAACAGCGGTAGACACGCAGCGGGTGGACAGGATCTTCCGTAACCAACAGGGCGCCATGCTCGGGAACGGACAAATATGGTTCAGCGTGGTCAACGGGAAATACAAAATTATTGCTATTAATAAGTAAATGTGAAAACTTGTTCAGCCACGGCAGCTCCGCTGCCGGCAAAGCCGCCTATCCTAAGCAATAACCCCACCGGGCCAACAAACCCAGCAACCCCCGTGACAAAACACCCTCTCCCACCAGACAATCCCATGACCCAAAACCCCTGATCCTCAAAAAGTTTCCCGATCTCGTAAATCATTTTCCCGATTGCGCATACACCTCTTCCCGATCTGACCGATTTTTGCCCCAAAATCTAACGCAAGGCTGTACAAACCTAAAAGCATGGCAACGAAGAAGCGAGGCAAATCAGTATTCCGCCGTCTCAACGACTGGCTCCACCTCTGGCTCGGGCTTATCTCCGGGATCGTGGTGGTGATCATCAGCCTTACCGGCTGCATCTACGCCTTCCAGCGGGAATTTTCCGACCTCACCCAACCTTACCAGCACGTCAAAACGGAGGCCAAGCCCTACATGCTGCCCTCCGAACTGAAAGCCATCGCCACCGAAGCTGCGTTCGGCCCCAAAGGAGATACCGGCGCCAACCGGATCACGGGGATCAGCTACCGCAAAGCGGACCGCTCCACCATCGCTTCCTTCATGGATAAAGAAAACGGTTATACATCCATCTACCTCAACCCCTACACCGGTGAGGTGCTCAAAGTAAAAGCGCTCAAGCACGATTTCTTCCGGTTCATCCTCGAAGGCCATTTCAACCTCTGGCTCCCCCGCCCCATCGGGCAACCGATCGTAGCAATATCTACCCTCATCTTCGTAATACTGCTGATCACCGGCCTCGTGATGTGGTGGCCTAAAAAATGGAACAAGACCAACCGGCAGAAGAGCTTCGCGATCAAATGGGGCGCCGGCAAAAAACGGATCAATTACGACCTGCATAACGTATTGGGCTTCTATTCGATGGTATTCGCGCTGGTACTGGGGTTAACCGGACTGGTATGGGGTTTCCAGTGGTTCTCCAAATCCCTGTACTGGACGCTGAGCGGCGGCAAGACCCTCGCCAAGTTCGAGCGGCCGGTATCAGACACCACCCTGGCCCGCCCGGCAGTTCTGCTAACGCAGGAAGACCGGCTCTACGCCCGGATGCGCAAGGAATACCCGGTGGTCACGGGCTCCCTGACATTGCAGTTCCCCACCCTCCCGAAAGACGCTTACTCCGTAGTACATAATCCGCATGACGACGCCTACTACCGCCGGCAATTCCGTTTCTTCGACCAGGTTTCTCTGGCCGAGATCAAAGGCGGCGGCCTGTACGGTCAGAAGTATGACGAGATATCCACCGGCGAAAAGATCTACCGCATGAACTACGACATCCACGTAGGCGCCATAGCGGGACTCCCCGGCAAGATACTCGCCTTCTTCATCAGCCTGATCTGCGCCAGCCTGCCGGTGACAGGATTCATCGTATGGTGGGGAAAAAAGAAGAAGAAATCACGCAAAAAGCCCGAAGCGAAGCCGGAACGGAAGATCGCGGCGCGGGTCGCGGCATCTTTATAGAATGATAAACGATCGATCTGCATAAAATCAAAGGGATGGCTGAAAAATGCCATCCCTTTGACGTATAAATAAACCATTAATGGCCGCTTGCTCTCGCCAGCAACTGCTCCCGTACAATCGCTCATCCGCTCCCTCACACCCCGATCGCATGGTCCCGCAGGATCGGCCCCCCGTTCCACGCGCGCTTCATGGACCAGTCCGTGTATGGTGCCGTCCAGAACGGATGTGAGGCCGGCAACCCCAACGGCAGCAAGCCCAGTGAAGCCAGGTACATGCTCCCGCTATTGGAATAGCTATCCGCCGTATCCGGCTGATGGCCTACCACGCCGAGTGTCAGCCAGCCATCTTTCGTAAAAGTCCCTTTAAACTCAAACTGCCTTTTCATTACAGCGGTCAGTGCGCAACGCACCTGTGCGGGCGTGATTTCCTCCGGCAGCTCATTGTTCAGCGCCAGCTGCGCCAGCGGCTGAAAAGCGCCGATACGGTAGGTGGCGGAGCGGCCCACGATGGGATAAGTGCCCTCCGGCGATATCTGCCGTTCCAGGATCACGCCGTAACGTTGCATGCGCTGCACCGCGATATCGTATTGTTTTTTCTTTGCTTCATCCTTTTGCGCAAATACCTTGAGCACATCCACATACATCGGCTGTATCACGAAGGCATTGTAATAATCGTAGTGAAAGGCAGGCCCATCTCCGTACATGCCATCGCCTTTATACCATGAATCGATCTTCGACAATGCATCATCGATCCGGTCTGTCAGCGCGTCTTCCCCGATGGAATAAAGGAAAGTCTCCACCATCGCCACGAAAAGCACCCAGTTGCTGTTAAACGTCTTCATGCGGCGCATCGTTTTCAGCTCTTCCACGAAGCGTTGTTTGGTCTGTTCATCCAGCGGCTCCCAGAGTACCTGCGGCGCGCGCAGAAAGCCATGTGCAAGGAAAGCGGCGTCTACAAGCGGCTGGCCGCCGGTGCGCCAGTTGAGGTAATCCGGGCTCGAAGGATCTACGCTGTGCTGAAGACTTAATAACAATTGTTCCTTCAGCTCTTTCCGCATAGCGCCTTCTTTCGTATGGTCGTCCGGGAGCGCCAGCCAGGGCGCGATGCCCGCGGCCATCCTGCCCAATGCTTCCAGGTATGCCACGCTTTTATCACGCTTGCCCCAGGTGGGCGCGTATTCCATCGTGAAATTCTTTTTCAGCTCGCCTTTGCTCATATTCCGGAAGATGGGCGACGCCATTTTGTACATCAGCGAAACCCAGTAGGCGCGGTCATCTGCCGGCGCGGGCAATGGGGGTTGCACTGCGGCCGCCACAGCGGGAACGCCCGGCAGCGACGCCAGCGCTCCCGCCATGGAAGACCATTTCAGGAAATTTCTTCTTTTCATTTGTGAAGATTTATCACAGATACCATTTTTTGTAACGCGTGAGGCCCTCGAGGAAATAGTAATCCGCATAGGTCAGCGGTACGTCTACTTCAGAGTTCTGCAGGAAGAAGCCTACGCTTTGCTTCAGCAGGAAACCGCCGTTCTCGCCAAGGTTGGCGCGGTAGGTCGGCTGGCCGAGAGCATGCAGCATGCCGGCGGCGGCGCCCACATATTTCTTCCGGTCTTTTTTGCCCACGTATTGCCCCAGTTCCAGCAATGCGGACGCCATGATGGCGCCGGCGGAAACATCGCGCAGGGTGTTGGGTATCTGCGGTGCGTTATAGTCCCAGTACGGTATGTTGTCAGACGGCATGTTGGGATGGTTCAGCAGGAAGTCCGCGATGTTCTTCGCGTGCTGCAGGTACGTTTCATCTTTGGTGAACCGGTACATCATGGTGAAACCATATAATCCCCACGACTGCCCGCGGCTCCAGGCCGAGGTATCATGCGCGCCCTGGCCGTTTACTTTTTTGATGACCTCTCCGGTGGACAGGTCGTAATCCAGGATGTGGAAAGTGCTGTGATCGGGACGGTAATGATTCTTCAGCGTGGTGTTGGCATGCGTTACCGCGATGTCCCGGAATTTGGCGTCGCCGCCGTTGGCAGCCACCCAGAGCAGCTGCTCGAGGTTCATCATGTTATCGATGATCACCGGGCATTTTCTGTCTTTGCTGCTGTTCCAGGACTGGATGGATTTGATCGTTGGCCGGTAACGGGTGATCTGGTAAACGGCGGCGGTATCCACCACGTCCTTGTATTTTTTATCGCCGGTAATGCGGTAGGCATTGCCGAAGCTGCAAAAGATCATAAAGCCGATATCATGGTTGCCGGTGTAGCGCTTTTCCTTTTCCAGGATGGCCAGCCGGCGCTCCGCTTCCGCTTTGATCGCGTCATCTTTCGTGTACTCATAAATATACCAGAGCGAACCCGGATAGAATCCGCTGCACCACCATTCGGTATTGGAGGTAACGGAACGTCCGTTCTGGAAGGTACGCGGCATGCGGTCTGCCGGCGTACTGTCCTGCAGCACCCGGTACTGCGCCGCGGCAAATTTCATATTGTCATCGATGAGCCGCCGCATTTCGCCATTAGAGGGCTTTTGGGCGGATAGCAGGATGGGCGCGCCGGTTAAAAAGAGCATGGCGGCGCATAGTTTTCGTAAGGTGGAAGTCATGTTGAATTGCTTTGATCGTGAACGGGTGCAAACGTTTGCACATCAGGTTAAAAATAAGGAATATTTCAGGGAAAGCAACTTTATTTCCTATACTTGCAGCATGAGAATGCTATTGTTGAATGTCCTGTGCTGCCTTTGCATTACCCTTACCGTCGTGGCACAGACCTATACCGGAAAAGTGACCGCTGTGAAAGACGGAGATACGATCGAAATGCTGGTGAACGGAAAAAAACTGCGCATCCGGCTGTTCGGGATCGACAGCCCCGAACGGGGGCAGCCTTTCGGCACAAAAGCAAAGGAATTTACGGCGGCGCAATGTTTCGGGAAAGTGGTGAAAGCCGTGCGGCAGAGCAGGGACCAATATGGCAGGATCGTGGCGGAAGTGTATCTGCCGGGCGATGTTTCGCTGAATGCCGCTATTGTAAAGGCGGGGTTTGCGTGGCATTACAAAAAGTTCAGCAAAAGCCCGCTGCTGGCGGCGGCCGAAACTACAGCCCGGAAAGAGCGGCTGGGCTTGTGGAAAGACAAACATCCCGTGGCGCCCTGGCAATGGCGCAAACGCAAAACGATCAAAGCCTCCTGATATGAACAGACCTCAGCATTCCGTTACCCTGCGGTTCCTCGCGGAACCTTCCGATGTGAACTTCGGCGGCAAAGTGCACGGCGGCGCCGTGATGAAATGGATCGACCAGGCGGGGTTCACCTGCGCGGCCAACTGGAGCGGGCAATATTGCGTGACGGTGTATGTGGGCGGTATCCGTTTCTACAAACCGATCTCCATTGGCGACCTGGTGGAGATCGATGCGTCGATCATCTACACCGGCAACACCAGCATGCATATCTCCATTCATGTGTACGCCGGCAACCCGCGGCAGGCGGAGAAAGTGAAGACTACCCACTGCATCATGGTATTCGCCGCGATCGACGACAAAGGCCAAACGATACCGGTGCCTAAATGGAACCCCGTTACCGAACAGGAAATCAATATGGAAAAATACGCCCATCGCCTGATGGACCTGCGGAAAGATATTGAAGATGAAATGAAGGCCTATTTGTAAGGCTTATGCGATGGCCCGTTGCAGTTCCGTGAGGGTGGACTGGCCCGCGTTATAAACTTCCGTCAGCAACTCCCGCGCCGGAATGGTGCTGTCCAGGTAATGATCAATGAACACATAACTGATATGCTGCGATTGCCCCGTTACATACAAAGCGGGCGGCGGCGCATTTTCCTCGATGCCGGAAACGCGGTCCCACAGCGGATCTGATTCAGCATACAGTCCCGCGCTGCGCGCGATCTGATGATTACGGTCGATAGCCAGCGGAAAAGTATACCCGCCTTCAGATATAACAGCCTCCAGCTCCTTGCGGTCATCCGCGGACACTACCAGCAGCTGCCCTCCCATCACATGAATGTCCGCATACAAATGCTGCAGCTCATCGAGATAACGTTTTCCGTAACCATTCCAGTGCACGGAATAAAACGCCAGCACCAGCGGCTGGTTCAGCAGTTCGGAACCCACGAGGTAGCTGCTTTCCTTCCCGAGGAACGGGAACGGCACTACGAAATCTTCCTTGTGCAGGTGAAATAAGGGGAAGGTATGGCCCGCGGCGAGCGGCTTGATCTTCGTTCTGTCATGAAGGGGTTTGGTGCTCCGGATGTCCATGTTCAGGGGCAGGAAATCTGCATATCTGTTCTTCGTACGCATATGATCTTTTTAATGTTGGTGTGATGATCTTAAAAACGGATATGGTGCAAAGATAGGGAAAAAATGAATATCCTACCAAACTGGTAGACTTTTATTTCAGAAACGAGAAAACCCGCTCGTGGAGCGGGTTTTCCGAATATATCGTATTAAAGATTACTGCTTTACGAACTCGCCATCGGCAAAAATGGCTACTTCCTCGCCCAGCATGGCAGCGGGGAATTTGGTACCGATACCGAAGTCGCTGCGTTTGATGGAGCCGGTTACGCGGAAACCTGCGGTGGGCTTTTTGCTCATGGGGTTTTCAGCGGTGCCGCGGTACCAGAGGTCCAGCGTTACGGGCTTGGTCACGCCGTGCAGGGTGAGGTCGCCGGTTACCTGGAATTTGTCGCCGCTCACTTTCTTCAGGGATGTGCTTTTGAAAGTGATGGTGGGGTTGGTAGCCACGTCGAAGAAATCCGCGCTTCTCAGATGATCATCCCGCTGTCCGATACCGGTATTGATGGAAGTGGACTGAGCCGTCAGCTCAAACTTTGCATCGCTGAAATCAGCCTGGGAAGCGGTTACTGTAGCATCGAAATCAGTGAATGCGCCGGACACGGTGGAGAGGCCCATGTGTGTGATGTCGAATTTCAGCTGGGAGTGCGCTTTATCTGACTTCCAGGTCTGTGCAAAGCTGCCGATGGATATTGCGAGCAGGAGCACTAAAAAGGTGATCTTTTTCATAATATGCTGTTTGTTTAGTGAATGGAATGCAAACTTATGTAGATTTGCTTACGAATGGTTAGCAGTTACCCAAAGGTAAGCGCTTACTTTCAGGTTAGTTAACAAGCGTTTATTTATATAAAGATACGGGAATGTTACAATTACAGGTAATTTCAGCCGAATGGGAGGCATGCACGGCGCTAAGTGCGGTGCAGGACGCCCTGTACGTGCTGAACGGCAAATGGAAGCTGCCCATCATCGTGGCCCTGAGCAGCGGCAACAAACGGTTCAACGAACTGCAGAAAACGGTTAAAGGCATTGCGGCCAAAGTACTTTCGCATGAGCTGAAAGAGCTGGAACTGAATGGCTTTGTGATCCGCAAGGTACATAACGGCACGCCCGTGATGGTGGAATATGAGCTGACGGACTACAGCAACTCCCTCGGGGACGTGGTAAAGTCGCTCCGCGACTGGGGCATGATGCACCGGGAGAAGATCCGCAGCCAGCTGAAAAAGGAAAAGCCTGTACAGCAGGAGGAAATATTGAGAAAGATCAGTTGATATGGTATTGGAACTTTGCCTGGTCTTTTTCGCCATCGCCCTTATCTATTCCTCCGCCGGCTTCGGTGGCGGCTCCAGCTATCTTGCACTGATGGCTTTATGGGGCGTGGGATTTCAGCTGATGAAATCCACTGCTTTGCTTTGTAATATCGTAGTGGTCACCGGCGGCGTCTATCATTTTTACAAAAACGGCCACCTGCCTTTCAAAAAGGCGGTCCTGCTCAGCCTGGTCAGCGTACCGCTGGCTTTTGCGGGCAGCTATCTTCCGTTGAAACAGTCCACTTTCTTCCTGGTGCTCGGCATTGCGCTGACGGCCGCCGCGGCATTGATGTGCTTCCGGCTGTTCGCGCAGCGGAGCTACAAAATAAAAGACCAACGCACCCGCTCCTACGCGCTCATCGGCGGCGGCATCGGGTTCCTTTCCGGGATGACGGGCATCGGCGGCGGTATTTACCTTGCACCGGTGTTGCGCCTCGGTCAATACGACAGTCCCAAGAACATCGCGGGGCTCAGCAGCTTTTTCATCCTGGTCAATTCCATTTCCGGGTTACTGGGACAGGCGGCGAAGGGTGCGGTCGTTTTTCAGTGGGAGTTTACGTTGCCTTTGCTGATCTCGGTGGTAATAGGCGGGCAACTGGGATCGCGTTTGAGTGCGGGATGGCTGAAACCCCGGTGGGTAGAGGCGGCCACGGCTTTTCTGATCCTGTATGCGGGGGTGAGGATGCTGTATTATTATCATTGACGGCTATCCGCCGATCACCGACATGCTTTCCAGTTGTGAATGGCGGTTGGCCGCTTCAGCCTCGAAGCCGTTGGCAAAACGCTGGTGCAGCACTGCCTGTAACTGCGACAATACCTCTTCATCCGTCGCATGCCGGCGGAACAGGTCCCTTACATTCATCACATCATTTCCGTACAAACATGTTTTCAGATGCCCGGTAGGCGTTACGCGGATGCGGTTGCAGGTGCCGCAGAAAGTTCTGCTGTACGCGGGGATCACGCCAATGCTGCCGGCATGCCCGGGGATGGTGTAGTTCATGGAGGTGCTGTGCGGGGCGTCGGCCAGTTTCTCCAGCGGGTATACCGCGCGGATGGCGTCCAGTATGCGTTTGTAATGCCACTCGATGCCGGAAAACCCTTTACCCTGGCCGTTGAAAGGCATCTCTTCAATAAATCTTACCGATAAAGGATGATCGCGGGTCAGCGCCGCAAAATCCGTCAATTCGTCTGTATTCACACCGTCCATCACCACCATGTTAAGTTTTAGCGGGATGCCGGCGTCTATCAGTCCGTCCAGCGTCTTCCGCACGGCGGTGAACTGATCGCGGCGGGTGATGCGGAAGAATTTCTGCGGCTGCAGGGTATCCAGGCTAAGGTTCACCTGTTGTATGCCGAGCGCTTTGAGTTGCGGGATGTACGGCGCAGTGAGCACGCCGTTCGTGGTAATGGACACTTCGGCTATTTTTACCAGCTTTTCCAGGAGGAACAGGAGGTCTTTCCGCAGGAAGGGCTCTCCGCCGGTAATGCGCACTTTGTTCACGCCCGCGCCGGTCAATAGCTGCATAAAACGCAGTATCTCTTCGTAGGAGAGCAGCGCTTCCCGTTCCAGGAACCGCATGTTCTCCGGCATGCAATAGGTGCAGCGGAGATTGCAGCGGTCGGTCACGGCCAGCCTTACGTAGTTGATGATGCGGTGGTGATTGTCTGTGAGCATGGTCAGCAGGTCTTTCCGGCGTTGGGGTTCTCAAATGCGGCGCTATCGTCTTCATCGCGCACGGTGAGGCATTTGAAATCCTTTTCCACCAGTATTTTCAGCGCGGAGCCGTCGGGGTTCAGGATATCAAAGTCAAAGCCTACTTCCTCCGTGCCGGCCCATTTTTCAATGACCGGCGATGGAACGGAGAGGTGAACGCCGCTGCCTTCCAGCTTGATAGCGGGCTGCACGATGTTGCCGCGCGAGCGGATGCAGAAATGCAGATTGTGCGCGCCGATCCAGGTATGTTCTTCCACTTTTCCGTGTTCGTTCAGAACATCTATATCTTTTTTATCGAGCCGGTAGCGGATGCTATTGCCCCTGATCCTGATTTTCATGCTGTTGATTTTGAGAAAAAAGCCACTTCGCTAATTTACTAAATTATCACCGCTTAATTGTAACTTTAATGCATGAGAGTAATGCTATTCGGGATCATGAAAGACATTGCAGCAGCAAGGACCCTGACGATCGAAGCGGAACTTCCCACGGTGGGCGCGTTGAAGAAATGGCTGATGCAGCAATACCCCGGGATGCAGCAGCTCCGCGCCGTGATGGTGGCCGTGAACAAGGCTTACGCGGCAGACGACACAGCGCTTTCTCCCGGCGACGAGATCGCCATCATTCCCCCTTTAAGCGGCGGTTAATTATTTTACATGGAACAGTTGATCAGGATCGGACCTACGGTGACCGCACAGGAAGCCATCGATTTCGTGCAATCGCCGGAAAGCGGCGGCATCGTGACCTTCATTGGCGCGGTGCGGAACCAGACGCAGCAAAAAAAAGTGCTGAAGCTGTTTTTTGAATGTTATGAACCGATGGCCTTGCTGGAGCTGGAGAAGATCGCGCAAACGGTGCGGGAGCGCTGGCATGTGCAGCGGATCGCCATGCTGCATGTAACGGGCGAAAAGCTGCCGGGCGAAACGGTGGTGGTGATCGCTGTGGCGGCGCCGCATCGTGCGGCTGCGTTTGAGGCTTGCCAGTATGCGATCGATACGTTGAAAGAAGCGGTGCCGATCTGGAAGCAGGAGTTTTTTGAGGACGGGGCGGTGTGGGTGGCCGCGCATCCGTAGGGGGTTGGATTTACGGCGAATGCCGTAAATCGTTCGATGCTAAAGCGCACTGAAAATCTGCTGCGAAAACGATACGAATTGCCGCGAAACACCTTGTATTTGCGAAGGCTGCGGGAGCCGGCCATACGGATACATCTTTTCCTATTCCCTGATCTTTCCTATTGCATCCCTCATCTCCTCCGGCGTATTCGCATTGAACTGCTCCGTGCTGTAAGGGTTTTCCAGCGTAAACACATCCGTTTTCAACAAAGTCTTCCGCGGGCAATTCCTGCCTTCTTTATATTCCCTTTCCAGCGCAGCCAGCCCCGCCGGTTCCCATATCGCGATCAGCGGTTCGGGATGCTGGTTGAAGGGGCTGATGAACGCGGTGGCCGCCCGCTCCGGCTGGCGGGAGCGGATGAGATATGCAATACTCTGACGGCTGATGAGCGGCAGGTCGCAGGCCAGCACCAGCCATGTTGTTTGCGGTTGCGCGTAGTGGGCGCTGAGCAGGCCCGTAGATGGACCGGCGCTTTCGATGCTGTCCGTGATGAGCTGGTCGCAGCCGGGGAATGTTTGTTCTTTACGGCAGGAAAGGTATACCTCGGGGAGGAAGCCTGACAGGAGGCCGTGGAGGTATTGCCACTGGGGTTTGCCGTGATAGTCGATAATGCTCTTATCCTGCTGCATACGGGTGCTGCGGCCACCGCAAAGGATCAATCCTTTCAGATTTTTATCCGATGTCATGTTTCCCTCCGCTTTTACTGATGAGTTTTGTTTGCCGGATCACCATCTCGTGTGAAAACGCCTTGCACATATCGTACACCGTCAATGCCGCCACGCTTGCGCCGGTGAGCGCTTCCATCTCCACGCCTGTTTTTCCCGTGGTGCGCACGGTACAGCGGATCACCACTTCCTCCTCCTGCAACTGAATATCCACCTTACAATTGTCCAGCAGCAAAGTATGGCATAACGGGATCAGTTCCGGCGTTTTTTTTGCGGCCATGATCCCGGCAATGATCGCAGTCTGGAACACGGAGCCTTTCTTTGTGATAAGGTCTTGCCCGGTGAACTGTTGCAGGATCACCGGCGGCAAATGCACGCGGCTCTCCGCTACTGCTGTCCGCAGCGTTTCCGCTTTGGCGCCTACGTCCACCATCTGCGGCTGTCCGCCTGCGTCCAGGTGTGTAAAGCCGGAAGCATTTGAATCATTGCCCATAATTGAATAATTTTAGTACAACAAAAATAGTCAAAATGATGATGCCTGTCAGTGAAGCTTTTGCCGCCATTATGTCTGCCGTACGTGACTTCGGAACGGAAAAGGTTCCGCTGGAAGCCGCTGCCGGCAGGATCTTGCGGGAAACAGTCACGGCAGACAGGCCCTTCCCTCCTTTCGACCGCGTAACAATGGACGGCATCGCCATTTATTTTGACAGCTATGCGAGGGGACAAAGGGTATTCGGACTGGAAGACGTGCAGGCCGCGGGCATGCCGCAAATGCAGCTCGCCAACCTGGCTGATTGCATGGAGGTGATGACCGGCGCCATTCTTCCCGATCTTACAGATACCGTGATCCCCTACGAACACCTGGAAATCACCGAGCATGAAGGCTTCAAACGTTTTACCGTTGTGAAGGATGCCGTAAAGGGACAAAACATCCACCGCATCGGCAGCGATGCGCCCGCCGGAAAAATATTGCTGGAAGCGGGCATCCGCATCGGCGCCGCGGAAATTGGCGTGCTGGCCACGGTCGGGAAAAGTGAAGTGCTGGTGAGCAGGCTTCCGAAGATCGTGCTTATCGCTACCGGCAATGAGCTGGTGGAAGTAAGCGCTATTCCGGCGCAACACCAATTAAGAATGTCCAACATCCACAGCCTGCATGCGTCCCTGCAACAACTCGGCATTCCCGCAGAAAAAATACACCTCCCGGACGATCAGCAGCGCCTGGAACAGCACATCTCCGAACTGCTCCCCGAAACAGACGTGCTCATTTGCAGCGGCGCTGTTTCCGCCGGCAAGTTCGATCATCTGCCCGCCGCGCTGAAGGCTTGCGGCATGCGGGAAATATTTCATAAAGTACAACAGCGACCCGGCAAACCGCTGCTGTTCGGCACTTTTCCGCAAAAGCCGGTTGTGTTTGCATTGCCGGGCAACCCGGTGTCCGGCTTCATGTGCTTTTACCGGTATATCCGGCCCTGGCTGAAAGCCTGTTTGCAGGAAAATGCGGAGCAGCCTTTGTTTGCGGTGCTGGAAGAGGAAGTAGTGTTTAACCCGGCACTGGAATATTACCTGCCGGTGCGGCTTTCCACATTACCGGATGGAAGAACGTCCGCCCAACCTGTTCCCTACAATGGTTCCGGCGATCTTAGCAGCCTGTTGATGGCGGATGCTTTTATGGCGCTGCCCGCGGAGCGGCAGGTATTTGAAAAGAACAGTATTTATCCTGTCTGGCCTTTCAGGACGACCTGACAACCGCGGATACAAATAAAATGACCGGCCGTTACATATTCACCAGTGCCGCCATGTCCACCTCCTTAAAATCGTTCACCGGCGCATCACATATATAACAGGCATAATCCTCCGGCAACGCCGTAAATGGCGTCCCCGCTTCCACATCTTGCGCCGGATCACCCGCCGCTTCATCATACACGGTAAAACAATGCGGGCACTGATGCACCATTTTCACCGGCGCTTCCGTCACCAGCGACCGCTGCTCGCTCACATAATGCTGCAGCACATTCAACGCACTGCCTTTCTCATAAAAATCCTTGCAAAGCGAAATCACATAAGGCCCAAGGTGTTCCTTGGAAACGCCTTCCCGGTAAAGGGCCAGCGCGTTGTTATTCGGATTGAAATCGGCGGAGTACAGGATATCGAAGCGCTGCATGTATTTCAGCTTGCTGCCGTACTTGTTCTCCTGCCGGCGGATGACAATCCCCCCGAAATGACTGTTGGCGGCGTGCATCTTGATGCTGAAGCATAAACCGTATGTCCGCACATCGCCCGTATCAAAATGACGGATGATATGCCTTTTGATGATCAGGCTGTCCTCACAGTTATCCGGCACCTGCCAGTTCAGCTCATTCGCCGCATGCCGCACGTTGATGTTATATTTCCCCAGCACGTAATCCCACAACCGCCGGTGATCGGGACGGATATTCTTGATGATGACCGACTTCCAGGAGGTGGCGTGCAACTGGCCGATCCCCGTTTCGAGGCAGATCGCACAAACATCCTTCAGAAAAGGAACGGAAAATTCCTCATCCCGCCGGTAAATGCCAAGCCAGTAACTGTTATTGTATTTGTTGAATCCTTCGTAGTAAGGCAGATGGAAGACCGGCAGTTCCAGCTCTTTATCTTTCGGCCGGCTGATATACGCGGGATTTTTGGAAACAGGCCCATGCAGGTTATCTTCCTGCATCAGCGATTCCAGTTGCCTGCTCACCGGCGCGATGCTGTTGGTATAGATCAGCTCCGGCCAGCAGATGATGCTGTCCGAACCGGGACGGCGGATGTACAGGTACCAGTAATGCGTGTGGGCCGATGCGATCCAGTTGATATGCCCGGTGAAGAACGGCATGAAGGTCTGCTGGCTGTCGCAGATATTGATCTTCAGCGAAGGCGTATAATCGATCAGGTCGAAAATATCTTTATAAATCCCTTCGCTCAACCAGGAATCATTAATGAAAATATCCGATGCAGCATAGGAGCTGGTGATATTGGGAAACTCGCCATCCAGGCTGAACGTGATGCCTTTGGATGTACAGGCGGCGGAGAACTGTTCAAAATGTTTATAAAGCACTTCCATGTACAGTTGCTGCCGCAGGCCGAAACGTACCTGTGTTACCTGTACGGCAGACGCGATCTCCAATACTTCCCGCAGGTAGCCGGGCGAAATGATGCCGCCGGTAAAATTAATGCTGACGATGTGCGATTGTTTTGCCATACTACACCAGTTGTTCGGCCAGTGCCGGTTTCAGTTTTGGTTTGCTTTTATCCAGCAGGTGCTGCACTTCGGGGCGGCAGCTGCCGCAGCCGAGGCCCGCGCCGGATGCGCGGCAGAGGCCGTCCAGGTCCGTATGCCCTTCCCGGATCTTCTCGCAGATATTGCCTTCCCCCACATTGCCGCAGGAGCATACGAGCCTGCCCAGCACCGGCGCGCCTTTTTTGCCGGAGCGCAGGAGTTCCAGCCGTTTATCTGACAATTCTGTTTTCTGCTGGATGAGATCCTTAAATTCCAGGAACTCCGATTTATCCCCGATGAGGATCGCGCCAACCAGGCGGTCCTGGTGGATGATGCATTTCTTATAGAACCGCCTCGCCTTGTCAATGAACACCACTTCTTCATAAGCAGGATCGGCGGGCGTTTCCACCATTCCGAGCGAGCAGAGTTCCATGCCGTGCATTTTGAGGATGTTCATGAACAGGGAACCTTCATAGTGCCCGGTGATATCGCCGTTCAGGTAGCGCGCCACAATACCGGCCTGCTGCTCCGCGGCGGCGGTGATGCCGTAGAGCACACCGTTGAAGGACGCGATCTCGCCGATCGCATAAATGGAAGGATCGCTGGTCTGCAGGTATTCATTCACCACTACCCCACGGTTGCAATGCAGCTGGCAGGCTTGCGCCAGTTCTATGTTCGGGATGGTGCCGATGGACATCACCACAGCCTGGCAGGTAAGCTGGCGGCCGCTTTTCAGCCGTACGCCTTCCACTTTCCGGACGCCGGTGAACTGCTCTATCTCGTCGTCGTAAATGATCTCGATGTCGCGGTCTTTCAGCTCGTCGGACAGCAATTGCGCTCCCAGTACGTCCAGCTGGCGGTCCATCAGGCGGGAAGTACGCTGTATAACGGTCACGTCTATATTCATTTCACGCAATGAAGCGGCCAGCTCTATGCCCAGCAGTCCCCCGCCCACGATCACGATCCTGCCTTTGGCGGGGTCCACATGCGCTACGAAGGCGTCCGCATCGCGACGGCTCCGCATGGTGAAGATGCCTTTCAGCGGCGGCACGTCCTTTAACGTAGCGGGACGGCTGCCAGTGGCGAGTATCAGCACATCGTAAGGATGCGTATGGCCGCGGCTGTCGGTTACCGTTCTGCTTTGCCGGTCGATATGCTCCACGCTTACACCGCGGTGCAGCGTGATGTTGAGCGCCGCTTCCTCCGCATCCGACATTTTAACCAGCTGCGCCCATTGCTGTGCGCCGCTGATATAATCGGGCAGCATCACGCGGTTGTAGAACGGCTGGTCTTCCTTGCTGAACACTGTGATCTCGTCCCGGTCATTCAGTGCGCGCGCGGCTTTTACAAAACCGTAAGCGCCCGCGCCCGCACCGATGATCACGATCTTTTGCGCCGGCTTTTCAAACCGCACAACCTGTACCGCGGCAAATTTCAGGTCAGGCTGTTTAGAGATGGGATCAACAAGGTTGTTGGTGAGATTGTTCGCGCGGTTCAGGTCGCTGTTCAGTATCTTTCCCCAGTGCATCGGCAGGAATACCACGCCCTGCTTGATGGTGGTGCAAAGCTGTGCTTTCACGCGCACTTTGCCCCGGCCGTTGAATATCTCTACAATATCGTTTTGCCGGATGCCGCGCTCACGCGCATCTTCCGGGTGTATTTCCAGGAACGCGGAGGCGATGTGCTGTTTGAGCTTGCTTACTTTCCCGGTCTTGCTCATGGTATGCCACTGGTCGCGGATGCGGCCCGTGGTGAGGACGAGCGGGAAATTGCCGTCCGTTTGCTCTGAATTGTTCTGATCGTCGAAGGAGTGGATGGCGGCTTTGCCGGAAGCGGTGTAGAAGCGGTGATCTTCAAAAAGGCGCGCCGTGCCTTTGCCGGCCTTGTACGGCCATTGTATGCTGCGTTTTTCCCGCAGGCGGCTGTAATCAAGACCGCTGATATCGATGTTCGTGCCGGCGGTGAGCCGGCAATGTTCATTATAAATTTCAGAAGGGTGCGTGTAGTCGAATCCGTTATAACCCATTTTTTGTGCGAAGCGGCAGATGATCTCGGCATCCGGCAGGGCTTCTCCGGGTGCGTCGTTGATCTTTTTCAGATAGCTGATGCGGCGTTCCGCGTTCGTCATCGTGCCTTCCTTTTCCGTCCATGCCGCGGCGGGGAGGATCACATCGGCGTATTGCAGGGTTTCGGGTTTATTGGATATTTCCTGCACCACCACGAATTTGGCCTTTTTCAGAGCGGCTTCCATGAAACGCGCGTCCGGCAGGCTTACCAGCGGATTGGAGCACATGATCCAGATGGCTTTCAGGCGGCCGTCGTTCATCGCTTCAAACATCTGTGTAGCGGTCAGTCCGGGTTTGGCGGACAACTCGCGGCCTCCCCAGAACGCCTGCACTTCCTTGCGGTGCGCGGGATTGTCCAGCACACGGTGGGCGGGCAGGAGATTGGAAAGCCCGCCTACTTCGCGGCCACCCATGGCGTTCGGCTGCCCGGTCAGCGAAAAAGGCCCGCAGCCCGGTTTGCCGATCCGGCCGGTGATGAGGTGCAGGTTGATCAGGCTGAGATTCTTGTGAACGCCCACTACGCTCTGGTTCAGCCCCATCGTCCACATCGTCATAAAACCTTTTGATTCCCCGATGAGCGCGGCGGCTTCATACAGCTGCGTTTCCGGGATGCCGCAGACGATGGCGGCTTCAGCAATGCTGCGCTGCATCACCATGTCGCGGTATTTGGCGAAACCTTCGGTATGCTGGCGGATGAAAGCGGCGTCGGTCTTTCCCTGTTCTATCAATAAACGGCCAATGGCGTGATGTAAAACGATGTCCGTACCGGGATGCAATTGCAGGTGCAGGTCCGCCATGGCGCAGCTCTGCGTGATGCGCGGATCGCTGACGATGATGCGCAGCTTCGGATTGGCGGCTTTCGCGGCTTCGATCCTCCGCCACAGGACGGGATGACACCAGGCAGGATTGGCACCCGCCACAAAGATGCAATCCGCCTGTTCGATATCATCATACGTACCGGGTACCGCGTCCTCTCCTAACGACATTTTGTAGGCCGCTACGGCGCTGCTCATGCAAAGCCGGGAGTTGGTATCGATATTGTTGCTGCCAATGAACCCCTTGATCAGCTTGTTGACCACATAATATTCTTCCGTAAGGCACTGGCCGGAAGCGTAGAAGGCTACTGCGTCAGGCCCGTGCTTTTCGATGATCCGGCTGAACACGGCGGCGGTGCGTTCGAGCGCCTGATCCCACGAAACGCGCTGCCGCGGCATGTTCCGGCTGTAACGCATTTCGGGGTACAATAGTCTGTCCGACGTGTCCATGACCGTATAATGCAGGTTCATGCCTTTGGAGCATAACATGCCTTTGTTCACGGGATGGTCTTTATCACCTTCCACCGTCAACCTGCCCTGGCGGTCCTTGTGTACCACAATACCGCAGCCCACTCCGCAGTAACAACATGTTGTTTTGAATGATGACGGCATACCTGAATTTTTAGTCCGCTAATACGGGTTGTGGCTGCGCTTTTACCGGTGCCTCCGCCGGTTGTTTCGCAAACCTTGTGAGCAGTACGATGCACCCGGTGGCGATCACCGCATACCCGATGTACGTGAAAGCCTGTTCGTAGGAGATGTTTTCCGACTTAAATAAAAATCCGAACATCATGCCGCCGAGATTGCCGCCCGCGCCTACGATGCCGCTCACCAGCCCTACGTTCTGCTGGTTCACGAATGGCACGATGCCGTAGGTGGCGCCGTTCGCCATTTTCAGGAAGAGCGCGAAGCCGAGCATGGCGAAGATGGCCAGGCCGAGAGAGCTGGCATGCGAGAACAGCAGCAATCCGCCGCCTTCCGCCAGCAGCACCAGCGCCAGCAATGTTCCTTTTCCTTTCAGCCCCTGTTTGGCGCCTACCTTGTCCGATACAAATCCGCCCAATGCGCGCACAAAGAGATTCATCAACCCGAATATACCCGCCCAGAACCCGGCGCTGGCCTGCGAAAGGCCGAAAGAATCCACGAAGTGCAGCGAGGCCACATTATCAAAGGTGATCTCCATGCCGAAGCACATGGCATAGGCCAGCGTCAGCGCCCAGATGCGCCAGTCCGCCAGCACAGACCAGTCCGTTTTCCCTTTCTGCACGTTATGCCCGATCTCGTCGTAATTGCCCGCAGGCGTATCTTTTGTATAGCGGTGATAGAGGAAAGCCACGGCCAGCATCATGAGGCCCGGCACGATCATGGCGTAGCGCCAGGCTTCTGATTTGGTATAGCCGAAACCTACGATGGCGGCGAAGATCAGCGGCATGACCATATTGGTGACGCCTCCCCCGAGGTTGCCCCATCCACCCGTAACAGCATTGGCCGTGCCTTTGATCTTCGGCGCGAACATGATGCCGGTATGGAACTGGGTGATCACGAACGATGCGCCGATGGTGCCGATGGCGAGGCGGAATATGAGAAATGTCGTGTAGTCGTTAGCGAGACCTACGAGGAATACGGGGATGGACCCGATGGTCAGCAGGCGCACAGCGGTTTTGCGCGGCCCCCACGTGTCGCACAGCCTGCCGATCAGCAAACGCGCGATGATGGTGCCGGAAACGGAGGCGATGATGATATTCCCCACCTGTGATTTCGACAGGCCGAGGTCTTCCCGGATCGTAGGCATGAGCGGCGCGAGGCCGAACCATCCGAAGAAGCAGACGAAGAACATGAGCCACGTGATGTGGAACGTGCGCATCTGAACGGAGCCGAGGCTGAAGATGTTTAATTTTTCAAGCGGTTTATTGTTGATCTGCATACGATTCGGGTTTTATTTGAAGAATAGTTCAGGTTTGACGTTGATGGACAGGTAGGCCCAGTTGCTGTTGCTCTTCGCGTTTGTGATGTTCTTCACACCGGGAGAGGCGAGCCAGGCGGTGCTCCAGAAGTGGCTGTAGCCGCCTTCAAAACCGATGGTCTTCGTGAGGTTGTAATTGACGGTGAGGTCCGCCTCGGTGCCGAACTTCCGGCTCATGGCGGCGCTGTAGAACTGGTGTACATCCGCGCTGAGCATCCATTTGGTGTCTTTCCTGAATTTTGCTTTGAGATAATAGTCCTGCAAACCTTTGTTGCCAAAGCTGCTGGCTACGTAGAAATAATCCATCGTGCCCCAGAACTTGTGCGGCGTGCCGTACAGCGGATCAAAATCGTCTGTAGTGTAATCCACGCCGGCTTCAGCGCTGATGGTTTTCGTAAACCGGTGCTGGTAGGCGACCGACAGCAAAGCTGCGCTGATAGACCTTCCGGCGGCATTGCTACCGCCCTGGTAATAAGCGGCGGCTGTGAGCATATTGCGGAAACTGAAATAGAAGCCCGTTGTAAAACGCTGATGGGTAGCGGCTTCCCACTGCTTCACCGCCATGCTGTCGATATAATATTTTGAAAACTGATCCGCCAGGAAGAGGAAGGACAGCCCGCTTTTGCCGAACTGTTTATTGACGTGCAGAAACTCCAGGCCCTTGTAAGCGGTGCCGCCGTTGGTATTGGCGGGATAGTTGCCGGGAGGGGCAGCGTGGTATACGGTGCCGGAGGCGTTTTCTTTATTCTGGTTAAAAGCCCCGCCCAGGTGGAGGTTCCAGGAGCCGGCCCGGTACTTCAGCACCAGCGCGTCGTGGCGGCGGCCCTGTTGCAGCCAGTCCAGGTTACCCAGCAGCCGGCTGTCGTCATACACCAGCTCCTGCCGGCCTACCTTGAACTGAAGGCTTTTATTTTTAACAAGGGTATCGGTCAGCAGCACTTCGGCCCATGCTTCATGGAGCATGAAACCGTTGTTGTCCGGCGTGGTGGTGCGGTTGATGGTGGACACGTCCTGCCCCCAGACCCTGACATCCTGTATGGTCAATCCGATTTTGATCCTGTAGTTGGTAAAACCCGCCGTGAGGCGGCTTCTTTGCGAGGTGAAGAGCGCGGGCTTCGATCCTTCGGGGAGCGGCGCCCCCTGTCCGTCCCGCAGTTCGGTGCGGGTCCTGAGCTGTGCGCTGAGTGAGAGCTGCGCGCTGCAATGCTGGGCCATGAAGGAGCTGAAGAAAATCGAAAGCGCCCCGCCGGGGAACAATATTTTCATGTAAATTTGATAAATTTTAAATGAGCCGATCATATTAAAATTCAGAAGCCCGGTCAACCTGCCAGTTGCCGGGTTTCGTCTTAATATGCATTAACGCCAATGTATACACGATCATCTTCTATCCTTACCGGGTAAACGGTCAGTGCGCATTCATGCTCGTCGGTGAGGCACCGGCCGTCTTTCAGGGAAAATGTTTTTTTATGAAACGGACAGGCTACTTTGGGCTCTCCGGCATGTGTGCCGGTCATGCCGCGGCTCAGGGCCATCTGCCGGCGGTGCGGACAAAGGTTCTGGGTGGCATACCAGGTATCGCTGCGCGTGAAATAGAATAATGCGATCTGCTCATCCTTGTATTTTACGCAAACGCCGCCATTGGTGGGAACGTCTGTTGTTTTGCAGGCAAAGAACCAGGTAACGTCTGTTGTGCTGATGGTTGACATAAAAAAGCGTTTTAAGATTGATAGATTATTTCCATTCCGCCGCTTTCTTCTGGGCGCGCATTGTTTCGAATTTTACGGTCGGATCTTTTTCTTCCGGCGCGTTGACGAAGTGGGAGAAGCGCTTGCGCAGCTCGGGGTTTTCCACCACTTCTTTCCATTCGCATTTATAGGCGTCTACGAGCAGCTGCATTTCCTGTTCCAGCTCCGCGGAGATCCCCAGGCTGTCGTTCACCACCACGTTGCGGAGGTAGTCCATGCCACCTTCGAGCTTGTTGAGCCAGGTGGCGGTGCGGGTCAAAGGGTCGGCCGTTTTGATGTAGAACATCAGGAAGCGGTCGATATACCGGATGCAGGTTTCGCTGTCGATGTCCCCCGCCAGCAGCTGCGCGTGCTGGGGTTTGGAGCCGCCGTTACCGCATACGTAAAGGTTCCAGCCTTTTTCCGTGGCGATGATGCCGAAGTCTTTCGACTGCGCTTCGGCGCACTCGCGGATGCAGCCGGAGACGGCGGACTTGAGCTTGTGCGGCGCGCGCAGCCCGCGGTAGCGCTCTTCGATCTGTATGGCGAAGCTCACGCTGTCGTGCAGCCCGAAGCGGCACCAGGTGGAGCCTACGCAGCTTTTCACGGTGCGTAATGCTTTGCCGTATGCGTGGCCGCTTTCAAAACCGGCAGCGATCAGCTCTTCCCAGATGAGGGGGAGGTCGCTGAGGTGCGCGCCGAATAAATCGATGCGCTGACCGCCGGTGATCTTGGTGTAGAGGTTGTATTTCTGCGCCACCTGACCGATGACGATGAGCTTTTCCGGTGTGATCTCGCCGCCGGGCACGCGGGGCACCACGGAGTAGGTGCCGCCTTTCTGGATGTTGGCGAGGTAACGGTCGTTCGAATCCTGCGCGGTATCATTGCCTTTATGCAGGATCATATCGTTCCACAGACTGGCGAGGATGGAGGCGACCACGGGTTTGCAGACCTCGCAGCCTTCGCCGTGACCATAGTGGTCCAGCACTTCATCGAAAGAACGCAATGCTTTTACTTTCACGAGGTCCAGCAGCTCCTGGCGCGAATAGGCGAAGTGCTCGCATACCACGTTGCGGATGTATTTGCCCTGGGCTTTCATGGTGGCGGTGATGAGGTCTTTCACCATGGGGGCGCAGCCGCCGCAGCATGTTCCCGCTTTGGTGCATTTTTTCACGGCGTCCAGCGTTTCGTTGCCAGCTTCCACGGCCTGGCAGATAGCCAGTTTGCTCACATTCTCACAGCTGCAGATCACCGCATCGTCCGGCAGGCCCGTTACGCCCGCGCCGGGTGCGGCATTGCCGTTGCGTGCGCCCAGCAGGATGTCTTCCGGGTTGGGCGGCAGGATCACTTTGTTCTTGCAGGTTTGCAGCAGCAGGTTGTAGGCTTCCGCGTCGCCGACGAGAATGCCGCCCAGCAGGTGCTGACCGTCCGGGGAGATGTTGATGCGTTTGTAAATGCCTTTCATGGTGTCTTCCAGCACAATGCTGCTGCCCTGTTCCGGCGATACGAAGGGATTGCCGAAACTGGCCACGTCTACCCCGATCAGTTTGAGTTTGGTGCTCATATCGAAGCCGGTGAAGGATTTTTGTTCGCCCAGGATGTGGGAGGCGGCGACTTCGGACATTTCATAGCCCGGCGCCACGAGGCCGTAGATCATGCCATTATATAATGCGCATTCGCCGATGGCGTAAATGGAGGGGTCGGTGGTTTGCAGCTGTTCGTTCACAACGATGCCGCCGCGGTGGCCGGTTTCGAGGCCGGATAGCTTTGCCAGCTCGTCGCGGGGGCTGATGCCGGCGGAGATCACCAGCATATCTGTTTCCAGCACGGTATCATCGGAGAAGCGGAGGCCGGTGACGGCGCCTTCTCCGAGGATGTCGCTGGTGTTTTTGCTGGTATGTATTTTGAGACCTAGTTTTTCGAGTTTGGACTGAAGGATGAGGGAGCCTTGTTCATCTATCTGGCGGGGCATCAGGCGTGGGGCGAACTCTACGACGTGGGTTTCTTTTACGCCGAGGTCGAGCAGGGCTTTGGCGGCTTCCAGTCCGAGGAGGCCGCCGCCGATCACGGTGCCTTTGCGGGCCTGGGGGGCGTAAGCCTGCATCAGCTCCAGGTCTTCTATCGTTCTGTAGAGGAAAACGCCTTTTTTGTCGATCCCGGGAATGGGCGGAACAAAGGCGGCGGAGCCGGTGGCGAGGACGAGGTAATCGTAGTGTTCTGTGATGCCTTTATAGGAGAGGACGGTTTTGTGTAGGCGGTCTATCTGCTGAACGGGATCGCCGAGGTGCAGTTTGATGTTCCGGGAGGCGTACCATTCGAGGGGCGCCATGCCCAGATCGGCGGCGGACTTGCCGGAGAAGAACTCGCTGAGGTGAACGCGGTCGTACGCGGGCAGGGGTTCTTCTCCAAAGACTACCAGTTCCAGTCCTTCATTGTTGGTTTTTTCGACTATTTTTTCACAAAATTTGTAGCCGACCATGCCATTACCAATTACTACGATTTTCATGGTGGATGATTTTTTTAAAAAGCTTCTGATATATTAATATTTTATTTATATCAGTTTAACAACGTGAATGACCATGAAAATTGAATAAGGTGTATGACTATAATCATAAAATTAAGGCATTTTGTTTTAATTTTTACCATCAACCCGCTAATTATATTTATATAATTTTATTTATAATATAATAAAATTGGAAAAAGCACCCCCCGATTTCTTGTCGCGCAAGTCTAATAAATAGACCCGGCTGCCCGATACTTTCCGGGATCTGATGTTACAACATCAAAAAAACCGCCTTATCTTATTCTCCATATTGGCTCCCGTGTACCAACTAGCTTAATACCTGTTTTCTGAAAACCATCTAATAATCAGCATTTATGAGTGTCACACCGGGTATCCTGCAGGGCGATCATTTTGATTATTTGCCGGACGTTCCTGCAGACTTCAGACCGTTTTTGCTACACGATGCACAAACGATGTGTGCGGAAGGTCCTTATGGTAACGTTATACTGCAGTATTTCCGGGATCAGCACTATACAGCGTGGATATGCGACATCCACGTGGAGAGAAGCATCCCGCTGCGGGTGGCCCTGCCGGCATCCTCCATGGCGCTGCTTTTTACGTTAACGGGTAATGCGTCCTTCCCCGGCCCGCTGCAGCTTTACGAGAAAAGCTACACGCTGCTGCCGCCCTGCCAGGAAGCCCCCGTTCTGAAGGTGGAAGCAGGCTACTGCCGCATGTTGTTCCTGTTATTCAATCCGTTGCTGACCTCATTGCTGGGCAATATCAGTTATGCCGCCAGCCCGGTACAGACCGGCCGGTACAGCGAAAGCTGCCAGCGGCTGATCAGCAGCATACATGATAACCGGGATAAGGGGGATATCTGGCGCTTCAAGCGGCAGCTGCTTTTCCTCGACCTCCTGTTCACCTCCATGGAAGAGATCACCAATACGGACCGGGAAGAGAAACGTTCCTCTCAACACCGTGATTATGAAACACTTGAAAAGGTAAAAGCGTACATTCATGATAACATTGGCAAGAAATTGTCCATACAACTGCTGGCAGGGCGTTTCGGGCTGTCGCCCACGCAGTTGCGGCGGGGGTATAAGCAGGTATACAAGCTGCATCTGGCCAGCTACATCCGCAATGAGCGGCTTTCGCAGGCCAGGGCGCTGCTGCATCAGACGGAAATGCCTGTGCACGAGATCGCCTGGGAGGTAGGATACGAGTCCGCGGCGGGGTTTACCAGGATTTTCAATATGCAATTCAAACAGTCACCTTCGGACTATCGCCGGTCATGCCGGCAAAGCTGCTGCCATTTTCGCAAAGAAATTTTTCATATCGGCAGCGCAATTTAACGTTAAGGGTATTATCTTCACATCTGGCTGAGAAAACTAATCAAGTTAGACATGGGCATGCAGAGAATAGCAGAATGAGACTATCGTTCGAGTATTTGTTCGAGTATTGTTAGAGAGCACCGCACCCATATCATTGCAACCATAAATAATAGGATATGTCACGGAAATGGTTAGTGGAAACCATCGTGTTGCTGCTTTTTGTTTTATTTGTCTATGCCGCAACGAGCAAGTTAATGGACTACAAGCATTTCACTTTTCAGATGGATGCGCAGCCTTTTGACGATCGTTTCACGCCCTGGCTGGTATTTGGCGTTCCTCTGGTGGAGTTTGTGATAGCCGCGATGCTTATTTTCAAACGTACGCTGATGGCCGGTTTATGGGCTTCACTGGCGCTCATGTTGATATTTACGGGTTATATAATAATGATCAAATTGAATTTTTTCGGAAAGATACCCTGCTCATGCGGCGGGGTCATCAGCCGTTTGAACTGGACGCAACACCTTTTCTTCAATTTGTTCTTCGTGTTGATCAGTATTGCAGGAATCATCCTGCAGCGGAGGCATGTACAGGCTTCCCGGCAAAACGCGATGAGTTTGTCTTAGGCAAATATCCCTATTAGTAAACAAGCAGGTAAAAGCCAACGCCTGCTGCATTATAGAATGTTTGAGATTTATAAACCAACAAAATGTTTTTTCCAATGAAGAAGATTAAACTTGCTGTGCTGGCGGGTGCGTTAGTTTTGAGCGCTGCTGGTGGGTATGCGAATTATCAGATGAGGAGTCAGTATTATTACATTGTACCGAACACTCCGGTATATAATGAATCATATAAGGTTGCGCTTGAAGAGCCTTCAGGCAATTGCGTAGCAACAGGATACGATAATGTTTGTTTAGTTAATGCAGCAAGTGGCTACGAACAAGGAGATTTCATACCTTCAACAGAATGTATTGTTGTTAGTACTTATCCATGATCTTCATTAAATACACAGGTTGCTCAATAACATCATGGCAACCTGTTCTTTTCTCTATCTTTCATTCTGCTGAATTCCCGTATATTCAATTTCATTTTTGGGAAATGGGTAGACGTATTTCTTATCATTCGGAGACAATTGATACAAGACTCCATTTACTTTCCTAGTAAGCGTTTTTGCAAAACGGATATCCTTATTCAATCTTCTCAAATCCTGCCAACGAATCTGGCCTGTAAAGGGCAGCTCTTTTCTTCGTTCCTTTAATATCCTGACCAGCGCCGTATCTACGTTCGTTGTATAAAACGGAGAATAGGTGTCGGTTCTAAACCTCTTTTCCAATAATACATTTAAATCTGAAATAGCTTCAGGTAAATTATTCAACCTGGCATTACACTCAGCTCTTATAAGATAAACTTCATTTGTAGCGATCCCAGCAAAATTTCGACCGATACCTGCATAAGTTCCCCGAAATTTGGGTTTACCAGAAGAAGTTACATTATAGAAGTAGATTTTCCTTAAATCATTGCTGTCATAAGAATCATAAAGTGTGCTATCTACAAAAGCGTGGTTGAGTCCGTCATTTGGTGTGGCGGCACTATTTCCCACAGCATAAGCATAAAAAATTATCTCATCGTTACCAGATAAAAAATCCGGAAATCGATAGGGTTTTGAAATAGAAATAGTATTGCTATTAAAATCGAGTAGTCCATTCATATATCGCAAGGTAGAGTCTGCATATTGCCTTGCATTCACAAAATCTCCTGTTAATAGATAGCTCCTTGCTAACAAGGCAAAGGCAGCCGGCTTTGAAGGGCGGGTTTTATGGGATTGAAATGCAGGTAATAAAGTGGCGGCCAGCTTTAAATCATTAATAATCTGGTCGTAGGCATGTTGTACTGAAGACCGGGGTGTGATTTCGTTGATATTGGATTTTGTCCTGACACATATTCCCAGATCCGTTGCTGCTGTAGACGCATCAAATGGTTTACAAAAAACACTTGCCAGTTCAAGAAACATATTCGATCTAAAAAATAGAGCTTGTCCTTTTATACTGTTGTGATATTCAAGGTTTGAAGCATCGATTTTTATAGACGCCAGCCCTTCGAGTACAATATTTGCAGGTCCGACAATTTGGTAGCAAGCAGTATACTCCACGGAAGGAGCATCTTCAAAAATATCTTTAGCCCAGATATACGAATTCCTCTCGGTATTACTGATTACACCAAGGTTATCGTCCGGGAAATAATAATTATCTGCCCCCAATTGGCCCATCGCCGGAAAAGTAGTATTCATGGACGAGTTATCCAGAATCGCCTGAAAATCGTCCAAACTCTCCGGCACAATATCAGATTGCTGTCTTTTTGCATCTAACCATTCATTCTGCTTTTGGCAACCCATCATTGCTAGGGTACAAGTCAAAATAATGAGTATGAATTGTTTCATAAGCTGGTTAAAAGTTTGTTTGTATGCCAAATGTGCATGCAAATGGGCGTGGTAAATCAGAAATACCTACGAAACTCCCTACATCCGGATCCAATTTATACCGATTCGCCCGCCAGATGATTCCAAGATTGCTCAAATAGGCATATACATGTATTCCCCGCTGCTTTGAAGGAATTCTATATTCAAGACGAATATCCTGCAAGCGGATATGATCTCCCTTCTCAACAAGTATTTCCGAATATTGATAAAAACTATTCCGGGAATTGTTGGCTGGATAACTTAATGATGGAACATTCGTAATACGCTCATCACCAGGCTTCTGCCATCTCTTCCCATAGTCACGATTCATATCATCACGCAATAAATTGGGGTAGCTCAGGTTTACACCCGGCCGTCTAAAGTAGTATCCCAGTTTATACGTAACATTTATTGATAGTGAAAAGCTCTTAAAAGAAAAATCATTTCTCCAGGAACCGTACATTGTCGGAAAGGCCGATCCATGAAAAACGAGACTGTCAGGGGTAAAATTATTGATGATTCCGCTATAATCTGTGCTTATGTTTCCTTTCAAATATCCTCTAGGATCACCATTGGCCGGGTCTAACCCAGCCCATTTATAGCTTAGTAACCCTTTGATAGGCATGCCTTCAACATACAGTATGCCGCTAGGGCTTTTCAATATAACAGAACCGGATGTCGGCTTCAGATCGTAAGAAATAATTTCATCCTTCAGCCGGCTATATAAAAGAGTGGATTCCCATTTCAATTTTGCGTCGAGTATCTTCCCCTTCAATGTAATATCAAAGCCGGTTGTCCGGGTTGCTGCGGAGTTCTTATTAATAGTAATATATCCTGTTTGCGGCGCCACATTAGCATTCTCGATCAAATCCAGACAATGCTTGTTAAAATACTCAACTGACCCAGTCACTCTTGATCTTTTCGACATAAAATCAACTCCCACATTCAGTATCTTTACCTTTTCCCATCTCAGTTGATCATTCTCTGGCGAAATATTGATAATTGACGGCAGCCCTGTAAGAGGACCTGTAACATACGTACCCGTCATATATGCAGAACCATTGTACACATTCCCATTAAAGCCGTACGAGGTTCTCAAACGCAGTTCCGGGAGCCAATTATTCTCGCGATAGAAAGGTTCCCGCGCAATATCCCACCCCAACCCCACTGACCAAAGAGGAGTCATCTTTTCGTTGGTGCGCGCACCAAACAGATTTGCTCCATCTTTTCTACCACTTATTGTGAAATCATATCGCTGCTTGTAGCTGTATCCAATATTTGTATAGTAGGAAATGAACCTGTTGAGGATGCCGGATACATCACTATTCATCCCAAAAGCACTGTTCAAGGTAGATGCTCCATTGGGATAGGTTGGGTACAAAATATCGTAGTTCAGATTGGCAATTCCTCTACCGGTTGCATCAGAGTAACCAATGCTGTTTCTCTCCGTACCTACAGCAGACAACTCCCTGATCTCCGCACCAAGTATCGCCGCTATACCATGTTCTCCGAATTTCTGATCATAATTCAGGTTCGTGCGAACATTATTGGCACGCCAATCATATTCACCAAGCGAAAGAATACCGCCTTTCGGAAAATTATAAGTGAACATGCCTGTAGACGGATCTTTTACAGAGAATTTGTTGATCAGGTTACGGGTGAAATAGCTTTGCTCGTTCCGGTAATTCCGGGTGGAGATCAGTTGCCGCTCATGCTGATACTGCACTTCGGCGTTAAGGAAGGAAGTAAATTTGTACTTAACGGATGCGCGCAATACCAGGTTCTGCATGGTAGTAAAATTCTCCGCATTGCGTATCTCATCCAGCGGCCGGTAATGCCAATCCAGGTACCCCAATCCTGAAACACTGTCTACAAACGAAGGGTTATAATCCCTGACGGTCGCCAGCGCATTCCCGTTCGCGTCCATCATTTGCGCATAGGGATACAGCATCCCGTATTTCGTGGTATTTACTGTCACAGAGCCATATTCCTGCTCATTATGCTGATTGATTTTCCGGTGACTATAATTGAAATACGTGCCCACTTCCAGTTTCTCCAAAGGCGTCAACGTATTAGCCGCAGTAACCGTCGTCCTCACCGTTCCATTCCGGATAAGATTATCCTGGTTCCGGTCATGCCCGACAGAAAGATAGTAAGTATGCTCATCCGACCCGCCATGCACGTTCACCGCATATTGCTGGCTCACCGCCTCGCGGTATACATGCCGCAGGAAATCCCTCCTTACGTCATTGCCTTTCAGCGCTTCGATCTCCGCATCCACCACGTCCGCGGAAAGCTCGCCGCTTCTTTTCTTCGCCAGTAGTGTTACGACGGGTGACAGGGCGGGAAAGCTGCTGCGGTTATTGATGTCGGAATTAAAATAACCTGCATCGAAAAGCGTCTTTTCCACTTCGATATAATCCGCGGCGCTCATGTAATTCGGATCATAATACAAATCGGGTTTCCGTTCAATGGTCAGGTTGGTATTGAAGCCCATCCTCATTTTCTGGTTTTTCCTGCCTTTCCGGGTGGTCAATACGATGACGCCGTTACCGCTTCGGGAGCCCCAGATGCTGGCGGAGGCGGCGTCTTTCAGGATGGTGATGGATTCGATGTCGTTGGGGTTGAGGTTCTTCACATCTCCTTCGTAAGGGAAATTGTCGAGTACGATCAATGGATTCGGGTTGACCTGGTTGGGCGATAAAGTGCTGATGCCCCGGAGGTACATGCCTAACGACGCGGTAGAAGGCATCTTTGAAATCGTTCCCAGCGTTGAGGTATTAAAATTCAGCAGTCCGCTGGTGATCCCTTCTATCCTGTCCAGCACGCTGCCGGTGGGTCTTCTGTTGATCAGCTTCCGGTCCAGCTGCACAAACGAACCGGTAGAACGCTCTTTCGGAACTTTCTGGAAGCCGGTGGACAAAACGGTGATCCCGTCCATATGCGTAACGGCGGAATCCAGCGTCAGCGCGATCTCCCGTTCTCCGTTCAACCTGAACTGCCGGGATTCGTAACCGATAGAGCTGATCAGCAGCAGGGCCTTGTCCGGCACATTCTCCATGCTGAAGCGGCCATCTGTACCGGTACTGGCGCCCTTTTGCGAGCCGCTGACGGCTATGGAGGCGCCGGCAACGGGCAGTCCGTTCCGGCCGGTGACCACGCCCGTTAGTGGCGGAACCTTTTCTTTACTGACCTGTAAGGTTTTTGATTCGAATAACAGCACCAGGTCGCCATGCAGCCGCCAGCCCACATACAGGCCGTCGGTGACTTTCGCCATCACCTCCCCGAGGGTGGCGTTCCTGAAATCCACCTGCAGCCTCCTTTCCTTGTCGATCACAGAGTTTTCAAAAGAAGCGGTGAGCCCCATCTGCTGGCGTACGGCTTTGAATATTTCAGCGACGGTATAGTTACCGTTCAGGTTGAGCCGGGGTGTGGCGGGTGTATTTTGTGCAAGCAATGCGGAGGAAGCAAAGATCCATATGATGATCCAGAACGAACGTTTACATAGGGTGGATGTAACAGTACCTGTCATTTTATCGCTTCCATTTGTATATATAAGTTGCTGTGCATAGCGTGGATATGCTGCTTTTCGGGACGCAAAATGAAAAAATCCTATGTTACATAGGATCACAAAATTGTCAAAAGCTCCGTAAATAGTAATTGCTTAACAATTAGCGCAGGCCGGACAGCGAAATTCGCAGGTTTTTGAGTGCCACTTTCACGTGGCTTTTCACTGTTTCCATGGTAAGACCCATCTCCTGACCGGCTTCCCGGTACGATTTATCGTCCATATAAGTCTTCACAAAGGCCCACCGGCGCTGTGAGGGGAGGCTCTGGATCGCCTCGTTGAGGCGTTCACGTAACTCCCAGATTTCGGTCTGATCTGCTGCCACTTCTCCTCCGTGCACTTCCATAAAATGGCCTTTCTTCCGCTCGGCGCTTTCCCGGGCGCTCTTGCGGGTCAGGCAGTTATTTTTAACTGCGCTGTACAGGTAAGACCGGATGGCTCCCGGATTTACGTCCTTCAGGTAATTATTCTCCCATAGCTTGATAAAGGTCTCCTGCACAACGTCTTCTGCTTCATGTCCGTCGCGCAGAATCCGGAAAGCCTCTACGATGAGCGCTTCGCGGAACCTGAAATACAATACCTTAAATTCTTCATCCGTAAGCCCGGAACCATTCATAGTTGTGCATTCTTCATTCATAAATCAGAAAAGTAAGATTGTCAACTGATTCAATTGCAGCAATTTCAAAACAAGTTAGTGATTTTACGCTAACCTGTTTTGAAAATTTTTACGGTTGAAATCCTTTAATTGAAAATACTGAAAAAACGGTAGCAGGAATCATCAATAAATGTTAATCTTCGGTTAATAGGTGACTGTTTGGTGAATAATCCAAAAAGAATCCGGGGGGGACTACAAGGTATGAAAGGCAGGAGCTTTATTTGATGCGTTCCGCATCTTTTACTATCTCGATATGGTACCCGATATGGGATAAGATTTCGTTGGTTTCCTCCAGCAGGGCCATTAGTTCACTGCGCAGACGGGTGTTCTTTTCACCTACCCTTTCCGCGAAATCTTCCCAGCTCAGATTATCAGCCAGGAATATGTATTGTAACCTGTTTGTCAGATCTACATTTTTCATTTGTCTCGCTTTAAGAATATTTTTCTGAATACTGTTTTAAAAGAGGTGTAGCATGCCGTCTTCCATCCTGTACTCTATCCGTTTGGTCAGGCGCAGCACTTCGAGAAAATCTTCCAGCGGCGCAGTTTTGTCCAGCTTTCCATCATATTTATATCCCGCGATGGCCGGGTTGTCAAATACCATCTGCACATCATACCAGCGGTCTACTACTTCCGCTACCTTTATCATAGGGCTGCTGTTGAAATAATAAACGCCTTTCATCCAGGAGAGCACTTCCTCTTTATCGAATGCCTGCACGGTCATCCTGCCTGAAGTCTGATTAATGGCCTGCTCGCCGGGGCGCAGTATCCTGGCTTCCGTACGGTAGGAGGTCTTTACGCTTCCTTCCACCAGCGAAGCTTTCAGCTTGCCAGATTCGTATGTGTTGATGTTAAAGGAAGTTCCCAGTACCTGCACATCGCCGGCATGGGTGCGTACAATAAAAGGTTTGCTGGCGTCCGGGGCTACTTTGAAAAAAGCTTCTCCCCGCACTTCCACTTCCCGGGTATTGCTACCTTTGAATGAGAAGGGGAAGCGCAGGCTCGAAGCAGAATTGAGGCTAACTTCAGTACCGTCAGAAAGAACGATTGTATAATCCTCTCTTGCAGGCACTTCTAATGTGTTCCATTGCGTTGCAGGAGCTTCGCCATGCTCGTAACGTAATGTTTTATGATGATTGCTCAGTTGCACCTTCCCCGCCTTTATCCGTTCCTGCGATCCGGCGCCTGTTAAAGGCACCAGCTCACCGGTGGACAATCTGAGGCGGATATCGTAAGACTTTCCGGTGGCCTGGGCCACTGCCGAAAAGTTAACAGATTGTTGTTGTGCCTCCGGCCATAAAAAATACAACCCTAATGTGACCATGATCAGCACACTGGCTACCATCAGCCAGCGGCGTACACCCATATTACGCACTTCCACCGCTTCCTCCCGCGTCATGGCATGCTCCACCAGCTCGTCCCAACGGGCGCTCGTGGGCTTTTCGCGTAACAAACGCTGCATCTCGGGGGAAGCATACAGATCATCCAGCTCCCTGCACATCCGCCTGACCGCCGGGTAACGCATAGCGTTTTCCAGCTCACGTTCCTCCTCCGGAGTCAATGAATCGGTCAACTTCTGCAGGTATAACTGCCTGATATGTTCCTGATCAAATTCCATGAATATGCCCGGATGTAATATTAAGACTGTTGTTAAATACAAACCGGGGGTGCCGGGCCAAAAAAAAATTTTCCGTCCATCCCCAAACCCCTTCCGCAAAACACCCCGAAAACCGCTACATATCTACGCTAAAACGATTTATCTTTGGTAGCATTAAAAACCAATTCACAACGCATGAGAAAATTCTCCCTCAGCCTTTTACTGTTGTCCCCCGCCCTGGCCTTCGGCCAGGACCTGGTGCAATATGTAAAACCCATCATCGGCACGGCAAAAATGGGGCATACCTACCCCGGCGCCACCGTGCCCTTCGGCATGGTGCAGCTTAGCCCGGAAACGGACACCATCCCCTACGAGATGAATGGCAGGTATAACCCGGACGTATACAAGTACTGCGCCGGCTACCAGTACACGGACAAAACCATCGTGGGCTTCAGCCACACCCACTTCAGCGGCACCGGACACTCCGACCTCGGGGATTTCCTGATCATGCCCACCACCGGCCCCCTCCAGCTCAACCCCGGCACGGCGGACCACCCGGAAAACGGCTACCGCTCCCGCTTTTCCCACGAAAATGAAACCGCGGAAGCGGCCTATTACAAAGTGAAGCTGGATGACCACAACATCCTCGCAGAACTGACAGCCACCAACCGCGTGGGCTTCCATCAATATACCTTCCCCGAAGCCGGCAATGCCCACATCATCCTGGACCTCATGGCGGGCATCTATAATTATGGTAACAAGAACGTGTGGACCTTCGTACGGATCGAGAACGACTCCCTCATCACCGGGTACCGCCAGACCGCCGGATGGGCCCGCACCCGCACCGTATATTTCGCCATGACCTTCAGCAAACCCTTTACAAAATACGGCCATCAGAACTACGCCAATGACGTTTACAAAGGCTTCTGGCGCAAATTCGACCAGACGGAGAACTTCCCCGAAATGGCCGGCCGCCAGATCAGGGCCTGGTTCGACTTCAACACCCGACCGGGCGAGAAGATCCAGGTGAAATTCGCCCTCTCCCCCGTGAGCACCGCCGGCGCACTGAACAACCTGCGCACCGAAGCGCCGGATTGGGATTTTGACGCCGTGAAAAAGAAAGGACAGGCGGACTGGAACAAAGAACTCGCGAAGATCCGCGTAAACGCCCTCAGCAACGACGACATGGTGAACTTCTACACCGCCATGTACCACACCTTCCTCGGCCCCACTACCTATATGGACGTAGACGGCGGCTACCGCGGGCTGGACCAGCTGAACCACAGTGCCGAAGGTTTTACCAACTACACGACCTTCTCCCTCTGGGACACCTACCGCGCCCTGCATCCGTTCTTCAACATCATCCAGCCGCAACGCAATGCGGACATGGTGCGCTCCATGCTGGAACATTACAACCAGAGCGTGCACAAAATGCTGCCCGTGTGGAGCCACTACGCCAACGAAAACTGGTGCATGATCGGCTACCACAGCGTTTCCGTGATAGCGGACGCCATCATGAAAGGCAACATCAACGGATATGACGCCAACAAAGCCCTCGATGCCTGCGCCACCACCGCCCGCTACAGGAAATACGACGGACTGGGATATTATATGGACATGGGCTACGTGCCGGAAGACAAGAACAGCTCCTCGGTTTCCAAAACGCTGGAATATGCGTATGACGACTGGTGCATTGCACAGGTGGCGAAAAAGCTCGGCCGCAACGACCTGTATGAAGAGTTCATCAAACGTTCACAAAACTACCGCAACGTGTTCGACCCTTCCACCGGCTTCATGCGCCCGAAGCTCAGCGACGGCACTTTCCGCAAGGAGTTCGACGTGCTCAGCACGCACGGGCAGGGATATATCGAAGGAAATGCCTGGAACTACAGCCTCTACGTGCCCCAATATCCCGCTGAAATGATCGCGATGATGGGCGGCAAAAAACAGTTTACCGGCCACCTGGATTCCCTCTTCACCATGCACCTGCCGGACGCTTTCTTCGCGGAAACGGAAGACATCACGCGCGAAGGCATCATCGGCAACTATGTGCACGGCAACGAACCGGCCCATCACGCCGCCTATTTATATAACTGGACGGACGCTCCCTGGAAAACGCAGGAACGGGTGCGCATGATCCTGGAGAAAATGTACAAACCCGCGGCAGACGGCCTCGGCGGGAATGACGACTGCGGACAGATGAGCGCATGGTACATTTTCACCACGCTGGGATTCTACCCCGTCTGCCCCGGCTCCACCGAATACGCGCTAGGAAGCCCCGCTATCCGCTCCGCCGAACTGCACCTGGAAAACGGTAAAACGTTCAGCGTGGAAGCAGTGAACCAGGGCGCCAAAAATGTGTATGTAAAGAAAGTGGAGCTGAACGGAAAACCCTTGACAGGCCGTTTTCTCACGCATGCGGACATCATGAACGGCGGGAAGATCGTGTTCTACATGGACCGCAAACCTAAAAAGTAGGCATAAAAAAAACATCCCGAAGATTCGGGATGTAATGTCTACAGTGAACAATGAAATAGCAAGTTGCTACTATTCCAGGATCTTGGTGAATAATTATTTCTTCTCGTTAGCATAAGAATACGGGAAAGCCGCCGGCTTCGTACCCCTCGTTTTCTCCGGCTGAGCGCCCATCGCTACTTTCAGCACACCGCCTTTTTGCAGGTCAGCATGACTGATCCAGTTCTTCGTATATGCCTTGCCGTTTAGTGAAACGCTTTGCACGTATACATTCTCCTTGCTGTTGCCCGGCGCTTCGATCACCAGCTTTTTACCGTCTTGCATGGTTACCGTCATTTTCGGGAACAAAGGCGCGCCGAAAACGTACTGGTCTGTACCGGGACAAACGGGATAGAAGCCCATCGCGGAGAACACGTACCACGCGGAGGTCTGTCCATTGTCTTCATCACCGCAATAGCCGTCCGGGCCGGAATGATACAGCCTGTCCATCACCTGGCGCACCCAGTACTGCGCCTTCCAGGGCTGGCCGGCGTAGTTGTAGAGGTAGATCATATGCTGGATGGGCTGGTTGCCGTGCGCATACTGGCCCATGTTGGCGATCTGCATTTCACGGATCTCGTGGATCACGCCGCCATAATAGCTTTCATCATATACCGGCGCCATGCTGAAAACGGAGTCCAGCATTTCCACAAAGCTTTCTCTTCCACCCATCAGATCAGCGAGGCCCTGCACGTCGTGGAACACAGACCAGGTGTAGTGCCAGCTGTTGCCTTCAGTGAAAGCATCCCCCCATTTGAAGGGATTGAAAGGCGACTGGAATTTGCCATCCTTGTTCTTTCCGCGCATCAGTTTTGTTTCGGGATCAAAAAGATTGCGGTAGTTCTGGCTGCGTTTTCTGAAACGTTCGATCTCTTCTTTCGGGCGTTTCAGCGCGATGGCTAATTTATAAAGAGTGAAATCGTCATACGCATATTCCAGCGTGCGGGCGGCATTTTCATTGACCTTTACATCGTAAGGCACATAGCCCAGCTCGTTGTAATACTTCACGCCCTTGCGGCCTACGGAAGTCAGCGGGCCTTCGTTCTCGCTGTTTTTCAGCAGCCCTTCATACAGGGTATTGATATCATAACCACGGATGCCTTTCAGGTAGGAATCCGCGATCAGGGAAGCGGAGTTGGAACCGATCATGCAATCGCGGTGACCGGGACTGGCCCATTCCGGCAACCAGCCGCTTTCCTTGTAAGTGTTGGCCAGGCCCTCCATGATGTGGCTGTTCAGCTCGGGATACATCAGCGTCAGGAAGGGGAACTGGGAACGGAAAGTATCCCAGAAACCGTTATCGGTGAACATGTAGCCGGGCAGTACTTCGCCATTGTACGGGCTGTAGTGCACCACTTTGTTCTGCGCATCGTATTCGTAGAATTTACGCGGGAAAAGCAAAGAGCGGTAGAGGCAGGAATAAAATGTACGCACCTGCTCCACGGTGCCGCCTTCCGGTGAAAGACGGCCCAGTTCCTTGTTCCAGCTGTCCTTTGCTTTCTGTTTTGTTACATCAAAAGCATCGTTGGCAAGTTCACGTTTCAGGTTCAGTTCAGCCTGTTCAAAGCTGATGAAGGAAGACGCTACTTTCAGATGTACTTTTTCGCCTTTGAAAGTTTTGAAGCCAACGATCGCGCCTACGTGGCCGTCTTTCAGCTCCAGCACACCCTTTTCCAGCTTGTCGCCGTTCCATGCGTGCGCAACGGTAAACGGCTTATCGAAATAGATCACGAAGTAGTTCTTGAAGTTCTCCGGAACGCCGCCGCTGTTGCGGGTGGTGTAGCCGATGATCTTCTTTTCGTCAGGCAGTATTTTGATGTACGAGCCTCTGTCGAATGCGTCCACCACTACAAAGGAGCTGTCCGCCGCCGGGTAGGTGAGGCGGAATTGCGCAGCTCTTTCGGTGGGCGTGATCTCGGTGGTCACGTCGGCATCCGCCAGGTATACGCTATAGTAATATGGCTTCGCCACTTCCGCTTTGTGGGAGAACCAGCTGGCGCGTACGTCCTGCTGGAAGCGCAGCTTTCCGGTAACGGGCATGATGGAAAACTGGCCGTAGTCGTTGATCCAGGGAGAAGGCTGATGCGTTTGCTTGAAGCCGCGGATCTTGTCCGCCCCGTACTGGTAAGCCCAGCCGTTGCCCATGGTATTGGTTTGCGGCATCCAGAAGTTCATGCCCCAGGGCGTTGCCACTGCGGGATAGGTGTTACCGTTGGAAAGGCTGACCTTTGAATCGGTACCCATTAGCGGGTTCACCCATTCTACGGGATCTTTCACCGATTGTACCGTCTGTGCGCTGGCGTGGAATCCGGCAAACAGCGCGAAAGCACCCCAGAAAGCTGTTTTTACCGGGATGAAATGTTTGATTTTATTCACTTTTATCATGCTGATTTTCATATTATTAGTTGTCGTATATGCTACAAAATCGATTTAGCACAATGAAAATGGGCCGGCCCAGGAATGGGCCAGCCGTTAGATGCTACTCTTTATTGTTTGTATGATAAGCACTATATGAATCTTGTGAATATTTTCTGCTGACAGGGAGAATAGGGATAAAATGCTTATACCGCCGCCCCCCAATCTGCATCCAAAGATAATTGAAGTATTGAATATTTTCTTTGTTCGCCGGGCAAGATACTCTTATCTTCCGAGAATTTCATATCAGCCGCCCATTTTCTTATGCCGGTTCTCTTCATGTGCCCTCTTTTATGCTGATCCTCTCGGGATGAATTTTCCCGGCAGATGCACCTGGTTGACCTTCGCCGGCGGCCTGTTCTTGTCCAGCTGCTGCATCAGCAGGCTCATCGCTGTTTTCGCGATCTCTTCTATCGGCTGCTGTACCACTGTGATGCCCGGCGGATACAAGCGGAAGATATCATGATCGTCGAAGCAGACCATCGCCAGGTCTTCCGGTATCTTCAGGCCAAGCCCCGCAATGCTTTCCAGCCCGAGGATGCCGAGGTAGTTGGTGGAAAAGAATATCGCGTCCATATCCTTGTTCTCGCGGATGAAATCCTGTATCAGCGCAATTGCTTCTTCACGGGGACTGTTGTAAGACAGCTTCAGCACCTGCTTGTTGCGCACCGCGATATTATGATCGCGCAGCGTTTCCTTGTAACCCTGCAAACGTTGCTGCACCTGTATCAGCTCCATGTCTACCGTAATGAACCCGATCTTGCGGTATCCCTTTTTCAGCAGGTATTCCATCCCTTCCTTCACGCCGTCATAATTATTGATAAGCACATAAGGCACCTGCAGCTCCGGAAAATAGCTGTCCATCAGCACAATGGGGCGCTTGTGGGCCAGCAGCTGCTCGATGTCTTTTTCCATGCCCGCCGCGGGCGTGATCAGGTAGCCGTCCACCTGCTGGCGGGACAGCATGCGGATCAGTTCGCTGCCCTTGCTGGCATTATTCTCCGTACTGCAATACACGATCTTGTAACCAAAGCGGTCTGCCTCCGATTCCACCACCCGCGCAAGCGCCGCGAAGAAGCTCCCCGAAATGCTTTCCACGATAAGGCCCAGGGTCTTCGACTGGCCGGTGCGCAGGTTCACCGCCACGTGATGCGGCTGGTAGCCGGTCTTCTTTACAACGGCCATGACCCTTGCGGCCAGCTCCTCGCTGATGCGCATCTGCCGGGCTTTTCCGTTCAACACGAATGATACGGTGGATGGCGCTACACCAGCCATGCGGGCCACGTCTTTCAGGGAAAGCCGTTTCATTTCGGGGCCTTTATCTTTCATAATCTGTAGTGCAATTTAAGCAGCCGGCAATGGCGGCGTAAGCATAATGAAATTGGTTTATGACGCTCATAATATCTCGAAGTGCCAAAACCGGAAATTACGGTTAAAATCCGGGATTTAAAGGGGCTTGATAAAAATGAAAAAACGGATACAACCCGCAGGCCGCATCCGTTTACGATGGCTGGTTCCGTTCCTATATCTCTTCCGCCTTGTAACCGGCTTTCTTCACCACATCTTCCACCTCGTCCGCCGTCAGTGTGCCGGTGGAAACGGTCAGTATTTTATCTGGGTTTTCGGTATCTACTTCCCAGTGCGCGATCTCTTTTTCTCCGTCCAGGAAAGGGGTCACTGATCTGATACAACCGCTGCAATTAATATTGGTCTTGAATTTCAACGTTTTCATTTTGCTGTTTTTTTATGTCGATGAATGTTTGTTTATATGCGGGTCCATTTCAGCCGCAGGCTGTTGCTTACAACGGATACGGAACTGAGCGCCATGGCCGCTCCGGCGATCATCGGGTTGAGGATGAAACCGGTGGAGGCGTACAGGGCGCCTGCCGCCAGGGGAATACCGATGACATTGTAAATAAAGGCCCAGAAAAGGTTCTGCCGGATGAGCCGGACTGTTTTGCGGGACAGGCGGATGGCCTTTGGTATCTGCTGCAGGTCGGATGAAATGAGCGTCATCATGGCTACGTCCATCGCAATGTCCGTTCCCTTGCCCATGGCAATGCTCACGTCCGCCTGCGCCAGCGCCTGGCTGTCATTGATGCCGTCTCCGGCCATGGCAACGGTCTTTCCCTGCTGCTGCAATTCCTTGATGAAGCTGGCTTTGCCGTCCGGCAGCAATCCCGCTTTGAAATGACGGATGCCTGTTTCTTTCGCTACGGCTGCGGCGGTCTGCCCGTTGTCGCCGGTGAGCATGTAAACTTCCACGCCCATCTGCTGCAAACGCTGTATGGCGGCGGCTGATCCGGGCTTCACCTTGTCGGCTATAGCAATCGCCGCAAGCGCTTCCTTATCATCCGCAAACCAGATCACGGTGAAAGCCTGTTCCTGCCATTTTTCGGCCTGCTGTTGCAGTGTATCCGTTATGGTTATACCCTGCTCGTCCAGCAGCGCGCGGTTGCCCGCGTAGAAGGTCTTGCCGGAAAAAGCTCCCTGCACACCGCGTCCTGTAAGGCTTTCGAAGTGTTCCAGCCTCGCGGGATCGAGCGGAAAATACTGAACGATGGCTTCTGCCAGCGGGTGCTCGGACTGCGCTTCGAGCCCTGCCAGCACCGGGCCGTATTGCAGCCTGTCCCCGCTTTCGCGCCAGGATTCGCCGGCTACTTCGGGGCGGCCTTCCGTGATGGTGCCTGTTTTATCCAGTATCAGCGCTTCCACACGGTATGCTTTCTCCAGGCTTTCCGCGTCCTTGATGAGAATGCCGTTCTCCGCACCTTTGCCCATCCCTACCATCACGGCTGTTGGCGTAGCCAGTCCCAACGCACAGGGGCAGGCGATCACCAGCACGGTCACCAGCGCCAGCAAGCCCTGCGTGACCCCGTTGCTGCCGCCCCAGATCACCCAGGCCAGGAAAGCCAGCACCGCAATGCCGATCACCACCGGCACAAAGATGCCCGCGATCTTGTCCACCAGCTTCTGCACCGGCGCTTTGGAGCCCTGGGCTTCCTGCACTTTGCGGATGATCTGCGCGAGCAGGGTGCCGCTGCCCACCTGTTGGGCGCGGAAACGGAAGCTGCCTTTCTGGTTCAGCGTTCCTGCGAACACCGTGGCGCCTTCTTCCTTGGCAACCGGCACCGGTTCCCCGGTGATCATGCTTTCGTCTACGTAAGAACGGCCGCTGACCAGCGTTCCATCCACCGGCACCTGCTCTCCGGGTTTCACCAGCAGCAGGTCGTTCACTTCCACATCACCCAGCGAAACCACTTCTTCCGCGCCGTTCTTCCCGATGCGTACCACCGTGTTCGGTTGCAGGCTCATCAGCTTTTTGATGGCGGAAGAGGTGGATGCCTTGGCCTTTTCTTCCAGCATCTTACCCAGTAAAATAAATGCAACGACCACGGCGGCGGCCTCGAAATAAACATGCGCGTGCAATCCGCGGCTGTGCCAGAAAGCAGGGTTAACGGTGTTGAATACACTAAAAAGATAAGCGATGCCCGTGCTCAGGGCTACCAGCGTGTCCATGTTCGCTTTGCCGTGCCGGGCCTGCTTCCAGGCATTGATGAAGAACTGGCGCCCGAATACCAGCACCACGGGGGTAGCCAGCGCCCACATGATGTAATTGGCATAAGGCATGTCCATGAAGAACATCCCGATGACCACCAGCGGCGCCGAAAAAGCGATCGCCAGCCGGGTTTTGTTACGGAGCGTTGTATAATGCGCCTGCTGATGTTCAGCGAGGCTTTCCTTTGCGGCGTCATCTGTCAGCAGGTCGTACCCGATGGACTGAATGGCTTTCTTCCAGGCGGCGGGGTCCGCTTCTTCCGGGACGTATTCCACCAGCGCGGTATTATTGGCGAAGTTCACCGCCGCGGAACGGACGCCCGGCTGCGCGCCAAGCATGCTTTCCACGCTGCCCGCACAGGCCGCGCAGCTCATGCCGGTAACCGGGAAACTTTGTTTGAGAGTATGTTCCTTCGTTTGCATCTGTTGTTCCTTTTTTTGACAATACAAAGGTCCGACAGATGCAAACGGGAAGCATTATACAATTAAGGGAAAGATTTATATAGTTTGCGGCTCCTGGGGCTCGCTTTTCACTTCGCTCTTTACCCGGAACAAAGTCGCGATACGGCGGGGATTGCCCACTACCCACACTACATCGTTCTCTTCCAGCACCATGTCTGAAATGGGGTTCAGGATGCGCTGGTCCCCACGTTCGATGCCCACCACGAGGCTGCGGGCCAGCTCGCGGATACCGGACTGGCGGATGGTCTTATTGTAAACAGCCGCGCCGCGGGCCACTTCGTAACGGCGCAGTTCCACTTCTGTTTTTGCGGGTTTGATATCGGGCAGATGCTGGTCGATATAATTACGGAAAAGCGTGATCTGTTCGTCCGTACCGATCACCTGCAGCCGGTCGCCGGGATACAGCCGTTCGGATTTTGCGGGAATGGGGATCAGTTTTTCCCCCCGTTCTATCAACCCGATATTCACACCGTAACGTTCCCGCAGGCCAAGCTCTTCCAGCGTTTTACCAACGCCTTCCCATTCCGGGCGCACGTTGAACGAGGTAAGGTGCGCATCCCAGGGCGCCAGCGCCACTTTCGGCTGCTCCATCGCTGCCGCGGCGGCTTCCCTTTCGTTGAAGTTCTTGAGGAACCTTGCTTCCAGGCGGTTGTAGAAAAGCTGGATCTTTTTTGACAGCAGTATCAGCACCACTACAATCACCATCGTTACGGATGCGGCCATCGTAAAAGAGAAGAAACGGCCAAGCGTGAAGCCGATATAGAATACGGCCAGGCTGATACGCGCGATGCGCAGCAGCCAGAGCGGCCCTTTGTATTTGTTCTGCGTGCGGAGGTTCGCGAACGCGGTGGTCTGCACCTGCCGCACCGCAAGCGCCCAAAGGAACGGCATCATCACGATCAGCGTGATAACGGCCGTTATCACCCGTCCCCATTCCTGGCCGAACCATCCATCTACCTGCGGTAACAAATACAGGGAAGAAAGCAGGCCAATGGCGATGATGATCACGGAAAATACAACAGTATTGATGGCGTAGCCTTTCAGCACCAGCTGCCAGTCACTGGCCTGGGAGATGGTCTGCGCACCGGTGCTGTAACGCGCCAGCGCGGCCTTCCATTTTCCGGGAATACGTTTGTCCAGCCAGTTATAAAACGGCTCCGCCACTTTGATCATATAAGGCGTGGTAAATGTGGACACGGCGGAAACCGCCACGGCAATGGGATACAGGAAATCGCTGGTCACTTTCAGCGTGAGGCCGAGCGTGGCAATAATGAAGGAGAATTCCCCGATCTGCGCAAGGCTCATACCTGCCTGCACGGAAGATTTGAGCGGCTGGCCGGACAATACCGCGCCGATCGTGGTGCTGAGCGTTTTACCGAAAATGGTAATAAGGGTGATCAGGATCACCGGGCCGAGATGGACCTGCAGCATTTTGGGATTGATCAGCATGCCTACCGACACGAAGAAGATCGCGCCGAAAAGGTCTTTCACCGATTTCACCAGGTGCTCGATCTTTTCCGCCTGCGTGGTCTCCGCGAGAATGGAGCCCATGATGAATGCGCCAAGCGCCGCGGAGAAACCTACCTGCGTAGCCAGCACCACCATCAGCAGGCAGAGGCTGACCGAGGTGACCAGCAGGGTTTCCTCGCTCATCAGCGATTTTGTTTTCTTTAATAAAGTAGGAATGAAAAAGATGCCTCCGATGAACCAGATGATGAGAAAGAACACCAGCTTCACCACGGAGATCAGCATCTCCTGCCCTGCGAACTGCTGGCTCACGGCGAGGGTGGACAGTAATACCAGCAGCACGATGGCCACCAGGTCTTCCACCACCAGGATGCCGAAGACCAGTCCCGCGAACTTCTGCCCTTTCACGCCCAGCTCGTCAAATGCCCTGATAATGATAGTAGTGGAGGAAATGGACAATACGCCGCCGAGGAAAATACTGTCCATCTGCGACCAGCCCAACAGCCGGCCGGTGCCGTACCCCAGGCACAGCATCACCAGCACTTCCACCAATGCCGTAATGGAGGCGGACCCGCCCACCTTCATCAATTTTTTAAAACTGAATTCCAATCCAAGGCTGAACAGTAAAAAGATCACACCGATCTCTGCCCAGACTTCAATATTGCCTTTCTCTTTGATTGTCGGAAACAAATCAAAATACGGCCCTACCAGGATGCCCGCGATCAGGTAGCCAAGTACCAGCGGCTGCTTCAGCTTTTTGAAGATCAGCGTGGTCACGGCTGCTGCCCCCAGGATCAAGGCCAGGTCCATAACAAGATTTGGTAAATGAATCATGCGCCCGTCTTTTCGTGTTTCGGCTAAAATAGTGAAAAAAAACGGGAGGGCTGACGGGCTGGCAGGCTACTTCCACTGGCGGTACCGCAGCAGGGCTTCCAGGAAATAATAGTCGGCATAGCTGAGTGGCACGTCCAGCTCGGAGTTTCCCGGTTTGGAGCCGGTGCTGTGCAGGAGAATGAAATTATTATTATCTCCTTCTTTGGCGCGGTAAGCGGGACCGGCCAGACTCGCCAGGGCATCGGCGCCGGCGTTCCAGTAGCGCCGTCCGTCCTTTTTATTCGTGTAGCGGCTCAGTTCCAGCAACGCGGAGCTCATCACGGCCGCGGCGGAAGCGTCGCGGATGGCGTTGGGAATTTCAGGGGCATCATAATCGTAGTACGGCACTTTGTCCGCCGGCATGCGGGGATGGTTGAGCATGTAATCGGCGATGTGACGCGCCTGGTCAAGATATCTTTTATCTTTTGTTTCGCGGTACATCATGGTATACCCGTACAGGCCCCAGGCTTGCCCGCGGCTCCAGGCGGATTCGTCGGAATAGCCCTGGTGGGTCTTTTTGGCGATCACGTTACCGGTCACGGAATCATAGTCTACTACATGATAGGAGCTGTAATCCGCGCGGAAATGATTTTTCATGGTGGTGTTGGCATGCGCTACGGCGATGTTGTAAAAGGAAGAATCGCCGCTGTTCCGGGTAGCCCAGCAAAGCATTTCGAGGTTCATCATGTTATCGATGATAACGGGACATTTCCATTTACCATGATCCCAGGAGCGGATGGCGCCGATGGCGGGTTTGAAGCGGGTGGAAAGGGAGCGGGAGCTGGTCATGAGGATGCCCTTGTAGCTTTCGGTGCCTTCGATCCGCAGGCCGTTGCCGAAGCTGCAGTACATCAGGAACCCGAGATCGTGGGTGTTGGTGCGGTACTGATTCGGCAGCAGCAGATCCATGCGTTTGATGGCTTCCTGTCTGAACGCCGGGTCTTTCGTGTATTCGTACAGGTACCAGCAGGAACCGGGATAAAAGCCCGCCGTCCACCAGTTATATTTTGCGGTCATGAGGCTGCCGTCCGGGCTGGCGGAGCGGGGCAACAGGGAATCGGGCACCGCCTGCATCATGTGTTTGTATTGCTTTGCGGAGAACTGCAGGCTTTCTTCCACGAGGGCAGACATGGCCTTGCGGGATAACTTCGTTTGTGCCTGTGCGGTAGTCAGCCAGCAGGCCAGCAACAGGAAGACGCACTTTTTCATAACGTTGGATTTGGATTTATTTCTTTCGCTTTGCCCCGCCGGCGGAGGAATCCCTTTCCACCAGCTCTATCGGCACGATCTCCTGCGAATGTTTGTAGGAAGACGGGTGCCGGGCCTGTATCAGCTCCATCAGCGCCGCCACGATGCGCTCGCCCATGGTCACCGGATGTTGGTCTACCGAGGTGATGGACGGCGTCACGATCTCCGTGCGCGGATCATTGGAATAGCCGATGATCCGGCATTGCTGCGGCACCTGTATGCCGTTGTTCCGGCAATATTCCAGCAAGGTGATGGCCGTGGTATCGTTGGTGGCGAAAATGCCGTCCGGGTAAGGTTTCTTCTCAAAGATCCGGGCGGCGGTCTGCAAGGCATTGTCCCGCGTCAGCTCATGAAAAAAGACCCTTTGCTTTTTATAAGGCAGCTTGTGTTTCTGCAGCGCATCTTTGTAACCGGCCAGCCGTTCGCTGTACAGGTTGCAGGTAAGCGGTCCCGAAATATGCACGATATCTTTGCAGCCCTTGCTGATCAGGTGTTCCGTGGCAAGGTAACCACCGCGGAAATCATCGCCCTTGATCACTTTCACATTGTAATCTTTCGGCACGCGGTCAAAGAAAACAAGGGGAATGTTCTGCTGTTTGAATATATCGAAATGAGAAAAATCAGTGGTATACAACGTGGCGGATACGGCGAGGCCATCCACCCTGGCAGAATACAGCGTGTTGACCAGCGCGATCTCCTGTTCCAGGGAATCGTTGCTCTGGCAGATGATCAGGTTGTAACCATATTCCTGCAGCTTGTTCTGCATCACGGTGGTGATCGCCGCGGGGAAGAACATGGAGATGCGCGGAACAATGAGGCCGATGGTCCGGCTTTTGTTGTTGCGCAGGCCGGCGGCCATGGCGTTCGGACGGTAGCCCAGCTTGCGTGCCATTTTCCTGACGCGCTCCTTTGTTTTCAGGCTGATGTTCGGATGATCGTTCAGCGCCCGGGATACGGTGGACACGGAAAGCTGCAGCTCCGCTGCAATATCTACGATGGTTTTCTCTGAACGGGCAGACATGCGTTTGTTTTTTTACCGCCCCATCCAACCGCCGTCTACCGTCATAACGGTGCCGTGCATGTAATTGGATGCGTCGGAAGCCAGGAATACAACGGGCCCCATAAAGTCTTCCGGTTCGCCCCAGCGCGCCGCGGGAATGCGGTCCAGTATGCCCTGGCTGCGCTTTTCATCTGCCCGCAATGCCGCCGTGTTATCCGTGGAAATATAACCGGGGGCAATGGCGTTAACATTCACGCCGCGGGAAGCCCATTCGTTGGCAAATGCCTTGGTCAGCTGCCCCACCGCGCCTTTGCTCGCCGCATATCCCGGTACGTTGATACCACCCTGGAAGGTGAGCAGCGAAGCGGTGAAGATCACTTTTCCCTTTCCGTTTTCCAGCATCCGCTTCCCGATCTCGCGGGTAAGGATGAACTGGGCGGTCTGGTTGATGGCGATCACTTCATCCCAGTATTCGTCGGGATGTTCGGCGGCGGGTTTGCGCATGATGGTCCCTGCGTTATTCACAAGGATGTCGATGACCGGAAAATCCTTTTGTACCGTCCGGATAAAAGTATGCAATGCTTCGCGGTTCCCAAAATCGCATTGGTAAGCGCGGAACTTGCGGCCTGTGGCCAGTACGGCTTTCTCTACATCGCTGCCGCTGGCTTCCAGCGAGGCGGACACGCCGATGATATCTGCTCCGGCCTCTGCCAGCGCCACCGCCATCGCTTTGCCGATCCCTCTTTTGCAGCCGGTGACCAGCGCGGTCCTGCCCTGGAGGTTAAAAAGATTGAGTACGCTCATGATTGGAAAGGTTTTTTGTTATCGCAAATCGGGAATGGCGCAATGGTCCATATCGCCATAATCCAGGTTCTCCCCGGCCATGCCCCAGATGAAGGTGTAGTTGCTGGTGCCGGCGCCGGAGTGAATGGACCAGGGCGGAGAGATCACGGCCTGGTTGTTCTGCATCCAGATATGGCGGGTTTCCTGCGGTTGCCCCCAGAAGTGGCAAACGGCCTGCCCCTGCGGCACTTCAAAATAAAAGTATACTTCCATCCGGCGGTCATGCGTGTGCGCCGGCATCGTGTTCCAGGTATTGCCGGGCTTCAGCTCCGTCATTCCCATTTGCAGCTGGCAGGTGGGCAGCACGGAGTTGACCAGCAGTTTATTGATCGTGCGGTGATTGGAGGTTTCTTGCCCGCCCAGCACCACAACATCCGCTTCTTTCCGGGTAACGCGGCGTGTGGGATACGTCATGTGCGCGGGCGTGGAGTTGATGTAGAAAAGCGCCGGTGATGCCGCATTCTTACTGGCAAAGACCACTTCCTTCTTTCCCCGTCCGATGTACAGCGCTTCCTTGAAGTCCAGCTCAAAGACCTCTCCATCCACGGTAACAGTGCCGGCGCCGCCGGTGTTGATGATGCCCAGCTCGCGGCGTTCCAGGAAGTACTCCGCTTTCAGCGGGTCCACCGTTTCCAGCGGCAGCGGCTGTTGCGCGGGCATGGCGCCGCCGGTAATAAAGCGGTCGTAATGGCTGTATACCAGCTTTACCTGTCCCGGTTCAAACAGGGAAGGGATGTGCAGGGCTTCTCTCGCCTGCGCGGTGTCCCAGGATTTTGCTTCCAGCGGGCTGCTGGCATATCTTGTTTCTATGGATGTACTCATTGCTAAGAAGTTTTTCAGAACGTAAAAATACGGATGGAAAGGTAGCATGAAAACCCGAGAAATGCAAACGTTTGCACAATATCAGGGAATGTCCTTAAAATGTCAGCAGCAGCGTGGAATTCCACCGGATTTTTCCGGCAACGTTTGCGTAACTTTGCTTTAGTTAATATCCAATCAAAAATTCAGATTTTAGTATTAACTGCGCGTTCGCAAATGCGCTATTTTAGCTACTATGAACACTTATCTTCAGATTCATCCGAAAGACAATGTGCTGGTGGCCTTACAGGACCTGCCGGCAGGGCAGGAAATTCAGTTCAATGGCGATGCCTTACAGTTGAAGCAAACGATTCCCGCAAAACATAAATTTCCCATCACCGATCTCCAGCCCGGAGATGCTGTCGTAATGTATGGCGTACTGGTGGGCAAAGCGTCTGCCCCTATTCAGAAAGGCGAAGCTATCACCGTTAAAAACCTGCAGCACGACGCTGATTCGTTTCACGAAAAAGATGCTTCCTTTCAATGGCAGCAGCCGGACGTAAGCCGCTGGCAAAACCGCACCTTTGCCGGTTTTCACCGTGGAGACGGACAAGTGGGCACCCGTAATTACTGGCTGGTAGTGCCGATGGTGTTCTGCGAAAACAGGAACGTGGGCGTGATCAAAACAGCTTTTGAAAAAGGACTTGGCTTTGCGCCAACAGAAGTATATAACGAACAGGTGAACGAGCTGGTCAACCTTTATAAAAGCGGCGACCTGGATGCGATCCGTAACTATGAACCGGAAGCAGCAACGCAAACGGACAAACGAAATGTTGTTTTCCCGAATATCGACGGCATCAAATTCCTGATCCATGAAGGCGGCTGCGGCGGCACAAGGCAGGATTCCGATGCGCTCTGCGCATTGCTCGCGGGCTACATCCATCATCCGAACGTTGCGGGCGCTACCGTGCTCAGCCTCGGCTGCCAGCACGCACAGGTATCCATTTTGCAGGATGCTTTGAAAAAGCTTAACCCGAATTTTAACAAGCCCGTACTGGTATACGAGCAGCAGACCAGTGGCTCCGAATTCAAGATGTTGTCTAACGCCATCCGCGATACCTTCCTGGCAATGACGGAAGCAAACAAGCTGGAACGCAAGCCGGCCCCGCTTTCCAAAGTGGTGATCGGACTGGAATGCGGTGGTTCGGACGGCTTCTCCGGCATTTCCGCCAACCCCGCCATCGGTCATACATCCGATCTGCTGGTAGCTTTGGGCGGTACCACCATCCTCTCCGAATTTCCCGAGCTGTGCGGCGTGGAGCAGGAACTGATCAACCGCTGCGTGGATGAAAGAACGGCGGACAAATTCATTTCTATCATGCGCACTTATGCGGACAAAGCGGAATCCGTGGGCTCCGGCTTTTATATGAACCCTTCGCCCGGCAATATCAAGGACGGCCTTATCACCGATGCGATCAAATCCGCCGGCGCCGCTAAAAAAGGCGGCAACTCTCCTGTAACGGACGTGCTGGACTATACGGAATATGCGACCAAACCCGGCCTGAACCTGCTTTGCACCCCGGGCAACGATGTGGAATCCACCTCCGCGGAAGTAGGCTCCGGCGCTAACATCGTATTGTTCACCACGGGGCTGGGCACTCCCACCGGCAACCCCATTGCGCCGGTAGTGAAATTAGCCACCAATACCCGCCTTGCGCAGCGCATGCCGGACATCATCGACATTGACACGGGCAGTATCATCAGCGGCCAGAAAACGATCGCGGAGATGGGTGAGGACATTCTCGAGTTTGTAGTGAAAGTGGCCAGCGGGGAGATCAGAACGAAAGCGGAGCTGTTGCACCAGGATGATTTCATTCCGTGGAAGCGGGGTGTGAGCCTGTAAGATATAAATAAAAATGCCGCCGCTGCAATGTGCAGCGGCGGCATTTTTTATTGCAGACTACAGATTTTAATCATTGCTGATCACCACCTGTTCCATCTTCGGAGCAAAAATGTGCATCATGAACCATGCCAGCAGATACATTACGCCGCAGATAATAAAGAGCACATTGTATCCCGCTTCAATATTTCCCAATGCCTTGTAATGGTCCAGCAAAGCGCCTACTACGATGGGGAACAGCATCCCGCCGATAGAGCCGGCCATCCCGCCGATGCCTACCACGGAGCTTACCGCTTCTTTCGGGAACATATCAGACGCAGTGGTGAAGATATTGGCTGACCATGCCTGGTGTGCCGCCGCGGCGAGACTGATCAACGTAACTACTATCCACATATTGTCTACATACTGCGCGGCCATGATCGGCATTACACAGATCGCGAAGATCAGCATGGCTGTTTTCCTGGCTTTGAATACAGGCCATCCTCTATTGATGAACCAGCCGGAAAGATAACCGCCGCCGATACTGCCGATCGTTGTTGCCGTATAAACGATGATCAGTGGCAGGCCGAGGTTTTTCATATCCAGGTTAAAAGTGGTGGAGAAGTAAGATGGCAGCCAGAACAGGAAGAACCACCAGATGGGGTCCGTGAGCAGCTTGCCGAACAGGAATGCCCACGTCTGGCGGACAACGAACAGTTTGCCCCAGGGTACTTTTACTTTCACGGCAGGATCACCGCCATCCTTGTCGCTGTGGATATGATCGTATTCCGCTTTGGATACTTTTTTATGGCGGGAAGGTATCTCGTACATCACCAGCCAGAAGCCCAGCCAGATAAAGCCGATCACGCCCGTCCAGATAAAAGCCTGCTGCCAGCCATAAGCGCCGGCCAGCCAGGGTACAACGGCCGGAGCCGCTACTGCGCCGATGTTGGCGCCGGAATTAAAGATCCCTGTTGCCAGTGCGCGTTCTTTCTTCGGAAACCATTCCGCTACTGATTTGATGGCTACAGGGAAGTTGCCTGCTTCGCCAAGGCCGAGCCATGCGCGGGACATGGCAAAACCGAAGGTTGATTTTGCCAGCGCATGCGCCATCGCGGCAACGCTCCATACAATAATAGAAACGGTATACCCTACTTTCGTACCCACCTTGTCAACAAAGCGGCCGAATATCAGCAGGCCGCCGGCGTAACAGGCGGAGAAGATCATCACGATCTGACCGTACTCGCTTTCCGTCCAGTTAAATTCTTTCTCCAGTATAGGTTTCAACAACCCTATCACCTGCCGGTCGATATAATTAATGGTTGTTGCAAAAAACAATAATGCTACGATGCGCCAGCGGTACCGGCCAACAATTGTGGAATTCATTTCAGTTTTATTTAGGATAAATACATATTCTTCGTTCAAATTACACTAATGCCCTGATATATGCAATCGTTTGCGCAAATTTAGCGCTAAGGCCCGCCCAGTCTTTGTTTTCGATGACTGATTTTGATAAAATGTTCGATCCCATCCCTACGCATACAACGCCGGCATCGAACCAGGCCTTCAGATTTTCTTTTTCAGGTTCCACCCCGCCGGTTGGCATAAATTTCATAGTGGGGAACAATGGTTTGATGGCTTTTACGAAACCGGGGCCGAGCACGCTTCCCGGGAATAACTTCGCCAGCGGCGCGCCATTTTTTTCCGCGATGGATATTTCGGTGGGCGTCATGCAGCCGGGTATCCACAATACGTTCTGCTCCTTGCAGTAAGCGCCGGTTTCCGCGTCCGCGATTGGGCTTACGATGAAATCCGCGCCGATGTCCGCGAACTGTTTGGCTTCCGCCGCGCTTTTGATGGTGCCGATGCCGAGGTATAGATCCGGCATGGAAGCTAGCTTCAGATCGCGCAGCACGGAAAAGTTATGCCGGGCGTTTTCACCGCGGTTGGTGTATTCGAATACGCGGATGCCGCCTTCGTAACAGGCTTTCAGCACTTCCATGCTGATCTCGGCGCTATCGTGGTAAAAAACAGGTATCACGCCTGTTTGCTCAAATGCTTTTATGACTGCATCAGGATGTGGTTTCATATTACATCATTTGCGAGATGGCCTCTCTGGTTGTCAAATTAAAATCACCGGTCACGAACAGCTTGCTATAAGCGGCGGCAGCAGCGAAGGAAACAGTTTCCTGCTCCGTATATCCGTTCAGGTTAGCGTGTATCAGTCCCGCCATAAAGCAATCGCCGCTTCCTACCCTGTCCACTACTTCGTTCGTTTCATATTGCTTCGACACAAAAAGCTGGCCACCCTTCCAGTAAACAGCGTAATACAGGTTGTGTGAGGGCGCGGCGGAAAACCGGAACGTGAACGCTACGCGGTCGCATTTCGGAAATGCCTTTACAATATCCGCTGCGGAGGCTTTTGCGGCCTCGAGGTATTGTTCCTTGCGGTCAATGGCAATAGCCTCCTGGTTCAACGGTGTACCGAGCATCATGTTGGCGGCCCATATGTTCCCCATAATGAGGTGGCAGTATTTTGTCAGCTCCGGCATTACCTGTAACGGCGACTGGCCGTATTGCCAGAGCTTGCTGCGATAGTTCAGATCGGTGGAGATGGTCATGCCTTTGCGGGTAGCGGCTTCCAGGACTTCGCGGCAGATGATGACGGCGTCCGGATTGAGGGCGGGTGAAATAGCGCTCCAGTGGAACCATTCCGCATCACCGAGCAATGCGTCCCAATCTACCGTACCCGGCTGAATGGCGCTGAACGCGGAATACTTACGGTCATATACTACTTCCGCATGTTTCAGGTCGGCGCCCTGCGCGAGGTAATATGCGCCAATGCGGTCTCCCCCCCACAACATCCTGTCTGTGGAGATGCCTACCTGTTCCAGCTGCTGCAATACCTGCCTGGACAGGCCATTCTCCGGCACTTTGCTGATATAGGCCACCTTGTTGCCCCATGTAGCTAATGCCGCGGCTACGTTGGCTTCCGCGCCACCTACAAAGATCGCGGCCTGCTGCTTCGACCATTCCGGCGACAGGCGCAATAATATTTCTCCGAATGTGATAATTCTTACGGGTTGCATCAAAAAGAAAAATAGGCTTTGGCGTTATTGTAAGCGATATCCTGTACCATTTTACCGAGCCACTTTTCGTCGGCCGGCAGTTCACCGTTTTCTACATCATTACCGATCAAATTACACAATATTCTTCTGAAATACTCATGCCGGGAATAAGAGAGGAAGCTGCGGGAGTCCGTGAGCATGCCCACGAACCTGCTGAGCAGGCCCATATTGCTGAGGGCGTTCATCTGCTTTTCCATACCGTCTTTCTGGTCCAGGAACCACCAGCCGGAGCCGAACTGCATTTTACCGGCCACGCTGCCGTCCTGGAAATTGCCCATCATGGTGGCATATACTTCGTTGTGGGAAGGGTTCAGGTTGTATACGATGGTCTTCGCCAGCTTTCCCTGTTTGTCCAGCCCGTCAAAGAAACGGCTCATCGCTTCGGCCATCGGCCAGTCGCCGATAGAGTCCACGCCGGCATCCGCGCCAATGCGCTGCAGCAGGCGGGAGTTGTTGTTCCGCAGTGCGCCTGCGTGGAATTGCTGCGCCCAGCCTTTTTCATGGTTCCAGGTGCAGATAAAATGCAGGGTACCGGATTTGAACATGGCTGCTGCTTTGGCATCCAGTACCTTACCGGCCATCAGCGCCTGGAAAGCCGTTTCCAGCGCTGCTTCCGTAAAGTCTTCCTGCACAAAGAAAGAAAGGCCATGATCGGAAAGGCGGCCGCCCTGTGCATGAAAATAGTCATGCCGCTTTTTCAATGCTTCGAGTAACGCGGCATAGCTGCTGATCTCCACATCCGCGGCGGCGCCCAGTTTCTGCAGGTATGCTTTGAACGCGGCGGGATCTTCCACGGCCATCGCTTTATCCGGCCGGAAGGTGGGCAGCACTTTTACCGCCAGCCCTTGCTGACGGATATTGATGTGATGTTCCAGTGAATCGCAGGGATCATCGGTAGTGCACAGCGCATCCACTTTGAAATGCTGCAGCAGGGCTTGTGTGCTCAGCTGCGGCAACTGCGCGTTGCATGTTTCGTATATGCTTTTCGCGTTATCGCCATTCAATACCTCCTTCACACCGAAAGGATTGCGCAGCTCCATGTGCGTCCAGTGATAGAGCGGGTTGCGCATGGTGTAGGGCACGGTTTCGGCCCAGGCTTTGAATTTCTCCCAGTCACTGGCGGCGCCGGTGATCAGGTCTTCATTGACCCCGTTGGCCCGCATGGCGCGCCATTTATAGTGGTCGCCTTTGAGCCAGGCGTCCGTGAGGCTGGCGAATCTGTGATTGGCTGCGATCTCGTCCGGCGGAAGATGATTGTGGTAATCGATCACCGGCATGTCTTTCGCGTAGTCAAAATATAGTCGTTTAGCCGTTTCCGTTTGCAACAGGAAATCTTCGGACAGAAATGTTTTCATAACGCTCTTATAATACCCTCGAATGATTAGTGATATATCCTTTCACGCCGTGCTGCATCATGCCGGTAAGATGACCGGTGATGGCATCGGCAAAGCCCGGAAGCTTGTCCAGGTCGGTTTCCCAAAGCTTTTTGTCGGAGCAGATGGCTTTTACCATCGCCGCTACCTCCGCGTACTCCGGCGATTTTACCGTGCTCCAGTACTGCGCGAATACGGCGGCGTTATCATCATTGATATCGTAATATTCGCCGTCGCGTGCTCCTTTATATTTACCGTTCAGTTCCTGCGCCGGCCGGAGGAACAGCAGCGTAGCCGCAAATCCGAGGCAGATGCTTTCCGGCAGCAGTCCTTTTGCGTCATGATAACGAAGGATGGTCTGCACATTGCGGGCATTCATTTTGGAACTGGTCTGGAAAGTGATGCTGAGCAGTTTATGTTCGATGGAAGGATTGGCAAAACGGTCCAGCACGTCCTGCGCAAACTGCGCGGTCTGCGGCCCCAGCGCGGAAAGCGTGGGCAGTATTTCTTCCATGACGGCCTTTTTAAAGAAGCTGTTCATGAAAGCATCCTGCATGCATTCGTACACGGTATTAAGGCCGGAAAGATAGCCGAGGCATACGGCCGCGGTATGGCTGCCGTTGAGGATGCGCAGCTTTTGTTCGCGGTAAGGCGTGATGCTGGCGGCTACCAGCATTCTTTCGTCCGCTTTCCGGAAGGAGAGTTTTTCCGCAACGGCTTCATCTCCTTCGATCGCCCACAGCAGGAAGGGTTCCGCATCGATCCACAATTCATCTTCATACCCCGCTTCTTTCCAGCATTCGGCAAGATCCTTCGGCCTGCCGGGCACGATCCGGTCTACCAGCGAGCTGCAGAACCGGTTAGCGCTGGTGATCCAGTTGATGAACGCATCCGGCAGCTTGTTATAACCGGCGAGCTTCAGCACGATCTCCTGCAGCAGCTTGCCATTGTCTACCACCAGTTCGGTGGGTATGATCACAAATCCTTTATCCGCCGCCCCTTCAAACCTGCGGTAGCGTTCGTACAGCAGGGCGAGCAGTTTGCCGGGATAGGACGCCGGCACCCCCGCGGCGATATGCTCCTCCACATACTGAATACCCACTTCCGTGGTATTGGAAACAATGATCTCCAGCTGCGGCTGGCCGACTGTTTCGAGAATCGCCTCCCATTCTGCATTCGATTGCAATACGCGGCTAATAGAAGCATTTACCAGGTATTGATCAACCGGCCGCCCCTGCGCGATCCCTTTGATATGTGTGGTGTAAAGGCCGTCCTGCGCAGCAAAAGCGCCTGCCTCTCCGTCGGTGGACTTGATCACAACGATCCGGCCTTTGAAGATTCCCTTTTTATTGGCATCGTCCACCAGGTAGTCTACCAGCCCCCGCAGCAATACGCCGGTGCCGAACTGCAGCACTTTTTCAGGATACTGGAAATAATCTTCTGAAATACCCCAGGCGGGATTATTCACAACGTGTTGTCTATTGAGTCTTGAAAGCATGCATGGAAAATTTATTAAATAACATTGCTAATCATCGTAAATATATAATTAGCATTCCGGATTTTTGACAAATTACTAAAGATTTTACAAAATACGGCCAGGGCCGGGAAGCGGCGATCACATCCGCCGCGGCCTCTATGCCCTTATCGCGACTATCTATACCCTTTTGGCAGGATTTCAGTAATTTTGCACTCTTAACAAGCTGAAAAAGATGAGCAAGCATGGAAAAGTGTTGGTAGCCATGAGCGGGGGGATCGACAGTACTGTTACTGCCCTGATGCTGCATGAACAAGGGTATGAAGTGGTGGGCATCACCATGAAGACCTGGGATTACGCCTCTGCCGGTCCTTCTAAAAAGGAAACGGGTTGCTGTAACCTGGATTCTTTCAACGATGCCCGCGCGGCAGCCGTGCATCATGGCTTTCCGCATTTCATACTGGACATCCGGGAGGAATTCGGCGATTTTGTGATCAACAATTTCGTGGACGAATACCTGGCGGGCCGCACTCCCAACCCCTGCGTGCTTTGCAATACACATATCAAATGGCGGGCATTGATGAAGCGCGCGGACGCGATGGACTGCGAATTCATCGCTACAGGGCACTATGCCAAGCTGCGCATAGAAAACGGCCGTGGGGTGATCAGCAAGGGGCTGGACGAAACCAAAGACCAGAGTTATGTGCTCTGGGGGCTGGACCAGGACGTGGTTAAACGTACCCTCCTGCCGCTGGGCGGCTACCGCAAAACGGAGATCCGCCAGATGGCGATGGACTTCGGCTATCCCGAACTGGCGAAAAAAGCGGAAAGCTACGAGATCTGCTTTGTGCCGGACAACGACTACCGCGGGTTCCTGAAACGCAAGGTAGATGGACTGGAAGAAAGGGTGAACGGCGGCAATTTCGTGCTGGCGGACGGCACCATCGTGGGCAAACATAAAGGTTACCCCTTCTATACGATCGGGCAGCGGAAAGGGCTGGACATTGCGCTGGGCAAGCCGATCTTCGTAACGGAGATCATCCCGGAAACCAATACTATCGTGCTTGGCGAAGAACATGAGCTGAACCGCAGCATCATGAATGTGGGCGGGCTGAACCTCGTGAAGTACGATCACCTCCCCGAAGGCATGGAAGCGATGGTGAAGATCCGTTACAAGGACAAAGGCGCGCTGGCGAACGTGTATAACGGTGACGGCAATACGGTGAAAGTGAATTTTTATGAAGAAGTGAAAGGTATTGCGCCGGGGCAGTCCGCCGTGTTTTACGAAGGAGATGATGTGCTGGCGGGGGGGATCATCCGCCGCTAAACGAATAATTCATTGCGAAGCCCCTGCACCGCCAAGGTTCAGGGGCTTTCTTTTTGGCCGGCACGACGCAGCTTATGCACATTGCGGCCATGATGGGCCGCTTCAGGGGCTTTCTTTTTCGCCACCGCCACGAACATCGTATCCGCATTCCGCTGATAACCGCTGATCACGCCGCTTTCCACTATCTTCAACCCGCATTCTTTTTCGATAAAAGCCACAGCTCCTTCGTTCTCTTCCCTGAAAACAGAACAGGTAATATAAACAAGCGTTCCTCCCGGCTCCAGGAAAGGCGCCACATTCCGCGCGATCTGCCGCTGCAGGGACGCATACGTCATGATCTGCTCTTCCCTGAAATAATAAAGGTTCTCCGGTGTACGGCCCCAGGTGCCGGAACCGCTGCAGGGCGCATCGAGTATGATGCCCGAAAAACGGGTGCGGGGCAGCGACGCCTGTAAACCCGCGCCGGTGAGGTCCATCACTTTGGCGCTATAGGAACGAATGTTTGCTTCCGCAAAACGTTTGCGCAGGTTTTCGATGATGCTTGCGCGCACGTCGGTGGCCAGTAAATGAATAGCCGGTTGCAGATCGTGCAGTAAAATGGACTTGCCCCCGCTGGCGGCGCAGCAATCCCACCAGTGCTCACCGGCGTGCGGGTTAAACCGCAGCCCGGTTTCCTGTGAGGAGAGATCCTGTATCTCATACCAGCTTTTATCCGGAATGAGGGTTTCTATTTTGGTGCCGTTGGGAAATGCCAGGGCGTTCTCCCCCACCCTTTCGGCGTCGCCCGCGAGCCGCAGGATGGCGGCTTCCCTGCCGGGGCGCATGCGGATGAACAGCTTCGGCTGCTGCAGGAAAGAACGGGAAAATGCGGAAGCGTCGATGCCGGCGGAAAGATGTGCGGCGAACGGGAAAATGTTGAGCTGCTTTTGCACCAGCGCCAGCTTTTCATCCACCGTTAAAGCAGCAGCCGCATTCCATTCCGGCTTGAAGAAGGCCAGCAGCTCGTCGTGGGACTGCTCACAGAGAAATGTACCCAGCAAAATGCGTTCACGCAGCGGCAGCGCGGGTTCCGTGCGGCCAAGGCGGAAGTAATGATACACCAGCTGCTGTACCCTTTTCCTATCGCGGCTACCCATATGCGGATGCGCTTTGAAAAAAGATTTCAGATAATGATGCAATGGCATGGCGCCATTATAGTCCTGTATGATCTTTTCCGCAGCGATGATGTAATTTTCCCAGCGCGTCATCGGGCAAAGATAGTCGTTCACATTAAATTACCACCCGTTCGTCACTTCCCCTTTGCCAGGTGCCGGTATTTGCTTAATTTTTATGTATGTTAAAACTCCAATACTGCATCGTTTTTCTCCTGTTCAGCTGCCCTCTCCTTGCGCAGTCCTATTCCTCCGAAGTGGAAAACAGGATCAGGCAGGTAGAAAGTAACCTCGCCAGCTGGGTGGAAATCGAAGGCCAGCCGCGCTGGACGCTGGAAGAACGCCTGCGTCATTACAAAGTTCCCGGCATCAGCATCGCCGTTATCCGCGATTACAAAATTGAATGGGCGCGCGGATACGGATGGGCGGATGTGGAAGAAAAACGACGGGTAACGCCGCAAACGCTCTTCCAGGCCGCATCTATCAGCAAATCGCTGAACGGCGTGGCTATCCTCAAGCTGGTGGAGCGGCAGCAGCTGAAGCTGGATGAGGACATCAACACCTATCTCAAAACCTGGCATCCTTCCGCCGATTCGGGGAAGATCACGCTCAATCACCTGTTAAGCCATACCGCGGGGCTGACCATACATGGGTTTCCCGGCTACGAAGTAACGGACACGCTGCCAACGGTGGAGCAGATCCTCCGCGGCGAAAAACCCGCCAATACCAAAGAAGTAAAGCCAGCCTTCACATCCGGCAAACGGATGCAGTATTCCGGCGGCGGCACCACCATTTCACAACTGATCCTCACCGGCGTCACCGGCGAAAAATATGATGTGTTTCTGCAACGGGAAGTGCTCGATCCGTTGGGCATGACGGGCAGCTTCTTCACGCAACCGGCGCCGCAAAGCAAGAAAAACCTGCTGGCTACAGGCCACCACCGCAACGGCGAGCCGGTGAAAGGAAAATATCACGTGTATCCCGAAATGGCCGCCGCGGGGCTGTGGACAACGCCGACAGACCTTGCGAAATACATCATCGAAACACAACTTTCCTACGCCGGCCAATCCTCCAAAGTGCTTTCCCCGGCCATGACCAAAACGCGCCTCACACCTTACATCAACCCGTCATCCGCTCTTGGCGTGTTCATCCGGAAAGAAAAGGAACACACCTACTTTAGCCATAACGGCGGAAATGAAGGCTTTACCAGCACGTACCTAGGCAGTCTGGATGGCGGTAACGGCTACGTGATCATGGTCAATTCGGATAATTTTGATGTAGCCAATGAAGTAGTGCGGAGCATCGGGCTTACCTATGGCTGGAAAGATTTTCATCAAACCCAAAAGATAAAAACGGTGACGGTGCCTGCGGATACGCTGCGACAGTACGCCGGCACTTATAAACTGGGCAACACTACGGTGGTAGCCACTTTTGCGAACAACGAACTACGGATCAGCATCGACGGCGGAGAGCCGCTGCTGGCGCATTTTTCCAGTGTAAACGAATTTTTCTTCGTGGAGTTTCCGCCGCTGGTAAAGTTTGAAAAGGGTGCAAAGGGGTTTGATATTGTGGCGGGAGCAGACAGGTTTGTAAAACAATAAAAAAGGGCGTACCAGTTTGATACGCCCTTCCGGTATTATACTTTCAGCAATGCTTTCACCGGGTCTTTGCCGAAGAGCAGTTGCTCGGGATTCTCCAGCATATCTTTTACCCTTACGAGGAAGCTTACGGATTCGCGGCCGTCGATGATGCGGTGGTCATAACTCAGCGCAACGTACATCATCGGGCGGATCACTACCTGGCCGTTGACAGCCATAGGGCGTTCCTGTATCTTGTGCATGCCGAGGATGGCGGATTGCGGGATGTTTATGATGGGCGTGCTCATGAGGGAACCGAATACGCCGCCGTTGGTGATGGTGAAGGTACCGCCGGTCATCTCGTCCATGGACAACTTGTTGTCACGCGCTTTGGTAGCCAGTTCCACTACTTTTTTCTCGATGTCCGCCATGCCCAGGCTTTCCGCGTTGCGGATCACGGGCACTACCAGTCCTTTCGGCGCTGATACGGCGATGGAGATGTCGCAGAAATCATGATACACCAGCTCTTCTCCGTCGATATAAGCATTCACGGCGGGGAATTCCTGCAGCGCGAAGCAAACGGCTTTGGTGAAGAAGCTCATGAAGCCGAGGTTCACGCCGTGGGCTGTTTTGAAGGTTTCTTTGTATTTGCTGCGGATGGCCATGATGTTGGTCATGTCCACTTCATTGAAAGTGGTGAGCATGGCCGTGGTGTTCTTGGCTTCCACGAGCCTGCGCGATACGGTTTTCCGCAGGTTGCTCATTTTCTCCCTGCGCTCGTTGCGGGTGAACAGCTCCTGCCCGATGGCTACGCCGGGGTTGGACAGCGCGGAGAAAACGTCGTCTTTCATGATCTTGCCGTGGGCGCCGCTGCCTTTGATGGAAGCGGGGTCCACCTTTTTATCCGCGATCACGGCGGCGGCTACAGGTGTTGCCTTCACATCGTTGGGGATGGATGTAACCGGCGCCTGTTGCGTGACGGGTTTTGCGGCGGGCGCGGCCTGCTGCGGCGCGGGTTGCGCTTTGCCGGCGGGGCGCGGGGCGGCGGTATCTATCTGGCAGGCAACGTCCCCGATGTTGAGGGTATCGCCTTCTTTCGCCAGGGTTTTCAGCACACCGGCTTCTTCCGCCGGCAGCTCGAAAGATGCTTTTTCTGATTCCATCTCTGCTACTACTTCATCGCGCTCTACGTAATCGCCGGTTTGCTTCAGCCATTTTACGAGCGTTACTTCACTGATGGATTCGCCTATGGTGGGTACTTTAATGTCTATCGTGCCTTTGTTGACCGCGGGTGCGGCGGGTGGCGCTTCAGCCTGGGGGGCGTTTTCTGCGGCAGGTGCTGCTGCGGGTGCGGCAGATGCGGCGGGCGCTCCGGCCGGGGCTGCGGCATCCGTATCAATGGTGCATGCCACATCTCCGATGTTGAGGGTGGCGCCTTCTTCCGCCAGGATCTTGAGTACGCCCGGCTTTTCAGCATTCAGCTCAAAAGTGGCCTTCTCGGATTCCATTTCACATAAAATTTCATCCTGCTGCACATAATCCCCGTCTTTCTTCAGCCATTTGGCTATTGTGACCTCGCTGATTGATTCTCCTACCGTAGGAACTTTAATTTCAATTATCATATGATTACCCTCCAGGTTTAGATATTAAAAGCTGTGTCTATGATCTCCTGCTGTTCCTGCGCATGCACTTTGGCGTAGCCGGTGGCGGTGGCCGCGCTCGGGTTTCTGCTGATCACGCCGTAGTTGAACTGTTTGAGGTTCATCTGCAGGAAGCTGGCGGCGCCCATGTTCAGCGGTTCTTCCTGTACCCAGAACCAGGTGGCGCCTTTGTATTTCTGCTGGATACCTTCCAGTTGGGCGACAGGCAGCGGATACAGCTGTTCCAGGCGAACGATCGCCACATCTTTGCGGTCTTCCTTGATCTGTTTTTCGCTCAGGTCGAAATACATTTTGCCGCTGCACAACAGTACTTTCTTCACACGCGATGCATCGGTGATGAACGGATCATCCAGCACTTCTTTAAATCCGCCCTGCGTGAAATCCGACACGGGGCTGTAGCTCCGTACGTGACGCAGGTTCGCTTTGGGTGAGAAGTTGATCATCGGCTTGCGGAAAGGCTCCGCCAGCTGCCGGCGCAATGCATGGAAGAAGCTCGCGGCGGTGGTGCAGTTGGTGACGAAGAAATTATACTCCGCGCACTGCTGCAGGAAGCGTTCCAGGCGGGCACTGGAGTGCTCCGGCCCTTGCCCTTCATACCCGTGCGGCAGCAGCATTACGAGGCCGCTTTGCTTTTGCCATTTGGTTTCCGCGGAAGTAATGAACTGATCGATAAGCGTTTGCCCGCCATTCATGAAATCGCCGAACTGCGCTTCCCAGATGGTGAGCGCGTAAGGGTTGGCGATGGAATAGCCGTATTCGAAGCCCAGCACAGCGAATTCGCTGAGCAGGGAGTTATAGATGCGGAATTTGCCCTGGTTCTCGCTGATCTTGCTGAGGCGGTTGTGCTCTTCGTCCGTTTCTTCGCTGCGCAGCACGGCGTGGCGGTGGGAGAATGTTCCCCGCTTCACGTCCTGCCCGCTCAGGCGCACGTCCCGGCCTTCCAGCAGCAGGCTGCCATAGGCCAACAATTCGCCCGAAGCCCAGTCCAGCTGCCCCTGTTCATCGAACAGCTTCTGTTTGTCCTGCAGCAGCTTTTCCACTTTACGCAGCGGTTTAAAGCCCGCGGGGATCTCCATCATGGCTTTGAATATCTGCTGCAGCTGTTCCGGCGTGATGGCGGTATCCGGCGATTTGAGGAAATCTTCCGGGGTGGCCTTGCGGAGTTCCTGCCACCAGCGTTCGGGTTGCTGGTATTTGTAGGGAAGCGGGTGTTGTTTTACTTCATCGAGGCGTTCCTGGAGGTCCGCCCAGAAGGCTTTTTCCATTTCCTGCGCGATGGCCGCATCTACATCGCCGTTGGCGATCAGCTGCTGCGAATATACTTCGCGGGGGTTGGGATGTTTGTCGATCGCCGCATAGAGCTTGGGCTGGGTGAACTTGGGATCATCTCCTTCGTTATGCCCGTGCTTGCGGTAACAAACCATATCGATGTAAATATCGGAGTTGAATTCCTGGCGGTAACGGGTGGCGATCTCCGCGATCTTTACCACGGCTTCCACATCATCACCGTTCACATGGAACACCGGCGCCTGCACGATGGAAGCAACGCTGGTACAGTAGTCGGATGAGCGCGCATCTTCAAAATCAGTAGTGAAGCCGATCTGGTTGTTGATGACGAAGTGCATGGTGCCCCCTGTATAATACCCCCTCAGCTTGCTCATCTGCGCCACTTCATACACCACGCCCTGCCCTGCAATGGCCGCGTCGCCGTGAATGAGGATCGGCAGTATTTTGTCGTAGTCGCTGTTATAGATCACGTCCGCCTTGCTGCGCGCAAAGCCTACTACCACCGGGTCTACCACTTCCAGGTGAGAAGGGTTGGGCGTGAGCTGCAGATTTACTTCCTTGCCGCTGGCGGTTTGAATGCTGGCGCGGAAGCCGAGGTGATATTTCACGTCACCGCTGCCCATGGTGGTATCAGGGGTGGCGGTGCCTTCAAATTCGGAGAATATCTGTTCGTATGTTTTACCGAGGATGTTGGCCAGCACATTGAGACGGCCGCGGTGCGCCATGCCGATGACCGCTTCCTGCACGCCGTATTCCGCGGCAGTGTTGATCATGGCGTCGAGCGCGGGGATGGTGGTTTCGCCGCCTTCCAGCGAGAAACGTTTCTGGCCGATGTATTTGGTATGCAGGAACTTCTCGAACATCACACCCTGGTTCAGCTTGGAGAGGATGCGCTTTTTCTGTTCCACCGCGAGGGGCTTTTTGAAAGTGGTTTCCAGCTCTTTCTGCAGCCACTCGATCTTGTCGAGATCGTTGATATAAGTAAATTCAACGCCTACAGTGGAGGCGTATACGGTCTTTACGTGCTGTAATATTTTTTCAAGACTGGTTCTGCCGAGGCCGATGATCTGGCCGGCGAAGAATTCCGTTTTCAGGTCGGCATCGGCAAGGCCGAAATGTTTCAGGTCGAGATTCGCGCTGCGGTCCTTTCTTTCGCGGATGGGGTTGGTTTTGGCGATGAGGTGGCCTTTCTTGCGGTACGCCTGGATGAGGCGGTACACGCCCAGTTCTTTTGCGAATTGTTCACTGCTCACCGGGCCTGCTGTGCCTTTGGCATCCACTTTCCCGTTAGCGTTGCTCACCGCAAAGTCGAATCCTTCAAAAAACTTGGTCCACTCCGGGTCTACCGTCGCCGGATCTTTGCGGTACTCCTGGTACAATGATTCAATATACGCCGGGTGCGAGTTAGTGACAAACGAAAAGTCCTTCATTTACAACGAAATTTAAGCTTGGTCTTCGGTTCAATTTCATCCTCTTTTGATGCCCGCTCTTACATTAGACCTGTAAAATGAGATACGGGATTGCAAATATCGCTAAAGATTTGGGATTTTCAGGCATTTAACACGGGTGTTTTCTGATTAAAAAACGCCGTATCGCCTGGTTAATATAATTATATTTTCATATCTTTAACGCTGTATCCTGGTCTTCCTGTTCTCCTGCCGAAAACAGAAATACCTGCTTTTATTTTTGTTTATAAAAAGATAAAGCTTACCTTTGCCCTCCGAAACTTGAAATTTAGAAAATGGCAAACCATAAAGCAACGAAAAAAGACGTACGTCAGAGCAGAAAGCGTAATGAGCGTAACCGTTACTACGGTAAAACTACCCGTAATGCCATACGGGACCTGAAGAAGCTGACCGATAAATCAGCTGCTGACAAGGACTTACCGGAAGTAATCTCCATGATCGACAAACTGGCTAAGCGTAATGTGATCCACAAAAACAAGGCTGCGAACCTGAAAAGCAAGCTTGCTAAGAAGGTGAACGCCCTGGCTGTGGCTTAATTACCGCTGCTGCTTCAAGATAGTCCGGCTCTTCCCTGGCAAGGGAAGGGCTTTTTTTATTTGTGGGAAACGGACGGCTGGTGATGCTATATTACCCAAAACCCGTTGGGTATAGGATAATACAAGGAGAAGACAAGGAGAACACAAGGAAAGCAGAAGGAGAACAGGGATAAAATAATATGTATTTTTAACCTTTCAGGCATTACAACTTCCAAACTTGACTATGAGAACATTCCGCAGCCTCCTGCTCCTCTCCTGCTTTGCCCTGTCCGCCCAGGCGCAGGACCTCACCACCAAATACGAGCGCACCAACGCCCGGGAAACCGTCACCTACCCCGAATGCATCACCTATTATAAGCAGCTGGCCGCCCGCTATCCGCAGCTTCAACTGCTCGAAGTGGGACAAACGGACGCCGGATACCCGCTCCACCTGGCGGTACTTTCCATGGACAAGGATTTCAACTTCAAAAGCCTCCACCGGAAGAACAAGCGTATCATCCTCATTAACAACGGCATCCACCCCGGCGAACCCGACGGCATCGATGCCAGCATGCTGCTGCTGCGCGACATCCTGCAAGGAAAAAAGAAACTGCCTGCCAACATCGTACTGGCCGTCATTCCCGTGTACAACATCGGCGGCGCGCTCAACAGGAACGCCTTCTACCGGGTGGACCAGAACGGGCCCGAAGAGTTCGGCTCCCGCGGCAACGGCCAGAACCTGGACCTGAACCGGGATTTCATCAAAGCCGACTCCCGCAATGCCAGGGCCTTCCAGCAGATCTACCAGATGACCGACCCGGACGTGTTCATCGACAACCACGTGAGCAACGGCGCTGACTATCAGCACATTATGACCTTATTATCAACCCAGCACAACAAGCTGGGCGGTGTAATGGGCGCCTTCCTGCACGACACCTTCGAGCCGGCGCTCTACAAAAAAATGAAGGACAAGGGATACGACCTGATCCCCTACGTAAACCACTTCGGCAGCACACCGGACAGCGGCTGGGTGGCTTATGCGGACGGCCCCCGCTATTCCAGCGGCTACACCACGCTTTTCCACACCTTCGGCTTCGTGCCGGAAACTCATATGCTGAAGCCCTACAAACAGCGTGTAGAGGCCACCTACGCCCTCATGGAATGCTTCATCAGCTTCACCAGCGAGCACAGCGACCGCATCCGGCAGCTCCGCGAGCAAACCAAAAATGCCGTTAAAACACAACAACAGTTCCCCCTCGCCTGGGAACCCGATAAATCCCGCCACCAGTTTTTCACCTTCAAAGGCTACACCGCCGGCCGCAAGCCCAGTGAAATTTCCGGCCTGCCACGGCTGTATTACGACCGCAACAAGCCCTACGAGCGGCAGGTGAAAATCTACAACTACTATAAAGAAAGCAATATCGTCCGCAAACCGGAGGCTTACATCGTGCCGCAGGGATGGTGGGCGGTCACGGAGCTGCTGCAGAACAACAATGTGCAGATGCGCCGCCTGCCGCGCGACACGACGATAGAAGTGGAAACATACAAAATAGAGGATTACAAAACGCCGCAGCTGCCGTATGAGAAGCACTACATCCACTCCGGCGTGAAAGTCTCCACCAGCAGGCAAAAGATCAAATTCCTCAAAGGCGATTATTACATCCCCATGAACCAGGTGGCCAACCGTTTTCTCATGGAAACGCTGGAGCCCACCGCGGGGGATTCTTTCTTCGCCTGGAATTTCTTCGATGCCATACTCGGACAGAAAGAGGGGTATTCAACGTATGTGTTTGAAGACACGGCAGCCGAGTTCCTGCGCAATCATCCGGAGGTAAAAAAGGAACTGGAACGCCGGCGCGCGGAAGACAGCGCATTTGCAGCGAGCGCGCAGGCGCAGTTGAATTTTGTATACCGGAGCTCTCCGTGGAATGAGCCGGGGTATATGCGGTATCCGGTGTTCAGGGTGGTGAGGTGACATTCTTCCAAAAATGTCTTTTCAAATCGACAAAGGGCATATTATTTTGTCTTTTTAAATCGACAAAAAATGTGATTCCGTCTTTTATATAGATACTGATGGAGATTCAGGAACAGCAAAAAAGGGGTCACCTCCCCAACAAAATAAACGTATGCTGCTCCCCAAAAAACTGGTTATAGATCAGCACATGCCGCAGCTCCTCCTTCCGCATGCGCTCCACAGCAAGCCACAGCGCAAAGGATGCCGCCGTATCATACTCCCCACACAACTGCTTGAAAGGAACTTCCGGTGTTTGCGGGAAATATTGAGCGGTGAGGGCATGATAGTAATGATCGAAGTTCGTATCCCCGCTGCGGCCGCTGATCAGCAAGCCGATGTCTGAAGGCTGCAATCCATGTTGCCGCAGGAAGGCTTCAAGCGTTTCGTGTACACGTTCCTGTGAAGGCTTGTACAGCATTTTCAAACCGGCGATATGCACATCGGACGGCGTGGAAGAAAGCACAAAAAACGCGGAGCCCTCGCCGGACAAAGCGCCCGGAGTGCCCGCCGTGAACATCTCTTCCGGCTGCGTCAGCTGCTCCTTCCAGGAACCGATGCGGCTCCTGATGTAAAAATATTCATCGCTCATTTCGTCGAAAGCGCCTGCCAGCACATTGCCGGCGCGCCCCTCGCTGAGCAGCATCATGGCGTCCAGCAAAGCATGTTCGAAGGAAAACCCGCGGTGCACAAAGGTATTGTTGTATTCTGTGCACTGCACCTGCAGCGCCACCAAACCGTTCACGGAGTTGTAGGTGGACTGTATAAAGGGCGTGGGATTGAGCGCTGTTTCGCTATACCGGCGGATGTCGTGGAGGAAACGTTCGGTGTCGTGCAAACTGCCTTTTCCCGTGCCGGTGATGATGGCGTCCGGTACCGCCACGCCGCTGTTTTGCAGGCATCTGATCGCCGTTGTCAGTCCCATTTTAAGCACACGGCTCATGCGGCGCAGGCTGTTGGGCGCAATGAATGCGCGGTAATCCGGCTCCTTTACACGCAGCAGGTTCTTGTCCGCCAGCGTGAGCAGCTGCGGCGTGAATTCGCCGGAAAAGCTCTCCTGCGGGGAGATAGCGGCGGTACCCTGTATGTAAAATCTACCCTTCATATTTGCTGATCACCAGTGAAGCATTGTTCCCGCCGAAGCCGAAAGAGTTGGAGATCACGTTCCGCACGGGATACTCTTCCAGCAGTTGCGTTTCGGGAACAATGTTCAGCTCTTCCATTTTTTCAGAGAAATTGAGATTGGGAAATATCATCTGCTGGTCGATGGACAGCACAGCGTAGATCGCTTCTATCGCGCCGGCCGCGGCCAGTGTATGTCCTGTGAAAGGCTTTGTGGAACTGAATTTCGGCACGTTGCCGCCAAAGAGCCGTTCCAGCGCTTTTCCTTCCGAAGCATCGTTGTTGAGCGTGGCGGTGCCATGCACATTTACGTACTGCACATCTTCCGCGCTCCTGCCGCTCATGGCCAGCGCGTTTTTCATGGCGCCGTAAGCGCCGTCGCCTTCCGGTGAGGGCGCCGTGGGATGGAACGCTTCATTCGTATTGCACCAGCCGCTCAGTTCCGCCAGCACGCGCGCGCCGCGCTCCCGCACGAGGGATTCGCTTTCCAGCACCAGGTACGCCGCGCCTTCACCGAGGTTCAGGCCGTTGCGGTGCTGATCAAAGGGGCGGCAGAATTGTTTATCGATATTCTTGAGCGAGTTGAAACCGTTCATCGTAAAGCGCGTCAGCGCTTCCGTGCCACCGCATACCGCTCTTTGCACCAGTCCCTGCCGGATCATCCTTGCGCCGTACATCAATGCATTGGCGGAAGAAGAACAGGCGGTGCTGATGGTGGCGACATACTCGTTGATACCAACGGCGTCGGCTATACGCTGTGTGCAGTCCGCACAATCCAGCGTGTCTATAAATTGCAGGAAAGTACCTTCTTTGGAGGGGTCGAGAATATCGAAGTACACTTGTTCCGTATCGCACATCCCGCCTACGGTGGAGGCGTTGATGAACGCAGCCGGCAAAGCCGTAGCGTCTGCGATACCGGCGGATTGCAGGGATTCCTGCATGGCCACCAGTCCGAGCAAAGCGGTACGGGTATATCCTGCCGTTCCCTCCATACCGGCCATGGCGGCCAGCTCCGGGGTGCTTTGCGGCACTTCCGCCACCGGTAATGTGTTCCTGTGAATGGTATCGATAAACTTCGTGTAGCCGAGGCCGGTTTGCTGCAGGCGCAGGCTGCGGAGGTTCTCCATCACATTGCTGCCGATCGCGGAGATCATACCTATCCCTGTTATAAACACACGTTCCGCCATCAGCAAAAATTTAAGCGGGTTGCTTGCTTTGAATGAATTCAGCCATTGTCTGAACGGACTGCAATATCTTACGGCCTTCGCGGGGGTCTTCTACCTTGATGTGGTAATTCCTTTCCAGCAGCACCATCAGCTCCAGCGAATCAATGCTGTCCAGCCCAAGCCCTTCCCCGAACAGGGGCGCGTTGTCATCAATATCCTCGGGCTTTGTGTCCTGCAGGTTCAGTGCCTCGATGATCTGCTGTTTCAATTTCAGTTTTAACGCTTCCATAATTGTTGTAGGTTAAACGCTTCCGGGTTTGTTGGCCCATGGCGCATTCCAGGGATTAAAATTAACTGTTTTAAGGTTGTTATGAAAATGTTTATTCCTCATCCGGCCCTGCGTTGTTCTATCCATCCCGCCGTGCACAGCAACAGGAGGCCGCAGGCGAGCAGCCTTGTAATGTCCGGCAGGATGTAACGGATGTTGCCGTTGCGGAGATAAATATCATTAATGGCGTTCAGCCCCCAGCTTAAAGGGGACAGCCGCCCGACCGCCTGTATCTTTTCAGGCATCACTTCCAGCGGTATCCAGATGCCGCCGATGGCGCTGAGGATCACAATGGAGATGGCGCCGAAGTTCAATGCCTGGTTGGGCGTTTTAAAAATTGTGCCGATGAAGATGCCGTATGCGGTAGCGGTTATGCCGATGCTGGCCGCTGTCAGCAGGCCGGCCGCATGGTCCACTCCCAGCTGCAGTTGCGGCAGGTCGAGCAGTGGCATAACGTAAATGCCTACCAGCATCATCAGGTAGAACTGTACCACGCAAATGCCGACGAAGAACAGGAGCTTTCCGGCGAGAATGGACAGGTAACTGCCAGGGATGAGCTTCATCCGCACCAGGCTGCCGTCTTCCCGCTCGCGGATCATATTGCCGGCAATGGGTATCACGATGAAGAACATGGCGAAGATGCTCCAGGCGGGCACATTGTGCTGCACGGAATTACTGATCACATCGATCTGCCGGCCATGGCCCAGCGCGGTTTCTTTCAGCGCCACCGCTTTTAGCCGGATGGCGGGGAAAGTATCCGTTGCCGTGCTGTCGCGGCGCCGCAGCTGCAGCTGGATGCGTTCCAGCAGCAGGTCCGTTTGCACCTGCGTGAGAAAATTATCCAATGCCTGGTAGATGGCGCTTTTGAAGGCTTTCTTTGCGGCGGGATCGAAATAGAGCTGCACGGCCAGGGAATCGCTGGCGAGGGTTTTCACCGGCAGCTGCGCGGGCAGGCCCATGCGTTTGGAAATATCGTTCACGATCTTGTTCGCATTGCTCACGATCTCCCCGGTGGAGCCTTTGGGAATGGTGATGCTGATCTTGTATTCGCCTTCGCGGATCAGCTGTGCAGCCCGCGCTTCGCTCAATGGCTTTTCATCCAGCGAATCGATCACGTTGAATTGCCCGCTCTGGCCGAGCCCTTCGCGGATGTAACGGCCGAGGCGGCCATGATCGTTATCCACCGTCAGTATATCGAACTTTACCTCCTGGTAATCTTTGAAAGGCGCGTCCTGGATGACGGCCATTACGGTGATGAGGACCACCGGCATCAGGAACAGCAGCGCCAGCCCCGCCTTGTCACGCAAGAGCAGCAGCCATTCTTTCCGGATTGTTGCGATCGTCCTTAGCATAATATTTAATCCCTTACAGCATGCCCCGTATAATGCAGGAACACGTCTTCCAGGTTGCGGCAATGTTGATGTTGATGGATCAGCGCCTGCGGGTTGCCCTGCACTACCAGCTGGCCATCGTCGATGATGACCACGTCTTCGCAGATCTGCTGCGCTTCTTCCAGCAGGTGCGAGGTGTACAGCACGCTGTTGCCCTGCTCGTTATACCGGCGCAGGAACTGCAGGATCATGCTGCGGGACTGCACGTCCACTCCCGCTGTTGGCTCATCAAGCACCAGCAGCCGCGGTTCATGCAGGATCGCCGCAATGATATTGGTGCGGCGTTTCATCCCCCCGGAAAACTTGCCGACTTCTTTTCCGGCGGCCTTTTCCAGCCCGAACATCCCGAGTAATGACAATATCTTTTCTTTCAGCGGCTTGCCTTTGAAGCCGTAGAGGTTACCGAAATAAGTGAGGTTCTCCAACGCCGTGAGCTGCGGGAACAGCGCGATCTGCTGCGGCACCACGCCGATGATGCGTTTGATGGCCTCGCGGCGCCCTGCTTCCTGCGGTTCACCCAATATCCGCACCATCCCGCTGTCCGCTTTCACCAGTCCGCATAAAATGGAAATGGTCGTGGTCTTCCCCGCACCGTTCGGGCCCAGCAATCCCACTACCTTCCCTTCGGGAAAGGTGAACGACAATCCCCGCAGGCTCGGCTGTAACGCGCCCGCGTAGGTTTTGTGCAGCTCCTTCACTTCTATGCTGTTCATGCCAGCTTCACATTGGATAAACGACGGAATATCTTTTCTTCCTCATCGGCAATATGCAGCAGCATATTACCAAGTTCTTTGTAGGATATGTTATTCGCTGCGCGCGCCTTGCAGACGCGGCCTGCTTCAAACGCGAAATTGCGCCAGAGGTCGCCCACCGCCGTCAGGTCTTTACCGATGCTTTTCAGCGCTTCATTTTGCAACAGCGCACCGGCTTCCATCAGGAAGGCGGCGTACATGAAGCGGAAACCCGCGCCGCCGGTGCCGATCTCTTCCTGCATGCGGATGATGTTGCCGAGATAAAGCCCCGCGCGGCGGTCGCCTTCCTTCTCCGGGTACTTCTGCACCCTTTTGGCAAGGAAACGGATGCCCTTCACGCCGAACATCGGCACGGGGATCTTCAGCATATAATAACAGGCCTGTTTGATACCTGCCTTGATCGGTTCTTTCAGATCTACTTTTCCCGGTACTTCCAGCGGATAGTACATTTTCCCTTTCGGCTCGGGGAATCCCTTTGCGAACCTGGCCTGGATGAGGTTCTCCCGGTCTATTGTCGTCACCGTTTCCATGATGGGATCGCTGACAAGATAGTCGCCGCCGTTCTTTCCATACACCACGAGGTTATGCGCATTGAAATGGAAGCGGTAGGACGGCGGGAAGTAAGGCAGGTAGTAAACGCTGGATTGCATGCCGACGGGAATACCTTTGGCGATCATTTCATCCAGCGCCTGCATGGCTTTATCCGGACTGCTGAACTTGCGGGATTCCATCTTCACGCCCAGGCGCTTGCAAACGCGGGAAAAGATGGCGCCCGGCCAGATGCGGTAAGTAGTGCCCGGCACGCCGTTGACTTTTACAAAAGGCAGATGCCCGAAGAAAATGCCGGCGCCGATGCCGAAGGCCATCGGCTCACTGATGGTGAGGCCGTAGTGGCGGAACATATTCGAGATCACACCGGTTTCGCAGTGTGCGGTCTGTACATGATTGAATGCTGTCATCTTGAATATTTACAGGGGTCGCTGAAATGGTAACAGCTCGCCCTTTTGCAGTACGTCCGCGCTGATGGCAAAGATGCCGGCGTAACGTTCTATCAAATTGCGTTTCATTTTCCGGAAAACGTCCGGTTGCATGTGGCGTTTCACCTGCCACTGGAATTTCCCCACCTTTCTTGCCAGCAAAGGCAGGTCCAGCAACGTTCTTTCCATGTAATAGGCAATGGGGCTAAGCTCGCCGGCGAGCACTTTGTCCCGCGTTTCCTGCACGCGCAGCTCCACTTCTTCCCATGCCTGGCCCAGCGCCACATTCTCCGGTTCCCAACCGACGCTGGTAACGGGGGTGTATTCGCCGGACTGGTCCACTGCGTAAAAGAGCTGTTTGAAAGTGCCGTGGTGCATGTTGTCACCATCCTGTGGTACTTCGTCTTTTTTCATCTGGGCGTGTTTTACTTTACATTCATCCGCTGATGGCTGTTTTGAAAAACAATCAAATGCAGCAAAAAACCGGGTTGACCACCTCGTTTCTGCTGCATTCGATAATATTATGACGGCCGTTTCAGACAACCGTGATATGCGCGTAAGCATATGAGAAGCGCGCGCTTTCCGGCACCATCATCACGATCGTGTCCCCTTTTTTCAGCTTGCCTTCGTTCAACAACTCTTCGAGCATGAAGTACGGAGAGGCGGTACCCACATTTCCCACACGGGTAAGGTTGGTGAACCATTTTTCCTGCGGGATGTGCACGCCGAGCCTTGCGATCTCTTCGTCGATCCGGAAACGGAAATATTCGGAAGAAAGATGCGGCAGGAACCAGGTGAGCTTGCTGATATCGATGTTGTATTTATCCACCAGGTCTTTCCACATCTGCGCGCCGGAGGGAACGATGTTCTTGCCGAGCAGGCGGGTGTCCTGCTTGAAGGAGAACACGCTGTTGGCGGCCCATTCTTCCGGCGTCATATCGGTCCATCCTTTTGTAGAGCCATCGCCGTTCTTAACGGCGCCGGCATACATGCAGGTATCGAGGTTATTGGCGTAAGATGCGATCTCTACCCAGTCCACCCGCAGCGACAAACCTTCTTCATTCGGCTTGTCTTCGAACAGGGCCGCGCTGGCGCCGTCTGACAGCATCCATCTTAAAAAGTCTTTTTCAAAAGCGATGATGGGATTTTCCGCGAGATTTTTGAGGTTTTCTGTTTCCGGTTCGAACTTCTGCGCGAGCATCCAGGCGGAAAATTTCTCCGATCCGGTGCTGACCGCGTTGGCGGTATTACCGCATTTAACGGACATGAAAGCATATTTGAATGCCTGCATACCGGCTGCGCACGCGCCTGTGGCGGCGATCAGCTCAACGGGCTGGCATTTCAGGATGCCGTGCACCATGGCCGCATGGTTGGGCAGCAGCTGGTCAGGCGAAGTGGTGCCGCAGGCGAGCAGTTGTAAACGGTTGATCGGAAATTTATCATCGAACAGGTTACGCACGGCCTCCGCGGTCATTTCGGCATTGGTGTGCGTGCTTTTTCCTTCCTTATCTAAAGCATAGTAGCGCGTCTTGATCTTATTATTCCCAAGGATCATTGTTCTTGCCCTCGAAGGTTTCCCGTCCACCATCCCGAGGATGCTTTCCATATCATCATTCTCAACCGGCTCGTTCGGCAAAAATTTGGAGAGCCTCGTAATATATACTTCTTTCATCAGTGATTGTTTCTCTTTCAATGGTCTGATGGAACTATCGTTTCATCAGATATTATTTCTCTTTCAAAGTCTGATGGAACTACGTTTCATCAGATGCGGCCTAAAGATAATTATGAATTGTTAATTACGAATGAATTGATTCCCGTAGCTGAACTCCTTTATAATACGTCACGTCCTGTTCCAGCTGTTTCCGGGAGAACAGCAGCTGCAGCCAGGAGGCGATGGTGGTAAACGGTGTCAGCAGCGGTATCGCCGCCAGCAGCACGATGCGGTACATCGTCACCCGTCCCTTCCGGCGTTCGTCTCCGGGGCCGCCTTTGGCGCTGATGAACCTGGCCCAGAAACGGAACGGCCCGCGGCCGCGGTTCTCCAGTACAATGAGGCCCGGCTTTAATTCAACGGAATCGAGCGCCAGTAATTGTTCATGCAGCCGGTCAAATTGCTGCTGTTCCAGCGCCTGCAGGATCGGCGCGGCAAAACGGCCGCTTTCCAGGATCTCCTTTTCCTGCACGCCGGCGGGCGGAAATATGAAAAAGGCGTCTTTCTTTCCTTTGCCGGTCCACCGCAGAATAGTGATGAGCGACACCAGGTTGGGGCTTTTGTCCACCAGCACAATATTGCCCACGAGGTGAGCGCCGATGCCGGCGAGGTATTTTTTGGTTTTTTCCTGGGCGTTCAGCCACATGTTCCGGCATCCCAGCAAGGTGATGACCGGCTTGCCTTTCAGCAGGCGCGCGGCCTCGGGGCTTTGCAGGAAAGCGGCTACCGGTTGGGAAGGGGAAAGGAACCAGGGCTGGTAGGCCATGATCACCAGGTCGAAATGCTCTTCGGGGTTTACTTTCAGGGGCTGGATGCCGCGGGGTTTGCCCAAGACCGTCTCCGGCATGGCATCAAAAAACTCCTGTTTGGACCACGGAAAAGGGAAAGGCTGTACAGGAACGATCTCCTCGTATGTGATGACAGCATTGCCCTGAACGGGCGCCAGCACATGGTCAATGATCCTCCGCAACTGCCCGGTTTGGGTGAAATACACCACCAAGATCTTCTTTTGTTGGCTCATAACAGTTATAGAAACTCCAAAAAAACCGTAAACATACAAAAGTTTTTCAATTTGTAGCTAGAGCTTGCGCACGCTGCCGGAACCGACCTTATTCAGCTGGATCGCCGGTTCTCCCTTATAAGCCACACCACCGGAGCCAATAATATTGGCTTTGATGTTCCGGCTGGCATAGATCCTTACATCACCGCTGCCGGCGATGTTTACGCTTGCATTTTCCGCCAGCAGCTCCTCCGCCCGGCAATTCCCGCTGCCGGCCAGGTCAATGTCCACATCGCGGGTCTCTCCCTTTAAAGTAACATTCCCGGAGCCGGACAGATCGATCTCCACTTCCGGCGCGTTCACCGCTCCGGTGATATTGCCGCTGCCGGACAGATCAACATGCATCGCGTTGGGGGAGGTAAAAACCCCCTGCAGCTCAACGTTCCCGGAACCGGACAAATCGATCTCCTCCAGGTCGTTAGTGGAAAGAAACACCTTCACCGGTTGATGACTGCGGATATTGGTATTCCTTTTGAACCGCACCACCAGCTCATCCCCCTGCAGTTCCAGCTCAATATAAGGCAGCAGGTTGTCTTCCGCCTCGATCTTCGCTGCTGACGCCGCCGCTTTGGTAATAATAACATTCATGGAGCCTTCAACAGACACCTGGGAGAAAGCGCCCACGGGCCTTTCCTCCTGAATTACGTTCCCGCTGCCACTAACAGTGTCGCAAGCGGTAAAAGCCGGGGTTACCAGCAGGGATAACAGAAAATACTTCAATTGCGCCTTCATATAGTTGGGTTTTACAGTTGAAAAATACAAAGAATTCCCGACCTGCGGCGGATTTTGGATATACACCCAAAACCCTATCTTTGCACCACCATGACAGAAAAGATATTGATCCTCGATTTCGGTTCCCAGTACACGCAATTAATTGCACGCTGCATCCGGGAACTGAATGTTTATTGTGAAATACAACCTTGCCTGAAACCTGTAGTCTGGGAAGACAGCATCAAAGGAATCATCCTCTCCGGCTCCCCCTTCTCCGTGAACGATCCGCAGGCGCCGGTCGTAGATATCGCCGCGATGGCGGAAAAAGTACCCGTGCTCGGCGTTTGCTACGGCGCACAGCTGATGGCAAAGGTATTTGGCGGCGAAGTGGCCAAAAGCAGCCACCGCGAATACGGCCGGGCTTTCATGGAGCACCAGGACAAAGAAGAACCTTTACTTTACGATATTTCTCCCAAGAGCCAGGTGTGGATGAGCCATGCGGACACGATCGTGCGGCTGCCCGAATCTTTCATCCCCATCGCCACCACCGAAAATATTCCCGTAGCGGCCTTCAAAAGCCATACGCTCGCCAAAAATCCCCTGTTCGCCCTTCAGTTCCATCCTGAAGTGACGCACTCCCTGGAAGGCAAGCAGATCCTGCGGAACTTCCTCGTGCATATCTGCGGCATGCAGCAGGACTGGACGCCCGCGGCCTTTGTGCAGGAAACCGTGGCCCGCATCAAACAGCAGGTAGGCGATAAAAAAGTGGTGATGGCCCTTAGCGGCGGCGTGGATTCCACCGTGGCCGCAGAGCTGATCCACAAGGCGATCGGTCCGAATCTTTACTGCGTGTTCGTGGATAACGGGCTGTTGCGGAAAGACGAGTTTGAAACCGTGCTGGACTCTTACAAACATATGGGCCTGAACGTGAAAGGCGTCAATGCAAAAGACCTTTTCTACGGCCAGCTGAACGGTGTGAAAGATCCCGAAGAAAAACGCAAGATCATCGGCCGCCTCTTCATTGAAGTATTCCAGCAGGAAGCCGTGCAGCTGAAAGATATTGCTTTCCTCGGCCAGGGCACCATTTACCCGGACGTGATCGAATCCGTTTCGGTCAATGGCCCCTCCGCCACCATCAAATCCCACCACAACGTAGGCGGCCTGCCGGAGAAAATGAACATGAGCCTGGTAGAGCCTTTGCGCTTCCTCTTTAAAGACGAGGTGCGCCGCGTGGGCAAAGAGATCGGCATCAGCGACATTTTCCTCGCCCGCCATCCCTTCCCCGGTCCCGGCCTGGCGATCCGCATCCTTGGCGACATCACCGCGGAAAAAGTGGAAATGCTCCAGGAAGCTGACGCCATCTATATAGAAGGACTGAAAGAAGCCGGCCTCTACAACCAGGTATGGCAGGCGGGCACCATCCTGCTACCGGTACAAAGCGTAGGCGTCATGGGCGATGAAAGGACGTACGAGTTCTGCGTAGCCCTCCGCGCCGTTACTTCCACAGACGGCATGACGGCAGACTGGGCGCATCTTCCCTACGAATTCCTTGCAAAGATTTCCAACGACATCATCAATAAAGTAAAAGGCATCAACCGCGTGGTGTACGACATCAGCTCGAAACCGCCTGCTACAATTGAGTGGGAATAAATTAATTACAAATTATCAATAACGAATTACGAATGAATGTGAAGGCATTCGTAATTCGTTATTCGTTTACATGGAATGATTTTTGCAATTACAGGCACCATATGATCCGATCAAAAACATTTGTCCGGTTAACACTTGCCCTCACCGGCATACTGCTTCTGCAGGCCTGCGGAATTTTCCGTCCGGCACCGGCAAAAACAGACGGCCCTCCGCCGGAACTGAGCAAACCGAAACCCGAAGAAAAGAAACCGGAAGAACCGAAGAAACCTGAAGCCAAAGTGCCGTTCAACGTACCCGCTTTCGCGAAAGAAGTAAAACGCAGCACCTATAACGTTGCCGTATTTGCGCCACTGTACCTTGATTCCGTATTTGCCACCTCGCTGGACATTCCCGGCCGCACCATGCCGCGCTACGTATTGCCCGGCCTGGAATTTTACGAAGGCGTACAGCTCGCCCTGGATTCTCTCGAAAAGCAGGGCGTTCAGCTGAATGTGCAGGTATTCGATAATAAAGCGCGGGGGAATGACGTGCCTACCGTGATCCGCAACCGCCAGCTCGATGCAACGGACCTCATCATCGGCGCCGTAAGCACGCCCGAGCTGAAGCCGCTCAGCGACTTTGCAAGAGAAAAGCAGATCAACCTGGTATCCGCTACTTTTCCGAACGACGGCGGCATCTCCGAAAACCCTTTCCTGCTGATCAGCAACAGCACCCTCCGCTCGCACGTGGAAGCCATCCAGGATTATGTGCAGAAAGGATTTGCCAACAAGAACATACTCGTTATCCGCAGAGGCTCTTCATTTGAAGCCAGCATCGCCGGCAATATCAAGGCCGCCTACGAGCGGATGCAGTACGATAAAAAGAGCCGCATCCGTGAAGTGGTATGGAGCGACGCCACTACAGACGCCCAGCTCACGCAATACCTGCTGGCGGACCGCCCGAACATCTGCATCATCACCGCGCTGGACGAAGCAGGCGCCAAGAGCATCCTGCGCAAGCTCGCCATGCACAAGACCACCTATCCGCTGCATGTTTTCGGCATGCCCACCTGGGACGTGATGAAATTCAAGGAGCCCGAATTTGAAGGTCTTACCCTGTATTATTCATCGCCTTACTACAACGACAAAACAGACGTATTCAGCAGGTACATCAGCGAATACTTCAAACGTGTATACAAATCACGCCCCTCGGATATGGCTTTCAAAGGCTTTGAGCAGACCTGGTACTTCATCAAGCTGCTGACGCAGGACGGCGTATATTTCAATAAAGACCTCAACAAGCCCGGTAACCGCGTGTACACTTCCTTCAACTTTCAGCCCGTTTACCTGGATGAAGAAAAAGACGAAGTGCCGGCCTACTTTGAGAATAAAAATATTTACATCATCCAGAAAGGCGACAGCGCAGACTACAGGATGAACACAAACCTGTAGCCGGATGAAATGATCTTGCGAAAGGGCGTACCTGTGCCGGGTACGCCCTTTTGTCTTAACTTCAGTATCCATGGAACCTGTTCTCACCTTTACGGACAAAGGCATTTACTGCGCCGCCGGAGATTTTTACATCGATCCCTGGAAACCCGTTCCCCGCGCAGTGATCACGCATGCACATTCAGATCATGCCCGCCCCGGCAACCAGCACTACCTTTGCACGAAAGACAGTGTGCCGGTGCTGCAACTGCGGCTGGGACAGGATATCAGCGTGCAGGGACTGGCCTATGGAGAGCAGATCTATATCAACGGCGCCACCGTATCTTTTCATCCCGCGGGCCACATGATCGGCTCCGCGCAGGTGAAGGTCACCGTAAACGGGCAGACCTGGGTAGCCAGCGGCGATTATAAAACGGAGAACGACGGCATCTCCGGCGCTTTTGAACCGGTAAAATGCCATGTGTTCATCACCGAATCCACCTTCGGACTGCCGATCTACCACTGGAAACCGCAGAGCGCCATGCTCGGCGATATACGGTCGTGGATACACGAAAACCAGCAGGCCGGCAAGAACAGCGTGCTGGTGGCTTACAGCCTGGGCAAAGCGCAGCGCCTGCTCTACAACCTGCAGCATGCCGTACCGAAATTCCTCGTGCACGGCGCCATTTTCAACGCGCATGAAATGCTGCGAAGCCAGGGCTGGCCCTTGCCGCCGGTAGAGCTGATCACGCCGCAAACACCCAAAGAAGATTTTAAGAACAGCCTGATCATTGCGCCGCCTTCCGCCACCGGCTCCAGCTGGATGCGCCGCTTCCTGCCTTATGCACTGGGCATTTGCAGCGGGTGGATGCAGGTCCGTGGCAACGCGCGGAGGCAGAATGCGGATGCGGGCTTTGCCATATCCGATCACGCGGACTGGCCGGGGCTTTTGCAAACCATCAAAGCCACCGGCGCGGAGAAAGTATTTGCCACACACGGTTTCAGCAGCGTGCTGGCACGGTACCTGCAGGAAAATGGACTGGAAGCCGAAGAAGTGAAGACCGCATTTGGTGCGGAAGAAGATGACACACCCGTTATAGCCGAGTAATATGCAGCATTTCTCACAACTCGTATTCACGCTGGCGCAAAGCACGAAGACCAACGAAAAGCTGGACGCGCTCAGCCGTTACTTCGCCACTGCCGATGAAAAGGACAAACCCTGGGTGCTCGCCCTCTTCTCCGGCCGCAGACCGAAGCGGATCGTCAACTCCACGCTGATGAAACAGTGGTGCATGGAAGTAAGCGGTCTACCCGAATGGCTGTTCTCCGAATGCTATCACACTGTTGGCGATCTCGGTGAAACCATTGCGCTGCTGCTGCCGCCACCTAACACCACTACCGCGCCCAAACCCCTGCATTACTGGCTGGACCGCTTTCTGCAGCTGGAAAAAGCCTCCGAGGCCGAGAAATCCGCCTTCATCCGCAACGCCTGGGACCAGCTGCAGCATACCGAGCGCTTTGTTTTCAACAAGCTCATCACCGGCGGCTTCCGCATCGGCGTATCGCAAAGCATGATCGTGAACGCGCTGGCACGAACGTACAACATCGCCCCCGCCATCATCTCCCATATGATCAGCGGCAACTGGGACCCGCAACAGACCACGCTGTCCGAACTGCTGAACGAAGAAGCCCGCAATACGGACGACTCCCGGCCTTACCCTTTCTTCCTCGCCTACGCACTGGAAAGCCCGCGGGGGGAACTGGGCGAGCCGGACGAATGGCAGGCCGAATGGAAATGGGACGGCATCCGCGGGCAACTGATCCGCCGCAACGGCCAGCTCTTCATCTGGTCACGCGGAGAAGAGCTGATCACGGAGAAATTCCCGGAACTCACTGCCCTCCTGTCTTTCCTCCCGGACGGCGTGGCCATCGACGGGGAAATACTCACCTACGACCAGGAAAACGACCGCCCGTTGCCGTTCCAGGCCCTGCAAACACGCATCGGAAGAAAGAACGTGACGAGGAAACAATTGCAGGAAGCGCCCGTTGCCTTTCTCAGCTACGATCTGCTGGAATATGAAGGCGAAGATATCCGCGCGCTGCCATTGCAGGACCGCCGCGCCTTGCTGGAAAAGCTCGTAGCCGCGGTGCATCAGCCCGCACTGAAAATATCGCCGGTAGTGGCTTACAGCGACTGGCCGCAGCTCGCCGCCCTCCGCGAGCAGTCCCGCAACAACGGCAGCGAGGGCCTGATGCTGAAAAGACGCAGCTCCGCCTATCTCGTCGGCCGAAAGAGAGGCGACTGGTGGAAGTGGAAGATCGATCCGTTCACGGTGGATGCGGTGATGATATACGCCCAGAAAGGCCATGGGCGCCGCTCCAACCTGTACACCGATTATACCTTCGCCGTATGGAACGGCGATCAGCTGGTGCCCTTTGCCAAAGCCTATTCCGGGCTTACGGACAAAGAGATCGCGGAAGTGGACAACTGGGTAAAACGCAATTCGATCGAGAAATTCGGCCCAGTGCGGACGGTGAAGCCGGAGCTGGTGTTCGAGATCGCTTTTGAAGGCATCGCTGCGTCTAACCGCCATAAATCCGGTATTGCCCTGCGTTTTCCGCGTATTCACCGCTGGCGGAAAGACAAGCCGGTGGAGGAGATCAATACGCTGGACGATCTCAGGCAGTTGCTGCGGGTCTGATGCCATTACTCCGATCGGGAAATCCTCCCAAACGCCCAAACCCGCTACTGTCTTAACATTCCTAATTTCCCACCCTGCAAAAAATTCCGCATTTCGTAAATCTCCTGGTACAGCAGATTGTAATTTTGCCTTTCATTAAAGATCAAGTGTAATAATATGACCAACCTTGATGTCAGGCAATTGTGGACAGGTTTGTTACAGGGAGATGAAAGCTTGTTTTACAGGTTGTATGACACACTCTACACAGGAGTCCTAGCCTATGGTCTGAAATTCTCTCCGGACCGCGAACTTGTAAAAGACGCTATTAACCAGACATTCCTGTACCTGTGGCAGAAACGCGCTTCGCTGCCGGATGCACAAAGTCCGCAAGCATACATTCTTACCGCTTTCAAAAGACGGCTCATCAGCATGCTCGAAAGCCGGCAAGGAATCCCCTCTTCATCCGGATGGCCCGAAACCTGGAACGAGCCCGCAGAAACGTCGCATGAGCAAGTGCTTGTGCACCAGGATGATACTTACCGGTTACAGGAAACCGTATCCGCCGCTATTGCGTCGCTCCCGCCGCGGAAACAGCAACTGATCCGCCTGAAATACCTGGAAGGTCTCAGCTACCGGGAAATTGCCGTGCGCACCCGCCTGAGCGAGCGCACGATCTATAATAAACTGCATGAAGCCGTCAAAACGCTGAGAACGCAGCTGGCGGACACTGACACTCCCTATCCTTCCGTATTGACGGCACAATTGGCCCTTCGCTAAAAAAATTTCCCTTTTGAAGGGTAAAAGTTGACCCGCGCCCCCCTCTTCCTATAAAAGCCCTCTTGCATGCAGCAACCTGTTACCATCGAATACCTGGTAAGCGATGAAACTTTTATAGCCTTCTGCCTTGGAACAGATCCGGATGCCATTGCGTACTGGACACAAAAAGAGCAGCAGCATCCGCAACATTATGCAGTATACCGGGAAGCCCGGGAACTCGTAATGGCCCTGCATGCGTACAGTCAGGCCAAAGAAATAGAAGAAGAAGCATCCAAACTGAAAGCATTGCTGCATGGGCCGGACGAAGCCGTTATGGCCGCCGATGCTATACCTGACGACCGGCGCATACAATGGCGGGTACCCGTTGCCGCCGCTATTGTACTGCTGGCGGGCATCTACTGTTTTCTGCTGCTGCGCAGGCCCGCAGTTACCTTAATAATGGTGCAGACCAGCGCCGGAGAAACGAAGCAGATCAGCCTGCCGGACGGTTCTTCCATATGGCTGAATGCGGAAAGCCGCCTGCAATACCCGAAGCCATTCGGGCAAAAGCGCGAGGTCGCACTCCTGGAAGGGGAAGCTTATTTCGATGTGATGCATGATGCGGAAAGACCTTTCCTGGTTACAACCCCTTCAGGCATGCGAGTGCTGGACATCGGAACGGCATTTAACGTAAAAAGCTACACGGCATTGGAGGAAGAAAGCGTGGGTGTCGTAACCGGGGAAGTATTACTAAGCCATCCGGGGCATCCCGGGAAAAGCCGTCTGAAGGCAGGAGAAGGCGGTATCGTTGATAAACGCTCCGGTACACTCAGGCTCGCGCATTATTCGGGCGAAGCCGCAGGATGGATGAACGGCAATATTGTGCTGAACGATGTCAGCTTCCGTGAATTACAGCTGGTGCTCCGGAATACCTTTAAAATACAATTACTGTTCAGCGACACCGCCATGGCGGATTGCAGGATCACCACCTCCTTCCGCCGCAATGAAAAAATAACGGACATATTACGCACTTTAAAAATAGTATACGGCATCTCTTATACCACCCGCGGAGATACGATCCGCCTGAAGGGCACGCCCTGTACATGAAACTCATAGGAATGAATAAAGGGATCATCATATTTTGCTGGTGCCTTGGTTGTTTAATGACAGCCGGAGCGGAAAGTCATGCCCGGCAGTCGCAGGACAGACGGTATGACATCAACATCAAGGCCGGTACGCTGGAAGAAGCGCTCCGCCAGATCAGCAGCATCACCAGGCTGAGCCTGACCTACAATCCGAACGACGCCCGGCAGATACGGATAAAAGCGATGGTTGCCCGGCAGGAAAGCATTCAGCTGATCCTTGGCAGATTATTGAATGGCACCGGTTATACCTTCCTGGTAAACGGCCCGCAGGTGCTGGTATATAAAGAAAGAACACATCACGCCAATCCGCCCGTCGTTAAAAAAACGGCGGAGCCAATCCTGCTGACGGGAAAAGTGGTGGATGAAAAAGAGCAACCACTGGAATTTGCATCCGTAAAGATCAGGGAAACCGGGAGCCTGCTGACAACCGGCAGCGAAGGTGTTTTTCAGCTGGAGATACCCGAACATCTTCCGGTGATACGCATTACCGTGACATACGTAGGCAAACGCACCATAGAAAAAGTGATCGAACGAAAAGAATACAGCCGGCCGCAACTATTCCGGATGCAAGACCTCAGCCTTTCCCTCGAAGGCGTGCAGGTAACCGGTGTACAGAAAGCATTACAATCCAACTCCTCCATCGTATTCGACCGTGAAGCCATCGAACAGTCGCAGGCATTCAGCATGGCCGACATTCTGAACAACCTGCCCGGCAAAGAGATCAAGGCGCCCAATCTGCACCAGGTACAAACCCTTACGCTGCGTACAAGCGCTGACGCCGCCGCGGGAATGAACAACTCCCTCGGCACAGCATTCATCGTAGATGACATTCTGCTCTCCAACAACGCCAACATGCAAACGAAAAGCATTGGAAAATACGGCAGAACCCCAATCTCCCAGGCCGGCATCGGCAGCTTTGACGTTCCGTTTACCGGGCTGGACCTTCGGGATATTCCGGTGAATAATATTGAAAGGATAGAAGTCATATCCGGCATTGCCTCCGCGCAATACGGCGATATCACCAACGGCGCCGTGATCATCGACCGGCAGGCAGGCAAAAACGCTTTGCAATTGGGAATCGGCATCAGCGGATATTCTACCCAGTATTCACTTTCGAAAGGTCTGGCGCTCGGCAAAAAACTGGGCGCATTAAACCTCTCGGCAAACTATCTCAAAAGCAACCAGAATCCGACAACCAACCTGCAAACTTACGGCCGCATGAACCTGGGGTTGATGTGGACAGACCACTTCGGTAAAAACATCAAGAATACGGTATCTGTCGATTACAGCTTTCGCAATGACGATATCAGGGTAGATCCCGAAGACAACAGAGAAAAGAAAACATACATCAAAAGCCGGAACATCCGCATTTCAAACCGTACCGCTTTTACCATTCATCATGATTACCTGAAACGGATCAGCCTCAGCATGGGATACAGCAGCGGCAGCCAGGAATCCTACACGCAATACGCCTTCAACAGCGATCCGAAGCCAGTGGCGGACAAAGACACCACCGGCATCTATGAAGGTTATTATATTCCCGGCATCTACACCTCGATAGATCATATCATGGGCAAACCGGAGAACTTCAACGGAAACCTTGTTATCAATGGCGAGGTCACCACCGGACAGATCCTGCATCAGCTAAGCACAGGCGCCAATCTCTACATCTCCAATAACGGCGGAAAGGGAGTGATCGTAAACCCCGACGCGCCCCGTTTCGCCAACCAGAACTTCCAGAACGAGCGCCCTTACAGCTTCAACCTGATGCCGGCCATTATCAACAGCGGGTTCTTCCTGCAGGATAATTTTGAATCGACGGTGGCGGGACGCACATTGACGACGAACGCCGGATTGCGGTATGATGTGCAGAATGGACAGGGCACCCTGCAACCTCGTCTGAATATGGGCTATCGCCTTAACAAAGCCTGGCAGCTGACATTTGGATATGGCCTTGCCACCAAAGCGCCTACCATGGCCTACCGTTATCCCGGCCCCATTTATTTCGACCTCCCTTTGCTGGAAGTATATAACGCCGATCCCGCCAGGCGCGTTTTCCTGGTATATACCGAAAAACTCCTGCCGGACAACAGCTCGCTCAAGCCAATGAGATCCAGCCAGCTGGAAGGCGGTGTGAAATACAATGGCGGCTGGTTTAACAGCTCCCTGTTCGCGTACTACAAACGCAACCGCAACGGCTTCTCCACCACAGAACAGTTTAAAACATTCCAGCTGCCGGTATACGACTACAAGATCGAAAACGATCAACTCGTTTACTGGCAGACGGATAGCGTGGCTACTAAGTTAAGCGCGGCCCTGCGTTATAACAGGGTCACGAACGGCACGTCCAGTAATGACATCGGTGTGGAATGGTTCATCAATACGCAACAGGTAAAATCGATCCGCACCAGCTTTTCGATGGTGACCAGCTTCAGCTTCAGCGATTTCACCAATAATTTTCAACGGCTCAAATTTGCGGATGCAGACCTTCAGTCACTGCACAACGTGATGTACGGCGTTTACCCGGTTACGCAGTATAAATACTGGTCTCTCTCCAGCAAGTTCAATACCACCACGCATATTCCCAAACTGGGCTTTATTGTAAACATCGCTACGGACGTATTCTTCACACGGCAGCGGAAAAGCAGGAATGGCAGTCAGATGCCGTTGGGATATGCCGATCTGCAAAGCAATTACTATGCGTTCGGCCCGCATTCGGACGCAGATCCCGTATACCTGGCATTAGGCGCGTACGACACGGAAGATGCCGATGGATCGGACCCTTTTTATCTGAATTTCCATTTACAGGTAGCCAAAGAGATCAGGAAGAAGATCCGGTTCTCCGTGCGCGCCTATAACATATTCAACTTACGCAGCCGGGTATATAATCCGGCCACAGATGCTGTAAGATCATTAAGAGAACCGGTTAGCGTTTCCGGAGAAATATCATTCAAATTCTAAAAATCAAAAGTATATGAAAAAAAATATCTGCCTGGTATTGGCAGGGCTGTTGGGACTGCTGGCAGCCTGTAGCAAAAAAGACGACGGCCTGAGGCCGGTATCCATCACCGTTAAGCTCGCTCCGGCGGCTGAAATGGGAGCCATCGACATTCCTTATAAAGGAGCCGTGATCACCATTTCAAACCTCACCACCGGTCAATCATATAAAGACAGCCTGGCTGTGGAAACAGACCAGGTTACTTTCGCCAGCGTAGTGCCCGGCAGCTATGACGTAGCGGTACGTCTGAACGTGTCCGCCGCCGATTACGAAGCCGTCACCGGCATCAAGGCCGATGGGTCCGTATTCTTTTCCGGTGCCGCCAACGCACAGTCTGCCGTTGCGGAACAGAACACCATCAATGTAAGCCTCCGCACCGGTAGCGGAGAAGGCAGCTGGGTCATCAAACAGATTTATTACGCCGGTTCAGACACCAAAGATGGCGCCCTCTTCCGCGACCAGTTCATTGAATTGTACAATAATTCTGCGGACGTATTGTATGCGGACAGCCTGTACATCTGCCAGGTGGAAGGCGTTAATACAGCGATGGAAAAGATCGATATGAGCAAGCCATACTATCTGCCAACAGGTCAGTGGGACTGGACGAAAGCACCCGGCATGGCGGACGCTAATGCCAATACGGACTATATCTATGCAGGCGCCCTCTTCCGCATTCCCGGAACCGGCAATACCTACCCGGTACAGCCCGGTGAAAGCATTATCATTGCCGCTACAGCGATCAACCATAAAGTGCCCTACGTTGGCACCAACGGTACAACATATTCTGTACGCAACCCTGACCTGACCGTAGACCTGAGCGGTGCTGATTTTGACGTGTACATGGGCGACCAGCCCGGCGTAAACCCGCTCGGAACAGACCTGAAAACAGACAAAACACACCTGACCGTTATCCTGAATTCGAGCCGCGACCTGGTGCTGGATAACCCCGGCCGGGAAGGCTTGCTGATCTTCAAGTCCAACGCAGATATTACCACCTGGAAATCGTTCAAATCACCGGACAACCTGGCTTCCGGAAAGCTCAGGGTGCAAATGCCGAAAAGCGCCATGAATATTTTTGATATCGTGGAAATGCAGCCGACGGAGCAGACCAAACGTGTTCCGAAAAGGATCTCCCTGGACCAGGACGCCGGCTTTGCTTATGTAACCGACGGCTCCTATTCATCACAGTCGCTGCTTCGCAAAACACAGAAAAAAGAAGATGGCAGAACCGTTTTGCAGGACACAAATAACTCATCTGTAGATTTTGTGACCATCACGGCAGACCCTTCCGGAAATGCTTTTGTGCAATAATGAAGATGACCAGACATTTTTTCAATATAAAGATCATGCTGGCAGGATCGCTGCTGATACTGTCTGCCACCGCTACGGCGCAGGTGCAGACGGTATCGGACAGCATCTGGCTGTTCCGTCCTGCGCAGGCGGACTATTGGCAAACCGTGGGTTCCGTAACCGGACTGGTGAGCTACCCCGTATCAAACACCGGCATGTTCTCGCTTGCCGGGCACCTGGAAGATGGCGGATTGCGGCAGGCCCAGGTTCCGCAGCAGCACAGGGACGTTACGTTTTCAACCACCGGCATACGTACCCTGCAACGGTTCAGGGTATATGGAAAGTTCACCTACCAGCGCAGCAGCCAGGATAGCCTCTCGTGGTCACTGATGGGCATGCCGGACCATACACGTCCTTTTTATTATGCAGCCGGCAAAGCGGGCAGTTTCGAGCGGCAGTTGTATGATATCAGCGGCCGTGTTGCCTATACGCTGAAAGAGAACCGCCTCTTTGTGGGATCAGGTGTGGAATACCTGTACAATACCGCTCACCGCTCTGAAGATCCGAGGCCCTCTGTAAAGAACTTTTCGCTGGTGCTGAAACCGGAGCTGTCCTGGCAAAAAGGGCGTCACGTTGCCGGCATTATGGCGCAGTGGGGATACGGTTATGAAAGCAACAGCATCAAATACATCAATTCCAGGTATCAGAACAACTATGACAGCTATCCCGAACGCCGGACCTGGCTGATGATGGGGATGGGATACATGCAGCCGCGGGCGAGTAACAGCCAGCAAATGGATGTACGGGTACGCATACTGGGTGGCGCCCTGCATCATGTATACAACGGAGTGGACTGGCAATGGAAAAACAGTCTTGCATGGGAACGCCGTAAAGACAAATATGGCAGTCCATCCTCCACCAGCGTCAGAGATCTTGAATGGGCTGCTTATACGCTGGACAATTACCGTTTGAATATCAGCGCAGCAAAAGGTCTGCAACATACGGTCCGCCTGGAAGCCATGCATAGTACCGGCAATGACTTCAACGTCTTCACCGGTTCGCCCCTGTTGCCGGCGCTCAATGCGCAGAATTACCGGTACCGGTTCAGCAGCGTATTGCTGGACTACGGAAAAACAGGCATAAAAGGCATCGGCTGGGGAACCACGTTGCAATGGCAACAGTCAGACCGGAAAGACTTTGTAACAGCCCATTCCCTGCGCTACACCCATCTCACACCAATGATCTTCGGTGAATTATACGGTGGTAAAAGCTTTTATCTGCAATTGAAAGGCGGCGTACGCTGGCCGATGTCCACATCGGTAAATATACTACCCACCCAACGAACCGCATTCTCAACGGAGGTGGTATACCGGGATTATTACTATTGGTCTTCCACCACAGGAATATTGCAGCTGAACGCGAATTACATCAACCGGAAAATAATTGCTAAAATGCCCGCGGGAGTGGGATTGAAAATAGCATATGACCGCCTGCTTCAGGAAGCGGAGAGAATGGTGACAGACGTGCCTGAAATAGGCCCGTACAGGATACAGGGCGAATTAAGTTTCAGTTTTTATCTTTAAAATGGTCTGATAAACGATAAGGAAGTATTAAATCACTACAATGAAAAGCATCTCGATTGTATTGTCCATGCTGTTGCTGATCGTGTTCATGTGCTCATTGAACCCGAAGCAGGACAGTTTAAGAGCATTGTACGAAAGACCCGTCAGCGAATGGCCGCGCCCCGTGATAGACAGCGGCGTGCAATGGAAAGAGCTGGAACCGCTGGAACCCGATACCAGCCTTGTTACGCAGTTAAAAGATCCCCAGGTCGATCTTGGGAGAATACTCTTCTTTGATCCGCGTCTTTCCGGTTCCAAACAAATATCCTGTAGCAGTTGCCACGATCCGGACCTGTCCTGGGGAGATGGCCGCCGCGTATCACTTGGCCATGATCATCTGCAAGGCTCCCGGAATACGCTGTCCCTCCTGAATGTAGCCATCCACAAGGAGTTTTTCTGGGACGGAAGGGCCGGTTCACTGGAAGCACAGGCACTCAGCCCCATTGGCGCGCATCACGAAATGAATATGCAACCGGAAGTGCTGCCCAAAACACTCCGGGAAATAACCGGTTATGCTCAACTATTCAAAGCAGCCTATGGCAATGACAGCATTAATATGGACCGCATACAGCGCGCGCTGGCAGCATTTGAAAGCACCATCCGCAGCCGCCGCAGCCGTTTCGATCTTTTCATGAACGGCAATTATAAACGGCTTTCCGATGAAGAAATACATGGCCTCCACCTTTTCCGCACAAAAGCGCGCTGCATGAACTGCCATAACGGCCAGTATATGACCGATAACCAGTTTCATAACATCGGTCTTACCTATTACAAAAGAAAATATGAAGACCTTGGCCGCTATCATATAACCGGCAACCCTGCGGATGTGGGCCGCTTCCGTACGCCCTCTCTGCGGGATGTAATGCTGACCCGCCCCTGGATGCATAATGGTCTATTTGATAATATCGATGGCGTCATTAATATTTATAACAGTGGCATGCAAATGATGAAACCCAAGCCGGGACAGGAAAAGGATTCCCTTTTTCCCCGTACGGACCCGCTCATGCAACCGCTTGACCTGACCCCTGAAGAGAAAAAGGCACTGGTGGCGTTCCTGCACGCCATCACCGGCGTGCCGTATAAAATGAGGAGGCCCACCCTTCCGGAGTAGAGGCGGAAAATACCGCCCCTGCTCCCTCCCCAAAAAAAGTGCTTTAGTCTACAATTTTGGTGGCGAAAAAATACCCTACCTTTATCCCGCTGGCAGAAAAACAGCCACCAAAACATCCTTAAATGCAGTAAAAGCAGTTAAGGAAAAGGAACCAATCATCACGCAAAACCAACATTAAAAAAAACGCAATTGTCCGCACCCCCGCGGCTTATTCCTTGCTGTGATAAGTATTTCTTCCTTTTTCCGTGCGCTGCATGAAGGATGCACTATTTCACGAAAATTGTTTGCAAGGACATGGACCTGCTGTCTGTATTATTATTAGTTGGACTCGGATTTTTTATCGGCACCTTCGGTACGCTGATCGGTGCCGGCGGAGGTTTTATTCTGATGCCGCTTTTGCTGCTGATGTATCCCGATATGCCGCCCGATGTCCTTACCAGTATCTCTCTTTCCGTCGTCTTTCTGAATGCAACATCAGGTTCCATTGCCTATGCCCGCAAGAAACGCATCGATTACCGCTCCGCGCTCATCTTTGCCGTTGCCACACTGCCCGGCGCCATCGCCGGCGCCATGATCACTACGGTGATGTCACGCCACGTTTTTAACATCATCCTCGGCGTATTGCTCATTGCCGTATCCGTTTTCCTCATGCTGAAGCCCCAACAGGGTGCTTATGCGGGGAAAGTGAACCGTGGCAAGTGTGTGGACAGGCACCTGGTGGAACGGACGGGCGAAGAGCACCGTTTTTCTTTCAACATCTGGACGGGCATCCTGATCAGTTTTCTTGTGGGATTTGTGAGCAGTCTTTTAGGCATTGGCGGCGGTATCATTCATGTGCCGGCGCTGATCAGCCTGCTGAATTTCCCGATCCACGTAGCTACGGCCACTTCGCACCTGATACTCGCTGTGATGGCGCTCGCCGGCACAGTGGTGCACATGATCCAGGGCAGCTTCTGGGAAGGCTGGCAAACGGCTGTTTCTATCGGCACGGGTGTGGTGATTGGTGCGCAGTTGGGCGCGGGACTGTCTTCCCGGGTAAAACCTAAAGGCATCATACTTGCACTGGCGGGGGCTTTGCTGATAGTAGGCGTACGGCTGATATTCGCCTGAGCAGGTTACTGCAATAAAAAACTCAATACAAATAACACCGCCAGTACGTACATCACCGGGCTGATCTTCCGGTACTGGCCGGTAAAAACCTTCAGTAATACATAGGAAAGCATGCCGAATACGATCCCTTCGGCAATGCTATACGTGTAAGGCATCATAACGATGGCCAGGAAAGCAGGCACCGCTTCGGTCGTATCTTCAAAATTTATCTTCGTGACCGCCCCCATCATCAGCATGCCCACAATGATCAGCGCGGGCGCTGTTGCCGCGGCGGGGATCATGGCGAACAGCGGCGCAAAGAACAAAGCCAGCAGGAACATTCCCGCCACCGTTACGGCCGTCAATCCCGTTCTTCCGCCGGACGCAATGCCGCTGGCGCTTTCCACATAAGCCGTTACCACGCTCGTGCCCAGCAATGCCCCGGCCGTAGTGCCCACCGCATCCGCAAACAAAGCCTGTTTGGCCCGCGGAATACGCCCCCGGCTGTCCAGCAGCCCGGCCTTGTTACAAAGCCCGATCAGCGTGCCTACCGTGTCGAAGAGATTTACCATCAGCAGTGTAAAGAGAATGACCACCATGTCCAGCGAAAATATTTTGCTGAATTCCAGTTGAAAAGCGATAGGTGATAAAGACGGCGGCAGGCTCACGAGCGAGCCGGAAGCCGGCCAGTGCGTAACACCCAGCAGCATGCCGGCCACTGTTGCTACCAGTATCCCGATCAGCAGGGCAGCGTTCACTTTCCGGTACATCAGCACGGCGCTGACGATCAGTCCGGTCAGCGCGATCAGCGGTCCGGCGCTGGTGATGTCCCCGATTTGCAGGATCACGCCGTCCAGCTTCCCTTCCCCCACATGCCGCATGCCCGTTTCAATGATGCCGGCATTCGCCATCCCGATCAATGCGATCAGCAGGCCGATACCCACTGAAATGGCGTGTTTGAGGTTTTCGGGGATGCTGTTGATGATCGCTTCGCGGATATGGAAAAGAGAAAGAAAGATAAAGATGATGCCTTCCAGGAAAACGGCCGTCAGCGCAAACTGCCAGCTGTAGCCCATTTGCAGCACGATGGTATAGGCGAAAAAAGCATTGAGCCCCATCCCCGGCGCGAGGCCGATGGGAAGCCTGGCATACAGCCCCATGACGAGGGTGCCAATGGCCGCGGCGAGCGCCGTTGCCGTGATGAGCGCGTTGAAATCCATGCCGGTGCGGGAAAGGATCATGGGGTTGACCACCAGGATGTAGGCCATGGTGGAAAAAGTGGTCAGGCCGGCCAGCAATTCCTTTTTGACGGTCGTACCGTGCTCGTGTAAACGAAAGAAATCTCGCATGAACAAAGGTTAAATTTTTTTATCGCTTCCCATCTTCCTAATTTCATATCCGCATGAAAAACACACCCGGATGGCAGGCGATAGAACAGTGGCTGGCGGCAAAGGAGCTGAAGCCGTTTGCTTTCCAGGAAGAAGCCTGGGAACATTACCTGTCAGGCCGCTCGGGCCTTGTAAACGCCCCTACGGGTTTTGGCAAGACCTTCTCCATGTTCCTCGGCGTGCTCATCCGCTGGATGAACGAACAGCCGGACTATCGCCACAAGACAAATAGCGGGCTGCAGCTGCTGTGGGTAACGCCCCTGCGCGCGCTCGCCAAAGATATCGGCAGGGCTATGGAAGAAGCCCTGCATGAACTGCACATTCCCTGGAAAGTGGGCATCCGCAGCGGGGACACGGCTACGCATATACGTGAACAGCAGAAAAAGCAAATGCCCGAAGTGCTCATCATCACCCCCGAATCCATTCACATCCTGCTGGCGCAAAAAGAATATCCGAAACGGTTTGCCGGTTTGCATACAGTGGTGGTGGATGAATGGCATGAGCTGCTTGGCAGCAAACGCGGTGTGCTGGTGGAACTCGGACTGAGCCGCCTGAGAGGTCTGCACGGCGAGCGGTTGCAGACCTGGGGGATCTCCGCCACCATCGGTAACCTGGAAGAAGCGCTGGAAGTGCTGATGGGGCAATCCGTCCATGAGAAGGCCATCGTCCGGGCAGAGGTGAAGAAAGAAATAGCCGTTCATTGCATCCTGCCGGATGAAATTGAAAAATATCCCTGGGCGGGACATATGGGCCTCAAGCTGCTGCATAAAGTGCTGCCCGTGATACAGAACAGCCGGACCACCCTGCTGTTCACCAATACCCGCGGCCAGTCGGAGATCTGGTACCAGCAGATACTCAAACAATGCCCCGAGCTGGCCGGCGCCATTGCATTGCATCACGGCTCTATTGACGCCGAGTTGCGGATATGGGTGGAAGAAGCGCTGCACACCGGCACCCTGAAGCTGGTCGTTTGTACCTCCAGCCTCGACCTGGGCGTGGATTTCCGTCCCGTTGACACCGTGATACAGGTAGGCAGTCCAAAAGGCGTAGCGCGGTTCCTGCAGCGGGCAGGCAGAAGCGGCCACCAGCCGGACGCGGTGAGCAACATCTGGTTCCTGCCCACACATTCCCTGGAACTGGTGGAAGCCGCCGCGCTGAAAGACGCCATGAAAATCAACTTCATTGAAAGCCGCATGCCCGTTGTGCTGGCCTTTGACGTGCTGCTGCAATATTTAATGACGCTTGGCGTATCCGACGGCTTCAATGCTGATGAAATATGGAAAGAGGTCACTTCCACTTTCTGTTACCGCGACCTGCTGCCGGAAGAGTGGCAGTGGATACTCGCTTTCCTCACTACGGGCGGAGAAGCGCTGCACAGCTATGACGAGTTCCGCAAGCTGCACCTCGTGGGAGATCAGTATCATTGCGTCAGCAAGCAACAGGCGCTGCGCCACCGCCTGCACATCGGCACCATCGTCAGCGATGCGATGCTCAAAGTGCGGTTCATGACCGGCGGGTTCATCGGGCTGATCGAAGAATATTTCATCTCGCGGCTGTCGCCGGGCGATACATTCAGCCTGAGCGGACAAAACCTCGAATACGTGATGATCAAGGATATGACGGTGATCGTGCGCAAGTCAAAATCCAGGAAAAGTATCGTGCCCAGCTGGAACGGCGGCCGCATGCCGCTCTCCGCCAACCTCGGTATGATGCTGCGCCGCAAGTTCCACGAAGCGATGTCCGGCGCCGCGCGGGAAGAAGAAGTGCTCATCCTGCAGCCGCTGTTCGAGCTGCAGCAGGCGCTTTCCCATATTCCGCTGGAAGACGAGCTGCTGATGGAACAGATCGAAACGAAAGACGGATATCATCTTTTTGTATATCCTTTTGAAGGACGGCTGGTGCACGAAGTGATGGCTACATTGCTGGCCTGGCGCATCAGCCAGCGCCACCCCATCTCCTTCTCCATCGCCATGAACGATTATGGATTCGAGCTGCTGTCCGACCAGCCCATTCCTGTAGATGACACCAATGCACAGGAACTTTTTTCCTCCGAAAAACTGACGGAAGACCTGCAGGCCAGCGTGAACGCCACGGAAATGGCGCGGCGGAAGTTCAGGGACATTGCGGTGATAGCGGGACTGATCTTCCAGGGCTTTCCGGGAAAACACAAGGCCAACCGGCATCTGCAATCTTCCGCTTCGCTGCTGTTCAATGTTTTTCATGACTACGATCCGCAGAACATCCTGCTGCGGCAGGCATTCAACGAAGCATTCTTTTACCAGATGGAAGAAGCGCGCCTCCGCGACACCATGGAACGCATTTACCGCAACAAGATCGTGATCACCTTCCCGCAGCGGCTGACGCCGTTCTGCTTCCCGATCAAGGTAGACAGCCTGCGGGAACAGCTGACCAGCGAAAAGCTGGAAGACCGTATCAAAAAAATGATCGTGTGGTGATCCCGCGGCTGCCTCCAAAAAATGAATTTCCTGCCCGCTTCAATTCCTGTAAATTTGCAAACATCATTGAAAACAGCATTGAATAGTGGAAGACATTTCATTTGAGTGGAGAGAACAGCACTGGCGGCTGTCTGCCGGGCGGGCGGTGTACTGGGAAGAAGAGCAGACATTGATCGTAGCGGACCTGCATGTGGGCAAGTCCGCGCACTTCCGGAAAGCCGGCATTGCGGTTCCGGCGAATATTGTGCAGGAAGATCTGTACCGTTTGCAGCAGCTGATCACAAAATATCATCCCACGCGGATCATTGTGGTGGGCGACATGTTCCATAGTTCCGCGAATAATGATGTAGTATATTTCAAACTGTGGCGGCAACAGTTTCCCCATATTCCTTTTTTGCTCATCACCGGCAATCACGATATTCTCGCCCCCGATCTGTACGACGAGCTGGACATCCGGTTGCAGGATACGTTAAGCCTGCGGAATATCTTTTTTGTGCATGATGCGGCGGATACGCCCTCAACCCTGGATAACCAGTACGTATTTTCAGGACACATTCATCCGGGGGTGCGCCTGGTGGGTTACGGAAAGCAAAGCCTGCGGCTGCCGTGTTTTTATTTTGGTCCGGATACGGCTGTGCTGCCGGCTTTCAGTCATTTTACAGGCACGTATTCCCTGGAACCGGAGCCATCTTCTGCGGTGTTCGTGATAGCGGAGAAGAAGGTGTTCCGGGTGTAGTGTTTCTGTTAATCGATTAAATTTCTCAGTTTCAGGATGAGATCTGGCAGGAAGGCATTCTTTATTTCCCAAACAATGGCATAGTCTATCCCAAAATAATCATGTACGATCCTGTTTCTGAAACCTCTTATCCGGTGCCAGTCTATATCAGGATGTTCCTCTTTAAATTCTTCCGGCAAACGGTTAGCGGCTTCACCAATGATCTCGAAGTTTCTGATGACCGCATCTATAACCATGCTATCCTTCACAAACTGATCGTACGACAGGTTCTTTGTATAAGACAGGATTTTGTTGCCGCTTTCAAGAATGTCCTCCCCTCCACAAGCAGCCGGGGTTGCCGTCTAGACATAGACTATTTCGGGTTCAATTTCCTTATAATATTTCTGCTTGATGCCGTTTTTGGAAACGAGATCAACCGGCCTTTTTATTTTTTTTTCGAGGTAATCCGCCAGGTCGATAAATTCAATACCAATGGGCTGACTAAAGTCTACAATGATATCTACATCACTGGAAGGCGAAAAATCATCCCGCACAACGGAGCCAAATAACCCGATCGAACTGATATGATATTTATCGATCAATTCGGGCTTCAGTTGCATAAGCACTTGCTTTATGGTCCTCAAATCCGTCATATTACAAATATAATCAAACATTTGAACGTGACAGACTCATTCTACAGATAAAAAAAGGTGCCGGGGGAGAAAAGCCCGGCACCAGGTTAATGGTTAACCCAGAGGGGAACGCACAATGGAGCTGTTCATTGCATATAATTGGGGAGGATGATCAATTTTTCATTTGTTTCTTCAGCAGGCTTACCTGTTCCTGCAACTGGTTGACCATACCGGCGAGGTGGTTAACGCTCATGCGGTGTTGCTGGCCCATTTTCTGGATCACCGCATCGGCCTGCCAGATCTCCAGCACTTCGTCCATATTAACAGGATACGGATCGTATTGCGGATTATCCGATACCAGCGTCACCTTGCTTTTGGAGCGGTTGCTTTTCAGTACACGTTTGTAAACGATGCCTTCGCGGTTGGTGACCACGATGTAGGCTTCATTGTTCCGGATGTCTTCCCATCCTTCTACTTTATGGCAAACCACTACGGAGCCGGATGGAGTGGGCAGCATGGAGTCCCCCGCGATCTCGAAGGCCCGGTAGCTGCCTGCGCCCAGCATGGGCAGCGTGAAAGTGTTCAGCTCTTCAATAAATTCATCGTCATTGAAGCCCGCCAGGTAACCGGCGGCGGCCTTTACCGGAACAAACACCACATTCTGCCGGTTATTGTTCCCCAGCTTTTGCTGACGGCGGCGCTCGAGGAAGCTCTCTTTCTGAGAGCTGAGGTCACGGCGCAGCAGATCATCGATCGATACGCGGAACATATCACTGACCTGTTCCAGTACTTCGGTGCGCGGTTCAGCCCGTTCTTCTTCATACGCTCCGAGTAACGAGCGTTTGATATTCAAACGGTCTGCAAATTCCTGCTGCGTCCAGCCCTTTTGCTTGCGCAGATATTTCAGATTACGGCAAACAGTAGACATCCCTAAATTATTTAGTACGACAATGCTAACAAAATTAGCAAATTATTTTCATAATAACCAAATATATCTTCTTCACAACGCTTATTTTTGCTCCGGACAAACTCAATTATTATGCAACATACTCTGGTGATCATCCATTCACTTGTAAGATGGCTGATCCTGCTATTCGGTATCTGGGCCGTTATTCGTGCATTCATCGGCGTTAGCGGCAAGTCCGCCTACGGCGCTTCGGACGCAAAAGCCGGGCTTTTCTTCATGATCTTCCTGGACATCCAGATGCTGCTGGGCATCCTTCTCCTGTTCGTGAGCTCGATGGTTAATTTCAGTGACATGGGAGTGACCATGAAAACACCCCATCTCCGCTTTTTTACGGTAGAGCACACGATCATGGCCATCATCGCCATTGCGCTGGTGCATATCGGCCGTGGTAAGATCAAGAAACTCACTGATGACGCCAAAAAGCACCGTACCGCACTGATATTTTTCGGCCTTGCGCTGATCGTTATCCTTGCCCTCATTCCCTGGCCGTTCCGGGAAGCACTAGGTCACAGAAGCTGGTTCCCACAGTTCTAAGCCATCCGGTATTCATAAAAAAAGTAAGAACAGGAATAGCTCCCGTTCTTACTTTTTTTTATGCTTGCCAAAGAAAAATTAACCCTGCGTTTTGTAGTATTGCCGGTAAGAATAAATATAAGGCAGGGCCGCCAGCGCGCCCGCCGCAAAAATAAACAGGAACACGCCGCTGACCACCGTGAGGAATATTCCCCCCACGATGATGCCGATCCCCACAAATATCCATAGCAGGCTGGCCATCCGGTGCGTTTCCTTCCAGATGCCGTCGTCTTTCAGCGTCCAGGGCGTACGCACGCCCACAAAATTGTTAGGCTCCAGTCGGCGCAGGTAAAAACCGATCAGCACGATCAGTATGCCCACTCCCGCAAACACCCATTTTTCCAGGAACAATTCCCGGCCGATGCTGACCAGGTAAATGATCATCGACGTAAAAACAGCGAGATAAATATGTATCCTGAAACGGATGGCGTAATAGGCGCGAACGTGCGCGATAACGTCCGCTTCCGTGGTATCATCTTCACCGGGGCGGGGAATATAGCGGAAAAGAAAATACAGCAAACCGTTCGTGAAAAAGAGGAAGATCATCAGCAGGAGAAATTCGCTTTTGTCCCCCGCCCTGTCCGGCACACCATTCAGGTTGAAATTGGTGGGAATGATCTCCGGCAGGCTGTTCCAGATCGCCCCGAGATACACCATCGGCAGTATCAAAAGTGCCAGCAACAGCACTTCTTTAAAAAGGTCTGTTTGTTTCATGGCTGCTTTGAAATTAGTTCTATTATAATCTACAGTTATCAGGCCAATATGTTTTAAAAGTGGGAAAATAATTACTAACATTTTTAGTTTATGCTAATATTTTTAGTAATTTAGCTATAAAGACATGAGTTATGTTGCTGGATGATCAGCGCACGATCGCGCATTTTGATATGGACAGCTTCTTTGTTTCGGTGGAGTGCAAGAAAGATAACAGCCTGAAGGGCAAACCACTGCTCGTAGGCGGGCGGAGCGACCGGGCGGTGGTGGCGGCCTGCAGCTATGAAGCGCGGAAATTTGGCATTCATTCCGCTATGCCCATGAAAGTGGCGTTGCGGCTTTGTCCACATGCGATCATCCGCGGCGGGGATATGGAAGAATACAGCAAGCACTCCCGCGAAGTAACGGAGATCATTGCCGGCTCCGCGCCTTTATATGAGAAATCTTCGATCGATGAGTTTTATCTCGATCTGACGGGGATGGATAAATATTTCGGATCGTTGAAATGGACGAGCGAGCTGCGGCAGAAGATCATGAAGCAGACCAGCCTGCCGGTGTCGCTCGGCATGGCGTCCAACAAGATGGTTTCAAAGGTGGCCACTAACGAAGCGAAGCCAAACGGGCAATTATCGATTCCCTTCGGGCAGGAAAAGATCTTTCTTGCGCCGATGGCGATCGAAAAAATACCGATGGTCGGTAAGGAAACAGCCGCGCAGCTGAAACGCAGGGGTGTGGAAACGGTACGGACGCTGAGCGAGATACCGATCGGTCTGCTCGAAGCCTGGATGGGGAGGAACGGCATTGCGCTCTGGAAGAAAGCGAACGGCATCGATGAATCACCGGTGGTCCCCTACCACGAGCAGAAATCGATCTCCACGGAGAATACTTTCGGTTCGGACACGATCGATATGGAATTTCTGCATTGCGAGCTGGTGCGGATGACGGAAAAAATTGGGTTCGAGCTGCGCTCCCAGAACAAGCTGACGGGATGCGTGACCGTGAAGATCCGGTATTCGGATTTTGAAACGGTGACCCGGCAGATGAGCATTCCTTACACCGCCAGCGATCATATCCTGCTGGAAAAAGTAAAGGAGCTGTTCAACCGGCTGTACGACAGAAGGTTGCTGGTACGGTTGATCGGCGTGCGTTTCAGCCACCTGGTGTCCGGCAACTACCAGATCAGCCTGTTCGACGACACACAGGAAATGATCTCGCTGTACCAGGCGATCGACAGCATCAAAAGCCAGTATGGCTGGCAATACCTGATGCGGGGCAGCAGCAAGGCCGCGAAATTTGAGGAGAAGCTGATGCCTTACCAGAAAGATAAAAACGAGCTGATCATGAAAAAGCGTTACCCCGGTGTTTAACCCGTTCAATGAATCGAGATGTACCTGAATTGTAAAACATGGTTCAGCCTGCGGTACGGCACGATCAGCACCAGGCGGCTGGCCGCGCTCGCAAGGGAATACGGCATTACGTCCCTCGCGTTGACCAATATCAACGCTACAACGGACGCATGGATGTTCGTCAGGGAATGCCGTGAGCAGGGGATCAAGCCGGTACTGGGACTGGAATGCCGCAACGGTCATACTTTCCGCTATATCCTGCTGGCGCGGAACATGGAAGGCTGGCTGCAGATCAACCGCTTTTTATCGGCGCACCTGATGAGTGACACGCCATTCCCGGAGCAGGCGCCTTTTCTTCCGCATACGTTCGCCGTGTACGCCTGGGGAGCGCGCCCGGTGGAAACGCTGGCCCCGCACGAGCTGGCCGGCGTGAGGCCGCGGGAAGTGAACAAGCTCTTCCGCACGGATACGAAGCGGTACGCTAACAAGCTGGTGATCCTGCAGCCGCTCAGCTTCCTCGATGCCGGCCAGCATCAGCTGCACCGCGTGCTGCGCGCGGTGGACAATAACCTGCTGATCAGCCAGCTTCCGCCGGAAGAAACAGCAGGCCCCGATGAATGTTTTATTTCGCCCGCCCGCCTGCTGGAACATTTTTCGGAGCATCCCCATATTGTGCGGAACACGCTGCTGGTGATGGAAGCCTGTGAGATCGATTTCCGGTTCGGGCAGAACCTCAATAAAAAATGTTTCACCGGCAGCCGGGCGGAAGACCGCGAACGGCTGCGGGAACTGGCTTTGGAAGGAATGGCCCTGCGCTATGGGACCGATAACCGGGAAGCACGGGAAAGAGTGGAGAAGGAACTGTTTATTATCGATCAGGCGGACTTTTCCGCCTACTTCCTGATCACCTGGGATATTACCCGGTACGCCCGGCACCGGGGGTTTTTCTATGTAGGCCGGGGCAGCGGCGCCAATTCCATTGTCGCCTATTGCCTGCAGATCACCAATGTAGATCCCATTGCGCTGGACCTCTATTTCGAGCGCTTCCTGAACCCGCACCGCACCGCGCCGCCGGATTTCGATATCGACTTCTCCTGGGCCGACCGCGATGATATCATACAATATATTTTTTCCCGGTATACGGAAGAACATACCGCATTAATGGGGACCGTAGCCACTTTCCAGACCAATGCCATCGTGCGGGAACTGGGCAAAGTATACGGCCTTCCCAAACAGGAAATCGACAAAATCCTCGAAAACCCCTACCAGGTGAAGCTTGGGGAAGACAGCGTACACCAGCGCATTATCACATACGGTAAAATGCTGGCGAACAAAAACGAGGCCTTCCCCAATCACCTGAGCATCCACGCCGGCGGCATCCTCATCAGCGAAGCGCCCATCCATCAATACTGCGCCACGCACATGCCGCCCAAAGGATTCAGCACTGCGCAAATGGACATGCACATGGCCGAAGCTACCGGCCTGCACAAATTCGATATCCTCAGCCAGCGCGGCCTCGGGCATATCCGCGATTCGCTGGACATGATCCGGAAGAACAAGGGCGTGGAAATCGACATACACAACGTGGAGCCATTCATGCAGGATGAAAATGTGCAGCATGCATTGCGCACTGTGAACACCATCGGCTGCTTTTATATTGAATCGCCCGCCATGCGGCAGCTGTTGAAGAAGCTGGAATGCGATGACTATATCACCCTGGTAGCCGCCAGTTCCATCATTCGTCCCGGTGTAGCGCAGGCCGGCATGATGCGGCAGTATGTGCAGAACTTCCATGCGCCGGATAAGGTGAATTACCTCCACCCCGTCATGAAAAAGCTGCTGGCGGAAACATACGGCGTGATGGTATACCAGGAAGATGTGATCAAGGTAGCGCATCATTATGCGGACCTCGACCTGGCAGATGCGGACATTCTGCGCAGAGCCATGGCCGGCAAGTACCGCGGGGAAGATCATTTTTCAAAGATCAGGGAGCTGTTTTTCGGGAACTGCGCCAGGCTCGGGCGACCGGAAGCCGTCAGCCAGGAAGTATGGCGGCAGATCGCGAGCTTCGCGAACTTTTCTTTTTCCAAAGCGCACTCCGCCAGTTTCGCCGTGGAAAGCTACCAGAGCCTCTACCTGAAAACCTATTTCCCCGCCGAGTTCATGGTGGCCGTGATCAACAACTTCGGCGGGTTCTACAACCGGGAGCTGTATTTCCGCGAACTGGCAAAAACCGGCGTACAGATCTTTCCGCCCTGCATCAACAACAGCGATTACCTTACCAGCATCAGCGGCAACGATGTATTTACGGGATTCATTCATGTGGACCGGCTGGAAGAAGCCTGGATCAAAAAAGTGCTGAAGAACCGGGAAACCGAAGGCGCTTTCATCAGCCTTGAAAATTTTGTGGAACGTGAGAATCCCGCGCCGGAACAGCTGGAAATACTGATCCGCATCGGCGCATTTAACTTTACCGGCCACACGAAAAAAGAACTGCTGTGGAACAGTTCCGCCCTCCTGAAAAATCTTCCGCCGGACGAATGGAAGCCGCGCCTGTTCCGCGAGCCTTCGCGTGACTGGACGCTGCCGGACCTTGCCTATCACCGGCATGAAGATGCTTTTGACGAGATCGAGCTGCTGGGGTTTCCGCTTTGCTCGCCCTTCGAAGTGCTGGAACATGACCAGCGCCATTATCTGCCGGGCGCGGAGTTTGCGCAGCATCTCGGCCAATCTGTATGCACGCTCGGTTACCTCGTGTGCCTCAAACATGTTTATACCAGCAAGAACGAACCGATGTGCTTCGGAACGTTCCTTGACCGGGACAGCACGTTCATGGACACGGTGCATTTCCCCGACAGCCTGAAAAATTATCCTTTCCAGAAAAGTGGTTTTTATATCCTGGAAGGCAAGGTGATCGAGGAATTCGGCGTGTATTCGCTGGATGTGCACCGGATGCGGAAGATCGGGTACTTCGAGGACAGGCCCATGGAAACGGGGAAGCTGCGCGGCAGTTTGAGCCGGTTATAAAAGGGAAGGCCGCCGGGAATATTATACTGAACGTTTTGCAAGGGCATTCTGCTCAAAACGTTTTGCCGGACAAATGAAAAGGGCGCACCGGTGAAGGTACGCCCATGAAATATTTGTGAAACTGCTGGTCAATCCAGGTTGAACAAACCTTTGTTCAGCAGTTGCAATGTACGTTCCTTGTACTGGCCGTTCACGAGGATGGAAATATTATGACGGCTGCCGCCATAAGAGATCATCCGCAGCGGTATCTCGTTCAGGGAATCGAACAGTTTTTTAATGATGGAAGGCGTGGCCGCCACTTCATTCCCAACGATGGAAACGATCGCCTGGTGGTGATCCAGTTCCACGGTACCGAAGGGCTGCAGTTCTTTCAGTATCTGCTCCAGGTTCTTCTGATCGTCAATTGTAATGGACACGGCCACTTCGGAAGTGGTGATCATATCGATGGGCGTACGGTATTTTTCGAATATCTCGAAGATCTTGCGCAGGAACCCGTAAGCCAGCAGCATACGGCTGGATTTGATCTTGATGGCGATGATGCCGTCTTTCGCGGCGATCGCTTTTGCACCGTCGCCATTCGGCAGTTCGGTGATGATGGTGCCTTTGGCGTCCGGCTGCATGGTATTGAGCAGCTTCACCGGGATGTTGAAGTGCTGTGCGGGCCAGATGGACGCGGGGTGCAGGATCTTTGCGCCGAAGTAGGCCAGCTCGGCCGCTTCGTCGAAAGACAGCTGATCGATCGGGAAAGTTTTCTTCACTACCCGCGGGTCGTTGTTATGCATGCCGTCGATGTCCGTCCATATCTGTACTTCAGAAGCCTGGATGGCCGCGCCGATGAGGGAAGCGGAATAGTCGCTGCCGCCGCGTTTCAGGTTGTCGATCTCGCCTTTTGCATTGCGGCAGATGTATCCCTGGGTGATGAACAGGGTCTGGCCTTTCTGCTGTTCGATCAATGCGGTCAGCCGCACTTTCATGCGCGGGATCTCCGGTTCCTCGAACTCGTCGATGCTCATGAAGTCCAGCGCCGACAGCAGCACAGCGTTGATGCCGGCTTCTTCCAGGTAAGCGCAGAACAGCTTCGTGGAAAGCAGTTCGCCCTGCGCCAGGATGTCTTTGTTCAGCGCTTCGTTGAAAGATATCTTGAGAATGATGTTGAGGAATTCGAAATGTTCGTCTATAATGGCTGTTGCCTTCTCACGGCCTGCCGCTCCGCTCACCAGCTGTTCAGAAAAAGCGCGGTAGTGGCTTTCCAGCTTGTCTATCTGCTGTTTGGCCTGCACCTTTTTACCTTCGGAAAGAGACTGGCTGATCTCAACAAGGGCATTGGTGGTGCCCGATAAAGCGGACAATACCACGATCTTGGCATCAGGGTCCGCTGTTATCAACTTCGCTACGGCATGCATACGCTCCGGTTTTCCAACCGAGGTTCCGCCAAATTTCAAGACTTTCATTAGTTGTTAAAGTATATATGCTTAAAAATCGATTTTAAATTTCATCGCTACTTCACCGAGATCTTTTACCACCGGTTCCAGCAACGGTATGCCACTGATCCGCCGGTCGGCTTCCATTTCCCGCTCCGGATCGCCGGGTATCAGCACTTTTTCCTGTCCCGCTACGGTTTCCGCGCTCCTGAAACGGTTGATCCAGGTGTCCATATGTTCCTTGAACTCGTCCGCCGGGCGGAAGGCATCTACCCGCATGGCGCCGAAGAAATGGCCCAGCCCTTTGCCCACCGGGTCCGGCGGCAGGGGCAGGAAACTCACGAACGGCGGCGCCCAGGGGCCGTAGTTGGCGCCTGAAAGCACGGCCGAAAATATATCAACTATTGCACCCAGACAATACCCCTTGTGACTGCCGTGCTCGCGGTCGCCGCCAAGCGGCAGCAAAGCCCCGCCGCTCTTCAGTTCATTGGGATTGCTGCTGGGAATGCCGACTTTGTCCTGTATCCAGCCAAGCGGCGCTTCCTGCTGCTTGCGCTGCAGTATTTCCAGCTTGCCGTTGGCTGCGGTGGTCGTGGCAAAATCCGCCACAAAGGGCGGCTGCTCTTTGGCCGGAATAGCTACGGCGATGGGATTGGTGCCGAGCATCCGCTCCGTGGCAAAGGTGGGCGCCACGAGGGGGCTGGCATTGGTCATGGCCATACCGACCATATCATGTTCCAGCGCTTTCATCGCGTGGTATCCCGCAATACCGAAGTGATTGGAATTGCGGACGCTGACCCAGCCCGTACCGGCCGTTTGGGCTTTGCTGATCGCCACCTGCATGGCAAAAGGCGCCACCACCAGGCCGAGGCCGCTGTCCCCGTCCACTACCGCCGTGCTCGGCGATTCGTGAACGATACGGATATCGGGCGTGGCGTTGATGCGGCCTGCTTCCCAGAGGCGAACGTAGCCGGAAAGCCTTGCAACACCGTGTGAATCAATCCCCCGGAGGTCGGCGGACAGCAATACGGTGGCGGCCAGCCGCGCCTGGTCCTGCGGGCAGCCGATCTTTATAAAAACTTCTTCTGTAAATGTGCTGAGATGCTCGTAGGAAAAAACTTGCTCCATTCTTGTAAATTATGCCTGTGCGGTGGGCCCGCCGAAGTTCATGGGAACGGTAACCGGTTCCTGGTCCTGGATCGTACCGTGGGCGGATTCATATTTTTTGATATTGTCCACCATGGCTTTCATCAGGCGTTTGGCGTGCTGAGGCGTCAGAATGATGCGGGATTTCACTTTTGCCTTGGGTAAACCGGGCATCACATTGATAAAATCCACGACAAATTCGGACGGAGAATGGGTGATAATAGCCAGGTTGGCATAGGTGCCGTCCGCTATTTCCTCGCTCAATTCAATATTGAGCTGCTGCTCATTTTGATTTTCCATGGTACAAAAGTAAAGAACCCCTTCGGGATTTGCAGGCTTGTTTTTTTGAATATCGGGGAATTGGAAGGACGGGCCGCCGCGGGGGCGGCGAAATAATGCGGGTTGGCCGGGAGCAGCCGGAGGACGGGCGAAATGCAGCCGAGGTAACCATCGGAGAGCAAGCGAAATAATGCGGATTGGCCGCAAGCAGCCGGAGGACGGCGAAATGCAGCCGAAGCAACCATCGGAGAGCAGGCGAAATATGCAGTTGGCCGCGAGCAGCCAGGGAAAAAACAAGCCCGGCGCAAGACAGCGCCGGGCCCTTACCAATTTCTATAAAAGTAAACGATTGGGGTTAAGGTTTGTCCCACCAAAGCCTGGTGGATAATTCGTCCGGCCCCTGTGCGGCGACAATGGCCTTATAATTTTCGGTATTGAGATCGCGTTCGGTACTGATATAACATTGCCTGCGGGGTATCTGTCCACCTACATTCACCGCATCCGGCGCGGGGGACAATACCGGGTAGCCGGTCCTCCGCCATTCCGCCCAGGCTTCGTAGCCGTTGCCGAGGTAGAAATTGATCCATTTCTGCGTCTGAATCCTTTCCAGCTTCTGCGCCGCAGTTTGTGCCGGCAGCAGCACAACGGCCGGTGATAAAGGATAAACGGTGGTGTCGGTTTCAGCTACCGTGTTTTTTGCCAGTACATTCCATTTTTTGATGGAAGCGATAATGCCTTTGTTGTACCAGCTGATCGCTTCCGCGTCCCCACCGGGTATCCAGCCGATGAGCGCCGCTTCCGCCATCGTAAAACATACCTGTGCGTAAGAGGTAAGAATGCTCGGGAAGGCTTGTCCGGCCGGCACCGTGCCGATCAGGCTGTACGCCGAAGTGGAAAATTGCTCGTTCACGCCATAGGGAACGCCCTTGTAGGTGCCCGGGGCATTGGCGGGAGAACGGGCGAAGATCGGCAGGCGGGGGTCCGCCATCGCTTTCAGCTTGTCTATGAACACTTCGCTGACGCCGTAGTCGTAACGGCTTCTGTAGTTGGTGTACCAGGGACTCTCGAAAGCCTGTGTGGCCTGGTAGCTATAAGTAGCATCATCATCAATGCTGGTCATCAGTCCTGCCGCCACAGCTTCCTGGAAAGCGGTGCGTCCCGCCTCGGCGTCTTCTGTTTCCGAGATGCGCAGCGCGGCGATCGCGCGGAGGGAATTGCCCCATCTCTTCCAGCGTTGCCAGTTGCCGTCAAACAGCGGATCATTGGGCATGGCGGTGGTGATCTGCGCGGGCGCTTCTTTTAATTCTTTGAGCAGATCGGCGTAGATCGTTTTCTGGTCGTCGAATTTCGGTTTGATGTTTTCCGTGCCTTGCAGCGCTTCGGAGTAAGGGATCGCGCCCCATCTATCCGTCATTGTCAGCATAAGAAATGCGCGCAAGGTACGCGCATGGCCGAGCTGATTGGCATTCGGACTGTTATCCGTCACCTCTTTGGAATCTTTTGTTTCAGGATCGGTATTCAGCTCGATGATCCGCGTTAGGTCCATCAGCGGGCCGGTGTAGATCGCGTTGTAGCTGTATTCCCGGTTAAAGTACCGGGATTCGTTGTTGTAGATAAATTCCGCGAGGTGCTGCACGTACAGCTGGCCGCCGGCCGCATTGGTAACACCTGCGAGGCCGACCACGGCGCTGCCGAAAAGGAACTTGGTACTTGGCTGCGGGGGCGTGTTGGGATTCACGTTCATATCCCCGAAATCCTTCTTGCAGGATACGGCGGCTGTCATGAAGATTCCCAGCATCGCCGCAGAAGCCATATATTTTAAGCTGATGAGTTTCATATCTGCTTCGGTTTGATGTTAGAAATTAACTTTTACGTTAAACCCGATGGACCTGGTGCCGGGCAGCTGGCCGCCTTCCAGCCAGGAGGTTTCCAGTTCTGAAGGGTCGAAACCTTTTGCCTTGGTGTAGATCAGCCAGAGGTTCTGCCCGATCACGGAAACGCTCAGCCCTTTGATCGGCGTCCGCTGGAAAATACGGGACGGCAGCGTGTAGCCGATGGACAGCTCACGGAGTTTGACGTACGTAGCGTCGTACGTCCAGTTTTCCCAAAGCGAGAACAGGTAGGATTCGTACAGGTCTTTCGTGTCCGCGTATACTTCATTCGGCTTGCCGGTATTGGCATTGATCGCATCGAGCCGGATGCCGCCGCCTTCATCTACGGGATCGCGCTTGGGATTGCCTTTGTCGTTATTGCCCACGGTTTCTATACCAAGACCGGAGCCTGCGTTGAACATCTTCGAGATAGAAACAAACCGGCCGCCGATCTGGAAGTCCGTTGCGAAATTCAGGAAGAAGTTCTTGTAGGTGATACCGGAAGAAATACCGCCTGTCACATCCGGCGTTACATAACCGAGTTCCTTCGTGTTGGTCATCAGCGGATAACCGTCATCATCCACCAATATCTTCTGCGTAGCGGAATCGCGCTGGAAACCGCCGCCGATGATCAATCCGTAAGATTGTCCTTTCATCGCATTCAGGGAAACGCGCGGGGAACCTACGAAACCGAAGGACAGCGCGGAACCGTCCAGCGCCACCTGCAGGTTGTTGATATCTCCATACAGCGAAACCACCTTGTTCTTGAAGAAAGCAAAGTTGACATCGATGTCCCAGTTAAAATCTTCTGTTTTGACGGGCGTTGCGCCGATGGAGAACTCCCATCCTTTATTCGTCATTTCACCCGCGTTGATCACCTGGCCGGAATAGCCGGATGAATTGGGCAGGGAGATATTCACGATCTGGTCGATGTTACGGCGGAAGAAATAGTTTACATCCACCCTTGCGCGGTTGTTGAAAAATTGCAGTTCAGTGCCTATTTCGTAGCTGGTGGACAGCGCAGGCTTCAGGTTGTCGTTAGGCCGCGTGTCCGGCACGTTCTGACGGGCGTAGGTCACCGTGGCGGAGCCTACCGACTTGGGGAAGTTGGTACCGAGCGGGAACGTTTCGTATACATTGTACGGATCAACGTCGGAACCCAGGCGTGCCACGGAAGCGCGCAGCTTACCGAAGCTCAGCACATTCCTGTTGCTGAACAGCTCGGTGAATACAAATGCGCCGGACACACCGCCATAAACATACGAGTTGTTGTTATCCGGCAAAGTGGACGAAATATCGTTGCGGATAGACACGTCCAGGAACAACATATCGCGGAACCCCGCGGACGCATATCCGAAAAGGCTGTTGGTCTGGCGGTTGGACATAAAGTTGGTGGCTACTTTTTCGTTCAGCGAGTTGCTGACGTTGTAAACGTTCGGCACAATGAAGCCGCCGGCAGTGGCGGCAGTAACAAGGTAACGCTTGCGTTTGTTGATTTCTCCGAACACCCCGGCCCTGAAGGAAATATCGTTGAAGGTCCTGTCGTACTCGAGGCTGGCAAGGTAGCTGGTTTCTGTACGCTTGTCCTCATTCGTGCTGAACGAAGCGGGGTTCAGCGTGAAGGAGGCCACGCGGTTATCCCCGTTGAAATTCACAAAAGTTCCGCGGCCGATAACGGAAGCTTTAAAGCCGTTGAGGAAGCTGTATGCGAGGGTCAGATGGCCGAACACGGTCTGCTCGTAATTGTTCCGCACGTTTTCATATGCTTCGGTGTAGGGATTGTCCCAGTACTTCGGCGTAACATTCGTGGGTGATGTGATGTTCCAGCTGCGGAAGCTTCCATCGGAGCGTTTATAGTATTCTTTCAGCTTGTCCGTTTCAATGTTCCGGTGGAACCACTGGTTGAAGGAGCCCGCGGTCTGCGTGCCATATCCTTCCCGCGGAATGTTGAACCCGTATTCATACACGTAGTTCACGTTGGTGGATACGGTCAGGTTCTGCGTCAGGTCCACGGAGCCGGTGTAAGTCACCCAGTTCTTCTGCTGTTTGGAGTTGGGAATTACACCGGTGCGGGTGAGGTTGGTGAAGGAAAAGCGGTTGCTGTACCCGTCCCCGTTCTTTGAAAAAGCAACGGTGGTGTTGTTGGCGACGCCTGTTTCAAAATAGTCGCGGACGTTGTTCTTCTGTGCCACAAAGGGTTTCAGCTTACCGAAATCGGCGCCTACGGTGGGGTCCCAGGCGTACCAGGGCGCATGCATGGTGCCGTCCAGTTTCGGGCCCCAGCTTTCATCCACTTCATAGTTATAATACCTGGCGCCGTCCAGTACTTCCAGCACCGGGTTATGCAGCGCGGGATTGTACTCGAAAACGTTCCATTCCTGGGAGCTTCCGCCACCATATTCATTCTGGTATTCCGGTAGCACGTACACTCTTTCGAAAGTGGTGGTGTGGTTCAGCGTTACCCCGATGCCGGAGCCGCCGGATTTTTTGGTGGAGATCACCACGGCGCCTTCCGATGCGCGTTGCCCGTACAAGGCAGTGGCAGCAGGGCCTTTAAGAACGGTGAGCGATGCAACATCATCCGGGTTGATGGAAGAAACCGGTGTGATCACGCCGTCCACCACATAGATGGGATTGCCACCGGTGAGATTGTTCACACCACGCAGGCGGATCTGGGTGGTGCCGAACTTCGCGCCGGAGCCGCCGCGCAGCTGCACGCCAGCCACTTTACCGGCAATCGCGGTGTTGAGGTCTACCTGCTTTGTTTGTGTGATCTTGTCTGATTTGATCTCCTGCACCGCATAACCGAGCGACTTTTTCGCCCGGTTCACGCCCAGTGCGGTTACCACTACTTCCTGCAGGCTTTGGGCATCGGAAGCAAGTGTGACGTTGAAGGAAGTTTGTGAGCCTACCGGGATTTCCTGTTGAAGGAACCCAACGCTCCGGATGATCAGGATAACATCGTCGCCGGAAACAGGAAGCGAAAAATTCCCGTTTTGATCAGCAGTAGTTCCCGAAGTGGTGCCTTTAATCTGTATAGTGGCAAACGCAACCGGAGATCCGTCGTCTCCTACCACTTTACCTGTCACCCGGCGCTGCTGTGCGAACGCCAGGCTGACACTCACCATAAGCATGGTGAAAAACAGCAAAGCTTTTTTCATAAAAAAAAGTTCAGATTTTGGATGATAAACAACTAGTTTCTAAAAATTGGCGGATACTGGTTTAGATTTTTCTCAAGTCATAAAAAGGATTTAGAAGTTGATGAGCCTTAAAAAACAGTTTAATGATCGACACTGCATTCAATAAGTTCATACAGGTTTTACGGGTTAGTGATGAGGCACGCGCATGTCTTTCCCTTTAAACAGTTAATCTTTTAAATGTTTATCACCTGGGTTACCCTAAAAAAATAAAAAATGAGCAGGCAGAAGAATGGCTAGTCCTTTACCGCAGTTCCTGCTGTTGTTCTAGGTTTTTGTTGTAATCTGATACATGCTTACGGGTTTAGATTTAGATGTTGATACTTGACTTTGTGTAAAGGACTTCGGTTGTCCTTATCTCTTTCAGATTTTGGATTCTATTCGTTCTCAGATCTTGGATGTCTACTGTAATTTAATAATTTTTCCATTTCACAAAATCAACGTGGTTAATTTTTTGTTAAAGAACGTACTTGATAATTTCATATCTAAATGATATCCAACTAGATAAGTTCATAAAAATTCCTGAAAAAAATTTCTTCCTCCACTTCCCGCATGCTCTGCTGAAAAAAAAGTAACGGGAGAAAGCATTTACCGTCAAAACTCCCACTGCATCTGTACTTGCAGGTTACTACGCTTGTTTCCCGGAATAAGGTCCCAACCAGATCCGGTACCCTCGGCATCCGGGTACACGCCGTGCTGCCAGCGGCACCACAGCGCTAAATCTTCCGAAAGGCGGCACTGCGCTTGTGCCTGCACAGACCACCCTTTGCCGGACAGGCGCAACAATGAGTTGTCCCCCGGAAACCCTTGCCCGGAAAGGAAAACGCCCTCTCCTTCCGCTGTATCAAACCAGGTATGCCCCGCCGAAAAGCGCCATGCTTTTTTCCACTTCACCTGCCATTGCTGGTGTACCATCCAGGATTCCTGCCCGGTTTGATGATAGCGGCCCGCCAGCACCCTGCATTTCCACGCAACGGACGGCAACGGCTGCATACTGAACTGGCAGCGCAGCTGCTGCCTTGGGCGGCGGATCACATGGTATGGCGGCAACTCATGTTCAGGAGCATTCTGCGGTTTGTTTTCATAGCGGTATTGTATTGTCATTGCCGTTGTTTTATCCGGATGCCAGGCCAATGCCATCAGTGCGTCATAACCGCCGGATGGCTTGCTGACCCTGTATCTCAGCCAGGGAAAACGGAATACATCGGCATAGGCTGATAACTCCCAGCGTGAGCCCCACTTCAACAGCAAAGCCGTGTACAGACCGGATTCGTTTGAAACGGTACTGCTTTCCCCGAATGCGTTGCCGTATAACGTTTGGTACGCGGGATCTTCATGCCGGTACAGCAGCGCCACGTCCGCGCCATGCGCCAGCGAAGCGAGCATTCCCTGCAGGAACGCGACGCGCCCATGTTTATCCGCCGCCACTTCACCGAAGAAATGAAAATTACGCCAGCCAAAAGCATGGTCCAGGCTCGTGTTGAAATAGGTGTTGCCTTCAAATCCAAACAACTTGTACATGTCATCACTCTTGCGCAAGGTTTTCGAAAACCGGTGCATCATTACATTCCAGGCGAGGTGCCCGTTCCCCTGCCGCCATTTCACCACAGCCCCGGCGCTATGCTGCAATATGTTTCCCTGCAGCGCCAGCTCCGCCGCCGTCCGGTGATACCCGGTACTGACAAGCGATCCGCTGTATTCACCAATGGCGGAATCACCCGGACTACGCGCATCCAGGCGCCGGCGGGACCCAAAGCCCGTCACCTCCCACCGCCCGCGCTGCCACGTCATCCCCAGGCCCCTGTAAAAAAAGAACTCGCCGGCGGAAGCGTAAGGCCGGAGCACATCACCTTCCCTTTTAACCTGCATGACCACCGCGCTTTTTCCGAATGCGAGGCCATGCCACTGCACAAGCCCCTGCCCCATATTCACCGTGAAATCGCCAAGCGCCAGCGCTTTCACGCGGCCCATCCGTTGCAGGAAAACATGCCAACCATAATGATCAAACCCCTTCCGCTGCGCGCCCCGGAAAAACTGCTCGCCCGCGTCCTTTTCCATCACCAGCCCCCAGCTGGCGTAGCGGGACAACTGGTAGCGATAGCGCAGCATGATCCTTTCTGCGCTTCCGTTGTAATGCGCACCGGCGCTGTCGTTGTGCAAATACCCTTTTGCCGTTTGCAGTGGCCGGAAATACCGCAGCAGCACAACATGCTTTCCCCTGGTCACATAATCTTTCCAGGTATAGTAGGGCTCCAGTTCCGTGCCTGCTTCCACAAACGGCAGCAGGCGGCGTATAAGCGGAAGATCAAAACCCGGCACAGCCTGCAGCTCGTAGATACTGATCAGCGGTCCCAATAATTTCCTGTAAAGCAGGAACTGCGACACCTGCAACGCATCCAGCAAACCCAGTGACTGCAAAGCCCCCGCGTCAGCCGTATTCAGGTTCAGCCGGCGGCGCGCGAACGCCTGCAATGTTTGCGTATGTTCATCCTCCTCCGGCAGCGGCACTTCCTGATCCGTTTGTTCCCCCAATTGCTCCAGCTGCGCCGATGTTTCTTCCTCCTGCGCATATACCGTGATGCAGAACATGAAGCACACAACGGTCATCATTCCTTTCCCCATGCCACCATCATTGAAGGCGTGATCCCCAAAGGCAGGTGATAGCTGCCGCAAACATTGATCCGCAGATCGCCCACACGATAACCGATCCCCGCAAACTGCATTGCCGGCTGCGTAACAAAACCGCCCATCGCCCAGAACCTCGTCACCGGCCGGTATGCGATGCAAATGCGTGTGGACAACGGCATGGAAGCCTCCTTCCTCCATTCCCCCTCCACCAGGAACTGCGGCGAAGGCTCATACCCCAGCCCCGCTACATACACCGCCGGCGGACCTCCACTGCCGGAAGGATTGAATATCTGCAACCCGATCCTGCAATGCTCGGTCAACCGCCCAACAAGCCCGATCCTCCCGCTCACGCCCCCTGCACCGTAGCCCGGCATCCGCGTCCGCCTGTAATCCAGCTGCAGCCCCGCTTTCAGACGATTCCCCAACGGCAGGGCGTACGCCAGCCCCACCCACTGCTCCCGGTACAATGCATACCCGTATTGCCACAACATCATCCCCAATACACCGGACGAAACCGGCATCCCTAACGTCAACGCATATCCGCTCATTTCTTTCAACAGAAACCTGCGCTCCGAAAAAATACCGATGGAAAGATGATGAAGGTCCGCCAGCGAAGCCGTGTTCCTGAACTGCGGGACCATCTGTGAAAAGCTCCGGCTGTAAGCCCCCGGGAACGGCGATTCGGGGACCTGCGCAAATAATACGTGCGCATAAAAGGCACAAACAATGATCAACATATACTGCATAGCTGTGGTTGAACAAACAAAAAAATAGTACGCAGTAAAAGTAGGAGAAGCACGCATCCGCGCCAAAAAAAATATCTCCGGATTTCGGAGATGAATGTGCGAAATCCGGAGATATAAAATATTGAAATCCGTTAGAACAAGCCGTGCAACTCGGAATCTATCCGCGAGATAACCTCGCCCAGATCTTCGTCCCTGTCCGGGAATTTATTCTTGTCCACATCAATGATCAGCAACGGTCCATCCTGGTACTTCTCTATCCAGGAATTGTAAAATTCGTTCAGCCGTTTAAGATAGTCCAGGCGGATATTTTCTTCGTATTCCCTTCCTCTTTTCTGTATCTGCGCAACGAGCGTAGGCACCGACGCCTGCAGGTAGATCAGCAGGTCCGGCGGCTTTACCATCGATTTCAGGGTTTCGAAAAAGTTGAAATAATTATCGAAATCGCGTTTCGTCATCAGCCCCATTTCGTACAGGTTGGGCGCGAAAATGTGGGCATCTTCGTAGATGGTGCGGTCCTGTATCACGGTTTCTTTCCCATGCTGAATGTCTACCAGCTGCTTGATGCGGCTGTGCAGAAAGTATATCTGAAGGTTGAATGACCAGCGGGGCATGTCATCGTAAAAGTCGATCAGATATGGGTTGTGCTCAACATCTTCGAACTGGGGCGTCCACCGGTAGTGTTTCGCCAACATTTCCGTAAGCGTGGTTTTTCCTGCGCCGATATTGCCGGCTACCGCAATGTGCTTGATCTTATTTTTTGCCATGCATGGGGGAATAATGTAACAAGTTATGGAAAATCAGTAATAGTTAATACCCATTAATTTACGGGCTTCCTGCAGGGTCCTGGTGGCGGACTCCCGGGCTTTTTCAGCGCCCTGGCGCATGATGCGGTTCAGGTAAGCCTGGTCCTGGCGGATGCTTTCCGCCTTTTCGCGGATGGGCGCGATGAAGGCCACCATATCTTCCGCCAGCTGCTTTTTCATATCGCCGTAGCGGATGCCGCAGTTATTGAATGCATCTTCGAACGTTTGCACGGTCTCCGGGGCCGATACAAGCCGCATCAGGGTAAAGAGGTTGGCAATATAATCAGGCATCAGGGAATTGGGCTCCTGCGGGCCCGCGTCGGTTTTTGCTTTTTTGATCTTGTTACGGATCGCATCATCCGTATCACTGAGGTAAAGCGTAGCGTTCTCGTTCTCGCTCTTGCTCATCTTGCCGTTCCCGTCCAGGCTCATGATCCTTACAAGATCGTCGCCATAATTGAATGCCACGGGTTCGGGGAAAAGATAGCCGTAACGGTTATTGAAGCGCTGCGCGAAGTTGCGGCTCATTTCAAGATGCTGCTCCTGGTCTTTCCCTACCGGCACTTTCAATCCGCGGTGGATGAGGATGTCGGCGGACATGAGCACGGGGTACGTCAGCAGTCCCGCGTTCACGTTATCAGGGTTCTGGCGCACCTTGTCCTTGAACGTCGGCACTTTTTCCAGCTCTCCCTTGTACGCCATCATGTTCAGCAGCAGGTACAGCTCCGCGATCTCCGGTACGTCGCTTTGCGCATACAGGATCACCTTCTCCGGGTCCAGGCCGGAAGCAATATTCTCCGCCAGCACCCTGAACACGTTCCCCCGCAGATCCTTCGGATCGGGATGCGTGGTGAGGGAATGCCAGTCCGCCACAAAGAAGTAACAGTTAAACTCTTCCTGCATCCGTATATAGTTACGGATGGCGCCAAAATAATTTCCCAGGTGTAAAATACCGGTAGAGCGGATGCCGCTGACAACGATTTCTTTTTCCTTTCCCATATCGGGGCGCAATTTAAGAAATTTTTAACCCGTAACTTTGCCAACTGGTCACATTTATCACATATATTGATACTATTTATTAGCTTTAATACGTTAATTTGAACTTATGGAAGTGAATGACGCACTGATACAGCAACTGGCTACGCTGGCAAGGCTGGAGATCAATGCCGGTGAAAGCGAAGAGATCCGGCACGACCTCCAACGGATGATCACGTTCGTGGAGAAGCTCGGGGAGCTGGATACCACCGATGTAAAACCCTTGCTGCATATGACCTCTGACACCAATGTGATGCGGGAAGACGAAGTGCTGCCGCTGATCAGCCGGGAAGAAGGCCTGCAGAACGCCCCCTCGCACAACGAGGAATATTTCAAAGTCCCTAAAGTAATCAAGAAGTAAAGCCATGGCCAATTCCGTCATCCATCTGGAAGAAATCCGCAAAAGCTATTTTATCGGCAAGAACGAACTGCCCGTGCTCAAAGGCGTGTCGCTTGATATTTTCAAGAACGAATACGTTGCCCTGATGGGCCCCTCCGGCTCCGGCAAATCTACGCTGATGAATATCCTTGGCGCGCTGGACACGCCCACTTCGGGCAAATACGTGCTGAGCGGCCATGATGTGAGCAAGATGGAAGACAACGACCTGGCCCGCATCCGCAATAAAGAGATCGGCTTTGTATTTCAGCAGTTCAACCTGATGCCCCGCCTTTCCGCCCTGGAAAACGTGGCCGTACCACTGATCTACGGCGGCATCGGCAAGCGTGAAAGAGAAGAAAAGGCAAGGGAAATGCTGGAAAAAGTGGGACTGGGCGACCGTTACAAACATAAACCCAACGAGCTTTCAGGCGGACAGTGCCAGCGTGTGGCCATTGCCCGCGCCCTGGTGAACTCCCCTTCCCTGATCCTGGCGGACGAGCCGACGGGTAACCTGGATACGAAGACTTCCATCGAGATCATGGAGATATTCGGGAAGATCCACGATTCCGGCAATACGGTGGTGCTGGTAACACATGAAGAGGATATTGCGGCGCATGCCAAACGTGTGATCCGCCTGCGGGACGGCGTAATTGAATCCGACCGGCTGAATGAGCATGTGGTCGTCGCGGCGCATTAAACCCTGCATTGAACATATTTTGACAAGGCAACAGCTTCTGTTGCCTTTTTCTTTTGCGTAACTTCGTAAAAACCCGAAGATCATGGCACTGAAGATATATACCAAGACCGGCGACAAAGGCAAAACCTCCCTCATCGGGGGCACGAAAGTCTCCAAAAGCCACCTCCGCATTGAAACCTACGGTACCGTAGACGAACTGAACTCCTGGATGGGCCTTGTGAACGACCTGATGACCGAGCGGCCGGTAAAGCTACTGCTGAAAGAGGTGCAGGACCGCCTGTTTACCGTCGGCGCCTCCCTGGCCTGCGATCCTGAAAAAGAAACCAAAATGAGCATTCCGGACCTGCATGCGGAGGACGTGAAGGTGCTGGAAGATGCCATCGACGCCATGAATGAAACGCTCCCGGAAATGAAATTCTTCGTACTGCCCGGCGGGCATGTGTCCGTTTCCCACTGCCACGTCGCCCGCTGCGTCTGCCGCCGCGCCGAAAGGCTCTGCGTGGCCATGAAGGAGCAGGATATGTTCGTAGAGCCGTTGGTGTTACAATACCTGAACCGCCTCAGCGACTATCTCTTTGTATTATCAAGATATGCCGCCCACCTGCATCATGTGGAAGAGGTGCCCTGGAAGCCCCGGGTATAATCCCTCAAAAAATTGTAGGTTTGCACAAATTTTTTGTCTTTCATGAATCTTATCAAGGAATTGCGCTGGCGGGGCATGGTGCAGGATATCAAGCCAGGCACGGAAGAACAGCTGCAAAAAGAAATGGCCACCGGTTATATCGGTTTTGACCCTACCGCGGATTCGCTCCACGTGGGCAACCTGGTGCCGATCATGCTACTGGTACACTTCCAGAAAGCCGGGCACAAACCACTGGCGCTGGTCGGCGGCGCTACCGGCATGGTGGGCGACCCCTCTTTCAAAGCAGAGGAAAGAAAGATGCTCGACGAAGAGACGCTGCAGCATAACCAGCGCTGTATCAAGGCCCAGCTGGAACGCTTTCTCGATTTCAACCCCTCCCGCGTGAACGCCGCGGAAATGGTGAACAATTTCGACTGGTTCAAGGGCATCAGCTTCCTGAACTTTATCCGCGACGTGGGCAAGCACATCACGGTGAACTATATGATGGCGAAGGATTCCGTGAAGAAACGCCTGGAAGGCGACAGCGGGATGTCTTTTACCGAATTTTCCTACCAGATGATCCAGGGATACGATTTCCTCCACCTGTACAATGCCAAGAACTGCAAAGTGCAGATGGGCGGTTCGGACCAGTGGGGCAATATCGTTACCGGCACGGAACTGGTGCGCAGGATCGCCGGTGGTGAAGCCTATGCTTTCACCTGCCCGCTGATCAAGAAAGCGGACGGTACCAAGTTCGGCAAATCGGAAAAAGGCAATATCTGGCTCGACCCGAAAAAAACATCTCCCTACGAATTTTACCAGTTCTGGCTGAACGCCTCTGATGAGGACGCGGAAAGTTATATCCGCATCTTTACTTTCCTCGAAGAGCCTGTTATCAATGCGCTTATTGAAGAGCACCGGCAGGACCCGGGCCGCCGCACCCTGCAGAAGCGCCTGGCCAAAGAAGTGACCAGCTTCATTCATGGCGAGAACGAATACGAATTTGCGATCAAAACTTCCGAGATACTCTTTGGCAATGCCTCCGTGGAAACACTCAAATCCCTCACAGAAGAACAACTCCTGCAAGTGATGGCCGGCGTTCCGCAATTTGAAGTGAGCGCTGCCGACATCGCCGCGGGTAAAGACGTGGTAACGTTCCTCGCGGAAACCGGCATTTTCCCCAGCAAGGGCGAAGCGCGCAAAACCATCCAGTCCAACGGCGTAAGCATGAACGGCAGCAAGGTGGCGGCCATAGACCTGCCGATCAATAATGAAGTACTGATAAATGGCAAAACCATCCTGTTCCAGAAAGGAAAGAAAAATTACTTCCTGGTGAGAGTAGTGTAACGCCTGCAAAATACGTTTACGGCGGCGCGGTCTGTTCAGGCCGCGCCGCTTTTTATTTCACTTTCCACAGGAAATCCTTTCCGCAGCCATACGGAGATCCCCGCCGTCATCACGTACACATGCTCGAACCCCATGTTCCTGGCCCGCTTCGCGGCATAAGGCGCCGCGCCGCACAGGGCGTCTGAACAGTAGAACACCAGGGTCGCGGCTTTGTCCGGCGCGAGATCGCTGGCGGAATAATCGCCAGGGTCCAGGTGCGTAGCGCCGGGGAGGTGATGGCGCCGGTAGCTGGAAACGGGTGTATTGTCGTAAATATAAAAGTCCGGCTGCTGCAGGCGTTCCCGCACTTCCTCCGCCGGGATCTCGGCCAGGCCGAATAAACGGGTGGTGGTGATCCTCATTTTCATCTTTTTCCACAAATGTGCGGCGGGGGTGTGACAAGGGTATGTCAGCAGGGAAGCAAAAAAAAGGCGGGGCGGACAAACGAAAGCCGGCCGCCCGGTTTTCGAGCAGCCGGCTTCATGTTTATTGATCTTTTAGTTCAAATCATATTTATACTTGTAGCGCTCGTACAGCTGCTTGTGCTTGTCTTCCAGGCTCACGCTGCGGCCCTGTATGAACGCGCGGGTGATCACGCTGGATTTCATATCCAGGATATCGCCCTTGCTCACTACAATATTCGCGTCCTTGCCTACCTCGAGGGAGCCCGTCTTGTCCGCGATTCCCAGTATCTTCGCGGCATTCAGCGTGATGGCGCTCAGTGCTTCCTCTTTGCTGAGGCCATAGGCGCCCGCCGTACCCGCATTGAATGCAAGGTTACGTTGCTGCCAGAACCCTTCGTTACTGATACAGAACAGGATGCCGGCCTTTTGCAGCTGCGCGGCCGTCTTGTAAGGCTGGTCCACATCATCGTCCTGCATCACGGGGAGGCTGTGCGGCTGGTTGAGAATGACCGGAATGCCCTGCTCCTTCAGCACATCCGTGACCATCCAGGCATCCGTGCCGCCAACGATCACCACATCGAAATTAAATTCCCGCTTAATATCCGCCGCCACCAGCATTTCCTTCACCAGGTCGCAGTGGATGAAAAGTTTCTGCGTGCGGTCGAACAGCCCTTTTACGGCTTCATATTTCAGGTTGGTGGATTTGTGTTTGCTTTCCGCGAGGTATGCCTTCGCATCGCGGAAGAACGCCTTCACGCCGGAGATCCGTTCCATGGCGGCTTTGACGGCATCGCCGGAAGGGCCGGGGGCGGAGGCGCCGAAGGGATTGCCCCTCGCCATCAGGCGGGGCATATTGAAGTGAATGCCGTTATCGGTCTTGTACGCCGCATCCTCCCAGTTCCAGGCATCGAGCTGCACTACGGAAGAGCTGCCACTCAGCAAGCCGCCCTGCGGCACTACCTGCGCCAGCAGGATGCCGTTGGAACGCAGCGTGGCGATCACTTTTGAATCCGTGTTGTAGGAAACGATGGAACGCACGGAGGGATTGATGTCCCCTACTTCCACATAATCATTGGTGGAGCGCACCGCTTCCACTTCCGTGAGTCCGAGGTTGCTTTCCGGCACAATGATGCCGGGATAGATGTGTTCGCCGTTCACGTCGAAGACCTTTACATCTCCCTGTGGAACGGGCACATCGCTGCCTACGGCGATGATCTTGCCGTTTTCAAAAGCGATGATGCCGTTGTTGATGACCTGGCCGTTGCCGACGTGAATAGTAGCGTTGCGCAGGTAGATCCTCCCCTCCTGCGGTTTGGCGGGATAGATGGTTTCCTGGGCCTGCAGCTGTATGCAGGCGGTTAGACCGAGTATATAGAAAAACAGTTTTTTCATGATGATGTGATTTTCCGGTTAGGTTATCCTTCTTGTTCCAGATCTTGCAGGATGTGATGCTGATGCCCACCCTGCAGGTCTTCACAGTGATAGATCTCTTCGCGGGAAGGGACGGGGCGCTGCGTGGGGGCGCCTTTCTTTTTCTCGCCGAGCATTTTGCCCATCAGCCTGTTCCGTTCCGCGGCAATGCGGGCGCGCAGTTCCAGATCTTTTTCCATATCGAAGTACACGATGCCGTCTACAATGGTCTTTTCCGCTTTGGCGTAGATGCTCAGCGGATGATCGCTCCAGAGAACGAGGTCTGCATCCTTACCGGTTTTTATACTGCCGATGCGGTCCGCCACATGCAGGAGCTTTGCGGGGTTGAGGGTGACCATCTTCAGCGCGTCCTCTTCATCCATGCCGGCGTATTTCACGCTCTTCGCGGCTTCCTGGTTCAGGCGGCGCGCCATTTCGGCGTCATCCGAATTGATGGCAACGGTAAGACCTACACGTTGCATCAGCGAGGCATTTTGCGGGATCGCATCGATCACCTCCATTTTATACGCCCACCAGTCCGCAAACGTGGAAGCGCCCGCGCCGTGCGCTTTCATCTTGTCCGCCACCTTGTAGCCTTCCAGGATGTGGGTGAAGGTATTGACGGTGAAACCAAAGCGGTCGCCGATCTTCAGCAGCATGTTGATCTCGCTCTGCACGTAGGAGTGACAGGTGATGAAACGTTTTTTGTTCAGTATTTCCACCAGCGCGTCCAGTTCCAGGTCGCGGCGTTTATTGGGACCGGCCTTTTCGTAATCCCTTGCGCGGGTGAATGCGTCTGCCAGCACCTGTTCCACGCCCATGCGGGTCTGTGGGAAGCGCGTACGCTGGCGGTCGCCCCAGTTGGATTGTTTTACGTTTTCGCCCAGTGCGAACTTGATAAAGCCGTCCCAGTCCCCGAACTTCAGCTGCTCCGCATTCGCGCCCCAGCGCAGCTTGATCAGTTGCGACTGACCGCCGATGGTGTTCGCGGAGCCGTGCAGCAGGTGGGAAGACGTAACGCCGCCGCTCAGCTGGCGGTAGATGTTCACGTCATCCGGGTTGATCACGTCCGCAATGCGCACTTCGGAGGTAACGGACTGCGTGCCTTCGTTCACGCCGCGGGAAATGGCGATGTGCGAGTGCTCGTCCAGCAAACCGGGTGTAAGGTGTTTGCCGGTGCCGTCTATCACGCGGGCTTTGCCGGCAGACAGTCCTTTTCCTATCTGTACGATCTTTCCCTTGCGCACCAGCACGTCCGTTCCTTCGAGTTTTCCTTCCTGCTCGTTCGTCCATACCGTGGCGTTGCGGATCAGGATGTCTTCCTGCTGCGGGAGCGTTTCATATCCGTAGCCGGAAAAGGGATAATACATCTTTCCGATATCGGCAGGCTCTTTCTTCTTCACGCTGTCCGCCTTTGCTACAAAAGCTTTGGTGAAAGTAGCCTTCCAGTTAACAGGTTGTCCTTTATCGTCCAGTCCCGTTCCGGACCATTCGGGCGTGATACCCGGCGCCTGGCTGATGGCGCCGCTGAGCCGGATCTGGCGTTTGTTGTCTTTTGTCAGGTTGATGATCAGGCTTACCAGCTGGCCTTCCACTTCGATCTTTCCGGGGATGGTATCTTTATTGACGATGGAAAGCGCTGCCGGCGTCCCTTTCACTTCCACGGGATAGGTGGCGGTGCTGCCGGCTTTCGTCAGCACGATGTTGTAGGAACCGCGCAGGTCGGTCCATCCTTCCGTTTTCAGGATGTACTGGTTGCCCTGTACCCAGTTCTGGAAGAATACGGTCTTTTCCGCGAACACGGGGCCGGAGGTGATGAGAAAGTTGGCGAGCTTTCCGGCATCCAGGCTGCCTACCTGGTCGTAGACCTTGAGCAGGGTGGCCGGTGTTTGTGTAAGGGCTTCCAGTGCTTTTTGCTCGCTCAGGCCGTATTGCAGCGCTTTGCGCAGGTTGGCGAGGAATTGTTTTGTATCGCGGAGGTCTGCGGCGGTGAGGCAGAAGGGGATGTTTGCTTTTTCGAAGGCGCCGGGGGCCGAGGGAGCCATTTCCCAGTGCTTCATGTCTGCCAGCGCCACAAAGCGCGCATCGTTCGGATCTTCCACGTCGATGGCCTGCGGGAAGTTCAGCGGCAGGATGAAGGTGGCTTTGGTGGCGGCCATTTCCGTGATCCGCTGGTATTCGGTGCCGTTGCCCTTGATAACGTACTGCACGCCGAACTCGTCCCCTATCTTGTCCGCCCGCAGGGCGTTCCATTTATCATTGGCTTCGAATATCTGCACATACTGCTGGTTGTCGTTCCATGCCTGAAGGCTCATGTTAAGCCCTTCTGCGGCGGGTTTCGATTTGTACCATTGCGCGTCCAGGTATTGCTGGCGCAGCAGCGCGATGGTGCCCATCAGCGAACTGGGATAATCCTGTGTGGAAGAACCTTTGCTGAAGGAATAATGCGCGGATATCCTGCCGCGGAGAACGGCCTTGTTTTCTCTTTCGGAGGACAGGCTCACCAGCGCGCCGGTGCCCCTTGCGATGCCGTCTTCCCGGTGCGTCAGCACCGTACCGAAACCTTGCTCACGCAAAGCTTTCGCCTTGTTTTCGTCTGTACCGAAAAGCTCTACGGCATTCACTTCGCTTTTGATCGCCTGGTTCCAGTTATAAGCCCCTTTGGTGGCGGACAGGAACTGCGGGCCGGAGCTGCTTCTGCTGCCGGACACGCGCGGCGGAACGGCGGGCATGCCGTAATCGCTGTAAATATCCAGGAAAGAAGGATAAATGTACTTTCCTGTGCAATCGATCACTACCGCATCTTCAGGCACGGCAACGCCGGCGCCAGCGGCAACGATCCTGCCGTCGCGGATCACCAGCGTGGCATTGGAAAGCGTTGTCTTCGCATCTTTTACGAGGGTAGCATGGGTAAAGGCATAACAGCCTTCGCGCGGTTCGGCGACGCCGTTCACCGGCCAGGTTTCCTGGGCGGAAACGCGCGTTCCGGCCAGCAAAAGCCCGATAACACCGCAGACGGTCATCAACCGCAAACGGCGCTGCATTTTTCCGCTTACCGGTTCAGGGACGCCGGCAGGCAACAGATTTGATCTCATGTTCGGTTTTTTTGTTTAGATGATGGCTGATAAATTTCAGGCCGGCACAGGTTTAGATTTAGATCGGGTGATGCCGGCATTACAGCAACAAGTGTTAAATTTACCAAAACATTGATCGCATCATATACTATTTTCGTATAAATTTTACGAACGGTATGATGCCGCCGGAAAAACCATTAATCTGACTGTTATGGAAAAAAAGATCTGGATGATGATGCTCCTGCTTTTTGCAGCGTTTGCCGTACACGCGCAGGATGTTGCGGCCAAGCCGAAGAAAGAAAGATGGGACGCCGCCGGCAAGGCGGACAAGATGAGCGACAAGCTTTACCGGGAACTGAACCTCACGAAAGAACAAAGCAGGCAGATCCACGACATCAACGAAGATATTGCGCGCCGCCGCGATGAAACCCGCAAGAACACTTCCCTGAGCACCCGCGAACGGATGCAGGCGCAGCAATCCCTGAATACGGAGCGCAACAACCGGTTCAAAAGCGTACTCACACCAGCGCAGTATAAAAAGTGGAATGACTGGGAAATGAAGAAGAAAGAGCAGCTGGAAGAGAAAATGGACCGCAGGCAGGACAAGAAAGACGCCCGTAAATCCAATCACTGATGGAACGGTACACCCGGCAAGCCATTGATATATTCCGCCATGCGGTGGCTGCGGCACAGCCGCGGCAATTCATGCGCACCTGCTTTGAGCCGGGCCTCATTCCGCCACAGGCGCGCATCCTCGTAGCCGGTGCGGGCAAAGCCTCCGCGGCCATGGCGCAGGCAGCGGAAGAGATATGGGGAGAACAGATCACCGGCGGCATGGTGATCACCAACCGGCAGGAGCCGCTGCCGCTGCAAAAAGTGCGGCAGGTGCAGGCCGCGCATCCGGTGCCTGATAATGACAGCTTACTGGCAACGGACATGTTGCAGGATATGATCGCCGGAGCGAAGCAAAGCGGTGAGGAAACCATTATTCTTTTTTTATTGTCCGGCGGCGCTTCTTCCCTGATGGCGGACGTACCGCCCGGGTCTTCGCTAACGGAGGTCCGCCAATTGTTCGATGACCTGCTGAAAAGCGGTGCGGACATCCGCGAGATGAACACCGTCCGCAAACACCTCTCGCGGGTAAAAGGCGGGCAGCTGGCGCGAAGCGCCTATCCCACCCGCATATTCTCCGTCATCCTGTCCGATGTTCCGGGCAACGACCCCGCGGTGATCGGTTCCGGCCCCACAGTGCCCGACCCTACCACCTTTGCGGACGCCTGGGACATCCTTGAAAAATACCGGCTCGTTGCAACGCTTCCCCCCGGCCTCCGGAAACACCTGGAACAGGGGCTGGCCGGCAGCATTCCAGATACGCCCAAACCCGGCGACCATGCGTTCGCCCATTCCCGTTATACCGTGGCCGCCAGCAACCACCTGGCGCTGGAAGCCGCCCGGCAGCACGCGGAAAAGCTCGGCTACCACGCGCAGATACTCACGGATACCGCCACAGGCGAAGCCAGAACACTGGGCATGTCGCTCGCCAAACATGCGATGGACTACTACGGGCCATACCCCGCCTGCCTGCTTGTGGGCGGAGAAAGCACAGTAGTGGTGAAAGGCGGCGGACTGGGTGGCCGCAACCAGGAACTGGCGCTGGCCGCCGGCATCGCATTGAAAGACACACCTCATATCACCTTCCTCTCCGCGGGAACCGACGGGATAGACGGGCCCACAGACGCCGCGGGCGCCGTTGTCAATGCCCGCATCATGCAGTCCGCACCCGACCCGCTGCCATACATGGAGCAAAACGACAGCTATCATTTCTTCGAAAAAACGGGTACGCATATCAAAACCGGCCCTACGCAGACGAATGTGATGGATATTATGGTGATCCTTATACAGGAACCAGTATCATAAGACCACCCTGCATGTACCATATACATGTGACGGATCAATAGCGGGCTGAAACCTGATCAACGGCATGCACCATACGCATGTACCGGATCAATAGGGGGCTGACATGGCACTAACGCCACAGCACCACCTGCACCGGATCAATGGCTGGCCTGTACCGGCACGCGGCCATAATTTTCCCTTCAGGAGTTTGCATATCTGGCTTTTGATTCTATTTTTGGGGACAATTTAAAATTCCCAAATATGATGAGAATGGAACAGACCTGGCGCTGGTTCGGGCCGAAAGACCCTGTGAGCCTGTCAGATATCCGTCAGGCGGGCGCTACAGGGATCGTTACCGCGCTGCACCATGTCCCCAACGGTGTCGTATGGACGAAAGAAGACATCCTGCAACGCAAACAGGAGATAGAAGCCGCCGGCCTTACCTGGTCAGTCGTGGAAAGCGTACCCGTGCATGAGGATATCAAAACCCAAACCGGCCGGTTCAAGGAATACATCAAAAACTATCAGCAAAGCCTCCGCAACCTCGCGGCCTGCGGCATTTATACGGTAACGTACAACTTCATGCCGGTGCTGGACTGGACCCGCACCGACCTTGCCTATACTGTGGAAGACGGTTCAAAGGCGCTGCGGTTCGACAAAGCACAGTTCATGGCTTTCGACCTGTTCATGCTGCAAAGGCCCGGCGCGGAAAATGATTACTCCGAAGCGGAGATATCCCGCGCCAAAGAGCAGTTCGACAGCATGACGGACGATGAAAAAAGCCTCCTGCAAAGAAATATCATCGCAGGGCTGCCGGGCTCCGAAGAAAGCTTCACGCTGGAGCAGTTCCAGGCGGCACTGGACAAGTATAAAGACATCGACGCCATCAAGCTGAAGCTGCACCTGTTCTATTTCCTGCAACAGATCGTACCGGTAGCCGAAGAAGTGGGCATCAAACTGGCCATCCACCCGGATGATCCTCCCTTCCCCATCCTCGGCCTGCCCCGCGTGGTGAGCACCGAACAGGATGCGCGCGAGCTGCTGGCTACCGCTCCTTCTCCCGCAAACGGGCTTTGCTTCTGCACCGGCTCCTATGGCGTGCGGAAAGACAACGACCTGCCCGGCATGGTGGAACGCCTCGGCGACCACATCCACTTCATCCACCTGCGTGCCACCAAACGCGATGCCCAGGGCAACTTCTACGAAGCTAACCACCTGGAAGGCGATGTGGACATGTTCTCGGTGGTGAAGAGCATATTAACGGTCATGAATAAACGTAATGTGTCCATTCCCATGCGCCCGGACCACGGGCACCAGATGCTGGATGACCTCCAAAAGAAAACAAACCCCGGATACAGCGCCATCGGGCGTTTGCGGGGGCTTGCGGAGCTACGCGGACTGGAAATGGGGATCGCGAAATCAACCGGAAAATAGAACCGGCCCGGAATGAAATGATACGGCGTGGAGCCGCTTAAACAAGATGGCATTCACGTCACCAAATAAGCAGGGGCCGACCAGTACTGGTCAGCCCCGTTTAACACACACTACGAAAACAACTACTTCCTATCTCCAGAATTCGTTGCCGTTCAATTGTAACAAAGCCAGGCTTGATATCGATAACTGATATTGATATTGTATTTTGGCCAGCTGCGCTTCCAGCATGGAGGTCTGCGCATTTTGCAGATCGAGGTAAGTGATCACCCCGTTTTTGTAGCGGCTTTGCGCCAATTGCAAAGCGCGCTGCGCCTGCTGCAGCAGCGCTTCGGCCGTCAGCAGCCTTTCCTTGCTGGCCGTTACTTCCGACTGCTGCTGGATGACTTCCTTGCGTAAATTATTTTTTACATCCTGCGTGTTCCATTTGGCCACTTCCACCTGCTGGGCGGCCATGCGTTCCTGCGTGCGCAGCTTTTTGCCGTGAAAGATCGGCACGGAAAGGCTGACGCCCGCATTGTAATTAAATTTCGGTGTGTTCACGTCCGGCAGAAAGCCGTTCTTGTAGCCGGTGCCCGCATCCAGGAAAAGAGATGGTTTGTACTGCGTTTTGGCAAATTCCACGCCCATGGACGCTACATTTTCCTTTTCGATGGCGGTCTTCACCGTGCTGTTATTCAAAAATCCTTCATCCGCCAATACCACGCCTGCTACGGGCCATTCAAAACTGGCATGGATGGAATCCTGTAATGTATCGCCGGTATAGTATTCCAGCGTTGCCAGTTCTTTCCGCAGCGCGTTCACATAGTCTACTTTTTTATTGCGGTAAGATTCCAGTTTCACGCGGGTGTTCAGCAGGTCGAGGTCGATCGCATCGCCGTGCTTCAGCTTGTTTTCCACCATTTGCTCCGTTTCTTCCAGCAGCTTGATGTTGGCTTCCTGCACAGTGATGTTGTCATTTAGATAGGCGATGCCGAGATAGGCATTGGCCACCTGGTAGGCCAGCTGTTCCTTCACTTCCGAAGTCTGTGCCCCCAGCAGCTTTGCTTCCGCTTCGTGCTGGTGAATACGGCTGCCCGTTTTCCCGAAATCCAGCAGCAGCTGCCGGGCTTCAATACCGGCATTCACGTTTTCGGAAGGCACCGGCTGAAAGGTGAAATCACTGCCGGGCAGCTGTATTTTCGGAACGGGGTACACGTGCATGTAGCTGGCGGTACCGTCTACCGTTGGCAGGCGGTCTGCCTTTGACAGCTCTATTTGTCCCGCTGCAATGCGCTGCTGCGTTTCCATCGACCTGACCTTTGCATAATGATCAAAAGAATGCTGCACCATCTCTTTCAGGTCTGCCGGCGCTACCTGCGCGGAAGCATGAAGAGAAATAGCGGATAATATGATGATGAATATCTTTTTCATGATTGACATTTGTTTAGTGCGCATGTTCCGCCGCTTCTTTCATGGCAGTTGCGCTCAGGTTGCGTTTTTTAACAAAGAGCATTAACGGTAACACACATACGAAGAATATTCCCACGAAACGGAAAGCATCCAGGTAAGTGAGCACGTATGCATGTTTATTGACCAGTCCTTCCAGCATGGCAAGCCCGCCCTGCTGCGCCTGCGCGGCGCTCATGCCTTTCGCGGCCAGGGCGTTCGCGCTCTGCTTCAGGCGCTCCATGGCGATGGGGTTGTCGCTGTTGACGTACGTCAGCAACTGTGTACGGTGCAGCGCATACTGGCTGGCCACATAAGTGTTCATAAATGCGATCCCGAAAGAGCCGCCCAGCTGCCGGAGCATGTTGTTGATGGCGATGCCCTGCGGCATTTCCATGGGCGTCAGTCCGGATACGGCCTGGTTCGTCAGCGGTACGCTCAGCATGGCGGAACCAACGCCGCGCAGCAGCAACGGCGTGAAAAAGAACATTACGCCGGCTTCCGGACTGGCGGTAGACATCCAGAAGCAGAATATGGCGAACATCATAAAACCTCCGGTGATCAGGTATTTCGGCGGTACGCCCCGCTGTATCATCTTCCCCACCATCGGCATCATTACGGCCGCCATTACAGCGCCGGGAAACAGGGATTCACCGGTAAGCGTTGGCGTGTAATTCATCACGCGCTGCATCCACACCGGGTAAACGAACATCGAGCAGTAGATGCCGAGGCCCATGATGAACGTGAGCAGCGTGGTGATGGCGAGCGTGCGGTTCTTCAGCACTTTCAGGTTCACTGCCGGCGCATCCGTTGTAAGCTCCCACCAGATGAACAGGATAAAAGCGACGACCGCGGCGGTCGTGAGCACCACAATATGTTTCGCGGCAAACCAGTCTTCCGACTGCCCTTTTTCAAGAATGTACTGCAGGCTGCCTACCCAGATGATGAGCAGGAGTATGCCGATGTAATCGATCTTGATGGCTTTCCGGTCGATGTTATATTCGTTCTCCTGCTTATCGATAAAAGAGAAAACAAGAAAAGCGGCGATGATGCCTACCGGCACGTTGATATCGAAGATGAGCGACCAGTGGAAGTTGTCCACTATCACACCGCCCAGCGTAGGGCCGATAGTGGGACCGATGATCACGCCCATCCCGAAGATGGCGGAAGCGATCGGCCGCTCTGAAATTTCAAAAGTGTCGAATAATATGGATTGGGAAGTGGATAACAGCGCACCGCCGCCTATGCCCTGCAGGAAGCGCCAGGCCACCAGCTCCCATAGCGAGCCGGACATGCCGCACATGTAAGACGAAAAGGTGAAGATGAGAATGGACGTGAGATAATAGTTCTTACGCCCGAAATACGAAGCGAGGAACCCCGTCATGGGTATGACGATCACGTTGGCGATGGCGTAGGCCGTGATCACCCAGGAAGCATCTTCGATGGTGGCTCCCAGGTTGCCGCTGATCTGCGACAAGGCTACGTTCACAATGGTCGTATCGATCAGCTCCAGCATGGTGGCGGAAATGACCGTAGCCACTATGATCCACTTCGCGAATCCTTTCGGTTTTGGTGACATACGATCAGTATTTTAAGGCCACTTCCACGCTCAGGCCGGCACGGAGCTTGTCGAGGTATTGGTCTGCGTTATCAATTGCGATCTTTACGGGAACGCGCTGTACGATCTTTACGAAATTGCCGGTAGCATTGTCCGGCGGGAGCAGCGAAAATTTGGCGCCTGTAGCGCGGGAAATGGCGGTCACCTTGCCTTTCAGGGCAAGATCGCTGAACCCGTCCACTTCAATATCGGCTTCCTGCCCTACGTGTATGTGTTCCAGTTGTGTTTCCTTGAAATTGGCGACAATGTAAAAGCCGTTCTCATCAACAATTGTAAAAAGGCTTTGCCCGGCCTGTACATATTGCCCCGGCTCTACATTCTTTCTGCCGATGCGGCCGGTGATGTTGGCGGTGATCTTCGTGTAGCCGAGCTTGAGCTTCATTTGTTCCACTTCGGCCTTTTTACTGGCTACGAGCGCTTCGGCCTGCGTAACTTTCGCAGCGGCTACCTGTACAGAAGACTTTGCCAGCGTGATATTGTCCTGCGCCGCCTGGTATTGTTTGTCGTTGGTGAGGCTGGTGGCTTTGGTATCGTCCAGCTGACGGTTGGTGATGGCCTGATCATTAAAAAGGCTCTGATCGCGGTTAAGATCGGCCGCGGCTTTGTTTTTCTTCACCAGCGCCACCTGTGCGTTGGCTTCCGCCACATTGATGCCGGCATTAGCATTGGCGAGGCTGGCGCGGGCAGACAGCAGGTCCGCTTCCGCCTGCCGGTAATCGGCTTCCGCCTGTTGCAGCTCGATGCGGTATTCTTCATCGTCGATCATCACCAGTGTGTCCCGCTGCTTTACATTGCCATAATCCTGTACGTACAGGTCTTTTACATACCCTGAAACCCGGGCGATGACAGGCGCGGAATGCCCTTCTACCTGCGCATTGTCCGTTGTTTCATGGTGGCGGGCGTACAGCCACTGGCGTATCCCGAAGATGGCCCCGATCAGCAGGATGGCGATGAAAATGAGCCGTACGGCCAGTTTTCCCTTACGGGGACTTGCATTTGCAGTTTCCATTGTAGTGTGTGTTTTTGTAGTATTGTGTGTTAAACGACGCAAAGGTAAACTGAGTTTACCAAATAGACAAATAAGTTGACCTTTTAGGTGTAAAAGATTAAATTTGCATGACAAAAGGGTTTTGCTATTTTGGGGAAATCGGGATCACAAACCAATTCAATTATGACAAATTCAGCGTTAGACAAGAAGTTCCTGGAAATGATGGAGCGGCGGCCGCGATTACTGATACGGCTGCTGGGGCTCGTCAAGAAGGACCTGGATATCCGGTTAACGGAAAAGATGCAGGCGGCGGGTTACGGCGATTTCAAGATCGGGGACATGGTACTGCTCGCCAATATTTTGCCGGAGGGTACGATCAACAACGAGCTGGCAAAAAAGGCAAGGATCACCAAACAGGCTATGAGCAAGGTGGTGAAAAACCTGGTGAACACAGGTTTTATTTACACCCGCAAGCATGAAACGGATAACCGGGCTACGGTCATCTGCCTGACGGACAAAGGCAAAGAGCTGCTGATCGATGCGTATGCCCAGATAGAGGAGATCCAGCAATATTATGTGGGTATTATCGGTGAACAGGACGCAGAAGTGTTGCGGGATATCCTGTACCGGCTGGTGGTGGAGATCCACCCGCAGGCAGTTGGTAAATAGTCAGCGCCACTTTTTTACAGTGAAAAATATTATCGGACCTAAAACTACAGCGAGTATCAACCACATATACCAGACTCCACCTTTTTTTTCCACCGCCACCGCATGATGATGACCGATATAGGTCAAAGCCGCCCAGTAGTAAGGGAGCTTTAGCTGCTGCCGTATTTCTTTGTCGCGCAGCCATTGCAGCTTTGCGGCATGCAGTGCTATCATGGGATTTTTGGCGGACGGCAATTGTTCGTAGAAATCCCCGGTGAGCCTTGCCGCGGCGGCGTCATGCACATTCCATAGTCCCGCTACGATACCTGTGGCGCCGGAAGCGGTGAACTCGCGGGCGAGGCTGATGATCCCTTCGCCCTCGGCCAGCATGCCCTGGCCGGTGCGGCAGGCGCTCAGCATAATAAGGCCGGGATGGAATTTCCGCGCATACAGCTCGAAGAGGAAAAAAGGTCCGTCCGCCAGTTGGATAGCGGGCAACTGCTGATCGCCCTGTAAAAATGCATGGGTACTGAGATGCAGGATGCCGCCTTTCCCAAGCTGCTCGCGGAATACCGCCAGCGTGGCGGATTCATTGCGAAAATATTGCCCTTCCATCCGGCTGTGCACGGCTTCGTATTCCTGTGCCACAGCGGGCAGTTCCGGGCTTCCGGCGGCTTTGGAAATAAAGAAACCGGTAACGCCCTTTTCTGTGCTGGTCTGTTGTTGCTGCTGCCACCAGGTTTGCAGCGAATAGGCCAGTCCGGTGGCGGCTTTCTTCGCCAGGAAGGGCCATTGGCCGATATCCCTGTTGTACACGCTGTCCGTGAGCAGGGCGTCGAAGGGAATATAACCGAGGCGTCCATCCGGTATCAGGAGGTATTGCTTTGCGGGAACCGTATCGTTCCATATCCACCTGAATATGTTGTATGCTTCGCGGCAATATGCGCGCGGGTCATTCTGCATGGCTTGCGGGCCGTTGTGAAAATAGCGGGCAACAAAGGACTGCAGCGCTGCCTGTTTCTCCGCGCCGTTATCCAGCCGCCTTACGGCGCGGATACCGCTGCGTTGCAGGTCGATGATGTAAAGGTGATCTTCTCCCGCGAAAAAGCTTTTAACGGTCAGATCTTCGGGGAGGTCCGCCGGCTGAAAGGTATTTGCGGGGTCTTTTGTGAAATAGGCGGGATATTTTTCTTTTAACTGTTCCTGTATGAGGGATAATTCGTAGGCCAGCGCGGCTCTTTGCCGGCGGGCATTCGCATCGTCCTGCAGGGCAAGTTCACGGTCGTAATACGCTACGGCCTGCTGCAGCTGGCGTTGCCGGTCCAGCAGCGTATCGTTCATACGCAAGCGGCTGTTCTGCATGTTGGATTGCAATTCTTCCAGCAGCACCTGCGCTTTGCTGCGCTCCATAACATCCAGCATGATGCCGGTGTACTTTGCGTCTTTCGTGCGTTCCCACAGGAGGTAGGCAGTGTTCATCGCTTTTTCCGCCAGTGCGCGGCTGTGGCGCTGGTGCAGCAGGCGGGTGGCGCGGCTGAAAAATTCACGGCGCAGGCGTTGTTCTACCCCGAAGATCAATCTGTATCCGTGCAGGGCTTCTTCGAGCTGTTTGTCAGTTGGTCCGGCATTTTTTGATCCTGCTGTTGCCGGGCCCTGCATTTGCAGTTTTTTCGCGGCCTGCAGCATCCCATCCGCCTTTCCCTCCAACGCATCCGCCAATGTAAACTCCCCGTACAACTGATTTTCCGCGGGCCAACCGGCAACACCGGGGATCAGCAACGCTATCGCTTTATCAAAATGTTCCGTGCGCATTTGCCGCTGCAGGTCATTCCGGCCCATCTTCACCAGCAGCCTGGCCTTTTCGCGCTTCCTCGCACCGGGGTAATGTTGCTCCATCACTTTCAAAGCATCCCTGAAAAACCTGTCCGCCGCGTGATAACGTTGCTGGCTATACGCAATATCACCGGAAACCTGCAGCGCGGAAGCCAGCCAATAGCCCGCATTCTCTCCCTTCGCGCCTTTCAGCAGCCGCACCGCTTCGCGGGCATGCCATGCGGCGCTGTCCGTCTTTCCCATCTGAAGATATACGTCCGCAATGGTGGAATGGAGCAATCCCGGCACCTGCGCATGTGCAAGTCCCATTCTGGCATGCCGCAGCGCTTCTCCGTACTGCTCGCGCATCTGCTCCGCCACCGCAAGGTTGCCATAGGCAGACGCCATCTGCAGCCGGTCTTTCCGCTGCCCGGCGATCTCTATCACTCTGGAATGAATGAACGCGGCGCGCTCGTAGTCGCCGAGGCGGGTATAATTATTGCCAAGCGGCTTGAGCACATATTCCAGTATGTCCGTTTCCGTTATAGGTGACTCGTTGTAGTAGCGGTAGGCGGTTTCGTAGGCGGCAATAGAAGGGAGGATGTTGCCGGCATAGAGCTGATAATATCCCTGGTAGGTGAGCATATCCAGCCAGGCGGCCCTTTCATAGTCATTCGCCGGTACGCGCCAGGCGCGCTGCTGCAGGCTCATCAGCAGCGGCAGTCTTACCACCGGTTCTTCCACGGCATAGTCCAGGTTCACAAAGATCCATTCTTCGAGATTATCTTCCTGCTTTAACGTATCCAGCCGGGCCTGCAAGGCGGCCGGCAAAGTGGTGGTGTCCGCATACGAATTTGCAGACAGGCTCAGCAGAAGGATAAATAATGCGGTACGGATAAGGATCATGCCATCTTAAAGATAGCTAAAATCTCCAGATGCCGTAGATGAACAGCCGCTGCTGCGGTTCCTTGAAGTATTGTATCAAACGTACGCCCAGTGAAGGTCCGGCGCGCACCATGCCGAGGTTTACATCGGCAAACAGGCCGCCGTCCCATGAAACGAAGCTGTCGCTCCTGCCCTTCTCGATGTTCTCAAACCGTTGCGGGGTCCTTGTATCCGGTATAGGCATGGCAGTTACCACCTTTCTTTCTTCTACTTTTTCAGATACGAGCACGTTGGCGATCATGCCCGCGCCAACACCTACCCAGCTTTTCAGGTTATACCGGAAGTGCAGCGGCACCACGTCTACATTCAGGCGGCTCGCCCGTTCATATAACGCTCTCGACTGTATGATATATTTCCCTGCGCCGATGGCGGTATCCCGCTGATCGCGCGTGGTGGATACCAAAGTTTCGCGGCGTTGGGGCACGCTGAGGTACAGCTCCGCCTGGAAGTAAGGTTTGTAGGGTGCATATGCGGATATCGTTACGCCCACCGTGCCCGCGGGGAGGCCCAGCGGCAGCTCCGTCTTTGCGAATCCTTTTCCATATCCCACGATCAGCCCGGGTGACAGGCCCGGTTTAAAGCTGCCTTTCGAGCGGTTGGTGATGACGGGTTCATTCTTGTCGAACACAATAGCGGCCTGGCTGCTGAAAGGCAGCTTCTTCAACTCTTTGCTGAACCGCACCTTGTATTTAATGAAGCCTTTGGTGGAATCGGGATCTTCCACGCCTTCCTGCTGCATGCCTTTGAGGTAGATGTTGTTGAAAACGAAAAAGATGCTGTCCTGCCGAACGATCGTATCCAGGCAACTCTGGCGTTCGTATGCGGAGTCGCACATCACGCAGCGCGGCGAGTAATCCGTGATCTCAAGCGTTTGTCCGTTGAGCATGCCCGGTACGGCGATGCCGATGGCTACCTTGCTGGCCGGGCCTTTGCCGGTGTTCTGGAACTGCACTTTGTAGTTCAGTTCGCGTTTCTTACCCACAAAGCGGTAGTTCATGCGGCGGTTCTTCAGCTGCATCCTGTTCGGATCGTGCGAGGCCACGATCTGCATTTCCAGATCATATTGCGCTAAGGGCATGAGCGGATCATCGGGGATGAACATGCCGCTGACGGTTACAACGGCGTTGGTGTCTTTGATCATCTCCGGCGTGGTTTCCAGCGTGAGGAAGAGAAATTTTTCTTCTCCGGCTTGCAGGCCTTCCACGCGCCAGGCGTGCTGCTCGCGGAACAGCGCTTTCTTTTCCGCCAGCAGGGCGGATACGGCCGTCTTTCGCAAGGGGTCTATCCAGGGTTGCGCGGAAGGCCCTGCAGGCGGGGAATACGGGTTTTCCGCCGAAGCGTAGAAGGGCGCCACGGCCAGGTCTTCCGCGAAAGCCCGGTTCAGCAGGTCTTCACCCGGCGCCATCGCCAGTGCGGAATCCGCTTTGAACTTCCGTTCGCCGTGATGGGCGCGCTCTTCCAGCAAAGCAAAGTTCTTCTGCGAAAACTGCCTTTCATTGTAAAACAATAACAGCGACCCGCTGATGTTGCCGGCGCCACCGGGGTGGCGGTATCCGATGATGGTCACCATTTCCTCGCCGGGCTTCGGCATGCGGTTGATCTTCATCGCCAGCATGTCTGACGCGGCGAAAAAGGAAGAAGAAGGCGTGGTGGCCGCGTAGAGGGTCTTTTTTACTTTGATGCGGCGGGGCTTGCTTTTGGGCGCTTTGCCGTCGTCGTAATTATTAGTGGCGTACAAGCGGATGTCGTACGTGCCGGTGTCTTTATAATGATGTTCGGGCTGCGGGGCAAAGCTGAAAGTGCCGTCGCCAAACTCCCAGTAATGGGAATAAAATGCTTCGGGAGCGCCCGCGATCTGCCGCAGGGGGCGCAGTTCCGCCTTCAGCGTGGCTTTATTTTCCTCTTGCTCTATATTGATAACTGCAGGGATGGTATCGGGTGCGGGACGCTGTTGCGCCACGGCCTGGAAGCTGATCATCCACAAACAACCTGCCCATATTTTTCTCAACATAAAAAGGTATTTAGGATATATACCGTCAATATATATCTTTTTATAACAAGATGATAAACAAAGCGCTCCATTTGTTACCCCGGATTTTAATATCTTTAAACATATGTCCACCCACAACGTCCACGCAGACCAACATTACGTCCATGCCCTGCTGCAAAACGACACGCAGGCGGTGGCGGAGATCTACCGGCGGTTTGCCGGCAAGGTGAAATATTACATCCTGCAGAACAACGGTACGGCGGATGATGCAGCCGACATCTTCCAGGAATCCCTCGTGGATATTTACAACCAGGCGAAATATAAAGGGCTGCAGCTGACCTGTCCGTTTGAGCCGTTCCTGCTGATGGTTTGCAAGCGCAAGTGGCTCAACGAATTGAAGAAAAAAGGGCGGCAAGGGGTAACAAAAGACATCGACGGGCAATTTGATATAGGCGAAGACAGCTTCCGGGATGCGGAAAAAACCTGGGCCGACAATGAGAAGGCGCGCCTTTTCAAGACCATGCTGGAGCAAATGGGAGAACGCTGCAAAGAGATCATCAAACTGTCGCTGACGGACAAGCCGCAGGAGGAGATCGCTGCGGCGCTGGGCGTGACGTACGGGTATCTCCGCAAAAAGAAATCCGAATGCATGGCTTCGCTGGTGGCCGCTATTAAAGAAAACCTTTCAAAATGGGGACTGACATGAACGACATCGATTATGAACTGATAGAGCGCTATCTCTCCGGGGATATGTCCGCGGAAGCGAGGGCCGCATTCGAAACGCGGATGCTGGTGGAGCCCGCGCTGAAAGATGCGGTGCAGCATTATGCGGAAGTGCAGGATTCCCTGCGGCAGTCGCTGAAAGACGACCCGCAGCGCGAGCAGCTGAAGCAGACGCTGGAAAGCAACCGGCATGTTTTCCGCGAAGCAAAGCGCATTCCCCTGCGCCGGTATTACATCACGGCGGCTTCCATTGCCGCAGTGATAGCGGTAGTGCTGTTCTGGAGCCCCTGGCAGCAGGACGTATACCAGCAGTTCGGCGTACAGGAAATGGTATCACCCGCGGAGCGCGGCAATGCATCCGACAGCCTGCTGCAAAGCGCATCGGCGCATTTCAACCATCACCGTTATGAGCAGGCGATCGATGATCTCAACAAAGTCATCGAACATCATCCGGAAGATGCATTCGCCATTTACTACCGCGGCCTGGCTTACCTCGAAAACAAACAAAGCGACTATGCGCGGGCGGACCTTGAGATGATCTACAACGGCGAGTCCGTCTTCAAATACGAAGCTGCTTTCTATATCGCCCTGAGCTATTTCAGGGAAGATAAAAAAGATCAATGCCGCAACTGGCTGGAAAAAATCCCGGCGGAAGCAGGAGATACGCATGAACGGGCGCAGCGCCTGGCGAAGGAATTGTAAAAAAAGATGCCGGCTCAGACGAGACCGGCCTTATCATATTCCACGTCTACAGTATATCCTGAATTAATGATGTACATGATCTGACCGCCTTCATTCCGCAACAATTTCATACGTTCCTTTCGCTACGGCGATATTGTAATCATATACTTTTTTCAGGGGAAGCACGGGCAACCGGCTTTCATCCCTGATCACGGCATTCACCGGATAGCCATAATCATGATACGGCTTCCCGGTCTTTCCCGCTCCGGCCGGCACTTTGATGCGCACCGGTATATTTGTCCGCACGATATCACTTCCGCCATTATATAAAACGGAACGGATGACCGCTTTTGTAAGCCGGCCGTCCTTCCATGAAATATCCACTTCATACCCTCCTTTCGCTTTCAAGCCTTTTACGCTGCCTTCCGGCCACGCGGCGGGCAAGGCGGGCAGCAGGTGCAGTACGCCATCATGGCTTTGCAGCAGCATTTCCGTAATGCCGGAAGTAACGCCAAAGTTACCATCTATCTGGAAAGGCGGATGCGCGTCCAGCAAATTGGCGTAGGAACCGCCGCTGACGCCTTCCATGGTAGCGAGTAAGAGCTGCTTATTGAGCATCGTATAGGCATGATCGCCGTCTTCCAGCCGGGCCCACCAATTCACTTTCCATGCTTTGGACCAGCCTGTGCCGCCGTCCCCACGAAGTAACAAGCTTCGTTTAGCCGCCGCCGCGAGTGCGGGTTGCCGGCGCGGCGTGATGCTGTTGCCGGGGAACAATCCATATAAATGCGAAAGATGGCGGTGCTCATCCTTCGGATCGTCCCAATCTTCCGACCATTCCTGCAACTGACCGTATTGACCCGTCTTAAAAGGCTGCAGGTCTTTGAGCACAGCGGCCATCCGGTCGCGGAAGGCTTTGTCCTTTCCGAGAATATCCGCGGCGGTGATGGTGCGGTTCAGCAGATCGTGAATGATGGCGATGTCCATCGTGGCGGCGATGCTCACGGAACCGGTGCGTTTACCGTCCACCCGGAAATTGTTTTCGGGCGAGGTAGACGGGCTGGTCACCCATTTGCCCTGCGGGTTCTTTATCAGCCAGTCCAGCATAAATTCAGCGGCGCCTTTCATCAGCGGATACGCTGTATTAGCCAGGAATTGCCGGTTGCCGGTATAGGCATAATGTTCCCAAAGGTGGCGGCAGAGCCATGCTCCGCCCATCGGCCAGATGGCCCAGCGCGGGTTCCCTTGCGGATCGCGCCAGTCGAAGCCGCCCGCAGGCGTTGATACCGCCCAGATATCGGAATTATGATGCGCCGTCCAGCCCTTCATGCCATAGTTCACAGTGGCGGTGCGTTGTCCGTTGCGTGCCAGCTGATGGATGAACTGGAATAGCGGCGTGGCGCATTCGCCCAGGTTGGCCGTTTCCGCCGGCCAGTAATTCATTTCTGTATTGATGTTGATGGTATAGTTGGAGCCCCAGGGCGGCTGCATACTGTCGTTCCACAGGCCCTGCAGGTTCATGGCCGGCCCGCCTTTGCGCGATCCGGCTATCATGAGGTAGCGGCCATACTGGTACAGCAGCGTGATCAGCTGCGGATCGCGGTGGCCGCCTGCCAGTGTATATTCACGTAAACGTATATCCGTTGGCTTTAGTGCGGAGGAATCGGCGCCGAGGTCCAGCTGCACGCGGTTGAAAAGCGCGGCATGGTCTTGCTGATGCGCCTTTAAAAGGGCGTCGTAAGAGCCGGCGTTGGACAATGGCTGCAGGGCTTCCCGCGTTTCGTTGAACGGATGATGGAAGCTGGTGCCGATGGAAACGAGCAATACGGCTTCGGTGGCGCGGCTGATGTGCAGACCTTTTTCATCCGTACGGCTGCTGCCGTCTTTCAACCGGGCCTGTACATGCACTTCATAGCGGACGCCTTTTGATCCGTCATATTCGATCTGCCGCGGGTCGTAGCTGCGATGGGGAACGTAAGAGGGACAGCGGCCGGACATGATCACATGCGAAGCATCCCGCGACGCCACTTTGTTGGGCATCGGGTTGTTGAACTCCGCGTGAAACGACAGCCTTCCGGGCTGGCTGCTTTTCCAGCGGATCACCAGCAATTGCGCCGGGTAGCTGATGAAAGCTTCTCGCGTATATTCAACGCCGTTAGATATGTACTTCACTGTAGACATGGCGGTCCTGAGGTCAAGTGCTCTTTCGTATGATTCAATGGAAGAAATAGTTGAGTCGTTCTTCAGCAACAGGCTCCCCAGTGTGAGATAACGGGCGGTATAAGGACCCATCATTTCCCTGCTGAGGGTATCTGCTTTCATATATTCACCGTTCCACAATGCTTCCCGTACCTGCGGCAGCACAGCTTTCGCGCCAGGGTTCGTTCCATCTGACGGGCCGCCGCTCCAGAGAAACGCTTCATTCAGTTGTAATTCTTCTTCCTGCAATTTCCCGAAAACCATCGCGCCGATCCGGCCATTCCCAAGGGGAAGCGCCTCATTCCAGTTCATTGCAGGCTGATGGTACCACAGTTTCAGTTGGGCAGATGCCGGTAATCCAGTGCTCCATATCAACAACAAAAATAGCGATCTCATAACGTGTAGCTATGCCAAGTTATGCAATCGTTTGCATTATTTAACACATTTTTTTATCTTTTTTTTATACCGGATTAGCTTTTCAGGGGGCTTCCGCGGGGATGGCGGGACTGGTGAACCCCAGCCGCTGCAACCCCTGCCGTATCTCCGGGCAGCTCATGAACAAGCGCCACAGCAGCCCGCTCCGGTAATTTTCGATCATCACCACGACCGGCCCCTGGTCGATGGCAAGGTACTGGTAGTCGAACCAGTTGTTCGTTTCAGAAAAGGCATCGTAAAAACCATATTCCCCCCAAAGCCGGTCCCCTACCGCATGATAGAAATATTTCAGCGCCTGCATGGAGTACTCCGGCGTGTAGGGAAAAGAAGAAAGTGCAGCCGTGGGCGTTATAACACCGAGATCGTTCGTAGGGGAATGGGCGTTATAGAATTCGTGGTTGTCGCTGGCCGTCAGCCCCCAGCAATCTTCGCCATAGCCTTTGAAACCTTTGGGGTTGTTGATGCAATACTGGCGGTTGATGAGGGTATGATTCCGGTTCTGCTCCCAGTAATCGGCGTAGCGGTCTTTCAGCCCGCGCGGGTCGAGGCCGAGAAAGGAGTAATGCGCGAAAAAGAGCGGCCCGCCGTAATCGAAGCCCAGCGGGAGTTTGATACCGAGATATTCCTTTCCGTTTAGGAAATGGTTGCTCACGGCCCAGCCCTGGTGGTATACTTTCGGGTTGATGGGAAAATTGGGGGAAGAGGCGGCGAGCACATAGGTGATGAGGCATTCGTTCCAGCCGCGGACCTGGTGGTTCATGCTCCAGCCGTTGTTCGGGGACCAGTGCCAGTAGAGGATGTCCTGCCCGTCCCGCGTATACCAGTTCCATTCCGCATCGTTCCACAGCCAGTTGATCTTGTTCCGCAGCTCCTGTTCTTTCGGATCATCTTTATCGAAATACTGCCGCACGCACAGCAGCCCCTGGAACATGAAAGCGGATTCCACGAGGTCGCCGCCATCGTCTTTACGGCTGAAGGGGATGGTTTTGCCGGTGGCGCCGTCCATCCAGTGCGGCCAGATGCCATGATAGTGATCGGCTTTCTGCAGGAAGTTCACGGTCTTCAGTAACCGCTCCAGTCCTTCCTCCCGCGTGATAAATCCGCGCTCTATCCCTACGAGAATGGCCATCACGCCAAAGCCCGAACCACCGATGGTCACCACCTCCGGCGTGGTGGTGCGTTCGGGTGCGAGTCCGGATACCGGGTGCGCGAATTTCCAGAAATAGTCAAACGTGCGCTGCTGCACGAGTGTTACCAGCGCGGAATCTCCCAGTTCCGGGCGGGGAGCTTTTTTCTTTTTCTGGGCGGCGGCCTGCTGCACGAGCGCCGCCAGGCAGATGACCAAAAGTATCTTTCTCATCAGTTATAGCCGGGGTTTTGTTTCAGTCGGTTATTACTCAAAAGTATCTGTTCCTGCGGAATGGGGAACAGCTCGTGCCTGCCATCCACAAAATTCTTTCCGTGCGCGCGCATCACCTGTCCCGCGCGGCCCTGGCGCACGAGATCCCAGAAGCGGTCATGCTCCATAGCCAGCTCCACCCTGCGTTCTTTCCATATCGCCATGCGCAGGTCTGCCTGTCCCGCCGCGGTGGTATTGGGAAGACCGGCGCGGCGGCGGACGATGTTCAGCTTCGCGATCGCCTCACCGGTATTGCCGAGTTCGTTGGCGGCTTCCGCATAGATCAGCAATATTTCGCCGTAACGCAGGATGCGCAGGTTCTTCGGGGTGCGGTCCGGGTTGCCGCAGTAAGGCTCCTGCGTGCGGCTGTGATAGGCTTTGTAGTTGTAGCGGTCGTTCTCCACAGAGTCCCGCGAAGGTACTCTGAAGCCGTCCCACAGGAAGGTGCCGTTCGGTTGTATGGTGATGATGGTGGCGTCTTTTCTTTTATCACCGGGTTCATAAGCGGCCACGAGATCCGCCGAAGGATTGTTGAATCCGAAGCCGAAATCCGTCCACCCCATTTTCGCGCGGATGCCCTGTGAATTGGCGTATATCTGGATAGCGGCGTCGCAGGCGGCGTTGGTGCCGGTCTGCACTTCAAAGATCGATTCAATGGAGTTGGCGCCTTTTGTACGCCAGATATCGGCGTAGTTGGAGAGCGTATCATAGAGCCCGGAGTTGATCACTTCGCCGGAAAGGTCGAACGCCTGCTGCCAGTTTTTGCGGTACATGTACACCTTCGCCAGCATGCCCTGCGCCGCGCCTTTGGTGGCCCTTCCCACTGGTGTGGCGCCTTTCAGCGGCAGATGGTCTACGGCGAATTGCAGATCGCTGATGATGAGCGCGTAAATATCGTCCGCGGAGGCGCGCGTCTGGATGCTGTCTGAATTGGCTTCTTCCGGCGCGGGCACTTTATCGATCTTCGGTACGCCGCCGAAAGTGCGTACGAGGTTGAAGTAGAAATAACCGCGCAGGAAGCGCACTTCGCCGATAAGCCTGTTCTTTTCCGTTTCTTCGAGCGGACTGAGCGGCAGCTTGTCCAGCGCCTGGTTGGCGCGGGCGATGGCCTGGTAATAGCCCGTCCAGAAATTCTGTACGTTCTGGTTGGAAGGGCCGTAGGTGAAGTTATCGATCTCCAGCGCGGGACCGTAATCCTGCGGCGTGCTGCCTTTGTCCGCGTCGTCGCTGACGATGCTGGTGATCACCACGAACTGCAGGCCATGCACATCCGGACCGAAACCGCCGAGCCACATGATGTTGTAAACGCCGTTCACCAGGTCCACAGCCGCATTGGGGTTGGTGCGTATTTCTTCCTCGGTGACGCGGCCCTGCGGGGGCACGTCCAGGAAGCCTCTGCCGCAACTGAAACTGATCAGCAGGAAAAAAGCGGGTATGATGACATATTTTTTCATGATGAACGTGGTTTAAAAGGTAACGTTAAGACCTACCGCATAGGTGCGCGTTGTCGGGTAAGGTTGCAGCTCGATGCCCGCTTCCAGCGGACTGGCGTTGTTCTGCGTGGAGATGAAGCCGTTGGACCGCGGGTTGGATGAGATCATCTCCGGCGAAAAACCGCTGAACTGTTTTACGGTGAACAGGTTCTGGGACGTGAGATAAATTCTTATCCGCTCAAATTTGATCCTTTCCATCAAACCCTTCGGCAGCGTGTATCCCAGTGTGATATTGTTCAGCCGGAAAAAGCTGCCGGATTCCAGGAAGTAAGTGGATGCGGGCATATTCGCGGCGAGTATCCTGGGGTCTGTGGATGAAGGCCGGTCTGCTCTCCAGCGTTTATCCGCATAATCTGCTTCCACATTATCTGTCGTTTCGTACCGGTAAGCCTTTTTGCCGTTGTAGATCTTGTTGCCGGCATTGCCGTAAAAATCGAGGCTCAGGTCCGCGCCTTTGTAATTCACGCCTGCGTTGATGCCGTAGTAGAATTTAGGTTGATAGGAGCCTGCGAATATTTTATCATCATTATTGATAACGCCATCATCGTTCGCATCGCGATACTTCAGGTCGCCGGGTTGCGCATCGGGCTGTATCTTTTCTCCGTCTTTATTCACATATGCATCGATCGCGGCCTGATCCACAAATACGCCCTGGGATTCCAGGATGTAAAAGCTGCCGATCGGGTGGCCGCTGGCGGTTTGCGTGATATTGCCCTGCTGGCCCACGCCTCCGCGGAACAGCGGCTGGCCCTGGTTCAGACCGGTCACTTCATTTTTGTTGAAAGTGAGGTTGCCGCCGACCGTGTAATCGAAGTCATCGCTGATGTTGTCTTTCCATTGCAAGGTAAACTCCCATCCTTTGTTGGTAAATGAACCGGCGTTGGTGATGTATTCATTGTCCGGATCGCCCAGCAGGCCGGGTATGCGCACGCCTACCAGCGCGTCGATGGTTTGCTTGTTGTAATAGTTGATCTCACCCGTCAGCCTCCGGCCGATGGAAGAAAATTCCAGGCCGATGTCGTATTCTTCCGTTGTTTCCCATTGCAGGTTGCGGTTCTTGATGTCTGAAAGGCTGGTGCCAAGCGTGGGCTGTCCGCCGAAAAAGTACAACAGCCCGGAGCTGGCGGTGAGGATGTAGAGGTTCGATTCGATGTTGTCATTCCCGATCCGTCCCCAGCTGCCGCGCAGCTTCAGGAAATCGAAGACCTGCTGTTCGCGCATGAAATTTTCCTGCGACAGTACCCAGCCCACGCCTACGGCCGGAAAGTAGCCGTTCCTGTTCTCCGACGGAAAACGGGAGGAAGCGTCGTTCCGGAACGAGGCGGTGAGCAGGTATTTGTCCTTATAAGCATAATTCAACCGGGCCAGGATGGAAGTGCGGGTGTATTTGTCGCCTTCGGCCGTGTTGGTGGATGAATTGGGGTCTCCGGCAATGAGGTACCAAAGGTCTTCGCTCATGGGTACATTCCGGCGGCTGGCCTCGATGTACTCGCCTGTATATTGTTGCGCCGTGTAACCGGCCAGTACGGTCAGATCATGATCGCCGAAGCGCTGCTGGAAAGTGGCGGTGTTATCCCACAACCAGTCCTGGTTCTGTTCCTTCACCATGGTGAGGTTGCTCTCGGGGCGTTGCTGGTTGCCGCCGGCGATGAGGAAAGTAGATTCATCGTTCAGGTATTGATAGCCGTACCGCTTGCGGTTGTAAAAACTCTGGTTCACGCTCATGCTGGAACGCAGCTTGATGAACTTCCAGGGGGAATATTCGAGGTATGCTGTTCCCTGCAGGCGGTTTTCCTTCAGGCGGTCATCGTTCTTGTCGATCGTGAGCACGGGGTTGCCCACGTTGCCGAAAGCCGCTGTATTGCCGTATTTGCCGTCCTGCATCACGGGGATGACGGGCGCTGCGCGGTAGGTATTGTTGTAAATACCAGCGAGGTCCACATACTTCGTTTTGGCGGTCATGTAGGAGAACTGCGCTACCAGCTTCAGGTTATCGGCAATGTTATATTCATTATTGGAGCGGATGGTAAAACGATCGAATTTATTGGTGTTCACAATGCCTTCGTCCGTGAGGAAACCGGCGTTGAAATAGTAGAGGAATTTTTCGCTGCCGCCGGTGAGGGAAATGTTGTGCGTTTGCTGGAAGCCTTTGCGCAGGATGGCGTCGTACCAGTTGGTGGACACGTTGTAGGGCGGGATGGTCACGTTGGGCGCGGCGTCCGACAGGTAGTCCTGGTATTGCTGCGAGTTCGCCATTTTCACGAGATTGGCTACTTCGCGGAATCCGGCCGTCATGTTATAGCTCACTTCCATTTTTCCGGCGCGGCCGCGTTTGGTGGTGATGATCACTACGCCGTTGGCGGCGCGAACGCCGTAGATCGCCGCGGAGGAAGCATCTTTGAGGATGTCCATTGTTACGATGTCGGCCGTGTTGATGTTGCGGATATCGTTGGTGAGCACGCCATCCACTACGTATAATGGTTCCGCGCCTGCGAGCATGCTGCCTGTACCGCGCACCCTTACCAGCGGCTGTGAGCCCGGGGCGCCAGAGCTGATGATCTGCACGCCGGCCACTTTGCCCTGGATGCCTTGTGTGGCGGTATTCACCGGTTGTTTGGTGATCTCTTCACCGCGCACGCTGCCGATGGAACCGGTGAGGTCGCGTTTGCGCTGTGTGCCGTACCCTACTACCACTACCTGTTCCAGCTGGCTGGTGCCGGCGCTCATCACTACGTCCACTTCCGTTCTTCCCTGCAGCGGTATTTCCTGCGGGTCGTAGCCGATGAAGGAGAAAACAAGCGTAACGCTGGAATCGGGGGCGTTCAGCGTGTAGGTACCGTCCGGCTGCGACACCGTGCCAATGCTGGTGCCTTTCACCTGGATGGTGACGCCGGGGAGCGGGTTCCCCTCATTGTCTTTAACCGTCCCCTTAACGGGAACGGCTATATTAATTTCGGTGAGCTGCTGGGGTTTGATCACATACAGCCCTTCATCGATCTTCCGGTATTCCAGCTGCAGCGGCGGCAGTATTTCGTCCAGCACCGCGGTTAATGACAGCCCTTTGGCGTTGAAGGAAGCGGGGATCATTTTGCCGTCTACCAGGCGGCTGCTGTAGGCGAAGCTGATGCGGTGCTGCTTGCCGAGCTTGTTCAGCGCGGTACGCAAAGGCACGCCGGACGAGGATGCCGCCGGTGCTTCCGCCTGCATCTGCGTTTTTGCCGCATATGCTACTTCCTGGGCGGACAGGCTGAAGGGCAACAATAACCAGATCGTGGAATATGCGGGTAGGTTTAGTTTCATAATAACGTGTTTACGTGGTAACGAAATGAATGCATCCGTTCATGATCATGGTTCCGATTAGATTCTGTTAAAAAAGGTTTAGATCTTGTTGTAACTACTGCCGGTAAAATATATATGTGTTGTCTTTTTCTGCTTTTACGTTCAGGCTGAACGCCTCTTTCAGTGCGGTGATCACTACCTGCAAATTCGCGTCCGGCAGGGTGGCGCTGAATTTTTCTTTTGCCAGGCTTGTATCCCTGAACACAATATGCACGCCGTACTGGTAGAACAACCGTTGCGCAACGGTTTCCAGCGGCGTATCCTCAAACGTCAGCGTGCCTTTCACCCATGACGTATAGGGTTCCGGCCGCACTTCCTTCAGCTGGTATTGTTCTTCCTCTGCCCTGAACTCCACCAGCTCCCCGGGTTTCATCACCACTACTTTCTTTCCCCGCCGCAGCGCCACCTTTCCCGTGTGCAGCACCACCTGCGTGTTGCCGTTATAGTTATTGACGTTAAAAGTAGTGCCCAGTACATCGATGTCCAGCGAGCGGGAATGGACGGTGAAAGGTTTGGCCGTACCGGGCTGCTGCCGGATGTCGAAGAACGCCTCTCCTTCCAGCCATACCTCGCGTTTATCTTCAAACGTACCGGTGCGCAATGTGGAATGCGGCGCCAGCACTACCCTGGAGCTGTCCGGCAAAATGAGGCTCCTGTTCTCCCCGAACTGGCTGGTATAGGTCACCGGCGGGGCTTCTTCCTGAAAAAAGCGGGCTTCTTTCCGAAAAAACCAGGCGGCGGCCAGCACTAGCAAACCCGTTACGGCGGCGGCAGCCAGCAGGTAGGGCCATGTACGGCGGGGAGCGGCGGCAGGCCATTTACGCCGGGAAGCTACAGCCGGCAGGTAGGGCCATGTACGGCGGGGAGCGGTTGCAGGCCGTTTACGCCGGGAAGCGGCGGCCATCTCAGCGGACTGCGTCATTTCGTCGGACAATACGGACCAGATGCGGTCGTAACTTTCCACCGGCATTTCATCCCGCACATATTCGAGCGACAGCAATATGCGGCGGGCCTCTTCCACAAAGGGTTTCCGTGCCGGGTCCAGCTGTTGCCACTGCGCCCAGAAAGCCTCATTTTCCTTTGTGGGCTGCAATACCCACTCGGAAAAATAATCGTCCGTCAGAAAGTCTTCCGGGCCATAATCCGAATAATCTTTCCATTCCATAACCGGATCGGTAATTGAACCACTTGTATAGAGGAGAACAGGACAGATTTTATCCCTCCGGCGGAGAACTTTTTTTTATTTCCAGAGCAGCCAGCCCATCGCGAGCCAGAGCGGGAAATCGATCAGCCGGTGGCGGAGCTTGTCGAAAGCCTTGTATACCATCTTATACACAGACTTTTGATGAATGTTCATTATTGCGGCAATATCTTCAAAAGAAAGGTTCTCATAAAAGCGCAGGAACAGCACTTCTTTCATGCGGGGCGGCAGCCTGTTGATCTCCGCGGCAACTTTCTCGCGCCGCGCGAGGGTGGTCTGGTCGCTGATCAGGCGGGTTTCGGGGGAAACGATGATATCGAAACAGCTTTCTTCTTCGGGCAGATCACGCTGCTTGCGGGCGTCCGTGGCCGCGCGCAGCAGATCGCGCCGGAAAGCCTTTACAAGATAAGCTTTTACGTTCTCTATGGCCGAGAGGTTCGTGCGGTGCGTGAGGAGATACATGAAAAGATTCTGGATGCAGTCTTCCACCAGCGGGCGGTCAGGATAGAGCTTGCAGCCGTAGTTGTATAGCTGTGGGGCATAGCGGGCGTACAGTTGCCCGTAAGCGGACTGGTTCCCGGTTAAGAATTCCTTCCAGTGGGCGGCGTCTTCCTGAAATGCACCTGCAAACATCTGCTTCAAAGATAGGAAAGCTTCATCGTTTTGCTTTCTACCGGCGGGCGGGATAAAATAAATAACACTACGCCGTACAATCAGCGTAGTGTTATTGCAAATATTATCCGGGCGATATCAATCCGCCAGCATCAGTTCGATCACCGGTATCTCCACATCCGGCTTCACCACCGGCAGGCTGAGGTTCAGATCGTTACTACCGAGGCCGTTGGTTTTATAACCATGACCGGCCGGGGCGCTGAAGCGGATCTCGGAAGCGTCGTGCAGGAATTGCGCGTATTTGATCTTGCCTTTGTAACCGGGCAGGGTGAAGTTCTGCAAAGGATAATCGAGCAGATGCACGTAAAGGCGTTTGGTAACGGGATTATACGTCAGCAGGCTGTGTTCCGGCCTCGCATATTCGTCCGGCGCCTGGGTACACTGGTAGATGCTGCGGCTGTTCAGCTCCATCCATTTACCCATGCCATTCAGCGAGCTTTGCGCGCGCGCATCGAATTTACCGCGGCCGGTGGGACCGACATTCAGCAGCAGGTTGCCGCCTTTGCTCACGGATTCTATCAGCAGCACGAGCAGTTGCCGTACGTCTTTCCAGGTGGCTTCATCGCGGTAATAGCCCCATGAGCCGGAGAAGGTCTGGCAGGTTTCCCAGGGCACGCGCCGGCCGTTTTCCGTGGGCCATTCGGCCACTTTATACTGTTCGGGCGTCACAAAATCACCACCGTCTGCATAATCGCGCAGGTCCAGGCGGTCGTTCACGATAATGCCCGGTTGCAGCTTGCGCACCATTTTGATGAGGTCCACGGAGTTCCAGTCCTCATGCCCCTTGCCGTGTTTGCCGGGATAGGAGAAATCCAGCCAGAGGATGTCTATCTTGCCGTAGTTGGTCAGCAGTTCCCTCACCTGGTTGTGGAGGTATGTGCGGTATTTCGCCATATCGCGGCCTTTGTTGAGCTGATCGTATTCCGCGTCTGTTTTGGCGCGTTGCGGATGCACCCGGTCGATGGTAAAATCAGGATGATGCCAGTCGATCAGGGAATAGTAGAATCCTATTTTCAGCCCTTCGGCGCGGAAAGCTTCCACGAATTCCTTGAGGAGGTCGCGGCCGATGGGGGTTTTGGTAGCTTTATAATCCGTGAATTTTGAATCGAACAGACAGAACCCTTCGTGGTGTTTGGAAGTGATCACGGCGTATTTCATGCCGGCGGCTTTGGCCATTTTGGCCCATTCGCGGGGATTGTAGAGGTCGGGATTGAAGTAATCGAAATAATGCTGGTAGGCGGAATCGGTGAGCGCTTCACGGTTCTTCACCCATTCATGCCGGGCGGGGAGGGCGTAGAGGCCCCAGTGGATAAACATGCCGAAGCGGTCGTTGGTCCACCAGGCAAGGCGTTTTTCTTTTTGTTCGGGTGTTTCGGAAAAGAGCATTTTTTCCTGTGCGGTGGAATTCATGGCCAGCAGTATGAGGAGTGCCGGCAAGAGGGTGTTAAGTTTCATATCGCAGTTTTATAGTGCTGTACAAGTTAAGGCTAACAGGCGGGCGGGGCTTGTAGCATTTTGACAGAATGTATTGTTATTTGAATACCGGGAAAATTCGCCTGATTCATTTTCATTAACAAATGATTAACATAAAACAACCTTATTTCCCCGTAACATTGTGCCGCAAATCGCGTTAAGATATTGGTCTTTTATCCATAAAGCGCTTTTATAAGCTTCAAGCTTACACTCCAATTGTGCTTTTGATTGAATGCAGTCGCCATGCCTCCCTTATGGCGGCTGCTCTTTTCCGGAGGCATTTGTTAATACAATTTCAAAAAAATCTTCAAAAATGACACTTGTTTAACAATTGATTAACATTTAATCGTGTTTAACATTGTATACTTGTGATTGCTAGTGATGCCACAGGTTAACCATTAAATAGAGGCAACCATTAATTGCTGTACGCGGTCGATGGTTGCCTTTTCAGGTTCATTAAAATCTGAAAACGAAATAGTTTCCTACTGTAGCACCGTTGCAGTACCGCATTTTATCTTTACCGTGATCTAACTTGTAGCAGCGCTATCTGATAATTCCTTACCATGATCAAATATTGAGTACGCAATAAGGAAGAAAAAACAGTGTAAAAAAGATGCAGCATTACTATCAGGAACTAGTTAATTTCGTAGTGAACCCATTTCCAATTTAGCTTAAACCCCCAGTTGATCCAATGCCAAAGCGTTATTTTGAAAGACTACAGACCATAGACTATCTTATTCGAATCAAGGGCACCGGCAATCCATCGCAGCTTGCGAAGCGTTTGAATATTTCCGAACGGACTTTGTATGAATTTCTCCGGATGATGAAAGATCTGGGTGCGCCTATTGAATACGATCGTTATAAGGAAAGCTACTACTATGGCGAAAAAGGTGGTTTCAACATCAAGTTTACCAAAAGTGTGATCGCCGCTTCGCCCTTCGTATTGCTTTTCATTTCGGTATGCACACTAACAGGTTTGTGATTCCGATTGCAATGATAGACGATGAGCTGGTTAACAAATTTTTAACTCCATGATCCTCGTCAGTGGCTTACTTTGTTGGCTGTAAATCAACTATAGCAAACAAAGTGCATTGCACACCGAACGTATATCATGCAACCGTTAAAATCATTACCAGCCGTCCATCGCGTGCTATCCCCAAAAAGTGACACTATACTTAAAAGTGATTCTATCGCCTTTTCCTGATGGAAAGGCCGGCAGGCTTCTGTTCAGATGCCTGCCTTTTTTATGCATTATGATGATTAACAGCTTCGTAACATAGGTAAACCGCGCGAACCGTCCCACAAAAGAGGCTTTTTCATAACGCGGTTTAGATTAGATGATCAATCTATGATGCGAATAAAAACTGCAGGTTTCTTTCCAGTCACCTGCATCTTTATCTCTCCTCCGGCAGATGCCTCCATTTCACCGGCGTTTCATTCCAGGCAGGCCCGTGTACATACGCATAGTTGTCCGCATCCGTATATAGCCTGATGAGCTTCACCGCCGCGCCGTTCACCTTCCATACATAACTGGCGGATAACAATGCAGGCGACCGGGATACGTTCAGCTGAACATACAGGATGCTGTCTACGATCTTCATATCCTTCAGCCGGAAGTGCCAGTCAGCCTGCGCATCACGCACTACAGCGGCCAGCAGGAAGTCCCGCTCATAATCCATTTCCAGTGGATCGTTTTCAGGGGGGCTAACGCAATCCTTTACCTGGAGGCTATCGCGCAATACATACAGGAGGTAATATCCCGGCTGTTCCGGCAATTTTGCGCTGAGGCGGGGCTCGCCGCAGGGAGGATAAAACCGCCAGCCGGGCATCAGCATGAAACCGGCATGCTGCGGATCATCGGGGAGCACGTTGCAGGCGGCACAAACGGTCAAACAAAGGAAAAGAAAACAGCGTTTTGCCATCATCCTACAATTTAACGATATCCTTTTTATAATGGGATTTTATCAATTTATTTCCCTTGTTTAACCGATCCTTTATATTTAGCCTTTTAGCGCCTACATTTATTGCATATCACCGTTGAAAAATATACATACCACGATGAAACAGATGCTCCTTGCCGCCTTGCTGATCATTACCCACGCCACGTTCGCACAGCAGGATGTTACGCTTCAATTTTCAGCTCCCGCGTCCGCTTATACGGAAGCCTTGCCGCTTGGCAACGGCAGGATCGGCGGGCTGGTGACCGGGCATCCCTGGAATGACCGTATCATGCTGAACGAGATCTCGCTATGGTCCGGCGGCGTGCAGGATGCCGACAGCGATACCGCTTACCGCGTGCTTCCCCGCATACAGGAACACCTGCTGCAGGGCCGTAACCGCGAGGCACAGGAGCTGCTGCAGCAATATTTTATCTGCAAGGGCGAAGGCTCCGGCCGTGGCCGCGGCGCAAAGGTCCCTTACGGCGCTTACCAGGCGCTCGGCGACCTTTTTATCCGCTGGCAGGATACCATCACGCCCTGGCGCCAGTATAAACGCAGCCTCAACCTCGAAACCGCCGTTGCCACCACCAGCTGGCAGCGTAACGGCGTAACCTATACGCAGGAAGCATGGACGAACATTCCTTCCAACGTTCTTGCGGTGAAGATCAGCGCCTCCCGCAAAGGAAAGCTCTCCTTCACGCTGGCGCTCAGCCGTAAAGAACACGCCACCACCACCGCATCCCCGGGGATGCTCACCATGGCGGGCCAACTGCCCAACGGCCAGGAACCGGGCATGCGTTTCGCCGCCGCCCTGCAGGTAAAAACCAAAGGCGGCCGCCAAACCGTGACGGACTCCACCATCGTTGTTGCGCAGGCCGATGAATGCATACTGCTTTTTACCGCCGCCACGGATTATAACGTTTCCGATTATACGAAAAGAGGTGACGATCCTCTTCCCGTTGTGCAAAGCACCCTGAAGAAAGCCGCCACCGTTTCTTACGCACAACTGTACCGCGGGCATCTTGACGCTTACACTCCGCTGTTCAACAGAAGCCGGTTTTATCTCGATGGCCCGGCTGCCAATACGGCCGCGCTGAGCACACCGGAAAGGCTGGCGAGGTATTTCAACCAGCAGCCGGACCCGCAATTGCCAGTGCTGTATTATAATTTCGGCCGCTACCTCCTGATCGGCTCCTCGCAGCCCGGAGGGCTCCCGGCCAACCTGCAGGGCCTCTGGGCGCCGGAATACCAGACTCCCTGGAACGGCGACTACCACATCAACATCAACCTCCAGATGAACTACTGGCTGGCCCCGCTGACGGGACTGCCGGAGCTGGCGGAACCTTTATACCGCTACACCAAAGGATTGAGCGCCCCCGGCGCTAAAACCGCCAAAGCCTACTACAACGCACCCGGATGGGTGGCGCACGTGATCTGCAATCCCTGGGGCTTCACCTCCCCCGGCGAAGGCGCCGAATGGGGCTCTACCCTCACCGGCGGCGCATGGCTCTGCGAGCACCTCTGGGAGCACTTCCGCTACACCCGCGATACCGCTTTCCTGCGGGAATACTATCCCGTGATGAAAGGCGCGGCCCAATTCCTGCGCGCGATACTCATCAAAGAGCCGGTGCACGGATGGCTCGTGACGGCACCTTCCAATTCTCCCGAACACGCTTTTGTAATGCCGGACGGCACCAAGGCCAACACTTGCATGGGCCCGGCCATAGATATGCAGATCTGCCGCGAGCTGTTCGGCGCCTGCATCGAAGCCTCCACCATATTGCAAACAGATGCGGCATGGCGCGGCGAACTGGAAACGGTACGGGCACAACTCGCCCCTAACCAGATCGGTGCGGCGGGCGACCTCAACGAATGGCTGCACGACTGGGCGGACGGCGAGCCGCATCACCGCCATATCAGCCACCTGTACGGCCTTCATCCGTACGACGAGATCACGCCCTGGGATACGCCGGAACTTGCTGCCGCTGTAAAGGAAACCCTGCGGCAAAGAGGCGATGACGGCACCGGATGGTCCCTCGCATGGAAGATCAATTTCTGGGCGCGCCTCGGCGATGGCGACCACGCGCTGACCATCCTGCACAAGCTGCTTCGTCCCGTTGACCCCGTGAAACCCGTTGGCGGCGGTTCTTATCCCAATCTTTTCTGCGCCCACCCGCCTTTCCAGATCGACGGGAACTTCGGCGGCACGGCGGGCATCGCGGAAATGCTGCTGCAAAGCCACGGAAACGGCCACACGATCAGATTATTACCCGCATTGCCGTCGAGCGCCGACTGGCAGAGCGGAAAGATCAGCGGGCTGCGCGCCCGCGGCGCCTTTACGGTAGACATGCAATGGAAAGGCGGACAGCTGGCGAAAGCCCGCATCCGCGCTGACAAAGGCGGCGCCTGCAGCCTGCTGCTCCCGGCCGGGAAAACCGTGAAAGATCAAAAAGGGAAAGTACTGGCAGAAGCGGATGAGCGGGCCAGAATTGTGAAGTTTGAAACAGGGAAAGGCGGTATATACGTGGTGGAGTAGATCTGAATGCAGCAGACATTGCGGCGTTTGAAGCGAAGAAAGGCGGCATCCACATGGTTGCAACGGGCATCATGGCATTTGAAACAATGAAAGCGCTCCCGAACACCGCCACCAGCCCGGCCTGCAAGCCACACGTCCCATGTACGGGATGCAGATAAAGATTTCAGCCCTATCTTTGCCCCTGCACCTAACAATTGAACATGTTTCACTTCGGCCAGCGGCAGACATTGATCATCTCCATACTCATCATGCTCCTCACAGCATGCCTGCTGGTATGGCGGCCGGATTACAACTTTTTCGACGGCGGGCTGATCACCGCCATCCTGCTGACTATCTTCATCAAAAAAGATGCGCCCACACGGTTCATGGGCATCGCCTGTACCGTGCTCGTGGTGGTGATCGCCTGCCTTCCGCACAAGAATCCCAACCTTGCGGAGGTCTTCATCGAACACTTCTTCTCCCTCATCCTCGTGATCAGCTCTACCTTGCTGGTATTGTTCCTGAAACGGCTGTACCGCACCATGCAGGAGCTGAACCAGGCGCTGGAAAAGGAAGTGGAGAAAAGAACGGCCAACCTGGAACTGGCGCTTTCTCACCTCGCCTCTTCACAGGCAGAGCTGAAAGACGCGCTGGAAAAGGAAAAAGAGCTGAGCGAGATCAAATCCCGCTTCGTGTCCATGGCTTCCCATGAATTCAGAACGCCACTAAGCGCTATCCTTTCATCCGCGGCGCTGATCGGCAAATATCCCGCTTCGGAAGACCAGCCGCGCCGCGAAAAACATGTGCAAAAGATCCGCGATTCGGTCATCCACCTGAATGAGCTGCTCGAAGATTTCCTTTCACTCGGCCGCATCGAGGAAGGCAAGATACAGGTGCATTACAGCAGCATACCGCTGCATGACCTGGCGATGGAGATCGTGGATGAAGTACAGGGGCTGCTGAAACCGGGGCAAGCCATCCACCACGAAATATCACCATCCCTCAAAGCTGTATCAGACAAGCGTTTGCTCAAACATATCTTCGTCAACCTGCTTACCAATGCGTCCAAATTCTCCCCCGCGGATTCAGACATCCACTGGAAAATATGGGAAAAGGACGAGCAGATACTCGCCAGCGTGGAAGACCGCGGCATGGGCATTCCCGAAGAAGACAAAACATACTTGTTCAGCAGCTTCTTCCGCGGACGGAACGTGACCAACATACAGGGCACAGGGCTCGGCCTGCATATTGTAAAACGGTATGTGGACATGCTGCAGGGCGATATCAGCGTGGAAAGCCAACTGGGCAAAGGCACAAAAATATTTCTCAGCTTTTCAAATATGTATATCAAATGACAGCCACGATCCTGGTAGTAGACGACCATCCGGACATCCGGGAAAATGTAGCCGAGATACTGACCCTCGCAGGCTACCGCGCACTGGAAGCAGAGAACGGCAAACAGGCCATCGAACTGGCAAAAGAACACATGCCCGACCTGATCGTATGCGACATCATGATGCCGGAACTGGACGGCTACGGCGTATTGCACATGCTGCGCAAATACCCGGAAACAGAGCACATCCCGTTCATCTTCCTCACCGCCAAGACCGATCGCAGCGACTTCCGGAAAGGCATGGAAATGGGCGCGGATGATTATATCACCAAGCCGTTTGAAGATGTGGAACTGCTGACTGCCGTGGAAACACGGCTGAAAAAACAGCAGCTGCTCCAGGAGAAATTCGCGGCCGCTCAAACGCAATCCATCGGCACCCTGCTGCAGGACTGGCAGGCCGCGGGATTATTGCAACTCGATCTGGACACCTACGACGCCATCCAGTTCGCCAAAAAACAATCCGTCTACCGCGAAGGCAAGCATCCGCAGTTCCTCTATTATGTGAAAAGCGGAAAGGTAAAGGCTTTCCGCCTGAACGACGACGGGAAAGAATATATTACCAACCTTTTCAGCCAGGGCGATTACTTCGGATACGTACCCCTGCTGGAAGACAAGCCCTACGAAGAAAACGCCGAAGCGCTCGACCATACAGAACTGGTACAGATACCCAAAGAAGTATTCCTCGAACAATTGCTGAATGACATCAGCGTGGCGCGGACCTTCATCAAGCGGATCGCATCAGAGGTGAAAGAGAAAGAAGACAGGCTGTTGCAGCTTGCTTATGATTCCCTGCGCAAACGGGTCGCCAACGGCCTGCTGGCCATCCACGACAAGCTGCACCTGGAGCAGCAGCCGGATGCGCTGATCGAATTGTCGAGGGATGATATTGCGCGGTTCGTGGGAACGGCTACGGAATCGCTGATACGCACGCTGAGCGATTTCAAATCGGAGAAGCTGATAGAGATGCAGGGAACGAGGATACGGATCGTGCAGCCGGAGTTGCTGCGGAAGTTGTTGTATTGAGGATGGAGGAAGGATGCGGTCACCCGCATCCCTTTTCGTTATAAGATCTGTCTGTTTACCAGTTGTCCGTCCGGAACGGCGCCACCGGCAAACCCGCACTATTGAACAGGTTACCGATCCCGGTATTCGTGAACCCGAAGCGCACCGCCTCCGGCTGCTTCACACCTTTTGCGGATACGATCACTTTATCGCCGTCTACCTTCACATCGGCCGGTACAAACACACGGTCGGCCCCGGCAATGTAAAACTCACGGGCTTTTTTGTCCTTCAGCTTCAGGCCGCCATCCGCATGTTTAAAGTGAATGATGATCTTGCTGCCGTTCTTTTCCATCCTGTCATATAACGGGCTTTGATATACGATGCCGGCTTTCTTGTAATGCTCGCCCAGCGCCATATTGGCGAGGCGCGCGCCTACGTCGTGTTTATTTTGCGGATGGATATTGGTGGTATCGTCTACCAGGTCGGTGATAACGACCATGCCTGTACGGGGAACGCTGAGCGTGGCTTCCTGCGCTTCGCGCAGCAGTGCGCCATTGAGGTTCGCACCGTAGCGGTAAGGCGCGATCTGCACAAAATAGAACGGGAACTCGCTGCCCCATGCCTTACGCCAGGAACCGATCATTTCAGACATCAGCTGCGCGTAGGAAGCGGAAGTGCCCGAATTGCTTTCGCCCTGGTACCAGATGGCGCCAGCGATGGCATATTGCGTGATCGGCGCGATCATGGCGTTATAGGTATATCCCGGAAGATGTGGCCTTCCCCTGTTCTCGCCCTGCTTTGCAGCGGCAGCTTTCAGCGTGGCATTGTTCTCAATGAGAGGTGCGGGCGTCCATACTTCCGCGGGCGTGCCGCCCCAGCTTGTGTTGATCAATCCCACCGGTACATTCAGGTCTTTCTGCAATTTCTTGCCGAAGAAATACCCCACCGCGCTAAAGCTGCGCAGGCTGGCGGAGTCGCAGACTTTCCATTCACCGGGACAATCATCCTGCGGAGAAAGAGAAGTTGTTTTTGTGATCTGGAAAAGGCGGATGTTGGGATTTTTAGAGACGGGCAATTCGTCCAGCATATCCTTCAGCTTCATATTGGCGCTCCATTCCATATTGCTCTGGCCGCTGCATACCCATACTTCACCGATCAGCACATTATCCAGCTTGATGATGTTATGACCGTGAATGGTGATGGTGTAAGGCCCGCCGGCGGCAGGCGTTTTGATGTCGATACCCCACCTGGCGTTGCCGCTGGCAACGGTTGAATCCACAGTGTTGCTCCATGGAAGGTGTACTTTTATTTTTTCACCGGGCGCGGCCCATCCCCATAAATGAACGGTGGCGTTCTGTTGCAGCACCATGTTGCCGGAGATCACGGAAGGAAGGCGTACCTCGCCATAGGCCCATGTGCAGCAGCACAACAGGATGAGCGTTGTAATGAAACGTGGCATGATGATCAGAGAATTTTTAATTGAGAATAAAGGTCAAAATAAGAAACCTCCGGCAGAATTCACAGCTTTCCTAATAGAAGCGCAGGAAAGAAGGCGCTCTCATCGCGAAGATGTCGAAACGGAAATCCACTACCGTTGTGACTTCCAGGAACAACCGGCGCGCGCCCGGCGGCGGATTGGGATAAAAATAGGAGGCCAGCTTGAGGGTATTCAGGTTCAGGTTTTCGTTGCGGATGCGCAGGCCCAGGCCGAAGCCGGTATAAACGGGATTCTTCAGCAGGAAATTTTCTTTGTGTGACAGCTGCGAGGCCTCAATGGAAGCGAACCAGTTGAACTTGAAGCCATAGACCTTCCAGTTGGAATAAAACACGCTTTCAGACCGGACGTTCAGGCGGTGATAGCCATTGACGCGCGTGTGCCGGAATCCCCATATCCCGTTCTCCAGGTTGATGCTGAGCGGCTTGTAAAAATAGTTATTAGGGTTCCCGAGATAATCCACCGACGTGAACTGCCGCCAGTGCCAGGAACGGAGGCGCATCAGCTTGCTGTAATAGCTGACGTTGGCGTGGATCACCGCGTCTTCCGACACGTTCCGCTGCCAGAAGCTGCTCACACCAATGGCTGCACTCAGTAATCCGTTGAACTTCGTATGCCAGTATTTTTCCGCTTCCAGCCCGGTGTAAAAACGCTTCCTGCCGGTCCAGTTCTCCCATCCGGCGGACAAGCCAGCGGAATACCCATAGGGAATATCTTCCGTGCGCCCGAAGCCGAAAAACTGGTGGGACTTGAAGAAGTCCTGCTTGAAGATCAGGAACTGCCCCAGGTAATAGTGCCGGTCGTTGTAGATCGGGTCTTTGATGTAGATCTCCTGGTCCGGTTTTTTATCGAAATGCAGGTTGTAATACCGGAAAAGCAAAGCGAGGTTGGGTCTGTCATCGAAATGACCATCTTTTGTATAACGGTTGCGGAAGCTGTATCCGCCCCAAACGTCCAGCGCCTTGTAAACATAGTCCCGGTACAGCGAATCCCTGGGCGGGCCGAGCACATTGATGGAAAAGTTTTTGGCGATGGTGAGGCCGCCCGCCACCTTTGCGGAGTTGCGGTACAGCGGGCGGGTGATCTGCAGGTAGTACGATCCTTCATATACGCCGGTATCCATGGGCTGCTGGTTGTTCAGCGTGGTGTAACCGAGCGACACGTCCATGAACGTCCCCATCAGGTTATACTTCGTATACCGCGCTTCGGTGCCCAGTTGCCGGCTCCAGGAGTTGTTCCAGCGGAAGCCCGCCATGAGCGCCTGTCCTGCTCCAAAGAGATTCGTGTTGGACACACGGAGCGCTGCCGCCGTGGGCGACAGCTCGGAGAGATCGGCGCCGTATTCGAAGATATCCTTGGTGACCACCTGTATGTCCACCGAATCGGAATAAGGCGTTTCCAGCACGCGGATGCGCGCATCCTGTATGAAGGGGCGGTTACGGAGATAACGCTCGTTGTCCGCCAGCTCATAGGCGTTGATGGTATCTTTAGCGCGGAAGAACAACGCCTGCCGGATCACCCATTCTTCCGAATCGAAGTGAAGGCGGTTGGCAAAATGGATGAGCTTCATGGAAGTGGTGAACGTGGTATCGTTGATATTGCGTGGACCGAATACCTTGATCTTGCGGTAGTAGACATGCCGGATCACTTTGCCGGTATACGGCAAAAACCCCTGCTCACTCCTGATCATACTGCTATCGTCTATGGAAGGCGGCGGGTCGTTGTGGCGGGACAGCTTGAAAAGCACGGAATCCCGGAAACGACGGTTCTTCAGCGAATCAACATAGTCATTGAATTTCTTGAACCACCGCTTACCTTGCCGCGGGATGGTATCCGACTGCGCACAAGCCTGCGGTGCGGCAAACAAAGTCAGGTAACAGCTTATAAGGGCTATGGCAATACTTATTTTTTCAGCCTGCTTCAATATTTCCCATTGATCTCAACAACAATACAAATTTTTGTCCAATTTTCCGGGCAGGCAGTAAAAACAAAGGGAGGGCTTACGGTGTGACCGTTTGCTCCCTCCCCTTTTATGGCAATACTGATAACTGCTATGGATTGACTATCACCGTTCTGCTCCCGCGCCCGGCGCTGTCGAACACCTTCAGTTTCACGGTCCCTTTCGCTGCTACCGGTGCCGAGTACACGGGGCTTTTCGCCGTTGGTTCCTTCCCGTCTGTTGTATAACGGATCAGGAGGCCCGGAAGTTGTACGTTGGCTGAAACTTTTCCGTTTTCCACCAGTGCGCCCGGCGGCGGAATACGGTAATTGTAGCCGCCATTGAGCGCTGCCAGGCGCGGCAGTTCCCGCTTCCCGACAATGTTGGCGAACCGGCTCCAGGCGGAATCGTACATTTCCTTCGCCCTTGCCTCGTTTTCCTCTGTGGCCCAGGCCGGGTCCGTGCTCCAGGCGCGTTCCGCCATCCCTAACAGCTTTGGCAGCAAAAGGTATTCCAATTGTTGCGGCGATTTCACAGTTTCGCCCCAAAGTGCGGCCTGTATGCCTACAATATTTTCGCGCCCGTATTCCGTTAAGCGGTCTTTACCCGTGAAGGTGCCCGGCGGCAGGGGATTTCCCTGGCCGTCTTCTTTCGAATTTTTATACAGATCGAAAGGAATGAAATAAAAGGGCTTGTCCACATCCACATATCCACCCCAATAAAAGCCCGGCTCATGATAATCCTTTGCGTAAGCCATGTCAAAATAATAATTGCTCACGCCAGACAGCACCACCTTGTATCCCGCGTTGGCAAGGCGGTAGGTCAGGTCTTCCATGCCGCCGCCCATCACGTTATTCCACACATCGAGCTGAAAGTTGCGGTTACCGAAATCAGGATTGGCGATCATTACCGTTTTACCGTCCCGCTTCGTTTTCCGCATGCCGGCCTCTTCCCATCCATACAGCTGCAAACCGCGGCTGTTCACGATCTTCGCTACCTTGTCGTAAAAGTAATACCACAGGTCATCCGCATAACGGATCTTCGGGTCGCTGCGCATGAGCTTCCATGCGGCGGGCGATTGCTCCCACACGCCGGCGGGCGTTTCATCTCCGCCCATGTGAATCATATCCAGCGGAGCGCCTGCTTCCTGATGCATAGTCATCAATCCGTCCACAACCTTTTCAATGAATTTGTAGGTGGATGGAAGGGCAACGTTCATCACGTTATCTTTCCATTCCTGTACGGAGCGGTATTCGCTTTTATCTTCCGGATCACTGAGGCGGTATTCCGCCGCTTCTTCCGGTTTACCGGCTTTCATCAGCCGCGCGTAGCGCGCATCCATCGCTTTTATGGCTGCCCTCCCGTGCCCCGGCATTTCAATTTCGGGGATCACCTTAATATGTCGGTCACGCGCATATTTTAATATGTCGATGTAATCCGCTTTGGTATAAAAACCGGAGCCGGTGGTGTTGTTCACATCGGGGCCGGAGCCATAAGAAGGTTGCAATGCAGTCAGCTCATCCACCGAATGCCCGCGCCGGCCGCCTACTTCCGTCAGCTCCGGCAAGCCGTCGATCTCCACCCGCCATCCTTCATCATCGCTCATATGCAGGTGCAGTACGTTGAGCTTGTAAAAGGCCATGAGGTCCAGCACCTTCAGTATCTGCTGTTTGGGCTGGAAGTTGCGGGATACGTCCAGCAGCAGGGAGCGGAATTTAAAACGCGGAATGTCCGCTACAAACACAAGCGGCAGCACGGGTTTGCCGGTAAGTGGTATGAGCTGGCGGAACGACTGAATGCCGTAAAAGATACCTTCAGCGGTTTCAGAAGTGATAACATAAAAACCGGCACTGGTATCGGATGACACCACGTAATATCCCGGCCCTCCGATCTTTGCATGTTTGTATTTTTTCAGCCGGATAGTTCCCTGCTCAGCATCGGTCAGTACTTTTACCGGCTTGCCGATCCTTTTTCCCAGTATGTCCGCCAGAAAATTGGCTTCCTTGAGAAAGGCCGGGTCGGTGCCGATAACGGTTTGCGCGTCCAGCGTCATGCTACCGGTCTTTTCTTCATAAAAACCCGGTGTAGGAAATATTTTCGGCAGCTTTTCCAGCGGAATATCTTTTGTATTGGCATTCTTCCTGTAGATGTCCGCCGCTGTGGTCTGTGGATGGGTGTCCGCCGCCGTGCGCCGCAGCTGTTCCGGGCGGGTGGAGGCAATCACGGTGTACGGCAGCGGGTATCCTTTCTCCGGTTGCTTGTCCCACACGATGTAAGGCCCGTCGGGTGCATCGGTATAATTGGTGACCCAGGCCACATGAACGACGTTGATCTTCAGCGAATCTCCCGGTTGCAATCCTTTGAATGCCGCATTGGGCTTAAAGGTGTAGAGGTGACCATTGACATGCTCCGCATCAATGCCGGGCGCCACTTCACCCGGCGTTACAAAACGGATGAAGTTGTAATAGATCGTCCACCCCGAAGCGGGGAGCGTTTGTTTCGATCTGTTGATAAGCGTAAAAGTGGATAATGTCTGTGCTTTGCCCTGGTGGCCGTTTTCCACTACTTCCCATTTCAGCTGAAGGTCATCAGCGGACTGGGCGAAGGAATAACAGGATAACAGGGTCAGCACGAATGTGAGGCTACGGCGCATATAGTTATTGGTTAAAAAATTGGTGGATGGTGCCGAGCAGATAACCTTTCGGATCGCTGGCATATTCCCAGAACATCACGCCACCCAGCCTGTGCTTCTTTACGTACCTGCATTTCAGGCGGGTGGAGCGTTCATCGTCGTACGTTACAAAAATATACTGCTGCGGATGAAAAAGATACGGTGCTTTGGCGCGCCTGTCCCAATGGCGGACATACCCTTGCGTCATCAGGCTGTCCTTCAGCCGCGTGAAGCCCCCGCCCCTGGCGCCTTTCAGCGCCTGCCGGTTAAGTCCCCGCGCCTTTGCGTCCGGCATCGTCCATGCGCGGCCATAGAACGCGATGCCCATCACGAGCTTCTCCGGCGGTACGCCCGCGGCGAGGAATAGTTTCACGGAACGGTCGGCGGAAGATTCTTCCTCACTTTTCGTTGATCCGTATAAGTTAGTATGATGCCCCGCGATGCCGGTGGGGTTGGTTTTGTAGTCGTAGCTCATAATGTTGACATAGTCGAGGTACTGCTGCGCCTTGTCCATTTCCGTATGCTCCACAAAATATTTCCCGCCGCCGACTGCCGTGGTGAGCTGGTACTGTTTCCCGGTTTCCGCTTCCAGGCTGTCCAGCGAGGCGCGCAGGGCTTTGAACATCAGGGTGTAGTTCTGTTTGTCTTCCGGGCGGTAGATGTTGCCTTCCTCGCCGGGTACGCCGGGGTACTCCCAGTCGATATCCACTCCGTCGAGTTGATGTTTCCGCACAATATCCACAGCGGTGAACGCGAAGAGGCTGCGGCCTTCTTCGGTGAGCACGGCATCGGAGAAGTTCTCGCTCCAGGCCCATCCGCCGATGGAGATCATGATCTTCAGGGCGGGATTGCGTTGCTTGAGGGTGTTGAGCAGGCGGAAGTTGGTGGTATCGGTCTTTTCATTGGTCAGCCAGGCCCGCCCGTTTTTGATATCCACAAATGCGTAGTTGATGTGGGTGAGCTTTTCCACCGCGATGGCCTGCGGGTCCAGCACCTGGCCGCGGAAGCCGCCGACATAGGCGATCACGACGGGAACGGGGCGTTTTTTCCCGGCGGGCATGAAAGCGGCCGCCGGTAACAGGAAAAGGAGCAGGAGCCATGTGTAGCGCATCCTTAAATATAAAAAAAAGTATCTTTAGTGCCTAAACTATCAGCCTGTGAAACACATCTGTTCCCTCCTTGCCGCAAGCCTGCTCCTGGGCGCCTGCGGCCATCAGCAATCGCCTGCCGCGCAGGATTCCGTACAGACCGCTAACAGCGTTCCGGCGTTGACCGGGCTTTACACCGGCGATTTCGGCGGCAGCCCGATTTATATCAATATCAATTATGCGAAAGGCAAGCGTGTGACGGGGTATAATTCCCACAAGGGACTGCGGCGTAATATCAGCGGGGAGATCGTACCGGAAGGAGATGGATGGCTCGTAACGCTGCAGGAGCCGGGGGACCATGAGTTTGATGGGGTGTTTACGATTCATTTCAATAAAGACCTTTCGGAGGGGAAAGGTGACTGGAAGCCGGTGCGGGCGGGTAGCGCAAAGGAACAGACCTTTACGTTGAAACGTACTAACGGGGATGCAAGTACGAAATAACCGCCCCGGTGGAAACCGGAGCGGCGAATCATTTTTCTTTCTACTGCTTTTAACTATGATAATGGAATGATGCGGTGAGGGCATGGATTCCATAAATGCTATTGCTCCAACTTGAAATTAACAGGCAGATTAAAATTCACCATCACATTTTCCCCATTCTGACGGCCGGGCTTCCACTTCGGCATTTTCCGGATCACCCGCATCGCTTCTTCTTCCAGCCCCGCGCCTTTCTTCGCACCGATCGTTTCTACTTCCAGGATCGAACCGTCTTTACCCACTACAAAACGTACAAAGATGATCCCTGAAACTCCGTTATCCGCGGCCAGTGAGGGATAACGGATATTCCTGCTCAGGAATTTTGCCAATGCTTCTTCACCGCCGGGGAATTGAGGCATGATCTCCACGAAGTCAAAACGCTCTTCTTTTTTCTCGGCGGGCGGCAGTACTACCACGCCCGTGCCGCTGGTACCTTCCGGTACGCCGAAGTCCACGCCATTGGGGTCACCATCGATATTGGCTACGCCGATGGCTTTACCTTCGAGATCGGCGTTCTTCGGCACTTCATCTTCCGGTCTTACGTTTTCGTCCCGGTCGATCGTGAAAATGGCGTTATCCACTGTGGGAGCGGCGGCGGGAGGCGGTGTATGGGCTGCCGGAGGGGGAATTACAGGAGACTGCTCCACGGGAATGTCTATATTTTCCATCGGGGGCAGGGGTACGTAGTCCTTTACGATAAATTTATCATTGTCCGAGGCCATCAGGCGCGTACTGATGGTATATCCGCCGATCACGAGGGTGAGGATGGCGGCCATGCCCATGACGGCGTTGCGGACACGCTTGTCGTATTTACGGCGGAGGTCATATGCGCCGTAGTCCTTGTTGCGGTTGTCGAAAAGGATGTCGAGGAAGTCTGATTTGAGGAGTTTGGTTGTTTCCATGGCAGAAGATTTTACAGGAAGATGCCATGGAAATAAATTTCCATACGAAAAAATTCTAACCGGTTGAACTTTTTTGGAGAATGGTTGTTTTAGAAATAGTTAACCGGATACACTTACCGAAAAATTGAAGAACCCGCCGCATGCTGGCAGCCCTATACGAAAACTTGGTCTGTCCCATAATTCCGACTGTTGGCGGTTCCGGTAGCCAGATTTATGGCTATCCGGACAAGCCAATGGGTTGTTATCTCACACCTGCAACGCCTCCGCGGCGGCTTCATCCACGAACCAGTGCAGTTCGCCGTTCTCCGGGCGGATCAGTTGAGAAGGGTATTTGTCCGGGTCTGTTGCCCCGTCTATCACACTTTTCAGCGTCAGCGCCTTTCCCGCGCCGGTAGCCATGAACACCACGCAGGATGCGAGGTTGGTCACGGGAGCGGTGAGGGTGATGCGGTACATGTCCTGCGCCTTGAGGAAAAAGGCTTTTACCCATGCTTTTTTCTCGTGCACGATGGGCAATCCGGGGAAAAGGGACAGCGTGTGGCCGTCATCTCCCATGCCCAGCAGTACCAGGTCGAATGTATTGGGGCGGCCGTCGAAATAGCGGTGGAGTATCTTTTCATATTCCGCGGCGGCGGCTTCGGGTTCGATGTCTGTGCGCATCACGTGAATGTTCTCCGCGGGCGTGCCCGTTTTGTCCAGCAGCACGTCGTAGGCCATGCGGGCGTTGTTGCGGGCATCATCGAAGGGAACGGCCCTTTCATCGCCCCAGAAGAAGTGCACCCGCTGCCAGTCGATCATATTGAGATAAGGTTCCTTTGCCAGCAGGGCGTAAAGGGATTTCGGCGTGTTGCCGCCGGAAAGCGCGAAAGTGAAGTGCTCCTGCTTTTGGAGAACGTCCTGGATATACTGACTGATAAATGCGGCGAGGTTTTCGCTCAGCTGCTGCGTGTCTTTGGCGATGTGCAGTTCCATAAGATGATAATTTGTTAAAAAGGCCGGAGGGGTGCTCCGGCCTTCCTGTGTTTATTTCTTTTCAGGTGGCAGGTTGATCCAGGCATGCCCGTCTTTTGCAATGAGGGCGTCTGCATCTTCCGGTCCCCATGAATCCGGGTTATAGTTCGGGAAGTCTTGCGGCTGGCGGGTTTCCCATGTTTCCAGGATGGGCATGATCACTTTCCAGGCGGCTTCTACCTGGTCTGCGCGCATGAAAAGCGTGGCATCGCCTTCCATTACGTCCAGCAGCAGGGTTTCGTATGCTTCGGGCGTGTGATCGTCGGAGCCTTCGTAGTTGAAGGTCATGTTCACGGGGTCCAGCGTCATGGTCTGCCCGGGGCGTTTGGCCTGGAAGCGGATACGGATGTCCATTTCCGGTTGAATGCTGATGGTGAGCCTGTTGGAGCGCCAGGATTCCGCGGCTTCCGAGGGGAACGCGAAGGTAGGCGCATCCTTGAACTGGATAGTGACGTGGGTGGATTTCTGGTGCATCAGCTTGCCGGTGCGCACGTAGAAAGGTACGCCCTGCCAGCGCCAGTTATCTACATAAAACTTCACCGCGGCGTAAGTCTCCGTTTTGGATTCGGGCGCTACGTTCTTTTCATCACGATAACCGATCACCTGCTTTCCTTTCATCCAACCGGCGGAATACTGGCCGCGTACGGCGCTTTCGTGCACGTCTTCCCTGCGGATGGGACGGATGGCATTGAGCACGTCCACTTTTTTATTCCTGATCTCGTTGGCGTCGAAGGAAACGGGCGCTTCCATCGCCACCATGCACATCAGCTGCAGGATGTGGTTCTGCACCATGTCGCGCAGCGCGCCGGAATGCTCATAATATCCTGCCCGGTCTTCCAGCCCCACGCTTTCCGCGGCGGTGATCTGGATATGATCGATATAATGGCGGTTCCATACCGGCTCAAAGAGGGCATTCGCGAAGCGGAGCGCCAGGATGTTCTGCACGGTTTCCTTGCCAAGATAGTGGTCGATGCGGAAGATCTGCTCTTCGGCGAAAAGCCCCGTGAGCAGGGCATTCAGCTCGTGCGCGCTGGCGAGGTCGTGGCCGAAGGGCTTTTCTATGACGATGCGGGTAGTGGCTTTATCCTTGCAGAGATTGAGCGTGCCCAGCTCCTGCGCGATGGACGGCACCAGCTGCGGCGCTACGGCAAGATAAAAGATCACGTTGGGATGGATGCCCCATTCCGTTTCTTTCGCCTGCACATATTCGGTGATGCGGGCGTAGGAAGCTACATCTCCCGCATCCAGCTGGAGGTAGTTCACATGCTCAAAGAATTTTTTAACGTGACCGTTCTGCTCTCCTTTTCTGCGGGAGAAATTTTGTATCCCTTCCAGCAGGTGCGTACGGTAGGCTTCCGCGGTGTATTCGGTACGGCCGATGCCGACGATGGAGAACTGTTCCGGCATCCACTCGTCCAGGAATAGGTTGTACAGGGCCGGTGTCAGTTTCCGGTAGTTCAGGTCGCCGCTGCCGCCGAAGATGAAAAGGATGGAGGCTGGTGGGCGTTTATGGTGTTGCATAAAAAAAATAAAAATGATCAATGATGTTGCCAGGAAGTATGGAAACTACCGGGCATGTCTATACGCTGATAAGTATGTGCGCCAAAATAATCCCGCTGCGCCTGCACAAGGTTGGTAGGCAGTTTTTCGCTGCGGTACGCATCGAAATACGACAGGGCGGCCATAAAACCGGCAGCGGGGAGGCCCGCCTGTGCTGCCTGTACGATCACGGCGCGCATGTTATGCTCTTTTCCTTTGATGATATCCGCTACGGTGGCGTTCAGCAGCAGGTTGGGCAAGCCGGGGGACTGCTGCATGGCGTTGTAGAAGGTACCGAGCAGGGCGGAGCGGATGATGCAGCCGCCGCGCCAAACCTTGAGGGCTTGCGGCAGGGGGATGTCCATGTCCAGCGCGGATGAAGCGCTGTGCAGCATCGCCATGCCCTGAGCGTAACATATGATGGTGGCGAACTGCAGGGCGTCCTGCACCTGGGAGATAAACAGCTGCTGATCTGCCGGTACGGGTATTTTCGGTTCTTTGTAGATGGCGGCTGCCTGCACGCGCTCGTCGCGGAACGCGGAGATGGTGCGCATGGACACGGCCGTGTCGATCACGGTGGCGGGTACGCCGAGGTCCATCGCGTCCTGGGAAGTCCATTTGCCGGTGCCCTTGGAGCCTGCTTTATCGGAGATCACGTCTATCAGGCGGAGGCCGGACTTGTCATCCGGCTGCAGGAAGATATCCGCGGTGATCTCCAGGAGGAAGGACTGCATGTCCCCTTCATTCCATTTCTTGTATACTTCATGCAGCTGGTCATTATCCAGCCCCGCGGCTTTGAGCAGGCGGTAGCTTTCGCTGATGAGCTGCATGATGGCGTATTCGATGCCGTTGTGCACCATCTTCACATAGTGCCCGGCGGCGCCTTTGCCGAGGTAGGCCACGCAGGGTTCGCCGTCCACTTTTGCGGAAATGGCTTCCAGCATGGGCTTTACGTGCGCATATGCTTCCTGGTCGCCGCCCGGCATGATGCTCGGGCCGGTGCGGGCGCCCTGTTCACCGCCGGATACGCCTACGCCCATGAAGTGGAAACCCGCTTCTTTGGTGGCGGTCACGCGGCGGAGGGTGTCTGTGTAATGGGAATTTCCCCCGTCAATTACGATGTCTCCCGGTTCCAGCAGCGGCTTCAGTGATTCGAGCACATCATCCACCGGCTTACCGGCGGGTACCAGCATCATGACCCTGCGGGGGCGCTGGAGCTGGCTGATCATTTCTTCCAGCGCAACCACCCCTTTCACGCGGGTGCCTGCGGAGGCGGAGGTTTCGAGGGCTTTCGCCTTTTCGGTATCCTTATCGAAGCCGATCACGGCAAATCCATGATCCGCCATGTTGAGCAGGAGGTTGCGCCCCATCACGCCCAGACCGATCATTCCAAAATCGTACAAGCTGTTTGACATATTGAGATTTATCTGTAGTAATAAGGGGCAAAATTAGCCAATTACCGCCACTATTTTTTCTGCAATTGCAGGGTAAGATCGCGAAGGGCCACCAGCAGGCGGCTCACCAGCTCCCGGGTCTTTTCATCGGTCAGCTTTCCCTGTTCGTCGAATTTGCCTGCCGCCTGCGCTACCATTACTTCGGGTTTGCTGACCTGGTGCATGTTCAGGAACTGGAACACCTGTTTGAAGGCGAGCTGCATGCGCACGGTGCCCCACATGCCGGGAGTGGCCCCCATCACGGCCACGGGCTTGTGCAGCAGCGGCGCGTCCGTTCCGCGGGAGGCCCAGTCCACCGCATTTTTCAGTCCACCCGGGATGGAATAGTTGTATTCCGGCGAAGATATCAGGATGGCGTCGGCCTTCGCCAGCACCTCCCGGAAGCGGCGCACGGTATCGGGCCGGTCCCCCACGTCCAGGTCCGCATTATACATCGGCAGATCATCAAAATGTGCTACTTCCGCCGTCACCCCTTCCGGCAGCACGTCCAGCGCCGCCTTCAGCAGGGAGGTATTATAAGAGCCTTTCCGCAGGCTTCCGGATATTCCAACAATATGTATCATTTTCTCTCTTTTAGGTCGATCCGCAAAAATAGGTACAAAAATGCTATAGGAAAAGCCGTGGCGACTGCTTATATTCGAATGATTAATCCCAATACATTATGAAAAAAGAGCTGATCTTCCTGCATTACCTCCCCTGCTGTTATTTCATTCTCTGTGCCGCCGGCATGCTCTGGGGCGCTTTTAACTACTCCACGATCGTGCTGCTGCTGATCTTCAGCGCGCTGCTTTTCTTCCGGCGGACTTACGCGCGGATGACGGCGGGCGGGCTGATGATGTTCGTTTCCATATTCATGTTCCTGGCGCTGGCGGACGAAGCGGCAGATATGCGGGAGGCGGGAAAAAATGCGGGCGACCTGTTGCTGGGCGGCATCCTGGTGATCGGCGGCGCGTTTGTGATGTCTGTATTACTGCTGCTGCCACTCTCACATTTTTCGAAAGATAAGGGAAGAGATATGTATCTTGTAACGTTATGAAGAAAGCCTTTTTCCTTGTGTTTTTCATGAGCGCGGCCATGACCGTTTCCGCGCAGCGCGCATCACTGAACCATATTGCGCTGTACGTGCAGGACCTGCAGGAAGCCACTGTTTTTTACCGTGATATACTGGGACTGGACACCATACCCGAACCGTTCCACGATGGCAAGCATACCTGGTTCTCCGTTGGCCCGAAAAGCCATCTTCACCTCATCGCCGGGGCAAAAAGCAGGCAGCAGGGCGATATCAACACCCATATCTGCTTCAGCGTTCCTTCCGTGGAGGCGTTCATCGAGCGGCTCAAAAAAGCGGGACTGGAATTCAGGAGCTGGCAGGGCGAGAAGAACAAGATCACCCTGCGTGTGGACGGCGTGAAGCAGATCTATCTGCAGGACCCGGACGGGCACTGGGTGGAGGTGAATGATGCCAAATCCTGATCAGTTCTTCCGCAACGCGAACTGATGCGCCACCGGCTTGTTCAGCGCCGGCAATGAATCCAGCGACCGCTCCCACTGCCGCCGTATCTCCGCTTCTTCCGGTTTGTTTTCGAGGTATTGTATAAATAACTTCTTCACATAGTCGGTTTCCGGCTTGTGGCTATGTGCGCTGTCATAGAACTTCCGCACTGTTTCCAGGCGCTCGTGCCCCGGCAGCTTGTTGATATACCGGTGCTCGATAAGGCGGAGCATTCTCAGCTTCCCTTCCAGCGCCCAGCTTTGCTGCAGCAGCGCCCGCACTTTGAGCGCCTGCTGATATTGCGGCAGGCTGCGCATGGTGCTTAAATTGATCCCTCTTTCCAGCTCTCCCGAAAAATATTTCCCGATCTCTACGCCATCAATGCTCAGCGTGTACTTACCTGGTTTGAGGTAGTTGAATATCAGCATCTGCCGGTTGATGTTATCGTCGAAAGGCACGAGCTGCGGCACTTTCAGCTGGTCTTCCCGCAAAGGGAACGGCAGCGCTTTTTCCTTGCAGGTAAAAGTGATGCGCTGGTCGCTGCGCTGCATATCAGTGATCTCGCATTGCCGGCTTTTTGATTTTGTGGCGGCGGCATCTTTGCCGATGACGATCGTAGATACGGCAGCCGGCGCTTTGGTGCTGCGCAGGAACTCCCAGGCCATCAGCAGATGCCCCGTTCCTCCGGGATGCACCCTGTCTTTCCCGATGAGCGTGGCCGTGGAATCCGTTTTTTGTATGCCGGCGTTCAGGGTAGTGAGCATGGTCCAGTAATCCACTACGGTCAGCTTGTATTTCTTTGCTTCCATCCTGATAAAATCGGCGCAGACCTTTAATGCGTCATTGACGCCGAAAAGGTTGTTGGTGGATATTTTTGCCGTCTGGTCGTAGATCGATGGCGTTTGCAGGATGATGCGGATGCCCTTGTCCCGGAAGATCCGGATGACGCTGTCGAGGTTCTTTTTGTATCTGGACAATTCCGCCTGCTGTTTCTCCCGGATGCCCGGTTCATTTTTTCTTTTCGCGTCGTATAGCGGGCGGTTGACATCGTTCATGCCGATCATGATCACGGCCCAGGTGGGGCGGTGTATGAGGATGTCGCTGTCCATCCGCCGGAGGATGCCGCTGGTGACATCACCGGAGATGCCGCAGTTGAAGAATCGCACGTCCAGTTGCGGGAAGCGCGTGGCATAGTATAGTTGTACGTTATGCCAGTAGTCGCCGTTATGTGTGATGCTGTTACCAACGAAACAGACCCTGTCGCCTTTTTTGAATTGTTGGGCGGCAGAAGTCAGGCAGCAAAGGATGAGCAGGCTTGAGATCAGTGAGCGCATTCGCTAAAAATAGGAATAAATTATTAAGGTTTTTGCAGGACGAGGGAATCGGGTGGCGGAGTAGCCTGTTTGACCTGCTCGCTTCCCGCGGGGAAAAAGTAGGAGATGGTGCCGAGCGCCACAACAATACCGATCGCCACCAGCCATTCGATGAGGCGGTAATCCTGGCCGGGAATACGTTTGGTGAGCACCGCCAGCTCTTCTTTGGTGTCCAGCCGTTCAATGAAATAACGGGCGTCGCTCTCGCGGGCTTCCTCCTGGAATTCCATCCATAATTCACGCACTTCTTCTTCCGCGTCTATCAGTTGTTGCAGATAGCGGTCATCTTCGGCAGGGATGATGCCGGTCAGCCTTTCCAGCATCAGTTGCCGGATATGTAACTTCCTGTCTGTCATTCTGCTTATTCGATCAGGGTAAGGGGATCAGTTTAATGAAGATGGATTCTCACAGCTATTATTTTCACATGCTTATCAGTACCCTGAAAAGATAATACATTTTTTGTGATTTTTTATAGCGTTATTTTATGGTTGGTATGGATGAAATTGTTGTTGTCGTTAACCGGTTTTTAACCGGATGATGTTTGTGTGGATGAGATATTTGCAGCCTTGTTAATCCAAAGCAATAAGTATGGCATTGAATATTAAGGTGGATCTTGAAAACTGTTACGCAATAAATACGCTCAGTAAAGATCAGAAACTCCGAAGCTTTGAAACTGTTCTAAAAACAGGAGAAAGAATGATACTCGGCATCAATATCAGCGATAAAATGCATCCTATCATACCAAATGTATATAATCTTTCTTTTGGGCCGCTTGATGATGCCAGCCTGATTGATGATAAAGCAAAACTGGATCACCAGGATCATTCAAAGGTATTTTCCACGATCATTTTAAGCGGTCTGACATTTCTAAAAAGTAATCCTTCAGAATATCTTGGTATAGATGGCTCATGTAATGCCCGGGCGTATTTATATTACAGATGCATCTGTAACAACCTTGCATATCTAAGCCGCTTCTTCCGGATTTACGGGATAAAGTATTACGTAAGGATACTGCGCGATTTTGGACAGGAAATGGCCTTCGACTGGGATGATATTACGGCCGACCCTTGTGTGATCAAAGAAGACAACAGATTGCCATACGAAAAGCTCTACAACTACTTCATATTTAACGCCAGAGATTAGTTTTATCAAACCGGCAAAAACACTTAATTTTACTACTATGGACGAAAAAATTGCTCAAAAAGTAAGGGAATTACAGGAGCAGGCCAGGAAAGCTCCACACAAAAAAATTGAGGTCCGGTTAACTTCCGGCGGCGGAAGTTCCCTTGCCAAAGTCCTCAACACCAAAGAAAAAGCGGACGAATTTATGCGCCGCCTCAAAGCATTAGAGTAACCCCTCTCCTTCGTGCGCTTTTACTATGCTTTATCTTAGGGTATCCAGACCCTTGCCCGCCGGACCATGGAACATGCAACTTCCTCGCGGAGGCTTCCCACATAGCATCCAGAGTGTACCGCCTCATTCCCAAAGAAAGAAAAGGACCAGTCGCCATACCGGGAGATGACCGGAGCCGCCATGCGAACGCTGAAGGAGGGCGAAGCCGGAAGAGATCGTTTCGTGGCTGACGGACCTGTACGTTCCCCCGGCCAGATGCTGCCTATAATAAAAATCCCCGCCAATAAACATCGGCGGGGACTATTTGATTGCTTTTTGATAATTGCTTATTCGGACACTTCAATACAGTAGGTCGCGCAGCGCCAAACTCTCTTGAAAGGCGTGCCGTTGTGGTCGCCGGACTTTTTGTCGTCTGTCACGGCAACTTCCACCATGTAACGGCCGGGCCATATCGGGGTGAAGCTGGCGGAACCGGTGCTGTCCGTCCATAATGTTTTGCCCCATCCGTTCGGTGCTACAACTTCCACTTCTTTGGAGCCGGCCGGCGCTTTGTCCAGCAGCGCCTGCAGGGTGATGCTTTCGTTGGCTTTATAGCTTTCTTTCGGTGTTGTATGCACCAGGATGCTGTTGGGATTGGTTGTTGCAGCAGCACCGCCGGAACGCTGACCGACCTGTACAACAGCGCTGGAGTGATAATCCAGGCGGCTGCCATGGTACACGTCTTTTACGGTGTGCTGCAACACGATGGTATACACGCCATCGGTTTCGGGCGTGAAAAATGCTTTATAGTGATCCGTGCCGGGTACGGAGTTCAGTTTGATCTCCTTTTTGCCGGGCGTGATCAGGGTCAGGGAATATGCTTTAGTGTCGGAAAACCATTTATCCAGCGGAGAGATGTCCTGATCAGCGTATTCGCCGAAGAAGATGCGGACTTCCTGGGCTTGTCCTTTTTTGCCGGAGGGGCTTGTTTCTATCCAGAAAGCGTGGCCGAAGGCCTGGGAAACCGCCATTGCCATGATGGCCATGAGGAGAAATGATCTGATTTTCATGATTTAACCTTTTGTGGCCGCAAATGTAGGCAGGTATGTGCGCCGCCAATGCTCGGATCGGGAAATTCTGTTACGCAAAAGGGAAATAATAGCATAATATTTGCATCGTATCTTCGTTGTAAGGAGTATCCCTGATACCCGGGGGCCCGGAAACTTAACGACCATGAAATCTACATACATGAAAAGGCTGCTTGTTTTATTGACGCTGATGATCCCGTTTTGGGCCAATGCGCAAAAACTCTCGGAATCCGCCATAGAGAACATCTCTGAAAGCATGGCGCAACAGTTCCGGCTGCGGAATGACCCGGCCCTGGTGTTCATCACGGAACAGATGAGCCGTACCGGTTCCGGTGGACTGGAAGTGGACAAAACGATGATGGAGCTGAAGAAAGACCCCGCGGCCATGGACGCCGCCCTGAAGTTCCTGTACCAGTTCAGCGACGGCAACCGGCAAACGCTCATCGCCAACCTCCGGGCCATGAACATCTCCTCCGGCAACGTATACCCCATCGCCACCTACGTGGTGAACAAATATAAAGGCGAAGCCAAAGCCCTGCAGGAAGAAAAAGCGGAACTGTTCCGCATCGGGGCCATCCCGAAAGTCACTTCCGTGATGGTGGCCCCTCCGGCCAACCAGCCGGGGAATGTGACCACCGTAGTCACCGAGCCCGGAACAACGGCCCCCGCAACCGCTGCAGCGCCCGTTGCGGAAGCGGCAGATACCCGCAACTGGGACGTGCGGGCCGTATTCCCCCTTCAGAAACCGGATGAGCTGGTCAACCTCTACGGCAAGGAAAACGTTGTGCTCCGCGGCGTATCCGACCTCGAAGGCAATGACGCCGGCAAAGCCTGGGTGGTATATCCTGATACCAACAACGAAATGGAAGTGGTGTTCCGAAAGGATTCTACCAAGACCATCACCTTCGGCATGGAAAACAGCAAATGGAAATCCCCCTTCGGCATCAAGCCCGGCGACCCGATAGAAAAAGTCATGAAGATCAATACCCGCCCCTTCAGCGTGAACGGCTTTGAATGGACCAACGGCGGGATCGTGAATAGCTGGGAAGGCGGGGCGCTGGACAAAAAAGGAGTGGACATCCTCTTCAAAGCGATCAACAGCGGTGATCCCGATCTGTACGATAAATTTACCGGCGACACGAAGTTCAAAGCCGATAATTCCCGCCTGAAAAAGCTGGGCGTAGTAGTGGAGAAAGTGGTGTTCACCACCTATCAGTGATCCACCATCACTTTGATCGCCTGCCGCGGGAAATCCGCCATCAGCGAACCTAATTCATCAAAAGATACCCGGTGCGTAATAAATGCCACCGGGTTTATTTTTTTCAGGCGGATGGCCTCTACCACCTGCTCAAAGTCCTCCCGCGTTGCGTTGCGGCTGCTCATCACGGCCCCTTCCCTTTTATGCAGTTCCGGGTGGCTGATGCTTAGCGCTTCCTTCTGAAGGCCCACCAGCACATATCTTCCGCCATGCGCCAGGTAGCGGAGCGCATTGTTCATCGCGGCGAGATTGCCCGTGGCGTCTATCACCACATCGGCGGCCATGCTCCCGAGCGCATCGGGATGCAATGTTTGCACGTCGGTTTCCTGCCGGCAGAATGCCAGTCTTTCCCTGTTCACATCCGCCACCGTAACATCTCCTCCCGCAATCTTCGCAAAGGCCGCCAGTCCCAGCCCGATCGGCCCCGCACCAAAGATCAGTACGCTTTCTCCCGGCCGTATACCGGCCCTGCGGATGCCATGTGCCCCGATCGCCAGCGGCTCCACCAGCGCGAGTTCATCGTGGTCCAAACCTTCGTTCTTTACCAGCGAAGCGGAAGGAACGGATAGATATTCCACCATCCCGCCATCCACATGCACCCCACAGACTTTCATCTCCACACAGCAGTTCGTTTTACCCTGCCGGCAGGCGTTGCAATGCCCGCAGTGATAATAAGGGATGAAGGTCACCGCCTCTCCCGGCACAAAACCCTCCGCACCATCGGCATCCACCAGGTCGCCGGACAGCTCGTGGCCGAGGATGCGCGGGTACGCGAAATAGGGCTGATTGCCGCCATAGGCATGAATATCCGTGCCACAAATGCCGGTGCGCCGGATGCGCAGGATCGCACGGCCTTTCTCCATCACAGGCGCCGCTACGTCCCGGTACGCCATGTGACCGGGGGATATGCAGATCAATGCTTTCATAAATCGGAAAATAATACAATTACCATGTTTCCCACTTCCTGACCAATAAAGCCGGAAGACGGCACAGTTCTACAAACGTATAGCCGGACGGCCGTATAACGCAGTGCTTTCAATTCAAAAAATTGCACTATATTAACATCAGTTTTACGTTATGAAACCAGTACTGCGACAAGTTACGCATTCCCCCGAGCATTCCTTTGCGGTGCGCAAAGACACCGGCGGGGACATGCAGAACACCTGGCACTATCATGCCGAAATAGAATTCCTCTACATCCGCCATAGCGCCGGCACCTGGCTGATCGGCGATCATATCGGGCATTTCCAGAGCGGGGACGTAGTGATAACAGGCGCTAACCTGCCGCACTGCTTCCGGCATGAAACAACGTATATGGATAGCGGAGAAACCATCTGCGTAAAGTTCCTACCGGAAATACTCGGCGATCATTTCCTGCAGCTCCCCGAAGCAAAATCCATCCGCGCACTGCTCGGCAAAGCCAGCACCGGCCTGCAGCTTATGGGAAAAACAAAAGAGATGGCCGCCGCGCTGATCGAAGCCATGCTCATGGATACGCCGGGCAAAAAGCTGGTACACCTGCTGCTGCTTTTACAGGAAGTATCCGAAAGCAGGGACTACGTGCCTTTGTCGTCCAAAGGTTTTATACAATCTCCCGGCAACAGCGATGAAGAACGCATCCGCACCATTTTCGAGTATACCATGAAACATTACCACGAGCGGATCTCGCTGGATACCGTGGCTTCCCTGCTGAATATGACGCGCCCGTCGTTCTGCCGCTATTTCAAAAGCAAAACGAAAAAAACCTACGTGGAATTCCTCATGGAAGTGCGCATCGGTTACGCCTGCAAGCTGCTGGTGGAAGATGAGAAGAATGTTGCGGAGATCGGTTATGAATGCGGGTATAACAACATCTCCCATTTCAATCATCAATTCAAAAGCATCACCGGCAAACGGCCGCTGGAATACAAGCGGGATTACCTGGAGCAGCACAGCTAAAGTTCAGATTGCTTACTTTTGCGGGATGGACCTGTCTGGAAACAAGATCAACAGGCTGATGATAAAGCTCGGGAGATACCGTTCCAAATACACCTCCCACCGCAACTTCCTCATCCTGCTCAGTTTTATTGTAGGCGTAGTAGCCGCGCTGGCGGCTGTTTTGCTGAAAATAACCGTACAATTCTTCGAGCACCGGGTAGACAGTATGAACAACTGGATGAACAGCAACTGGCTATCCGCCATGCTGCCCCTGCTCGGCACCGGCATCTCCCTCCTGCTGCTGACGCGCTTCTTCCGGAACAGGCTCAATCGCGGCGTTGGATTTATCATTCACAATATCATTACCAATAAAGGCCGGATCGAGAAGCGGCATACCTATGGCCACATCCTCACCAGTGCCATCACGGTGGCTTTCGGCGGAAGTGTGGGGCTGGAAGCGCCTATCGTTGCCACCGGCGCCGCCATCGGCTCCAATACCGGCCATGATCTGCGGCTGCCGGCCAAAGATGTCATCCTCCTGCTGGCCTGCGGCACCGCCAGCGGCATTGCGGCCGTATTCAACAGTCCCTTCGCCGGGATCATCTTTGTACTGGAAATATTCCTGCTCGATTTTTCCATTCCGTTCTTCATCCCCCTGCTGATCTCCACCGCCACGGCTACGGTGGTTTCACAGATATTATATCCCGGCAAGTTCTTTTTCATCGCCAGCGAAAGCTGGAGCATGGAGGCCATTCCGTTCTATATTGTGCTGGGCGTGTTATGCGGACTGGTATCCGTATATATTACCCGTTCTGTGGATTTCATAGAAGGATATTTTGAAAAGCAGCAGATGAACTGGAAGAGCTGGCTGATCGCGGGTGTTCCTTTGTGCATCCTCATCTTCTTCCTGCCGGGGCTGTACGGCGAAGGATATTCCGGTATCACCAGCCTGCTGCAGGGCGATTATACTTTTCTTTCCGCGCATTCGCTGCTGCAATCCTACGGCCATGAAGCCTGGGCTATAATACTAATGGCCGTATTGCTGCTCGTGTTCAAGGTGATCTGTTCCTGCCTTACCATCAGCGCGGGCGGCAACGGCGGTATCTTTGCGCCATCCATGATCACCGGCGGGTTAACGGGATTCCTGTTTGCTTACATCGTTAACCTTTCCGGCGTCTATCAGCTCAATACGCCCAACTTCATCATCACCGCCATGGCCGGTGTACTGGCCGGCGTGATGCATGCGCCGCTGACCGCTATCTTCCTGCTGGCGGAGATCACCGGAGGATACAAGCTGTTCATCCCGCTGATGATCGTTACGGCCATCTCTTATTTTATCACCCGCAAGTATGTAAAACATTCCGTGTACCACAAGTCGCTGGTAGAGCGAAAGATCCTGACAGACACGGAAGACAGCGATCATTTCTAAAAATATTTATGGAAACGGGCCGGTAAAGCATCTTCGTTAAAAATTTCTATTATGAAGAAACTACTTGGTCTGCTTTCGGCAGGACTCATCCTCTTGTCCGCCGCCACACCCGCTGATGATCTCTCCCAGTTCGAGGGCATTTTTCAGAAAGATGACAACAAGAAAGCGTATGTGCAGTTCTCTGTGAAGGACGGCGTACTAACGGGTAAACAATTATGGGATGGAAGGGAATATGAACTGGTCCGTACATCGGACCTTGAGTTTGTGACCAAAAATGAAGAGCATACTGCAAAGTTCGTGAAGAACGGGCAGGGCGAGGTTACCAAACTGGTGGTAAGTCACCGCAGCGAATGGACGAAGGTAAAGAACTACAAGCCTCTGGAAGGCGTTCAGCTCACGCCGCAGCAGCTGAAAAACCTTGAAGGAAAGTATGTTTTTCAGCGCGACAAAAAACTGTCGCTCCGGATCACCGCCGGGGAAAAATCACTGACCTTAAAACAATCCTGGGACGGCAAAGAGATCGTACTCCTCGCGGAAGATGAACTGACCTTCTTCGGCAGGGACCAGGAGTTTCCCGCGGAGTTCTCGAAAGACAGCAACGGGAAGATCACACGCCTGACCTGTTTTGTAAACGATATCTGGGACAGGATGGAATAGCGGGTTACAGCTTTCTATCCAGCCAATGAATGATATTCAGCAGCAAAGGGGCATTCTGACCCGCCTTCGGGTGGTTCATGCCCCTTTTCCTGCTGTAAATACCTTCCAGCTGCGCGGTAAAAGGCGCGCCGTCACCAAAGACCACGATCCTTCCCCTGCCGTATTCCAGGCTGGCGGCATTCACAAAACCAAGCCCTGATAACCGTGGTGTGGTGTCTGTGATCTGCTCCGCTTTGGACGGAAGAAATATCTCGTACCCCGCTCCCAGCGACGCAATGACCTGCGCGCCTGCCGGCGCCAGGAAGCCGGTGCCGCCCCAAACCATCAGGCTGTCGATCCCCCGCGTTACGGCATGTTGATGAAGGTTGCCCTTCTTTTTTGTAAAGATCTCTTCCTGCCTGTCTGTCCGCGCGGCATATCCGTTCACCACATTAAATCCAAAAGATAACGCCACCGTATTCACCGATGCTCCACAGGGCATATGGTCCGTCAGCAGAAACAGGCTGCCGCCGTTTTGCACCCAATCGTGCAGAATCTTTACTTCATTTTCCGTGTAGGCGGAACCGGTAGGCAGGTCCCAGTTGGCACGGTCGTACAGCGCGTTGGCGGACACGAATATTTTTGCGGGGCGCAGCAGCGCCGGCGTCAGCTTTTCCCTTGCCGGTTCTACTTGATAACCATCCTGCCGGAGCAGGTCCCCGAAAGCGGCATACCTGCCTTTCAAGGTATGCGGGTTGTTATGCGCCTGATCGAACAGTATCAGCGGCCCGGTATCAGCGGTGTACATGACTTTTGCCAGCGGATAATGGTAAGCGGTGTCCGAAACCTGCTGGGCCATGGCAAAGGCGGGAAACAGGAGTAAAGCAAGTGTTCTCATGCCGGGTAGATGCAGCGCAGCGGATATTCCACAAAAAAAGGCCCGGTGAAGACCAGGCCTTTGTTGTGCATGAGATATTGTTACAGCGAATTATGTAAAACTTGAGGGTCTAAAATAATACCGCTGTGTAACCATAATGTGACGAAAAAGTTATCAATGGGTTAATTCTTCAGCTTGTACACCTCACTGCCGCCGAGCAGGAAGCACCCCAGCCCGTAATCCTCAAAATCGGGTATCCTGTCGTACGTCACTGGCTGCCCGTCTTTCGGTTCCTTGCCGGTGCTTTGCACCCAGCCCAGCTTTCCGTCCGGGTGTACGCAATCCTTCACCAGCGCGTTCCAGGCTTTTGTGACCACGGGCAGATAGGTGTTTCTGTCGATGATGCCTTTGTTGATGCCCCAGGCCATGCCGTACACGAACAGCGAAGTGCCGGTCAGCTCCTTGCCGCCATAGTTGTTCGGGTCATGCAGACTGGCATTCCAGAAGCCGTCCGGGCGCTGAAGGGGGAGCAGGGCTTCCAGCATGTCCTTGTAATCCTGCATGTATTCCGCGTAATGCGGATCGGAGGACGGCAATTCTTCCAGGGTGCGCACCAGTGCGGCCACCACCCATCCGTTGCCACGGCTCCAGTAGCAATCTTCGCCATTCGGCTCGGTGTACGGCGGATCGAAGTCCTTGTCGCGCCACCAGAGATGGTCTGCGGGATTATACAGTCCTTTGTCCCCATGCTTATACTTCGTATATGCATACATGTCATACATGCGGGAGAAATAGCTGGTATCGTTGTAGAGCACGCCGAGCTTCACGAAAACGGGCATCGCCATTTGCAGGGCGTCTATCCACCACCAGTCATCTATCTTATCGGATGCGATCATATTATCCATGCAGGCTTTGATATCGCGGATGCGTTCTTCTTTTTTATCGATCAGGTAAAGGTCGATGTAGGTTTGTCCGCAACATTGATTGTCCGCGTTCCGTACCTGCTGACCGCCCCATAGTCCCCATTTGTGGCTTTCGCCCCATTCCACCGCATAGTTGTAATACGTTTTCTTTTTATCGATGCTGTAGAGCGCCATCAGTCCTTCGTAATACACGGCTCTTGTCCACAGGTTGCTCGGGCGTTCCTTTTTAACGAATGTCGGCTTTCCCGCGTCCGGCCATTTTTGCATGAAGTACTGATTGGCGAGGCGCATGGCGGCGAGGGTCTGTTTCTTTTTGATGAGGCGCTGCGGGGGTAACATGTATTTGCCCAGCACGCTTTTCAGTTCCGCCGTTACTACTTTGGCGTTCAGTTCGGCGCCGGTGCGGCTGGTATGGGTATGATCGCCATGAAATAATGTTTTCACTTTGTCCGCGCCCATCGCTTCATATTGCTCCGCAATGCGGTCGTTCAGATCGATGAATTTTGCGCCACCGCTTTCAGCGGTTTCCCTGGCCCATTTGCCGTAGTCGTTATCCGCGCGGCTGATCTTCCCGTTCTGCCAGCGTTCTCTCGGAACGGGCGAACACACAATGGGAATAGCGCCTTTAGCTTTTGCTTCCGCAATGTATTTCCGCATGTACCATCCGTAGGTGTGCACCACTTCCTGCTGTTTGCGGATGGGGTTGTAGATCTCTTTGCTTTCTTCGCCGGTGCCGCGGATGGTGCCACGGGCGCGGGCGGTATCATCCAGCGGGCCGGCGTCGTTGTGCCCGAATTGCATGATAACGTAGTCGCCTGCACGCAGTTCGTTCAGTATTCTTTCCCAGCGGCCTTCGGTGATGAAGGTGCGGCTGCTTCTGCCGCCGATGGCCTGGTTGCTGATATGGATCTTTCCGGTATCGAAGTATTGGGCCACGAGGCTGCCCCATCCCCATTGGCCGTTCTTTCCGCTCCCATCGCCGTTCCTGACGGTGGAATCGCCAATGATGTAGAGCGTTGGTTTCGGTGCGATGAAGGAGGTGGTGACAGTCAGCAGCACCAGTAACAGTATTTGTTTCATCTGTACATAGCCATTTTTCAATGGCCAGATGGAACCTCGCTGCTGGGTTTCCTGCAGATCAAAATGTTTAAAGCTCGGTTTCATATGTTCACTTTTTTATAATACGGATGTCGGGTTTCGGAGGTTCTTTCATGCCTTCTCCCATGTAAAAACCGGGATGCGGCGGCTGGTTGTACGCCACGTTCTGCCAAACGATGCTAAGCCGGTATTGCGGGTCCTGCATCAATGTATAGAATTTCCTTTCCGTGGGAATGGTAGTGGTGAATATCCGCAGCTCGCTGTTGTCAGCCGTGCGGTAGATCACCTCTTCGCGCCAGTCCCCCAATATGTCGGCGGAGAGCACCGGGTTGGACTTGGTGCCGTTGTTGTGCACGCAATCGTACTGCCGGGCATCCAGCAGGCGCTGTGTGCTGCTGTGCTCATAGTCCCATTTATCGATGCGGGTGCCGTTCAGTATTTCGCTCAGCACATCGCCGTCCCAGTAAATGCCCATGTTACAGGCGGGTGTGCGTTCGGATATCTTATTGCCTTTGGTATCGAACATGCCGGTGATGCCCGCTCCTGCCACCCAGCATTCGTAACCGGGATAACGGGGATCTACGTCCAGCGCCAGGCCGCGGCCGGGGCCTTCGCCGTCTTCTCCCGCCTTCACGGATGCTTTTTTCCAGATCACCGCGCCGGTACGGGCATCGCGGAAGCTGGCGCCGGCATCACCGAAGCGTTCCTGGATATCGAAGACCTCCAATCCCGGACGCTCCGGGTCCAGGTCGGAAACATGCAGCGCATCGCCGTGGCCCAGCCCGGTGGAATACAGCCCTTTGCCATTATCATCGATCGTCATCGCACCGTAGATGATCTCGTCTTTGCCATCCCCATCTACATCGGTTACGGTAAGATTATGATTCCCTTGCCCGCGGTAAGCGCGGTTGGCGCCGCCCGGCGCATCGCTGTCGAACGTCCAGGCGTGTGTGAGCTTGCCTTTGCGCCAGTTCCAGGCGCTGAGTACGGTGCGGGTATAATATCCGCGCGCCATCACCAGCGAGGGGCGCTTCCCGTCGAGGTACGCCACACAGGCCAGAAAACGGTCCATGCGGTTGCCGTTGCCGTCGCCCCATATTTCTTTCAGCTCGGCGGAAGTGGGCGTCAGGGAGGTGGGATGACGGGCGGGGATATAATCCGTGGTAGCCAGCGCTTTGCCGGTGCGGCCATCGAAGATGGTCAGGTATTCGGGGCCGGACAGGATATATCCTCTTTCATTGCGCCAGTCTCTGGAAGAATCACCGATCACGTTGCCCACGCCGTCAGTCGTGCCGTCGGCCGTTTTCATCGCTACTTCCGCGATGCCGTCGCCATCCAGGTCATACACCATGAACTGCGTGTAGTGGGCGCCTTCGCGGATGTTCTTACCAAGATTGATCGTCCACAACAGAGTGCCGTCCAGCTTGTATGCCTGAAAAACTGGCGGGTCTGTGAAGCCCGCCTGCGAATTATCTCTCCCTCTGCCCGTTTGGTGCAGCACGATCTCATATTCGCCGTCGCCATCCAGATCCGCCACAGAAGCATCATTGGGCGCATAGCCGGCAGGTGTCTGCAATGGTATGGAAAGAAAGGGTTGTGCGCCTTCCGGTTTCACATAGGCTTTGCCGTTAGCTTCCTCTTTTCCTTTCCATACCGCTTTTACTTCATAGCGGTAACTCCCGGCGGTGTCGGCATCCGCATCCTCCCACCATGTTACGTCCGTCAATGGTGTTTGATTGAGCTTTTCGCCGGAGCGGTAGATATTGAAGCCTGTGCCCTCCTTGTCCGTCACGAGCCAGCGCCAGCTAACGAAAACGCCGCCGCCGGGCTTCGCAATGGCTACTACGCCCCGGTCCAGGTACTCCATTTGTCTTTGCGCCATGGCCGTTCCGCTTAAAAGCAGGCAGCAAAGCCAGGCGGGGATCAGCTTGTTCATTTCTCCTGTTTAGCGGTGAAAGTGGAACGGATGAACTGCCATCCTTTGTCAAACTCGATTTCTCCTTTTGTATTTCCTTCGATGTGTACGTCCGTAAAGTGAAAATTTTCCAGCGGCGACTGCTCCATTCCGTGCGCGCTGATCACCCGTTTTACGCCGGTGGCCTTTATGTTGGAGATGTAGATGTTCCGGAAATGCGGGATGCCCTTTTCCGGCGGCTCCACTTTTTGCAGCATGGTTTTCCAGTGCGCGGGGATGGAAGCGGCGTCCATGCCTTCAGGCAGTTTGGAATAGCTGTAGGAAGGGTTCCAGTTCATGGTGAAGTGGAAAGCATTGCCCACGCTGTCCAGCGTAATGTTGCGGAAGTGAATGTCTTCCACAATGCCGCCGCGGGTAACAGCGGATTTAATGTGAAAGCCGTTGCCGGTGCCTTTCCCGATAAGGTTTTCCGCGAGCACATGGCGGATGCTGCCGGAGGTTTCACTGCCGAGGGTCAGCAGCCCGCCGCCTTTCCGGGCGATGCAGTTGCGGATCACCACGTATTCCGTGGGCTTGTTCACACGCAGGCCGTCCCAGTCGCGGCCGGCTTTCAGGCAAAAATCATCATCATTGCAGTCGATATCGCAGTTCTCGATCAGCACCCAGGTAGAGGAATCCACATCAATGCCGTCTGTGCTCGGGCCTTTACCGTCCTCGTTGTTGCGGATCACCAGGCCGTCCGCCGTGATGCGGGTAGAGTATAATAATTGCACCGTCCAGAAGCCGGCATTTTTGATGGTGATGCCTTTCAGGGTGATGTCTTCAGAACGTTGCACCAGCACTGTGCGTACCCGTTTGGCGTCGTAGTCCACGATCCAGCGGAGGCCGCGGGGCTCGTAGTCTTCCTTGCGCATTTTCCAGTATTTGTCCCAGCAGAACCTGCCTCTTGCATTGATCACGCCTTCGCCGGTCAGGGCGGCGTTCTTCACGTCCAGCATGTTGATCATGGCGGCGGGCCATCTCATTTCTATGCCGGCGATGCGGGTATCTATATCAGGATAATCCGCAAAGTTCTGCGAGCCGAGCAGGGTAACGCCCTTATCTATACGAAAATTAACATTGCTTTTAATGAATACCGATCCGGTCACATAGGTGCCGGGCTTCAACGTCACAATGCCGCCGCCTTTGGCCGCGCAGTCGTCGATCGCGCGCTGGATGAAGGTGGTGTTGATCGTGGTGGTATCGCTCACGGCGCCGTAATCGTTGGCGATGAATATTTTTCGGGAGGATGGAAAAGAAGTAGCGCCTACCTTGTCAGCCCATTCCAGGCGCGGGCCGGCGGGAGGTGCCAGCCTGTTGAACTCCGCCGCTGAAATGGTGAACACGGTGCCGTGGCGGATGCCCTCCGGCATTACCAGCCGGTCCGATACGTCCGTCCAGCTTTGCAGGTCTGTTGATTCGAGCGCGCCATAGGTGTGCTGCGTGTACTTGTCGAAATACATGATCCATTTGTTGCCGGCTTTCAGTACGGTGGGCCCTTCCGCCCAGTAATTCCCGGTAAGCGGCGCGGAGGGTTTCGTATACGGACCGGCGAGCTTTTGCGCGGTAGCCACACGGATGTTCTTCTGCGGCGGCGTGCGGGTTTCGTCTTTCAGGAACATGAGGTACTGCTTCCCATTGGGCTGAATGGTCGCGTCTATCACGTTGAAGTCGTGATCGTACAGCAATTTCGTTTTGCTGAAGGTGGAAAAATCTTTGGTGGTGACGTAATACATGCGGTGGTTGTATTTGTCGTCGCCGGCCGTATCGCCTTTTTTGAACCTGCCGGGGATGGTGGAGGCCCAGTAGATCATATATTCTTTTTTCACGGGGTCGTACGTTAGCTCGGGGGCCCAGCAGTTGCGGGCGGAGGGCTCGTGCGCCATCACGGGAATGTCCTGCTGGGGGCTCCAGTGCACAAGATCGGTGGACGAAGCGTAGCCGATGCTTTGCTCGTTCCAGCTTACAGTCCATACCATATGGAATTTGCCGTCCGCTCCGCGGATGATGCAGGGATCGCGCATCAGCTTGTCTTTCCCGGCGGTGGGCGTCAGAAAGGAACTGTCACCTTTCAACGCATTCCAGGAGTAACCATCATGGCTAAACGCCAGGTGCAGTCCATCCTGACCGTTCTGTTTAAAGTACGCGAACATATAAACGGAATCTGTCCGTTGTGCGATAGCTGCATTGCAGAGCAGCAGGAGTAATAGGATATTTCTCATCATTGTCTTAATAATGTTGCTGCCATCAGGCCGATGACAACATCGTTCGTATATGCCTGCACGGTCAGTGACCGCAATGTTTTATCCGCTTGCAGGGGCATGTGCAGCACAGTAGCCGCGCCGCCATCGATCCCCCGGGACGAAAATCCCTTGATGACAGCGTATTTATCCAGCCCTTTCGCAAACCTTCCTTCTTTCAGGTAGAGCCGTTCAGGATGAGGCGCGTCCGTGGTGAAGGCATGCCCGTCCGTAAAATAGTCCTGCTCGATGGGCCACCAGTTCTGCGGGTTTTTAAGCCGCATGGAATCGCGGGAGCCGTCTGTATAGGCAACGATCACGAAACCGTTGGTCATCCTGCTTTGCATGGGATTGGTAGTGCCAGCCATGAGCAGGCAAAGATAGGTTGCTTTCCCGCTTAGCGCTATGGTGGCTAATTCTGGGTAATTGTCCCATTGCGATGTAAAGAGGATGTTCTTTTGCAGGGTGTCTGAAGGCGTGCTGAAAGGGATGCCTGACGCCGTTCTGATCTCGTTGCGCGCGCCCGCTGCCGTGCGCAGGCCGCTGTCGTCAATGGATGCCATCGTCAGCGGGTAACACCAGTTGCCGATGCCCTGTACCGGCAGCTGTAATGTGGGCATAACGGGGCGTGGGGACAAATAGGCTTGTTTAAATATGTTCGTTACTTTATCGTTGAAAACGACCGGTACTTTTTCAAATGTTGTGGCCGGAGTGATGACTGGTGGAGGAATGGAAGTGGTGTCTTTCTTTGCCTTGTGAACAATGGGCTGCCACCAGGTGAAGATGCCTTGCTTTACTTTGCGGAAGGAAACGTTGCTGCCGGAAACTACAGACGCCTCCGTGTTGCGCCGGCTTTCTCCGGCAGCCGGTGCGGCAGCGCCCGCCGGCCGGCCGGTGGTTGTGGAAGACAGCTCCTGCCTCACGCCGGAAACTTGTTCGCTTGTTTTGACAGGCCTTCCTTTCCATTGCAAAACAATCTCGTATTTCGCTTCCGCCGGCAGTGCCAGCTCAATCAGCGGCGCTCCCACACCGGCGCGCACCGCATATCGTACGGGCTTGCCGTTCACGCTAGCACTCGCCACATCATCTTTTCGCGCGGCCAGTAAGAGTTTTAGTTGGAGTTTTTTACGGAAGGACGGGCTGATCAGATACCTGTCTGTATCGCCTTTCCTGTTAAACGCAAACGTCATGTCCGGTATTTCCAGGCGGGCATGCTCCCAGTCCGCGGGGAATCCGGGGCGGATCATCAGCGTATCATGCAATGCATCCGGTTGTATGCCGAAGAGGCCTTCCACCAGCGAGCGGGCGGCCATGCCGATGGGGTCCGCAAAATCACGGTAGAGCTCGCCGCGTACCGCATCGTAGTAAGAGAGTTGTTGAAAGCCACCGGGACTGGCGCTGAGGTACATGCTTTCCAGCAGGGCGCTCCGCCAGAGCCGGAATGCTTCGTTGCTCCGGTTGCCCTGCCAGTATGCGAGGGCGGTGTGCAGGTTTTCCGCCAGCGCAACATTGTTGATGGACCAGGTGTAGGGCTGCCAGTCGGAAGTGCTGAGCAGGTACAGGTCTTTTTCGGAGAACCCTTTTGCCTGCACCGGGATCCGCGGAATGTGGTCTTCAATGTATTGCAGCGAGCGGTAAGCCTGGAAATCGTCAGGCACGCGGGAATCGATCGCGTGATAGATCGTCCACAGACCAGGCGCGGGGTGCACGAGCTGACGGCCCGCTTTGTCCTTGTACTCCGCATACCAGCCTTGCTCCGGCAGCCACAGATATTTTTGAATGGATGAAAGTATGTGTTGCGCTTCCTTTTCATAGCGCGCCCCGTCTTCCCCGATCAGCTTTGCCAGTGACGCCGCTGTTTTGTTAGCGAAGTAATTGTATGCCGATGTATGTGTTACGCCGCCCCCGCTGTATTGCAGCGCGTCGCTGGCCCAGATGGCGGCGTAGGCATCATACAGTCCGTCGTTGTCGCTGTCGAAATTCCTTTTCTCCCAGGCGAGGTGCCGTTTGATCACGGGCCACATTTCGCGCACATAGGCCGTGTCCCCCGTCCAGTTGAAGTGGCGCAGCAGCTGATCGATGAACACGAGGTTCATATCGTAGTGATGGGCGCGGATGTCGCCATTGGGGTTGCGGCAGATATATCCGTCACTGAAAAGAAAGGTGCCGATCTTTTCCTGGTGGCGGGCGAGGTGCAGGGCGGTGTCCATCACCACACCGGTTTCCGGTGGCGTAGTTACCTGCGACAGCGCGTAGCTTGAAAAATGTTTACGTGCGCGGTCGTGCCAGCCCAGCGGGTCCGCAACATATGCACCGCGCCATGCGTTCAGGCGCATGCGCCAGGCTACGGCGCCATGCAGGAAAGTGGGATCTTCCCAGATGGCGTCTGCGGCAAGGCTGAGCGCGCCGCCGAGGGTGTTGAGGTATGGATCGGGGGTTTGTAGTTTGATCCTGTTCGCCAGTTGGTGGCGGGTTTTGTCGGCATTGTTGAAGATATGCGGGAGGTCTTTTGAGGTGATCACCTGTTTGCCGGATAGCAATGAATACCGCTTCTCTGCAGTATCCGCCGGTTTGTTCAGATGCAATGCATATCCGCCTTCTGTGGTATTCGCCGGCTTATTCTGACGTAAAGCATATCCGCCTTCGGCCACATCCGCGGGTTTGTTCAGTAACAGAAAATACCGTTCTTCCGCGATGATCACCGCTTTACCGGTGACAACCGGCGCTTCCGCGGTAGTAGCGCCGTAGGCATCAACAGGGCTCTCCATCTTTGAAGCATCCCCTATTTTTACGTTCGGGAACATGCCGGATAGTTGTTTTCCACCACCATAGGTCAATTGAAATGTATTTCCCTTTATCGTATAGGCATTACCTTTACAGTTTGCCGCATGCAGGTAAAAAGATGATTCGGGATCAGCCCCGATATCTCCATTGCGGGAAAACTTCTTTCCGCTGACACCACCGTACACCCACATCAATTCAACCCGGCTATCAACATCTTTCCCGGCTATTTTCACGATCATTCCTTCCGCGTCATATAACGCCAGCACTTCGATCTGCATCACACCTTTCCCAAGCAAAGGATCTTTTATCGCATACAGCATTTTCCCCGGCCGGTACACTGCCCGGATGTGTTCCGCATCGATCAGCCATTTGCTTTCCTTTCCGGACATCAATCCGAAATGCAGGTTGCCGCCCATGCCGGGCAGGTACATCGCAAATTCGGGGAGGTCGCCGGCTTCCACACGAAAGGCGGTATTTCCGCCATACAAGGCGCGGTTAAACCGCTGCTGGCCGTTCTCACAAACAAAGTCCGTTCCCTGCGGGCGGTAATGCACGCTGCGGGCGGGTTTCTGGGCGACTGCCCCTCCTGCCCAGCAGATCAGTCCCAACCATATTGTCCACTGTTTTATCATCGTATTAAAACATCTTCTTTAATCCTTCCCATTTCACTTTCCAGCTTCTATCAGCAGGGAAGCCGATGTTGATCTGCGGGCCGGCATCCACACCCGCGCACATCATGGCCACGGCACTCAGCAGGCCGCCGTTGCCGGGGAGGTAGATCGTCAGCCTGCCGTCCTGGTAATTGTGGCCGTTCACGAGGTAAGTATTGGTGCGTACGGGCATTAGCAGCGCATCCAGCGCTTTATCCGGCAAATGCAGCCGCGCGGCGGTCATGGCCACCAGTGGGAAATCCCATCCCCAGGTGTGGTCCCATTTCCATTTGTCCCATACCAGTTGCAGCGTGTTCTTCATGATCGCGGTATCCAGCCCGTTGGCGGCCGGGAGCGTGCTGTATGCGCCCAGTACCGCCGGATGGTCGGCGAGGTAACGTTCATTCGTGTAACAATCCGGCGTGCTTTCCGTAGCGAGGTACACGCCCTGCTGCTGCGGCAATGGCGCCAGCTTTGCCAGTACTTCGTCCCATTTCTTATGGCGGGGCAGCTGCGCCCTTTTTCTCCACTCCTGCGCAACGTTCAGGGCCCAGTGCCAGTAGGCCAGCTCGTAAGTGGGATTGAACGTTGTAATGGGATCGAAGCATTCCTGCGCGGGGATCAGGCCCCTGCCGAGGTTGTACCGTTGCTTTGCCGGGTCGTACGTGGGGTAGGACGCCATGAAATCCGCCGTGGCGAACACCAGGTCCTTATACTTGTCCAGCACGGCTTTGCCGGGATGATGCCGGTACAACAGCTCTGCCATGTAAATGAAATGCGGTTGCTGCCAGATGAGGAAGGCGCCGACGGAAGAGGGGGCTTCATCACCGTTGTTGTCCGTCATCTTCTGCCAGCGGATGCCGTCAAAATGCTGACGTTCTGCCAGGCGTTTTGCTTTGTCCGCCACGGTAAAATACCAGTTAAGGCTTTTTTCCATCAGTTCCGGCCGGCCCCAGAGCGCAAAATGCACCGCATGCCACCAGTGCATTTCGAGATGAGGCTTCCCGAACCAGCTGTTGTACGTCAAACCGGTTTCCTGCGGCGGGAAATCTCCCGCGCACTGGATGCGGGTGAGATATTGTGAAAGGATGATCCTTCTTTCCAGTTCATGCGCCCGTGGATCTGTGCTACCTGTGAAATCCACCGCGCCTCCGCTTTGCCAGAATTGCTTCCATGCCTTGGCGCTCTCCTGCCGGGTTTCCTCAAACGCGGGAGCAACGCTGCGTTCTAATGCAAAGTTGGCCGTCAGCTCAAAATCCTTTGCCCTGGCGGGCGTGATGAGGTAATAATGGGGCGCTGCCTCGCGGGTATCCGCGATGGCGGACCAGCGGAGATCGATACGGTAACGGGTGGTATCCAGCGAACAGGCGATATATCCTTCCTTCGAAAATGTTGTTGATTGCTGCTGGCCGCTGTTCCAGTGATTGCCCACATCTTTCCAGCCACCGTTCGGATAAGGGATGCGCACCCTCACCCGCAAACGCCCCTGCTCCAGCAACGGCGAGCTGATCCGGAAAGCAACCGCATCCTGTGCAGGATGACCAACCGTGATCACCTTCACCGGCACATCCTCCACCGTAAATTCACTGTTGATCTCACCCGTCCACATGTCCAGCCGCTGATGGATATTCCGTATGTCCGTTACCGTTGTTAACGTACCGTCCTTTTTCACGATCTCCATCCCGATATTCCCAAGCTGCAACCGGTGCGGGTTTGCACGGAAGTAATCCACCGCCTTGTGCTTCACCTGCACGGAGTAAGGTATCTTCCTGCCGTCCAGCTCATATTCGCGGAGCGATTCCTCAAACCGCAGTCCTTCCTTATTCGAAAAGCTATGCCAGCCCCATGCGGACTGCGTACCAAGCGGAACACCCGCTGCGTAAGCATCCGGGAAGCTCTGCATGCCTGTTGCGTCTACCGTGAATGCGAAATTGCCATTGCCCACAGAAAGGGATGAGAGGGAATCCATCTGCCTCACTTCTACTGTATGCCGCCGCACGAGCGCTTCGCGGTCGATGCGGTCCTGTGCCGCAAGCGGATTAAAAAGTAATATCAGCCACCATGTTCTCATAACAGATCATTTATTGCCGGTCGGTTATATTGTTCTTTCTTCCCGTCGACCGGTTTCGGCAATCCGAAATAGAACCAGAGCACACGTTTCTTGCTGCCGCTGATCCGGTTCGGTTCGCTGGAAGGTCCGAGGGAACGGGTATTGTTGTTGATATTGAAAGCGAGCTTTGTGCCGATGGGCGGGATCGCATCGAGGAACGATAAGGTTCCTGCGGGCAATGCGGGATTGGGATGCACATCATTCAATCCGTAAAAATCGAAAAGGCGTACATACAAACCCGTATCCGGCGAAGCAATACAGAACCTGCCCTGCACGGTATTCATTTCCATCCAGGCGATGTCCGCAAAATATCCCTTGAACTCCGGGAACGTCCAGGGCGCGCGGCCCGGGGACGCATTGTTATATGCGTTCATCCAGACGTTATCCGTCACACCCTGCAACCTGTTCTTCCATACGCGCGAAGGGCCTTTGCCGAGCCATTTCGCATCGAGTACAAAATGTTCGGGGTAAGTAAAAGTGATGCCGGCAAAAGGATAGGTACCATTCAATGCATATTCGTATTCCAGCCGCAACCAGCCGCTGCCGTTCATCTCCCATCGCACATACTTCATATCGCCGTCGTACGTGAACTCCGCCTGGCGGGGGGATACCTTCACATCTCTGACCGTGGCGTTCCCGCTGACCAGCAGCGGACCATCGCCAAATGACGGCTGGTCACCCGCTGCATGCTTCAATCCCGCGATCATACCCGTCTTCCGGTTCAGCATCACCGTCACCTGTCCGCCGGACAGCGTGACGATGGAATCGGATTCCTGCACGGAAACCGGATCATCATTCAGGGTGAGCACGCCGTTCAGCAATTCTGTATTGGATTTTATTCTGTGTACCCAGCGGTAAATTTCTTTTTGAAAAGGGTCATACGCGGCGAGCACCATCGCATCATACTGTTGCCAGTCCGCCGGGAGATTTAAATCCACCACGCCTTTCGCCAAAGGCGCAATATTAACCGGGGCGGCGCTGCCTTTCTTTTTTACTTCATATCCCGCCACCGCATCACCGGGCTTGTGAAAATTGACCAGTCCCCACTGGAATTTGCATTGCTTCAAATTTGTAAAGTGGAAACGGTTCTCCACCTGCACAGTTCCGTTAAAAGCGGCGGGGAAGCTGACCTTCACGGGGGAGAATATTTCCCGGATCGCATAGAAGCTGCCTTCCTTTTCGCGGTGCGGGCCTAATACGCCGTCTGGACCGTTGATCCCGTTCACATCAATGATGTTGTTGAGATCGGTGCGAACAAGACCTTCGTCTATCAGCGCCCAGAGGAAACCGCCGGCCCCTCTTTCCGCATGCCAGTGCAGTTCCCAGAAATCATGCAGGGCAGCGCCTCCGCCGCCATCGTCCTGGCTGTGCAGAAACTCCGTGACCATGTAAATATTCGTGTCCGCCAGTATCTTCTGCGTGCTGTAATAATCTTCATAGTGATTGCAGTCAATCCCGTTAAACTGGTTGCCGGGGCGGTGATGCGCGTGGATGACCGGCCGGTTGCTCAGGTCGTACTGCCCGAAATCATCGTCCAGCTCCTTGTTATGACCGCCTTCGTTCCCGTTGCTCCAGAAAATGATGGAAGGATGATTGGCATCGCGTGTCACCATTTCCTTTACCAGCGGCGCTCCTGCTTTGGTGCTGTACGCCTTTTGCCATCCGGCCAGCTCGTCCAGCACATACAGCCCGAGGCTGTCGCACAATTCGAGGAAACGTTTGTCCGGCGGATAGTGGGCGCAGCGGACGGCGTTCATGTTCATTTCCTTCATGAGCAGCACGTCTTTGAGCTGTATCTCGTCCGTGAGCGTACGGCCGGTTTCCGGCCAGAAGCAATGGCGGTTCACGCCTTTCATTTTGATCTTCGTGCCGTTGACGTAAATGCCGTCATGCCGGCGGATTTCAATGGTGCGGAAACCGAACCTTTCTGTTACCTGGTGGCCATGGTTCAGGATGACGGTCACCTTGTAAAGGTTCGGCGTTTCCGCGGTCCATTGTAAAGCGTTTTTCACATCCGCGCTGATCCACGCTACGGAATCCTTTACAGCGGCAGTGGCCTGCGCCACCTGTTTGCCGCTGGCGTCGCTGATGATGGCGGACACATGGCCGCCGCCGTTGTTCGTATATACTTTCATCCGGAAGCTGCCGTCCGCTTTTGCATCAATCTCCGTGCGGACGATATGCCGTTGCGGCAACACTTCCAGGTACACAGGGCGGTAGATACCGCCGAAAACCCAGTAATCGGCCAGCCGCTCCGCGTTGTTCACAGAATTGTCGGCGGACATTTTGCTGACCGTTGCTTCTAGCAGGTTCTCGGCGCCATATTTCAGTTTATCAGTAATGTCATATTTAAAACGGTAAAAAGCCCCCTGATGCACAGCCCCCACGGACTTCCCATTGATCTTCACTTCCGTGTCGGTCATCGATCCCTCAAACACAATATTCACCGTCTTCCCCTTCCAGTCCGCGGGCACCCGGAAGCGGTGCCGGTACAATCCCTGCTCGTCCGCAAAGCGGAAGTTCTTTCCGTAGGTCTTGTAGTCACGCCCGTAATTGTAAGTGCCAAAGCCCTGCTGCTCCCAGCAGGAAGGCACCCTGATCTTCGTCCAGTACCCGCTGTTGCGGCCGCCGGTGCAAAAGAAATCCCAGTCACTGCCGGAAAGGTAGTGCACCTTGGTGTTTTGCCCTTGCGCCAGGGATACCATCATCATCATTCCAATTAAAAACCGTGCTGTCATTCTCCTGCGTTGTGTTTTGTGGGAACGGGCTTCGCCACGCTTTTTGAAAGCCCGGGCTGTTGTGCCACCGCTACCGGCGTCAGTGTAACCGGCCCCGTTAGTCCGGATGCTTTCGGCGACCAGTTGGCCGCGGTGAACAATCCGTCCGCACCGCGGTTCTCCGGCAGGCGGGCCGGCATATTGATGTTGTAAAATTTCTTCCAGGGCAGGCCGCGTTTGTCCATATCGGCGATGCGGTTGGCCATACTGTTGGTCACCAGCACCTGCAAAGTATTGTTGTCCTTCAGCGCTGTTGACGGGATGGTCAGCCTGTACACCGGCCCGATCAGCGTTGCCAGTTTCTCGCCGTTGAGGATGACTTCCGCGCTTTCATGCACGCTGCCAAGGTCCAGCTCATATGCTGCTGCGGCGGCATCCGGTTTCTTAAAAGTGGTCGTATACCGCGCCGTACCTGAAAACTGTGCGGCGCCATCAACCGCCCATTCCGTCCACGACGAAAGTTGTTTGACCTTTGTGGCGGCGGGCAGCGAGGGGCCGCCTTCGAGGAATTGCACGTCCCATTCATTGTCAAGCGCGATGGGCGCGCCGGTGGGCGTGGTGTACGGGAAATATTCGCCTTGCAGCGGCGTTGAAGATGTTTGCAGGATGCAGCTTTCGCCGGGAGCGAGGTCCACATACACCGCTCCTGCTTTTGTATAGGCCAGTCCCGCTCTTCCCAGCATCGGGTCGAAAATAGCGGCAGAGCGGCCGGGAGAGGACAGCCGGATATAATCCCGCAGGCGCTCGTTGCCGGTATTAGAGAGGAAATAATAATGTCCATTTTCATAAGCCCTGCGCACGAACATCAGCTGTGAAAAATTCTCCTTCCGCACTTTGCCGGCGCGCATCAATTCGGACAAATGATTGTTGAGATGCACCGTTTTGCAGGCGGCCAGCTCTTCCATTGTTTTCCTGAAAGCGGCGCGGCGTTCTTCCAGCTGGTAGAAACCGGGCACATCCTGCGGCATGTTTTCGAACATCAGTACGCGCACGCCTGCTTTGGCGAGATCGCGGAGCTTTTGCAGGGTTTCGAGCGGGATGGATTTCACATCGGCCAGTAAAACAGCCTGGTAACGGTTACCGCCCGCCGTGCGTATTTTCCCGTTCTCAGCGGAAGACTTTTGCAGCTGCAGATCGGAGATCAGGTCGAATGCATATCCTTCCTGTAACAGCTCTTCGCCGGCCTGCTTGAAGTAGGTGCCGTCGAAGCCTTCCATGCCGTCGAAATGATGCAGCATAGCGCGGCCGGGCTGATTGTTCCGGTCGTGGAAAGGAAAATAGAGCAGGATGTCATTATCGCTTTTTCCCTGCTGCAGGAAACTCTGGCAACGGGCCACATAGGCATTCAGTGCGCCAAAGTCCTTCCAGAAAGGGTTTGCGGGCGTGAAGTGCACCGCGGCATAAAACAGCCAGCCGGGCCAGGGCTCATTTTGCGGAGAATAGTTGGTGCCGTGATAAAAAATATGATTGACGCCACCGGCAAAATATTTGTCCAGCGCCAGTTTTACGTCCGACAAAGAAGACTGGAAATGTTCGTTCAGCCAGGTAGCCGCTTCCGCGGAAGCCAGCGGTTTGCCGGACACATTGGCCGTGGACGTGGCGAACTTGAAGCGCAGGATGTCCGTGCCCTCCGTTTCCGGAATATCGATCGCATCATACAGATCGAGGATGTTGGCCGGTGATCCATGGCTTTGATTGCGGATCAGCTTTCCTTTCGCCTCCGCCCAGGCATGCCAGGGGCGGGTGAATTTTTCCAGCAGCAGTTCCGAGATGGTCATGCGGTAATCATAAAGTATGCGGGTGTCTTTTGCAAATAATGCCGGCAGCTGCTCCCGCAGGTCATATCCGCGCTTTTGACGGAATGCGGTAAAAAAGCCGGGCGTCCAGTTCGCTTCGCCGCGCGCATCGTCCACTTCATATGAATCGTTAAAAAAACAGCGCAGGCCGGAGAGGTCGTGTCCTGCAAAAGCCTGATCGAAATGACCGAGATAATGTTGTATAGCGGGCAATGAAAAGTGATCGATAGCAAGACCTTCACCGCCGGGCGCGGCGCGTTCCACCATTTTTCCATGCCATCCCTGGAACAGGGCGTACAGGATGCTCGTGCCGTTTTTGGGGGACCAGTTGAGGTTTCCTTGCGCATCTACTTTCGCGGTAATATCGGTGTAGCCGCCTTTTTCGTCGTAAGCAATGAGCGCGGCCAGCGGGAGGTGCTTTTCATACCGCACCTGGTCCAGCGCCAGCCCCTGCAGATCTTTGTTCGCGGTCAGGGGTTCCAGCAGCCCCTTTGCGGGTTTGCCGTTAGCTGTGCGTACAACCGGTTCCTGCATGTATACCACCGGTTCCGCGAGACGGGCGCCGGCGGCCAGCGTATATTTTGAAAACGCGATGTATTTGCTGGCATCGGCGTCGTTCACCCAGGGCCCGCCGAAAGGCCAGCCCGTGCCGGTAGCCATGTCTATCCCCAATTCCAGGCGCTTCCCTTCCCGCAGCGTATGCTGCAGCATGTCCATCCATTTGGGCGTGAGGAAGGGAATGAACTGCTGCTCATATCCCTGCACACCATAAATGGGCGTGATCTCCAACCCGCCGAGCCCGGCCTGCCGGTATTTTTCCATTGCAGTGGTGAGGCCCGCTTTGTCTACGGCGCTGCCTTCCCACCACCAGCGGGTCCAGGGTTTTGCCGTTTGCGTGATTTCCGGCCATTTGATCTGCGCCGAGGCAGTATGCATCGTCAGCAGCAGTACTAAAACAAGATGGTTTCGTTTCAACATGATACAATTTAATAAACGTCACGATGACAGTTAAGCTAAATTTTAACTGTCATCGTGAAAAAACAACTTTATTCGTCTTACAGATCGAAAGGCAGATACCAGTTATCCTGATTCATCAGCTTCGCTCTGGCGTCCGCCGCACCGGGCACCCCGTCTTTTTGCAGCTTCTCATATATCTTGTCTGCAAGGAAAGAAGGATCGTTTCGGCGCAGCGCGATGCGCAGCAAGTCCGGCCAGCGGGTGCCTTCATAACCATTTTCCAGTGCCGTTTCATTGATCAATCCGTCTTCTATCTGCAACAGGCTGTCGGCAGCCGGGATTTGCAGGGAAACAAGATTTGCCCGCGCCCTGATCCCGATATTGCGGTACCAGTCCGAGCGGTAATATGGAATGCCGTTGCTGCCGCTGTTCCTCGCATCAAAATTGAAAGGATATGGCTCGAACAACGTGTTCTGATAGTCCGTTACATTACTGGTCGGTGCGGGATAAGCGCCGCCAATGCCGGAGTTGAACAATCCCCATGCGAGGCGGTGCCGGCCCGTGCGGTTAGCGGCTTCCGCAAAGCGCATATGCAGATGCGTCTGCCGGAACAGGAACCATTTACCGCTCCTTTGCAGGATGTCCGCCGGGAGATTGGTGTTATAATTCAGATAGTTGTAGAGATACTTCATCACCACCGGCTGGCCGCCGATCTCTCGCCAGGTGAACAGGCCGCGTGCATCATAAGGCTGACCGGGTATCTGCGGCGCGCTGCTGCGGGTGCGTTGCTGCTGGCTGTTCCAGTTATCGATCGCGGACTGCGAGGGTTTTACAAGGTAATCCCCACCCACGGGTGAAAACAATTTCACGAAGGGGTTGGCCGGTTTGAACTTGTGATCAAACGGTATGGCCCATACCCATTCCCTCCGGAAGCCCTCTGTATTCATGGCCTGCTCGAACATGATCCGCCATTCAGAGTTCGTGATCAGCGAGGTCTCGTCTCCGTCGCGGGAATAGCGGATGTAGTGATCGATATCGCCATTACTGTCCCATCCCAGTTTGTACATGGAAAAGTAAGAGCCGTTCACAGTGCCGGCGGTGCCGGTCTCCATCACCTCGCGGTACCAGCTGGCGGCCTGTACGTAATTACCTTTCCAGAGGTGCAGATCGCCGAGCAGGCACCTTTTGTTGATGAACCATTTATTCGTCGGATAGCCGTCTACCGTGATGTTCAGCGTGGTGCCGGAAGGGTATTCTTCCTTGTAGGGCAATGCTTCGGTAGCGCTGATCAGGCTGTCCAGCAGCACATTGAATGACAGGCGCGGGAAGTTGCCGGCGTCTTTCAACGCATCTACCGTTTCCAGCGGCGAGGTAACGTAGGGCACTTCTCCGTAGTGAATGCCCAGTTGAAGATACAGGAACGCGCGCATGCAGGCCACGTCTGAATAGCGCTGGATGTATTCCGCGTCCTGCAGTTTGTTCTCCTGGTGCATGATGGCAAAATGTTTCAGCACATCATTGCAGTTGAGGATCACTTCGTAAAAGGGGCGCGGACTGGCCCAGGGATTGTCCGGCGTTACGCTGTGCGTGCTCAGCTGACGCAGGTACCGGTCCGCATTGTCCGTATATTCCAGCATGTCCCCGCGCAGCTCGTTCAGCAGAATGTAACGTTCCGCGAGGCCCATGAACTGGCCGTAAATACCAATGACGGCGGCATCCGCATCATACACGTTGCGGTACATGTCGCTGACATCCAGCTCATCCTCCGGCTTTATATCGAACATCTTTTTGCACGAAGATCCCGTTACTGCCACGGCCGCCAATAGTATGAATAGCTTCTTCATATGTCGTATCGATTTCTGATTGAATTAAAATGGATTTTACAAGCCTATCCGCACACCCAGCGTCACGCTTTTGAACAGCGGGTCAAGACCGGCATCGATGCCCTGCGCGAACACGCTGCCGGCCGCGCTGAACTCCGGATCGTATCCCTTGTATTTCGTTAGCGTGATCAGGTTATTTCCTGTGGCGTAAACAGTGGCGTTCTTCAGGATGCCGTTTTTGATGGGAATATAGTACTGGAGGGATACCGTGCGCAGGCGCAGATAAGAACCGTCCTCTATCCACCGGTCGCTGAAGCGGGCATTCCCCATCGGATCGCCCCAGGCGGCTTTCGGTGTATTCGTTACCTGTCCGTCCGCGCGCCACCTGTTGTTCATACTTTCCAGCTGGTTTTCCACGCCGCTGGCTGATTCCAGGCGGTAGCGCAGATAATTGTACACCTCATTGCCCTGGCTGAAAGTGATCAGCGCGTTCAGCTCAAAGCGGTTCCAGAGAATGCGGTTGGTGATGCCGCCCGTCCAGTCCGGGTTAGGATCGCCGATCACCCGGCGGTCGTCCGCATTGATCTCTCCATCTTTATTTATATCGATGAAACGTACATCGCCTCCGCTAAAGGTGCTGAATGTTCCGTCGTTGTTCATTTTCCGTAATCCTTCCGCCGCAGCTTCCGCATCGGATGCATACACGCCGTTCGTGGTGTATCCGTAGAACTGGTTGGCGGGTTGATCGTTGGCCGTCAGGATGGTGGCGCCTGCATATTCGGTGGTGAACTGCCCTCCCGGCACGGATATGATCCTGTTTTTGTAGCTGCTGACGTTGAAGCCCAGGTCCCACTTCACTTTCGGCGCATTTACGATGCGCGCGTTCACCGTTGCTTCCCATCCTGTATTCTGCATGCTGCCGGCATTGGTCAGCATGGTTTTAAAGCCTGTGGCGGAAGGCAGTTCTTCATACACCAGCATATTCTCTGTTTTATTGGAATATACGTCCAGGCCGATGTTCAGGCGTTCCTGCAGGAAGGCAATGTCCAGCCCGCCGTTCAGCTTCTTGCCGGTTTCCCATTGCAGCGCGGGGTTGGCGATGCCGTTGCGCACCAGCCCCTGCATGCCCAGCAAATTCTGCGAACCGTAGGTTTGCCGGCTGGTGTAATTACCGATGTCGTCGTTCGCCGTGATGCTGTAAGAAGCCCGCAGCTTCAGCAGGTTGATGCCGGAGCCGGACATGAAGTCTTCCCCGGAGATCAGCCATGCCGCCGCAAGCGAAGGCATTACAGGAAACTTGCTGCCGTTGATCGCTATACCGTCTTTCGCCTGCTTCCCAAAACGGGAAGAGCCGTCCACCGCCATGTTGAAGGACAGAAAATACTTGTCCATCAGGCCGTAATCCGCATTGAGATAAGTGTTCAGCCAGTTCCATTTGCCGATGCCGCCGCCGACCTGCCGCAATGCGGCCAGGCCGTTCTGTACGCTCACCAGCTCGTCCGTGGGAGAATTGTAGCCGAGCGCGTAATCCTGCTCAGCATCATTCTTTTGATACCGGAAGCCAACGCGGACGGCTACACTATGCCGGTTGTTGTAACGCTTCGTGAATTCCAGCCGTGTATCGTTGTAGATGGAGTAAAGTCTTTTTACCTGGCTGCCCAGCCGGTTTTCCGCGATGGCCTGCGGCAGGGTGTCTTTAGCCAGGCCGCTGCCGGGCACGAAGATGTTCTCGCGCACTTTGTCGTATACAATACCGATCGTTGTGCTGGCATTCCAATGATCGGAAAAATCGTACTTGAACCCGAACGTGCCGTAGAAGCGGTAATATTTGTTGTACGCCTGCATTTCATCGATCACAGCGGTGGGATTGCTGATGCCGAGCGAGTCGCGGTCGGACAGGTTGGGGCTTTCCACGCCTTCGTTGTTCACCTCACGGTCATGCATGAACGGAGATTTCACCAGGGAGAGGAAGAGCGGGGCGGTGTTATCCGCAATACCCTGGTCTTTCAGGTTTTGTTCGTTGTAAGTAAAAGAAAGATTGGCGAAGCCAGTGAATTTCCGGGTGAAATTGAAAACGGCGTTGAAGCGGGTACTGTAGCGGCTAAGGTCTGTTCCGCGCATGATGCCTTCATTCTTCATATATCCCATGCTCAGGCCGTACGTGGCGATGTTATCGCCGCCGGTCACCTTGAGGTAGTAGTTATTGCTCATGCTGTTGTCCATTACCCGGCTTTGCCAGTCGGTATTGTAATGGTAGCTATGGTAAAACGGACTGGCAGGGTCATCGTTCATATACGGCAGCGCCGCGATCTCCGCGCTGCTGAGCCCTTTGCTGCCAAGCATTTCGCTCAGGTAAGTGCGGTAATCCGCTGCATTCATCACAGGCAGTCTTTTCGGCGCGATGTTGAAGCCGGCATATGCGCCGAAATCGATTTTCGTGGCCTGCTCCCGCGTGCGCGAGGTGGTGATGATGATAGCGCCGTTCGCACCTTTGGCGCCATAGATGGAAGCAGCGTCGCGCAGCACGGTGATGTTATCGATATCCCGCGGGTCTATCAGCGACAGCGGGTTGGTGTAGTTGTTGGCGATGATGCTCTGACCGTAGTCGTTCGCATCGAAGATCATGTTATCCACTACGATCAGCGGCCTGTTGGTGCCGTACAGGGAATTATAGCCACGCAGGAAGAGATTGGCGCCCGCGCCCTGCACGCCGGAGCGGCGGATGGCGTTGAGCCCGGCGATCCTGCCTTGCAATAATGCGTCCGGCATTTCGGCGGTCTGCTGCCAGCCGTTCACATTGTATTGCCCCGCAGAAGCGGTCACATTCCTTTTGCTGCGCGTATCGAGCGGCAGGTTGACCGGCGCGGAGAACGATTCAGCGGAGGCGTCCAGCAGGGATACTTCCAGGTTGTTCCGGCCCCGCAGGGATACCAGCCGCGTATCGTAGCCTTCACCGCTGACAAAGATGGTGGATTGCAGGGAGGGTACATTCAGGACGAATCGTCCGTCTGCATCCGTGATGGCGGCGGAAAAATTTTCCACACCCACGCGCACGTTCACGGCAGCCTTTCTGGTAGCGGCATCTGTTACCTTCCCTGAAACAGTAACTCCCTTCCCGGTCGCACGCCTGAGCGTTGTGTCTTCGCTCCCGGTCGTAGTTTGCGCCGCTACCATTCCGGCTGTTAAAACAAACACAGAAACAAGTATGATCTTCATCCTGAAATATTTTGTAGTATGGTACATATCTTAATTGAATGAGGGTTCCAGCCGGATGTAGTCACATACCAGCGCGCTGTTGGCGGCATTGGTAGTATTGGCGGCCGTTAAATAAATATCCAGCAGCGGGTGAAAGGCATCCAGCGTGAATTCCCCCACCAGCACCTCTTCATAATTATCAGGCGTTACCGTCACATAATCCAGCAGTGTGGCGTCCGGCGTTCCGATGCCGAGCTTCTGCGAAAAGTTGTTCGACTGAAAATCATTCACGGCCACCCAGTATACTTTGTATTTCACGCTGTACATATTTTGCAGGCGGTAGCTCAGGTTGAAACGGGAAGTGCCGTGATTGAACACCAGCACGTCCTTGAACGCCAGCTGCGTCACCGGGTTGAAGCGGTCCCTGAAGAAGGTGTTCCCGCGTTTGTCAACGCTTTGCGCGCGGTAAAACTCCGCATCGATGCGGAAGGAAAGCAGCTTGCGTTCCGGCGCCACCTCAATTTTCCCCATGACGTAGATCACGCCATTGCTGGTGAGTATGGTTTGCTTGATCTGCGCTTTCTCAATGGGCACCCGCACGCCGGACACGGAGGTCAGCGTATCAGGCAGGGTTTGCAGGGTGTAAGCGCTGTCTACCGCAAAATCTTTTACCACTTCCCAGGCCGAAAGGTCCCTCGTACTGTCCGCCGTGCCGGTCACAAAGAAGGGGTTCAGCTTCGTCACTTCCGTATCCCAGGCCGCGTCTTCCAGCACAAAGAGGGTGAAACGGCGGGATTCATCGCGGAGGTCGTGCACATTGCGCCAGAAGATGTTCGTGCGGATGGAATCCGTACCGGGCCGGTAAATGGGCTCGCCGGTGACGGGGTTTACACCGATCTGCTCCGCATTCGTTACATCAAACACGTTCCGGAACAGGGACAGCATGTAGGCTTTCTGTTTCGCGGGAATGGAGGTGTTGTTTTCCAGCGCTTCCCAGGTATTGTCCAGCGCGGGCAACATCCTGTCAACCACCTGGATGACGCCGTTCTTCGCATAGCGGTCCGCCGTCGTGATGGTGGCGTCCTCCACGGTTTTAGCCTGCATGCGGAGGTATTTGCCGTTGAGCATTTCAATGTTGAACGTTTTACCGGCGGGGGCGGTGAACCATGACTGGTTGGCGATGTGATTGCCGACGAAGCGTTTCAGCCGCGCAGGATCGTTGACGATCGCGGGGTCCAGCGTGGCGAGGGCTTCGTTGCCGGGTGCAAACACCGTGAATGTTTTGGAAGATGCGATCACTTCAGCATAACCGGATTTTTCCAGCAGCTCCGCAAAGCTGCTGAGGGAAGGGTCCTGGCTGATCTGCTCATACAGGTCCTGCTTCAGTCCTTCGCTGGTAATGGCGTTATGATCGTCCCACTTTTTACATCCGCATACCATCGCCAGTGCTATTATCAAAAATATACGTGTCATAATTGTGCCTGTTGTTAGTTATAAACTTTTGATCCGTCAATCCTGAACCTTGGCAGTATCTGGTTTTCATCGATCGGGATAAAATGGATCATGTCCAGGAAGTTATTGTTCTGCGTGCCGCTCAGTGGTGTGATGCGGATCGTCTGTCTTTGCGTGGTGAGGAATTCGTACGTGCCTACCAGTTTGGCCGCATAGTTGGAATCGGAGGCGTAGGGCCTTGATTCCGTGTATTGCTTCCAGCCGATGGCTTCCAGCTCCGAGTCGCTGCCTTTGGGGCGGAGGTCGGTGAAATTGAAGGTACGCGGCATCACTTCGCCGTTCACGGATACCTGGCAGAGCATGTTCGAGCTGCTGGATTGCTTGCTGCGGGCATAGCAGATCCATATCTTGTACTTTCCTTTCACGATCGGCGGCGTGGTCATTTCCCACCAGATGGGGCGGGCCGGCAGCCCGAGCGGCAGCTGGTTGCAGTCGTTGTGCACTGCATAGCGCGTGATGCTGGACGAGGTGCTGTAACTGTAGGTGAATATGTTGGTGCCCGCGTTGGAGCCCCATCCCCAGTCAATATCCTTGAAAAGCTTGTCCGCTTCTGTTTCGCGCCGCCACGTGAGGCTGGATTTCCCGTATACCGCCGGCAGTTTCATCACTTCTTCGAAAGCGGACACTTCCCAGTACACCGCAGTAGGCGGACGGTACTTCAAGCTGTAGTGCGCGTCCGCATCATGCCATACGCCGTTAGTGGCAGCATTGTCGCTGGACGGGCGTTTCAATGCGATTCCCTTTTCCACGATGCCGTTAAATTCATTTTCATTCACGATCACGTTCTGGTTGATCAACTGCACGCTGATCACTTCCTGGGGCTGGAAGGTCTGGTGCGAAGGCGAGGTGATGATATCTCCGAGGAACTTCACGCCACCGAGAATATGGTAGGCCACATACATATGGAGGCTGTCATTCGGGTTGGAAGGGTCTCCGAGGGTGGAGTACCTTGCCTTCAACGCGGCGTAGGAAGCGAAGCCGCTGTCCGCCAGCGCATTGTTGCTTTCCGCGATCACGGTCATCCAGCGTTTGGCCGTGTCCGCATCCACCGTATTCAACACATCATAAAAACCGGTTTCCTTCAACGCCTGCACGAACACGGAATATTCGGGCTTTGCTTCAAGCTGTTTGGCGATGGTGAGTGAAGATGGTTCCAGTACGTTATTCAACTGATGGATCATGCCGTTGCCCACGCGGATATTGGATCTGGTGATCTCCGCCTGGCGGTTGATCATGTAGCTGGACGCGCCGCCGTCGAAATTCACGCCGGTCACGAGATATTGCCCGAACATGGTGGGAACGGGCAGCTTTCCGTCTTTGAACGCGGCGGTGGTAATGGTATCGGTGAGCAGGTGGAACTGCACCATGTTTTTCAACACCTCAATGTCCACCGCATCCACATTGGCCGCATTGATCTTCGCCAGCCAGGCGTTCACGCCGCTGTTGGTCGGTGCAAAGCAGGTGTAGGCGCCATAGGCATTGAGGAATGCGCTTGTTTCGGTGCGGTCGAGGATCTGCTTGAACAGGGAGAATGAATCGGGGTATTTTTCCAGATAACCTACAATGTTCACATCATCCGTGGTCAGCAATTCTATCTGGTTCTTCTTGCACGCCGTGATGAGCGCGCTGGTCAGCAATAGCGCCAGCATAAAGGGATATATGAGATCTTTCCTGGTCATAACGGGCAATTGAATTATTTGTAAAAAGGATTCTGCACCAGCAATTTGTTCGTCTGCAATTCGTACTGGTAAACAGGCATATAATGGCTATTCTTGTCGCGCAGCTTGTTGAACGCGGCCTGCTGTCTTTCTTTCGGGATGCTGGTGCCCACCATGTTCAGGAGGTAGTTCAGCTGCTGGTAGTTGTTGCGTTTGGCATTGCGCAGCACGTCGTACCAGCGTTTTCCTTCAAAAGCGAACTCGCGTTGTCTTTCCTGGAGGATATATTCTTCCATGCCCTGCATGCTGGTGGAATCCATCGGCATGCCGAAGTCCAGCGCATTGGCACGCTCCCGGACGGTCTTCACAAGGCGCGAAGCTTCCAGCGGCTGATCCAGCTGGTTGATGGCTTCCGCTTTCATCAGCAGCACATCCGCATAGCGGTAAAATATCCAGTGGGCAAAGGATTGCTCCGCCGAGCGCAGGCTGGAACCCGCGTCATTCGCGCCGATATATTTCCAGATAGAAAGGTCGGACGCGCGCAGCGAGCAGCCTTCTCCCCTTTTATCCACAACGGGAATGGGGTTGATGATGTCTACCCCGAACACCTCTTCCATGAGATGCGGCGCGGCGCTCCACCTGCGGGTGGAGGTCTGGTGCATGAAGTAGAAGGGGTTCAGCTTCTGGGCATCGAACTGCAATTCAAAAATGCTTTCGCTGGAATTGCCTTTGAAATAAACTTCATCGAACACAGACAACTCTCCGCCGATCAGCCCGAAACGGTTGGAGCTGATGATCTTGTCGCATTCCGCGGCGCACTCCGCATATTTTTCCATCCAGAGATAAACGTCCGCCAGGATGGCGTTTGCGGTATAGCGGGTCACGCGGCCTTTGTCTTTCGCAGTATTATTATAGGTCAGCGGCAGCGCGGGCTCAGCTTTTTTGAGATCGGCCACGATCTGGTTCAGTATTTCGTCACTGCCGGATTTGGCGAGTGGCTGCAGCTCTTCGTCGCTGGTGGTGGCGGTGAGCTTCAGCGGCACCTGTTCGAAGGTCCGCACCAGGTAGAAGTAAAGCAGGGAGCGGATCGCCAGCGCCTCGCCCTGTGCCCGGTTAAGATGTTCCTCCGTAAAGGTGTTGTCTATATTCCGCACGGCGGGCGCCAGGTCTATGACGGTGTTGCAGTAGTTGATGACCTGGTACACGGTGCGCCAGTTGGCGAATATATTGGTGGGGAGGATGTTGACGTTCACGAGGTCGTATTCGTCCGAGGAAGCGCGGAAACCGGGTGAAACCATGTCCGTACGGGCTTCGCCCCAGACGAAGAAATATTCCGCCAGGGAAACATTGTAGTCCGGGCTTCCAAGCAGGGCGGCGTAAATGCCGGTCACGGCGGCGTCTACCTGTTCCTTGGTCTGCCAGAACTCATCCCGCACGATGCCGTCCTGCGGCTGCAGATCCAGCCATTTGTTGCAGGCAGCGGTGCTGAAAAGTACTGCGAACAAACATGTATATGTGATCAGTTGCTTCATGTAAAAATCATTTAGACAATTAAAAACCTGCCTGCAAGCCGATGGTGAAGGTCTTCGATGGCGGCGTCATGGAATAGTCGTATGCGATACGGAAAGGATCGGCGCCCAGGGGGCTTACTTCCGGGTCCTGGCCGGTATACTTCGTCAGCGTAAAGAGATTTTCCGCGGTGGCGAACAGGCTGAGGCTGCGCATTTTGAACCTTGCCAGCTGCTTGTTGTCGAAAGTATAGCGGACCGTCACCTGCCGGAAACGCAGGAAAGACGCATCTTCCACGTACCGGTCGCTGCCCAGCCAGTTATATCCACCGGCGATAACAGCGCGGGGCATATCGGTGACATCTCCTTCTTTCCGCCAGCGGCGCAGCACGGCCGTGCTCTGGTTGTCGAAGTTGTACATGTTGGTGGTGGTCATCTTGGTGCCGTTCACGATCTCATAGCCGTAGCGGAAGTTGAAGAACGTGGTGATGCGGATCTTGTTCTTCCAGGTGAAATTCGGACCGAAACCGCCGCTGAGCGTGGGGTTGCTGTTGCCGAGATATACCACGTCCATATAGTTGATATTGCCATCGTGATTGATGTCCTCATACATGGCATCGCCCAGCTCAAAAATGTAATCCACATTGGGATAGTTAAAGCGCATGTAGATCGTCTGCCCGTTCGGCCCGATGATGGGCTTGCCGTCGGCGCCCCTTGCCACTGTGGCATCTCTGTCCTTATACACGCCTTTGTATTTGTAGCCGTAGAAGGAGCCGAAGGGATTGTTCACCTGCAGCACGCTCATGTACTGGCCCAGCGCGGTCACATCGCCCTTGCTGTTCGGGTAGAATTCCGATATCTCGCGGATGATGTTCTCGTTGCGGGAAATATTGAAATCGAATCCGATGCTCCAGTTCTTTGTTTTTACCGGCGTGGTGAACACGGCAAGCTCCCATCCCTGGTTATCCATCGTGCCCACGTTCATGTTCACATTATTATAGCCGGTGTGGGAAGCGATCTGCAGACCGTCAAAGAACAGGTCTTTGGTACGGTTGCGGTAGACTTCCGCATCCAGGCGGAAGCGGCCTTCCATCCAGGAAAGGTTGGCGCCGACGTTGCCGCCGTGTATCGTTTGCCAGCGGAGGTTCTTCAGCTCCATCGTGGCGGGATACACGCCGCTTTCACCGAGATAGCCCCAGGAGAAGGTGTTGTAGCGGTTGTAAAATGTGTAATCATAACGCGGCGCTTCCCCGCTCAAACCATAGCTGGCCCTGAAGCTGAGGTCATCCAGCTTTTTGATGCCGCTCATGAATTTTTCGCCGGACACTCTCCAGCGCACACCGGCGGAGGGGAACAGGCCGTATTTGTAATTGGGACCGAAGCGGGAGTTGCCGTCGCCGCGTAAGGTGCCGCTGATAAAATATTTGTCCTGGTACTCATACTGCGCCGTCAATGCCGCGCCGATGCTCCTCGTTTGCGAAATGCCGGATACGGCGCGCAGCTCCTGGTTCTGTGTGCGGGAGGGTGCGGAAGGGTCCATCAGCAATGACGAGGCAGTGTTGGAGGTCATGATCTCCTGGTTCACGGATTTATAATCGTCCGTCATCACCGTAAAAAAGGCCATCAGGTTATGATCGGGATTTTTAAAACGATGATTGTAATCCAGGCTCAACTTGGTAGTAACACCAAACAGATCGATATCACCGTCATACGCCCTGTTCACCACCGTTTCCGTATTCGGACGGCCGGTGGCGATCTGCGGCAGGAAGCTTTTATTCTTGGTATTGTTGATGTCGAACTGCACATCGCCCACGATCCGCAGCTTTTCCGGGATGATGTTGTACTCCATCTGGAAGCGCGGCACGATCCTTTCGCCAAGCACATTGTATTTGGCTTCCTTCGCCATTGCCACGGGATTGTAGATGCGGCTGTACGCGCCCTGTACGTTCTGCGCGGGGGAGAAATAGGTGGGAGACAAATTGCCCTGGTCATCGTACTCAAACACGCTCATGTTCGGCATTTTGATATATGCCACGCCACGGATCGCGCCGTCCTTCGCGCTGAGGTAACTGCGGTCCTGGTCTGTGTGCGTATAGGCGATGCTGGTGAATATCTTGATCTTGTCAGAAATAAGGTAGTCCAGGTTGATGCGGGTATTGATGCGTTTCAGCCCTGTTCCCACGGTGGTGCCGCTCTGGTTGAAGTACCCTACGGAAGCGAAGTAGCGGGCTTTTTCACCACCGCCGTTCATGCTGATGTTATGGTCCTGCAGTACGCCTGTTCTGGATATTTCATCGATCCAGTTGGTATTGTTGCTGTAGTTATGATACCAGTAAGGATCATTGGGGTCGTAGTTGAACTCGCGCACGCTTTGCGTATTCAGCGTAGAGCCGTTCCTGTTAATGAACGCTTCGGGGATCAGGGTGGAGTACTGATCACCGTTCAGCATGGGAATGGGATCGGGCAATACGGAAGCGGAGCCTTTGAAAGAATAGGTGAGCGCGGGTTTGCCCATTGTTCCTCTTTTGGTGGTGATCACCAGTACGCCGTTGGCGGCGCGTGAGCCCCAGATGGCGGTGGCGGCGGCATCTTTCAGCGCGGAGATCTCCTTGATGTCTGCCGGGGAAATGCTTAGCAGTTGCGCGTATCCCTGCTCATCGGCGGAGCCGAAGTTAAAGTCGCCGGGGATCTCGGTCTGGAAGGGCATTCCATCTACCACGATCAAAGGGTTGCCGGTGCTGCTGATGGAGGAGATACCGCGGATGCGGATGCTCATGGCCGCGCCGGGGTCGCCACTGGACGCGGTGATGTCCACTCCGCTCAACCGGCCCTGCAAGGCCTGGTCTATACTGGCGGCGGGCATTTCTTCCAGCTCCTTGGCCGCGATCTTCGAGATGGCGAGGGTGGAATTGCGTTCCTTGATGTTCATCATGCCGTTATTGACGGTGGAACGGGAGGTGACGGTAAATTCGTTCAGGTCCGTGGAACCGTATTCCAGCGAGATATTGACGGTAGTGCGCCCGTTCAGCGGTTGCGAGAAAGACCTGTAGCCGATGAAGGATGCGCTGATGCGGTTCTTCATATTGGTCACCTTCAGGATGAAGTTCCCTTCAATATCCGTAGGCGTGCCTTTGATGACGCGCCCGTCCGCATCCACCTCCATAACGGAAACACCTATTAGCGCCTCTTTGGTACGTTTGTCCGTCACCTTTCCCTTCACGATGGTCGTTTCTGGCATCTGGGCCATGGCAGGAAACGTGGCGCATGTGACGATCGCCAGTATGCTTACTACTGTTTTTGTAAAATTCAGCATAGAAAGGTTATTCAACATATTTTAAATAGTCGCTGATCAGGTGGATCATGCAACGGTTACTGAGGTAATTGCTATTGGCGGGATCTACGTCCACGATCCGTGCATGCATATCCGTTACCTTCATGGCATTGGGAGTGGCGTTGCTCACGAATACGCTGGTGGGATCGCCGTTGGCGTTGCGGAAGAGCGTTTCAAAGGAACCGCTTTCCTGGCCGTCCGTAGCTACGGATTTTTTGTTGAGGATGTGGAAGTAGATAAAGTTGCTGACCAGCTCCTTATCCGCGAGGCTGGAAGGATTGAAGTCCGGCACTTTGTTGGGCGCTGTGCCGGTGCCGGGCAGCAGCCCGTCGTTCACCGCGGCCAGGATGGCGTCGTTATCCGGGATGAAGAAGGTATAGAAAGAGCCTGCGGCTACGTTCAGGATATCGCCGGAGGAGGCGGTATAGATGGATGAACGCCGCAGGTATTCCCAGAAATAATGGAAAGGCGATGTGTCCGGCGTGCCGATCTTTTCGAGGTGCTTGCCGATAGTGGATTCGCTGAAGGTCAGCACCTGGTCGAGGTAATGCGCCGTACCGTTCAGGGCGGATTTTGAATCGGTGTTGTTTGCCATAATACCTTCATCCACATTACCGGCGGCAAACACCTGGTTATTTTCATACCGCACAAATTCGCCGCCATACGTTTTCACCACGCCGGAGCCGGACAGGCTTTGTACATCCAGGTCAGGGATCACGTGCAGGTTCAGCAGCCGCAGCAGGCGCACCAGGGCGGAAGAACCGGTCAGCTGCGCGCCTCCGTTCGGCGGCGTGTAGCGCCACTGGAAAGCGGGATTATTGTCTACCAGCGGATCGGAGAAATAACCGGCGGCATTCAGCACGTCGTTGCTGATGAGCAGCAGCGAATACTTCAGGCGGATATTGGATATCTGGAATTTCAGCTCCTGGTTCAGCAGGCTCGTCATCATGGAATAACGGGGGTCGAGGTACGCGCGGCCATACACGCTGCTGAACACGTTGGCGGCCTGCACTTTACTGGTGCCGTAGAAGATGCCGTTGCTCAGTATTTTTTTATCTACCACATCGGCGGCGGGATCGAAACGGGCTTCTTCGCCGAGGAAATTGAAGGTGGTAGCGAATTTGCTCGGCCATACCGCGGTCTGCCAGAGATGCGCATTCACGAAATCGTAGATGATGTTGATGGGCATTTCATCAAGACTGGTGTAATGTTCGAGCAGCACTTCGTTCACATAGGTCAGCAGGGCATCGTTCGTGGGCACGAACATGCTGTAGGAATTTTGCTGCCCGTCGTTGTCCTGCTGCTTGAGAAAGTTCTCGTTGTTGGGCGAGAAGGCAAGGCTGGCGTTGAAGATCTTTGTATACACCGGCGAAGGGTATCGCTGCGACACAGCGGGATTCAGCGCGTATTGCAGCAGGTACTTGTCGAACAGCTTTTTAAACTCGCTGTATTGCGGCTGGGTGGAGATATATTCATCCAGGCCGGGCAAAGTGGTCACCACCCTGTTGATCACGTGGATCACGCCATTCTCGGCCGGAATGTCTTTCTCCGTTACCACCGCGTCCACTACGTTAAAACCTGTATAGGGGGTAGCGGGATAAAAGTAGTTGTAGTCTGTTGCGGACAGCCCTTTGGCCGTCATGAAATTATCGACGAAATAAGGCAGGTACTTGTTATTGTTATCGGCCTCCACATAGTATACGGAACCGTTATTGTTCCGGTTGCTGTTGATGACCTTGATGTTTTCGCCGTTGCTGTTCTGCCCGTCGTACACACCGGTATAGCTGGCCGTGCGGCGTTTGAAGGCAATGTTGGGCACCCAGCCCTGGGTGCTCTGATAATCCCCGATACGCTCGCGCTTGAAGGCATTGTACACGAGGCAATAAGTCACGATCTTCTGACATGCGCTGCTGTCCAGCGCGTCTATACCGGAAATGCCTTTTTCCTTAAAGTATACTTCAAAGGCGGAATCGTGCGGAGCGAAGAAAGTCCAGTAACCGGCGGCGGCAAGTGTTTTGTGATACCCTGCCTTGTCGATGGCAGCCAGTATGTTGCTGAAGTTCCCTTTGCTTTCCAATACCTGGTAAATAGGCGGTTCCAGGGTATCAGGGCGACCATAGTACTCGTCCCAGGCCTTCTTTTTGCAGCCAATAGCGGCCACTAACAGGCACGACAGCACCATTAATCTGTTAGGAAAATTTTTCATCGTGGATCGTAAATGTTTGTTTAGCGAATAAGGAGTCTATGGCCGGGAATGTATTTTCCTGGTCAGGGATGCGGCAGGGGGATGTCCTGAAACGAGTTGTTGCGTATTCATGGTAATCAGTTTTTTTCCGGTAAAGGAGCCCTCGTCCGGAAGGTACTACGATGGAAGTTGCTCCGCACGGGAGTGCGGGGTTCATTGTTCACTATTAAATGTTCACTGTTAAATAAAAATCTGGTTGATAAAATATCAATCTCCGGAATAAAAGTATCCTTTTAAAAATTAACAACCGTCCTGAACTATCCTGCCTGCATGCAAATTGTCAATGTGACACGTAAATCTAATTGCCATCCGGCTTCAAAGCGGGTTTCAGCGGGCTTGACGGCCAGTACCATGCATCAGCGTCATCCGGATGCGCGGGGTCAAAAGGCGGTACATCATTCATGAGGTAGCGGGCCAATGGCAGCCTGGCATCACGGATGCCTTTCACAATACATTTCGCGATCTCATATGCGCCGTATGTGCTGAAGTGGGTATTGTCCCGCAGCGCATCGGGCTGACCGGGAAATGTATTCGCGGGGTAGTGCACGAAAGCTTTCAGTGAAGCGGCTTCGCCCCATGCTTCGTATAAAATTTTACTCATGGCGTTCAGGTCTATCAGCGCTACGTTCTCTTCGCGCGCCGTTTGCCTTACCGCTTCCGGGTAATCGCCAAGCGTGTTGATGATGATGCGCCCCGCATCGTCAAAGCTGCGGCGGTGCATGGAAGTGACCAGCACGGGGATGCCGCCTTTGCTGCGGGCTTCGCGGATAAAGAAACGCAGGTCTTTTTTATACGTGGTGAATGGACCAACTCCTTCGCCCTTCTGCTTCTGATCGTTATGTCCGAACTCAATGAACAGGTAATCGCCGGCCTGCATCCTGCTGATGATCTTCTCCAGCCTTCGCGCACGGATGAAAGAGTTGAGCGCTTCCCCGCTTTCCGCGTAGTTGGCTATGGCTACTTTACCGGACTGAAAGAACGACGGGATCATTTGCCCCCACGCGGCCCAGGGTTCCCTGTCCTGGTCTACCACGGTGGAGTTGCCCGCCAGGAAAACGGTGATGGCTTTTCTTTCCGGCGTTATCTCAAGGGAGCGGATGGCCGGTGCGCGGCCGTTCAGCTCGATGGTTAATAAATTGTCCCAATGACGGTAATTCCGTTCGCGGGGTTTCAAACGCACTTTACCCGTCACCTCCCCTGCCGCATTCCGGATCAGCGTATCCCGTACATGTACGGTAAAAGATACCTTGCCGGTGACCGTATCCCGCACCATCAGGCGGCGGCACTCCACCCGGACCGTTGCGGAAGCGATCTCCGTTTTTACGTGATAGTTGCCTTCCGGCAGCCGGACGGAAAAGAAAAACGGGCTGTCAGCGCCGATGCCGCGGCTGGTTTCCTTCAATACCGCGCCTTCTTCAAAGCCATATCCTGCCGCCGCATTGTACATGGAACCGGTGGTAACACGAACGGCCCCCGCGGGTGCGCGGCCCGCTCCGAAATGGAATTGCTGTGCGTGTCCGATTGACACTAATAAATTGACGCACAGGAATAAAGCGATGATTTTCTTCATGGGATCAGAGGGATGGGCGCATAATGATGTTGAACGGAACTTCGATCTGTTCCCTGGAATTATCGAGTATCATGCGGGCGGCCAGCTCTCCCATGCTCCTGAAGTCTGTGGAGATGGTGGTCAGACCGTTCAGTATCAGCTTTTTCAGCGGCGTTTCATTATAGGTGATAATACCTACATCCTTCCCGATCACCAGCCCGAGCGAGATGATCTTCTCGATCAGCACCACCAGGTCGTTTTCCCGGACATTTATATATACATCACCGGGACGGATCTCTTCTTCCTCGATGTCCGCCACCACCTCGCTGGTGAAAGCGTAATTCTGGCAAAACTGCTCGAAGCCGTCCCGTATCTCGTCCGGATAATAAGAATGTTCGGGAAAGATCAGCTTGATGGTCTGGTAGGTCTGCAGCCTGTCTTTCGCCTGCTCCAGCGCTTCATAAATATCTTTCTGAAAATTTTCGTATACCGCGCCGTATTCGCCGGTAACATCTTTCAGCTTTTTGTCCAGCAGAATGAGCTTGTCTTTCGGAATGCTGTTGATCACTTCGTCCACATTATCCCAGCGCTCCCTGAAATGCGGCAGGATCACCACATGCGTGTAGTCGTCCAGCTTCTGGGACAGCAGTTTTTTAAAGAGGGCGAAATCACTGTTATAAATATAAAAATCAATGCTTCCCAGCTCTCCGAGCTTCGCGGCAAAGGAATCATAAATGATCTTCTTGTGTTCGCTGAGCTTGTTGAAAAGCAGTAATATCTTGTATTGGCGGCCGAGGTGGGTGTTCTTCACGAAATATCCCTTGCCGGGTACGGAGCCCAGTATGCCCAGGCTTTTCAGGTATTTATAAGCCTTTTCCGCCGTGTCGCGCGATATCTCGAAAACATAACTTACTTCATTGATGGAAGGCAGCACATCATCCTCCCCCACCTTTCCATCGGCAATGGCCTTGATAATGGAATTGGCCAGCTGGTAATATTTCGGCGTGGCGGAGAAGTCGTCTATGAACAGGTATTTGAAGATCGGATGTTGTTTCATCAGTACAGAAAGTCTTGATCCCTCAACGGACAAGATACTAAAAATAAACCATGACAGTGCATGACAGTTGGAGGGGCGCTTTCCATTAATTTTAAAAAAATTGAACTTATTCGCCTATTAATATTCCACAATGCAAGTTATTCTCGGTATTCTGTTTCATTTCATTGGCGGTTTCGCCTCCGGTAGTTTCTATATTCCCTATAAAAAAGTTAAAGGCTGGAGCTGGGAAAGTTATTGGATCACAGGCGGCCTGTTTTCCTGGCTGTTCGTTCCGTTCATCGCCGCATGGCTGACCGTGCCGGGATTCATGGACATTATCAGCAATACACCTTTTACCACATTATTCTGGACGTATTTCCTGGGCGTGCTCTGGGGCATCGGGGGGCTGACCTTTGGATTGTCCATGCGCTACCTCGGCATGTCGCTCGGCATGGCGGTGGCACTGGGCTTCTGCTCGGCTTTCGGCGCGCTGATCCCGCCGCTGTACAAGGAATTTTTTACGGACAGCCCGGATAATTTCTCTTCCATGCTGCAGCAGGGCAGCGGCATATTCGTATTGCTGGGCGTGATCGTGTGCCTCGTGGGCATTGCGATCAGCGGTAAGGCCGGCATGTACAAGGAAAAAGAGCTGCCGGAAGAGAAGCAGAAGGAAAGTATCAAGGAGTTTGACCTGAAAAAAGGGCTGACCGTGGCGATCGTATCCGGCATTTTGAGCGCCTGCATGAGCTTTGCGATCTCGGCGGGCGAATCCATGGGCCAGGCCGCGGTAGAAAATAATGCGAACCCCTTGTTCAAAAACAATGTGATCTTTATAGTTATTATGCTTGGCGGGCTGACCACCAATTTCATCTGGTGCATGATCCTCAATGCAAAGAATAAAAGCTTCGGCGATTACACGAACCGCAAAACCCCGCTGGCGAACAACTATTTCTTCTCTGCCCTTGCCGGCACCACCTGGTTCCTGCAATTCTTTTTCTACGGCATGGGAGAAAGCAAGCTCGGCAACGGCGCCAGCTCCTGGATACTGCACATGGCCTTCATCATCCTAATTTCCAGCATGTGGGGCCTCACGCTCCGGGAATGGAAAGGCGTCAGCAAAAGAACATTCGCTACTTTCCTCGTCGGCATCGCAACGATCATCCTCTCTGTGGTGCTGGTGGGATACGGTAATTCATTATAACACGCTTTTTATAAATTAAAGTATATGTCGAAAAATAACAGCACTATGACCCGGTTCAGGCACGTAAGTTACCTGTGGGATGATGCGAAAGCTGCTGAAATGGCGGGGGACGAAGTGGCCCTGCTGATCTACCGCTCCAATTTGCTGGGCGCGGACCTGCGCCTCACGAACTATGGCGGAGGAAACACTTCCTGCAAGGCGCAGGCGATTGACCCGTTGACGGGGAAAAGCACGGAAGTGATGTGGGTGAAAGGTTCCGGCGGGGACCTCGGCACGCTGAAACGCAGCGGGCTGGCGGCTTTGTATGTGGACCGCCTGCGCAGCCTGAAAAATATTTACCGCGGCATCGAGTTTGAAGATGAAATGGTGGAGCTGTTCAATCACTGCATTTACGACCTGCACTCCAAAGCACCTTCGATAGACACGCCCCTGCATGGTTTTCTGCCTTTCGCGCACATCGATCACCTGCACCCTGATGCAGCGATCGCCATCGCCGCCGCGAAAGACGGTAAAAAGATCACGCAGGAGCTGTTTTCCGGTACCATCGGGTGGGTGGACTGGCAGCGGCCGGGCTTTGACCTGGGCCTGCAGCTCAAACAGTGCCTGGACGAAAATCCCGGCATCCGCGGCATCATGCTCGGCTCCCACGGCCTCTTCACCTGGGGCGACACCGCGTATGAAAGCTATGTCAATACCCTGGAAGTGATCGAGCGCTGCGCGGAATACCTGGAAGAACATACCAAAGGCAAAAAAGCCTTCGGCGGCGAACGCCTCGCGGCACTCCCGAAGGAGCAACGCCTCTCGCAAGCCGCCGCGCTGGCGCCTGTGCTAAGAGGATATTGCTCTTCCAACACAAGGATGGTGGGGCATTTTACGGACGACGACAGGGTGCTGGAATTCATCAATTCCAATGACCTGGACCGGCTGGCACCGCTGGGCACCAGCTGCCCGGACCACTTCCTGCGCACCAAGATCAGCCCGCTGGTGCTGAACCTCGCACCCACGGAAGACCTCGGTAATACAGATGCGGTAAAGGAAAAGATCGCGCCGCTGTTTGAAGCGTACCGCCAGATGTACACCGAATACTACAACACCTGCAAGCATCCCAACAGCCCGGCTATCCGCGACGCCAATCCCGTGGTGATCCTGTATCCCGGCGTGGGCATGTTCACTTTTGCCAAAGACAAACAGACTGCCCGCGTAGCCGCGGAGTTCTATATTAATGCCATCAATGTGATGAAAGGCGCGGAAGCGATCTCTTCCTATACTTCCCTGCCAAGGCAGGAGGCTTTCGACATTGAATACTGGCTGCTGGAAGAAGCAAAACTGCAACGCATGCCGAAGCCGAAAGCATTGTCCGGCCGCATTGCCCTGGTAACAGGCAGCGCCGGCGGCATTGGCAAGGCCATCGCGCAGAAGTTCGCGCAGGAAGGCGCTGTAGTGGTGATCAACGATAACGACCAGCAACGGCTGGAATCCGCGGTACAGGACTTTACCAAACAATTCGGCAAGGACGTGTTCGCATCGGAAGTGCTGGACGTGACCTCCGCCGCCACCATCAAAAAAGCATTCAACACGGCGGCGCTGGCCTTCGGTGGAGTAGACATCGTGGTGAACTGCGCGGGCCTCTCTATTTCCAAACCGCTGGAAGAGCATTCCGAACAGGATTGGGACCTGCTGTACGATGTGCTGGTAAAGGGACAATTCCTCGTGACCCAGGCGGGCGTGGAGATCATGCGTAAGCAGGGCACCGGCGGCGACGTGCTGAACATCGTCAGCAAGAACGCACTGGTTTCCGGTCCGAATAACGCCGGCTACGGCTCCGCTAAAGCGGCGCAGCTGCACCTGAGCAGGCTCAATGCCGCAGAGCTGGGCAAAGATCGTATACGCGTGAACGTGGTAAACCCGGATGCGGTGATATCCGACAGCAAGATATGGGCCGGCGCATGGGCGGAAGGCAGAGCCAAGGCTTATGGCGTGAAAGTGGAAGAGCTGCCGGCATTCTATGCCAAACGCACTTTGCTGAACGAGATCATTTTGCCGGAAGACATCGCCAATGCCTGCTTCGCTTTTGTGGGCGGATTGCTCAACAAGGCTACCGGCAACGTGCTGAATGTGGACGGCGGAGTAGCCATGGCGTTCGTGCGTTAAGAAATTCGTACGTTAAAAAAACAGCCCATGCATCGCGTTGCATTTAAAATGAAATTGTTCGAAGGCTTCGAAGCGGAATACAAACGGCTGCACGACAACCTGTGGCCGGAGCTGGAAGCGCTGCTGAAAGCCAAAGGCGTTCATGATTATTCGATCTTCCTGGATGAAGAAACGCTGACGCTTTTCGCCTACCTTCAGATCAGTGACCCGGCGGCGCTGGACGACCTGCCGGCGCAGCCGGTGATGCAACGCTGGTGGGAACAGATGAGCAGGGTGATGGAAAGTCATCCGGATAATTCTCCTGTGACTTTTCCGCTAAAAGAAGTATTTTATATGAAGTAAAACAAACACGTTATGCAACTGGAAAAATACCGGATAGAAGAACATAACCAGTCCCTGCTGGCCGCACACCAGCGGGCTTTTGCCTATATTTCGGGAGAAACGGAAGGGGTAGACAACATACTGGAAAAGCTCGCTGCCTTCCAGGTGGCGATCCCCAGCTGGGCGCTCGGCACCGGCGGCACGCGCTTCGGGCGCTTCCCCGCGGGCGGCGAGCCCCGCAACCTCGAAGAAAAGATCGAAGACATCGGCTTGCTGCACCGCCTGAACCAGTCCAGCGGCGCCATTTCCCTGCATATTCCCTGGGACATTCCGTCCAATCCCTCCCATATCAAAGCACTCGCGGCACAGCATGGCCTGCGCTTCGATGCGATGAACTCCAACACTTTCCAGGACCAGCCGGACCAGGCGCTGAGCTATAAATTCGGCTCCCTGCAGAATGTGGACAAAAGCGTCCGCCAGCAGGCGATCGACCATAATATCGAGGTGATCCGCCACGGCATCGAGCTGGGCTCCGATTCGCTGACAGTGTGGCTTTCAGACGGCTCCTGCTTCCCGGGACAGCTGAACTTCCGCAAGGCTTTCCAGCATACGCTGAGCGGCCTGCAGGAGATCTACGCCGCACTGCCGGATAACTGGAAGATGTTCGTGGAATACAAAGCTTTTGAGCCGAACTTCTACTCCACCACGGTGGGCGACTGGGGCCAATCCCTGCTGTACGCCAGCAAACTCGGCCCGAAAGCCTATACACTGGTAGACCTCGGCCATCATCTTCCCAATGCGAACATCGAGCAGATCGTGGCGTTGCTGCTGATGGAAGGCAAACTCGGCGGTTTCCATTTCAATGATTCCAAATATGGCGATGATGACCTCACCGTGGGCAGCATCAAGCCGTACCAGCTTTTCCTGATCTTTAACGAGCTGGTGGAAGGGATGGACAGCCGTGGTATGAACCATGCAACAGACCTCGGCTGGATGATAGACGCTTCCCATAACGTGAAAGATCCGCTGGAAGACCTGCTGCAATCCGTGGAAGCGATCATGATCACTTACGCGCAGGCTTTGCTGGTAGACCGTAAAAAACTGACCGAAGCACAGCTGAACAGCGATGTGGTTACCGCGCAGGAAGTGCTGCAACAGGCTTTCCGCACGGACGTGCGCGCACTGGTAGCCGAAGCCAGGCTGCGGGCCGGCGGCGCGTTGAGCCCGATCGGTATGTACCGCGCGGAAAAAGTAAGGGAAAACCTGATCAAGGAAAGAGGATTGAAAACCGTGGCTACCGGACTGTAATACATAGCAATGAGCAGAACACCCGTTATTGTGATATTTGATGTTGGCAAGACCAACAAAAAGCTGTTTTTATTCGATGAGCAGTACAGGATCATTTTTGAAAGGACGGCCCGTTTTACCGAAACGACGGATGAAGACGGCGATCCCTGCGAAAACCTGGAAAGCCTGCGACTATCAGTTTTTGATTCCCTGATGGAAGTATTCAAGCGTAAGGACATCGAGGTAAAAGCCATCAATTTCTCCACCTATGGCGCCAGCCTGGTGTACATCAATGAACAGGGACATCCGCTCACGCCGTTATATAATTATCTCAAGCCCTACCCGGCGCCGCTGAAGCAGCAATTCTACGAAACGTACGGCGGAGAGGCCGCGTTTTCCGTGCAAACCGCTTCACCGGTGCTGGAAAGCCTCAACTCCGGCATGCAGCTCTACCGCCTGAAATACGAACGCCCCGAGGTGTTCAAAACCATGCGCTACGCCCTGCACCTGCCGCAATACATGAGCTACCTGCTCACCGGCGTTGCCTGCTCGGACATCACCAGCATCGGCTGCCATACCAATCTCTGGGATTTTTCGAATAACCGTTATCACGACTGGGTGAAGCAGGAAGGGCTGCTGGACAAACTGGCGCCGGTAATGGCGTCCACAGACGTGTTGCCCGCGGCATTTCCGGGGAATAATTATCACGTGGGCACCGGGCTGCACGACAGCTCCGCCGCGCTGATCCCCTACCTCGTTAATTTCCATGAGCCTTTCGTGCTGCTGTCCACCGGCACCTGGAGCATCAGCCTCAACCCGTTCAACAACACGCCGCTGACCGCGGAAGAGCTGGAACAGGACTGCCTTTGCTACATGACTTTCCAGGGAAAACCGGTGAAGGCTTCGCGGCTGTTTGCCGGATACGAGCATGAGCAGCAGGTAAAAAGGATCTCCGAATTTTTCCATCAACCCGCCATGCGCTACCGCAGTCTCGACTATGACGCCTCCATTCCGCTGCTGCCCGCGGGCAACTTTGCGGACCGCGATCTGAAAACATTTTCCTCGGACGTGGCGGCTTATCACCAGCTGATGTACGACCTTGCGGTGAAGCAGCAGCATTCCACCGGCCTGGTACTGAAGGGCGTGGTGGTGAAGCGGATCTTTGTGGACGGGGGATTCGGAAAAAACGTGATCTACATGAACATGCTGGCGATGCTCTTCCCCGATATTGAAGTATATGCGGCCTCCATGGCCCAGGCCACCGCAATGGGCGCGGCGCTGGCGATCCATCATACCTGGAACCGCAAAAGCCTTCCCAACAACCTCATCGATCTGAAATATTATTCCGTGCAGCAGGACGCCGCGCTGTAAGCCGGTACAACCGGGCATAAAAAAGCGCCTGCCGAAGCAGACGCCTTTTCCAGTCTATCATCATCTTTAATATACAATACCAGGGAAATCGATCCGGGCCTGATCGAATTGGAGGACCCAGTTATTCCCCTGCTCGTCTGCCGGCCCGAAGGCGTCCAGCGCAAGCTGTTTCAGGTTGGTGTTGGCGGCGCCGCTCCAGAAGTGAACAAACTCCCCGAGGTTCATATTGCGGGTATATTCTTTGCCCAGAGGGATCGTCTTCTGCGGGAAGTGCTGCGACAACAGGGTAAAGAAACCGTTCAGCACATCTTTGCCGCCATGATCGCGGTAAATGGGATAGAACCAATTCTTAAACCACTGCGTGCCGGCCCTGGGATAAGGGTCCACCGCATTCATCTTGTCGTTGTACCAGCGCAGCGCTTCCGATTCCCAGCCGAGGTTCTTGTACACATCGTACTGGTAGATTTCCATCCATTTACTGTCGTGCCAGATCGGGAAAGCAGGCGAATTATGCACGCCTTTGGCAGCGCCTTCCACGATGTGCCCCACTTCATGCGCTACAATGTCCAGGTTCCAGCCGGTGCTGTCCGTCCACGGATTGTTGGAGCCCACGTCGATCATATTGCGGTAGTCGTGACTGGCATCAAAGAAGGTGGCAGGATGGCCGCCGCCGTATTTGTTGAAATGCAGGATCACGAACAGCCGCTTGTCTTTGTCCTTGCCGAAAGCGCCGTAGGTGGCTTTCGTGTACTTCCAGATGGCATCCATCGTCCGCAAGGGCCAGGTGATGTCACGGGAAACGTCGTCATCGTAATACAAGGCGATCTCATCGTTGTAAGACACCAGTTTTACGAGCTGGTTATGTTCGAACCAATGCTCCTTCCACGTAGCAGGAGGAGCATTGGGATCTGTTTCCGGGATGTTGAGCTTTACTGTTTCCACATCGTCCTTGCAACCGCCGGCGAATGTTCCCAGGAAAAGCAGACTGAAAAACAGGGTTTTCATATGCCGTTCATTTATTGCCAGCCCGGGTTTTGCGCCAGGTTGGGGTTGATGAGTCTTTGGTTATTCGGGATGGGGAAGAGATAATCTTTGTCCCTGAATATCCGTGTTTCGATCAGTGTTTTCTGGTAGAAATCAGCGCCGTTGGCGTTCATGTTCATACCGTAGATGGGCCCGTTGTCCGTGGTGGTAGCGATCTTCCAGCGGCGGGTATCGAAGTAGCGGGAGCTTTCAAATGCCAGTTCCACTCTCCTTTCCCTGCGGATGGCTTCTCTCATATCTTCCTGTGAAGCGGGCGCGGGGATCATGCCTGTACCTGCACCGTACTGAGGAATGCCTGCGCGTTCGCGGATCAGGTTCAGGTATTTCAGGATGTCTGTGTTATTAGGCGCATATTCATTCAGCGCTTCCGCGTAATCGAGGTAGATATTGGCGAGGCGCAGGAATACAACGCCGCGGTCATTATCATTGGGCGCCACGTCCTTTCTCACGATGTAGCCGGTCGGAGAAACGTCGGATGTGCTCTGGCTTCTGCCGGAATTACCGTTAAACTCCATGTTGGTGACGATGGGCGTACCGCCTTCCTGGAAGAGCCAGTAGCTGTTATTGTAGGTGATGCCTACATAAAAACGCGGCTCCCGGTCTTTCCACTGGTTGAAAGTGGTACGGGCGGTATTGTCGAACGGCGCTCTGAAGGTGGAGAAGCCGGTGGTTTCATAACCGGAGCCCGGTGCATCGATCGGGAGACCGTTTGCCATAAAGTAAGCATCTACGATCGCCTGCGTGGCGCCCTGCGCGCCGGCGCCGTGCTGCGCGGAGGGGAGGCCGGCGTGGAACGGCGTTCTGTCGTAACGCATATAGCTTTGAGAGTTGGAGCGGCCGTAGATCCATTCCTTGTTCCATTCCGTGGTCATCACCTGGCGGCAGGAGTTGTACGCTGCCACGAAGTCGTCTGACCCGGTTGTTTTGAACAGGTCGTATGTGCCGGGCACATATTCATCGAGGAATGCTTTTGCGGCATTGGCGGCTCTTTCCCATTTTGCAGCCTGGTAAGCGGTATTTACCAGTGGTTCCGAAGCACCGGGATTTTTGAAGTTGGCATAGTCCTGGTTGCCGTTCCACAGCGGGCTGGCGGCGAGCATCAGCGCCTGTATCCTGTATGCTTTCGCGGCGCCGCTGGTAACACGGCCCCACTCGTCACTCGGCGGAATGGGAGGCAGGTCCTGCGCCGCAACGTCCAGCTCGTTTACAATGTAATTGATGCAGCTGTCGAAATGCGAGCGGGAAAGCTCCAGTTCGGAAGCAGGCGTATTCAGGTCTACGGGTTCTTCACCCAGTAATACAACGGGACCGTACATACGTACCAGGAAGAAATAATAGATCGCGCGCAATGCCCTTGCTTCGGCCTTGTATTGCCTTCTCAGCTCAGCGGTCACTTCCACGGGATTGGCGGCGTCTATGTTCTGGATGAAATAGGAGGCGTTGCGGATGGCTTTGTAGTAATTGGTCCAGTAGTCCGCTACGTTGCCGTCCGTGCTGCTCCATGCGCCCGTGGTCATATTGTTGGTGTAATTGAACGACCAGGTGTATTTGGATTCGTCCGAAGCGCCGGTCCACGGGCCGGAATTCTGGTTGCCGGTGAACCGTTGCCGGAATTCATTGGGCAGTGACCAGTATACGTTCGCGAGAAAATTATCCGTATTTCTTTTTGACTTGAAGATGTCCTCAATGGTGAGCACATCGTCCGGAACCTGGTCCAGGTACTTCTTGCAGGAAGATGCTCCTACCGCCAGGGCCGCTGCTATTATCAGGAAAGCTCTTTTCATGTACTTCTTTTTGTTGTTTAGAAATTGGCCTGGATGCCGACGTTCACAGATCTGGTGTTGGGGTACCGGGTACCGTTGCCGGTATTCAGTTCCGGGTCCCACAGGTCGAATTTGCTCCAGTAGAACAGGTTCAGGCCCTGCACATATACACGGGCGTTTTTCATACCGATCCTTCTGAGTGTGCCTTTGGGCAGGTTATAGCCGAGGTCCGCGGTTTTGAGGCGGAGGAAGTCGATGTCTTTCACCCACCAGGAGGATGTGGCCGCATTGTTCTTGTTCGCCGCGTTGCCGTAAGCGAGGCGGGGATAGAAAGCGTTGGGATTTGGGTTGTCTTCCGTCCACCTGTCTTCCGCAACCGCAAAAAGATTGCTTCTTTCCGGGCCGGTGCTGTTGTTGAACGGCAGAATGCCGTCGCCGGTCAGCAGCCGGTCTGCGCCGGATACGCCCTGGAAGAATGCACCGATGTAAAAGTTTTTCCAGCTGAGGTTGAAGCCGATGCCGTAAATAGTCGTGGGTACGTCACCGTTACCGATACGGGTCTGGTCATTGGCATTGATAAAGCCGTCACCGTTCATATCCTTGTACTTGATGTCACCGGGGCGGGGCGTACCGAAGAGGGACTGGTCCGCATGTTTGTCGATCTCCGCCTGGTCGGCAAACAGACCTTCCGCTACATACCCGAAGATGGCGTTGTAGTTGGTGCCGCGTCTTTCCATATAATCGAAAGGCTGCTTCGGCTGGTCGTTCTCCAGCACTTTATCCCTGTTATAGGTGAAGGTGGCGCGCATGTCCAGTGTCATTTCCGGAGCGATCTTCACCGGCATCAACTCAACCGTCGCATCAAAACCTTTGTTCTCGATCTTGCCGAGGTTGCCCCAGGGATTGCTGTTCAAACCAACGAATGAAGAAAGGGATTGCCTTTGCAGGAATACGCCGGTACGTTTTTCCTTGAAGATGTCCGCGGTTACAGACAGCCTGTCGTTCAGCGTTCTGAACTCAACGCCGAGGTCCTGTTTGCGGGATTCCGCCCAGGTTACATTGGAGCCGTAATCCGTGATCACGGTGCCGTCGTATCTTCTTCTGCCGCTGCTGGTACCAAAGTCCAGGCCCACATCTTCGTTACCGGGGTTGGTCGCCACCAGCGTCAGGTAACCGAAACGGCGGCCGCCGTTCCCGCCATCACCTACAAGACCGTCGGAGTACCGCAGCTTGAAGAACTGGAACACGCCGGAAAGCGGTTCAAAGAAATCTTCGTTGGAGAGTACCCAGCCCACACCGAAGGACGGGAAGAAACCGAATTTCCTGCTTGGCGCGAAGTTCTCGGAACCATTGTAGCCGAAGTTCACCTCTCCAAAATATTTATCATCATAAGAATAGGTCGCCCTTCCTGCCAGGCCCATGCTGCGGTAAGGCAGTGATCCTGTGGCATCGCCGGCGAAGGCCAGCACCTCTTCACGCTGGTTGTACAGCAACATGGCGGTGAGGTGGTTCTTCGGCCCGAAGTCGCGTGTATAGTTTAATGCGCCTTCCACATAGAACTGGCGGTTAGAGTTGTTTTCCCGTTCATAGCTCAGGTCATCCTTACCGGGATCAATGAGGTTCAGGTTCATGCTGCCGTCTGCGTTATAGGGACGGGCCTTGTTGATCAGGTAGCCGCTTCTTTCGCGGTAGCGGCGGATCATGTGAGAGTTGTATACATCGAAGGAGAACAGGCCGTAGACAGAAAGACCGGGCAGCAGGAACTTCAGGTCCTGCGTGAGGCGGGCGTTGGAATACACCTGGTTCTGGAAATTATTCCGGTAGCCGGTCTGGGTGATCTGGGCGTAGGGGTTGGGCTGTGCGCCTTCCGAGTTTACGCTTGGCACCAGGTTACCCGGATACATCACAGGATATAGTACCGGGTTGGTCTGCATCACATTGGCAAACGCATCTTCCGGGCCAACGTCCGGCGTATTGGTAGTGGAGATGAAGCCCTGCACACCGAGATCAAACTTGGTGGTGCGCGTCCAGTTCATGGAAACGTTGGACGTGAAGTTGTAACGCTTGTAACGGGTAGATGCGTTGTAGTTCTGCAAGGCATCCGTTTTCAGCAGGCTTTCCTCATCATAGTAGGCGAGCGACACGTAGTAGTTGGAATTATCCGAACCGCCGCGGGCGCTGAAGTTGGCGCGCCTGTTCTGGCTCACATCGTTGAAAAGCGCCTCCATCCAGTCCACATTCGGATACAGGTACGGATCTTCTTTCAGGATGGTGGAGTTGATCGTATTATTAGAGTATTCCGGCGTAAGGCCGCTATTCCGCTGCGCTTCGTTACGCAACATCATGTACATCACGCCATCCGTTAATTCCGGCACCTTGGTAAAGGAAGTAACACCGTGGTTGTAGTTGAACATCAGGTTGGTTTTGCCAGATACGCCTTTCTTCGTATTTACGATGATAACGCCGTTCGCGCCGGCCACACCGTATACCGCGGTGGCGGATGCATCTTTCAGAATGGTGAAGGAAGCGATGTCCTCCGGGTCGAAGCTGTTGATATCGCGGCCCTGCACACCGTCCACCACGATCAGCGGACCGGCGTTGTTGCCGGACCTGTTGAAGGTAGAGATACCGCGTATCCAGAGGTCGGCGCTGTTGGAACCGGGCAAACCGGAGCGCTGCACGCCTACAAGACCGGAGATGCGGCCGGCGAGGGCGGCGCTGAGGTTGGCGACGGGCTGCTTCAGTTCTTCCACTTTTACGGTGGACTGCGCGCCAACCAGGCTGATCTTCTTCTGCTGGCCAAAACCTACTACCACCACTTCATTGAGGCTGCTGTTGGCGGCTTTCATGGTGATGTCAAAATCGATCGTTCTGTTGATCACAAAAACGTGCGGTTCGTAACCGATGAGGCGGGCAACGAGGGTATCGCCTCTTTGCGCATCGATGGCGAAGTTACCGTTCCCGTCTGTGTTAACGCCGGCTTTGGAGGTCTGGTTGATGATGGTGACACCGGGCATGGGAGCTTTCAGCTCGTCTTTCACGTTCCCGGTTATCTTTATTTTGGCGTCCTGCTGCGCAAGAACATCCACGGATATGAACAGCGCCAGCAAAAGCAGGCTGCTCATCATATTAAACTTTCTTAGTCGATTTCTAAGCATAGTTAATTTTGTTAGATGGATTTTTAGAAATTGGATGCCTGACGGAAGCCCGCGATGATGCGGGCATGGATCAGTTCTGCGGTCTTCTGATCACGCGCCATTCCGCTATCTGGCAAAGCGCGCTGTTGGCTCCGCCAAGCGCCAGGATGTTGATCCGGTAGTATTTGTAGGTATCTCCGTTCTCAAACTCGAAACGCCGGGTTTGTTTTCTTTCCGGGAATGCCTGGTCTACCTGTGAATCCAGTTCCGTCCACTGCGTGCGGTCGTTGGAGCCAACGATCGTCCAGTTTTTAGGATCACGGTCCGGCGCATCGTTAGCGGAAGTAATGGTGTAAGCATCCAGCCTTTGCGCAATGTCATATTCCAGCTCGACGTAAAAGTCCGGCGCATAGGAAAAAATGAGGAACTTGGTGTCGATATTTCCATCGATCAGTTTTTTGGAACCTTCACCAGCGTCGGCGCCATCCCTGTTCTCGATGTTCACCGACATTTTGATAGCCAGCTCCGTCAGGTCCTTGTCCATCTCCGGATCAGGCGGCAACAATTCATAGACGCGCTCTTTTTTCTTGCTGCATCCCATGAAAATGGCCACCATCAGAGTTAGCAGGAATACTGCCTTGATCCTGGCTGATTTGTAAATCTTCATAGCTATATTGATTTTGGCTTTGAAATGCGTTTTTATGTGAAATAGTCATCCCTGTTCCGGCATACGAATGTTCGACGGAACGAAAAGGAAATCCTGTCCGGATCACCTGTTAAAAAATCCCCATGAAATGTTGATGCTTTGTTGCTACAGTCTGCAAAAACGATTTAGCTTAGTTGTTAAGAAATACTACCCCATCCGTCAGACCTTGCGGCGCTGGCGGAAATACGCATAGGCGACACCATGTTATTCAAATATTTACCTGCAATTCGTCCCCTTCATTGGTTCCTGTTATTCAATGTTTGAAGGGGCGGTATAGTCTAGTCTTAAAATCTGCCTAAAAGTATAACGTAACTTTAACAAAAGCTGTCAATAGAAATCAAACAAATTGTTAACGGATATTTAATGCCCCTTTGCGCCCGCATTGTGGACGCTATTCCACGGTCCCCAGCAACGCCGGATGCCCCGTCCGCCGCAATCATCCGGGCTACCGGCGAATATCCGCCTGTCTTTGTAAACCGGCGCGGATGTTGACGTGATTTGAAAAACAACATCATGATCGAAGCGTGGGACCGGAATTTTTTTTCCCGCATCAATACGGACTGGGCTATCCCGGCGCTGGATGGATTTTTCATGGCCCTGCGCGAGCCGCTGGTCTGGGTACCTTTGTATGCCGCCGTGCTTTTATGGGCCTGGTGGAAAATGCCGGGGCAGGTCTGGCTGTTCGTGATGCTGACGCTGATCACTTTTGCCATTACCGATTACGGGAACAGCAGCATTCTCAAGCCTGTGTTCGCAAGGCCACGGCCCTGCCATGATCCGGTACTGCAAACCACCATGCGCAACCTGGTGGCCTGCGGCGGGTTCAACTCCATGCCGTCTTCTCATGCGGCCAATCACTTCGGGCTGGCCATGTTCTGGTTTGGCGCGGTGCGCATTGTCCGTGGTAAAAACTGGTACTGGGTGTGGATATGGGCGTTGGCTATCGGCTACGCGCAGGTGTATGTGGGGAAGCATTACCCGATGGACATTCTTGCCGGTGCGGTGGTGGGCGTGATAGCGGGGCTGGGCACCACGGCGCTGTTCCGTTATGCTTTGAGAAAGGGCTGGTTGCCGCAGCGGCTTTTCAGGAGATGATGACTCCGTTTCATGCAGGTGTACGAACAGAACAGGCCGTCCACACCAATCAGCACAACATGTTTAATTTTTTTACTGGTGGTATACCTGTCACCAACAACACGCGGTAACACTTCTCAATACCTCACTATACTGAAATCCTCCATCAACCCATACGGAAATGTCTCATATTCCGATCCCGGCGGATACTCCTTTATATTGGTCCAGCTGAACGGTGTGGCGATCCCCACCGGTGGTTTCTTGTGATGCGGGCCGAGCAGGTTCTTCAGGCTGCCGGTAACGGAAACCACTATACGATTTTCTCCTTTTTGCAGGTAAGGGGTAATATTCAGCGTTTGCTGACCGGGCGGGAAGATACCGGCCGGTCTGCCGTTCACTTCCGCGGATACCACCGTCCCCTCCCACTGGCCCAGGCGTATTTCATACTCGTCCTGTTTCTCCGGCAGCTGCACCGTTTTTTCATAAGCGATGCTGTGGCCGTACAACGGCAGGCCCTGCCTGTTCCAGGCGCCAAAGCCAAGGGGCTGCGGCGGCACGATCTTCCAGCCATGGTCCGCGGCAGCGAGGTTGAAATCTCCGAGAATATACACCGGCTCGATCTCCGCGAAGATGCTCATCGGAGAGATAGTAAGCGAGAGTGTGTTCTTTCCCGGCTCTAAATGCGGCCCGACTGCCAGCACACCAAATGATCTGTCCAGCCACCACGCACCATTCTCCGGCTTTATCCCCTTCCCATTGATACGGATCTGCGTCCAGAGGCCGGGCTGTTCAATCACCGCTTTATATCCGGAAAAATCCGCCCGCGCATCGATATTGAAATTGTAAGATACCGTATAGCCGGTTCCGTTAGCAAATGTATCGCGGGCTACCAGCCGGTCGCGGAACTGTACCTGGTGATGCCAGGGATTCTTTTCAAAGCCGTGCCGGTTATATACGCTGCGGCAGGCTTCCGTCACGTGCATATCCTTCATGGAGGTATCCCCTACCCTTACATCGCAGAAATCGATCATGAAAGTATTCTGTTGCGGACGTTTTACAACCGCGGCCGGCGCCTGCAATGGCGTTCCCTTTTCCGGTACACGGTAAGCGGGGAAGCCGGACATTTTCTTATCCGCTACGAACAGCAGCAGGCTGCCGGCGGCGGGTATGCGGAAAGAAAGCGCCACTTTATCCTGCCGTGCTTCGTCCGGGTAATCGAGGATGTTGCCGGTAAAAGCGTCCAGCAGCAATACATCTTTTCCGCTTATGAGCACATTCCCCGTAACAGCGTCTTGCATATCGGCATTGGTGAGAAAGAGCAGCTGACCGTCTTTCAGCATCCGCCGGTGATGGTAAAGGTTGCCGCCGCTGAAATCGAACCTGATATCTTCCGGCAGAAAATACCGGGCAATAACGTCCTCATCCAGCGTCAACACCAGCCCCGCATCTTCCTTTATCTCCACACCATCGATGCGTTGCAGCTTTTCAAAACGCAGCACCTTGCCTCCCTGCGCGATGTATTTGCGAAGCAGCCCGTACGTAGGTTTATCCATATTCTCCATGCCCGGCGGTATCACTACGGTGGAATAGGCGCGTTGCCCGATAATGAAGCGGCCGTTCTCCACCTTGCCATGATCTTTGATGATGTTCTCCGAACCGAGATCATACTCCGCCTGCGCCTTTTCCAGCTTCGTGACGAATGCCTGAAAATCCTTTCCTATCTCATTCCTCCGCTCACTGGGCTTTCCATACACCGCATACATCCATGCGGAGGTGGTGGGTTCGATGATGAGAATATCGTTACGTTGCTTCCCGTCAGAAAGCGTGAGGGAGAGGCGGGCAAAGTACCTGTTGAGCGCGCCGTAGTGCTCCCACCAGGGGCTGTGATAGGAAAAGCTCTGCGGGTAATCATATTTTCGTGTGCCCGTCAGCGTCATAAACGAAAGGTGCTGGTTCATGAAATTGACGCCCAGCACATATTCCCAGTCGCCAAGCCGTTTCATGTCCTTGAAAGTAAGGTCCCATCCGCCGCCGCCATAAGTTTCGCTGAGGGTGCGCTTGCGGTCCAGCTGATTGGCGACGCTTGCCAGTTCCTTTACCGCACGGATATTGCCGAACTGCGCATTGGGACTGTTCTCATTGAACTGGTTGAACAGCATATCGATTCCCGGCACCTGGTGCCAGGCGTACATCGCCATATTGTCCGGCACATGCTGCGGATCGGGCCATCCATGTTCCCAGTAATGCCCCGTCCATTGCAGATGATGCTTCGTGGTATATTCCATCATGGGCTTCGACCAGCGGTCGATGAACAGTTGCAGCAGCGTTTGCTGATAGTTATGCCGTATTTTCTTCCAGTCGCCCACCTCTTCAAACAGGGAAGGCAGGTGCGGCGGCAGGTCATACCCCCATTTTGCGCGAAAGGCGCTGAACAGGTCGGGCGTCCAGCGGATATTGCCGCGGCCCTGCACGGGAATGCTGGGCTCATCGGAGAACAGGCCCGGAATTACTTTCCCGAATTCCTGCCCCAGCAGTTGCTCGTAACCTTTCATGGTGACTTCCAGGAATTTTTCCGTCACGCCTTTTACCATGAGGTCAACATAGGGAAAGCCCGGCGGGCCTACCATGCTGGCCTGGTTGGCGTAGCTCAGTTTTTCGAAGATGTAATAGGCGCCGGTCTTGCTTTTTTCCTGCTGGTATTGATCCGTTACGTCCCTGAAGGTACCGTTCTCTTCTTTTACAGCGATAAAAAAGCTGTGCCGCTGCTGCGGTAGTGATGACCGCCTGGTCATCCGCAGCATCTGGCCCTGGTTGTAGGATTCCGGCATCTGGTCTGCCACGTGGCCGCCGCCGAAGCCGCTGGGATAAGAGTTTTCATCGTATATCCACACATCCAGCCCGAGCGCTTTGCCTTTGTTGACGGTATACTGGTACAGCTGGTACCATTCCGGGCCGATGTATTCGGTAATGAGGCCCGGGCGGGGATGCACCATCACGCCGCCGAAATCCTGCGCTTTAAAATCGGCCATCATGGAATCGATGATCGCGCGGGTTACTTTGGTATTCCACACCCAGAGCGGCGCGGTGCCATATTGCCGGTCTGGCTTCGCGAACTGGCGGCGGAGCACGGTGAAATCCTGTGCGTTGCTTTTCCAGGGACAATAGAGCGCGATGAACGCCAGGGCAAAAAAGATCCTTTTGAACATATGTGTATTTTTAGCAGCAGTGGGGGCCGCAGAGATTGTGCCCGAAGGGAATATCATCGCAGAAAATACACATTTTCGATCAGAAATTGCTATAAAAAGCTGCTTCGGAACTATCTACTCTTTCCGGATCAGATCTTCCAGGTCCTGCGCATCGGGGCGGGGCTTCTTATCCGCGTATTCTTTCGGGCTGAGTTTGAACTGCTGCAAAAAACATTTTGAGAAATAGGAAGGCGAGCTGAAACCTGTCATGTAGGCGACTTCGGCCACGGAGTGATCGGTGGTCTGCAACAATCTCGCGGCGTGCTTCAGGCGCACCAGCTTGATCAGCTCGTTCGGCACGTAGCCGGAGAGGGATTTCAGTTTTTTATGGAGGCTGGAACGGCTCATGGCCATGTCCTTGCTTAATTCTTCTACCGAGAGCTGCGGATCAATGATCCTTTCTTCGATGATGCTTACCACTTTTTCCATGAACTGCTGGTCGCGGCTGTTCGTGGCGAGCACGCTCACGTCGCTGTTGGGCTGCTCGGAGAACCGCAACCGCAGCTTCTCGCGGGATTCCAGCAGGTTCTTCACCACCGCCGCCACGTGTTTCCATTTGAACGGCTTCATGATGTACGCATCCGCGCCGGTTTCAATGCCCTGCAGCTCCGCTTCGCTGTTTCCTTTTGCGGTCAGCAGCACAAAAGGAATGTGGCTGTAATGGATGTTCGTTTTTACCAGCCGGCATAACTCCAATCCGTCCATTTCCGGCATCATGATATCGGACACGATGAGGTCAACGGCGTTGGCTTCGATCACCGGCATCGCCATCTTTCCGTTGGATGCTTTCATCACGTTATAACCACCGGCCTGGAAACTTTTTGCCAGGAAGGTAAGAATGGCCGCATCATCTTCCACGACCACGACCAGCGGCTTGCCGTCATCCATCACCACATCTTCCGCGGGCAGTTCCTGCTGCGCGGGCCGCTCTTCCGTAAAAGGCAGTTCCAGGGTGAAGACCGTTTTGATCCCTTCCCTGCTTTCCACCAGCAACCTGCCGCCATGCTTTTCCGCCAGCGAGCCGGCCAGCGCCAGGCCGATCCCGGAGCCGCCGAGGTTGTGATAGGCATGATTCCCTTTCGCCGTAGTAAAGAACTTGTTGAAAATATTTTTGATGTCGGCCGGCGGAATACCGATGCCGTCATCGGCCACGCTGATACAAATGCGGGCATCTTCCGCAGCATCTCCGGCAGCCTCAAAAACCATGATGCTCACCTTTTTGCGTGCAAATTTGAAAGCATTGATCAGCAGGTTGCTCAATATCTTGTTCAGCACCTCCGGGTCCGCCTGTATCTGCAACCGGCTTACGTTCGTACTCATCGTAAATTCCACGTCTTTCTGATAAGGCAGGGAAGAAAAACGGGAGTAAACCGACTGCACCAGCGAGATCACTTCCACCGCTTCCTTCTTTATTTCGTACGCATCACTTTCTATCCTCCTGAAATCCAGCAGCTGGTTCACCAGCCCCATCAGGCGCTCCGCATTTTCATCCATGATCGTCAGCTGCTCCTTTTCTTCTTTATGCCATTTGTTGATGGACAATAATTTTTCCAGCGGCGCAATGATCAACGACAGCGGCGTTCTGATCTCGTGCGCCATCACCGTGAAGAACTCTATCTTCCGCGCATAGAACTCCTGCTCTTCCTTGTTCTTCAGCCGTTCCACCTTGATCTGGTTCCGCTTCCGGATATAGGCGGAAGAATACCGGTAAATGCCGTAAGCCGCCGCCAGCGCCAGCAGCGTAAAGATCAGGTACGCCAGCGTGGTTTTGTAGAACGGCGGCCGGATCACCAGCGTGATGGTGGATTCCGGCACGCTCCAAATACTTTCGTCAGCGGTTGCTTTCACCCGGAATGTATAAGTGCCGGGGGAAAGATTGGTGTATGTAGCTTTCCGCTGATCGCCCACATAGTTCCAGTCCGGATCAAAGCCTTCCATTTTGTAGGCATAGCTGAGCTTTTCCGGCGCGCTGAAATTCAGCGCGGCAAATTCAAAGCTCATGACGGACTGGTCATGTTGCAGCACGAGCCTGTCCGTATAATTGATCTGCTTGAACAGCGGGCCGTCGGCTGACAGCGGTACATTCCTGTTGAACAGCTGGAAGTTGGTGAACGATACCCGGACGGGCGGCGTAGCGGCGGAAGACCGCCCGGGATAGAATGCATTGAAGCCGGTAATGCCGCCCGCGAACAGCTTGCCGTCCGATGATTTGTAAAATGCCTTGTAGTTGAACTGCTGGCTTTGCAGATTGTCCTGCCGCGTAAAATGCCTGACCGCTTCCGTTGCCGGGTCAATGCTGTAAATGCCGTTGTTGGTGGTGATCCAGATCCGTCCCGCTTCATCCTGCTGAATGCCATACACCACATTGCTGTTGATCCCGGCCTTGTCGTTATACAGCTTTACCTGTTCCGTTTTGATATTATACTTGTGCAGCCCGCCGCCATCCGAGCCGATCCACAGGTTGCCCTGGTGATCGTGATAAAGACAGGTGAGCTTGTTGGATGCGAGCAGGTTGTCCCCGTCTTCCGCGGAGATGCGGCCCCATTGGTCCATTTTTCTGTTGTAGAAAATAAGGCCGTTGTTATACGTAGCCATCCAGAGCGTGCCGTTATCATCTTCATACATATCGTAGATGATGGTGTTGGTCACGCCGTCCTGCAACACTCTTGTGAAGTTCTGCTGATCGCTGTTGAAGAGGTTCAGGCCCTTGTCCGTGCCCACCCAGATCCTGCCTTCCCTGTCCTCATAAAGACTGAACACATTGTTGCTGTTCAGCGAATGGATGTTATCCGCCTCTTGCTGGAAATACCGCACTTTGCCGGTTTTCGGATCCAGGACGTTCACGCCGCCGGCAAATATCCCGATCCAGATATTGCCTTTCCTGTCTTTGACGAGCGCGTGAATATTGTGATAAGATAATGGCTGCTGCTTTGGCAGGAAGGGATATTTTTTAAAGGTCTTTGCGGAAGGATCGAAATAATGCAGGCCGCCGTCTTCCGTGCCTACCCAGAACTTGCCGGGCTCATCTTCAAGAAAACTGCTCACGGCCCTGCCGGTCAGCGAGCCCGGCGCCCCGGTGGGATAGTACAGTTCAAAAGCGGAACCCCTTTCATTGAAATAGTTGGCCCCGCCGAAAAAAGTGCCCACCCACATGGTGCCGCCCTTGTCGGAAAATATGGAGTACACGGCATTGTCGCTGATGCTGAAAGGGTCGTTGCTTTCGTTGGTATAAGCCACGAACCGGTCGGTTGCCAGGTCCAGCACATTCAATCCCTTTTCTGTGCCCACGTATATTTTATCAGGGGATACCTGGCAGAGGGAGCGCACGATATTATCCTTGATGGAAAAAGGTCCGCCGTCGTTGCGGTAGACCTTGAAGGACTGCCGGTCTTTCTCCCATTTGCAAAGCCCACCGTTCATGGTGCCTACCCACATCACGCCGTCTTTGCCTTTGTACAGGGTGTTGATGTAATTATTGCTCAGCCCGGACTTTCCCGCCCGCAGGTTGGAAAACCTTTTGGTGGTCTGATCATAGATATCGATGCCGGACCCGAAGGTACCGATCCAGATATTGCCGTCATCATCCGCTGCAAGGCGGGTCACCTGGTCGCCGGAAACGGAAAACGGCGTATTGTCCGCCCTGAAATTGACGATCGATTTCTTCACGGGATCGTAGCGGTACAGGCCGTCCAGCCGGGAGGTGATCCATACCGCGCCATGTTTGTCCCGCAGGATATCAAAAATGAACTTCTCCTTTAACAGTTCAAAATAGGAGAACTGCTCTTTTTCAAGATCGAATATGTAGATGCCGTTTTCCGTGCCGATCCAGAGATGTGTACTATCAAAGCGGGTGATGCAGTGTATGAAATTGTTGCCGATGGAAGCGGTGTCGTTCTTTTTATACTGGAAGTTCCTGAACTGGTAACCGTCGAAACGGCTGAGGCCGTTCTTGGTGCCGAACCACATATACCCCTGATCGTCCTGCGCAATGGCGCGCACGGTGCTGGAAGGCAGCCCTTCCGCTACCGAATACTTCCTGAACAATATCTGCTGGCCGTTGCTTTCGCGGGCCGGCAGCATAAAAAAGGTGACAATACACCCATAAATAAACCACTTCATCCGCCACAATTTAAATCACTGCATCTGCTACCGTATGCACAGCTTTTTGATAAAGGCAACCTCGTCTTCGCTGAAAGGCGTTCCGTCTTTTCTCAATATATCATGAAACCAGAGCTTCGGTTCTGTTCCGCCGGGCATCGGTGTATCCCATGCATATATGGTATTGGTTTTTCCGCTGACAAAGCCCCAGTTGATGGCGCCGACATTCTCCTTTTTCAGCAGCGGCATGATCAGCTGAAAGATACTTCCGTTCCTTCTGGCCATGTATTCCGTACAGATCAGCGGGCGGTCATATTTTTTCAATGTATCGATGGTATGCTGATGATCGTCAATGTACGAATAATTGTGGTAGGTGATCACATCGGAGTTTTCCAGCTGGAACCTGTTCAGCTCCGCAAAAGCCGGCCCGTTGTTCCACACGCCGGCGGTGACCGGTTGCGAGGGGTTGACTTCGCGCGCCCATTGGAATACTTTTTTCAGCAACGGCAGGCTTTTGTTGTGCTGCTTGTTGTTGCCCGGCTCATTGTACAGGTCCCACATGAGGATGCGTTCATCCTTTCCGAAAGCCTGCAATACGTCCTTTACGTATGCTTCCAGTACCGGCAGCGTGTCCGGATGGGTGTAGATCATGGTGCCGGGGTCTCTTACCCAGCCGGAATTGTGCACGCCGGTTTTTGGCGCGGGTTGTTTGCCCACCCAGGCGGTATCATTCCAGCAATCGTCAAAAAACACGAACAGCGTTTTGATGCCGTGGCGGGAAGAGATAGCGAGATAGGTATCCAGCCGTTTTTTGAATCCTTCTTTATCCGCCGTCCACAGCAGATGATGCAGGTATACCCGCATTACGTTCAGGCCCAGGTCCTGCGCCCAGCCCAGCTCGCGGCTGATCGTGGCGGTATCGAAAGTTTCGGGCTGAAACATTTCCAGCTGGTTGATAGCGGTGGAGGGTTGAAAGTTACATCCTCTCAACCAGCCTTGCTGCGCATACCATTCCTTCGCTTTTGCGTTAGTCCATTTTTGCTGCGCGGTGGCAACCTGCAACAACATCAGGCCGCAGGCCAGTAATATGATCGATCTTTTATTGAACATCTCTATTATTTTTTACCGGGTTTTGGAAAGACCTGGTGCGTATTCGCCCACTGCCGCCACTGGCCGGCCAGGCGGGATACTACATCCGGGTGTTGAGCGGACTGATCATTCAGCTCCGTTTCATCTTCATTTATTCTATACAGGCGCCAGGTGGTGTCGCCGGAGAGGGATACGAGCTTCCACTCGCCTTCCCGGGCATACCTTGCACCGAAGTGCTCGTTATACAGCGCGGCATGTCCTGCTTTCTCCTTTCCTTCAAAGGCCGGCAGCAGGCTCACGCCGGTGTAGGGCGTGATGTTGTGGCCGTTATACGTTTCCGGGTAACGGGCTTTTGCCACCTCCATAAAGGTGGGCATGAAGTCCATCACATGCCCGAGGTGCCCTGTAAATCCGCCTTTGGATTTAATGCCGCGGGGCCAGAACGCGATCATGGGCGTGCGTACGCCGCCTTCGTAAGATTGCGCCTTGGCATATTGATAAGGCGTGTTCACCACGTTCGCCCATCTTTCACCGATGGATGCAAAGGTGGTCTGCGGGCCGGGCATTACGTCCTTGTTCACCGGGTAATGTATCTTTTGCCCGTCTCTCGTTTCACCGGGACGGTCGAAACCGGGACCGTAGCGCATGCAGTTCTCGGGACTGGCGCCGTTATCGCTCAGGAACACGATGATGGTATTATCCAGCTCGCCGGTTTCCCGCAGGGTCTGAATGATACGGCCGATGCCCTGGTCCATGCGGTCTACCATTGCGGCATGCACGGCCATGGCATGCGCATCCCATTCTTTATCGGGATTGTTTTCCCAGCTGAGGTTATTTTTCATGCGGGGAGATAAAGGCGTGGTAGCCGGGTCGATCACTCCTTTTTCAATCATCCTTTTATATCTCGCTTCGCGGATCGCGTCCCATCCTGCCTTGTAGGTGTTCTCGTATTTTTTGATATCCTCCGGCAAAGCCTGCAAAGGCCAGTGCGGCGCGGTGTGCGCTACGTAGAGGAAGAAAGGCTTTTCTTCTTTGCTGAATGTTTTGATGTAAGCCACGGCGGTATCGTTGATCGCATCCGTGTGGTAATAACCTTCCGGCACGGTTTCTACCGGTGTTGTTCCATTCACCAGGCTGAAGGGATCGAAGAAATCCACTACGCCGAAAATGTTGCCGTAATATTTTTCAAACCCGCGGCTGACGGGGTATTGCTCCACCGGCGAAAAATAAGGGTGACTGGCCTGATGGTTCAACCATTTCAACTGCGCTTCTTTCGTTGGCTGCTCAATGGTGTTGGACACATGCCATTTGCCGGACATGGCGGTGTGATAACCGGCATCTTTCAGCACTTCGGCGATGGTAACGGTGTTGTCTGTGAGCGCGCCGCGGTAGCCGGGTTCATCGCGCCGCGTGGTCATTTCACCGATGCCGGCCTGCTGGTTGTACAAACCGGTCAGCAGCGAAGCGCGGGTAGGGCAACAACGCGAAGTATTGTAAAACCGCGTGAAGCGCACGCCGTTCTCCGCGAGGTAGTCGATATTGGGCGTATGTATCTCGCCGCCATAGGCGCCGACATCTGAATAACCGAGGTCATCCGCCAGGATCAGCACAATGTTCGGCCGGTCATCTTTCTTTGACGCCGTTTTATTCTTGTGGCTTCCTGCGCAGGACGACAGGATAATCAGTGATAGCAATAATGTGTTTCTCATCATATCAAGGTATCTGTGTTTTTATTTTTTCCAGCTCCGCTTTCAGCGCCTGCACAATTTCCGGGTGCTGCTCCGCGAGGTCTTTCGCTTCGCGCGGATCATCCTTCAGATTGTACAGCTGGGCGTGAGGCTTGAGCCCGTTCTCTATTTTTTTGTTTTGCAGCCAGTCCGGCGTTGCCTTTTCCTGCGGAGCAATGTACTTCCATTCGCCTTTGCGCAGCGAAAGGGTGTACGATTCCTCCAGCAGGTATTCCCTGCCCTGTTTCGATTTTCCGAGCAATACGTCCAGCGCGTTGCGGCTGTCCGGCGCGGCGGTCTTTTGTCCGGTTAATGCGGCCAGCGACGCCATGATGTCCACATGCGAGCACAGGGCATCCGATACGCCGGGCTGTATGGTGCCGGGCCAGTAAGTGATTGTTGGTACGCGGGTACCGGCCTCGAATGCGCTGTATTTGCCGCCGCGGAAGATGCCTGAAGGATTGTGCGCGCCTGTGAGCATGGAAGCGGAATCTTCGTAGCCATCGTCCAGCACGGGGCCGTTATCGCTGCTGAAGATGATCAGGGTGTTCTTTGCAATTTGCAGGGAATCCAAAAGCTGCATCACCTCTCCTGCCATCCAGTCCATTTCCGTGATCACGTCGCCGCGGGCGCCCATGTTGGTGGAGCCTACGAAACGCGCGTTCGGCGTTCTCGGCACGTGAATGTTGGGGAATGGATAATAGAGGAAAAACGGCTGGTTTTTATTGTTGATGATGAACTGTTTTGCTTTTTCGTTCAACATCACAGAAATATCTTCATCCACCCAGCGCGCTTTTTTCCCGCCGGTCATAAAGCCGATGCGGCTGATGCCGTTGATGATGGTGTTGCTGTGCTGCGTGTCCGCTCTTTGTTTCAGCAGTTGCGGGTGCGACAGGCCGGTGGGCTCGTCCCCGATCTTTTCCGCGTAGCTGACGGCGATAGGATCGTTGGGATCGAGGTTGGGCACTTTGCCGTTCTCCACGTATACGGTCGGCACCCGGTCTGTTGTAGCGGGAATGATGAAGGAATAATCAAAGCCGATCTCGTTCGGGCCGGGGCCGATGTGGCCGTTCCAGTCGATCGTTCCGCTGCCAAGACCAAGATGCCATTTACCCACTACCGCGGTTCTGTAGCCCGCTTTCTGTAGCATTTCCGGCAATGTGGCGGTGCCGGGGCGTATCAGCAGCGGCGCATCTCCGGGAAGAATGGCGGCGTTGTTGCGGAAGGCGTAAGTGCCGGTCAGCAGTGATACTCTCGACGGCGTGCAGGTGGCGGCGGTGCAGTGCGCATCGGTGAATTGCAGGCCGTTGGCAGCCATGCGGTCCACATACGGCGTTTTAACACCGGACGCGCCATAGCAGCTCACATCACCGTAACCCAGATCATCCGCATACAGGATGATGATATTGGGCGTTGAAGGCGTCGCTGTTTGCTGCGTGCACCCGTACATCCCGATCAGCGCGGGCAGAACGATATGGATTATTTTATTGCGCATGTTGCTTTCCACGATTGACAATGTCCGTAAAATCATCAAACCATAAAGGATTGGGCGTAAAGGAACCATCCGGCTGCGGTTGCAGGCTTTTCATCGGGAAGATGGGATTGATGAACCATGTAGGCGAACCAGGGCCCATTTTCGCGGGGGCGGACTGGCTTAAAAATCCGTAAGTGGCCAGTATGACACCGTATTTTTGAAAATAGCGGTAATAAGTAAGCATGAAATGCGGCGGGAACCATTTGCGGGAAGCAAACATATCCGCCCATTCTGTGGCGCTCACCCTTTCCGAATTGGCCTTGCTGTACCACTCGTACAACTTCATATCCGCCGGGTAACCATATTTCTCCGCGAAGGCTTTCCCTTCTTTACTGTCGCCCAATTTATCAGAAACATGCCGGTTATACAAACGAAAAAGGGAAAATTCCGGGATGATGATGGGCTTGTCCGGCATAATGGAGCGCACAAAGCGGAAAGCCTCTTCCATTTCCAGCGAATCGCTGATATGCAGGTGAACGGCGAGGCCCTTGATACGCGGGTTCTTCTGCGCCAGCTGTATCAGCCCGATGACACCGGGTTTCTTTTGTTCTTCTTTGAGGAACAGCCGGGGCAGTGAACCGGTGTACACATCGGGGCGCTGCAGCTCCGCATGTTTTTGATAGTAAGGCTCTACCACTTCCGTCAGCAACCTTTCGGTAAACCGCACCAGCGGCACCACACCTTCCGCATTGAGCTGCAAGTCCCGCGGCATGGTTTCCAGGTTGGGTTCGTTGCCGAGCTTGAATACATCCACATACGGCCCCACACGGTCCAGGATGGCGGCGGCTACCGCGAAGTATTTTTTCTCTTCAGCGGAACCGGGCGCGGGAATGGGCAGCTTGAACTTGTTAAAGTCCCAGCGGAAGCCAAAGGCCACTTTGTAGCCTTTCTTTTTGGCGTCTATCACGTTTTGCAGGCCGGGCGAAGTGGCGGGATCTTTTTCCCCGCGGATATATTCAAAAATATACGGCGTGGTACGCACCCATTCCACCGGCGTTTTTTGCAGGTATTCAAAATCGATGATCTCGGGATCGTGATTGAAGTTCGCGCCTATCTCCTGCGCATGGCCGGCGAAGGGAAGCATTGTAATAGCGGCGGCAAATATTTTTCTGAACATGTTTTACATCAGTTTAAAAATGAAGCATAAAATGTAGCAGCGCGTTCGCTATCCGGCTTCAGCCTGCCGTTCTCCCATTTAACGGGCACGAGCCCCGGCCGGCAGGTAACGGCGAATTTCGTTCCCATCACACCTCTCGGGTTGAAGAACGTGGTAGACCACCAGTCGCCGTTCCTGTCCCTGAATATATTGTTATGCCCGCCCTGCAGGATAGCCGCGTAACGCGGGCCGTAGGGGCCGTAGATGTTGTCTGATTCCGCCACCACCACATCGTAGCTGTACAAGGCATCCAGGTCTTTCCGGTCATCTCGCAGATAGGAATAACTGCCATCTTTTTGTTTAACGGACCAGACGGTTTGCAGCAGCTGGTATTTGTTATCATGCTTGGTAATAAATACGCCTTCAATATACGGATCAGGATGGTAAGGCGTTTCAGCCAGCTTTTTGAAAGGTTCCGCCACATCGCTGAGGTCGTCTTTCATTTTTGCGATAAAATGATTGTGGCCGACGAGATACACTTCGCCGTTATCATCTTCAAACAGACCGAGGTCGATATTCGGGAAGATGGCTTTTTCTGTGCTGCCGGCGATGTTCCTGTAGGGGCCTTCGGGTTTCCCGGAAACGCTTTCCAGCACGAAGGAGCCGGCGCCGCCGTTCATGCAGGCGATCAGCAGCCATTTCTGTTTGCTTTTCACGTAGTGCAGCTCGGGCGCCCAAACGGCGCGGTACATGGAGTCCAGCGGGTCTTTGTTGGGCGACATGGCGCCGGGTTCCAGGGGCCTGCCGTTCCTTTGCCAGTCTGCCGCGTCTTTGTCGAAGCTCCAGATGAGGCCCATGGGTTCCCATTGTTTGAGGTCCCTGGATTTCCACATGTACAGGCCGTCGTTGTAGTCCCAGCAGTGGACGCGGCCGGAGGGGAATTCCCTGCCGGGCGTGGCGGTGGTGCCGGTCATGTAATAATAGCCATCGGGACCGGTCATCACGTACGTGTCGCGCATCCACTGGTCCATGATGGGCACTACGGAAGCGGGCACTGTCAATGCCGTGTCACCGACGGGTGCTGCAGGGTCGCTGTACTTCGGATTTTCCGCGGTGGCAGCGCCCCACTGGCCGCAGGAGGAATAGACGATCGATAATGTCAACAATAATGCAACGGGTTTCAGCTTATTCATTACGCTCAATAGTTTTTGATTCTTTCAGCCGGGGCCGGCAGCTTTTCCGCCGGCCCGGTCATGCTTTGTTTAGTAATCCTCGTTTTGCTTGCAGGCCGGGTTAGCATCAATTTCCGTCTGCGGTATCGGGAACACCTTATGTTTGTCAGCCGCCACTGTCACGCCTCTGGCCTTGGCTGATGAAATAAATTTATCGTGACGGAGCAGGTCTTCCCTTCTCAGCCCTTCGCTGTAAAACTCCCATCCTCGTTCACGAAGAATGAGATCTCTCAACACTTCCTTGCCGGTAGCTTCCGCTAATGTGAGATCATCCAGACCGGCACGGTCGCGTACTTCGTTGATCAGGTTCAGGATGTCCTGGGTGGGGCCGGTCAGCTCGTTCAATGCTTCGGCGCGGCTCAGCAGGATGTCCGCATACCGGATCACCGGCACGTCGTTCCCGCTGTGGTTGCCTACGGTGGCATTGTCCCAGTACTTCAGGCTTCTCACATTATCGGCTGTAGCCAGGAGATTCACGTTCACACCGTTGTTATTGGTGTAGCTGCGCAGCAGCAGGATGGCGCGCTCGTCTTTGGCTACATCGAAAGTATTGGTAAATCCCGTGCGCATGCGGTACTGGGTGGCGAAGTTGGCCATGGCGTTCGTCCATACGAATTCCGGTATCTGCGAAGATGTTTTGAAATTCGGCGGCAGCGCGCCCGCGGTATACCAGTTCCCGAAGCCCGCTTCATTCCTGCAGGGCTGCACCATGATCATTTCCTTGTTCCCTTCGTTCTCTACCCTGAACATGTTCTGATATTCTTCAAACAGATCGTAATAGTTGAAGTCTATCACTTCCTGGCAGGCGTCCGCAGCCTTCTGCCATTGCCGGGTGTTGAGATAATGTTTTGCCAGCACGCTCCAGGCCATGCCTTTGTTGGCTCTTGCAAAGGCTTCTTCCTGCCCCGGATCGGGAAGGTCGGGAATGGCGGCGGTCAGTTCCTCTTCGATAAATGCCCGCATTTCCGCATCGCTGGCCTTTGCCAGCAGCGGTTCCGATGTGCTCACGGTGCGCAGGGGCACGGGGCCGAACCACTTGTACAGCAGCTCGTATCCGAACGCGCGGATGAACCTTGCTTCCGCCGCATACATTTTTCTATTGGCATCGGAGGTATTTACATTTTCGATGTTCTCCAGTACAATGTTGGCATCCCGGATGGCGCGGTAGGTAGGCGCCCATACATCCACCTGGAAAGTCAACAGCGAAGCGTCCCAGGTGAAATTGATCAGCTGCGTCAGCGTGAGGTTTTCCGCGCCGCCGCTGTTAAAGCCGATATCTGTTGTTACTTCGGAATTGTTGATCAGGTAGCGCGAGGGCGTGGGATTCTGGATGAACGAATAGGACGAAAATAAAACGGACCGAATGCCCTTTTCCGTCGTCAGCACATTTCCCGGCGCAAATTCTCCCGGCGGCGTTACGTCCAGCATCTTTTCGCAGCCTGCCTGTGGCAGCAGGGCTATAATAAAAGAAGACAGTATGATGATCTTTTTCATGTGGCAGTTTTTAGAATTGAACGTTTACACCCAATAAGAAGCTACGGGTCATGGGATAAGAGCTGTAGTCGATCTTCAGGATATCGTTCCCTATCGCGTTCACCGCGGGATCGATCCCTGAATAGTCCGTGATGGTGAACAGGTTCTGCCCTGTTACGTAAGCCTGCAATCCCTTTATCAGCTTGTTGTTGAGCCGGAAATCGTAACTGAGGCGGACGGACTGCATGCGCAGGTAAGACGCATCTTCCACCGTTCTTGAATTGATCGTTTGCTGACCCTGTGAAGTGGGATTGACGAACGAAGGATATTTGTTGGTGGGGTTATCCGGCGTCCAGCGGTTCAGGTAAGGCTCTGCGAGCTTGTTCCTTCTGAAGCTGACAGGGAAATAGCTGTCTATCGCCGCGTTGTTCAGTACGCTGCCGCCCTGTGCGCCTTCGATGAATACAGACAGTGAAAGCCTTTTAAATTCGAAGGTGTTGGTGATGCCGTAGGTAAAGTCCGGCATCGATTTGCCGAGGATCACGCGGTCGTCCGCATTGATCTGGTTGTTCTTGTCCAAATCCCTGAACTTCAGGTCACCGGGTTTTACGCCGGTGGGCGCGGTGGAGAAATCATCATCCGTCTGCCATACGCCGAGCACTTCATATCCGTAGTAAGAGCCGAGGGACTGGCCCGGGGTGATGATGCTGGCATTGGCGATGAAGCCCGCGCCGCCGGTGAGTATCTGCGATAAAGGCCCGAGGCTGAGCACTTCATTTTTAACGGTGGAGAAAACAACGCCCATGTTCCAGTTGAAGCCGTTGCTGCTGCGGAAGATGTCGCCGGCGAGATGGAGGTCGATGCCGGTATTTTTCATCTTCCCGATGTTCTGCGTTTTTACGCCGAAGCCGGTGCTCAGCGGTTGTGGCAGATCCAGCAGGAGATCGGAAGTGCGGCGGTCATAATATTCGATGGAACCGGTCAGCCGCCTGTTGAACAGGGAGAAGTCCAGCCCGATGTCCGCCTGTTTTGCTTCCTCCCATTTCAGGTCCGGGTTCGCCACGCGGGATGGCGCCAGGGAAGTGTAGCGGTCGCCGCCGAAAATGGCATTTCCGCCGCCGGAGAAAGTGGTGATGTAAAGATAGTTGGCGATGGACTGGCTGCCGATGATGCCGTAGCTGAGCCGCATCTTCAGTTCATCGATGAACTGCACGCCTTTCAGGAAAGATTCTTCATGCATCTTCCAGGCAATGGCGCCGGAAGGGAAATAGCCGAAGCGGTTATTGGGACCGAAGCGCGATGATCCGTCCGCCCGCACACTGGCCGTCAGCAGATAACGGTCTTTGAATGCGTAGTTCACCCGTCCGAGGAAAGACACGATCTTGGTAGAGGCCCTGCCGCTGCCGATCTGGTTCAACTCGCTGTTGCCGGAACCGATGGCATCGTACTTGAGGTCCGGCAATGCATAGCCGCGGCCGTTGCCGCCGAAGGAATTGGAGGCGAAATGTTCGTACGTGCTGCCCACTACCGCGTTCACGGAATGATCCTTGCCGAACTGCTTGTTGTAGTTCAGCGTGGCCTCGCCCATATAATAATTGACATTACCGGTATTGATGGAGGCGATGCCGCCGGTGGGCAGGCCCAGGATGGTGGAAGGGTCCAACCAGGTATTGCGTTGCGTGATGTTCACGTCGCCGGCGCCTTTTACTTTCAGGGAGATATCCGGATTGAAAAAGTATTCGCCGTAGATGGTGCCGAAAGTCCGGAAACCATCGCTGTTGGCGTATTGCCCATTGATCAGGATCAGCGGGTGATCGATGGTGGTCATGAACGGCGAACGGTTGTAGGAGCCGTCCGCATTGTATATCGGAAACGAGGGATCGTAGTTGATCGCGGAATACAGGGCGCTGCCGTTTTCGTTCACACCAAGGCCGATGGAATTATAGTTGTCTTTTATATAAGATGTATTCAGGTTGAAGCCGAACGCATATTTCTTCGCCACGCTGTTTTCCAGGTTCATCCGGGCGGTGTAGCGTTTTACGCCGGAATTTTTCACAACGCCTTCCTGGTTGAAATAGCCCAGTGAGGCGTAGAACTTCGTGTTATCCTTTCCACCGGAAAAAGAAAGGTCATGGCTCTGCACGCTTGCGTTCTGATACAACTGCTGCTGCCAGTCTACATTCACCGGATCGTTCACCACTCTTTCCGAGGGCACGCCGCCGCCGTCGTCGATAATGGCGTTCAGCACATCTTTATATTGCTGGCCGGTGAGCATTTCCAGCGAGTTGGACACTTTCTGCACGCCGTAGTATGCGTTGTAGCCGATGCTAAGCCTTCCGCTGGCGCCTTTTTTGGTGGTGATGATCACTACGCCGTTGGAGCCGCGGGAGCCATAGATGGCGGTGGCGGAGGCGTCTTTTAATATTTCGATGGATTCGATGTCGGATGGATTGAGGCTGTTCAGCGGGTTACGCGGATTGGGCGTGGCTACAAAGCCGGCGCCGCTGCCGGTAACGGGAGAAAGGTTATTCACCGGCATGCCGTCTATCACGTAAAGCGGATCGTTGCCGGCGGTGATGGAGCTGGCGCCGCGGATCTTCACGCTCATGGCGCTGCCGGGCTCGCCGCTTTTCTGGTACACCTGTACGCCGGAGGCGCGGCCTAACAAGGTCTGCTCCACGTTCACATTGGCGCCGGGAGTGAGGTCTTTCGCCTTGAGCGACACCACCGAGCCGGTAACGTCGGATTTTTTTACCGTTCCATATCCCACGACCACTACTTCGCCGAGGTTCTCGATCTTCGCTTCCAGCTTTACGTCTATCGTATTGCCGGCCCCTACCGGGATCTCTTTGGTGGCATAATCATCAAAATAAAATATCAGCACGGGGCTGCTGCCGGATACGGCGATGGAATATTGCCCGTTTGCATTGGTGGTGGAGGTGGAATTGGTGCCTTTTACCAGCACGGTCACCTTCGCGAGCGGCGCCCCGCTTTCGGAAGAAGTCACTTTCCCGCTAACGGTACGGTTCTGCGCGCTCGCGTGGACGGCGCAAAACAACAGCAGTTGCAGGATCAGCGTTATTTTTTTGTTCATATGGCAGTGGTTTGAAAGCGTTAATTGCAGGTTAAGGTGCCTGCGTTAATGTTAGAAAATTGGTCGAAATAGGCGTAGCGGCCCTGGGCTTCGCCGTTGGGAAGGAGTTCCACCGCTCTGCCTGCGAACAGGGAATTGAGCACCCAGGGGTCTGTAGTGGCTGTAAAATCTTTATCCAGCGGATAGCTTTGCCGCATGGCATAGGTGGCGATCCAGAATTTCGGGTTAGCCTTGAACAATTTGAATGAATTGCAGAGATAGTCTTTCCTGTTCTCCAGCCAGGTGGTGTGCTGGTGGAATGCATTCCATTCCTGTACCGGCCGCGGGTTCTTCAGCGCATAGTCGATATACTGCCAGTTTTGCGTAATGCCGGCCGGCGGCGGAAAGATCTGGTCGGAAGCGCTGGCGTTGGCGGCATTGAAAAATGCGGCGGAAAGGGGCTGGGTGAGATTGGCGCGCCACCATTTCATCAGGGAATATTCGGTGATGATGATCTTCTGGTCTGTTCTTATTTTATTATCTACATAATTGAGGGCGGTGGTGATCTCCCCGTTACCGGAATGGTGAATGTGCAGGTCGATGCCCGCAATCCAGGGCGTGGCCTTGCAGTAGGCGAGGAATTTGCTGATGCCCGCTTCGTTCTGGCGGTTGGCCTGGTACAGGTTGTCTATCGCGCCGAGGAAGATCGGCTTGCTGATATTCCGCCCTCGCATGTAATCGTTCACCCGGATGGACGCGGCCTTGTAAAATGCATTCAGCGGCTCGTCGTAAGCACCGGCTTCCGACTCAATGAACGGCTCATTGCCGACTACGATAACGTCTGTATAATTAATAACAGCGTCCAGTATCCTGTCGATATAGGTGATATAGGCGTTCCACTGCGTGCTGTTCACGGCCGGGTAGGGCCTTGTTTTGAAATTGAATTTGAGATTGAGGATGGTCTTATAGCCCTGCGCCTGCAATTGCTGGTATTGGAGGATGCGGGGGCTGGTAGCCAGGTTATTGTTATCATAATGATGAAATACGTCCAGGAAGCCTCTCACCCATTTGGTCTTGCTCCTGCTCAGTTCCCCGAAGCTGATCTCGTGGAGGCTTTCATTATAATTAACACCGATGGCGGGGATGGAATCGGATACCAGGATGCCGCCGCCGGTGTTCCCGGGTGGAGGGCTTTTACTGTCGGGATCGCCTTTGCCGCAGGCGAAAAATAAAGCGGTAAGGGCGAGAAGCCCCGCGGTGGTAAAATTTTTCATAACTGAATTGAGATGTGGAATTCAAATAATAACCGGGTGTAAAATACCGCGGGAGGGCATGTTGGGGCTGTCACATTTGTAGCGAAAAATGAAAAGATTGTAGCGGGAGGGCGGCGCGTCAATTTGATAACACACTGAATATTAATCAGTTGATGAAATATCTAAACCTGGTTATAATAATGTTATCTTTATATGATCAGCCAAAACACTTTTACACAGTAACCAAAATCAGGTTTTATGGCAAGGCAAACTTCACTTTTCACCTTCACCGGGAAAGCCGCTAATATGATCGGCTATTACCGGGACGGCAAACATTACTTCCGCAGCATGCCGGCCACCGTCCGGCAGACCACCGCCACCAAACGCGCCGCCCTGCACTTCGGCTTCGCCAGCAGGAAAGGGCGCCTCATCCGCAGCGCATTTGCAAATGACCTGGATGTCCGCTGCGACGGTACGCATATCAACCGGCTCAACAAGCTGCTGATCAAGGCCGGCAGGAACAACAACGCCCCACTGGCAGGCTTCCGCTTTAACCAGCATACGGGAGTGGACCGGTTCTTCCATGCAGCGCCAACACTGTCACAGGACGGCATCCTGCACATTCCCGCGCAAACGCTGCCACAGCTCAAGGGCATCACTGCCCTGGAGGTAAAAGTGATCGCTATCCGCATCAATTTCGCGGAACGCCGGGTAGTAAGTACGGAAACCGCCGTGATCAAACTCGATCCCCGGGAAGCGTTCGCGGGCGCGGCGCTGGATGTGGACATACCGGGTAAGGGAACATTGATCGTGGCCCTGCAGGTAAGAGGGATGTACGGAGCAGATGCTTCCGGCAACAGGAAATACCTGGCTGCGGACATTATTGCGGTGAAGGAGCCCAAAACAGCGGAGATATTTCACAAGCCGGAACACCCGCAGCAGGAAGCGTTACAGCAACGGCTGCAGTCATTGCTAAACCCCACGCCACAACTCATTCAAAGGGAATAGCTCATCCCCCCTGAAAGCTGATTTTGGTAAACAAGCATCCATTGAACGTCATACCCTCCCTTCTTCATATTTCCATCCCGTTTCCGCAGGCATCCCTGCAGAAGACCTTCTCTTGCCTCAACATTCCCTCCTGCCCTCATCCCCCGGATTTTTCAACTTCAGATCAAAGGCAGATCATCTCCGCATCAAGTCCACGTTGCCCTTAGTGATCCTTCTGTGTTCCGATACCGATCCCATATGGAGGTGGCATAACCGGTTGCACTTGAATCGTGCTGGTTTAGCTATACATCAGCGATAACCGCATGAAGGCCAGGATGGCCTGTTTCATCGTAAATTAATTTATTGGCTTGGTGGGAGGGGGAACAATGCCTCTTTTGTGCATCAATTCCTTTACTTTCATTTTCCAGTTGATCCGGGCGGATGTCCAACTTTTACTATGGGGCATTATATCGATATTGTCGTTGGAGTGATTTGGCCGATTAGGAATTTCCGAATATCTGTTATCATCAAATTCTAAAAGCAGGTTTAGATCTTCAGCCGGATTCTGCCTGCCATCTAAATCGAACAGGCATTTGTATTTATCAGCACTATAATTCTCTAATTTAATCTGCAATAACGCCAGGAGGTCCTCCAGGCTTATTTCGTTACTCAATAGATCCAGATCGTATATGTCTTTCTTAGCCTTTCGATTGCTGGCGCTCATCAACTTCAGGAGAGCAATATCTTTGACGCGCTTTGCCAAACCAGGCTTCCAAATCCCGTTTCATGGCTTCCAGCCCGGAGATTCCGGTGATTAAATTTGAAAAAAGGTCTATATCTATAGATCTTCTGTGATTGTACCGTAAAGCCAGATTGGTGCCTCCTGCCAGGGCAAAGTAAGCAAAAGACGGTAAAGCCTGAATTTCGGCAATTACCTCCAGGAGTTCAACCGGAACTGCCTTGTCATAGTGATTTACTGACATTCTTACCTAGGGGAATATCTGTGAAAGACAGGTATGTGATAACGATGGGCTACCATCTCGCAGACACGATTACTGATCCTCTCCTTTGTGGATTTGAGATTTCTTACGATTTCATCGCTGCTGTAAATTGTTTCCAATTTTGCGATATCATCGTTAAAGGACTTTTCATCAGTCATATACAAGGCACGCGGGATAATCAGACGCTGATCCCTGTCAGCATCCAATTGCTCCAGTCTAACATCCCAAAACAAATGCTTTGGAAAAATTGACGATATGTTTATTGCCTTATTCACCCTACAAATTTAAGGTATTTCCGTACAAGTACCTTAAAAAGCCTTGCCGCTCTGGAAGCCGGCAAGGCTGTACTCCCGCAAATGGACATCTGCCGGGAGAGATCATAGGCCATCTTTGCAGATACTACGCTGCAAAAGCCGTTCAATATTTTGCGACCGGATCGGCCGGTCTGTCAGGGCAACCGCCGTATCCTGATATTCCTGAACCACACCCTGTCCCCGTGGTCCTGCAAAGCAATATGCCCCGATGCGAACTTTCCATACTGCGGCATCGCGGCGAACTTGCTTTTTGCTACCAGCTGCTGCCATTCAGGACTGCCCAGCCGGTAATCCTGCACTTTCTTCCCGTTCAGCCAGCACTGCACATGACCCTTCTTTACTTTCAGGCGCACGTGGTTCCATTCACCGGCGGGTTTTACGGACGCGGCCATCGGGGGCATCAGGTCGTAGTTCGCGCCGGCCTTGTGGGTGCCTTCCTTTCCCTTCTTAGCGTCGGGATGACGCTCATCGTCGAGTATCTGCACTTCGGGACCGGTCTGGTAAACATATTTAAATTGAGGGTCTTCGGACACATGGAACAAAAGGCCGCTGTTGCCAGCTTCGGATATCTTCCAGTCCAGCCGCAGATCGAAACTTTCAAACTGTTCTTTCGTTACGATATACCCACCGCCTTTTTTGGTAAGCGTGAACGTTCCGTCTTCGATCTTCCATTCCGCGGGGAGATGATCTTTTTTATATCCGCGCCAGTGGTCCGTGGACGTGCCGTCGAACAGTGCGGTCCATTTTCCTTTGTTCCGTTGCTCTGTAGCAGTATCACCTGGCGTTCCCGCTACGCAAAAACCGCATAATGGTATCAGCAGGGTAAGCAGGTAAATCTGTCTATTGATTCGTTTCATGATGGTGCTGTTTGGCACGGACATGCCCATGCCTTTGTTCCGGCACGTTGCATTCGTTCGTTATGATTTCAGATGTAAGTGAACAGAGGCTTTTACCGCCGCATCCTCTCCCAGTATCTCGCCATTCACCCGCAGCCAGTTGCCAAAATGGACGGCTTTGCAGAAATAGTGGCCGGGCTTGTCTATCAGCGGAAACACCGATCCCTCCCTGATCCAGTTGATGCCGTCCGGTGAAATTTCTACCCATGCGTTCAGACGGGCATCATTCCCCTTTAATTCTTCAATGATCAGAAAGAAAATGGCTTCGCCCGCCCAGCCTGCCTCCATGGGGTGGGAACTGATCGTTCCTGTAAAATATTTTCTGCGCTCTACGGCAGAAGCATGAAAGTGTCTCATATCGTTTTTTCTGATAAATAATTATTCGGCGGAGATCACTACCGAGTCCGCGTAAAAGAATACCCTTCTGTCCGTATCGTTCTCCACCCACATGCTGGGGTTAAACAGCCCTTTTACCCTGGCGTATGGCGCGGTGAGCGTGGGCTTTATTCCCCGCAGGTCAAATACCCTGTCGCCGGACTGCAGCTCCACGTACTCTCTTTTTTCCGTGTCTATCAGCAGGCGCAGGTAGCTCCAGTTGATCTTGTCGTCGCTTTCATTATAGCAGAGGTCCTGGTAGCCATCGGGCACCCATTCGAAGCCGTCTGTAGAGCCGTCCGGGTAACGTTTGCCGTACCACATGGCGTCGATGCCCATTTTGCACCAGTCGTTCTCCACGCCGTAGGCCCATTCCACGTCCGTTATTCCTTCTTTCGCCCTGAATATCTGCCAGCGGCGCACCATTTCTCCGTTCACGGCATTCACGTAGCGGGCGCCGATGAAGTAGCGGTGCTCGTCGTCCTGGATATCGAAGAAGATGCCGAAGGCGCGCATGGCCTGTTCGCTCAGTCCCTGCCGGTCCTGTTCGGGCGTGTAGGCATACCACATTTCATATTGCCGCAGCCCTTTGGGAAGATGGGTGGTGAGGCGTTTGATGCCATGGGCGAGGCTTCCCGGCGCGGGGGCTTCGGTGTAGGGATTCGCTGTCTGGCGGGTGGACAGCTTCAATGAATAGGTACCGTCCATCGAGCCGTGCGTGCCGGTGAGCCGGAAGCTGGCGCTGCTCAATGTCAGCGGCCCCCACTGCGTTTTGTCCACATGGCTGTGCCGCAGCGTGTTGAAATCCTTGCCAACGTAATTGGGATGGAGGTCCATCCAGCCGTTGAATCCTTTGTCGAAATCATCGTAACATATTATTTTTTTCAGCGGCTGATATTTGTTCAGACCAGCATCCAGCGCGATCACGTGTTTCATGTTTTATTTTTCTTTTAATTTATCGTTGATAGTATACCAGGTCAGGCCCTGCAATTCCTTCTTGCCGGGCAGCAGGCAGCTCGCGAGGTAACCGATGATATAGCAGCTTAAAAATCCGATGGCGCTGTACAGCCAGAAGCTGAGCGGGGTCAGGGTTTTCACGGCATACAGGATGATGCCGCTGCTGACAGCGCCGATCAATGCCCCGGTGGCGTTAGCCCTGCGGGTGAAAATGCCGAGCAGGAACAATGCGGCGGAAGCGCCGATGAACAGGCCGGTGATCTCCTGGAATACGTCCAGGATGGAATTGACATCCATAAAAACCAGCGCCAGGGAAAGGCCGGTTGCAAATACGCCCAATATCACCGTGGCGATCCTGGCAACGCGGGCAGTTTGCCGCTGCGTGATGTTCTTTTTATACCGGCCGTAAAAATCCGTTGTAAAAATGGTGGCTACGCTGTGAATAGAGCCTTCGAGCGTGGACATGGAAGCCGCGAAGATTGCGGCGATGATCAGTCCGCTCAGCCCTACAGGCGCTTCCTGCGCAATGAACATCGGGAGGATGCCGTCCGCGGCGATCGCCGGATTGAGCTGTTCAGGATGCTGTTTGTAAAAAATATACAGCGCTGTACCCAAACCGTAGATCACGAACGCCCAGGGCACAGACACCGCTACGTCCGCCCACACGCTCCGCTGCGCCTGCTTCAGGCTGCTGGTGGTCATATACCGCTGTACCACGGCCTGATCGCTGGTGAGGTTGCCGAGGCGGATGAAGATATTCCCGATCAGGATCACCATCAGCGAAGAAGAGGTAAAGCTCCAGTCCGACTGCCCCAGGCTGAATTTCTGATCGGCGATCCCCTGCGTAAAGAAATCCGCCACTCCGCCATTCAGCCCGGCGATGGCCAGGATGATGCAGATCACGGCTCCTCCGAACAGCAGGATGGCCTGCGCTACTTCGATCCAGATGACGGCTTCTATGCCGCCGACAACGGTATACACCGTGCTCAGCACGCCCATGATCAGGATGCAGGTAATGGTATCCAGCGGCGTTACAGCCGCCAGCGCTAATGACGGAAGGTAGAGCACCAGCCCCATGCGGGCCAGTTGATAGAATACGAATACGGAAGCGGCGAAAAGCCTTGCACCGGCGCTGAAACGCTCTTCGAGATAATGGTAAGCGCTGGCTACATTGATCTTCCGGATAAAGGGGATGTACGCGCGGGTGACGATCGGCACGGCGATGAACCAGGTAAATACGCCCGCGAAATAGGCCCAGTTCACCGCATACGCCTTGGCGGGTATGCTCATGAACCCGATGGCGCTCACCTGCGTGGCCATGATGCTGATGCCCGCCGCCCAGTACGGAATGTTCTTGCTTCCAAGCAGGTAATCGTCCGCCGCCTTTTTCTTTCTTGAAAAATAATAACTGATCAGCGCGAGCCCCGCGAGGTAAAGTATCAGCGTGCCGTAGTCGATCCAGCCGAACCGGCTTTTCTCCCCCGCTGCCTGCAGTGTTGCTACCTGTATCCGGCTGGTGCGTACGCCGGGGCGCAGCTCTCCGCCTGCCAGCAGCAGCTTGTTGTGCCAGCGTACCGCGGTGGCGCCGGCTACGCCGGAAGGCATGTCGTTCAGTTGTATCCAGGTGTTGGTGATGGTGTGGTAAGCCAGCACATTTGCGGGCATGTGATAGTTATCTTTCAGTTCGATGGCTTTGCCGGCATCATGCCCGTCCGATCCGCTGAACAAAACAACATGCGTCTGGCCCAGTACTGTGGCGGCGCTGAACAATGCTGGTCTCGGCAAAGGTTCCAGCGTTTTCCATTTATTGCGTCTTCCATCAAACTCATAAGCATCTTTCAGATATCCATCTTTCCCTTTTCCACCGAACAGGTAAAGGCAATCGTATTCCCCGTTACTCTGCGCCACCATTGCAGCGCCAAACCTTGCAGTTCCGGGCCACGCAGGCAACGTTTGCCATTGCCGGGCAACAAGGTCCAGCCGCCAGAAGGCTTGCTGCGGTTGATTACCAGCGTCCTGCCCGCCCGCGATATAAACATGATTGCCCAATCTTGCAGCGGCTGAAGAAGACAGCGGAACAGGCAATTTCGGAAATGTGCTGTCGATCGTCACCTTGCCGGAGAGGGGATCAAAGCGGAGTAAAAACACCCGGTCAGATATTCCCTCATCACTCAGACCACCCATCACCAGCAGCCCCCCGTCAAGATCCACCACCGCCGCATTCGCCAAAGGAAGCGGCAAGCGGCCTGCCTCCCTCCATTGCATCGTATTGGCGTCGGTCGTTATATAGATCCTGTCATGAATATTTTTTTGCCCGCCTTCCTGTATCGGCCCGGAAAAATTGCTGCCGCCGGCAACGATCAGCGCGCCGTTGCTGGTACCCGCGATGACATGTGATAAACCCTCTTTTACAGGCAGCTCCTTTGTTTCATTCCACAACAGCCATTGCGCCTGTAAGGGCACAACGAAAAAAAGACCAATGCATAGTAACCATATTCCTTTCATCATCATTCTTTATTTTTCCAACAGCCATTTCAAAGGGAAGCGCGCCAGCGAAACCGTGTCGGGCATGTGTTTGCTTCCACCGTGACCATAGAGGCAAATAATATTTTTGTCCGGCAGCACGGCCAGGTCAGAATAGGTGGAGCCGCCTTCCTGCAATAATTTTTTCACGGGCCAGGTACTGCCTTCGTCCCGGCTGAGCCGGATGGTGAGGTCGCGCCGCTTTTTAAGATCAGCGGGTTGGGATACCAGTATGACGTTCGGTTTCATGGCGTAGCGTACCAGGCCGATATCGCAGACAGCGCCGGTAAGCCCTTTGACGTATTCCATGCCGGAAGACCAGCTGAGACCTTTATCCCGGCTGACCACTTTTGCCTGGTAAGCACCTTCGTGGCCGGTATACGTGCGTCCGATCAACATCACATCGCCATTGCGCTGCTCCACGATCTGCGATTCATTAAGCTCCCCTGCAGGCGTATCTCCCCCCACCTGCCATGTTTTGCCATGATCGTCACTGTAAATGCAATTGACGCCGTACTTCCGCTCTTTGGCAGCAAACGAAATGGACTTCCGGTGCCAAACGGGAACGAGTAAACGTTTATTTTTCAGCTGAATGCCATGCCCCGGACCGGGCAGGTGAAACGTCCATTCGTGCTGATTACCGGCGAACAATGAAGTGATTTCCGTGGCTTCCGACCAGGAAAGGCCATCATCTTTACTGCTGATGTAAAACACCTGTGTACTGACATTCTGATGGTTCAGCGCGTAAAAAAGGAACAGCTCTTTCGTCTTTTTGTCCTGCACGATCGTGGGGTTTGTCCATGACTGCCCGTTTTTGCTTTCCAGCAATATTCTCGATTCCGAAAATGTATTGCCGCGGTCCGTACTTCGTTTCAGTACGATGTGATGCGCGCCGTCGTCTTTGCTTTCCGTTATCCGCGCTTCGGCAAAGGCCAGTATGGTCCCTTTCGCGGTAACCGTGAGGCCGTACACAAAATGCGCGTGAATGCCGTTCTCGTTTGCTTTCCACAGAACGGTCCTATGCCGACTATTCTGCGCCTCCGCCAGCAAAGCGCAGGTTGCCAGCAGCAGTGTTGTGACGATCTTTTTTATTTCCATTCCGGGTTCTGTTTGATCTTGGGATTGAGCAGGATTTCATTGGCCGGTACCGGGAAAAGCAGGTGCTTGTCCTCAACAGGATATTCAGGATGTATGGCCTTGATGGTTTGCACGAGCCGTTTTGTTCTCACGAGATCGAACCAGCGATGGCCTTCAAATCCAAGTTCCAGCACTCTTTCTTCCAGCACCGCGTCGCGGAAAGTTTCTTTCGTCAGGCCCTCCAGGTCCGCCGGTGTAGCGGAAGGATTCACGCCGTCCCTGTTCCTCGCTCTTTCCCTGATCGCATTGATCATGTCATACGCTTCCGTGGTGGGACCGGAAATTTCATTCAGCGCTTCTGCTTTCATCAGGTATACGTCCGCCAGCCGCAACACTACAAAGTTGCCGGAGAATGCGCCGGCATCGCGGGTAGTGGCGGTTTTGTCGATGTACTTTTTAGCGGGACTGGGATACGGCACCGACAGCTGCTGCCAGGTGACGGTGTTGCCGTCCTTGTCAGGCCCCGAAGTGTAGAAGGTACATTCTTTCCGGTAATCGTCATCGGGATATTTATTGAAATAAGGAATTTCGCAAGCGATAGACCCGCCGTCGGAGGCAGTCTGTCCCGGAATCACAAACATTCCTCTCGGTAGCGAGAACGCGCCGAAGATGCTATGCTCGCCAGAGGAGATCAGCGTACGGTCGCCCTGCCATTCGAACAGCGATTCCCGGTTGAATTCATCTTCCGCGCCAATTGCTTTTTCGTAGTCCGCCAGCAGTTCATGCTGCGGCATGGCGATCACTTCGGTACAAAGGTCCGCGCATTGCTGATAGTCGCCGGCCTGCGCCGCCACGGAGGAAGCTCTTGTTAAATATACTTTCGCCAGTAACGCCTTGGCGGCGCCTTTCCTGGCCCTGCCGTTCTGATTGGTGGGCGCGAGATGCTGCCCGGCATATTCCAGGTCCGTGATGATCTGGCCGTATATATCACCGACAGGCGATCTTGCGATGTCCACTTCGCTGAGCGCTTTCACTTCAATGATCACCAGCGGCAGATCGCCCCACAGCCTGACGCCATAAAAATAACACAGCGCGCGTAAAAAGTGCGCTTCCGCAAGGTATTGCGTTTTCAGCGAATCGTTCATCTGGATGCCGGCTACGCGGTTGATGACGATGTTGGACGCATTGATGGCGGCGTACATATTGTTCCATACGCGGGACACATCGCCGTTGTCCGCCACATAACTGAATTCATCCAGCGGTTTCTGCGCGGCGAGCGTGGGCGCCAGCGCTTCGTCAGATGCATACCAGGTGAGGTACTGCAATCTTCTGGCAATGAAGGTTTCGCTGCCGCTGCCGAGTGCGTCGTAAGCGCCTGTCAGCGCAATGAATGCATCTTCCGCGGTCTTATAGTAATTCTCCGGCGCCAGGAAGCTGTTGGGTTCCTCCGCAAGGAACTTCTTGCAGGAAGTGAACATTACGCCGGCCAGCACAAAAAGGAATATATGTTTCATGATCCGATCCATTTTTTTGTTAAAACTTCAGGTTGATACCGAACATGAGCGTAGTGGCGGTGGGATAGTCGCCTCCGCCATCGGGATCGTACCCTACGTAATCTGTTTTTGTCCACAGGTTCTGCCCGGAGAGGTATACGCTTGATCCGCCGAAACCGGGCACCAGTGAGGATGAAAAAGTATAGCTGAGCTGCACGTTGCGTATTTTCAGATAGGAAGCGTTCATCAGCTGGTAGGTGGATGTGAGGATGTTGCTGTAGCCCGCGCGGGGGATGTTGCTGTTGGGATTGGAGGGGGACCACCTGTTGAGGAGGTTCACGGATTTGTTCCCGCTGTCTGATGGATCGGTGAGCCCCGTGTTCTCCACGCGGTCCGCTCCCGCGGCGCCTTGCAGGAATACCGTCAGGGAAAAATTCTTGTATCCGAATACGCTGTTGAAGCCGTAAATAAATTCCGGCAATGAATTACCCATCACGATCCGGTCATCGGCATTCAACAATCCATCTTTATTTACATCCCTGTATTTTGCATCACCCGGCTTAACATTCGTCTGCGCGGACTGTGCGTCGATTTCCGCCTGGTTGTGGAATACGCCGTCGTATACATAACCGAGGTAGTTGCCCGGAGGATAACCGACGAACAAGGTAGTGGAGGTGGCGCGGCCAAGGGAGGTGACCTGCGGTTTGTTGCGGGCGAAATTCACGTCGGCCGTCCAGGTGAAACCGCCGGTGAAGATGTCCCCGCCGAGGTTTACTTCGAAGCCTTTGTTCTGCAATCCGCCGGTGTTGTACAAAGCGCTGCTGTACCCGGAGTATGCCGGGAGGTCTACGGTGAAGAGAAGGTCGCGGGTGTCTTTTTTGTAATAGTCCGCGGTCAGGCGCAGCCGGCTGTCAAACAGTGCGAGGTCTATCCCGATGTCCCATTGCGCGGTCTTCTCCCATTTCAGTTCACCGTTGGCTAGCCGTGTATGTCGCGCGGCGGGATACAGCTTGTTATCGAAAACGTAAAAATTGGAGGTGGTGACCGTAGCGAGCGATTGATAACTGCCGATCTCCTGGTTGCCGGTGAGCCCGTAACTGCCCCTTATCTTCAGATCGGAAACAAACTTCACATCTTCCATAAAAGGTTCTTCGGACAAACGGTATCCCAGCGCCATGGAAGGGAAATATCCCCACTTGTTGGCGGCGCCGAATTTTGAAGAACCATCCGCGCGGAACGAGGCCGTCAGCAGATATTTATTATCGTACTGATAATTGATCCTGCCGATAAAAGAGGCCATCGCCCATTCATTCAACGAAGAACCGATAATGGTGGAGCCGGTGGCGCTGCCGATGGAGTTTACGCCCAGCCGGTCGTCCGCAAAGCCGGAAGGCTCGGTGGTGGTGCTGAAGTCCTGCTCCTTCTGCCACGTAAAACCGCCGAGCAGTTCCAGGTTGTGTTTTTCACGGAAAGTCTTTGTATACCTGACCGTATTTTCATTGAGTATATTCGTCACCTTTCTTTCACCGATCATGCCCAGGCCGCCGAGCAACCCGCCAATGTAGGTGGTAGCGCGGGGATAATATTCCTGGTTGTTGCGGCTCATCAGGTTGATGCCGATCAGTGAGCGGAAGGTGAGGTTTTCTATCGGCTTGTATTCCAGCGCCATATTTCCCAAAAGGTTATCTCCCGCCAGCTTGTTTTTGATCGTCAGCAAGGAAGCAACGGGACTTTCGGCTTTTGCCGCATTGTACCAGTAATCCACATAGCTGCCGTCTTCGTTAAACACGGGAACGGTGGGAGAAGTAGCGTATATTTTCTCGCCGACGGACCTCACGTTGCCGCTGCCGGCGCCGCTGGTGGGGACTGATTTGTTGACCGTTCTGCTGAAGGATAACGACTGCGTGAACTTGACCTTTTCACTGAGTTTGGCATCACCGTTCACGCGGAAGGAATATCTTTTCATATTTGAATTGATCACGATCCCGTCCTGGTTGAAATAGTTTCCGGAGATGAAATATTTCAGGTTGCCTTTTCCGCTGGATAGGGAAACCTGGTGATTCTGGATGGCGGCGGGGCGGAACAGTTCATCCTGCCAGTCCGTTCCCTTTCCGATGGCGGCCGGATCAGGGAAAGGCGCCGGCAGATTGCGCGATGCGGCCCAGTCGTTCAGGTATTCCGCATGCTGTTGTCCGTTCATCAGGTCCAGCTTGTTGGCGATGGTCTGCACACCGTAGTAGCCGTTGTAGTCTACGGACATCTTGTTGCCGGAACCGCGTTTGGTGGTGATGATGATCACGCCGTTCGATCCTCTCGATCCGTAGATAGCGGTGGCGGAAGCGTCTTTCAGCACCTGGATGGATTCAATGTCGTTTGGGTTCAGTGAAGCCAGGGCGTTGGTAGGCGTAAAGGTGCCATAAGAAGTGCCGGAAGGATCTTTGCTGTTATTGTAAACCGGCACGTCGTCAATTACAAAAAGCGGTTCATTGCCGGCGTTGAGGGAACTGGCGCCCCTGATCCGGATGTTCAGCCGGCCGCCCGGAGCGCCGGAGGACTGCGAAACGTCCACACCCGCCGCACGGCCCTGTATCAGCTGGTCCACACTCACGGCAGGCTGGTTTTTAATAGCCGCTGAGGAGATGGACGAAATGGAGCCGGTGATATCTTTCCGCTGTTGCGTACCATATCCCACTACCACTACTTCCTGCATGGCGGAAGATTCGGCTTCCATCACTATGTCGATCGAAGATTGCCCGTTGATCTTTACTTCCTGTGTTTTAAAACCTACATAGGAGATCACGAGCGTGCCATTCGGGTCTGTTACGCTGATCCTGTATTTTCCGAGAGTGTCCGTTTTGGTGGCGTTACCCGTTCCCTTTTCGAGTACGCTTGCTCCCGGCAGTTTTTCGCCGTTTTGTAAAGCCGTGATGGTGCCCGTTACTACCCTTTTTTTCTCCTGGGCCTCCGCCGGGAGCATGTATGCCATGCAGAGCATCAGTAACGTGGAAAAAAATCTCTTTTTCATATCGTAGAAAGTTTTACTGTTGTGGTCTGTCAGCCATCAGTTGATCCGTTTCCGTTAGTGAGAAGCGGGTGCAGACGATTGAATTTTTATTTTCTCCTGGTCTGTATTTTATGTACGTGGTGGCTACAAATGTTCTGTCCGGCAGCAGTTCGAGGCCGCTGTATCCGCAATCCCAGGTTTTGTAGCTGTGTAATAGTTTCAGGCGGTACTGGCCGGGATTGCCCTGGAGGATGTCTTCATATTTTCCTACCCACGCCACGTAGCTGTTTTTGGTAGGGCTATGCGGACCGGTATCCCTGAAAACGATCACCAGTCTTCCGTCTTTATCATATTTTGCTTTGTGGCGATCCCCCCATAATGCTTCCGGCAGAGGTTGGGCGGATGACCATGTTTGGCCTTCGTCCGCGCTTGTCATGTACAGTGATATCTTCTTTTCGTTTTCGCGTATCAGGCAAAGGAGCTGGTCGCCTTTGGGCGACCGGATGATTTCCGGCTCGCAGGGTTTCAGGCCGGCGGTATCCAGAACGGTGCGTAGCGGCCCCCAGGTGAGCCCGCCGTCTGCTGAAATGCTTTGCGCGAGGATGCATGATTTCTTTTCCACCTTTTCGCCGGGTCTTCTCCTGTTGGTCATGCCCAGCAATTTCTTACCGCCGTCTACAGGTATGATGGTGCAGAACGGCATGCCCACCGGCCCTACGCCATTGCTGCGCATCGGGCTCCAGGATGTTCCGGAAAAGATGGCTTGCTGCATGTTCTTATCGGGGCCGCTGCCGGCGAATGTGATCAGGTTGAGTTGTCCATCGGGAGCTGGCAGCAGGTAAATGGCGGGACAATTCACCGCGGTGATCCAGTTGGACGGTATGGGTTGGTTGGCCCATGTACGTCCGCCGTCGCCGCTTATTTTGGCCGGGCCGCATTTGCCGCCGTGGCCGTATGTCCATACGCAGTGAATGGTTTTTCCGTCCGGCATAAGCGCTGTGGTGGGCTGGCCATTGTATAGCTGAGGAGTTCCCTGCGCAACGACCACCTGGCGGGAGGTATCGGCGGAGAGATCTATTAGAGGCGGCAGGGACGTTGTTCCCGGGCCGGGGAGTGTTGGCAAAAGAAGTCCTGTAAGCAGGAAATACATGCTTATACTCATCATAACTGTGGAGCTTGAAGTTTGTGCTGGTTAGTTATTTAATGTTCAATATGTCCTACATATAGACAAAGGAATAGATTATTTTCAAGTTTTCCTAATTTTTCTTGGGAAGAATTAATTGGCGGGGGATGTGGGCGCGCGTTGTTCATTGACTGCGCTGGAAGAATCAATTGCCGGAAGACAGGAGCATGCGCTGTTTATCAACTGCGCTGGCATTGCCTCAGGCAGGGCGAACGGGTTCTTCAGGTTTTAAAGAGGATTATTTCAGGCGGTCAAAATGGGGTTTGAGATGTGCGTACATGCCTTTTTTGAAGTCTTCCTTTGATCCGTTCCGCAGGATGGACACCAGCCCCCGGTGATCGATCTTGCCGCTAACAGGTTTGTCCACCAATGCAATAACGTAGGCAAAAACCGGCAGCAGCATGATCTGGAATCTTTTGAGCGTGCTGTTGCCCGTCATTTCATATAGCTTGCCGTGAAAGGCGATCTCGTTTTTTACCAGGAAGGACTTATCCTTGTTGATCTCGTTGTTGGCAATCTGTTCCAGCTCATCGATATCGGCTTCCGTCATGCGTACATACAGCAGGTCCGCCAGCCCCATTTCCAGTACCAGCCTCAATTCAAAAATATCTCTCAGGGTGGTATCGTCGATAATGAGCGGGTCCAGCACACGTTCGAACGCCTGTAAAATATCCGGACTGGCCAGCACCATTCCTTTGCGTTTGCGGGTTTCGATCATGCCGAGCATCCGCAGGCGGCTCAGTGCTTCCCGCACTACGTTCCTGCTGACGCCGAGAGCCTCCGCGAGATCTGTTTCCTTGGGGAGCGCGTCACCGGGTTTGAGCGACATTTTTTTCAGGTACTGCCGGAGCTTCAGTTCCACATCATCCGCCATGGTATTGGCCTTCACCCGCCCCAGGTTCTTGCTCAGGTCGTTTATAAGCGATTCGTTCATTCTCTAGTTGCTTTGCTATTATGTTCTACAAATATACAAAAAGGTTCATCGGAAGATAAGGATAAGTAAAAAGTCATTAACAGCCACCCCAAGGCAGCCGTTAATGACTTGCAATTTTTAAAATGATCTAATTCCATCCCCCACCTAACGCCTGGTAGATATTCACCACGGCATTCATCCGCTCCTTCTGCGTTTCCACCAGCTCAAATTTCGATTCCAGTGCATCGCGCTGCGTCATCAGCACTTCCATATAATCGGCCCGTGCTGATTTGAAAAGGTCATTTGAAATGGCGATGGACTGGGTGAGCGCTTCCACCTGTTTCGATTTCAGATCGTAACTCTTTTTCAGGTTACTGATCTTCGCCAGTTGATTGGCGACCTCCACGTAGGCATTCAGGATAGTGCGTTCGTAGTTATAAACAGCCTGTACCTGCTTTGCATTGGCATTGTAATAAGTGGCCTTGATCGCGTTCCTGTTGACAAGCGGTGCCACAAGGTCTCCTGTCAGCGAATACAGCAGCGATTCGGGCGTCTTCACGAGATAGGAAGGATTGAACGCCTGGTACCCGATGGCCGCGGAAATACCCAGGGAGGGATAAAAGCGGCTCTTCGCCACCTTTACATCCAGCTTTGCCGCGGCGAGGTCCAGCTCGGCCTGTTTGATATCGGGACGATTAGCCAGCAACTGCGAAGGAATGCCTGCATGAATGGCATCGGGTATTGCGCGGTTAAAAGCTTCATCGTTCCTTTGAACGGGAGACGGAAACCTGCCTGTCAGGAAGTTGATCCGGTTCTCGGTTTCGGTGATCTGCTGCTGAATGCTGTACTGCAGGCTGCGGGTGCTGTAGACTTCCGCTTCAAATTTACGTACAGCCAGCTCCGTTACCCGGGTGGCTTCCTTTTGCAGTTTTACGATTTCGAGCGCGTCGTTCTGTATATCGATGGTCTGCTTTACAATGCTCAATTGCCTGTCCAGCGCCAGCAGCTCATAGTAAGAATTGGCGATCTCGGCGATCAGGTTCGTTACCAGGAAATTCCTGCCTTCAATGGAGGAAAGATACTTGCTGACGGCTGCTTTCTTCGCGTTCCGCAGCTTGTGCCATACGTCCAGCTCCCAGGTAGCGTAAGCGGCCAGCAGGAAATCTGGCAAGGGTTCGGGCATTTCTTTTCCGGGCTTGATGTCGGTCGTAGCTTCACTGGCGCCGCGACTGGTATACCTTCCCACTTTATCCACGCCGGCGCCGGCCTTCAGGCCCACAAAGGGCAGGTACTCCCCTTTCCTGGCCCTGATCTCGTTCCGCGTGATCTCTATCTCCTGTAAAGTGATATTCAGTTCCTGGTTATTCTGCAAAGCCGTATCGATCAGCGCCACCAGGTATGGATCGTTGAAATACGCTTTCCATTTCACTTTTGCGATGTTAACGGTGTCCTGCGAATCGCTGTAATGCGCGGGGACCGATCTGTTCTCTGTTCTGCCTGTCAGCTCCGGAATTTTACAGGCGGCATAAGTAAGGCAGATGCAACTAATACCTATGTATCTATATATGCTGTGTCTAAACATTATGATCAATTTCTTCTGTTAATGGATTTTCATCTTCGTCCCTGATCAGCTTCCGTCTCGCTGCAAGCTTGCCGAACACATAGTACAGGCCCGGGATCATGATCACCCCGGCGATGGTGCCGATGAGCATACCGCCCGCGGAGGCCGCACCGATGGTGCGGTTACCCAGCGCACCTGGACCTGTGGCAAATACCAGCGGGATCAGGCCGGCGATAAAGGCGAGCGATGTCATCAATATCGGCCGGAAACGCACCCTGGCGCCCTCTACCGCGGCTTCCAGTATGGGCACGCCGGAACGGTGCTTCTGCACGGCAAATTCCACGATCAACACCGCGTTCTTACCAAGAAGACCAACGAGCATCACCAGCCCCACCTGCGCATAGATATCGTTCGCCAGCCCCATTACTTTCACCAGCATGAATGCACCGAACACACCTGCCGGAAGCGAAAGCACTACAGCCAGCGGCAACCAGAAGCTTTCATACTGCGCGGCCAGGATCAGGTACACAAACGCCAGCACCACCAGGAAGATGTACAATGCTTCGTTGCCCCGTTCCGTTTCATCCTTCGAAAGACCTTCCCAGTCGATATCATACCCCCGGGGCAACGTTTCCTTCGCCACTTCCTGTATCACCTTCGTGGCTTCACCGCTGCTGTATCCAGGCGCGGGCTCGCCTCTGATCGCGGAGGAAGTGTACATATTATAGCGCGTGATCTCGTTCAGACCATGCGATTTTTTAATCGTCATAAAAGCCGAATACGGCACCATTTCGTCCCGGTCATTCTTCACGTAAAGTTTCATCAGGTCGTCCGGCAGCGCCCTGTACTCGGGAGCGGCCTGCACGTATACTTTGAGCGAAGTACCGAAGCGGATGAAGCCAAGCTCATAAGTACTGCCTATCAAAATGGAGAGGTTGTCCATCGCCTTGCCGATGGACACGCCTTTCTGCATGGCCGCTTTGTTATCGATCTGCAATTCGTATTGCGGATAGTTGGCGCTGAAGAACGTGAACAATCCCGTCAGCTCCTTGCGCTTCTGCAGCGCGGCCATGAACTGATCGTTCACTTTTTCCAGGTCCCGGTAATCATCGCTGTTGGTTTTGTCCAGCAGGCGCAGGGCAAAACCGCCTGCCGCGCCATAGCCGGGCACCGCGGGCGGGCCAAAGAACTCGATCGTGGCGCCGGGTATCTCTCTTGATTTTTCTTCCAGCTCTTCGATGATCTCGGTTACTGAATGTTTGCGTTCGGACCAGTCTTTCAGGTTGATGAGGCAGGTGCCGGCGTTGGAGCCGCGGCCTTCCGTCAGCACTTCGTAACCCGCCAGCGCGGAAACGGACTGAATGCCTTCCACATGCTCAGCGATCTCCTGCAATTTCCGGGCGAGGTCGTTGGTCCTTTCCAGCGTGGAGCCCGGAGGCGTTTGTATGATCGCATAGATCATCCCCTGGTCTTCATTGGGAATGAAGCCGGACGGCAGGTTCCGGGAGATGCCGAGGATGCCCGCGCCGAAAGCCAGCAGTATGCCAAAGGTCACCACCCGTCTGTTTACGATCAGCTGTAACAGCGCTGCATATTTGCCTGTCAGCTTTTCGAAGCCGCGGTTAAAGCCATCGAGAAACCGGTCTATGATCGTTTTCTTCTTGGGTTTTCCATGATTGTTCTTCAGGATCATGGCGCAAAGCACCGGCGTGAGCGTTAACGCCACAACGCCTGAAAGTACGATGGAAGTGGCCATGGTGATGGCGAACTGCCGGTAGAAGATGCCCACGGGGCCGGACATGAACGCCACCGGAATAAACACCGCCGCCATCACGAACGTAATGGCTACGATGGCGCCGCTGATCTCGTGTATCACTTTCATGGTGGCCTGGTACGGCGAAAGCCCTTCCTCCTCCATCTTCGCATGCACGGCCTCTATCACCACGATCGCATTATCAACGACTATACCGATCGCCAGCACGAGCGCAAACAGGGTGATCAGGTTGATGGTGAGCCCGAATAACTGCATGAAGAAAAAGGAGCCGACCAGCGATACGGGCACCGCCAGCGTAGGGATGAGTGTGGACCGCCAGTCGCCAAGGAATATGAACACTACGATCGCTACCAGCACAAAAGCCTCCGCCAGCGTATGCACTACTTTTTCAATGGAGGCGTTCAGGAAGTTGGAAACGTCATAGCTGATCTCGTAATCCATCCCCGGCGGAAAGGAGCTGCCCTTGATCTCTTCCAGCTTCTCCTTGATCCTTTTGATCACATCACTCGCATTACTGCCATAGGTCTGTTTCAGCACGATCGCTGCCGATGGATGATTGTTGAGATTGGAATAGATATCGTAAAATTCACTGCCAAATTCAACATCCGCAATGTCTTTCAGGTAAAGGATCTCACCGTCAGCATTGGCGCGGATGATCACATCTTTATACTGCTCCGGCTTGTTATACCTTCCCGGATAGGTCAGTACATATTCCAGGGCTTCCGAGCGCTTGCCGTCGCTGCGGCCCAGCCTTCCCGGCGATCCGATGATGCTCTGGCTGCCGAGGGCTTCCATTACCTCCTCGGTGGAAACGTTGTACGCCCGCATCCTGTCCGGCTTCAGCCAGATACGCATCGCATATTGCCGGCTGCCGAGAATTTGTGCGCTGCCGATACCTTTTACCCTTCGCAGTTCCTGCAATATGTTGATGTTGGCATAGTTGTAGAGGAAGTTCTCGTCCGCCTTCGGGTCCTTGCTGTATACGTTCACGTACATCAGCATGTTCGGCTGAAGGATATTCACCACGATCCCTTCACGCTGCACCAGCGGCGGCAGCCTGCTGGTCACCTGCTCGATGCGGTTCTTCACGTTTACGACCGCCTGGCTCGGATCGGTCCCCAGTTCAAACACTACCTGTATGTTGGCTTCACCGGCGCTGGTAGCGTCGGAGGTCATGTACTTCATGCCGGGCACGCCGTTCACGGCTTTCTCCATCGGGATGAGCACAGACTGTACCAGCACATCCGCGCTGGCGCCGGGATAAGCTACGCTCACGATCACCCTCGGCGGCGCAATGGAGGGGAATTGTGAGGTAGGTAAAGAATAGATGGCCAGTACGCCCATAAAGATTATGACGAGCGATATCACGATGGCGAACACCGGCCTTTTCATGAATATGTTAAACATTCTCTTGCTTTTTTAGATACTTACATTATTCCGTCGGCAACATTAAATGAGCGATGATCGATTTGGGTTCTTCATAGTCGAACGCGATCTTGTCGTTATTCTTCACTTTCCGCAAGCCCTCCAGCAGTATCTTCTCGTTTTCCGCCAGACCTTCCTTCACCACGTACAGGTCGGGCATTTCGGCGCCGACGGTGATGTGCCGCAGCTGCACCACATTGTCTTTGTTCACCACAAAAACATATTTTTTGTCCAGTATCTCGAGCGTAGCTTTCTGCGGGATGATCAGCGCATTCTTGAGCGGTTCCCGGATGAGGATGGTGCCGGTTTCGCCATGCCTTAACAGGCGTTCCGGGTTGGGAAATGTTGCGCGGAATGCGATGTTGCCGGTTTCGCTGTTGAATTCTGCTTCGATGGTTTCCACCACGCCGGGGTGTTTGAACAGTGCTTTGTTAGCCATCAGCAGGTCAACCTTTATCTTTTCTTTAGGCTTTACTTCAGCGGCATAGTTCAGGTATTCCGGTTCGGACACGTTAAAGTACACCCACATGCGGCTGTTGTCTGACAGGCTGGTGAGGAGATCGCCTTCTTCCACAAGGCTTCCCAGCTTCAGGTGGAGGTGGTCAACGATACCGTCGAACGGCGCCCTGATCTCGGTAAAGGCCAGGTGCACCTGGGCGAGCGACAATTCCGCTTTTGCTTTTTTCAGCCGGGCGTTGGCCAGCGCCAGTTCATTTTTGGATACCACATTCCTGTCCGCGAGGGACTTTGTGTTCTGCACTTCAATTTCAGCGGCCTGGGCTTCGGCCTCTGCTTTCATCAACTCCGCTTCGTATATCCGTGGCATGATCCTGAATAATATCTGCCCGGCTTTTACGAATTGTCCTTCGTCTACCAGCACGTCCTGCAGGTACCCTTTTTCTTGGGCGCGCAGTTCAATGTTACGGATGGAACGTATCTGGCAAACGTATTCGCTGGTGATCGCGGTGTCCATTTTAAGTGGGCTCGTTACCACCAGTTTCGATGATTCTTCCTTGTTTCCTTCCTTCGGTTTGCAGCTTGTATGGCACAGCAAGGCGCACAAGCCCATGAGCATGAGAATTTGCTTCATCATATTATATGAGTTCTTGATTCGGATTTATTTGTGATGGCGCATAACACGCCTGTCCGCATAGCTGGCGCCATGCAGGGAGATCAATAAAATAATGACGGGAATAAGGTCAGCGAATCAGATCCTGATCACGCGATGCATGATGAATTTAGGGGAAGCGGCGTAAGAAAAATGTTCACAAAAGGGGAGCTGGTTTTCTGCGCTGCAGGTTATGTAACTGTCAACAGGCGCAATGTAAAAGATGGTGCGGGGTTTCCTGGCTGCGGGGTCTTTCCGGGAAGATCCGGGATCTTCGTCCTCCTGTATCTCTATCGCTTTTACTTTATCGCGGCCCTTCCTGGCGCCGGGCGCATCGGTGGCGCAGATCTGAGCAGCATCCAGCTGTTCCGCGAAGAAGCGCGCCCGCGCGGAGCCTTCAAAAGTCTTCTCCAGCGAGAACCCATGCGCCAATCCTCCCGGCAGGAGAACATATAGCGATAAAATAAATCCAATTAACAGTCTGGTCATCTTGGCTTCAAAATTGATCCGGGACAGTACAGCGCTGTTTTTTTTAGAGAGCAGGCTTACTTTTTTCTCATTTTCCGGCGTAAAATTAATAGCAAAGCGCGCAAACTGCAAACTATTTTTTTTGTTAAATAAAGAAGGGTTGCCGGGGAAAGGAGGCAACCCTCTGTAGGGCAAGGGATTTTGGAGTCTGAAATAATCTAGTACATGAACATGCATTCCTGGTAGTAGGCATAGGTTCCGTCGCCCATGTCCGCCGCGGCCATTTTAATGATCTGGTGGTTGTTGATATTGAATCCGCAACGGGCTTCAACCGTACCTCCACCGCCAAAGGGGTTTTGCGGGTCGATGGGCAGCATACCGGGAATCATTTCGCCATCCGGTGTGCGTACTTCCGCCATAAAGAAACCGCTCCCCACAAAGAGAGAAAATTCGGTGAACGATCCTCTTTTTACATCTTTATAAATATGGACGGGGGGAACTTCGGCATACGCAAAATCGACAACCTTGTACACCAGGATATCAAAGGTTTCCGGGAATGCCGGGTCGTTTACATAAAAGGCCATCATGAAGCTATCTACCGGCACATCGGTGGCTTGCCCGCCAACGATGAACAGCGGTTGGGCGGATTCCGCGGTATCGATCTGGTAGATGGTATATGTTGATTCCCCTGCGGGGATAGTGATCATGGTATCCAGCAGCACGGTGTTACTGTATATTTCCGTGATGCTCAGCCGTTGCGGCGTGGCAGCTCTTTCCACCACATTGGTGTACTGCCCCACGATGGCAGCGCTGTCTGCTATGGTAAAGTCGTTCACTTTAATACTATACAATACCGGCGCCTGCTTCAGCGACCTTATTTCAAAATTCACTTTGGAAAATTCCGGTATCAGTTCCTGCGTTCCCTCTTTGGAACAGGAGAAAAACGCAACAAGCACGAGCAGGATGGCTCCTGTCGATAAAAAAAATCTCCTGCGGACATGTAAAATTCGATTCATCATCATTTGTATGTTTTTTGTTTTAAAAGAAGCAGGCAGCCTTTTGCTACCCGCTTCTTAATATTTTCATTGCATCAATCAGACAATAAAAAAACTATTCGCAGAACATGGCCGGCGGCAGGAAGCCAACACAGTTGGTCCAGCAGCCCAGCCAGTTGCGGTTCAGCGCGGCGAATGCGCCTCTGTAGTTCACTGATTTGTTCAGGAAGTTATCAGCCGTGGGGATGATGTTCGTGGGCCAGCCGGTAGTGAAATTGGCGGCAACAGCGGAGAACGGCGCGAAATTGAGGCTGGTGCCATTGGAACCACAGTTGAACGCGGACACCAGGCCGGAAGTACCGCTGAGAATATTGTTGCTTGCATCCAGCGGAGCAACGTTAGACGGCGTTTGTGTACCGAAGCGGTACACCTGGTTGTACTTGAACTCGGTTTTAACAGACGGCGCATCAAAACGGGCCGCATAAGAAGTAGAACCATCGCCATAACCCATCACGATAGAGTTACGCATGATATAATCGGCTGACCTTCTGAAGCGAACGCCGTTCAGTGTGCCGCTGAGTGCGGAGGTAGGGCCGCCTACGATGGTGATGTTTGACAGGATGGGGCGGGTTTTCGGAAGATCGCCGCTGTTGTCGAATTCATCGTTATCGCATTCGATGCCGTTTGCATCCGCGTAAGTCTGCGTGAAGCAGCAGCTGCTGCGAACGATCAGGGCGAACTGGATCGCGCCGCGATAACCATAGTCGAAGTCCAGGCCATCATCATTCATGGCAAGACCTACCAGGTAGCTGGCGTTCACCGTACCGCCGAAAAATTCGAAGGCATCATCAGCGCCCCAGGCCACTTCTACATGGTGGAGGGTAGTGCCGCTGCCCACACCGCCGAGGGTGAGGCCGTTCAGTTCTTTGTTGGGAGCTACCACAGCACCGGCGTATTCGATCCTTACGAATTTGAACACACCGGAGTTGTCCAGCGAATCGGTACCGCCATAGGTCACGTCGATGCCGGGGGGCAGCGTGGGCAGGTCGATACCTTCAATTACAGGATTAACTTTGTTCACGATAGACCGGCCCAGGAGCACAACGCCGCCCCAGTCGCCGGGAGTTCTGGAAGGATTGCTTCCGTCTATGCGTGCGGTAAATACGATCGGGTTACAGGAATCGCCGTTAGCGAAGATCTGGCCGCCTTTGGTAACCACCAGTGCTGATGATTCGTTGGGATCGGATTTCCAGATGCCTTCAATGCGGGTTCCGGGCTCAATGGTCAATACACCGCCGTTGTCTACATACGTCTTTCCATCCAGAATGTACACGGTGTCGTTGTGCAGCGTTTTGCTGCCGGAAATAACGCCGGGCAATACGGAGGTCGGGCAAACAGCGAGCGCGCCGGCCTGCAGGGCTCTGTCTTCCTGCTTGCCGTCTTTCTTACATGCGCCCAGTGCAACGAGCGTTAAGGCAGCAGCGCCAAATAGAATCTTTTTCATGGGATCTTTTTGATTAACAATTTTTGGGAATCGGGTTATACTATGATGCAATGAAAACTAGAAATTGTACGTCGCGCTAAAACTCATGTTCACGCCTCTCTGTGACTTGTATCTTGAAAAATCCTTGTCCGGGTTGTACCGGGTGCCTTTGGGATCATTGTTTCCGTTGTCGCTATGTCTGTTCGGTGGTTCTCCTTTTGTATAGTTGTTGTAGATAATAAAGTCCTGATGCAACAGATCACTGACATTAAAGCGAAGGGTCAATTTATCTTTCAGCAACGAAGCGTTCAATTGCAGGTCGATCACATCGCGGGGATTTTCGTATTCATCCTGCCAGGGATATAAACCGCCAGCCACGATCCGTTTGCCATAACGGTTATAGCTTACCTGGAAACCGATGGGCTTGCCTACATACCCGATCCCTGCGTTGTAGATGCTGGGAGATAGGCCTTGCACCGGCCGGTTCCGCGAGTCGCCCGGCAGTTCCGTTTCATCCCCACCGGTAACGCCATTAGAAGCTTTTAGAAGCGCGTCTGTATTATATTTCACATTTGCTTTCATCCAGCTGGCGTTGCCGCTTACATAGATATTGGACAGCAGACGGGATGCGGGGTTGATGAAGTTCAGCGATTTTCGAAAGTCTATCTCTATGCCGTCGCTCACGGAGCTTTCCAGATTGAAATAGAAATATAACAGGCTACCGGAACCTTGGGAAGCGATCAACTCTACCGGCGAATCGAAATATTTGTGAAAAAGCGACAGCGAAAGCACCTCGCCCGTGGCAGGATAAAATTCATACCGCAAATCTACGTTTGTGATCCTTGCATCTTTTAATCCCAGTGCACCTTTATATTCCGTACGGGTTTTAAACTCGAAATATTCAAATGCCGACCTTTCCCTGAAATCTGGACGGCTCATTGTTTGAGAAACCGCCACTCTTAAATTCATTTTGGGATGTATCGAATAAACAAGATTGGCAGAAGGCAGCCAGTCGAGTTTATGATAGGTATAATTATCAACACGTTCGCCTTCCACGTAGAACAGACTGTTCACGAACATCGTATTGTCTTCCGCTCTCACTCCGCCGATGAAACGCAGTTTACTGAATAGATTGGCGTCCAGCATCAGGTAGCCCGCATGCATACGCTGGAAACCGTCATATGCGTTACCATCGTAGAAAGCCTTAGTGTAGTAAATGTATCCGGGTCTGATAAATTCCGGTGCCAACAACCGGAAGTCCGGCAGGCCAAAAGTGTTTTTATCAAAGTCTGTATCCAACATTCCCTCATTTTCTTTGATAGCAGCAAGACCAAAGCTGCTGAAATCCGCTTCCCGGTAGGTACCAGCATATCCCGCTTTGATGCGCTGTTGCTGATTTCCGACGGTAAGGGGTAGTACTATACTAGCCGTCCAGTTGTACCGTGTTTCATCCAGCCTGGAATTGAACATGCTCAGTCCTCTGGAAAGATTACCTGTACGATCCTCCAACCCGTGATATATATACAGGTCATCATGCCCGAAAGACCGAAGCCCCATCGAGTTCCGCGTATCCGGCTGGTCACGGGTCACAGAAATCTTGTCCGCGCTCCAGTCCAGCCTGATCCCCCGCTTGCTCAATGCATGTTCCCCTTCCAGGCGGTGCTGCCACATTTCATTGATAGTAGTAATGGAAAGGTAATTCCGGAGGGTACCGTCAAAGAAACCGGGCATGGGGCCAAAAGCATCTGATGTTTCATTTACAAACAGGTGATTGTACAGGTTCTTGAAAGCGATCTTGTGTTTTTTCGCCTGGTATGCTACATTAAACACACCGCCCAGCGAAGAACGGAAAACATAATTGCTTCCCCTGAAATCGTACGCCTCCGTGGCATAGATCCTTCTTTCTTCATCTTCCTTCACTTCTTCATGCCGGTACAATCCACCCAACACTACGCCGATGTTGGCGCCGTTCTTCAGCGGCAGCTTCTTGCCGATGTTGAACTGGTAGTTCTGCACCGGGGAATATTTGTATTTATAAATACCCCAGTTATTCGGTATCTGCCGGCCCATTTCCCCGATCTTCTCCGGGTCCTGCAATGCGAAATACTTATCGGCATCCCAGTTGTTCTTCTTCCACCAGGTTTTTGTACCATCGTCATAACCGAGGTAATCGTTTTTTCCTCTTTTCGCGCTGTACATATCTTTCCCGACACTGTTGGTATTGATGCCGGTGCCGAGTGTGATGTTGTAATAGCTCTCCGCGGGAATATCCTTTGTGTTCACCTGCACCAGCCCGCCGGCGAATTCGGATGAGAGGTCCGGCGTGGCCGTTTTGTGGATCACGATGTTGTCTATCAGGCCGCTCGGGATGATGTCGAACGCGAAGTTGCGCCTGTTAGGCTCCGTACTGGGCAGCATGGAACCGTTCAGCAGTACGGTATTGTACCTTTCGCTCAGGCCGCGCACGGTCACATATTTTTCTTCCTGCACGGTGAGGCCGCTCACGCGCTTCAGTACCTGCGCGGCGTTGTTGTCCGGCGTAACCCTGATCTGTTCGGCGCTGATGCCATCTGAAATGGCGGCGTTGTTCTTTTGCTTCAGGTACAGGGAAGAAATGGATTCCCGCCTGGCGGATGCTACCACTTCCACGCCTTTCAGCGTTCCTTTCTGTATGTTCAGGGCGATGTTCAGCACTACGGGACTGCCGCCTTTCACCACTACTTCATCGATCCTTTTGGTGGTATAACCAATAGAACTGACGGTAACGCTATGCGTTCCTTCCGGTAATTCCAGCGTATATTCTCCTTTCACATCCGCAGTAGCGCCGTGATTGCCGGCTTTGACCGTAGCGCCGATCACCGGGGTGTTATCCTTCGCATCCAGCACCTGGCCGGTGAGCATGCCGGAAGTATTATGCGTCGCGGGTTTTCTGTTGAGAATGATCACGTCATCCTCGATATGGAACATATAAACGGTTCCTTTCAAGGCCACGGTCAACACTTCGCGGATGCCGGCCTGGTTCACCTGCACCGTTACCGGGGTGGACAGGTCCACTTCTTCTTTCACCATATTCACTACATACCCCGTGCGGGACTCGATGATGGCGATCAGTTCACTTAAAGGCGCCTTGTTCAGCGAAAGCGTCAATGCTTTGCTTTGCGCGAACAATAAATGGGTCGATAAAACAGACAGGATCAGTAAAACACATGCCCGTGCAGCTTTTGTCCGGGCAAAAGTTCTCCCTTTCCCCCTTGCGGGAGATTTTTTTGTAAAATTGTTCATCCTTATTTTTTACTTTTTGATTTGTGCGATAAAAGAATGCGGGTTCATTATTGTATGATGACCAACGAATCCTTGATCCGGTAGTTGAAACGTGCCATTTTGCTCAGCAAATGAATGATCTCCTCTTTACTTTTACGATGAAATGCGCCGCGTATATGTTTGTTCAGCACCGCTGAATTTTCAATTTTGAAATGCAGCCCGTAATTATAGCGGAGGCTTTTGAAAACATCTTCCAGCTTCATGTCCGTGAACACCAGGTTGTTGCTGATCCAGCCATCTACCATAGTGGTGCGCACATCCGCCAATGTTGCTTCGCCGGATCGTTTACTGAATACCGCTTTTTTTCCGGGAGACAGCAGCACGCTTTCCGCTTTTCCGTTATTGATGGCCACTCTGCCGGTCTTCACGGCAACATCTACCGCATTTTCATGGCTATAGTTGCGCACGTTGAATGAAGTGCCGAGTACGTTTACATGGATGTCGCCGGTGGAGATCACGAAAGGCCGCTGCGGGTCTTGCGCCACATCTAAAAAAGCTTCGCCTTCCAGCAGTTTTATTTCGCGGCTGTTCTGCGCGAATGTTTCGGGGTACATGACCGTGCTGCCGCCATTTACATAGATATCGGAGCTGTCGCGCAGGTGAATGACGATGCGCTGGCCGGCCGCTGTGGTAACCGTTTTCCAGGCAATGGCCATTGCCTCCTGCTGATGTGGCGCATGCTGTCTGCTTAGCTGGAATCCAACCGCTCCCGCTACCAGGATGGCCGCGGCGCCGGCGGCCTTCACCCATGCGCGCTGCCACCAGGGCTTCATCGGTACTACCTGCGCCACCGGCATGATATTCCTGTAAACATGGTCCAGCCGTTGCCGGTCAACCGGCACTTCTTCCAGGGAATCCCATTCATGGTCCGGGAAAACGGCCGCCCATTCTTCTTTGGTGGCGTTCTCCACAAACCGGATGATCCAGGCTTCTTCTTCCGGTTGCAGCGTTCCCGCATCCAGCCCTTTCAGATATGACCGTATTTTTTGAATATCCATACCATCAATACGCCAAACCGGTATCTGATCCCTCCATAAAATGTATTACCAAATTGTTAAGTGAAGCTAAATATTGACCAGCACTGCGTATAACACGCAGAACTGAATGCGGGATAACAATTTTGCCTGCAATATCCGGGAGGTTTCGCGGATGTATTTTTCCACGGTCTTGATAGCAATGCCTTCTCTTTCGGATATCTGGAAATAGGTCAGCCCGTACTCCCGGTGCAGCCGGAAGCACTGGCTTTTCAGGGGGTTGATGCTGCGCATGACCTGTTCATAATCCTTATGATATTCTTTCTGGTGCATGCTGCGGAGGATGTTGTTATCCGCCGCATCCGGCCGGGGATTACCGGATTGTTGCAGAAAGGCGAGATAAACGGAGCTTTTCTTCCTGGAGGATGCCAATGTACGGAAATAGGACAACAGCGTATTTTTCAGGATCCTGAACAGGTAGCTTTCCAACAGCTGGTTTTCATCGATCTGCGCCCTGTTCTGCCAGAGCTTTACATAAGCTTCCTGCGCGATGTCATCCATATATGCATTATCCTTCCCGAAAAATTTTTTCAGGTAAGCGAGCGAACGGGGATAAGTACTATCAAAAAAATCCCTGAAAGCCTGCTCATTACCGTTCTTTATTTCATTGGAAAGGAAGTTCATAGCTAACCTGATTTTTTCAAGCTGCGCGGCAAATGTATTTTTAAATTCCGCAAGTCGCCGGCTGCCTGCTATTAATTAAAGGTTAATTCAACACAACGCTCACCGGTGCAGCGCGCGCCGCCTGCCCGGTAACGGATTGATATACCGGCTTCACGGATATCCGCCGGTGCGGCGCGCGGCGCAGGTCAGCGGGCAATCCGCTGAAGCCGGGGCCATATATTATTTCCAGCGCCTTTCCTGTCAGCGCATCATCGCCCGCACCGATGGCGCCCAGCGGCAGCGCGCTCATTTCAGATACTGCATGCTGCGGCGTTATGCCTGCCGAGTAGCCGCCTTCCCCGTTCTTGTTGAACAGCTTATACACGATGGGCTGCAAGGTCCACTCCACTTCGCGGGGCGATCGCTGGTCTGTGATCGTAAAGCTCGCTTCATCCTTGCCCGCGGTGGTTTCCCCGATCTGCACCAGGTTGAGGAAAGGTTTCAGATTGTTCACCACCAGCTCCGCGGCGGATACTGTGGCATGGGTGGTGAGCACAAACAGCCTGTTGATGGACAGCTGGTATGGCTGCAAATCGCTGTACTGCCGGCCCGCCGCGCTGCCTGAAGTATTCAGCACGGCCTGCAACGTACGCGGGCGCCGGCCTTCCGTCCGGTTACCTTCATAAATGGCATACACTTCACCGGCATTGAGCTGCCGCGCGATCAGCGCCGCCAGCTTGGCGCTGCTTGCTACGCTGCCGCCGGCATTGTAACGAAGATCCAGTATCAGCTCACTGACGCCGGCGTCCCTGAATTTCCGGAAAGCTTCCAACAGGCTGCCGTCGAAGGATTCATCGAAGGATGTGTAGTAGAGGTATCCTGTTTTTGTGGCACCGTTATTATAAATGCGCGTGTAATAAACGGAGTTCTCGCGGGCGTATCCCGGGTTCAGTTGTATGTCTGCTCCAGGTTCCCATACATCATTATGGAATGTTGTGGTGGTAAGCGTAAGGCTCCCCTTTTCATTCATTTCCCGGTTTATTGCAGCGAGGTGCTGCGCATCTATTGGCCGGCCATTCACTTTTATAAAATAACTGCCGCGCGCCAGTCCGGCCCTATCCGCTGCGCCATTGATATTCACGAAAGTCACGACACCTATATAATGATCATATCCCGGCGCCTGCAAAAACGCATAGTGGAAACCGAAGGTGAAATAGGAATTGGTGGCCGCGGGCACATGGGGGCCGCTGATATGGGAAAAGCGGTCGGACGGCGAAAGCAGGCTTTGGAAGAACAGTTCGGGGCTGAGCGAATGATCGGGCTTTGCGGGTATCTGTTCATTCCAGTAATAGAACCTTCGCATGCTGTCCAGCGTCCAGCGGTTGATGCGGCCGAGGCTGTCCGTGGGGTATGGCTCGGGCAAAGCATCTTTCCTGGAGCAACCGGTGGTTAACGCGAGCAGAAGCGGGAATGCGGTTATAAAAACAAGGGATCTCACCTGGAAAGTGTTTATGAAAAGTTACAGACTTTCCGGGGTGGGAAAAATTATCGGAGGTGAACTTATTATTAATTCACAGCAACTCTACGCTGTTTTTATACGGCGCCAGGAAAGGATCATCCGGCGGCAGCTCGGTGATGAGGTAGTCCACCGCATGCAGCTCGCAGACCTTCAGGCGTTGCGTGGTGTTCAGCTTTTCGGAGATGCTCAGTACGGCTACTTTCTGGGCGGCGCGCATCATCGCTTTAATAACCTGCACGATCTCCCAGTCACTGTCCGTCAACCCTTCCGCCACAGAAAGCCCGTTGGCGCCGATAATGCAGAGGTCGGTCTTTATTTCGGACAGCTGGTTGATCACACTGGCGCCGGTGTGTACGTTTGAATTCCGGGAGAGCTTGCCGCCGATGCTGATCACGTCCAGCCTTTCGCGGTCGGATAAAGCGATCGCCACCTGCGGGCTCAATACAAAGAAAGTGGCGTGCAGATCGTTGGAAATGGCTTTGGCAAGCTCAATAATAGTGGTGCCGCCTTCTATCAGCACCGTGCAATCTTTCTTCAATAATTTCTTTGCCTTCTCCGCAATGATCTGTTTCGATTCCCTGGCGTACACGTCGCTTTGCATGTTATGGGGGAAGTGAAAGGAGGGGCTTACCGCGCCGCCATGCACCTTCAATATTTTGCCGGCATCGATCAGCTCTTTAAAATCGCGGCGGATCGTATCTTCCGACACATCGAGCAGGCGGCTCAGGTCTGCGGACAACACCTTATTGTGCAGGTTCACCTCGCGCATGATGAGTTTAAGTCTTTCCTCTTTCAGCATACCGTTAAATTAACAGCAAATATGCCCCAAAACAAGTTAAATCAGCTAAAATCTGTATATATGTCGATTTATGCGTTTTTAATTTGCATATATGCGCATAATTATTTTACCTTGGGGCAGACATTACAAGCACAGTGCTGGTGAATGTTATTTAACATGCATATTTACGATGCATGAATACGCATATATTTCCAAAACATGCCTGATCCTTCCGTTTCCGCTACGGGCGCCACACCCGCCCGCCTCCATCCGCTGTTCTTCATCGGCGCGCTGTTTTTCATCTTCGGATTTGTGACCTGGCTCAGCTCCGTGCTGATCCCTTATTTGCAGATCGCCTGTGAGCTGACCAGCTTTCAATCCTATCTTGTTTCGTTTGCTTTTTTTATTTCCTATTTTATTATGGCAACGCCCTCCGCCTGGCTGCTGAAAATAACGGGGTATAAAAAAGGCATGTCTGCCGGACTGCTACTGGTGGCAGCGGGCTCGTTGCTGTTCGTGCCGGCGGCGATCTACCGGCAATACCTGGTGTTTTTAACGGGATTGTTTGTGCAGGGCGCGGGACTGGCTGTGCTGCAAACGGCGTCCAATCCTTATGTGACGATCCTCGGGCCGGTGGAAAGCGCGGCCAGGAGGATGAGCATCATGGGCATTTGTAACGGCATCGCGGGGATTGTGGCGCCGCTGATACTCGGCGCTGTAATATTAAATGATGTGGATTCCCTGACGGCCGAATTGCAAAACATGAGCATCGCGCAAAAAACGGCCGCTCTCAATGCGCTCGCGGAAAAAGTAATTATGCCGTACATCGTGATCACCACATTACTGGTGATACTGTCCGTTCTCATTTACCGCTCGCCGCTGCCGGAAATTTCGCCGGAAGAAGAAGAAACGGCAAAGCCGGAAGGCGGCAGCGTCTTCCATTTCCCCTACCTGCTGCTCGGCGTATTCACGCTGTTCCTGTATGTGGGGGTGGAAGTGATCGCCGGAAATACGATCATCAGCTACGGCGCTTACCAGGGCATTAAAATGTCTACCGCGCGGTTCTTTACCTCTTTCACACTGCTTGCCATGCTGGCGGGTTACCTGGCCGGCATCGTACTGATACCGCGTTACCTGAGCCAGCAGGCGGCGCTGAAATATTCCGCATTGCTCGGCATCCTTTTTTCACTGGCGGCTATTTTTACCAGCGGCTACACCTCCGTGCTGTTCATTGCGTTGCTCGGACTGGCCAATTCACTGATGTACCCGGCCATATGGCCCCTGTCCATACACGGCCTGGGCCGCTTCACCAACACCGGCGCATCGCTGCTGGTAATGGCGATCAGCGGCGGCGCGATGCTGCCATTGATATACGGCAGGCTGGCGGACCAGCTTAACGAGCAGCAGGCTTACTGGATGGTCATTCCCTGTTACATGGTCATTGGTTTCTTCGCTGTCAAAGGACATCTGATCGGGCGGAAGAAATAATGCCATCAAAATTTATTGCCAGTTGAATACCCGCACAAAAAAGGGACGATACCGGTCTGCGCTGCCGGGCGCGTTGAAGTTGCTGTTAAAATCAGTCGGGTTGATGTTGTAAGAGATCACCAGCTCGCCTTCCCTGCTCAGCGCATGATGTACAAATGCATTGTAGGTGATGATATCCCCGGTGTACTGTTCAGGAATGCGGTACAGCGTGCGTTTGTTCGTCCATGGCCCAACGGGCGTGGCGGATTCCTGGATGTAAATATCCAGGCCGAAAATATGCTGCTGTGATACGAGATAATATTTGCCGTTCTTATAAAATACATTCGGCTGCGTGATGTTGTTGCAAACGTTATATTTCTGCGGCGTGCTCACCCATCCGTTCTCCCCGTAATACTCCCAGGCGCCGGTGAGGTCATGCCCCGCTACCCGCGCCACGTACATGAAAGTAGTAAGGTAACCGGTTTCTGTAGCGTACATGTACGTGTAGCCATCCGGTGCCTTCATGCTGCCGGCGCTGTAGTTGTTGACCACGTCCTTGTCTTTTATGATCTGGTTGAGCTGCATGGAGGGCAGATCGAAGATCGCGATATCGGTGCTCACATGCGCGAAATCCCAGGAGCCGCTGCCGGTTTTGGTAACATGACTGAGCAGCATCTGGAATTTGTTGTCATGTATCTGTCCGGCTCCCGGCCAGTACCAATGCTGATCTTCCGGCGAATCTCCATATTTGATCCAGGTTTCGCTTTGATTGCCCAGGCCGGGATTCAGCGGAATAAAGCTTTGCAGCGAAGTATCCAGTTGAATATGCGCGGCGTTGCGGAGCATTACATTGTCCGTGCGGCTGCGGTTGGCGCTCACCTGCCCGAAAAAGCTGTCCTGGAACGACCACACAATGCGGCCATCCGGTAGCAGCACAGAATAGCAGCCATCGCCGCCGTTCCAGTTCTGATAACGGGTGAGGTACCCGTTGTAATCCAGGTCGCTGTATACGGTAACGCGCGGGTCCCATTTGCCGTTGCCCTGCAGCAATTGCAGGCGCGGGCCGGCCAGCTGTTCGCTTTCTTTCATAATGCGCACATACCAGTTCTTCACAATGCCCGCTTCGGAGGTAACGCGGTACGTATAACGGTTGCCTTTGGAAGCAAAATCCACTTTCACATTTTTTGCGGGCAGCACGGCGGCGCCTTTGGAAACGGTCACAACGGGACTGATGGCGCTCAGGTCCAGGTCTTTCTCCGCCCATACGGTGATGATAGCGGAATCCGGTCCGTTCACGATCTCTGCTTCACCAACCTGCCCCTCGGCCAGGCGGAAGGAAATAATGGCGCGCTCCTGGCTCAGATAGCCGTCCAGCGGGTTTTTCATGCAGGAAGTGAAGATGCTTCCCACTATCAGTAACGATATCATTTTGTTCATACTATTTTATTTAAAACCGATCTGGATACCCACGTTCACTACGCGCTGGTTGATATAGGCATCGCCCGCGGTGTTGCTGCTCACCTCGGGGTCCTGCTGATACTTGTCGTAGTTCGTCCAGGTAAAAAGATTGTATGCGCTCAGGTAAGCCCTGGCGTTGTTGATCCGCTTCGGCAGCCAGCGGCTTGGCAGCTGATAGCCAAGGTCCACGGTTTTCAGCCGCACGTACCGCGCATCGATCAGCCAGAAATCCGACATATAAGTTCTTGCACTGTTCACGGTGGTGGGGTTGCTGGTCAGGCGCGGAAACTGTGCGTTGGCGGCGTTCTCCGGCGTCCAGCGTTGCTGATGGATCGGTTGGAACTGGCTCTGGAAGGTTTCGATGCCGGTGCCCACTACGCTGAAGCTGTAACCGAAAGAGCCCTGGAACAGCAGGTTTACGCTGAAGCCTTTGTAGTTGGCGCCCAGCGTAAGCCCCAATACGGTGTTGGCGAGGTTGGGCTTGCCGATCGGCCCCTGGTCGTTGTTATCGATCACGCCATCGCCATTGGTATCCCTGTATTTGAGATCGCCCGCCTGGATGGGATATTCGGTAAGCGGCGTGGCCGGTTTGTCGTGCGTATTGGCTTGTATCTTCTCAATGTCTTCCGGCGTGTAGTAACCGATAAACGTATACCCGAAAGGCTGGTCGATCGGCAGGCCGGTTTCCGCCAGCCAGGGATATGCCGGCCGGGCTTCATCTTTGAAGATCACCTTATTTTTAAAGTACTGGAATACCAGGCTGGTGTTGAAGTTCACGTTGCGCACGCTGCCGCGGTAGTTGATCTGCCCGTCGAAACCGGCATTGCTCGTTTTCGCCACGTTCGTGGGACTGAAGCCAACGCCGATGATGTTGGACACGGAGCCTTTGCGCACCAGCTGATCGTAACGGATATCATGAAAATAATCCACGGTAAAAGACAGCTTGTCCTTAAACAGGTTCACGTCTATACCTACGTCCGCTTTCTTCGCTTTTTCCCAGGTCACATCGAGGTTGCCCAGTTCGCCTTCGTACACGGAGCCGTTCTCCGCGTGGTTTTCCCCGAAGGAATAGCCGCCGCCTTCATAGTACTCCTGGCGGAATAGATAACGGTTGCCGGAGGTAACGTCCGAACCTACCACGCCATATGAACCGCGCAGCTTCAGCAGGCTTACGAACTTGATATTATCCTTGAAGAAAGGTTCTTCCGAGATGCTCCAGCCTATGCCCACTGCCGGAAAGAAGCCATTCCTTTTCTTCGCCTGGAAGCGGTCGGAACCGTTATAGGCGCCGTTGATATCCAGCAGGTATTTCTGCTTGAAGTTATAGCCTGCTTTGAAGGAGAAGCCGCGGAAGTTGGCGGGGATGTCTGACTTGAAGGCATAGCTCTGCCGGTTGTACAATGCCAGCAGGTTGAATGTATGCGCCCCGAAAGCGCGGTCGTAGTTCAGGAACAGCTGCGTGTTGATGTTGCGGCTGTACAAGTCTGTGTTGCCGGTCACGCGGTATTTCTGCAAGCGGTAGTTGCCGCGCGGGTCCAGGGTGTATGACTGGTCCACCGGGTTGTAATAGTACGAAGGCGGTTCGGCTTCGCGGAAGAGGTTTCTCGAATATTGCTCGATGCCAGCATACGCTACGCGGCCTGTGAGGGCAAGACCTTTGGTGATGAAATCCAGTTGCTGCGTGGCGCCGAACAATACGTTGAAGTCCGTTCGCTTGCTGCGGCTGTAGCCGCCGTTCGCCAGCCGGGCGTTCAGTGTCGGCAATGCGTCTTTCGTATCCACGGCGTAGGCGTAGCTGCCGTTGGGGTTCATCAGCGGTGCGGAATACGGGTGTATCTTTTCGAAATTATATACTTCAGATACTACGTTGGCGGAGCGCGGCTGATTGATATCGCCGAAACGGGTGGTAAGATCGAGCCGGAGCGTGAGCGTTTTGGTGGCGCGCATGTCCAGGTTCGAGCGGAAATTATAACGGCGGAAGAAATAGTTGGTGTTCACTTCGTTCCTCGGGTCGGAGAAATCTTTCACCAGGCCGTTCTGGGTAAGGAAGCCGCCGGACACGAAGTACTTCACGGCCTCGGTGCCGCCGGAGATGTCCACATTGGTATTGGCCTGGTAAGCATGTTTTTTGAATACGGCATCGTACCAGTTGATGTTGGGATGACCGTAGGGATCGTTGCCATTGCGGAACAGCTCCAGGTCTTCCGCGGTGAAACGGGGTGTGAGCCCGTCGTTCTTATATGCTTCGTTCACGAGCAGCGCGGTGTTGTAGGAGTCCAGGAATTTAGGGGTCCTTACCGGCGCCTGCTGTCCGGATTCCACCCGCACGTTCACCTGCGGCCTGCCGCCTTTACCGCGGCGGGTAGCAACTACCAGTACGCCGTTAGCGCCCTTGATACCGTAGATCGCGGTGGTGGAAGCGTCTTTCAGGATGGAAATGCTTTCGATCTCGTTTACGTTGATCTGCTGCAGCTGATCATACGAATATTCAATATCATCCACGATGATGAGCGGCCGGTTGCCATCGCTGTTCAGCGAGCTTACGCCGCGAATGAAGAAATCGGAGGCGTCCCTTCCCGGCTGCCCGGAGCGTTGCTGCGACACGAAGCCCGGCAGCTTGCCCATCAGCGCGTTCTGCACATTGGCGGTGGGCACGTTCCTGATCTCCGCGCCGGTGATGGCGCTTACCGCACCGGTATTGGTAATACGCCTGGTAGCGTTAAAGCCTACGATCACCACTTCATCCAGCCCCTGCGTGGAAGCCTGCAACACCACATCGATATAAGAACGGCTTTCCAGGTCTATTTCCTGGCTGGTGAACCCGATCAGCTTTACGATCACGGTGTTGGAAGTACCTTTCAGCGTCAGCTTGAACCTGCCGTCCGGATCGGCGATCACGCCGTTGGTGGGAACTCCTTTTTCCGAAATGGCCGCTCCCGGCAGTACGCCGTTCAGATCTTTTACAGTACCGCTGACAGTTTTCTGCTGCGCCAGCAAGGGCAGCGGTGCAACGGTCATCAGCAGAAGGAACAGTATAATATTTTTCATCTTGTCTCAGTTATATTTCATGAAAGGAATGAGGATCACCAACCCGGGTTCTGACGCATGTTATCGTTCTTCACCACTTCGTCGTACGGGATCGGGTAGAAATACATTTTAGGTGCTGAAAATATGGGCCGGAATACTTCTACTACGTTGTAGTTGAACACCGGGCCTTCCTTGATGATGCTCATGCCGTGCAGCCTGTTGGCGTATACCTGCTGCGCGATCTTCCAGCGGCGGATGTCCCAGAAACGGTGTTCCTCAAACGCCAGCTCTATCCTCCGCTCATTGCGGATCACCTCGCGCATCTCTTCCGGCGTCATGCTTTCCTTCAGGCCGTACATGCCATCGGCGCCGGGGGCTATGCCCGCGCGCTGACGCAGGTCTTTCAGCACCTGGTACACTTCGGCGGTGGCGCCCTGGTATTCATTCTCCGCTTCCGCAAAGTTGAGCAGCACTTCCGCGTAGCGCAGGATGATCCAGTCGTGGCTCGTCTTGCTGTACTGCGTGGCGTTCTCGAAGTCGCCCATGAATTTGCGCATGTAGTAGGAGGTTTTGGTGCCGGGCTCCGCTCCGCCGGGCCTGTGCTGGCCGCCTTCGAACGTTTGTATCTCGGTGTTCAGCCAGCGGGCGCCGTTGTAGATGACGCTCATGGTCAGGCGCGGGTCGCGGTTGGTATAGGGATCATTGGAGTTGTAGCCGGATGCGGGATCGGTGATGGGCAGGCCGGTGCTTGTCGGAAATGCATCTATCAGTTCCTGCGTGGGATTGGTCCGCCCGCGGGCCACGGCGGCGAAGCCTACGGGGCCGTTGGTATTTTCAATATCAGTATTGTTGCCACCCTGCCGGAAAAATATCACTTCGCTGTTGTGCTGGGTGATGAAAATGTTTTTGAAATTTGGCAGCAATGCGAACTTCTGTTCTTCGATCAGCTCGCGGGCCGCGTCCGCCGCCAGTTTCCAGCGTTCTTTATCGTAGCTGGCGTAGCCGGTCAGCGGATTGTTGGCGTCGATGTTCTGGCCGTTGAACAAGGGGCTGGCGGCGTACAGCAGCACCCGTGCTTTCAATGCCTGTGCCGCTCCTCTTGTGGCGCGGTGGCTGTGCAGCTCCGGCGCCGCCACGGGATTGGGGCGCAGGCTGTCCCTGATCGCATCGCATTCACCCACGATATAATCCACGCAATCCGCAAAAGAGCTGCGGGGTATCTGCACATCGTCGCCAAGCACTCTTACTTTATCGCCCATCAGCGGTATGCCGCCGTAGCGTTTCAGCAGCTCGAAGTAAAACAGCGCCCGGATAAACCGCGCTTCGGCCTTCCAGGCGTAGCGCATGGAATATCCGTTCGGCAGTTTTTCCTTCACCGGCGATACATCGATATTGGAAACAAAAATGCTCGCGGCGCGGATGGCCGCATAAGCGTTGTTCCAGGGCGTTTCGTCCGCGATCGTGGCGAAGGAAGTATACGCTCCCGTGGCAAGCTGCAATACGGCGGAAGTACCCGTGAGGCCGGAAATAGCGTCGTCAGACGCAGCATCCAGCAGATCGCCGCCTACGCGGTTGTAGCCCCCGGGGAGTTTGGAATAGATGCTGTTCAGGAACCTGTTGGCGTAGGTGCCGAGCGAATCATCCTGGTCAAATACATATTCTATCGTCACTTTTTCAAGCGGTATTACTTCATAATCCTTTTTGCAGGCAACAAAGGCTGCAAGACAGCCTGCCACGAGGATCATTATGCGGAGATGCTTCATTTTGCTTTATTTAGAAGGCTGACTAGAATTTAATATTGATGCCGGTGTTCAGCACACGCTGTATCGGGTATGCTCCCACACCTACTTCCGGGTCCACAAAATCGTACGCTGCATGCGTAAAGAGGTTCTGCGCGTTGGCGAATATCTTCACGCTGCCGAGCCGGAGGCGGCGCGTCCAGCCGTACGGAAGGTTGTAGGCTACGCTCAGGTTCTTCAACCGGAAATAATTTCCGTTACGCACCCAGAAAGAAGAACTGGCTTTGTTGTAGTTATGGTTGGCATCGGCCGTCAACCGCGGATAGGTAGCAGTGGCGGCGGTTTCCGGCGTCCAGCGGCCGGTGATCTGCTCATATGCCTGACCATAGGTGAAGTTGAGGAACTGGAATCCCAGTTCAGTGGCAAAATTGGCGACGTAATTCACCCGGTTCGCTACGCCCTGCAACAGTGCACTCGCTTCTATGCCTTTCCAGGAAAATCCGATGGTAGCGCCATAATAAAAGCGCGGCTTATAGGTGCCGATGGGCGCTTCGTCGAACTGGTTGATCGTACCGTCACCATTCAGATCTTTATATTTTATATCGCCTGCCACCGGTTTGTAACCGGCGATGGTGGCGCTTCCTTCAGCTTCTTCGGCAGACTGGAAAAATCCGTCCGCGATATATCCGAAGCGCATGCCAACCGGCTGGCCTGTTCTTTTGTTCCATTCATATTCACGGCGTTGTTCATCCATAAACAATACCTTGCTCTGCTCGATGCTGCCGTTGGCCGTAACGAAATAGTTAAATCCGTTCACCCGGCCCTGGTAAGTAAGCGTCAGCTCTCCGCCCTGATAAAGGTTAGCGCCGATGTTCTCGGGCGGATAGTTGGCGCCGGACAATGCGATGCTCTTTCCCCTGATCTGCAAAAGGTTTTCGTAGCGGTCGTGATAATAATCACCCGTGATCTGCACCTGGTTGCCGAACAGCGATATGTCTATCCCCACATCCAGCTTGCGCGCGGTTTCCCAGGAAATGTTCACATTTGCGAGGCCGTTCTCCTGGAAACCGGAGGCCGGCGAACGCGCGGTGCCTTGCTCGTAAATGCCTCCGCCGATGCCGTTGTTCTCACTGAAGTCCTGCCGCCAGATATAATAGCCGGAATTGTCGATGCCGTTGCCGGTGTGGGCGTAAACGCCTCTCAATTTTAACTGGTCCAGCCAGCCGGCATTGCCTTTCAGGAAGTTTTCCTGCGCCATGTCCCAACCCGCGCCCACGGCGAAGAAAGTGCCGTATTGCTGACCGGGGATGTAACGATTGTAGCCGCTGCGGTTGAGCGCGGCCTCCGCGAAGTATTTATTGGCGTAGTTGTAACCGGCCTTCGCAGACAGGTTCGTGGCCTTACCGGGGAGATCATAGTTGAAGATCGTCTGCCGGCTGTCCGCCAGCACTACGGCGTTAATACCGTGACGGCCAAACTGCCGGTCGTAATTCACGGACACCTGGCCGAAGAAATATTGTGCGTTGAAAACAGACATGAAATTGTTCCGCTGCGCAATCGCCTCACCGGATTTGATATAGAGCGTGTCGTCCTGCGTGGCCTGCATCCTGTACACCAGCTCGCGCTTGCTGCGGTCGATGGCATTGGCGGATTGAATGGAGAGATTGCCTTTTCCTTTGATGGAAAGCCCCGGCACCCAGTCGCCGAGGTCATAGCGGAGGTCTACATTCGCCATCACATCCTTACTGTTGTCCTGTATATAACCGCTGTTGATGGTTTGGGACAGCAGGTTGGTGGTGAGGTTGTTGGTGCCGCCCCAGCTGCCGTTCATATTATAAATGGGATATGCCGAATTGGGTGTGGCCAGCAATGCGCCCAATATGCTGCCGGTGCCGGCTCCCGGCTGCGTTCCTTCCTGGAGGCGGCCAAAGATCTGCATGCCGATGTTCAGGTTATCCGTTACATCGATATTCACGTCCGTGTTGATCAGGTAGCGTTTCAGCCCCGCGTTGGTATTGTAGCTGTTGCCGGGCGCCGTTCTGAACATGCCCTGCTGATCGGTATAGTTCAGGGAAACGGAGTACCGGGCTACGTTACCGCCGCCGTTGATGTTCAGGTTGTAGCGGGAAAGGAGCGCATTGTCGCGGAGGATTTCGTCGTACCAGTTGATGTCCGGGTGGGTATACGGACTGGTACGATCGCGGAATGCGATGAAGTCGGCTTCTTTGTACAAAGGTTGCTTGCCGTCGTTTTGCAGGGCTTCGTTCAGCAGGTAAGCGTACTGCCAGGCGGGCAGCGGCTTTGGCATGCGGAGGGATTGCTGCACGCCGGTCTGCGCTGTAAAGGATACTCTCGGTTTGCCGGCGCGGGCGCGTTTGGTGGTGACAAGCAATACGCCGCGGGAGCTGCGCTGGCCGAGCAGGATGGTAGACAGTCCGTCTTTCAATACAGATATGGATTCAATATTTTCGGGGTCGATAGAAAACACATCGCGCTGCACACCGTCCACGATCGTTACAGGCGTCTGTCCGCGCAGCGAAAGACCGATCTCGGTGTTGTCGCTCGGTTCCTGCGCGCCGGGGCGGGGAATGTTACCAACGAATATGTCCACATCAAAATTATTGCCGGTGGCGGGATTGCGAAAACCGCTGGACTGCTGCGTGTATAATCCCGCGAGACGGCCGGGCAATGCATAAGCGTATAACGTTGCGGGTGTGGTGGACAGCTGGTTGGTGTATACGGTAGATACAGCGCCAACCATACTTTTCGGCGAAGCCTCTCCGTATAACACGGGTATTTTCGCGGGAGCAGGAATGTACTGTTCTTCCATGCGCAGCATCAGGGGTTTTCCATCGTGCGGCTTCTGCTCGATGGTATAGTATCCCGGATGTTGGATGATCAGCGTATTATCAGCGGTGGCGCGCACGGTGAATTTTCCGGCGGCATCGCTGGTGGTGCTGTCTTTGGCGCCTTTTATGAAGATGGCCGCGCCGGCAAGCGGCTGACCATAGCTGTCTGTCAGCTGACCGGAAACCGTGCCTGGCTGCTGTGCCCGCACGCTTCCGCAAACTACGGTCAACAGGCAGGCAAGGATGGAAATATATCGTCTGAAGTAGCGGTAAGCCATTGTATCAGTTTTATGGAACGATGGTGGTTATTGGCATTTGAATGTGTACACAAAGGGATTGGCCGTGTTGCTGAATCCGACCTTCACGGTGCCGGAAGCATCCGTAAAGAAATACTCGATCTTCTCCAGCGTCTGTCCTTCCTGCATGTTGAAATACGCACGCGGCCAGAAGGTGAAGGCGGATTTGTTGCCGGTGTATTCCTTCAGCAGGGAGCTTTCCGTTTGCGCGCAGTTTTCCAGCACCTGCCCGTCCGTAGTATATCCTTTCGCACAGAAATAAATATTCCCCACACCGTTCAGTGGCGTAGGCACCACGTCCGGATCAAAGCTGATGGTCAGGAGATCATTGTCTGTCGCCATACCGGGCGCAACGGCCGCTATCTGGGGATTGCAGAAGTCGATCACATCACCGGTGCCGTCCGTAATGGTAAAGCAGTCTTTGAACTGGCATTTGTATACGTTGTTGGAACCAAACACGTCGCTGAGACCTTCCGAGCTGGTGCCGAGGAAATAACCGGTTTTGAACTGCATGTTCTCGGGACCGGGTTTGGTCACGATCGTTACATCAATGTTTTCCTTCACGCCTTGCGGCACATTGTAAGCCTGCTCGGTCCAGAACACCACCCATTCCAGCTCGTCTGTCATATAATTGCCGCCCATCCCAAAGCGGTTTTTCAGCGCTTCGGACCAGCTGAGCCCGCTGCCGGGGCTGACAGACGAGGGTACCGGCACCATTTTGCCGTTGCCGTAGGAAGTAGTGGTAAAGGTGATATTGGAATTGGCTGTTGCCGCCCAGCTTTTAGGCGCCAGGAAACCGATGATCAGTCTTACGTTGCTGCGCCCGCCATCCGCCACATCAATGCGGTTGTGCATGGTGATGGTCAGCTCTTCGCCCGCTTTGGCGGTGGTGGGCTGGTCTATCCCCTCAAGGAATACGCAGCCCGCCAGCAGCAGCAGGACCAGGCATATGCCATATGTATATCTTTTCATATCGTGTTGTGTTGAACTGGATTAGGGATTGATTCTTTCAAGCGTGTATTCGTAAGTGTTAGCAGCGCAACCGGGACTGAACGAAATGTTCATATTGCGCTTGCCGTTTACGACCGGGTAAGTAAACGTGTTGCTCACCGGCGCATTCCCCCCGCTTTCCGAAAAAGTGATCCGAAACGGATATTTGGGATCATCCAGCGAATAGCTGCCGTTCTTGCTGACAATGAAGGGCAGCGGGTTTTCTATGGTATATTGAAGATCGGCGGTGAAGCGTATCCTGAACTGTGTAAAGTCGGTCAGCGTAGTGATGTCTACCCCATTGCGGACGGCCTTTGTGATGCGCCATTCGCCGGAGATGTCTTTTACCTGTTCGGGCACGAGTATTTCCTGTTGCTTGCAGGACTGTATGACCAGCAGCCATGCGGTCATCAGTAAATATGTGAGGAGTCTGAATTGCATGCTATTGATTTTTTACCAGGATGGATTTTGTTTCAGTTCCGGGGATTTTGCGGTTTCGCTCTGCGGAATGGCCCACAGGTACATGGCCGGCCGGAAATTGTGTTTGCGGACGGGGAAGATGGTATAGGTTACATTGCTGCCGTTGCGTCTTACCTCCATGCCTGTCATCTGCTTATTTTCCGTCTGCTCCGCAATTTTCCATCTTCTTACATCCCAGAAGCGATGACCTTCAAAGGCCAGCTCCACTCTCCTTTCCGCGCGGATGATCCCGCGCATCTCTTCTTTGTCAAGCCCCGCTTCCAGCTCATAAGGCACGAGGCCGGCGCGTTTCCGCACCAGTTCCACGGCATCGTACACATCGGGGGTCGCGCCTTCATATTCGTTCGTTGCTTCCGCGAAGTTGAGGAGCACTTCCGCATACCGCATCAGCGGAAAGCAGCGCTGGCTGCCGTGGATGAAGTTGGCGCTGATATTTTCGTCCAGCATCTTATTGGTGTAATAACCGGTGGGCGTACCGGCATGCACAGCGTCCTGGCTGACGCCTTTGCCATCCGGGCCGAGGTAAATGTTCACCGGTTCCTTCAGGCCGTTGTTCTGAATCAGCGGCATCTGGTCGCGGATCACGGAGTAGGCCAGCCGTGGATCGCGGTTGCTGTAGGGGTCTGCGGCGTTGTAGCCCGAGGTGGGATCGGTAATAGGTTTGCCGTTCGCCATGCCGAATGCGTCCACCAGCTCCTGGTAGGGGAAGCCGCCTTGTCCGCCTTGCCGGGACGGTGGCTGCCAGGCTGTTTCCAGCTCGCGGTTGCCACCCTGCATTTTCGCGAGGATATATTCGGTGTTCACGCGCAGGGTGAATAATTTATAGAAGCCGTAACCCGGCGCGGTGGTATTATCTTCATGGAGTGAGTAGGCGTCCGTGCGTATTACGTCTCCCGCCGCGTCCGCCGCGAGCTTCCAGCGCTCCTGCACATTGTCCGTATAGCCGGTAACGGCGTTCTGCGGATCGATGCCGCCGCCGTTGAACAGCGGGCTGGCGGCATATAACAGCACCCTGGCCTTGAGGGCCATGGCTGCGCCGCCGCTGACGCGGCCATAATCTTCGCGTATGCGTTCCAGCGGTAATCCCGCCGCTACGGCATCGCATTCGGAAACAATGTAATCCACGCATTCTTCATACGTGTTGCGAACGGCGGGCAGCTTGTCCGTGATACTGAATACGGAATCGCCGATCAGGGGCACGCCGCCGTAGTGTTTCAGCAGAATGGCGTAGTACCATGCCCGGAGGAAACGCGCTTCCAGCGCCATGGCGCTGCGGATATGCGCGGGGATCGGCGCGCCGGGGAGGTGCTTCAGCAGCTGGTTGACCCTGCGGATATTGGTATAGGGCAGGTTCCAGGCGTCCGCACTGATGATGGAAGGGTTTACAGTGCCGGTGGCAAACTGTATGGAAGTAGTTACCGTGGAGGATTTCTGCGGCTCGGCCTCGTCGCACGACGCATCCAGTCCGCCATTGCCGAAGCGGGTAGCGCTTTCGGCAAAACCGATATCGATATAAATGTTCGTGAGGAAGGCCACCGTACGGGCACTGTCCGAAAATACGGTCTGCTCGTTCAAATTGGTGGTTTCCGTTTCATCCAGGAAGTTTTTCTTGCCGCAGGAAGCAAGGGCAAGCATTCCGATGCACAGGCATACAGGCGCCGCGAACGTGATCTTTGATTTCATAACGTTAATACGTGATAGCGTTCAGCTTTTGGTGATAAATTTGCTAACGTAGCATAACAGCGCCGGTCCGTAACAGCAACCTGTCAGGGTGGCCTCCGGCGCGGTATCTTTTTGTTCAGTTACTTTTCGTCCTTATTGTAATGACACTTTAAGAAAACAGTACCGCCATCCCTGTGCGGATTTTTTATTGAATTCCCCAGTTTTTATTGGGTTTGCTGCCCATTTCCAGCTCCAGCGTTCCCCCGGCGGCGATCAGGGCATGGTCGAGGTAACAACGGGCGTAAGGTTTGCCGTTCAGCCAGGCGCGCTGGATATAGCGGTTGGCGGGGGTGTTGTTGCGGGTGCGGACGGTAAACTGCCTGCCTTTGGCATAGGCCGGATCAAGGGCGATGGTGATGGTGTTGAATACCGGGCTGGTGATCTCGTAGCGGGTGCTGCCGGGGCAAACGGGGTGCAGCCCGCTGGCAGCCAGTACGTACCAGGCGGACATCTGGCCGACATCTTCATTACCCACCAAACCCTCTACCGCGTTGCGGTAAGCGCGGGCGCAGATCTCGCGGGTCCATTGCTGGGTGAGCCAGGGCCTGCCAAGACGGTTGAATAAAAAGGGCACGTGATGTACCGGCTCATTGGCATGATTGTAATAATCGTTCCACATCATGTCCTCCGGCACTTTTTCGAAGAAAGCGGCCAGGTCGGCCAGTACTTTTTCCTTTCCTCCCAGCAGCTTCACCAGGCCCGGTACATCCTGCGGCACAAACCACCCCTGCTGGTAAGGACTGCTTTCAATGGTGCCGTATCCCTGCTTCATCCGGCCTTCTTCCGGCCAGGGCTGCCAGCTGCCGTCGTCATTACGCGGACGGAACCAGCCTTTATCCTTGTCGAATACATTCTTATAATTACCACCCCGCGCCGTATAGACCTTTTCATCTTTCCGCTTTCCCAGCGCGGCGGCCAGCCGGCCGAGGCACCAGTCGAAATACGCATATTCCAGCGTAAGCGATACGCTCAGCCCGCCGGTGGAATAGCCTTTGCCGCCATTGCCGAATTTCTCCACGGAGTTTTTAGCGTAGGCATAAGCCTTTTCAACATCAAACCTGCGTATTCCTTTTGCATAGGCGTCCGCAATGACGGAAACGGCGGGATTGCCGATCATGCAGCCGCTGTAGGCGTTCAGGAACTCCCAGCGCTCGAGGTAATGGTTGCCGGTTTCGTCAGCGAGCGTTACCAGTGAATTGATCATGTCATTCACCACAGCCGGGTTGATGATGGTTTGCAGGGGCATCTGGCTGCGGAACACATCCCAGCCGCTGAAGATGCTGCGCTTGCTGAAGCTGTTCACCACATGCACTTTCCCGTCACCGCCAATATATTTTCCATCCACATCTGAAATATTGCGCGGATCTATCATCGTGTGATAGAGGGCGGTGTAAAACACGGTCTTTTCTTCCTCCGTACCTCCATCCACCTTCATCTTTCCAAGTGCTGCATTCCATAATGCAAACGCCTGCCGCCGCACCGCGTCAAAATTCCAGCCCTTTATTTCCGCTTCCAGGTTGGCTTTGGCGCCATCCATGCTAACGAAGGAAATACCTGCTTTCATCATCACCGTTTCCTGTTCCGTGGTGGCGAATTCGGTATAAAAGCCGAGATGTTTGCCGGCTTTCTCTTTTACACCGGGCAATACGGTGGCTTTGGCTACCTGTTGCCGGTAGCGGTCGCTTTCAATGTCTTCGCGCTTGCGTGTCCATCCATCGGGGATGTCCGCGCTCCAGACCCCGCATTTAGTGAGGGGCTTGCTGAACTGCGCGTAAAAATATACGGTGTAGTTCCCTTTGCCGTCGCCATTGCCCCATCCGCCGCCATCGGGCGTGCAGCGCATGTATCCGGCAATGGTATGATCGTCTATCACTTTCACTTCCTGCCAGGTGGAGGTGCCGCCTACTCTCCGCGCGAGGTCGATCTGTATGCGGGATTGCTGATGTGCGGGGAAGGTGAACCGCATAATGCCGCTGTGCGGAGCGGCGGTCATTTCCGCTTTGATGTTATGTTCCGTGAGTTGTACGCCGTAATAGCCCGCGGTGGCTTTTTCTTCCTGTTTGGAATAGGAGGAACGGTAGCCTTCTTCCGGCTGCTGCTGCCTGCCGGCGGAAGTCTGCAACGGCCCGGTGGCGGGCATTACGAGAAAATTACCCAGATCGCCGTACCAGCCGATGCCGCTCATCTGCGTAAAAGCGAAGCCTTCGATGGTGGTGTGCTCATAGCTGTAGCCGGAGCCATTGTCGCCGCCGGTGATGGTGTTGGGACTTAACTGCACCATGCCAAAAGGCGTGGCGGCGCCGGGAAAGGTTTTGCCGAGCCCGTGATAAATGCCGGCCGCGCCTTCGCTGGTGCTGGCGCCGATGAAGGGATTGACGTAAGCCGCCGGGCCCTGCGCCATGCTGGCGGCAGGAACGGAAAATGCGGCTGCCAGGAATATCGTAGCAATAGTTTTCACGTCTTTAGATTTTAACGATCTCTATTTTATGGAGGACAGGTTTGTTCATGGAATAGATCAGACCGATGATGGTATCGATCTCCTGCTGCCAGGCGGCGCGGAGTTCTTTGTGCATGGCCGTTTCGTAGTTTTCTTCGTGGAAGCGCAGCATGCCGTCGTTTTTCGCGTATTTGCGGATACTGTCCAGCGCGGCGGCATTGTCTTTTAGGAGCAATCCTTTTTTATCGAAGAAGTTGCCCTGCACCCAGTAATAACGGCGCAGGCGGGCTTCCACTTCGGCGCGGCGAAGGTTCAGCTGCATGATGGACATGGCTTGCCGGTATTGCGGTGTTTCCGGCAGCGTGGCGAGGTTGATGCCTTCTGCGAATGCGGATGCGGGCCATTTGCCTATTGCCTGTCCGTCTATCAGCAGCTTGTATTCTCCGGGCTCCAATCCTCCTACCTGCACCATTTCACGGTTAAAGTCAGCGGTGAATGGAATCCAATTCAGCGCGTCCGATTGTTTCTGTTCATTGCCCCACATGCGGGCAACGGTATCTACCGGGAAGGGCAGCGACGCGGCCAGGTAACCGAAACTCACTTTACCGGCGGACGCGGAAAGGTTGCTGATGTTGCAGTTCTCGGCCTGTTGTAATTTACCCGCTTTTGCATCGATGCGGATATCCGCCACGGGCTTACCGCTCAGGCCCTGGCTTTTCAGGAACAGCGAAGCCATCACCAGGTGCCCCGCATTGCCGGGGTGCACCCTGTCCGGACCGATCAGCGTGAACGCGGAATCGTTTTGCTGCAGGCGGGTGTTCAGCTCTGTCATAGGGCGGAACAGGTCGGTGAACGGCCAGTTGTTCTTACGGGCGGCTGCTTCCTGGAACTTCACTACTTCGAGCATGGCCTTGTGCTTGCCGCGGAATACGTTTCCGCCGATCTTCGCTGTTTCGTCGTACGGCGGTGATGACATCAGTACTTTTTGTATCCGCGGCAATTGCAGCAGGCGCTGTTCTATCTGCTGATAGCTGCGGCGGGAGGCTTCAATGCGTTCTGCCGCGGTTTTATCGGCATCACTATTGCCAAACTCGAAATACCCGGTATCGTTCATGCCAAAAGTCAGGATGAGCACATCCGGTTTCTTGGCGAGGATGTCATATTCCAGGCGGCGGTAAATATCGGATGCTTTATCTCCGCCGATGCCGCCGTTCATGATCACGATCTTTTTGCCGGGGAAATGCGTCATGTAATAGAGATAGACATAGGATACGTAAGCGCCTGCTTCCGTGATGCTGTTGCCCACGAATATCACGCGGTCATTTTGCTGGAAGGGTTTCACCTGCGCCTGTGCGGACATCAACGCAAAGCTCAGCCCGAGGGAATACCATAACTTTTTCATATCGTGTTGTTTAATGATTTACGGTTACATTTTTAAGCCGGATGGTGCGGATGCCGAAACGGGGCATGGACAGGCGGACGGCGGTTTTCCCGGCAATGTTGCGCTGCTGCAAAGTTTGTAGTGTTTCGCCGTTAAGTTGTTCCAGCATCGCCTGTGTGGCCTTGCCATTGAAGACTATTTCTTTTTCCCGGTCATCGCCCGCGGCATTATAAAACCTGATAAGCAGATCGTTTCCATCCATCAATAAGGCGGATATCTGCCAGCGTTCGTCCTGCAACGAAAGCAGGGAAAAGTCCTTGCCGCCGGATACCGGTATTACCTGCAGCGGTTCACACCAGCGCGTTTCTTCCTGGCTGATGCCGCCTTCATCCCATTTACCACGATGCGGTATGATGGCATATTTTACATCTGTGGGGCCGGTGATGTCGTAATTGCGCCCCCACAGAGCCCTGCCGCCGTATTGCAGCGTAAGGCCCAGCGGGTAATCCTTTCCGTGCACATAGCTCGTGGTGTGATCGGTAAAGAGCGCCATGCCGGCGCCACCGCCGGTCACGTCCGCCCAGTGGAGGATGATGTTGTGTTTGATGCTGTCCCAGCTGTTGAAGAATGTGTTGTTCAGCCGGCTTTCCGTTACGTCGTACGGAGCATCTTTGCTGAGTTGTTGTTGCGGCAGATCGAGCGGGAACAATACCTGCAGTTTGAAGCTGTCGTTATAAAATGCTTTTTGGTACGCTTCCGCTTTGTAGCCTTCCGCTTGCGAATAGGCGCCGATGCCGGGGTTGCCCTGCCAGTCGATCTTCACCTGCATATCTATCCTGCGCTGGCCGTTGGCGAGTGTGATGTGTTGCGTAAACGGATGTCCCGCAATGAAGCCTTTGATCTCCGCGGTTACGCGGACTTTGCTATTCTCGATGATACGTACTTCCGCCGCTGTGTCCGTGCTGGAACGCCATGCGGATTCGTTATAAAAATATCCTCTCAGTTCGTTGAAGCTGCGGGCGTTCTTTACATCCACCATTTCTTTATTTCCGAGTTTTTTAGCGATCAGGCTGGTGATGGCGCCGCCCCGCGCCGGATCGATCTCCATGCGGTAGAGGTCTGTTTCCAGGCGGTAACGGCCGTTGTGGTGACGGCGGCTCACGGGGGCCGTTGTTTTTTGTAAGCGGTATACGCTGAAGCCCATCGCGGGTACGCTGGCTTTGAAGGTGATCTTTCCGTTGGTGGTGGCAAATGTTTCCATCTTTCTGCCCTTACTGCTTCTTACGGTCAGTTGCAGGTGGGAGCCGCCTTCCGCCGTACTTGCCTGCGCATCAAGCGTCACCCATTCTTCGCGCGGATGAGCGGTGGTGTTCACTACACGGATGTATGTTTCCGGTTGCTTTGATTCTTCACGCGGGCGGGCGGCTGTGTTCACCACACGGATGTATGTTTCCGGTTGATCCGATTTTTCGTGGAGGGCTTGCTGATGCAGGATGCTGTCGCTGACTTTTATTGTCATGTCCGTCCATCGTTCTACTTTATCGATCCACGTATCCCCTTTGCGGCCATTGTAGGGCACGATCCAGCAGTCGTGATGCTGCGCCAGCAGCAGCGATTTCCAGGCAGTGTCCAGCGCCTGCTGCGGCCAGGCAGCCCCGTCGTACAATGCAGTGATGGCCGCATATTTTTCCGCAACAGTCAGCCGGTCTTCCGCAGCCCTCACCTGCTGCGCGATGCGTTGCAATACCTGTGCGCCCCACACGAGGCTGACCCGCACATCTTCCTGCGAGAACTTCCACAACGAAGCCTGCTGTTTATCTGCAATATGCCCGATATAATTTCGCCAGGTTTCATACCGCGCTCTTTGTTTCAGCCAGGGGCCGTTGCGCCATCCGGCATCCTGCAGGCACATGCCTATGGGATTTTTAATACCGGCTGCCAGCGCCGAGGAGATGTATTCCTTCCCGTTATCCCAGGCGGTGGTTTGCCAGGTGGAATTTTTCACCAGCGCCTCGGAGATGTACCGCGGCACCGTTAATATCCTGCTGCCATCGGGGCCCTGCCACCGCACCAGCTCGCCGCCAAAAGCGCTCGTGTAGCCGCCCCAGCAGGTATTGGGGTTTTTAAGGGATGCGTATTTAAAGCCGAAGGACAGCAATACCTGCGGCAGGGCGCTGGTGAAGCAGGGCTCTTCGCTGGAATAGGTGGTGAACACGGCTTCCGGAAAATGTTCCTTCACTTTTTGTATGCCGTAGCTGAACTGCCGGATCATGCTTTCGCCGGAGCCGGTGTACAGGTAGCTTTGTCCGTAAGCGGGGTTCACATATTCTATGCGCCCTGCGTCTGACTGGTCGGCGAATATTTTTTTGAAGACGGTGTAGGCTTCCGGTTCGCGCGTTCTCACGGCATCCCAGGTTTCGGGTTCTATTTCCAGGTTGACCTTCCAGTAATGATTGGCCTGCAGCCGGGAGGTCATGAATTGAGTGTACCCTGCGGGGTAATGTCCGTATACCCCGCCGTGATAGCCGTCAATAAAGTAATGCTGCTGAGCAAAAGCTTCCTGGGCCGCAGCGGTGAGCAGCACCGCCAGGCAAATACGTTTCAGTTTCATGCTGTTGTTAAAGGGCCAAGTCCGGGTTTTTCTGAACTTCGGCTAATGGTAATGGAAATTGAAGGTCTGCTTCCGCAAATGCCCGCAGATGATTAGGCGCCTTGTAGCCGATCAGGCTGGTCATCACACCGTGCTCCACATCAAACGCCTTCCGGGTGCGCAGCATATCGTACCAGCTTTGAAATTCAAAACAAAGCTCCCAATATCTTTCCTTCAGTATATCGTCAGTTGTTAGTGTAACAGGTTTTGCTTCCGCTGGAAACGCCCGGTGGCGTACAGCGTAGTAAGCGTCGATCGCTGCTGCGTCGGAGGTGACGCCGCCATCGAGGTTACTTTTTGCTTCGGCGCATAACAGGAGTACGTCCGCGTAGCGTATCAGCGGGAAGTTGGCGCCGGAGCGGCCGGTCTTTTCCGCTTCCGCGTCCCAGAACTTGAAGATGTAAGGCGCGGGAAAAAAGATCATGTCCGCGGGATTGCCGTAGCGCGGGTACTTCGTATAGAAGAAAGCCTGCTCCTGCTTGCGGCCGTCGTTATCCGCATAAGAATCATAGAATGCCTGCGCCGGCGCCATGGCTCCGCCGTAGGCGGGTTGTATGGAAACAGGCTGGCCGGGGTACGGAAGGTAGGCCCCGTGAATGTTGCTCACCGCTACCGTGGGGTGGCGCTGCAACATGAAAATATGTTCGCGCGTATTCTGCACGGATGCATTGCGCAGATCGCTGTATTGTTCGAACAGGGAAAACTGGTGGCTGCCGATCACCTCCATCGCTTTGTCGTACGCCTTCTGATAATACGGCGCTCCTTTCTGCAGGGGGTACCCGGCCATGGTGATGTACACCTTTGCCAGCAATGACTTCACGGCGCCGAGGCTCACATGGCCGCTTGGGTCCGTCCACGGAAGGCCGGCGTTTTCTGCGGCGGTGAGGTCTTTCACGATCTGATCATACACGGCTTCTTTGGACGAACGGCGAATCCGCACATCATTAATATCCTTTGTGGTGGTCAGTTTCAGCGGAACATCCCCGAACAGCCGCACTGCCTGGAAGTAGTACCATGCCCGAAGGAAATAAGCCTGGCCGAGGTATCGCTGTTTCGTTACTTCGTCTACCAAAGTGGTAACGCTGACGTGCTCAATCACGCTGTTGCAGTTTTCCACGGGATAGTAAGTGGCGTTCCACCAGCCCTGCAATCTTGAATTTGCATTGTCCAGCCTGTCCAGCCGCAGAAACTGATCATCTTCAAATCCCGATGGCCTTGGCCGGCGGCTGTAGCCGGTGATGTATTCCAGCGAATACACCGGGCTTACGGACACGCCGATGTTCACGATAAAGGGAGTGGCCAGTCCGTCGTACGTACCATTTACCGCGGCGCTTACCTGCTCCGGCGTTTTGTAATAGTGCGCCAGGCCGAGAGAGCCGGATGGCTCCTCTTCCAGGAACTTATTGCAGGATGTAATGGCTGCCATCGCCAGCAGCATGACCACTCGTTTCATGTCAGAACGTAACGTTTAAGGTGACCGCCAGTGTTTTTGCTTTCGGATATTGGTAGAGGTCTACGCCCTGGTTGAAATCTCCATCGAATGAGGACGCTTCGGGATCGTAGCCTTTGTATTTGGTGAACAGGAAATAATTCTCCGCGCTGACGCCGAGCATGGCCGACTTCAGCCGGTACTTCTTCAGCCATTCTTCCCGCAGGCGGTATCCGAGCACGATGTTGCGCACGCGCAGGAAGGTGCCTTTTTCTACGTTGTAGCTGTCCATCTCGCTGTCGAACCCATCTCCCGGCAGGCGCAGCGCGGCGTTCATACCGCCCTGCCGCTCCGGCGTCCAGGCGTCCAGCAGGCTTTTGTAGCTGTTGATGGCTGGCGCGGCGTTCACCATGAGCATGCGGGTGAAGTTCGCGAGGCTGTGACCGTAGATGGCTTGCAGGTCCACCGCCAGTGAAAAGTTTTTGTACGTAAATGTATTGCTCACGCTTGCTTCAAAATCCGGCATGCCATTGCCGAGCACAGTGCGGTCGTTAGCGTCTTTCAGTTTATTCTGATTCAGGTCCGCATATTTCAGGTCGCCGGGCTTTTTACCAAACACGGCGGCTTCCGTGGCTTCGTCCGTTCCCCAGGTGCCGAGGCGGAGGTAGCCGTAGAACTCGTTCAGCGGGCGGCCTTCCATGATGCGGCCTCCCCAGGGATACATGATATCGCCGTTCAGCTCCAGCACGCGGGAACGATTCATGGAATAGATCAGCGAAGTATTCCATGAAAAGCGCCGGCGGCGGATATTGCTTGTTACGAGCGATAGCTCTATGCCCCTGTTGCGGATGGAACCGATGTTATCGAAAGCGCCTTCATAGCCCGTGGTGGACGGCAGCAGCTTGTAATACAGCAGGTCTTTCGTTACGCGGTTGTACACGTCGCCGGTGAATTGCACGCGGCCGTCCAGCAGGGAAGCGTCTATGCCGATGTTGAGCTGGTGCGCTTTTTCCCATTTCAGGTTCCTGTTGCCGAGGGATTCCAGTGTAACCGACGGCACTACCTGGCCGTTGAAGATCACCTGTCCGCTTCTCAGCCTGTCTTCCGTAACATAATCCCCGATGTCCGCATTCCCCACGATGCCGTAACTGCCCCGCAGCTTCAGGTCGGTGATGCCGCGCACATTGCGCAGAAAAGGCTCTGAGGACAAACGCCAGGCGCCCGAGAAACTCGGAAAATAACCATACCGGTTGTTGGCCCCGAAGCGGGAGGAACCATCCGCACGAAATGAAAACCCGAACAGGTAGCGGCTGTCAAAATCATAATTGAACCGCATGTAATAGGAATTCATGGCCGTGTTGCTGGCGCCGGACTCCGGCCGTTGCGGCACCAGTCCCGTTTGCAGGCTGTTATAAGAAAAAAAGTCATCGAAAAAACCTTCACTACCCGCTTCCGTATTCATGTTCGCGAAATAATACCAGCTGGCGCCCGCCACGCCGGTGAGCTTATGTTTACCGAACTGATCGTTCCAGGTCAGGTAATCTTCCGAAGTCCAGGAACCGGAATTGCCGTGCCCCCGTGTAGCCACGCCCTGCTGCGTATCCGAGTAGCCGCGGATATCGCGGCCGGAATAATACAGGTTGTAAGTAGCGCCCGTTTGCCCGCTCAGACTTGCGGTAAAATGCAGCTTGCCGCTGAAGCGGAACGTGGCCAGCAGGTTGCCCATGGTATACGTGCGGCCGGCGACGGACTTCACTTCCCGCATCAGCCGCACGGGATTTTCGGAATCTTCCGCACCGGGATAATCGCCTTTCCGCGAATAGCTGCCATCCGCATACTGCACGGGCAAGAAAGGCAGGAACTCATAGATCTGCCGCACCGCATTCAATCCGAACGTATTGATGTCTACATTATTCTGCTTGAATGCGCCGCTGTTGATCACGGCCTGCAAGTGCAGCCATTTCTTTACATCCCATCCCACATTGATAAAACCGTTCACCTGCCGCGAGTAGCTGTTGATCAGAATACCCTGCTGGTCATTATAGGAAAGGTTCACCAGGGCGGTAATCCCTTCCCTGCTGGCGGACAGAGACAATGAATGTTCGTGCGACACGGCGATGCGGCTGGCTTCTTCCTGCCAGTCCGTATTGTATTTCGGCGTACCATCCGCATTGAACAGCTCTTCCTTCCGCAGGAATTGCCGCCCCGGATCGAGGTGAGGCGCCGTACGGCCGGGCAGGTATTCGTATTCGCGTTTAAACATTTCCAAAGCTTCGTCCGCATTCATCAGGTCCACTTTCCGGGCGAGGGAGCCGAAGCTCAGCGTGTTGCGGAATGAAATATCCGGGCTGCCCCTCGTTCCTTTTTTGGTGGTGATCACGATCACGCCGTTGGAGCCTCTTGAACCGTAAATTGCCGAGGCAGCGGCATCTTTCAGCACATCTACCGCGGCAACTATGTTTGGATCGATGTTCATCGGGTCTGCTCCCACAATTCCGTCTATCACGTATAAAGGCCCGTTGTATGCGTTGATGGAGCCGGTGCCCCTGATCTTCACGATGGGATTTCCGCCCGGCTTGCCCGAGTTCATCATCACGCTCACGCCCGCTACTTTCCCGGCAAGCCCCTGCATCATGTTCATGGTGGTGGCGCGCTCGTTCAGCGCTTCGCCACTTACGGTACCTACGGCGGTGGTGAGCTTTTCCTTGCTGGACGTTCCGTAACCGATCACCACCACTTCTTTGAGTGAAGCATGTTTCGGCAGGAGGGTGATATACAGCAAGCCCACGTTTTCCACCGGCACCTCCTGTTCGCAAAAACCCAGCAGGCTGAAACGAAGCGTGTCGCCCGGTCCGGCGCGGATGCTGAAGGCGCCGGCCTGGTCTGTGGCAATGCGTGCCGCCGAGCCTTTCACCATTACATTCACGCCTTCCAGCGGGTTGGCCCTCGTGTCCGTTACCCGGCCGTTGAGCATCTGCGGGCCGGGTGAACGGGAAGGCGGCGGCTCTTTGCGGGTGATCAGTATGTTTCTGCCGCGCAGCTCGTATTGCAGGCCGGACGGCAGGAGCTTCAATACCTGTTCAACGGAAATATTCTTTTTGTTGACCGTCACTTTTCCGCTGCGGGCTATTTCAGATGGACTGTACACAAACCTGAACCTTGTCGCCGCTTCTATCTGGTCAAATATTTTGTCGAACGTCTGGCTGGTCACCTGTATGCTCACCACTGTTCTCCGCAGCTCCTCTCCCGCCACCTGCGCAAATGCCCGCGGCAGGCACAGGCAACACAAAGCCAGCACCAGGCAGGCAACCCACCCGGGCCTTTTGTGCAGGCGTTCCGCTGTTGTCTCTTTCATAACTCGAAATTATCGCTACACCCGGATGACGCTATCCGGTTATCTATTCTGGCTGACCGTCATATACCAGGAATTCGTTCTTTTGCTGATCGTATTTGTAACTGAACCCATAAATATCGCATAACATGTCCAGCACATCCTTCAACGGCACATGCTCATCGAACCGGGCCGTGAGCAGCGAGTTGGCAATGTGTTCCTCCGCAAAGCGGATGCGCGCGTTGTAGCGGCGTTCCAGCTTCTGCGCAATATGGCTGAACATCGCTTTCTTGAACACCAGCTGTCCCTGCCTCCAGGCGCTGAAATCATCCGCCGCGATCTCATTCTTTTCTATCCTGTTGGCGGCGGCCTGGTAGATGGCCTGCTGGTTGGCGGCGAGCGTGACGGCAGCTGCCTGGTCATTTCCTACCGCAACCTTGCCGCTGGTTACCGTTACGGTCACCGTTTCGCCCGGCGTGTAGGCATCGATGTTAAAGCTGGTGCCTAACACGTTTACGTTGAGCGTGCCGGCGTGTATCAAAAAAGGTTTGCCCTGCTGCGGTGTTACTTCAAAATATCCTTCGCCTTCCAGCCAGACCTCACGGCTTTCTCCCTGTGCGTACCGTATTTTGCTGTCGAAATTCAACCAGACCGTTGTGCCGTCCGGCAGGGATATTTTCTTGATGCCGCTTCTGTCTGTCTGTTCCGTTACTATCATAACAGCTGTGCCGGACCGGTCGGAATCATTACGCGCAAAGTAAAAACCTCCTCCCACCGCCAGCAGTAACACTACCGCAGCGGCGGCCCACCAGCGGGCGGATATGCTGATGATCTTTCCGCGCCGCCCTTCTTTCTCCACTTCCCGGCTGATGCGCATGAAAAGCAGCTGCTCCAGCGCGGTGCGCTGCTCGTCCGTGAGCTGTTCCGTAAGGCCGGGATCGTGGCTGAAAGACGCATACCAATCGTCTACCTCCCGGATTTCCGCTGCTGTGGCGGTTCCTTCCAGATATTTATCCAATAGTTCTTTTAGCCGGGTGTTGTTCATGTATATAGTCTCTCTAACATTAGACACCTGAAAAATGTCCTACCGCCATTGCGCTTTAAAAAAACAGTAAGGCTACCAGGAACCAGAACAGGGTGAAGTTGTATTCTTTCAGGCGCGAACGCAGTATTTTCAATGCTTTCACCATGTGTTTCTCAACGGTGTTCACGGAAATATCCAGTTGCTGCGCGATATGCTGGTACGACAGGTGTTCTTTCCGGCTGAGGTAAAATACTTCCCGGCATTTTTCCGGCATGCTGGCGCAGGACTCGTCTATCTTCTGCTGCAGTTCCTTCAGTTGCAGGCTGCTGGCGGCATCCGGCTGATAGGGCGTACTTTCTTTGAGCATATGCTGCTGGTAAGTGTTACGCACCAGTTCCGAGCGCACCGTGTTCAGCACCCTGTTCTTCAGGGACGTATGCAGGTAGTTGCGGAGCGAAGTGGTGAGAGCAATGGTTTCCCTTTTCAGGTAGAGATTTACGAGCAGGCTTTGTACAAGCTCCATCGCCGTTTCCTGCACTTTCACGCGACGGTAGGCGGCATCCAGCAATTCCTGCCAGAAGCGCCGGTAGATATCCTCAAACGCTTCCTTATGCCCTTGCTTCACCAGCAGGAACAGCTCCTCATCGGTATACGTGGAAAAATCTTTTCGCATCGGCGGAATTCGAACTACAGGCTAATTTAATCGTTTTAGCAGTATTTTCTTAATGCCGGTACGAAAATATCGCAGCGCCGCATTTTTACGGCCTGCTCAGTGAAAAGGGCCTGTCCGCCTGCATAATGCCTCTGCCGGTAGCGGGTTTGTTTCCCATTTCCAGCGTGAGCACACCGCCATTGACAATATCCGCATGCCGCAGCCAGTTGTGCGGCCAGGGCCGGCCGTTGAGGGTGGCCGACTGGATATACACGTTCTCCGGGCTGTTGTTGCGCGCTTCCACCACGAATTTATTTCCGTTTTCCATCGTCACCGTCACCTTCGGGAACAAGGGGCTGCCGATCACGTATTGGTCCGTACCGGGACAAACACTGTAAAAACCCAGCGCGCTCATTACGTACCATGACGACATCTGTCCCTGATCTTCATCACCGGGATAACCGTTCTCACCCGCGTTATATAGTTTGCTCATTATCTTTCTTGCATGCGCCTGCGCTTTCCAGGGCTGGCCGGCGTAGTTGTACAGGTAGATCATATGCTGCACCGGCTGGTTGCCATGTGCGTACTGCCCCATGTCCGCATTTACCATTTCCGTCATTTCATGGATCATCTGCTTGTAATATCCTACGTTCACTTTATTCGGCACGCTAAACACCGAATCCATCTTTTCAATAAACCGCGTTTCTCCACCCATCAGGTCTATTAACCCCTGTACATCATGGAACACGGACCATTGCCAGTGCCAAGCGTTGCCTTCGGTATACGGACCGCCCCATTCATAAGGATCGAAATTTTCCAGCCAGCTGCCGTCCAGCTTGCGGCCCCGCATGAAGCCGGTGATGCTGTCGTACTGATTTTTATAATTGTACATGGAACGGCCGAAGACGTATTGATAGAATTCGTTGCTGGTCTGCTTCGCGAGCTGGTATCCGCAGAAGTCATCATACGCATATTCCAGCGTCTGCGAGGTGCTGCCGTGCGATTCGGGAAAGCTGACGTAGCCGAGCTGATAATATTCCTTCCAGCCCGCGCGGCCGTTGGCGCCGCCCCAGGGGCCTTTGTTCATCGCTTCATGAAAATAAGCGTCCAGCGCCTGTTTCGGATCAAAGGTACGGATGCCTTTTACCCAGGCGTCCGTCAGCAGGGAAATGGCATGATTCCCCAGCATGCCGCCGGTTTCGCCGGGGAACGACCAGGCCGGGAACCAGCCGCACTGCTGCTGTGCGTCCAGCAACGCCTGCATGTAGCGGCCCTGCATGGTGGGATGCAGGATGGTGTTGAGCGGGAACTGTGCGCGGAAGGTGTCCCAGAAGCCGTTGTCCGTGTACATGTAGCCGTTGTGCACTTTGCCGTCATATGGACTGAAATAGTAAGGCTCCCCTTTGCTGTTGTATTCGAAGAATTGATGCGAGAAAAGGTTCGCCCGGAAAAGGCAGGAATAAAAAGTCGCTTTATCTTTCTCTGAACCGCCTTCTACCAGCACTCTGCCGAAAAGCGTATTCCATATCCTGTTGGCGGCGGCTTTCGTCTGTTCCAGTTTGGTGTGGCTCCCCAGTTCCCGCTGCCAGGTGATTTCCGCCTGTTCCGCGCTGATATAGGAAGATGCTACTCTTGCCTGCACTTTCGCGCCGTTACGGAAACGGATATACGCTCCCGCGCCGTTCGCTTCGGCGGAGAGGTTCCCGGCGGAAATGGTGTTGTTTACATTCTCCCAGGTGCCGCTGGCTTCGAAAGGCTGGTCGAACACGATCACAAAATAATTCCTGAATCCTTTTGGAATAAAGCGGCCGTTGGTGACGTAGCCGGTGATCTTGCGCTCTTTGGGAAAGATCTTTACGCCGCTCAGCGCGTTGTAGCCGTCCAGTACAATGTAAGCCGGCGTTTTGGCGGGAAAGGAAAAACGCAGGTGCGCGCCTCTTTCTGTGGTGGATATTTCCGTGGTGACCTTGTTGGCGAAAGTTACCTTATAATAATCCGGCCGGGCAATTTCATCATCATGACTGAATGCGGCAGCGCGCTCTTCTTCATTTACTTTCAGCTCACCGGCTACCGGCATCAGGCTGAAAACGGCGTAGTCGCCCACCCAGGGGCTGCATTGATGCACCTGCTGGAAGCCGCGGATGGTTGTGGCCTTGTACTGGTACTTCCAGCCGTCACCATTCTTACCTGTTTGCGCCGACCAGGCATGCATGCTGAAAGGCAATGCTGTGGTGGGATACGTGTTCCCGTAGCTGAGGGCGAACTCGGAATTGGTGCCTTGTAAAGTGTTGGCATAGGCTACGAGATCTTTTTGTTGCGCGGATGCCAGTAAAGAGGCGCAGCAGAGCAGACCTGCAAAAAATTGACGGTTTTTTATAAAACGTGGTGATCGCATGCTTGAACGTGTCTTTTACATTAGACACGGGAAAGCGTGGATACCGCCATTGGTTGGGAAAAATTTACCCGGCAAACCGGCGCGGGAATAAACCGTATCCGCCCATCCGTTATGAAACATGCTGAAAATCTGCCGGAATAATGGTATTTTAATTCTCAAGCATTTCCTCGAATGAATAAAATTCCACTTTCCCTAATGCTGCTGGCCTGCTTTCTGAACGTACAGGCCCAGCAATATGATGAATCCAAAGTTCCTGCCTACACGCTGCCCGATCCGCTGACCGCAGCAGATGGCCGTCCGGTAAAGAACGCCCGTACCTGGGAGAAGATCCGCAGGCCAGAGATACTGCGCCTGTTCGAGGACAACATTTATGGACAGATGCCACGTACGTTCGACAGTATCCGTTTTGCCGTATTGCGGGAAGATCCGCGGGCAATGGAGGGTAAGGCATTACTGAAGGAAACAAAGATCACGGTGTATCGTTCAGGTCAATCGGTTTCCATCCAGCTTGTGCTATTTGTTCCGAACAACGCCCCGCGGCCTGTTCCTGCATTCCTCCTGATCAACAACCGCGATAAAAAAAATACCGACCCGGACAGGAAAACAAAAAGCCCTTTCTGGCCGGCGGAGATGGCGATCGACAGTGGTTTTGCCATCGCCGCTTTCCACGTCAGCGACCTTGCTCCTGACGATAAGACCAATTATGTGAACGGCATGCTGCGGCTATATCCTGAACAGCTTCAAACAGACAATGGCATGAAAGCCATCGGCGCCTGGGCCTGGGGCGCGGCACGGGTGATGGATTACTTTATAACGGAGCCTTTGATAGATGCAAAGAAGGTGGCCGTAGTGGGTCATTCCCGCGGAGGCAAAGCAGCGTTGTGGGCCGCCGCGGAAGATCAGCGGTTTGCGCTATGTATCACCAACTGCTCCGGTAATTCCGGCGCGGCGCTGGCCCGCCGGCAATTTGGGGAGCGGATCAGCAGGATCAACACCACCTTCCCGCACTGGTTCAATAACAACTACAAAAAATATAACGACCGCGAAAATGCACTGCCGGTAGACCAGCATATGCTCATTGCGTTGATCGCACCAAGACCCCTGTATGCCACCAATGCCACTAAAGACCTTTGGGCAGACCCAAAGGGAACATTCCTGTCGCTGAAGCATGCGGAGCAGGTGTACCGGTTGTACGGACTGCGTTCATCGCTGCCGGACGAGCCCCCGGCAATGAACGTGGCGGTGGAAGTGCCGCCGCTCGGATATCACAACCGGGAAGGGAAACACGACATGACGTTATTCGACTGGGCACACTTTATCCGGTTTGCGAGGAAAAGTATGAACAGCCGCATGGCTATGTGAAAGGGGCTTCCCTTATCATCAGAAAGCCCCTTTTTTTCCTGTTAATAATTCTTACCTCCATCCTTATGCCCGTGTTCCTTTTCCTGCACCAGCTTAAATACTTTTCCGGTAGTACCGGAGGGGCCTGCAACACTGGAAACCGTCAGGTATACTTCTCCTTCCATATCCTGCCCGAAACCTTTCAGATAATAACCGATATCGTCCGGATGATCTTTCAATGCCACTTCCGTAAAATCCCACAATCCTTCACCACCGCGGGGATCAGCAACAAACAGCTCACCGTTGGGCACATTGCCGGGTTGGGAAAAAGTACCGAACAGGTATTTCCCCTTCAACGCGGGTATTTCACGGCCGCGATAAACATTCCCTCCGATGATGGTAGTAGCCCGGCCTCCTTTTGGATTGTCCGCGTTATTCATTTCAATGACGGGATCTATCAGCCGGTTTCCCATTGAATCGGTAACGGGACAGCCCGGCAGCTCTACGGTATTGTTGGCCGCATCAAAACAATGTGTTCCTTCTTTTACGTTCCATCCATAGTTTCCTCCTTTCCTCACCACATCTATTTCTTCGTACAGCGACTGCCCGGCATCGCCAGCATATAACCAGTGATTGCCGCCCATGTCAAAAGAAAAACGGTAAGGATTGCGGAAGCCGTAAGCATATATCTCATCGCGGCCCGGCTTGTCCACGAACGGGTTGTCGGCCGGGATACCGTAGGGACTGCCGTTGTTGACATCAATGCGAAGAATGTCGCCGAACAGGTTGGAGTCTACATCCTGCCCGTTACCGCCGGCGTTTACAGCATACCAGTCCATTACATGCCCCGGCGCCACATCATTTGCCGCGCCGCCATCGCCGATAGCAATGTACAGGTATCCGTCCGGCCCGAACGCCAGCGTACCGCCGTTATGATTGCCTTGCGGATCGTCGATATCGAAAAGAATTTTCTCCGAGCTCATGTCTGCCACATTGGGATCGGCGGACACTTTAAACTCCGCGATACGGCTCAGGTTGTTCCATGAAGCGCCTGCCTGCGGGCCTCCGGGGCGGGGAGGAAGATTGTAGTAAATAAAGAACCGCCCGTTGGTCCGGTAGTCCGGGTGGAACGCAAACCCCAACAATCCGCGTTCATCGTAATTCGGATTTAACGCAACCATCGCGCCGGTTACATCCAGGAAGGGCGTTGCCAACCTGTTGCCGTTGGCATCCACGATCCAGATCTTCCCCACCTGGTCAAGGATGAACAGCCGTTTGGTGTTGTCCGGCGCCTCCACCACACCGAGCGGAGATACCAGGTTGTCCGCCACCAGCTCCAGGCTTATGGCTTTAGGCGGCCTGAAATCAGGTTTCCTGCAGCTGTGGATGAACAGCGGCAAGACGACTATCATACTGCGCAGGAAGAGGTGCGCGGCCTTTGTGGTACTGATTTTCATAGTAATCACGATTTGGTGGTTAAAAAAAATCGTAATAGGCAGAGAGGGGAATTGCCCGCCAGGCGGTCTTTACAACAGCAGTAGCGCAAAGACATGGAGCGGAATAAACCAGTACGCGGATAAATAAAAAAAGGTTGCCTTTTTTTGATCTACTTTTAAATAAACGCTCATTCCCATGCGACTGCTCATTCTCTTGCTTCCCCTTGCCTGCCTGTATGGCCCTCTGTCCGCCACGATACTGCATACCGGCCACGGACAACGTTATGCGGATATTACCGCCGCCGCAAAAACAGCTGTTCCCGGCGATACCATACTCGTGCACAATGGCGCGTATCGTGGTGATCAGTCATTACAGGGATTGCAGGGCGCACCGGGCAAATGGATATATATCATAGCGGAGAAAAGCGGGGCAGTATTGTTTGAAGGCGGGAACACAGCCTGGAGAGGGAGCGACCTGGCTTACCTGCACATCGAGGGATTTGTATTTGCCGGGCAAAAAGGCAATGGCCTCAATCTGGATGATGGCGGCACTTATACCTCTCCGGCGCATCATATCGTATTGCAACATTGTACATTCCGGGATATGGCCGCCACCGGCAATAACGACCTCCTTAAACTATCGGGCGTGGATGACCTTACCATTGTGCACTGCACGTTCCTCAACGGTTCACCCGGCGGCAGCGGCATCGACATGGTGGGCTGTCATAACGGCCTCATCCGACAGTGCCGCTTTGAGAACATGGGGGCGAATGCCGTGCAGATGAAAGGTGGCAGCAGCAATATCCGCATTGAAGCCTGTATGTTCAGGAATGCCGGCAGCAGGGCCATCAATCTTGGCGGCAGCACCGGGCTGGCTTTTTTCAGGCCGGCCAACGCCACCTGGGAAGCAGCGGACCTGAAAGTGTACAGCAATGTGTTCATCGGTTCGGACGTGCCGGTGGCATTCGTGGGATGCATCCGCTCGGAAGTGGTGAACAATACCATTTACAAACCGGGCAGATGGGCCATCCGCATTCTGCAGGAAAACAGGGATACTACGCGCTTCGTGAAATGCGGGGATAATATCTTTCGCAATAATATTGTTTGCATCGATGAACAGGTGCGTACCGTCTGCAGTATTGGCCCCGGCACGGCGGCGGAAAGCTTTACTTTTTCCAATAACCTGTGGGTGCATACCGGGAATGGCGCATGGAGCGGGCCATCACTGCCGGCGCCTGAAGCGGGTGGACTGGTGGGGAAAGATCCGCTGTTCAGGAATGCAGAGGAAGGGGATTTTCGTATTGAGGATGGGAGCGCGGCGGCTGGTGCGGGATTTGGGGTGCGGGATCCGGAGAGGGATTATGGAGGTAATTTGTTTGGGAGGATGAGGAGTATCGGGGCATTTGAAGTGAATGAATAAAAAAATGACCGGTTTATTTAGCCGGTTATCTTCTTCGTAAAATTTTTTACCGGAAGATATTGGCTTTTATTTCTCAATCTTCGTTCTTCAAAGAAACCTTCAGTCACCAGGCCGTTGAGATCATTACGGGCGGTCTGGTTACTAATACCAAATTTAATTTCTACCTGCTTCACGGTAAAATAAGTTGTTGGCACCCGCATCACTTCCTGCACCAATATTATCTGCCGTTCATTTAAACTCGTTGACCGCAACATGTTCATTGCGCTCTGCTTTTCCTCCGATTTTCGTTTGATATACCGCTTCAGGTCCTCTAATGCCAGATGGATACATCTTAAATTATAGTGTACAAAATAGGTCAGATCGTTCTCATCCTGTTCTGTGTGTAAATAAGCTCTTGAATATTGCGCCTTGGAAGATAGAATAATCCTGGATACAGACATGAACTCAATCAACCAATAACCATGCTTTAAAAGATACCAGTAAAAAATTGTTCTGGCTGTTCTTCCATTTCCATCTACGAAAGGATGGATATAACCGATCAGGAAATGCAGGATGATCCCTTTGGTTATGGGATGCAGAAAGAAATCAATTTTCTCCTTATCGTTTGCAAAATCACAAAATGCGGCCATTAGCTGATCAATATCCACTGCTTTGGGAGGAGTGTAAATCGCAGCTCCTGTTTGAACATCTACAACTTTGACATCATCGTCTTTTCTGAATTCACCTTCTTCTCCTGTATCGGCCAATGTAGACTTCGTCAAGACAGCGTGAAGGTGTTTGATATTTGGCAAGGTTATCGGCGTGCTTCTGTTTTTAACGATCCATTGCATCGCATTGTAGTTATTCACGATCATTTGCTCCGCATGGTTCTGGGGCTTCCGGTTGCTTTGCAACATTTGCTTGGCAATTTTCCGGGTGGTCGCAGCTCCTTCCAGCTGACTGGATGCAATGGCTTCTTCCATCAGCGAACTAATAAGGTACCTGTCCTTGTCTTCCGCAGGAATAATCATTTCACCTTGTAACGACCCTCCGAGGTTCAGGTCAAATTCGTGCAGATACTGTTGAATTTTGGAGGGCGAGCCAATGAGGAATTCCAACGCAGAAAGCCCTCCTACAGTCAGCCTTTTATTGGATATCCTGCGGTGAGCCTTGACGGTACCCCAAAGTTTTTTTGGGGATATCCCCCATTCCTGAGCCCTGTACTTCCATTTGTCATAGTAGTAATATTTACTATTGACGATAGTAAGAAATTCTTCAAATTTCCCCATTTTACTTAATTCATTCAATACGTCTCCAAAATTAAACGTTCTGGGAATCAACGGAGTAGGTTCAGGAAGCCTCATAATATCTCCTAATTTTTACAAATTTAGGAGTTTTTAGGAATTCAGGCTAATTTGGGAGCCGAAATCCCAAAAACTCCTAATTTGTGCAATTTTAGGAGTTTAATGGAGATAATTTAAAAGCATAAAGCAGGGCAAATACCCTGCTTTATAACTATGATGAAAAAAAGATCACTGTCTTCTCCGCCGGAACCATATTATCAGGTAACTGATTAGCATCACAGCCGGTAAAACACCGGTGAACGCTATTTTGGAAATCCTGAAACCAGTTTTCCCGATCTTGATATCGTTATCTGTAAATGGCGGACGGCTCACATCCACCGGTGCGTCGTAGTTGGACAGCCAGTTGAAAGACCCGGCGATCAGCATGAAATTCCCCGCCATAATATCCTTGCGCGAATGACCAAGTTCTCCATTGCTGATACAATCGGCATCTCCCAGGATGATAATCTTCTGTTCCTTTTCATTGACCTTACGGCTGAGCGCAATGGCAGTAGCCATGTTAGCGGCTTCCGTTTCGCCCGCGGCAAGGTTCAAGGTTGCGCTGTCATCTACAAAATCAACCGTTTCCAGTTCGTTCCATACGCCGGTGGAATCGGTTATGAACAAAGGTTTAACGGTATAGCCGTTCGCAGCCGCGGCATTGTATTGGAGGCCCACTGCTGATGGCATTACTACTACCTGCTTGTTGCGGTGAATGGAGCCAAAAGCATCCGCAAGGTCGCCGGCTTCTTTGGTTGGACGGGTAAATATCAGGTCAGCCTGAAAGTTCTTGCTGGGCTTTACCAGCCTGCCTTCCATCAGCTGTACGCCAAAGATTTCCGTGATAACGTTCATGGTGCCCTGCCGTTTGGGTTCAGCTGCTATCAGCAGGTTCCCGCCCCGGGCAATGTATTGTTTCAGGTGCTCCAGGTGAAGGTCCGGGAGGGCTGTTTTCACGTCCGCGATCACCAGGATGCTGATGTGCGCCGGCACCTCGTTGTCGAGAGAAAGTTGTTCGAAGTCGAAGCCCTGGTTGATGAGGGAATAGCGGAAAGTATTTTCCCTGGCGAACTTGTTATAATCGCGGTCGCCCTCTTTGATGCAATCCCGCTCACCATGCCCCTCTACAAATCCTACTTTGGGCAACGTAGTCACCAGCCGTTTAATGGCGGCGCTGATCTCCCCTTCGGAAGGAAAGCCCATCGCATCGTTAAAAACGCGCAGTACGGACTGCTGCCCGTTGTCGCGCTTCAGCACCTTTACATACCGGAATTGTTCTGCGGCCAGCGTTTCCTTAATGCTTCCGATCTCGTCCACCGGCAGGAACAAGGCGGAGTCCACACCGTAGACCTGGGCGATCTTTCCCATCCGGCCCTTATCGTCCAGCGTCGGATAGCGGTTGTTCAACGATTTCTCGTTTCTGCCTTTGGCATAATAGCGTACATACTTCATTTTGATCTCCGGCTTGAACCGCAGATATTCCCTGAAACGGCGCATATCGTCCAGCTCTGCCCTGGGCATGCCCATCCACAGCCAGCGGTCTTCGTCCAGCGCATTGGAGTAGGTGGTGATCGTCAAACCGCCCTCCGCTTTACTCACAATATCCTGGCTGGCTTTGGTCAGCGTGCGCAACTTCGTCCTGGTAGCATCGTAAAAATACATCAATGCGGGACGCGAGCTCAGGTAGCCGATCACCACCGCACTACCGATCACCAGGAGGTAACGGCCCATGGAAACAGACGGCCGGGTTTTCTGGCGCACAGCGCGGAAACGGAATATGCACAACCCCAGGAAAAGACCGATAACGGTGAGGAAATAAATTACATCTTCACTGCTGATGATACCACCGATGAATTCATTCGTTCTGCCCCCCATCGTGAGCCAGAACATGATGTCACGGACAAAAGGCACATCCTGCCACAGCTGGTTGGTGTAGTTCAGCACGGCAAAAACGGCAAAGGTGCCCATGGCGGCAACTACCTGGTAAGAGGTGAGGCTGGACATAAAAAGCCCCACGGCGCCGTAAGCGCAGATCAGCAAAAACACGCCCAGCAAGCCGGTCAGTGTGGCGGGGAAGTCGAATTTATCCACTACAAAAGCGCCGTATAGCGTAAAGAGGAATACGATGCCGGTCATCAGCAGCGCGTAAGCCGCAATGGACAGGAACTTCCCGAAAATGATCTGGGCATCGCTGATCGGTGAAGAATACAGTAATTTGATGGAACCGCTGCTCAGCTCGCGGCTCATCATGCCCATGGTGAGCAAGGGTATATAGAAATAGAGATATCCGAGCAATCTTGCATAGAATCCCTGCCAGGGATCGGTATACAGGTTCAGTGTAACGCCTTTTAATTCATATCCCATTTCCTTGAAATTGACGAATCCGCTCAGGGCGCCCGTAAACACGAGGCTGGCCTGGATGGTGAATACAATAAGGATAAGCCATGCGATGGGTGAATAAAAAAGCAGCTGTAATTCGGTACGGGCGATTCTTATAATTTGTTTCATTATCGTATTTTCTATGTTCAGGACCGAATCTGTTTTTTAGACAATTCAGCAAAAATGGTGTCCATCGAATTTTTCTCTGCGTTGATCTCCTTGAGGCGCCAGCCATTGTGAACGCTCTGGCCGATGATCGTTTCCAGCATGTCATCCACGCTGCCTACTTTCACCCGGTACCGCGCCGCGCCCAGTGATTCCACATCCACTACGTTCGGCAGCCGCTTCAATTCCTCTACTCCCTTTGGTTCCAGCATGGTGAGTATGATCGTGCCCGGCGCTGCGTAGCGGTCAAATTCTTCCACGCTGCCGGAGAACACCACGCGGCCTTCGGCCAGCATCAGGATGTAGTTGCAGGCGGCCTGCACTTCTGAAAGCATGTGGGTGGACAGGATCACCGTTCTTTCCTGTGCAATTTGCTTGACAAGGTTCCGTATCTCTACGATCTGGTTGGGATCAAGACCGTTGGTAGGCTCGTCCAGCACTACGAGCTGGGGATTGTGGATGATGGCCTGCGCGATGCCTACCCGCTGCTGGTAACCGCCTGACAAATTCCGTATCAACCTTTTCCTGAAATGGGTGATGCCGCATTGGTCCAGCGCTTTGTCCACCGCACGCCCCTGCTCTTTGCGCGGTATCAATCTCAGTCCGGCGCAGTGCGTGAGATATTCTTCAATGGTCAGGTCAATGTGCAGCGGAGGCCGCTGCGGCAGGAACCCCATCAGGCTTTTGGCGGTGATCGCGTCCTTGCGGATATCAATGCCGTTAATAAAAACATCTCCTTTCGTGGGCTTCAGTACCCCACATAAAATGTTCATCATAGTAGACTTGCCCGATCCGTTGGACCCTAACAATCCATATATGCCTTTGACCGGAATTTCAAAATCGATATCACGGATCGCCCATTGAGCGGTATAACGATGCGATAGTTGTTCTGCTTTTATAATTGGTTGCTTCATATATCGTTTACATTTGAGTAAAGCCAAATCCCATCTTGTACATGCTGCTTACCGGCACGCCTTCGCCCAGTTCGATCTTCTTTATCAGGCGGCGGGAAGGATCGGCTATCTGGTCTGACAGGATGCCAAGAATATACATATCACCATTCTCCAATCCCACCATCAGCTGATCATGAGTGTGAACACCCATGATCTGGTTCTGGCTGGCGGTGATCGTTCTGATGGGGGAATCAAAGGAAAAATATTCGGAGGTCCTTGCCGGTCCCTGTTCATAGAGGTACAGGGTTTTGTTTCCGCTGCCGCCTGAATAAAAGAGATAGTTGTCGATACGGGGCAGCTGGCAGAAAACACTTTCCGTGTTGGCCGTGCCCGCACCGAAGGCGGTTTCAGACATGAACAGCGCCTGTATCGTATAAAACTGGTCTATTACCATGATCTTCTGCACAAAATGCTGGGTGCCGTCAAAGAACACGAGGTAGTAAGAAGAGGTAAACCGCCCCTGCTGCAACCTGCCCACATACACCAATTCCTTATCCATGGCGTTGATGAGGGTGGTGCCGGGAGGAACGGGAGGGCCGGGCATATAGTTCACCGGCAGTACAAGGCCCCGGTCCGAGCCCAGGAAAAGCTGGCCTTTTGTTTTGTCATACAGGATGGTCTGCCCGCTCAGGTAAGTGCCGGTCCAGCCTTTGTCGAATTTCACACCGTTGGGTATGAACATGGGTTTGTTGGGATATACGCCGGATTGGGAAAATGCGTTGTTTACATGCTTCCGCGTGTATATGTTCCCGTTATCGTCCAGCATCATGCTGTAATCCCACATGTAAAACTCTCCGCGTGGACGAAAATCGGTTGGCAGCGTGTTCCCGAGAAAGAAATTATTGGTGTTGTAAAGCGGTCCGAGGTTGGTGCCGTCCAGCTCTATATTACCGCCGTCATCATTTCTTACGATGAGGATATTTCCCGGGTTGGTCAGCCCCGAGCCCGCCATCCAGTGCTCTTTCACTTCCAGGACATCAGGCCCCAGCTCATTTCCGGAGATGGTGGTATAAAAATCCGCCGTTATCTCAAATGTGACCGGATCTATAAAAGAAATGATACCGCGGTTGTCTTTTTTCGTTAATACCACCCATCCGGTCAGGTACTCGGGAATGGCATCCACATAAAATCCTTCCAGGAAAGTAGATTCATCTTTTTTGTTGACCACCTTCACCTTCACATAAGGCCGTATGCCGGTCAGGTCGCGTACGGCGTAATCCAGCACGGGGCCCGTGCTGATCTGCTCGCCATTGCAATACCAGGTAAATGAAAATATCTCCGCCAGCGTGCTGCTCGGTACCGTATCGCCACGATAGATGAGCTGTGGCTGGATGTGCAGCGTATCGCTGGCCCTGGGGCTCAAAAAATTGCCGCCTTCAAATACGATCGTTACTTTATTAAGCTCATCATAAGTATAGTTGCCTTTGTCCTTATAGCAGGAAGCCAGCAGGAACAGCGCCATTATGAGGCTATATAGTTTTGTTTGTTTCATGGGTATCAGAATAAGTTTGGCGAAACATTGATCAGACCATTTTCATCTTCATATACTTCTCCATTTTCCCGGCCGCGGGCGAGAAAATCGCGGAAGATGATCGCATAGGCTCTTTGCTCGGTTTCCGACAGGCCGGTCATATCCGCTACGCCGGTAGCCTCAATGAAAAGACGGTATTTATTGTCCGAATACCTGCCCAGGAAATTGGTTTCAACAACATTGTCCCACCATCCCGGCCGGGCGATCATGTCGGAAAAAGTAATGTCGATGTACCGGTTGGCGGGAGGCCCAAGCCGGAAATGTTCATTTTCGTTCAGCATGAGCCTGATCTTGAATTTCTCCGTTTTCAGGCGATCGGAGTTGTGAAGCACCAGGGCGATGGTATCCACCGCGCGCCCGGCGCGCAGCACCATCGGAGCCGGCAGTTCGTAGTCGCCTGCCTGGGCGGTTGTTTCCGAGGCATCTACCGCGAGGGTGACCACCCGGTCCTGTTCGCTCAGCTTGCCGATCAGCTTTACCAGCACCGGCACGGTATCCCTGTCCGCCCCCGGATGGAAGGCAAAGGAATATTCAATGGGAACCACCTCATTGATGCTTGCGCTGTCATTCGCCAGGTAGACATAGTTTATCTCACCATATTCGTCCACCGCATCTTTGGTGCAGCTCATTAGCGAGTAGCATAATATCGTTACGACATATAAACGTTTCATGTGTCGGAATTTTTTTATCATTAACAGCTATCTTTCAGTTACCGGCAATACAAATTTGTCGGTCAGCGTCTGGTTGCCGCCGTATTCGTCCAATACCGTTTTGTTCAGCCGCTTGTAGAGGAAAAACAATTTACCTTCTCCCACGAACTCCCTGCGGGCATCGTTGATGATCGCATCCTCGAACGCTGATTTGGAAGCGATAGAAGAAAGCGGGACGGTACAGCCCCGCTTCGCACGGAGGGTATTCAACAGCGCCAGGGCGCCGTCAGGATCAGTATCGTAAAGCGTTTCAGCAGCGATGTGGTATAGTTCGCTTAACCGGAACATGGGAATGACGGAGGTAATAAAACCTTCCCGGTCCTGCTCCAGGTCAAACTTCATCAATTGTCTTCCATCAGCGGTGAGGTAGCATTTCTTCCTGTAATCCGAGTTCAGATCGCTGCCGAATATCGGGGATGTATTAGGCAATAAAAAGATGACCTTGTTGAATTCCTCTTCAAAATCTATCCGGTAGAGGGAAAAAATAAGATCTTCAGACAGGAGCCGGTCATAAACACCCACATCAATGACGGTGGCCGGTGTAAATGAGATGACCGGTTCGTTGTCGGCCATTTTATCATCGATCACTTCCATCGCATTCGTGTAAGCCAGCTGCTCATTGCCGGCGTATTGCGCAACACGGGCCAGCAGCGCCGTGGTAGCGTAATATCCCATGCGGAAGCCTCTTTGCCCGGTACCAAAGAAAGTCCGATCCTCACCAAAGCGGTAGCGGAATTTATTGAAATCATTTTTGGCTACCGTACGGGTATCAAATTCCTTTTGCAGTTGCTTGCTGCGGGTAAGGTCCGCGATGAGCAGCTGCAATATTTCGCTGGTAGGCTTTTCCGGCATGGGCACATGGCTCAGCGCTGTATAATAGGGAATGAGGGTCGCATCCTGCACTACAGGCGCCGGCGCATACAGGCGAAGCAGGTCGAAATGCAACATGGCGCGGATCGCAAGCACTTCGCCTTCCAGCCGCGCACGCTCATGTTCTTTAAAGAATCCCGGCTCTTTTTTATTCATCTCCTCCAGCAACCCGTTGCAATTGGCGATGGTCGTATATGCAAGCGCCCAGATGGAATTGATGCGCTGCTCCATACCGGAGGATACATAATCGTAATTTTTCAGCTGGTCGTACAAGGTGTTCTTCAGGTCGTAGCAGCGGGCGAGTACGTCCACAAAGCCATGGGTCAGCATTTCACCATATAAAGTACCAGAAGAAAGATTGGTGTAAATGCCGTTGAGCGCGATCGAAAAGCCTTCCGGCGTTTCAAAAAGCACATCCGCGGATACCTCGGACTTTGGTTCCAGTTCCAGCCAGTCTTTCACACAGCCGGAGAACAGGATCATGACGCCAGTCAATATCAAGAGTAACTTTTTCATTAAAAGCCCAGGTTTAAAGTGAGATTAATAGTTCTCGCATAGGGAAAGTCGGTCCCGCGTTCCGTATCGATGCTCGATATCCGTCCGAGTTCATTACTGGTCACCTGCATTCTGCAGGTGTTTACCTTCCAGCGGTTGAGGATGCGCTTGGGAAGGTCATAGCCGATCGTGATGGAATTGAACTCTATGTAATTATTGCGTTGTACAAAACGGGAAGTTACCTGTGTAACCGTGTTCCATAGGCGTACATCTTTTAAATGGGTGAGGTCGCCGGGCTTCTGCCAGCGGTCTGTAAATACACGGCTGTCCACATTCCTGTAAACATTAGCGTTCTCCACTTTGCTCACGAGCGTGTTGTTGTACATGTCACCGCCATATTCATACAGGAAGCCGGTAAAGACGAAGAACGATTTATAGCTTAAATTAAACCCGAACGCTCCTCTCCAGTCCGGCTCCGAATCGCCCACTACCATATGCTGGCTCTGGTTCCAGGTGTAGGTTACTTCTCCGTTCTGGTCCAGGAATACTTCCCGCCCGTCCGCCGGGTTGATGCCCAGTGACTGCATGGCATAGATCGCGGTTTGAGAAGCGCCTTCATAATATTTGTTCAGGGGTTTGTTCACCGTTCTGTGGTCACTGTAATATTGTTCTACGCGCTTGTTATAGTCCTTCAGCGCATCTCCGATCTTCAGGAACTTGTTGCTGTTGTGCGCCGCGGTGCCGTACACGTTCAGGCTAACGTTCCGGGTGTTCAGCACCTGGTACCGCGCGCTGATCTCATAGCCTTCGTTGAGGATCTCGCCCAGATTGCTTTTGTACGATTTGAACCCGGTGGAAAAAGGCAGGGTGACATCTCCGATCAGGTCAACTGTTTTTTTATGATAATAGTTCAGCGTAACGCTGAGCTTGTTGAAAGCGGTGAGATCGAACCCGGCATCGAACATCGTGGTCTTTTCCCATTCCAGGTTCGGATTAGCGAGCGTGATCAGGTTAGCACCGATGCCGAAAGCATACCAGTCTTCAAAATTATATCCATAGGTGCTTTTGGATACGCTTTGTGAAAATCCGGCTTTACCTACCTGCCCGTAGTTGGAACGTACTTTGAGGTTGGTCAGCCAGGGATATTTTTTCTGTATGCCGGCATAGTTGTGAATGTTGATGCCGGCGCCGAGGGACCAGAAGGGCGCGAAGCGGGCGTTGGCACCAAATTGCGAAGCACCGTCGTAGCGGCCGGAGAAGTCCAGCAGGTAGATATTGTCGTAGCTGTAGTTGGCGGAAGCGAGGAAGCCGAGCAGCCGGGATTTTTCATTGTCGCCGGTGGGCTTGTTCAGGATGTCCGCAGCGAAATTGATATCGTCCGTATTACCGGTGAGGAAGCCCTGCACGGTATAGCCGGAGCGTGTCATATCTTTCTGGTTGGCGTTGGCGCCGAGGGTGGTGTTGAGGTAGTGTTTACCATAACCTTTGCCGTACGAAAGCAGGGCGTTGAAATCCCAGGTGAGCATCTGATCGTCCAGGATGCTTTTCGTTCCTTTTTTGGTGAATTCCATATTGTTGAACTGCGAGGAGGCCGGGTCTTTAAAATCCTGGCGCTGGCTGTTCTGCAGCATTACGGACAGCCGGGTATCCAGCCGCAGACCGTCTGCTATCGTCCACCGGAGATTGAAGTTGTTGGAAAAGTCGTTGTGTTTTGTGCGGTTGTAGCTTTTCAGATGCGCGTCGTACAGCGGGTTTCCCCTGCCGCCGGGATGCCCCCAGTCCCCCAGTTCCTTGAGGTAATTGCCTTCCTCATCGAGGAAAACTTCATAGGGATTTTGCTCCGCATACGTTGCAAAGGAACCAAACGGGGATTCCTGGGACTGTATATTATTCCACTGAATATAATTCCGGAACATCAGGTTGTTCTTCCGGTAAGAAATGGAGAAGCCGATGGAATTGTTGTTCCTTTCGGAGCCCTTCATAACGCCCTGCGTGCGGGCGATGTTCATGTCCGCGCCGAAAATGAATTCTTTGGAGCCGCCTTCTACGAGGAGGTTATGCCGTTGATTCAGGCCGGTGCGCAAAGGTTGCGAGAGCCAGTCTGTTTCCACGCCGCGGTTGATCTCCGCCAGCTTACCGTAATAATTCTGCTCGCGCGTCAGCGCCTGATCCGGGTGTTCATTTTCACGGCGGTCAAATACGCCGGCGATCCTTTCCAGCTCCAGTTTTTCCCTTGCATTCAGCAGATGGTAACCGGAGAGGTCCGGCGCAGAAATGCTTCCGTTCAAAGAATAGTTTACCCGCAATTTCCCACTCACGGGCTTTACCGTTTCTATCACTACCACACCGTTGGCGGCCCTTGAGCCGTAAATGGCCGTTGAAGCCGCATCCTTGAGAATGGTGATGGACTCCACGCGGGTGGGGTCCAGGTCAAAGATCCTTTGCACCGGTACTTCATAACCGTCCAGGATAAAGGTGGGCAGGTTAGGATCGTTGCGGAGCTGGGTGGGCGACAGTGCGGCCCCGTCGTCCGGGAGCGTAACATCCCCGATGCCGGAACGGCCGCGGATATATACCGGGTTGATGTTGTTGGGATCGGAACCGAGGCTGTTATTGTCCAGCACTTTGAAAGAGGGATCGAAGATCTGCAGGCTCCGCAGAATGTTGTTCGGCGCTACTTTTAACAGCTCTTCGCGTTTGATCACGACAGCTGAACCGGTAAAATTATTCTTGTTGATGTTGGAATAACCGTTGACGATCACCTGGTTCATCTGGTTGCTGCTGGCTTCCAGCATCAGGTCAAGATCGACCGTTCTGCCGGAGCTTGCTTTTACGTTATCATCCATGTCCGGTTTAACGGCAGCGGCGGTATAGCCATCCGCGGTTTCGCGCAGGCTTACCTCAAGGGTTTCATACCCGATGCTGGAAATCTGCAGAATGGTGCTCCGCTCAATGTTCAGCCGGAAGGAACCTTGTGCGTCGGTGGTAGTACCTGATTGCGTACCCTTCACCCGGATAGATACGCCTATCAGCAGTTCACCGGAACGGGAACGGACCGTACCGGTCACAAGCGCCGGCTGGCTGGTGGTGGTAGCAGGCGCTGCCGGCCGGTCAGAGTCAGGAGGCGGCGCCTTGCGCGAAAGGAAAATGTTCTTTCCCCGGAAGCGGTAGGTAACGCCCTGGTCCTTGAACACAAGGTTGAGGAACTGTTCTACCGGAATATTCTCAACGGATAGGGAAACCGGCTTTAAAGAAGTGAGGATGCTTCTCTCGCCGGAGATCACATGACCGGTCTGTTCTTCAACTACCTGGAACACTTTTTTCATGGCAACGTCCTTACCCGAGAATGTAATATTCTGGGACGTTGCAGATAGGTGTACCAGGAGAAGAACAGCAATTAATAACGCTGTTGATCTCATGTCAGCACTGTTTTGATTTTTGGTTGCGGCTAAAAAGCCCCTTGAAATAAATGGTTATTGTACTCCTGTAATAATTAGTTTTCTTCCCTCCAGTCTGAAACGGACTCCCCAATCTTTCAGACCGTCCATAAAATCGAGTAAAGAGAGGTCCCTGTTCACTTTTCCGAAAAAAGTCCTAGCAGGGATTCCTTTTTCATATACGACCTCTACATCATACCAGCGTTCCACCTCACGCATGAGTGCTTCCAGCGTGAGATCGTCCAGGTTGAAATAGCCGTCTTTCCATCCCATTACATTTTTGATATTGGCATGCTGAACAACAGTAATGGACTGTTCAATGTGTAAATACTTCACCTGCGCCTGCTGGCCAGGCTTCAGCACTACGCCGTTCCCTTGTTCTCCCTGTTCCAGCAGCTGTATCCGCACGCTTCCTGTCACCAAGGTTGTGCGCAGCGCATCCTCGTTGTCATAGGCGTTTACGTTAAAGCTCGTGCCCAGCACGTCTATCGTGGCGCGTTGATTGACCGTTACGCGAAAGGGCATTTCCGCATCTTTCTTCACCTCGAAATACACCTCTCCCGTTATTTCCACGCTGCGCTCCGTTCCGGCAAATGCCGTAGGGAAGCGGATAGAGCTTGCCGCATTCAGCCACGCTTTTGAACTATCTGGCAATAGCAGCTGATATATTTTCCCTTTCGGCGTTGACAGGGTATTGTAAAGAACATTGCTGCCGGGATTGCTGCCGGCATAGGAAAGCAGGCCGCCCTGTTTGGTGATGCGGGTATTCCCCTGGCTGGCTACTGCGCCGTCCACCGCTTCGTCCAGCATAATTTCCTTTCCATCCGCGAGCTTTAATACAGCGCCGTGTGAGGCCGGTTGCCGGTCGCGTATGGTTTGCGCCACCGGCGTTTTAACTTTCTCCTGTGTATTCCACCACAGGAACGCTCCCGTCAGCATTAACAGCGAAGCCGCCACCGCGGTCAATCTCCGCAGGTTGAACCACCTGATGTTTATAATTTTTTTATCGGCCTGCTTCTTAAACGAAACCGATTCTTTTATTTTTTTATAAACGATGTCTTTGCTCGTTTCATACTCCGTCAATGTTGCCGCCAGGGCCTCTTCGTCCGTGAATTGCCGGAAAAAACGCGCATGGTCTTCTGATTGCTGCACCCATTTGTCCAGTTCCTGCTTTTCCTGATCGTTCAATTCGTCGTTTAAATGCCTGGCAATCAGATCGGAAATAACTTTCGGTATTTCGTTCATAAACCAATAGTTGATAAGGTGTGAAACCCGGAAACACATATATAACCCGCAAGGGTACCTGTTTGTCCCGAATGGTTAGAAAAAATAATAAAGGCTCAGGGTAAAGCCCATTTGTGTGGTCCTGTTCAGGAAAATCATCCTGACGGACTTAATGGCGATGGACTTGGCGTTACGCACCGTTTTTTCGCTGATCTGGAGCATGTCGGCGATTTCCTGGTTGTTATACCCCTGGTAATAGGACAGGTTGAGGATATTCCGGTAGTAGTCCGGCAGCTTTTCCACTTCTTCCCGGATGCGGGTGATCAGTTCCGATTCAATTTCGGCGAAGAGGATGGCCGTTTGTTCCGAGCTGGTAAAGTCGCTGATCTGTTTGTCGATTGCGGAGCGGGCCTTTTGGTCCCGCAGGTAGTTAAAACACTTGTTCCTTGCGTTCAGAAAGAGGAAGGAACGGAGGTTCGTATAGGAATCCAGCGCGTCTTTTTTCTCCCATAAGAGGATAAAAAGCTGCGCCGTCATGTCCCGCGCATCCTCTATGGCAGGCAGGAGATACTTGCAGTATGCGAATATATGGTTGTAGAAATGATTGTAAATGGCGGTATAGGCCGATTCATCCCCATATTTAAATTTTAATATGGTGTCATTATCAAGTTCAATATCTGACATAAAACCCTCGTTGGTATTAGCCTTTGCTTATCAAGATACAAAAATCGTCATCTTATTCTTCCATCATTTCCAGTATTTTTTCATTCTCGATGATCACCATGCCGTGGCGGTCGCTGGTAATGCCGGCGGTAAGCGTATACGGATACCGCGGCACATTGTTCTCCATGATGGTGGGGAGGTAGGAAAACTGCAGGTTGTCGCAGGTTTCCCTCAACGTGTCGCCCACTTCGATAATATGGGTCGAAATAACAAAAAAGCTGTTACGATAGGTAGAAAATTCTTTTGTAACGGCCAGCGTTGCATCATAGGCATCTTTTACGTTGGTGCCTTTAAACAGCTCGTCGAAAATCACCACGAGGTCATTTCCTTCCGCCACTTCTTCGGCTACTTTCTTCACCCGCAGCACTTCCGCATAAAAATGGCTGTAGCCGAGGTTCAGATTGTCCGGCACATTGATCGACGTATACAGCCCGTCCCGCACAGAAAACTGCATGTCTTTCGCGGATACGGGAAATCCCATATGGGCCATGTAAAACGCGATGCCCAGTGATTTCATGAAGGTGGATTTGCCGGCCATGTTGGCGCCCGTCAGGAACAGAACGTTCTGCTCTTCCTGCAGTACCAGGGGATTGGCGACCGCTTTCTCCAGCGCCGGATGGCTCACCGCGGTGGAGCGGAAAATATTTTTCTCCTTTGGAAGGGCCTGCGCATAAGAGAAATTCCGGGCGCGGGCTACATTGCTCACCGCAATATATACGTCCAGATGATAAATGAAATCGAGTATGCTTTCTGTTTCTTCCCGCAGCACGTGGCGAATGAAATGGTCATACCGCGCCAGCTGGAACAGGGTCAGCGGCTGACCGGCCTGCGTTCCGTCCAGCCACTTCGTCCGGTGTGCATTGAGCGCTTTCTTGACGGTTTCAAACTGCGTGGTGGCGGGACCGTCCACTTTTCGCAGGAAATCCTGCAGGGTGTTCAGCAGGTCAATAGCAGCGAGCAGGCCGCTCTGGAACTGGCCATACTGTTCATCTTTTATGGTTAAATGCAGTGCCTTCTTCCGCAAAAGGTCCCCGGCAACCATCAGGAAAGAACTGCCGGTGCTGCCGCCCAGGTATGCTTCCGCTTCCTGGAATACAGCCGCGCTAAAGGGGAAGGACAGGTTTCTTTCGTGAAAATATTTAAACACATCGCTACGGCTGTTGATAGCCGCGGGATCGGATAAAGGCTGATGAAACATCCTGTCCAGCAGCTTTTCCCCGCCTCTCGTCTGCGTAGCGTTAAAAAGACTGAATAGGGAATGCGGGCTGAATTTCCCGGTTATATTAAGATCGTCCAGCGTTTGCTTGTCCGTTATGAAGCTCATACTACTGTTGTTTTTTGTAATTTCTTTTTTCCGTTTCTCAGAATCTCCAGTATCCCTTCGTTATTGACGATCACCATTCCATGCCTGTCGCTGGTAATCCCCTGTTCCAGGGTATAGGTATATTCGGGATGATTGCCGTTCATGCGGGTAGGCAGATAAACAAAATTGACATTGGCGCATTTTTCCTTCAGTACGTCTCCGGCCTCAATGATATGGGTGGAGATCACAAAAATGCTTTTTCTTTTCTTCGCGAAGGCGGTCGTAATAGCGATGGTGGCTTCGTAAGCATCTTTTACATTCGTTCCGCGGAACAGTTCATCAAACACGATAAAAAGATCTTTCTTCGTGCTCAGCTCATGCGCCATCTTTTTTACGCGCAACACTTCCGCGTAGAAGTGGCTGGCGCCCATGCCCAGGTTGTCCGGCAGATTGATGGTGGTGTAAACGCCATCGAGCACGGTGAACTCCATCTTCGCCGCCGCCACGGGAAAGCCTACATGCGCCAGGAACATGGCGATGCTGAGCGATTTCATGAAAGTGGATTTACCAGCCATGTTGGCGCCGGTGAGGAAGATGATGTTGCTGTCGGTAGTAACATGGATGGAGTTGGGCACCGCATTTTTTACCTGCGGATGGTATACGCCTTCCAGCTTCAGCAGGTCCTGCTGGCCTGCAGGTAAGGCTTTCGGGAAAACGAACTTCCGTTCATTCGCCACCCGCGCGACGGACAGGTATACATCCAAATAAAAGATAAGCCCCAGCAGCTTTTCCACTTGCGTTCTGTGCCGGAAACGCAGCACTACATCGAACTCCGCTATTTGCGCATGCGACAGTTTTTCCCTGCTCTCATGAATGGCGGCGAAGGCGGGGTCGTTAAGGACCGCACGCATTTCTTCTTTTTCCGCTGTATAGCATTCATTCTTATCCAGCTCCTTCATGAATGCCTGTGCCTGCTTCATCAGGTCCACCAGGGATTCCACGCCTTTATAGATCAGCTGCGTATCAGCGTCCATCGCCATCATGTTCGTCAGCTTCCGGGCGACGGAGTTTTCCTGTACAGCCAGTTTGGAGCGCTCGTCCGTGTTGGCAAGATAGGGCGCAGCCGCGTCGAAGTCCGTGCTCTTGAAAGGGAATGACGTACCCAAAGTGGCAAAAGACCGGATGATACCACTTCGTTTATTAATGGTTTCGCTGTCGGAAAGCGGATAGCGGAACATCTCTTCCAGAACGCCCGCTCCGCCCCGTGTAGCGCAGCGGTTGAAGATGTTGTAAATGGAATCGCCACCGTGTTTACCGAAGATATTCAGATCTTCCAGCGTTTGTTTATCTGTGGTAAATAACATTTGATTTTTTTAAGTTATTGCAGCGAATATCTAAAATATTTTCGGAAATGGCGACCGGTTGTGTTTATCTGACCCCGGATCAGAATTTATTTTTCTGATAAAAAATTAGGAAAATAGGAAAATTATAGTTCTATTTGCTCTATATGTAGTACATAATTGACAAATAGATAAATTAGCATAACTCAACCAACGTAATATAAACTCCACCGTATGAAAATAATAAGCATTGCAACTTTGCTTACAGGACTCCTTATGCTATTCCCTGGCCTGTTGCTGCATGCACAGCAGCATAAACTGATTGTTTCCGGCAGTATAAGTACCTCGGCAAATGCGGAAAAACTGCCCTATGCCAGCATACTTGAAAAAGGCAAGGGCAATGCCGTCAAATCCGACGCCAACGGCAATTTTCAGATTACAGTTTCCTCTCCGGATGCCATACTGGTGATCTCTTATGTAGGATATAAAACCAGTGAGGTCCATGTTAAGGGACGCACGAAAATCGATGTTGTCCTCGAGCAGTCATCCTCATCCATGAACGAGGTAGTCATCGTAGGGTATGGGTCTGTCGCGAAAAAAGACCTGACCGGTTCGGTGGCATCGGTAAACCTTTCTGACCTGAGCAAAGCGCCGGTGGCTTCTTTTGAACAGGCCCTGGCAGGGCGTGTTGCGGGCGTGCAGGTATCGTCTATCGACGGACAGCCGGGAGAAGGTTTGAATATCGTGATCCGTGGCAATAACTCTTTAACAGGCAGCAATGCTCCGCTTTATGTTATCGATGGTTTTCCGATGGAGGATTTTAATAGTAACTCATTGAACATTGCAGAGATTGAGTCGATCGATATTCTGAAAGATGCATCAGCAACAGCCATCTATGGCGCCAGGGGCGCCAACGGCGTGGTGATGATCACCACCAAAAAAGGTAAAACAGGCGATGCACGTGTAACCTATACCGGTAGTGCCGGTTACTCCGATGTGGGCAAAGCCAACCTCGATGTACTGGACCCTTATGACTTTATTAAACTGCAACTGGAGATCGATCCCCAGCGGGCGGCGACATTGTATTTCAAGGACAGCGATCCCGCGACGCCTGATCTGACGCTGGAAGATTTCAGAAATGCAAAAGGCATTGACTGGTTCGACAGAATTGTAGGCACCGGCTCTTTTCAGAATCACAGCATCGGGGTAAATGGAGGCACCGCCAAAACGAAATACGCTTTGTCGTTATCCTATCTGAACCAGGACGGCGTGGTGATGCGAAGCGGCTTTGACCGTTTGCAGGGACGGTTTAACATAGATCAGATCGTTGGCAGCAAATTCAAGGTGGGCCTCAACGTAAACTTTGCAAATTCAAAGGTCCGCGGCATAAAGCCGAGAGAGCAAACCTCCAAAGCAGTGGGCTCCGGCAACTCCAATGTGCAGAATTTATTTTATAACCTGTGGACCTACCGGCCGATCTCCGGCCGTGAAACAGACCTCGAAGATGAAGGTGTGGACCCCGCAGCAGAAACATTCCTGTTCAATCCGCTGAAATCCGCGCAGAACGAATATGATGTTGACAAGATCAGGAATATCACCATAAACGGCTACCTGGAATATGATCTGTCGAAAAGCCTCAAGCTGCGGTTTACCGGAAGCGCAGACCTGTCCGACACAAGATCGGAGCTGCTCAACAATTCGAATACGAGAAGCGGCAGCCCGCTGACCGGCGTTGGCAGGACCAACGGCGTGAACGGCGGTTTGTGGCAGGATGATGTTGTGAACCTGTCGAACGAAAACAGCCTGACCTACACCAGGAAATTCAACAAAAATCATCAGCTGACCGCAGTGGGCGTAGTGTCCGTTCAAAGCAGGGAAGCCAGCCGGTTTGGCTACAAGGCCAACCTGATACCGAACGAAGCATTGGGCATAAACGGTCTGGATGAGGGCGTTATATTTGACAAAGAATCTTCCAGCACCAACTGGGGACTGGTTTCCTTTACCAGCAGGGTGAACTACAACCTGTTTCAGAAATATTTGTTTACGGCAACGTTCCGGGCAGACGGATCTTCAAAGTTTCCCACGGACAGCAAATGGGGATATTTCCCTTCCGGCGCCTTCGCATGGAGGCTGAGCGATGAACCGTTTATGAAAGACATCTCATTTATATCCAACGCCAAATTAAGGACCAGCTTTGGTGTAACCGGCAACAACCGGGTGTCTGACTTCGGTTATCTGCCGAATATTATTCTCGGTACTTACTATCCCATCGGGGATGCCTCATTACCTGCCTATTACCAGGGCCGTTTAGGAAATGAAAAACTGAAATGGGAAAGCACACAGCAGTTTGATGCCGGCATAGAACTGGGCTTTTTAAAGAACAGGCTGGCATTGGAAATGGATTATTATCATAAGCATACCTACGATCTGTTGCTCAGCTCCCAGATCGCCACCAGCACAGGCTATGGTTCAGCCACCGTAAATATTGGCGAAACGCGGAACAGAGGCTTTGAGCTGACCTTAAACTCCACGAATATTACCACGCGGAACTTCAGCTGGAATTCCAATATCAATATCTCCTTTAATCAAAACAGGTTGGTTGCGTTGAGCGCAGGCGAAAACCTGCGGATGACCGCGATCCCCAGCTTTTCCACCAATTTCCCAAGCCCCGCCTGGATCAGCCGGGTAGGCAACCAGCTGGTACATTATTATGGTTTTGTGTACGACGGAGTATATCAGTATGATGATTTTGACAAGATACCCGGCGGTTACGAATTGAAAAACGAACTGCCAGCAACGGCCGGCCTGCTGGGTACCAACGCAAGGCAGCCCGGCGATGCGAAATATAAAGACCTGAACAATGACGGCATCGTAGACGACGCTGATCAAACTCTCATCGGAAATCCTTATCCCAAGCATATCGGCGGATTCAATAATAATTTCTCGTATAAGAATTTCGACCTGAATATCTTTTTTCAATGGTCTTACGGCAATGAGGTATTGAATGCGAATAATATTTTCCTGGAAGGATTGAACGGAGCCATACTGGGTAGAAACGTTAAAACAACCTATCTCAACCGGTGGACGCCCGAAAATCAGGCCACCACTATTCCCAGGAGCGGGTCCAGCGGTATCTCCGGCGTTTTCTCCACCCGCTACATTGAGGATGCTTCCTTCCTCCGGTTAAAAACCATATCGCTGGGATACAACTTCAGAAAGGACTTTATCAAAGGCATACAATCCGCCAGGGTGTATGTTTCCGCGCAGAATTTATATACCTGGACCAGCTATTCCGGTCCTGATCCCGAGGTTTCCACCAAAGGGTTCGGCTTGTCGCCCGGACTTGATTTCTCCGCATATCCCATCGCTCAAACAATTGTTTTTGGTTTAAACATCACCCTTTAATGGTGAGCAAAAGCATACTGCTATGATAAAAAGATACTTCATTATAACAATAGCGGCCGCTACATCGGCTTTATCTTTCCCCTCTTGCAAAAAACTGCTGGAAACAAGCCCGACAGATTTTATAAGTCCGGATGAATTTTTCTCCAGCAAGGATAACTTAAACGCGGCATTGACAGGAGTATACAGCACACTTAAAAACAATGCGCTGTATGGCGACAACTACCAGCACCTGATAACGGCTACTACCGATGAACTGGTCTATGCCACTTCCGGCAATGTGCCAAAGATCCCCTGGTACAACGCCACATCGGCCGATGCGCAGGTGGCGAGCGTATGGGCCACGCTCTATACAGGAATAGACCGGGCGAATGTGGTGCTGGCGAATGTGAATGCGCCCACCAATATTACAGAAGATGAAAAACGGCATATTGAAGGAGAAGCAAAATTTTTAAGGGCCTATTATTACTTCATGCTTACGCAATGGTACGGCGATGTGCCGCTGAGAATCAAGCCCACTCAGTCCCCCGGAGAAACCAATATGCCTTTTACGGCTTCAAAAGCAGTGTATGACTGGGTGATCGATGAAATGGTTGCCGCAGAGGGCTTGCTCAGCGATCAGCAAGCAACGGCATTCGATTATACAGAAAGATTGACGCAAACGGCCGTTCAGGCGGTGCTGGCAAGGGTATGCCTGTATGCCGCGGGCGAGCCGGTAAATGATACCAGGCGGTATACGGATGCGGCAAAATGGGCCAGGGAAGTCATCAATTCCGGGTTCCATAAACTGAACCCTGATTACACAGAAGTGTTCAAACTGCAATGTAAAGACCAGTACGACGCCGTTAATAAAGAAAGCATATGGGAAGTTGGATTCCAGGTGAATTCGGGTACGCCTGAGCAAAGCTCTCCCGGCCAGGTGCGCGTGGGCATACCAACATCCAGCGACGCTGTCGGCAAAAACGACGGTAGGCTTTTTGTTTACCCGCGCCTGTACCGCACCTACGAATCTTTTGCCTTTACCACCGCAACCAATGCGCCATCGGATGCATCGCCCGACCAGCGGCGGGACTGGTGTGTGGCGCCTTTCAAATACTCCGGAGGAAATGCGACCACACCGCCCGCACAGAATGCGGTGGCATACAACCTCTATTACACGCGCTATCCCGGTAAATGGCGGCGAAGTGAAGAAAACGAGCCGCGCATTGCCACCCAAAGTCCCACTAACTACCCCGTAGTCCGTTATGCAGATGTAATGCTGATGCTGGCCGAAGCGGAAAATGAGCTGAACGGGGGGCCAACGCCAGAAGCCATCAGCCTGGTGAACCAGGTGCGGGCAAGAGCTTACGGAAAGCTGAATGACAGCCGGATCATAACCGGGATAACGGTAACGAACCAGGGAACGGGCTACACCACACCGCCGGCGGTGACCATTACCGGCACGGGCGGCACAGGCGCCACTGCCATTGCTGAAATTTCAGGCGGCAGCGTGACCGGCATCAGGATAACGAATCCCGGTAAGGGATACCCTGCCAATACAATGGTAACCATTGACGGCAGTGGCGGGGCAACCGCAAGCGTAATTTTAAATGGTGACGGAGAGTTGAGCGCCACTCAAACCGCCGGAAAGGAAGCGTTCCTGAAAGCCATCCAGGATGAGCGCCTGATGGAACTGAATGGTGAATTTTTACGGAAGCAGGATCTGAAGCGCTGGGGAATCCTTCAATCGACCATCAAACAAATGGGCGTAGAAGTAATATCCGGCAGCAGCGACCTGAAGCCGGACGGCACGCCGGTAGTGCCCGCGGCCAAAACGCCGTTTGCGCCTTCAAATGTAACGGTCACCCACTATACAAATCCCGCCAACAATATTTCAGACAAGGATTACCGGTTAGCCATCCCGCAAAAAGAGATGCTATACAATGACCAGGCTAAACAGAATAAGGGTTACTGATGGATTATTCATCTATGAAATTTAACGATGCCGTTATGAAAAAAACAATATTCGCATTATCTGCTTTAAGCTTATTGCTTACAGCTTGTTCAGAGAAAGAAATACAGGCGCCAACTGATTTTGAGGTTGCTGTAAAAACAGCCAAATACAATCCGGGTGACAGCGTTCAGTTCAACATATCGGGAGATCCCGACAACATTACCTTTTATTCCGGCGAGCCGGGACATGAGTACGATAAACGCGATTTCTTTTCGTCAGACGAAGGTACGCTGACCCTGCAATTTAACAGTCAGACCAGGGCAGGTGCCACATTACCGAGAAACATATCCGTACTGATCTCCACTGATTTCAACGGGGAATACACGGAAGAAGGCGTAAAGGCCGCCCAATGGACGGATATCACCAGCAGGGCGGTAATGCCGGCCAATACCGCGTCCAATGCCGATGTAGTGTCGGGAGAGATTAACCTGGATGATCTGAAAGTGAAGGGCAAGCCGATGTATGTGGCTTTCCGGTACGTTTCAGAAAACGCCGCCGGTACCGCGCAGCGGTACTGGAATATGGGCCGTATGTTTTTGACCAACAAAGTTCCCGGAAATGTTGATTTCGACATTACATCCACCATCGAAAAGGGATATTTCAAGGTGGTTGAATTTCAGGGGGAGGATAACAAGTGGACCATTAACACAGGAACGGCCAGCTCTCACAGGCTGGTACATACCGCCAATGCCATCAACACCCAGCCGGACGACGACTGGGTTGTCAGCCGCGGATTCAATGTGTTTCAAACCTTCGGGCATAAAAAGAATGCCGTAAATGTGAAATCCATTACGGGCGGCACACCTGCAACTTTCTCCTGGCTGTATTCCGCTCCCGGCACCTACAAAGCGACTTTCATAGCACTCAATGCGGACAGCGACACGCAAAAAGAAGTAATTAAAGAAGTATGGGTTACTATAGAATGATGATCACCGGCATCGCACTGGCTGCCGTTGTCTGCGATCTGCAGGCGCAGGAAGCTGTTCCCAGGCCATTTGTGTTCGGTCACGATAAAGATGTGCCCTTGGCGGCATCGGTAATAGGCGCATCCGATTTTCTCTTTATGGATTGGGATGGCGACGGCGATAACGATATGATGACCACAAGCGGCGGCTCCATCAAACTGATAGAAAATATCGGCAGCAAAAAGAAACCAAAGTTCAACAATGTATTTATCCATAACCAGGTGGTGCTGAAAGACGCGCGTGTGGGCCGCTTTTTCTCCCTGATCAGGCACTCGGGCGTAAAGGCGCAGCAGGGCTTGCCGTCTTTCATCGCCTTTGAACGTCATGGCCAGGTGAGTGATGCGGGTAAGAAGCAGCTCGCGCTTCATATGTTTATCCCGCAGGGGAAAACATGGAAGGTGATGCAGGCATTTGATCCGGAGGGGAAGCCCATACAGGACTTCCTGGATTGCTGGGTAAGCCCAACAATAGATGTTGCCGATCTGAACGGGGATGGTAAGGAAGATCTTATTGTCGGCAGTTCACATCCCCGCGTAGCACAGCCTTCATTGAAGTTTGCCGCCGGCTATAACAACCCGCAGGAATCATGGAACCCTCATGCCAGCCGTCTTTATGTTATGTACAACCGCTCGGTTCCCGACAGCCTGATCTTTGATCATCCGCTGCTGATCGAGGCTGACGGCGCGCCGGTTACCGCATTTGGCTTTCCTTATCCTGTTGCATTTGATATGGATAAAGACGGATTGACGGACCTGGTGGTAGGCCAGCATAAACCCGGGCTGATGTATTTCCGGAATGCGGGGACCAAAACGCAGCCCAGGTTCACTTACGCCGGGTTGCTTGCTGACGGGCGTAAAGCACCCATATCAAGCATCCTGGCGATCCATCCGCGCTTTGCGGACCTGGATGGAGATGGCCGCCAGGAGCTGTTGGCAAGCACCTATTTTGGTTGTGTGGATAATATACTCCGGTTTACACCGAAGAAAGGCGGATGGGAAGAACAGGGGCCATTAATGATGGCGAGCGACCGCAATACCCCGGTGATGCCGCAGGGCATTGGAACAATAGCGCCTATCGACTGGGATGGAGATGGCGACACCGACATGGTTGTTGGTTCTGAACCCGCGGCGCCAAAAGTGATCATCAACAAAGGAAGTAATGCAAAGCCTGTTTGGGAAGTGCCCGCGCCGCTGCAATTCGTAGACGGCAGCAAGCTGGAATATTATAGTATCGACTACGGACTTGGTTCTGTATGGGGCCCCATGGAATGGTATATGGAGCGCGTACTGCCGAGGCTGGCGGACTGGGACGGAGACGGTATCCGGGATATGTTGACGGGCTCCATGGGGTTAAGGCAGCTGTTCCTGAAAGGGCGGATGATAAAAGGAGAACTGCGTTTCGAAAAACCGGTAGCGTTCAAAGTGGAAGGAAAGCCCCTCGCAGCCGGTCAGCGGGTACAGCCCGCGGTGCTGGACCTCAATGCGGACGGGCATCCCGACCTGATCGCCATGGACGATCAAAATATACTTAGATGCTGGCCAGGGAAAGGAACGGATGAACTGGGGCAGCCACAGGTATTTCTTGGATATGACGGCAAGCCGCTGCAAATCAAAACCCGCATGCTGGATATCGGTCATGGCCGCAGTTCTTTTACGATGACCGACTGGGATCTGGACGGCAGAACCGATCTTCTCGTGTATCATGCCTTTGACCGGAAACGCGGCGGGATATACTACTACAGGGCATCAGACAAACCGATGCAATTTGAAAAGCCGGTGAAACTCCTGAAGCTGCTCTCCTTCCATAATGGCGGCATCGCGCTGTCTGACTGGGATGGCGACGGATACCCGGACATATTCACCGGCGGCGATGGCGGCCACCTCGGCAAATCCGCCGTACCGCGGGGCAAACTCTTTTTAATTTCCGGAAAAGAGCTGCCGGTACCGCCCGCCGTCCGCAAACAGATAAATCATTCCAAATAATAACACGTATAGACATGAATAAAATTACCGGGCTAATAGCAGCAACATTTGCCGCTTACCATGAAGATGGCAGCATAAACCTCGACATCATCCCAACTATTGTTGATAAAATGATAGCAGACGGACTTACCGGCGTATTTATCTGCGGCACCAATGGAGAAGGGCCGAACCTGAAGACGGAAGAACGGATGGCCATTGCAGAAGCCTATGTGAAGGCTGCGCAAAAACGGATACTGGTATTGGTGCATGTAGGGCATAGTTCCATTGCGGAATGCCGGAAGCTCGCCGCACATGCCGAACAAATAGGCGCGGATGCCATTTCATCCGTAGCAGCATTCTATTTTAAGCCCACTACGGTGAGCGGGTTGGTGAAATGCATGGCGAAGATTGCAGCCGCAGCGCCCAATACGCCGTTCTATTATTATAATATACCCACGCTTACGGGCGTTGCATTAGACATGGTCAGTTTCCTGAAGCTTGCTGAAGATGCCATCCCCACGCTCGCGGGCATTAAATACACCGCATCAACCCTACACGAATACCAGGCTTGCCTGAACTATAAGAACGGCAAATTTGACATCCTGTTCGGTTATGATGAAATGCTGCTTCCGGCACTTGCCGTTGGTGCCAAAGGCGCCATTGGCAGCACTTATACTTTTGCCGCGCCGATCTATCACCAGGTTATGAAACTATATCAGGAAGGCAAGCAGGAACAGGCTGCACAATGGCAGCTTCATTCCGTGAACATGGTACGTTGTTTAGTGAAATATCCGCCCATACCCGCGCAACGCGCCATCATGCAGATCAAGGGGCTGGAGCTGGGAGATTGCAGACTGCCGCTTGAACCGCTTTCGGCGGATGATACATTGGCTTTCAAGGCGGAATTAACGGAAATCGGCTTTTTTGAGCTCGTCAACCAAAACCCTAACCGATATGACAAAAAACAATTTTCCCAAAACGAAAACAAATCTATGTAACAAAATTGCGCTGGCATTTTCATTTATCCTGTTAACGGCAGCCTGTAAGAAAACAAGTCTACCGCAGGACGCCGCCGCGCCAAAAGAACAGGTGGAATCCCAATCGGAAGTTACAGGCGATTTTACCACATTGGCCTTCAATAGTCCCATCAAATTATTCGATGGAGGCAGTGGCGTTTATCACTCTTACCGCATCCCGTCGATCATCAGAACAAAAAAAGGAACATTGATTGCCTTTTGCGAAGGCCGGGTAGATAACAACCGGGACTATGGAAACATCAACCTGATCTGCAGAAGGTCTACTACCGATGGCAGCGGCTGGGGCCCGGAGATACTGGTAAAAAGCACCAGCGGCACCTGGGGCAATCCTACCGCGGTGGTCAATCAAAGCGATGGAAAAATCTGGCTGTTCATGTCTTATAACGATGCCGGCCTGAGCCAGACCGGTGAAAACGGAACAACGAAGATCACCCAGCCCGGTCAGCGAAAAACCTTTGTTTGCTACAGCACCTACGATCAGGATGGAAATGTATGGTCCAATCCTGTTGATATTACCAGTATTGTTAAACCCGCAAATATGGTATGGGATGCCATGGGCCCGGGAATCGGCATCCAGAAAAGGTTCGGGAGCACTGCCGGCCGGTTGATCATCCCGGCCATCAACCGGAATATATACAGTGACGATAATGGAAGCACATGGCAATATAACGCGATGCCCGGCGGCACATCCGAAGGCACTATCGTGGAACGGCTGACCGGCGTGCTGATGAGGAACGACCGCGGCGTTGGCTCCACCGAATTCTACCGTTATAAATCTGTCGGCGGGATCGGCACCAGCTGGAGTAATTTTGAAAAAGTGACCACTTTGCCAGACCCGCATTGCGAAGGTTCCATTTTAAGGTATACGGATTCCCCCAGCCGGATCCTTTTCCTGAATTCGGCAAGCCAAACCACGCGGACCGCAATGAGAATAAGGATATCCAATGATGAAGGGATTACCTGGCCCACCAGCAAAGCCATTCCGCAGAATGGTACGGGAAATGCAAAGCTGGGCGGCTATAGCAGCCTGGTAAAAACGCCGGACAATATGATCGGCGCGCTGATCGAATTCAATGAAAACACGTCAGACAGCGACCATAGTCATCGCAGTATTTACTTCTTTAAATTCAACCTCGCCTGGATCACGCAATGATCTCCTGATGCGCGCAATGAACCGGCCTCCCGGGCCGGTTCATTGCAAATAATCCCCAAAAGCAGTATTTTACTATTCGCAGATCATTTTCACTTTGCTCACCAATAACATGAAAATCCAAACCGCATGAAATACCTGTCTTTTATAATCCTGTTAAGCTGTAGTTTTCATCTTGCCGGGGCACAGGATACCCCTTTGCATATTGTTATGATCGGGGCGCATCCTGATGATTGCGATATCAGAAGCGGAGGAACCGCAGCGCTGTTCGCCCAGGCGGGTCATAAGGTAAAGTTCATCTCGGTGACCAACGGCGATGCCGGCCATATGGAGCAGGGAGGCGGAGCGTTAGCTAAAAGACGGAGCGCGGAGGCCGCAGAAGCGGCTAGACGGCTTGGCATTACCTATGAAGTCATGGATATTCACGATGGAGAGCTGATGCCTACGCTGGAAGTGCGGCTTGATCTTATCCGGAAGATCCGGGGCTGGAATGCGGACGTGGTCATCTCGCACCGGCCGGTGGACTATCACCCGGACCACCGCTATGCAGGAATATTGGTGCAGGACGCGGCTTTTATGGTGATGGTACCCAATATCGCAGCAGACGTTCCCCCTTTAACGAAGAACCCCGTGTTTCTCTATTTCCAGGACCGTTTTACCAAACCATCACCCTTTCAGCCCGATGTGTGCGTGGATATTACAAAGGTCATAGATAAAAAGATCGATGCATTGGATGCGCATGAATCCCAGTTTTACGAGTGGCTGCCCTGGGTAACGGGCTACAAGGGCGAAATACCCAAAGGCAGGCAGGAGCGCAAAAACTGGATAAAAAGCACCCGGTTTCCGTCCATGGATTCCACTGTAAGGGCCGGTCTGATAAAATGGTACGGCGCCCGCCAAGCGGAAGCAGCGCAGTATGCAGAGGCTTTTGAGTTATGTGAATATGGCACGCAGCCTTCGGAGGAAGAAATCAGGGGGCTTTTTCCTATGCTTAAAAAGGAGTAGCGCTAATTTCAAGCTTATATCCTTTGCCGCGTATAACAACAATGCTGATATTGGGATCGGGTTCCAGTTTTTTTCTAAGTTTTGAAATGAACATATCCAGGCTGCGCCCCACAATAACACCTTCGTCTTCCCATATCTCCTTTTGCAACCGGCTTCTCTCTATGGTCTGGTTAGGCGACGACGCGAAAATGAGCAGTAAACGCGCTTCCGTGCCAGTCAGGTCTATGGTGTTTTTATTTATTACCAGTTGCCGTTCCTGCGCATTGAACAAGACTGATCCCAAAGTTAAAATGCTGGTATTTTGATTACCAGGTCCGGTTTTTCGAGGTTTAACCGATCTAAAAAGAACGAAACCAACAAATGATAAAAATGCCAGGCTGCCAAAAACATATCCACTCTTTGCTGTATTTATTGCTGCCGGTTTGAACTTAATGTTGACCATGTAACATCCCCTGGGTTGTACTCTTCCCCTACAAGCTACAATATCATCTCTTTTATTGTTGGATATAGCGTATCCATAGGCTACACTGGAGTTGCTACAGTTCAGAACATTAACAACATAATCACTTGCGAGAGGATCTTTGGCCAACAAACGCCGGGTAATATTCACCAGCGAGTCCGGTTGAAAAGTAAGCTCATTCTCAAAGCTGATCTGGTATTCATTTTCGGCGATCTTTTTTACCGGAAGAACTCTTGATTTACTGTCGCCCGACTGTGTGAGCAGTTCATCTCCTATCCTCCGGAGCAAAATTTCCCTCCTGGCAATATCAAAACCGTCACTGCCGGTCATACTGAAAGTCACGCATATTACAGAGATAAAAAGGACTAATATCAATCCCAATAGGTATTTGCGTTTCCCGGAAAGCAGATTTCGACTAAAAAACATACCCATTTACGATTTATTTACAAAGGTTACATTTCTATTTACAATCCAAATTCTTCAAGCTGAAATATGTCAAATAGTTTTGTTGGATAAACTTTGAAAGTACATAAAAAATAAAAAAAATGTCTTTTACGAATCTATATCATTTAAACCAACAAAAATTATGAAAAAAATCATTTATGCGCTGATCTTACCGCTGGTTGTGGTAAGCGGACTAGTATTTGCTAATCGTGAAATCAATGATGAAACTTCCAGGAAGGCCGCCCCAAAGCCGCTTACTGCTGCCGAAAGGGAAGCCGGAATGAAAAAATGGAAGGCTACCCCTGAAGGTATAAAGTACACAAAATGGGTAGCTTCTCCCGCAGGCAAAAAAGTGTTTGCCGGTATTGCTAAAATAAGGAAGAACATTAATGATTATACCAATATGGAAGCCGTTGTAACCTCTCTTTCTCTTCCGCCAGGATCAAGATTAGGTTTCGGTGTGATGGCCAGGATCAATGGTGATGATTACATTGTAAAATTTGAGCCGGAAAAGTCTCAACTTGAGCAATTGCAGAGCCTGAAAGTTAACGACAAAATAATCATAAGAAGCCATAACGTATCACACGCGCCCAAGTATTCATACCCAATAATATCGGGCGAATATGTAGAACGGGATAGTAAAGTAATTTTTAAACGTGTCCCTCGCAAAGACGGTTGCTGAGCCAATAAATTATGAGATACTCACATATTTACATCTTAATCAATATGTTTTACGCTAAATTTTAAGAAAATGAAAAGACTATTTCTGTTTTTTCCGGTTATCCTCCTGGTATTATTTCTATTAAATTCTTTTGTGCTAAAAGAAAAGGAGGCGGGAGAGAAAACAACCGAAGGGACTAAATCAGGGCCTGTAAACATTGTTTTTAAATCTACAGATGGCGGACAAATCTGGCAGGACATCAGCAAAGGACTGCCAGAGAATTTGCGGGTAGATAGTATCCGGAGAAATCGCATCTTTGCAAATGATAAAGGGCTGTTTTTAAGGATTGGAGACGAACTCTATCACAGTAGACCAAATGCCACAACTCCTTTTTGGACCAAAGAGATTTTCCCTGGCGAACATAGCAGCATTGACCCCGGCAAGCCCTGGATATTTGCCCACCATTACTGGAGTGTAAATCTGAAAAAAACAAACGGAACGAGTGTATGGTCGCCGATATTCGAAAATTTTCAGGAGCCACGGATACGCAGCGTTTTTGAGACTGCCGGAGGTACAATTTTCATCGGCACCGACAGAGGTCTTTTTAAAACTGCTAACAGTGGAAAAACCTGGAAACATGTTCATGCCGGAGGCTTGGTAGGGAATTTGGCAGAGTCGAATGGCGTATTGGTGGCGATCAGTATGAGAAGGATAATAAGATCGACCGATAATGGCGAAAACTGGGCGGTGGTAACCAGTAAGAGCGATGTAGCCTGGGATGTAAAACAGATCAAAGGAGGATTCGCTGCTATCACTTCCAGTTCAGCGTCGAATACCAGAAGACTAAGGACATCCTACGACGGCGGTAAAACCTGGCAGCCCATTGATGCCGGCCCTCTGGACAAAGCTTTTATTGGGTCAATATGGCGGACCTGGAATGATCGCCCTCGTGTGCAAGCCTTCCTGACTCCAATTATCCAGGCTGGTGAAAACTTCTTTAGTGCTCATCCTGACGGCATTTTCAGATCATCAGACAAGGGAAAAACATGGGAATTATTACTTCCTTCTGTAGAAAATAAAGTCTTCAATTTATTTGTTTCAGGCAACGTGATTTATGCCATACCCAGCAAGGGTGGATGTTGAAAACTCAGATTAACATTCATGGATTTCATGCCTGCCTGGGTCCCTGCCTGCTGGCAGACAGGTTACTTTATACTTTTTCATCTCAAAACAATACTAAGCCTTTCAAAACACGAACAAAATAAAACGGAAACAAAAAGGGCAATCCGCTGGATTGCCCTACTGGTATACATTATGTTAGATAAACAAAGAAAAATTAAAGCAATTAAAACAAGGCGCTACTTTCCGATGCAAAACTTCGAAAAAATATAATCCAACCTATCCTCATTTGTTACTTCACCAGCAATATCAGCCAAAAAATGTAAGCTGCGGCGAATATCCAACGCCAGCAAATCCCCCGGCAGCCCGCCATCCATCCCCCGCTTCACATCCCCGAGCGCCGCAAACACCTCCTGCAAAGCCGCATAATGCCTCGCATTCGTGATGATCGTATTCTCCGTGTTCACCACGCCCCCGGTGACCTGTTGCACCAGCTGCTCTTTCAGGTCACCCACATGATCTTTCGCGGAAATAAAAATAACGCCGGGAATGCTGCTGAACTTCACGCGCGCGGCGGCTTCGCCGATTACATCAACTTTGTTGCCGACGAGCAGGTAAGAGCCCTGAAAATCCGCGGCCTGCGCCATTACCTCGTCGGCGGACATTTCAGATACATCGAACAGGTAGATCACGATGCCCGCTTCGCGCATCTTTTCCAGGGATTTTTGTACGCCGATGCTTTCAATGGCGTCGGTGCTTTCGCGGATGCCGGCGGTATCTATGAGGCGGAACAGGATGCCGCCGATGTTGAGCACTTCTTCGATGGTGTCGCGCGTTGTGCCGGCGATGTCGCTGACGATGGCGCGGTTTTCATTCAGCAGGGTATTCAGCAATGTCGATTTGCCCGCATTGGGGCGGCCGATGATGGCGGTGTTCACGCCGTTTTTGATCACGTTGCCCACGCGGAAGGAGCGGATGAGCTGCTCCACTTCGGCCAGCGCGGTGTTCACCAGCTCGTAAAGCGCGGTGCGGTCGGCAAACTCCACGTCTTCCTGGCTGAAATCCAGCTCAAGCTCTATCAATGCAGAGAATTTTATCAGTTGTTCCCGCAGCGCCTGCAACTCGCGGGAAAAGCCGCCGCGCATCTGCTGCAGGGCGGTCTGGTGCGATGCGGCGGTGTTGGAAGCGATCAGGTCCGCCACGGATTCGGCCTGGGTGAGGTCCAGCTTGCCGTTGAGGAAGGCGCGCTGTGTGAACTCGCCGGGTCTGGCGAGGCGGGCGCCGCAGGCGATGCAGGCGTCTATGATCTGTTGCTGGATGTAGGGGGAGCCGTGGCAGGAGATCTCCACCACTTCTTCGCCGGTGTAGGAACGCGGGGCGCGGTAAAGGCTAACGACCACTTCGTCGATCATCTGCCCGTTCAGGCTCAGCACCCCGAAATGCAGGGTGTGCCCGGGTTGGGCGCAGAGGTCCTTTGCGGGGAAAAGCTTATCCGTGATAGTGATCGCCTCTTTCCCGCTCAAGCGGATCACGGCGATGGCGCCGATGCCGGGAGCGGTGGCGATGGCTACGATGGTATCATCATGGCCTCCTAACTTTCCAATCATGGGCCGAAATTAAATAAAATTCCCCACCAGATAACTGATGGGGAATTCTGTATTCCTACTAGCGTGAGACTATTACTATTCTTGCAGGGTAAAGCGGATCGGCAGGTTGAACTGCACAGATACCTGGCGTCCGTTCTGCTTACCTGGTTTCCATTTCGGCATTTTCTTCACCACGCGGATGGCCTCTTCTTCCAGACCGCCGCCTTTGGTGGCACCGACAGTTTTCACGTCCTTGATGGCTCCTTCAGAGTCCACCACGAAGGATACGAATACTGTACCGGAGATACCGTTTTCTGTTGCCAGATGCGGGTAACGGATGTTGTTGTTCAGGTATTTGGCGAGGGCCTCGTCACCACCCGGGAAGGTCGGAGGTTGCTCCACGAATGTGAAGATCTCTTCTTTCGGCGGGGGAGGCGGTGCTTCTACCACACCGGTACCTTTGCTGTCGCTGATAAGGCCCGGGTCGATACCGTTGGGATCACCTTCTACTGTTTTGGTAGATACGGCTTTCTCCTTGATCTCCTCGATCTTCGGAGGTTCCTCTTCGGCTTTTACCTCTTCATCTTTTTTGATCACCGGCGGCGTGAACTGCACGGAGGGCTTCACGGGCGGTGGTGGTGCCGGCGGCGGCGGTGGCGGCGGCGGAGTCTTCGGATCGTCCGGCAACTTCACGTCCTCCAGCTTGATATCTTCAACTATCGGTTTTTTGGTCGTTTCCGGAGCGCTGGCTTTGATATTCATGTAAACGAGATAGCTGCCAACGATCAGTAACGCAATAGAAGCTGTGATCAAGATGGAATTCCGCACGCGCTTGTCGTAATACTTACGAAGCTCATAAGCACCATAGTTCTTGTTCCTGTCCTCAAACAGGATGTCAAGAAAGTCGGTCTTAAGAATCTTAGCTGAATCCATTGTTAAATGTTTATTGATGGATGCAAAAAATTAGTTTTTTCCATAACTACTGAATCCCGTTGGAGGCTTCGGTAGATTTGATCCATTGCTTGTCCTGGTCGCTGATATCCACCGTTGCATACCGCTGGATACGGTTGATAGCCATTTCATCCAATAAATCTACAAAGTTCTGGTAGGTGGCGCCATCATCTGCTTTGATGATCACGACCACATCTTCCGGTTCTCCTTTAAAGTTCCGCAGCTGCGCTACTTCATCTCTTTTTTTGATGATGATGTCGCGGATGCCGCCCGTATTGGCGAACGACGTTGCGTTAAAGAAGTTCGGGTCCTGCGAGGCATTGGGATCTTGCGCCAATCCCTCGTAGTAATACACCTGGTTCTTTTTCCCTAACAGTATGGTGAGCGCAGTACTTTCTTTTACCTTGTTCTGCTCTTCCTCTTTCTCTGTATCCTTGGGCATGACCAGATCCATCGTCTTCGGTTTCGACATAGTGGTGGTGAGCATGAAGAAGGTGATCAGGAGGAAACCCAGATCCACCATCGGTGTCATGTCTACACGGGTTGAAAGCTTTTTCGATTTCGTTCCCTGGTGTTTTTTACCACCGCCACTACTGCTGGTATCCATTTCAGCCATGGTAGCATTTTTTTAGTTGTTAGAAAACTAACGCATTACTGCGCCTTCTTTTCAGTTGCCTGTTGCTGCGCTTCATACAGTGCAGCAGCAGAGCCTGCGGGCTTCGCTTCCAGGTTGGTTACCAGGTTGAGCTTCTGGATCTTCTTGTCCTTGAAAGTATCCAGAATGTCCTTGATCACCGGGTAAGGCGTTTCATTGTCCGCCTGGACGCAATATTTCAGCTTGTTGAGGCTGCCCAGCTGGCCTTGTACGTTACGCGCATACTCGATCCAGACGCCCAGCTCGTTATTGGCAGAATCGATGGGAATACCTTTCTCAATGCCGGAGCTTTTGCGCTCATCAGCGCTCATGCCCAACACCGTTTTCAGGCTTTTCAGATCGGCGCCAACGCTGGAACCGACCATGAAATTGGTCTTCTCAGCCTGCGTCAGACCCAGCTTGTACTGGGTATCCAGGTCCTCGATCAGTTGTTTTCTCTTTGCCTGACCATCCATGCTGAAAAACACTCTACCGTCCTTCGCCACTGTCAGCAGAATTACGTCAGAATCTGGCAGTAATTGCGTGTTGATAGAAGACGGAGTAACCACGGCCACCGGCTCGTCCGGTTTGAACTTGGTTGCCAGCATGAAGAAAGTCAGCAGCAGGAACGCCACGTCACACATCGCTGTCATGTCGATGTTCGTGCTTTTCCTGGGCATTTTTACTTTAGGCATCTTTACTCCTTTTATTGGTTCACTTAATTAGATTCAATTCTGCAGAAATTCCACACATAATTTACGAAAATTATTTGTGATTCGCAGCGAAGCTTTGTGTTAAGGTGAAACCAGACTCATCGATGGCATAAGTGATGCTGTCGATATTGGTAGTGAAGTAGTTATACATGATAATCGCTACAGCGGAAGTACCGATACCCAGGGCGGTATTGATCAACGCCTCGGAGATACCTAACGCCAGCTGTGCAGAATCGGGTGCACCACCGGAAGACATCGCCGCGAACGCCTTGATCATACCCAGTACCGTACCGAACAGACCCAGCAGGGTTGCTACGGAAGCGATAGTGGACAGGAACACCAGGTTCTTTTCCATCATCGGCAGTTCCAGCGCGGTTGTTTCTTCAATTTCGTTTTTGATGGTCAGGATCTTCTGGTCTGTGTCCAGGTCAGTATTGCTGATCATTTCCTTGTACTTTCTCAGACCGGCTTTGATCACGTTACCCACAGAGCCTTTCTGCTTGTCGCATTCAGCCAGGGCCGCATCAACATTCTTGTTGGCCAGGTGATACTGTACTTTTCTTACCAGCTCAGCACCGCTGAATTTACCTTTTGCTTTGGACAGATAAAGGAAACGCTCGATCACGAAAGTGATACAGATCAGTAACACGGAGATCAGGATCGGTACGATGAGACCACCTTTGTAAACTGTACCAAACCATTTGCCGATACCTTCCTCAACAGGGTGATTGGCCACATTGCCGCCCTGGAAGTTGTCCGGATTACCTAAAACAAGATAGAAAAACACATACGCAATGGCAATGCAAATGGGCACAGCCAGCAAAGCAAACAAGTTGGACGACTTTTTCGCTTGGTGAGAAGAGGTTTTGGCAGCAGCTGCAGTCACAGTTGTTTTAGTCTCAGCCATGTTGATTGAATTTTAGTGTTAAAAATTAAACTGTTTGTTTGTTAGTAATTAAGATTTAAGATTTAGATCGATTCGTTTCCGTACCCTCAATAATAGACTAATAATCAGTGATTCGCAAAGTTATAAGCCTTCCTCAAAAAAACAAGTGTCACTCAAAAAATTTAACCATCCACACGGAAAGCCCGCTGACAGGGCATTTCCACCTTCCCACATTTATTGAGCAAACACTTAAATAAACAAAAAAAATAATATTGTTCCAGCTGTCCCCTCCCAACTTGCCGCTAAAAACGGAATCGATTGATTTTTTTCAAAGTTGGACGCACAATTTAAGAAAATTTTCAAATGTTCCAACAGAAATTTTAAAACCCTGTTTATTCACTCCTGCCGCATCAGCAGCGATGGCAGAATGTTGCCAACGCAACTAATGTTATGACGTATTTCCCGCGCAAAACCCCTATTTATTTCCGTTCTTACCGGCTTTTATCACATTTATGGATTTTAACGATATATATAAACTCTTATCACTTTATTTGTACCGCATCTAACCTGATCAAAATCAAATAAACCAACAATACACATGCATCTAAAGAGCAAATTTGCTGCGGCCCTGGCCGGCATGGTGTGCGCTACCTGCCTGCTCACCACCCATCCGGCCGAAGCCCAGAGAAGAAAAAAGAAGGATAAAAAACCTGTACCTGCCGCTACAGCCCCTTCCAAAGATTCCACCGCCCGCCCACCGATGATGATGGGAGGACGCCCGAAATCAGAACCCAGGAAATTCACCGACGTGATCACCCCCAAAGCAAAAGCCGACAGCGGGATGTTCAACGTTTACAAGCAGGATGACAAGATCTTCGTAGAGATACCCAACAAAATACTGGGAAGGGACATCCTGGTGGTGAACCGCATGTCTAAAGCCCCGGCAGGCATGCGCGTAGGCATGTTCGGGTTCGGCGGCGACCAGATCAATGAAAACGTGATCCGCTTCGAGAAAGGGCCGAACAACCGCATCTTCCTCAAGAACATTTCTTTCGCCGAAAGGTCCAAAGACTCTACACAGCCCATGTACCTGTCCGTAATGAACTCGAACATCCAGCCCATCGTGGCGGCGTTCGATATCAAAGCGTTCTCGAAAGACAGCAGCGGCACGGTGCTGGACCTGACCGACTACATCAACGGCGATAACGATATCCTGTTCTTCGACGGCAGCCTCAAAGGCCAGCTGAAGCTGGGCATGGTGCAGAACGACCGGTCCTATATCCAGGACGTGCGCTCTTATCCCGGCAACGTGGAAGTGAAAACCGTAAAGACCTACACCCGCAGCGGCAACTCCCCCGGCCCCGGAATGCCTCCCGTTGGCGGCGGTTTCGTGACACTGGAACTCAACAGCTCCCTCGTGATGCTGCCGGAAGTGCCCATGCAGCCGCGCTACTTCGACCCCCGAGTGGGCTACTTCGCTACCGGGCTGACCGACTTTGATGCCGACCCGCAAGGCGTTAAAAAGCTCGTGATGATCACCCGCTGGCGCCTGGAACCCAAAGCGGAAGACATGGAAAAATTCCGCCGCGGCGAACTGGTAGAACCCAAAAAGCCGATCGTGTTTTACATCGATCCCGCTACGCCGGTAAAATGGCGCAAATACCTGATCCAGGGCGTGAACGACTGGCAGGTAGCTTTTGAACAGGCTGGCTTCAAAAACGCTATTTCCGCCCGGATGGCGCCTACCAAAGAAGAAGACTCCACCTGGAGCCTCGAGGACGCGCGCTATTCCGCCATCGTATACAAACCTTCCGAAGTGCCGAACGCCAGCGGCCCGCACGTACATGATCCCCGCTCCGGCGAGATCCTGGAAAGCCACATCAACTGGTACCATAACGTGATGCGCCTCCTCCGCAACTGGTACTTCATCCAGGCGGCGCCGAACGACGAGCGTGCCCGCAAAATGCAGTTCGACGACGAGCTGATGGGCGAGCTGATCCGCTTTGTATCTTCCCACGAAGTGGGCCATACCCTCGGCCTGCGCCACAACTTCGGCTCCAGCTCCACCTACCCCGTAGAAAAGCTGCGCGACAAGGAATGGGTGAAAGCCAACGGCCATGCCGCTTCCATTATGGACTACGCACGTTTCAACTACGTAGCGCAGCCCGGCGACGGCATCTCCGGCGCCGACCTCTATCCCCGTATCAACCACTACGATAAATGGGCGATCGAATGGGGTTATAAAAATGTCCCCGGCACAGATGCGGATTCCGAAAGGAGCACCCTCAACAAGTGGACCATCAACCGCCTGCAGGATAAAAAATACTGGTTCGGCACCGAAACAAACCCGGACGATCCCCGCTCTCAGAACGAGGACCTGGGCGACAATGCCATGAAAGCAAGCGGCTACGGCCTGAAGAACCTCCAGCGCATCATGCCCAACCTCATGGACTGGACCCGCGAAGAGAACGAAGGCTATTCCAACCTCTCCGAGCTGTATAACGAAGTAGTGGGACAATACTACCGCTACATGGGCCACGTGGCCAAGAATGTAGGCGGCATCTACGAAACGCCGAAGACAGTGGAGCAGAGCGGCGCCGTATATGAAGTGGTTCCCAAAGCTACGCAGAAAGAAGCGGTGCAGTTCCTGCAAAAAGAACTCTTTACCACGCCGCAGTGGCTGCTGGACAAAGAAGTGCTGAGCCGCATCAAGGGTGAAGGCCCGCAGATACTGCTGGCGCGCCAGGAAGCATTGCTGGGCCGCCTGCTGGGTACTTCCACCATCAACAAGCTCATCAATGCGGAAGCTTCTTCCAGCAACACCTACAGCCCCGTGGATTACATGAACGATATGCGCAAAGGTGTTTTCGCGGAACTGTACAATCACAAAAAGATCGATATCTACCGCCGCAATCTGCAAAAGGCCTATGTGAACAGCCTGGCCAACCTGCTGAAAGCGCCGAACATCCCGCAGGGCATGCCCGCGGCTTTTGCGGCCACGATCGCCAACCCCACCAAGTCGGACGCCTCCAGCATCGCCCGCGCACAACTGGTGCAGCTGCGCAGCGACGCCCGCGTGGCTACCGGCGGAGCAGGTGACAGCATGAGCCGTTACCATCTGCAGGACCTGGTGGAACGTATCAATACCATCCTCGAACCTAAAGGATAATTCTTTCAAAGCATTCAAATGAAGAAGGGCTGACCAGCATTTTGGTCAGCTCTTTTTTTATGGCATAAAAGGGCATAAAAAAGACCGCCTATGAGTAAGCAGTCCGTTATTTATCCCTATACTAATAAAAGTATAAGCGAAGATATCTTACCGGGGTGCAGTGTATCTGCGCAGTGTTTACCACCATCTTCCGTGCGCGGGATAATTGCGGTTTTCTGGAATATTATTGACGATGAAAGCGATCAGCAGGAGCAGGAACACGCCGCTGGCTACGGGGGACAGAGCGTAGAGGTACCCCAGGTGCTTTATTTTCTCGCTGCCGGCCACCGCCAGCAAAGCAGTAGCGCCGCCGGGCGGATGCACTGTTTTGGTGACCTGCATCACCACGATGGAGAAGGCCACGGCCAGCGCACCGGAAAGCCACATCAGGTCCGGCGAACGGATCAGCATGCAACAGGTCACGCCCACCAGCGCGCTGAGCACATGCCCTCCGATCACGTTCCGCGGCTGCGCCAGGGGACTGTGCGCATGGCCGTACACCAGCACCGCCGAAGCGCCAAACGAGCCGATCACGAAAAGATTGTCGCGCACCGGCAGCAGGAAGTGGTTCAATCCGCCGATCAGCCCCACGCCCATAAAAGCGCCTGTAAACGACCAGGCGATGTCCTTTCTGTCGATCAACGTTTCCCGGTATATGACATAACGGGCTATCCTGTAAGTTCTTTTGATCTTGTGTTTCATCGGGCGCAAAAATACAGCTATCAATAAAATTTCTTAATATCGCCTTCAAATCCACCGGCCTCAAACGTGAAAGAACGTCACAACACCAACAAGATCACCATCTACGACATTGCACAGGCGCTGGGTCTGAGCGCTTCCACGGTATCAAGGGCCTTGCAGAACAATCCGCTGATCAACGAGGAAACCAGGGAAAAAGTGCAGCAGATGGCTACCGAAATGGGCTATGTGCCCAACTGGATCGCATCGAGCCTGCGTAAAAAGCGTTCGAACATCCTCGGGTTGATCGTTCCGCGCACGAGCATGTACTTCCAGAGCACCGCCATCAGCGGCATCCAGCACGAAGCCCATAAATACGGCTTCAGCATCGTCATCGGCCAGTCCGACGAAACGGTAGCCATGGAAAAAGAGCTGGTGCATACTTTCTTTTCGCTGCGTGTGGACGGATTGCTGGCCGTTTCGTCCATGTTCACCACCAACTTCGATCACTTCTCCCCTTTTATCCGGAATAACATCCCGCTGGTGTTCTATGACCGCGTACCACAAGACTTTCCGGGGTATACCATCACGGGCGACGACTTCAAGGGAGGCTTCCTCGCTACCGAGCACCTGATCAAACAAGGATGCAGAAAGATCGCGCACTTTTCCGGCGTGCTCACCTGTAACCTTTACCAGCAGCGGCTGGAAGGCTACAAAGCGGCGCTGGCGAAATACAAGATACCATTCGATGAATCACTGATACATGTGCATAACCTGACCCTGGACGCTGCCACCGAAGCAGCCCGCAACATCCTCTCCGGCGACGATATCCCGGACGGCATGTTCTCCGCCAACGACACCTCCGCCGTTGCCTTCATACAGGAAGCCCGCCGCAAGGGCGTGAAAGTGCCTGAACAGGTAAAGGTGGTAGGCTACTCGAACGACCTGTCTTCCCGCATCATTTCCCCTTCCCTTACCACCATCGAACAATCCGGTTACCGGATGGGCGAAAAAGCGGTAGAAACACTGGTTCAGCTGATCAACCACGATGAAAAGCTCAAAGTCACCAGGAACTATGTTTTTGAAGTAGAGCTGATCCAACGGGAATCATCTATGCGATAATGCTCAAATAAAACCTACAACTTTATGAAGACTGCACGCCTTTTTTTAATGGCATTCACCGTGTTGGCATTTGCATCCTGCAGCCGCCAGGTACACACCTACGTGCCCAACCAGGCCAACGTGCCGCTGCTCAAGGAAAAGAACGAATTCAAAGGCAACGTTTCCTTCACCAACTGGCAGGGAGCATATGCTGTTACCGACAATATCGGCATCATGGCCAGCGGCCAGTACGTATGGCGCAACATGTTTTATGACCGCGACAGTGACGGCGATTACCTGCTGGACCCTCACGTGCGCGGCGGGCTGATAGAAGGAGGCGTGGGATTCTTCAAACCCATCGGCACAAGCAGGCGCGCCATATTTGATGTGTACGCGGGCTACGGCAACGGCAGCTTCAAAACAGTTGATAACGGCTTCCAGTACGACAGCATCCAGGGAAATCCGGACTACCTGCTGCGTACCAAATTCCATAAATTCTTCGTACAACCTTCTTTCGGGCTTTCCCACAAAGTGGTGGAAGCTGCTTTCTCTACCCGCTTTTCCGTGGTGCGCTTCTATGATCAGACCATGGGCAGCAAAGTGTTTGAAGACAACGAGAGCCGCCGCGAAAATTTCATGCGGCTGAGCGACAAAGCCATTCCCTTCTTTGAGCCGACCTTCACCGTGCGCGTGGGCTACCGCTATGTAAAATGGCAGGCGCAGCTGCTCTTCTCCGTGCCTATCAACGACGAAACCTACACGGGCTACCAGGTGGGAGATTTCTTCCAGCCGGTGTCGCTGACCATGGGTGTTTCGCTGAATTTCGGGCAGTGGGTGCAGGACGCGGGGAAATGAGGGTGTAACATTTCAGGGGTGTCGCGCGCTTAACAGCAGATACGTCACACTATGAAATTCTGTTATCCCTGGATGTTGCTTGTCTGCATGACAGGCTGCATCTCCTGTACCCGCAACATTTATATACCGAACCAGGTAAATGCCCCGTTGCTGCACGAAAAGCACCAGCTTAAAATAGATGCCGCACCTTCCAACCTGCAGGCTGCCTATGCCCTTACCGATAAATTTGCGGTGATGGTGAACGGACAATACACCTGGGAACGATTGGGCCGGGAAGGCTCTGCCACGAGCAGCCGCCACGGGCGTTTTACAAGACCATTGGGTGGAGTCGTGGAAGCAGGACTTGGTATCTTCAAGAAATTCACGCACCCGGATAAGCCGCCGATCGTACTGGACCTGTATGCAGGATATGGCGCCGGCGGGTTCAGCATATCCGATCATGCATATTATAAAGACAGCACTGGCGGCACACACCGGGATTATACCGTGCGTACCCGCTTCCGGAAATTCTTTATTCAGCCTGGCTTCGGCATGGTGCACAAAAGAGTAGAGCTCGCATTCACGCCCCGTTTTACTTTTCTTCGCTACGCAATCCCCTTTGTAGGCAGCAGTGTGTCAGAGGTCTATTTAACAAACACCTTTGACAACCAGATAACCTATCTTCCGGAAATGAGGAAAGCGGCCAGCAGCGCCACTTTTTTATATGAGCCGGCATTCACCCTTCGCGTCGGCAGTCCTCATTTCAAATGGTATTTCCAGTTATTGGGATCTACGGTCAGTATGTTTGATTCGAACGATTACTATCCTTTCATCAGCATTACAACCGGTATTTCTGCCCGCTTTTAAAAAAACGCTCCTGCCATGAAAATATGTTACCTGCAACTATTGCTTTTGTTGATCTGCTTAACGGGATGTTATTCCCCCATCTACCTGCCCAACCAGGTAAATGCACCGCTGCTGAAGGAGAAAAATGAATGGAAAATAAACGTAGCGCCTTCCAACTGGCAGGCGGCGTATGCCGTTACGGACCATTTTGCGGTCATGCTGAACGGCATGTATAGCTGGGAAAGATTCGGCACGCACACGGCAAGCAATGATTCCGGCCTGTTTGATCACGACAGTCCTTTCACAAGGCCCGAAGGCGGTTTTGCAGAAGTAGGGGCGGGTTATTTCACAACGATCGTAGATCACCCGGAAAGGCCACTCATCTTCGATGTGTTTGCGGGATATGGAGCGGGAGGTTTTACCGTGATCGACCGCAGTTATTATGTGGAACGCAATATTGCCCTTCGTAAAGATCATACGGTGCGGACGACCTTCCATAAATTTTTCATACAGCCGGGGATCGGGATGCGGCACGAAAGAGTAGAGCTATCTTTTAATCCACGTTTTACGTTACTGACAGGCTACAATTCCAGGGCGGGCATACTGGTGGATAATTACCGGGATTACCTGAACAGGGGCCTCGGCAAAACGGTGTGGCTGTATGAGCCTGCCCTTACGCTGCGGCTGGGTTCTCCGCATATCAAATGGCATTTCCAGATTCACGGCAGCGTGCCGATGAACGGTGTTATGGGGCCAGACAAGTTCCTTTCGCCCAAGTTCTTCCCGGAGATAACAGTTAATAGCGGCATCACGCTGAATTTCCGGTCGAAAAAAGAACGGGCTGCCCTTTGAGGAACAGCCCGTTATTGTCATTTTATTTTTATCGCGACTGCATATTTCAAATTCTTCTTCAGCGCGGATGCCGGCAGCTTCACTTCTACGGCCTCTCCGGCTTTCTTCCAGGATACTTTCCCGTTCACACCGAGTAATTCCATCTTAGCGCCGCCGGCGGGCGTAATGCCGGAGAAACGGATCACAGGCGGCAGCGCCTCTCCTTCATCCAGCAGGTAGATCGCGTAGATCGTGCCGTTTTTCTTTTGCGAAAAGCAAACCTTTCCGTCTTTATACGGCGCAACGGAGCGGGTGCCGTAGATCGCGTCGCCGTTTATCTCCATCCACTGCCCGATGCTGTCGAGCTTGCGGTAGGCTTCGTCGTGCCAGGCGCCATCCGGACCGGGGCCGATGTTCAGCAGGTAGTTGCCGCCTTTCGCCACAATGTCCACCAGGTTGTGGATGATCCTGTTCACGGGCTTGTAGCGGTCGTTGGGAACGTACGACCAGGAGCCGGCCATGGTCATGCAGGTTTCCCAGGGATAGTCCAGCGGCTTTTCCGGTATCTGCTGCTCGGGCGTGCGGTAGTTTTCGTAGGGGCCATGCACGCTGCGGTCTACCACAATGAGGCCGGGCTGATGTTTACGGGCCATGGAGGTGATGGCGGGCATATTGATGTCCTGGTCCTGCGCCGGCGTTTTATTCCAGCCCAGGGATTCTTTGGTGTGCATGTCCAGCGGGCGCACCCATCCGCCATCCAGCCAGAGAATATCTACTTTTCCGTAGCCGGTCATCAGCTCTTCGATCTGGTTATAGGTGAATTGCTGAAACTGCTTCCAGCGATCGGGGTATTTGCTGATCTCGTAGTTCACGTTCCTGTCTTTCGGCGGGAAGTACGGCCACCAGTAGGAATCCACGTTCCAGTCCGGTTTGGAGAAATAAGCGCCGATGTGGATGCCTTCGTGGCGGAACGCATTGAACACTTCCTTCGTTACGTCCGCACGCGGGTCTTTGCTGAAAGGCACGTTAGGTGCGGTGATGCGGTAGGCGGACTGCTTTGTATCGAACATATTGAAGCCGTCGTGGTGCTTGGTGGTGAACACCATGTAGCGCATGCCAGCTTTTCTGGCGGCAGCGGCCCAGCGGGCGGGATCGAATTTAACGGGATTGAAGGTGTTAGCCAGCGCTTCATACTTTTGCACGTACTCGCAGTAGGGAATGCCTTCCGGCTTGCGGTGCGTCCAGCCTTCATCTTCCGGGCAAAGGCTCCAGGATTCCACGATGCCCCACTGGGAATATGTGCCCCAGTGCATCATCAGCCCGAATTTCCAGTCCTGCCACTCTTCCAGCTTCTGCAATACCAGCGGATCTTTCTCTTTCACATAAGGATGCTCTTCCTGAGCATGTACGGCGAAACCTGCAAGCAGGCACACCGTCAATAGCATGTTTTTCATCTGTTCATGTTTTACAGTTACCTTATTTCAGTATATGTTGCTGATCCGTTGAATACTTTATTTCAGGCGGCCGGAAGGAAGGCACGTTCCGCCGTTTATTCCCGGCACGCATTTGCCAGATGCATGATGCGCAATTGTTCTTTTACCTGTTCTTTAGCCAGCCTGGTCTTTACTTCCACGATCTGCGCCCGGCCCGGCAGCAGATCGAAATAGTTATCGGAAAAATGGGAGGAATCATCCTGCTCCAGCGAAAGGTATACATTCCGGGCCAGGGACCCGGACTGCAGGCGCACCATCATCTTTCCGTCCTTTTCCTCCACCTCCGCGGCGATCGCCGCTTTGGGCAATTGCAGCAAACGGGGTGCAGCAAAGTAAAATACATTCTCCGATAATACCTTATTGTTCTTTAGCAGTTTGGAATACAATATTACCCTTGTGCGGTCCGCCCCGTTCAGCATGTCTTGTATGGGGATGCTGTGCACCATTTCGCTGCCGCCGGTTTTAGTGCGCACGAGCATTTGTTCCTGCCATATTTCTTTCCCGTTCATGTCCATCAGTTGCAGGTGCAGCATGGCCGTTTCGGGTTCCGGCAGATCGCTGACGAGGTGTGTTACCACCCTGCCGGCCTGTTTGGAATGGCTGATGAGCACCGGGGCATATGCTTTTTTAACGAAGTAGTGCAGGGCCTTCCACCGGCCGAAATAATCGATGCCGCTCCAGGATGCGCCGGGCCAGCAGTCATTCAGCTGCCAGTAGAGCGTGCCCATGCAAAAGGGCATGGCGCGGCGGTGCGCTTCCATCCCCACCTTCATTCCTTCCGCCTGCAATACCTGGCTGAGGTAAAGGAAAGCGGGGAAGTTCTTCGGGGGTTTGTAGTAATGGTCCATATACGTTTTGATGGCGGCATTTCCACGGGTGAAGCTCTTCTGGTGGGCCTGCATTACGTAGGAATGGATGTCCCACTGGCTGGTGTCCGCATAGCGGCGCACGGTATGAATGTCGGGGAACGACTGAAAGCCGTATTCACTCATGAAACGCGGCACATGCGTGGCGAAAGCTTCAAACCATTCCATGCCGTGCCACACGCCCCAGTAGTGATTATCGCCGTGTTTGAAATCTTCGGCTTTGCCCCAGTTGCTGATGGGGGACGAAGGGAAGTAAAAGCGGCCGGGATCGTGGGTTTTCACGGCATCGGGCAACAGCTGGTGAAATAATGTTTCGTATCCTTCCAGGAGCTGTTTCCACTGTTTGTCCGTATACGCATATCCGTCTTTCCAGCCCCAGTTTTTGATCGCCACGGCAATTTCATTGTTGCCGCACCAGAGCGCGAGCGAAGGATGGTTACGCAGGCGGGTGATGTTATCTTCCGCTTCTTCCTTCACCTGTTGCAGGAATCCGGGATCGGAAGGATACAGTGTACAGGCGAACATAAAATCCTGCCATACCAGGATGCCTGCTTCATCAGCGAGGTCGTAGAACTGATCGTTCTCGTAAATGCCGCCGCCCCATACGCGGACCATGTTGAAGTTTGCTTCCTTCATGTCATCGAACAGCTTTTTGTAGCGTTCCGGTGTGGCGCGCGGCAGGAAATTATCCTGCGGAATGTAGTTCGATCCTTTCATGAAGATCGCGCGGCCATTGACTTTCACGAAAAAGCTGGTGCCGTGTTCGTCTTTTTTATTCACGACTTCAATCGTACGCAGGCCGATGCGCTGACGCAGCTTTTGCAGGGTATCGCCGCCGCTGACAACGGCTACTTCAACGGGATATAATTTCTGATCGCCCTGCCCGTTCGGCCACCAGCGCTGCGGCTGCGGGATGGTAAAAGGAAGGCGCAGCTGATGTTTGCCGGCGGACAGGGATTGATGGAGCTGTTGCGTGGCAAATTCTTCATGCGGACTTTTTACGATGATATTGTAAGCGCCGGGCTTGTGTACTTCCAGCGTGAGAGCGGCTTCCAGCGTTGCCTGCGCGTCTGTGAGCTGCTGCTGGCGGAGCCAGCTGTCTTTTATTTGCGCCTTGCTCCAGGCTTTCAGGCGAACGGGGCGCCAGATGCCGCTGGTAACGAGGCGCGGGCCCCAGTCCCATCCGTAATGGTAGGGCGCTTTGCGGGCGAATATGCCTAAAGGAATGTCGCTGGCATCGTTGCCGGCGGGGTATACGAGGCGTTCCGCGAGGAATTTGGGCATGTCATGCGCAACCGGACTGTGGAACAGGATGCGGAGGGTGTTCCTGCCGGGCTTCAGGTGTTTTTTCACGGGGACTTCCCTCCGCACGAACATGTTCTCCGCTTTCAGCACCAATGCGTCGTTCACATATACGTCCGCATAAGTATCCAGCCCTTCAAATTCCAGCGATATAACGTCATGCCGCAGGAGTTCCGGCGTAATGTTAAGCCGCGTGCGGTATTCCCAGTCTTTCTTATCGATCCACTGCACGCCTTTTTCGTTGGCGTCGCGGAAGGGGTCAGGGATAAGTTTGTGATGCAGGAGGTCCGTATGCACAGTGCCGGGCACGGTGGCTGTGCGCCATGCCTGTTCATCCGTGCGGCGGAATTCCCAGTTCTTCAGCTCCGTGCTGATCTGTTGTGCGAACACGGGGGCCGTGATGAACACCAGCAAAAGGCTCCTTAGTAAATTTCCCATAGCGCGTAAAAATAACGGATATTTGTACCATGAAAAGCATCTGGCGCCAGATATTGCAGCATCTCTACATCAAAAAGCGCGACCCGGGAGAGGTGAGGAATACCAATACGAAGCTCATGCATGGCATGAACCGGATCTCTATCATCCTGTTCGTGATCGCGTTGATCGTGATGCTGATAAGGTTGTTCCGGCATTAGCGCATCCCCACGATCGCTTCCGCCGCCTTGCGCGATGCCGTTCCATCCCCAAGGAGCGTCCAGAGCACGGCATAATCCGCTTTCATTTGCTGCCGGCGGGCAGTGTCTTTCAGGATGAGCGTTAATTCTTTCAACAGGTTTTCTTCCGTCAGGTCGTGCTGGATCAGCTCTTTCACCACGGGTTTGTCCATGATGAGGTTGACGAGGGAGATATATTTTACTTTGATGAGGTATTTCGCGAAGAAATAGGAAACGGGGCTGCCTTTGTAGCATACTACTTCCGGTACGCCGAACAGCGCTGTTTCCAGCGTGGCGGTGCCGGAAGTGACCAGCGCGGCGGACGCCTGCAACAGCAGCTGGTAGGTTTGGTTCTTTACAACAGACACGTTGGGGTAAGCGCTGGTGAAACTACTGATGAAATTGTCTTCCAGGCTCGGCGCCTGCGCCATGATGAACTGGTATTCGGGGAAATACCGCGCCATGGACAGCATGACCGGCAGCTTCTCTTTTACTTCCTGCTTGCGGCTGCCGGGCAGCAGCGCGATCACCGGCTTTTCGGAAAACGATGGTGCGGAAGGCGCTTCCTGTGCGGCTTTTATAGCTTCTATCAACGGATGCCCCACATACTCCACTTCAAAATCCCACTTGCGGTAAAAATCTTTTTCGAATGGCAGTATCACCAGCATTTTGTCCACCGTCTGCCGGATCTTCTTCACCCTTCCTTCTTTCCAGGCCCATACTTGCGGACTGATATAATACACCACCTTCAACCCCTGCTGTTTCGCCCATTCGGCAATGCGGAGGTTGAAGCCGGGATAGTCAATGAGGATGAGCACATCGGGCTGATAAGCGAGGATATCTTTTTTACACTGGTCGAGATTGGCGAAGATGGTGCGCAGGTTCATGATCACTTCCACGAAGCCCATGAAGGCGAGGTCCCGGTAGTGCTTCACTACTTTCGCGCCGGCCTGCTCCATGAGATCTCCGCCCCAGGAGCGGATGTCGGCGGACGCATCCAGCTGTTTCAGCTGTTTGACAAGATTGCTGCCATGCAGGTCCCCGGAGGCTTCGCCGGCTATGATATAATACTTCATCTGCTACCAGTGAATGATTTTAAGCAGCAAGATAACGATTGCGTATAACATTGTGATGAGGAAAATGCCCCTGGCCGTGAGGTCCCGGCGCTTGCGGGTGTAGAGATAGAATACCAGGCCGTTGGCGAGCAGGCAGATGCTGATGAGCTTGGGGAGCAGGTGCCTGTTCTGTTTCAGCATGGTGAAGAAATCGGACAGGCTTTGATCGCGGGGCATAAACGTCACCAGGTAGTAGATAAACAGGCCGGCTACCGGGGCCAGCAGCCCCAGTAAGATACCCAGTGATAATTTGTCTTGTTTGAGCATGTTCATAGGATTATTGTATCAGAAGCGCCAGTCGGCTTCCAGTTTTTTCATCAGCCTGTAATCTGTCAGGTCGAACTGTACGGGCACCAGCGAAGTATAGCCGTTTTCCAGGGCCCATACGTCGGTGTCGTTCCCTGTGTCCTGGTTCTTGAATTCGCCGGTGAGCCAGTAGTACTTTTTGCCGTGGGGGTCGCGGCGTTCATCGAACTCCTCCACCCATTTGGCGTTGGCCTGGCGGGTGATGCGGATGCCTTTGTAATCTTTCGCGTCCACATCCGGTATATTAACGTTGAAAAGGGTGTGTTTCGGCAGTTCAGTGCTCAACATTTTTTTTGTGACGGTATGCGCTACTTCGCCACAGGTGGTCATGTCCGCCTCATAGTCGTAATTCAGATAAGAGAAACCGACGGAAGGGATGCCTTCGATAGCCGCTTCCATGGCGGCGGACATGGTGCCGGAATAGATAATGTTGATGGAATGATTGGCGCCATGGTTGATACCGCTCACGCAGATGTCCGGCGCGCGTTCCAGTATCTTGTCCCGCGCCAGCTTCACACAGTCAACAGGCGTACCGGAACAGGTCCATGCTTCGATGTCCCCGAATATGTCTACCTGGTTCAGCCGTAGCGGGAAGCCCAGCGTAATGGCGTGCCCTTTGCCGGACTGGGGGCTGTCCGGCGCTACCACCACCACTTTGCCCAGCGTTTCCACGGCTTCTATCAAAGTTCGTATGCCCGGAGACGTTATTCCGTCGTCATTCGTGACCAGTATCAGTTTTTCCTTCTTCACGTTCTCGTTTTATCAACAAATTTACAAGCTGTGATTTACAATTCCTGACGTTTAACATTTAAATAATTACAGGTCTGACCGTTTCAGCCTGCGCCAGGAAAGAAAACAGAACAAGGCGACGTAGGCCAGCGCGATCAGCACGTAGGTGGTGGCGGAGGGTGGTGTGGCCTGCTCCATCAGCCTGCGTATTATTTTCGATTCGCCGGACAGCAGGCGGTCTGTTGCTTCAAACGGCAGAAAGGCGCCGGCGTGGAATTTCACTTTGAAATCCAGCAGCATCGAGAGCATGAACTCACCGATGTAAGCATAGAACACATAAATAGCAATGGCGATGCCGGACCGTTTCATGAACGTGCCGAGGAAAAAGGCGAATGACAGGTAGGCAAGGCTTTGCAGGGCTGACCATACGATATACTTGAACGTATCGCCGTCCGCACTCCCGCCGCTCTGCAGGCCGAATACCAATGCCGTTACTGCTACCAGGAAGGTGACGAACAGCACCATGCAAAGCATCACGCTGAACTTTGCGGCGATGTACTGGTCCCTGCTCCATCCGTCGATGATGTTCTGCCGCAGTGTGCGGAAATTGTTTTCGTTGGTGAGCAGGATGATCATCAGGATGCCCATCACGGGCGTCATAAAGCTGGTCAGCCAGGCTACTGTTTCATACACCTGCGGGAAGGAAAAAGGGTCCTGCAAAATGGGCAGCTTGCTGGTGATGTTGCGGTTCACGCTCTGGTAAGCCATGCACAACAGCGGCGCTGCTACGGTGAACAATGCAATGAGTATCCAGAAGGTGCGGTAGTTCTTCACCTTCATCCACTCTATTTTTAAAAGATGTGTTATCATGATGCGTTAAGATCAATTGGTTAATTCAATGAACCTTGCTTCGAGGCTCTTTCTGCGTACGGCGAGGTAGTTGAGCGTGACGCCCTGCTCAAAGCAATGCCTGTTCACCTGCTCTGCGCTCTGGCTCCCGGAGAACACTATCTGGAAGCTGCCGTTGTGCCGGCGGATGGACTTGATGTTGGGCAATGCGTTCAGCACATTTTCCAGCTGCGCGAGGTCCGCCGCGCTGATCTCTATCATGTCTTCGTTGGACAATACTTCGTCCACATGCCCGGCCGTGAGCAGCACGCCTTTTTTGAGGATGGCTACGTGGGTGCATACTTTTTCCACTTCGTCCAGCAGGTGGCTGGCCATGATCACGGTGGTGCCCTGTTCGCCGAGCTGGCGGATGAGGTCGCGGATCTCCGCGATACCGGCGGGGTCCAGGCCGTTGGTGGGTTCATCCAGCAGCAGTACTTCCGGTTTGCCCAGCAGTGCGCTGGCGATGGCGAGGCGTTGTTTCATGCCGAGGGAGAACGTGCTGAACTTCGAGTCCCGGCGTTCCCACAATCCCGCCAGCCGCAGTACGCGCTCGATATCGTCCTGGCCGCGGCCTTTGATCTGCGCGCTGATCTGCAGGTTGCGCATGCCGGAGTAATAGTGATAGAAGTTAGGGGTTTCCAGGAGCGTGCCGATCCTTTTGCGGAGGTCTGCATGCGGCTCCTGTCCGAACCATTTGAAGGAGCCTGCGTTGGCCTTCAATACGTCCATAACGATGCCTAACAGCGTGGTTTTCCCGCTGCCGTTGGGGCCCAGTACGCCAAACACGCTGCCGGCCGGCACATCAAAAGAAACTTCTTTCAACGCCTGGATGGGGCCATAGTGCTTGGATACCTGGTGGAGGGATAAGATGTGTGTGTTTTCCAAGGTTTGTGTTGATTATAATGATCAATTACGCAGCGGCTTGCCGGTTTTGAGCATGTGCTGCAGCCTTTCGAGCGTAGGGCGTTCCCCGCAGAGGCTGAGGAAGGCTTCCCTTTCAAGGTCCAGCAGGTATTGCTCGCTGACAAGCGTTTGTTCGCTGAGATCGCCGCCGCACATAACATAGGCGAGCTTCGCCGCGAGCTTTGCATCGTATTCCGAAATGTAGTTGCCGAACTTCATGCCGTTGATGCCCGCCAGCATGGCGCCCAGGGCGGAACGCCCAAGTACGCGGATGTCTGTTCTTTCGATGGGACGGGTATAGCCGGCCTCCGCCAGCTCAAGGGCTTTTTCCTTCGCGTCCGCGATCACGCGGGAGGGGTTCATGCTCACACCGTCCGTGCCTTCCCGCAGGATGCCCATTTCATACGCTTCAAATCCGGAAGTGGCCACCTTCGCCTGCGCGATAGTGAGGTAATAATCCTGCAGGATCACGTTCTCCACCAGCCCTTCGCGATAAGCGTCGGACGCGCGCAGCGTCATTTCCTTGGTGCCGCCGCCACCGGGGATCAGGCCCACGCCCAGCTCCACCAGGCCGATGTAGGTTTCCGCAGCGGCCTGCACCGCATCCGCATGCAGGCTCATTTCGCAGCCGCCGCCCAATGTGAGGCCATGTGGCGCTACCACCACGGGAACAGAGGAATAACGGAGGCGCATGGTGCTTTTCTGGAACAGGCGTACGGCCATGTCCAGCTCATCAAACTCCTGCTCCGCCGCCAGCATGAAGATCATGCCCACGTTGGCGCCCGCGGAGAAATTCGCGCCGTCGTTGCCGATCACAAGCCCGCGGAAATCTTTCTCCGCGCGGTCTACCGACTTATGCACGCCTTCCAGCACCTCACCGCCGATGGTGTTCATCTTTGTTTTCCATTCGAGGTTGAGGATGCCGTCGCCGAGATCATAGAGATTGCAGGCGCTGTTCTTCCAGACGATGTTGCCGGAGCGGTTTTCGAGGATGATGAAATTATCTTCGCCCGGCACCGGCTTGTAAGCTTTGGATGCCAGGTCATAATAGTGCTTTTTGTTGTTTTCGATCTTGTAGAACGATTTCACGCCGGCTGCCAGCATGTCTTCCACCCAGGCAGCGGCCGTCAGCTTGTTGTCTTTGATCAGCTTCAGCCCGTTTTCCACGCCCAGCAGATCCCATGTTTCGAACGCGCCGATCTCCCACCCAAAGCCGGCTTTCATGGCATCGTCCACTTTATAAAGATCATCTGCTATTTCCGGGATACGGTGACTGATATACGAAAACAAGTGCGCATGAAAACGCTGGTAGAACTGTCCGGCTTTGTCGGTGGACTGCGCCAGGGCTTTGATGCGCTGCTTCAGGTCTTCAATGGGTTTGGCGGCTTCGATGCTGGCGAACTTCGCTTTTTGCTTCGGGCCGTATTCCATCGTTTTCAGGTCCAGCGTCAGTATTTCCTTGCTGCCGCCCGCTCCTTTCGTTTTTTTGTAGAAGCCTTGCCCGGTCTTATCGCCCAGCCAGTTGTTCTCCACTACTTTTTGCAGGAACGGCGGGATGCCCATGATGGCTTTGGCTTCATCGTTGGGCGCATTGTCCGCCACGCCCTTCGCCACTTTCACCAGCGTATCGATGCCCACTACGTCCGCCGTGCGGAAAGTAGCGGATTTGGGACGGCCGATCACGGGGCCTGTCAGTGCATCCACTTCATCTATGCCCAGTTCCATTTCCTGCATGATATGGAAGATGGCCATGATGGAGAACACGCCCACGCGGTTGGCGATGAATGCCGGTGTGTCTTTACAGAGCACGGTTGTTTTCCCGAGATAGAGATCGCCGTAGTGCATGAGAAAATCCACTACAGCGGCGTCTGTATGCGGTGTGGGAATGATCTCCAGCAGCCGCAGGTAGCGCGGCGGATTGAAGAAGTGGGTGCCGCAGAAGTGTTTCTTAAAATCATCGCTGCGGCCTTCCGCCATCAGGTGAATGGGGATGCCGGAGGTGTTGGAAGTGATCAGGGTGCCGGGCTTGCGAAACTGCTCTACCTGTTCGAAGATCTTCTTCTTGATGTCCAGGTTCTCCACCACTACTTCTATCACCCAGTCGCAGTCCGCAATGGATTTCATGTCATCCGTAAAATTGCCGGTGCTGATAAGCCGGGCGGATGCTTTTGTATACAGGGGCGAAGGATTGGATTTGACCGCCGCCTGTAATGCTTCGTTCACGATCCTGTTCCTTACCGCCGGATGTTCCGTCGTTAATCCTTTTGCCTTTTCCGCATCGTTCGGCTCTTTCGGAACGATATCCAGCAGCAATACCTTTACGCCTGCGCCTGCAAAAAGGCAGGCAATCCTTGAACCCATTACACCGGAACCGAGCACGGCTACTTTGTTGATCCTTCTTTCCATGTTTTCCAGCTTTTGATGAATGAATTTAGCATTTTTTGCCGGGGTACGATGAGGGGAATGAAAAAACCCTGCGTGTTTTTGACAAACGCAGGGTTTCTTTATGTAAAACGGTTATTATCAGCTTACACTACTGCCGGGCGCTACCGCATCGTCCGGGTTCACGAACACGAGGCGGCCGTCTTTATCTTCCGCCATCAGTATCATGCCCTGGCTCTCGATGCCGCGCATTTTGCGGGGAGCGAGGTTGGCTACCAGCGTTACCTGTTTGCCGGTGATCTCTTCGGGTTTAAAATGCTGGGCGATGCCGGATACTACCGTGCGCTGCTCATAGCCGAGATCTACGGTGAGCTTCAGCAGTTTGTCCGCCTTCTCCACTTTCTCCGCCTGTATGATGGTGCCCACTTTCAGGTCCAGCTTCGCGAAATCATCATATTGTATTTCAGGTTTTGCTTCGGGCTTCGGTGTTTCTTCGGGTGCGGCGGCAGCGGGCTTCTTCAGTCCGGCATGCAGCTTGTCCACCTGCGCTTTCACCTGTTCGTCTTCTATCTTTTTGAACAGCAGTTCCGGCGGCCGCAGCGAATAGCCTACGCTGACCAGTTTCATGCTGCCGGCGTTTTCCCATTCCAGCAGGCGGTCTACCACTTTCAGCATATGGCAGATCTTCTTTGCCGTGAACGGCAGGAAGGGGTTGATGAAGATGGCGAGGTTGGCGGTCAGCTGCAGGCAGACGTGCAGGCAATTGTCGATCTGCGCCTGGTGCTGCGCCTGCAGTTCCGGCGTTTTAGCCAGTATCCAGGGTTGTTTTTCCTGGAGGTAGCGGTTGCCTTCGCGGGCTACGTTCATTACTTCATTCAGCGCGTCGCGGAAACGGAAGGTTTCGAGCGATTCGGAGATCTTCGCTTTGGCTTCCTGCAGCATGGCGAACACAGCGTCGTCCGCCGCATCTTTCTGCTCCGCATGCATGGGCGGTACTTTGCCGCCGCAGAGCTTGTGCATCAGTACCATCGTGCGGTTCACGAAGTTGCCGAGGTTGGCTACCAGCTCATTGTTATTGCGGTCCTGGAAATCTTTCCAGGTGAAGTCGTTATCCTTTGTTTCCGGCGCGGTGGCGCACAGTACGTACCGCAGCACGTCCTGCTGATCGGGGAAATCCTTGATATACTCGTGCACCCACACGGCCCAGTTGCGGGAGGTGGATACTTTTTCGCCTTCGATGTTGAGGAATTCGTTGGCGGGCACATTGTCCGGCACCACATAACCGCCGTGCCCTTTCAGCATCGCCGGGAAAATGATGCAGTGGAACACGATGTTGTCTTTCCCGATGAAATGCACCAGGCGGCTGTCTTCCTTGCACCAGTAATCCTGCCACTGGTCGGTCAGCTCCCGGGTGGCGGAGATATAGCCGATCGGCGCATCGAACCATACGTACAGCACCTTTCCTTCGGCATCTTTCAACGGCACCTTGATACCCCAGTTGCTGTCCCGCGTCATGGCGCGGCTTTGCAGGCCATTGTCCAGCCAGCTTTTGCACTGTCCGTATACGTTATTCTTCCATTCCTTGTGATCTTCGATGATATATTGTTTCAGCCAGGGCTCATAATTTTGCAGCGGCATATACCAGTGCTTCGTTTTCTTTTTCACGGGCACGGCGTCGCTGAGGGCTGAGCGGGGATTGATCAGCTCGTCCGGGCTCAGGGACGAACCGCAGCGTTCGCACTGGTCGCCATAAGCATTCGGATTGCCGCATTTCGGGCAGGTGCCGATGATATACCGGTCCGCCAGGAACACCTGTTTCACCTCATCGAAATACTGCTCGGATTCCCTTTCCTCAAAAAGGCCGTCGTCATACATCTTTTTGAAGAAGCCGGCGGCTGTTTCGTGGTGGATCTGGCGGGAGGTGCGGGAAAATATATCGAAAGAGATGCCCATGGCATCAAAGCTGTCTTTGATGATCGCGTAATATTTGTCCACAATATCCTGCGGGCTGACGTTCTCCTGCATGGCCTTGATGGTGATAGGTACGCCATGTTCGTCTGTTCCGCCGATGAATTTTACGTCTGCTTTCCTGGCCCGCAGGTAGCGGACATAGATGTCCGCCGGGATGTAACAGCCCGCCAGGTGCCCGATGTGCACGGGACCGTTGGCATAAGGCAGCGCTGCTGTGACCAGGGTTCTGTTAAATTGTTTCATAATGCTTATATCCTTGCCGGAATTATCTTTACTTTATGGCCGGGCTTAACCGGCTCCAATTAATCAGCAAAGGTAAACTAAAGCGTTGTAGAATGATCAAAATTCCGCCCTATCTGAAAAAAGGCGATCTGATTGGCGTTACCTGCTCCAGCAGCAAGATGGAACTGTATGCGGCCGAATATGCCGCCGGTATTATAGAATCCTGGGGCTTCCGGGTGCACCTGGGCATTACGGTGGGCACCAGCTTCCATAATTTTTCCGCGCCGGACGAGCTGCGGCTGGAAGAATTGCAGGATATGATGGACCATCCGGATATCAAGGCGATCGTTTTCGGCAGAGGCGGCTATGGCATGATCTGTATCCTGGACAAGATCGATTTCTCCCGTTTCCGCAAGCATCCCAAGTGGATCTGCGGGTACAGCGATATTACCGCACTGCATGCGCATATGCAGGAGCGGCATAAAATTGCAAGCATCCATTCGCTGATGTGCAGCGGCATCACCGTGGCCACACGGGAAAACATATACGTTGACAGCCTGCGCGAAGCGCTGCTGGGCAAGCGCAGCCAGTACGCCTGCGAGCCGCACCCCATGAACCGGGAAGGCAAGGCCGCCGGCAGGCTGACAGGCGGCAACCTTTCCCTGCTGGCGAATATCTCCGGTTCCCCTTCGCAGGTCAATACCAAAGGGAAGATACTGGTGCTGGAAGATGTGGGCGAATACCGGTATAATATCGACCGGATGATGTATAACCTGAAGCGGGCGGGGTGGCTGGACAAACTGGCGGGCCTGATCGTGGGCTCATTCACGGAGGAAAGGGAAACGGATACGCCGTTCGGGCAAACGGAGTACGAGATCATCCGGAATATGGTGCAGGAATATGATTACCCGGTGTGCTACGGCTTTCCGGTGGGGCACCAGGAGCAGAACTTTGCGTTGAAGCTGGGGGTGCAGCATGAGTTGAAGGTGAGCGGGAAGGGGGTGTCTTTGCGGGAGGTGAAGTAGTTTTCTTCACCTGCTCAACACCGAATCCAGCTTCCTGTGAAACAGCGGATAGTCGTTCAGGTTATTATGTTCTCCGCCTTCCAGCGTTACAAACTCATCATCTTTCTTGAAAAGCGGTTCCAGCCTTTTACCGGATTCATACGGCACCGTTTCATCTTCTGTTCCGTGAAAGATCGTAACGGGCGCTGCTACTTTGGGCAGATATGTATAAGTGGGCAACTTATACTTCAGCAGCCATCCAACGGGGTAAATCGGCGCTACATCTCCGGCCACATCTTCCAGGCTGTAGTACGGCGTTTCCAGCACCAGGCGCCTGCAATCGCGCACGGAGGCCAGCTGCGCCGCAATGCCGGTGCCGATGGACTTGCCGTAGATCACGATCTGCCAGGGTGCGAAGCGGGTGCGGGCTACTTTGTACATCAGCAATGCATCGCCGAACAGGGCTTCTTCCGTCAGGCGGCCGGTGCTTTTGCCGAAACCGCGGTAATCCAGGATCAGCACATCGTAGTTGTTGCGGGTGAAATTGCGCATCATCTTCGCGTAGCGGTTGATGTTCATGGCGTTGCCGTGGAAATAGAGCACCATGCCGCGGGGGCGCTCAGCTTTGAACAGCACGGCGCTCAGCTTCACTTCCTTATTCACGGGTATCAGCAATTCTTCGAAAGGCACATCGAACTTAAACTTGTAGCTCTCCGGCAGCACCTCCGGGTGAAACAACAGCTTGTCCTGCACAAAATACAGGGCGATTCCCCCGGCCAGGTAAATGCCGATGGCCCACAGCGCTATTTTTTTTAAATGTTTTTTCATTCCTGCAGGATGTCTCTGATGAATGCATGGTATTCGGGGAACTAATCCTCCACGTCCGGCACCACTTCCAGGCCGTATTCCTCGGCCGTCAGCAGCCCGCGGGCCTTCACTTCCGCCATACCGGCAACATCCGCATTCAGGTCGGTAACCTCGAATTTCTGGTGCAGGTAGTTGAAGGTGTGCAGCTTGCCCGCGAGGCCCGGTACGCCTGCCACGAACTTGATGATCTCGTTCACCATCAGCAAAGCCGTGGCGCCGTGCGTGGCGCCCAGGGCGCCCGCGTCAAAATTCCGGAGATCGTCTACTTTGAAATCGTTACAGCGGTAAGATGCCACCCGCCCCGCCGCCTCCTGCTGCGGCATGTTGAAGCCGCCCCACCAGGCCACCCAGTTATGCACCTCGCCGGTCACAAAGGGCTTGTTCAACGCCAGGCAGGCGTCGTTCACCACAAAATGTGTAATACGGTGTTGCGAACAATCCACAATCAGGTCGAAACTGCTGAATATCTGCAGGGCGTTATCCGGACGGATCTGCACGAGAAAGGGGAAATGCTTGTTCCAGGGGTTGAGGGAAAAAAGACGGCTGGTCGCCATTTTCGCTTTATGCTTCCGCAGGTCCTGCATGTTGTACATCGGCTGGCGGTGCAGGTCTTCTTCCAGTATCGTTCCATAATCCGCAATACCGATCACGCCTACACCGGCGGCGCTGAGGTACTGGGCAACGGGACTTCCCAATCCACCGGCGCCGATCACAAGTATGCGGGCCGCTTTTAATTTCTCCTGGAAAGCAACGCCCATACCGGGTACGGCAATGGGATGCTTGTATCTTGACAATTCTTTTTCTGACAACATGGGAGTATGCTGGTGTTTCTATTTTGTTGATCCAAAGATACTTAGTCCTGCGGAAACTCCAGCGTGAACCTGCTTCCCTTGCCCATGACGCTCTCTACCCTGATCTTGCCTTTATGCGCATCCACGATCGCTTTCACATAGCTGAGGCCCAGGCCGAAACCCTTTACGTTATGCACATTGCCCGTATGCGCGCGGTAGAATTTTTCGAAGATGCGGGACACGGTATCCCTGCTCATGCCGATGCCATTGTCCGCCACGGAAATGATCAGGCTTTTGCGGGTGTTGCCGGTGGCGATGCGTACTTCCAGGTTTTCTTTGGAGTATTTGATGGCATTGTCCAGCAGGTTGAAGATGAGATTGGAGATATGTACTTCATCCGCTTTGATGATCGGCTGATGTGCGTTCAGCTGCAGGTACACCTTGCCGTTCTTGCCGTCGAGCTGCAGCTGCAGGTTTTCTACGGTGGATGTGATCAGCTGGTGTATGTCGATCGGTTGAAGGTTCAGTGTCAGCTCTTCTTTTTCAAGGAGGGCGGACTGCAGGATGGATTCCACCTGTTTGTTCATGCGTTTGTTCTCTTCCTTGATGATGCCGGAGAAGTAGCGGATCTTCTCGCGGTTGTCCATCACCTTTTCATTGCCGATGGCGTCGATGGCGAGAGAAATGGTAGCCAGCGGCGTTTTCAGCTCATGGGTCATGTTGTTGATGAAATCGCTTTTGATCTCGGAAAGTTTTTTCTGTCCGAACATGGTGCGGATGGTGAGCGCGAAGGCGGTGATGATGATGGCGGTGAAGAGTACGCTGCCGAAGATCATCCAGCCGAGGGATTGCAGCGAGGAAAGACTGCTTTCCGGCACGATCACCACCAGCGTTTCATCTGTTTCAAGATTGAACTGCTGGCCGGATGCCGGGTTATCATCAGCGATGGGCGTAACGTATGCCAGGAGGTTGGCGTTGTTGGCGTCCGCCGACGCACGCAGCGAGGCTTCCTTGAAGCCCGGTGAATAGAGCTTTGTACCGTAGATGTTATTGATGCCGAACTCGAACACGGTATCCATCTTGTTCTCTATCATGCCTTTCTTGATCATCTCGTACACATCCCGCGCTTCAAACACATCGCTCACGGAAGTGATGGGGCGCAGCGGCTCGATGGGATCAAAGCTGAAGCGGCTGGCGCTGCCGTCTTTAGACACGCGGCTGTCTACCTTCACCTTGCCAAGCGGGAATTTCATCCCCTTATAAAGTTCGGAAGCTACCATATAGGTCATGGTCTGCATACGCTGCTCGCGCTGTTCTTTTTTGATGTGCGCGGCGTTGCGTATCCAGCTCACCTGTATGTAGATGATTCCCAACAGCGAGAGTGTGATCAGTGCAATTATGACAGGAAATATCTTCTTTAGTGGCAACATGTTGTAAAACGTATAAACGATAAATATAGGGAAAATCCATCCCTTGTAAACTAATTGCTATAGCAACTATGATACAAAATTAAATCCCGCAAAGCCTTATCCATACTGTTTTTCACAAAACAGCATTACTTTAACGTAATTTTAACGGAGGATTTATGCTGTAATTGCTGCCAGTTTCCATAACTTTGCTCTGTCATCTGGTACCAAATTTGCTACTATATAGATGACTCAAAAAAGCGAATAAACTTTCTACATACATCGACGTGGATTCGTTCCATAAGCGATTTAGATTTTGGTTGATAAAATGGTAAGGGATCTTTCTAGGTCCCTTTTTCTTTTTTATACTATTTTAACGGCTTTTGCTAAACGTTTACCTTGCCTTCTCCTTGCTCTCTCCTTGCCTTATCCTTGCTCTGAACAAAGCCGTCAATATTGTACCAGCTAATCCAAAAAATAATGAACCATTTTCTTCATTCTTGGTTAAATTTGAAAAGCCCAAAGATCAAGCTATGGACAAGCTCTCGCCCGGAATATTGCTGATAGCGGACCCTTTTCTGAAAGATCCGAATTTCGCCAGGACCGTAGTACTGCTCTGCGAGCACCAGGAACAGGGCAGCTTCGGATTTATTGTTAACCGGCCTTTTGAGCAGAAGCTGGACGAACTGATCCCCGATGTGCTCATTCCCAACATTCCCGTTTTTCTCGGCGGCCCTGTGCAGATGGACACCGTTCATTTTATTCACCAGCTGCCGGAGCTGATCACCGGCGGGTCCGAGGTATTTCCGGGGCTTTACTGGGGCGGGGATTTCGCCGCCGCCATACAACTGATCAACAGTAATAGCGACGACGCGCGGAAGATCAAGTTCTTTATCGGGTATTCCGGCTGGAGCGAAGGGCAGTTACAGGGGGAGCTGGACGATAAAAGCTGGATACTGTCCGCCATCAACCCCGCATTGCTGTTTTCCGCCGAAGGCCCCGAGATATGGAAGCAATCCCTGCGGAACATGGGCCACAGCTTTGCCATGATGGCCAATTTCCCCATCGACCCTACCCTGAACTAAAAACAAAAAGGCCAGGCTAAACGCCCGGCCCTCTCTATTTCAAAAATCGCCTTTATCCTTCTTTTAAACCGCTACAGCGCCTTCAACCAGCACGGTAGCCTTGTTGTTCAGCACTTCTACGAAACCACCGTCGATCGTAAAATGCTCCGCACTGGCCTTGTCTTTCAGCACCTTCATCTTACCATTGCCCAAAGCGGCGATCAGGGGAGCGTGGCGGTCCAGTATCTCGAAAGAACCATCCACACCCGGCAACTGGATGCCGTATACTTCGCCTGTGTAAAGCTTTCTTTCCGGTGTTAATATTTCCAATAACATGTTAATCGGTTTTGTGTGTGATCATCCCTTATTTAGCAGCGGCAGCCAGCAGTTTCTTGCCTTTCTCGATGGCGTCATCGATAGAACCTACCAGGTTGAATGCTGCTTCGGGATATTCGTCCACTTCACCATCCATGATCATGTTAAAGCCACGGATCGTTTCTTCGATGGGCACCAGTACACCTTTCAGACCGGTGAACTGCTCGGCCACATGGAAGGGCTGGCTGAGGAAACGCTCCACGCGGCGGGCGCGTGATACGGTGAGTTTATCTTCGTCGCTCAGTTCGTCCATACCCAGGATGGCGATGATGTCCTGCAGTTCCTTGTAGCGCTGGAGGATCATTTTCACACGCTGTGCACAGTTGTAGTGTGCCTCTCCAACTACCGCAACGGTCAGGATACGGCTGGTGGAGTCCAGGGGGTCTACCGCGGGGTAGATACCTTTATCGGAGATCTTACGGGACAATACGGTAGTTGCGTCCAGGTGGGAGAAGGTAGTTGCCGGAGCGGGGTCGGTCAAGTCATCCGCCGGTACATATACCGCCTGTACGGAGGTAATGGAACCGTTCTTGGTGGATGTGATACGTTCCTGCATCAGGCCCATTTCCGTGGCCAGGGTAGGCTGGTAACCCACGGCGGAAGGCATACGGCCTAACAGCGCGGATACTTCGGAACCTGCCTGGGTGAAACGGAAGATGTTGTCTACGAAGAAGAGGATGTCGCGGCCGCCACCTGCGGTGCCGTCGCCATCACGGAAATATTCTGCCATGGTCAGGCCAGACAGGGCTACACGGGCACGGGCGCCGGGAGGCTCGTTCATCTGTCCGAAGATGAAGGTAGCCTGGGATTCCTGCAGCGCTGCCTTGTCAACAGCTGAGAGGTCCCAACCGCCATGCTCCATGGATTCCTTGAATTTATCGCCATACCGCACAATGTTCGCTTCGATCATTTCACGCATCAGGTCGTTCCCTTCACGGGTACGCTCGCCTACACCCGCAAATACGGAGAGACCGGCGTGGCCTTTTGCGATGTTGTTGATCAGCTCCTGGATCAGTACGGTCTTACCTACACCCGCACCGCCGAACAGACCGATCTTACCGCCTTTTGCATAAGGCTCGATCAGGTCGATCACCTTGATACCGGTAAAGAGTACTTCGGTATCGGTGGCGAGATCTTCGAAACGGGGGGGCTGACGGTGGATGGGAGCGCCATTGGTCGTGTCCAGCTGGCCAAGACCGTCGATCGCTTCACCTACCACGTTGAACAAACGGCCTTTGATGGCATCACCGGTAGGCATTTTGATGGGGAAGCCCCTGTCGATAACGGGCATACCGCGTACCAAGCCATCGGTAGAGTCCATGGCTACGGTACGAACGCTGTCCTCACCCAGGTGCTGCTGCACTTCCAGCACAACCTTCTGGCCGTTGTCGCGCGTCAGTTCCAGGGCGTTATAAATTTCGGGCAATTTTCCTTCAAAATGCACGTCCACAACGGGACCGATGATTTGTTTGATCTTACCTGTGTTAGGCATATTTCTTAGAAGTTTATAAAATGCGTGTAATGTGTGGTACTGTGAAATTTCGCGCAAAGGTAATCATTGAAGCCTTAAAACCCAAAATAATGAAAAGATGATTTGGGGTGATTTTCGTCAGGTTTAAGGGTTACAAATATATTAACTTTCTTGAATAAGTTATATTATTTAAGCCGGGGGTATTATTTTTATAGCTGTTCAAAACTACTCTTTATGCAAGATGATAAGCCCGTACTGGGCCGCCGGGGCTTCCTCGGCACCTTCGCCAAGGCCGGTATCCTCAGCGCCGCGGGCCTCGCGCCGGCAGTAAAATCCCTCGCCGCCGCCAGCGTAGCGCCCGAAGCCCACGCCTTCCTCTGTCCGCCCTACCTCCAGAATCCGGCTCCCACGGCCATGACGCTCATGTGGCTCAGCAACAAGCCCTCCTACAGCTGGATCGAATATGGAGAAACGGCAGAACTGGGCCTGAAAGCGCACCATTCGCAGGCCGGCATCGTGGACTCCTACAACCGCATTTACCGGATCAGGCTCGAGCACCTCCAACCCGGCACCACCTATTACTACAAAGTATTCTCAAAGGAGATCGCCGAGTTCCGGCCTTACAAGCTGACCTACGGCGGCACCATCAGCAGCGAGCTGTTCAGCTTCACCACGCCGGAAGAAGACCCGGAACAGGTGTCCTGGCTGGTGATGAACGATATTCACGACCGCCCCGCGAGCATCCCGCACCTGGTATCGCTCAGCAAGGAGCCGTACGACTTCGTGTTCTTCAACGGGGACATATTTGATTACCAGGAAGATGAAAAGCAGATCATCGACCATCTGCTGACGCCTGCCGCCCAGGCCTTCGCTTCTCAAAAACCTTTCATCTTCACCCGCGGCAACCACGAAACCCGCGGCAAGTTCCGCCGCGAGCTGCCCGATTATTTCGATCATCCCTGGTTTTTCGCCAAAACCTGGGGGCCGGTGCATTTCACCGTGCTGGATACCGGGGAGGACAAAGAAGATACCCATCCTGTGTACGCCGGCATCGTGGATTTCGATGAATACCGCCGCCAGCAGGCCGAATGGTTCAAACAGGTGGCGCAGACGAAGGCATTCAAAAAAGCAAAATTCAGGGTGGTGATGATGCACATCCCCGTCTACCACTCCGGTGACTGGCACGGGCCGATGGAATGCCAGAAGCTCTTCGGGCCGCTGTTCCAGCAGCACAAGATCGACCTCTTCCTGGCCGGGCACACGCACCGCTACGTGGTGCACCAGCCCGTTGAAGGCAAGCACGCCTACCCGGTGGTGATCGGCGGCGGGCCGAAAGAAGGCGCCCGCACCATCATGCATGTGAAGGCGGACCAGAAGAATCTGAAGCTGGTGATGCTGAAGGATGATGGCAGTGAAGTGGGGAGGGTGGAGCTGAAGAGCAGGCGATGAAGCCATTATCTTTTGCATGGTTTTGAGGCGGCGGCTTCCCGGCAGGTGTCAGGCGGCAACGCATGTGGCTTCTGCCGGGAAGCCCTGAGAAAACGGCCCTCCCTATTTCACCGCCGGCACACAGGCAAACGGATCGGGATCACCCGGCGCCGGCTTCTTGTCTGCCGACCAGCAGAAGTTCATCGGCTGGCTGGTAACGCTCAGCAGGCGGATGTTTACCTTGCTGCCCTTCCGGCTGTTGGAGGCCGTGACGGACTGCACGCCTTTCGCGGGAATATTGTGCACGGTGTACTGCTCTGTTTTGAATACATCACCGTTGCCGCGGAGGTATTGCACGGAAACGATGGCATTATCCAGCGGGTACTCCGTCTGGTTGCGCACCTGCACCTGCAGGTCTTTAATACCGCCCAGGAAGCCTGTGCGGTAATCGCCGGTATTTACAGAAATATATTGTTTCCAGTTCTTGCGGAAATACTCCCGCCTGTCAACAAACTGCACCTGCGCCTGGTGCTGCATGTCCTTGCGGTCCGCGATCTGCTGCGCGGTGCGGTTGCTGAGGGTGAGGCTGTTCCGCAGGTCGCGGTTTTCGCCGATAAGGCGTTCGTTCTCGCGCAAAAGGGTGGAGGCCCGCTTACGGTCGCGGTACCCGCTGATAAAAAATATGACGGCCAGTAATGCCAGTACGGCAGGGAAAAGAATCCTTCGAAGCATGCACTGTCAACAGAAAAAATGATGCCAATACCGGGGCGTCATGGTTCGCGGAACTCGTAACGAATCTTTTCATTCTTCTCAAAGTCGTACAGGGTAAGCCTTCGCACGGTATAGTAGGCATTCCAGTAAGAGCGCAGGGCGTTGATGTAATTTTGACTGGCCTGGTCTTTTTCCTGCTGCGCGAGGTTCAGGTCCGTGATGGATATTTTGCCGATGAGGTAACGCTGCTTGGTGATCTCATAGCGCAGCCGCGCGATGGTGTCTGCCTTGGCGGCGCTGTTCAGCTGCTTTTGCTGGATGTTGAACAGTTGCGTTTGCAGGTAGATCTCCTGATCGAAGCTGCGTTCCGCCTGTTGTATATCGATCTCCGCAAGATCGCGGTTGGCCTTCGCCTGGCGTACCCGGTTGCGGGCGCGGCCCCAGTCCATAATAGGAATGGCCACGCCGATGGAAAGGTTCTGCTGCACGGCGCCGCGGCTGTAAAGATCACCGAAAAGGGAATCGGTATTAGACCGCCCGAACTGAGCATTGAGGTTGAACTCGTATCCGTTGTTCCCCCTGGCGGACGCTACTTCCTGTGCGGCCTGCAGGCGGCGGCGCCTGAATTCCAGCACAGCCTGCCGGTTGCTGCCCGCTTCGGTCACCGCTTTGTCCAGCGGCACGGAAAAGAGCGGCGTAGCGCTCGGGAGGTTCAGCTCTATGTCTGCATCCTTTGGCATGTTCAGGAAGCGCTTCAGTTCCTGGTAGGCCACTTCCTTGTTCAGCGAAGCCTGTTCCAGGTTGTTCTGCGCGTTCAGCAGGTTCAGCTCTATCTGCAACAATTCATTCTCCGCGATCTTGCCCAGCTCAAACCTTCCTTTGGATATTTTATATAACGTATCCGTATTCTCTACGTTGAGCCGCAGGATGCGCTCCTGCGTCTGCGCGGCCAGCGCCCTGAAAAAATAATCCGATGCGTCCAGCGCCACCACTTCCAGGTCTTCAATATACAGGCGTTTGCTTTCTTCGTACAGCAACGGCGATATCAGGCGGTCCCAGCGGGCCGCGTTGTACATGATCGAAGGCTGGTAATAGTTGATGGAAAACGGCGTGGCCATGTAGCGCTGCTCGCGGTAGGGATCAAACTGGTCGAACCGCGCGAGGTCCGTGCGCATGGAAAATTGACCACCGGTCCAGGGCACGAGTTGTCGTAGCCCCAGACCCAGTGATGTATTAGAAGTAGAACGGCGGCGGTATTCTGTTTTGCCATCCGGCTGCAATACGCCTACGGTTTCGCCGAGCGGACTACCGGAATAATTGGCGTCCAGCACCAGTTGCGGCAGCTGGCCGGACCGGAAGTAGCGGTAAGCGTACAGGTTGTTGAGCGCCCTGCTTTGCGCGCGGTAATAGGAAGGCGAGTTTTTCTGCGCCATGGCTACCACGTCCTGCAGCACGAGCTTTTGCTGCGCAAAACAGGCGGAAACGGCAAGGGTACAGGCAAACAGTAATTTCAGTTTAAGCATGACGTAAACATTCTATTGGGTTCTGGTCGGCAGCCTTGCGCGCGGGAGAGATACCGAATATCAATCCCACGGAAGACGCCAGCACAAAGGATAAAAAAATGGAAACAGCGGAAACGATCGTTTTGATGTCAGCCACCTTGTCAACGATATAAGCGCCGGCCACGCCGAGTATGATGCCGATGATGCCGCCGCAAAGACTGATCAGCACGGCTTCAAACAGGAACTGCATCACAATGTCGTTCTTCTGCGCACCCAGCGCCATGCGGATGCCGATCTCCTTCGTGCGTTCCAGCACGGAAGCCAGCATGATGTTCATGATGCCGATGCCGCCCACCAGCAGCGAGATGCCCGCGATGGCGCTCAGCACGATATTGAATACGTCTTTCGTTTTTTGCTGCTGCTGCAGTAATTGTTCAGGGATGGTCACTTCAAAATCCGCCACATCACTATGCCTGCGTTTCAGCATGCGGCTGATGATGCCGGCCGATTCCGTGAGCTGCTCGGGTTGCCGTATTTTCACAATGAGCTGATCCAGCTGGTGCTGCGATTTTGCCTGCTGGTTGCGGTTGCTGCCGTCTTCCATGAACCAGGGAAGATGTTCTATGCGGATGGCGGGATTCTTGTAGCGCACCAGCGTTGTTTGTATCGGCACGTAGATGTCCATATTGTAATCGCGGATGCCGAGGTTTTCCTTGGTGGCGCTGCTGATCAGCTTCTCGCCCGTTACGCCGATGATCTTCAGCCATTGCTGTCCGCATTTGATGGTCTTGCCCAGCGGATCTTCCGAGATAAAGAACTTCCGCTTCACCCCCGCGCCGATGATGCATACGCCTTCACCGCCGGCGAGCTGCTTATCATTGAACATCCTGCCGGAAGAAAGGGCGATGTTGTTCAGCTCAAAAAAAGCCGGCTCGATGCCCACCATTTTCAGTTTCCGGCTTTTGCCGCTGTAGATCACATCCTGGTCAAGGATCATCTCCGGGCTCACGGCTTCCACGGTAGGGATCATTTTGCGGATGCTGTAGGCGTCCTGCAGACTGAGACCTTTGGAGAATTTTTTCTTTTCTTCCGTTTTCCCTCCTTCCTTTGACTGGCCGCTTTCATCCTCATCTTTCTTTTCCTCCACCACCGGCTTGATCACAATATTATTGACGCCCACCAGCTTCATCTGGTTCATGATCTCCTCTTTTGCGCCACGCCCGATGGCGAGCATCGCTATCACCGCGCCCACGCCAAAGATGATGCCCAGCGCGGTCAGGAACGAGCGCAGCCGGTTGGCCACAAGCGAGTCCAGCGCAATGTTGAGGTTATTCATATTACGGGCTCCCCATAATTTTCGCATGCTGCTGATTTTAGAGTTATTTCAGGGGGATGATCTTGTTATCCTTTGCCGAGGCCGGTTCTGCGAGGTATACCACATCGCCTTCCTCCAGTCCTTTTGTAACGATCACCTCTTCATCATTGCTCTTACCGAGCTTCACTTCCCGCTTTTCTATGCCCGCGCCTTTCCGCACATATACATAGCTGGTGTTCTTTTCGGAGAAGATGGATTCGAGCGGAATGATAAGCTGGTTGGGCACCTGGTTGATGAGGATGTTATTGGAGGTGGTCATGCCGGGTTTGAGGATGGAATCTACTTTTTCAAGCTTGATGAGCACTTCGAACACCTTGGCGTTGGAGCCCGGCCTGTTCTCGCCGATATTGGCCACGGAGGTGACCGTGCCTTCCATTTTTACATCCGGGAATGCATCCAGCCCCATGCTTACTTTCTGGTTCTTCTTGATCTTGCTGATGTCTACCTCGTTGATATAGGTTTTGGACAGCATGCTGGAAAGGTCCGGCAGCATGGCCAGCCGCGGGTCCCAGGTGCGGATGGTGGAGCCTGCCTTCTTTTTGCCGCCGGAATTATAATCGATGATATATACCAGCAGGCCGTTTTTGGGCGCTGTGATCCTGAACTGGCTGCGCAGGTCTTCCAGGCTTTGCATCTGCTGCTGGCGGCGTTGCAGCTCGCGGTACGCCTGCTCCATTTTGGTAGCGGCCTGGCGTTGCTTGATCTTGTAATTCTCCAGCAGCTGCGAGAGGTCGCGGTTTGCCTTCTCCACGTCCAGCTCCGCCTGGCGCACGGTGGCCGGGGGTTCATATTTGCTGAGCTGCAGGGCGAGGGTCTTCTGTTCCATCTGGAACTTCAGATTGGTGATGTTATCCCGCACTTCGCGCATCTGCAAAGCAGTGTCCAGCGCGGTTTGTGAAAGGGTGGAGTTAGCCCTGTCCAGCTCCATCTGCACGTCGCCTATCTTTTTGTTCACCACGGCAGGGTCCAGCGAGGCAATATAATCGCCCTGCTTCACCGTAATGCCCTCGGGGGCCATGTCCTGTATTTTGATCTCTTCGTAAATCTGGTTAGATTGCAGGCCGGTCGGGGCATTGATATATTCTGTATTCTCGGCCATCAGCTCTCCGGGGCTAACCACTATGTCACGAAAGTTGCCTTTCCGTACGGGGACTGTGGTGCTGCTGTCAGCGGGTTTGTTGGCAAACACATAATACAGCACGCCTGAGCCGATAATGCATAACGCGGCAATGAGCCACCATTTTTTTCTCAACATAGGTTAAATGTGTGTGTATGAACAAAGGGTGAAATAGCTATTTTTGACTCATCGGTCCTGTGAAATTGTTATCATGATGCACACGCTCTCCTTTTCCATAAAAATATACGGGGATACTTAAACGAAATGTTAATTGTTACAGACGTAGGGAAATCGTACATAAGTGTAGAAATATCTGATTTTGAATTGAGCTATAAACGGATGAATATTAACTTTTATTTTTGCAGCAAATTATCAGGATGGAATTAATTATCGTTAACAACGAACAGACAGCCCGGCAGTTCCTGGATGTACATGTGCAGCTCAACAAACATTATGAAGGCTGGATACGCCCGCTGGACAAAGACATCAATGATGTGTTCGATCCTGAGAAGAACAAGGCATTCCGTTTCGGGGAAGTGATACGGTGGATATTGAAAGATGATGAAGGACGCCTCGCGGGCCGCATTGCCGCGTTCGTCAACAAAAAATACAAGACCAAAGGGGATGAGCAACCCACAGGAGGCGTGGGTTTCTTTGATTGTATACATGACCAGCAGGCCGCCAATCTCCTCTTCGATACCGCCAAAGCCTGGCTGGCGGAACGCGGCATGGGAGCGATGGACGGGCCGATCAACTTCGGCGAGCGGGACCGCTGGTGGGGCCTGCAGGTGAAAGGATATGTGAACCCTCCCTACGGCATGAACTATAATCCGCCCTATTACCAGGAATTATTTGAAACGTACGGCTTTCAGCCCTTCTTCCACCAGTACTGCTTTGCGCTGAAGGTGAAAGACCAGGTGCAGGAAAAGTTCTACACCCGCCATGCCGCCCTCGCCGCCGATCCTGATTATTCGGCCAGGCATGCGGACAAAAGCCGGCCCGAAAAATTCGCGGAGGATTTCACCGCGGTGTACAACAAGGCATGGGCCAGCCACGGCGCCGGAAAAGAAATGACCAAAGAACAGGCGCTCCAGCTTTTTAAAAAGATGAAACCGGTGATGGATGAAAAGATCATCTGGTTCGCCTATTATAAAGATCAGCCGATCGCCTGCTGGCTGAACCTCCCGGAGCTGAACCAGTATTTCAAACATATGAACGGCAAATTCGGTTTGCTGCAAAAGCTCAAGTTCCTCTGGCTGAAGCTGACAGGCGCCTGCCGCAAGTTCACCGGCATTGCATTCGGCGTGATACCCGAGTTCCAGGCCAAAGGGGTGGACGCCTTCATGATCATGGAAGGCGCCAAACTGATACAGGGGCAAATGTTATATGATGATTATGAAATGCAGTGGATCGGCGATTTCAATCCCAAGATGATCAACATCGCGGAAAGCCTCGGAACCTACCGCAGCCGCCAGCTGACCACCTACCGTTATCTTTTTGACCGCAGCCGGGAATTCAAAAGGCATCCCATATTGTCCTGACACATAGCATGTACGGGGGATGCCGTTTAGGTGAGGATAGCGTATATTGGACCCTCCAAATCCAGAACGTACCTTACCTATGAGCAAATTCGTACACTACCCTCCCAATCCGGTGATGGTAGATCCTGCGCTTGTACAACCTGCATCCAGCTATAAAAGGCAGGTGCAGAAAGTGATCGCGGGCCTTACGCTTTTCTTTGTGGTGTACGTGATCCTGCTGGTAGCCGCCGTCAGCCTCGCGGGAGCCTGCGTCTGGGCCGGCTTTGCGGTGATCCGCTTTTCCATGCATACGCTTCCTTCCGTTTTTCTGTATGTCACCGGCGCGCTGGTCATGGCATACGGCGCCGTAGTGCTATTCTTTCTTGTTAAACATATTCTCACTCCCGCGAGGGACCGGACGCCCTACCGTGTACAGCTATACGAAAAAGACCATCCCGGTTTATTCGTATTCATCCGTCAGCTTACCATAGATACGCAAACCGGCATGCCGGACAAGATATTCGCCATCCCGGACGTGAATGCCGCCGTGTCCTGTGATTCCAGCTTCTGGAGCTTGTTTTGGCCGCCACGCAAGCACCTGATGATCGGCCTGGGGCTGGTGAACACGGTGAATCTCAGCGAGTTTAAAATGATACTGGCGCACGAGTTCGGGCATTTTTCGCAACGCGGCATGAAGCTCGGCAGCTACGTATACACCGTTAACCGCGCCATCTACAAGATCCTCTACCAGCGCCAGAACTGGGGCAGCCGGATGGTCAAGAAATGGGCCGGCGTTTCCGGCGTGATCAATATATTCAACGTCATCCCGCAGGTGACCGTGCTCATCATGCAGGGCATACAGGCCATCCTCCGTTTCCTTTACCGGATGGTCAACCGCCAGTACATGGAGCTTTCCCGGGAAATGGAATTTCATGCGGACGCGGTGGCCATTGCCGTGGCAGGCAGCAGTCCCGCTATCTCCGCGATGCGCCGGTTCCACCTCAGCACCCATTGCTTTTCACATTGCTGCGAGCACATGGCCGCGCTGGCGGGAAACGACAGCTCCCTGAGAAACGTATATGCCGCGCAGACCGCGTTGATGCGGTACCTCGCCACGCTGCACCGGCTGGAACTGGTGAACGGCCTGCCCGTGATATCGGATGCCTACCTGCAAACACAGACCAGCAGCCGCATTCAGTATAACGATCAATGGGCGTCCCACCCTTCCGAAGAAGAACGCGAAGGCCGTTACAGGGCCGCGAACGTAGAAGCGGCGATAGACCACACGCCCGCCTGGGTGCTTTTTGAAAACGCCACTGCTTTCCAGGAAGCCTTCACCCGGGGGCTGTACCACTGGTCTTTCCCGGACAAAGCGGCCATCCTGCAGGAAGAGCCGGCGGAAACCTTTATCCATACCATCGCGCAGCAGCACGACCGGTACCGGTTCCCCGAAGTGTTCGCGGACTACTACAGGCACCGCCCCTTTGCGGACATGACGGGCGTAGTGCACCAGGCGCTGGACGGGCAACTGCTGCAAACCACGGCCCGCGAACTGTACGCTCCCTGCTGCACGCAGAAGATCCGCCGGCTGGAACAGAACCGCAGTGACCTGAACATTCTCCACGCGATCGGGAACGGACTGATAGAAACCAGCCACTTTGAGTTCGATCATAAAAAATATGACCGGGCTGACGCACCTGTATTGGCGCAGCAGCTGGAAGGAGAGATCAGGGAGCAGACGGCCGCTCTCCTGCAGGCGGACACCCTGCGCTACCGCCATCACCTGCTGCTGGCGGAACGCCAGAGCAGCACCACTTTTCACCATCTGCGGCAGATGTATCACCGCGTGATACTGCAGCAGGAGCTGGCGGACGACATGGAAGCCCAGGCCACCCGGATCATCAACGAAGTGCAGGCCATCTACCGCGAGGCGCAGGTAACGATGACCGCACTGCTGGCCGGACTGAAAGCGCTCAAAAAAGAGGAGGGCCGCTTCAAGCCCCTCCTGCAAAAAATGCTGGAATACGCTGAAGTCCCTGAAGCCATAGACCCCACCTTCACCACAGACGCCGCCCTGTTCCTTAACTCCAACTACACCTACCTGCGCGACGATGCCGTGCAGGAAGAGGAAATACGGGCCCTGTACCACCTCACCCACCGGGCGGTGAGCAACCAGCGGGACATTACGGAGCTCGGCAAAAAAGCCTACCTCGAATACGCCGCCGGGCTCATCCACCGCTATCAGCCCTCCAACGTGCAATAAATCCATCCGCAAACACATCTTCCCACCGCCAATCCCGCCAAAAGCAGCGGCCCGGCCAATTACGTAATAAAGCCGCCACAAACACATCCTTCACCGCCAACCCCGCCCGGCAGTTGCCCGACCAACCCACGTAATAAAGCCGGTCACAAACACATCCTCCACCGCCAACCCCGCCAAAAGCAGTTGCCTAACCAGCATCGTGCCGCAAACCAGGCACCGAACGCCTCAATCCCGCCACCAGCACCATTCTATGACTTTTTACTTTTTAGTTCTCCCATTTTGCGTTACTTTCGGCACTTGGAAAGGAGCGTATCCCATCATGGAAAATTTTATAGTATCCGCCCGTAAATACCGTCCGCAGAACTTCTCCACGGTAGTAGGGCAAGCCCATATAACAACAACACTCAAAAATGCCATCCGCAACAATCAGCTGGCGCATGCCTTCCTGTTTTGCGGTCCACGTGGCGTAGGCAAAACCACCTGCGCCCGCATCCTGGCAAAGACCATCAACTGCGAGAACCTGCAGCCGGACGGCGAAGCCTGTAACTCCTGCGATTCCTGCCGGACCTTTAACGAAGGCAGCTCGTTCAATATCCATGAGCTGGATGCCGCCTCCAACAACTCGGTAGACGACATCCGCACCCTGGTAGACCAGGTACGCTTCGCGCCACAGGCCGGCAAATACAAGATCTACATCATAGATGAGGTGCACATGCTCAGCTCCTCGGCATTCAACGCCTTCCTGAAAACACTGGAAGAACCGCCGTCCTACGCCATTTTCATCCTGGCCACCACGGAAAAGCACAAGATATTGCCGACGATCCTCAGCCGTTGCCAGATATTCGACTTCAAACGCATCACCATACAGGATACGGTAGATCACCTCCAAGAGATCGTTACCAAGGAACACATGACCGCGGAAAACGACGCCCTGCACCTGATCGCACAGAAAACGGACGGCTGCATGCGCGATTCGCTCAGTACGCTGGACAAGATCGTGAGCTTCACCGGCGGCAAACTGACCTATCAGAACACGCTGGAGCATCTTAACATCCTGGACTACGATTACTATTTCAGGGTCATGGACGCCGTGCTGGCACAGGACGTGGCCGGCGCGCTGCTGATTTTCGACGAGATCCTGCAGAAAGGTTTTGAAGGCGATAATTTCCTGGGCGGATGGGCCGAGTTCCTGCGGAACCTGCTGGTCTGCAAGGATGAAAAGGTGCTGCACCTCATGGAAGTGAGCGCCAACCTGAAGGACCGTTATAAACAGATGAGCGGCCGCGTCAGCGCGGCTTACCTCGTAACCGCCCTGCACCTGCTGAACGAAACGGAGATCGGTTACCGCATGGCCCGCAACAAGCGCCTGTACGTGGAAATGGCGCTGATACGCCTCTGCTACCTGCAACAGGCCGTGACCCTCGTGAGCAACGATCAGACCGGCGAAGTGTTAAAAAAAAACCTGATTCCTGAAGGAGCACCGCAACGCCTGCGGGCGCCGCTGCCACAGCCCCTCTACGGCAAACCCGCCACCACTAAGACGATCACGCCGGAAGCACCGCGCCTGACCATCGAATCAGGAGCCGCGCAGCCCGGCAATACTGGGGGACAACCCGGACATGCGGCCGCAGCCCAACAGCAGCAGGCCCGTACCACGGACTACAGCAATGCCGTACAAACGCCCGAAGCCCGGGACAACACTCCGGCTGCTTCGCCGTCCGCCAATCAGCAAACCGGCACAACACAGGCTGCTTCATCACCGTCTGTCAACCCGCAAGCAGGCACAACTTCGCCATCCGCTAACCGGCCGGCTGGCGCAACAACAACACCAACGCCGCCGCCCGCACCCCGGCCCGCCACTTCACCCGGCGCCGGCAAACTCACCGGCCTGGCCGCCATGAAGGAAGCCCTCGCCGCAAAACAGCAAACAGCCACCACCACACAAAGCAGCGCCGTCCAGCTCACCGCCGGAGCCCTCGCCGTGTATTGGGACGAGTTCATCGATAAATTCCGCCAGGCCAATAAAATGACCGTGGTGAGCAACCTCCAACTGGCCCAAACCATGCTCCTCGGGCCGGAAGAGATCGGCATCGTAAGCAGGAACATCGTGCAGTACCGCTTCATGGAGGAAGAAAAACTCGAAATCTCCGAGTTCTTCAAACGGAAATTCCGGAACAATGCATTGATACTTACCCTGCAGCTGGACGAAAATCAGCAGCAGGCCGCAGATACAGGCCCCGCACCGCTTTCCAGCCGGGAGCAGTTCGCCCGGATGATCGAAAAATACCCGCTGGTAAAAGAGTTAAAAGACAAACTGGGCATGGAACTGGATTTCTGATCCGGCGCCGCATTGAATAATCACTAATTTTAAACGCCCCCGCTCCCGATGCTTTGCGTTTTTGCGCAAAAACTTGTAGGTTTGGGCAAAATTTCGAAGAAACACTATGGCAGAAGTTATCAGAATGCCCCTTTTAAGTGATACGATGACAGAAGGGGTGATTGCGGAATGGCATAAGAAGGTAGGAGATACCGTTAAGTCCGACGATGTTATTGCTGAAGTGGAGACCGACAAGGCCACAATGGAAGTGATGGCATATGCGGACGGTACTTTGCTGTATATCGGTGTGGAGAAAGGAAAAGCTGCAAAGGTGAATGACGTTATCGCCGTTGTTGGAAAACCCGGTGAAGACTATAAGTCCCTGCTGGAAGGCGGCGCAGCTGCCGCTCCCAAAGCAGAAGCCCCGAAAGCAGACGCAAAAGCAGCGCCTGCTCCCGAGAAGGAAGCCGCTCCCGCCGCAGTTGATAACGCCGAACTGGAAAAAGCGCTCAAAGACGCTACCGTCATCCGCATGCCGCTGCTCAGCGATACCATGACGGAAGGCAAGATCGTAGCCTGGAATAAAAAAGTAGGCGATACCGTAAAAAGCGATGACGTGCTCGCGGAAGTGGAAACCGACAAGGCTACCATGGAAGTGATCGGTTATGCGGACGGTACCCTGCTCTACATTGGCGTTCCCGAAGGGGATGCCGCCAAAGTGAACGGCATCATCGCCATCGTTGGCAAGAAAGAAGCCAATATTGAAGCGATCCTCGCGGCCGAGAAAGCCGGCGGCGCCGCTCCCAAAGCCGCTGCTGCTGAAGCACCGGCCAAAGAAGCCGCTCCCGCGGAGGCATCATCCGCCCCCGCCGCACAAAGCGCTAACGGCGACAGCCGCGTGAAAGCCTCCCCGCTCGCCAAGAAACTCGCGGAAGAAAAAGGCATCGACATCAGCCAGGTAACCGGCTCCGGTGACGGTGGCCGTATCGTAAAAAAGGACGTGGATTCCTTCGTTCCTTCCAAAGCAGCCCCCGCAGCCAGCGCAGGCGCTCCCGCCGCGAAAGTGGCAGCCTTCGCACCCGCAGGCCAGGAAGGATACACCGATACGCCGCTCACCAACATGCGTAAAACCATCGCCCGCCGCCTCGGTGAAAGCAAATTCGGCGCCCCGCACTTCTATCTCACCATGGAAATCAACATGGACAATGCAAAAGAAGCCCGCGAAGCCATCAACAAAATATCCCCCGTTAAGGTTTCCTTCAACGATATGGTCATCAAGGCTGCAGCCATGGCGCTCCGCCAGCATCCGGACGTGAACAGCAGCTGGATGGGAGATTTCATCCGCCACAACCAGCACATCCACGTAGGCTCCGCCGTGGCGGTAGACGAAGGACTGCTGGTACCGGTGATCACCTTCGCCGATCAGAAGAGCTTCTCCCAGATCGCCGCGGAAACAAAAGAACTGAACGACAAAGCCAAGAATAAAAAACTCCAGCCACAGGAAATGACCGGCAACACCTTTACCGTGTCTAACCTCGGCATGATGGGCATCGAAGAATTCACCGCCATCATCAACCCGCCCGCTTCCGCGATCCTCGCTGTAGGCGCCATCAAAGAAGTAGTGGTAGCCGGAGAAAAAGGCCAGTTCAAAACCACCAGCGTCATGAAAGTGACCATGAGCTGCGACCACCGCACAGTGGACGGAGCCGTGGGCGCCCGTTACCTGGTAACCTTCAAGCAATTCATGGAAAACCCGGTAGCGATGCTCGTGTAACCGGGTGATTCAAAAAGATACGAAAGGGTTGGTCTGTATCAGGCCAACCCTTTTTTTTGGCGAACAGCTTACTCCAAAATGCCAACCATACGCTGAATCTTTCCACATCAACCCTCTCAATCTGCTAATTGCATCAATCTTTTTGCTAATTTTATAATCACACCCCCAAAACAACGTTCCATGCGTCACCCAACTCATGCGATCAACTGGTTTGAGATCCCTGTTTCACAATTCGACAGGGCCAGGGCCTTTTACAGCGCTATTCTCGACGTAGCGATCACCGAAATGCAGCTCGGCGGGGACCGCCTGGGGCTGCTGGCATATGATGCCGAAAACGGCGGTGTGGGCGGCGCCATCGTGGAAGGGCTGGACTATGTGCCCAGCCAGCGCGGCTGCATCATTTACCTGCATTGCGGTGACGACCTGAACGAAGTGCTCGACCGGGTGATCAGCGCCGGCGGACGCATTGAGCGGGATAAAACGCCCGTTTCCTATGAGCTGGACCTCGGCTTCCATGCCATTTTCATCGATACCGAAGGCAACCGCATCGGCCTGCATTCCCCGAAATAGACAATATCACCGTTTCGGCCGCGCCCACCATTTCATCCCCGCTGCTGCCGGCCATATCAGCTTGCATTTTCCTTCCTCATCCGCAACATTCTTTTGCAATGGACGAATATTTCAATAAGTTTTGAAAGTTCAAAAACTTTACATACATTTGAAGCATGAAATTTTCTGATGCAAAAGCACAATTCATCCAGGCCTGGGGATTGCTCGGCGCGCAATGGGGCATCAACCGCACCATGGCGCAGATCCACGCCCTCCTGCTCATCGCGCCGGAACCCATGAGCGCCGAAGAGATCATGGAGGCGCTGGACATCTCCCGCGGGAACGCCAACATGAACGTCCGGGAGCTGATGAACTGGGGGATTGTGGAAAAAGTACTGGTGCCGGGAGAACGCAAAGAGTTTTTCGTAGCAGAAAAAGATATCTGGAAAGTAGGCACCGCCATTGCGCGGGAAAGAAAGAAACGGGAACTGGACCCCGTGCTGAAAGTGCTCCTGCAGCTCAACAAGATCGATGGCGACCAGAAAGACAAACACATCAAAGCCTTCCGCGAAACCATCCAGAACATCCAGAAATTCGCGCATCAGACCGATGCCGCCCTCAACGCCTTTATCAAGTCCGAAGAGAACTGGTTCTACAGCACCCTGCTGAAAGTGATCCGCTGATAACAGCCATCACCATGCAGTTAAAAAACACACATCAATATATTTCAATTTTTTCTGAAAGTTCTATACAATGAAAAACAAAACCATCGTCATCGCCGGAGGAACAGGATTTATAGGTGAAGGACTGATCGATTATTTCAGCGAAAACAACCAGCTGATCATCCTCTCCCGCCAGCCTCAAACAGACCGCCCGAATGTAACTTACCGATACTGGGACGGCCGCAGCCTGGGCGAATGGGCGGCATCCCTCGAAGGGGCGGACCTGCTCATCAACCTCGCCGGCAAAAGCGTGAACTGCCGCTATACCGAAGCCAACAAGGCCGCGATCTTCGCCAGCCGCACAAACAGTACTGCCATCCTCGGTGAAGCCGTGCGGCAAGCTAAAAACCCGCCCGCCCTGTGGATCAATTCCGCCTCCGCCACCATCTACCGCCATGCGGAAGACCGCCCGATGGACGAAGCTAACGGCGAAATGGAAAATGACTTCTCCGTACAGGTCTGCAAAAAATGGGAAAAGACATTCAACGATATCACCCTGCCGCATACACGAAAAATTGTGCTGCGCATCGCGGTGACGCTCGGCAAACAGGGCGGCGTGATGACGCCTTATCTGAACCTCGTGAAATTCGGGCTGGGCGGCCACCAGGGCAGCGGCCGCCAGATGTTCAGCTGGGTGCACATCGAAGACGTGGCCCGCATGATGGAATGGTTGTACGAACACCCCGAATGCAGCGGCACCTACAATTGCAGCGCCCCGAACCCTGTCACCAACAAAATCTTCATGCAAACGCTGCGGAAAGCCGCAGGCCACGCTTTCGGGCTTCCCGCATTTGAATGGATGTTACAGATAGGCGCCGCATTGATCGGCACGGAAACGGAACTGCTGCTGAAAAGCCGCTGGGTATTGCCCGCGCGTATTACGCAGGCCGGGTTTACGTTCAGATACCCGCATTTGCAGGGCGCTTTTGAAAATATCATCGGTGCATTGCCGAGGCGGCGGTATCATTTGTTCTGATCCACCGAAAGCCATTTGAACGTGCCGGGCAGCACTTCAGGCAATGTTCCCTTCCAGTTCATTTCCATGATCACCGTCTTCCGCGGCCCTACTTTCTGCGCATTGAAATGCGTATGGAAAACATAATACCATTTGCCTTTAACAGCGAGCACATCCCCGTGCCCGGAGCCGTTCGCGCCGGTGTTATGCCGGCTGATCACCGGGTTGTTAGGGATACGGGTGAAGGGGCCAAGCGGGGAATCGGCCACAGCCACGCCTACCGCATAATCGATATTCCTGAAATCGTTGCAGGAAAAGAACAGATAATAGCGGCCGTTCTTTTTGATCATCGTAGGCCCTTCGGCAACAGGCCACGGCGCATGCTGCGTGTTCTCCCAACCGGTATCCGCATGAATGCATTCCCGCAAAGTGCCGGGTATGACGGCGGACAGGTCATCTTTCATCTCTCCCACGAAAATGCGGTTGCCTTTGTCCAGCCGCACATGATAGAGGTAGATCTTTCCGCCATCAAAAAAGACGAACGGATCGATCTGCTTGCCGGATGCGGGCAGCGGTTCGCGGAGCTGCTGGCGGAAAGGCCCCTCCGGCCGGTCGCTCACCGCTATGGCGATGGATTCATTGGCCGTATAAGCCATGTAGAATTTTTTTCCGTAGCGGAACACCTGCGGCGCCCAGAAGCCGTGGTCGCCGAAAGCATCGCCCTTTTTCAGGGCAAACCCTCTGTCCGTCCAGTTTACGAGGTCGCCAGACGTATATACCGGAATGCCAAGGTTCGCGTTGGCACCATTTGTGCCGTAAGCATAATACTTCCCTTTGTAAGTAAAGACCGTAGGGTCCGCCAGCAACAGCGGCGTACTGTCTTTTACCGGCAGCAGCGAAGGAAGCAGCAGGAGCAATGTGATCAGATTCATACCATAAAAATATCCTTATTTTTACATTATGAGTACACCAAAACTTACCGTAGTCATCGGCGCGTCGCCTAACCCGCAGCGATACAGCTTCCTGGCCGTGAACCGCCTCCGCGCCAACGGGCACCCCGTAGTGGCGATCGGCAAAAGGGCCGGTGTAATTGGCGATACGCCTGTGCTCGCGGAACACCCCGCGCTGGAAAACGTAGATACGGTAACGTTATACCTCAACCCCACGCGCCAGCAGGAGTATTACGACTACATCTTCAGCCTGCACCCCAAACGCATCATCTTCAACCCCGGCACGGAAAACACCGAACTGATCAGCATGGCGAAGGAAAAAGGCATTGAAACCCTCGAAGCCTGTACGCTGGTAATGCTGAGCACGGGGCAATATTGATAAGGCGGCAGCTTCCGATACCCGCCACGAGCTCCTGTGACGGTTCATCCGTCACCTGCTTTACAAAAACTTCATTTCAACCCCACCCCTACTGCCGTTATTTTTCGTATATTCGGATAATATATCATGCATTTTGTTACCCCTTTTCGGCCAAAGACCCATCAGACCGGCATATAGTTATAACCGTTAGTACTCATCTTTAAAACTGCTGATCCATGAAATGGAGAAGATTCAATGGCGATCCCATCAATCTGCCCGTCAAGGAGGAGGTGCGTCAGGCCATCGTCCGCGAGACCGCGGCCGGCCACCGTTTAAAGGTTTGCATCGGCACCGACTCCCAGGTGAAAGGGCCGGATACGGAATTTGCCACCGTTATTGTGTTCCTGCGTGAAGGCCACGGCGGGTTCATGTTCATTCACAACGAAAGAACGAAAGACGTTTATTCGATCAAGGAAAGGATGTTGGTGGAAGTCGCCAAAAGCATCGAGATCGCTTATGAGCTGTGCGACCTGTTCACGGAATATGACGTGGATATGGAAGTACATGCGGACATCAACACCAATCCCCAGTTCAAAAGCAACCTGGCGCTGCGCGAGGCCATGGGTTACATCCTGGGTATGGGCTTTGCATTCAAGGCCAAGCCCGAAGCCTTTGCCAGCAGCAGCTGCGCGAACAAGATCGTGAACTAGCCCCGCGGCATTCTCTGAAAAGTCAAATGCCGCTCTCCCGGCATAATGTTATCACTATCCATAAAAGTGCCGCCTGCCCGGCATAACGCCATTATCATCCTCTTTAATACCAAAGTGCTCCGTCTGCATAACGCTATCATCACCCCCTCTTACGCGATTCCGCGGAAGCGCATGTTCATCTCATCTATAAATTCCAGTATTTTATCCCGCCCCATTTTCTTCACGGTAGACGTAACATAATTCGCCGGCAGGAACTCCCAGTTCTCCCGCAGCTTGTTGAGGAAAGCCTTTACATTCCGGCTCGTATCCAGCTGGCTGTTTTTATCCGCCTTCGTAAACACCAGCTGGAAAGGCACCTGCCATTCACCCAGCTGGTTGATGAACTCGATATCGATCTTCTGCGGCGTTAACCGGCTGTCTATCAGCACAAAAACATTCACCAGGTTGGGGCGCTTGCGCAGGTAGTTTTCGATCATCTGCTCCCAGGAACGGCGCTGGCTCTGGGATACCTTCGCAAAGCCGTAGCCCGGCAAATCCACGATATACCACTCATTATTGATGAGGAAATGGTTGATCAGCTGCGTTTTACCCGGCGTGCCGGAAGTTTTGGCCAGCTTCTCGCGGCCCGTCAGCATATTGATCAGCGACGACTTCCCCACATTGGAGCGGCCGATGAAAGCGTACTCCGGCTTGTCGGGATTCGGGCATTTCTGCCAGTCCACATTACTGATCAGGTATTCAGCGGTTTTGATCACCATATATTTTCCATTTGCGGCCCCTCGCTTAATTCCATTAACTTTGCGCCACTATGGCGAAAGATGTACAGAAAGTGGTTCCTTTTGAAGGGTCAAAATTAAGCAAGAAGGAGCAGATAGCCCACATGTTCGATGATATTGCGGGGAGATACGACTTCCTGAACCGTTTCATGAGCCTGGGGATAGACGTGGGATGGCGCAAAAAGGCCCTGAAACTGCTGGAACCGCTGCAACCCAAGGTCATGCTGGACGTGGCCACCGGCACCGGCGACGTGGCCATTATGGCGGCGTACCGGCTGCGGCCCGAAAAGATCATCGGGATAGACATCTCCGAAGGCATGCTGGCGCTGGGCCGGGAAAAGGTGGCGAAGGCCGGCCTGAGCGATAAAATTACCCTTCAGGCGGGCGACAGCGAAACAATAAGTTTCCCGGATGAGACGTTTGATGCCATAACGGTCGCCTTTGGCGTAAGGAACTTCGAGCATCTGGAAAAGGGATTATCAGAGATGAGGCGGGTGCTCAAACCCGGTGGAAAAGCCGTGATCCTGGAATTTTCCAATCCCGTCAAAACGCCCGTTAAGCAATTGTATAATTTTTATTTTCGCTACATTACGCCCTGGATCGGAAAATGGATCGCCAAAAACAAAGCAGCCTATTCCTATCTGCCGGATTCCGTGAAAGCGTTCCCGCAGGGTCAGGCCATGTGCGATATTTTACACAAAACCGGGTTCCAGGCAGTTACATGCAAAACTTTAAGCTTCGGTATATGTTCCATCTACTCCGCTACCCGTTAATAGCGGCTATCCTTCTGCTGACCGGCAGCATGACCGCCAGTGCGCAGATGAACATGGAAGAACATGACCGCAAACCCTATTATTTCGGCATCACCCTCGCCGTCAATCAATCCAACTTCAAACTTTCCCATTCAGACCTTTTCCTGAAAGGGGATTCCATCATGGTGGCGGAACCGTTGAAAACCATCGGCTTCAACCTGGGCCTGCTCGCCAACCTGCGGCTGAACCACCGCTTCGACCTGCGCGTGAACCCGCAGCTGGTATTCGCCAACAAAAACCTCTTCTACAAGGAAAATTATCCCGAACGCGATACGGAAAAGAAGATCGAGTCCATCCTCCTCACCTTTCCTTTCCAGTTCAAATTCAAATCAGACCGCATCAACAATATGCGCGTATACACCATCGCCGGGCTGAAATTCGATTACGACCTTTCTTCCAATGCCCGCGCCCGCCGCGCGGAAGACCTCGTGAAGATCGGCAAGATGGATTACGGTTATGAAATCGGAGCGGGATTTGAATTTTATATGCCGAGCTTCATCTTCACACCTGAATTCAAGATCAGCAACGGCATCGGCAATGTACACGTGAAAGACCCCAACCTCCGCTATTCCAACGTGATCGACCAGCTTAAATCCCGCACGATCGTATTTTCCATTCACCTGCAGGGTTAAAACGGAAAACGGTAACTTTGCGGCATGCAAAATACCATCATCAAAAATATATCGGTCGTAAATGAAGGCGCCACCAGGGTGCAGGACGTGCTTTTCCGTAACGGGCGCATTGAAAAGATCGCCGCGCAGATCAGCGAAACCGGCACAGAGATCAACGGGGAAGGCAAATACCTGCTGCCGGGGGTGATCGACGACCAGGTGCACTTCCGCGAGCCCGGCCTGACGCACAAGGCCAACATCCATTCAGAAGCCCGCGCGGCCGTTGCCGGCGGCACCACCAGCTTCATGGAAATGCCCAACACCAATCCCCCCGCCGTGACACAGGAAAAGCTGGAAGAGAAATACGCCATCGCCGCGCAAGGCTCCCTCGCCAACTATTCCTTTTTCATGGGCGTGGCGAACGACAATGCCGAAGAAGTGCTGAAGGCCAATGCCAAAAAAGACCGCATATGCGGGGTGAAGATATTCATGGGCTCTTCCACCGGCAACATGCTGGTAGACAACTATCTTACGCTGGAAAAGATCTTCTCCGAAACCGAGCTGCTGATCGCCACCCACTGCGAAGATGAGAAGATCATCCGCGCCAATATGGAAAAGTACAAACAGGAAAAAGGCGATGCCCTCACCGCCGCCGATCATCCGCTGATCCGCAACGAAGAAGCCTGTTTTGAATCTTCCCTCGTAGCCATCCAGTTCGCCAAGAAACATAACTCCCGCCTGCATATCCTGCATATTTCCACCGAAAAGGAATTGCAGCTCTTCGGCAACCTGCTGCCGCTGACCGAAAAAAGGATCACCGCGGAAGTTTGCGTACACCACCTCTGGTTTACCGCTGACGACTACACGCAATATGGCAACCTCATCAAATGCAATCCCGCCATCAAAGCGCCGCACCACCGTGAAGCGCTCTGGAACGGGCTGCTGGACGACCGGCTGGACATCATCGCCACCGACCACGCGCCGCACACCTGGGACGAAAAGCAGCAAGCCTATCTGCAGGCGCCCTCCGGCGTGCCACTGGTGCAGCACAGCCTGCTCATGATGCTGGAATCCGTGAAAGCCGGCCGCTTCTCCATCGAAAAAATGGTGGAAAAGATGAGCCACGCCCCGGCACAGTGCTTCCGGATCAAAGAAAGAGGCTACCTGCGCGAAGGGTATCATGCGGACGCGGTGATCGTGGACATGGAGCAATCCACCACCGTATCGAAAGACAATATTCACTACCATTGCGGATGGAGCCCCTTCCAGGGATATACCTTCCCCGCGGCAGTGACGCATACCTTCGTCAACGGCCACCTCGCATACGAGAACGGCACCTTCAATGAGAACCAGCGAGGACAACGGTTGCTGTTCAATGTGTAATTTTTATGGAAATTTCCAGGTCTGGCATCTACCTCCGTAACACGATACACTGTAAATTCACTAAAAAGTCTGCGAATGGAGCTGGATAAAACAACCTACCTTGATCTCTCTATTTTTAACCGGGAAGATGAATATTCCCTGTTCCACAAACTCGATTTCACCACCACCAGCGGCGGCCGGGAATACCTGCGCAAGCTGTTCAGCTCGCCACTGCAGGACCTTCCCTCCATTCACAACCGCCAGCAGATGCTCAAATACCTGCTGGAAAAGGAAGCCGAATGGCCGCCGATGATCTCCAACGGCTCCATCGTGGTGGTGGAGAACTACCTGAATGCCGAAATAGAGCCGATATCCAGCTCCGATGGCATTTCGCTGTATCTCAATGCGGTCGTGACCAAAACGATCTACGCGCCGGATTACGGCTTCATCAAGTTTTCGTTCGACCAGTTGCTGAACCTGATCAACGGGTTCCGATACCTTGAAACGCATTTCAACTCCGACGCGGCGCCCTCCACTCTTAAAATATTGCTGGACAGGGCGCGCACGCTCATTGCACAGCCGGAATTCGACGATATCGTGCGGCTGCATGAAAGCGGCCGCTTCAACTTTGTGCAGATATTGCGGTACGACCGCCTCATCCGCCGCAAGCATAAAAAAGTACTCTGGGAACTGACAGAGCTGTACACCCGCCTGGACGCCTATCACAGCATGGCCATGGCCATCCGCCACTTCGGACTGAAATTCCCCGAGTTCACGGAAGACAACAAGCCGCACATCGCCATTCAGCAATTGTATCACATGATACTGCCGCAGCCGGTAGCATATGATATATCGATGGAACCGCACAAACATTTCATCTTCCTGACCGGCGCCAACATGGCGGGCAAGACCACCTTCATCAAGGCGGTAGGCATCGCCGTGTTCCTCGCGCACCTCGGCATGGGCGTGCCCGCGCAGGCGATGCGGCTCACGTTCTTCCACGGCATCCTCAGCAACATCGATGTAAAAGACAACATCTTCAAAGGCGAAAGCTACTTCTACAGCGAAGTGCAGCGCATCAAAAACACTATCATCAAGATCAGCGACGGCAAAAACTGGCTCATCCTCATCGATGAAATGTTCAAAGGCACCAACGTGGAAGACGCCAAGAACTGCTCCCTGGCGGTGATCAACGGCCTGCTGCATAATCATAACTGCCTGTACATCCTGTCCACACACCTTTACGAGATCGCGGACGAACTGCGCGGCGAAAACCAGATCATCTTCAAATATTTCCAGTCGCAGGTGATCGACGACAACCTTCAGTTCACCTATGAATTGAAAGACGGCATTGCAAAAGAAAAGATCGGATTTCTGATCCTGAAAAAAGAAAAAGTAATTGAGCTGCTAGAAAAGATGAAATAGAAATTCCCTTATCTTCGGAGGAAATAAACCATTGTTTGACCCATGCTCGTAAAAATTTTCGGAAGCGCCGTTCATGGCGTAGAAGCCATCACCATTACCATTGAAGTGAATGTTGGGCAAGGCACCAAATTCTATATTGTGGGCCTGCCGGACAATGCCGTAAAGGAAAGCGGGTACCGCATTGAAACGGTCATCAAAAACGCCGGTTACAAAATGCCGCGCCTCCGCACGATCGTGAACATGGCCCCCGCCGACATCCGCAAAGCCGGCGCCGCATACGACCTGCCCATCGCCGTAGGTATCCTTGCCGCATCAAAACAACTCGTTTTCTCCATACCACCGGAACAATTCGTGATCATGGGCGAGCTGTCGCTGGACGGTACCCTGCGCCCGATACGCGGCGCTTTGCCCATGGCCCTGCAGGCAAAGAAAGAAGGGTTCCGGGGAATGATACTTCCCTTGCAGAATGCCCGCGAAGCCGCGATGGTGGAAGGGATTGAGGTGTATGGGGTGGAGCATGTTGGGGAGGTGCTGGGGTTTCTGCGGGGGGAGATCGCGCTGCAAAAGATGCTTTTTGAAAAGTATAACGAGCGGTTTTGTTTTGATGTTGACTTTGCAGACGTAAAGGGACAAAACATTGGCAAACGCGCGATGGAAATAGCAGCTGCGGGAGGGCACAATCTCATTCTGATCGGACCGCCCGGTGCGGGAAAAACGATGCTCGCCAAACGGCTGCCCACCATATTACCACCGCTTTCACTGGAAGAAGCGCTGGAAACCACCAGGGTCTATTCTGCCGCGGGGAAATTCAATGGCATTCTTTCCGGCCGCCCCTTTCGCGCACCACATCACACTATCAGCGACATTGCATTGGCAGGCGGCGGAAATCCACCGGTGCCCGGAGAACTTTCTCTCGCGCATAATGGCGTGCTCTTCCTGGATGAGCTGCCGGAATATAAACGCGGCGCGCTGGAAGTTTTACGGCAGCCGATGGAAGACAGGAAAGTAACGGTTTCCCGCGCACGCAACACCTTCGATTTTCCTACGAGCTTCATGCTGGTGGCCGCCATGAACCCCTGCCCCTGCGGCTACTTCAATCATCCTGAAAAAAACTGCACCTGCATGCCCGGCATGGTGCAAAAATATCTTAACAAAATATCCGGCCCGCTGCTGGACAGGATAGATCTGCATGTGGAAGTAACGCCCGTATCGCCGGGAACTGCGGAAACGGGGGAACGCAGTGATGTGATCAGGGAAAGAGTGATCGCCGCCCGGAACAAACAATGGGAACGGAACGGGCACTACAATGCACAAATGAACATCAGCAATTGTATGCCGGAACCCGCCGCCCTGCAACTCCTCGAATCCGCCATGAAACGCCTTCAGCTCTCCGCCCGCGCGTACGACCGTATCCTGAAAGTAAGCCGCACGATCGCGGACCTCGCGGGCAGCGAACATATCACCACCTCCCACCTCGCCGAGGCGATCCGCTTCAGAACGCTGGACAGAGGGCAGTGGGGAGCCTATCAATGCTGACCATTCTCATGCTCCGCCTTCCGGTATTCCTCGCTCAATTTCTTCTGCACGTCCGCCGGCACCGGCGCATACTCCGCGAACACCGCCCTTACCTTCGCCTTCCCCTGCGTTACATTGCGCAGGGAGGCGTACAGCCTGTCCAGCTCCGCCTGCGGCGTGCGCGCCTTGATCACATGCGTGTCCATACCCGTGATAATGCTGCGGTGGCTTTGCAATTCGCTCATGATATCGCCCATCATCACATCCGGCGCTGAAGCTTCCAGGTCGTACACCGGTTCCAGCAGCTGGGGCGCCGCCTGGTGAAAGGCGTCCCTGAAAGCCATCATCCCCGCGATCTTGAAAGAGATGTCGTTGCTGTCCACCGGGTGCATCTTGCCGTCGTATACGCTTACCCGAACATCCCGTACATACGATCCCGTTAGCGGGCCTTCCTGCATTTTTTCCATCACGCCCTTCAATATGGAAGGCAGGAATCGTGTATCGATCGCACCGCCGACGATGCAGTTGTTGAACACCAGCTTGCCGCCCCAGTTCAGCGCGATCTCTTCCGTATCGCGCACGGTATATTCTTTATACGGTGGCATGCCTTCGTAATACGGCTCTATCTTCATGAACACTTCCCCGAATTGTCCCGCTCCGCCCGATTGTTTCTTGTGACGGTAAGAGGCTTCCGCCGGCTTCTGGATGGTTTCGCGATAGGGGATGCGCGCCGGCAGGTATTCCACCTGCATGTTGTAAATATGTTCCAGCCGCCACCTGGTAACGGCAAGATGAAGGTCACCCTGTCCGTGCAGGATCACCTGCTTCAATTCGCGGTTGTATTCCACTTCCAGCGTAGGGTCTTCCATATGGATCTCGCTCAGCACTTCGCCGAGCTTTTCATCATCTGTTTTGTTTTTCGCTTCGATGGCCACGCGCACTTTCGGCGGTGGGAAATGAATGGGGTCGATCTGCGCGGAGAAACCTTTTTCATTGAGGATATGATTGGTGAAGGTATTTTTCAGTTTCAATGTGCAGCCGATGTCGCCGGAGCGCAGTTTGTCCACCGGCTGCCGGTTCCGGCCGTCCGCGATGAACAGCTGGTTGAGGCGTTCGGTCGTATTTCCCTTTTCATTTTGCAGCTCCTGCCCCGTACGCAGTTCCCCGCTCATGACCTTGAAGAACGACAGCTTTCCGATATGCGGTTCCAGCAAGGTCTTGAATACGAACAGGCAGGTGGGGCCGGCGGGATCGCAGGGCACTTCCCTGCCGTCTTCCGTCTGCTCCGGCGGCATTTCCACGGCGGAGGGCGCCACGTTGTCGATATACCCCATCAGGCGCCCGCTGCCCATGTTATTGCGGGCGGAAAGGCAGAATACGGGGAATACCTGGTGCTTCATCATCCCGATCTTCAGGCCCTGCCGCATTTCATCCTCATCCAGGCTGCCCTTTTCAAAGAAAAGTTCCATCAGCGCATCATCATTTTCCGCCGCTTTCTCCACCAGTTCGTTATGCAGGCGGTCCGCCTGCTCCTGCTCCTCCGGCGGGATGGGCAGCTTTTCCGGCTTGCCGCCCCCGGCGGGAAAGCGGTACATGGTCATTTTCAGCAGGTCGATGATGGCGTTGAATCCCGGCCCCTGGTTCACCGGGTATTGCATGACGGTCACCGCGTGACCGAAAAACTGTTTCGCCTGTTCCAGCACCAGGCTGTAGTTGGCGTTCTCATGGTCCAGGTGATTGATAGCCAGTATGGTAGGCTTGTTATAACGATCGACGTAATCCCATATCAGTTCCGTTCCCACTTCCACCCCGTTATACGCATGCAGCAGCAGCACCGCCGTGTCGCATACCCGGATGGAAGAGGCGACCTCCCCCGAGAAGTCCTCCAGCCCCGGGGTGTCCATGATATTGATCTTGTAATCTCTCCATTCCGTGTGCATGGTGGTGGCGTAGACGGAGTTGCCGCGCTCATGCTCCACTTCGTGGTAATCCGAGACCGTGTTGCGCTCTTCCACGGTACCGCGTTTACTGATGATGCCGGCCTCGAACAGCATGTCCTCGGCCAGCGTCGTTTTGCCGCTCTTGGCTGCGCCAATGAGCACCACATTCTTGATGTGTTTTTCATCATACATTTTCATCTGTTTGCTTTTTGGATCGGCAGTCAGATGGAACGCCGGGGGCGTTTCATGCGGAAAGCGTCAGGGTGATGATGATACGCCGGGTTGTGCGTAAGGCCATTCGTGGAACAAGATCAGTTTTCAGACTATGGTACAAGCGGACAGGTTTACCTCCGGCTACTCCATTAAATTACGGAAAAATACCGTGATAAGTACAGCAGAAACCGATGTTTCAACATCTTTTATTCCCCTACCTTTGCTCCATGAAATTGTTGCTTTCGTACCTCAGGAACTATAAGTGGCTGATAGCACTGGCTTTACTGCTCGCCACCATTAACCAGGTATTCTCGCTGATGGACCCGTGGATCTTCGGTAAGATCGTTGACCAGTTCGCCTCACATCCGCAATCATTCAATAAACAGGGAGAACCCGTTATTCCCCGGTCGCAGGACCAGTACCTCTACGGCGTGATGCTGCTGTTGCTCGCCGCCATTGGCGTAGCCATGGTGTCGCGCATTGCAAAGGCTTTCCAGGATTATTTTGTGAACGTGGTGATCCAGAAGTTCGGCGCGCAGGTGTATACGGACGGGCTGCGGCATTCCATGCGGCTGCCTTTCCAGGAGTTTGAAGACCAGCGCTCCGGCGAAACCCTGGCGGTGTTGCAGAAGGTGCGGCTGGACAGCGAGAAGTTCATTTCGCAATTCGTCAATATTCTTTTCACCACCCTGATAGGTGTGGTATTCGTGATGATCTTTGCGTATAGTGTGCACTGGTCGCTTGTGTTCGTATATTTCGGTGGATGTATCCTGCTCGGATGGCTGATGAACGTGCTGAGTAAAAAGATCAAGTTCATCCAGAAGAACATCGTGAAAGAAACCACCATGCTGGCCGGCGCCACCACGGAATCGCTGCGCAACATCGAGCTGGTGAAGAGCCTCGGGCTCACCAACCAGGAGGTGCGCCGCCTTAACGCCAACACCATGAAGATCCTGCTGCTGGAACTGAAAAAGGTACGCAGCGTGCGTACCATCGCTTTCGTGCAGGGTACGTTCGTGAACCTGCTGCGGTCCAGCATCCTGTTCCTGCTGCTGTACCTCGTGTATAAGGATACGGCTACACTCGGGCAGATATTCACCCTGCAGCTGTACTCCTTCTTCCTCTTCGGCCCGTTGCAGGAACTTGGCAATATCATCCTCGCTTACCGCGAAGTACAGGTATCGCTCGCCAATTTTAAAAGGATACTGGACACGCCTGTTGAGCCCACCCCGCTGAACCCGCCGCAACTGTCCGACGTACGCGAGCTGACGTTCAGGGATGTGGGATTCAGGCATCTTACCGCGTTGAACAAAGCGCTTGAAGAAATCAATTTTTCTGTAAAGACCGGCGAAACTGTAGCCTTTGTGGGACCTTCCGGCAGCGGAAAGACCACGCTGGTGAAGCTGCTGGTAGGATTGTACAAACCCGGCGAAGGGCACATCCTGTATAACGGGCTGGACGCATCGGAGATAGACATCGAAGAACTGCGCATGCAGATCGGTTTCGTAACGCAGGATACCCAGCTGTTCTCCGGCACCATCCGGGAGAACCTGCTTTTCGTGAACCCGCGCGCCACGGACGAAGAGCTGATGCGCGCCCTGGAACGCGCCGCCTGCTACAACCTGCTGGCCCGCGCGGAAAACGGCATAGACACCGTGATCGGGGAAGGCGGCATCAAGATCTCCGGCGGGGAAAAACAACGCCTCTCCATCGCCCGCGCATTGCTGCGGCAGCCGCGCCTGCTGGTGTTCGATGAAGCCACCTCCGCGCTCGATTCCATTACGGAAGAAGCCATCACCCAGACCGTACGGGAGGTGACATCCACCAAAGAACACATCACCGTGATGATCGCGCACCGCCTTTCCACTATTATGCATGCTGACCGCATCTACGTGCTGGAAAAAGGACGCATCGTGGAAACAGGTACGCACCGCGCACTGCTGGAAGAGAAAGGGTTATATTACGCCATGTGGCGGCAGCAGATCGGGGAAAGAAAAACAATGGAGCCCGCCACCGCAGGCTGACAGGCGAGGCTGCAAGATTGATTTATATCAACGTTTCGGCCGCAAGGTTTCTGTATTTTCGCCGATCATGAAGAAAAAACCGAATTACTTTCTCAGCGTACTTGGCATGAAATGCCCCAAGTGCAGGAGAGGCAATATGTTCCGTACCAAAAATCCCTTTTACTGGCGGCTTTCCAAAATACTTGACATGCCTGAGAAATGTCCTGTATGCGGACAACATTACGAGCTGGAAACCGGTTTCTGGTTCGGCACCGGTTATGTCAGTTACGCGCTCGGCGTAGCCTTGTCCGTCTTCAACCTGATCTGGTACTGGTTATTGTTCGGTCTTTCGTGGAAAGATGACAGCCTATTATACTGGCTGGCGGTGAACGGGGTTATACTCGTGCTCGTGCAACCCTGGATGATGCGCATTTCACGCGCTATCTACCTGTATTTCTTTGTTTATTACGATGAAGAAACGGCGCACCTGCCGGATACGGTTCATAAGCATGGTGAACACTCCCATCCGCATCCGGCAGGGCATTCACATTAAAATTACCTAAAGTTGTTCCCTCGTTCATTAAGGGCCGTGAAAACGGCCCTTTTTTGCTTTTCATCCAAAATCTGAGCAGTTGTCAGATCATCTTTAGTGCATTTCAATATGTTCTAAAACGGTCGCCCGTTATCGTCAACGTAATTAACTTATAACTAACAAATATACCGCATCCCCCGCATAGTTTAATGACATTTTTATGTGACCGGCAAAGCCCTCTTCCCGATACCCGTCTTTTGAAATCCCCGCCCACAAAAGAAAATAAACCATCTATACAATTGCATCTATGTTGCATTTTATTATATTTGCAACCTTGTTGCACACTATAAACTTGTATAAAATGAAGAAACTACTGATGCCCGTCCTCCTGCTCGGGCTGTTCATCGCAGGTTGTAAAAAGGATGATGCGCCGGCGCCGGAACCCCAGCAGCCACAGGAAGCCGAATATCTCCGCCTCGTGATCACCGACGTGGAAAAAGCGCAGATCACCGTGCTGGAACCACTCACCAAAAAGACAACGGTGTACCCCGTAAAAGCCGCCCAGCCTACATTGTACGCCACCAGCAGCGGCCAGTTCGCCACCATCATTAGCCGGGCGGACAATACCGTGCAGTTCTTCAACACCGGCATTGAAGCGCACGGCGGCCACCTGCATGTGCATGACCCCGAAATGGCTACACAGACATTTACCGAAGCGGGTCCCACCCACTATTTCTCGCATGAAGGGCTTAGCGCCATCTTCAACGACGGCGCCGGCAGCCTGAGCCTCTTCAAAGACGCGGAGCTGGAAAGCGGCGAGGGACGGGTATTACCGGTGGCCGCGCCCCATCATGGCGCCATGGTCATCTTTGATGACCATACCATCGCCGTTACACAAAAAGACGGCTCCGTCAGCGGAACACTGCCGGAAAAAGTCAGGATAATTGACCGTTTCGGCACTGTACTGCATGAAGGCACCATCGCCACACAAGGGATGCACGGCGATGCCGGCAACGGCAAACTCGCGGCCTTTGGCGCACCGGACGGCGTGCTCATCGTGCAACAAAACGGCGAACAATACCTGGTGAATTATCCCGCTGATTTCGGTACCGCCTGGCTGAGCACCATTCTCGGCAACAAGGCGCTGCCCCACTTCTTCGGATATGCCGCCGCGCTCGGCCTGTACAAGATCGATCCCGTTGCGAAGCAGATCACCCTGGTGCAGAAAAATGAAAGCAACATCCATCAGTACATGCTGGACACACAAGGCAAAAACCTTTACGTGCTGCTAAACGACGGTACGCTGAAGATCTTCGACGCCAATACCGCACAACTGAAAAAAGAAGGAAAGATCAGCGCCGCTATCCCGGCGGGAGCCGCCGCGGATGAAAAGCCTTACTTCGGGGTATCTAAAAAATGTGTGTACATCACAGAACCTGCAGCAGGCGTTGTGAAGATGTATAGTCTGGAAACATTGCAGCTGGTCAGCAGCATACCGGTTGAAGGCAAACCGCTGAAAGTGCTGGTAGTGGGGGATCAGGAGGGATTGGAAGTGGACAATCATTAAGTAGGTACTGGCCGGGAAACCGGGTTCACATCAGGATTTCCGGCCACCCCTTTCGCTTGTTTAAAGGCATTTTAACTTTCCTTTTCCGAAAAAAGATAGTATCTTTGTACCTCATTACTCAAAGAGTAAAGGAACTGGTTGCCCACAATACCGTAATTGTGGAATGCACTCATCGAAGTGCATTTTTTATTTTATATCATCTTCTGAAGGCATTGTATCTTTTTCTATATCTCTGTTTTTCAAATTCGTCGATACAAAAAGCAGTTACTACCAGCAAATCAGGTTGCACTGGTTTCAAAATTACTATAAAGCTCCCTTCTTCATACCAGAAATGGTACTTCAATACCCCTTTCTCATCGGCATATTCGAAATATTTAACTTTTGGAGAAGTATGATTAACCAGAATTTGCTTCACCCAATGTATCCTGTTTGCCCTTTCATGATCGAATTCACGCCTTCCTGTATACTTGCTCTCTCTTGTAATAAGGTGCACAAAAGTTTCTGGCATGCCCCGAAAATTCTTATGCCATGATTGCTCCATAATCACCTTTACATTGCAGTCTTTAATTTTAAAAGGACTATGCACAAAGTCATCCATAAAACAGCCCAGCATCTCCTGTAGCTGTTCTTCGGTAGGCATCAATCCCAGATCATCAAATAATACTTCCAGATTATCCAATGCCATGGGTTATGAGGATTGTTTGGGCTGATGATCAAAAATGTTAAACTTGGTTTCCCAGGGCTCTGTCCCCTCATTTAGTGAATAACCTGATTTAGCTTCCAAATATTCCACTAGTTGCACCTTTGCTTTGTTTGCACCTTCTTTACTATGCAGTCCCCTGTTTTTAAATGTAACTGCGCCGATAAACAAATCTGTCAATTGCAACAAAACATTCTCATCGGAATGAATATGCTGGAAAGAAACAAAAGGAGAATTCCCTTTATATTTGTTGGCCAAAACTTCTTCGATCTTTTTTAGCTTCTCCTTTCCTCTTGTGTCTTTTATATCCAAATAAACCTTGTATTGGCTATCCGGATGATTTGTAGCAGAGTGTAACAGAAAATAAATAAGCTTATAATAAAAGTTATCGTGACTTCCCTGGTTGAATTCATCATGCCGGAGTCTTTTCTTGTATTTGACAAGAATACACCTGAAGTCGATCTCCCCCGCAAAGAAATAGTCAATTAATGCTTTATACAGCGGCATGCGGGAGAAAGAAACACTATTCCACTTGATCTCAGTCGGGTTTTTGAAATCCAGCTTTATTTGTTTGATTCTTTCCTTCATCGCATGATAATGCTCCGCGTTTATTTTGACATAACCGATGCACATTACAGGCATTCCATCATGCTCCAGGTGGCAGCTTTCGTCTATGTAAAGATTGTACATTGTGTTCCTGATATCGGTGCTAACAATACGTTCAAATGTAATTACTTCTATTCAAATTTCAATATGCCCCAAAAAACAGAAAAGCTACCATAATGGCAGCTTTTCCAGATATGCTTAACTATCCTCCTACTTTATCTCCAACGGAAACTCCGTCAACACATCCGTACTGCCCGGCGCATAAGTACCGTCCTTGTTACCCGGTTGATGCCTTACCACTACCCGCAGAAAACCCGTGAATGCGGTTTTGGTAGCCATCGTAATGTCCAGACCCACCGGCAGGTTATTCTCATCCTTATCCTGCGGCGTCACCGTTGCTACGTTCGTCAGGGAATCCGCTACAGAAGCACCGGGATTGGTGAAAAAGAGATGGAAGACGCGATGTTCCGCACCTTCTTCTTCAATCTCGTTGGTAACAGTGTCCGCCGGGTTCTTGCGTTCGTCGAACAGCTCGGTGGTAACGTTGTAGGTGGTATTTGCTTTCAGGCTGACGGGATCGATCACGGGATTGGTACCGCCGGCGCCGTCCATGTCTTTCCAGTTGGCCACCACTTTGTCTGCCGCATTGGCGGCGTTGGTGAAGGTGAGCTTCAGCGTGGTGATCTCCTCATTGGCGTTTTCTGTAGGCGTTTCGTTCTTCTCTTTTTTGCAGGCGGCAAACAACAGCGTCATACCAGCGGCAAATACAAAAAATTTAGTTGTCATGTTAGTTCGATTGTTGAGTGTTTAAGATTTGGTTTTCCCGAATTGCAGCGGCAGCTTCAATTTCAGGTACACATTGGTTCCCGGCTCGTCCGCGAAGTAGCGGAAGAAATTCATGTAATCGCGGTAACGTGTGTTCAGGAGGTTACCGGCGCCGATGATCACAGACAGCGGCTGTTGGCCGATCTGCAAGGTGGAGCCGGCTTCCAGGTTCAGCAGGTTGTAGCCCGCGGGCGGCGCCATGAGATCCTGGCCGCGGGGGTCCGACTTATCCGTCAGGTTCGCGGGCGTGCGCGTTTGTTTCAGTACATTACTAACGCTAACGGATATATAATTTTCCTTCAGCCGTTTTGTATTCCCCGGGAAAAATGTCAGCTCGTGCTCAAAGCGGTCAGACGGCATAGCGATGAGCCAGTCGTTGTCCGATTCGTTCCAGGCGCGCAGGATCGAAGCTTTTGTGCTGAGCTGCCATTTGGGAAGAAAGTGCCAGCGCAACTGTGCATCCATTCCCTTCATGCTTACGTCCGATTGCCGGTAGTACGTGTAAGGGAAAGCGCCGCGGATCGTGGTCACGATGCTGTCCGTCGGCTGCTGGAAGATGAAGTTGCGGATGTAGTTGTAATACAGGTTCACGTCTGCTTCCAGGCGGTCGCTGATATCGTAGTGCAGGGAGGCGTTGAATTTGGAAGCGACCTCCGGATCAAGGTACGGATCGCCGTCCACATACACCGCCGCGCCATGGTGCAGGCCGGAAGCGTACAGCTCATTCACCGCGGCGGCGCGCCATGCGCGCGCTGCGTTCAGGGATACATGAAAATGATCGAGGATGCGGTATTGCGCGCCGATGGAACCCGAGAAACTGGAAAAATCCTGCTCCGGATAGTGCACTTCGCCAAGGTTGTCACCAAGATTGTAATAATCCTTGTGATCATACCGGATGCCGCCTTCCACCAGCCATTTATTATCCGCGCTTTCCCATTTCTCCGTCCAGAAAGCGCCCCATTGCAGGCTTTCATAGTTGGGGATGAAAAGACGGCGTTTGTAGCTGTTCTCCTGGTACATGCCCGTAACGCCCACCGTTCCGCGGAAACCTTTCCAGGTATGATGGTCCCACACCAGCTCACCATTGTACGTGGTGAGGTTCAGGTTCATCTGGTTAACGGAGAGCGCGGAGCTGCGGTCCAGCTCATCGCGGTAGTTAAACTGCCGGGCCAGCACGAGGTTGAGCCGGCCGGCTTTGCCGGTGTTCAGAAAACTTTTGATCTTGAACAGCTCGTGCTCGATGTGCTGGTAGGGCCGGTCGATCTTGTAGCTGAACCCTTCGGTATATTCCGGTAACGGTCTTTGCTGTTTGATGACCTCTTCGAGGTCGCCGCGGTTGCCGATATGCGAGCCTTCAAATACGCCGAGGCTGGTATTGAACTGGCTGTAGAACAGCTCCACACCGTAGTTGGGCCGTTTCCATCCGACGGCTGCGGAGAAATTGAATTCTTCCACGCCGGTATTGTCCAGCCAGTAATCCGGCGTACGGGTGTTGCCGCCCTTGCGCAACGTTCCCTGCAGGCGCCAGCTCAGGCCGGGCACCTTCGGCACTTGCTGTTCGAGGATGGCGGACAGCGCGCCGAGGCGGTTATTGGAAAAGCCGGCGATGTTCACCTCCCCGCCGAGGCCCGGTTCTACGGGCAGCGGCTTCGGCTCCGCCAGCACTACGCCGCCGATGGCATCACCGCCGTAGCGGAGCGAGCCCGCGCCTTTTATCACCACCAGCTTATTGGCAAGAAAAGGATCTACTTCGGGCGCATGCTCACTGCCCCACTGCTGGCCTTCCTGGCGGATGCCGTTGTTGAGGATGAGCACGCGGTTGCTGTGGAGGCCGTTGATCACGGGTTTGGAAACATTCGGCCCGGTGGTCATGGTGGTAACGCCGTTCACCCGCTTGAGCGATTCGCCGAGGGTGAGGCCGCGCGTTTTGTCCAGCTCCCGGCCACTCAGCGTTTCCACGGGCGCGGTGGTCACTTCCTTGGCGGCGTGCCCCGTCACTGCTACTTCCTGCAATTGCGTGATGCTATGCGGCAGGGCAATATTGCGGCGCTCGTCCGCGCTTACCTGCCAGGCGATCTCTACGGGCACGCAGCCCACGTGGCTGATGCGGACCGTATATGCACCGGGACAAAGCCCTTCCAGCGAATAAGCGCCTTTCGCATCGCTTTCCACGGCCAGCCCGGTTTCCTTTACCGTAATGCTGGCGCCGGAGAGCGGCTGCTTCGTGTCTGTATCTGTAATGGTACCACTTAAACGAATGGTACATTGTGCACTGGCGGATGCTACCAGCAATAGCTGCAGCAACGCCCCTGTCAGCGCAATTTTCCTGATCATCATGATGTATGCGAATGAATAAGATAAATGTATCCTGTAGAAAGTCAGACGGATACGTGCGGGGGAGCGCGGAGGGAAAAGTAATACGGCGGGTATTGATAAGTGTGCGCCGGCAGTTCCTGCATCAGCGTTTCGTAAACATACGGTGCGGAGGGAAGACCGGTCACAGGTGCATCTACATAAGCCTCAACGGCCCAGTGCAGCCATTCACAGTGCTGGTGTTGGGTGGAAAGGGTGAGCCCGCTGGTGGCTGCGGTCCGGCAGGTTTCATCCTGCGTGTCCTCATGCCCCACGAAATGGTGCAGGTAATCCCTGGGCGTAATGTAGATACAGAACACGCCCAGCAGGATGACAGCCCCTATTTTCTGAAAAAGCTTCTTCACCAGCGAGAGTTGTAGCGGCAAAGATACGCAAAATACGCGAATGCAACGGAGTTGCACTGTTTTTAAGGCGCTTTTAAGGCGTTTTAGCGCACTTTCAGCATCGTCCGCACCTGTTGCGTAACGCCGTTCTGGAAACGGCAGTAATACACCCCGTTCGGCAGTATTTCCGCGTCGAAGGGAACGGTGTAAGTGCCGGCGGCATGATCGCTGTCCGCCAGCGTACGCATGAGGCGGCCCATGGTGTCGAATACCTGTATCAGGGTGTGACCGCCGCGGGTGGTGTAGGATACCACCGTTTTGGTAGTGAATGGATTGGGGTAGTTGGTGATGAGGTTGACGCCTTCGTCTACCCCGGGAACATTGGTCACCACCCCGCAGGCCAGCCCGTTCACCAGCGGCAGGCTCTGGTAATTGTTGAGCAGGATGGAGTTCAGGTCCGCCGAGGGCACGCAGAACCACTGCTCTAACAGTGAGGCATATACGGAGCGGAAGTCGTATTGCATGGGAATGTTGTCATTCACGGAAGCGGCGTCCGGCATGGTGGGCGTAGCGCCGAGCACCTGCTGGTTCACATAGTCGCCGAACACGATCATCGGGGCGGAAGCGCCATGGTCCGTGCCCATACTGCCGTTGGATTTGATACGGCGGCCAAATTCGGAGAAGGTCATCCCTACCACGCGCTGCGATTTCTTCAATCCTTTCAGATCGTCCATGAACGCTTTTACGGCGGAAGACACACGGCCCAGCAGGTTCGCGTGATCGCCGGTGGTGGTATCGCCGCTATTGGTCTGGTTCGCATGCGTATCGAAACCGCCGATGCTCACCATGTACAGGCGTGTTTTCAGTCCACCTGCCACCAGGCGTGCTACGATCTTCAGCTGTTCGGCAAGACTGTTGTTCGCGGGATAAGGTCCCTGGTTGGTCACGCGCGCTGCGGCTACTTTGATGGCGTCCGCGAATTTATTGGTCTGTTGCTGGATGAGGCGGATGTATTTCAGCTCCTTGCCCGCGCGGGTGTTGGGCACGGGATCTTCCACGCCGTTGAGCAGGTTGTAAAAATCCGTGGCGCTGGTCACGGCCATACCCATGTTGGTTGCGGGGCCCTGGAAAGCCGGTGAAACGATGGAGCCGATCTGGATGGCGAGCGGATCGGGCATGTCCGCATTCGGATAATTGACCGGGTAGTTGGGATATTCGTAATTCAGGTAACGCCCGCCCCAGCCCGTAGGCAGCACCTGGTTGGCGTCGGAGCCGGTGAGCCAGATATCCGTGGCGCGGAAATGCGAATAGTTGGGAGAAGGATAACCGACGCTGTGCAGGACGGTCACATGGCCTTCGTCGTACATCTGCTGGATGCCGGTCATAGAAGGATGCAGGCCGGTCTTTGTCTGACCCGCGAGACGCAGCACCCGTCCTTCCGGAATGGCGATATTGCTGCGGGCGGCCTGGTAGTTAGCGTACTGGTCCAGCGGAATGACCATGTTCAGGCCGTCATTGCCACCGTTCAACTGGATCATCACCAGCACATGATCATTGTCCGTCGCCGCGCCTTCCAATGCGGCGAGCAGCGGGGACGCACCGAATGCCTTCACCGAGAAGCCGTTGATGAAAGACGGCAGGATGGCGGCCGGAGCAGTATATTTGAGGAAATCTCTACGTTTCATAAATAGGTTTTCAATATGATCAGGCTAAATGATATTCAGAGAGGTTCATGATGTATTTGTACATTTCCCGCAGATGCGTCAGCACAATGTTCCTGTTCATCATGTTCGACGTATCCGCCTTGTAGGCGTTCCAGGCATTGGTCCAGTAATAATCCTGCTCCTGCCCCTGCAGCAATATCTTGTCTTTCAGGAAAGTCTTTGTAGTATCTGAAACATCCATCCGGTAGAGTATGTCCAGCGAATCGCTCACGAGCGCCACGGGGTCCTGGGGCGCGGGCAGCTGATCGGCGAACAGGATCGGATCGATGAGCAGCGTTTGCCCGTTGCGGGTGTAGCCGGTGGTGATCATCTGGTCTACCAGCATGTTGCGTTTGGGCAGCGTGTCCGTATTGATCCACAGCTCATGGAACTGCGGCGCGAGATAGTAAGCGTCCCATCCGGAAACGCCGGGAGGATCGCCGATGTTCTGTTGCTGTGTGCTGGCGGCTGCCTGCAGCGCGCTCCACTGGCCGTATGCGGCGGGATAGTCCACCGCCTGCGCCATCGGTACGCCAAACTCACGGCAAAGGCCCACGGTGAAGTCAACCGGACTTTTGATCAGGCAGGACATGTTCAGCGGATCGTAGAAGTGCTCGCTTTTGAACAGGGCTTCCAGCAAAGGTTTGATCTCGTAGTTATTGCTTCTGAAAATTTCCGCCAGCGGCGTGATCACATTGGCTTCGGCGGCGGCGTCTATTTCATAGTAGATGAAGAACTGGTAAAATTTACGGCAGATGAATTTCGCCACTTCTTCCTGCAGGAAGATGATGCCGAGCATGTCGTCCAGCTCCGTAGTGCCCATTGTGCCGGTCTTTCCCGTGATCACTTTGTTGGAGAACCAGCTGGAAAATTGCTTGTTCTCGATGTCGTGCATCGTGGGATCGAAGTAAGAGCTGATGTTGACCTTATCGATGCGGTAACCTGTCAGCACCCTTGCGCCCGCGCGCACATCTTCTTCCGTGTATTGGGAATCAGGCCCTTTGCCGCAGGTGAACAGCTCCATCAGCTCGCGGGAATAGTTTTCGTCCGCGGCGGACTTTTCATTGAGATAACCGTTGAGATACACCAGCATGGCGGGGTCGAGCGTTACGGCTTTCGCCAGCGCCTTGAAATTGCCGTAGGCGTGTTCGCGCAGCATGGCGTTATGCTTGTACATAAAACGCGCATCCTTGATGGTCTGCGTTTCGGTAGCGAAGTGGTTGTGCCAGAAGAGCACCAGCTTTTCGTGCATAGTCCGTTCCTGGTTGATCATCAGTCCGGTCCACCAGGCTTTGTAGGAAGCGCGGCGTTTGTCGTTCAGCTCTTCATCGCCTTCCGGCGCGAGCACCCAGGGCGCTCCGGCGGCTACGCCGGTAGGGTCCATATAGCCGCCTACGTTATAATTGTTCACGGGAGGCGCGGGCACCACTGCATTGGGTTGCAGCAAGGCATCCACCGCGGCGTCCATCGTCATGGCTTCAAAATGTTTGATATCCGCCGGCTTCGCACCGAACATGGCGCGCTTGAGCAAATGCACGACCTGTGCTTTACCCCAGTCGCCCGTATAGGCGCTGATGCCTGTATCGGTACGGCCATAGGTCACTTTCACCGTCTTTTTACGGGAAGGGGCTAGTGTTAAGAAGTCTCTACGATCCATCTGTGATACGGTTATGACTTTAAAGTTTTTTTAAGCTCTTACCTGGTTGATATCAAACATAGCGATAGCGTTTACAGGGCATAAGTCAGGCAATAGCCGGTTTTCCGGAAGCAAATTAACAAAAAGTTTAATTCATTCATATTATTTTATATGAAATATCGTTAGCCGGGGAGGTATAAGGGGTTATGTCATGAAAAAGGCGCCTCTGTTTTTGAGACGCCTTTCTTTGCTTTTTGCCGGCAACTGTCAGAACTTCGCTTCTTCTATCCGGTAGGAGCTTTTCTGCGTGAATGTTCTTCCGAACGGATCTGTAGCCTGTACTTCTATCTGGTGGGTGCCAATGCCGATGTTCTCCGGCAACTTTGCCTTCCATAAGTGCGTACAGTTGGCAGGTTCCGTAGGGCGGCGGCCGCGGAACATTTCTTCCGTATCATCCCATTTATACAATTCGGCTACAAATGCCGGATCGGGCTCCAACGTGTATCTCATCGGTTTCCATTTACCATTGTCTATCCGGTACTGCACTTTGCTGCCTTTGTAACCCATGTAAAAATTGGCGTACACAAAGCCACGGCCATCCCACCAGATGGTAGACATCACTTTACGGTGCCACAGGCCGATCTGGTAATCCGCAGGCTTGTTGGCTACCTTGTAATCTGCCGTGTAAGTGTTACCGGTGATGTTCAGGTAAGCATATCCGCGTGGCGTACCATCGCTCATGACAGATTCCAGCACACCCTGTTCGTTCATCCTGCCGGAATACCAGTTCCCGCAGGTAGCGCCTACGTTAAATTCATGAAAAGGTTTCGCACCTGTCCATCCCCACTCTTTGTCGTAAAACTTCTGCCACTGATTGTGGGTGTGCGCGGACAGTGCGAGCACATGCGGGTATTTAGCTAAAAGAGAGAATAAACGTACGCGGTCTTCTGTGCGGAAAGCGCCTTCCGCCTGGTACAAGGGGATGTGAAAGGCCAGCACTACCAGTTTGCCCGTATCCACATATTTCAGATCGTTCTCCACGAAAGTGAGCTGATCCGGCAGAAAGCCGCCCCAGAGCCCCTTTCCATCGCGCGGATCGGGGTACAGGTTGTTGTTCAGTACAATGTAGTGTGCCTGACCGTAGTTGTAGGAGTAGGTAGACGGGCCGAAGCTGGCTTCAAAGCTCTCGTCATTTTTCTCGATGGACGTTGCTTCATGGTTGGTATCGTGGTTGCCGATCACATTGTACCAGGGCACATTGGCTTTAGCCACTACGTCGATGTAATCTTTGTGCATGGTGAGCACCTTGCCCACCAGGTCGCCCAGCGTGAGGCCGAACGCTACGTTCTTTACATCTACCAGTTCAGACATGATCCCTTTGTCGAAAAACCCCACATCCTGCGGCTCCAGCATCTGCGGGTCGCCGAGTACCAGCGCGCGGTAATTATCGGGTTCGTTGTACTTCATCACGGCAAAGTCAACAGAAGCAGGCAGCGGGCCGGTAGGCGCCACGCCTTTGTATTCATATTCAGCAGGTGATCCGGCAGGTTTATGGATATAGTAATATTGCGGCTGATTCTTCGCGTTCAAAGGCACTTTGTAGCCTGCGGGCTTGATCACAAAAATGATGTTGTCATCTCCTACCGGCAGCGTGTATTTGCCTTTCGCATCGGTTAGTACAACTTCCTTTCCGTTGCTCACGGCTACGTTGGCAACGCCTTTTTCTTTTGCTTCTTTTTTGCCGTTGCCATTGTCGTCGTTATAAACATAACCGGTAGCGGCTTTCTGCGCCAGTACCGCTGCGGGGCTCATGGCCAGCAGGCTCAGTGCGTAAAAAATTCGTTTCATGATCTGATGTGTTATAATGCTTTAAAGTCGGTATAAAAAGTATCCACGGCCTGTTTCTCCGGGATGAACAGCGTACGGTATGTTATAGGCTTGTCCAGGTCGCAGGAAGAGATCAGCGTGGTATCGCCCTGCACGGAGAAATAACGTTTCGGTTGCTGGTCTTCACCCGTGTAGCGCCATTCGGTGCCCAGGCATTTATCATCCATGCCTACCCAGGTGATGTTGATGCTATTGGTAGCCGTCACTTTTGTGGAAGTGCGGATGGGCCTGTTAGACAATGTGGACTGGAAATTCGCGCCATAGCTATTGCCGATGGCTTCAGTTCCTATGGAAGTATGTCCTTCTTTATCGAAAGTGAACACTTCAAAGTTGTAGGAACCTTCAGGCAGGTTATCGACAGATACCTGGATGGTATCCGGTTGGGGGCTTTTCTTCACCGCCATCACCAAAGAGTCCGCTCCGAAATTCCAGAATATCTTACACCCCGTGATGTTCTGGTCGCTGGTCAGTATCCAGTTAAGCATCACTCTTTCCTTTCCGCTAAAAGCTTTCAAGGAATCTGCTTTGCCGGTGTATACGATCGCACCATTTTTGATGAAATCGTAATAGGATCTGTCCTGTTTACTGCAGGAAGCCAGTGCAATGATGGCTCCCAGGTATATCAATCGTTTCATAAATAGTTGAATTAGAAAGCTCCCCAGAAGGTCAGCTCGGCGAACGTAATATTGGTGGCGTTACCATATGTTTTGGTCACATTGAAGCGCAGGTAGCGGTATCCTTCCGCGCTCAGCGGGAAGTTGAAATCTTCGCCGGCGAGCGCATAACTGATATCATCGCTGGAAGCCTGGCCCAGCGGCAGACCGGAAGGTTTGTGGGAAGTGCAGTGCATCAGCAGCGTCCAGCTGTCATAGTTGCCATCCGGAGCAGGACTGTTGGAACCGTATACGTCCCACTCCAGTGGCGTACCGGAGTTGAAGTAGAATGCGGTGCTCTGGCGCTGGAAGTACTTCATGCGGCTCAGCTTGGCTTTTACACCGAGGTCAACGGAAAAGCTGACGGGCACACCGTACGCCTGTGCGGTTACAAAGATGGTGTTGCCTTTACCGTCCCACAGATTCTTCATGGGATAAGCAGCGGAGTAGATGTTACCGTTCACATCGCCCGGGTAGGGATTCAGTTCCCGGAACTGCTTTTTATCCAGTTCTTTTTCGAAGAAAGGCGTTTCTTCCGTCAGCAGGGTATCGGATATATTTCCCCATCTGTCTTTTACAAACACACCGAATAAAGTAGGTTCGGGATCGAGGCCACGGGTGGTGAAGTCGCCTTTGGGCAGGCCGGTGTAGAAAGCATCTACCGGCGTCATTTTACCTTCAGCATCTTCCGCGAGTACGGTGATCACCAGGTCGCCCCGTGTTTCGTTCACAAATTCAACATTCACGCCGCCGAAGTCCGGCTTCACTTTCAGGCTGGCGTACACCTCGTGTACAGGAGGAGTCAGCGGTTTCACGGTTACGTCCACAGGCTCGGACCGTTTCTCTACCCTGTTCACCGCGTACACGCTCACCTTGTACTCATTGGTATCACCAAAGCCCTGCAGCACCAGCGTATCGCCATAGTAAGATGATTTAGTATTACGCCGGATGCCCTTATATTCCCATTCCGCCTGCACATACAGCAGGTTTGGATCGGCAGGCACTACATAAGCGATCTTTGCGCCGCCGGGCGTATTCACTACTTTCAGATCGGTGATCTTTGCGGGAAGGGCATCTGATGCCGGCAAAGGCCCTACACGTTCTTCCTTGCATCCTGCCATAAACAGACCTACGGCGATGGCGGCCAGAAGCAGTGTTGATTTATGTAACATAGTATAGCAATTTAAGGGTGATTACCATCCGGGATTTTGTACAAGATTTTTGTTTTCGATCAGGTCATCCTCTGCAATGGGCCAGAAGTAATCCCGCTGACGGAACGTCCGGTTAAAGAGCGTAGAGAACTGGTAGTAGCCCACAACGTCCTGCTGACCGATGGTCCAGCCCTGAACGGGGCCCTGCCATGCTTTCTCCGCTTCTTTCCATCTTCGCTGGTCCCAGAAGCGCTGGCCTTCAAATGCCAGTTCGATGAGGCGTTCGCGGTGAATGATCTGGCGCATGCCTTCTTTGGAATCTATCTGCGCGGGATTGGTAGAGAAGTTCGTCCATGCTTCTCTTACCGTGGGAATACCTGCTCTCAGGCGCACAGAATCTATCCAGCGTTCTGTTTCAGCGCCCGGGCCGCTCACTTCGTTCAATGCTTCCGCGTACATCAGGTAGAGGTTGGCCATGCGCATTACCGGCCAGGCATATTGGGAAATGATGTAAGTGGTATTGTTTGGCCCGAATACGTTCAGGTAGTTCACCACTTTCACGGGGAAGTAACCGGTAACATTGAAGCGGGTCACCTGGCCCGAGAAGCCGGAATACTGGCCCTGTCTGGCTTCCAGGTGGTTCAATGAGCCTACGGTAGTATTGCCGTTCCCATAAAGTACGGAACCGTCAAAACCCAGGTTAGCATAAAAACGCGGCTCACGGTCGAAATTGATCGCCGCTGTAGTATATCCCTGAAAGATGAGGTTCTTCTCGGTGGCGACGGCTTTGCGCGTCTGGTTGCCGCGCGTTACAAAATCCAGCGTTCTGTCTTCCGTAACCGGCACGCCGTTCTTCGTATAGAACTGGTTCACGATGCTCATGGGAACGGAAGAAAGGCACCAGAAAGAAGTGTTGTTCGCCTGGGCGGCGGTAGCCCTTGGCTGCGCCATTTCCTGGATCAGGGCGGCCTGGCTGTTGGTGTTGGACCATACCGCTTCGGCATTGAAGTTATCGGTAAGGCTTGTTCTGATGTCCATCACTATTTGCAGGTCTGCCGGCAGGTTGGCGGATACGGAAGGATTGAAGCGGTTGAGGCGGTATCCCTGTGCGATGCAGATATCGATGGCTTCCTTTATCGCATCTTTCGCTTTTACCCATTTCTCCGGATCGTACGACTGGTTGAAATAAATTTCGCCGGTTTTACTTTTGAAGTTGGCGTAGGTGGTATTACCGTTGAACAGCGGACTGGCGGCAGTGATCAGCACTTCGGCTTTTACCGCCATGGCAATGGCTTTGGTAATTCTGCCGGCCTCGCTTGCCATGTTGTTGATACGTTCGGGCAGGTTGACGATGGCGTTGTTCAGCGTTGCCACTACGTAGTTGAAGCAGGAGTCTACCGGCTGGCGGGGCACCTGTACATCTTCCGGAGAAACGTTAACGGGAAGGTTCTTGTCCACAACAGGGATCGGCCCGTACATGCGGAGCAGCCACCAGTGGTAATAGGCTTTAAGGAAGGTAGCTTCGGCAACCCATTGATCTTTTTCATACTGTTCCATATTAGGCACCTGGTTCACATTCTCTATGAGGATGTTGCAATCCCTGATAGCCCTGAACAGGTTGCTGGCGCCATTGGTGCCTCGCCAGTAGCTTACCAGCGGGGCCGCGACGCTCTGTGTACCTCTGGCGATCTCCCAGGAGCTGAGGTTCACGGTAAAGCCCGGCAGGTTGTAAGGATACTGGAACCACAGTTCTCCGGCCGCCATGAAAGCCGGGTTGGCGGAAATATCTCCGTGTTTGGGCATGTAGGAATAGCAGGTGTATAAATACTGTTCCGCCGTTGATCTTTGCCTGAACACATAATCGAATGTGGCTACACCGTCCGGCACAACATCGAGGTATTTCCTGCAGGAGCTGAAAGCCAGGCAGAACAATAATCCGGCTACCACTGATCTTTTTAAGCGCATATAAATGTTTTAAATAAGTCTGATTTTAAAAGTTTGCCTGCAAGCCCATGTTGATCACCCTTTGCACAGGATATCCCAGTCCGTTGCCGGCCATTTCAATGTCCCAGAGTTTGAAAGTGGTCAGGGAGAAAAGATTGCTGCCGTTTGCATAGATGCGGAAGCTCTTTAATTTGAGGCGGCTGAGGGTGGTTTTGGGCAGGGAGTAACCGATCTCCAGCTGTTTCAGGCGCAGGAATTTACCGTTCCGTATCCACCAGGTGCTGGGCTGTGCGTTGTTCTGGCTCACATCCGGACTGAGGCGCGGCCAGAGTGCGTAGATGTTCCGGTTGTCTTCCGACCAGTGATCATCCGCATAGGCTTTCAGCAATGCGTTGTTATCCGCAAAGGGCGCTGTGGTGGTGGAGTTCAGGATGAAGGAAGAATTACCGGCGCCCTGGAAGAAACAGGAAATGTCGAAAGACCGGTAGCCGGCGGACAAACCGAAGCCATATACGATCTCCGGATCTGTAGGATAGCCGATAGGCACTCTGTCCAGCGTAGTGATGTTGCCATCGCCGTTCATATCCCGGTATTTGATATCGCCGGCGCCATATTCCCCGAAGGCGATCTGTGAGGGAGCGTTCATCACATCTTTATCATCGATGAACAACCTCTCCGCTATATATCCCCAACGCTGGGACAATGAATAGCCGACTTTAGACAGCCAGGGGGCGTCTTCATAGGCGGGCTCTTCTATTTTCCTGTATTCGCTCATGGCCAGCGTAAAGTTGGCACGGCCCTGTATCCACCAGTCCTTGCCCAGCCGCTGGTTGTAATCGATAGAGCCGTCTATGCCTTTGGAAGTGGCTGCGCCGATGTTGGCGTAAGGCGTTGAGGCGAAACCTGCGGTAGAGGGGATGTAGGCCCTTTCCTGCAGGATGTTGGAACGATAGGTCTTGTAAAAATCCATCGTTACATTCATCTTGTTCCAGAGGCTCATATCAAGTCCAAGATTGGTCTGGTACGCCACCTCCCACTGAATGTTCGGGTTGGCATAACGTTGCACGCTGATGCCGTTCTTTCTGATGATGCCTCCCGGTATATTACCGAATTGCGCAGCTTTTGAAGGATCGTTCATCAGTACCTGGGACAAATAAAAGTACCTGGTATCCGCATCACCGATCGCATCATTGCCCACCAGGCCGTAAGTGGCTCTCAGCTTCAGGTTGCTGATGGTGCTGATCAGCTTTTTGCGCCAGAAATCTTCATTAGACACGTTCCAGGCAATACCTGCAGAAGGGAAGAAACCGAAGCGGTGATTTTTGTCGAAGCGCTCGGAACCATTGTAACCGAAGTTGATCTCTGCAAAATAGCGTTGGTCATAGCTATAGGTGCCTCTGCCGGAAATACCCAGGTTCCTGGCCGGCAGTGAAGCCTGCAATGATGACAGATCACCGGACACCGCATTTTGCGCCTGGTATACAAGGCTGCCGCTTACACCATGCCTGCCGAAAACTTTCGCGTAGTTCATGATCGCCTGGAAATAAACAGAAGTGGTCACCGTTCTGTCGCCGCCATTCGTGGGGAAGTCCAGGTACTCGGTGCCATCATTGGGATTTATTTCGTTCAGTATATATTCACCTGTGCGGCGGTTATACCCTGAAATGTTGTAGTAGAACGGCTTATAAGCACGGCTGATGGCGTAGTAAGCATAACGGCTGGTATTGGCCATTACGTTGACAGACAGGCCCGGGGTAATAAAATCAAGCTGCTGGCGTATTTCCGCCTGCGCATTGATCTTCGAAGTATTATAATCTTTATACCCTCTTACCATGTTCGCATAAGGATTGGTAACAAGGCCATCGGGGGAGTTACCGAACAGGATGTGTTTTGTCATGGCAAACGCCGCATCCGGCTCATAATAAGCCGGGAACAATACGGGATTGGCGTGCATGACATCGTTATACACAGCGGCGCCGCCATTGATCGGCCCGTTATAGTCCTGGAACGTACCGGACAAGCGGGTAATGAGCAGCGTGGTCTTTGTGAGATTTACATCCACGTTGGAGCGGATGGAATATGTTTTCAGGTTGATGTTGTTGTTGAAATTGCTGACAACGGGCACGTTCAGCACGCCATTATCCTGCGAGAAGCCGCCTGATACATAATAACGCGCAACAGAAGCGCCGCCGCTCACGTTCACGTCTGCACGCTGGTTCATGGTATGGTCCTTGAACAGCATTTTACGCCAGTCGGTAGCCGGGTACAGGTAATGATTCTTACTAACGCCCGTGCTGTCTATTTTCTCCTGGCTGTATAGCGGACGGCCCAGCGGATCACGTGTGAGCACGGCTTCGTTGGCAAGTTTCATATAGGTTACGGGGTCTGCCAGCTCTACGTTTTTAGTGGGAGATGACATGGTGTTTTCCAGCCTTATAAAATATTCCGGGCGGCCTTCTTTACCCTGTTTGGTAGCAATGAGGATAACGCCGTTCGCACCGCGTGCACCGTACAATGCGGTAGCGGTAGCATCTTTCAGGATAGAAAAATTGGCGATGTCGTCTACACGCAGGTTAGCCAGATCGGTAGTCGTTACTTCCACTCCATCGATGAGGATGAGCGGATCTCTTTTGTAACCGAAAGTGGTGACGCCACGGATGAAGAAGCTTGCGTTGTCCGCCCCCGGCTCACCGGACCGCTGATAAGCAATAAGCCCGGCCACGCGGCCGGCCAGCGCGGTGGTAAGGTTGCTGGACGGGACTTTCAGGTCTTTCGGATCGATGGAAGTAACGGAACCTACCACATCCGTTTTCTTTTGTTTACCGAAAGCCACTACCACCGCCTCGCCCAGCGCACGCGGCGCTACGGACAACCGTACGTTCAGCGAGGTCTGATCTGTGAGCGTGATCTCGCGGGTGTTAAACCCCATCATGGTAAATACCAGTACGGCCTCCGTTGTGGCCGGCAGCTCCAGGAAAAAGCCGCCGTTCAGGTCTGTGGTAGTGCCTACGCCGGATTTGTTTTTCAGCGCCACGGTCACACCCGGCAGCGGTATGCCGCTACTGTCCCGCACCAGGCCGCTGATCTTGCGTTTGCCTTCATTGGTGGTTTTGGAAACAGCGGAGGGCTTCAATACCACAATGCCGTTCTCCTTCAATTCAAAGGTCAGCTCACTGTCCCGCAGCACTACGTCCATCAATTGTTTGAGTGTGCCGTTTTTCAGGTGCAGGGAAATAAGACGTTTATCGTCCAGCAGGCCGTTGTTGTACACAAAGCGGTAATAGCCCTGCTGCTGCACCCTGTGCAGCACGGAAGATACAGATTCATTGTCCGCATCCAGCGTAATGGTGGTTTGCGCCTGCCTGTTCTGTGCATAGCCGTGGAGGCCCAGCAGCAGGAAGACCAGTAAGGACAAAAAGATACTCATACCTGTGCGCATGCTGCGCCCAGGAAGCGGTAAATACCCCTTCATAGATTTTATGCTTTAATAAATGATTAGCTCCGAGAGATTACAATTGCATCCTGTTCTATCCGGTAATTGAATGGATAGGATTGTTTCAGGTACTGTAGTGCCTTGAATATTGTTTCGTCGTTGAAAGTAGCGGTATACCGGTATTGCTTCACCTCTTCGCTGGCAAAGATCACCCTGATGCCGTACCAGTCCTGCAGCTTCAAGGCTATCTGTTCAAACGTTTCATCGCTGATCTCCATTTTCCGCCGTGCCCAGGCCGTTTCAGGGGCGTGCCGCGTAAGGGTGTCCAGCTTTATTTTTGCGACTATTCCTTTTGATACCGCTACCGTTGCGCTGTGCGTGTTGCTGATGGATGGCTGGCGTTCGCGTTCCAGCACAAATTTTTCGTTCGGCCGCAGTATTATTCTGTCTTTTGCATCATCGCCATTGGGCACAATCTCTACTTTACCGGAGATCAGGCCCGTTTCCGTACCATGGCTTCCGGGGTAGGACTTTACATTGAAGGATGTACCCAGCACGCGAATCCTGTATTCACTGGTGTGCACAATGAAAGGATGTTCCTGATCGTGTTTGACATCAAAAAATGCCTCCCCGGTGATGGTCACCTCGCGATGTTCGCTATCGAAATCCTTACTGATGGAAAGATGGCTGTTCTCATTCAGCATGATCACGCTACTGTCCGGCAGCACAATGGTCTTGCGGCTTTTGGCAACCGTATAGTATTCATAGGCCAGCAAACCGGTTGCAGCCCTTTTTTTCCACAGGTAGGTCATTGATCCGCCGGCAACCAGTAATACGACCGCTGCGGCAGCCGCATACCGCATCCATGGCCTTTTTATCCGCACCACCTTTGCCTTCCCGTCATGAGAGAGCATGCGCTGAAATTTTTCTCTCCGGCCAATGGCGTCCTTCATCGCCGCCAGTTGTTCTTTACTGTTACCCTGACCCGCGTTCAGCATGTCGTACAAACGCAGGGCTTTATCTACCACACCGGCATACTCCGGGTTTTCTTTTACCCAGTTATTCCAGAATAATGTATCAGCATATTCGCCCCCGCAGAAACGCAGGAAAGATTCATCGCAAAGAAAGTCTTCAGGCCCGGGCGGTTGAAAATCCATGTTTTACTTTTCGGCTTGTTTCCTATTGACAGTAAAAGCGGGCCGTTTTCCTAAAGAAATAAAAAGTTTTTTTTTTTAAAATCTACATTTTGAGCTTCAGGCGAAGCACTTTAATAGCGTCGTAGATGGTATTGTAGGATGTTTTAACGCTTTGCGAATTGAGATGGGCGATCTCTTTATAGGAAAGGTTCTCGAAGAATTTCATGCGTATCAGCTCTATCTGTTTGGGAGATAAAGCATTCAATGCATTTCTCAGGTCCCTGTTCATTTCTTCATCTCTTTCCCTTGCAATAATGATTTCTTCATAAGAAGCTTCCGTGCCTTCTTCCGCATGTATGTCGAGCATTACGGAAGCGGTACGGCCTTTTGCATTCAGGTGGTCAACGATCGTTCTTCTCAGGAAAGTGAACAGGTAAGACCGTACGTTCTCCACATCGTTCAGGGAAGCATGCCTGTCCCATATCTTTAAAAACAGTTGTCCGATGCAATCCTTTACCAGGTCGCTGTCCGCATATACGGACAGGCCATAACGCACGAGGTGAAAATACATATCGTCATACAGTACAAACAATGCTTCCTTATCTCCTTTTCTTATTTTCTGCCACAAAGAAACCGGCTCATCTGTCTGCTGCATAATATCTGGTGTTTAATAGATCATCCCCCGTCGTAGAAACAGTTCATGCGTTCCGGCAGCAAAGAAAAAAACCGCATGTTATCCCAGGATTAACAATTTGTTACTTTTATGCAATGAAAAAGGCGCCTCTGTTGAGACGCCTTCATGATGAGCTGATCTATCAGAAATTTGACCTGTCAGGCAAGGTTTTCAATCACTCCCGCAATGCCTTGTCCACCGCCCACGCAGGCGGTCACGATGCCATATTTTTTCTTCAGGCGCTGCATGTCGTTGAGCAACTGGATGGTGAGCTTTGCACCGGTGCAGCCGAGGGGATGCCCGAGCGCAATAGCGCCGCCGTTGATATTCACGATGTCCGGATCGAGACCCAGCTCGCGGATCACGGCAACGGACTGGGAAGCAAATGCTTCGTTCAGTTCTATCAGATCGATATCCTTTATCGATTTACCGGCGGTCTTCAACGCCTTTGGCACAGCGGCTACGGGGCCGATGCCCATGATGCGCGGATGCACGCCTGCGGATACGCAGGACACGAGGCGCCCGATGGGTTGAAGGTTCAACTCTTTCATCATCCTTTCACTCATCACTACTACAAAAGCGGCGCCGTCACTGGTCTGCGAGGAATTGCCCGCCGTTACGGAGCCGCCGGCCGCAAATACGGGTTTCAGCTTCGCCAGCGCTTCGGGCGAAGTATCCGGGCGCGGCCCTTCATCTGTATCTACCGTAAAGGTGCGGGAGGCTTTTTTGCCTTTTGCGTCGAGATATACTTCCGGTACTTCTATCGGCAGAATGCCTGGTTTGAAATATCCGTTCTTTATAGCGTTGATGGCGCGTTGATGGGAGCGCAGCGCAAAGGCGTCCTGCTCCTCACGGCTTACGTTAAACTCTTTTGCAACGGCTTCGGCGGTATGGCCCATGCTCAGGTAGTAGTCCGGCGTAACGCTGGTGACCGTGTAGTTGGGCACGGTCTTCCAGCCGGCTACGGGCACCAGGCTCATGCTTTCGGTGCCGCCGGCGATGATGCATTCCGCTTGTCCCGTTTGTATCTTGGCCGTAGCGATGGCGATGGTTTCGAGGCCGGAAGCGCAATACCTGTTCACGGTCACGCCCGGCACACCTTCGCCAAGCGCGCGCACGGAGATCATCCTTCCGATCTGCAAGCCCTGCTCCGCTTCGGGCACGGCATTGCCTACAATGAGGTCATCCACGCGGTGTGGTTCCAGCTGCGGAATGCTTTTCAGCAAGCCGGTGATCACGTCTACCGCCAGGTCATCCGGTCTGTAAAATCGAAAGCCTCCGCGTTTGGATTTTGTCACCGCGGTCCTGTATCCTGCCACTATATATGCGTCCTGCATGGTTCAATCATTTGGTGTTGACCAAATTTAAGGAATTTGGGCCTATTTTATCTCAACCCTAAGGTATGCGCTGTTCACACCGGCCATGATGCCGTAGCCCTGGTGCACATTGCTGTATACCGCTGTGGGGTCCACCAGCGGGTTGCCTCCGTTGCTGACCTGCTGTTCCAGTGTTTTCAGGTATTGCCAGGCGGCGCGGGTGAGGCCGGTCACTTCCAGCAGCAGGTATCCGCCGGCTTTGTTCACTTCCTGCGTTTGCATCACCACGGTGATCTCCTTTCCTTCAAAACGTCCGTCATCGATCAGGGTATATTCCAGGAAGGTATCGGATACGAGGTCTGTAAAGCTGTTGTTGTAAGACGGATCGAAGCGGAAGAGCGCGCGCTTTTGGGGGACGTAATCCCTGTTGGCCTGGAACAAACGGAAACGGTAGTAATCGCCGCCGGGGAGGTCGCGCATATTGAACCGCACGCGGCTGCCGCCGGCCTGTGCAAAGGGCGCTGACAGCAGGGGCGCACGGGGCAGGGTGTCTGTTGCAAACACGGTATCCAGCCCGGCGGCGCTCACTTCGAGGGTATACCGGAAGCCGTAACGCACCGGCACGCCGGATACGAAATATCCTTTTCCACCGATCACCTGCCATTCCACCGGCACTTCCGTACTGCCCGCTTTGAGCGTGACCTTCGCACCAGGTATCTCCGGAAAACTGCTGCCGCCGGGCGGTTGCGAGCGGGTGACACGCAGGTACAGCAGGCTGTCCGGCTGCATGAGCGTATTCACCACGATCCTGTCGCCGTCATAAGGTACCGGAATGTCTGCCGCCTTCTCGCAGGCCATCCAACAAAAACAGATCAGTAAAGCCCATCTTCCGCTCATATCGCTAGAATTTAATCGTGTATGAAATGCTTGGCAGAACAGGCAGGATGCTTAGCATGGTCAGCTGCCGTTCGCGTGTTTGTTCATTGCGGCTGTAATAGTAGAAGAACGGATTCAGCTTGTTGTAGACGTTCATGAAACCGAACGTCAGGATGTAAGCCGTGTTCTTCCGCACTTTCGTGTGCGTGGCGCTGATGTCCAGCCGGTGCGTGTTCTGCATGCGCAGGAAATTCCGGTCGCCCACTACATCTACTTCGCCGGGCGTTTCCGTTGGCGGCGGATAATGCGGCGTCGGCTCCGTCACCTGCTCATAACTGCCGACCGGAAGGGTCAGCGGGAGGCCGGTAGCGAACTGCCAGTTGGCGGACAGCTGCCATTTCTTTCCCAGCTGCTGCGATAATACCACTTCCACATCATGCCGCCGGTCGTATTTATACGGAAATACCCTTCCCTGGTTTACGTTAGGAAACGCCCGTTCCGAACGGGCGAGCGTGTATCCTATCCACCCTTTAAAAGTCCCCACTTTCTTTTGCAGTAACAGTTCCGCGCCATAGCTCCATCCACGGCCCACGATCACATTTTCATCCCAGCGGCTGTCCGCCGCCTGGAAGTTGCTGCCTTCCACATATTCGATCACATTGCGCATGGATTTGTAATAGCCTTCCACCGACACTTCAAACTTTTTATAGGTCTTTGCCAACCCAATGGCTACCTGCTTTGAGTGCATCGGCCGCACTTTGTCCGTCGCCGCCACCCAGAGGTCCGTCGGCAGAAAAGTGGCGTTATTGGAAAGCAGGTGAATGTATTGCGTCATATGGGTGTACGACATCTTCAGCGCCCATTTCCGCGGCAGCAGGTACCGGAACCCGAGGCGGGGCTGTACGGAAATGTATTTGTTCCCCGGCACGAGAAAAGCGGACGAATGCACGCCGAGGTTCATATACACCGAATCCCCGATCTGCCAGTCGTCTTCCATGTAAAGGGACAATTCGGTGCCCCTGTTCCGCCGGTCGTTGTAGGCGGTATCTGTCAATTGCCGGCCATCCGTGGAATTATTGAAGCTGGCGATGCCGGGGCGGAAGCCGTGAAAGGTGAGCTGTGCGCCGAAACGCATGGCATGCGTGGGATTGGGGCGGTAATCAAAATCCATTTTCGCGCCTGTATTCTCCACCATCGAATAATATTTGCCCGCCATGTAGTCCGTTTCCTGGATGTCCAGTGCCTGGTAATCATAGCTGTAGCGCGTATCAAAAAGGAACTGCGAATAATTGAGCGTGACGTTGGAAAAAAGACGGGGTGAGAAAATATGGTTCCAGCGCAGCGCGTATGCCTGGTTGCCCCATCCGAGCGAGAAATCCATCAGCTCCTTATAACGTTTGGGCTCGTTGTTGAGGGAATCGAACTGCATGTTGCGGCCGATATTGGCTTTGTCTTCCCCGCCATAGGCGCTGAGAAAAATGCGGTCGCGGGGCGAAAAGATGTGATTGATCTTGATGTTGGCATCGTAGAAATAAGCGTAGAAGCGGCCTTCCTCGCCGAGGTTCAGGCGGTTGCGGGCGAAGTCTTCCATCAGCAGGTCCACGTAGGTTCTGCGCGCGGTGATGATGAAGGAGGTTTTGCCTTTGATGATCGGCCCTTCGATCATGGCGCGGGACGCGAGCAGGCCGAGGGACACTTCGCCGTGATAGCTGTGCATGTTCCCGTCCTTCATCGAAATATCCACCACTGAAGAAAGGCGGCCGCCGTAACGGGCGGGGAATGCGCCTTTGTAGAGGTCTACATTCTTGATCATATCGGGATTGAAAACGGAAAAGATGCCGAAGAGATGGGAGGAATTGTAAACGGGCGTACCATCCAGCAGGATCAGGTTCTGGTCCGGGCTGCCGCCTCTTACATGAATGCCGCTGGAGCCTTCCATGCCGCCGGCGATACCGGGCATGGCCTGTATGCTGCGCAGCACGTCCGCTTCCCCGAGCATCCGGGGCATGGTCTTCACCTGCGAGAGCGCTACGTTCACCTTGCTCATCTGCGTCTGTTCCTGCAGGCCGGGCAGGTTGTCCGTTACTTCCACTTCTTGCAGGGTGTTGGTGGGCATGAGCCGGATGTTGACCTGCCTGTTTTCCTTGTCTTTCAGCGAGAGGCGCTGCGGCTCGTAGCCCACGTAGCTGATGACCAGCGCCAGTGTATCCTTCTCCGTTGTGAGGCTGTAAAATCCGTACTGGTTGCTGATGGTGCCCACCTGTAACTTGGGCGAGTAGATGGTGGCGCCGATGAGCTTTTCGCCGGTGCGGCTGTCTTCCACAAAACCGTTGATGGTGCGCACGGGCACCTGCTTCACCGTGAGCACGAGCTGTTCGCCGATGCGTTTGAACTGGATGCCTTCATCGGAAAAAAGCATGTCCATCACCCGGCGCAGCGGCTGTTGCTGTACGTTCAGGGTCACGCGGCGGCGCATGTCCACCACGTCGCGGCTGTATGAAAAATGAATTCCGTATTGTTTTTCCAGCAGGTCACAGACCACAGAGAGGGGCTGATCTCTGACAGACAGCGTGACCCTGGTACGCCAGTTCCACGCAAAGAGCTGCAAGGGCAACCAGGTAAAAAGCAACCCCAGCAGCAGTCTCCTGGCCAATGACATTGTTATAGGTTTATGAAGTCAGGTTATCTGATTGAAAAATGTTGCTGTCCGGCTTTTTCAACCTGTGTGTTTGTCATGAAAGCGATGGTTTCCATGATATTGTCGATGGACTCGTTTTCAAAGTTGGTGGTCACGCCCTTTTGCAGCAAAGTGCTGTCTTCCACGCTGACGGTGATGCCGTACACTGCCCTGAGGGTTTGCAGCACTTCTTCCAGCGGAGCGTCGTGGAAGATGAGTGACTTTTGGGCGATGTCCTGCACATGCGCCGCTACTTCAAACGGCTGTGCCGGCTCGTTCCGTTTCAGCAGCATACCTTGCGACAATACCACGCTTTCTCCTTTTTCCGGATCGGACACCCTGATGCGGCCGCTGGTCACATGCACGGTCAGCACCTGTTCTTCCGGCCGGAAATCCACCATAAAACGTGTTCCGAGCACTTTTATTTCCGTTTTCCCGAGCATGACCACAAAAGGCGCCTGTGCATCCTGTTTGATGTCGAACACCGCTTTTCCGGAGAACACCACTCTTCTTTCTTTTTTGCCGAAGCCTTCTGCAAGCTGCATGGCCGCGCCGGGTTCCATGATCACCTGGCTGCCGTCTTCCAGGGCGGCGTGCTGCGCGCCGGAGAAGGTTACCGGCTCCCGGGACTGCATGCTGAACCATATGCCCAGCCCCACGAGCACCGCCAGCACGGCTGCGATCTGCAGCCAGCGGTAGCGGTGCAATAACGGACGCATTGACGCTGCTGCTTGTGCGGCAGCGTTTACTTGCCCGTCTGCGCCGGTAGTGCCGCCTGTTCCCGGCCCGGCGCCGGCAGCCTTGGTATTTGCTCCACGGGTTGTTCCCTGCAAAGGGCCGGCGGCCGTAGCGTTCACCTGCGTCTCTTCGCTTCCCGCCCCTCCCGTTATCGTCCGTTTCAACCGCTCCCAGCTCGATTCCGTATCCAGTCCCGGGTACACCGTTGCCTGCGCCGGAACGTCCAGCATCCTGCGGATGGCGGCCAGCACCTCCTCATTGGCAGTATTTTCCTTCCGCCAGGCTTCCACCCAGCGGCGCTCTACCGCATCCGCCTCGTCCAGCAGATATTTGCAGAGCAGGGAATATAATGCTTCATCAGGTTGCAGCATGCTCATGAACAGTTGTACGTTAAACAGAATTATCAAGAGGACGCGCGCAAAACAGCCGTCCCCCTATCAATTGTTAAAAAAATATTAAAGGCAGGTATTCGCGCAGCTCCTGGTGCAGGATCTTCAGCGCTTTACCCATTTGGTTCTCAACGGTTTTGACGGAAATATTCATAACGGTAGCGATCTCCGCATATTTCAGCTGCTGCTTCCGGCTCAGCAAAAAAACCTCGCGGCAGCGCTCCGGCAACTTCTCCAGCGCGCGGTGCAGCTTTCCTTCGAGCTCCCTGGCCTGGAGGGACATATGTACCTCCACGTCCTGCATCTTCCCGAAAGCGTCTTCCTTCGCGGCACGGACGTTCTGCTTGCGCCACTGGCTGATGGCGGTGTTACGGATTGCGGTGAACAGGTAAGACCTTTCAGAGCCGCTGATGGCAATCCCCGCCCGCTTCTCCCATATCTGGGAAAATACGAGCTGCACAACTTCTTCTGCTTCGTACGGGTCGCCGGTGTAGTGAATAGCGAAGGCCAGGCAGTGAGCGTGATGCTCCTTAAAAATCCTTTCAAAAGACTGGAGGTCCAACATGACGTAACGTGCGCAAAATTAGGCGGCTATGGCTGATAAACCAAATAAGGAACGTTTTTATATCTTTGCCCGTACATGTACGGTTTTATCAGAAAAATACTCTTCGGATTTCCTCCTGAAAGCATTCACTACGGTGTGATGCGGGGATTAAAGATTGTAAATGCGCTGCCTTTCGGCAAAAATGTACTGGATGCATTCTGCCAGCCCAGGGGAAGCGGGCTGGAGCGGCAGTTATGGGGATTAAAATTCAAAAACCCCGTGGGCCTCGCCGCGGGCTTCGACAAAGACGCCCGTTTCATCGATGAACTGGCGCATCTCGGTTTCGGGTTCGTGGAGATCGGCACGGTCACGCCCTTGCCGCAGCCGGGCAACGATCAGCCCCGCCTGTTCCGCCTCCCGGAAGACAAAGCCCTGATCAACCGCATGGGCTTCAACAACGAAGGCGCGAGAGCCGCCGCCAAACGCCTGCAGAAACGCCGCTCCAACATCATCGTCGGCGGCAACATCGGTAAAAACAAACTTACCGCCAACGAAGACGCGATCAGCGATTATGAAAAATGCTTTCATGCATTGTTCGACGTGGTAGATTATTTCGTGGTGAACGTAAGCTCTCCCAATACGCCCAACCTGCGGGCCCTGCAGGAAAAAGAACCGCTGAAGCAATTGCTGCATCACCTGCAGACGCTCAACAACCAGAAAAGCAAACCCAAACCCGTTCTCCTGAAAATCGCCCCCGATCTCACCAACGGGCAGCTCGACGATATCATCGAGATCGTTCAGGAAACCGGCCTGGCGGGTATTGTAGCCACCAACACCACCATCAGCCGCGAGGGACTGCAAACCGGCAATGACGCGCTGGAAAAGATCGGCGCGGGCGGCCTCAGCGGCCTGCCTGTGAAAGAACGCGCCACCGAAGTGATCCGTTACATTCACCAGCACTCCGGCGGCAGGATACCCATCATCGCGGTGGGCGGCATCTTCACCGCGGCGGACGCAAAGGAAAAACTGGATGCCGGCGCTTCGCTCGTACAGGTGTACACCGGTTTCATTTATGAAGGACCCGCCATTGTGAAAAAGATCTGCGAAGGATTAACTCAACAATCATAATCTGTCAAATGCAAGACCTGCTCACCCTTGACTCCCTCATCAGCCTGCTGACCCTTACGGTCATGGAAATAGTGCTGGGGATCGACAACGTTATCTTCGTATCCATCGTCATGAACCGCCTCCCCGAACACAAACGGCTGCAGGCAAGGCGTATCTGGATGTTCACCGGCATCGCCGTGCGTATCATCCTCCTGCTATGTATCGGATATATCGTGAGAGCCACCGCCCCGCTGTTCCACATCTTCGATAAAGGCATCAGCCTGCGCGACCTGATCATGCTGGCGGGCGGGCTTTTCCTGCTGGTGAAAACCACCATGGAAATACACCACAAGCTGGAAGGCGAAGAAGACGCAGGCCCCAAAGCCAAAGGAGCCGGCGGCGCTACTTTGCTGAATGTAGTGGGACAGATCATCCTCATCGACATGGTGTTTTCATTCGACAGCATCATCACCGCCGTGGGTCTTGCCAAACACATCGAGATCATGATGATCGCGGTGGTCATCGCCATGTTCATCATGTTCATGTTCGCACCAAAGATCAGCACGTTCATCCACAAACATCCTACCCTGAAAATGCTGGCGCTGTCTTTCCTCATCATGGTGGGCGGCATCCTGATCATTGAAGGATGGAACGCGGAAGCGGTACATGACCTGCACCTCAAGAACTACGTATACTTCGCCATGGCCTTCTCTTTTGCCGTAGAGCTGCTGAACATGCGCATGCGGAAAAAGACGGAGCCGGTGAAACTGCGGGAGCCGCAGATCAAGGAATAAAAATGCTGACGGGGCTATTGCTGGTGATCAGTGGATGATTATATCAGTAAGCGCGATCCCGTGCTGGAAAAGCTGGTGAGGTACTGAAAGGTTACGCCGCGAACATGCACCAGCGCTGACTACTTCCTGTTCGCCGCCGCTATCAGCGTACAGGCCACTACTCCCGCCGTTTCCGTACGCAGGCGTGTATCTCCCAACGTTACCGGCGCAAATCCGTATTGCAACGCCAGCTCAATTTCCTGCGGCGCAAAATCACCTTCGGGGCCAATCAATATCAGCGTATTCTTTGCGGGTTGTACCGCATCCAGCAAATGCTGCTTTTGTTCCGGCAGGCAGTGCGCGATGAAACGCTGGTCTTTTTCCTCTTTGCCCATCAGCGATTCGAGCGGCGCGGGTTCGCTGAGGACGGGTAAATACCATTGCCTGGACTGCAGCATGGCGGATACGAGGATGTTCTCCAGGCGTTCCGCTTTGAACTTTTCCTTTTCGGTGCGGAGCGTGATCAGCGGGATGATTCCCTGCACGCCGATCTCCACCGCTTTTTCCAAAAACCATTCCATGCGGGAGGCATTCTTTGTAAATGCAATGGCAATGCGCACCCGTGGCGCGGGCGCGGGCATGGTGGTATAGCCCGTTATTTCCGCGACGCATTTCTTGCGGTGATCGTCCGCGATCACCGCCTCGTAGCGGGTGCCCCTGCCGTCCGCCAGCAAAATGGCATCCCCCTTCACTTTGCGCAATACCTGGATGCAGTATTTGGACGTTGGCTCATCCATCATATAAGATCCGGCGGCGGACGGAATGTCCTTTGCATAAAAAACAGGTAGCTCCATCGTGCTAAATTATATCTTTTCCGCCTGTTGTTCCATGCGGCGGGTGATAGATTGAAAGCGGAAGAACAGCAACACTGACGCACCAAGCAATCCCAGCAGCAGTCCCCACCAGATGCCCTCCACGCCATATCCCATCTGCACACCGAGCCAGTAACCCACGGGCAGGCCCAGTACCCAGTACGCCAGCAAAGTGATGATGGTAGGCACCTTCACATCGCCTAACCCGCGCAGCACGCCGAGGCCTACTACCTGCGTGCCATCGAACAGCTGGAAGAAAGCGGCGATCAGCAGCAGGCCGGAGGCGATCTCTATCACCGCCGGATCATTGATATACATGGCCGGCAGCAGGCGGTTGCCCAGCATGAACACCAGCGCCGCAATGCCCATCAGCACCAGCACCATGTGATAGCTGGCGATCGCGGAATGACGCAGTTCCGTAAAGTTGCCGCGGCCAAAATTATTTCCGCTGCGGATGCCCGCTGCCGCGGAGATGCCGCTGGCCATCATATAGGTCATAGCGGCCAGGCTGATCGCGATCTGGTGCGCAGCCAGCTCCGCCGCGCCGATCCATCCCACCATAATGGCCGCTCCGCTGAAAGCGCTCACTTCAAAAATATATTGCAAGGCCACCGGCGTGCCCAGCCCCGCTATTTTCTTCAGGGTGGCGGCTTTCATTTGCCGGAAGCTGAACGATGACAGATATTCCTTAAAACGGGGCGAACGCAGCACGTACCAGCCCATTGTAACGCCCATCAATAAACGGTCCGTAAACGTAGCAATGCCCACGCCGGCCACGCCCATCCTCGGCAAGCCGAACAGTCCGTATACCAGCGTGATGCCCAGGAGGATGTTGAGCCCGTTGCCGATGATGCTGATGTTCATCGCCTGGCGCGTGAAACCCAGCCCCTCCGCGAATTGCTTGAAGGTGAGGAACATCATCAACGGAATAAAGGACAGCGCGAGGTATTGCAGGAAGATCTTTGCCTGCTGCGCCACGTCCGCTTCCTGCTTCATGGCTTCGAGGTTGTGGCCGACGAGCAGGATCAGTCCGAACAATAAAATGCCGGTGAGCAGGTTGATGACAAGACTGTGCGCCAGCAGATGCCCGCAGTGCTGCCGGTTGCCGCGGCCGTTCTCCTGCGCGATGAGCGGCGTAAGGCCGTACGACATGCCAATGCCGGTGACCATGAAAACAGAAAAGATGCTGTTGCCGAGGGACACCGCCGCCAGCGGCACTTTGCCGGTGTGGCCGATGATGATGCTGTCGCTCAGCGCCACGAGGGTATGCCCCAGCTGGGATATTACCACCGGGTAGGCCAGGTGGAAGTTGTCTTTGTAATGTGATCTGTATTTGGTGTATAACCGTTTCATTTCTTCTTCATTAAAAAAGCCGGCATCTTTGGTTTGATGCCGGCTTCAGATATTGTTATGATGCTATCCTAAAATGGAGCATCTCCGAATGCGTCATCGTCAAAATCCATGTCGTTCATCTTCGATCCCTTCTGGATGAAGATCTTGGCTTCATCGTAACCGCCTGCGCCGCCTGGTCCGCCCTTCATGCCTGCGAAAGCGTTTCCGCCGCCGGTCGGGGGCCCGTCCACATACCCGTCATCTTCAAACCGCTGGAACTCGAGGATGGCGCGGAGCTTGACCGTATCGAGCTGGCCGTTCCTGTGCTTGGCGATACGAACGTGGGTTTCGCCTTTGTTGGATTCGCCCATTTCGTTCGTGGTGATCTCGTAGTATTCGGGACGGTAGATGAACATTACCATGTCCGCATCCTGTTCAATGGCGCCGGATTCGCGGAGGTCACTCAGCTGCGGCATCTTGTTGCCGTCCTTTCGTTTTTCCACGTCGCGGCTTAACTGGGACAGGGCGATCACGGGTACGTTCAGTTCTTTTGCCATCCCCTTCAGGTCGCGGGAGATCTTGCTGATCTCCTGCTCGCGGTTCGTATTGCGGCCGTTTTCCGCGCCGCTCATCAGCTGCAGGTAGTCGATGATGATGATGCCCACGCCGTGGTTATGCACCAGCCTGCGGCATTTGGCGCGCAGTTCGAAGATGTTCAGGCCGGGCGTGTCATCGATGAAGATGGGCGCCTTGGCGAGCCTTTCGATACCGTGCGTCATCAGTTTGCGCATTTCATGCTCTTCCAGCTTGCCGCGGGTGATCTTTTCGAGCTTGATCTCGGACTCGGCGGACAGGATACGTTGTACCAGCTGTCCGCTGGACATTTCCAGGGAAAATATCGCGGAGCCTTTCGGGTATTTCGGATGGAGGGCGGCATTCCGGGCCAGGTTGAGCGCGAAGGCGGTCTTACCCACGGCAGGACGCGCGGCCAGGATGATCAGGTCGGACGGCTGCCAGCCGTAGGTGATCTTGTCCAGCGTCGGGAAACCGGAAGGCACGCCGGTGATATCGTCCCCCTTGTTCCGCAGGTCCTCGATACGCTTGATGGTATTCACCAGCACGCGGTCGATGGAATCGTAGTTCTTGCGGAGGTGGTTATTGGTGACTTCAAAAAGTTTGGATTCGGCGGCGTCCAGCAGGTCGAACACGTCCGCCGTGTCTTCGTACGCTTCACTGATGATCTCACCGGAAATGCGGATGAGCTCGCGCTGGATGAACTTCTGCAGCACGATGCGGGCATGCGCTTCGATGTTGGCGGAAGATACCACCATGTTGGTGAGACGGGTCACGTAAAACGGACCGCCTACCATTTCCAGTTCGGCGGAAGACTTCAGCTCCTCCACTACGGTCAGGATGTCTACCGGCATGGATTTGGCGGCCAGGCGCTGCATGGCGGCGAATATCTTCTGGTGGGCATCTACGTAAAAACATTCTGATTTGAGGATCTCGATCACGGTATCAAAAGCGCCTTTTTCCAGCATCAGCGCCCCCAAAACAGCTTCTTCCAGCTCTTTCGCCTGGGGGGGTACCTTGCCATAAACCATCGTGGATATATCGATTGCGGGCTTGCGACGCGTGTTTCGGTCTTTCTTCAGATTGAGATCCATTTATATTCAGCGAATTAAGAAGGTTAGAGAAAATAATGGTTACTGGACGGTTTCATGCTTATCCATTTACAACTTTTTACATCAGTTTTCATGCACGGCAGTTTAACAAATTGTAAATTTTTTTGAACCGGGAAAACTAAGGTAACAGCATTTTTCTGATAAACCGTTTTAAATCCGGAACAATATTTATTCGTGTGCTACGCACAGGTTATTCAATATGAAAACAATGGTTATCCACCGTTTTTAATGGGGTTATCCACCAAAATGGATAAAAATCCCAAGCAAAGATCGGATTATTCACATTTATTGTGCATAAAGATTTTCCACATTTCACTTGCCTAAATTTCCGGCTTAGCGTAGAGCAGATTTGTTAACTTTACGCGCGATCAAACGTCCGGCTCCCGGCGTTTGGCATCAAAATACAAGGATAGAAAATGACGATCTCGTATAATTGGCTATGTGATTATTTGCCGGTAAAACCCGCACCGGAGGAACTTTCAGTGATTTTAACCGCCGTAGGTCTGGAGGTGGAGAGCCTGGAGAAATTTGAAAGCGTAAAAGGCAGCCTGGAAGGGCTGGTGATAGGGGAAGTGCTGCACGTGGAAAAGCATCCCAATGCGGACAAGCTGCGCCTGACCAAAGTGAACATCGGCAACGGCGAGCCGCTCAGCATCGTCTGCGGCGCCCCCAACGTGGCGGTAGGCCAGAAAGTAGTGGTAGCCCCCGTGGGTGCCACGATCTATCCCTCCTCCGGAGAGCCGCTGACCATGAAAAAAGCGAAGATCCGCGGAGAAGAAAGCTACGGGATGATCTGTGCGGAGGATGAGATCGGCCTCGGCGAAAGCCACGAAGGCATTCTTGTGCTGGATGCTTCCCTTCAACCCGGCATGACCGCCCGCGAGCTGTTCCAGCCGGCGCAGGACTGGATATTTGTAATAGGTCTGACTCCTAACCATATAGACGCCATGAGCCATATGGGCGTGGCCCGCGATATCTGCGCCTACCTCAATAACCACGAGCATACGCAGATATACCAGGTACGCAAACCCGGCATCCACGCGGCTTCCCCCGCCGCACAGGCAAAGGAGACCGGCATTGAGGTTAAAAATACGGAGGCTTGTCCACGTTACTGCGGGCAGACCATCACCGGCATCAGGGTAGGGCCTTCCCCCTCCTGGATGCAGCACCGCCTGCAGGCCATCGGCGTACGACCGATCAATAATATTGTAGATATCACCAATTACGTGCTCCATGAAACGGGGCAGCCGCTGCACGCCTTCGACGCCGCCGCGATCAAAGGCGGCAAGGTCATCATCCAGAACCTGCCCGTCGGCACGCCCTTCACTACGCTGGACGGCAAGGAGCGCAAGCTGGACGCCGGCGACCTGATGATCTGTGATGGAGAGAACAATCCCCTTTGCATTGCCGGCGTATTCGGCGGCATGCATTCCGGCGTGAAAGATACCACCACCGAAATTTTCCTGGAAAGCGCCCTCTTCAGCGCCACGGGCATCCGCAAAACCTCCGTGCGCCACGGCCTTCGTACAGACGCGGCAGTGCGTTTCGAGAAAGGGGCGGACATCAGCCAGGCGCCCTTTGCCCTGGAAAGAGCCGTGGCCCTCATGGGAGAACTTGCGCACGGCGCACCCGCATCCGGCGTAACCGACGTGTATCCGTCCCCGGCAGCACCCACCGTTATCGAGATCACCTATCAATATATTAATACCCTGAGCGGCCACCAGTACGCGCCGGATAAAGTGAGAAACATCCTGTGCAGCCTCGGTTTCACCGTGCAGTCCGAAACGGATACCCACCTGCGTGTAGCCGTTCCCCCGCATAAAACGGATATTTCCATCCCCGCCGATATCGTGGAGGAAGTGATGCGCATAGACGGGTTGGACAATATTCCCATCCCGGCCTTCGTGAACATGGTGCCCTCCCGCCAGGCGCAGCCGGACAAGGAAAGGGTAAAGGAAAAGATCGCGGACTACCTCGCCGCCAACGGCTTCTCCGAGATCTTCACCAACTCCATCACCAACAGCCAGTATTACAAGCACCTCCGCCAGGAAGACCTGGTGAAAATGATCAATAACCTGAGCGCGGAGCTGGACGTGATGCGTCCCTCCATGCTGGAAACCGGCCTGGAACGCATCGCCTATAACCTGAACCGCCGGAACGAAGACCTGCTGTTCTTTGAATTCGGGAAGACCTACGCCCGCGAAGGCGCCGGTCAATATACCGAAACAGAACACCTCAGCCTTTACTTGACCGGGCAAAAGCTGCCCGAGAACTGGATGCACAAAGCCCAGCCGGTGGACTTCTACTACCTGAAAGGCTATGTGCAGAACATCCTGCAGCAACTGGCCCTGCCCGCTCCGCAAATGACCGCCGTTTCCGCGCACGGCCTCCAGCCCGCCTTCGAGATCAGCGTGAACGGAACCGTGATAGCCGTACTGGGCGCGGTGGACAGCCAGAAACTCAAGGCATTCGATATCAAACAGGCCGTGTGGTATGCGGACTTTTACTGGGCCGCCATCCTGCAGCAATTGCAAACGAAGGAATCTTTTTACGAAGAAATACCTAAATTTCCGGCTGTGCGCCGCGACCTGGCGCTGGTGCTGGACAAACACGTGACCTTCGCCGCGGTGGAAGCCACCGCCCGTACCGTCAAAACATCATTATTACAACATATCAACCTGTTCGACGTTTTTGAAAGCGAAAAACTCGGCGCCGGCAAAAAGTCATACGCGGTCAGCTTTACCTTCCGGGACAAGCAAAAGACCCTGACCGACCAGGAAACCGACGCATTGATGAACAAGCTGGTAAAAGCATTCGAAACACAGTTACAGGCCGAGATCCGGAAATAATGGAACTAGAGCAATATATTCAGCGCATTGAGGACAAGCTGCATCAGCTGTTAAAGAAATTACAGCAGACGCAGGCGGACAATGCCATGCTCCGGGAGCAGCTCTCCCTCCATCAATCCGAACTGAAAGAGCAGGAAGCAACCATTGCTTCCCTGGACGAGAAACTCAAACTGGCTAAAATTGCCACTGCTACGCAGGGAAATGGTTTGTCGGAAGATGAGCAGGCGTTCCGGCGGGAGGTGAGAGGGAAGATCAATGACTATATCCGGGAGATTGACCGGTGTATAGCGATGTTGAACTCCTGATCATCCCTAATCCGGATAGCTGCTCTCTGCTTTTCCGAGTATCTCCACTTCGGCCATCAATGGATGTCTGGTATTGATGATGTGCAGAAACTCTCCGGGCATTTCGGTAGATGGTAACTTAATCAAGAACCATTCTCTTTTTTTCAGCAATCCATCAACATAGTCCCGTACCTGTTCGTTGTGAGGCTTGTCCCGCCATCCCGGAATGTCTTTAGGTAAAAGCTCCAGTATACTTTTTTCGGGAACGGATATTTCCACGATCTTCAGCGTTTCAGGAACATCTTCCGCCGTTTTATAACCGTGGTTTTCCATCACCGCCAACACCTTGTTCTCATACCCATAAATACAATCAGTTCCTTTACGATGGAAACGGCCGCTCGTCATCCTTCCATGAACTCCTGAAAGATCACTGTCGTACCGCCAGTGGCTCAAAAAATGTAGTATCATAACCTTCGGGGGTTTAAGAAATGCCGAACGCAATGCGCCGTATTTCTTCCTTCACCTCTTCGATCCCTGCAAGGTTTTCCATGATCTCCACGGGACTCAAGCCCATCAGGTAATCATTTTTTCGCTTCATCCAGTTATTGAATTTCTCCCGGTGCTCATACACCATGTAACCGAGACTGTAAACTTCAGCAACTGCAATGATGCGGTCGGAAACACCTTGGTTGAACCATTCGTCGCCTTTTTTAAGGTGAAGGGTACGGCTTGCGATATTCAACAGCTTGCCAATACTTGCCCAATCCAGGTCAATGATCTCCTTGAATTTTGATAATTGCCCCTTAGTGATCCCTGCTTTAGCTATCTCGATCTTACGCCAGAAGTTCAGCTTATCGATCTCCTGAACTGAAATATAAGAATCAAAAAGTCCTTCCGCAGGATGACCGGAAAGGTCTCGTGTTTTTTTGCCGCCAGTTGATTTATCGGCTAAGTTCATCCCAAAAGTAGTTTAAATAAGGATACAAATTCGCACTACTATGTGAATTTTTGCACAACTATCAACCTTTTGAAAAAATACAATCAAATTGATAATCAGTAAATCATTTTGCAAATATGATTCAACAATTCACGTTTCTGTACAAATTTTATCAATATTAGTAAACTTTTCACTTCCGGCCATGAAATTTTTCAGTTATTCTACAGATAGATGCATTCCCTACATTTGCAGGGTATCAACAACCAAAAAAATGGAAACGCTCATCCCCGTCAACATAGTGGTCGCAGACCGCACCTACCGCATCAAGATCCGCACGGAAGAAGAAGAAGCCGTCCGCCGGGTCATGAAAGAAGTAAATGAAAAGATCATCGAATTCAAGGCCGCCTACGCGGGAAAGGACATCCAGGATTACATCGCCATGGCCCTCATTATGTATGCCACCCATCCCGCCACCAGCGGGGGCAAAGCGCAGGCCGGCGTGGCGCCCTTCCTCCGGGAGAAACTGCAACACCTTGACAATCTGTTGGATGAGCATCTGAAATGAAGCCCCATCCCCCTAAATAATTCATTATCACAAGCCTCCCGTGCTTAACTGCCAATATTTTTGTTATTTTCGCGGGTCGGCTTTCGCCCGTATTGCTGAAAAAACGGGCAAAGACGTATTCATAAATACTTTTTTAAACTAATAGGAATATGACAGAAGCTATCATAGTGGGCGCCGTCGCTCTTGCTATAGGTATATTGCTTGGAAAGTTGATTTTCGCTAAAAACACCCAGAGAAAAATACAGGAAGCAGAAGATCAGGCCAAAAGGATCGTTGCAGAGGGCCAGCTTTCTGCCGAAACATTAAAGAAAGATAAACTGTTGGAAGCGAAGGAGAAATATCTCCAGATGAAATCCGAGCACGAGAAAGAGGTGCTGCAACGCAACCAGAAAATTTCTGAATCCGAAAACCGCATCAAGCAAAAAGAGCAAAGCCTCAACCAGAAAAACGAACAGATCCAGAAACAGGTGGCAGAGAACGAGTCGATCAAGGAAAATCTCGGCCGCCAGATAGAACTGGTGAACATCAAACGCTCCGAACTGGAAAAACACCAGGAAGAGCACATCCGCCGCCTTGAAAAAGTGGCCGCGCTGACTGCCGAAGAAGCACGCCAGCAGCTGGTCGAAAGCCTGAAAGAAGAAGCCCGCTCCCAGGCGCTGAGCCACATCCAGGAGATCATCGAGGACGCCAAGACCAAAGCCAACAAGGAAGCCAAAAAGATCATCATACAATCCATCCAGCGTACCGCCGCAGAGCAGACCATCGAGAACGCCATTACAGTGTTCAACCTGGAAAGCGATGAGATCAAAGGCCAGATCATCGGCCGTGAAGGCCGTAACATCCGCGCCATTGAAGCGGCTACGGGTGTGGACCTGATCGTGGACGACACTCCCGAAGCGATCGTGCTCTCTTCTTTCGACCCGCTGCGCCGCGAGATCGCCCGCCTGAGCCTGCAACGCCTGGTGCAGGACGGCCGCATCCACCCTGCCCGCATCGAGGAAGTAGTAGAGAAAACAAAACGCCAGCTGGAAGAACAGGTGATGGAGATCGGGGAAAGAACGGTGATCGAACTCGGTATTCACGGCCTGCATAAAGAACTCGTGCGGATGGTCGGCAAGATGCGCTTCCGCTCTTCTTACGGCCAGAACCTGCTGATGCACTCCAAGGAAACCGCGAACCTTTGCGCCGTGATGGCGGCAGAACTGGGCCTCAACCCCAAACTGGCGAAACGCGCCGGCCTGCTGCACGACATCGGCAAGGTGCCTGACGAAGAATCTGAATTGAGCCACGCCCTGCTTGGCGCCAAGCTCGCAGAAAAATACGGCGAACATCCTGCCATCGTGAACGCCATCGGCGCCCACCACGATGAAATGGAAATGGCTTACGTGATCTCTCCCATCGTTCAGGCCTGCGACGCCATCAGCGGCGCCCGCCCCGGCGCCCGCCGCGAGATCATGCAGAGCTACCTGCAAAGGATCAAAGACCTTGAAAACCTCGCCATGGCATACGACGGCGTGGAAAAAGCCTACGCCATCCAGGCCGGCCGCGAGCTGCGCGTGATCGTGGAAAGCGAGAAGGTAAGCGACAACGATGCAGACCGCCTCAGCTTCGAGATCGCCAACAAGATCCAGAACGAAATGCAATATCCCGGCCAGATCAAAGTAACGGTGATCCGCGAACGCAGAGCCGTGAACGTTGCCCGGTAATCATATTACACACATTACAAAACGCTGCCGCAAATCCATGCGGCAGCGTTTTTTTATACAAGAATCCCTATCTTACCAATTCTTAAAACAAACATTGTATGAAAAGCAAATTTCTGACCCTCGCAGTGATAGGCCTGCTCTCCTTCAGCACTGCATTTGCGCAAAAGCAGCAAAAACTTTTTAACGGCAAGGACCTCAGCGGCTGGAAGGTACACGGCACCGAAAAATGGTACGTGGAAAAAGGTGAGCTGATTTGTGAAAGCGGTCCGGATAAAGAATACGGTTACCTCGCAACGGATAAGACCTTTTCGGATTTTGAGCTGACGGTGGATTTTAAACAGGAAGCGAACGGCAACAGCGGCGTGTTTTTTCACTCTTCGCTCGAAGGCACCAAGATCTCCGGATGGCAGGCGGAAGTAGCGCCTCCCGGCAGCAACACCGGCGGTATTTACGAATCATACGGCCGCGGCTGGCTCATCAAACCGGCAGCGGAAAAAGATCAATACCTGAAAATGGGTGAATGGAACACCATGAAAGTGGTGGTGAAAGGCGATAAGGTGACCACTTACCTGAACGGCCATGAAATGATCACGCTGAATGATGAGAAGATCGGTGCGAAAGACGGACAGATCGCATTGCAGATACACTCCGGCGGCGGCATCAAAGTACGCTGGAAGAATATCAAAATAAAGCAACTGTAAATATTTTCCTGCGCGAACGGGGCCTCATGGCCCCGTTTTCTTTTATATTGCAGCATGACTTCATTACCCGAACAGATCAACGAAACTACGCGCTTCCTGCAGCAGCAGGGCTTTGAAACGCCTACCACCGGCATCGTGCTCGGCACCGGCCTTGGCGAGCTGATAAAAAAGATAGACATCCGCAAAAGCATTTCTTATAAGGACATCCCGCATTTCCCCGTCTCCACCGTGGAATCCCACAAGGGGCACCTGATCTTCGGGCACATTGGCCGCACTTCCGTGATCGCCATGCAGGGGCGCTTCCATTATTATGAAGGATACTCCATGCAGCAGATCACCTTTCCTATTCGCGTGATGAAAGCCCTCGGCATACAGCAGCTCCTGCTCAGCAACGCGGCCGGCGGCATGAACCCCGCCTTCAAAAAAGGCGATCTCGTGCTGCTGGACGATCACATCAACCTGCTGCCGGAAAACCCGCTGCGCGGCGCCCACCACCCTTCCTTCGGCCCCCGTTTCCCCGACATGAGCCGCCCCTACGACCCGCAGCTCTCCCAAAAACTACAGGTAGCCGCCGAAGCCGCGGGAAAACCCCTCCACAAAGGCATCTACGTAGCCGTCACCGGCCCCAACCTGGAAACACGCGCGGAATACCGCTTCCTGCGCCTGATCGGAGCCGATGTAGTAGGTATGAGCACCATACCGGAAGTGATCGTGGCTAACCAGATGGGCCTGCCCTGCGCCGCCGTTTCCGTGGTAACCGATGAATGCGATCCGGACAACCTCGTTCCCGTCGCCATCGAAGAGATCATTGCCGTGGCCGGCAAAGCGGATAAAGTATTAAGCGGGATCTTCGCGGAAGTGATCGCAGAGATGACCTGAAAGCGTTGCCCCGCAGGCCTCGCAACATCCGCGCATTGCCGCAAAACAACTGTCATCTCCGAAAATGATTAACTCGACTTCCGTATAATCAACTCCGTCTTCAACACCCGGATGATCGTTTTCCAGTCCGACACATCCCGGCTGATCTGCTCTATCAGCAACTGCGCCGCCGTCTGCCCGATCTCCTTCACCGGCTGTGAAACCGTCGTCAGCGACGGCTCTATCAAGCCGGACGCATAATCATTACTGAACCCCACCACCGCAATATCCTCCGGCACCCGGAGCCCCCGCTTCTTGATCACCTGTATCGCCTCTATCGCCGTAGGGTCGTTCACCGCGAAAATGGCGTCCGGCGGACGTTCCAGGTTCAGCAGGTGGTTCACGTAAATTTTCACCTTATCCATGCTCAGGTCATAAGAAATGATAAGGTCCTCGTCCAGCTCGATATTATTCCTTTTCAGCGCCGCTTTATAGCCGCTCAAGCGCTTTTCACTGATCTTGAGGGAAGAAGGCCCCGCCAGGTGCGCGATGCGCTTGCGGCCCTTTTCCAGCAGGTAGTTCACCGCCCGGTAAGCCCCGTCGTAATCATCCACGATCACCTTGGGAACGTCCATCTCGTCACAAACACGGTTGAAGAATACAATGGGAATGCCCTTCCGGTGGAATATCTTCAGGTGATCGAAATTCCGCGTTTCCTTGGTGATAGACACCAGGATGCCGTCCACCTGGTTCGCCAGCATCACCTTCGTGTTGGCTACTTCCGTTTCATAGCTTTCATTACACTGGCAGATGACCGTGTTATATCCCGCCTTGCCCGCCACCTCCTGCGCGCCCATGATCACATTGGGAAAAAAGGAACTGTAGAACTCGGGCACAATAATGCCGATCGTATTCGTTTTCTTCGTGATCAGGCTGATAGCCAGCATGTTCCGCTGGTAATCCAGCTTCTCCGCCAGCTCCAGCACTGCCTGCCGTGTAACGGCATTTACGCTGGGATGGCCCGTCAGGGCCCGGGAAACAGTGGATTTCGAAAGATTCAGCTCCTTCGCAATATCAATGATGGTTACCTGGTGTCTTTTCATCGGGTCCGTTTTTAACCGTAGCATAAAGAAACAAATAATTTCGTTATTGGGAACATTCCCGAAAATTGGGAATGTTCCCAACCGGGAAAAACGGGATTTTTTTGCCGTCCAAACAACTGTTAACTATATACTTGGGCTACAATCATAAATTACACGTATGAAAAAGCTGTTGCTGACTGACCATGGGCATTTCTTTGCCGGTTCCACACTACCTATATCACATAGCTTCTCTGCGGATTTCAAACTTCTAAAATCGCTGCTTGTATGACAGTAAGATTTTTATTGCTGCTGCTCGTTCTTTCCGGATCGATGCATGCAATGGCACAGGCGCCAGCCAGCCAGGCCAAAACCATCACGGGGAAAGTTACAGACCCGGACAATGCGCCGATGGAAGGCGTGAACGTCGTCCTGAAAGGAAAAACAACAAAAGCCAACACCAACGCCGCCGGCATCTACTCCATTCGCGTAGACGACCCGGCCAGCGCCGTACTGGTATTTTCCTATGTTGGCTTTCACACGAAAGAAGTCAAACTCAGCGCCACCACCACCGTGTATAATACAAAGCTGGAACCAGCGGTAAAGGGATTGAACGATGTGGTCGTGATCGGTTATGGCACCGTGAAAAGACGCGACCTCACCGGTTCCGTGGGTGAAGTGAAGATGGCGGACATGCAGAAAGCGCCGGTAGCGTCTTTTGAACAGGCGCTGGCGGGACGGGTGGCCGGCCTACAGGTGTCTTCCGTAGACGGCCAGCCGGGCGCGGGACTGAACATCGTGCTCCGGGGCAATAACTCGGTGTCGCAGGACAACTCCCCGCTCTACGTGATCGACGGCTTCCCGATCGAAAATCCCTCCAACGACGTGATCAACCCGGCCGACATCGAATCCATCGAAGTGCTGAAAGATGCCTCCGCCACGGCCATCTACGGCGCCAGAGGCGCCAATGGCGTGATCATGATCACCACAAAAAAAGGTAAAACAGGCGCACCCGCCGTCAGCTACCAGGCCTGGGTAGGCGTTCAGCAAAATATGAAGCAGCAGGAAATGCTCGATCCGTACGAGTTCGTGAAATACCAGCTCGAGCTGAACCCCACGCTTTACACGCCGGTTTATCTGAAAGACGGTAAAACACTGGAAGATTACCGCAACATGAAAGGCATCAACTGGCAGGACATGGTTTTCCGCGATGCCTTCATGCAAAACCACAACATTTCCGTAAGAGGCGGTAACGACAAAACGAAATATTCCATTTCGGGATCACTGACGGGGCAGGACGGCATCATCATCAACAGCGGGTACACCCGCTACCAGGGCAGGATCGTGCTGGACCAGACCATCAGCGACAAGATCAAGGCCGGCATCAACGTCAACTATACGCATGCCAAAAAATACGGCACCATCTCCAACACCACGGATAACGGGCCTACTTCCAGCCTCATGTACAGCGTCTGGGGCTTCCGCCCGGTAACCGGCGATTCCCTCAACGACGTTAATATTATAGACGAGCCCTTTGATCCGGATGTGGACCCGATGAACGAATACCGCATCAACCCGGTGCTCTCCAACAGGAACGAATACAAACCGATCTTCAACAACACGCTCATCTCTAACGCCTACATCGAATACAAACCGGCCCAATACTTTACCCTGCGGGTAACCGGCGGCCTCACCAAAGTAGACATCCGCCGCGAAGTGTTCAACAACTCCAACACCCGCTCCGGCAACCCGAAGAGCAGCAACCTTGGTGTGAACGGCTCTATCAGCAACACCGAAACGGTGAACTGGCTGAACGAGAACACGCTCACCTACGCCCGCACCTTCAATAAGGTACACCGGTTGAATGTAGTGGGCGGGATGACCATGCAGCAGGTTTCCTCGCATCGCTATGGCTTCATCTCCACACAGGTGCCCAATGAATCCCTCGGCATGAGCGGTCTCGATGAAGGGATCATCACCAACGCGCCGACGGCTAAATCCACCAATACGCTAATGTCTTTCCTTGGACGTGTGAACTACGGCTATAAATCCCGCTACCTGTTCACGTTCTCCTTCCGCGCGGACGGCTCCTCCAAATTCCCCACCAACGCCAAATGGGCTTACTTCCCCTCCGGCGCGGTGGCATGGCGGCTAAGCGACGAACCGTTCATGAAGAACATCTCCTTCCTGTCGGACGCCAAGATCCGCGCGGGGTACGGTCTTACCGGGAACAACCGCGTGGACGACTTCGCCTACCTTTCTTCCCTGCAGATAGTCACTTCTTCCGGCTACAGCTTCGGGGAATCACCGGTGCAGGGCATCATCCCGAACAACCTCGGCAATACGCAGCTGAAATGGGAAACAACAGGGCAGGCGGATATCGGTATCGATCTCGGCTTCCTGAACGACCGGATCACCCTTACTACCGACTACTATAAGAAAAATACCCGCGACCTGCTGCTGAACGCCACGCTGGCGCCGTCTTCCGGCTACCTGAGCGGATACAGGAACGTAGGCCGCGTATCGAACGAAGGGTTTGAATTTACCCTCAACACCGTTAACGTAAAAGGAAAAGATTTTACCTGGTCCTCCAACTTCAACATTGCGTTTAACCGTAACCGTGTGATCCAGCTGAACGAAGGCGAACCGAGCTACGCTTCCCGCATCACCTGGGGCAACTTCAACAACGCCTATCCGTACATCGCCATTCCGGGTCATCCCATTGCGCTGTTCTACGGCTTCCTGTTCGACGGCATCTACCAGTACGGCGATTTCAATCAGCTGGCCAACGGCTCTTATGTGTTGAAAGACGATGTGCCGAACAATGGCTCTCCCCGCGCGAATATGCAGCCGGGGCATATCAAATACAAAGACATCAACCAGGACGGTCAGGTAGATAACAACGACCTGACCATCATCGGAGATCCCAACCCCGTGCACATCGGCGGTTTCTCCAACAACTTTTCCTACCGCAACTTCGACCTGAACGTTTTCTTCCAGTGGAGCTATGGTAACGACATCCTGAACGCCAACCGCATCGAGTTCGAAGGCGGCGACGTGGTGCGCAACTACCTGAACATGTTCAAATCCGTGGAAAGCCGCTGGACGCCCGACAACCCGTCCAACACCATGTACAAGATAGGCGGACAGGGGCCGCTGGTATATTCTTCCCGCACGATCGAAGACGGTTCCTACCTCCGGCTGAAGACCGTAGCGCTGGGATATACGTTGCCCGCGCACATCCTCAAAAGGGCCGGCATCAAGTCCCTGCGGGTGTACACCTCCGCGCAGAACCTGATCACATGGACGAACTACACCGGCCTGGACCCGGAAGTTTCCGTACGCCATTCTGCTTTAACGCCCGGTTTCGACTGGTCCGCTTACCCGAAAGCAAGGACCCTCACTTTCGGGCTGGATGTTAGTTTTTAACGATTAAAATGTAGAAAGATGAAGCCGAGCATAATGCGAGGCTCCATCTGACCCGCAAAAATTAAATATTAACAGATGAAACGTTTGATCAACATATTACTCCTGGCCGGCTGCATGTTCAGCTCCTGCAAAAAATTCCTGCAAACGAGCCCGGAAGACTTTGTGACACCGGACAACTATTATAAAACGGAAGCAGACCTGCAGCGCGCGCTCAACGGCGTGTACAACAGGCTGATCGATAACTACGGCAGGATGTACTCCCGCGGGCTGTACAGCTTCTTTGCCATCAGCGATGAATTCTTTTACAAGAACATCACTATCAACCACCTGAAGGTAATGGACTTTGATGCCGGCCAGCTGGACGTAGGCAAGCTCTGGGAAGTGGCCTACCAGGGAATCGACAGGGCCAACCTGCTGCTGGAGAATGTGGACAGGCCGGAGATGGACGAAACAAAAAGGAACGCCATCAAAGGGGAAGCACTCTTCCTGCGCGCCTACTATTACTACATCCTGGTGAACAACTACGGCAGCGTGCCCCTGAAGCTCGTTTCCACCAAATCGCCCACAGATCCTTACCTGCCGGGCTCTCCCATTGCGGACATCTACAACAGGATCGTTGCGGACATGCAGGAAGCGGAAGGGCTGGTAAGTGACATCAGCGGCTTCACCAACAACGAACGCATCAGCAAAACGGCCGTACAGGCCATCCTGGCAAGGGTTTTCCTGAAGATGGCCGGCGAGCCGCTGAAGGATGCATCCCGCTACGAAGATGCACTCACCTACGCCAACAAGGTGATCACCTCCAACAAACACTCCCTGCACCCGGACTACAAACAGATATTCATCAATCACTCCGCTAACCTTTATGACCTGCAGGAATGCCTCTGGGAAATAGGCATGTACGGCGACCAGCAGGGCATTCAGCTGGCGGGCGCGGTAGGCATTGAAAACGGACTGGAATGCCCGGATGATAATATCGGCTACTCCGGCGGCGCATTGCATGTTACCGCGCGCATCTTCAACATGTTCGATTCTGCTGATCTCCGCCGCGACTGGGCCATTGCTCCCTATAAATATGTGGTGTCCAACGGCGTTACCTCCAAATCATTCTACACCGATGCGCAGATCTATGAACGCACGGTAGGCAAATGGCGCCGTGAATATGAAACCGCCGCAACAAAAAACCGCGTATACAACTCCACCAACTTCCCCGTGATCCGCTATGCGGATGTGCTGCTGATGAAGGCCGAAGCCGAGAACGAAGTGCACCAGGGCCCCACACCGGAAGCCTACGAAGCCATCAACAAAGTGAGAAGAAGAGGTTACGGCAAACCGGTGGACGTACCGGACCCGGCAGTAGACCTCGCAGGACTGGGCCAGGAAGAATTTCTTGCTGCGGTGCAGGACGAACGCGCCCGCGAGCTTTGCTTTGAAGGCATGCGCAAACACGACCTCATCCGCTGGGGCCTCTTCATCACCAATATGAAGTCCCTCGTAGGAGATATCGACGCCACCGCTCCTTCCGCCTACAAATATGCCGCCAACGCCGCAAAAAACACCACGGCCCGGAACATCTGGCTGCCCATCCCTACCACGGAGCTGACCGTGAACCATCTCATGAAACAAAATCCTAACTGGTAAAACGTATCATCATGCGCAAAGCATTTATCATACCGATCCTTCTTACTACCGTTGCCGCCTGCACGAAAGAAAAAGTGACCACGCCGGGCCTGGAAGTTTCCACCTCCTCCCTGACCTACAAAGCAGGCGATACCGTGACTTTCAATCTCCGCGGCAATCCGGACAACATTACTTTCTATTCCGGCGAGCCGGGCCATAATTACGAGTTCCGCGACCGCACCCGCGCCGAGAACGACCTGCTGATCGATTTCACCAGCCTTGTGCAATTCGGAGAGATCCGGCAGAACCTTCAGCTCATGATCTCCACTGACTTCACCGGCGTAGCCGATTCCAACGCGATCAAAGCCGCTACCTGGACGGACCTCTCCGACCAGGTGACCTTTTCCTCCGGCGCAGACCGCACGCCCTCCGGCACCTTGAACCTGAAGGACTACGCCGTGGAAGGAAAGCTGATCTACGTCGCCTTCCGCTACACGGATTACAAGAAAGAAAAAGGCCAGAACAGGTGGGTGATCCGTACTTTCAATGCACAGAACATTTCGCCGGACAGCATCGTTACGCCGCTCGCTACGGTAGCCACCGGCGGATGGCAGGCAGTGGATTTTAAAAACTACAGCAAGAAATGGGTGATCACCACCGCGCAGCTGCTGATGGAAAGCACGGACAAAAACGGGGATGATAATGAAGACTGGATCTTCGCCAAAGGCTTCGACCCCTTCGCGATCAAACCGGATGAAGGCACTGCCTTGAAAAACATCAGCACCGTACTGTCCCAGCATCAACACGTATACAAAAAACCCGGTACCTATAAAGTGGTGTTTGACGTTTCCTCCGTTCGTTACAACGGTGAAAAGCGCGCGCAGAAAGAAATTATCTTAACTATTACGAACTAATTATCCATGAACGCTGTCATTGATACGTCGGTTATTGTTGTGTTTTCGGTATTTATTATGCTGGTGGGATTTTCTTTCTCGCGCACAGGCAGAAACCTCAAATCGTTCTTCGCCGCGGGCGAGGCGGTGCCCTGGTTCATCGGCGGGCTTTCGCTCTTCATGAGCTTTTTCTCCGCCGGTACTTTCGTGGCCTGGGGCTCCATCGCCTACAAGTACGGCTGGGTGGCCGTTACCATCCAGTGGACGATGTGCATCGGGGGGCTGGTGACCGGCCTGTACCTCGCACCGAAATGGAAAGCCACCGGCAACCTGACAGCCGCCGAATTCATCCGCGAACGCCTCGGCGATAAAGTGCAGAAAAGCTACATCTACATTTTTATGCTGGTGTCCCTGCTGATCAAAGGTTCCGTATTGTATTCCGTAGCCCGCCTGGTCAGCTCCTCCCTCGGTTTTCCGCTGATGCCGAGCACAGTGGTGCTTGGATTGTTCATGATCGCTTATACCGCCGTAGGCGGGCTGTGGGCGGTAATGGTGACAGACATCCTGCAGTTCGTGATCCTCACCGCCGCCGTGCTGATCATCATCCCGCTGGCATTCGACGCCGCGGGCGGCGTGCAGCAGTTCCTGCATTTTTCTCCCGAAGGATTTTTTGAAGTGGTGAACGGTGAATATACCTGGGGTTTCATGATAGCGTTCGCATTGTACCACATCTTTTACATCGGCGGCAACTGGACGTTCGTACAGCGCTACACCAGCGTGGACACGCCGAAGTCCGCCTCCAAAGTAGCGTATCTGTTCGCCGGGCTGTACATTATCAGTCCCGTGCTGTGGATGCTGCCGCCGATGGTATACAAGACCATCAATCCCGGTCTGACCGGACTGGATACGGAAAACGCCTACCTGATGATCTGCCAGCACGTATTGCCGGCAGGTCTGATGGGGCTCATTCTCACCGGCATGTACTTCTCTACGTCCGCGTCCGCCAATACCGCGCTGAACGTAGTATCCGCCGTTTTCACGAACGACATCTACAAAGGCACGCTCAACCCGAACGCTTCAGACAAAAAGCTGATGCTGGTGGCGCGCGTGTCTTCCTGGTTCTTTGGCATCGGCATGATTGCCATCGCCCTGGTTGTTCCCTACATCGGCGGCATCGTGGAATTTACGTTAAGCATTGGCGCCATCACCGGCGGCCCGCTGCTGGCGCCGCCCATCTGGGCGCTGTTCTCCAAACGGCTGACAGGAAAGAGCACGCTGTACATTACGCTGATCAGTCTCGCCGCCAACCTCGTTTTCAAAATGATCCTGCCGTTCACTTCCGGGTTCAGCCTGAGCCGTGGCGAAGAAATGCTCGTTGGCGTGGGCCTGCCGTTTCTGATGCTGGCATTGTACGAGATATATGCCGCCTATAAAGGAACGATCAGTAACGAATATACGGAGCTGCAACAACGCAAGGCGCTGCGGAAAGCGGCGCCGGTGGAAGTAAGCGAGGAAGAAGCATTCGAGATCAGGAAGCAGAACAGGTTCGGGTTGAACGTGATCTCCTTTTCACTGGCTTTCATCGCCGTGCTGCTGTACGTGCTTTGCTTCTTTTCCGGTGCAAGCGCCATGCTCGTAGGCGGTATTGCCACGGTGATCCTGTTTTCATCCCTGATCCCGCTGCGTGCCGCGCGGAAAGTAAAATTGCATTGATATGAAGAGATATATTGTGCTGGCTTTTCTCTGGTTTTCCGCGCAACCCGCGGATGCGCAACAGCGCGTTTCCCTGGAAAACGGGGCCTTGAAGCTGCGCTGGACAAAGAAAGAAAGCGGATGGCAGCTGAGCGATGTCACCGTGCATAAAACCCGGCTGTCGAATCCCAGCGGCGAATACACATTGCTGTATTCGAAAGAAAAGCCGGACTCCACACCGGATGCCACATACGCCCAATTCCCCGGGGAACAGTACCATTACATCGTTCCACTGTGGAAAGAGATCACGCAGCCTGTGCAGATGAACACGGCAGGAGAAGCGTTTCACTTCTATCCCGCCGAAGTTATCCATCATCAGAACAATGCGGTCACCTTTACAAGAGAACTCGGCATCGCCACGATGACCACGGCCTGGAGCATCGATCCCGATTATCCGGCCGACCTTCGCGTAAAGATCAGCCTGCGCGCCAAACAAGCCGGCTATTTCTCTATCGCAACGCCTACCATTGCCACTTCCTCTGAAAAGAACCTGAAATGGGCCGGCATTCCCGGTCATTTCCAGAGCAATGCCATTGAAAAGGATTTCATCAAAGCCTTCGGATACATGCAGGGTATCCCGGACAAACCCGTGCTGGTGCGCGAACGCAGCACCACTACTTTGTCGCCGTACATGGAGATGAAAAACAACATCACCCTCGCCGTGATCCCTGATCCCGGCACCGGCCGCGATCCCTGGGAACTGAACGCTAAAACACAGAACACGTGGCTGCTGGGGCTTTCCCTGATGAACCGGAAAGCCATGCTCACACCTACGGCGTATCATCCCGTACTCGGACAAAAAGGTTCGCTGCTGCAGGCCGGTGATTCAATAACCTTCTCCTTCCGCTTTTCCATCCAGCAAAAAGACTGGTATACCGTGTACAAACATGCGGTGAATGACATCTATCATTTCCGCGATTTCCTCGCGCTGAAAAAAACAAAACAATCCCTCACCGACCGCATCCTCGCCATGCACCGCTACCTCATCGACGATAAAACGTCCCTGTGGCGTACCGAAGCGTACAAGGGCATGCGCATCGGCGCGCAGGCTTATCTCGGCGGCGTATATGGGTCGAATAAGGACGCCATGAAAAATTCCGATTACGGCGCGATGTGGATGCTGGCCAATATCATGCAGGACACGGTATTGCAGGAAACAAGGCTGCCCTACGCCCGCAATTTCAAATTGCAGCAGCAGGAACATCAGCCCGGCTTCTTTTACGGCGCCGCCGCGGGACAATACTACCTTTCGAAAAGCAAACGTTTCACGGAAGAATGGGGGCCTTATGTTGAGCCGGTCGGTCTGACTTATTACATGCTGATGGATGCCGGTAACGTTTTGCTGTTCGAGCCGAACGATACGGCGCTCACTGCCACCCTGCAACGCGCGGCGGACAGGCTGCTGCGCTGGATGGAGCCGAACGGCCGCTGGCAGGTAGCATACGACCACGCCACGCAGCAACCCCTGTTCACCGAAGTGGAAGACCTGCGCCCAACGTTCTACGGCCTCGTGATCGCCTACAAAATATTGCACGATAAAAAATACCTCGATGCCGCCCGCAAAGGCGCGGACTGGTACATTAAAAACGCCGTGGAGAAAGGCCGTTTCCTGGGCGTTTGCGGAGACACCCGCTTTGCGCCGGACTTTGCTACCGGCCAGAGTGCGCAGGCGCTGCTGGAACTCTACGATCTCACAAAAGACCGGAAATATCTCAACGCCGCAATCGCTACCGCAAAACTATATACGACTTCCATCTATACCCATCCCATTCCCACTACCGCCGCGAAAACCGTGAACGGCATCCCGCGGCAGGATTGGGAGATCAGCCAGGCAGGGCTCAGCTTTGAGCACGGCGGCAGCCTCGGTTCCGCCAACTACCGCGGCCCGATACTACTGGCCAGCCACGCCGGCATGTTCGTACGGATGTTCGCGTTAACCGGCGATTCACTGTTCCTGAACATGGCGCGGGCCGGGGCTTTGGGCCGTGATGCCTTTGTTGATCCCGCAACGAGCGTTGCCTCCTACTATTGGGACGTGATGAACAAAGGCGCAGGCCCTTATCCCCATCACGCCTGGTGGCAGGTAGGCTGGATCACGGATTACCTGCTGGCGGAAGCTAAAATGCGCTCCGGCAGCAAAGTGAAATTCCCGCGCGGGTTCATCACGCCGAAAGTAGGTCCACACCAGGCATATGGCTTTGCGCCGGGAGAAGTGTACGGTACAAAAGCAGACCTGTTACTGAAGGATGGCCTGCTCCGCGCGGACAGTCCTTACCTGGATTATTACTGCGCGATCAACCGGGAACAGCGCAAGCTGTTTTTCATCCTGCTGAATAATGATGATGAACCGCTGCATACAACACTCCACGCTGATGTACAGCCGGGGCCAGCGGTACAGTTCGCCGCAGACGGTAGCAGGAAAACCATCACTGCCGGGAAGACCATTCCCGTGCAATTACCACCTTATGGCATACAAGTGATCGAAGTAAATTATAAATGAGCAAACGTTTAACATATACCTACCTGCTGCTGCTCGGAAGCCTCACGGCCCGGGCGCAGGAATCCCTGCTTGTGGAAGCGGAAGACTTTCAGTTCAAAGGCGGATGGCAGACAGAGAAAGCCGACGGCCGTACGATCCTTCGCGTGTTCTCCGGCAAAGTAGCCGCCGCGGACGCATTGACCGTGATCGACGTTAAAAAATCCGGCAACTACGCCGTATGGGTGCGTACGCCGGATTATCCGGCGAATCATCCCGGCACCAGGTTGTTTTCGTTACATATAAATGAGCAAGCCATGCCGCGGGAATCCGGGCAACATGGCAAGGACGGCTATTACTGGGAGAAAGCAGGCAGCGCTGTATTGGAGATCGGAGAAAATGTGCTCCGCCTCAAAGACACCCGCCGCAACTTCGGGCGGTGCGACGCCATCCTGCTCACCAGTACCGATGCGAATCCCAATGAACAGGACATCAAACCGGCAAAGGCTGCTATCGTTCAGAAAACAACTACGTCCACCTCACCCGCCACCGGTGATGCGTTGGCTATACCCAAAGATGCACGGACAATTGCTGCCATACAGAATGATAAAATACGGTTGCGGTTTGTGGAAGGAACAGATAAAAAGGCTTTAACGGTAACAGACATACGAAAGAACGATCAATGGATTTCGATGGATAATGCACACGAATCCAACCGTATCTTCCTGTTAAACGCCGTTGAGCCGCAGCTCAACTTCGGCAGCTTCTTTCCTTCCTGGAAGGGATCGCTCGGCAGCAGCAGCTTCACCAGCAAAGGCAAAACATATTCCATACAGGAGCCGGGCCAGTTGCTGAACCCTTTCCTGGCGGGCAAACTAAGCGTTTGCCACGCTACCACCGTACAACAAACGGACGATCACACACTGGCCGCGGAATACCAGACCGCAGACGGACAAGTGATCAAAGGTACCTGGCAGTTACCTGCGGGAGCACAGCATCTTCAGCTGACGCTGGACTACACCCCGGCGCAACAGGGTTATTACAGCTTTGTGGTAACAGCCTTCCAGGGCATTGCGCCAGCAGAAGTTACCAATGTACAGCTGCCGCCGATGTTCCAGTACCAGCGCCTGCCGGAAGGGCCGGTAATGCTGCCCTCCGCCATGATGCCGCAGCCGCTGGCCATCGTGGAGAATAAAACGCTCACAACATTTATCACGGCTGCACCCTCCACCTATCCGCTGGATTGGGCGCAGTCATTCACCTCCCGCGCCGGTTTCTCCATCAAAAATGAAAAGAATAATGTGCAGCCGGTGGCTTTCGCGCCGGTACTCGGGCTGGATGATGCTAAAACCGCAGCGGGTCAGTCCATCCGCCGCTCTTTTGTTATCGGCGCGGTAGCGGCGCCCTGGCAGGATGCGCTGGCCTATATTTCAGACAGCATCTACCGGGTGAAAGATTACAGGAAGCAGGAAAAAATTTCACTGACGGAAGCCGCCTTTAACATCATTGACCTGATCAAAAACGATACCGCCTCCGGCTGGGCGCCGCAGCTGAAAGGGTTCTACGATATTGAAGCCGATCCGAAGATACGCCCCACCGTTGTGCAGGCCGCGCCGCTGGCGGTGATCTCCGCGGCGGTGATCGGCAGGGACGAAGCGCTGTATATCAACAGGGCGCTGCCAACGATCGAATATACTTTATCCCGCAGCGGGTTCCGCTGGGCAAATGGCATTGCCGGCACCTTGTTCAATAAAGACAAACGATCATTGCGGCTCAGTCCATTCAACTCCCAGTTCACCACTGCGTACTACGAAGGTTTATACCAATTGTTACAGCAAGCCAACCCCTGGCTGAAAAGCATCGCGCTGCCGGATAACGCCGTGCGGAACGCAAAAGGTTACTCCGTGCGGGTACCGGAATGGTCGCAGGAACTGGCCGCCTACCGCATGACGAAAGACCGCAAATGGCTGGATGCCGCGCGGAAAGGCGCCAACGCATTCCTTGACACGGAAGTTTACGGCCGGCATACCACGCCGCTCAGCAAACAACCCTTTTACAATACGTCCTTCTACGCCAACTGGTGGGACCTCCCCGACCTTTATGACATAACAGCAGACAGCACTTACCTGCGCGCCGCGGAAGATGCTGCATTTCACACATTGGCAGGCGTACGTACGTATCCGTTAGTGGAAGAAAAAATGCAGACCATTCATCCGAAAGGTGTTTATAACGGTAATACAACGATGTGGTGGAAAGGCGGTAAAAAGTACCGGCTGGGCTTCCCGCGGCAGAAAGGCGATGCGCCGGAAAAGCAGGTACCGCAGCGCCTTGTTTCACCGGTGGGACTGGGCTTTGAGCAGCCCTTCACGTTCTTCGATCCGGGCAAGCTGGTGCGCCCCGTATTCATGAGCAGCTGGGCGCCGCACCTGTTGCGCCTCTCCGGCAGCCGTCACGGTGAGCTGTTTGAAACGTACGCCCGGAACGCCGTGATAGGCAGGTTTACGAACTATCCGGGGTACTATGGTACAGGGTTTACAGACATCACCATGCAGCCTGACTTCCCGTATAAAGGGCCAGACGTAAGCTCCATCTACTATCATCACATTCCGCCACACCTCGCTTTCACGCTGGATTTCCTGCTTACTTCCGTCATGCAGCGCGCAGCCGGACAGATAAGCTTCCCTTACAGCAAGCAGGATGGTTTTGTGTGGTTCAACAACCGCATTTTCGGTGGTGGGAAAGGACAGGTATTTGATGATAAGGACGTAAGCCTGTGGATGAAAAAAGGATTGATTCAAATCGATAATCCAGCCGTGAATTATGTAACGGCAACATCCGGTAAACATTTCTGGGTCATCCTGATGAATGAAGCGCAGGAAACACAGACCTGCAACATCACCATGAGCAGCGAGGCGCCGGTGGCGGAAAACGCGAAAGGTGTAGCCTATCCCGGCAGTGGCGCTGTAAACAGAACGGTAACGCTGGAAGGGAAAGGGTTTACAGCGATCGCTTACCCGTTGTCCGGAAAGCAGTCCACCCGCAAAATAACGCCGCTGAAGCACGGCATGCAGGAAGTGGACTTCGGTCCCGGTATCGGGAAATTCTACGCTTTCAGGATACGTTCGCCGTTCGGGTGGGATTCTATCTATGGATATTTTGAGGACATCGCATCGGAGGGCGCTACCGCCTCGGTGACGATCAATCACAGGGAAGAAATAAAGAACGCTTACCCTTACGAATGGTCGTATCACCCGCTGGACACGAAAGCGGACGCTACGATCAAGATTCAGGTCAGAACAAGAAGCGGAAAAACATTTGACAAATCAGTAGCGCTATAAAAAAATTTCGTTCAATGAACCAACAAAAGCTGAAGAGTGCGACGCAACGGCGGGCCCACCAGGGCTATACCGCCGGCCTCATAAAAAAAGCCTGCAGCAGCGCCGTTGTTCTTTACCGTGAATGCGGACGCATTGTGTTAGCATTGCTGCTATGGACGGGCACCGCGCAGGCGCAAACGAAAGAAGACCTGATCGCTGCATCACAAGCCGGCGCATCGCCGTTGTTCTTTTCCGTAAATGCGGAGAAGGTGCCCCTGGTAACTACCGGCAACTTCAGCGATCCCCGCGAATGCACTGTCAGGAACGGGCTGCCCAACTTCTTCCATAAAGTTCGTGCAGGCAAGCCCGTTACAGCCGGGTTTATAGGCGGCAGCATCACGCAGGGCAACGCGTGCTACCGGCCGCAAACGGCGAAATACCTCCAGTCCATGTTCCCCGATGTCCCCCTGAAAGCCATCAACGCCGGCGTTTCCGGCACCGGCACCGACCTGGGCGCCTGCCGGCTGCGGGACCAGCTGTTGCAGTACCATCCCGATCTCATATTCGTGGAGTTCGCGGTGAACGGCGCCTATGCGCCAGGCATGGAAGGGATCGTCCGGCAGATATGGCAATTTGATCCGGAGATCGACATCTGCCTGATCTACACTATCAATAACGGGCAAACGAAAATATACGCGGAAGGCGGTATTCCCGCTAACATACAGGGACTGGAGAAAGTAGCAGCGCACTACGGCGTGCCTTCCGTGCACCTCGGCCTGGAAGCCTCCCTGCTGGAAAAGGACGGCAAGCTGCTCTGGAAGCACAGCGGCGAAGCACCGGGCAAGATCGTTTTCTCACATGACGGTACTCACCCCGTACTGGCGGGCGGTAACCTTTATGCAGCGGCCATTGCGCGGAGCATGCAGCAAATGAAGCACACCGCCGAACCGGTTAGGCACTTGCTTCCGCCCGCCTTGCATCCCGGTAACTGGGAAGATGCGGCGATGTTCGCTCCGCTTGATCTCGCCACTTTCAAAGGCGGCTGGCAACAGGCTGAGCCGATGAAACAGTTTGCGCCCTGGTTCCCTTATGTGATGCAGGCCGCCACACCGGGCGCTTCGTTCACCTTCCGCTTTTCCGGCACGGCCTTCGGGCTTTTCACCATCGGTGGGCCGGAAGCTGGACAACTGCGTATTACGGTGGATGGTCAACCTGTCAGCCTGACGGACAGCCCGCTGGCGGGCACGCGGATATTCAGCGCGGGCGAACAACCGCTGCTCAACCTGTTCAACCGCTACTGCAGCAACCGGTACCGCGGGCAATATGACCTCGTGGCGCTGGAACCGGGCGATCATACCGTAACCATTGAACTTTCCGGTGAGCAGGCGGATAAAGCAAAAATACTGGGACCGCAACAGCAGGGTGATATTTCGCAACATCCGGAAAAGTACGCCCGCACCGTGGTCTATCTCGGCAAGATATTGCTGAAAGGCCGCCGTATCTGATGGGAATGTTCCCGCAATTTGGGAATGTTCCCGATTGTTTTTAATGGCGTTTGCATGAATAGCGCCTGCTGAAGCATATTAAATTTGATGATGAAACGTACGATGAAACACAGATACTTCACAATACTCTCCCTGCTTGGCGGTCTGACTTTGCCCGCGCAGGCGCAGGTGCCGGGCATCACCGTCCACTCCGCGGGGAAACCTTATGTTTTCAACCCCGCCTTTGTGGTACTGCGCAGCGCGGACAATCCGGGCCTGGCGCTGAAGCCGGCGGGCATTCCGAAAGTAGCGTACAATGTGCTGACCTGGAAGATGAAAGACCGCAGCAAATCGGATTTCAGGCAGCAGAAGATCGACGCTTCCGTAGCCGGCGATGGTTTTGACGACAAAATACTCCGCGGCAAAAGCGAATGGAGAACAGCGAATATCTATAACGTGGGCGAACAAACGGAGATGCTGCCGGTATCCGCGGTCACAAAAGGCGACACCGTGTTCTTCCGGTATGCCGATAACCCGGCCTTCCGGCTGTCCGCCTACAGCATCACTACCGCAAAACCTTATCCTGTTTTACACTATACCTTTACCCCTTTGCAGGCCGGCTACTACAGCGTTGGCTACACGGGTGCGCCGGCATTTACCACGGAACAGGCGGCTGCGATATGGCAGCCACTGATCTGGCAGGAGAAGCGCATCCCGGACGCTGCCTACCTTACACCCGCCTTCATGGCTACCCTTCCCACCACGATGGTGAACGATGGCCGCAGCACCGTGGGTGTACTGGCAGCGCCGCAGGAGCTTCCTTTCCAGCCCTTGCCCACATTGCCGAACAGCCGCTTCGGCATTGCGTTGCGCACAAAACAACAGCAGCTGCGACCGCAGATCTACGCCCCGATGCCCGGCGGTTACCGCTCGAAAATGAACAAAGGCGAAACATTTGAGTTCTCGATGCTGCTGGTGGCGGAACCGCTGGATATCAGCCATACCTACCAGCGGATCGCGGAAACGGTATTCGGGTTTAAGAATTACCGCCGAAACGACATTGCTTCGCTGAATACGGCGCTGGATAATATCGTGGCATATTCGCTTTCGCACTACGCCTGGTTTATCGACAGCCTGAAGGGATGCGCTTATTCCACGGACGTGCCGGGCGCGGTAAAGAACGTGTCCAGCCTCAACCCGCTGGAAATTGCGCTGGTAAAAGATGACGCAGCGATGTTCGAGCAACGCGCTTACCCGCTGATGGAATTTATGTTGTCCCGCGAGAAATTCCTGTTCAGTCTTGACAGCACACAGAAGATCCAAAGCCCTTCCCGCAAGCTGAGAGGCCCTGTAGCCCCGCTTTCCGAGCTGGGCGCTTTATATGCCACATTCGGCCGCAACAATGATTTTTATCTGCAAATGATGCAGCAGGAATATGGCAAAAGCCGCGTACGCAATCTCGATGTAAAAGAAAAAGGCAATAACTGGATCAACGCCATGCATCTTTACAAAGCCACCGGCGATGCGGCTTACCTGCGCACGGCGAAAGAAAAAGCCGATGTGTACCTAAAACAGCGCGTACGCACCGCGCAAACGGCTTTCAATGATCCGTTCGCCGGCAGTTTCTTTTTCTGGCCTTCGTATACGGACAGATGGATAGAGTTATCGGAATTATACGAGCTGACGGGTGATACGGCGTACCTCAACGCCGCGGTGCAGGGCGCGAGGAATTACACCCTTTTCACCTGGATGGCGCCGGGCATACCGGACAGCATGGTGACCGTGAACAAGGGCGGCAAAGCACCGATGTACAACTACCTCCGCTCAAAAGGACATACACAGATGTATTTCCCCGAAGAAAAAGCCCCGGCATGGCGCCTCTCCGAAACCGGTCTCACACCCGAATCATCCGGCACCGCCACCGGCCACCGCGGGATCTTCATGGCCAACTACGCCCCCTGGATGCTGCGCATCGGCCATTACGCGAAAGACACCTTCCTCATCAACGTAGCAAAAGCCGCCGTCATAGGCCGCTACCGCAACTTCCCGGGATACCACATCAACACGGAAAGAACAACGGCCTACGAAAAATATGATTTCCCGATGCATGAGCACAAGGCCCAAAGCGTCAACTCCTTTCACTACAACCACATCCTGCCCATGGCGTCCATGCTGATCGACTACCTGGTAACGGATGCGGTTACACGCAGTAAAGGCGCGATCAGCTTTCCGGCTGAATACATCGAAGGATATGCTTACCTGCAGAACAAAATGTACGGCATGCGGCCCGGCACCTTCTATACGGAGAAAGATGCACAGCTCTGGATGCCCGCAAACCTGCTGCGCATCAGCAATGTGGAGCTGAACTACGTGGCGGCGCGCAAGGACGATCAACTGCTGCTGGCATTCACCAATCAATCGGGACAGCCCGTTACAACAGACGTAACCGTGAACCCACAGCTGGTAAAATTCTCCGGGAACAGCAGCGTAGATGTGTTCGCGGGAGCGGCAAACAAGTTGCAGGACAGCACCTTCACCGTCACCGTACCGGCGGACGGCATAGCAGCGGTATCCCTGCAAAACGTAACACCGCAGCTTTCCTTCCAGCATCTTCTATTAAAAAACACACCGGACAACAGCAAGGATTATGCAAAGCTGAGCACCGGCAACGCACACGCCATGCTGTTCAAGCTGGGCGGGTACGGCAGGCGGCTGTACGTGTACCTGGAAGATGACGATAACAAGGTCCGTCGCGCCACGCTGCACTATGGCAATGAAACGATGACGGACAGCACGTACCCTTTCGAATTTACGGTTCCCCTGAAAGACGGACAGCGCATCCGCTGCTGGCTGTCACTTACAGATATTAACGGAAAAACAACTCAAAGCGAAAAAGTAACCTTAGGAAAAAAAGAATAAACAATGATCAAGTCTGAAGCGGCCGGGCAGCGTTCCTTTCCCGGTAAAAACATAGATGTTGACCTCGTGATCGCCGGTGGCGGTCTTTCCGGTGTGTGCGCCTCCATTACCGCGGCACGCCAGGGCCTCAAAGTTGCGTTGGTGCAGGACCGTCCCGTGCTTGGCGGTAACTCCAGCAGTGAAGTGCGGCTGTGGATACTCGGCGCCACCTCCCACATGGGCAATAACAACCGCTGGGCCCGGGAAGGCGGGCTGGTGGACGAGCTGCTCGTAGAGAACACCTACCGCAACCCCGAAGGCAACCCCCTGATATTCGATACCATTTTGCTGGACAAAGTGACGAGCGAGCCGAACATCACCCTGCTGCTGAACACGGCGGTGTATGCCGTCGATAAAAAAGACGCGCAGACCATCCGCTCCCTGAAAGCATTCTGCAGCCAGAACCAGACCGAATACACTTTAACGGCTCCCCTGTTCATGGACGCTTCCGGCGACGGCGTAGTGGGCTTCCTCTCCGGCGCCGCCTTCCGCATGGGCGCTGAAGCGAAAGAAGAATTCGGCGAGCTGTTCGCGCCGTCAGAAGAATATGGCGAACTGCTCGGCCATTCGCTCTATTTCTACAGCAAAGACACCGGCAGGCCGGTAAAGTTCGTTCCCCCGGCCTATGCGCTCGACGACATCACCAAAGTACCGAAATTCAAGAGCTTCAACGCACGTGAATTCGGTTGCAAACTGTGGTGGATAGAATACGGCGGCCGGCTGGACACGGTGCATGATACAGAGATCATCAAATGGGAACTCTGGAAAGTGGTGTACGGCGTCTGGAACTACATCAAGAACTCCGGCAACTTTCCCGAAGCGGAAAACCTTACCCTCGAATGGGTGGGCACCATCCCCGGCAAGCGCGAAAGCCGCCGCTTTGAAGGGGATTATATGATGCGCCAGCAGGACATTGTAGAGCAACGCCAGCACGATGACGCCATTGCATTCGGCGGCTGGTCCATCGACCTGCATCCGGCGGACGGCGTATTCAGCGAGAAGCCCGCATGCAACCAGTGGCACAGCAAAGGCGTTTACCAGATCCCCTACCGTAGCGTGTACAGCCGGAACATCAGCAATCTCTTCCTGGCAGGCCGCCTGATCAGCGCGTCGCACGTAGCTTTTGCTTCCACGCGCGTGATGGCTACGGCCGCATACGTATCACAAGCCGGGGCCATGGCTGCGGCGATCTGCAAGGAGAAAGGCATATTGCCGGCAGACATCGTGCATCAAGGACTTGTTCATTCGCTGCAGCAACGGCTGCTGAGAACGGGGCATTACATTCCGGGAGTTCATGCGCAGGATGAAAAAGACCTCGTAAAATCAGCCACCATAACAGCTTCCAGTGAGCTTGTATTTACAGAGTTTACCGGCACGCCGCTTAAAAAACCGCTGGATGTGGCCGTGGCCCAGATGATCCCGCTGCAGCCCGGAAAGATCGGCCCGCTTACCTTCCATGCGGACGCTACCGAAGCAACAACGCTGGAAGTAGAACTGCGCATCAGCAGCAAAGCCGCCAACCATACGCCGGACGTAACGCTCGCCCGGCAAACGCTGCCCATCCATCCCGGCAGAAACTGCCTGCAACTCAACTTTGACGCAGAGATACAGGAATCCGCCTACGCATTCATCACCTTCCTTAAAAACCCGCTGGTGCAGCTGCACCGCACGGAAAAAAGGATCACCGGTATGTTGTCCGTTTTCAACACGATCAACAAAGCGGTATCCAATTACGGCAAACAAACGCCGCCGGCAGACATCGGGATGGACGAGTTCGAGTTCTGGTGCCCGCAACGCCGGCCGGAAGGGCATAACATCGATTTTAAATATCCGGAGGGACTGAACGTGTTCAAAGCATCCAATATCCGCAACGGCATCGACCGGCCCGTATCACAGCCCAACGCATGGGTGGCGGATTGGCAGGATGCACATCCAAAACTGGAGCTGAACTGGCCCGCGCCGCAAAGCATACGCGAGATCGATATTTTCTTCGACACCGATTATGACCATCCGATGGAATCCGTGCTGATGACGCATCCGGAAACAGTGATGCCTTTTTGCGTGAGGGAATACAGGGTGAAAGATGATAAAGGCAATGTGATCGCATCGTGCAGCGATAATCATCAGGCGTATAACCGTATCCGTTTGAGCGAAGCGGTTACCACCGGCAGCCTTACAATTGAAGTGGAACATCCTTCAGCGGACGTACCGGCAGCGGTGTTCGCGGTAAGGTGCTATGCATAGACTAAATAAATGGTAGTCCATTGTCAACAGTTACCGTTAAATATAACAGGGGAAACTTGTGAATTGTAATTCGTAGGTTTCCCCTGTTCTCAAAAGAGATATCAATATACTAGTTTCAAATTCTCTAGCTCAATAGTCTATTGCTACCTACAGCCATCTGGATATACAGTACAACATACTACATAAAATTCACCGAGGCTTATTGAGCCATTTTGATTTCCATCAACAGTTTCAAAATCCGGGCTCTCAATTATAGCTTCCCATTCTGCCTTGCTGACAGAACCGTTGCCATCCGTATCAATAGCATTATAAAATTCCCCGCAGGGATCAGGTGTAATCTTATTTGAAGACATAAATAGAAGCGAAAGGCTTAAAATAACACTACCAACTAAAAAAAATTTAATTTTTTTCATAAAATAGAATTTAAAAGATAAATAAAAATGTTTGATGAAAACAGGGATATGCTTGGATTCAAGGCATATGACTAAGGGCTATAGAAGCTTATTGATTCTCTTCAATCTATTGCTACCAATAATATACAACATTGATATCGCCAAACTCATCAGTTCGATTTGTTGGCTAAGTTTCTTTGCTTCAACTAATCACAAGGATGCTTCTTATTGAAGAAAAAAACACAGAAAAACATTCGTTAAAAACGAAACCAGGTTGGGAAGCAGCTCAATCTTCGATTTGATCAGAAGTTCTTACATTCTTTAGTCTATACATTCTTTAGTCTATGCATGCTATTGACCATTCGGAAAAATCTAATGAGCCGCTTTGGTCAGTATCGAGTGTTTGAAAGTCGTCTGGATCTCCACCAGCCGAACTCCATTCCTCACCACTGATGTCACCACTACCATCTTGGTCCATTGCATTAAATAGCTCCTCGCATTCATCGAAATCACTAATATTTGTACTCTGTTCCTCTTTCGATTTCTCTTGCGAGTTTAAAGGGTATTCCATAACATTAAAAGAAAAAAAGAAGGTGGAGATAGATAAAACGAGTCCACAAACAAGAAAAAAATGAATCTTTTTCATAAGAAAATTGGAGTTTAAAGAGTGGGTTAATGATCAAAAATATCAGTATGAATATAGTATGAATGTAGTATAAATTTATCAAAAAATCAAACTCATTCCACTAAGATTTTTACATTATCTAAGGAAGATGCAATTTTTTCATCGGTATAAGCTATAAAAAAATTGGCTCAGAAATGTCTCTGAATATAATCATAGAAATACTCTGGCCGGCGATAGGCGCCGGTGTAAGGGATAACGTGGATGCCGGAACGGAATCCGTAAATGGATGAGAAGGCCGGCTAGTTGAGGAAGCCGCTGATGGCTTGCCACAGCTGTGCTTTTGTAAATGGTTTTTCCAGGAATAGGTCTGCGCCGTTTTCCAGGGCGATGTCTTTTGCGGAAACGTCCACGCCGGAAATCATGATGATTTTGGTAGCGGGATAATTTTTCCGGATGAAACTCACCAGGTCCAGCCCGAAGCCGTCTGGCAGCCGGTTATCTACCAGTACGATGGCGGGGCGGTACTGTTGAAAATATTCCACAGCATCGGCAATAGTTTTTACATGTTCTACTTCCAGGCCCTTTCCATCCAGCAGCATATTGATGAGCAGGCACATTTCGCCTTCATCTTCGATGATCAGCAGTTTCTGTTTGGTGTTGGCATGGGTTGCGGCGTTTGTCATAAGCGATCTTTGTTTTACAGGGATGTATTTGTAAAAATCGTACCAAAGCTTGCGGGTGGGGTTAAAATGAAGGAAGACCAGCTCTGTTGAGTTGGTCTTCCTTGTGTTATTTTTAAACAACAGGTGGCGATACTGCTATCTGGCCGCAGTGGCGCTGCCGGGAGGGTTATTTATTGCGGTCGCTGTCGTTATTGCCGTCGGTAGCTTCATCATCGTTTTCATCGTCCCCGCCATTTTCTTCATCGTCTTCATCGTCATCAACGTTTCCGTTATCTTCATCTTCACTATTGTTGTCATCATCATCATTATCTTCACTATCGTCCTCGGTATCTTCGTCTTCGTCCTCATCATCATCTTCACCATCGCCGTCTTCATCTTCATTATCTTCATCATCTTCTTCATCGTCCTCGTTATCTTCATCTTCGTCCTCATCATCTTCACCATCGCTGTCATCATCATCACTATCTTCACCACCCTCTTCATCGTCCTCAGTATCTTCATCATCTCCACCAGCGCCGTCTTCACCTTCATTATCTTCATCATCTTCTTCATCGTCCCCGTTATCTTCATCTTCGTCCTCATCATCTTCACCATCGCTGTCATCATCATCACTATCTTCATTATTCCCACTTTCATCATCCTCTCCAACTGCGCCCTGTTCCTGCTCCAGCCCGTCGCTTTCCTCCGCGACTTCATCATCCATCATAACCGTAGTGGTTTCCGTCAGCTCGCCGTTCTCTGAAACGATGAGATGGCCGTCATCCACGACTTCTTCATCTACCTCCAGCGTTTCGCCGCCTTCAATGGCCAGCTGCGTGGGCGGCACAAAATCCTCGTCGAACACTTCTTTCAGCTTCGGCAGGTCTTTGGGGGAATTCAGGCCGAAGTAGTCCATGAAAGCCTTTGAGGTGGAATACAGCAGGGGCTTGCCGGGCAGGTCCTCGCTGCGGCCGGAGATCACGATCAGCTCTTTTTCCAGCAGTTTTGTGATGGAATAGTCAGTGCTCACGCCGCGGATGTGCTCGATCTCGCCTTTGGAGATCGGCTGCCGGTAGGCGATGATGGCCAGTGTTTCCAGCGCGGCGGTGGACAGGCGTTTGAGGAATTTCTCGCCATTGAGCTGCGCTACTGTCTGGTAATATTCCTTTTTGGTCAGGAACTGGTATCCCCCGCCGCTTTCGCGCACGCTGAAGGCATAAAACTCGGAGTTGTATTTCTCCTGGATGGCTTCGAGGGCCGCTTCCACCTGTTCCTGCGTGGCGCGGTCTTCCAGGAAGGCCAGGGCGTTATTGAGCAGCTCGAGTATGTCCGCCACCGGCAAAGGACGGTCTGCGGCAAAGATCAATGCTTCTACGTGCGGAATGAGCTGAGAGATTTCCATGAACGAAAGTCGATTAAAACAAAAATGTCAAAGGCCGAAAATAAGACCTTTGACATTTTTTCAGAAATATAAATATTGTGCTGTTGATTATTTGTGCATAAGATCAACCCATCAGCGCTGCGGCCCCGCTCACGATCTCGGTCAGCTCGGTGGTGATGGCTGCCTGGCGGGCGCGGTTGTATTCGATCTTCAGGTTGCGCAGCAGTTCGCCGGCGTTGTCGGTCGCTTTGTCCATCGCCGTCATCCGGGCGCCGTGCTCGGAAGCATGTGCGTCCAGCACTGCCTTGAAGAACTGGGTGTTGAGGATCTTCGGCATCAGCTCGGCGATCAGGGTAGCTTTTTCCGGTTCAAAGATGTAGTCGGCTTTGGTGGCTTTTGCTCCGTCGGTGTTTTCCACTTTGGCAATGGGCAGGAACTGCTCCACTTTAAAGCGCTGGGTGGCGGCATTCTTGAATTCGCTATAAATGATCTCCACGGCATCGTATTCCCCTTTCACAAAACCTTCCATCGCTACGGCGGCGGCTTCTTTTACATGCTCAAAGGTGAGGTCGCCGAACAGGTCCCAGAAGCGGTCGTTCACCTTATAGCCGTTCTTGGAAAAATGCTCATAGGCTTTTTTACCGATGGGCATCACTTCCACATGTCCTTTTGCAAACTGGGCAGCGTATTTCTCGCGGACGGTCTGCTTGGCCAGCTTGATAATATTGGCGTTGTACGCACCGCAAAGGCCGCGGTCTGACGTGATGGCCACGATCAGCACCTTTTCCACCGCGCGGTTGGCCGCCAGCGCCATGTCAATGTCGCCTTCCGTATTGCTGACGATGTTCTGCAACATCTCCTGCAATTTTACGGCGTAGGGGCGCATTTGGAGGATGGCATCCTGGGCGCGGCGCAGCTTCGCAGCACTCACCATTTTCATGGCTTTGGTGATCTGCTGTGTAGACTGGATGGATTTTATACGGTTACGAACTTCTTTAAGCTGTCCAGACATATTCTTTTAAAGATTTATATGAAAGAACGACGGCCCTTTCATTTTCGGCTGCAAAGGTAAGCATTGGGCGGATAAATCGGAAATCCGCCTCCCGATATTTCTTCCTGATTCTGGTCAGGTTTCCCGGGAAGTTATTTATTTCTGCTATATTCGAAAAAGGAATCATGTTCCGCCGTTTTTTTAAGCCAAGTTTAATTGCAATCGTTTGCAATTATCCGGGATAATTCTTTATCTTGGAGCGCTCAAGTCTACTGAAGTCCGGTAGCATGGCGGCGCAACAACGGGCGGCGTGCGCAGATCAGTCAACTTTAAAACAATAAAAGCAGCGGTGCAATAGCCCGGATTGCAGAAGCGGCTTTCTGATACAAATTCACTGTTCCATGAAAAAGTACATCCTTCTCGGTTGCGGGTTGCTATGGATGGTCGCCGCACAGGCGCAGAATGGCAAATGGCAGAACCTGTTTAACGGTAAAGATCTGAAAGGCTGGAAACAGCTTAATGGCAAAGCTATTTATGAAGTAAAGAACGGCGAGATCGTTGGTACAACGGTGCTCAAGGAGCCGAATTCCTTCCTGGCGACGGAAAAGAATTACGGGGATTTCATTTTTGAGGTGGAGTATAAGCTGGATAACGACTTCAACTCCGGCATCCAGTTCCGCAGCCAGAGCAAGGCGGATTACCAGAATGGCCGCGTATTCGGCTACCAGATGGAAGTAGACCCGTCTGCCCGCCGCTGGAGCGGTGGCATCTATGAAGAGGGCCGCCGGGGCTGGCTGTACCCGCTGGACCTGAACCCCGCGGCACAAAACGCCTACAAGCCCAATGCCTGGAACAAATACCGCATTGAGTGCAGGGGCTCCGAGATCCGTACCTATATCAACGGCATTGCGGCTTCCCACCTGGTAGACGCGGAACTGCCCTCCGGCTTCATCGCGCTGCAGGTACACGGCATCGGCAACAAACAGGAAGATGCCGGCAAGCACATCCGCTGGAAGAACATCCGCATCATGGAAAATCCGCCGGCTTCCCAGTATTCCCCGTATGATACGATCTATGTGGTGAATAACGTGCCGAACACCGTTTCAGAACAGGAAAAACGCAACGGCGTACGTCTCCTGTGGGACGGCGTCAGCACCAAAGGATGGCGCAGCGCCCACAAGGCCACTTTCCCCGAGAAAGGCTGGGAGATCAAAGACGGCACCCTGAGCGTACTGCCTTCTGACGGCGGCGAATCCACCAACGGCGGCGACATTGTTACCGAAGAGGAATTCAGCGCTTTTGACCTGGAATTTGACTTTAAACTGACCGAAGGCGCCAACAGCGGCGTCAAGTACTTCGTGACCGAAAAAGAAAGCGGTCCGGGCTCTGCAATTGGCCTTGAATTTCAGATATTAGACGACGCAAAGCATCCAGATGCAAAATTAGGCGCCGCGGGTAACAGAAAACTCGCATCTTTGTATGATCTTATCCCTTCCTACAAATTCACCAATTCCCATAAAAAGATCGGTGAATGGAACCATGGCAGGGTGGTAGTGTACCCGGACAACCGTGTGGAGCACTGGCTGAACGGTCATAAAGTGGTGAGCTATGTGAGGGGGGATAATATTTATAAAGCACTGGTGGCGCGCAGTAAGTACCAGAAATTTCCCAACTTTGGGGAAGCAGAAAAAGGACATATTCTCCTGCAGGACCACGGCAATGCCGTGAGCTTCCGCAGCGTTAAAATAAAGATTTTGAGGTAGTCAGCGACTATTTCATTGTTCACTGTTTTTCAACCGACATCCCGATTCTTCGGGATGTCCTTTTTTTATATCCTTGGCTCCCAGCCTTTCTCGTACGTCCGTTTCCAAAGCTGTTCCGCTTCCTCATTCCCGATGATATGCCCGTTTTGCGGGTCTGTATGCAGAATGCTGCCGCTGCGGTGAGCGATATTGCCCAGGTGGCATAACAGCACGCTCTTGTGACCTTCCGCGGCCTCCGAGTTCAGCTTTGCTTTGCCACGGATGGATTCCAGCAGGTTGTGGACGTGAATGGCGTCGAGGAACTCCCCGCCGGGGCTTACCACATTGGTAGCGTCGCGGTTTACCTTGTTGCCCTGCTTCACTTCTTTTACCAGCTTGCCGTCGTTGTCAACGATCCGGTAGCTGTCTCCCCCGTCATTGTACAAGGCGCCTTTTTCCCCGAATATGGTGAAGCCGCGCCCGCTGCCTTCCAGCTGGTACGGGTGGCAGCTGCGGCCTTCCCATACGATGGCGCGGTTGCCTTCAAATTCGCAGGTGACGGTCTGTGTATCCGGCGTTTCCCAATCGTCGCCGGAATAAGCGAAGCGGCCGCCGGCGGAGGTGACCTTTATGGGAAAATCCACGCCCATGAACCAGCGCATGCAGTCCATCTCATGCGTGGCGTTGTTGCAGGTTTCCGCCGTGCCCCAATGCCAGCGCCAGTGCCAGTTGTAATGCACGATATTGTCCAGGTAGTCTTTCCGTGGCGCGGGCCCCTGCCACAGGTCCCAGTTCAGCGTAGACGGAACGGGCACCTTTTGCCCGGTGCCGATGGGCTTGCGGTTGTTCACATACCAGCCCCTGGCGTAGTACACGCGGCCGATAATGCCGTCTTCCCGCACTTCCTTTGCGGCCTGCTGCAGGTTGGGCCAGGAGCGGCGCTGATTGCCCATCTGCACCAGCCGGTTATGCTTGCGGGAGGCCGCTACCAGCAGTTCGCCCTCATCGGGATTGTAGCCGAGCGGCTTTTCCACATACACGTGTTTGCCGGCCTGGCAGGCCATGATGGCGGCGGGAGCATGCCAGTGGTCGGGGGCCGCGATCATGATAACGTCCAAATCCTTCCGCAGCACCAGTTGCCGGATGTCTTTGATGACCTCCGGCTGGCGGGACTGGTCTTTCACGGCGTCCAGGCCCTTGCGCACCGCGTTGTCGTCTACATCGCAGATGAACCCGATCTCCGCGCCGGGCAGCTTCGAGGTTATCTTTGCGAGCCAGTTGCCGCGGGAATTCACGCCCATGACGCCGACCACGATTTTGTTGGAGGGGGCGTTCTTTCCGAAAACAGGGAAGTTCAGATAAGTCAAGCCCGCCCCTACACCGGCCATCGCGCCGGTTTTGAGAAAGTGTCTCCGTTTCATAATGTGTTTGTTTTAGTGTGAGCCGATGCCGCTAACGTGGAAGACAGGGTTTAGCAAACCCTTGCCCGTATTGATGACAATCGTTTGCAATAAAATTAGGGAAGGAGGATAAACTTTCTTGAAAAAAATGGATGGGCGGTCTATATTTCCATCGCCTTCCAGATCAGATCGTACACCTCCGTGGCGAGTAAACGTTCGCTGACGGGCTGCGTGCTGATCAGCACGGGATGGTCTTTTACATCTCCGGCAAGGCGGCCGTGGGAGCCGCGGATGAGCGTAGCGTCAAGGGGAATAACGTCCATCAGGTAACGGAAGCCGAGTTTTTTCTTCAGCACTTTTCCGATGACTTTCAGTTTGACGAAGGGGTCCGCGGGGTTGAGGAACATTTCTACCGGATCATATCCCGGCTTGCGGTGAATATCCACGATGCGCGCAAAGTCCGGCGCCTTCGCATCATCCAGCCAGTAATAATACGTGAACCAGCTATCGGCATCGGCTACCAGCACAATATCCCCGCTGCGTTCATGATGAATGTTGTGCGCGCGCTTCCCGTCACGGTCCAGCACCAGCTGCACACCGGGCACTTTTTCCACCAGCTCGCGTACTTTTTTATAACTATGATCATCATTCACATACACATGCGCCACCTGGTGGTCCGCCACCACAAAGGCTTTGGACGCGCCCGCGTCCAGCAATTCCAGCCCGCGTTCCTCGCGCACCGCTATCAGTCCCGCTTCGCGGAAAATGCGGTTGAGGTGAACGGGACGGCTGACGTTGGTGATGCCGTATTCCGATAAAATGATGATCTCGCTGTTCTTTTGCTGGTAGTGCTCCACCAGCTGCTGCACCACCTTGTCGACCGCGCGCAGCTCGGGCGCTATTTTCGTATAATCATGCCCGTATTTCTGCAGGCAGTAATCGAGATGCGGTAAATAGATCAGCGTCAGGGAAGGATCATGCCATTTGTCCGTGAGAATGGACGCATCGGCGATCCATTGTGTGGAGCGGATGTTGGCGCCGGGGCCCCAGAACTGGAAGAGCGGGAACTGGCCCAGCTCCTGCTGCAGGCGGTCCCGCAGCTGCGCGGGATGTGCGTAGCAGTCCGGCATCTTGCGGCCGTCTGAAAGGTATTGCGGGCGCGGCGTTACAGAAAAATCGGCGCTGGAATACATGTTGTACCACCAGAACATTTTGGCGCAGGTGAATGCGGGATCGAGCTTCTTCGCGCGCTCCCATATCTTTTCCGCTTGTACCAGCTTGTTGGATTGTTTCCAGAATTTGATCTCGCAATCTTCGCGGTCATACCAGCCATTGCCTACGATGCCATGCTCACTGGGCCACTGGCCGGTAACATAGGTGGATTGCACCGCTGTGGTCACCGCCGGCAACATGGGGGCGATGGCGCCTTTATGATGTTGCTTTGCATATGCCGCCAGGAATGGCGTGTGCTCACCGATCAGTGATGAAGAAAGTCCTACTACGTCAATTACGACCGTTTTTCTCATAGATATGTCTGCGTTACAATACCGGCCCAAAGCTAGGATGATGTCAGGATAATTCCAACTGTTGCAACACCCATTTCATTTCTCTTGCGATGGATGCGCCCATCTCCTGTTTCAGTCCTGCCGGCAGCACTTCCCAGGTATAGGTTTCCACTTCCAGGTGCTGCGTGAACGGCTTGGCAGCCTGCCGTTGCAGCACACGGGTGATATCATCGCGCGTGGAGGTCAGTGCGCCGAATTGCTGCACGAACACCGGCACATGAAAATGCGCGCGCCATTCCTGTACGGCTTCATTGTCCTTGTCAGACAGGGCTTGCGGCAGATCGGGATAATGTATTTTTTTATCGTCGCCGGTGCGGGCGATCACCTGGTGCAGGTAAACGGATTCATCAAATTCGGCAAATGCGCCGGTGGCCTGCTGCCGGGATGCCGCGTCGCGGAACTCGGCTTTCAGCGCCGCGCTGATCTGCACTTTACCGGTCTTCAATCCGAAGAAATGCAGGCGTTCCAGCACTACCAGCGGATCTTCGTAAGATACCGCGAAGTGGCAGACATCGTAGCACAACTGCACATGCTGCTTGATAGCGAGGATGGCCTCTTCTTCTTTCATGCCGAATTTATCTTCCAGGAAGATCACGCCGGCGGGCAGCAGGTGCTGAAAATACCAGTCGATATACTCTTTCGAATTTTCCAGCATGCCGTCCGGCTCCGGCTCTACGTCCAGGTGCAGCAGCGGCCCACCTTTGCGGTGGATGCTTACCAGCTGTTCCACCACGAGCAGCATGTTGAGCGTTGCGCTTTCCATGACGGCCTTATGTTCTTCCCCGCAGCGGTGCCAGATCTTGTAAGATAAAGGAGAAGTGGAAATGCCGCCTTCCATGCCTTCCGGCAGGAGCGCGGCGAGGATGCGGAACAGGCGGATGGTATAGGCTACGCGCTCCGCGGTGGTCCAGTCCGGCGTGTGCACATCGTCTTTTACTTTCTCCCGGTGAAAGCCGCCGTAAGGAAATCCGTTCATCGTGAATACGTAACAATCCTGTTCTTTCAGCCACTGCCGGAATGCTTCCAGCGCCGGTTCTTTGGAGAGTTCCAGGCTTGCCAGGTTGCTCAGGCGGAGGCCGATGCCAAAGGGCGCGGCGGGCGATACTTCCGCTTTAACAGCGGGAATGAATTGCCGGAGCTGCGCGAAATGCTCCTCCCAGTTTTCACCTGCATGGATGTTGGTACAGTATGTCAGGTGGCCGTATGGCGTATGCATGGTATAATGAATTGTCTAATGTCCGAATCTGTTTTTTTACGCTACCACTTGTCGCGGAGCATATTCACAGCCTGTGCGAGGGCTGCGGCGTCCATTTCATGCACTTCCTCTCCTTTGCCGATGGCGCGCAGCAGGGAGATGGTGAGCCTTCCGCCGAGGTGTTCGCGGAATTCTTCCAGCCCCGCCATGATCGCTGAGTTTTCATCCTCTATTTCGAGCAGGGGATGGTACAGCGGCAACCGCAGCTGTTTCAGGAGATTGATGATGCGCATCACGGATGCTTCGTCCAGCATACCTTTTATCCAGGAATACACGCTGTCCAGCGCAATGCCGATGGATACGGCTTCGCCGTGCCGCAGTTCAAAGTCCGTCAGCTGTTCCAGCTTGTGCGCGCTCCAGTGGCCGAAATCAAGCGGACGGGAAGAGCCGCTTTCGAAGGGGTCTTTCCCGCCGATATGGGCCATGTGCAATTCCGCGCAGCGGCGTATCAGGTATTGGAGGCTCTGTGGTTCCGCCTGTGTCAGCTGTTGCGCATGCGCTTCCATCCAGTCGAAAAAACCGGCATCCTTTATCAAAGCCACTTTAACGGCTTCTATCATGCCGGACCGCCAGTCGCGCTCATCCAGCGTTGTCAGGAAGTGCGCGTCGTTGAACACCGCTGCCGGCGGCGCGAAGGTGCCGAGGAAATTCTTTTTGCCGTGATAGTTGATGCCGTTCTTCACCCCAACGCCGGAATCGTTCTGCGACAATACGGTGGTGGGGATGCGGATGTGTTTCACGCCGCGGTGGCTGACTGCCGCTACATATCCCGCCAGGTCCAGCACGGAGCCGCCGCCAATGGCGACTACGTAAGAGTGACGGTCGATCGCATGCTGGTCGATCGCATTCACCAGCCAGTAAAAGAGCTGCAGATCATTCTTTGCCGCTTCTCCGCCCGGCACAACGATCACGTCCTGCACCAGCTCGAAATTCTCAAGGTCCGCGCAATACGCCGCGATCTGCTCCTGCAGGGTAGCGTGCGCTTCCGTGACACCTTCATCTACGATAAATAATAACTTTTTGCGGATGCCTTTCTCTGCGCGGGATTCCAAAAAAGATGCAAAGCATGGATTGGCCGGATCGAAGATCTTTTCTGTAAAATAGACCTTGTATTCAAACTGAACACTGAATGATTGCTGTATGTACGACATATCTATACTCCTACCGATTCTTACGAACTGTTTAATCGGCTAAAAGTACAAAAACGGCTTCAAATCAGGGGAGATTTGTTGTTAATCTTCGGTCATGTTACGGCGAAGGCCCGGGAAAGGAGGATGGACAACGGCAGGAGCGCCAGCACCGCGAGCGCGTAGGGGAAAGAGGCGAAGGCGGCAGCCCAGGCGGCGTTCATGGCGATGAGGCCGATGATACCGCCTTTCACGGCGCGGCCGATCTTTGGTCCGCTGGGGTCTTTCATGGCAGCCAGCAGGGGCCGCATGATGAGGTATAGGAAAATGGCGAGGAATGGCGCTACTTCCAGGAGCTTTCCATTAACCCAGGCCTGTACAAGAATAACGATGCATACGATCGCGTAGCCGGCGGCGGCCAGTTGCAGGGGGCGCTTTTTTCCGCCATGCACTTCATCGCGGCTGATCATGGTGATAGCGGCAATGTACAGCACCGGCACCAGCGCAAACCAGCCGGTGTAAGGTATTGATCCCGGCACAACGCTCATGCCGAGCAGGAGGTTCAAACCCCGGCAGAGCCCCATGTTCAGCGGGCCGAGCACGGCATGATGTTTCCCCCATTTATTGTATACCAGCGCGGCCACGGCAATGCCAAGTGCAATGATGCCCGGCACTTCGCCCACACTGAACGCGCCGATCACACCTAACACCAACAGATATACGCCAAGCACGATCGCTTCGGTACGGGAGATGATGCCGCTGGGAATGGGCCGCTCGGGCCGCTCGGTACGGTCCAGCTTCGCATCAAAAACATCGTTGAACACCACTCCCCCGCCGTACAGGCCAATGGTAGCGAAAATGAGACAAAGGAATTGCAGCACGGACTGCGTATCTCCGTAACCGGCGAGCAAAAAGCCGGATATGGCAACGCCCGCCATGATATCGGTGATGGCCGTCAGGATATTTGCCGGCCGCATCAAACGCAGATAGCCAAATAGTTTGGTAAAGATATAGCTCACGTTCTTCAGTTAGGATTCAGTATGGTTAAACAATGGGGAAAGTGTATCGGTTACCTGATAATGGTTGATTGTTTATTTGGCCGGGGTTGTTGCCCGCCACGTAAAACAGTGCTGCCATTGTATTTCAGACTTTGATCGACAGATTGAACAGCATCAAAGTCCGCTTCGTTAATTTGTCCGCTTTGTGCAAACGCCGTGATAGCATTCCGGTAGGTAACCAGCTCAACCGCGGCTTTGTCGATGCCTCTTTCCAGCATCAGCGCGGCTGTTTTGGGCACGGCCAGCGGATCACTGATCCCCCAGTCTGCCGCAGAATTGATCATGATACGTTCGGTGCCGTATTGCTTTATCACTTCCACCATTCTTTCATTGCCCATCTTGGTGAAGGGATAGATGGTGAAAGCGGCCCAGAACCCTCTGTCCAGCACCTCCTTTACGGTCTCTTCGTTGTTATGGTCCACGATCACCATGTAGGGATCGAGGCCCATTTCCAGCGCGATGTCCATGCTGCGCTGCGTGCCCTGCTTTTTGTCGCGGTGCGGGGTATGTATCTGCACCGGCAGGCCGGCGTCTTTGGCCAGCTGCAGCTGTGCGCGGTAATATTTTTCTTCCAGGGCGGTCTGATCATCAAAGCCGATTTCTCCGATGCCTACCACACCTTCCTTGTAAATGAACAGCGGCAGTATTTCCATCACCTGTTCGCTGAGCTTTTCGTTATTGGCTTCTTTGGAGTTCAGGCCGATGGTACAGTAGTGTTTGATCCCGAACTGCGAGGAGCGGAAGCGTTCCCAGCCAACAAGACTGCTGTAATAATCGCGGAACGTATCCACGCCGGTGCGCGGTTGTCCAAGCCAGAAAGCGGGTTCTATCAGCGCTACCACGCCGGCGTCCGCCATGGCCTGGTAATCGTCTGTAGTACGGGAAGTCATGTGCACATGCGGGTCAAAAAAACGCATGCCTTTGATGGCATCCAGGTATGCCGGGTTGTGATTGAGGGGTTGTAGATCTTTTTCCGTCAACTGAGCACTGCAACACATATATGGTTCAAATTACAAATGACATTAAATTAATAATAAAATACAATGCATAGAATAGCATGAATTAGCCATTTATGCGGCGGGCTACCGTTTCCCAGGTGAGCTTTCCCGTTGCGATGTCTTCCGCCATTTCGGGGCGTTTTCCGAGCAGCTCACGGGCCGGGTTATACGAAGAGCTGAAACAGGCCAGTGCGGCGGCTTCGCGCTCGGCATGCTGTTCTGAATGCCATACTCTTTCGATGTCGGCGAAATTGGTTTCACCAATGAAAGGCGCTACCAGCCTCCATAACAGCGGATGCACCACTCTTCCGGCGGCCCATCTTTCATGCGCCAGATCGATGAGGGTGCGCGCCAGCACGAGGTTTGCGCGTTCGTCCAGCCCAACGATCCGGTGAACGGGTTTCTCGGTAAAGAACGCCTTGAGCACCAGCTGGTTCCACGCGGGCTCGTCCAGGTACCGCGCCGGGTACGGATTATCCAGCATAATGGCCTCCAAAACCACACCAATGTTTGATCTGATGCCTTCCGCGGTACGGGCGGTCCATTCTTCGGGGTAGGCCAGCAGGGGAAGCGCGCTGTAAAGCGCCACCTGTTCGTTCATTTCCGCGGCCAGGAAGAGGTTTTCGATCGCCCGTAAGTAGGCGGGCTTGTCTTGTACGGGAAGCTGAAGGAGCCACCAGACGCGAAAAAGGCGGTCCAGCGTATAATTGTTCAACACCATGGGATGCAGGGTGGCCTTTTCCTCCGGCAGCAGCTCCACTTCGGCCCTGCCCAGGAAGCGCGGGGCGGCGGAGAAAGCCAGGTTGAACTGCTGCATGGCGCCCTGCTGCAGCCAGGCAGTAAGCTGGCCGTCCAGCCACTTTTGTGCTGTTTCCGGCGTATGTCGAAGGATGACCTGGTATAAAAGCGTTGAAACCTTGCGCTCGTCGTAAACGTATCCCATGGGGCTAAAATAAGAAATTCCGGGCTGGCAATAAATGACTTAAAAATAAAAGAGAGGCAACAAGTGCCTCTCCTTCCGCCATTCTAAAACCTGATTAGTAACCAGGATATTCTTCAGGGACTAGTCCCAATATCGTGCCGGGGTTGAACTTTTTAGGTTGCCTTGGCGTTAAAGGCCCCCTTTCAGTATGCAATATAAGGATTAAAAGTCGTTCATCGCTCACCCCAAAGTGTCAAAATTTTAACATTCTCTTTGGAAAAACGATTTTGCAGAAGAAAAGTTGACCGATATTCGTACGCTGGCACAGTTATTCAATAGATTAACGATTCAAAAAAAGTGGAATTTATAAAGACAATAACTTCTCTAAATATCGGTCAAGGTAGTATTTATCTCATGCAAATATTCGTATGCGATCTTGTTGCTCTTGATGTTTTAAAATTATAACATTTATTTAACAACCGCAACTATTGTGCTATTTTTTTCTAAAAAAAGTTTTCTCACTACAAGCGTCGTACTTGTATGATGGATTTTACGTAAGTTTAAACAATTTAGCTGATTGATTTGATTTTTTTTTCGTACAATTTGTATCATGAAGATATTCAATGTTGTTTTTGCTGTTTTGTTCGTGCTTTTTGCGGCGCTGCAATGGAATGATCCGGACCCTTACATCTGGATGCCCATTTACCTGTATGCCGCCATATTCTGCGCACTGGCCGCCACCGGCAAATATTATAAGGGATGGTATCTTTTCGGTATCGTTGCCTGCCTGGGGTATGCCGTGTACCTCTTTTTCGAGAAGGACGGGGTGTTAAGCTGGATGAGGGACCACCAGGCCGAGAACATCGCCGGCGCCATGAAAGCGTCCACTCCCTGGATAGAAGATACCCGCGAATTCTTCGGGCTCTTTATTATCATCATCGTTCTGCTGGCGAACTATGTGCACATCAGCCAGAAGAAAGCGAAGAAGATGCGGAAGAAGATGATGAAGATCGGGTAAAGCGAGCACCCGGATAAAATATATCTGCAAAAAGGGCTGATCAGTATTCCTGATCAGCCCTTTCTTATAACATCTACGAACCTGTCTATTTCGCCAGCAGCCTGATGAAATCTATGCCCACAGGCGCTTTCTCCGCGGGGTCCGCGGCTTTGAACACCAGGAACAGGGAATGTTGCTGGTTACCCGTCCATGCCGGGAAGCGGATCACAGCGGTTGCGGGCTTTTCTTTCTCCGCGCTGGTGCCGATGCTTACCTCTCCGAGCTTCTGCCCGTTCACGGCATCGTCTATACGCGCTTCCACGGTATATCCGTATTGCGGCACGTCCTGCACAAAGTAGGTCAGCTCTATGCCGTTCACTTCCGCAAGGTCCAGGTTCTTGTAAGAAACCCAGGAGCTGGCGGTGGGTATGAGCAATTTCTTCCCGCTGATCTCCACGGTAGCGGCGCCGTCTGCCTTCGCGTAACTTTCCGCCTGTATTTTCGGATTGCGCAGCTCGGCGTTGGCGGTGCCGGTGATCGGGCGGATACCGGTGCCGCCTTTGTCGGTATAGCTGGCGGTGAGATAAAAGATACCTTTATCCTTCAGCTCATTGCCAACAGTGGGTTCCACACTGCCGCTCACCGGCAGGGAAGGTTCCTGTTTTGCACCGCCGGCCACGGAGAAGATGTACTCCACGATCTGTTTGGCTTCGCCCACGGTGATGGACGGGTGGGCGGACATCGCTGTTTCACCCCATACGCCGCCGCCGCCTTTGATGATCTTTTCCGCGAGGTATTGCGGCGCTTTCGGATCGTCTTTATATTTCGTGGCTACTTCCATGAAGCTCGGGCCGATGGATTTTTCATTCGGTTTGTGGCAGGTCTTACAATCCGATGTTTCCATGATATTCTTGCCGGCGATGGCGCCGGAAACGATCTGGTGGCCCTGCGGCAGGCCCGCCTTGTCTTTCCCTTCCATGTACAGCGCCTTGATGTACAGGTTGCCGGCATCCAGCGTTCCCGCGGCGGTGCTGCCGTCTTCCTTGTCGGTTACAGATACGTTGTAGCGTACCTGTTTGCCGGGGAAGTAGAACATTTTGTTGCCGATGATATCAATATTCACTTCCGGCGTTTCGTTACCGGCGTATACATTGATCATTTTACTGCGCACGCTGGCGCCGTGGCTGTCATATACGTCTACGAATACGGGGTATTCGCCTGCTACGCTGAAAGTCTGCTCCACAAAAGGTTCCGTTGTTTCTTTCTTGTTACCGTTACCGAAATTCCAGAGGAAGGTAATGCGATCTCCGTCGGGGTCCATCGCGCCTTCCGCGGTGAGCTTCACTTTAAAGGGCAATGCGCCGGTGAGCTTGTCCACTTTCAGACCGGTCTTCGGCGCGCGGTTGCCGCCGTTATAATCGATGCGGGACAATGCGGCGTCCGCATTCTTGCTGAACCAGCCGTTGCCGTATTCGAGCACGTACAAACGGCCGTCCGGCCCCATTTCCATATCGATGGGCGCATTGAATTTCGTGCCGGGCATGAACCTTTCCATCTTTACAAAATTGGCGTCCTTATCCAGCGTAACGGCCATGATCCAGCCTCTTATCCAGTCGTAAATAAACAGCTTGCCATTATAATAATCCGGGAAACGGGTTGCTTTCGGATAGAACTCGCTGTAATATACCGGCCCTGCTTCCGCGTTGCGGCCGCCGCTGCCCACGAGGGGGAACTCTTCGGACTTGCCGTAAGGGTACCAGATGAACGCGGGCTGCGCCGGCGGCAGCTTCGTTAAACCGGTGTTGTTGCGGGAATTATTAACGGGATTTTTCGGATCGTTATAGGGACCTGATTCGCCGGTTTCATAATTGAAAGCGCGGTAAGGCTTGTTGTCCGCGATGAAGAGCGGATAGCCGTAGTAGCCGGGCTTCTTCGCCTGGTTGATCTCATCATATCCCTGCGGGCCGCGGAGCGAATCGTCTTTCGATGCATCCGGACCTACTTCGCCCCAGTACAGGATACCTGTTTTCTGGTCTACTGAAATGCGGTAGGGATTGCGGGTGCCCATGGCGTAGATCTCCGGCTTCGTTTTGTCTGTACCGGGTTTGAAGAGGTTGCCGTCCGGAATGGAATAGGTGCCGTCTTCTTTCATGCGGATGCGCAGGATCTTTCCGCGCAGGTCGTTTGTGTTGGAAGATGTGCGGCGGCCATCGTATTGCAGGTGACCGGGACGGTCGTCCACAGGGCCATACCCCTTGCTGGTGAAGGGCTGGTCCGGCTCGTCAAACGGCGTGGTGTTGTCGCCGGTGGAGAGGTACAGCAATCCGTCCGGACCAAAAGCAATGGAACCGCCGGTGTGGCAGCATATCTGGCGCTGGGAATAAAATTGCAGCACCACTTTTTCGCTTTCCATCTCCAGCCGGTTGTCTTTAAACACAAAGCGACTGAGGCGGTTCACGGAAGTATCCGCGGGCGAGTAAAAGATGTATACGAAGTTATTCTTTGCATATGCGGGGTCCGCGGCAATGCCGAGCACGCCTTCTTCGGCATTCACTTTCGGCACGTCCGTTTTGTGATATACGTTGAGGAAGCCTACCTGCGACAATGCCTTGGTGGTATTGTTGAAGAACAGTATTTCGCCGCGGCGTTGCGCCACGAGGATGTCCAGATTCGGCAGGATGGTCATTTCCGTGGGCTCAAAGAAATTGCCGCCGGTCAATACCTGTTTGGTAAAGCGGTCTTCATCCGGCAGGCGTTGCGTGGTGGCCCTGGCATAATCCAGCACGAGGTTCTTGCCGATGGCGTACTGGATGCCGCCGAGCACGTGCTGGAGAAAATTCTTTTCGGTATAGGATTCTTCGGTGTGCCCCAGCTCGGTGTAGAAAGCGCGGCCGCCGTCGTATTCGTGATACCAGCTGATGCGGTGGTCGTCGCCCATGGTGCCGCCTTTGTAAGATTTTTCATCCACCGACATCAGCACTTTTGTATCCTTGTTGACGTTCCTGAAGTTGTACCATTCGTCCGTGTGCTCCCAGGTATCCGGCAGCTGTTGCGTGGAGGGATGATTCTTGTCTTTCACCACCAGCTTTGCTTTGGCGGTGCCTTCCGGATGATTTTCAAAGTAGGCGCCGACCAGTTTGCCGTACCATGCCCAGTCATACTCCGTATCGGTAGCGGCGTGGATGCCCACAAAGCCGCCGCCTGCCTGGATGTACCGTTCAAAGTCCGCTTCCTGGCGGTTGTTCAGCACATCGCCGGTGGTGTTGAGGAAGATCACGGCGGCGTATTGCTGCAGGGAATCTTCCGTAAAGCGGTCCGCATTCTCCGTAGTATCTACATCAAAGCCGTTCTCCTGCCCAAGTTGCCGGATGGCTTTGATGCCGGCGGGAATGGAGCTGTGCCGGAAGCCCGCGGTCTTGGTGAACACCAGCACTTTCGGATTGCCGGTGCGCGATTTGCCGCAACCCGCGATGCCGATGCCCATTACGGCGAGGATGGTTATAATAAAAAGATGTCTCATCAAGGTAATTAGTTTAAATAACGGGATGTTTTAAAAGCAGATAGAGACGCAGGATGGCTGCGTCTCTATAAGTTGATCTATTTCTTTTTCATCATCATTCCATTCACTTCTTTTTGGCCAGCACGTATTCAATGCCGCCCCATATGTGTTGCAGGAATTCAGGCTCCATGTAAGATGCTATCGTGTGGCCCAGTTCCGTATAGAACATGCGGCCTCCGTCGAAATCACGGCACCAGCTCATGGGGTGATTATCCCCGTTCTTGCCGCCTTCATAGGAATGCTCATCGATTTTGAGCAATACATGCAGGCCGGGAACGATGCTCTTGAAGTTGTACCATTCATCCTTGCGAATCCAGGTGCTGTCCAGATGACGGGTAGCGGGATGCTCTCTGTCCATCACCTGCAGCGTTGCGGTCTGCTGGTGCGGATGGCTCAGGAAGTAGGCGCCGACCAGCTGGTTGTACCAGGGCCAGTCGTATTCCGTGTCCGTAGCGGCGTGGATACCAATGTAGCCGCCGCCGTTGCGGATGTACTTTTCCATGACCACCTGCTGTTCATCGTTCAGCACATTGCCGGTGGTATTCAGGAATACGATGGCATTGTACTTTTTCAGATTTTTTTCTGTGAAGACGGATGCATCTTCGGTAGTGTCCACATCAAAACCTTTTTCAACGCCGAGCTGTATCATGGCCCGTTTTGCGGTGGGGATGCAGTCGTGGCGGAAGCCGGCCGTTTTCGAGAATACGAGCAGCCGCGGCTTCGCCTTTTTAAAGGAGAAAGCGGTTGCAATGCCGAGGATGCAGAGTCCTAACAGGAGAAAACGTTTCATATGCTAGAGTTCACGGATCTTGATATTCCTGTACCATACGCCGTCGCCATGGTCCTGCAGCGCGATGTGGCCTTTTGCAAATGCGCCGAAACCTTTCCAGGTCTTGAATTTGCTGTTAGCTACCAGCTGGTCCCATTCCGGTGTGCCCATGGTTGTTTCAGCGGTCTTTTTACCGTTGAGGAACAGGGTGAGATGGCCATCTTTCTTGATGATCTTTGCTTTGTTCCATTCGCCAACGGGCTTTGCGTAGCGGGCGGGTGCGGCGATCAGGTCGTACAGTTCGCCGGCGTTATGTTTTACGTTCTTGCCGTCCGGATGTTTGTCGTCGTCGATCACCTGCATTTCAGGACCTGTGGAGTAGGTAGCGCCGTATTGATCGCCTTCCTGCACGCTGAAGATGATGCCGCTGTTGCCGGCTTCAGCGATCTTCCATTCCAGCTCCAGCTCATAATTTTCGAATTGGTCCACTGTCATGAGGTCGCCACCGGAAGCGCCTGCTTTTTTAGCGGCCACATCGAGGTAGAGTGCGCCATCCTGGATTTTCCAGGCGGAGGGAGCTTCCTGTTTTTTGAAGCCGCGCCAGCCTGCGGTGGTCTTGCCGTCGAACAGCAATTTCCAGCCGGCTTTCTTTTCCTTGCTGGTCAGGGAAGGACCGCCATTCTGGGCCTGCGTGGAGGCGCATCCTGCCAGTACGCCGAGCAGTAATGCGGATGAGATAAAACGTTTCATAATATTGTTTATGTTGTGTTTGTCTTTACAAGAAATTATTTTCCTACGGAGAGGATGTATTTCACCATTTCCTTCGCGTCTTCCTGGGAGATGGTGGGGTGCGGCGCCATGGGAATTTCGCCCCAGTTGCCGGATCCGCCCTTGATCACTTTCCCTGCCAGCAGCTCGATGTTGGCGTCTGTTGCTTCATATTTTGCCGCAACTTCCTTGTAAGCCGGCCCGATCAGCTTGGTATCTTCCTGGTGGCAGGTTTTACAATCCTGCGCGGCGATCAGCTCCTTGCCTTTCCCGGCCACGGACGTTACCATGGAGTTATCGACTACGGCAGGCGTTTCCTCCGCTTTCTTTTCCTCCGCCTTTTTTTCTTCACCGCCGCCACATGCAGCAAAAAGGACAGCCGTGCTGATAAATAGTGGCGCCCATATTTTCTTCTTCATTTTTACGCTTTTAATATAATAATTGAGAAATCGTTTTAGCTGTTTTACAGGCCCAAGATACGCCGGTTCAGGTTCTCATCCGCACCGGTGCCGGCAAAATCGTCAAATGCCTTTTCGGTAACGCGGATGATGTGGTCGCTGATGAAGGGCGCTCCCTCACGGGCGCCGTCTTCCGGATGTTTCATGCAGCACTCCCATTCCATCACGGCCCATCCTTCAAAGTTGTATTGCGTCAGCTTGCTGAATACGGCTGAAAAGTCCACCTGCCCATCTCCCAGAGAACGGAAGCGGCCGGGGCGGTCTATCCAGCCCTGGTAGCCGCCGTACACGCCGGAGCGGCCGGTGGGATTGAATTCCGCGTCTTTTACGTGGAACATCTTTATTTTCTCGTGGTAGATATCGATGTATGCGAGGTAGTCCAGGCACTGCAGCACAAAGTGGCTCGGGTCGTACAGGAGGCATGCGCGGGAGTGGTTGCCGGTGGCGGCCAGGAATTGTTCGTAGCTGGCGCCGTCGTGCAGGTCTTCACCGGGGTGGATCTCGTAGCAGAGGTCGATGCCGTTGGCATCCATTTCATTGAGGATAGGCAGCCAGCGGGCGGCCAGTTCCTTGAAGCCTGTTTCTACCAGTCCAGCGGGCCTTTGCGGCCAGGGGTACACGGTGTGCCAGAGCAGTGCGCCGCTGAAAGTGGCGTGTGCATTGAGGCCGAGGTTGCGGCTGGCTTTTGCGGCGTACTTCAGCTGGTCAACGGCCCATTCGGTACGCGCTTTGGCATTGCCGTGCAGTTCCTTGGGCGCGAAGCCGTCGAACAGTTCGTTGTAGGCAGGGTGTACTGCTACCAGCTGGCCTTGCAGGTGCGTGGACAGCTCGGTGATCTCCATGCCGGCGGATTGTACGATGCCTTTGATCTCGTCCGCATAGGTTTTGCTTTCCGCGGCTTTTCTGAGGTCTATCATGCGGGGGTCCCAGGTGGGTATCTGCACGCCTTTGAAACCCAAGCCGGCAGCCCATTTGCAGATGCCTTCGAGGGTATTGAAAGGTGCTTTGTCGTCCAGGAACTGCGCCAGGAAAATACCTGGTCCTTTGATCGTTCTCATAAACTGTTTCTTCTGTTAATAATTGACTTGTCAATGGCCAGAAGGAACCCCGCACTAACATCCCTGTGTGAGAAATCTCATGCCCGGTTTCCTTACTGTTTAAAAAATCTGAAGATCAGTGCTTTCATTGCTTCCGGCACTGATCTTTATCTGGTGGGGACCTGATTTTGCGCAGGTCCTATATTTCAAATTTCGTCCATTTCTGGTCGCTGGCGGATGACTTCACTACGGTGTCTATGAACGCCATGCCGCGGATGCCTTCTTCCACGCCGGGGAAATCGAGTGCTTCGGGGGCTGCTTTACCACCATCGATCTTTGCCTGGAGGGTCAGCGCGAAGTTGCGGTAGAGGTTGCCGAATGCTTCCAGGTATCCTTCGGGGTGACCGCCCGGGGTACGGCAGTTGTGGGTAGCATAGCTGCTCAGGTGCGCGTTGCCGCCGCCTGCGCGGAGGATCTCCGTGGGTTTTTCCAGCCATTTCACCAGCAGGGTGTTCGGCTCCTGCTGCGCCCATTCGAGGCCGCCTTTCTCGCCATACACGCGGATCTTGAGCGCATTCTCTTCGCCCGCGGCCACCTGTGAAGCTTGCAATACGCCCGCAGCGCCATCTTCAAAACGCATCAGCACCGCGCCGTCATCGTCGAGCAAGCGGCCTTCCACCTGAACCAGCAGGTCAGCGCATAGCTTGTCAACTTTCTGGCCAGTGATGTATTCCGCGAGGTTGAATGCGTGGGTGCCGATGTCGCCGAACGCGCCGCTTTTCCCGGAGCGTTTGGGATCGGTACGCCATGCGGCCTGTGCGTTGCCTTCACGCTCGCTCATTTTGCTGAGCCAGCCCTGCGGGTATTCCACCCATACCTTCCTGATCTTGCCCAGGGCGCCGGCTTTCACCATTTGCTTCGCCTGCTTGACCATCGGGTAACCGGTGTAAGTATGTGTGAGCAGGAGCGACAGACCGGTCTGTTCCTGCTTGGCTTTGAGTTGTTTGGCTTCGTCCAGCGTGAAGGTGATAGGCTTTTCTATCACTACGTGGAAACCCTTGTCCAGCGCCATCATAGCGGGTTCAAAGTGTGCGAAGTTGGGCGTAACGATGGTGATGAAGTCCAGCCTTTTGCCAGCCGGCATGGCCGCTTCTTTTTCGAGCATGGTTTTAAAGTCCGTGTAGATGCGGTCTTCATCCAGGAACAGCGAGCGTCCTGAATCCTGTGCTACTTCGGGGTTAATGCTCAATGCGCCCGCTTTCAGTTCAATCAGCCCGTCCATATTGGCCGCAATGCGGTGGATGGCTCCGATGAAGGCGTCTTTTCCGCCTCCGATCATTCCCATTCTGAGTTTTCTGTTCATACTAACTAAAATATTCGATTACTGTTTTTCAATTATGCTGTCTGTGTATGCAATGTCTGTTTCTTTTTTCCTCTCATGTAGAAGAAAAGACCGGCAAATGCCACGATCAGGATCACGGGGATCACCAGTGTTACATTGATGATCTCGGGACCGGCAACGGCCTGTGCCTGCTGGAAGGCCGTAGCTTCAGCAGTACCGGGGGTGGCGGAACGGTAAGTATCCAGTGAAGCGCCCGCGGGCAGGTTCTTGGCGATGATGCTGTCGTAGAAACCGCCCATGAAGAAAGTATATACGGATACGGCGAACATGCCTGCGCCGCCCACGAGGTTCATGCCGAGGGCGCCTGATTCCGGAATATTTTCAGAAACGAAACCGAGCATGGTAGGCCAGAAATAAGTGATGCCGATGCCGAAGATCACGGCTGCCACAAAGAGCATGGTGCCGGACATGCTGCCCATCATATAAAGGCCGAGGGCGGAAAAGATGGCAGAGGCCAGCAGTACGCCGGTGGGGGACATTTTGTGTACAACGGGACCAGCCACCGCGCGACCCAATACCTGCACGCCGGCAGTGAGCGCCAGCACCAGGAGGCCGTATTCCGTTACGTTCTTGAGCAATATTTCGATCCACTGGTTGGTGAACAGTTCTGTAATGGCTGTTCCGAACATGCAGATGAAGATGAAGATGAATAAGGGGCTTGCGATGGAACGGTACATCTGGCTGTTGGAAACACCGGCGGCCACACGCTCTGTAACGGGGAAGTCGAGTTTCAGGAACAGGAAACCATAGATCAGCGTGGGGATCAGCATGGTGGCTACCTGTATCTGCCAGCCGATGTTCACCTGGTTCAGGAAGAACACAATGAGGCTGCCTATCACGATACCGCCGGGGAACCAGAGGTGAAAGTGGTTCAGCTTGGTGGTTTTATTGTCCGGGAAAATGGTTGCTACCAGCGGGTTACAGGCAGCTTCCACCGTACCGTTCGCCATGCCGATGAACAGTGTGGATATGAACAGCGGCCAGAAGCCTGATGCGAACCAGGGAGTGCAGATGGTCAGCAGAATGCCGATGAGGTGCAGCAGGAACGCTGCTACCAGCAGCCTTTTCATGCCGATGGCATCCACAATGAAACCGCCGATCACTACGGCGAGGGGGAAGCCCCAGAACGCGGTACCGGTGATGATCGCCAGCTCCTGGCCGCTCAGATGAAACTGTACGCCAAGCTGGCCGAGAATACCGGCGCGGATTCCAAAGGACAGAGAGGTAACGAGCAACGCAAGGCAGCTCGCAACAAAAAGCTTATTAGGCTGTATCTGCTTCATATACGTGATTTTGTAAAAATTTAATGGTCCAAATAAAACGTTTAAATTTATAAAAAGTATTTACATATTTTTATCTTTTTGTGATAAGATAACTGCTTTAGGTGAATATTCCATCACCCGAATTTTCTTTATCGATAATTTCCACCCCATCCCCCCAAAAATTCCTAATTTTACAAGCCTCCGGAAAACAGGCTGCTCTGCCACCTTGTCACAACTGCCGTTCCGGGCGTAATATTTGACTGTACAACCATACGCAGGGCTCCTGTGTGAGGTTACATTTATCCATACGAAATCGAAATTTTAACATGCTAGGTTTTTTAACAAAGCTTTTTGGAGGAAACAAGTCTGATCGCGATATCAAGCTGATCCTCCCTGTTGTGAAGCAGATCAACGAGGAATACGAAAAACTGTCATCCCTGCCTATCGACGAACTGCGCAACAAAACGCAGGAATTCCGCACCCGCATCAAAGAACATCTCGCCGATACCGATAAGGAAATTGCAGATAAAAAGGCTTCCGCAGAAAATGAGGAAGACGTGAACGTAAAGGACCTCACCTACAAGGAAATCGACAAACTCATCAAGCAACGCGATAAACAGATCGAGGAAATCCTGGAGCAGCTGCTGCCGGAAGCCTTCGCTGTTGTAAAAGAAACTGCCCGCCGCCTGAAAGAAAGCACCGTTATCACTGCCCGCGCCACGGAGCTGGACCGGCAGCTGGCGGTGAAAAAGGACTATGTGACCATTGAAGGTGACAAAGTGACCTGGAAAAACTCCTGGATCGCCGGCGGCACCGAAGTGACCTGGAACATGGTGCACTACGACGTACAGCTGATAGGCGGCTCCGTACTGCACCAGGGCAAGATCGCGGAAATGGCCACCGGTGAAGGTAAAACGCTCGTGTCTACCCTCCCGGCTTACCTCAACGCACTGGCCGGCGAAGGCGTGCACGTGGTGACGGTGAACGATTACCTCGCCCGCCGTGACTCCGAATGGAACGGCCCCCTCTTCGAATTCCTCGGCATCACCGTGGATTGCATTGACAAACATCAGCCGCACTCCCCCGAGCGCCGCGCCGCCTACCTGGCAGATATCACCTACGGCACCAATAACGAATTCGGTTTCGACTACCTGCGTGACAACATGGTGCACAGCCCTGAAGAAATGGTGCAGCGCAAACACCATTTTGCCATGGTGGATGAGGTGGACAGCGTACTGGTCGATGACGCGCGTACGCCGCTGATCATCTCCGGCCCGATCCCCCGTGGCGACGAGCAGGAGTTCCACGCACTGAAGCCCCGCATCCAGCGCCTCGTGGAAGAGCAGCGCAAAGTGGTGAACCAGTACCTCCTCGAAGCCAAGAAATTGATTGCAGAAGGGAAAGACGACCCCAAAACCGGTGGTCTTGCCCTGATGCGCGCATGGCGCGGCCTTCCCAAGAACAGCGCCACCATCAAATACCTCAGCGAGCCCGGCATCAAAGTACTGCAGCAAAAAGCAGAGAACTACTACATTGCCGACCAGCAGCGCGAAATGCCGAAAGTGGACGAAGGGCTGTTCTTTCACATCGAAGAAAAAAATAACAGCGTAGACCTCACCGAAAAAGGCATCGCCCTTATCACCGGCTCCGGAGAAGATCCCAACTTCTTCCTCCTGCCGGACGTAGGCGCCGAAATAGCAGAACTGGAAAAGCTGGAACTGAACGCAGAAGAGAAAATGCAACGGAAAGACCAGCTGCTGCAGGATTTCGCCATTAAATCAGAACGCATTCACTCCGTGCAGCAATTGCTGAAAGCATATACCCTCTTTGAAAAAGACGTGGAATATGTGGTGATGGACGGAAAAGTGAAGATCGTGGATGAACAGACCGGCCGTATCCTGGATGGACGCCGTTATTCAGACGGGCTGCACCAGGCGATAGAAGCGAAAGAAAATGTGAAAGTGGAAGCTGCCACACAGACCTTCGCCACCATCACCCTGCAGAACTACTTCCGTATGTACCACAAGCTGGCCGGTATGACCGGTACGGCGGTAACGGAAGCCGGTGAGTTCTGGGAAATTTACAAGCTGGACGTGGTGACCATCCCCACCAACCTCCCCATCACCCGTAAAGATGCGGAAGACCTGGTGTATAAAACGAAACGCGACAAATACAAAGCCGTTATCAACGAGATCAAAACCTTGAAAGAAGCGGGCCGGCCGGTGCTGGTGGGTACCACTTCCGTAGAGGTGTCCGAACTGCTGGGCAAAATGCTCACGTTCGAGAAGATCCCGCACAACGTACTCAACGCCAAGCAGCACGCCCGTGAAGCACAGATCGTTGCCGAAGCGGGGCTCGCAGGCGCCGTGACCATCGCCACCAACATGGCCGGTCGTGGTACGGACATCAAGCTCGGACCCGGCGTGAAAGATGCCGGCGGTCTCGCCATCATCGGTACGGAAAGGCATGAAAGCCGCCGTGTGGACAGACAGCTCCGCGGCCGTGCCGGCCGTCAGGGCGACCCGGGTACTTCCCAGTTCTTCGTATCCCTGGAAGACGACCTGATGCGCATGTTCGGCTCCGACCGCATCGCCTCGCTGATGGACCGCATGGGATACAAGGAAGGCGAAGTGATCCAGCACAGCATGATCACCCGCTCCATTGAACGCGCGCAAAAGAAAGTGGAAGAGAACAACTTCGGCATCCGTAAACGCCTGCTGGAGTATGACGACGTGATGAACAAGCAGCGCTCCGTGATCTACAGCAAGCGTAACCACGCCCTCTTCGGCGAACGCCTCGCCATAGACATCGACAATGCATTCTATGACGTAGCGGAAAACCTGGTGAACATCCACCGCGAAAGCGGCGATCACGAAGCATTCAAGCTGGAAGTGATCATGAACTTCGCTACCGACACCTCCATCACACCGGAAGAACTGGCCAAGAACAGCGTGCAGGAAACCGCCGGCAAGCTGTACGAAGAAGCCAAGGAAAACTACCGCCGCAGAAATACAGAGCTCATGAACGGCACCCTCCCCGTGATCAAAAAGATCTTCCAGGAGCAGGGCAGCCACATCGAGAATATATCTATTCCTTTTACAGACGGCAAAAAAGGCGTGAACGTGCTGGCGCCGCTGAAAAAAGTAGTGGACACCGAAGGCCGCGAAACCGTTGCAGCACTGGAACGCAGCATTACGCTGGCTTTGATAGACGAATCCTGGAAAGAACACCTCCGCGCGATGGACGACCTGAAGCAGTCCGTGCAAAGCGCCGTGTACGAGCAGAAAGATCCCTTGCTGATCTACAAGTTCGAAGCTTTCAATCTCTTCAAACAGATGGATGGCGAAACCAGCCGCGAGATCGTATCTTTCCTCTGCAAGTGCGGCATCCCCGGAGAAAGGAATGACCAGGAGCAGATCAGGGAAGGACGTGAGCAGAAAACAGACATGAGCCGCATGCGCGCATCCCATCATGAATTTGAGGAAGCGCCGGCAGGTAACGGCCGCCGCGAGCAGCCGGAATACGCGCCCACGGAAGAGCAGCACCGTCCCGAACCGGTACGTGTTGGCCCGAAAGTAGGCCGCAACGATCCCTGCCCCTGCGGTAGCGGAAAGAAGTACAAACAATGTCACGGTAAAGACCTGTAGTCACCATACTTTCATTGCAATAACGGAGTTACACAGGCCGCCTGCGTAGCTCCGTTATTGCTTTAAGCAGCCATATGCAACTGAACCGCTATATCGACCATACGATATTGAAACCGACCACCACCCTGGAGGATATTAAAAAGCTCTGCATGGAAGCCGTGGAATACGACTTCGCCGCCGTATGCGTGCCGCCGCCTTTTGTGAAGCTCGCGAAGAGCTTCGTGGGCAGCACCCATACCAAAACAGCCACCGTTATCGGTTTCCCCTTCGGATATTCCGCCATTGAGGCCAAAGTGGCCGAAAGCGTGCTGGCCATTATCGATGAAGCGGACGAGCTGGACATGGTGGCGAACATCCTCGCGATCCGCAACGGGGACTGGGCTTACCTCGAAAAAGAGATCGCCACCATTATGCCCATTATCCGCAATAAACAGCGGGTGATCAAGGTGATCATCGAAAGTGGCATATTATTGGAGGAAGAAATCATCAGGTGCTGCGAGCTGTATGCGCGCCACGGGGTCGATTTTGTGAAAACGTCCACCGGCTACGCGGAAAAGGGCGCCAGCGTGGAGGCCGTGCAGCTGATGCGCAAGCATCTGCCGGCAAATATACAGATCAAGGCTTCCGGAGGGATTCGTACCTTTGCCTTTGCGGAAGAGCTGGTGAATGCCGGCGCCACCCGGATAGGAGCCAGCGCCAGCGTGGAGCTGATGCAGCAGGCATTGCAGTGAGGGCGGAGGAAATGCTGCCGCCTGGCCTTGGAATCAATTGTCCACCGAAAAAACAAATGATTTATATATGATGTTAAGAACAGGCTGTTTATTCTTTTTCCTGCTCGCCGCGGTATCCCTGCGGGCGCAGGACAGCACCGGCGACAACTACGGCCCCGTAAAAGTGACGAAAGACAGCCGCATAGACATCCTCATTAAAAAACAAATCTACATCAACACACTGGCCATCCGCAACCAGCCGGGCTTCCGCGTGCAAGTGCTCACCACCAACCGCCGCAACGACGCCAACGACGCCAAGGCCAGGGCCATGCAGCTGCATCCGGAGCACCGCAGCTATATCGACTTCCAGGCGCCCTACTTCAAGGTGCGCATCGGGGATTTCAAAACCCGCGAGGAAGCGAACGAACTGCGTAACAAACTGCTCGAACAATTCTCCGGCGGCGTTTTCGTAGTACCGGCCATTATCAATGTAACACCGGGCCATGAATTTGATTGAAAAGGCCAATAAAAATCAAAATGAACAGATGAACCGCCCGTATAAGTCCGGCACCGGGGTGACCGCGCAAGGCGCTACATCTGACCATTTAAAATCAATTTGAACAGATGAAACAAAGGATCAAATCCCTGGCCAGCGAATACGCATCCGACCTCATAGCTTGCAGACATCATCTTCATTCCCACCCGGAGCTTTCCTTCCAGGAATATGAAACGTCAAAGTTCATCCAGTCGAAACTGGATGAATACGGCATTCCTTACACCGCAGGCGTCGCCGGCACCGGCATCGTCGCCCTCATCAAAGGAAAGAACCCGGAAAAGAAAGTGATCGCCCTCCGGGCGGACATTGATGCGCTGCCCATCGAAGAAGCCAACGACGTGCCTTACAAATCCCAAAACCCCGGCGTGATGCACGCCTGCGGCCACGACGTGCACACCACCGTTATACTGGGCGCCGCACGCATCCTGCAACAGGTGCGGGAAGAATTTGAAGGCACCATCAAAATACTCTTCCAGCCGGGAGAAGAAAAACACCCCGGCGGCGCCAGCCTCATGATCAAAGACGGCGCACTGGAAAACCCCAAACCGCAGGCCATCCTGGGCCTGCACGTGCTGCCCGCCATGGAAACGGGACAACTCGGCTTCCGGGCAGGACAATACATGGCCAGCGCGGACGAGATCTACATGACCATCAAAAGTAAAGGCGGCCACGCCGCCGCGCCGCATCTCACGGCAGACACCATCCTCATCGCGTCTAACCTCGTGGTGAGCCTGCAACAGATCATCAGCCGGAACAACAACCCGTTCTCCCCGTCCGTATTATCCATCTGCGCCTTCAACGGCGGATTCACCACCAACGTGATCCCCAGCGAAGTAAAACTGATGGGCACCTTCCGCGCGATGGACGAAACATGGCGCTTCAAAGCGCATGAACTGATCCGCAAACAGGCCACCGAACTGGTGCATGCCATGGGCGCGGAAATCGACATCGACATACTGGTAGGTTATCCTACGCTCTACAATAATGAAACCGTAACCGCCACCGCGCGCACACTCGCGGAAGAATACCTGGGCAAAGAACATGTGGAAGACACCGAGCTGCGCATGGGCGCGGAAGATTTCGCGTACTACTCGCAGGTGATCCCCGCCTGCTTCTTCCGGCTGGGCACGGGGAATAAAGCACGGGGCATTTCGGCGGGAGTGCATACGCCGGTATTTGATATTGATGAGAGAGCGCTGGAGATCGGGGCGGGAACGATGGCTTACCTGGCTACGCAGTTTTGAGGAAAGCGCTAATAGGTTTTCACGACACCCTTCACCTTATATATTTTATGTATCGCTGATCGTGGAAGTTCAGTTGGAGGTACTGTCTGGTCATGTGATACCAGTAAAATGTGATCATCTTTTGTTTCATGGGGATAAACATACTTGATTACCTCAGTTCCTTTGTGCGTAAGTATCAGGTAAGCTTCCCCCATAATGATCTCATCTACACTTGTAGCTTTGCATACAATGTAGTCGCCATTCCGGACTTTAGGGCTCATGCTATCTCCTGATGCAAGGATGGCAAAATCACAATCTTTGAATTGAGGCATTCCTATGTAGCTGGTAGGTATATTTCCATCAATTCCGAATTTTACGGGCACATCAAATACTGGTATTCCGGGACTATTGGAAGCGGTGGTTTTATTATCTTTTGAATAAGAGGCACCAGGGTCTTTTGTATCGTTCTTCGCATTTTTAATAAACATCTCTCCTTTACCTTCCAGAATCCATTCTTTATTGATCGAATATTCGACTACCAGTTTATTAAGAAAAAAATCATTGATCGGCTTGGAGCCGCCCAGTATGTCTGATAAATAAGCAGGCGTTTTATATCCCAATTCATTGGAAATAATCTGATTAGTAAGCCCATCCCTGCTTTTCTTTAGCTTGAATATTGCTTCTTTCAATCTGTTCAGTGCGCTCATCTTACCTGACATGGTCTAATTTTTCGACTATTTTATTTTAAATTATCTTCCATTCGACTTAATATTGTATTCGGCAAGCATCCGTCTACAAATCAGTCAGAATGAGTGAATATAAATCAAAACAAGAATAAAACAATCAACCCATACCATTAACGGGCGGTTTGTTGAGTGACGGAAAAATGGGTATTTTGATAAAAAAAATGTCAATTTTGCAATTGTACACATCAATTTGACAAAATGAATATCAGGCATCAACAGTTACTGGAAAGAATTACAATCATTCCCGGGTTAATGAGTGGCAGACCTACCATCCGGGGTATGCGTTTTCCGGTGGGTGATATTTTGGAAATGCTGGCTGATGGCATGACAGAAGATGAAATCATTGAACAACACCCGATTTTGGAAAAAGAGGATATATTTGCTGCATTACTTTTTGCGTCTGTAAAAATGAAAAATACAATCGTAATTCATGCAGCCTGAATGGGAGATCTGGATTGATGTCAATATTTCGCCAGCCATTGCCAAATGGATCAGGGATGAAACAGGGATTCAGACGAAGTCAGCATATACACTTGAACTGTACACCTTACCTGATATCGAAATTTATCGGAAAGCGAAGGAATATGGCAATGTAATACTGATATCGAAAGACGCGGATTTCCCGGAGTTGATCAGCAAACAGGGGGCCCCGCCCAAACTGATCAATATCAAAATAGGTAATTGTAATAACCAGACCTTGTGGGAGCTCTTAAAACCGCATATCAACAAGGCTATAAATTTGCTTATTACTGACAATATTGATATCGTTGAAATAGATTCAGTCACCCGATAAAACAAAAGGCCGGCCCCAAAGCCAGCCTTTTTTGTTTTTCACAGTCATAGCCCCGTTAATAATAATCCGTATCATACGGCATCAACGCATTCGTAATTTCATACAGGTAACTATCCCCGATCTGATGCACCCGCTGCACCTTGTACAGCGGCGTCAGCGGCCCCCAGAAAGAAAGCTGCTGTATATACCAGTCATCTCCCTGCTTTTCCAGCTGCACATGGTTCTTTTTATCCGGCGTGGTCCAGGAATCATTCGGAAAAACGAGCTTCTGGTTCAGCGCGGTGGCATGCTGACCGGGAGTTAGCTGCTCCGGACTGAATGAAGCGCCCGGCAACAGGGAGGCCAGCGGAAAATTGACGTATTGGTAAGTTGCAAGGCGTACCCGCTTGTCCAGCAGATCATACGCAGTTAAAAGTCCTTCCGCCCGCCAGCCGTCGTTCACCGGCAGGAAAACAGCGCAGGGCTTTGTACCGTCCAGGTATTGCAGGAGGGTGTCGTAGATCGGTTCAGCTTTTACACCACCGTAATTGAACACCGCATGCATGTAGGAATAGGCAGGGTCCTGTTCCAGCCACTCCAGTATATTAGCTACATCGTATTGCACCTGCCTGACCGGAAAGCTGTCCGCGCTGCTATACATGGGCCCTTTGTAGGTACGCCATTGCACGCGATTGGATACCGCTCCTTCCGGCACGATCAGCTTCAGGGTATCGCTGCCGTTATAAGAAACAAGTTTCGCCGGTTTGTGGTCCAGCATCACCAGGTTATCCGTCAACACATCTGAAAAATTTTTCACGATCATCGCCACGGTGTCTCCGGGATAAGCGTATAAAGGCCAGTAACGAAGGACGGAAGGAGTAGGCGCCACGGATAGTTCCGGGCCATAAATGCTTATATAATCTTTTCCGAGGCTGATGGAAATCATCAGCCGGCCGCTATGTGTGTTAATAGGAATAACGGCGCGCAGGCTGTCTTTATGAACGTGCACGACTTCTGCGGAGCGGCCGCTGATCGCTACTTCTGTTTGCATGGATGCCTGCTGCAGACCGGAACCATATATGCTGATCGTGTCGCCGGCCTGTACAAAGTTCCGGCTGATGCCGGTGATCACTGGCGGGGTGATAATGTTGCCTGGTGCCGGTTCGCGCTCGCGCTTGCAGGACGAGGCCAGCGCCAGCAATACGCAGCAAATGAACGGTATGTTATAAGTTTTATTCGCTTTCATATTTTACTGATTGATGATGGCGGACAGGTTGATGGTTTTATTCGGATTGCCGTCTGCCGGCTGCATATAGCCGCGCAGAACAAAAGTGTATGTCCGGCCGCCAAGCATGGAAAATGATTTGCGGACGAGCGTTTTTTCTTCGCCGTTGTCATTATAACGGATGCGGAAGCCCGGCTTCGGGTTGGGCGCGATCTTCACAAACGGCGTGATCTGCCTGTAGGTTACGGAATCGATCTCCGGCACGCCGGTGGTATCTATCACCATACTCACCTTCGGCGCATCCGGCGCCAGGTGCACCAGCCGGATGTAAGCTATGGACGAATCGCGCGCCACCTCATCATCAGATACGATGGTTTCAAAATATCCGAGGCTGTCCGCGAGATAGATCGTCTGATGCCTGCCCGGCTGCAAATCGATCTCCGCATCCGTAATCTTGTCGCGCACATCGGCGGTATCGGAGAAGGATATACGATAAGTACCGGGGCGGAACAGCTGGTAGGATGCGTAGTTGAGCGCGCCGATCAGTTCGGTGGCGGCGCTGTTGTACGTAAGGCTCAGCATGCTGTCGTTATTGAGGGAAACATAGTTCCAGCGGTTGTAAAAGTCAGCGCTGCCATTGTAGAACATGGCATGCGCAATGGGCTGTGTTGCCGGCAGTTCCGCCTCCCGCGTGCAGGCCGTGATCAGCAACATGCCGGTTATCCATCTTTTCATATCGATTTGATTAAAGGTTACCGTTCTATTGTAATTTTTTTGATCTGGACGCCATACTGGCCGTCTACCACGTACAGGCTCCCAAACTGGTCGAAAACGATCCGCCGTGCATATACAAACGCGGCGTTGTTGCCGGGCTGCGGCTGTAAAACGGACGCTTCGTCCCGCGGGCCGCCGCCGGCGAGATAAGTCACCGTTTCCTGCTGAAGGTCCATTTTATAGATCATGCCCTGCTCTCCCAGGGGAAAGAAGTTGGTGATCAGCAGATTGCCGTCGTAGTCCACATCAAAGGAAGACACGCCGGACAGCTCCACTTCCTTGAAAGTGCCGCTGTACACAAAACTCCGGGAACCGGCAGGCTGACCGATGATGGTGGATACTTCTTTTGTATCGGGATTGATCTCGCGGATGTTCTCCTGGTATTCCCAGCCCGGCTCTTCCAGCACGTACAGTTTGCCGTTACCCGCCATTACGATCTTCATAGCGCCGTAGAAACGCGCTTCATCGCCAAAGCCGTCCGTGTGTTCTTCTACCGGGAGGAAGAACGTTTCATTGGTCATATTACCCGTACGGTAGTCGATCGTTTCGTAGGCGAAGGAATCCACTTTGCCAAACAAGGTGCTGACCATGCCGTCCGTAGACACTTTGCGGATGAGGGCCCGCTTGTCTATGAAATAGAGGTTTCCGGCGGGATCAAAGGTCATGCTGGACGGTTCACTGAGCAGCGCATTTTCCCTGCCATCGCGTATGCCTTCGTAGTTGTTGCCGGTCCTCGTTTTCCCGCCGGCTAGGTGCTCGATGTTGCCGGTGGCGGGGTCCAGCCGGATGATCTCGGGCCTGTCCTGCCGGTGGCGCTGACCGTCGTAGCTGTCATACCATACGCCTGTCATCACCCCGAGATAAAGCTTGCCATCCGGACCGCGTTTCATGGAAAGCACGCGGCCCAGGTCGCGTTGCCGGCCCACTGTAGCGTCGATGTCGTCCCCTCCGCCCGCAAGTGTTGTTATAACGCTGTCTTTCAGCTGGCGCACCACGTAATAAGGTTCGTTCGTAGAAGAATTTGTATACCATTCCAGCATATAGAAGACCTTGTTGGCCGCATCGTACGAAATGTCTTCCAGCTGCCCGACGCCGGCGGTGGCTAAGGGGCCGTCCACCGGCTGCTCACTGTCTTTTACGATGATGTAAGGTTCCACGATCACCTTTCCGGGATAGAGAATATCCGGCTTGGAGATAAACAGCTCCATGGGCGTCCGTTTCACCCCATTCGCCGTAAAGTACACGTTGGTAGGGCCGAGTGTAGCGCCTTCGGGCACCAGGAACGTAAATACCTCCATGGGCAGCAGCACGGAATCGCCCGCGTTGTAATTGGGCACTTTCACCATCCTGCTTTCGCGGTTAAGCGGCTCCACGGCTACGTTACCCACATAAAATTGCAGCGCCGCATCCGGCACACCGATCTTGGCAAACACTTCGATCTCTTCCGCGATCTTCGCCACCGGGCCGCCGCCAGCCTTCCTTCCTACGAACACCACGCCGGAATCCGTTTCCCTGATCCCGAGTTCTTCATCGAACTTCTTACAGGAAAAAAGCGAAAGGCCGAGTAATAGTATAAATATGTGTTTCATACGCAACGTTTTTTTCATCAGAAAATAAAATTCAGCGCGAGGGAGTAATACGGGCGCTGATAGTAGCGCCGGCTGATCACATCGCCGGAATTGACGGTCTGGCCGTCTTTTACACTTGTTTGTTCGGGTGTGTATTTATAATCGCGGTTATAGTCTTCGTACAGCGTCATGGGCGCATTCAACAGGTTTTGCGCGCCGGCCTTGATGCTGAGGTATTTGTTCACGCGCTGGCTCCAGGTAAGGTCCAGCATATCGCGGCCTTTCTCCATGATGTCCGGGAATCCGGAATTGATGTCACCGGGCGTGTATTCACTGGTGCCGATCGCATAGATCTGGTCACCGCTGCGGTGATAAACGATGGCTACTTTTGTTCCGGTCTGCGGGCGTTCGTAATTCAGGGAAGCGTTCAGCAGGTAGGGCACCTGGCCTTGCAGCGGCCGTTCCCGCGGCGCCTGGTGACCGTAGTAGATCAACGCCGGTGTTTTCACCTCGCTGTGCAGGATCGCGCCGTTGAGGATCAAGGAGAGGTCGCGGAAGACATTGCCGGAAAGAAAAGCCAGTCCTTTGCGTATCTCCGCTTCCAGCCCGTACACCTTAGCGGCCCCGGTATTGGCGTAGTAGAAAGTATTGAAAGCGGATTCAAAAGTGCGTTCCCTTCCCCAGATCAGCTCTATCGGACGGTCCAGCGTCTTGTAAAAAAATCCGAGGTTGAACATTTCGTTGCGGAGCATGCTGCGGGGATACCACTCGAAGCGTACATCGTAATTATGGATGTTCACGGTGGAGAGGTTGGGGTTGCCGTAATAGTGCTCATATTTGATGTAATCGAAGTAATCCATCGGCGCCGCTTCCCGGAATTCGGGACGGTTCAGCGTTTTGCCATATCCCGCGCGGATAATGATGGTACTGTCCGGCCGGTAACTCGCATTCACGGAAGGCAGCACGGAAGTTACCGGCTTGCTGATCACCAGCGGGTAGCTGGCCTGGCCGGTTTGCAGGGAACCCAGGATGCGGAACAGGTTATGTTCTACCCGCACGCCGCCGAATACGTTCAGTTTGTTCTCCAATGCCAGCAGATCAAGGCTGATATATCCCGCCGTATTCCGGTTTTCCGCGAAATACTGATCGTTCGGAACGGTGGCTTCGCGCCAGCGAAGGCCGGTGCCGTCCGCACGGAAAATGCCGGTATCCAGCCGCGCCGGTATCTGCCATTCCTCCGCGCCGGTGCCGCCGCCTTCTTCTTCATTCGGAATGATGATATTCGGGTCGTACGCATGTACGCCATTGGCTAAACGAAAAGTGCGGGTGGAAAGATAGCGCTGGCGTGTTTCGTGAAAAACACCGGCTTTCAGGTTAAAAAAGGAAGCAAACCGGTGCTCCGCATCGGCGTTGGCCTGCCAGGCTTTTTCTTTTACGTCGATGAAATAGCGGGATACGGGATAAATAAGATCGCGGCTGCCGTGTATCCAGGGCGCGTCCGGGTTGTCTTCCGTCAGGGAAACTTCCGGATCTCTCTGACGGCTGTAGCCCAGCTCGCGCAGGTCGGGGTCTTTGCGGTGAATGGAGGAAAAGCCGATGTTGGTGAATATTTTCGTCCGCTCCGCCGGTCCGAAATGCAGATAGCTGCCCAGCTGGCCGGAATACAGGAAGCTGCTCAGGAAGTACAGCCCCACGCGGCGCTGGTCCAGGTGCTCGAAACCGTCCTTCACCTTGTAGTCGTTCAACGCAATGCGCTGGCCCTGCTGGTTGATGAACTGCTTCAGCTCCAGCTTTACGTGATCGCCGAGTTGAATATTATTGTTCTGGATGAGGGAAAGACGCGCGGCATGTATGCCCTGGCGGATGACGCCTTCGTACGAGCGGTTGCTTTTGTAAAGGGATTGCTGCTCCGTTTCCCGGGCCTCATGCGTGTTGGTATAGGAAAAAGAGCTGAGGTTGTTGAGCTGGTAGGCGCCGAGTTTCCAGGAATCGTAATAGTTGATCGTAAGCCGTTTATCCAGATCGAAATACCGGGCGTTCGTGAGATAGTTGTTGGCGAACTGCTTCGAGTATTTCGCATTCACGTCGGGGCCCATCAGGTTAAAATCCACCGGGCTCGGCATGCCTTTGGGCAGGCTGCGCACGCCGTCATCCAATCCCAGGAAATCCGTTTTGCTACCCGCATAGGAAGATATGTCCGAGAAGCTGGAACCGGGACGGTATTGCGCGGAGAGCTGCACATCTATCTGGCGGGTGAGCATGCTTTTCTTGGTATTGATCTTTATCAGGCCGCCGGCAAACTCGCCCGGCAGATCGGGAGAGGGGGATTTGTAGATCATGATCTTGTCGATCGTATTGCTGCTGACAAGATCGAACGAGAAGGCCCGGCTGTCCAGCTCCGTGGCCGGCGCCAGGTTATCGTTCAGAAAGGTCATGTTATACCGTTTACTCAGACCGCGCACTACAATAAAGCGGTCATCGGAAACATTGACGCCGGGAATGCGCTTCACTACTTCCGCCGCGTCGCGGTCCATGCTGCGGGTAATCTGTTCGTTGGAAATGCCGGATATCACTGTCCGCGCCGTATACAGCTCATTGATCAGCTGTTCGTCCGTAGTGTTGACCACTTTTTTCCGGGCAATGCCTTTCACTTCCACCTGTTTCAGGTTGTTGCTGGCCTGGAGCTTGAAGCTGGCGGTAATTGTTTTGTTGGCGGTGACCACCAGTCCGTTCAACCGGCCGCTTTTATAGCCGATATAAGAAAAGAGGATATTGTACTTCCCTTCCGGCACTCTTTCAAACAGGAAGTCGCCTTTCTCATTGGTGACCATGGCGATGGCGGTGCCTTCCAGGCGGACGGTAGCACCGGGCAGCGGGTCTGCGTTCTCGAAGTCCACAATGCGCCCGCTGATCTTCCCGTACTGCACCGGTTGCGGCGGCGGCACCGCTGCCAGGATGATATTGGCGCCGGACACGGAATATGCGATGCGGTGCGCATGCAGCAGGTCGTTGAGAATGAACCAGAAGTCCCGGCCCTTGAAGTTTTTGCCGGTGATAACGATGTTCCGCACGAGCGGCGGTTCATACACAAAGTTGTATCCGCTGGCCTTTTCCAGCTTCACCAGCACGCTGCTCAATGCCTCCTGCTGTATGACCAGGTCCATTTTTTGCCGGCCGGCAGCGAAAACCGGCACTTGCATGCAGACAATGAGGAATGTTACCCAGAAGTTTTTGTACATAAGTATGTTTTAGAATGATGAATGGCACGGGACGGCCCTTACATGAAGACATGCTGTTTCATGATGTGATGGATAGGCCGTTGTACCAGGTCTGTTTAATGCATATTGCGGTAACTAAACCACAGGGTGTTGTTTTGAATGGTGAATTGAAGGTTCCTGTTCATGCAGAGCACTTCCGCAATGGCCGCCAGGCTTGCGCGCCGCTCGAAGGAGGCGGTGTACAGCTCCTGCGCGATCTCCGGCTGGCGGAAGCGTATCAGCGTATCAAAGCGGTTTTCGAGGGATGCGGCGATCTGCGCCAGGGTATTTTCCCGGAAGCGCATCTTGCCGTGCCGCCAGTCTGCCAGGCTTTCCGCGTCTACCGCGCTGCTGGTCATGGTATGACGGTGCAGATCGTATTGCACCTGCTGGTTCCGCAGGAGCGTGGCGCTGTCCAGCTGCGATGCTACGCCCACCTTTCCTTCCAGCACAGTGATGGTCATATTGCTGCTGTTCGTGTAAGCATTTACGTTAAATACCGTTCCGAGCACGGTGGTCTTCAGCCGGCCTGTTTGCACGGTAAAAGGCCGGGAAGCATCCGGTTGTACGTGGAAAACGGCTTCTCCGCTGAGGCGGACGTTCCGGCGCGGCGACCGCTCCATGTCGTGCGGATAGATCAGTGTGCTGTTGTCGTTCAGCACTACTGTGCTGTTGTCCGGCAGGGATATTCTCTTTTGTTCTCCTTTGCGGGTGCGGAGCGTATCGTATGTTTCCACAGCCGCCAGATGCGTGGCCTGCCGGTTGCCCGTGAACATCCAGTACGCCGCGCCTGCGGCCAGCAAGCCGGCGACGCAGGCGGCGGCGGTGCGGATCATGCGGGGGTATAGGGATCTCCGTTTGAGCGGTATGTATATGGCGTCCTGCTGCGGGGCGGTGTTGCCGAGCAACTGTTCGAATGCGCGCCAGTTCTCCGGCGCCTGTGTGTCTGTCGTGTTCAGGGAATGGAACAGGGACACCGCTTCGTTGAACAGGGCTTGCTGGCCGGGGTGGGCTTGCAGCCATTGTTCCCAGGAATGCTGTGCTGTGGGGTCTGTGCCCAGGCAGTAGGCGCAGAATGAATCGTCCAGTAAAAATTCCGATGCGGTCGAATAAACTTTCATTCGTTTTTGTTTCTCACTGACCAGACAACAGAGCGGCCATAATTTCCCATGGGTTTTGCGCGACTTAACACGCTGTTAATATTGCAACTGTATTTTGGCAGCAAAAACCGCTTTGGATCAGGATATCTGGCATAAGATACGTGCAGGCGACCAGCAGGCGATGGTATCGCTCTATAAAAGCATGTACCAGTACCTGCTGAATATCGGCGGGCGGTATACGGAGGACCAGCACCAGGTCAAAGACCTGATCCAGCAGCTTTTCCTGCATTTATGGGAACAGCATGCGCGGCTGCCCGCAGTGACGCATGTAAAAGCATATGTGGCAAGAGCTTTCAGAAACCGGCTGCTCAACGCGCTGAAACATGCGCCCCGCTACGTGCCGGTAGGCGAAGAAGAAGCGGCGTACGAACCTGCGGAATTATCTTACTTTGAAAAGCTGCTGGGCTACCAGGAAAATGAAGCCCGCCGCGCACGGCTCAGTGCGGCACTGGCGCAGCTGACGCCACGGCAGCTGGAATTGCTGGAAATGCGCTTCTACCTGCAGATGAACTACGAAGAAATGGAATCCGCGCTTGGCATCTCCCGTAAAACTGTTTATAATATCATTTTCAACGCACTGGAAACTCTCCGACGGGAAATGAAATAACCGCTCCGGTAAAAACCGGAACGGCATTCATCTTTATGAAGACAGAATTATTACTCTTCCTTTGCCTGCAAATACCCCATCATACTGACCGCGCTGCCGGACAAAGCGATCTTTGCGGTTGAATCCACGCCCACCGGCTGCCATACGCGCACCTTCGTATCATTTGAAATGTTCAGGGTCGTCTGTCTACCAAAGCGGTAGCCCAGGGTATCTATGGCGCCGCCCCAGCTTATGTCGCAAATCGCATCCGTTTCCAGCTGTAAATTCAGCCGCGGCAGTACTCCTCCGTACATGAGGCACCTGGCCTTTTCCTTCATGTGCACCTTCAAAGGAACGTCTTTCTGCGAAAGCCCGAATACTTCTATCCAGCAATGGTCTCCGGTAACAGAGGCCAGTTCCTGCGCGTAGATCTGCAGGGAATGGTCGTTAAAATATTTGCCTTCCGTCATCCTGTCAACCAGGTAGGATATAAATAAGGTATCACCCTCCTGCCGGACCTTCATGTATCTTTCCTGCATGGCGCTGAGCTCCATCCAGGAGGCCGTGTCTTTCCTGAAGAACAGCCGCAGATTATGGCTTTCGCTAAAGGAACGGCGTGTCCCGTTTTCCGATACCTTCCATAAAGCGCCGTCATATACAATGTGGCGGAATGGTTTCAGGGAACGCTTGTTGCTCTTGCTGACGAAGTCCGCCGCATTCATCCTGATATTCCCTTTTACAAATTCTCCCTTCAGCAAAAAATTATACAACACCAGCGATACCGGCAGGAACACCAGGACCGCGATCAGCAGTTTATTACTCGTTTTCATGTAATTAGCTTTAATAGTTATGCTTTGATTTGACGCTGCTTGTATTTTTCATAGCGTCCTTTCAACTCGTCCAGCTCTATTCCCAGCAGGAACATCCTGCGGAAGAACTGCGGCAGTTCCTCCTGCACGAACTGCTCCTTTCTCATAGCGGTGATCTTCTTTATCGCGTCGGCGCTGACGAAATATCCCATACCCCGTTTTGTATAGATAATGCCCTGCTGCTGCAGGAACTCATACGAACGCATGATGGTATTGGGATTCACCTCCAGGGTAACTGCCAGTTCACGTACCGACGGCACTTTCCCCTCCGGCAGCCAGTGCTGCAGCTGCACCTGGTCGCAGACGAAATCCGCGATCTGGAGATATATGGCCTGTGTATGATTGAATTCCATGTTGGCGGTTTGAATAATGAACGGTTATAGCTGCTGCTCGCGGATCTTCATCCAGGTGACGCACCACAGCAGCACAAGGATCAATGCCGGTATCAGCAGGAAAGGTATCTGAACAGCCGGCCGCAAGGCTACATGATAGTAATGCCCGATGTTGTACATGCCGTCGGCCACTTTTGTATGCGCCTGCAGGTTGATGGAATAGTAGGGAACAGCGCTGTCGAAGTTATATAACGTGTCCCGCTGGTAAAATTCCGCTGTCCTCGATTTGTTTATCATTGTTCTGGCAGATCCGTTGTTCACCAGCACAACCGCAAATACAAGGAGGCATACCGCTACCGCCGATTTAACGAAAACATGCCGGCGAAACCAGATAGCACCGAGCAGGACAAGCGACTGTATGCAGATATTCAGTAAAAATGCGTACAGGGCAGTTGCATTAACGGGCAGATAAAATCCGCTCTCATAGCGATTCCAGTGCAGGTTGATATAATTTACCAACAGGGTACAGGGGATGCAGATCAGTATAAATACGAACGGGTAGAACACGATCGCCAGCAGCAGCGCCACGGCCAGCCGTTCCGCGGCGGAGGCGGGCAGCATCATGGCCATGATGCGATCGTCCGTTCGCGCGAACTGTCTGAAAATGGTGGAGCTGAATACAGCGGAGCTCAATATCAATCCGGTAGCGAAAACAAATTCCTGGGATTCATACCCGAATTCGCTCACGTAGGAAAGAAAGAACATAAATCCAAGCAGGATGCCCGCGATAGATGCGATGCCTAAGAGGTAAAGCTTCCGGTTAACAGCCAGCTGCAATTTGAGCAGGTAACCAAAACGGTTGAACGAAAAATTCATGGTATAATATTTTTATTGTTTGAACAGGGGGAGGATCGATTTTTTTTCCAGCAGCACGGCGTTGAAGAACATCTCCATGTCCAGCCGGGAATGCTCCTGCCGGCGGTTAACGGCTACTACAGCATATCCTTTCAGGGCGCCTTCGGTATAAAGCGGCGCTTCTGTTTCTTCGAGGCTCATCACATGACGGAAGGAGAGCTTTTCGGTGATGCGGGTAACGGGTTCCTGCAGGATGACGTGCGTGCCGTCCATAATGATCACTTCATCGATCAGGCTGTCCAGGTCCTTAACCTGGTGAGTGCTGATGATCATACATTGATCTTCGGCCAGCGAGCCGGCGATCACTTTACGGAACTGGTGTTTGGAGGGGATGTCCAGCCCATTGGTAGGCTCGTCCATCAGCAGCACTTTGGCGCGGGTGGCAATGGCGAAGGCGATCAGCACTTTCTTTTGCTGGCCATGGCTGAGGGCGGAAAGTTGATGGTTACGCGGTATCTCGAATACCTCGAGGTACTGGTGAAAACCGCTGTGGTCGAAAGCGGGATAAAAAGGTGTGAAGAGCTGCAGGTACTGCGCGATATCCATGTCCGGCAGGCGGAAGACTTCCGGCAACAGGTAGATCTGCTGCAGGAAGGAAGGTTCGCGCTTTGAGGGGTCAAAGCCTATTACTTCGGATTTGCCGGATTGCGGGAAGAGCAGGCCGCAGATGTTGTACAGCAGGCTGCTTTTGCCGGCGCCGTTTCGTCCGAGCAGACCGTAAATGCGGCCCGGCCGGAGGGAAAGCGACACATCGTCCAGCACAGGGCGGCCCTTGCGGTAGGAAAAATGCAGGTGTTGAAGGGATATCATAATCTTTATTTTTCTGATTGATATAGTGTACTAGTTAAATAGTACACTACAAATGTAAATCGATCTTTTGAATTTCCAAATTTTCCTTTCGAAGAATGATTTGGCTTGACATCTTTCGTTTCTGGTAGGATATTCGCAAAATCAACGGCGGATCAAGTCCACCTCATGTCCACGTTACGTCCACCTGACCCGGCCCGTTCCTTCGGTGTTCATGGCCGGTTCCCGGCTATTTCCCGCACCTGTTTCCTTAAAAAGATAAAATACTATCGACTCTCTCATTATTCAATACGCATTTTAATGGCAGGATTCGTGCATTTAATATTACAGCAGGCCGGAATAAGGCTGTACATTTATCGGTTCAATGATGTGTGATATGTTCAAAGGGATATGGTTTTGCAGCCTGATATTATGGATGATGCCGGTTTCCGGCCAGACGCAGCGTATTTATATTTCTCCTTCGGGGAATGACAGCAATCCCGGCACAAAGGAAGCGCCGGTAGCTACACTGCACCATGCGCAGCAGATGTGGCGGAAGCTGGACGGAACCGTGCAGGTAGTGCTCCGGGGCGGTACTTACTACCTGGACAGCACGCTGCTGCTGACGCCGGAAGACAATGCGGACATGAATACTTTTCTTTTCATCATGGGATATCCCGGCGAGGAAGTGGTGCTCAGCGGCGCAAAGCCCCTGAAAACATCCTGGGAGCCCTGGCAGCGGGGCGTCTACCGCACCGCCGTGCCCGCTTCCGTTCCGTCGATGGACCGTTTGTTCATCAACGGTGAGCAACAGATACTGGCACGTTATCCCAACTATGATTCCAGCGCCCGCTTTTATCACGGCACAGCGGAAGACGCCCTCTCTCCTGCCCGCGTCAAAACGTGGAAACAGCCCGTGGGCGCTATCGTACATGCGTTGCACCGCGCGGAATGGGGCGGTTATCATTACCGCATCACCGGGGTGGATGAAAAAGGCGCTCCGGTACTGGAAGGCGGCTGGCAGAATAACCGCCAGATGGGCCTGCATCCGCAATACCGCTTTGTGGAAAATGTAATAGAAGAACTGGATGCGCCGCGGGAATGGTATTTCGACAGTGCCGCGCACCAGCTGTACTATATGCCGCCCACAGGCGGTGAATTGCCCGAAAACGTGTCTTACGCCGTGCTGAAAGAACTGATCGTTATCAAAGGATCGCATCAGCGGCCGGTAAAGCAGGTCATTCTCAACAACATCATCTTCACCGGCACTGCCCGTACCTTCATGCTTACAAAAGAGCCGTTGCTGCGCAGCGACTGGACCATCTACCGCGGCGGCGCCCTGCTGATCGAAGGCGCGGAATACTGTTACATCGGCAATTGCAAGTTCGATGAAGTGGGCGGTAACGCCATCTTCCTGAATAACTATAACCGGTATGTGAATGTGGACAGCTGCCACATTTACAAAGCCGGCGCCAGCGGCATTGCCGTTGTTGGCAGTCCGGATGCTGTGCGCTCTCCCGCTTTTGAATACAATCAGTTTGTTCCCTACACAAAAATGGACCGCACACCGGGCCCGCAGAGCGAGAACTACCCGCATTATTGCGACATAAAGGACAATCTCATCCAGTACACCGGCGAAGTGGAAAAGCAGTCCGCCGGCGTACAGATCTCCATGTCGTCCAACATCACCATCTCGCACAACACTATTCACAACGTTCCGCGTGCAGGCATCAATGTGAGTGAAGGCACCTGGGGCGGGCACATTATCGAGTACAACGACGTTTACAATACCGTACTGGAAACCGGCGACCACGGCGCTTTCAACTCCTGGGGCCGCGACCGCTTCTGGCACCCCGACCGCCGGGTGATGGACAGCGCCACCACGGCGGATATCAGTCTTGTCACCCTCGATGCCCGCGACATCACGGTCATCCACCACAACCGCTTCCGCTGCGATCATGGCTGGGATATTGACCTGGACGACGGTTCCTCGAACTACCGCATTTACAACAACGTTTGTCTTAATGGCGGGTTGAAGCTGCGGGAAGGATTTTTCAGAACGGTGGAGAACAATATCATCATCAATAATTCTTTCCACCCGCATGTGTGGTTTTCCAATAGCGGCGATGTGTTCCGTTACAATATCGTTACGTCCGCATACAAACCGATCGGCATTCAAACATGGGGCAAGGAAGTCGATTATAACTTCTTCCCCGACAAATCTTCGCTGAAAGCTGCGCAGGCGAACGGCACCGATGTGCATTCCACTTACGGCGACCCGCAATTCATGGATTTCGCCGCAGGTGACTACCGGGTAAAACCCGGCAGCAAAGTGCTCTCCACCGGCTTCACGAACTTCCCGATGGACCAGTTCGGCGTACGTATCCCGAGGCTGAAAGCCCTGGCCGCTCCTGTTCCTTTACCGGCGGAGCTGTACGCACAGCAGACCGCTGGCAAGGCTTCCCTCACCTGGAAAGGCGCCACGGTAAAGAATATAGAAGGATTAGGCGAGCGCTCGGCCACCGGCCTGCCGGATGAATCAGGCGCATATTTCGTTAAAGTGCCGGCAGGAAGCGAGGCGTACAAGGCCGGTTTCAGAACGGGCGATGTGGTGATTGCGGTGGAAGGGGAGAAGATCAGGGATACGGCGGATTTTATGTCGAAATTCCAGGAGCATGCCTGGAAGCAAAGCATGCAGATGACGGTGTTCCGCAACCAGCGGGCGATGGAGCTGAAGGTGGCGAAGTGAAAACATCCCGATGGAGTTGAATGTTCGACTGAACTTTCAAAATAAGCGAAGGCTGCGCCAGATGGTGCAGCCTTCATTTATATCGTCATTCTCCAATGAATTACATTTCCGGGTACAGCGGGAACTGCTTCATAAACTCGTTCACTTCTCCGCGCACTTTCGTGATCAGCCCTTCATTATCTGAATCCAGTAACAGCTTGTCGATCCAGTCCACGATCTGCGGCATATGATCTTCCTTCATTCCGCGGGTGGTCACTGCTGGCACGCCTATACGGATACCGGAGGTGATGAAGGGGGATTTATCATCGAACGGCACCATGTTCTTGTTCACGGTAACGTCTGCTTTTACGAGTACCTGTTCCGCTTTCTTGCCGCTGATGTTTTTATTGCGCAGGTCGATCAGCATCAGGTGGTTATCGGTACCGCCGGAAACGATCTGGTAGCCTTTCTCCACGAAAGCGCGGGCCATGGCCTGTGCGTTGCGGATGACCTGGCGGGCGTACACGTCATAATCGTCGGACAATACTTCAAAGAAGGATACAGCCTTTGCAGCGATCACATGTTCGAGGGGGCCGCCCTGGATGCCGGGGAATACCGCCATATCCAGCAGGGAGCTCATCATGCGCACTTCGCCTTTCGGGGTTTTGAGGCCGAAAGGATTTTCAAAGTCTTTCCCCATGAGGATCAGACCTCCGCGGGGACCACGCAATGTTTTATGGGTAGTAGTGGTAACGAAATGACAGTGTTCAAAAGGAGAGTTCAGCAGCCCCTTTGCAATGAGGCCCGCCGGATGCGCGATGTCCGCCATTACGAAAGCGCCTACTTTATCAGCGATCTCGCGGATGCGCTTGTAATCCCAGTCACGGCTGTAAGCAGAAGCCCCGCAGATGATCACCTTGGGTTTTTCCGCCAATGCCCTTTCTTCCATTACATCGTATTCAACCAGACCGGTTTCTTTATTCACGCCGTAAAAGAAAGGCTGGTACAGCTTCCCGGAGAAATTCACGGCGGAGCCGTGGGTAAGGTGCCCGCCCATGCTGAGGTCCAGCCCCAGGATCTTGTCACCAGGCTGCAGAATGGCCAGCAATACGGCGGCATTGGCCTGTGCGCCGGAGTGCGGCTGCACGTTGGCGTATTCAGCGCCGAACATCTCCTTGGCGCGGTCAATCGCCAGCTGTTCGCTAAGGTCTACCACCTCGCAACCGCCGTAGTAGCGGCGTCCGGGATAACCTTCCGCGTATTTATTGGTCATAACGTTACCCATGGCCTGCATTACCTGCAAGCTGGTAAAGTTCTCCGAAGCTATCAGCTCAATGCCATGGCGCTGTCTTTCCAGTTCCTGGCCGATAATATCGAATATCTGCTGGTCTCTTTGCATGGTGAAGGAAAATTTAAGACGCAAAATTAATCATCTTCTGATTAATTAAGAATTTGGAATTGATGAAAAGAGCAATTTGGAAAAATGATGATAATTTATATATGTAATGCTGGTATTGCTTTAAGGGATGGCTTTTATCAAATCTTGTTATAAATTGTGTATCACTTTTAAAGGATGATACGATGAAAGCATTTTTGGGAACAGGGCTGCTGGGCGCCAATTTCACAAAAGCCCTGCTGAAAAAAGGTGAACAGGTACAGGTTTGGAACCGTACCGCATTAAAAGCAAAAGCCCTCGAAGCAGAAGGCGCCATTGTGTACGAGCAAATAGCCGATGCCGTAAAAGGCGCCGCGATCGTGCATGTTGCGCTGAAGGACGATGCCTCCGTAGACGAAGTGCTGACTGCTGCCGTCGCCGGCCTGCAGCCCGGCGCCATGATCATAGACCACACCACCACCTCCGCAGAAGGCGCTGTGCGCCGGACAAAAGCGTGGAAAGAACGCGGCTATACCTACCTGCATGCGCCCGTATTCATGGGCCCTCAAAATGCCCTGGAAGGCACCGGTTTTATGATGGTATCCGGCGACCAGGAAGTGATCCGGAAAGCAGAACCCATCCTTTCCCCGATGACCGGCAAACTCATCAACTTCGGACCGGAAGAAGGCAAAGCCGCAGGCATGAAGCTGATCGGCAACCTCTTCCTTGTGACTTTCACCGCCGGCCTCGCCGATACGCTCGCCCTTGCGAAAGCCTTGCATGTTTCCATAGATGATGTGTCCGCACTGTTCGAATCCTGGAACCCAGCCATGGCTTTGCAGGCCCGCCTGAAGAAGATCGGCGGCGGCAACTACGACCAGCCTTCATGGGAACTGGACATGGCGCGTAAAGACACCGGCTTATTCCTGCAAACGGCTGAACAGGCTGGCGTTAAGCTGGCTGTGATCCCCGCGATAGCGGAGGAAATGGACCGGTGGATTGAGATGGGCTTTGGCAAGAAAGACTGGACGGTGATCGGGAAGGGTTCGACGCGTTGATGAAACTCTTATTCCTGGTCCAGAGGAATATTTGTGCAATGGAATGACTCACACATAACTAGAATCAGACACTAGCACAACTATCTATTATTATTGGTAACAGAATTGAATCTTTAACAATCTGACATACTTTTGTAATACTGCCTTGTACTGGGTCAGGCCACCCTTAAAAGACTGGAAGATATAAACGCCAACCCGCCAGAAGCAAAAAAATATGCCTCGGCCACATCGATATAGTGATCCGGGATTTCAAAAACAAAAAAGCTTACGCCAAATAAAAAATGCAGCTCAAACTGCGCTTGATATTTCTTCCCATAAAGAGCTTATTTAAAATTCTTCGGTAAAGGTGATGTTTGGCAATAATACCCCGCTTTCATAAATTACATATTCAAGAGGATTAACAGAAAAAGGGAACTCCTTAGCCTCAAGGTAAATTGAAAAGCCTCCTTCAAAAACATTACTACTGTACCATTTCCAACCTCTATTTTTCATAGCATCAAGCCATGATCCATAATCCCATAAAACCGAAGAATTACTTAATATTTCATTTATATCATACGATTTTATTCTTTCTATAAACCAACCAGGTAATATATCTTCCCATTTCTCATCAGAAGGCCAACTATCACGGTCATATCTCGCAATTTCAGTAACAACTTCTTTAACCCTTAGAAGGTGATAAGAAGGATTATTTGCATTAACCTTAAAATGCAAAACTGAACCTTTAAACAATTCCCCTGCATTATTAAATGCAATCCTTTCTATTTCATCCATAAATCAGTTCATTAGTTTGTGGGCTTGGTAATTATCTCAATTGATTTCTTATCGATGTTTTTTAATAAATCATCAAAATACTCTTTGGGTAGCCCATACTGGTCTACTGCTTTGGTCGGATCAACAATTTGTGGCTTCCCCGGATTTAATCTACCTACATTCTGAGGAACGGCATCTTGCCTTATTTTATCGGCAAATGATTTAGTAATCTTCATTCTCAAAATGACTGCTTCTTCTCCTCTCTTAGCTGCAAACTCTAACGCCCGGCCTTCTTGTCCAATATTAATAAACAACATATCATCACCAGCTATCCCAATATTCTGCCTTGCCTCGTCAACAACGAACCGAGGTTTACTTATTCCCCCCTGTACTCTATACATGTACTCAAACGCTTCTTCTGTGGGAGCTTTAAACACCTTAAATCCAGCACTGAGAATCCTTCCCACTCCCCAAGTAATAGCAAGATCTGCTGCCCCGTCCTTAAACCTTTCTTCCTGTAACTTCTTCCCTTCCGGGCTTTTCGCCGTATTATGCTCAAAAAGGCCTCCTACTTGCGTTAATAGCAACGTTCTTGTAGCCCACCCTTTTGTAAACACTGCATCAAGAGCTATCGCCATCGTTAATGTCACCACAGCGCCTGCTCTTGCTGAATTTACAACCCTCGGAGTTCTTTTCCCTGCCATCAGGTCATCCACCAAGCTTTTATTCATAGCATAAGCTTGACTAGGTGGAGGACCCGGCTCTAGACCATCCAGATCAACAAACTGGATTGGCATGTTACCAGCGAACTGGTACGGTGTATAGAATGGATAGTCATCCCTAAGCGGATCTACTGATAGGAACCGCCCTAAACGTGGGTCATACACCCTAAACCCATAGTCCTGCTGGTTCCCCACCCCCTTCACCTCATTATCATTCTCCTTCCCATTGAACCCATATCGATAACTACTCCCCTCCACCCGCTTATATGTCCTCCCCGGCTGCATCATCCCAAACGGGTAATAATCCTGCGCATTTTCCACTATCGGGTAGAAATCCACCTTTGCCGCATCGCTGATCGTAGACAGTACGTTACCGAGATGATTTGCCAGCTCATAACGGCGATTACCGGGCGAATTCCATGGCGTACTGCTTGTACCTCCAACGATGTTAATATCGGGCATCCACATACCCAGGCGGCTGCTTCCGTAAAGATGCTGCTCCTTCCAGTAAGTCACCGCATCACCGTTCTTATTCCCATAAACTCCCAGCACGTTGCCTTGGGCATCCCGTACGTACCATGTTTTATTTACCGTACTGCCAACTGTTTCCTGCTTGTAAACTCTGTTACCGGCCGGATCATAAGCATATTCCAAAGAACTTCCTGTCTTCGTGATCTTCCTGATCTTCCCATAGACTGTCCATTCAATCTTGGTAATAGACTCTTTAGAATCCCTGATCAGGTTACCGATATTATCATAAAGATAGTTATCATCCACCTGAGTTTCAATATCTGAAGTAATAGCAGGCGTGGAAACATAATCCTTTACATGCCGTAATCTATTGTTAACCAATCTACTGGCTGCATTCCGCGGGTAAAAATAACTCAATGTATCCATCAGCGCACCGTCGGCACTGCTCCGGACATATTTCAGGATATTGCCATTTCCATCGTAGTCGATATTCTCCTTATAATCATTTGTGTATTGTGCCAGGCCCCAACTGGTAGTTGCGGCTGTAAGCGCATGCTGACGCTGTTTGACGAGGCGGTTTAACTGATCATACCGGTAAGTATATCCAACCGGCGTAGTACCCGGTAACTGATATAGCGCAACTGTTGTATGACTGATGTTCCCGTTGTAAAGCGCATGGCCTGTGATATCTTCTGTTTCAGCACCATATTTCAATTGGAATGCCTCGGCTGCGGCATTGACTGGTTTATAGTCGTCACTGAAATAACCTAATGAATAAGCCATTACGTCTTTTCCTACACCATTCGCTCCATCTTGCCCGATTTCGACCGCAGGGTTCAGATGGCTGCCATTGATTCCTTTCAGCCAGCCTTGCAGTGTATAAGCATAATCAATGCCCTGCAGCTTCTCATGTCCTAATTCCACACGCGCCAACGGCCCGTGCAGGTAGTAACGATAGATCGCATCCGTCTTGCCGTTCACGACGGTACTAATATTCCGCCAGTCGGAACTGGCGGTGATACCGGTTCTTGCTTCCACCAGGCGGTTCTCTGCATCATATTTATACTTCTATGTGATTAGGACAAGCCCGGCTCTGGATGAGCAAGACCCTGCTAATGCTTCTTTTTTCAGTATCCACCCCATATTAATCCCCTCCCAAATTCATAATTCGCAACTGATTACGTAATTTGCCCGCAATCTACACCACACCATGAAAGCAATCATACCAGTAGCAGGTGCCGGCACCAAACTACGACCACATACATATACGCAACCGAAGGCGCTGATCCCCCTGGCCGGAAGGACCATCCTGAGCATCATCGTAGACCAGCTGGTGGAAGCCGGCATCCGCGAATTTGTGTTCGTGGTGGGCTACCTCGGCGAAAAGATCCAGCATTATGTACAAAAGAAATACCCGGACCTGACCACGCACTTCGTGCAGCAGAACGCCCGCGAGGGCACCGGGCACGCCATCCTGCTGACCCGGGACGTTGTGCAGAATGACGAAATACTCATCGTGCTCGGCGACACCATCGTGGAGTGTGATTTCAAAGAGGTGATCAGCTCGCCCCACTCCCTGCTCGGGGTAAAGAAAGTGGATGATCCCCGCAACTTCGGCGTGGCGGAGATGAACGACGGCGGCACGATCACCCGCGTTGTGGAAAAACCGCAGATACCGAAATCCAACATGGCGCTGGTAGGCATGTACAAGATCCGCGAAACGGAGCAGCTTTATAAATGCCTCGAAGATAACGTGCAGCAGCAGGTGCGCTCACACGACGAGTTTCAGCTGACCGACGCGCTGGAATGCATGATCGGGCATGGCGTACAGCTCAACGCCTTCAAGGTGAGCAACTGGTTCGACTGCGGCCGGAAAGACACGCTGCTGGAAACCAACGCCACCCTGCTTAAAAAATACAAGCTGGCTACCAACCCGGTGCTGCCTTACGAGAATACCATCATCATTCCGCCCGTGAGTATCGGCGAAGGGTGTAACATCAAGAACAGCATCATCGGGCCGAATGTAGCGATCGGTGATAATACCGTTATCAGCTATTCCATCGTAAAAGATTCCATTATCGGGTCGTTCAGCAACCTGTATGAAGTGGTGCTGAAATCTTCGCTCATCGGCAGTGACGCCAACATCCGGGGGCTGAGCCAGAGCCTCAACATCGGGGACAATACGGAGATCGACCTGGGCTAACCAACAAAGATTATGGCTGCATTCAGCAACAGTATCACCCGTCTATTCAATATTCAATACCCGCTTGTACAGGCCGGCATGGTGTGGGCCAGCGGATGGCGGCTGGCCAGCGCGGTCAGCAATGCGGGCGGGCTGGGACTTATCGGTTCCGGCAGCATGTACCCAGATGTGCTCCGCGAGCATATCCGTGCGTGCAAACAGGCTACCAGTGAGCCTTTTGGGGTAAATGTACCTTTGTTGTACCCGGATATCGATAAACATATACAGATCATTATCGAGGAAGGTGTGCGCATTGTGTTCACTTCCGCGGGCAACCCCAAAACATGGACGCCTTTGCTGAAAGAGAAAGGCATCACCGTGGTGCACGTAGTGTCCAGCGCGAAGTTTGCGCGCAAGAGCCAGGAAGCGGGCGTGGACGCGGTGGTGGCCGAAGGCTTTGAGGCCGGGGGGCACAATGGCCGGGAGGAAACGACTTCTATGGTGCTCATTCCCATGGTAGCGGACGCGGTGGAGATACCGGTGATCGCTGCGGGCGGCATCGGGTCGGGCAGAGCGATGGCCGCGGCTTTTGCATTGGGGGCCGATGGCGTGCAGGTAGGCAGCCGTTTTGTGGCTACGCCGGAAGCATCTTCACATATGAATTTCAAGGAAGCGGTGGTAAGCGCCGGAGAAGGCGATACCATGCTATCACTCAAAAAACTGACGCCGGTGCGCCTGCTGAAGAATGCGTTCTATGACGCGGTGCGGGCGGCGGAACTGCAGGGCGCTTCGCCGGAAGAGCTGGCATTATTGCTGGGGCGTGGCAGGGCGAAGCTGGGCATGTTCGAAGGAAGGCTGGAGGAAGGAGAACTGGAGATCGGACAGGTGAGCGCCATGATAAAGGATATCCAACCGGCTGCTGACATCGTGCAGGAGATATGGGAGGAGTTTAACGAAGTGCGCAGGCAACTGCACAATTTATGATCCTGCCGCTGCAGTGAGTGACACAACGGCGGCACCATCGCTGATCCCGCCGCCGGCCCACCTATCAATTCTTTCTTGACAACCATTTCCCCACTTCCTTCAACGTCACTTTCTTTCCGTACAACAATATCCCCGTCCGGTAGATCTTCGCGGCCAGCCAGGTGGTGCCCATGAAACCGGCCACCAGGAAGATGACTGACAATGCCAGCTGCCAGTAAGGCACCGTGCCCGGCACACCGTAAGGAATGCGCGCCATCATCACCACAGGCGAAGAGAAAGGAATGATGCTGCCCCATACCGCGAGTTGTCCGTTCGGGTTGCGCACCGCGGCGAACATGATAAAAATGGATATGATCACCGGCAGCGTGATGGGGAAGGTGAGGGACTGCGCTTCGTTCGGATCTTCATTCACCAGGCTGCCCACAGCGGCGAACAGCGCGGCATAGAAAAGATATCCGCCGAGAAAATAGAACAGGAAACAGGTGATGATCAGCGGCCAGTTCACGCCTTCCACCACGAAGTTGATCTTGCTCATCGCCTCCGCCATGGCCGCGTTGTTACCTGCACCCTGCGCCGCGGCGGCATTCATGGTATCGGCGCCGACAAACAGCGGCAACAGCATTTGCAGGCCCACGATCAGCACGATCCAGATCAGGAACTGCGTGAGCCCCACGCCCGCGATGCCTACAATTTTTCCCATCATCAGCTGGAACGGCTTTACGCTGGACACCATCACTTCCGCCACGCGGTTCATCTTTTCTTCCATCACGCCGCGCATCACGGTGGTGCCGAACACCAATAGAATAATATATACCAGGAAGGCGGCGCCATATCCCACGGCGTAGGCCAGTCCCGCACTGCCTTTCTTCTCGTCTTTCCCCGCGAGGTTCACGATGTCGATGTCCGCGCGGATGCTTTCGACTTTTGCCTTGTCGATCCCCGCCACTTCCATGCGCTTGTCTTCCAGCACGCCTTCCAGCCGCCGTTCCATATTGGATTTCAGCATCACGTTCATCTGGCCTTTGCTGTAATACACGATGGTACCGGGGCGGTCAATGTCCATCGCCGGGATGTGCAGCAGGCCGGTATAGCCTTGTTCCAGGTAAGTATTTTTGAAGGTATCTATTTTGGCGTCCACAAACTTGTAATGCACGCCGCCGTCATCCGCCAGCTTTCCCTGGAATACCTTGCTGTCGTCTACCACGGCGATCTTCTCATTGTCGCCGGACTGCATCATCAGGATGGGGATGAGGATCATGGCCACGAATAACACGGGCACCAGCAGCGTGACGATCAAAAAGGATTTTTTGCGTACCCTGGTGAGATATTCCCTTTTAATAATGATCCATATTTTGTTCATGCTTCAGCGTTTTTCACCTGCGAAATAAATACCTCGTTGATCGTAGGCAGGATTTCCTCGAAATAGTTCACCTGTATGCCGTGGTGAATGAAATGCGACAGGATGTCGTTCGTTTTGCTGGCTTCGTTCAGCTTCACGGTATAGGCTTTCTCATGCTGCTGCACGATAGTGAAATGCCAGGTGGCCATTTGCGCGGGATTCGGCTGTTCGTCCAGCGCAATGCGGAACAGGTGCTGCTTGAAGTTCTGCTTGATCTCCTTCACCGACCCGTCCAGCACCTTGCGGCCTTTGTTCACCAGCACAATGTGGTCGCAGATCTCTTCCACCTGTTCCATGCGGTGGGTGGAAAAGATGATGGTAGTACCGTTTCGCGCCATTTCGAATATCTCGTCCTGTATCAGTTGCGAGTTGATGGGGTCGAGGCCGGAGAAAGGCTCGTCGAGGATGAGCAGCTTGGGCTGATGCATGATCGTGGAGATGAATTGCACCTTTTGTTGCATGCCTTTGCTCAGCTCTTCCACTTTCTTGTTCACCCAGGAGGCGATTTCGAACTTCGCGAACCAGTGATCGATCTTCGTCTGCGCATCCTGCTTGCCGAGGCCCTTCAACTGCGCCAGGTACATCACCTGCTCCCCTACTTTCATTTTCTTGTAGAGGCCGCGCTCTTCGGGCATGTAACCGATGTGGTGAATGTCTTTATGGGGGTCGAACTTTTTGCCGTCGAAGATGATCTCGCCATCGTCGGGATAAAAGATGCCGGTGATCATTCGCAGCAGGGTGGTCTTTCCTGCGCCGTTGGGGCCTAGCAGTCCGAATATGCTGCCTTTGGGGATGGTGAAGCTGATATCGTCTACCGCCTTATGCGTGGCATAGTGCTTCTTTAGATGTTGCAGTTCCAGTACGTTCATACTGTTAAATTTAATGGATTAGGCGATGGGTGCCAAGGAATATTTGATGGCTTCTGCTACGCGCTCTCCGTCCATGGCCGCGGATACAATACCGCCGGCGTAGCCTGCGCCTTCACCGCAGGGATACAGGCCGGAGACCTGCGGATGCATGAATGTTGCAGTATCTCGCGGAATGCGCACGGGGGACGAGGTGCGGGATTCAGTGGCGACCAGTATCGCCTCGTCCGTATAATATCCCCGGATCTTTTTGCCGAATGCCTTGAAAGCTTCCCGCAGCCTGCTGTGCACGGCTGCCGGCAATACTTCGCGGAGGTCTGTGCTGCGCACGCCGGGGATGTAGGAGCATTCCGGCAGGGTGGCGGACACCTTGCCTTTGACAAAATCCGTCATGCGCTGCGCGGGCGCTACAAATTTGCCGCCACCGGCTGCGAAGGCGTCGCGCTCCACGGTCTGCTGATAGATCATGGCGGCGAGGGCGCCGTGTTGCGCGAAGGGCGCGAAGTCCGTTTCATCTACGGTGACCACCATGCCTGAATTGGCGAAGGGGTTGTTGCGTTTGGACGGCGACCAGCCGTTCACCACCAGCTCGCCGGGCGAAGTGGCGGCCGGCGCAATGATGCCGCCGGGGCACATGCAGAAGGAGAACACACCGCGGCCTTCTACCTGCTCCACAAGGCTGTAGCTCGCCGGCGGCAGGAAGTCGCCACGCAGCGGGCAGTGGTATTGCGCGCTGTCGATCAGTGTTTGCGGATGTTCCACGCGGACGCCGAGTGCAAAAGGTTTTGCTTCTATGAGGATGTGCTGGTCATGCAGCAGTTGAAAGATGTCACGCGCGGAGTGGCCGGTTGCCAGTATGACATGAGAAGCCTCCCATGTTCCGCCACCGGCTGTCTTTATGCCGCGGACATGGCCGTCCTGCAATAGCAGTCCCGTCATCTTCTGCTCAAAGTGCACTTCACCGCCGCTGGCGATGATCTGCTCGCGCATGGCGGTGATGATATGCGGCAGCTTGTTGGTGCCGATGTGGGGATGGGCGTCTGTGAGGATGTTCTCGTCCGCCCCGAATTGCTGAAAGATGTGAAGGATGCGGTTGATGCTGCCCCGTTTGTTGGAGCGGGTGTACAGCTTGCCGTCGGAATACGTGCCGGCGCCGCCTTCACCGAAGCAGTAGTTGGATTCGGGGTTGACGATGCCGGTTTTGTTCAGTGCGGCAAGATCTCTCCGTCTTGCGCGCACGTCCTTCCCGCGTTCCAGCACAATGGGCCGGAGGCCCAGCTCGATCAGCCGCAATGCCGCAAAAAGCCCTGCCGGCCCGGCGCCGATGATGATGACCCGTTGGGCGTTGCTGCTGAGCGGATCATAGCGGAACACCGGGCGTTCCCTTTGGTGGTAAGGCTCGTTGATGAAGACTTCCAGGGTGAGCATATAGTATACCTGCCTGGAGCGCGCGTCTATGGAACGTTTGAGAAGATGGAAGCCGGTGATGGCCGCGGGCTTTACGCCCAGCGCGGCGGCAGCCTGCTTTATAATGGTGCGTTGATGGGCTGCGTCCTGCGGGAGCAGCTTGAGGGAGAGCTGTTGAATCATGTGCGGTTAGGTATTTATCCTAAAACTGGCACAAAGATAAGATATCTGAATGAACAAGGGCCGGCCGTTGCCGGTCAGCGCCGGCTGCAATAACAAAGGGCTCCGTAACACGGAACCCTTTGTGCGTAATATAATAACAGGAAAGGATTAAAACGGCAGGTCGTCTCCGCTGTTTCCTCCACCGGCGTTAAAAGGCGCTTCCTGTGAAGTGTTGTAGTCAGGCTGACGGTCCGCTCCCGGCTGCGCCTGCATCATGCTCTCCATGCGCCATGCGTCCAGGTTGGTGATGTAGTTCACCTTGCCGTCTTTCTCCCAGCGGGTACCTTTTATATTAAAATAAACTTTAACCATTTCACCTTCGTTATGGCGGTCTACGATAGCGGTACGGTCCTGCACGCACTGAAACTTCACGTAATTCGTAATCACCCGTCCATTGATGTCATCGGTTTTCTCTATCACGAATTCCCGGGTCTTGAATGATTCACTGCGTTGAACCGTATTATACTTCACTATCAGCTTTCCGGTAATTTCAAAACTCATAAAAACAAATTTAAAATTTCAATTGCGCCAAAGATAAGTTTTTCAATATAGGATCGCTGAATTACTTTTGCACAAGTTATTCTACATTTTTGCAAACAACACCATACATTTGCACGAAATTTGAGAATAGCGAACGCAGTTTTCCAAAAAAGTGAGATACACCGAAGCCTCTGAAAAGCTCCCACCGGGACCATCATTTTTAGCGCTGGACATGGGCAATGTTATTTTACCTGTTATGTTGGTGATTTCGTGCAAATCAGCAAACAGACAGACAAATGACCTGTGAATCATGCCCGTACGGTTTAACACTTTTCATTGTGGCGAATTGCAGGCTAAACGGGTGTTTTAGCCGAAAAAATCTTGAATAAACAGGAGCCGGTATTCTGTAATTGTTCTAAATAAAACAAGGGCAGATTTATTTTTTTTTTCAACATTTTAATCAGATATTCGTCGTCCTGTCAAAAAATTCTTCAACTGCCCATATTGAAGAATTTGTATTCGAGAACACCCAAATTATAAACACGATTAATTTTTTTTAGTTAAATGAGTAAAACTTGCGAACAAGTTTGGGAAAAGTGTCTGAATATAATCAGGGATATTGTGGAATGGCAACCATTCAAAACATGGTTTGAACCGATTAAACCCGTAAAGCTTGAAAACAATGTTTTAACGATCCAGGTCCCCAGTCAGTTTTTTTATGAATACCTGGAAGAGCACTATGTTGGACTGTTAGGCAAAACGATCAAGCGCGAGTTAGGCAAAGAAGCAAGGCTGGAATATCGGATAGTGGTAGAGAATGGCACTCCCCATCAACATCCTAAAACGGTGAATATGCCCACGCAATTTACCAAGCCTCAGAAGGACAGCGAAGTAGATTTCCCGTTAACGATACAAAATCCGGTGAAAAACCCGTTTGTGATCCCGGGTATCAAACGTGTGCAGATAGATTCCCAGCTGAACCACAACTACACTTTTGAATCCTTTATTGAGGGTGATTGCAACCGTGTGGCCAGGAGAGCCGGCAAAACAGTGTCGGACAAACCGGGCGGCACCTCTTTCAATCCGCTGGTGATCTACGGCGGCGTGGGGCTTGGCAAAACGCACCTTGCCCAGGCCATCGGCAATGAAGTGAAAAGGCAGAACCCGAACAAGGCCGTTCTTTATGTAAGCGCGGAAAAATTCATCAACCAGTTCATCGACCACTCCAAGAATAATATCATCAATGACTTCATCCACTTCTATCAGCTGATAGATGTGCTGATCGTAGATGATATACAGTTCTTCGCCCGCGCGGAAAAATCGCAGGACGCCTTCTTCGCCATCTTCAACCACATTCACCAGAGCGGCAAACAGCTGATCCTTACGTCCGACAAACCGCCGAAGGACCTGGACGGCCTGCAGGAACGCCTGCTTAGCCGGTTCCGCTGGGGCCTCAGCGCGGACATGCAGATCCCTGACTTCGAGACGCGCATGGAAATTCTGGAAATGAAGATGCGGAACGACGGCCTCGAAATGCCGAAAGAAGTAGTGAAATACGTTGCCTACAACATCCAGAGCAACGTGCGGGAGCTGGAAGGCGCACTGATCTCCCTGCTCGCGCAATCTTCCCTGAACCGGAAAGAAATAGACCTGGAACTGGCCAAGCGCGTGCTGAAATCCTTCGTGAAAACATCCTCCAAGGAAATCACCATCGAAAGCATCCAGAAAATGGTCTGCGAATATTTTGATGTGCCGTACGACAAGCTGCTGCAGAAAACCCGCAAGCGCGAGATCGTGCAGGCCCGCCAGATCACCATGTACCTGGCCAAAAGTTTTACCAAGAACTCTTTAAAGACCATCGGCGAACACTTCGGAGGACGCGACCACACCACCGTGATCCACTCCTGCCAGACCGTGAAAGACCTGATGGATACCGACAACAGTTTCCGCGACAGCGTGATCGAGCTGCAACAAAAAGTGCAACTCGCCGCTATGTAATACCTATGTAACCCTATCGCAACTATCCTTGCAAAAAAATATTTGATACCGGGCCAGAGCGCCCGGTATTCTTTTTCCCGCAATAGCTGCTTATTTTTAGTATATGATAAGACTGATCACCGCCCTGTTTTGCCTCTCCACCTGGTGCATGCCCGCCGCTGCGCAACAATACACCACCGCCAACGCGCATTCGCATAACGACTATGAGCATGCCGCTCCTTTCCGGAATGCCTTCGCCCGTTCTTTCGGCTCCATAGAGGCCGATGTATACGAACGGAACGGAGAGCTGTTCGTAGCGCATGATTCATTCAGGATAACGCCGGAGCGTACATTGCGCGCCTTGTACCTCACGCCATTGCAACAAGCCATCCGGGAGAAAGGCGATTCCCTGCGCCCCCTGCAACTGCTCATCGACCTGAAATCAGCCGGTGAACGAACGCTGCAAACGCTCGTTCACCAGCTGAAACAGTTCCCGGAGATCACCGGCAACCCGAAGATCAGGCTGGTCATCAGCGGCAGCATGCCCGCCCCCGAAAAGTGGGCGCAATATCCTTCCTTCATCTGGTTCGACGGCCGCCCAACGCTTACGTACACAGACGATCAGCTGGCGCGTGTTGCGCTGATCAGCGACAGTTTCAGCCGCTATGCCAAATGGGATGGTAAAGGAACGCCGGGGAACGAGGAGGAGCTGCGCATCCGCACGGTGATCGGGAAAGTGCATGGTATGAACAAGCCTTTCCGCTTCTGGGGCACGCCGGATAATATCACTACATGGGACGTTATGATGAAGCTGGGTGTTGATTACCTGAACACGGACAAGATCGATGCGCTGGCGGATTATTTAGAGAAACGCTAGCTTGTGGCGGGCATCAGCGTAGAACACTCCGGCAGGCTGCGGACTGATGCCGCTACATACCGGACGTTCGCCATAACATTCAAGGCTGAGGCCAGCCATATTAGTGCAGGTGCCGCCAGCCGGTCAGATCAACGCATCCAGCTGCGCCTGCCACTTCTTTTCAATCTCCCTGATCTGCTCCGCCGGCACATCGTAGGCGCCGATCCAGGCCCACACGACAATATCCGCGTCAGGGGCATACCGGTCCAGCATCAAACGGAACATCGCATTGTTCAGCGCGGGAATGGTACCGCACAAGTCCTGCGGGGGATTGAGATACACCAGCGAGCCCGCGTATTCCTCCCCTAACGGCGTGGTGTATACGTAATTTTCTTCGCCGGCAGACAACCGGCCATTCACCAGGATGTTCCATATCTCTTCATGGGATTTTTTGGATTTGCGGCGTGCAAGCGCCACCAGCCTGTCTTTGCCCGCATGGTGCTCCAGGTAGTGCTTGAGGCTGAGCGATTCGGTATCCCATCCCCGGCGCACACCATCGTACATATCGTCCCAGTTACGACCGCCGCCGAACCCCGCATGCACAATGCGCAGCATCGTCTTCCCCTGTTTTGCTTCCAGGAAAAATTCCACCGCCAGCCGGCGCGGCTCCGGCGATACAATGGAATGATGCTCCTGTCCATATCCGAGCCGCAGGTAACTAAGGTCCCTTTCTTCTTCGATCTCCATGCGCCAGTCCACTTTATCTCCCCAGGAAAGCTCCACCGCTTCGCCGGGCTGCACACTTGCATGCAGCGGGAACCAGCGTTCCAGCTCTTTCGCGTCTGTGAGGGCTTTCCACACTGCTTCCACCGGCGCGTTGATCTCGCGCGTAACGTCTACTATCCTGCCGGCCTCTTTAGTTTGATGATCGTTTTTCATGTTGCTGTTTTTTAAGTGTTGGATGAGAGAATAGATGAAACTGGTACGGCCTTGCATGCGGATCGTCATCCGTGTGATATTTGGCGGCCAGCTTCATGATCGTTCTGGACAATTCTTCCGTGAAAGCATTCAATTTTTCAGGGTCGGCAAAGCGCACTTCCGTTTGCAAGGTAAAAGTGGCCAGCTTTTTCTTTGCTTTATGCGCGCCGGTCTGCAGCTCCGCCACTTCCTGTATCAGCTTTGAAGCCGCCGACACGAGATAGGAAGAAGAATATTTGTCCTGCACCTCTTCCGGGTCTGCCTGCGCGGTGTTCAATACAACGAGGTAAGACTTCGCGCTCGCCCGCATCACTCTTTCCGTGCAGTTGCCTTTCTTTCTTTCTTCCACCAATTCTATCAGCTCGTTCTTCTCCAGCTCCCGCAGATGGTAATTCAGCTGCTGCCGCGGCATTTCCAGGATGCGCGCCAGTCCCGCCGCGGAGTTGGGTTCCTTGAGATGTTCCAGGATGCTTAGCCGCAACGGATGCATCATCGACGCGGCTACCTGTGTGTCCCTGATAAATTGTGCTTTCATATCCCGAAAGTAACACCGAAAAATTAATTTTTCAAGGAAATATTTGTTTTCAGTAAAACAAACTATAAGTTATTGATATACACATGATGAAATTTAAATTATTAAAGAACGTACGAAGGTGGTATCCGTAATTGCGGTTAATTCATTAAATTGATAGAGTCACCAGACATCAACCAAAATCTAAATCTTCTTTCCCTCATGGTAACTTCTTCCACGGACGGCGTACAGCGGCGGGAAAGCCCTGTACTGGCCGTTATTACAATTGGTCTTGCTGTTGGGATACTGGATGGCCTTGCGGCCATATTGCATGCATTTCTCCGCTCGGGGGTATTACCCGGGCAAATATTCCGTTTCATTGCCAGTGCGTTGCTGGGTGAAGCGGCGTACGATGGTGGTAATGGAATCATCGCCCTGGGTGTTCTTCTTCATTTTGGGATAGCTGTTATCTGGGCGGCTGTGTTTTTCATAGCTTATCCCCGCTGGCGGTTATTGCGGCGGAACAAATGGCTGACGGGCCCGGCGTACGGGATCTTTGTGTGGCTGATGATGAACTTTGCGGTGCTGCCGCTGACGGCGTTGCCGGGCATGGCCATTAACTGGCCTTCCGCCGCCATCGGCATATTGATACATATGTTCGTGGTAGGTCTGCCGATCGTGGTAATGACGCGGCGGTGGTACGACGCGGCGCCTTAGCTCAGGGTTTCTTTAAAAAGCCGCAGCGTCCTTTCCCAGGCGAGCTTTGCGGCGGCTTCGTTATATCTTGCCGGCGATGTGTCGTTATGAAATGCGTGCTGCGTGCCCTCGTAAATGTACAGCTCATATTTGATGCCCGCGGCTTTCAGCGCCGCTTCATAAGCAGGAATGCCCGCATTCACGCGATCGTCCTTTTCCCCGTAATGCAGTTGCAGCGCTGCTTTGATCTTCGGTACATCGGCAGCATCGGGCTGTGTGCCATAAAAAGGAACGGCGGCTTTCAGGTCAGCGTTATGCACCGCCAGCTGGTTCGCCAGCGCACCGCCCCAGCAGAACCCTACGCAGCCGGCCTTCCCGTTGTATTCAGACCGTGCTTTCAGGTAATCGAAAGCATTGAGAAAATTATGCAGGTTCTTCGCTTTGTCCAGCTGCCCGAACAATCCTCTTGCTTCATCTTCATTCACGGGCGTTCCGCCGAAAGGGGACAACGCATCCGGCGCCAGCGCGAGGTAACCGGCTTTCGCCACCCTGCGCGTAACATCCTTGATGTGCGGCGTCAGGCCACGGTTTTCATGTATGACCACCACAGCACCCCGCTTCCCCGCGGCTTGCGGCCGCACCAGGTAACCTTTCATGGTAGTGCCGTCACCGGGATAGGTGATATTCTCTTCCGTCAGCCCTTCCTGCAAAGGCTGCACCGTGGCCGCATTGGCGTAGCTCGATTCGAGCAGCGGCAGCACGGTCATGGCGGCGGCCATGCTTCCGGTCAGGCGGACGAGTTGTTTCAGGAAGTCTTCCCGCTTCAGGGGTTTATGGGTGTACTCATCGAAGAGGTTGATGATGCGCTGGTCCATAGGAAAAAATTTATAGTAAATTAAGCATTTTTCCTGTGATGACGGGCGTTTCTGGTGGCAATACGGGGTAATTGCAGCCTAATCCTTCCCCGGCACCATCCGTGTAGATACACCAATGCGCGTCCACACATTGATCGTGATGATGGCCATGATGAGCTGGGACAAATATTGCCCATCGAACAATTTCGCGGCCTGCCCGTAGGTTTCGTCAGACACGCCGCCTGAGATCAGCGTCACTTCTTCCGTCAACGCGAGGATGGCCCTTTCTTCTCCGGAAAAGAACGGCGTTTCCCGCCATGCGCTCAGAGCATAGAGCCGCTGCTCCGTTTCGCCTTTCGCGCGGGCATCCCTCGTATGTATGTCGATACAAAAAGCACAGCCGTTCAGCTGCGAGGCCCTGATCTTTATCAGCTCCAGGTGAAGCGGGTTGATGCGGGAGCGGGAGATGTAGGCTTCCAGGGCGAGAATGGCCTTGTAAGCATCAGGATCTTCTTTTTTAATGCGGATTCTTTCAGACATTGTGATCATTTTTTATTACATCACAAAGTTGATACAACTCCGGCATCCAAAAAATTGAACTGGTTCAAGAAATGCGTTTCGCCCTGATCTTGCTGAGGAATTCGGGCGTAAAGCCGAGATAGGAAGCGAGCATGTATTGCGGGATGCGCTGGATGAACTCGGGGAAGCCGCCGGCAAAGTGATCATATCTTTCCTGCCCGCTTAACGAGAAGATGTATTTCACACGCAGTTGCGCGGCGTTGAGGGCCTTTTCGAGAATGATGCGGAAATATCTTTCCAGCTGCGGCACCGCCGCGAAAAGCGCATCCTGCCTGTCGCGCGGAAGACAGGCCACCGTGGTGCTTTCCACCGCCTGGATATTGAACCCTGAAGGCTGCCGCAGCTCAAGGCTCTGGTAGTCCGTCATCCACCAGTTCTCAATGGCGAACTGGCATATCTGCTCCGCATCTTTTTCCGTGGTGAACCAGGAGCGCAGCAATCCTTTCATGATGAAGTAATTCGCGGTGCAGACCCCGCCTTCTTTCAGCAGGAATTCCTTTTTCTTCAGCTCGCGTATTTCCACCGATCCTTCCAACAAAACAGCTTCTTCATTGTTTAAGGAAATATACTGGCGGATGTGTGTGATCAGCGCGTTGCAATTCATGCTGTCAAAGTTAGATCATCCGCCAAAATATTTAAATTGATTAAAACATCCACATATGCTGCTACGTGACAGGCTGTCGCTTGTCCAGGTATTTCCGCTGGGCAGCATATCCCGCGCTATAGAGATCAACCTGCCTGAAATGCCCGGCCACCAGCCGCTCCCTTCTCCCGTTGAGCCAGGAGGCGGGCAATACATGCTGTGAAACCAGCCGTAAGCATATGTAAACAGATCCCTCCTTTGGCACAATGCCACCCTCCGGAGCACAATGCGTCAAAGCCCTGCTGCGCGCATCCCGCATCCGTCTTTCTGATAATTTTCAGTAAATTTGAACGCTAATTGAAAAGAAAGTGCGTCCCAAAATCTTTTCCCGTACCTATATCTATTTATAACGTATTTCGATGTCTGAAAGATCAAGCAAACATGCAGAGGAACACCCCCCGCTGATGAAATTCCAGGTAGCTCCGGAACTGAAAGCTCACACCAGCATATCTGATCAACTCCCAAAGGACTATGAACGGTACCGCGTTCCCGGAACGATCGCCGAATTTATCAGCGGCCCCTTTGGTTGCTATTTCACCCAGGAAATCCGGCAAAAGGACTGGGTGATCGGCTGGCTGAACTTCGATATTAAAGAGAAAGTCTTCCTGCATCCCGTTACCGCGGCGCCTTTCATTGGTCTTTACTGCGGACTGAAAGGCAACATCCCCTGCGAGCTGCATGGCAGCGAAGCCATGCTGATATTGCCGGGAGACAGCTTCGGGTTTTATTATGTGCCGCAGGCCGTGATGAACAAAGCATACTTTGAGCCCTTCCACTATACCGGCGTCTACATGTCCTTCACCAGCGAATTTTTACAGAAGTTCGGCGCCAACAATCCCAGGTTCACTTCGCTGATCGAGAAACAGGTGAAACGGGTGATGGAAGGCGAGCAGGTGGATGTGATCTCCCTGAGCCCGGAAGCCCACTCCATCATCAAGAACATGCGGTTCCGCGCGGAAGATGATCCGCATTTCCTGATCTTCCAGGACATTAAGGTGAACGAGTTGCTGCTCCTGTATTTCGAGCTGCTGAGGGCATCGCAGCATGTGCCGCCGCATATTCAGAAATCACTCGGCTTCATTGCGGAATACTACGATACCCAGCTGACCATACCTGAACTGGCGGAGCAGGCCGGTCTTTCCGAAGAGGTCTTCCGGAAAGAGTTCAAGGCGGCGACCGGCATGGCGCCGGACCGCTATCTGAAGAAATTCAGAACGGAAAAGGCGGAACACCTGCTGCGTACTACGGACCTGAAGATCGGCGAGATCGTTGCCAAGACCGGGTTTACGGACAATGCGCACCTGAGCAGGACCTTCATGGAAAAGCATAAAATGACGCCCACGGCTTTCCGGGCGCAAAACCGGTAATCCCCGCAAAGCATACAATTTTTCGCCTGCAACCATACAAATCATTTTGAGAAATTCTCTCTTACTTTGTCATCAAAGGCCGGGAAGCCTCTGCAATGTGCTCCTATTAGCCCGGTACTTTGCTCTTTACAGATTAACTAGTTTTTTTCTTCAATTAGCTTAAAACACAAACTGTTTGTTTCTCCAACTTAGCTCAATACCGCTTCAAAAAGCGGGCAACTGATCCTCTCCAAGCCTTTCTGTAAGCCACCAGGTAATTCACATGGCCGGCTTGCGGAAAGGTTATTAGTTGCTTCGGCCCCTGCAGGCCGCTGTATATTTCATCAATTTCTTTTCTTGTGACCCTTTCGTCCTGCTCACCGTAAAACAGCAAGGTGGGGATGTTCACCGTTTTGGCATAGTCAACAGGCCGGTGCCCGAATCCCCAGAAGCCATGCTGCACGCCGCCCCAGAACACCAGGAATCCCGCCAGTGGAAATCCCGGCACCCCCACCGCCCGGAAACGCGCGCTGGCCGCTTTGTACAAAGAACCGAACGGGCATTCCAGCACCAGCGCCGCCGGTTGTATCCGGTAATCCTTCACTGCCTTCAGCACGGCCACAGCGCCCATGGAAGTACCGAACAAATAAATGTTCTTTTCTCCCGCATGCGTCAGATAATCGTATACCGCCTTCACATCTTCCGCTTCCTTAAAACCGATGGTAGTGGCATTTCCGCCGGAGTTGCCGGAGCCCATGAAATCCGCCAGCAGCACATTGTACCCCAGCCTCCGGAATTCCTCCGCTTTATCCAGCATGGAAGATCTCATTCCCCCGTACCCGTGAAAGACAGCTACCGTGCCTTTTGCGCCTGGCGTTTCTATGAGCCAGCATTCGATCCGCTCATGGCTTTGCAGCATGATGGTGCGGTAGGGGCCGGACGGCTTGCCGCGGTTGACCGGCCGCGGATTGTCCACTCCCAGGCAGATCGTTTTCAGCTTGCCGGCGAAGGACAAGGTATGCGGATCGGTTTTCGGCGCGCGCGTATCGCTGAAATGCGTAAACTTCCAGGCATGAAAAAATGCAAATAGATTGACCAGGATGAACAGGCTGAAGATGCTCCATCCTGCGCGTTTTAAAAACCGTTTGCCCATAATTTAAAATTCAGACACGCTCAAAAGCTTCGGGATATACCACCGTTCCGGAAGCGTCATCCAGCGCGCCGGGCTTCAGCTCCATGGCCATGAACACCTCTTCCGGCACGTCGTACAATGTTGTAATGCCCCATTTTGCCGCGGGCGCAAAACCAAACTTCGGGTAATAGTCCGCATGCCCCAGCACGATCACAGCCGTAAACCCCGCTTCCCCGGCGCGCCGCAGCCCTTCCGTGATCAGCCGCCCGCCGATGCCCCGGCGCTGGAAATCCGGGTGCACCGCCATGGGCGCCAGCGCCAGGCTTTCTATCCGTGCGCCGTTCTCCCGTGCAATGAATATCCGGGTAAAAAGAATATGCCCCACGGCCATGCCGTCCACTTCCGCCAGCAGCGAAAGCGCCGGAACAAAGCTGCCCCCTTCCCTTAAAAACCCGATCAGCCGGCTTTCATCCTCCCGTCCGAATGCCAGCCTGTTCACTTCATAAATATGACCGGCGTCGGATGTTTCTTCCGGGCGTATGCGGATGTTCATGATGCGATCATTTTGCCTCAATTTACGACACTGCCCTGTAGTAAAAAAAGGACTGCCTGCCGGGTTGATATCCAATTCAGGTATTTTAAATATATTTACTGCTGTATTGTACCCAGTTAACCTTTTATGCATAACAATCTATCTTATCACTAAAACAACGCAAATGAAAAAACTGATCGCTGAATTCATCGGAACATTCTGGCTGGTCCTTGGTGGATGTGGCAGCGCCGTACTGGCCGCAGCTTTTCCGGACGTGGGGATCGGACTGGCGGGCGTGGCGCTGGCTTTCGGCCTCACGGTGCTGACGATCGCTTATTCGCTGGGGCACATCTCCGGCGCGCATCTCAATCCCGCCGTATCCATAGGGTTGTGGATAGGCGGGCGTTTCTCCAGCAAGGAGCTGATTCCGTACATCGTTGCACAGGTACTTGGGGCGGTGGCCGCGGCGGGCGTCCTGTACATCATTGCCACCGGCAATGGCAGTGAAGTGGGTACTTTTGCCGCAAACGGGTATGACGAGCTGTCGCCCGGCAAATACAGCATGACGGCCGCGCTGGTAACGGAAGTAGTGATGACTGCCATGTTCCTGCTGATCATTCTCGGCGCAACGGACGACCGGGCGCCCAAAGGTTTTGCCGGCATCGCCATTGGCCTTGCGCTGACGCTCATTCACCTGATCAGCATCCCGGTTACAAATACGTCCGTTAATCCGGCCCGGAGTACCAGCCAGGCGATCTTCGCCGGTGGAGCTGCGTTGGGACAGCTGTGGCTTTTCTGGGTAGCCCCCATCATCGGCGCGGTCATCGCCGGTTTGATCTATAAAGGAGTGTTCGCTGAGAAGAAATAATTTTTGACTAAAGAAAGGAGGCCGTCAATGCACGTTAGTGATATTGACGGCCTCTTTTATTTTATGCCGATGACAGACGGGCTGATCTTTTTATGCCCGCCTGTTACAACACCAGCTGCTCATACAGGCGCGTCAGCGCCGCCTGCGGATCTCCATTCAACCCCGGATGTACCCTGGACGTTTGCACTACGGTACTGCGCATGGCCGTCAGCCAGCGGAACCGCGAAGCGATATCGAGCCTTGCGATAGGCCCGCCATCTTTTTCGCCATTGCATATTTTTTCAAAAGCAGCGAGGTAGGATTGCAGCTCGGGAACGTCCAGGCTGGCGCAAAATGCGTGTAGGCGCACTTCATCCAGCGAATACATCATCCGCAGAAATTTCATTTGCCTGCAATAGAGCACTACGCCTACATTGAGGAATTCCTCCCGTTCCACCCGGGGCACCACGCGGATAACGGCGTACTCAAATAAGTGATTTCCTTGCATGCTGCGCTTCTTTTACAAAAATTTCAGATGATGCGATCCTTGCCGTCAAAAACCGGGCGTATACTTCCCGGCGGTCCGCTGCTATAGCGTCTGACGCGGATGCGGTGAGCCATTCGTCCGGTATAAGCTCTACAATGGAGCGGACCTTTTCTTCGGTGAGCATCGCGCGGTATGCGGCGTCCACTTCATCCAGCTCCGCCGCCTGCGGCAGCAGCACATGATCCTTTACCTGTACGAAAGGGCGCAACGACTGTTCGGCCCAGTTATCCCAGGAATGATGGAAGTAAAGCGACGCGCCATGATCGATCAGCCACAGTTCTTTATTCCATACGAGCATATTGGTATTGCGCGCCGTGCGGTCCACATTCGTCAGCAGGCAATCCAGCCATACGATCTGTGAAGCCAGTTTCGGTTCAATGACCGTAACGGCGGGATCGTATGTGATGGAGCCGGAAAGGTAATGCAGCGCAAGGTTCTGGCCTACGCTGGCTTTCAGCAGGTCCTGTATTTCTTCATCCGGTTCCGTCCGGCCGAAGGCCGTATCCAGGTTAGCGAATACGATCTCCGGCACCTTCAGGCCCAGCGCCCTTGCCAGCTCACCACCCAGAAGATCGGCGATCAGCGCTTTCACGCCCTGACCCGCTCCGCGGAACTTGAGCACATATAAAAAACCATCATCGGCCTCCGCGATCGCCGGCAAAGAGCCGCCTTCGCGCAGCGGCGTCACGTAACGGGTCACATTCACGGTCCTGACGGGTGATGAATCTATTTGCATATCTGCCATTCAATAAATATAGCGCAAGATATTAAATCTATCTTTCCCAGAAAGGCGGCGGCTCAATACCCAGCGCCCGGAGATATACATACCCCTGCCCGCGGTGATGGATCTCGTTATCGATCCAGTAGAGGATGAACCAGTACACCTGGCCTTCATACATCTCAAAGGCAACGTCCGTTTCCTGGAAGCGTTGCGCCGGTATTTGCGGCCACAGGGCGTCCATCTCCGCCGTTGCTTCGTCCCAACGCTGCAGCAGCGCGTCCTTTGTGCGGGGCGGTTCCTTTTTCTGCGTCTGATTGTCTTCCACCAGTTGTTTCCATTTGCCGGTCAAAACGCCCTTAATGCCCGGCACTCCCATCAACAGCATTTCTACCGCAAGCTCGGCGAAGGGCCGCATGCCACCAACGGAAAAGGTAAATAACTGATCTTCCGGGAAAGCCTCGATCACGCGGCGCGTTAAACGGCGGTGTCCCTGCCAGTGTTCCAGCAATTGCTGCGAAGAAAGAATGTTGTGTTCCATGGTTATATGTTTTTTGTTTTGTCTGACAAAGAAAAAAGCGGGCTGCGACAACCTTATGTCAGTATGCTTTCCGGTACAATAAAAAAACTTTTCATTCGCCTCCAATAACGGTATGCCAGTTAAACTATACGATACAAGGGCCTTTACAGAGAAATTCATGCCTTCTTCAGCGCTGCGGCTTCTGTTCAAAGGCGATCTGACCCGGTTCTTCATTGTGCGGGTGGAGGATATATACCGGCATGTGAAGCACGCGGTGCCCGCCTCCCGCTCGGCCACCCACTGCTGCCTGTACCTCACCGAAGGAACCGCCAGCATGAAGATCGGCAGTGCAGCATACACGATCCGGCAGGGAGAAATGCTGTTCGTACCCGCGGGACAAATATTCTCGTTCCGGGAAGGCGAGGTGAACAAAGGTTATCTCTGCCATTTTCACCCCGACGTGCTGATCGGCAAATTCGGGCAAAGCGGTTTGTTGCAGGAATTCGGGTTCCTGCAGGTCTGGGGCTATCCTCATATCATACCCGACAGGCAAACGGCGGCGTTCATCTCACAGCTTTTCGGGCGCATCCTTTTCTATTATGAGGAGCGTGGACTCAAGAACCTCAACATTATTCAATCCTGCCTCATCACCCTGCTTTGCGAGGCGAACCGCGCGTATCAGCCCGCACCGGGAGCCGGCAGCGGTTCCGCTGTCAGTATCACCAACAGGTTCAGAGCGCTTGTCTTTTCCCATATCAAAACCAGGCATCGCGTAGCGGACTATGCGGCGATGCTGAACATTACACCCAATCATCTGAACAAGACTGTCCGCTCCGTTACCGGGAAAACACCTTCGCGGTGGATCGATGAAAGTATTGTGATGGAAGCGAAGGTGCTGCTGTACCAGACGGAGCTTTCTATCGGGGAGATCGCCGCGGAAACGGGACTGGAAGATCCTTCCTATTTCAGCCGGCTGTTCAGGAAGTATGAAGGCATGACGCCGGTGCAGTTCCGGAAAATGATTGAAAAATCCTGAAGATGGCATCATCCATCCTGATACGATCATCATTCTGACCCCATCTTTACAAATAAAAAATGTACGGTCCGTTATTATTCTTTCATTCCATTTTCCGTTGGCTGGTGCTGCTCAGCCTTTTGTATGGTGTGTTCCGGGGCTTTTCCGGATGGATGGGCCGGCGGCCTTTTACGCGGACGGATGATACCGTGCGGCATCTCACCGCCACCTTCGCGCATATTCAACTTACGATCGGCCTTGTGCTTTATTTTTCCAGTCCATTGATGGCATATTTCAGGTCGAATTTCAGCGAAGCCGTGCGCGAGTTCGATCTGTTGTTCTTCGGACTGATCCATATTATATTGATGACCTTGTCGGTCGTGCTGATCACGATCGGCTCCGCGGCCGCGAAGCGCCTGGACACCGACGCCCGGAAATTCCGCACAATGGCGCTTTGGTTCACAGTGGCATTGATCATTATTTTTATCGCTATCCCCTGGCCGTTCTCTCCGCTGGCAAACAGACCTTATATAAGATCATTCTGACCGGACAATCGGTTTAAATTGAATTGATTATCAATAAGTTGAAAAATTTTTCGGCGGGTAAAAACCTGCTGACATACTGCTGTCACTCCTGTGCATTCTCTTTGTATTGTACTTAAAAACACACACCATGATACAGGAAAAAACCGCACCCGCCTCCACGCAAACCTCCATCGCCACCCTGATGCAGAATTATGTGAACTACAACCTCTGGGCGAACACCACGCTGGTGAACTGGCTTCGCAGCAAACCGGCGGAAATGCTGGAACAGGAAGTAGCTTCCAGCTTTCCAAGCATCAAACTGACGCTCATCCACACCTGGCAAACGCAGCGTTACTGGCTTTCCCTGATCCGGAGAGATGAGCCGGATACTTTCAGCGGGTTTGAAGGAAGTGTGGAAGACATACTGGATATTATTGTGGAGCATTCGCAGGAGCTGGCGGATTTTGTGCAGCACGCGGGAGAGCGCGGCGTAACAAGCCGTACGCTGGTGGTGAGCCCCTGGTTCCAGAGCGATTTCCAGAATTTTGAATATATCATGCATGTGGTGAACCATACCACGTATCACCGCGGGCAGATCATCACGATCGGGCGGCAGCTGGGGTTCACGGACGCGCCGATGACCGATTATAACTACTATAATGTCTTCCGTCATGAAAAATAAATTTGCGTAAACGAAGCCGGTAAAGAAGAAGTAAGGGTTGACTAGATGCCGCTCTCCGGATGCTCTTTTATCAGCGCTTCCCACAAGGAAATGTAGTCGCTGACCGGCGCCTTTATCTGCATCATCTGCGCGATCATGCCGTAAATATCTTCCCGCGTTTTCCCTTCCTTGCGAAGGAACTGGATAGACGTGGCGCCGGCAGATTTGGAGAGCTTCCTGTCCCCGGCCTCCAGCAATAGCGGATGATGATAAAAGATGCTTTCCCTGAATTTTTCGTACTGCAATACATCCGCAAGATACAGTTGCGCCAGCGTAGACGGCCAGAGGTCTTCTCCCCGGACGATGAGATCGACGTTAAAAAAGCGGTCGTCCACCAAAGACGCGAGCTGATACGCGGGGAAGCCGTCTTTTTTCCTTACTACAAAATCCCGCATTTCCGCGGGCAATGTGCTGGCCAGGCTTTTTCCGCCGGGGATGCGGACGGTCAGTGTTTTTTCTTCGTTGGTGCGTAGCCGCCAGTTGAGATTTTTGCCGTCAAGGGGCAAATTTTTGTTGCGGCAGGTGCCGGGGTAGATGCCGTTTGAAATTTGTGCGCGGGAGCATTCACAGGCGAAGAGCATTCCGCTGTTTTTTAGTTGTTGCAGGGCTTCGTTGTAAAGCGGCAGGCGGTGGAGTTGGGAGTAGATGGACTGGTATTCGTGGTGATCACGGGGGCCTTCGTGCCAGGGTATCCCGAGAAAATGCAGCGTATCAAAAATATCCTGTACGTATTTTTCTTCCACCCTTTCCCTGTCCAGATCGTCTATGCGCAGCAGAATTTTTGCGCTCGCCTGTTGCGCGAGCGCGGCTGTCAACGCAAAAGAAAAAGCGTTCCCGAGATGCAAAAAGCCGCTGGGAGTGGGCGCCAGCCTGGTTTTGGTGATATGTTGCGGAGCGGTCATTTCCGCTGTAAAATACATTTTTGTGGGAGGATTTGGATAATTGGGATATTTGTTCATATTTTTGCAGCCCACTACGGAAGGATCGGTAGTTCAGTCGGTTAGAATGCCGCCCTGTCACGGCGGAGGTCGCGGGTTCGAGTCCCGTCCGGTCCGCAAAAGATCGAAAAAGAGATGGTTATCTGATCTCTTTGGAACGAAAAAGCCTGTAAATATTGAATTTACAGGCTTTTTTTATTTGCCCGCCTGAAATTTTCATATCAAATCACACTAACGGAATTTAACGTGAAAGGGTACCATTTCGGGTACCTATTCTGCTGTCGTAAATTAGGTACCCGAGCTGATAGAAGCTGTTTGGAAAAGTTTTAAAAAATTCTTTTAAAACCTGTGAGGTATGAAAATCAACGACAAACTTTCGGTGCTTTTTCTCCCGGAAAAGCCCAAAATGGACAAACAAGGGCGTGCGCCTATTTATGTTCGGATTACTGTAGAAGGTTCTCCAAGAGCAGAAATGTCCCTCGGGAAGAAAATTTATCCCGAGGACTGGAATCCGGAAGATGAATGTATAAACTTACACGCGAAGAACAAGGAACTGGCTTTGGTTAATACGATCATTAAGCAGTATCGGGCCAAACTGGAAACGGACTATTTCGTATTAAGTTCTCAAAGGGAGGTGGTGACATCTCAGATGTTAAAACATTACTTTAAGGGGGAGCAGGAGAAAAAAGAAGAAAAAAAAGAAGAAATTCTGCCAGAGGTTTATGAGCAGATTGATGAATATATTAAGGTAAAAAAGGGAAAGGTAAGCCCGAATACAATTTCCGTGTATGAAAATGTAAAAATCCACCTAAAAGCATTTGAAGCGTTCTCCAGCAAGCAAATCACGTTTAATTCTTTCGATTTTAATTTCTACGATAGTTATGTAGATTTTCTCACATACCACTATGTTCAAGCGCGGTTTAAGAAACCCGTGATTGGGCTTAAGCTAAATACCATAGGCAAAACAATCAAGCATCTAAAGGGGTTTATCAAGGATCGTGTTCGCCGCAAAATTATTGCTCCAATAGATCTGACTGATTTTAAGGTCCCAGATGAAGAATCAGACGCCATTTACCTCACGTTTAGCGAAATAGCCGCCATTTACTATACTGATCTTAGCATGTATCCAGACCTGATACAAGACAGGAACCGGTTCGTTGTTGCTTGTTTAACGGGTCTTCGTTTTTCCGATTTTTCAACGTTAGAAAAGCATAATCTAAGGAATGGTCTATTGTACAAGAAGCAAAATAAATCAGATCATTGGGTAGTAATTCCGGTTCGTGAAGAAGCATTGAAAATTCTGGAAGAAATTTTCAAAGATGATATTCCTGTTTCAAGCAATCCGGAGTTTAACAGGAATATTAAGATTATAGGGAAACTGGCTGGCATAAATCAACTCATAACGTTCAGATATAAAAAGGGGAATCAGGATATTGAGGTAACAAAAGCTAAATGTGATTGGATTACTTCGCATACTGGTCGCAGATCCTTCTGTACTAATGAGTTCTTGGCCGAAACGCCCGTGAAACTAATTATGATGATTAGCGGCCATAAAAAAGAGAAAGACTTTTATCGGTACATACGTATTAAACCAGAAGAGGCTGCAGAAATCCTTAAAAAGATATGGATGGCCAGAAATAGGATGCGGGCTTTTGCAGGTGACAATAACGTTGTGGGACAATTAGATTCGGGAAAGACGAATGAAGGTGAAATGGAGCCAATAAGAGAATTTGAATGTTAAATTGAATCAAAACGAATCAACAGGAACGAGTAAGGCTCTTGCAGTTGGGTTTCGCTCCTATCTTAGGGTTTTATATAAAAATCGGCTTTTAACACAAATAAATATTACATTATGAATATAAGCAATGTTGCCCCGACGGATGAAATAATTATGTCAAAGATTTATATAATAAGGGGGGAGAAAGTAATGCTGGATCGGGACCTGGCTCAATTATACGGTGTTGAAACCAAGCAACTGAAACGCCAGGTTAAAAGGAATATAGAGCGCTTTCCTAAAGATTTTATGTTTGAACTTTCGGACCAGGAACTTCGCGATTGGAGGAGCCAATTTGGCACCTCCAATGACGGTGACAAAATGGGGTTGCGTTATACCCCTATGGCGTTTACTGAACAAGGCGTGGCGCAGTTATCGAGTGTCCTCAATAGTCCACTTGCCATTAAGGTAAATATTCAGATCATCCGCATTTTTACTAAGATGCGCGAAATGTGGCTAACGCATAAAGACATACTCCTGAAACTGGAGGAACTGGAAAATAAAGTAGCAGGGCATGATCGGGAAATACAGGTAATATTTGATTACCTGAAAGAATTATTAAATCCACCGCAACCTCCACGTAGGCGGATAGGATTTAATGTAAAAGATGAGGATTGATTCAAATCCCGAGGTCATAACACAGACAAATAATGAATATCAAATGTTTGCCACTATTTAAATATTTTGGTAAATATTTGATTTTTAAATTTTACCATTCTTGAAGAAAATGACAAATATAAGTCAGTGATTAGGACTGGTAGTAGAACCGCTGGCGTGATGTGTAAGCAAAAATCATTGAGAGTACCCCCCACTGGCGACCTTGCGAGAGCAAAAAAAGGGGGCGATCACAATTCCCCTTGTAAAATTAATACCGTTACCAGATCAATATATTATTATTACAATTCCACTATGGCCAGGCGTGTATACTTAACTCTCGCTCCGTAGGGAATCGTAGATACTTTTCATGCGGCCCCATCCAGGAGGAATTATTGCCGGTATTTACTTTTACCCACTTTTTGTTATGGTGTCGTTCTGTAATAGTTGCCGGGTATATTATCCGGCTTTCTTCGCTTCCGGAAGGAGCAACCCACATAAGCCGAGTACCAATTGGAAGGTGGTTGATTTTCATGATCATTGAAATTATTATAGGGGTAATGAAACCAGATAATTAAAAGGACTTGGCGCTTACAATATTATTGGGGCGGCGCTGGCAATCTTCTAATGGTTGTAAATGGCTGCGGCGGCTGAAGAATCGTTATTTCTTTTTGACGCATTAATCCTTGTAATTCTGCCTGTCCATCCATTCCGATCAAAGAAAGTGCTTCTGCATAGGGTAATACAGATAGTAAATGATAATGAAAAAGAATCTTAGTGATAGCCGGCGTATAATCAATTACATAACCATATGTTCCCAATTGAGCCGGCAGATCCATAATTTCATGTCCGAATCCATCCACACGAGCGAAATGTTCGGCTACTGCTCTATCTGTCGTGAAAGAAAGAAACTGTAGTTGCTCGTGTGGCGGAACAGCAGTAACTGGATACTTCAAAAGCACCCCTCGGTAGATTTTCTCCGGGATGTACTCCATTTCATGTAACAGCTTCTGTGCTACGCTAATGATAGTAGTCATGTTGTTTTGTAAATAATTGTCTGCTGCGCCGGGGTTGAACGGCACTAAAGCATTGATCGACCAGTTGAAATAAATTGTAAGATCGCCCTTTATTTCACCGAGGGTTAATTTTGCTATTTGTCGCATAATATTTTGGATAGATATGAAATGATGCTCTGTATATGTAAGTGGAAGCGTGATCTGAAGGATATGGTATAGGTACCTTCAGGGTCTATTCTGACACGCGAGTTATTCTGTTCAATAAGAGCGGTTTGTTTGGCAATTTCAAAGGCGATTTTTGCTAAAGCGTGCTGACTAAGTAGTGCCGCGGCATTGCTATTAATAGGCATTCTACCTGTTTGTTCGAGTGCGGCATTGATGGCCGACAATAAATAAATCCTGTCTGTATTCAGACAGGCATTGTAAACTTTTTTCCAATTCTTAGGAGATAATTGCTTTTTCATGATAGTATGGCACGCTCTTTTGACCGGCGGCGTATGTCCGGTTAGATGAATGTAGCATTGCGCATCAGTTTGACACTGATGGCTGAAACTCAAACTGGAATTAGAATCGAAGGGAAAGACCCGGTTGGTCAGTATGTGGAGGTCTATAAATGTCGGAATGAGAAAGCTATCTTATTTGTTACTATTCAGGTATTTTCTGCCATAAGCGACAACGAAATCTTCGAAACAAGTGAACCGGCTGTTTGATTCGGAACTAATAAATGTATCCCATTCAATGATATGACCATATTCTATGCAGAATCTTATGGCGGCAGCAGGAATTAAATCCATCAGCGCGTGAAGCGAATTAATTTTATGATGTTTGATCTCCTCCGTCAGATTATAAGCCATGATGGAAGCTATTAAGGCTACTTCATTCGGATCGTCAGCAGGCACAGAAGGTGGCCCATCATGAGGTAAGACTTGTATGCCTGGCATTTGAAAGACGGCGGCATGAAGTTGTGGTGTGGTATAATAAACACCTAGCCACCCTTGCATATCCATGAGTCCTTGTTGATATGCATCAGCTTCTTTCTGTGTATCAAATGTTGCAAACATTTCCGGAAGCATCAGTCTTTTGAGCCGTCGGGCAATTTTTTTCGCTGATGTGGTGCAGATAAATACATTCTCTGCATTTTCTCCAAATACGCCGTGGACAGCGAATTTAATGCTGCCATCAGGAAGTTTCATTTTTGTACTCATAAGTAAATGTTTAAGAAAGTGAGTAAAATTGTAGTTGTAAATTCTCCGAGGAAGGGGAAAGCATATTATTCGTCTTCTAGCGAGTATACCGCTATTATTTCTATGATTTCGGGAGTAATATCAAAGTGGATATCGGCGCCCTCTTCGATCGCTTGCTGTAGTTCTTTATTAACCGGGATGGATTGAATGAAATAATCTTCCCCAAAGGTCGCCCTACATTTTTCCCAGCTATCCGGGTCATAGGGTATGAAACCATCAGCGAAACATATCAGGTGATGATGCGGCGGTGTCCTGCCTATCAGGGCGGAAGTCATGAGGTAAATGTTGTTTTCTTTGACCAGCCAGATAGTAGGACAGCTATGCTCGGCGTATCGTTTGATGTCCACATTTGGATAATTCAAATTGTAGCTTTTGCCTGTATCTCTTTCATAAGCGGCAACCATTTCTGCGAACGTTGCTCTGAAAGTCGTTGCCTTCGATGTACGCTTGAATAACCCTTTCAGACGCACGTTTCTAAAGATGAGTCTTGCCATATGCAAATGTTTTATTGTGTTAAAAATGAGAAGAAAGTTCTTCTTGGAAGTGGAGATGTGGTTTTACAGTGCAGGCTGATAAAGGAAAATAATGCTCAACGCTGCTTTTTATAGGGGATGCCGTATCCCAGCTGGATTAATTTTTTTGCGGCTAATGTAAAATCACCGTTACATTCAAGTATTGCAAATACTGCGGATGGCTTATACCCCTTCCATCTCTCAAAAGCAGTACTGGTGGTTAATACCGTAAACAGACCTAATTCATGGTGAAAATCTCCGGACGTGTCGTGTTTTGTATCTCCCGGGCGCCTGAAAATGGTTTTTACGTTCGTCGATGCAGTGATCTGCCAGTTATGTCGTAGGAGTAGCGCAATCACGTCACCACGTTGGTTATAGTCTTCAAAGGGGCTTCCCGCCGGCGGACAGGGATGGGTTTTATGCTTTTCGGTACGTAGCCCAGGGGCTATTTGATGAAAACGCCTGGCTATCGAAAAAAGCCTGTCCTGTTGTTCCATTGTGATAAGCGGCAGAGAGCATAGATCCTGCTGTAAATAAGTATAGCCCGGTGTTGGAGGAACGACAATAATACTGCCTTCTGCGCAAGATTCAATAAGCACTTTGACTGTTTCATTTGGTTGTATCAATCTTTCTGCTTTCGCTGTGGGCCTTTGTGCCAAATGCTGGCTCCTTGTTGGTTCTTCACATCTGTAGTACCAGTGAAATCCCCCGGAGCGCGTTGTTGCTTTTGCAAATTTTCTTGATTTTAGGCCGAAGACTTCATTCATAGCGTTTTGAAAACCATCATGTAACGTTCCCGTCAGATCATTTTTTATATCCATATCGATTCCTACAAAGTTCCCACTGACTTCCCCACATACAATGCCAATGCCACAACTGTCAGATCGTGAGAACATCATTTCCAGCTCATATATGGTCGGCGGACGTTTGCGATATTGATTCCATCTCCAAACCGGCTTTTTCACCGCGTTGACGGCCACAACCGAAAAACCCAATGCGTTGTATTGAAGCGCAGCGGTCAATAGATCGTTCATTATGGTTGTTTAATCGGCGACTGTACAGATTCTCATTCCAGAGTTGACCGTATTATTCGTTTTTGAGCTATTATCACCTTTGTTGAACAATAGGTTGTCTGGAATCAATGGTAGATATAAATTCGACGGCAGATGTATGAAAGCATTTCTATATTTCATACGCATTTTTCCTGATGAAGTTGAATTTTTTGCTATTATGGGCTATTAGTTTTTCGATTGATCTTTTTTTGAATTGATAGACGCGGGCGATCATTCGTATGTCATCTGCAGAAAGATGATGATAATCCAGCTTCCATTCCTTGTCGCGCCTTGAATTTGGGAACGTGCAGGAATAGAGGCTGTAGGTAATCGTCGAGCTTTGTGTTGCCATTTGTTGCACAATTAAGTTGGGAAATGATGCAAAGTGCCGCCTGTCAGCGGTGAGAACTGCCTTTCATTTGTTTCCATAAGCCCAACCGCAGCTTTACAATATTCACCATCGTGTTTACATTGTTGTTGATAGCCTGCGCCTGTGGAATATAGCTTTTGTCCTTCCGCACTTTCTCAATGCTCTCGTTCAGCACTTGCATCAGTTGATCGCCCACACTTAACTGACTTTCCATGATCCGTTGCAATTCGGTGGGCGGATGCTGTGAGTGCTCCATTCTGTTTACTCTGTCGAAAGGTTCCCAGTAAGATAAAAATGCCGTTACTGCTTCTATTTTTCGCTCGAAAAGATTCAGATTGGTTTGGATGGTACACTTATCCTGCTCTTCATCTAGCACGCAGCGCTGTATGAAATGGATCTGTCCGGCGTACAGAAAAGTCTTTCCTTCCAATTGTTTTAATTGTGCGCTAATTTTCTTGTTGTCCATAAATGGTTCTTTTTAAAGTGATTTGTTTTCTTTTAATTTCAAGCAATGTCTTATTTGATTGTAGCAAAGTCCTAAGAGCCGTATTTTTAGGGGAAAGGATTCCCGCTATATAGTTGTCAGATAGCGTCTGGATGGACGCTGATGCATTTCGCTTTGCCAACGCCGCGTCAGATAACAGTTCCAGGTTGTCAATGGTGAGATTATTAGGGTTGCCATCTTTAAAGACAACATTTGTTCTCGGCGGAATTTTGCCATAGGCTTGTTCCCATGCCCAACGGTTCCAATGCACAAAAGTGCCGTTGTATTTAATGACGGGGAATTTTCTGCCAGTATTTCTGTGATTCCAATATCGTATCTCGCCTTCAGGCGTACGTCCCCTTTTGTTCCATGCTTTAAGTGGGCATATAGCAAATCTTCCGGCCAGTACGTTCCTAGCGTGGATATTCCTTTGTTCCTTCAAGGTTCGCTTTAATCCCAGGTAATTCCGCTTTTTCTCTATGTGTTTTTTCGTCCAGGGTTTCACTTTAGGCCATTTTTTTTGAAAAATTTCCGCTAATTCACAATCTCCTATCATTCGGTAATGATCGACGAGGTACCGCACTTGCAGTTTCGTGAAATATTCGAGCTGAAGCCGCTTTAGTCCTAATTCATAGCAAATCCTGCGAACAGTCCCTATGTTAATACAAAGAAAGTCGGCCAGCTGTTGGTTATTCGAAAACCGGTGATAATGTGTTGTTATAGCTTTTGGGATACTGCTGCGAACTGTCGGCGGTGATTTTTGAATATCATTTGCCCTACGGCAACTGTTAGAACGTTTCTTCATTGATATAAATAATCTGGGTGATAAATAATAAGTGAGGGATAGATGCAATAAGAAAGATGTGCAGGATGGAACGCGCGTGTTAGAAATTGTAATTCAGGGTAGGCTTCCGGGCCTTTATCTGCCAGGATTGATTGTTTCTTTCCCGGAATCCGGGCTCTAACTTTGCATTCGCCTTTTTTAAAATAAGCCCTTCATACAGATCAGTTTGGATGATTTCATTATAAAGTTCAGAATAGTTATCAAGGTATGCCGGCGCCATGAATACATTTTCTACCTGTGTAGCTATAAGATGGTTAAAAATGATCATGTCGTTTTCAGACACAAAACCTCTGCTGGTGCCAAACAGCTCGTATAATAAAGTCAGGCGACTTTCAAAAGTTACGCCGATCAGGTAACGTCCTCTCCAGACAAGGATATCCCAAATGATAAACTTATGATTAAAAGGTTTCCCATTTTCGCCATATTTATTTTTGTTGAGATACTCGCCACACAGGACCATATATTTATCGCTGTCATTGAGAGCTGTATACTGGATGGGATTTTGTAGTGATAACTCTTCGTTTTTCCTGTTAAAGAGTTTGTATTCACTTTGGCCGTTAATGAATAGAACCGCGCAACTGCCATTATACTTAGGTTGAGCGATCCATTCCTTCCCCAATCCACTTAGCAACCCGGGGGCAATGGCCACTTCCGCCCGGGGTGGATAGATATACTTAAAGTCCGAATATTGTTCAAAGATGTTCATGATAGTAATTTTTAACGCATGGAAACGATAGGAGCAATAGCGTAGAACAGATCAGTCATTTGCTCCCCGTATTGTGCCAGGGTGTCGATCGTACCTTTTTTTACGTTGACAGTTTCTTTCGCTTCGATCAATACAGCCAGATCAGCCTCCGGTATTCCTTCCGCATTTTGCAGGGCATCAGAGATCACCTCAATATGTTTTTTTAGAATTTCCTGGTTGAACAGATATTCCGTATCACTTTCAATGACACCCGGAAAATTTTCAGCAATGATTGTCGCGACATCGTCTGTCATTTTAGGATAGCGATCCTGTATACTGACTGTCACATCACCCAATTTAAAAGAGCCAATATTTCTGCCCTGTTTTTTGTATTCCTCTAAATAGAGATCACGGGCTTTGTCCTTAATAAAGCCTTCTTCAATACTCAATTTTGCATCCCAGTTTTTACATTGTGATTTTGCTTCTACATAAGCTTTCACGTGCTTCTCCAACTCCGGGGTAATTGTCAGTGATATGACTTTACTTTTGGTTTCTTTGACTGGAGTAGTTTTTTTTGCGGATGTAAAAAGATTGGCTTTTACGGTAGTTTTACTTTTTTGCATGACAAAATTTTTAAAGTTTGAAAAAAGCTACCCGCTACTTATGGCTCAGGGCATAAAGTCCTAGTCCTCTATTGAGAAAAGCGCGCATTGCTCGTGAATGTAATGATGTGACTAGGCGAGTAAGCCGGGAGGTAGCGGGTAGATATAAAAAGGGGGAAGTGTATAGAATGCGATCAGGAAGCCATTTTCTTGACAGGTGTGTCTATCTTTTTGCGGGTTTTGTTTTCTTTTTTGGCAAGATCAGCTTTCATTTCTTTCAGTATGGCTGTTTCCTGGCTCCTGCGCAGTTGCCGTTTTTTCGCGATTTCTGCTTGTTCCTGTTCAAAATCAGCGATGGGGATTACCCCTAAGCTTTCAGCCATCTGGCGGAACATATACCCGCCTTTTGTATTAGGAAGGTTAAAGCTGTACTTATGAATCATTATTTGCCGAATAAGATAAGTGATCTGCGGTTTCGTTAAGGTCAGCAGTGCATGGCCGAATTTTTCAGGACTGGCGATATCTTCTAAACCCGCTTTACGAAGTGCTTTCCTGACTTGTCGCTGCCCTTCATAGTTGAGGCTTTCAAACAGCAGGAATAAAGTAAGCAGATTGTCTGATTTCCCAGCTCTTGTGGGAATGGCCTGAAGCGATTTATCTTCTTTCACCTGCTGAACGATCTTTTTATGAATTTTTTCCTGATCGAGTTCCACGGCTCTAATTTCTCGCTGTTGGATCTCCTTTATACGTGCTGCTACGTCTTCCACGGTAGGATTCCCTTGCTCAATAGCCTTTTTGGTGACTTTTTTTGTTTTTTCCTTAGACGTCAATTCGACATAAATATACCTGCCGGTATCCCGGTCATTATGGGAGTATAGTACCAACGCTTTTTTGAATTTTCCTATAGCGATATTATCCTCGAAGGTTTTCATTTCTTTTTCGAAATTCGCTTCGGCATCTTTGAACATTTTCTTTATTACGGTAACTTTTTCTCCTTTCATGTTATTTTGGAAGGACTTCCAATCCGGCGCTTTCGGTGGTGTTATTTTTCGGCAATCATCGCCATATCCCAATTTCAGTAGCTCCACCCCCTCTTCTTTCATGTGGTTTACCATTTCCGGCACGCCGTAGCCATCGTAAACCAGTACGGTGGTGGGGTCGTTTAACACTTTTTCTGTTTCCCCTTTCAGGTAAAGCGATGTCTTATTCTTTAAACAAGCGACATGATTACAGTGTGGGTATTTTTGATCTTCAGGAAAAAGGGAAGCGGTGGCGGAATTAAAAGGACATCCCATGCACGATCCTGCCTTTTTATCCAGTTCCGCGTCGTTGAGGTCAAAAACCACCCTAGTGAGGTCTCCCTTGTATTTATTGATCGTATGATGGGTGATAGAGATCTGCGGATTTGCTTTTCTGGCCTCATCTTTATCTACCTGGTTCTTGTAAAGCTCTTTCTGTGCCTCTGCTGGCAGAGTGCAGATAAGCAGGGCAGTACTAATAAATATTCCGTTTTTCAGAAAGAGCGTTTGCCATTGCTCTGTAAGATCATTGAGTTTTAGCTGCTGGCGGACAAAATGCGGCGTTTTACCAATGGAGTGGGCGATGTCCTCCGTTTTCATTTGTCGTTCATCAATGAGAAATCGAAAGCCTAGAGCTTGTTGCATGGGATGTATATCCTGGCGCTGGATGTTCTCGATAAGCTGAATGACCTTTACTTCTTCATCGGTGATGTCCGCATTTTTGATGATAGAACGGATCTCTTTGAATTCAAGTTGCAGTGCTGCTCTGTAACGCCTTTCACCAAAGATGATCCTGTAACCGTTTTCAAATGGTTTTAGCATGATAGGTTGCAGCATACCAATTGTTTTGATGGATGCTGCCAACTCATTAATTTCTTCAAAAGTCCGTCGCGGTTGGTTGGGATCTGAAGAAATTTTGTCAACCGGTACCAGCACACCATTCCCAGTTGCTGGTTGCATTGTTACTTCCATTTTTGTCGTGTTTAATTGTTAAGAAATATTCAAAAATCAAATGAGGCTTGTTGTGTGGGGGATGTGGAGCTACGCCCCACTTTAGGAGTTTCTTTGATTTCTTTTGTTGTTATGCTCATTTTTTGTTTAAGCAACTCCCGTCTTTTTTTGTAGATGAATTGTCGCAGCCGGTTAAGTGCGTGCTGTAGCCATTCTGTAAGCTCTCGGGGTGCTTTTACTTCATTCCAGTGATCTTCCATAAAAAGGTTCTCCAGTGTCCGGCAACTCAAATGCGTATAGATATCCACCCAATCGCTATTCATCGGGGCTTCAAGGGTTCTTGTATAGAGATAAATCACGCACTCTACATCGGTGGCTGATTGTTGTTTTTTCATGAGTGCAATCATTCTTGCCATGGAAACCTGCGCCAGTAGCCTTTGTGGTATTGTATCAGCCCATAGCTGGCTAAATGTGAGAACCGGCGCGGTAAGGGCGTCCATTATATCAAAGATGTAATTACCTTCCTGTTTCCGTTTCTCATTTTTTACTACAGGAGCCTGATCCGTTCCAAATAGCTTGGGTTGACCAGTTTTGCTGTTCGTCCTTTTCATAATAAGCTAGCTTTATCATTATTAAGTTGACAAGAGTGATTCTTGTAGCCGGAATTCGCATTAGAAAGAGTAGATAGGTTAACTATATAAAATGTCAGGAACTAGGAATATGATTTTTTAGATATAGTATGGGTGTTTTATTTTTTTCAATTCAAGAATTGATTGTTCATCCCAGTTTTTCATTCCTCTTTCAAGTTTGTCCAGGTATTTATATATAATGTCCTTGTCTTCAGGAAAGAGCATACCTGTTTGTATATCGGTTACAAATGTCAACTCTCTTTTAACAATTATTAATTCAACTGAAGGGGGCAGAGTGCCATATTTACGGATCAACTGTTCTAAATATATTCTAGCTTCCTGAAGGCCCAATTTGGAAAACTGATTAGTATAAGAAGTCATTATACCGTACGGCTTTGCCGGTAACGGAAAGTATTTTCTTTCTTTACTAGCGTACACTTCATATAGATTATACGTACGGAATTTCATTTCATACAATTTGATGAGTTAAACAATTGGGTTTCTCGTTATATGATTCAGGGTTATGTCAGGCGAAGAACTCATTAACCTTATCCAATATCTGTTTTGCTTCCAGGGCTTTTTTGCTACGCAACAGATCGTCATTCCGGAGCAGTTCAGGATCGATTAGCAGATGCTTCATGCTTTCGATGGTTTCCATTACATTTTCATCCTGTGTAAAATTCAGACGGGGCAGGATGTCTATGAGTTCACTTATGTTGGCTACCAGGCTGTCCCGGAAGATCGCTTTCTGTTCTGACAGTTTCTCGACCATATGCCCAACCGCTTCCCTGATCCTTACCCAGATGTTTCTGGTAGCCTGTGAGATTCTGGTATTGAGCTCTGTTTCAATCTGGTGTTTAAGTACAGAGATCTCCTTCTGGTCTATTTCCAGTCTGAAATCCGTCGTGTCGGAAATGGTCATAAAACTGATCTGGATAGCAAACTTGGTTCTGACATCGGAGATGGGGGGATAGTCGCTTTCCTGGAACATGCCATTCAGCCGCTGCCGGGCATCTTCCTTTAAGTGAGGATACTGTGTAATAAAGCTGTCTACCGCACTATGGAACTGATATTTGAAGTCGTTGTACTTAGCGATAAACTCGAAATAGTTTGTTGCCGGAAGCAGTCGATCGCCGTTGTCCCCCCATGGCAGGGTGTTCTCGTATAGAAAGCTACGGGCGGCGCCGGCAATCTTTTGGATTTCCTTTAATTCATTTTCTGCTATCAGGATCTTATTGAAGCGGCCGGCGTTGCGGGTATTGTGCGCTTCCTCTATTTTCTGTGACACCTTGCGGTCATACTTACGCGCACACCATTGGCTTATGGTCAGGTTGACCAGCAAGGCTTTTTCTGGTAAACTTTTCATGATGAAGGATGTTGGTGATAAAATATGTTAGGTGATCTGTATGGTTTCCCCAAAGGGAGGAATAAAGGTGGCTTTTCCGAACTGGGCCCAAAGCACGGGATATTCCGGTTCGGAAGGAAAACGGCGACATTCACCGTCTGTCAGGTACACTGCTACTTTGGGTTGCAGGTCGTTTTCTTCGATATAGGTGAAGCCGGGACGGAAATCTGTCCCCCCGCCGCCATAAGGGTTTAACTGAATGGGGGTGTCGGGTTCTATTTCCTGTACTCCCTGTACAATGGTGTCTACATAAATGATCTGTAAAGAAAGGTTAAACGTTGTAGCGATATCCTGCGCTTCAGCTGCGAATTGATTCAGTAAAGTGCGATTAATACTGCCGGAAGTATCTACCAGCAATATGACCTTACCCGTCTCCAGTGCTTCCAGCGCTGGAAGGTATAAATCACAATGGATATGACGGGGAGAAGGCTTTTTCCATGTATAGTCATTACGATTCGTTTCACTTAAAAATCTTGACAGCACTTCCTGCCATGCTATACGTGGACGTAGCAGATCTTCAATAAGCCTTTGAACAAAGGCGGGCAATTTTCCCTGTCGTTTCGCTATCATGGCTGATTGCACAAGAGCCTGTTTGACCTCGGATTCAGTTTCCTGCATAGTCGTACCTGTAAGCAGGGTGTCTTCTACATCGCCGGTGCCTCCATTATTGTTACCTGAAGCATCCATTTGTTCCTCCGGCACTGGTAGCAGGTTATATACTTGTTCGGCGCTCATATTCCTGTATATGGCATTCGTTAAATATCCCTTTGGTAATTGAAAACCTGCGTCGATCAGTAAAGGATTGATAGCGTAATCGCAAGCGTGATTCCACTTTACTTTGTCCCTGTGTCCCCTGCGTGTATGGTGCAACATGGCGGTATGCATGACTTCATGCGCGATCATACCCTTTAGTTCTTCCAAAGTCAGCTGCTCAATATAAGCGGGGTTGTATTTGATATACTTGCCATTGGTGGTAGCGGTAGATTGCGTGGTATCAGGCAGGAATTGCATTCTTTGCGCAAGTGAAGCAAAGAAGGGCTGCACCAGGATGAGCTGTACCTTCGCTTTGATTATTTTTTCAGAAGCATTCATAACATGGCGTTTAGATAAGTATACCCGCTGCACTGCTGGCTTCCCATTCGATGAATGCCCGGTTATTACAGATGCTGCTGTTTCTGGTAACCGCGTCTTTCATGCAGGATACGGAATTCTCAACCGGAAGGCGATCCAGGTACATACAGATGGCGTCTATATTCTGGTCTGTCATTTTGTGGGCGAGTGCGCTGGAAATAGCGAATAATGCTCCCGGTTCTGTCGGTACGGGGGCGCCGGTAGGGTTCAGGACGATCTCCTCCAGTGAGGGTAGTTGCCGGTATAACTTCAGAAATGCCCGATACTCAATGGCGAAAGCTTCTCCGGCGGCCCCTTTAAAGGCTTCAAACTCGAATTTTTCCGGAAGCCCTGCGGTTATTTGCTTTCCGACGAACGCTATTGTTCGTGGTGTGGGTGAGTTCCGGATTTCTTTAGTGGGTTCAAAATTGTCCAGCAATTCCGGCCGGAAGCGGACAAAGGCGATCAGCTCAGTCGGCATATGGTGTGCCAGGGCCCATTTTACCCAATCGTCCGTGTCCACTTCCAATTCCACGATTGCAGCGAAGCGGGATTTCACGGGTTCCAATAGGCCACTGACGGCGGCTTTGTCCTCCCTGCGGTTGGTAGCGGCGATAAAGGTCACCTGGTCGCTGATCTGGTGTCCATTGATCTGGCGGGCCAGTAATAATTGCATGCAGGCGGCCTGTACACTGGCAGGGGCTTGACCCAGGTCATCGAGAAAAAATACTGTCTTCTTTTGAGCAGTGATGATCTGATGGAGCTCGCCGTAGGGAAGAAAATCAGCTGTGCCGTTCTTTGTAGGAAAGGGCAGTCCCTTGTAGTCGGTAGGATCACTAACGACCGGGTGTGAAATGATCAATTCCGCCTCTGCTGCGATAGCCGCTTGCGTTGCGATATCGGATTTACCGATACCAGGTTTTCCGGTGATCAGTACCGGGAAATTGTTTCTGATAGCGAATTGGAGATATTCGCTTAAATCCTTTGGTTTCATATATTTGTTTTTTAGGTGACTTTTTTTTTAAAGTAGGATCAGTTTAGTTACAGCGTCAAACTGGGTTTACTTCCTGACGAGTTTCTTCAACCGGGTTCTAATAGTGCCACTATCCGGAATAAGCCCCATATCTTTCATAGACACATATTCTTGACCACAGACAATGATGTGCTCGATCAAGTTTATATTTAGAAGGCCACAACCGTAGGATAAACCTTTTGTTAGTTCTATATCTTCTTTGCTGGGAGTAGGTGCGCAGCTTGGATGATTATGAGAAATAATAATATTGCAGGCCATACATTTTGCACAAAGTGAAAACAGGATTCTTTTATCTACTAATACCTGGTTCATACTTCCTATTGATAGGCTATGATATCCTATCAGTCGTAGTTGGCTATCTAAAAAAAGAACCTTAAAGTCTTCTTTGATATATTTTTCATCTCCCCAAATTTTGAACAGAACTTCAGCTACAACATCAGCGGATTTGAGTTGTACACGTTTATTGGGAGATACTTTGGGCTGATAGGATAGCTTTATTTCAGCTATTGCACGATGAATACTTTTCATGATTGTTGATTTATGTTGTGCGTTCGTGTATTTATAATATCCGTAAAGGTGGTCGTTCAGACTAATGTTATCACCGTAAGTGAGCGTGTTGATATAGGGATATTTATTAAAATAAGTGTCAGGTGTTCGATGAACGCTATGGAGGAGGAGGAATAGGCGATCATATTATTCTCCTTTTAGATAAAGAATGATTTTATTGCGAGGTGATGATGGAGTACAGGATGTCATCTTCCCATTCAATGGGTGAGATGCCAGGTTCTATTAATTCTTCCTGCATGCTGTCGATAATACTTTTCAGAGAAGCTATTATTTCATTAGCAGTCCCTTCGCCTGAGATGGAGATTTTTAATGTCATGATGAAATTGTTTGAGGTAAATAAATATTGATATGTTCAGGTGCTATGTCCTCGTTACATCTCGTTCTGTAATCTTTTTCCCATCGCTACATGGCGGGTACGCATGTAAAAGGAAAGGCCCCAAAAACAGCGGCGCACAGCCCGATATATCCAAACACTAATGATGGCCTTTGTGAGCGACAAAAAAAATAGCACACATCGTTGTTGTGCGCTATTTTTTTTGTCGCGTGTGGGAAAATGAAAAGAGGCGCATCGTTCATGCGCCTCTTTTCATTTCGTGTTAGTGTTTGGATATTTCGGGCAGCCGCTACTTTCGCCCTTTCCTTTTACATGCGTACCCACCATTTAGGGAATTTTTTTTAATCGTTTTAGCTTTTAATTCCTCCCTTTCTTTTGATATCCACTATAACCGTTTTCCCTTGGGATTTTTGAATCAATTGTGCTGCTCTTTCAATTTGCTTTTTTGATTGCGCTTGCAGAGCTGAAAGCGCTACCAGCTGGTTGTTCTGGGACAGAACACGAATGTCCTTTTCTTTTGGCACCGCAACGATCTTATGTGTTTCGGGCTGACCGTTTATAAGCAGCTTTACTTCTTTTGCAGCGCCGGAAAGCAATGTATTATACAGATTCTTATACTCTACATCCCTCATTTTTTGGGGTAAGGGCATTGCTTTTAAGGCAGCGTCCATGTCGAAAGCCACGGATTTAAATGGTGAGTTGGGATCAGTTTTATCCAGGATGGTCCAATCGGTTCCGTTCTTGCTCACCCCTCTTCCATTAAGCAATTGAGCAGCCTCGGCTGCGGAAAAACGTGATCCCGTTGTTAGGGAAAATTGCTGCCAATAGTGCTTTTCAGCTGTCCTTTCTACTATGTTAGTGATTCTTTTTGCCGCGTCGAATCGTTCAAACTGGTAGCAGCCTGTTTGTGGGATCAGGTTGAAGTGTAGTATATAGTCTGTTTGAGGTTGCCGGATATCGGCATAGCGGATATGGAACCTGGGTAATCCTTGGGCAATAGATTTCTCCAGTATCTGTGAAACATCCTGTGTAAAACCGGCTACATGCATGTTTCGACTGAGTACCTTAAAGTTTTCTTGTATGCCAATTTGGTTTTGGAATGAATGTAACATCGCCTCGTTACGTTGCACTCCTACCAGGCGACCTAGAAGGAAATTATGCAACCAGCGGCGGATGCGCCCATATTGCAGGCTATTTCTAAAAGAAGGCCGCGCCAGCACCGTTAACCGCCTGATCTCATGGAGTAAAAACTTTCGTGTTGATTTTTCCGCTCTGTTAAGCCGGCGGTTATTTTGCTGAAGAAGGTCCTGATAAAATTGCTTTTTTAAATGAATCGCTTGTATATCGTCCCGGCTGCCGAATGGATTATTGATCCGGTACTGGATTTCTTGTTCCGCATAGAGGTAAATGGCCTCCTGAAGTCGGTTATTTGCCGGTTGCATAAATATCAGAGCGGTGTTGCCTTAAAAAGATCTTTATTTCGGATAGTAACAGCGATGCGGCGCCCTCCGTTTTCTTCCTGAAGTTCAAACGTTAGCTTTTTTTTATCCGGAACGGCTACCTGGGAAATAATGATATAATAGTCCAGTGAGGCTCTTCCCTCTATTTTTGGTAATTGATCCCAGTATATCGGTTGAACGGGAATCTGTTGTATGGAGGAACGACGGGTAATTTTTTTATCATGAATGCATAGGTTAGTCCAGTTCGCCCGGTAAGGAAGGGATGAATGGTTCCTGATATGAAACCGCAGTAACATCAGTTCATTTCGTATGTAAACACCTTGTAATGCTACCTGCATTTTAAACCTGGTGCTTTGCCGTGATTTTCTAGCTTTTTCTCCGGAGGCATCGGATATGAATTGTTGTAATTGCTGCTCGTTGATCCCGTCGCTGAAAACGGTGGGAACCAGCACGTCAGTGCGGTTACCGGGAAGAAGATAATAGGTTTGTGTTGCCGGCGCGGTGCTAAAGAAGACGTTAAAGGTATGTATTTTACCATCTTTCGTGAAAATATGTAGGCTGGTAGGCGGCATATGAATAGAATGCGCTTTTAGCTTAATAATATTTTCAGCTTCCGGAATCTTTTCCATCAGCAGCTCTGCGGATCCACAGTCTCCATCCCGAACTGGGAAAGGGAAAGCGATAACGGTAGTCGCGAGGTTTGTCACTTCAATTTTGTGAGCAGAGCCGGCAATCAATTTGGCGGGTAGCTCATGGGACTGCGCATAGGAGTAGCAGGTCCAGCAACATACAAGTAAACTTAACAGCACTGTTCTCATAAAACGATATTTTAATATTATTGAAGGAATACTTTGTGGCCGGCCTTGACCGTCACTTTCATTTGTTTGACTTTCTTACTGAGGAGGGATTTAAGGCTTTGGATACCCGCGGAGGTTGCCTGTGCAGCCACGGAGGGGTCGATGGTGGTCATGGAAAGTGACTGTACGGCTCTGCTCAAACCCTCTTTAGCAGCATCTCTGGTGATGGCGCCCGGCACATAAATGCCGGCGATACCATCGGTATCATAGGCCATCAGTTGAATGGAGAGCAGGGAATTGTTATGAATGATCTTATCCAGGTCAATCAGTAATCTCTCATTGGAGATAGCGCAGGTGCCGTATATAAAACTGCCCGCGGGGATTTCCTGTTGCCCGACATAGATGGTTTCCGCCAGCCGGAGCTTGATCGTTGATCCGTTATAAATAGTCTGGTCCTCATGTACTACAGCCTGGATAGCTGTTTTATACCTGGTGAGGGCTACTGGCGGCCGTTTCAATCCATAAAAGCCCGAAATGGAAGGATGGAAATCAGCGTGGCCCTGGACAGGTAAAGAGGCGGTGGTATCCGTGGCCTTTCTGTTGGGGGTGGCAGGGTGGTTGATCATGATAATCTTATCCAGCATGGATTCCAGGCGTTTCATTTCCTTGTCTTCGGTGGTATCCGATTGCAGCGTTGCCATCAGTTGCTCTAACCTGACGATTTCAGGGGATGTTTCTTGTAATGGTGATCTGTATTCACTTTCCGGCAGTTGATCTTTGCCGGTATCATTCAGCTCCTCCAGAATCTTGCTGAGCTGTTCATTTACTCTTTTCTCCTGCACATCCAGTTGCCTGGTCCGGGAAGTGCGGGAAGGTACGTCATCGGGGAAGTCAGGTGGATTGGACGCGGGATCAATGAGCTGATGGTCGTTTTGTCCTTTGAGTCTGCCCAATTTATGGATAGAGTCCGCCTGAAAATCCATGTAGGCTTCCAGTTTGGTTTTCTTCTCTTCTTTTAAATGCGGATTCGGCAACGTTGTATTCAGGCGGCTTACACTGTCTGTCGCGGCTGCATCTCCTCCGCCACTACGCTGCCATTTGGAGATCAGCAGGTAAAGTACAAGAAGGCTTATGGCAAATAATGGCCACAATACCAGTGATCGCTGGCGTATCAAATTCATTTTCATATCTATATGATTTATTTATTTTAATTATATCACCTGAAATACTATCCTGTTTATGTTTCCACTGGCGGTATTTGCGGATCATGAGAATATCCAGGCTATCGGGTAATGTGATATTCTGGGGGATGATGAGTGGTTGATGAGGATGTAGTTGCCGGCGTTGATGGGAAGACCGGGTCGTTAAGTGATAGAGGTTGAAAACTTGTAGCACAGTGATCAGGATACAAATCGTGCATAAGAGCCATACTTGCTGCCGGCGGGCACGTAGTTTTCCCCCCTTTTTTTTGGGCATCCCGTTCATGATCATCTTTTTGAAGTGCTGATATCAGTATTTTCCAGTACCCGCCATCGTTCAATCATCAATCCATGCGGGTTATTGTCGCTGGGTTGCGTCATCCGGATATAGCCTTCTGTAACCAATGTCCTAATGGTGATAGTGGTTGCTCTGACAATGCGCTGCTTGCCAGTATACCGGAAATACCAGGGTGTTTTATCAAGGTTGACCTCAATATGTTCACATTCAATTTCCTGGCTGATATTGGCTGATATGAGGGAAGAGTAATAGCCGCTTTCCCGCAGGTTTTTGTATTCATTAGTAGCTGAATGATCGGCCAGGTACAATGCTTTATTGATATTCTTTTTAATAACGGCATCGTCAGGATGAAGGGTGAAAAAATAGTGGTGAAAGGTTTTTACGTGATCTTTCGTTTCAATGGGCCAGTATTTACCTCTTTCCTCTGCAAAGGCTTCAAACAATTTTCCATTAGCAATGATGAATACGCTGTTATCCTTTTCCCTGATAATTTCCTGGTAAAACCAGACGGTAAATACGGAAAACAGCACGCTGCAAATGATAGCGACAATGGCAACTATGCGTGAAAGTTTAAAAGCGGATTCAATATTTCTGAATTGTTGGAACATACATGGAGCATTTAAGACTTGCCAGAAAGTTTATTGTAATTGTAGCCCCCTTCTGCATGATAGGGCTCTGAACTCGCAGCATCTGCCATGGAACTGGAATACATATCATTCCCGTAGGTAGAATGGCTCATACTTCCTGCGCCGGCACTGGAAGCGCCTGTTGAACCACCGGCGGCTCCCGCTGCTGCTATATTGACGCTGGTAAGTGCCAGGCTATTGACTTTTGCTACGATCGCATTGCCGCCAGCGGCATGTACTATATAATTGGCGATACTGGGGATGCAGAAGTAACTTACGACGCCAACTACCAGGAAGACCAGGTAAATGACATCTGTCTGTCCAAAGCTGGATACATGCCCCTGCTGAAGATCTGCCAGGTCTAATTGCAGCATTCCTTCCTGGATTTTATTAAGCATGGCGCCGAGTAGGTTGGCGATGGGTAACCATAGATAAATGTTTATATAACGGGCAATCCAAATAGGCAGGATGTGATGAAATCCGTCGTAGATGGACAGGCACAGCACAAAGGGGCCCAGAATGGATAATAACAGCAGAATAAATGTCCGTATGGCATCTATACAGATTGCCGCGGCGAAGTAGAGCAGCTGCAGGAGAAATGAGAAAATCAGTTTGGTAAGGACGTTCAGGCTGTTGGTAACAATAGATAGAGAGAAGGATAAAGCGCGACCAAGGGTTAAGCCTTCTGGCTTATCCTCTTCCTGTTCATATTTTCGCCAGTCTTCCTGGTTCCCGTGAAGTCCTACTAAATCTTGCCATTCTTCACTGTTGGTAATAGCCTCCTCTCTGTCTTTTAGTAGCATCTGAACAGGGTTACCTGATCTCATTACCATTGCTTCCGTGGCCATTACAGTGGGCGATAGAATGCCGTTCATAATACCCAACACATAGGGATAGAGCGTAATGATGGTAGCGATGACCAGCGGCCTGAGCAGAGAAAAAAAATCAATAGGTTCTGCTGCCGCCAGTGATTTCCAAACCCTGTACCCGATGTACCACAATGCGCCGAATGCCCCGATCGCCTGCGCGATGGTCAAAAGATCCTTTGATAGCGGCAGCATGTCCCTATACAGTGCATCCAGGAGATACTGAAACTTCTTCATTTCTCCGGAAAATATCTGGCACTTTGCTGTCAGAGGCGCCCCGACCAGCATGATGCATAACTGAAAGACGATAAACTTTGCTCTATTCATCACTATTTCATTTTTCCATTTCAAAATATTCCTGAAGCGATTGATACTGACTTTTCGCTTTGTTGCGCTGCGCAGCCAACAGCGTTATCTTTTGCTGGAAATAATTGGAGAAGTCAACTTTACGTTTCATATCGTCATATATCCGGTCAATGGCGGAAAGTCGTTCTGCATCATTCATCCGTAGCTGGTTAGCGGTGATCACCATCAGCAGGGCATCCAGGTTGTTTAAAGAACCCTCGATCAGCCTAGCGTATACTTCTTCCAAATACCGCAGTTCACCTTCCTTAAAGAGTTGATCGATCGTGTAACGCCTAAGTGCTTCTTTGGAATGCCGCAATAGCTGCTGTTGCAGGGAAACAATGTCCACCACCCGTTTGTATTTCTTTACCGTAGGGCTGACGCTTAATAGCCCATCCAGGAACGTCTTGTGTAGCGAAAAATTCCCCTCTGAAAGGTCTTTGATCGTGTTGTAGCCCGTTGATAATATGGTATACCCTTTGTACATCTGTTCCAGCAGGCTCTTTAGCTGGTTCAGCTTTTGGATATTCAGCATCAACTGCTGGATTTCAGCAGACTGGGCTTTTGCTGTTTTGAACCCGACAAGAAAAACGAAGGCGACGGTAATTCCTACCAGGGAAGGCACTTTGAGCATAACACACTTCATTAATCGTGAACAGTATGCAGTTGACGTAAGGATTCGAGGCTGGTGTAGACCCCGCGTTTTTGGTGGGACAAGAGGTGAGATTGGTTAACAATGCGAGATAACCACTCCTTTTTGTTCATGATACCGGTATAGATGTGCTCAATCCTGCTTAGTCTTTCGGTATCGTTCATACGGAGTATGTTGTCAGTAAGTACGTCCGCTATTAGCGTCGCATCATCTTTTAGATACAAAAGCATATTATCCAGTTGTCCGGTAATAGCCATTCTGTCGGCGGAGGAAATAAAGGTTTGGCCGTAAAGGAATTCCCGGAACGTTTTCACCTTTTGCTGTATCAGCATAATTTCCGCTACACATTGTAGAGAAGGTGTATGTTTTCTGATAACTTGCTTTACGTAATATTGATCTGAAAAGAATAAATGATGCAAGTTAAAATCCCCTTCCTTCAGCTTTCCGATAGTATACAGTCCTTTATTGACAATATCATAACCCTTCTTAGTATATTCCAGCAATAGCTGAAGCTTTATGATCTGCCTGGTGAGATATTTTCTTTCTGTTTTATTTTGGTTAAATATGGACTGCGCATCGCAGGTAGCTACTACTACCGTCAAGCTGATTGCGAGCCATATGTATGCAAATCGTTTCATAATTTTCTTTTATGATTCTTTGTCTGGCTGTTCTCCCGTTGCAACTGTGCTAGTATCTTGACAGCGGGGCGTTTCTTAACTTCTTCTAAGAGGTATTTGTGGATGTCGTTGGCTGGAGGAATGGGATAACGGGGTGTTCCGATAAAAGTTTTGGATATAGAATCAATTTCTGCATGAACAGACTTGATATGCAGATCTTCGGAAGAAGGATGATAGTAATAATGCAGCCGGTAGTGCATGGTTTCCGCAGGTATATCCGTTTGCAGTTTCCCTTTTACGATAAAGTCATGTTTTTTGCCGGTATCCTTTCCCGATTTTCCAATTTCTGCATAGAATTTTCTGGTAAGAGAAGCGTCATTATATCCACATTCTTTCAGGAGACTTAATTCCGCTTCAATCATGTCCCGCATTCTGTTCTCCGTATCTTCCCTGACCGTACTACGGATCGTATCGCTTAGTAGCTTCACTCGTTGATAAAGTTCTTTTGCATTCCATACGTCGCTTCCCTGTTCGATGGGTACGGACAGCGGGATGCCATTAAACAATGCTTCTACTTCTTTCAGGGATAATTGGGATAAAAAGGCATCATACTGGTAGCGGAAGGTGAACAGCACAATATCCTTTTTCTGGTTAAAGAACCCGAATGTATGGAAGGTCACAGGTTCTGTATCAAGCAATGTCATGTCCTTATCCAGCAAGTTGTTGATTTCCGTTTTGAGGTATTCTTTATAAGCGCCATCCGGTTCTCCGTTCTGCAGGCCATTTTCATGATAGCCATTCCATTTCAGCAGCAAAGCCTGTTCTTCTATGATAGCATCCAATTCTTTCATATTCCTGCTTTTTGATACCATTGCTGTAAAGTATCCAATTCCGCCTTTGACCGGGCGCGTTGCAAGCTCAACAAACGGTTTCGCTGGTTAAACTGCCGAAGTGACGCTAAGTGCGTGTCCAGCGCCTCACTGGTTTTCCGGATCATCTCCAATCGCTCCCCGTCAGACATTTGTACGCTGAATGATTTCATGACCGATACAATATCGTCTACACTACCAATGCTTGCTTCCAGGATGTTAGTGTAAACATTATAGATGTAGGTCATCTCCGCCTCTGAAAAGTTTTTGTCCTTACTTACTACTAGCCAGGCATGTTTATACTCCTCAAAAAGTTGCTTTTGTGTGTCAACAATGTCAGTAAACTGTTTATAGGAAATGATGGATTTTACACGCCACAATTCGTCGAAATATTCCTGGTAGATCTCCTTTTGTCTTTCCGTCCAATCAGAAATTTCCTGTAGTTTCAGTTTGGACAGCGCATTTTCGATTTGTCGTTGTGCATTCTGAAGATCAATGGTTTTACTCTGCGCTTTTTGTATGCCGAGATCGATAGCGCGAATCACTTTTTTAGTTAGTATTTTTATGGCCTCCAGCACCACCACTTGTGAGTGTGCTGTGCGCGCCGTAAAAAGCAGCACACCGGCGACCAGAATCGCTTTATATAATGGAGCACGCATAGATTTAAATTTTGTGAGTTCACTGTTACGCCCTTACGGGGGAAGGTGTCGCATTTTGCCTCATTTCAGCAGCCAGCATGGAAATTCCCCTTTTAATACTGCCGTATCGTTTTGTGTATTCCTGTACCTGCATCTTCTCTCTTTCCTCCGTCGTATAAGTCAGGTACTCTTCCAGGCTCACTTCTGTTCTGTATACCTTACTGATCACGCCGCCCAGAGAAATAAAAACTTCCTTATACTTTTTGGTTGGGTCATTGGCCTTGTTCATAGAAAGAATCAGCGTTTTTTCTTTATCGGTCAGGCCGAGTAATTCCTGTATCCGGTCGAACTTATTGATGTATTTGGACTGATCGAGCAGAATCTTGCAGTCACTATTGTTAATGATAGCATCCTTGACAATGGGGGAACTGATGATATCGTCTACTTCCTGTGTAACGACTACGGCTTCTCCAAAAAACTTTCTGACGGTCTTAAACAAATAGCGGATATACTCTGCCATGCCCTGCTTGGCAATCGCTTTCCATGCCTCTTCTATGAGGATGATCTTGCGAATACCTTTCAGCTTCCGCATTTTGGAAATGAAGAGCTGTGTAATAATGATCGTCGTAGTTGAAAATAAAATGGCGTTCTCCTTAATATTATCCAGTTCAAACACAATGAAGGGTTGTTCCAGCAGATTGAGGTTTTCTCTGGCATTTAACAGATAGTCGTATTCACCACCGCGGTAGTAGGGCTTTAAAACGTAAAGGAAGTTGTCAATATCAAAGTCTTTTTCCTTTATGCCCTCCTTGCGCAGCGCAACCATGAAGGTTTCCTGTAGAAATTCATAAAATGTATTAAAGCACGGAAAGACTGTCGGATTGGCCTTGAGATAATCTAAATACGCCTGGAGCGCGCTGGATAGCGAGATATATTCTGATCGTGTGAAAGATTCATCCTCTTTTTTCCAGAGCGCCAGCAAAAGGGTCTTAATACTTTCCTTTCTTTCGGTATCCAATCCTTCCTCACCGATAAAGAAGGGATTGAATTTTATGGGATCATTTTCCGAATAGGTAAAATAATAGCCATTTACCAGTTCGCAGAGCCCCCGGTAACTATGTCCCACGTCCACTACTACGCAATGGGCGCCACGTTCAAAGTAGCTTCTTAGGTAATGATTACAGAAGAAACTTTTTCCAGCACCACTCCCTGATAATAGAAATTTATTTCTTGAGCTAGTGATACCCCGCGCCAAAAATTCATCTGATATGTCGACGTGCTGTGGCAGGCCGCTGATGCGGTCCCCTAACCGCAACCCAATGGGTGATAAGGAAGTTCGGTAGTTGGTTTCCTGTATAAAAAAGCAACTAGCCTGTTCTGCGAATATGTCGAAGGTTTCGCTTGCAGGAAGATAGGCTGCTCCTCCGGGCACGCCGGCGAAGAAGATTTGTGGTGCAGTCACGGATTCCTGCTTGGCCCGTGCATCCATTTGTGCCAGGGCTGCGGAAATATTGTTGCGGATTTCCTTTTCTTCACTTTTATTATCTGTCCAGGCAAGTATGTTATAGTGTGCCTTTATAGGCAGGCGCTGTTGTGAAATGGCTTCATTCAAAAACTGGTTGACCGCATCCCGGCTAAGACTGTTTTCCCGTGAGTAAGCAGACAGCGATTGCAGGCGCAGACGTTTGCTCTCCAACTTTTTGATGGTTTGTTGCGCATCCTCTATCAACAAGTACTGATTATAGATATGGTTACAATTCAGCAGCAGACCCAGTGGAGCGGCCAGTGAAACAGAGAACTTGGTTTTGTCGGTACTGTACTTATCGTAATTAGTACGGGGGCCACATAACGATGGCATATCTTCAATATCAGCCAGCGTGAACAGTTGGGTATGAAGATCCCCGATTTTTAGTTCATCCAGCAGTTCTATGTCCCGGATCATTGGGGGCTGGTCCTTGTGGAGCAAGAAACAATACCGTTCTATCAGGCCAGGGCTATCTGTTGTCCCGATAAGGTCGGGGGTATTTAGCCTATGTGCCTGAAAGTAGGTGCTGTCTTCCAGGATTTTGAAGAACTGACCAGCTTTATCAATGAAAGTTTGCAGTTCCCTGGTGTCAATAGTTTGGTTAGGTACAATGCCAGACCGGATCAGGCTGGATGATAAGGGAGAAGCGGAATGTTGCCCACGTGCCCTTTTTGTCAGGAAGAGGTAGCACTGGTGATCCAGGTAAGGACGCTCGTTGAAATACCGCTCGCTACATTTAGATAAAAAGGAGCTGTCCGGGTCTGAGAAATCAGACTGGTATGTGGCTTGCATAAACCAGTCCTGTTTATGCAGTATGGTATGCACCGGCAATAAACGGATGGCCTTCAGCCAGGTCTGATGCAGTGCCTCATAATCTTTATCAGACAGCGTAAAGATCTCCGGTAATGTGAGCTGGTAGGCCAGTGTGATATCTCCCTGCCGGGAAAGCAAACAATCTTTTTCAATTTTGTATAGCGGCAGAACGTCTTCCAGTTTTTTTCTCTTCCTCATAATCTCTTTCACTTAAATGGGTAAAACATCGTGTGGTAGAAGCGCTGATATATGCTGGCAGCCGCTTCCTGGATGTATGTTTTATTAATCCATGCTCCCCGAACTTTTTACTGAACCGCTGAATGCCGGTATATAGTACGGCGCCAGTGGGAATCACTATTCCCATACAGAGATAAGTATGCAGGCCGGTAATATATAACACGGCAAACAGCAGCAGGAGCGCCACCAGCCCGATAGCCAGATAAATAATATACTGCGCTTTGATGCCTTTGAATTCTATGCTACGGCTAATGCCTTTGTTAATAGAATATACTGTAGACATAGAACAACGATTAACCTATACCAAAAAATGATCTTAAGGCCGTTGCCACGATGACCAGGAAAATGCAGGCCCCAAACCAGCTCGCAGCAGCTTTAGAGGTGTCCTGATCCCCACTTGACCACTTATTATAGACTTTAACGGCACCAATCAATCCTACGACTGCTCCAATTATATAGAGTAGTGTTACGCCGGCTTCGAAGTAATCATTTAATAGATCGGTTGCAGATTCAATGCCGGCAACGCCATCTGCTTGTGCCAGGCAGTTAATGACCGCAAATAGTAGTACTGCGAATAGTAATAAGAAATTTCTGGCGACAATACGTTTCCTTCCGCGCAATTTTCTTTCACACATACGTATTTTTATTTTTGAATTTGGAAAAATATAGAAAGCCCGCCTGCATTGTCACTCAGCACTTTCCGATTCACTAGCAGACGGGCTTCACCTCACCAACAACCAACCACCCTCCTGTTAGTTCCAAAGCGATTGTATTTCCTCAGTTGTTAGTTTAATCCCGCAATCTCTTTCGACAGATAAAGCGATATAAGTATTGATGGAATCGAAATATTCTGTGTCCAGCAGTAACTGGTAAGGCTGCACGATTGATCTGATCTTGGTGCTTACTTCTTCGGGATTGGGCGGCTGGGAAGCAATATGGTTGATAGTATCCTGGATCTTATCCACAATGTTTTCTGCTTCTTTTAAAAGTATCGTATCCTCATCTTCCAGTATTTCGAGCCCGGTTTCGTCTTCCGGTTCGGATATCAGGACATGGTCGGCGGCGGGAGGAAGTGACATAGGAGGAACCGTTTGCTGTGCTTGTTGCATCCGGGGAATAATATCTGTATGCAATGGTGTGCTTTCTGCAAGTACGGTTTTGATATTTTGTGGCTTCAGTATTCCTTTTCGGTACAAAAACCAGTAATATATGACTAACAGGCCAATGACAATTACTAATGCCGCTTCCATCTGGCTACTTTGAATTAACATAAAATGCTTTTTCAGTGAAACAATCAAATCATTCATGTTTCAAAGATGGGGTGAAGAAGAAGCGATATTTCAGAGTATTATCCGAGGCTCGGAAAAATAATTTTACTTTGATGGTTTATACTGCTGGTGCATTTTATCCATTCTTTCTTTCAGTTTTACTACCAATTTGTCCATAAAAACGGCTTCCTCCTTTTTGCGGGAGAGGATTTCCTGAAAGGTGCGGGATGTGTTTTTGAGTTCGATAGAGAACATTACTTCAAAAACTTCGAATATTTCATGCAGGGATTCTTCCAGTATATTGGCTTCTTTACAGGCGTAACCGAATTCGATGAGTCCCACTTTGGGCCCTTTCCAGGTCAGCTGTCGCTTGTTCCCCGGAGGTTGAACTTTGGCGGCACCAGCAATGGGTGTCATGGCGTGCTGCAAATAGGCGCTGAGCATATCGTTGGCTATGATTCGGGAAAACAAGTAATCTTTGGCCGTAGAAAAGTCGGGATCTGCGTCGATATGCTTGTAAGAAGGAAGGAATATGCCCGTGGTGGGGTTTCTGGCAAAGTATTCCTTATCCAGATAGGTGGCGCCCATGCGGTAGTAGAGGTATATGTCCCGGTGGTAGTCGGAAAAATGCTGTATCCGTTTCAGATGCTTTTGGTAATATTTATCCAGTTGCGGGCGGTTTCCAGCTGGCTTTCTTAGCTCGATCTCCCAAATTTTACTGTAGTAGATCAGTTGACCGTGAAAACGGGGTTTAACAGACTTGAAGAAATGAATTTCCTGTTCCTCCGAGAGAAGCGGGTACTTACGGAGCTGCGTTCTCAGCGCTGTCAGGTGCCGGAGGCAAATGCCTATGCAAGGTTGGCAGTACTGAAGAGGAGATGAATCAGTTGTATTGACTACTCTCAGGGCTGCGAGTAATTGTTGATAGGCTTGCTCCCAGTGGGTTGCAGAAGGCGTGTCTTTGGATTTCATACTACGCTGTTTAATTATTCTAACAGAATCACAAAAACAACACCTGATGCAGATTACCGGGTAATTACCTGTAATTACCCGTAATTACTTTTGTGTAAGGAAATTACCTGGATTACTGAAGTTCATTAAGATTAGTTTGTTTTACTCTCGTTTTCAGTACGGTGGTTAATTTCTCCAACCATTCAATAATTTCCAATATGGATTGAAGGACGGCAGCATTTTTAGAATAGAATTGCGTGTGAAAGGAATTTTCCGATATAGATCTTTGCCCGGCGGTGGAAAAATGAGCAGCAAAGAATCGAATAATATCCTTTGGTTTAGCTTCAGGAAAGAAGCGGATCGTATCGAGAGCGTTTGCCAGTTGTGCCAGCTGGAGAGAGGTAAGGGGAACCTGTAAGGTGGTAGCGTTGTGTGATTCGTCTGGAAAGGAGGACTGTGTCAGCAGTGTTTCTTTATCGATCAGGTACTGATACTCTTCCTCAATAACAGAAAGGACCTGGTGTACAATAGAAGGTTGTCCCGGCAGCAGATTCATATCGGGTTTTTGGTGTAGTCTTCGCAAGGTGCTTACATACCAGTTGACTTTCTCTACGCGGTCTGTCAGGGAGGGTAAGGCTTCTAGTTTATCGTGGAGTCGATCCGTACAGAAAATCCGGTATTCGACATTATTGAAATTGAGATAATACAGCTTATAATGGATTTGCCAGTTCAGATCATTTTTGTCCGACATATCCAGTAAGGGTAACCACTCATTGATGAATTCCTGGAAATACAGCAATGTCCTGTAACTGTAGGGATTGTGATTCCTTTTCAGAAACTCGTTGAGCGGCCGGAAAGCCACGTCCAGTAAATCTTTTTCAAGATTCTCCCGGAAATACAATTGTTTGAGCTGTTGGAAATTGAAATCTATAATGGATTTGGCATTTTGGAGAAAGGAAGTCGGTAGCGGCAGATCTTGGTCGATATACTGCGTATAATATTTTAGCAGATGCGAAAGGATTTTCTCCAGTGAAAACTGAAGGTTCTGATAAAGTTCAGCGAGTAGCGGATTGTTCTGAAGTACAGAATGGTGATTATATTCTTCTACCACATCCATAAACCGTAGCAGGTCCAGGTGGTTGGCCTGAATGTAACGCTCCGCGGGTTTGGGTTTCAACAGGTGTACCTGTGTTTGGAAGGCTTTAGTGACCTGGTGCGCCTCTTTTGCTATCCAATCGTTCCAGCCCTGGATATCTGTGACTGAAGGAGAAGCGCCATTAAGTGCGATGGGGTTGATACTTGCTATAAAGTGCTCTAATTCATGAATTTCAAATTTTATCATGGAGTTGCCATTTATGGTTAAACAAACCAGATAATTATCTGAACGGTATACAGGATAAATTAATCTGTTGGGTTATATAATACATATGTTATTCATACCAAATATTTAGTGATAAGTCTGAACCCACCCGCAAAAAAAGGATTGCGACTCATCCGTGGAAAAATGAGGCTTGGGGGGTAGGGAGGATCATTGTTTCGGTGACTATTTAGTTCGTCATTCAAGCTAAGATGTTGTAAGGTATTAAATTGTAGGCACTTATCAAAAAAAACGAACTTATCCGTGAGGGTTGATAGTTTACATTGTATTTGTAAAAATACTATACTTTTGCCTGTAGGATATTCATTATGTGATCATTAGATATTAGTACCATAGCGTGGTACTGATTTTAGCTATATTGGTTCTAATTTTATTTATTGAGTTGCAGGTGTTCCCTTTTTTAGTTGCCGGCTGAACTCAAATTAACACATCCCCAAAATTGGAGTAGAGTGGAAATGTGACGCAAAACTTATATCTTATTGAATTATTTTGCAAAATAATGAATAGACTTATACTTATTGGAAATGGGTTTGACCTAGCACATGGAATACCTACACGTTATAATGATTTTTTGTTGGGATACCTCAAACGAGCATTTGTCGAGGCGGGGAAAGGAAAGAATTATCAGGACAAGCTGATGATGATTGATGCGCATCTGTATAGCGAACAAATTGGAAATCGTGGCGGTTTACCGCAGACTACGGATGAATTGTTAGACTACTGCTACCAAAATGGGTTTCTGGAAGAGCTGTTATATAAACGTAAAGTTCCTTTCGGGTCACAAGATGTCTTTACAAATTTTACGGTAAATATTCATTCTGATTTTTTCAAATTCCTGTTGACAAAATGTAAAATTTCCAATTGGGTTGAAATTGAGAATGAATTTTATTTTCAGTTAAGTAAAATTGTGCAAATGCAAGATGAGCATTTAAAGGAAAAGGCTTTACGTGCATTAAACGAATCGATGGATGGCCTTATCAAGGCGCTTCAGAAGTATTTAAGTACCATAGAATGCAAGGCCGAGAATAGTAAGTATGAAAATATTTTAAGGGATTTTATCTCACTTAAAGAAATACCGCTGGTGAAATTGGAGGGCTATACGCAACCCCAACAAACCATGATACTCAATTTCAATTATACTTCAACGATTAATCGGTATGTTGAACGCCTCGACAAAAGTTTACAGAATACGATAAAAATCAATAACATTCACGGAACTTTAAGTGATCCCGATAATCCAATGGTATTCGGTTTTGGGGATGAGTTAGATGAATATTATAGTTTAATGGAGAAGTCACGTATCAAAGGTTTTTTTAAGTACATCAAATCATTCTGGTATTTCAGAACGGAAAACTATCACGACCTGATTCGTTTTATAGAATCGGACAGTTACGAAGTCGTCATATTAGGGCATTCCTGTGGCTTATCTGATAGGACTATGCTGAATATGGTATTTGAACATGAAAATTGTAGGAGCATCAGAATATATTATTATGAGAACGGAATACATAATAACTTTAATGAATTAACAGAAGAAATAGCCCGGCATTTTTCTAATAAAACTTCTTTGAGAGCGAAAGTGATTCCCAAGCCTAAATGTGTTCCAATGCCACAAGCACCTGTTTCTGTACATCAAGAAGTCCTATCCGTGGGTAAACCCGTAAGCTGAAAAGCAAGGAGTTGGTGGATGATCTCTTGCATGAGGAAGGCCAGCGTCCCACCTTGATTCCAATTTTTTGCAATTGCGGTTGAAACAGCCTCACATGGTATCGAATTTATTGCGATCATAACTTGATAACAATTGCTTTCACTACACCCCAAACTTCAAATTCATCATCCCCCTTTACCAGGTATGGCGTGTACGCGCTGTTCTCCGGATGTAATACCCATCCAGCGCGGGATTTCACCAGTCGTTTGATGGTAAATTCTTTGTTCAGCAGGCCCACTACTATATCACCATGATGCGCCTTTTTACCTCTATCTACGGCAACGACGCTACCATGTGGCATATGAGCTTCTTCCATGCTGTTGCCGTTTACACGAATAAGGAAAACAGAGGGTGTAAGGCTTAATAGTTCTTCTGGTGTAATTTCATTTTCGTGGTAGTCCTGGGCCGGACTTGGGAAGCCGGCGTTGATAGCGGTATCAAAGAAGGGGATTTTATGGACGTGTTTTCCCGACCGCCCTGTGGCAGTTTTCTCTACTGTTCTCATGTCGCTAAATTTACTAGCAATATTAACTAAAATTTTTAGCATTCAAATTGTTTGTTCTCAAATCACAATTTTACCCTGGTTGGTCTGCCTTCAAAGAGAGAAAAATTGATCATTTTTGTTTGATTTTCACCTGAATATGGATAGCATTGGTTTGAGCTCTGTATGCTGCGACATTATTGCCGGGTAATTTTTTTCCTATACCCATAGTGCCGAGGACCGACCCGGATTTTATTCTGTGTTATTTTCTTGACCAGCTTGCCGTTTATGTACACTGCCATGTCTGATACGAGGAAATTAAACCCAAAACGATTGAGTGTTTTTAGATTCACAGAGGGGCAATCGTCAAAATAGTGGCGAATTTTAGTAATATAAACGTCCATGTTACGGGATATGAGATAGTTATATTTTCCCCATACTTCGGTAGCGATTTGTTCTTTGCTCAGTGGTTCATTGGGATGTTCCATGAAGAATTTCATGAGATTTCTGGTGCGGTCCGTTAGATTTTTCCTTATAGGTCCCTGCATCAGCACATGTTCGTTATAATCAAATATGGTATTTTTTTCAAACCTGTATTGTGCCGTAAAGCCAGATCCTATTTTTTTGGAACGGCGCAACCATACGGCGATACGAAGCAAGAGCTCCTCTAAACAGAATGGCTCTGTCAGGCAGACATCAGCGCCAGCCTTGTAACAGTCTATCCTGTCAGTGTCGGCTTGCGTTTCCACCAGCAAAAATATGGGTATGGTGCTATTCATATTTCTGATTTTTGTTATTAAGGTGGAGCCGTTTGTCTGTGAAAATGTAGTTTTTATGAGGCACAGATCAAAGAGATATCTTTTAAAACAGGCAGCTGCTAGTTCCATATTGGTACAATGAATCACCTCGTATCCGTATTCCTCTAAATGATTTTTGGTAGTTTTTTCTCGGTAATAGTCGGGTTCAACTAAAAGGAGCTTTACTCGTATATCTTTTATCTCCATTGGATTTCGTTTTGGCACTAAACAATGATTGATCGTTTTTGGGCGGGCACCCTGAATACACTAAATCCCTTCCTTAGAAAAGGACGGGCTTCATATGATCTTACTTTTCGATTATGAAATGTGCATCGTACCTCCGAAGTTTCGAAAGTATGCTGCGTATTCTTGTCTTTACCGTACGTACCTATAGGGATGTTTAATGCCGCGGCCAGGTCAGACCCGGTAAAGCCGTAATAATATTTTAATTGAATGATCTTCACTTCCTGTTTATTTAATGAGGCAAGCATGATGCTGATATCGGGATATACGGGAAAGTCCCTGTAGCAAGACATACAGGAAATGCGATTGGGGGGGTACGTCCTGCGTTCCTGCGATATCGTTTTGGCATATTTGCTTCGTAGAAAACCAATTGTTGCATGTTGGGCAATATTTGCCATCCAGGTAAATGGCATCCCTTTAGCCGGATCGTAATTGTTCCTATATAGAAAGATTTTGTAGAATGTTTCCTGCAGCAGATCTTCTCCATAAATTTTATATCGATCTCCTAGCAGACGGCATATTTTTTTCTTTAAGGCGGGGTGATACTGTTGGTATAAGTCCGTAAATGTTTGTCCAACATCTCGAAGGGAATGACTGATACCATTGGGCGCCGAGAATGAGCGCGATTGGATGGGTAGTATTGGGTTTATATATCTCATTTGTCTTAAATATTAACGGAGACAAAAACTACTTTACTACTATAAGACAATATATGGGGGAAATGGGGTGAAATTGATTACTGTATTTTAGGATAAGATTGATTAAATAATTGATAATAATATATAAGAGTGTCCGATTTCTGCATGTACACGAATTCTCACCGTCCTCCTACTTCCATTTAGAAGATGATCGATCAAAAAAGAGAAAATTTGCTAGATTTGCTGGGCCACACTCATCAGCTGAAGGTGCTGGTAACAGTTGCCGGTATGACGGGTGTAACCAGAAGGAATGAGCCGGAAAATTGGATTTATTGTAAGAATTCTTGATAGAATGGTAGTAACAATGAAAAAACGTTCATTCGTAACATTGCTTCCTTATGTCATTTTACTTGCCATCTTATGGTTGACTATTCTGTATTATGGTTTTTAAAGGTACGGTATTTCAGAAGCTCTGGCAGGAATTTAAGTGTTAAAGGCGCCTCCGATGGAGCAGCAGGATAATCAACTCCCGATGTAAAAAGCGACAGCTGAAATAGAAATAGTCCAGATGCATAACATCACGTTGATTGGTACAAGGCATGCAGAATGTGGCAAATGCAATTCAGATGAATTGTATCAGATTATTGGGAATATACAACCTGAAGTAATATTTGAAGAAATTCCTCCGTCCTTCTTTGATGCCTATTATATAAATAAAACTCGAAACAATTTAGAGACAGACGCTATAAATAAGTATTCAGAAACCCATAAGGTAAAACAAATACCGGTAGACTGTGATAATGTACCTTCTGAATCTTTTTTTCAGGATCATGGTTATATGCTTAAACGGATAGAGGGCCTTATAGATATAAACGGCTTTAATTATCGAAGTTTAGTCGATTCTAACTGGGCATATGTACAAAAGTACGGTTTCAAGTATCTCAATAGTGTTTGCTGTATTAACATGAACGATGAGATATACAATACGATAGAAAAAAGTTTGCAAATATTGAACAACGGTAAACTATTTCAAACCCATCAATTAATGAGCGAAATTAACGAGAAGCGGGAAACGGTTATGCTTCAAAATATTTACAAATATAGTGAAGGCCATAGCTATGATAAAGCTATATTCATTTTAGGGGCCGGTCATAGAAAATCAATTATGCAAAAAATTCAGAAATATCAGAGGTCAGAAGAATTAAAGCTGAATTGGACGTTTTATATGTAATAGTTAATGTTTCTGTATCCTCCTGGCCGTGGCATATACATATGTGGACTGTCACCGCAAGGCTATAGCTGCAAACGGATAAGTTTATCAGCAAACAATCGTCGATCGGCGTTCATAAATGATTGTATGATGGGCATATGGCATTCTTCGTATTGATTTCCAGAACCACAATAACATCTGGATCGCTGGTCTTTACCTTCAAGCAGTAGTTCTACTAGCTGTTCTCCCACGGATTTGTATTTATACCAAAGAGGGGAGTTTACCTCTCTTCTACCTTCGGATGTTTCGGGTGTGTTGGCTAGAATCAGATTCCTTAATGAATCCACTGCTATGAAATCATCCACGATCTTATTATTTGTGATGTTCAGTTTAATGGTATCAATCACTCTTCCATCATAATTTATCCTATCGTCTGGTATAAAGAGCGTATTGTCAAATGCTGGTGTAGATGGCGTTACGTCAATTAGATTACCCAAAGGATTCTCCCATACAGCATGGTGAATGGCATCTACCGTGAACTGTGACTGAATCACTATCCAGCCGTATTGCAATCGTCCGCCCTTTAACAACACTTTCTGCGCAACGTTTTTATAACAGAAATTTATTTGGGCATTCTCCAGTGGGATCACAGGTACGTGCAGCATTTCATATTCAGAATTTATGTGATCAGCCATTTTCAGGGTGTGTTCTGTGATGGAATTTGTAAACATGATTAGTAATTACGGTAATGGGTGATTTTTATTTTCGTAAGTAATATACTAAAAGTAGGCTACCTTTTTCTTAATGTGAAGTTAAGGTGATTCGATTCCACTCTTAAATGCCTGACAATAATGCTTATTTCACCCCTGTCTTTGGCTGCTCCATCACACCTAGAAAGTGGTGCCCCAACCAATCCAGCAGCATAAACTCTCTTTGTTCCGCTATGCCGAGGTCGGATGAAAAGAAGGCGTTCATTTTATCAAACGCTTCACTATGGCTATAGTATCGTATATTTTCTACTAGCCGGCGACGCATCCAGGGAAAAAAGGAGGTAAGGATTTTCCATCTTCCACTTTTCGGCGTGATGCTTACGAAGCGTGTAATTCCCACAGATACTTGCAGTGTATAATTTGCCGCCAGATCAAACAGGCACGACTGATGCTCTTTTACCATAATGCTTCCATTCCAGGTAATACCTGAAACCAACGCAAAAACCAATGTGGAGGTACTTGCCGGTGAAATGTGGAATGTACGTTCCCCCATTGAATGAACAATTACATGCTTTACTTCAAAATTGCTCAGTGAGAGGCTTTCTACTAGTATCAGATTTTCCGGGGAGAAAAATTGCACAGCGATATCGCTTCCCTTTATATATTGAGGGACTTCCGGATTTTCATCGGGGGATACCGCGGTAAGCTGTAGCTGATCAAAGGTCATGACAATGGAATAATACTGAAAATAATATTTACTGCTGCAATAGGATCGCAGTCATGAACGGGGCCGCTGCACCTGCGATCGACCAATCCAAGCCAAAGCCTCGGCAGGTGTTTAAGCGCAGCGGCACCTCCGAAACCCGCTCTGGAATAGGGTTGATCGGCTAGAACCCAATACCACTACGGGGCTTGATGCCTAAGTGGTTCTTGAAAAGAACGGCTGACAGTGAGACCCGCTCTGGGACGGGATCGGTCAAAAGCCAATACTACAGCGGAATTTGGTGCCTCGGTCGAGAAGACATGACTATAGGAAGATCCTCACATCAATTATCCGAAAATGCTGTATTGTTCCTTTCTAAACTGCTCAGTAGCAACTGGTCGATCTCCTGCTGCAGCTCGGGTGAACATTCTATATGGTGTAGCCGAAAGAATTCATCCCAACCGGTGGCCTCAGGTGCGGGGCTTATACCATTCGCCTCCTGGACGAGTATGATTTCTCCATTCTCATCTTGCGCCAGTGTAAACTTCTCTTTCGTATTTGTGAGCAGGCGAGCCAGTTCACTTTCTACAAAGAATTCAACGGCATAAAGTATGCTCTCCTTACGGAGTATTTCATACAGGCGATAGCAAATATATGGCACGGAGAAGTGCGTATCTCTGCTGATCTCCCGGCATATTTGATGGTAGATTCCGGTTGACATAATGGTAAATTTCATAGCACGTTTTATTTGATCGTAATGCGTCTGGTCGGTCAGAAGACACGACCAGGAAGACCACTCCCTCCTCCTTAAACATCTGCCGAGGCATCTAAGTCTACGACAAGAGATTCAGCATCCAATCGGTCAGCTATTTGATCTTCCAAGAACTGGCGGTGATCCTTCACATACTCCATGTAGAATATGCGGAAAAACTGTTCCCAGGTCCACGTAGATCCTTCGGGGCTAATAGTCGCTCCGTCTTTGAATACTATCTGTTCTCCCCCTACTTTCGGTACCAGGTCAAATTCACCTCTTCGATTCAATAAAAAGCTGAAAAGGTCACTTTCTACGAAGAAGGCAATGGCCGTCTTGATATCCCGTTTGTACAGCTCCAGAAACACCAGGTGGCATACGTAAGGCACCGGCATATGAAATTCATCCGCCAGCTTGTGACATATTTGGTGAAAAGATCCGTTGGAAGAAAAGATATTGTATATCATGGAATTTGATTTTACTTATGATGCTGTGATTCGGTTGTGTCTTCTGACCAACCACCAGTGGCTCATTCCCTGTATCCGATGCATGTAGGTCAGAAGACGCGACATGGAAGGTGATAAGAAAATGCCGCGGGAAAAACCCATGGCCATAAGAAATAACCAGCCATTGCATCTGCTGGCCGGCCAGAGGAAATGGTCGGCTGTACTGGAAAGCTGTAGACAACTTTTTGTATAACATTTTTCAATTATTTATGATCCAATCCCACCTCCAGGGTGCCGTGGTTGTGTCTTCTGACCAACCACCTGTGCCCCGGTGTGCCGGTGCTGGTCTACAGCGGCTTGAGCTGGTCGGTCGAGCATGCTAATAAAATGGCGAGGATAGACATCCCTACCAGGTTATGCATACATTAGACATGAGACTTTTTTGCGCAGGTCGGTCAAAAGACACGACCTACAATACCGAATATATTTTGATTGTTATTTCCAGGTCGTGTCTTTTGACCGACCTGCATCACATCAGTTTTATTGTTTTCTACAATGCATCCGCTTTTCGTATGCTGATCGACCTGCCTCCCATCGGAGGTGTCGCTGCACTTCATGACCGATCACCACATATACTACTAAAACCCTGGTTGATACCAAGGTTTTCTTTTCTCAAAACTAATCGCGGAGCTTTTCAGCTCACAAGTATAACTGTACTGCTTTTCGAGATGGGAGGTGCTACGAAACCAGGTACGTTTTCGTTATACTATAATGATCTCAGTAAGGTGTTTTGGGGAGAGTACATTGGATGAAGATGATATCTTTGATAGTTACTTAGTTCGTTCTCTTATGTGAGGTGAAGCTGCCGACGCTATAGGCTTTGCCAGGGCTTCCTCTATTTCTTTCATCAATCCCTGTTCACTAAGTAAGGGAGTACCGCGCTGAACCAGGATGCCATTCTTATCAATAAGGAAGGGTGATGGGTATCCGGTGATGTTATAATGGCGAATAAAAGGATGTTGGGTTCCCTGTCCATCGGTGTATAAGTTGGTAGCATGCTCACCCGTATAGGCTCCTCCTTTGAGTCCTCTTAACCATAGATCTTTAGTTCCGTCTATACTGATGGTAATAAATACGACATCGTCATTTTTTTTATATGCTTCTTCTACTTTAGAAAGCACACCTTTGTAATATGCTGCGCATCCCCCGCAACCGGAATACCAAAGATCGATAAAAACGACTTTCCCTTTTAGGTCAGCAATTGAAATGTATTTACCACTAGCGTCAGGAAGGGAGAATTCCTTGATAGGCGATCCTAAAGCTGCCCTATTAATATATTCTTGCAAGATAGTGTAGTAATTATAGTTGGAAACAGTTTTAAGCATGTCTTTAACTATTTCCTGTTTATCTGGTCGAAGAAAATAATCTACGCTATTGCCGGTAAAATAATTACTTAGTATTAAGCGATCACGAAAATCGCCTGAATATCTTGATCTAATAGTTTCATAGGCTCCCTGATAACTGGTATTTATTCCATTTCTGATAAAATCATTAATTATTTTATAGTTAATATAGCTTACTAAGTAAGGAGATGTCCACAAGGTTGAATCTGACGTTTTTAAAGTAGCAGGAACGCAGTAGCGGTCGTACAGGGAATTCAACTCCGTACTTCTGCGTAATCTTGTAACAGAATCTGCTCTTTGATTAATACCTGCTAGTCCGTAATATATGTAAAGTTTGTTCCACTTTATCCATGATACGCAGTCAGTCAAGAGCAATGATAGGATATTGCCTTCTATTTTTCCACCATAACATTTTGCTTCTTCTATTGCTTCCTTTTGCAACTTGTCCCAGAGAGTTAATTGGTATTCCGCAAACCCATATTCATTACCATTTAATGAGTACTGTTTAGCTTCGTCAAAATTCACTTTATTTTGAAAAGAGGCCGATGATGTTTTGCTTTTAAGGCGAAAAGCGAAAGTATATTTGTCGGAACCAGCCCCGGAAAATAAAGCCTTATACTTATTGCTATCGAAATTGCCATCACCCGAAGTTACCCTGTTCTTAATTTTACTATATGTTAGGTGTGCTTCAACATTATCACCAGAGTCCATCAGATACAAGGAAAGTACCTCATAAAGTTGACCTTGGAATTTGTATTTATCTAGTCCGAGGGAAAAATAAGTAGGTTCGTCTATATTAGGTATGGAAAACTTAAATGTGCCATCGTGTATGGGTGAGGTAAATTCCCTATGCTTTGTAATGTAGCGCATGGAATAGTCTATCAAGCCGTCCCATATGTACATGGTGACGGTGTCCCCTTCCTGGGCGCCCTCAATGGAACCTGATAATATAGCAGTATTACTCTGCGCTTTTAATTGAACTTGAAACAGCAATAAAATGATAACAAATCTAGGAAACATGTTGTTCTTTCTTTACCATAAGACAACAAACCAGGTAAGTTATAGTGTCAAAAATGGGGAGTAAATTTTGAGGGGGGCTGTGCCGGCATGATCCGGCACCTCCGATGGGGCTGCTGCCCGCTGGCGGGCAGGCTGGTCAGAAGACACAGCCTGGAATACGAAGCCTCGGCAGGTGATTAAGCGCAGCGGCACCTCTGGGGGTGATAGCTCGCACCGCCGACATAGGTTCAGTTGATAGGTCGGAAAGACAGGATCTGGAGGACTTAGTAGGCAGGCTGATAGGTGCCAGAATAGGCAAAGTCGGTCAGAAGGCTTTTTACCACATTCAGGTTGCGTCTTCTGACCAACCTGCTAATAGATTGAGACCACGCTGGCTTCCAGGTCGCCATTGACCGACCAGCTCAAGCCGATGCCGGCTAGACAGCTCATCAGGGGCCGGTTATGAATAGGACTTAACTGCGGTTCTATTGCAGCAGCAAATATTATCTTCCGCATTATTCCTTTGTCATGACCTTTGATCAGCTACAGCTCGCCGCGGTATTCCTCGATGAAAATCCGGAAGTTCCCCAATATATCAAGGGAAGCGATGTAGCGTTGCAATTTTTCTCTCCGGAAAACCTGACGCCGCCGATCAGCCAGCAGCCCCACCACCACGTTGGAGGTGCCGCTATTGCTTAAACACCTTCCAAGGCTTTGACCAGAGAACCCCATTCCAGATCGTGTCTTCTGACCGACCAGCTGACCCTTCGCCAAGGAGCCGTATTCCATGCCGTGCCTCCTGGACCAACCAGCTTCCTAGCTGTGATGCCGGACTCTTACCCATCTGATAATCAATTGGTTGAAAAACGAACTTTTGATATTTTCAAAATGTCATAAAATAATGATAATTTATCTCTGATTTTGACACTGCCGGTTACAAATATTTTGTCTTCTTTTTTATTAGAGGGATTCTTCAAGTTAACCACCAAGTTGTAACTGTATTTATTGTAACTGTAATTTTTCAAAACTAATCGTATGCTGAGAGGTCTACTGCTGTCACTCTTTGTGGGGATATTCTTACCCTGCACTTTTGCTACTGCCAACCAAAATGATAAGAAGTTATCTATTTCCGGCACCTATACTTATAAGGAATTGTTTAGTATCATGCTCCAACAAACGGGCAAACAGGTTTCCTATGCCCACAACACTATTAATGATCAGGAAAAGGTCAAAATTGATCTAAAGGAGGCTACCATCGACGAGGTCCTTACCCTGGCATTGCGGGGAAAGAATATACGCTGGATCTTGTCCGACAACTACATTAGTCTTAGCGCGAACAAGTCTACCAATCCGGATTCAAAGACAATAGCACCTGCAGACACCATACCACAGCATACCATAAGTGGGCTCGTCACAGACACTTTCGGTATTCCCTTGCCTGGAGCCACTGTCTTAGTGCGGGGTAGTTCCCAGGGCACTGCAACCGATGGTAATGGCCGCTTTATACTAAGAAATATTAAGCCAAATGCTGTGTTGGAAGTCGGCTATACAGGATATGAAAAGCGGATCACAGCAGTGGAGGGGCGCAGCGAAATCACATTAATACTGTTGCCTGCTGTAACAGAACTAAGCAACGTCGAAGTATTTTCTACTGGTTACCAGAACATACCAAAAGAAAGAGCAACGGGTTCATTTGTACAGATAGATAACAAGCTATTTAATAGACGCGTAAGTACAAATGTTTTGGATAGATTGGATGGAGTGACCCCAGGGCTGATTTTTAATAGAAACACCCAGGGCGGCCCCCAAAATCAATCTGCTATTGCTATCAGGGGAAGGAGTACCATATTCGCCAATCCTGATCCTCTAATAATTTTGGATAATTTTCCATATACAGGAGATATTAATAATATCAATCCCAACGACATAGAATCCATTACCGTATTGAAAGATGCTGCAGCAGCTTCTATCTGGGGAGCTTATTCAGGCAACGGAGTTATCGTGATCACTTCTAAAAAAGGAAAGTACAGTGAGAAACTAAGTGTATCGGTTAATAGTAATATTACTGTTGGCGAGAAGATCGATCCTTTTTATACGCCACGTATGTCATCAATCGATTTTATTGAAGTGGAGCGTTTTCTTTTTGAACAAGGGGCATACAATGCAACACTAAATAATGTTTCTAGCTATATTTCTCCTGCGGTCGATGTAATGTTCAAGAACAGGCAAGGGTTAATTTCTGATGATGAAATGGAAGCACAATTGAGGGCGCTAGGAACTGGTGATTTTAGAAGCGATCAACTGAAATATGCGTTGCGGAATGCTATAAATCAACAATACAATATTGGTATCAGGGGGGGGGCTATGAACAACCAATATTTCCTATCTATAGGATATGACAAAAATTTATCCGGGATTAGGTATAACAATATGGATAGGGTAACGATCAATGGAAATAATACTTATAGCCTACTCAACAAAAGAATTGAGTTTACAACAGGTTTTATCCTATCGAAGAGCAAGTCAAATGCGGCTCCTATGGCATCCGGGATTATTGGATATGAAAAACTGGCTGACGAAAATGGCAATTTCTTATCAATAGGGGGCAATTCTTTAAGGCAATCTTATATAGACACAGCAGGTAGTGGGCTGCTTTTGGACTGGAATAACCGACCATTGGATGAAATGAGATTGGCAGATAACGTTACTGACATAAATGATATTCGCGTCAATAGCGGATTAAAATTTAAAATTACTAGTGATCTAGAAATAAACGCCCTTTACCAATACGCAAAGGGAACGACTGAAAATAATGTTTATTATAATACTGAAACCTTTACAGCTAGAAATCTGATCAATACCTATTCTCAAATTAATAGGCAAACAGGTATTGTATCCTATAAAATACCCAATTCTGGAATCTTAGATTACAATAGCGCTTCTTACGAATCGCAAAATGTTCGAGGCACTATTAACTATAACAAATCGATAAAGGGTAGGCATAATATTACAGGCCTTGCCGGGTTCGACATATCAAAGAAAATAACGCTCTACGCCCCAGCTAACAGGCTATATGGTTATGATAAGAATTTCGAAACCGCGGCACCTGTAGATTTCTCTGCTTTCTTTCCACTATACTATAGTGCTTTTGGAACAAGCCAAATCCCCAATAATCCCTTTGGAATTGTAAGGAGAAGAATAACAGATAATAATATTTCGTATTTCGCTAACATAGGATATAACTATGATAATAGATATACTTTGACGATCAGTGCAAGAAAGGATGAATCCAACATATTTGGGGTGAATATAAATAATAAGGGGGTTCCGCTATGGTCTATTGGAGGATTATGGCAAATCAGTAATGAAGCTTTCTATAACATTTCATTTCTTCCCTACTTAAGAGCGAGAATCACTAATGGATATAATGGGAATGTAGATCGCACCCTTTCTTCATTTGTGACAGCGAGTAATACAATAGGATATATCAATAGTTATAATGCGCCTGGATTGATAGTGCTTAATCCCCCTAACCCTGAATTGCGGTGGGAGAAAATCAATGTAACGAACTTTGGTGTCGACTTTGGATCGAAGGGAGGTGTCATTGCAGGATCCCTGGAATATTTTACAAAAAAGGGGGTAGACCTGATCGGTAATGCTCCTTTTGCACCCTCTACCGGAATCACCCAATTCAAGGGAAATACTTCCAGATTGAACACAACCGGTTTAGACATCGTTTTAAACACTAAAAACGTTAACAGAAAATTAGTATGGACAACGAATTTTATCCTTAGTATAGCTAAGGATAAAGTGATTGATTATAAAGTGAAAGAAAACAATGTGTCCTTTTATGTGGGGGGAAGTACAACACTATACCCCTTTGAAGGGCGACCATTATACAGTTTGTTTAGCTATAAGTGGGGGGGGGTAGATCCAGAAACTGGCGATCCGATGGGGTATTTGGATGGAGAGCTTACTAAAGATTATACTAAACTATTGACATCCCCTAACTTGGACGAGCTTATTTTTCATGGGCCTAGCAATCCCACTATATTCGGAAGTGTTAGAAATACATTTAGCTTATTCGGGTTTGAACTATCAGCAAATATCATGTACAAATTCGGTCACTATTTTAGAAGAACGTCTTTAGATTATACATCTCTATTTCAGTTAAATTCAGCGAATGCCATATACAATCCAGACTATACAAAACGGTGGATGAAAAAAGGGGATGAAAGTTATACTTCTGTACCTTCAATAGAATATCCAAGAAATCCAAACAGAGCTTCATTTTATAATGGATCAGAAATTCTTGCAGAGAAAGGTGACCATATCAGGTTGCAGGATATTCATCTTTCCTATAATATTGCACTGCCTGCAAGCCTTGAACTCAAAATTAATTCTGTTCGAATATATGGCTATGTCAATAATATAGGTGTACTATGGCGTGCCAACAGATTGGGGATAGACCCTGATTTTGCGCCACGCCTCAATAGCGGTAACGTATATCCAAATGTAAGGAGCTATGCTATTGGGTTGAATGTAGGGTTTTAGCTATAGCCTTCCTTATTACCTTTTGGTGTTAAAATTCCTGGTCGCGTCTTCTGACCGACCAGTACAAGGTAGGAAAAATGATGATAACGTGTAAGAGCATCAGTGGTCGGTCAGAAGACACGACCACGGCAAAATTTAGTAAAATATTAAAAAGTGTAACATGAAAATATCAAATATAAAAGCTGTAATTCCCCAACGCCATATTTTATTTACATCATTGCTAGTCATGTTCATCATAGCACTTTTTACATCCTGCCGTAAAGAGTTACTAAATGAAAAGCCATCGGCCTCATTGACAATCCCGTCAGATATAAAGGACTTTCAGGGAATGTTGGATTATGCACTAGTAATTAATTCAAATAGCCCTTCACTGGGTGAAGAATCTTCAGATGATTTTTATATGGAAGATGCAGTCTATAGTAGCCTAGACGTAAAAACAAGAAATAGCTATATTTGGAAGAGAGATATATTTGAAGGAATTGGTGGTGTGATTGATTGGAACTCACCTTATCAACAAGTGTTTTATGCCAATATAATATTAGATCAACTGAATAGCGTAAAAGATATTGAGAAGAATACCCTTGAATTTAATAGGATTAAGGGGGCTGCGTTATTTTTAAGATCATACGCATTTTGTGATTTACTTCAAACATTTGCATTACCATTTGATGAATCAACTGCGGAAACCGATCTAGGTGTTCCATTAAAACTTTCTTCAGATGTAAATATAAAACCGGAAAGAGCCAGTATTCAACATTGTTATGATCAGATAATAAATGATCTTGTGGCTGCTGAGAACTTGATGACCAATAATGTAGATTATGATCATCCTAATAGAGCGTCAAAGCCAGCAGTATTTGCTTTGCTTTCAAGAATATATCACTATATGAGGAAATACGAGTTGTCTGAACAATATGCAACAAAGTGTTTAAATATTTATAATAATATTGTTGATTTTAATAGCCTTAATACTTCGGCAAGTAATCCATTTGGAGGGGTTAAGGCTGAAGGAATGATTTACCTTAATAAAATTAATCCAGGACTTCTATTTCATTCTTTGCGTAGCAACGCTATAATCGATAGTAGTTTATATATGTCATATGACGATAATGATCTACGTAAGTCAGTTCTCTTCATTATTCGTAATAATAAACCATTTAGGAAAACTTCCATGGGTGGATCTGGGGCTTATTTTACAGGCTTGTCTACAGAAGAAGTTATTCTCAATAGGGCCGAATGTTATGCTAGGTCTGGTAAACACGATCTAGCAATGAAGGATTTAAATGATTTGCTTGTAAATCGATATAAAGCGGATGAGTTTTCCGAACTGACTGCATCTTCAGCAAGCGAAGCTCTTGGACTTATATTAAAGGAGAGAAGAAAGGAGTTAGTTTTCCGTGGTATAAGATGGTCAGATATTCGTAGACTCAACAAAGAAGGCGCTAATATTACATTAAGGCGAATTATCGCGGGAGTTGAATACACTTTGCCACCCAATGATAAACGCTACGCCTTGCCGATCCCTCCAGATGAAATGCTGCTGAATCCAATGCCGCAAAATGAGAGGTGATTGGTCTATGCGTCAAAAACGGATTAAATTGCATGATTTCTCCAATATAGCCATCCCGGTCAAGAACGTGTAAACGCCCGAGTAACAGGGTATTGAAATGCCAGCTATTAAAGAATAGCTTAGCTCTTTGAAATATTGGACTATGGAACAGCAACTGACCCGTCAGGAGGCGAATAATGGCAAGACCATTGTTCGCCGGTCCGAGGAGGACATCCTAAAGCACCTGGATGAGCAGGAAAAGAGCGGCTTCACGGTTAAGGAATACTGTGAGCTTTATGAGATTGTAGAACAGACGTTTTATTCCTGGCTAAAGAAGTACCGGCCCAAGCCAGAGGATGAGGTAAAGGGTTTTGCGCCGATAGAAGTGGTTTCGCCAGTGGTACCGGTCTGGCCGCAGCTCTTTGCTGAGGTTGGCAACATCAAGATCTACAAGGAAGTACCAGCTGAGTATCTAAAATCTACTCATGGATACAAATCTCATTGAAAATTCCATCCGGCCTATCGCCCTGGGTCGTAACAACTACTTGTTCGCCGGCAGCCATGATGCCGCGCAAAATGCGGCGATCATTTACTCACTGCTTGCCACCTGCAAGCTGCATGAACTAAATGCCTACGATTGGCTGAAATACGTGATCACTGTTATGCCCACCTTCCCGGCCAGCCGCATCCAGGAACTGCTACTGCAGAACTGGAAGTCCCTCATCACTGTTCCATAGTTACCAGTATCAAAATAATTGAGCTGCAGGCGCGCCTGGGTACTCCCCGGCCTGTGGTTCATTGAAACAATATTTTCTAATCAAAAAATACCGGCCAACTAAGGCTGATACCTGTAGTAGGCCGAGGGATTACAGAACGTCATCGATTTTGGCCGGGTTTCTTTTTTCATATTACACGGACATCAAAGTTCCTGGTTGTGCTTCTGATGGGCCAGTTGTCCCGCTGGGATTTCCGGCCGAACATAACTTATCGATCAGTATGATCTGTTCAGTTAGGTACATCCATGTAGTGGTTGGTTAGAAGACATAACCACTGCATCAACCTTCGCTATGGCAAATTATGGTCTTTCAAATACTCCAGTGCATGTAAACCAGCGTCCTGCAGGTGCGGAAGCTGTCACAGCATAAACATAACGGCAGAGTTTTACATGTTCTTGTATGCAAGTATAGTTTCCTTCGGAGGGATGCTGTAGTGCGTAATGTCCAGAAAGCCGTTCGGGTGCACTCGGATCGGGTGGAGTTCCATCCGGTGTTATTATTGCCGAATATCCTATACCTCCTTGAACATAGCACGGAGGCTCATTATCAAATGAAAATGCATAAACGCTACCGATACCAAGTATTAGAGCTGCAACTAGTATAAGCAGTTTAATATTCTTCATGCGAAACAATTCAAGGTGTTAAAGAATTTAAAGCCGTGGTTGTGTCTTCTGACCAACCACTATATCTTTTCTCCGATACTGTACAAGGCTTATGCTTTTTACTCCCTCCCTGGGCGCAGGAGGCGGTTCCATCCCCCTGAAAGCCGCAAAAGGTTTCTGACAGGCTCTCCGGGAGTTTAAACTCCGTTGAATCCATTACTAATATGGAAGTAAAAAGCTGCTGAAGATGGCTGGGTAACGTTTGTTCCAGCTTACTGAAGCCGGTAGCCTGCGCCACTGAAGTAATAGATTTTACTGATAATATTTCTCCTAATTTTTCCATTAAACGGCCAATTTGAATGCCAGCACTTGAATGTCGTTTCTTCCTCTATGAAATTTACCAGATAATTCTGGTTGACGGCTATTGTCAGAAGACACCGCCACGACAGAACACCATCGGATAATCAGTTGAAAATGATCAGTATGGTCCCTGTATTCCAACCAACTACCTCAGCCTACCCTAGAACGAAGGAGGGCCACCTCATCAAGCTATTGCTATGGCAAATTGTGAATTCTGGCTCCGGAACATTGAAACCACCTTCCATTTGGAGCTTCTTCAGTGATTGCATATATAAAGCGACATGTTATAGTTGGATTTGTTACACAATTATATGTTCCAATTGCGCCACTCGGATTATATATACCAGGTATTCTGTTAGGATCGCTCGGGTTAGGAGGGGTTCCATCGGGAGTTGTTACAGTTAAATAGCCTATGCTACCAATGACAAAACATGGTGCTTCATCAACAAATTTGAAGGAAAAAATCAAAATTGGAACTAGCATAATCGTTCCAAAAAATAAAATCTTCTTCATTTTTTAGTAGTTGTAATTAGAAAATAGTAAAAATAAGTTAATCCGGCTCATTATAAATCAGATTGCCAGTACAGCGATACCACCTGCCAAATGGATCGAAATCAGTAAAAGCATACACATACCTGCATATTGTTTGATTATTGGCTATGCAACTATATCGATACTCTTCATGTTCGTTATAATGCGATGGAATCCTTTGAACATCGAATGGGTCCGGCGGTATTCCATCAGGCGTACAAGGTTCGTAATAACCAATGCTCCCTGTTTTATAACAGGGATATTCATCTTGGGATAAGATGGCGGAGCTAAAAATGAAGGCGGTAGCAACTAAGTAGCATACCATCATTATTCGTTTCCGATTGGGTAATATCTTTCCCCTTTTTTTCATTGATTAGTTTATCAAGACTTTTCTTTCCTGGTCGTGTCTTCTCTGTTGGACATGAGAGTATCGGCCTGTAATAAAACCTACGGGATCTCCAAAAGAGAGGCCCCGTAGGAATAAATACTTAATCTTCAAATAACACTAAGTTTCCAGTACAAGTAAACCATCTACCTGCCGGTGCCTCGTCAGTTACCGCATAAACAAATCGGCATGTAACTGGGGGATTAGGCACGCAGGTGTGATTGCCGACAATCTCCTCAGTTTGGTAAGTTCCTTGAATTCTTTCAGGAGCAGTAAGGCTGGGAGCCGTACCGTTAGGAGTTATTATTGATGTGTAACCCACACTTCCTTCAACGAAGCAAGGTGGTTCATCAGCAACAGAAAATGCATAAGCTGCACCTACGCCCAGTACCAGGGCAACTGCTAAAAACAAAGATTTGATCTTGTTCATGGTGAAAAATTTAGGGTATTAATAATAAGTGAATTATGGCTATCATTTTGGGGCAGGTGACGGCCTCCCTGCATTACGCGCGTAAATATGTTGCAGTAATTATGCTCTTGCGAATGATCTGTTCGTGGAACTCTGGTCCTTCCTGTGCAGCAGTATTCCTATCACGCCTATGATCACAAAAAAGCTGTTGAAGTAAATGTGCTGAAACCATGTGAGGCTGGAGATCGCGCCACCGCAACTACACGGAATGGCACCTTTGAAGAAAAACCATAAATACACGACATATCCTGTAAAAATGGTCATCAATCCCGTTGCCGTGTATAATGCAAGTTTTCGTGTTTGCGTGAATGCCAGTCCTATGCAAATCAAAATTTCAAATGCAGGTACTGCCCAGGTCATAAATCCGGCAAGCTGATCCGGAAAGGGCTGGTTCAGCATTTGTAGGTAGGATGTTTGATAGTGGGACAGTTTGCTCACACTGGCATATAAAAACATAACGATGAAAAGAAATACGATTATTTCGACAATGATGGCTCTTGCTTTCATGGAGAAAAAGTATGAGTTATATAATATTAGTCTACGATGTTAGTCCGGGCGGATGCTGGCTTTAACACTCCGATCATCCAAATCTTCAATGATCTTATATTCACCGACACAAGAAATCCAAATGCCATAGGTGGCGTCGTATATATACCTGCAATGAAATCTATCATCCACTATACAGGAATAGTCAAAGGCATATGCTCCAGGGATTCTAAACGGTGACGATGGATCAGGAGCTGTGCCATCGGGTGTATACGGAGAGGTATACCCAATGCTACCTACTGAAAAGCAGTCGGCTGCTTGCTCTCCAAATGAAAATGCCATGCCAATACCAAGGGCCAATGCGATTTGAAGCAGGTGCGATTTCATCATTTGGAATTTAGGGGGACCTGTCTGCCTTTTATATGGTTCTGCTTTCATGGAATAGTACCGGGTTAAAAAAAATTACCTTAATCGGATAAGAGTTATACATACTATGGGTATTTACTGACCCTTTTTTATCTGTGTTCTTTCTTTATCAAATGTCATCCTTTATTTTCAAATGTCGATTATCATTTGGAGCATAGATATATTCATTTCAAGCATTTTTCTATCGTAACGAAGAAGGTGGTTTGCCGAATAAGTCTATGAAGGCGCGGGTGAAGTTTGATGCAGAGGAATAGCCCAGCTCTTGTGCTATTTGCTGAATGGGTCTTCTGGTGTGCCGTAGCTGGTAGTGGGCTTTTTCCATCACTTTGGACAGTACAAAGTCGGATAGTGGCATTTCAAATAGTTGCTGAAAATACTTGCTAATGGTGGACGATGACAATGGGTAATGACGCGATAACCAGGCGAGTTTGCCTGTTTGCAGGGAGGGATAGCAGCTGATATAGTTTCTGATTTCCATCAGCGTTTTCTTATGGGGCAATGGCGGCAACGCCTGCATAGCCTTGGCATCGAGAAGAGCTACCTTATATTGGAAAAGCAGATCCTTTACCAGTTCTTTTAATGTGTCGGCATGATCCATAGCCGATGGCGAAAAGCTGCTTAACGTTTGCAGCAGTTCTAGTATAACGAAATTGATCGGGATCGTATACAAAGGGTATCCCGATGCTTCCAAGTTCCATACGCTATTCAGTAATTCCTTAAGTTCCGGTACCATATCCACCAGCTCAAAAAGAAGCTTAGCCGAGAGTTCAAAGTGTATGCTTCGGAACAAGCCGTCCCCAATCACCGCGGTATTGGTGCCTTCTCCTAGGAAGAATATGCCGGCCTCGTTAGGCGACAGCCTGTATTTGTATCCGCCTGTCATCTCCGCAAAAGCAGACCCAGAAATTGTGAACTGAATGGCAGCGGTAGCTGCATGAGCGGTAAGCGCTACAGGCGTAGGACAATGAAAATCGGTGATGTATTGAAAAAGGGAGAATTCCTTAAAAACACTTTCCTGCACGATGACAACGCCTTCAGCCTGATCGGAGTACTGATGGTTTAACCAGGGAAACAGCAGTTTTCGATATTTTTTAGGTACTGGATGGTCAATGAAGATGTTGCCGCTGCCGGCCGTGTTAACATGGAGCTTCATAGCACTGCTTTTGGATTTTGAGGGGTTACATAGTAGGCTTCCTATGTAATGTTCATAATTGTTTGAATGTACGATTTTTCCCTTGCAGAATGCCTGGGAAGGAACTTTATTTTCCACTGCAAAGGCATGGCAGTGAGATGTTGTAGTGACAAAGGGAAGACTTCACGCTATATCTATTTTGTTATTTGATTGTTAAGATAAAATATATGTCAAAATGTAATTTTGTTTAGTCAAAAAAAGGCAGTTGATTAGGTGGTGGTATCTTCAATTTGTTTTAATTTTACACAATATGTTGGCGGAGCATAACGATATCTTGCTGAAATCCTTAAAAGAAGGTGATGCGCGGGCTTTTGGGAAACTATATGAAAAGTATTACCATAGTCTGTATTATAAGGCTTTCAGCATCGTTCGAGATAAGTATATAGCAGAGGACCTGGTGCAGGAGTGTTTTACAGATTTTTACCAGAAAAAGCTGTACAATCATGTGCATACCAGCCTACAGGCTTTGTTATTTATCCGAATAAAACACCAGTGTCTGAATTATTTGGAGAAGGAGAACCGGGAATCCAGCAAGAAGAGAAAATATAGTCATGTTGTCTTGGCGACGGAAAGTATGGATTACGTAGAGCAATATATGGAGAACAAAGCGAAATCTGAGGAGTTTGAAAAGATTCGCCATCATTTGTCTGGCGTACTCGACAAGTTACCCCAGCAACAACATTCCGTATTACTTTCGCTGTACAGGGATGGAGCTACTTATAAAGATAGCGCTCACAGCATGGGTATCAGCTTGAATACGTTTCAAACGTATGTGCAGCGGGCCATTAAAAAGTTACGTCTTCATTTTAACACAGAACAGTAAATAACCCTGATTTGTCAGTATATTTAGCTTTCCACACATGAATAATACATTCGATTTAGAATTGCACGCCCACACGGAAGCACTGGTATATAAAAGATATACAGGCGAGATTTCCGAGGAAGAAGAGGTCGAATTATCGAAGTTGTTAGCTACCCACCCCCATTTGGAAAGCATTCAGCAGGAACTTGACAGACTCATAGCAGCAGGGGTACTGGATAAGACACCACATATAAGCCTCACTTCTTCGCAGCGTGCGGCATTTGAAGATAAGATACACCGATCTTCCAGGATAAGGAAGGTAAGGCAGTGGGCGGTAGCCGCAAGCGTTCTCGTATTATTGGGTGTTGGTGGTCTGTATTTCTTCACCAGAACTACACCCAATAACACTGGCGTAACAGCAGGGATACATGTCGCCACCACTGGCGTGGTGCTCACCACTGCGGATGGACAGGTAATTGCGCTTGGAGAAAAGAAGGAGATTTCTACCCCTCAAGGCAGCATAAGCGCTTCTATGGATTCCATGCTGGTGCAGGGACAAGGAGAGTTAGCCAGCCGGCTCAATGAATTAAAGGTACCGGAAAAACTGGACTATGCCGTTACCTTGCCGGATGGAACTAGGATCAGGCTGAATTCTGCTACTATCTTACGCTTTCCCTTTGCTTTTCAGGGTGACAAGAGAGAGGTGTATATTGATGGCGAAGCGTATTTTACCGTTGCGTCCAACGTTCAGCAGCCGTTTATAGTAAATACGCCTTCAGGGTCTATCGAGGTATTAGGAACAGAATTTAATGTGAATACCTATGTCGCTAATCGGCTGATCACGTCGCTGGTATCAGGCGCCACCATCGTTCACAGCGAAAAGGAGAAAATGCAGCTTTCGCCAGGTCAGGAAGCTACCGTTTTAAAGGGGAATGCTATTGAGAAGGCGTCTTTTGATCCCTCTACTACTTTATCATGGATGAAAGGCGTATTCTATTTTGACCAAGCGCCATTAAAGGAAATAACTTCTATGGTAGAACGCTGGTATGGGTACAAGGTGGTATTTGACGATCTAGCATTGAGAGATATTTTACTTACTGCTCACCTGAATAAGCACCAGCCGATACAAAGTTTTTTAACAATGCTGCAAAATACCACCTCTATAAAGTCCTATTTTAAAGAAGGAAGTTTACACCTACATTGATCTGCGCATAGTTTTCCCCCGATTATTATTCATTTTTATTGTCTACAGCCGAAGCGTCATTACGGAATCAAATTCAATCTGTCGAAATGATGCCCTTTCCGCCAAATATATCCACCCCCGGTTTTATATACCCCTCTAATGGTGGCTGAAATAGAAGTCCAGATGCAACCGGATACTTCTGCAGCCTCTTGAAGGCTATTGTACCGAGCAATAGGATTGCCTGCTAGATCGTATTGAGTAACTTTTGTTCCTTTTACCCGACGATAGTTTTGTTTCCGTTTATAATGAAACGTGTTTAGATCAATAGAACCGGACCTGCCATGGCGCCAATAGTACCCTCCTGCTGTGTTGCCACGCCCGTTTGCCACATCGCTAATAGCATTACTACTTATACCTGTGCATCTGCCGGCTTCATGAATGCTTGTGAATATTTGGATAAGTTTGCCTGAAACATCATATTGAGATACTTCTTTTGAAGTGGTAAGTACAGAACGATAGACGGCAACACTAAGATCAACATGAGCAAAAGTATTAACCATCCTACCAGTTGTTACAGATCTTCGTACTTTCTCGCCAATTGTAACCTTCTTTAAATTCTTCGGATTCACGTCTAGGCCATTTCCATTCTTAGGGATTATATTGATCATGTGATCGGTGAGGTCGAATTCTTTCACAAAGTGATAATACATCATCTTGCGAACAGAAAACTGATAAAGATTACCTTCTATCATAAAGTGGCATACCAGCTGAAAGGTATTGTCGTTATGAGTTTTATTTGCGGCTTTAATAACGCTTTGGGCAAATATCCTTTCTGGCAGAGCCTTATGTATCCCATTTGACTGTATGATTGAACGTGCAAGCCGCTTGAGGCGGCCGTGGTTTGAAATCTCCACGTATCCTTCCAGGTTTATGAAGTCTTTCCATACCTCACCAGGTCTATTTGCTAAACATTTATCCAAATGTGGAGGAGGAAGCTTTGTGAGGGTTTTGGCATTCATGGTTAACTATTATTTCCATCTTTATATATGGCAATATAAATTGAAGTACCGCAATAATATTGCAGTACGATAGTTGCCGGTATTTTTAGGAGATAGTTTAACAGAACATGCGATTATTACCGGATAAAAGCACAGGAAATTTCTATGAAACAGTTTATTTTTTGTTAAGGTGCTTTGTTTATTCACCCGACAGGCTAGCTTTCATTGTCTATAGTAATGGAATCATTTCGATATTGATTATGGTATTCTAATCTTTAAATTATCAAATTACTATGACTAGAAAGCAAACTACTAATTTCCTTCTCGAAAAGCATCAACAGATTTTTTCACTTAGCAAGGTATTCAGAGAGAAAATCTGTGAGGAATGTAATTGGAGCGAAGCTACTTACTACAGGAAAGCCAAGAAGAATGCAAATAGCATAAGCAAAGCAGAGAAAGAGAAGATTATAGCTATTGCAAATGACTTGTTGCATGAGGCTTTGATGGAAAAGTAATAAACGATAAATGGAAGGGGAGACAAAAATCGCCTGCTTCAGAGATACTGGATTTTTTTGATTTCATCTTTATCAATAAATACCCATTTTCAGCCTTTTTAGCTCTTCTTCGACAGCCAACATACCGATATTAGTATTACATAATGCTAGTGGAGTTTTGTTCCTAAATGCCTTTGACGGACGTCGCATCCATTTGTCTGCTCTTGCCTTATTCATAAATGCACGATATACACTGCTATATAGATACGCCAGGGAATAGAGGTGGTCGGACACAGATACGCTAAATACCTCTCCGCTCTTTTTCAGATAAAGCGTCCGATCTGTAAGGTCTAACAATTCAGCAATCTCTTGATAAGAAAGACAAATTACATCCTTTAGCTCAACGAGCTGGTCTTTACTTATTCTTTTATCAACATGATTCAGTATCTCCATTAATCCTATGTTACGGAGTATCAATATTGAGTCATAGGTGGAAAGTAGTCCGGATGTTTTTACGGTTTTATTCTTCATAATAATCAGCCATATTCTTGTGAATGAATTATATACTCCTTATGTCGTTTAGAAAAAGCCCGTTTTTAAATATAGAATTTCATTTTTCTCTGTTTTTATGCCAGGCTTATGATATGCCAAATTTCACACGATCTATTTCATTACGGACTTCATGTAAACCGATGCGCGTCATACACGCTTCTATCGGTGTTGCATCAAATAAATATGGATTCTTACGAGTCATCCATTTATTGAATTTCTCTCTATCCTCCCATACATTGTAGCCTTCCACATATAAATGCACTAATTCATGTAAATTGTCAATTGCGTGTGCCGGCAATGGCGCTTCACCAGAAGTGTTGAGAAAGTTCGCAGGCAAATTCAGTGCATTCCTTAAATCTTTAAATTCAATACCCATTTCTAGTTGAAGCTGGGATAAGTCGCTGGATTTAATACCCTGGTTGTTCATAGCTTTCACCCATGCATTATATCCCATTGCAAAATAGGTGTAAAGGCGCGGCGCTATTTTATCCAATGAGTACGCAGACTTTTTCATGACCAGTATGTTTTAATGACGTTGGAAGGAGCATTCTTCTATCTGTGTATGCATTTTTACTTATCTGGATATGCATAAATGCCATAGGCCTGCAATTTGCTCATAATAAGTGATAATTTATCAATCAATATAAAAGTCATAGAATCACATTCCGTTCATTAGAATAAATGCCCCTATCTTTAAAGGATGGATCATTCCACATCAAAAGAATTAATGCGCCGAATCACCCATTCACCAGGAAAGATGGCAGGTCGCCCTACTATTAGAGGATTACGCTTCCCGGTAGCTGATGTTCTCGAACTGTTGGCATCTGGTATGAGTACTGAGCATATACTTATACAACATCCTTTGTTGGAAAGAGAAGATATAACAGCGGCTTTATTTTATGCGGCCTTGGTGATGAAAGGAAAGGACTATTAAATGTGGATAATTACAAAAGTCAACAAAAAGGATAAGCTTACCTCCCAGTACCAATTAGGTGTTCCGGGAGTAAGCGTAGCCTAAAAATTAAAAAAATACTTTCGGAGGCTGACAAGTTCCCGCGTTATCAGGACTGTTGCCTTTCATGCCCACGCTGCCCGGTAATTGCCGGATATCTTCACCTAAATTTCCGGGATTAAGCCCCCGTCCCGTAATCCACCATCCCTCTGTTCTGGGGAGCTGTATTCCGCCCATTGATAATATATCCAGTACGAAATTGGCGCAGTTGTAGTTCTCTATATGATAGGTGCCGGCATAATGAATGGCGCCGGATAGCATTTCGCTCAGCTGATCCCCGCCGACATAAGTTTCCCATTTTATATCATATTTGCGGCCGGCGTCATCGCCGAGCATACTGGCGCCGGATTTCTTCTTCATCGGGTCTATGGGTGTTTGTGCGTAGAATCCGATGGTTCTCCTGATCAGCTTGCCGTTCACTTGTTGTTCGAAGCTAAGAAAAGTGTGTCCGATGCCCCCAAAAATCGATACTGGATCAGTAGTGCCGGGGGTGGGCTGATCCACATAAAGCGTCACTTTTGCGGAATAAGAGGTATTGAAGCATTCCAGGTGCCGTTTGACGTTCGCAATTGGCTTTTGAGGAATGGCAAGCGTAGCCGGCTGTGTCGCCGGACTAGGAGCAGGTGTAGAACCGCCGCCACCACCGCTTACACCAGGTCCCCCCGGTTTGGTAGCGGTTCCGCCGGGGCTGCTACCCACGGGCGGGGTCCATAAAATTTGACTCACGCATTCTGTAAAGTGATATACTGTACCGACGCAGTTGCCTTTACCATCCCCCATACAGGTGGACCAGTGATAACAGCTGGAAACTACGATAGGGCTGCTGTTTACAGCAATGGATCGGCTTGCATTGGCTGTCAACCGGTCCAGACGCTTTTTTTCATGTGGCGCTATACCTGCTACAGAGTAGACCTGTTTCCCGAAACCGTAATGGTTAAGGGCGTTGAGCGCATGGTTAACATCAAACGCAGTCGGGCTGGCATTGGTGCCTTGATCACTATACTTATCTAGCTCCCTTCCGGAGTACACCTGGAACCGGAGTGTGGAATCTCTCTCAATAGCTACGAAGCCTGCAAAGAGGCTGTCCCGATCCATTTTTAGCGGCACCAGGAAGATCTTTGTGTCGCCACGTTCTCCACTAAGATTTTTTCCCCAATACGGTTTTCCTATACGTTGGGCGGCAGCGTGGAATGGATGACATAAGGAGGAAGATTGTAATAAATCGATTGTATTTTTCAAATCAGCGTGTAAGCGGTTGTATACCCAGGAAGGTGGAGTAATCGTAGGTGCGGGTGTATGCTGTGTAACAGGAGCTGTTGTATGCCGCTTGCATGCAGACCAGCACACACAGGCAATCAGTACCGCTAGTAGCGGGATATTAACAATGGATGAATGTTTCATATTTTTATTTTTAATACATAGGTGTATATCTGCGGTATAAGGGGGGCATCAGAATTTAAGAGGGGTAAAACAAAAATAAAAGCAAATAGGCCGGGAGGCAGCTACTCCCGGCCCCCCAGATCGTGGGGAATAATTAACCGATTTTTGTTTTCTTTGAAAGATCAGGGGTTTTTTCCTGTGCATTAAGGAGCTTTCCTGCAGCAGTCAGATTACGTTTGGGCGCATCCTCACTTTCTCCCGGCTTCACGGTAAATTTTTGATTATTGGATATCTTGCCCTTATTCTGCTCGAATTTAATTTTCTGGCCTTCTTTATCTCGCACTTCAATCACGCCGATATTGGGTTTGGCAATAAGCGACACACGCTCCTTGACACCGTCTGGTTTTTTCACGACGGCCATACCAGGGTTTCCCTGTTTCATTTCGCTGATCAACTTCTCCTTGTCATCCCTGCTCAGATTTTGTAAAGGAAGCTTACCCAGCTCGACGACAAGATTAAAGTGCGTGGTATTATCGTAGTAGCTACGAAGAATGCCATTGTCATTGTCATCCTTTCGGGTCAGGTCAATGGTGGACCATCTGCCGACCCTTTCTCCCTCTTTCATAAACTCACGATAGACAAAGAGGTGTCCGTCCGCCTTGTTCATCATATTATACATCTCATCGGCAGTATAACCGTTTTGGGCATAGAGGCTGAACTTGTGCGTTTGGGGGTCCTCATTTTCCCGGCTAATGGTGGCGCTGATGTTATTGAGATAGTACCTGTCATCCTTCTTCACCAGTTCAAGATCATATTTCATTTGATCACTTCCGAATGTGCCCGTAGCATTCAATATGATACTATCGCCACCTTTCTTCATTTTAGCAAACAGTTCATCGTCCAATACACCGCCAAAGCCTAACCTTGGTAATACTTGTTCTGTTAAAAACACATAATTTTCACCGTTCATACTTCACATTTTTATAGTTAAAAAAATTACACACTTTTCCCGGTGGCAGGAGTTGCGGGGTTCTTGGGTGTTTTAATGAGATGTTGGAGTGACGGGTGATTCCTGATCTTGTCCATCTCGGTATTGATAATGTGGCGCACATCGCTTTTGATGCGATGAAAATTTTCCATCACTGTACGCTCGTCCATTTCTCGAATCTGCGGTATCGGCTGATAATGCTCTTCTTCTGCTCTGATAGCTTCAATATCATTGATGATGCGGCAATGGAAGACTTTGTTTCTAATGGGATCATCCGGGGTATCAGAAACGGCGCCAACAAACTCACCGGAACTCAAATTTGAAATGCGCGATATAGGAATGGCGCTATCCAGTTGCGTGGATTTACTAAGAGAAGTATCGCTGGCATTAATCGAAAGCGATTCCTTTTGCTGGTTGATCTTTCCAATGCGTTCACTTAATGTCTTGGCGCTTTCTCCCAATACCTGTCCACTGATTATATTGCCGCAAATGTTCATAATCACTTCAGCCTGCTCCTTGCCGTAATCCCTTACTAACTGCGACATATCCTGCACTCCGACGAGCACGCCAATTTTATTCGATCTGGCAGTACTTATCAAATCCACGCTGGCTGTAAGGCTGGGGTACTCATCATAAATAAGCGCGCAAGGGCGTTGGTTTTTCCTGTTGATTAGCTTATGCATTCTTTCTACGTATAAGCTCAACACTGCCCCATACGTGCTTTGTTTGACAGGGTTGTTCCCAACACAAACGATTTTGGGATGTTCGGGATTATTAATATCCAGCGTAAAGTCATTCCCTGACAGGACATAGTACAAGGAAGGGGAAACAAGCCGGGCAAGCGAAATTTTAGCGCTCGCAATCTGCCCCTCGAGTTGTTCAGCTGCACCTCGTAAATAGGCGCTTATAAAGGGATTGATCAATACCTCTATATCCAGCTCCAGCGACAAAACAGGGAAAAGTTCATCATAATCTACCTGGGCAAGTTCGATGGCATGGGGAAGCGTACAGTACTTCCCGTTGTCATATTTTCGCAAAAACCAAAAGATGGCGGTAACAAAGAGGATACAACTCTCCACGAAAAAATCGCCAGATTTTTTTATAAAGTCCCTATTTAGCGCTTGCATCAATGTTCTGCTGCTTTCGGTGGCATCCGTGAGATCGATCATTGTTTCGGGATACAGTACGTTACAGCGATGCGTTCTGGTAAGATCATCGAAATTGATGATATAGAGTCGCGGCGGAACCGGGTAGGTATGCCCGTACCGTAGTGCATGATTGTATAAAATGAGCGTGAGGTCCGGAAACTTGAAGTCGTATAGGAAGAAACAAAATTGCTTCTGTACCAGTTGGGTAATATAATTGCGAACAACCCAAAAACTCTTACCACTTCCGGGGGTTCCGGCCACTATGCATGCGCGAAAAACCTGAATATTAATCCATCCTTTTCTTTTTCTACCCTGGAATACATATTCCGTAGGTAAGTTTACCGTGTAAGGAGAGCTCAGGCAACGTTCTTCCTGGGGGAAGGATTCATTGTAATCGTTGAATATATCTTTATCCCGACGATTGTTCAGCAGCCGGGTGATTTTCGTTCCCCCTGTTAAGATAAGCAGGAAGCCCATGCCGGTGACACTGATATACAACCCGGCTAGCGTTGCCGGCGCTGCCCTCACTTCCAGTAAGAAAGATGAGGCGAAGAAAAAGAGCAGCCCGGTACTGAGGTAGAGAACAATGGGTTTGGCCGAAAGGTGATCGCTTTTCTTTCCTTTTACGCCGATCAGGGAAACCGTAAGTAATAATAGAACAGAAAGTTTAGGTTTATTCACCCCCTGTAACCCTGAAAAGTTTTGCGACAGGTTATAAACTATCTTGTTCACTAGGGGAACAGATAAACCCCTCTCCGCCAGAGCAGGGAAACAAACACTATAAAAATGGAGCAAAAGCAGTAGGATGCTTCCGAATCGTAGTAGATCAAGAATTTTACTTAATGCCTGTATATTTTCTGTTTGCATACATTCACATTTTCAACTTCACTTTCCATGTATACCTAGTTTCCTGTATTTCTCTTTTTCTTCTTCTTTTTCCTTAAAAATTCATTAGAAGAGCTAATGTTCTGGTTTTCCTCCGCCCACATACCTTTCAATATGGTAATAGCGTAATGCGGTATATGAATTTGTTTGTCAAATGGTCTGTGTTGATGCGCTGCGCTTTCTACCGTTACGCTCTCACCATCAATGGCATTATTGGGTGCCAACTTGTTTTGTAGCACTGCGACAGAAAGTTCAATATCCTTTTCAGTCAGCACGATTTTCTTAAAATGGTCTACCAGGAGCACATTTAGGATCATCCCTTCTTCATCCCTTATAATGCTGCATTGTATCTTTTTTTTATCGAGCGTTCGTACAAAATCATTTTCAGTCATCCGGCCGCTTTTCGATAAAACAGTTGCTACTACCTTTTTGGCATGGCCGGTATACAAATGCTTACGATGGCACTCCTTATCAAATTTTGCTTGCAGGTTTTTCAATGTCGGTTCAAAATGGAAGGCACTGGCTTTAATGGGTATGCCTTCTTTTCTGCCGCGGTCATTAATGATCGAATAGGTAAGCCCACCGTTGTTCCGAATACGACTGCCTTCTTTGCCAGGATCTGCTGTTATATTTTTTAAAGCGAGGAGGGTATTGAACTCCGATAATGAGGTAAAATGGTAATAGGCCAGTACCTGTTCCACTACCCGTGCTATCTCACTTTTCGTTTCCTTTTCGCCGTAAATAGCCGCACGGATATCGGCTGGCGCTATTTCATTTCTTTTTTCTTTTCCCCTGCCTTCCGCGATCACGAGGCCATATTCCTGTTCCATTGCTTTTCGAGCCGGCTCTGACTTCCTGATGCCGATATAGCTCAGGTTCATTTGCCGACCATTCGGTTTAATCGACGTGGTAACGATATGCAGATGGGGGTGAACGGTATCTGTGTGTTTATATACCAGGTATGGCTGCGCTGAAAAGCCAATGCGGCTCATATAATCCCATGCGAGCTGCTGCATTTTCTCTGTATCCAGGATATCGTCAGGTGAAAAGCTCAGGAAGATGTGAAGCGTTTTTTTGGTGATATGCTGGTTTCTGTCATTCATGCGTTGAAAACGATGGAGTTTCTCATAAAACCCGAGATCCTCCAGCTCACAGCCAAACCGGGAAGCCAGGATCAATTCGGCATGACCGGCATTTACCTTATGTTCATTATAACTAAGCACGTTTCTCAAATTTTCAACTGGTCTTATTTTGACAAACATGATTTGCTCAATTTTGAAATAAGGCTGATAGCCTTGTCCACTTTGCTTTCCATCTTTATGTACCGCGCCAGTCCTATCTTTGCGTAAAATCGCTTCCTTTCCTCTTCAGGGTAGGTGTTGAAATAACGGGTGATCTGGTTGATATTGACGCCGATGGCCTTGATCTCCGCTCGTAGGGAGGCAAGTTCTTCCAGTACCAGCTCCATCGTTTCATCGTGTATATAGGTTTTTACCGGCCGGTTGTGGATAATAGTGCGAACCAGCCCCGCCAGCGTTTCATCCCTGGTTTGTTGCAGGAGTCCATGCAGTTGATCGTAGGCGCGCTTGTTGATGCGCGTCATGATGGGATACTCCAATCGTTCTTTTGTCTTCATAAGCTCCTTTTTCTATGAAGGATCTGTTGCGATCTCGCTATTGCTGACTGCGCCAGCAGCGGTGTTGATTACAACACCACATCTTGCCGTGCGCAACCAAGAGAGAGGTGCACGGCTCCCCTCCATCGTCGGAATGGGAGTAACCGCCCTTACGGGCTCTAAGGTGAGGTAGGGTTATTGGTCGTCCCTCGGTGTTTATTATTTGATACGCCTTGAGGTGCCTGCTGCTAGGTTTCTTTCCTGTAGTGTAAATAGTTCTTTTAGTTGCTCTTGTTCTTTGCTTTCGATATAGTTTATTTTATGCTCAAAATCAATTAATGCTTCTTGTCTTGTTGCCAGTCCTTTTAATGTATGCCAATAGTTTCCATATAATATTTCGCCATTGGGAAATGCTGGATTAAACCTTTTAAGTAAGATGGTAATATTATGGATCGTTGAAGTTCTTGTTAGCGCCTGAATCTCGACGTGCGCCTCAATGACTGTTTGTGTCTTGCAATGATCCAACAGCTTGATGCTTTCTGAGAATATGCGGTAAGAAGGATCACCGGCCGCCGTTTCAATAAGATCCTTGTAGGTATAACCCAGCGCTTCCAGGTTCTCTTTTAGTTTACTATCTGCTAAGGTTTCTGACATGCTGTATTCGTTATGTGATGTGACATTCGGTTTCGGGAATCGTGTTTCACTTAAAACTTTTGTTCTTCCTTCCCGCCTTGTGTTTCTCCCTTTGGCTGAACTTTTCCTGTATTTTCTCTAGCCGTACCTTCTCCAGTACTTCCTTTCTGATCTGGTCTTTTGTGGGGAAAGCCCCGTTATCCCTTAAATAAGTGTTTCCGATCACCGTCACTCCTTCCAACTTTCGAGTTGTTTCCAGCTGACAAGAGGCATTGATGGAATGTAGATACTGTACGCCATCCGCATCATTTCTTCCCACAATGAAAATATATCCGATTTCATCCGGATCACTGTATATATCATCCAGAATAATGGCGTTGGGAATTTTCATTCCTTCAACGATCAGTTCGGGAGTGGGTTCCCCGGAGGAAAGGAAATCCTGGTAATTGTGAAATCCGAGTTCCTGAAACTGCCGCTCTATCTGCTCATCTATATATTTGTTCTTGGTCATTTAGCGAAATTTTGATGATTTTTCGGATACCGTATTTCGTGATGGAAATGGATGATCTTTCAGACAATGATGCTTATTGGTGATTTTGCCTAAACACACCCTAATTCCATTAGCTCCCTTAATACCCCTGGGGAGAAATGTATTTTCATATCTTGTACTATTACGTAAAACGGCGCATCGTTACCTTCTCCGGTTTTTTTGTCCGGCAGGTGCTTGTCGCAACGTTTCCAACTGGTAATCGTTTTTTAGTTGCTTTTTATATTGCTTCAAATATATTTTGGCCACTTCGCTTGCTCTGTATAGGGTAGCCGGATCATGGCATATCACAATTTTCTCTGTCATGAGCCGGTTGGCGATAAATTGAATCAGCGAGCCTTTGTCCTCCTTTTTTTTAAGATTGATATACCGCCATTTGCCATTGTCCATAAACAGGTGGATCAACTGATTGTCATCTCTTCTATAACCCAGCCGGCCGAATCTGGTATAACCGTTTTTTTCCAGGACATGCGGAAATACGTTGGTATCTGATATTTGTTTCATCACTCGTCCAAACTCCCGAATGTTCCCGCTAGGGAATGTCTTTTCAAAATCCTCGTTTCCGTTTTTAAAGAGCATGTCAAGCGATATTTAAATAAAAGGGGTCAGTTAGTTAGGCCAGCGATGAATGTCTACAATCAAGCATAGTTACAGCTTCTGACCACTGGCCCCTGTCGGCTCCGCTTTTCTGGATACGGAACTACCGGGTTTTGAACCAGGCGCCGGTAGCTGCAACAGTTTATTGGGATTGATGCTGCTCACTTGCAGGGCCATTAATATTGAATTCTCTGAAAACAACTGCGGGAAAAGAGCCTTCAGACAATTAATCTCGGTCTGTTCCATATTTCTGCTCGTGCTGGCTGTTGCATCATATACGGACCAGGTGTTGGAAAACTTACAGATATAATACATGCGTTATAATTTTCTGCTTTTAGAATTATTTTGGTAGTTAAAGCCCAGTCGTTCGAAGCTTTCTTTTAGAATATCATCATCATTTCTCATTAGTGAATATCCTTGTTGAAGCGCCACGGCTCATATTTAAATACGTCAGCGATCCAATGATAGGCGATATGCTTCCATTTTTTGAAGGATGCTCCGTTTTTGTTCTTCCAGCCTTTTTTCTCATAAAAGAAGAAAAAGCACTCCGCTTCAGCGGCGGACAGCCCTTTCTGGCTAAAGTAAATCCTTACCTCATCTATGCTGGGGGGCATACATCGTGTCACGTCTGTAAAATTTCCAGGGTCACAAATTACCCGCATAGCTATTTTGTTTTAAAGAGTTTACTATAATCCCGCTTTTGAGCTTCAAGAGCAGCATCTACGTCCTCTGCGTTATAATAGATGATGCCACCTATCCGGCTAAATGGTATGGTGCCATTACTTCTAAGTGTCTGTAGTGTTCCGCTGGATATGTTGAGAATCTTTTTCACTTCATATGTTTTTAGCCATTTTTTGGGGGAAGTCTCCACATGGCGGGAGAACATCGCCTGCATCGCAACTAGCAGCTCCTTCTTGAACTCCTGTAAATCGTCCAGGGTTACCAGCCTTTGCAGGTCGGCTGGTCTGAACCCCGAACGTTCTAATACGCGCACTTTACTCATTGCTACACCATTTTCATACAGCAAATATGGGGTAGAAAAAAAGTGAGTTTTCAGAGTAGGGGCAGAGGCTCGGTAAAATAATTATTGGGGAATGGGAGCTTTATAAGGGAGGGGGTGGGTGCTACTTCTTATAGTTTTTCATACTTTTTGGGGAAGGCTGTTTTTGGGGGATTGGATTTTTAAAGCTCGCAGATTGGGTTATGTTTAACTCTGTTTGTCGTCATAGATGCCCCCAAAATCAATATCCACCATGAAAAGCCTATTTTCTGCAAAAAATAGCCTTCTTTTGCATACATAGTAAATTTATGCTAAATATTTTAGTATAAATTTACTAATTTTATTGTTTTAAGTGATATCGTGTTTTATTGGCTTACCTGGTTGGGCAATAAATTCCGATTTAAAATTGGATGGTTTAGGGAGATGTCCCCAAAATCCATTTAAAAAAATTCCTTCAAAAAGGTATTAAACAAGATAGATGAGGATTTTTAAAAAATATATTTTTTATCAAGAGTATGGGAAAGCCGTTTGAAAAAGAGTTATACAAAATTGAAGATACTTTTCAATGGGCAATAAATCAGGATATAAGCGAATTAAAATCAGAACTATTATATAACAAACTTATTCCTCTTTTTATTGTCGGGTCGGGAGGTTCATTAAGTGCATGTCAATATGCAGCAATCTTATTTCAGCAGTATGGAGTGATGGCAAAAGCTGTAACTCCACTTGAGTTATTCTATTCGAAAAATGCTTTGCGCAATTCAAATATATTATTTATCAGTGCAAGTGGTAAGAATACGGATATATTATTTGCATACAAAACAGCGATAAATCTTGAACCCAATAGAATTTATAGCCTGTGTATGAGAAGAAACAGCCCTCTCGCAAAGCTGGCAACAGAAATATCCATAAGTCGGCATTATGAATTTGATATTCCTTCTGGTAAAGACGGTTTTTTGGCTACTAACAGCTTAATTTCTTTTTTTTCCATTATATATAACATTTTTAAGCCGACATCTGATTCAGGTTCTTTAGCTATTACCGATAAAGAGTCCTTTAGTGGCTTGGGAGATTTTTTGAAAAAAGTTTCGCCAAACCATACATTTAATATACTTTATGCTGGTTTGGGATATCCTGTTGCTGTTGATATTGAATCTAAGTTAGTGGAAGCTGCTTTGGCTGATGTGATCATTTCTGATTACAGAAATTTTGGACATGGAAGACATCATTGGTTCGCTAAAAGAAAAGCTAACTCTGCTATAATTGCGATAGTAACGCCCGAAGAAGAACTGATAGCTCAAAAAACGCTTTCATTATTACCTTCAGATATTCCAACTTTGGTTATTAGGACAGGATATGATAATTCGTTTGCAAGCATTGACTTGCTCGTAAAATCTTTCTATTTTATTAATGCCTTGGGTAAATTACAGGGTATTGATCCAGGAAGGCCAGGTGTACCAGACTATGGATCTAAATTATACAACCTTAGATATTCTTCTTTATTTAAAGAGAAGGCCAACTTTCACGACATTGAACAAATTGCAATTCTGAGGAAAGTAAAGGTCCCATCAATCGATGAATTAACTGATGCGGAAAAGACATTTTGGAAGGGGGCCTATAAAAATTTTAAAGATACATTGAAGAATACTGATTTTGGTGCCATCATATTTGATTATGACGGCACCCTTTGTTCTTCATCAAGCCGATACACCGGTATCAATGATGATGTTACAAAAGGGCTTATTAAAATACTTGCTAAAGGGCTGGTAATTGGCATTGCGACAGGGAGAGGCCAATCTGTCAGAAATGATTTACATAATAAAATCCCTGTCAAATATCATTCTAATGTGATTATCGGATATTATAATTGTGCAGACATTGGAACTTTAAATAATGCTCGCCTACCTGGTAAAAAAGGGACAAAAAATGTATTGTTAGAAGATGTATTTGAGCTAATTAAAAATTACTCGTTTCAAGAAGAAATTTGTCCCGAACTAAAGCCTAATCAGGTGACGGTCGAAATAAAAAATAAAAAAAATTGGCAGAAAGTCCGTTCAATAATCATTGATCTTGTTTTAAGTAAAAATTACTTGGGCATTCAGATATTGGAATCCAGCCATTCTATTGACATTATTGATCAAGCATCAACTTGCAAACTCAATATATTATCTTACTGCAAAAAGATAGCCAGAAAGAATAAAAAAGCGCAGGACTGTTTATGTATTGGTGATAAAGGACAGTGGCCCGGGAACGATTATCAACTATTATCGTCACCGTACTCACTAAGTGTTGATGAAGTATCATCTTTGAGTGAAATGTGTTGGAATTTAGTGCCGCCCGGCATAAAAGATACTAAAGCAACATTGTATTATCTTTCTTATTTAACTTTCAATAAAAATGGAGCCGCCATTACTTTACCATGAGGTCAGGATTAGCAGAAAAACTTTTAGCCAAAACCATGAACTGGAGTGCGGAAGAAACTTCCAGGCAACGGCCTTTACTTCAGGCATTAGCCAGCTTTAAATATAACGAATATCAGCAGTTCTCTCCAGGTACAAGGTTTATTGAAAGCCTGGTAAAGTGGTTGTCGCAATTTGAAACTGAAGAAGAAAAAAATACGGCCTATCAATTTGTATTAGATTCTCTGATTTTTATCTCAAGTGATCAAATGGCACATTTAGTCAACATCACATACGCGGATAAAATACAGCCAATAGTTATAGCGAAAACGGCCAGTGTAATCAGACTGAATCCATTTTGGGTGAGCAAGATTGTAAAGAGTACAACATATAAGGTTAGCCTGAGAAGATCTCTATTTATTGGGCTAAGCGATGGCTCAAAAATTGACTTGTTAAGAAGAAGCACTCCCAGGATTAGTAATGAGCAAGTGTTGACAACATATTCCATTTCTGAAGAAAAAAGAAACGATATGTTGAATGAATTAAAAAAGGAAAAAATCAATTCGAAATTTAATACTGTTTTTCTGATAGATGATTTTACGGCAAGCGGAACAAGTTATTTCAGAAAATCGGGAGAAGAATGGAAAGGAAAAATATACAAATTTTTGCAATCAATTCTTCCCAACGGAGAAAATGCAAGTTTAAGACAGGAAAATGAGCCTCTTGATATACATATTATTTTTTACATAGCTACAATTGAGGCTTTAGCGAAGTTGAAAGAAAATATACAAACTTATAAAGATGAGCACCCTGAAAGCAATTTTACATTTACTATAGATGCGGTACAGATTATTGGGAGTGAGATAAAAACAGAGATATTAAGTAAAACAGCTTTTATAGACTTAGTTAAAAAATATTTCGATAAAAGTATTATTGATAGGCATTATAAAGAAGGCAAGCACGATGAACCTTATTTGGGTTTTAATGAGTGCTGCCTCCCAGTTATATTGAACCATAATACGCCCAACAATTCGTTGCCAATACTATGGTTCCCCGATGATAAAATTATAGGGCTTTTTCCCAGAGTAAAGAGGCATAAAGATGAGTAGGCTAAGAAATCCTTTTAGATTACGGGCTTCAGAGAAAATTGAATCTAATGCCAGCTTCCTTAAATTATACAATCCAGTTATTCTGGAATCTATAATGGAAAAGGACAAAACCGGCAATCTCTGGAATAATGTATTGTATATCCATAGTTCCCCGGGAGCAGGAAAGACTTCCTTGCTAAGAGTGTTTGAGCCTGATACATTAAACACGTTATTGAATAACAAATCTGCGCCTGACAGTAAGACTTTATTTGGGATATTAAAAAAATTAAACGTATTAACAGATAATTCTGTTCAGGTATTAGGTGTTACGCTGGTTTGTACAAGAAACTATGAAATATTGGAAGAACTGAATGTTTCAGATGCGCAGAAGAAGCGATATTTCTTTTCTTTATTAAATTCAAGAATTGTTTTAGCAACATTAAGGTCAATTGTAGAATTACTAAATATAAATTCTCCTTTTAATGAAGTTTTAGGCAGGATAAATTACAATTACGACAATCGGGACAATTTTTTCAGTGATCTTACTGTGCCTTGTACAGGGGCGGAACTGTATAAATGGGCCTCTAATATAGAAAAGAAAGTTTATCAGGCAATAGATAGTTTTCTTCCGTTGGAAGAAATAAGGCCACAGGGGCATGATGAATTATTTTCGGTAGGAATTTTAAAACCAGAGTATTTTCAGCTTGACGGAAAGCAAATATTTAGTAAAATATTGTTCATGCTTGACGACACGCATAAATTGTCGTTCACGCAGCGAACCGCCCTTAAAAAGTATGTAATTGAGAAGAGAGGCAATTTTAGTATCTGGATTTCCGAGCGTTTGGAAGCCCTTGATCCCAAAGACAATTTAAGGTCATTTGAAGGTCGAGATTATGAGATTTTAAATCTTGAAAAATTTTGGAGTGATAGGCCCAGTCGGTTTGAATCTGTACTGGCAAACATTGCGGATAAACGCGCAGCAATATCTACAGAAGAAGTCAATTCTTTTAGAGAATATTTGGATAATGAATTAGAAGAAGAACATTTTAAAAACAATCTTGTAGAATCCATTAATGAAACTAAAGAACGAATTTTAAAAATAACGTCTATCACAAATAAATTTGATGAATGGGTGAAATTTGTGAGCGCCCAGGAAGGAAGCGAATTGGAGTTGGCCATACTTTACAGAAAGCTGGAAATTCTGATTCATAGAAATCTGGGTAAACAGCAGCTTGCGTTTGACTTCCCTCTTACAGACCAGGAGTTTAAAGAAAAACTAAAACCAGACTTGGAAGTATCATCGAAATTGTTTTTATCTCAACCATCAAGTCTGCCCTATTACTTCGGATTTAGTGACCTGGTTAAATTGTCATCAAATAATATTGAACAATTCTTATCTTTTTCCGCGGAAATGTTTGAAGAAATGCTTTCCAACCGGTTGTTAGGTAACAAAGTAAACATTGAAACTGAAGAGCAAGAAAAAATACTGAAACGAGCTGTCGAATATAAATGGAATGAGCTAAGCAAGATTTTGCCTTACTCAAACAATGTTATGAACTTTCTGACAAGGTTAGGCGAAAGTTGCAAGTCTGACACATATAAGCCAAATGCCCCCTATGCCTTAGGTGTTACGGGATTTGCAATTAAAATAGCAACAGATATGTTTAGTAAAGATGAGGAATGGTATCTAAATGACATTTATGCTCCTTTATCAAATGTTATTTCGACTTGCGTTGCGTTCAATTTATTAGAAATGAAAGCTATTAGTCAAGGGGAAAAAGGTACTAAGAATGATGTTTACTATTTAAATAGATGGCTTTGTGTAAAGTTTAACTTGCCATTTTCTTATGGTGGATGGCGCCATAAGAAAATAGATGAACTGCTTAAATGGACTAAAATATGAATGGTTTAAGGTGGGACCCATCAGTATTAATAAGAGGTGATAAAACGTCTGAGTTTTGGAGTAGTCATTTCAACTCAGCCCAAAGAAGCGTACTCTTCATTTTGGGTAAAGGGTTTGACGTAAGGATGAATATTGCAATTCAGGAATTGATTAAAAACTGCCCCACAATTAAATTAGAATGCTGGTTGATTGAATTTGATGAAGGAACAGGATCAAATTCAACTAAGTATTTAAAGCATGTTCAGGAGAACGAAAAGGAATTAAGTACCTACCTAACCGGCAAGCAAATAGTTACCAAGAAGATTTCGCTCTGGAATTCAAAAGTCAAAGGGAAAAGAAAACGGATCGGTGATAGACAAGCCGCGCAAATTTTGGAATCTTATGAACAAATAAAACAATTTACCGACATTATCATAGATATTAGCGCTCTTCCAAGAGGAGTGTACTTTTCTTTGGTTGGTAAATTTTTGACTTTCATTGATAACTACGCAAAAGATAAAAAGCCTAATCTTTTTGTTGTTGTGTCAGAAAATGCAGATATCGACAGTAAAATAAAAGAGAAAGGAATTGATGAAGATGTCGGTTACCTGCATGGCTTTGGCGGTACCCTTGAATTAACATCTGAATCTGAAGAGCCGGTAATTTGGTTCCCGATTTTAGGAGAAGACAAAGCGGAGCATCTGGATAAGGCCTACACGCACATACGGCCAAATGAAATATGTCCGGTGTTACCTTTTCCATCAAAAAACCCAAGGCGCTCAGACGCCCTAATTAAAGATTATTATCAATTGCTATTTGATAGGCTAAATATAGAGTCGCAAAATATAATGTATGTTCCTGAACAGAACCCCTTTGAAGCATATATACGTTTGACAAAGGCTATAAGGAACTATAACACCTCTTTACAGGCATTGGATGGTTGTAAAGCTGTCATTTCTACATTTTCAAGTAAATTATTGTCAATAGGGTCGTTACTAACTGCTTATGAGCTAATAAATGAGATTGGTGTTGGTATATTAAATGTTGATTCTCAAGGGTACGATATAGATTCGTTTGATGATTTGAAAAGCATAAAAGATAATAGTGAACTTTTCGTAATTTGGCTAATAGGAGAAGCGTATGAAACTTAAAAATACAATACAAAATAATTTAATTTGTTCAGGAGCTGGGCTCGTTGCCTTAGATGTTGTTATCAGTAACGATATAGAGAAGCCTACACAGTTTTACGCTGGCGGCTCTTGTGGAAATGTGCTGACAATCCTTTCATATATGGGATGGGATTCTTATCCAATAGCACGCCTTTCAAATAACGTTGCATCAGACTTGTTAAGTCAGGATTTAAACAAATGGAAAGTTAAAGAGGATCTTTTAACATTTACGGAGGATGGAAGTACACCAATTATTATTCATCGCATTCTAAAAGATAAACACGGATTTTCAAAACACAGGTTCGAGTTTAGGAATCCCGAAGATGGAAAATATCTTCCTTCCTATAAGCCATGCCTTTCAAAATCGGTTCAGGATATTTTACAAAAAAGTCCTGTTCCAAAGGTTTTTTATTTTGACCGCATTAATAGGGCTTCCATAGATTTGGCAAAAGCACACAAGGAAAATGGAGCTACAATTTTCTTTGAACCGTCAAGTATCAAAGATGAAAAAGGCTTCAAAAAATGCTTAGAAGTTGCAGATGTTGTAAAATTTTCAGAAGACAGAATCCCTAATTACACAGCTATTTTCCCCAAAGGTCAGGCTCTAATTGAAATCCAGACCTTGGGGGAAAAGGGTTTAAAATATCGAAGAAATGGCTCCGCAAAATGGTCAGAAGTAAAAGGGTATATAATTGAAAACGTAATTGATACTGCGGGTGCTGGTGATTGGTGTACTGCAGGTATAATTTCTACCTTTTTCTCACACAATTATTTGCTAAAATCCGTTACTGAAAGTCAAATTGAAAGAGCACTAAAATTTGGACAAATTCTAAGTGCTATTAATTGCACATTTGAGGGCGCAAGAGGTGCAATGTATAATTTGGGCTACGATGAGCTCGTTTCTAAGGTTGAAAATGCAATGACTGCTAAAACCAACGTCATATCGCTTATTAATCGTCAGCCAATGAAACGAACGCTTCCTTCTAACTCAATTAAAATATCATCGCTCTTTGTTCACGCTCGATAGCGAGTTCTTTTTTATCTAAGAAAAATTCCCTTTATGGTCCGCGAGGCGTATCTTTGTAATGATAAAAAGTTCTTTAATAAACTGTTTCAAATAAGCCCAAATGGCGCGGGTACCTTTTCGGGTACCTCTCTTGGTGTGATATAATATTTACAGGTTTTTCAGGCTGGAAATGAGATCGTTGAGGTCCCGTCCAGTCCGCGAGAGCCGGTTCCGTCCGGTCCGCAAGATTTATCAGAAACCCGCGCTTTGCGCGGGTTTCTGCTTTCCATAAGCTAACGGAGATTCCTTTATCTATAAGCCAAATTCTGTCACAATTTTCAGGCGCCGTATGATGACTACCAGGGAATAATGAGAAACGACAACAAGAATGCAGGCAGCCATTATTTGAACTGCAGAAATTTATTGATGTCCGCAGAATAACCCAGCTGGATAACGGCAAAACGATTTCCTTTTACGCTGATATCTGTATTTAGTGCAAGCCGGGCATACAAACGCTGACTTTCATCCCTGGTAGCATAATAATATATTTGCGCCTGATAAGTCGCTATCAGGTTCTTCCAGAACTCATGCTTCACGTAAGTATTCTTTGAAAGGTCCAGCTCATTGTAATACCCGCCGCTTTGTCTGACATCATCGCTGAGAAGCGTCATGCCCGTCAGGCAAACGGAAACATCCACGCCTACCCTGGAAATGGCCTTCAACCTGTATAGTGCCTTCAAACTGTACTTTGTTGACCAGAGGCTCATGTTTCTGGGCGTTATAATTTCCTTATCATCTGTTAGTTGAACCAGGCTATCTCTCGCTCCGGTACGGCTGGCGGCAATACCTGCTATCAGATGCCCTTCGTGCACATCATCCGTGTATTTTAATAGATTCAGCTTTGCCCCGAACTCAAGGTTCTGGAACTGCATCAGATTAAATGAATGGACATAGGAGAAGGTATCACCGGGTGTTTCATTAGGCAATAATTCAATATACTTCAGCTTATTCTCAATTTTTGAGAGCGTAAAATTGATTTCGAAGTAGTTAAAGAAAGAGAACGTTGAATAACGCAATCTACCCGGATAGCGATCTCGTTGCAGCGAGCCGTAAAACTTCGCTTCAGCTTGCAAAAGGCCGTTCGGCTTGTCTTCCTGTACACCGACTATATCACTGAACAAATTCAATGTAATGATCTTGTTCACATCCGTTTCAGGTACCAGCACCGATGCATTATTCTTTGTAAAGAATACCCTTGATCGCTGGGGCACGAAGGTTTCAATGACCTCTGCATTCTGTGGAGGGGTATATTTCAGTACATCGTCAAGGTTAAAGAGATATTTTGATCTGCCTTTTGTGGAATGATCTGCTTTCCGGTTAGTTAAATAGAAGAAATTATCCAGCAAAAATTCTGAAAAAGATACACTTCTCATATCCACAAATACGGTATACTGCTGCTTTTCATTAAATCCATATTCCAGCCGGCTAACTCTTTGCAGACCATGATCCGTAAATATTTCCATACTGTCATTGTACCTGAATTTTATCACCCTCAGAAAACCATCTTTTATCGTGATTTCCATGGAATCGATAAATAAACGCCCGGCCTGAACATTCAGCGACTTGCCCCTGCATACGGTATCTCGATAGGGCATTGTCAAAGCTGGTGATAATGCCTTTATGTTATCCATCAGTCTGTCGATCTGCTTCTTATTAAGGGCGATCAATTCGTTATTCCGGTTGATTGTTCGATCAAGGGAGCCGAGCTTTGCGTTTAGCGCGTTTAATAGCGTAGTATTCGCAGAGTCCACCAGCCGCAGGCTATCCCTTTTATAGCGCAGCTCCTCCAGAAGGCGGCTGGAATCTTTACTATTCCGGTCAAGGCTGTCGCTCATTCTTGCAAAATGTTCCATCCGGGCAAGCAAGGGTTGCCGGGCAGCAATAAATATTGATTTATCAGCCCCTAAAAGACTGTCCGCCATCAATGTTATTCTTTGGGGAGATTGTGCACTTAAAGTTTCGCAGTTGAAGTCCCCTAGCGGTTCCTCCTTATAAAAAGGAATGGTATCTACAAACCTGAATATAGCCTTCAGATCGTTCTTTGCGATATCATTCCGGGCCGTTTTTGTGATGATGGTTTCCACTACCAGCCAGTCTATCTTCTCAATCTCGGAAGAAGTAAACATTTCTGCGATTGTCTTGCCCGCGAAATCTGTGATCCAACCGGCAATCTTCTCTTCGATGAGACCTTTTACCACTGTATGGCTCAGGTCGTTGATGGGCATCTCTGCTGTGTTACTGCCCTGGGTGATCTTCAGTTTAACATCATCCTTGTTTGTAACGGTCACTTCAAGAAATACGGAATGCTTGGGGGAAGCTGTAAAGACGATTTTTTCCAGTTTCTTCACTGGTTGGGATTTTAAAGGGCTCAGGCAGGCCAATAAAATGGTACAGCAAAGTAAAATAGTACGCATGTTTGTGGTATTGAGGTTACGTTTTGGGAATTTTCTACAATTACTGGGACATTAATAAAGTATAGGCTATAGCATTAACCTTGATTAATTCCGGTACGGGAAAACCTGTTTGATACCAAGATACTATTTGCCGGGAAACTGGCAAATACCCATTTATGAGTATGCCCCTGGCGACGAAATCATCCCTAACCACCCCGGAACAAAAAAAATTGCTCGCTATCCAAATTTTTACTTACTTTGTAATTCAAAGTACTTTTACAACCACATCACCCTACAAGGTGATTTTTTAAAATTCATTCACTTTGTAATTCAAAGTACTTTTAACAAACCACGAAACGAACTAAAATGGAAACACAACAATCCACCAACACCCTCTCCGGCAACTCCCGAAAAATAATGATCAAAGGCATCATCACCGGCGCCCTCATCCTCCTGATGATGATCCCCACCCTCTTCATCGCCAACCTCGTAAGCGAAAGAGAAGCCCGGCAGAAGGAAGTGGCGAAGGAAGTCAGCGATAAATGGGCCGCCGCGCAGACATTAACCGGCCCGTTCCTTTACATTCCCTATAAAAAATACATCGCTGCGAAAGACGGCACCACAGAAGAGATCCGCAGCTATTTCTGGGTGCTGCCGGACAAGCTGCAGGTGGACGGGAAGGTCAGCCACGAGATCCGGCAACGCTCGATCTACAAAGTGCTGCTATACCGCGCCAACCTGCAGAACAGGGGGAATTTCATCATACAATCTCCCAAAGAAATCGATCTGAATGCCATATTGTGGAACGAAGCAAGGATCTGCTACAGCCTGTCGGACTTCAAAGGAATTGAAGAAAGACTGACCATCCAGCTGAACGGGAAGGAATATGAACTATCCCCCGGCCTGCCGAATGAGGACATCTGCAAAACCGGTTTGTCCGCCCCCATTACGCTGCGCCCGGAAGATTCCGCCGGCGTCATGTCGTTTGCGATGGACGTAAAGCTGAAGGGCAGCGAGCAACTGCATTTCATCCCACTGGGCGGCAACAGCAATTTCAGGCTTCAGTCCGGGTGGGGCAGCCCCTCCTTCGATGGCAACAATCTCCCGGCGGAAAGATCGGTAAGCCCTTCCGGCTTTACCGCCAGCTGGGCGTTCAACAAGGCTAATCTCCCTTTCGGCACGGTACTCGAGAATCTCGGCGCTGACCTGAAACCGCTGGCATTCGGGGTCACCATGCTGCAACCGGCTGACCAGTACGCGAAAACCGACCGCAGCGTTAAATATGCGATCCTGTTCATCGGCCTTACCTTCGCATCCTTCTTCATTGTGGAGCTTTTGCTGAACAAACCCGTACACCCGGTGCAATACGCATTGATCGGTCTTGCGCTGGTCATCTTTTACTCCCTGCTGCTATCCATCAGCGAATTCATCCTGTTCGATCTTGCTTACCTGATCGCATCACTGGCGACTATTATCCTTATCACCTTATACGCCCGCAGCCATTTCAGAAGCTGGAAGCCGGCGGGAATATTCTGCGGTATACTCACGGCATTATACGGGTTCATATTTGTCCTTATCCGCCTGGAAGACACGGCCCTGCTGGTGGGCAGCATCGGCCTGTTCCTCGTGCTGGCGCTGGCTATGTACGCAAGCCGGAAGATCGACTGGTACGGGGCGGGTTCATGATCTTTTAGTGTTAAATGGAAAATGAGGTTGCCCTGAAAAGTAATTTTTACCCGGATGTAATAGACCTGCGCCATTCTAAAACCGGTTAAATTACTTTGGGCAGCCTCTTTTTTTGTCTGATTTTATGCCTGGTCCGAAGCCTTCCCCGCTCTCGCATCCCGCGTATTCTTCTGTACGGCTATCGCGGAAAACAGGCTAAGGATGAACGACATCGCATAAAATCCCTTTTCACTTCTCATCAGCGTGGCGTTCCATAAACCTATCGTGAGCAATAAAACAGATAATAACGTGGCGAACCACGAAAGGCCGTAGTAAAGGTTCGTAACAGGTATGCCTTCCATCTGGTCGCGGACAGCTTTCTGCACGGATATAGCGGAAAAGAGGCCGAACATCAGTACCGTGAAATAATATCCTTTTTCATTCAACTCCATTTCAGCATTCCACAATCCGATATTAAATGCAATGACACCGGTAAAAAGCGCTGCCCAGGAAGCGGCAACGAAAGCGGCAGAGGGTTGTTGAACAGTTTTTTGTTCCATAAAGCAATTTTTTATGAAACAAAACTATAGGTGGATGTTGACAGATCTTTTGACAAGGATCAAAATCCGTCATACTAAATGTTAAAGCCTGCCGCGGATACGGCTGAGGGTTTCTTGTGAAATGCCGAGGTAAGAAGCCACATAACCCAATGGCACTCTTTCAACTACGTGCGGTGCCCTCTGCAACAGGTGCTCATAACGTTCGGTAGCGGTCCTGAACTGCGAATTCACGAAACGTTCCTCCAGCCGGATGTAATACTTTTCATACGCAATACGCACCAGCCTTTCTACCTCGTTATATTCCTCAAACAAGCCGCCGAGCGTTTCCTTGGAGATCGCCCATAACACACAACCTTCCATCAGCTGAATGTTCTCCACCGCGGGCTGCTGCGTAATGAAGCTGTGAAAGGAGGTTACAAAATCATTCTCGAACCCCAGCCAGTGCGTGATCTCCTTCCCGTCCAGGTTATAAAAGCCACGCAGGCAACCTGTTTCCAGGAAATACAGCTGCCGGCAAACGCTTCCTTCTGTGATCAGCAATTCGTTCTTCGGTAAAACGACTTTCGTAAAATAACGTTCCAGGTTATGTTGTAACGCTTCGCTGAGCTGATGAAAATGTTTAAGATGCTGTATAAGCTGCTCCATTGATAGATCTTTAATTCGATAAAAATACCTGATCATTTCCCTTTCAGGAAAGTCCGCCGGTACTTCATGGGATTCATATGATAATGATGCAGGAATTGCCTGTTGAAATTGGAAATGTTGTTATAGCCGCATTCGTAACATACTTCGGTGACGGACAGTTCATTTTCAATCAGCAACCTCGCGGCTTTCTGCAAACGCAGCTCCTGCACGAAACCGGAAAACGTTTTCCGGGTGCGGAGGGAAAAGAAACGGGAAAATGCATTTTCATTCATTTCCGCGATGGCGGCGGCTTCCGATAGCCGGATGTCGTGCTCGAAATTAGCCATGATCCAGTCGAACACATCGCCCAGCCGCCGGGATTCCTTCTCGTTGTACCCCACCAGCGGCGATTTCGTGATGGCCGTAACGCTGCCGGATTCCGCGATCTCCAGCAGGATGTCCACCAGGCAAAGCCATCGCTTCAACCCTGCCAGGCCGGACATTTCATGCAGCCTGTCGCAAACCTTGCGGTGGGTTTTACCGTTGATGTCCAGTCCGCATAAAGAACGTTCAAAAAGTTTTCGTAACCGGGCGGCTTCCGGCAGCTCCAGGAAATCCTTGCCCAGGGAGGCTTCCGTAAAGTGTACAACGATGGACTTCGCGCGGAGCACCGACCCGGCTTCATAATACCGGTCGTCATTCCGGTAATGATGCGGCAGGTTCGGCCCCAGGAAAGCCAGGTTCCCCGGCCCGAAATCCGACAGATGATCACCGATGAACCGCTTGCCGGTGCTTTCCGTTACCAGCACGATCTCGTACTCCGGGTGATAATGCCAGGGCGTCGGGTAATAACTGTAATCAAAATTCCTGACGACGAAAGAGTGGCCCGGCTCTTTCGGCAGATGTTCCAGCGCGGGTTTCATGGCATGAACGATTGTATTATGCGGATAAATTAATGCATATTGATCATATTTTGCAATAAAAGTACAGGTTTGGGGAGGTAAAATGGTGGTTTTTCGGAGGATGGGGATGTAGATTTGATACATGACACCTTTTCAATTATCCAGCGGACAGATCAGCGATTATAACCGTGACGGCTATATTATCGTAAAGAATTTCCTCACGGCGCCGGAAACCGGCAAGCTGCAGGACATTGCATTTGCGGACGGGCTCATGCGCCGGCATGCGTTCGACCTGAACGATCAGACCGGCAAAAAAACAAAGCTGACGCTTTGGTATACGCCGGGGAATGATGCATACGGACTCCTCACCAAAAGCCGGCGGATGGTGGAAACGGCGGACACGCTCATGGAAGGGAACAGCCAGGTCTGCCATTTTCACAGCAAGCTGATGCAGAAAGAGCCGCGTGTTGGCGGCGCCTGGGAATGGCACCAGGATTACGGCTATTGGTATAAAAATGAATTTCTCTTCCCTGACCAGATGCTGTCTATCATGGTAGCCATCACCGATGCCAACAAAGAGAACGGATGCCTGCAGGTGATCAGGGGAACACATAAAATGGGACGCATTGAACACGGCTTTTCGGGAGAGCAGGTGGGGGCTTCGCAGCATTATGTGGACCTTGCGCTGAAAACCATGCCGCTGGTATACGTGGAGCTGAACGCCGGCGACGCGCTGTTCTTCCATCCCAACCTGCTGCACCGCTCGGAAGCCAACCTATCTGATAATCCCCGCTGGTCGTTGATATCCGTGTACAACAGGGCCGGCAACGTGCCTTATAACGAACCTTCGAAATCCAGTACGGTCCCTGTACAAATGGTGCCTGATGAAGCGTTGCTGGAATGGGAAGCGGAAGAGATCAGTGAAAAAGCGGGATTTCTGGAGAAGGATAAAGATGAAGCATTGAAATAAAAAAAAGGCGGTAAGAATACCGCCCTCAATATTTTTAACCATATCCTATGAAAAACCTTTGCAAAGATCGGAACTGGATCTTTGCCTGTCAACCGGAAATTGGTATATGGCATAATTTGGCTTGTAAACGCGCGGAAAATGACCCTGTTAACTACGATTTAACAAAAACCGGCACTCTTTTACGTGCGGGATTCCCCCTAAATGATCAATTCACGACAATTTCGCTGATAAAGGCCCATCCGGGTTTTCCTTTCGCGTCGTGCCACCTGGGCAGCGAGCGGAGGGGCTGCACCACGAGCTTGATGCATTGCACTTCCGCGGGCGCGAAGTGCACGCGGTCCTGAATCAGCCGTGAAGGCTCATCTTTCGCGGGCGTGGCATGCGTTACTTTTCCGAACGGCTTCAGCTGGTCTTTATCCATGCCGCCCCAGACTTCTATTTTCATGGGCGGGAATATGTGGCCGCGGAGGTTCTGCATCATGCTGAGCAGTACGCTTTGCACGGTGACAGGTTGATTGAAGAGCAGGTAATAGGCGGCCTCGTTTTTCTGATAACCGAACCATTCGCCATTGGCGTAGTTGGCGAAGTCGCCGAGCTGGCCGTCTGTTAGCAGGGCTGTGCTGGTGGGCGCGTATTTCGGGTCAGGACTGGAAGCCAGTATGATCGAATCGGGCGTCACGCCGCGGCGGATGAACGAAGACCGTACCGTCTTGCTGCCATACCACCCGGGTTTGAACGCTTTCGCGATAACGGTCACATTGCTGTCGATCGTGAGCGGAGCGGAATATACAGGGCTGCTGATGCTGTCCGGCTGCGATCCGTCCAGCGTATAGCGGATCTCCACGCCACCGAAAGGATGTTTCATTTCCAGCGCGATGCTTTTGTCAAAAACGCCGGCGGGTGTTTTGATCACCGGCGGGCTCAGCGCAATGATCTCTCCTTTATCGCCCGTAAAACCTGATTCGATATACACCTTCGCGAATTTCTTTTGCAGCGATTGCAGTTGGCTGCTGTCGATCTTCGTATCCCAGACGTATAATGATGAAATGGACAATGCGGGCAACAGCTTCTCGAGGGCGGCAGACGTAATGCCGGTGCCGGATAGCGCCAGCTCCTGCAAATGCGGCAGCCCGCCCAGGTGTTCCAGTCCTTTGGATGTAACGCTGGTGTAGTTGAGATTCAGCTTGCGCAGGTTTTCCAGCTGGCGGACGATCTTCAGGTCTTCATCCTTCACGGGAAGCCGGGCGAGGTTCAGCTCAACGATCTGCTTTTTTAACGGGAGGATCTCTTCGAGCGCTTTGGCGTTGTATACGTTCTTTCCGTAGAGGTTCACGGAAAGCGCGGGTGAATTTTTTCCCAGCGGCACAATGCCCCGGTAGTTATTGTTGAGCGAAGCGATCTTCTCTTCATCCGCCGCTTCAAAATCATAGGAAGGCATGGACTGCTCACCGGCGGGCGACAGGAAGGCGCTGGCCAGTACGCGGAACGAATCTTTTTCCGGCAGGCTGAACAGCTTCGCGTCCGTACCGGCGCCAGACCTGATCCAGGCGTAGAGCAATGCCGCTTCCGTTTCGGTCAGTTGCGGCTTGTTGGCGGGAGGCATTCTTTTTTTGTCTTCCAGCGGAAGATGAATACGTTTGATCAGCAGGCTGGCTTCGGGCTGACCGGGCAGGAACAAGGCGCCCGATTTGCCACCATCCAGCATACCTTCCACATCTTTCAGCGACAGGCGGCCTTTCAGGCTTGATCCGCCGTGGCAGCTCACGCATTTTCTTTTCAGGATGGGCTGGATGATATCCGCGAATATTACCGCTTCTTCGGGGGCTGCCAGCTTTTCTTCGCCGCGGATGGGCGCCAGTACAAAGTTTTCACCGTGTGTAAGGTCCGCGCCCCAGTGCCCGGTTACAATAATGGTGATGGTGGCGATGATGGTAAAGGGCCGTACCCACATTGCTTTCTTTAGCAGCAGGTCGTAGCAGGAATAGAACAGGAAACCGAAAACGGCTACCAGCACGCCGCCCCATTTGTGCCATACCAGCGTTTCCCCGGCCTTATCGCCTTCCAGCGACAGCAGCATTCCCATGACGGCGGCCACCACAGCGGATAGCGCGGCTACCAGCCGCAGCAGGTCCAGCCACTCGTTTTTCTTATCAGCGCCGGTATCCTCGCCAGCATCTGCATCTGCACCCGCGCCCGCACCGGTATCGCTACCAGCAGGAATCCACACCGTAAAAAACGATATCAGCAGCAATACGATCGGGAAGTGCAGGAACATGGGATGCATCCTGCCCGCAACTGCCAGCCACGAAGGTATCTCAATGAAACGTTCAAATGCTACCAGGAAAAGAAGGAAGATGATGCCGCCGAACAATATGCCGTTGCCGATTTTTTTAACCTTTTGCATGAAGCGCTATACTCTTGTGAACTTATAAGGATATACTTTGCCGGAGGCCCATTGCGCCACGTACAGGTTGTCTTCATCGTCTACACATACGTCGTGCGGATTGGCGAATATTTTGTCTGCCTGGCTCATGGGCTGCAACTGGCCGTTCTGGTAAACAGGCTCGGAGCCGCCGATGTTGGACACTACTTTGTTCTGCTTGTCCAGTATCGTTACAAAACCCGAATCGGCCACATTCAGGCCGGGAGACCGCAACACGGCGGCATAGAGATAATCACCTTTGATAACGGGACGGCAAACGCAGGCGCCGGGCAGGGCAATGACTTCCAGCAGCTTTCCATCCAGCGAAAAGCGCTTGAAGCAATGGCGGGTGCGGTCGGTCACCAGCAAGGTGGGCGTTCCCTGTCTTTTATCGATCGTGATGCCATGCGCATTATCGAGATGGGCGGTTGTTTCGCCTTTGCCGCCAAACCAGCTTTTGATCTTTCCCCGCTCGTCATAGTGAATGATATACTGCGCGCCATATCCATCGGCTACATAGAACTCGCCGTTATCGAGGATAACGGTTTCCGTGGGCACGAATGCTTCGCGGTTCTTGTATACGCCGGTGGCTTCCGGGTAATCGATGGTGAGCAATACTTTTCCGTTCAGATCGGTTTTGTACACCTGGTGCCGGTTGGTGTCTGTAATGAACAGGTATTCCTCTCCTCCGGCGGCATGCAGGCTCAGGCCGTGCGCGCCGGGAAATTCATGCCCCCAGGATTGCTGCAGCTTGCCTGATTTGTCGTAGATGAGGATGTTGTTTCTGGTTTCATTGGTCAGGAGGATGATCCGCCCTTTGCTGTCCTGCACCATTTCATGGCAGTCATTCACAGGATGCTGGGAAGGATTCAGCGCGCCCCATTTTGCATTCATTGTATAGCGCATGTTGTTATGCCCGTATACAGGATCGTTCTGATGAGCGAACAGGTCTTTCATAATTCCAAAAGATGCGGCTGCGAGCCCGGTTTGTTTCAGGAAGTGTCTTCTTTTCATGCGCATATCAGGTTAGGATATCTCTTACCACGTGCCCTGCTACGTCGGTCAGCCGGTAGCGGCGGCCCTGGAAGCGGTAGGTCAGGCGTTCATGATCAAAACCAAGCTGGTTTAATATCGTAGCGTGGAAATCATTTACATGTACAGGATTTTTAACGATGTTGTACCCGAACTCGTCCGTTTCTCCGTACACCATACCGGGCTTGATGCCGCCGCCGGCCATCCAGATGGTGAAACAGCGGGGATGATGATCACGGCCATAATTATCTTCAGCGAATTTTCCCTGGCAGTAGTTGGTGCGGCCAAATTCGCCGCCCCATATCACGAGGGTTTCATCCAGCAGCCCGCGTTGCTTCAGATCGGTGATCAGCGCGGCGGAAGGCTGGTCCACATCCTTTGCCTGGCCTCTCATTTCATTCGGCAGGTTGCCGTGCTGGTCCCATCCCTGGTGATATAATTGAATGAAGCGAACGCCGTTCTCGGAGAGCTTGCGCGCCAGCAGGCAGTTGGCCGCGAAGGTGCCGGGCACCAGGCATTCCGATCCGTATAACTTTACGATATCATCGCTTTCATTGGAAACGTCCATGATCTCGGGAACGGCGGTCTGCATGCGGTACGCCATTTCATATTGCTGGATCTTCGCGGCGATCTCGGGATCACCGAAATGCTTCAGCTGTATATCGTTCAGCTCCGCTACCTTGTCCAGCATCTTGCGGCGTGCGGCCCTGTCCATTCCCGCGGGGTCCTGCAGGTACAGGATGGGATTCTCGCCGCTGCTGAACTGCACGCCCTGGTGAATGGAATCAAGAAAACCGTTCGACCATAGTTTGGAATATACGCCCTGCCCGTTGCCTTTGCCGCGTGACAACAGCACGCAAAAAGCGGGGAGGTTCTTGTTTTCCGTTCCCAGCCCGTAGCTCACCCAGGAGCCCATGCTCGGGCGGTTGCCCTGCTGTGCGCCGGTCTGGAAGAACGTGAGCGCGGGGTCGTGGTTGATCGCTTCGGTGTGCATGGAGCGGATGATGCAGAGGTCATCCACTATTTTGGACATATGCGGGAATATCTCGCTGACCCATGTGCCGGACTCGCCATGCTGGTTGAATTTGTAATAGGAACCGACGAGCGGAAATGATTTCTGCCCGGAGGTCATGCCGGTGAGGCGCTGGCCGTTGCGGATAGATTCCGGGAGGTCCTGCCCCATCATTTTATTGAGTACAGGCTTATAGTCGAATGTTTCCAGCTGCGAGGGGGCGCCGTTCTGGAAAAGATAGATCACCCGTTTGGCCTTCGGCGCGAAGTGCGGGATGCCGGGCATAAAACCGGCTTCTTCTTCCGCCGCGCCGCTGAAAAGATCAGGCACGAGCAAAGAGCCCAATGCAACGCTTCCCAGGCCGATGCTTAACCTTGAGAGGAACTTCCGGCGGCTGATGTTGAGCCCGTGCTGTAGCAGTTCGTTTTCCATGAGCTTATGTTTTTGTGATGGCCTCGTCCATATTATAGATCACCTGTATGGTCCTTGTCATGGCGGCAAGATCGGCTGACGGAGGGCTTTTCAGTTTATATTCGCCCACTTCGGTCACCACGTCTTCCACGGTTTCCGGATGGGCTTTGAAATAATCGTCCTGTTCTTTCCAGTATTGCAATAAAATGTCCAGCTCCTGCTGATCCGGCCGCCGGTTGATGATCCGCATGAATGCGCTGGTGATGGATGCATTCGTCTGCTGTTTCCCGGCCACCAGCAAGTCTGCCAGCGCAATGGAGGATTCAAGCACAGTGGGATCGTTCATCATGATCAACGCCTGCAGCGGCGTGTTGGTGCGGGAGCGTTTCACTTCGCACAGATCACGGTTGCTGGCGTCGAATATCATCATGGACGGCGGCGGTACGGTGCGTTTGATGAACGTGTACATGCCCCGGCGGTAGAGCTTGTCGCCATGATCCTGCCGGTAATTAGCCAGCAGTCCTCTTCCCGAAGTAGCCAGCTCCCACAGGCCGGGCGGCTGATAAGGCTTCACGCTCGGCCCGCCGATGATGGGCCGCAGCAGACCGCTGCTGGACAACACCAGGTCACGCACCATTTCTGCGTTCATGCGTATCCGTGGGGAGTAAGAAAGGTATATGTTTTCGGGATCGGCTTTCAGTTTTTCGGGACTGATGACGGATGACTGGCGGTAGGTGGCGGACATGCAGATCTGTTTCACGAGGCGTTTGATGTTCCAGCCGTTTTCCCTGAAATCCACTGCCAGCCAGTCCAGCAGCTCGGGGTTGGAAGGCAGCTCGCCCTGCATGCCGAAGTCCCCGGAAGATTTTACGATGCCGCGGCCGAATATCTCCTGCCATACCCTGTTCACGTAAACCCTTGCTGTGAGGGGGTTTTGCGGGTGGAATAACCATTTGGACAGCCCCAACCTGTTTTTGGGGAGGCTGTCGGGGTACGACATGATAGCAGCGGGCGTACCGGCCGTTACTTCTTCCGCATGCTGATCGTAGTTACCACGGCTAAGGATATACGTTTTCCGCACGGTGTCCATGTCTTTCATGATGGATACCTGCAGGTTGTGCGTATCGGTTTTGTTCATGAAGTTGAGTACACCTTCGAGGTCTTCCTTCGTGATGTCCATGCGGGGATTCTTGGCGAAGGTTTCCGGCCCGCCTACGGTTGATTCCAGCCCTACTTCCTTTATGCTGTTGAAGAACGCGGAGAGCTGGAAGAAGTCTTTCTGGGAGACGGGATCATATTTATGGTCGTGGCATTTGGCGCATTCGATGGTCATGCCGAGGAATGCGGTGCCGAGGGTGTTGGTTCTGTCTACTACATATTCCACACGGTATTCCTCATCTATCACGCCGCCTTCTTCCGTGATCTTGTGGTTCCTGTTAAAGCCGGTGGCCAGCAGCTGTTCCTTGGTGGCGTCCGGCAAAAGGTCGCCGGCCAGCTGCCAGGTGACGAACTTGTCGTACGGCATGTTCTCGTTGAAAGCATGTATCACCCAATCCCGCCAGGGCCATTGCGTGCGGTAGTTATCGTCCTGGTAACCGTGCGAATCCGCGTAGCGCGCAACGTCCAGCCAGGGAATTGCCATGCGCTCGCCGTAAGCGGAGCGGCTCAGCAATTCATCGATCTTTTTCTCATACGCATCCGGCGCCGTGTTTTTCACAAACGCATCTATTTCCTCCGGCGTGGGAGGCAAACCGGTGAGGTCGAGGGAGATTCTTCTGAGCAGCCTTTCCTTGTCTGCTTCTTCATTTGGCGCAAGCCCATGCTGCTCCATTTTTTGCAGCACAAAGAAATCTATTTCATTGGCGGGCCAGTCCGTATGCTCCACTTCCGGCGCGGGGGATTTCACCGGCGGCACAAAAGCCCAGTGCTTTTCATACTTCCCGCCCTGTTCGATCCATTTTTTGATAATAGCGATCTCCGCCTCCGTGAGCGGAGGAAGGTTACTGGAGGGTGGAGGCATCCGCTGTGACGAGTCTGTGGAGCTGATCCGCAGGAAGACTTCCGATTTTTCCGGATCGCCGGGAACGATCGCGTGGGCCTGTGGATTTTCTTTCAAAGCCTTGTAGGCTTCCGCTTCGATATCCAGTCTTAATCCGGCCTCACGTTTATTGGCATCGGGCCCGTGACAGTTAAAACATTTGTCGGAGAGAATTGGTCGTACCTGAAAATTGTAACTGATCTTACCACTGGCGGCTGCGCCTGACGCTGACCTGAAAAAATATCTGGTCGTAAAGATCGCTGCCGCACACAACAAACATAACAGTAGAATTATATATATCTTTCTCATGCCGTAGTTATAACAACTTGATATTTAAAATATTATCCGATAGCTATTTTAAACAAGCCGTTTTTCTGGCGCTGAACGTTGCACTGAAATCCCTCAAAGCCGGGATTCTCCCTTTCTTACTGTAATATATTAAGTTTTGGCAACTTTTCTATCTTAATTCCATTAGTGGTAACCGCTTTAAAACGCAGGGGCAATCGCGACAAGCCGTTTAATTTCTTTGCGGCATGGTGAGCGTCAACGGTTTTTGATGCCGCAGCATGCGCGCCGCCTCTCCCGTCAGCCAGAGATAATGATCGGATGGCTTTCCATCGTTGCCGATGAATGATGTAACAGTGCTTACCGGCGGGTTATCGGTCACTTTGAAGATCGCGGTGGCTTCGTTCACTTCATCGAACATCGCCACGTACAGCATCTCCGCGCCCGCATTCAGCACCGTGGCGATCTGCTGCCAGTAGAAACGCCCGCCCTGCCGGGGAATGGAGCCTACGGGCTTCACATCGTCCGGGAACTCGTAGCGGCTGAGGTTGTGCCAGCTGAAGCCGGGATATACGCAGGGAACATAGTCCACGTTATTTTTCCGGCACCATTGTATGTCCGCGATGGTATTGTCGCGCAGGCGGTCCATATCATTATGTAACAACGGAGAATACCGCTGCACCGTCCATGGCAGCACAATGTCGCAGCAGCGGATCAGCTCATGCAGGTAGGGATCGTTGATGCAATCCGCGTTCAGCTCGCGCCAGGCGGTAGGTACGCCCAGCATCACGGAACAGCCGCCATACACCGGATCATTTTTTAGAAAGTCGATGAACCGTTCCAGCCCGATGTTCCGGATATTGTACGGCCGGTCCGGGAAGCCAACGCCCCAGATGGTCACCAGCGGGCGGCCGCGGTGATGGAGGTAGGTTTTCTTTCCTGTTTGATCCGTCACCTTCAGTTCGTCTACCAGGTACTTCCAGTCTTCGATCAGCGCGGAGCAATCTTCGCCGGAGGCTTTGAGACCGGAAAGGTCGTACATCACAGCGATCGCGCGGCCATACTTTGATGCTGCTTCAAATGCGTTCCGGAGGATTGCGGAGGAGATGGCATCGCGGTTCTTTGCGTTGTTGAAAAAACGCTGCATAAAAACGCCATCCAGGTTGTATTGCTGCATCCATGAAAAATGCAGGTCTACCGTGCTTTTGTCGTGCGAGCTGAAGAACCGCGCGTTTTCGCCGTTCTTCAGCTTCCAGGGTGTGGCGTATGTTTTTTCATATTCGCTGACATCCGGCCACATGTCAATGCCGCTGCGTTCTTCATTGCCGTATGCATAGCGCCTTGCGCCTGTGCCGTCGCCTTCGGCCCGGAACCATCCCTGGTAGCCGGCCATCACGAGCCCTTTGTAGGAAGGATAGGCGGTCTGTTTGCTGTGTTTCAGTTGCGCCTGTGCGGCGATCATGCACAGGAGGCAGGTGATTATCAGAATGCTTTTTCTCATGTTCATCATTGTTTTAAAAGCCCCGCGCCCGGCCGGGCGCGGGGAAAATATCGCGGGCGGATCATCGCATGCATACGCTTGCCGCGCGGAATATTACGGACAGATCACCGCACCGGCTTCGTAGCCGAAAACCCGCTCTCCCCGCGGAACCACCGGCCAGCCTGTCCTGTCAGCCATAAATAATAATCGGAATCAAGATCGCTTTCAATACCCACAAACCGTTTATCCCCATGCAACGGCAGCTCCCCTTCCTTCGCACATTTATAAATAGCCGTTCCTTCATCGATCTCATCAAACATCGCTACGTATAATGATTGTGCGCCGGACATCTTCGCACCGGCGATCTGCTTCCACAGGAAATCGCCTTTCAGCCGCGGGATGGAATTGTATTGCGACGGATCATTTTTCAGGTTGCCCCAGCTGAAGCCGGGAAAGGCCAGCGGCACGTAGGTGACGTTGTTATTCTTACACCACTGGATGTCGCCTGCCAGTTCCGCGCCTGCCACATTATTGTAGTTCTCGTTACGGTAGCGGCCAACGGCCCAGGGCATGATGATATCGCTTTTTTTAATGAGGGCATGCAGCAGCGGGGAGTTCTCGGTGTCGTTCTTCATCGTGCGCCAGTAGTAGGGAACGCCCAGCATCACGGACACCTTTTTCTCAGGCCCTTTCAACCGGCCCACCAGCTTGTCCACATCCGCGATGGTATACTTCCGGTTATCATTGAAGCCCACGCCCCAGATGGTGACCAGCGGCTTTTTGTTATGCCGCAGATAGGTGGGATGTGTTTTGTTATCGAACAAATTGAAGATGCGTTGCAGCTCTTCCCAGTCCTTTTCAAGATAGGCCACGTCCGCGGAGGTGCAGCCGCTGAGGTCGTACATTACGCAGATCGCGCGGTCATATTTCTTCGCTGCTTTCAGCGCATTTTCCAGCACTTTGTTGAAATGCCGCTTGCCTTTGGGATTGGATTCCTTGATCTCCACCACGAAGCGTTGCATGAACACGCCATCGATGCCGTAATCTTTCATCCATTTAAAATGCAGGTCAATCGTTTCTTCATCATACGGACTGTACATATACACATCCGATCCGTCCGGGTATTTGAACGCCGTTTTATAGGTCTTTGTATATTCTTTCATATCCGGCCAGAAGTCCACCGTAGAGCAGCCGGGGAAGAATCCGCCGCAGCTGCCGTTCTGCAGGTGATACCATCCTCTTTCGGAAGCATCGCCTTCCGCGGCGAACCATCCCTGGTAGCCGGCCATCACCAGCTTGTCGTACGACGTATACAGGCAGCCGGTTTCATCGTATACAATTTCTTCCACCGGCGGCTCCGGTGGTTCGGGACCGGGTTCCGTTCCGTTGCTGTTCCTGGCGCAGCTTAGCAACAATATTATTCCTATGCCAATGAAGCTCTTCATCATCGGGTAACATTTTGTGTGGACCAGCCAGCAGCATTGCTACCGGCCGGCCCGCAGTTTTCAATAAAAGTATTTCTATCAAAGCGCTATCTCCACCACAGGCGCGTAGTTCAGCTTGGCCTGCGAAATATCCACCACGGCGCCTGCGCGGAAATAATATTTTCTTCCGGTGGGCAGCTGTGAGGAATAAGCGGACACATCTAACGTAAGCGTATATACGTGATTAGGATCGGACACGGCGTTGATGTCCTGCTCCGCCGCCACCAGCCGCATCGGTTCACCCACGCGGGAATCCGAATGCACATACAGCCCGATCTTGCGGATGTTGGTGGTCACGTTCTGCTGCAGCTTGAAAGTGGCGGTAACGATGTTGCCGCTCTTTGTGATGCTGGGTTCCAGCACACGGAGGTAAGGCGTTACGGTGAAATCCAGGGTGGTTTTCCCGGCGATCCTGATATCCTGCGGCTCCACGTCTATGAAGTTGCCTCTTACCGGCGTAACGGTGTACATGTTCTCGAACAGGAGGCTGTTCTCGTAGGTGCCGTCGTTCTTCACAATGAGGAACTGCGGGGATACGGGATCATATCCATGCTCTATCAGTTCTATCTGTGTGCCGGCAATGATGTCCTGCTCCACCAGCTGTTTGGTGTTCGCATCTATGAAGCGGCCGGAGAGCCCTGCGGTGGGGCCGTCGTAATTATCTTTCTCACAGGATGCGAACGCCACCGCCGCTATTAAAAAGATCGATCTTAACATTTGCATATAAAACAGTTTTTCAGTTTAGTACTGCGGGTTCTGCACAAGGCCGTTGGAGCCGATGCCCGGAATATAGCGGTAGTAGGACCTTTCATTGAAGGTCTTCGGGTTGGAGTTGGGCAGGTTCACCCGCACGAAAATGTACTTCGTGGCCGGTAATGCGCGCAGGTCGCGCAGCGGCAGGAGGGAGTGGGTCATGCGGTTGTTGAACTGCGTATGATATTCCCTTCTGCGGATGAGGTCCCAGAACCTTTTGTTCTCGAATGCCAGCTCCACTCTCCGCTCCCTTTGCACGTTGTCCACGGTCAGCGGGATGTCTACCGTATGGCCCGCGCGTTTGCGGATGTCGTTCAAAGCCTTTGCTGCAGCAGCCGCATCGCCGGTGCCGCTTTCCACCACGGCTTCCGCGTAGTTGAGCAGGATCTCCGCATAACGGAATTCAATAAAATCCGATGTGCTCTGGTTCCAGCCGGGCGTAATGGGATTGAGCTGGTTCATGAACTTCTTGAAGGAGAAGCCGGTGCGGGTGTTGTTGCCACCATAGGTGTCGAAGCCGGAATATTGCGTGGTACTGGCGGCGCCGTAGGTGTAGTAAGTGGTGCCGTCGATGGTGATGTTGTCGTTCGTGCGGATCACGGCCGATCCGTCAGGTTTTACATAACCGGCCTGAATGATGATGGGCGTGCCTTTCCAGGTGGTTTGCGGCAGGATGGCCGTTCCCCAGAGGCGGGCGTCTTTGCCTTTGAAGATATCGTTCGGTGAATCGAAGCGGATATAGTTCAGGGCGGGGTTGTAGCCGTTGTAATCATTGACGTTGCCGCCGGTGACGGTCTGCACGGGTGCGCTGACGCCGGGATTGTCGTACCGCTCATACGCATCCACGAGGTCCAGCGTGGGATTCATGCGGCCGGGGTGCGGCCATCCGTTGGCTACCTGCGCGGGCTGGTACCAGATATCGTAGTTATGGCCGAGGTTGTTGCCGGTCAGCGTATATCCCTTGATCATGATCGCTTCGTTACCTGCCGTATTCGGGTTCTGGAACAGGAGGCGGTAGTTCTCCGCAGCGGCCTCGGGGCTGGCGGGGTCGGGCATGAACAAGCCGTATTTGCCGGAGGTCATGATAGCTTCGCTGGCCTGGATGCAAAGGTTATAATATCCCGCGGCGGCGGATGCGTCCATGCCTACCAGTTCCTGGCTCACGGCGTCGCCGGACAGCGGCGCGCGGTTCCAGAATTTCGCGATGGAAGCGGCGTGCAGCGCGGCGCGTGATTTCAGCGCATAGGCCGTCCATTTGGTAGCGCGGCGGCCGGTGCCATCCCCGAGATTGTCGATCGCCTGATCGCACAGCTCCATCACATAGTCCCAGGTTTCTTTCTCCGTGCTGCGGGGCACTTTGAGGCTTTCCACATCGCTGGTGTATTCCTGCGTGGCTTTGATCAGCGATACGCCGCCGTATCTTTTAGCCAGGCCGAAATAAGCAAATGCCTTGATGAAAGCGCTTTCGCCGATGAGGGCGCGGCGTTCTTCATCGAGAATGTCCAGCGTGGGTATCGCATCGATCATCAGGTTCACATCGCGGATCAGCTTGTAGCCCTGGTCCCACCAGTGGAAATCGCCATCACCAACGAAGTCGCCAAACTCGCTGTGTGCAGCCTCATCCGTTACCATGGCCGGCGCGAAGCCGCCGTTATTGGGATCGCCGCCGTTCTGGTTGAATCCTGCGCGGAAGTAGGCGAAGTCTTCAATGGGCAGCTGGTAATACAGATTCGCCATGTAAAGCTTCACACCCTCGGGATCGCTGAACAGGTCTTCCGCCCGTATCTTGTCCGTCGGTTGCAGCTCCAGCACGGAGTTGCAGCTAAACAGCATCACTCCCGCGAACAGCATTAATATTTTCTTATAGCAATTCATAACCAAAGTCTTTAGAAGTTTACGTTGAGGCCAAAGTTGAAAGTCTTCATGAGGGGATAGTTAAACCCTGCATTGAACAAGCCTTCCAGCCTTTCCGGGTCAAATGCCTTTACGAAGGGATCGGCAAAGGTGAGGAGGTTGAAGCCGCTGGCGAACACCCGTATCCTTTTGATGCCGGTAACGCTGTACAGTCTTGGCTCTACGGTATATCCCAGCTCAAGACTTTTCAGCCTGGCGTAGGAGGCGTCTTTTCTCCACACGGAGCTTTCCGCGTACATTTTGCCCACGTCGCCATTGAAGCGGGAAGCGGGCCATTTGCCGGGTATCCATTCGCTGTTGGGATCATAAGGATCGGCCTTATGCCAGCGGTCGAAGAAATACGCGGGCGTATTGCCGCGGAATGCGAGCACTTCCGCATATACTTCGCTGAAACGTACGGTATACATGGCGGCGCCCTGCCAGAGCATGTTCAGGTCAAATCCTTTCCAGGACATGTTGAGGTTGAGGCCGTAGTTCATCTTGGGATTTTTGCCGGCAGGGTTCAGGTTGCTGTTCGTGCCGTTGGCGCCGATGAAAAGCGGCAACATGTCCCGGTCATCCACCACTCCATCGTTATTTACGTCCGCATACTTGAAATCTCCGGGCAGTTCGCGGATGTTAGCCAGTCCGCCATTCTGGATCGGATATTTCGATATCTCGTCGAGGGACTGGAACTGGCCGAGATACGTGTACGCCCATACGACATCGTTGTACCGGTTGGCAGCACCATTACGCCATTTCTCCCAACTGTTCGTAAAAGGCGTGCTCTCCACGTAGAGGTTCATCATGCGGGAGAAGTTGAAGTTGGCGGAGACGTTATACGAGAACTCGCCGATCCTGTTCTGATGCCCGATGGTGAAGTCGAAACCCTTTACACGGTCGCTGTTGAGGTTTTCCTGCGGCAGCGTGCCTCCGAAAGTATTCGGCAGGGAAACGTTCCTGAAAGCGGGGATGCCTTCGCGGTCTCTTTTATATACGTCAAACTCGAAAGTGAATTTGTTCTTCCACAGGCCGATGTCGATGCCGATGTCCGTCACCTTTGATTTCATCCAGCGAAGCTGCGGATTGGTGATGGCGGGCGCGGCAGCGCCGGTGGTAAGGGAACCGTCTTCAAATTCATAGGTGCCGCCACCGCCGGTAGAAAATCCTGCGATGTACTGGAAGGGATTACCGGCGTCCTCACCTACGATGCCATAAGAAGCCCTGATCTTCAGGTTGCTGATCACCGGCACATTGTCCTTGATGAAATGCTCTTCGGACAGCCGCCATCCGCCTGATATCACGGGGTAGAACGACCATCTTTTATCAGGATGATAACGGTAGGAACCATCCTGCCGGAATGCAAAATCGATCAGGTATTTGCTTTTAAAATCGTAGCTGAGGCGGCCTACGTAAGAAAGATTAGCGGTCTCTGTTTCAATGCCGCTGTTCTCCATTCTGGCCCTTGCGGCAGCATCCACCTGGTCGGTGGTAAAGAAATCATAGAAGCGGCGCAGGTAGCCGTCCCGCACCCAGAACTGCTGCTGTTCTACTACTAGCGTGGCGCCTACGTTATGCACCTGGTTGAAGGTATGCGCGTAATTCAACTGCGCCTGCAGGGTCACGCGGTTGTTGTTGGAGTAGTTGTTGCCGATGCTGGAAGTGCCCACCCGCTGCGGTTGTGGAATGTATTCATCATCCACATAAGTGTACAGCTTGTAGCCTTTCTGCACGTCCTTGTTGGAATAGTTGTTCATGTCGTACGAAGCGAGACCGCGCAGGCTCAGCCCTTCCACAAACGGGAAAGTATAGGTGAGCGCAACGGATGACTGCACGTTACGGTTGATGCTTTCGTTGTAACCGGTAATGCCGGCCTGTGAAAGCGTAACGGGGTTCTGGTTGGAAGGTGTGACCACAGCGGGATACAAAGGATTGTTGTTGGCGTACACCGTTTCCGTGGGCAGCGTTACGCGGGTGCCTTTGAAGATGTTGAAGAAGTTCTCGCCGGGCACCATTCTTACATCGTACCGGCCGGCGATGAACACCTCGGCTTTGAGGTTCTTGTGCAGCATGGTGGTGATGTTGGAGCGCAGGTTGAAGCGCTTGTAGTACATGTCGTTGCTTTTGAGCAGGCCCAGCTCGTCCGCGTACCCGAAGCTGAAGAAGTACTGCGTTTTATCATTGCCGCCGGAAGCGGAAATGTTGTGCTGTTGCTGCATGGTAGACTTTTTCATGGCGGCGTCGTACCAGTCGGTGCTTTCATATCCGGGTGCGCCGTCGATCCATTTTTGCAGCTCGTCTTTCGGGAGAAAGGGCGTACCGCGGCCGAAGATGTCCGCATCGTTCCGCATCTGCATCCATTCCGCGGCATTGGCCATGCGCGGCACGTCTGTCGGTTTCATGATGCCTACCACGCCGGTGTAGTTGAAGTTCACTTCGCCGGCCTGTCCCTTTTTGGTGGTGACGATCACTACGCCGTTGGCGGCGCGCAGGCCGTAGATGGCGGCGGAGGCGTCTTTCAGGAAAGAGATGCTTTCGATGTCGTCAGGGTTCAGGCGCTGAAATTCGGAGGCGCCGTCCCGCGCGATGCCGTCGATCACAAACAACGGCGTACCGAAACCGCGGATGTTGATCATATTATCGAAAGTGCCCGGCTCGCCGCCCAGCTGGCGTACCTGCAGGCCGGCCACCTTGCCCTGGAGCTTTTGCGCCATGCTGATGTTGGTGGTGGTCTGAATATCTTTTGCCGTGATATTGCTTACCGCGCCGGTGAGCGTTTCCTTGCGCTTGGTACCGTAACCTACTACCACTACTGCGTTGAGCTGTTCTTCCGTGGAAACGAGGGCGATGTTGATCGTACTGCGGCCATTGAGCTGCTCCGTAACGGACTGCATGCCGAGGAAAGCGAAGGTGAGCTGTGTGGCCTGTGCGGGGAGGGTAATGGAATATTCGCCGCGGGTGTTGGTGGTAACGCCCACTCTTTTACCGGCGGCGTCCAGGGAAAAGACGCTGACACCCGGGATGGCGGTGCCGTCTTTCGCGTCTGTGACTTTCCCGCTGATCACTTTCTGCTGCGCCAGGAGGCATAGCGGTAAAGTGCATAGTAAAATCACGAGGAAATAAACTTTCTTCATAACGTTTGTTTTCGTTCAGTCGAATAAATAATGGTGATAAAACGGTAATGCGTGTTACCGGGATTTACGGTGGATAGAAAATGGCGTGTAGCATGAGCGTTGAATTAGGTATTGGTGAACAATGCTTTATTGGGCATGGGCCCCATTTCCAGCTCCAGGTGCCCGCCGGCTGTCAGCTGGTCGTGCGTGAACCAGGGGGTGTTGAGCGTTTTGCCGTTGAATTTTGCCTGTTGTATGTATTTGTTGACGGATGAGCAATTGTTGGCGGTGATGCGGAAGGTCTTTCCGTTGGGCAGCCGGATGCTTACCTTGCTGAAAACGGGGCTGGTGATCGTGTACACCGGCAGGCCGGGCGTAACGGGATAGAAACCCATCGAAGTGAATACCACGAACGCTGTCATGCCGCCGCCATCTTCATCGCCGGGGATGCCGAAAATGTTGTCCGCGAACCAGGTTTCCAGCAGGAAGCGGGTGCGCTTCTGCGTTTTCCAGGGTGAAGCGGTGAAGTTGTAGAGGTACGGAATGTGGAAGCTGGGCTCGTTGCCCATGGAGAACTGTCCCACCAGCCCCGTGGCATCCGGGAACTTGCTCCAGAACTCATATTTGGAACGGTCCAGTCCCTCGCGGAACAACTGGTCCAGTTTCTCTTCGAATGCTTTCTTCCCGCCCATCAGGGCCATCAGCCCGGGTATGTCCTGCTGCACCTGCCACATATAGGTGTAACCGTTATTCTCATCGTAATAATCCCTTCCGCCCATGCCGCCATCGAATTTCGGATCGATCATGATCCAGTTGCCCTGCTTGTCTTTCGGCATGAAAAGCTGTTTTTCTTCATTCCAGAGATGGCGGTAATTCCGGCCGCGGGCGGCGAACAGCGCCGTATCTTCATTTTTTCCGAGGTCCTTTGCGAACTGGCCGAGTGCCCAGTCGTCATAACTGTTGCCGAGCGTGACGGCCACAGCCTGCCGTTTCTCGAAATGATGCACTTTGCTTTCGGTTTCTTTTTCGCCGGGATGCAATGCGGGAAAATAGCCGTGTTCGTAGTAATGATCGTCGAGCGGTGTTTTGTCCCCGTTCCGCCAGGGCAGCATGGTAGCGGCGGTGGCGTTCCTGTACATGCCTTCATAGGCTTTCTGCACATCGAAGTTGCGGAGGCCCTTGCGGTAAGCGTCAAGAAAAACGATAGAGGAATGGAAGCCGTTCATGCAGGCGTGGTCGCCGAAGAGCACCGGGAAAGTGGGCACCCAGCCGCTTTGCTCGTACATGCGCACGTACGATTGCAGCATGTCTTCTTCGGCGGCGGGGTCCAGTATCATGCGCAATGGATGATGGGCCAGATAGCTGTCCCACGACCAGTCATCAACATAAAACGGACGTTCATCCCGGTTGACCTTTTTATTATATCCGCTGTAATATTGTCCATCCTCCGTAACGTCCACCATCCTTTCATAACAACGGTACAGGGAAGTGTAGAAAGAACGGCGCTGCGCTTCGGTGCCGCCTTCCACCTGTATCTGCGACATCACCTTTTCCCAGGCCTTCCTTCCTTCTTCCGCCAGCTCATCAAAAGAACGGTCCCGCACCTCCGCCTCAAAATTCTTCCGCGCCTGCTCCGGGCTCACATAACTGATCGCATATTTCAGCACGACTTCCTGCACGGACGCCGGGAAAGTGACATACGCTTTTACGCCCTCTCCCGACACAGCGGCCCGTGATACAGGCTGACCGTTTTCCAGCACGCCATGCTCACCCGCCGCGCTGAACATGCCATATAAATATACCTTCACATCGCCCTGCCAGGTTTCCATACCGGTGAGCACATTGCCTTCCTGGAATTCCCATCTGGCGGCGCCGGGATTATACACATCCAGCAGGATGGACTTATGCGGCACTTCAGGAAAGCGGAAACGAAGGATGCCGGTTTTCTTCCCGGCGGTGAAGTCCACCGTCACCTCCTGATCTATTAAATAAGTGGAATAGCGCCAGGGACGGTTCACTTCCAGGTCATGGTCCCAGGTCATCTTCGTGCGCCACAGCTCCGCGCTGAGCGGCTGCACCGCGGGCTTCACCGAAAAAACCTGGCCGAGGCGGTGAGATACCACGTTCAAGGGAAAGCTGGATATCTGATCGTCCAGGAAATCTTTCCGCTGCGGCGTGAACCGCACCATCTGGTTCGGCACCTGCACCGTGGGACGGGTAGGTTCCAGCAATCTGCCCACCGAACCGATCGTGGGGTCTACGTAATCAAGATTGGACTGCTCCGCGGAATTGGTGGCATTACAGGCCATGCATAACATGCAGCCGAAGAAAAAAATCGATCGTAATTGTTTTTTCATAACCGGAATAAGTAACTCATCGAATATGCATGCAATAAACCCTCAAGTCACTAACAAAAGCATTAACGAAAACGTTAACCCGGAAATTAATTTTATTAATTTTATCAATTGACTGATTACCAAATAAATAAAACGGTATTAATTTTATAATCCGATGGATGATTTTCGTATCTTTTTTAAGTGTAAGTATTACGTATAAGTGCCGCCAGATCGGCTTGCGGCTATTTTTGAATAAGAAATTGAGTACTTTACAGCTCATTGGATAACAAGCCTCCCATGAGGAAATATTTTTACTGTTTAATCTATATTATATTATCTGTTCAGGCAGCCAGCGGTCAGTCACACGGCCTGGAATTTTCCAGTCATGAGGTGGTGCCTGAAAAAAGGACCTCGCTGAACCTGACGCCAGTGGACCCTGTTTGCCTGCGGAACGTTGCGGAAATTTCCTTCGACCTGATGCTGCGGCCGAACCAGGAAACCTATTTCGGATATGTGATGCGGTTGCTCACGAGCGATCATCAGAATATCGACCTGGTTTATAATCAGCGGCTGGCTACGTTCAATTTTGTGGTCGGGGAGATCATCATCGGCAGCTTTGTGATCGATTCGGCGCAGATATTCCGGAGCTGGAACCGGTTTCGCTTCCGCTTTGATGAAAAAAAGAAGGAGGCTTCTTTTTATTATAACGACCAACTGGTGTCCCGCGGCCGGCTGGTGCTTTCTCCCGCACCCTGCTGCCGCGTCTTTTTCGGCACCAACAGTTTTGAAGGATACCAGACGCTGGACGTACCGCCAATGCGCATCAAAGACATCCGCATCAAGGAAGACGGCCAGCTGCGGTATTATTACCCGCTCTCCGAAAGCGCCGGAACGGTGGCGAAAGACCAGGTGGAGCAGCGAACCGCGCAGGTGAAGAACCCCATTTGGGTGAAACCGCGGCACCAGCACTGGGAGCAGGTGGCGGCTTTTGAAACGACGGGCGCCCCCAGCACCGCATTCGACAAAAAAAGAGAGATCCTTTACATCATCACGACAGATTCCCTCTACCAGCTGTCCCTCCGCAACATGACGCTGTCCGGGAAGCCTTACGCCCGCAGCCGGGAGATATTGCCGGCGGGGAACCAGTCGGTGTACGATCATCATCACGACAAACTCTACAATTTCTATATCGACGAACGGAAGGTAAGCACCTACGATTCGCTGCAACGCACCTGGGATTCGGCGTTTGCTTCCACGGAGCTGACGGAATACTGGCAGGCCAACAAGTTCCTCTCGCCCCGGGACTCCTCTTTATATATTGTATGCGGCTACGGCCAGCTGCGTTACAAAAACCTGGTGCAACGCTATCACTTTCCTTCGCGGCAGTGGACGGTGGTGCCTACCAGGGGCGATACGCTGATGCCGCGTTACCTCGCGGCGCTTGGCCTCAATGAAACGAACGACACCGCTTTCATCATGGGCGGATATGGCAGCAACACCGGCGACCAGGCGGTCAATCCCCGGTATAATTATGAACTGACGGCTTACAGCATCGCGGACAGCACTTTCCATCTGCGCTACCGCCTGCCGGAACCAACGCGGCAGTTCTGCTTCGCCAACAGCCTGGTGATCGACAGCGCCGCACAGGAATATTACGCGCTGATCTATCCGAACAACCAGTTCAATTCCTCCCTCCAGCTGATCCGTGGCTCGCTGCATAAACCGGAGTACCAGCTGATCGGGGATTCCATTCCTTATTCGTTTTATGACATCCGTTCCTTCGCCGATCTTTTCTACGCCGCCGTCAACCAGAAACTGATCGCGGTTACGTTATATCATTCCAAAGACGAGATTTCCAGCGTGAAGGTCTATACGCTGGACTTCCCGCCGAATCCCGCAGAGCCGGCGGCGGTCACCGCCACGGGCGGCCGGGGCTACTGGTTCTACCTGCTGGCGGGCATTGGCCTGGTTGCGGTGCTTGGCGTTGTGTGGCTGGCAAGAAAGCGCAAACCTGCAAAGCAAGCCACACCTTTGCTGTTTGAGGAAGAGGAAGTGAAAAGTCCGGATACCTCCGCCATTTACCTCTTCGGGCAATTTGAGGTGTTCGACCGCGAAGGACATGATATCACGAAGCAGTTCACGCCGCTGCTGAAGGAATTGTTCCTCCTCCTGCTCGTTCACTCCATGAAAGACGGGAAGGGTATTGCCACGGAGGAGCTGTATGATATCCTGTGGAACGACAAACTGCCGAAAGATGCGCGGAACAATTTCTCCGTGAACATCGTCAAGCTGAAAGCCATCCTGGAAAAAATCGGCGAGTTCCACATCGGCAGGGAATCCGGCAAATGGAAGCTGGAAGCCTTGCAGGAGCATATCTATATCGACTACGCCCAGTATATCCAGCTGCTGAACACTCCTTCCATCAACGGACTGCTGAGCATCGTGCACCGCGGCGCATTTTTGCGCACCACGCATTACGAGTGGCTCGACCCGCTGAAATTCGACATTTCGGTACAGGTGATCGACATCCTCCTGAAATATGCCGCGGCGGCCGATCCTCATACGGAAGCGGAACTGATCGTGAAGATCACCAACGCCATTTTTCATTTCGACAACCTTAACGAAGAAGCGCTGCTGTACAAATGCAAAAGCCTGATCCATCTCGGCCGGCACAGCATGGCGAAAGAAACGTACGAGAAATTTGCGAAGGAATACCGCGAGAGCTACGGACAGGATTTCGGAAAATCATTTATCGGGATCACGCAACATTAACGCATCATTGCAAAATGAAACGTTAGTCATGTGAAACGGCAGCAAAAACTGATATCAATCATCGCCGCACAGCAGTCCGCCCCGCTATAAATGCCTATTTTAGCATAAAAATGTTTGTATACAGCCGTAAGCAGGAAATCGTCAATGGGTTGATCCATGGCCTGGGGATCGCATTTGGAGTAAGCGGGCTGCCGGTGCTGATCGGGCTGGCGGCGGCGCATGGCAATACCGCGGGCGTGGTGGGCGCGGGGGTGTACAGCTTCTGCTTCCTGCTGCTTTTCACCAGCTCCACCGTATATCATCTTTCCATTGAAACGTCCATCAAAAAGATCTTTCTCGTATTTGACCACATCAGCATTTATTTTCTCATTGCCGGAACCTATACGCCGTTCCTGCTCGTTTATATGAACGATGCCTTCGGCATCTCGCTGCTATCCGTATTGTGGGGATTGACGGTCGTTGGCGTGCTTTTCAAAAGCTGGTTCACGGGCCGGTTCGATTTTATCAGCACGATCATCTACCTGCTGATGGGATGGATCATGATAGTAGGCGGAAGACGTTTTTTTGACGAGCTGCCGCTTTCCGTATTGATATTGATCACCATCGGCGGCGGCCTGTATACGGTCGGCGTGATCTTTTATATGATGGACAAACGGACGTACAGCCATGCCGTATGGCATACCTTCGTGCTGGTGGCGGCTATTTGCCATTATGTAGCCGTGCTGATGGCGATGTAAAAATAATTTGTCCCCATTGGGGAATGTCGATCGTTATTAGATCGAACCATAAAATTTACGACATGAAAGAGTTCTTATTGATCTTCCGGCTCAGCAGCGTTCCTACCAGCAGCCCTTCGCCGGAACAAATGCAGGAAAGGATGAACTGGCTGGCCAGCGTAGCCGCGCAGAACAAGCTGGCTGATAAAGGCAACCGGCTGGCATACGCCAACGCAAAGACCGTAAAACCCGGTGACATTGTTACCGACGGCCCTTTCACCGAAATCAAGGAATTCATCACCGGCTATATGGTGGTGAAAACCGCTACGATCGAAGAGGCCGTTGAACTGGCGAAAGCCAACCCCATCCTCAAAATGGGCGGCAGCGTGGAAGTACGGACCATATTAACGCCGGATGAAAAAGCTTAATGAGCTTTTACCACACCTGTTCAGGTTGGAATATTCCAAAATGACGGCCGTGCTGTGCCGTCATTTTGGCTTGCAACATATTGAAACAGCCGAGGACATTGCCAGCGAAACCTTCCTCAAAGCAACAGAAACCTGGGGCGTAAACGGCATTCCGGAGAATCCCACCGCCTGGCTTTACACCGTTGCCAAAAACAAAACGAAAGATCATCTCAAACGGCTTTCCATTTTCGAAACACGCATCAAAGGAAATATTCAGCCGGAAGCAGCGCATACGGAACCTGATTTTGATTTCACCCAACAGACCATTGCGGACAGCCAGCTGGCGATGATCTTCGCCGTCTGCAACCCGGCCAACTCCACGGAAGCGCAGATATGCCTGGCGCTGCAAATACTTTGCGGGTTCAGTGTGGAAGAGATCGCGAATGCATTCCTCACCGGCAAAGAAACCGTCAAAAAACGACTGCTGCGCGCGAGGGCCAGTCTGCGCAATGATAATTTCCAGATAAAACAGTTGACAGAAGACGCTATCCGGTCCAGGCTGGATACCGTGTTGCGGACCCTGTACCTCCTGTTCAACGAAGGATATTTCTCCCGGTCCGGCGATCACCTGGTGCGGAAAGATCTTTGCTCGGAAGCCATCCGGCTGACGCTTATCCTGGTTGAAAACCCATTGACCAATACCACCAAAGCCAATGCCCTGCTGGCGTTGATGTGCTTTCAAAGCTCGCGCCTGGATGCCAGGGCCGATGATGCGGGAGATGCGATCCTGTTTGAGCAGCAGGATAAAACGCTGTGGAGCAAAGAGCTGATCGAAAAGGGTAATTATTATTTCGTGAACGCCTGCTCCGGCAACGACCTTTCCAAATACCACCTGGAAGCCGGGATCGCCTACTGGCATGCCGCTCCGGCAAATAAAAACAAGTGGGCGCACATTCTGGAATTATACAACCAGCTCATCCTCCTGGAATATTCTCCCATGACGGCGCTGAACCGCACGTTCGCCTTCGCTAAAGTGTATGGCAACGAATCCGCCATTGTGGAAGCGGAGAAGCTGGGACTGGAAGAGATCAATTATTATCATTCCCTGCTTGGTTACCTCTACGCCGGCATTGATACCGGTAAAGCCATCGCACATTATACCACCGCCATCCGGCTGACGCGCTCACCGTCGGAAAAGAAAACCCTGGCGAAAGAGATAGAGCGGCTTGTGCAAAAGAACGGCCCGCCTCCTCTATGAGATGGATAAGTAAACTAAAAGGAAAAAGTACGAACTATCTCCGCAAGTTGAATATTTATCACTCTCAAGCACTAAACCATCTAAAAACCAGCCTGGCAGGAACCGAAGGATTGTTCCGGGAAGCAAATACCAAAATTATTTGGCGTATGTTTGGATTACATCCGTTAAGTAGTGAAGTATCTAATTTTTTTTGCCGGCGGAGAAATCCAAAAACCGACTACATGTTTGACGAACTTATCAAATACAAACACGCTAACCACTTTTTCTTTTCATCTGTTGACAACTTAGCGCAAGTTTGCAACGCTCCGGCAGACAAGAGTGGTGTTTACGTTATTTATGCCTTAAAACGTGGGAAAATAGAACTTATTTATGTCGGGCGTTCCGGAGAAATTAAACGTGATGGCTCACTTTTTATTCGCAAAGCAGGACTTGGCGGACTAAAAGACCGGCTGGTAAACGGGAAACAGTTTGGTGAGCCAAGACGAAATTCCTGGAGGCGGCAGATGCTCTTCGAAGGAATTGAGGCGCTGGATATATACTGGTATGTAACACACAATGAAGAGTTTACCGACTGTCCAAAAATTTTAGAAAATAAGCTGTTATTAAAACATCTGGACATTTATGGCCAATTACCAAGATGGAATAGTAAGCATTTTTAACCGATGCCGGCCTTTGAGCCCGCTGCTGGTTTTCACAATTATCCTCACAAGCTTTGGATGTAAGTCCGCCGGGGATTATTTAAACGAAGCAAATAACCTTTCGGAGAAAGGGAAATATCAGGAAGCCATTTTACTGCTTGACAAGGCGATAGAAAAAGACAGCAAATATGTGGGGGCCTACATCAATCGTGGCGCGGATAAATCAGCACTCGGGGATTATACAGGTGCTATTCATGACTACCAGAAGGCGCTATCAATTGATCCTGACAATACACTTGCGCTATTTAATACAGGTAACGATTATAAAAGACAGGAAGACTACCGGACGTCAATCAAATATTACAATAAAGCTTTTGATTCAAAAGGCGGGCCAGTACTATATTTCGATGCGAGACCAAACGATTTCGTTGATCTGACCGAATTTGATGTTGAGGGATGCGCAATACATTTTGAGCGGGGCATATCTTACTTCTATATTGATAGTCTTCAGCACGCTTTCAATGATTTACATGCGTCAATAAGCCAGAACTATATGATAGGGGATTGTCATTACTGGATTGGCTTCGTTTATTTAAAGACGGGACAACCAGATCTGGCCTGCGAGAGTTTCCTGAAATCAAAGCAATTGGGCAACAAAGACGCGGAGCAGGAATTAAAAAGATACTGCGGCAAATGATAACCGGGTTGAGGTAGTGTATGGGGCTTTGATCTCTATAGGATCGCTGAAGGATCACACCAGGCAAGGTGGACTTGATGCGGAGATGATCTGTGGTTGATCTGAAGTTGAAAAATTGGGGAATAATGGGGCGAAGGAATATTAAGACAATAGAAAGCCTTCCGCAGCGAAGACTTGCAGCAGAAAATGAAAATATAATGTAAGGAGAATGTGGCTTTCAATAGATATATTAACTCATCTGAATACAGCTTTCTGGCGGAGATGGCCTATTCCCGCTGCACCACAGCTGGAGCTGGAAACAGTGACTGAAGCCGTTGCCGCAATACCAGCTCCTGCGGATGTGCCGCCTTGTGAAATATTTCCCCTGTTTTGGGTTCCATCACAGCGATGATATCAGCGGCCAGGTACTTCCTGTTACCGGAAGGTTGCGCGCCGTACATGCCTCTTACCTGCATGGTCACTATCAGTGTTCCCTTACCCGATACATCCACGTCCAGCGCCGCGCCTGCAAATGCCTCCCGCGGGTCCAGCATAATCAGGGCGGTTTCGGTGCCCACCACCCGGCGTTCCGCGAAGTTGATGCGGGCGGCGATCACTTTTACTTCCAGCCTGGTGACGCCTTTGAGCTGTGGCAATGTTTGCGGGGGAATGTGGAATATGCCGTTCCGGGAAAGCGTGGGCGCTTCCGTGAAAAACCGGTCTGTTCCCGTATGCTGATTGAACCGGAAACCTGCCAAAGGGGCGTTATTATTCCTGCCGGCTTCGATAAGAACTTTGTTTAACCGGTTGACGCGGCTGCCATCGAAACGAACATCCAGTTCGCTTGCGAATGCACTGCGAATAAGGCGCCCTTTTCTGCTGGCTGCGCCAAAGCCCAGGGCAGCCCGCCTGGTAGCCGCAGTCTGCCGGACGGTTTCCGGCATGCTGCGGAAGTAGTGTTTACCGTCACGGTAATAGCCGATCATATTGCCGGCTTTCCCCGTAAAGGTGAACAAAGAAGTTTGTCTTGCCATAAAAATGTATTTAGATGAATAATAAATATAACATTACTTCCTGAAAGAAGGTTCGCGAAGCAATTACCGGCTGTCGAAGGCCGGCAAACCGGAGCATAGAAAATGTTCAACGGCCGGCTATCCGGTATTGAATAACGGTCAATGCCGGTCGAATGGGGTTTGGAAAATTTCGAAAGTCTATGAACAGGCTCCTTAACTTTAAGTTAACCTGCCAAAACTACCTTCGCACCACAATGCATCCACCTGATACCTTTTCTTCCTTCACCGATGCTGAACTGGTCGGACTGATGCAATCAGGCCATGAAAGCGCCTTTGCGGCAATATATGACCGCTACTGGGAGCAGCTGTACGTCAGCGCGGGAAAGCGGCTGGGCAATATTATGGTCACACAGGATATTGTGCAGGATATCATGGAAAGCATCTGGATAAAGCGGCACGCCCTTACCACTCAAAACGGGTCGCTGGCGCCCTACCTGTTTACCTTGCTGAAATACCGCGTCATAGATACGCTCGCGAATACACGAAAACAGGAGGTTTGCTATCATGCCTTTGGTCAGCTGCTGGCCTTGCAGGAGCAGCGCATCCTGGAGGGGTTGATATCAAAAGAACTGCAGGCGCACATCGATCTCGAAATCTCCGCAATGGCCGCCAACATGCAGAAAGTGATACGGCTCAGCCGCGAAGAAGGAAATTCCGTGGCTGAAATAGCGCTCCTTTTATCCTTATCTGAGCAAACCGTCCGTAACCTGCTGTCGCAGGCTGTTAAAAGACTGAAGGTTTGCGTAGAACGGTTTTACAGCGACCAGCCCTCGCAGGCGCCATCCGCTTTCATCGCCGCTACGATCGTTTTCCTCGGCCTGTAATGATTGTTTACAATTTGGTAACACCCGTCAGAAGTATAAAATCTCTCTTTCGGCAGTAATAGTACTGAACACGTACTATTATGAATTTCTTTCAGCAAATATTCAGGCGCTATCAGCAAAATACTTCCGGCCGGCAGGAAAAGGAACTGGTAGACCGCTGGTATGACGCTACCGGCGATATGCAGCGCCCCGACTGGATGAACGAAGAACATACCCGGCAGCTAAAGGAAAGCACCTGGCAGCAGGTCACGGCCAATCTCGGGCTGGAAACCTCCACCACCCGGACTACCCGCATCCGCCGGATGCGCCCGATTGCCCGGTACGCAGCCACAGCCGCGATCACCGGCCTGGGCATATGGGGAATGGTGCAATACTTCTCAAAGCCTTCCCGCCAGCATACCGCGCAGCCCACATTCACCACATTCCTGGCCGGGCCGGGCACACAAAAGCATATCACGCTGCCGGACGGAACGGAAATATGGCTGAACAACGGCTCCTCCCTGCAGGTAAGGAACACCTCCAACAACGATACCACCCGCGAAGTATGGCTCACCGAAGGCGAAGCCTACTTCGAAGTGGCAAAAGACCTCAGCAAACCTTTTATCGTGCATGTGGATTCCCTGCAAACCCGGGTGCTGGGCACCGCATTCAATATCCGGGCATACCGGGAGCTTTCAAAGCTGCAGGTGGCCGTAACAGAAGGCCGGGTACAGGTGGGATACAATACAAATGTGCTGGACACCCTTACGCGAAACATGCAACTCGACTACCACCCGGCTACCGGCGAGTTTTCTATTGTTCACAGAGAATCGTCAGGACAGAATGGCTGGCGGGATGGCCGCTTTGTGCTGGACAGAGCGGACTTTAACGAGCTGGCCCTGCGGATAAGGTTGAGGTACGGCGCCGTATTGAACAGCAAAAACGAACGCATCAGGCATACTGCCTTTTCAGCCAGCTTTCAGGCGGGCGCCTCGCTGGAAAGCGTGCTCGAAACCCTGTGCGCTTTATACAACACCCGCTATTCCATCGAAAGAGATACGCTTATTATTCACTAAAAAACTGTCCCGTTGGAGCGGGACAGCAGGATCGCCATTGGGAGATGGCAATTGTTCTATTCAAACAGTATAAAAGTATGAAAAAAACTGTACAGTGTAGTACCGGGAAACGGTGCGCCGGCGGCAAGTCTGTGCTGCTGGCAATGGTGCTGCTGCTTTCCTGCATCGGAAGCTACGCACAAGGGGTGTTAAACAAACGGATCTCGGCGGATTTCCCCGCGGCTTCCCTGATCCAGCGATTAAAAGCGCTGCAGCAGCAATCCGGCGTTACCATCGCTTTTGATGAAAAGGAAATCGGCGCCATGCGGTTGCCGGCGGCGAAATTCAGCAATGCCGAACTGAAAGAAGTCATGCAGCAAACGCTGGCCCATACTTCCTTCAGCTGGAAGCAGGCGGGAACATCTGTGGTAGTGATCGCCAGGCCCGGCGCTGCTTCCGGTGCGGCCGCGCACACTGAACCGGGCAGCATCGCCGGTAAGATCATCGATGGTAAAGGCACAGCATTACCTTTCGCCACCGTCAAAATTTTACAAAGCGGCAAAGCGGTGTTAAGTAATGCGGAGGGCCTTTACAAGCTCAACCTGCCGCCGGGCACCTATACCATTGAAGTCAGTTACACCGGTTACCAGTCGAAACGCATTACCGGCATACAAGTGAAGGAAGGCAAGGCAACCGCGCTGGACATCGTATTGCCGCAATCCACCAAAACGCTGGGCACGGTAGTGATATCGTCCACCTACAACAGAGCCTCTGTGGAAGGGCACTATACCCGGCAGAAGAACGCCGCCACGGTAACGGACGGCATCAGCGCCGAGCAGATCGCACGCACGCCGGACAACGACATGGGGCAGGCGCTTAGAAGGGTTTCAGGTTTGACAACGGTGGATAACAAAACCGTGATCGTACGCGGTATGTCTGACCGCTACAACCAGGCCATGCTGGATGGCGTGGTGATCCCCAGCACTTCCATGAATAAAAGGAATTTTTCTTTCGACATCATCCCCGTGGAAATGGTGAGCAACGTAGTGGTGAATAAAACCGCCACACCGGATATGAGTTCCGAATTCTCCGGCGGCCAGGTGTCCATCAATACGCTGGACATCCCCACACAGAATTTCACCACCATCACCATCGGCACCGGCGGCAACAGCCAGACCACCGGTAAGGATTTTTACCGGCTTGGTGAACGCCACAACAGCGAGTACTTTGGCTTCTTCGACAAATCCGCCAGGAAACCCGAAGGCTTATTGCCCTGGTACTGGAACAATGATGCCATTCAACTGGACGCCCCTCCCGGCACCAGCAACGATCCGGTGCTGGACGACTGGAGCCTGAACCACGAACGCCCGGATCTGAAATATAATGATCTCGATGCGATCGCACAGTCCCGGAAGCTGGATAACGCCGCCCTGAAAACAGTAAAATATACCGGAGCGCCCAACCAGAACTACCGCGTGGCATTGGGCCGCGTGTACAACCTGAAGAATGACATGAAGTTCGGCTTTTCCGCCAGCGCCAACCTGCGCAACGAGCAGAACATCGTTCATTTCAATAATGTGCGTGGACAGGAATTTACAAAAAGCTATATAGACAGTACAAAATACGGACAGAACGGAGCAGGGACCTCTTACCGCTTCAACAGCAGCAGCGGGTTAGTGGGCAACCTGGGGCTTCAGGGGAAAAACTTCAAGGTGGCGCTGAAAAATATGTACGCCCGTACCTATAGTGATAATTACAATGAGTCCGTACGCCTTGATTACAGGGACGAAACGAACCCGATGCGGAAAGAATTGTACCAGTTGCCGGAAGCCATGTCTCTCCAGCAACACCAACTCACCGGTGAATACCAACTGCCCGGAGGCATCCGGTTCGATGGCCTTTTGGCTTATAACAAGATCAGGCAGGAGATACTGGACGAAAGAAAGCTGCAATACCGGCTTACCGCCCAGGTTGGCAATGAATATTATTTCCAAAGCCCCAATTTGCTGACCCATTCCGGATGGTCCAACAATACCGTGGCGCTGGACTCCAGGATGTGGACCGGCATCAATGAACAGGATTATAACTGGGCGGCTAATTTTTCGAGACCATTCGGCATGGGAACTGCACTGACAACGGTTGTCAAGCTCGGTTACCAGGGCTGGACGAAAAAGCGCGAACTTGATGTATTCCGGATGCTGCCGATGACAAGATCCGCAAAAGCCGGCGAGATCCTGGAAAATATCCAGATGCCTTATGAGGTGCTGATGGACCCCGCCAATGTGGGAGCGGGTACCAACCAGGCTTACTACTATGCGGAGAATATCGGTGGAAGGGCCTTCAACGGCAGCATGAACAATCACTCCATATACCTGATGGCCGATCAAAAACTGTTTAATAAACTGAGGCTGGTGTATGGCGCAAGACTGGAATATTATGACCTCAGCAACCGGCAGGCTGAATTGTTGAAGCGCCGGTATGGCAACGACATCCCTGATTACCTGGATTTCCAGGAAGAAACCAGAGAGCAGGACTGGCAATTACTGCCGTCCATCAACGCGACCTACAGCTTTACCAATACATTGAATCTCCGGGCCAGCTATTCCAAAACCGCTATACGGCCGGATTTCCGGGAAACCTCTTTCTTCGGTTTTTATGATTACGAGCTGGATGCCAACGTATCCGGGCAGGATGTAGTGTCTTCCATGGTAGATAACGTGGACCTCCGCCTGGAATGGTACCCCAGTCCCGGCGAGATCATTTCGCTGACCGGGTACTACAAGTATCTTGATAAACCGATCGAACTGGTCAATAATCCTTCCTTTCAGGATGGCAACTACTACGTTTATGCCAACATGGCTGCTGCCAGGAACTACGGCCTCGAAATGGAGCTGCGCAAGAACCTTTCCTTCATTGCCGACAGGTCATGGCTGGCAGACCTGTTCATCTATGCGAATGGAACGCTGCTGAAATCGCAGGTCGATTATGAAGGGCCCTGGGAGTTCAGAACGGTGAATGGTGTCATTGAAAGATACAAAGAACGGGTTCCGGGCATGGACCGTCCGCTGATCGGACAATCGCCCTGGCTGCTGAACATTGGCATCGGGTATTGGGGAGAGTATTTTGGCGCAACGGCGAGTTACAATCATCGGGGATACCGCTCCAATCTGATCATGAAAGACCCGAACGCCATTGAATTTGAACTGGCCCCCAGGCTGCTGGATTTCCAGTTGTATGGAAGGTTCCTGAAGAAAAAGCTGGAAGTCAAGATCAATGCGGCCAACCTGTTGAATGAATGGACCCGCTACTATGTGAACGCAAAAGCATACGAGTATGTGAACGACAACAGCGGTCAACCCAAGTACAACCTGGTAAAAGGCAATAACGGTTATAAAAAAGAAGATGGCGACCTGATCATGTATCGCAGGCAGGAAGGGCTCCGCTTCAGCATCTCTGCTACTTACAAGTTTTAGTCATTGTTAAAATTCCGATCTATGTACAACAACATAAAAAATACTTTCCGTTCCCTGCTGCTGGCAGCTGCACTGGGCGCATGTCAGAAAGCGGAACCGGTGGAAACCTGGACAGATTTTGTAGATGTATCTTTTGATGCAAGCCGGGTTGCACTGGCCAATAGCGGACAGGGCATCTTCATCGCCGCAAAGTATAACGGGTATCCTATCAAGTGGGACCTCAGTCAAAAAAAAATCAAGGTAGTGGAAGGAGAAGGAAAGTTTGAGTTTTATGATATCCGGACGGGGGAAACCGTGGCCGAGAAGACGATTGACGTAAAATCCGGAACAGCTGATGAATACATCCTGTTTCAACCTACGCTTGCATCGCCCGTCAGCTTTATCGACCCCAGGGCCCTGGATAACGAAACCGCCCCGCCGCCGGGGCATATAAAGCTGAAAGTCTCCAATTACGCGCAGGACCTGATCCCTTTCAACAAGGTAGATGTAAAAATGTATATTATGTATTACGACCAGGACTTTAATGAGATCAGGCACGAAGTGGGTATGATACGTGATATCGGAAATTCCGTAGATGAAGGAGATTACCACATTCTCCCGGATGGCGTTCCTGACGGGATCAGCGACTACGCGTACGTATTCGAATTTATGGACAGCGAAACCGGCGCACCGCTGCTCAACCATGGCGGCACGCCTTACTCCAACTACGGGTTCATGCCGGTATATCTTTCCCCTGCGCCGGAAAAGCATATCTTTTCCGTGTACCTGAACACTATAAAAGCCTGGGGGGAAACGCCGGTCTTCATCAGGAAGGGAGAAGATTTTTATGAAATAGCGGTGAACATCCTTAATTACAAATAACATCCCGTCATACCTGTGAAATAACAAAGGCCGGTAAAGCGTATGTTTTACCGGCTTTTTGCATAATTAGCCAATTTGTCGTAAAAGACCCCTCACAATGTCATATTCAACCGCTATGGTTGTGAAAACCTATCATTACTTTTATGAAACAGCATCATAAAATGGGAAGCCTGAAACTACTAATGCAAATATCTGTTGACGGATATGTCGGAGGCCCGGAGGGTGACCTCGACTGGCGGACATGGAACTATGACGACCAGTTAAAAGCGTTCGCGGATAACCTGCGCGATAGCTGCGACATCATTCTCCTCGGCAGAAAAATGGCAACTGTTTTTATTCCACATTTCGAAGAAACGGTGAACGATCTGCAAGCTCAAAATGGCGACAAGACATTGGATGAAAAGTTTGCATACGCGAACCGGATGGTCAGCATGTCAAAAATTGTTTTCAGCAAAACAATGGCATCAATTGATGGAAAAAATGCTGTTGTGGAAAACGGCGACCTTGCAACTGCCATTCAAAACCTCAAAAGCAAAGAAGGTAAAGACATGATCGTGTATGGCGGTGCGGGATTCGTTTCCTCGCTCATCAAAGAAGGATTGATTGACGAGTTCAACTTTTTTGTCAACCCGGTGATGATCAACAAAGGTCTGAGGATTTTTGATTTGCTTGAACACCGGCAAAAACTGTCCCTGATAAATGCAACGCCTTATGCGTGCGGAATTGCAGTTCTAACATTTAAACTCAATCAGTCATGAGAAAAATAATTGCAGGCATCAATATGACGCTTGATGGAAATTGCGACCACACAGCGGGCATAGCGGATGATGAACTACATCAGCATTACACCGATCTGCTGCGTAATTCAGGCATCATTTTATATGGAAGAAAAACATACCAGCTCATGGAAAGCTATTGGCCGGCTGTGGCCCAAAACCCGACCGGCAACAAATCAAACGATGAATTTGCCATAGCAATAGACAACATTCCCAAAGTTGTTTTCTCCCGTACGCTGAAAAATGTTGAATGGGAAAGCGCAACGCTGGCAAAGAAGGATATTCAGGAAGAAGTCCTAGCGCTGAAACAACAAGCAGGCAAAGACATTCTAATAGGCAGCCGGAGCCTGATCATAACCTTATTGAACCTTGGTTTGATCGATGAATTCCAGCTCTGCGTTCACCCGGTTATAGCAGGAAAGGGATTGCAGCTCTTCGAAAATATCAGCGATAGAATAATGCTTAAACTGATAAAAACAAAAACCTTCGCATCCGGTGTTATAGCGCTTTATTATGAGCCCCGCCAAAAATGACCACTCCGATGAAAATCCGCAACCTGGTTGAACTGTTTTCCATTCTTCCTGAAGACGAAAGGATCATTGTAGATGTGCTGCGGCAGATAGTCATTGAAGCGCTGCCGGAGTATTGCAAAGAGAAAATATCATACAATGTACCCTTCTTCTATGGGCATAAAGGCATCTGTATCATATGGCCGTCAACTGTTCCTCGGGGAGGTATCAAAGAAGGCGTTCTTTTAGGTTTCTGGTATGGGAACAAACTAAATGATCGCGATGGCTTTCTGTCGCACGGCACGAACAAACAAATTTTCTATAAGATCTATCATACCCCGGAGGAGATCGATGAAAGACCTATAAAAAAGCTTTTGAAGGAAGCGATCAAACTAGATGGCGCTTTCAGGAGAGTATCCTGATTTATTCTCCGGCGGAGGCAGGGCCTAACAGTTCTTCCAGTTTGCTGAACAGCTTCTCGCCGCGGAGGTTCTTGGCTACGATAACACCATCCGGCCCTACGAGCACGTTGGAAGGAATGGAGCGGATGCCGTACAGCTGGCCCGTGGCATTATTCCAAAAACTAAGATCGGGATTGAAGAACGCCCCCGCGGAAGTGGAAAATAAAAAAGCTCCGGGAATCTTGACTGGCAAGTATCTCGGAGCATTTTTAAAGCTTGTCGGGATGGCAAGATTCGAACTTGCGACCTCCTGGTCCCAAACCAGGCGCGATGACCGGACTACGCTACATCCCGTACCTTTTTAAGCGGTGAGGGCGGGATTCGAACCCGCGGTACAGTGTTACCCGTACGACAGTTTAGCAAACTGCTCCTTTCGGCCTCTCAGGCACCTCACCTACGCTTTGCAGGGCTGCAAAAATAGGAATTATTTGCAACTTTCCAAAAGTGCCGGAAACATTTTAAAAAGAGCTTTCCGGCTGATAATGAGCGGTAAAAAAGAAACCGGTGCAGCAAAATAAGCAGCTGCACCGGCGATTGCCATTTGGGGTTAGAATGATGGACAGGCCGTTTGTGATGACAGCCCAAAGATCTAACACCCATCAATATTTGTAAAGCGTATTACTACTGAATTTCAATGAGTAGAAATACGCAAAATTCATTTTACCAGATCACCACGCGGCTCGCGGCGGGCAGTACCATCTTCGATCCTTCGCCGCAGCTCCAGGCTTCCGCGAACTCGGCCATGTGCGGCAGCGGGCCGTTGATCCGGTAGCGCGCGGGGGAATGCGGGTCTGTCTGGATCTGGTTGCGCAGCCCGGCTTCGGTGATATTGGCATGCCAAACCTGCGCCCAGCCGAGGAAGAACCGTTGCTTCCAGTTATACCCGTCGATCAGGGCAGGCTCTTCCTTGCCTTCCAGGGATTTTTTCAGGGCATAATAAGCCAGCGTCAGGCCGCCGAGGTCGGCGATGTTCTCACCGATGGTGAGCGCGCCGTTGATGGAGAAGCCCGGCATCGCCTCCAGCCCGCTGAAGTAGGTGATATATTTTCTAGCCAGGGTGTCGAAGTTCTGGCGGTCCTGATCGGTCCACCAGTTCTTCAGGTTGCCTTCGGCATCGAACTGTGAGCCCTGGTCATCGAAGCCATGCGTGAATTCGTGGCCGATCACTGCTATGATACCGCCGTAGTTGATGGCATCGTCCGCATCAGGATTGAAGAACGGCGGCTGCAGGATGCCCGCGGGGAACACCACTTCGTTGTTCAGCGGGTTGTAGTAAGCGTTCACCGTCTGCGGCGTCATCAGCCATTCTGATTTGTCCACTTCCTTGCCGATCTTTTTGATGGCCTCCTTGTGGCGGAACAACGCAGCGCTGACTACGCTTTCGAACAGTTTGTCCTTCTCCACGTCGATGCTGGAATAATCCTTCCATTTATCCGGGTAGCCGATCTTGTAGGTGAAGGCCTGCAGCTTCTTGTGGGCCATTTTCTTGGTGGAATCGCTCATCCAAGTAAGTTTGTCGATGCGCTCCCCGTATACGGCGCGCACGTTCTCGATCATCTGGGATACTTTCTCCTTGCTGGATTCCGGGAAATATTGCTTCGCGAACAGCTTGCCCAGCGGCATGCCGAGCATACCGTCGGTGGAGCGGATAGCGCGTTCCACGCGGGGGCGCTGCGCCTTGCGGCCGGTCATCACCGTACCGAAGAAGCGGAAGTCCTCGTCGTCGAACTGCTTCGGCAGGTAGCCGGCAAAGCGGCTCAGCAGCTGGAAGCGGGTATATGTCTTTAACGTTTCGATGGGCGTGGCTTTCAGCAATTGCCCGCCTTTGGAGATATAATTCTTGTTCTGGAGGATGAGGGTGTCTGTTTTAACATCCTGCTCATCCGCGAAAGCTTTCCAGTCGAAGGCCGGCGCGAGGGTGGACAGCTCGCTGAAAGCGATCTTGTTATAGGTCTTCACCGGGTCGCGCAGCTCCACGTTGGTGAGCTGCAGTTTCGCCAGCGCTGTTTCAAAAGCGAGGATGGTGGCGCCGGGGTTGGCGTCTGTGAAACCCGCCATGGAGAACATTTTGTCCACATGCCCCTGGAACTCCTTCCGCACATTTTCGGTGCTGGAATCGGTCCTTTCATAGTAGCTGCGCTCACCGAGGCTCAGCCCGTCCTGCCCGCCGTACACGGCGTTCATTTTGCTGTTGCGCGCATCGGCTTCCACGCCAAAGCCCGCCCAGGTGCTCACGCCGATCTGCTGCAGCTCGCCGCAGACCTTCGCCCAGTCTTCCAGGGTGGTAACGCCGTTGATCTTGTCCAGGTAAGGCTTCAGCGGCTCCAGGCCACGCTTTTCAATGGTTGTTGTGTCCAGGAAAGCGGTGTAATAGTCTGCAATCTGCTGTTCTTCGGAGCCTTTGGACAGGCCGGTGCGTTTGGCGATCTCCAGGATGATGCCTTTGAGGCGTACTTCCTTGTTTTCCTTGTCCAGTATGTTAAACGCGCCCCAGCGGCTGTCTGTGCCGGGAATAGGATTGGCCTTCTTCCAGTTCGCATTGGCAAAGCCGTCGAAATCCTCGCAGGGACTGATGGACTTGTCAATGGAAGTAGTGTCAAAGGCCGGGATTTTGGCTGTCTTGTCCGGACTGGCCGTATTACAGGCGGCACAGGCAGCGAGCGCCAGTGCGGCCAGCATATGCCTGCCGGCAGGTTTGTTTTGATGCATATCTATCAGGTTTAGTCCGATAAATTTATTGAAGATTGCGCATTTATGAGCATATTGATTGGATAAACGGCAGGATCGCTGGCCCGGCCGCCGTTGTGTCACTCCCTTCAGCGGCCGTATTTCTCTTCACCGGAATGCCAGGCGCCGCCAGCTGTATTGCCAATGGTTTGTGCCTCCCGGCTACTTCTTCCCCCATATAATTCGTAGGTTTGCAGGGTAAACGTTTTTGCTTATGTCCTTTTCTTTTGGCCTGTTCCGTTTCCTTACGTATGGCAATATTTTCGTGGTCGGGCTTTTTATGTTGCTGATGCTGATGGCCATGCTGGTGGCGCCTTCCATGACCTCTGTGGTGATCTCGCTGATGATATCCGGTGTTGTGCTGTACCATAACATCCTTTGCCTGCAGCTGCAACGCAGCACTATGGAGCCTTCCGTGCCGCTGAAAAGGAATTTCCCCCCGCTGCTGATCATTGTCAGTGTGCTGAGCTTCATTTACAGCATGTTCGTGTTCAGCACGGTCATCGAAATGGCAAGACTGTCTTCCGGCGAATTTGCGAAAATGACGATGGGCGGGCAGATGAAGCAGGAAGAGGTGACCGCTGAAATGCTGGATACGATCCGTAAAACCGTGCTCGTACTCTTTGGCATCCACGGCCTGGCCATCGCCGCCAACTGCGTCCTGTCCAGCGTCTTCCTCAATAAGTGGAAGAAAGAACGGCAGGAGGAGAACGATTCATTCCTTGATATTTAAACCCGGTATAGCATCATGCGCGCACCATTGGCGGAAAGATTGAGACCCGCTTCCCTGAACGACCTGGTGGGACAGGAACACCTCACCGGCCAGGGCAGCATCCTGCAAAAAGCAATACAGCAGGGCAAAGTACCTTCCATGATCCTCTGGGGGCCGCCGGGCGTGGGCAAGACCACCATCGCCAATATCATCGCCAATTCCCTGCAGGTGCCGTTCTACACCCTCAGCGCCATTTCTTCCGGCGTGAAAGACATCCGCGAGGTGATCGACCTGGCCAAACAGCGCCATGCCGTGTTGTTCATCGATGAGATACACCGGTTCAACAAATCGCAGCAGGATGCGCTGCTGGGCGCCGTGGAAAAGGGCATCATCACGCTGATCGGCGCTACCACGGAAAATCCTTCCTTTGAAGTGAATGCGGCCTTGCTCTCCCGCTGCCAGGTATATGTGCTCAAACCGCTCGGCGAAGCGCAGCTCCGGCAGCTGCTGGATCAGGCCATGCAGAAAGATGAGTGGCTGGCCTCCAAAAAGATCGAGCTGAAGGAAACCGAAGCGCTCTTCAATATCGCCGGCGGCGATGCCCGCAAGCTGCTGAACCTCTTTGAGCTGGTGGTAGACACCCTTTGGGAAGAAGACCCCATCATCTTCACCAATGAAAAAGTGATGGAGATCGCGCAGCAGCGGGTGGCTATTTACGATAAAAGCGGGGAACAGCATTACGACATCATCTCGGCATTCATCAAATCCATCCGCGGCAGCGATCCGAATGCCGCCGTTTACTGGCTGGCGCGGATGATAGAAGGCGGTGAAGATGTGAAATTCATTGCGCGGCGGATGGTGATCCTCGCATCGGAGGATGTGGGCAACGCCAACCCCAACGCGCTTTTGCTCGCTACCAGCTGTTTCCAGGCCGTGAACCTCATCGGTCATCCCGAAGCCCGTATCATTTTATCGCAATGCGCTACTTACCTCGCGTCCTCGCCCAAAAGCAACGCCTCCTACATGGCTATCGGCGCGGCACAGGGGCTGGTATCGCAAACCGGCGACCTGCCGGTACCGCTCCATATCCGCAACGCCCCCACGAAGCTGATGAAGCAGCAGGGATATGGAAAAGGATATGAATACTCGCATAGTTACGAGAACAATTTCTCCATGCAGGAATATCTGCCCGATGCCATCAAAGGCACTAAACTCTATGATCCGGGGAAGAACCCGCGGGAAGATGAGCTGCGGAGGTATCTGAAGGCGCTCTGGAAAGAGAAGTACGGGTATTGATCCGGAAAACGCCGGAGAAAAAGCAGGCGGTTGCGGCCGGCCATGAAAATTACAGCATTTCATCCGGTCACTTTTCCTTCTCCAATATTTCAAACGTCTGCCGCACCTGTTCCCCATCATCATCTACAATCGTAATAACATGCTTCCCCGCGGACGGCCGCAAAGGCATCTGGTGGAAATCCGTTGTTGTACCTACAAATGCATTATCCAGGTGCCAGAAGATCCTTGCGCCGGGATGCCGGTGCGTGGCTTTGAACACCGTTTGCCCCCGCGATCCGTCCAGCTCCACGGGTACGTATATGCGTGCCTGTGGCCTCGGGTAGATCAGCTCCATCGAACGCCCCTGCTCCGTTTCCGTGATGCATCCCGGTTTCCAGGGTGGTAATGCGGCATAGCTGTGGGTAGCTTTGTAATAATGTTCCATCGCCGGCGGCAATACGAACCAGGGTTTATGCTGCATGCGGTGAGGCGGCTCACAGTCCGCCGTAACGCGGTAGCGGCCGGTGGCGTCCAGGTGTATCAGCTGGTGATACGGACAAACAGCGGAGCGCAAGCCCGCGGCGGGAACGGCCAGCATATCCGCGTCTCCGCAATATTCCCCGGCGCGGTAGCCGCTTTGCCGGCATACCGCAATATTCCGCAGTTTGGCAACCGGCGCGGGAAAAGAACCAGAGGTACGCAGCAACCGGAAAATATCGAACATCACCGGAGCGGCGGTGGAGATGCCCGTCAATCCCGGCCGGCCTTCGCCGTCCGCATTCCCCACCCATACGCCTACCACATGCTGCGGCGTTACCCCGATGGCCCATCCATCCCTGAAACCAAAGCTGGTGCCCGTTTTCCAGGCGATCCGCTTCGATGATGAAAATTGCTGCCACACAAATTCCTCACCGGGCCGCATCACTTCCTCCATCGCCTGAAAGGCATACCAGATGGCGCTTGCATCCAGCAGGCCGTATTGCGACGGCACATGCCGCGAGGGCAGCGTAACATCGGGACGGTAACCGGGAGCATGATAATCATCCGCATCGTATTTTCCGTTGTACTGTTCCAGGTGCAGCATGGTGCGGGCGAGGCTGGCATATACGCCGGCCAGCTCCCACAGCGAGGTTTCGCCGCCGCCGAGTATCATGGAGAGACCGTAATGATAAGCGGGTTTGCTCATGGTGCTGATGCCCAGCTTTCGCAGCAGCAGCAAAAAGCGCTCTGAACGGTACTGCTGCAGCATGCGCACGGCGGGAATGTTCAATGAGCGCGCCAGCGCCTGCGAGGCGGGCACTGCGCCGTCGTACCCGAGGTCAAAGTTTTGCGGAACGTATCCGCCCATCTGCGTGGGAACGTCCGCCACGAGCGTGTGCGGCAGCAGGAGGCCGTCGTTCAGCATGGCTGCGTACAGCAGGGGTTTCAGTGTGCTGCCGGGACTGCGGGGCGCCTGTATCACGTCCACATAACTTTCCATTTCAGGATCGGCGGGATCATACACATTGCCAACGTATGCCAGCGCCAGGCCGGTTTCCACGTCCAGCACCAGCGCGGCGGCATTGTTGATGCCGTTGGCCCTGAACTGGCGGTGATGACGCAGGAGGATGTCGTTCACATTTTCCTGCAGCTCGCCGTTCAGCGAAGAGCGAAGCCGTGTAGGCGCTTCCGTTGGATGCTTTTTATAGTCGGCCCGGAAACGGTCGAGCAGGTGCGGTGCGAGCTGGGGTAAGGGATGCGGTTTGTCGGGCAGCGGTTCGATGGATGACAAAGCGCAGGTGGCGCTGTCGATCGTACCGTTTTGCCAGAGTTTTTTCAGCAGATCATTTCGTTTACGCATGAGCGTTGTACGGTTCCTGCCCGGATGGATCAGCGCGGGGCTGTTCGGTAATACGGCCAGGGTAGCCGTTTCGGCCCATGAAAGCTGGTTGGCGTTCCGGCCATAGTAGCGCCAGGCCGCCGCTTCCAGCCCTACTACGTTTCCGCCGAAGGGTGCATTTCCGGCGTATAAAGCAAGGATACTTTTCTTTGAACGGGAGAATTCCAGTCTGGTGGCCATCAGCATTTCTATCGCCTTTTGCCACAGGTTGCGTGGTTTGTTGCGATAGAGGCGGACCACCTGCATGGTAATGGTGCTCGCGCCGCTGACCACGCGGCCGCCGGAAATATTCTGCCGGATGGCTCTGCCGAGTGAAAGGGGATCTACGCCCCAGTGGTAATGAAAACGTTTGTCCTCATACGCCAGAATGCATTTTTCAAACTTCTCGGGCACCTGTTTGTCCGCCGGAAAGCGCCACTGCCCGTCAGATGCGATAGTGGCGCCGAGCAGTTCGCCTTTGCTGTCTTCCAGCACGAAAGACGTAGGTGAAAGAAAGAGCTTGCGGGGCAGCATGAAATAATAAGCGATCAGCAGCACCGCGAGGATGCCTAACCGCCATTTTCGTTTGATCGCCCATTGTTTAAAGCGCATCCATTTCATAATCTGCTATCGCAACAGCGCCGGAGCATGTACTCCGGCGCCCTGTTTTTAGTTTTTACCTGACACGCTATTACAGCTACTTCACCACTTCCACCCATCTGCCGGGTGCAAAAGCATGTATCGTATTATCGTACATCGCTTCGCAGGAAACGGCCGGAAGGTAGTACCTGCCCAGGTAAGCGGCATTCAGCAATACCTGGTAAGTCACTGTTTTATTCTCTTCAAGATTGAAATATGTGTACACTCGGTCATCGCGGATATCACGGTAAGTGTAGGGCGATGAACGCATGGTGCTGTCGTTGCCCATGAGGCGGGTATTGATGATCTCCCAGCCGGAAGGGAATACCTGCGTGAGCGCCATTTGCTCGTAGTAGCCGCGCCTGCCGGGATTCTTCAGCGTAACAGTGGCCACGAAGTCTGTTCCCTGCTTCAGCTGTTCCGGGTCCAGCGCCTGGCCGTTCCGGCTGTTGTACTGCACCTGCATGTTCAGCACGTCCGGGTTGTTTTCCGCGTAAGGATTGGTGCCTGCTTCCGGCTGGCCTTTGAGGATCAGGCGGGCGTACAGTACATTCTGTCCTTTGTTCTGCAGCTGTACATGGCCGTCTGTTCCCTTGAACGCCACCGGCGTCTGCGATACATATGAATTGCTGCTCACATTCCCGTTCGCGCCGTTCAGGCGGTAGGTGAAGGTCATCTTTCCCCCGGCCTTGTTCACACCGCAGAACTTCGCTACGGCGATCAGCGCGAATGCGGTGGTCTGGGTGCTGTACCAGTCGTTCTGCCCGAGGCGCGCCGCTATCTGCCGGAGCAGTTCATTGGCGGTGTTGCGCTGGCCCATGATGGTGAGCGTTTCCAGGATCATGGCCTTGTCACGCAGATCGGAGCCAAAAGTTCCGCCGAGTTGCGTATATGGCTGCACGTTAGTGCTCAATCCTTTGATAAGGCTGTTGGCTGCTTCCGTCTGCCCGGCCAGTTTATAAGCACCCGCCAGGCGCCATTTTGCGGCGACGGACAAATACTGGAATTCTTTCAGGCGGTTCATGGCGCCCAGCTCGGGTGTTTTGGCCATGGCCAGCAGGTATAACCGGTACGCCTGTACGAGGTCGCCGCCGATATAGTTATAGCTGCTGGGGCTCCAGCTTACGGCTTTGTTGCGCTGGAATTTCTTCCAGAGATCCAGGAACCCCGCCGGCAAAGCGTACCCCTTCGCCTGCGCTTCCAGCATAAAATGGCCCACATAGTTGGTGCTCCATTCGTCCGCCTCACTGGCGCCGGGCCAGTATCCCAGCCCGCCGCTCGTCAGCTGAAAACCTTTGAGCCGGTTCAGCCCCGCTTTCACGTTCCTGTCGATCTCCGCGGTTTGCTTCTCGCCAAGGTCCATCAACTGCGACAAAGCCAGCTGGGGAAACACGGAAGAAGTGGTTTGTTCCACGCATCCGTGCGGGTATTGAATGAGGTATTCCAGCCGTTTGCCAAGGTTCATGGCGGGAATGGTGGACACTTCCAGCACGCCGCTGTTGGTGCCGGGCATGCCCACAGCATTGAACGCCGTGTTCCAGGACGCGCCGGGCTCCAGCGTTTGCTCCATTACGTTCGTGAGGTAAGGATTCGGGTTACGCACGTCCAGCTCCACGTTTTCTTCCGCGCTTTCCTTGCCGCTGCTGGCCGTGATCTTGAACTTGCCAATGCCTACCTGCGACCGGATCTTCACATCAAAATAAACCATCTGCTCGCCGGGCTGCGGGAAGCTCACCTCTTTCGTGCTTTCGCCCAGCACTTCAAAGAAGGCGTTGGAGGAAAGCGTTACCCTGGCTTGCCGCACCTGCGGTTCCAGGCCGAAAACGGTTACCGGCAGCTGTAGGGTTTCACCGGGACCGAGCACTCTCGGCACGGTGGCGAGCAGCATCAGCGGTTTCTTCACGGCGGCGGTCTTCTCCGCGGAACCGTAAGCGCCCTCCTGGCCTGCTACTACCATCGCCTTCACGGAACCGATGTAAGGCGGCAATTTGAATTTATGCGTTTTCTTTTCTCCCTTCCGCAACGCGAACGGCCCCATGAATTTCACCACCGGTTTGAAGCGGTTGGCTTTGGCAGCGCTGGCGTTTTTGTCCAGCCCCTCGTCACCACCGATGCTCAGGATACGCTCCAAATCAGCACCCCAGGCGCCCAACACATAATCGAACAGGTCCCAGGTTTTCACGCCGAGTGCTTCCCGCGCATAGAAAACACTATGCGCGTCGGGCGTTTTGAAGCGCGTGAGGTCCAGCAAACCTTCGTCCACCACCGCGATCGTATAGGTCATGGCTTTGCCGTTGGTTTCGGACACGGTGATGGCCGTTTCTGTTTCCGGGCGCAGCGTGGCGGGCAGGCTCACAACGGGTTTGAGAATGGTATTCGGATCTTCCACCAGCACGGGAATAGTGCCGTACATGCGGATGGGAAGGTCGTTCGCTGTTTGTGCATGCGGTTGCAGCAGGCTAACGTTCACGTATATATTCGGCGCCATGCTCTTGTCCGCTTTGAAGCGGTACACGGTCTGCCCCTTCTCCGTTTTGATCCAGTCCGTTTTCAGCACCTTGCTGCCGGACTCGATGCTGATCAGCCCGCGGCCGCCTTCGCTGCTGGGGATGGTCAGGGTTATTTCTTCTCCTACATTATATTTCTCCTTGTTGGACGTAAATACGAGCATGGCGGCTTCCGCGGGATTCTCCTTTTGCAGGCGCTCCGCGAAAGTGGGCCAGTCGATGTACACGGACTGCCCCGTTACGTGACCGCTCTCCGGATCTTTTACCCGCACCAGGTAGCGGCCCCACTCCGGCTGCCGGATCATCAGCGGGTACATGCCTTTGCCGCCGCGCAGGGTGACGGTTTTCCTTTCAAGCAGCTGGTTATAATTGTCCTGCGTAAAATTGCTGAGGTCATTTTCATTTTCATCCCACCACCAGCGCCAGCGTACTTTGTACAATTCCACTTCCACATCGCGGGTGCCGCCTTTCAGCTTGCCGTTCGCATCCACGTTCACAATGCTCACCTGGTGCACTTTGTCCGTTACCAGCATGCCGGTGAGGCGGTCGCCTTCCGGTGCGCTGACCCCCACATAGGAATCGAACACATGGTAAGGCATGGAAAAATGATCGATGCTGAAATCGCCACCCGGCTCAAATACTTTCACTTCAAAGTTGGCCCGCAGTACGCCCGGCGCGCGTTCACCTACCGGGATGCTCGCCGTCACCGGCGCCGCGCCGCTTTCATTCAGCGGTCCGTCGAAAATGGTTTTGTTCTCCGTGCTGAACCGCGTGGTGGGGTCATCAAAATGATACCCGTCGAATTTCGGGAAAGCGGTGGCCTGCGAGCGCAGGGATACATCTACTTTCGCTTTGAGACTTTGCGCCGGGGCGCCGAAGAGCCAGGCGGCGGACAGGGTGCCGCGTGGATTTTCATCTTTTATCAATGCCTGCTGGTTGCCGAAATCCAGCTTTACTTTCAGCCGGTTGGGTTTCACCGTTTCAATGCGGAGGTTCTTCGTAAACACGGCACCGCCTGCTTTCACCTTTGCCAGCCAGCTGCCGGTGGGCGCTTCCGCTTCGGTGACCGTATGGAAATTATAGAATCCGTTCAGTGATTCATGCTGATGGATGCGTTTGTAAAGCTGGCCTTTCGGATTGTACAATTCAAGCGTAAGCGGGTGGTTCGGCGGCAGCTTGCTGTCTTTATCTTCCAGGAGGAAAGTGAGATACAGGGAATCGCCAGGGCGCCATACACCGCGCTCTCCGTACAAAAATCCTTTCATCCCTTCCTGCACTTCTTCTCCTTTTACGTCAAAGCGGCTCAGAGGCAGCGAGCTTCCGTCATCCAGCTTTAAATATCCTCTTTCATTTTCACGCTTCGCGATCAGCAGGTAGGGCTTGCGTTTCAGCTCGAAACGGGCGAAGCCGTCGCCATCGCTTTTGGTGCTGAATATTACTTGCTGCTGATAGTCGAGCAGCTGCAATTCCACGCCGGACAAAGGTTTCGCATCGCGTATATCCGTTACCGCTACCAGCATACTGTTGTCATTTCCCCGTTTGGCGATCAGCCCGATGTTGGAGGAAATGATATTGCGGGACGCCCATCTTTGTTTGTTATAGTAGGAATTGGTGCAGGGATCATCGCGGTCTGACCAGCTGTAGCCGTAAGGATAGTAGCTGTCGTACCGCCGCCAGAAAGCATCATCCTCATCAATTTTTTCTCCGTAATAATAACCGTCCTCATCGCTATTTTCCTCCTCCTCTTCTTTATCATCTGTTCCTTTGCAGGCGTACACCGCATAGTCTTTCCGGAAACCGATGGTTACGCGATAAATGGCGCCGGGCTCGGTTTTGACGAGATTTTCCAGGTCGAGGCTGAACCTTGTGCGTTTGTGCAGGTTCAGCGACTTGTCCGCATCCAGCCGGATCGTTTTCTGAACAACGGGCCTGGCTACACGCCGGAGCTCTTCATCGCCATTAAGGTTATTGCGTTGCAGATATTGGGGGATGTTATTCTCGTAGATCCGCATCACCATTACGTCCACCGCTTTCAACCCCACCGCTTCAAACGGCATCGCCAGCTTGCCGCTTTGCGGCATGATCACGCCTTTGCCGGGAATGCTGACGGAGGGCAGGCGGTTTTCGAAATTGACGCTGGCGGAAAATGTTTTGCCGAGCCTTTCATCGAATGCATTGAGAACGCCTTCGTTCACCACGATGGAATAATTGCCTTCCAGCCTGTCCGGCGCATACACACGCACTTCGCTGCCGTCTACCGTGTAGCGCAGCTCGCTCACACCGCTGATACCGATCAGGCCGTCCAGGTTCTGGCTGGCGTTGATGGGGTCGGAGAACTGCACCAGCACGCATTCTTCGGGATCATACACCGGCTTGATGTCCAGCACCTTGAAATCGCCGATGGCCGGCACTTCCACCGCTTTCGCATCTTTCTTATCCGCGCCGATGGACTGCCCGTTCCAGGCGATTTCCAGCTGCTGCGCTTTCTGCGCACGGGCGATGTTGCCGATGGTGAACCGGTAGCTGCGGTTGGCTACATCATGCTGCCAGGTGATATTTGTTTTGGCGCCGGGATATTTTGTGGTGATGATCTTTTCCACGGCCTGCACGTCTTCCGCATCCGCGGTGAACACCATGCCGGTGAAGGTCATGCGGTCCCCGCTGGCGCCAGCGGACCGGAGGCCCATCAGCTCCACATCGAACGACGGCTCGATCACCTGGAAATCAAATTCGAATTTTTTCAGATCGGCCGGAACGTCCATCACTTTACCAAGACGAAAAACGGCTTCATATTTTTTACCGGGTTCCAGATTCTGGTCCGGCCGGAACTCCACGGTGGTGGCATCCAGCCAGTAGGCTTTCCCTTTAATGGAAGGCGAGAAGGAAAAGATACCTTCTTCCAGCGGTTCATTCTGTGTATGCGTTACGTTTACATCTCCCGCAAGCTGTACGCGGATGGCGCTTTGCTTTGATATGATCCCGGACGTATAGGCTTCTATGTACTTTGCAAAAGCCGGGTTCATCTCTTTTGCTTTAGTGCTGCATGCTACGATGATGGCAGTCAGCCCGAGGCTTAACAACAGGTAGGTCAGGATCAGGTACCGTTTGTTCAGGTGCATAATGAGGTTTTTAGTAAGGATGTATTAAAGTTATATCATTTTGCCATTGCTGATGCGCAAAAAGTTGTTGACGCATTCGGGCAGCTCTTCCACGTAATGCGTTACGTAGATGAGGGTTACGGGGATATGTTTGCACAGGGTTTCTATGACCTGTGAAAAATGATTTTTCTGATGTGCGTCGAGGCCCTGGCAGGGCTCATCGAAGATGAGCAGCGGCGGATTCTTCACCAGCGCACGCGCGAGGAGCACCAGCCGTTGCACGCTGGCGGGCACCTGTTTGAAAGGCGCGTCCGCATATTGCGCGATCTCGAGCACCTGCATCCATCCCCGCGCTTTCTCCAGTTGCGCCGGCGTACATGCGCGCACGTAGCCGATGGTATCGAAGAAGCCGGAGCCTGTTACCTGCAGGCAGGTGGCGGCGGAAGAAAAATACTGGTGCAGCTCGGGGGAAACAAAACCGATCTTTCGCTTGATGTCCCATATGCTTTCGCCGCTGCCGCGCTTGCGGTCGAACAGCGTGATCCTGTTGGCGTAGGATTGCGGATTGTCTGCATTGATCAGGCTCAGCAGCGTGGATTTGCCGGAGCCGTTATGTCCCAGCAAGGCCCATTTTTCGTTGGGGCGGATGGTCCAGTTGATGCCGTCGAGGATCGTGTTCTCACCATATTTTACATGGATGTTTTCCATCTGCACGATCGTTTCAAAGGATTCGGGCACCCTGTCCGCCGTGAGCTTCCGGATCAGCTGCGGGTCCACTTCCAGCGCGGAGAACGTACTTTCCTCCTCCCGGTATTGCGCCAGGAATGCCTCGCGGGTATAGCTCCCCGCAACGCGCCCGTCTTCCAGGTGCAGCACGTGGGTGATGCTTTCGGGTATCTCGCGGGGCGTGGTCACCAGCACGATGGTGGCGCCGGACTCGATGGCGTGGTCCACGATGCCGTGAAAAGCCAGCCTCGACTGCACGTCCAGCCCCATGAAAGGGTTGTCCAGCAACAGCAGGGAAGGTTTTTGAAGAAGGGCTTTGGCGATCATCACGCGGCGGGTTTCGCCGTTGGACAGCTTGATGAGTTCTTTTTTCAGCAGCGGACGGATGTTCAGCGGTTCCAGCAGGGGGTCGCCGGACTGGCCGTCCAGGTATGCCTCCACAGTAGGTGCGTCCGATGCGTCCATGCTGTTGAAGCGCTGCTGGTAGTAGAAATCGGTGGTATGCGAAAGGTTGCGGAAATCGTGGTGATGCCCCACCAAGGCTATGAGGCGGCGGTAATTAAAATAGGGGTCTGTGATGCTATGGGTTTCGCGGTAGCGGTCATAATAATGGTGTACCACGCGGCCGTTGATCACGTTGTTCTTTCCCAGGATGGTATTGAGCAGGCTGGTTTTCCCCGCGCCGCTGCCGCCCACGATGGCCCAGTGCTCGCCGGAGCGGACCTCCCAGGTGAGCCCGGTGAAGAGGGTTTTATCAAGATTGCGGACGGTCACGTGCTCAAGGGTCAGAAATGGCTGCATATTTCAGGAATGTTTGATCTGATGGTTTCCGGGGGGCTAATTTCGGCATCCTGCACCAGAAATCATATCTCCGGGCCTGATTATTTTGCCAACTGGTGCGGAGAGCGGAAAAAGAGGCAAAAAGGTTTGCAAAAATATCGTACCTATGCAACGGTATGATCCAATGGCAAGTGAAGACATTCGGGGAACTGAGCCTTGACGAGCTTTACCGGCTGCTCCGGCTGAGAAGCGAAGTGTTTGTGGTGGAGCAGCATTGTCCGTATCTGGACATGGACAACAGCGATCAGCAGGCACTGCACGTATCCGGGTACACAGCGGAAGGTCTGGCGGCATATACGCGCCTGTTCGCACCGGGCGTCAAGTCGGACATGGCGTCCATCGGCCGGGTGGTCACCGCACCGTTTGCGCGGGGAAGCGGGCTGGGTAGGCAGCTGATGGAACGGTCCATCGCAGAAGTGAAAGCGCAGTGGGGCGATACGCCGATCAGGATCAGCGCGCAGCTCTACCTTCAAAAGTTTTACGAATCACTGGGTTTCATCAAAAAAAGCGACGTATACCTGGAAGATAATATACCCCATATCGAAATGGTAAAAACATAGTATTCAATTTAAAACAGTAACATGACACCACTCGAACAGCTCAAGACGATGCTGCCTGAAAGGTATCACACCTACAAGAACGAAGAATATACGATCGAGTTGATGCCCGGACTATCAGATGAGGAGATCGATAGCGTAGCACGCCAGCTCCCTGGCAGGCAGGTCCCCGCCGAGATCCGGGAACTGTTGCAATTCACCAGCGGATTTTTATTTTTCGGCCTTGACGCTATTACGTTTGATGGCGTGAGGGAATTTGATATGCTCAACCTTATCCCTTTCCCGGTACGCCTGGCGGGAGACGGTTATGGCAATTATTTTGTGGTGGACGTGGACAGAAGCGGCAAATGGGGGCCCGTACTCTATGTGCTCAATGATCCGCAGGTGATCATCAAACATTCCGAGAATGTAACGGAGTTCCTGCAGGACATTCATGCTTTCGGTAAAAGGACCGGCGCTTCCACGCTGGACGTTATTCATAACTCCACCATGGAAGACATCTGGGAGCGGAACAACGGCTTCATCACCCACGAAGACGCCCGCTATTCCAATGATCCGCAGCTGGAAGCCTTCGCCCGGCAGATACCCCGCCATTACATGATCGCGGACCTGCGGGATAAAGCAGTGCGCTCCGGTTTTGCCTGGGGCAAATTCGGCACCAACATGCGCAATGCGATCCGCGACCGGGAAAACCTGATCTGGGGCATTGAACGGAAACCGCCGCAGCAGCGGAGACCGCCGTTCAACAACCGGCAACGTTCGTTCAGATAAAATCATAAAGCGCCTCCGGGCGCTTTTTTTATGCCCCTTCCGCATCAGCATAACACGTTTAGATCATTTTTACTAAACACGTTTTTTACGTCAGGCAGCATATCAGCTACTTTTATATTAAACTAAACCCTATCTGAAATTTGCCCGCAATCCAGCCGCAGGCGGTCGTCAACATCATTGTCCAAATGCGTAACTTATCATTGGTTAACAAGCTGTTAACCTTTGATTTTCCTCATTTAAAACCAAATGTTATGCAACACCATCATGTGAAAGAAACCACCAGGGAAACACTGGAAAGGGTAAAAAGCGAGTATTCCCAATTAGTTAAGACTACCACATTTTCCCTCCAGGAGCTGTTCAACTCCGCGGACTTCCGGCTGGAAGAGCACTGTAAAACCTATCAACCCCATCCGGGTAGCGAGCAGTTAACAAAAGAAGCCCGGGCTTTCGGGGAGCAGTACGGCATCTGGCTGGACAATGCCAAACATTACATCAGCTGCGTCCTCTTCGTTTTTCCCAATGCCACTTACGAAAGAATGGCGGCCATGGTAAAGAACAATGCCATTGATTACTACCTGAACGACACCATGGGCAGGGACGTTTTCTGCTACCTCAGCCCCCGGCAGCAGCTGAACGCCCGGCACCTCATCTACCGGATGTCCTGCATAGACGAAACGCTCGATACGGTAGACAACGCCCATCCATTAGAGCTGGCCAATGCGGCGATCCTGAAAGACATTCGTGAAACGTCCACCACGGAATGGTTCACGCAGTTCCTGAAGCTGTACAACCATCATATTGCGGTGACGCATAAGGACTGCAATGTGGCCGGCCTCGGGTTCATTCCGTCGGTGGATAAATACATCGAGATGCGCAACCACACTTCCGGCATGCCGCACATCGTGATGCTGGTGGAATACAGCACCGGCGTGTTCCTGGACTGGCAATGGCTGGCCCGCATAAAAGTAGTGCAGCGGATGAAGCGCATGCACAGGGCCGCTGCGCTGATCGGCTGCCTGATGAACGACCTGTTTTCGTTCGAGAAAGAAGTGATCGACAACGATTCGGATTCCAACCTGCTGATGTCTGTGGCGATGAACAACCCGGACATGTCTCTTTCCGATGTGATCCAACATTCCGCCGGCATCGTACGGGATCTGCTGGTGGAGTACATGGAGCTGTCCGCGCAGATCGAAAATAAATGCCGTCAACTGCCCGCCAGTGAAGCGGTGATGGTGAGCAAGCTGCGCATACACCTCGCGGACCTGGACAGAAGCGTGCAGGCCAGCTGGACCTGGCAGGTGTACACGAAGCGTTTCAAGCGGTTTGATTCCATCTGGGAAGAAACACAGCTGGCAACGCCGGTAACCGCGTAATGTAATGAAGATTATTCCAGTAACTCCTGGCTGTTATGATGCAGGTGCGCTTTCAATACCTTGATCAACGAACTGTAATTGATTGGTTTTTCAATAAAAGCATCAGCTCCTGCCTTGATAAAGGCGTCCCGCGTTTCCGCATAGGCATCACCGGTTGAGATAATTACTGGAATATCTTTCAGCTCCGGCGTACGTTTCAGGTACAGCAAGGTTTCCTCGCCGTCCATGACCTCCATATGGTAGTCCATAATAATGATGTCCGGGATGTGCTTTTCCACCTGTACGATCAGGTCCTGCCCGTTCTTCACCCATATGGTATTGCAGCCGATGTGGCTGAGCAGGCGGCAAAGCAGCTGCGCGTTCAGCTCGTTATCTTCCGCCAGCAGTACGTGAATGTTGCCAAGACCGTCCAGCGTTACATCTTCCTCCGGCTCCGGCAGAATATCGCCGGTACTTCCTTCCTGCATGGGAAGCACTACGGTGAAAACGGTTTTATCTTCCCCGCTGTCCACCATCACCGTTCCACCCATGGCGGTTACTTTTCCTTTTACAATGTAAAGCCCCAGGCCGGTGCCTTCGATGTATTTGCTTTTGTCGGTCACGAAGGGATTGAATATCTGCTCCTGCTTTTCGGGCGGGATCACGGGGCCTTTGTTGCTGAATTGCAGGCTCCACCGCGTGCCGGCGCCCTGGATGTGCAGGTGCACCGTCGTATTTCTATCGGCATACTTGATGGCGTTCGCGAGCAGGTTGGTGGTCACCTGGTGTATCTTGAGAATGTCGTCGTGCAGCACGGCCGGCATTTGCGCGAAGGTGAGCTTCAGGTGGATGTTCCGCGTTCTGGCGATGACCTTGTTCACTTCTATGATCCGGGTGAAGAACTGCTCAACCAGGAAGCTTTCCTTTTCGGTGACTTCCATCATGCCGGATTCTATCTGCGCCATGTCCAGCACATTATTAACGATGCTCCGGGCATTCTTGATAGCGTCCAGCTGCTGGTCTACCAGTGTTTCAACGGACTTCAGCCGGTCATCCAGCCGTATCTCCCGCTTTAACAGCTGGGCTACACCGTAGATGGCGTTCAGCGGCGTTCTGATCTCGTGCGTGACCTGGTGAACGAAGATCCTTTTGAAGTAGTTGGCTTTTTTCAATTCTTCGTTGGTGTCATTGCTTTTGATATATGGCCGGCTCACAACGATGATCAGCAGCAGGATAGCGCTGATGATCATGGTATGCATCAGGAAAGCGGTGTTATAGCTGAGCGGGATAGGTGTAAACCATTCAAAATAATAACTGGTTTCAATGAGCGCCAGTGTAAGAATGGCGGCAACAAGACAAATCCGCCGCAGCCTGTCGTCTTTGAATATCAGGTAGATGATCGATATCAGAAAAATGATCATGGCCTCCAATGCCACCACATTGCTCAGCAATATGCTGAAATACATGATGGAAGCGCACTGCACGAGGTATACTGTGAGGCTGGCGGCGAGGTATTTTCTTTTGAAGTTGAGGATGACAACGGAAAACGTGATGATGAAATCGAGGATGACCGGGCCGAGGATAATATCCCACCGGTCCGTCAGCGCCAGGAATACCGGCGTGATAGCGATCAGCAGCATACAAATGGAAACGCTGATGGCATTGACGATGAAAATGCGCCTCCTGGTGTCATCATCCTGAATACCTCCGGTGCCCGCGTTCAGCAGCCATGAAAATATCTTTCGTATTCTTTTCGGGATAACTTTCGCCAGCAAACCGGCAGATGTAACAGCCATAAAGTTCATAGAACATTAAGAAATAGTTGTAGGGTATTTTTATTCTTTATCCAAGCTAAAATTGACAAACTAAAAGGGTTCTCGTTCGTACCTGTATTAAAAATACAGTATTTATCAATCCAGCGGATATTTAATTTTAACGGGAATTACGCAAATATGTTTGTGTTGATAAGGTTTACAAAGTTACGGCCTGTTTCACTTTCCATATCGGGAACAAATAAGATATGGTGTATTGCATGTCGAACGCGCTTCCTTTATATCCTTTCCCGAAGCCGGGGATCACCAGCGGCGGGAAGTCCCGCTTCGCCAGCTTGTTATTGATGAGAATGCGTTCATGCAGGCTCCATCCAAGATAGAAATTCTTCAGCACTTCCACTTTGATGCCTACCGTCAGCTCCACCCAGTGCGCCATGGCGTTCGTTTTAGGATAGCTGCCTTTGGTGTTGCCCCAGTAGTCGTTGTAGATGGTGTATTCCGGCACTTCGTAGCTGAACAGCGCCAGGCCGTAACGCATGCCGCCGTAGATCATGAAGTTCTCGCGGGGCACCTGTTTCTTCAGCAGGTTATAGTTTGCGCCGATGGTCAGCGAGATGCCGTTGCCTTTGTAGGTGTAATTGGTATCTGAATGGGAGGTGTTGTTATAGCCAAGCTCCGAAGCGATGTACAGGCGGTCGTTATACCGTCCGTCCAGCGTTACCGTTACATCGGTGCGGTATGGCTGGAAAGCTTTTACCGCGAACCGGGTAAGGTCCAGCCCCACACGAACGCCGGCGGGCACGGCCACCTTTACCTCCGGCAACGAATCCTTCTTGGGGGATTGCGCGCTGGCGGCAAGGGCCTGCAGCAACAGCAGGGCGCTAAAAATGGAAGGTAAGGTTCGTTTCATTGCCGGTTGTTACGTTATGGTTGCGTACCTGTATGGATTGGAGAACGTTCGTGGTATGAATGATCGTGTCCAGCGTAAAATAAGTGGCGAACCCGCAGCCGGCGGACACAAAGTGCGGCTGGCGGCGGTAGCGGAAAATGAGCGTGTCCGCAATGCGCGTGGAATCCGTCTGGAAATAGAAACGGCTGCTGTCCGCCGTTCTGTCCAGCGAAAACTGGATGCCGCTGGTGGGATTTTTCGCATAGATGCTGTCGTCTTCCTTGCCGAAAGCGTAAAGGGTGACCTTTGGCATGGTGGTGTCTTTCTCCACGTTGTTCAGCACATACCGGAAGTTCGCGCGCAGCTCTGTGCGCACGTCCACATCACATACCTTGGTATCGTCGTCACAGGCCGCCAGGCAGGTGAGGGCGCATATCATCAGCAGGGCATATCTCATTGCTTCAGTTCTTTTTTCAAAAATATGGCGGTGTGGCTGTCTTTGCATTTGCTGACTTCTTCGGGCGTGCCGGCGCAGAGTATCTGGCCGCCGCCGTTACCGCCTTCCGGCCCCAAATCTACTACCCAATCCGCAACTTTCACTACGTCCAGGTTATGTTCTATCACGAGCACGGTGTTGCCTCTTTCCACCAGCTTGTTCAACACGTTGAGCAGCAGCTGGATGTCCTGGAAATGCAACCCGGTGGTGGGCTCGTCCAGGATGTAAATAGTTTTGCCGGTATCTTTTTTGGACAGCTCGGTAGCTACCTTCACCCTTTGCGCCTCGCCGCCCGAGAGGGTTACGGCGGACTGACCAAGGGTGATGTAACCCAGACCAACGTCCTGCAAGGTTTTGATCTTGCGGTAAAGATAAGGTACGGGCTGGAAGAAGTCTACCGCCTCTTCCACCGTCATGTCCAGCACATCGGAAATAGATTTGCCTTTGTAGCGGATTTCCAGTGTTTCGCGGTTATAACGGCGACCGTTACACTTTTCGCAATGCACATATACATCCGGCAGGAAGTTCATTTCTATCACACGCACGCCGGCGCCTTCGCAAACGTCGCAGCGGCCGCCTTTTACGTTGAAAGAAAAACGGCCTGCGTTGTAGCCCCTGATCTTTGCTTCGGGCACCGCGGCGAACAGCTGCCGTATCTCCGTGAAGAAACCGCAGTAGGTAGCGGGGTTGCTACGCGGCGTGCGGCCTATCGGGGACTGGTCTATCTCTATCACCTTATCCAGTTCCTCCAATCCCTTGATGCTTTTGTAAGGCATCGGCACGAGTTTGGAATCGTAAGCGTGGCGGGAAAGGATGGGATATAATGTTTCGTTGATGAGCGTGGATTTTCCGCTGCCGGATACGCCGGTCACACAAATGAAAGTGCCGAGCGGCAGCTTCAGGTTGACGTTCTTGAGATTGTTGCCGGTAGCGCCTTTCAGCTCCAGGAACTTGCCGTTCCCCTTTCTTCTTTTTTCCGGCACGGCGATCTCGCGGATACCGTTGAGATACCCCGCGGTGGCGGTGTTCAGCTTGAGCATTTCCTTCGGTGTGCCCTGCGCCACGATCTGCCCGCCGTGTATGCCGGCGCCGGGACCGATATCAATGAGATGGTCCGCATGCAGCATGATATCCTTATCATGCTCCACCACGATCACGGTGTTGCCCATTGTTTTCAGATTGCGCAGCGCATCGATGAGGCGCATGTTGTCCCGCTGGTGCAGGCCGATGCTCGGCTCGTCCAGGATATAGGTGATGCCCATCAGCTGCGAGCCGATCTGCGTGGCGAGGCGGATGCGCTGGGATTCCCCGCCGCTGAGCGTGCGGGTGGCGCGGTTGAGCGTCAGGTAGGTGAGGCCCACGTCCAGCAGAAAGCTGAGGCGCTCGCGGATCTCCTTCAGCACGTCTTTCGCGATGGTATTCTGTTTATTGTCCAGCCGCTTTTCCACGTCGGAGAACCATTCGGCCAGCCTGTTCAGGTCCATTTCGCCCAGTTCGGAGATATTTTTATCGTCCACTTTGAACATGAGGCTTTCCCTTTTCAGGCGGGAGCCGTTGCATTCGGGGCAGGTGGAGAGCTGCATGAAGCTCTCTGCCCAGTTGCGCACGGCGTCGGACGATGTATCATTGAAATAGCGGCGCACCATGTTCACCACGCCTTCGTATTCTGTTTCGTACATCTGGGCGCCGTTGTCGTCGAAGCCCATGTCCACTTCCAGCTTGCCGTTCTCGTCGCCGTAAAGCAGCACGTTCATGGCTTTCTCGGGTATTTTGCTGATAGGCGCGGAGAGCGAGAACTTATATTTTCTGGCGAGCTGCTGTACTTGTTTGAAGGTGAAAGTATCGCGCGCCTCGCCGAGGGGCACCAGGCCGCCTTCGTTGATGGACTTGCTGGTGTCCGGCAGCACCTCTTCCATATTGATCTGGTAGATGGTGCCGAGACCCTTGCAGCGCGGGCAAGCGCCGTATGGCGAGTTGAACGAAAAAGTGTTGGGCGATGGTTCTTCGTAAGAAATGCCGGTGTCTTCACACATCAGCTGACGGCTGTATTGCGATACCTTGCCGGTATCATGGTCCATCACGAACATCAGCCCCTTGCCCATCTGCAGCGCTTTCTGCACGCTCTGGCTGATGCGCACACGGGCATCTTCCTGCACCTGGATGCGGTCTATCACCAGCTCGATGTCGTGGATCTTGTAACGGTCTACCTGCATGCGTTCCTTGAGGTCCATCACTTCTCCGTCTACCCGCACTTTCAGGTAGCCCTGCTTGCGCATCTGTTCGAACAGCTCGCGGTAATGCCCTTTACGGCCGCGTACCACCGGGGCGAGGATCACCAGTTTCTTTTTAGGGAACCGGGAAAAGATGTGCGCCATGATCTCTTCTTCCGAAAAGCGCGTCATGCGTTTGCCGGTGTTGAAGGAATAGGCTACGCCGATGCGGGCGTACAGCAGGCGGAGGAAGTCATATATCTCGGTGATGGTCCCTACGGTAGAGCGGGGATTTTTGTTGGTCGTTTTCTGTTCGATGGAAATAACCGGGGAAAGGCCCATGACCTTGTCCACATCCGGCCGTTCCATATCGCCGATGAACTGGCGGGCGTAGGCGGAGAAGCTTTCCATGTACCGGCGCTGCCCTTCCGCGTAAATGGTATCGAACGCCAGTGACGACTTGCCGCTACCGCTGATTCCCGTTATGACCACCAGGCTGTTCTTGGGTATCTGGATGTCCAGATTCTTGAGATTATGCTCCCTGGCGCCGTAAACCTCTATTTTCTCGTCACTTTGAGCCACCGGAGCGGGTTTTCCTGTAGTTTGTTGCTTTTGCTTTGCCATATAGTTCTCCGAACACGAAATTCAAGGTATCAAAAATACGCTTTTTTCGGGTGGGATCGGCATTTTGAGGGGATTGGTTTTGTGCCGGTTGCACATTAACGTGATTTAACTAAATTTATGTCAAAATCGGGATGGGCGAGATTGACTGAGAGTTTCCAACATAATGAAAAAGAACTATTACGATTGATGGCGGCAGGCGATGAGGCCGCCTTTCGTCGTTTCTTTGACCATTATGCCCCATCCATCTTCACCCTGGTGGAACGCCTCACCCGCTCGCGCCCGGATACGGAGGAAATTTTGCAGGACACTTTCATGAAGATCTGGTCGATGCGGGAAAAGCTGGCGGACATCGGGCAGCCAGGGCACTACTGCTATGTGATCGCCCGGAATATGGCGATGGACCGCCTGCGGAAGTTCGCACGGGAAAAGACATTGCAGAACAGCATCCGGGAGATGTTCCCTCAAAGCCACGATCACAGCGCCGAAGCCGCGATGATCTCCCGCGATTACCAGCTCCGGCTGAACGAAGCCCTGCAGCAGTTGCCCCCCAAACAGCAGGAGGTTTACCGCATGAGCCGGGAGAACGGCCTGAGCCACGAAGAAATATCGGAGCAAACCGGACTTTCCAAAAGCCGGATCAACAACATTCTCGTTGCCGTGCTCAAACATATAAAATCCCGGCTCGGACTGCCGTCCGGCCTCACGATCCTCGGCGCCATGGCGCATTTTTTCCATCGCTGAATTTTTTTTTGATAAAAACGGTTATTGCTGCTTCCGGGGAACGTCTATATTCAGGCGGGCGATAAATCCCCCTTTTCCAACATGCCAGTTACCGACAGATTACGCTATCTGCTACGCAGTTATATCGATGGCAGCTCCACACCGGCAGAGCTGCAGGAGCTTTCTGACCTGCTGCCCACCGTGGAAGACGATGTGCTGGAGGAATTGGTGGATGAGGAGTATGAAGTGATCAAACTGCTCGGCGCCAGGCAGGATGCCGACTGGAATCGCTTATTTAATAACATTGTCCGCTCTCCCCGCAGCCGCTCCCGCTGGTGGCAATATGCCGCTGCCGCAGCCGTAGTGCTGGGTATCGCCGGCAGCGCGTACTATTTTGCACAGCGCCCGGAAAAAGAAGCCGCTCCCCTTACGCAATCCACGCCTGTTGAAGTACAGCCTGCCCGCTCAGGCGCGGTGCTCACGCTTTCCAACGGTCAGCAGATCGTGCTGGACAGCGCAGCGGACGGCAACATCGCCAGCCAGGGAAGCACACAGGTTTCCAAGGTGAACGGAAGACTGGTGTATTCCAGTGCGGATGCATCCTCCAGAGAAATAGTCTACAATACCGTGTCTACTCCCCGCGGCCGGCACTTTCAGCTGGAGCTGCCGGATGGCACCAGGGTTTGGCTGAACGCCCTTTCATCCCTGAAATATCCGAATGTTTTCAACGACGGGGAACGCAGCGTAACCTTACAGGGAGAAGGTTACTTCGATGTCGCCAAAGATGCCGCGAAGCCTTTCCGGGTAAAAGTAAACGGGCAAACCATAGAAGTACTCGGCACCGGGTTTAACGTGCAGGCCTACACCAGCACCATCGTCACTACGCTGATCGAAGGCGCGGTGAGCGTAAACAACGGCAATAGCCGCACAGCGCTTAAGCCAGGCCAGCAGGCCGTTTCAAACGATCAATCCATACAGGTCCGCCCTGCGGATATGCAAAAGGCCGTTGCGTGGAAAGAAGGCGAGTTCCGCTTCCGGAGCGATGATATGAGTAATATTATGGACCAGCTATCACACTGGTATGATATAGATGTGAGATATACCGGCAAACTGCCGGAAAAGCGCTACAGTGGTAGTATCAGTCGCCACGCCAAAATCGAAGAAGTGCTGGAAATGCTGCACGTATTAACAGGCGCCCGTTTTGAACTGAAAGACGCCGAACTAACTGTTATACTTTAATTAAAAAAACAAAAAACTACGTTATGACATGATGAAATGCCACCATTAAAGCAAATCCACGTATGGGCCTGAAATGAAAAACGGAAGTGTTTGCAGCACTCCCGTTGATTAAGGGTCATTCATAAACCTTTTGAGCAATTTATTTTAACACCTTAAGTGTTCCAAGTTATGATTTCCTTTTTGTTCAGCAAAATAAGGAGGGGGCGATGTCTATGCCCGCTATTTTGCAAAATTATCCTCGTTATGAAGTTAACGGCTTTCCTCTTTTTGATAATGATTGCCGGTGCCAGCGCCAAAAGCGTGGCCCAGAAGATCACCTTTTCTTTCCGGCAGGCCACGCTGGAAACGGTATTTTCAGAAATTGAAAAACAGGCAGGTATCCGCTTTTTGTACAACGACGACGTGGTGCACAATGCCGGACCGGTTACCCTGCAGGTAAAAGAGGCTGCCATCGATGATGTGATGCAGCTGCTCACCCGAGGCCGGGAACTCAACTACCGGATGGTGGCCGGCACCATCGTTGTTTTGCGCAACGGCGCATCCGCGACTGCCGTGGCAGACAGTAGTATCACCGGCACTGTAAAAGGCCCTGACGGCAGCCCCCTGCCTGGCGCCTCCGTGAGTATTAAAAGCAAACCCGGCACCGGTGTGATCACCGATGCAAATGGCCGCTTCAAATTAAACGCCGGTAGAAACGCTACGCTCGTTGTTTCCTACGTGGGAATGCAATCGAAGGAAATAGCGTTGAACGGGAAAACCAGCCTCCATATCTTGCTTGAACAATCCGATTCAAAGCTCAATGAAGTACTGGTCGTAGGTTATGGTACCGTAACCCGTAAAGACCTGACCGGCTCCGTAGCGTCCGTGAATATGGAAGACCTGAATAAAGCACCCGTCGCTTCTTTTACCGAAGCGCTCGCAGGCCGTGTGGCCGGTGTACAGGTCAATTCCGCGGATGGACAGCCCGGCGTTGAACAGAACATCGTGATCCGTGGCGCCAACTCCCTCACACAAAACAACGCGCCACTTTATGTAGTAGACGGCTTCCCGATAGAAGACATACAGGCCGCCGCTTTGAATAACGAAGACATCGAATCGATCAATATCCTGAAAGACGCATCCGCCACCGCCATTTATGGCGCCCGCGCGGCAAACGGCGTTGTAGTGATCACCACCCGGAAAGGCAAGACCGGCAAACCGGTCATCAATTTCAGCACCTCACAAGGCTTTCAGTCCATTCGCAAAAAAATGGACATGATGGACCCGTATGAGTTCGTGGAATACAATTATGAGCTCAAACCCGCCGTGACCGACCAACGATACCTGTCCGGATACGGCAGGACCCTCGAAGACTACCGCGGCGTTGCCGGGCTCGACTGGCAGCAGGAGATCCTTGCCAATACGCCCATCACCAGCATGTATAATTTAAGCATGCGCGGCGGAAACGCGGATACGAAATACACCCTCTCCGGTGCGCTGTTCGATCAGGACGGCATCCTGCGCAATTCCGGGTATAAGCGTTACCAGGGCCGTCTCGGGATCGATCAGAAAATCAGTTCCAAAGTAAAAGCCGGTGTAAGCATCAACTACAGCCATATCGCCAGAAACGGTCAGCCGGTCGCTCAGCCGGAATCCAACACCAACCAGTCGACCGCCCTGCTATACAGGGTTTGGGGCTACCGGCCTGTTGCAGGTGCACCCATCAATCTGCTGGAAGAAGAAACCGATGAAGAAGCGCTGACCAACAACGAGATCAGGCTCAACCCTGTGATCACGAACGATAACGAGTTCCGGCGTAACAAGCTCACAGATATTATTGCCAATGCTTACCTGGAGATTGCGATCACACCGCAACTGACCTTCCGCACCACCGGAGGTTTGAATAACCGCTTGCAGCGCAGCGAGGCATTCTTCAATTCAAAGACCACACAGGGATCACCCAAGAACCCGATGAACACACGCGGCCAATGGGGCTCCGTTATTACAACACAGCGCAACATCTGGAACAACGAGAATACGCTCACTTACGATCGTAAGTTTGCAAACGGTCATCGTATGAACGTTATCGGCGGTTTCTCCATGCAGGGTATTACGGGTGGCTCTAATGGTTCCGCAGCAACGCTCGTACCCAATGAAGAACTGGGTATAGACGGCCTCGATGAAGGCGTTCCATATTCCGTGACCGCCAATTCCACCCGCTCGGCGCTGGTATCTTTATTCGCACGCGCCAACTACAACATCGGTTCACGCTTCCTGTTTACCGCTACGATCCGTGGAGATGGTTCTTCCCGTTTCTCTTCCGGCAACAAGTGGGGGTATTTTCCGTCAGGCGCTTTCGCCTGGAATCTTGGAGAAGAAAATTTCATCCGCGACCTCGGGTTCGTTTCCTCTGCTAAAGTACGCACCAGCTATGGTGTTACCGGCAATAACCGGGTAAGCGATTTCGCCTATCTCGCCAGCCTGCTGATGCCCGTCCGTTACGCTTACTCATTCGGGAACGGCACCCCTACCAATGGCGTGATCCCCGGTGACGCAGGCAACGCCGGACTCAGATGGGAAAGCACCCGCCAAACCGATCTCGGTATAGACATCGGCCTTTTTAAAGAAAGGATCAATCTCACCGTTGACCTGTATCGTAAAAATACGGTAGACCTGTTGCTGAACGCAGATGTTCCATTCACCACCGGGTATGGGAAAGCATTCCGCAATATCGGCGAGATCAGGAACGAAGGCCTGGAGATCGCGCTCAATACCGTAAACATACGCACCAAAAAATTCAGCTGGGAAAGCTCGTTCAATATCAGCTTTAACCGCAACAGGATTGAAGCATTGAATGCAGACCAGCAAAACCTTTTCGGGTTCGTAACGGTGTTTACGCAATACAATAACGCTGCGTTGTACCTGTCACAGGTAGGCCAGCCAGCGGGCATGTTCTACGGTTATATTTATGACGGGGTATATCAATACGACGATTTCATCAAAAACAATGATTCCTATACGCTGCGCTCCGACAGGCCGGATAATGGTAACGACCGCAGCACGATACAACCCGGAGACATCAAATACCGTGATCTGAACGGAGATGGTACGGTAGACAGCTACGACCAGGCGATCATCGGCAACGGTATCCCCCTGCATGTAGGAGGCTTCACCAACAACTTCACCTGGCGGAATTTCCAGTTGAACACCTTGCTGCAATGGTCTTACGGCAACAACATCTACAATGCCAACCGCCTGTTCTTCGAAGGCAATTCCCTGCTCATCTCCGATCTGAACCAGTACAAAAGCTATACAAACCGCTGGTCTCCGGAAAATCCAACCAATGCCAACTTCCGTGCCGGTGGCCAGGGCCCGGCGGGCCGCCATTCTTCCCGCGTTCTGGAAGATGGTTCCTACCTGCGTTTAAAAACCGTTTCGCTGGGATACAATGTTCCGGCAAAGGTGATCCGCAGGCTGCATCTGCGCGCATTGAACGTGAACGTGGCCGCGCAGAATCTCATTACCTGGACGAACTACTCCGGTATGGACCCGGAAGTATCCGTTCGTCACAGCGTACTTACACCTGGCTTCGATTACTCGGCGTATCCGCATGCGCGCACCATCGTGTTCGGCCTGAAAGCCACTTTGTGAACGAATTAAAAATTATTGATGATGAAATCCACCACTTTCATATTTATCCTGTTAGCAGCGATGGCAGGCACATCCTGCAAAAAACTGCTGGACACGAAACCGACCGATTTTCTATCCCCGGTAAATTACTATCAAACGGACAAGCAGCTTGATTTCGCATTGGCAGCGGTTTACGACGTGATGGGCGATGCCGGTTTTTACAAGCAGATCTATACCGCACGTATGGGCAATGAAGCAGACGATGGGTTCTATTTCCGCAATACCGTGATCGCCGGCGTGCAGGTATATAATTTTTCCCCGACAGACAATGACGTACAGAATCTCTGGCAATCGTTATACGATGGCATCAACCGCGCCAATATGCTGCTGGCGGCCATCCCCAACGCCGCCTCCGCCTCTGACTCGGCGAAGTCGCGCATAAGAGGCGAAGCATTATTTCTGCGCGGATACTATTACTTTATGCTGGTGCAACACTGGGGCGGCGTTCCACTGATCACCGAGCCTACCACTTCCGTGAATAATGTAGACATTGCCAAATCTACTATCCGCGAAGTATATACGCAGATCCTGAAAGATATGGAAGAAGCAGAAGGCCTCGTGCTCAGCTCTCCCGCAGCGATCACGGCCGGCCGCGTCAATAAATCCGCTGTACGCGGACTGCTGGCAAGGGTCAATCTCTTTATGGCTGGTTATCCCTTACAGGAAACCGCACGTTATACCGCGGCACGCGACTGGGCGCTAAAGATCATGGACGATATGGAAGCAGGCCACCGGCTGAACCCCGACTATCAGCAGATTTTCATCAACTACGCGCAGGATAAATACGACATCAAAGAAAGTATCTGGGAAGTGGAGTTCTGGGGTAATAATACCAATGCCTATAATGAAACCGGATGCGTAGGCGCATGGCTCGGCATACAATCCTCCGATCAATCTATCGGTGTAGGATACGGTTTTGTCAATGCAACTTCGCGGCTGTATAAGTTATATAACGAAAATGATCTGCGCCGCGACTGGAATATTGCGCCGTTCTCCTATTCCGGCACTACCAAGGTGGCCAAAGCCTCCACACCGGCCAGCGCCCTTTGGACGCGCAACTGCGGGAAATTTCGCCGCGAGTATGAAACACTTACGCCCAAATCCAATAATGCAACCCCGCAAAACATGCCGCTGCTACGCTATTCAGACGTGCTGCTGATGTTTGCGGAAGCAGACAATGAAGTAAACAAACAGCCCTCCGCGAGAGCCTTTCAGGCGCTCAACGAAGTGCGCCGCCGCGCTTTCGGCAAATTATTACCGGACGCTACCAACATTACGGAGTTTGATATTTCTGGTCTGGACTATGAATCATTCCAACAGGAGATCAGGGACGAACGTTCCCGGGAGCTGTGCTTTGAGCTGTTCCGCAAGCAAGACCTTATCAGATGGGGCATTTTCATCACCAACATGAAAGCGATCGAAAACATGGTATCGCTGGAAGCATCCGGGCAATATTATTCGCTGGCGTTCCGCAACGTATCGGCCCGGCACCTGCTCTTCCCGATCCCCGCCAGGGAACTGGCACTGAACAAAGCCCTTCGTCAAAATGATAATTGGTAATCATCAATATGATCTTTTTTTATGAAAGTATATCAACGTAACTACGCAATCCTCATCATTTGCCTGATCACACAGCTGCTGACTGCCTGCAGCAAGGAGCTGGAGATCAATGGCGGTGTTCCCGACCTGGCAGTAAGCCTGGCCGACAAAACATATAAAGCCGGGGAGCCGGTGGAATTTCAGTTCACCGGCAGCGCGGGGCTCATCAGCTTCTACTCCGGCGAAACATTTCATGAATATGCCTTCAGGGAAGGCAGAACCGTAGAGGCCGGAAAATTGCTGCTTTCATTCAACAGCAACGTACAATACGGTAACCAGGCCAACCAGTTCTCCGTGCAGGTATCTTCAGATTTCAATGGCAATTATTCTTCTTTTGAGCATATCAGGGCCGCTACCTGGACGGACGTTACTTCCCGCTTCACCATCGGCACCAATGCGACCTATGTGGCTTCCGGCGTGAAGGACATTACCGATCTTGCGGTGGACGGCAAGCCGCTGTATGTTGCCTTCCGGTATATTTACCGGCCTTCCGCACAATACGGCACCCGCAGAACATGGCGCGTACAGAACTTCCGGCTGATATCTTCCACAACATCGCTGGGTGATCAGACGATAGGCGACATGGGCTCTTCAGGTTTCACGCTTGTGGATGAAAATCCGGACACGGAACCTGCCGTATCCACCATTACCGCTACCACGCTTACCCTGGCAGGTACGGCCATCACACCGAGCCTGCTCACCAGCGAAAACTGGATCGTAACCAAAGCCTTTCCCACCGGTGCGATCGACATGGGACCCGATCGTCCCATACCGGTTAAAGGTATTGCGGATGCGCCCATCAGTACATTCAACTACGTTTACGAAAAGCCGGGCACTTACGAAGTGCACTTCGTTGCTGCAAATGCCAACATCGACGGCAGTAAGCAAACCCTGCAAACGTTAAATATTACAATCGTACCGTAATGCAATACCGCCCGCTCGCGATACTGGCCGGCCTGTTCTTTGGAACAAACGCCGCAGGCCAGGTGGCACTGCCATCGCTGTTCGCAGACAATATGATCCTCCAGCAACGGTCGTCTCCCGCTATCTGGGGCAAAGCAGCGGCAGGCGCCACGGTAAAAGTGGTCCCGTCGTGGAATAAGAAAACGTACACCGCAGTTGCCGCGAAAGACAGCACCTGGAAGCTGTTCATGGACACGCCGGCGGCCGGCGGGCCGTACACCATTGCTATCAGCAGCGGCAAACAGCAGCGTGTGTTGAAAAACATCCTGCTCGGTGAAGTATGGCTTTGCTCGGGACAATCCAACATGGAGATGCCGGTGAGAGGAGCTACGAATCAGCCGGTTTTGCATGCCAATGATATCCTGATGGATGGAGACGACCCGGAGATCCGGCTCTTCAAGGTTGAACGCACCGCCAGCAGTACTTCGCAATACGATTGCAACGGCACCTGGCACGAAAGCTCCGGGCAGGTCCTGCGGTATTTCAGCGCAGCGGGCTACCTCTACGCCAGGCTCCTCCACAACAAGCTGAAAGTGCCCGTAGGCATGATCGCAGCATACTGGGGCGGCACCAAGATCCAGCCGTGGATGCCGCACGAAAGCCTGGAAGCGTTCGGCATTCCCGTACCGGACACGGCGTCCGGACCAAATGGCCCACGCAGATCGGCCGCATGGCTGTACCAGGGAATGATCGCACCGCTGGCGGGTTTTGGCATCCGTGGTTTTCTATGGTACCAGGGCGAAGCGAACATTAACGAACCTGCCTTGTACCGCGAGTTGTTACCGGCGATGGTAAAGGGCTGGCGGCAGCAATGGAAAGACAGCAGTCTTGCTTTTTACTACGTGCAGCTGGCGCCGTACGCGTATAACGGAGAAGACTCCCTCTCATCCGCATACCTCCGCGAAGCGCAGCTGCAAAGTCTTCGCAGCATTACCAACAGCGGCATGGCCGTCACGCTCGACGTGGGAGAAAGAACATGCATTCATCCTGCCGACAAATACACCGTTGCCAAGAGACTCGCATGGCTGGCGCTCAATAAAACCTATGGTTTTAAAGGCGTCAGCTGTGATGGGCCCGTTTACGCATCGCACACCGTGAAAGACGGAAAGATGCTGCTGCTTTTCAAAAACGCAGAGAATGGAATTACATCTTACTACAAACCGGTTACCTCTTTTGAAATAGCCGGTGCGGATAAAAAATTCTATCCCGCGCAGGCGCTGATCACCAAAGAAAAAGGCATTACGGTGTGGAGCGACAAAGTAAAGGAGCCGGTGGCGGTGCGATACGGGTTCCGCAACTGGGTGCAGGGCGAATTATACAGCAACGAAGGCCTGCCATTATCATCCTTCAGAACAGATAACTGGTAAGATGAACACGCGCAAATTATTACTCGCCACAGGCATCGTGCTTTGCAGTCATTTTGTTGTGGCACAGTATCCGGCAGACAGCATCATCGCGCGCCGCGCACGGGAAGCGGCCGGAAACTTCAACAGCAGGAAGGCGCAGCAGCTCGCTGCTACCTTGCAGCCTGATGGCACCTGGAGCGACATCGATTACAAAAACCGACAGAAAGGCGGATGGAAACCGTTAGATCATCTCACCCGGTTAAGTACGATGGCCGCTGCATGGGCAGCGCCCTCATCACCACTATATCACAACAAACAACTCTGGAACGCCTGCAGCAAAGCACTGGACCACTGGCTGCAGCAACGTTACCAATCCACCAACTGGTGGTATAACGAGATCGGCGTACCTCGAATGGTACTGGAAATTACTGCGCTCGCGGGGCATCGGCTAAGTGCCACGCAAAGGGAAGGTGCATTGCAGCTGCTGGGTCAGCACCGGGTAAGTGGAGCAGGAGCCAACCTTGTCTGGAGCGCTGACCTCGCACTGCATTATGGTGCGCTGACCGGGGATACAGCGATGATCCGCCGCAACCGCGATCTCATTGTTGAAAGCATTACGATCGGCGAGCCGGAAGGCATCCAGCCGGATTACAGCTTCTTCCAGCATAAAGAAAGATTGCAGTCGTATCACTACGGCTCCTCCTTCTTGCGCGATAACCTCCTGCTTGCCTGGCAGCTTCACGGAACACCGTGGGCCTTTCCTCCGAAGAAGCTGGAGTTGCTCTGTCATTACATCCTGCAAGGCTTACAATGGATGAGCAGGAACCACTATACCGTTCCATCCACGCTGGACCGCGCCGTAAGCCGGCCCAATGCTCTCAAAACACAAACGCTGCTCGCCGCGGCCAATCTCCTGAAAGCAATGAATATCACCGCGCTCGATGGCATGATGATCGCGTATAACAACAACATGCGGAAACCTGCCTTTCATGCATTTCCGTATGCAGACTTCACCACGTTTCATCAGCCCGGGTTCAGCATTTTCCTGAAAACTATCTCTACCCGCACCCTGCCTACGGAATACATGAACGGAGAGAATAAGAAAGGAGGCTTGCTGAATGCTGGCAACACTTTTCTGATGGCAGACGGCAAAGAATATTATAACCTGATGCCTTTATGGAACTGGCAATATTTGCCGGGCATCACATCTTTTCATGCAGACGCAAAGCCGGAAAGGCAGCCCTATGCGGGGATCGTAGGCGATAGTGCCTGCGGCCTTTCGGCTATGCATTACGCGATCGGGAAAGACAGCAGCCATCTCCGCGCCCGGAAATCCTGGGCAATGTGGAACAACGTGATGATCGCCATGGTAGCTGGTATTGAATATGAAGAGATCAACACGCCGGTATTCACGGTGCTGGACCAGTGCCGGTGGAGAAGACCCGTAACCACCTCCTCGAAGCGGGAGTTGGCAAAACCTGGCCAATATATGTTGGCGAAAAAAGAATGGGCATACCAGACGCCCTTCGCTTACGTCCCCCTTACCGAAAACGCTTTGCAGATAGACCTGAAAGATACGACCGGCAACTGGCAGGCCATCAACCAGGGCAAATCTGCCCGGCCCGTAAATGGAAAAGTGCTGGAGATAAAAATGGAACATCTGCACCAGGAGAATCTCGCCTATGCCGTGCTGTACCAGCCACGCGAAAACGATGTACATCGCTGGGAAATATTGCGAAACGATACCGCCTGCCAATCTGTGCTGTTTACAGACGGCACCCTGATGACCACCTTTCATACGGGAACGGACCTACGTTGGAAAAATCATGTACTGAAAACCGACCGGCCCGTTTTGCTGATGATCAGGAACGATACCCTTTATGCGAGTGATCCGCTACACCTGGGCGGCACCTTGCAGATCACGATAAACGAACAGGTAAAAACCATTATCCTACCAGCGGAAGGCACAACGATTCAACAGAAAATCACCATTTAAACTTCCACGCACATGAAAAATTTTACCCCCTTATTTCTGCTGCTCATCACGCTGCAGGTCACTGCGCAAACGCGGGTACGCTCTACTGCCACCGGCGGAAGCTGGAATAGCACCAGCACCTGGGTGGGTGGCACCGTTCCCGGCCCGAACGACACTACCGAAATTGCCGCGGGCGCTACCGTTACCGTGAATGGCAATAGTACCAATACCGTCTGCGGAAGGCTGGAAGTATCCGGCACCGTGGAATTTTCGGCGGACGCGTATCCCCTTATCATCAATGGTCCGCTGGAGATCAGCAGCACCGGCGTTTTTAAGGCAGTAAAGGCTTCAACCTCCTTTGCAAAAGCCGTGACCATCCATGGCAGCATCAACAACAACGGAACATTGTATGCACCTTACGCTATTGAAGGCACAACCCCTTCTACCACCGGCGGCATCACCATGGGGCAGGCATCCGCCATTACCGGCATCAGCGGCACCGGCACTTTCAGCGTGTTTCGCCAGCTCACCATCGATAACCCGTATGGCGTGAACCTCAATGTTGTATTATCTGTTTCCTCCAAACTCATCCTGCACAATGGTCTTTTTAATAACAGGACCAACCTCACGCTCAACAATACTTCCGTGGGCACAGGCCCGAACGGGGCAGCTACCAGCTCCGGCAATATTCGCCTGGAACGTTCGCAACTTTCCTCGCTGGATGATCCAATGACGGTCGGTGGCAGCGCATCTTATTTCGTCACCTATTACACCAATACCACCGGGGCCGGCAATATGATCACGGAGGGCTATGAATTGCCCTCCAGCCGCTCCTTGCACGGCATTACGGTCAACAACGGCGGTGGTGTAAAGATCAACGATAATCTTACCGTAATTTCTGCGTCCGTACCGCTGGTATTGACGAATGGTATTGTGAACGTTGCAAAAGGTAAAACGCTGACTTGCAGCAACACGGGCTATGCAGGTTCATCCGGGGCCACTGCCAGCTTTGTACAAGGCGGGCTTTCACTTTCCGTTGCCACCACTGCAGCCAATAGAACGTTTCCTGTGGGCTTTGGTGACCAGCGCAGGCAGATCGTACTGAAGAACGCAAAAGCGTCCACCGGCACCATGCAGGTGAGATTTGAAATTGTTGACACGGCCGGCGGAACAGGAGCTACTGGCATCACGATCGCCCCGTCGATGAAACGCCGGGGCAGCATTGCCAGCGGCAGTCTGCATAGCTTTACCGGCCTTACTTTCACGCTTGGCACAGACGAGAACGATTATGCCGTCGGTAACATTGCCAGCTCCGCCACCTGGAACGGCACTTACCAGGATATGGGGGAAGGGTCGAGAACGCTTACCACCGTTAGCTCGCCGGAATCATCCTATACCAGCATCCGGACTTATGCCATGGCCGTGCCGGACGTTGTATGGTCCGGCGTGATGGATTCCCTGAGAACAAAATGGACTTCCCTGCTTACCGGATCCCCCTTCAACATCTCCGATCCTGATATTGCAACCCGCGTTGCATCCGTGAATACAAGCGGCTACAATAACTGGAACAGCATGATCAAAGACACAGCGGGACGTACCAGGTTGTGGGCTGATATCGACCATTCCTCCTCTGCAGATATCACCACCAGCTACTCCCGGTTGAAACTAATGGCCACGGCGTATGCAACGGAAGGCGCCGCACTGTATCACAACGATACCCTGAAGAACGACATCACCTGGGCACTCGACTGGTTGTACCGTTTTCACTATAACGAGCATATCACCGTGCCCACTACAGGAGGTACGAACAATTGGTGGGACTATCGCATTGGCGCCCCACTGCGGCTCAACGACATCGTAATATTGATGTATGATTCACTGGATGCCAACCGTCGCTTCCGATATATGGCAGCAGTAGATAACAGCACGCCCAATGCGGGCGATTATACCGGCGCCAATCTTGCCTGGGTCAGCACCGTGATCGCCATCCGTGCCATCGTCGTAAAAAGCCCTTCAAAACTACTCTACGCCCGCAATTCACTGAGCCCCGTATTCCAGTACGTTTCCTCCGGGGATGGCTTCTATACAGACGGTTCATTTATCCAGCACAACTACCAGCCCTACAACGGCGCCTACGGCCTGTCGCTGTTCACCAGTATTGCAGACATCCTGTTTCTATATGGCAACACATCCATCGATTTTACAGATCCTGCAAGGAACAACGTGATAGACTGGGTGTACAATGCATTTGAACCGCTCATCTACAAAGGCGCCATGATGAGTATGGTACGTGGCCGGGAAATCAGCCGCGCATCCGCTACCGAACACATCAAAGGGCGGAATTTCACAGAAGCACTGATCGAATTCTCGGATATCGTACCGGCATCAGACGGGGCACGCATGAAAAAGCTGGCCAAACATTATCTGCTGACGGACAGCACATTTGCAACACCCTATACCAGCCTCGGTTCTATCCATAGCCTGAAACTTGCGAAAGCCCTGATCAATGATGCCGGCGTTTCGCCGCGTGCAGGTTACAATATATATCAACAGTTCGCGGGAATGGACAGAGCGGTGCAGCACACCGCCAATTACGCTATCGGCGTAAGCATGCATTCCACCCGTACTTACAACTACGAACGCATCAACGATGAAAACCTGAAAGGCTGGCATTTATCAGATGGCATGACGTACCTGTATAACAAAGACCAACAGCAATATGACAACTTCTACTGGCCGACGGTGAACATGTACCGTTTGCCAGGCACCACCGTAAAAGAAAATACGACTGCTACGCAAAACAGGAACAATCAAAGCGCCTGGGCCGGAGGCACCAGCTTACTGGGCCGCTACGGTGTTTCAGGAATCCAGCTTTCACCATACGGGACCACGCTGCTTGCAAAAAAAGCATGGTTCTTTTTCGGCAACAAAATGGTTGCCCTGGGTGCTGGTATAAAAAACAGTGATAATGAAAACGTGTCCACCTACATCGATCAGCGGAAGATCCCTTATGTGAATACCGCTACCTTTATGGTGAATGGTGTGACGCAATCTTCCAGTTTCGGCACCGAAGCCTCACCGGCTCTGTTCAACAACGTATCGTGGGCGCACCTTAGCAGCGTAACGGGAGCAGACATCGGGTATTATTTTCCCGATGCTCCCGCATTACGTGGTCTTCGCCAGGAGCAAACCGGGCGCTGGAGCGATATAGCCTCCGGCGAGAGCACCACGCTGCGCACACAACGGTTCATCACCTTATGGCAACCGCACGGTAATCATGCCAACGATAACGGCGCCAGCTACAACAAATATGCATACGTATTGCTGCCGGGGTTCAGCGCAAGTGAAACAGAAGATTTTGCGGATAATCCAGACGTTACCATCCTGCGGAATGAAGCGGGCTCACAGGCTGTGCATGAACCGTCTACCGGTATCACCGGCGCTGTTTTCTGGGGCGATGCCAACTCCTATATCCCCATGAACGGTGATACGGCATATCTCTACTGCAACAAAAAAGCCGCGGTCATGCTCATGGAAAAGGAGGATACGATTGCATTCGCCGTATCAGATCCTACACAGCTCAATACCGGTACGATTACGATCAGGCTGCACAATACGGCTTCGTCCGTATTATATAGCAGTCCGAATATCAGCGTTACCCGTCTTACGCCGGACATCCAGTTCACGGTAGACGTAGCAGGACTGAAAGGCGCCACCAGCGAGCTGATCCTCGCGAAAACCACTTCCCCGTTCATGGCTTTCAGCAAACCGGAAACTATGGAGCACACGAACGATCTCAGCTTCGATATTATTCAATCCACATCCAGGCGAAAGGTAGAATACGTGCTGCAAACCAGGTATTCAGGGCCGGGTACTATTACGTTGATGGACATCAGCGGCCGCGAGATCTTTTCCAAAGCGGTCAATGTCGCTCGGGGACAGAACAGAAGCGTGCTGCACGTGCCCTATCATCCTTCGGGCGTATATGTAGCGGTACTGAAGCTGAACGGGAAGACGTATACCAGCAAGTACATCCGATAAAACAAACAACACGATCATGAGGAAATTGATTTTTTCCATTTCAACACTGTTCATCACCTGTGCTGCCGGCGCACAGCAGAAAGTACCTGTTTCCATAGCCATGGGAACGGTGCAACAGCAGCTGCAGAGGATGACAGCCCAACAAACTGACGTAACGAAGTATCCACGCACGATCAAAGACGGCATCACCCGCACGGTAAAATCATCAGACTGGACCAGCGGTTTCTTCCCCGGCACCCTGTGGTATCTCTACGAATACACCGGCGATGCAAAATGGGAAACACTCGCGCGGCAATGGACTGCCGGCCTTGAAAAAGAGAAACGCAACAAAGGCACACATGACCTGGGGTTCATGATGTATTGCCCCTTTGGCAACGGCTACCGTCTCACGCAAGATCCCGCCTACCGGCAGGTGCTGCTGGAATCCGCGGCGTCACTGGCATCCCGCTTTAACGCCAAAACAGGCACGCTCAAATCGTGGGACAAAAAAGAATTTCACTTCCCCGTGATCATCGACAACATGATGAACCTCGAATTGCTTTTCTGGGCCACCCGGGTAACGGGTGACAGCAGCTATTACAAAATAGCGGTATCGCATGCTGACCAAACGATGAAGCATCATTTCCGCAAGAACTATAGCAGCTATCACGTGGTAGATTACGACTCCGTCACCGGCCAACCCTTGCGGAAGATCACCCACCAGGGATACAGCGACCACAGCGCATGGGCGCGCGGCCAGGCGTGGGGGCTGTATGGTTACACGATGGCTTATCGTTTCACGCAGGATCAACGCTACCTGCAACAGGCGGAAAAGATCGCGGCGTTTTACCTCGGAAAGCTCCCTAAAGACAAGGTCCCCTACTGGGACTTTGACGCACCGCGCAGCAGCAAGCCACCCCGCGACGCATCCGCTGCGGCCATCACCGCATCGGCATTGCTGGAACTATCAAAATATACGAACAACAAAAAATACTTCACGGCGGCGGAAGACATGCTGGTGAGCCTTTGCTCGACCACCTACATGGCAGCGCCCGGCAGTAATAATTACTTTCTGCTGAAGCATTCTACCGGCCACATGCCGCATCGCTCGGAGATCGATGTGCCGATCAACTATGCCGATTACTACTTCGTAGAAGCGTTGTTGCGTTATCAACCTGTACAAAGTATTAAAAAAGCAGATGTAGTGGTGTATACCGGAAACCCCGGCGGCATCACGGCCGCCATTGCGGCAGCACGGGAAGGCGCCAGCGTATTGCTGGTAGAACCCTCCCCGTACCTCGGTGGCATCGTAGCGCAGGGCGGGCTTTGTGTTTCGGATATCGGTCACCATGAAACTATTGGTGGCCTTGCAAAGAACTTCTTTCAACAAACAGCGGATTATTACAGGACTACCTACGGTGAACGTTCGGAACAATGGAAAGCATCTGTGGTAGAAGGTTTACCCGGTGCATCATTTGAACCGAAAGTCGGCGAACTGGTGTTTGAGCAAATGTTGAAAGCATATCCCTCTATCAAGATCGTACGCAATGTTTCCCTGGTAAAAACCTGGCAGCAAGGCAAACAGATCCATGCCATCACGTGCAAAAATCTGCAAACCGGCGACACCGTGCATCTACAAGGCAAGGTGTTCGTAGATGCCAGCTATACGGCAGACCTTGTGGCCATGGCGAAAGTAAGTTACCTGCTGGGCACCGAAGGCAAGCACGTATTCGGTGAGCCATCTGTTCCTGATCAGTCTTCCCGGGCCATCCAGGCATTCAACTACCGGGTAACAATGAGCAATGACCCGGCAAACATGGTGGCAGTCAGCAAGCCGGCCGCTTACGATGCAGCGGCTTACGACATCCGGCTGGCAGGTCTTCTGAAAGACAGCACCACCAGGGTTTTCAAAACCTACTGGAAACTGCCCAATAAAAAGATAGATGCCAACATCGCGGATTTCCCCGGCGTGAACTGGACCTATCCCGAAGCGGATTACGCAGCACGCGCAGCCCTCGAAGCAAAGCACCGTAATAATTCGCTGGGCTACATCTATTTCCTGCAGAACGATCCGCGTGTACCTATGCGCATGCAAAAGGAAGCCAGAACATGGGGCCTTGCGAAAGACGAGTTTACAGACAATGGAAATTTCCCTCGTCACATCTACATCCGTGAAGGAAGAAGATTGAATGGCGCTTACGTCATGCGCCAGCAGGACCTGCAGCAGGACCGCGAGAAACCGGACGCCATTGCGCTCGGCAGTTACTCGATGGACAGTCATGCTACGACCGTTATCCGCAAATCGGACGGCACCCTGGGATACTCCGGTGGCGGTATCTGGGAGCCTGTGAAAGCTTATGAGATCGCCTATCGCGCGTTAGTACCCAAAGCCACGGAATGCACGAACCTGCTGGTTCCCGTTTGTATGTCCTCCACCCATATGGCATGGACTTCCTTACGCATGGAACCTGTGTTCATGATGACGGGCGAAGCCGCCGGCATTGCCGCTGCCATGGCCTTTGCCCACAACACGACGGTACAAAACGTGCACACCGCCACACTCCGTCAGCATTTAAAAAAGCACGGCGCCCTGGTGAACCTGTTACCCGAGACCGTGGCGGATTTCGAGTGGCAGCCGCGGGCGCCCCGCGTTGGGGAGACCGTTACGTTCACGGTTAAAACAAAGCCTGGCAATACGCAGCCGGTTCGTTGCTATTGGGATTTCGATGGCGACGGAAAGCCGGATGCGAACACACTGGAAGTTAAGCAAACCATGAAAGCGGATAAAGTACAGTTAGTGAGCCTTGTTGTGGAAGACGCCTCCGGCAAGCGATCACTGCCCTTTGCACGTACTGTAAAAGCAGGAAACGGCAAGGGCGGAGACATCCAGATAGATTCCGAAGACAGCACCCACGCCCGCCTCAAACTGGTTAAGAAAGCCATGGCGCAAACGCCTTACTGGGGCAACTTCTATCATACGGACGGAAATGTAATGAAAGGAAAATCTTCCGCTACTTATCTACCTGACATTGAAAAGGCCGGCAAATATGATGTGTATGTTTCCACAGTGCCCGGCAACGGCAGAAGCAGCCATACGCTGGTAGAGCTGGCACATGCGAAAGGCACGGAAAGGATCTATATTGATCAGCGGAAAGGTGATCCTTTATTCGGACTGATCTTTCTCGGAAGATTTGAATTCAGGCCGGGAGGTGCGGCAAGTCTTACTATCCGGAATAATGATCATGGGAAGTATATTTTGTATGATGTTGCGAGATGGGTGTTGAGGTCCACGAACTAAAGGCAGCATTTTTTATCAGGGGACTGTCTAAAAAGTAACTAAAAAACCGGGATAGAAGAAGAATCTTCATCCCGGTTAATGCTTTATACTTATACCAGTTTATTATCCCTTAAACTTCGCAAACGCTGCAATGGCGTTGTGCCCGCCGAAACCAAACGTGTTGCTGATCGCAACATTGATGGTACGGTGCTGGGCCTTGCCGAGCGTAAGGTTGAGATCGGAGGGGATGTCTTCTCCGAGTTCGGTCGTATTGATCGTGGGCGGTACGATGTCGTTCTGGATCGCTTTGATACAGGCGATCGCTTCAATAGCGCCGGCAGCACCTAACAGGTGACCGGTCATAGACTTCGTAGCGCTGATATTCAGCTTGCCGGCATGATCGCCGAATACGGCCTTGATCGCTTTCAGCTCGCTGACATCTCCCAGCGGCGTGGAAGTGGCGTGCGCATTGATATAATCCACATCTGTAACGTTCAGGCCGGCATCTTCCAGCACTTCTTTCATGCCCAGCTGGGCGCCCAGCCCTTCGGGATGGGTAGCGGTCAGGTGGTAAGCATCGCAGCTCATGGCGCCGCCGACCATTTCGCCGTAGATGGTGGCTCCGCGGGCGATAGCATGTTCATAATCTTCCAGCACTACCGCGCCGGCGCCTTCGCCCATCACGAAACCGTCACGGTCCTTGTCAAACGGACGGGAAGCGTGGAGGGCGTCGTCGTTGCGGGTGGACAGGGCTTTCAGTGCATTGAAGCCCGCAATGCTGGCGCGGGTGATCGGGCCTTCAGAACCTCCGGCGATGATCATTTTGGCCTTGCCCATGCGGATATAGTGGAAAGCGTCTACCAGCGCGCTGTTGGAAGAAGCGCAGGCGGACACGGTGCAATAGTTGATGCCCATCAGTCCATATTTAATGGCGATCTGCCCTGCCGCAATGTCTGATATCAGGCGGGGGATAAAGAATGGGCTGAATTTCGGGACGAAGTTGGCGGCCGCGAAGTCCAGAATCTGCTCCTCGAAAGTCTGCATACCACCGTTACCGGAAGCCCAGATCACGCCAAACTTGCTGCGGTCCACCTTTTCCAGGTCCACACCACAGTTGTGAATGGCTTCATGTGCAACGACCATGGCGTACTGTGTAAAGGTGTCCATTTTACGGGCTTCCTTTTTTTCTATGAACGCATCAATGTCCAGCCCCTTCAGTTCGTGCGCGAATTTTGTCTTGAATTCGGTCGTATCGAACTTGGTGATAGGGCCGGCGCCACTTTTTCCGGCTTTCAGGTTTTCCCAGAACGTGTTTACATCATTACCGATCGGCGTGATAGCTCCCATTCCGGTGACCACAACCCTTCTCAGTGTAACAGTACGCATAAATTTTATTTGAATGACAAAAGTTAAGGACGCAAAGGTAGTTACTTCTTATCAGGAAAACGCATACGCATGAAGAAAAAATAACATACACCGTTAAAATTGAAAATAGATGGGAATCATGGGCACGGTTGTTTTCACCTGGGCGAGGAACCAGATGAATACCGTCATCACCGCTACGCTGCCCCAAAGCGGCAGGCGGGCAAGACGGAATTCCAGTTTTTGTTCCGTGGCGGCGGGAAGGAAATGCAGCAGGTAGCCAATGCCCATGAGGATGAATACCTGCGGGTAAGCGGTGAGCACCTCCGGCAACAGATTCCCCTGGAAGTCGTACGCCACCTGGCGGATCAGCGCCCATGCATCCGCGAAGCTGGCGGCATGGAAGAATATCCAGCAGAAACAAACGAGGTGAAATGTAAAAAGAATACCGCCGATCTTCCAGAGGCGCTTGTTAACAGGGGCAAATTTTGCCATCCGCTGCCGCCACACTTTATCCACCGCCAGCGCGCCGCCGTGAATGCCGCCCCAGAGAATGAAGTTCCAGCTGGCGCCATGCCAGAACCCGCCGATCAGCATGGTCAGCAGCAAATTGATATACTGCCGCAGCTTGCCTTTTCGGTTGCCGCCGAGGGGAATGTACACATAGTCGCGGAGCCAGGACGATAAAGAGATGTGCCACCGGCGCCAGAACTCCGTGATGGAGCTGCTTTTATAGGGTTTGTCGAAGTTCGGGGGAATGGTAAAGCCCATCCAGCGGGCGATGCCGATGGCCATATCCGAATACCCCGAGAAATCGCAGTAGATCACTAGCGCGTACGCATACACGCCGAGCAGGCATTCGATGCCGGTATGGCGGGAAGGATCATCGAAGATGTACTGCACGAAATTCTGGTACACGAAATCGGAGATGACCACTTTTTTGAAAAGACCGCCCAGGATGAGGAACATGCCCTTTCCCACGTCTTCCCTGTTCAGCACGTAAGGCTGCCGGATCTGCGGGATGAAGTCTGCCGCCCGGACAATCGGCCCCATCATCAGTTTCGGGAAAAATGACAGGAAAAAGAGATAGTCCATGAATTTATCCACCGGTTTGATCTCACGGCGGTATACATCGATCGTATAGCTGAGGTTTTCGAACGTATAAAATGAAATACCGATGGGCAGGAGAATGTGCATCGGCGTGATCCGTCCGGCGCCGAGGTCGTTCAGGATGCCGATGAAAAAATTCGTGTACTTGAAATACACCAGCATGCCGATGTTGATCAATACGCTGAACCAGAGCAGCCCTTTGCGCACTCCTTCCCGCTGCTCGCGGTGAATGCGGTTGCTGAGGTAAAAATCCACGATAGCCGAAAGGATCACGAGGCCAACGTATTCATTGCAGGCTTTATAGAAAAAGTATAGGGAAAATACCGTGAACACCCACACCCTGCCCCGCTCGTGCTTCCGCACCAGCTGGTAGCACAACAGGAAGGCGGCGAAGAAATACAGGAAAAACGCGCTGTTGAAGAGAATAGGGTCTGCTTCATTGTATTTCAGCACGTTCCACAGGTTTTCCAGGAAAGGCATCGGTTAAATTTTTTATCCAGTCATCATATGCCGCTGCGATCGTTTCAAACAACATCGTTCCCTGCAGCGTATATCCATATGCGTTAAAATGCAATTTGTCGTTACTCCATCCGCGCAGGAATCTTTTATCCGCGCGCATGGCGTCGTAAAAGTCCCAGCAGGCGTAACCGTTATCCCTGCAATACTGCAGTATCTCCGCGCGCAGCACCGCTACCTGCGGATTGGCGGCATAGGTTACGCGGTAATACGTGCGCTTGTTCTTCCGGTAGGCCACGCGCCGTTTCTTCTTCATGCCGTAGGGCGGCGTGGTGAACAATACTTTTGCGCCGGGTGCATGTTCCCGCACCGCTTTCATCGTTTTGTCCATTTCCTGCCGCAGCTGCGCGGCGGTGACACCGCCAAAAGCTTCGTTGGTGCCGAGTGACAGGATCAACAGCTGCGGGCGCAGGATGCGGAGCTGCACCGGGAGCGTGGCGGCATGCTGGTTATAGTGCATGAACTGCGCGCCGTTGATGCCGATGGCATGGTACAGCACGCCCTGATGGCCGTTCTGCAGCACCGCGCCGTAAAAGCGGAACAATCCCTTATGCTGCGGCCAGCTCAGGCGGAAAGCGTAGATGCTGCTGTCTGCCGTGATGGTGGCCTGCTGCATGTTTTCGGGGAAAGCAGTGCTGTCTTCGTGTATCCTCACGGTCAGTTGCTCCATATCCCCAACGGCCTGCACCGGCGCCTTACCAGTGCCGGCATCGTAAAAGATCTGTATGTTGTCCGTGCTTCCCTGTTTTATTGTGCAGGAAAGCGACGGCGAAACCTGCGACGTATGGATCGTCATCCCGCCAGGCCCCGGCCAGTATACCTGGTATCTTTCCACCACGCGGACGGAAGACCAGCGAATATGGCTGCTCCAGCGATACGCATCCGGACCGTTCGTACGCGCCAGGTTGTAGGGAAGCACCCATCCGGGGCCCGCATCGCCGAACTTCTGTTTCAGCCCGGCGGCGGCCGCTTCCGGCAGAAAGCCCGCCTGCACGTGCGAATCACCGAGGTGAAAAATGCTCACCACCTGGCTGTCCGCCCGCCGCAGCTGTTCAAAGAGCGGATACAGGGCCGTATCATTGAAAAGAAAACGCGATGTCTGTGCGCTGCTTTTCATGCTACATCCCATACATCCCAAAATGACAATGAGCCCGCTAAAACGTCTCCTGCTGATATTCATCCATGATCGCTTTGTATAACAAGGCGCCTACTTTGGAGGCCCCGCGGAAATTGAAGTGTGTGTAATCCCTGTTCGCCAGCGCCGTATCGCCTTCCACCCATTTTGCCATCGCGCCGTCGCCACCCATGGCGGAATACAGGTTCCAGTAAGCGATGCCGCGTTTTTCCGCTACGCGGTGCTGTACTTTCAGCAATGCTTTCACACCGGGAGCGGTGACATATTTTCCCTGTTTCCGGTATGATTTATCCGCCGTGCCTACGATCAGGATGGAGGTTTGCGGGAAGATGCGGTGAAGGGAATCCACCACTCTCACCATCGTTTTACCATACCAGTCGTATTTCGTGTTTTCCGGCCTGTATAATACGTTCGCGCCGTAATGCAACACAATGAGATCGTACGGGCGCACCGAGCGCATCTGCCGCCACATGCCGCTGCTGAGCCGGGCCAGTTCTATGCCGCTGATGCCGCGGAAGGAATAATTATCGAGGAAGATGCCGTTGCGGCTTTCAAAGCAAACGCCATAAAACGGCGTTTGTTCGTCACCGTTAAACTTCAGCGTCAGAGCGCGGGCGGTACTGTCTGTTGTGAACGAGTAGGCATTGATCTTCCTGTTGCCGCCCAGCTGCAGGGGCTTGTTGTTCACCATCACGGTCCTGCCGCCGGAGCCATAGAGCAGGCTTACTTCTTCAAACTGATCGAGGCGTTCACGCTTCACCGGCGTATAGCGCACCCAGCTGTCCGCCGACGGCACGAATACGTGCCCGGAAATGCCCAGCTCCGTGCCGCTTGGCGGCGTGTTCATGAAATGATAATCGGTCCAGTTCCCGGAATACGTATGCCCGATGGAAGTACGGAAGCCGGATACCACAGAGGTGGCCGGCACATATCCTACGCCTTCGCCTCCGAAGTAGGCTTGCAGGCTGTCGCGGAGGTCTTGTGTGATAAGGTCCCCTTCTATCATGGAATCGCCGAAGTAGGCGATGCGCACTTTCTTGCGTTGACCCGTTCTGAGCGCTTTCAGCGCCTGCATGAAATATTGCATGCCGCCGCCTTCTCCTTCCGCGGTGATGCCATAATCGAGAATACCGCTGTAGGTAAGGAAGTCGCGCCGCACGGCAATGGCAACGCTGTCCGCTGTGCTGTCCGTCGGGGGCGTGATCTCCTGGGCCACGAATGATGTGTCCGCTGCGGGCTCCGGTTGCCGGAGGTCCGCCAGGATGTCCAGCCGGCGCAAGGTATGGCCACCGATGGAAAGACCGTTCTGAACGAGGGATAACGCTGCCAGGCAAAGCAGGGTTCCCATCACAATGACGAGCGGATAGGGATGTTTATTTCCGGTGGGCATGATAAATTACGTGTGTCCGTTTCCGTGATTTGTCCCCGCAAATCTATTGTTTTGCCAGCTTTAAATCACCATCCAGTTCATATAATTTATAACGTTTGATCACGTTCGTCACCCGGTCTATCCATACCTGTCCGGCGGAAGAGTAGTTGGACTGGATGAGCTTCTTCAGCCACTCCTGGTAATCGGCATTGCCTTTCATGCCGGCATACCATTTACGGCGGGTGCATAATCTTGCGAAGTAGCGGAAGGACGCGGTATCCGATGCAAATTCACGGTATACGGAGCGGTAGGTTTCCCCGCGTTTGGCGAGGTTGTTCTTTCCTACGATGCCGAAGTGATTGTTCAGCAGCTTTGCATTTCTGCTGGTCCCGCTGCCGGATTCCAGCATGGCAACGCCAAGGATCACACTGGCGGGAACGCCTGTTTCTTTCATGAGATCAACTGCAACGGGCTCGAATTTCTGAATGTACTTTTTGGGGATCTTCTGTGCCGAGACTGCGATAGAGGTGGCCAGCATACCACCGAGCAGCAACGTTCTTTTCTTTCTTAAAAGCATGCGCTTGTTTTAAATGAACCAATCCGCACGGGGGCTTTTTCACCGGACAAAATTACATCAATCAAGATACATTTAATGTAATTAATATGTTAATGTGTTATAATTTAAGTTTATTCTGATATTATATTAACAGGAAACGCTGCGGCCTTCAACCCGCAGCGTTTCAATAGCAATAATATTTCTTACTTCAGCAAAGACAGCTTCAGCTCATCCAGCTGCACCTGGTCGATCTCGCTGGGTGCGTCGAGCATTACATCGCGGCCGGAGTTATTTTTCGGAAAGGCGATGAAGTCGCGGATGGTTTCATTGCCGCCGAGCAGGGAGCAGAAACGGTCGAAGCCGAACGCGATACCGCCGTGCGGGGGCGCTCCATATTCAAATGCGCCTAACAGGAAGCCGAATTTATGGTTGGCTTCTTCCTTGCTCATGCCGAGCGCGGCGAACATTTTTTCCTGCAGGTCTTTCTGGAAGATACGGATGGAACCGCCGCCGATCTCGGTGCCGTTCAGCACGATGTCGTAGGCATTGGCTTTGATCTTTTTGTATTGTGCGGGATCGTCCATCAGGTGAATATGTTCAGGCTTGGGCGCGGTGAACGGATGGTGACGCGCTACCCAACGGTTCTCTTCTTCCGCATATTCGAACAGCGGGAAGTCGATCACCCAGAGCGGTTTGTATTCGTCCTTGTTGCGGAGGCCGAGGCGTTCGCCCATTTCGAGGCGCAGTTCGCTCATGGCTTTGCGGGTGCGTTCTTCCTTGCCGGCGAGGATGAGGATCAGGTCGCCGGGTTGTGCCTGGCACTGGTCCGCGAAAAGCTGCAGCCCTCTTTCGTTAAAGAATTTATCGATGGAGCTTTTCAGCGATCCGTCCGTATTGTACTTGATATAGATCAGGCCCGTCATGCCGATCTGCGGGCGCTTCACCCATTCGGTCAGCTCATCAAGTTGTTTGCGGGTGTATTCGCTGCAGCCTTTTACGTTGATGCCTACGATCAGTTCGGCTTCATCAAATACTTTGAAACTGTTGCCGCGGCCGGGCTCACCAAGGTCTACCAGCTTCATTTCAAAGCGGATGTCCGGCTTGTCGTTCCCATAATATTTCATGGCGTCGTCCCATGTCATGCGCGGGAACGGTTCATGGAATTCGATCCCTTTGATCTCGTGGAACACATGTTTGGTCATTTCCTCGAAGTTCTGCAGCACATCTTCCTGGTCCACGAAGCTCATTTCGCAGTCGATCTGTGTGAATTCCGGCTGGCGGTCTGCACGAAGGTCCTCGTCCCGGAAGCATTTCACGATCTGGTAATACCGGTCGTAACCGCTTACCATCAGCAGCTGCTTGAAGGTCTGCGGAGATTGCGGCAGGGCGTAGAACTGGTTCGGGTTCATGCGGCTGGGCACCACAAAGTCACGCGCGCCTTCGGGAGTGGACTTGATCAGGTAAGGCGTTTCAATATCCATGAAGCCCCTGCTGTCCAGGAAGTTCCGCACGGAGCGGTTCACCCGGTAGCGGAGCGTGAGGTTCTGCTTAACGAGGTTGCGGCGGAGATCGAGGTAACGGTATTTCATGCGCAGCTCATCGCCACCGTCCGTATCGTCCTGGATGGTGAAGGGCGGCGTTTTGGAGCCGTTGAGCACGGTAAATTCGGATACGGTGATCTCTATATCGCCAGTGGGAATGTTGTTATTCTTGCTGGTACGTTCGGTTACGGTGCCTTTCACCTGCAAAACGAATTCGCGGCCCAGCGGTTGTTTGTCCAGCTGCGCATTGAGGCTTTCGCCCAGCAACAGCTGTGTAATACCATAGCGGTCGCGCAGGTCTACAAACGTAATGCTTCCAAACTTGCGGACGGTTTGCACCCATCCTGCCAGTGTTACCGGCTGCCCTGCATGTTCCATGCGCAATTCACCACATGTGTGCGTTCTGTACATTATTCTAAGCTTTTCTTTTAATTAGGGAGGTCAAAGATAAGATATGGAGGTCTGAAAATCTACCTCAAAGCATTAAAATACCGTTTAATATCTATTTCCGGGGGTAAGGGCGTGGCTTCCAGCAGGTGGCGGACGAATTGCTCGGCGGCCCAGGGGGCCAGGGAACAGCCTTTGGAACCCATTCCATTAAAGATCCCTACCTGCGGGAAGCGGGGGTGCATGCCCACCAGCGGGCGCCTGTCCGGGCCGGAGGGGCGGATGGCGGACAGATGGGCTTCCACGGTGTAAGGTACCTTCAGCAGTTGCCGCAGGCTTTCTTCTATCTCCGCGCGCTTCTCCGCCGTGGGCGCGGCATCCGCATAGTCCCAGGAAAAAGTGGCGCCGGCCCAGTACGTGCCGTCTTCAAGGGGCACCAGCGTAATGCCTTTCTTGATGATATCGCGGGTGTGGAGCGCGGCGCGGATCACGAGCGCTTCGCCTTTGTTGGGCAGGAATTTCAGCTTGCCGAACCAGGGGTTGGACGGGCTGTCCACCCCTTCGCAGAAGATGACGGCGGCGGCGCTTACATCTCCGTAGCGTACGCCCTGTTCCGTGATGTTCAGTGCTGCTGCGTTAAAACGTTCTGTTCTGAGGTGCAGGCGCTGCCGCCAGGCGGGGAGCAGGGTGTTGAGCTGCACGTTGGCGCCTTTTACGATGCCGGCGCCGAAAGGCTGATGCAGGGTGGCTTCGTGGCGGGGAGCTTCGGGCTGTTGCATATAAGGCGTTGCTGGCAAAGCTGCCGCAAACGCATCCCGCATCTGCGCCGAAGGCCATACGTTCCAGATATCGCGCTCATGAAAGCAGCTGATCCCGAGTTCCGCTTCCATTTCCCGGTAAGTACGCACCGCCAGCGGATATATCGTTTCGTATAGCCATGCCAGTTCAAACTTCCTGCCGGATACCGGGTTGATGATACCGGATGCGGTGCGGGAAGCGGTACCCGGCCGGGCATCGTCGTACATCAGCACCCGCTTGCCGGCCTTTTGCAGGAACCAGCTTAGCATGGTGCCGGAAATGCCCTGCCCAACGAGCATGTAATCGTACATCTGCATAAGACCGCAAAGGTAACCAGAATAAAAAAAGGCTGATCATTGTGATCAGCCTCAAAAATGATAATGAGTTATGTTCAGGCAGGTACTGCTTTTCCGCTCAGTACTTCCGCCATTTTCTTTCCGATGTCGGCCGGACTGTCCACTACGTGAACGCCGCAGGCGCGCATGATCTTCATTTTAGCTGCTGCGGTATCGTCCGCACCGCCGATGATAGCACCGGCGTGGCCCATACGGCGGCCCGGAGGCGCGGTCTGGCCGGCGATGAAACCAACTACAGGCTTGCGGGGATTCGCTTTGATCCATTCTGCCGCTTCTGCTTCCATGCTACCGCCGATCTCGCCGATCATGATGATCGCATCGGTTTCGGGATCGTTCATCAGCAGTTCCACGGCTTCTTTGGTAGGCGTTCCGATGATCGGGTCGCCACCGATGCCGATAGCGGTAGAAACGCCCAGGCCGGCTTTCACCACCTGGTCTGCCGCTTCGTAAGTGAGGGTACCGGATTTGGAAACGATGCCCACGCGGCCTTTCTTGAAGATGAAGCCGGGCATGATGCCTACTTTGGCTTCTTCCGCGGTGATCACACCGGGACAGTTAGGCCCGATCAGGCGGGTGTTATGGGATTGCAGGTAGCTTTGGGCTTTCACCATGTCCTGCACGGGAATTCCTTCTGTGATACAAACTACCAGCGCGATGCCGGCATCCGCGGCTTCCATGATCGCATCGGCGGCGAATGCCGGAGGCACGAAGATGATGGAAACATCCGCTCCCGTTTCTTTTACCGCATCTGCCACGGTATTGAATACCGGGCGGTCCAGGTGGCTGCTGCCGCCTTTACCGGGGGTTACGCCACCTACCACGTTGGTGCCGTATTCAATCATTTGTGTGGCATGGAAAGTACCCTCGGTGCCGGTAAACCCCTGCACGATCACTTTACTGTCTTTATTAACTAAAACACTCATCGCGACTGATTTATTTGATGATTTTATTGATTCTTCCTGTTAAGGCGGGACAAAAATAACGGATAATGGCTAAAAAGTAAAGCGGGGGATATATTAACTATTTGTCTTATTTCCGCCTTCCTGCTTGCCGCCGCGCCATTTATTGTCCTGAAAGTACTCGCTCTGGCGCATTTCCTTGATATCCTGGAAGAATTCGGAGGCGAAGATGAAGTCGTTCAGCTTTTTGTCTTTCGCGAAAATAATGTCCTTATTGCTGCCTTCCCACTGTTTAAGGCCCTGGTGCATGTACATGATATGGTCGCCGCTTTCCATAACGGTGTTCATATCGTGGGTATTGACCACGGTGGTGATGTTGTATTCCGCCGTGAGGTCCTTGATGAGCTTGTCTATCACGAGGGAGGTCTGCGGGTCCAGGCCGGAGTTGGGCTCGTCCACGAACAGGTATTTCGGGTTCAGTACGATGGCCCTGGCGATGCCGACCCTTTTTTTCATCCCGCCGCTGATCTCGGCAGGGTATTTTTTATTGGCGTCCTTGAGGTTCACACGGTCCAGGCACTCCTGCATTCTTTTCCGTTTTTCCTTGTAGTTGCCGCGGGCGAACATATCCAGCGGGAACATCACGTTTTCTTCCACGGTCATACTGTCAAACAGCGCGGAGCCCTGGAACAGCATGCCTATCTCCTGCCGGATGGGTTTCTTTTCCATATCGTCCATCGCGGTAAAATCCTTTCCGTTATACAATATCTGTCCGCTGTCCGGCTTGATAAGCCCTACCATACATTTCATCAATACGGTCTTTCCGCTGCCGCTGGCGCCGATGATAAGATTGGTCTTACCGGCTTCCATTTTGGCGGATACGTCCTGCAGGATCACTTTTTCTCCGAAGCTTTTGCGAATATTGATCAATTCTATCATAAAAAGGTTCGTCTCGGTTTGAAGGTTAGAGCAGCATGGCCGCCAGGAGGTAATCTGTGAACAGGATCAGGATGCAGCTTACTACCACTGCTTTCGTGCTGGCGCGGCCGATCTCCAGTGCGCCGCCTGTCACATTATAGCCGTAATAGGCGGGAATGCTGGAAATGATGAAGGAATAGGTGAATGCCTTGCTCAGCATTACAAACACATTATAGCCGTCGAAAGCGGCTCTCAGCCCTTTCATATATTCTTCGGAGGAAATGATGCCGCTGAGCATGCCGGCCTGCAGGCCGCCCCAGATGCCGAGGAACGCGGCGATCACCACCAGGCAGGGAATGGTGATCAGGGCCGCCAGTATCTTAGGACCAATAAGGTATGCTTTTGTGTTGATGCCCATGATCTCCTGCGCGTCGATCTGTTCGGAGATGCGCATGTTGCCCAGTTCGGAGGCGATCTTTGATCCTACCACGCCGCCAAGCACGATGCAGACCATCGTGGGCGCCAGTTCCAGGATCAGCGTGTCCCGCACGATCTGCGCGATGGTGGACTTCGGGATGAAGCCCGCTACCAGCTGGTAGGCGGTTTGCACGGTGGTCACCGCACCCAGGAAGAGGGAGATGATGAACACTATCCCTAACGACCCAACGCCGATGTCCGTACACTGGTGCATGAATTCCTTCCAGTACATCCGCATGTTTTCCGGGCGGGAGAACATGCCTTTTATCATCAGTATGAACCTGCCGAAATGATAGAAAAACTTAAACTCCATAACTGGTCAAAGATACTTGAAAATCGGTTTGAAGCACAAGATGTGCTTTTAATTAACGCAGGCTGTTTACCAGCAGGCGTTTCAGACTGCGTTCAATGATCTCGCCCATGGTCTTGCACCTTGCAAAAACGGGATCATGATAATGTTGCGCCAGCTCTTCACCAAGCTGGCTGATCTTCTCGGGAAAGGATACACGGTCTGTCATGATCACGTCCCGCAGGTCTTTGATGCGGTGCCGCTGCGTTTTGATGCGCCGCGCAATGAGCGACCGCTCTTCCTGCTGGTACTGCTTCACCACTTCCGCATTCAGGTGCTGCATGGCCAGTTCCACGAACACGCGGTTCTCCTTGAAGAACTGCGGCATGTAGAGGGTTTTCTTGCCTTCGTAGAACTGCTGGTCGAAGTCGATCGCGCGGATGCGGAACTGCACATCATCAAAGTCTGGCGTAATATCGAAGATGAAATTGTAGGAGCGCATGTCGCCCAGCAGGCGCACAAAGCAGCGCTCGTTGAATTTTACGAACTCCTTGGCGATCCTTTTTTTGTTGAACTCCGGCCGGTCGAGATAATCTTTCGCGAACTGGTCGCCCGGCACGCCGGCAATATGTTCTTCCACCAGCGTATTCCCGTCCACCAGGAAGTTCATCCAGTACGGCGATACGATATGTTCCAGCTCCAATCCGTAAATGCGCGATGCATCCGCGATCTTGATGTAGAAATAATCGTATACCTCGTTGTAATTGTTGACGATCTTGATGCGGAAGGGATGCGAGTTACCGAAGGTGCAGTAATCGATCCGCTCGATGTGCAGGTGTTCTTCCGCCGACTGGTCCCCGCCCGCTTTGAGAATGGAATAGATCCGCTTCAGCCCGGCATGCAGCTGCGCCGTCATGCTTTGCGGGTAGAAAACGGATTCCCAGAGCGTGTCTTTACCGGCTTTATCGTACACCGGGATGCCGGAATCGTAGTATTTCAGCTCCTCGTAAGATACGGGCAAAGGCATTTCCCGCTCGTACAGCTTCAGGTATTTTCTGAATGCCGGGTTGAGCGGGAAGAATATCTTTTTACGGGAGATGGATTGCATCGTGAAAATTACGAATTTTTCTTCTTCCCGTTCTTCTCCTCGGTTTTGCAGCATTTCGTTTGTGCGTCTACAACCGCGATCAACACTACGTTTACGATCTGCCGCACGGTGGAGCCCAGCTGCAGGATGTGCACCGGCTTTTTCATGCCGAGCAGAATGGGACCGATGGAATCGAAACCCGCTACTTCCTGCAGGAGGTTGTACGCTACGTTGCCTGCCGCGAGGTTCGGGAAGATCATGGTATTCACATCTCCTTCTATCAGTTCGGAGAAGGGATAGTTGTCCTGCAGGATTTCCTTGTTGAATGCCATGGCGGCCTGTATCTCACCATCCACGATGAGGGTCGGGTCTTTCTGCTTCACGATCTTGCGCGCCTGGCTCACCAGCAGCGCTTCGGGCGTCTGGCTGGAACCGAAGTTGGAATAGGATACCATGGCGATGCGCGGTGTGATGTTGAACTGGCGCACTTCTTTGGCTACCAGCAGGGTGATGTCCGCCAGCTCTTCCGCCGTGGGATTGAAGTTGACGGTTGTATCGGCCAGGAACAAAGGCCCGCGTTTGGTATTGATGATATACATGCCGGCTACACGCTTCGCGCCTTCTTCCATGCCTATTACCTGCAAGGCGGGGCGGATCGTGTCCGGGTACTTGCGCGTGAGGCCAGAGATCAATGCATCGGCTTCGCCGGTTTCCACCATCATGCAACCAAAGTAGTTGCGCTCACGCATGATCTTCTTTGCTTCGTAGAGGTTAAATCCTTTGCGCTGGCGTTTCCGGAAGAACAGCTCTCCGAAGTGATGGCGTTTGGCGGCCATTTCTTCGCTTTTCGGATCAACGATCTGTGCATTGTCGATCTCGATGCCGTTCTCTTCCATCAGCTGACGGATGCGCTTTTCGTTGCCGAGCAGGATGGGAATGGCGATATCTTCATCGCTTACCACCTGTGCGGCTTTCAATATCTTGATGTTGTCTGCTTCCGCAAATACCACGCGGCGCGGATCTTTCCGGGCTTTGGAGCCGATGACGCGGAACAGCTGGTTGTCCAGTCCCAGGCGGTTGTTCAGCTCCACTTTATACGCTTCCCAGTCTGTGATCTGCCCCTGCGCCACACCGCTTTCCATGGCCGCTTTAGCCACTGCGGGCGCTACGGTGCTCAGCAGGCGGGGATCGAGGGGTTTGGGAATGATATAGTTCGCGCCGAACACAAGGTTGCGTTCGTTATACGCCAGGTTCACAATGTCCGGCACGGGAGATTTGGCCAGCTCGGCCAGCGCATGCACGGCGGCGAGCTTCATGGCTTCATTGATCTGCGTGGCCCTTACGTCCAGCGCGCCGCGGAAGATGTAGGGGAAGCCCAGTACGTTGTTCACCTGGTTGGGATAATCGGAGCGGCCGGTGGCCATGATCACATCGGGACGGGCTTGCGTAGCGGTTTCCCAGGGGATTTCGGGATCGGGATTGGCCATCGCGAAAACGACGGGGTTCTTCGCCATGCTTTTCACCATTTCAGCCGTCACCACATTCCCAACAGAAAGGCCGACGAACACGTCCGCGCCTTTCAGCGCTTCGGCCAGCGTGTTCACTTTGGAGCTGGTGGCGAATTGCTGTTTCATCTCGTCGAGGTCGGTGCGTTGCTTGTTCAGCACACCGTCTTTATCGAACATGATGAAATTGGCGGGATTGGCGCCGAGAGAAGCATATAATCTTACGCAGGCCATGGCGGCGGCGCCGGCGCCGTTCACCACGAACTTTACTTTTCCTATTTTTTTCTTTACCAGGTCCAGCGCATTCAGCAGGGCGGCGCTGGAAATGATGGCGGTGCCATGCTGGTCGTCGTGCATGATGGGTATCTTCAGCTCCCTGCGCAGCCTGTCTTCAATGGCAAAGCATTCGGGACTTTTGATATCTTCCAGGTTGATGCCGCCGAAAGTGGGCTCCATCGCTTTTACCACCCGCACGAACTCATCCACATCTTTCGTATTCAACTCAATGTCAAACACATCAATGTCCGCAAAAATCTTGAACAGCACGCCTTTCCCTTCCATCACGGGTTTGCCGGCTTCGGGGCCGATATCTCCGAGGCCAAGCACGGCGGTGCCATTGCTGATAACGGCCACCAGGTTGCCTTTGGCGGTATATTTATAAACGTTCTCCACATCGCGGGCAATTTCCTTGCAAGGCTCCGCCACACCGGGCGAGTAAGCCAGCGAAAGGTCCCACTGGGTTTTGGTATCTTTCGTAGGTATGACTTCTATCTTGCCGGGTCTGCCTTGCGAATGGTAATCGAGTGCATCCTGCTTGTTGAGTTTTCTGGCCATAGAGATTGTATTGGGCGTGCAATATACGAAGTATCCGGGGTACGGGGCCTAGAACGTTCGTGCAGGTTCGCAGGAATTATTTACTTTTACGGCGTTAAACATTGCCAAATATCATGATACAACGCATCCAGACCCTCTTTTTACTGCTGGCCGCCGCTGCGGGAGGCACCATGGGATACTTCAACCTGTGGAAAGCCAAAATATCCAAAGGCCCCGCTATCAGCGAGGAGTATTTTAACGCCACATCCAGCTATCTGATATTTACGGTATTGATGGTGACTACTTTGCTGTCACTTGTTTGCGTTTTCCTCTATAAGAACCGCAAGCTGCAGTTCAGGCTAACGGTATTGAATATACTGCTGGCCATCGGCGTGCTGCTGCTGATCTATTTCAAGGTGCAGGACAATGCCAATGCGATCATCAACAGCGGCGGCACCATTGTGCAGGCTTCTTTCCTGCTGCCGGCGTTCCTGCCGGTGGTAATGGTGGTGTGCCTGTTCCTTGCGGCCCGGGGGATTTACAAGGATGAAAAGCTGATCAAGTCGCTGGACAGGCTGCGGTAATTCCGCCGTCCGGCGTAAAAAATAAAAAGACGGATGTGCCGAAGCATCTCCGTCTTTTCTTTATTGATATCGATCTCCTTACAGGAATTTTCCCGTGTAGCTTTCCTTTACTTTTTTCAATCCATCCGGCACACCGGCGTACAACAGGTTGCCGCCGCCTTCGCCGCCTTCCGGCCCCAGGTCTATCGCCCAGTCCGCCGAGCGTATCACATCCAGGTTGTGTTCGATCACCAGCACGGAATGCCCCTGGTCTATCAGCGCGTTGAAGGAGCTGAGCAATTTTTTGATATCATGAAAATGCAGGCCGGTGGTGGGCTCATCGAAGATAAAAAGGATATGCCCCTGCGCCTTGCCTTTGCCGAGGAAGGAAGCGAGCTTCACACGCTGCGCCTCGCCGCCGCTCAGGGTGTCCGAGGACTGGCCGAGCTTTACGTAGCCGAGGCCCACATCGCTTAACGGGCGGATCTTGTTCACCACATCTTTTTCATCTTTGAAAAATTCGATCGCTTCGTCCACGCCGAGTTCCAGGATGTCGTAGATGTTCTTTCCCTTGTAGGTCACTTCCAGCACTTCGTCCTTGAAACGTTTGCCGCCGCAGCTTTCGCAGGTGAGATGCACGTCCGCGAGGAACTGCATTTCCACGATCACTTCACCTTCGCCTTTGCAGGCATCGCAGCGGCCGCCATCTACGTTAAAGGAAAAATGCTTCGGCTGGAAACCGCGCATTTTGCTGAGCGGTTGTTTGGAAAAGAGGTCGCGTATCTCGTCGTATGCCTTGATGTAGGTGACGGGATTGGAACGGGAGGATTTGCCGATGGGGTTCTGATCGATCATCTCGATCTGCGTGATATAATCGAGGTCCCCTTTCATGGCGCGGTGCTGGCCCACGCGGTCTGTGAACTCGCCTTTCAGCTTCATCAGTGCGGGGTAGAGGATTTGCTTTACCAGCGTGGTCTTACCGGAGCCGCTCACGCCGCTTACAACGGTGAGGATGCCGAGCGGAAATTCCACATCGATGTTCTTCAGGTTATTCTGGCGGCAGCCTTCGAGTACTACCGAGCGCTTCCATTTGCGGAGGTGCGCCGGCGGCTCGATGCTGAGCTGTCCGCCGAGATATTTGCCGGTGAGGCTTTTGCCGTCTTTTAATATTTCAGGATAGGTGCCTTCGAAGATCACTTCCCCGCCGAGGTGGCTGGCCAGTGGCCCCATGTCTATGATGTAGTCCGCGTTTTCCATGATCTGCTCATCGTGCTCCACGATTACTACGGTGTTACCAAGGTCGCGCAGCTCGTGCAGCACATTGATCAGGCGGTGCGTATCACGCGCATGCAGCCCGATGCTCGGTTCATCCAGGATATACAGGGAATTGGTGAGGTTGCTGCCGAGCGTACGCGTGAGCTGTATGCGCTGGCTTTCGCCGCCGCTCAGCGTATTCGCCACACGGTTTAAAGTAAGGTAGCCCAAACCTACGTCCAGCAAGGTCTTCAAACGATGATTCACTTCTATCATGATGCGTTTGGACACCTGCTGCTGGTATTCGTTCAGCTCCAGCTTGTCGAACCAGACCTTCAGTTTCTCCACCGGCATGTCTACCAGCGTGGCGATGCTTTCGCCGCCGATCTTCACATAGAGCGCTTCTTTACGGAGGCGGGCGCCTTTGCAGGTGGGACAGGTGGTGCGGCCACGGTAGCGCGCCTGCATCACGCGGTATTGTACTTTGTAGAGGTTCTGCTCTACCATTTTGAAGAACTCGTTCAGACCGTAGAAATGTTCATTCCCTTCCCACAACAGCTGTATCTGTTCGTCCGTTAATTCGGAAATTGGCTTGTGAATGGGGAAGCCGAACTTGCGCGATGCTTTGATCAGCGCTTCTTTATATTCCCCCATCTTTTCCCCGCGCCATGGCGCTACGGCGCCTTCGAAAACGCTCAGCCGCTTGTCAGGGATCACGAGATCGGGGTCTATGCCGAGCACCTGGCCGAAGCCTTCGCAGGAGGGACAAGCGCCGTAGGGGTTATTAAAGGAAAAAAGATTGGGCACCGGCTCTTCGAACTGGATGCCGTCCAGCTCAAAGCGGTTGGAGAATTTCTGTCCGATCTTGCCGTCCACTTCCAGGAAGCAGTCGCCTTCCCCTTCGTAGAAAGCCGTTTGAATACTGTCCGCGATGCGGTGTTTGTCATCTTCATCAAAATCCTTTACCACAATGCGGTCTATCAGCACGTAAGTATCTTTCGCGAGCTTTAGTGTTTTCTGTTCCAGCAGCTCTTCGATGCGCACGAGCGCGCCGTTGGCGTACAGGCGGGAGAAGCCTTTCTGCATGAGGATGTTCAGCTCTTCGGCGGGCTTGCGGTTGGCATGCTGGCGGAAAGGCACGAGGATCTGCACTTTGCTGCCGGCTTTGAGACCGGAGAGGTAGTCCACCACATCGCTCACTTCATGTTTCTTCACTTCTTTCCCGGAAACGGGGGAATACGTTTTACCGGCGCGGGCGTAAAGCAGGCGGAGGTAGTCGTACAGTTCCGTCATGGAGCCCACGGTGGAGCGGGGCGTGCGGGTGATGACTTTTTGTTCGATGGCGATAGCGGGACAGATGCCTTTGATATAGTCCACATCCGGCTTGTTCATCCGCATGAGGAACTGGCGGGCGTAGGCGCTGAGGCTTTCCGCGTAGCGGCGCTGGCCTTCGGCGTAAAGGGTGTCCATCGTGAGGCTGGATTTGCCGGAGCCGCTGACGCCGGTGACCACCACCATTTTATTGCGGGGGATAGAAACGTTTACATTCTTGAGATTGTGTACCCTGGCTCCTTTGATGAAAATATGGTCCTGCGGGCTTACTGGTTCGCGTTCAACGGTTACTTCCCTGGATTTTTTTGTGCGCATAGAAGCACAAATTTAAGGATTTCGGGAATGGGATGAGGGCGTATCCTTTTTTTCTAATATCCTAGAAAACAACTAATTAAACAATTTCATAAAGTAAACTTTATTTATTATTAGATTTTATCCGCTCCGGAAATCCCGAATCCCGCGCCCTACGTACATTTTTAATACCAAATTTATTTTGCGGACATTGTTTTATTCAACTATTCCGCTATATTTGCAATAACCGGGTCTTATACCTAATATGGCCAAAATTCATTACTAAAAAACTGGACATTATCGCATAAACTCTACGCTATCACACAACCTACTGACTGTTAAGTCCGTACTATTTACTAACCGTTATTGGTAGACGTTTATGCAAGTAATGTACAAACTGAATGACGAACAACTGATCACCCTCTTCAGGAAGGGGCACTCTTCAGCCCTGGAAGAACTGGTATACCGGCACAAGGACAAGCTATTCACCTCTATCGTATTGCTCGTTAAAGACGCTTTTCTCGCTGAAGATATTTTTCAGGATACCTTCATCAAGATCATCGACACCATTCGCGCAGGACGTTACACGGAAAAAGGCAAGTTCCTTCCCTGGGCCATGCGCATCGCTCACAACCTTTGCGTAGACCACTTCAGAAAGATCAAACGCACTCCGCTTATCAAGACCAGTGACGACAAAGATATTTTCAATGTTTTAGGATTCAGTGAACCCAGCGCGGAAGAGCAGATGATGACCCGCCAGAGCCACGACAATGTGCGCAAAATGCTGGACCTGCTGCCCGAAGAGCAGCGCGAAGTGATCATCCTCCGCCATTATGCGGAACTGAGCTTTAAAGAGATAGCCGACCTCACCAGCGTGAGTATCAATACTGCATTGGGCCGTATGAGATATGGCCTGATCAATCTCCGGAAGATGATGACGGAGAAGCAGATTTGTTTGTAACCTTTTTTTGCTTGCCATGAACGGGCGGTGGGATGTAATGTCTACCGCTCGTTTTTTATTGTTTCCGTTTTTCCTTTTTTACCGATCAGCAATACGCCCGCCAGTACCAGCGCGGTGCCCACCAGCTGCGGCCAGGTGATGGGCTCATCCAGGAAAATGTACGCCTGCACGATAGTGGCTACCGGCCCGATGCTGGTGATGATCGCGGTATTGCCGGAACCGATCTTCCGAATACCTTCACTGGTAAGGAATGTAGGGATCACGGTAGACACGATCGCCATCTGGAAGCACAGCCAGTAAGTGTGGCCGGAAAAATGACGGACTTCCGTGCCGTGCTTCACGAAGTACTGCGCGAATATGCCGACAGCGGCCACCATCAATGCATACGCCGTAAATTTCATGGAGCCGATGCGGGGTATCAGCTCTCCACCGCCAACAATGTAAAAAGCATACGTGACCGCACAACCCAGTACCAGCAGGCATCCTGTGATCACCGAGGGATTCCATTCCTGCTGCACATCGCCCATAAATGCCACCACCATGCCCAGGTAAGCGATCAGCAAGGCGATCCATTGTATCCGCTGTATCTTGCGGCGGAAGGCCACGGCGCCGATCAGCAGGGCGAAAGTCGGGTACAGGAAAAGGATCAGCCGTTCCAGGCCGGCGGAAATGTAGGCCAGTCCCATGAAGTCGAACAGGCTGCTGAGGTAATACCCCAACAGGCCAAGAATCACCAGCCACAGCCATTGACGGGGCGTCAGCTTTACATTATCGGAACGGCGGGCGAGCAGCCAGGCGGTAACAACGTAAAAGGGCAGGGAAAACAACATCCGCAGCGCCAGCATGGAAATGGCGTCGATGGTTTCCGTGCGGTAGACCAGCTTTACGTAAATAGCCTTCGCGGAGAACATAAAAGCGCCGATCAGGGCCATAGCGAAGCCGAGGGCGTAGTTGGATCTTTTCATGGTTTACCGGGCAAAGATCGAACAGTATTTTTTTAGATGCCGGTTTCGATTGATGAAACCGGTTTAAAACGGATCAGACCTTTTCAAATACGATGGCTGCACCCTGCCCCACGCCCACACACATGGTGGCGAGGCCGTATTTCACGCCGCTGCGGCGTTTCATTTCATGCAGCAAAGTAGTGGTAATGCGGGCGCCGCTGCAGCCGAGGGGATGCCCGATGGAAATGGAGCCGCCGTTGAAGTTGATCCTGGCCGGGTCCAGCCCCAGCTCACGGATGCAGGCAAGCGCCTGTACGGCAAACGCCTCGTTCAGTTCTATCACGTCCAGATCCCCGGTGTTCAGTCCGGCCCGTTGCAGCGCCTTTGCGGTGGCGGGCACCGGCCCGATGCCCATGATGGCGGGGTCTACACCCGCTACCGCCATGGATTTTATCACTGCCAGCGGCTGCAGGTTAAAACGTTTCAGGGCGCTTTCGGAAACGATCAGCACGGCGGACGCGCCGTCGTTGATACCGGCGGAATTGCCGGCGGTGACGGAGCCGTCTTTCTGAAAAGCGGGGCGCAGTCCAGCCAGCTTCTCCAGGCTGGTTTCCCGCGGATGCTCGTCCCGCGAAAACACCACCTGCTCCTGCTTGTTCGGTGTGATCTTCACCGGGATGATCTCGTCGTCCCACAAACCCGCGTCCAGCGCCTGTTTATACTTGCGCTGGCTTTCAAAGGCGAATAGGTCCTGCTCCTCCCGGCCGATCTTCCACTCCCGCGCCACATTCTCCGCGGTTTCACCCATGGAGAAAGGATAATATACGTCCGCCAGCTTCTTGTTGGTAAAGCGCCAGCCGATGGTGGAATCATAGATCTCGGTCTTCCGGCTGAAAGCCCCGTCCGCCTTTGGCATCACCAAAGGGGCGCGGGTCATGCTTTCCACGCCGCCGGCGAGGTACACGTCCCCTTCCCCGCACATAATGGCCCGGGCAGCGTCCATAATGGCCTGCAGGCCGGAAGCGCAGAGGCGGTTCACGGTGTTCCCCGCCACGGAAACGGGCAGCCCGGCCAGCAAGGCCGCCATCCTGGCCACATCCCGGTTGTCTTCCCCCGCCTGGTTGGTAGCGCCGGCAATGACATCTTCAATGGCCGCCGGATCAACAGAGGGATTGCGCTCCAGGAGCGAACGGAGCATCAGGGCCAGGAGGTCATCGGGACGAATAGTGCTCAATGCGCCACCATAGCGGCCAATAGGGCTACGGACGGCATCAACGATATAAGCTGCTTGCATGGTATCTCGGTTGAAAGTTTGCCTGCGAATTTATTGTAAGTATTCGGGATAACCTGACGGGGCCGGAATCCTTCGTTTCCGCCGCTCAAATCCGAAATATGGACGTACCTTTGCGCGATGATGAGGAAGCAGAACATTAGGCATTTGAGCCTGCCGCAGCTCCAGGAGGTGTTTGCCACAATGGGAGAGAAGCCTTTCCGGGCGAAACAGGTGTATGAATGGCTGTGGCTGAAGCAGGCGCCGGATTTTGAGTCGATGACGAACCTGAGCAAGCCTTTGCGCGCCACGCTGGAGGAAAACTTTTCCCTTCCTTCCATCAAAATAGATACCACCCAGCAGAGTTCGGACGGCACCATCAAAAGCCGCTTCCGCCTGCACGACAATCACCTGGTGGAGGGCGTGCTCATCCCCACTTCCTCCCGGCAGACCGCCTGCGTATCTTCCCAGGTGGGCTGCAGCCTCAGCTGTAAGTTCTGCGCCACGGGGTATATGGACCGTAAAAGGAACCTGGAATTCGACGAAATATTCGACGAAGTGGCCCTTATCAACAAACAGGCGCTCGAACAATCCGGCAAGAAGCTCACCAATATTGTATATATGGGGATGGGCGAACCGCTGCTGAACTATAAAAATGTGCTCAAATCCATCGAACGCATCACCTCGCCGGACGGCCTGGGCATGAGCCCCAAAAGGATCACGGTGTCTACCGCCGGAGTTGCCAAGATGATACAGCAGTTGGGCGACGACCAGGTGCGGTTCAACCTCGCCCTTTCCCTCCACGCGGCGAACGATAAAAAACGCAGCGAGATCATGCCGATCAATGAGACCAACAACCTCAAAGTACTGGTGGAGGCGCTGAACTATTTTTACAAAGCCACGCAAAACGAGATATCTTTCGAATACATTCTTTTTAAGGATTTTAACGATTCGGAAAAGGATGCGGACGAGCTGATCAAAATATACCGCCAGGTACCGGTGGACCTTGTGAATATCATCGAATACAACCCGATCGATCATGCAAGGTTCCAGAAACCGACGCCCGAAGCAACAGAAGCGTTTATGGATTATCTCGGTAAACACCGCGTGAATGCGCGCCTGCGCAGAAGCCGCGGAAAAGATATTGACGCCGCCTGCGGCCAGCTGGCGAATAAAGCATAGCATTTTTTACTGCAGGAATGCAGCAACTTTAAATATACAGCATGAAAAAAAGCAGACCCGCTAAAAAAGGGTTCACACCTTTCAAGGAAAACCGTAGTAAATCAGGCGCCCCGTCAGACTTCCGTCCGAAAAAAAGATTCGGGGGGGATGATGATGACCGGCCGAAGCGGGGTTTTGATAAAGAGGATGATCGCCCGAAGAGAAGTTTTGGCGATGGAGAAGATAGACCAAAAAGGAGCTTCAGCAAAGAGGATGATCGCCCCAAGAAACGTTTTGGTAGCGATGACGATCGGCCTAAAAGAAGTTTTAGCGATAGAGAAGATAAGCCGAAAAGAAGTTTCAGCAAAGATGATGACCGCCCGAAGAGAAGTTTTGGCGATGGAGAAGATAGACCGAAGAGAAGTTTCAGCAAAGATGATGATCGCCCGAAGAAACGTTTTGGCAGCGATGACGATCGTCCTAAAAGAAGTTTTAGCGATAGAGAAGATAAGCCGAAAAGAAGCTTCAGTAAGGATGATGATCGCCCGAAGAGAAGTTTTGGCGATGGAGAAGATAGACCAAAAAGAAGCTTTAGCAAAGATGATGACCGCCCGAAGAAACGTTTTGGCAGCGATGACGATCGTCCTAAAAGAAGTTTTGGCGATAGAGAAGATAAACCTAAAAGAAGTTTCAGTAAGGATGATGATCGCCCGAAAAAACGATTCGGTAGCGACGATGACGAGCCGAAAAGAAGCTTTGGCGACAGGGAAGACAAACCCAAAAAACGCTTTGCGGACGCTGACGGCAAGCGGAACGACGCCCCCGGGCGCCCCCGCAAAAGCCTGCGCAAGGCGGAAGTACATGGTCCCAAACCCAAAGCCAAAAGCACCCGCAAACGCATCGCCCTGGAATCCCCCGCCACCGAAGCTGTTGAAAGCGAAATGCCACTGAACAAATTCATCGCGCATTGCGGCATCTGCAGCCGCCGTAAGGCAGTGGACTATATCAAGGAAGGCCAGGTGCTGGTAAACGATGAAAAGATCATCGAACCGGCATTCAAGGTAACCGCCAAAGATGTGGTGAAACTCAACGACAAACGCATCTACCTGCAAAAGAACCTCGTTTACGTGCTGCTGAACAAACCCAAAGGTTACATCACCACCACCGACGACCCCGAAGGCCGCAAAACGGTCATGGAACTGGTAGAAGACGCCGCCGAAGAAAGACTCTTCCCGGTTGGCCGGCTGGACCGCAATACCTCCGGCCTGCTGCTCCTCACCAACGATGGCGAGCTGGCGCAAAAACTCGCTCATCCCAAGCACAACATCAAAAAGATCTATCACGTAGAGCTGGACAAACCGCTGACCAAAGCCCACTTTGAAGCCATCATCGCCGGCGTCACCCTGGAAGACGGGCAGGCACTGGTGGATGCCCTCGGTTATGTGGACAATAAAGACAAAAAACAGGTGGGCATCGAAATACACAGCGGCAAAAACCGCATCGTACGCCGCATTTTCGAACACCTGGAATACCAGGTGGAGAAGCTGGACCGCGTTATGTACGCCGGCCTCACCAAAAAGAACATCAACCGCGGCAAATGGCGCTTCCTGACCGAAAAGGAAGTGATCCTGCTCAAACATTTCAAATAGGCCATCCGAACGTGCGCATAGAACCATTCATCATATTCGAAAACGACGATTTCATCGCTATCAACAAGCCGTCCGGGCTGCTCACGATCCCGGACCGGCACGATAACGCGCTCGAAGCCCTGTCTACCCTGCTGAAAAACAAATACGGGCAGATATTCACGGTGCACCGGCTGGACAGGGATACCAGCGGCATTGTGGTATTCGCCAAACATGAAGCGGCTCACAAATACCTCTCACAGCTGTTTGAATCCCGCGACGTGGAGAAATACTATCTCGGGCTGGTGACGGGCGAGCTGTCCGAACCCTCCGGCAGCGTGAACGCGCCCATCATGGAGCATCCCGTGCAGAAAGGGAAAATGGTCACCAATGCCAAGGGCCGCCCTTCGCTCACCGATTATGAAGTGCAGGAAGCATTCGGGCTCTTCAGCCTCGTGAAGCTCCGCATCCACACCGGCCGCACGCACCAGATCAGGGTGCATATGAAGTCCATCGGCCATTCCATTGCGGTGGACGAGTTGTATGGCAGCAAAACGCCGGTCTGCCTGTCCGCCATCAAAAAGAAATTCAGGCTGGGGAAATTCACGGAAGAAGAAAGGCCGCTGCTGAACAGGCTGGCCCTGCATGCCTTTCAGCTGAAATTCACGGACGACAAGGGCGTGGCGCATACGCTGGAAGCGCCGCTGCCCAAAGATATGCAGGCAGTGCTGCAGCAATTGCGGAAACATAAGGGGTAGGGAGGCGACCAGGCCGGTTAAACCATTGACAATCTGTGCAGTCAATATAAAGTGGTCGTTGGAATCCATGCATTCATCGGTTTGTTGCTCCCAATCTGCCCGATTTGACGTAACTTTTCACAGTAAACCGATTTTCGTTATGATGAAGCTCAGGATTGCCGCCTACGCAATACTTGTGGCGGCAGCTATGCCCGCCTGCAAAAAAACCACAACGGAACCTACGCCGGACCCGCAGCCCGCATCGGGAACGCGCCTGCAGCTAAGCCTGGATTCCCTGTACCTCTATGCTAAAGAAACTTACCTCTGGTACAACGCCCTGCCGGACTACAACACCTTCAATCCCCGCTCCTATGCGGGATCAGACGAGTTTGCCAGCCTGCAGGCCGAACTTTACAAGATAACGCAGTACAAGATCAACCCGGAAACGACCAAACCGTATGAATATGTCGAAAATTCCAGCCATGCCAAATATTCCTTCATAGAAAAAGGCAACGCGGCGCAAGGGATCAAAGGCACGGTAGACCTGGAAGGACAGGGCGATGACTTCGGCCTTGGCTTTACCATCGTGGATAACGGGCTGACAGACCTCCTGTATGTGCGCCTCGTTGAGAAAGGCGGGCCGGCCGCCACTGCGACCATCACCCGGGGCTGCCAGGTGACGGCCATCAACGGTGTACCGGCTGTGGTAACCGCCTCCGCGGTGAATGCCGCAATGGCGGGTAACACCATTCAGCTCACGCTGAAACGGCCCGTGACAGGCGAAACGTTTACCCGCACCCTGACCAAAAGCACTTACACGAACGACCCGGTTTATACCTACAAAACCTTTACAGACGGCGCAAAGATCACCGGGTACATCAACCTGGCCCGCTTCTCCCGCCTGTCGAATGCACAGCCCAGCCTGGACAAAGCTTTCGCCGAATTCGCCACCAAAAAGGTCAATAACCTGGTGGTGGATCTGCGTTATAATGGCGGCGGCTATGTGTCCACCTTTGAATACCTCGCCAACCTCATCGGGCCTTCCAGCCTGAACGGGAAAGTGATGTACAAGGAGATATTCAACAAGTTGCTGCGGGAAGGCAACGCCCCCATCCTCAAAGCTATCCCCTACCTGGATGCCAACAACCAGCAGGTGGTGCAGAACGGCAAGAAGCTGACCTATGCGGATGTGGACTATTCAGAGCAGGGCAATACGAACTATTTTTCGAAAAAAGGAAGTCTCGGCGCGATCAGCAACGTAGTGTTCATTGTCAGCGGCAGTACCGCCTCCGCCAGCGAACTGGCCATCAACAGCCTGAAGCCTTATATGAACGTGGTGCTGGTGGGCTCCGCGCCCAGGACCTATGGTAAGCCCGTTGGGTTCTTCGGCATCGGGATCGATAAGTTCACCGTGTACATGAGCCAGTTCAGCAGCGTAAATTCCAACAATGAAGGAGATTACTTCGCAGGCTTTGAAAGGGACATCAGCTCAACCGACGATGTGACCCGCGATTTCGGTGATCCCCAGGAAAATGGCCTGGCTAAAGCGCTGGCCTACATCAGCACCGGCGCCATGCGTACCGCCGATGACCGTATCATGGTGAACGGAAAAGTCATGAACAGCTCGGAAATAACCACGCAAAATGTTGGTGCTGAAGGATTTAACGGGATGATCGAAGAGCGCAGAAGATTGAAACAATAAAATATTCCTCTTTTTTGCAAAAGCCGCGGACCATGTCTGCGGCTTTTTTTATGCAACCCTACAAGCTTTTACAAAGGTATCTATAGGGTATCACTAGCGTATCTATAGGGAAGCGATAACGATGCCCTTACTACCGGGCATAAAAAAACGGGGAAAAATCCCCGTTTCGTAAAATCAAAAACCAACCATTAAAAAAAACGATCAGGAGCTGACCTTTACGGCCCTCTCACTCCCTTAATATTTTTACTTCTTTGTCAGAAGGATACAATCAACACATGAAGCGGTAAGCTGTTTCATAACACGGTTATGACCGTCAGATCAGGCAGCGGCCCGGGTTATTTGTTAGGCTGCGGCGTTGTTCTGAGGTACGGCTTGATGATCTTGTGCCCTTTCGGGAATTTAGCCGGAATATCTTCTGTTTTTACAGCGCCGGTAACGATTACGTCTTCTCCGTCTTTCCAGTCTGCCGGGGTAGCAACGCTATAATTGGCGGTCAACTGCAGCGAATCGATCACCCGCAATACTTCCACAAAGTTGCGGCCGGTGGATGCAGGATAAGTAATGGTGAGCTTCACCTTCTTGTCCGGCCCGATCACAAACAAAGACCGTACGGTAAACGTCTCCGAAGCATTCGGATGGATCATACCGTACAGGTTCGCTACTGTTTTATCTTCATCCGCGATGATCGGAAAAGATACATCGCAATTCTGGGTTTCGTTAATATCATTGATCCAGCTCTTGTGTTTGTCCAGCGGATCTACACTGAGCGCCAATACTTTAACATTACGTTTGGCAAATTCGCCATTCAGCAATGCAGTTTTGCCAAGTTCTGTGGTGCAAACAGGGGTAAAGTCAGCAGGATGGGAAAACAACACACCCCAGCCGTCGCCGAGATATTCGTAGAAGTCAATTTCTCCAATGGTCGTTTTTGCTTTGAAATTGGGAGCAGTGTCCCCTAACCTTAAACTCATATAACACTGTTTACAGGAACCAAAAATACAGATTTCCTACAAACATTATAGACTTAAAGGATTTTTTTTTAGGATTTTTTGGAATTTTTCCTTTTTTACCGGGTGGACAGCTGTTTCCAGGCATGGTAGGCCAGGGAATATTTGATATCGTCGGCCAGATCGGCATGCTCCCGGGCGCTCTCCTCGTCAAAATCCAGCTCCAGGTAGCCCAGGTACAGCTCATAATGCTTGCCCAATGCCTGCATGCACTGGTCTACTTTGTGCTGCCAGGCTTCTTCGCGGGTGCAGGGCTCTGCTTTGCGGATGTAAAAACAGCTGTCGCCTGCATAATCTTCCCAGTCGTGATTCCCTTCAAAATGCGGGCTGGTAAGGTGAAAACGGAGGTTATCAAATAAAACCGCCTCGCCGAGTTGCGCCTCAAAATCAATCATTTCGGGGATATATTCCATATGTTCCAGCTTCTGCACAATGGCCATCTGCACCGCCTCGCTCTTGTCCTCGATCGCGCGCAGCATGGTGTTCAGCACGTCGTAATTCGTTACAAAATCGCATTTGCGCCAGCCGTCCGCTGTTTCCAGGTACCCCCAGCAGGTGAGGTAATGCGAATCGTCCAGGATGATCTGCCCAACCTTGATAGCGGTTACTTCCTTTTCTCTTGCGATGTTTACAGATACCTTTTTCATAATCCCTTATATTTAACGATACAAAAATATCAGGGCCGGACGCAGGGGATATGCGTAGTAAATTTTTTTATTTTTACGCCCTACCAAACACGGTGACATGCCTAAGAATAAAGACGCCCTTTCCCGGTATCGCTGGATAGATGAACGTTTGCGCAATAAACGCCTGCCAAAACCTACGCTGGACGACCTGGTAAGATATGTGTCTGACAAAATGGACGATACCGTTGCTGTGCGCACGATCCAGAAGGATATTGAAGACATGCGCAATGATCCCGAGCTGAACTATTTCGCCCCGATCCGGTACAACCGCAGCTCGAAGGCTTATCATTACGAGGACGAAAACTTCTCCATCAGCAACAGTCCCATTGACGAGGCGGACCTCCAGGGCCTGGAAGTAGCCATCGGCATCCTGGAACAATTCCGCAGCCTGCCCGTGATCCAGCGCTTCGAAGACGCCATCCTCAAAATAGCGGCCAGCCTGAAAATGAACCGGCAGGAGCTGGAAAACCGCGGCCTCATCAAATTCAGCCGCGGCAGCCAGTACAAAGGCGCGGAACTGATCCCCGAGATCGTGGACGCCATCAAGCACCTGGAAGTGATCCGCATCGCCTACCAGAGCTTCGACCGCAGCGAGCCCAAAGAACACTGGGTGGAACCCTATCACCTCCGCGAATACAACCACCGCTTCTACCTCATCGGTAAAAGCCAGAAAGCAAAAGGCGGAACAGTGCTCACCTTCGCGCTGGACCGCATCGTGCAGCTATGGCCCACCAACAAGCATTTCGACGAAAAGAACTTCGACGACGCCAGCTACTTCCAGCATGCCATCGGCATCACCGTTACGGAAGGACAACCGGAAAATATTGTGCTGTCCTACACTCCTCACCAGGGCAAATACGTGAAAACGCAGCCCATGCACCCCTCGCAGGTGATCCTGAAAGATGATGAGGAAGAATGCCGCGTAGGGCTGCAGATCGTGATCAACCATGAGCTGATCATGCTGCTGCTCAGTTCGGGGGGAAGAGTGAAGGTGCTGGAACCGCAGCACCTGGCGGACAGGCTGAAGCAGGAGGCGGAGGAAATGCTGAAACGATATCAATAAAAAAAGCCGTCGGTATGACGGCTTTCCTGTTTAAATATTTTACACGAATTACTGCGCAGCTGGCTTCTCAAACAGCTTCTCATCGATCGCTGTGTTGTATTCATATTTACCGAAGTCCATTTTCATGCCCATCGGCAATTGCTCGATCGTGGCCGCGTAAACATACCCGTCCGCCGTTTTCTTGTAATTGCTCAGTATTTCCGTGATCTCCACTTCCTGCCCCTGTATATTTTTGGAAGAGATCCTTTTGCTGACCAGGTATGTTTTCGTATCCAGCAGGATATCCGTTACCGTGCCGTTCTTGCGGGTCAGCTTGATCTTGTAAAACTCTTGTCCGTCCTGCGTTTCCTTGCCGATCAGTTCCGCGGTATGGCCTTTTGCCTTGTAGTCGTACAGATCGCCGGTAAGATCCAGTTCGGAAGCGGCTTCCTTCACCACTTCAGGGTCCGAATCAACAGGAGCCTGCTGTTGCTGCACCGGCATGAACATCCAGCCGCCTTTGGTGGAAATGACCTGTGTGTTGGTAGTGCCCATTGCATCGAAATCAACGCGCATGGCCTTATTATGAACGCTCCAGGTCTTGAACGGAAATTCCATTCCCTGGATCTGCATGGTGCCTTCTGTTGCCTGTGATTTGACGGATTGGATCTTGTCCGCCCCGCCCATTGCTTCAATATGTTTACCGACTACTTCGTCGATCGTCTGTGCTTTTGTGGTGATTGTTACCGCTACCAGGGCGAGGGATAGGGTTAACATTGTAATTCTTTTCATAAACAGTTTTTTAATTGTGATACAAATGTATCTTTTTAATGATAATGGCAAAGTCTTTTGAAGGTTTTTGCCGAGTTTTACGTTCATGAAACAATTCGAGGTTGCCGGCCACCTGGTAGACATTCCCGGCAGAAAGACCTTTCCCGCCGTGGTGACCGTCACCGGTGACCGTATCACAAAGATCGCGCCTGCCGAAGGCGCGGTGCCGCAGCAGTTCATACTTCCCGGCTTTATTGATGCTCACGTACATGTGGAAAGCTCCATGCTGGTGCCCTCGGAATTCGCGCGGCTGGCCGTTTGCCACGGAACGGTGGCTACGATTTCAGACCCGCACGAGATCGCCAACGTACTCGGTGTAAAGGGTGTGGAATATATGCTGGACAATGCCGCGCAGGTGCCTTTCAAATGCTGTTTCGGCGCCCCCTCCTGCGTGCCCGCTACTGTTTTTGAAACCGCCGGCGCCGCCATCGATGCGAAAGATGTGGACATGCTGCTGCAGCGGAACGACATCTACTACCTCTCCGAAATGATGAACTATCCCGGCGTGCTGCAGCAGGACGCCGAAGTGATGGCGAAGATCGCCGCCGCCAAACGGCTCGGCAAGCCGGTAGACGGCCATGCGCCCGGACTTCGCGGAGCGGATGCGGCCGCTTACATCCAGGCGGGCATCAGCACGGACCATGAGTGCTTCACGCTGGAAGAGGCGCTGGACAAGCTGCAGCATGGCATGCACATCCTTATCCGCGAGGGCAGCGCGGCCCGCAACTTTGAAGCGCTGGCGTCCCTGCTGCAATCGCATCCGCAAATGGTGATGTTCTGCAGTGATGACAAGCATCCGGACAACCTGGTGGAAGGCCACATCAACATATTGGTGAAACGGGCGCTGGCAAAGGGATACAACCTGTATAACATTCTGCAGGCGGCCTGCATCAACCCCGTAAAACATTACAACATGCCGGTAGGGCTATTACGGGAAGGTGATCCGGCGGATTTTATCGTGGTCAATAACCTGGACGATATGGCCGTTCTGCAAACTTTCATCAATGGTGAAATCGTAGCGGAAAATGGCGTAACAAAAATTCCTTCCGTTCCCATCCTCCCGGTCAATCAGTTTAACTGCGATCCTGTAACAGCAGCCGCTCTCCGCATGGAAAGCAACGAACCGGAAGTGACGGTTAAAGTGATCGAAGCGCTGGAAGGACAGCTGATCACCAATGCGCTGACCGCAACCCTGCAGGTAAAAGACGGGGCCGTTGCCGCTGATACGGAAACGGATACACTAAAGATCGTGGTGGTAAACCGTTATCACAATGCCCCTCCGGCACTGGGTTTCATCCGGCATTTTGGCTTGCAGAAAGGCGCTATCGCCTCCACCGTGGCGCATGACAGTCATAATATCATCGCGGTGGGCATGGATGATGAAAGCATCTGCGAAGCCATCAACCAGCTTGTCAAAAGCCAAGGCGGCATTTGTGTGACAGACGGGAAAAACAGCAGCGTATTGGCTTTGCCGGTAGCGGGATTGATGAGTGCGGAAGACGGATATGCGACGGCCAGCGCCTACAGCAAACTGGATGCAGCGGCCAAAGCGCTGGGCAGCAGGCTGGATGCGCCTTTCATGACCTTATCATTTATGGCGCTGCTGGTGATCCCTCACCTGAAGCTCAGCGACAAAGGATTATTCAACGGCGATATATTTGCGTTCACCTCAACCTTCGCCGAGCCATAAAGTACCATTCACGCTATCACGGGAAGCGCCCGTAACGGAAGCCAGCACGTTGGGCTGCTGGCGCCACCGCAGCGCACCGATCAACGCCATGACCAGGGCTTCCTTGTAAGCGGCCGTCTGCTCGTCCGCTACGATCACCGTAATGCCCATCGGCTCCAGGCGGTCCTGCAACTGCAGCACCAGGAAGCGGTTGAAAGCGCCGCCGCCCGTGATCAGCAGCTTTTTCCCGGTAGTTTCCTCACCTGACACCTGCTGCACGCCGGCGGCTACCTGTTGCGCGATATGCTCCACATACGTACGCAGCTTGCCCTGCACGGAAAGCGTGTATTGCCCTATCAGCGGCAGGATCACGTCCGTTCCGAAATCATTTGCAAGGGATTTGGGGAAGGATTGTTTGTAATACGGCTGGCTGTTCAGCGCCTCCAGCAAAGCGTTATCCGTTACGCCGCCGGATGCCAGCGCGCCGTTCTCGTCATAATTTTTTCCCAGGGCAGCGGCGAGTGCGTCCAGCACGCGGTTGGCGGGACAAATATCAAACGCGCGGAAAGTTTCCCCGTTCTTCGCGGAAAGGTTGGCGATGCCGCCCAGGTTGAGCCAGTAATCATATCCGGCAAATAACAGCTGCTCGCCTATCGGCACGATGGGAGCACCCTGCCCGCCAAGCGCCACGTCCATCGCACGGAGATCGCTGATGACCGGCAGGCCGGTGACCGCGGCAATAGCGGCCCCATCGCCCAGCTGCGCCGTCATCCTGCTTTGCGGCATGTGAAAAGTAGTATGCCCATGGGATGCGATAAAATGCACCCGGTGTTCCAGCTGATGACGTCCGATGAAAGCCTTCACCTGCTCACCGGTGTAGTGACCATAAGCGGTATGCAGCAGCATGTAATCGCGGGCGTTCATGTCAATCGCGGTTTTCAGATCTTCCTTCCACTTTTCGCTGTAAGGAATACATTCCGATGCCTGGATCATATAAGACCAGGCGCCCCGCACTTCCGTCAGCTCCACAAAAACAATATCCAGCCCATCCAGCGAACTGCCTGACATTAAACCGATTACATTATATACCATGCCGCTTTTTTTTGCAAAGATAACAGGATGGGAAAAAACTTTTATGGAATACCTGTATTGCGCTGCATCCTTCTTGCGGAATTAAATCCTCCTCTTATGAAAAAGATCACTGCATGGATGCTTTGCGCCCTGATCGCCTTCGGCGCCTCCGCTCAAAACAAAACATATACCGGCCTTGTGCTGGATGCGGCCGGTAACCATCCGCTGCCCGGCGCGCGGGTGCTGGTCAAAGAAACCAGCCAGGGCACCGTTACTGATGCGGTGGGCCGGTTCCAGTTCACGGCCCCGCTGGATTCTTTCACCTTGCAGGTGCTGTTTACCGGCTACCAGCCGGTGGAGCGGCGCGTTTCCCGTGCGGACGCAGAAATCCGTATCCTGATGCATGCGCAGCAACGGGCTTTGCAGGAGGTGGTGGTAACGAGCTACCCGGTGCAGCGCAAAGTGAACATGACCGGCGCTATGGTGACGATGTCCGCCAGGCCACATTCCTTCGTTAAAGCGGAAGACCGCTACAATACCAACGACTACAGCCCGATCAATGAAAACATCTTTCACCGGGTGAAGCGGAAACCGCTCAGCACTTTTTCTTCGGATGTGGACAGGGCTTCCTATTCGCAGGTACGCCAGATGCTGAACAGCGGCCAGCTGCCGCCGGTGGACGCCGTGCGGGTGGAGGAACTGATCAATTATTTCGATTACGCCTATGCCGCGCCCGTGAACGGCGATCCCGTGGCGATCCACACCGATCTCGCCACCTGCCCCTGGAAGAAAGGGCATCTGCTGGCGCGTATCGGGCTGCAGGGCAAGCAGGTACCGGCGGCAGACCTCCCTGCCTCTAACCTGGTTTTCCTGCTGGACGTGTCCGGCTCCATGTATGCGGACAACAAGCTGCCGCTGGTGAAACAGGCATTCAAAGTGCTGGTGCAGCAGTTGCGGCCGCAGGACCGGGTGGCGGTCGTAGTGTATGCCGGCGCGGCGGGCATGGTGCTGCCATCCACTTCAGGCGGGCATAAAATGAAGATCATCGATGCGCTGGAAAGCCTCACTGCCGGCGGTTCCACAGCAGGGGGGCAAGGCATCCAACTGGCCTACAAAACAGCGCAGGAGCATTTTATCCCCAAAGGCAACAACCGGGTGATACTGGCTACCGACGGGGATTTCAACGTAGGCCCCTCCAGCGACGGAGCGCTGCAGCGCATCATAGAGCAGGAACGGGAGAAAGGCATTTTCCTCTCCGTGCTGGGCTTCGGCATGGGCAACTATAAGGACAACAAGCTGGAAACGCTGGCGGACAAAGGGAATGGCAACTATGCGTATATCGACAATTTTGAAGAAGCGCGCCGCACCTTTGTAACGGAATTCGGTGGAACCCTCTTCACCATTGCAAAAGACGTGAAGCTGCAGGTGGAGTTCAACCCGAAATTCGTACAGGCTTACCGGTTAGTGGGTTATGAAAACCGGCTTTTGAACGATGAAGATTTTAATGATGATAAAAAAGATGCGGGCGATATGGGCGCGGGGCATACGGTGACCGCACTGTACGAGATCGTGCCGGTGAATGTTCCCATGCCGGAAGGCGGCGGCACGGACCCGCTCAAATACCAGGAAACGGCGGCTGTCAAACATAACACCGCTACCGCCACAGAGGCATTCACCGTGAAAATGCGCTACAAGGAGCCTGACGGCAAAAAGAGCAAACTGCTGGAAAAGGTGCAGTCCACTCGCGTTGTCCACTTCCAGCAAAGCCCGGAAGATCTCCGGATGGCGGCGGCGGTGGCCCAGTTCGGTATGTTGCTGCGCAACAGCCAGTTCAGCGGCAGCGCCAATTATGATCATATCATAGGGCTGGCGAGCGGCGCGAAAGGCCGGGACGCGGAGGGTTACCGGGCGGAATTCATTCAGCTGGTGAAGAAAGCGAAACTGCTGCAGGAAACCATAGCGGCAAAATGATATTTCCCGCGGTCTGTCAGCCGGAACTGCTGTTTTTTCCGGCACACTGGTGGCATACCGGCTTTACAGAAAATCAGGATTGCAGGTGGATGGGGAGCACGCGGCACGCTTCCCGTCCACCACTGCAAATTCATCCTGAAAATCCCCATCAAACCCGCGTCCTATCAAAATAAAGTGGTATTTTGCTCCCTGCAAAAAGGCAGGGCATATGATAATAAATTTGAGTGAAACCAACTCGCTGATCGGGGACTGGGTCAGCGAGATCAGGGACGCAGAGATCCAGACCGACCGGATGCGCTTCAGGCGAAACCTTGAAAGGCTCGGCGAAGTGGCGGCCTACGAGATCAGCAAAACACTCACTTACACCGACAAGGAAGTGCAGACCCCGCTGGGGTTCGCGAACTGCCGGGTGCTGAAGCATCAGCCCATCCTGGGCACCATCCTCCGTGCAGGGCTGGCGCTCCACCAGGGCCTCCAGAATTATTTCGACAAGGCGGACCATGCATACATCTCCGCGTACCGCAAACATAACCGGGACGGCTCCTTCGAGATCAGCCTCGAATATGTATCCTGCCCACCGCTGGACGATCAGGTGCTCATCCTTTCCGATCCCATGCTCGCCACCGGCGCTTCGCTTGTGAAAACCATCGACCACCTGCAGGCATTTGGAAAACCGGCTCATATCCATATCGTTACGGCCATCGCCTGCACCATCGGCATTGAATATGTACAAAGGAACGCAGACGCCAACATCAGCATCTGGGCCGGCGACATCGACGACGAGCTGACCGCCAAAGGCTACATTGTGCCGGGCCTGGGAGACGCCGGCGACCTGGCCTTCGGGTCCAAATTACAACAGTAACAAAATCATCCAGACGGACGTTATATTATCGTAAAGGCCAACAATATTTCCAGTGATCTGACGTTATGCAAAAGCATCGACCGGAAAACATCAGACTGTTCTACATCCTGCATTGCACATTTTAAATCTATTATAATTGTTTACTGTGGCTGCTTTCGTTATATAGATTTAATTTGAAATATGAAATTAGTTTTGTACCTTCACATTGTATAGCGTCCCTATATGCTTTAACCGAGAAGTATGAAAAAAGCTCTACTCCTATTAACCATAGCCCTTTATGTTGCCTTCAGTCCAGCTAAAGCACAGGACCCGCATTTTACGCAGTTTTTCGCGTCACCGCTTACTTTGAACCCGGCCTTTACCGGCTACTTTTCCGGCGACCTCCGGCTTGCCGGCAACTACCGTTCACAATGGCGCAGCATTGCGTCGCCTTATATCACCGGTACATTATCTGCTGATTTCGGCATTCTGAAAAATACCATTTCTTACACGGATACCTGGGGGGTGGGCATCCTGGCGCTGTACGACAAAACCGGCGCCGGCGCTTTAACGTCCAACTACGTAGGCATCAGCACGGCTTATCACAAGGGGCTGGACGTGGAAGGGAATCATACGCTGGGCCTCGGTCTGCAGGCCGCCTGGGTGCAGAAACGCATCGACCAGAGCAAGCTGCAGTTCGAAAACCAGATCGGGGACAACGGGTATGACCCGGCGCTTCCCAGCAACGAGAGCATCGTTACGCCCAATATTTCCTACCTCGATTATAACGTGGGATTGCTGTACAGCGGGCTGGTGGGGGAATCTTCCAACCTTTACATGGGGGTATCCTACTACCACTTCACGCAACCTACGGAAACGTTCATGGGGCAGGACAATAACCGGCTCAGTTACCGCTACACTGTACACGGCGGCGGCTCCTTCCCGGTGAACGGCAATAACCGCATCCACATTAGCGCGCACTATATGAGGCAGAACCAGGCCACGGAAACCACTTTCGGCGGCGCTTACGGCTTTTTGCTGAACGACATGCAGGATGCGCCGACCACTTTTTACGTGGGCGCCTGGTGCCGTTTAAAAGACGCTGTAAATCCTTACCTCGGACTGGAATTCAGCAGTTTCAAAGTGGGGCTTTCATATGACCTGAACACTTCCACCCTGAAGCCCGCATCGAATTACCGCGGGGGGATGGAACTGTCTGTGATCTACATCAGCACCAGGAACGAAAAGAACAACAGAACGCTCTGTCCGAAGTTCTAAAGCCCTTTCCCTTTGCTCACCCAGGGATTTCCTCTTACAGAAAAACGGTAAGGCAGATAAGCGTCATCCAGCGCATAGGCCACACCTACCCGCGTGCCCGCCACGATCTCTTTTCTCGGCACCCGGAGCGCATCTTCTATCCAGAGCACATTGCCGGAGAGGCTTTCGCCGGTCAGCTCCGTGGTGATGCCGAGGGCTTTGGACAAACTGCCGGGGCCCGCTGTGAGCGTGGTATCCAGCTTCTGCTTGCCGCATCTCCACAACATCGTATCAATTCCTTCCACCGGCTCCAGTCCACGCACCAGCACCGCATGCGGCACATCCTTCACGTTGGTGACCACATTGAAAAGATGATGAATACCATAGCAGAGGTACACATATGCCACGCCTCCCGCGCCGTACATGACCTCCGTTCGCCGGGTACGGCGGTTGTTCCATGCATGTGAGGCCCTGTCCGTTGCACCGCGGTACGCCTCCGTTTCCACGATCCTTCCGGATGTACGCCGGCCGCCGATCTCCGTTACCAGCAGCTTGCCCAGCAGCTCCTGCGCTATCTTCAAAACATCCGGCCGTTCATAAAAACTATTTTCCAGTTTAGTCATGCTGCAAAATATTATTAATTTAGCTACGTTACATTCGTTGTTCCTAAGTTACTCCTTCATACCTGTTTCGTCATTACTAAAAAAAGAAGGACCGTTGTTTTCACTAAGAGAAGTACTCGAAGCCATACAATCCTATGGTAAAGCGCATCAATTTATCACACAGCACCGGCTGTGGAAGTGGATCTATATACCCGGCATCATTTACTGCATCCTGTTTGTTACCGGCATTTATTTCGTTTGGGATTACTCCGGCGTGTTCATTGACTATGTGCTGAACCTGCTGACGCTGAAGACCTGGATCGAGGAGCTGCAGAACGGATGGGTGAACTTTCTTTTCCTGCTGGTGGGCTTTGCGGTGCGGATGGTGTTCCTGCTCATGTATTTTTCGTTCTTCAAATATCTTTTCCTGATCGTGGGCTCGCCGGTGTTCGCGTACCTGTCGGAGAAAACCGAAGCGATCCTGCAGAACAAGGACTTTCCTTTTTCTTTTTCACAGTTGATGAAGGATGTGGCGCGCGGCATCAAACTATCGCTCCGCAATCTTTTATACCAGACGCTTTTCATGCTCATCATTGCGATACTGGCCTTCATTCCGATACTCGGCTGGCTGACGCCGCTCATAGCTCTTTTCGTGGAATGTTATTATTTCGGTTTTTCGATGATGGATTACAGCTTTGAGCGCCGCCGCTGGTCGATGGGACAAAGCATCAAATACATCGGTCAGCATAAAGGCATGGCCATCGGCAACGGTCTTGTTTTTTACCTGCTGATGTTCATTCCTGTGATCGGCTGGGTGCTGGCGCCTTGCTACGCCGTGATCGCCGCCACCATTCACTTACAACAACAACGCCTGCCTGATGAGCCAGCCCGGTAAAGTATATCTCATCCCCACCGTATTGAGCGCGGACGCTTTGTTCTCCCTGCCTGCCTATATCACGGAAACGGTGCGGCAGCTCCGGATCTTTTATGTGGAAAATGAACGCACGGCCCGCCGCTTTCTGAAGGCGCTGGACAAAAGTATCGATATCGATTCACTGCAGCTGCTGCTCATGAACGAGCATCATCCGCCGGACCTTACGCTGGCGCGCAGGCTGCTGCAGGAAGGGAAAGAGATCGGCGTGATCAGCGAAGCGGGATGCCCCGCCATTGCGGACCCCGGGCAGCTGGTGGTGCAAACCGCCCATAGCGTGGGCGCCACCGTTATCCCGCTTGTAGGTCCCAACTCCATGCTCCTGGCGCTGATGGCATCGGGTATGAACGGACAGCACTTTCAGTTTTCGGGGTATCTGCCGGTGAAGCCGCATGAAAGGGCGCAGGCGATAAGGGAGCTGGAGAGCACCTCCGCCCGCAAATCGCAAACACAACTATTCATTGAAGCGCCTTACCGCAACAACCAGTTGCTGAAAGATATTCTTGCGAATTGTAAAGACCGCACCCTGCTGTGCGTAGCGGCAGACCTGACGGCGCCCACGGAATATATCCGCACGCAAAGCGTAGGGCAATGGAAAAAGCAGGCGGGGCCGGACTTCCACAAGCGTCCGGCGATATTTTTGTTGTATGCAGGTGCGTGATCTTTTTAGAACGTTACCTTTCTTCCGGTAGCGGGATCTGTCACAGAAATAACGCTGTCCACAATATATTTACTCATTCCGCGCCACGGTAATGTGCCCAGGTATTCCTTGTAATGCAGCTCCAGCAGTTTTCCGCTGCTGCCCATCAGCTGCTGCGCCACCTTTTCATCGGTAACGGAAAACTCGAATTCATTGGATTGCACGCCACCGAGGTTCTGTGGCTTGAAACCGCTCTGGATCAGCCTTCCTTCGTAGGTCTTCCAGACATATCCTTTCTGCACAAAGAAGTTCAGCTCGCCGGCCTTTGCGCCGCGGCCAAAAACAAAGTAGTAGCGGTACAGGAAAAATATAGCCAGCACGGCTACGATAACGGCTACAATAATGAATACAAATCTTCTCATAAAAGTTGTTATAAACCGTATTTGTCAACGAGGTAGATCAGCGCGCTCATGGCCACGGCCCCCATTTCCAGCTCCCGTTTGTTCACGGCCTCGAATACGTCGGACGCGGCATGATGGATATCAAAATAACGTTGCGAGTCGGGAGAAAGTTCAGACACCGGTATGCCCAGCTCGCGGTGCAGGGGCATCACGTCCACGCCGCCGCCTACTTCATCAAAATCATAGATGCCGTATGGCAGGAGCAGTGAGGCCCAGCTTTTTACTTTATCCCGCCGCGCGGTTTCCATCTCGAACATGAAGCCCCGTGGCGTGAAGCCGCCGGCGTCGCTTTCCAGCGCAAAGAGATGCTTTTCGTTGTTTGCTTTGGCCAGCTCCGCATATTTTCTGCCGCCGCGGGTGCCGTTCTCCTCATTGGCGAACAATACCACGCGGACCGTGCGTTTGGGGCGGATGCCGAGCTTTTTGTAGGCCCGCAGCAGCTCGATGGACTGCACGCAGCCGGCGCCATCGTCATGCGCGCCTTCACAATTATCCCAGGAATCGAGGTGGCCGCCAACGGTGATGTATTCATCCGGGAACTCGCTGCCACGCAGCTCGCCGATGATGTTATGCCCGATGGTGTCCGGCCGCATTTCGCAGGTGGTGCGGAGGAAAACCTTTGCGCTCCGGTCGCCCGCGATGCGCTTGCTGAGGCGTTCGGCGTCCTGCAGGCCGATGGCTACCGCGGCGATCTTCGGGAAGGAGTCGTTATAATGCGTGCCGCCGGTATGCGGATGATTGTCTGTACTATGGCTCATGGAACGTACGATCACGGCCACGGCGCCGTATTTCGACGCGCGGCTGGGGCCCTGCCCGCGGTACTTCACCGCGTCGCCGTAAGCGTTGAAGGTTTTCACGAACCGCGGGTTGAAGGGATAATTGTAAAACACGATCTTCCCTTTTATCTCGTCTTTCCGGCTTTCCAGCTCGTCAAAAGACTTTACTTCGATAACAGAAGCCGTGACGCCTTTGGGGCCGGTACCCACGGAATTGCCGAGAGCGGTGACGTTCAGCGGCGGCACAAAGTCCCGGCGGTTGCTGATGATGCGGGCCTGTTCCTTATCGCCGCGCACCCAGTGCGGCACCATGCATTCCTGCGTATATACCTTGTCCGCCCCCGCATCGCGCAAAGCCGCCTCTCCCCACTTTTCCGCTTTCACCATTTGCGGCGATCCCGCCAGGCGTCCGCCGATGGTTTTGGTCAGCACCCGGAGGTTGTCATAAGCTTTACTATTTGTTAATATTTCGTCTGCGATACGGCGGATGGCAAGGGAATCGTCCTGCTGCGCATAGCTGGTCAGGGCCATGCAGCAGGCGGTCCATAATAGAAGCGGTTTTCTCATGTAGCGAAATAGATTTGAGGCTAAAACTAATCAATCTGCCACTCAACCCCAAATGAAGATGGGATGACAGAGGGCGATTCCGACATGCGCGTAAATTACTTACCTTAGCGTCTCACAAAATCCACTTTACGGATGCGCATAGGAATCGTTTGCTACCCTACATACGGGGGTAGTGGTGTGCTGGCTACGGAACTGGGAAAAGCACTGGCAGATAAGGGACATATGGTACATTTCATCACCTATCAGCAACCCGTTCGGCTGAATGCGTTTCACGCCAATATTTATTATCACGAAGTACAGGTGCCTACCTACCCGCTGTTCGATTTTCCGCCTTACGAAAGCGCGTTGAGCAGCACGATGGTAGACGTTATCCTGAACCAGAAGCTGGACCTGCTGCATGTGCATTACGCCATCCCGCATGCGTCCACCGCTTACCTGGCGCAGCAGATCGTTGCCAAGCAGGGCAGGCACATACCGTTCATCACAACATTGCACGGCACAGATATTACGCTGGTGGGGAAAGACAAAACGTACGCCCCTGTGGTGGCCTTTTCGATCAACGAGTCGGACGCCATCACCGCTGTGTCCAACAACCTGCGGGAAGAAACCTACAAGTCGTTCGACATTGAGAAGGAGATTTCAGTGATCTACAACTTCGTGGATACCAGCCGTTTCCGGCGACGCGAGCTGCCGCACTTCCGGCAGGCCATCGCGCCGAATAACGAAAAAATATTGCTGCACGTGTCGAACTTCCGAAAGGTAAAACGTGTGCCGGATGTTGTAAAAGTGTTCGCGAAGGTACGGGAGGCGCTGCCCGCCAAACTGCTGCTGGTGGGCGACGGGCCGGACCGGCCGGCCATCGAATGCATGTGCCGGGAACTGGGGCTGTGCGATGATATCCGCTTTGTGGGCAAACAGGAGCAGCTGGAAGACGTGATGTCTATCAGCGATCTTTTCCTGCTGCCTTCGGAGTATGAAAGCTTCGGCCTTGCCGCCCTGGAAGCCATGGCTTCGCAGGTGCCGGTGCTGTCTTCCAACGCGGGCGGTTTGCCGGAGATCAATATCGATGGGCAGACCGGCTATAGCAGCGCGGTGGGGGACGTGGAGAACATGGCGGCCAACGCCATCCGCGTGCTGAAGGATGAAAAGCTGCTGGCGCACCTGCGGCAGGGCGCGCTGGACCAGGCGTTGCGCTTTCACATCGACAATATTATTCCACAGTATGAGGCGTTGTATGACAGTGTGCTGTTCGGGGAGAAACTTAGCCAGCCGAAATGAAAAAAGGATGCACTTCATGGTGCATCCTTTTTTTTATCTTTTAACGGAATGATTACCGCTTGATCCAACCGTTCGTATTCTGCAACGCCGTGCCTTTATAGATCTGCAGCTCCACTACGCCTGCGCTCTCATCTTCGTTAGATCTTGCAGTACCGATCACCTGCCCTGTTCTCACTTTGTCGCCGGACTTCACATTGATATTCTGCAGACCGATGTAGTTGGTAAAAAACTGGCCATGCCGGATCATCACTACATATCCCGCGCCGGGCACAGTAAACACCCTGCGGATCTCGCCTTCGAACACGGCCTTTACATTTCCGCCACGCCGGGTGCCGAAGCGGATGCCGTCGTTCTCTTCGGTGATCCTTTCCATGTCCGCATTCTTCTGCTTGCCGAAGAAGCTGAGGATAATGCCGGATTCGATGGGCCAGGGGAGCTTTCCTTTGTTGGCTTCGAAGTTATCTGACAAGGCCACTGCTTCCGGTGTGGCTTCGAGCACGTTGAGCACACGTGAAGGTTTTTCAGCGGGGGATTCAGCCGGAGCCGGTGTTTCGACAACGGGCGGCGGCACATTTGCCGCGGTGTTATTGTTCGCTCTGGCGGCTTCGTTCGCTGCGAGGGCGCGTTTCCGTTCTTCTTCCCTGCGCTTGCGCTCCGCTTCCGCGGCTTTCTTGCGGGCCAGCTCTTCGGCGGCCGCTTTCCTGCGCGCATCTTCAATTTCCTTGCGGATCACCGCGCGGATAGCGTCCTGCACTTTCTTCTGATCTTTCTTTTTCTGATTGATGTCCGCCAGCAGCTCCTTCTCCCTTCCCTTCAGCTTGGTCACCACTTCATCCTTCTCCTTCCTGTCCTTTTCTATGATCTCGCGCTGCTCCTGCTCGGTTTTCAGCGTGGCGGAACGCTTCTGGCGCTGCTCTTCCAGGTTCTTCACTTTCAGCCGCAGCTGCTCCTGCGTTTCCAGGATGTTGGAAGCCTGGCGGCTGCGGAACTCGCGGTATTGTTTGAGGTACTGGTACCGCTTGATCGCCTCATTGAAGCTGTCCGCCGAAAAGATGAAGTTGAGCATGGTATACGAGCTGCGGTTCTTGTAGGCGGATACGATCAGCTGCGCATATTGCTGCTTCAGCGTATCCAGGTCCCGCTCCAGCGTTTTTACATCGCGGTGCGCGGCGTTGATGTCGCTGTTGATGAACTTGATCTCGTCATTGATATTGCGGATCATGCGGCTGCGCAGATCTATCTTGGCGCGGATCGCGCGCAGCTGTGCGAGGCTTTCCTTACTTGATTTCTTGGTCTCATTCAGCATGGCCTGAGCAGCATCCATCTCCTTCTGCAGTTCCCGCTTCCGCTGCTCCAGTTCTTCCCGCGAAGGTTGGTTGTTCTGTGCTTTCAGAACAGCAGGCATCAGCGCCAGCGCCAACAGTAAGACAGGGATAAACTTTTTCAATTGCACCATTTTGATGATTAGTGATGTTTAATAACGTTAAATATACTACGAAATTGCGTTACTGACGTGTATAGCGGCTAGGAACGGGGAACGGAAAGGTCAGCGTATGATCGAACTCCACCTTCTTGAAATCCAGCGCTACCTTCACCACACTTTTATCTTCCGCGTAGATCCTGCGCTGGAAGGAGAATTTACGCCCGTCCACCGTTTTGTGATCGCCATAGGTCAGCTCCCCCGTCCGCGGCGTGGCGCTGTTGTTGTCTTTTTCCGTGATCTTGCATTGCTGCAATACATAATCATCGGCAAAAACATTAAAAAGACTGGTCAGCCCCTCCTGCACGGAGGCAAATGATATCACGGACTGGGTGGTAACGATGTTGGTAATGGAATCCGACAGGAAAACAGGATTGCCGATGATCAGGTCCTGCAGGGTGGCGAAGTCCATGCTGAGCTTCAGCAGTTCCTGCGCTTCGTCCGCATCCCGCAGCGTTACGGTGCCTTCCATGCGGTTCACGATCTTGATGCTGTCTTTCGTGATGAGCACGCGGGCGCCTTCCACGTTCAGCGGGCCGGAGATCCTTACCCAGATCACGCTGTCGTGCTGCATGCGGATGTTCACGCCGAGGTTGTTCATTTTCTTTCCCTTGTCGTCCTCATAATCCATTTTCAGCTCGGCCGTGAATGTTTTGAAGGTGATGCGGTTGGCATTGACTTTTTCAACGATGGATTTTGCCAGCGCGCTTTCCTTTTCCCGGCTGAGGGAATCGGTGCTTCTGGCGGTTGTATCCGAGGGGAAAGTTGCGCGCGTGATGGTGCGGGTAGATCGGCAGGAGAACAATGCCAGGCTGACCAAACATGCAACAATCGGTAGTACTCTTTTCTGCTTCATTGTAGGAATCGTGATTTAGGCCGCTCAGCGGTCCACACTTTTGATATAACGTTTCTCCGCTATTTTCCGGGCGAGCCCTTTGGAATTAGCGCCTTTTGCTTTTGCCAGCTGCCAGTACTCAACGGCCCTATCTTTTTCATTCAGGTTGAAAAGGATATCACCGTAATGTTCCAGCACATCCGGGTCCTGCTGTGCTTCCGGATGTTGCAGGGCTTTTTCTATCCATTCCTTCGCCTCTTTGTATTTTCCGAGCCGGAAAAGTATCCAGGCGTAGGTATCCATGTAAGTAGGGCTTTCCGGCTGCAGTTCCAGGGAACGGCGGCTGAGCTGTTCCGCTTTGTCGAGCTTTTCCCCGCGCATGGAGAGGTAATAGCTGTAGTTATTCATGACGATGTGGTCCTTCGGACGAAGGGTCAGCACCATGTCGTAACTGCTGTCGCTGCGGCTGTGCAGGCCGGTGGCGTGGTAAGTATCGCCCAGCAGCGCATACACGTCCGCCATAAAACGTTTTTCCCCGCCGATGGACAGCGCGGTATTCAGCGCGTTGATCGCCGCGTCCGGCCGTTGTTTGAAATAATTGGCGAGGCCATTGAAATAATATCCCATGAACTCCTTCGGAAAGCGGTCTATAACGTGTTCGCTTACACGCAGCAGGGAGTCCTGCTGATCCGTGCGGGAGTAGAGCCACATCATCTGGTACCATACGCTGAAACGGGAGGAGTCCAGGCTGAGCGCCTTCCGGTAATTCACCAGCGCGCTGTCCGGCATATCGCCTTGCGAGAACATGTCTGCCCGGAGGGCATATGCTTTTGCGTCGTTGGGATGCGCTTCCACGATAAGGTCCGTGAGCAGCAGCCCTTCGGTGCGTTTGGTGGTGTCTGTTTCGAGCATTTGCAGGTACGGATATACGAAAGATATCTTTTCATCGATACTGTAATCCGGGTTACTGAATGCTTTTACAAGGTATGCGCGGTACTTGGGTTCGTTGCCGTTCTTTTTTTCCATGTTGGCGACGGCGATGAGCGCGCGGGGATGATAGGGGTCCATCTGGAGGATGGTATCATATATCGCTTTCGCTTCCGCCGTGCGGTCCGCCGCTTCATATATCTCCGCGAGCATGCCGCGGTAGCGGACTTCCGCGGGGTCCTGGTCAATAAGCTTCCTCACTTCCGCCGCCGCATTGTCGATCATCCCCAGCCGCATGAAGATGCGCTGCCGGTGATAGGAAAGGTCTTCCACCACGCCTACTCTTTTTTCGAGCGTGTCGAACACGGTCAGCGCTTCCGCATAGTGCTTGCCTTTGGAAAGGGCCATGCCTTTGTTGAAAAGCAGGTCGTCGTCCAGCGGGCTGAGGCGGATGAGTTTGTCGTACACCCCCGCGGCGCTGTCGAACATTTCGTTCATGGTGAAAGCGTCCGCGAGCGCCAGCTGGAACCATTTGTTGGAGGTGTCCATCGAAGCGGCCCTGCGGGCGAAGCCCAGCGCGTAGTTCGGGTTGCGTACTTCTGTAAAAAGACGGCTCAGCTCGTAGAAAACGGTGGCATTCTTTTTATTGAGGCGGATATAATCGGAGTATTGGGTGATGGCCGTTTTGTAATCGCCGAGCATTTTGGAGCGCTGTGCTGCAAAGAAGAGGCTGTCCGCCCGCTGCTCCAGGATTTCCTGTTGCAGGGGGGCCGGTACGGATGCAATTTTTTTACTGCTTCCGCATGCCGCCGCCAGGAGCGCGGTACCTGCTGCTATGGCGATAATGATCGGGCGCATGGTCAGGATTTTCCGGTATGGCCAAAGCCTCCGATTCCTCTTTCTGTTTCGCTCAGTTCTTTTACTTCATCCAGCACTACCTGTACAAAAGGCGCTACCACCATCTGCGCGATGCGGTCGCCATGCTGAATGGTCTGTGGCTCACCGGAGAGATTGATCATAATGATCTTGATCTCCCCCCTGTAGTCTGCATCAATCGTGCCGGGCGTATTCAGCAATGTGAGCCCCTGTTTGATGGCGAGCCCGCTGCGTGGCCTGATCTGCGCTTCAAAACCGGAAGGCAGTTCCATAAAAAGGCCGGTGGGCACCAGCGTACGTTCCAGCGATTGCAGCGTCAGCGGCGCGTCCAGGTTGGCGCGGAGGTCCATCCCGGCGGCATCAGCCGTAGCATATGCGGGCATCGGATTATCTGAACGATTGATGATCTTAACTTGAATATCAGCCATTGGGCAAAGGTAAAGAGTTATAAATTAACGGTTATTGCTTTTCGAGCAATACGGTGGCGTAGGCTACGACCCCTTCTTCCCGGCCTACGAAGCCGAGTTTTTCGGTGGTGGTGGCCTTGATGGATACTTCTTCCGTGGTCACGCCGATGTGCTGCGCAATAACTTCCTGCATTTGGGGCACATAGGGCTTGATCTTGGGCGCCTGCAGGCAGAGGGAGGCATCCACATTCACCACACTGTAGCCTTTTTCCGCTATCAGCTCGCGGCAGCGGGCCAGCAATATCTTGCTGTCGATATTCTTGTACGCCTGGTCCGTATCCGGGAAATGCAGGCCGATATCGCCGAGGCTGGCGGCCCCCAGCATGGCGTCGCAAATGGCGTGCAGCAATACGTCCGCATCGCTGTGCCCCAGGGCGCCCTTGTGATGCGGCACCAGCACGCCGCCGAGCCAGAAATCCCTGTCCGGCACCAGTTGGTGGAAATCCACCCCTAATCCTATCCTTAGTTTACTCATAATCTATCAATTGCGCCTTCCGGCAGCTGGCTAAAATAATAAATCCTCCTTAGGTACGGAGGATTTATTGACTGTATATTTCATTATGGCAAAAGAAACAGTGCTATTCATCCCCGCGCGACAGATCGAAAGAGAGGGTAAAGCGCAGGGTGTTGGACAGCGGGTTCCTCTGTATACCGGCCCCGGAGGGCACCAGGTAAGAGAAGTTCAGACCAAAAATATCATATTTGATGCCCACGCCGGCCGTGAAGAACTTGCGGTTGCCCTTGGTAGCATGCTCGTTGTAATAGCCCGCGCGCACGGCAAACTGGTTGTTGTACCAGTATTCGGCGCCGAGGGAGTACATCAGCTCGTGCAGCTCTTCCTTAAAGCCGCCCGGCGCATCGCCGAAAGAGGAAAAGATGCCTTCCAGCACGCTTTTATCGGGATAAGTACTATCGCTTTGCGGAGTGGGCACCAGCAGCTTGTTGATGTCCAGCGCGAACGTCACCTTGTTATAATCGTCTATGCCGATGGTGTAAGCCGTACCCAGACCGAGGTTGGTGGGCAGGAAGTCTTTCTGGGCGGACTGGGTATAGGATATTTTGGTGCCGATATTGGTCACCGCAAAACCCACGCTCAGGGTGTTGACGCCGTTGTCCGTTTCAAAATCCTTGGTGTAAAAAGAGGTCAGGTCCGCTGCCATGGCGCGGCCGGGACGAATGGTCTGCTGATCAACGGTGAGGCCGGAAGCAAGGCTGGAGTGGATGTACCGCAGCGCCAGGCCAATAGACCAGTTCTGGCTCAGCCGGCGGGCATATCCCGCGTCGATGGCGAACTCACGTGGACGGAACGTGCCGTTGTCCGCCTGGTTCATATCTGTAAACTGGATGTCGCCCAAAGAAAAATAACGCATGGAAGCGCCGATGGACTGATCTTCATCGATCTGCGTATACCCCGCTACCTGCGCCAGGAATACGTCGTTCACCAGCTCTTTCAGCCAGGGCGTATAGGTCACCGCTATTGCGGCTTTTTTTTCTGCGAAAGGAAGCTTGGAAAGGTTCCAGTAAACCGAGTTGGCGTCAGGGGAAAGCGCGAGGCCAACGTCTCCCATGGCTCCGCTCCTGGCGTCAGGGGAAATGCGGAGAAAGGGAACAGCGGTGTTAATGGCATTCACTTTTCCATCCGTTTGGTCGGAGCTGATCTGTGCAAAAGTATTTTGACATAGGGACAGGGAAAATGTGCATACCAAAGCTATTGTTATCCTGGAAAACATGCAGTACTTGTTTATTTAGTTAGCTTAAATGTAAAATTAATGTGTAATTTATAAATTTCAAGTTAAGGTCAAAAGGCATACATTATTTGTATCAGATTTATATAAAAAATAATATGTAATCTACAATAATATGACCTTTCCGCCAAACACTTTTTCTTTGCTCATGCTGTTACTCTTCACCACTATCTGATAAAAATAGATGCCAGGGGTCAATCTTACTCCCGAGTCGGCAGTTCCGTTCCACGGAATGCCATCATAACGGCCGTTCTGGTTATTTATTGTGCTCCTGATCGTACGTACCTGCAGGCCCGAGGCAGCAAAGATACGTATAACAATATCAAGATCAGCCCCTTGTTGGTTATGGGTAAATACGAAACGGGTAGCGGAGCGGAACGGGTTGGGATAATTGAACACGTTTTCCACTGCCAGCGCGCCTTTGGGCACTACTTTGAACCGGAGGCGGATGGTGGAAGAATTATTATGGGTATCCCAGGCGCGGATGGTGAGGGTGTGCTCGCCGGGTGTGAGACCGGCCAGCGGGAACCGGACCTGCCCCTGCCGGTAATCGTCCCACGCTGCTTCAAACCAGGCGTTCATGTTATAATAGCGGGCACTGTCGTCGAGGATGGCGATGATATCGTGACCGATGCCGTTCCCTGTGGCATTGATCCCGTTCTCATCCGCGAGGTGCACCAGCAGCAGAGGTTCTTCATTCGTCAGCCCGCCGTCCCGGAAAGCCTGATCGTTCATCCAGGCTTTGATCTCCGGCCCTTCATTGTCCACCGGCGCCACAGCGGTGCCGTTCACTGCCAGTTGATCGTAAAAACCGCCACCATCGCTGGTTTCATTTTGCGTATAATAACTGATCTTCCCGTTCCCCGCTTCCTGCAGAATGTCTTTCGGCACCACGAACGTGCAGCTGAACCGGCCGTTCCGCACCTGCTGCGTGCCTTTGAAAAGGATGCGGTCCTGCTGCGTGTATACGACGGCGGTGCTGCCGGGGTCGTTGCCCCGGGTGCTTTTGCCGCCGGGCTTGTCGAACACCGTGGTGGTCATAATGCCGTTGTAATCCTCCTGTATGGTGCCGTTGGCATCCCGCACGCTGCCCTGCAGAGTATAGCGGCCGAGGGCTTTCAGTGTATCGGTGCCCGTTAGGGGCTGACCATTGATGGAATCCGTATACACGCGCCATTGCGGGTAAGCCAGTGGCAGCGCGGGGTCCCCCAGCAGCTGGAACTTCCGGTTATTGATCACATCTCCCAGCCCGGCGTAAGTTTCGTTCTTCGCCCGCCGCGCGCCCTCGCCCAGCGTGGTGCCCGGCTGAAAGGCAAGCCGGAAATAGTTGGCGTTCATCACAAGGTTGGAATAGGCGAACACCGCGCGGGTAGTGGTCATCAGCGCAATGGCGCCACCGTTTTCCATCAGCACCAGCTTTTCGCCGAGCGACTGGAAAGCGGGGTTGTCGAACGGCGCGAAATCGCACGTGGCGGTAACCATCAGTGGCAGGCGGTGGCCGTTCTTCCAGCCCGCCAGCGATGCTTCTTCCAGAACCGCTTCTTCCGCCAGCCTTGAAAAACCGCCATGGCCAGTGTAATTCCAGACGAGCGTGCCGCTGTTGATACGGTTCGTGATCGCTTCATTGACGGCAGGATAGCGGCTTCCGCCGGATGCGGAGACTTGCGGGAAAGCATCGAGATAGATCTTGCCGACGTTGTACTGCGGCTGTTCCGTTTCGATGATCCGGCTTACCTTTTCGGCATCTTCCAGGTGAAGGTTGCCGTCTTCATCGTCCGCCACAAAGGTCATTTCGTTTTTCCAGGGGCCGAAGCTCTGCGGGGTGTGGTATTGCATGATCTTGTCCACCACCGCCTTTGCTTCCGCCGCGTTCTTCACGGGCAGGCGGCCGATGGCTGCGTCCAGGAGGTTGACCTGGCCGTTGTTGCCGATGTTATCGCCATCGTCGAGAAATCCAAAATAGTCGTCCGACATATAAGAGGTGATGCCGTGCCAGGAGGATTCGCTTTGCCAGGTGGGAACGATGTTGTGATCGCTTTTATAGTTATAGGACGGGCGGCCGAAGAGCAGCAGGTAGCGGGCGCCGCCGCGGTCGTAATGCATTTTTACGAAATCGCGGAGGGCGGTGGGGTCCGGGCTCCCGGAGGCGAACTCGTTATAGATGTCGTTCACTTTCACCGCAATAACGTTCAGCTCGTTGCTGTGGAAAGCAGCGAGGCGGGCGGCTTCCGCTTCCAGTCCGTCTGCGGTGATGATGATCATGTCCGCGGGACTGCCGCCGTGGAGGTTTTGGCTCGCCACCGGCCCGACATATAACGGCTGCGGTAAATCTGCGGGGGTGAAGGCCGCATATTCCTTCAGGGTGGCGCAGCTGGCGGAAAATTGCAGGCTGTTGCCGGTGAGGTTCACCGGAATGCTGCGTGGCCGGGCGGGCTCGGTAACGTCCCATACCTGCGTTTGTGCGTTGGCGTTCGTGATGGTGAACCTTCCGGTGCGGCCCGGCCCCACGCCGGAAGCATCGCGGAAAAGAAGCACACCCTCTGCGGGCATGGTCAGCGGGGCGCGGCCCTGTACTTCCAGGAAATCCAGCCAGCCGGTAGCGGACGCGTTGCCCTGGTACCGCACGGTGATGGGGGAAGCCGCCGGCGCGGGGAACCATCCGTTCACCACACTGGCATATTCCTCAAAAATATTGCCGTTGACCGGCGCCGGATAAAGACTTTGCGCTACGGTGCCGTTCACCAGCACGTCAAAACGGGAGCTTCCGGTGCTGCGCGCCGCCGCCCTGAACCGGATGAACACGTCCGTCAACCCCGCCGGCAACGCGAACGGGTAACTGCGCTCGGCAGCACTGCCGGGCTCATTCCCGAACGCATCCCCGAGCCAGTTTTTTCCGCTGGACAAAATATTATGGACATCCTTTTCATAAAAAGCGCGAAAATCGTAGGCCGTAACGGAGAAATTGGGGGTAAGCACATCATTATCAGCCTGTATGCGCAAACCACCGGGAGCAATATGCAGGAAATAACACGCGGAATCCGCATACAGATGATAAGCATGCCGGTAGCCTTCGGCATCTTTTTGCCAGGTATGGGGGCCGGGCGCGTAAAATAAAATATAATCGCTCCCGTTAAATATGCCGTCGCCCCCGTCTACTACGGCAATGGCGTTTTCGCGAAGGTCATCCGGACGGGGAACGGCATTGTCTTCCGGCAGCATGCCGCCGCCATTGCCGAAGAGGCGGATGTTGGAAGAAGGGAGGCTGGTGGTGGAAATACCCATCGCGGCGAGCTGCGCAACGTCTATCTTATAGATGCCGGCCTCTTTGACGGCCAGTTTGTACCAGTTGCCCTCCGCCAGCACGGATTTATCGGCATAACTGCGTTGCGCCCGGACGTTTTCCGTCCGGCAAAGCAGGAAAATGATGCCGGCAATGACAAAACTGGAGCGGAACATAAGGGCGGCAGGAGGTTTTATATTTCTTACAAACCTAATGTATATCCGGCAGTTATCAAACCGGAACGGTACAGCATTAAACGCATTTCGTTATAGATTAATTATTTTTGCTATAAAATAAAAAATATTACATTTGCGTTTACTTATTTGAAAGTCTAAATTGTATCGATAAAAGCTGTTTTAGCATGCGCAGATTAACCTCCTTATCCTTGATCCTGGGCGCCGGCGTCTTAATGTCGTCGATGTCCGCCTGTAAGAACGGTGGTCTTTTTGGAAAGAAGAAAGAGACTTCTTCCGCCACCGGTTGGGCGTATAACGACCCTAAAATGGGTGGTTTTTCCGTTGCCAAGAGTAAGGACCAGTTCACTGGTCCGGGCCTGGTATTTGTTCAGGGCGGTACTTTCGCCATGGGCGCTACCGAGCAGGACGTGATGGGCGACTGGAATAACATTCCCCGCCGTATCACGGTATCGTCTTTTTATATTGACGAAAGCGAAGTTTCCAACATCAACTACCGCGAATACCTTTACTGGCTGAGCCGTATGTACGGCGAATCCTTCCCGGAAGTTTACCGCGGCGCGCTGCCGGACACCCTGGTTTGGCGTAGCGAGCTGGCTTACAATGAGCCTTTGGTGGAATATTACTTCCGTCACCCCGCTTATAACAACTACCCGGTGGTGGGCGTAACCTGGAAGCAGGCTACGGACTATGCCAAATGGCGTTCCAACCGTGTAAACGAAAAGCTGTTGATGGACGCGGGCCTGCTGTCCCAGGCGGACATCATGAACCAGGCGGACGACAACACCTTTGATTCCAAATCATACATGGCCGGCCTGTACGAAGGTACCCCCGGCAAAATGAATAAAAGCGCCCGCAAGCAGTTCAGCAATGCGGACGGCTCTCCCCGCGGCGCGCAGTTTGAAGATGGTATCATGCTGCCCAACTACCGCCTGCCCACAGAAGCAGAATGGGAATATGCAGCGCTGGGATATATCGGCCAGAACCCGAATCCTTCCAAAAAAGAAGGCAAACGCGGCGAAGAGCTGATCATGAACAAGCAGATCTACTCCTGGGGCACCAATAACAGCGGCCTCCGCGATATCCGCCGCGGCAACTGGCAGGGCCAGTTCCTGGCGAACTTCAAGCGTGGCTCCGGTGACAACATGGGTATGGCCGGCGGCCTGAATGACCGTGCGTCTATCCCCGCTCCTGTTCAGTCTTATTTCCCGAACACTTTCGGTGTCTACAATATGTCCGGCAACGTGAGCGAATGGGTGCAGGACGTGTACAGGCCGTTGACCACTATTGATGGTGACGACTTCAACTACTTCCGTGGTAACAAATTCCAGACAGTTTATCAGAACGCCGAGAAAGAGTTCGAGAAAGACAGCCTGGGCGCGCTGAAAATGCGCGATGTAACGGACGAAGAGTCCGCCAGCCGCCTGAACTATCAGAAAGGTGATGTGATCAACTACCTCGATGGTGACTCTCTCTCCCTCGTGGAATATGGCTACGGCATCACTTCCCTGGTGAACGACAAATCCCGCGTGATCAAAGGCGGTAGCTGGAACGACCGTGCTTACTGGCTTTCACCGGGTACGCGCCGCTTCATGCAGGAAGATATGGCCACCAACACAGTAGGGTTCCGTTGCGCAATGGACCGTGTGGGCAGCCCTGAAGGTAACAAGTTCAAAACTGGTCAGATCTTCAAGAAACAGCGTCAAAAGAGATAATTCAATTGATGATAATAGAAAACGGGAAAGAGGCTTGACTTCTTTCCCGTTTTTGTTTGGTGGTGGTGTGATTATTTTCTTCCGGAGGATCTTTTCTTCGGAGTTGCTTTTTTAGCGGCGGGTTTCTTGGCTGCTGCTTTCTTGGGAGCGACTGCTTTTTTAGTAGCAGATTTCTTTGCTGCGGATTTCTTCGGAGCTACTGCTTTTTTAGCTGCGGATTTCTTCGCCGCTGCCTTCTTAGGAGTTGCTGCTTTTTTAGTAGTCGATTTCTTCGCCGCCGCCTTCTTCGGGGCTACTGCCTTTTTAGCTGCAGATTTCTTTGCTGCCGCCTTCTTCGGAGTTGCTGCTTTCTTAGTAGCCGATTTCTTCGCTGCCGCCTTCTTCGGAGTTGCTGCTTTCTTAGCTGCAGATTTTTTTGCCGCTGCTTTCTTCGGAGTTACTGCCTTTTTAGCTGCCGATTTCTTCGCTGCTGCTTTCTTCGGAGTTGCTGCTTTCTTAGTAGCGGATTTCTTTGCCGCTGCTTTCTTCGGAGCTACTGCCTTTTTAGCTGCGGATTTCTTCGCCGCTGCTTTCTTCGGAGCTACTGCCTTTTTAGCTGCGGATTTCTTCGCCGCTGCTTTCTTCGGAGTTGCTGCTTTCTTAGCTGCAGATTTTTTTGCTGCAGATTTTTTTGGAGTCGCGGACTTCTTAGACGCAGCCGCTTCCCCGGACGCGGCTTTTCCCGAAGCAGCCGGTTTCGGTTTCCTGGTTGCCTGGCCTGAAGATATAGATTCCTTCAGCGCAACCGCTTTCGCATCATCCGCCGCCTTCGCCACAGCCGGCGCTTTCCGCTTGCGGGCCTTAACAGACGAATGCGTCGCTACTTCCTTCAACTCCTGCACAACAGCTTTGGCCTTTTCAACCGGATCAGATGAAATTTCTTCCCTGGTAGCCTTTTCATCATCTTCATCATCGCCGTCTTCTACCTCATCTTCATCATCTTCCATATCATCATCGTCGCCAAAATTCCCCCTGCTGCTCACCACATCCGCATCATCCGCAGCTTCCACTTCTTCCTCCTCCTCATCTTCCGGTTGTGCATCGTCCCACAGCTCCAGGATCTCCTGCGCGTGGTAATCCGAATCCGGCCTCGTGATAATGTGCGCGATGTTCCCTTCTTCATCGATCAGGAAAGTAGTGCGAATGGTGCCGTCATACGTGCGGCCCATAAAGGTTTTCTCGCCCCAAACCCCGTATGCGTTCAGTATCGTATGGTCAACGTCCACCAGCAGCGGGAAGGGCAGGTCGTATTTTTCAGTGAATTTCTGGTGGCTTTTTTCATCATCCTCGCTTACGCCCACTACCGCATACCCTTTTTCAAGCAGCCGGCTGTAGTTGTCTCGCAGATTGCAGGCCTGAATGGTGCAGGTCTCTGTCATGTCGTGGGGATAGAAATAGAGGATGGTTTTCTGCCCCCTGAAATCAGCCAGGGATAAGGTATTCCCGTGCTGATCCTTTGCGGTAAAATCAGGCGCTGCGTCGCCCTGTTTTAGATGCGTCATGGTTACTATCGTTTAAAGGTCAATGTATAAGTGGTTTCGTTATTTGCGATGTCGGTCACTTTGAGGACCAGCTTGTGATTGCCCGGGGGACAATGCTCGTCGAAGGAGTACGACAGCACGTTGCCCCGCCGCGAGAACATCAGCCATTTGCCGTCCAGTTCCGCGCGGTAAGACTGGATGCCGCTGGCATCGCTCATGGAAAACGCGATGCGCCGGGCTTTGGAAAGGTTTGCGCCAGGCTTGAGGCCGCCCAGCACCGTCACCCTCGGCCGGATCGTATCCGCCGTGAGGTAGAAGTCCCCCAGGTCCCGGAAAGTACCTTCATACCAGCCATCCACAAATGTGGCGGCGGAAATGCTCTCGCCCGCGCCTTTTCGCACGATCACCATTTTATCCTGCAGATGCGGCGGCACGGTACGTTTGGGCCGGATGCGGAGGCCGAAGCTGTAATGTACCGGCACCAGCGCCGTATGCAGCCGGAAGGTACTGGAATAAGCCTTGCTGTTGGGGATTTCCAGGTACCGGAAGCAAACCTCGTCATACAACGAGCCTTCCTGCAGGAAAAACTCCACGTCGTCGTTCTCGAATATGTTGCGGGAATCCGGGTACATGGCATTGTTGCAGGCCGGCGCCGGCTTAACGTCCCCGTTCATCTGCAGGGTGAGCTTCACATTGGATGCATTGCCGTAGGCGTCTATGACCCGCAGCGTTACGGGGTGCGGCTGTTTGTCAGACAGGTCAACGGTGCCGTCGCCGATCACTTCGTGATATACGCCAAGGTGGTTGCCCGGCAGCGAGAAAAGCAGCTGTACGTAGGGGCCGCCGCCTTTTTTCATTTTATAATCGATATGCGCGTTCAGGTAGCGCGTTTCGTCGTACCCGATATTATCCAGCTGAAATCCGCAGTTGATCTCCCCGTTTTCGATCAGCATGGCTTCGTAGATGCCGTTGGGATTGGGGGAATTGCTTTGCCGGTCGATGGCGCTCAGGCCCAGGCTCACTTTGTCCGTCGCCATTTTCACCACCGGCGTGGTGGCCACATATTCTCCTTTCACGAGTTTCACCGGCACCACCTTCGGGGTCTGCTCATACAGGCTTTTATTCCGGTCATACACCACCACGCGGGAGATTTCCGGGCGGCGGGTATCGGGGATGTTAAAGCCGAACAGCATAGGATTTACGGGCTTTTCGGTTTTCGTATCCCGTATTTCCAGGTGTACGTGCGGGCCGCCGGAACCGCCGGTATTGCCGCTCCAGGCAATGAACTCCCCTTTTTTTACCGGGAACTGGCCCGGAGGCAGGGTGATGTTCGTGGCCCAGCTTTCCTGCTCGTATTGTTTGCTTTTGATAAATGCTTCCAGCTCCGGGTAAAACCGGTTCAGGTGAGCATATACGGTCGTGTATCCGTTAGGGTGATCGATGTACAGCACATTACCGAAACCGAGGTGCGAAATGCCCACTCTGCTTACAAAGCCCTCCGCCGCGGCATGCACCGGCAGGTTCTCGCGCTGCTGCGTTTTGATATCTATTCCCGAGTGAAAATGATTCGGCCGCAGCTCGCCGAAATTACCGGCCAGCTCTATCGGTATATTCAAGGGGTTCCTGAAATATCCTTTCGGGTAGTGCTTTTCCGGCAATTGCTGTGCCTTTATGAGGTGAGGCATCAAAAGCAAAAAAACGATCGATCTTTTCATCTTACAAATGTAACGGTAAAAATTATCGGCGCACAAGAAAGCGTGTTAGCGGATCAAAAAACATGCCTTTCAGGTTAACATATATTTTAAATTGAAAGCTCCGCTGTTTTCTGTAATTTCCGGGCTGTAAATTTTATGTTCTTACTAATCATAACAACCTACAACTGTTCTTTTAATTTCAACCTACCCTGAAACTGGCGGGACCGGCCAAAACCCCGGTCCCGTTTTCACAATTTTCGCTTACTTTAGCCTCCGCAAAACCGATCCATGTCTATTCACGTTTCACATCTCACAAAGCACTATGGTCAGCAGAAAGCAGTGGACGACATCTCCTTTGAACTGGAGAAAGGCGGGATTGTGGGCTTTTTAGGTCCCAATGGCGCCGGCAAATCCACTACCATGAAGATCATCACCGGTTACCTGCCGCCAAGCGGGGGACAGGCCAGCGTTTGCGGATTTGATGTGGTGAAAGAGCCGATGGAAGTCAGGAAGCGCGTAGGATACCTCCCGGAGGCCAATCCGCTGTACCCGGACATGTACGTGCGGGAGTTCCTGGAATTCATGGCCGGCATGCATAAAATTAAGGCTCCGCAAAAGCGGATCAGTGAAATGATCGGGTTAACGGGACTCACCCCCGAGCAGCACAAGAAGATCGGGGCGCTCTCCAAAGGCTACAAACAGCGGGTGGGCCTGGCCCAGGCGCTGCTGCACGACCCCGAGGTGCTGATACTGGACGAGCCCACTTCCGGGCTTGACCCCAACCAGCTGGCCGAGATCAGGGCGCTGATCAAAAGCCTGGGGGAAAACAAGACCGTGATGCTGTCCACCCACATCATGCAGGAAGTAGAGGCGGTTTGCAGCCGGGTGATCATCATCAATAAAGGGACGATCATCGCGGACGATGCCATCAGCGCCCTGCAGAAGGGCTCCGGCGGCTACATCCAGGTGAGCTTCGGGGAAGCGGTCAGCCCCGCCGAGCTGGAAGCGCTGCCCGGCGTAACCCGTGCGGTGGCGGCGGAAGGCCATCAATGGCGGCTATATACGGCTGATGCGGAAACCGTAAGGAAAAACCTCCTGCAATTCGCTTTGATAAATAACCGGAACATCCTTTCTTTGCAGAGCAATTCCCATTCGCTCGAAGACGTGTTCAGGGAGCTGACAAACTAAAAAAACAAAAAAAATTTTACCCATGAGTATCATTTCAGAGATCCATGCCAGACAGATTTTAGACAGCCGTGGCAATCCGACGGTGGAAGTAGACGTAACCACGGAAGATGGCCACGTAGGCCGGGCCGCAGTGCCCTCAGGCGCTTCCACAGGCAAGCACGAAGCCGTTGAGCTGCGTGATGGCGACAAAGGCGCATACCTCGGAAAAGGCGTGATCAAAGCAGTAACCAATGTAAACGAAGTTATTGCTGATGAGCTGATCGGCTGGGATATCAGCGACCAGGCGGGCGTAGACAAGCTCCTGATCGATCTGGATGGTACTGAAAATAAAGGCAAACTGGGCGCCAACGCCACCCTCGCCGTGAGCATGGCAGTAGCCAAAGCAGCAGCAGAAGCCTTCGGCCTGCCCCTGTTCCGCTACCTCGGCGGCGTAAACGCCACCACGCTCCCCATTCCCCTGATGAACATCGTGAACGGCGGTGCGCATGCGGATAATAAAATCGACTTCCAGGAGTTCATGATCGTTCCGAACGGCGCTACCTCCTTCTCCGAAGGGCTCCGCTGGGGTGTGGAAGTGTTCCACCACCTGAAATCCGTTCTCAAAAAGAAAGGATACAGCACCAACGTAGGTGACGAAGGCGGTTTCGCTCCGGAGATCCAGAGCAATGAAGAAGCCATCGAAACCGTGCTGCAGGCCATCGAAGCAGCGGGATACAAAGCCGGCTCCCAGATCAATATCGCCCTGGATGCCGCCAGCAGCGAGATGTACGACGAAAAGACCAACTCCTACAAATTCTATAAAAGCTCCCAGAAGATCATCACTAGCGATGAAATGGTAGCTTACTGGACGGAGTGGGTGAACAAATATCCCATCGTTTCCATCGAGGACGGCATGGCTGAAGACGACTGGAACGGCTGGAAAAAACTGACAGACGCCATCGGCGCCAAAGTACAGCTCGTGGGTGACGACCTGTTCGTGACGAACGTAAAACGCCTGAAACAGGGCATCGACCAGAACATTGCCAACAGCATCCTGGTGAAAGTAAACCAGATCGGTACGGTGACCGAAACCATCAATGCCGTAAGCATGGCCCACAAAGCCGGTTATACTTCCATCATGAGCCACCGCTCTGGTGAAACAGAAGATACCACCATCGCGGACCTCGCGGTAGCGTTGAACTGCGGCCAGATCAAAACCGGCTCCGCCAGCCGTACAGACCGCATGGCGAAATACAACCAGCTGATCCGTATCGAAGAACTGCTGGACAGCAGCGCATATTATCCGGGAAATTCCGTTAAATTTGGTAAGAAGTAACAAGGTTATTTTTTACAGTGGTCAATATTCAAATCATTCCGGGTGCTGAACCTCCGTTCAGTACCCGGATCTTTAAAAAGCCATCGCATGAAGAAATTCAGAATACCCGCCATCCTGCGCAACAAATATGTAGTGAGCGGCGCTGCCTTCGTGATATGGCTGCTGTTCCTGGACCGCAATAATGTTTTCACCCAATACCAGCTGTACTCCGAAGTAAAGGAACAGGAAGCACAGAAAACCTTCTACAAAAAAGAAATAGCACGCACCCGCCAGGACCAGTACGAACTGCTGTCCAGCCCCGAAAAGCTGGAAAAATTCGCCCGGGAAAAATACCGCATGAAGAAAGACGATGAAGACCTGTTCATCATCCCCGACCCTACTCCCAATAAAGACTAATCAACTGATTATCAACAATATAACCCCGTCAACATTTTGTTAAAAAATTGCGCTTTCTAAAAAAAAGCTTTAAATTAACAATACCGTTCCGTCATTCTCCGTTATGTATGTGTTGATCTTGATAAACAAATTCCATTAAAAAACTAACAATCGCATGAGCAATTCTACACTCCCTTTTTCTACTGTTAACTGTACTGTGACGAACCCGGAAGGCAAAAAGACGACGACTATGCAAGAGAACACTGAATTGGCCAGGGAAGAACGCCAGCAAAACCTTTTTACCCTGCAGGCACTGGATACCGTGCAGTACGCCCCCCGCACCAGCACACTCATCGCTATTTTTGATTATGCCCAAAGCGTAAAAGAAGAGCACTAGTTTTACTATTTTGCAGGCATGACCAGGAAAGAGCGATTCCAGTACGTGATCGATTATTTCGAGCAGCACGCCCCCAATGCAGAAACCGAACTTCTTTACGACAATCCTTACCAGCTGCTGGTAGCCGTGATCCTGTCCGCCCAATGCACGGACAAACGGGTGAACATGACCACGCCCGCCATCTTTGCGCAGTACCCGGACGTGGAGGCGCTCAGCAAAGCCACGTTTGACGACCTTTTCCCGCTGATCCGCAGCATCAGCTATCCCAACAACAAAACAAAGCACCTCATTGGCATGGCCAACATGGTGATGGACGACTTCAACGGCGAAATACCCTCCAGCGTACCGGAGCTGATCAAGCTGCCCGGCGTCGGCCGCAAGACCGCCAATGTGATCACCAGCGTTATCTACCAGCAACCCAATATGGCGGTAGACACGCATGTGTTCCGTGTATCCGCGCGGCTGGGGCTCACCGTCAACGCCAAAACGCCGCTGCAAACAGAGCAGCAGCTCCTCAAATACATTCCCGAAGAAAAGGTGCATATCGCCCACCACTGGCTGATCCTGCACGGACGCTATATCTGCCTGGCGCGGAACCCCAAATGCGGGGAATGCGGCCTCCGGCCCATCTGCAAATACTATAAACAACTGGTGAAAGCCTGATCGTTTTTCATTATCTTGGAAAGCAGTAAACCCTTTCCACGTGAATAGCAACACCCGTCTTCATCTGTCTTTCATGATGTTCCTCGAGTATTTTATCTGGGGAGCATGGTATGTGACCATGAACACCTATATGGTCACCAATCTGAACGCATCCGGCAAGGAAGTGGGCTACGCCTACATGGCGCTGGCCATTGCCACGATGATATCGCCCTTTTTTGTAGGCATGATCGCGGACCGCTATTTTTCCGCGCAGAAGGTCATGGGCGTGCTGCACCTCGTGGGCGCCGCCACGCTGTACCTCGCCACGCAAACGTCGGACATCTACGTTTTCATTGCGCTGGTGCTGTTCTATTCCCTGCTTTATATGCCCACCATCGCGCTGAGCAACAGCGTGGCCTTCGGGCAGATGAGCGACCCCGGCAAGCAGTTCCCCCTGGTGCGGATGTTCGGAACGGTGGGCTGGATCGTGTCCGGCCTGCTGATCGGCTACCTGCTCATCGAAAAAACCGCCAACACCTTTTACATCGCCGCCGCGGCATCCGTGGCGCTTGGCATATACAGCTTCATGTTGCCGGACACGCCGCCGAAAGGAAAGAGCGAAACGTCCGCCATGGGCACCGAAGCATTCGTGCTGTTCCGGAACCGCTCTTATCTCGTTTTCTTTATTTCAGCAATACTGATCTGCATCCCCCTCAGCTTCTACTACGGGCTCGCCAACCTCTTCCTGAACGAGGCCGGCATGGAGAACGCGGCGGGAAAAATGATATACGGACAAGCCTCCGAAGCCATCTTCATCCTCGCCATTCCCCTGCTGCTGCGCCGCATTGGCGTGAAGAACATGCTGCTGCTGGGGATGACGGCCTGGGTGCTGCGGTATATCCTTTTTGCGTATGGGGACAGCGGCGCCAACATCTGGATGCTCTATGCCGGCATCATCCTGCATGGCGTCTGCTACGATTTCTTTTTTGTAACGGGATACATGTATACGGAAAACAGGGCGGGCGAAAAGATCAAAAGCGCCGCGCAGGGCCTGTTCACCTTCGCCACCTACGGCGTGGGCATGGTGATCGGCACACTGTTTTCGGGTTATGTGGCCGATTTTTATACCGAGAACGGCATCCGGCAATGGCAGCCCATCTGGATGGTGCCGGTATACATCGCCGCCGCCGTGATGCTGTACTTCGTGCTGGCCTTCCGCGATAAAAAACCTGTCTGAAAAAAAACATCAATCTATATGGCAAAAATTGCAATGCTTGGCTCCGGGTTCATCGGGCGATTTTATGCAGATTCCCTTCAGGGGCAAAGAAGCCGGGACAAGATCGTGAGCATCTACTCCCGCCGGGAGGAAAGCGCGAAAAAATTTGCGCAGGATTATAAATGCGATCACTGGACCACCAATATGGAAGAAGCGGTCAATCATCCGGATGTGGACATGGTTTGCATCTCCCTGCCCAACAATCTCCATGAAGCCGCTGTGCTGGCCTGCTGCAAGGCGGGTAAAGCCGTGATGTGCACCAAGCCGCTCGGCAGGAACGCGGAGGAAGCCAAACGTATGATGGAAGCCGTGGAGCAGGCCGGTATCTTCAACGGGTACCTGGAAGACCTGGTGTATACGCCCAAATTCCTCAAAGCCCTGCAGAGCGTGAAAAGCGGCGCGCTCGGCCGCATCCTCTGGGCCAAATCCCGGGAAACGCATCCTGGTCCGCATAGCGAATGGTTCTGGGACAAGGAACAGGCCGGCGGCGGTTGCATCCTGGACCTCGGCTGTCATTGCGTGGAGATCGCGCGGAACTTCATCGGGAAAGATATCCGGCCGGTGGAAGTGATGTGCTGGGCCGACACACAGGTAAAACCGATCGATGCGGAAGATCATGCCATTGGTCTTGTTAAATATGAGAATGGCGCCATCGGGCAGTTTGAAGTGAGCTGGACCTTCCGCGGCGGTCTCGATCTGCGGGACGAGGTGATGGGCTCCGAAGGCACCATCTGGCTCAACAGCTTCCTGCGCACGGGTTTCGACATGTTCACCACCGGCAAGGGCGCGGATTATGTGGCCGAGAAAGCGGAAACCACCACCGGCTGGCTGTTCCCTGTAGGCGACGAGCTGAACGAACTGGGCTACAATCACATGTTCGCGGATATGTTCAACGCCATGGAAGAAGGCCGCGAGGCCGCCGAAACCTTTTATGACGGCTACGTGGTGAACGCCGTGCTGGACGCTGCGTACAGGTCCGCCAAATCCAAACTCTGGGAGCCGGTGGAATTGCCCATCTGGCGCGGACAGGAAGGCGTCAGCAATGAAAAGGCATTGACCAGTTATGATGATCAACATTATCTCATCAAGGAGGAAACGACGCATTACGGCGCTACCAAGCTGATCCTGAAGGATAAAAAGACGGGGCAGATCATTGAGAAGGAATTATAATACAAATGGCGCTGTGATCCGGCGCCATTTTTTTTTTGCGCCCGCGGCAAACCGCGTAAGGAAGCTGGCATTACCATTATTTTTGCGGGCGCGGGCGAGCCGCCGCTGCAGAAAAATATTACGCCCCCTCGCGGGCCGTGAAGAACGCTTTGCCGAGGGCATGGGATATCTCCACCTCCTTCAGCTTCCCCTTTTCATACCGGTAATAGCTCCTTTTCCCGTCGGGCATCGTCAGCTCGTAACGTTTGTCCGCCGCCAGCTTCAGGGGAAGGAGAACGCCCAGCGTTTCTGAATACACCTGTCTGATCTCCCGCGGTTCGGTAAAGTAAAGGTCGCTGACGCAATAGGTGATCCGGGCATGGTGCAGGATGCTGCGTTCGCCCTTGCGGATAACGGTGTAGCCGTTCGCTGATTTTTCGGTGGAGGTTTCTTTACTGTCAGCGGAAGATTTTCCCTGGAGGCGCGTGGCTTTGGCGGCGTGCAGCACGTTGTGGCGGTATTCCGCAAAGATGTCCACTTCCATGCGGGACAGCAGCTTCATCTGCACGCGGCTTTTCAGGGTGATCCGGCGGGTGCTGCCGGTGGTTTCCTGCTTCGTTTCCAGCGTGCCGATGGCATTGTTCCCATAGCGGATGTCGTAAATACGGGTTTGTCCCGCCGCCCCGAGGGCTGTCAAGAGAGGGACCCATCCGCATAAAAGCAGCAGGAAGGTCCGTATGGCCGCGTATGGTTTGCAGATGCGGGACATGGCTTACGTATATCAATATACGAAAAACAAATGACGGAAATGCGGACAGCCACATTCCGTCATTGATATATTTCAAAACGATATTAAAGCATTTCCCTGATCCGGGCTACCAGCTCTCCTTTCGTGATAGGCACGCCCATGATCTTGTTATAGCCCTCCGCGGGAATGAGGAACTGGTCGCGGATGATCCTGATCAGCTGGCCGTTGTTGATCTCGGGGATCAGCACTTTATCATAGCTGTGAAGGATCCCGGCGAGGTTCTTCGGGAAGGGGCGCAGGTGGCGCAGGTGCGCATGCGCTACGGCATGGCCTTCCGCTACCAGTTCCAGCACCGCGCTTTTAATGGCGCCGTAGGTGGAACCCCATCCCAGCACCAGCACTTTCCCGGTTTCGGGACCTACCTCTATTTTCTGCGCGGGTATATGATCTGCGATCTTGTCTACTTTCTCCTGGCGGATCTTCACCATCAGCTGGTGGTTCTCGGGATCGTAGCTGACGTTGCCGGTGATATTCTGCTTTTCCAGCCCGCCGATGCGGTGCTCCAGTCCCGGTGTGCCCGGCACGGCCCAGGGGCGTACCAGGTTTTCGTCCCGCTCATACGGCAGGAAGTGTTCCTCGCCTTCTTCCAGCCCTTTCTTGAATTTTACGGGGATGGCCGGCAGGTCTTCGCTTTTCGGGAAGCGCCACGGCTCCGCGCCGTTGGCAATATACCCGTCGCTCAGGAAGATAACGGGCGTCATATGGTTGACCGCCATGCGGAAGGCTTCAAAGATGCCGTCAAAGCAATCGGAGGGCGTGGATGCGGAAACGATCGGCATCGGGCACTCCCCGTTGCGGCCGTAGTACGCCTGCAAAAGGTCTGATTGCTCCGTTTTGGTGGGCAGGCCGGTAGAGGGGCCGCCGCGCTGGATGTCTATTATTAATAATGGTATCTCGAGCATGACCGCCAGGCCCATGGCTTCGCTTTTCAGCGCCATACCGGGACCGGAGGTAGTGGTCGCTCCCATGTGGCCGCCGTAGGAGGCGCCGATGGCGGAGGCGATGCCCGCGATCTCGTCTTCCGCCTGGAAGGTGCGGATGCCGAAATTCTTGTGGCGGCTCAGCTCATGCAGGATGTCTGACGCCGGCGTAATGGGATAGGTACCGAGGAAGATCGGCAGGTCCGCCTTCTGGGAAGCGGCGATCAGGCCGTATGCCAGGGCGGTATTGCCGGTGATGCTGCGGTAGGTGCCGGGCTCCATGCGGGCCTTCTCAACCTTGAAGCGGGTGGAGAACGCCTCTACCGTGTCCGCGAAATTATAGCCGGCATGCAGGGCTTTCAGGTTACTGTCCAGTATCTCCTGCTTCTTGCCGAATTTCTCCCGGAGGAAGTTCTCGGTGCTGGCCATGTCCCGGTCGTACAGCCAGTACAGGAAGCCGAGCACGAACATGTTCTTGGCACGGTCCTTTTCCTTCATGCCCATGTTGATCTCTTTCAGCGCCTCACGGGTCATCTTGGTCACGTCCATGGTATGCAGCTGGTAATCGGTCAGGGAGCCGTCTTCCAGCGGGTTGATCCCTTCCGGATAGTTGGCCAGGCGGAGGTTCTTGGAATCGAAACCGTCCGTATTGGCAATGATGATACCGCCTTTCTTCAGCCCTTTCAGGTTGGCCTTGAGAGCGGCGGCGTTCATCGCTACCAGCACGTCGCAGGCGTCGCCGGGGGTGAAGATGCGGTTGGATGAGAAGTGAAGCTGGAAGCCGCTCACGCCGGGCAAAGTACCTTGCGGGGCGCGGATCTCGGCCGGGAAATCAGGGAAAGTACTCAGGTCATTGCCTATCAGGGCGGTATTGTTGGAAAACTGCGTACCCGTTAACTGCATCCCGTCTCCACTATCTCCTGCGAATTTTATTACGACATCCTCTATCTGTTGGATTGATGTATTATTGGACATTTACGTATTCTTTATAGTCTGTAAAATTATGAAATCACCGGATAACTTCCTGCTCGAAACGGGAAACAAAAGTACACAAACCTTGTAGACTTTTCCAAAATATCCTGAAACCCTCTCCTGTGGCCCATTCCACCACCCGCCAAAGGATTACAGCTGTTAGTTTGGCATAGTATTGGTTCCTACAGCCCGCTGCGGGAAAAAGTCCTGTTTCATCATCCAACGCCCTTTTACAACATCTACGGATATACGAAAAATGGATTTCAGGGGCCAATTTGAGGGTTGAATGTTAAAGATTCTTTAAAGAATTGTTAAAACGTAACACAAACGTGTTATAGGCACGGTAATTGCAAATTTCTATCTGAAGCCGGATAAAGGATCAAAAGGGTTCAGATGCGGTTCCGAAAATCCAGACAGATAAAACCTTAAAAATTATAAACTATTCTGAAAACCTTTACTTGAACCATTCTTTTTTTATTTAAACCTTTTAAAATTGTATGCTATGAAAAGAGCAAAATTAAGCCTGTTTGCATTGGCGGCCGTAGCTTTCGGCGCATTTGCCTTCAAAGGATTCGAAGGCGGTTCTATCTCCGGTAAAGTAGTTCCTGCTGATGGAGCAACTGAAGCATGGGCTGTTTCCGGAACAGACACATTGAAAACTGCGATCGCTGAAGGTGCATTTTCCTTCACTGATGCAAAAGCCGGTACTTACACCGTGATCGTTGATGCTAAAGAACCGTTCCAGGACGCAACTATCACCGACGTGAAAGTTGAGGACGGTAAAGCCACCGATCTCGGCGAAATCAAGTTAGCGCAATAGTTGGTTTTCATAGGGGTTAATCAAGCCGGGTCCCGCTTCTGCGGGATCCGGCTTTTTGTTTTGGGGCGGTTTGAGCGGAGCGGGGCCACCGCTTGCCGGGTCCGGCTTTTGTTTGGGCGTTTTTTGAGCAGTGCCGCTTGCAGCTACCAATTTTGTGTGTCCCGTATTCGTTCCGGCGTGGGAAGCATATTCATAAGCCGGTAGTTTACCTGGTGAAGGCATGACCGGCTTAGGCGGAAAAAGTTGCCGAAAAAATTGATGGGTTCCCCTTGGGGGTGCCCTTTTCTTTTTCCGTCATATTGGAAAGTCACCCATTGTGGCTTGCCCTAAAAAAGATTTACCCAATGAAACTGACAACTAAACAAACATTCATGGTTACCAACAGCGGGCTCGGACTGGGCCTGCTGCTTTGCCTGCTCGCTATTTTCGGCCTGATACTCAGCAGCTGCAGCCGCGAGAACGTTCACGGCTCTGGCCGTATTATCACAGAAGACCGGCCGGTAGTGCGGTTTGAGGACCTCGTACTGGAAGGCCCGCTGGAAGTTCATCTGAAACAGGACCAGCGCATCCCCGTAGTGCTGGAAGCGGAAGACAATGTGATGCGCCTGGTGGAAACCTTCGTGAACGGCACCACCCTTCACGTAAAGATCCGCAACGGCGTGAACCTGAAGAGCTTCCGCCCGATCCATGTATATGTGCAGAACGAACAATACCGCCGGATCATCTTCTCCGGCTCCGGCTCCCTGACCGTCAACGACACCATAGCCTCCACGCTTTTCAGCTATGAGATCAATGGCAGCGCGGATGCGCGCCTGAAGCTGGACGCCAATGAAATACGCATGATCGTGAACGGCTCCGGCAACATACAGCTGGAAGGAAAGGCGGGTGACTACAGCGCGGAAGTGAACGGCAGCGGCGATATTGATGCGCTCGGTCTGCAGGCGGACGAAGCCCGCATCCGGATCAGCGGCTCCGGCGAGCAGCGCATCTGGGTGCTCAGCCTCCTCGATGCCACGATCAACGGCAGCGGAAATATCAGATACAAAGGAACGCCCGGCACCGTGAACGCACAGGTCAACGGATCGGGAAAGCTCATCAAGCTATAGGAATCAACACCGTAATGAAAGCTACCGGAATACTGTCACCCCCCACAGCAACCATAACCGCCAGTAAAGGTTATTTTTGCACCATGCCCGAAAATGCACGGTTACAAAATTTGCTGCAGGAAGATGAGCGCCAGTTTATGGAGACGCTCTTTAAAACCTATTTCCCGCTGGTATGCAAGGCCATTTACCGTCTCGTGCAGGATATGGCCACGGCGGAAGACCTGGCCCAGGAGGTGTTCATCAAGATATGGAACCGCCGGGACCAGCTCAATGAGGTCTACTTTAAAGCCTACCTGCACCGTGCCGCCGTGAATATGGCCCTGGACCATATCGACAAGAACAAACGGCGCGGCGGGGCGCCAAAGGAGATCGGCCCGGACCAGGAAGCGCTGTCCGTTTCCGGCCCCGCGGTGCACCTGAAGGAAACGAAGGCCCGCATCCAGTCCGCCATCGATCAGCTGCCTGACAAATGCCGGGCCGTATTCATCATGAGCAGGTACGAAGAGATGAGCTATAAGGAAATTGCGCAGGCGCTCCGGATATCAGTAAAAACAGTCGAGAACCAGATGACTACCGCGTTAAAGAAATTGCGCGTATCACTAAAAGAATACCTGGAGTAGCAGGTAGCTATAAATTACTCAGAGCATGTTCAACAACGATCACATAGACGCCCTGATAGCCCGTGAAATAGAAGGGGAGATCACCGCCGCGGAGCGCGCGGAGCTGGAAGCCTGGCTGCAGGCGGATGAAGCCAACCGGGAATATTACGACGCGCTGCGCGAAACCTGGGACCTGGCCGGGGAAGCCCCCGATGCGCCCGAACCGGATGTAATGCTCAACTGGCAACGGTTCCGGCAAAAAATGGACGCACAGGTCATTCCCATGCGCACGGCCACGGCCCGCAAAAGCTGGTGGCGCCTCGCGGCTGCCGCCGTGGCGATCATCGCCGTAGCGGGACTTGCCTTTACCCTGTTTTCCGGTGGCGGCGCGACCGTTATCACCGCGGAAGCGGACAAAAAGGAGATCACCCTGCCTGACGGAAGCCGCGTATTCCTGAACCGCAACAGCCAGATCAGCTACCAGAAGGGTTTTGCAGCCAGTCACCGGAAAGTGGAGCTGGAAGGCGAAGCATTCTTTGATGTAGTGCCGGATGCCGCCAACCCCTTCATCGTTTCCGCCGGCGCTTCCCGGACGCAGGTGCTCGGCACCTCATTCGTGATCAAGGCATATGAGCACAAGACCATTCAGCTGAACGTAGTCACCGGTAAGGTAGCCTTCTCCGGACAGCAGGGCCATAAAGATCCCCTGGTGCTCACCGCCGGCAACGCCGCCATCCTGCAGAACAGAGAGCCCCGGCGGATACAGGACGGCGATCCCAATTTTATGGCATGGAAAGAAAACCGGCTGCATTTTTCCAACATCCCCCTGAACAACACCCTCAGCACCGTGGAAGAATACTTCTCCGTCCGTTTCATCGTGGACGATCCTTCCATACTAACGCTTACCTACACCGGCACCTTCGACCACCCGACCCTGCGGGAAGTGCTGGACGTGATCGGCACAGCAGCGCATGTGACATTTACGGAAGAAGAAAAAGGCGTATACAGGATCAGCCGGTAACCATTCTTATAACCGGCAGCGGCAATGCCTATCATAACGTCATTTACAAGCCGTTCTTTTTGTTTACGCAGACAAAAAGAGCGGCTTTTTTGACGTCCGGCATCCTGCTCCATCCTGCTCCGGCCTCCCAACCTGAACAACAAAAATCCCCCTCAAACCCTTTACAGACAAGCATTTCAAAACATCAACGCCACTCCCGCCGAAAAACATCTTCCCGCTTCACCCGCATTTCCGGGTAACGGCTGCACTGCTGCCGAACGTCTTTTTTATAGGATGTCCAATATCATCATCAAGATATAAATGCCATGAATGCAGATCGACTGAAATACCTGTTGGAACGCTACCGCAATGGTGAATGCGATGACGCTGAAATGGCGGAGATCAACGAATGGTATCACTCCCTGAACTACGACCCCGCCGGTTTTTCCAGATGGCTGGAAGAAGAAAGCGGCGACAAAGAGCTGGCCGGTAAGCTATATACCAATTTCCGCGGCAAGGCAACTCCCGCAAGAGAAAGGCGCCGCATCTGGCAGGCCGCGGCGATCGTCCTCATCCTGGCAGGCAGCACCCTGCTTTTCAGGAAATACTTCCTCCCCTCCAATCATCAAAACGATACCACGCAAACCGCCGTCATCACGCCCGGCAAGAACAAAGCAGTACTTACTTTGGCAGACGGCTCACAGATCACGCTGGATGATGCGTCCTCCGGCAAGCTCGCCAGCCAGCAGGGCCTGAACGTAATAAAGGCCGCCAACGGCCAGCTGATATACGATTTCTCTATGAACGGAGCGGGCGATCAGCAACCGGCAGCATTCAACACGCTTTACACGCCCAAGGGCGGACAATACCAGGTAACCTTGCCGGACGGTACGAAGGTCTGGCTCAACTCCGATTCAAAACTGAACTTCCCCGTGGCCTTCCGCGGAAAAGAACGCAAGGTGACACTCACGGGAGAAGCTTACTTTGAAGTGAGCCATATGAAAAACAATCCATTCATCGTCACCACCGCCAACCAGTCCATAGAAGTGCTCGGCACGCACTTCAATGTGAACAGCTATGCGGATGAACAGACGATCAGCACTACGCTGCTGGAAGGAAGCGTAAGGGTCAGCAACCTGTTCACAAAAAACGCGCAGACGCTAAAGCCCGGCCAGCAATCGAACCTTTCCCGGCATACCGGTGACATAGCAGTGAAAAATGTGCATGCGGAAGAAGTGATAGCATGGAAGAACGGCTACTTCCTGTTCGATAACCAGGACCTGCCGGCCATTCTGAGAACAGTCAGCAGATGGTATGATGTGGAGATAGAGTTTCAATACACCGGCAAATATGAAAGGTTCGGCGGCACGTTCTCCCGTTCATCCGGACTGCGTGACATCCTGAACAACCTGGAAGAACTTGGAAATGTACACTTTTCAATAGATCAGCGAAAGATCATCGTAACGAAATAACCACGTATGCGTTGAATCTCCGGTCAGCCAGCACAGGCATGGGGTTCAACATTGCCAGATAACCTAAAAAAAGGAGGTGCCTATTCGGAAAATTTTATCGTAACAACCAAAATTACCAAAACCAAGGACGTTGGAACCGTCCCTGGTCTTTTGCGATTGCTGACGCAGGTAATAAATAATTTAAGGACTAAATTATCTATTAACATTAATCTCATTCAAATGTACAAAAAATTCACTGAATTGTTTTTCAGGTGGGATACGTATGCGCTTGCCAGATTATTCCTAAAAATGAAACTGATATTCTTCTTATTAACTGTCACGTTTTTACAGGTAAGGGCTGAAAGTTACGCGCAGAAAGTAACGATATCTGTAGATAACGCCCCTTTGTCCGAAGTGATCGCCAAGCTCCGGAAGCAAACCAGCTTTGACTTTCTCTATAACAACGCCACCCTGAAAAACGCCAGGCCGATCACCATCCACGCGAAAGACATGCACATCATGCGGCTGCTGGACAGTTGCTTCAAAGACCAGCCATTTGAATACAAGGTCAGGAACAATACCATCCTGATCGTGGAGAAGTTTGTGACAAGAGAATTTCCGCTTGCGGTGGCCGCAACACAACGGCAATCATTGAAAGGTGTGGTGAAAGATACCGCCACCGGGGAACCGCTGATCGGTGTTTCCGTAGGCGTGGAAGGCACTTCCACGGGCGCCAGCACGGATGCGGACGGCGCTTTCTCGCTGAACCTGCCGGGACCATCGGCCATACTGGTGGTATCCTACATCGGGTACGAAACGAAAAGGATCGCAGTATCCGGCCAGACATCCATTGAAATACTCCTGAAGAAAGCCAATACAAAACTCGATGAAGTGATCGTAGTGGGCTATGGCACGCGCGCCAAAGGCGCGGTGACCGGCGCGATCTCTTCCGTGAAATCGGAAGTCTTCGAGAACCGCCCGCTGAACAACAGCTACGATGCGCTGCAGGGCGCCATGCCCGGCGTTACCATCACCCGCGCCAGCGGGCAGCCCGGCAACCAGGGATATACCCTGCAAACACGCGGCTACTCATCCATCAACGGCAACGCCCCGCTGGTCATGATCGATGGCGTTCCCGGCGACCTGAACGTGATCAATCCCGGCGACGTTGCGGAGATCACCGTGCTGAAAGACGCCGCCGCTTCCATTTACGGCGCGAGAGCGGCGGACGGCGTGATCCTCGTCACCACCAAAAAAGGCCGGAAAGGCCCGCCTACCGTAACATACACGCTCAACTACGGCATCAAAAAACCAACTTATCTGCGGAAGGTCACCAACACGCTTCAGTTTGCGGAAATGATGGATGAAGGATTGCGCACAGTCGGACAAGCCGGCTTCCACGATTCCGTTTTTCAGAAGATCAAGGCCAACGCGCCGGTAGACCTGAACGGCGGATGGAACTACGGCGTTACCAACTATCCCGGCTTCTACGGGTATACGGACTGGAACAAAGAGATCTACAAAAGCGCCAGCCAGCAGATTCATAATATTTCCGTATCCGGCGGCGGCGATTATAACAGCTATCTTTTCTCGCTCGGCTACAACCGCGATAACGGCATCCTGCGTTTCGGGGAAAATAATATGGACCGCTATAACATGCGGCTGAATTACGATTTCAGGCTGCTGGAAGGATTGACAGTGGAAACCCGCACCAGCTTTGAGAACCAGGTCACGCGCGAGCCCAGCAACCTCAGCAACGCGCTGACCAATGTTCCGCGGCAGTTCCCTTATCAGCCGGTATTCAATCCCCAAGGCCAGTTCTACGGATACCAGGGATATGAAAACCCCGCACAGACGCTCGCGGAAACAGGTAACCGGAACATCAATTATTCAAGGTTCACCACCAACCTGAAGATCGACTATACCGTGCTGGAAGGATTGAAGCTGACGGGGCAGGCCGCTGTAAAACTGGATTACTACAACGATCACGCGAACTACCGCACCTTCACACGGTGGAACTATGCCGGCGGCGTGCAGGACGTAAGACAGAATCCCAACTCCGCGTACTACCGGAATACAAAGAGCCTGAACAAATTATACCAGGTATATTTCGATTACACCAAACGGTTCGGGCCGGACCACGGCATCAACCTCATGGGCGGCACCTCCCTGGAACAAAACAATTCCTCCGGCCAGACAACGTGGGGATACAACTTCCTGAGCAACGACATCTTCACGCTTAACCTGGCGGACCGTACCAAAACAGCGTATGCGAACTTCACCGGCAGCCTCGCCAATTCCGCGCTGGCCTCCTACTTCGGCCGGTTCAGCTATGACTATAAAGAAAAGATCATCCTCGATGTTTCCGCGCGGATAGACGGCAGCTCCAAATTTGCACCGCATAAACGCTGGAGCGCCGCATTCCCTTCCGCAGCGCTGGCCTACAACCTCTCGCGCGAACCGTTCATCGAATCCACACAACTATTTGATCTGCTGAAGCTGCGGGCTTCATGGGGAAAAATGGGCAACCAGGAAATTCCTTCCCTCGGCCTGTTCGACTACATCCCGCTGGTATCCATCGGCGGCAACTACCCCATCGGATCACCCAATGCCGGCCTCACCGGTGCGAACTCAAACCCTGCTTCGGCGGACAGAACATGGGAAACGGTGGAAAACCGCAACATCGGTATCGACGTGGCCGTGCTGCAATCGCGCCTCTCGTTCTCCTTTGATTATTTTAACAAGATCAATGACGACATGCTGGTGGCAGTGGCCGTACCAGCCACCTACGGCGGCACAGCACCTACTTCCAACCAGGGCAAGCTCAACACCCGCGGCTTCGAAGCGTCGCTTACCTGGAAAGACCAGGTCAATGACTTCCGCTATTCCGTCAACCTCCAGCTGAGCGACAGCAAGACGAAGCTCGTGGAGCTGAAGAACAGCGACAACTACTCCGAAGGGCTCAACTTCGTGCGGCAGGGATATTCCATCTATTCCTACTTTGGATATGAATACGCCGGCATCATCAGAACACAAAAAGAACTGGACGAATACAAAAAGCTGGAAAACATCCCCGCCAGGATCGGCATCGGCGATGTGATGTATAAAGACCTGGACGGTGACGGCAAGCTGACCGCCTTCGGTGACAAGACCAAAGGTCTTGCCGGTGACATGAAATACCTCGGCAACCTCCTTCCGCGTTATACCTTTTCTTCGAACATCAACATCGGCTGGAAAAACCTGGACCTGACCATATTCCTGCAAGGCGTAGGCAAACGCAACATTCAGTATGGCGGCAACATCAGCACGCCCAACACTTTCTTCTGGCCTTCACTCGAATATTATTACAACAACACCTGGAGCCCCGAAAGGCCGGACGCGAAATATCCGCGCTACATTCCCGGCAACCTCGGATATGATGATATCAGGAACTACAATTACCGCACCTCCGCGCTCACCATGCAGAACATGGCTTATCTGCGCTTCAAGGTGATCACGCTGGGATACGACCTCCCGCGGGAAGTAGCGCGGAAGATCAGGATGAAGAGCGCAAGGGTATACCTCAGCGGGCAGGACCTGTTCACCATCTCCCGGGGTACGCTCGGGAACAACTTTGACCCGGAAGACGGTTTCCGGAACGAAGGGACCTATCCTTTCACCAAGATCTACGCTGTGGGCCTGAATGTTAAATTTTAATTCAAACACATGAAACTGACAAATCTTATCCATCATAAAAACGTGCGCAGATCGCTGGCGCTATGCCTTGCACTGCTTGCATATACCGGCTGCCAGCGGGAGCTGGACCTTGTTTCCGAAGACAACATCACTGATGCGATCTTCTGGAAAACACCGAATGATTTCAAGCTGGGCGCGAATAATCTTTATAACGGGCTGGACCGGTTCGGGTTTGAGGATACGGAGTCCGATATTGCTTTCAACGCCCCGAACTCCGTGAGCAACGGCACTTACCAGCCAACGGAAACTTCCGGCCAGTGGACGGACAGCTACAACAACATCCGCTCCGCCAACAACGTGATCGAAAAAGGCGCCGGCAATACGGATGCGCTGATCAAACGGTATGTGGCGGAAGCCCGCTTCTTCCGGGCATGGTATTACTACAAACTGATGCGTGTGTTCGGCGGCGTACCGCTGATCACCAAAGTGCTCAACACCGGCGATCCCGAGCTTTTCACGCCCCGCTCCACCCGCACCGAAACCGTGGATTTCATCCTGCAGGACCTCGCGGATGCCAGTGTGGATTTGCCGCAGCAGGGAGAGCTGGAAGCCGGCGACATTGGCCGCATTACCCGTGGCGCGGCGCTGGCGCTCACGGCCAGGATAGCTTTGTTTGAAGGCACCTGGCAGAAATTCCACGGAGAAGCCAACGCCAACAAATACCTGGACGCCGCGATCACCGCCGCCAACACCGTGATGAACAGCGGGCAATACGGCCTGTATACCGGCAGCGGCGCGCAAAGCTACCGCTACCTCTTCCTGGAGCCCGGCGACGATTCCCGCGAATCCATCCTGGACCGGCGCTACGCCCGCAACATTCTCGGGCACGACATGCCTTATGCATATGATCAGTCCGGCTACAACCCCACGCGCAAGCTGGCGGACATGTACCTGGACAATACCGGGCTGCCCATCACGCACGCCGGCAGCGTGTTCCAGGGATATGCCACCTTTTCGTCGGAGTTCGTGGACAGGGACCCGCGCATGACCATGACCATGATCATCCCCGGCACGCTCACAAATCGTGTATTCAACCCCGTTACCAAGGTGGCGAACTGGCCGGACAAGCCGCAGCGCAACTTCAACACCGGCTACATCCTGTACAAGTACATGTCCGAAGACCCGGTAGCCAACAACTCCGGCCGCATGGGCGATGCCAGCCTTTTTGATTTCGACCGGCACCTGATCCGCTACGCGGAGATACTGCTGATATTTGCCGAAGCCACTTACGAAAGAACAGGCGCCATCGCGGACGCAGACCTGAACAGGTCCATCAACATCATACGCGACCGCGTGAACATGCCCCACCTGACCAACACGTTTGTGAATACCAATGGTCTGAACATGCGCGAGGAGATCCGGCGGGAAAGGACCATAGAACTGGCGCTGGAAGGGTTCCGGTATGATGACCTGCGCCGCTGGAAAACAGCGGAAACAGTATTACCGCAGGATGTGAAAGGCATCAAGATAAAAGGAACAGACTGGGAAACAAGAGCGCCGTACAACGATCCCGTATATCAGAACAGGGTAGATGCCAACGGCTTCCTCATCGCGGAATCCAACCGGATGTTCGATCCCGCCAAACATTACTGGCAGCCGCTGCCCACAAAAGAAGTGGCGTTTTACCTGGCGAGCGGATATTCGCTGCCGCAAAACCCGGAATGGTAATTCCATCGACCAGAAACAACAAGCAAAAACATATGAATAGACGAGTAAGAAGCACTGTACAGGCAGGAAGAATGGTTACGGGGATCATGTGCATGATGATGCTTTTCCCCTTCACCGGGAAAACCGCGCTCCGCATTGCTGCCGGGAAAGCCGGCGACGGCCCGAAGATCGTGAACATCGTGAACTTCATCCGCCTGCTGGAACCGCGTGATGAAAAGATCACGCAGGATGTGCTGTACCAGACCGTTGTGAAGCAAACGGAGATCATGCAGCAATATGATCTCGGCGGTACGTTCCTCCTGCAATATGACGCGCTGATGGACACCCGGTATCAGCAGTTGCTGAAAAGCCTGCCGCGTGAAAAATATGAAATAGGCGCCTGGTGGGAACTGCCGCAGCCGCTGGTGGAAAAAGCGGGATTCAGATGGAGAGGGCGCTATCCCTGGGACTGGCATGCGGACGTGGGGTTTTCCACCGGCTATACACCGGAGGAACGCGAAAAGCTGGTGGACGTTTACATGGCGGATTTCAAGGCGGTATTCGGCTATTACCCGCGCTCCGTGGCTTCCTGGTTCATAGACGCGCACACGCTGAACTATATGTACGATAAATACGGCATTGTGGCGTCCGCCAACTGTAAAGATCAATATGGCACAGATGGCTACACCTTGTGGGGCGGCTACTGGAACCAGGCGTACTATCCCAGCAGGATCAATTCCTACATGCCGGCGCAGCATGCAAAAAACCAACTGCCCGTGCCCATCTTCAGGATGCTGGGCAGCGATCCCATCCGGCAGTACGACCTGCATCTTGGCGCCAGAAGGCAAGGCGTGATCACGCTGGAACCGGTGTATCCGAGAGCAGGCGGCGACTCTACGTGGGTGCACTGGTTCATGCGGGAATTTGTGGAAGGCGCTTCACTGGCGTTCAACTACACGCAAGCGGGGCAGGAGAACTCCTTCACCTGGAAAGAAATGGAGAAAGGCTTCCTCATCCAGATGCCGCTGATCGCGCAGCTGCGCAATGAAGGGAAGATCAGGGTGGAAACGCTGGAAGCCTCCGGCAAATGGTTCAAAGAAAAATTCCCCGTAACGCCCGCCACCGCGTTCACGGTGAACAACGACCTGCCCGGCAGCGATCTCAAAACGGTATGGTTCAACAGCCGCTTCTACCGGCTCAACCTCCTCTGGGAAAACGGGCAGCTGCGCATCCGCGACGTGCACCTGTTCGATGAAAAACTTCCATCTATTTACACTACGCAAAAAGCCACTTCCAACGAATGCGTTTTTCTCACGCTGCCGTTTGTAGACGGTTACCTGTGGAGTAAGAAAGACCACTATGCCGGCATGCGCTTCAAAGCACTGGTGAATGGAAAGGAAGAGATCATCCAGGGCGGCGATCCGGTGATCACCGAACCGGCCGCCGGAAAGCTGCATGTATCCTGGCCGTTGAAAAACATCGGTGGAAGTTTTGAAATGGACATCACGGAAAAAACGATGAAAGTGCAGCTGAAAGGGAACCGGCAGAAAGTGAACTGGTTCCTGGATATGACAACGGCCGGCAATGCCGCGCTGCCGTTCCGGAATATCCGGACAGACCGCATCGAATGCGAATCCGAAGGTCTGCCGTATGCCGTGAAAGCGGTGAAAGGAAAATTTTCCGCGCCGGGAGAAGGCATTGTATTCAGAGCCTCCCCGCGGTCGAATGTGATATCGCTGGATTTTTCCAATGGTAATTAAACGACCGGAGGAAGACCCGGATTATAAATTAATAATACCCCCGGGAACGTCCATCCCCGGAATAAAAAAGCCCGGTCAGATCGCTGGCCGGGATTTTTTTTATTGCAGATGCTCGTATAACATGATGATCAGCAGCATGATGCTCTTTTCATAATACAGCAGGTTGCCCCGCAGTATCCGGAGTGCTTTGCGCATATGCTGCTCCACAGTATTCTCCGAAATCCCCAGCTGCAGGGCGATCTCCTTATTGGAAAGATGCTTTTGCCGGCTCAGCCTGAATACTTTCCCGCATTGCGGCGGCAGCTTTTCAATTTCCGATTCCAGCTTTTTTTCCAGGTCTCTTGTTTCTATCTGGAAGTAGGGAGAATTGTCTTCTTCTTCAAAACGCAGGTTGACCTGCTGCACATATTTTTTCTGCACTACATCGCGGCGGTAAGCATCCAGTATTTTGTTCTTGAGCGTAACGTAAAGGTAGGCGAATAGTGAAGTGATGGTATTGGCGGAATTTTTATTCCGGAGCAGCGTGATGAAAACTTCCTGTACGATGTCTTCTGCAATATCCCGCTCCCCGACTTTGCGATAAGCAATGGACAGTAACTGGACAGCGTATCTTTTATAGATCACTTCAAATGCCAGTTCTTCTCCCTTTTGCCATAAAAGGATCAGTTCTAAATCGCTAAGTTCCATTTATGAATATATAAAAGTACATCGGGAAACACCTCAACAAATATAAAGAACATGCCGGAACGTATATGCAAAAAAAATTCCGGACCCATCTGCAGGGTCCGGAATTATTATTTTCCATCGTTCATTCTCAGGCGCCGCCCAGTTTGCATTTCTGCAGTACTTCCCATGATTTGCCGTTGTGGCGGAGGAAGTAAAGGTTGTTCACTTTGAATGAAGCGGTGTATTCCTTGTTCTCGTATTCCGGCCATGCCTTTTCGAACTGTGCGTCGTCGAGGTCTTTAAAGGCTACGGTTACGTGTGGCGTGAAGCCTGTGCGGGCAAGCATGGTGCTGAAGCCGAATTCCTTCCGGAGGAAGTTGATCAGCTGGCGGTGCATGGCGCTCATGGTTTCACTTTTCTCCACGTTGATGAACAGCACGCGGTTCTGCTTGTTCGGGAAAGTGCCGAATCCGTTCAGGGACACTTCAAAAGGCGCCTGTGTTTTGGCAAATTCCGTCAGCTCTTCGCAGAAAGCTCTTTCGAGGCTCGGGTCTGCGGTGAAAGGCACCTGCAGCGTAATGTGCGGGAGTACTTTCAAAGCGTAGGTAGGACCGTACTGCTCTGCGAAGTCCTGTTTTATTTTGATGATCTCTTTACCTACTTCAGCTGTGGGCAGAAGGGCGATAAAGTAGATCTTGTTATCCACTTTAGGAGGACGGTTGAAGTTCCGGGGACCGCCCTGGCCACGGCCTTGTCCGCCGCCGCGGTTGAATCCGCCGCCACCGCCGCCACGGTTGTAGCCACCGCCACCACCGCCGCGATTGTAGCCGCCACCACCGCCACCGCGGTTGTAGCCTCCGCCGCCGCGGTCGTAACCACCGCCACCGCGATCATAGCCGCCTCCGCCGCCACGGTCGTATCCACCGCCGCGATCATAGCCGCCACCGCCACGGTTGTAACCACCGCCGCCGCGATCATAACCGCCGCCACCGCCACGGTCGTATCCGCCGCCGCGGTCATAGCCGCCACCGCCACGGTTGTAACCACCGCCACCATCACGGTCGCGGTAACCGCCGCCGCCGTATCCACCGCCGTCGCCACGGTCGCGGTTGTAACCGCCACCATCGCGATCACGATAGCCGCCGCCATCACGGTCACGGTAACCACCTTCATTGCGGGGAGGATATCCGCCGCCTTCGCGGTTGTAAGTGCCTTCACGGTTGAAGTTGCCATCACCGCCTCTCGGGGTGTAGCCTTCGCCACGGGGAGTGTAACCACCTTCCCTGCGGGGCGTGTAGCCTCCTTCTCGCGGTGTGTAACCACCTTCGCCGCGGGGAGTATAGCCGCCTTCGCTACGGGGAGTGAAAGGTCTTTCGCCGTCTTTGCCAAATTCGGGTTTCTTGAATTCACCTCCTTCCTGGTCTTGGTTGGGTTCTTGTTGATCTCTGTTGTAGCCAGGAGAATACTTTCGGGGGCGTTCGTTTCTCTCAAAATTCATCTTACTTAATTAAGCGTTTGAAGCAATTTTTCAATGATTTCATGAAAATGAAATTCACCTACTTGTTTAGGTTTTATATTACTAGGGTGCCGGTCACCCGCATAACGTCGGGACAAATTCTATTATTTCCATACAGGAATACCGGCTTCCGTTTCAATAAAAATTTAATTTTCTCTATCTGTTTTTTTTCTCGGAACAGCAAAGATAATTGAGTGCCGCTTGCATTACAATTTTTTCGCGGAAATTTTACAAATTATTCCTTTCAGCCGCTTCGACAGGAATTTCAAGGTAGTTTGGTTAACCGGATATGATCCTGAAAACTTGGCATGCCTACACAATTGCGTTGCTGGAATGCTGTCAGGGCTACCATTAGAAGACCTGGTTATATTTTTGCCTTGGATTCACCTGAATTGAACATGAGTAAGTTTTTCAATCTTATTCATAGCACCAGGGTCTTGTTTCAATCTGCGCCAGTTTTTATTTTTTTACTGTAGTGGCACCCATACAGTGCCAGCCGCTCTTTCTGATTGTAATATACAAAATAATCTGGTGTATCTGGTCAAGCCTCCGGGCAATATTAAGACAATACTACCATTCTGTTCGTTAATAATTTGCAAAAAAAGGATAAACGGGCATCTTTTTTTACAAAAATACGGGCTGTCATTGTTATCAGGCTGCGGGCAACAACCATTCATATTGCCCGCAGCCTGTTTCTAATTTACTGTATTTCAATGTTTTCATTAACGGCCGTCGCCGTCCAGCAGGTTGCCCAGTCCACCCAGGATACTGCCTTCTTCCTTGCGCGCACCGGTGCCGTAGGCCAGCACCCGGCTCGCCAGGCGGCTGATCGGCAGGCTTTGCAGCCATACCTTGCCCGGCCCCCGCAGCACAGCGAAGAACAACCCCTCGCCACCGAACACCATGTTCCGGATACCGCGCACAAACTCCACATCAAAATCCACCTGCTGCGTGTAAGCTACCACACAACCGGTATCTACTTTCAATATTTCCCCCGGCTGCAATTCCTTTTCCACCACCAGGCCACCGGCATGCACAAAGGCCAGCCCGTCGCCTTCCAGCTTCTGCATGATGAAACCTTCACCGCCGAAAATACCGGTGCCAAGGCGGCGCTGGAATTCAATGCCCACATTCACGCCGCGCGCCGCGCAGAGGAACGCATCTTTCTGACAGATCACCTTGCCGCCAAGCAGGCTCAGGTCCATCGGGATGATCTTGCCGGGATAAGGTGCCGCGAAGCTCACGCGCTTCTTGCCGTGCCCCACGTTCGTAAATGCGGTGATGAAAAGGCTTTCGCCGGTGATCAGGCGCTTGCCGGCGGACATGAGCTTGCCGAAAATACCCTGCTGCCGCCCGGAGCCATCGCCAAAAAGGGTTTCCATCCTGATGTCCGCATCCATCATCATAAAGCTTCCGCTTTCCGCTACCGCGCTCTCCTGCGGGTCCAGTTCTATTTCTACGATCTGCATCTCCTCACCGTGTATACGGTAGTCGATCTCATGGTTTCTAAGCATAGTTGTTTCTTATAAAAAAGCAATTTACAAAATAGTTACTTCATCAGCTTCTTCAGTTCCGGCAGCATCACTTCCGCCTGCCGCAGGAAGCCGATGTCGTTGCTGTGCGTGCCATCGATCGTGCCCTCATGGTCATGCCCCAGCAGATCTTCGCCGGACAGGTAGTGCAGCTGCTTATATCCTTCCTTCTTCAATTTCGTATATACGTCACGTATAAGTTTGTTCTTTTCGGTGATCACCGCGCCGATGCGCTGGTCGAAATACCCGGTTTCCCGGATGGAAGTTTCCACGAGCAGGATAGGCACCTCCGGCCTTTTGTCCAGCAAATATTTGATGAACGGATAGGCGCGTTCGGTGATCTCTTTGGGCGTGGGGTTCGGTATGCAGTCCAGCACAAAAACAGACGCCTTCATGGTGGCGAGCAGTTCCGCTACCTCAAATTCCATCCTGCCATTGCCGCTGAAGCCGAGGTTGATCATTTCCCAACCGGTGCGCCTGCTGATAATGGACGGGTAGGTCATGCCCGCGCGGCTGGCGGAAGCGCCCTGCAGAATGCTGGAACCGTAGATCACCACCCGTTTGGTAGTGTCTATGCCGGGCTTCGAAGGCGTTGTGAGCGTAGCCTGTGGCGACACGCCGATCTCCAGCGAAACAAGCTCGTTGTAAATGGGCAGGTACAGCATGTACTGGCGGTTAGCGCCGTCCATGTTGCTCACAACCGGGTAGGTGGCGGTAACTTCTTTATCACCCGGGCGGCAGGTATTGACGAATTGCCACTGCCCGTTGCGCATCGCATACAGGTCAAGACCGCTGTGCGCGATCGGCGTCATGTTGTTATAGAATTTCCGTTGCGCGAGCGACCACCGTACACGGATATACGTGGAGTTGGTTTCGAAGAGCACGGCAATGCCGGCGCTGTGGCGGGCGAGGGCTTTCACCGGCGGTCTCAGGTGCCGGTACTGCGTACTGTCCAGCCGCACCCAGAAGGGGTTTGTCGGCAATCCTTTTCCGATGACCATCAGCCCGCGGGCATCGGTGAAGCGGGTAGTGTCCTGCGCAAAAACGCTGGTTGCGCACAGCAATAAAGAGAGTAAAAACGTAAGGGAATGTTTCATACCGAAAAATAGCAGTTTTTTCATAAAAAAACCGTCCCGAAGATTCGGGACGGCATTTGTTAACCTACAACTGTTACACTGTTTGCTCTGATTATAACTATAGAAAACAGTACTTAGTGAACGGCTACGCCCTTGGCTGATTTCGCATGCTCCTTATCGGCTTCACCGGCATGGCCGTTGAAGAAGTTGTAAGGACGCGGCGATTCGTAGTTCGGATCATGCAGCTTCCTCACGGTCTCTTTCTTCATAAAGAGTTTGAGGATGAGCACGAAGAACGGAATGTATTTCAGCCCGCGGGGCAGCTTGTAATGATCCAGTACATCAATCACACGCTTGTTCATGCCATACATCACCGGTACCAGGATCAAAGTAAGGAAGGTAGCGAAGATCAGACCGAACACCATGGTCCATGCCAATGGTCCCCAGAATGCAACGTTATCACCTCCAAAGAATATATGCGGATTAAACTCTGCGAACAGGGCCGCAAAATCGATATTCAGGCCAACTGCCAGCGGTATCAGGCCGAGGATGGCCGCAATAGCGGTAAGCAGTACCGGCGTCATACGTGTTCTGCCGGCTTCCACTACGGCTTCGTTGATATGCACGCCCTGCTGTACCAGCAGGTCCGTGAATTCCACCAGTACGATGCCGTTACGGGCAACGATACCGGCCAGCGCCATGATACCCACACCGGTCATTACGATGGAGATATCCATGCCGAAGATCGCGAAGCCGAGGAATACACCGATGATGCTGAAGAGGATCTCCAGGAAGATCACCAGTGCGCGGCCTACGGAGTTGAACTGCGTTACCATGATCATGAAGATCAGGCCAACTGCTGCGAGCATGGCTACCAGGAGGAAGTTCATGGTTTCCGCCTGATCTTCCTGCTCACCGGTCATTTTCACGGTAATGCCCGGCGGGGGGCTGAATTCCTGCACGGCCTGCGTGATGGCGGCCACTACTTCGTTGGCGTTGTAACCTGTAAGCACGTTGGAGTACAGGGTCACCACACGCTTCTCGTCTATGCGGCGGATGCCGGAGTAAGTGTTGGAATATTGAATGTCTGCCAAAGCGCTCAGCGGCACCTGGCGGATCTGCCCGCCCATGTTCATATCGCGGTAAGTGAGCTGAAGGTTCATCAGCGTGTTGATGTTGTTACGCTGGTCTTCCTGCAGCCTTACACGGATGGAATAGTCGTCTTCCGCGTCGCGGAATTTGGATGCTTCCACCCCGAACTGCGCCATCCTGATCGCATTCTGTATCTGAACGGTAGAGATGCCTTCGCGGTTGGCCCTTTCACGGTCGATCGTGATGGTGATCTCTGGTTTGTTGCTCTGGAAGTCGCTTTTCAGCTCTTCCACCCCGCCCACCTGCAGGCTGTCCAGGTAACGTTTAAGACGCTCTGAAGTATTGGCGAGCAGCTCGAACTCATCACCGGAAATTTCAATGTTGATCGGTTTACCGGTGGGAGGGCCGCCCTGTTCCTGCTCAACGGTGATATCTGCGCCGGGCACGCCTTTCACGGCCTCACGGACTTTATCGAGATATTCTACGGTAGACTGCCCGTTACGTTTTGCAAATTCCACGAAGGCCACCGTCACCTTGCCCTTGTTGGGCTGTACGCTGAGGTCCATCTGGCTGGGGTCTCCCGCGCCTACGGCCACGTTGGAGATAATGGATTTCACCAGCGGGTTCTGCGTGCCGCCTACCACTTTGGTAATGCGCTGCTCGATGATGTTGGTGACGGAATCCGTGTATTTCTGATCGGTGCCTATCGGCAGCTCGATATAAGCGTAGATGAAGTTGGGATCAGCCTGCGGGAAGAACACCACTTTCGGGTTACGGATGCCGGTGAGCACAAGGCTGAACACCAGCAGGCCGAAGGTAGCCACCAGTATCATCACAGGCCGCCAGCCCACGATGCACCAGCTGAGCACGCGGCGGTAGGCGTTCTGCACACGGGGCCAGAAACCGAGCTGGAACCTGCGCGCCACGCCGCCCAGCCAGAAACGCTCCAGCGCAATGAGCAGGTACAGGAACACAACAAAGTTGCCCACGCCAAAAGCGATCCCGTAGCCGATCAGTGCGATGACTGCAAATACGACGGTGACTATTTTGAATTTCCTGTCGAATTTCGGTTTGGGATGATCTTCTCCTTCATGACGTTCCATGAAGTCCACCGCGAACACGGGGTTGATGATATAGGCCACCACCAGTGATGCAAGCAACGTTACAATGAGCGTTACCGGCAGGAAGTACATGAAATTACCGATGATACCCGGCCAGAAAAGCAGCGGCACGAACGGCGCGAGTACTGTAAGCGTACCGGACAGTACCGGCAGGAACACTTCGCCCGCCGCTATCTTGGTGGCTTTTACAATGCCCAGGTCCCGTCGTTCATGAACGATACGGTGTACGTTCTCTATCACCACAATGGCGTCGTCCACCACAATCCCCAATGCCAGCAGGAAGGAGAAGAGCACCATCATGTTCAGGGTAAAGTCCAGGAACGGCATATCGATCACCACAAAGGCAATGAACATGGAGATGGGAACGGACAGCGCCACGAAGATGGCATTCACCGCGCCCATGAAGAACATCAGCACCACGGTCACCAGGATGAAGCCGATAATGATGGTGTTGATAAGGTCGTGCAGGGTAACGCGGGTGGATTCCGACTGGTCTGCCGTGATGGTCACGTCCAGCCCTTTCGGCAGGTAGTCCGCCTTCATGTCGTCCACGATCTTGAATATTTTGTCGGACGCATCGATCAGGTTCTCGCCGCTCCGCTTGATAACGTTCAGCGTAATTACGCTTTTACCGTTCAGGCGGGCGTAGCTTTCCTGCTCTTCAAATCCGTCTACCACTTCGGCAATGTCGCGGAGGTATACGGTGGAACCGGAGGCGCTGCGGATAACGATATCGCGGATCTTCACCGGGTCTTTGTATTCACCCTTGATGCTGAGCGTACGTTTCTGCCCGTCCATCGCAACAAGGCCACCGGTTACGGTCCTGTTCTCATTGGCTACCGCGCCGATCACATCTTCAAAGCTCACTTTCGCGGCTTCCATTTTGTATTTGTCGAGGTTGATCTGGATCTCCCTTTCCAGGGCGCCTACGATGTCCACACGGGTGATCTCGTTCAGCGATTCGATCCGGTCCTGCATCTCGTCCGCATACTTCTTCAACGTCTGCAGATCAAAGTCACCGCTCATGTTCACGTTCATGATCGGTATCTGCGACACATCTATTTTAATGATCTGCGGATCATCTTCCAGGTCGGAAGGCAGTTCGCTCATGGCTTCATCCACTTTCTCCCGCACTTCCTGCCGCGCCGCTTCAATATCTTCATCGGCATCAAATTCAATGGTGATGGCCGAGTAGTCCTGTACAGAGCTGCTGGATATTTTCTTCACGCCCGAGATAGAGCCGAGCTTTTTCTCGATGGGCTTCGTGATGAGCGTTTCCATATCTTCCGGTGAGGTACCGTCGTACTGCGTACTGATATAGAACTGCGGGAAGACCACTTCGGGGAACTGTTCCTTGGGTAGCGCCCGATAGGAGAAGATACCCGCCAGCGATATGATAATGGTGGCCACATAGATGCTCACCTTGTTATCGATCGACCAACTGGTAGGTTTAAATTCTTTTTCTAAGTCCTTCATTGGTAATTTTTTTTGTGGGTTGCACTACGCCATTTACAGTTTCACGAAGTCGTCGTTATTCAATCCCTGGAATCCAGTGGTGATGATCCTTTCTCCCGCTTCAAGGCCGGATTTCACTTCCGCTTTGTCGTTATACGTGCGGCCGATCTCGATATTCTTACGTACGGCCTGCAGCTTGTCGCCCTGGCCTTTTACGGTGAGCACATAAGGTTTACCCATAGAGTACTGCACTACGCTTACCGGCACTACGATGGCGTCATTGGCCTTGTAGTCCACAATGCGCAGCAGCGCGATCATGTTCGGGCGGATGCTCCTGTCCGCTTTCAGCGGAATTTCCACGTTGATGGTGCGGCTCAGCGGGTCGATCACTTTGGAGGCGAAGCCGATGCGGGTGCGGATCTCCTTGTTGATGTCCGGGAAAGAAACGATCACTTCATCTCCTGTTTTCACGCGGCCACCGAATGATTCCGCGATATTGGCCACCACGCGCAGGTTGGTGCTGTTCACCACGCGGAACGCGGGTGAGCCGGGCGCGGCGTTGTCGCCCAGCTTGGCGATCACGGCATCGACGGTACCGGAGATCGGGGAAACGATGCGGGACAGCTCGGCCTGTTCTTCCATTGTTTTCTTGTTGCGCAGCAGGCTTTCGTATTGATTTTTGGCATTCAGGAACTGCACTTCCGAGCCGATCTGCTGTTTCCAGAGATTTTCCTGTTTCTGGTACAGTGTTTTGGCGAGGTCGATGCGGGTCTGCAGCTCTGCGATGCTGGCCTGCAGCACGTTATTGTCGAGCTGCGCCAGCGTTTGCCCTTTAGACACCTGCTGTCCTTCACGCACGAGGATGGCTTTGATGATGCCGGGTTGCTGTGCGGACACGTTTACGTTCTCCCGTGCGTCCACATGGCCCTGGATATCTATATAATGTTCAAATGTTGTTTTTTCGATGGGGGCGATGGTAACGGTTTTCATCTTCACGGAAGAATCACCGGATTTCAGTTCTTTTTCCAGCGCCGAGATCTTCTGGTCCAGCGTGGCTTTCTCCTGCTTCAGCTTTTGCAGTTGCTCAGCCTTGTTGTTGCCGCCACCGCCGCCGCAGGCAGCCAGGATTAAAGTGATCAGCGGAAGAGTGAAATATTTTCTGGTCATGTTATGATAGATTTTAAGGCAGATGTAAAGTTGATGGTTAGAGCTTGCCGAACGCTTTCAGGTAGTCGATGCGGGACACCATGGCGTCGAACAGGGCGGTGAAATAATTATTTTGCGCGGTGAGCAGCGAGGTTTCCGCGGTGATCACTTCCAGGCTGGAACCTATGCCTTCCGTGTACTTGATGTTCGTCATCCGGAGCACTTCCTGCGCCAGTTCCATGTTTTCCTGCTGGCTTTCCAGCGTTTTGATATTGTTGCGGAGGGTGATGGAGGCGTTCTGCTGATCGAGGTCGATCGTGTTCCGCATGTTCTCGAGGTCCAGTTCTGATTTTTTCACATCGATCCAGGCCTGGTCTACTTTTCTTTTACGCTGCATGCCATTGAAGATGGGAATGGAGAGGTTCAGCCCCCAGGACACGTAGCCGTACCACAGCTCCGACTGCAGGTAATCGAACTCATTACTCTGCCTTGAAACGCCGCCGGTGCCGAAGGCTGACAGCGATGGCAGCGCCTGCAACTTGTAGCGTTTCAGGTTATATTCATTGGCTTTTTTCTGTGATTCGAGCAGCTGGTATTCGATGCGGTGCTGGTAGGCGAAGCCCTGGTTTTGATCCAGCACTGCTTTGATCTCTTCGGTGCCGAGCGTGTCCGTCAGCTCGATGGATTGCCGGATCGGCATGCCCATCTGGTATTTCAGCGCGGCGAGTCCCACGTCGCGAAGGTTTCTCAGGCTTACTTCCTGCGTAACAAGGTTATTCATCTGCACGGCCAGCCTGTCTACATCCAGCTTTTCCACCAGCCCGTTCCTGTATATCTCCTTTGTTTCGTCCAGCGACTTGCGCATGCGGGTGATGTTCTCCTGGAGAATGGCGAGCGCCTTGTCTGCCGCCACTACATTATAATAGGCTTTATACACTTCGGCTTTCACGTCTACTTCTGATTTCTGCACTCCCCTGCGGGCCAGCTCTTCGAGTGTTTTACGGGCCTGCAGCGCTACCAGTACGCTCGGGTCAAAGAGCGTCTGGTTCAGGTTGACGGTACCTACCGCGTTATACTTCAGGCCGAATGCGAAGGGGATCAGTGTTCCTTTCGGCACGTTCGGATCAAAGTTGGAGGCGTCCAGCAACTGCTTCTGGATGATCGGGTTGTCCTGAAACTGGCCGGAGGCGGACAATTGCGGAAGGGCAAGGCCGCTCACTTCCTTATTGATGGCCAGCTGTTTCAACTCGTCCAGTTTTGCGCTGCGTACAGCATACTGATTCGCCAGCGCATAACTCACTGCCTCCTTTGCCGAAAAACGCATGGTAGTCCCGGTATCCGACGGCTGCTGAGCATAAGCGTAGGTTAATAATTGCATCATCATGCCCGTGAGAGCGATGAGCTTCCATTTAAAGTGCATAATTCTCAGTGTTTATTTAGGGTAATTTTCGCTTTTGTATTTTTCTATCTGTTGATATCCTTTCAGCGTGGCCACTCCGTACAGGAAGTGTTCGAGCAGCACGCGCTGTATTCTCGTCATATCATAGCCGCTCATCGGGAAAAGCTCCGGCTGGAAGCAGAACATGGAAGAAGCCGCGCGGAAATGGCTGAGGATGTCGATGTCCAGGTCCGCCCGGTACAACCCTTCGCGGATGCCTCGCACGAGGTTTTCCCGGATGGTGTCCAGCATGAACACGTTCTTGTGTTTGTCGAACAGCTGGTAAGCCTTGGCATGGAACTTCTGCAGGTCCATCATCACCACCGGGTTCATGTTCCGCAGCTTTTCCTCCAGCATCTTCATCACCAGGAAAAGTTCTTCCACAGCGTCCTCCGCACGTGTCCGGTCTTCGATGCACTGATCTTCCATCAGCTTCAGGTGCCGGCTCATCACGTTCACCACCAGGTCGCTCTTGTCCGCAAAATGCGCGTACAGGGTCTTTTTGGATATTCCCATTCTTACGGCAATGTCGTCCATCGTGATGGAGCGGGTGCCGTATTGCCTGAAAAGGTGAAACGCCGTGTCGAGGATTCGCTCTTGTACTTCCATTATATGCTTTAATACGGCGACAAAACTATGGAAACTATTTAAACTGCCAAAGTTTCCAGTATTTATTTTTTGAATTTTATGACAAATGCGGTTCGTCATCCATATGAGGTCCTGAAAGGCTTAAAACGCCCTGTATTCCTTACCTTTGCCCTTTCAACACCATATCAACTATGTCTCCAAAATTGAGATTTAAAGTGCTGTTGTCCCGGATACTGCGCTACTTTTTCCAGGGCCTGCTGGTGCTGGCGCCGATGGGTATCACTGCGTTCACGCTGTACTGGGGCTTTATCACGATCGACAACCTGCTGCCGCGGGACCTGATCCCGGCGGACCATCCCATGAACTTCCTGCGTTACAAGGGGGTGGGATTTGCTATCGTGCTGATACTCATTGTCTTCGTTGGATACCTGAGCTCCTCGTTCATCATCGGGCGGCTGATAGATATGTTTGATCACATCCTGGAGCGCACACCTTTTATTAAATATATCTACTCTTCGGTGAAGGATGTGTTTGATGCGTTTGTGGGTGAGAAGAAGAAGTTCGACCACCCGGTGCTGGTGAATGTGTATGGTGTGGACGTGTGGGAAATGGGGTTTATTACGCAGAACGATGTGAGGAGCCTGGGGCTGGAGGGTTACCTGGCGGTGTACGTGCCGCATGCGTATGCGATTACGGGGAAGGTGTTCATTGTGCCGGCGGGGAAGGTGCGGCCGCTGACGAACATTTCCGCCGGGGAGGCGATGAAGTTCGCCGTGTCCGGCGGGGTGACGAATATTACGGAATCGGTAAAGACAGCTGACACTCATCCGATATGAACGCGATACATCAAACAGCACGTGTTCTTTTTTAAAAATAGTCCGACCTTGCAGCCGTAATTCAATTTTACGTATGCATCCATTGTTTAGAAACACGGCAACGCTGCTGGCGGCGTTTCTCCTGATCAGTTCTTCTTCCATGGCCTGGGGCTTCTTCGGGCACGAGCGGATCAACCGCCTGACGGTATTTTCCCTGCCACCTGAAATGATGGCGCTGTACAAGCCGCACATCGAATACATCGTGCAGCTGTCCACAGCGCCGGATAAAAGAAGGTACATGGTACCGGAAGAGGGGGCCAGGCACTACCTGGATGTGGACCATTACGGTTTCCTCAACATCCCGCGCACCTGGCCGCAGGCCGTGGAAAAGTTCACGGCAGACACCCTGCAGCGATACGGCATCCTCCCCTGGCACATGGAGCGCATGATGGCGCGGCTCACAAAAGCATTCATGACAGGGGACCAGGCCCGCATCCTCCGCCTGTCTTCCGAGCTGGGGCATTACATGGCGGACGCGCACGTGCCGCTGCACGCCTGCTCCAATCACAACGGGCAGCTGACGGGGCAGCACGGGATACACGGGTTGTGGGAATCGCGCATCCCCGAGCTGCTGGCGGACAAACATTTTGATTACTGGACCGGGAAAGCCGGTTACATACGGGACTTCCGGGCATTCGCCTGGCAGGTGATCGGTGAAAGCGCCGGGGCCTCGGATACGGTGCTCTGGCTGGAAAAGCAGCTGAGCCTGCGTTTCCCGGCAGACAGGCGTTATGCCTACGAGATCCGCAAAGGGAAGCTGGTCCGCAATTATTCGGCGGACTACGTGCGGGCTTACCAGGCGCTGCTGGGCGATATGGTGGAGCGCCGCATGCGGGGGGCCGTTGCAGCAGTGGCAGCCTGCTGGTATACCGCCTGGGTAGATGCCGGGCAGCCAACGCTTGCCGCCTTGGGGACCGGAAACCCCGCAGGCCAGGCACAGGAAGCATTACGGGAGCTGGACAGCCTCTGGCAACAGCGGAAAATATTTGGCAGGGAGCATTAAGATTACCAAAGAAAGAACTATCTTTGGCACTCTATCTGTCTTTTTAACCTGTCCTCACTGACCAATCCTTCCGGTTTATATTTTATTGCAACCGCGATTTTTTACCAATTCCTTCGAAAAACCATAGAAAGTGGAACAAGAAAACGTATTCAATTTAGATCGCAACATGAAGGTGCACAACTTTAATGCAGGTCCTTCTGTATTACCGAACGAAGTGCTGTACAAAGCCAGCAAAGCGCTGATTGACTTTGACGGTACGGGAATGTCCATCCTTGAAATAGGACACCGCACGGAGCAATTCACCGCCGTGATGGAAGAAGCGCGCAGTCTTGCCCGGGAGCTTATGCAGCTGGAAGACGACTACGAAGTGCTGTTCCTCCACGGAGGCGCCACCACCCAGTTCATGCAGGTTCCCATGAACCTCCTGGAAAGCGGTGAAACGGCCGCCTATGTGGATACCGGCGTGTGGTCCAACAAAGCCATCAAGGAAGCAAAACAGTTCGGTTATGTAGATGTTATCGCCAGCTCCAAAGAAACGAATTACAATCACATCCCAAAGCAGTTCACGGTACCCCAGCAAGCCAAATACCTGCACATCACTACCAATAATACCATCTATGGTACGCAGTGGCAAACGATACCGGAAACGGATGTGCCGCTCATCGCGGACATGAGCTCCGATATTCTCAGCCGCCAGATGGACTTTAACCGCTTCGCCCTGATCTATGCCGGCGTACAAAAGAACATGGGCGCTGCAGGCGCTACCATGGTAGCCGTAAGAAAGAGCATGCTGGGTAAAGTAACGCGCAAGATCCCGTCCATACTGGATTACAGGCTGCATATCGAAAATGGTTCCATGCTGAACACCCCGCCGGTGTTCGCCGTATATATCTCCATGCTCACCCTCCGCTGGCTCAAAGGCCAGGGCGGCGTAGCAGCCATCGAGAAGATCAACGCCAAAAAAGCCGCGCTGCTGTACGACGAGATCGACCACAACCCGCTGTTCCGCGGAAACGTTGCCAAAGAAGACCGCAGCAGGATGAACGTCACCTTTACCATCGACAAACCGGAACTGGAAGAAGAATTCCTGAAGTTCTGCAAGAAAGAAGATATCGTTGGCATCAAAGGCCACCGCTTGTCCGGCGGCTTCCGTGCATCCCTGTACAATGCCCTGCCCCTCGAAAGCGTGGAAGCCATGGTGGAAGCCATGAAGCTCTTCTCGCTGAAGAAAGCATAGAGGCATAACAAAATATTATATATAAAGACTGCCGCAGTAAATGTGGCAGTCTTTTTTTATACCCCGCTCCTTTTACTATTTTTACGCCTCTTAACTGAAACTACACGATCATGGCAATCATCAAACCGTTCCGCGCATTACGTCCACAGCCTGCGCTCGCTAAACAGGTAGCCGCAAGGCCCTACGATGTACTGAATTCCGGAGAAGCCGCCGCAGAAGCTGCCGGTAACCCGAACTCCTTCTACCACGTTTCGAAATCCGAGATAGACTTGCCGGAAGGTACGGACATCCACAGCGAAGCCGTGTACGCCAAAGCCGCGGAAAACCTGCAAAAGCTGCGGGAAAGCGGCACACTGTTCCATGAAGAAACACCCTGTTATTATATCTATAAACTGGTGATGGACGGGCGCTCCCAGACAGGACTGGTATGTGTTTCATCGATCGGTGACTATAACAACGGCATCATCAAGAAACATGAATTCACCCGTCCCGAAAAAGAGCAGGACCGCATCAACCACATCACCGCCACCCGCGCGCAGACCGGCAACGTATTCCTGGCTTATGAGGACGTGCCCGAGCTGAACGCCATCATCGACCACTGGCAACAGCAGCATGCGCCGGCATACGATTTTACGGCGGAAGACGGCATTTCCCACACCATCTGGGTGATAGATACGGCGGAGACCGGTGACCAGATCACACAGCTCTTCGCGGAAAAAGTGCCCGCCACCTATATCGCCGACGGCCACCACCGCGCCGCATCCGCCGCACTGGTGCAAAAAGCCTCCGGCGAACCCATCGACAGCGAAGCGAACCTGAACTACTTCCTCACCACCATATTCCCCGCCAGCCAGCTGGCCATCCTGGATTACAACCGCCTTGTAAAAGACCTGAACGGCCACAGCAAGGAAGCGTTCCTTTCCAGCCTCGAATATGATTTCACTGTGGAAGCCGTTGGCCACCACGAGCAGAAACCCTCCATGCTGCATGAATTCAGCATGTACCTGGACGGTACCTGGTACCGCCTCGTAGCACGGGAAGGCACCTACACCACCGATCCCATCGGTATCCTGGATGTGACCATCCTGCAAAATAATGTGCTGGACAAGCTGCTCGGTATCAAAGACCCGCGCACGGACAAGCGCATCGACTTCGTAGGCGGCATCCGCGGACTGGGAGAGCTGGTGAAAAGAGTGAACAGCGGAGAGATGAAAGTGGCCTTCGCCCTTTACCCAGTTACGATCCAGCAACTGTTCGATATTGCGGACAGCGGCAATGTAATGCCCCCCAAATCCACCTGGTTTGAACCCAAGCTGCGCGACGGCCTGCTGACGCATCTGATCTAAAATTCATCTGAAACGTTGGCCCCGCCTTGCTCCGGGGTCAACGCTTTTTTCTTACATTTACAAAAACGCATGGAATGATGGAATGGCAAAAGGTAACTAAAAGATGGTCCCTTGTGCTGGCCGGCATCCTTACCCTGCAATGGGCGGCCGCGCAGGATAACAACGATCTGCAGAACACTGCGCGCAGCTTCCTGCGCAGCGGCGACTATGCCAATGCGATTTTGGTACTGAACCAGGCGATCCAGACATCACCCGACGACCTCGAACTGAAAAGGGACCTGGCTTTCGCCTATTACCTCAAAGGAGATATCAACCGCGCTTATACCGTGGTGTCTCCCCTCGTCGATAAAAAAGACGCGGACATCCATACCTTCCAGATCGCCGGCAACATCTACCAGGGCAAGCAGGACTGGAAAGGCGCGGAAAAGCTCTACGTGCGCGGACTGAAAAAATTCCCCAACAGCGGCGAGCTGCATAACGACTACGGCGACCTGCTCCAGAACATGAAGAACTTCGACGGCGCCCTGCGCCAGTGGGTGAAAGGCATTGAGGTAGATCCCAATTTCCCCGGCAACTATTACAACGCCGCCCGCAGCTACCTGTGGACCAACGAGCCCATCTGGGCCATCCTCTACGGCGAAACCTTCATCAACCTCGAAAGTTATACCACCCGCACCGCGGAAGTACGGGACATCGTGATCGAATGTTATAAAAAACTTTTCGATGATCCCGCCATCTTTAATTCCATCCCCGGTGAATCCTCCGATAAAAAAGGTAAAAAGAATTCCGACAACGGCTTCATGGATGCCTATAAAGGCATTATGGCCAAACAGGTGAGCGTGATCACCACCGGCATAGAACCGGAATCGCTGATCATGCTGCGCACAAGGTTTCTGCTGGACTGGTACAACTTCTACGGCCTGCGGTATCCGTACGCCCTGTTCGATTTTCAGCGCAGGCTGCTGAAAGACGGCATGTTCGAAGCCTACAACCAGTGGATATTCGGCCCGGTGGCCAACCAGGCGGAATACAAGGCATGGACCACCCTGCACAAGACCGATTACGATGCGTTCTCCGTATGGCAGCGGAACCATCCCCTGAAGCTCCGGGAAGACGAGTTTTACAATACGGGCAAGATCGCCACGATCAAGTAGGTGGAACAACATCCTAAACCATAGATTATGCTGATCACAAAACACCAAAACATTATTGACAACGCGGTAAAAGCCAACCACGAAAGGACTTTTTATGCCCAGTACCCCGAACATCCGAAAGCTTACGGTGAAGAAGCGCCCGCAAAAGGCGGGCAGGCATTCAAAGAACAGCTGAACCAGCCTTTCACCCGCCTGAAACAAAAGGTGATGGAAGGAATGGCCGGCGAGGAAGTTTCACCCTACACGCAGGAGCCGCTGGGCATCACCTATCCCGTTATTGCGGTAGACGAGCTGGTCAGCGCCGGCAAACGCGCCGGCGAACGGTGGGCGGCGCTGTCCGTAGCAGACAGGGCCAACATACTCACCGAAACGCTGGAAAAGATCAAAGACCATTTCTTCGAGATAGCGCATGCCACCATGCATACCACCGGCCAGAGCTTTATGATGAGCTTCCAGGCCAGCGGCCCCCACGCGAATGACCGCGCGCTGGAAGCCATTGCCATGGGATACCAGCAGCTGCAGCATTTCCCGGAAAAACTGAACTGGGAAAAGCCGATGGGCAAGTTCAGCATCAAACTGGAAAAATCGTTCAAAGCCGTTCCGAAGGGATTGGGCGTGGTGATCGGCTGCTCCACTTTCCCGGTGTGGAATTCCCTGCCGGGAATGTATGCGGACCTGGTCACCGGCAACCCCGTGATCGTGAAACCGCATCCCAAAGCCGTACTCCCGATTGCCATAGCCGTTGCCGTTATACAGCAGGTGCTGGAAGAGAACGGGCAGGACCCCTACACCTGCCAGCTGGCTGTGGACAGCAGCGACCACCTCATCACCAAAGAACTTTGCGAACATCCGCAGATAGCGCTGATCGATTATACCGGCGGCAGCAGCTTCGGGAATTACGTGGAATCGCTCGGTGGCCGCGGTAAAACCGTCTTCACCGAAAAAGCCGGCGTAAACTCCGTCATCCTCGATTCCGTAAAAGACATCGACGCCGTACTGCAGAATCTCGCCTTCTCCGTGAGCCTGTATTCCGGGCAGATGTGCACCGCGCCGCAGAACTTTTTCATCCCCGAATCCGGTGTAGGCACGCCGGACGGCAAGCTCGGCTTCAATGAAGTAGCCGCAAAATTCCGGGACGCGATCACCGCGCTGGTGAACAATCCAAAAATGGGCGCGGGCACCCTGGGCGCCATCCAGAACGAAGCCACCCTGCAGCGGGTAAAAGACGCCGCGCAGCTTGGCGGCAAAATATTACTGAATGGCACAGCAGTTGTAAATGAAGAATATCAAGCCGCCCGCACCTGCTCGCCCGCGGTGATTGAGGTCAGCTCCGCGGATCACGGCATTTTTGAAAGAGAGCTGTTCGGCCCGGTCGTCCTCCTCGTCAAAACAAAAGACACCGCCCATTCCATCCAGCTGGCCCGCAAGATGGCGGAGCAGCACGGAGCGATCACCTGCGGCGCGTATACAACAGATGAAACGGTAAAGGACAACATCGCCACGGCCATGAACAGCGTGTTCACACCAGTATCGTTCAACTTTACCGGCTTTATCTGGATGAACCAGCACGCCGCCTTCTCCGACTTTCATGTGACCGGCGGCAATCCGGCCGGCAACGCCAGCTTCACGAACCAGGAATTTATCGTGAAGCGGTTTGTGTGGGTGGGGAACAGAACATATGTGGACTAAAATCAGATCATATGCAGTATAAAGTATTGGTTCTCTTTTCATTTCTTTTGGCAGTGGCCTGCCAGCAAGTCCCCAAAGCAGATAAAGCAGCGATAACGGACCCGCAGGCCGTGAAACAGCCGGAAGAAGGGCATGCCCACCAGCTGGACACTTCCGCCAGTACCCTCTACTGGATCGGTACCAAGCCCACCGGCGAGCACAAAGGCTCCTTCCGCTTCCTGGAAGGACAGCTGTATGAAAAGGACAGTACTTTAACGGGCGGACAATTCGTCATTAACATCAACAGCCTGCGGAACATCGATCTGCAGCCGCAACCGGATATGAAATCGAAACTGGAAGAGGAATTGCGCGGCGAGAATTTCTTCGACGCCGCGCGGTTCCCCACCGCCAGGTTCGAGATCACCGAAGTGAGCAGCTACCAGCCCAGCGAAAAAGATAAAGGCGTACTGCTGAAAGACGCCACGCACATGATCAAGGGGAACCTCACTATGAAAAGTGTCACCAAAAATATCACCTTCCCCGCCAAGATCGTGCTGCAGGATGGAAAAGTGAAAGCGGAAGCGAATTTTAATATCGACAGGACCCAATGGGGCATGACCTACCGGGCGGACAAATCCGTACAGGACAAGCTGATCAACTCCATCGTGAACATTCATTTCGAGATCATCACCCGATAAAAAATCCGGATTTTTTTCTTAAATTGTAGGAAACGCCTTCATTATGGAAACAAACCAGGAAAAAGACGAACGGCTGTGGCGCATTGCAAAAGCCCGCGCCGGCTTCCGGAATCACCTGATGACCTACCTGATCATCAATGGCGCATTATGGATCATCTGGCTGCTGACCGGCGCCCACGGTGATGTTCCCTGGCCGCTATGGCCGATGTTCGGATGGGGGCTCGGCCTCGCTTTCCAGTACTACGGCGCATTCCATAAAGACCCCTACGGCGATACGATCCGTGAATACGAAAAACTGCAGCAGGAAAAAGAACGCCAGGGCCTTTAGCAGCATCCGCGCTTAACCTCCTATCATGCACCAACCCACGCGCCTGTTTGATGTGGTAACACATCAGCAACAACACTATTTTAAAGATGACATGCTGGCCGCCAAAGAAAACGGCGCCTGGCGCACCTACAGCACCGCCGAAACCGCAGAGATCGCTACCCGTTTCGCCGCGGGATTGCTGCGCCTCGGCGTCAGCGGCAGGAACATGAGCGTGGAGCAGCAGGACAAAATAGCCCTCATCAGCTTCAACCGCCCCGAATGGATCTTCACCGACCTCGCCTGCCAGCAGGCAGGCGCCGTACTGGTACCCATCTATCCCACCATCAGCAAACCTGAACTGGAATATGTGCTGAAAGACTCGGAAGCGCGCATCCTTTTCGTGCAAGGCCACGAGCTGTACGAAAAGGTAAAGGACATCCCCGGCCTGGACATCTATTCTTTCAACAAAATACCCGGCGTGAAACACTGGAGCGGGATCACCGCGCTGGCGCAACCCGGAGACGAAGCCCGGGTGCAATCCGTCAAAGACGGCATCCTGCCCACCCATCTCGCCACCATCATTTATACCTCCGGCACCACCGGCATCCCCAAGGGCGTGATGCTCAGCCATCAGAACATCATGAGCAACATGACCGCCTGCAAGGAATACCTGCCGGTGGACGAACATGCGCGGGCATTGAGCTTCCTCCCGCTCAACCATATCTTTGAAAGAATGGTCACCTACCTGTACATGTATGCCGGCGTGTCCGTTTACTATGCCGAAGGCATGGAAACGATCGCCGACAATCTCCGCGAGATAAAACCCGGCATCTTCACCACCGTGCCCCGCCTGCTGGAAAAGGTCTACGAAAAGATCATGGCGAAAGGCATTGCGCTGAAAGGTATTAAACGGGCGATCTTCTTCTGGGCACTGAATATCGCCCGTGAGTTCGAGATCAATAAAAACCAGGGCTTGTGGTACAATGCGCAGCTCGCGCTGGCGAACAAACTCGTGTTCAGCAAATGGCGCGAAGCCCTGGGCGGCAACCTTCAGTGCATCGTTACCGGCGCGGCCGCCTGCCAGATACGGCTGCTGAAAGTCTTCACCGCGGCGGGATTCAGCGTGCTGGAAGGCTACGGCCTCACGGAAACGTCGCCCGTGATCAGCGTGAACCGCAAGGAAGAAAAAGATCGTATGTTCGGCACCGTTGGCCCGGTGATCAGCAACGTGGAAGTGAAGATCGCGGACGATGGAGAGATCCTTTGCAAAGGCCCCAACGTAACCATGGGCTATTACAAGCGCCCGGACCTCACCGCGGACGCCATTACCGACGGATGGTTCCATACCGGCGACATTGGTATGCTGGTGAACAACAGGTTCCTGAAGATCACCGACCGCAAAAAAGAGCTGTTCAAAACCTCCGGCGGCAAGTTCGTAGCGCCCCAGCCAATAGAGAACAAATTCCGGGAATCCCCTTACATTGAGCAGATCATGGTCGTCGGCGCCGACCGCAAGTTCACCGGCGCCCTCATTGTGCCGAACTTCCGCAACCTGGAGGACTGGGCCCGCAAGAACAATACGGAGCCGGTGCTCACCAGCCCGAAGGTCAAAGCGCTGTACAAACAGGCCGTGGAGAAGTACAACCAGTCGTTCAACCACATCGAGCAGGTAAAAAAATTCGAGCTGATGCCTCACGAATGGACGGTGGAAGGCGGGGAAATGACCCCCACCATGAAGCTGAAGCGGAAAGTGATCATGGAAAAGTACCGGGACGCGATCGAGCGGATCTACGCATAAATTTTAAGGAAATTTGGTAAAAACGCTTATTTTTGCCGTCCGCAAACGGCGGAATGGCCCGGTAGTTCAATGGATAGAATAGAAGTTTCCTAAACTTTAGATACAAGTTCGATTCTTGTCCGGGCTACGAGCATGTTGTAGAGATTTTTTTTCAATTTTTCAAGACCCTCTACCAACAAGGATTTTGGACTTTCGGACTACTCTGGAAGTCCTTTTTTATTCGCCCACCATCACCATTTTTAAGTCCCCTTTTCGGTAACCTGAATTTCAAATTTAGCAACCTAATAACTACTTAAAAATGAAACACTTAATATCATCAAACTGCACTTTCTGGCTATACGAATCAAAGAAAAATGCTGAAGTAAAATCGCCCCTTATATCTTGGGCAATTGCTAAGAAGATATTTAAAGATGGCTTTAAACCTCGTAATATCTACAGCAAAGAGATACCCAAATTGATGGAAGATTTGAAAGGGAAATGATTAAGGTGGTAATTAAGCAGATGTTCTAAATGGCTATATTTGAAAAAAAGTGGAATGTCGACACTCCCTGACCGTAAAATACTACCCGAAATTCCTGGCGGGGTATTAAACGCAGGATTCAAATTTAGATTCGAGCAGGTTTCGGAAATTGTAAATTTTGGAACAAATATACTGGCACATGACTTTCAAACAAGGATGAAAGGAGACGAATGTCTTGCTCCGGTTGCCTTGTTCAGGCACTCGTTAGATTTAATGGACTCAATTGCGAACTTACTAATGTTAGGTTCATCCGATACTGCTAAAATATTACTACGAACTCTATTTGAAACAGTCCTGTACCTTGACTATATCTTTGTAAAGGATACTGATAGACGTTCGCTAAACTATCTAATACATGAACGATACACAACAGTTAGTCTAAATAGCAAGTATGACTTAACAACTAAAACAGGTATAGCAAATTGGGATATACTTAAAAAGGAAGGGTGGGTTAATTCAATTGACATATCTCAATACAGACATTCAGAAATTTACGACGAAGTTGAGTTGTGGCTAAAAACTGGCAAGCACAAAAATATAATAGACGAAATCGAAAGAATTAAAGGAAAAAACAGAAACTCGCCTCCTCCGCAATGGTACACCCTATTCAATGGCCCTAAAACAATCAAAGAACTGGCAAGGACGCTTAAAATGCTTACCTTCTATGAAATTTATTATCGTACATGGTCTAATAATGTTCATTCTGGTGGCAGGCATAGCGGGGTATTCAAATTTAATTATGAGGGAAAAGTGGAAATGATGCACCTTAGAAATCATTCCGACATTGACATTGTCTCACAAAATACATGCAACTTCGGCCTGCATATATTAAACAAATTTATAAGGTCTAGGCTTCCTGACAAACTTACCGAATTTCAAACTTGGTACGATGGATACAAAAAGGAACATTTAAGCTTTGAAAATTAGCTTGAATGAGAGCCAATCAAAGGACTTTTCTGTTTCGCAATTTCGTATTCGATAGCTGGCAATAGTCTCAAACAGCCCCCGTCAAATTCCAAAATATTAAACCTAATCACCAATCCCAAGTCTTTTGCCCAGTGGTAAAGCTGAAGGCCTTGCAGGTTTCCATTTAAATGATAGCCAAAATGAGTTAAAACTCTCGCCCATATCCCGCCATTGACTTTGCCAACATAGAGCGTCCTTGAATCCCTAATCCTCTTGTAAATGACAGGCAACTGCCTCCTTTTTCCCGTCTCGTTATTGCTAATATCGTATTTTCTCATTGCTTCAACTATTTGCACATTCGTCAACTTTTCGCCCACAATATCAGCCCAATAGATACAGGGGCCGCTCATAGACTTCAACTTATCAAATAAATCTTTAAACTGCTCGGATGTATCAACGGGTTCAATAAGATAGTTTCTCAATATTTCACAATTTATGTCGAAACTATGCTCACTCTTTACCCCAAATTCAATGAAATTATCTAAGGCTCTTTTCAACCTAACTGCTTCTTCTCTAACGAAGGATTTTGTTTGTTCCATATTTGTAGTATAGGGTATTAAAAAGATAAATATACCTCAAAAAATGATAACGAATTTGCGTATCAACTTCCCCCGAAAACCGGGGCAAAAACGACTTTAACAGTAATAGAGTGACATAAGGAACCTAGCACTGTTCTATACAGAATATAGCATTTCCAGTCAAAGCGCAGCAATCAGCCCCTTATACCTGTCAACAAAGGCTTCCACCGCTAATACATCATCCATGTTTAGGTTCGATAACTCCCCTACGGGTGGAAGTTTAACGGGGTCATTTGAACAGGTCCTCCATTTTTACTTCGGACACTATCCGCCCCGTATAATAAATATTCTGCTTCGTACCATAGGTCGTGATCATGGTAGGGAAGATCGTCTTCTTCGTTTTGGTTTGTGCCTGGAAAACCTTCACCTTGCTGTCCAGTTCATTCGCGTATTTTTTGTCAATGGTAAATTCTCCATTTGCAAATTTCATTTCGCATACATTGATGCTGTGATCAGCCCGGTCCAGCAGCAGATCGATCTGTGCTCCCGCTTCCCCTTTTTTGGGTGTATATCGCCAGCCCGAGGCTTCGGTGTACACTGCTGCGATACCGAGTGCCTTCTTGATCTGCTGTACATGTTTTTGACAAATAGCTTCAAAGGCATAGCCGCTCCAGCTATTATAGGATTGGCCTTGCGAAATTTTATGCCAGGTGCCGGCTCCCGTAGCGCGGGCGCGATCGATGAACTTCAGATAGAACAGTGAGTATTCATCTGAAAGTTTATAGATACCGTCCCGGGAAGTTTTTTCAAAGGGAATGTATTGCGTGATGAAACCGGACTGTTCCAGTTCTTCAAATAAGCGGGTAGTTGTACCGCCGGTGGTGAGCCCGCAGGCTTTGATAACCTCCGTGCGGCTCAGGCCACTCGCTTTTTTAGCAAGTTCCCGGACGATGGCCTCGTGGTGACTGGCATTGTCAAAGAGGGAGCGGTAGAGAACATTGAATTCCGTTTTTAGCATCCCGTCCTTTTCAAAGAAAAGCCTGTCGATGACCTGGTGGGCACTCTGTCCTTTATCTACCTGTTTTAAATATTGGGGAATACCACCCATAGCCATATAGAGTTGTAGAATTTGGTAATGGTCCAATTTTACCCCCCGGCTGATCAGGTAATCTTCAGACTCTTTCAGGCTAAAAGGTAAGAGCCGGATAGTCCTGCTTATCCGGTTATGCAGACCACCTTTATTGTGGAGGATATTTTCTATCATCCATGACGCTGCCGAGCCACAGATCACTACTTTCAGCTGAGGCTGGCGGGACGCCCAGGTGTTCCACCAGTGGCCAAAGGCAGTTAGAAATCCTGATTTGGCAGTATGTATCCAGGGAAATTCGTCAAACAGCACAACAGCAGGTTGATCTTTCAGTTTGGTGGCAAGAAAGTCGCTGAGAAAGATGAATGCCTGTACCCAGTTGACCGGAGTAGCAGGCGGGATCGGCGATTGCATGGCCAGCTGCAGTGACCTGCTGAAATTGAATAGTTGTTCCGGTAGCCCGGCTTCATGAATGCCGGTGCATTCAAAAACAAGATATTTTTGGCAATAATTTCGGATCAGGAAAGTCTTTCCCACACGGCGGCGTCCCAATATAGCAATCAGCTCCGCCTCTTTGGAACTGAGCATCTCTTTCAGGATTTTCTTTTCGGCATACCGTCCGATGATCGTTTCTGCCATAAGTTATGGACAAGTTTATTTTTTTATAATTGTCCACAAATATACTGTTTTAAATACTTATGGACGAATATAAATTCACATAATCGTCCGTAACTATTCGGCTGGGCCCTAAAAAAGAAAACGTTATATTCATGTATCAACAAAATCGCACCCCATGGCAAAACAAACTTCTTTGTTCACCTTCACGGGTAAAGCCGGCAATATGATCGGCTATTACCGGGACGGTAAACACTACTTCCGCAGCATGCCGGAATCCGTCCGGCAGACCACGGCCACCCGCCGCGCGGCACAGCGCTTCGGCGCGGCCAGCAGCAAAGCCCGCCTCATCCGCGGCGCATTCGCCAATGACCTCGATGTGCGTTGCGACGGTGGGCATATCAACCGCCTCAACAAAACCATCATCAAAGGCGGCCTCCGTAACACTGAAGCTATCGCAGGCTTCCGCTTCAACCAGCATACGGGAACAGACCGCTTTTTTACCGTAGCGCCCACGCTTTCGGAGGACGGGATACTGCATATCCCGCCGCAGGCGCTGCCGCAGTTCAGGGGCATCTCCACGCTGGAAGTAAAAGTGATCGCTACGCGCATCCACTTCGGGGAACGCCGGGTGACGGGCACTGAAACCGCCATGATCGTGCTGGGTACCCGCGAGGCATTTGCAGGCGCAGCGCTCAACGTAGATGTACCCGGCAAGGGAACGCTGATCGTGGCCTTGCAGGTAAGAGGCATGTGCGGCAACCGGGCGTCCTTCAACAGGAAGTACCTGGCCGCTGATATTATTGCCGTGCAGGAGCCGCAGACAAAGCAGGTCTTCCACAAACCTGAACACCAGCAACAGGCGATGCTGCACCAGCGGCTGCAATCGCTGGCAGGCTCCGCACACGCTTCAACGCAACAGGCAACAGCGGCGCAACGGCAGAAAATGGCCACAGCTTCCCCACCCGTCATCCAGCGGGAATAAGCCATTCCCCGCCAGCGGATGCATTTTGTTGAGTAACTATCCATTGAACATCATACCCTCCCACATCATATTTCCAGTCAGATTCCCCTCAAGCGCCAGTTCTTGTGGACGGCTTGCTATTGCCAGGATATCCCGCTCAGCAGATTTTTCAAAGCCACACGAAAAACATACCATCTCCGCATCAAGTCCACATACCCCGGTGTGATCCTTCAGCGATCACATAGCGATCCGATACCGATCATAGTATGAACAGCTACATCAGTGTCGATTATTACGAAACGCAGGTGGTCCGTGCAGTTATACTACTCCCAATACGGATTCTGCTTCAACTGCGGATTCAGCGCCAGCTCATTCACCGGCAAAGGCCATAAATAATCTTTCTCCGGATCAAACATCCTGTTGGCAGCAGCTTGCAATAAAATATAATTATCAGGCGTGAGCTTCGGGCTTGCAGTTGAAAAACCCGGTTCGTCCGCAAAGAAATAACTACCCAAAATAGCTTTGGGAAGTTCTGTTTCAGCGGTCTTCCAGCGAATCAGGTCCCAATACCGGAACCCCTCCATCGCCAGCTCTACCCTTCGTTCCCGGCGAAGTTCGTTGCGCATGTTCAGGCCATTGTCCTGCACAAAAGCATTGGTGAGGTCGGGTAAATTCGCCCGATCACGTAAAAGATTGATACTGGCGTTAAGGTCCGCATCGGAAATGGCACCGTTCAGTTCATAAAGCGCCTCGGCGTACGTTAGCAGTACTTCTGCATACCGGATAATCGGGTAATCAATAAATGTAACGCCGGTGCCGACCGTATGGGCATCCACAAATTTACGCGGACAATATGCCGTAGTGTGATACACCAGGGTAGGCGCCACGAAAGGGACGCTGTAGAAATATGGATCGCCTGGTTTCATGATCGTCGCGTTCAAACGCTCATCCCGGTCAATAAATGTTTCCGCAAAAGTAGCGGGCGGGGTATACAGGGGCGATATTTCGATGGGAAGGCCGTCTTTCATCAGGTAAGCGTCTACCAGCGCCTTGGTGGCGTTCGTGGCGCCGTTTATCAGCGTTCCGCAATTATAGCCGGAAATATTATCGGCAATATTTCTGCCGTATTGCCGCACCAGTATGTTCTCTCTGTTCTGCCGGCCCTCACCGTCATATTGAAAAAGCCCGAAATAGTTATCAAACAGCTGATGCTCTCCGCTCTCCATCACTTCCTTTGCGGCGGCCACTGCTAATGAGAGATGTTTGTTCGGATCACCATACTGATGAAATTTTGAACGGGTGCCCTCAAATAAAGCCACCCTTGCTTTAAACGCCAGCGCCGCCGTATTGGTGATGCGTCCATATCCTGCGACTCCTCTTACGGTAGGCGTGGGAAGCTTTGCAATGGCATCATCCAGGTCCGCATAAATCGCTTCGTACACCTGTTCTTTCGGCGTCCGGGGCGCTGTCAGCTCTGGTGAATCTTCTTTCAACAATCCTAAAATAAGCGGAACGTCCCCAAATTTCTGTACCAGCTGAAAATAAGCCCATGCACGAAAGAAGCGGGCTTCCGCTACGTATATATCCGCAATCTGCGCAGGCACGCCCGCACTTTCCGCCAATGATGCCTTCTCCACAATATTGGATGCCGCCCGTATGATCCTGTAAGGCGTGCTGTAATCACCGGATGTTGCAGGCGCAAGCCTGGTGCCATCACTGATGGTATGTGGCGCCGTACCAAACCCGTCGTCTGACCAGTTATCAGACGTTATCAGCAGGCTGGGCAGAAAAGTGTACAGGTAATTGGTGGCGGCCTTCAGATCACGCTCACTCTTCCAGAACGATCCGTCGCTAAGATTGGTTTCCGAGATTCTGTCAACATCGCAGGCGCTTAACAGGCATAGCGAGATAACAAGATATAATAGATTTCTCATGTTCGGTTTGTTTTAAAGTGCGTATCAAAATGAAATGTTCAGTCCAACGGAAGCAGTGGCCGCAAATGGATATTCAAACTCTACGTTATTGTTATATTCCGGATTGAAGATCTGGTCAAAAATACCCAGGCCTGAAAACGTTAAAAGGTCCTGGCCGCTAAAATAGATCCGGGCCCGTGCTATATGGACCTTTTGCAGCAGACTGGCCGGCAGGGAATATCCCAGTTGAATATTTTTCAAACGGATATATTTTCCGTCCAGCATCCATTTATCTGAAAACACGTAATTATGCTGACCACCACTATACGGGCGGGGAAAAGCAGCATCCCGGTTATCTTCCGTCCAGTAGTCCCTATGAATGGCCAATGGCTGACGCGGCGCCGTCACCTGTGGATTCACCGTATTTACGGTTGCATAAAAAGTCCGTGATCCTACGCCCTGGAAAAAGACGAAAAAATCAAATCCCTTCCATTCAAATCCGGCATTGATCCCGAAATTATAACGTGGCTGATCCGTTCCGAGATAGATAAGATCGCCATGATCTTCAAACAGCCCGCCACCAATATTAATGCGGTTATCTCCGTTCTGATCAACATACCTGACATCTCCCACGCCTGTCCTGGCATTGTAGAATGGTGCTTTATCCACTTCATCCTGCGATTGATAGTATCCATCCGTCTGAAATCCCCAGATAGAACCCAATGGGTAACCTTCCAGTATATTCACGATGCCGGCATTCACCACTTTTCTTCCGGCATAGCTCATGACTTTGTTCTGGTTGTCTGACAGGTTGAACCCGATCGAATAACTAAAATCCTTTCCGATCCTGTCCCGGAAATTCGCCTCCACCTCCCAGCCCCAGGATTTCAGTTCCCCGTTGTTGGTACGCGGCGTAGCCACCCCAAAGGTGACCGGCAATTGCAAGGGCGTGAGCATGTTCCTGTTGAACTTCACGTAATAGTCCGCGCTAACAGATAATTTGCCGTCAAACATGCCGAAATCAAATCCCCCGTTGGTGGTTTCTACCGTTTCCCATGTCAGGCTCGAGGAAGGAACTACGCTTTGATAGAAGTACATGGTACGGTCTTCCCCCGCACCCAATACCAGGTTATTGTTCCGGGAAAGCATATTCATGAAATCATAGTTGCCGATGATGTTTCCGAGGGCGCTTCCCAATTGTCCCCATGAAGCCCGGAGCCTCAATGAAGAAACAAAGGAGCCCGCGGGGAACCAGCTTTCCTTATGAATATTCCATCCGGCGGATACGGAAGGAAATGTTTTTACCCGTAAACCCGGCGCCAGCCTGGAACTTTCATCGGTGCGGATGGTTGCTTCGAAGAGATATTTGTTTTGATAATTATAGTTAAGCCGGCCGAAATACGACTTATATGCATAGGTATTGATCGTCTGGCTGTTCGTTTTGGTGGCATCTTCACCAAGACCAAGCGTCGGCAGGTCATTACTGGCCAGGTTCTGCGCTGAAGTGTAAACAGATGAGCTTCTGCTGTCTTCAAACTGGTAACCGGCCAGCACGTGGAAGTTATGTTTTCCTCCCAGGCTTAACGAATAGTCCGCCAGCAATTGTAGGTTATTGGTATTGTACACGCCGCGGGTGACTTCAAACATATTCGTCTGGTTGATGTAAGCCACCGGGAAATAACGTTGCCACAACTCAACCGTGCGGGAGAAATGATCGCGGTCTGACCGGTTATATGTTCCGCCATAGATGCCGCGCAGCTGCAAGCCTTTTACAACATCCGCTATTTTAAGTGTAAAAACACCATCAAAATTATTATCGTTACGGTTATTATACCCGCCTTCTTTAAGGTAAGCATAAGACTGGTTGGCGGAAAACGAGCCCTCGCCGCTCAGCCTGCCTTCCGGGGTGAATATGGGCCATTTTTGCCGGAGGCGAAGCGCCTGGTAAAGCAATGCGGAAACATCCAGCGACGGCATTTCAGTTCTCTTGCGCGTATAGGAGATCCTTGATTCGATGGATACATGCTTGCTGAGCTTTGCACCCAGGTTCACCCTCCCGTTGTAGCGGTTATGCATGTCCGGCCCAACTTTAAAGGCGCCATCTTTGGAGTAGGTTCCCAGGGAAACCAGGAAGTTCAACTTGTCCGTTCCACCGCTGACGGCTATGTTATGCGTCTGCATCGTGGTAACATCGCGTATGGTCTGGCTGACAAAGTCCTTTTGATTCAGGTAAACATATTTGTTCGTATCAACAGGGTCTACGTAATATTCCACGCCATCAATGATCCGCTGAATATCCGCCGCGGGGTACGGGGGCGCCAGGCCGGCATTTTCTGCTGACAGGTTGCTGAAATAAGCTTCCTCCAGCAAGGTCATCCGCTTGGGAACGTTCAACATCTTGTCGGCGCCGAACAGGTTGGAATATTCAATTTTCGTTTTCCCCGCAACGCCCTTTTTGGTAGTGACCAGGATCACGCCTCCCGCGGCCTGCGCGCCATAAATGGCCGCTGCCGCCGCATCCTTCAAAAAGGTCACATTCTCCACATCATTCGGGTTTAAGGATTGCAAGGTGCCGATGGGCGCGGAAACACCATCTACAATTAAAAGAGGGTTCACATTGCCATTGGCAGATGTAGCCCCTCTCAGTTGTATCCCGATGTTTTCGTTGCCCGGCTGCCCGGAGGTACGGGTAACGATAAGTCCGGGAGATGTTCCCTGCAGTGCGGTGGCAAGATTGCTGACCGGTCTGTTTTCGATACTTTTCGAATCAACTGTGGATACGGCGCCCGTCAGGTTAATTTTCTGCTGTGTTCCATATCCCACTACTATGACCTCATTCAACGCCTCGGTATTTTCAACCAATACAATATGTATGGCGCTGCGGTCGTCAACGGGAACTTCCTGCGTAACAAAACCCACAAATGAAACTGCAAGCACTGCTCCCGGTTCAATATTCTTCAGGGTAAATTCGCCATTGGCATCTGTGTTGGTGGCCTGGTTGGTTCCCTTCACCTTAATGGAAGCGCCGGGCAGCGGCGCTCCTTTTTCATCGGTCACCTTCCCCTTTATATCTGCGGGAATGACTGTTTTAGTGCGGCTTCGCTTAATGACAATAAAATTGTCTGAAATAGTGTACGTTACCGGTTGATCGCCAAAACAAATAGCCAGCACCGTTTCGATACTTGCGTTCCGGACATCGATGGTAACAGGATGGGCGGTTTTTAACACCTTGTTATTGTACAGAAAGTCGTAGCCGCTTTGGGCCCTGATCTCATCAATTATTTCACTCAGCGGGGCATTCACCTTGTTCATGGTAATTCGCTGTGCGGAGGAACTTGCGCTTACCTGCATAAATGCGGTAGTTAGCAGAATTACAAGCAGTTTCATGACGAGTACGAATTGATTCAGAGCATGGCGGCGGCCACGGCTCCTGAAATGTAATTTTAAATACATAATTTTGGTTTGTTGGGTTTAGACCTTAAATGTTTGATTCCAGTCAAAAATTTTAATCCTTATAGGAGAGGTACGCTCAACGTTCGCCAAGTCCCGATGCCAGTCGGGATTTGGTTTTTGAAGCGCCCTGGCTGCATATTTATTTAGTAACGATCACCTTTCTTCCCTCCAGTTGAAAGTGAACATCCCCTGTATATTCCAGCATCTTTAAAATTCCGGATATATCTCTCGACCTTGAGATCTTTCCCGAGAAGGTAAGGTCTGAAGCGGGCTTATCCCGGTATTCCACCTCTACATCGTACCATCTTGCGATCTTTGCCATGATGCTTTCGAGGCTTTCATTGAATTTAAAGTACCCGTTTTTCCAGGCCATCACTTCCTCCATGTCCACATCACGGGCAACTTTCAGCTTATTCTCCGCTAATTGCGCCTGCTCGCCCGGTTCCAGCATTTTTGATTCCGCATCCGTAACGATCCTCACAGATCCTTCCAGGAGCGTAGTCCTGATCATCTTTTCATCGGCATAGGCCATTATATTAAAATGTGTGCCCAACACTTCAACTGTCTGCCCGCGGCTTTCCACCCGGAACGGCATCTTCCTGTCAGGCGCAATTTCAAAATATGCTTCGCCCGTCATTTGTACTTTTCTTTCGTTGCCAACGAAGCGTGTGGGATAGGTAATACCCGATGAAGCGTTGAGGAATATCACCGAACCGTCCGGCAGCTTTACCTGCCACTGTCCACCTGCGGGGGCTTCTATGGAATTGTATTCCAGCGGCGAATTTTCGTCGGTGGCATTAGCGGCATCATATACCAGTTGCCCATCGGCGGTTTTTGTAATCTTCACGCCGGAGCGGCTCGCCACCTCTCCGTTGGCCGCATCGGTAAGAACAATTTTTTCCCCGTTGCCCAACGTCAGGATCGCCTGGTTTCTTCCGGGTTTGATTGCTTTATCCGTTACAGCCACCTGCCGGGGGGAATCTGATCTTGAAACATATAAGTAAGCGCCTATGCCCAGTGCGATCAGTAAAATGGCGGCAGCGGGGATTTGCCACCTTCTTCCGGAAGAATAAGAGGGATTTTTCTGCGTGTTGATATTGCTCAGCAAGCGCGCAGCCAGCTGCTCTTCGGACTCGTCATCCCAGGCAAGGGGCTCCCCTGCGTCCAGGTCATACCATTTGTCCAGCAACTCCCTTTCCGATGGCGTAATAGTGCCCTTCATCCACTTATCGGCCAGTTCGTTCAGTTGCGCCCGTGTCGGTCGTGTCATAGGTAAATCGTTTCTTATATAGTGTATAAGAAACGGGGACTACCCTACATTGAAACAGAAAAATTTTACGCTTTTATTATAAGCGCAGTGGCAAATGCAAGAATGGAAAGGGATTTATTGATATAAACACGCAGGAATTTAAGTGCCCTGGAGATATGGGCCTCCACCGTTTTCGGGGAAATATTCAGGTCCCGCGCTATTTCTTTATCGCTCATACCTCTTTCCCGGCTCATCCGGAATACCAGCTGGCACTTCTCCGGCAGGGCTTTCACGGATCTTTCAATTTCATTCCGCAGCGCATTAAAGCTGAGCCATTGCTCGGTGGCGTTGTCTTCCACATGCAACGCATGCACAGCTTCAGCCATTCCCCGTTTATTGGAAGCCATCTTTGCCATCACCTTGTAACGTATGACAGCGGCCATATAGGTATGAAAACTGTTTTGTATCTGTATGCTGCGCCTGCTTTTCCAGATGTCTGTAAAGGCGTCCTGGACAACCTCTTCCGCATCAGCATTGGATGGTAACTTCAAAGCTGCCTTATATAGCATACGCTTCCAATACCGATGGTATAAAATGGTAAATGCCGCTTCGTCGTCCTGAACTAACAGACGATACAGTTCATTATCGGTGAAAGTGCTATACGCCCTCATGTACTGAACTAAAGTAATAAAAAAAGATTGATGTTTCGCAAGGGTCGTTTTCGGCGGCCGGCGGTTATAAGGAAAAGGTGTTTGTCATATATTTATATTGATTATCAATTAATTATAATAAATATACAGAACACACTTTCCCTGCAACAGCAGAATTATATGTAAAATGGTGGAGAGAAAGTGAAAATTATATAGTATTGTGAAGGAGGTATCAAATTTTTATTAATTATTGTCAGCCAACCACCCATACGAAGAATATGACCTTGTTCAGCGGTTTCAGGCGGGTGATATCGGGGCTTTTACCGAAATATATGACCGGTATTATTTCCTCATTTACCAATACGCGAAACGATGGCTTCCTAACAGGCAGGAAGCGGAGGACGTTGTTTCCGAAACGTTCATAAAGCTGATGCAACGGCGCGGGCAGATGGAAAGCCCGGCGAAAATCACAGCTTTCCTTAAAGTCACTGCCCGCAATGCCTGCCTGGACATATTGAAGCATAACAAGGTGAAATCCGCCAGGCATGCTGACCTGTTACAGCATCTGCTGCTAACGTCAGCGCCCGATTTTTCCTGGCTGGAAGTCCGGGAAGAATTCTTGCGGCTCGTTTATGCGGAAGTAGAAAAGATGCCGCGGAAAATGAAAGAAATTTTTCTGCTCTCCTATAAAGAAGGGCTCAAACCCGCGGAAATTGCGCAACGGCTGAACCTGAACGTTCAGACCGTGAGTAATCAGAAATCGAACGCCATAAAGCTCATAAAAATAGCCCTGGGCCAATCCTTTATCCTGTTCCCCCTCTTTTTCCCTGTTGCCTTTAATGATATTTTCGAAATACTTTATAAGTAAGTATTTCAACGTAAGTGAATAAAAAAAAGATCGTTCTTTTTCTGGTAGGTTTTATTTGTTCAGTCGTAATAGATGAAGGAGCGCATCGTTCATAAAAATCTCATAAATGGAAGATAAGGACATACCTGGTTTGTTATATAAATATCTGCAGGGAACCTTACAGGAAGACGAGCAGCGCCGGTTGGAAGACTGGAAAGCGCGCTCACCCGATAATGCCAGCCTGATGGAGGAAATTGCCTCCCCGGAGTCACTCAGTGAAAGCCTTTCCGAATACCATCCTGACAATAAAAAGGCGTTGCGGGAGCGGATACTTCATAAAATCCTGGATAGCGACCACCAGTTTTCCCATGCCCCTGAACGCCCTGTAATGACCGGCCGCCGCTGGTGGATGGCCGCGGCTGTTCTGGCAGCTGTTGTTTCCTCCGTTTACTTTATCGCATCTTATTATCAGCGGCCGGAGCCAGGCAACGTTGCCGTATCGGCCACACCCGCGGAGGTGCTTCCGGGAAAAACCGGCGCGATATTGACCTTGTCGGATGGCAGCCAGGTGGTGCTGGACAGCTTGCGCGAAGGCGTCGTTTCCAATCAGAACGGCACGCAGGTAGTGCTTGAGGATGGCGGGCTGGCCTATAATCCGGCTGGACCGGCTTCCGGCGGGATCACCTACAATACCATCACAACGCCCAAAGGCCGTCAGTTCGATGTGCGGCTGCCGGACGGTACAAGGGCCTGGCTGAATGCCGCCAGCACTATCACCTATCCTACCGCTTTCCATGGAAATGAAAGAATGGTAAAGATAACGGGAGAAGTGTACCTGGAAGTGGTTAAAAGCAACGTTCCATTTATGGTAAATGTGAACAACAAAACAAGCATCCGCGTGCTGGGTACGCACTTTAACGTCAATGCTTATGATAACGAGGAAAGTATCAGTACCACCCTGCTCGAAGGAAGCGTGCGGATAGCATCCATCCCGGCCGGTTCCCGGCCTTCGGACAGGGAAACCGTGATACTCAGACCGGGACAGCAGGCAAAAGTGCAGGTGGGTTCCGGAGGACATCCGGAGATCACTGTAAGCAGCGATGTTTCCGTGGAAAAAGTCGTGGCCTGGAAAAACGGGCTGTTCGATTTTGAAGGAGCGACCCTTGGAGAAGTAATGCGTCAGCTGGAACGCTGGTATGATATTGAGGTAGTATATGAAGGTGATATCCAGCAACTGAAACTAACGGGAAAAATGACGCGGGGCGTAACGCTGAATGGCTTATTGAAGGGGCTGGACAGATTGGGCATTCACTGCCAGCTGGAAGGCAGAACGCTGAAATTGTTCCCCTGACACGCATGCAACGTAATAAACATAAACCAACCAATACACCTGGCTGATATCAGAAAACCGTCATGGTTAGGCCCCATGACGGTCGGATGATTCGGTCAGATTTCAAACGGTCAGACAACCATTATTCATTTACAACCAAATCAGTTGCAAATTATGCAAAAAAAATGCTATTGGCTCCCTATGCGCTTCCGGGTCGTTTTTTCCGGCCTGGTATCAAAGAGCAGGGGCATCAACCAAATCCGCTTTGACGGATGCTGCGAGCCCTTAAAAAACATCAAAGGATTCCGAACCAAAATCTGGAGGGTTATGAGACTAACCGCGCTGTTACTGACTTGCGCTTTTATTTCCGCTCAGGCTACGGGCTTTGCCCAAAACGTCACGATCACCGGTAAAGACCTGACGTTCAGGAAAGTTTTTTCAATGATTGAAAAACAAACAGGTTACGTTGTATTTACAAAGGAAGCCTCGTTTTCCCGGAACAAAACGGTTTCTTTATCCGTAACGGACATGCCGTTGACGCAATTTCTGGACATGCTGTTAAAAGACCGGTCCATCGAATATGTTATAGAAGACAAAACGATTTTCCTGTCTGAAAGAAAAATGCCGGTACCCCCGGGGACCTCCCCGGAACGCCGTGCTGAAAGGTCAACCATCAGCGCATTCATTCCGGTGACCGGCCGTGTAGTGGATACTGCCGGTAAGCCGCTGGCGGGTGCAACGCTGACCATCCGCGGCAAGAAAGTGTCCGCCGTTACCGACGAAAGCGGGCGGTTTATCCTGCAAGCCGATGCGGGTGATGTTATCCAGGTATCTTTCATAGGTTATGAGAGAATTGAATACCGGGTGTCTGCCACCACTTCCCAAAGACCGCTGGTGCTCACGCTGCATGCTGCCGTTCAGAACATCGGGGAAATAGTGATCTCCACCGGTTACACGCAAAGGAAGGTAAGCGAACTGACCGGCTCCGTGCAGCGCTTCAGTGGCGATGATCTCCGCAGTGGTGTTTCGGGCGCCAATCCGCTCGCGATGCTCAAAGGTAAAGCCACCGGGATGTATATCGTGGAGAATGGAGGGAGTGTTGCCACGAGGGGGCAGATCGTATTAAGGGGACAGGCGTCCATGCCTGATCAGTCCAACAGCAATTTCGGCCCGCTGATCGTGGTGGACGGCGTGATCACCACGGCGGCCAACCTGCAGGACATTGTAAACCCCAACGACATCGAGAGCCTCACCGTACTGAAGGACGCGGCCTCCGCGGCGATCTACGGTTCAAGAGCGGCGCAGGGCGTGATCGTGGTCACCACCCGCCAGGGCTCCAATGCACCGGTAAAGGTCAACCTGAACCTAAGTCACGGCGGCGTATACAGCAACAGGCTGGTGAACTTTATGAATACCGGACAATTGTCCGAACACATCACGCGCAGCATGCAGTCACTCTACGCCGGCACGCCCTCTTTGCAGACCCGCTTCGGCAGCTTTGAAAATTATTTCAATGCAACGCGCCTGTTTACGGATGCCGACCTGCAAAAGAATTTCAGCTGGACGGACCGTGCCTTCTATCCCAATGGCAGCCAGAGCGATATCAACCTGTCGCTTTCCGGGGGCACCGACCGTACGAAGGTGTATGCGGCCGTGAACTGGGTGAACCAGGACGGCACCGAGCTGAGCGATAACCTCAGCAGGAAAGCGTTACGCCTGAACATCGACCAGCGCATTTCCCGGAAGCTGACTTTCTCGCTCAACACCAATGTGCTGTGGGACAAGTATACCGCTACCACCTCTGAAAACCAGATCTACCTGTTCCAGCCCTGGGTAACGCCCTATACCGCCAATGGCGCACTGGCGGACTCTGTTCCCAACTACATTTACAATCCTTCCGGGGAAAGGGTCACGCAATGGTATGATAACCCTTTGTATTCACATGAGTACAACACCTCCATCAACCAGCGGCAAAGCTATCTGCTCACCGGCAGGCTGAAATACGAGATCCTTCCCTGGTTAACCGCGCAAAGCACCAATACGTTGCAGTACACCAATATCAACGTGAACAGCTACCGCGATCCCCGCACCTACAGGGGCCGCTATGATGGCCCGGCCAATGCGAGGGTGCGGATAGACGGATCGATCAATATTTCCGATACGAGAAGCACCTACTTCCTGACCTCCAACATGCTGACGGCCAGCAAGCGTTTCGGCGATCATGCACTCAGCGCGCTGGTGGGCCAGGAATATGGCGAAACCCAGACGACGTTCATGTCCGTTGACGCCTATGGAACAGCATATCCCGGAGAGCGGAACCTCGGCGCGTTCCAGAACTACGGGAACTGGCTGAACAAGCAGCGCGGCATTCTTCCCATTCCCGGCTCATCAGCGCCGCTGGAAAAATCATCTTTCTCCCTGTTCGGAGAGATCAACGAGAATTACAAAGGCAAATACCTGGCATCCGCCTCTGTGCGCCGGGATGCATCCACGAACTTCGGTAAAGAGAACCGGTACGGCACGTTCTACTCTGTAAGCGGCGCCTGGCTGATGAGCAATGAACCGTTTATGCAGCAGATCAAACCGGTATCGAACATGAAGATCAGGGCTACGTACGGCACCTCCGGAAGAGAAGCCGGCGCGGATTTCCTGAACTTTACGACCTATGCGGATGCGGTTCGTTATAACGACCAGTCCACTTTCGGCGCAACGATCCAGCGCCTGGCCAACGACCAGATCACCTGGGAAACCACCTATACCACCAACCTCGGCCTTGATCTTGGATTATGGGACCGGGTGAACATTACAGCCGATTACTACTACAGAAGAAGCGCGGGGCTGTTGCAAAGTGTGCCGCTGCCCACCTATACCGGTTTCCCTACTCAGATACGCAATGTAGGCGAGCTGACCAACAGGGGCATCGAACTGACGGCCTCCGCTGTAGCCGTTCAGGCCGGCAAATTCAAGTGGGTCCTGGATGCCAACATCAGCTTCAACCAGAACCGCCTTACCAAAATATTCGGGGATTCCCTGATAGATGGCTTCTCCAGGGCCTACTACCGTCACCTCGGAGAGGATATCAATACCCTGCGCGCGATCCGCTACGTAGGGGTTAACCCGGATAACGGCCGGCCGCTTTTCGAACGTATCAACGGCGACAAAAGCGTGGATATCGTAGACAGTATTCCGCTGGCAAAAGCGGGCAGCCTGCTCAGCTACCAGGTGATAGGCTCCGCAACGCCCAAATTCTTCGGAGGCTTTACGAGCACCTTCATATACGGCGGCTTTACTTTAAGCATGCTGTTCAACTATTCCTACGGCAACATCATCATGAACAATGCGCTGCGCAACTTCATGAGCCCCAGCACCTGGCAGAACGGCTTCAACGCAGCGGCGCCAACGGAAAACCAGCGCTTCTGGGAAGGCCCCGGCGATACCAACGCCAACTTTCCCAACTGGTATGATATTGCATTCAGCCAGCGTGGCGGCACCAACATCAACTCTTCATTGATCTACCAGGATGCGAGCTACCTGCGTTTGCGGAACATCCGTCTTTCTTACGACTTCAACCGTGATCTGTTGCAAAAACTGAAACTCTCGGGTCTGAGCGCATATGTCAGCGCAGACAATGTGTTCGTACTGAAAAGCAAAGAGCTGTATGCCTCCGACCCGGAAGGCGCCACCGTCGGCGCCGTTTCCAATGCTTATGCAGGAACCGGCATCTACAGCGCCATGCCCAGGAGGCTCATTTTTGGTCTTAACGTAAGCTTCTAATTAAAACATTGAATCATGACCTTTTTCGATATAAAATATTCCGTTCGCACCGGCATTTATGCTGCCGGGCTGTTGCTGCTGGCAACAGGTTGCGGTAAGAAACTGGACGGCCTCGCGCCGCATAATGTGAACTTCGAGAGCCAGCAGTTTGCTTCGCCCGAAGGCTTTACCAAGGCTACGATCGGCAACTATGCCGGGCTGTATGCCGTAGAAACACACTGGTTCAACATCAGTGAATTCCGCGGCAACAATGTGAAGTTCATCGACCAGACCTCCACCAGCAACCTCGTAGACGCCCAGAATATTGACGCCTTCAACTTCACCAATACCGAATCAAAGGATTTCGGGTTGACGCATCAGTTCTGGCAAACCTCTTACCAGGCATTGCTGGGTGTTAACATGGTGCTCAGAAATGTAAAGGAAGAAGAAACAGACCCCGTGATCCTTCAGGCGAAAGCCGAGAACCTGTTCCTGCGGGCCTTTATCAACTTCAACCTCGTCCGGGTATATGGCAGGCCCTATTACCAATCCCCGGAAACCAACCTGGGCATCCCGCTGATCCTCGAGCCGATCACCAGCACCGCCAATCCTCCCGCCAGGGCCACCGTCAAAGAAACGTACGACCAGATCATCACGGACCTGAACGCCTCTATTCCGCTTTTCTCTCAAAAGAAAGTGAACAGCTTCGCCGGCAAATATGCTTCCTTCGCTTTGCTGTCCCGTGTGTACCTGTACATGAGCGGCACCTTTAATACGCCCGCTACGGACTACGCCCGGCTTTCAGAGCAATACGCGGATTCGGTGATACTAAACGGCGGGTATACCCTGTTGCAGGATGCCGCCTATACGGACTATTACCAGAACAGCAATCAAGCCAATACCGAAACCATCTGGGCGCTCAACCACGACGCCAACATCATGACCCTCCCGATGCTGCTCAATCAGCCGGCCGGCGTGTATGCAGGGCATCCCAGCTATTCTACCGGCCAGGCCAAACCCTCGCCCGCGCTGCTGGACCTGCTGACCGTAAACGATCTGCGCCGGAACTTCTACATGGTTGACAAATACAAGAACAACACAACCGATACATTGAGCACCACAAAGTATTATTATAAATACCTGAACACCGGCGTTTATTACAGCAATGCGCCGTTCAACCATCTCCGCCTCGCGGAAATGTATCTGAACAGGGCGGAAGCAAGGGTGAAACAAGGAAGGAACGATGATGCGCTTACAGACCTGAACGCCATTCATACCCGCGCCGGCCTCACGGGATTAAGCGGTCTGTCCGGACAGCCCCTGTTCACCGCCATCCTCAACGAACGCAGGCTGGAACTGGCGTTTGAAGGCCACATCGGTTATGACTACTTCCGGAACGGATTGCCGATGGTGAGAAATTACGATTCCTTCAACTCGCCCGCACTGACCATCAACCCGGATGATCCCAAGGTGGTAATGCGGATATCGCTGGATGTGATGGTGGAGAATCCCAAAATGACACAGAATAAACAATAAAAAATACGACAATGAAAAAAGCCCTGCTTTTATTTTTTATACTTGGCAATGTGGTTGTCTGTCATGCACAATTTGTGCTGGATGGAAAGATGACCGCCCGGAATATCAACAAAATTTACCTGAGCTACACAGATAGCAAAGGTGCGCGTAAGTCAGACAGCAGCCTTGTCCGCAATGGCTCCTTCAGGTTTTCCGGAGATATCAAAGAGCCCACCATTTCCATGCTGAGCACCGCGCTGAATGCCAGGATGGACCAGGCCAACATGGCTACCATCGTCCTGGAACCTGCCGCCATGAAAGTTACGATCGGCCAGGATGATTTTAAAAACGTCATGGTGACCGGCTCGCGTTCGCATGCAGAATATGCTTCGGTCAATGATCAAATGCAAAAGATCCGGGCGCGCTGGCAAGTGGTGATGGACACATTGAGCGCCGTCAACAAGAGAAGCAATTTTGCGTTCCAGGAGCTGAAGAACTGGGTACTAAAACCCTACAACGCCGAGATCGATGAAGTGCAGAACTCATTTTTGAAAGCGCATCCCACATCGTACATGGCGGCATACTTCCTCCGCGTAAAAGCCGGTGAGCTGTCCGCCGATTCCCTGAACAAAATATTTGCGCGTTTTCCTTTAAAGGTGCAGCAAAGCTCCTTCGGCAAAGCGATTGCAGAAGAGCTGGAAAGGAAAAAGAAAGGCGTGCCCGGTGTAGTTGCTCCTGCTATTGCCAAAACTGATATCGACGGGAAGCTGCTGCGGTTGTCCGACTACAAAGGCAAGTATGTATTGCTGGATTTCTGGGCCAGCTGGTGCCTGCCATGCCGCAAAGGCAATCCCCATCTGAAAGAACTGTATGCGCATTACAAATCAAAAGGATTTGAGATCATCGGCGTATCGGATGACGACCGCAAGCATGATGCCTGGCGTAAAGCGGTGGCGGATGATGGAATTGGTATGTGGAAGCACGTGCTGCGCGGCCTGGATATGGAAAAGAGAATGCGGAACGAATCTAACCCGGATGACCTGAGCGAAGCTTATGGCATCAGAACGCTGCCCACGAAAATTCTCATTGACCGTAATGGAGTGATCGTAGGAAGATATAACGGAGGAAGTGAAGATGATGCGGCGCTGGACGCCAAACTAGCGGAAGTCATGCCATAAACACATTTAAAACAAACTGAAAACCAATGATAAGAAACAGCGTATACTTCGCCGCATGCCTGCTGCTGCTTTGCAGCTGCGCATCCCGTAAGGACAATCATGCATTTGTATTGAACGGCAAGCTGGAAGGCATTCCCAAAGGAAGCGCAAAGCTCGTGCGGATGGATATGTCCGACCGCACCAGCCATACAGTAGACAGTGTGGCCGTCGAAGCCGGTCAATTTACCATGCAGGGCGAGATCAGGCGGGCGGAGCAGTTGATCCTCCGCATTGAGCCCGGCAACTGGTCGCTCCGCCTGTTCGTGGAGCCGGGAGAGATCACGGTGGAAGCAGACACCACCGGCGCAACGCACTACGATTACTCCGCTTATGGCGGAGATATTGGTGCCATCATCGAAAAGTTCACCGTGTCGGGATCTGCCAACCAGGATATCATGCATGCCCATGAAAATCATCCCGACAAAAAAAGGTTCATGCAACAGCTGAAGGCGGTCAACATCGCCTACCAGTCCGCCACCGGGGAAGATCAAAAGGATTCCGTACGGGCCGAAGCGGAAGTGATCCAGAAGGGCTTGAACGATTGGACGCTCGCGTGGATCGACAGCCTGGTAAACGTACAGCCAGCGATGTCTGCCGGGGCCTTGCTCCTGGAAAATTACTACCAGTTCAATCAATCGATGCCCCTGGCGGAACTGGAAAAACGTGTGAGTGCGTTCAAAGCGCCTGCTGATTCTTCGGGCTATATCCTCCGGTTAAAAGAATCCATTGGCAAACTGGAAGCGCTGATGCCCGGTAAAGTGGCTCCTGATTTTACGCTGCTGACGCCTGACAGCTCGAAATTCACACTTTCCTCCACAAGGGGAAAATACGTGCTGATCGATTTCTGGGCCAGCTGGTGCGCACCATGCAGGCAAGCGATCCCGCATTGGAAAGAGGTGTATGCGAAGTATCACGACAAAGGTTTTGAGATCGTAGCGCTGACCAATGACTCGAGATGGGCCGACTGGTTCAAAGCCCTGAAAGCAGAGCAAATGCCCTGGCCGCAGGTAGCAGACGAATTCCCGGTAAAGAATATGCCTGCCCGCGTGGCGGAGCTGTACATGGTGCCGAGCCTTCCCACCTACGTTTTGCTGGACAAAGAAGGCAAGATCATCCTGCATACCACGTCCAAAGCAAAGGTGGATGAGGAATTGAACAAGTTGTTTTTATAGCAGGAAAATATTAAATGATAAATTTGCATCGCAACCGGCGTTTTATGCCAGTTGCGATGCTTTTTACAGACCGTTTAAAATCCGGAAAATGAGCAGGATATTGATTTTTCTACTGGTAATGATGGCAGGCCACGCAGCGCAGGCTATCGAAACAAAAGTGATCGTCAGGGCAAAAGCAAAGGACGCCAAATTCATCGGGTCCTCGCTTGGAGGCGCCTACGTGATTATCAGGGATAAAACCAATCAGCGCGTATTGGCGGAAGGATTAACGGCCGGCACGCCCGGTAATACAAAAACCATCATGCATACGCCCCGTGACCGCTATACGCAGCTGGCGGACGATCAGACCGCCGGGTTCGAGGCGGTGATCGATATTGAAGAACCGGTGTTTGTGCGGATAGAGGTTATCGCGCCATACAATCACCGCCAGTCGCAGGTACAGGCCGTTACCGAATTATGGCTGATACCCGGCAAGCACATGCTGGGTGATGGCATCATCCTGGAAATTCCCGGTTTTATCGTTGATGTTCTCAGCCCGCGGACCCATCAGTTCATCACCCTGGCATCCGTAAAAGACAAACCCTTAAAGATTCAGGCCAACATCGTGATGATGTGCGGCTGCCTGATCAACAAAGGCGGCACCTGGAACGGGGATGAGATCGAAGTAAAAGCTATCGTGAAAAAAGACGGCAAATTCCTGAAGGAGGTTACCATGTCGCTGATAGATGCCAATCTTTTCGAGGCCGTCACCGCGATCGATGCCAAAGGGGAGTATCAGTTCACGGTGTATGCGTATCACGAAAAGAGTGGTAATACGGGAGTGGGCAAGGTGAACTTTGTAGTGTATTAACCCGCCATCTGCATCAACCCGGAGAATGCACCCCCAGTTTATTCCCTTCGGTGTCAAGGAACATGGCGTAAAAGCCCATATCCGGCCCAATCGCCGTTTTCGGAATAACTACCTTACCGTCGTTGGCGGCGACTTTGTCCAGCACTACCTGCAAATCGCTGCCGCCGTTCAGGTAAACGATAACGCCATCGGCCGAGGGTTTGTATGCGGCTCCTTTGATCACAGCGCCGGAAACCGATTGACCATCGCCTGCAAATAATCCCATCTGCACACCGTCCATGTCCACGTCCTCAATGTGAATGTCCAATATGGCCTGGTAGAACGCTTTGGCCCTGGAGAAGTCAATGGCCGGAATTTCAAAAATCGAGATCAGTTGTTGCATAAATTTCTATTTTCCTTTGACGCAAAATTATGCCTCCATCAAAAGGACAAATTGTAAAAATGCGACACCTCAATCTTTTCCATAAATAAGGGAGGACAGCGCCAATTCATCATCTTTATAAAATTCCTTAGGGCTAACACCGGTGAACTCCTTAAAATCCTTTATAAAATGTGCCTGATCGTAATACTCGCTTTCATAAGCAATGGATGTCAGGTTTTCGGATTTTCTGTTCAGCAGCATCTTTAAAGCGGCCTGCAGCCGGATGACCTTACCCAATTGCTTCGGGCTCATTCCTACCTGTTTGAAAAACTTTCTTTCCAGCTGCCGCCTTTTCGACAATGCTCCCTGTAACAGCAGGCTGGTGGTGATGTTTCCTTTGGCGGAGAGCATCATGTCAACCGTTGATTTCAGGATATTGTCAACTATCATGGTTTCCTTCAGCTTGTGTAAAAAGAAATTGTCCATGATGGCTATTCTTTCCGCCGTGTTCTCTGCATGCACGATCCCGTGTTCCAGGTCGTCCGCAATTTTTTCTCCCAATAGCAGCCCGAGCGGCGTTTCTTTATTTGCCAGCGCTTTAATGGGGGTTGATGTGAAATTTGCAAAGCCGTATGGATAAAAGCGAATGGCAAATGAATGAACAACGCCGGTGGGCTCAACGAAGAACGGTTCGCTGATCTGTCCGAGCACCATGGCGCGGGGCTGAAGAATGTATGCTTCTTTGGATGTATATCTTTTTACGTCATCGCCGAGGATGAAAATCATTTCGATGCAGCCGTCGGGAAGTATCCGCTGCCTGCTGGCGGCAGGCTGTACGGGAACTTCGAGCGTCCAGTAGCATTTTATCAATGCTTCCAGGTCAGGATGCGGTGGAAATGTTTGATAGTTCATGGATCCGGTTAGATTTTGAAGCTTTTCTCCTTCTGTTTCATCGTACCGCTGACCAGTTCCGCAATATCCGCCGGTAACTGCTGCAATTGCTCATATTGCCACGCTCTTTCCTCGTCCAGCGGCCTTCCGGCCATCTTCAACGCCTTTAATGCATATAGCGGCGCTCCCATTGAATGGTCCGCCATATGAGCGGTAGCCACGGCATGACCAATGGAACGCGCTGCAGCGGTTACAACCGGATCTGCGGCTTCCCTCGCAGCGGCATGGGCGCCGAGCGAAGCCTTCATTGCCGCACCTACGGTGGCATTCCCCTGTTCCCATTCCTTCGCTACCTGCAATGCATGCAGCAAGCGGTCATCCATCGGCCCGATATCGAGAACCGACAACAGATGTTCCGAGCACGCCCGTGCCCACCGGATCAGCAGCCGGTGCTGATCTTTCGTAAGCGGCCCGCCCCGGTGTACCGCAACAAATCGTTTATCCCGCATATCTCCATTTATTCAACCGTATCATAACCCCCAGCCCAACGGCCAACGCGGCCACGCCAGCGGGCAGCGCCGGGTGAATGGCCCCCGGCAGCAAAATGTAAAGCATCCACAGGTTAAGCAATACCAGCACGAACAGGATGCCTTTCCCGATCCGCTCTTCCTTTTTGTACCGCATGCTGTAGTTGCTTTTGTAGCTGCGGACAGCGATGTTCACCAGCCGGTCAGACAAGCCTTCCGGCGCGGCGTCCAGCCCTCTTTCTTTCATCATGGCGGACAGGCGGTCGGATGTTCTTTTATCTATCTTCATAACAGATCATGGGTTTCGTCAGTTAGCAATCGTTCCAGTTCTTCTTTCAGATTCTTTCTTCCTCTCAGTAATCTCATTTTAACGGCGGATTTTTTCAGGTCCAGTATTTCGGAAATTTCGGCAACGCTCTTCTCTCCCAGGTAAAACAGCGTGATCACCACGCGCTCATCTTCCGTCAGCCGGTAAAGCGCCAGATCGATGTACCGCTTGCGGTCAGCCTGTTCCAGCGCACCGGACTGCTGCCAGTGCTGCACTTCCTCCGGCGCCGGAAGGCCGGGCTTCCGCGCGTTCATCCTGGTGATGGCCGTATTATATACAATGCGGTAAAGCCAGGTAGAGAACTTCGACGCCTGCCGGAACTCCCCCAGCGCGCAGAATGCTTTCATGAACGCATCCTGCACTACCTCCTCGGCGTCTTCCCGGTTCATGACAATTTTCAGCGCAACCGTATAGGCAAGGTCCCGGTAGGCATGAACGAGGTATTCAAAGCCCTCTTCATCCCCCTGAACGGCCCGTTGCAGAAAATGGTCTTCCTGGCTATGATCGCGCTTGAATAACATGTTCCTTACTAAACTAACATTTTTACGTTAGACTGCTTTTTATAAAAACCGGTCACCATGTGACCACCTGCCATTTATTACAGTCATATGGGTAATTAAATAGAAAACACCATGCAACCAACATCGGCGGCTTTATTCGTTTCCCTGTCCCTGGTGGTATTCGGCATCAGCTATTACTATTTTACCACCCGGCACAAGGAAAGAATGGCGATCATAGAAAAGGGACTGCCTCCTGATTTTTTTAAAGGATCAGCGAACTATTTACCGGTTATATTGACGTTGGGGATCGTGAGCATTGCAATTGCAGCCGGCGTAGCGGCAGGCGCGCTGCTTGGCCCCTGGCTGCCTGTGGAAAAGGCCGTTACCATCACATCCTCCGCATTCCTGTTCATGGGCCTGGGGCTGCTGCTGTCCTGGCTGATATTAAGACAGCCCCGAAACAAACAATAAAGTATCCAAATATCAATATTTATTAAGATGAAATATTCATTAATGGCATTCCTGTGCCTTGTCTGTTCGCTGTTCAATCCGGTTACCGGTATTTGCCAGGATGCGAGGTCTTTCGATTCACTGTTAACGGCCAGTTTCAAAACAGGCGGCCCCGGCGCTGTGGTGCTCATAGCAAAAGACACCCAGGTGCTTTACCGGAAAGCATTCGGCAAAGCCAACCTGGAACTGGATGTTGACATGCAACCGGATCACGTATTCAGGCTGGGGTCCGTCACCAAGCAGTTCACGGCCTGCGCCATCCTGCGGCTGGCCGAAGAAGGCAAGCTGTCATTACAGGACGATATCAGGCGGTTCATTCCGGATTTCCCGCACCCGGACAAAAAGATCACCATCGAAAGCCTCCTGACGCATACTTCAGGCGTAAAAAACTACACCGGCCTCCCCCGGTTTTCCGAAGTAAAACGCCGGGACCTTTCTCCCAAAGAGCTGGTGGACATTTTCAGGAACGAGCCGCTGGATTTTGAACCCGGCGCCCGCTTCAGCTACAGCAATTCGGGATATGTGCTGCTGGGGTATATCATTGAACAGGTCACCGGTAAATCCTATGCGGCCTATATCAACGAAACCTTTTTTCAGCCGCTGGGCATGAATAGTGCCTACTACGATAATGCTTCCATGTTGATCCCGCGCAGAGCCTCCGGGTACAAGCCGGTGAACGGCGGATATGCGAATGCGGATTTCCTGAGCATGACGCTGCCGTATGCGGCGGGCTCCCTCGCATCCGGGGTGGACGATCTGTTCAAATGGTACCGGGCGTTATCGGATGGACAAGTGATCAGCAAGGCCAATCTTGAAAAAGCGCAGAGTTCCTACCGGTTGAAAAACGGACGGCTGACCGGTTATGGCTATGGATGGGCCACCGGCAATGTGCAGGGCAGTCCGGTTATCAAACATGTGGGCATCATCAACGGCTTTGTCACCGCCGTGGCGTACCAGCCAGCGGAAAAGCTGTTCGTAGCGGTCCTCGCCAACTATGAGAACGCGCCTGACGCTGATATGCTCACATCCAGGGTACTGGCCATCCTGATGCACAAGCCCTATAACTACCATGAGATGCCCATGCCGCCAGCTGAACTCAAATCTTTTCAGGGCGTTTACACGCTGGATGACGGTGCAAAAAAGATCATCTGCTATCAGGATGGCCGGCTGATGTATTATAGCGCGGGCGCGCTGAAGGAACGGCTCATACCTTTTGGAAAGAACAGCTTCTACATCGAAAACAGCCTGAACAGCCTGATCTTTGAAGAGAACAGGAAAGGCTTTGTGTTGAACAGTACCGGATTTCCGGTAAAAGGTGCCTCCACCGGCGAAAAGGTCACTGCTTTGGAAAATGTTCCTGTACCGGAAAGGCTGCTGTTACGCTATGCCGGGAAATACCAGTTCAATCCCGGGCCTGTTTTTGAAGTAAAGCTGGAAAACGGGAAGTTGTACGGACAGGTGGGCAACGATAAAAAAGAACTTGTTCCGTATGAAAAGAATAAATTCTTTGCCCGTGACCTGGATGCTGCGATCATCTTCAATATGGACAAGCAAAACAACGTCACTGGCCTAACCAAGCTGCAAAACGGGGAAATGCAGGCCGGCAGGATAAAGCAGTAATGAAAGCGTTCAACGATTGGCCCTGATGGCGGAAGAAAGCATCACACCCTCGGAATCGATTCATTCTTTAGCCGGGCCCATTCCGCTGATCCGGTTTATTCTTCCGCCGGACGACCGATCCCATTGAACCGATTCATTCTTCTGCCGGGCCGATCCCGCTGATCCGCTTTAGCCTTGTTTCCGGCCGCTTCGCCAGTACCAATGATTGCAGGATGAGCTTCTTTTCAGAACGGCTCAGGCCGGAGAACCAGGCTTTTGCAGCGGGCCGGCGGCGGAACTCCTTTTGCAGGTCTTCGGGAATAACGAGCGCGTCCACTTCGTCCATAATAGACCAGTAGCCGTTGTTCTTCGCTATCTCAATGCTTTCAAGCCCCGCGGGGGTCATCTGCCCTTCGCTGATGAGCTTTGCCACCCGCTCTTTGTTGCTCTTACTCCAGATGCTTTGGGGTTTCCGCTTCGTAAAAGATTGCAGGAACCGGTCTTCGTCCAGCGACAGCGTTTGCGCATCAATCCAGCCAAAACAAAGCGCTTCCTCCACTGCATCCGTATAAGCCAGCGCGGGCTTGGCCGCATTCTTTTTCGAGCAGGCCACCCATATGGTCAGTTTACGATGGTGGTTTTTCTCCAGCCATTCTCTCCATTTTTTCCTGCTCTTCGGAGCGATCGTTTTGGGTGTGGTTGTCATCTTGTTTCTTTTCCCCAAAGCTAAAACGATCATTTGACAGCCTTATGTCAGCAGTCATTTTCCGGATAAAAAAGGCAGCCTTTTTACCATCAGCTGCCTTTTTACCTTAGCTATTATTCCTGTACCTGCCCCCGCAGCAGCAAGTACCCGATGTAACAGGAATACGTTCCATACCTGCTGGTATCGCCCACCTCATTATTCCCCTGCGCCAGGATCGCCATCTTGTCAAACGGTTCGGACGACACCCGGAATTCAATTGTATGGCTTCCCTGCGCGATGTCTTTATAATAAAAGTACTGCGGGCGGTAGTAGGTGCTGTATTTGTCAAACCTTTTTTTCTTGGCGAGCAGCGTACCGTCCACATAAATTTCCAGCTGCCCGCATCCGGGCCCCACAACATCATAAAGCCCCGCCAGCGAGCCCTGGTATTGAATGGTAGCTGCCGGCGCCTGCGTACTGTCGCCCCGCATCAGGTTCGGAAATTTGTTCAGCAGATGCCCGGGAATGATGGTGTCGCCGGTGGTAATGGCCGTCCAGGTACCGTTGTAAGTCAGTTCATTGGCCGGTATCATTTTGGCGTCCTCCCAGTTATCGGCATCCAGCGCCGCCACCAGCCGGCTGGTGGGCAGCGTGGTGATCTGCGCGAATGAATCCAGCGCCTGCGCCAGCGTTGCGGCGTACAGCCGGTGACCGGTTTCCGGGTAAGGATGCGTACCGTCCTTCGAGAAAACGATCTTGTCCGGATGATCGGCGGGCACTCCTTTAAAGATCAATGATCCCGCTTTGTACAGCTGGATGACGCTATCGCACATCTGCACGGAAGGGATGCCGTAATGCGCGGCAACATCTTCCATCGCCTGCATCGCGCCGGTGAGCTGGCCGTTTACGAGGGTGGGTGCTGTACCTTCCGTTACCGTGTATACAAAGCAGATGTCCGTCTGCTCGTCCGCCGTCCATATCTGGCGGACGATGCCCTCCATTGTTTTGTGAATGACCTGCGCGGGAAGCGCGTTATCGTTGACGGCGAACTCCACGAACACGAGGTCCGGGTTTTTCGACAGCACATCTTTCTGCAAACGGAAAACACCCAGGTCCGATCCCGTACCGCCGATGCCGGCGTTGACCTGTGAAAGGGTCACGGCGGGATATTTCGACTGCAGCCAGTTGAATGACTGGTCGCGCCATCCGTTTCCCGCTTCGGTGATGCTGCCGCCGAAGTAAGCGATCTTCACATTGCCGCCGGCATTCATCTTTGTAAAGAAATTGGCAAGGCCCGATCTGCCGGGATGCTCCATGGCCATTATTTCCTGCGTTACCTTCAGTTTTTCTTCCGGCGCCGGTGTAACAGCAGCCCGGCAGCTGGTGAAGAGCAGCAGGCACAATAAGATATTTTTCATGTTTACGCTTTTAGTGGATCTTGAAATAATCGACGTTCGCAATGCCCGAGCCGCCGCTGAATACGAAATAAACATCGTGCACGCCGGTGCCGCCTGTAACGGCGGTGGTTTGTTCTTCCAGCTTGTCGTACCCGCCGGTTGAAGCAGTGGTCAGCTCGGCGATGAGCGTACCGGTGGGACTGCCCAGGCGCACCTGTATCTTCTTCCCGGCATTGGCCGCGGTAACGCCGAACCGCGCGGTGAACTGCGTGTAACCGGTCTTCAGGTCTACCTGGTTGAATTTCACCCAATCGTTATGATCGCAGGAACCGATGTACATGCCCTTATGCTGAATGCCCAGCATGTCATCAAAGCTTTCGGCATGCCGGTAAATAGCGTCAGAGCCCGGCAGCAGGCAGGAGGGCGAAGTGCCGGTGTTCGGGATGGTATAACCCGGAGGGCCCCAGTTGCGGAGCAGGTCCGGGAAACTCACAGGCGATTGAAAAGCGAAGCTGGTGGGGGAGAATGTGTATGTCCAGCCGGAGAGACCAGGATCGCCCTGCACGGGGAAGCTGTCTTTCATTTCGTAGTGATACCCGCCGGTGTTCACGATGCCGGTGGAATAATTGTAGTAGAGGTTGTGCTGGATCACCGGCTTCACCACGGCACCGGTCTTCAGGTAAGCGCCGCCGGCACTGTCGATCGCATAGCTGGATATGATGATGTTCTTTTCAAAGCGGTTGCCGGTCATGGTGGCGGTGCCGCGGATGGCGTAATTCAGCACGGCCAGTTTGCCGGTATTGCCGATATCCAGGATATTGCCGGTGATGATGTTGTTGTACCCGCCATGCACGAGGATGGGCTGACGGCCCGTACCGGCCATAACGTTGCCGCGCACCGTGGTGTTGGACGTATGATCGTCCAGGTACACCGCGCGCACATAGTTATCAAACTGTCCGTAGTCGCGTATGAAATTATTCTCGATGAAGATGCTGTCTGACAGCAACGTTCTTTCATTGGTATAAATGGCGGCGCCGTCCCTCGCGGTGATGCAGGTGTTCAGCAGTACGTTGTTCCTGACTTCCGTTCCGGAAATATCATCGCCTGTTTGCAGCGACCATACGCCGATGCCATAGCCGGTGGTGTTCCTGATCACGTTGTTCAATATACGTGTATGCGGCACCGTGCCTTCGGTGTTGATGCCTGCTCTGTCCCATCCCGGCGAGGGAACATTGCCGTCTTCCACGATGTTGTTGCGGATGGTATTGTGCGTAGCGGGACCGTAGGTCACGTTAAAGTAGGGAGCCGCATTGCTCCATCCGCGGCCGCCGTGCACACCGATGCCGCGGCTGGTGAAATCTCGCACCAGCAAGCCTTCGATCAGGATGTGCGAGCCACCGAGAATGTCAATCACATCCTGGATGCCGTTGCCGTCGATGATGGCGGAATTCACGGGATCGCCGGGAAAGGTTTTCCAGGTCTGCCCGTTATCGCTGGAATCCAGGATGAAGGTTGCGCTGCGGGCATATTCGCCGGCGCGCAGGTAGGTGGTCTTTACGGAAGACGCCCGCATGGCGGTCCGGGCGCGTTCCAGCGTGAGGAAAGGCGCTTCAATGGTGCCGTCGTTCGCGTCGTTTCCTTCCGGGGATACGTAAAAGGCGGCGGAATCTATTTCCGACCAGCAGGCGGTGCTGCTTGCATGCGAGAGTTTATCTTTCAGGCCGATAAAGATGGTGCGGTCTGAACAGGACATGCAGCAGTAGCATACGAACATCAGGTTAAGCAATTTCATGTTGTAGCAGTTTATGGATAAACAAATGGAATTGTCAGTAGAATGAAAAATAGTCGAAGTAGCCAATGCTGGCGGCTCCTTTGAACACGATGTACAGCCGGTGCTTTCCTGTTTCCAGGTCCAGCGCGGCCGTTTGTTCGCGGAAACGGGCATACCCCCCGGTATTTTCAAGATGCAGCAGCGCCACACGCCTCCCCGTCGGAGATCCGACCCGCACTTCCACCTGCCCCGAGGCGGCAGTCACCGCGGCCCTGGCGGCGAATGTTTTAAAGCCGCTTTTAATATTCACGTTGTTAAAGCACAACCAATCACCGTCATCGCAGGAGCTGACGGCCATGGCGGGGATATGGTCGAAGCCGTTTCCGAGGTGGATATTGTCCAGCAGGCCGCTGGTAGCGGAGTCGCCGCCGCCGAGCGCCGCGATGCCGTTCTTACTGATGCCGCGCAGGCTGTCGCAGCTCTCGGCATGTACATATACGGCGTTGGTACCGGGGGATAAACAGGACGGCGGTGTTCCTTCCCGCGGGATGCGGTAGCCCGGAGGGCCCCAGTTGCGCTGAAGCGGGCGGAAGGAAACAGGAGGATCATAAATGATGCTGTTGCCTTCTACTTTATATTCCCATCCGGATATGCGCGGATTGCCGGTGAGCGGGAACCTGTCTTTCAGCATGTAAAAAAGCCCGCCGGTGTTCACGATGCCGGTGGAATAGTTATAGTAAAGATTGTGGATGATCTCCGGTTCGGAAACATCGCCGAATTTGCGGAAAGCGCCGCCGGCAATATCTTCGGGGTAGCCGGATAAAATGATGTTACCGGAAAAGCTGTTTTGCAGCATGGGTTTTCCCCGGTGGGCGGCGTAATTGAGCACGCAGGGTTTTCCCGAGCTGCCGAGATCGATGATATTGCCGGTCACGGCATTGTTGCTGCCCCCATGTATTAGCAGCGACTGCGTGCCTTTGCCGGTGATGATGTTGGCGCGTACAGTGATGTTCGATGCCCAGTCATCCAGGTAAATGCCGCGCAGTTCGTTCTCATATTCGCCATAATCCCTGATGAAATTTTCTTCCACGAGAATGCCTCGGGAAGCCGCCGTTCTGTCGCATATATAAACCGCCGCGCCGTCTTTGGCGCCTGTGCAGGTATTCAATACCACGTTATTCTTCACCAGTGTGCCGGATATGTTATCGGTTTCCTGCAAGGCCCATACGCCGATGCCGTAGCCGGTGGTGTTCCTGATAACATTGTGCAGGATGTGCGTATTGGGCGTGGCGCCCTGGGTGTTGATGCCCGCGCGGTCCCAACCCGGCGCCGTGATCTCTCCGTTCTCTACAATGTTGTTGCGGATCGTATTACCCCTTGCAATACCTGTCCGTTCATTAAAATGAGGCGCCGCATTTTTCCATCCCAGCCCGCCATGCACGCCAATGCCGCGGCTGGTGTAATTTCTAACGGTGAGGCCGTCTATCGTGATGTTGCTGCCACCCATGATCAGCAGCACATCGTTCACGCCGGCGCCGTCTATGACTGCGCTGTTGGGCGCATCGCCGGGATAGCCGCACCAGCTGCTGCCGCTGTCTTCATCCGTGAGTATAAAACTGCTGATTTGTTTGTATGTTCCGGTGCGGATGTAGACCTTCTTCACCGGCGACTGCCGGATGGCCGAACGCGCCCTCTCCAATGTGAGGAACGGTTTTTTAAACGATCCCTCGGATTGATCGTTTCCTTTGACTGAAACAAAAAAAGCGGTGTCTGTGCCATTTGCCGTCACTTCCAGGCGAACGGCAAGGAATGCCAGGATGAGCAGGCAGCTACGACCTATCCGGCGCAATGTCAGTACACGGTGAACAGCATAATAATTTTTCATCTTCCTGTTGATCATTGATTAAATAACGAGTTTGGAAGCCAGGCGCCAGGCTTCCGGATTATACAACACCCTGTTCTGCAACAGCAGCTGGCAGATCCTGATCCTGCCTTTTCCGTATTGCGCTTCGGCCACTGCCATGCTTTTGCCGCTGGTGGCCGATTTGCCCCAGGAAATATTATCCGTGCTGATGATCTCCGTGAGGTCGGCGGATTTGATCATATTTTCCATCAGGGGGCGGATGAGCTGTTTACCGCCATCATACCAGAACCGGAAGCCCAGCGGGGCGCATCCTTTCATCATCGGATGCCCGGTGAGCGGTGACACGAAGTAGTAACTCCCCATGCTGCATTTGTTGACGGCAAATGATTTACCGGCGATGTTGTATTCGCCCGGCGATGCCTGCAAGAGCAGCATCGTTTTGCCGGCTGCTACCAATGCATCATATTTTGAATTATAATCGCTGATATCATCTACCAGCAACGCATCCGCACGGGCCGCATCTTCCACCACTTCCCATTTCATCTCTTCTGCCAACACCGCTGCGGGGCCTGTTTTGCGGGCCAGCCATACTTTGCGGCGCTCCGCCGCGGGACGGGGATATACTTTGATCACTACCGATGATTCGTGCAGCGGTTTTCCTACGGGATCGCAGAGCGCTATCCGGAGCGTAACATCTTGCGGCGATGTCACCCGCGGCAGGCGCAGGGGAATAAAGCCCTGGAAGGTGCTGCGATTCGCTTCGATGCGGGCATCCGCCATATTGGAGAACAGTGTGCGGCCATTCATTTCCAGCTGGTACCTGATCACATGGCCGGCGGGGCTTTGATTCAGATCGTTCACGATCCATGCTTCAACGGGAACGGTATCCCGGCTGAACGCCTGGAAACGGTCCGTGCGCAGCTGCACGGCCAAAGGCGACAAAGCATCCCGGTAGGCGTACCATGCCTTTTTCGGTTTGCGGTCCACGTCCATGATCGCTTTCATCCAGCCGGCGGGGAACGCATCAATGAACAGGTGAATGGCAAAGCTCACCATGCGGTCATTGCGGCGGAAGGCTTCGGTGGTCAGCTGCGTGATCGTGGCCTGGTGCTGCTGGCTGGCCTGCGCCCAGTCTTCCAGGCTGTGCTGTGTATTATACCACATGTAGTGAAACCGGCCGGTCTGCGCGGCGGGGATCTTTGAAGGGCTCCAGTTCCGTTCTTCTTCCCTGTTCCGCGGCAGCCAGGCGGCGGGATAATATTTGCGCATAATCTCAACAGATTCAAGCCCTTCCGAGCCGAACTCCCCGCAAGCATAATTCCAGCCGGGCTTCACCGGTATCCAGTATCCTTTGAACATCTCGCCGAGGCCCAGGCCGTGACCGTTATACCAGCCGTTGTAGCAATGGTTGTCCGGCAGCCCCGGAGAAGGCGGGTCGTAATCGCCATCGCCCGCTTTGATGACACGGTCGGGATTGGACATCAGCACCGCCTGGTCCGCGGCGGTGAAGAACCGTTCAAACTCTTCGTAGGTATTGAGATGCCGTTGCGGATTGCCTTCGGCGTTGGGGAATCTTTCGTTGATATAGGTAACGATCACATTGCAGGGATGGCTGCGCACCAGCCGTTCCATTTCTTCCGCCTGCCGCACGGCTTCAATCCATCTGTTTCTCCGCAATACGCCGAACAGCGGCAGGTCTGTCTGCGTCATCAGCCCCAACCGGTCGCAATGATCATAGATCTCCTCCTGCACCGGCATCTGCGTCATCCGGATAAAATTCATGTTCGTCAGCTTCGCCAGTAAAATATCATCGATGAGCTGATCCTCTTTTCCGTTCATTACGCTTTGCTGAAAAGCGCCCATCGTGTTCGCGCCCCGCAGGCGGATGGGAGCTTCGTTCAGGTAGATGCTTCCTTTCGGCGCATGCAAAGTATCCATGCGAAAGGAGCGCATGCCGAAGCTTTGCTTCCGGGCATCGAGCGCATTGCCTTTTTCATCCAGCAGGGTCAGCTGCAGCTGGTACAACCAGGGCGTTTCGTTGTTCCAGCGCCGCGCGCCGGGAATGTGTATCCTGAACCGCAGGAAGTTCACGCCGCTGCCCATCTGCAATTCCTTGTGCACATTGTCCGTGGTTTTTGCCAGGTCGCCCACGCCCGGCACCTGCACGGTAGATGGTTTGTACAGGCTGTGCTCATACACAACGGCGTTGAAATTCTGTCCGTACAGCGCGTGTTGTACGGCTATTGTTTTCCGGGAGGTGGAGGTGTTGTTCACTTCCAGCCAGACTTCCGCGGTGTCGCTGTTCCGTATGGGCCGCACAAATACGTCGTGGATATGCAAGCTGCTGCGGGCTTCCACATATACCTGCTGGTAGATGCCCATACCCGGCGGACAATGATGCCACCCGCGCTGCGGCTCGTCGTAACCCGGACCTGTGGCGGCATACAGTTTGTCGCCGTTGCGCTGCATCGGCTCATCGTTCTCCACTCTTACGAGTATTTCATTTTTCCCGGCAGCTACCACGCGGGTAATATCAAATTCAAAAGGCGCGAAAACGCCTTCGTGCGAACCTACGTACTGCTGGTTGACGAATACCCGGGCTTTGTAATCCACGCCCTTGAAATGAATGAACACCGCGCCTTTGGCGAGCATCTCCGGCGTTACGTCAAAGCCCGTCCTGTAAAACGTGATGGCTTTGCCGAGGGGTTCTCCGTAATGCGGGATGCGCACCTGTTGCCAGTCGGCCTTTCCTTTCTCCTGTTTCCAGGCGAAGGAATCCAGGTTTACTTTGATGCGTGTTTGCGGGATGGCCGGCGCAAGATCGCGCATGAAGGGCATGAATTTTTTTCTCATGCTGTCCAGCGCGGCGCGCAGCTCTTCTTCCGTATCGAGTTTTTCCATCGGCCGGAACGCGGCGGAGGGTCTGTTCTCCGTGGGCAGCTCAATGAACGGCAGCGGCGCCGGCACCGGCTGTTCAAGCAAATGCGTTCTTACCGCGGGCACTTTGTTGCCGATGGCGGCAAACTTGTCTGTTTCCTGCGCTTTCAATGGTTTCGCGCACAGGATTCCCGCTACCGTTATGCACACGGGTAGCCTGTGACGCCATAAAACTGGTATCATACTAAAGTTGCTCTTGTGATTTACGATCCGGTGCGGTTACCAGCCCGGGTTCTGATGGCCTTTCAGCGCGCTGTTAACGGACATTTCTCTTAAAGGTATGGGGAACAACAGGTGTTTCTCTTCCAGGTTCTGCGCGGCGATCGCTGATTTTAGCAGCTTCTCGGGCGCATTGCTCATGATATATTCCGCAAATTCTTTCATGGTGCTGAGGTAAATGCCCCAGCGTATCAGGTCGTAGCGGCGCACTGCTTCCACACATAGTTCGCGGGAGCGCTCGTCCTGTATGAACTTCAGAAAACCGGCCTGGCCCATGCCTGCCGGTGCATCGCAGGCATCCGGAACGTCCAGCGGTTTGCCATACGCTCTCCTGCGCACCTGGTTGAGGGCGTCATAAGCCACGGCCGTAGGGCCTCCATGCACATGATTTTCCGCTTCGGCCAGCATCAGGAGCACATCGGAATAGCGGATGATGGCGAAGTTCTGGGGCGTGTTGTTGCCATGCTTCGGCGTCAGCGTTTCATATTCCCTTCTCCATTTGCCGATGTTCTTCGTCCAGTTATCCGTTACCGGCGTTTTCACGGCGTTCGTGCGGCCGGTGAACACAAAAGGCGCACAGTTCCAGTCGCGGCGGTGATCGCCTTCTTCATACAGGTTGTACAGCTTGATGGTAGCGTTCACGGAAGCAAAGCATTGCCCAAGCTCAACATCCTGGCACAACACGCCGATGTTATTCCCGATACGGCCGGTTTCGCGGTAGGTATCCAGCGAATTGCCGAAAAACTCTATCTCCCACAGGCTTTCCTTCACATCGTACTTGTCCTGCGCATAGTTGATGAACACCTGTTCATAGCTCGGGTTAAGCATGTGTTCACCGGATTCCACCACCTTCTTCGCCCAGTTCAGCGCATCTTCGTATTTCGACTCATCCTTCAGCGGGTACCCTGCCATGTAGAGGTTCACTCTCGCCAGGACCGCCTGTATGGCGGTTTTGCTGATCCTTCCCGAAAACCCGAGCTTCGTGATCGTTTGTTCCTGCAGCAATGATTCCGCAGTGGTCATGTCTTCAATGATCTTTGCATATACTTCGGCGGAAGGAGTGCGCGGAAATTGCATGGGTGCGGAAGCCTCGGTAGGCTCGAGCTTCATGGGCACATCCCCGAAATTGGACACGAGGATAAAATAATAGTAAGCCCGCAGGAAAAGCGCTTCACCACGGATAACGTCCCTGTTCTTTTCCGGCATCACCGGCCGGTCGATATTCGCCAGCAGCACATTTGCCCGTTCGATGCCTTCATAACATACGCGCCAGAAATTATTGATATCGGAACTGGATGCTTCGTAGCTGTTGACGGTGACGCCAACGGAAGGCATGGAGCGCTGATACGATTCATCCGTGCTGGAATTGTACGTCCAGGATATTTTATCGCCGTACAGCTCGGAAGCGCCCAGGCGGTCGTACACGCCATGCAGCGCGTAGTTCAGCTGTTCTTCTGTTTTATAGTAATTCTCTGTTGTTAAAAAATCAGTAGGCGTTGTTTCCAGCAGCTTGCCGCAGGAAGCCATCAGTAAAGAACACGGTATCAGCAAATAAATGATCTTCATAACTAGGTTTTTACTGTTTTAAAAGGATGCGTTGATACCAACGGTTACGGTCAACGCGCGTGGATAGGCCGAGTAATCGAAGCCGGGAGTCAGGTTGGAATTCCGCGTGGAAACTTCCGGGTCGGGACCGGAGTAGTTGGTCCAGGTAAGAAGGTTTTGCGCGGCGGCATATACCTTCAGCCCTTTCATTTTTATCTGCCGGAGCAGGGCGTTGGAAAAGCTGTAGCCGAGGTATACGGTCTTCAGCCGCAGGTAGGAACCGTCTTCCAGCACGCGGGTGGAATAGTACATCGGCCCCTGGCCACCGGCGCGGAACAGCGTATTGCTCGGATTCTCCGGCGTCCAGCGGTCCTTGTAGTGATCGTACTGATTGAGTTGCTTCGTAGAGGTGCCGTTGCCTTCAAAGATCAGGCGGTTGGCGTTAAACAGCTTGTTGCCGTACGACCATTGAAAGAACAGGTTCAGATCAAAGTTCCTGTAAGTAAAATTGTTGCTGAAACCGCCCACGTGTTTGGGGATGGCCCGGCCGATGGTCGTGAAATCGTCCGAGTTCACCACCAGGTCGCCATTGAGATCCTTGTATTTGATATCGCCGGGCTGGATGCTGTTCCTGGCGACACCATTGGTGGTCACTTCGTCTTTCAGCACATATTTCCCGGAGGAATTTTTATTGAAATCTTCGTACTGATACACGCCGTCCCATACAAGACCGTAGAACTGGGCGAGCGGCTGGCCTACGCGCGCAACATAGAGCGCCACATTGGAATAGCTGCCGGCGAAGGATACGCGGGATTGCAGCTCGGTCTGATCATGCGCCAGCGCCAGTATCTTATTCTGATTGAAGGCGATGTTGAAATTACTGCTCCATGTAAATGCTTTGCCCTGTATGTTGATCGTATTCAGCGTAAGCTCCAGCCCTTTGTTTTCGGTTTTACCCACATTCTTGAAAGCATTCATATAGCCGGTAACGTAAGGAACTTCCGCCCGGAGCAGCAGGTTGTCGGTAATTTTCCGGTATACGTCCGCTGTTAGGGAGATCCTGTCTTTGAACAGGGACAGGTCGTAGCCGATATTCGTCTGCACCGATGTTTCCCATTGCAGCGCGCTGGAGCCCAGCGCTCCGAGTGCCGTGCCCAGGGACGGCGTGGCATTGTTAAAGCTGTAGCCGCTTACCACCGGCATGGAGAGGGTGGACAAGTAGGAGAAATCACCAACGCGGTTGTTGCCGGACTGGCCGATGGTCACACGTAGCTTGGCGTCTGAGATGAATGCCATGTTTTTCATGAACTTCTCACGGCTCATGCGCCAGGCGAACGCCCCGGAGGGGAAATATCCCCATTTGCTGCCGGGCGCGAATTTGGAGGAGCCGTCCACCCGAAAATTAGCGGTGAACAGATAGCGGGAGTCAAATTCATAGTTCATCCTTCCCAGGTAGGAAATGAGGCCCCAGCGCGAACTGCTTTTGCTGATCGTTACAACGGGCGCTTCATCCAGCCCGTCAATACCCAGCGACTCGTTGGGCACCTGCTGCGCGGATATGCCCATGCTCTGTGTGGACCGGCCCTGCATGGTAAATCCGCCCATCACATTGAACTTATGCTTTTTATTAAAAGTTCTGTCGTACGTGAGCGTGTTGGAGTTCACCCAGTCGTTGTAGCTGCCCTCTGACGCTCTGCCGTTCACGCCAATGGAGCGGTATTTATTTCCCTGGCTGGTGTTCGAATTATAGAAATTCTCTCCTACTGAATTTGATCGCTGGATGCCGCCGGAGATATTCAGGCTAAGGTGCGGGATGATATCGTATTTGATAAATCCGTTGGCAACAAGGTTGTTGTTCTGGCTGAGCCGGTGTTCGTTGCGCATGGAGATGATCGGGTTGATCAGTATCTGGTTGGCGGCCTGGTCTTCATCCACCACATCAAAAAGCTCGTCCAGCACGTCGCGCTTCCGGACGCCGGAGGTGGGGCGGTACCCAAGTACATTGTAGATGTAGCTGTACGTGTGGCCGGCGGGATTTTCCGCAAACACTGAGCCGGTGGCTTTGGTGGTGCTGTAATTGACATTGATGCCCACCTTCAGGTTATCCCTGACCTGCTGGTTGATGTTCACCCGGCCCTGGTAGCGCTGAAAGCCGGAGTTGATCACGATGCCGTCCTGGTTCAGCGCATTGGCGGAAATAGCGTAGGTGCTTTTATCCGAGCCGCCGCGTACGGATACTTCATGGTTCTGCATCACGCCTGTGCGGTATAGCTGCCGTTGCAGGTCGTCCGACTGCACATGCTGGTAATAATCCGCGGCCCGTGTGCTGTCGAAATAAATTTCCTTCCTCGCCGGATCAATTTGCAGCTGATACTCCACAAAATCCGCGGCGTTCATCATCTTCGTGTACTGGATATTTTTCATAATGCCGAGCGAAGGATTGTAGGAAATCACCGGCTGGCCTTTCTTTCCTGATTTTGTGGTGATGATGACCACGCCGTTGGCCCCGCGTGCGCCGTAAATGGCGGTAGCGGATGCATCTTTCAGTACGTCGATGGATTCGATGTCTGACGGGTTGATGGTATTGTTATCGGGATTCTCGATGGGGAAACCGTCCACCACGAAAAGCGGTGAATTGTCCTGCGTAACAGACCCCGCGCCCCTGATCACGATGTTGCTCAGAGAGCCGGGCTGGCCGTCTGTTGTAGATACCGTAACACCGGCTACACGGCCGGCCAGGGCGCCTTCCAGCGTGGGCACCGGCGCTTTGGAAAAATCGTCCATGTTCACTTTGCCCACGGCGCCGGTAAGATCACCGCGTTTTACGGCGCCATAACCAATGACCACCACTTCATCCAGGCCGCTGTTCGCCGGTTCGAGATGTAGGTTCAGCGATTGCCTGCCGGAAAGCGGTACTTCCGTTGTTTTATATCCAATGAAAGAAAACACAAGCACGCCCTGCGGCGGCAATGTCAGCCTGAACCGGCCATCAGCATCCGTTACCATACCCCCGGAGCCGCCTTTTACTTTTACAGATACACCGGGCAGCGCGATGTTGTTTTCCCCTTTCACTACGCCGGTGACAACGATGGCAGTATCCGCCCGGTCTTTGCCTGGCAGCGTGTTTCCGGCCTTTTCCTTTCGCCGGATCATGATCATTTTCTCTTCAATGTCATAGGTCAGTTCCTGGTTTTTCAGGCATTCGTCCAGCACCTGACGGAGAGAAGCATTCTTTACATGGATGCTTACCGGCGTGGAGCCATCAAACAGCTGCTTGCTGCAAATAATGGAAAAACCGGTCTGCTTCGATATCTCGCTGAAAACATCTCTCAGTGGCATATCTTTCACAGACAGGTCAATGCCCTGCGCCATACCTTTGGCGCCCGTGTAAAAAAAAACAATGCATAGCAAGCCGGCAACAATCTTCATAACGTGGTAATTTGTGTGAAAAAGAAGTCCTCCCGGGATTTTTCCCCGGTAAAATTCAAGTCTATCCGTGTTGGTTTATTTTTCTCCCTGGAAGAGGGTCACTTTTCTGCCTTCGATCCTGAACTGAACGCCGTTGGATGCGAGCAGCTTCAGCACGCTGGACAGTGGCAGGTTTTTACTGATACGCCCCCAGAACAATCCTGTTTTCCCGTTTGTTTCATCAACGATCTCTACATCGTACCACCTGGAAAGCTGCCGCACAATAGCCGGCAGGCCGGCATCATCAAATTCAAAGAATCCGCTTTTCCATGCTGTTGCCTTTTCTATATCTGCCTTCCGCACCGACAATTTCCCGGTAGCATTATCCCTCACCGCCTGCTGGCCGGGCCGCAGCAGCTGCGTTGCCTGTCCCTGTTTTACCTGCAGCGCACCTTCCACCAATGTTGTGTTGATGGTATGCTCGTCATCATAGGCCATGATATCGAAATGCGTACCCAGTACCAGCGCCTCCATATCTCCCACCTTCACCCTGAAAGGCTGGCCGGGGTGTTGTGCAATTTCAAAGTATGCCTGCCCCTGCAGTTCCACGACCCTTTCCTTTCCGCTGAACGCCACGGGATACCGCAGGCTGCTGACGGAATTGAGCCAGACCTTTGTGCCGTCCGGCAAAGTAAGCTGGAACTGTCCGCCGCGGGGGATGGTCAATGTGTTATACTGTAATACGCTCCCTTGCGCGCTTATGCCCTGGTAGGCCAGCTGCCCGCTGTCCAGCTTCATTACATGGATACCGCTCTGCTGCGCCAGCGCGCCGGTCCGGGCGCTGTCCAGCGTGATCTGCGTGCCATCCGCCAGTGTCAGGACAGCTTTATCACCGCCCGGCGCTACATTCATTTCATATGGGCTATCCGCAATCAGCGTCGTGGCCTGCTGTTTAAAGTACCAGTACGCACCGCCGGCGAACATCAATAATAATATGGCGGCAGCCGCGGCGTAAGACCTCCACGGGATACGTACGGGCCGTACATCTTCCTCTATAACAGCAATGCGGTCCCTGATCCTTTCATATAACAAGGCGTCCGGCTCGCCGGGTACGCCGTGCTGCAAAACGATTCCCTCATATTGCTCCGTCAACGACCTGAAAGACGGCTCGTCCGCATCCCGCAATCCATCTGCCAGCACACGTTGCTCTGCATCGGTGATACTGCCGGTAGCGGCCCTGTTCAGTAACGATATTATCTCTTGCTGATCCATCCCTGGTTGTTAATAAGACTGATGAGAAATTCAAAAGAACACCTTTGCCGGAATATTTTTTTTACGGATGCGGTTAGAAACGGTTCAAACAACTGTAAATCAATATAATAATGGGGATGTCAACACCCGCGTGCTGCTTCAGGTAATCCTTCACGGACTTGACGGCTTCATACAGCTGCTTCTTTACAGCGAACTTGGTAATGTTCAATTGTGCGGCGATCTCGTCCAGGGAAAGGCCCTGCTCGTTCCGGAGCAGGAAGATCCTGCGCTTCTGCTGCGGCAGGCGGGAGATGGCGAGACGGGCTATTTCGTGGTATTCATCCAGTTGTATTTTCTCCTGTACTTCCATGTGCCCTTCGGCTTGCTGCAGTTGCAGCACATGGCCGGCCTTCGTCAGCTGCGCCTGCTGTGTTCTCATGTCGTACAGGCGGTTTTTGGCCATGGTAAAGAGGTAGGACTGTGCAGATCTGATCCCCGCCAGTGTTTCCCGGCGCAACCATACTTTGATAAATATGTCCTGCATCACCTCATCGGCATCCTGCCGGGAGAAGCCTGTTAATGGCAGGATAAAAAGATGCAACCTGGGTTGGTAATATTTATACAGGCGGGAAAAAGCATCTTCGTCACCGGCTGCAATACGCTGCAGTAGTTCATTCTCGTTATGTAAAGCCTCGCTCATTGCCGGAGTTGGTTGATATCGAATGAATAAAAATAGTAAAAAGCGTTAAATTGTAGAGGCATAAGTACCTTGTTAACAGACATCAACCAGGATTTTTTTGTGATCAGAAAATGTTTCCAGATTCCACTGTTATTATGCATACTGCTGAATGCATATGCACAGCGCCCTTCTTACCGGTTTACGTCGCTGAATATCAACAACGGGCTCTCCAATAACCAGGTGAACTGCATCTACAAGGATGCTGCCGGCTTCATGTGGTTCGGAACGATGAGCGGTCTGAACCGTTATGACGGCTATACATTCCGGGTTTTCCGGCATAATATGGCGGATACTTTTTCCATCAACGAAGATTATATCTCCGGCATATTTCCTGTGCCCGGCAACAAGATGTACGTTAAAACAAGGAACGGCGATAATATATATGATCCTTCCACCGAAAAATTCTCCGAAGCGCCGGACTGGCTCAAAAGCAAAGGATTGCCGGACATCGCCGTGATCTGCATTCACCGCGCCGGCAACAGCTTCTGGCTGGCCGCGGAAAGCGGGCTGTACAAGATCGACAGCAGCGGCAAGGCATTCAAATTGCTTGCGCGGACTGCCGGCCAGCCCGTCATTGCGGATATCAAAACGGATTCGAAAGGCAACGCCGTCATATTATATAACAACGGGCATATCGAAATGCGCGATGCGCGTTCCCACCAGGTTATCTACCGCGATACCGCTGTGGCGGCCATGCTGGGAAAGCAACGCATGGCGCTGATGCTCTTCATCGATGCGCAGGATGACATCTGGACCTATGCGCCCGGCAATGACTTCGGCGTGGTGTACCTCAATCCCCGTGAAAAAAATATCCGGCAGCTGTCCAGCAAAAACGGCATCCTGAACAATGACATCGTTTACAGCATCATCCAGGATGAGCAAGGGTTGATATGGGTAGGCACGGACCACGGCGGGATCAATGTGATCGACAAACAGGGGTTTCGCAGCAGTTTTATGCTGAATAAGGAAGATGATGAAAAAAGCATTGCGGAGAACGCCATCTATTCCCTGTATAAAGACGATCTCGGCATCATCTGGTGCGGCACCTACAAAAGAGGGATCAGCTATTTTGCTGAAAGCATGGGCAAGTTCAGCCTGTATACGGATAAATCTTCCGGCGGTTCCGGCCTCGGTTATAAAGATGTAAACTGTTTTGCGGAAGATAAAAACGGTAATATCTGGATCGGCACCAACGGCGGCGGCCTGATCTATTTTGACCGCGCGGCCGGCCGCTTTTCACGCTACCGGCACAATCCTTCCGATGACAACAGCATCAGCAACGATGTAATAGTGAGCCTGTACATGGACCGGCGGGACAACCTGTGGATCGGGTATTATTTCGGCGGCATGGACCATTACGCCAACGGAAAGTTCACGCACTTCCGGCATAAGCACACAGACCCTAACAGCCTGGCGGGCAAAAGCGTGTGGCGGATGTACGAAGATCAGCGGAATAATTTCTGGGTGGGCACATTGGGCGGGGGGCTGGACAGGTTTGACCGCAGCAACGGGATATTTTATCACAATAATGCTGACCTGCCCAATTCCGTTCATTCGAATTTTATCACCTCTTTCGCGGAGGATAAAAATGGCGATCTGTGGATCGGGACTTCATACGGCATTGATGTGCTGGACAAAGCCAAAGGGATTTTTTTGCATTACCTGAGCGCCACCCATCAGCTGAGCAACGACAACGTAAACATCCTGCTCTGCGACCGGAACAACAACATGTGGGCCGGCACCCGGGCGGGGCTGAACGTATTCGATCCAACCACCCGCACGTTCAAATCCTTCCGGGTGGAAGACGGCCTGCCGGACAATAATATCATCAGCATGCTGGAAGATAACGAAGGGCATATCTGGGTAAGCACCTCCAACGGTCTTGGCAAGATCACCGTGTTGCAGGATGCGGACGGGATCGGCATCCGCTGCCGGAGTTATGATGACGCGGATGGCTTGCAGGGGCGGGCGTTCAATGTAAATGCCGCGTTGAAGCTGCGCTCCGGGGAACTGGTGTTCGGCGGCACAGAGGGCTTCAATATCTTCGATCCTTCCACTATCCCCCAAAATCATCACAAACCTTCCATCGTTTTTACAGACCTGCAGATATTCAACAGGAAGGTAGCCGTGCATGAAGAGTTGCATCATCGGGTGATACTACCCCAATCGCTTTCAACGATCAAAGAAATTGTACTGCGGCATAATGAAAATGATTTCTCGATAGATTTCGCGGCGCTGAACTACGTCAATACCGACAAGAACCGGTATGCCTACATGCTCGAAGGTTTTAACAAGGAATGGTCCACCATAGACGGCAAAACACGGCGGCTCACCTATACCAATATTAACCCCGGCGACTATACGCTGCACGTCAAAGCCGCGAATGAGGACGGCATCTGGAACGATGAAGGCATTTCCCTCAACATCCGGATACTGCCCCCTTTCTGGAAAACACCTTTGGCCTACGCGACATATGTACTGCTGGCGGCGCTCATCCTGTTCCTCGCGAGAAAGGCGGTCATCCGCCGTGCACGCCGGCGTTTTGCACTGGAGCATGAACGCGCGGAAGCGCATCGCCTGCATGAGCTGGACATGATGAAGATCCGGCTCTTCACCAATGTGAGCCATGAGCTGAGAACGCCGGTGTCGCTGATACTCACCTCGGCGAACGAGCTGATCAGGAACGGGAAACCGGCGGACGAGAAGCACAAGTTCCAGCTGATCCACCGCAATGCAAGAAGACTGCTGAACCTTGTGAACCAGCTGATGGATTTCAGGAAGATGGAAATGCGGGAGCTGAAAAGCACGCCCACACCGGGAGATGTAGCCGGCTTTGTAAAGGAAGTGGTGCAATCATTCACAGACCTGGCGGAAAGAAAAAGCATTTCCTTTTCTTATCATACCACCCGCGAACATCTGTACACGATGTTCGATCATGGCAAAATGGAACGTATCTTATTCAACCTGCTGTCCAATGCCTTTAAGTTCACGCCGGAAGGCGGTTCGGTGGATGTGAGCGTGGACATTTCGGAACAGGAAGACCAGACCTGGCTGGAGATCAGGGTAAAAGACAGTGGCATTGGCATACCGGAGGAACGGCAGGCGAAGATCTTTGAGCGGTTCTTCCAGAACGAGGTGCCGGGGGCGCTGGTGAGCCAGGGCAGCGGCATCGGGCTGGCCATTACACGGGAATTCGTGAAGCTGGCCAATGGCACTATTTCGGTAACGAGCGAAGTGGATAAAGGCAGCTGCTTTACCCTGCGGTTGCCCTGTGAATTGCTGGAAGGCATCGTACCCCGGAAGGATAACCCTCCCGGCCAAAAGGCAGACCCGCCATCCCGGCCCGCGGACACCAAAGGAAAAAAGAAACAAACCGTGCTGCTGGTGGAAGACAATGAAGACTTCCTGTTTTACCTGAAAGACAACCTCAAGGCTTTTTATAATATTATAGAAGCAACGGACGGCGGGGCCGGATGGCAGAAAACCCTGTCCGCCCACCCAGACCTGGTGGTCAGCGATGTGAACATGCCGGTCATGGACGGCATGGAGCTTTGCCGGAAGATCAAAGGCGATCCCCGCACCCGCCAGATACCGGTCATCCTGCTGACGGCCATGGTGGAGGAAGAGGAGCAGCTGAAAGGGCTGGAGATGGGCGCGGTGGATTATATGATCAAACCGGTGAACTTCGAGATCATGCTGTCCAGGCTCCGTAATATCCTCGCGCAGCAGACCGCGGTAAAGCACGTGATCGTCAGTTCCCTGAAAACAGACAACGAAGCCCCCGCGCCTTCCCCGGACGAGACCTTCATGCGGAAAGTGCTGCAGATAGTGGAAGAGAACATGTCCAACGCCGAGTTCTCCGTAACGGAGCTAAGCCGTGCGCTGTGCATGAACCGGGTGTCTGTATACAAACGTATTTTTTCCCTGACCGGCCAGCCGCCCACTGAGCTGATCCGTTCACTGCGGCTCCGCCGTGCGGCCGAGCTGCTGTCCACTACCGAAATGAACATCACGGAGGTGGCTTATGAAGTAGGCTTCAATAATCCCAAATACTTCGCGCGGTACTTCAAGATAGCGTTCGACATGCTGCCGTCCGCCTACGTGGCGGAGCAGCGCCGGAAATTAAGTTCCTGACCGCAGGCAACCGGAGATACCCCCCAAATTAACATCCGGTACCCCTCCCGCAACATATCGTCCCGGATAATAAACATCCTGCTCACCTCCTTCCCGTCCGATACCGGTAATTTTATCCGGACGTTATGAACATGCCTTGTACCCATTCATCTATGTATTGAAAAGGTCAACCAGGATCGGTGAACAATGAACATTCCGAGTAAATTTTAATCTTCTACGTATGAAAAAAAACACTATTGCAGGGCACTCATCCCTTGTGGTATGGGTCATGATCGCTGCCCTGTCATGGACGATGCCTGTTCTTGCACAAAGCCCCGGCAGCAGCGGGCGCAAAGTTTCCGGCACCATTACCGCCCAGGCCACGGGCGGCCCCATTCCCGGCGCCTCCATCCTGATCAAAGGGACTACTACGGCTACCGCCAGTGACGCGCAGGGCCGGTTTTCCATCGCCGCCGAACCGGGACAGGTGATCAGGATCTCTTCCCTTGGATTTGCCCCCAAAGAGCTGAAAGTTGGCACATCCGTCGTGATCAATGTTAGTCTTGATGACGACTACCGCACCCTCAACGACCTCGTAGTGGTCGGTTACGGTAAAATGAAAAAGACAGACCAGAGCAGCGCCCAGGTTTCCATCAGCTCCGCGGACATCAACAGAACTATCAACACCACCATAGACCAGGCCATACAGGGCCGCGCGGCCGGTGTGTACGTTACGCAGAACTCCGGCCAGCCGGGCGGAGGCATCTCCGTGAACATCCGGGGCATTAATTCTTTAAGCGGAACGAACGAGCCGCTGTATGTTATTGACGGTGTGCAAATGCAACCGGCAACGGTTTCCTACGGCAACACCAGCTCCGTGAACCCGCTGGCGGGCATCAACCCCTCAGACATCGAATCCATCGACATCCTGCAAGGCCCCTCCGCCACAGCGGTCTACGGATCACGCGCTACCAACGGCGTAGTGCTCGTTACCACCAAACGCGGCAAAGCCGGGAAAATGAAGATCAGCTACAGCTTCCTGCAATCCCTGCAGGACAAGCCCGATGTGCTGCCCACCATGACCCTGCCGCAGTTCGCGCAGATGAAAAACGAGATAGACGCATTATTGGGCCGCACGCCCACACCGGAATTCCAGGACCCCTCCCTGCTCAGTGACGGCACCAACTGGCAGGACGCCCTGTTCAAAACAGCGCCCCTGCAAAAACACCAGCTTACGGTAAGCGGCGGCGCGGGCAATACCTCGTATTATATGTCCGGCGAATACCTCAGCCAGGAAGGCGTAGCCATCGGATCTGACTTCAACCGCTATTCCTTCCGCCTGAACCTGGACAACCAGGCATTCAACTGGCTGAAGCTGAGCGCTTCCCTGAACTTCTACCAGACAAAAGAAAAGCTGGCATCCACCAGTGAAGACGTGATCAGAAACGCCGTCAACCTCGCGCCCAACGTCGCCGTAAAAAACCCTGACGGCACCTGGGGCGGCGCCACGGAAAACGAATTCGGCAGCAACGCGAAGTTCTCCCCGCTGAACCCCGTTGCCATCGCCCATCTTGTCAGCAACGACTATAAAAAGACCGGCGGGCTGGGCGGGCTCTCCGCGGACATCAACATCCTCAAAGGACTAACATTCCGCACCAGCTTCAACGGCAACTTTGAATATGCGGACGGCAGCAAGTTCACCCCCACCTACCGGCTCGGCTACAACTCCAATGAAAAAGCCAGCCTGAGCGTGAACAACAGCCGCAACTTCTACTGGAACCTGAATGAGCTGCTGCAATACAATACGAACATCGGCAAACACAGCATCGGCGTGATGCTGAGCCATGAAGCGCAGGCGTGGAACTACCAGAGCTTCTCCGCCCAGAGAACAGGCTTCGCCAGCAACGACATTCCCTCCCTGAACCTCGGCGACGCGCTGGGACAAACACTGGGCAGCGGTAAGGGATCGGGCGCGCTGGAATCTTACCTCGGCCGCGTGAACTATACTTACGACAACAAATACATCCTGCAACTGGCCGGCAGGGCGGACGGCTCCTCCAACTTCGGGCCGGAAAACAAATGGGGTTACTTCCCTTCCGTATCCGTGGCGTGGCGGGTATCTGAAGAACCGTTCATGAAAGGGGTCAGCTTCATCAGCGACCTGAAGGTCCGCGGGGAATTCGGCACCACGGGCAACAACGGCAGCGGCGGCGCGCAATATTCCGCGCTGAACTCCGTGACCACGCCCTGGGGCGCCGGCTTCCGCACCGGGCAATACGGGAACGCGGGGCTCAAATGGGAATCCACCGAAACAAAGAACATCGGCATGAACATCAGCCTGTTCCGCGACCGCATACAGATAGAAGCCGATTACTACATAAAGAAAACGGATAACCTCCTGATGCCGAACCCACTGCCTGCTTACATGGGCACACAGGGAGAAGGGGGCATCAATCCACCCATCGTGAATATCGGCGCGCTGCAGAACAAAGGGTTCGGCATCACCGTCAACACCGTGAACATCGATAACGAAAGCGGCTTCACCTGGCGGACCAATTTCAACATCTCCTCCTTCAAAACAAAGATCACCCGCTTTTACTCCGATGCCGCTTTCCTCGCAAGGACAGCCTGGTACATGAACAACTTCGCCGCCCGCTCCGTGGTGGGGCAGGCGCCCTGGCTGTTTTACGGGTATGTGGCGGAAGGGGTCTTTGCTTCCGTTGAAGAGATCAACAACAGCGCCATCCCCACGCAGTCAGACGGCAGCCGGTTGCCGGTACAGGAGAACGGTGGCGTATGGGTGGGCGATATAAAGTATAAAGACCTGAATGGTGACTCCCTCATCGATTCGCGGGACCAGACCTTTATCGGCAATCCCTGGCCCAAGCTGACGTTCGGCCTTACCAATACTTTTTCGTTCCGGGGGTTTGACCTGAGCATACTGGTAACCGCCGCGCAGGGGAATGATATCTATAACTATCTCCGTTACGATAATACGAACCCCAACAACATCACGCTCGGCAGGAACCTGTTCAGGGAAACATTCGACTACGCCCGCGTGTCAACGGATGCCGGCAAGGCCACCCTGCTCAATCCCGGCACTACCGTTCCCCGGATCGTTGCTACGGACGTGAACGGCAATGGCAACCGCTTTACCAATTTCTTTGTGGAAGATGGTTCCTATATCCGGATCAAGAACGTGCAGCTGGGTTACAACATCCCGGCTTCGTGGATCAGGCAGCAGAACGTGATCAAAAGCATCCGGCTTTCCGCCAGCGTGCAGAACCTCGCCACTTTTACAAAGTATAAAGGATACGATCCGGAAGTGGGCGCTTACCTCGGAAAGGAAGTGCAGCTGAACAGCCAGTTCATCGGCGTGGACGCCGGCCGCTACCCGCTTACAAGGCTTTACTCCGCCGGCATCACGGTTGATTTCTAACAACAAAATCCCATCAAAATGAAAAAAAATATCCATATAGCTGCCTTGATGTTTGTGCTTACGGCAACAGGCTGCAGCAAAGATTTCCTGAACAGGCCGCCGGAAGACGCCATCGTGGATGTGAACTTTTACAGCACCTCCGAACAGGTGCTGGCCGCTACCGCGCCTTTGTATAACATCGTCTGGTTTGCGTATAACGACAAAGCATCGCACGGCATCGGCGACGCGAGAGGAGGCAATCTGATGTCCAACTCCTACCAGCTGGAAAACATCAAAATGCAAACCACAGACGTTACCGGTGAAGTGTACAGTTCATGGACATCGTTCTTCAATGTGGTGGCGCAATCGAACATGGCCATTGGCAATCTCACGAAGTACACCTCGCCGGAAGTGCCGGATAACGTGAAGATGGCGGGCATCGCCGAAGGGCGGTTCATGCGCGGGCTGGCATATGCTTACCTCGTGCAGAACTGGGGACCTGTGCCGGTGATCGTGGATAATAATGTACTGCTGACAGATACCTCCATTACCCGGAACACCGTGGAATCTGTATGGGAATTCATCATCCGCGATTTCCGTTTTGCCGCGCAAAACCTGCCTGCTACCCCCATGCAAAAGGGACGGTTGACGAAATGGGCGGCGGAAGGCATGCTCGCTAAAATGTTCCTCACCCGCGCGGGCGTTGGCGTCACCGGCACCCGTAAGCAGCAGGACCTGGACAGCGCCGCATGGTACGCGAAAGACGCGATAGCAAAAAGCGGGGCGGTGTTGATGAGCAATTATGAAGACCTCTTCCTGACAAAGAATAACAATAATTCCGAAAGCCTCTTTGCCCTGCAATGGAAGTATGACGGCGACTGGGGAACACAAAACAGCGTGCAGGCGTTCCTGGCGTATGGCAGCGAGATTACAGGCTTTGATGACGGATGGGGCGGCGACCTCGGCGCTTCGCTCGATATACTGAAGCTGTACGCAGCGGCCGATAAACGGCGGAAAGCCACTTTCATGTTCCCGGGAGAACATTATTCATACATACATCAGTCCGTGGACGATCCCGACAATCCCGGCAGAAAGATCATACAGGAACTGCAGGTGCCCTGGAACTGGGTGGGACAGGAACGATATAACACCCGCGCATGGGTAAAAAAATATGTAGTAGGCCGTCCGGAAGACAATGATGGCAAAGTCACGAAACAGCATACAGAAATAAATACCTATATGTTGCGCCTGGCGGAATTATACCTCATCTATGCGGAGGCCGTGCTCGGCAATGCCGCTACCACTTCCGACGCACTGGCGCTGCAATGCTATAACGCGGTGCGGACAAGAGCCGGCCTGCCCGCAAAGAACGCCATCACCTGGGATGATATTTTTGTTGAACGGCGGCTGGAACTGGCGATGGAAGGACAGGCATGGTATGATATCGTACGCCTGCATTATTATAATCCGGCGAAAGCGCTTGACATGCTGAACGACCAGGACCGCGGCACTTACAGGATCGTTCCCAATGCAGCTACGAACGCTACGTCATGGACGGTTACTTCTGAAGAGGAGATCTACTACCCGGTAACGGAAAGTAATTTCCATCTGCCTTATCCGGCCGCGGAAATGTCCGCCGCGCCCAATCTCCGCAAACCACCGGTACCATACGAATTCTAAAGAAGCAGTATTACTCAACATATAATCATCAACGTTATGACACGATATCATTTCACTGCTGCCAAAAGATCAAGGCTACTGCTCCTATGCCTTATAGCCTGCGGCCTGTTCCTCATCAACGCCTGCAAAAAAGATAACGGCGTGGGCGGTCCTCCCATGATCACGGCCGTGAGCCTGCTGGATGCCGAAAGCCGCGACAGCACCTTCGTAAAAGCCTTGCCGGGCACGCTGGTACTGATACGCGGAGAGAATCTGGGAGGGATCGTAAAAGTATATTTCAACGATATGGAATCATACTTCAACCAGACCTACAATACAACCACCAGCCTCATCATGACCATACCGGACAATGCTCCGACGGAAGCCACTAATCCGGATGTGCCCAACAAGATTCGCATCGTGACCAGCCATGGCGAGGCTACGTACGATTTTGTAGTGGACATACCGCCGCCTTCCATCTTGGCCATTTCCAATGAAAATGCTTTGCCGGGCGATACGCTTTTTATTTTCGGTTCCAGCTTGTGGTTGATAGAAAAAGTAATCTTCCCCGGCGGAAGGGAAATAACGGAGCTGATGGGAGATGCCGATGGCAGCTGGCTTGGCATGGTGATGCCCGACCTCGGAACTGATACGGGAAGGATCGTGATCATCGCGGGATATGGCACCACCATGTCTGACGGCCCGCTGAACGATCACCAGAGCGGAGACGTTATCAGCAATCTCACGGACAACGGCGAGCCCGGCGAAAACCCTGTATTCAACTGGGCGTGGTGGGGCGCGAACCGCACCAGCGATCCGGCCCTGTTCCCGGGTACCAGGGGTGCTTACCTGCAGAACGTCTTCGGTGGTGTGGGCGCGAACGACGGTGGCTGGTGGATCGGCAACCGCTCCGGCAACTTCAATGATGTGCCCATGTTCACCGCCGCGATCATGACGCAGCAGGCTTCCAACTATGCGCTGAAGTTCGAGATCAACACCAAGGAACCCTGGACCGCCGGCGTAAACGTATTGCGGTTTGGCGAAAGCTACGCCTACCGCTTCAAGCCCTGGGAAACCGCCCCCAACCAGGAATTCCACACGGAAAACAGATGGCGGACGGTTACCATCCCGTTGTCGGAATTCAAAACCATGGCGGACAACGTGGAAGGTACAGGCGCGGGCGCGATGGTGATGGGCGACCTGCTGAAACCGGGCGGCGTAGTGGCCTTTGGCTACCGCTTTGTGACGGAAGACGCACCAGTGGAGGTGTTCAACGCCGCCTTCGATAATTTCCGGATCATTAAAATACGATAGCAATAATGAGGAGCGCACTGATTGGAAAGTTGCCGGGGATGTGGCTGTTCGGCCTCGCAATAGTTGTCCTGGCCTGTAAGAAAAATGGTTCCGGTAATGGGACGGGAAATAACAACGGTGAGGATACCACAAAAACGGTCTTAACGCCGGAAGACCCACCCCTGGCAGCTTCCATCGGTTTTTTCATGGATGCCTGGGAGCCGAAAAGTTTCACGGCTCCCGCATTCGTGGAAGCTGCGGTGCCCTCAGCCGTGACAGATACCATCATCGTGGATGCGTCAACGGTGATCTCGAAAATATCTCCCTGCCTCTTTGGTGATAACAGCAACCTGTACCAGACGCAAATGGTCACGGAACCGGTACTGCTCTCGCATATCAGCGCACTGCATCCCCGGATCATCCGTTATCCCGGCGGCAACCTCAGCAGCGTTTTTTTCTGGAACGCGCTGCCGGACCAGCCTCCAGCGGATGCGCCGCCCATGCTCACCGATGCCGCGGGTAATACAACATCCGCCGGTTACTGGTATGGCGGCAATACCGCTGCCTGGACGCTCTCGCTGGACAACTATTACAAGATGCTGCAGCAAACCGGCAACGAAGGCATGATCACTGTGAACTACGGCTATGCGCGCTATGGCACCGGAAAAGATCCTGTAGCGGCGGCGGCTCACCTGGCGGCCGACTGGGTGCGGTATGACAAAGGACGCACTCGCTACTGGGAAATAGGCAATGAAAGCAACGGCACCTGGCAGGCAGGCTACCGGATAGACATGGCCAATAATAAGGACGGCCAGCCGCAGATCATCACCGGCGACCTCTACGGCAGGCATTTTTCGGTATTTGCGGATTCCATGCGCAAGGCCGCCGCTGAAAACGGAAAAACGATCTACATCGGAGCACAGCTGCTGGAGCACGAACCCGTTTACTGGGCCACCGCAACAGACAAAGGATGGAATAGCGGTGTGCTGAAACAAACAGGGGAAACCGCCGATTTTTTTATTGTGCACAGCTATTACACACCGTTCAACACCAATTCCAATCCACCGGAAATACTCGCGTCGGCAAAAACGGTGACCAAAGCCATGCGGGATCACCTCGTGGCGTCCATGACAGCCGCGGGAACGGATATGAAACCCCTGGCGCTGACCGAATGGAATATCTTCGCAACCGGCGCCCAGCAAATGGTTTCGCAGGTGGCCGGCATGCATGCGGTAATGGTATCCGGCGAACTGATAAAGAACGGCTTTGGCATGGCCAGCCGCTGGGACCTTGCCAATGCATGGGACAACGGCAACGATCACGGCCTCTTCAGCCAGGGCGAAACTGCTTCCGGTGAAACGAAATGGTCGCCAAGACCCGCCTTCTACTATCGCTACTTCTTCGGGAAATTCCTGGGCGACAGGGCAATTCCCGCATCCGCTACGGGCAGCAATGCCAACATTCATGCCTATGCGTCTACATTCAGTTCCGGTGAGGTGTCGCTTACATTGGTGAACGGCACCGTTACCGCAAAACATATCCGTGTCGATTTTAAAAATTTCCTCCCCGGCTCCCGCTTTTACTGGTATACCATAACAGGCGGAGAAGGCAATACGGGATTCTCAAGAAAGGCGTACGTGAACGGAGCGGGCCCTTCCGGCATTGCCGGCGGGCCTGATAACTACGCGACCCTGAAGGCATATGGCGCTGGCACCAAAAACGGTGTGAAGGTTACGTTGCCTGCGATGTCTGTTGTATATCTGGTGGTGGAGAAAAAATGATCATTTGAAGGGCATTGATCTATTCTTCCACCTGCAAAATTGATTTCTTCTCATCGATCACATAAGTATTGGACCACTTCGCGGCCATTTCGAGATTCACTTCATTGGATAGAAGATGTTCATTTGATTCCATAGGTAAAGATTTAGGTAAACTAATGTACTATTTTATTTCGATGGATTTATTGACGTGCGCATTTCGTCATTTTGTTTTGGTGGCGTTTAGCGGAAAAAATACCTTCGTGAAATTTTAAACTTTTTTTTATGGTAGAAGCACAAATTTTACAGGAGATACTTGGTTATACAAGATCTCTGGACTCGCGGATGACTTCTTTAGAATCGAGAATGACATCTTTGGAATCAAATATGACGTCCTTAAATGCGACGGTGATTGCTTTAGATGTAAAGGTGACGGCTTTGGATGCGAAGGTGAACGATCTGGATGCAAAGGTGATGGCTTTGGATACAAAGGTGATCGCGCTGGATGCAAAAGTGACAGCATTGGATGCGAAGGTGAACGATCTGGATGCAAGAGTGAGTTCCCTGGAAACAAAGGTCTTTTCTCTCGACCAGCGGCTTTCAATACTCGAAACAACGGTCGACAACAGATTCAACATTGTTGACAGCAAACTCGACGTAATTGAAAAAAAGATGGACCAGGTAAACAAGTGGATTCCCCTGGAAAACACTGAACTACTCGCCGCCAGATAGACCCATGAATACAACCCCACAAAATATTAACCTTACCAGCAACGGTAAGGTTTTTTGTTACCCCGGCGCCTCAATAATTTCGTTAATTTTAACAGCCATCATGAAAATTGAAAAATTCACGCCGTCCGCTGCATTGACGCCCTTCGTCAGGGAGTACATGATCATTGAAAGTGACCATGAAACCTCCAGCAAAACAATCCCTGACACTTCCCTCGTCATGTCTTTCCGCTACAAGGGCGGCATACAGCCGGGGGAAAGCAGCGGCATGCTGCCGGCCGGCGTTGTATCCGGTTTAAGAAGGTCCGGCCGTGCGTTCCACTACGACGGAGACACGGCCAACCTGCTGGTGATCCTGCGCGAAGGAGGGATCAGCGCTTTTACCAGGATGCCGGCGCATGAATTATTCGAACAAAGCATCACTTCCGAAAACCTGTTCCCGGCATCTGACGTGGCTGAAATACTGGAGCGCCTGGCGGAAGCCCCCGGCCATCCGCAAAGAATCCGGATCATCGAATCGTTCCTGTTTAAAAAAAGCATCGCCCGCAGGGAAGATCTGCTGATCGACACCGCCGTTCAGCGCATCCGCCAGCACAGCGGGCTCCTGCGGATCAGGGACCTGAGCGCTTCCCTGTACATCAGCCAGGACGCTTTTGAAAAACGCTTCCGGGCGCGTGTAGGTGCCACGCCCAAGCAATACGCCTCCATCGTTCGTTTGAGAAACCTCATCCGCAAACATACTTCGTATCCCTCCCTGACGGAAGCATCCTATGAAGCAGGATATTTCGATCAGTCCCATTTTATCCGTGACTTCCGGCTGTTCACCGGGCAAACGCCGGGGGATTTCTTCCGGGAACAGCGGTTCTGGTAAATTGATCCGTTCAGGCATGATCCCCGGGATCAATGATTTTTTACAATTCTCCGCCCCCCAACGCCGGTAATTTTGTAAAAAAAACACATGAAACCACTGATCATGGCAATGCTCCTCATGCCCGGCGTAACAGCGGCACAGACCGGCGATAACAGGGAAACCGTACGCAGGCTCTACGAAGAAGCCCTCAACAAAAGGAACTTCATCTTACTCTCCCAATTCATATCGGAAGATTACACCGGCCCCAAGGGACTAAAAGGCCCCGCCGGCTTTGAAGCGCCCGTTGCCGAGCTGATAAAAGCCCTCCCGGACGCGCAATGGAAAATTGAAGAACTGATCGGCGAAGGCGACAAAGTAGTTGTTAAATGGACGATACAGGGCACGCAAACCGGGCAGTTCCGGGATATCCGCCCCACCGGGAAAACCGTCTCCAACACCGGCATCGGCATTTACGCATTCAGGAACGGCAGGATCACCGCCACGGAGGTGCACACCGACCGCCTGGGGTTCCTGCAGCAACTGGGCGTGCTCCCCCAGCCCGGCAACCCGCCGGCCAACAAGGTGAGCTTCATCGACAAGTTCATTGTACCCGCCGGCGCCCGGAAAGAATTTTATGAAAGAATGCGCATCAACCGCGGTTTCATCCGCACCCTGCCGGGTTTTATGGAAGATGCCGCCTATGAGCAGGCGGACGGCCAGGGAAACACGGTCATCGTTACCGTAGCGCACTGGATCAGCGCCGAAGCGGTAGACAGCGCGAAAAAAGCGGTGCAGGACTTTTACCGGGAGCAGGGATTCGACATGCCCGCCATGCTGAAAAGGCTCAACATCACGCTGGAACGCGGGCTTTACAAAGATTTGAAGGACTGATAGTTCAGCACCCAGTGATTCCCGAACCTGTCCGTCAGGTAGCCGAACAGCGCCCCCCAGAAATTGAGCTGCAGCGGCTGCACCTGCCGCCCGCCCCGCGACAGCTTCACATAGCGGTCGCGGGCTTCCCTTTCGCTGGCGCAATGCAGCATCAGCGACACCGCATTTCCCTTGACCAGCCCCTCTTCGCCCACGATGTCGGTCGCCATGATCGTGAAATTATCCTTCTTCAACGTTGCATGCAGCACGATATTCTTCATCGTCACCGGCATATCATCTTCAAATAAAAACGATTCCCCGATCGTCTGAAAGCTCAGCTCACCGCCCAGGCAGTCCCGGTAAAAATGCATCGCTTCGCGGCAATTTCCATTAAAGGTCAGGTATACACAGATTTGCTTCATGTTCAGGTACTTAAAAAGAACGATGCCGGCAAAAGCGTTCGCAGCGACATTTGATACTGCAAACTTACCCCTGATACGGCTTCCCGCTGCTGTGCAGATACGACATTTACAGGGTGTTTTACGACAGCCCTTTTTATTATATTTACAGTATGAAGCCGGCATCAACGGCTCCATCAGACCCGTAGAAAATAAACATGGGCCTGATGAAATAACATTCCATCAGGCCCATAGAAAATAAATATGAACTAATGAAGAACGTATCCATTCTTGTTCCGGAAAGCGCGGCAATGTCCGTTATATCCTGCTCGCGCCACATGCTTACGGTTGTTAACAAATTCCTGGAAGATGAGGGCAAGGACCCGCTGTTCGATGTGCAGCTGGTAGGAGAAAAAGAAAAAATGCAGCTGAAGGACGGCATGTTCTTCGTGCAGACGGACAAACTCCTGAAGGATGTCGAAAAAACAGACCTTATCATTATCCCGCCACTATATGGCGATCTTGCGGAAGGTATCGCCGAAAATAAAAATATCTTCCCCTGGATCGTGGATCAGTATAACAAAGGAGCGGAAATCGCTTCCTGCTGCCTGGGCGCGTTTTTGCTGGCGCCAACGGGACTGGTGAACGATAAAAAGTGCTCCACGCACTGGGGGTTCATCAATGAATTCAGGGAAATGTTCCCGGAAGTGAATGTGGTGGACGGCAGCATCGTGACCGAAGAGAACGGCATCTATTCCAGCGGGGGCGCCAACTCCTTCTGGAACCTGCTGCTGCACCTGATCGAGAAGTATTCGGACAGAGGCACGGCCATCCTGGCCGCCAAATATTTTGCGGTGGACATCGACCGCAGCACGCAGGCGCCTTTCGCGATCTTCAAAGGCCAGAAATCCCATAAGGACGATGTGGTCATCAAAGCGCAGCACCTGATCGAGAATAACATCGATGAAAGATTTACCATCGACATGCTGGCGGATAAATTCAACGTAGGCCGCAGAAGCTTTGAGCGGCGGTTCAAAACAGCCACCAACAACTCCGTCATGGAGTACATCCACCGCGTAAAAGTGGAAGTAGCGAAGCGCAGCTTTGAAAGCAGCCGGAAAAATATCAATGAAGTGATGTACGACGTGGGTTATACGGATACAAAATCATTCCGCATCGCATTCAAAAAAGTAACCGGCCTCACGCCGATCGAATACCGGAACAAGTATAACAAGCTGGCATAGCCGCATCAGGCATCGATCCTTGCCAGCTCAATGATCCCCTTTCCATCCACCACCTTTTTATCGTATGGATTGAACACCACCGAGATCATGGCCTGGCCCAGTTCTTCCAGCGTACAGAAGCCGTTGGGATATAAAGCCCTTCCCGCGGGAAACAGCCAGGTAATGTAGTTGTAAAATTTGTGGGTGTTGGACAAACCTTTGATAGGCTTGATGAATCCGGGCCTGAAGGCGTATACGTCCCGGAACGGCAGCTTCATCAGGTCATTTTCTGTTTTCCCTTTCACCCTGGCCCACATGCTTCTTCCTTTCTCGCTGCTGTCCGTTCCCGCCCCGGAAATATAACAGAAGGTCATATCCGGGTTCAGCCGGCTTAAAGTACTGGCTACGTGCATCGTCAGCGTATAAGTCACCTTGAAATAATCCGCTTCTTTCATACCTACAGAAGAAACCCCCAAACAGAAAAAGCACGCATTATAACCGGCGAGCTGCGGTGCTATGGCGGAGATATCGTAAAAATCGGGGTGAATGATCTCTTTTAATTTGGGATGGGTGATGCCGAGCGGTTTCCGGTTGATGATCAGCACGGCTTCCACCTGTGGATGCCGCAGGCATTCATGCAGTACGCCTTCGCCCACCATGCCTGTAGTACCGGTGATAATGGCTCTTATTGCTGGGTTGCTCATCTGGATATTTTCCTGAAATTTACGCTGGTTTTTCTGAAAAATAACCTGGTGCTAATGGCTGACCCCGGACGCAAACCGCAATCCCCGCTCCGCCAGCGCTTCCCGCAGCTGTATGATCGTACCGGGACCAATGCCGTGCAGTACGGCTATTTCCGCCTCGGTCACTTTCGTCAGCTGGTCAAGCCGTTTGTATCCGGCATGATGCAATGCCCGCACAGCCGGATTGGGCAAGCGCGGCGGGAGGATCGTTGTAGCTGGATAAACACTGTTTTTCATGATCCAAACTTACCCCCATCTGTTAAAACAAAAGCGGCGTAAAAATGACAATCTCAGGGTACTTTGCGCCATCAGTGCGCATCTCCCGGGAAAATGAACGATATTTAAGGAGATGAGTACGGCACAATTATCCTTGTTCGGAACGGATGCCATACCGGCTGCGCGCAGCCGGTGCGACTACTTCATACTCATATCCCCGCCGCAAAAGATCATTGCAAAAGTCGCCGCAAAGAAAAGATCGCTGAACAAAACGGTGCCGGCCGGCGATGAGAACCTCCGTTCCATTGCGCACATCTCGCTGTACAGAATGCTCGTACCGGAAAACGACGACCTGGTCCTTCTCAAACTCCGCCGCGCGCTGGCGCATTTATACCGGTTCACCGTGCGGCTGAACGGCGCGGAGCTGTTTATGCACGGGCGCAGCAAGGTATCCCTCGTGCTGAAAATAGAAAATCCCGAACCCGTACGTATGATACATGCGTTCATAGCGCGTGAGTTCAGGACTTCCAAAAGTATAACGCCCCATCTGACCATTGCCCGGAATATTCCTTCACGGTATGCTGAAAAGATCCGTTTGCAGGATTTTCAGCTGTATGATGAATTTCTGTGCGAAAAGATCACGGTACTAAAAAAGACCGACGGGCAGGAATATTTTTCCGTGCTCCTTGACATTCCCCTCCGTCAATACTGATCATCCAGACCGAACACCGGTTTCCTGTTCAGCCAGCGCCCCCGTGTGAAGTCGGGGATATACTGCACCGCGCCGCCTTCGGCAACCGACTGTTCGCTCAGCGGTGTGATGGCGTACCAGGTAGCCAGGTCGTATACGTCCAGCGCGTAGGGCGCGCCGCGTTTTACGCTTTCTACGAAAGAGTTGATCACGTACCAGTCCATTCCGCCATGCCCTGCTCCGGCAGCGTCTTTGGAATAGCGCTTCCAGAGGGGATGATCGTATTTGTCCAGGTAGCTGTCCGCTTTCTCCCAGGTATGCGGCTTGCTTTTGCCTTCCACGTAAATGGATTGCTGATCGTCCATCCACAGGCCGTTCGTGCCCTGCACCCGGAAGTTCAGGGAATAGGGGCGCGGGGAATTGGTATCGTGGGAGAGGATGATCGTTTCGCCGTTGCTGGTCTGGATAAGGGTGCTGACGATATCGCCGAGCTTGAAGCCGACCTTCGCATTCGGATGATCTTCGCCGCCGTGGTCCACAATGTATTTGTGCAGGCCGCGGGATTTGGTGGCCATCGATGTAAGCGTCATCAGGCGGTTGCCGCGGTTCAGGTTGATGAGGTTCCCCACCGGCCCGAGGCCGTGCGTGGGATAAAGATCGCCGTTGCGGTGCACCGAGTGATTGGTACGCCAGCGGGCTTCTGACAGCGCTTTCTCGCCAAATTCCACGCCACCGCCGTAATACTGTTTGCCATTGTTGAATTTCACTTCGCGGAGGTCATGCTGGTAGCCGCCCTGCAGGTGGATCAGCTCACCGAACAGCCCCTGCCGCGCCATATGCAGCACCGCCATCACATCACGGCGGTAACAAACGTTTTCCATACCGAACAGCGGAACGCCGGTGGCTTCGCTGGTGTTCACCAGCTCCCAGCATTCCTGCACGTCCGCCGCGCCACATACTTCCACCGCGGGCGTTTTGCCGGCTTTCATGGCGGCTACGGCCTGGATGGTATGCCATTCCCAGGGCGTGGCGATGATCACGGCATCCACATCATCGCGCTTCAGGAGATTGTGAAAATCTTCGGGGCCGTTGGTGTATTCCGCTACTTTCTTTGTTGCGCCGTATGCCTTGGCAATGTATTCCCGTGCAATAGGAAGCGTGTACGCCGTATCCGGGTCCGCGATGGCTACTACCTCAACATCGTCGCGGCGCAGGCAGAGATCGAGGTGCCCGAGGCCCCGCGCACCCACGCCGATCAGTCCGATCCTTACTTTCGCCTTCTTTTCAGCGGCAAACATTTTCGCCGGCGTTTGCAGCAACGAAAGCCCGAGGCCCGCCGCTGCCGTGTCCCTGATAAATTTCCTTCGTTTCATCATCAACGATTATAATTTAAAAAAGATGTTTTTCCGGTACAACCAGTAACAAATATACCATTCCAGCACGAGTACCGCGAATGCGGATACAATAGCCTGCAGGGAACCCGGCGCATGCAGCAGGCCCAGCAATCCGTTCACAAATATGCCCACAACGCCGTTCAGCCATTGTATGCCAACTGTTTCGAAGAACATATAAATGAAGATAGAGTTCATGCCTACCACCACCGCGATCCAGGTGTACCGCTGATGGTCCTTCACATCGATCCACCAGTACAGCGCGGCGAGGATAAGGCTCACCCATCCCAGGGAAGCGAGCACAAAACCGCCGGTACTGATCCTTTTGATGATGGGCGACAGGCCCGTAAGATCTACACCGTATCCCAGCAACAACGCGACCAATCCCGCAATTATCAATGCTTTTATTTTGAAAGCATTTGTGCGGGCGCTCATCAGCAGCTTGCCGGCGGTAACGCCGAGGATCGTGTGCGCCGCAGTGGGAACGCAATTGAACGCCACCCATCCGTCTGAATTGATCTTGCCCATCAGCAGCGTATCCACATAAGCGCCGAAATTCGCGCCCTGCGTAAACGGCTGGTCAAATCCCGGAACGTTCACCGTGCGGTACAGCACATCATTCAGTACGATCATCCCGATGGCTACACCGATCTGCGCCCGGTAGGATCTGTTGATCAGGAAATAAGCTACGAGCGTGGTGAAAGACAATTGCGTAAGTACATTCCAAAGCTCCCATACCAGCCGGCCCGCATACACGCAGTGCAGTCCGGTGCCGAGCAGGAACAGCTTCAAGCTGCGCACAGCGATGTGCCGGAAGTTGTCGCGCTCCGGTACGCCTTTGCTCCGCTTGCGTTGCACCGCGATGCACATGGCAGTGCCGGCCATGAACATGAACGCGGGCTGCACGAGGTCCCAGAACCGGAGGCCGTGCCAGGGATGATGGAAAAACTGTGTAACGAAGCCGTTGAATAATCCGCCCCATTGCAGGCCGTGCAATGCTTCATACACGCGGCAGCTTTCACCGGCGAGCAAGAGCATAATAATTCCCCGCATTACATCGAGCGATAGTAATCTTCCGTTGGGTTTTAATTCGGTCATTATAGTAGTGAAACAGGTGCGCCCTATATTTTATTCAAAATTGATCTGTATCGGGGTCTGCCCCGCATCCGGCATGCGGCCGAGGGTAGCGGACCAGTCGCTCTTCGTGGCGATGATGCCCAGCTTGAGCGCCAGCGTGCTCGCCATGTTCTTCAACTTGCTGCGTGACAGGCGCATCTCGAATTTGAGCACACCGCCGCTTTGTTCCTGGTGGCCGACGGTGTAAAATTCCGTAGCACCGGTGGGCGTGAAGGCAAATGCATTCTGCGCGCCGCTGTGGTTGAATGCGTCCAGCCAGCTGTCCATCACCGTGCCTTCGAGCAGTACGTCAAAACCGCCGCCGGGAAAATCTCCCGTCATGTAGCCGGTGGCATCGCTGTTATCCGTGTCGAGGTAAAAATCATAGATCGCTCCGGCGGATTGCGCGGCATTTACTTCAAAGTAAACGTACACATACTGTGCGTCATAATCAAATTTGGCTTTTTTGAAGAAGGTTTCGCCCGCGCCGGAAGTCACTTCATACTGGGTCACACCGTCCCAGTCCGCCAGCGTATTGTCATTCAGCTTCACCGGCGATGTCTTGGCGATATAGATCACCGTGGAGCCTTCGGACACGCGGCCGTCTTTCGTGGTGGCGTAAAGGGTAGGAACGTATTTTCCTTTATCGGGATAGGTGTGTACGGGGCTTTCTTCCGTGGAGGTTTCCCCATCCCCGAAATCCCATTTGTAAGACACGGCGCCGCTGGTTTCATTGCTGAAGGTGACGGTTTTGTCTTCGATGCTGACCGTGTAAAAGATATCGGCCCCGGGCGTTTCTTCATCCTTTTTGCAGCCTGCCATAGCAGCAGTCAGCAGAAGGAACGGCAATATATTTTTAATGATCTTCATGATAATACAGCGTTAATGATTAAGGATTTTGTTCACAGAGCCTGTTCGTCTGCACTTCATCGATCGGTATGTAATAGATGATCCTGGGCGCATCCCATTTCACGGTCATGTTGGGATAGCCCGTGGGCCGGGCGGCCAGGTTGATATCCGATTCCTTGAGGCCGGGCAGGTGATATCCCCAGTAAGCCCGGTTCATGTCGCGCTTGTTGCGGTATACATCGTAGTTACGATGGCCTTCAAATGCCAGCTCTATCCTTCTTTCCTTCAGCACAACGTCCAGCGCGGTTTTCCCGGCGGGCACCTGGCGGTTGTACAGGGAGCTTTGCAGCCCGCGGTTCTGCCGGATCATGTCCACATTATCCAGCGCGGTGGCTGCGTCGCCGGACTTCGCAGCCGCTTCGGCCTTGTTCAGGTACATTTCCGCGAGGCGGAACATAATGGGCGAGCTGAGCGTGGGACTGCCGCCCTGGAAAGAAAATTTGCTGATGTAATATATTTCGATGCCGTTCTTTTTCTGAAGATTGCCGCCACCGTCTTTTAATGGTACGATGTAAGACCAGCGTACGTCTTCCGGGTGTTCGGACATGGTGTCGCGGAGGGATTGGGAAGCATATTCCTCGCCCCATCCAGAGTTGCCGTCGGAATACAACATGGAAGCGATAGAGCCGGCTTTGCCGTAATCATCCGCCGCGGTAAACGCAATGCAGAAGATGGTTTCTTTGCCCGCCATCGCGTTGGCGAAAAGCTGCGGGAAGGTTGCTGCTGTTTCCAGCGTGAAACGGTTGGAGCCGATCACTTTATCGGCATAAAAAATGGCGCTGTCGTTCTTCTCTTCATACAAATAAGCCCTGGACAACAATGCCCAGGCGGCTTCCTTCGATCCGAACTGCACGCCACGCGGCTGGTTCATCAGCTCTGCTCCTTTCAGCGCATCCGATACAACAGAAGTGTAGACTTCCTGCACGCTGGAACGTGATTTCTGCGCGGGGTCGCTGCTGGAAGTGCGCAGCACAACGCCCTCCGCCGCAGGGTCCTGCGAATAGGGCCGGGCGAACAGCCGCACCAGGTTGAAGTGGCAGAAAGCCCGTAGAAAGTAACATTCACCGATCAGCTGACGGATGCTTTCATCGGGATTGGCGATCTGTTCCGCGGATTCTATCACGGTGTTCACGTCGTTGATGATCTTGTAAGAGATGTACCAGAAGTAGCGGCTATTGGTCTGTGTGGCCGTATGGTCCAGCGAGAAGCTGTAGTACAAAGGATCAGTGGTGGTCTGCGCGCATACGATATCGTCCGCCGCGAAATCACTCAGCTGGAAATACTGGCGCAGGTACATGTTGTTGCCGTCCACCGTTCCGTTGAACGACACATGGTCTTTGAACAGGGCATACGCGCCGTTCAGCGCCTGCTGCAGGCCCTGTTCCGAACCCGTCAGCGTGCCGGTGCTCAGCGAGTCGCTGGGATTGATGTCCTTCAGGCAGCCCGCCATCAGCAGTGGTAAAACAAGTATGATGAATATGGATCTTGTACGCATGATTGAAAAATTTTTCTCCTAAAACCGGATGTTAACATTGAACAGGTACTGGCGATTGTTGGGATACTTGAAGTCGGACACGCCGGGCATCACATAACTGCCTGTGGCAATCGTGGTGGCGGGGTCCTGGCCCAGGAAGCGCGTAAAGGTGTAAACGTTGTCCGCCGTCAGCGACAGGGTCACGTCATCCAGCTTCAATACACTGATCCATGTTTTGGGCAGGCTGTATGACAATGCGATGTTGCGGATCGCAAAGAAGCTGCCGTCTTTCAGGTAGCGTGTAGACGTTTCCGTAGCATTGGCGGCGTTCTGCGGACTGGGCTCTGTGGCATTGTCACCCGGCTTCGTCCATGTGCTGTACCCCTTCGGCAGTACGATCTGGTTATAATACGGTTCCATGCCGTCGTTCATCACGAACCGCAGGGAGTTGCTGAATACCTTGTTGCCGGAGAGGAAATAGGCGTTCACGCTAAGCCCGAAGTTCCGGTATCTCCACTGCGAAGTAAGGCCGCCCTGTAATTTGGGCAGGGCCGATCCTACTTCCTGGTACGTGGCGCTGGCGTAATCGGAGGTCGCTTCGCGGCCGGTGATCTTGCCGTCCGCATCCCGCGTGATCACCTCCCATTGCGGCGCGCCGGTTTCTTTGTCCACCCCCAGCCATTTGGGCATGTAAAACTCATACAGGTTGCCGCCGTTGCGGTAGATCTGCGAAATGCTCCAGGTAGGCTGCGTGCGCGTGATATCACTGGGCAGCTTTTGCAGCTTGTTGGTGTTGAAGTTGATGTTGAAATCCGTGCTCCACTCAAAATCCCTTGTTTTGATATTCACAGAGCTGAGGCTGATCTCCACGCCGTTGTTGATGATCTCGCCGGCATTTTCCCAACGCTGCTCAAAACCGATGGAAAGCGGCTGGGATACCTGCAGCAGCAGGTTTTTCGTCACGTTATTATATACGTCCACGGTGAGGTTGATCCTTTCAAACAGGCCGATATCTATACCCGCATTCAGCTGGTGTTTGCTTTCCCAGGTAAGGTCAGGGCTTGGCAGCTGCGAAGGCGTTGCGGCGGTGGCGCCGTTGTAGTGGCTGCTCAGCGCGTAGAGGCCCAGGTAGCGGGAAGAGCCGATGTCCTGCGTGCCGGTCACGCCATAGCTGGCGCGGAGCTTCAGGTTATCGATGAACGTATGTTCCTGCAGGAAGGGTTCGTTGCTCATCAGCCATGCCGCCGAAATAGCCGGGAATGATCCGTAGCGGTTGCTTGCCGGGAAATTGGTGGAGCCGTCCACACGATAAGAACCTGTCAGAAAATATTTATCGTGGTAACCGTAGCTGACCTGTGAGATGAAAGACTGCAGGATAGCCTGATCGTTATAACCATTCACCAGCTGGCTGTTGGATACGACATTCAGCACCGTCAGGCCGATGGGCAGCCCTTTGCCGGAAGCGCCGACCACTTCCGTTTTGCTGTTCTCGATGGCGATGCCGGCGAGGCCGTTGATGGAGTGATCGCCTTTCCTGAAGTTGAATTTCAGCATGTCGTTGGAGATCACGCCGTATGACAGCGTGCCCAGCTCGTTCAGGAAGCCGGTGTTATGGTACAGTCCGGCTACCAGCGGAGAATAGTAGTCGGTGCCTTTGTTATAGTTCACCGCTCCGCGGTTGGCGCTGGAGAAGGAAAGCCAGTCTGTGATTTTGACATCGAGGTTCAGGTCGTAGTTGGCGGAGAAGCTTTTGTACGGATGGTTGGAATTGCGGATGGTGTGGATGGGATTGGTCTTGTCCCTCGACCACCATTTGGCGGTGGAGTTACCGTCCACATACACGGGTTGCCCGCTGGCGTCATATGGATTATCCCAGGGCATGTTCAGGTACGCATAAAATACATCTTCATAGTTGAAGCTCTTGCCGGTGGCGGCGCTGAGGTTGATGTTGTTGGTGACGCTGACATTTTTGGAGAAGTGATGTGTGGAATTTCCGCGTATGTTGATGCGCTGGAAATTGGTGTTGAGGAAAGTCCCTTTCTCGTTGTAATAGGTTATGCTGGTGTAGTATTCATTCTTTTCATTGCTGCCGCTGGCGGAGAGGTGCACGTTCTGCATGGGCGCGGTGCGGAACATGCTGGTGAGCCAGTTGTAATCCTGGTTGCGCAGTTCCCTAGGGCGCTCGCTGTAGAATTTGAGGAGGTCTATTTTGTAGGAGTTGTCCGCTACGCCGGGAATATAATCGCGGTACAGCTCTTTATGCCGCTCATACAGCTGGGCGCCGTTCATCATGTCTATCTTTCCGAAATCCGGCGTGCGGAAACCGGTGGTGACCCTGGCTTCAAAGCGCGTTTTACCGCCGCGGCCCCTTTTTGTGGTAACGATGATAACGCCGGCATTGGCCTGTGAGCCGTACATGGCGGTGGCGCCGGCATCTTTCAGCACGCTGATGCTTTCCACATCATTCGGATCGAAGCTGCCGCCGATAATGCCATCTACCACATACAACGGCGTCTGGGAGGCGTTCACGGAGGAAACGCCTCTCAATCTTATTTCCGCCGCGCTGCCCGGCACACCGGAGCTGTTGATCACCTGCAGACCGGCCACCTTGCCCTGCAGCATGGAGCCTACGTCGTTGGTGGTCACGTCTTTCAACTTCTCGGCGGACACTACGCTGACCGCGCTGGTCAATTCGCTTTTCTTTTTGTTGCTGTAACCCACGACGACTATTTCGTTCACGCTTTTGGTGTCTTCCTGCAACGTGATGTTGATGGCGCCGCCGCTGCGGGAAACGCTCACTTCCTGGCTGGCAAAGCCGATGTTGCTGATCACGAGCACGGCGCCGGGGGGCACGTCTTTCAGCTGGAACATGCCCTGCTCATTGGTCTGCGTGCCGCGGGAAGTGCCTTTGATTACGACCGTGGCGCCGGGCAGCGGGGAATTGTCCGCCGTCACGATTTTCCCCGATACGGTGACGAGGCTGTCTTCCTGCGCAATGGGTACAGGCGTTTCATTCACCGAAGCTTTTTTGATCACAACGCGGTTGCCTTCCAGCCTGTAGATCAGCGGCTGATTTTTCAGGCAGAGCTCCAGCACCTGCTGAATGGATACATCCCTCACGTTAATGGAAACGGGGCGGGTATCGGAAAGCGTCTTTTCAGAATACACGATGGACACGCCTGTTTGCGTGATGACCTCTGTAAAGACCTTTTGCAGGGGCATGTTCTTCACAGACAGGGTCACCTTCTGGGAATATCCCGCCGCGCTTACATGCAGGCACGTGATCATAAGGAGGAATGCGGTCACTTTGATCTGCATAATGATACGTCTTGGAATTTTGGTTGACAGCCCGCGCCGGATGCGGGCTGGTGCATTACAACTGAATTGCATACTTTTGTGGTGTTTGGTAATACTTTGATTGATCTTACAGTGATTATTCAGGATACCAGATGTTTTACCGGGTTCCGATGGCCGTCGGGATCCGGTTTTCTGTTTTTGGTTGTTGACGATCTTTAAGGCGTTACAATTATCTTTCTTCCTTCTATTATAAAATGATTATGCCCGGCGCCTTCCAGCAGCTCCATGACGGCGGAGAGGTTCAGGTTCCGGGAAATGCCGCCGCCGTACAGCTCCGTGCCGGGCGTTGTGTTATACACGATCTCCACATCATACCAGCGGGCTACTTCGCGCAAAATGGCGGTCAGCGTCATGTTATTGAATACGAACAGGCCGTTCTTCCAGGCGATGATCTTGTTCACATCCGCTTCCTGCACGGTGATGGCATGGTTTTGATGATGCATCAGGGCTTGCTGGCCGGGTTTCAGCAACTGCAGCGCCTGTCCTTCCTTCACCTGCACCGATCCTTTCACGAGGGTGGTGTTCACGGTGGCTTCATCTTTATAAGCCATTATATCAAAATGCGTCCCCAGCACCCGCACTTCCATGGTGTTTACCATCACTTTAAACGGCTGGCTGGCATTCTCCGCTACTTCAAAATAGCCCTGCCCTTCCAGTTCCACCACCCTTTGTTTGCCGGTAAAGGCAGTGGGGTACCGGAGGGAGGATGCCGAATTCAGCCACACCCGGGTGCCGTCCGGCAAAGTGAGTTTGAATTGTCCGCCGCGGGGAGTGGACAGCTTATGATATTGCATGGCGGCATCCGTTCCCTGGTCGCCGTATACGAGTTGCCCGTGCTGCTGCGTAATGCTTGTATTGCCGCGGGTGATCACCTGGTTGCCCAGGCTGTCCAGCGTAACGGTGGAGCCGTCCGCCAGCGTCAGCACGGCTTTGTTGCCGCCGGGGGCTACGTCGTTAGCGGCCAGCTGCGGTGGCTGGATGACGGTTGGATGTTGATTTTTGGGCCAGAAGAAAAGGAGGCCGGCCAGTATGAGGAGCACTGCGGCGGCAGCGGCGTAGCGGAAAGGGAACAGGCGGCGCGGGCTCCTGTCAGGAGCGGGGTCGTAGCCGGCGGCGTTATCGCCGGTGCCGCTGGTTGAAGGAGTTTGCCCTACGATGCCGCTGTATACGGCCTCATAATCGATCTCCGGCAATTCCTCTCCCGGCCGGATCTCGTGGTAAGCATCTTCCATGAAGCGGTGGAGCGTTTCGTCTGAACCGGCTTCTGCGATGCAGGTGAATAGCTCTTCCAGCTCCTCACGGGTACAGGTTTTACTGGTGTAGCGCTGCAACAGGTACGTTATTCTGGAAGGATCATACGGCATAATGGAAAGGCTTGTAATAATAAAGACGTACGGGGGGAAGGGAAGGACCGGGATTTTTCAGGAAAATTTTACGCAGGCCAGTTGAAACAGCACGGCGAGCAGCAGGGAATGCTGTGCGAGGTACAGCCGGATGTGTTTCAGGGTTTCCACCAGCAGGTTTTTCACCCGGCTTTTGGACAAGCTCAGCTGCTGCCCGATCTCTTCGTGGCTGAGGCCCTGTTGCCGGCTGAGGTGGAAGATGGTTTGTTTCTGGGGGGATAGCCGGGCGAGGGCTTCGCTGATGAGGGCTTTGCTTTCGCGGGCGTCCAGCTGCAGCTCCAGGTCATCGGAAATATCCGAGATGTTCGCCCACACCTGGTCTATCAGTTTTCGCTGCAGGGAAACTTTGCGCAGATGGTCCAGCGTTTTGTTCCGCGCGATGGTAAAGATGTAATTGCCGAAATGATTGATCTCCGGCAGGTGGTCCCGGTTCGTCCATAACCTTAGAAAAGTTTCCTGCAGGATGTCTTCCGCGTCGATGGCGGAATGTGTGAGATGGTAGGCGAATACCAGTACCTGCTTGCTGTGCCGGGCATACAGTTCCCGGAAGGCCGGTTCATCGCCTTCTTTCAGCTTTTTTAGCAAGTCATGGTCAGTCATCAAAGGCATGCCCGTAAACCGGGATTTAGTCCACCGTCAATTTTAATTAATTTATTGTGCTAAAAAAAGCGGAAACTGAAAAATCAACAAAATACCTAGATTTCCACCAGCCGCCGGTACGCATAAGAGCGCATGGCCAGGAGGGTCACCATCAACCCGATCAATCCCGTAGCAATGAACACCAGTGCAATACCCCGGTCGATACCTGTACCGAACCAGCTGCCCAAAAGCTCCACGCCTTTGCCGGTGGTCATGAAAGGAATAAAGAAGAACTGCGCGATGGGGCCGATCATGAAAGCTGTCAGCGGCGAGGCGGCCTGCTCAATGCTTTGCGCAAAACCGAATACGCGGCCCTGCCGCTCGGGAGGGATCACTTTCTGGATGATGGTCTGCTCCGCGGCTTCCACCACAGGTATCAGGCACAAATAAATGAACAGGCCGACGCCCAGCAATACAACGGAGGATTTCATGGTGAAGAAGATGCAGATCGTCCACATGACAATATTACACAGGAACAGGGTACGCACGGGCTTTTTGCCGAGTCCTTTCCGGGAAACGACCAGTCCGCCTACGATGAACCCCAGGCTCAATATCCCCCATAATATTCCCCATGCCTGCACCGACACGAGGGACAAGCCATACGGGTCCATCAGCGCCATAAAAACGCCGCCCAGAAAGTTATTGAACGTATTGAAAAAGATCAGCGCAAAGAGGCCGGGAATGAGGTTGATCACCTTGATCGTGCCGCGGATATCGATGCTTTTGGGCTGCTGCTCTGTATGCACGATCTCGTCTTCGGGCACAGACACCATCGCCAGGTGAATGATGGTGAGCAAGGTCATGCCGATGGACAGCAGGAACATCCATGAAATACCCAGGAAGCCCACGGCCATGCCGCTCAATATGGATGCGATCAGGAATGCCGTGCCGTTGGTGCTGCCGATCAGTCCGTTCGCTTTATCCCGGTCCGGTTCCGGTATCAGGAAAGTCACCAGCGTGGGCAATGCGATCATGCGGATGTTGCCGGCAAGCGCGCCGAACAGGGAAAGTATGATGAACGCCCAGAGCGTAAAGCTGGAAGGGTCTTTAAACCGCTGCTCCGGCGAGGTGCTGTAAATGAACAATGCAATGCTGTACAGCACGAGGGAGCAGATGCTGGAGATGAGCATGGCCTTTTTCTTCCGGTGATGATCTACCAGCGATCCGAAGAAAACGCCTGACAGGGCTACGGTACCAATGTAAATACCGGCCATGAAAGAGGTGGCCAGCACGGACTTGGTTTCGAGGTAAACCCAGAAAGTGACCGCGAACCAAACGAAGGTGTTGGTAACCGAAGCTGCCAGTGAATTTGCGAGAACGGAATAAAATACTTTCATACCGGATAGATGATTTGACATTGCAATCTTACGCCCAATCCGTCATTTGCCCGATGGCTAAACACGACAATGTAAGGGGTTGATTGCGACACCATCGAATATCCAGATTTTTTTCGAGGCCGGCGAAAAAAGATTCCGGGCGGAGAACAATTTTTCCCTGTAACTTTATTGATAAACTTACAGGATGTACGAAAGAAAAATATGCCATGCACACCGGCCACTCCCTGCCGGAAACAAACCGCCATTGCTGACCCCGGGATACATTCCATGAAACCAGCGAAGTACTACCTGGCTGCCATCACCGCCTTTGCCATCTGGGGCTTTTTCAGCTTTGTGCTGAAACCCCTGCAGCACTATCCGTCGCTCGACATCCTGTTCTTCCGCGTTTTTTCCTGCAGCGCGCTGATGCTCGTGATCAGCTTCCTGTTCCGCAGAAAGACCCTCCGGCACAACAACTCCACCTTCCGCGCCATGCCCCCGGCACAACGGAAAAAGATCATCCTCTCCATTGTAGCCGGCGGCATTTTCCTCACCGGCAACTGGTTCTTCTTCATATTTGTGCTGAACCACATCAGCATCCAGGCGTCCTCACTGGCTTACCTCGTTTGCCCGGTGCTCACAACCGTGCTGGCCTTTTTCTTCCTGCACGAAAAGCTCAGCCGGTGGCAATGGCTCGCCGTAGGCATCAGCGCGTTCAGCTGCCTGCTGCTGTCGTTCGGCCACTTGATGGACCTAGTGTACAGCCTGCTCATCGCTTTAAGCTATGCGCTGTACCTCGTGATACAGCCGAAGAACAGCGGGCTGGACAAATTCCTGCTGCTCACCCTGCAGATCACCTGCTCCGCGCTATTGCTATTGCCTTTCTATCCCTTTTATCACGGCCCCGTTCCCACAGAGATCATCTTCTACCTGCTGATCGCCGTGATCAGCATTTTGTTCACCATCGTTCCGCTTTTCCTGAACCTCTTTGCCCTGCAGGGCCTCAATTCGTCCACGGTCGGCATCCTGCTTTACATCAATCCGCTTATCAGCTTTGCCGTTGCGCTGGCCTGGTTCCATGAAAAGGTGACGGCGGTGCAATGGATCGCCTACTCGCTGATACTCCTGTCCGTCATCATTTTTAACGAACGCTCCATTTTCAGCCGTAAAACAGCCGCAGGAAAGTGAGCCCACAGATACCCATCCTGAACAAATGCCGCTACAGATTGTGTAAACAACCGTGGCTTTCTCCCTGTATTCCGGCTGGCATGTTTTATGGCGTTTCAATCGTAAACACCAAAAACATTCAATCATGGAAAAGACAACAACTGAAACCATTGAGGTCCTGAACGACCTGGTAGCGATCAATAACGACCGTATTGCCGGATATGAAAGAGCGCTGAAAGAATTATCCGGTGAAGATGCCGATCTCCGTTCTTTGTTTACGGACATGATCCGCGAAAGCCAGGAGATCAGGAATGCGCTGGCAACAGAAGTGCAGGTTTCCGGTGGCGATGTGGAAACCGGTACTACCAACAGCGGCAAGATCTACCGCGCGTGGATGGACATAAAAGCGGCATTTACGGGGCACGACCGCCATGCCGTGCTGGCAAATTGTGAAATGGGTGAAGACGCCGCTCAACGCGCTTATGATTCCGCGATGACGGTGGAGGAACTGCCTGATTACATCCGTCAGATTTTGATGGAACAGCAGCAGACTTTAAGAGCATCGCATAACAAGATCAAAATGTTGCGCGATGCGGCTGAATAGTTACAGCTTACCTCCGCAATATTTACAAAAATCAGCATCATGGTCATGCCCTTCCCGGCCACAGGAAGGGCATGCATTGTTGCCCTGCCGCCGGTGCCGCACAGCCAGCGCCATTTCTGTGGTCACGATGCCCGTAGGCACGGCGATAATGCCGTACCCCAACAGCATGATAAAACTGGCGATCAGCTTGCCTGCCGTGGTCACGGGCGCCACATCGCCGTACCCCACCGTGGTGATGGTCACAATGGCCCAGTACACCGATTGCGGAATACTGGTGAACCCGCTGCTGTCATCTTCCACCAGGTAGATGACCGAACCAAGTATCACCACGCAGCTCAATACAAATAATATAAAGATGCTGATCTTGCGCAGGCTGTTGAGAATGGCCACGGAGAGAAAACGCATCTCCGAAAGGAAATGCACCAGCCGGAAGATCCTGAAAATACGGAGCAGCCGCAGCGCGCGCAGCACGAGTAACGATTGCGCCCCTACGAAAATAACGCTCAGGTAACTCGGGATGATGGCAAGCAGGTCGATAATACCGAAAGCGCTGAATACGTATTTGTGCGGGTGGCGGATGCAGATGAGCCGGAGGGTATATTCGATGGTGAAGAGGATGGTGAAGGTCCATTCGAGCACCAGGAACACGTTGCCGTACTTTGCATGCAGGGGCTTTACGCTGTCCAGCATCACCACCACAATGCTGATGAGGATGCAGGCGAGCAATGCAATGTCGAAGGCTTTGCCGGCGAGGGTTTCCGATTCATAGATCAGCGCATGCAGCTTGTGCTGCCAGGAGCGCAGTCCGCTGGTTTCAGCATTATCCTTTTTCATCTGCATAAGTTAAGCATAATAATTGACGCCGCTCATTTTCGGTTGACATCAAAACTGATGTTACTCATATCTTCTTCCCACTTTTCTTCCTACTTTTACGGCGTTCCGGGGTTACCGGATTTCCTCAAAAACTGTTCCGGCATGGATGATTTTTTTGCTGCACGATCACAGATGGCTTTGTCCCTCGGATTCCACATCATCTTTGCCTGCATTGGCATGGTGATGCCTTTCTTCATGGCGGTAGCGCATTACAAATGGCTCAGAACGGGCAACGAAGTATACCGGAATCTTACAAAAGCATGGAGCAAGGGCGTGGCGATCTTCTTTGCCACGGGCGCTGTTTCCGGCACTGTTTTATCTTTCGAGCTGGGTTTGCTCTGGCCGGTTTTCATGGAACATGCGGGGCCTATTTTCGGGATGCCTTTTTCGCTGGAGGGCACGGCGTTTTTCATTGAGGCCATTGCGCTGGGGTTCTTTTTATATGGATGGAACCGCTTCAATGCCTGGTTCCACTGGTTCACCGGCGTAGTGGTGGGCATCAGCGGCCTGGTGTCAGGCATCCTGGTGGTGGCCGCCAATGCCTGGATGAACAGTCCCGCCGGCTTTGATTACGTGAACGGCGAATACCTGAACATAGATCCCATCAAAGCGATGTTCAACGACGCCTGGTTCTCGCAGGCGCTGCATATGTCAATCGCCGCGTTTGTGGCTACCGGTTTTGCGGTGGCGGGCATTCATGCACTGATGATGCTGAAAGGAAAGAACGTGGCATTCCATGCCAAAGCCTTCCGCATTGCGGCCGCGTTCGGCGCCGTGGCGGCCATTCTGCAACCCATCAGCGGAGATATTTCCGCGAAAGACGTTGCCAGACGCCAGCCTGCAAAGCTCGCCGCCATGGAAGCGCATTTCCATACGGAAGAAAAAGCGCCGCTTATCATCGGCGGCATACCGGACATGCAGGAGAAAAAAGTAAACTACGCGATCAAAATTCCCGGCGGCCTTAGCTTCCTCGCGCATGGCGATTTCAATGCCGAAGTAACCGGCCTCGATAAAATACCGGAAGAAAACCAGCCGCCGGTGGCCGTCACGCACTACGCCTTCCAGATCATGGTGGGCCTGGGAGTGGTGATGATGATCATTGCGCTGCTTTACTTCCTGGCGTTGTGGAAGAAAAAGCAATGGCTGCAAAAGCGATGGCTGCTCAGATTATTCGTGATCGCCACGCCGATGGGGTTCATTGCGATAGAAGCGGGATGGACGGTCACGGAAGTGGGGCGGCAGCCGTGGATCATCAACGGCATTATGCGTACAGCCGACGCCGTTACCCCCATGCCGGGGATCGTTTATTCCTTCTACATCTTCACCGCCGTGTATTTATCGCTTTCCTTCATCGTGGCATTCCTGCTGTACCGGCAGATACGCATGGTAGGCAAGCTCTACGATCATTCTTCTGAACCATCCAAAGCCATCTGATCATGCTGTATGTTGTCATCGTATTTCTGTGGACGGCCATCCTGCTATACCTGCTCCTTGGCGGGGCGGACTTCGGGGCGGGCATCATCGAGTTTTTCACTTCCCGGAAAAACCGCGGCAGAACGCGCCGGACGATGTACCAGGCGATCGGGCCGGTATGGGAGGCCAACCATATGTGGCTGATCATCACCATCGTGATCCTGTTCGTGGGGTTCCCTTCGATATACGCCACCATGTCCGTGTACCTCCACATCCCGCTGACGGCCATGCTGCTGGGGATCATCGCGCGGGGCACCGCTTTTGTGTTCCGGCATTATGACGCCGTGAAAGACGACATGCAGAAGCTCTACAACCGCATATTCATCTACTCCAGCGTGATCACGCCCCTGTTCCTGGGCATCATCGCGGCCAGCACCGTGTCCCGGCAGATAGACCTGCAGGCGCAGGATTTTTTATCGGCGTACGTTTTCAGCTGGCTGAACGGGTTTTCCGTGGCGGTGGGCCTGTTCACCGTTTGCATCTGCGGGTTCCTCGCCGCGGTGTTCATCATCGGGGAAACGGATAGTGAGGCGGACCGGCAATTCTTTACCCGGAAGGCAAAATGGATGATCATTTCCGCCGTGCTGTGCGGCGTGCTGGTATTCACCGCTTCCTATATCGAAAACATCCCGCTGGTAGACTGGGTGTTCGGCAAACCCGCCGGTATCCTCGCCATCACCGCTGCCAGCCTGTCGCTGCCCTTCCTCTGGTACGGATTAACGCATGGAAAAGCCATCATTATCCGCCTGCTGGCAGGCTTCCAGGTATGTATGATCCTTTTCGCCGCCACCTACCGTCACTTTCCGAACATCGTGCTGCTGAAGCACGGCGGCTACCTTTCCCTCATAGAGCACCAGGGCCAGGAAAAAACCATCGAAGCCCTCGCGTGGGCGCTGCTGATCGGGAGCATCTTCATCCTTCCGGCTTTATTCTACCTCCTCTACAGTTTTGAAAAGAAGAAACCCGGCGAAGCATAAAATGCTCATTTTGAATGATATTTTAAGCTTTTGTTAAAAAGTATCAACTATAACACAAAAGTGTTACCTTGGTTGTCCCGTTTCTTTTCACCCGAAAACCTTGTGACCATGGAATCAAGACTGCTTTTTTTCACGCCCAAAGGTCCGTTATGCTTCGTTGATTACAACTCGATCATGGAAGGCAGGACCATATTGAACCGGATCAGGCAAATAGCCGGGTCAGGCAGGCAAGGCCATGAATACCAGTTCACATTGTTCAGGAAGATCAAAGACAGGCTTGTTAGCATAGATGAATATTTCATGCCCCGGTTCGATCTGCCGAGCCTGGAATTTTTTGTGGAGACGGCATTCTCCAAACGGTCCTGATACCGCCTTCCCTGCGGCATGCAAATTGCATGCGTTTGTACCTAAAAATCTGCATACATGAATAAATTCCTCAGAGCACTGATCGCCGGTTACGGCGCAAAAAAACTAGGTGGCGGATGTTTGGGTACGATATTGGTCTTTATCCTGATCTATCTCGCCCTGGGGTATTGTAATTAAAGCCTGCACAGTAACCGGGAAGCCAACTGCGGATCATGCATAACAGATATAATGATCGGAAATTGTTATTTTTAAACGTTTCCATCATTCCATGTTATGAAAAGATCCATCTACTTATTACTCATCGTATTATCTTCTTTGCAATCGTTTGCCCAACAAAAGCGCGATGACGGCTACCGCGGTATCTGGTACAGCAACGGAAGCAACCGGGAATATTCCTATAAATACGGCGGCGGGCTGGGCACCTATCCATCCAATCATTATCCTTTCGCGGTGTATGCGCCGAAAGTGCGCAAAACGTTCTTCTGCTATGGCGGCACGGACACTGCAGGCAAAACGCTGTATCATGAGGTCGGTTATTTCGATCACGCCACCGGCATGGTATCCCGCCCCACGCTGGTGCTGGATAAACAGACGGACGATGCGCATGATAACCCGGTGATGCAGGTGGATAAAGACGGCTATATCTGGCTGTTCTCCACTTCCCATGGCACCGCCCGGCCTTCGTTCATCCATAAAAGCACTAAACCTTACGATATCAGCGCTTTCACCCGCATTGCAGCTACCAAAATGGAAAACGGGAAGCGCGTGCCGCTGGATAACTTTTCGTACCTCCAGGTGTACTACGACGCGGAGGAAGGGTTCCTCGCGCTGTTCACGCATTATGAAATAAAGGAATTGCGCTACGGTAAAAAGAGCTGCCGGGTGATCGCCTATATGAAAAGTGCGGACGGCGTGCACTGGTCCGAATGGAAAGACATCGCCAACATGGAAGAAGGCCATTACCAGACCAGCGGCCAGTCCGGCAAACGCATCGGCACCGCATTCAATCATCATCCGAATATGAAGTCCGGCCCGGGGCTGGACCACAGAACGAATCTTTACTATCTCTATACGGACGATTTCGGGGAAAGCTGGAAAACGGCGGACGGGCAAGCGGTGCAGCTGCCGTTGCTCGAAGCCGGGAAAACGGCGCTGGTGAAAGACTATGCCACCGCAAAGCTGAACGTCTACATCAACGACCTGAATTTCGACGCCGGCGGCGGCCCGGTGATCCTGTATCAAACCAGCAAAGGCGCCGCACCCGGACCGTACAACGGCCCATATGAATGGCACACGGCGCGGTGGACGGGCAAAAGCTGGGACATGCTGCCGTTCACAACCTCTGATCACAACTATGATATGGGATCTTTGATGATCGAAGCCAATGGCGTATGGCGGGTAGTGGCGCCTACTGAAACAGGACCGCAGGCTTTTAATACGGGTGGTGAAGTGGTGATGTGGGCCAGCAGGGACCAGGGCAGGCACTGGAGCAGGGAAAAACAGCTGACGCAGCACAGCCGGAAGAACCATTCTTATCCACGGCGGCCGGTGAACGGGCATCCCGGGTTCTACGCCTTCTGGGCGGACGGGAACGGACGGCAGCCTTCCTCATCAGCATTATACTTTTCGGACCTGGCGGGCAACGTGTTCAGGCTGCCCCTGAAAATGAACCGCCCGATGATGAAACCGGAAAAGATCGGGGAATAGCGCTGCTGCTATTCCTCGTCGTCATCATCATCCTCTTCCAGCCACTCCATGTACGCATAGTACCATTCTTCCAGCTCGTCCAGCAGCTCCTGTTTCTTTTCAGGCTCTCCGTGAAAGTATTCCTCCACATTATCAATTTCCTCCACAATATCAATGTAAGCTACTTCTTCATCTTCTTCTACACGTTTGGCAAAGAAGCGCGGCCGCTCGGTATGAAAGATATATTCATTATCCGGATCGGTAACAGGATCATCTGCAATCATGAATTTTGGTAACGCCATTGGATAATATTTTTAAAATTGACAACTAAGGACTACAAAAGTATAAATAATGTCCTAAAGATGCCTGCCCGGATATTGTATTGATGTTACAGATATTTTGTACTAGTTTTGCAAACATCAGATGATATGATGAATACACAGATACATCCTTTAAAGCGCAGGAACCTGGCGGATGAAGTGGCCGGACGGCTACAGCAGGTCATTTGCTCCAGCCAGTATAGCGTGGGCCAGCAACTGCCCACAGAGCCGGAGCTGATGCAGCAATTCGGCGTTGGGCGGTCTACCATCCGCGAAGCGGTACGGTTGCTGGTGAATGCGGGACTGGTGCGCGTGCAGCAGGGACTCGGGACTTTCATCATGTCGCAGCACGCCATGGCGGAGCCGCTGGCGCAACGGCTGCACCGCGCGCATTACCAGGACCTGAACGAGGTACGGCTGTTGCTCGAGGTGAAGATCGCGGAAAAGGCCGCGCAGAACAGAACGAAAGAAGACCTCGCAAAAATGAGGGCCTTCCTGAAACAGCGCTACGAACATGCCAAAGCGAATAACATCGACGCCTGCATGCAGGCGGACATCAATTTCCACAGCAGCGTGGCGGAAGCATCGGGGAACGAGATCATGGTGGACCTTTACAAGACCATCGCCACACATTTGAAGCAATCGTTCTCCGAACGTTTTGCGGACACTTCGAGTTTCCTGGAAACACAGCACCTGCACAAGTCGCTGCTGCAAAGCATTGCAGACAAAGATCCCGCCCAGGCGCTGCTATGGTCTACCCGCATCAGCACACATACGAAATAATTTTTTTGCATACAATCATCAGATGATCTGACAACAATGGAAACTATTGCTTTAGAAGAAGAACAAAAAACAGCGGCCCAGCAGCTCGCTGAAAAAACCGTTTTCTCTGTGTTGCTGGCGCTCAGCTTCACGCATCTGCTCAATGACACGATACAGTCCCTCATCCCCGCGATCTACCCGCTGGTAAAGGACTCCCTGCAGCTGAGCTTCTCCCAGGTGGGACTGATCACCCTTACCTTCCAGCTTTCCGCCTCCATTCTGCAGCCGCTGGTAGGGCTGTATACGGATAAACGGCCGCAGCCCTACTCGCTCGCTATCGGCATGGGATTCACGCTGGCCGGGCTGATCTGTCTTTCCCTCGCGCATCACTTTGCCATTGTGCTGGTATCTGTGGCGCTGGTGGGCGTGGGTTCCGCCGTATTCCATCCCGAAGCGTCCCGGCTGGCCTATATGGCTTCCGGCGGCAGGCATGGCATGGCGCAATCGCTCTTCCAGGTAGGCGGTAACACCGGCAGCTCGCTGGGGCCCCTGCTCGCAGCCGCCATCATCGTGCCGCTCGGGCAGTTTCACATCATCTGGTTTTCGGTGATCGCGCTCATCGCCATCGTGGTGATGCTGCGGATCTGCAAGTGGTACCTGCGGAACACCCACCGCATCAAACCGAAAAAGAAAGCGGTCGCCCAGGTGGAGCGCGTGCAGCTCTCCCGCGGCAAGGTGATCTTTGCGCTGGTGATACTGATGCTGCTGATCTTCTCGAAATACTTTTACATGGCCAGCCTCACCAGCTATTATACTTTCTACCTGATGGACAAATTTCATGTATCCGTGCAGAGCGCGCAGGTATACCTGTTCGTGTTCCTCTTTGCGATCGCGGCGGGCACCTTCATCGGCGGGCCGGTAGGCGACCGCATCGGCAGGAAATATGTGATCTGGATCTCCATCCTGGGCGTGGCCCCGTTCGCCCTGCTGATGCCGCATGTGAATTTATTCTGGACGGCCATATTGAGCGTGTTCATCGGCGTGATATTGTCATCGGCCTTCTCCGCCATTCTCGTATATGCGCAGGAGTTAGTGCCGGGGAAAGTGGGGATGATCGCGGGATTGTTCTTTGGATTTGCTTTCGGGATGGCGGGCATCGGATCTGCGCTGCTCGGAGAGCTGGCGGACAGAACGAGCATTTATTATGTCTACGAGGTTTGTGCTTACCTGCCGCTGATCGGGTTACTGACGGGTTTTCTGCCGAATATTGAAGGGAAGCGGAAAGCGGCGCGATAGAACAAAACACTTATACTGAAAAGGCGGCGGTTCGCATCTTACGGACCGCCGCCTTTTTGCGTATGCATCATAACCTTACATATCCGGCCAGCTGCAACACGTGAATTTTCGTATAGGCATTATTGATGCCGGAAATATAGTTATAGAGATACCCCATTTCCAGGTCGAACTGCCGGCTGAAACGATAGCCCACGGCCAGGTAAGCCCGGTTCTGATCAAATGCTTTCCCGTTCACCACATCCGTATTCGCGAAATTCAGGAACACTTCATTCTGCAAGGCGCCAAAAGGCCCTTTTGTAAAGGATTTCTCGCCGCTGAAGGGAATAACGCCGCGGAGGAAATACCGGAAACGGTGCGTCAGCTCATGGCCGTCCTTTTCCAGCTCATTGTTGTTCACCACCGGGTTGCCGATAAAGCGCTGCTCCACGCGGAAGCGGTGCTGGATGGGGATGAAGTCGAGATGATGATTAACGATGAACTGCTCCCAGATGCGGTGTTCGGAAAGATACGCGGTCAGGTCCTGCAAGGTGCGCCGGCTGCCCACCCAGCCATAACCCACGGTAGCGACCATGTTCTTGCGGAAATGATAGTTCAGGCCGGGGCGCACCAGGAACGTCTGGAATTCCCGCCATTCGTCCGTGCTGCGTGCCTGCACGTCCAGGTGAACGGAGAGCTTTGTATTTTTGATGGAAAACGTATTGAAAGATGCGATCCAGCTGGAAAACTGCGTGGATTGCGCCTTTGCTGCCGTTGTGCCGATGATGAAAATGCTGATGAATAGCATGCGCCTCATAACGAAATCATTTTGCTTGCGGCCAAAAATAAGGCCCGATGCCCACTAATTCAAACAATATATACCCTCAACAGGCCGCTCATCATTTAAAATTGCCGCACTTCTTCCTACCTTTGCAGTATGCCCGTCCTGCCAACATCGGACTACAAAGCGCCGGTACTGCTCCGGAACCGCCATCTGCTTACCATTTTCCCGACACTGTTCCGGAGGATAAAAGCGGCAAAATATACGCGCACCCGCATTACCACGAAAGACAATGATTTTCTCGACCTCGATTTCAGCCGCGTTAACAGCGACAGGCTGGTGGTGATCCTGCACGGGCTGGAAGGCAATACGGACCGGCAGTACATGCGCGGCATGGTAGATATTTTCAACAAAGGAGGATACGATACCGTATGCATGAACTTCCGGGGTTGCAGCGGCGAGATGAACAACGCACTGCGGTTTTACCACAGCGGCGAAACGGGCGATCTGCAAACGGTGATCGGTTATATAGAAGGATCGGGGCAATACCGGAGCGTGCATCTGCTGGGGTTTTCGCTTGGCGGGAATGTGACGCTGAAATATATCGGCGAGCAGGGCGCGGCCATTCCGGGCATCATCCGTTCCGCTGTGGCCATCTCCGTGCCCTGCGATCTGAAAGACAGCTCCGTGGAGCTGGAAAAGCGGCACAACTTCATCTACATGCGGCGCTTTATTCAGTCGCTCGGTGCAAAGCTGGAGATCAAGGCGCAAAAGTTCCCCGACCTCATATCGCTTGAAAACTATGCGGAGATCCGCAACTTCCGGCAGTTCGACGACCGCTATACCGCGCCCATGCATGGTTTCAAAAACGCGGAAGAATACTGGGCGGCCTGCAGCTCCAAAAAATTCCTGCCGGGCATCCGCATTCCCACCCTGCTCATCAATGCGCTGGACGATCCTTTCCTGGGCAAGGGCAGCTTTCCCTATGAAGAAGCGGAGCAAAACCCGTTCTTTCACCTGGAAACACCGCGGACAGGCGGGCATGTAGGCTTCGTATCATTCCCCGGAAAACATTACTGGTCCGAGCGGCGCGCCTTCCGGTTCATTCACGGACATCCCTGATCAAGCTTTTATTTAAAAATCCGTATCTTTGCGGAGTTATTTTATATCCCCTTTTGCCTTTTTGGTACTCAGGTTCACTTAAAATGATGTGTGGATATACAATCTAGCCATCCTTCTCTTAACAAGCTTTGGATTGTTAGCATCATTTTAAAACTAAACTATAAACATCTTGTCATTCGAGAAATTAAGTCTCATTGCACCCATTTTGCGTGCACTTGAAACACAGGGCTATACTACGCCCACACCGATCCAGTCGCAGGCTATTCCTATCGTACTGGCAAAAAGAGATCTGCTGGCCTGTTCACAAACCGGCACGGGCAAAACCGCCGCATTTGCGATCCCCATCCTGCAATTGCTTTACAAGGAAAAGCAGGCGGAGCAATCCGGCGCAAGGCATATCAAAACGCTGATCCTCACGCCCACCCGTGAGCTGGCGATACAGATCGCCGAGAACTTCCGGGATTACGGCGCGCATACCGGCCTCCGGCACCTGGTGATCTTTGGCGGCGTGTCCGCGCACACGCAGATACAGACATTGAAGCAGGGAACGGACATCCTGATCGCCACGCCCGGCAGGCTGCTGGACCTCTGGCAGCAGGGGCACATCAACCTCCGCTACATTCACCAGTTCGTGCTGGATGAAGCGGACCGCATGCTGGACATGGGTTTCATTCATGATGTAAAAAGAGTGATCACCAAGCTGCCTGAAAAAAGGCAGACCCTGTTCTTCTCCGCTACCATGCCTCCCGAGATCGCGCAGCTGGCTAACTCCATCCTCACCAATCCGGAGAAAGTAGCCGTTACACCGGTTTCTTCCACGGCGGAGAAAGTGGAGCAGCGCCTGTATTATACCGATAAAACCACGAAGCGCGCATTGCTGATCCATGTGCTGAAAGATGCCTCCATCACCAGTGCGCTTGTGTTTACCCGCACCAAGCACGGTGCGGACCGCGTGGCGAAGGAGCTGAACAAAGCGCAGATCTCCGCCAGCGCCATTCACGGCGACAAATCGCAGAACTCCCGCCAGCGCGCGCTCACCGATTTCAAGGGCGGGCGCATCCGTGTGCTGGTAGCGACGGATATTGCGGCCAGGGGTATTGACGTGGATAACCTTTCCCATGTGATCAACTACGAGATCCCGAACGTGCCGGAAACTTACGTGCACCGCATTGGCCGTACCGGCCGCGGTGGCGCGAGCGGCATTGCCCTGTCATTCTGTGATGAAGAAGAAAGGGCATATGTGAAGGATATCACTAAGCTGATCGCGCAGCAAATTCCTGTGGTGGATGGCCATCCCTTCCCCGCCAGCCTGACCGCCCCGGTGAAACCGGCGCCGGCCGTGCAAATGCGGCAGTCCTCTTCGCAGCAGATGGCTGGAAAGAAGAAGAACCCGCATCACGGAAAACGGAAGTGGCATGGAAGGCCGCAGGGAAAGCAGGCGCAATAAACAGGTTGGAAAAGCTTTCAAAATATCGCAAGGCTGACATTCATTTGTCAGCCTTCTTTTTTATACACCGTGGTATCCGTTGCCAGCACCGGCATCGTGTAGCCCCCGGTATCGATCCTCGTTTCCGGCAACGCTTGCTGCAGCTGGCTGATCGCTGTGGCAGGCACAGCGGTTTTATAGATGAACAACTCTCTCAGTGCTTTGTTCCGCTGCAACGCGAGCACGCCTTTGTCACTGACCTTTGTACCCACGAGGCTCAAATACCGCAGCTGTTTACAATCCGCCAATACCGGCAAACCCGCATCCGTAACGGCGGTATACTCAAGGTGCAAACGGGTGAGCTGCGGAAGCTTCGCCAGTACCTGCAAAGCGGAATCACCCACCTGCGTGCCGGTGAGCTTCAACCACACGATCTGCGATTTCAGCGGCAGCAGCAAATCCGCATCCTTATTGGAAAACCCGGAAGCGTTCACGCAATTGATCATCACATAATTGCTGCCGGCAGCCACCGGCATCACTTTCACACCGATCGCTTCCAGCGCTTCGCGGGCCTGATCATCCACGGGGCCGGGCGTGGTTTCCGGTATGAACGGGTGATCGCCTGTGCCGGAGGGCTGCATGGCTTCCAGCACCAGCTGTATGCGCGGGGATTTCTGCAGTTCTTTTACTTTGGCCGTAGTGGAAGCGCCCTGCTCGATCCACCAGTAAAGTATTTCCACCTGCTGCGGCGTCAGTTGCGGTTTGCCTTTGGGCGGCATCCGGTTGTCGTCGTTCTCCGGGAGGATCAGGCGCTTGTACAGTTCGCTGGCTTCAGGCAGGCTGTCTTTCAGCACGGGGCCATTCTCGCCGCCTTTCCTGATATGTTCCATTCCATCCAGCCGCAAACCGCCTTTCAGCTTTTGTGCATTGTGGCAGCCGTAACATTTCTGCTCCAGGATGGGCTGCACCATATCATCATATACTTTTGCATCGGGGATGCTGGTGATGGATGCGGTCTTTGGGAGTTGACGGCCGGGCAGGGCGGCGGTGAGGTAATCATCGCCATGCGTGAGCGAACCGCCATAGTGGCCGGCGGCGGACAATAATACGATCATCACTCCCGACAAGGGAAACCATAACTTTTTCAGAACGGCCATGCGGTGCAGCACACACAGCAGCACGGCAATAACGGCAACGCCTATACCGAGCCACTGATGCAGGGCCAGCGCATCGTCCTCATATCCGCCGGAGAGCGAAAGCAAATATCCCGCAATGCAGGAGAGCACGGCGGACAGGGCGCCGAATATCATTACGGGCAGTACGGCGGCGGACAGGAAAGCAAGGCGCTTTACTTTACTCAGCCCTTCGAGGATGAAGGCGATCATCAGCATGCCGATGGGCAGATGCACCAGTAACGGATGAAATCTTCCAAAAAACAAGCCCCAGCTTCCCTGGCCGGCTATCTGCAATAAATTCATCATCCTTTACCGTATCGCGATTTAAAAAGTTTCATCATGTGCACATTGATATCCCATTGATTGGCGAGCGGCTGCCGGGTATAAGGCACGGTGGGCATGTAATCCGGCGGGCCGAATTCCGTGAGCACCGTCAACGTTTCGCCTTTGGTCTGTTTCTGTTTCACGATCTCATCCCACCAGGCGAAATGCGCTTTCAGGGCGGGCTCCCATTCCGGCGCACGCGGATCGCTGACCTGCGGGCCTTCCGGATGGCCTACACGCGCGTGTATGTGCCCCGCGCGGGCAAGCGCCATCGCCACGGTTTCCGGCTGGTCCTGCAGCAGGGATTCGTGCACGTTGCACCAGTGTGAAATGTCCAGCGTCAGGCGGAGGTCCGGTTTTGCTTCGATGAACTGGCGTGTGATGTGCGCGGCGAACAGCATGCGCGAGCGGTGGGTTTCGTGGTAGATGGGGATGTTGGTTTGTTTGGAAATGCGGGTGGTGATATCGATCAATTTGCAATTCTGTTCGAACGAAAAATAATCTTTCCCCGAATGGCAGTTGATGTACACCGGGCGCTTGCGTTTTTGGGAAGTGGCGGCTGTGAGCGCCGCTTCGAAGGATTCCGCATGCTTCGTGTATTCATTGCTGTTACCACTGCACAGGAATCCCACTTCCAGCCCATATTTGTCCAGCGCCGCAAAAAGCGCATCGTCATTCTTCCACCACACTTCAATACCGTCGTATCCCGCTTCTTTGGCGCGTTTACAATATTCGTCCATCGAATAGGGGAAGCCCCAGTTGGTGGCCATCACGAGCAGCCGGAAGCCGGGCGCCGCGCTGTGCGCGAAAGATGGTAATAAGGAGGTGGCGCCCAGCAGGGCGGATTGTCTGAGGAAATTCCTTCTGTCTATTTGCATGTTCAGCCTAATATTTCATTGATGACACGTCCTTCCACGTCCGTTAACCGGAATGGACGGCCCTGGAACTGGTAGGTAAATTTTTCGTGGTCGAAGCCCAATTGCTGCAGGATGGTGGCGTGGATATCGTGCACGGAGGTTTTTCCTTTTACAGCGCTGAAGCCGATCTCGTCGGTTTCGCCCCAGCTGCCGCCCCTGCGTACGCCGGCGCCGGCCATCCACATGGTGAACGCTTCCGCGTGATGATCGCGGCCCATGTAGGGCATCTCCTTGCCGTCGCGGTTCTCCTGCATCGGGGTGCGGCCAAATTCGCCGCCCCATACCACCAGCGTTTCATCCAGCAGGCCCCGTTGCTTGAGATCCATCAGCAGCGCGGTCATCGCTTTATCGATCTCGCGGCATTTGTTGCGCAGGCCGTATTCGATAGAGGTATCTTCATTGGTCCCGTGCGCATCCCACCCCCAGTCGAACAGCTGCACGAACCGGACGCCTTTCTCCACCAGCTTGCGCGCCAGCAGGCAATTGTTGGCAAAGGATTCCTGGCCGGGCTGTGTGCCGTACAGCTCATGGATGTAAGCGGGCTCGTTGCTGATGTCCATTACGCCGGGCACGGAGATCTGCATTTTGTAAGCCAGCTCGTATTGTGAGATGCGGGATAATATTTCGGGATCTTTAAAAGTTTCGTATTCCTGTTTGTTGACTTCATTGATCGCCTGGATGGACTGGTAGCGCATATCGCGGTCCATTCCCTCCGGGTCGGTGATATACAGCACGGGATCGCCTTTGGAGCGGCATTGCACGCCCTGGTATACGGAGGGCAGGAAACCGCTGCCCCACACGCTTTTACCGGCATCGGGCGTTTTGCCGCCGGAGGTGAGCACTACGAATCCCGGGAGGTTGCTGTTCTCGGAGCCTAACCCGTAGGTGACCCATGATCCGATACTGGGCCTGCCGAGCCGGGCGCTGCCGGTGTGCATGAACAATTGTGCGGGGCCGTGGTTGAACTGGTCCGTATGCACGGCTTTCAGAAAGCTCACATCATCCGCCACCTTCGCAAAATGCGGCAGGTGATCGCTCACCCATGCGCGGGATTCTCCATGTTGTGCAAACACCGCCTGCGGGCCGAGCATCTTCGGTACGCCGCGGATGAATGCAAAACGTTTGCCTTCGAGGATGGAGGGCGGGCAGAGCTGGTTGTGCAGCTTTTGCAGGTCCGGCTTGTAGTCGAACAGTTCCAGCTGCGAGGGGGCGCCGGCCATGTGCAGGTAGATCACGCTGCGGGCGCGTGCCGGGAAATGCGGGGCGCGCGGCTCCAGGGGGTTCAGGCTCTGCGGCATGCCTTCTTCCCCGGATTCTCCGGAGAACAGGTTGCAGCCGCCCAGCAGGGAGCCCAGCGCGGTAGCGCCGAGGCCGGTCATGCAGTTGTGCAGGAAATGGCGGCGGGAAAAATATTTCGCGGCCCGCTCATTAGCCTCTTGTATGATTTTTTCAGACATGTTCGTTACGATTTGGATAAGAACTCGTCCAGGTTCATGATCGCATTGGCCACTACCGTGAGTGCCGCCAGATGCGCCAGGTCCGGCCGTTTTTCCTCCTGCAGGAAAGCTGTGGCGGCCTCCGGATCTTCCCGGAACTTCGCCAGCGCCTGCGTATACAATTTTTCCAGCACGGCCAGCTTTGCCAGCGTGATGTCTTTATACATCGCCGCCTTATAACCTGAACGAATACACGCTTTTTGATCGGCGGCGCCTGCTTTGTTCATATTAACAGCGAGGTGCCGCGCTGCTTCCACGTACACGGGATCATTCAGGGTGACCAGCGCCTGCAAAGGCGTGTTGGTGCGTATCCTGCGCTGCAGGCATACCTCGCGGCTGGAGCCGTCGAAGGTGACGGCGGAGGGATACGGACTGGTCCTTTTCAGGAAAGTATATACGGCGCGGCGGTACTGATCGCCGTTTTCAGACATCTTCCAGTATTCTCCGCTGTACACGCCCTGCCAGATGCCTTCCGGCTGATAGGGCATCACGGAAGGCCCATGCATCTTCTCACTGAGCAGGCCGCTGACGAGCAGTGCCTGATCTCTCACCTGTTCCGCCGTGAGCCGGAAGCGCGGGCCGCGGGCGAGATAGCGGTTGGCGGGATCTTTTTCCTGCAATGCGGGCGTGCTCTTCGAATCGCGGCGGTAAGCGGCGGACATCACCATTTCTTTCAGCAAGGATTTTATGCTCCACTGATGATCATGCATGAAGCGGTAAGCGAGGTAATCCAGCAGTTCCGGATGCGAAGGCAGGAACCCCTGCGTGCCGAAATCTTCCAGCGTTTCCACCAGCCCTGTTCCGAAAAGCTGTTCCCATAAACGGTTCACCATCACGCGCGCCGTGAGCGGGTTCTTGTCGTCCATGATCCATTGCGCAAGGCCCAGGCGGTTGCGGGGCGCATTGGCGGGGAAAGGATTGAGGGACGCGGGCACGTCCGGCTGTACGGCTTTACCCTTCACCAGCCAGTTGCCACGTTCAAATACATTGGTTTCGCGGAACATCTCCCGCGGGTTCTCGATCATGACCGGCACGCTTTCCGGGTTGTCATTCACGAGGTGCATGAATGTGTTTTCGGCGGACTGATAACCGGGCTCGCCCTTACCCGGCAGGTCGTTGCGGAGCGCGAACCATTCTACAGTGCACACGGACTGCAGGGGTTTCAGGCTGCTGTTACGGAAAATAAAATAGAGGTGATGCGATCCTTCAATGGCGGGAATGGGCACGGACAGCGCCTGGCGGCCTTTCGGCACCGCCTGCCGCGCGATGGTGCGGCCATGCAGACTGTCGAGTTTTATCTCGAGGGAACCGCCTTCACTGTTCGTCCAGTAATACATCAGCAGCTTCGTTCTGCCGTTCAGCGGCATATTTTTCAGCCGGCAGCTGCCGCCGTGGCGGATGGAGGTGAACTTCGTATCCGCCAGTTCGCCGTTGATATATTCATCGCAATCGTGGGCATGTATCTTGGGTTCCAGTGTGCGCAGGAAATCGCGGGTTTCCTTTTCCGCGGCGGCGTTGCCGTGGTTGCGTATCCAGGCGGCCACATCATCCACCTGCCGGCGGCCAACGCTGTCGTATAAACGCAGTTTGGGATGTTCGCCGTAGGTATCTTCATCACGGGTGTTGTTGAGGAACGCCATCAGCTTGTAATAATCCTCGAAGCGGAAGGGATCGTAGGGGTGGCTGTGGCATTGCACACAGGCGATGGTGGTGCCCTGCCATACTTCCATGGTGGTGTTCACCCGGTCGATGATCGCGGCGGTACGGAATTCTTCGTCCTGCGTGCCGCCTTCATCGTTATTCATGGTATTGCGGTGAAATGCGGTGGCGATCAGTTGTGCGTCGGTAGGATGCGGCAGCAGGTCGCCGGCGAGCTGTTCGATGGTGAACCGGTCGTACGGCATATCGCTGTTAAATGCATCGATCACCCAATCGCGGTAGCGCCAGAATTCTTTTCTTGTATTGTCCCGCTCATAACCTTTGGTATCCGCATACCGGGCGAGGTCCAGCCACATGGCGGCCCACCGTTCTCCATAATGCGGCGATGCCAGCAGGTTGTCTACGACGTTCTCATATGCTTTACCGCTTTTATCCGCGAGGAAGGACTGCATCATTTCCGCAGTGGGCGGGAGGCCGGTGAGATCGAGGCTGACGCGGCGGAGCAGTGTGATCCTGTCTGCTTCGGGCGCCGCTTCAAGGTCTTCTTCTTCCAGCTTACGGTTGATATAATGATCGATACCGGTGGCGCCGGTGCTGCTGCTGTATCCGGCGGTCTGCATCGGGACCGTTTGCGCGGGGGGACCGGGAGGAACGTAGGCCCAGTGCTCGCCCCATTGCGCGCCCTGTTCCACCCAACGGGTGAGGATGCTGATCTCTTCTTTGCTGAGCGGAGGGGATTTGTAGGGCATTCTTTCCTTCGGGTCCTTGCTGTGGAGCCGGCGGATAAATTCGCTGTGGTCCGGATCACCGGGGATAATGGCGGGATGACCGCTTTTTGTTTTGCCCAGGGCTTCTTCCCGGAACAGAACGCTGAAACCGCCGTTTTGCTTCACGCCGCCATGGCAGGAAATGCAATGTTTGTTCAGGATCGGTTTCACTTCCGAGCTATAGTCCACCTGCTTCCCGCCACCGCAACCGGTAAGGAAAAGAGCTGCCGCCAGCATGGCGGGGATGGAGCGCATGGCCCGGTACGTGGAAAAATAATGCATGCTTATCGGATAAAAAAATTGGTAGCTCCACTACGGATCTGATGAAATTTACAAAAAAGCTGACGGGTTTGCAACCGTTTGTCATAAAAATGGGGCGGCAGGAACAAAGAGAAGGGTGAAAGACTTCACCCTCCGGTATATGCATACATTAGACATGAGACTTATGTAAAACCGGTACATTCACACCTGACCGTGTTGCGCGTACCGTAATTTTCTGATGCCGGAAGAAATAGCAGAAATGCTGCCTTTTATTCATTCCGCCTGGCATTGGGGTATGAACGATGAAAGGCCGGCTACAGGGTTGCCATCGCACATAAATTCAATAAAAAAATTTGAGATAACATCCACTCGCATCCGCACACGGCGGGAACTGTTTCATAAGCCGGCATAGCGCCAGGAATTCATCTGCGTCGTTGATATCTTCCAGAGTAAGACAACATTTGGGTGTAATGGGGGTGAACGGGTTTTGATAATTTTTTTCTGATAGCAGCATATGCTTCACCCTGATATATCTCTTTGCAACTCTATGAAGTAAAATATCTTATTTTGATATGGAATCAATCTCCTTGCGACTAAAATTCTTTCTCCAGTACAAAGAACTGAACACAACGGCCTTCTGCCGCAGGATGCGGTACAAAAGCTGTGAAAAGATCGCCCGCCTGTTCCGGTCCCGGAATGCAAAGCCGAGTGCGGACATCCTGGCGGATATCGCGCGGCATTTTACGGAGCTGAACATCCGATGGCTGATAACGGGAGAAGGAGAAATGCTGAGCAATGGCGGTGAAATGGTAGCGGTTTTCCGTATTACGCGCACGCACAGCGAATGGGAAATGGAAAGGATATGCAAACCGGTGCCGGGCATGCTGATCAATTTCATTGAGAACATGCCGGACGAAAATTAGGACACTTCCCCGAACACCCTGATATAAGAAGGGCCGCCTGGATAAGCGGCCCTTTTCTGCTGTCTACTTTTTATTTATCGCTTTTATCATTAAGATCAGTTGTAACCCTGATTCTGAGAAAGATTTCCTACGCGCACGTCTTCATTGGGGATGGGGAACAGTTCATATTTTTTCGTTTTAAAGCCTAAAGGACCTAATTCCGTTTCCGCCCTGCCCCAGCGCACGAGGTCCAGGTAACGATGCCCTTCAAATGCCAGTTCGAGGAAACGTTCGTTCACGATCGCATCGAACAATGCGGTGCCGGATGCCGTGATCTCCGGAAGCTTCGCGCGCAGGCGCACTTTCTTCAGCTCTGCCCGCGCTTCTGTTTCCTTATTATCCCGGTAATAGGCTTCCGCGGCCATGAGCAGCACGTCCGCATAACGGATGAGCCGGTAATTGTTGCCAAAGTTCAGGTCGTTCACGGGGCCATTGGTGGAAGTGCTGAATGCGCCGTATTTGCGCTGGAAATATCCTTCATAGTCCCAGGCCGTGGGGGCCGTCCAGTTTCCGCCCGCGGCTTTCAGCTCGGCTTCTGACATCACCGTAGCTTTTCTCCGCTCCACATCGCCGGCTGCCACGTATGCATTGTAGAGCTTTGGCTTCGGAAGGTTAAAGCCCCATCCCGCCAGCAATGAATCTCCGGGCGCCTTTGTGTAGAAGTCGCTGCGCGGGCCCATCAGCTGAATGTGAATATTACTTTCGATCTGGCGGAACGGCCCCCAGGGGAAGTTGCCCCAGTCGTAATTTCTTTTCGATGAAAATGGCACTTCAAAAACGCTTTCTATACCGAACTCTCCGGCATTGGAAAAAACGGCGGCGAAATTGTTTTCAAGATCATATTCGTGCGACATGATCACATCGTTGAAAGCGGCGTGCGCCTGCGGCCATTTTTCCTGGAACAGGTACACTTTGCCGAGCAGCGCCTGCGCGGCGCCTTTGCTCACGCGGAACTTGTCCGCCGGCGCCATTTGGCTTTTCAGCGGCAGCAGGGGAATGGCTTCCAGCAGGTCCTTTTCCAGCTGCGCATATACTTCCGCGCGGGGCGTACGCGGCGTGGTGGTGTAATCTTCGGGCTGCAGCAGTTCCGTGATCAGCGGCACATCTCCCCACAGGGAGGCCAGCTCGAAATGATAATAGGCGCGCAGCACTTTACATTCCGCCACCAGCCGCTGCTGCAGCGGCGTTCCGCCGGTCACGCGATGGATCACCTGGTTAGCGCGGTAGATGCCGTAGTAGTTCACACGCCATACCCAGAGCACCGCCTGGTTCTGCGATTCAAATGTAAAATTGTCCAGCGCCTGGTAGTTGGGCTGGTCGGCGGGACCGTTGCCGCCGGCATTGCTTTCATCGGACGGGAGGGTCTTCACCATCAGCGGGCTTCCCCATCCCCAGTTGTACTCCGCCTGCAGCAGATCGTACACCGCAAAGGTGGCGGTCATCGCATCCGCATCGGTTTTGTAATACCCTTCCAGCGGAGCCCTTCCCGGAATATCCTGTTCCAGGAAATTTTTGCCGCAGCCGCTACTTACCAGCACGGCAGTGAGGGCAAGGATCGTATATCGTAAGGTGGAATGTTGCATGTTTTTCAAATTGCAGGTTAAAAACTGAATGTCAGGCCGACCACCGCCGCGCGGGGAATGGGATACACGCCCCTGTCAATACCCAGGCTGTTGTTATTGTTGCTGCCGGCTTCGGGGTCCATGCCTTTGTATTTTGTGAACGTAAAGAAATTGTCCAGCGAACCATATATCCTGGCATTGTGGATCTTCGCGCGTTGCAGCAGGCCTTCCGGAAGGGTGTATCCAATTTGCAGCTGGCGGATGCGGGTGTAGGAACCGTCGAACAGCATCATGTCCGAATTGTACACGAACTCACTGCCGGTGTTGGCGGCAAACCAGGAATTGGTGCTGCCTTCGCCCGTCCATCTGTCTTTATAAAAAAACTCGGGACGGTTGCCAGTGGGACGGTCTACCCGGTTGAAACCCATCAACACATCATTCCCTACCTGCCCCTGTACAAACACCAGCAGGTCAAAACCTTTGAAGGCAAGGTTCAGCCGGCCGCCGAAGATGAAATCGGGATGCGGACTACCGATATAAGTATGATCGCTGTTGGAGATCACACCATCGCCATCTACATCCACGATAACCGGATCACCGGGCTTTGGATCTACGGTCATGCTGATGTTCGCCAGATAATCCTGCACCTGCTTGGCGTTCTGAAAGATGCCGGCGGTTTGATATCCGCGGAAATACCAGATAGGATATCCTTTTTCAAACCAGGAAGCGCCCCATCCGGTGCCTACGTTGGAACCGGGGATGCGGTCCACGAATTCGTTCAGCCGCGTCACTTCATTATTGATCGTGGTGAGGTTGCCGCCGATCTCCCAGGTGAATGCGTGCTTGCTGTCGTTGCGATAGGACAGCTCGAATTCCCATCCCTTGTTTCTCACATCGCCGCCGTTGACGATGCGCAGCACGTTGCCCACGAAGCTGGGCACAGAACCCGGCGTGAGCAGGCCGCGGGTGGTCTTGTTATAATAATCCACAGTGAAGCTGAGGCGGTTGTCGAAGAAGCCCATGTCCGCCCCGAAGTCCAGCTGCTCGCTGGCCTCCCATTTCAGGAAAGGATTTTCCAGCCCGAAAGGCTCCGCTCCCACCTGGAAGTTGCCTTCCGCATCCGGGAAAGCAATGCCCTGCGTGGTGATGAGCGATTTCCAGTCGCCGATGCCGATGTTGGCGATGCTGCCGTTCCTGCCCCAGCTGGCGCGCACTTTCAGGTAGTTCAGCGGGATTATGGGGAAGAACGCTTCATTGGAAGCCACCCATCCGGCGGACACGGAGGGGAAAGTGCCCCAGGTATTTTCCGGCGGCAGCAGGGATGATCCGTCTCTGCGGATGGTGGCGTTCAGCAGGTACTTCCCTTTGTAGTCGTACTGGATACGGCCATAATAAGATACCATAGACGTGGAGGTCTGAAGGCCGGCAATGCGGTCCTGGTCATCGGGCAGAAAATCCGGGTAGCTGAAGAAGTCGTCTTCGCGGAACATGCCGCTGGCGGTGCCTTCCAGGCGGTCGTATCCCCTGCGCAGGGAGCTCATGCCCGCCATTACGGTGATATCGTGCTGGTTGATCTTGCGGTTGTAGGTCGCGAAGTTCTCCCATTGCCAATTGTACCAGTTCTCGTTTTTATCGAAAGTGCTGGGCACGGTGTTCATTCTTTCCGCGGAGAACCAGAAAGTGGGGTTCCAGCCGTGATTGCGCTGGAATGCGGCATCCAGGCCAAAGCGGGAGGTTACTTTCAGTCCTTTCAACGGTTCAATTTCTGCGAATACGTTGCCGACTACTTTGTGCTGCGCGGTGAAATTGTTGGTGATGGCCATTTGCGCCAGCGGGTTGCCGGCTTCGCCGAACACGTAGTCGGACACGCCATAATAGCGGCCGTTGGGGTCTTGCACGAGGGTATGTCCGCTGTTCAGCGCGTTCTGCGCGCGGGTGCTCAGCGCGCCGGTGTAAACGGTGGGCATCAGCGGGTCCATCAGGATGGCGTTGTTGATCACGGAACCGAATTCGGAATCTTCCGTTACGCCTTTTCTTTTGAAGTAGGCGTATGACAGGCGGTTGCCGACATTGAGCCAGGGCTTCACCTTGTGGTCCGTATTGATGCGCACGGTATAACGGTCGAAGCGGGCCCTGTCGCCACCGATCACACCGTCCTGCCGGAACATGGTGCCGCCAATGAGGTAGGAAGATTTTTCCGTGCCGCCGCTCACGGTGAGGGCGTGGCGCTGCAGCGGGGCGTTCTGCGTGATCTCGTCCAGCCACATGGTGCCCTGCTTGCCCGTCCACTCCGCGGGATCAGGGATCGCGCCGGGCGTATTGGCTTCCGTGAGGTATTGCGTGTATTGCTCCGCGTTCATCATTTTCATGGGGTTATGAATGGATTGCCGGCCGTACTGCATGCTGTATTCCACGCGGGTGGCGCCGTCCTTGAAGCCGGACTTGGTAGTGATGATCACCACGCCGTTGGCGCCTTCCGCACCGTAGATGGCCGCCGAGGCAGCGTCTTTCAACACTTCCACGGACGCGATCTCCGAGGGGTCCAGATATTCCATGCCGCCGGCGCGCATACCATCAATGATATACAACGGATCGGAAGCGCCGTTGGAGCCCGTACCGCGGATGCGCACACGCATGCCGCTGCCGGGGGAGCCGGACACCGGCAGTACGGTAACGCCGGCCGTGCGGCCCTGCAGCGCCTGTTCAACCCGACTGGAAGACACGGTAGCAATGTCCGCCGCCTTCACGGAAGAGATGGCGCCGGTCACCAGGCTTTTGCGCTGGCTGCCGTAGCCTACCACCACTACTTCGTTGAGGGCGCGGTTGCTCACGTCCAGCATGATGTCCACTTTCGTGCTGGAAGTCACCAGTATTTCTTTCGATTCATACCCGAGCAGGTTGAACACCAGCGTTTTTCCCGCGCTCGTTTCCAGCGTGTAGTAGCCATCTCCGTCCGTCTGGGTGCCCCGCATTTCCCCTTTCACCTGTACCGCCACACCGGGCAGGGGCACGCCATTTTCGCCGTCTGTCAGCCGCCCGGTGACCTTGATGCGGCGCACGGTATCCTGCGCCACGCCGGTGATCATCATGGCGGAGGCGCCATTCAGTTTCAGGAGGGTGGATGCATTCGTTTGTACGTCTACGTTACCTTCCTGCCTTGCGGGGCCGGAGGGCTTTGGGCGCTGGCCGCTGCCCTCTGTCAGTGGCACGATGGCCCAGGTATTGGGTTGTACGGATTGCGCCTGCAGGCCGTGGGGCGTCAGCAATGCTTTCAGCATTTCTTCCACATCGTCGCCATAAGACGCAGGAGAGAAAGCGACTTTTACATTGGGGAGCTTTTTTGCTTCATAAAGCAGGTCGATCTTATACTCTTTATGAATTTCTTTGAGTAATTGCAGCAGGGTCTTTTGCCTTTCCTTCCCGGAAGAAGGCTGCTGCCATTGGAGACCTGGCTTACGGGCAGCTGCGAGGTCCTGGCGGGCGCCCGCATAGGCGCCGGAGGACGTTGCTACGGATACCGCAACCAGCAATGCGCTTCGCAACACAAGTTTAGCATTCATAATATGGAATTGTTTAAATGGGTAAAACAAATTTGATTCTGGTTCAGATATGACAAGGGCCTTCAGCCTTCCATGGAAGCTGTTTCGTGGAAACCCCGATCGTAATTTTGGTACTTGATATACTGCTATTCTTTCAGCGAGAACAGTAGCTGCTGATCTTTCTTTTCAATATGTATGTTCATGGTGACGGACAAAGCCCATGAAAGCTGTGATATATCTTCCGCATAGAGGTCCCCGCTGATCCGCCGCTGCAATATCTCCGGATCTTTGATCACTACTTCGTAACCGAATTTCGACAGGATCAGGGAAGATATTTCCTCCATCGACGTATTATCGAAATGATAGCGGTGATTCCGCCAGTCCGCGATAAGGTCCGTATTCACGGCTTCCCTGATCTGCGCGCGGTCTTTCTCCACCAGCACTTCATCTCCCGGTTTCATCATGTATACTTTCCTGCCATCGGCGATCTCCTCCCGGGCGGTCAGCTGCACCTTTCCTTCTTTCAGCGATACGGTGGTGCGGCTGCCGAGCATGTTCACATTGAACTTCGTGCCCAGCACGGCCACATCGATCTTGTCCGTATGCACAATAAACTGTGCATTGCCTGCTCCGGGTTTCTTCGTGATCTCGAAATATGCTTCCCCTTCCAGCCACACAGTGCGGCTTTCTTCGGTTTTCCATTCCGCGGGAATGCGTAACGTGGAGTTGGCGTTCAGGTAAACGATGGAGCTGTCCGGAAGCATCACCTGCCGTATCTCGCCATAGGCGGTGTGATATTCTTTCATGCCGCTGTCTACCAGGTGGCAATATATATTATAGGAAGCCCAGGCCAGGAGAGGCAATGCCACCGCGGCCGCCGCTATGCGCAGGATACGGCGTGTCACCGCGCCGGTCCTTTTCCCGGCGATCCGTGATTCAATACGCTGCCAGCTTGCTGCCGTCTGCTCTTCCGGTACATGCTTACGCCGGAAGCGGATGGGCGAGCTGCCTGATTCCTGCGGTGCGGACTGATCTTCCATAACAACGATTTCTTAAAAGACACCGGGATATGGGGCGGGATACTCTTTTTTGAGCGGATTTTTTTTGAGAACGGGGAAGCATGGGCGAAAACAGGCGGATGAAAAATGAAAAAGAACGGGTGCGCGGCTACCGCAGATGTGCGAGGATGAGCCACCATAAAGGGATATGCCCCATTAAAGACCGTAGCTGGCTGATGGCTTTATGGGCCAGGTTGATGACGGACTGGTAATTGACCTGCATGATGTCCGCTATTTCGGCATAGGACAATTCTTCATAAAACCGCAGGTAGATCACTTCCCGCTGGCGGCGGGGCAGCTGGTTCAGGTACTGGCTGATGCGGGTCTTTTTTTCCTGCTGGTCTTCCTGTTCAATGAGGATGTCTTCCGGGGAAAACTCGATATCCGGTTCTTTTGCCGGCAGGATGTGGAGATTGCGGAGGCCGCGGAGCTGGTTGAGCGCCTGCCGGCGGATGGCGGTAAAGAAATAAGCCCGGATGCTGTTCAGCGCTCCGATCTGTTCCTTTTTGTACCAGATGCGGATGAATACTTCCTGTACGGCATCTTCCGCCAGCTCACCGTCCCCGAGCATGGCAAGCGCATACCGGTACAGCACCGGATGCAAATGGCCGTGGATACGCGCATATGCTCTTGTATCTCCCTGGAGCACATCGTTCCAGAAGCCTGTCAGATCATTCTCCTGGTCATAGGTATCCGCCATGGGCTGTTAGTGAGGCAAATGGATTACTCATTATTATTTTCTGTAAAATAAGGAATAATACCCGTTCATATGCCGGTTTACCCAACACTTTTGGCCGGAAATTTGTTTATAAGCTATCAAAACAACTGGAAATGATAAAGCAAATGACCCGCCTTTTCACAATTTTCGGAGCAGCAACCCTGCTGCTGAGCGCTTGCGCATCGCAACAGGGCGCCGTTTCCGCCAGCAGCATGCGCAAAAGCGCTACCGGCAAATGGACGCTCAACAGCGTAACCTTTGAAGGCTTGCCGGCGACTGCGAGGGTAACCACCGTTTTTTCCAACATCCCCTACAAATGCCTGGAAGGCAGTGAATGGAACCTTCCGTCCAACAGCTACGGATCTTTCACCACCACTTCCTCCGCGGAAGGCTGTTCCCCTTACACCCAGAACATCGTATGGTCCACCCTCAACCAGGGCGGCGTGATCATGCTGCAGTTCAAGGAATTGCTGGACGGCGTGAAAGCAAAAAACATCTCGGACGGTTACAGGGTAGAGCTGACGGCGGCGGACAACTCCGGCATGATATGGCGCGCACCGATCGCGGCGGAAGGACAGACGGCCTACGTCGTGTATTCGTTCACGCGGAAATAAATACCCCTGTTCATCCATTTAAAGGCCGGTTGTGATTCCAACCGGCCTTTTTGTATCTTTGCCCCTCGTTTAACTCAATTATGAAAGCATTTAACTTATTTATCAGATACCGTCTTCCGCTGGGCATCGTGCTTCTGCTGGGCGGTATCGCGCTGGGCCTCTCCGTTGGCTGGTGGGAAGCGGCCATCGTACTGGTGCTGGCCGTTATTTGTATTGTGACGCACTTCCTCTTCGGGCCGATGCGCCTGGTGCAGGAAGCGGTGGAAGCGGGCGATGTGGAGACCGCCATGGCGATCATGAACAAGATCTCCTTCCCGAAACTGCTTTACAAACCCATCCGCTCCGTATATTATTTCATGCAAAGCAACCTGGCGATGTACAACCAGGACCTCGACAAAGCAGAGCTGGCCGTAAAGCAAAGCATCAAATCCGGCAGCCCGATGAAAGAATATGAAGGGATGCAGTACTTCCAGCTGGGCACTATCGCCTACCAGAAGAACGACACTAAAACGGCCGATCAGAACCTGAAAAAGGCCGTGCGCCTGGGTTTGCCGGACAAGGAAAATACCGCTGCGGCGCTGCTCACGCTTTGCTCCATTGCCATGAGCAGAAGGGATTTTAAAATAGCGAAAGATTATTTCCGCCGCGCCAAGGCCCAGAAGCCTACTTCTGAACAGATCGTAGGGCAGATCAAGGAAATGGACAAGTATATCAGCCGGATGCCCGGGTGATGAGGAATAATATTTTTATGAACGTCCCGGTGGCCGATGGTTGCCGGGATTTTTGTTGTCAGCCCATCTTCTCCAGCGCCTGCGCCAGGTCTTTCACCAGGTAATCCGGATCTTCCAGCCCGATGTACAACCGCACCATCCGGTGCTTTTCTTCCCGCGGATCAAAATCCGAAGCGGACAACGCAGCACAGGCGGGGAAAGCCAGTGATTCGTGCCCGCCCCAGGATACGGCCATCAGAAAATGTTGCAGCGAATCGCAGAACGTTTCCACTTGCTGGCGGCTTTCTGCTTTCAGGAGGATGGTCACCAGGCCGGCGGCGCCTTTCATCTGCCGGCTGGCCAGTTCGTATTGCGGGAAATCCGGGTCGAGGGGAAAGTAGACCTGTTGTATGCGCGGCTGCTGTTTCAGCCAGGACACTACCTGCCGGGTACTCTCCGCGCTGCGCTGCAGGCGGATTTCCAGCGTCCGCAATCCCCGCAGCAGCAGCCATGCGGAAAAAGGCGCAATGCCGCTGCCGATGTTGAGGAACTCGGAAATAAATATCTTCCTGATCTTTTCCCGCGTGCCGGTCAGCACCCCGGCAATAGTATCGCTGTGGCCGCTGATGAACTTCGTGGCGGATTGCAGCACCAGGTCAATGCCCTGGAGGTGCGGCTGCTGGTACAGCGGCGTGCAGTAACTGTTATCGATCACCGTGGTGATGTTCCTGCTGCGCGCCAGCGCGGCCACGGCGGGAATATCCTGCAAGGCGAAGGTCATGGAGTTGGGGGATTCCAGGTAGATGAGGCGGGTATTGGATTGTATGGCTTTTTCAAAATTGGTGGTATCTGTTCCGTCTACAAAGGTGGTGGTCACGCCAAAACGGGGCAACAGCTTTTCGAACAGCTGCCGCGCCCAGCTGTAGGGTTCTTTTACGCTGATGATGTGATCGCCCTGCTGCACTTGCGAGAGCACGGCGGCAAAGATCGCGGCGGCGCCGCTGCTGAACACCAGCGCATCTTCCGCGCCGTCCAGCGCCGCCAGCTTCTGGCGCAGGATGTCGATCGTGGGGTTGTTGCCGCGTGAATAAAGGAATCCCTGGTATTCATCCAGCATCCGCTCCCGCATCCCCGCTACGGTATCAAACGCAAAATTGCTGCTCTGCACGATGGGCGGCGCAATGGCGTTGAAATATTGCTCTCTGTCTTCTCCCAGTTCATTGATAATATAAGAAAGGTCCATATCGTAAATTCACTTATTTACTTTTTTCATGATCAGGTAGATCGGTAATCCCGCCACAAACCACCCCATCCCGCTGATCGCCTGCCGCCAGTCTGTAATGAATATATTCACCGTCACAAAAAGATACACGGCGATAAAGAACAGCGGCACTGCCGGGTAGAGTTTCATTTTGTAGATGCCGGTGCCGTCCAGGTGACAGGTTTTCCTGCGCAGCACAAAAATAGTGGCAGCTGCGGAAGCCAGGCCGATCGTATCGAAAAGCATCACGTACTGTATGATGCTCCTGAAATTGCTGAGGAAATACAGCAGTCCCACCGTGAGCAGCGTGAACACTGTCAGCGCCACTTCCTGCACCTGCGTTTTGCTGTTCACCCGTTTGAAGATGGCGGGCAGCACGCCGTCTTCCGCCATGGCGTAATACATGCGGGGATTGGACAGCAGGTTCACGTTCGCGTACCCCAGCACAGAGAGGAACAGGAGCACGGAGGTGACCTTGAAGCCGTACTCCCCGAAGAACACGGCAGCCATGCGGGCCGCGAGGGCGTTAGTGGTTTTCAGCTGCTCGAAGCCGATCACTTTTACGTATGCGTAATTGACGGTGATGTATAACAACAGGATGATGAAAATGCCTGTAAAGATCGCACGTGGCGTGCTGCGCGAGGGGTCCCGCACATCGCTCCCGAAGTTGATCGTTTGCTGGTAACCGCCGTAGGTGAAGAACACGGGCACGAGCGCCGCCCCGAAAATATAGAACCAGCTGTGTTTTTCCACCGCCTGCACTTCCATGGCCGGCGCCACCTGGTTGCTGAATGCCGTAAAGCACAGCAGCAATACCAGCGTGATCTTGAAAACCGTGAGCACATTCTGCGAGCTGGCGCTTAGCCGGATGCCGAGCATGTTAATGATGTATAGTACGATGACGGCCGTGATAGCGATCATTTTACGTCCGCTCTCTCCCTGCATTGTTTCCGGCAGCAGCACGGGGCCGATGTATTCGGCGCCGACCAGCGTCACCGCCGCGATGGAAGCGGCGTTGGAGATCACGAGCGTCCAGTTGATCATAAAAGAATAGGCCGGATGAAAACCGTAAGAAAGCACCTTGTAAAAGCCGCCGGCCACGGGGTAGCGGGAACCGATCTCGGCGTAGGTCAGCGCCCCGCAGAGCGTGACGAGCCCGCCCAGCACCCAGCTCATATAGAACAGCGCGGGGGAGCCGGTTTCCTTCGCAACGTCCACCGGCGTTTTGAATATTCCCATGCCGATCACCAGCCCCACCACGATCATGGTGAGGTCGAACGTGCCCAGTTTAGGTTTGATGCTCATGATCTACAATATACTCATTAACGCTTATTTACGTAAAATATCCGTAGGTTTGCCGCCGGTAAACGGTTGCCTCCCCTGAGGCATTAATAGGGAATCCGGTTCAAGTCCGGAGCTATCCCCGTAGCTGTAATCCCGCTCCCGAAGCGCTTCGGGACGTTTTCTGGATACTCCAGCCACTGCCTTTACAAGGCGGGAAGGTCGTCCGGAAAGCGGGAAAGCCAGAAGACCTGCCGTGTTGCCATCAAACAATCCGCGCTTTCGGGTGAAAAGCGGAGGTGTATTTGCTGCGACGGCAGCCATCTATACTTTTCAGTATTCTCCCCTGCGTGAAATCATTTTTTCAACCTGTAACTTACATGAAGAAGAAAAGCTTTTCATTGCTCTCTCTCAGCCTGCTGGCGCTTGGCCAGGCCGGCTATGCACAGGACAGCGCACGCGTGTCCCAACTGAACACCGTAGTGGTCACCGCCACCAAATTCGCTAAAAAGCAAAGCGAAACCGGCAAGGTGATGACGGTCATTTCCCGTGAACAGATCGAACGTAACGTTGGCCGCAGCATTTCCGACGTGCTGAACGAACAGACCGGCATCGTGATCAACGGCGCCGGCTCCAATCCCGGTAAAAACAAGGAGCTGTATTTCCGGGGAGCCACCGCGCAATACACCACCATCCTGATCGACGGCATCCCCGTGGCGGACGCCACCGGACTGACCGGCAGCGCGATCGACCTGCGCCTTATGCCGATCGATGAAGTAGAACGCATCGAGGTGCTCCGCGGCACGCAGTCCACCCTCTACGGTGCGGACGCCATCGCCGGCGTGATCAACATCATCCTTAGAAAAGGCAGCGGCAAGCCTGTAAATGCCTCCGGGAACCTGACCTGGGGCAGCAACCGCAGCGTTAAGGGTACGCTGGGCTTACGCGGACAAAAAGACAATGTGGATTACAACGTCAGCTTCACGCATTTCGATACCGACGGCATCTCCGAAGCCGCGCCACCGGAAGACGCCGTGAATCCGGAATTTGACCGGGACGGGCTGAAGCAGAATTCCTTCCTCGCCAACGTCGGCATACAGGCAACGGAGCAGCTGAAGCTGCAACCGTTCATGATGTTCACCGATTACAAAAGCAAATACGACGCGGGCCCGCACCAGGACGCGCTAGTGAACAACAACAAATCCTCCCTCCTCCACACCGGCGTACGCGCCACGTACGACCTCGGAAAAGGCCGCATTCACGGTAACTTCGGCTACCAGAAAGTGCAGCGCGACGATGAATCCGAATGGGGCGCCATGACGCTGGACGGCCGTTCCTATTTCAGCGAGCTGTACGGCCACTACGACGTTACCAAATGGCTGCAGGCGCTGGTGGGCGTGGAATACCGCAAAGCCGAACTGCTGGACTCGGCCTTTGACACCCCCTACGGCGTCCGCTCCCAGTACAACACCAGCCCCTATGCAGCGCTCTTTATCAAAGACCTGCACGGCTTCAGCTTCGAAGCCGGTGGCCGCTATACCATGCATTCCACCTTCGGCAACAATTTCACCTATACGCTGAACCCTTCTTATCTCATCAGCGACAAGCTGAAGCTGTTCGTGAATGTATCGTCCGGTTTCAAAGCCCCGACGCTGACCTCGCTCTTCAGCCCTTTCTACGGCAATCCTGATCTGAAACCGGAAGAAACCAACAGCTACGAAGCCGGTTTCCAGGCTTTCCTGCTGAAAGAAAAGATCGACCTGCGGGTAGTGGGCTTCAAGCGCGACATGAAGAACGTGATCGCCTACATCAACAATAAATACCACAACTTCAACCAGCAAAACGACCAGGGCGCCGAAGTGGAACTGGCGCTGCAACCGGCCAAAGGGCTGTCCGTAAAAGTGTTCTATGCTTATGTGGACGGAGAAGTGACGACGCAGACGGCGGGCAAGGACACGTCGTACAACAACCTCATACGCCGCCCCAATCACTCCGGCGGCCTGAACATCGGCTACCGGCTGGTGCGTAACGTATACGTCAGTACGAACATCCGCCACACCGGCTCCCGCTATGACATTTACTACGCCCCCGGCGCCATGACCGCCGTGAACGCGCCGCTGTCCGCCTACACGATCTGGGACATGTACGCGGAATTCCGCTTCTCCGGCAAAGGGCGTCTGTTCATCAACGCCAACAACATTACCAATAACAGGAAATACGAGGAGATCAAGGGGTATTCGGTGCTGGGCTTCAATATGCAGACGGGCATATCTTTTCAACTGTAAATAACCGTATAACATTGCGCTCCTGCTGTTCATCCGCGGCAGGAGCGCAACTTTTATAGCGGGAGTCCACGCCCCGCCCCCTGCTTGCGAAAAGTGTGGTATATTTGCATCCGAATATGGATATTTACCTGATACGGCATACCACGCCGGACGTTGAATATGGAACCTGCTATGGATTTGCGGACCTGGACCTTGCTCACACTTTCCCCGCGGAAGCGGCCCGCGTAAAGGAATTACTGCCCAACAAAGCATTTTCGGTATATGCCAGCCCCCTGCAACGATGCAGCAAACTGGCCACTTATCTTTTCGGAGAAGATTTCCGTAAAGACGACCGCCTGCGGGAAGTGAATTTTGGCGACTGGGAAATGCGCACATGGGAAGACATCGCCATTACCACCCCCAAAACCTGGATGACGGACTACCGTTATGATCCCATGCCCAACGGCGAAAGCTATGCACAGTTGTACGAACGGAGCGTAAAGGCTTTTGAAGAGATCGTGCAGCACATGCGGCAGGACACGGCCATTGTAACCCACGGCGGCGTGATCCGCTCCATCCTCGCCTATGCCATGAAAACACCGCTCAGCGAGTCGCACGACCTTCGCGTGGAATACGGGCGGGTAGCGCATCTTCACCTGAACGGCAACGGCCTGGAAGTAAAGGCCGTGAATATCTAGGAAGCTTCTTCAAAGAAAGAGATCAGCAGCATGCGGGCGTCGTCATCACCTATGTTGGAAGGTTTGTGCCCCAGCCGCCCGTCAAAAAAGATGGAGTCGCCCGCTTCGAGCACATGCACTTCGTTGTGCACCTGGTACTCCACGGTGCCTTTGATCACGTACTGATATTCCCAGGCATCGGCCTTGACCATCTGGCTGCGCCGGGCGCCCTTCTTCAGGTCTGCCAGCATCACATCCATGGGACAGCCCTTTACCGTACGGGAAATCACCCGCTGGTACCGGTATCCTTTTGCATTTTCCTTTATGGGCTGATAACGGTCCTGGCGGACCACAATGATGCGGGAAGCCTGCTGATGCTGGTCGATATCATTGAAGAATTCGTTCATATCCTGGTTCAGCGCGCGGATGATGTTCACGAGCACCAGCAGGGAAGGCACGGTACGGCAATTCTCGATCTGTGAGATCAGCCCTTTGCTGACCTCCGCCTTGTTGGCAAGCTCCTGTACAGTGATGCCTTTAGCCTTCCGCTGCTCTTTTATCTTCTGACTGATCCGGATAATGATATCTTCCTGCATGCCGGACAAAATAAATATTTTAGCTTAGCTAACCATCAATCCGGGCAAAAGAATACCTTTACTTTTGCTAAAAAAACGTTATATGTTCAGTATCGACCAGATCATTACCGTAGGCTTCACCCTTTTTGCAGTCATCGATATACTTGGTTCCATCCCCATTCTGCTCTCTTTACGGGAGAAGATCGGCGAGATCAATGCGCTGAAAGCGACGTTGGCCTCGGGCGTGCTGATGGTGCTGTTCCTGCTGGTAGGGGAATCTTTTCTGAAGCTGATGAGCGTAGACGTACAATCCTTTGCCGTGGCGGGTTCCATCGTGATCTTCGTGATCGGCCTGGAAATGATCCTGGGCATAGAGTTTTTCAAAAGCGATAATGATACGAAAACGGGGAGCCTGGTGCCTATTGCGTTCCCGCTGATCGCCGGGTCCGGTACGCTGACGACCATTATGTCGTTAAAGGCCGATTTCGGGGATTATAACATCCTGGCCGGGATCGTGGTGAACCTGGTCATTATTTACACCGTGTTGCGGTCATTAAGCTGGATAGAGCGGATACTGGGAAAGGCCGGCCTGATGGTGGTACGGAAGTTCTTCGGGGTGATCCTGCTGGCCATTGCGGTGAAAATCTTTAAAAGTAATATCGGTACTTTATAAAAATCTTTCAGGATTTGCCAAATTAAGTTAGCTTTGCAGTCCTTCGGAGCAATGCTGGCCTCGTAGTACAATGGATAGTATAAGAGTTTCCGAAGCTCCAGATCCTGGTTCGATTCCAGGCGAGGCTACAAGGGCTATATTTAATTGATGATCAATTAAATATAGCCCTTTAAATTTCAAGTAATTAACGCAGCAAAGAATCCCACTGATCTTTATATTGCTCGATTTTTCCTTTCATTAATCTTTTTTCCTTTTTAAAGATTCGCTGCAATACTTCTATATCGCTGGACGGAATAATATAAAAATCGGGCAACGATGATATTTCGTGGAACTTCCCTTTATAAATGACTACTACGATGTAATGGTTGGGTTCAACTCTGACATTATTAACAGGAATGGAACTATAATCCCTGACAGATTTGACATCGATTGTAATAGCAAGTCCATTCTTTGACTTAATAATAATATCAATCTGCTTCGTATTCCCAAAACTCAAAAACGCATTAATATTCATCCTATAGAGATGACTTAACACTAAAAACTCACTACCTGTCCCCGATTCCTGAGTGGACTTTCTTTCTGGTTTAACTACTGTCTTCATATAGATATACGGTTATAAGGATTGAAATAGGCTCGAATACGGCATTCTATTGCCAGAGAATATGAAAAGGAACGGCCCATAGATTTTTACCGAACGGAACGAAAGATTGCCTTTAGAATTTCAAAAGGTTGACTTTAGTTTTACATACATTAAATAAAATATAAAGCGTAAAATACTACCCCTTTAAGCACAATCCTAATATGCCGGCTACAACTTCATTTATATGAACACTGGTATCCACCTCATGCGTTGCTATCTTACGTAGCAAAGGCTCGATCGTATCAATCAGGATGAGCACACGCGCCATCTCCTGTGGGTCTTTTCCGTACGGATTGTTAGTCCTGGTAGCCAGCCGTTCTGTAATGATGGCCGGTGGAGCGCTCAACAGGATCACATGGTCAAACAGCGGAAGAAACTTTCCCATATTCTGCGCGGTACCGCTTACGAATAATATATCCGTGTCTTCGGCGGATAACAGTTCCTGCACGCGGTCTTCCCGCCATACCCAATCCCGGTCAGGCTCTACGGGAAAATCGTCCGGATCAGGATCGGTAATGGCCATCCATTCGGAGAATTCATCACTATCCAGATCTACCGCTTTATAGCCGCGGGCCGCCAGTTCCCCGATGACGGTCGATTTACCGGTGCCGGACATGCCTGTGATCAGTATGCGCTTCATTCAATAGAAAATTATGGGATTGCAAAGTACGATTTGCCGGTATACTATACCTGCCTGAATATCCGTCATCCTGCGAGGGAACCTTCCTGCCGTATTTGTGTTATATTTACAATAACCAAAACAATCGCTTTATGGCAATGCAAACATCTTTGTTCACCTTCACCGGGAAAGCCGCCAATATGATCGGCTATTACCGTGATGGTAAACATTACTTCCGCAGCATGCCGGCCTCCGTCCGGCAGACCGCTGCCACCAAACGCGCGGCCCTGCGCTTCGGTGCAGCCAGCAAAAAAGGCCGGCTCGTCCGTAGTGCTTTCGCTGATGCGCTGGATATTCCTTACGACGGTAGTCATATCAACCGGCTGAACAGGCTGCTGATCAAAGCCGGCAGGGAGGACAACGCTGCGCTGGCGGGCTTCCGGTTTAACCAGCGTACGGGAACAGACCGGTTCTTCTACAGCGAGCCCACGCTCTCTGAAGACGGCATATTGCATATTCCCGCGCAGGAACTGCCGCAGTTCAAAGGTATCACCGCGTTTGAAGTGAAAGTGATCGCCGCCCGCATCAGCTTCGGGGAGCGCCGCGTAGTGCGTACAGATACTGCCATGATCACGCTCGACACACGCGAAGCTTTCGCCGGTGCGGCGCTGGATGTGGATGTACCGGGTAAAGGAACGCTGGTAGTGACCTTGCAGGTAAGAGGCATGAACGGAAACGCTCCTTCCAACAACAGGAAGTACCTCGCGGCGGATATCATCGCCGTAAAGGAGCCGGAAACAGCACAGGTCTTTCACAGGCCCTCACACGGGCAGCAGGCTGCTTTGCAAGAACGGCTGCATGCAATACTGGATGCATCAACCCAAAAGCAGGCACAGCAAGGGCAGCGGTCGCAAGCCAATCATCCCCGGCATGTTATCCAAAGAGAATAGAACTTCCTCTGCCTGAGCGCATTATTTTGGTGAACATCCATTGAACGTTACAACCCACACCTTCAAAAAACATAGAAAACTCCATCCTTTCTGCAATAATGATCTTGCGGGAAGGATTCTCCATGCCCTGCAAACATCATCCTCCGCATTCCTCAACTGCAAATCAAAACCGCATCATCACCACATCAAGTCCACCTTGCCTTCAGTGATCTCATAGCGATCCTATAGTGATCGCCGCATAAACTCCCACACCACATCCGCCGGAATCACAATCGTGCTCGTCCGGCTGTATCGCGCGATATTGATCCCCTGAAAGCCACCCGTGGCATCGAACACCGGCCCGCCACATTGATCCGGCGTCAATACCGCATCATGCGCAAAGACGCGCGCAAAACCATCCCTCCGCGCACTTTTGCCGCCGGTGAACATATCGGCGGGATGTGTGGCTTTTATGAGCGGTTTTTCACTTAGCACGATCCTGCGGGTATAGCTGCTGTCTTGCCGTTTCAGCTGAATGGCCACCGTATCGCCGGGCCAGTACTTTTGCAGCTCGGCGCCGTAGTCTTCCGGTTTAAGGAGCGCAACGCCGTTGATGCTGATCACCTCGTCGCCTTCCCGCAGGCCGCTGGCGACGGCCGGAGAGTTCTTACGCACGAAGGTGAGCAGCAGCGGGCCGCTCCTGTAGGCTACAGAGGCGCCCAGAAAGCCGGTGCTGCTGATCTTCGGGAGGCTGAAGGGCAATGATCCCGCCACGCTGATCGCGCTGGCGGTATCGGGGCGCGGGCTTACCAGGAATTTCCCAAGCTGTTGAAACGACAGGCTGTCCGGCTTCGCTTCCGGCAGCCTGATGCCTCCCCTGACGCCTTTCTTCACCTGTAAAAGCACCAGGTCGTTTTCCCGGTCGCGGCGCAGGATGGTGGCTTTGATCATTTTATTGCCGGCATGCACGAGCGGCTCACTGCCTGTCATCGAGCTTTTGCTGACGATGTAACCACCGGCGAACGAGGCTCCGTAAATCTTTTCTTCTTTACCATTCAGCTGGCTGGTGATGAGCAGGCAGGCATCTTTGGTAGTGCTGGAGGCGGCGGGCTGTTCATATATTTTCAGCTGTGCGGACAGCGGATCATTGCCCACAGTATCTGTAACGGGCGGCAGGGCGTTGTATTTTTTGGGGGTGGCCAGCGCCGTTCTGAATTTGCGGTAAAGGTCCACCGGTATTTCGTAGTTCAATGATTCCGGAACATTGATCGCGCTGTGTATGCCGATCACCCGGCCCAGGAGATCGAACAGCGGGCCACCGGAATCGCCGGGCTCCATGATGCAGGTGGATTGCAGGAAACCGCGGTCGTTGCCGGTGCTGGTAATGCGGCCAAAGCGAATGACGGGCAGCGGCTGGTTCAGCGATTCAGGGTAGGCGATGCTGATACAGGGCTGATCCGGCTTCAATGAAGCGGAATATCCCATTTCCGCATACGGCCAGGCGCCGGGTGTGATGATCTTCATCATGGACACATCGGGCACCATGGGATCGTCCGCCATTTCTATTTTTCCAAGCGCCAGCGCAATGGCTTCCCTGCCGTCCGGGAACATTACCTTGTACGTTTTGCCCGGGGTGGACGTGTGCGCCGCGGTGAGCAGATCGCCCCGGGGGCTTACTACCACGGCGCTGAACTGGGCGCTCATCTGTTTGTCAGTGGCAGTGTCATAGCCCCACATGCGCACGCTGGCGGCGTATGCTTTTGCAATGGCTTCCTGCACATTGCCTTCCAATTGATGCTGGGCCTGCGCGCTGAGGGATATAACAGTGAAACAAATAATAAGCAGCCGCATATAAAAGAAGGATGTAAAAAGCCCGGCTGACAACAGATCGGCCGGGACTTTCCTAGTGTTAGAAATAGAGGAGAAAAAATCAGTTCCCGAAGATCTCGGCCAGCTTCGTGTTCAGCTTTTCGCCGCGCACATTGTCCGCAATGATCTTACCATCCCTGTCGATCAGGTAACAGGCTGGTACGCCTCTCACGCCGTACAGGCGGCCGGCGGCATTGTTCCAGCCTTTCAGGTCGGATACGTGCAGCCAGGGCAGGCCGTCTTCTTCGATCGCTTTGACCCAGTCATTTTTCTTTGAGTCCAGCGACACGGATAATATCTCGAAACCTTTGTCCTTATAAAGCTTGTATTGTTTCAGCATGTTGGGGTTCTCGGCGCGGCAGGGGCTGCACCAGCTGGCCCAGAAATCGAGGAGCACTACTTTGCCTTTGAGGTCGGCCAGCGCAAGCGGCTTGCCGCTTACGTCGTTCTGCGTGAAGGCGGGCGCGGGCTTGCCGATGGCGGTCAGGCGCTCGGCGGCGATGCGCTGTTCCAGCTCCTTTGCCATGTCAGTTTGACGAAGGTCCTTGCTCAGGCCGTCCAGCAGCGTTTTGGCCGTGGTCATGTCGGCATATGTGCCGGCCACTTCAGACAGCGCTGCCAATGCAAAAAAGGAGTTGGGATTTGCTTTTGCAAATTCGATCTGTTTCAGGCCCCGTTGCTTTCTCAATTCCGTTTGCCTGGCATTGAGGGCTGCCATGAACTCCGGGTCTTTCTTGTCTTCCGGCGATGCTTCCGCATATTCTTTCTGATATTGGGCGGTCAGCGCCATGATAGAGCCGCCGATCGCTTTGTTGTAAGCGGTGTGCTCGTCATATATTTTGGAGCCTCTGAAAGTAGCGGTGCTTAAAGAATCTTTGGAGGTTATTTCGATCTGCTCCGGGCCGAAATAAAAATAGATCACATCCGCGCCGGGCGAATAAATGGAAAACGGCTTGCCCTTTCCTTCGTGATCGAGCGACATGCGGGCGGTGGTATAACCGGCAACGGTACCGGTGAGCCTGAACACACCGTTTATTACGTCTACAGAGTCTTCCTTTCCCTGTCCCGCTGCATCTGAATAATCGATATAAACTTTAGCGGGCTTATCCAGTGTGCCGAGCTTCCCGGTAATGCTGAAGCTGGATTTCTGGGCAAAAGCCGCCACAGGAGCCAATGCTGCAAATAACAAACATCTCAGTTTCATGTAGTTGTTGGTTTTTTTAGATAAAAGATGGCGGAACCATCCGTTATATAAAGCAGCATACCGCGTTTTTCTTAGCGTTTTGGAGGAAGATATTTCTTAACGGGGTTATTCTTTGATGAACCGGTAGCGGAACCGGGCGTTGGGCGCCGCGTCGCCTTTGTCCAGCCAGTGCAGCGGGTCCCCGTCCGCCGGCGCATTGTCCACCCATTTAAAATCCAGCGTAAAAGCGCTGCCGGTGATGTCCAGCATCTTTTTGGGGATACGCAGCTCCAATTCGTTCGCCTGCGTGCGGTAAGGTATGTACGCCACCTGCTCCCAGCTCCAGCCTCCTTTGCAGCGTTCCAGCGAAACCTTTCCCTTCCGCCGGCTGCGGCCGAGCAGGAAACGGAAGCCTTCCCAATGCGGCTGCCAGCTGTCTTTTATGCCGATATAAAGCTGCATCCAGCTGGAATCCGGCTGCGTCAGGGGTTCCGCGGTACGGACGTAAAACGAGATATATTCTTTTTCAGCAGCGACCTTCGCCGTGACGATATCGTTGCGGCCGGTGTTGTTCACGTACGCTTTGATCCGGCCCCAGCCGGGATGGTTGCGGTGAAAGGTATCGCCCGCATCATCTTTAAAAACCGGCATTACCGGCTGCCAGTCCGCAAAACGCCCATCCATCCTGACCACATACTCCTGTTTCGCCACCGGCAGCGAACGGGCGCCTTTGAATTTCCGGATATTGTTCACCAGCTGGTAGTAGTAATTGTCGCGGAAAGCGCCTTTCACCGGTTCCGCATCCCGACTGTATTCCGCATTGTAAAGATCCACAAAGAAGGTTTCGCCGGCTTTTCTCGGTTTGCCGATAAATTCCTTTGGACCGCTGCCGTTAAAGCGCATGGCGATCCATTCATTCCATCCCGTTACAAATACAAATTCAGGGTCTACTTCCAGCGCGCGTTTCCACTGTTCGGCAAAGTACAGCCCTTCCGCGGAGCGCTGTTCGTCCGGCTGCTTTCCGTCATGAAAGCTGCGGCCGATGTTAAACACGGGATGTTCCGCCATTGCCACGCTGATCTGCTCCGGTTTATCTTTCGATTCATGCCAGCCGTAAGCCTGCGGGGTATGGTCCACCCAGGTCCATTTATCTTTTCCATCGCCGAACCACTCCTGGTCTTTGCTCCAGGCCCAGGACCGGCGGATGGTGAAGAAAGCGCGGGTTTCGGCCGTAGCGGCTTCATTTGGACAAAGCAGCAGGGGTTTTCCTTTCCAGTAGAACCAGAGGTCCTGGAAGCGCCGGGGTTTGTAGAGGCTGTCGTACAACCGCTGCACCGTTTTCTCCGGCGAAGTGTTCACAATGAAAGCCAGCGACGGCGTGCTTTTTCCTTCCCGGCGCATCTCCTGGTAAATGATAGCGAGTTTGCTTACCTGGGGCAGGTAGATATATGCGTTGGTCACATCCAGTATGATCACGTCCACGCCCGCGTCGGAGAGCATCTGCGCGTGTTTCCGGATGATCCATTCATCGTCCGGCAGATAGTAGCCGAAGTAAGGCTCGGCCCAGTAATGCCAGGCCAGGTGGGGGCCGTATTGCGGATGCTGTGGATGAGCGGCCAGTATTTTGCTGTTATCGTATGGACTGGCGGTATCTGTTGGCAGTTTCGGCATCACGCCTTCGTCCGGCGGTGCCACGGTGGTGTGCTGATCGTAGCCATGCGCGCCGTGCCAGATGAAGTAAAAGATCCCCACATACCTGTTGCGGCGGATGTTGCCGTGCTGCGTTTCCGTTACCAGGGAGCGGCCTGCGCCGTCGGTAGCCACCCAGGTATCGGCGCCGGAAGAGGACAGCAGCTGCGCGATGCCGTGTGACGGGAATAGCAGCGGGGATAGGAGGAGAACAAGGACGCTTTTCATAGATGGAATATAAGGGCCATGCAGGGGAAATGCATCCTGCACCTTCCTGTGCAGGACGCGAAAAGAAAAAAAATTCCTAATTTTTATCCGGTACCTGTCCTGTTTTTCATTTCCCGCTTGATATGATTGTAAACAATTCAATCACACACAATCTGACATTATGAAAGAGTTCATTTTAATTTTCAGGCATGAGGATGGCAGCAAAATAGCATCCCCGGAGCAGATACAGGTATGGATGAAGCAGACGATGGACTGGCTGGGCGGCATTGCCGCGCAGAACAAGCTGGTCAGCCATGGAAACGGCCTGTCGTTTGAGGACAGCAAGGTGGTCCGGCATAATAACATCGTGACGAACGGGCCTTTCGGCGAGATCAGGGAAACCATCGGCGGATATGTTATTGTGCGGGCGGAATCTGTGGAGGAAGCAGTGGAGTTCGCAAAAGGATCGCCTGTATTGCAGGGCGAAGGCAACAGCGTGGAGGTCAGGAAGATCGCCACACATGAATTTTAAACACCGGGGCTGGCTGAAAAATGACGGGACCGCAGGAATTGATACCACACCTTTTCAGAACGGAGGCCGGCAGGATAACGGCCGTGCTTTGCAAGAGCTTTGGCCTGGACCACCTGGAAGCGGCGGAAGATATCACAAGCGAAACGTTCATGGCCGCGCTGGATGCGTGGCCGCGAAAAGGCATTCCCGAAAACCCCGTGGCATGGCTGTATGCCGTTGCAAAGAACAAGGCCAAAAATCATCTCACCCGTCAGCATCTTTTTTTAAAAAAGATCGCTCCGGAAATAACCGGACAGGCATCCACCGAAACCACAGACATTGATATCGATCTGTCCGACAACGGTATTACCGACAGCCAGCTGCAAATGCTATTCGCGATCTGCCATCCGTCCATACCGGCGGAAGCGCAGATCGCCCTGTCGCTCCGCATTCTCTGTGGATTCGGGATCGAAGAGATCGCGAACGCCTTTTTAAGCAATAAGGAAACGATCAGCAAACGGCTGGTCCGCGCCAAAGAGAAACTGCGGGCGGAAAAAGTAATACTGGCATTTCCTTCGGGCGAAGAAACCGGCAGACGGCTGGAAACCGTGCTCACAACACTCTACCTGCTTTACAGCGAGGGATACTATTCAGCAACGCAGGACGCCGTACTGCGGGAAGACCTTTGCCTGGAGGCCATGCGGCTGACCTATCTGCTGATCCGGCATGACAGCACCGACCAACCGATGGTCAATGCCCTGCTGGCACTGATGTGTTTTCATTCTTCGCGTTTCCCGGCAAGAAAAGACAGCCATGGTGAAATGGTGCTTTACCAGGAACAGGATGAATCGCTGTGGGACCAGGAACTGATCGCCAAAGGCGCCTACTACCTGCACCGGGCGTCAACAGGAAAAAACGCTTCCCGATATCATCTCGAAGCCGCTATCGCTTACTGGCATACTATCAAGATCGATTCTCCGGAAAAGTGGGAAAATATCCTTCAGCTGTACAATCAGCTGCTGCAAATAGAATATTCTCCCATTGCGGCGCTCAACAGAACTTTCGCTCTCTCCAAAACAAAAGGAAAAAAAGCGGCGATCGCCGCCGCGGAAAAGCTGCAACTGACCGGCAATCATTATTACCACACGCTGCTTGGCGAGTTGTACACGGATATCGACAACCAGCAAGCGAAAGCCAGCTTTCAAACGGCTTATGACATGGCTAAAACGGCGGCGGACAAACAGGCTATCCGGAGGAAAATGGATGCGCTTTAACCGGCCTGGGGCATGGCCAGCAGCTCGGTCACCCTCTTTTTGATATACCCGTTCTGCAAATAATGATACAGGTTTTTCCCCGGGCAGGTGGTTTGCCGGGAATGATCACGGTGCGATGCGATCTTTTCAACCGGGATGTTGTATTTCCTGCTGGCATGGGCTATCAGTCTGACCAGCGCATCCAGCTGGCGGGGGTCTACCTCCTGCACTTCAAGGTTCCCGAGACAGGTAATGAGCAGGTGCCCGGAAGGGTCGTACTCCGTGGCGGTTTCGCCGGCGGTGTGCACATCCCGGCCTTCATAGATCGTTCCATCCGGCGCGATCAGGAAATGATACGGCACATCGCTCCAGTTCCGGTCCGGCCCCATGCCCCATCGCTGAATGGCGTTGATCTTCCTGGCAGCGTCGGCCGTTGGTGCAAGGCGGGTGCCTTCGTGATGAATGGTGATGTAAGAAAGCTGATGTGATTTATACGGCCGCGCGGGCGCTGCATTCCATCCGGAACGCGGCACGATGGCAACATCGGTGAGGTTCAGCTGCAAGGCTTTGAACGCGCTCTCATTGCCGGTGCGGTCAACGGCCGTTACGGCAACCTGGCGCAAGCGTTGTTTGCCATCCTGTACGGGTATCAATGCGGTGCGGTCGCCGCGGTTGTATATTTTGTACGTCCATGTGTTATCGTATTGCATATGCACTACCCATCGGAATACATCATTCGCATCGGTGTGCGACCAGTTGATGCGCACCTGATCGCCCTGCTGCGCGGCCTGCGCTACGGGCATGGAGGGCGCGGTATGGTCCAGCCAGGGGCTTGCCGGCACGAGGGCGTCATTCCTGTATGGCCCTTCGAGCAGGGCTTCGGCCAGTGCGGGGTTGCGCATGACGGCGGAGAGGTTCCAGTGCACGGCGCCGGCGCTTTGCGGCAGCATGCCGCGTGTGATCATGATCTGGCTGAGGGTTTCGCGTACGCTTGGCAGGGCCGTATCCCTACTAACGCTCATGCCGGGCCAGAGGTGACGGGACTGCGTGTTTTCGCCCGCCCACCAGCCTAAAAGCACGGGGAAACTCTGGGGGATGCGGTTGATCGGCCAGTACAGCTGCGGCGTGAAATAATCGATCCATCCCTTGTTCAGCCAAAGCTTTGCATCCGCATACAGCTGGTCGTACTGATCGAAACCCGCTGTGGAAGCCGGATGGCCGGGGCGCCATATGCCAAATGGGCTGAGTCCGAATTTCACATGCGGTTTTACGGCCTTGATTTCTTTATACACGCGCTCAATGAAAGTGTTCACCGCATCCCGCCGCCAGTCGCCACGGGAAAGCTTTCCGCCGGATGCCTGATAAGCTTTCCAGCTTGTGCTGTCGGGGAAGTCTTCGTTATTATTGTAGGAAGGATAAGGATAGAAATAATCATCGAAATGAACGCCGTCGATATCGTATCGTTTTACGATGTCCATCACCACGGCGGCGGAATGGTCCTGCGTGCCTTTCAGCGCGGGATCGAACCACCAGTAGCCTTCTTTGAGGAATAACACCAGCTCCGGTCTTTTCTTTACGATGGATGTTTCCGTCACTTCGCCGCCTGCTTTGTGATGCGCGCGATAAGGGTTCAGCCAGACGTGCAGTTCAAGGCCGCGCGCGTGTGCTTCTTTTGTCCAGAATTCCAGCGGATCGTAATACGGGTCCGGGGCTTTTCCCTGCGTGCCGGTGAGGTAATATGACCAGGGTTCCAGGTCACTTTTGTAGAGGGCATCGGCCTGTGGGCGTACCTGGAAGATGACGGCGTTAAAATGATGATCCTTCAGGAAGTCGAGTATCCGGATGGCTTCCGCCTGCTGCTCCGCGGTGCTGAGAGCGGGCGTATCCGGCCAGTCGATATTCGCGACCGTCGCCACCCAGGCCGCGCGGAACTCTGCCGCTGCTTTTGGGGTGGACGGGGGGATCTGTGCGGGTTGCTTTGTGGGTTTCGATGAGATACAGGCTTGCAACAATAACAGCGCAAATAACAGATGTCTGGTCATGTTACTAAAAATACGGAAAGTTTATGCCGGTTGCAAGTCCTGATGCCCCATGGTGCGGCATGTTTTCCACAATCCGGCCGCGTGCAGTTCAACCAGGCATCCTGATACCCCGCTATTTCAATTTAACCGGAAACACCTGTTTCTCCCCGTTCACTTCTATCTCCGACTCACTGTACGTCGCCGGGCGCATCGCGGGCGTTCCGTTTGAAAAGCCGTATTTCTCCTGCGGAATACCGAAAACGTTCAGGTCCAGATCCTGGTTATCATTTTCATCGAGAAATACCGATATGGCGTATTTGCCAGCGGGGATGTTGTCGAATAGCGCCTTCACTTCATCCTGATCTTCTACTTTTATCATCTTCACAAAAACGGTCTGTTTGGGCTTCATAAAGGATTTCTTGTTATCATACCAGCCAACGTAGAGCGTGCCTTTCTTCTTTTCGATATTGGTGATGTGTACTTCCTGCGCTGTTTGCGCCTTTGCAAAAATGGACAGCAGCAGGCATAAAGCGGTTAGATATAAATGCATACAATGGTTTTAAGGTTAAGGTATGCCGATAGTTTCATTGTTATCGCCTCTTTTCTCACCCGGTTTGTCTTTCGGCGCGTTTTTTTTCTTTTCCGGGGGACGGGGTTTATGTTCTTTTTTCACCGGCGTAGCGGGGCTCCGGCCTTTGTTCTCTGGATGTTTTTTCATGATAACGTTTATGGCTATGCAGGGAATACTATGCCAAATTGTGGTGGCACAGGATTTGGGGCGGTTTGTTCCTGAAAACTCTCTTTTAAACCCATTAAAATCCTGATCATGGCAAAGTATTCCAAGAAAGCTGGTGAAAAGGTGGAAGATGTGATGCATGAGATGCATGAAGGGAAACTGAAAAGCGGGCGTAGCGGAAAGAAGGTGACCAGCCGCAAGCAGGCGATCGCCATAGGATTGTCTGAAGCAAGGAAAGAAGGCGCGAAGGTGCCGAAGAAAGCCGCCGGTAAGAAGGCGGCGAAGAAGGGAACTAAAAAAGCGGCTGCGAAGAAATCAACCGGGAAAGCCGCTACCAAGCGGTCACCGGCGAAAAAGGCTACACGAAAGGGTGGAACGAAGAAAGCGGCCGCCAAGAAGTCAACCGGAAAATCCGCTACCAGGCGGTCGCCGGCGAAGAAGGCTACACGAAAAGGCGGAACGAAGAAAGCGGCTGCAAAGAAATCCACTCAAAAGAGCGGAACAAAAAGCGCAACCCGAAAAACCGCAGCAAAGCGATCTCCCGCTAAAAAGGCGGCGGCAAAGAAAGCTACACGAAAGAGCAGCGCCAGGAAATCCACCGCCAGCTGAAACAGCTACATCATCATGTATTTCCCGCCGCGGAGATTCATGTTATCAACAGGGCAGGTCAATAAATTGGCTTGCCCTGTTTTCATTTTCATTAATTTCATTCCGCCAAACCCGCACATGTATGATCAAGTTCACCGCCGTCCTGAAGAAGTTCGGCGTCCAGGGTGAAAAGACCGGCTGGACGTATATCGATATACCGGCAGATATTGCCGGCAAGCTCAAGCCTGGTAATAAAAAGTCATTCCGCGTAAAAGGCAAGCTGGACGTGCATCCCATAGAACAGGTCGCATTGATGCCCTCTGGCGATGGCAACTTCTTCATGCCCATCAACGCCGGTATGCGCAAAGGCATCGGCAAACGGCAGGGGGCGTCCGTGAAGGTGCAGCTGGAAGCGGATGATGCCGCTTTTAAATTGAACGATGAGTTCATGGCTTGTCTTGAAGATGAACCGCAGGCGCTCGCGTTTTTCCAAAGCCTGGCGCCAGGCCATCAACGCTATTTCAGCAACTGGATAGATAGCGCAAAGACCGATGGCACCCGTGCGAAACGGATCGCACAGACGATCAACGCGATGCTGCGGAGTATGAATTTCGGGGAGATGATCCGGGCGTTGAAGGCGGAGAAGGACAGGATGGGAGAATAAAATATAGTTTCTATTTTTGGAAACTTTTCTTATTTTTGCCTATGGGTGAAGATGTAATCAGGTATTTCAAAACAATATTCCTCGAACAGGTCAGGTCTTTTTTCAAGAGTATTGATAAAAAGGCAGTCAGAAAAATCCTTTACAATGTTGACCTTGCCGAACAAATCAATGATCCACGGCTATTTAAAAAGCTGAATGATAATATATGGGAGTTCAGAACAAAGTATGGCAATCTGCAATACCGGTTGCTGGCCTTCTGGGATAAAAGCGATAAACAAAATACCCTGGTCGCAGCCACACATGGGATCATCACAGCGGAAGACATCAGGCGATTATACTTTCAAGATCAAGATTAAAAGTAACGCTTATGGCAAAGGGAAAACTCAAATCATACACGCTCGCTGAAGTAAAAGACGAATTCATTGGCCGCAAAGGAACATCGGAAAGGGAGCAGTACGAATATGAATTACGAATGGACGTGCTCGGTCACATGATAAAGAAAGCCCGGCAGGAACGTAACATGACGCAGGAAGAGCTTGGCAAGCTGGTGGGCGTGCAGAAAGCGCAGATATCGAAACTGGAGAGCAGCACCAACAGCGCTACCATTGATACGATCGTAAAGGTATTCAAGGCGTTGAAAGCGGAGATCCGGTTCCAGGTTAAAATGGAAGGACAGTACCTCCATCTGGGTTAACGCATTTAACTTTTCCTTAGTAAAAAACAGGATATCTTGCCCGGCAGATCACCATGCGCAAGGCTTTATCCTTCATATGCTTCTTTTGCCTGGTATTCCTTTCCGCACAGGCGCAGTCCGTTTTGCAGGGCAGGATAATGGGCAGGGACTCCCTCCCGCTGGCCGGCGTATCCATTCAGAATATTCATTCGAAAGCCGTTGCGGTCACCAATAGCGAAGGCATTTATTCCATCGCCGTGAATGATCAGGACACGATTCTCTTCCGCGCTCTTGGCTATGTAACGCTTGCTTTACGCGCGGCGCTCGTGCCGCGTGTGTTATACCTGCGCTCGCAGGCGATGGACCTGCATGGGGTGGAGATCGTACAACGTAGTTATCTGAAAGATTCGCTGGCGCTGCGGGAAGAATATCAAAAGGGATTCACTTTCCGCAGGCCGAAGTTCGGTGAAGTGGTGAAGATCATTCCGCTGGGCATCGGCATCAATATCAACCAGCTGCAAAAAGCGCTTTCCTTCAAAAGTAATAAACGGTCAGATGCATTTAAGGAAAGGCTGATCAATTACGAGCAGGACAAGTTCATCGATCAGCGGTTCACGCCCGAGCTGGTGGCCAACCTCACCGGGCTTGACGGGGACAGCCTGCGGTATTTTATGGACCATCACCGGCCTTCCTTCGAGTTTGCGCGGGAAGCTTCGCAGTATGATCTGCTTTTGTTTATCAAACAATCCGCGGAAAAATACCGGCGGAATGCCGCTGTTATCTCTCAATGAACGCGGCCATCTTCGGGAAAGCGATATGGAACCAGTGAGTGAAGGTTTCGGGGGCTGTCAGCATCAGGTAGCGGATCTCATCAGGGGAAGCGAATTTGCAGCTCATCACCTCGGCGGGGTCCGGCCGTACTTCTCCATCAAATTGCCCGATCAGCACATGGTCGTACTCATATTCGGTGAGGCCGTTGGTAAATTCGGCGCGGTAGGTAAAGCTAAAGACTTCTTTCAGTTCACAATCGAACCCCATTTCTTCCATCAGCCGGCGGTGAGATGCGGTGAGCACATCTTCGTCCGGCAGCGGGTGACTGCAGCAGGTATTGGTCCATAATCCCCCGGAATGGTATTTGTCCAGCGCCCGTTGCTGCAGGAGCAGCTCGCCTTTGGCATTGGTGACAAATACGGAAAAGGCGCGATGGAGGAGCCCTTTCTGGTGGGCTTCCAGCTTTTCCATTATTCCGACAGGCTCGTCCTGTTCATTGACCAATATAACGGGCGGTAGTAACATGGCGATAAAAATAACAAATTACGGGATAATACTGCATTTTAACAGCAGTGGAGAATGTGTATGGGCATAGCTATGTCAGGTCCGGTTGGGTCATTTTCCGGAAAAGGAGCAGAATATTTTTTGTGGGAGGTATTGTTAGAAGAATCGGGTTATTATGGGTTAAAAGCGGGCAACCTGGGCTTTGAGCATTTTACGGGCAAAGTGGATACGGCTTTTGATGGTTCCGAGTGGTTCTTCCAGGATATCGGCTATTTCGAAATATTTAAATCCATCCAGGTACAATACGAAAGGTTTTTTAAAGATAACAGGCAGTTTGTGTACCGAGCTCTGGATGTCTTTGATCCGGAGTACGCTTTCCGCCTGGTTCCCTATGATGATCTGTTGGGAGTTGAGGAGGAAGTCGTTCGTGGAGTTGTCGAAATAGAGATGTTGTTTCGATTTTCGCCGGTAATTGTTAATGAAGATGTTTCGCATGATGGTGTAGAGCCATGCGCGGATATTGGTGCCGGCCAGGTATTTTTCCTGGTTAGAAAGGGCTCTGAACATGGTTTCCTGGTAAAGATCTTTGGCCGATTCGGCGTCTTTGGTCAACGTAATGGCGAAAGGTTTCAGAAAGTCAGCATTGCTGAGCAATAGGGTGTTAAATTCAGCGGATGACATATTGTTTAATTTTTGTTATACCAATTTAAACAAAATAAAACGTTACTCCAAACAATTTCCACGTTATTTTTTCGTTGTCAATAGTTTATTGTTGATGATTAATGATTTAATAATCAGCAACTAGTGTTTGAAAAGGAGTAGTTTTACTATAATTTGTCCGGTACGGTTAACGTGGGTTAGTAATGTTTAACTATTCACGCATATTTTTTAAAAAGAATGTAATTTTAAAGGAATATGATGTGTATAGGAAATGGTTGATGGTATGTACGATGAAAATCGGGGGATGGATTGGGTTTGTGCAGAAAGTTTTTAGGGCTTTAAAGGATGATTCTCAATCCGCTGGTTATTTTTGATAAATTTGTCCGTCCTTTTGCGATACCGGTATTATTTACCGGTTGGAAAAATGACCCTTATCCTATACATCCGTCTAACAAAAACCAGTATGACTCACAATATTGCCATTATAGGCCTTGGCTATGTCGGCCTGCCCCTGGCCATCGAATTTGCAAAAAAATACCCGACGCTCGGTTTTGATATCAATAAATCCCGCATTGCGGAGCTGTCCAACGGCGAAGATCATACGATGGAAGCCAATATGGAGGAGCTAAAGGATGTGATCAATAGCAAAGGGCTACGTTTTTCCCATGACCCAGAAGATCTGCGGGCATACAATATATTCATCGTCACCGTTCCCACCCCCATCGACCAGTTTAAGGCCCCGGACCTGAAGCCCCTGCTGAAGGCCTCCGGGATGTTGGGCGGGGTGCTCAAAAAGGGTGATATCGTTATTTATGAATCCACCGTGTATCCCGGTTGTACGGAGGAAGACTGTGTTCCCGTGCTGGAAAAGGCATCCGGACTGAAATTTAATGTGGACTTCTTCTGTGGTTATTCTCCCGAGAGGATCAATCCGGGCGACAAAGTGAATACCCTTACAAAGATCAAAAAAGTGACTTCCGGCTCTACGCCGGAGATCGCGGACAGGGTGGATGCGCTTTATGGCAGCATTATTACCGCGGGCACCCACAAGGCGCCTAGCATTAAGGTGGCGGAGGCATCCAAAGCCATTGAGAACGCGCAGCGGGACGTGAATATCAGCTTCGTGAACGAATTGGCGCTGATATTCGACCGGATCGGGATCGATACGTCTGACGTGATTGAGGCAGCTGGTACGAAATGGAATTTTTTGAAATATAAACCCGGACTGGTGGGTGGCCATTGCATTGGTGTGGACCCTTACTACCTGGCGCACAAGGCGGAATCTTTGGGGTATCACCCGCAGGTGATCCTTTCCGGGCGGCGGGTGAATGATAATATGGGTATGTTTGTGGCGAATAAGGTGGTTAAACTTATGATTAAAAAAGGTCATAAGATAGATGGTGCCCGTGCGCTGATCCTGGGGGTGACGTTCAAGGAAAATTGTCCGGATGTGCGGAATTCGCGGGTGGTGGACATTTACAGGGAGCTGTGCCAGTTCGGGGTGATGGTGGATGTATATGATCCCCATGCTTCTAGCGAGGTTGTGCGGGAGGAGTATGGAATTTCGCTGTGTGATGCGCCGGCCATCGGGTATGATGCGGTGGTGCTGGCGGTGTCGCATAAGGAGTTTTTGGAGCTGGATTTTTCGAAGATTACCAATGGGAAGAATGGGGTGGTGTTTGATACGAAGGCATTTTTGGACAGGGGGTTGGTGGATGGGAGGCTGTAAAGTGGCCGCTGATTTTCAATCTGCTAACATTTATATGTTATTTTTAATAAATTTGCCGATCCTTTTTCGTGGACCCCGAATATGGCAGGGGATTTGCGAGTAAGGCCAACATTCAATAATCCGCGAAAAGCTATATATCTGAACACTGCATGAAGAAGTTAATATTGGTTCAAATTTTCTTGCTGGTGGGAGTTTGTGCGTTTGCCCAGATACCTTCCCCTACCCAAATACAGCAAATGAGAGTGGAGAACCTGTCCGATGAAGAAATCCGCCAGTTAGTAGCAGAGATGAAGCGGAATAACGTTTCGTTTGATCAGATTGATAGCTATGCTCAACAGAAAAGTATTCCTGCGTCTGAGGTTGTGAAGCTAAAAGATCGGATTAGAATGTTGAATCTGGATAAGGAATTAACCGGAAATGATAAGCCCCCTGTTGTTAAGCAGGAACAAGCAGACCGCTCTGTTAATGATGGTACAATTATATCAGCCAAAGATATCCAACCGATGACTGAGGAAGAAAGAAAAAGAGCTAAAATCTTTGGGTCTGAGCTTTTCAGCAACAAAAACCTCACTTTTGAGCCCAATCTCCGTTTACCAACCCCACCTAATTACAGGCTGGCAGCTGGAGATGAGCTGGTAATTGATGTTTATGGATATTCGGAAGTACAGCATAATTTAAAAGTATCTCCGGAAGGACACGTCCGCATCCCGTACGTCGGCCCCGTTTACGTGAACGGTCTCACCATGGAGGAAGCGAGAATTCGTGTCACAAAGCAACTCTCCACGATTTATGGCGGCATTAAATCAGGTAATACCTTTGTGCAAGTATCTCTTGGGACTATAAGGAGCATACGTGTATTGCTGATCGGGGAAGTAATGCGTCCGGGGTCGTATACGCTCCCCTCTCTCGCTACAATAGCAAATGCGCTGTATGTTTCAGGCGGGCCTGGTGAAAATGGCTCTTTCCGTGATATTCAGGTAATTCGCAATGGACAACCAGTAACGACTTTCGACCTGTATGACTTCCTCAGGGATGGCGACCTGACTAATAATATTGTATTACAGGATCAAGACATTGTAAAGGTCAACCCTTACAAAACTAGAGTGGAGCTAACCGGAGAAGTGAAACGACCGGCCATATTCGAGGTTAAAGAGGGTGAAACTTTACAGGATGTCATCAATGTTGCAGGTGGATATACAGATATTTCCTTCAAGGACGTGATCAGAGCCTATCGCATTAACAATAGGGAGCGGGAAGTGGTGAATATCGCAGCTGAGGAAGTGGCAACTTTTCAGCCAAGTTCCGGCGATAAATATTTCATTGATGCTGTACTCAATAGGTTTACCAACCGGGTAATGATCTCGGGAGCGGTGTTCCATCCAGGAGAATATGCGCTTGAAAGCAATATGACCGTAGCAGATCTGATCAAAAAAGCAGATGGGGTAAAAGAAGAGGCCTCCCTTGGCAGGGCGATCATTTTCCGGCTGAAGGAAGACTACACCCCTGCAGGAATAAGCTTTAGTCTAGAGGACGTGTTATCCGGTAAACAATCAGTAGCCCTCAGTCGGGAAGATAGCGTAGTAATTTATTCCAAGCTTGAACTACGTGAGGATTACCAAGTGAAAATCAGCGGGCAGGTGAATACGCCAGGTTACTTTGCATATATAGATTCTCTACATGTTGAGGATCTGATCCTCATGGCCGGAGGTCTACGTGATGCGGCATCCCTAAAAAGAGTGGAGGTTGCAAGGCGAATCCGGGGTAAAGACTACAATCCATCTGATTCAGCCGTGGCGATTGTAGCGCAATTCGACATTACAGCAGACCTGAGTCCACTGGCAAGATTTGCCTTACAACCATTTGATGAGGTGATAATACGGAAGTCACCGACTTATGTCGAACAGGCTACGGTTTCCATCGACGGAGAAGTAGTATATCCAGGAGCTTACACGATCAATTCCAAGAGGGAGCGGATATCGGACCTAATGAGAAGAGCAGGAGGATTGAGACCGGAAGCGTACTCCGAAGGCGCAGTACTTTTACGAAAGACATTTGTGAACTCTTCGGATAGTGCGTTACTGGAAAGTAAGTTGCAAGTATATTATAATAAGTTGCAGGACAGTGCAGATATTTATAACGTGCAAAACGCTGTTTCCCGAAAAGAACAGTTACTTGGAATTAATTTGGACGAGATAATGAAACATCCGGGCTCAAAATTTGATCTATACCTAGAAGAAGGAGACGTAATCCGGATACCCAAAAAATTGCAGACAGTTCAGTTGTTTGGTGAAATTTACTTCCCAAAGAAGGTACGATATGACAAGGGAATTAGGTTTAGGGATTATATACGTGGCGCGGGTGGATTTACTAGCAATGCCTTAAAAAGGCGAGGTTATATAGTTTATGCAAATGGCGAAGTTAAAAGTACAAGAAAGCTATTGTTCTTTAATAGCTATCCCAAAGTGAAGCCTGGCGCCGAAATTTATATACCTAAAAAAGGAGAACAAAAGGGGCTTAGTGGTCAAGAGGCCGTAGCTGTGACCACAGGAATAGCCTCGTTGGCTTTAATTATTGTCACGATTTTGGATCGCATTAGGTAATTTTCTCTCAAGCTTATACTTTTAAATTTTATGGATTCCCAGCAAGCTATTCGTCAATACGAAGAGGACGATATCTCATTAAAAAGATTTATACTTAAAGCTCATGAATGGGCAAAGTTTCTATTGGGGAAGTTGCTAGTGATTAGTATCTCAGGAGGGTTATGCGCAGGATTAGGATTGATTTATGCAGTTTTTTCTAAGCCAGAATACACTGCTGAATTGACGTTTGTGCTTGAAGATAACAAAGCCAATCCATTGGGTGCATATGTTGGTTTGGCCAGCCAGTTTGGAATTGATATTGGTGGCAGCTCCACCAGTGGGTTATTTTCAGGGGACAATATAATGGAATTTTTAAAATCCAGATTAATGATAGAGAAAGCATTGCTATCTCCAACATCTGCTAACAATAAATCCACTAGCCTAGCCGACTTATACATAAGCATAAATAATTTGAATTTAAAATGGCAAAAAAAACCGGAACTTAAGCACATACATTTTCCCCCAAGTAAAGGCAGAGAAGATTTCTCGCGTCAAGAAGATAGTGTTTTACTCGTACTTTATAAACATATTATCGAGGAAAATCTCGTTGTCCACAAGCCTGACAAAAAACTAAATTTTATTTCCGTTGAATGTACAGCCTTGGACGAACTATTTGCAAAATACTTTACTCTGTGCCTTGTAAAAGAAGCCACTGACTTCTATGTGCAAACAAAAACTCAAAGAACGCGGACCACTGTTGATAAATTGCAAGCAACCGCCGACTCAATTAAAACACTACTAAATCAAAAAACCATTTCCGTTGCGACAACTCAAGATATGAACTTTAATGCATCTCGCAGTCAAGCAAACGTAAAAACTGAATTCGCGATGAGAGATAAAATTATTCTTCAGACTGTCTATACAGAAGTCGTGAAGAACTTGGAGCTAAGTAAAATGACCATGGCACAAGAAACGCCGATAATTCAAATTGTAGACCAACCGATTTTACCCCTTGAAGTAACCAAATTTGGAAAATTAAAAGGTGTGATATTGGGTGGTGTTATTGGAGCGCTAATTGCGATCATTACCCTAATTACAAGAAGGATATATAGAGCGAATTTGATTTGAATAATTAAAAATCCGTTTCTCATTAAGTAGCACAACAATAATTTCACATAAATGCAATTCCATATATGTTGAAGGGAATGGAAAATAGTTTTATTAAGAAAGTCGGCTATCTATTTTCCGGCAATATGGTTGTTGCTTTGTTACCTGCCATTTGCTCTCCAATTTTAACCCGATTATATACTCCTCATCAATTTGGATTATTGGGAATTTACTCAATTGCTGTGTTGGTTCTTAGCACAGTAGCAACGCTTTCTTATGAAAACTCAATAATTTTGCCAAGTGAAGAAAAAAAAGCGCTACATCTACTTTTTCTGTCCTGTTCAATTTCATTATTAACATCGGGATTAATAATTTTGCTTCTTTGGGCTTTCCGACGACAAGTTTACGACCTACTCGGGTTTGAACCTAGCAACTACATATATATAGTTCCAATTTCTGTATTTGCTACGGCCACCAATAACTCGTTTGCGATTTGGTTTATACGTTTAACTAAATTCAAACTACTTTCACTGCTCAAAGCTACTCAAGCCATCATTACAATAGTGCTAAGTATCATAGTTGGTAAATATTTTAAGGGCATTGAATATGGCCTTATCATTGGTGCATTAAGTGGGACGTTGCTACTTTTTTTGTTGAATCTAATTATCGTACAAAAAGCATTTTTAACCTCCTTTTCGCTTGATCTCAAATGCTTAAAAAACATAGCAATTCGACATATTGATTTCCCCAAATACACACTTCCTCAAACCATACTTGACAGCTTGCGGAACTCCGGGTTAATTCTTCTTGTTCCAAGTCTTTATAGCACTGCAATTTTGGGGCAATTTTCCCTGTCAAATAGAACATTTCAAGCACCTATATCAATGTTAGGCGGGGCATTTGGGCAAGCTCTTTTTCAAGAAGCAGCCACTCTACATAACAGTGCCAAACCAATTTTTCCACTACTCAGAAAAGTAGTTATTCTATTATTTACCATTTCTATTGTTCCCTTTATTTGTATGTTAATTTGGGCGCCCGACATTTTCAAGTACGTATTTGGCGATGAATGGAAAGTGGCTGGAGAGTATTCACAAATACTATGTCCATGGATGTTCCTTACACTAATATCTTCGACTATCTCCAGAATTCCACTGATTCTCAACAAACAAAAACAATTTCTATATTTTGGTATTTTATACACTTCAGTTATCCTAACCAGCTTTTTCATCGGCGGTCATATTCTGAAGCAATCATTCCAAACAACCCTAACGATGGTTTCCCTTAGTGCTTCCATAGTTCTAGGCCCGACAATTTATTGGATATTAAGAACATCAAAAAAGGATCATAAATGAAACTTACTAAAACTACAATTGACTATTTAAAAGGCAACAAATTTTCCAATGCGTATTCTTATCCAATATCGCATCCTGAGAAAGAAGTGTTATACCGAATGGATTATATTGAAAAACTTGTTGAGAATAAACATATATTGCACCTTGGCTGCACCGATCATATACCGCTCATTAAGGAGAAAATAAGTAAGAATTTATGGTTTCATAAAAGGTTAACACAAGCAAGTGCAACCTGCTTGGGAATAGACATTGATGCGGAAGCAATAAGATATGTAAATGAAGAATTTAATTTCTCTAATATTATTGAACATAATATTGTACTAGATAGCCCTCGCCAGGAAATTACTAGTAAAAATTGGGATTACATGATTCTCGGAGAAATTGTGGAGCATTTAAGCAATCCATGTGAATTCTTGAAATCTATCAAAGAAAAATATCCTACTATAAAAAGGCTCATAATTACTGTTCCCAATGCATTTTGCTTTGCAAATATTCTCTCTTCATTTCGTCACAACGAGTTCATAAATACAGATCATAAGTTTTGGTTTACGCCTTTTACTTTAGCGAAAATCAGTATAATTGCCGGATATAATGTTGAATCCTTTTGTTTTGCGCAAACTCTCCCCAGAACTAAGAAAACCTGGAAGGGTTCAATTAAAGAAATGCTATTAAGAAAAAAACCAGCTTACAGAGATACGTTAATTATGGTTCTTATAAATGAGTAAAAAGACGTTAATATTATTTACAATTGCCTTTCCTTATAACAAGGAAGTTGAGAATACATTTATAACGCCGGAACTAGATGCTTTAGCAGAGGAGTTTGAAAAGATATATTTTGTTCCAACTCAAATTGAGGGTAATTTAAAACAGAAACTACCTCTTAATAGTTTCATTGTGACGACCTATGCACGCAAAATTAAAAGATTCTCTTTTTTACTTTATGCATTTTTGCTGGCATTCACCCGAAAATATACTTGGGAGGAACTTTTCTTTTTACTACGGGAATTTCATTTTAGGAAGTTCCTACGATGGGCCAAAGCCTCAGCATGGGGCCAAGCAACAGCCTCTTGGATAGAAGAGTTTCTTTTAGAAGAAAAAATTGACATAAACAATACACTGCTATATACCTATTGGTTCAATAATATAACATCTGGCCTTATATTCTATAAACTTAATAAGTCTGTTGATATAAGCGTCGTAACCAGAGCACATGGAGGAGACTTATATGAAGAAAGATTCAACCCCAAATATTTCCCCTATAGACCTTTTGTGCTAAAACATATCAAACGTGTCTATCTAATCTCAGAGCAGGGAAAAAAATATTTAAGTGACAAATACCCCAAGTGGATATCAAAATTTGCCGTTGCTCGGCTAGGGGTTACCTTTCATGCGCACACAACTCCTATACCAAAGGCCCAAATGCCGATTCGAATTGTGTCATGTTCATCCTTAATCCCCATAAAACGAGTAGAAATGATCTTCGATGCGATAAACAGTCTAGATACAACAAATATTGAATGGATTCATTTTGGGAACGGTCCACTATACAAGGAATTGAATGCGATCATTCTAGAAAATAAGCATCAAAATATCAGTGTACAACTTAAGGGGTTTATCGATAATCAGGATATATTCCAATTTTATAAAAACAACTATATTGATCTTTTTGTGAATGCCAGTACCACTGAAGGTGTACCTGTATCAATAATGGAGGCGCAAAGTTTTGGTATTCCCGTAATAGCACCAAACATAGGAGGCATATCTGAAATCGTAAATCAGGAAACAGGCTTTCTTATAAACAATCTAGCAAGCTCGTCAGAAATAAGGAATCAAATAAATAATTACATCGCAAATAGGGATACCTGGACATCAAAGAGGGACGCCATAAAACAGTTTTGCTTTGACAACTATGATAGCTCCATAAATGCCCAAATATTTATTAAATTAATCAATTCAAATTATTAATACGGCCTTCAGTGGATACAAAATTGAAAATAGGTTACATTTTGTATAATGAAAGACCACAATCTGGATTAGTAAAAAGCCAGGTGATCTCTCTTTTGCGAGAACTTGCTAAGGAAGCGAACTACGAGATTACGATTATCTTTTTCTTTCAGCCTTGGATTCATTTTAAGTATAAGGATGATATTCGGGAAATGAAAATAATGCTTAGCGCTCTCCAACTAAGATATAAAATTTGCTATTTTTCTTTCCCTGAAAGACACCTATTTAACAGGATATGGGGTGTAAGGTTAGTCAAAATCTTAATGATCCCCCTATTTAAACTTCTAACTAGAGAATATAAAGTTCTCCATTGCAGAGGATATTTCGCAAGCTATTTAGCATCAAAGATCAAAACCGATAGATTCAAACTTGTGTTTGATGGCAGGAGCTTGTATCCTGAAGAAAATATTACAAGAGATATGTGGAAACTAAACTCAAAGATCTTTCTCGAGTGGAAAAGGATTGAAAACTTAATATTAAATAAGGCAGATGCTGTCATTGGCGTCAGTAAGCCTATGGTCGAAAAATATCGTGAAATAAATCCAACTAAGGCCATAAGCTATATTCCTTGCTGCGTTGACACTAATCTGCTAACATTTGATGTTCCACTACGAGAAGCTATTCGAAAGAAGTATGGATGGACTGATAAAATTGTATTCTCGTATGTTGGTAGTATTGGGATTAATCATTGGAATAATATTAATCAGTACGCAAAATTCTTTGAACAAGTAATATCAAGCGGAATCAACGCCCATCTTTTGATAATAACTAAAGATAATAGAATTTTAATAGAAGAAACTCTAAGAAGTCGAGGCATTAAACCTGAAAGTTTGTCAATAATCGAAGCCTCAAGCACCGAAATGAAAGGATGGCTTTCTGCCTCTGACTTTGGTTTACAACTTATGACCAAAACCGCAGATTATGAAACTAGGCTCGGTGTTAAATTTGTAGAATATCTGTCTGTAGGCCTGCCCGTAATAGTAAACGTATTTGCCGGCGCCGCAGCTAGGCTTGTTAGAGAAAACAATCTCGGCCTCCTTTGGGATGAAACTGAGAAAATCCTGCAAGAGAAAATTTCCAGCTTGCTAAGTGACAGTGAACATTTGCGCGAACAGTGCATGACCTATGCACAAGAAAATTTCGATGTCAAAAAATGTTCCTTTGCTTATCGCAAAATTTATCATGATCTTCTTGGACTATGAAAACGTTACTGGTCTTTCTTAGTATATTTCTATCTCTTTTTGCTCCTAAAATGGGGCTGGTTGACTTTTCTCTTTTAGGTACCTTTTCTGCATGCATACTATTAGCCTTAAGCAATGATATAAAAATTCCAATTTTATATGTTCAATTAGCGACCCTTACACTGCTAGTTCTTTCATACTCTATTATCGTTTATGCGTTCTATAACGGCTTAGACGCTCAGATTATCCAACGAAATGTGCGGGCATTTGTTTCATTAATATTTCTGGGACTTGCTTTTTACAACAGTAAGTGTAATTCGAAAATGATAATTAATTGCATAAAAGTTAGCATAATGCTACACTCGTTTGTAATATTAGCTCAAATACTATTTCCTGCCATTCAGAGTATAATGGCACCTTGGGTCGGTTATACCAAAACTATATTCATTCTCCGAGCATTTGGCCTAACAAACGGTTTTGATACTGCTGGGTATTTTTGCATTATCGGCATTATTATCTCATATTGGAGTCTTATAAGGAAAAAAGACTTTTGGCAGAACTATTTGCTTCTTCTAATATGCGCCTTGGCTAGTTTCTTTACTTCACGTAATGTCATGATTATTACAATTCTCTTTGTTTTGGCTATCACGACGTGGATGTTGTTTAACCGTAGCCGTATGGTTAAAGCAACCGGTCTTTTTAACATTATTGCAGGTGCATATATATTTTATTATTTCGTCGGGCCATTAATTATTTCTTCTATTCCCTCGCTAGAACAGTATAGCTCACTATTTGGAACAAGCGTAGAATTCAATATTGAAGAATCGTTTTCAAAAGGCTCGGCTGATACTTTAAGTAACATGTTTATACTACCAAGTTCACTTAAAAGCCTTTTTGGAGCTGGCTATAATAATCCAGACTCTGATGTGGGATATGTGAAAATAATATATATGATAGGAATACTCGGGCTTCTTATAATAATTTTTATCCATTTGTTGGTTTTCTTAAAGGTCTTCCAAATTAGAAGATTAACCCTACAAGCTGTGAAACGAAATCGTGGTTGCAATATCTATTCTCGGTTGAACGATAGCTTAGTGCTCTCAGATACGATAATTACTTTCTTTGTTTTATTACCCTGGTTAAATGTCAAGGGATTATATCTTTTCAGCAGAGGATTTCATGAGTTTGTAATAATAATAGTATTCACTATTCTAAGTTGCTTAAGAATAGACAGTTCCCCTTCGAAAAACGAGGAGGAAATCATATTTAGTTAATATATTTATACCATATTGAATCATTAGGGATTTTTCTTAAAGTTTTTGTTTTTATTTAGCATCATATTATTCACAACATGAAAAGTATCAATTTTGCTCTAATTGGCTGTGGGCGCATCGGTCAAAGGCACGCAGAACATATAACAAACAATGGAGTCTTAAAAGCTGTTTGCGATATTGAAAACGATAAAGCGGTAAAACTAGGACATCAATACAATGCAAATGTTTATCATTCTTTGGAGGATTTACTAACACAAGAGAAACAAGTTGACGTGGTTTCAATTTGCACCCCTAATGGTCTTCACGCGCAACACTCAATTCTCTCGCTTAATTCAGGCTACCATGTATTGTGTGAAAAACCTTTGGCTATTTCAGTACAAGATTGTGGAGAAATGATTAAAGCCGCCGAAAGAGCTAATAAAAGATTATTTGCTATTAAGCAAAACCGATTCAATCCTCCTGTAGCTGCTGTAAAGAAAGCAATTGATATGAATAAATTAGGTAAAGTATTAAGCATTCAACTGAGCTGCTTCTGGAATAGAAATACCGACTATTATTTAAATTCATGGAAAGGTACCAAATTACTTGATGGCGGGACTTTATATACTCAATTTAGTCATTTCATAGATTTACTTTATTGGATGATTGGAGACGTAAAACAAGTAAAGGCTTTTATTGGAAATTATACACATCAAAATACAATTGAATTTGAAGACACCGGGGTTGTTATTTTAGAATTTTATAATGGTGCAATTGGAACTATCAATTATACTGTAAATAGCTATGAAAAAAATATGGAGGGCTCTTTAACTATATTTGGTGAAAAGGGAACAGTAAAAATAGGAGGTCAATATTTAAATGAACTAGAATATCAGAACATCGAAGGTTTTCGAATAACGGATCTTCCTCAGGGAAATACCGCAAATAATTACGGAACTTATGTGGGATCAATGTCCAATCACGATAAAATTTATGAGAATCTAGTAGAAGTACTTCGGGGCAATGGTAGTATATCCACCAATGCATTTGAGGCGCTGAAAACAGTAGAAATAATTGACAAAATTTATTCTGAAGCAATTACAATTCGCTAATGGAACCACAACTTAAGCAAATAGGTATTAGAGATGTGATTTGGGGACAAAACATTACTGTAGTTGAACCTTGTAATTTATATGGTTGTACTATAGGAGCAAATTCATTTATAGGTCCATTTGTTGAAATCCAAAAGAGTGTGCACATTGGTGAAAACTGTAAGATTCAGTCCCACACTTTCATTTGTGAACTTGTTACAATAGGTAATAACTGCTTCATTGGGCATGGAGTTATGTTTATCAATGATTTGTTCTCTAATGGAGGACCGGCAAAAGGAAACAAAACTCTTTGGAAGAACACCCGTATTGGGCATAATGTATCCATTGGATCTAATGCAACAATACTACCTATCAACATTTGTGACAACGTTGTAATTGGCGCTGGTGCGGTTGTAACTAAAGATATAACCAATCCTGGCATATACGCTGGAAATCCAGCGAAACTGATAAAAGAACTATAATCATGAATATTCCATTTGTAGACCTTAAGGCGCAATACAAAAGCATAAAAGGAGAAATTGACAACGCCATCATGAATGTCATAAATGAAACGGCATTCATATCAGGTAAGTATGTAAATGAGTTTGAAGAAAGCTTCGCAAAATATTATGGCGTAAAACATTGCATATCCGTCGCAAACGGGACCGATTCCCTGTATATTATTATGAAGATGTTGGGGATAGGTCTTGGCGACGAAGTTATTACCGCAGCTAACAGTTGGATTTCTTCCTCGGAAACAATCTCACAAACAGGAGCAAAACCTGTCTTTGTCGATATCGATCCTGAATACTACTCCATGGACGAGAAACTGCTTGAAAAGCTAATAACGTCTAAAACAAAGGCTATAATACCCGTACATCTACATGGACAAATGTGTAATATGGGAGCTATTATGAATGTAGCTGAAAGATACAATCTATTTGTAATTGAAGACTGTGCGCAAGCTCACTTTTCCGAATTTAAGTCTGTCCGGGCAGGAACAATAGGAGTTGCTGGATCGTTTAGTTTTTACCCGGGAAAGAATCTCGGAGCATACGGAGATGCAGGATGCATTATTACCAATAACGATGAACTGGCTCTGAAATGTAGAATGTATTCAAGACATGGGGCATTAAAAAAACATCAACACCAAATAGAAGGAATTAATAGCCGGCTGGATGGCATACAAGCGGCAATTTTAACTGCAAAGCTTCCACATATATTAAAATGGACCGAAAAACGGATCGAAAATGCTCTGTACTATAGTAAAAAACTTGTTGCTATCCCGCAGGTAACTATTCCTAAAATTCGTCCTAATTCCCTTCACTCCTTTCATCTTTATGTAATAAGGGCAAAAAAGAGGAATCAGCTAATAGATTTTCTGAAATCAAAAGGAATAGAAACCGCCATCCACTATCCAACTATCCTCCCGGCTCTTCCCTGCTATACCTACCTCAATGCAAAAGTAAGTGACTATGCTGTTGCCTATAGCTTCCAAGAAGAAATCCTTTCCCTCCCTTTATTTCCGGAGTTATGCAAAGAGCAAATGGATTATGTCATAGACGCAATTGACAAATTTTATAATTAATTATAATTCAGCGATTTAGATACCAACTAATCTAAAAGTACTAATAAACACCATAAAGCAATAGCTATGGGTCTAAGTGTAATAGTAGTAAATTACAATGGTGAGTTATACCTAGAGTCTTTTTTTGAAAGTCTGTTCGGAGCTCTATCTGACTTCAAATCGCCCTATGAGATTCTTGTCTATGATAATAATTCAACTGATGCTTCAACCACAATGCTGGATATGTATTATGCGACTCATGATAATATTCGACTTTTCAAAAACGCCGATAACATAGGTTTTGCAAGAAGTAATAACTTCTTGGTTAAAAAAGCTAAATTTAAAAATCTGCTATTAATAAACAATGATACAAGAATCATTGATATCCGCTCGATTATAAATAAATTAAATGACGTAAAGGAACTTGATAAAGAAATCATCTCCTGCCAGATTCTCAATGAAGACCTTACTGTTCAGCAAAATATATTCTCGTTTCCTAATATCTCTCGACTACTAATTCAATTATTTCTCCTCAAGAATTTATTTAAAAAAATAGTCAAGCAGAGGAGTAAATCAAAAGTCCTTTCCAATTGCTATTTCAGTGGTTGTTTCATTATTCTAAGCAAGACACTTTTTGAAAAAGTCGGCGGGTTCGACGAAGATTATTTTTTTTATCATGAAGAGGCCGATCTATTTTTAAAGATGGAGAAACATAATATTCAAAAAATCATTTTCGATGATAGCAAAATTGTACACTATGGAGGGGGAGGAGGCCCAATATCTGAATTCGCTTTTCGAAATTATTTCATAAGTTTATATATACTGTACGCCAAGCATTATTTCAAAAGTAATCGCTACGTCCTTCAGCTACTTTTTTTAATTTCATTTTACTATAGATATTTGTTAATATTTATGGGAATTCCTTTTAATCCATCTCCGCTCGCGACTATTTATAAAGGTCAATTACAGACAATCAATAGCCGTTCATTTTTAAAAAAGATACATAAAACCACTTTAAAAGAAATACTTAAAAGATAATGATTGGGGAAATCAGCATGTAAAATTTATTAGTGAATCTGACAACGCACGCACTACAAAAAAAGTGTAATGAGAAGCTTCATAACGACAATTTGCAAAATGAAGGTGTCAATTATTACCGTCTGCTATAATAGCAAGGCAACTATAGAGGAAACTATATGTTCAGTAATTGAACAGACAGTATTCAGCCAAGTAGAATACATTGTCATTGATGGCGCCTCTAGTGATGGTACACAAGATATTATTAACAAGTATCGAGGTTTTGTTTCTGTATTTGTTTCGGAAAGAGACAAGGGCTTGTATGATGCGATGAATAAAGGGATACAAAGAGCTACCGGAGAGATAATCGGGATTCTAAATTCCGACGATCTATTTAACAACAACCAAGTTTTGGAAAATATAACTCAAATTTTTCAATCTGATAACGAAATTGCTGGTGTGTATGGTAATATTACTTATTTCCGCTCTGAAAATCCCAATAAAGTTGTACGTTTCTGGCGTTCAAAGCCCTATTATGCAACCTTTTTTGAGGATGGTAACGTTCCTCCTCACCCCTCTCTATTTGTTCGAAAACGAGTTTATGATGAAATTGGTCTATATTACCCATCTTTCAAGATATCTTCTGATTATGAACTTATGCTCAGAATGATAAAAGTATATAGATTCAAAGTTCATTTCATTGATATGGTAATCGTAAGAATGAGATGGGGAGGGGAAAGCACTAAAAGTCTGCGGAATGTAGTGATTGGCAATAAAGAGATCATTCAGTCCTGGAAAAGAAATGGATTGAACTTACCTTTAATTTTTTTTCTGAAGAAATTAGGAATTAAACTACTGCAACTTGTCAAACTTTAATTTCAATGAACTATTTACTTACTGGGGCGAGTGGCTTTCTTGGAAACTGTATTTACAAAACGCTGTTAGAGCATGGACATTATGTTATGCAGATTACCAGGCGATCTTCTTTACAAGCGAATGAGCAAAATATCTTTTGTGATCTTTCTAAGTCTTCCCCAAACCTACGAGGTAGGACGATTGAAAAAGTGGTGCATGCAGCTGGTAAAGCCCATTCCATACCACAAACTCAAGAGGAAGCACAAGCCTTCTATGAAGTAAATAAAACAGGTGTACAACATTTACTCGATGCTTTGGAGAAACTAGAGCGTTATCCTCGTGTATTTGTAAATATAAGTACCGTTTCAGTATACGGAAGCGATACAGGTATCCTTATCGATGAACAACACCCCACCAATGCCAATACACCATATGGCATCAGCAAAATGATGGGAGAGAAATTAGTGACAGAATGGTGTGCAGAAAAAGGGATTAATTTTTATAACTTACGGTTACCGCTGGTAGTTGGGAATTATCCCCCAGGAAATCTTGGAAAAATGATACAGGCTATTCTCAAGGGCTACTATCTTAAATTAAAAGATAATACTGCCCGTAAAAGTGCTGTCCTAGCCACGGATGTTGCCAAACTTATTGTTTCTTTGCAAGAACAGCCCTCTGGCGCATATAACTTGACAGATGGATACCATCCGAGTGTAATGGAGATAGAGCATGCCTTAGAGCTAGCCGTGAGAAAGAAGATATGCTTCCAGCTGAGCAAAAAAGCTGCAGCAAATTTTATTAGAGTGGGAAATCTAATTAAGATTCTTGGGAAGCGCAACCCTGCCGATCATATCTACAAAAAAATAACCGCTTCACTAACCTTTAGCGATGAAAAGGCAAGAAAAGAACTAGAATGGACCTCTGAAAATGTACTAAATTATCTTCCAAATATAATGTTTTAAGGATGTCAAACAATATAACCTTTCATGTTGAAAATTTCATCAGGAATAAAGTAGTAAAACGAACCGAAAGTCTACTGAAGGATGATTTGGAATTTTACCACGATAAACTTCAAAAAGAGGTAGAAGGTAAAAAGGTTTTAGTTATTGGTGGAGCAGGCACTATTGGCTCCTCGTATGTAAAAGCCATATTAAAATATTCACCTTCTAAAGTAATAGTTGTTGATACAAATGAAAATGGGCTTACCGAACTTGTAAGAGATTGTAGAAGTACAACAGTACTAAAGATGCCTGTAGAGTTTAGAACTTATCCGATTAATTTTGGAGATACGGTATTCCGAAAGCTCTTCGTTTCGGAGGCCCCATTTAATATAGTAGCTAATTTTGCCGCTCACAAACACGTACGCAGTGAAAAAGATATATTCTCAATTGAGGCGATGATTGAGAATAATGTTATAAAAGCCAAGAAGCTTCTTGACCTACTTGTCATTTATCCCCCAGCCCACTTTTTTTGTGTATCTACAGATAAAGCCGCTAACCCAGTTAATATAATGGGTGCAAGTAAAAAACTAATGGAAGAAGTAATTCTAGCTTATTCGGACTTAATTCCTATTACTACCGCCAGATTTGCAAATGTTGCCTTTTCTAATGGCAGTTTGTTGGCTGGATTTATGGAACGGTTAGCCAAACAACAGCCGCTTTCTTGTCCTAGTGATGTGAAACGTTATTTCGTATCGCCTCAAGAATCGGGAGAAATATGTCTGATCGCCAGCCTACTAGGCAGCTCTGGAGATATTTTGTTCCCTAAGCTGAATGATTTAATGAAGTTTTCTGACATAGCAAGACTGTTGTTGAATGAGTTGAATATGGATATGCAAGTTTGTGAAACGGAAGAAGTTGCCCGACAACAAGCATTCCTATTCTCAAATGGGAAACAACCTGCATATCCCATTTATCTTTTTCCTAGTGATACTTCAGGAGAAAAGCTGTATGAAGAGTTCTACACCTTAGATGAGCATTTGGATATGAAAACTTTTAAAAATTTAGGTGTTATTAAAAACGCTCATAGAAGAAAAAGATCCGAATTGGATAATATTATTCAGCGCTTAGAAGAGAACTTTATCGGAAATACGCCTAAGGAAAGTCTTGTGAAGCTATTGCAATCTTTTATGCCAACTTTCCAACATATTGAAACGGGGTATAATCTAGATCAAAAAATGTAGTATATGTATTTTTTTGTTAAGCGACTATTAGATATAGTCATTTCTCTTACTGCATTACTTATATTACTACCTCTTCTATTGATAATATCTATATTACTATTGTGTACAGGAGAAGGATATGTGTTTTATTTTCAGAAGAGGATTGGTTACAAACGCAGATATTTTAACATTTGGAAGTTTGCCACAATGTTAAAGAATAGTCCCAATATGGGCACCGGCTCAATTACTTTGCGAAATGACCCACGTGTAACCAAAGTAGGACGGTTGTTAAGAATTACCAAGATTAACGAGCTCCCCCAAATCATCAATGTACTGAAGGGGGATATGAGTATCGTAGGCCCTAGACCACTAGTTGATAAGACCTTTAATGCTTACTCGGTTAGTGTGCAGGAGGTAATTTATAATTCAAGACCAGGTATTACTGGTATCGGTTCTATTGTCTTTCGCGATGAAGAACAACTTATCTCCAATGCTAACATGCTTCCTGAGGACTACTATGCCCAATTTATAGCCCCTTACAAAGGAGCGCTTGAACTTTGGTATCAGGATAATAAATCTATATCTACAGACCTAAAACTTATTTTCTTGACTGTTTGGGTGATTATATCACCACAAAGCGTTTTGCCATATAAGATGCTAAAAAACATGCCTCAAAGATCATTTTGATTATTCTTCCGATCACCATGTTTACTATCCTTCTATTATTATTCGAGGAAAACTCTTTAGCCCAAATAATAATATTATTATCTTTAACCACTTGAAATATCTTGCCTGCAGGCACGTAACAGGAATTATTACAATTATAGTTTCATGAAAACAGCACTCATTACCGGCATTACAGGTCAGGACGGAGCCTATCTCTCCGACCTCCTTCTCAGCAAAAACTACCAAGTACACGGCATCAAACGCCGTAGCTCTCTTTTTAATACAAATAGGATAGATCACCTTTACCAAGACCCCCACGAGAAAAATATACATTTTAAACTTCATTATGGTGATCTTACTGATTCCACCAACCTCATCCGCATCATTCAGGAAGTGCAACCCGATGAAATTTACAATCTCGGAGCTATGAGCCATGTTCAGGTCAGCTTTGAAGCCCCCGAATATACTGCAGATGCTGACGGCATCGGTACGCTCCGAATACTAGAAGCCGTACGGCTTCTGGGCTTAACAAAAAAAACAAAGATATACCAAGCTTCCACGTCAGAACTGTATGGCCTAGTTCAGGATGTACCACAATCCGAAAAAACCCCCTTCTACCCTCGGTCCCCATACGCCGTTGCAAAGATGTATGCTTACTGGATCACTGTAAACTACCGTGAAGCATATAATATGTTTGCTTGTAATGGCATCCTCTTCAACCACGAAAGCCCTCTTCGTGGTGAAACCTTTGTGACACGCAAGATTACTCGCGGCGTAGCCAAAATGTCCCTCGGCATGCAGGATAAGCTGTATATGGGCAACCTGGATGCCAAACGCGACTGGGGTCATGCAAAAGACTATGTAGAAGCCATGTGGCTCATCCTTCAGCAGGATACGCCAGAAGACTACGTAATTGCAACCGGCATCACCACCGCGGTAAGGGATTTTATCCGGATGGCCTTCCAGGAAGTTGGCGTAGAACTGGAATTTAATGGAGAGGGGGTAAATGAAAAAGGCATCGTAAAAAGCGCTGTTTCCAGCAGTCCCTTAAAACCGGGACAGGAAGTTGTGGCCGTTGATCCAAGATATTTCCGCCCTACGGAAGTGGATCTGCTAATCGGCAATCCAACGAAAGCCCAAACTAAACTGAACTGGAAGCCTAAATATGACCTTCCAGCACTTGTGAAAGAGATGGTAGCTGCCGATGTAGAACTCTTCCAGCGTGAGAAACTGTTAAAGGAGGCAGGCTTTAAAGTATTAAACCAGTTTGAATAGTTGACATGCAACAACAGGATAAAATATATATCGCGGGCCATCGGGGAATGGTTGGTTCCGCTATCAAAAGAAGACTTGATGCCGCGGGTTTCTCAAACTTCGTGACACGCACATCCGCCGAAATGGATCTTCGTGATCAACTGGTAGTAGAAAACTTCTTCGCCACAGAGAAGCCGGACTACGTTTTCCTCGCAGCAGCCAAAGTAGGCGGTATTATGGCCAATAACACCTACCGGGCAGAATTTTTGTATGACAACCTAATGATACAGAACAATGTGATTCACCAAGCATATAAAACGGGTGTAAAGAAACTGATGTTCCTCGGCTCTTCCTGTATCTATCCCAAAATGGCCCCCCAGCCCCTGAAAGAAGAATACTTGCTGACCGGTTTGCTTGAGTCTACCAATGAGCCTTACGCTATCGCCAAAATTGCTGGCATCAAGATGTGTGATGCATACCGCTCACAATATGGATGTAACTTTATCTCCGTTATGCCCACTAATTTGTATGGGCCGAATGACAATTATGACTTGAATAACTCCCATGTTCTTCCTGCACTGCTGCGGAAATTCCACGAAGCCAAAGTTAATAACCACCCAGAGGTAGTGATATGGGGAACGGGAACTCCCAAACGAGAATTCCTTCATGCTGATGACATGGCGGATGCCTGCTTCTATCTCATGCAAAATTACAACGACGAAGGCCTAGTAAATATCGGAACAGGAGAAGACATTAGTATCAGGGATCTTGCGCAGCTTATACAGGAGATTACCGGGTACGCTGGTAAACTTGTGTTTGATCATACAAAGCCGGATGGTACTCCCCGCAAGCTGATGGATGTATCCAAACTGAATAATCAGGGCTGGAAAGCAAAAATCCAGCTAAAAGAAGGAATAAAGGCTGTCTTCGCCTCCCAATTCCCTTAATTTCCCGGATGAAGCACCGCCCAAAAGGGTATTCATATACTTGCGCATCCTTAAAGGCATAGTTTTTGCCATTCGTAAATCAAATTACCCTTGAATGAAGCAATTTCAATGGATAGCCGGGTTTCTTCTGTTTACTGTATCCGCCCTGGCCCAAGAAAAACAACCCGTTATAGCCTCTTACCATTCTCAAAATATTCGGGAATTATATCTTGATTCCGTCAATTACCATACCGCGCTCAAAACCATTTTGCATGAAGATACAAGCACCATGTACATGCAGATGGATAGCATCAAGCGAAGCTGGTTTCATCGCAAACTCTTCAAAGAGCATCTCTTCGAATTCCGCGAACCCGAATTCAACGTCTTCATAGACTTCCTCCCCGACTTCCAAGTTGGCCGCAGCAACCGAGACAAAACCCTCTGGCTGAACACCCGCGGCGCCCGCATTCAAGCCAACATCGGCAAGAAATTCTATTTCGAAAGCTCCTTCTACGAGAACCAGGGTGTATTCCCTGCATACATAGATAGCTTCGTTGCAAAAAGAAGAGTGATCCCCGGACAGGGAGAAATCAAATACAACGACAAAATCGGCAAAGCATACGACTTCGCCTACGTTAACGCTTTGCTTTCCTACACCCCCAGCAAATACCTGAACTTCACACTGGGATACGGAACCAACTCCTTCGGCGACGGCTACCGCTCGCTCATTTTATCAGACATCGGCTTCAGTTATCCCTATCTGCGAATAACAGGCACTCTGGGACAATTCCAATACACCTCCATGTGGGCCCAGTTCATTGACCAGCAAGGCCTCTCCTTCGGTCAAGCCTACGAAGGTATCGGTTATCCCAAAAAATGGGGTGTCTTCCACTTCCTCGACTGGAATGTATCAAAAAAGCTCACCATCGGTGTATACGATGCCGTCATCTGGCCGGACACCGACACCGCCGGCCGCAAACGAGGATTCGACTGGAGCTACATGAACCCCATCATTTTCCTCCGCCCCGCAGAGTATTCCGCCGGCTCATCCGATAACTCCATGCTGGGCCTGAACGTTAAATATAAACTGGTTCCGAAAACAACGCTCTACGGCCAGTTCATGATCGATGAGTTCAAGATCAAAGAAATGCTCAGCAGCGAAGGATGGTGGGGCAATAAGTGGTCTACGCAGTTGGGGTTCCGCTCATTTGATCTGTTCAAAGTTCCGAAACTGGACCTGCAGGGAGAGTTCAATATCTCACGCCCTTATACCTATTCCTATAGCAATACACGAACCAACTACGCTCATTATAATCAATCGCTCGCACATCCAATGGGCGCCAATTTCAAAGAGTTATTGGGCATCGCTTCCTATACGTATAAAAGGTGGTATGTAAGAGGTCAGCTCACCTTCGCCAATTACGGTCTGGATTACGATCAGACCACCAGCTACGGGCAAGACATCTTTAAACCCTACACGGATCGCAAAGGAGAATACGATAACAGAATTGGTCAGGGTCTGAAAACTGATTTCTTCTACGGCCAGGGAACTCTGGCTTTTGTACTGAATCCCAAATACAATCTCCGCCTGGAACTCTCCGCCGCAGCGCGCCAGGAAAAGAATGAACTTGAAACAAGGAGAGAATTTATCTTCTCCTTCGGATTAAGAAGCACCTTCCGACAATTCTATTACGATTTTTAATAAATTAAAATCCTCCACCAACCGGGGGATTTTTTCTTTCAAGCTCCTCCCACAAAACCTCCAAACAACAATAAAATCCCCCGCCAAAAATCACACGAAAATTCCCACGTGTATTTCCTACAATTATCCGAAATTTAATCTGTACTTTTTAACTGCATTTACTATGGCTGGGCTTCTCTTAAACTTAGGGACTATCGCCCTCGTTTTCACCGCCTGCTTCTCCTTCGCATGGCTGATGAAAAAGATCGAGAAAGCGAAATAAACAATCGATCCCTATGCTATCTACTCGCAAAAAAATTAAAGCCTCCCAAAACCGGGAGGCTTTTTATCTTTCCAATAAGGGGATACAAACACAAGATCGCTTCTAATGGATAAAGGCCGACATGGGGAGGCAGATTACTCGGGGAAAAGTGCATCCCTTTTCTTACCCGGCCTTTCAATTCTCACAGGAAGCACAGCTTGATTCGTATATCCTTACTATCGGTAGAACCTACTGCTGTTGTGGCTTTCACTGTATGAATGTACGAATTCTTATCCAGAAATCCTATATCCCAACAAGGATGTTTAACTTCGCACCATGCACTACGTAACGGTCGAGGGGCTCACCAAATCATACGGCGTCACCCCGCTTTTTGAAAATATCTCTTTCCATATCGAAGAAGGCGACAAGATCGCCCTCGTTGCCCTCAACGGCACCGGCAAATCTACCCTCCTTAAGATCCTCTGCGGCAAGGAATCCGCGGACGAAGGCAAAGTCTGGATACACAAGGATGTCACTGTCGTAATGCTCGAACAGGCGGCGGACTTCAAACCGCATAAATCCGTGCTGGAGAACATCTTCGACCACGACCACCCCATCCTCAACGCCATCAAGGAATACGAACATCTGACCGATAACGGCGCCGAGCCGGACGCTACCGCCCTCACCAACGCCATCGCGAAAATGGACGAGCTTAACGCCTGGCACTTCGACGCCAAAGTGAAGCAGATCCTCGGAAAACTGAACATTCATCACCTGGACCAGCCCGTGGGCACGCTTTCAGGTGGGCAGCAGAAGCGCGTGGCGCTGGCAAAAGTGCTGATAGACATCGGCTTCGAGCACAAACATACCCTTCTGATCATGGACGAACCGACCAACCACCTGGACGTGAGCATGATCGAATGGCTGGAAAACTACCTCGACCAGGAAAATGTGACCCTCCTGCTCGTGACGCATGACCGGTATTTCCTGGACAGCGTCTGCAACGAGATCATGGAGCTGGACGATAACACCCTCTACATCTATAAAGGCGATTACGAGAACTACCTCGAAAGAAAAGCCGCCCGCGAGGAGTCGGACAAGGCCAGCACCGAAAAGGCGCGCAACCAGTACCGCAAGGAGCTGGAATGGATGCGCAAGCAGCCCAAGGCCCGTACCACCAAGTCCAAATCCCGGCAGGACGCGTTTTATGAAGTAAAAGAGCGCGCCGCCAAACGCATCGAGCAGCAGCAGCTGGAACTGAACGTAAAAATGACCCGCCTCGGCGGCAAGATCCTCGAGCTGAAAAAAGTTTACAAGGCATACGGCAACCTCACCATCCTCAAAGGCTTCGATTATACTTTCAAAAAAGGCGAGCGCATCGGGGTGGTGGGCAGGAACGGGGTGGGCAAATCCACCTTCCTCAACCTGCTCCTGGGCACCGAAAAAGCGGATTCCGGCAAGATCAACGTGGGCGACACAGTGGTGTTCGGCAACTATTCCCAGCAGGGCCTGGTCGTAAAGGAAGACATGCGGGTGATCGAATTTGTGAAGAACATCGCGGAGAACTTCCCGCTGGCGGACGGCACCAAGGTCAGCGCCGCGCAGTTCCTCCAGCTCTTCCTCTTCACCCCTGAAAAGCAATACACATACATCTCGAAGCTCAGCGGCGGGGAAAAACGCCGGCTCCACCTGCTGTCCATCCTCTTCCGCAATCCCAACTTCCTGGTGCTGGACGAGCCCACGAACGACCTCGACCTCCCCACGCTGAACATCCTCGAAGAATTCCTTCAGAACTACCAGGGCTGCATCATCATCGTGAGCCACGACCGGTATTTCATGGACAAACTGGTGGATCACCTTTTTGTTTTCGAGGGCGATGGCGAAGTGCGCGACTTCCCCGGTAACTACAGCCAGTACCGCGAATGGGAAAAAGACCAGGAAAAGATCAAAGCGCCGGAAGTGGTGGTCGAAGAAAAGACGAAAGAGCCCGAAAATAAAGCCCGAAAAATGTCCTTCAAGGAAAAACGCGAGCTGGAACTCCTGGAAAAGGAGATCGAATCGCTGGAAAACGAAAAGAAACAGCTGGATGCCCAGCTGGCGGACGGCTCCCTCCCTTACGATCAGCTGGAAAGCGCTTCCCGCCGGATCGGCGAGGTGATGCAGCTGCTGGACGATAAAGGGATGCGGTGGCTGGAACTGAGCGAAATGGCTTCTTAATCCTCATTCGGCGGCCAATCTACCTTGATAGGCTGCAGTACGCCTTCTTCATTTACGCAAAGGGTGCCGGTCTCGATGGGGTCAACGGCTGAGAGGAACTGTACTTCCAGCGCCGCCAGCACTTTCATGGGGTTTATTTTCTGTTGCAGCATCCGCATGGCGATGCCGGTCATCCTGCGGTAAAGCGCCTGGCTCTTTTCACTGGCGGCGACGGACCGGTATACCGCGGCAGCGATGCGGGACGCTTCACCGAGTATGTGCGCATTCTCCATCGTGCGGTGGAAGGCCGGGTCTTTTTTCACACGCCGGCCGGTCAGCGAGCTTTTCAGGCGCGCATAATATTTCCCCTGCATCTTGTAAAAACAGACCATGCCGATTGTGCCCGTGTAATACACAGGTCCCGCTTGCTTTGCCATAAAACAGGATGTTTTTGATTGTTTTTCAATTTAATGCATACCCGGCATCCGGCGGTGAACTTTAACAAAAGTCCGGCGGGTTTGAAGTCCCATTAACAAGTCCCGCCACCGCTATTATTCCCGCTGAATTATCATTAGCTTTATCTATAAACCCGAACCTTACTATATGAACCAAAATCAACGTTTCCTTTCGCTCGATGTTTTCCGGGGGCTGACGGTGGCTTGCATGATCCTGGTGAACACGCCCGGCAGCTGGCGCTACGTATGGGAGCCGCTCCAACATGCTAAATGGGACGGCTGTACGCCCACCGATCTTGTCTTTCCCTTCTTCCTTTTCGCCGTTGGCAATGCCATGAGCTTTGCCATGAAGAAGTTCAGCACGATGAGCAACGCGGAGGTTTTAGGAAAGATCTTCAAACGCACGGCCCTCATTTTTCTCATCGGCATCCTCCTGGGCTGGTTTCCCTTCGTGAAGTATGATGAAGCGGGTGAGCTGGTATTCAAAAGTCCCGCTAACCTGCGCATTATGGGCGTATTGCAGCGCATCGCGCTCTGTTATGGTATCGGCGCCCTACTGATCCATTATTTGAAGCCGAAGGGCGCGCTGATCGCCACGGGCGTGCTGCTGCTGGGGTACTGGGCGGTATTGTGGGCTTTCGGCGGCAGCGATCCCTACAGTCTGGAAGGGCACATCGGCTTGCAGATCGATAAGATGATACTGGGAGAAAATCATATGTACCACGGCGAAGGGCTTGCCTTTGAGCCAGAGGGACTGCTGAGCACGCTGCCGGCAGTGGGTAATGTGGTGCTCGGATATTGGGTAGGATGGTTCGTGCAGCGGAACCGGCAAAGTCCTACGATGCTCATGCGTCTGGTGGCGGCAGGTAGCATTCTCGTGGCGCTGGGCCTGATCTGGGGCGTCGCCTTCCCGATCAATAAAAAGATATGGACCAGCTCCTATACGCTGTATACGGTCGGCATCGCTACGCTGCTGCTGTCTGTCATGATCTACTTCATAGAGATCAGGAAGGCGCGCGCCGGTACCTATTTCTTTGAAGTTTTCGGGAAGAACCCGCTGTTCATTTATGTGATGTCTGGCGTGGTAGTGAGGTTATACGGACTGATCATCATCAACGATCAGAATTTTTATGGATGGTTGTACACGCACGTGTTTCAGCCGGTGTTCGGGAATTATACGGGGTCGTTCCTGTTTGGCATCTTCCACGTGCTGTTGTTGTGGTTATTGGGTTGGTGGATGGATAGAAAGAAGATATACATCCGGGTGTGATTGACCATCAATCTTCTCTCGGCCCGCCTTCCGCCATCCGCACGATCTTCGGGTGGAACTTGCCCACCACGTCCACCAGTGCGGTCTGTGCTTTCATCACGGTTTCGATGTCCTTGTAAGCGCCGGGGGCTTCGTCCAGCCCACCGCCGATGAGCTTCACTTTGTGCTCCTGCAGGAGCTTGTTCAGCTCGTGCCCGGTAAAGGACTGTGTGGCTTTGGAACGGCTCATCTGCCTCCCGGCGCCATGTGACGCGGAATCCAGCGATGCCGCTTCACCACGGCCGCGCACAATGAAACCCGGTGCGGTCATAGACCCTGGTATCACACCGAGTACACCTTTGCCTGCCGGCGTAGCGCCCTTCCGGTGTACCACCAGCTCTTCTCCGCCATGCGTTTCCTTCCAGGCGAAATTGTGGTGGTTCTCTACCCTCGCCAGCAGTTGTCCGCCTACGGCCCGGACCAGTCTTTTATGGATCTGGTGGTGACAGGCAGAGGCGTAATCTCCGGCGAGGTTCATAGCCAGCCAGTATTCCTGTCCTGCTTCGCTGTCCAGTTCTAACCAGGCGAGGTGCTGCACTTCCCGTGGCAGCGGCGTGATCTCGCGCGCCACTTTGGTATAATGCCCCGCGATCTGGGCGCCCAGGCCACGGGAACCGGAATGCGACAACAAACCGATATACCGGCCGGGCGGCAGCGCCCATTCGTTGTCAGCATCGGTAATGTCCACCAGTCCCCATTCCACAAAGTGGTTACCGGAACCGGAGGTGCTCAGCTGCGCGGCCGCTTTCTGATGCAGGTGCTTCAGCAACCCGATCTCGCTGAAGGCAGGATGTTCCAGCACTTCGTCTTCCAGCCGGGGCTTCCATTCAGCGCCGGCGCCGAACACCGTGCCGGCGATCAGCTCGCGCTTGAATACGGAGGCGTTCTTTTCCAGCTGTTCCTGCGGGATGTCCAGGATGCTCAGGCACATCCGGCAGCCGATGTCAACACCTACGCCGTAGGGGATCACCGCATTCCTCACGGCGAGCACGCCGCCGATCGGCAGGCCATAACCCTGGTGGGCATCCGGCATCAATGCGCCGGCGGCGGTCACGGGCAGGCGCATGGCGTAATTCATCTGGCTGATAGCGCCTTCGTCTATAAATTCCTTTCCGTATACGGCATAGTCTGCCGGCGCTTCATTTAAGGCGATCTCCTTTGATTCTTCCACGATCAGCTTCTCCGCGATCTTTCCGAGGTGTTCGTCTTCACGGTAGGCTTCCGGTTCCTGCAGCACTTTCTGCAGCAGAGCCAGTGCATCGTTTTGTGAATGATGTTTATAGTGCTGCTCCATCACGGTGATGGCCACACTGATGACGGGGGATTCCGGGAACCCGATGTTCCGGAGGTCTTTACCCCGCAATTTTAACTTTGCCATGTTGTTGTTATCAAATGGCTGAACATGTCAGCCATTGTTCATCTTCAAATTCTGTTCCTTTCTGTGCTGCTTACCTTTTTGCCGGTCCGCCCCATGAGGCAGGAGGGCCAGCAGCAATCTGCCGCCGTTGTCATCGTATTGCCCGTCGTACCGCACGTGGTATATGTTGGATAATGCCGCGAGGCGGCCTTTGCGGGTATCGATATAGGCAGGTCTTTTTGTCCGTTTCATCTGTTCTGTTTTTTTTGTGGTCAGATGGAACCTTACGGTGCCATCTGTTCAAAATTTAAAAGCCCGGCTTACACAGCCGGGCTTTGCCTGTTTGTGTAATTGAATTGTTTTATATCAGCACTTCGCTGTCCTCAAACTGTTCGCGCAGCTCCAGCATCTGCGACTGGTGCCTGGCGATGTGGCGGGTAAGGAAGTAGATATATTGATAGATATCCAGCTTGCCAAGGTCGTTTACCGTCATCATCGTTTTCACCAGCCGGCCTTCGCCGTTCTTGAGCAGGCTCAGGTTATACATGCACTGCGCGAACTGCTGCTTGAGCAGGGCCCTCACTTCTTCCATATCCCTGATGCCGGTGGGTTCCAGGTGCTCGGGGTTCACCCATCCGAAAGACTTGCTGCTGACTGTTTCTATCTGCCTGAATTTTTCTTCATAGTCATGCGGCGCCATCAGGATGAGGCCATCCAGCTTACGCGCCAGCGCCCTGCGGGTGCCTTTATTGATAATGAGTAAGAGGAAGTAGTTGGTCAGGCTGATGTGTTCCAGTACCTCACGAATGTTCCATTGTTCCGGTGAAGGTTTGAAGTGCAGCAGATCCTCATCCAGCTGGAACCAGCGGTCCAGTTCCCGGAAGTTGTTTACCAGGGCCTCTCTTACGAATTGTACTACGTTTCTCATTGCTCTTGTTTTTGGGGCAATCACTTTTTTCACAAAAGCGGTTACCATGTTTATATATAGATGTTCATATTGTTCATTTTCCACAGACCCTTTTACAGGCCAGGTTAAATAAAAAGCCCGGCGCGCTTTGCTTGCGGACCGGGCCATATAACGTTAACGTTCTTATCGTTTACATCATAACATACCTTCTCCGCCGGGACTGTGCCACATACACTTTCCCCCTGGCGCTTTTGCCATGCATTGCTTCTCTACAGATACTATGTTTGTCAGTTCCTTCTTCATTACATCACCAAAACAAAAAAGGCCCCGCATTTCCTGCGGGACCTCTGTTATATCTTAGATAACTTCTGTTATTTCCAGTTATAACTGCCCGCAACCAGCCTCTTCGCGTGCTTCTGCATGCGTTTAGAGACCATTACCTTATATGTACAATTGCGTGACACTGCTTTCAGTTTTGTTTTACTAATGCAAAAGTAAAAAGTATTTTTCTCCTGTCACAATTTTTTTGGTTAAAAAATTGTTTCTTCTGCATTTTTTTTATAAACCGCATTCGTCATCCCGGATCATCGTATCCGGACCTTCAAACAGTGTTCGTCCTTTAAAACAATCTCAACTGGCTCTGCGGCCGCTGGAACAAGCTGGTATTGAACTCGAACCGCTCCTGGTTCAGCCCTGTCCGTTTCGCCTGTACCCTGAACTGCTGCCTGATTATTTCCGCGATATTGCCATCGCCGCGCATGCGCCGGCCGAAATCGCTGTCATTCACCTGCCCGCCATGCATGCTTTCTATCATATGCCATACTTTGTCCGCCCGGTCCGGGAAGTTCTTGTACAGCCAGTCGTTAAAGATGATCTTCACCGCATCATTGAGCCGCACCACCGTATAGCCGGCGAACTTCGCGCCCTGCTCCGCCGCCGCTTCCAGCAGCCGCGGTATTTCATGATCGTTCAGGCCGGGGATGATCGGCGCCGTCATCACCCCCACGGGCACACCCAGCTCGCTCAGTTCCCGCAATATGCGCAAACGCTGTGTGGCGGTAGTTGTCCGTGGCTCCATCTTCTGCCGGAGATCTTCCTGCATGGTGGTCAGCGATACGAACACACACACCAGGTTATGCTCCGCCATCTTCTGCAGGATATATTTATCGCGCAATACCAGCGCATTCTTCGTAATGATACCCACCGGCTGCTTATACTCCCAGGCCACTTCCAGCAATTGCCGCGTCAGCCACATCTTCCGCTCCAGCGGCTGATAACAGTCCGTGTTGCCGGAAAGCGAGATCGGCTTCGGCACCCATTTCTTGTTATCCAGGAACTTCCGCAGCAACTCCGGCGCATTGTGCTTTGCCACGATCTTCCGCTCGAAATCCAGCCCGGCGCTGAAGCCCCAGTACTGATGCGAATTGCGCGCATAACAATAAATGCATCCGTGCTCACAACCCTGGTAAGGGTTCATCGAATACCACATGCCTACATCGGGACTATCTACCTTATTAACCAGGGTCTTCGCACGTTCTTCAAAGATCTGCGTCGGCGTATCGGCCTGCCACCACTCGTCTATGCCTTCCACATGTTCCTGCGCGTATTCCTGCGCCAGGTACCTGTTCTTAGGATTAAGCTGCGCGCCTCTACCTTTATAGTAAGGGTTTTCCCGGGGTTCTTCGGAAAAAGGGATCGTCATCTGCACTAATAATTTTAGTAAAAATACTAAATAAATTAGCACAGCCCAAATTAAATAATTTCCATTTGCTTCATCAGGAAAGTGGCGTTCTTGTTCCGCGCAATGCCGGGGCGCATGCGGTAATCGAAGTGCAGCTGCCCGTTATCCAGGCTGCTTTCAAAGCAGTAATTGCGGATCTGCTGCGGGTATTCCTGCTCCAGCCCGCCCAGCTCGAGGTCGTGCGTGGCGATCATACCAAGACAGCTGTAATGGAGGAAATGCCGGATCAGCTCACGCGAACCGGCCAGCTTGTCTTCCGAATTGGTGCCTTTCAATATTTCGTCGAGGATAATGAATACGGTCTGCCCGCTTTTCAACACTTTGATGATATGCTGCAACCGCTGCAGCTCGGCCTGGAAGTACGAGGTATGCCGGGCGATGGAATCGCGGATGCGCATGGAAGTCATGATCCGCAGGGGATAACAGGAAAAACGGGAAGCACATACCGGCGCGCCGGTCATGGCCAGCAGCCAGTTCACGCCAACGCTTCGCAGGAAAGTGCTTTTGCCGGACATGTTGGAACCGGTAATAATATGGAACTGCTCTCCCTGCCCGATGCTGCAATCATTCGCCACCCGTTCCCCCGCGGGGATCAGCGGATGACCAACAGCTGCGCCGTTTACGCCGGGCTGCGCGCTGATCTCGGGGTACGTGTAGCCGGGATGGTTATACGCAAATGTCGCCAGGCTGTTCGCCGTTTCCATACGCGCGATCACATCAAACCATTCTTCCACGTGGCCGCGGTAGGTGGATTTCCAGCGTTCCAGCCGGTAGGCGCAATGCAGGTCGTACAGGATGATCGAGTTCAGGAAGAAGCCGACCAGCAGGTTCAGGCGCTGGTCCAGCAAATTACTGATCCGCGCCAGCTGATGCAGTGCCTTGTCCGCCTCCGAAGCCGTGCGCTGCCGGGCTTCCAGCCAGGGAACGCCCTTCCAGTCCGCCTGCTTGATCATCAGCAACAAGGTCGCGAACTTCCGCAGCAGCTTCTCTTTGTTGGACAACAACATGTGCTGCGCATTCACCTTTTTGACGTTCAATAATAATATAGACCAGTTGACGAGCAATAGCAGGATGATCGGAGCGTAATCGCCGCTGTAAGCATAGTACGCAATGGCCGCCAGCAGCAGCGCGGGAACCGTCCAGCACAGCACCAGCAACACGCGGCGGTGCAGGAATTCCATCGGCGCGTCCAGCCAGCGGCGGATGCCTTTCACATCGTCGCTGCCTTCGTTCGATAATTGGGCATGCGCCGTATAATGCTGGCGAAAATCGATCTGTTCTGATAGCTTTTTTACTGCGGCCTGCATCGCCCGGACCTCTTCCGCGTTCTGCAAAGGCTGCCGCAGCGCTCCCGCAAGATGCTGGCGGCCGGACCGCGTGCCGGTGCGGTTCAGGTGCTGGAAAAGCGAGGAGGGGCCGAAAACATCCAGGTCGCCGGAAAAATCGTGCGCATCATCTATAAACTCTTCTCCATTGTCAAAGTCCGCTTCATGTTGCGTGACCACTTTCAACTCTTTCGCATTCAGGTCCAGCAAAGCCTGCACAAGCGCCTGCCGGTCTTTCGCCCGCTGGTAAAACACCAGCGACGCCACAAATACGATGACCAGCGCCATGGCTATCAATAGCCAGGTGAGCATAAACGAAGATGAAACATACTGGTAGCCGAAAAAAAGTACGCCGATAAAGCATACCAGCCTCGCCACGCTAAGGTTCCGGAGGTGCGCTTCAGTCTGCGCCAGTTGCTTTTTGAATACGCTGATGCGTTGTTGATAAGTTGATGCGGGTTGCATGACCGAAAGATACTACATATTCCTCCTATACTGTCCCCCCACCTCATACAACGCATGCGTGATCTGCCCCAGCGTACAATACTTCACCGTTTCCATCAGCTCTTCAAAAAGGTTCCCGTTCCGCACCGCTACTTCCTGCAGGTGCTGCAGTTTTGCGGCGGACTGGTCCGCATGCCGCTGCTGGAAGGCTTGCAGGGTGTTGATCTGGAACTCTTTTTCTTCTTTCGTGGAGCGGATCACTTCCGCCGGGATGATGGTCGGGGAGCCGTTCTTGTTCAGGAAGGTGTTGACGCCGATGATCGGGAATTCCCCGGAGTGCTTGAGCGATTCATAGTAGAGGCTTTCCTCCTGGATCTTGTTGCGCTGGTACATGCGTTCCATGGCGCCAAGCACACCGCCGCGTTCCGTGATGCGGTTGAATTCGGCGAGTACGGCCTCTTCCACGAGGTCTGTCAGCTCTTCCACAAAGAAGCTGCCCTGGTTGGGATTTTCGTTCTTTGCTGTGCCCAGTTCACGGTTGATGATCAGCTGGATGGCCATGGCGCGGCGCACGCTTTCTTCGGTGGGCGTGGTGATGGCTTCATCATAGGCATTCGTGTGCAGGGAATTGCAGTTGTCGTAGATCGCGTAGAGCGCCTGCAGCGTGGTGCGGATGTCGTTGAAGTCGATCTCCTGCGCATGCAGGCTGCGGCCGGAGGTCTGAATGTGATATTTCAGCTTTTGCGAGCGGTCGTTCCCCTTGTACTTGTATTTGATCGCTTTGGCCCAGATCCTGCGCGCAACGCGGCCGATCACCGCATATTCGGGGTCCATGCCGTTGCTGAAGAAAAAGGACAGGTTCGGGGCAAAGTCATCGATATGCATGCCGCGGCTCAGGTAATATTCCACATAGGTGAAACCGTTGGCCAGCGTAAAAGCAAGCTGGGTGATGGGATTGGCGCCGGCTTCCGCGATGTGGTAGCCGGAAATGCTGACGGAGTAAAAGTTCCGCACTTTCCGCCCGATGAAATATTCCTGCACGTCACCCATCAGCTTGAGGGCAAATTCCGTAGAGAAGATGCAGGTATTCTGCGCCTGGTCTTCCTTCAGGATGTCCGCCTGCACGGTGCCGCGCACGGTGCTGAGCGCATGGGCCTTTATCCTTTCATATACTTCCGGCTCCAGCACTTCGCTGCCGGAAATCCCGAGCAGGCGCAAGCCCAGGCCGTTGTTGCCATTGGGCAGACCACCGTTATAATGCGGCAAAGGATGATCGGAAAATTTTTTACGGATGATGGCGTCCACTTTTTCCGTGAGGCCCTGCTCCGCAATATATTTTTCACATTCCTGGTCGATGGCCGCATTCATGAAAAAGGCGAGCAGGATGGGCGCGGGACCGTTGATGGTCATGGACACGGAGGTTTTCGGATCACAGAGGTCGAAGCCGCTGTAGAGCTTTTTCGCATCGTCTACCGTGGCGATGCTCACGCCGGAGTTGCCGATCTTGCCGTAAATATCCGGACGGTAAGCCGGGTCCTCGCCATAGAGCGTCACGCTGTCGAACGCCGTGGAGAGGCGCTTTGCGGGCTGGTCCAGCGACACATAGTGGAACCTTTTGTTGGTCCGCTCCGGCCCCCCTTCTCCCGCGAACATCCGCGTGGGGTCTTCGCCTTCGCGCTTCAGCGGGAACACGCCCGCAGCGTAAGGAAATTCTCCCGGCAGGTTTTCGGTCAGCTGCCAGCGGAGGATGTCGCCCCAGTCCTGGTACTGCGGCAGCGATATCTTGGGAATGCGGGAATGGGAGAGGCTTTCCGAGTACAGCGGCAGCTTGATCACTTTATCCCGCACCCTGAATTCATAATGGTCTGCGGTGTATTTTTCCTGTAACGCGGGCCATCCGGTGATGAGCGCCTGGCAGTCCGCATGCAGCTGGCTTTGCAGGTGCTGGCTGATCTCCTGCAGGTCTTCCGGGTGTTTTAAGCCGGGGATCTTCAAGGCCCCTTCCACCTGGTACCATTGTGTGGCGATGGCGCACTGTTCATTCACCCATGCGCCGTACTCCTCAATGGTCGTGGTGATCTCCGCGAGGTAGCGGACGCGGGCCGGCGGGATGATCATGGATTTTGTGGTGGTGGCGGACACGGGTTTGTCCGGGTGATCCTCCCCGAAATGTACGCCGGTTTTCTCCACGATGCGGTGCATCAGGCGGTCGAACAGCTGGTTCACACCGGGGTCGTTGAATTGCGAAGCGATGGTGCCTACTACGGGCAGTTCTTCTTCTTTCGCTTCCCAGAGGTTGTTGTTGCGTTTATATTGCTTGCGCACGTCGTGCAGTGCATCGAGCGCACCGGCTTTATCGAATTTATTAATGGCGATCACATCGGCGTAGTCCAGCATGTTGATCTTTTCCAGCTGCGATGCGGCGCCGTATTCGGGAGTCATTACGTACAGCGCGATGTCGCAATAATCCACAATGGCGGTATCGCTTTGCCCGATGCCGGAGGTTTCGAGGATGATGAAGTCGAATGCCGCGGCTTTGCAAATGTCGATCGCTTCCTGGATGTGGAGGCTGATGGCTTTGTCGCTTTCGCGGGTGGCGAGGGAGCGCATGTAGGCGCGGGGATGGTGGATGCTGTTCATCCGGATGCGGTCGCCAAGGAGGGCGCCGCCGGTTTTCTTTTTGGAGGGGTCTACCGATATCACGGCGATGGTCCGGTTATCGTATTCCCGGAGGAAGCGGCGCACCAGTTCGTCCGTCACGCTGCTTTTGCCTGCGCCGCCGGTGCCGGTGATGCCCAGTACGGGGGTTACTTTAGTGGTCTTTTTGATTCCCGCCAACTGGCCGTTCAGCGCGAAGTTTTCCGCGTAGGTAATGGCCTTTGCGATCTCCGGGGAAGCGTCTACCTGCAGGTTTTTCGCATCCAGCTTCCAGGCGCCTTCCTGCACGGTAGCGAAATCGCATTGCTTCACCACATCTTCTATCATCCCGCCAAGACCGAATTTGCGGCCGTCGTCCGGAGAATAAATACGGGTAATGCCGTATGCATGCAGCTCTTCGATCTCCGAAGGCAGAATGGTGCCGCCGCCGCCGCCGAAGATGCGGATATGGCCACAGCCTTTTTCTTTGAGGAGGTCGTACATATATTTAAAGAACTCGATGTGGCCTCCCTGGTAAGAGGTTACCGCGATACCCTGTGCGTCTTCCTGGATGGCGCAGTCCACGATCTCGGCGGCGGAACGGTTGTGGCCGAGGTGGATCACCTCCGCGCCGGTGCTTTGCATAATGCGGCGCATAATGTTGATGGCAGCATCGTGACCATCGAATAGAGCGGCCGCCGTAACAATGCGGACCTTATGTTGTGGTGTATAAGACATTCTCGCAAGTTACGAAAATAGCCGCTGTAGCATGATAAGAAGGGAATTTTTGATATTGTTCAACCGCAATCGGTTTATAGATAGATAAAAACAAAAGAGGCTGACTTAAAAGGAAAATCCTTCTGCGTCAGCCCCGGAGAACAGGATCGTGATGAAATGGAAGCGGTCCTGTTAATTCATAACGTGGAATCGATAAAATGCAAAACAAAAAATATGATGGTTGCCATCCGGTTCAAATAAATGGCGGTAAGTATGATCATTTAGAGTTTTCCCTGTCAAAAAAAGTTGAATTGTGCAATTTAGAATTGGTCTCTGGCTACAGTCAAAATATACCCCTGAAATGCTAGTGTGTATATCTTACACAATCTTAATTAAAATTTTGTTAAAAACCAATTTTTTTATGATCCTGATCAGAAATTCAGGTGGATGAAAAAAGTTAGGATTGAAAATCAACGGATTAACCGGCGGCCTGAAAAAAAGCCGCATCGTATAGCGCGGATTCGCCGCTATTACGAATCGGCGGCGCGGACAGGGCGTAGTAAATAAATTGCCGGGGATAAGATCGGGATAGCGCAGGTCGCAGGGGGTGATCTTCTCCATGTATTAAATGCAGGAAATTTAAAACCCTAAACTTTTCTTTTGCCGCTGACTGTACTTCTCCTGGTTGAACTTGTAAAGCCTCGCGGGCCGGTGGGGCACTTCCTGTTCTTCTTCGTTCAGGTCTATCAGGTAGTCCATCGCAAAGAACTTCTTGCGGAAGTTACGGCGGTCCAGCTTCACGTCCAGGATAGCTTCGTAAAGGTTCTGCAGTTCGCGCAGGGAGAACTTTTTGGGCAGGAGGTTGAAGCCGATGGGTTGCTCTATGACCTTATGCTGCAGACGCTGGTAGCAGGTGGCGAGTATTTCCTTGTGGTCGAACGCCATATGCCTGATATCTTTCACGGCATGCCAGTGCAGGTCGTTGTTATGCTTCTTCAGCTCTACATGGCCGATGTTCACGAGCGAATAAAAGGCGATGGAGATCACGCGGCCGGCAGGGTGGCGGTCGATGGCGCCGAAAGCCTGCACCTGCTCCATGTACACGTCCTCCAGGCCGGTACGTTCCTGCAATACGCGGTAGGCCGCTTCTTCCAGGTCTTCGTCCGGCCGGACGATATCTCCCAGCAACGACCATTTTCCTTTAAACTCATTCAGGTCCGATTCAATGAGCAATACCTTCAGTACATCTTCATCGAATCCGAAAATGACACAATCAATGGAAATAGCAGCCTTAAAATAATCCCTGATCTCTGTAAGATGGGTATTAATGTTCTTGGTGTTCATAACAGTGGAAAATCGTGGAACTGTAATAAATATAAAAATTATCTCGTGCTAATCATAACCTTGCGCCGGAAATAAATGTCCCCAGCACTTTTGTTTGCAATATCTGTTCTTCGGGAACCTGCATCAGGTCGCGGTCCGTCATAATGAAATCCGCGGCCTTCCCCGGCTCCAGGCTGCCTTTGATCTTTTCTTCAAAGGATGCGCGGGCGGGCCAGATGGTCATGCCGCGCAGGGTTTCTTCCCTGCCGAGCGCGTTTTCCGGCTGAAATCCCCCGGCCGGGTAACCACTGGTATCTTTCCTCGCCACCGCCGCATAAAAAGTACGAAGCGGATCGATGTGTTCCACCGGGAAGTCCGTTCCCAAAGGCATCCAGCCATTCTGCTTTAACAGCTGCCGGTAAGCGTAGGCATACCGGAGGCGCTGCCCGCCGAGCCGGTCTTTCGCCCAGTACATGTCTGACGTGGCATGCGTGGGCTGCACGGACGGCACGATGTTGTTCTCCCCGAAAAACCCGAAATCCGTGGAATCCACCACCTGCGCATGTTCTATCCGCCAGCGTTTGTCATTCTTCCCGTTCAGCACGGCAGCGTATATACGAAGTATGGCGCGGTTGGCAGAATCCCCGATAGCGTGGGTGCACATCTGTATTTCGGTTTTCGCGAGGATGGCCGCCTGCTCCGCGAAGTACTGCGCATCTTTCAGCATAAAGCCTTTCCATCCCGGCCTGTCCGCGTAATCGTGTAAAAGGCAGGCCCCGCGTGAACCGAGCGCGCCATCGCCATAAAACTTGATGCCCCGCACCTGGTAACGTTCTTTCACCACCGGCCCGCGCTTCACGAGGTAATCGATGTTCTCCCGGCTGTCGCTCAGCATGATGTTCAGCCGCAGGCGCAGCTTCCCTTCCTGGTACAGCCGGTCCAGGAACTGCACCTGCTGCAGGTCCAGCCCGCAATCCGTGATGCTGGTGATGCCCGCGGCCAGGCAGTTCTCCTGCGCTTCCATCAGCGCGGCTTCTGTTTCCGCGCCGGAGGGCTGCGGCACTTTTGCGGCGGCAAGGTCTACCGCATTATCGATCAGTATGCCTGTCAATCTGCCATTGCGCGTTTCGATGGTGCCGCCGGCAAGCGTTTGTCCTGCCTGCAGGCCAGCCGCCGCCAGCGCGGCGCCATTGGCGATAGCGGCATGACCGTCCACCCGTTCCAGCAATACCGGCGTATGCGGGAACAGGCTGTCCAGTTGCGCCCTGTCCGGGAATGATTTATCCGGCCAGTCGTTCTGATCCCATCCCCCGCCCACGATCCATCCGCTCTCGTGCTCCGCTGCGAATGCTTTCGTTCGCTCCAGTACTTCGTTCCAGCTGGCGGTTCCGGTGAGGTCCACTTTCAAAAAAGACATGGCATATCCCCAGAAATGGGCATGGGCGTCATTAAAGCCGGGGTATATGATCGCGCCTTTGGCATCGGTGACGGAATCGGCCCGGAACTTTTTCAATATAAATTCGCTGGTGCCTGTGGCAATGACAATACCGTCCCGCACGGCCATGGCCTCCACCACGGTAAAAGCGGAATCGGCCGTATAGATCTTCGCGTGATGAATGATCAGGTCCGCTTTCGGCGGCCGGACGCAGCTGATGAGCAGTATGAAAGCGAAGGACGGGAGCAGATATTTCAATTTACAGGAGCGTTTCATATACTTGCGTTGAAGGAAAGACTAAATTTACGGCAGCGATCTCACATAGCAATTTATGATGTACACGAAGGAAACAGAAATCAAGCTGGCCCGCCTGGGTAAAACATTACTATCTACCCCCCCGAAGCAGCCTGCGGCCGACACGATCGATTCACTGCGGCAGGTGATCCGGCACAGCGACTGGCGGTATTATATACAGGACGATCCCATCCTCAGCGATGCGGAATACGACAAGCTGTTTGCCTGGCTCAAGGAGCTGGAAAAGGAAAACCCTGAGCTGGTAACGCCGGATTCCCCCACGCAGCGCGTAGCGCAGGGGCTCACGAAAGTGTTCCCCACGGTGCAGCACCTCGTGCCCATGCTGAGCCTGGAAAACTCTTACAATGCGGACGATCTGCTGGACTGGGACCGGAAGGCCCGCGAGGTCAGCGGGCTCCCCGAGATCGAGTATTGCATCGAACCGAAATTCGACGGCGCCAGCATTTCGCTTATATATGAAGACGACCGCCTCGTGCGCGGCGCCACGCGCGGTGACGGCGTTCAGGGCGACGAGGTGACCGTGAACATCCGGCAGATCCGCTCCATTCCGCTGACCGCGGGCTTTTCCGCATACGGCGTACAACAGATAGAACTGCGCGGCGAAGTGCTCATCAACAAGAATACCTTTAAAAAGCTGAATGAACAACGCACGGCGGAAAACCTGCCGCCCCTGGCGAATCCGCGCAATGCGGCATCCGGCTCACTGCGCATCGTAGACCCGAATGAAGTGGCCAAACGCGGACTGGAAGCCTTTCTCTATAATATGAGCTATCACACGATGATAGACGATATACCGGAGCCGCCCGCCATCCAGTCGCACAGCGCTACCCTGGAAATGCTGTCCCAACTGGGCTTCCGCAGCCCGGCCAAAGAAATGAAAGTAGTGCGCGGTATACAGGCCGTGATCGATTACTGTCTTGAATTTGAAGCCCGTCGCGATGACCTGCCTTATGAAATAGATGGCATGGTGATCAAAGTGAACAGCTATGATCTGCAGGACAAAATGGGCATGACCACGCATCATCCGCGCTGGGCCATCGCCTACAAATTCAAGGCCCGCCAGGGCACCAGCAAGCTGCGCGCCGTGGAGTTCCAGGTGGGGCGCACCGGTTCCATCACGCCGGTGGCGAAAATAGACCCTGTGCCCATCGGTGGCGTAACCGTAGGCTCCATCAGTCTTTTCAACGAAGATGTGATAAAGGAAAAAGACCTGAAGATCGGGGATACCGTGTTGGTGGAAAGAGCGGGCGACGTGATCCCCTACATCGTAAAATCCATGGCGGACCTGCGGGACGGCAGCGAAAAGGATATCGTTTTCCCGAAGACCTGCCCCGTTTGCAGCGATCCCCTTTTCAAGCCGGAAGGCGAAAGCGTGTGGCGCTGCGTGAACATCAACTGCGAAGCGCAGGTGGTGGAAAGGATGATCCATTTCGTGAGCAAGGACGCGATGGACATCCGCAGCCTCGGCGAAAGCAATGTGCGCAAGTTCTACTCCCTCGGGCTGCTGCAGGATGTGCCCGGCATTTACACCCTCGATTTCGAGGCTATCGGGAAACTGGAAGGGTTCGGCCCGAAATCCATCAGCAACCTGCAATCCGCGATCGAGAAGTCCAGAACGCAACCGCTGCACCGCCTGATATTCGGGCTCGGCATAAGATACGTGGGCGAAACCACCGCCAAAACGCTCGCGCATGCGGTGCAGTATCTGCCGGACCTGGCGGGCTTTTCAGAAGAGCAGCTGCTGGCGCTGGAAGACATCGGGCCGAAGGTGGCCGGGTCTGTGAAACAGTTCTTCAGCAACGCGGATAACGTGGAGATGCTGCAAAGGCTGGAAACACTGGGACTAAACCTTCACAGCACCAAAGGAGCGCTGTCTGCCGAGGGCACGCTGAGCGGGCAAACGTTCCTGTTCACCGGCACGCTGCACAAGCTGAAGCGCAGCGATGCGGAAGCGCTGGTGGAAGAGCATGGCGGCAAGATCGTGAGCGGGGTGAGCAGCAAGCTCAATTACCTGGTGGTGGGAGAAGATGCGGGCAGCAAGCTGGAAAAAGCGAAGAAGATCAACACGGTGAAGATATTATCGGAAGATGAATTTATAAAGATGGTGGAATGATGAACATGATGAACGACGAACATTTCATGCGGCAGGCGCTGCAGGAGGCGCGCAAGGCGCTGGAAAAAGACGAGGTGCCCATTGGCGCGGTGGTGGTCATGGACGGGCAGATCATCGGGCGGGGCTTCAACCAGGTGGAAATGCTGACGGACTGCACCGCGCATGCGGAAATGATCGCGCTGACAGCGGCTTTCAACTACCTCGGCAGCAAATACCTGATGGACGCTACGCTGTACGTGACGCTGGAGCCCTGCGTGATGTGCGCCGGCGCGTTGTACTGGAGCAAGATCGGGCGTATCGTATATGCCGCGCCCGATGAAAAGAACGGCTACCGGCGGGTGACAGGCGACAAATCTCCCTTTCATCCGAAAACAAAGGTGGAAACCGGGCTTTGCGGGGAGGAGAGCCTTCAGCTGGTAAAAGGTTTTTTCTCCGGGAAGAGAAAATAGTGCAGTCCGGGTGAAGCGTGGCTTCACCGGGGGCCGGGCAGTAAAACGGGTTTCCAAATGATGGATGCAAGACCGGAAAAAAACGTGGCGTTTATAGGGCAACAAACAACGAATGAACGTTGTCGTTATATTTTCTGGCATCGCCGGAGATAGATGAACACATCATCCAGCTCAATCTGCTTTAACTGATAGGCAAGCTGGGTCTTCAGGTCCACCGTTTCTTCCTTGATTTTTTTATATTGATCTTTTAATGCCTGATACCTGGCCACTATTTCTTCGGACGTGGCGGATTGATCCAAAGCCAGTATATCATAAGCCTTTTCTTCGGTTATCATAGTGATAAGTATTACCTCAAAAACTATCCAAATGAACTCCGTGTCTAATTCAGGCTACTAAATTAGTGGAGTTTGACTCGCCGGAAAATACCCAAGCTTGGGTATTTTTCCCGCTCCCAAAATACCCCTGAGATGTGCGCCCCTAGCCGTTATAAATTAAAATTGGAAATATGTAAACTGATTATCAATAGTGAAAATTGTTAATCTGATCGAAGTTGCTAATTTGTTTGCTGAATTTTCACTGTACCCCGATCTGCCTGGCCAGGGCGACCAGTTCAGGTGTATTGCGCACCTTTAATTTGAGGCGGATATTCTTCCGGTGGGTTTCGATGGTATATCTGCTGAGGTTCAGTTTTTCGGCGATCTCCTTGTTATTGTGGCCGCGCGCGGCAAGCATGAAAATATCTTTTTCCCTCGCGGTGAGCTTGTTCAGCACATCCTCATTACGGCGGCGCAGCAGCTCCCGCAGCGCTTCGCTGATCTGGCTGCCGGTATCAATGGCGTAAGAAAAATCCAGGAATACGCAGATCACATCTTCCACATTTCCTTCGCGGTCGAACGTAAAAGGCATGCCCAGGCCCACCAGCCATACCCATTCGCTTTGCCCGCGCTTGCGAACGCGGAGCAGGCCGCCGAACATGCTTTTTTTGTCTTTGAAGGACTGCTGTGAAATATCAAGGATAGGCGCATCATCCGGATGGGTGATGGCTTTAAAGAAGTCTGTGCCGAGTGAAAGTATCTCTTCCAGTGAATAGCCAATTGTTTCCGATAACTGCCGGTTACACCAATTGACAGCTTTTTTGGAGTTGTTGGACGTATACAGCATGGCTGGCATTTGATGTACGATTGCCTCCAGATGTTCAAGCCGGCTCCGCAATTGCGCATTCTCCGATATCAGCGCATCCAGAGAATCGCGTGGTTCTGTGCCCATGTCCTGCATATATTTGTTTTAAACAAACAATAGTGAAAACTAACGATGAATACTATACGAATATAATTAAATGCTGACTATCCGTTATAACACCTTTATGTAAATATAAAAGAATTACCAATATATCCAAACGGCGTTAACATGCGAACCCCTTCCTGGAAAAGGTTTTCATAAAGGTTTGACAATTCCCTCATTAGGCAGTATTTTTGACATCCAAAGAAAAAGTCAATTCTTTAACCCATAAAAAAATTGGATTATGGCATTTACACTTCCTGCTTTGCCGTACGCGAGCGATGCGCTGGAGCCGCATTTCGACAAGCAAACGATGGAAATCCATCACGGCAAGCATCACCAGGCTTATGTAGACAACCTGAACAAGGCTATCGCTGGCACCGAGAACGAAAATAAATCACTGGAAGAGCTGGTGGCGAAAGCCGGCAGCATCAGCCCCGCAGTCAGGAACAACGGCGGCGGCCACTGGAATCACAGCTTCTTCTGGGAAAGCCTCGCTCCCAATGCAGGCGGCGCGCCCACCGGCAAACTGGCCGATGCGATCAACAGCGCTTTCGGCTCTTTTGATGCATTCAAGGAAAAATTCAACGCAGCAGGCGCAACCCGCTTTGGTTCGGGCTGGGCATGGCTGATCGAAAAAGACGGCAAGCTGGAAATCACTTCCACGCCTAACCAGGACAATCCCCTGATGGACGTTGCGGAAGTGAAAGGCAAACCCATCCTGGGCGTGGACGTGTGGGAACATGCGTACTACCTGAAATACCAGAACCGCAGGCCCGAGTACCTGGCGGCTTTCTGGAACGTAGTGAACTGGGACGCTGTCAGCAAACGTTTCTAGTCCGTAAAACATTCCAATAAAAAAGGTAAGCCGATGTGGCTTACCTTTTTTTATCGGTCAAACTGCTACTACAGTTCCCTGATCTTGAAATTCTTGAACCAGATCTCACTGCCATGGTCCTGCACGCAGATATGGCCTTTCTTTGCCACGCCATACCCTTTGTAATCTTTCCATTTACCGGTGGTTTTGTTCTTCTGCCATTCGTCCGTCCACATTTCGGTATCCACCACTTTTTCGCCGTTCAGCCAGTGTTCCACATGGCCTTTGTTCACCACGATCTTTGTATGGTTCCATTCGCCAACGGGCTTTGCCGCGAGTTTGGACGGCGGGTTCATAGCGTAGTTGGCGCCTGATTTCTGCCAGTCTTCCAGCTTCTCGGGGAAGTTCTCATCGTCTATCAGCTGGTATTCGGGGCCGCTCATGTAAGACGCTTCGAACTCTTCGGTAACCAGGTAAAGGATACCGCTGTTGCCCTGCGGCGCGATCTTCCAGTCCGCTTCCAGCTCGAAATTCTCATACTGGTCGTTGGTGATCAGGTCGCCGCGCATATCGCTTTTATCGGTGCTGCTGCCGGTGCAGTGCAGCGTACCGTCCACCACGCCCCAGGTGTTGGATTCCTTTCCTTTAAAGATGCGCCAGCCGTCGAGGTTGCTGCCGTTGAACAGGAGTTTCCATCCTGCTGTTTTTTCCGCTTCGGTGAGCGTGTTGGCTGCTGGTTCCATAGCTGCTTTATTTTCACTGCCGATGGCAGTATCCGCTTCAGAAGTTTGTTTGCCTGCGTTGTTGCAGGATGTTACCGCTATTGTGAGGGCGCATGCCGCGGGGAACAATATTCGTTTCATAAGATGGATCGTTTATTTGTTTACGGTTTTCAGATTTTTCGGGTCCCAGTACATGATCTTGTTCTGGAAATAGCTGTCGTTGCAAAGCAGGGCGGGCGCGGCGGCACGGAAACCGAACAGGGCGTCTTCATTCACTTTGCCTTTCGTGCGCATGGCGTTGAAAAGGTTGTAGAAGTGATCGAAATGCGCGCCTTTATATCCTTCTTCCGCCACATATTCCAGCTTGTCCGGCGGCAGCATGTCTTTCCGCTCGTACACGTATTGCTTGCCGTTATCTTTCTGCTGTTTGGTCTGCAACAGGGGATCGTCGGTAGCGGCGTAAGCCTTGTTGCGGTAGAGGGTTACTTTGTCCCACTCTACGGTCATGGAACCTTCGCTGCCTACCATGCGCAGGTAGTTGGTGCCGCCGGTGCCGTCCACGAAATTCACGCGGAGGGACAGGTTGAAGGCGGGATGGATGTTCGTTTCGGGATAATCGAACATGCCGAGCATCACGTCCGGCACTTCGCGGCCGTCTTTCCAGTAGCGCAGGCCGCCGGTGGCCATGATCTTGTCCGGACCGATAGAGCCTGTCACGAGGTGAAGGCTGGAGAACAGGTGTACGAACAGGTCGCCGGAAACGCCGGTACCGTAATCCCGGTAGTTCCTCCAGCGGAAGAAACGCAGCGGATCGAAGGGGCGTTTTTTATTGTTGGCAAGGAAGGCGTCCCATCCTACGGTAGCGGGAGAAGCGTCCGCCGGGATCGGGTATTGCCATGCGCCGAATGGCGACATACGCGCCCAGAAGCCTTCCGCATAGTTCAGCTGCCCGATGGCGCCGTCTTTCAGCAGTTCGCGGGCTTTCTCGTTGCCGAGGGAGCTAACGCCCTGGCTGCCTACTTCAAATACAACGCCTTTGTTCCGGTTCTGCGCGTCCACAACGGCAGCGCCTTCGGTGATATCGTGCACCATCGGTTTTTCGCAGTACACGCTTTTGCCTTTATTCATGGCGGCTACGGAGATATCCTTGTGCCAGCTGTCCGGCGTGGCGATGATCACCGCATCCACATCCTTTCTTTCCAGAATTTCCTTGTAATCACGTGTGGTATAAATGTCGCTGCCCCATTTCTTTTTGGCGTCTGCGAGACGGCCATCGTACAGGTCGCAGGCGGCCACCAGCTTTACGCCGGGCACCTGGATGGCGGTGGAAGCATCGGCGGTGCCCATGCCGCCGGCACCGATCAGTGCGATCTGGATCTGGTCGTTCGCGCTATAGTGGTCTTTCTGACGGCGAAGCTGCTCGAGGCTTCTTTTCCGGTCTGCTGCTGTAATAATGTTGGGAAGCAAGGACGCACCCACTACTCCTTTGGCCAGTTTGGTAATAAAGCCGCGGCGTGAGTTACCTTTTGAATTTTCTGTCATGTTGTTTGCTTTTATAGTACAAAACAATTAAAGATAGCAGGTATAAAAAAACGAAAAACAATTTAACCGTGCAAAGTAAAACACGGATAAATTGTTATTTCGATGATATCGGGCGTTGTTTAGTTCTTTTTCCCCAGCAGCTGCTGGTATCTTTCGGGCTGGTGCAGCAGCGCAACGGCCGAATCCACATCCCTGTCCCACGAAAGCCCTTTCTCGATCCTTCCCTGCTGCGGATAGTAGCGGTTCATGATCTCTTCTTCCAGCAGGTGTTTGATTTCGGTCTTGTTACGCAGGAGGTCCTGTTTTTTGTCGTGCTTCATTTTGGCCTGCAGCGCTTCAAATTCTTTGGAGAGGCCGTCGTAGTACTTCTCGCGCTCCGCCACGCTGCGGAAGCCTTCGAGGGCTTCTTCGCTGCGGGTCTTGTAGCTGTAGTCTTTCCCTTCGAGAAATTCCTCGAAATCCCCGAACTCGGCTTCCGTTAAAGTGAATTCGGAGGCGGGTTTCACGGTGGGATGCGCGTAATAGTAGCGGGTGGCGTAATCGAAGATGTACTGTTTGCGGAGCAGGGTGATGGCTACCTGGCTGAGCAGGGTGCTTTCCACTTTGGCGTCGGGCTCAATGCCGCCGCCGTCTTTCACGGGCCGGCCGCCCGCGGTGGTAAAGGAGCGGCGGAGGGAATCGGGTACGTAGTCCGCTTCACCATCTTCATTACGGGTGGAATAGTCGATGGCCTGTATGCAGCGGCCGCTTGGCGTGTAATACCGTGCTGTGGTCACTTTCAGCTTGGCGTTATAGGGCAGCGGGCGCGTGGTCTGCACCAGGCCCTTGCCATAGGAGCGCTGGCCCACTACCAGTCCGCGGTCCAGGTCCTGCACGGCGCCCGCCACGATCTCGGAGGCGGAGGCGGAGGAGCGGCTGGTGAGCACTACCAGCGGGATGTTCATGTCTACCGCGGGTTGCATGGTCTTGTATTCGCGGTCCCAGCTTTTCACTTTGCCTTTGGTGCTTACGATGAGCTGGTTTTTGTCGATGAAGATGTTGGACAGGGTGACGGCTTCTTCGAGGAGGCCGCCGGGGTTGCCGCGGAGGTCCAGCACAACGCCTTTCAGGTCCGGGTTGCTGCGCTTCAGGCCCTCGAAGGCTTCCTGCACGAGCTGGCCGCTGTTTTCCGTGAATTGCGTCATTTTGATATAGCCGATGTCTTCCCGGATAATGCCGGCAAAGCTGACGGGTTTTACGTTGATGTCTTCCCGTATGATCTTGCGGGGCGTTTCCTGGCCGGTGATGGGGTGTCTTAACACCATGTTGAGCGTGGTGCCGGGATTGCCTTTCAGGATGCTGCTGATATCCTCCTGCTGCATGCCTTTGGCGTTTTTGCCGTTCAGCGATACGATGATATCGCCGGGTTTCACGCCGGCTTTGAACATCGGGCTGCCTTCATACACGTCTGTGATGGCCGTCCAGTCGCCATCCGTATAAATGGAAGCTCCTACGCCGCCATATTTGCCGGTGGCCATAAAACGCAGCTCGTCCAGGTTCTCTTCCGGCACGAAGTCCGTATAGGGGTCCGTTTCTTCCAGCATGGCCTCTATGCCTTTGTGCATGAGCTTTTCGGGCGGGAGGTCTTCCACGTAATAGGTATTCAGCTCGCGGTAGAACGCGGCGAAAATATCCAGGTTCTTGGCGATCAGGAAGTACTTGTCGCTGTTGCGGAACGCGGTGAAGACCAGGCAGAGGCCCAGCAGCGAGAACAGTACGAACTTTTTGGATATGCGCATGTTAACGATTTAATGTTTGAAAATACCCGTCAGGGCACCGGATCATGGCCGTGGCCGCCCCAGGGATGGCATCGCAGGATTCTCCTTACGGTGAGCCATCCACCCCGGAAAAGCCCGTGCTTTCTGAATGCTTCCAGTCCATATTGAGAGCAGGTGGGCGTGAAACGGCAGCTGGCTCCCAGGAACGGGCTCAGGCACCATTGATATATTTTGATCAGAAAAATAAACGGGAAGCTTAATATTACCGCTAACTTCTTCATGCTTTACCCACACTCTTTTGCATTTTATTTTCTTTGACCAGTCTCTTTAAAATTACCGAAAATTTATCGCGGAGGGTGGGGAAATCGGGGATTTTTTTATCGGTATAGATAAAAAACACGGCGAGTTGTGTGGGATCTGCCTGCAATGCTTCGTACAGCTGATGTTTTTGCAGGCGGTAGCATTCGCGGCCGAGGCGTTTGATGCGGTTACGGTCTACGGCACGGGGGAATTTGCGGGATGATACGCTGAATCCGGCCTGAACAGGGTATTTGTTGGTTGTGAGCCTGGCCGGCATATAGATCACCCGGTAGGGGAAAACAGAAAACGCTTTTCCGTCCCGAAAAAGCGTTTCAATCATTTTCCTGCTTTTTAACTTCTCTTCCTTGTTAAAAGAATAAGTTTTTATGGCAATATGCGTTTATTGCGGATTATTTCAGCTTGCGTTCGTCAGATACGGTCAGTTTCTTTCTGCCTTTCGCTCTGCGGGATGCCAATACTTTACGGCCGTTGGCAGTTTCCATTCTCTTTCTGAAACCGTGTACGCTCTTTCTGCGTCTGTTATGCGGTTGAAAAGTACGTTTCATCTTTAATATTAATTTTGCTGTTGTCTGATGGGCTTCGCAAGCTCGGCCGCATCGTTTTTGTAATACCTGTCCCGTTCTCAGCGGGCGGACGATGATCTGCCCCGTTTAAAACGGAAGGCAAAGGTAGGGAAAAATATTAAAAGTAAAAATGAAAATTGAAAAAAGCGGCGGGAACGGCCTGGATGCGGGAAATGGCGCGTAAACCGCGGATTATCAATGCATAAAAAAAGCAGGCCACATCGCGGCCTGCCTTCCTATAATGTTTTTTCTGCCTTTCTTATTGAACACCCAGCTTGGTTTTCACAGCGGCCAGGATGTCGTCGCCGGCGGGAGTTACGAGCAGCCAGCCTTCAGAGCTGTCTATCACATAATTATATCCCTTCTCCTTTGCTACGTCTTCGATCGCTTTGCGGGCTTTGTCGTATACCGGTTTCAGCAGTTCGTTCTGCTTGGTCTGGATCTTCTCGCGGGCGATGGTTTCGTAGTCCTGGATGCGTTTCTGTGCTTCCTGGATCTCTTTCACTTTCACTTCTTTCATTGTTTCGCTCATGGCGGGAGTAGCCTGTGAAGCTTTATCGAACTCCTGCATCTTCTTGTTATATTCATCGATCAGGGTCTTGCTTTCCTTCTCCAGTCCCTGTGCGAAAGTTTCGATATCCGTTTGTGCTTTTTTTGTTTCAGGCATAGCCTGGATCAGTGCCTGGGCATTGATGTGTGCGATTTTGGATTGTGCACTTGCCTTTGCGCTGAATAAACCGGTGAATGCAACAAGTGCAATAACTACGTACTTCTTCATGATGATGTTGTCTTGTGTTTAAAAGAAATTTAAAACGTTATAGGCCAATATTTAGGGGGTTATTTTTTCACCCCGAGGGATTTGAGAATGTCTTCGCTTTTGTCCAGCTTCGGATCGGAGAAGATCACGGTGATGCCCTGGGACTTGTCCAGCACAAAGTCGTACATCCTGCTGGCGGCCAGCTTCTGCACGGCATTGTAGATCTTGTCCTGTATGGGTTTCACCAGTTCCTCGCGTTTTTTGAACAGGTCGCCTTCATAGCCGAAACGTTGTTTCTGCAGGTCTTTTGCTTCTTTTTCCTTCGCTATTATTTCATCTTCCCGCTTGCGTTTGAGGGCGTCCGTCAGCATCACGGACTCTGCCTGGTAAGATTTATACATCTTGTCTACTTCCTGGAATTGCGCGTCGATCTCTTTCTGCCACTGTTCTGCAATTGCGTCGATCTTCTTCTGCGCTTCCTTGTAGTCGGGGATGCTTTCCAGTATGTACTTCGTGTCTATCACACAATACCGCTGCGCGAGGGCGCCGAAAACAGTTCCTAATACAAGGGCGGCAGTGATAAAAAATCTTTTCATGAGATAAAATTTTTAGTATTACGCGGCTACGCAATATATAATAAATATTTTATTCCGGTTCAAAGCCGAGCATGAAGGTAAATTTAGCGGCGTCCTTCATACCATTCCCCGGCCTTAACCTATCCAATCCTATGCCATAGTCAAAACCAAGGAGACCGAACATCGGCAGATAGAAGCGCGCACCCACGCCCACAGAGCGTCTCAGGCGGAACGGATCATATTCCTTGAAGTCGCGGTAACCGTTGGCGGCTTCCATGAACATCAGGCCGAAAATGGTCGAGCTCGGGTTAAGACTGAAGGGATAGCGCAGTTCCACCACATATTTATTGAACATCGAGAACCCTGAATAACCGGCGGGCGGCGCGGTGCTTTCCGGGTTCAGCTTCGGGTTCGAAGTATAATATACCGGGTAACCGCGCTGGGAGATGATATCACGGTCATACACCGCGAAGTTGCTCAGACCGTCGCCACCCAGCTCGAAGCGGCCGAAAGGCGACAGCGTGGTACGATCGTTATATCTTCCCACGTAACCGAACTTGGCGGCCACTTTCAGTACCAGCTGCTTGTTGTCCGCACCACGGGCACGGCTCAACGGAACATACCATTCCGCGTTCATGCGGTATTTCTGGTATTCGATGAATTTGAACTGGTCCTTGATGGGTTCCTTGGCGTAATCACGGTCCGGGTTGAAAACGGAATACGGAGGTGTAAATTGTCCGAACAGCATGAAGCTGGAGCCGCTGCGCGGGAAGATCTGCTGATCCACGGAAGAGCGGGCGAGCGTCAGGCGCAAGCTAAGGTTGTTGGATACGCCGTTATCAAAGCCTTCGAGGCCGAAGTAGTTGAAATCCCGCAGCTGGTAGCGCTGATAGTTGATGGAATACATCAGCGAGAACCAGTCATCCGGCCAGCGCAGCTGCTTGCCGAGTGATACGGAGCCGCCGAGCACGCGGAAGTACGCGCCGGGATTGCTGACGGGCTGGTTATAATATTCCGCGAAAGCGTTCGGGTTCTGGTAAGTGCTGTAGAAGCTCACGGAGAACGGATTCCTTTTCTTGCCGCCGAGCCAGGGCTCGGTGAAAGAGAAGTTATAGGAGCGGTACGCTTTACCGTTGGAGGAGATACGCACGCTCAGTTTCTGGCCGTCGCCGCTGGGCAGCGGGTCCCAGGTTTCTTTCCGGAAAATATTACGGAGGGAGAAGTTGTTGAAGGTCACGCCGAGCGTACCGGTGAGGCCGATATAACCGCCCCATCCCGCGGAAAGCTCGAGCTGGTCGTTCGCTCTTTCTTCCACTTTATAGTCGATATCCACTGTACCGTCCGCCACATTGGGCACGGGGTTGATACCGATGGTTTCAGGGTTGAAGAAGCCGAGCTGTGATATTTCGCGTTGTGAACGGATAAGGTTCTGACGGCTGAACTTGTCGCCGGGCAGGGTACGCAGCTCGCGGCGGATCACGTGCTCATTCGTTTTTTCGTTACCGGCGATGCGGATATCCTTGATGGTGGCCTGCGGGCCTTCCTGTATGCGGATCTCGTAATCGATCGTGTCTTCCCGGATGCCTATTTCCACAGGGTCTACCTGGAAGAACAGGTAACCGTCATCCATGTAGAGGCTGCCGAGGTCGCCGCCTTCGGGGCCGGGAGGGTTGCCGAGGCGTTTGCTCAGCAGTTCCAGGTTGTAGATATCGCCTTTCTTGATGCCGAGCACCTTGGAAAGAATGGTATCGTTGTATACGGTGTTGCCTCTCCAGGTGATGTTACCAAAGTAATATTTTTTTCCTTCCTCGATCATCATCTCGATGTTGAGATTGCCTTTGAGGGAGGGATAGGTGGTGTCTTTTACGATCTGTGCGTCCCTGAAGCCGCGGGAGTTGTAGAAGGCGATGATCTTTTCCTTGTCTTCTTCGTATTTGGTGTCGTTGAACTTGGCGGAGGAAAAGAGTTTGAAGCGGAAGTAAGGGTCCAGGGCCTCGAGGGTTTTGGTGGCGGACAGCCAGCCGAGGTCTTTCCAGTAGTTACCGGCGAAGTCTGTGCTGTCTGGCCATGCGTTGGCATTGTCCGGATAAAGGGTGAAACGGCTGGTTTCCTTGGTGCCCTTCATTTTTTTCTTGACGGCCTTGTCGCGGATATCATCATTTCCAACGATGTGGATGTCGTTGGTGCGCACCTTGTTGCCTTTGTTGACGTGAAAGATAACGGTGGCGGAGTTGATGGCGGGTGGCGGATCTTTCTTTTCTTCCATGCGGACGGTCACATTGCGGAAACCTTTTTCCGCATAGTACTTGCGGGCCACGGAAACGGTGTTCTGGGCGAGGGCTTCGGTCACCACGCTGCCTTTACGCAGGGCGGCCTTGGTGGTCAGCTCGTCGGCTTCCGTTTTCTTGATGCCTTTGAAAGCGAAGCTGGACATCCTGGGTTTTTCCACCAGTTCAATTTCCAGCCAGATCTTCTGTCCTTCTATTTTAGTGATGTAGATAGCGATATTGGAGAACAGGCGCTGGCCCCAGAGGCTCTGGATGGCTTTGGCGAAATGGTCGCCGGGGAGCACCACCTTGTCTCCTACAGCGAGACCTGAAAGGGACAGCAGCAGGGACTTATCAAGGAATTCAGTGCCGGTAACGGCAATGTCGGCAATTTCATACTGCTGCGGACTGGCCATACTGAAAGGGCTGATATCCGCCGGACGGTTTTCCGGGGCGGGAACAGTATCCCTTTGCTGGGCACGCGCAGTCAATCCCGCGCTGCAACATAAAACTACGGCCAGTAGGCTTTTAGGAAACAATTTCTTCATTCTGCTGTATTTGTTCGCTTGTTTTGCCGAATCGACGTTCTCTGGTTTGATAATTCAAGATGGCTTCGTACAGGTTCTCTTTGCGGAAATCAGGCCAGCGGGTGTTGGTAAAGTAAAGCTCCGCGTAGGCCAGTTGATACAATAAGAAGTTGCTTATACGGTGTTCGCCGCTGGTACGGATCATCAGTTCCGGGTCAGGCAGACCAGCGGTGCATAGGTATTTCTCCCATATTTCGGATGTCACTTCGTCCGGGTTCAGCTTGCCGGCCTGCGCATCTTTAGCGATGTTGCGGGCGGCCTGCAAGATCTCCCAGCGCGCGCTGTAGCTCAGCGCCATCACGAGGTTGAGCCCTGTGTTCGGAGCCGTGATGTCCATTGCTTCCTTCAGCTCCCGGAGGCAGTTTTCAGGCAGCATGGTCATATCACCGATCACGTGCAGGCGTATATTATTTTTATTGAGTGTACTTACCTCCTTGCGGATGGTTGTTACCAGCAGCTCCATGATCCCGTTCACTTCGTACACCGGCCGATCCCAGTTCTCCGTAGAAAATGCGTATAAGGTAAGGTATCCAATGCCCAGTTCGGCACAACCCTCCACGATATCCCGCACACTTTCTACTCCCTGATGATGCCCGTAAAGCCGATCCTGCCCTCTTTCCTTGGCCCACCGTCCATTACCGTCCATGATAATAGCGATGTGGCTGGGCAGTCGTTGCAGGTCTAATTGATCCTTCAAACTCATGACTATTCAGGCGCGTTAAAACAGATTTACTAAAAGTGTGCAAAGATACAAAAATAACTTTATGCCCTTTCCGGCAAAGGGTATCAGGTGGTTTTAACGTAGTTTTAACGGGAAGGGTTGCTGGCAGCGGCTTACAAGGCGCGCCGGGCCTAGAATTTACAGCGGTAGGAGGTGAACAGGATGCCGAGGGTCAGCTCGATGGTGGCAAACTGGTCCTTATCCCGGCTGTTCCCGCGCTGGCGGCCCTGCACCCCGATGGGCGCGCCGGTGACATTGGAGCGGTCCTGCAGGATGGCCGCCAGAGTGGCGCTGCCGTCCGCTTTGGTGGGAAAGGCGCTGATACCGGCATAGGTGGTGCTCACATCGTCCAGGTAATCGGTCTGCGTGAAGCGGAAAAGCACTTCCAGCCCCAGGTTCACCCGCCTGCTCAGGCTGTATTTCATGCCTCCGCCCATCAGCCAGGCGTAGGAAAACAGGGAATAAGGCTTGCGGTCCGGGTACGCCGAAGTGCCCTGCCCCTCCGTATGCATGGGCTGCAGGAAATATTTATTACCGTTGTAGTAAGCGTATGGATTGAAATGGAATGCGGAAATGCCGAGGGTGAGATAGGGGGAAAAGCGGTAATCGTAGCTGCCGGGCTCAAAGCGGAAGAAATTGAAATCCCCCTGCAGGGCCAGCTCGAAGACATCGGAATTGAAGCTGAGGTTGCGGCGGCGCTGGAATTCGTTGGTATTGTACACGTCGGAATACCCCAGCTGCATGAAGCGGAAGTGCGCCCGCGCGCCTACATAATCATTGAAATATTTACGGTAAAAGATGCCCACCGTGGGTTTTACGGCCCGGAGCCCCGTGGTGGTGTTGATGTCCCCGAAATAATGCGCGCCGCCAGCGGTGAAGCCAAGTTCGCCGATATAGCTCATTTCCTGCTGCGCGGTGGCTTTTTGGGCAAGGGGACCGGCCAGCAGGACCGTCATCATCCATAAAATCCTGAAATGAATATGCTGCATAAACATCTGTAAGAACGCAAAATAAGGCTTTTTCGTATGGTGAAAAAGGGTAATGGCAGTTACTTTCTGCCGGCATTGCGGGTATCGATGCCCCATAACAGCTTGTTACGCAGCGTGTGCAGGAAGTTCCCTTCATTCAACCGCAGCAGGCTCACGGAAAAATCTTCCTTTTTCACGGCCAGCTGCACCCGGTTGTCGATCACCTCCATGCGGGAGTCGAGCGTACAGAGGAACTGATCGCTGCGGCCTTCCACTTCAAAGGAAATAACGTTGTCGTCCGGCACAATGATGGGGCGCACGTTCAGGTTGTGCGGGGATACGGGCGTGATCACGAAGCTGGCGGCATCCGGAAATACGATGGGGCCGCCGCAGCTGAGCGAATAGCCGGTAGAGCCGGTGGGCGTGGCCACGATGAGCCCGTCCGCCCAGTAAGTATTGAGAAATTCGCCGTTCAGGTAAGTGTGGATCTTTACCATGGCGGAGGTATCTTTTTTGTGGATGGTGAATTCGTTGAGCGCGTAGGGCACGTCGCCGAACAGGGGGATGCTGGCGTCCAGGTGCACGAGGCTTCTTCTATCCACCACGTAGCTGCGGCTGACGAGCGCATCCACCAGCTGATGGATCTCTTCCCGACCGATGCCGGCCAGGAACCCCAGCCGCCCGAAGTTCACGCCCATCACGGGAATGTTCTTGTCCCGGATGAAGCTCACCGTGTCCAGCAGGGTGCCGTCTCCACCCAGACTGATCAGGAACTCAATTCTGCCGTCGAGGTCTTCCGCGCGGGAGAAAGTATCCGCGTCGGCGGACAGCTGCACGTGCGGCCGCAGCTCCCTGTAAAAAGGCTCGTATACTACCGGTGTGATCTCCTGGCGCTTCAGTTCATCCAGCAACAATTGTATATCTTCCAGGTCTTCCCTGACAAAACCGCGGCTGTAAAGGGCTACGTGCATGTTGAATTTTGTGGTTCGTGTTACATATCCAGCTTAGCGTGCAAAAATAAACCTTTTTCTCCCAATTGATTGATGCTGTATTCAAAGCGGATGCAGGTGTCGTAGAAAGACACTACGTCCAGCCCGATGCCGCCCGTGTACAACATCCTGTTATTCAGTATGCCGTTGCGGGTGAGCTTCGAATAGGCATAACCCATGTCACCGTATGCTTTCGCCAGCACGCGGATGGGCAGGCTGCTGAATTTTTTCGGAACGATGGGCAGGTTGATCCTGAAGTTCAGCAGTTCGCGGCGGAGGGTGGATTTGAAAATGAAAAAGCTCGTGCCGTCTACCACGTAATATTCCAGGCCGCGCAGGTAATCATCCCCATAACCCATCGCCCGCACGCCGATATAAGGCTGCTTATCGGAAAATTTTGCCTGCCCGATCACGCCCAGGGCGCCGTAGGTTTTCCGCGCCAGCTCCCAGTATTTAACGGCCCTCACGCGGAACTTAACGAAGTCCAGCCCGCTGAGCGGACCAATGCCGGCTTTCGACACCTCGCCCTGGAGCATGGCGCCCTTCAGTGGATACTGCCAGCTGTCTGCCCGGATGTAATTCACCCGGTACGCCAGTTCCAGGTAGCCGATGTCTTTCCGGCCGTTCCCGAGGTAATCGGGGTTCAGGATCACCACGGAGTCGTTCACGGATTCGGTGTTGTACGTGAGGGACACCTGGTGGCGGGTGTTGATCGCTTTGCGGTAAGAATAGGTGAGGCCGAGCTGGAACTGCCGCCGCAGGAAATCATCCTGCCGGAAAAATTGCTGCTTGTTGGCGTCCGACACATAGTTGATCTCACGGTTCCGGCTATACGACACCACAAAGCCCAGGCCGTGCCGGAAACGTTTGTCGATATAAGGCAGGTTATAGCCCAGCAGGAACTTCTGCGTATAGCCGACGGTAACATCCGCATACACATCGTCGTTCCGGCCGGTAAGATTGTCCTGGAAAGCTTTTACGCCCACATTCACTCTTTTGAGGCTCCTGTTCTGCTCCACCCACCACTGGTTGAAGTTGCGGTCCGCCAGCTTGAAGATGGGAAAAGCAAAGAGGTACCATCGTTCCCACACTTCAAATACGGCATCCGCTTCCCGGCCTTCCCAGTTCTTGACATTGGCGGTGGCGTTGAGGAACAGCGAGGTGTTGAGCAGCTGCTTGCGGGCGCTTTCCAGCGTTTCGCCGAGTGAATGAAGATAGATCGTATCACCGGGCTTTACGGGCAGTTCGCGGAGGATGATGGAGGTGCGTGTTTTTTTATTTCCCTGCACGATCACCTGGCGCACCACAAGATAGTTCGTATCCTGCGCCGGAGGGCCTTCCACCTGCGCCAGCACGGGTAAAGCAAACAGCAGGCATAGCCATATGCCGGAAATGTAGAGAACAGAGCGCATGCAGGATTGTAGGTTCTTCTTTAAAAATAAGGTATTTGGGGAAATTACATGCTGATGTAGTTCATGAGCAGATCGTAGTTCTTTTTGAGCAGATCTTCTTCCAGCTCTTCGCTGAACATGTATTTAATGCTATAGTTGAAGCGTTCGAAGGTAGCCACGAGGCCCTGCAGTTCCTGGCGGTTGGTCTTCAGCAGCACTTCCAGCTTCGCGGTGTTCGGGTTGGTAATAGTGTTTACGCTCAGCAGGGTAACATCGTTGCTTTCGGCGATGCGCGCGATCTCGCTGAGGCTGTAATCCCGCGGTTCCACTTCGAGCACCAGCAGGCCGCCGGCTTCTTTCACGCCGTTGAGCTGCGCGAGGATGGCGAGCAGGTTATCTTTTGTAATGAGCCCGAGGTATTCGTTATCTTTTGAAACAACGGGCAGTACGGACAATTTATGATCGTAAAACAGCTTGAGGGCTTCGAAGAAGTGGGCGCCTTCCATAATGGCCGGCTTGAAAGCGTTGTTGGGCGCGGTTTCCAGCAGCTGGTCCGGGTCTTCCCAATCCATCACGTCTTCTTCCTCCACCAGCGCCAGGTATTTGTTATCCACCACTACCGGCAATTGCGTAAGATGATATTCATTCATCAGGCGTAATGCTTTAGCGCCGGTATCCATCGGATGCAAAACCGGCACAATGGTAGATATGAGTTCCTGTGCCAACATAATTAATCGTGTTTCTGCTACAATAATAGCAAAGAATATTCCAATACCCTGACACTTACGTGTTAAAAATTACGGGAACACGGAGCAATGGCGCTGCAGCAGGGATGAACGGTCAGCCGGCATTGGCGCCAACGGCCTTGCTGTTAAGCCTTTTGAGGAAATCGTGCATGATCCTGTTGAATTCATCCGGCACTTCCATCATGGGGGCGTGGCCGCATTTGTCGATGAAATGCAGTTCCGAGTTGGGAATGAGTTTATGGAACTCTTCACCCACCATGGGCGGGGTGATCGTATCGTTATTGCCCCAGATGAGCAGTGTAGGCGCTTCAATCGTCCGCAGTTCTTCGCCGAGATTATGACGGATGGCGGATTTGGCCAGGGTGATGATCTTGATGACTTTCAGGCGGTTGCTGGTGATCTCGAACACTTCATCTACCAGCTCTTTGGTAGCCATGGCGGGATCGTAGAAGGTCAGTTCCGTTTTTTTCTGAATGTATTCGTAATTGCCGCGCTTGGGGTATGTTTCGCCCATACCGTTCTCAAACAGGCCGGAACTGCCGGTAAGGATGAGGGATTTCACTCTTTCCGGGTGTTTCAGGATGTACACGAGGGCCACGTGGCCGCCGAGGGAGTTTCCCATCAGGTGATAGTTCGTGTAGCCGCGGGTTTCAATGAATTTGTGCACGTATTTGGCCAGGCCGCCTACGGAGGTTTCCAGGATATTCAGATCAAACAGGGGCAGCATGGGAATCACCACTTTATTGTAGGCTTTGAAGTATTCCAGCAGACCGCTGAAGTTACTCAGGGCGCCGAATAATCCATGCAGCAGAATCACCGGCTCTCCTTCTCCTTCTTCAATGAACCTGAATTTGCCCTGTGTTTTGATTTCGTAATTCATTACCTATGCTTGAAGTCAATTTTGCGCTAAAATAATTCTTTTTCTTAATTCAAATAATCTCAAAGATGAGGGGGTTGAGCAGGTAATTCTTTTGCGGCATGTTCAAAAAAGCTTTCCAGTTCGCTGAACACGTCGCGGAAAACAGGGAGCACCTTTCCGATATTCTCCATGACCTTCGGGCCGACCGGCTCAATCCACGGATACACAACGGATTGCAGCTTGATTTCGGGGCTGAGCCAGTACAGCTGGTTCGCCAGCCAGAGCATGACGCTGAACACAACCGTGTATACGGCTCCGTAGAGCAATATCCCGCCGAGGCGGTTCAGCCATCCGAGCATGGACCATTGTATGATCTTTTCCAGGAAAGCCGCGCCGAGCCTTACAATGATCACTACGGTCAGGAAAATTGCGATAAAACAAAGAACGGGCCACCAACGGCCATGCATACCCGATTGTTCCAGCCAGGAGGCCAGTACAGCGGAGAGCTTCAGCGCCGCCGCCAGCCCCAGGATGAATGCCACAAGGGAGAACACCCCCACGATCAGGCCGCGGGAGAATCCTTTGTAGACCGCAAAGGCCAGGATGATGGCAAACAGAACGTCAATGGCCACGTGCCGGTTATTTGGTCAGTAATTCCTTCACCAGCGCGGAAATGGTCTTCCCATCCGCTTTGCCGGCGAGCTGTTTGGTGGCCGCACCCATCACCTTGCCCATATCCGCCGGGGAAGATGCGCCGGTAGCGGCAATAATATCTGTCAATGCCGCGCGGATCTCCGCTTCGTCCATCTGCTTCGGCAGATAGCGTTCGATCACGGCCAGCTCTTCTTCTTCTTTCTTTGCGAGGTCTTCCCGGTTCTGCTGACGGAAGATCTCCAGGGAATCCTTGCGCTGCTTGGCGAGCTTTTGCAGGAGCTTCTGCTCGTCCGCTTCCGTCAGTTCCCCGCTGCCGCCTTCTGATGTTTTTACCAGCAATACGGCCGCCTTGATCGCGCGGAGCGCCCGCAATTCTGCTTCTGCTTTCGCCAGCATGGCGGTTTTAATAGCGTCGTTGATATTCTTTTCTAATGACATATGGTTTTGTTTTACTGGTCCTGGTTCTTCAGTTTTTCTTCGAATTTCTTGTAAAAGTCCGTTGCAAAGGCGCGCATGTCGTTGGCGAGGTCTGTGTACGGCGTGGCGCGCTGGTAAGTGTCCGCCATGGTCATCATGGTCTGGTAAAAGAAATCCGCCATTTCATCCACCATCATTTCTTTTGTCCACAGATCTATCCGCAAAGCGGTTTTATCCGCTCCGTCCCAGAAAGCCACCATCATGGCCTTTGCCTTGTTCATGCGGTCCGCGGTACTGTCGGACGCTGTCCATTCGATGCTTTCGGGTACCTTGTTCTCATCCAGTGCTACCTGTATCTGTATGGAAGATTTCTTTATCATGTATGTTTAATTTGAAAACGCAAAAATACGGTTTTGTCCGCTTGTTCAGGATGTGATGGTCCGGCCCAGCATAACGGCGGCATCGTCCCAGCTCGGGATATGCGGAATATGGGCCAGCAGGCGGCTTCGCAGCATCTCGTCCTTATACAGCGCGCCCATTTTTTCCGAAAGGTCGGTAATATCTCCCGCAACGGCATTCAGCGCGGCATCACCGCCGGCTTCGGTGGCGGCGCCGGCATAGATCACCACGGCGGGCACCTGGCAGCGCAATGCGGCATATACCGGCACGGCCAGCCCGTCAGCCCCGCCGGTGAACACCACGGCGTAAGCACCGGCCGTCAGCCGCGCCAGGATAGGCTCATCCGGCTTCTGCAGCCACACTACATCGTCCCGGAACTTATAGGTTTGCATCGCTTCCGCAATGTCTTCTCCATCGATCGTCAACCTGCCCGTGAGCACCAGCTTCATGCTGGAACGCAGCCGTTTTTTCAGAAGAGAAAAGGCTTTGAGGAGGGGAATGATGTTATTGTCCGGGTGAATACTGCCTACGGCGATGAAATATTCCATGCCGGCGGCGTACTCCCGTTTCACTTCTTCCCTTTCTTCCCAGTTGAGCGGCATATAGGCTTCGGAAACGCCCGGCGGCAGGAACTCTATTTTGTTATCCAGCCCCCCGAACCGCTTGTTCACCTGCTCCCGCATGAACTCCGAAAACACGGATATCCTGCTGAACCGGCGGATGAACTGCGATGCGGTGGCAGTGTCCAGCACGACGGCGTTCCGTGTAAGTACGAGGAATGCGGGCATATCATCCGGCACGGGCAATATTGCATCTATGCACAGCAGCCGGTCCACCTTGTGTTTCTTCAGCGCGCGCGGCCATTGACGGCGGCGCCAGATATACCGGCCGAGGCTGTTGTTCAGGTAAGGCTTCAGCTCCACCAGCCGCGCATTGGCGGGCAGGGGGCGGGGATGCGCGCCCGGCCCTTCCGCGATCAGGATGAATTCAGTTTCAGGATGCAGATTGCACAGGCGGAACAACATTTCACTGGCCACATTCCCGGTGTCCGCAGGCGTATCCTGCAGCAAGGGGGAAGCATTAACGGCTATACGCATGGTCTTGTCTTTCTTTTCAGCAGCTACAAACCTAGGGAAAAGGAGCTGAATATTTTACCTTTGAAATAAACACATTTTATGGCGCTCACCGGATTAAGACCCATGCTTTACACCGAAAAAATAGCAGAAACCATTGCTTTCTACACTTCGAAACTGGGCTTCACGCTGACACATGCCGCCCCGGGCTGGGCGACGCTCCGCCGGGACCAGGTGGAATTCCTGTTCTGCCTGCCGAACGCGCACCGCCCTTTTCAAAAACCGGACTGTACCGGGTCTTTTTACATCAATACGGATGATGTGGACGGGCTTTGGGAAACGTTAAAGGAGCAGACGGATGTAGTGTACGGTATTGAAAACTTTGCATACGGCATGCGGGAATTTGCTGTTTATGACAACAACGGGTATGTTCTTCAGTTCGGGCAGCCGGTGTGTGTGGCGGCGCAATGAGCTGGTTTGATCGCGGATGCCGTAAAGTGTTTTTGCCGCGAATCTGCTGCCGGATTCCCTGAAGCACTTCATTGCCGCGAACCTGCCGGCAGAGCGCCTTATCCTAAGGCACTTTATTCATCACCCCAAAGCGGAACGTTTTCGTATTACTTGGTTTTGTTTTCGATGTAACAGTAACAACGATCTTCGCGACCTGAAGGCTCGGGAGGTTGATCAGCGTTACGTTTGTGCTGCCGGTGTTGCCGGTTGCCACGGCGTTTTGCGCGATCACTTCGCCCGCGGGGTCCGTGGCCGTGATGGTGATGGTATAGCCTTCCGGTGGCAGCGGCGTGGAGGTGATGTTGAGCGTGAGTTCCAGCGTGGCGCCCTGAGCGGCGTTGTTATCCTGGTTCAGGTTGATGTTGGGGATGGTGACCGCCAGCTCGGCTTCCTGTGCGGGGGGCGTGACCGGGGTGGGATCATCCTTCTTCTTTTTCTTGCAACCGCCGGCCAGTACGGCCAGCGCGCAGCATATTATGAGGAAAAATTTCTTGTAGGGCATGATAAAGTTATGGTTGAAAACTTCATAAAATTAGAAAAAATAATAATGCTAATCAAGAGGCCGGCAAAAATAGGGGTCAGACACGTCCTTTTACGTCCATCGCGTCGCGGAGGCCGTTGCCGAGGAGATTGAAAGCCAGCACCAGCAGCATGATGGCGATGCCGGGCGCCAGGGCCAGGAGGGGGTTATGGGTGATGATGAAATTGTAGTTTTCCTTGATCATCAGGCCCCAGGAGGGTTGTGGCGGCTGCACGCCCACTCCCAAAAAGCTCAGCCCCGCCTCCACCACGATCGCCGAGGCGAAATTACTCGCGGCCACCACCATCACAGGCCCCAGGATATTCGGAAGAATATGCCGCAGCACGGTACGGGCGTGCCCGTAACCCAGCGCCCGCGTAGCCTCCACGAACTGCAGCTCGCGCAGGCTCAGCACCTGCCCGCGGATAATGCGGGCCACGTTCACCCACATCGTGAGCCCCACCGCAATGAACACCTGCCAGAAACCTTTGCCCAGCGCCAGCGTGATCGCAAAAACAAGCAGCAGCGTGGGCACGCTCCAGATCACATTGATGAACCACATGACGGCCTCATCCACCGCTCCCCGGAAATACCCGGCGGCCGCGCCAAGGAAAATACCGATCGTCAGTGAAATGACCACGGCAATGCATCCTACCCCAAGGCTCACCCGCGTACCCACCAGCAGGCGGCTGAGAATGTCCCGCCCGAACTTGTCCGTGCCCAGGCGGAAACGGCGCACCGCAATATGCTTTTCTTCCACTTCCCGCTGTAATGCAGCGGTATCCTTCACCGGCATGTTCTTCCCGTACACGACCCGCGTCAGCGCATACGCTTCTTCGAGGGTAGTTCCCTCATCCACATACCGCTCCACGATAACGGAATCTCCTTTGAACCGGTGCGACACCAGCGGAACGAGTATCGCATCGGCTTCCTTCCCGTACAACAGGTGATGGAACCAGCTGCGCTCCGGTGGCAGCGGCGACCGCCGCAGGGCCAGCATGCTGATCCGGAAGCCCGGCTTCTGCCCGCTGACCTCCAGCACCATGCGGTTCGCATAAGGCGTCTGGTCCGGCGCCAGGAAATATGCGAAGATACCCGCCAGCAAAGCCAGCATGATCACAATAAGCCCGGCCATAGCGCCTTTATTGCGCCGCAGCCGTTTCCAGGCTTGTTGGGAAAAAGATGATGCAGAACGGGCCATGGCAACCAAGTTAAAGCAAAGACGGGATTATTTCTTCATTTATCCGTGAACGTTATAGCCGCAAATTTTTATGCCGTCCCTCAAAATGCGTTTTATTATCCTCTTAAAATAGCTTAACTTTTTAGCAGACACAGATATACTTATGAACATTTAGCGACACAGACAAATTACCATCATTCATTAGCCGTTTACACCACCCTCGGACAAGTTTGGACGTAACCATTTTATATTAACCATTAAACATTTATTTATGCTTAAGACCAAAATCCCGCAGATTTTCTGCCCCTTCCCTTCTATGCTCAATCCCTTTGCCAAAGAAGCTGAACAGCACACTGCAGAGTGGGTGCATCATTTCGAGCTGGTACGTTCTGACAAAGCGCGCGAGCGCTTTCGCAGAGCGCGCTTTGCCATGTTATCTTCCCGTGCCTTTCCTGCCGCCGGCCGCTTCAAGCTTTGCATTGCCGCGGAATTCAACACCTGGCTTTTTCTGCTGGACGACAAGAACGACGAATCCCGCTTCGGTAAACGGGACTTCCTGGAAATGGTGCATTCCTTCGTTACCATGATCCTGCAAAACAACCAGGTGGTAGCGCCCGAAGAAGGCATGCCCCTCGCCAACAGTTTTGCTGACCTGTGGAAACGGCTGCGAAAGATCAGCAGCCCCGCCTGGCAGCAGCGCTTTCAGAAAAGCATGACCGATTATCTCGATGCATGCCTCTGGGAAGTGGACAACCGCATCCGCCACGAAGCGCCGTCCGTCAGCGATTACATTGAGAAAAGACCCTATACCGGCGCGTTGTATGCCGATATAGAGCTGATCGAAGTGCTGGAAAGCATTTACCTGCCCGATGAGGTGCGCCTGCATGAAACGGTGCAGCAGCTGGCCCTTGCCTGCAACAACGTGGTGTGCTGGGCGAACGATCTCTTTTCGTTCGACAAGGAACGGCGGCAGGGCGATGTGCACAATCTGGTAGTGGTATTGAAGGAAGAACGGGAGCTGGACCTGGAAGAGGCGCTGGCGGAAACCGCACGCATGCATGATGCGGAAGTGCGGCGTTTTATTAGTCTGGCCGACAACCTTCCTTCTTTCGGCAAGGAAGTGAACGAAGAGCTGGAACGTTATGTGGGCGTGCTGAAGGCATGGATGCGGGCGAACCTGGACTGGAGCTTCCAGGACACGGCGCGCTACCGCATGAACATTACCGAAACGGCGAATGGCAACTGGATGATCTCGCAGCACTAAACCTGCGAAGGGGCGCTATTTCACCTGGCGCCCCTTCCATTCATAGCTGCCGAACTTACCCAGCCATCCGGCCACTACTACGTAGATGATATGAAAAGGCTGTCCCGGAATGAACCAGGGCAGCAGGGAACGCTTTTGGAAAAATGCGGCCACCGGCGCTAGGAAAACCAGCTCGATCACGATCTTGTACACGAGCATGCCCAGCAGCCACAGCCGCACGTCCGGGCGGAAAATAGCCATCACGCCCAGCAACAGCAGGATCACATTCCACACGTACACCAGCACCAGCACACGGGTGATCCTTTTGTCCTCATACTTGTCCGCCTTGGAAGACCAGCGGATGCGCTGATGCATGAAAGCGGACAGGTTGTCCACCGGCAGCGTGCGCACCACGGCGTCGCGGCTTTTGAGGTACATCACCCCGTCAGGATATGCATGATAGATCTTGTACATCAGCAGCATGTCGTCGCCTGAGGCGATCATGTCGATCCCCATGAATCCGCCTACTTCCTCAAAAGCGCTCTTCTCATAGGCGAGGTTGGCCCCGTTGCACATGGTGCCGGTTTGCAGGTAGGCCACAGATCCGGTGATGCCCTGCATGGTCATGAAGTCGAGGGACTGCAGTTTCCGGAAAAAGCTGTTTTCGCGGTAGTAAGCCACCGGCGCGGCAATGAAGCGCGGATGATAGGTTTCGTAAAACTTCACGATCGTTTCCAGCCAGCGGGGGCCCATCACGCAGTCCGCGTCCGTCGTCACAATGAGATGGCCGGTGGCTTCGGCGATAGCCAGCTCGATCGCTTTTTTCTTGTAGGAATTGAGGCGCTGCGTTGCGTCCAGGTGATCGCGCATGCGGATAAGGCGGATATTTGAAGCGGGAAAATATTTCACCACATCGGCCGTGCCGTCTTCTGAAAAATCATCCACCACGATCACTTCGAACAGGTTGGCGGGATAGCTCTGCTGCTGCAGGGCTTCCAGCAATGCCGGAAGGTTCTTTTCCTCATCGCGGGCGGGGATAATAACGGATACCTTCGTATTGAACGTATAGGCGTGACGGTTAGGCACGAATAGCTTCAGCCGCCTCCAGCCATAAGTGTAGGAGACCATCAATATACCGTATAGAAATGCCAGGCCAAGGGTGATAATCAATAAGGCATACATGCTTACTAGTTCCTTAAATTTTTTCTGATGATAAATCCTGCTGATTCAGTCAGCAACTGATGTCCTGTATCCAGTATCACTATTTTGCAGGGAAAGCTCCCGTCAGCAAAACGCTCGCCGAGCACCGGCGGAATAATGCGGTCGAAACGCCCGAAAAGCATAACCGTATCAACATCGTAACGCGCCATCATTTTTTTACACCGCCGCCGGGACGGCATCATTTTACGCATATTGGTCCATACATCATATACAAGCCGGCGCTTCTTCAGGCTGTCCATCCGGTGCAGCGCAAATTTATACACACTTTCGTTCAGCAGTTTCCATTTTCGCCCGATGGAGAGCAAGCGGAAAAACAGGGCCGGGCGGTGCGTGTTGTACAGGAATACACGGTTACCGAGCCTCGTTTGCGTGGCGATCATATGCCAGGGATTGTCCTTCAGTCCGTCCGGTGCCAGCAGCACCACATGGTTGATCAGGGCGGCCATCCGTTCCACGATGCACATCACCAGCCTGCCACCCATACTATAACCCATTAGAGAGAATCTTTGTTTGCCAAACCGCTCCAATATTTTTTTTATCAGCGCTTCCAGGTCTTCCCGCTCCACATCCCGCCCCTCGTTCCAGGTAGTATGACCATGAAAGGGCATATCTAACGCTACGATAGTGAATATATTGCCCAAAGCCGGTTCCATGCAGGTAAAACGGGATGCGCTTTCACCGAAACCGTGAAAACAGATGAGCAATTCATCGCCGGAACCGGCAATAACACCGGAAAATTCACTTTGCAGGTATGGCAGGTTTAACGCAGGCATTGTTAACGAACGGCAATTTTAATCAACTTTTGCCAATTGGTATAATTCCGGTAAATTAGAAGCAGACTAAAATTTAGCAAGATGGATACCGCGGTTACCAGCAAAACAGCCCTGAAAGGCGCTGAATTCCTCGTCAAGGAAACAACTCCCTCCGAAATATTCATTCCAGAAGATTTTTCAGAAGAACAACGGATGATCCGTGAAATGGCGGAACAGTTCGTGGCGAAGGAAGTAACGCCGTTGCTGGACCGGCTGGATAAACTGGAGGAAGGGCTCATGCCTTCCCTGCTGGACAAAGCGGGGGAACAGGGCCTGCTCGGCGCGGCTTTCCCGGAAGCATACGGCGGGCTGGGTAAAGATTTCATCACCGCTACGCTGATCAATGAATCCCTCGGCGCAGGGCACTCCTTTTCCGTGGCAATGGCCGCCCATAACGGTATCGGCTCGCTGCCCATCCTCTATTTCGGCACGGAAGAACAAAAGCAGAAATATATCCCGAAACTGGCATCCGGCGAAATGAAAGGCGCTTACGCCCTCACAGAGCCCAATTCCGGTTCGGACGCACTCAGCGCAAAGACCACCGCAAAGCTCAGCGCGGACGGCAAACACTACATCCTCAACGGTCAGAAATGCTGGATCACCAACTCCGGCTTCGCCGACGTGTTCACCGTATTCGCAAAGATCGACGGCGACAAGTTCACCGCTTTCATCGTGGAGAAAGGCACACCGGGATTCACGCTGGGCGCGGAAGAACATAAAATGGGCATCAAAGGCTCGTCTACCCGCCAGATCTATTTCCAGGACGCGCAGGTGCCGGTGGAAAATGTGCTTGGCGAGATCGGCAAAGGCCACCTCATCGCTTTCAACATCCTGAACATCGGCCGGCTGAAACTCTGCGCCGCGGCGCTCGGCGGCGCCAAGGGCAGCCTCGATATTTCCATCCGGTACGCCAATACCCGCGAACAGTTTGCGCAACCCATTGCCAACTTCGGCGCCATCAAGCACAAGCTCGCTGAAATGGCTACCCGCATCTGGGTCTGCGAATCCGCGCTGTACCGCACCGCGCAGCTCATCGATCAAAAAGAACACCAGCTGCTGGCAGACGGCAAAGCCTTCAATGAAGCGCTGCTCGGCGCCGCGGAAGAATATGCCGTGGAATGCGCCATGCTGAAAGTGACCGGCTCCGAGGTGCTGGACTTTGTAGTGGACGAAGGTGTGCAGATACACGGCGGCAACGGTTTCAGCGATGAATACGTGATCTCCAAGGCTTACCGCGATTCCCGCATCAACCGCATCTTTGAAGGCACCAACGAGATCAACCGCCTCCTCACGCTGGACATGACGCTGAAGCGCGCCATGAAAGGCAAGCTGGACCTCATGACGCCGGCCATGAACGTAATGAAGGAACTGATGAGCATCCCCGATTTCGGCAACGGCGAAGAAAGCGCCTTTGCCAAAGAAACAAAACTCATCGCCAATATGAAAAAGGCCATTCTGATGACCGCCGGCGCGGCCGCGCAAAAGCTGATGATGAAGCTGGAATCGGAACAGGAAATACTGATGAACATTGCGGACATGGCCATTGAAACATTCAACTGCGAAAGCGCGCTCCTGCGCCTGATAAAGCTCACAGAGCAGCGCGGCGCCGAGGCCGTGGCCCTGCAGGCGGACATGGTGCGCAACTATCTCACCGACGCGGCGGACCGCGTGAACAAATCCGGTAAAGACGCCATCAACGGCTTCGCGGAAGGAGATGAACAGCGGATGATGCTGCTCGGCCTGAAACGCTTTACCAAAGCCGAACCGTTCAATACCAAGGAAGCGCGCCGGCGTATTGCGGACAAGCTGATCGCGGACAATAAATATACTTTCTGATATTCCCGTAACGATTTGCAGAAGGAACCTGAATGACAGGTTCCTTCTTTTTTTTGCACGGATATCCAACCCCTTTACCAGATGATTGTTATAAAGATTAATTTTATGCAGTTATGAACAAATGGTCAGGAGGAATCATGCTGCTGGCGGTTATGCTGGCAACACCATCGCTCGCGCAGGATAAAAGTTTTATCCGCCTTACACAACCCGGAAGACAGAACAGCTCGGTCACCACCGCCCGCCAGTTCCTCGTGGGCAGCACCTGCAAAGGCTGCAGCCTGTATGTGAATGATGAATTGCAGAAAGTGTATCCTACCGGCGCTTTTGCCATTGAGGTGGAGCTGGACGAAGGCAACAATCCTTTTGAGATCAAATCCCTCGGCCCCGGCGGCGATTCCTCATCGCGGACCGTGAGCTTCAGCTATCACCCGCCGCAGGAGCCGGTGCCGGTGACCTCCGTCAATATCGCTTACATTCAGACTTTCCCCGAAGGCAATCTCACCGTGGCCCCGGGGGACCTCATCAAATTCAGGGTGAAAGCCATTCCCGGCGGCACCATCACGGTCGGGCATCACTTCAAACTAACGGAACTGCCCGTCAGCGGCAGCCAGACGATGCCCGGCATTTACCAGGGCACCTACACCGTGCAGTGCAGCGACCCGATGATCACCGGCGGCGCTTTGCCCGTAGTGCTGCAAAGCGGCGATCAACAGATACGCAGAAACACCACCTACAGCTTCACCCTCACCGATCCGCAGGCACAGCCCGTCATTGGTAAAACCACCGGCGACGCGCCTTTTCTTAAATACGGCCTCGGGGAAGACCGGCTTGGCGGCGCGAAGATCGGTTACCTGGACACGGCCGTGCTCCTCAACATCACCGGCAAAGTAGGTACGGACTACCGGGTGAAGCTGGCCAAAAACCTCAACGCCTACATCCCCCAGGACCAGGTGAAGCTCCTCCCGCCCGGCAATTTCGCCCCCTCGTCATTAAGCAACTCCTGGCGCGTTTGGGGCGACGAACGGTTCGATTACGTGACCATCAGCTTCGCGCAAAAGCTACCCTACCGCACCACACAGGAAATAGCACCGGCCCGCATCGTACTGGATGTTTTCGGCGCCACGGCCAATACCAACTGGGTCACCCAGCTGGAAAACGCGAAGGAAATAAAGAACGTTTACTATGAACAGGTGGAAGATGATGTGTTGCGCGTGCACATAGAGCTGAAACATGCGCAGCACTGGGGTTACCAGGTGTACTACAGCGGCAGTGCGCTCACCGTGAAAGTAAAACGCCCGCCCGCAAAACCCGGTCTTGCCAAACTCACCATTGCCGTAGACGCCGGGCATGGCGGCAGCAACTCCGGCGCGCGCGGGCCTACCGGCGTATATGAAAAGGAAATGACGCTGGCCGTAGCCATCCAGCTGCAGAAAGCCCTGCTGGCGGAAGGCGCGAAAGTGCTCATGACAAGAGTGAACGATTCTTACGTGGATAATAACTACCGCATCGTTTCATACCGCGACAAAGATCCCGACCTCCTCGTCAGCATCCACCTTAACTCCGCCGGCGATCCCATCCGCGTAAAAGGCACCAGCACCTTCTACAAACATATCGGCTTCCGCCCGCTGAGCCAGCATATCTACAAACACCTGCTGGACCTCGGCCTGAAAGAATACGGTAACATCGGCAGCTTCAATTTTGCGCTGAACAGTCCCACCGAATACCCCAACGTACTCGTGGAAACCCTTTTCCTCAGCAACCCGGAAGACGAAATGCTGATCCTGGACCCCGGCTTCCGCAAACAGCTGGCGGACAAGATCGTGCTCGGCCTGAAAGATTTTGTGGCTGCGGGCGTGGCGATGCAATAAAGCCTCTTGCAGGTTTTCCCGAACGGCGGGATGCCTGACCTGCGGCAATAAAAAGGCCCCCGCAAAGGAGGCCTTGTAAATAACCGCAACAGTTTACCCGTTTGCGGCATTCCATATCCAGAACAAACCTGTTTTCAACAACCAGCTATCTGCACCCGCCGGTGGCGAACCGCGGATGCCCCGTAAAAGTGCCCATTCCCTTCAAGCAGGGCAATACTCATTTGTAGGTATTTTCAAAGGATTGACAGATTTGTGTCACGCCGTCCGATTATCCTACCATATTAGTAGATTAATAAGTATCTTTGCACGCGTTTATTTCGTAACTTTACCGTTATCATTTGATAAACACGCATTTATACCCGCCGGTACTTTGGAATATGGGGAAGCGCGGGTGAATTCGTAACTTTGAATCTTCAAACTATCCATAAACAATGTCAACTACAGCCATCCCTCCGCAGCCATTAACGGCCAAGGACTTTGCGACGGACCAGGAAGTACGCTGGTGCCCGGGTTGCGGGGATTATTCCATATTGAAACAGGTTCAGACTATCATGCCGGGGTTAGGCATACCCCGTGAAAATATTGTGATCGTATCCGGTATCGGTTGTTCATCCCGCTTCCCGTACTACATGAACACGTACGGCATGCACTCGATCCACGGCCGTGCAACAGCCATTGCTTCCGGCCTCAAGGCTACCCGCCCGGAGCTGAGCGTATGGATCGTAACAGGTGACGGGGACGGACTCTCCATCGGCGGTAACCACACCATCCACCTGCTGCGCCGTAACTTCGACGTGAACATCATGCTGTTCAACAACCAGATCTACGGTCTCACAAAAGGACAATATTCACCTACTTCCGAAACGAACAAGGTCACCAAAAGCACGCCCTTCGGCAGTATCGACCATCCCTTCAATCCCATGGCCCTGGCAATGGGAGCGGACGCCACATTTATCGCCCGCAGTATGGACCGCGACCCGAAGCACCTGCAGGAAATGCTGAAACGCAGCCACGCCCACAAAGGCGCATCGTTCCTGGAGATCTATCAGAACTGTAACATCTTCAACGATGGCGCTTTTGAAGTATTCACCGAAAAATCCAGCAAGCCGGAAGAAGCCATCTTCGTGGAACACGGCCAGCCGCTGGTATTCGGCGCACAGAAGAACAAAGGCGTCCGCCTGGACGGCCACCGCCCTGTAGTGGTGAACCTGGACGAAGGCTTCAGCACCAGCGATCTCTGGATTCACGATGAGCAGGATTTCGGCAAGGCGCAGATACTCACCCGCATGTTCGACGATCCCCGCATTGAAGGCCACCTGCCGCGGCCGTTCGGTGTGTTTTACCAGATATTCCGGCCGACCTATGATGATATCATGGAAAGCCAGCTGCAGGAAGCTGCCGCCAAACGTGGGCCGGGTAACCTGGACAAGCTGCTGGCCGGCAACGAAACCTGGACGATCCGGTAAGCCAGCACCGCACCAAACGCAAGGGTCATCCAGCTAACAAGCACATTACACATCAGCATAAAAAAAGAGAAAGCATTCCGCTTTCTCTTTTTGCATTTTATACGGTCACTCCGGTTAAATATTCAATGGGTAAAATTACCGTCACCAAACAGCACCTGGTACAGCAATACCAGCCCAAAGATGATCATGCACACGCCCGCCACGCGGTTGAGCCAGATCACGTTCGTCAGCGTCAGCTTGTGACGGATCTTGTCGGAAACGAATACTTTGAGGATATCAGCCGCCAGCACGAAAAGCAGGCAAACGCTGTACATGGTCACGCGGTGGCTCACGGAAGTGGGGGCATTCGCTACGCAAACGCCTAACCAGAAGATGATTACACCCGGGTTCAGCGAATTCATCAGCCAGCCGCCGAGCCAGATCTTGGCATAATCGCGGGTGCTGAACATTTCGGGCTTTTCATCGCCGGTAGTGATCTTTACTTTTTTGAAGAGAAGGCCGTAAACGCCCATGCCTATCAGCAGAATGCCGCCGCTGATGCCGATAATATTGGTGTAGGCGCCGAGGTTGCTGATAAAGGAAGTAGCGAGATTGCCCAGCAGCACAAACATGATATCGCTCGCGGAAACACCCAGGGCGAAGCTGATCCCGGCGCGGAAGCCATTGCTGATGCTATATTTGATAATAGCAAAGATGACTGGGCCAACTGATACAGATAAAAACATCCCCAATCCTAATCCGGCTATGATGGCGGCTATCATGTTTTCAAAAAACGGTTATGCTTTCACACCTGCTTTAGTAGTTAGAAATTGCTCCCAGTCGGTCAGCTTCGCTCCTTTCATCACCCTCGGGAACTTGTTCATGGCGCCTTCTTTTCCCTTGCAGCGCAGATAATCCAGGAACACCTGGTTGGGCAGTATCTCCACAAATATCTCTTTCAGCGCGGATGTTCTTTCCACGGCATAGTCGTCATTCACTTCGCATAACGTCTGATCGATGATCTCGCGCACGCGGGCGGCATCTACACCGGCAGCGTCCGTACCAATGTACCAGCGGTGCGCGAACAGGTTTTCATAACCGAAGCCTGCCACGGTGAACTCACGGATGGTGATCCCCAGCTTCTTCTGCACGTTGTCGATCGCCTTGTTCATGTTATCGATGCTCATATGCTCCCCGGCAAGACTAAGGAACTGTTTGGTACGGCCAACGATGGTGATCTCATGCTCCTTCACGGAAGTGAACTTCACCACGTCCCCGATCAGGTAGCGCCAGGCGCCTGCGCAGGTAGACAGCATCACGGCGTACTCCACATCTTCCACCACTTCGTGGAGCATGTAAGATTTCGGGTTGGGCCGTACTTCGCCGTCCGCGTCGAAGTTTTCTTCATTGAAGGGAATGAATTCGTAGAAGATGCCGGCGTTCAGCACCAGTTTGATGCCCCGCACGCCCGGCCTCGCCTGGAAGCCGAAGGAACCTTCGGAGGCCATGTAGGTCTCAATGAAGGTGATGGGCTTGCCAAGCAGCTTCTGAAAGCTGTCCCGGTAAGGCTCAAAGCTCACGCCACCGTGAATGTAGATGGCGAGGTTGGGCCATATCTCGTGTATATGCTTGACGTTATGGTATTTAATGATCTCTTCCAGCACGATCTGTACCCAGGCGGGTACGCCGCAAACAGTGCCTACGTCCCACTGGGGCGCTTTCCTGACGATCAGCTTGATGCGCTGCTCCCAGTTGGGTTTGCGGGAAATGCTGCCGCCGGGCTTGTAAAAACGGCGGAACCATTTGGGGATGTTCTTGGCCTGGATGCCGCTCATATCGCCCTCGTAGTAATCGCCTTTCTCGAAGAGGGAAGTGGTGCCGCCCAGCATCAGGATGCCTTTCTCGAACGATTTGGGGGGAACGTTGAAGTTCACCATGGAGTACAGCTGCTTCACGCCCACTTTTTTCACGTTCCGGAGCATGTCCCGCGTAACGGGGATGTGCTTGCTGGCGGATTCGGAAGTACCGGAGCTAAGGGCAAAGTACTTGATCTTTTCGGGCCAGCTTACGTTCGCCACCCCGTCCAGGCACTTGTACCACCACTCCGCGTGCATCTTGTTGTAGTTATGCACCGGTACTTTCTGCCGGAACTGGCTTACCCAGTTAGGGCTGTTCAACATCTGCTCGTATCCATAATGCGCGCCAAACTGGGTATGTTTGGCTTTCTCCATTAACCGCCGCAAAACCTGCAACTGGTATTGCCGTGGCGTCCCTAACTTGAACGTGAATTGCTTTCTTATCCGCAGGGATCTGGAAATTAGACTACCAATGATGGCCATTAACTGCGATTCTTGTTTTAAAATGCAAAAATAGCTAATTCGTATGTAATTAAACGGGAAGTTACCGAAGCTTCGTAACTTAGCGCCATGCTAAAATCAACGTTACTCAAAGCTACACAAGCCGGTGCAAAAGTTTTACAGGAATATTTTAACGGTACTTTCACAATTTCCCACAAAGATACCATCAACAACCTGGTGACCGAAGCCGATAAAAAAGCCGAAGAAGCGATTATAGCCGCCATCAGGGAAGACTACCCCGACCATTATATCCTCAGCGAGGAAATCGGCGAGCTCCGCCAGGATTCTACCATCAAATGGATCATAGACCCGATCGACGGCACGGTGAATTTCGCGCATGGCATTCCCCTTTGCTGCGTGAGCATAGGCGTGGAGCAGGATGGCGAAATGATCCTCGGAGCGGTCTACAACCCCCTGATGAACGAGCTGTTCTTTGCCCAGAAAGGCTTTGGCGCAACGTTGAACGACAAGCGCATCAGTGTTTCCGCGAAAACGAGCATGTCCAACGCCTGCCTGGTGACCGGCTTCCCTTACAACTGGGAAGAAACGGCCAATAACCCGCTCAACGTCTTTGAGCGCTTTATCCGCCAGGGGCTGCCGGTGCGCCGCCTCGGCTCCGCGGCGATCGACCTCTGCTGGGTGGCCTGCGGCCGCTTCGACGGGTTCTGGGAACATCACCTCAACCCCTGGGATTCCGCAGCCGGCTACCTCATTGTGCAGGAAGCGGGCGGCCGGGTAACCGACTTCAGCGGCAACGCCTACTCCCCTTACCAGAAAAAGATCCTGGCCACCAACGGCCATATTCACGCAGACCTGCTGAAAGAGATCAACAGTATTTAAACGACCATGGAAGAAAGAACAGAAATCAACGACCTCGGGGAATTCGGCCTCATCGAATACCTGACCCGCAATATCGAGATCAACAACGCCGGCACCATTCTCGGTGTAGGCGACGATGCCGCCGTGATCGACCACTTCGGCAAGCAAACCGTCGTTTCAACGGACATGCTGGTGGAAGGCATTCACTTCGACCTGATGTATACGCCGCTGAAACATCTCGGTTACAAAGCAGTGGTCGTGAACCTCTCCGATATTTATGCGATGAACGCCACGCCTACGCACATCACGCTCAGCCTGGCTTTCTCCAACCGCTTTTCGCTCGAAGCCCTCTCCGAATTTTACGAAGGCGTATATGCCGCCTGCGATAAATATAAAGTGGACCTCATCGGCGGCGACACCACCACTTCCCAGAAAGGCTTCGTGATCAGCGTAACAGCACTGGGAGAAGTGGCGCCGGACAAGTTCGTGAAGCGCTCCACCGCCGGGAAAGGTGACCTGCTCTGCGTTTCCGGCGATCTTGGCGCGGCCTACCTCGGCCTTACCATCCTCGAAAGAGAAAAACAGATCTTCCTCGAAAACCCGAACATCCAGCCGGACCTGGAAAACGAAACCTACTGCATCGGCCGGCAGCTCAAACCGGAAGCCCGCCACGATATCATTTCCTTCCTCGCCGGCAAGGAGATTATGCCTACCGCCATGATGGATGTCAGCGACGGCCTCAGCTCCGAGATACTGCACATCTGCAAGCAAAGCGAAGTGGGCTGCGTGCTGTATGAAGAGAAGATCCCCGTGCATGATGACAGCCGCCAGCTGGCGATGAAACTGGGCCTCGACCCTACCGCCTGCGCACTGAGCGGCGGCGAGGATTACGAATTGCTGTTCACCTTAAAGCAGGAGGATTACGACAAGATCACGCTGAACGAAGAGATCGCCGTGATCGGGTACATCACGGACGCCAGCGAAGGAGCGCACATCATTACCAGGGGCAATAACAAACACCAGATCACCGCGCAGGGCTGGAATGCGTTTAAATAATCATTCAACGGTCAGCTTCAAACCCTGGCTGTTATGCGTTGGAGGCAGTTCCGGCAGCGCAAACACCGAAACTTTCAGCGTATAGGTCCCTTTTTCCTGCGGCGCCGTTATTTTCAGCACCACGCTGTCCTGCTTCAGCGCATCCGCCAGCAGCAGGTCGCCCTGCTCCGTGAAATTCCATTCTTCGCCTTTTCTCAAAGCATATCCCACCCGCGCATCATTCAGCAATACAGGCGCGGTATATCCGTTTTGTACGCCCAGCTTCAGTTGCAGCGTTTCTCCCGGCGCGGCGTGAAAGTCTTTTTCTGCCGGCGCAAATTGTATGAGGGAATAGGAGAAGTAAGGGGAAGCGGTTTTCAGGTACAGCTTGCCCTGGGGACTGACCACGCTGTCCGTATACGCAAAAGCGCCGGGATGATTGGATACCAGCAACACATCTTTCCCCCACAACGATTCCTCGGTGTTCCAGTAGTTGTACTGGCTACGGCGGGAAAATGCACTGTTAAGGCTATACGAAACGCCGCCTGCGTAATACCTGTATTTGGAAGGCAGCTGGTAGCTGTTGAGAAACACTACGGGACGGCCCTCCGCCCTGGCCGCCACATCGGCCGTCCATTCCCGGTTGTTGTGGATCTCCGGCCGCACATGCACGCCGGGCATGAAATCCCATACCAGGTACACTCTTACGATCAGCACCAGTATCAGCGACGGCCAGAAAGTGACCTTCAATATCTTCAGCGAAAGCTCCTGCCGTACGATCGTCTGGTGAGCCAGGATCATCAGCGGCGCAAACACCATCACCGTCCAGTTAGCCTCCACACGCCCTTTGAACGTACTGAAAAGAAAGAACGCCAGTACACCCACCAGGCTGTACTTCAGCGCCCGCGCGAAGTTATTGCTCTGCACCTGCGAGCGGAAAGCGTAGTACAGCAGCAGCCAGCCGATAAGCGGACCGAAAAGCAATACCTGTCCGAGTACATAATCCAGCGTATAGCTGATGTCGTAGGAAGATGCATTTCTTTCTACAAGATGATATTGCAGCGAAGGAAAATCATGGGTATACTGCCAGTAAAGGTGCGGGAAGAACAGCACCGTGGTGATGAGCACCGCAATGTAATACCGGTATGCCCGCAGCAGGTGAAGATTGGCGATCAGCGTGAAGAACACCAGCAAGATGCCGTGGTACTTGCTGTAGAACATCAGCGCCATGCTCAGGCCGAGCAGGAAAGTATTTTTCCAGCTCTGGGATTCCAGGAAGTTGCGGTAGATATAGAAATAGAGGGTGGCGAAGAAGATGAGGGGAATGTCCGGCACGGCCAGCATCCCGCCTACCTGCATGGCGCCCATGCCCGCGAGGATCAAATAAAATACCCGGTAGTTCTTGTGCGGGATCAGCCTGTCTACCAATACCAGCGTGAGGATGTTCATCACGATCATGGCTGCACGAATGCCCAGCTCATTGTGAAAAAGCGCGAACCCCGCCTTGATCAGCAGCGCGATCATGGGCGGATGATCGAAATACCCCCAGTCGAGGTGACCGGAGTAGACCCAGTAATAGGCTTCATCGTCCATCAGCTCCGTGAAGGAAGCCTGGAGAATGGCCAGAACGGCCCAAACCAACCATACAAGGTTCTTATACTGGTCTTTGGTAAAAAAGCGGATCATAGTGCCGCGAAGTTAGGCAAAGTTCAGCGGGAATTCAGAGGCAGACGCTATTGAAATGCGATCATGGGAGGCAACAGGTCAACTCCGGCGCAAGCCCTTCAACCAGGCAGCCATTTTTGTCTTCAGGATATCAAAGCCCGTACCTGTTAAGGCGCTCGCTTACAGGATCATGAACTGGTCCGCATCCCGCATAAACGGGAACTTCGTCCGCAGCTCATCCAGGTGGGCACGGGAAAGGGTATAGGTAAACACATCCTCGTCATGCGCCTTGTGGTAGATGATCTCCCCGATGGGGTCTATCAGGCTGCTGTCTCCGCTGTGGTAAATATTGTTCCCGTCATTTCCCACACGGTTCACACCGATCACATAGCTTTGGTTCTCTATGGCGCGGGCCTGCAACAGCGCGCGCCAGGGCGTGCTGCGGCGTTCGGGCCAGTTAGCCACGTTGATGAGCACATCGTAGGCGGGCGCACCATTGTCCTGCAAGGTATTGCGTGCCCATACGGGGAAGCGGAGGTCGTAGCAGACGGTCAGGCAGATCTTCCAGCCTTTCACCTGCGCGATCAGGCGTTTGTCGCCTGCTTTATAATGATTATGTTCGTCTGCAAAAGCAAAAAGATGCCGTTTGTTGTAGATGCCATACGTGCCGTTGGGCAACATCCAGATCATGCGGTTGTAGTATTCGCCGTTCTCTTCAATGATCAGGCTGCCGGTGATGATCACGTTCTTTTCCTTCGCTTTTTTCTTCATCCACTGCACGGCGCTTCCATCCATCGTTTCAGCCAGCTTTGAAGACTGCATGCTGAAGCCGGTGCTGAACATTTCAGGCAGCACGATCACTTCCGTTCTTTCCTTAATGGAATCGATCTTTTGATCAAACATGGCCAGATTGGCCGGAACATCTTCCCAATGAAGGTTTGCTTGTATCAGCGAGACTGTTAAATCAGACATATCTTTAATTACTACAAAACGACACCAAAATTACGATCCCGGCCATTAGAAAGTTTTGAATAATTGCGCCTTTATTCTTCTTTTTTTGCGATTTGTTCAATGGCTTCGCGCGCCAGTTCCTGTTCAAAGCCCCTTTGCAGGAGGAATTGCAGGGTTTTGTACTGCCTTTTCAGGTATTGTTCTGACCGTAAAAGATCGTATTTCTTCGTGGCGAGCGTGAGCAGGGTGTTCCAGTAATCTTCCGGAGGTATGGCCGCCAGGGCTTTTTTGATGCAGTAGGCAGAGATCTGCTTTTGCTTCAGGGCCATGGTGATCTTCTTTTTCCCCCATTGCTGCATTCTGAACTTGCCGCCCGCATAAGCAATGGCAAAGCGCTCTTCGTTCAGGAAATTTTCTTCCACCAGGTGCGCGATGGCATTTTCCAGCTCGTCGCCACGGAGGCCCAGCTGCCGGGCTTTTTCCCGTACTTCTGCATGGCAGCGCTCCTGGTATGCACAATAATGGCGGAGTTTGAGGACCTCTGTCTGCATAATCTACCCGCTGTTCCGCACGATCATCAGCTTCGCATAGTTCAGCATGATCTTCTTTTCACCGCCGCCTTTGGGGAATACCACCGTGGCAATGCGGTTGTTCGGCGCGCCCTCGAGGCTCATGATCTTTCCAAAACCGAATTTCTGATGTTCCACGTCCATGCCGGCTTCCATCTGCGCCGGATCATCCGCCGCGAAGTTGGGGCTGGGCGTGTGATTGCTGGCGGCGCCGGAAGAAACGGGCTTGCTCACTGTTCTGGTAACGGGGGTGGACTGCTGGGCAGGTGTTTTCCGCTTGTCGAACATACCGCCCCAGGAAACACCGCCACCGCCAAAGTTGCCGGCGTTGCGCATGCCGCCGGCATAGCTCCTGTCGATATACTGGTCCGGCATTTCATCGATGAAACGGCTCGGCTCGTTCTGCTGCAGCTGCCCGAAACGGTAGCGGCTGTTCGCGTAGGTGAGGAACAGGCGGGACTTTGCGCGGGTAACGGCTACATAGAACAAGCGGCGTTCTTCTTCCAGTTCTTCGCGGGAGTTGATGGACATGCCGCTCGGGAAAAGACTTTCTTCCAGGCCCACGGTGAATACCACCGGGAACTCCAGCCCTTTGGCAGCGTGGATCGTCATCAGCTTTACCACATCACTGTCCTGGTCATTACCCTGGTCAGCGTCCGTCAGCAGGGTGATCTGCTGCAGGTAGCTGCCGAGGCTTTTGTCCAGCAGCTCGCCATCTTCCGTAGGCGTTTCGGTAAATTCCTTGATGGAGTTCAGCAACTCCTGGATGTTCTCGTACCGGGCAAGCCCTTCGGTGGTTTTATCGTTAAACAATTCCTTGACGATATTAGTGGATTTACCTACCTGCACGGCTACATCGTAGGCATTCTGCTTTTCCAGCTGCACCCGGAAGCTGTGCATCATCGTTACAAAATTCTCTATCGCTTCCAGCGTACCGCCTTTGAAGCCGAACTCGCGTGCGTTTTCCAGCACCTGCCAGAATGTGATGTTCTGCTCGTTGCTGTAGATGGTTATTTTCTCGATGGTGGTTTTGCCGATGCCGCGCACGGGATAGTTGATGATCCTTTTGATGCTTTCCTCATCGCGGGTGTTGATGATCACGCGGAGGTACGCCAGGAAGTCCTTGATCTCTTTCCTTTGGTAGAAGGAGATGCCGCCGTAGATGCGGTAAGGGATGGCCATGCGGCGAAGGCTTTCCTCGAAGGAACGGCTTTGCGCGTTGGTGCGGTACAGGATGGCGAAATCGCGGTTTGCATAGTGATTGCGCAGCTTCTGCTCCGCAATGGTGTCCGACACGAATTTGCCTTCGTCATTGTCCGTATTCGTGCGTATCAGCTTGATCTTGTCGCCTTCCGTATTGTCCGTCCACAGGTTCTTTTCGATCTGCCCTTTGTTCTTTGCGATCACTTCGTTCGCCACGTTGAGGATGGACTTGGTGCTGCGGTAATTCTGTTCCAGCTTTACCACTTTCACATCGTCATAATCCTTTTCAAACTGCAGGATGTTCTGGATGGTGGCGCCGCGGAAAGAGTAGATGCTCTGCGCGTCGTCGCCCACCACGCAGATGTTTTCGTGCACGGCGCCGAGCAGCTTTACGATCTCGTACTGCGCGGGGTTGGTATCCTGGTACTCATCGATCATGATGTACTTGAATTTGTGCTGGTATTTGGCCAGCACTTCCGGGAAGCCTTTCAGCAGCACGTACATCTTGTAGAGCAGGTCATCAAAATCCATCGCGCCGTTCTTGAAGCAGCGCTTGGCGTACATCTCGTATATTTTGCCAACAAGTGGACGGTTTGCGCGCTGGTCTTCCTGCTGCACGTAGTAGTCGTGCTGATATTCTTCCGGGCTCATCAGGCTGTTCTTGGCAGCGGAGATGCGGTTGTATACCAGGTTGGGCTTGTAATGTTTATCGTCCAGGTTCAGTTCGTTCACGATGGTCTTCACCACGCTCTTGGCATCGTCCGCATCATAGATGGTGAAGTCGCTCGGGTAGCCGAGCTTGGGCGCATCGCTGCGCAACAGCCGGGCGAATACGGAGTGGAAGGTGCCGATGTAAAGATTGCGGGCTTCGTTGCCGCCGAGTATCTTTTCCACCCTTTCCTTCATTTCCTTCGCCGCCTTGTTGGTAAAGGTAAGTGCCAGTATATTGAAAGCGTCCACGCCGTTACGCATCAGGTGGGCGATCCTTGTGGTCAGTACTTTGGTTTTGCCCGAACCGGCGCCTGCAATGATCATCAGGGGCCCTTTCAGGGTGGTCACCGCTTCACGCTGCCGCTCGTTCAGATCGTCTAGGTAGTTTGCATTCATCAATCAGAAAATTTCAGGCGTAAAAATACGATTTGAGGGGCGGATCACGAAACGGAATAAAAAAAGGCGGCATCGCCTGTGCAATGCCGCCGCTGTTTTTATCTTTCATTCCGGTCTACCTTCAGCCGGTCTTCCCGGTTCGCTATTTCCCAGGCGGTGTGAAACACCAGCCGGGCGCGCTTTTCCAGCAGTCCGTAGCTGATCTTGTCCGGCGTATCGCCGGCGCCGTGATAGTCCGGATGCACACCATTGAAGTAGAAGATGATGGGAATTTTATGCTGCGCGAACATGTAATGGTCGGAGCGGTAGTAGAAACGGTTGGGATCGTCCGGATCGTTGTACTTGTAATCCAGCGTCAGGCCCACGTTCTGATTGGCGGCTTCGCTGATGGGCCGGAGATCGGAGCTGAGCTTGTTGTCACCGATGATGTACACGTAATTGCTGTCGCTTTCATGTTCCTTGTCGATCCGCCCGATCATGTCTATGTTCAGGTCCGCCACGGTATTGGCAAGCGGGTAAACGGGATGCTCGGTGTAATACCGGGAGCCGAGCAATCCTTTTTCTTCGCCGCTCACCGTCATGAACACAATGCTGCGGCGCGGGCCTTTACCGGCTTTCTTTGCTTTCATGAAAGCTTCCGCCATGGCGATGACGGCCACGGTGCCGGAGCCGTCGTCATCCGCGCCGGGGTGTATCTTGCCGTTGATGATGCCGATGTGGTCATAGTGCGCCGTGATGAAAAGGTATTCGTCTTTTTTGTCCGTTCCCGGCAGGATGCCCATGACGTTGCTGGACTTTACTTCCAGCGTTCCTTTTTTGAATTCAAGGCTGCTGATGGCGCCGGTTGCGGCGGGTGTTGCGCTGCCTGCTTTTTTCAGTTCCGCGTCCAGCGTTGTGAACGGCTTTCCGAGAATGGCGGCCGCCATGTCCGGCGAAATGAAATAGGAATTGGGGATGTATTCCATGGTGGTCATCTCCTGGAAATACAGGCCCGTTCTGCGAACGCGGTTACCCGCACGGGCGATCTGCGCGGCATTGGAAGATACGATGAACACTGCTTTCGCGCCTTTGCCGCCGGCAGTGCGCAGCTTGTCCCGCAGCGCGGAAAGCGTTGTCTGCCCTTCTGTGCGCGGGAACAGTGGTTTCCCTTCCGCATTCCGCGGCTCGCCTTCCGCCAGCAGCACGATCTTGTCCGTCACATCCAGCCCCTTGTAGCTGTCGTACTGTTCATTGCTGATGCCGTATCCGGCAAACACTACGGCTGTCTGTGCGAAGGACTGGCTCTTGTTATCACGCAGACTGTTGTAATAATCCTGGCCGAACGTAAAAGACTTACCGCCTGCCTGGATGGTGCCGGAGGTGATAGTATCCTGGAACAGGCTGAAAGGCTGCTCCCACTTCCCGTCAGCGGCGGGTTGCAGGCCGGCGCGTTCGAATTTGCCGATGATGAACTTTGCGGCTTTGTATTGTCCGGGTGTACCTGTTTCGCGGCCTTCCATGTCGTTGCCGGCCACGATGTACAGGTTCTTTTTGAGGTCAGGGGCAGTGATGCCGGCGGCAAAGGGTACGGCGGCGGTGTTCGGCGCTGCAAGCTGCGCGCAGGCCGTTACGGTGCCGGCCAGCAGGCCCGCCAGGAGTGTAATACTTTTCATTGGCTGGATGTTTGGTTAAATTTAAGAAAAAAGGCAAACCGTTGATGTGGTTTGCCTTTCTATTATAAGTTGCTATCCGCTTACATGCAGGCGATCTTCTTCACCCTGTTTTCATGGCGGCCGCCTTCGAAGGGCGTTTCTATAAAGATGTCCACCATTTCGCGGGCAGTGGCGGTGTCTACAAAGCGCGCCGGGATGCAAAGCACATTGGCGTCGTTGTGACTGCGGGCCAGCCGCGCCAGTTCATCGCCCCAGCAGATGGAAGCGCGGATGTGCTGATGTTTGTTCGCAGTAATGGCCACTCCGTTCCCGCTTCCGCAGATCAGGATGCCAAAAGCATAATCACCGGATTCCACGGCCCCGGCTACGGGGTGCGCAAAGTCGGGGTAGTCCACAGATTCAGCGGAATGTGCGCCGAAGTCTTTTACCTGCACGCCTTTTCCTTCCAGGTAAGAGATCACCTCTTCCTTATATTCATACCCTGCATGATCTGATCCGATAGCCACCGGCAGCGCAAGATTAAAAGTTGTCTGTTCCATACCCTAATATTTTAAGTTGTTATTTTTTAATATCATCAGGACCATTCCTCCGCTTCCTGTTTTTCTTTCTCCCTGTACACTTTTGCCGATATAAAGATACTGATCTCGTACAACAGGTATAACGGTGCGAACACTAAAATCTGGTCTATCACGTCCGGCGGAGTGATCACCGCGGCGAGAATGAGGATCACCACAATGGCGTGACGGCGGTAGTTGCGCATGAAAGACGGTGTGAGCAGGCCGAGCTTGGTGAGGAAATACACCAGGATCGGCATTTCGAACAGCACGCCCATCCCCAGGATGATCTGCGACATCAGGCTGAAATAGTCATCAATGAAGAATTCGTTCTTGATCACTTCAGACACGGTATAGCTGGCGAGGAAGTTGATCATGAACGGCGCGATCAGCAGATAGCTGAAAGCGATGCCCATCAGGAACTGCAGGCTGATCCAGAAGATGATGCCTTTGGAGCCTTTTGCTTCGTTCTCTTTCAGCGCGGGGCGGATGAAGCGCCAGAACTCGTAGCAGATGTAGGGGAATGCGCCCACCAGCCCGAGAATGAAGGCCGTCTTGAACTGCAGCATGATCTGCCCGGCCATTTTGTAGTTCTGGAAATTGATCTCCGGCGGAACGATGCACAGTTTGTCCCCCAGGCCCACTGCATGGCTGAACTTGCACATCCAGATGTAAGTCGGGAAGTCCGGGCGGGTAGGCCCGAAAACAACATTGGTCAATATCCAGTCGGTAAACACAAAGCCGAGAATGGCGACCACAGCTATTGCGATAGCGGATCTTACAATATGCCAGCGCAGCTCTTCCAGATGGTCAAAAAACGACATCTCTGCCTTGTCCTCGTTATTCGAGAAGATCTTCTTTAACATGCTATATATACGTAGATAATCAGGATCACAAATATAGTGTGCGCCCGGTGAATAGTGGTTCTAAAAAACGATGTAAGGTAAAATAAAAAGAGGAGGAAATGGAGAAGGGTTGGTACAAAAAAAAGAGCCAGCCCGAGAAGAATCAAGAGCCGGCCTTTCATCCATTGTTTGTTAACCCCAAAAAAGTTGAATTCGAGAATGTCTTTATCGCTACTGCTATTGTTATAACTTTTATCCTTTAATGGCAAGCTATTAGATAAGTGTTACGACTGTCACAGAGCTTTTAAATTTCTAAAACAAAAATAGAAAGAAATATCGTATTATCAATGTTACAACAAAGTTTTTTACAACCTTTTAACAAAAATCAAATTATAGTGTTACGGATCAGGCACTATGGTAATTCAATTCGTGTTAATTTACTACTACTGCCCCTTCAAAAACGATTTAGCACCTTATCTATTGTCCTAAGCCCTGTTTGAAAGGGGCCATTTTTTAAGCCTTTGTATTCCAGCCGCTAAAGATAGTAAAGAACTGATTAAATGCGCTAAAATTTCAGTTTTTTCTGCAATTTGTCTTGATTCTACTACAATTTTCGCGCCGGAAACCGCTAATTCAGGATTTTCAGCTTCACCATTTCGATCCTGGTATCGGTTACGTTGAGTATATCGAACTCGTAATCGTCGATGATAATGCGTTCTTTCAGCCGCGGGATGGTTTCGTAATGGGAGATAATGTAGCCGGAGAGGGTTTCGCTCTCATCTTCCGGGAAATCGAAGCCGTAACGCTCGTTGAGATAGTCCAGCTCCAGCCTTCCGGAGAAGATATATTCCTTTTCCGCGATCTGTTTCTCCACGAACTCCTCCACATCGTGCTCATCCTTGATATCACCGAAAATCTCTTCGAGCACATCTTCTATGGTCACAATGCCGGCCGTTCCGCCGAATTCGTCCACTACCCATGCAATGCTGCGGCGTTCCTTATTGAACTTGCCGAGCAGGTCGATCGCGCTCATGGTTTCGGGCACGGCGAGGATGGGGTGGATCACGGAGCGGATGTCCGACGGGTTCTTGAACATGTCCAGCTGATGCACATAACCGAGGATATTATCGATGTTATGCTCGTATATGATGATCTTTGACAGTTTTGTATCGATGAATTTGCGGTGGGCCTGCTCCATGGTGCTGCCGATGTCCAGCGCTTCAATTTCCTTGCGGGGGATGAGGCATCCGCGGATCTTTACGTGCACGAGGCTCAGTGCGTTCTCGAACAGCTCGGTGTTCAGCTCCTGGCCTTCGCCCATGTGCTGCTGGCTCTGGCGGATGAAATATTCCACGTCCACGCGCCCGAAGGAGGTCTTGTTCTCGGCGATGCGCACATTGAAAAGATATTTCAGTATCCATTCGGAAATGGATTCGAGCAGGCTGCCGAGGATATACAGGGGTTTGGACAATACGGAAATGGGAAGGGCGAAAAAGCCGAGCAGGGCTTCGGGCCGTGAGCGGAAAATGCTGCGCGGGATGAAAAAACCGAAGAACAGCACCAGCAGCGTTGCCACAGCGATTTCGAGGAACAGGGACACCGCAACGAACTGCGCCATTTCTGTTGCCGTCCAGATCAACGCCCACAGTGAATCCAGCCAGCCCGCCACCAGCATGCTGTAGATCACGATGGCGATGGTAAGGCCGATGAGGCTGGTAGCGAGGAAGCGGGCGGGATGCTCGTTAAAACCGGCCAGGATCTTGCCGGTAGCGCGCCCCTGCTTCTTCTTCAATTCTATACTTAGCCTGTTCACATTGGCAAAAGCAGTTTCCATCCCCGCAAAGAAGCCGGCAACAAGCACTACTATGACCAGTAAAACAATCGTATAAATATCCATCTAAACAAAGATATGAAATTAGCTGACACGGCAATGGGCTACCAGTTATAACCATTCCGGCGGCGGAAAAGTTCATTGCCGGAAGTGGGCCGGCCGTTCATGCTGGCGATCGTCCGGGTTGCGTGTCAGGGCTGCGCCAGGAAATCTTCCACCAGGGTTTTTACTTCGGTGTAAGCCACGTCCAGCACCTCGTTCACCACAATGTGATCGAACTCTTCCGAAAAAGACAGCTCATAGCGGGCTTTGCCGAGCCTTTCGTCCAGCGACGCCTGCGTTTCCGTGCCGCGCTCGCTGAGGCGTACGCGCAGCGCTTCCAGCGACGGGGGTTGTATGAAGATGGTGAGCGCCTGGCCGTGGTATTTTTCCTGTATGGACAAGGCGCCTTTCACGTCAATGTCCACCAAAGGATATTGACCATTCGCCCAGATGCGTTCCAGCTCGCTTTTCAGGGTGCCGTAATATTTGCCGGCGTATACCATTTCGTATTCCGCGAAGGCGTTCTCGTCTATCTTACGGTGAAATTCATCGGTAGAAAGAAAATAATAATCCCTGCCATGCACTTCATTTTCACGTGCGGCGCGGGTGGCGGCGGAAATGGAGAATGCCAGCTCCGGCATTTCGCCGAGCAGCTTTTTTACAATGGTCGTTTTCCCGGCCCCGGAAGGCGCGGTGATGATAATGATCTTGTGAGAAGCCATTTACACGCGCTTGATGTCTGCTCCCAGGTTGCGCAGGCGCTGATCGATATACTGGTACCCGCGGTCAATCTGGTCAATGTTATGGATGGTGCTTTTCCCTTCGGCGCTCAGTGCAGCGATCAGCAGGGCTACGCCGGCGCGGATATCTGGACTGCTCATGGTGATGCCCCTGAGCTTGTGCTGCCTGCCGAGCCCTATCACCGCGGCGCGGTGCGGGTCGCAGAGGATGATCTGCGCGCCCATGTCTATCAGCTTGTCCACAAAGAACAGGCGGCTTTCAAACATTTTCTGGTGGATGAGCACGCTTCCTTTGGCCTGTGTGGCCACTACCAGCACGATGCTCAGCAGGTCCGGCGTGAAGCCGGGCCAGGGATGATCGTAGATGGTGAGGATGGAACCGTCGATAAAAGTCTGTATCTCGTAGCTGTCCTGCTGCGGGATGTAAATATCATCGCCCCTGATCTCGAGCTGGATGCCCAGCTGGCGGAACTTGTCGGGTATCACGCCGAGGTGCTGCACACCGGCGTTACGGATGGTGATCTCGCTTTGGGTCATGGCGGCCAGGCCAATGAAGGAGCCGATCTCGATCATGTCCGGCAGCATGGCGTGGCTGCATCCTTTGAGGCTTGACACGCCTTCAATGATGAGCATGTTGGAGCCAACGCCGCTGATCTTTGCGCCCATGCTGTTCAGCATTTTGCAAAGCTGCTGCAGGTAAGGTTCGCAGGCTGCGTTGTAGATGGTGGTGGTGCCCTGCGCGAGCACGGCGGCCATCACGATATTGGCCGTACCGGTTACGGAAGGCTCGTCCAGCAGCATGAAAGCGCCTTTGAGACCGCCGTTCGATTCGAGCCGGAAGTAGTTGTCGTCATTATCATAAGCGAAAGCCGCACCCAGTTTTTCGAAGCCGATCACGTGGGTGTCCAGCCGGCGGCGGCCGATCTTGTCGCCTCCCGGCTTGGGGATGTAAGCTTTGCCGAAGCGGGCCAGGAGCGGGCCGGCCATCATCACGGAGCCGCGCAGGCGGCCGGATTTTTTCTTGAACTCGGCGCTTTCCAGATATGCGGAGTCGATGTTGTCTGCCTGAAATTCACAGGTGGCGCGGTCTTTCCGGTTGATCTTCACGCCGGCGTCGCCAAGGAGCTCTATCAGCAGGTTCACGTCCAGGATGTCCGGAATATTGCTGATCACGACCTTTTCAGGTGTTAATAGTACCGCGCTGATGATCTGTAATGCTTCGTTCTTTGCTCCCTGCGGTATAATATCTCCTTTCAGACGGTTTCCACCTCTTACTTCGAAAACGCTGCTCACTTGTTCCTGTTTTTGTATTTGTTGTGTTTGTTGCTTTTCCCGGTATTGCTTTTGAACTTGTTCTGCTGGAAGGATTTGCGCTTGGCGCTTCCGGAGCTGCCGCCGGAGGAACGGAACTGCTGCTGGTCCACACCCGGTACATTGTAAGAGATGTTAGGGCCTGCGCTCACTGCGCCGCCGCCTGCGCCCGGCTGGTATTGCAGCGCGCCCTGCGAGATAATGGCCAGTTCGGATTTGATGGCGTCGTCGTGCACGCTTTCTTTATGCCAGTTGGAGTAGGCGAGCTTCATGTAGTTGCCGATCACTTGCGTGAAGCCTTCCTTTTTCTCCGGATTTTCTTCTTTAATCGCCTTGTCCATCACCATTTCCAGGTTCTTGCCGAAGTGACGGTTGCGGGGATATTTTTTCGGGTACGGCAGGCGTTCGGGTTTTGACTTCAACGTTTCGCGCGTAGGGATGGGATAGGGTGAATCCACATCCAGCTTGAAGTCGGACACCAGGAAAAGGTGGTCCCACAGCTTGTGCCGGAAGTCTTCCACATTACGTAAATGCGGTTGCAGGGTGCCCATCAGCTCGATCACTGCCATCACTTGCTGCTGGCGGTGCTCCCGGTCTTTCAGGGTGAGTATATATTCGATCATGCGCTGGATATTTCTTCCATACTCGCGCATGATGAGGTGGTTGCGAGCGGTATTATATTCCATTTGTGTATTTTAAAAAATTCCGTAAAGTCATTGATTAACAGCCATGTGCCTTGGTGCGGAACGGCCTTAGGTGCAGTTAAGCTTCCTGCAAACCTAACGAAAAATATTACATTTACGCCATGAAACTGTCATTAGCCGGAAAAACCGCCGTGGTATGCGGTGGATCGCAGGGGTTGGGGTTCGCGTCCGCCAAGGAGCTGGCCTTTCTGGGTGCTTCCTGCATCCTGCTCGCCAGGAACGAGGCAACGCTGAAGGAAGCCGTGGGCCAGCTGGACGTAAGCCAGGGGCAGCGGCACGATTACTATATCGTGGACTTCCAGTACCCCGACAAGGTGCAACAGACCATCCGCGCTATTACCAATGAACAGGTAGTGCATGTGCTCGTGAACAACAGCGGCGGGCCTTCCGGCGGACCAATCGTGGCGGCCGAAGGCGGCGCCTTCCTGAAAGCATTCGAAATGCACGTGGTATGCAACCAGTTGCTGGCACAGGCAGTGATCCCCGGCATGAAAGCCAGCGGCTATGGCCGTATCATACAGATCATATCCACCTCTGTAAAAACGCCGCTCAAGAACCTGGGCGTTTCCAATACCATCCGCGCTGCGGTGGCCAGCTGGGCGAAGACGATGGCCAATGAGCTGGCGCCTTTCGGCATTACCGTCAATAACGTGCTGCCCGGCTCCATGACCACAGACCGGCTCCGCAGCCTGTTCAAATCTTCAGCGGAAGCCCGTGGCGTAACGGAACAGGTGGTTTCCGAGGAATGGCGGAACGAAATACCGATGCAGCGTTTCGGCGATCCCGCGGAGTTTGGCGCCGCGGTGGCTTTCCTCGCATCGCCGGCGGCATCGTATATTACCGGCATCAACCTGCCGGTAGACGGTGGAAAAACGCCGAGCTTGTAAGCGATCAATATTGCAGCGCGCTTCCGGAGTTTGCAAGCGCCGGGCGCGCGCAACGCGAAATCCTTGCTTGTTTTCTTACTTTTGCCGAAATCCTCCTTCCATGAACATCTGGAAAAACATCATTAAAAGTCCTACCTGACCCCTTTCCGGGCCTCCAGGGCCAGCATCTACATATTATACCAACCCTCTTAACCAATCGCTGTATGGACAGAAAAGACGTGAATTATGGTGAATATCTGCACCTTGATCAGATACTGCATGCGCAATTCCCGGAAAGTGACCGGCTGAATATGCCCGCGCATGATGAAATGCTTTTTATTGTGATCCACCAGGCCTATGAGCTGTGGTTCAAACAATTGTTATACGAAGTGGAATCCGTGGCCGGCATTATGAAAAAGCCGGCGGTGAACGATAATTCCCCCGAGCTGCAAACCGTGGTGCACCGCCTTTCCCGCACGGTCACCATCCTGAAAGTGCTCGTGCATCAGATCGACATCATGGAAACCATGACGCCGATGGACTTCCTCGATTTCCGCGACATGCTGCGGCCGGCATCCGGCTTCCAGAGCTGGCAGTTCAAAATACTGGAGGCCCGCCTCGGCCTGAAATTCGAGCACCGTTACGGGCAGGAATATTACATCTCACAGCTGCAAACCGCGCAGATCAACGCCATCCGCCACGCGGAAAGTGAAAAGTCCGTACTGCAGCTGCTGAACGACTGGCTGGAAAGAATGCCGTTCTTCGAAGAGCCGGAAAACTGGGCGGACTATCAGCCTGTTACCAATGCCGGCCATGATGCCAACGAGCATATTTTCTGGAACGATTACCGGCAGATATACGCCGGCAGCCTGGCCGATGCGGAGCAAAGCAACCGCGAACAGTTCAACAAGGTGTTCCTGGAAAATACCGGTACCGGCCTTTCCGCCAAAGCATGCAGGGCCGCCTTGTTCATCATGCTGTACCGCGGCTATCCTTTGCTGCAGCTGCCTTTCCAGCTGCTGAACAGCTTGCTGGAGATCGACGAGCAGCTGAGCACCTGGCGGTACCGCCACATGAATATGGTGCACAGGATGATCGGCACCCGCATCGGTACGGGCGGCAGTACAGGCAGAGATTACCTGAAAGGCGCGCTGGACAAGCATTATATCTTTGCAGATATCGCAAGATTAACAAGCTTTCTTATTGAACGTAGAAAGCTGCCGGGCCTGAGCCAGAAAATGGAGAGAAGACTGGGGTTCCTGTGACAGTCTTCCAGACAACATAAAGGGTGGCGGCAACCGTCATCCTTTATGTTGCTGCAGATTTCATACACGTTGGAATCCTATTCCACTACGTTGATAGTGCGGGTAAAGCTCTCTTCCAGCGAAATGAATGTTTCGGTGCGTTCGATCCCTTTGATCTTCTGGAGTTCGTCGTGCAATACGCGGCGCAGGGAGGAGATATCCTTGCAGATGATCTCGGCAAACATGCTCCATCCACCTGTGGTGTAATTCAGGCGGACGATTTCCGGCATTTTGCGCAGTTCCTTGGCTACAGCGTCGTACATGGAGCTTTTTTCGAGGAAAATCCCGATAAAAGCGATCACATCATAGCCGATCATTTTTAAATCTACATGTAATCTCGTACCTTTAACTATACCCAGTTCCTGCAGTTTCTTCATACGTACGTGGATGGTACCTCCTGAAACGAAGAGCTTCTTCCCCAGGTCAGCGTAAGAGATTTCTGCATTAGACATCATCTCACTGATGATCTGTAGGTCCAGTTTGTCAATATTCAAATTGTGGCTCATTTTGACAAAGTGTTTTTGAATGTTTTAAACTTAAATGCAAATATTTAAAAAATATCGAAATTTCCAAAATTTCCTTTAAAATATTTGCAAAAAATACCCCCTCTCTTTAGATTTGCATTATTGTTACAGACAACAAGCCATTCCAGATAGCCGTCCGGCGCCTGAAAGAAGCGGTAAGACGGCAGGCGGAATCCAACTTTGTGGGATGATGGAACTGGCAGACATGCCCTCTCGTCTCGGGGGTGAGGATCACGGGATAAACGTAGCGTAATGGGTTGACCACTAATCTTATTTGTGCTATGGCTAACTGCCTCGTGTAGGTTCGACTCCTACTCCTACAGCGAAGAAGCCCGTAAGTTACAACAACTTACGGGCTTTTTTTATGCGCGGCACCGGCCGTTTCTCCCACCATCTGCAATAGTATTACGATGCCATCTTGCCGGATCTTATTATTTTTGCGGCCTCATGGGACAAAAGAAATTACAACGGTTTGCAGAGATAGAAACCTTTCCGAACGTACTGATCTACCCGCAGGGCATGCCCGGAAAATGGGCGGAACATTTTGGCAACAGCCATCCATTGACGCTTGAGCTGGCCTGCGGCAAAGGGGATTACACCCTCGGCCTCGCGCGCCTTTTCCCGGAACGGAACTTCATGGGCGTAGACGTAAAAGGCAACCGCATCTGGCGCGGCGCCAAAACCGCGCTGGCTGAAAAGCTGGCCAACGTTGCATTTCTCCGCACACAGATCGATAAACTCACGGACTATTTTATACCGGGAGAAGTAAAAGAGATCTGGATCACCTTTCCTGACCCCTTCCTGCGGAAATCCCGCGCCCGCCACCGGCTTACCCACCCGCGGTTCCTCGCCCTGTACCAGCAGGTGCTGGCAACCGGCGGCACCATCAACCTGAAAACAGATTCTCCGCAGCTCTATAAATTCACGCAGATGGTCATAGCAGCCACCGGCTGCACCCTGCTGGAAGACATCCCCGATGTGTACGCGCAGGAAAAGACCGATCCCCTGCTGCGCATCCAGACATTTTACGAAGGCATGCACCTGGCAGACGGCAGAACCATCCGCTTTCTTAAATTTGTACTGCCCGCGCAGCCGATCGACTGGAAAGCGGTAAAACTGGACCTCGAAGATGAAGACACCGCTGCAGGAGAACATTGATTTCTATTACAACGAGCAGGGTTTAATGGTGCTGACGGAAAAATACCACCGCGACCGGGGGTATTGCTGTGGAAAAGGTTGCCTGCATTGCCCATTTGATTATGAGAACGTCCCCGAAGATAAAAAAAGCCGCCTCCGCGAAGCCCGCCGCCAAAGGGAAAACGGCGAAGGCCGCGGTTAGCAAAACGATTCCGCCCGTTAAGCGAAAAACGGCGGACGGAAAGTCCGCCGCGACTAAAAAGAGCGCTGCCGCAAAAAGCCCGAAAGTTGCTGCGGCGAAACCTGCTGCACACGGCAAAAGCCCAAAAGCCGCGGTAATTAAAACCGCTGCGCCGTCCACAAGCAAGCCGGGCAAAAAAGCCGCGGTTAAAAAAGCCGCCGAACCCAAACCGCTCACCTTCCTGGACACCGTATACAGGATCGTGCGCCAGGTGCCCCGCGGCCGCGTGACCAGCTACGGCGCCATCGCCGAGTCCGCCGGCATCCGCCTCTCCGCACGCATGGTCGGCTGGGCCATGAACGCCGCAGGCCGCGCAAACCCGCCCGTGCCCGCCCACCGCGTAGTGAACAGCAAAGGTCTGCTCAGCGGAAAAAACCACTTCGCCACACCCACCCTCATGCAGGAACTGCTGGAAAACGAAGGCATCACCGTTCACAACGACCAGGTGCAAAACTTCCCCACCGTTTTCTGGGACCCGCAGGAACTGCAAGGAAAAGGAAAAGCAAAAAAGAAGAAATAGAATATCTTTACAAGGTTATGTCTGTTCTAAAACTCAAGCTGGACCAGGAGCAGTTGGTGGAAGACTTTTTTGAAGATACCTGGCTGGCCGGCATCATGTCTCCCGCAAGGGATTACCAGCTGTGCTGGCAGATCAATCAGCAGCTGGGTTATGACCTTCGCGTCAACAACCTGCTGGAGATCAAGCTGACAAAGAACCGCCGCTCGTTTTACTTTACAGTGTTCGAATACCTGGAGCCGACCAAGTCCGCCGCCCATTACCTGTACAATAATCACTGCAAAGCAGAGTTCCTGTTGCCGGAGCTGAAGCATGTGGACTACATCTGGCTGATCAAGGGAAACTATTACCAGGCCGCGGATGTAAAGAACCTGGTAGAACAATGCAGAAAGGCCGGGCTTGTACAACTGGTGACGCTGCTGGATATGAAAGACATAAAAAACAAGATCAATTTGATTTTTTAGACAGGATATCATTATCATTATGTGGACGTAACCCTGAAGCATCCATTCCGTTATGCTCCATAAAACCTTATTGTATGTGGCAGGAAAAAAATAATCACTTGTTCCGTGCTTTCCGGTTCTCCGATTTTAAGGAAGCATTTGCATTCATGACGAAAGTAGCACTGGTCGCAGAAAAGATGGACCATCATCCCACCTGGACCAACACCTACAACCAGGTGGAGATATCCCTCTCCACACACAGCGCAGGAAATACCGTAACTGAAAAGGACCACGCACTGGCCAAAGCGATAGACCAACTTTATGAACCATCCTGACCGTTTGCTTTCCTTCCTGTTGTTCTGCTGTTCCCTGCTCCCTTTTACCGCTGCAACGGCACAAGACACGCTCGCTGTTGACTTCACCAGCCCCGTAAACGGCCGGGACCTCCGGTTGGTGACCGGTGTGTACCACGACGAGGACGAGGCTTTCAACATGCAGGACCTTGCATCCCTGCCTTTCGAAAATGATACGTCCGTTTTTCATCCGCGCAAGCGGCCCTTATACCACGTTAACAACATCTGGCTGAAGCTGACCATTAAAAATACCGGCGCTGCAGATACTTCCCTCTGGTTCTTTACCGGCTATCACGATGAAATGGAATGGTTCACCCCGGATGGGGATGGCGGCTATCACAGCCTCGTCCGCACCGGGCTGATGACGGACAACGGGAACGTGGAGCGGTGGGGGCATTATGCTTTTCCTGTGAAAGCCGCCGCGGGCGAAACGAAGACCTATTACCTGCACATCGTCAATCACCGCTACCGGGAAAACAGGCTCATGCCCGTATTGTACGACGCCCTGCATTACGCGGAGCACCGCCATCAGTATGCGGACCATTTCAAAAAAGAAGCCCTCGTCATCCAGATCCTGATCGGCATGCTGCTGGTCCTCCTCTGCATCACGCTCATCAATTATACCCAGCTGCCGGACCGCTCATCGCTGTACTTCGCGGCGTACGTGCTCGGGCTGATCATCTTCTTTGCATTGCGCCTGGAATCAAAGCCTTTCCAGCTTTCCTTTTTCCATTACTGGCCGATGCTTAAATATTACTGGGACATTCCGGCCATCCTGTTCTGCTTCTACCTCATGCCCTTGCTCTTCGGCAACATATTCCTCAGCCTGCGCGAACGTTTCCCGCTGATGGAAAGATGCTACCGCTATGGCGCGGTGCTGTGTGCCGTGCTGATCGTGCTGTTCCTGGGGATCTTTGCCCTGGGGGAATACCAGGTGCCGGCCATGATCTATTCCTGGTTCCATATGTTCTCCATTATTCCGCTCGGCATTTCGCTTTTTGCGCTGGCCCGCAGAACGAGGCATCATCCGCTGATCCGCTTTTTCCTGCTGGGTTCGCTGAGCGTGTTCCTGCTGTCCCTCTGGTCGTTCATAGTGCACAGGGAACCTGTGGGGCTGAACAGCATACAGGAACTGACCGCCCCGAATTATATCATCCTGCTGGGCATATTGGCGCAGGCGATGTTTTACGCGGCGGGGCTAAGCTACCGGAATAAGCTCGTGCACCAGGAAAGAACGAAGACGCAGGAAATGCTGATCCGGCAGCTGAACAGGAACAAGGAACTGCAACGCAAGCTCAACGAGCAGCTGGAAGAGCTGGTGAAGGAACAGACGACGGAAATACTGCGCAAGAACCAGGAGCTGGAAGAGCAGCGCAAGTTGCAGCTGGACGTGGAGTACAGCAAGAAGCTGGCGGAAATAGAGCTGAAAGCCATCCGCGCGCAGATCAATCCGCACTTCATCTTCAACTGCCTCAACTCCATACAATTGTTCGTCATGCAGCGCGATTACGAACATGCCCAGAAATACCTGTCCGATTTCTCCTACCTGATCCGTAAAACGCTGGACTTCTCCCGCCGGAACTTTATCTCCCTGGCTGACGAAATTACCTACTTAAATACCTATCTTGGGCTGGAGAAAATGCGGTTTGAGCAAAAGATGTCTTATGAGATCGTAATAGACCCCGTAATCGCGGCCGCCGAACTGGAAGTGCCGGCCATGCTGCTGCAGCCATATGTGGAGAATGCGGTGAAGCACGGCATGACGAATACAGACCACAGCTGCGGCCTGCTGATGATCCGCTTCAACGAACTGGAATCAGACATGCTGGAATGCGTGATTGAAGACAACGGCATCGGGATAGAACGCTCGAAGGCGTTGCGTTCCATGCCATCGCACCACCAGTCGTCCGGCATGGAGATCAGCCTCAACCGGGCGGAGCTGCTGAACAAAATGTACAACACAGGCATCCAGATAGAGATCATTGATAAATCAAGTAAACAGGCCAGCAACAGCGGAACCATCATCAGGATATTGATACCCCAGTTATAGTTGACCTGTGCCAATTAAATAACCATATGATCCGCGCAATTATCATAGACGATGAACGGAACAGCAGGGATATTATCTCGCTGATGCTGGGCAAGTATTGCCCCGAGATCGAAGCGGTAGGCACCGCCGCCAACTGCCGGGAAGGCATTGAGCAGATCCGCCGCCACAAACCCCAACTGGTTTTCCTCGACCTCGAAATGCCCGACGGCACAGGATTTGACGTGCTCGCCGGCGCATACGACGCATCTTTTGAAGCCATCTTCGTAACTGCTTTTGAAAAACGTTTCCTGCACACCATCCGGCTCAGCGAAGTAGAGCTGATCCTGAAACCGATCGACAAGGAAAGCCTGCTGCAGGCCGTAGGCACCGTGATGAAACGCATCGGGCAGCAACAGCAGCATGAACGTTATGAAGTTTTGCTGTCCAACTTCGGCAAGCCCGAAAGCGATGTGCGCCAGCTCGTGCTGCCGTCTTCCGAAGGGCCGGAGGCCGTGATCTCCATTGACGACATTTACTACCTGGAAGGCTATACGGAGAAAACTGTTTTCTACCTGCCGGATGGTAAAGTGATGGCTTCGCGCCGCCCCTTCCGCTATTACACGGAACTGTTCGCGAACATGCGCTTTTACCAGACCACGAATCACCAGATGGTGCAGGTGCCCCATATCCAGCGGATAGACCAGGAGCAGAACAAGCTGCATCTGAAAGGAGATATTGTGCTGGACGTAACAGACCGCCGCAAACGCGAGCTGGTCAATATCTGGAAGCAAGGCTGACCTAGAGCCACCACCCCAGCAATATACAGGCAATTACGATGAATGGCGACGGCACTTTCGAGAAATAAAGCAGGCATAAGGTACCGGCCATAATGAGGAGGTTGTACCATTCCGGGTTGACGGACAGGAAGAGGATAAAGGTAGCCGACCACATGATGCCCACCACCACCGCATTGATGCCTTCCAGCGCGCGGTAGATGATCACATGTTTTTTGAGGTTGTTCCATATCGGGAAGAAGAACAGCACGAGCAGCATGCTTGGCAGGAAGATCGCCACAGGCGCCAGTATGCAGCCGAGGAACTGGTACCCCGTGCCCAGGTTCCGCATCACCATCCCCCCTACAAAAGCAGCCAGCGAAAAAGTGGGACCGGGCAGCGCGCGCATGATCCCTGCGCCGGTCAGTAATTCCTCCGCGGTCATGAACTGTGATTTGCTGCGGGTCACGTACTGTTCCAGCAACATCGCTATCAGGATGTCGCCCCCGCCAAACACAAGGCTGCCGAAACGGTAAAAGTTTTCGAACAGGTTGAAGGGCCGCCGCATGATCCAGTCATTCGTACGCGCCAGTTCGGAAAGCAGGCCCGCCACCAGGAAGATCAGCGCGAACAGCCAGAGGTTGCTCCATTGTATCTTTTTGCGTTTCCCTTCAATGTCCGGGATGCGCTTGTCGCTGAAATTGGAGATAATGCCGCCGAGGATGATGAGCGCGGGAAAGGTCCAGGGAGATTTGACGAAGAAAGCCGTCAGCATCGCCACCAGCATGATCACTACGGTGGCCATGTTGCGGATGCTCACCTTGCAGGCTTTGATGCCCCCGTAAGCCAGGAACCCAACGGCCATCGGCTGTACGTATTTGAAGATGTCCACTTCCAGCGCGCGTTTGTCAAAATACTGCAGCAGGAAACTGAGGGAGCCCATCAGCAGGCAGGCAGGGGTGATCCAGATAGCGAGCGTGGCAATAGCGAGCGGCAGCCCGCCCCGCTTGTACCCAATGAGGGTCAATGTCTGGGAAGATGAGGCGCCGGGCAACAACTGGCAGAAGGCATTGTACTCCATCAGTTCCTGCTCCGTAACGTCTTTCCGCTGTTGCACAAACGTTTTCATCATCATCGCCAGGTGGCCCTGGGGCCCCCCAAAGGCGGTGAAGCTGTGCAACAATACGGCCTTCAGAAATGAAATGTGACGTAAAAACACTATCGATCTGGATATAGCTGCCGGAATTTGCGGTAAAATAGTGAATTTTTCAAATTGCGGCCCCAATAACCCGCTATTTGAGGCATAGAACTTGCACTTCCCTATCAGGCGAAGAACAAAACGGTTCGTTTAGCCGTTAAAGATAACATGGCCTCAAACTCATAATCAATACAGATGAAACGATCCTTACTGGCAATTCTGCTGCTGGCCGGCTTTATGCACACGCAGGCCCAATCCACCGGTTACAACAGCACCGCCCGTTGGTCTACCTTCGCCCTTCAATCCCCCGAAACCAGTCCTGAACCTGTCAGCGACACCTGCCTGGTGTTCGTCAGCAACCGCCATGTGATGACGGACAGCCTTCGCTTCGTGGACGAATCGCTGGACACGGCCGCGCTTAAATATTTCTTCCTGCAAAAACAGGAAGGCCAATGGAAGGTCTATAAAGCCGCTACGCTTGGCGAGGCCATGAAAAGCCTGCCCGGCCGGAAAGACATTGTTGTATACGCGGAAGGCATGGGAAAGACCTTTACGGCCAACGTAGAAAGGGCCCGGCTGATGAGCGCGCAGTATAACGTGCATGTGGTGATGTTCGACTATGCCAGCATCAACTCCACCTACAAGCCCGCGAAGAACTTCCGCTTTGCCCGCGGGAACGCCCGCGGCTCCGCCGCCCAGTACCTTTCCCTGCTGAAAGAATTCCAACGGGCGCGCGTTAACAACGCGGATTGGATCAGCGGCCGGAAGCTTTCCACATTCTACCACAGTATGGGTAATATCATCCTCGAAAAAATGGTGGAAGAACATGACATCAGCAGCATTAACACAACGCCGTTCATCGACAACCTGGTGCTCAACGCCGCCTGCGTGCCCATGAAAAGGCACAGTGAATGGCTGGAAAAAATAAAGTTTGCCAAACAGATATACGTACATTATAATGCTACCGATCTGCAGCTGAAAGGCGCGCACCTCCTGACCATGAAGCGGCAGCTGGGAGAAAAGATCACAAAGCGGCAACGCGCGGAAAATGCCGTCTACATTAACTTTCACGACATGGCCGGCTTTCAGCACAGCTACTTCATGAACTTCCCCTACAACGAATACCGCCTCACACCGGCCATGGTGGATTACTTTTCGAAGCTGTTCACCGGGCAGGACATCTCCCCGCAGGAAGCAATAACGCTGCTGACTACACGAAGCACTGCCACCAGTAGAATGTAATTATTTCTTTAGTCCGATTTCCCGCAAACGCTCGTCCAGGTACGCTCCGGCGGTGATGGGCGCGTATTCCGCGGGATGTTTTTCATTCACGCAGCTGCTGAGGCAGGTGAGGTCCATATCGGATTTCGGGTGAAGGAAAAAGGGGATCGAGAACCGGGACGTTCCCCACAGCTCGCGCGGCGGATTCACTACGCGGTGCGTGGTGGATTTAAGCCGGTTGTTCGTGAGCCTTTGCAGCATGTCGCCCACGTTTACAACGATCTGTTCCGGCAGCGAGGTTACCGGCACCCAGTTCCCCTGTTTGTCCAGTATCTGCAAACCATCCGCTGATGCGCCGACCAGCAGGGTAATAAGATTGATGTCCTCATGCTGTTCCGCGCGAATGGCTGATTCCGGTTCCTGTGTAATAGGCGGGTAATGAATGGCGCGCAGGATGGAATTACCGTTATGTATCCTGCCGTCAAAATAATGTTCATCCAGCCCGAGATATAAAGCAATGGCCTGCAGCAAGGCGCGGCCGGCCTTCTCGAACCCGCGGTAGGCTTTAAAGAAAGTAGGCGTGAATGCCGGCACTTCTTTCACCTGCACATTGTCCGGGTATTCCGCTTTAACGGGATCATTGTCTTCTACCGACTGCCCGAACTGGAAGAACTCTTTCAGGTCCGGCGCGTCGAAGCCTTTGGCATGCTCCTTTCCGAAAGATGTGTACCCGCGCTGGCCGGCCAGTTCCGGTATCTCGTAGCTGCGCTTTGTATCGGAAGGCAATTTGAAAAACTCCTGTACGTACCGGTACAGATCGGCGATCAGTTCGTCGGAGATGCCGTGGTTCCTGACGGCTACGAATCCGACATCTTCATAAGCTTTTCCCAGTTGCTGCACGAAAGCCGCTTTGCGGGCGGGGTCGCCGGAGGTGAAGTCCGCCAGGTCAACGGATGGAATGGTGTTAACGGTAGCCATATAGTATTTGTTTTGGAATACTATAAAGATAAGGCTATTCCCCGATCATCTCTTCTTCCACCGCTGAAATATCCACCAGCGCGAAACGCGCCACGCGGTTGATCTTCATCTCGTCCAGCGCATCTACCACATTGCGGTATTGCGCGCCGTGGCTGGCTTTGATGGACACTACCAGCTGGTCCGCATCCCCGTACAGCTGCGCCATTTTCTGTTGCTTGGCGCGGATCACCTCACCGATGCCGCTGGCGGGTGAGAAGCTGCTTGGATGAACTTCCGGCGGGGCGGCGGGGTCCTGGCCCTGCCCGTCGTACCAGGAAATAGTGTTGTTGGCGCCGACCAGGAGGGTAAGGGATTTACTGGCCCCAACCGGCATCGGTGGCCCGTCCGCCGGCATGATCAGGGAAAGGGAGCGGGGTTTGCTCATGGTAGTGGTGAGCATAAAAAAGGTGATCAGGAGGAAGCCGAGGTCCACCATCGGCGTCATGTCTACCCGCGTTGATAATTTTTTGCTGCGCCTGCCGCCGCGCTGGCGGCCGCTTTCAGCTTGTGTGTTCATTTCTGCCATAGGTCTGTTTTTTTTGAATTAGCCGGCAACGGGTGCGAAACCCGTTGCCGGTAATAACACACACACTTTATTACAAGTGTTTTGCTCAATGCTAAAGAGATGCGGGAGCGGGCGGTTTCCATAAAAGCGTTTCATTCGCTACGAACGGCAGGGCGGAATATGCGCTAAAAAAAAGATGGCATACATCAGTATGCGGAAGGCACGGCGGAATGTGCGCTCAAAAAAAAGGCCACGTCAGTATGCGGCCCCGCTGGTCTGCAAAAAAAAGCGGCAACCCTTTGGGTGGCTGCCGCTGGTATAAGTTAAAAACCGGTTTAAAACTCCGCGTTCTTCGGTGTACGCGGGAAGGGGATCACGTCGCGGATATTGGTCATGCCGCTGACGAACAGCACGAGGCGTTCAAACCCGAGCCCGAAGCCTGCGTGCGGCGCCGTACCGAAGCGGCGGGTATCCAGGTACCAGCTTAGCTCTTCCACGGGCACGTGCATGGACTCCATGCGCTCCACCAGCTTGTCATAGTTCTCTTCCCGTTGTGAGCCACCCACGATCTCGCCGATGCCGGGGAACAGGATGTCCATCGCCCGCACCGTTTTGCCGTCGTCGTTGCGTTTCATGTAGAAAGATTTGATAGCGGCCGGATAGTCCGTCAGGATCACCGGCTTTTTAAAATGTTTCTCCACGAGGTAGCGTTCATGTTCGCTTTGCAGGTCGGTGCCCCATTCTTCCACGATGTACTGGAACTTCTTGTTCTTGTTGGGTTTGCTGTTCTTCAGGATGTCGATCGCTTCTGTGTAAGTGATACGTTCAAACTGGTTGTTCAGCACAAATTCCAGCTTTTCTATCAATCCCATTTCACTGCGTTCCTGCTGCGGCTTTTGCTTTTCCTCGTCCGCCAGGCGTTGTGCGAGGAACTCCAGGTCTTCCCGGTTATGCTGCAGGGCATAGCCGATCACATATTTAATGAATTCCTCGGCGAGGTCCATATTATCCTTCAGATCGTAGAAAGCCATTTCCGGTTCTATCATCCAGAATTCCGCGAGATGGCGGGCGGTGTTGGAATTTTCGGCGCGGAAAGTGGGGCCGAACGTATAGATGTCTCCGAACGCCATGGCGCCCAGTTCGCCTTCCAGCTGGCCGGATACGGTGAGGTTGGTGGAACGTCCAAAGAAATCTTCTTTGAAATCGATGTCCCCGTCGATATTACGCGGCAGCTTCTCCAGGTCCAGCGTGGTCACACGGAACATTTCGCCGGCGCCTTCCGCATCGGAAGCGGTGATGATAGGGGTATGGAGGTATACGAATCCTTTTTCATTAAAGAACTGGTGCACGGCAAATGCGAGGGAGTGGCGGAGACGGAAAACCGCGCCGAAGGTGTTGGTGCGGAAGCGCAGGTGCGCGATCTCCCGCAGGAACTCCAGGCTTTGCTTTTGCGGCTGGATGGGGTAGGCTTCCGCATCGCAGTCACCCAGTATTTCCAGGCTGGCGGCTTTCATTTCGAGCTTCTGCCCTTTGCCGAGGGAGGGGATGATTTCACCGGTAACGCTGATAGCGGCGCCGCGGGTGATCCGCTTGAATTCGGCGGGGTCCATGTCCTGCTCGCTTACCACCACCTGCAGATTATTATTGGTAGAGCCGTCGTTCAATGCTATAAACTGGTTATTGCGGAAGGTGCGGACCCATCCCTTTACCGTTGCTTGATAGTTTGTTTTTTCGCTGGACAAGATCGCTTTGATCTTCACTCGTTGGCTCATATCAATAATAAATTTTATAATGAGTTGCAAAAATAATGTTTTATCCCGATGCCGGGAGGGGTGATTTTCGGGCCCCGCCGGCTTTCAAAAATGGCCTGCGATTTGTAATAGAATGGAGGTAACCGTTACGGGTAGAGGGATACAAACATTCTGTTAAATTTATATACATCGGCCATAGGCAGTCAATATTTATTTGGAGAATAATAAAACTTGTTTTAATCTTGTATTTATAATCTGTCTGATTAAGTTCCAATTTACCACCTTCATCAGCAGTCCTTAACTCAAAGTGATCCCTATCAATTTAATGATCAAAGCTTTATTATTGACTCAAAACAATTATTTATTAATTGGTGTATGTTGGTATGCAGTGGTACCCACCTTACGACACTTCTAAAATTTGACAAACGCAGATGATGTACGACATCTTACAACTGAACGACATGCTCGTTCCTGAACTGCTTGATATTGCAGAAAAGCTGGAAATTTCGAATCCAAAGAAACTTGACAAGCAATCACTGATCTACAAAATACTCGATAAACAGGCGATAATAGCATCAGAAGAGCAGCAGGGAGGCGACGAAAAGAAAACACGAAAACGAAAACCGGCGGCAAAAAAAGAAGAGAGCACAACCCCAGCCGCAAAAGAAGAACAACCAGCATCCGAAGAAAAACCTGCCGCAAAAAAAGGACGCAAACCCGCCACCAGCAAAACATCCAAGCAAGAAGAAGAAGAAAAAGAAAAACCGAAGCCAGCACCGGCAGCCGCTGCAGCTCCGCAGAAACGCAAGCTGGATATTGACCTGGACATTCCTTCACTGACCTTTGACGATGACGACGATATTGTATTACCGGCATTATCCGATGAAGAAGAAGAAGAGGAAGCTGCATTGCCGGAAGAAGAGCTGGCGGAAGAGGATGATTTTGTGACCGTGCAGGAACCTGTGCCGGCGCCCGCAAAACAACAGCAGGGCGGGCATAAATACCCGAAAAAAGAACCCGTGTTCAATATAGAGTTCGATGGTGTGATCCTCAGCGAAGGCGTACTGGAAATGATGCCGGACGGCTATGGCTTCCTCCGCTCTTCCGATTACAACTATCTCAGCTCTCCCGATGATATTTATGTATCTCCTTCACAGATCAAGCTGTTCGGCCTGAAAACCGGCGATACCGTGCGCGGTTCCGTGCGCCCGCCGAAAGAAGGGGAAAAATATTTTGCGCTGCTGAAAGTGGAAACCATCAACGGCAAGTCCCCCGAAGAAGTGCGCGACCGCGTACCTTTCGATTACCTGACGCCGCTGTTCCCTTTCGAAAAGCTGACGCTGACCACTACTTCCAACAACTACTCCACCCGCATCATGGACATGTTCACCCCGATCGGTAAAGGCCAGCGTGGCCTGATCGTGGCGCAGCCTAAAGTGGGTAAAACGATGTTGCTGAAAGAAGTAGCCAACGCTATCGCCACCAACCACCCGGAGATCTACCTGATGGTGGTGCTGATCGACGAGCGCCCGGAAGAGGTGACCGATATGGAACGCAGCGTAAAAGCGGAAGTGATCGCTTCCACGTTTGACGAGCCCGCGGAAAAACACGTGAAGGTGTCCGCCATCGCGCTGCAAAAGGCCAAACGCCTGGTGGAATGCGGACATGACGTGGTGATCCTGCTGGATTCCATTACCCGTCTCGCACGCGCCCACAACACCGTAGCACCCGCTTCCGGCAAGGTATTGAGCGGTGGTGTGGAAGCCAACGCCATGCAAAAACCCAAACAGTTCTTCGGCGCCGCCCGTAAAATAGAAAACGGCGGCTCACTCACCATCCTCGCTACCGCACTGATAGACACCGGTTCTAAAATGGACGAGGTGATCTTCGAAGAATTCAAGGGTACCGGTAACATGGAACTGGCGTTGGACCGCAGGCTGGCCAACCGCCGCATCTTCCCCGCGATCGACGTTACCGCGTCCTCTACCCGCCGCGACGATCTGCTACTGGAAAAAGAAATGCTGCAACGCATCTACATCCTGCGCAATCACCTGGCGGACATGAATACGGAAGAAACCATGAACTTCATGTTACAGCACATGAGAGGCACACGCAACAACGAAGAATTCCTGATCACGATGAACAGGTAGTTTATATAGTATTAATAAGAACGGCCCCGGCATTGAATTGCCGGGGCCGTTTTGTTTTCAGCTGATGCCGCTCGAGGTTATTGAAGGATATTTTTTCAACCCGCTATCATGAAAGAAGCCCCGGTCAATGACCGGGGCTTCTTTACTTCACATGGCTAAAAAATGCACCTCTACCTTCAATCTTTATTTATGTGGGTATGCTATGGTCATTTCAGTGATGGTCTGCTGTTGTTCCATGGCATTCGGTCCGTGTGGCGGACGCGGAGGCTTGGGTGGTTTCGGAGGCCGCGGCGGCAGTCGTGGCGCGGCGCAGCTGGCGCCGATGATCAACATGGCACTAACGATGGCAGATGCGCTCCAGATCCTTTTCATACACAAATCTTTTAATGATGTTTCTTTTGCTGGCCCGGCGCAAATGGCTTGGCGGATTTGGTGCCGTATATTTTCTTCGCCTGGCCCGGAGGTATCCGGTTGCCCTGCGAATCATGGTAAACGGTGCAACTGCCAAGCAAAACAGCTGTCGCCAGCAAACACGATAATATAATCCTGTTGTTTTTCATCGATAGGTTGTTTTACAGGGATAGTATTGCCAAAACTCTGCCAAAGTCAACAAAAACAAAAAAAGCATTGCCGCTCATGCAGCAATGCTTTTGAAAAAAATCTAATAGTTAGATTAGAACAGGAAGCTTACGCCTAACGTAAACTGATCTGTAAAGGACAGACCGAATTCGCTTGTTTTGAATTTGGCACCTGAAGGCTCTGCTTTATTAACGGTGTTTGCATACATAATACCGCCAAAGGTACCTTCCAGAACGAAGCTTTTTGTCACGAAATACGCGATCCCCGGTAATACGTTAGCATTAATAGTATTGAAGGAACTGGTCTTTGTGCCGTCTGTTTTTTGCTGGCCAAATTCGTAAGAAACATTCGCCTCACCAAAGAATGCAAATTTGGAGCTGCCCAGGTTGTGGTAATTCCGAACAAAGATACCGGGAGCAATAGAGGTAGTTTGATCTTTAGTTTCTACTCCGGCAACTTCTTCTTTGTGAGTACCGAAAGACGTGGTCGCAAAAACACCTACCATCCATTTGTCGCTAATTGCATAACCAACTTTGGGGCTGATGCCAAATGCAGTAGTTGTTTCTTTGTCATCAGAGCCGTCCGGCTTGTCGGTTCTGTTATAAACACCAACGTTACCACCCACCAAAAAATCACCCTTAGCAACCTGTGCTTTTGCAAACTGAGTTCCAAACAGGCCCATTACGGCCAAAACGATCATTTTTTTCATCTGTCGTACAATTTAATTTTTGTGATTATTTCAATAATTGATTCTGCTGTTTATGTTTCTACATACAAGCAAAGCAAATTGGGGAAGAAGAAATTGGCTGAATGATGGTTTACCGTAAGCCGTTAAAAAATATGGTCAGTACCATTCTTTCACGGTTCATAAATTCTTTTATATTTTCTGTATGATGAAGTTCAAAACCTGTAGCCTGCCATTTGCACCAGATCACCCACAAACCAAACAACACATGCACCAGCATCTCGGCCGTCTTTTCCGGATCATGCTTCGCTGCTATCTCCCCGTTCGCAATCCCCTTGCGTATCCAGGCAGATAAAAAACAGATCTCCGCACGCTGTACCAGCTCTCCCACCTGACGCATCAGGTTCCCCGGCTTTTCCCGCACCCATTCGTGAATGCCGAAGAGAAAATGATAATCCTGCAGGATCTTTTCCTTCAGCGCCAGGTACCGGTCCATCACCTGCTGCACCGTTACCGGCCCTTCCAGGTAGTCGCTGACATCCGCAAAACACTGTGCAACGATCTTTTCGATCACCGCCACATAAATGCGGTCCTTATCCGGAAAATAGTAATACAAAGAGCCCTTCGACAAGTCAAGGTCCTTCGCGATCTCCCCCATGGTGGTCTTGGCAAGACCATAGCGCGAAAAACGTTTCAGCGCAACCTCCAGTATCACTTCCCTTTTTTGATCCTGTTCAGCCATGAAGAACTATAAAAAATGCTTTGACTTTTTGACTTTGCGGGTCAAATGTACGAAGTGTTTTGAAACTGCCAAAAGAAATTATAGCGGAATTTGAAAGAACTTAAAAATATGACATGCATAATCTTACTGAAAAGCAAATATAAACAAATATTTTAATTACCAATATATAATTTGGCAAAGAATTGTTAAAACAGGCATGGGAGAATGTTTGGGGTTGATTAAAGGGGTTGTAATGTTTACAAGTCAAAAAAAGAAGCTGGCCGGAGCCAGCTTCCGGAAATGAATTACCAGCCCAGCAGGTAAGCGAAGATCAGCGGCGCAACAATGGTTGCATCTGACTCTACGATGAACTTGGGCGTATTGATGTCCAGCTTGCCCCAGGTGATCTTCTCATTGGGAACAGCGCCGGAATAGGAACCGTAAGAGGTGGTGGAATCGGAGATCTGGCAGAAGTAGCTCCAGAAAGGAACATCATGCCATTCCAGGTCCTGGTACATCATGGGCACCACGCAAATGGGGAAATCACCGGCAATACCGCCGCCGATCTGGAAAAAGCCCACGCCCTTGCCGGAAGAATTCTTCCGGTACCAGTCGCTCAGCTCCACCATGTATTCGATGCCGCTCTTCATGGTAGCGGCCTTCAGCTCGCCCTTGATGCAGTAGGAAGCAAAGATGTTACCCATGGTGCTGTCTTCCCAGCCTGGTACTACAATGGGAATATTCCTTTCCGCCGCGGCGATCATCCAGCTGTTCTTCGGATCGATCTCGTAATGCTCTTTCATCACGCCGCTCAGCAGCAGCTTGTACATATATTCATGCGGGAAGTAGCGTTCGCCCTTGCTCTCCGCATCTTTCCATATCTTGAAAATATGCTGCTGTATGCGGCGGAAAGCTTCTTCCTCGGGGATGCAGGTATCTGTTACACGGTTAAAGCCGCCTTCCAGCAGTTCCCATTCGTCCTGGGGGCTCAGATCGCGGTAGTGCGGCACGCGCTTGTAATGCGTATGCGCCACCAGGTTCATGATGTCTTCCTCCAGGTTGGCGCCGGTGCAGGAGATGATGTCCACTTTCCCCTGACGGATCATTTCCGCGAAGGAAATACCCAGCTCAGCCGTACTCATGGCCCCCGCGAGCGTAACCATCATTTTACCGCCTTCCAGCAGGTGCGTTTCATACCCCTTTGCAGCATCCACCAGGGCGGCCGCGTTAAAGTGACGGTAATGGTGCTGGATAAACTGTGAGATCGGTCCTTTATTCATAACAGTACAATATTTTGCTTGCGTTTAAGCCGCAAAGGTAAGATAAAGACATAAAAAAACCGTTCCGTGATAAACGGAACGGTTATGACTGATTAAACTAAAACTAAAACCGATTTGGGTGACTGTGAGCTACGCTTTTTGCAATTTCTTGAGGGTGGTAACATAACCGGAGGGTTGTGCTTTCAGCACGGTCCAGTGTGTTTCACTTTCCAGGGTGATCACGTAAGTGGTATTATCGTTTGCATCGTATTCCACTACGTTATGGATCTTCTGGTCAGGGAACTTCTTCATTAACTTGGTGATCACGCTCAGCGGCAGTTCGCTGTCTGTGATATAACGGGAAGTTGCGAGCAGGTTTCCTTCACCATCGAAGTGAGCGGTTACCTTGGATGCCTTTATGGTAAACTTGGCAACATATTTATCCTTGGTGCTGTACCAGGATACGTCTTCTGCTCCTGCAAATTCCTTGTTAAATGCGTCCATCACTTTTTTGTTGCTGACAGACTTGTCTCTGGCGAAAGCGGCGCTGCTGGCAAATACAGCAACGAGGGTAAGAATGGCGATAATTTTTTTCATGGCGGAAAAGTTTTATCTGGTTTTGTGTTTAAAAAAATTGTTTGTGATTACGATGTAAAAGTACTCCGGTGCGGAACGGTTGACAAGCGAATCTTTAAGAGTGGTCTGGCAAGATTAATTCAATGTTATGCATGTTATCACGTATATATAACAATGCATTTCGCGCACCCCTGAAATGCCGTACAGCAAAGGAGTTGAGCGGAAAGAGCAAATGTTGCACGAGCGAAGGTTAAGACTTTGTTAAAGTGGAATGCTGGTGACAACTGGTAGGATGAAAAACACGTTTTTCAAAAGCGGACACTTATTCCCAATAGCGGACATCATCGCAGATAAGTCTTATCTTGGAGAAGCTGAAAGCCCCTGTTTATCGGGTTTTTACCATTCATAACCTGTCTTTTACCGTTCAACAGCCGATGAATTACCTCGCACACGCTTATTTATCTTTTCATGATCCTGCTATAACAGTCGGACAAATGATCGCGGATTTCGTGAAAGGAAAACAGATATATAGTTATGATGAAAGGATACAGCAAGGTATCCGTTTGCACCGGGCGCTGGATGAGTTTACGGACGGACATCCGGCCACACGCCAGGCTAAAGCCGTATTTCAGCCGGACTGCGGGCCTTACGGGCCCGTGTTTATGGACGTGGTGTACGACCATTTCCTGGCCAACGACCCCGAACACTTCTCCCTGCCATCCCTTGCCTCCTTTTCCGCATCTACCTATAATATATTAGCCGCGCATCAGGAACAGCTGCCGCCGGATTTTCAGCGGTTCTTCGCCTACATGCGCAGCGAGAACTGGCTATACAATTACCACAAGCGGGACGCCATCTTCCAGTCCTTTTCCGGCATTGTGCGCCGGGCGAAATATTTTTCCAAACCGGCAACGGTACCGTTCGGGGTGTTCGAAACGCATTATGAAACGCTGGCGCTGTGCTACCGGCAGTTCTTCCCCGATGCGCTGGATTATATGAAAAGCCGGTATGAAGGGGATCTTCCGTAAAAGCGTCTTATCTGCAAGTGCTTCGAAAGCGCGCTTTTGAGGATTTTCTGAAAATCGCCTAGTTTTGGACATAAATTGATAATAACACAAAGAATACGCAGGTTATGAGCAAGATCAAAACATTACTGGCCATTGTATGCCTGGCCACGTTGCAACCGGCTTTTGCGCAGGAAAAGAAAATGCCCCCCGTAGACCCCAGCCCGATGGACATGGCTTACTTTCCCGTCATGTACCCTTATGTATGCAAGGTAAAAGGAGAACCGGGCTCGCTGGTGGCCCGCGTGGTATTCAGCCGCCCGCAGAAAAAAGGCCGTCCCATTTTCGGCAACCTGGTGGAATATGGCAAAGTATGGCGCCTGGGAGCCAATGAAGCCACGGAAGTGGAGTTCTACCGCCCGGTGGTGATCGGTGGCAGGCAGGTACCCAAAGGCCGCTACACCCTTTACGCCATCCCGTCTGAAAACAAATGGACCGTCATCGTCAATAAACAAACCGATATCTGGGGCGCTTATAAATATGAACAAAGCCTTGATCTCGTGCGTACAGACGTGCCTGTGAGTACATCAGACGAAGAGCTGGAAGCCTTCAGCATGGTGTTCGAAAAAGCATCTTACGGCGCTAACCTGCTGATGGGCTGGGACAAAACACAGGTAAGCCTCCCCATCCGCTGGAGCGACGCTACCGCATCCACCGGCAAGAAAAGGAAATAAAATACTGGTATTCAACAGTTATAATAAAAGGCAGCGAAACCCGCTGCCTTTATTCATATATAGGTATAGAGAAAAAGAGGAATAAAAAAAGCGGTAAGAATACCGCCTTCAGAAATTTTTAACCATATCCTATGAAAAACCTGCCGTAAAAGTATACGATAAACGGATAAGGTAAAAACCGTTTCTGGTGAACGCATCAAAATTCCTCGTGACCGTCATATATCACAAGGTATGCATAGGTCTTTACCGGCATACATACGGGAAATTCACGTGAAAGTGCGTAGTAATAAGCATTTCACAGCTTGCGTAATACTACGTAAGTGTTATAGTATAACTACGTATATCCGTTATATATTCTGTTTTGAAGCGCCTGAAAGTCCCCATTCCCAAAATCCTTACCTTTGGAGTTCTCATAAAATATAGCAAACCATGAAGTTAGGTACCAGGCTTATTCACGCAGGCGTAGAGCCGGACCCCTCCACAGGGGCCATTATGACGCCCATCTTCCAGACTTCCACCTATGTGCAGAACGCTCCGGGTGATCACAAGGGCTATGAATACGCCCGTACCCAGAACCCCACGCGCCACGCCCTACAGAACGCGCTGGCTGCCATAGAGAACGGAAAACATGGTCTTTGCTTCAGCAGCGGCATGGCCGCCACCGACGCAGTGATGAAGCTGCTTTCTCCCGGTGATGAAGTGATCGCCTCCAGCGACCTTTACGGCGGCAGCTACCGCATCTTCACAAAGGTCTACGCCCGCTACGGCGTTAAATTCCATTTCGTGAACATGCACGACGCGCAGCAGATCGCGCCTTTCATCAACGCACAAACGAAAATGATCTGGATCGAAACGCCGACCAATCCCTTGCTGAATATCATCGACATAGCCGCCTGCGCGGCCATTGCCCAGGAACATAAAGTGCTGCTGGCGGTGGACAATACTTTTGCCTCGCCCTACCTGCAGAACCCGCTTGATCTTGGTGCGGATATTGTAGTACATTCCGCCACAAAATACCTTGGTGGCCACAGCGATGTGGTGCATGGCGCGGTGATCGTGAAAGACGATGCGCTCGCGGAGCAGCTGGCCTTCGTTCAGAACAGCTGCGGAGCCGTACCGGGGCCGCAGGACTGCTTCCTGATACTGCGCGGATTGAAAACCCTGCACGTACGCATGCAAAGGCATTGCGAGAACGGAGAGGCCGTTGCGCGCTTCCTGCGGGAACATCCGAAAGTTGGAAAAGTATTGTGGTGCGGATTTGAAGATCATCCCAATCATGCGATCGCTAAAAAACAGATGCGCGGCTTCGGCGGCATGATCTCCTTCACGCTGAAAGATGACAGCCAGCCGGCGGCGCTCAAGGTATTGAGCGGTACAAAACTCTTCTCCCTGGCCGAATCACTCGGCGGCGTGGAGTCGCTCATCGGGCATCCCGCCACGATGACGCATGCGTCCATCCCGAGAGAAGAAAGAATAAAGAACGGGCTGACGGACTCGCTGATGCGGCTGAGTGTAGGCATCGAAGACGCCGCCGACCTGGTGGAAGACCTGAAACAGGCGATAGGCTAGTTTCAGCGCCGGATTAGAAAAACCGGGAGAAACACCTTACTTTTAGCCGATACACCTACGTCCCCGCTGCATTGCAGCGGGAGTCCATATACCATAACCATATGAAGTCCCAACAACTGAGAGATTTTTTAGACGCCAAAGCGGCATATTACAATCAGCCGGCGTTTGTAGCCGGGGACCCGATCAGCATCCCCCACCGCTACAGCCTGCTGCAGGACATCGAGATAGCCGGACTATTTGCCGCCATACTGGCCTGGGGCAACCGTACTACTATTATCAACAAGTGTACGGAGCTGATGGAGCTCTTTGATAACGCACCTTACGATTTCATCCTGAACCACCAGGCGCAGGACCGGATGCGCCTTATGGGCTTCAAACACCGGACCTTCAACGGGCTGGACCTGATGTATTTCGTAGAGTTCCTCCAGCACTATTATTCCAATGTGACCTCCCTGGAATTCGCTTTCAGCGGGCACATGGACGATACGGACAAAGACACGGAGAAAGCGCTCACCGGCTTTCACAACATGTTCTTTACCCTGGAGCACCCGGAACGCACGCGCAAGCATGTTTCCAGCCCCGAAGGCAATTCCGCCTGCAAACGGCTCAACATGTTCCTGCGCTGGATGGTGCGGAGCGATGAAAATGGCGTGGATTTTGGTTTATGGAAATATATTTCGCCTTCGCAGCTCGTATGCCCGATGGACGTTCACGTCAGCCGCGTGGCGGCAAGGCTCGGGCTCATTGAAAAAGCGGAAGCCAACTGGAAAACAGCACAGGAGCTGACAGCCATGCTCCGGACGCTCGATCCCGAAGATCCGGTCAAATATGATTTTGCGCTGTTTGGCCTGGGGGTGATAGAAAAATATGTTTAAGATAAAAAGTTACGAATGAAACCGAAAGGTTCCATGAGGCCAATAAAAAGACAAACAATTACGAATGAAAAAGATTACCGGATTGGCAGCACTGCTCTGCAGCTTTGCTATTTCGCTCTCCGCGCAGGAATATGTGGAGCTTGATTACAAATTTAAAACGGGGGATGAGTTTGCATTGCAGCAGGAAAGCCGCAGTGAAACCTACATGACGGTAAGTGAAGTGGTGCAGCGCACTACCCGCGACTACAATACCCAGATGACCATCAAGGTTACCGAATCAGGCCCCGGCCGCGTACTGCTGGCCTGGATGTACACCGACCTGAAGTTTAACTTCAACGCCAAGAACGTTAATATATTCGTAGACGCGAAAACCACCAGCGAAGAACCCCTGCAGGGCGCGCTCAAACTGATGCTGGACCAGCCTTTCACCGTAGAGATACAAACCAACGGCATCATCAACAAGGTAGATGGCCTGGATGCGCTGATGGACAAAGCTTCCGCCGCCTTCTCCTCACTCAAGTCAGATGAACAGGAAGCCTATAAAAAGCTCCTGAAAGATCAGTTCGGCACCGACGCTTTCCGCTCCTGGCTGGAACAATTGCTGGTAATATACCCGGTGCACGGCATCAAGAACGGCACCCAGTGGGAAGAAACCGTTCCGCTGAGAACAGGGCTCAAAGGCAGGGTAGACCTTTACTGGAACCTGCTTTACTGGGACAGCAACTCGGCCAAGATCAACGGCACCGGCAACGTGAAAACTGATAAAACAGAAACTTTCACCGTGGAAGACGGCATACAGGCCACCGCTTCCATCCAGGGCACACAGACCAGCAATTACGTGATCAACCGCGAAAGCGGCTTCCCGAGCCTTTGCGTGCAGCATACCGAGATGAACGGCGAATACGTTTATCTTGCCAACCGCAAAAAACAGCTGAGAAAAGACCTGACCGTGCCCGTGCGCATTACCACCAACGCATCTTACAAGATCAAGCAAATGAAATAATGTCCGGACGTTACCTACAGGAAACCGGCGAATGGCTGCAGGAAAATGCGGGCATTCGTGTACCCGCCGCCGTAAGCATGGAAGACCTGCGGAAACGGCTGGCAGAAAGGCTTGAAGTATTGGTGGAGCGGGACTTCCAGCAGTTCGTGCTGCTGCTCTACCAGGTAGATGTATCGGAGCGGAAGGTAAAAGAGATCCTGGCGGCCGAAAGCTACCCGGACGTATTCAATTCTCTCGCGCAGCTGATCATCGACCGGCAAATGGAAAAGATCCGGAGCCGGGAGATATACCGCCAGCCTCCGGAAAGTCTTACAGACGACGAAGAAAAATGGTAGAAAAGATCACTTCTTCTCGAACATCAGCGCCTTCACTTTCTCCTTGTCTTCCCGCTCTTTTTCCAGATCAAAGAAGGTACCGAACACGTGGTCCCAGAAAGCGGTGCTCACGCCAAATCCCTTGTCATCATTCTTATAATGATGCAGGTGATGATTGCGCCACAGCGGTTTCAGGAACTTGAACGGCGGGTTCCAGGCGTGGATGGCATAGTGCATGCTTCCATACAGCAGGTAGCCGAGTATAAAACCCGGGAAGAACATGAACGCCGCCTTGCCTATTAACAGGTATTGTATGGAGAACAATATCGACGAGATGATGATGCTCGGCACCGGCGGCATGAACAAGCGCTGTTTGTCACGCGGATATTCATGATGGTTGCCGTGCAGTACGTAAACGAACCGCCTCATCCGGGGATTTTCCGTTGCGAAATGGAAAAGGAAACGGTGCATGACGTATTCAAACAACGTCCATACAGCCAAACCGCTGACAAATACCGCGGCGATCCGTCCAATACCGAACCCTAACGACGCATTGCTGTAGTAAAGCATATAGCCGATAATAGGCAGATACATACCCCAGATGATCAGGGGATGTGTTTTAGTGAGTACTTCCAGATATTGACTCTCGAATAATCTTGCCTGTCCTTTGTTCTTAATTTTGTCAAACTTCATGACTCCTAAATTTTAAAAATCAAATTAATTTGCCTTTTCGGTAACAGGAGTAGGGAAACAATCTTTTCAAGTTACAGCCGGGGGACTTCCGCTACATCTCAAAGGTCTTCCGACAGCAACCGGGGTATGGTAACCAATTCATATTGATTACGCTGCAAATATCGTATCAATTTATCCAATTGAAAATAAAATTTATCTATACGCCGTGGGTCTGTACCAATATGCAGCAGCAGGATAAACCCGTTAAGCCCCGCTGGCCGCTGATTTTCAAAGTGTAAGATAGATTGGAGGATGGTCTCGCTGTCCCGGTAACTTTTCCCCATTTCAGGGTAAGTGTAGTCCGCCGTGCTGCGCGTTCCGGGGCTGAAATTCACCAGTTGCAGGCCCAGACCGGAAGTCCACTGCACAATGGAATCATTGTACCATTCATACGGCGGCAGGAAATAGTGCGGCGCCGGAAGGCCGTGCTTTTCCATGGCCCGGTAGTTCAGCGCCAGATCGTCCTCAAACTGCCGGCGGGTCACCAGCAGGCTGTCCCGCTTCGCCCAGTCGCAATACAGCAAATGCCGCCCGGAATGCGGCCCCAGGTAGTGCCCGTCTTTCTTCAGCCGCCGGATCAGGGGGGCGAAAGCTTCCGTTTCATAAAAGGTGCCTGTCAGAAAGAACGAGGCCGGCGCCTTGCGTTTCTTCAGCACGTCCGCAATATGCCGCCCGCCATCCGCGAATTCATGCCCGGTAAATACGATGGCTATACGCTTTTTGGTGGTATCGCCCCGTGTGATGGCGGCGGGTGGCTGCCCCAGTCCGGCCGTAGCCTCTTCAAAAAGTGAAAGGTCCGGTTCGTGCGGGCGGTTGCGTTGCAGCTCGTGCTGATAGATGATGTCCCCTACTTCTTTAAAAAAAGGATACCCGATTTCCTCGTATTCGTATTTGTTATCGTTCAGCACGCCGTCCCGGTTCACATAGATATTCCCGCTGATCATGAACTCCACTTTGTTTTTGAAGTCCGCGAAATAAGCCACATCCGTCAGGAAGCCGTAAGACCAGCCGGTCTTATTGAACACCCGGATGTAAGGTGGTATTTTGCCTTTGCCGGCCTTGAACCGGAAAAACTTCGTGTAGCTGTCAAAAAATTCCGTGGTGTCGTAAGCGGGATGGCGGGATTCAAAAGGCAGGGCCGCCATGTACCGGTATAAAAAACGGTAATCGTCCGCCGCCAGGTTGAACCGTTTTGACGCCGGCACCGAAGCGGGGAACAACACGGATTGCAGCTGCTGCTGAAGGTCTTCCAGCGGGGCATTGTTGTGCCGCGTGAAATCCATCGGCGTGTTTACAAGCTGCTCGTTTCGGTCGTAGTGCGCTTTCCCGATGAATACCGGTTTGCTGAAATCATACGTCAGGGTGCTGACGGCGGCGGGCTGATCGTATATGAGCTTCCCGTCCCGCTCAAAGCGCACGGGGTTCGTATGCCGGTTCTCTTCTTCATTCATCGATACAAAACGGCGTACGATACGCATCCGCGGATATCCTTTCGCCCACAGCTTTTCATGGATCGTTTGCTGCCCGATGAATTCATACAAGCGGTTGTACGCATCGTTGTCGCTGACGAGGAACACTTTTTTGATGTATTGCGCAATGGACGGCAGGCCGTTTTCCGTCGAAGTGTCCCGGTATACGCGCGACTGCCCGCTGAAAGCGCTGTCCGTGAACATCGGCGTGTATTTGTCAAGCCCCTGCATGTTCAGCTCGTTCAGTTTTTCCAGCGCGAGAAAGGCCAGTGGCATTTTTACGGTGGATGCGGGATTGAAATACTGATTTGCGTCCAGATGATAATAGTAATGCCTGAATACCGGCCTGTTCTTCGCATCGCGGTTAATTTGGGTGTAGATGAGCTGGCAGTGAAAGGAATCGGGATGCTGCAGTACATGCCGCAGCGCGGGCGAAGCATGTTTGAGCAGCAGCTCCTCCAGGAACCGGTCCGTTTTCGGCTGGGCCATGGCAGTGAGGGCGCAAAGCAGCAGGATGATGGTTGACGATAAGCGAGGCATACCTTAAAGCTATAAAAATTTCGTTCTCCAAAAGGGCTATATTTGAAGCCGTAAAAACACCAAAACGCAACGGACAGGCCTGGGAGAAGACAGATGGAGCGTGGCTGCCGCATTATCCACCTGACATGCTTCCGGGCCTGACACAGACCATTAAAAAATCAAACCAGACCAATGAAACCGAGCATGGTACATTTATCGCACAAGGCTATGTTAATGCGAGGTTCCATCTGGCCAGTAAAAAATCAATTTTAACAGATGAAACTTGTTACGTATTTAAGAGAGGAAGTAGATCAGCTGGCGATGCTGGTGAACGGGCAACTGTACAACCTGCAGGAGCTGCACCCGGACCTGCCCACCACCATGCACATGTTCCTGCAGATGTGGGAAGAAGTGATCGACCTCGCCAAAAGCATCGATGCGCAGCTCAAGGCCGGCAAAATGCCAAGGGCCAACACCTGGGGCGTGCCGTATGACAACGCTACCCTGCTGGCGCCGGTGCCTTTCCCCACTTCCTGCCGTGATGGCTATGCTTTCCGCCAGCATGTGGCGGCGGCGCGCCGTAACCGCAAAGTGGACATGATCCCCGAATTCGATCAATACCCGATCTTCTATTTCACCAATCATAACGCCATCCAGGGCCCCGGCGACATTTACTGCATGCCGGACCACTTCAGGAACCTGGACTTCGAGCTGGAAGCCGCCATCGTGATCTGCAAGCGCGGCCGCAATATCACTGCGGAAGAAGCGGATGAATACATCGGCGGATATATGATCATGAACGATATGAGCGCGCGCCTGCTGCAAATGGAAGAGATGAAGCTGAACCTCGGCCCCGCCAAGGGGAAGGACTTCTCCACCGTTATCGGCCCGATGCTCGTAACAGCGGATGAGCTGGAACCTTACCGCATCCCCGCGAAAGAAGGGCATACCGGCAACGCCTTCAATCTCTCCATGCGCTGCTGGGTAAACGGCCAGCAGGTGAGCGAAGGCAATATGGGCGATATGGACTGGACCTTTGCGGAGATCGTGGAGCGCTGCGCTTATGGCGCGGACATCCTGCCCGGCGATGTGATCGGCAGCGGAACAGTGGGCACCGGTTGCTTTCTTGAACTGAACGGCACCGGCAAGCTCAATGACCCTAACTACACGCCGCAATGGCTGCAACCCGGCGATGTGGTGGAAATGGAGATCGAAGGGCTTGGCAGGCTGAAGAATACCATCGTTGCGGAAGACTCGGAATTTTCCATACTGGCCCGGAAAAAGAACGTACAATGAAAATAATTCCCGGAGAGATCAAGACCAACCAGCTGCACGCCTACCTGCTGGGCGCCGTAGCGCCCCGCCCCATCTGCTTTGCCAGCACGGTAGACGCGGAGGGCCAGCCTAACCTGTCGCCTTTCAGCTTCTTCAATATTTTCGGTTCCAATCCGCCCACGCTCATTTTTTCCCCTTCCCGCAGAGTGCGAGATAATACGGTAAAGCATACACTGGAAAATATTCTGGCTACCCGCGAAGTGGTGATCAATGTAGTCACGCATGCGATGGTACAACAGGCGTCTTTGTCCAGCTGCGAATACCCGAAAGGCATCAGTGAATTTGAAAAGGCCGGCTTTACGCCGCTGGCGTCTGACCGCGTGAAACCCTTCCGGGTAAAGGAAAGCCCGGTGCAGATGGAATGCGTGGTGCGGCAGGTGGTGGAAACCGGCACAGAAGGCGGCGCGGGCAACCTCGTGATCTGCGAGCCGGTGTTGCTGCACATAGATGAAGACATACTGGACGCAAATGGCCGGATCGATCCGCAGAAGATCGACCTCGTAGCGCGCATGGGTGGCGATTATTATTGCCGTGCGTCGGGGAATGCGGTGTTTGAAGTGGCGAAGCCCAACCTGCAACTGGGCATCGGCGTGGATGCATTGCCCTGGGGCATCCGCAACAGCAGCATCCTTACCGGCAACAATCTCGGGCAACTCGGCAATGTGCATGAGCTGCCGGTGATAGACGCCGCTTTCCATGACGAGCATCTAAAGAACATCATTCAATATTACAGCGTGAACCCCGATGAAATGGAAAAGGAGCTGCATACCTACGCGAAGCAGCTGCTTGCGGAAAACAAGGTGCCGGAAGCCTGGCAGGTGCTGCTGGCGGGGAGTTGACGGAAGCTTAGCTATTGCCCCCGAAAACTTTCTTTAGCAACTCGGAGGTCCTGGCCGCGGGGTTTTCACGGATAGACAGCTCTTCTTTCGCGATCTGGTCGAACAGCGCTTTCACCGCTTTTTCCGTTACATATCCTTTCAGGTCAGGATTGAGCTTGTTGAAAGTGGTAGGCAGGCTGTTGTATTTTGTGACGATATCACCGTAGTATTTCGTGGCGCTGGTCGTGTTCAGCGCACTGTCGATCACCGGTGAAAATGCCGCCGTCAGCTGCGCGGTCGTCTTGTTCTGGAAGAAATCCGTTGCGGAACGTTTGTTGCCGCTGGTGAGCAGTGCAAGCGCATCGTTGATGGTCATTTGTTTGATGGCATTTACAAAGATCGGTTTGGCAAAACCCACGGCCTCTTCCGCCGCGCGGTTGATCTGCAGGATGGCTTTATCCACCTGGCTGCCGAGGCCGATGCTGCGCAGGGCTCTCTCGGCCTTCAGCGCGTCCGGCGGTAATAACACCTTGTAGAGTTCATTCCCGAAAAAGCCATTCTCTTTGTTGAGCAATGAAATGCCGGCGCTGACGCCTTTTTCCAGCGCTTCTTTGATACCCATTCCCGCTTCATTCTCGGAAACATTCGCGGTGGAACCGCCTGTAGAGGCGGATTTCAGAATACCGGAAGCTTTTTTCAGTATCTGCGCTTCGGTAACAGTGTGCAGGCATAATACACCCGCCATCAGTAAAACAGTTCTTTTTAGCATAGTTCTCATCACAGGGATTTTATTCATGAATAGATAGTAACGGGATGTGTGTATTGAAAGCGATCCTCGAAGTGGTGCTGCGTTTGAAAATGCTGTCGAACAGCCCGTGTTTTTTCGGGATGATGAGCAGCAGGTCGGCAGCCTCCTTTTCGGCAAACGCTGTAATGCCTTCCACCGTATTCGGATGGTCTACAAAATGATATTGCGGATTGTAGTTGTGCAGCATGTTGTCCAGCTCCTGGTTTTCTTCCGGGTGGATGTGCTCGCGGCCTTCCTTCTGGATGTTCAGTACATGCAGCTCCGGTTTGAAGATATCGAGCACCATATGCAGCACGTCTTTGCGGGTGGTCTTGGCCACTTTGCGGAGATCGCAGGCGAATACTACTTTCCGGATTGGCCGGAAGCTTGCCTGGGTGGGCACTACGATCACCGGGAAATTGGAGTTCTTCACCACGTCCACCGTATTGGAGCCTACCAGTATCTCTTCCAGCTGGCTGCCGCCGGTGATGCCCATAATGATCAGGTCCGCCTGTTCGTCTTTGCAGACCTGGTCGATATTGGCGGCCAGCAGATGGTTGTCCGCCCGGAAATCCAGCGTTACGCTTGCCGGAAGGGCCGGGGAAAGAAGCGATTTCATTTTCTCCAGACCTTCAATGCTGGCGGCCTTCAGGTCGTCCATATTCACCATGGGCACGGCGGTAGGGAGGTCTGGTATAGGCACGATCAGCTCATACGCATGGTAAAGTATGATGCGGGAAGCGCCCGTCTGCTCCGCGAGGCCAATGGCATAGCGGGCAGCGTTATAGGCTGTTTCCGAGAAATCTGTTGGGACAATGATGGTTTTCATGCCGGGTGGTTTTAACTACAATTTAAGCAATAACCGAACCAATTACAGTGACTAAAGGAACAAAAAAAGTTGATATCCGTCATCTGCCGCAAGGCAATTTGGATATTTTTTAACAGGATGGTCATGCTGAAATAGCATGTTTCCATGCAGGGAAAACCACTGAAATCAACTATTTTTGCACTCCGTTGCACGGCCCTGGCGCCGCATGACGGTCAAAACCAGTATTACAAACAAAAATGAGCGTAACTACCCAACAACAGCTATCTGAGCAGGAGATCATCCGCCGTGAGAAGCTCCAGGAGCTTACAAACCTGGGCATCGACCCGTACCCGGCGCCCGAATATCCCGTGAATGCATATTCCGTGGATGTCAAGGCCGGCTACTCCGAAGAAACCAAAGATCAATACCAGGACCTCTGCCTCGCGGGCCGCATCATGAGCACCCGCGACATGGGCAAGGCGAACTTTGCGGTGCTCCAGGACAGCAAGGGACGCATCCAGCTATATATAAAACGGGACGAGATCTGTCCCGGTGAAGATAAAACCCTGTACGACCAGGTATGGAAAAAGCTGACGGACATCGGTGATTTCATCGGCGTGAAAGGTTATGCTTTTGTGACCAAAACCGGCGAAACTTCCATTCACGTCAAGGAACTGACCGTTCTCGCCAAATCGCTCCGTCCTTTACCCGTCGTGAAGGAAAAAGAAGGAGAGACCTTTGATGCGGTGACCGATCCGGAATTCAAATACCGTCAGCGGTATGCGGACCTCGTGATCAATCCGCAGCTCCGGGAAACCTTCATCAAGCGCACCCGCCTGATGCAAACGATCCGGGATTTTTATAACGGGCTGGGATACCTCGAGGTAGAAACGCCCATCCTGCAAGCGATCCCCGGCGGAGCGGCTGCCCGCCCTTTTATCACGCATCACAATGCGCTGGACATGCCGCTGTACCTCCGCATTGCCAACGAACTGTACCTGAAAAGGCTGATCGTAGGCGGCTTTGAAGGGGTGTACGAGTTTGCGAAAGACTTCCGGAATGAAGGGATGGACCGTACCCACAACCCCGAGTTCACCGTGATGGAAATGTACGCCGCGTACAAAGACTATGAGTGGATGATGCGCACTACGGAAACATTGCTCGAAAAAGTGGCCGTAAATGTGAACGGCGACTCCAAAGTGCAGGTGGGCGATAAAGTGATCGACTTCAAAGCACCGTACCGCCGCGTAAGCATGTACGACGCTATTAAGGAACATACCGGCATCGATATTACGGGCATGGACGAAGCGCAGCTGCGCGATGTCTGCAAGCAGCTGGACATCCACGTGGAAGCCAGTTCCGGTAAAGGCAAGCTCATCGACGAGATCTTCGGGGAAAAATGCGAGCATCACTATGTGCAGCCCACATTCATCATCGATTATCCCGTGGAAATGAGCCCGCTGACCAAGAAGCACCGCAGCAAGGAAGGCGTGGTGGAACGCTTCGAGCTGATCTGCAACGGCAAGGAAATTGCCAACGCCTATTCCGAGCTGAACGATCCCATCGACCAGCGTCAGCGCTTTGAAGAGCAGGTGTTGCTGATGGAAAGGGGGGATGATGAAGCGATGTATATCGATTATGATTTCCTGCGCGCGCTGGAGTACGGCATGCCGCCGACCTCGGGTATCGGCATCGGTATTGACAGGCTGACCATGCTGATGACCAACCAGCCGTCTATCCAGGATGTGCTGTTCTTCCCGCAAATGCGGCCGGAGAATGCCTGATGGAAAAAATATTTGAACTTTTTACAAGAGGATGTATCAACGCGATACATCCTTTTTTTATCCCTGAGCAGCCTTCGTTTGTGTTCCTGTCAACACAACGGCCACACGGCCGGCCGGCCCGGCCACTAGAACGTCGCCATCAGGGAAAACAGCCCCCTCATTGAACCCCAACCCCGCTTTTGGGGTTATTACCTAAACTTCTACCCATGAAAATTCTCATTCCCACTAAATTCGCCATCGTGCTGTACGCACTCGTATTCCTGTACTTCGGTTTCAATCACCTCGCGCACGGGCAGGAAATGGCGCCGCGTGTGCCCGTTCCCGGTGGCGCTTTCTGGATATATTTCACCGGCGTGGCCATGATAGCGGCCGGCGTGGCGATCATTTTCGGGAAACCGGCACGCATTGCAGGATACTTGCTGGCCTTGCTGCTGCTGACATACATCATTTCCATCCATTTACCGGGACTTATCCAGGGAAAACTGGAAGCTCCCGGGAACCTGCTGAAAGACTTCGGCCTCATGGCCGGCGCCATTATCATCGCCAACATTGCACCAGAAAAGAAAAACAGGGCGGTAAACTGAATTACTGCCCTGCTTTTTTTGACCATATCCTATAAAAAACTATTTGAATATACTGTGGTTTGTATATAATATATAACGCCACTTACTGCTTTACGTGCCTGGCTTCATAACCGGTTGTTTTATGACGATGGCCGGTTACCATTGATATATTTCCTTTCCATATATTCGCTTTTCATCTTTATTTTCGTCGGATAGCGGCGAAAAGCACCGCAATTTCAACCTGTTTAAAATTATGAGAAGTACATCCAAATCCTTCCCGGCATGGCTGGCCGGTCTATCCCTGCTTGCAGTATTACCAGCCGCTGCCCAGGAGAAAAAAGAACTGACCTTCGACCAGATCTTCACCCATCCCGTGAGCATCACGGAGCCGCTGCCGCAGATCCGCGGGTGGGCGGACAAAAGCCATTACATTGAAACGCGCAACGGGCAATCGCTTTCGGTGGATGCCAGGACCGGGAAAACGTCGCCATACACCGCACCGGCGGAAACCGGCAGCACCGTATCCGTGAAGGACAACGATATTTTCCTGCGAACGCCCTCCGGCGAAGAGATCCGGCTAACACAGGATTCCGCGGTGGAAAAGAACCCCACCCTTTCCCCCGACGAAAAATATGTGGCCTTTACCCGTAATAACGACCTGTATGCGGTGGAAGTGGCCTCCAAAAAAGAAACACGGTATACCACCGACGGCTCTGATGTGGTATACAATGGATGGGCATCCTGGGTGTACTATGAAGAAATTCTCGGCCGCGCTTCCCGCTACCGTGCCTTCTGGTGGAGCCCGGACAGCCGCCGGATCGCATTCATGCGCTTCGACGATACGCAGGTACCGATGTTCCCCATCTATAGCGAAGTAGGCCAGCATGGCTTCCTCGAAAGAACACGCTATCCCAAGGCGGGTGATACCAATCCCGAAACGAAACTGGGCGTTGTGCCCGTCACCGGCGGAAACATCACCTGGGCGGATTTCAATTCCAAAGACGACCAGTATTTCGGTCAGCCCTTCTGGACACCCGATGGCAGCGCGCTCTGGGCGCAATGGATGAACCGCGGGCAGGACAATCTCATTATCTATGCCATCGATCCGCAAACCGGCGCCAAAAAGCCGGTGTACGACGAAAAGCAGGCTACGTGGATCGACTGGTTCACCGATATTCACTACCTCTCCGGCAACAAAGGCTTTATCCTGAAAAGCGACAAATCCGGCTGGGACCACATCTACCTGTTCAATATGGACGGCAGCCTGAAGGAACAGCTCACGAAAGGCGACTGGCGCGTGCGGCAGATATTACAGATCGATGAAAAAAAACAGGTGATCTATTTTACGGCGCGCAAAGAAGCCAGCACCCGTTTTGATCTTTACAAAGTAAGCCTTCGCGGCGGTGAGCCCCAACGCCTGACCTTCGGTGATTTCTCCCACGACGTAAAACTGGCGCCGGGCGGGGATTACTTCCTCACCGTTTACAGCAACATGCGCACACCGCCCAGGATGGCGCTGCTGAACGACAAAGGCAAGGTGATCCGCGAGCTGGGCAACGCCAGAGGCGAGGCATTCGACAACTATGTGCTGGCCCTGCCGGAGCTGCGGACCTACAAGACCCGCGACGGCCTCGAATTGCCGATGACCATCATCTGGCCGAACAAAATGGAAAGCGGTAAAAAATACCCGGTGCTGATCAGCATTTACGGCGGTCCGGATGCCGGCACCATCTACGATACCTGGCGCCCCAACCCGGCCACCCAATGGTACGCCAAAGAAGGGCTCATCCAGGTGGTGATGGATAACCGCGCCGCCGGCCATCTCGGCAAGAAAGGCATGAACGCCATCCACCGCCAGCTGGGCAAACACGAGATCGAGGATTATATGGACGGCGCCAAATGGCTGATCACCCAACCCAACGTGGACGCCTCGAAGATCTGTATCACCGGCGGCAGCTTCGGCGGATATATGACCTGCATGGCGCTGACCTACGGCGCGGAGGTATTCACCCACGGCGTCGCCAACTTCTCGGTGACGGACTGGCAACTGTATGACAGCCATTACACAGAACGTTATATGGACACGCCGGCGGAAAACCCCGAAGGCTACCGCATCACTTCGGCGATCACCCACGCCGCGAAATACAAGGGCCTCCTGCGCATCATACACGGCACAATGGACGATAACGTGCACCTGCAGAACACTATTCAGCTGGTGAACCGCTTCCAGGACCTCGGCAAACACTTTGAGCTGATGCTCTACCCCGGCGAACGCCATGGATGGGGCGGGCCCAAAGGCACCCATTCGAAGAACGAGATGTACCGTTTCGTGTATGCAAACCTGTTGGAGAGACCCCTGCCGGAAGGGTTTAAAGGGAATTGATAGAAATCCCGCGGAAGATAAGGCAGTTGACGGCGCCCGGCAATGGAAAAACTGCTGACAGTACGGGCTGCTTCTCCAGATCAGCAAACCACAAACAACAAGGGCCGCTTCTTTTCGGAAGCGGCCCTTGTTGTTTATTCAATGCGGTAGGGGCAAAAAAACAGGGCTGCAAGAATACAGCCCCGAAAAATTTTAACCATATCTTTATTGAAAAACCTGTTACGAATTTCCATAATTTAGAAGTAACTCTAATCCTCAAACTAGCGAATGCTATAATATTTCTGGTAAACGTGCCGAAAATCCCCTTAAACGATTTGGTGCAAGGCTGTAAAAATCGCCGAAAATGGCCTTCAAGATAAGTTTATGCGAAGCGTCAGGAAATGAAAAAAGGCGGTAAGAATACCGCCTTTGTAATAATTTTAACCATATCCTATGAAAAACCTGAGTCAAAGATATAGCGGTTCTGATCCTTCGCAACCCCATTTCCGTGAACGCCATAAAATTGTTGGTAAAGGTCAAAAATCGGCTAGGCAGCATACGGATTAAATAAAAATTTAAATTAAAAATAATACCGTTATGCTATCCTGTGCCCGTTCTTGACAGGGCGGTCCGGCTGCAACAGCACTATTTCCTTCTCTTCACCTACCACGCCCAGCACCAGGCATTCTGAAAAGAAATTGGCGATCTGCTTGACCGGGAAATTGATCACAGCAATGACCTGCCGGCCTATTAAACTTTCAGGCTTATACAACTTTGTGATCTGCGCGGAGGAGCGTTTGACCCCTATTTCCGGGCCGAAATCCACTTCCAGCTGATAGGCGGGGTTCCTGGCCTGGGGGAATACCTTTGCGGTCAGCACCGTTCCCACATGCATGCGTACTTTCTCGAAATCGTTCCAGCTAATGGTTTCCATGACATAAATATTTAATACCCGGAATTTAGCAAAAGAGAAGGAAAAAACGGGAAGGCGGGGCAAAAAAATAGGGCGTTAAGAATAACGCCCTCAAGTATTTTTAACCATATCCTATGAAAAACCAAGACAAAGATAGACACACCTTGCTTTTTGTCAATCTGGATTTGGTAAGTGAAACGATTTAGCTCGTAAACGTGTTGAAAATCCTACTGTTAACATCGATTTAACCAACGCCATTCACCCTTAATGGGTAGGTGCGTGCGGCGCCGTTTGCATAATGCCGTCTATCTCCTGCATCACCGCATCTGTAAGGCTGCCAACCACTTCCACGGCTTTGAGGTTTTCGGTCAATTGCGCTTCTTTGGTGGCGCCGAGGATAGCAGTGGTCACATTCGGGTTTCTGATGCACCAGGCGACCGATAAAGTGGCAAGGCTGGTGTTCAGCCGGTCCGCCACCTCCTGCAGTTTGACTACCTTCTGAATATTGCCTTCCAGCAGGTTCCTGTTTTTCAGCCATTCATACCCTTCAAGGCCCAGGCGGGAGCCTTCCGGAATGCCCTTGTTGTATTTGCCCGTGAGCAGGCCGGATGCCAGCGGGCTGAAGATGGTGGTGCCAAGCCCTACTGTCCGGAAAACAGGCAGGTACTCCATTTCCATTTTTTCCCGGCGGAACAGGTTGTATTCCGGTTGTTCCATCACCGGCCCGATCAGGTTGTATTGCCGCGCGATCATATGCGCTTCCATGATCTCGGCGGCCGTCCACTCGGAGGTACCCCAGTAGAGTATCTTTCCTTGCTGGATGAGGATGTTCATGGTCCATACCACCTCTTCCACCGGTGTATTCCTGTCCGGCCGGTGGCAAAAATACAGGTCGAGATAATCCACCTGCAGGCGCTGCAGCGCTTCGTGGCAGGCTTCTACCAGGTGTTTACGGCTGAGGCCGGTCTGGTTCGGCTTGTTGTCAGCGCCGCGCCAGCCAAAATAAGCTTTGCTGGATACCGTGTAGGAGGTACGGTCCCAGTTCTTTTTCTTCAGCACCCTTCCCATCATTTTTTCCGATTCTCCCAATGCGTATATCTCCGCGTTGTCAAAGAAATTCACGCCATTGTCGTAAGCGATGCCCATCAGCCTGTCAGATAGTGAATCGTCTACCTGGCCATGAAAGGTTACCCAGCTGCCGAAGGACAAAACGCTCAGCTGCAGTCCTGATTTACCCAGTCTTCTGTATTCCATTTGTTAAAGATTGAAGTTGTGATGATCAAAAATAAAAATTCAGGCTTCTATTCGGAAGTATTGAAAAATAATACTTTGGCATGGTTGTTGGGCCAAATAGACAAGAAATTTAGGTTAAAAAATAGGTTAAAGCGCAAAAACCCGGTCAATTGACCGGGTTTTTGCGTAATGATATTCAACTAATCGAAATTGACCATGCTATCCGGCGGCAGGAAGCTGCCGTAGGCGTTGATGAACTGCCACCAGGAGAAGTCCTGGTTCGCTTCCAGGCCCTGGCCGTACAGGGTATCACCGGGACGGGCCACGCGGCAAAAGGTATTGGATACGAACAGCTTTCTTTTATCGTCCCATTTCAGTTCCTTGCAATCCAGCCGCTCTTTCGGGATCATGCCTTTGAAGTAGCTGATGAACACCACGCTGTCCCGCAGCAGGATGTTATTGTTTTTCTCCTCCATCCGGCCATAATTGGCGGTGAGGATGCTGGTCTGAATGAGGGAATCGTTATAGAATACTACCCGGAGGCTCCTGGGGAATTCGGTGTAGGCGGGCTGTTCAACGTGCCGTTCCATATAGGGAGCGGTGAGCACTCCTTTCACATGGGCTGTCTGGCTCATGATGGTTTCCACGTTGAAAGCCTCTTCTACTCCTGCTTTGTCTTTATCCAATGCCCGCACGGCATTCATATCGTTTTCGCAGCTGCAGCAGATTAAAGCAAGAGCGAGGTATAAAAGGTGTTTCATCTGTACATTTTGATGATCAGGCGGCAGATGGAACGTCAGGATTAATCGTATTTGGTTTTGATGAACCAGCGGTCACTCAGGGTGAAGCCTATCGTCAGCTTGTAGAAAGTTTCCTTTGCGATGTTCACGTCCCCGCGGGTGCCTACTTCAAATGCGGCATTGATCTGCGAGAACTGGTAGCTGAACGGCATTCTTCTGACCGGCAGGCCGAGGCCAACGGTAAAGCCCATAGCGGTCATGTCTTTATCCGCGAGCTTTACGAAATCCTTTCCGTAGTATCCACCGAGCCTGTAAGTTACTTTATTCCAGTAACCTGTCAATGCCCCGGCATTGGGAACAAACTGGCCGCCAACGCTCAGCTTCCAGCTGTTCTGCGTGGAATCCGGCTCTCCGTAATTACGGAAGTTGCTCCATTGGGCGGTGGTATAGTCCACGCCGATCATGAACTTGTCTACCTTGTTCAGCATAATACCGCCGCCGAATTGCTGCGGGTAAAGGATCTCGCCGCGCGCACCTTTTTCGTAGAGCACAGTGTCCTGCGTATCATATTCGTCGGAAGAGGCGTCGTAATAAAGTGTTTCACGCATGCGTTCCCTGCGGGCCTTGAGCTTCTGCTCGAGGCTGCCGGTGGCGCCGATGGTCAGTTCCATATCTTTACTCAGGTCGATCGTCTGCTGGATACCAACGTTGTAGAAGAAGCTGCCGTAGTCGTTGCGGCGGCTGTGCCTGGAGGGGAGGATGGTGGAGGTGACCGGGTACAGTTCTTTGGTGCTGTTCACCACGTTCCCGAAAACATATCCAACATTCACGCCTATACTGAAATTGCCGAGGCCCACGCCTGTACCGGCAAATACCTGGTACAAGCCGCCACTGCCTTCATACTGGTGCACAACCGGCACTTTCAGGGTATCGAAGAATGTTCTTTCCTCGTTTTCCGCAATGTTATAGGATACCCGGCTTACCGGCCGAAGGCCGAAGGCCAGGCCCCATTTTTTGGAAAGGGGGATGCCGAGCTGAAGGTAACTGAGCGTGCCGAAGCCGGCGCGGGAGTTCACTTCATTGTTGGTCAGCCTGCGTACGCCGCCATTCAGCGCCACGTCAAAAGTGGTGAGCTGCAGGTTGGAATAACTGGCAGGGTTGAGAAAGTTTACGGACTGGGCGGAATAGAACGCCTGTGAAACGCCCCCCATACCCAGGTTGACAGCGTTTTCGGAGCGGGAAAGCTCTCCCAGGCCGAAACGCGAGTAAGGTGAATTATCCTGGGCGGCAGCATTTTTTGCCGAAAGCACAGAAAAGCCTAACAGGCAAAAGAAGCTAGCTTTTGTCCAATACATTGCGTTCTACGATTGAATTTAAACCTTTATACAATAAATACGGGCTTGCAAATATCTTATTTTTAAGGCGGGAAGCAAAAAAATCCAAATTACCCCCTGTTAAAAGGACGTTAAAGTTCCCATATCTGCGGCCATAGGCCGCGATCATCCCTTCCACCTCCGCCAGCGCCCCTTCCTGAACGCCGCTGAGAATGCTTTGCCGCGTATTGTAGCCGATAAAGGAATATTGCGTGTCCGGCTTCACGAGGGGCAGTTTGTCCGTGAACGTATGCAGGGCGCGGAAACGCATATCAATACCGGGACTGATCCCTCCGCCCAGGAAGGCGCCGGTCTTGTGCAGAAAATTATAGGTGATGGCGGAGCCGGCACCGATAATGAGGCTGTGCTGCCCGGGAAACTGGCTCCAGGCGCCGGCGGCCAGTGCAATGCGGTCTACGCCGAGCGTTTCGGGCTTGTCATATGCCAGCTGAATGGGCAATGGAATGGAGTGCTGCAGCCGGATGAACGTGGTATGCGCCGCCAGCAGGGTTTCCAGCTCCTGCGGATGGTCTATTACGGAAGAAAGGATGCTTGCGCGGGGCTTGAACGTATCCAGTGCGCGGCGCACCGCGCCGGCCAGGTCGTCTTCCGGGAAAAAAAGTTCCTGCTGTAATTCCCCCTGCTGCATCACGCCGCATTTCAGGCGGGTATTACCCAGGTCCAGGCAAAAGATCATGGCGCCAAGTTAAAAATTATCCACTGATAAATTCCGGAAGTGCCCGTTGAGCTTCACGCGGTCTTTCAGCCGCTCCATCTCTGTGAGCATCGGGATCACCTTGTGCAGGTGGCGTTTGAGGTATTCCAGCCGCTGCAGCTCGTGGAAAAGATGCAGCAGCTCATATTCTTCCTGCAGGGAAAGCCCCGCATGGTGCGCGATATCATAGGAACGAAGCGCATCGTCCGGCCGCACGAAAGTTTTGCTGACCTGCAGGATATGATGCAGCTCGCGCACGGCCTTCAGCACTTCCCGCTGCAACTTCTGATGGCCGCGGTGATGATTGTCCGGGTAGTTTACAATAGCGCCGGAATACAATTTCTCCGGCACCTCGCGGATCACTTCGAGGATACGGAATACTTTCAGTCCGCGCGTGGATACGTCCATTTCTCCGTTCTCATATTCCTTCACCACCTTTTCAACTTCCACCAGCGTACCATATTCATTCGCTTTTTTGTCGATCACCACGGGAATCCCGAAAGGTTTTCCGTCCCTGATGCATTCACCGATCAGTTGCTTGTAACGGGGCTCGAAGATGTGCAGGTTCAGCTGTTCATCCGGATAAACAACAATGCCCAAAGGAAATATGGGAATGAAATTCGTCATGATCTAAAATTAACAAAACTCCCCTGTTTTATCAGATGCCGAAATAGGAAAAAATATACGGGGCGGGTTTCAGATTCAGCCATGACGCGCGATTGGCTGCGAGATCATCATACGTAAGCGCCTGTATCTGTTCTTTGGTAAAATTCAGCTGCTGTTGCGGCGGGCGTTTGGCAACAACACCCAATCCCATGTCCGTATCCAGCACAAAAACATCAATATCATTGCGCAGGCTCCTGAGATGAAGAATGGCTTTCCACACATCCCCGTTCCAGTCCCAGGCGAAATTCCCTGCTTTCCATTGCTCAAAGGTGCATCCTGCCTGTGCTGACGCCGGATTGCAATCATGCATGATGATCACGCCGTCCTGCTGCAGATATTCCAGCGCATGCTCCACATCGCGCAATGCATATTCGTATTCATGCATGCCGTCTACCAGGCAAACATCCAGCGAGCTTTTCTGTATCAGGCCGGGAGCAACGTTCTGGAAGAATGAATCGCTCGTCTGCTCAAAATATTCCGCCTTCAGATTTGTGGCGTTGCGGAAGAGCCAGCCCAGCCGGCGTGACAGCTTTATTCTGAATGCAGGGTCTACACCTATTTTCCTTTCCGCCCGGATCGGCAAAAAGTTTTTCCCTTTGAACACCCCGATTTCAAGGTATGTCCTGAATGCTTTGCTGTCAATTAATTGCTGGATGATCTGCCCTCTGGTCAGTTTCATTTGGGATGCTGCTTGCATTTTGTGCTTTTTTCGACTATTTTGCCGCTAAATGTAAGGTAAAAGTCCAGTGTTTCAAAACAAGTTTGCCACGGCCGCCTTCTACTTTTAAACACACACCTTTATGCTGCCTGCCTACGACGTTGCCATCATTCTTTTAAATTACAATTCATCCTCCTTCACTGTCAATTGCGTTGAATCTATATGGGAGCAGACCGACCGTTCCCTGCAATGGCAGATCATCATTGTAGACAATAATTCCGCCCCGGAAGATTATCAGCTCCTACAATCCGCCTTGCAGGGAAAACCGCACCTCACGCTGATCCGCAGCATTCTTAACCTGGGGTTCACGGGCGGCAACATGCTGGGCATACAGCATTGCAATGCGCGTTACATCTACTTCCTGAACAACGATACGCTGCTGCAGAAAAACACGCTGAACAGCCTGCACCGTTTCATGGAAACGCATCCGGATGCGGGTATCTGCTCCGGCCAGATGCTCAATGATAAACTGCAACCGATCAATACCTTCAACTATTTCCCGACGATTTCGATGAAGATCCTGGGGCCGGGATTGCTGCGCCTGTTCCGCCCGGAAGACTATCCGAAAAGGAATGCCACTTACGCCGACCCGTTGCGGGTGCCGCTTGTTTCCGGCGCCTCCATGTTCGTTCGCTACAGCATGCTGGCGGACGTTGGCGGAATGGACCCTAATTATTTTTTCTATTGCGAAGAAGAAGACCTCGCTTATACTTTCCGTAAAAAAGGATGGCATTGTTACCTGGTGCCGCAAGCCGGCTTCGTGCATTTCGTAAGCACCAGCACCACCGTGAAAATGGATTTTCTGCAGGAATACTATTATTCACTCCTGTATTTCTTCTCAAAACATCATTCCACGGCAGCATACATTTGTTTAAAGTGGTGGTATTTTTTCAAGCTGCTGAAGAAAACCTATAAAGACGCAGGCTACGCGAGAATTGCATGGATGATCGCAAAAGGCGCGCCGCCCTGTTATTCATTACGCTTTAAACAAAAAATGCAACTTCATCAATAATTTATAATTTAGGCTTCATGCATATGATCGGACTGGATTTTGAAAAACTGAAGTACCCTAACAACGGCCTGTATACCTTCTGCTACCAGTTGGGGGCGCTGCTTCCGGCATGCCTGAACGATGATGAACTATTGTATTACTACATGCCGGAGCATTTCCGTCATTTTAAAAACAACGCCTACCGCCCGATCCCTTACAGATGGTATGACCGCTATTCTTTCCGTCCGCCCCATACGCATGTATGGCATGCCATTCATCAGAACCCGAACGTCTGGCCCCGCAAGCAGGCCCGCAGGATTGTGATGACGCTGCATGATCTCAACTTCCTGTTTACGGACAAAACCAATCACCGCGCGTTGCTCCGGAAAATACAATCGCAGGTGGATGATGCGGATAAAGTAGTCGCCATTTCCGCATTCACGCTGGAATGCATGAAGGAACATCTCCGGTTGCCGGAGGAAAAAACGGCCGTTATCTATAACGGCGCCAGCGTAAATGAATTTCCCTTGTTTGACGCGCCGCGTTACCGCCCGGCGGCGAAATTTCTTTTTACCATCGGCATGCTCACGTCGAAGAAGAATTTTCATGTGCTTCCCGCGCTGCTGAAGGGTAATGACTATGAGCTGCTGATCGCGGGCAGTCCGCAGGGAAATTATGTAGATGCGATCAAAGCGGAAGCGGCCCGTCATGGAGTGAGCGAGCGGGTGAAACTGCTTGGGGCCATCAGCGAAAAAGAAAAATACTGGTATTACAAAAACTGTTCGGCGTTTCTTTTTCCCTCACTGGCGGAGGGCTTCGGCATACCTGTGATAGAAGCCATGCGCTTTGGCAAACCGGCGTTCATTTCGGACAAGACCAGCCTGCCGGAAGTAGGAGGCGATGTAGCTTATTATTTCAGGGATTTTGATGAAGAGCATATGCGGAAAACGCTGGAAGCGGGACTGGCCCATTATGCCGTTACGCAACCGGAAGAGAACATCAAATCACACGCGGCGCAATTCAGCTGGAAGAAGACGGTGGCCGCTTACCTGGACATCTACCGCAGCCTATATTAGCTTGTAATTCCGGTAATCGAACAGCCGCACGCCAAAACGTTTCTCAACCCAGTACAGCAGCTTTCGCTTCACGCCTTTGAAATTCTTGCGGCTGATATCATACTCAAACTGCCAGTTCTTCTTCTCGATCCTTCCCCACATGACCACCGGATGTTTGCCGGTAAATCTTTGCAGCGAATCAATCCCGCTATAATCAAAATCGTTCGCGGGCACATCGCTGCCGTTGTAGATCTTCGCGGCGTTCTGCAGCTTCAGCGCCTGTTCGGCGGGGTTTTTCACCCATCCGTAATGATGAATATGTGCCTGCACCGGCTTCACCCGCAGCTTGCGGCCGTCCAGGCGGAAGCCCTGTGCATCGCGGTAGGAGTGAATGCGCGGGTCTTTCCGGATGATGCGGATCTCCCGGTTGTACCAGGTGCGTGAATCGCCTACATAATCATAGCTGCCGTAAAAATGCCGGTAATTGAATAACAGGCCCTCCACGTTCGCATCATCCTTATATCGCTCCATGGCGGCGCGGATAGCGGGATAATCATCTTCATGCACCACTTCGTCCGCCTGGATGTAAAAAGCCCAGGTGGTATCTTCACTCACATGGGCATACGCTTTGTCCGTTTCAACGGCCAGCACGCGGCCCCCTGTTTTCAGCGAATCGTCCCAGGTAGTATGAAAAATGCGGATCTTGTCCGAGCCGATCGACTGTATCAGCTCCAGCGTGCCGTCATCCGAATTGCCAACGCTGACCACCACTTCATCGCAAAGCGGCAGAATGGAACGGATGGCTTCCGCAACGGGATAGTCGAATTTAACGGCATTTCGTACAAAGGTAAATCCGGTGACTTTCATGGATGCAAAGATGTGGAAAATCATCGATACATTTGTTTCATGTATGCGCATTTACTCAGCCGTTTGCAACAGGGAGATATCCGGGCATTAGCCCGCTGTATTTCTCTTGTGGAGAATGAAGCGGAGGGCTATATGCAGCTGCTGGAAGCCCTGCCGCCGGAGGGAAAGACCCGTGTTGTAGGTATTACCGGCCCTCCCGGCGCCGGCAAAAGCACGCTGGTGAACGCCCTCATCACCGCACTCCTCCGCCGTCAGCAACGTGTGGCCATCATCGCGGTTGACCCTTCATCGCCCTTCAACTTCGGCGCATTGCTCGGCGACCGCATCCGCATGAGCGACCATTTCTCCGACCCCAACGTATTCATCCGCTCGATGGCCAGCCGCGGCGCACTCGGGGGCCTCAGCCCCAAGATCCTCGAAGTGAGCGACATCATCAAAGCCGCCGGCTTCGATTACCTGTTTATAGAAACAGTGGGCGTGGGGCAAAGCGAAGTGGAGATCGCCGGCATCGCGGACACCACGGTGGTAGTAGTAGTGCCGGAAGCAGGAGACGAGATACAGACCATGAAAGCGGGACTGATGGAGATCGCCAATATTTTTGTGGTGAACAAAGCGGACCGGCCGCAGGCGGACGAGTTCGTGAAAAATCTGCGGCTCCTCGCGCACATCAGGGAAACGCCCGTCATCAAAACCATCGCTACGCAGGAGCAGGGCATTGAAGCGCTGATCACCGCGCTGGACGCACACCGCGAGCAGATACACGGCAACCTGCAACGCAAGGCTTTTCTACTTACGGAGAAAGCCTGGCAGCTGATACGCCATCGCAGGATGCGCGATATGGATAAACAGGTATTGTTACGTACGATCAGCGAGCAGATGGAAGACCCGCAATTCTCCGTTTACCGCATCGTGCAGCAATATGCTCATCCCGTCTGATTTCCTTATATTTGCACCGTTATGTTCACACACCGCAGAGTATTCCGTCTTTTCTTCACTTATGCTGTATTCAATTACGGCCTCTGATACGGTGCGCACATCCCTGACCCCTCCTTTTACTTTTATTTATTTCTAAATATCATTTTATTATGGCCTGGTTATTTTTAATTATCGGCGGGCTTTTTGAAATCGGTTTTACCATTTCATTGAAGTATTCTGAAAACTTCAGCAAGTTGTGGCCTTCGCTTAGCTTTGTAATATGCATCACCGCCAGTTTCTTTTTCCTGAATAAAGCGATCAATAACGGCTTGCCTATCGGTACCGCTTATGCGGTGTGGACCGGCATCGGCGCCGCCGGTACGGCCATCGCGGGCATGCTGTTCTTTAAGGAACCGGCCGCGGCCTGGCGGATATTTTTCCTGGTGATGCTCATCGGCTCTATCGTAGGCTTGAAGTTCGTATCTGAAGGGCATTGATTCTCACTGCGATAGGAGCGCAGCGGATATAAATTGTTCTTCGCGGGACAAACTATTTTGTGTCATCCTGACGTTAATCTAAACACCATGAATGTGTTATTCGGCAGGCTTAAAAAGTTTTGTACATTGGGCGCCATTCCATGAAGCCTGGCAAGAGCAACGAAGACACATATCCATTATCAAACCGATACAGCGACTATCCAACATGGCAAAGGAATCTACTTTTAACCCTGAATACCAGGCGTCTAATACCTCCAGCAAGGTGGTTGCGGCACTGGAGCGATTGTCCGAGGCATTTCGTGTTCTGCTATGGCAGGAGGCGAAGCAGCACGGCATCAGTCCCATTCAGGTACAGATATTGACGTTCCTCTTGCACTACCCGGAAAAGGTCCGTACGGTCACTTATCTTGCCGCCTACTTCAACATGACCAAGGCCACCGTCAGCGATGCCATCAAAACGCTGGAATCCAAAAACCTGCTGAGCCGCAAAGAAGACAAAAACGATAACCGCAGCCATACCCTGCATCTTACCCGCGAAGGGCGTGTGCTGGGGAAGAAAGTGGAGCGCTTTGCCAACCCCATGCTGGAGCCGGTGAAGAACATGCCGCCGGAAAAACAGGCGGACCTGCTGGAAAATTTATTGGGACTGATAAAAGACCTGAACGACCAGCTGATCATCACGCCGCAGCGGATGTGCTTCAACTGCCGGTTCTACGAAAAGAAAGGCAAGGGGCATTACTGCAATCTCGTGCAGTCCCCGCTCCGGTCTGCCGACCTGCGGGTGGAATGCCCTGAATTTGATCCCGGAAAATAATTATGATTGGGAGGGCCGCTGGCTTCTCCACCAACGGTAGCCCAGGAAGGCCATCAATGCGAGCGGCGTGAACGCCAGCATGAGAATGCCATTGTTCAATCCTTTGGCAGGACCTTCGCCCAGCTGCTGCGCCGTTTTTGTGCAGAGCGAGCATTGCGCACTGGCGGATAACGACAGCGCAAAGACCATTATGAGCAGGAATAACTTTTTCACACCACGAATTTAAAGGATTTGACCGGTTCAGACACTGATCTCCGTCAGTTTTACCCGTAGTACGGCTGTATCATGATATATACCACTACACCCGTGATCGCCACATAGAACCAGATAGGCCAGGTGAAGCGGGCGATCCTGCGGTGACGGGGATTGTCGTACTGGAAAGCGCGCAGCAGCGTGAACAGCACCAGCGGAACGATCACGATCGCCAGCAGGATGTGCGTCAGCAGCAGGAAATAATACAGGTACCGGATGCCTCCCACAGCGGCTTTTTCAGCAGCGTCCACCAGTCCGTCGTGATTGATGTCGCCGAACTTCGTGCTTTCCGTGAGGAAGTGATAGGTGACGTAAGACAGGAGGAAGATGCCGGAAAGGACCACGGCGGAAAGGTTCGCCCATTTGTGCGCTTTCTGCTGCCCGTTCTTGATAAAGTACAGGCTCGCTAGCAGCAGCACGGCGGTGGCGGAATTGAGGATGGCATGGAAGAAAGGCATGATCCTTACATCAAAGCCGGCCTGGATATCGGGCTTGGGCAATATGAACAGCACGGCCACTACAAGCGGGATGAGGATGGAAATGATCGCTATCGGCAGGTTCAGGTTTCTGTTCTTCAGTTCCATGTGCTAGTTTTTTGAAAATAAGCGCTTCAGCAAACCGGGCTTCTTTTTGTCTTTCGCGATGTGCAGCACGGCGATGTCGTTGACCATGCGGCGAACATCGTTTGTGTCCAGCCCGTTATAGTATCCGCGGATGTAGCGGTCCTTATCGATCACCACAAATTTTTCGGTGTGGATGAAATCATCCGGCCCGCCGTCGCCCTGCACGGCATTCACGAAAAATTCATAGCGGGCAAGATCATAGATCTCTTTTTTATCGCCGGTGAGCAGCCACCAGTTTTTCGGATCGATGTTGTTTTTGTCCGCATACGCCTTCAGCTTTTGCACGGTATCCCTTTCCGGGTCAACGCTCAGGGAAAGTATCTGCACGAGCGTATCGTGCTTGTTAAAGGCTTCCTGCACCATCTTGAGATGGCTGGTGAGGGTGGGACAGATAGTGGGACAGCTGGTGAAGAAGAAATCCACCACCAGTATCCTGTTCCTGTAATCGTCCAGGTTGATCTTTTTCCCGAGCTGGTTGGTGAGCGAGAAGTTCTTCACCTGGTGATAGATGGTATCGTAAGTGGTCTTGCCATCCTTCACGATGGTATCCACACGTTCCGCGATAAGGTAAGGCGGTACGTGCACTACATTTTTGCCATAGTGATCAACGATCAGGTAACCGGCGAGCGGTACGAGTATGGCCAATGCAACCCCTAGTAATGCTTTTTTAGAAATGACCGGTCAGTTTTAGCGGTGATATAAAAAGCAAAAAATGTAAAAGTGAACTCACCTTTACATTTTTGGCTGATAAATTATCGTTACGATATTGTTTTAATGATGAGCAGGCTGTTGCGCGGGCGCTTCCTTCGCCGCGGGCGTGCCGGGGGCGAGGTCTCTGCGCATGTTCTTCCAGGAATCACCGTCCGCGAGGAATGCGATGATGAACCATACGAAGAGCGTCAGCGGGAACAGGATGGTCATGATCAGGTTCTTCACTTCATGACGGAGGTGCATGAATTCCGCTACAATGTAGAAGGCTTTGAAGAACGTCAGCAGGATGAATAATGCATTCAGCCACAGCTTGTCAGGCCAGTGCGTATACAAATGCAGGAATGCCATGCCTACTTCCACGACGGTAATGCCTAACAGGATCCAGAAGGTCCTCCATATCGCTTTTACAGCAGAATTGTCTTTCTCGCCTGTTGCAGAATGTGAATGCGCCATGTTCAATTAGTTCTTTTCTCGTTTATATTAATGATTTCAAATTACAGCAAGTAGAAGCAGGTGAATACGAATACCCATACCAGGTCTACAAAGTGCCAGTACAGGCCTACTTTCTCTACCATTTCGTAGTGGCCGCGCTGCTCATAGGTACCTTTGAGTACGTTGATGAGCACGATGATGTTCAGTACCACGCCGGAAGTAACGTGTACGCCGTGGAAGCCTGTGATGGTAAAGAAGAAGTCTGTAAAGTTAGTGGAAATAGCTGCAGAACCGTCCGCGTTGTTGAACGGATTGCGGCCCCACCATGCGCCGATCTCGTGCAGGTGCGTCCATTCCCAGGCCTGGCAGCCAAGGAACATGGCGCCGCCGATGATGGTCAGTATCAGCCACTTCACCACTCCCTTCCTGTCATGATTGTGACCGGCATGTACGGCCAGTACCATGGTTACGGAACTCATGATCAGGATGAAGGTCATCAAGCTCACGAATACCAGCGGGAGGTCCATATGCCCCATGAACGGGAAGGCATGGAAAACCACGTTGGGATCAGGCCAGGCTTCAGCCATGAAACGTTGTGTGCCGTAAGAGATCAGCAATGCACCGAATGTGAAGGCATCGGAGATCAGGAAATACCACATCATCAACTTACCATAGCTCACGCTGAAAGGCGAATGCCCTCCGCCCCACCATTTTTTCTTCGCTGTTACTGCGTTATCCATTTGTACGAATTATAATTTTATGAGTTGATTGTCTTTTTAATCGCGTTTTACCGCGCCAGGCTGAAAAATACCAACAGGTAAATCCAGAGCCCGTCTACAAAATGCCAGTACGTTGCCGCCACTTCAATGGGCACCGCGCTGTAAGTTCTTACCCTGATGCGGTACGCCCTGAAGAACAGGATCAGCAGCACTACCACGCCTCCCAGCACGTGCAGGATATGCACGCCCACGATCACGTAGATGAAGGATGCCGATACCGTACTGTCCAGCGCCAGCCCGTGATTCTTCATGTCCGAGAAGCCGATCACCTGGCAAACCGCAAACGCCACGCCAAGCAGGGCGGTCAGCGTGATGAGCGACTTGTAGCTGCCCATGCTGCGCGCCTTGAACTGGCGCAATGCCAGGTGTATCGTAAGGCTGCTCAAAAGAATGAGGCCTGTAGACACCCAGAAGATGGCCGGCAGCTCAAAGCTCAACCAGTTTGCCTGTGAACGTTTCACAACGTATGCGCTCGTGAAACCTACGAACATCATCGTGATGCTGGCCATAGCGATCCACATGGAATACTTGTGCGGATGTATCTTGTTTCTTTGTGCGTTCATTGTTATCATTCTCCTCACAGTTTTACTTTATCAAACAACAATCCCAATAATATCACTGCCAGGTAAATGTATGATCCAAACATGAGCTTGCGGGCCGAGGGCACATCACATTTCCGGTACAGCATCACGGCCCTGTACAGGTAAAACCCGCCGATCAGTATAGCCACCAGCGCCGAAAAACGGCCGGTAAGCCCCAACAGGTACGGCGCTACGCCGGCAGGGATCAGCAGCATGGCATACATGGCGGACTGCAGCGCAATCATTTTACCGGGACCTTTATCCGAGGGCATCAGCTTGAAACCTGCTCTTGTATAGTCCGTATGCGCTACCCAGGCAATGGCCCAGAAGTGCGGGAACTGCCACAGGAACTGGATCGCGAACAATGACCATCCTCCTTCGGAGAGATCATTGGCGCCCGCAGCCCACCCGATGAGGGGAGGCAATGCGCCGGGCACCGCGCCTACCAGCACCGCCAGCGAGTTCCATTTTTTCCAGGGCGTGTACACGAAGCCGTACAGCACCAGGGAAACAAGGCTCACGCCCGCGCTCAGCCAGTTGAACCCCAAACCGAGGATCGCCAGGCCGGCCGCGCCGGTCACCAGCGCTACCACGCTCGCTTCGGAAACAGACAAACGCCCGGAGGGCAGCGGTCTTACCGCCGTACGCGCCATGAGCTTGTCCGTATCCTTTTCGAGGATCTGGTTAATGGTATTGGCGGAACCGGATACCAGGATGCCGCCTGTAAATAATAAAAGAACTTTTATAAGATCAAATTCCACTCCCGGTACCAGCAGGTACGCTACCACGCAGGAGAACACCACCAGGAACGTAAGGGTGAACTTCATCATCATGAAGTAATCTTTCACCCTGCTTGCAATGGCGTATGATAAAGACAACTTTATGGAATTTTCTTGCAACATAATTCTGATTCACAATTCCTTTTACTCTCCCATCAGCCTTAGTGGCCGGACTCCTCGGGCGATACCGGGACGGTCTGCGGAATGAAGTCCTTGCCATCCTTGCTGTAATCGTAAGCCCAGCGGTGTACTTCCGGGATCTCGCCGGGCCAGTTACCGTGACCGGGATGGATCGGCGTAGTCCACTCAAGTGTCGTAGCTTCCCACGGATTCGGTGAGGTGAGCTTGCGGCCTTTGAATATGCTGTAGAAGAAGTTGAAAACGAACAACAGTTGTGTAGCGAATACGATGATCACCACAAAGCTGATGAACTGGTTCAGTCCACCGAACTGGTTGAATGAAGCCCAGGTAGAGTAATCGAAGTAACGGCGGGGCATACCGGCCATACCTTCGTAGTGCATCGGCCAGAAGATAAGGTAGGCGCCAACGAGCGTGATCCAGAAGTGGATGAAGCCGAGCGTCTGGTTCATAAAGCGGCCGTACATTTTCGGGAACCAGTGGTAGATACCGGCGAACATACCGAAGAATGCGGACACACCCATTACGATGTGGAAGTGCGCAATTACAAAGTAGGTATCATGCAGGTGGATGTCGATAGCGGAGTTACCCAGCCAGATACCGGTCAGACCACCGGAGATGAACGTGCTCACGAAACCGATAGAGAAGAGCGAGGCCGGTGTGAACCGGATGTTCCCGCGCCAGATGGTGGTGAGCCAGTTAAATACCTTGATGGCCGAGGGCACCGCGATCAGCAGCGTCAGCAACACGAAGAATGCGCCGAGGAACGGATTGAGCCCTGTTACGAACATATGGTGCGCCCATACGAGGAACGCCAGTACAGTGATAGCAAAGAGAGAACCCACCATCGCGAGATAACCGAAGATCGGCTTGCGGGAATTCACCGCCAGTATCTCGGATACCATACCCATCGCGGGGAGGATGATGATATACACCTCAGGGTGACCCAGGAACCAGAACAAGTGCTGGTAGAGGATCGCGGAGCCGCCTTCGTTCGGCAGCACCTTGCCCTGTACGAACAGCTCGCTCAGGTAGAAGCTGGTACCGCCGTGACGGTCGAACAGCAGCAGGATGAAACCACTCAGCAGAACAGGGAAAGACAATACGCCGAGCACCGCGGTGAAGAAGAACGCCCAGATGGTGAGCGGCATCTTCGTCATGCTCATGCCTTTTGTACGCATGTTCAGGATGGTGGAAATATAGTTCAGGGAACCGAGGAGGGAAGACACAACGAATATCGCCATGCTGATCAACCAGAGGTCCATACCAATTTTAGAACCGATAGAAGCGTCACCCAGCGCGCTCAGCGGAGGATAGGAAGTCCAGCCGCCGGAAGCGGGACCGGTTTGCACGAACAGGGAGCTCATCATAATAACGCTGGCCAGGAAGAAGAACCAGTAGCTCAGCATGTTCATGAAAGGAGAAGCCATGTCGCGGGCGCCTACCTGTAAGGGAATGAGCAGGTTGGAGAAGGTGCCGCTCAGGCCGGCGGTCAGTACAAAGAACACCAGGATGGTACCGTGCATGGTAACCAGCGCATAATATGCTTCCGCGGTGATCCGGCCACCTTCAGCCCAGTGACCCAGGATGCTTTCCAGCCAGGGGAAAGTAGCATCGGGATAACCCAGTTGCAAACGGAACAGTACAGAGAAGAACGCACCAATGATGGCCCAGATGATACCCGTAATGAGGAATTGCTTGGCAATCATCTTATGGTCCATGCTGAAAACATACTTCGAAATGAAGGTCTCCTCATGATGATGGTCGTGACCATCATGGCCATTACCATGCCCATGCTCCACGTGGCCGTGATGCAATAAATCTTGACTGTGCAATGTTGCTTCGTTACTCATAATAAGTTCTGTTTATGATAAGCCGTCAAACGGGGCAGGCTCTCCGGCTATTTCTTTAAATTTTTACGCTTTCACAAATTTACTTCATTGTCAACGCAGTGGCGGTTGAATCGGAGGCCGCGGGCTTCTCTGCCGGAGCGGCGGCCGGATGCGCCTGTGCATACTGTGTCGGCTGTGCTGCTACCCATGCGTCGTACTCTTCCTGTGTTTCCACAATGATGTTCGCTTTCATGGAGTAGTGGCCTACGCCGCACATCTGGTCGCAGGACAGTTCATATACAAAGTCCGGGTTGCCGGTGCGTTTCTTCATTTCAGCGGTCGTAAACTTCGGCGTGAACCACAGGGTAGTGGGGATGCCGGGTACGGCGTCCATTTTCAGGCGGAAGTGCGGCAGGCCAACGTCGTGTACCACGTCGCGGGAACCGATCACCAGCTTCACGTTCTTGCCAACCACCACATGCAGTTCGGGAGATACAAAGTCGTCATGATTCAGTGAATCCGCCCAATCCTGCCCAACAGGATTGCTCGCGGCCTCGTTGATCAGCTTATAGTTCTTGCGGCCAAGCTGTCCGTCTTTACCCGGGTAGCGTACCATCCACTTGAACTGCGCGCCGGTCACTTCCACTATCATGGCATCTTTCGGCGCCTCGGATGTGATGCGGAGCCAGTGGCGTATGCCAAAGGCAACCAGGATCGTCAATGCAATGGCCGGGATAACGGTCCAGATCACCTCCAGTTTATTGTTATGCGGGAAGTAGAATGCGGAACGGCCTTCTTTTTCCTGATATCTGAAAGAGAACCAGAACAACAGTATCTGTGTGATGATAAACACGACCAGGGTCATGATAAAGGTCACCTTGATCAGCTGATCTACACCCTCCCCCTGAACGGAAGCGGATTCCCCGAGCATTCTGTCTTCCAGGAGATCATGGCACCACCACACTCCTATCAATCCCAACACCAGGAATACCACCATCAGGAAACCGTTGATGCGGTTGGATTGCTCACGCGATTTCTTTTCACCTTTCAGAATGGACACATACTCGCTGGCCTTCGCAATCTGGAAGATCACGACGAATATGAGAACAACAACTAAAACTGCTAAAAATCCTGACATTGCTATGAAAAATAATTAAGTTATCTAATGCTTTACGTTGTTTCTGTGCTGTACGCCACGCATCAGGTGTGGTGTATAATACTTTCTTTCATGTACGGATGGTTCTTCGGCGCCAGCGGGGCTTTTGCCAGCTGGTTGCCGGTGATCAGGATGATCAGGCCAACGAACCCGAGGCCAATGCCGAGTTCATACCAGGGGAAATGCAGGCCGCCAACGGTGCCGGGCATTACCATCTGGTAAAAATCCAGCCAGTGACCAAAGATCACGATAGCGGCTGTGAAGGTTACCACCGTATAATTGCGTTTTGTAGAGCGCTTCATGAATATCAGCAGCGGAAATACGAAGTTGATGATCAGGTTCAGGAAGAATACTGATCTCCAGGCTCCCCATACGCGCGGCTGGAAGTAAACTGTTTCCTCGGGCATGTTGGCATACCAGATCAGCATGTACTGGGAGAACCAGAGGTATGCCCAGAAGATGCTGAACGCGAATATAAACTTGCCGAGGTCATGTATATGTTCGTCATTTACCCATGTCAGATATCCCTGTCCTTTCAGATAGATCACAAACAGTACGATCAGTGACAGGCCGGATACCCATGTGCTGGCGAATGTGTACCAGCTGTACATGGTAGAGAACCAGTGCGCGTCGATGCTCATGAGCCAGATCCAGGGCGTGGTGGAGCCGATGGACAGCGCGTATACCACGATGAACACAGCACACCAAACGGAGTTTCTCCAGAGAAGGCTTTTGCCCAGGTTCGGGGTCATCGTCCAGCTATCTTCTTCAATCGACATCTTGCGGATCTTCATAGTGAGCGCGATCCAGGCGCCGATGGTGATAACGGAAGCGATGGAAACGAAAGAGGGGTTCAGGAAAGGCGCTTTGCCTTCCAGTATCCTGTCTCCTTCCGGGTGTATCCAGTGAAATACGTGCCCTTTGTTACCGAAGATCAGGAAACCCAGGAGCACCAGCAGTATCACGCCGAGGGCGGGAACAGCCATGGCGATTGCCTCAGGCACCCTGCGGAAGCCGATCTGCCATCCGCCATGAGCCAGGGTGGTGGCAGCAATGAAGAAGGTACTGGCCAACACCACCATCAGGAAGAAGGTGCTGTTCTGCAGCAGGCCCGCCCAGAAACGTGTAGCGCCATGCTCGCCAGAGAATGCAAATAATCCGATCAATAAAGTCAGCAAGCCAATACCCAAAAGCACGTAGCTGGTCGTTTTTAATCTTGCTGGTACTACAAATTGGTCCTTCATTACTGTTGTATATTAAAATACGAAGTTGAAATGCGTTTAAAACAAATTACTTGGCAGCCACTACAGCAGCGGATGCAGCCGGCGCCGCGGTGGAATCCGTTGCCGCGGGTGCTGCAGGCGCTTTACCGCCGTTCTGCATATTCTTGATATAGGCTACTACTTTCCAGCGTTGCTCGATATCGAGCTGGCTGGCATAGCTGCCCATCACGTTATAACCATAAGTGATCACGTGGAAGATGCGCCCTTCACTGTAACCCATCAGCTTGCCCGCCAGGAAAGCAGGGGGTGCCGCGGGATAGGGGCCATCGCCACCTTTATAGAGCGGACCGTTGCCATCCAGCTTGGTGCCGTGGCATACGCCGCAGTATATATCAAACAGGCGCTTGCCTTCCTTGATACCGGCTTCGTCTACTGTTACCGGGCTCTTCACCAGGTTGGCCTGTGCCGTATCTTCCGCTTTCAGGTGATAGGGCAGCAAAGCTCCTCTTTTAACCGTGCCTTCCACCGGCTTCATGCTCGCGAGGCGCCCGCTGTAGAACTCGTATGCACGGGATTCATACATGTCAGGCATATAGATCTTGCCGGGCTTTCTATTATGTGCTCCCCTGTTACAGGCGGAGAGCAATGCTCCACCAGCCAAAGCAGCTACAATCAGTATGTTGGAAGTCCTTTTCATCCAGAAACTATTTATCTCGTTGTTTTTCGACTTTTTTTAATGTCTCGATGAATCTCCAAAGTCGATTTATCTCGTTGTTTTTCGACTTTTTCAATTATGCATTCACAGGCTCCGCAGGCTTGCTGAAGAGCTTGTCTTCCCGGTCCCAGCGGCCCAGCCACCATCCGGTCTCTGCCGTCTGTTCGTTGATCTCTTTCGCTCCAACGCTATCGAGGAAAGCTTTCACTTCTTCGGCGCGGGTCTTTTCGGTCAGCTCGATGGCCATCACGAACAGGTCGTCTGTCTGGCGCGGATGGAAGATATGTTTCTTTACAAAGGGCGCCATCTGGCAGAGGTACATGAATGTCATCACCATGCCCACCGCAGAGAACAGCACCGTCAGCTCGAAAGTAATCGGAATGAATGCGGGCAGCGGAAAGTGTGGTTTACCACCGATGTTCAGCGGCCAATCTGTTGTAAATATCCAGCTCATGAAAGACAACGCAGTGGTTGTACCAGTGATGCCGTAGATGAAGCCTGCGGTATGCAGACTGGTTTCTCTCAGGCCCAGTGCGTGATCCAGACCATGCACGGGGAAAGGCGTATACACGTCGTGAATCCTGTAACCGGCTGCGCGTACTTTCTTTACCGCCGGGAACAAAACCGCCTCGTCATCAAAACTGCCTACAACAAATTTTTTAACAGCCATATGGATAAGTGTTCAATAATCCGTTAATCAAATTCAATTCTTAGTGATGTGCCTGATCGTGGGCAAATTTCTCCAGGTCTTCCTCTTCGTGTTTCACCATTTTCTCTTTAAAGTTCTGCCCGGAAGTTTTCAGGATCGACTTGATCTCCGCAACTGCGATCACCGGGAAATATTTGGCAAAGAAGAAATAACAGGTGAAGAACAGGCCGAAGGTTCCCAGATAGAAACCAACTTCGGGCCAGGACGGACGGTAGTAGCTCCAGCTGGACGGCAGGTAGTCGCGGTACAGTGAAGAGCAGATGATCACGAAACGTTCAAACCACATACCGATGTTCACGATGATGGACATGATGAAAGTGACCATGATATTCCTTCTCAGCTTGCGGAACCAGAATATCTGCGGCGACACCACGTTACAGGTCATCATGATATAGTAGCTCCATCCCATGGGACCGGCGGCGCGGAACTTGTAGAAAGCGTCGAACTCATACTGTACGCCGGAGTACCATGCCATGAACAGCTCTGTCAGATATGCCACACCCACAATGGAACCGGTCAGTACGATCACCCTGTTCATCGCGTCGATGTGACCGATGGTGATGTATTCTTCCAGTCCGAGTATCTTACGGGTAATGATCAGCAGCGTCTGTACCATCGCAAACCCGGAGAAGATCGCACCCGCAACGAAGTAAGGCGGGAAGATGGTGGTGTGCCATCCGGGGATCACCGAGGTAGCGAAGTCGAACGATACAATGGTGTGCACGGAGAGTACCAGGGGGGTAGACAGACCAGCGAGCACCAGTGATAAAGATTCGTGGCGTTGCCAGTGTTTGGTGGAACCTGTCCAGCCGAACGCCGCGATGCCATATAATAATTTGCGCAATTTTGTTTTAGCCCTGTCACGCACGGTGGCGAAGTCCGGCAGCAGACCGGAGTACCAGAACAGCAGGGAAACGGTGAAGTACGTGGAGATCGCGAACACGTCCCACAGCAGCGGGGAGTTGAAGTTCACCCAGAGAGGACCGCGGGTATTGGGATAAGGCAGTACAAAGAAGGCCATCCATACACGGCCCATGTGCCAGATCGGGAACTGGCCCGCGCACATTACCGCAAAGATGGTCATCGCTTCCGCCGCGCGGTTCACCCCTGTACGCCATCCCTGGCGGAACAGCAGGAGGATCGCGGAGATCAGCGTACCGGCGTGACCGATACCTACCCACCATACGAAGTTGGTGATGTCCCATCCCCAACCTACCGTCTTGTTCAGGTTCCACACCCCGGTACCGAAATAAACTTCCCAGAACACGGAGAAAGCCCCAAACAACAGCAAGCTTATGGAGATAATTAATCCAATGTACCACAGCTTTCCTGGCTTGGCTTCAATGGGGCCGATAATATCCTCCGTTACCTGGTGATAATCTTTAACCCCATCTACTAAAGGTTCTCTCAGTGTGGATTCGTACTTCAAATGCATAGTATTTCGAGCTTTGCTCGTTCCGCCTTTCAGCAGGAACTACGTTGTTTCAAAACTTAAAACTGGTTCTTTACTTGTTCAATCTTTTTCTTCCGCCTTCGCGGAAGATCACTTCCTAGTGATGAGCTTTCTCTTCACCATGCGCGCCCGCTGCCACCGGCGCCGCATCCTTGTTACGGATCTTGGCGAGGTAGTTAATAGAAGGCAGTGTATGGGTTTCTTCCAGCACATAGAACAGGCGGTCCTGCTGTTCTTCGTTACGTACTTTATAAATACGGCTATCCTTGTCGTTGATGTTACCGAATACGATCGCATCCGCGGCGCAGGCCTGCTGGCAGGCGGTACGCGCTTCTCCGTCTTTCATCGGGCGGCCTGCTTTCTTGGCGGCCAGCTTCGCGTCCTGCAGACGCTGTACGCAGAAGGAGCATTTCTCCATCGTACCACGGCTACGCACCACCACGTCAGGGTTCAGCACCATGCGGGTCAGCGCATCGTTCATATCGCCGGTATCGTGCAGGTTGCCTTCAAAGCTGTCCGCACCGTTCCAGTCGCGCCAGTTGAAGCGGCGAACTTTATACGGACAGTTGTTTGCGCAATAACGGGTACCGATACAACGGTTATATGCCATCTGGTTGATGCCTTCAGAGCTGTGGTTGGTGGCGGCAACGGGACAAACGTTCTCACACGGAGCATTGTCGCAGTGCTGGCAGAGCATCGGCTGGAACACCACTTCCGGGTTGTTCTCATCACCGCTGAAGTAACGGTCGATGCGCAGCCAGTGCATTTCGTGCGCCAGTACCACCTGTTCCTTCCCTACCACGCCAACGTTGTTCTCTGCGGAGCAGGCCACTACACAGGCGGCGCAGCCGAAGCAGGTGTTCAGGTCGATGGACATGCCCCATTTGATGCCGGGGTACGGGTGGTTGGGATACAGGGTGGCGTCTTTACGGAAATCTTCTCCGTAGTGCGCCAGGTGTTCCCGGTCGTGGTTCACCTCTTTCGGGTTCTTGATAAACTCTTCGAGGGTAGTTTCCTTGATGATCGGGCGGCCTTCGTAGCTGTTATGCGTTTGCGTAAGGCCCACCGGGTATTGTCTGCCGGTTTTCTCGGCGGTTGCTTCTGTTACAAAGTAATCGAACGTCTGGCCGTTGAAGGAAACGAACGGATAAGCGTTCGCGCCTACTTCACCGGCAGCTTTACCGATGAATGCCTTTTTGCCGCGGCCGTAACCTACTGCAATGGCGATCACATCGGGATGAATACCGGGAACGATCAGCAGGGGCAGTTCTACGGTCACACCTTTTGCGGTGATCTTCAGCACTTGCTTCTCTGCGTGGATCTCGTAGTCGTCGCCCAGCTCGGTCCTGAAGGTTTTCGCTACTGTATTGGATACACAGGCGTAGTTGTCCCATGTAGCGCGGGTGATCGGGTCGGGGGTTTCCTGCAACCAGGGGTTGTTGGCTTCCTTACCGTTACCGATCGCAACTTTTTCATACAGCACCAGTTCCATTTTGCCGCCTTTCTTCGCGCTGCTGATCTTTGCAGCCGCGCCGGCAACGTCACCTGCGAATGCAGCGCCTGTGAGGGCTGCACCGGCCTGCGGTTCGATCACGCCATCCTGCAGTGTTTTGTCCCACGCTTCCTGGGAACCCAGCTTCGCGATCCATTCATTCTTAAGATAATCTTCCCAGGCTGTGGTGTTTCCGCTCCAGCTCAGGAGAGAGGACTGGAATGCGCGGGTTTTGAACAGGGGAGCGATCGTCGGCTGGATGAAAGCGTAGTAGCCGGTACGTCCTTCCGCATCACCCCAGCTTTCGAGGAAGTGATGGTCGGGAACGATGTATTTGCAGAGTTGTGTGGTTTCGTCGTAGCGGTCGTTGAAAGAAATGGACGTGCCTACTTTTTTGATACCGTCCGCGAACTTCTTCGCATCGAAGTAATCGTAAGCGGGGTTGGCGCCGTACACGAGCAGTGCGCCAACGGAGCCGGCGTTCATGTCGTTCACCAGCTGCGCCATATCACTGTCGATACCCTGGCGGTAGTTGGAGGTCACTGCCCAGTCGATGGTAGTGCCGTTTGCGCCGGCAAGGTTGTTGATGGCGTTCACGATGATCTGTACGTTCACGTCGTTGGAGCCGGATACCACCAGTGTTTTGCCGTTGTTGGCCTGGATGGCTTTGGCGGCTTTGGCGATACCTTCTTTCAGACGGGCGTCCGCGATCACGGGAGCGGTTACGCCGCCACCGAGTGCTGCCAGCAGCGCGAGGGCTACGGCGCCGGTCTCAGACGGGCGGTGTGTGTATCTTTCGTCAGCGTTGGCGCCGGTGAGGCTCATCATGCTTTCGAAGTGGAAATGCTTGCTCATTTCCGGGTTCTTTGCATTGATCTTGCGGTTGGCGCCGTACTGGCGGGAATATTCTGCGGGGTTCAGCCAGGTACCGAGGAAGTCGGCGCCGAGGCTTACCACTACTTTTGCATTTTCAAAATGATAGGAAGGCAGGGCCCTTTTCCCGTAGGAGGCTTCATTCGCCAGCAGCATACCGGAATAGGAAACCGCATCGTAGGTAACGTGACGGGAGCCGGGGTATTTCGCCAGGAACTCGCCGATCAGTTTTTTGGTAGTAGGGCTGATGATGGTGGAGGACAGCAGCACCACAGGCTTGCCGGCGATAGCAGCGGCTACCTGTTTGTCCAGCTCCGCAAAAGTCAGTTCCTGCACACGGTCTTCCAGCTTGTCGCCTTTGTCCGCTCCCTTGTTGATACCGGGATAACGGAGACGGGCTACATCGTAGAGGCCCAGCACAGTTGCCTGTACCCTTGCCGTGGTGGCGCCGCCGGTAACGGCAGACATTTCGTTTCCTTCTATCTTGATGGGACGGCCCTCGCGGGTTTTCACCACCAGGGGAACGTATTCACCATCTACAGCATAGGCAGAAGCATAATAGTTGGGTACGCCGGGTGTAATGTCCTGCGGCTTATTCACGTAAGGGATGGCCTTCTTCACCGGGATGTCACAGCTTGCGGCAATGGTTGCCGCCGCGGTGGTGAACCCGAGGTATTTCAAGAAATCTCGGCGGGGGGTTGTAGCATTCAGCAGGCTTTCACTCTCTTCAAACGGCAGGTCTTCCCTGAATTCGTTTTTCACAGCTTCTTTATGCGCAGCCGTATTGTGCAACTCCTCCAAGCCTTTCCAATACTTTTTTTGCTCCATGTGATTATATCGAGTTACGATTTAAAAATGTTGAGTCTAGCTCCTTATCCTTATATATTAATAGTGGCATTTCTGACATTCGGTACCACCCACCATTTCAACCGTCACATCCTTGATCTTACCGTCCTTGATGTCATTATGCAGTTTCTCGAAGATGCTGTAGTAGTTGTTCTCAGCGAATTGTACATTGGTTGTACGGTGGCAGTTGATACACCAGCCCATAGAGAGGTCAGCGAACTGATGCACCTCGTCCATGTTCTGGATCTCGCCGTGGCAGGTCTGGCATTGTACCTTGCCGGCTGCTACGTGCTGGGAGTGGTTGAAGTAAACGTGGTCAGGCAGACTGTGGATCTTTACCCACTCGATCGGCTGGCCGGGTTTGGTGTAACGCTGTGCGTTAGGATCCCATCCAACATGATCGAACAGCTTCTGGATTTCCGCAGTACCGTTCACTTTCTTGCCTTCAGCGGTAAACAGGTCTGGACCGGTATACTCTGTGATGGCTTTGTGACAGTTCATGCAGACGTTCTCGGAAGGGATCATGGCATGCTTGCTTTTCTCCGCGGAGGAATGGCAATACAGACAGTTGATCTGGTTAATACCGGCGTGCACCTTGTGCGAGTAGAAGATGGGTTGCTCCGGCATGTAGTCCTGCTGGCGGCCCAGGCCGATGGCGCCCTGGATAGTGAAGTATCCGCCTACAACGAACAATAATATGATACAGATAGCGATATACGCCTTATTCTTATAGAACGGAACGGGTTCGGCATGTTCATGCCCTTCTTTTTCGGCGGCCAGCTTGTTAAGGTTGCTGTTGATCTGCATCAGGATCACCGCTACGATAGCGAGGATCAGCGTGATAATACCGAAAAGCAGGCTGTTACCGCCTGAATCCTGCGCGCCTGCGCCGGCTTCAGCACCAGCAGCGGCTCCCTGAGCGGCGCCCCCTGCGGGCTTGGATTGCTCCTGCGCAACATAGGCCAGGATATTATCTATATCCTCGTCCTTCAGGCCCGGGAAGGCCGTCATCGGCAGCTTGTTATACTGATTGAAGAGATCGTTGGCGTATTTATCGCCAGTAGCCAGAACAGCCGCAGAATTGCGGATCCATTGATGAAGAAGCTTCTTATCAGGCCATCTGTCCTCTACTCCCGCCAGGGCAGGTCCGGTCAGCTTTTTATGAACATTGTGACAGGAAGCACAGTTCTGCTGAAATAGCGTCTTACCCGCACCAGGATCTGCTGCCCGAGCCACGGAAATAGAACTAACCAGTCCCGCGCATAGGATAAGAACACTCACAAATTGCTTACGCAAACGAATGGAAACACGACGATACACAGCCTATTTAGTTTAGATTTGACCTAAGGTTTCTTTAAAAGTGCCAGCAAAAATAAGACAGAATGTTGACAATTTACCAACAATTAAAAAAAAGTTACCCTTGCTTTGATAGCACTTTTTATATACTATCCACACAAAAACGATCTCTTGAAATGCTTTACTATAGCCGGTTTTGACGATGTAATCCTGCCCTGCGACGCTCTGGTCCGTATAAATTCCTGATAAAAATCATATTTCCCGAAAGAAGAAAACCGGGCTTCTGAATGATATTATTTTTGCCTGCCCTGAAATAGCAGTTATATATTTAAAGAATTTTTATTGTGTTCAAATTACACAAAATCTACTTTTCCTTAACAAGATACTTTCACAATAGTTTATCATACCCTACCCTTAAATTTATGAAAAAAGACCGACCCATAAAGTCTTATCTGCCTATTTTTGCTCCTCATAAAACAACAGGCTTGAAGAATATCGCCATTTTCGCATCGGGCACAGGCAGCAACGCCCAAAAGATCATCGACCATTTCAGGAATTCCGGCCTTGCCAGGGTAACGCTCATCCTTTCCAATAAAGCCGGCGCCGGCATCTTCAACATTGCGGAGAAGGAACAGATCCCGGCCGTGCTGATCGACAAGGAGGAGTTTTTCCGGGGAGACCGCTATGTGAAGCTGTTACAGGAAAAGGAGATCGACCTGGTGGTGCTGGCGGGTTTCCTTTGGAAAGTGCCTTCCAACCTCGTTACCGCATTTTCAGGACGTATTATTAATATACATCCGGCGCTTTTGCCTAAATTCGGGGGGAAAGGCATGTACGGCCATTTTGTGCATGAGGCGGTGCTCGCCGCCGGTGAAAAGGAAAGCGGCATCACCATTCATTATGTAAACGAAAAGTACGACGACGGCGGGGTGATCCTGCAGGAGCGTTGCGCCATCTCGCCCGAAGATACGCCCGAGACGCTGGCGCGCAAGGTACAGGTGCTGGAGCATCAGTGGTTTCCCCTAATTGTGGAACGATTATTGACATCAGAATAACAATCCTGCACTGATATTCAACTGTAAGCTGCTATGAAACGAAGTTCCATCTGGCTGCTGAAAAAACACTTTGTACAGATGAAAAGATCACTACCCTTTTTGCTGCTATTCTCGCTTGCCAGCCTATGTTCCAATGCCCAGGAAAAATTCCGCAAGCACACTTATCTGAAAGTCAACCCCACCACTATCATCAGCGCGCTGGATATTTACCTGGAACAGGACCTCACCGAGAAGCTCAGCCTCGAACTTGGCATCAGCGGTATTTATACAGACTATCCGGATTATGTTTTCCTGCGGCGGGTAGACATCGGGCAGAAGAAACCCGGCCTCAGCACCGAGCAGCTGGTGGAAGGCCGCGGCCTTGGCTTTCGGGCCGGCATGAAATGGTACATCTTCCGCCCGCAGGCTGCTACCAATGCCCGCGGCACTTACTTTGAACCGGTGTTGTTCTTTAAAAAGATATTTTACCCCAAAGAAGATGTTGCCCTGAACGGCCAGACCTACCAGAACTCCGGGGACAAAAATGTATATGGCATTCAGTTACTGCTGGGGCGCCAGATCAAAAAAGAGAAGTTCGTGATCGATCCCTACCTCGGCGTTGGCGTACGCAGCAAGGTGTACCGTTACACAAACTTCTCTGCAAATGGCGGTGGCGTGAACGAAGATCACAGCGAGCTGGTCAACGTACTGCCAAGCGTCCATCTGGGTATCAAGATTGGATTAAGCCTTTAACTATTATTGACGGGTGAACCGTACGCCAAGGAACCCGCGTATCCCCTGGTTCGGCGCAAACACATAACTCGGATCGAACGTGAGCGCATACGGATTTTCCGCGGTCTGCATCACGGAGCCGTCCGGATTGTATTCCACCAGCTTGTCGAACGGATCATGCGAGCGCGCGATGGAGTTCTTCGGCGGCGTAAAATTCAGCAGGTTCTTCACGCCTCCATACACTTCCCATCCTTTTGCAAATTTTTTCGTGAGCTGGATATTCTGAATGCTCCATACCGGCGATTCCCCGGGCCGCGGGTCATGCTCGCCGAGCAGCGGCAACAGCATCGGGCCGTATAGGTTCCCGGTGTAATCCACGCTGATGCCCGGTTTCGTGAAAGTATAGGAAACAGACCATGTGCCGGAGAACCTTTCAGAGAGCATGGGCCGCGTTTTAATGCCGTTCTCCTTTTCATATACATCCACATACGTTACCCCGGCAATGAGCTTCAGCGGGAAGTTGAACATCAGGTCCACATTCAGGCTGGCGCCTTTCGAGATGGCGTGGCCATTGAGGTTCTCATAGCTGATGGTATCCGGGCGGCTGTAGTCCGGGAAGATCTTGTTGGAAAAATACGTGTAGAAAGCGGTAGCGTCCAGCCCGAGGAAGGCATTATTCAACGGTATCTTCTTCGTGAAGTTGAGGTTCATGTTCCAGCTGCGTTCCGGTTTCAGCTCTCCGTTCACCACCACTTCGCGCGCGCCGGTCAATGCAGCGTGATCTTCCGTGAAGATGGACACCACGCGGTAGCCGGTGCCCGCATTCAGCCGCAGTACGTTGCGGTAGTTGGGCGCCCATTTGTAGGCGAAGCGTGGCGTGAGGATGTTGCCGTGCACCGAATTATGATCGTACCGCATGCCCATCAGCAGGGTATGCCCCGGCGCAAATTTGAACTCGTCCTGGAAGAATACGCCGGGCAGGAAAGTGCGTTTCGGCGGGTTCTGGTCTTTACTGGCGGTGGCGGCGGTGTTGTCGTCATAATAAGTATACCGGAAAGGAAGGCCCGCCAGCAGGTTGTGCCGCCCCACCTCCTTGTCCCATGTAAGCTGGGCAAAGGCGATGGACTGCTGCGCGAGGAACCAGGTGGTGCCGTACACCGAATTCTGGTCGTGATAATTGAAAGACCCGTTCAGCATGAAGTGCTCTTTTGTGGGCAGCTGGTATTGACCGATCACCTCCACACGGCTGGTGTAAATGCTTTCGCCGTACACGCTGTCCGTTCCCCGCCATTGTTTGCCCCAGTTCATTTCGCCGCCCCAGCGGTCTTCATAGAAATATCTCGCAGCGATAGACGCCACCCGGTCGTGTTTGCGGATAAAGCTCCATTTGTTAAACACGGAGATGCGGTGCTGGAGGGTCACGTCCGTAAAGCCATCGCCGTTTTTATCTTCCGGTTGCTGGTAATTATAATAGTTCAGCCCCAGCAATCCCTGCGCCTTTTTGCCCGCATTCATCCGCAGGCCGAGGTCCACATTATACTCCTGCCAGCTGGTGGCCATTACGTCCGCCGTCATCAAAGGCGCGGAGGAAGGTGTTTTAGTGATGATGTTGATGAGGCCCGCCACCGCTTCCGATCCGTACAGCGTGGAAGCAGGCCCTTTTACGATCTCCACTCTTTCGACGAGGCTGTTGGGGATGCCGGACAAGCCGTAAACGGTAGAGAGGGCGCTGACGATGGGCATTCCGTCGATCATCACCATGGTATACGGTCCTTCGAGGCCGTTGATATGAATGTCGCCGGTGTTGCACACGTTGCAGTTCAGCTGCGGCCGCACGCCGTTCACGTTCTGCAACGCATCGAAGATGCTTGGCGTGGGATTCTTTTTGAAGAACACCGGCGAATAAACCTCCACGGGCACGGGGCTTTCCATTTTGGTAACAGGCCGCAGCGTGCCGCTGACCACGACTTCATTCAGGCTGGAAGCGGTAGCCTGTAGCCGTACAGCCGTTTCTGTTATACCGGAGCTTTTTATGTGGATGGATTGCAGGTATGGTACATATCCCACGGCGCTTACCTGCAGCTGATGCCGGCCGGGGGGAACGTTCTTCAGATCAAATTCGCCTGTTTCGCTGGTGACGATGCCGGTTTTCAAGTCTTTAAAGCCAACGCTGGCAAAAGGCACGGGCTTGCCGTCCGAGGTAACGGTACCTTTCAGCCGGCCTTGCGCAAGCAATTCCGTTGTATGCGTTATCAATAATATAATACAGCCGATGCGTATAATTCCAGTGATCATTTTTCCATTTTATAAGGCAAATTTAAAAACAGAATTGATATTCATCTAAATTTATTTTTAGATTAATCTAAATTATAGATCGGGAAACGGATCGTCGAACGTACCTCCGCTGGCCCAGTGGCTGATCTCCGGATCGTTGCACAGGCAGGCGTTCAAATCACGGGTGACGGCTTCCTTATCAAGATCCTGACCGATAATGACGATCTCATTGTAGCGGTCGGCAAAAACGGGATGCCAGCGCTCGCGGATCAGCGCTGTGGTAGCGGCGTCCGTCTGCCAGCGTTCAGGCGGGATGGAACACCACCACTGCCCGGCTTTATCGGCCATCAGGGAAGCGCCGGCCTGGCTCCAGTTGATGGCGGTATCCGGACGGGAAGCGATCCAGCAAAGACCTTTGCTGCGGATCACGCCGGAAGGCCAGCGCTCGCTGATAAAACGCCAGAAACGCCGGGGATGGAAGGGTTCGCGGCTGCGGTAAACAAAAGAGCTGATGCCATATTCTTCCGTTTCCGGCACGTGCTCCCGTTCCAGTTCCGCGATCCATCCGGCGCTTTGGGAGGTTTTGTCAAAATCGAACAGGCCGGTGTTGAGTACTTCGCGCAGCGGCACTTTCCCCTGTTCCGCTTCAATGATCCTGGCGTCCGCATTGAACTTGCGCATCACGGCTTTCAGCGCGTTTTTCTGGTCTGTTGAAACAAGATCGCATTTGTTGAGGATGATCACGTTGGCGAATTCGATCTGTTCGGTGAGGAGGTTCACGATGCCGCGGTCACTGCCGTCGTCCAGCATTTCGCGGCCGGCATAATCCCGGTGGAAATTATATGCATCCACAACGGTGACCAGCGTATCCAGCTGGCTGAAAGCACCCAGGTCGATCCCGAGCGTTTCGTCGCGGTAAGTGAATGTTTGCGCTACAGGTAGTGGCTCCGAAATACCGCTGGATTCTATCAGCAGGTAGTCAAAACGTCCTTCGGCGGCGAGGCGCTGCACCTCGTGCAGCAGGTCTTCCCGCAGCGTGCAGCAGATACAGCCGTTGCTCATCTCCACCAGCTTTTCTTCCGTATGATGCAATACGTTCTCGTTGCGCACCAGCTGCGCATCGATGTTCACTTCGCTCATGTCGTTCACGATAACGGCTACACGAAGGTTTTCTTTGTTATGAAGGATGTGATTGAGCAGCGTGGTTTTGCCGGCGCCGAGGAAGCCGCTCAGAACGGTGACGGGAAGTTTTTGCGGAGTGTTTCGCAGCATGGCGGGTGTGAGTTGGAAAGTGGTCATAATAATAGATGGAGGATGTGATTGAATGAAGCTGTCAGAAAAATGGAACCTGCCGGTAACCGCAGCGGTCGCTCAAATAACACCGGACTTTAACGTTCGTGGACAAGCGATGCATCACGCATTATCAAAGCTGTTTCATTTGCCAGGGATCAATGCTGATGCGCTTCCGCGGGTTCTTCCGCGCAAACTTTACAGCTCCTGCATTCCTTCAGGTTCAGCAAATGCGCCCAGACGATCAGCCCCGCACCGGCGGAGATCACAAACGGCTCCCAATCCTCCGGCGATAAAAAATGTCCGGCCAGCAGCCCGGCATACCCCAATGTGAACAGCACCAGCGGGCGAATATGACGGTGATGGCGGCGATACCCGCGGAACAATGCGGTATATCCCACCAGGAAAGAAAAGGCGAGCAGCCCGTATTCCAATAATTCGTTTTCCAGCATTTCCAGTCCCAGCAAGGGAAGCGCAGTAATCACCAGCGGCAGCAACACACAATGCACCGCACATACCAGGGAAGCGCCAATGCCCAGCGCATCCAGGTTCCATTTAGAGAAAAGATTCGTCCGCATACAGTTTCAGTTTTTTGAGGCAACAAAACTAGGTGTTTTTTGCATCATTGTTGCATTTTAATATAACTTTAAGAAAAAAATTAAGCAGGGATGGGTATCTTCACCCATCAGCAGCATCAGAATGCAACGGTGTTGCTTTAAAGAAAAGGAATCATGATATACACCAGGAACCTTGCTTACGCATATCCCAACGGGCGGCAGTTGCGGTTTCCGGACATGGAGTGCGCGGAAGGCCGCGTGCTGCTGATAACCGGACAATCAGGCGTGGGAAAAACAACGCTGCTGCACCTTCTGGCCGGGCTGTTGAAGCCTTCCGGCGGGGAGATCAACATCGCCGGAACGGACATCGGGCCGTTCAGCGCAGGAGCGATGGACACCTTCAGGGGCAAACACATCGGCATTATTTACCAGCAATCGCATTTCATCGCATCCCTGACCGTAGGCGAAAACCTCCTGCTGCCAGCAGCGCTCGCCTCGAAAGACCATCCGCGGCAACGGCTGCGAAACATTGCGGAAAGGCTGGGCATTCATGGCCTGCTGCACAAAAAACCGGCGCAGCTCAGCCAGGGCGAGCAGCAACGCGCATCCATCGCCCGCGCGCTGATCTCCTCCCCACAGCTGTTACTGGCGGATGAACCGACCGCCAGCCTGGATGACCAGAACTGCATCGCAGTGGCGGAGCTGCTCGCGGAACAGGCGCAGCAGCAACAGGCGGCGTTGCTGATCGTTACGCACGACAGCCGGTTGAAACAAGTATTTGATCATCACATCCAACTATCATGATCCTTCGCATTGCATTTAAAAATCTTTTACATAAACCGCTGTACGCAACGCTTTGCTGGCTGCTGCTCGCCTGCAGCACGGCCGTGCTCCTGATGCTGATCGCATTGAGCAGACAGGCGAAAGAACAACTGGAAAAACAGATCGAAGGGGTGGACTTAGTGCTGGGCGCCAAAGGCAGCCCGCTTCAGCTCATTCTTTCCAGCGTGTATAACCTGGACGCTCCCACCGGCAATATTTACCTGCAGGAAGCGCAGCGGTTCATGCAGCATCCGATGGTGGAATCCGCCATCCCGCTTTCGCTCGGCGACTCCTACAAGGGATACCGGATACTGGGCACCACGCCGGCTTACCTGGACAGGTTCAAGGTACAGCCCCGCGAAGGGCGTATTTTTTCCGGATCGATGGAAGTGGTGATAGGCGCCACCGTGGCGGAGCGCGCCGGACTGAAGATCGGCAGCCGCTTTGCCGGCACGCATGGGCTGGAAGAAAAAGGGCATGTGCATGAGGAGCATAGCTATGTAGTGGTGGGGGTGCTTCCGGCAACGGGGCTCGCCATCGACCAACTAATCCTTACGCCGCTGGAAAGCGTGTGGACGATCCATGAGCCGGCGAAACATCTTGAAGATGAAGACTCTGAACATGATCATGAAAAGGATAATGCGGTGCAGGAGCACGATCATGGAACGGATGATGATGATGCACACAAACATGATCATGAAAAGGCGGATGATCGTACGAACAGCGCTGCCGGCGAACATCATCATGCAACGGATAGCCATCCGGAGGATGACCATTCGGATGCTGACCGGCAGAATGCGGCTGACGCCCATGATCATGAAGACGATCATCAGGAACCAGCAGATCATGATCAGCACCAAAACGCTGTTCCGGCAAACGGCCACGTAGCCGCTACAGCTGCCAACAAACAGATCACCGCCGTTCTCATCCACTTCAGAAGCCCCCTCGCACAGCTTCAATTCCCCCGCATGATCAATGAAAATACAAATATGCAGGCCGCCGTTCCCGCAATAGAAGTGAACCGTCTTCAGTCCCTGATGGGTTCCGGCGCCGAAGTGCTCCGCATTCTTGGCTGGCTGTTGGCAGGCTTGGCTGCTTGCAGTATTTTTGTAATGCTGGTGCAGGGCACCCACGAACGCAGGTACGAGCTGGCATTGTTGCGCAGCATGGGCTCCGGCCGTGGGAAATTGTTGGGACTGGTGCTGTCGGAAGCCCTTATCCTCGCACTTGCCGGCATTCTCGGCGGCTTTTTATTGAGCAGGCTAAGCCTGTGGCTGCTGCAGCAAGAGGTGTTTACCAACTATCACCTCACCTTTTCAGGGCTCTGGAAGATCACTGCTACAGACATGATCACCGCTGCCGCCATCCTGGCAGCCTGTCTGCTCGCCGCGCTCTTCCCGGCCATCCGGGCGTTCCGGCTTAACATTTCTAAAACACTGGCAAATGCTTAAAACAGAAAGATTTTTATTGGCGGGCCTGGCTTTTCTACTGGTATCCTGCTCGGATATCTCGCAGTTCTGCCGCCATTCATCCATATCGGCGGGATATCTGTCCAGCTTCATCAGCCTCCGGCAATCCGCCAATAATGAAAGCCCGCTGCCGGTATCCACCGTTACCTACGCGGATACCACCACCCGCAGCGTAACATGGAAACAGCTGTCCGACGTTATTTTCGACCGGAAATGGGACGAGAAGCTGCAAATGCCCATGCTCTACCCTTCTTTCAGCCGTAACATCAAGGCCCTGCACGGCAAAAACATCGTTATCAGCGGGTATGTTATTCCCCTCGATGTAAAAGGCGGCATGTACGTGCTCTCCGCCAATCCGAACAGCTCCTGCTTCTTTTGCGGCGGCGCCGGACCGGAATCTATCATGGCGCTGAAATTCAAATCAGGCAGTCCTTCTTTTGAAACGGACGATTTTGTCAAGTTTAAAGGAAGATTAAGGCTCAACGAGAAAAATATTTACGAATTATACTATAACCTGGATGACGCCGTGCTGGTAGGGAAATAACGCAAACTGTGCTACCTTTGTATATCCGATCAAGTGGAAATGATATGTCTAAAAAAGCGATCTTTTATATTGTCTTCTTTGTATTGCTGAGCGCCGGATTTATGGGATATTCCGGACTGATGATCAAGGAAGATTCAGGTGAATTTTTCGGAAAGGAAAAGCTGCCGGTGCTGGGCTCCCCCGGTCACACCGTACAGGGTTTCACTTTCCGGGACCAGGAAGGAAAGAGCATTACACAGGACCATGTGAAAGGCAAGATCTATGTGGCGGAATATTTTTTCACCACCTGTACCAATATCTGCCCGGTGATGAACAAGAATATGGAGAAAGTGTATGCGCAATACAAATCCAATCCCAATTTTCTCATCCTTTCCCATACCTCCGATCCCGAATATGATTCCATTCCCGTACTGAAAGCATATGCGGAAAAACATGGCGCGGACGCGAAGAACTGGCATTTCCTGACGGGCGACAAACGGCAGTTATACAAGCTGGCCCGCGAAAGCTACCTGGTAGACGATGGGCATTACACAGGGCCTGACGATTTCGTGCACACGCAGTGGTTCGCGCTGGTGGACGGCGAAGGACAGGTACGCGGATTGTATGAAGGCACAAAAGATAAAGATATTGAGAAGCTGATCAAGGATATTGACCGGCTGATGCATGAATAAATTGATCCATCATGGCTGCAAAACAAAAAGAACTCATCGTGCAGTTGTTGCGCTCCAGTAAACTGAGCATTACGGATACGCGTGTTAAAATACTGGAGCTCTTTATGAAAAGTAACGGCGCGCTGGAACATGCTGACTTTGAAAAGCTCAGCGGGAAGTCGTTCGACAGGGTAACGATCTATCGCACACTGCAGACTTTCCTGGATAAAGGGATCGTTCACAAGATACCTACCACCGATACTTCCGTGCGGTACGCGATCTGCAAATCGGATTGCGGGGAGCACGATCATCATGATCACCACGTGCATTTCCGCTGCGAAGAATGCGGCAGCACACAATGCCTGGATGAAACGGACATTCCCGTGATACAGCTGCCGAAAGGCTATGCCGCGCATAACGTGGAAGTAGTGGTCAGCGGGGTTTGTAAAGAATGTAAATAAAAAGAGGCGCCATTACGACGCCTCTTTTTTTATGCGATGATCTTGTCGATCTCCTTTTGTACGAACCCTGCCAGCTCCTTCACATAAGCAGGCGAGAAATCAAACCTGATCCCCGCCGCTTCATACAGTTCCCGCAGCGTTTTTGTATACCCCAGGCTGAGCGCCTTCATATAATTGTCCAGCGCCTGCTCCGGATTTTCCTTGTACTGCTTCCACATAGCGATGGCGCCGAGCTGCGCAATGCCATATTCAATGTAATAGAACGGCACTTCAAACAGGTGCAGCTGACGCTGCCAGTTGCTGGCACGGTAGTTTTCATGCCCGCTCCAGTCGATGTTACCGGGCGAGAATTCATCCATGATGCGCACCCATGCTTCGGTACGTTCTTCCACGGTATGCTGCGGATGTTCATATACCCAGTGCTGGAATTTATCGATCGTTGCGATCCAGGGGAAAATGTTGATCGCGCGTTCGAGCTGCTGCAGTTTTGCGCGGCGCAGCTCGTCCGGGTTGCTGAAGAAGATCTCCCAATGGTCCATGCTGAAGAGTTCCATGCTCATGCTGGCGACCTCCGCTATTTCCATCGGGTATTCCTTGAAGGAGCTGAGCGGCAGATCGTGGCTGAGGAAGGAATGGATGGCATGTCCGCCTTCGTGCACGATGGTGGTAAGGTCTCTCATCTGGCCGGCGGCGTTCATGAAAATGAAAGGCACGCCGGTTTCCGCGAGCGGGCAGTTATATCCGCCCGGGGCTTTGTTCTTCCGGCTGTCGAGGTCCAGCCGCTGCATGTTCTTCATCACCTGCAGGCAATCCCCGAAGAAAGGCCGCAATTCATTAAAGCAGGCGATGGATTTGCTGATCATTTCATCTCCGCTGGTGAAGGGTTCCAGCGGTTTTGTCCCTTCCGGCTCCGCATCGCCGTCCCACGGCCGCAATATATCCAGTCCGAGTTTCAGGCGCTGTCTTTCCAGCAACTGCTTCACCAGCGGCAGGATGTGCTCCTTTACCGCTGCGTGGAACTGGAAACAATCTTCCCTGGTATATTCAAAACGGCCCAGTTCCTCGAACTTGTAGTCCCGGTAGTTTTCGAAACCCGCGTTCAGGGCTACCTGGTGGCGTTTCTTCACCAGCTCGGTGTACAGGTTGTCCAGCGTGACCTTGTCCTGCAGCCGGCGGGCGGCCGTTTTGGTGAATACCTCTTCCCGCAGTGCGCGGTCCGGGCTTTCCAGGAACTTGGCGGCCTGCTGCAAGGTGTATTCCTGTTCTTTCACCTTGATGGTCATGGCGCCGGATATCACACCGAACTGCTGCGCCATTACGCTCAACTCGGCCTGTATCTGCACATTGGCTTCATTGAACAGCTTCACCTGTTTTTTTACGTTGCGCAGATAAGGGAAATAGATAGCGGGGTCCAGCTCCGCGGTGAAGCGGCAGTCCAGCAGCTTGCGGTTGAGGATATCGGCATGGGGTTGCAGTTTGGGCTGGATTTCCATGCAGAAATAGGTGAATGCCTCTTCGTATGCTTTGTTGGCGGTGTCCTGCGTCATGCGGATCTGGCGCCAGCAGGCATCTTCACTGATCACGGCTTCCACTTCGCTCATGTCTGCCAGCCATTTTTCCAGCTCACTTTTACTGTTGATCTCCCGGTTCTGCAGGGAGATGAAATACGGTTCCAAAGCTTCCCAGGTGGTTACCGTAAAGTCTTCCGGCAGGAAGTGCCTGGGCGGCTTTGTAATATTTGCGGATGGTGTCATCGTTTAACTTTTGAGTATCGATAAAATTAGCCAACAAATCCGGATGAAAAAAATTGAGCGGCAAGCGGGGAATAGACTTTAACATTTTGAAAATGAATGTCGGCCCGACAGCGCCTAATAAGACCGCTGTTGGTTCCCCAAAACGGTTAGGCACAAAACGCTGCTATACCGTCGCCATCCGGTATCAGCATAAAAAGAGGCTGACCAAAGTATTGGTCAGCCTCCGGCATTTATAAAAAAAGGTATTACTCTTCTGTCTTCTTCTTCTTTGTTGCTTTAGGCTTTTTCTCTTCACCTTCCGCTGCGGGAGCGGCGGCTTTCTTTGCTGCGGCTTTTTTCTTAGGCGCGGGTTTTTCTTCGCCTGCGGGCGCTTCTTCCGTTGCCTCTTCTTTTTTCGCTTTCGCTTTTGTGGCTTTTTTCGGTTTTTCTTCTTCCACCGGCGCAGCGGCTTCCGCTTCGGTTGTTTCTTCCGTTTCTTCTTCCTCGAACTTCAGCAGATCGTTGGTTTTGAGGATGGCGTACCATTTCACCATCTTCTTCATATCGCTTACATATACGCGCTCCTCGTCAAATTCGGGGAAAACGTTTTTGAAATAAGCTTTCACCGTGTTGTTGTCTGCTTTGGCGTCGGCGAGGGGAAATTTGGATTCCTGCTCCTGCATGGCTTTGAAAACAGCCGACAGGTTTACGTTTTCACCGGTTGTAAACACTTCGATGCTTTCCAATGGGGTAAAGTTATGTACCCGGGAAGATACAAAGCGTGTACTTTTATCTTCCAGCGATCTCACAATAGCGCCATCCTGTTTGCTGGCCAGCAATTGGAATAAACCGCCTAGTCCGGTTACTGCAACAATTTCTCTGTACTGCATGTTTTCATTTTTAAGAAGGGCAAATATAAAAAATTAGCAATAGATATCTTCCTGACAAATTTTCATTTCCCGGATGTACTGTAAAATGTACCGCTGAAATCACCTTCCGGCCAGTACCAGCGGCAATTTCCATGCCCCTGTCTTTCCCTGCGGGTCAAAAATCTGTATAAATATGATATAAATGCCCGGTTGGGCGATCAAACCGGCGTCTGACAAGCCGTCCCAGCTGATCCGGCCATTAACGGAGAGCAGCAGGTTCCGGGCAAGATGGCGGACGGGCCGGCCCCGGCCGTCAAATATGGTGATATTGGCGGTTTGCCCCTGCCGGAGGTCCCATGCCAGGAGGGCTACATCATTTTGCCCGTCGTTATCCGGACTGAATACTTCGGACATGAGGGTAAAGCCGCTGTTCAGCGCCGTGGCCGGCTGGAATTGTGAGTTAACGGCCCCTGGTGTGGCGTATCCTGCCGTGGCGGCGGCGGAATGCCAGTTGTGGGGGTCGCCGGACGGATAATCCGGGTGCAGCCGTTCCAGGGAAATGCCTTTTGTCTGCTGCAACACGCCGTGGTGCCAGGACTTGTTATACGCCACTTCATCGATCACCTGACCATCCGCCCTTAGCAGCACAATACTCCCTTCATCCGGCGGGAGTGTTGGCAATGCCGAAATGCGCTGTACGGCGCCGCAGGTAAAGAACCTGCACAACGCCGGTTCCGGCGACCAGGCCATATGCTCTCCGGGCATGCAGAGAAAAGGCCCCTCCGTGAGCAAGACCGCCTGCTTCAGCACACCATCCGTTCCGCGGGAAGCGAAGTACAGTTTGTCCAGCTCTATCGCCTTGCCGCTGCGGTTGAATATTTCTACAAAATCCGCGGCGCCCTGCGGCGGATCAAATAACACTTCATTGATCACGAGATCAAGACTGTCCGGCGCCACCGGCCTTGCGAAAGGTACCGGCTCCGGCAGCGTCACCGTTCTGCCGCCGCAGTCTTTTATATGATGGAACATGAGGCTGCCCGTGTGGACGGGTTCTTTCAGCTGCAAGGTGACGATATTGAAAAGCGGCGGGGCAACGCTCACCTGTTCAATGCCGGGGATATTATAATTTAATGGATCACTGGCGGACGCACTATCCAGCCCGCCGGAAAAATGCAGCCGCAGCTGCATGCTATCAGGGACGGATATACGAACCAGTGAAGTAACAGGCGGTTCGGGAATGGCGCCGGCCGCGGTGTTATATCTTCCCGGTGTTCCGCCGGTAACGTCGGTGGAGGCTTTCCAGTTATCCGCTCCCGCGCAGGGCCAGCGGGTATCTTTCATTTCCAGGCTCCAGCCGCCGGCATCCTTGATGCTGCCGGCATACCAGCTTTTGCTGTACGCCACGGCATGCATCAGCGTTCCCTGCCGGTCATACAACGAAAGTGTTTCTCCTTCATTCGCGAGCGGCGGAAAGCTGCCGGCATCCAGCGCCGGATGAAAGAACGAAAAAGCCAGCCTTCCGCAAACCACCACCAGGCTGTCCGGCTGCAAGGTGTAGGCCGGCAGGGAAACGCTGGTGGAAGAGTTGTGGAGCGTCCAGCCATCGAGGCGGATGGCGTGGGGCGACACATTCCGCAGCTCCACATATTCATATTCCGGCAATCCTGTGGGCGGCGAAGGATCAGCGAGGATTTCGTGTATCAGCACATCGTAGCGGCCGGGCGTATAATGCAGCACATTCATTTCCTGCAAGGGCATTGCATTGCCATAGAGGTCTTTTACATCTTTCACCGAAAAGCGGGTACTGACGCCGTTTTGAAGCGGGGTTGACAGGAAAACCCTCACCACTACGCCTCCCCATTCCACCCTCCGCACCCCCGGCACATAATTCCCCGCATCACAGGCGGTAACACTATCCACCGGCTCCGAAAACCGGATGAATATCTCCTCCGCGCTCAAAGCCTCCGCCGCCAATACTTCCGGCGGAATGACATCAGGGATAAACGGACGGATGAAGATGTCATCAAAATAATGCCGCTGAAAAAAGGATGCGGTGGACTGGCGGACTTTCAAACCAAAGTGCGCGCCTTCCGCAAAAGTGTTGTCTACAGCCTGCCCTTCGGGCAGGCCATTGGTGTACAGCCGCCACACACCTTCCTCCGTGCGCGTCGCACGGATCCGCAGCGGACCCGCGGAGGTTCCGTCCCGCCCGTCGATCAGCTTCAGGGGAGCGCTGCCGGGCGGATGGCAATAAAGACTCACTTCATCCGCCGTATTCCCGATCCGCACAAAATATCCCGCGCCCAGAGCGGCGTCGGGCGAAAGCAGGTACACGTCCGCGTAGTTGGTGGAAGAAGTGGCAAGGTCGAGATGCACCCACCATTCCCATTCCAGGGCGCCGGACAGGGCAACGGGGGACGAGAGGTAGAAGGTGCTGTTCGGAACGGTATGACGGCTTCGCAGCACGCCGCCGTCCACGCGGAAAGCGCTGTCCATTCCCTGCCAGGAAGGATGCTGCGAAAAATCGCCGTCATTGAAATTGTCGGAAAACTGGCCAAAGGCAATGGCCGGGAACGCTGCCAGCAGCAGGTTACAAACAACGGGTCGCATAAAGGAAGAATTTAATGAGTCAACAAAGTAACCGAATGTAGGAAAAATCTTGCTTTTCTGTAGTAATTTTGGCCTCTCATAAAAACAATATAATTACACATACAATGAAAGTAGCCGTAGTAGGAGCTACCGGACTGGTAGGCTCCAAAATGTTGCAGGTATTGGCGGAAAGGAATTTCCCCGTAACGGAACTGATCCCTGTTGCTTCCGAAAAATCTGTTGGCAAGGAAGTGATCTTTAAGGGCAAGCCGTTCAAGGTGGTGAATGCTGATACGGCTATTTCCATGAAGCCGAACGTAGCGATCTTTTCCGCGGGCGGCGGCACTTCCCTGGAGTGGGCGCCCAAATTCGCGGCGGCCGGTATTACCGTGATCGACAACTCTTCCGCCTGGCGCATGGACCCCTCGAAGAAACTCGTGGTGCCCGAAGTGAACGCGGATGCGCTGACGCCGGAGGACAAGATCATTGCCAACCCGAACTGCTCCACCATACAAATGGTGCTGGTGCTGGACCCGCTGCATAGAAAATATGGCATCCAGCGCGTAGTGGTATCTACCTATCAGTCTGTAACCGGCACCGGCGTAAAGGCGGTGGACCAGCTGATGAACGAGCGCAAGGGCGTGGAAGGTGAAAAAGCCTATGCGCATCAGATCGACCTGAACGTTATTCCGCAGATAGATGTGTTCCTGGATAACGGGTATACAAAAGAGGAAATGAAGATGGTAAAGGAAACCGTGAAGATCCTGCGGGACGAGAACGTAAAGGTGACCGCAACCACTGTGCGCATTCCCGTGATGGGCGGGCACAGCGAAAGCGTGAACATCGAGTTTGCCAATGACTTTGACCTGGCCGAAGTGCGGGATGTTTTAAGCAAAACGCCCGGCGTTGTGGTGGTGGACGAACCTGCCAAAGCACAATACCCCATGCCGAAGGACGCGCATGATAAAGACGAGGTTTTCGTTGGCCGCATCCGCAGGGATGAAACACAGGCTAACACTTTAAATCTCTGGATCGTGGCGGACAATTTACGCAAGGGTGCAGCGACCAACGCGGTGCAGATTGCGGAATACCTGCAGCAAAAGAACTGGTTATAGTGATTTCATAAAAAATTGTTTTTCAGTGGATGACGGATGTGCTTACATCCGTCATTCTTTTTTTATGAAATCTTATAAAGTTGTCATTCAGCCATTTATCATCTGTCAACTTTCATTGCCTCATATTAAATTTCAACTGTGTATCGCATCCCTGTTTTATCCTTCCCTTATTCTCAATGTTTTATAGGATGACATGCTTGGAATTTGAAATATTTTACTGTAAATTCACTTCCCCTTCATTTCACGATGAAGGATATACGAATTCATCTGTTCTTTAGCGCAACTGTGAGAGTGCCTACTGGCTTGCATTTTACTGCAATTGTTAATACATCGGATAAAAACTACACGGAAGTAGTATTGATATGTGGGGTTTAAGTTTCAACTTTGGTAATACAATCCTATGCTAATAAATTCTTTATCTGTTTTTTTCCATGACAAATAAACTATCAAACTAAACACCCTTTATCCTATGAAAACCAACACGAACCGTGAGCTTTTGTTAATGCACAAGTTTACTGAAGAGTGGAGTACTAATTTCTCATCACAGGTATCCCGGATCATGAACATTGTAGATCAGAAAGACACGCTGGATGGAATTATTCCGATCATCGAAGTAGCTAACGTGTATAACCAACGCTTCGCCCAGACCAGGCTCGACAAGGAAAACCTTTTGAAAAACCGTAAATCACGTCCATTTGAGTTTTTGATACACAAGAATTGATTTACCGTTACCATTTAGCTTTGCTTACTGCTGCACAACTGAAACTGTTTTGCGAAGTATGTACCATTGAAAGACACTAGTTGCCGGAAGATCCTCTCCGGTAACTAGTACACAGAGTACACAGGTTCCAGAAATTTATTCGTCCAGCGCGCGGTTGAGAAAATTTACGAAAGGCTGCATCACCGCGTAGGTACGCAGGATGTCCCGCACAAGGGTAGGTTGCGTAACAGCATCATCAGACATGCTGTGGGTGACTACAAAGCTTTTTAATTTGATATAGGCGATAGCGGGATTATCTTCATGATAGCCCTGCGGCGCGGTTTTCAGCGTATCGCCGTTCACCTTGCCGAAGTAGCGGATAAAATCCTTCTGCCCCACAATGCCCTGGAATTCGGAAAAATTATAATCGATCTCCTGCCGTATCTTTTTGATCTCGGGCGCGTCCGGCATCCAGATGCCGCCGCCGGCAAAGTTGTTCCCTCCCGGCTCCAGGTGAAAATAAAATCCCCCGTACGGGCTCTTCTTTCCTCCTTTTGAAAAGGAAGCGCCCATATTGGCCTTGTAAGGCGTTTTGTCTTTCGAGAACCTCACATCTTTATAGATACGGAAAACACAATCCTTTACCGTCAGTCCTTCCAGCCCCGGGTCCATTCTCGACAGTCCATCTATGATCTGCTGCACCAGCGTTTCGAAATCTGCTTTCGCCTGCTGGTATTGGGTCTTGTTTTCATCGAACCAGGGTTTGTTATTATTCTGTCTGAGGTCCTTCAGAAACTTCAATGTGGAACGTTGTAGCATATGATTCTACCCCCTTTTGGGCGGTAAAAGATACAAAAACTCCTGTACGCCACGGAGAAATTTTCCGGGTGTACAGGAGTTGTAAAGAAAGGGCCGGCTATATTAACCGGCCCCTGAGCATAATGGTTTGGTTAAACCTTCTTATATGAGCCAGTATTAAGGTTAGAATTTATAGATAGCGGCCAGCAGTACGTTGGCGGACACCTTTTTGCTGGTTTCCTCTTTTTTCATGAAGATGTTCTGCGAAGCCTGGTCCATCCGCACCTCCGGCACCAGCGTGAATCCGCCGACCTTGTAGTTGCCTGACAAAGTTAGCGCGAACACATTGCCGCCTTCGGGGAATTCGGTGGCATCGGTGAACAGTTTGATATTGTCTTTATCCTGCAGGTACTCCCCGCGCAGCGTGAGCCCGAAGCTTTCAGACGGATCGTAGTTCAGGTACAGGGCGGAACCGAACCAGTTGGTGTTGATCCCGTTCTTGTACATGCTGTACGTACCGTTGTAGCCGAGGCCGAATTTTTCGCTGACCTGGTAAGTGATCACGGCATCGAACTGGTCGTTGCGGGTCTGGAAAGTATCGCGGCCGCCGATGTAGTTGAGGTAGAACTTGAAAGGCACGCTTTCCGGCGAAAATCCATACTGGGCGCCAATGTACTTGATGCCGGTCCAGCTGGCGGTCTTCAGGTCCGTGGGGTTGAACACGCCTACCATGAAGCTGTGCTCACCAAAGGAGAAGTCCGCTTTCACGCCGGTATGGAAGAAGGGGCCGTAGGAGAACATGTAGGACATGCTGTAGTTCCTGTTGGCATAAGCGTCTACCAGCTCGTAACCCACGTGGGTGGCGAAGCTGCCCATTGTGAACTTCAACCACTCTGTCGGTGCATAGTTCACATACAATTGTTTAATAGCGAGGCGGGTGTTCGCATCGTTATAAGAAAAATCTTCCGCACGTTGCCCGAAGCCGAGATCCGCCACGAACCCTACATTTTTGTAAGCGCTTTCCAGCTTCAGCGATACCATGCCCAACTCAAAGGAGTTGTGGGAATTGGTAAAGCTGGTCTTGTTATCCGTATTGTTCTCGTTCAGGTTATACTTGTAATAAACGTCTGCGTATCCGGACAATTTCAAACCAACAGGCAGCAGGCGGGTGGAATCTTGAGCCGAGGCGGACATTGCGAAGAAAACAGCCAGAAGTACGAATAAACTTTTTCTCATTATGCGGGATTTTTTGGTTAATAAAATGATAAGGCCGCTGCTTGTTGTGGTGCTGAATATGAATAGTGGGGGCATGATACGCCCGGATCGCTCATCATCACAGCGTCTGGCCGCATGGCTGACGGCCTGCGCCGTGATGATGAACAATAATTCCGGGGATCAAACAAAAATCTCTAACCAGTCTGAATAGTATTAGCCGTGTATGGCGGTTTCTTCCTCTTTCAGGTGACCGCTGCCGTTAATACTGAAATTATTGGGATGGTAAACTTCATTGTGCTGGGTAACGTCGAGGCCGAGCTCTTCTTCTTCTTCCGTTACGCGGAGCGGGTGGATGAGGTTGATGAGCTTGAAGATGCCCCATGATACGACGAAGCTGTAAGCTACTACGAGCAGGAGGCCGAGCAGTTGTTTATAGAACAGGTCGAAGTTGCCGTAAGCCCATCCGTCAGCCGCCGCGGGGTTGATGGCGGTGGATGCGAATACGCCTGTCAGCAGCATGCCGGTCATACCGCCTACGCCGTGGCAGGGGAATACGTCCAGTGTGTCATCAACTGAAGATTTGTTCTTGTAGTGTACCACGACGTTGGAAATGATCGCGGCAATGAAGCCGATCACCATGCTCTGCGGTACGCCTACGTAACCGGCGGCGGGGGTGATGGCCACCATACCTACTACGGCGCCGATACAGAAACCGAGCATAGAGGGTTTTCTTCCGCGGATCACATCAAAGAAGATCCAGGCAAGACCGGCGGCGGCGGTAGCAGTGTTGGTTGCAGCGAAAGCGGAAACCGCGAGGGAGTTGGCGCCCAGGGAAGAACCGGCGTTGAAGCCGAACCAGCCGAACCAGAGGAGGCCGGTACCGATGAGCACGAACGGAATATTCGCGGGCTGCAGTTCCTGCTTCGCGATGTGGGCCTTGCGGCGTTTCAGCACGAGAGCGCCCGCGAGAGCGGCGCAACCGGCGGAGATATGCACTACGGTGCCACCGGCAAAGTCCAGTACACCGAGCTTGAAGAGGATGCCGTCTGCATGCCACGTCCAGTGCGCGATCGGCGCATATACCAGCAGGCTGAAGAGCACCATGAACAGTACATAGGAAGTGAAACGGATGCGTTCCGCCACGGCGCCTACCACCAGGGCGGGCGTGATCACGGCGAACTTCAGCTGGAACAGTGCGAACAGCAACAAGGGAATCGTACCCCAGGGTTCGCCGGAACCTACTCCGTTAAAGAAGAAATAAGTGGAGGGGTCGCCGATCAACCCGCCTTTGGAATCACCAAATGCGAGGCTGAAGCCTACCACCACCCAAACGATGCTGATGAGGCCTGTTGCAATAAAGCTCTGCATCATGGTGGAGATCACGTTCTTTTTGTTTACCATGCCTCCGTAGAAAAAGGAAAGGCCGGGGGTCATCAAGAAAACGAGACATGCTGCCACCAGAACCCAGGCAACATCTGCCGCATTGTACTTACTTGCATCACTAAAAGTTGGTACGGTCGGAACAAATAAGCCAATTACTGCCAGTGCAGTCAAAAAAATAAATGGCAGATAATCCTGAAATGAAGTTTTCTTCATAGCGTTTCATTTTAAAATTCGAAATAAAAGTAGGCAGGTACTTTAAAAATTCAAATAGAAGGCCCGAAAAATGGAAAACTTCGAAAAAACGGCAGAATATGGGGCGGAGAAAGCAATCATATAATGATTAATCAAAATATTAATATTGTTTTTGGGGCAACAACAATGTTAAGGGAAGGTTAAATTTCGGTTTAAAACATTGATAAATAAGAACTTAATAGAGAGAGGACAGAAAATTACGAAATTCTAATTTTTGCCGGCACAGGTTGCACTGTAAAAACGAAAAAATCCTTGCAGATATTTATCTGTCAAGGATTTAAACATTAATTTCAAATGACTTATTTCATTCAAAACAGCACAATCACACCATTCATATTAGAAATAATTCTATTCAAACTTTATTTATTTGCGCTTCAAATTTTCCAAATCCTGCTGCATCGTGAACATCTGATCGCGTAAACGGGCGGCTTCCATAAAATCGAGGTCTTTTGCAGCTTTTTCCATTTCCTTTCTGACCCGTGCAATGGACTTTTCCATCTGCGGAATGCTCCTGATCGTATCCTGGTTGTAAACGACCGCGTCTTCCGCTACCACAGCCATTTCATCATGCACGGCGTAGGGTGATGAATCGTCGAAGTGGCGGATCTCCAGCACGGATGTCTGCCCCATGATCTGCTCCTTTGATTTTCGTACAGTCATTGGCGTAATGCCGTGCAGCTCATTGTGTTTCCGCTGCTTCTCGCGGCGGCGGTCGGTTTCATCGATGGTGCGCTGCATGCTGTCGGTGATCTTGTCCGCATAGAATATCACCAGCCCGTCCACGTTCCTCGCCGCGCGCCCCGCCGTCTGTGTCAGGGACCGCTCATCCCGCAGGAAGCCTTCTTTGTCCGCGTCCAGGATGGCCACCAGCGATACTTCCGGCAGATCAAGCCCTTCCCGCAGCAGGTTCACCCCCACCAGTACATCTATATTACCAAGGCGGAGGTCCCGCAGTATCTCCACCCGCTCCAGCGTATCCACTTCGGAGTGGATGTAGCGGGACTTGATGTTGATACGGTGCAGGTATTTGTCCATTTCCTCGGCCATCCGCTTGGTGAGCGTTGTCACCAGTACGCGGTCGCCTTTCAATACGCGCTTGTCGATCTCGTCCAGCAGGTCGTCCACCTGGTTTTTGCTGGGCCGCACTTCTATCGGCGGGTCCAGCAGGCCGGTGGGCCGCACGATCTGCTCCGTTACGATGCCTTCTGTCTGCTGCAGCTCAAATTCGCCGGGGGTGGCACTTACAAAGATGGTCTGGTTCAGCAGGTTCTCGAATTCGTGAAAGTTAAGGGGACGGTTATCCAGCGCAGAAGGCAGCCGGAACCCGAAGTCCACCAGCGTGAGCTTGCGGGAGCGGTCCCCGCCGTACATGCCGCTGACCTGCGGGATGGTCACGTGGCTTTCATCGATCACCAGCAGAAAATCTTTCGGAAAGTAATCCAGCAGGCAGAATGGCCGTGTTCCGGGCCGGCGGCGGTCCAGGAACCGCGAGTAGTTCTCGATGCCGCTGCAATATCCCAGCTCGCGGATCATCTCTATATCATAATTGACGCGCTCGGACAGGCGCTGCGCTTCGATCAGCTTGCCGTTCGCCTTGAAATACTCCACCTGTGCGGCCAGCTCGTCCTGTATCTCGAAAAGGATCTGCGTCATCATGTCTTTCGGCGCCAGGTAAAGGTTCGCCGGAAAAATGGCGGCGGTATCCAGCACGCCTATACGTTTACCGTTATTGACATCAAAGCTTTCGATCTCCTCAATTTCATCCCCGAAGAAAGTGATGCGGTAGCCGTAGTCCACATACGGCAGGTTTATATCCACCGTATCTCCCTGCACCCGGAAGTTGCCACGGTTGAAATCCCCGGTGGTGCGCGTATACAGCGCATTCACGAGCCCGTGCAGCAGGGTGTTCCGCCCAATCGTCAGCCCCTTGTGAAGGCGGATGATCCCGTTCTCGAAATCGGTGGGGTTGCCCATACCGTAGATGCAGGACACGCTGGCTACCACGATAATATCCCGCCGCCCGGAAAGCAGGTTGGACGTGGCGCGGAGGCGGAGCTTGTCCAGCTCCTCGTTGATCGCCAGGTCTTTTTCAATATAAGTATCGCTGACGGGCATGTAAGCCTCGGGCTGATAGTAGTCGTAATAGCTCACGAAATACTCCACGGCGTTTTCGGGGAAGAACTGTTTGAATTCGCCGTAGAGCTGGGCCACGAGGGTTTTATTATGCGTCAGCACCAGCGTTGGCTTCTGCGTATTCTGGATCACATTGGCTACGGTGAAGGTTTTGCCCGAGCCGGTCACGCCAAGCAGGGTCTGGTATTTTTCTCCGTCCTGCAGACCTTCTGTAAGCTGGCGGATGGCTTCCGGCTGGTCGCCGGCGGGCTGATATGGTGCATGTAACTTAAAGGGCATACGCTATCGGGTTTATTACGGGTATACAAATTTCGGATTTTGAAAGGGAAAGGCGAAATTCGGACATCTAAACCGGAAAATACATTTTTACATGAGAAAGCACCTGTTAAAAGGATTGATGGTGGTGGCAATGATGGCAGGCAGTTTGTCCGCCAGCGCCTGGGGCGTGATCGGGCACCGTGTCATTGCCGAGATCGCGTCCATGCACCTCAGCCCCAAAGCGCAAAAAGCCATCCGCGCCATTATCGGACCCGAAACGCTGGCTATGATCGCCAACTGGCCGGACTTCATCAAATCGGATACCACCGGCATCTATAATCATACTTCCACCTGGCACTACCTGGATTTCCCGGGTCACTGCACCCGCGGGGAATACGACCGGCTGCTGGCCGCCGCAAAAGGCGAAAACCTCTACAGCCAGACGCTCGCAATGATCCAGGAGCTGAAAGACCCCTCCACACCCGATGCCCGAAAAAGATTCGCCCTGAGCTTCCTGGTGCACATGATCGGCGACATGCACATGCCGCTGCACGTGGGGCGCGATGAGGACATGGGGGGCAACAAGATATCCGTTAACTGGTTTGAAAGGCCCACCAACCTGCACCGGGTGTGGGACGAGCACCTCATCGATTTCCAGCAGTACAGCTATACGGAATACGCGGGCCTGCTGAACCGGATGGTGACAAAAGAGAAACGCGGCGCTTTACAGGCGGGCAGCGTGCAGGACTGGATGTGGGAATCGCATGTACTGTCTGACAAGATATACGACCGCACCAGGCCCGGTGACAAGCTGAGCTACCGGTATAATTTTCTTTTCGTGGACGATCTGAACGCGCAGCTCACGAAAGGAGGGCTCCGGCTGGCGAAGGTGTTGAATGAACTGTTCCGGTAAAGCGATGGCAGGGTTGACAATATCAGGCCCTCCGAAAAAATCAGGGGCTCAAAAATAATCCGATGGGCATGAGAATCGTGTAAACGAAAATTCTCTCCATCATGTATCCGAATAGAGATCGGATAAAATTATTTTTGAGCCCCTGATATTTATGCGGCGTTCGTTTATACCAGGTCGATATCAAAGTTCACCAGCTGCACGAACTGTTCCAGCCTGGTGGTGATGTCTTCCCGGGTGATCTCCCGCAGGCGTTGCGCCCCGAATTTCTCCACGCAGAAGGAAGCCATGGCGGAACCTACGATGATGGCGGTTTTCATGTTCTCGAAGGAAATATCCTTTGTTTTGGCGAGATGGCCTATGAAGCCGCCCGCAAAGGTATCGCCGGCGCCGGTGGGATCGAACACTTCTTCCAGCGGAAGGGCGGGCGCGAAGAACACATGGTTCTCATGGAACAGCAGCGCGCCGTGCTCGCCTTTCTTGATGATCAGGTAGCGGGGGCCCATGGTGAGGATCTTCTTCGCCGCTTTTACCAGTGAATATTCTCCGGTCAGCTGGCGCGCCTCGCTGTCGTTCACCAGCAGTACATCCACCATCTTCAGCGTCTTCAACAGGTCTTCCAGCGCAACGTCCATCCAGAAGTTCATGGTGTCCATCACAATGAGCTTGGGACGGGGATTCAGCTGGCTGATCACGCTCATCTGTACCTGCGGCGTGAGGTTCCCCAGGATGAGGAACTCGCTGCCCTGGTAGCTGTCCGGGATCACCGGCTGAAAATCGGCCAGCACATTCAGTTCCGTAACGAGGGTATCACGGGAGTTCATATCCAGGTGATATTTTCCCGCCCAGTAAAAGGATTTTTCATCTTTCTTCACCTGTACGCCTTCCATGGCAACGCCCCTGCCGGTAAGCGCGGCCAGCTCGTCCTGCGGGAAATCCCCGCCGATCACAGATACCTGGTTCACAGGCTGTACGAAATTGGAAGCTGCCCATGCAATAAAGGATGCGGAGCCGCCAACGATTTTATCCGATTTACCAAAAGGCGTTTCAATATCATCGAAAGCCATGGTACCAACTACGGTAAGAGACATGTAATGGATTGATTTAAAGGTTGAAAAACGCAGCAAATGTAATCAATTACCAATTACCGGGATACCTTTAAATCCATCTGTCCATTCTGCCTGGCCGCAGATCAGGGCGCACCATCAAACCTTCACCTTCTTCCATTTCCCTTTTCTGAATATCACCACCGCTGTCACCGCAATGGCGGACTCTGCTATCACGATAGCCCAGAAAACCCCTGTGGGCCCCCATTTGAAAACGATCGCCAGCAGCCAGGCCAGGGGGATTTGCAGCATCCAGAAACCAAAGAGGTTGATGAACGTGGGCGTTCTGGTATCGCCGGCGCCGTTGAAAGATTGCGCCATCACCATACCGAAGGCATAAAATATATATCCTATGCTGATCAGCCGCAAACCTTCAATGCCATAAGCCAGCACCGCGGCATCATGCGAGAAGATGCGCAGTATCTGCGGCGCAAATATCATGAACAATACAGAGATCCCGCCGAGGAAGAACATGTTCATATAAGCGGCCTTCCAGACGCTCTTCTCCGCTCTTTCCGGCTCGTTGGCCCCGAGGTTCTGCCCCACCAGCGTAGCCGCGGCGTTCGCCAGGCCCCAGGCCGGCAGGATCGCGAAAACGATCACGCGGATGGCAAAGGTGTAACCGGCCAGCGCGTCTTCCCCGAACTGCGAGATGATACGGATCAGGAATATCCAGCTGGCGGAGCCGATCAGGAATTGTAAAGTACCGCCGGAAGCGAGTTTGATCATACGAAGGATCGTCTGCCAGTCCGGCCGCAAATGCCGCCACGTGATCTGTATCAGCTTGTTGCCGCCGAAGAGGTGATACAACTGGTAGCAAACACCCGCACCGCGGCCGATCAATGTGGCAATGGCCGCGCCTTCCAGCCCCATGCCGGCACCATAAATAAATACAGGACAGAGGATGATGTTGAGCACATTCGCCAGCACAAGGCTGCGCATGGCAATGCTGGCCTCTCCCGCGCCACGGAAGATCCCGTTGATCAAAAACAGGAGCACCACCACCAGGTTACTGCCCAAAGCAATTTTCGTATATACGTGTCCGTTTTCTATCATGACGGCGTCGGCTCCCATCAACGCAAGTATCTCTCTCGAAAATATTACGCCGAGAATGCTGACCACCGCGGAAAATCCCATGGCCAGGTACACCGCCTGCACCGCTGCGTGCGCCGCGCCCTCGGGGTCCTTCTCCCCGATACGCCGGGCCACAATGGCCGTAGCCGCCATGCTGATGCCGATAGCTACCGCGTAGATCAGGCTCAGTACAGATTCCGTCAATCCTACCGTAGCCACGGCAGCTTTTCCCAGTCCGCCTACGAAATAAGCATCCACCAACGCAAACAGTGATTCCATAGACATCTCCAGGATCATGGGAATGGCGAGCAACACCAGCGCACGGTTTATGCTGCCGGCCGTATATACTTTTTCTTCTCCTTTTATAGCTTCCTTTATCAGGCGCAGCCATTGCTGCGTGCGCGTAGCTGCGCGCGTCATACTTCGCATGTTGACGAATTGAAATGGTAATAAATGAATTTTGAAGGCGCCGCCGGGCGCCGGATAGTGGAGGATGAGGTGGCCGGCGCTATGCCGGCGGTGTTAGAATTTCATATGCGTAAAAATTGAGGATTACAAAGGTAATTGAATTGTTAAACCGGCCATGCGGAATTTTACAAAGCAGGTTGATCCCGCACTGTTAAATGATGAATGTAATTCATCCACCTGCTTGCAACAGCTGTTTTTCATCAAAGAAACAAGCCACCATACTGCATTCCGGCGGGCCGGATAAAAAAAGGATGCGCGCTTTGTAACATTTTAATTCCAGCTCCGTTTTACCTATGTCCCGCAAATGGGACTACACACTTAACCTAATTATTGAACCAAAGCTTAAAAAACGGAAATCATGCTTATCCTAAAAAACCGGACTCTCGGATGGAGTCTGTTGGTTACTGCCGTGTTCGGAATTACGCTGGCGTCCTGCTCTGATGACGATGATCCTACGCCGCAAAAACGCTCCAAGGAGTATCCGCTGACCGTATCTACAGGAACCGGCGGCGGCAAGGTAACGCTGCAGGAACTGACTGACAGCACCTTCACCATGACGATCCGTATCGACAAATCAACAAAAGACACGACCTACCATTTTGTGTTGTTCAATGGTAACAAAGACACTACCGTACTGGATACCTTCCATCTTGTAAAGTCGGTCAAAAGCGCAACCACCGGCGCACCGGTTGAGGCCAGATGGGAAAATGTGAAAGAGATCACCATCGGTGAAGACACGAAGAAATGGAATTACGACAGCGTGCTGAAGTACCGCGCATTTGCGCGTGTTGCTTTTGTTGACAAGGGCGTAACGCCGGAGAAAGACAGTGTTGTGGCGATCGGCAACATCGGCAGCGCACAATAATCAGTTACGTACAATTTTAGTTGATAGATGGAGACGAGGGCTGTGTCGGATACGATGCAGCCCTTTTTTTGCCCATACCTTCATAAAAGACAATAGCCGGATAAAATCCGGCCATTGCTTGTATATGATAGGATATGGTTCATGGTGGGAAGGAATTCCCTGTTGAACATCTTACTGCGTTAACATGTTAATTGCGCAACACTTTGAACTCTGTTCGCCGGTTGAGCTGCCGCCCTTCAGGATTGTCCTTTCCGTTGGGCAATGTGTTCGGCGCCACGGGCCTTGCTTCTCCATAACCTTTGCTGATCACCCTGTTTTGCTGAATGCCTTTGCCGATGAGGTAGTCCACACAGGCTTTCGCGCGCGCGTCCGAGAGCTTCAGATTGTAGGCATCCGTGCCTTTGCTGTCCGTATGCGCACCCAGCTCTATTTCCATTTTCGGATTGTCCAGCAACAGGTAGTACAGGCTGTCCAGTATCAGTTTTGATTCCGGCCGCAGGCTTGCCTTATTGTAATCGTAGAAGATATCGTTGATCACGATCGGTTTGTCGATCTCGAAACGTTTGAGGCAAACGGAGGGATTCATCATGGAATCCACCATGCTCAACTGCTCAGAATCGAAATTGAAATTCTTCGAGAAATAATTTTCCTTTTCGATCAGCACTTTGTATTTCCTGTTCATTTCCACTTCAAACATATAGTTGCCCGCTACGCCGGTGGTCTGCTTTTCCAGTATGTTCCGCTGCGTGCTGTCCAGCAACGTGATCTTTGCGCCTTCCAGCGGCTGACCGGTTTCGCAGTCCAGCACCATGCCGCCCGCCATTTTCACCTTGCGTTTCACGGCAAAGATCTCCAGGCAGCAAACGGATTCGCGGTCGGAGCTGATGTATCCTTTCTGTAATGCATTTTTCGGGAAGATGGATGCGAAGTAGAGGTCGTCCTTCGCGGAGTTCAGCGGGTATCCCATGTTCTCGGGTGTGGACCAGCTGCCGAAGTTGCCTTTGCTGGAAAAAAAATCCAGTCCACCGAAACCCGTACGCCCGTCTGTGCTGAACACCAGCACTTCTTTCGCGGGATCGAAAAAGGGTGCGTTCTCCTGGTCTTTTGTATTGATGGCGGTGCCGAAGTTGGCGGCGTTGCTTAATCCTCCGCTGCTGTTGATCGTGCAATACCATAGGTCGAACTTGCCCATGCCGCCGGGGCGGTTGGAGGAAAAGAGGAAATATTTTCCGTCCGGGGAAATGAACGGTTCCTTGGAGCTGTAGCCTGCAACGTTCACGTTGGCGTCCAGGGGTTGGGGGGCGCTCCATTCATTGCCCTGCCGCACGCTGCGGTAGATCGCGGAATGCTTTGCCCCGTTCTTCACGGTCCATCTTGTGAGGTACAGCGTATTGCCATCCGGCGCAAGCGCTGCCACGCCCTGTTCCATGCCTTCTTCCATGGGAACGGACAGCTTCTCATTGGCTTCAAAACTGTTATCGCCGCCTGTCGCCACATACAGGGTGTTAACGAAAGGATTGTCTTTCTTTTCGATCAATGTGGAATCCGGGCGGGAGGAGGTAAAATAAACGGTGTTATTGCTAACGGGCACCGGCGCGTAGTTGGCGCCGCCCTGGTTGATGTCGCCCGCTACCCTGATCACTTCATACTTCGGCGGCAATGCCATTTCCCTGATCGCAAACTCGCAGTTGGCGATCTCGATGGCCGTGCGCGTACTGTAGTCGTCATACCCTTTGTAAGACTGCCGGAACAACTGGAACTGCGTGAGCGCATCTTCATATTTGGACGCCGCACGAAGGCATACGCCGTACCAGTAACGCACCAGCGGGAATTGCACAGGATCAAAGTTTACGGCTTCCGCATACCACTTTTCCGCGTTGGCAAAATCGTTGTACATGCGGTAGGATTCCGCCAGGCGGTACACCACCTGTTCATAATCCTTCAGCTTTTTCTGCTTCTTGTTTTTGCCGGATTTATCCAGCAGGTAGGGCTTATATTCTCCCGGTTTGATGGTGAAAGTGCCCAGCGCCTTGCTGTAATACTGCGCCGCGGAGTAATAGTCTTTCTTCTCGAAATAACTATCCGCCGTACGCTTGTAATCATATATATACTGCTGTGCATGCAGTGTACCGGCCATGCAAATGGAAACCAACAGCAGGATGAGTGTAAATCTTTTCATAAAGTTCATCATTTGATGGTGCTTATAATCTTGGACAGATAAAATATTCCGGCTCCATGATCCTCCGTTTGCGGCCAATGAATGACAGGGATATTTCGAAGGCATTGCTTCCGTTCGTCAGCCTGCTGAGATTGGAAGTGTTCGCATCATAGCTGAGGCCGAGCGTAACGTTCTTGTAGTGAAAGCCCGCGAAGGGAGACACCGCGTCGTTCACCCGGTAGTTCGCGCCGAGCAGCAGATCAAACTCCGTATTCACTTTCACCTGTGAGTAAACACCGGCTACGATCTCTTCCGCATTGCCCTGGCGCATGTACAGCCCGTGCGGTGTGATGCCTACCATATCTGACAGCCTGATCCTGGAACCGCCATGCACGAGATAGCGGATCGGGAGGGATCTTGATTCCTTGTTCTCCGCCACGAAGGGGTCATCCGGTTGTGTCAGGTGCGCTCCCGCCACGCCGATAAAAGGATTGAAGCGGTGGTTCGGATTGCCGTCGAACAGCATCAAACCGGCATTCGCATCAAAAACAGTGGAAGAAGTGGCGCGCAGCTGTTCGCCGGAAGGAATATTCGGATCGAATCCGGACACGGGATTGTACTGGCTTCCCAGCTGGAACTTCGACTGGTCTACCCGCCGGTTGATGATACCGGCCTGTATGCCCGCCACGAGCCGCGTGGTGCCGTTTGCGCCCATTTTCACGCCACTGTAGGAAACGGTGGCCATAGCATTGAAGTAATTGAATCCCGCGTCGCCGGCGGACATGTTCAGCGCCGTGATGCCGAGCCCTACGTTTTTCTGCGTGGGCGCATCAAAGGAAATGCCGGCGGTAGAATACGGGCTTCCAAAATTAGCCCACTGGTTCCGGTAATTGCCGGTAAGCCGGTAATCTCCGTCTATCACCCCGGCCAGTGCGGGGTTCAGCCAGAGGGGGTATGCATAATATTGTGAGAAATGCGGGTCAACCTGTGCGGTCGCTGATCCGGCGAGCATGGAACACAGGGAAATCAAGCCTATCATAAACTTGTTCTTCATGGGAACATTTTTTTCGGTTTGGAATTGGCCGGAATGAAGTTGCCTTCATTCCGGCTGTTTAAAATGTATTTGCTTGCCTATTGATCGGGTTACCTGACAATCGTGATGGTGCCTCGTTTCTGAACGATGGTGCCGTCCTGCAGCACTGCTTTCAGTACGTAGGTGTATACGCCAATGGGTTGTTTCGTACCGCTCATCGTACCATCCCATCCACGGCCTTTGTCTTTCGATTCAAAGACCATCTGACCCCACTGGTTGAAGATCCGCAGCTCCATAGACGCGATAGTGGTACCGTATACGAACAGCACATCGTTGACGCCGTCATTATTCGGCGTAAAGGCATTCGGAACGAATACGGTGTTGCCCGCCGGGTTATCCGTACCGCCACCGCCGAGGAACCATGCGCTGTTGGCGCAAGGCGTTGCACCGATGGCCATTACCTGTAAGGTGACGGTCTGGTTCGGTTGCAGACCCGTTACGGTATGCGTGGTGCCCGTGAGGCCGGAGCTTGGTTGCGTGAACGTTGTACCACCGTCAGTAGATACCCTGTATCCGATAGCACCCTGGATCGCATCCCACTGGAAGGTGACAGAGGTAGCTGTTCTGCTGGCTTCCGTTACTCTCGGCGCTGCCAGCGGTTCAAGGATACTGATGGTCACCGGTGTACGGGTCGCGCTCATGCATCCTCCGTTATAACCTGCCGCCACATAGTAGATAGTGGTGGCGGTGATGCCCGGCGTTTCAAATACCGGTCCGGTGAATATGGAGGCGCCGCCTGTTGCAGAAGTATACCAGCTGAATATCACGCCTGACTGTGTGGATGTCGCGCGCAGTGTGGCGCTGCTGTCCTTACAAACCTGCAGTGCGTCTGCCGTTACGGTCGGCGCTACCGGCACATTACCAACAGTGGCCGTGGCTGTTGCCCTGGTGCCGCTTACGCAGCCGCTGCCTATTACAGCTTCCACGTATACGGTGATATTCGTAGTGAGCGTACCTGTTGTGTAGCTGGCGGACGTGCTGCCCTGCAGCAGGTTGCCGTTCACCGGCGCGTCGTACCAGCGGTAGGTAACACCCGGCACGGGGTTTTGAACGGTGAAGGTGGCTGTTGAGCCGGAGCAAACCGTGATCGCGCCGCCGTTGATGAGCACTGGCGTAGCCGGTGCGTCCGCAGGAATGAGGATCACTCTTGCGCGGCTGGAACTGATACAGCTGCCGCCCTGAACAGCGCTTTCCACGTACAGCGTATCTCTTGCGCTAACGGGGTTGCTGGTATATGTGCTGCCGGTAAAGAGCAGCGTACCGCCTGTAGGTGCATCGTACCAGCGGTATTCAATACCCGCATTCGGGCTTTGAATGCTGGCGGTGGCGCGGTTGCCGCGGCAAACGGTCACTTCGCCCGGCGTTACCGGCACTGCAGGTCCGGCCGTGATCACCACGCTTACTTTTGTGCGTGTTGCGCTGGAACAGTTGCTGCCGTTCACGGCCTGTACATAGTAGTCTTTATTGGCCGTCAGTGCCGGCGTTACGAAGTCGGGTTGAGAAGAAAGCACCGTGCCACCGGTGGCCGCGTCATACCAGCGATAGGTAATGCCGGGCTGCGGGCTCTGAACGGACAGCGTAGCTGTGCCGCCGGAGCAGATGGTCTTCGTAGCTGCATCTACAGCCGGCGCTGCCGGAGCAGGATTAACGGTAACGGTTACACTGGTACGTCCCGCGCTGGTGCATGCACCGCTGGATGCCTGTACATAATAGGTAATCGTTGCCGTTACGCCGGTGGGCGCGAAGGTGGTGCCCTGTGCCAGCTGCGTACCGCCGGTTTGTGCGCTGAACCAGGTGTAGGTAACGCCTGGCAGCGGGTTCTGCACAGACAGGCTGATGGCGCTGCCTGCGCAAACAGTGGTGCTGCCGGTTACAACGGGCAGGGCCGGCGGGGTGGTCACCGTTACGCTCACTTTCGTTGGTGTAGCGCTGGAGCATCCGCCCGCGGATACCGCCACCACATAGAAATCTGTTGCGGTGGTGATCGCGCCGGTCCTGAAAGTAGCGCCGGAGAACAGTTTATTACCGCCCGGAGCGTCGTACCAGTCATACGTGAGGCCGGACTGCGGATTCTGGATGCGCAGTGTCGCCTGAGCACCGGTACAAACCGCTACGTTCGCGGATTCTACAGCCGGAGCAGCCGGTCCTGCTGTTACCACCACGCTTACTTTCGTGCGTGAGGGGCTGGAGCAGTTGCTGCTGTTGATGGCTGCTACATAGTAATCTTTATTGGCCGTCAATACCGGCGTTACAAAGTCGGGTTGAGAAGAAAGCACCGTACCGCCGGTTGCGGCATCGTACCAGCGATAGGTGATGCCGGGCTGCGGGCTCTGAACGGACAGCGTGGCTGTGCCGCCGGTGCAGATCGTCTTCGTGGCCGCGTCTACCGTTACCACCGGCGGAACCGGGTTAACGGTAACGGTTACACTGGTTCTTCCGGTGCTGGTGCATGTACCGCTGGAAGCTTCCACATAATAAGTGGTAGTAGCTGTCACGCCTGCCGGCTTGAAGCTGGTGCCCTGCGCCAGTTGCGTACCGCCGCTTTGTGCGCTGAACCAGGTGTAGGTTAATCCTGTTTGCGGGTTTTGTATGGACAGGCTGATGGAATCGCCTGCGCAAGCAGTGGTGGAACCGGTGATCACCGGCAGACCGGGCGCTACTGAAACCTGTACGCTCACCTGTGTTGGCGTTGCGCTGGAGCATCCGCCGGCTGATACGGCATACACATAGTAGCTGGTAGCGGACACTATCGGTCCGGTTACGAAAGCGGGACCGGTGAACAGTTTATTGCCGCCCGGTGCGTCGTACCATTCGTAGGTAATGCCGCCCAGCGGGTTCTGCACGCGCAGCGTAGCCGGAGCGCCGCTGCAGACGGTCACGTTCGCGGATTCAACAGTTGGCGGGTTGAGCGCGGTTTGTACGCTTACCCTTGCCGTTGCGCGGCTGCTGCTGGCGCAATTGCCGGCGCCTACTGCTTCTACAAAGTAGGTAGCGGTGTCTGTCAATGCAGGCGTTGCAAACGTAGCGCCGCTGGAAAGCAAGGTACCGCCGGTGGCAGCATCGTACCAATTATAGGTAACTCCTGTTACAGGATTCCGAACGGAAAGTGTTGCGGGCTGGCCGTTGCAGATAACGGTAATGCTGTCCGCCAGTACGGGCACGGCCGGTGTGGCGTTTACGGTAACAGTGGCCGCAATCCTGCCGCCGCCGTTGGTACAGCCGCCGCCTGCATTTACGGCTTCCACATAGTAAATGGTGGTGCCTGTCAACGCCGGTGTGGCAAAGGTTGCCCCTTCAAACACCGGTGTGCCGCCTGACTGCACGGTATACCAGCGGATGGTAATGCCCGTTGTGGAAGAGGTCACACGCAATGTTGCGGAGGTGCCGCTGCACACGGTCAGATTATTTGCTTCCAGTACCGGATCAGGCGGTGCTGCGGCCACAGTAACGGTAACGGGCACACGTGTTACACTGCCGCAGGTGCCGTTGTATGCTTCTGCGTAGAAAGTGGTCGTGGCCGTGAGTGCGCCGGTTATAAAGATGCTGTCCAGCGAAAGCGGCGTACCGCCTGTTGCGCTGCCGAACCAGCGGATGGAATGCGAGGAATCCAGTGCACGGGCCATCAGGATGGCGCTGCCACCGGTACAGATGGAAGTATCTCCTTTCTGAACAACGGGCAGGTCCGGCACTTCCTGTACCTGTACGGTCACCGGCGTACGAACCGGGTTCACGCAATTGGTAGAGGCCCTGAAGCTTTCAGCGTAGTAAGTGGTATTCGATGTAAGGACCGGTGTGGTGAACACTTTGCCGGTGAAGATGGGCGTTCCGCCCGTTGGGGCAGTATACCATCTTACGGTTGCGCTGTCTGAAGCTACAGCGGTCAGCGTTGCCTGGCTGCCAGCGCAGATCCTGATGTTGTCCGGCGTGATCACGGGTGAGGACAGGATGCGGTTGGCGTAGTGCACATTCAGGTTCACCAGTGCGGATGCAAGACCGCCGCGTACCCTGATCTCTATACGGTCATATATGCCGCCCGGCGCAAAGAGCACTGCACGCTGATTGGTGCCGCCCAGTACCACGAGGCGAAGACCTGTGGCATCCAATGTTTGGGTATCGTTATTGGATGTTGCGCCATTATAAGAGGTGATCTGTATAGCGCTTAATACGCTGAGATCAGCAAGGCCGGTGGGGAAGGACAATCTCAGTTTCACGGTATCTCCGGCAGCAGCGGGGCTTCCGAAATTCAGCGTTTGTGTGATGTCTGCCCCGAGGAGGCTCAATACCTGCGTGATCGTTGCGAAGTTGGTCGTGTCGTTGTCTACGGCGTTGTCACCGAGATTCACGGTACATCCAACACAGAGGCCGTTCACGTTGGAAGTCTGGCTGTTCGCGAAATCGCAGCCGGGGTTAAAGTCACGGTCCACATTCACGGTAACCGCTGTTCTTCCGCTGGCGCAACCGGAAGCGGAGGCCGCTTCCACATAATACCGGGTGGTATTGGCCAATGCGGGTGTAATAAAAGGATTACCTGTGAACACAGGCGTACCCCCTGCTGAATCCAGGTACCAGCGGTAAATAGCGCCCGGTGTAGCTGATGCGGCCGTCAATGTGGCGGTTTGACCGTATTCAACGGTACCGCCGGCGGGATTGATGGTCACGGTCGGCTGAATGGGAACGTCATTTACCTGGATGGTCACTGTTCTTGGGGTTGCGCTGATACACTGACCGTTCGCTGCTACTACATAGTAGGTGGTGCTGGCGGTCAGCGCCGGGGTTGTGAATGAAGGGCCGGTAAATACGATGCTGTCCAGCGCAGCGCTGGCATACCAGTTAAATGTTACGCCGGGCGTTGCGGAGGCGGCAGTGAGTGTAGCTGTACTTCCTGCGCAGATGGTAGCGTTCTGCGGCGTAACATCCGGTGTGCCCGGTTGCGCTGATACACTAACCTGAACGGCTGTACGGGTATCGCTGGCGCATCCGCCGCTGGAAACAGTTTCTGCATAATATACGACCGAGCTGTCGAGCATCGGCGTGATGAATTCCGCACCGGTAAAGAGCACTGTACCGCCCGTCTGCTGGCTGTACCAGCGGAACGTTGCGCCGGCGGGGGCCGTAGCGCGCAAGGTGGCGGTAGATCCGCCGCAGGTGGTTACGCTGGTGCTTTCCAGGGTTGGCGCCGCGGGTGCGGAAGTGATGGTCACCACCGCTTTGGCCCTTACCGGATTGGCGCAGCCGGTGCTGGTCTTGGCAGCTTCCACATAGAAGGCGGTGTCTGTCGTAAGCGGACCTGATACAAATTCAGGGCCGGTGAACAGCAAGGTGCCGCCGGTGGGCTGGCTGTACCAGCGGTATGTTGTATTGGCCGCCGGAGTTACGGATAATGCAGCTGTACCGCCGATGCAGGTACTTACAGTATCCGGCTGCACTACAGGCGCAGGTATCAGGCGCTGTGCATAATTGATGTTCACAGCATTCAGCGCCTGTGCAAGGCCGGAGTTCAGGCGAACTTCCACCCTGTCAAACACTGCTGAAGGCGCAAAGGTCACCAGCGCCTGCTGGTTGCCCGGCAGGAGCTGCAGATGGAGCAATGCGGCATTCAGCGCCGTGCGGTCATTGTTATAAGTAGTACCGTTATAGGTAGCGATCTCTACGCTTCCGAGCAATGCAACATCGGCCAGTGATGCGGGGAAGGACAGACCCAGCCGGATGCTGTCGCCTGCGTCACTGGGAGAGGGGAAGATGAGCGTTTGCTGTACATATCCGCCGAGCAGGCCAAGGATGGCGTGCAGGGAAGAGAATGTTTCTGTGCTGCCGTCCACTGCGGAACCCTGGTTGTCCACATAACAGCCTATGCAAAGCCCGTTGGCGTTGCTGATCTGTGTGGTGGCGATGTCGCAGGGCGCATCGGGATCGGTGATCACAACGTTCGCCACGGCGGCAACTCTTTGCGGAGTGGCGCAGCCGGTGCTGGTGGATGCTTCCACGTAATAGGTAGTGGTGGCGTTCAGCGGCGGGGTGGTGAAGCTCGGTCCGGTGAAGACGAGCGTGCCGCCTGTCGGCGCCGTATACCATCTGTATGTCAGTGCCGTGTCCGGCGTATTCACATTAAAGGTGGCGGTGCCGCCCTGCGGGATCGTCACGGAGGTGGCGGTGAGCGAGATGCTGGCGAGCCCTACTTTTACGAATACCGGTTTGCGCACTTCGCTGGCGCAGGTGGTAGTGGCGGATGCGGCTTCCACATAATAGGTAGCATTGGCGGTTACCGAATCCAGTACGAATGCGGAGCCGGTGAACAGCAGGTTGCCGCCGGAGGGTGCGTCATACCAGCGGAAGGTAGCGCCGGCAGGGCTTGTGGCGGTGAGCGTTGCATCCTGCCCGCTACAGACATTTACGGTGTCTGCCGCTACGCCGGCCATCGGGGTGATCTGCTGCGCGTAGTATACATTGATCTGCGTCACGGCAGTAGCCACACCGGCGATCCTGATCTCGGCTTCATCAAATACCTGTGAAGGCACATAGGAAATCACCGCGCGGGAGCCGCCGTTCAGCAGCTGCAGGTTCAGCAGGCCGCTGTTGAGCGCCCTTACGTCCGCTGTATTCTCCACACCATTATTGCGCGGGCGGATGGTTACGTTTGACAGCAGGCTGAGGTCCAGCAGGCCGGTGGTAGATCCTACCACGATGCGCAGGCTGTCTCCCGCCGAGCTTTCCTGTCCGAATGCGAGGCGCTGCATTACGCCGGCGCCCAGCAAGCCTACCGGAACATGCAGCCGCGATGCGGTTTGCGGATTGTCATCCACGGCCAGTGAAGAATCGGCTATCGCGCAAAGCAAACAGAGGCCGAATGCCTGTCCGCTTTGTGTTACGGCCCTGCCGCAGGAAAGGTCCGGGCTGCCGGGCCCAACTGTTACATTCACTTCAACGGCTGTACGAACATAGCTCGTGAGGCCGTCCGGTGTGGCGGCTTCCACATAATAAACCTGGTCCTGTACAAGAACGGGGGTATTGAATGTGGGGCCGGTATGGAGGAGGTTGCCGCCGGTGGGGGCGTCGTACCAGTTGAAGGTGGCATCGGGCAGGCGTATGGAGGCCGTCAGCGTGGTATCGCTGCCGAAGGGTACGCTGACATCTTCCGGCGTTACGGTAACGGGGATGAATGCCGCGGCTTCGTAGATGTTCAGGCTGGAAAGGCCGGCCACAACGCCTGTCAGGTCTACCTGCGCACCATCGAACGTGCTGTTAACGGGGATGGTTACACGGAATTTGCCGACGGTGCCTGTCACATCCAGGCCCAGCGCCTGCAGGTTGATCAGGTCATTGTCAAGCGTAATGGCGTCGCCATTGGGCGTTGCGCCGTTATAGGTCTGCACCCTGATACCGGAGAGCAGCTGCGCGCTTAACAACTGATTGGGAACGCCGAGCACAAAGGATATGCTGTCTCCGGCCTGGTAAGTGCCGGGGAATTTAACGAGTTGCCCAACGGAGCCGAGGGCACCGACGGTCATGATAGCCTGTGAAGCGGTGGTTGTGTCCGCATCAACGGCCAGTTCAGGATTCTGCACCAGGCAGCCGACGCAGATGCCGCCGATGACCGGACTTTGTTGTTGGTCGCCATACGTCCACAAGGGGCCGGGGCCGCCGCTTACGGTCACTTTCGCCGCAGTGCGGTGGAAGCTCGTCAATCCGTCTGGCGTGGCGGCTTCCGCGTAATATGTTTTGCTCCGGGTCATGGGAGGCGTTGTAAAGCCGGCGGTCGTAGCCAGCGGGGTGCCGCCGATGGGCGCATCGTACCAGGTGAAGGTAGCGCCGGGAGCCCTGACGCTGGCTTCCATGGTGGCAGTGCCGCCGGAAGGTACGGTGGATGCGGGAGGAGTAACCGTTACAGGCATGAATGCGGCTGCTTCGTATATGCGGAGTCCTGACAGACCGGCAAGCACGGCGGAAGTGCCGATGCTTACACCGTCGAACGTACTGTTAACAGGAATGGTTACACGAAATCTGCCGGTGTTCCCTGTGCTGACGCCCAGCAATTCCAGCCGCACGAGCGAGCTGTCGAGCGCAATCGGGTCACCATTGGGCGTATTGCCATTATAGGATTGCAGGGTAATGCCGCCAAGCAACTGTGCGCCGATCAACTGATCGGGAAGCTCCAGGTCCACCGCGATGCTGTCGCCCGCCTCATAGGTCCCGGGGAAATGGATCAGCTGGGAAACGCCGCCGAGTGCGCCCACCAGTGTATTCAGCTGGGAAGCGGTATTGGGGTTGGCGTCCACAGCGTTTTCCGGATCGGTAACGGTGCAGCCTACGCATACGCCGTTGATCAGCGGGCTTTCCTGCTGGTCACCATACGTCCACAAGGGGCCGGGACCGCCGCCCACGTCTACGTTCACCGCAGTGCGGATAAAGCTGGTCTTGCCGTCAGGCGTGGTGGCTTCCACCCAGTATTGATGCACGCCGCGGTTCAGCACGGGCGTGGTAAAGGTGCTGCTGCTGCCAAGCAGGTTGCCGCCTGATGGCGCATCGTACCAGTTATAGGTAGTGGCGCCCAGGCGGTGCGAAGCGGTGAGGGAGGCCGCGCTTCCTGCGGGAGAAATAACGGGATTGGCGGAAGGAGTTACAGTAACCGGCACTACCGCGGTTACTTCATATATGTTCAGTCCGCTCAGCAGGTTGAGTGAAGCGTCAAAAGTGATCTCCACCCGGTCGAATGTGCCGGTTGCGGGAATGATGGCCCTTCTCTTTGTAGATCCGCCGAGGCCGAGCAGCTGAAGGCGGACGAGCTGGCTGTTGAGGTTGACGGAAGTAACGGCAGCCGGCGCGGAGCCATTGAAGGTCTGCACCCGTATGCCGCCCAGCACTTCAAGGCTGAGCGCGGCGCCGGGCACTTCAAAGTCCAGCACAATGCTGTCGCCGGCTTCATATGTACCGGGGAAAACGATGCGCTGGCCTGCCCTGCCGAGCACGCCAAGGCCGATCCTCACACGGGCCGCGGTGGCGATATTCCCGTCATGGGAGGCGCCGGCCGTGTCTACGGCGCAGCCGAGACAAAGGGGGATGATGTTGGTATGGCTTGTGCCGGTACTGAAAATAGGCCCCGCAGCAAAGAAACTGCGTGTGGCCGTGTACGTTACAAGCGTTTTCTTTGTCAGCAGTGGTGATTGTCCGTACCAATCAGCGGCGGCGGGGGCTTCGGTATGCTCGCCGGGGTACCACCAATACTGCATATGGCTTGCGGCAAATGCTTCCGCGGCGGGTCCTGCGGGTAGCAGGGCAACGATCAGCATAATAAAAGCGCGCAAGACACTCTTAGGAGTAACATTCAGACTCATATACAATTGTTTGGGTTATGTATGAAAGTTGTTTTTGCGAAATAGATCATTGAAAGCGCATGCCCTTACATGAGTGGACATGGTTTTGTGGTTGAACTGATTCTCGTTACATCAGGGTATAGTTTTGAAGAAAGGTTATCTGTCAAAATTCAGATCTGCTGATTCGGTTCCATACGTTTTTGATAGGATACTTTCTTAGTTACAGGAATGGTTATTGCATTAACGACTGTACGAAAGTATGCTGCGGAAGCGGGGAAACGATGTGCCATTCCTGTTCATTATTCGCACACTTGCCAGCCTGTTCATTTTTTGGAAATCCTGTTCATTTTGTTCATTTTGGCTCCGCGAGAACAAAATCCTTACATATTTGTACTTCCTTTGAAAAAAATATTGGTTTTCCTCATTGTCAATTGTATGTCAAAACTTTATACTATCTTTAAACGCATTCACCTCCCAAGAATGGTTAGGCATCCTAATCGTATACACCAACTTCTAATACAAAAAACATTTATGGCCTATACTCCTCCCTTAATCTCTTGATAAAGAACAGCTAATGCATTTATGTTCAACTGAATAATGTCTGTTCATTTTGTTCATTTTAAATCATGTAAATCCGAATGTTCATTTTACTACGTACGTATGTCATTTATACCTGATACCCAAGCCCCCTAACCCATTCAATACAATTTCATATGATCGACCTGTCCTACGATTATATCATTACGCTTCAGCAGGAAGTGTTAAGAAAATTTGGTGTGGATCATATTCAACCAAATCAATGCAAACACCTCGCACAGTCCATTCTGAAGCTGACCGGCAAACTTGTTAGTGAGACCACACTCAAACGTGTATTCGGCCTGGCCGTTACGCAACACAGCTTTTCCCGCTACACCCTGAACACACTTGCCCAGTATTGCAGGTTCAGGGATTGGGAAGACTTTCAGGAACACCATCAGCAAAGGAATACCCGGCTGCGCCCCACAGATCATTCCAAATGGGGCGATATAAAAAAGAAAGCCGCCGCCGTATCCCACTACACGATGCTCACGCTGAAGAACCGCAGCGGCATCCCTTTTCCGCAGACCGCACCGCGGCAGTACTGCCTTTCACACATCGAACGGTTTCTTGAAAGCGACTACGCCGCCACCGTGCTGATCGCGCCCGCGGGATGGGGCAAGTCCATCGCGCTCGTTCACGCCGCGGAACACAACTGGTTCGGCAGGAACGCGCTGCACCCGGAAGATATCTGCTGGTTCATCAACGCACACGCCGCCGGAAGCCTCCTGCTCAAAGGCTTCTCGCTGTCCACCTGGCTGGACAACCAGCTGAGCCTCGGCAACGGCGAAAATTTCCGCGAATATTTCAGCGCGCATCCGGACCAGAAAGGCGGCCGGCTGGTACTGATCATCGACGGGTTCGACGAGATCACCATGGGCGCCGACAAGCTGAAAATACTCTACAACAAACTGGAAGACTTCGTCTACTCCAACGACCTCCATCCCTGGGTGAAAGTGATCCTCTCCATCCGGTCCAGCACCTGGGCGGAGATGTTCCAGCAATCACTGCAATACCCCGCCTTCCGTAAATACTGGTACCTGGGCCCGGAGATGGATGAAGACACCAATACCAACATCCCCTTGCTCTCGGAACGGGAAGTGAAAGATGTATTGCAGAGTTTCGATTTCGCGCCGTCCGCCATCCGCTCCTTTTCGGACAGCTTCCTGCAGAAGCTCCGCCATCCCTACTACCTGCAGCTTTTTTGCCAGTTCAATCATTCAACGGGACAATCGTTCGTAGACGAAAATCTCAGCCTGGTAGAGATCATCTCCCGTTTCATCCAGCACCGCGTCTTCAATTCCTCCACCAATACCTTCAAGATCCGCATCATTGAAAAAATGCTGCAGCTGCTGGACATGGGCAAGAACGGGCTGCGGACGGACAAAAGCGCGCTGCTGAAACAGAACCCGGAGCTGTTCCCCGCATACAAGGAACTGATCGCGGACAACATCCTGGTGGAAGAAAACTACAGCCAGGAGATCATGTTCAATGTGAAAGTGCGCTTCGCGCATAACTTCCTCCTGGAATATTTTACCGCCATGCATTTCATTGAAAAGCACGGCGAAACGATAACGGAAGCCATGCTCCGCGATGTTATGGAATACTTCCAGCAGTCGAGATTCCGCATGTCCGTCGTAAAGTGGATGCTGCGCTTTGCCATCATGCACGAGCAGATAGAGAGCATACAGCGCATCTTCACCCTGCCGCTCGCCACGATTGAAAAGGCGCACCTGCTGGAATACCTTGTGCTGCACTATCAGCAGAGCGGCAAGCAGGAACAGCTGCAGCAGATCTTTCCACACGGCTATTTCAGGAAAAGGCCGATCAGCACTTTTATCAACGACGACTTCATCCACTTTAAAAAGCAGAAGCTGCTCAATACGCTGCTGGGCCTCGCGGAATCTACGGAAGACAAACTGAAGATCCGCTCCAACCTCTTTACCATGGCCATGATGCGGCTGGACGCGGAACAGAGCGAGATAGAGCTGACCGGCATCAAAAAGCTCTGTGCCGGCAACGAAACGCTCAAGGAAATGTGGATCACGCCGTATGACGCTTTTTTCTTCATCTACGAATACCTGAAGTTCGGCGCCATCAATGAAGAGATGCGGGACAAGATCTACCATTACGCGCGCCACTGGAGCATTCCCGCCAAAAAGAACTTCTCCGTGGGCGACGAGACCGTTTACCGCGCGATCTGCTTCGCCTTTTTGCTGATGGGCGATCATCAGCAGATGATCGGGTTTTCCGAACGGCTTTTCAGCGAACATCCATCCATCCTTTTCAACCGCACAGACCCTTTCCGCCTCATGCTGCTATGCTGGAAGGCGCAGGCGCACCTGGGCGTGAATGACATGGCCTCCGCCAAAAGGATCTGCGCGCATATTGAACGGGTACTGCGGCATTACTCCACCGACTTCTTCAACGGCCGCCACCTGGAAGCCTTGCAGAAGATCATTGCCGCGGAGATATGGTACCGGGAAAAGGAATTCAACAAAGCCATCCGCGCCGCGGAATCCGCGATGGACATCGTACAGCGGCTGGAATTCAAAATATTCGCACTGCTGAATTACGGCGTGCTCAACCGCATTTACCAGCATCTGCAAATGGACAAACAGAAAAATGATGCGAAACGGAATATCATCATCATTTGTGAAGGCACCTCCTTCAAACAGGTGATTCCCCGTCTTGTACAGCTATAGCCACACCGGCGGTACGGCGCCTGACATATTTCATGTTCCGTACCGCATATTTGGCATAATTTTGCGGTACTATTCTCCGCAATGGCCATTGATCAGAGTAAATACACAACCCTACAGCATTTTTTGCTGAACCTGCTAAGCCTGTTGACCATCCTTCCGCTGGCGCCGTACATTAACCGGTACCTGCCTACCATACAGGTGCGGGACTGGCATATCGATCTGATCCTGTCCATTCTCATCGCTTTTCTCTTTACCCGCCTGCTGTTATGGCTTTTTAAACCGCTGATCATCCCGGCTTTTGTACTGGTGGCGGGCATTATGATATTCAATTCCTGGAGCGGCCGCTATTCATTTTCCAATGTGCTGAACGATTACAAGGGGATGGTGCAGGGCAACTGGGGCACGCGCGATAAAAAACAGCTGGATATCCTCAGCTTCTATCCCAGGCGCGTAGAGAGTTACGTGGATAAAACCGTGCGCGGCATCCGGGAAAAGATCAATTTCAAGGATTCCACCGTCCGCAATTTCTCCGTACAACATTCGCTGGATTACTATGATGAGTACTGGCCGAAATACGGAAAGATCGTACGGTATCTTTCCCTTTACCGCTACATGCGTGAGAATTTCAAATATGTGAATGACAGCCAGCGGGACGAGTACTTCGCCACACCGATGGAAACCATCCGCAACGGCCTGGGCGGCGATTGCGATGATCACTCCCTCCTCGTCACCTCCTGCCTGCAGTCCATCGGCGCGCGCACGCGCATTGTGCTCATCCGCGGGCATGCTTACCCGGAACTGTACTGCGGCAACGAGCAGGAATTCGAGATGATCAAGCAGGCGATCGTAACGTTATTCAACAATCCTCCCGTAAAAGAGTTATATTATCATGAGATGAAGGGCGAATACTGGATCAACCTGGACTATACCGCGCGCCATCCGGGCGGCCCTTATCTGAACGACAAGGTATATGCATTGATAGAATTATAGGACGTAAACAATAAAACATTATAACATGAAAGCAAACATTGGCATTCCGGACAACCATCTGCAGGCCGTAGCGGAAAAGCTGCAGGTTTTACTGGCGGATGAACAGGTTCTTTATACCAAGACCCGCAACTACCACTGGAATGTGGAGGGGGATAATTTCTCGGAGATGCATCTTTTTTACGAAAAGCAATATGACGAGCTGGCGGAGATCATTGATGAAGTAGCGGAGCGCATCCGTATGATCGGCCACTACAGCACCGGGCGCCTGGTGGATTTCCTGAAGCTCACGCAGCTGACGGAGCCGGAGTATACGAACGACCAGCCGGAGCAGATCAAAAACCTGGTGGAAGATCATGAAACGATCATCCGCAGCCTCCGCACACTGATCACCGAGTTCGCGGACAAACACAAAGACCTCGGCACGAGCGACTTCGTGACCGGCCTCCTGCGCCAGCATGAAAAAATGGCCTGGATGCTGCGCTCATACCTGAAAAAATAACATTTTCCCGTACGGAAGACCCGTAGGGGAAGGCCGGTGCAACAACCCGTTGGCCGGCCTTCCTATTTTTGCTTGCCTGCTAGTCCGCACTTTTATAAATGATGATCTCCACCCGCCGGTTCTGCTTTCTTCCTTCCGGCGTATCGTTCGTTGCCACCGGCCTGCTTTCTCCCGCGCCGGACACATGCCGGATGTACTGCTCCAGTCCTTTTTGCCGCAGATAGTCCGCCACGGCCTTTGCGCGGCGGTGGGAAAGATCGAGATTGTAATCGTCGGCGCCCACATTGTCCGTGTGCCCGAGCAGCTGCAACCGCACGTTCTCGCCCCGGGGGATCTTTGCCACGAGGCTGTCCAGCGCGCCATACAGGTTTGTGTTCAGCTCGTCGCTGTTGAATTTGAAGAGCACGTCGGGGATGACGAGGGTATCTGGCGGCGGGGGCGTTGCTTCCGGGACGATCGCCAGCTTCGGTACGCAGAATTCAAGGTCCACGAAATTGTTCTGTTCGCGGCCTTCCGGCGTAGTGGGATCGTGCCGCGGCGCCAGCTTGCCTTTCCCGGAATGAACGATATCATCATAGCTGAAGCCGTGTTTGTATACAAGAACCTCCGCCACACGGCGCGCCTTGTCCGCCGACACCACCTGGTTGTAACGGGTGGTGCCATCCACGTAGGCATGGCCGGTTATACGGATTCTCATCGTCATCTCCCCATCATATTGCCGGATCACCGAATCCAGCCTGGCGGCGGCTTCCGGCTCACGCGCGCGGCCCGCCGCTGTGAAAATCGTTTCGTCTTTTACGGTGATGGTGAAGCAGTCCATTTGCTCCGCCCGCTTTTTAGCCACCTGGGTTTGCAGGGCATGGTAGTACCTGTCCGGAAGCGTATGGCGGTAGTGCTGCGCGTAGAGTTTTTGCCTGACATTGACGGCGTTGGCGCAGAGCGGCCCGGCATTGCCCACGGGCGCGATGCTGATGCTGTCGATCAGCAGATACCCGATGTCATAACGGTTCCGGGATTCGCGGAAGCAGCCGAGCACCACGTGCGTAAACGTATCTTTGGCGGTGAAGTCCTGTTGCAGGAGATAGAAGGTTTTGCGGCCGGGGATCTTCTTCACCACATCCTTTTCTCCTGTGCGAAGCGTGGGTTGAAGGCCGGAAAGCGACACCGGCTGTATCCGGTAGGTCCACCCCGTATCAAAACGCACATCGATCTCCGGCACTACCTGTTCATCCTGTTCCTCTGCCGCCGCCAGCAGCGTTACGCGGTATTGCCGCCCTTTTTCCAGCGGGCAAAGCAATTGCGTCTGCGCGTAATTCCTGACGGGGAAAGGAGAGGCGGCCGTCAGCCGGATGAGGTTATTCCCGCCGGTGGCATATGTATGGTAAAGATATTCCAGCTTCTTTGTTTCCGGCGCTACGCTCTCCCAGGCCGAAGGCGTGCAGGGCGCCCGGAACTCCACACAGATATTCACATCCTCGAAGCCGGGGTTGGCAACAAGGTTCTGCGAACGCGCAAACAAATGTGTCATAACGATGGCAGTGAACAGAAGTATATGCTTATACGTTAGGTACATAGGAATCTGCTGTTACTATAACAGAAAAATTTCTAATTTATTATCCGTCACGGTCTTATCCGGCCATTTTGGAGGAATATAACACGAACGTGTAATATTAGGATTTCTATAACAAGGCTCCTTCGTAAATTTGTTCAAAACCCACCATATGGAACCATCATTTGCAGGAAAAGTAGCACTGGTGACCGGAGCAGGCTCCGGGATCGGTGAAGCCACCGCAAAGCTCTATGCGGCTTACGGCGCAAAGGTGATCGTTGCCGACCTGAATGAAAAGGGCGGGAACGCAGTCGTGGACGCGATCAAAAAGGGCGGCGGCGAGGCGCGCTTCGTAAAATGCGATGTCAGCCAGGCGGAAGCCTGCGCGAAGCTTGTCGAAGAAACCCTCCGGGCATATGGCCGGCTGGACTATGCCTGCAACAACGCCGGCATCGGCGGGGAGCAGAATATGCTGGCGGACATGAGCGTGGAAGGTTTCAATAAAGTGATCGCCGTGAACCTCAGCAGCGTATTCTATTGTATGAAATACCAGATACCCGCCATGCTGCAAAATGACGGCGGCGCCATTGTGAACATGGCCTCCATACTGGGCCAGGTAGGCTTTGCCTATTCCGCCGGGTATGTAGCCGCCAAACATGGCGTGGTGGGATTAACGCAGAATGCCGGCATTGAATATTCCGCCAAAGGCGTCCGCGTAAACGCCGTGGGGCCTGGTTTCATTGATACGCCCTTGCTGAGCCAGGCCGATGCCAAAACGAAAGAAGGGCTGGTGTCCAAACACCCCATCGGGCGGCTGGGCACCTCCGAGGAAGTAGCAGAGCTGGTGATCTGGCTAAGCTCCGACAAGGCTTCTTTTGTAACGGGCGCTTACTATCCGGTAGACGGCGGCTATCTCGCACCCTGATACGAACGCGGCACCGCCGCAAACATTACTTGACTTGCCATCAATACATGAAAAAGCCGGTTGCTGTTGTGACCGGCTTTTTTGCGCCTGATCCTGACCATACATACCAATATATGCCCGCTCCTCCTATTTGCGCAGACTCCGGCCTTTTTTTGGCGTCACATATACCAGTAATCTGCCCTACCATTTATCCCGTTTATCACGCATAGGTGTAAATATTACGGTTAACTGCGCTACGGGTAGTAATTTTCGGACGTTCAACCTAATAACATTAGATGAGAATTAAGCCCGTCAGCAGCCTTTTGATACTGCTGGGATGTATGTTATCACTTTTCGCAAAGGCACAGGAACCCCCTTCCAACAAGGATACCGAAACGGGTACTGTCACCGGGAAGGTATTGCAGGCATCCAACAAGGAACCAGTGCCCTTTGCCACCATTGCGCTGTTAAATGAAGATGATTCAACAATTATCAACGGTGTTGCCGCCGATGAGAAAGGCGCTTTTGTGCTCAAACCCATCCCTTACGGCAGTTATATCATCAGAATAGCCACCATGGGCTTTTCTCCCTATTATACCAAGATAAAACCAAGCAGTGAAAGACCGCTGTGGGACCTCGGCACCGTGATGATGCAAAGCGGCGCGCGCACGCTCAAGGAAGTGACCATCACCGGCCAGAAGCAGATGTTCACTATGAACAAGGACAGCATTGTGTTCTCACCGGACGAGAACTTCCTGCCGGGCGGTACCGGTATGGAACTGCTGGAATATGTGCCGGGCATTACCATCGATGCGGAAAATAATGTAACGATGGAAGGAAAGGACCAGGTGAAATTTTATGTGGATGACCGGCCGATATCCACGACCGGCATGGATTACAACAGCTATCTGCAAAATCTTCCCTCCTTCATGATCGAAAGGATAGAAGTGCTGAAAGCGCCGCCGGACCCCGTGGAAGCGGAACAGGCCCTCGTGGAAGGACGAACCAACATCCGCTACATCAACATCGTCACCCGCAAGATACAGTTCCGCGGTTATTCCGCAGCGTTTACCGCCGGGGTAGACACCCGCCGCAACCTCCGCGGCAAAATGCGCTACAACCTCAACCTCGCCCCCTTCCAGGTAACGTATTTCAACAACGGCGAATATAATTCAGACAGCAGCTATCTCTCCCGCACCTATTTCCCGCAAACCGCCGGAGCAGATACCTCCTATCTCGAACAAAAGAACTTCCGCACCAACTATAACTTCAATCACAACCTCAACGGCCGCTACGAGCTGAAGATCACCGAAAAAGAAAAGCTCCGCGGCTCCGTAACACTGGGGTGGACGGGCGACGGCAGCGACGGCGAGAACAACAGCATCTTCAGCGACTACGCCCAAAAGCCCACCCGCACCATCAACCAGGAAAACAAAAACCGCCGCAACGGCTACCGCGCGGTGACGGACTGGAACTACATGAAGGAATACGATGTGCCCGGCAAAAAGCTGGAAGCAGGGTTCAACTTTGTGAAGAGTAACGGGAACGGATATGGGAATAATGATTATTTCTACCTGATGACGGAAGATACTTCCCTGCAACGCACCAACCGCCGCAACGGCAACTGGAACATGCGCTCCAACTTCCAGTTCCGGAATGTGCTGGAAGGCAGCAAGTATTATAACCTGAGCACATCCATCGAAATGAACGGCGGCCACAACGAGGCGCTCGCCAACCGCAAGAACGTGAACGACGAGGAGCTGCTGTTCGCACCGCGGCTTTCTACCAACTACACCAACTTCAACCAGAACTACGCGGTGAATGCCTCCTTCGGCAAGCGCAGCAGGGAACTGGGATATAACTTTACCAGCCGCCTCGGCTACGTGGGCGCGCAGTCGGAAGAAGATTATGCCGGCAACCGTTTCAACAACGAAACGTATGAGATCCGCACGTCCATGGGCATGAACTACAGCCCGCTGAAAGACCATATGGTCAACGTCCGCTTCAACCCCGGCATCCAGTTCTTCAACCAGATGGCGGTGCTGGATTCCATGAGAAGCCGCGTGCCGTTCAAATACACCAACTTCTCACCGGGCATCAATTTGCAGTACGACTACAAGGACCAGCAGCTGACCTTCACCTTCAACCGCAATATCGACCGGCCCAACCCGGATCAGCTGAACCCGTTCATCAACACAGCGGATACGCTGAACATCCGCATGGGTAATCCCAACCTGCGCCCGGCCTTCACGAAAGATTACCGCCTGGAATACCTTATTCAGTACAAGAGCCACCAGCTGAAAGCCGGCCTGGAAATGCAGGATGCGGGCGACATCATCTCCCGGTATACCTCGGTGGAGCAGGTGGGCAATACCATCTACACCACTTCTACCTGGGTGAACCTCGCCAGCCGGAAAGACCGCAATGCCTACATCACCCTGAACTCGCATCTCTTCAAAGCCCTGCAGAATAACAAAGGCGCCTTCAACGCCAACATCAGCGGCGGCCTGCGTTATTACAACACCATTACGGACGGCGGGGAAGACGGGAAAGACGCCGTGAGCGAGCAGTTCGCGCATGTGGAAGGCGTTACCTCGCACCTGACCGTATGGGCCGCTTACCGCATCCGCGTGTTCTCTGTTTCTGTGAACGGACGTTATAACGGCCCACGTTACTACGCGCAAGGCAGAAGGGAAGGGCGTTTCCACAGCGGGTTAAAGGGACAGGTGAACCTCTTCCAGCGGAAGATGAACATCGCGTTCAGCGTGGAAAACCTGTTCGGTTCGTCCGTGCGGAATTCCTACGAGCTGACCAACGCCTACGAACAATATTCCAATGCGCGCCGGAACGTGCGCTATCTCAGCCTGAACATCACGTACAACATCCGCAAGTTCACGAAGCTCGGACAAAAAGGGCCGAAAGAATTTGATGAAGAAGGAAGAGAAGATTTCGGCGATGAGCGGGGAGGCCGCGGCAGGCGGTAGATCAGGCCTGCATGCGGGCTTTCAGCTCCAGGTATTTGTTCACTACGTCCACCGTCAGCTGCTCGGGCGTAGTGAGCAGGGACATGATGCCGTGGTGGGACAGCTCCCGCACGATCTGCTTTTTTTCATGCGCAAACTTCTGCGCGATCACCTGGATGTAAATATCTTCCACTTCCTCCGCTTTGCGCTCGTTCAGCTTTTTCAGTTCCGTATTCTCGAAGAATACCACCAGCAGTAAATGATATTTCGCCAGCTGGCGCAGGTAGGGAAGCTGGCGCTGCATGCCGGAAGCGGATTCGAAGTTCGTAAAGAGGATGAGCAGCGAACGTTGGGTAAGCGCGGTGCGGAGCTGCACGCCGAGGCGCTCGTAATCGCTTTCCATCCATTGTGTAGTTTGATGGTACAGCAGGTCGAGGATCTTGTTGAGCTGCACCTTTTTATTGCTCGCAGGCAGTATCTCCGTTTGCTGCCCGGTGAATGTTACCAGTCCCGCTTTATCTCCTTTGTGCAGCGCCACGTTGCTGAACACCAGCGTGGAATTGACGGCATAATCCAGCAGCGTCAATCCATTGAAAGGCATCTTCATATTGCGCCCTTTGTCGATCACGCAATACACCTGCTGCGAGCGTTCTTCCATGAAGTTGTTCACCATCAGGTTCCCGCGGCGGGCCGTGGCTTTCCAGTTGAGGGTGCGCACATCGTCCCCTACCGTATATTCCTTGATATGATCAAATTCCATGCTGTGGCCCAGCACTCTTTTGCGGTGCACGCCGATCTCGTTCAGCTGGTGCTTGAAAGACATCAGCTCGTATTGCCGCAACTGCACGAAAGACGGGTAGACCTTCACCGTGCGGGGATGTTCGAACGTAAAGCAGCGTTTCACCAGCCCTATCATGCCTTTCACAAAAACATGCGTGCTGCCGAATGCATATTCCCCTCTTTCCACGGGGCGCAGCTTGTAGTCAAACACCTTTTCCTCATCCTGCTGCAGGAACCCCTTCAGCAGGAAATCCCGCTGCTGGAACTGGTACGGCAACTCGTCCGTGATCTCTATCCACACCGCAAAGCGGTAATTATTTCTGACCGAAAGACTGATGTTGTTCTGATCTCCGTTGCTGAAACGTTCCGCCAGCCCGCGTGTCACCTGCATGGCGCGGCGCGGCAGGTACAGCTGCAAAAAATCCAGCAGCAAAAAGATCAGCAACGCCAGCACGGCGATCACGGCCACCTGCAGCAGCACCGGTACAAAATACGCCAGGATGAAAAGCAGGATCACTCCGCCGAGTGCGAGATACAGCCGGAGGTTAAAGAAAAGGGAACGGTAAAAGGCGGCGAGCGGTTTCATATTAACGCGGTACCTCCACCGCTTTAAGTATCTCTGAAATAATATCGTCCGGCGTGATGCCTTCCATTTCCCGCTCCGGCGTAAGGATGATGCGGTGGCGGAGAATATGCGGCAGCACGTACACCACGTCGTCCGGCGTCACAAAATCGCGGTTGTTCATTACGGCGATCGCTTTGGCGCAGTTCATAACGGCAATGGATGCACGCGGCGATGCGCCGAGGTAGATGCTCGGGTTCATGCGCGTTTCATTCACCAGCGTGGCGATGTATTGCAGCAGCTTTTCTTCGAGCAGCACGCTGCGCACTTTCGCCTGCAGCTGCTGGATGGCGGCACCCGTCACCACCCTGGCCACCTGCGCCGTGACCGCTTCCAGGCCGGTGCGGAGATTGGCGGCCTGCAGAATGGCTACCTCTTCTTCGAGGGCCGGATACTTCACTTCTATTTTGAACAGGAAGCGGTCCAGCTGCGCTTCCGGCAGGCGGTAAGTGCCTTCCTGCTCTATCGGGTTCTGTGTGGCGATCACCATGAAAGGCGCTTCCAGCGGGTAGGTGATGCCGTCGCTGGTGATCTGGCGTTCTTCCATCACTTCAAACAGCGCGGCCTGCGTTTTGGCGGGGGCACGGTTGATCTCGTCTATCAGGATGATGTTGCCGAAGATGGGTCCTTTCCTGTATTCGAACGCTTTGCTTTGCGGGTTGAAGATGGAAGTGCCCAGTACGTCCGCCGGCATGAGGTCCGGCGTGAACTGTATGCGGGAGAATTTTGCGTCGATGGTTTGCGCCAGCAGCTTTGCCGCCAGTGTCTTCGCCACGCCCGGCACGCCTTCTATCAGGATGTGCCCGTTCGCCAGGATGCCGGCCGTGAGCAGGTCCACCATCTCGTGCTGCCCTACGATCACTTTGCCGATCTCCGCCTTGATGGCCGCGATCGCTTCATGCAGGGGCGTCAGGTCTGTGCGGGGTTCAAAGGTATTTACTTCCATTAGCTCGCTTTTAAATAGAATTGATAGATACTGTTATAATAATGTTGCAGCTCGTGATCGGCTACGCTGCCGGCTTCCCGCAGGTAGTGCGTCTGCGCGACCAACGCTTTGATTTCGTCATGCGGGTGCCCGGATTTGCGGGACAGCGCCGTTACAAATTCATCGTTGAGCTGGCTGGTGTTCAGGTAATAACGGTTACGGATATGTTCCAGCAGGTGCTGCGCCATTTTCTGCGCCAGGTTGCTGTTATTGTGATGCAGGTAATACAGCCGCCCCAGCGTTTCCGCAAAGTCCAGCGAAGCATTTGCCAGCACAGGTTTTGGCGGAATGAGGCGCTGCCTTCTCTTGCCTTCGAACAGCACGTACAGCAACAGCAGCAGCACCGCCAGCCACAGCGCCCAGCGCAGGGCGGGATGTTTCAGCAGCACCTGCCAGTTGGAAAAATCACCACGCTGCGGGCCTTGCAGCCCTTTGTAATATTCGTCCCAGTATATCCTGTCCGGGTACTCCGGCAGATAAGCCAGCTGCGTTTCCAGCGCTTTGATGTTATCGTCTTTCAGCAGGAAATAATTCGTCCACGCCATCGGGTTCAGCAGCACGAACAGGTAGCCTTTGCCCACTCGGATGCGGAAGAAGTTCGGTTCGTGGCTGGCGTTGTTGCCGAGGATGGTGGTATTGGCGGGTTGCGTTCTGTCCAGGTAATTCACCATCTGCAACCCTTGGGAAGTGAATGCCGTATCCGGCGCAAACTCGCTGTTCACGAAGGATTGGGCGGCTTCCTTGCGGGAATCATCATAAAAGAACCGGCCGGGGCGCCTGATCGAAAAACGGAAAGCCGATTCAAACAGCGAATCCGTTTGCTCCACCGCCACGAACAGGCGGTTGCCGGCGGACACAAAGTTCCGCATGGCCAGTACGTCCTGTTCCGTTGTATATAAGTCCCCCGCTACAATGAAATAAACGTTGCCGTGCTTTTTCAGGTTGGCGTCGTTGCGGTAGCTGTAGGCGAACGGACGGGTAACGGTGCGGGGCTTTGTATCATGAAAAAAATGTTCCAGCACCCTGAACGGCACGTAGCTGCCCAGCGGCTGTTTATCCCGGCTGCTGTAGGTAGCCTGCCGGCGGGAGAGGCGGTCTTTCATCTGCGGCTGCACAGCGCTGCCGCCAATGAACAGCAGGCTGATCATTAATACCAGCAGCAGGGATATTATGATGACGATCGCCGTTCTCATCTCAACTCCGTAATGATTTTTTAAACTCCGCAAATTGTTCATCCAGTTGCATGAACTGTCCGTTATTCAGCGGTACTTTTCCGTACCAGATATATTCATAGTGCCTTGTCAGGTTAGCGAAAGGTTTGTGAAAGGCTGTGGCCGACAGCTCGCGCAGGAAATCCATGTTCGTCTTGTCTTTCCCCGGAACGATCAGCGCTTTCATCTGCAGGATGTGCAGGGCTTGCAGGTAACGCATCCTCACGGCGCTGCGGTAATCTTCCGCGGCAATGGCGGCTTGCGCCAGCGTGTCGTAATTCTGCGGGCCGGTTGCCGCTGCTTCTCCGGTTTCTTCGGCTGTGCTGCGCCGGGCGCGGGGCCAGAGGGAGATATCGCTTTTGCGGATGAACAGCACGATGGTCAGCAGCAACAGGGCGCCCAGCAGTATGTAGAAGGTGTTCCGGATCACGCTGAAATGCGCCAGCACCCACAGGCCGATCCGCTGCATGAGGGCGGAGCGGTTCTTTTCTTTTTCCTCCTGATCGTATTGCAGGGCTTTCATTTTATGCAGCTCGTCCATCGCTTCCGCAGGTACGCGGCGGATGCTGAGGCGGGTGTTGGCCATTTCATCCCATTCCCCGAGCTTCTGTTTGTCCCACATCGCGTTCAGCCAGCGCTCCTGGCGGGTCTGGCCGTTGAAGTCGCGGATCTCCACGGTGGTAGTGTCTTCTTCGGCGGCAGTGGCTTCTTCAGTTGCTTCTTCCGCTGCTTCTTCCGCGGTGATGTCGTCCAGCGTGATAATGGCGGAATCTTCTTCCTGCGCATGCACGTGCATCGCAATGCATATTCCTGTGAAAAGGAGGGTGATGATCTTCCGGGGGCTCATGGGGACGGGGGTTTTATCAGTTTGCCTTCCGCCGTCAGCCGGAAACCTTTCCGCTGCACCCGGATGGGATAGATCACGAAATACCAGATGATGAACGCCAGGGAAAGCGCGAGAATGCTGATGCTCAGTGCAACGGGCATGTCTGTATGACGGGTGATGAAACTTTCCAGGAACGCCGCTACAATGAAAACCGGCACCAGCGCCACGATCACCCGCAGCCCTTCCATGGCGCCGCGCTTGAGGGATTCCTTGCGCGTGTGCGTGCCGGGGAACAGGAGGCTGTTGCCCATGATCATACCGGCCGTTCCGGCAATGATGATGGACGATATTTCCAGAGTGCCGTGTATCCAGATGACCAGTACGGAAGACCAGCCAAGCCCTTTCGAAAAAAAGAAATACTGGAAAGAACCAAGCATGATCCCGTTCCGGAACAATATCCACAAAGTGCCCGCGGAAAATGCAATGCCCATCACAAAGCAAAGCAGGCTCACCTGGATGTTGTTATAGGCGATCAGCAGCCACATGGACCAGGAGTTCTGGTTTTTATATACGCCGAAGGGATCGCCTTTCTCGATGTTCTGCTCCGTCATGTTCACATAGCCATCACCCAGTACGCCGCGCACAAAGGTTTCATCATTGGCCGCCGAAAACGCGCCGATGATGCAGAAGAGCAGGAAGTAGCAGAAGGTGAACAGGAACAGGCGGTGATGCCGGCGGATCAGCAGGGGCAGCTTGTACGCCACGAAGTTGCCGAGGCGGTTCCGCTCTCCCTGATGATTGCGGTAGATCCGCTGAAAGATGCCGCCGGCGAGGCCATTGATATAATGGGTGACCTTGCTGTGGCCGTAAAAGGTTTTGGCATACGCCAGATCGTCCAGCAAGCCGGTAAACCGCTCCGCCATCTCATCGGGGTCTTCCGTGGGTTCCTGCTGGATCTTCTTCCAGCGCTGCAGGTTCCTTTTAATGAATGACGATTCTCTCATGCGGTAACGGAGATAAAAATACTGAAGTGGAAATATAATAAATTTTAAATTTGTTTATGTCTATTATAAAAATCCCTACTGCGTTTAATATAGACCTGGAGTTCGAGGTGGCCGACTTCGGCCGCCGCCTGGCAGCCTATGTGATCGATCTGCTGATACGGATCGCCTATGTCGCGCTGATGTCCTGGCTGATCTACAGGGTCATTGGCGTGGAGGGAGATGGGGACATGCCGTTTTTTATTTTCGTGATGCTGCCGGTATCCCTGTATTATCTCATTTCTGAAATGCTCATGAGCGGGCAGAGCCTTGGGAAAAAGGTGATGTCGCTGAAGGTGGTGAGCATCCTGGGCAATACGCCCGGCATCAGTCAGATATTGTTGCGCTGGATGTTCCGGCTGGTGGAATCGCCGCTGCTGTCTTTCGTATTGCTCGGCGCGGCCATGCAGGAAGAATCAGGTATTGGCATCCTGCTGGCGTTGGGCATGGCTATCCTTCCGCTGGTGATCGTACTTCGCTCTCCTTACAACCAGCGGCTGGGCGATATTACCGCCGGCACCATCGTGGTGCGCAACCAGCAGAAAGCCTCAATCGACGATACCATTTTCCGCGAGATCAACCAGGAGAATTATGTGCCGCAGTTTTCGCAGGTCCTCCGCCTGTCCGACCGGGACCTCGGGAAGATCAAAGCGGTGCTGGACAATGCGTACCGCACCAAAAACGCCGTGATGGCCAGCCGCATAGCTGCCCGCGTGCAGGAGGTGCTGCATATTGAAACGGACATGGAGCCGGTGCTTTTCCTTGAAACGCTTTTGAATGATTATAATTACCTGGTGACGCGGGATTAAAAAATCCTCTTTTCATATCGTATAAGATGTTCCTTCCACATACACCATCACCGGTCGAAATTCCCTGTCAAAAACAGTGAGGTTGGCTTTTTGTCCCGGTGTGATCCCTTCCCGCTGCGGCATTCCCATCAGCCGGGCCGGGTAAGTAGACGCCATGCGCAGGGCTTCCGGCAAGGGTATTCCCACTTTCTCCACGCAATTGCGGATGCCTTGCAGCAGCGTGATCGCGGAGCCGGATAAAGTACCGTCAGGCAGGGTGTAACGGTCTTTTTGCTTTATATGGGTGTATGCGCCATTGCTCGCTTCCACGGCGTCGGTGATCAGGAAGAGGCGTTCGCCCATCATCTTTTTACTGATATCCAGCGCTTCAAAATCCACGTGAATACCATCGGGGATGATGCTGGCGCAGGCGGTGGCGGATTGATATACGGCGCCGGGCAGGCCGGTGTCGCGGTGATGCAGGGGGCTCATGGCATTGAAAAGATGGGTGGAAGTCTGTATGCCGAGCGCGAACCCTTTGGCCGCTTCTTCAAAAGTGGCGTTGCTGTGCCCCGCGGACACCACCACGCCATGATCCAGCAACAGCCGGATGATCTCCGGGTCGCACATTTCCGGCGCTACGGTCATCATCTTTATAACGCCTTTCGCGCGTTGCAGGAGGACTTCCACTTCCTTTCGCTCCGGCTTTTTTATATACTGCGTGATATGTGCGCCGCGTTTGACGGGGTTGATGTACGGCCCTTCGAGATGAAGGCCCAATACGGCGGGATGGGGGTTATCCCTTACTACGTCGATGGCTTTTTCGAATACCTCCAGGCTGTTGGTGGCCAGGGTGATGAGAAAGCCGGTGGTGCCGGTGCGTACAAGACCATCGGCGATGGTATTCAAAGCAACGGCGGAGGGGTCGTCCGCGAACAGGAGACCACCTCCACCGTATATTTGCAGATCTAGCAGGCCGGGTGAAATGTTGCAGCCTTGTTGGTCGATGATGCGGGCTTCTTCAGGTATGCTGACGGCTGGTGTCCATCCTTTTATGATCCCGTCTTCAATCAGTAACGCTTTTCCCGTTATTTCCGCTTTGCCGGTAAAAAATACCGCATTGACCAGTGCTATCAGCATACGTAATATTTTAGATTATTGCGTCCACCCCGGGTTCTGGATCAGCTCAACGCCTTGGTCTTTATACAGCTTGATCTGATCGAGGGGTAGCGGATTCAAATATACTTTATCATCCGTAAATACCCGTTGCGTAGCACCACTTGGAGCGGGAATAATGTATCCTTCATCGCCACCGCCTTCGAGAGTTACACCGGAAAGCCAGGAACCACCGGGAGGATCAGGTTTTTGCCATTCTGCCCGGTTGATCCAGGCGCCTCTGTTGATATCCGGGTTAGCCACCATGTCCACATATGCCAGTTTTTTCCAACGGCGCAGATCATCCAGCCGGTATCCTTCCATGGTCAGCTCCACGCGGCGCTCACGGCGGATCTCCCAAATCATGGCGGATACCGTGGCGTCCCTTTCCGGATCATCATAAGTAACGCCATTCACTGCCGGCAGACCGCCTACCACTTCCAGTGGCGGGAGTTTTGCATCTGCTCCGCTCGGGCGGGCGCGTAATACATTGATGGATTTATCGAGATCGGCCTGCGTAAGCGTTCCCAGTTCCGCACATGCCTCCGCATAAGTTACCAGCACCTCTCCATAGCGGATCACCGGCGCATGGATGGGATTTACGTTGGACTGGCCTTCGGGCTTGTCGCGCAGATCATCGTTCAGGAATTTCCAGGTGGCATAGCCGGTGGTGCTTACGCCCAGTTTGTTGTAACGGCCGATAGAACCCTGCGGGCGCAGTTCCGGATTGAAAGTGCCCAGCAAGCGCGGGTCACGGTTCGTGCGTACCTCCTCATTGGTCTTGTCACCTGCATATGCGGTGGACAAACCTACGGGCAATCCATCCGTACAGAGATAGGATTCCATGAGGTCCTTATTAGGGCCGGTCTGTCCCTCGCCGTTCACGTAGCTCATCAGCGCATGCGTCAGCAGGCCGGTAGCATAACGGCGGTACATGATCATTTCTTTATTGGTGGAAAGGTCCAGCGAGTTGAAAGATTCGCGGTAAGTATGAGAAAAAGAGTAGCCTCCGTTCGTTATTATTTCATTGGCAGCCCATTTTGCCGCCGTGAGATATTCGGTGGATTTTGCCTGGTTCTGCTCATGGTATTTTTGCCAGGTCCCTTCAAAAAGAAATATCCTGCTCATATAGGCCAATACCACCCATTTGGTTACGTTCAGCCCTTTTTCCCCGTCAGACGCCCTTACATTTGCCGCGGCATATTCAAAGTCGGCCAGCACGCTGTCCATTACCAGCTCACGCGGGTCGCGGGGTTTGTACAGTTCTTCCTGGTCGGTGGTGAGCAATTCCCGGTTATAAAAAGGCACATCACCGAAATCTTTTACGAGGCGGAAATATTCCATTCCCCTGAAGAACCGTGCAATTCCCGACCAGTGGTTACGGGTCTCATCATCCAGGCCCGGTACCTTCCTGACGCGGTCGATCATAATATTCGCCTTCCGTACATTGGTAAACGACCAGCCGCCTCCGCTGGGAGGGATTACCTTGGTGAATTGCGGGGGACTGGTAGGCGCGAAATCATCGTTCAGCGACTGCCCCTGGTAGAAATAATCTCCCCAGGTCCAGCCTGAACCGTAACCATTGAAGTAGATTGGATAAAATCCATATGCAAACGTTCGTACGTTCTTTTCATTGGTCCAGTAGTTGCCATCTTCCATCTGGTCCAGCGGGCCACGTTCCAGGAACTCCTTTTTACAGGCACTGAACAATACCACAAAAGCCGCCAGTATATATATGCTCGATTTCATAATATCCGTTTTTTATGAATTAGAAAGTGAGTTGAACGCCGAAGGAAATCTCTTTCCTGTAAGGGTAAGTACGTCCAAAGGCTGAAGCATCGGTCTGTTCCACTGTATAGTCAATTTCCGGGTCCAGGGGGATCGATAAATTGTCGAATGTGAGCAGATTTTCAGCCGACACATACACACGGGCCGCTTTCATGTGAATGCGTTTTGCCAGATTTCCCGGCACGGTATACCCCAGCGAGATATTCTTTACACGGGTATAAGCCATGTTCAGCAGATAGCGGCTCTGGCGGTAGAAGTTCTGGATGTTATTGGACTGGCCGGTGAAAGTAGGTTGCGGATAGAACGCATCCGTATTGGTCGGCGTCCAGTAATCCTGGTGATGATCGTACCATGAATCCTGCCCGAAGCCCGGAATGAACAGGGGACCGGAAGGCCACAGCTCGCGTTTGCCAACACCCTGTATAAAGATGCTGAAGTCAAATCCTTTCCATTCGGCGCCAAGGCGGATGCCATACTGATAGCGGGGCGTGGAGTTCCCGATCACCATCTGGTCACCCGGATCGTCTACCGTGTTGGAGCCGGGAGAAAGCGTGCTGTCTCCGTTGCGGTCCACATACTTCACATCGCCCGGCGTATAATAGAACCATGCGGAATTACCTGCCAGGATGGTCTGTGAGGGAATGTCCGGTTTCAGCTCCCACCGGTCGCCATTCTTTGTGAAATCGCTTTCCTGGAACAGGCGGTCAGTTTGGTATCCCCATATCTCGCCAATCGTTTTTCCTTCGTAGTTATTGGTAATGATCCTGGTGGCGCTGGCCAGTTTGGTGATCTTTTCGTTGAAGTCGGACAAGGTGGCCAGTGCGTTGATCCGCAGGCCATTGTCAAATGTATGCGTGTAATCGAGCGCCAGCTCCCATCCTTTCGTACGCATTTCTCCAAAATTCATCACCGGTACGTTGCCGCCAAATGAGCTGGGCAGCGTCAGGCCCGCGCCGATCATGTCACTGGTAGTACGTTTATACCAGTCGAAAGTAATGCCGAATGCATTATTAAAGAACCGGGCATCTACCCCGAAATCCACTGTGGATACGGTTTCCCAGGTGAGCGACTTGGACACCTGCTGTGGCGTGGAAAAGGTGAGCTGATTGGCTTCTCCTATGAGCCAGCCGGAATTGCTGGAACTCATCACGGAAATAAAGCGATTGGGACCAACGTTCTGGTTTCCCAGGGAGCCGTATGAACCTCTCAGTTTCAGGAAAGACAGCACCGGTTTTGCGAAGTCCATAAAGGTTTCTTCGGTGAGCACATAACCGGCGGAAACAGAGGGGAAGAAATCATAGAGCTGGGCACGCGGGAATTTCGAAGAACCGTCGTAACGGCCATTCACTTCCAGCAGGTATTTGTTTTTGTAGTCATAGTTGAGCCTGGCAAAATAACCATTGGTAGCCCAATGGCCCCGGTCGCCCGATACGTATTGGTCACCGGTCGCCAGTGAAATTTCAGCCAGGTTCTGGTCTATCAGCGTTCTCCTTTCAGAAGAGTGCGCCCAGTTGCGGTAAAGGTCTACATCCATACCGGCCATTGCCTTGAAGTGATGATCTTCATTCACATCAAACCTGTAAGTAGCATAGGCGCGGCCATTGTTCCATTCGTTCCACCACGACTGGTAAGTAATCGCGTCCACTGTAGGAGACTGGTAGTTCTCGAAATAGTTCAATTGTGTAGGGGCTGCCCAGAAGTTGATGCCGGCAGTTCCGCCGCCCGGTGAACGCAGGTGGGTGTTGGTACCGGAGTAGGTATAATCTACATCCACCGTAAAGCCTTTGAAGGGTTTGAGCGTAGTTCCTACCTGTACCCGGCTGAATGTGGACTTGGTCTGCTCCATGTTCGCCTGCTGTACTTCTGTGATGGCGCTGCGGAAAGGTTTTCCCTGGTAAGTGCCGTAGGGGTAGATCTTGGGCCAGCGGTAGAGATAGTACCAGGGGCCAAAGCGCGCACTGGAAAAGCTATAGGGCGTCTCGAAAACAGATTGGCTCAGCATCATCTTGCCACGAACATCTATCCAGTCGTTCACGCTGGAATTGACAGAAAGCGTAGCATTATACCGGTCGAACTTATCGGTTTTGAACCGGAGGACACCGCTTTGGTTAAGATATCCGAGGCCGAGGTGGTAATTCGTTTTTTCGCCTCCGCCGGATACGGCGAGGTCATGCTTTTGCATCAGGGTCCAATCCTTCATATACATTTTTCCCACGTCCCAGGGGCGGTAAAAGTAAAGCCGTCCGTCCCGCACCTCGAAATCCCGGCCCATGACCATGGAGTCGCCAAGCTCTTTGCCGCCATAATCTCTTTCCCACTGACGCATCTTCTCAATTCCCTCCCTGTCGAAGCTCATGCCGAGCGTGGTAAAGTAGGCGGTATTGGGATCGACGCGCATTTTTCCCAGGAACATGGCTTCCGCGCCTTCGGCTGCGCCGGCAATGGTGGGCATGGTGGTGGGCTGGCTCCAGGAGAAGTTATTGGAATAGTTGATGCTGGCTGGCTGCCCTTTCCGGCCTGATTTAGTGGTAATAAGCACTACGCCCCAGGCGGCACGGGTGCCATAAATAGAAGTGGAAGCCGCATCTTTCAATACGGAAATGGATTCAATGTCCTGCGGGTTTACCATTTGCAGGGAAGGGATCTCCACGTTATCCACCAGGATAAGCGGCTGAGCGCCGGCAGCGCCGGTATTCAGCGAGCCCGCCATGCCTCTCAGGCGGATACTGGGGTTCCGGCCGAGGTCGCCGCTGGCGGTGGTGATGGTCAGGCCCGGTACAGTTCCCTGTAAGCCACGGGCAACGTCCGAAATGGGGCGTGATTGCAGTGTTTTTTCGATGTCCACAGTAGACACGGCGCCGGTGAGATTGGCCTTGCGTTGGGTGCCATAACCCACCACTACCACATCGTCCAGCTTCCGGTTATCCGTTTTGAGTATGATGTTCAGGGTAGCATTTTTGCTTAGTATTTGTTCCTGCTGAATGGAGCCTACGGAGCTGAAGACCACGGTTTGCCCGGGCTTGCCGGTGATAGTGAACTGGCCGTTGGCATCCGTGAAGCTGCCTCTTGTGGTGCCTTGCAGACGCACGGAAACACCCGGCATGGCAACGCCTGTTTCATCCACTACGCGCCCTCTCAAAGTGACGCTGGTATCTGCCTGCGCCGGTGGAGGACCGTCATCGCCCGGCGTCTCTCCGTGCCGGAGGATCATTATTGTGTTATCTGTCAGCTTATAGGTGAGGCTGGTAGATTTCAATAACGCATCCAGCGTAGCACTGACGCTGCGGGTTGCCAGGTAAAGTGACACACGGCCATACCGCTCCACCTCTTCGGAAGCATAGGCAATACGAAAGCCCGATAGTTTTTCGACTTGCAGCAATGCTTTTTCCAGTGTAACATTGCCTACCTCTATCGTAATCTTTCTTTCCTCCAGCGTCTGACCTTTGCTGGTAACTGCCCATAAAAGGTTGAAGCTTACCAGCATGCAAATGATTGTGGAGAGGCTCAATCTCATAAAAAAGCGCATTTGCTTGGAATAAACTGCTGTTGACAGGGCGCTTAATAGCCGCCCACTAGCAAAAACCGCGGATTTTTGCATAATTTGCAATTGTTTAAAAAGATGAAGAATAGCCGTCCTGGCTGTTTAACATTTTAAGCTAAGCCCCTCCAGAACCTACCACAGTGCGGAGGGGTTTTTATTGTCCATTAATTTCTAGGAAGGCGGTCGCAATTTCCAGGTCATGGTATAAGATTTTGGTTACCGAACGTTACGAAATGTCTAGTGTTCATCTGCGCATCCATCGCCGCTGATCATCACTTCGTCACCGTTGATCGTATAAGTAGCATCTCTTACGGTGCACAGGATCATTAAAACTTTCTCGAGTGATTCTGTTCCTTCAAATGTGGCGCGTATCCTGCAATTCTTCAGGGCAGGGTTGGCGAAAGATATTTTTACCTGGTAGCGGTCTGACACCTGGCGCGCGATCTCTTCAAACGGTACGGAAATGAAATCCAGCCCCTGCTTCACCCAGGCCACTGTTTCCGCTGCTTTCACCGCGCGGGTTTCCGCTACTTCGTTATTATTATATACGATCTGCTGGTCCGGCAGCAGGATGCCCAACAGTTTCCGGCTCCTTTCCTCTTCTATCTTCACTTTACCGCGCCTCACCGTAACGGTTACAGACGGCTGGTCCGGGTACGCTTTAATATTGAACGCGGTTCCCAGCACCGTGGTGATCACCTTGCCGGAATGGATCACAAAAGGTTTGTCTTGCTGCTGATAGATATCAAAATAAGCTTCCCCTGTCAGCGTCACTTCCCTTTTATCGCCTTTGAATGTTTCCGGATAGATGAGGCTGCTGCCTTTCTGCAATACCACGGTGCTGCTGTCCGGCAACAGGATGAAACGCCGCCCGTCGGAATTATCCGGGCTCACGGCCAGCACGGGTTTTGCCTGTTCAGATACGCCCGGCCGGCTCAGCCAGAGCAATGCGCCGATGCCCAGGATAGGCACTACCACGGCGGCGGCGCGCCACCAGGTCTGCCGGGAAGAACCCGTGCGGAACAATGCTTCTTTACGGCGGCGGTAATCTGAAAAATCAGCCAGCAGTTCCTGCGCCAGCTCTTCATCTTGCTTCCATACCACTTCCTCCGCGTCAGGATGCCGCCATGATTCATACCAGCTTTCCAACGCCTGCAACTCCTCCGGGGTACAGGTGCCGGATTTGTATTTCTCCAATAAATCTTTTACATCGTACAAGCTCATAAGTGGTAATTAAGACATCGGTATTATATAGGGACAAATGATAAAAACTAAACCGTTACTCCTGTTAAAAAAATATTTTTCTTTGTGAAATCCGCACTGGAAGCGCTTTAAATTTCTTACATTTATCTTGCTCAAAATAACCAAGGTCTATTCCACATTACACACACCATACGGACGTTGAACTCCTTTTATTCTGGAAGAAGGGTGATCAGGCTGCATTTGACGCCTTGTACAAGCGTTATGCCGTTATGCTCCTGAAAAAAGCATATGAAAAAACAGGAGAGAAAGAAACGGCCCGTGAATTTGTGCAGGAAGTTTTTCTTGAATTGCTGGAAAGGAAAGACCGGCTCGACATTCACACTTCTTTTAAAGCATACATCTTTACCGCGCTGCGCAACCGCGTGCTAAACTATCTGCACCGCCTCGCGATCCATCACCGGTATGAAGTGTTCCAGGAAACGCGGCCCCCCTCCGCCGATAATGATGTGGAATCCTACCTCCGTCATAAAGAACTGGAACACCAGATGGCCGACGCCATTCAGCAGCTGCCCGAAAAATGCCGCCAGGTATTTCTGCTGAGCCGCTCCGAAGAGCTGAGCAATAAAGAGATCGCGGAACGCTCCGGTATTTCTGTGAACACCGTGGAGCAACATATGCGCAAAGCCCTGCGCCTGCTGCGGAATGGGCTGCAACGGACTACCGCTTTACTGCCACTGTTGTTCGTGCTGCTGCCCTGACCAGCTATATCGCACCTCTTTGCAATCGCTTTTGCACCGCTGATATTGAGCCGCCAGCCCCTTCTACCTGCGCCACAGCAAATATTCATTTCCCATTTCCTTCATTTTCCTTCAACGCCAACAAATAGATCAGCGACGCCGTTCCATCCATCGTAGGCTCATTGGTGCTATAATCCCCGTAATCATCGTGATACACAACAAGACCGCTCTGAAAGGCCGCGTACTCATCCGGCTCCGCCAGGCGTATGCCGATCAGGTTCCGGTAAATATTTCCATACACCGGCCCATCTACCAGCCCGCCGTCTATCGGGTAATTTTTCAGATGTGTGAACGCGGAATGCGGATCTACCGGCGTATCGCCAAATGCAGGTAAGCCGAACACCATGCCGGTGCCCCAGGGATTGCAACCGAACAGCCAGTCCACATTCGCCTGTGCCAGCGCGGCATAGGCAGCATCGCCGCTCAGCTGCTGATACCAGTAACATTGTATCGCAAAAGCCGTTGTGAGGTTATTACTGCACCAGATGAACGGCACTCCGCGGTAAAAAGCGTTCTCTTTTGCTTTCTCCCATACTTTGCCGATGCCTGTTTTATAGTACTGTATCAACTGCTGCCGCTGCTTTCCTTTTGATTGCTTCGCCAGTTCGTAATGACCGATATTGATGAAAGGATACCACTGATAGTGATTCGCCGTGTCCGCGCCGAGCCAGGGCGTTACAGGTTCTTTCACGGCATAGCGGTGCCCGTCCCGCAGAAAGCTGCTTTTACGTGTGACGCTGTAAAGCTGCGCAGCGGCCAGTTCCATGTCGTCCGTCCAGTTGTCTTCCGCATAAATGTAGGGGGATAATACGGAGGCTGTCTGCTGCACGCCGGGCTTTTGTACGCCCAGCCTGTACGCCCATCCCGCGCGCTTCAGCAATTCGTTCGCATACACGGCGTCCTGCTCCCGCAGCAAGGAATACCCCAAAGCGAATGTGCTGGCGAACTTCCCGGCGGTAGATGCTACACCGTCCGAACGGTTCATCTTTTTATATTTCACGCCCTGCACCTGCGGCTGACCGGAGCAGAAGTATACCGGCCGTTCAGATCCCCGCCCATAAAAAGAATCCAGCGCGGGAATGCGCATGCCGCGATGATCGCGGTCGTCCGCGATCTGGTTGAAAAGCCAGTCCTCCTTCGGATGCATTTTCAACAGCCAGTCCAGCCCCCAACGTGCCTCATCCAGTACATCCGCTACTTTATTGCCACCGGCGAGCCCGTTGGCATCATGATGATCGCCGAACACACCGGGAAAATCCCGGTACGCGGCCAGCAGGTGATAAGCGGTGTTGGCGGAGGTGGTGGAATACTGGAGGTAGTCGCTGGCATCGTGCCATCCGCCAACGGCGTCGATATGGGTACTGTCCGGCATAGGGCCGTACAGGGTATATCCGTCGCGGGTATGGCAGGAATCTTTCAGGAAAGGGTTGAAGCCGCAGCGTTGCTGGCGCAGGTAACGAAGGCAGAAATCCGCCGCGCCGTTATACACGTCCCCCGCGATCCTGAATGCGGGCGACTGCGCGTTGCCGGCACGGAGGTAATAAGTGCCGGGGGTTTTGTAGGCGGAAAAATCGAGCCGGAAGGATTGCCGGAACGGGCCGTAGCTACCGAATGCTTTACCCGCTTCCGCTGTATACACCGTTTTCCCGGAGGCTGAATCGATCAGCGAAAAAGAAGTGATGGAGGTATTGTCCAGACTGCCCCACACCGCCGTTTTCAGGCCGGCGGGCAGATATCCCAGCTGGTTGATGCGGATAAATGCGGTATCCTCCTGCCGGGCGGACAATAAAAATGCGGGAAGCAGTAACAGCAGTGCGATTCGTTTCATACGGCCAATTTACTTAAAAAGACAAACTGGCCGCATGATGCCGTTATGCAGTATGTTGCAGCAATTTAGAGCGGGTGAGGTAAGATGTATCCGGACTGTACATGAACAGGCAGCTGCCGTTCTGAATGGTGCTGATGATCTTTTTATGCAGCTTTACCGGCAATGCGGGGCAACCCAGGCTGCGCCCGATATAGCCCTGTTTGCGGCCAAGCACTTCGTTCACATAACTGGCGGCATGCATTACGATCGCCCTTTCCATCGCATTATCATTAATGCCGCTCTCTTCTCCTTCCAGGCGCAGGGAATAGCCGTGCTTCCCCCTGTAAGTTCCGCCGGTCACGTAAAAGCCGAGGCTGGTCTTATAACTTTCGGGGGAATTGGAAAAGCTGGTCGCCATTTCCTTCCCGGAGTTTCGTCCGTGTGAAACGAGAGAATTAAACAGCAGCTGACCGCTGGATATATCGATCACGAACAGGCGCTTCTTCGTGGAAGGCAGGCTGAAGTCAACAATCGAAAGGATATTTTCATTGCGCAGCTTTCCTTCTTTCGCCAATTGTTCCTGGCCCTGTAAAGCGAACTCGTACGCCTCTTTTGAAAGGCCCAGTGAATCCAGCGACAGTTGTTCATACAGCATGGCCGCAGCCGAAACCGCCACTGCCGGCGCCGCCACCACCATACCGGTATTCTTTTTACCGATGGAGGAAACTTTCAGGCTGAACAGGGAAGTAAGTGCTATGAATGGTAGTATGTATGCTCTCTTTGTAATACGTAATTTCATCCTCAACATTTTCAATGTCCTATAAAAACGGTTTTTCTGATATGATATTGTGAGTTACAAAAGTAAGAAATATTATCTTTTTAAATTATAAAGAATGTGTTAAAAGATAGCTTATTATGTCACAAAACTATCAGTTTTAACAGCTATTCGAACGGCTGTAAAAACAGCAGTTACACGGTGTTTCTTATTTCCCCGACTGTATAACCGTCAGTTGTAAAATGACAAACACGGTTGATCCTGAAAATTGCTGTTGCATTGGAGATCCGCGATGATAGCGGTGTTCATGACGTTTATTCGGATGAAAAAGCTTTTGTTATTCAGATTTTAATTTCATCTTTGCATCGCTAAAAATAAAAATCATAAACATGCAACGCTCATTGCGACATATTAAACCAGCGGCCAGCTTCAATCCCTCAGCGGATTGCAGGTATCGCGGTGCATGTTATGCGAAAGGATAAAAAGGAACCTTTTAAATAACGGAAGCCCCGCAAGCAATTGCGGGGTTTTTAATTTTTGGATGATGTTTAAACTGTTGACGATAAAAAATAACAGGACCGGAATGGATCAGCATATTGATCGATCCGAACGACCTTTCCTTGTCTGTACATAATTGGAATGATGTAACAGCGCAGGAGCCCGGTCGTTTACGGCCGGGTTTTTTTATGGCTTATAGCGCAACGGTAGCGCAGCTACCTGATACGTAGCAGGTTACAGGTTCGAATCCTGTTAAGCCGACAAGATGGTGCTTTTAGTTCAATGGCAGAACGGCCGGTTGTGGTCCGGAAGATGAGGGTTCGAATCCCCAAAGCACCCAAAATGGCTGGTAGCTTAACCGGATAAAGCTCCATACTACGAATATGGAAGATGCGGGTTCGAATCCCGCCCAGCCATCGTAACATCGGTCTGTAGCTCAATGGCAAGAGCGCCGGTCGCTGAAACCGGATGCGTGAGTTCGAATCTCACCAGGCCATCAATATTGGTTCGTAGCTCAACTGGTCAGAGTACCGGTCTTTTAAACCGGGAGTTGTGAGTTCGATTCTCACCGGGCCAACCACGGATAAATAGCTCAACGGCAGAGCAGCGCCCTGTTAAGGCGCAGGTTGAAAGTTCGAATCTTTCTTTATCCGCCATGCTGATGGAATATCAGCGAAGAGCTTTGTAGCAAACCAGGCGAGGGTTTCTGTATGGCCCCGCAGTGCAGGAGTAATAGCTCGCTGTATGCTGTTGCGGCAAAGGTAATCTGTGTGTCAAACGTTCGATTCGTTTCCGGGTAACGCCGGTAGCTCAGCTGGAAGAGCAACAGATCTCTGTGTGTCAAAGGTTCGATTCCTTTCCGGCTAACACCGGTAGCTCAGTTGGTAGAGCAACAGAAAACGTGCAGGTTCGAATCCTGCTCCTCTGAAAAAGGAACGCATAATGGTAGTGCATCAGAAGAAGTAGCCGCTTCTATAAAAATGGCGCCCAAAAGCCGGGGACACTTACCGCATGTTCGGTAACCGCCCTGCAGGCTGGTGTAAATGCAATGACGCCCGTGCCGCTTGAAGAGTTGCGCAACCGGCAAGGAGCCGCATCGCTGAAACCTTCTTCCGTGCTTATTGAATGGAAGTATCGCCGGCTTTTTTTAACCTTAAAAACTTATTACCATGAAACGTGTAAACATCTACGCCTACCAGGTCGGGCTGGTCTACAAAAACAAGGCATACCAGCGTATGCTGACGGAGGGCGCCCACTGGCTGTGGTTCTCCGAGGAAGTGGTGGTGTACGACAAACGGGAAGCCTTCTGGCCGCCGTACGATCTCAACATCTATCTGCAGGACGAAGCTCTGGCGGAAGCGCTCATCGTATTAACGGTGAAGGATAAGGAGATCGCGTTGCAGTACGAGAACGGCCTCCTGAAAAAAGTGCTCACCGCCGGCCGCTACGCTTACTGGAAAAGCCACACCGAATACGCCTTCGTGAAAGCGGATACCAGTGATATCCACATCCCGGCGGAGATCGGCAAGGCCGCCCTGCAGCACCCGCTGGTGACGCCGTACGTACGCTCCTACATTGTGGAGAACTACGAACAGGCCCTGCTCTTCGTGGACGGAAAATATGTGCAGATGCTGGAAAGCGGCACCTACCACTGGTTCCGTAACAACACGCCGGTGCATGTTGGCAAGGTGGACATGCGTCAGCTGCAGATGGAACTGAACGGGCAGGAAATACTGACGAAAGATAAAGCGGCCATCCGCTTGAACGCCTGGGCGCAGTACCGCGTGACGGACATCCGGAAAGCCTTATTGCAGAACAAGGAATACGAGCGCCAGCTCTACGTGTGCTGCCAGCTTGCCTTGCGTGAATACGTAGCGGGGCTGACGCTCGATGAATTGCTGGAGAAAAAAGACATGGCCGGCAAAACCGTGCTGGAAGCGATCCGTACGGACGAGCTGGGCGTGGCGCTCCTGCACTTCGGTATCCGCGATATCATCCTGCCGGGTGATATGAAAGATATCATGAACCAGGTGCTCATAGCGGAAAAGAAAGCACAGGCCAACCTGATCACACGCCGGGAAGAAACCGCCAGCACCAGGAGCCTGCTGAACACCGCGAAGATGATGGAAGACAATCCCATGCTCTTTAAACTGAAAGAGATGGAATACGTGGAAAAGATCGCGGAAAAGGTAAGCAGCATCAGCGTCAGCGGCAACAGCGCGCTGATCGATCAGCTGAAGCAGATATTTGTTGCCCCGAAATAAAAAAGGAGTTGGCTGCATGTTCAGTCAACTCCTTCTCCCGTTATAAAAGTCCTTAAATCACCGGATTCTTCGCATAATCATCCCACAGCTCGTCCACCGTTTTACCGGTTTCCGCTTTCCAGAATTCATCTGTATATGTCTTGCTGCGCATGGCGCTGTCCAGCTTCACGATGATGCCGCTTTTTGTATTCTTTTCCAGCCAGATGAAGAACCTTGCCGTTACGCGGTAGGCGTTCCTGTAGCTGTGCTCCGGTTTGAAAGCGGGAAGGCTCCAGCCGGCGCCTTCATTGTCTACCCCCATGGTGGCGCGCACATAATCCGCGATGCCTTCGGTGATCCAGCCTTCGCCGCCGCGGTACGACTGAATAATATGCATCACTTCATGCGTCACTACATCAATGTCGCCGGGATGTTTGTCGAACCACGCCGGGTTGTAATGCACATAAGTGCCGGCTGTAGCGGCTACGCCGTCGTATTTCGGGTTGATGATGAACGTCACCTTTTTTGCCGTATTGGGATTGTAGATCTTCGCCTGCTCGGGGTAGACTTTAAAAAACGTTTCGATCATCCGTTCTTTCAGGGCGGTGCTGAAGCCTTCGGATTTGTTCACGAAGATCAGCGTATACTCCCCGCGGGTGATGGAATCTTTTGACACCACGTCCGTTTCCGTATCCCGCCATCCGTTTTTCCGCTGCGCCTGCACGCCCAGTACCGCCAGCAGCAGGCAGGATACCAGGAGGGTTTTGTAAATTTTCTTGCTCATGTCTGTAATTGTTTACAACGAAAAATAATATCGCATCTTTACATTTCCTGTTAACACACCTCAAATACATTGTTAACGGATTTCAAACGGGCTTGCTAAATTGAAATAATTTGCTGATAATGAGGGGCTTTTTCATACCTGGATATGCGCTCACCGATTCTTATACATAAGCTGATAGCGGTCACCAGCTTCCTGATCCTGTCCACCGTACTGTTTTTCCTGCTGTACAATACGTACGAGCTGAAGAACCAGCATTACGCCGTGGAGGAAAGGACGGTGCTGGACCAGGAGTACCAGCGTTATATCAGTAACGACAAGCTCTTCCCCGGCGGGGCGAAGATCCTGGACGAATACGTGTACCGCAACATCGGCGAGCTGGAGCGGCTGTACACTACCGACAAGGCGCAGTTCGACTCCCTGGGCCGGCGCGTCTGCGATTCCGCCTTCGCCGCCCTGCGCAAAGCGAATACGATGGACAGCGTGCTGGAAGTCATCAAAAAGAAACATCACCTGGAAAGAGACCTGCAATACACGCTCCGCGCCCTGCTGCTGGACATCCGCTTCAACTCCAACCAATACATCAACCTGTACGACTTCCGCAAAGCGGACGGCCCTTCCTCCCGCATCGGCGGCACGCTGGAAGAAGTGAACAACCAGAACCTGATCACCGCGCTCACCGTCAGCGCCCCGAATAACTACAGCTACCGCTTTGGTTTCAGCCTGAATGTGGACACGCCCAACCGCTTTATCACCATCCTCCGGCAGATGATGCCCGCCTTTTCCCTGGCGCTGTTCTCCATCCTGTCCGTCGTGATCATCTACTACATCACCTTCCGGAACTGGCTGCGGCAAAAGAAGCTCTCGGAAATGAAATCCGATTTCATCAACAGCATCACCCACGAATTCCATACGCCGCTGGCCGCCATCATCGTCGCCAACCGCACGTTAAGCCGCATATCGCCGTCAGACAACGTGTCCCCCCTCACCGAAGTGATCAACCGCCAGGCCGGGCGCCTCAAAAAACTGATCGCGCAAACGCTGGACATCACCACCCTGAACAAGGTCACCGTGCAAAAGGAAACGCATTCCCTGCATGCGCTGCTGGACGAGATACTGCTGGACTACCGCCTGAAGCTCACCGGCACCAATGTGCAGCTCAGCCTGGTAAAAGGCGCGGGGAAGGATGAAGTGATGGCCGACCAGTTCTGGTTCACCACCATCCTGCTCAACATCCTGGACAACGCCATCAAATACAACGACCAGTCCTACAAGGAAATACAGGTATCCACCCATAACGATAAAAAGAACATCATCCTGCGCATCGCGGACAATGGCGTGGGCATGAACGCGGAAACACAGCGGATGGTATTTGAAAAGTTCTACCGCCGCGAGCCGCAGGTATCTGTAGGGCTGGGGCTCGGACTTTATTATGTGAAACAGGCGATCGACGCGCATAACTGGAAGATCAGCGTGGAAAGCACGCCGGGAGCCGGCAGCGCGTTCATCATTACAATCCCGATTTTATGAAAGCGAGTATATTATTAGTGGAAGACGAGGCCGACCTCGGCAATGTGATCAGGCAATACCTCGAGATCTCCGACTTTGACGTTACCTGGTTCCAGCACAGCACGCAGGCGCTGGAACATGTGCGCGTGCATCTGGACAAATACCACATCGTGCTGCTGGACGTTTCCATGCCGGACATGGACGGCTTCACGCTGGCGCAGCATATCGTACAGATCCGCCCGGACATGCCTTTCCTTTTCCTCACCGCGCGCAACGAGCGTTCGGACAAGCTGTACGGACTGAAGATCGGCGCGGACGACTACATCACCAAACCTTTCGACATCGACGAACTGGTGCTGCGCATCCGCAACATCATCAAGCGGAACTTCACCGCCGTGGAACCCTCTTCTCCCCGCAACTACATCGAACGCGGCGACGTGCGGTTTTATAAGGATTCCTTACGGCTGACCATCGGCGGAAACGAAAGCATGCTGACGCCGCGGGAAGCAGAGCTGCTGGAATTCCTGTTCCGGCACGAGAACAAGGTGCTGCGCCGCGAGGAGATACTGGTGCAGCTGTGGGGCGATAACGATTATTTCCTGGGGCGCAGCCTGGACGTGTTTGTGTCGCGGTTGCGGAAGCATCTTGGGAAATCGGGCGTGGTGAGTATTGAGAACGTGTATGGAGTGGGGTTCATTTTTAAGGTGATGAATATTTCATCTTCTCAATAGATCGTTTCGCCCGCCGGTTTGTCTGTTTCACCCCGTTTGCCGCTGGCATTATTGTCTGATTCCTTTTACTTGCTGAAAAAATTTCAGCATGAAACCGAGCATGCTTATGCGAGGTTCCATCTGGCCACTAAAAAAATTTCAACAGATGAAAAGAATGATGATGTTTGCCATCCTGATGACCATCGCCGCCGTTTCCCGCGCGCAGTCACAATCGAACGAAGACCTGAAGGCCAAAATGACGGAATACCGGGAAAAGCTCAATCTCACCGAGGAGCAGTCCACCCGCGTAGACGCGATCAACGCCGATTACATGGAGGCGTTATCCGCCTTAAAATCATCCAACGAAAAAAAGCTGGCTAAATACCGGCGCTTCAAAGACATCCAGGCTAAAAAGGACAAACAGATGAAAGAAGTGCTGGACAAGGAGCAATACAAGCAATACCAGGCCATGCAGTCGGAGATGAAATCGGAAATGAAGAAGAAAAGAAAATCAAAATGACGGGCGCTGCTGTTAACCTGCTCCTGTTTTGCCTGTTGCTTTTTACCGGTTGCGGTAAGGATATTGATGATGCGTTGCCTCACCGCATTTCGGCCACGATAACGGTGGATGGCAGAACGAGGCATTACCTGCTGTATCTCCCCGCCGGTTACTATGAGGATACTTCCCGGTACGCCCTCGTGCTGGGCCTCCACGGCACCGGCGGCAGCGCCGCGCAGTTCGACCGGCAGTATGGCCTTACGCAGAAAGCGAATGCTGCAAAATTCATCGTGGCGTACCCCGAGGGCGTCCGCAGTGACGGGCCGCTCGGCATTCGCACCTGGAACGCGGGCAACTGCTGCGATTATGCCGCCGAACATCAAATCGACGACGTGCAATACATCCGCCTGCTGATCGATCAGCTGACGGCCCGTTATCGCATTAATCCGAAAAGGGTATACGTTACGGGGATGTCCAACGGCGGGATGATGGCGTACCGCCTCGCCTGCGAGATGCCGGAAAAGATCGCCGCCATCGCGCCGGTGAGCTGCACCATGATGGCGGCGGACTGCCATCCCTCCCGGCTCATGCCCGTTCTGCACCTGCATTCCGCGCTGGACACGAAGGTGCCTCCGCAGGGAGGCATCGGGATCGGCGGGTATTATTTTCCGCCGGTGGATTCTGTTTTGCATGTGCTGGCATCCGGCGCAACGCCGGTGATGGTGCGGGATGATGGGCAATACAAGCTGACGAAGTGGGGGGACCGGATGGAATATTACCTGACGCGGGACGGGGGACATGCGTGGCCGGGGGCGCTGAGTACCGCGGGTTGGGCCGATGCGCCGTCGGAGGTGATCAATGCGAATGACTTGCTGTGGGCATTTTTTCAGCGGTTTGAATTGGAGTGATGAGGATATTCCGACAGGGCTGAACAATATTTTTGTTCAGCCCCATTGTTCCATCCACCGGCTTTTTTTATATTCGGTGTATGCTACACTTCCCCACTATGATAAGTAAACTCGCCGTATTGTTACTCCTCCCGGCCATTGCGTTTTCACAAACCGGCAAACCCGACCGCAAACTTCAAAAAGCACTGCAGGAGATCGTGGATGGTTTCCATGGCACCGCGGGCGTTTACGTACAGAACCTGAAAACCGGCCGGTACGCCGCCGTGAATGCGGACACGATCTTTCCTACCGCCAGCATTGTGAAAGTTCCCATCCTCGTGGGCGTTTTCGACAAGATCGAAAAAGGGGAACTGAAATACCACCAGCCCCTGGTGTACCGCGATTCCGCCAAATACGGCGGCTCCGGCCTCATGCAGTTCTTCAAAGACAGCGCTCAAACGGAATTAAGCGTGCTGCTGCATTTGATGATGTCTTACAGCGACAACACCACCTCGCTCTGGAACCAGGCGCTCGCCGGCGGCGGGGAGCAGATCAACAGGCTGATGGAGCAGTACGGTTTGCAGCACACCCGCGTGAACTCGCGTACGCCGGGGCGTGAGGAGATCTGGAAGATCTACGGCTGGGGGATGACCACGCCGCGGGAAATGTCAAGCCTCGTAGTGAAGATATTCCGGGGAGAGGTGATCAGTCCGGGTGCGAGCGAAAGGATGTACCGGCTGATGACGAAAGGATATTACGATGAAACCGGCATCTCACAATTGCCGCCGGACGTGCAGGTAGCCGCGAAAAGCGGGTCGGTGAACGAATCCCGTTCGGAGGTGCTGCTGGTGAATGCGCCGCATGGGGATTATGTGTTTTATGTCGGAACGAAAAATATTAAAGATCAGCGCTGGGAGGAGGATAATGAAGCGGTGGTGATGATCCGGAAGATATCGGCGTTGCTGTGGCGGCATTTTGAGCCGAGGAGCAAGTGGACGCCGATGTTTAAGGCGTATTGACCTTATTGTTTGTTTAACGCTGTTGGCAGCCCGTCTATACTGAACTGGTTCTTTTCTGCTTTATAGGTTTCGAGGCCGCCGGGGCCTTTCTTCTCTGCCCATTTCTGTACGTGATCGCGCTCGCCTGTGTATTCGTAGAGTGGTACGCCGAAGCCGCAGGAGGTTTGTACTTTGTGAATGTCCGCCACGATGATTTGCCGGGTGGAGGGCATGAGCGTGAAATCCTTGCTTAATACTTCCCATTCTTCCGTTCCAGGTAATACCGTATGCCCTTTCCCGTAGAGGCGCAGGATATTCGGCGGCCCGTCGAACGCGCAAAACATGAAGGTGATGCGGCCGTTCTCTTCGATGTGGGCGGAGGTTTCGTTGCCGCTGCCGATGATGTCCATATATGCTACACGGGATGGGGAGAGTATGCGGAAGCTGTCGAGCCCCTTGGGGGAGAGGTTGACGTGGCCTTCTTGCGCTAACGGAGCTGTGGCCACGAAGAACATTTTCTGGTGGCGGATGAAATCTGCGTGGTGGGGTTCGATGGAGGTGAAGAATTTTCCCATGGGTGCTTTGTTTGGTGATGTAAAGATACGGCTTGTGATATGATCTTAACCCTTTTCTCCTTGCTCTCTTCCGGCCTTCTCCTTGCTTTCTCCTTGCCTTCAGGTTACGGCAGTGTGTCCTGATAATATAATATCATGATGCTAAAAATTCTCCCCTGCGGTATATTTTTTCTCCGCTGCTACATATCCTTTTGGATGCGGCTGTGCGAGCTTTGTATTGTTAACGATAAGTACTTAAAGTTGATCAAACAAATTTTCTTTAAATCTTAAATTCTTGAAAAATGAAACAGACAAGAAACAGTATCATGCGTGGCACCAGTGGTGCCCTGGGCGATGAGCTCGTATTCCGGCAGCGCGCCGGTAAAACGGTGATCAGCTTGCCGCCGATCGTAAAAGCATACCCGCCTACCACAGGCCAGCTGGAAGTCAGGAATAAATTCCTGGAAGCCTGCCGTTATGCTAAAACGGTGCTTGCCAATCCCGCTTTGAAGGAAGCCTATGCGGCAAAATCGCCTGCAGGCACCTCTGCTTACAACACTGCAACGGCAGATTTCTTCAGAGCCCCGGTCATCCTTTCGGTGGATACCGGTAACTACAACGGATCTGCTGGCGGTACCATCCTCGTACTGGCGACAGACGACTTCAAAGTACAATCCGTACGTGTATCGGTCATCGATGCGGACGGTGAAATACTGGAAGAAGGGCTGGCGGTCGCCGGCGCATCCGGCACCGACCTGTGGACGTACACTGCGCTCAACAGCGTAGACATTACAGGGGCAAAAGTAAGCGTTCAGGCGCATGACCTGCCCGGTAATGTGACCACGCAGGAGACGGAGCTGTAACATTGGTTGCCAGGCCCCGGAGGTACATGTACTCCGGGGCTTATTTTCTGTAGTTGGCCGGCGTGATGCCGGTTTCCCGCTTGAAAGCGCGGATAAAGGCGGAGGTGTTGCAATAGCCGATCTCGAAGGCGATGCTTTCGAGGGACATATGCGTATTCCGCAGCAGGTGCTTCGCTTTTGCCATTCTTTTCTCTATCACCATCCGGCTGAAATTGTCGCCGAACACCATTTTGAAGCCTTCACTCATCTTCTTGGGATGGAGGTTCAGCTTGCGGGCGGCTTCTTTGAGCTGCAGGGGTTCATCCAGCTGTTCAAGCTTCCACTCACCCGCCTGCAGGATCGCCTGTATATCTTCCTGCGAAAAATTAAAGCGTCCGCCCAAACGCTTGCCATCTTCCACCGCCAGCTCTTCCGCATACCTGATCAGCAGGTCCAACACCCTGGCATGCTGGTACATGATCCTTTCCTCTTCTTCGAGATTGCACATCAGCAGATGATTCACCAGCTCCCATATGGGGGCATTGATGTATCCGTTATGCCTGACAAGTTCCGGCTCCTGCTCGTCATAAGCATTGTATACCTGGTATACCGGGAAATACTTCCAGGCGATCAATGTGAGCATTGGCGGCTCAAAGTGTATATGGACGATGATGTGGCTCCCTGCTTCCACCTGCACCGGATATCTGCCGGGCGGGAAGTAGAACAGGGAATAATAGATGCCCTCGGGCAGCCGGGTGTCCGCGATGGCGGGGGCGCCTTGCAGGATGTAGGTGAGCACTATAGCGCGGGTTTTCACCGACAGTTCCAGGCTCAGGGGGATGTTTGTTTCGATGGCGTGGTAGTAGACTTTGTATTCCGGGCCGTATATCTCCTGTTTGATGATGGTGCCGAAATCGCCTGTTATTGTTTCGGCGGGTGCGTAGGGGAGCATTCGGTTGGAGGTGTGGGGTGGTTCGTGGGTTTGGGTGGTGGTTTGTAGATTTTCCGGGGATAGGAGGTGCATTGTGTATTGTTTTTTGTTTTGGTGTGGTGGTTAACCGGGAGGAGGGTTCAATATAGCGATTGTTTATGAAAAGTCAGGCTTTGGGCAGCTATTTAGTTTTTAGCTTATTTACCATATATAGCTAGAAATGAGTCTTCAAAAAGGTAGTATAGTGCCCTTTTTAGTGTATTTAGGCACATTCCATATATGTTTTAATTAAAAAAGTGCTTTTTAACGCACTTTATAATGAATTTTAATCCAAAATGCTTAAATTTACTATGAAAAAGGTACTATAATGCACTCCAAGGAAATTTTTAACATCGTGAAAGCCAGAAGGGAATCTCTAAATGTGACGCAGGAGACGCTCGCTCAACTTTCCGGCGTAGCATTGAGAACCTTGAAACAATTCGAAAGCGGCAAGGGCAATCCTACCTTGCAAACGCTCCAAAAGCTCGGTGACGCACTGGGCCTTGAGGTAACGGTCATCATTAAAAACAGGGGGATTAACTCATGAGAGCAGCCAAGGTTCTTTTCAAAGGGCAAGAAGCCGGCGTCTTAACACAACATGATGACGGTACGTTCACATTCCAGTATAACGCATCGTGGGTAGAAGATAGCAGCAAGCCACCGATCAGCCTTACATTGCCGAAGATCGCCTCGCCATACCATTCCAGTTATTTATTCCCACTCTTCTACAACATGCTGCCAGAAGGGTCAAACAAACAGGTCGTTTGCCAACTTAACCACTTGGACAAGACCGACTATTTCGGGTTATTGCTGACGATTGCTCAAACAGATACCATCGGCGCGGTTACCGTGTCAAAAATCGATTAAAGATGAATTTACCAGATATCCAACATTGTCCCGGTACGCTGGCCCCTGGCTACCATACCTATAGTCGAACGGCACTTGTCAGGGTCTTCAAGGGCCGCAAGGTAAGTCATCTTCTTCCCTATGATTCCCCCGCTTCAAATGCGGCAATGGACGAACTCTTTGATGAAAACAGAAAACGCATATCTATCTCGGGTGTACAAGAAAAATTCTCAGTTCTGCTCGAGAAGAACAAACTTCGATTGATTAACGAGGGGGAACGAGGTAGTTACATCTTGAAACCGATTCCGGCAGCCGGCCGGCGCCCGGACCAGATGCCCGCAAATGAACACCTTACCATGCAGATTGCGCGACAAGTATATCATATCGAAACGGCAGAGAATGCGCTGATCTTCTTCCGGAATGGAGCACCCGCGTATATCACCAAACGTTTTGATGTTGATGAAAATGATAGAAAACTCGCGCAAGAAGATTTCGCATCACTAGCCGGGCGCACGCCTCAAACTCACGGAGAACATTATAAATATCTCGGCAACTATTTGCAGCTATTTCAGCTCATGCAAAAATACGTCCCGGCTTATCCCGTAGAAGCGCCGAAATTACTGAAGCTGCTCATGTTCAACTATCTCTTCTCAAATGGTGATGCACATTTCAAGAATTTTTCTCTCCTCGAAACGCCCATGGAAGATTACCGGCTGAGTCCGGCGTATGACTTGCTTAACAGCCGGATTCATATTAAGGACAAAGATTTCGCCTTAGATGATGGCTTATTACCAAAAAATTTAGCGCAGGGGAAAATTATGCAGCAGTTCTCAGTACTAGCCGATCAGGCAGGCATTTCCCGGGCCTCCTTCGATGCAATCAGGCAACTTATGCTTTCCGAAACAGATAAGGTGCAGGAATTAACGTTGGCGTCCTATCTGGATGAAACCACCAAACGCAATTATTGGCAATCGTATCAAGGTCGATTGCGGCAACTGGAAAAGACGTGAAAAATTTTGTAAATCCTAGCGCTCTGTTTTTCAGGAGAATATTAATTAATCTAATTTTATTTATTTAGCTGTACTAATAGTACGACTATTATGCATGGAATAAACTTATTGCTCGGTTTGGTTTAAGCTAAGTGGTACTACCCCATTTAGGATTGACAGCAGTAGAATTAAGCAACTTTTCAGTCAAAGTTTCGGGAGCAGGTCGCACCATCATGGAATGTCTTCATCTTGCCCCAATAACAAGAACTCATGGAATGCTTTGAGCTGATGGAAGGGTTGAATAATCTTGCTCCCGAACAAGTTCAAACATCACTTGAAAATTGCCAGTCAGTGAATGTGAACCACCTGTTTCTCTTTATGGCCGAGAAAGCGGATCATAGTTGCCTCAAACACCTTGATCTTAATAAGGTGGATTTAGGGAAGGGCAAACGCAGCATTGTAAAAAACGGAGCGCTGATAGCTAAATACGGATAACAGTCCCCAAAGAGTTCGTAGAACATGGAAAGAATTTATAGACAACAGGTAAAATTATTGCTGCTAGTGTTGCCAGAGGCGGCTAAAGGTCAATCCGGCACAAGTAACCGAAGTCGAAGTTTCACGGCTCTTATGGCTAAATTAATTTCTCACCAAGCATATCCTTCCAAATGACAAATCCCTTCTGCTCATCGGAATAGTCGTGGAGAATACGGTTGAAGTTCTCGGGAGGAGCCGCTAAAAATCCCTGCCGACCTTGCTTCCGGATAATATCCAGATGATTGTCTATTTCTTTTAGTCTTAGTGGCAATTCGGAAACTCTTTTGGGAAAATGCCAAAGATAGCTGGCCTCTTCAGTATCCAACGTTTCTAAAATGATGTGGAACTGTTCGGGGCCTTCCAGAAGAAACACGAAAGAAAACGGTTGTAAGACAAATCTCACTTTCACCAAATGCCCGGCATGATTATCGGCCAGGTGACGCAGATGCCGATGATGTTTAAATTGGGTATGTTTTAGCATGTCTTTCAACAGTTCTTCGCCCGATTCATATAAAGGGTGACTTGTTTGAAGCTGCTGGCCTAGATCATTTCTCAGATCAGGATTTGTCCGGCTAAACAAAGGTTTAGTGACAAACTGAAAACGAACTCCTTCAATAATCTGCCGGTCTATTTTTTTAATATCCTCAGAGGTCGCTAATTGAGACATCAATTGCCCATTTTCTATTTCTGCATATACAGACACATTAATATACTTAGATTTCAGTGTTTTGATAAAATATGGCTTTAGAACTTCGAATTCAGGTCGGATGTCATCATGCTCAATTTCAAATTCAATCTGAAAATTTAATTCGGTGGCAGGGTATGTAAACGCAATACTGCCATACCTAAACTCCAACGATTCAATAGGTATATTTACCTGCTTGCTAATAGCTACAGTTGTACTTTTCTCTGTGGCGATACTACTTTCATCAATAAGATCATCAAACAAATTTGCCTGCCTTTCCAGTCTTCGATAATAGGTGTTTCTTTTTAGAAACATCTTATTGAGATAGTCAATCTTAATATCCCGGTAATCGTATATAATTGGCGCAATTTCTGATCGCTGTACCCTTCCGATATACTGTATCAATTTCCCTTCAAAAGAAAAGGGATATGCCAGAAACAAACACGATGCATTTTGAAGGTCAGTTCCTTCTCCAAAAAATTGCCCTGTGGTGACTAAAGCCTGATAATTACCTGAATTCAATATTTTCCACTTTGCAGTTCTATTGCTTTCCGAGTCTTCACCACTCAATGTAATGACCTCATACGACTGTTTAAGATATTGATGTAGTGAATCAATATGCTCCTTTCGTTCTGTTAGAACAACCACCTTTTTACCATTGTTCAATTCATTGGTGATGTCATTCAAAATCAGTTTGTTCCTGGAAGAATCATGTACCAGAATCTTGGACAATGTTTCAAACCTGTCTGTTTTTGTATTGAATGGAATATCCAGGTCAGTATTTCTAACAACAACTAAAGCCAGCTTATGCCTGCCGGTTTGCTCTGCTGTAATTTCGGCGATTATTTCCCCCAGGTGAATAAAAATCAGTTTCCCGTCATTGTATTTTCGAAAAGGCGTGGCTGTCAGTCCATACAAATAATGACTATTGAACTGGTGAATTGTTTTTCTATAGCTTTCAGCCGGAATATGATGGCATTCGTCAATCAATATTGTGCCGAATGTATTTTTTAATGCTGCATCCTTTTCTATTTCTTTAGCCAGACTTTGAATAGTAGCCACGGTAATGTGTTTACCTATCTTTGATTTCCCCTTTCCTAACTTCCCTATTTCGTGTTGAGGAATCCCCAAGAAGGCCTCAATTCTTTCTACCCACTGATCCATCAATTGTTTCCGATGAACTACTATTAATGCAGGTTGTTGCTTATCTACAATGATTTTTAACCCAATTACGGTTTTTCCGGATCCTGGTGGTGCAACAATCACTCCCATGTCCTTCTTGCTTACTGCTTCCAGAGCCGGAACCTGATAACCCCTCAATGCTGCCTGAAAGTTTAATGAAGCGACAGCTTTCTTTTGTCTTTGGTCTTTAAAGGAGTAGGAAATACCTGTATCCTTACAAAATCTCAATAATTTGCCGGCAAAGCCTCGTGGTAAAACAACTTCGTTCTCCGCTTCCTCTATAAACCTGAAATATCGTTCTGTCCCAAATGTATTTCTCCCAGCTTTCCTTTTGATAATAAATTCTGAATTCGCAAAATTCAATTCTTCTTTAAGAAAGGTGATGAGCGTAAGCGGCATTGCCGACCGATTTAACCGTAAAGCATTATCTAATGATACAATTAGTTCGCTATTACCTCCGGGTTCATTGATTATTGCTTTACCGCTGGCGACACTCCAAATAGAGTTATATATTTCCTCTAGTAGCTTGGTGTTCACTTTTTCAATCGCAGAAAGGAAATTCCATTGATCAGGAAATGGCATTAAATTTTCGGGATCAATAAAACAACTGTTTCCCTTATCTAAAGCACGCTTATGTAATGGCAACGCTATGAGGTTGCCAAGTCCTTTCCCGGAAAGTGTATCTTGATTGGGGAATAACCTGTCAAAGCTCGAATTCTTATCAAATACCGAAATCACTCCCGATTCAGTTAGGAGCGATAGGAATATCTTTCTGCTCTTGATGGCTGCATAAGGTTGGCTAAAAAACACCCATACATGCCCTCCCTTACCCGAACGCGAACGTTCCAGGTATGCAGGTATGTTTCTGTCTTTGCAGTATTTTAGAAATTTTTGGCTGTCGGCTATCCAGTTCTGTTCATCAAAATCCGCAACAATGAACCAGGAGGTATTGTCTTGCAATAGCGGGTATATCCCTATAAGATGCTCGCCATTCAAATGTTTCGTAAGCTGGTCGTCCGAAAGCGGTAGATATTCTTTATCAGCGTAAGATTGAAAAGTGCCTCCTTTCATTTTATGAGCCCTGTATCTGTAAGGGTCATATAAATAAGCGGGCATATAGCCACTCTTTGCTTCCCCACCTGGTGAACTGGCAGGTATTTCCCAACGAGTTGCAAATACGTCTTCACGGCCCTTGAAAAGGGAACGGAATAGCTGTAACTTTCTATCAATGCTTAGTTCTGACAAATCAATAGGGGCGTTTTCGTAAAAGTGAGATTTGATGAATTACAATTGGTAAGATGACATGTAGCCCGCAAGGAAAATGAATAACCTAAGTTAAATTCTCTCAAAATTTTGCTGGTAAATTGTTGGCAAAAAATAAAGACGGCACTTTCGTGACCTCTTAGATATTTGATACCCAAGCCCCTAAAGATGAAACATCTAACCATATAGTGCAAGACTTGGTGAGTTTTAATAATATAATAGGCTGCCATAACGGCAACTCTTATCAACATCCGAGAGAATGCTTATTATTAGAATAGTTTAGTCTGAGTTTCCTTTTTAGGGTAGAAAACCCCTATGATTACAAATGGATTGGGCGCGCCCATTGCATGAAATTTCTTCGTAGTACCAAGAAAAAGATAAATATCTTTTGCATTAAACTCGTCCTCATACTTCTGTTTCACCTTTTCTAGTGCAACAGCCTCGTTCCCTTCGGCCATTTTCAAACAATTCCAATAGAGTGCTCCTATCTCCCAATCCTCAATCATCATTTTACGCTGCTTGCCTGTTTCGTCGGTAAACACGTAACTGAATTTGTAAGGAAGTTTAGGTATAAGACTCTCCGGAGTCTTATCCGTAGCAAACAAATCAAGTTGCTTGCGCAAATCCTTCCATTCGTCTTTCCACTCACGAGCCACTTCCTGCCACATAAGCTTTAGATTACCAGCAGGCTTAAATACCGCTAAGGACGTATGTTTGGGTGATTTTGAATCCTCAATGAGTGTTTCCATGTTTGTATAAACATTCTGCAAGCAGATTTGCTTCCTTTCCTCCCAATTGTCGGTAGTCTCAATCTTCTCATGAATTACCAGGTCACGGAAATCATAATTTACGGGAGAATGGCTTTCAGGACGAAAATCGTCAAGTCTCTTGTTTAGATCGATTTCGATCCATGTATATTTTACATTCTTTACTCTGCCGCTTCCTTTCAAATCAAGCAGAAAAGATAAAGGGACGGGATAAATCCTTATCCATTGACCATCTTCTAACATTCCTGCTGTACAAACTAATTCGTCATGGCTTCTCGATGGAAGGGGATAAGTCGTAACAGTAATCAGAACTCTTTTTCGGGGCATGCATGGAATTTATATATGTATGACTTCGTAACTAAAATTGGGAAGTTGACTTATTGCCTTAGCTAAATGACTTCGATGACATTGACAGAAATTTGCTTCAAAACAGGTCAGGGCTACTCGTTTGTGCTCGTGCAGTAAATTTAGAATTTCCTTTTGTACATTAATTGTTTTAGGAAGATCATTCACGCAATAATCTCGAAATAGTTTATCGTAATCCGATTGAGTATTTAGTTCTTGCCTCTTATCAGACGAAATTCCAACCTCTGGGAAATGCAGATATATAATACCAAGGCTCTCACAATACCTCTTTAGGAGGCTTTTATTAAATCCGAATTTCATACTCAAGGGATTCCTACGAACATCTATCAACGCTTTGACATCGTTCCGTATTAGACGATTTAAATAATTTTCAAGGCTCTCACCTTCATAGCCGATTGTAAACAGCACTGTCTTATTTCCAGGCTGTCTCTGCTTATCTACATTTGCTAGTTCTTCTGAAGTGAGAATGCTTGAAGCTTTTACGCTCTTAGTAGCCCAATAAGGGAAATTTCGATATGTATACTTCATCAGCGCGTTGCCGTCCATTTCACCATGAAGTGCTTTTATAGCTCTCAGCTTATATAAGTCATCAGGTTTGAGTGATTTCAGATAGCTTACGTTATCGCTCTTTTGATATCCTTTATTTGTTTCAAAAACTTGATTTTTGCTAGTCATAGCCACCAAATCAGCTGTTGCTGAGTACGAGTAGCATCCATACTTATATGGCACAAACTCATATTCAGCCTTAGCCTGTTTCTGGCAAAACAAAAACAACAATTTCTGCAGTCGAATTTTTTCAAGTTCGCCTTCAAAAATCTCCAATAACGCCAGAATAATTTTGCGTCTATAAAACATGATACAAAGATACGTTATACGAGTGATTTACTAATACGATACTCTTTACAAATTAACAGATTTTTAGACATGTTAACCTTATGAAAAAATCTAAATCCGCTCTCTCATTAAACTTACTATAAATTACCACCTGTTGGAACTCTTACGGAGTACTTATGTGATCTTCAAATAGACCAAGCATGGGCAAATCTTCTCTATATCGCATATGCGAGAACTCTGCCTGAGTATCCTCAAATAACTCAACCTTCTTAAATCCTATTGCAAATCCTTTGTGAGACTGTGCATAATAAGACCAGAGTAAAAAATTCATTGGGCTTTTGCATAAGCAAGCAATACCGAAATCCCTAGCGAAATCATTAGCTGCCTCACGTTGAAAATTGGCGATATAGGTATCGTCATGAATAAACCCTTTTGCTGTTGATCATAAGCCATTTGATGAAGAGCCCATCATCAAGCTCTGGATACATCTTTCTTGCCGATTCCAGCAACTTAATAAAAATATTCTCTTCAGTAATATCTTGGGGATCGTATTGGAACGGAATTCCACTATCGAAGGGATTATTAAACAACTTATAAGAACTGAAAAAAGTTCTCTTTCAAATGGGAGTTTTTGAGAGTTTTTATTATCCCAGTCATGGAATTTATATAGAATGTCTGGAACATCATAAAGAAATTTCATACACTAATAAATTTTGAGTTGTAAGGGCTACGGATTTGTATAATTATGTTATACAATCTGGTGGTTAGTGATTAGCAATTGGAGATGCATATATGGAGAAAAAATAAAAAAGGCCTTAAGATATTACTCTAAGGCCTTTTTTGCTCCCCCTGTTGGACTTGAACCAACGACCCTCTGATTAACAGTCAGATGCTCTAACCAACTGAGCTAAGGAGGAATTTCCCGCATTACCATTGAATCTCAATCGCAAATTGGGATTGCAAAAATAGACAAATTTTTATTTCCGCAAAATCTAATTCAGATTTTTTTTAAACCCATATCTTTATAGCTGCCAGATACTTAATTCCATGCGGATTCTGTTTACCCTTTTCATCCTGCTCGCCTGCGCCGGACTCCCCGCCGCGGCCCAAACCCATGCCGGCACAGATAGTCTGCTCCGGGCACTCAATGTTACCCTCCAGCAGAGCAAACAGTTCGATGCCCAAAAGATCCAGCAGCTCAACACCCTCAAACAACAACTCGCCGCCACCCAACAGCTGCCCCAGCAATACAACACCTGCCTCCGGCTGTACGACGCCTACAAAGCCTTCCACTACGATTCCGCTTTCTCCTACGCCCTGCTCCTGCAGCAGATCGCCCGGAAAATGAACGACCCGGCCCGCATACAGTACGCCAGTATCAAAATGGGCTTTATCCTGCTCTCCTCGGGCATGTTCCGGGAAACCGCGGGCATTACGGACACCCTGCAGGTACAAACGCTCCCGGACAGCATGCGCGCGGAGTTCTATGTGCTGCTGCGCCGCTACTATTACGACCTGGCAGATTATGTGAACGACCGGTATTATTCGCCCGTCTATATGAAAGAGGCGGCCCGCTTTACGGATTCAGCCGTTGCGATGTACCCACCCAACCACTTCCAGCACCTCAGCCTCAAAGGATATAAATTCTATAAACAGTGGAACCTGGACAGCGCGCTCTATTACCTCAACAAAACCATGGAGCTGCCCAACCTTACTTTCCACGAGCAGGCCATGATCAACGCCAACCTCGGCTCCATTTACGTCATCAAAAAGGAATACGAAAAGGCGATAGAACTCTTGGCGCGCTCCGCCATGGCGGATGCCAAAGGCTCGGTGAAGGAAACGACTGCGGCCTTTAACCTGGCGTCCATCCTGTTTCAGACGGGGGATGTAAAGAATGCGTCGAGGTACATAGAGAGGGCGATCGAAGATGCTACTTTTTACGGCGCGCGACAGCGCAAAGTGCAGGTGAGCGCCATCCTCCCTATCATCGAAGGGGAAAAGCTCAATACCGTGGAAAGCCAGAAAGACCGGCTGTTCATCTACTCCGCCGTGGCCACCTTCCTGCTGCTGGCGTCCATCGTGCTGTCTTTCATCATCTATAAACAGATGCAAAAGCTGAAAACGGCCCAGGCAACGATCACAAAGGCTACTGCCGTTCAGCGGGAAATAAACGATAAATTGCTGGAATCCAACAAGATAAAAGAAGAATACATCGGCTATTGTTTCCACATCGCGTCAGCTTATATCGATAAAATTGAAAAGCTTAAAAATCAGGTCGATGGAAAACTGAACGATCACAAATTCTCCGAGATCCGCTACATCGTTAATAATATCAATATCAAACATGAAAGAGAGGAGCTGTTCCGCAACTTCGACCGCATCTTCCTGAAAATATTCCCCAACTTCGTATCCGTTTTCAACTCCTTCTTTAAAGAAGAAGACCAGATCAAACTGAAAGACAATGAGCTGCTGAACACCGACCTCCGCATCTACGCCCTCATCCGCATTGGCATCAGCGAAAACGAAAAGATCGCCCAGATCCTCGAATATTCCGTGAACACCATTTACGCCTACAAAACCCGCATCCGCAACAAAGCCATCGTTCCCAACGACGAATTCGAGGAGAAAATCATGCAAATCAAGATATAAAATTCTCTATATTAAGATAATTTAAATTTGTACATAACAAATTTAAAATCAAACAATTAAACCTCACCTCGCCGCAAAAAACCCCGATAATTTCTATAATCGGGCAATACTAATTGGCCGCGCCTTCCATACCCGCTTACTTTGACCATACAACGATTAAAGACCAAAATTTAAATCCACGTACAGCCCGTCTTCCGCCTGTACATATTCCAGGTAAACTCTAAATATTGCACGTTATGACCAAAATGCGACTACTTAAAGCGCTGCTTTTCTGTCCGCTCCTGTTCCTTATGACCGGACTTTTAGCCCAGACAAAAAACATTTCCGGCAAGATCACGGACGAAAAAGGCGGTCCCATCCCGGGCGCTACCGTCCAGATCAAGGGCACTTCCACCGGCACCGTCTCCAACGCGGACGGCGTTTTCAAATTATCGGTTCCGTCTTCGGCCACCATATTGATTGTGAGCTTCATCGGCTACGCCTCCCAGGAACTGAGCGTCGGCAGCAGGACCGAGTTCAATATTTCCCTCGTGCCCGAAAACACCACCCTCACAGACGTTGTGGTGGTGGGTTACGGCGTCGCCCGGAAGAAAGACCTTACCGGAGCCGTAGCTTCCATCCGGGCAAAAGACTTCAACAAAGGCATCACCAACGCCCCGGACCAGCTGATCCAGGGTAAGGTAGCGGGCCTCATGATAGTAAACAACAACGGTGCCCCCGGCGCCGCAACCACCGTTCGCATCCGCGGCGTCGCTTCCGTTCGGTCCGGCAACCAGCCGCTGTACGTGATCGACGGCGTGCCGCTGGACGGCCGCGTGGCCCGTCCCAATCTCGACGCCAACGGCCTCGGACGTACGCCGGACGCCAACCCGCTCAACTTCGTGAACGCGGCGGACATCGCCTCCATGGAAGTGCTGAAAGACGCATCCGCCACCGCCATCTACGGCTCCCGCGGCTCCAACGGCGTGATCATCATCACCACCAAAAAAGGCCAGCAAGGCCCCGCCAAACTGGATTTTGCCTACAGCGTAGGCGTGAGCAACATCATGAAACAGCTGGAAGTGCTGAACGCCGCTGAATACCGCAACGAGCTGCAAAAGAACGGCCTCACCGGCGGCGACGCGGGCGGCAACAGCGACGGGATGAAAGAGATCCTCCGCACCGGCGTTACCCAGAACTTCAACGTGGGCATTAGCGGCGGCAACGAAAGCGGCAACTACCGCGCGTCCTTCGGCCTCATGAACCAGGACGGCATCATCCGCAAGTCCGGCCTGAAAAAATATACCGGCAATCTTTCCGGCCAGTTTAAATTCCTCGAAAGCAAACGCCTGGGGATCGACTTCTCCATCATGGCGGCGCAAACGGCCGAACAGCTCGCGCCGGTGACCAACAACGCCGGCTTCCTGGGCAGCCTCGTGGGACAGGCGTTACAGTGGAACCCCACCATGAACATCCGCAATGCGGACGGCTCCCTGAGCATCCTCGGGGAAGGCGCGCCCATCAACCCGCTGGCCATGTCCGAAGCATGGGACGATAAAGCGGACATCTCCTACATCCTCGGCAGCATTTCACCGTACTACAAGATCACCGACGACCTGGAATACCGCTTCCTCTTTTCCATCAACCGGCAAACGGGCATCCGCCGCGCGCAGATCAGCTCCTGGGTCAACATTCCCGGCGTGAAAGGTTTGGGCCAGGCGTACTACGGCAATGCCGAGCTGACCACCAAGCTCTTTACCCATACTTTAAGCTATAACAAACAGCTTAGCTCCGCGCTGCACCTCAACGCTGTAGTAGGTTACGAGTACCAGGATTTCCAGTTCAAAGGCGTGGACCTCGGCGCCATGGGCTTCTCCTCCGATGCGCTGCCGTACACCAGCATCCTGCAGAACGCCATTCAGTCCAACACCTTCCTGTCCTCATATGACAATCCTAAATCCGAATTACAGTCCGTATTCGGCAGGGTAACAGCGAATCTGCTGGACAAATACCTGCTCACGGCCACGCTGCGGGCGGATGGTTCCAGCAAGTTCGGCTCCAACAACAAATACGGTTACTTCCCTTCCTTCGCGGCCAAATGGAACCTCCACAACGAGCCCTTCCTCAAAGGCAGCACGCTCTTCCAGCAGCTGGGCCTCCGCGCGGGATGGGGCATCACCGGCAACCAGGAATTTCCCGCCGGCGCGGCGCAGGAACAATATGCGCTTGGCGCGGGCGGATCAGCGGCGCTGAACAACGTAGCCAACCCGGACCTGAAATGGGAACGCTCCAGCCAGCTGAATGCGGGCATCGACTTCGCCATGCTGGACAGCCGCATTTCCGGCAGCGTGGATTATTTCTACAAGAAAACGTCCGACCTGCTCTTCAACTTCCCCTCCATTCAGCCGGCGCCCGCCTCCAACTACTGGATCAACCTGCCCGGCGAAGTGATCAACTCCGGCGTGGAACTGGCCGTGCGCGGCGACGTGATACGCAACAAAGACTTTACCTGGAACCTGGGCGTGAACGCCACCTTCCTCAAAAACAAATTGCAGAATTATACCGGTCCCAATGTGCTGACCGGCGCTATCAGCGGACAGGGCGTTTCCGGCGCTACCGTGCAGCGCTTCACCAACGGCCAGCCGCTGAATGTGTTCTATGTGCGGAAGTTCCTCGGCTTCGACAAAGACGGACAGGGGCAATATGAAAACAACGGCAACACCATGTACTACGCCGGCGACCCCAACCCGAAACAGATGCTGGGCATCACCACCGAACTCAGCTACAGGAAATGGTGGCTGTCCATGAACTTCAACGGCGCATTCGGCCACGTGGTGTACAACAACACGGCCAACACCGTTCTGCCGATCAACAACCTCGGCTCCCGCAACATCGCGAAAGCGCTGGTGAACAACGGGGAAAACCTTTCCAACCCCATCACCACGTCTGACCGCTACCTGGAAAACGCGAATTTCATGAAGATGACCAACGCCACGCTCAGCTATAACCTGGGCAACATCGGCAACACCTTCAAGAATGTGAACCTTTACCTGACTGGCCAGAACCTCTTTGTGATCACGAAATACACGGGCTTTGATCCGGAAGTGAATACGGACAAGAATGTGAACGGCGTAACGTCCTTCGGCATCGAATACTCGCCGTACCCCACCGCGCGTAACATCATCTTTGGCCTGAACCTGTCACTGTAAACCTAAAAACTACGATCATGACCTTACATAAAAAATTAGCTTGTTTACTGCTGGCAGGATATACTTTCACTTCCTGCACCAAGCTGGACGAAAAACTCGGCTCTACCATCACCCGCAGCGAAGCGGACTCTGTGATCAAAGTGCCTTCGCTGCTGAAAACAGCCTACGACGCGCTGCAGCTGCCTTACCAGGACCAGTCCACCTTCTGGTCATTGCAGGAAATGACGGCGGATGAAGCCGTAGCGCCTACCCGCGGCGGCGACTGGGATGACAACGGCGTATGGCGCTCGCTGAAAACGCATACCTGGACGGCCGAGCATACACATGTGGGCGCCAGCTTCAACAACCTTTTACAATTGCAGTTCGCGGCCACCAACGTGCTGAACTTCCGGCCCTCCGCGCGCCAGGCGGCGGAAGCGCGTTTCCTCCGGGCTTTATCCATGTTCTCCGTGCTGGACGGATGGGGACAGGTGCCCTTCCGCACGCCGGAAGACAACCTGCTGAAGGCGCCGCAGGTATTGAAAGGACTGGATGCGCTGGATTTCATCGTGGAGGAGCTGAACGCCATTATGCCCGACCTGCCGGAACGCTCCGGCGATGTGCCCGCATTTGTTGCCAATAAAGACGCGGCCAGAACGCTGCTGATGAAATGTTATCTCAACAAAGGGGCCTTCGCAACGCCCGCCACGCCTACGTTTGACCCGGCGGACATGCAGCAGGTGATCACCCTGGCGAACGAGATCATTTCCAGTGGCCGGTACAGCCTGGCCAATAATTATTTCGACAATTTTACACAGAACAACAACGTACTCTCTACAGAGAACATCTTCACCCAGGAGAACGGCCCCGGCCTGAGCACCGCGCGGTCCGGCAACGCGGCTTTCTGCCATTGGGCGCCCACACTGCATTACAACCAGACGCCGGGCGGATGGAACGGCTTCACCACCATCTCCGATTTTTACGACAAGTTCGAAGCGGTGGATACCCGCCGTGGCGGCGCCTATACCGGCGTGACCAATCTCACGGGGCTCCATGTGGGCATGCTCGTGGGTCAGCAATACAACAGGGACGGCGTGGCGCTGAAAGACAGGAAAGGCAACATGCTCATCTTCACCCGCGAAATACAGTTGCAGGAAACCGGCAACGATCTTGAAGTGAAAGGCATCCGCGTGGTGAAGTATCCGCCTGACATGATCACGCCGAACGGTTCCAACAGCAACAACGGGAATAACGACTGGGTATTTTTCCGGTATGCCGATGTGCTGCTCATGAAAGCGGAAGCCCTGCTCCGCACCAACGGCGCGCCGGCCGCATTGCTGATCGTCAACGAACTGCGGGTGAAACGTAAAGCAACGCCGCTCGCAGCTTTAACGGAAGATATATTACTGGATGAACGCGGACGTGAATTTTATTGGGAAGGATGGCGCCGGCAGGACCTGATCCGCTTCGGCAAATTCCTGGAGCCCTGGCAACTGAAGCCGGAGGATGATCCGAGGAACCTGCTTTTCCCGATACCAGTCAACGATCTGGCTGTTAACCCCAATCTTTCACAGAATCCCGGTTATTAAAGATTGCTTGTCCAGGCAATCATCCATTGGGGCCGGCTGAAAAATATTCACTGTTTTTCAGCCGGTCCCGGTGGATGCCTTTTGTAAAAAATTCAGCTGTTATGATCTATAGACACATCCTTTTTTACCTTTTGATCGGCATTGCCACCTTCGCACAACCCGTCAGGGAACCCGGAAAAGTAACCGCCGTAAGCATTCACGGCCAGGAGATCCGCATCACTACCGAAAAAGCCTTTGCTTCCATCACCGCCTACAGCCCGTCCGTAATACGGGTGCGGATCGACAAACAGGCATTGGCGAAAGATTTTTCCTATGCCGTCATCGCGCAGCCAACCGCATTTCAGCCGCGCATTACGCAGAATGATCAGCAGGTGAAAATGGAAACGGATTCGCTGGTGGTGCACATCCGCAAAAATCCTTTTTCCATCGCCTTCCTGAAAACAGACGGCACCGTGATCAACACGGATGAACCGGGACTGCACACTTCCTGGATCGGGGAGGAAGTCACTACCTACAAAACGATGCAGGAAGGAGAACGCTTCATTGGCCTGGGCGAAAAGACCGGCAACCTCGACCGTAAAGGCAACGCCTACACGAACTGGAACACAGACGCTTACGGCTACACCACGGGGCAGGACCCGATCTACGCCACCATCCCTTTTTACATCGGCATTCATCACGGGCTGAGCTATGGTATTTTCTTTGATAACACCTGGCGCAGTGATTTCAATTTCGGGGCGAGCAACAACCGCTTTTCTTCTTTCAGCGCGAACGGCGGAGAGATGAACTATTATTTTATCTATCATCAGCGCGTGGCGGATATCATCACCGCCTACACCGGCCTCACCGGCCGCATGCCCCTGCCGCCGCTGTGGAGCCTCGGCTACCAGCAGAACCGCTACAGCTATTATCCCGACACCGAAGTGTACCGCATTGCGCAAACGCTGCGCGAAAAACAGATCCCGGCGGACGGCATTACGCTGGACATTCATTACATGGATGCCTACAAGCTCTTTACCTGGAACAAATCCCGCTTCCCGGACCCCGCGGCCATGAACGCAAAGCTGGCGAAGCTCGGCTTCAAAACCACCGTGATCGTAGACCCCGGCATCAAAGTGGAAAAAGGATACGCCGCCTACGAAAGCGGCCTGCAATCCGACATCTTCATCAAATACACAGACGGGCAACCCTATACCGGCCAGGTATGGCCCGGCTGGTGCCACTTCCCGGACTTCACCACCCCCAAAGGGCGGCAATGGTGGAAAGGCCAGCTCGAAAGCTACGCCCGCGCCGGCGTCTCCGGCCTCTGGAACGACATGAACGAGATCGCCACCTGGGGCCAGAAAATGCCGGACAACGTACTATTCAGCTTCGAAGGAAATCCTGTTACCCACCAGCAGGCACACAACGTGTATGGCCTGCAGATGATACGCGCCAGCTATGAAGGCTACCGCGCCATTACGCCCGGCAAACGGCCCTTCATCCTTACCCGCGCCGGGTACGCGGGTCTGCAGCGTTACTCCGCTATCTGGACGGGCGACAACCGCGCGGAAGAAGATCACATGCTGCTCGGCGTGCGGCTGATGAACAGCCTCGGCCTGAGCGGCGTGCCCTTCTCCGGCATGGACGTAGGCGGCTTCACCGGCAATCCCACGCCCAGCCTCTACGCCCGCTGGATGCAGATCGGCGCGTTCATTCCCTACTTCCGCAACCACACCGGCATCAACACCAAATCCGCCGAGCCCTGGGCTTTCGGGGAAGAAGTGCTGGAAATATCGCGCAACTACATCAACCTGCGCTACCGCCTGCTGCCGTATCTCTACGCCTGCTTCTACGACGCCACGCAAACAGGGCTGCCGCTCATGCGCACGCTGGCGATCGATCATACACACGATCCGAAAGTCTATGACGGCAGCTTCCAGAATCAGTACTGCTTCGGCCCGTCTTTCCTCATCGCGCCGTTTGAAAGTAAACAGGATTATGCGCCGGTGTACCTCCCGGAAGGGCGGTGGTACGACCTTTACACGGATAGCGTAGAGCAGGGTGGCCGGGAAAAGATGCTCACCTTATCCATCCAGCAACTGCCGGTATTCGTGAAAGAAAGCAGCATCATCCCGATGCAGACGTTGATACAGAACACCACAGAAAAACCCGCGGATACATTATTCCTCCATGTCTATCAGGGAAACGTGAAGAACGAATTTGTGTATTATGAAGATGACGGGGAAACATATGCTTATGAGAAAGGCGCGTTCTACAAACGCAGGATGACCTACGACCCGGCGGCCCGCACCATCACACTGGAAAAAGCTGCCGGTCAGTCGTCCTCCCGCTTCTCCGTGATCTCGCTGGTCCTGCACGGCTTTGGCGGTCAGCAGGAGATCCGTGTGAACGGTAACAATGCATCGCTGCAAAGCGGCAACTATGCTTTCATTCAGCCCGTTTCCCGCTTCGATCCGCAGGGGGAAAGTAACCCGGTGATCAGTTGCGCCGTGCGGACAACATCGTTCCGGAATGGGGCTGATCAGATCATCATTCAATTATAACTCACCCGCAGCAGGCACCGTTGCCCCAATGCCTGCTGCCTTGTTGCGTAATTCACGAACGGCAGGTCCAGCTTGCTGACATAAAAATGCGGGAATGTTTTCACCATCTCGCAACGGTAACCGATCTTCCGCAGCTCTTCCGCTTCCCCCGGTTCCGTGAAAAGCATTACCGGCGCATCGGCAGCAGCGGTACGCAGTTGCAGCGAATCGTAGCGCAGCACCGGCGCATCCAGGTAATAGGGGAAGGCATAGGAATTGACCTTCCAGAGCGAAACCGGTTGTTCTTTCAGCGCATGATTGGCATAGCGCGCGGCCGTGCTGCCGGACTGGTACCGCATCATATCCGGGTACCACATCCAGTTCAGGAACAGGTTCAGGATGAAGGTAGCGATGCAGGCGCGGTAGAAAAGCACCGTCTTTTTACCCTCGCCCAGCCGTTGCGGCAGTATCACAAAAGCCGCGATGAGCAGGGGCGCAATAATGATATAGCTCACGCTGAATTGCGGGCGGTACAGCACCGTCAGTCCCGCGATAGCCACGAAAATAATGATGATGACCGTCTTCAGCGCAATGCGGTAGAACTTGGTGCCGTCCGGCTCCTTCAGCGACAGCAGGTATTGCGCGGTGATGATGGCGAAGAAAGGGAACAGGATATTCAGGTAATGCGGCAGCTGAAAGCGGGATAAGGAGAACAGCACAAAAGTCACCAGCGCGGCGCAGAGGCAGTAATATTCCTTCCAGCCCCGGCGGAAGAACGCGGCATACAGGAACAGCGACCAGGGCAGGAACGCCCACAGCAAAGTATGCAGGAAAAAGAAAGGATCGCCGCTGCCGCGGATAGGGCCGGTATTCATGAACCGCCCGAACTGGCTGTCCCAGAAAAAGAACCGGATGCCGGAAACGCCTTTCTGTCCGAATACTTCCAGCTCCGGATGCTGATCGAACTGATAATATAATGCATATAATTCCGGCGTGATGAACAGCGCGATCAGCACAGCCGCCAGCAACCAGCGCAAATGAAAAAGCTGTTTCCATTGCCGCGTGATCAGCAGATGCCCGCCGATAGCGCTGCCGATGGGCACCAGCGCGAACAGCCCTTTCGTCATTACCGCAAACGCCGCAAACAGGGCGCCGGCCAGCAAATGATACCAGGGGCCTTTCTCCACGCTCCTGTAAAAATGATACACCGCCGCAATGATCATCCCCGTGAGGTAAGGTTCCGCTCTCACATCGTTATTGGATAAAACAAGATGCTGCGCCGTTAGCAGGATGCACACCGCCCAGCGCGCGGTTTGCGCATTGTACAGCTTTTCCGCGAAGCGGTAGGTGTAGACCGCGCCCGCCATCAGCCATAAAATAGCCGGCAGCTTGTAAGCCCAGGTTGTAAACCCGAACAGGTGATAGCTGAGCGCCATCATCCAGAAAGGGAAGTGCGGTTTGTCCAACCAGGCGTGGCCGTCCGCATAAAGATCAAGGTAGTTGCCGGTTTGCACCATCGTTTTGGCGATACCGGCGTAGAGCGCGCCGTCCGGCTCCAGGATAGTGATGTTCAGTCCGCTGAAATTGACCAGCGCCGCGGCCGTAATAACAAGCCAGGATATACGGAATTCAGAAAAAGTTCGGCTTTGCATCGTTCGGTAATTTACAGATACCGGAATACCGATGCAAATTATCTTTTTATAACATTATTTCAGCACGTCGTCGTCGTACTCGTAGCGGACGATATGGTATTTGTTCCCGATCGTGTAGGGATTTGTAAACCGCGCTTCCGACACCAGGCCCTGGGCGTTCAGCGCAGGATCGCCCACCATCTCGTCGAACCACATTTTGTCCCCGTGGTGGTTCCGCGACAGCCGGATCACATCTCCATGCAGCATGGGCATGATGATCACGCCGCCATGCGGCACATTGAAGCGAAGCCTTGGATTGGGGGCGGATTTGTAATCCAGGTAATCTTCGAACTCGCCCAGTGAATTGACGTACCGCATGTAGTTCCCGTTTTCGAAAATATACCTTGTCGTGTCATCCGCACCGGTCTTTGCGTCTTCACCGATGGCCAGCACCTCATCGGCCAGGTATACGTATCGCGTCGTTGTTTCGGAGCCGTTGTAGGTGGACAGGTAGCTGCTGGCCGAGGGAATGGTGTCGCTGCCGCTGAAGGAGAACTTTATAACGGCCTGCAACGTCGGCCCGCTGCCGGAATATTTCCGCGCTTCCACCATCCGGTGGCTTGCATCATAGAAAAATGAATCGACCTGTATCCGCTGAAGGTTGGCCGTATCGTTGACGGCGGACGCATAGACTTCCTGCGCCAAAGGTTTGTAGTGTGCATTGTAATGTATGCGGGATTCACGTTTGCTGATGGTGTTGGGCGGCCCTTCCGGGTCGGGGAAGAATTGCTCGTAAACATCCAGCTGCACCCATTTGACGATTAGCCAGCCGGGGTTCGTGGATGGTTCCGGTTCAGGAACGGGTGGATGCGGGTCTTTAATGCAGCCGGAAACTGCCAGGACCGCTGCAAGCGCAGCCAGTTGGAGGGGTGTTTTCATAGCGATTCAGATATAGGATAAATATACCTGAATAGCGTTTCATGGCCGATACTCGTTTCAGTAGTTTTAAAACCCGAGCCAGCTCTTTTCCATGCCTACATAAATGCCGTCTTCCCGCTGCTCAACGGGATACGTACGCAGGTAGAATCCTTCACCACTGCTGTTGTAACCGTTCCGTATGCTGAATTTATACCGGTGGAGGGGGCACACCACATTTCCCTGCGCGTCAATGAACCCTTCAGACATCAGTCCCCCGGCATGCGGGCATTTATGCGCGAAAGCATATAACTGCCCCTGGAAGCGGGAGAAACAGATCCTTTTCCCTTTCACTTCATGTACCACGATCGCCTGTTCCGCCACTACGGCGTCATCCGCGTCCGTGAGCCGGTGCCAGTTGTATTGCTTGCTCATGTTTTAAAAGAAAAATTCAGATTTATAAGGATACCGCACACGGTACAGCTCCACCACCTTATCGAGGATGGTCTTGCGCAGCTCATCGATGTTGCGGCGTTCGGTGGCGGACACGAATACGCAGTTGCCGTGGGTGCGGTGCTGCCAGCTTTCTTTCAATTGCTGGAGGATGTCCTTTTTCACATCTTCGGTCAGCCATTCATCGAAGGTCAGCTTTTCGTAGAGGTCCATTTTGTTGAAGATGAGGATGGTGGGCTTGTCCAGCGCCTTCAGCTCCGCCAGCGTACGGTTCACCACTTCTATCTGGTCTTCATACTTGGGATGGGAGATGTCCACCACATGCATGAGGATGTCGCTTTCGCGCACTTCGTCCAGCGTGGATTTGAAGCTTTCCACCAGGTGATGGGGCAGCTTGCGGATAAACCCTACCGTATCGCTGAGCAGGAAAGGCGTTTGCTCGAACACCACTTTACGGGTAGTAGTGTCCAGTGTGGCGAAGAGCTTGTTTTCCGCGAACACCTCGCTTTTGCTGATCAGGTTCATCAGCGTGCTTTTGCCCACGTTGGTATAACCCACCAGCGCTACACGGATGTATTCGCCGCGGTCTTTCCGCTGTGTGAGCGCCTGTTTGTCGATTTCCGCGAGGCGCTTGCGCAACAGCGATATCTTGTCTTTCACGATACGGCGGTCCGTTTCAATCTCCGTTTCACCGGGGCCTCTCATCCCGATTCCCCCTTTCTGCCGTTCCAGGTGCGTCCACATCCCGCGCAACCTCGGCAGGATGTACTGGTACTGCGCCAGCTCCACCTGCACCTTGGCCTGTGCCGTCCGCGCCCTGCGGGCGAAGATGTCCAGGATCAGGTCGCTCCGGTCGATCACCTTTACTTTCAGTTCCTTCTGTATATTGGAAATCTGCGAGCCGCTCAGCTCGTCATCGAAAATCACCAGTGAAATATCCCTGCTGGCCACAAACTGCCGGATCTCTTCCAGCTTGCCCTTTCCCACGAATGTGGCCCTGTCCGGGTGCGGGAGCTTCTGCGTAAAGCGCTTCACCGCTTCCGCCCCGGCCGTATCGGCCAGGAAAGCCAGCTCGTCCAGGTACTCCTGCACCTGCGCCTCCGATTGTTCCTTGTGAATGAGCCCTACCAGTACCGCACGTTCGTTGCCTTCTATTGCTTGTTGTTTCTCTATCAAAATTTTATCTGTATTTCTGCAAAGTTAATGATTTCGTTTTTCCCTAAATTTATGGCTCATCACAACAAAATCTACACCAATGCGGAAAACGTTCCTGGTTGCAGGTATTTTATTTATTCAACACAGCATGGCACAACAGAAAATGAGCCCGGAGCTGCTCTGGCAGCTGGGAAGGGTAAGCGGGGAAACAGTTACGGCCGATGGCGCCGTGCTGTACGGCGTGAGCCGGTATAACCTGGCGGACAATAAAAGTGAAAGGAACCTCTATGCCATCCCGGCCAAAGGAGGCGCCGCAAAGCAGCTGACCAGCGGTCCGGGTGCGGAATCCGGCGCCCAGGTGCTGCCGGACGGGCGCATCCTCTACAATTACAAAGGCCAGCTGTGGGAAATGGATAAAGACGGCGGCAACCCCGTACAGCGTACCCATGTGGAAGGCGGCATGCAGAACATCCGCATTTCCCCCAAAGGCACGCACATCCTCTTCTCCAAAGAAGTGAAGCTGGAAAAGATACTCGCCAAAGACCTGTACACCGATCTTCCGAAAGCTAACGCGCAGGTGTATACGACGCTGAACTACCGCCACTGGGATACCTGGGAAGACGGCAGCTACAACCACGTTTTCTACGCCACCTACGATGCGGCGACCGGCAAAACCGGCGAACCGGTAGACATCATGAAAGACGAGCTGTTCGATTGCCCGCAAATGCCCTTCGGCGGCGCGGAAGATTTTATCTTCGACCCCACCGGCACACAGATCATCTACGTCTGCAAAAAGAAACACGGAAAAGAATACGCGGTCAGCACCAACACAGACATCTACCGTTACAATCTCCTCACCGGCCAAACCGAAAACCTCTCCGAAGGCATGATGGGCTACGACACCCAGCCGGTATTCAGTCCCGATGGCAAACAGCTCTCCTGGCTCAGCATGGCCCGCGATGGTTATGAGGCGGACAAAAACGACGTGATCGTATACGACCTCGCCGCCAAAACCCGCGTCAATCTTACGAAAGACTGGGATGGCACCGTTTCCGCCAGCCGCTACAGCAACGACGGCAAAAGCATCTTCTTCCTCGCTGTCGTGAAAGGCACCGAACAGGTATTCGGCATCGATCTGCGCAGCAAAGCCGTCAAACAATTGACGAAAGGCCAGTTCGACATCAACGGCTTCGTGGGGCAGACCGGGAATACCCTGGTGGTAACCCGCGCGGACATGAACCATGCCGGCGAATTATATACGGTAGACATTAAAAAAGGCGATGTAAAACAGTTGTCTGATGTCAATAAAGATATTTACGGCAACCTCGGCATGAGCAAAGTGGAAGAAAGATGGGTGAAAACCAGCGACGGCCAGCAAATGCTGGTGTGGGTGATCTTCCCGCCGGACTTCGATCCCGCAAAAAAATATCCTACACTGCTGTATTGCCAGGGCGGGCCGCAATCCGCCGTTTCACAATTTTATTCTTTCCGCTGGAACTTCCAGCTGATGGCGGCGCAGGGTTACATCATCGTAGCGCCGAACAGAAGAGGCATGCCCGGCCACGGCGTGAAATGGAATGAAGAGATCAGCAAGGACTGGGGCGGCCAGCCCATCCGCGATTACCTCGCGGCGATTGATGACGTGAGCAAAGAGGCGTACGTGGACAAAAACCGGCTGGGCGCCGTGGGCGCGAGCTATGGCGGATATTCCGTGTTCATGCTTGCGGGCGTGCACGAAAACCGCTTCAAGTCCTTCATCGCGCACGACGGCCTCTTTGACCTCCGCAGCTGGTACGGCACCACGGAAGAACTGTGGTTCGCCAACTGGGACATCGGCGCTTACTGGGACAAAGCCAACGAAAAAACGCATGCGCAGTTCAACCCCAGCAATTTTGTGAACAACTGGAACACGCCCATCATGATCGTGCAGGGCGGCATCGACTACCGCGTGGGCATAGAACAGGGGCTGCAGGCGTTCCAAGCCGCGCAACTGAAAGGGATCAAAAGCAAGCTGCTGTACTTCCCGGAAGAAAATCACTGGGTGCTGAGCGCCCAGAACGCCATTACCTGGCAGCGGGAATTTTTCTCCTGGCTGAAGGAAACCTTATAAAACCGCCATTATGCTGACCTACCACGTTGAGAAAAACATCGCTACCATTACCCTGAACCGCCCGGAGGTATACAACGCCTTCAACGACGCGCTGAGCTTCGAGCTGCAGGATGCGTTGAAGAAAGCGGAAAAGGACGCCGCAGTGCGGGCCGTAGTGCTCACCGGCGCGGGCAAGGCGTTCTGCAGCGGGCAGGACCTGAAAGCCTCGATGGAAGACGGGCGCCCGCGCAATCTCGGGGAATCGCTGCACAAGCGCTACAACCCCATTATCCGCGCGATCCGCAACATGCCCAAGCCGGTGATCTGCCGCCTGAACGGTGTGGCCGCCGGGGCGGGATGCTCGCTGGCGCTGGCCTGCGATGTGATCATTGCCTCGGAGCAGGCATCCATGATCGAGATATTTATTAACATAGCGCTGGTGCTGGATTCAGGCTCATCGTACTTTCTGCCCCGCACCGTGGGCTATCACCGCGCGTTTGAGCTGGCTACCAAAGCCACCAAGCTGACTGCCGCGGATGCGCTGCAGCTGGGGCTGGTCAATAAAGTGGTGCCGGCTGACGAGCTGGACGCTGCCGTGCAGGCGGAAGCAGAGTTCTATGCCGGCGCGCCCACCAAAGCGATCGGCCTGCTCAAGAAAATGCTCACGAAGGGCATGACGGAGAACCTGGACGCAGTGCTGGATTATGAGGCGTATTGCCAGGAGATAGCGGGGAAGACGGAGGACAATGCGGAAGGGGTGAAAGCGTTCCTCGAGAAGCGGAAGGCGGTGTTTATGGGGAAATAGGAAAACTTCCGGGAGAAAGCGGAAGAATGTTCCGCGTGAAGCGTACGCCGCGTTTACAGAAAAAGCGAAAAATAAAGGGGCTGACCATTGCTTTTGGTCAGCCCCGTCTATTTAAATAAAGCTTACAGTCCGCTTAAAGTAATACCGATAGAATACGGCCGCACATCTACGCCTGAGTTGTCTTTGAACAGCGGGTTCAGGTTCACCGCGCCGAAGACGCCGATGTTGCCGTAACCTACGCGCGCGGTAGCCGCAAAGCGCCAGGGGTTGAAGAACCGCCTGTTCTGTTCCTTGATGATATTCTTTTCACCGCCGAGGGTGTTCTTTCCTTTGGTATGCGCATTGACCAGCATGCCCACCTTGGCGCCGATCGCCGCTTTAAAGCCTTTATTAGCGTTTTCCGGCACCTGGCGGAAACGGAATTCCAGCGGGATCTCCAGGTAAGTGGTAGCCACCTTGTACTTGCGGTAAGTTTCGGACCGCTCAAAACGCACAGCAGTGGAGCTGCCATTAGACATATCCAGGATATGGTCTTTCAGGATCACACTGCTTGTGCTGATGCCCAGACCGCCCGCAAAGCTGAATTTGGTGGCTTTGATGGGGAAATCGTACATCAGCGCAATGTTAAACCCACGGTTCAACCCGAACTTCAAACTGTCAGGCGCCTGCGCCCAACCATCATAAGACAACTGGATCATGAGAAAATCCCGGGAGTAGGAAGCCCGCTCCTTTGCTTTACCCACGGCTGCTCCAGCTACATTGTCCTGCGCAAAAACACCCACGGAAACCGCGATAAGACCAAGTGTAAAAAGTACTTTTTTCATAATATGTTTAAATGCCTGGCAAAAAGAATATCAGGCAAATTTAATGGAATGTTATAAACCAAAGGGTTAAAATATTGCAAAAATAAATCATGGTAAGCCCACTGGCCGCCGAATACATAAATTAAGTAACTTGTGCCGCTAGTATTCAGCAACACCAAATCAATCTCGCTATGCGGAACGCCGCCGTTAATCCTGATATGTGAATGCTTAATGACATTGCATAGTGCGGTTGCCAATATTTTGTTTGCATGAAAAAATTCAGCGCCCCTGTTCTGACCATCATCCTGGCCACCATTACCGCTATCGCCTGGTTCGTTTATCATACCTGGTCTGCGGACGCGCGCCTTGTTTCCAATAAAGCATCTATCAAACATTCTACTGATCTCATCCGGCAGGTAGAGCAGTTGAACTATACCATGAAAGCGATGGAATCCGCCGTCCGCGCATTCGTGATCACCGGCGACACCGGCTTTTTGTACCAGGACGAATATATGGAAGCGCAATTGCGGGCGCCCATGCAAAACCTGCTGATCCTGGAACGGCAGGACCCCCTGCAGGTGCAGCGCATGGATAACCTGAAGACCGCCGTGCTGAAGAAGATGTCTTACTTCCGCTACCTGATCCGCGCCGCCCGCGAAGCGCCGGTGGTGGCGGGCGCCATGATCCAGACGAAAAACGGCGCAATGGTTACGGACGATGTGGAAAAGCTCAGTTACCAGATCATACAAACAGAACGCCACAAAGTCAACACCCGCCTGTCTACCGCCTGGTTCAAACGTATTCCTTTCTTCATGACCCTGCTGGTGATGCTGTGCTGCTCCGGCTTCATTGCCGGCGCGATCCGGCAGCTGCTCCGGGAAAGGCGCGCGATCCGCTCGGCGGACCTCGACCTTCGCGTCAGCGAAAGCAAATACCGCCGGCTGGTGGAAGGATCGGGCGTAACCATCTTCACCACCAACCGCGGCGGCTACTTCACCTATGTCAGCAGCAAGGCGTACGACCTCACGGGCTATACGCCGGAAGAGCTGATGAACAAGCCCTACTCGATGCTGATCGATCCGGCGCAGCAAAAGGAACTGCAAACATTCTATGAAAAGCAGGCTTATGAAGGGCCGGCAGAAACAACTTATGAATTCGCCATCGTTCACAAGAATGGTGAAAGAAAATGGGTGGAGCAGCAAGTGGTACTACAGCGGCACAAAGGCATTTTCTCCGGCTACCAGTGCGTGGTGAAAGACATCCATCACCGCAAAATGATACAGCAGGAACTGGAGCATACACAGAACGAGATCAACATCCTCCATCAGCGGCTGCATTCCATCCTCCAGAATTCCCCGGCGCTCATTTATATCAAAGACCTGCATGGCCGCTACCTCCTTGTGAACAACCGCTTCCAGGAAGCCACCGGCATCCGCGAGGAGCAGATCATCGGGAGAACGGACAGGGATTTCCCCGCTGTGCTGAAACCGGAGCGCAACCAGGAAAGCGACCGGGAAGTGGCGTTGTATGAGCAGCCGGTGGAGATGGAAGAAATGATCACCGTTGGCGGAAAGCCGCATTATTATTACGTCACCAAATTCCCGCTGCGCGATCATACGCAAAGAGTATACGGCATCTGCGGTATTGCCGCGGATATTTCCGACCGCATTGAACATGAGCATGCCATTATGCACGCGCGCAAAAAAGCGGAAAGCGCCAAACGCACACAGGAAATATTCATGGCCAACATGAGCCACGAAATACGCACGCCGCTCAACGGCATCATCGGCAGCACCAACCTGCTGCAGCAAACGGACATGCAGCCGGAGCAGAGAGAATTTGTGAATGACATCAAGGATTCCGCCAGCAACCTGCTGACGATGGTGGATGCGCTGCTGGACTTCTCCCGCATCCGCTCCGGCAAGCTGGTATTGACGCAGGTGGATTTTGATCCTTGCTACCTCATCCGCAAGATCATCCACCATTACGGCCCGAAAGCCACGGAAAAAGGGCTGCGGCTGACTTCTGAAGTAGATGACAACATCCGCGAAAACCTGCTCGGTGATCCGCTCCGGCTGAAGCAGGTGCTGGAAAACCTGGTAGACAACGCCATCCGCTTTACAGACAGGGGCGCCGTTCATCTCGCGGTGAAGATGGCGGAACAGGATGATGTGAGCGCCACGCTTTCTTTTGAGCTGCGGGACACGGGCATTGGCATACCGGAACACCTGCAGCATGAGATATGGGAAGCCTTTGCGCAGGTGCAGAGCGATAATGAGCGCAAGCATGGCGGCGCGGGCCTCGGGTTGACGGTGGCCCGGCAGCTGGTGAAGCTGCAGCAGGGAGAGATGACGATCGGGAATAACCCGGGCGGCGGCACCATCATCCGTTTTATCATTCCTTTCAAACGCAACCTGTTCAGCCAGGAACCCGAAGGGCTGCCCACGTCCGCCCGCCATACCGTTCCCCCGCTGGCCGGTAAAAAGATCCTCATCGCGGAAGACAATCACATCAACCAGAAAGTAGCCAAACGCACCCTCATCCAGGGAGGCGCCGAAGCAGACATTGCGAACAACGGCCTGGAAGCCCTGCGCATGCTGCAGCAACAGGCGTACGACCTGATCCTGATGGACATCCAGATGCCGGAAATGGACGGCTTCCGCGCCACCCGCCACATCCGCGAAGCCGGATCAGGCATCCCCATCATCGCCATGACGGCCTCCGCATTGAAAGGCGACCGTGAAAAATGCCTGCTCGCCGGCATGAACGAATACATTTCCAAACCCTTCATCCCCAACCAGCTGTACCAGAAAATACTGGAAGCGCTCGGCGAAAGACAACCCGCACTCGCCACTTTCAACGGCGCCGATTACGAAGAACAATCCGTGCCCGCCTTTATTGACCTGCATTACCTGCGGGGGATCGTGGATGACGACAGCGATTACATGCAGGACGTGCTGTGTACTTTCCTGGAAAGAGCTTCCGGCATTTTCGACAATCTTGTGAACAGCGCGCAGCAAAGCGCCTGGAAAGACGTGTACCGCCATGCCAGCCTGTTGCGCAGCAGCCTGAGCGTAGTGCGCATATTTCCCTTGCTGGACATTATCATGATGATAGAACAACAGGCGCGCCTCGGGGAGGATACGCACAGTATTCTGCCGAACGTGCACGTCGCGATCAAGATCTATAACGATGCGCAGGAAATATTAAAGAAGGAGATTGAGCAGATGGAAAAGCGTTAATGCTACCTCGCCGAGGGCGTTTTCTGGTTTCGCTTCACGGTCACCGCGCCCAGCAAAGCCGCCAGCGCGCCCAATGCGCCGTTCGTGAAAAACACATTGCTCAGCAGGAATATCCAGAAACCCTTTCTCTTGTCATCACTGTATTCGCTGATATGGCGGCCATCCTGCGAAGGAATGTCTATGCCCGTACCGGGCGCCGGTTCTGTTGCCAGGTGGATGATGATACTCGCCGCGGCTACAATGGCGATCACGATGCCCGCCGTGATCAGCCCGACTATAAAAAGATTGCCAAGCGAGGCGCCGCCGCCCATTACCTTGTTGGCGTGGATAACGGCGATCAGCACACCGATGAACAGTACACCGTTTACAATATAACCGGTCCACAGGTCGGAGAACCAGGCGGTCATATAAAATATCAGGGTAAGCAAGATACTTATCACTGAAATGATCGTTGCGTAAATAACGGCCAGGCGGAGGGGAGAATGAGTGGTTGCTTGCATATCCTGTGATTTAAAGTGAATGAATATCTTTTCCGTTCATGATCCGCCGCCGGAAACGGTTCAGCCTGCACTGCAATTGCTGCAGCCATTCGTCCCGGTGGGGAGATGAAATAACAAAGCCAATAAACATGCCTAGCATCAGGCCATTTCTGAAATGCTTGTTCATAACTGTCTATTTTTTTAGTACAACGCGGAGATCATTTTTCACTTTGGACATGCCCGCCCACAGGTCGCCATGCTTTTCAAGGCGCTGCATTGTATTGCCGATGTGAAAATTTTTGATGTCCAGCTTTGCATTGACTTCTTTCCATTGCAGGGGTGTGGACACGGTAGCGCCGGGGCGCGGGCGGGCGGAGTAAGGCGCGGCAACCGTTTGCCCGCGGCTGTTCTGCAGGAAATCGATATACACTTTTTTCTGCCGCTTCGACTTTGCGCGCACCACGCTGGTTAAATCCGGCAGCTTCGCATGGGCTTCCTTTGCAATGAACTCCGCAAAGAGCCGGCAGGTTTCATATTCATATTTTGCGCCGGTGGGTATGTAGATGTGCATGCCGCTGGCGCCGGAGGTTTTTGCGAATGACTCAATGCCGTAGCCTTCCAGTATTTCGTGCACCACATTGGCGGTGTCTACCACATGCCGGAACGCGATGTCTTCCGGGTCCAGGTCTATGACGATGTAATCCGGGTGATCGGGTTTGGAGATGCGGGACAGCCAGGGATTGATCTCTATGCAGCCGAGGTTGGCCATGTAGATCAGCGTGGCGGTGTTGTTGCAAATGAGATAATCCACCTCCTTGCCGGTGGATTCCGCCAGCACCGGCGTTGTTTTCAGCCAGGAGGGAATGGTTTCCGTGTCCAGGTCCTTCTGGTAAAAGCTCATGCCGTTGATGCCGTTCGGGTAGCGGTGCAGCGACTGCGGCCGGTCTTTCAGATATGGCAGCATATGATCCGCTACCGACAAATAGTAATCGATGAGCTGGCCTTTGGTGATCTTTTCCTTTGGCCAGTATATTTTCTGTTGATTGGTGAGGGCAACGGACTGGTTGTTGAGGCGGAGGCTGCGTTCGCTGGTCCCGGCTGCGTTCTTTCCTTCCTTCGCGGCGCCTTTGGCGGAAGGCTTCGCTTTACGCTTTGCAGACGCAGGCGCCTTAGCGCTTTTAGCAGCCGCCTTCGGTGTTCTTGCCTTTGTACCGGTAACCATATTCAAATCTTTTGGTAATTCCTTCTTCACTTCCTTCGCCGGCTTGTCGTCGCGCATGGCTACGAATATCGGCTGCCGGAAAATGCCTTCGCCCGTCCATTCCGAGAACTTCACTTCACACACCAGCTTTGGTTCCACCCAGTTCACCGGCATATTCGTTTTGACCTTTTCGCTGAACGGCGATGTATCGCGCCGGTAGGGCTGCAGGCGTTCGTACATATCTTTCAGCGACTGGTGATTGAAGCCGCCCCCGCAATGCCCTACATACCGCAGCCTGCCATCTTCATACACGCCAAGTATCAGCGCGCCCATTTTCTTCCTGCTTCCCCGCGGCTCGGTGTAACCGCAGATGATGGCCTCCTGCCGGTTGAGCACCTTGATCTTGAGCCAATTCAGGCTGCGGGCGCCTTCCACATAATTGCTTTCTCCGTTCTTCGCTATAATCCCTTCCCATCCCGCTTTGGCAGCATCTTCAAACAGTTTCATCCCCTTGTCCGTATGCGCTGAATATTTCACCACCGGGTCTTTCAACTGCTTTACGATCTCCTGCAACAATGCCTTCCGTTCCAGTAACGTCAAATCTTCCAGGTCATGGCCATCCAGGTGAAGCAGGTCGAATACCTGGTAGGTGAGTTTTCCTTTCCGGGTGGTCTTGTAATTCTGCAGGGCCTGGAAGTCCGACCGGCCGTTGGTTCCCAGCACTACCACCTCACCGTCCAGCACCACATTATGCGGAATTTTCTCTACGGCGTTTACCACCGTTTTGTATACTTCATCGAAGGAAAGGCGGTTCCGGGAATACAGGGAAGCCTTTCCGTTTTTCACATTGGCGATGGCGCGGTAGCCGTCCCACTTGGTTTCATAGACCCATCCTTCGCGTTCGAAAGGTTCATCTACGAGGGTGGTGAGCATGGGGCTGTAGAACTCCTTCATCTGCTCATCGCCGGACTTTTTTTTTGACGCTGTTTTAGCCGGTGCAGCTTTTTTCTTCGCTGGCGCAGACGCACGTTTACTGGCCGTGCCTTTCTTTTCCGCTGCCTTATTATTCGCTGTACCTTTCAGTTTATCTTTAACGCGCTTCGGCGTGTAATCCTCACTGTTATATTCATCTTTCGCATAGCGGTCGCGGTGCTTGATGAGCAGCCAGGTATTTTCCTCCCGCCCTTTCATCTTCACCAGCGCAAACTCACCCTTCAGCTTTTTGCCGTGCAGCACTACTTTCAGGCTGCCCGCCTTCCATTCCTTCAGCGCCTGCCTGTCAAAATCATTGCCTTTATCATCCAGCAATTCATACGTGCCCTTGTCCCATATGTACACATAGCCGGCGCCGTAGTTCCCCGGCGGTATCTCTCCTTCAAAGTCTTTGTAATCGTACGGATGATCTTCCACTTCCATCGCCAGGCGTTTATCCTGCGGGTTCAGCGAAGGGCCTTTCGGCACGGCCCAGCTTTTCAGGGCGCCGTTCATTTCCAGCCGGAAATCGTAATGCAGGCGGGAAGCGTGGTGCCGCTGTATCACGAAAATATGTTCGTCCGTTTTCTTCTTCCGTGAACTTTTCGGTTCGGCCGTCTTTTTAAAATCCCGTTTCTTGTTGTAGGCAGTCAAGCTCATGATACCCGTTTTTTATTGCCCAGGCTGGCCTTCAGCTGTTCAAAGAGGTCAGTGCTCTTGGTGTGCACCACTTTCATCTTGCGCACTTTCGGCTGCTTGCCGGAGGCTTTGGCTTTGATGATCTTCATCAGTTCGTTCCTGTATTCATCTTTATAAGCGGTGATATCAAACGGCTCCGACCATTGTTCCACGAGCTTCGCGGCCATGTCTATCTCCTTCTTCGATATCTTTGTATTGGAAGGAAGGGTAAGGTCGTCCGGCTCGCGGATCTCTTCCGCAAAGCGCAGGCGGTGCAGCATCAGGTAGTTGTCTTTTGGCCGTATCAGGGCCAGGCTGGCCTGGGAGCGCAGCACGAACAGGCTTACGCCCACCTTCCCGGTTTTCTCCAAAGTGCGCAGCAGCAGCTCGTACGCTTTACCGCCGCTTTTCTGCGGCTCGATGAAATAGGCCGTTTCGAAATAAAGGGCGTCGATCTCTGTTGTTTCCACGAAGGTGGATATTTCTATGATCTTGCTCTTCTCCGGACTGGCGGCCTCAAAGTCCGCTTCGTCCAGTACGATATATTCATCATTATAATTGTATGCCTTTACGATATTCTCCCAGGCCACTTCCTTGCCGGTGCGCTCATTGATACGCTGGAAGCGGATGTGGGAATGGTCTTTCTTGTCCAGCATGTCCAGGTCCAGACGGCTTTCCTGGATAGCGCTGTACAATTTAACGGGGATGTTCACCAGCCCGAAGCCGATGCTGCCGGTCCATATTGCTCTCATGCGGATGTGATTTTATATCCTTTTGAACAACAATGATTATACCAGCAGGCGCAAAAAAAAACCGTCCCGTAGAACGGGACGGACATCATCCTTATAAATATGCATAACTATGGGGGAATAGTGTCGGAATACGAAGGTTAAAGTTTCTGTAAGAATATGTTTCAATAATTAAGCCACAAATCGGTGGCATGCCTTTTGGATTTTATACTGCTGTACTAAAACACTCTTTTTATGGAAAATCCAACACCAGATAAACCCGGCGAAATGAACACCTTGTCCCAGATACTGGCCAAGTTGCATTCGAAAGGGTACGACAACGAGTTCAAAATGTCTGACCACGGCAGGATGCAACCTGCAAGCGGTGATCAGATCTATGATCCGGAGGACCTGAAGGTCATCAAGACTTACCGGTTTGAAGGTGAATCTGATCCGTCCGACAACTCGGTATTATACCTGCTGGAAGACAAAGAAGGCAACATAGGGTATGTTATGGACGCATATGGCATGTACACCTCGCATGACGAATCGGGATTTGATGACTTCATGCAGAAAGTTCCTGTAGAAGACAGGGAGGAACAGATCATTTTTGGTGGTCTGTAGTTGTGAGGACAGGTGAACAGAAGTAGAGATGCAATAGCTGCATCTCTACTTTTTTTTATGCTGGTCGCGGAGGATCTTCATCAGTACCTTTTCGTCTGTTCCGGCGGCGGTATAATTTTTCAGCGAATCGCTTTCATACAGCTGGATGAGGCAGGGATGAACGTAGTATTTTCTACACACTGCGCGGGTATTCCCCAGTTTTTCCGCCACACGGTCGATCACGTCCACCACATTTTTCTTTCGCTGCGCCTGTGTTTCGCAGGTTTCACAGCCGGCGAGCAGGTGCAGGGCATGCAGGGTGCCCGCCCAGGTACGGAAATCCTTGCAGGTAAATTCTTCGTTCGTGCAGGCTTTGAGATATTCGTTCACTTCCCCGGAATCGAGGCTGCGCACTTCATCCGCTTCGTAATACTGGAAAAGCTCCTGCCCGGGGATGTCGCGCACTTTTTTCAGGAGCCGGGCCAGTGATGCGTGGCGCAGCGCGATCTTCTGCACGACGCCTTTCTTTCCGCGGAATTTAAAGAACACTTCGTTGCCATTGATCTTTACATGGCTGTTATGCAGGGTGGTGAGGCCGTAGGAGTGATATTTCTTTTCATAGGCGGCGTTGCCTACGCGCATCAGTGTTTCTTCCATCACCCGCAATGCGATGGCGATAACGCGGGGTTTGTCCAGCGTTTTTCTGCGGAGGTCTTTATTGATCTGTTTACGGATGCGGGGCAGCATTTTCCCGAACTGCAGCAGGCGGTAATATTTTGTTTCATTGCGCACGGCGGCCCAGCGGGCGTGATAACGGTACTGCCGGCGGCCCAGGGCATCGATCCCCGTTGCCTGCAGGTGGCCGTTCTCGTACGGGCATATCCACACGTTTTCCCAGGCGGGCGGCAGCACGAGTTTGCGGATGCGTTCCAGCACCGCTTCGTCCATGATCTTTTTACCGGAAGCATCCAGGTAATACATGCCCTTCCCGTTTTTCATGCGGGTATATCCCCTGCCGGCAGCGGACACATAACGCAGCTTCACCGCCTGCGCCACGGTAACGGGATCGGCGGCCACGGCAAGCGCCGGCTCAGCCATTGACAATTTCTCCTCCATTGGGGTGCAGTATTTGGCCCGTGATATAACTGGCGTCGTCAGAAGCGAGGAACACGTAACAGGGCGCTACTTCCACGGGCTGGCCCGCGCGTTTCAGCGGCACGTCGGAACCAAATTCCGCTACGTGCGACGCGGGGAAAGTAGCGGGGATAAGCGGCGTCCAGATAGGGCCCGGCGCCACGCCGTTCACCCGGATGCCTTTCGGCGCCAGCATAGAAGATAATGATCTTGTAAAAGAAACGATCGCGCCTTTGGTGGACGAGTAGTCCACCAGGTGACCGCTGCCGCGGTAAGCGGTAACGGAAGTGGTGTTGATGATGGAGCTGCCTTTTCGCATATGCGGCAGGGCGGCTTTCACGAGGTAGAACTGTGCGAAGATGTTGATGGAGAAGGTGCGGACGAGCTGCTCCGCCGTAATGTCCGCCAGCTTTTGCTGCGGGTATTGTACGGCGGCGTTGTTCACCAGGATGTCTATTCGTCCGAAGGTCTTCACCGCCTGGCGGATGATCTTCTCACAATGCCTTTCCTTGCTGATGTCGCCCGCTATCAGGAGACACTGCCGGCCGTAGGCCCCTACCTGCGCAGCCGTATCTTCGGCATCGCCGTCTTCATCCAGGTAAGCGATCACCACATGGGCGCCTTCCGCGGCGAATGCAATGGCCACGGCGCGGCCGATGCCGCTGTCCCCGCCGGTGATCACAGCCACCTTGTCCTGCAACCTGCCGCCCGCGGGCGTCTTTTCCTTTTCCGATACGGGCAGGGGAATCATTTTCGACTCAATGCCCGGCTGGCGGTTCTGCTTTTGCGCCGGGCGGATATCTTTCTTAGGCTGTGATTTCTGCATAGCTCCGTTTTAAACACAGCAAAGGACCTATACGGTGCGTTGCCACATCATATCGGTCCTTTGCAGCAAATTTGGGTTACTCTTCAGACATTGCTTCTTCATTCACAGAAGATTCTGCGATCTGCGTCAGCAATACGTCTGTTTCCTTTTCTTCTGCCAGCGTCTGTTCAAGAATACTGGCGGCCTCGGTGTGCCCCATGTGGTTAGCCAGGGTGCGGAGGCTGCCATACGCGGCTATCTCGTAATGTTCTACTTTCTGCGCAGCAATGATAAGGCCGGCGTCCAGCACAACGGATTCTTCTTCCTCGTCGATCAGCTCCTGTGCTTCCGCTACCAGCCCTTCCATCGCTTCACATTTTTTCGCCACAGGCTTTACGCCCATCAGGTCAAAAATTTCTTCCACGCGGCTTACATGTTCTTTTGTAGCAGCCAGGTGGTCTGCGAATGCGTTTACCAGCTCCTCGGTAGTAGCCGCTTTCTGCATTTTAGGCAGCGCTTTTACCAGGTGTTTTTCGGCCCAGTAAATGTCTTTCAGCTCGTCCATGAACAGCTGGTGGAACTTCGAGTTTTCCATTTCGCTGCTGACCTTTTTTGTGCTGCCGTTCTTCTTTGCGGCGGTAGTGCTTTTCCGGGAGGAGTTACCGTTTCCCCGGGTATTTTTTGTCGTAGCCATTGTGTTGATGTTTTATAGTGTTGATAATTATTTATTGGGGAAAGGGAAACGGTCGCGTTTGTCTACAAGACTCTCCGTATCCCTGTCGTCTTCCACCATCAGGTCGGGGGATTGCTCCTGCACATCGTTATTCTCTTCGCTTTCACCCTTGTCCGGCATCTGCTTCTTCGGCCCCTGTTCCGGTCCTTCTGTGGGCTCGGTTTGCGGATTGCTCGGTTTGCGGTCTATTTCGCGTTTTGGAATTTCGTCCGGTATGTCCGGGTTTTCTTTCGGGGGAGCTGCCGGATCAAGTCCGGGTTTGGGTTGGCCTTCGCCTTCACCGCGATTTCCTTGCCCTTCCCGTCCGGGTGGTTGTTGACCTTGCCCTGGCCTGGGTTGTTGCGGTTGATTAACTTCGCTTTTCATGGCTCACAAGTTTTAAGGTGTATAATATATAACCGTCATCCAAACGACATTCCAATTAACTTTGCCATCAACTGGAACAGCTTTTGCAACAACAATATGAACAGCCACCATCAGACATTCCAGCGGCTGTTAAAAACTGCATCTATGGCGGGGCTTACAATTACCGACGGAATACTGCGTGTAAAAAATCAGCAGTGGGCGATGGTCCGCAGCCCGCTTTTGTAGAAAAGCGTTTTCACACTGTAGAAAATCTTTCACAGGAACATGCCGTCATCATTGGCCTGTAAGTATTTGTTTTTAAGTAACTTGTATCAATGCATATCAGTGTACATAAAAAGATAAAAGTCGGTTTCTTCATCGCGTTTACGATCATCGTAGGGGCGTCCGTGTTATCTTACCTGATCGGAAAGAACCTGATGCACAACGCCAACCGCCTGAACCATACGGTGGAAGTATCCAAAAGGCTGGAAAGGGTCACCAAACAGCTGAAAGATGCGGAAGCCGCCATCCGCGGTTACAACCTCACGAAGCAGGACGCTTTCCTGCATCCGAGCATGGAGGAACGCAGCATCCGCATCGAGCAGGAATACCGGAACCTCCGCAGGATCATGGACGACCCGGGGCAACAAAAGAACCTGGATACGCTCAAGCAGCTGCTGGATGTGAAATACAAACAACTGACGGCCGGCGAGCAGAAAGATTTCAGTAAAGGCAGCCGCATTTCCGTGGGAGAAGGCGAAGTGTCTATGGACCTGATAGACCGGAAGGTCAATGAAATGACGCAGATCGAAGAAGCGCAGCTGTATGAGAAATCCCGCCTGTTCGAATTTTTCTCCAACCTCTGGATACCAGTGGTGTTCATCATTTCGCTGTTCGCCATTCTCATCGGCGTGTATTCGTACGTGATACTCAGCAAGGAATTTCGCCTGCAGCTGCATATCGAAGCCCGCATGAAGCTGTACCAGCGGGAGCTGCAGGACAATATCACGCTGCTGAACAAGTCCAACCAGGAGCTGGAGCAATTTGCCTATGTAGCCTCTCATGACCTGCAGGAGCCCCTGCGCAAGATATCCACGTTCAGCGACCGCCTGCAAACCAAATACGGCAGGGAACTGCCGCCCGATGCAGCGGAGCTGATCAACCGGATGGTGGCCGCCGTATCGCGGATGCGCGTGCTGATCAACGACCTGCTTACGTTTTCCCGCGCGGGCCGCATGATGCCGGAAACCATGTTGCCGGTAGATCTGAACGCACTGCTGCAGGATGTAACGGGCGACCTGGAAGTAGCCCTGCTGGAAAAGAATGGAACGATCCTGATGGACCAGCTGCCCGAAGTGGAAGGCAACGATACCGCCCTTCACCAGCTGTTTCAAAACCTGCTCTCCAATTCCATCAAATTCGCGCATCCCGGCAGGCCGCTGGAAATCCGCATTAAAAGGGAGCTGCTGACGGGCCGCGAAATAGGGCTGGTAAAGGAGGATAAATGGGATGAAACATTCTGCCGCATTACGATAAAAGATAACGGGATCGGGTTTGACCCCGTTTATGCAGACCGGATATTTCTCATCTTCCAGCGCCTCCACGGCGTCAGCGAGTACAAGGGAACAGGGATCGGGCTCGCGATCTGCAAAAAGATCGTGGACGCGCATAACGGCTATATCAGCGCGTTCGGGCATCCGGATGAAGGCGCGGAATTTGTGATCATTCTGCCGCTCAAACAATCACGCGAAGATTAATGCGTTGTATTAAAACAGATGCAAACCATGAAAGATACAAGACCACATATTCTGATGATCGATGATGATGAAGATGATTTCTTTTTGGTCAGCAGCCTTTTGCAGGATGTTGCGCCCAACCAGTACCACATCGAGTGGTGTGCTACCTACGAAGCGGGCATAGCCGCCATCGAACAGAAGCAGCATGTGTTGTACCTGGTGGACTACCGGCTGGGAAGGCATACCGGGCTGGACATCCTCCGGCATTTCCAGCATATCGGCTACGACGCCCCGGTGATCATGCTCACCGGCAAGGGCGATTACGCGATCGATAATGAAGCCATGATGGCCGGCGCGGCAGACTACCTCGTAAAAGGGGAAATCGGCGCACAGGAGCTGGAAAGAGCCATCCGCTATGGCATTTCAGAACACAAGCACCTGCAGACCATCGCGGAAAATGAAAGAAAATATTTCGGCATATTCGAAAAGTCGCACGACCTGATCATTCTCGCCGACTGCGATAAAAATATCATCGAAGTAAACCCCACCGCACAGAAAAAGCTGCAGCATACCCGCGAAGAACTCCTGCGCATGAACCTGAAAGACCTGTTCATGCAGGAAACCGAAGCCCTGCAATTCCTGCTGGACATCTGTGAGGACAATGCCATCGTACAACGGGAATATGCCTTCAGGAACCAAAGCGGCCAGAAGCTGGACGTACTGGTGAATGCCAATAAGCTGGACGAGAAACTCGGCACCTTTCTCTGTGTTGCCGAAGACATCACCGAAAAGAAACGGGAAGAGCAGGAAAAGCAGCACCAGGAAAAATTCGTGATCACCGGCCGCATTGCGCGGGTGATCGCCCATGAGGTGCGCAACCCGCTCACCAATATCCTGCTGGCCGTGGGCCAGTTCAAACAGGAAATTCCCAGCGAACAGGAAGATGCGCAATTGTACCTGGACATTATCGAGCGCAACTGCACCCGCATCAACCAGCTGGTCACCGAAATGCTGCAATCCACCCGCATGATGGAACTGCACCTGCATGAAATGGACGCGAACGAAATGGTGCACAACGCGCTGGCGCTGGCGGAAGACCGCCTGCAGCTCAACGAAATGCGGCTGGAAGAAAGCTATATGGAAGAAGACATCAACCTGCTGGTAGACGCTGAAAAAATGAGCATCGCGCTGCTGAACCTGTTCATCAACGCCATAGAAGCCATGACGCCCGGCCAGGGGGTGCTCCGCGTGAACACCATGCATGAGAACGGCAAGGTATACATTCGTATAGGCGATAACGGTATAGGGATTCCCGAAGAGAATAAGGCCAAGCTCTTCGATCCTTTCTTTACGAATAAAACAAAAGGAACGGGGCTTGGCCTCACCTCTACGCAAAATATCATTCTCAATCATAAAGGCGCCATCACCGTGGAAAGCTCCCCCGGCGAAGGAACGCTCTTTACCATCATCCTCCCGGTAGTATAATAAAAACTATACAGCCCGTCCCCGTATAATGTTGATCAGAATGGCAATAACGGCCAGTACTAACAGGGCGTGTATAAGCCCGCCTGCCGAATAAACAAAGAATCCCAGTAACCATCCGATTATCAGGATCACAGCGATCAGATACAATAAGCTACTCATGGCAATTAAATATTGGTTCATCCCTTATGGTAAAAATATTATGCCAATGTCGCCAGGCACGGCTTTTCAGGACAATGGGGCGCCCGGGGCAGGGCAAAGCATACCCATGCGGGGCATCTTCTTCCACAGAAAGAGCCGGTTAGCGCGTGGCAGTGTTTTTGGAGTTTTTGTATCGTAAACTTATTGTTTCATTCCAAAAATATACACCATGCAACAGGGAAAAACAGCTGCGGTGCTGGAAGATCTGATAAAGATCAATAATGACCGCATTGAAGGATATGAAAAAGCAATGAAGCAGGCGGAAGATGAAGATCTGAAAATGCTGTTCGGCAGGATGCTGGAAGAAAGCAGGCAATATACGGAAGAGCTGAATCGCCTGCCCGGCAGCCAGAGCGATGACGGCGAAAAGGATACGACCATGGCCGGCAAGATCTACCGCACCTGGATGGACGTGAAAGTTTCCTTCGGCGGCGCCGACCGCCATTCCATCCTTGCCTCCTGCGAATTCGGAGAAGACGCCGCGCAGAAATCCTACCGCCAGGCGCTGGAACAGGACCTGCCGGAAGACGTACGCACCGTGGTAGCCAGGCAGCAGGCCGCATTAAAGGCTTCCCACGACAAGATCAGGCACCTCCGGGATATAGAGGCCGTCAACAAATAAACTGCGTTTCAAAAGAAAACCGGCAGACCTGCAAAATCTTTGCAGGCTGCCGGTTTTTTATACGACAGGATGTGGCTTTTCATAAAAGCTGTCCTGCATCGAATGCAGGACAGCGCAGGCAAGCTTTCAGTTTTATAAGTGTTTTACAACTTTCGTTGTGCTGCATTTATAAAACCATTAAAGCAGCCAATAACTAAAACAACAGCTATGATAAAAGTATAACCGGTTTAAAAAACGGGTTATAGCTCGTTAATGATTTTTTGTACTTCTTCTTTGGATTTGCCCAGTTTCTTTTGCAGGCGGCCGTACAATTCATCTTCCTTGCCTTCCGCATACATCAGGTCATCATCCGTCAAATCCGCATATTGCTGCTTGAGCTTGCCTTTGATCTCGTTCCAGTTGCCTTTTAATTGCAGGGAGTTCATATATTGAGTGTTTTGGTTTATGATGTTTGTGAGGAATATAAACCAATTACTATACCACCCGTTTTTCCCGGCACGAACCGCTATATTTGACCTTAAAAGGATGCAAACTGGGGAACAGGAAAAACAGGGATCTGTGGACATTTTTCCCCAATACATCTGTTTAAACAGCTAATTCCCGTCCGGCAAAGAGTTTGCGTAGGAAATGAAGTAAAAGGAAGAAATGGGGGATTTACAGACATGAATTACGGATGGAATATACTTGAAGAACAACCGAAAGCAATGGGTGCTTCTATTCTGATCATAGACGACGAGCCTGACATCTGCCGCTTATTACAGTTAAGTCTCAGTAAATATGGCTTCAAGGTCAAATACGTACACGCGCTTACGGAAGGCTTGCAGGACCTGCAGCGTTCCCGTCCGGATATTCTGTTCCTGGACATTCACCTGCCCGACGGTTCCGGGCTGGATGCCCTTCCTGTGATAAAAAAATGGTATCCCGACCTCACCGTGATCACCATCAGTGCTTATGACAACGGGATGGAAAAACAAAAAGCGTTAACAGCAGGTGCGGCCCACTTTTTGCCGAAACCTTTTGATGTGGGCAAGCTGAAAGAGATCATTTATCGTGTGAAGAGCTGAATTTAGCTCACAGACCCGTATGCATAATTATTCGTAAATTTATTACCCGGCCTGATAAATCTTATTTTAAAATAAAATATGAAGAGTGTCCTCATAATTGATGATGAAATAAACATTTGTACCCTCCTGAGCAAATTTCTGGGCAAGCACGGGTTCAAAACGGATAGCACTATGACCGGCGCGCAGGCGCTGAAAATGCTGAAAGAGCATCCGTACGATCTTGTTTTATGTGATTACCGGTTGAAAGACACGGACGGCGCCAGGCTGATGAGCGACATCCGGCAGATGAGCCCGCAGACGGTGGTGATCATCATCACCGGTTATTCTGATGTGCGCATTGCCGTGGAAATGGTGAAGAACGGCGCGTATGATTATATCTCCAAACCGCTTTATCCTGACGAGATACTGAGCCTCGTGAACAAGGCCCTCGCGCAGCAACCCGCCACACCCGTGGAGAGTACGCATAACGTGGTAGCGCCCCACGCCCACGAAGAACCCGCCACACCCGCTGCGCGCATGCAGAAAAACGGGCGCTCCTACGTATTCGGCGAAAGCGAAGTGTCCCGCGAGCTTTACCGCGAGCTGACCCTCGTGGCGCCGACGGACTTCAGCGTGATCGTATTCGGGGAAACCGGTACGGGTAAAGAATCTGTTGCCCACCTCATTCATGAGCACAGCAGCCGCAAAGGCCAGCCTTTTGTGGCGATGGACTGCGGCAGCCTTTCCAAGGAACTGGCGGCCAGCGAACTGTTCGGGCATGAAAAAGGCTCCTTCACCGGCGCCATCGGCACCAAGATCGGGGCATTTGAACAAGCCCACGGTGGCACCCTGTTCCTGGACGAGATCGGTAACCTCTCTTATGACATACAGGTAGCCATGCTGCGCGTGATACAGGAAAAACAGATCCGCCGCGTGGGCAGCATGAAAGAGATCGGGGTAGACGTACGCCTCATTGTGGCATCCAACGAAAACCTGTTTGAATCCGTACAAAAAGGAAAATTCCGGGAAGACCTCTTTCACCGTTTCAATGAATTCACCATCCATATTCCGCCCCTGCGCGACAGAACGGAAGACCTTCCGCTGTTCGTGGAATCATTCACCGAACAGGTCAGCAAAGAACTGAACAAACCCGCCGCTCCCATCAGCGAGGAAGTGTGGGAATGTTTCCGGAATTACGACTGGCCGGGTAATATCCGCGAACTGAAGAACGTTATCCGCCGCGCCAGCCTCCTCACCCCCGCGGGCAAAGAGATCACCATGGCGGCCCTGCCGCTGGAAATGAAAGCAGGCAGCAGCACCCCGCGTTATACGGCCGCATCCGCGGAGAACCCCGGAGACGACATGCCGGAAGGTATGATGCTGGACTCCAACGACCTGAAATCGGTGGCCCTGAAAGCAGAATACAACAAGATCATCAATGTGCTGAAAGCGGTGAAGTATAACAAGACCAAAGCGGCGCAATTGCTGAACATCGACCGTAAAACGCTGTACAACAAGCTCCGCCTGCTCAATATCAACTACTGACATGCCGATGGCGAAAAAATTACCCTTTTTTGAAAAGCTGGCAGGTAAAGCGGTCAGTGTTACCGGAAGCCCCTGGGCGTTTCTCACGGCGGCGCTGGTGATCATCGTATGGGCTGTTACCGGCCCCCTTTTCGGGTTTTCAGACACCTGGCAGCTGGTGATCAACACCGGCACCACCATCGTTACTTTCCTGATGGTGTTCATCATCCAGAAAACGCAGAACAAGGATTCGAAATCCATCCAGCTGAAGCTGAACGAGCTGATCGCCGCCACCAAAGCGGCCAGTAACAGATTGATAGATGTGGAAGACCTGTCCGAGCAGGAGCTGGATACGCTCCACCGGTTTTACCAGAAGCTGGCGGACGAAACAAAAAGCAAGCTCGACCTGAAACATTCGCATTCCATAGAAGAAGCGATGGGCAACATTGAAGAAAAAATTAAAAGCCGCAAAGCCTAGCGGTTCAATTCCTGCAGAAGATCGGTGATATTCAGCCGGCGGGTATACATGTTCAGCCCGCCCGCCTCATCCTGCGGCCACTGCTCCCGCGGCCGGTCCCAGTACAATTCCAGTCCATTACCATCCGGGTCATTCAGGTAAAGCGCCTCTGAAACACCGTGGTCCGCAAAGCCGGTGAAAGTCACATTGGCGTCCGTCAGCCGTTTGTAGATGGCCGCGAGGTCTTTTCTTTCAGGATAAAGAATGGCAACATGATAGAGGCCCGCCGCATTTTCCGGCGCGGGCGGCATGCCCTTGCTGTGCCAGGTATTCAGCCCGATGTGATGATGATAACCGCCGGCCGAGATAAACGCAGCCTGGTCGCCATACTTCATCATCAGCTCAAAGCCCAGCAGGCCGCAATAAAAATCCAGGGAGCGCTGCAGGTCGGAAACTTTCAGGTGTACGTGACCGATGCGTGTCTGCGCGGGAACGGTGTAGCTCATACCGCAAATATCGTATTACCACAACAAGCCTGCAAAAAGAAATCCCGCCGCTACGGATACGGACACACAGACCAGCCCCGGCAGCATGAAGCTATGGTTGAGCAAATATTTCCCGATGTGCGTGCTGCCCGTCCGGTCGAACTGAATGGCCGCCAGCAAGGTGGGATAACCGGGCAATACAAAGTCGCCGTTCACCGCGGGGAACATGGCCACAAGGTGTGGCGGCGCAATGCCCAGCACCACGCCGAGCGGCATCAAAGCCTTTGTGGTAGCGGCCTGGCTGAAGAGCAGGATGCCGAGCAGGAACAGTGCGATGGCAAAGGTCCACGGTGCGGCGCGCGCCATGTCGCCCAGCGCGCCTTCAATGGCGGCTTCATTGGCTTTCATGAAAGTGGCGCTCATCCACACCACACCAAAAATAGCTACCACGGCCTGCGCACCGGCGGTAAAGAGGCTGGCCCGCGCTACGGCGATCGTTTGCACTTTGCAGATAAGGAGGATCAGCGCCGCGGCGGCCAGCATCACCAGTTCTATCACAGCGGCCATTTTGATGGTGCCGTTAGCGTTCATGGAAAGATTGGCGGGGCCCGGCGGGAAAGATGGCAGCAGTGATGGAAATGATCCCGCCAGTACGATCAGTATCACCGCCATGCCGAAGATCAGCACGGAGGTCTTTGCCCCACGGGGCAGCTCTTTGCGGGTGGTCGTATGTTCCGCATCCAGCTCCCGCGCAAACTCGGGATCTTTCATTTTGGCGAGGAAAGCGGGGTCTTTATCCAGGTCCTTCCCCATTCTCCACACCGCCACCACGCCGGCGAGTATGCCTATGATGCTGGCGGGGATGCAGACTTTCAGGATGTGCGACAATTGTATCTGCCCCCCGAGAATGGTGATCATAGCTGCCGAAGCAGCGGAAATGGGACTGGCCGTAATGCCGAGGTGCGCCGCTATCACGGACACGCTCAACGGCCGCTCCGGCCGGATGCGCTTGCGGGTAGCCACTTCCGAGATAACGGGCAATAAAGAGTAGGTAATATGGGCAGTGCCGGCAAACACGGTAAAGCAGAAAGTCACCAGCGGCCCCATCAGCGTGATCATGGACGGCTTGCTGCGCAGTATCCGCTCCGCCAGCCGCACCATGTAATCCATGCCACCCGCGGCCTGCATGGTGGCGGCGGTGGACACCACGGCCAGGATAATGAGCATCACGTCGATCGGTGGCTCCGCCGGCCGCATACGGAAAATGAAAATGTAGACCGCCAGCGCCGCCATCCCCATCACCCCGAGGCCAATACCTTTCATCCGGGCGCCGATGAGAATAGCCGCTAACATGATTGCAAACTGAAGCCAGATCATAATCGTGGATATTATAGCCGCACAAGATATCTGTTTTCAGTAAAATATTCCAGGAGTTTTGCTGCTGCGGGCCCGCGGGCTGGAATGCAGGAACCGGAATACCGGTAAGGCATAAAAACCACAGGCAAAAAGTTGCCAGCCTTCGTTACCGGTTGATAAACTTTGGCCGGATCAGGTTTTCGAAGGTGAAGATCTCGTCCCACTTCTCCTGCGTCACCAGCTTTTTTTCCCGCACCGCAATGTCGTGCACGGACTTGCCGGTTTCCAGCGCCTCGCGTGCAATGGCGGCGGACTTTTCATACCCGAGGATAGGGTTGAGTTGTGTTACGATGCCGATGCTTTGCATCACCATGTCCTGCGTGCGGCTGGCGTTCGCGGTGATGCCCGTTACGCATTTCTCCCGCAGGGTGTTGCAGGCATTAGTCATGTAGGTGATGGAGGTAAACAGCGAGAAGGAGATCACCGGTTCCATCACGTTCAGCTGCAGCTGCCCGGCTTCCGCCGCCATGGTCAGCGTAAGGTCTGCACCGATCACGTAGAACGCGGTCTGGTTCACTACTTCGGGGATCACGGGATTTACTTTTCCGGGCATGATGGAAGAGCCGGGCTGCATGGGCGGCAGGTTGATCTCGTTCAGACCCGTACGTGGCCCGGAAGACAGCAGGCGCAAGTCGTTGCAGATCTTGGACACTTTTACGGCGGTACGTTTGAGCACGCCGGAAAGCTGCACGTAGACGCCGGTATCGTAGGTCGCTTCAATGAGGTCTCCCGCCAGCAGGAGGTCCAGCCCCGTTACGGTGCAGAGGTGGCGGGTAACCAGCGCGGGATATGCTTCCGGCGCATTCACGCCCGTGCCGATGGCCGTAGCGCCCATGTTGATCTCTGATATCAGTCTTTTACTGTCTTCTATGCGGGAAAGCTCCTCCCGGATATTGGTGGCAAAGGCTTTGAACTCATCGCCCATGCTCATCGGCACCGCATCCTGCAGCTGCGTGCGGCCCATCTTCAATACCTGTTTGAATTCTTCTCCTTTTTCATAAAAAGCGTCGGCCAGCAATTGCAGGCTCTGGCTGTAAGCGGTGAGCTTGTTGATCAGCGCAATGCGGAAAGCGGTGGGATAGGCGTCGTTGGTGGACTGCGAGCAGTTCACATGGTTGTTCGGATGGCAAAAATCATAATCGCCTTTTTCCTTTCCCATCATTTCCAGCGCAACGTTGGCGATCACCTCGTTGGCGTTCATGTTCACGGAAGTGCCCGCGCCGCCCTGGATAAGGTCTGTGATAAACTGGTCGTTAAACTCGCCGTTGATCACCCGGTTGCTGGCCTGGATGATGCGTTCCGCCACATCCCTGTCCAGCACACCCAGCTCCGCATTTGCCATGGCGGCGGCTTTCTTCACATACCCCAACGCCTGTACGAAAAGCGGTTCGGTTTTGAGCGGGATGCCCGTGATATGAAAATTCTCAATTGCGCGGAGGGTCTGAATGCCGTAGTATACATCTTTCGGGATCTCCCTTTCTCCAAGGAAATCGTGTTCACGACGTTGTGCCATAAGTTTAGCTTTGTTGTTGTTGTTAACGAAGATATTGCATTCATCGTTCACAATGAGCGGGGAGAAAGGGGGTTACCGGAAAGTGCCCTGCTGCTGCTCCAGCCTGATCTTTTCTCTTTCCAGCCGGCGTTCTTCCACCTGCCGGTATTTGAAGTAGAAGTAGATGGACAGGAACAGGAAAAATTTAAAGAGAAGGAAAGCGGTCAGGAGTATCCACTTCCATATTTTGTGTACGGAGATATAGTTTTTCTTGTCCGGGTGGATGTTGATGAAGGTATAGTTCTTCTGTTGGTCCTGCCCGCCGCCCGGATCGGCATCCGCCCAATTATAAGGCTGGAGGGCGCGCTCTCGCAGTTCCATGGGGGGCAGCACGGCTTCTTCAAAAGAAAGACGGTGAAAGGTACGCTCCACCGCATCCAGCTCTGTGCGCAGCCCGGGATGTTCCTTCAGCATAGCGGCCATTTCTGATACTTCCTCGGGGGAAGCCAGTCCTAGCACATAGCTTTCAACCATTCCATTTTCTATGTATTCCTGTAATTTCAATTACCGGTGGAAAATTTAATTGATATGCTTCCTGTTCGCTTATATTTCAGCTTTTCTGCTGCTGTTGACCCTGAGATCCCTTTGCATAAAATACCCGCAGGCGGGTGTGTCGCTAAATTGAATTAATACATTTGCTTCATTACCAGTTCATTCGATGTCCGGGCGTTCATTGATGGATAGTTTCCCGTGTCTTTAATGTATTTACGAAAATAAACATAATCCGGTTGGGTTGGTAATAAAAAAAAGAGGCCGATGCTCAAACGAGCCCTTCGCTTTTGGGGTAGTCAAAAAACAAAAACCGCTTCTTCGCGCGGTCAAAATCTTCCCAGTGGTCTGTTTCCGCTTCAATGGCAAAGATGCCGGTAGTGGGCACATTGTCTATGCGGATCTCTTCGGTGAGGTAATTGGCGAAATCGGTGATGCCGGGGTTATGGGCGAAGATGGCAACAGCATTGAAGTCGTCGTCGATCTTCGTGATCACCTTGAGGAAGGTGGAGGCGTAGCATAGATATAGCTCTTCCTCCAGCAGTATGGCCTGTTTGGGGTATTTCCATTCTTTGGCCATGATACGTGCTGTAGTGCGGGCGCGCTTTGCCGGGCTGGAGATGATCAGTTCAGGGACGGTTCCCCTGGAAAGCAGGCGCGAAGCCATTTCCGGAGCATTTATCTTTCCCCGCTTGTTCAGGGGGCGGTCAAAATCGTCCATGTCCGGATCTGTCCAACTGGATTTGGCGTGGCGAATAAGTAACAATGTTTTCATACACATTGTAAACCATTGAGTACAAACACTTATCCGAATTTACGGCATTTTACGGTAAATTAACACGTTATGGCTTCCGGGGAGAAAGCCAGGGCGGGAATTAAGATAAAATTAACACTGGAACCTAGTACCCTCTTTCGTTCTTGCCTTCCATGAAGTTCATGAAAGCTTTGTTCACCACGCGGTTGCCGCCGGGGGTGGGATAGTTGCCGGTGAAGTACCAGTCGCCGAGGTTATTCGGGCAGCTGGCGTGCAGGCTTTCGATGTTCTGGTAGATCACTTCCACTTTTGCGTTGATGTCCCCAGGTGTAATGATCTCGGCGATCTTGGCGGAGATCTGCTCGGGTGTGAAGGGTTTGTAGACGTTCTTCACTACGTTCTGGGCATGCAGGGTATTGGTGCGTTCCAGTTCCTTGCAAAGGCCGTAGGCTTCCTGCAGGATGTATTCCTTGCCCTGCTCGCGGAGCAGTGCAATAGCGGCCTGGAAGGCCACAAACTCGCCCATTTTGCTCATGTCTATGCCGTAGCAGTCCGGGTAACGGATCTGCGGCGCGGAGCTCATCACGATGATGCGCTTGGGACCGAGGCGGTCGAGCATTTTGATGATGCTTTCGCGCAGCGTGGTGCCTCGTACAATGGAATCGTCGATCACCACAAGGGTGTCTGTTCCCGGTTTCACGGTACCGTAGGTGATGTCGTATACGTGCTGCACCATTTCGTTACGGCTGGCGTCTTCCGTGATGAAGGTGCGCATCTTCACGTCCTTGATGGCGATCTTGTCGATACGGACGCGGCGATTCACCATCTCGCTGAGCTTCTCTTCGTCGAAATCCTTGCCCCAGCTCATGATGCGTTCCACCTTGATGCGGTTCAGGTAGTCTTCCAGCCCTTTGATCAGGCCATAGAAGGCCACTTCGGCCGTATTGGGAATAAAGGAGAAGATGGTATTGCGGAGGTCGTTGTCGATCGCTTTGAGTACGGTTTCGGACAGATGGTAGCCGAGCGCGGAGCGTTCTTTATAGATCTTTTCGTCGTTACCGCGGGAGAAGTAGATACGCTCGAAGCTGCAGGCGCGGCGTTCTTTCGGCGCCAGTATCTGCTCAATGCTGTATTCCCCGTTCTCTTTCACGATGAGGGCGTTGCCGGGCATCAGCTCGAGCACTTCATTTTCCCCTACGTTGAAAGCGGTACGGATGGCGGCCCTTTCGGAAGCCGCTACGATCACTTCATCGTTGATATAATAGTAAGAAGGACGAATGCCGTGCGGATCGCGGATCACGAAGGAATCGCCGGAGCCGATGAGCCCGCAGACGTGGTATCCGCCGTCGAACATGGAAAACGCCTGTTGGAGGATGGCTTTTACGTCCAGCCCGTTCTGGCGCACCTCGTCTTCCTTCGCCAGGAAGTGATGCACTACTTCCAGCATGGCGGCGAGATCGCTGTTCTTGTGGGTTTCCCCGGGGGATACTTTCACGAAGTTGAACAGCTCGTCCACATTCACGAGGTTAAAGTTGCCGGCCATGCAGAGGTTGCGGGCGGGAACCGTGTTGTGGCGCACAAAAGGATGGCACAGCTCAACGTTGTTCCTGCCTTGCGTGGCGTAGCGGAGGTGCCCCATCAGCAGTTCGCCGAGGAAGCGCATATGCCCTTTCATCAGGCCCGGGTAACGGGTGATCTCGGGCTGGTATTTTTCTATTTCTGCTATTTCTTCGCGGATCTTCGAGAAAACGTCCGCAATGGGTTGGGTCTGGCTGCTTCTGATGCGGTGCATGAAGGGAACACCGGGCTCTGTGTGCAATTTTACGGTGGCTACCCCGGCGCCGTCCTGCCCGCGGTTGTGCTGTTTTTCCATGAGCAGGTACAGCTTGTTCAGGCCGTAGAAAACTGTTCCGTGCTGTTGTTGATAATACGAGAATGGTTTCCTTAATCTTATGAATGCTAATCCGCACTCATGTTTTATCGCATCACTCATGGCCGTAAAATTGAAGTCGCAAAGTTACACCTAATATTTCAAACCACCATAAGGTGATGTGGCTGTCAAAAACAAACATCCCGGGCCTTTGCGGGACCCGGGATGCAGCATATCTTTCATGCCTTACGGCTATTTACTGGCAACGGAATTGGCTATCCACTTCGAGATATTGCCGCAGTTGCGGTACTCGGGTTCCACGTGTACGTAGAAGTCGGGGATGTGGTCTGTCAGCCATTTGTTCAGCGCTTCGGCCTGCTTTTCCTGCAGGGTGCGCTGCTGGATGCGGGAGTAGTCGTCCGTCAGGTTTTCCCGGTGCGGCTCGGTGCGTGTTTTCAGGTATACGATCCGCAGCGCTTTGCGGCCCTGCTCGTCTTCAAACATCATGGGTTTGGAAATGCCGCCGGGCTTCAGGGAATCGAGGATCATCACCAGGTCCTTTGTGGAGGGATCATCCAGCATGTCCATCGTAATGAAGTTGCTGCCGGTCATCTGGTTTTGCACCATACCGCCGTTGAACTTCGCCATCGGCTCATCGCTGTTTTTCACTACTGCTTCGGTAAAGGATGTTTTACCGGCGAGGATGGCGGAGCGGATGGAATCCAGGCGGTGCATGGAGGCGGTGATATCGGCGGTCATCACGTTCGGTTTAACGAGGATGTGCTGTACGATCACGTTGTCGCCCTTACGCTGTACCATTTTAATGAGGTGGTAGCCGAACTGTGATTTAACGGGAGATGACATTTCTCCTTCTTTCAGCCGGAAAGAGGCTGCGAGGAAGTCGGGGTCCCAGTTTTTGTCGTTACGGTTCAGGGTATAAGTGCCGCCGTTCTCTCTTACGCCGGGATCTTCAGAATACAGGCTGGCCAGTGTGGCGAACTCTGCTTCTTTCTTTTCCACCCTGTTTTTAAAATCGAGCAGGCGGTCGATCGCGTATTTATCCATTTCGCGGCTGGCTTTCGGCAGGAGTATGAGCTGGCCTACTTCCAGTTCGGATTCGTAAAAGGGAAGGCTGTCTTTCGGGATGCGTTCAAAGTTGTTCTTTACTTCTGTGGGCGTCACTTTTACGGCATTCACGATCTTGTCGCGCATGGCTTTCGCCAGCATGCTTTCGCGGATGGCGTCGCGGAAACGCTCGCGGAGCTGGTAGATGGTATAGCCGGTGACCTCGGTCATTTTCTCGCGGCTGCCGTACCGTTGTTCCGCCCAGCGGATCTGGCTTTCGATACGTCCGTCCACGTCCGATTCAGAGATGGGCAAGCTGTCCCTTTCCGCCTGCAGCACCAGTACTTTCTGGGCTACGATCTGTTCCACGGCGGAGCAGGAGGCGTTGGGCGGCAGCGGCGCGCCTTGCAGGGCCTGCTGCTGCATATCCACCAGGGCGGATTCAATGTCTGAATTAAGGATGATCTTGTCTCCAACCTTGGCCACGATCTTGTCTGCCACAATCTTTTGCTGTGCCACTGCGGCCTGGAACAGGAGCAGCGCGCCAACGGAGGATATGAGAATTTTTTTCATGGTAACGTTACTGTGATCTCAAAATAACCAATAAAAAATTAGCCGCACAAAGACGGCTAATCTATTTAACAAAAATTTCGGATTTGGAGCTGACCGCGGGCCGGGGCTTTGGGCCGGCTCCAAAGGTATTTTCCGGGAGCGTTCGCTTCCCTTTTAAAGTGTCCTTTTCACTTCCACTTCTTCGAAGCCTTCCACGATGTCGCCTACTTTCAGATCGCTGTAGTTCTTGATGCTCAGGCCGCATTCCATGCCGGAAACTACTTCCTTCACGTCATCTTTATAGCGCTTCAGCGACTGCAGTTCCCCGGTGTACACCACGATACCGTCGCGAACGAGGTTCACGCGCGTATTGCGGTTGAGCTTTCCGTCCAGCACATAGCAACCGGCTACGGTCACTTTGTCGAACTTGTAAGTCTCGCGGATCTCCACGTTGGCCACCACTTTCTTCTCGATCTTCGGTTCGAGCATGCCTTCCATGGCGCTCTTCAGCTCGTCGATCGCGTCGTAGATGATGGAGTAGGTGCGGATCTCGATGTTCTCTTTCTCCGCCAGCCTGGCCGCGTTCATGGAAGGGCGTACCTGGAAGCCGATGATCAGTGCGTCGGAGGCGGTTGCCAACAGTACGTCTGATTCGGTGATCTGGCCTACGCCTTTCAGCACCACGCTCACTACGATCTCTTCTGTGGAGAGCTTTTGCAGGGAGTCGCTCAATGCTTCCACGGAGCCGTCCACGTCGCCTTTGATGATGAGGTTCAGCTGCTTGAAGTTGCCGAGTGCAAGACGGCGTCCGATCTCGTCCAGCGTAATGTGTTTCTTGGTACGGATGCCTTGCTCCCGCACGATCTGCGCCCTGCGGTTGGCGATGTCTTTTGCTTCGGACTCATCTTCATACATCCTGAATTTCTCACCCGCCTGCGGCGCGCCGTTCAGGCCGAGCAGCTGTACCGGCGCGGAAGGCCCTGCCTTTTCCACCCGCTGGCCGCGTTCGTTGAACATGGCTTTGATCTTGCCGAAGTGGGAGCCGGATACGATGGTATCTCCCTGGGAAAGGGTACCGTTCTGTACCAGTACGGTCGTAACGTAACCGCGTCCTTTATCGAGCGTGGCTTCGATCACCGAGCCTGTCGCTTCGCGGTCAGGATTGGCTTTCAGTTCCAGCAGCTCTGCTTCGAGGAGTATCTTTTCGAGTAAAACGTCTATGTTCAGGCCGCTTTTGGCGGAGATCTCCTGGCTTTGGTATTTACCGCCCCAGTCTTCCACGAGGAGGTTCATGCCGGCCAGCTGTTCCTTGATCTTTTCCGGGTTGGCGCCATCCTTGTCGATCTTGTTGATCGCAAACACCATCGGCAGGCCTGCGGCCTGTGAGTGGGAGATGGCTTCACGGGTCTGCGGCATGATGGCGTCGTCCGCTGCCACCACGATCACGGCGATGTCTGCCACCTTGGCGCCGCGGGCACGCATCGCGGTAAACGCTTCGTGACCGGGGGTATCGAGGAAAGTGAGTTTCTTGCCGCTGGCAGTGGTCACCTGGTATGCACCGATGTGCTGGGTGATGCCGCCGGCTTCGCCGGCTACCACGTTGGCGCTGCGGATGTAGTCGAGCAAAGAGGTCTTACCGTGGTCAACGTGACCCATGATGGTCACGATCGGCGCGCGCGGCAGCATATCTTCCGGATCATCTACAATTTCTTCTTCATCATCCTCTGTTGCATCGTCTATGCCGATAAATTCCACTTCGTAACCAAATTCGCCGGCTACCAGCTCAATTACTTCCGCATCGAGGCGCTGGTTGATGGATACCATGATCCCCAGGCCCATACATTTCGAGATCACTTCGGCAAAGCTCACGTCCATCAGGTTGGCGAGCTCGCTCACGGAAACGAATTCCGTTACCTGGAGCTTGTTGCCGTCCGCGCTGCCCTGTGCTTCGCGTTCCGCCATTTCGTTCCGCTTGTCGCGGCGGCGGCTGGCCTTGGTGCTGCGGCCGCGTGAGCCTCCGCCCAGCTTGGCCATTGTTTCCTTGATCTTGTTCTGTATCTCGTTCTTGTCGATTTCCTTGTCGTCTGTCCTGCGTGGGGCGCCTTGTCCGAATCCGCCGCCGGGACGCTGGTCACGGCGCTGATGGGGACGGCTGGGTCCGCCGCCGGGGCCACGGTTGCCGTGCTGGCCGCCACCGGGACCTCTGTTACCACCGGGACCACGGTTGCCGCCTTGCTGGCCGCCGCCGGGGCCGCGGTTACCACCCGGTCCACCGGGACCGCGTTGATGTCCGCCACCGGGGCCGCGGTTGTCGCCGCGTGCGGCTACGCCGCCCTGTCCGCCTTCCTTGGCGAATTCGCCTGGCTTGATGGGCTCCGGTTTCTTTTCTATGACGATGCGCTTGCGTTTGCGCTTTTCTTCTTTATTGAAGTTTTTGTTATCCCGGCGATCCTGCTGCACCGGCAGGTCAATCTTTCCGATAACCTTGGGGCCAGAGAGCTTGGTGGCCTGGATATTTTCGATCACGGCGTTGCTGTTGTCTTCTCCTGATTCGTCTGATGGTTTTGCTGCGTCTGCCGGCGCTGCTTCGGGTTCCGCAGCCTGGGCGGCAGGTTTTGCTTCTTTGGGAGGCTTTGCTTCTTTTGCTTCCTTCGCAGGAGGAACAGCTTCCGGCGCCTGGGGTTCTTCTGCCTTGGCGGCCGGTTTTTCCGCCTTCACTTCCTGTTGCGGAGCGGGCTCTTTTGCAGGAGGCGTTTCTTTTTCCGCTACCGGAGCGGGTTCCTGCGCTTTGGGTGCAGGTTTTTCTTCCGGTTCCGCTTTTTTGGCGGCGGATTTTTTGGAGCGGTTAGCGGTATTCAGCGCTTCCAGGTCGATGGTGCCCATTACTTTGGGGCCATTGATCCGGGGAGATTCAGGTTTTGCGGGCTCTTCCGTTTTGGCGGGGGCCGGAGGTTCCTTCTTTGCTTCAGGCTGCGGAGCAGGTTCCGGCGCTGGTTCAGGCTTTGCTTCCTGTACCGGCTCGGGTTTCGGCCTGGGCGTGGGTTCAGGCTTAGGCTCCTGTTTGGCTACCGGCGGTTGCGGAGCCGCTTTGGGAGCTTCCGGTTCTGGTTCCTGTTTGACGGGCGCTTCTTCTTTCTTCTTTGCAGCGGCGGCGGCATCTGCCTCTTCTTTTTCCTTCTTTTTGGCTGCCAGCTCTGCTTCTTCCTTTTCTTTCTTCTTGGCCGCATCCAACACGGTACCCTTCGGCAAAGCTATCTGATCGCTTTTCCTTTTATTTGCCTTGTCTTGCTGGAACTCATTCTGCAAGGAGCTGTACATCTGGGCTGTGAGTTTGGCGTTGGGAGACCCGAAACCGTCCATATCGAAGCCCTTATTGGTCAGGAAATCGATGAGCGTTTCCTTTCCAATATTGAATTCCTTGGCCGCAGCCAGCAATCGCGGTGTGTTGTTTGTTACTTCAGGCATATCGTATTCTCGTCCTTCCCGTTTAATCCCCACCAGCCGGCGGAGCAATTCTTTTAACATTTAACAATAACTCAAAATATCTCTGCAATCAAAAAAGCCTACCCCATGGGAAGGTGTAGCGGCCGGCTTATTTATTCCTTTTCAAATTCTTCCTGCAGGATCCTTCTCACCTCATGTACGGTCTCCTCTTCGAGGTCGGAGCGGCGTACAAGCTCTTCCGGAGTCAGATCCAGCACACTGCGGGCCGTATCGCAACCGATGCGCTTCAGCTCGTCTATCACCCACGCTTCGATCTCGTCTGCAAATTCTTCCAGATCGATATCGAACTCTGTTTGTTCCTGTTCTTCGTCGCGGAACACGTCTATTTCGTATCCCGTCAATTCGCAGGCCAGTTTTATATTCACACCTTTTTTACCGATGGCCAGTGATACCTGGTCAGGTTTCAGGTAAACGGAGGTGTATTTGTTCTCGTTATCCACGTCCATACGGCTGATCCTCGCGGGTGTAAGCGCGCGCTGGATAAGCAGTTGTATGTTGGCGGTATAGTTGATAATGTCGATGTTCTCGTTGCGGAGCTCGCGCACGATGCCGTGAATGCGGCTTCCTTTCATCCCTACGCAGGCGCCTACCGGATCGATGCGGTCGTCATAAGACTCTACGGCCACTTTGGCCCTTTCGCCCGGTTCACGGACGATCTTTTTGATCACGATCAGGCCGTCGAAGATCTCCGGCACCTCAATTTCAAGGAGCTTCGCCAGGAAGGAAGGATGGGTTCTGGAGAGAATGATCAGCGGAGCGTTGTTTTTCATCTCCACTTTTTTCACCACAGCCCGCACATTTTCCCCTTTTTTGAAATAATCGGTAGGAATCTGCTCGGATTTAGGCAATATTAGTTCATTCCCTTCATCATCCAATAATAAAACTTCCTTTTTCCATACCTGGTATACTTCGCCGGTCACGATCTCGCCTACACGGTCGCCATACTTTTTCACCAGGATGTTCTTTTTCAGGTCGCCGATACGCGCTGTGAGCGTTTGTTTGGCGGCGAGGATGGCCCTGCGCCCGAAATCCATGATCTCCACCTCTTCATACAGGTCTTCCCCCACCTGGTAGTCGGGTTCCACCAGGATAGCTTCGGAATATGCGATCTGGGCGTTCTCGTCTTCCACGGTGCCGTCTTCCACGATGGTGCGGCGGCGGAGGATCTCAAGGTCGCCTTTCTCGGTATTTACAATCACGTCAAAGTTCTCATCTGAGCCATATTTCTTACGCAGGAGCGTCTTGAACACATCTTCCAACACCTTCATCAGGGTAGGGCGGTCTATGTTTTCCGCCTCCTTAAACTCGGTGAATGACTCAATCAGGTTAATACTAGCCATGTTCTTTTATTATTGTTTAAAACACGATGCACACCTTTGTGTGCTTTATTTCAGGTAAATTGATGTTTGTCTGTTTCAGTTCCTTTTTCTTGCCCACGGTTTCTTCCAGCACCATTTCATTGTCGTCGATGCGCAGGAGCTTCCCTTCCACCACGGAGCCGTCCAGCTTCGTCACCTCCACTTTCCGGCCGATGTTCTTGATGAACTGCCGGTGTGTTTTCAGGGGCTCGTCCAGCCCCGGAGAAGAAACCTCAAGGGAAAAATCGCCGTCTGGGAACAGTGCCGCGGCTTCCAGTTGCGGGTACAACTGGCGGTTGAAAGCAACCAGTTTGTCGATCGATGCGCCATTGTCCGCATCCAGATATATCTTAACGTTGTTGGTAGGTTTTATCCGGATATCTACCAGAAAATATTCCGGTTTGTCCGCCAGCAGCGCTTCTACCATTTCCCGGATGGGTACTATCACTTGTTCGTTTGCCATACAAAATAGAAGAAGGGGACAACGCGCGTCCCCTTCATTTGAATCATTTTTCCTGTACAAAATTAGCATTTATTTTTATTCCAAGAAAGTATTTCTTCTAAATATAACACTGATTACAAGGGAATTTCTACACATGTTATTTATTCATCATCCAATATCAAAAACCCGGCAGATTGCTTATATTGTAACCATGATGCAGCGCGCCGTTTCCAGGATACCGTTAGAGCTGATCGTATGGACCACCGGGCTGATCTATCTCGCCCTCATCGATCCGCACGGCGCGGTGCCGCAGTTCTGTGTTTACAAGCTTGCCGGCTTTTCCGGCTGCCCGGGCTGCGGCCTCGGCAGCGCCGTCAGCCACCTGTTGCACGGGGAATTGCAGGCGTCCTGGGAAAGCCATCCGCTTGGCGGGCTGGCGCTGGCAGCGCTGGTATTGCGGATATTGCAGCTATTAAGACAACAATTTGCTACATTCAAGCCTGAAAAAAAACCTGTATGAACGACTTTTATTTTGCCATGTTGCCGGGAATAGATCATGAAGAAATGATCTGGCTGGAGGAGCTGACAAAAAAATATGATCCTGATACCCGTCAACGCTTCCTGATCCTGTACCAGGGCAAAAGAAAAGACCCCCAGACCATCCTCATCACCTGCCTGCTCGGTTTCGCGGGCGTGAATGGCGTGCACCGCTTTCTGATGGACCAGATACTGATGGGCATCCTGTTCCTTTTCACGGCGGGGTTCTGCCTCATCGGCACGATCATCGATGCGATCAACTACCGCAAGCTGACCTGGGAGCACAACAAGCAGATCTCGATGGAGATCGCGTCGATGCTGGGAAGGTATTGATTTTCCATGTGCCGCCTCATTTCCGGAAGCGCTGCGCCTGATCGTTAAAGAAATCCTAAAATGGTCGCTTAAAAAAGGCGTAACCGCTATCTTTGTGCGGATATGACACTTTTAAAGCTACTTCTCTACATCTTCATAGGCTGGATACTTTACAAACTGGTATTTGATTTCATCATTCCCGTTTATAATTCTACGAAGCATGTGCGCCGCCAGATGCGGGATATGCAGCAGCATTTGCGTGATCAGTATCAGCAGCAGCAACAACAGAACCAGCCTCCCCCTCCTCCGCAGAAAGAGCCCGCAAAGCAGCGGGACAAGGGAGATTACCTCGATTTTGAAGAGATCAAATAGTATTTATTCCGGCCGGAAAATATCCAGGATGGTTTTTGGCGGCTGCAGGTGAATGGCCTGTATGCCCAGTGCCCGCGCCGCTTCCACGTTGGGGAGCGTGTCGTCTATGAACAGGGTTTGTTCAGGTTGCAGGCTATTTTCATCCAGGATGATCTGGTAGGCTTCTTTCTCCGGTTTCCGGTAACCGATCTGGTGGGAATAATAACTTTTATCGAAAAACACGTCCAGCGAAGGAATGCCGCGGGTCTTTTCCAGGATGGCATTGAATGCCGCCAGGTGAATGGCGTTGGTATTGCTGAGCAGGTAGAGATCGTAATGCTGACGTAATTGCTGCAATAGCTGCAGGCGCGCCACCGGGAAATCGAGCAGCATGGCGTTCCAGGCCCCGATGACCGCCTCCGGCCCGGCCGTTTCCGGCAGGTAGGGCTTCATGGCCTGCACGAAGGCATCGTTCTCCACGCGGCCGGTTTCCAGGTCTTCAAAGAGCGGGTTGGCGTTGAACTGGGAGTACAGTTCGGAGAAGTTTTTTACCCCGAGGTCTGTAAATGCTTTTTCCGTCAGTTTATAATCGATATTAAGAATGACGCCGCCGAGGTCGAAAATAATGTGTTTGATTCCTTGCATGGTGACGCAAAGGTACGGCCGGAGCACAAAAATTTCTGGCGGATTGCAGAAAAAATATTTACTTTTGCCGTCCCCCGGAAAGGGGGCCCAATAAAGTTTATCTATATTTTGTCCGCAAGGACGGGTCCTATAGCTCAGTTGGTTAGAGCATCTGACTCATAATCAGAGGGTCACAGGTTCAAGCCCTGTTGGGACCACAAGGAGAAAGCCTTACCAGTTCAAGCTGGTAAGGCTTTTTTGATTTTGCCTATCTTTCAATCTGCTCCTTGACAGTATCCCCGTAAAAATCAATTTCAGCGCCGTTAATGTTCATCAACTTGTACCACCTTCTGAAGGCACCGATGAACACGATCAGCATCAGCACCATGGCCAGAAAGGCCAATGTGGCCAGCAGGTATTGTGCTGCGGGCATATATACGTTTTTGATCTGCTCGTAACCCGCCCAAAAGGTGATAAGCGCCATAAATATGCCGGGTATGGCGGAACATAATGCATACTTGCCCCTGTTCAGCCGGATCAGCATGGTAGTGCAAACGATCAGTCCGCAGGCAGCCAGCAATTGGTTGCTGATACCAAACAGCGGCCAGATGCTGCTAACATTACCGGTATATACCAGATAACCCCAGGAAAAAGTAAAAAGCAGACTACTGATAACGATACCCGGTATCCAGTTTTTATTGTTGAATTTCGGCATCACATTACCCAGCATTTCCTGCAAAAAGAACCGGCCAACACGTGTGCCTGCATCTATGGCTGTTAGAATAAATACCGCTTCGAACATAATAGCAAAGTTGTACCAGTATGCCATTACATCTTCCATAAAAGGTATCTTGTTAAATATGTGGGCCATTCCTACCGCCAGTGAAACCGCACCGCCTGTTCTTCCATGCAGATCAACCCCGATCTTCTGGCTGAAGTAATCCAGCTCTACCGTATGCAGGCCAGGGTTCTGCGCAATGAAGGCATCATAAGTTTCCTTGGGCGTATTGATAGCGAAGTAATCCCCAGGCATCAGTGTACAGGCCGCGATCAAAGCCATGAGCGCCACGAAACCCTCGACAAGCATCGCGCCGTATCCTACAAATAGTATCTCCTTTTCATTCGTTAACATCTTGGGAGTAGTACCCGTAGCGATCACCGCATGAAAACCCGAGATGGCCCCGCAGGCAATAACGATAAAGATGAAAGGCAAAACCGGCCCTCCGATAATGGGTCCCCCGCCATGTATAAACTCCGTAACAGCGGGCATCTGAAGGGTTGGATGTACGAAAATGACGCCAATGGCCAACATCAATATGGTCCCGATCTTTAAGTAAGTGGATAAATAATCACGGGGCACAAGCAATAGCCATACAGGCAGTATGGATGCAAGAAAACCGTACACAGCAATGGAGATCGAAATGGTTTCAACACGCCAGCTGAATAAGTCGCTGATCGCTTTTATCTGCATCAGTTCATGACCTCCTATGATCGCAGCTATGAGCAATACCCCTCCGATCACACTCGCCAGCGTAACACTGTTTTTCCGGTAGCGCATAATGAGTCCCATTATGACAGCGATGGGCATTGTAGCGATAACCGTGAATAACGACCAGGACGCCTCATGCATAGCGCTGATGCAGGCCAGAGAAAGCCCCGCCAATGTGAGGATCAGAATAAAAAGGACGGCGAATCCCGCAATGATGCCCGTGCCTTTACCAATCTCCTTACCAGCTATGGTGGCAAGGCTCTGCCCTTTGTGCCGGACCGATGCGAAAAGCACGATCATATCGTGCACACCGCCTGCCAGCACGCATCCTATTAATATCCATAAGGTACCGGGCAAATAGCCAAACTGCGCGGCTAATACAGGTCCTACCAAGGGACCGGCAGCCGCGATGGCCGCGAAATGGTGGCCGAACAGCACGTTCTTATTGGTAGCCACGTAATCTTTCCCATCCGCAAACTCTATAGCGGGCGTCATATTTTTCGCATTCAGACGAAGTACTTTATTCGCCATAAAAATACCGTAAACCCTATATGCTATCGCAAATAGGAGCAAGGACGCAAATACCAGTGTGAGCGCATTCGCGCCATTCAAAAAATCCATTTATCAAACCTGTTTTAGACGCATTTAATCCAGGATGCTTAACGCTCTGTCAGTTCTTCACCCGTGGAATCAGACACTAAATGTACCAGTTTCTTTGGAACTCTAATAATCAGCGGCACATGCAGCCCCGATTCATACAGGAATCTTTTCCCTCTGCCTAACGCGCATTTAAATATCCAAGAAATCCTTCCGGATGCTCAAACCCGTCAAGTGTTTGCTGATGTGTGCTCCGGAACAGGGCCCGGTGATCCTTTAAAACGGGAGCGTAGGCTGGTATTAAGGCATCGTTCTCCATTTGCAATGGCCTTTTCTTCATATCGTACAATTGTTCATGGTTCGTTTTCCCACTCACGTATATTCCGTAATAAAAATCTCTTGTAACGATGCCCAGCCCGGTGGAGAACTCTACGGGAACCGCTGTTCTGTTCAGACGCGCGTTGGCGGCATGCAATAATGGGACGATACTCATTCCTTCCCAGTCCGGATCAGGCGGTGCGCCTGCCAGTGCAAAAACGGAGGGAAGAAGGTCCAGCCCATTGGATACAAGATTTACAGTATCCACACGCCCTTTTTTAATACCCGGATGACTGACTATAAACGGTACATGGCATACTTCATCAAAGAAAAGCCCCTTTCCCGCCATTTGATGACTTCCCAATTGTTCACCATGATCACTGGTGAAAATGATAACGGTATTTTCAGCCATGCCGGTCGCTTCGAGCCCATCAAGCAGTTGTCCCAGCTCACGGTCCACATCCTCCACAAAGCGGCAATAGGCATACCGGTGGAGGAGCCAGTCGGTGGAGTCATAATCATTGCGGTATCGCCCGAAAGCGGCGGCCATACCGCTTACAGCTTCCCCTTCGCCTGAAATAACACCGGGTTCGTTCTGCTGCGGCGGGTAGTTGTCCGGCAATGGGGGCGCCTGACCCAGGTAATAATCAATGGGTTCATAACCACCTGCGCCCGGGTACCCCTCCGGAATTTCCAGGTTCCTTAATACGGATGCCCGGAGTTTCGCCTTCCAGCCGCCGCCCTTTGTACGGCTCATGATCTTTTCCATATCAAACCGGTGATCTTTAATGTGCGCATAGCAGATATCGTGCGGGTTCATCAACGAAGTGACCATGAAGAAGGGTTGACCTTTATTATCTTTTGTATGTTTGTTCAACGTTTCGATCGCCTTTGGCACACAATCTTCTCCCCGGTATTCTCTTTCACTTGCATATACCTCAAACCCCATATCTCCGGGAAGAAATTGATAACCGGGAGGACCAAAGTGTGTTTTCCCTCCGTAATAGGTTTTGTACCCGGATTGTTGCAGGCGCGTGGCAATCTTCTTCTCCCGAACGTACTGTATCATATCCGTTTTTTTTGCGCCGGCCTCTTTCGGCACATGCACACCAAACATGCCTGGCCGTTTACCGGTAAGTAAACTTATGCGTGCCGGAATGCATACCGGATTGATGGTGTAAGCCCGGTCGAAACGAACCCCCTTTCTACACAACCGGTCTATATTGGGTGTTTTTACGTATTTATTGCCTGCCGCGGAGATGAAGTCCCAGTTGAGCTGGTCGCTGATAACCACCAGGATATTGGGTTTCCCGGCATTATTAGTTCCCTGGCCAGGAAGCTTTTGCGCCTGCACCTGTATCGTGAACAGGGCTATTACCGCCATGGATACACATGACCGTAGCCATATTATCCGTTGTTCCGGACGATGTTGTGCGTTCATCATGGCTACTTTTGCATTTTTATGTCCACCGTCAAATGGCCTGTATTTGCATTTGCGGATCTGGACTTAACATACAGCAGTCCGTATTTGCTATCTGCCGTTCTGAATACCATCACATTGTTATCCGCCAGGCCACCGGAAGATTCTTCAGCAGCGCCAGCGGCCCCCGTATAAAACGCTTCTATATCGCTTGCGGCAGCCAGGTCGAATTCCTCCCGGCTTATTGATATTTTCTTTATTAAAGTTTGGTTCCTTGTGGGCCAGTTAACCATTGCATCATCGCCGTAAGCGGCCACTGTGTAAATAAACTCCGATACCGAAGCCAGTGTTGGCGAAGTTATATTGTATGCCCTGGACGAACCGCTGTAAAAGACAACTAAATCTATATCGCCTGATTTCGAAGCTGAACCCGTGGTGGCGTACACTTCTCCATTCGCGGCATTAAAAAACGGCCCGTGAGCGACAGATCGCTGCGCACCCAGGTTCACATCAAAATATGCAGTAAAATCAGCGGCCTGGGAACGTTTGATAGTTAATGTAAACTCTTTCTTCACTATATTCCCCATTACATCCATTACTTCCACCAGGAAGGCAAGGGTTTTATCGGCATCCGCGGCCGTTGGCTGATAGGTGAAGTGGTAGCTGTCTTCTCTGGGATTGGTGAAAGTCTCTTTTGTCAAAGATGTGATCTCATTGCCATCTGCAAACGTTTTGATGTATTTGATATCATTCTCTGAAGTGACGGCAATATTAAAATCCGCTGTTTCATTATCAAGGATCTCGGCAGGGGCATCCTCCGGAATGGTAATCCGGATATCCGCCGGAGCCGATTGCACATATATTGTAAAGTCCTTGTTAACCGACCGGCCCTTTTCATCAGAAACAACCAGCCGGAAGATAAGGCTCTTCCCCACTTCATCTTTATCCAGGGTATAGGTGTACTGCACCACGATCTTATTATCAGCGGAAGCTGAAGCCGAGTGCAGTTCATTTTCATCCAGGTGCAGTACCGCCGCCTTCAAGGCCGTGGCAGAATCGGTGGTGATCACCAGATCAAACCGGATTTGATCCTTAGCAGTAACGGTCAGCGGCAATGCTGCGTTCTGCGTAACTTTCGCGGAGAAAGCATCATTTTGTACCACGAGGTCGTCTTCTTTGTTGCAGGCAGCCAGTGTCAGCACTGAAATAAAAAAGAGCAGTTTTAAAGGAATATTTTTCATTATTATACTAATTGACATAAAAAGGAATAACAGCGCTTGCTACTTTTTTATTGGCATCATCGGAAACAAAAACGATCAGCCTGTAGCCTCCGGTTTCTGATGGCGCTTTGAAGGCAATGCCTGATAACTTGTTGTCAGTGATCAGCCCGGGAATACCGTCCGGCAAACTACCATCCGCAGCGGCGGACCCTTCTTTCATGATTATCCAGGAATAGGTCAAGGGATCATTATCAGGGTCCGTGGCAATAACGGAAGCTGTATTGCCGGAACCTTTCTCTACGGAAATATTCTCCTCCGCTTTCTTCCCATTCATTAAAACAGCGTTCCTGTCCTGGATAACGGGTGCCCTGTTGGCGGGGTAGCTGCCCGTCCACGCGAACTGCATGGCATCCACCGCCGGGAACGTGTACCCTTTCTTATCCAAAAGCCCGAACCAGGTGAGCACTTCTCCATGTTTTTGGTATCCCCAGACAAATACGAAAGAGCCAATACATCCGTTTGTGCTGTTCTTTGAAATATGGTCCTGGTAAGCTTGCAGGTACACATCCGCCTTCTCCGTACTGGTTTGTTCCACCAGTCCTCCCCAGTTCAGTACTCTTGTTGGCTCCGGCGCCATTTGCCAGGTGCCGCGCGGGCCAAATTCGGTGATCATGTAAGGCTTCTCCCACCCGGCGGAAGCCAGGTTCGCAGCAACATTGGGCAATGTTGGCGCATAGCTGTTCACAGAAAGAATGTCTATTTCCGGCGCCATATCCGCCACCAGGCCTATTTTAGTAACGTCTGAATTGGACAATGCAACTGTTGTGGGATGATTGGGATCCACCTGATGTATGAATTTCGCCACCTCATTTACAGCGGTCCATAGTTTTGTATTGGTATAGCTGGCTTCTGCTTCATTGCCGATGGACCAACATAACAATGCCGGATGATCTTTAAAACGCAGCACTGCTTCTTTCATTTGTTCATGCTGTTGTTTTACCGCCGCCTCATTGTTGTAGTCGAAGCCATCTGTTTCCCGCTTCATATACAAACCAAAATTCACATACAATCCGGCTTTAAAGGCATCATCCAGTATTTTCTGAGAATCATCCGCCACACCGTATGTTCTGATGGTATTCGCGCCGAAGGCCGCGGACTCACCATAATAATTATTGGCGCAAACCCCTTTTACAAAATGTGCTGTTCCGTCAATGAACATCTTCCATGATCCGCCCGATTTTGAAAGCGTAACCTTGGCCGGAGGCGGCAGCTCCGTTTCTTCAAAAGAATTGCGGGGAATCGGAAAATCATACCGGTTATCGCATCCGAAACACAGCAATACGAACAGGCAGAATGCCCCTTTTTTAATATGATATTTCAACCTGTTCATAGCTATTTTGATTTTGCGTTAATCTCTATTATCTGGTTAAGCGCATGCAGCCGGGGCGCCAACTCGTTGTAAGGAATGTCCTGAACGGCCATATTCCCGTCAATTGCCATAGCAGCGGCAACGGCCGCAGACTGGCCTAAGACCATATAAACCGGTTCCATCCTGATGCTGCTATACGCCACATGTGAAGCAGATAAGCAGACGGGCACGAGGAGGTTCCCGCATTCATTCCGCTTCGGCGTAATGGACAAATAATTGACAGGGTACGGCGTGGTGGCCTGAAAGATCGTTCCCTCGTACCGCAGCTTCCCTTCCTCATCCACCACTTTCGAAACATAATGGCAATCCAGGGCATAAGTGCCGATACCGATGGAATTGGGTGCGGCAGTCCGGTCCTCCTTTACGACATTCTTTTCCGACATCACAAATTCACCCACCATTCTTCTGGCTTCCCGCACATAAATATGGTTAGGGAAATTTCCGTTGTCCTCAAATTCATCTTTCGGCAAGCCCCAGTCTTTCATTTCGTCTCTGATATGTTGCGGGACCCTGGGGTCATGTTCCAGCAGCCATAACATACCAAGCGCATAATTTTTGTGCTGTTCTTCTATATCACCTCTTTTTTTATACCCAGCCTCCGCATAATCGTAACTGGCACCGAAGAAATCCAGGTGGTTCGTATCCGTTTTCCGGTTGGGCATCGGCGTTAAAGTGATTATTTTCTGAAGCGTCATGGCCGGGTTCAGGTTAATATGCCGTACTAGCACTTCATACAGGGAAGGATCATAGTTTTCAGGTTTGGTTATCTTGATTCTATTGGCAGGATCATCCGTGAGTGTAAGGCGGTAGCAATAGGCCTGCACCTTTTTATCTTGCGTACCCTGCGCACCCTGTACTTTTTTATCTATATAAGGCAGAAGGCCCGATTTCGGATAGCCCGATTTCCGGTAGGGGCTCACTTCGCTAAGATTAGTCCCCATGTTATAGTTAACACGGTAGCCGTTGAGGGTTTCATCGTATGTTTTATTATCTTCTCTTCCAACCATATAAGAAACACCGGCAGCCGCGAGCAGGTCGCCTTCATAAGAAGCATCGATGAATACCCTGGCGCTCACGGTTTTACCGCTTTCCAGCGTGATCCTGCTGATCTGAAGATCGTTCTTCTTTACGCCTTTTTTACGTTTCAAACGTTCATGCTGCCACAGCGTTACACCGGCCTCTTTCAGCATATCCAGCATGATGCGTTCCGCTACTTTGGATTCATACACCCATTGCATTTTGCGCTCATCATTCTTACCGGTGTAGGTCCTTTTCCTGGATTTTATAAAGAATTCCTCCCGGTTTTGGTTCTTCCAGACTTCGGGGTTTAAATAGTAGGCGTATATTTTCTGATAAAATTCGCGGGCAAGTCCGCCCACCATGTCATTGCGGTTCATATCGGTAGCGGTAAGGCCTGATGTGACCAATCCGCCGACATGCTGGTTTTTCGAGATCAGCACAACGCTTTTTCCAAGCCGCGCGCTTTGTATTGCCGCCATTACGCCGGCCGCGGATTCACCATATACGCAGATATCAAAAGAATTTTCCCGGCTCTCTCCGTACATATTGCTTGTGGCCATTACCATCCACAAGAAAAGCAACGATTTAACGAATCTGTTCATGAGTTATTTTTAAAGTGAATTTTGTCTATGTCAGGCAAAAGCATTCCAGCGCCTTATGGAAAAGCATCCGGCGCCCATGCGTCAAAAGTTTTGTTCTAATTATATCCCGGGTTCTGAGGGAAATTTTCAGCGCCCATGTTGATGACCTCGGTCTCGGGTATGGGCCATCGTATGAAATGTGGGTTAGCCGGCAGGTTTGTTCTACCCGGCAAAGAGCTGCTTATCTCAGCATCACCGGCATAGCTGGCCACTTGTGAGATGAGTATTCCCAGTCTTTTCAGGAAGTACCAACGGTCGCCTTCAAATGCCAGCTCGCGGGCCTGTTCATCGATGATGTTCTTCAACGACAATGTGCCGGTAAAGGTGGCGTTACCCGCCCGTTCCCAGGTTTCATTGAAATATTTTTTCGCCAGCGTCTGATCACTCTTCATCAAAGCGGCTTCAGCGCCCATGATGTAGGTTTCCGCCAGGCGATAAAGAATAATATCCTTATAACTCCTGGTTTCCGAAGCCGCCCTTGTCCAGATATCGCCGTGTTTAATACAGCCGGGGTACACGAACCGGTTCTTTGTGCCGTTCTTGTAAAGCGGGAAATAAGCGCCCGGCTGAACCGTTACGGCGCCATAAGGTTTAGGATCGGGCGTAGTATTTTTATACTGGTGTATATAAAAACTTTTGTAGCGGGCATCATTGGCGGTATCATACAGCGAGAACAGGTAGGGGTTTGGCAAGCACCGGCCGTAAGTATAGCCCCAGTTGTCAAAACTACAGGAATACTCCGACGTACCTCCTATCTCCTGGCGATAGGAAGCTACATAGAACGCGGCGAAATGGTTTCCTTTCGGAGTGCCGTCAGAAAGGTTCCCTCCCGGATTTCTGCTCCATTGCTGTACCATCAATGCTTCTTTATGATTGAGATCAGCCGCGTTAAAAATGCTCTCCAGCGGCTCCAGGTCGTACTTGCCTGACTGGTCAATTTCGTTCACCTGATCCAGCACCTCATCCCAATCCTTTTTCCAGAGCGCCGCTTTCGCTTTGATGTGCCTTGCCGCGGCCTGGTTGAACCGGCCGGGTTCCGAAGATATCCAGGGCAGGTTCTCTATACTGTAATCCAGGTCTTCATACAGCAGGTTAAACACTTCTTCATTGGTGGCCGCTTTATAATCCTTGGGAAAGTCAACATTTTCCCAGGTGGTGGGCTCCGTATTCAGCCATATCCGGTCAAATGTGCGGTAAAGAAGGAAATAGGATTGCGCCCTGAAACATTTTGCTTCGGCGATCGTGGCCCTCAGCGCATCGGTTTGCTCCAGCTTTTCACCCGCGTAAATTATTTCATTCGCCTTTCCGATGATCTGGTACATGGTCCTCCACATGAAGGCCACCTGGGCGGAAGAAGGTCTGAGAAAGTTCGGATCATAGGTTCCAAAATAATTCCCTGTTCCCCCGTTGGTTACCACCAGGTCCGTAGCTCTTTCCAATGCGAAAATGGTAGCATCGTCATTAGCATAATAGCGTTGTAATGTATAGAGCGCATTCACGGCTAACTTCAAACCGCCTTCACTGCTGTAAATATATTCGGCAGAGTATCTTGTTTTGTTCTCTTCTTCCAGCATTTTGGTGCAGGAAGTGACTACCACTGTGAACAATATAACGATCAGTATTTTATACTTCATGGCTTATACGTATTAGAATGAGCAATTAAGGCCAAACAACAGGGTTCTTGGTTCCGGATAATCGCCGGGGTTCTGTTCAGGCCCATAGCCCTGTACATCTGTAAGGGTCCAGACATTACTGGCGGTGAAAAACAACTTCAGGTTACTGAGTTTCAACCTGCTGACCGCCTTTTCGGGCACATTGTAAGAAAGAGAAACACTGCGGAGCCTTATGTAGTCGGCTTTTTCATAAGCCAGGGAAGTCAAAAAAGCGGGCTGTTGCACAAAATCGGGCGCCGGCGCTTCATTGGAGGGGTTATGCACCGTCCAGTAGTTGCGCCTGATCCCGTTTCGTTTACCGGTAAGATCGCCGCCGGTTTCAAAAGTGGCGAGGTAAGCATTGTACAAATACCCGCCATGCAAGCCATTAATATCCAGGGAAAGACTAAAGTTCCTGTACTCAAAGCTGGTAATAAAAGCGCTGATCAGTTTAGGATCTCTTCTTATAATGTGGCGGTCGTCTACAGAGATCACTTTGTCGCCGTTGAGATCGCTCACCCGGATGCTCCCGGGCGCGGCAGTTGGCATGGCCGATCCGGCGATGTCATCATCCAGTTGCCAGATACCATCGAACTGGTAATCATAATACACGTTCATGGACTGGCCAATGAACCATCTGTTGTTCAGGTCATTTACAGGATTGCCCTGCGGATCCACTGCGCCGTTGATCCTTTCGATCCTGTTCCTGTTGGTAGAAAAGTTCAGCCCAACGTTCCAGGTAAAATCTTTATTCCTTACCGGAACCGCATTCAACGAAAATTCTATCCCTTTATTCCGCACACGGCCAAGGTTTACCAATTGACTGGCATACCCGGAAGTGGTAGACAGCGATTTTTCCACGAGCAGGTCCGTTGTTCTGGTGTCATAAAACTCCACTGAACCGTAAATCCGGTTTTTGAAAAAGCCGTAATCAACCCCTAAATTGGCGGAGGTGGACGTTTCCCACTTCAGGTTCGGGTTCGTCAGTTCCGAATTAGGCAGGTACCCCACCGCGGTCTGGTCTCCAAACTCGGTCAGGTATTTATCGGCCAGTCCCAATGTAGTGTAGGGGCTGATGCCCTGGTTGCCCACCTGGCCATAACTCACGCGGAGTTTCAGGTCAGATATCCATTCACTGCCGGCCATAAAATCCTCGCTGTTGATCCGCCAGGCTACTGCGGCTGACGGGAAGTACCCATATTTATTATTGGCGCCGAAAACGGAGGACCCGTCCACACGCATAGCCAATGTGAGCATGTATTTGCTATCGAAGTTATAGCGGCCCCTGACCAGGTAGGAAAGCAGTTTCCTGTCGGAGAACTCATATACGGGCACTGCGTGGGAAAGCGCCGAAGCAATGGCATGATACGCCAGGTCATCGTTAGCGAAACCAAAGCCCGTATTACCGGTCCGTTTCCACTGAATCCCGTTCAGGCTGGCCATGGCGGTGCCATCCAGGTGGTGCTTTCCTATATCCTTTGTATAGTTAAGAATATTCTCCACCAGGTAATCCGTGTAAGTGCTCTGTGCCACCGTTGCCCGTCCGCCATTGTTCCTGCCTACCGTATGATCGATACCGAGGTAGGCGTTTTCCTGAACGTTTCTTGTATTTATGCTTGCATTAAGGCGGTACGACAAGCCTTTTACAATCTTCCAGTCCGCGATAAAATTCAAATTAAGCCGGTCGGTGATGGTAAGATTTTTTGCGTGCTGGTTGTTCCACAAAGGGTTAAAATGGGATTCCCCCGCTTCTGTTACATCTTCCCGCAGCGAACCATCGCTGTTGTACACTTCGGCCAGGGGAGGCATGGTAATGAAAGAATTGAAGGTCCCGTCCGCAATTTTCCGGTCCGACCGGGTATAGGCGATATTTGCCCCCAGGGATATCTTTTCAGATAATTTCTGATCTACATTAAGCCTGCCCGTAAACCTTCTGAAGTTAGACGATGGAACAATCCCGTCCTGGAAAAAATGTCCGAGGGACAGTGCATATTTTGTTTTATCGTTTCCCGATTGTATCAGTACATCATTCTTGTTTTGCCATGCCGGACTCAGCATCACCTCTTCCCAGTCGATATATTTCTTTGAATGGTATACATCTTTCATCAACCCTCTGAGCGCTTCATCTTCATTATAGTAGCCATATGCATTGTAGAACGCTTCTTTTCTGTAGGCCGCCCACTGCTCTCCGTCATAAAACTCAAAGTTCCTGTACAGGTTCTGCACGCCGGCATAAGTGTTCACATTTACTTTCGTTTTCCCGGAAATCCCTCTTTTGGTGGTGATGAGAATTACGCCATTGGCAGCCCTGGCGCCGTAGATCGATTGGGCGGAGGCATCTTTAAGTATCTCTACGGAAGCTACATCGTTCGCGTTGACATCGTCAATGCTGGCAGTAGGAACACCGTCCACAATATATAACGGATCATTCCCCGCGGACAGTGAGCGCCTGCCCCTGATAAGGATACTGGACGTACCTCCCGGCGCTGCGCTCCCCATCGTAACCTGGAGCCCTGGTGCGGCCCCGCGCAGCATTTCGCTGATGCTGGTTGTAGGCATTTTATTCAACTGTTCCGCTTTCACAGAAGAAATAGCGCCGGTAACATTCGCCCTGGTTTGCGTTCCGTAACCTACCACCACTACTTCATTCAGACCGCTTATTGCCACTTTCATGGTTACGTTGAGCGTATCCCGGGAACCGGCGGCCTGCTCCCTGGGCTCGAACCCGACCATGCTGAACAGCAATACCGCCTTGTCGTCCTGCACCGCGATGCGGTAACGGCCTTCTTCATCGGTATTGGTAGCCTTCATGCTGCCCTTTATGACAACGGTTACGCCGATAAGCGGCATTCCGGCCTCATCCGTCACCTTGCCGGAAACAGTGCGTTCCTGTTGAAAAGGGTCCGGGATATCCAGGCCCGGCACGCCGGCTGTACGCCGGGCGGGCCGCAGCACGATGGTCTGCTCCGTTATGACCCATTCCAGTCCGAGGTCACGGGTCAACACATCCATCGCTTTTTGGAGCGGTACGTTTTTGATGCTGGCGTTTACGCGCATCCCGGCCAGTTTTTCCCCTTTCAGGAAAAACAGGTACCCGGTTTGTTCCTGTATACGCTCCATTACCCTGGTCAGGGGCAAATCACGGGCATTCAAAGTAACAGTCTGTGCGTGACTTGCCGCGGCTGCCTGCAGTACGGTGATGAACGTCAGGAAAACTGCTAATTTCATAATTGACAATAGTCGGTTGATCAAGGGCATGGAACTGCCTTTGACACGTGGAAACAAAATCATACCTTCGTACGGTTGGATTACGTTAAAGAATTGATTGATTCGGTAGCTGTTTTGCAGCTATATAGCGGCATCCAATAATGACCGGACGGTGGCTCTAACACTTTCCGGTTTTCTTCTGGATGATCTTTCCGCCAGCCTTTTAAGTTTTGGTTGTCTTCATCATAACGTTGTTTGGTTTACTATATTCATGGCATAACGATCACCCGGTAAGCGGTGCCATTGTTTTCAATCCTGAAATGTACATTTCCCTCTTTAAGGATATCAAGTACCCCGGCCAGCGAATTGCTCCTGCTGATTTTTCCGTAAAACGGGGTAGGTGGAATATTGCCTTCATAAATAACGTCCACATCATACCAGCGGCTCAACTGCCGCATTGCTTCCCGCAATTCAGTGCCGTTGAATGTAAAATACCCTTCTTTCCAACTGGTATATGCAGCAACATCTACTTCAGCTACACTGATCTGCTTGCCGGAAACAACGCTTTGCTGGCCTGGTTTTAGAACGGCGGATGCCGTATTCTGCGCAGCGCCCACCCGCACGCTGCCTTCCACCAGTGTTGTTTTTGCCGCTGTTTCGTCTGCGTATGCCGCTATGTTGAACTGTGTGCCAAGGACCTCAACGGACTGGCTCCTGGTCCTGACGATGAACGGGACCTTCCGTGAAGGCCCGGAGTTTCCCGATGCCCGTTGTACGGGAGCGCGTATTTCCGAAACTTCAAAATATGCTTCCCCTGCCAGTTCCACGATGCGTTCACTATCACTGAACCGGCTTGGATAGGTTAAGGTGGATGCCGTGTTAAGCCATACCCTTGTGCCATCCGGGAGGGTCACCCGGTAGGTGCTGCCTTTCGGGATAGCGAGGGTCAGCCGCTGCGAAACAGCCGAAGCGTTTTGAGTTGCCGCGCCAGCTCCGTGGCCGGGCGATTGCCCGTTTGTGCCTGGAACCGTAGTGCCGTCTGTGTACTTCACCTCGTCACCCATAACAATGCCGCCTTGCGTATCGCTCAATTTCACAATGCTCCCGTCTGGCAGTGTCAGCGTAGCAGTGTTGCCTCCCGGCAATACATCGGCTGTTTCCCGGCGAAGTCCCTGCTTGCCGCTATTCATCCGTGAATAAGTCCAGATGGCGGCGGATACCACGAAAATCAGCATTGCGGCGTAGGGCAGCCATCTGCGGAAGACAGTTGCCTTCAGGTCTTGTTTCCGCATGCTGCTTTCAAGACGTAATCTGATATCAAGCAGGTCATCCAGCAGTTCGACATCGCTCAGGTCCGGCGGGCCGGCAGCACCATGCAATATCCAGCTTTCTACCAGCTGCCGTTCGGATTCCGTACAATCTCCCGAGCGGTAACGGATCAATAAATCTCTGGCGGAGCTTCTGTCCATATTTAATTTTCTCCAGGCTTTTGCCTTTGATAGAGAAAAGACAGGTTAGCAGGGTCCAGGGGTTAGCGTTTTTTGAAAAAAAATCAGAATACCATGAAAAACAGGTTGCCAAGCCTTGCCTTCAACAGCTTTAATGCAGTGTGCATGTGGCTTTTCACCGTTTCCTCGGAGATGCCTAACTTTTCGGCTATCTCCCTGCGGGTAAGCGAGCTTTGCCGGCTAAGTTCAAATATCTCGCGGGTGCGGGGCTGAAGGTTGCTGATCTCCCGCTGAATAAACGTTTGAAGATCATTATAACGTGCCAGGTAGTCGGCGGACTGATGATCGGCCTGCCCGATGTAGGAAAGAAAGGAATCAATGTACCGGGAAGCGACCTGCTGATGGGCTATGAGGTTGATGATGCGATTGCGGACGGCTGTGTAGAGATAAACGGAAAGACGGCCGGTGATCGCCAGCCGCGAATGATCGGCCCAAAGCCTGAGGAATAGTTCATGCACGATATCCTTGGCTTCTTCGCGGTCTTTCAGACGATTATAGGCAAATATATATAGAAGACCATTGTAGCGGTTGTATATCTCGGCATAAGCTTCCTTGTCACCTTTCTGCAGCAAAGGGACCAATACTTCGTCCGTGTACGTGGAATATTCAGCCATCTTGTTTTCCCCCCGGCTAATGTAACAAATTTGGGAGAATAAAGTGCCTGATAGGGCAATATCGGAAGCACGGTATTACCTGTTACCGACAGAGGCTTCCATGAAAATGATAGGTACAATCAAACGGACACAAAGGATCAATACCCGGCGCCTTTAAAACTTTCATCAGCAGCTTTATGCGTATGACATCTCCGGATTCCACAGGTTCAACATCCTGCTCCTCTCTCGTTAAAGTAACATAGGTGCCGACCGCCACCTCGGCCTCGGGGCTTTCCTCCACCCGGAAAACATTGGAAGAGCATTCCCTGTTGTTCTCATCATACGCATGCACAACCTTTAACTTAAAACATTGGGAGATTTTATTGTCTTTTTTACATCCGGTAAATGAAAGGAGCAATAACGCCGTGACGATTGGAATGATATATTTAGTCATATAGGGAAAATGATAAACCCTTTCACAACGATTCTTCATGTTCTTATCAAGTCGGCATCCGGTCCCTTTAAAGCTCACAAAACATCCGATTGCGGCTCAAATTAAGTGTAAATTGAGCCGCATTTACAATTCATTTGAGCTTGAAAAGGAAATCTTTTTGCTGAAAGGACGTGTGCCACTGAAAAGAGCCAGCGCTTGTTTGACGTCGAAAACAGATTACCATCCCCTTACACGCCAATATGAAACGAAAGGAAGTGTAATTGTTCCCTTGCTAGAGCTGAAAAACAACACGGTTAAATATCTGCCATTTACCGCTTGCCAGTAAATCCGCAGCTTCCTCGTTAATATTCTGTTTACCTTTTTGAATCTTCCCGGTTCTCCCGGCCCAACCTTCTCCGGAAATAAGCGTTATATTCATGTATCAACAAAATCGCACCCCATGGCAAAACAAACTTCTTTGTTCACCTTTTCAGGAAAAGCCGGCAACATGATCGGTTACTACCGGGACGGTAAACATTACTTCCGCAGCATGCCGGAGACCGTCCGGCAGACCACGGCCACCCGCCGCGCGGCACAGCGCTTCGGCGCGGCCAGCAGTAAAGGCAGACTCATCCGCAGGGCGTTTGCGAATGACCTTGATGTCCGTTGCGATGGTGGCCATATCAACCGCCTGAACAAAACGATCATCAAAGGCGGCATCCGCAACACCGAAGCTATCGCAGGCTTCCGCTTTAACCAGCATACGGGAACAGACCGCTTCTTTACCGTAGCGCCCACGCTTTCTGAAGATGGCATACTGCATATTCCCCCGCAGGCGCTGCCGCAGTGCAGGGGCATCTCCACGCTGGAGGTCAAAGTGATCGCCACCCGCATCCATTTCGGGGAGCGCCGGGTAACGGGCACTGAAACCGCCATGATCCTGCTGGATATCCGCGAGGCATTCGCAGGCGCAGCATTGAATGTAGATGTACCCGGCAAGGGAACGTTGATCGTGGCCTTGCAGGTGAGAGGCATGTGCGGCGATAGGGCGTCCTTCAACAGGAAGTACCTGGCCGCTGATATCATTGCCGTGCAGGAACCGCAGACAAAACAGGTCTTCCACAAACCTGAACACCAGCAACAAGCGATGCTGCAGCAGCGGCTGCAATCGCTGGCAGTCACTGCGCAGCAGCAGGCAATATCTTCCACACACCAGGCAACGCAACGCCAGAAAATGGCAGCCTCCCCGCCCGTCATCCAACGGGAATAAGCCATTCCCCGCCAGCGGATGCATTTTGTTGAGTTAATTATCCATTGAACGTTTACCCTCCCACACTACATTTTCAATCAATTTTCCACAAGCGCCTGTTCTTGTGAAGGGCTTACTATTGCCCGGATATCCTGCGCACCAGATTTTTCAAACTTACATCAATTGCAGACCATCTCCGCATCAAGTCCACCTTGCCCAGTGTGATCCTTCGGTGATCACATAGCGATCCGATAGCTATACCAGTATTATAAACCCCGACTCCCCCAAAAACTTCATCTGCTCTGTCTTAATTTTAGTCGTAATTTAATGTAATTGATACTCTACTAATGAACACCAATCCCCGCCTCCAACTCAAACCTTCATCCCTGGACCAGCTCCTGGAAACAACCGCATGGATTACCCTCGTATCCCTCTGGGCCATCACGCTATACCACTACTCCAACCTCCCGGATTCCATCCCCACACATTACAACCTGGAAGGGCGGCCGGACAGTTATGGCAGGAAAGCCACGCTGCTCCTGCTTCCAATTATAGGCACGGCGATCTCTGCCATCTTCACGCTGCTGCATAAATATGAGATTGTCTTCCTCCTGCCCGGTAAGGTAACGAAAGACAGTAACCCGAAACAACATGCTCTCGCCACCCGCTCCCTACGCATCTTCAAACTCGGCATCCTTATCAATTTCCTGGTGATCACCTGGAACACGATCTCCATCGCAACAGGGCAAACAAACGGAATAGGATGGTGGCTGCCGGTTTCGGCGATCTGCTTTATGGTGCTGCCCACCGCTTACTTCATCGTCAGGGCGGTGCAGCTCAGCAAATAAACCATTATCTTCATTCCCGCTATGATCATCCTTATCCAATCTATCGACCGGGTGGGCCTTGTGGCCGCGATCTCGGGCATCACCGCCAAACATGGCCACAACATTGTTTCCCTGCGCGAGCATGTGGACAAAGTGGAGAACCGCTTTTTCATGCGCATCGAAACGGAAAGCGAAACCGCGGCTGCTCCCCTCGAAGCAGAAATAAGGGCCGTATTGCCGCAGGACGCCATTGTCACCATCAACCCGCAACCGGAAAAGAAGATCGTGGTAATGGTCACCAAAGAATATCACTGCCTCGCGGACATTCTCGTGCGAAATTATTTCAGGACGCTGGGCGCTTCGGTGCAATGCGTCATCGGCAACCACAGCGTGCTCGAAAACATCTGCGCCCGTTTTGATGTGCCGTTTCACCTCGTGTCGCATGAGGAACACGACAAACAAACCTTCGAAAACAAGCTGGCGCAGATCATCGGCGAACATCAGCCGGATTACATTGTGCTGGCGAAGTTCATGCGTATTTTATCGCCGGCCTTTGTGAAACAGTTCCCGATGCGCATCATCAACATCCATCATTCTTTCCTGCCGGCATTCGCGGGCGCGCATCCATACCGCAAGGCGTTTGAAAGAGGCGTGAAGCTGATCGGCGCTACCTCTCATTTTGTAACGGATGAGCTGGACGAAGGACCGATCATTGCGCAGCAGGTGATACCCGTGAACCACTCTTTTACGGCGTCTGGCATGATGAAAGCGGGACAGGAAATTGAAGTTTCCGTGCTGGCGCGGGCGTTGCGGCTGGTGTTCACCGACCGTGTGTTTGTGTATGAAAATAAAACGGTCGTATTTGAATGATATGAAAACGATCCTTATAACAGGCGCCAGCCGCGGCATTGGCGCCGCTACCGCTATCCTTGCCGCACAGCGGGGATACCAGGTATGCATCAACTATCACCGCAACAGTGAAGCCGCGGAAGAAGTGGCTGCCGCCATCCGCGCACAGGGCGGAACGGCCTTCCTGCTGCAGGGGGATGTGGGGAAAGAAGAGGATGTGCAACGCATCTTCCGGGCGGTAGACAAGATCGGGCCGCTGCATGCGCTGGTGAACAACGTTGGCGTGCTGGAAAAACAGGTACGGGTTGAATCCATTGATGCAGAACGCCTGCACCGTATCCTGACAACGAATGTGATCAGCTGCTTTATCTGCTCCCGTGAGGCCGTCCGCCGGATGTCTGTCAAACACGGCGGGCAGGGCGGCGCCATTGTAAATGTATCTTCCATTGCAGCGCGCACCGGCTCGCCGGGCGAGTATGTGGATTACGCCGCATCGAAAGGCGCGATGGACGTGCTGACCACCGGCCTCTCGAAAGAAGTCGCGGATGAAGGCATTCGCGTGAACGGCGTACGCCCGGGATTTATTTATACAGATATCCATGCCAGCGGCGGTGAGCCGGGGCGGGTGGACAGACTGAAAGATGCAATACCCATGAAGCGCGGCGGCAAAGCCGAAGAAGTGGCCGAAGCGATATTGTGGCTACTGTCTGACGCAGCATCTTTCTCAACAGGCACTTTCATCGACATTACCGGCGGGCGGTGATCATTCTTTCTTTTGAAGGGGTGGCGGAGGAGGTAGTGGCATGCGTTCCACTTTCGGAGGTGGCGGAGGAGGTGGAGGCGGAGCTTTAGCGGCGGTTTTCTTCATGGCGGAAGGAGTGGCGGCTTTTTTAATGATGGAGGTAGTGGCGGTTTTCTTCGTGGCGGAAGGAGCAGCGGCTTTTTTAACAACAGGCGGCGGCGCAACGGCCTCCTTCTTTTGCGCAAGGAGCGGGCCGCTGGCCAGCATGCAGGCGGCCAACAGCAGCGGAATGTTTTTTTGCATAAGGCGGTCTTTACGCAAATAGATGCAGGTACACTTCTTTTCCACAAACTATTTTACACCGCCTCACTGCCGATCTCGAACGCAATGCTCACCTTCGTTCCCTGCGGCGTTCCATCCTCATCATACAGGTCGAACACCCGGATATTAAAAGTGGTATTGAACAGCGCCTTATACAGGTCCACGCGCTCCATGCAAAGGCTCATGCCTTTGGACACATGACCTTCGTCCCGACGCTTGCGCAGCGCCTGATCGCGGCCCACGCCGTTATCCTGTATCTCGCATAACAGCACCGCTTCTTTCAGGCGCCGCCAGTGTATCTGCAGCCGACGGCTTCCTTCCTTGTTCATCAGCCCATGCCAGATCGCATTTTCCAGAAACGGCTGGATGAGCATGCCTGGCACATGATATTCATCCGGATCGATCCCTTCATCTACCAGGATGCTGAATTCAAACGGCTTGCTGGTGCGCAGCGCTTCTATCTTCAGGTAATGCCCCAGCAGCTCCACTTCCTCGCGCAGGGAAATGAAGTTCTTCTCCGAATGCATCAGCACCATGCGCAGCAGCTTGGCGAAGTTGGACAAATAATCGGATGCCTTGTCGATTTCCGAAGCAATGATGCAATGGTAGATGCCGTTCAGGCAATTGAAAAGAAAATGCGGGTTCATCTGGCTCTTCAGCGTTACCAGCCGGAACTCCGCGAGCTGCTTGTGCAGCAGCTGCACTTCCACTTCCTGCCGCCGCGCTTTTTCTTCCATCAGCGTCCGCGCGATCTTGGAGGAGCAGATGGCCGCGATCTTTTCCAGCATCATCAGGTGCCCGGCGTTATAAAAGTACTTACGGGAATGTTCGGAATCTATTACGCCGATCACTTTATTACCGGAATACACCGGCACGGTGATCTCGGAATGCCTTTTTTCATCGTCCACAATATAGCGCGGGTCCTGCGAGGTATCTCCCACGATCTCCGCTTTGCCGTGCAGCGCAACGGAGCCTACGATTCCCTGCCCGAGGGGTATTTCTATCGGATCGCGGATCTCGAAGCGTTCGGGGTTCTTGGGGCCGTAGGCTGCTTTCTGCACCAGCACCCGCCGGTCATCATCGATCAGGTAGATCACACAATCCTCCAGCTGCAGCTGCGAGATACAGTTCTTGGCAACATCCCACAGGATGTCATCCACCGTATTCTTACCAAAAAGGGAAGTAGTAAAGTAGTTAAGCGTAGCCTCTGCCTTGTATTTCCGCCGGTAGCGCACCATCTGCCGGAACAGCAGCGCGGCCAGCAGCAAAGTGGCTATAAGGATAATATAATAGACGGCGGGCATGAACTGCAAGATATGGTGGTGGTATGCATCTCTCAAAATCCGTCCAAAATTTAATCATTTTTCTCCATAGCACGTTATCTTTGTTGCCATGGAGCAGATAGTGCAGCAAATTGAAGCCTATAAACAGGAGATCGCCGCCTTCCAGCCGAAGACGGCGGATGAGCTGGAGCAATACCGTATTAAATTCCTCGGAACGAAAGGCCTGGTAAAAGCCCTTTTCGGGGAGATGAAGTCCGTGCCCAACGAACAAAAGAAGGAGTTCGGGCAGATCCTGAACGCTTTCAAGCAACTGGCGGAAGGCAAATACGAAGAATTTCAGCAATTGAAAGATGAGGGGGCACAGGCTGGCCATGAGCTGGACCTCACCCTTCCCGCGGAACCGCACCGCCTGGGCACCCGTCACCCTATCAGCATCCTCCGCAATAAAGCCATCCGCATCTTTGAACGCCTCGGCTTTACCATCGCCGAAGGACCGGAGATAGAAGACGACTGGCACAACTTCACCGCATTGAACCTCGCGGAGAACCACCCCGCGCGGGACATGCAGGATACGTTTTACGTCAACCACAATCCCGACTGGCTCCTGCGTACCCATACCTCTTCCGTGCAGGCCCGTGTGATGGAACAGGGCAACCTGCCCATCCGCATCATCTGCCCCGGCAGGGTATACCGGAACGAAACCATCAGCGCCCGCGCGCATTGTTTCTTCCACCAGATAGAAGGTCTTTATATCGCGGAAAATGTATCCTTTGCAGACCTGAAGCAAACCCTCTACTACTTTGTACAGGAAATGTTCGGGAAAGATTTCAAAGTACGTTTCCGTCCTTCCTATTTCCCCTTCACCGAACCAAGCGCGGAAATGGATATCTCCTGCCTTATCTGCGGCGGCGAAGGCTGCAACGTCTGCAAGCACACCGGCTGGGTAGAGATCCTGGGCTGCGGCATGGTGCACCCCCAGATATTGGAAAACTGCGGCATCGATTCTAAAAAATACACCGGCTTTGCATTCGGCATCGGCATAGAACGCCTCACCATGCTCAAATACCAGATCAAAGACCTCCGGCTGTTCTCGGAAAACGACCTCCGCTTCCTGAAGCAATTCCAGGGAACGGTATAATCATCTGTACATGATCGAAACAATCGCTGTTTGCGGCGCCGGCACTATGGGCGCCGGCATTGCACAAGTTTCCGCCGCGGCGGGATATTACACTTTACTGTTCGACGCCCGGCGCGAAGCGCTGGACAAAGGCATGGCGCAGATCAAAAAGAACCTTGATACCGCCGCCGCAAAAGGCAAGCTCGAACCCGGCAGGGTCAGCGAAATTTTGTCCAGAGTACGCCCCGTCAACGATGCGCAGGACTGCATCGCCGAGGTGGTCATCGAAGCCATCGTGGAAAGTATCCCCGCCAAGATCGCCCTCTTCAACCAGCTGGCGGAGATCAATCACAGCGACACCATCTTTGCCACCAACACCTCCTCCCTCTCCGTATCGGAGATCGCCAAAGGCATCGTGAACCCCGCCCGCGTAGCCGGCATGCACTTCTTCAACCCGGCGCATCTCATGCAGCTGGTGGAGATCGTCAGCGGCCAGGCCACCAACGACGCCACCGCCAACGCACTGTTCGAACTGGCGCGGGAAATGGGCAAAACGCCTGTCCGTGCAAAAGATGCGCCCGGCTTCATCGTGAACCGCGTAGCGCGGCATTACTACCTGGAAGCCATGCAGATCGCGGAAGAGAATGTGGCCGGCATACAAACGATAGATCGCCTGCTGGAATCAGCCGGTTTCAGGATGGGGCCCTTTGCATTGATGGACCTCATCGGCAATGATGTCAACTACGCCGTTACCCGTTCCTTATATGAAGCATTCGATAAAGCACCCCGCTTCAAACCCGGGCAAATGCAGGCCGACAAAGTGGCGAAAGGTGAGCTGGGCCGCAAAACCGGGAAAGGCTTTTACGACTATTGATTAACACTTTGAATCTCCTACCTTTGTGCCTTCACTAACGAAGCATTCATCATGATACTTGTGACCGGTGGTTCAGGTTTTCTTGGCAGCTATTTGTTGCGTTCACTGGTGCGGACCGGCAAGCCGGTGCGTGCGCTGTATCGCCGGCATATCCCCGTCCAGTTAGCCGGTATCAAAGACCGGGTGGAATGGATGCAGGGCGATGTGCTGGACATCGGCGCGGTGGAAGATGCGATGCAGGATGTGGAACAGGTATATCATTGCGCCGCGGTGGTATCTTTTCAGCCGGATAAAAGGGCCGAAATGCTCCGGATCAATGTGGAAGGCACCGCCAACGTGGTGAACCTGGCGCTGGAAAACGGCGTAAAAAAGATGGTGCACGTCAGCTCCGTGGCAGCGCTGGGCCGCGCCCGGCAAGCGGAGGACATCAGCGAAGAAGCGCAGTGGGAAGACAGCAAACACAACTCCTACTACGCCATCAGCAAACACCTCAGTGAAATTGAAATATGGAGGGGAATAGCGGAAGGGCTGAACGCCGTGATCGTTAACCCGTCCATTATACTTGGCAGCGGCTTCTGGCACGACGGTTCCGGCATGCTGCTGAAGAACGCCTGGAAAGAATTCCCTTATTATACGGAAGGCATCAATGGTTTTGTAGATGTGGAGGATGTGGTGGATGTGATGACCGCATTGATGGAAAGCGATATCAGGGGGCAGCGGTACATCCTTTCCGCGGAGAACTGGCCTTACCGCCAGCTGTTCACCGTTATGGCGGAAGCCCTCGGGAAAAAGCCGCCGCATATCGCCACCCGCCCCTGGATGGCGGAGCTGGTATGGCGGCTGGAAAAAATAAAAGGGATGATCACCGGCAAGCGTCCTTTGCTCACCAAAGAAACCGCCCGCACCGCGCAGCAGAAAGTATACTACAACAACAGCAAGATATTAAGAGCGCTGCCGGACTTCCGGTTCAAGCCGCTGGAGCAAACGGTGCGGGAGATATCGGCCGCTTTCCTCGCGGAACAGCAGCAGCAATCGCTGCAACCCAGCCTTTAAGCAATTAACGCCGCTTAGCACTTCGTCAGAAGTAAAAACCGGCCGTGCATCAAACACAACCTACCCTTTAAACACCAGCGCCAGCATCGCCGCCGTCAATGTTTGCTGCAAAGCGGCATCGGCCTTTTCATGTATCCAGGCCCGCGGGCTCTCCCCCGGTATCACCGCCGCTACCGGCACTCCCTTCAGCTGAAATTCAAAACACATCTTTTCATAACTGTTCCTGATCCCGAAACGGTTATGCGCGGTAATGCGGATCTCGTCAGACGCGGAACGGAGGATACCTACCGGTTTGTTATCGTTCAGCTCCAGGAAGGAGATGCTGCGTTTCAGGATCAGCTCCCAGCTCTTCAGCGGTTCCAATGCACTGGCGCCGATATGTATGTACCAGAGCGAAGCGTCGCCGGCCAGCTCGTTCAGGTACAACGGCATGGGACGGTTGGAGAAAGTAATGCGCGGCGTGCTCAGCACCTGTACCGGCAGCTGAACGTCCGTAGCTTTCACCGTAAAGTAAAATGCGTCCGTAACATTTTTGAACTGCTTTGCGGGCGTGTTGGAAGCAACGCCGTTGATCCGGGAAGAAGTGGTATAACTGCCGGCCGAGATCGTCTTCGCCGTCAGCCAGCCGTCCTGTATCTTCACCGGCAGCTCATGCGCATCCAGGTATAAGCCGGGGTCCTTTTTCTGCACAACGGTTTTTTTGGTAGCGGTACAGGCTGCCAGCAACAGGCAGAAGGCCGGGATGAACCGGCAAAAGGTTTTTATCATCCGAATAAAAGTTTAACTGTTCAGCTTTGCCCAGATCTCCGGTATGCGTTTCACCCATCCGAGTTCCCTTTTCTTCTCACGGGCATCTTCCGCGGGGGAACCAAAGTATACTTTACCACCTTCTACGGAACTGGGCACACCGCTTTGCGCCAGTACAACCGCGCCTTTGCCGATGGTCAGGTCTTTGGATACGCCCACCTGTCCCCATAAGATCACATTGTCTTCAATAATGGCCTTGCCACCGATACCTACCTGCGCCGCAAAAAGACAGTTCTTGCCGATCACGGCGCCATGCCCGATATGGATCACATTGTCCAGCTTCGTGCCCGCGCCGATGATCGTATCGCCGCTTACGCCCTTGTCGATCGTACAACCCGCACCGATCTCCACATCATGTTCAATGACCACTCTTCCGCAGCTTTCCAGCTTGTCGTACATCACTTCCCGGTCCGCCCGCTTCTTGAAGTAAAAAGCATCGGCGCCGATAACAGTGCCCGCGTGAATGATCACGTTATCACCGATGACGGTATGGTCATAGATGGTAACGTTGGGATGGATGATGCAGTTTTTGCCGATGCGGACATGATGCCCTACAAACACGTTCGGCTGCAATACGGTGCCTTCTCCTATAACGGCCGTATCGCTGATGGGCGTATGTGCCGGAACAAAGGGACGGAAGCGTTTTACAAGGCTTACATAAGCGCTGAAAGGATCATCGAGCACCAGTATCGCCTTGCCTTCGGGAACCTCCACCTTCTTGTTGATGATGATGATGGTGGCGGCCGACTGAAGGGAAGCGTTGTAGTACTTCTCAAAATCCACAAAGGATATATCGCCGGCTGCTACTTTATGGATCTCGTTGATGCCTGTAGCCATCAGGTTTTCATCACCTGAAAGTGCTGCGCCAATCATCGCAGCTATTTCTTTTACCGCTATCGGTTTTTCAAACTTCATATGAACTTCGTTAAAGTAAGCGCAAAGTTAGGGGGCGTTATCCACAATTTTTTTTTGCTTGTGAATAAAATTTCTTGTAAAATTTTTCTTTTGTGATGAAATTCTTTTTAATATTGTGTAGGGAATTTTATTTCCCTGTACTTACTAACCCATTCACATAACAAGAAAGTCTGATTGTTCTCACGGTCAGACTTTTTTTATTGCCTCTACAACCCGCGCCAACAGAGCGTTTCCACAGATCATACTTTTAAGAACAGATAAAGGGGATACTCGTCAGACATCGTTTTTAACGGGTAAAAGGCAAGCTTTGGAAGATGACGGTTTTTGTTAAAAAGGGTGCTTCCAGGTATAAAAGGCTACTAATTAAACGAATAGCCCGGCGGCGGTCCTGCCGGTTGGGCATCTTTATCAACCGGTGGCGGTTATCAAATTCATAAACCGGGGATGTTAATCCTGGAGGTTAGCCATCTTTATCAACTGCTGGAGGCGCAGTATCCTGATCTTCTTGCCCGGAAGGTCTATCACTTTCTCTTTTTTGAACTCGGACAAAAGGCGGATGGCAGACTCTGTTGCGGTGCCTACCAGGTTAGCGATCTCTTCTCTTGAAAGGGTAACGTTGATGGTTTGCTCATCTTCTTCCAGCCCGTAAGTTTCTTTGAGCGTAAGCAGGGTTTCGGCCAGTCTTTCGCGTACCGGCTTCTGGGCAAGGTGCGTGATCTTTGTTTCCGCTCTTCTCAGTTCGCTGGTAAGGATCTGCATCATCCGGAGGGATAGCGCGGTATCTTTTTGCAATACCTGCAGGAACACATCGCGCGGAATGAAACAAACGGCGCTGTCTTCCAGCACGGTGGCGGTAGCGGTATAAGGTTCGTTGCTGATGAGAGCTTTATAACCGATGAGGTCTCCCGGTTTTACCAGCCGGATGATCTGGTCGCGGCCTTCGTCTCCGCTGTGGGAGAGTTTTACTTTACCGGTATTGATGCAGTAGATACCATAGGGATGCGCGCCTTCCTGGAAAATGACCTGGCCTTTCTTGTAAAGGTTGCATTGCTTTACATGGGCAATTGCTTCCGCATGTTCGGGTGCGGAAACCGAAAAAATATCGCTCAGGTATTTACCGCAGTACCTGCACGCTGTGTGATCGCTTGACATAACATACTCCATAAAACCACTATGGATGCGGCAAAATTACTAATTTACAGGCCCTTAACCAAAGCAAGCATTTTGAACCTTCACTATTTTATCGTGTACAAGCCTTATGAAGTACTGACCCGCTTCGGCAAAGAAGGAGACAAAGCGGTGTTGTCCGACTTCTTCAAAGTACCGCGGGATGTGTACCCTGTTGGCCGGCTGGATTACGACAGTGAAGGCTTGCTGATCCTTACCAACGATAAATCCCTCAACCACCGGCTCCTCGATCCCCGCCACGCGCACGAACGGGAATACTGGGTACAGGTAGACGGCGCGGTGACCGGTGCCGCCATCCGCCAGCTGAACGCAGGCGTGACCATCCGGATAGATGGAAAGGACCATCACGTAAAAGCGCTGGACGCGGAAATATTTGAACAGGATCCCGTTGTACCTGACCGTCATCCGCCGATCCGTTTCCGCAAGCTCATTCCCGCTCCCTGGATACGGCTGGTATTGAAAGAAGGCAAGAACAGGCAGGTACGCAGAATGACCGCCGCCGTTGGCTTTCCAACGTTGAGGCTTATCCGTTACCGGATAGAAGGGCTGGACGTTAGCGGCATGCAACCCGGCGATATGGCCACACTTTCACGGGAGGAATTGTACACCGCCCTTCAAATTCGCTGATACCCAATCCAAATATGGCTTAATTTAATTAGGTTTGTCACAATAAACAGATATTATGCTCAAATCCATGACCGGCTTTGGCCGTGCGGAGGTAACCCGGGGGGAAACAACGATCACAGCGGAAATCAAATCGCTGAATGGAAAACAGTTTGAGGTGAACCTTAAAATGTCGCCCCTGTTAAAACCCTACGAATTCGACATCCGTAATATCCTCCAGCAGGAACTGCAACGCGGTACGCTGGACGCTACCATCAACGTCAAACAAAACGGCGCCACCCGCCCCGTAGTGATCAACACGGAGCTGGCGCGCTATTACCACCAGGCGATCACCGCCATGGCGAACGACCTGTCCCTGCCCCAGGAAGATATGCTGAACGTGCTGATGAAGCTGCCGGAAGTAGTAACGCCCGCTTCAGAACAAATGGCGGAATCCGAATGGCTGGAAGTAGCCAAAGTGATCCGCGCCGCCGTTAGCGACATGGACGCGCACCGGATGGACGAAGGCACCATGCTGGAAAAAGACCTGCTGCTGCGCATCGACAACATCCTGTTATATACCGAAAAGGTCCGCGAGCTGGACCCGCTCCGCAAAGACCGCGTACGCCAGCGCCTCGAAACCCTGCTCGCGGAATACGTGGGTAAAGAGAATGTAGACGGCAACCGCCTGGAACAGGAACTGATCTTCTACCTGGAAAAGCTGGACATTTCCGAAGAACTGATCCGCCTGCAGAATCACTGCCGCTATTTCAAGGATATCCTCGCCGAGGCAGATGCGGCCAAAGGAAAGAAACTGGGCTTCGTATTGCAGGAGATCGGCCGCGAGATCAATACCACCGGCTCCAAGGCCAACGACGCCGGCATCCAGCAATGGGTGGTGATGATGAAAGACGAACTGGAAAAAGCCAAGGAACAAGTGCTGAACGTGCTATAAAATGATCGGGAAGATGAAAACTGGAATCACCTGCACCCTGTTGAGCTTGCTGTTCTTCGCCTGCAAGCCGCCAAAGATGGATACCTTTGAAAAGAACCGCGACATCCCCGGCCAGGAATGGCAGGTGGACAACCGGCCGTCCTTCGAACTGGAACTGGCGCCCGGGGATACCGCCTTTTATTACAACATCTATGTAAACTTCCGGCATACCGATGCCTATCCGTATAACAACCTCTGGCTGCTCATCCGCACCTTTGTACCGGGAGACAGCACGGGAACCGTGCGGAGGGTAGAGCTGCCGCTGGCGGATACGTATGGCAAATGGCTCGGCAATGGTCTGGACGATATCTTTGAGCACCGCATTCCCATCCAGCAGAACGCGCTCTTTCCGAAGCCCGGCACATACCGCTTTTCATTCGAGCAGAACATGCGCCAGAACCCGCTGCCCAGTGTGATGAGCGTTGGCCTCCGCATAGAAAAGGCCGCGCCGCGGAAATAAAAGATTACAATGAAGAAATCATCATCAGGCCTGCAAAACAGTAAGGTGATCACCGGCGTGTACGTTTTTGTACTCTCCTACACCGTACTCCAACTGGTATGGTGGGGCGTGCTGCTGCATCAGCAAAGCAGGCAGATCGCACGCTACGAAACGCAGGAACTGGTACACCGCGTTCATGAGCTGAACCAGCCCGCGGAATTCATGACGGAAATGCAGCGCCTCCACAAGGAAGAACGGATGCGCACCTTCAAGTATGTAGGCGAAGGCACCATCTTCCTCATCCTGATCCTCGCCGGCGCCGTGCTCGTGTACCGCTCCGTATGGAAACAGATGCGGCTCTCCCGGCAGCAGCAGAACTTTATGATGGCCGTGACCCATGAGCTGAAAAGCCCCATCGCCGCCGCCAAACTCAACCTGGAAACACTCCGCAAACATAAGCTGGACGAAGAAAAGCAGCTGAAGCTATTGAACAATACCATCCGCGAAACCAACCGGCTGGACCAGCTGTGCAACAACATCCTGCTGGCTTCACAGTTCGAGCATCAGAAATACGAGCTTTTCCTCGAGTTCACCGATCTGTCCAGGCTGCTGTCCACCGGCATTGAGGAACTGCAAAGCCGCATCGCCAGCCATCCCATCCGGGCGGACATCTTTCCGCACGTCTGGCTGCAGGCGGACAAGTTCATGATCCAGCTGATGCTGAACAACCTCGTGGAGAACGCCGTGAAGTATGCGCCCAAAGGAACGGAGATCACCGTTCGCCTGCGCACAACGGAAGAAGGGTTGAAGCTGACCGTCAGCGATGAAGGAGAGGGCATTGCCCCGGAGGAACGAAGCAAGATCTTCCTCAAGTTCTACCGGATCGGGAATGAGAATACCCGTAAGTCCAAAGGCTCCGGACTGGGCCTTTACCTGACCAGGAGGATCGTGGAGCAGCACCGCGGGACCATTGAAGTGAAGGATAACCAGCCCAAAGGCACTACCTTCGAGATCACCTGGAACGATTATTCCGTACAATCTGTATAAAATTAACGGCTTCGTCGTAATTTTATAAGTAATTCATAAAATAACACTTCACACATGAAGGAAGCGACGAAAGCATCAATATTGCTGGTAGAAGACGAAGAGAACCTGCAGGAAGCGTTAAAGCTCAACCTGGAGCTGGAAGGGTATGAAGTGACGGCGGTGGATAATGGCACGGGGGCGTTGAAGGCCGTCAAGAACGAATACTTTGATCTGATCATTCTCGATATCATGCTGCCTGAAATGGACGGGCTGGCCGTATGCGAAAACATCCGCATACAGAACAACGAAGTGCCCATCCTGTTCCTCAGCGCCAAGAACAGCAGCGCGGACCGCGTGCTCGGCCTCAAAAAAGGCGGGGACGATTATATGACCAAGCCCTTCAACCTCGAAGAGCTGCTGCTGCGCGTGGAAAAGCTCATTGTAAAGAACAAGAAGATACAGGATAAGGACAGCGTACCCAACGTGTACCGCTTCGGCGATAATATGATCGACTTTGCCGCGCAGGAATGCGTGGGGAAAGACGGCAAACATCATGAGCTGAGCAAGAAAGAAACCATGCTGCTGAAGCTGCTCATCGAAAACAAAGGTGAAGTGGTTACCCGGGAAAAGATATTGCAGGTAGTATGGGGGTACAACGTATATCCCACCACCCGCACCATCGATAATTTCATTCTCAATTTCCGCAAGTATTTTGAACAGGACAGCCGCAATTCCCGGTATTTCCATTCTGTCCGCGGCGTAGGGTACAAGTTCACGGACGGCTGACCCGTTTCCATCTATCCCCCCACCGCTGCCATCTGTAAGCCGCCTGCTGCCAGTTGTTCAATCCCCCTTTTCCGGGGCTCCCGGTAGCGGTATCTTTGACTGGCTTAGGTATTCTGATATGTATAACCCCGTCAGCGGATCTGTGTTTCAGCATAATGGCTTATGTTTCCTGTTAACCTTCCTGTTAACCGGGAAAGCGCTCATCTGGGCGGGGCTTGCCGTGGTCATCGGGGCCGTCGGGCTTTTCTTCTGGTGGAGGGAAAGGAGGCTGCGCAAGAAGGCCGTGAACCGGATGTCCGCGCAGCGCAACCTGGCCGCACTGGAACTGCATGCCCTGCAATCGCAGATGGACCCGCATTTTATCTTTAACAGCCTGAACGCCATTCACAGCTATATCCTTTCCGCCAGAACGGAACAGGCATCGAGCTACCTCACGCGCTTTTCACGGCTGATGCGGATCACGATCGGCAACAGCGGCAAGGAATGGATCAGCCTCGAAGAAGAGATCGAAGGGCTGGAACTGTACCTTCAATTGGAACAGCTCCGCTTTGAAGGACAGTTCGAATATTCACTGGAGCTGCTGCCTTCCCTGCCAGGCACGGACGTGCTGATACCGCCTTTCATCATACAGCCGTACCTGCAGAACGCGATCTGGTACCGGCTGCTGCAAAAAACGCCGGACAAAAATAAAAAGGGCAACCTGCGCATAGAGATCGGGCGCAGGGACGACGAACTGTATATTCGCCTGGAAGATAATGGTGTGCCGCGCCAAAGCGTATTCCACAGCTACCAGCAAAAAACGGCCGGCACCCGGGTAGCGGCGGAGCGGCTGCACTGGCTGAACGCCCGCTATCACACACACGCCACCATCACCAGCGGGCACCTGTACGACCAGCATCACAAGAAGACCGGCACTTACACCATCATTCATCTGCCCGACGTTACACCTACCAATCTGCCACAGGAAAACGGGATTTTTAAGTAATTTCGATAAACACACCCTGCGATGCAAGCCATTATCATTGATGATGAACAACACTGCCGCGATGTATTGCAAATACTATTGACGCGCCATTGCCCGGAGGTCCGGCTGGTGGCTACGTGCAGCAGTGCGGAGGATGGACTGCAGGCCATCGAGCGGCTCCATCCGCAACTGGTTTTCCTCGATGTGGAAATGCCGGGCATGAATGGCTTCGAGATGCTGGAAGATTGCCCGCGCCGCGGCTTCGCCGTGATCTTCACCACCGCATACGACCGTTACGCCATCAACGCCATCCGGCATAGCGCGCTGGATTTCCTGCTGAAGCCGGTGGACAAGGAAGAGCTGGTACAAGCCGTGCAAAAAGCCAGCGCGCAGAACACCAATACCGCCTCCAAAGTAGACGCGCTCCTGCAATTCCTGCAGCAACATATCCAGCCCAACGAAAGACTGGCGCTTCCCTCTGTGGACGGGTTGCGCATGATGCCCATCAAAGACATCCTCTACTGTGAATCGGAAGGCGGCTATTCGCGCGTTTACCTGCAAAACCAGGGAAAGCCGGTGCTGATCTGCCGCACGCTGAAAGAGGTGGAAGAGGCGCTGAAAGACAAGGGGTTCTTTCGCGTGCATAACAGCTTTCTCATCAACCTTGCGTTCATGTACAAATACATCAAGGGCGACGGTGGGGAGATCATTATGACGGACGGAAAAAATATCCCGGTATCAAGGAACAGGAAACAGGATTTCCTGATGCGGATAGAAAAACTCTGACGTTACAGCTCCTTCACATCGCCTACCGCGATCCAGCCGGTCTTGCCGTCCGCGAGCTGTATCTTGCAATAGTCCTTGGTGGCATCCAGCAGGTTTACTTTGATGCCTTCCCTTGTTTCAAAAAGGTCTTTGCTGCCGTCGTCCGGCGCGGCTTTAACTTTTGCCGTTCTCATCACGATGGCTACGCCGCTGTTGTATGCCTTGTTGTGCATCCAGATGGCCATGCTGAAATAACCGATGAACAACACGGAAACAACGGTCATGCCCCAACGAACATACCGGTTGCCCTGGTAGCGCGGTATAAAGAAATAAGCAATCGCCGCCGCGCAGCAGATCCAGAACAGCACGATGGTGCCGATGGCCCATCCGGCAGCGGAATGCAATTGCTGCCATTGCATCCACCATCTTTCAAAAAATAAAAGCGGAAGTGATTCGATGTTGTTGTGCACCCGCTGGTTGGCCATGTCGAGATTATGTTCGATGGCTTCATCGCCGGGCTTGAGGGTCAGCGCCTTTTCAAAGCTGTACACGGCCATGCCGGTCTGATCGTTTTTATAGTAGGCGTTGCCTGCATTAAAATAAAGGTCCGCCACCTGGTAGCCGGAGTCGATCAGCTGCTGGTATTTTTCGGCGGCTTCTTTGTAACGCTGCTGTTTGTAAAGCTGGTTGGCTTCCCGGAAAAGCACGGGGTCCTGCGCCTGCAGCGCAGTGCCGGCCAGCAGGCAGAAGAATAACAGAAAAACGGGGTACGTGAATGATCGCGTCATAATCTTTTTATTTTGCGGACCGGCCTTTTAATTCATCTTCCAGGGAACTGATCACCTGCACGGCCTCCTGGTAGGCGCCCTGGCGGTGTTCGTTACTGCTCACGGGGGCGTACAGCGCCATTTCGCAGCGGTCTATCAGCTCTGACAATTGTAGGCCCGTAGTACCGTTGATCTGCAATTGCTGCAATTTTTCCTGTACCACCTGCTTGTTCAGCTCCGCCATCGGGATCTTCAGCTTGTGGCTGAGATAACCCCACACGGCCCTGGATGTTTCTTCATAGAAAGCCTTGTCTTTCCCCTCCTTCAGATAACGCGCGGCCAGCTCCAGCCGTTTCAGCGCTACCTTGTTGGCATGCCGGTGACGGAGCAGCGCTACGTTGCTCTGGCGGAACTGCTGCCGCCTGTAGTACGCGGCCATGCCGCCGAGCGCCAGCAAAGGCAATATCAACAAGGCCCAGAAAAGCGGCTTGCCGAAGAAGAAGGGACTGCGTTTGCTCCAATGTTGTCCGGATGTGCGGATATCCGCCAATTCTGTACTGCCAAAATCTTCTTTCTCTTTCTTCGCCAGCTTGCCCGCAATTACATGCAGCGGGAAGGAAGCGGATTGCAGGGTTTTATATGCCTTCGCTACCGGATCGAAATAAGAAAATTCCACCGGCGGCAAGGTAAAGTGACCTTTCTCCTGCGGCATGAGTACATACTGGAACTGCCGCGTTCCGCTGAGCGGATTGCTGTTTTTGTCGATATTATCGGAAACGCTGGGATCGTATTTTTCAAAGGCGGAAGGAATATTCAGCGGCGGCGCGTTCAGCAGGTTCACGTTGCCCTGGCCGGTGATATTCACTTTCAGCGTGATGGCATCGTCTGTGCTCAGCTCCGCTTTATCCACCGCCGCCGTCATTCTGAAATTACCTACGGCGCCGCTGAAGCTGGCCGGGCGGCCTTCCGCGGGCAGCGGCTTCACCGTTATCTTTACGGTCGGGCTTTGTATCTTGTAAGGCACTACTTCATATTGCGGGCTGGCGAATGCATCTTCGAAAAACGGATCATCAAAGGGATTGCTGCCGCCGAATGCATCCCGGAAAAAAGGATCGTTAAAAGGATCATTGCCAGCGCGCTTTTTCCTGTTCACGCTTACGAGGTGTACCTGGTTATCCACTTCCGCGGGGTCCAGCTCCAGCTGTCCGCTTTGCAGGGGGAACAGTAATGTTTTCCGGATGATGAAAACCTTGAACGGCACGCCGTTCACCATTTCTTCGGTAGCCTGCGGCGGGTTGGGCAGGTCGATGTCTTTTGCGGAAAATCCTTTGAAGGCTGGCACCTTGGTCACACTGGAATTCGTTGGCAGGCGGGTGTACAGCTTGTAGGTGGCCGTCAGCTGCTCGCCTTCATATACGGTGGTTTTGTCCACATCCACTTTCACAAAAATATTCTTTCGCAGTTTTTCCTTTACGTCTTCTCCCTGCCGGAGCACGCCGGGCTGTGATTCGCCACGGTCGGGGAAGGCCCTTCGCGGCGGCTGTTGTGGCTGTTGCTGTGGCATTTGTGTGCCCGCTCCGCCTTTCACCACTTCAATGTTCACGGGATTGCTTTTCACGATGCGGCCGTCTACCCGCGCACTGGCGGCGGGAATGGTGAATGAGCCGACCTGTTTCGGCTGCAGCACGTAGCTGAAAGCGTAGTAAGTGGAGGCGCGGCCGTTGATGATCGAGGTACCCTGCATCTGCTGCGGGCCCTGTACCACTTCAAAGCCTTTGAATTCGGGGGGATTGAATGAGCTGAGGTTCTGCGGATTTTCTATCATGAACTGGATTCTCACCAGCTCGTCCGTTCCGATCGTATTTGAATTTACCGCAGCCGTAAAACGGAACTCCTGGGCATTCGCATAAGATGCAACACAACAGATCAGCAGGAGTGTGTAAACAGTTTTTTTAAAATTGGCAATAATGACCTTCATCCTGAAAACAAATTTAACCAAAGCGCCCGGCGCTACCTTTCCATCCTCGTTAAAAGTTAGTTAAAAATCACGCTCAAATTAGCCACTACAAAGGATTTCATTCAATGTCACCCAGCATGGGGCGCATCAGTATGTCTTCCACAACGGCCTGTTTGCTAAGGGTATAGGCGGCCCAGATCATGGAAGCTACGTCCGCCGGCTCCATCAGCCGGTCTGCCGGCCCGCTGAACCCCTCCCAGGAGGCGGTGAGCGTTGGGCCGGGGCTTACAGACGTCACTTTTACACCAAAAGGTTTCATTTCCTCGCGCAGGTTTTTGGAAAAACCGAGCAGCGCGAACTTGGTGATGCTGTATGATCCTCCGTTCGGATACGCTTTGTGGCTGGCGGTGGAGCACAGGTTGAAAATATGCCCGCTGCGCGCTTCCTTCATGGCGGGCAGCAGCAGGCGGGTGAGGTGATACGCGCTGTAGAGGTTCACGGCCATCATCTTTTCGAGATGCCCGTCTTCTTCCTCATGCACGGCGCCCGGTACAAAGATGCCGGCGTTGTTCACGAGAATGTCCGGCACAGGCCCCAGTTCGGCCTGCACTTTCCTGCCGAAGGCCAGCACCTGTTCCTTATCTCCCATATCCACTACTTCAGCCAGCACCCTGACGCCCGTGCGCTGCGCTTCCACTTCCGCTTTGGCAACGGCCAGCACCGCTTCATTGCGGGCACAGATGGCAATATCAAAGCCCTCGGCGGCCAGCTTCTCCGCGATGGCCCTGCCGATCCCTTTACTGGCTCCTGTTATGACTGCATACTTCATCGCATAAAAATAAGCTGTGCGGATGAAAACCGGAAAAAACGTTAAAACAGCTTTACGGGTGGGGGTTCTGGCACAGTTGTCGTACTTTTGCAGCAGGATATGAGATATAAACACATTTTTTTTGACCTGGACCATACGCTCTGGGATTTTGAAGCCAACGCCATCGCAACACTGCAGGAACTGTACGTGGAACACGCCCTGGAAAAACTGGGCATACCTTCCTTCGATGCGTTCTATGCGTCTTATTCCGTTATCAATGACAAGCTGTGGGACCGCTTCCGCAAGGGCTTCATCAACCGCCAGGAGCTGCGCACCAAGCGCTTCAGCATGACCTTCCTGGATTTCAAGATATGTAACGATAAAGTGTGCCAGGACATGGGCGCGCGCTTCATTGAAGTGCTGCCTACCAAAACGGCGCTGTTCCCTTACACCACGGACATACTGGATTACCTCCGGGCAAAGAATTACCCGATCCACATCATCACCAACGGTTTTGAGGAAACGCAAAAGCTGAAGATGGAACATTCCGGCATACATCATTATTTCACGCACATCATCACTTCCGAAACCTGCGGTCGGCTGAAACCGCATCGCGAGATCTTCGACTATGCCGTGAACCTGGCTGCGGCCACGCATGCGGAAAGCATTATGATCGGAGATACGCTGGACGTGGATATTCTAGGGGCGCAGGAAGCGGGGATAGACCAGGTGTATTTTGCGCCGGACAAGGTGCAGGAGGGGGTGAAGCCGACTTATACGATCAAGTGTTTGCAGGAGTTGAAGGAGATTTTGTGATAGCTGTGGATAGCAAAATTTTTATAAAAAAAGGAGAAAGCGGTTGGCTTTCTCCTTTTGTATTTCAAGATCGTATTGCTCAATGTTTATCCGCCGGCTTTGCTGTTGACCGTATGGCCGAAGCTTTTGAAGGCATGCAGCAGGATTTGCCGGTGACTTGCTCCTTGTTGCTGCATTCGGGAACCGGTTTTTTATCGGCGGGCTTCTGTTGTGCGGGTTTCTGCTGAGCCACCACAATGGTTCCGGCAATTAACGCCGCCGCTGCAAATGCTAAAAACAGTTTCTTCATTCCTGAAAATTAATCAAATTATCCCAGTTTCGCAATCACTGTTTGTCCGCCCCGCACGGTTTGCTCCAGCTGCACGTCCACTTTTGTGCCTACAGGCAGGTAAATATCCACGCGCGAACCGAATTTGATGAAGCCCATTTCGTCGTTCTGCTTCACCTGCATGCCAGCTTTGAGGTAGTTCACGATCCTGCGGGCCAGCGCGCCGGCGATCTGGCGTACGAGGATTTCATTGGCGCCGTTGCCGATCACCACGGTATGCCTTTCGTTTTCGGTGGAAGACTTCGGGTGCCAGGCCACGAGGTATTTGCCGGCGTGGTACTGGCTCAGCTTCACCTCCCCGCTGATGGGGTTCCTGTTCACATGCACGTTCGCCGGGCTCATGAAGATGGACACCTGCAGGCGTTTATCTTTAAAATATTCCGTTTCCACCGTTTCTTCGATCACCACCACACGCCCGTCCGCCGGAGCTACCACAAGCTGTTCGCCTTCGGTATGCTCACGTTTGGGAAGCCGGAAAAAGGAAATGATAAAAAGGAACAGGGCGGCGGAAATACCGAGCACCGTCCAGAAAAGTACGGGTGATCCGGGCACGAAATAATAGATCGCGCCATTGATCAGCGCCAGCAGGATAAAGGTCAGGGTAATAGTGGCCGTTCCCTCGCGGTGGATAGTCATTGTTCTGATTTAAAATTTAATTCGGCACGAAGTTATGAAGAAATTTCAGGCTATGAAGAGCCTCACATAGATCCAGGCAAAAGGAGCCGCCACGAGCAGGGAATCGAACCTGTCCAGGAACCCGCCGTGCCCGGGCATGATGCGGCCGGAATCCTTTACGCCGGCGAGGCGTTTCAGGCGTGATTCCAGCAGGTCGCCCGCCGTTCCGAAGATCGCGGCGATGCAGGCGAGCGCCATCCAGTGCGGCCAGTGCAGCCACTGATCTCCCCAGAAATATCCGAAGACGCCGGCCGCGGCGATCGCCAGGATCATTCCGCCTACCGTTCCTTCGATGGTTTTCTTCGGAGAGATGGAGGGGAAGAACGGCGTACGGCCGATCAGCGAACCCACGATATAGGCCATGGTATCATTGATCCAGATGAAAATGATCAGCAGCAGCGGGATCAGGAATCCGTGCAGCTCGCCGCGGATTTCCGTATGCCAACCGGGAACTACGCTGACGGGATAAGGGAATAAACGCAGGTCTACCATCAGGCTCAGCGGCGCGGTCACATACAGCAGCCCGAGCAGTGAATACCCGATCGTTTTCAGCGAAAAGTTGCGGCTCATCAATATTTCCCCGAGCGGCAGCAGCAGGATGAAGATGAAGGCCATCACCCAGCCGATCTCGCCCAGCGAAACGCCGCTTCCGCCGAAATGTTTATCGGTTACCGCCATCATTACCGCGCATCCGGCGATCAGCACGCCGAACTTGTGCCAGGGAGATACTTCCTTGTATTCCGGGTCTATCTGGCGTACGAGCAGAAAATATTCCTGCAGCGCAAAAAAGTTGATCAGAAAGAAAAGGAGAAAAAACGACAGCTCATTCCACAGGATACCCCCGAGCATGATGGCAACAAAAAAGAGGGCAGTAACGGTGCGCGTGATGAATGTCTTCATGCTTGACTACGATGTTGGACCGGGCGTAAAGCTACACATTGTTTTCCAGGTTACCAGCCTGTCCGCCCGCGGCGATCAGCTCCCTGGCTTTTGCCTCGTTGGAATTGTGCACATACACCTCGTCCATGCCCGGCAGCATGGTCACAAAGGAAGAGTCCTGCCGGTTGATCACCACGGCGTCGATGCCGTTTTCCGCCAGCATTCCCCTGATGATCTCGGCTTCGTATGATACGTTGCTGCCGAAAACTTTTATCCAGTCTTTTTCCATATATCAGTCTTTAAATATTGAATCCTGGTCTTCCTCTTCGGCGGGTTCCTCCGGCAGATCGAAGGTCTGGCCCGCGGCTTTCGCGCGTTTGTGCAGTACCATCAGCAAAAATCCTACCAGCAGCAGGCTGAACAGGCCGAAATAAATGGGCGTATGTTCATCTTTCATCACATCATAAGAGATCATTTTTGCCTGGAACAGGTAAGCCAGCACAACCTGCAGTCCATTGTTGAGGAAGTGCCCGGCGATGGACAGCCAGAGGTTGCCGGTGAGGAAATAAATGGCGCCCATCACGAAGCCCAGTACCACCCGCGGCACGAAGCCGAGGAACTGCATATGTATGGCGCTGAAAAAAACAGCCGTGATAAAAACAGCCAGCCAGCCGTTCTTCACCAGTTGCATCACCAGCCTTTGCACCACGCCGCGGAAGAAAAATTCCTCCGCAATGGCCGGCAAAAGTGCCAGCAGGAAGAGCGAGAATAACATGGAGCCCGCATCCGGCATGTTCAGCAGCAGTTTGGTCTGTTCGGCCGCCATGTCTTCCAGGTCTTTGATCGCTTCAGATACCGGCCAGCTGGCGTTCCATTCGGCAGTAACGCCCACCAGCGGCAGCGAGCAGGCCACTACGAGAACGGCCAGCAGCAGCTGGCTGCCCTTCGGCGGCTGTTCCAGGCCGAGGTACTGCGCGGGCCGGGGATGCGCGAGGTAAGCGAAGATACAGGCCGGCAGCAGAAAGCCCACCACCGTATATAATAGCTGCACGATCTTCAGCGCCTGCACGAAACCGGGATCTTTCCAAACTTTTGGATCGGTAAATTGTTCTATCGTATAGCCGCCACTGATAGCCGGGAAAAAGCCCGCCATAAACAGGGAATGCAGCATCATAAAAGCAAACATCAGTCCCAGGAAGGTGACCAGTTGCATGAAAGGAGAATATTGCCGGAGGTAGCCCATAAACAATCGCTGTGGTAAATTTGCGTAAATTTACAGCGCGTTTGCCACTGTTCGGCAAAATACATTTGAATACGGTTATATGGTGAAAATAGGAGATATAGAATTAGGTGAGTTTCCGTTACTGCTGGCGCCCATGGAAGATGTGAGCGATCCTCCCTTCCGTGCGGTCTGCAAAGCGAACGGGGCCGATCTCATGTATTCGGAGTTCATTTCTTCGGAGGGGCTTATCCGTGATGCCATCAAAAGCAGGCAAAAGCTGGATATTTTCGATTACGAGCGCCCCGTGGGCATACAGATCTTCGGCGGGGACGAGGAACCCATGGCCATGGCGGCACAGATCGTGGAGGTGGCGAACCCTGACCTGCTGGACATTAACTTCGGATGCCCCGTGAAGAAGGTCACCTGCAAAGGCGCGGGCGCCGGCATCCTGAAAGACATCCCCAAAATGGTGCGCCTCACCGAAGCCGTGGTGAAAGCCACCCGCCTGCCTGTTACCGTAAAAACCCGCCTCGGCTGGGACGATAACTCGAAAAATATAGAAGAAGTGGCCGAAAGGCTGCAGGACGTGGGCATCAAAGCCCTCACCATCCATGGCCGCACCCGCACCCAGATGTACAAGGGCAATGCAGACTGGTCCCTCATCGGCAAAGTGAAGAACAATCCCCGGATCAACATCCCCATCTTTGGTAACGGTGACATCTGTACGCCGGAGCAGGCCAAAAGCGCCCGGGCGAAGTTCGGCATAGACGGGGTGATGATCGGCCGCGCCGCCATCGGCTACCCCTGGATATTCAACGAAATAAAACACTACCTTCATACCGGAAAGCACCTGCCACCGCCTACAGTGGAAGAACGGGTGAAAGTCTGCAAACAACACCTCCGCCACAGCATCAGCTGGAAAGGAGAGATTGTTGGAATACTGGAGATGCGGAGGCATTACGCCAATTACCTGAAAGGTTTGCCGCATATCAAAGAATTCCGTGCACAATTAGTAACTTGCAATACACCGTCAGCGGTTGAAGAGGTCTTGGATGCCATCGCATTACAGTATAAAGATCATATATTTGAGCGGACAATGCCCCTTATAGCTGATACAACCGAATCGTCAGTTCATCCAGATGAAGTAATGTGTGGTTTCCCTGGTTGATCCCTTTGAATCACAAAAAAACTTTCACAATGGCCACGATTAAAAATCTGAAAAACGAAGTCTGGAAAGACTTGCAGATTAAAAACAAAGCTGCGCTGCGCAAACGGTACGCAGTGTCCAACATGGGAAGAGTGATCAGTTACCATGAAAGCATCGAGGATGGCAAATTGTTGACCGGTTCTACCGTAGAAGGCTATACGGTACTGAACATCAAGCCGGCAGACTCCTACCAGTCCCTCTACCTTCACCGCGAGGTCGCCAAATTATTTGCCCAGAAAGCGGGACGAACACAGAAATACGTTATTCACCTGGATTTCGATAAAAAGAACAACAAAGTTTCCAACCTCCGCTGGGCATCCAAGGAGGAAATGGAAAAGCACCAGCAGAAAAGCCCCGCCAAGCTGGCCTACAAGGAAAAGCAGCGCAACCGCCTGAAAGGGCTGAAGCTGAACGTGGCTAAAGTGAAAAGCATCAAGCGCCTGCTGGAAAGGCCGGGTAAGAAAACAATGAAACAGATCGCCGAGCAGTTCGATATCAGTGAAATGCAGCTGTACCGTATCAAAAGCGGTGAGAACTGGGCGCATGTAACGCTGGATTAATGCCTGAGTCATCAGGAATGGTCATATTTTGATGTTGTCTGACGATGGTCTCCGGGGTTCCGGGGGCCATTGCCTTTTATGGGATTCTTGCAGGGTTGCGGCTTTTATCATACCTTACTCTTCCAAAATGATAGACTGTTATGTCCGGTAAGAAAATAGCCATTATCGGCGGAGGGAACTTAGGCTCCGCCATCGCAGAGGGCCTGCTGAAAAGCGGGTTCTCCCAAGCATCCGATATCACCATTACCAAAAGGAATATCGCCACCCTCTCCGCACTCCGCGAACAGGGCGTACATATTGAATCAGACAATGCCAAAGCCATCAGCCAGGCCGAAGTAGTAGTGATCGCGCTCAAACCGTACAACGTAAAGGAAGTGCTGAGCGAATTGCGTGCCTCGTTTGACGTGGAAAAACAGATCCTCATCAGCGTGGTGACGGGCGTGCTGCTGGACGACCTGGAAGCCATCACCCTCCCCGGCCTGCCCATTTTCCGCGCCATGCCCAACACCGCCATCGCCATACAGGAATCGATGACCTGCATCTGCCACCGCAACGGCACCGCGGAACAGGTAGCGTTCGTGCAAAAAATGTTCGACCAGCTAGGCGTTACCGTTAATATCGATGAAAAGCTGATGGACGCCGCCACCGTGCTCGGCGCCTGCGGCATCGCCTACGCCTTCCGCTTCATCCGCGCCAACATCCAGGGCGGCATCGAGATCGGATTTGACGTGCGCACCGCCAACCTCATCGCGGCACAGACCGTGAAAGGCGCTGCCGAATTGCTGATCCGCGAAAAACGTCATCCTGAAGAGGAAATCGATAAAGTGACCACGCCCAAAGGCTGCACCATTGCGGGTTTGAATGAGATGGAGCACCAGGGGTTCAGCTCTTCGCTGATCAAGGGGATCATGGCTTCGTATGACAAGATATTGAAGGGGTAAATAGCCATACAGATTTGTAGCAAAACATAAAGGCCGGGGTAAGACTACCCCGGCCATTTAGTTAAACCTACAACTGTTACACTGTTTGTAACACTATCATTATATAGTGCTTATCTAAAAAGTTTCATCAATTCATCATAGCGGCCGTTTCCAGCTCTACGGTTTCCAGCTCGGCCTTTGTAGGCGCTACCATCCGCTGGCGGATCAGGCGTTTTTTGGAAACGCGGCCCATGCCGAGCTTCTGCATTCCTTTATCCACCACATAATAGATCACCGGCACCACGATCAGCGTCAGGAACATGGAGCTGATCAGCCCGCCGATAATTACCCAGGCCAGGCCGTTCTTCGTGGAAGCCACGCCGCCTGTGGCCAGCGCGATCGGCAACATACCGATCACCATGGCGATGGTGGTCATCAGGATCGGGCGGAGACGCGCGTGGTTGGCGTGGATCAGCGCATCGTAGGTGCTCTGCCCTTCTTCCTTCATCTGGTTGGTAAAGTCCACCAGGATGATCGCGTTCTTCGCCACAAGGCCGATCAGCATGATCATCCCCAGGATGGTGAAGATGTTCAGCGTGTTGTTCGTCAATGCCAATGCCAGCAACGCCCCGATGATGGACAGCGGGATGGAGAACATCACCACGAACGGATAAATATAGTTGTCGTACAGCGCCACCATGATCAGGTATACCATCACGATGGAGATCAACAGCGCCACGCCCAGTGTGGAGAAGGAGTCGCCCTGATTCTCCGCGTCGCCGCCGAACACGTAGGATACACCGGCGGGCTTCGGCAGCTTTTCGACCACGGCGCCGAACTCCTGGGTCACGGTGCCGGAGGGGCGGCCCATTACCTGGGACTGCACGGAAACGGAAGTGTTCTTGTCACGGCGCTCCAGGTGGCTGGGGCCGGAACCTTCCGTTACGTTCGCGAACTGCGCCAGCCTGATCAGCTCGCCGCGGTTGTTCACGAAGTCGATGTTCTTCACATCGTTGATATTCTTACGGTTGAAATCATCGAACCGGATATTGATATCATATTCATATTCTCCCTGGCGGAACTTCACTTTGGAATCGTCCGCGGTACCGCTGAAAGCGGTCTGCATCGTACCACCCACTGTTTCCAGCGTGAGGCCGAGGGCGGACATCTTGTCGCGGTCCACCTGCACATTGATCTCGGGGTTCCCGTCTTCTACAGACAGCTTCACTTCGCTGGAACCTTCGATCTTCGTCAGTTCACCCATCGCCAGCTTGGCAAAGCTCATCACGCTGTCCAGGTCCGTACCCATCACCACCAGCTCCACAGGTGCGCGCTGCGCGGTACCCAGGATGCTCACCGGCGTTGTTTTCACTTTCACGCCCGGCAGTTGTTCTTTCAGTTCTTTCTTCACTTGTGCGCCGAAGATGTCCGCAGCGGGACGAAGGTGTTGGTCTACCAGCATCACGGTGATCTCCGCTTTGTAGGCGGTGGACTGGGAAGTACCAAAGCCGTCTTCAGAGGTCTGGCCCACGGTGGTGATCAGTGAGGTCACTTCCGTTTTCTTGTCCAGTATCTGCTCCGCTTTGCGGGTAGCGAGGTTCGTTTGTTCCAGGGAAGCGTCTTTCGGCATTTCCAGCATGACGATGAACTGCCCGCGGTCGCCCTGCGGAATGAACTCCCCGCCGATATAGCCGCGGCCCACCAGCTGGAAAGAAGCGATCAGCAGCAGCACCGCACCCACCAGGGTAATGGTCTTGTGCGCCAGCGCCCATTTCAGCATACCGGTCATCCACTGCGTGAATTTGTTCAGCTGCTTTTCGAACCAGAGAATGAATTTTTCAAAAAGGTTCTTGCCGGTGAGATGTTCGAGCTTGCCGAAGCGCGAAGCCAGCAGGGGCACGATCATAAAAGATGCGAGCAAGCTCAGCATGGTAGAGATCATCACCACCACGCAGAACTCCCGGAGGATCTTGCTCACCAGTTCATTCGTCAACGAGATAGGCAGGAACACCACCACAATTACCAGCGTGATGGAGGTAACGGTAAACCCGATCTCCTTCACACCGTCAAACGCCGCACGTACTTTGTTCTTGCCCATCTCCATGTGACGATAAATATTTTCCAGCACCACAATGGCGTCGTCCACCAGGATGCCCACTACGAGCGACAGGCCGAGGAGGCTCATCAGGTTCAGCGAGAAGCCGAATAATTTCATGCCGATGAAGGTAGCGATGAGGGACGCCGGGATGGAGATCATCACGAAGATCGCATTCCGCAGGCTGTGCAGGAACAGCAGCATCACCGCCGCCACGAGCAGGATCGCGATGATCAGGTCATGGATCACGGAGTCCGCGGATTCCAGTGTGAACACGGAAGCGTCGTTCGCGATCTTGATCTTCAGCTGGCTGGATGCATATTCTTTTTCGATGGATGCGATCGCTTTCTGCACTTCTTCACTTACGGTCACCGCGTTGGCGTCCGTCTGTTTCTGCACCTGCATCGCGATAGCGCTCTGGCCGTCCACACGCGCTACTCTTTCCGCATCTTTCTGACTATCCTGCACGTCTGCTACGTCCATCAGGCGCACCTGCGTACCGGTAGATGTAGTGGTCAGCACAAGGTTGCGCAGCTGCTCCACATCCTTGTATTTACCGGCAAGGCGCACGAGTATCTGTTGTTCTGTTGTTTTTACTTTACCGGTGGGGAAGTCCAGGTTCGCGTTGGTCACGATCTGGCGCACCTGCAAAATGGACAGCTTGTAGGCTTCCAGCTTTGCGGGGTCGATGTTGATCTTGATCTCTCTTTCCTGACCGCCGATGAGCGATATCTGCGCAACGCCCGGCAGGCGGGAGAGCTGCGGCTGGAGCTTTTTGTCCACCAGGTCAAAGAACACGCGGTCATCCATTTCCGCGGTGGCGGAAAGCGTCATGATCGGCAGGTCGTCCAGCGAGAATTTATTGAGGGACGGCGGTTTCGCATCACCGGGAAGGTCCGCCAGGATGGCGTTCACTTTCCGCTGCGCATCCTGCAGGGCAATGTCCACATCCGCATCATTATTCAATTCTACGGTCACGATGGACAGGCTTTCGGAGGATTTGGAGGTGAGTTTTTTGATCTTCTCCATGGAAGCCACCGCGTCCTCGATCTTTTTGGTAACGGTGCTTTCCACTTCCTGCGGCGAAGCGCCGGGATACACGGTAGCGATGGTTACGATCGGGGAAGAGAACTTGGGCAGCAGCTCATAGTTCAGCGCCTTGTAGCTGATGAAGCCCAGCAGCGTGAGAATGGTGAACAACACCACTACTACCGTCGGTCTTTTTATCGAAATCTCTGTAATCTTCATTGTAATTGGTTTGTATCCTACTTTTGCAATACGGTCACCTTCGCGCCTTCCGTGAGGTTGATCTGACCGCTGGTGATCACGGTCTCGCCTTCATTCAGTCCTTCCCTGATTTCCACTTTATCGCCGAAGATCCTGCCGGCCACTACCTTGCGGACCTTTGCGATATTATTGTCCATTACATATACCTGGTTGCTGTTCACACCGCCCACGAAAGCCGTGCGGGGGATCAGCATGGCGGCGTCCTGCTTCGGCATGTCAAAATGCGCGGTGCCGTACATGCCGGCTTTCAGCGATTTGCCATTCACGTTCGCTACTTCCATTTCCACGGGATAGCTCAGGCTGGCGTCGCCTTTGGCGGCGATGAAGGTGATCTTGCCGGTGTACGTTATCTCCGGATACACGTTGCTGCTCACTTCCACTTTATCGCCGGTCTTCAGGTGGATCACCTGCTGTTCCGGTACGGTCACCCGCAGCTTCAGGCGGGATACGTCCACGATGTCGAACATCTTGGTGCCGGGAGAAAGGTAGGCGCCCAATTCTACATATTTGGCGTTGATGGTGCCGGAGATCGGCGCTTTCACGTGCGTGTCGCGGATGCGGCGGCTGGCGGCTTCGTACTTGCTTTTCGCCAGGTCGTATTGCAGGCGCGCGTCGTCCATTTGCTTCTTTGTTACGCCACCCGTCCGGAAGGCGCTTTCATATCTTTCCTTGTCCACTTTCAGTTGTTCCAGGTTCACTTTGGCGGATTGCAGATCAGTTCCCACGATCTCGTCATCTACCCGCGCCAGCGCCTGTCCCTGTTTCACAAAACTTCCCTCATCCACATACAACTGCGTAATGCGGCCGGACACTTCGCTCATGAAGGTCAGTTCGCGGAAGGGCTCAAAGTTGCCGTTCGCGGCGAATTGCTGTTCAAATTCCGTGCGGACCACTTTTTCGGTCAGCACCGGCACATCGCCTGTATTGCTTTGTTTAACGTATTCCGTTTTTTCCGTGTTCGCCTTTTTGTTGGCGTTCAGTTTCCAGATGATGGCGGCAAGGACCGCTATTGTTAAAGTGCCGTAGATTAAAACTTTCTTCATGGCTTGCGTTAGTTTAAGAGTGATGGCAGGTTACCGTTGGATTTGATCAGTTCCAGTTCTGCGAGTTTGTATTGCAGGAGCGCTTCATTGTAGCTGTTCTGTGCTTCTGCCAGCGAGGTTTCCGCATTCAGCAGGTCCGTGAGGCTGGCGAGGCCCAGGTTGTAATTATTTTGTGTAGAGTAGTACACCTCGTCCGCCAGCGCTACGTTTTCCTTTTGCGTTTTGATGGTGCTCAGGTTATTCAGCATTTGCAGGCGGGCGTTCTCGTAGGAAGCGTTCAGGTTGATCTTGTTCTCTTCCAGCTGGCGGGCCACTTTCTGCAGTGTGTAGTTCGACTGGTTCACGCGGGAGCGCCTGGCAAAACCATCGAAGATGGGGATGCGCAAGGTTAAGCCTACAGAAGCCATGCTGAACCAGTTGGCGGTAGAGCTGCTGTTGAACAGGTCGAATTTATTGGACATCCCGTTGTATGAATAGTTGCCCTTGAAAGCGAGGCTCGGGAAGTATTCCGCGAGATAGGCTTTCTTCTGGTAGGTTTGCAGCTCTTCTGTTTTCTTCAGCAGGCGTGTTTCTGTTCTGTTATCCAGGTTGAAACCTGCAAAGTCCGCCGTGCCGGCCGCTTTCCGCTCAATATCACTCAGTTCCAGGGAAGGAAGGCCGATGGGCGTTTCAATGGGCATGCCCATCTTTTGCTTGAGCTGGTTTTCCTGTACTTTCAGCTGGTTTTCCAGCTGGCTTTTTTGTGTTTGATAGTTGACGAGGTTCACCTTGATCCTGTCCAGGTCGATCTTTTTGGCAAGGCCGTTCTCGAACTGGCTGTGGGTGGTGGATACGAGCTGCGTCAGCTTGATGATATTCGTGTCCAGCACATGCATGCGTTCTTTTTTCACCAGCAGCTGGTAATAAAGATTGGCCACGTCGTAGATCACGTTTTCTTTTGTTTGCTGCGTCTGGAGGGCGTAGTATTCCTCGCCGGACTTCGCGGCTTTCAGGCCGGTGAACACGCTCTGGTTAAAGAGCTGCTGGTTCAGTTCCGCGGAGGCGGAGGCGTTCCAGGTGGTGCCGGCTTCCACGAGGGTGGTCTTGCCCGGTTCGCCGGTGAGCTCCCCCGGCAGCACGAGCACCTGTTTCTTCAGGTTGTCCGTAAGGTTGCCGTTGGCGTTCACCTGCGGCAGAGCCTGCGCGCGGACCTCGGCGGTCTTCTGCCGGCCGATCTCTTCTTCGAGCCTGCTCACCGCCAGCCGCTGGTTGTTGTTCACCGCGTACCGGAGGCACTCCTGCAAGGAGAGTGTTTTCGTTTGTGCGTTAGCGTTATACATCCCCGCTGACGTTACCAGCAGGAAGGATACGATCCATCTTTTCATGTTTCTATACAATTATGGCGACTGTTTTAAACGATCTGGTGATGCGCGGCGAGGTATTGTTCGGCGAGCCGGTGCCCTTCGGGCGTGGCAATGCCGTGAATATAATGTTCCGTTACCTCGTACATCACTTCATGGATGTCAAACTCCGTGGCGGGGAAGTGGAGGGGGTTGAACGCAGAGTCCAGCTGCATCAGGCGCATGTGCGCGATGATGTGAATGCGGATGTTGCTGCGGTACAAGCCCTCGCGGATGCCCCGTTCCAGGTTGTCCTTGATGGTTTGTGTGATAAATTGTTGCTTAAAGTCTGTGATCTTCTTCCAGGCTGTCGGATGATATTTTTCCAGCTCGAAAAGCAGGATCGGGTTGATGCTTTTCACCAGCAGTTCTGTTTGCCGGAGGGACAGCACCAGTTCTTCCACTGCATCGTGGCCTTCGGCGCAGGCGGTTTTCATGCTGGTGCAGTGCGTATTGGTCAGGAACTCCGTGAAAGAGTCCACCAGTTCAGACTTGTCGGCAAAATGCTCATACACCGTTTTTTTGGAGATGCCGCATTCGCGGGCAATGTCCTGCATGGTGATGCTTTTGATACCGTAAGTCCTGAACAGGCGAAGCGCTGTTTCCAATATTCTGTCGCGCATCTTTTATTTTTTTAACCCTTTGATAAATATCCCGGTCAGCAAAGTTTGCCACTCGTGTATCTTCTCAAATTCTTCTTCGGAAATATCGTCTGTGATGGCGCTGTGCGATAAAACGGACAGGCGGAGCCCCATCATGGAATGAATATATAAGGTAGCCACCTGTTCCGGTTGATCTGTATGCAGCTCTCCGTTTTCCACGCCTCTGCGGATGATGCCGGTCACGATGCCGGTTTCCCGTTGGCGGGCGGCCTCGAATGTTTCGGCGGTGTTCAGCATGTTCTTCTCACGGAGCACCTTGAACAGCTCCAGGCGGCAGAACTTTTTCACAAAAGCCTGGCGGGTGAGGATCAGGCCCATCAAAGCAGCTTCGGCAGTCGGCGCTTTGGCTGCTTCTTTTTCCATCTCGTCAAAATAAAACTCGGCCACTTTTTCCAGTACCGCTACATGCAGCCCGTTCTTATCGGGGAAATAATAATATAAAGAAGCCTTTGAGCAATGCAGATCATCGGCGATCTCATTCATGGTGGTCTTCGACGCACTATAATGAGAGAACCTCTTCAGAGCCGCTTCAATGATCCGCTCGCGCATTTCATCCCTGTTATCTGTACTCATTAACTTTTTGACTTTTTTAGTTTCAAAGTCAAAATTATAACGAAATATTGAATTTGGTAAAAGCAGTTGACCATTTAACGGATTTTTAACTTTTGGATGACAAAAAGCGTTCTGGAAGTTTCCTCAGTTTTTCAGGTTGATAATCAGTTGGTTACAAACATATGTGTAAAAGGAACAAAAAAGGCGTTTCTTTCGAAACGCCTTTAAATATTATGTGTAAAATATTCACAATTACTGTAATTGCTCCAAAGTAGCTTTCAGTTTGGCCAGCATTTCGGGGATTTCCGATTTTACGCAGGTGCCTACGCTCAGGCGGTACCAGGGAGAATTTTTTGCGGAGCCGAAAGCATAGAACGGTACCACCGCCAGCTTCGCTTCATCGAGGATGTAGGAAGTAACGGCGGCCTGGTCTGCCAGTACGGTGCCGGCGGCGGTCTTCTTCCCTACCAGGTCCAGCTTAATGGTCAGGTAGATAGCGGCCTGCGGCGCAATGGCATCTACGGCGTGACCGGCTTTTTTCAGCGCGTCGAAACCTTCGTAGATCTTTACCAGCCTTTCTTCCACTTCACTTTTGAAGTGCGTGAGGTATTTATTCACGGCGTCTTTCTGCACGAGGTATTTGGCGGCGGCCTTCTGTTCAGCCATCGGGCTCCAGGCACCAACGTGGGAAAGGATCGCTTTCATCTTCGCCATTACGTGTTTGGGACCGAGGGCCCAGCCCACACGTACGCCGGTGCCGGCGAAAGCTTTACTCATACCGTCGATGAAAACGGTGTAGTTCTTCATTTCGGGGCGGAGCGATACCGGGTTGTAGTGCTGCGTTTCCCCGAAGGTCAGCACCCAGTACATCTGGTCGAACAGTACATACAGGGGTTTTTCTCCTTCCCCGCGGGACTTGTTCTCTTCCAGCACCATATCACAGATCTCTTCCAGTTGTTTTTTCGCGAACGTGGTGCCGGTGGGATTCTGCGGAGAGCAGAGGGCCAGCAGGGTGGCGCCTTTCAGCAGGGGCTTCAGTTCCGCCGCGGTAGGCATGAAGTCGTTTTCCACTTTTGTTTCCAGCACTACGTGCTCGCCTTCCAGGAAGTGCGTGTAGTGGTTGTTGTTCCAGGACGGCGTGGCGTAGATCACTTTCTCGCCGCGGTCTACGATCGTGCGGTAGGTGGCGTAGATAATGGGACGGCCGCCGCAGGAGATCACGATCTCGCTGGCAGGGTCGTAGCTCAGCCCTTCGCGTTCGGCGATGAACTCGCCTACGGCTTTGCGCAGTTCGGCAATACCGTCAGCCGGCGGGTAGTTGGTATATTTATCCCTGTACGCCTGGATGATCTCGTTTTCGAACTCCGCAGGGATCGGGAACACCTTGGGGTCAAAGTCACCGATGGTGAAATTGTAGATCTTTTCACCCTTAGCCTGCTTTTCCTTGATCTCCCCGGCCAGTTTGATAATTTCGGAACCTATCAGCGTTTCGGCTAAATGAGACAGTTTCATAACCCCAATTTTTAGTTTTTAATGAATGATGATTTTTGCGCGGCAAAAGTAACCGTTTTATTAATAATTTGAAACAATCCAGCCATATCTTTTCACTATCTTCAACCAAACAGCCATTTTAATCGATTCCATTCAACAATTACCCCTGATTCTGCATTTTTAAACAACTATGATGGCGGGATCGAATGCCGGGTATGTTCACAAAAGCGCATGAGGTGGATTGCTAAAAGATTTTATCTTTGTTTACTTACATTTGCAACAATTATTAAGTAACCTTATGAAGTTTATCGTTTCTTCCTCTACTTTATTAAAACAATTACAACAGATCAGCGGTGTTATCAACTCCAACACGGTATTGCCCATCCTGGAAGATTTCCTTTTCCTGATCGACAAGAACGAGCTCACCGTTGTAGCGACCGACCTGGAAACCGTTATGAAGGTAAAGCTGGAGGTGGAAGCCAAAGAAAGCGGCCGCATTTGTATTCCCGCCAAAATACTGATGGATTCCCTCAAGAATCTGCCGGACCAGCCGCTGACCTTTAATATCGATCTCAATTCCTTCGGCGTGGAGATCACTTCAGACAACGGCAAGTACAAGGTAATGGGCGAAAACCCGGAGAACTTCCCGAAAGAACCCGCCGCCGAAGACGCCACCAACTTCACGATGACCGCCTCCGCGCTCATCACCGCCATCAACAAAACACTTTTTGCTGTCAGCAACGACGACCTCCGGCCGCAGATGACCGGCGTGTTCTTTGAGCTGCATCCTGAAAATATCACCTTCGTGGCCACCGACGCGCACCGCCTCGTGAAGTACATCCGCACAGATGTGAAATGCCCGCAGGCCGATTCCTTCATCGTTCCCAAGAAACCACTGAACCTCCTCAAATCCGCTATCCCGGATAACGAAAGCGAGATCAGGGTTTCCTACAGCGGTAACCACTTCTTTGTGTCGCACGACAATGCGCAGATGATCTGCCGCCTCATCGATGCCCGCTTCCCGGACTACAAGGTGGTGATCCCGAAAGAGAATCCTTACCGCCTTACACTGGTGAAAAGCGATTTCCAGAACGCGCTGAAACGGGTGAGCGTATTCGCCAATAAAAGCACCAACCAGGTAGCCCTCAGCATCAGCGGCAGCGAACTGCAGCTGTCCGCGCAGGACGTTGACTTCTCCTTCGAAGGCAACGAGCGCATGAATTGCCAGTACAGCGGAGAAGACATGCAGATCGCCTTCAATGCAAAGTTCCTCATTGAAATGCTACACGCCGCGGAAGGAGATGAGATCACGATAGACCTCAGCGCCCCCACCAAAGCAGGCATCCTCCGGCCGGTGGAAAAAGCCGAGAACGAAGACCTCCTGATGCTGGTCATGCCACTACTCCTCAACAACTAAAAAAATATGCCATCCCGCTGCCAACAACAGCGGGATTTTTTTATCCCCCTTCGCCTCTCCAGACACGCCGCACCCATTAGTTAAACTTATATATTACCAAATCGACATATCTGTTCAACCCCTCCAGATAATTAACAATTTGTTATTATATAAAGGCTTCTATCAATGAATTGCTTGATTTTCCCGCAACAAAAAATCCGCTGAAACCCGCCACAATTGGGCAAAAAGTCGTAATTTTTCTTTGTAATTGTAACTGATACCTGTTCTAACCCTAGCCTACCTACGAAATACCCCTTAATAACATGATCGACTTTTTTGAACATATACCGTCGTATTACCGTACGGCCATCCTGGTTGCCGGGCTGGTGCTCCTCTGGGTTATCGAGGGCGCGATCCCCCGCTTCCGGTTTACCGGTAACAAATACCGGCACGCCGGCACCAATCTGTTCTTTACACTCACCACAGCGGCGGTGAACCTCGGCTTTGCCTTTCTTATTGTAAAAGCTTCCCAATGGACCACCGCGGAGCAGTTCGGCCTTTTATACTGGATGCCCCTGCCCCTCTGGCTGCACGCCCTGCTGGCCATCCTGATGATGGACTTCATCGGCGCTTACCTCGTACATGTTATTCAACATAAAGTAGCCTGGATGTGGCATTTTCACAAGATCCATCATACGGACAAAGAAGTGGACGCCACCACGGCGCTGCGGCATCACCCGGTGGAAAGCGTTTTCCGCGTGGGCGCGCTGTTCCTCGCCATCGTCACTATGGGCGTACCGATCTGGATGGTTATGCTCTACCAGAGCCTGTCCGCATTGATGAGCCAGTTCAATCACGCCAATATTCATTTACCGCACTGGCTGGACAAAGCGCTGAGCTGGGTCATTGTGTCGCCGGACATGCACAAGGTGCATCATAGCCGCTACCAGCCTGAAACGGATTCAAACTATGCCAATATTTTTTCGATCTGGGACCGCCTCTTTGGTACGTTTGTTACAGTGAAAGATACCACCAGCCTGCAGTACGGGCTGGATGAATACCAGGATGCGCGGTATAACCAGGTAGGTCCCTTGCTGAAAGTGCCTTTTGAAAATGTTTAGTCATTTATTTTATCACCTATATAATCGATTCAACATGCCACACACAACCAGTCTCCCTAAAATTGCGGGATATGCATCCATCTTCATCGGTGTGCTGTCTGCCGCGTTCTCTTTCGTGACCAATTCTCCGGAAGCGGCCATGTACCTGGGCGGCGGCGCAGTGATCGCCTGCCTGATCTCCGGTGTGATCGCCCGCAAGAACATTGATGAATTGCAAATGGCGGTAGCGGGACTTTTTCTGTCTATCGTAGGTTGCGCAGTAGGCGCATGGCAGGTGTATAATTTCTAGCCTGTAATGTGCGGGGCTACAAGTTCCTCTTTTCGGGTGCCGGCGTAAAAACCGTAACCTGATGAAGAAAACCTCCCGAATCCGGATCGGGGAACTTGCCACGCAACTTTAACTTATTTCTTCCCTTTGCGCTGCCGCGTGAACTTCTCCAGGTAACCCGGTACGGCGCTGGTAGGGAAAAGCACCAGCACACTATCGTTCAGCGTCTTTACCAGCATGGTATCGATCGCAGGGGCCGGATTCTCTACACCTTCCGCGTGGCTCCACAATATCAGCGTATCATGAGCAAGTTTCCATTTGTCGTACAACAGCGTATGCATGTTGATGGATACCGCTTTGCCGTTCTTCCGGAGGTCCATTCCCTGCAAAATGCTGTCAATCCCCGGCACCGGCTGCATCCACCTGCCCGGCAGTAACGTTGAATCCACTTCCGTTTTTGTTGTATCCAGTAATGTTGCTACGGAATCAGGCTCCTGCATGCCGGGATTCTCCGGGAACGTCTGGCTGTTCTCCTGCACAGTATCAGTTTCTTTTGCCGCCTGCTGTTTAGGTTGACAGGCCGCCAATATCAGCGTCAGGCCGGCGATCACACTGGGTTTGATCATACTGGAATGTTTACGGGTCAGTTACAGATGCCTCAAAGATAATGCTAAATGCCGGTCCGCATTTGGAATTTGAAAAACAAGGCGGTAGATTTACACTGCTTTAGGGGTGTTCCGGGCAACCGGAACTGAGATGATACCCTCAGTCACCTGATGCAGTTCACACTGCCGTAGGGAAAAGTAAAACTGAACTCCTTCTCATCTACATCCTTAAAGTTTATTGTTTCACCTAAACTCCTTGCAAACATGGAAGTGCTTGTAAACAATAAACTTTATGCGGTGCAGCCGGAAACAACCGTTACTGCACTCTTACAGTTTATTCAACTCTCATCGCTCAATGGCATTGCCGTCGCCATTAATCAACGGGTAGTCCCGAAGCCCGACTGGCCGGGCACGCAGCTTCATCCGGATGACCGTGTAACCATTATCCAGGCTACACAGGGCGGTTGATTTTTTTGTTGACCGGCTTCCGGTTTACAATTAAGCATCCTTGCGTCGCACTCTTCAGCGTCACGCGCAATATTCAGCGCGGAAAAACTTTCCATTTATCGCCGCCACACCACGCGGCACAATCACTATTATCATGAAAAACAGCATCAGCCGGGAACCATTTCCCGCCTCCAGGAAAATTCACGTCAGCGGCTCCCGGCACAACATCAGCGTAGCCATGCGGGAAATAACGCTCACGGATACACGTTTACATGGTCGCCACGGTGAAACCGCGCCCAACCCTCCGGTGACCGTATACGATACCAGCGGTCCATACACCGATCCTGAAGCCCACATCGACGTGCGCAAAGGCTTGCCCCGCCTCCGCGGGGAGTGGATCACCGGCCGCGGCGACGTGCAGCAGCTGGAAGATTTTACCTCCCGCTATGGCCGCGAAAGACTGGCCGATCCCGCGCTGCAGCACCTTCGCTTCGAACATCTGCGCCTGCCATATAAAGCCAAACCCGGCGGCAACGTATCACAAATGCACTACGCGCGCAAAGGCATCATCACACCGGAGATGGAATACATCGCCATCCGCGAGAACCAGCGCGCGGAGGAACTTTTTACGGCAGACAACCAGCTCTGGCATCAGCATAAAGGCAACAACTTCGGCGCCGGCATGTCCACCGGCTGGATCACACCGGAATTTGTAATGCAGGAAGTCGCCGCCGGCCGCGCCATTATCCCCTCCAATATCAATCATCCCGAAAGCGAGCCCATGATCATCGGGCGTAACTTCCTCGTAAAGATCAACGCCAACATCGGCAATTCCGCCGTTACTTCCGGCATCGAAGAAGAAGTGGAAAAAGCCGTATGGGCCTGCCGCTGGGGCGCCGATACCATTATGGACCTCAGCACCGGCAAACACATCCACGAAACCCGCGAATGGATCATCCGCAACAGCCCCGTGCCTATCGGCACCGTGCCCATCTACCAGGCGCTGGAAAAAGTGAACGGCAAGGCGGAAGACCTCACCTGGGAGCTTTTCCGCGACACCCTGATAGAACAGGCGGAGCAGGGCGTGGACTACTTTACCATCCATGCCGGCGTACTGCTGCGGTATATACCGCTCACGGCTAAACGAATGACGGGGATCGTTTCCCGCGGAGGTTCCATCATGGCAAAGTGGTGCCTCGCACATCATAAAGAAAGCTTCCTCTACACCCATTTTGATGAGATCTGCGAGATCATGAAAGCCTACGATGTGGCGTTTTCCCTCGGCGACGGCCTTCGCCCCGGCTCCATCGCAGACGCGAACGACGCCGCGCAGTTCGCGGAGCTGGAAACGCTCGGCGAGCTGACCAAAGTGGCCTGGGAACAGGATGTGCAGGTGATGATCGAAGGGCCGGGCCATGTGCCCATGCAGCTCATCAAGGAGAATATGGACAAACAGCTGAAGCATTGCCACGAAGCGCCCTTCTACACCCTCGGCCCGCTGACCACCGATATCGCACCGGGCTATGATCACATCACGTCCGCCATCGGCGCGGCCATGATCGGCTGGTTCGGCACCGCCATGCTCTGTTACGTAACGCCCAAGGAACACCTCGGGCTTCCCAACCGCGAAGACGTAAAGCAAGGCGTGATCACCTACAAGCTGGCGGCGCATGCGGCGGACCTCGCCAAAGGGCACCCCGGCGCCCAGCACCGCGATAACGCGCTCAGCAAGGCCCGCTTCGAGTTCCGCTGGGAAGACCAGTTCAACCTTTCCCTCGATCCCGATACGGCGCGCAGCTACCACGACGAAACACTGCCCGCCGAAGGCGCAAAAGTGGCGCATTTCTGTTCCATGTGCGGCCCTCATTTCTGCTCCATGAAGATCACGCAGGAAGTGCGCGAATTTGCCGCCGGCAAGGGCGTGGACGAGCAGGAAGCCCTGAAGGCCGGGATGGAAGAGCAATCAAAGGCTTTCATCGGGCAGGGAGGAGAGATCTATTCATAATGTGCCCTTAACATGCAACATATGATCTGGGTCATCACATCACCGGAACGGATAAACGAAGAAGCCATGCGCATCAATCATCTCATGTCTGAGGTGGACGTACTCCTGCTGCGCAAGGCCGGCTGGACGCCGGGTGAATACGCCGTACTCCTTGAACAGGTACAGCCACGCTACCGCCGCCGCATCATGATCGCGGAGCAGCCTGATCTGTTGCAGGAATACGGATTGATGGGACTGCACATCAGCGAGCGCACCCGGCTGGGAAGTACGCCCGAACGCCTCGCACGCTATACCGCACTCGGTTCGCCGCTCAGTACGTCCATTCATCAACCGCATTGTCCCGGTAAGATGTGGCGGCATTTGCTGTTAGGCCCGGTGTTCGACAGCATTTCCAAACCGGGATATACTGGTAAAGCAGCGCAGATGACCAACATCCCTGCCAACGCGCTGGCCATCGGTGGAATAGCGGCATCCAACGCGGGGGCCGTCAGTGCCATGGGGTTCAGCGGCGTGGCCGTGCTGGGGGCTATCTGGCAGGGGAACGGCGACCCGGCGGAGATTTGCCGGAGTATTAAAGCAGCGTGGAATGAGGGGCGGCGTGGTACCGCAACGGAACCGTTTACCCATACGGGCTCGCGATAATGCCAGCCATACGAAAAAAGGCGCAGCCGAACGGAGAAAAACAAATACGGGTCATCCTCCAACAAAAATGAGGACGATAGCAGTAACAGCATTAAAAAAATCAACGACCAGCATTCCATGGAAATGACAATGCACAAACCATACGTGATGAGCCTCGCGGGCCTCGACCCCTCGGGCGGCGCCGGCCTGCTGGCGGATATCAAGACCTTCGAGGCGCAACGCACTACCGGCCTCGGCGTCTGCACCGCATTGACCATGCAAACGGACGATGAGTTCCTCGGTGTTGAGTGGATACCGCCCCACCGGATCATCGCCCAGGCCACGCCGTTGCTGGAGAAATTCCTGGTACAGTTCTGCAAAATAGGACTGGTGGCGCATCCCGATGTACTGCTGGAAGTTTTACCCGCCCTGCGCGCCGTCCGTCCCGGGCTGCAGTTCATCCTGGACCCGGTGCTGAAAGCCTCCGCCGGATACACTTTCCACGCAGCGCTCATCCGGCAATGGGAAGCGGTGCTGCCATACATCTACCTGCTTACGCCCAACTACGAAGAAGCCATCGCCATGAGCGGAATGCCCGACGGAGAACAGGGCGCAAAAAAAATGGCTGCACACTGCGCCGTGCTGCTGAAAGGCGGTCACCGTCCGGATAAACCGGGCTGGGATAGTCTGTATAACGGCAACGGACACACGGATTTTCAGCCGTTGTCAACAGATGCCTTTCCGAAACATGGTTCCGGCTGCGTGTTGTCCGCCGCCATCACGGCATCGCTCGCCAAAGGCATGCACTTGCAGGAAGCCTGCGCGGCGGGAAAAAATTATACCCTTCATTATTTACAAAGCAGCCCCGCACTGTTGGGGCATCATCATTTTTAACATGGAACATCTTTTATACATCTCGCAGCAAACAGCCACCGCTTCGCATACGGACAATATCCGCGCCGCCTGCGACGCTGGGTGCCGCTGGATACAGCTGCGGGTAAAATCTCCGGACAATGCGCTCCGCGAACAGCTGGCACACGAAGCCAAAACCATCTGCGATGAATACGGCGCGCTCCTCTCCATCAACGATCATCCGGCCCTGGCCGCGGCAGTCAATGCCTACGGCGCCCATGTGGGTAAAGACGACATGCCGGTGCAGCAAGCCCGCGCCGTCGCCGGCACACACAGCTGGCTCGGCGGAACGGCCAATACGCTCGATGACGTGCTGACGCATGTAGCTGGTGGAGCGGATTACATCGGCATGGGGCCTTACCGGTTCACCACCACCAAAGAAAAATTGAGCCCGGTACTCGGATTGGAAGGCTATCAGCAAACAATCGCGCATTTGCGAAAGATGGACGTTCACATTCCGGTTGTGGCCATCGGCGGCATCCTGCTGGAAGACATTCCGGGGTTAAAAGCAGCGGGCGTCAGCGGCATTGCTGTATCCGGACTGATCACCCATGCGGTGAACAAAAAGCGGGTGGTAGAACAGATCAAACAGTTATGGATGGACTGAAAGCGGCGCCTTCCCGGGAAACGCAACAGCAATATTCACCTGGACGCAGAAGCCATGCGCACATCCGACCGGCACAACGCCTCGATGCACATGCTCTGTCTATTTTCAAACAGACTCACAACACGCAATCTTATGCAACAACTGATCATTGCCGGCCGAACCTTCGGCAGCCGGCTTTTCACCGGCACCGGCAAATTTGGTTCCGTCAGCACGATGGAACAGGCGATACTCGCCTCCGGCTCGGAACTGGTAACGGTAGCGCTTAAACGAATTGATGCCGGCAAACCGCAGCAGGACGATATGCTGCAGCACCTGCAACATCCGCATATTCACCTTTTGCCCAACACCTCCGGCGTACGCACGGCAAAAGAAGCGGTATTCGCGGCGCAGCTGGCGCGCGAAGCGATGGACACCAACTGGATCAAGCTGGAGATCCACCCCGATCCGAAATACCTGCTGCCGGACCCGGTGGAAACGCTGGAAGCGGCCACAGCATTGGTGAAACTCGGTTTCGTAGTATTACCCTACGTGCATGCGGACCCTGTGCTTTGCAAACGGCTGGAAGAAGCAGGCGTTGCCGCGGTAATGCCGCTCGGCGCTCCTATTGGCAGTAACAAAGGCTTGCGCACGCTGGATTTCCTGGAGATCATCATCGCGCAGAGCAATGTGCCGGTGGTGGTGGATGCGGGCATTGGCGCGCCGTCCCACGCGGCGCAGGCCATGGAAATGGGCGCGGACGCAGTGCTGGTGAACACCGCCATTGCCGTGGCGCATCAACCGGTGAAGATGGCGGCGGCATTCCGCAAAGCGGTGATAGCCGGCAGGGAAGCGTATGAAGCCGGATTGGGAAGCGTCAGCACGCAGGCGCATGCCAGCAGCCCCTTGCTGGCATTCCTGGATGAAGAGCCTTTACAATAAAAATGACCGTATGAGCTTTGAGAATATTTTCCGGCAATACGCCTGGGAAGACGTGAAAGCGTCCATCTACACAAAAACTCCGCGTGACGTGGAATCAGCGCTGGCACGGAAACACCGTACCCTCGAGGATTTCATGGCGCTGATCTCTCCCGCGGCAGCGCCATACCTGGAACAGATGGCCGCCATGAGCCGGCAACTGACGCAGCAGCGGTTCGGCAAAACCATCCAGCTGTATGTTCCGCTGTATTTGTCCAACGAATGCCAGAACATCTGTACCTATTGCGGGTTCAGCTACGACAACCAGCTCCGGCGCAAAACGCTGACGGGCGCGGAGATCCTGCAGGAAATCTCCGTGATCCGCAGCATGGGATATGAACACGTGCTGCTGGTAACAGGGGAAGCGAACCAGTCTGTAGGAATGGATTACTTTAAAAAAGTGCTGCCGGTCGTGCGCGGACATTTTTCACAGGTGTCCATGGAAGTGCAGCCGATGGACCGGGAAGACTACGAACAGCTGATCCCCCTCGGGCTGCATACCGTGCTGGTATACCAGGAAACATACCATGAAGAGGATTACCGCAAACATCATCCGAAAGGTAAAAAATCGCGCTTCGGCTACCGCCTTGAAACACCGGACAGGCTGGGGCAGGCAGGCATTCACAAAATCGGGCTGGGCGTGCTCATCGGGCTGGAAGACTGGCGCACGGACAGCTTTTTTACAGCCCTTCACCTCGATTACCTGCAACGTACCTACTGGCAAACCCGCTACAGCATTTCCTTTCCGCGCCTGCGGCCATTTTCCGGCGGCCTCGCCCCGAAGGTAGACATGCGCGACCGGGAACTGGTGCAGCTGATCTGTGCGTACCGGCTGCTGAACGAGGACCTTGAGCTGAGCCTGTCCACCCGCGAACCTGAAAAGTTCCGGGACCACCTGGTGCAACTGGGCGTTACCACCATGAGCGCCGGTTCCAGAACGAACCCCGGCGGCTATGCGGTGGACCCGCAATCACTGGAACAATTCGAGATCAGCGATGAGCGAAGCGCACAGGAAGTGGCAGCGATGATACGGGAACAGGGCTATGAAGCGGTGTGGAAGGACTGGAATGCATTTTCGGCAAAGCCATTCCTCCCGGACGAACCTCATTCATAAAACACTTGCCGCAGATTCACGCCTTCCCGCTAACTTTGCGGCATGGATCAGCAGAAGGGAAAGGTTTACACCCTGCAATTCTGGTTGCTTTGCTTCAGCAACCTGCTATTTTCGGCCAGTTTTAACATGATGATCCCCGAGCTGCCGGCTTATCTGACAAGCCTCGGCGGGGAAGATTACAAAGGGTATATCATCGGGTTGTTCACGCTTATGGCGGGATTATCCAGGCCATTCAGCGGCAAGCTCACGGACACGATCGGGCGGGTGCCGGTGATGGTGTTCGGTTCTCTCGTTTGTGTTATCTGCAGCCTGTTATACCCGCTCGTCAGCTCCGTAGGAGCTTTTCTTTTGCTCCGCTTTTTCCATGGCTTTTCCACCGGCTTCAAGCCTACCGGCACTTCCGCTTACGCGGCGGACCTCGTGCCTTACACCCGCCGCGGGGAAGCGATGGGCATCGTGGGATTGTTCAGCACCATCGGGCTTTCGCTGGGGCCCTCTATCGGCGGGCAGCTGGCGCACATGTGGGGCATCATGGCGATGTTCCGCATATCGGCTGCTTTTGCCCTGCTGTCTGTCGTAATATTGATCGGGATGAAGGAAACGTTGCATAACAGGCAGACCTTCAGTCCCACTTTATTGAAGATTTCCCGCCACGAGATATTCGAGCCGCTGGTCTGGGCGCCGGTGGTCATCACATTTCTGACTTACTTCAGTTACGGCGCGCTGCTTACCATTATCCCGGATTTCAGCGCATATCTCGGCATGGAAAACAAAGGGCTGTTCTTTACTTTCTTCACGGCCAGCTCCATTGCGATCCGGCTGCTGGCGGGCAAGGCGTCCGACCGGTTTGGCCGTGTGCCCATGCTGAAGATCTCCGCCACGCTCATGGCTGTTTCCATGTTGATGATCGGGCTGGCGCAAACGCCTGCGGCGCTGATAGCGGGCGCGTTGGTATATGGCGTGTCACTGGGTATCAATTCGCCGGCCGTAACGGCCTGGACGATCGACCTGGGAAGGCCGGAGCACCGGGGGCGTGCGTTGGGAAGCATGTATATTGCGCTGGAAGCGGGCATCGGGCTGGGCGCCTTCTGTTCCGCGGAATGGTATAACAACAAACCGGAGCATTTCTCCACCGTATTTTACATCATGGCGGCGGTGACCATATTCGCCACCATCTACCTGGTGTTCATCTACCGTAACAAATATGTGCGTTACATGCGCAGAAGCCTCAAGATCCGCTCGCGTCACTGAGCGCGGTAGATCCCTCTTTCAAACAATATCTTGCTGAGGAATACCTGCGCAATGGAGGCCGCTTTCACCCGCGCCGTGGAAGCCCGTGGCCCGGTGAACAGCTCGTCCAGCGTCTGGCTCCACAGCGTCACCCATTGATCAAAATGTTTGCCGTCTACCGGCAGCGTGCGGTGCTTGGGGAAGGGACGCCCCTGGTATTCCATGATGCCGAGCAGCTGCGCGCCCCAGAAACGGTACATCGTTTCCAGGTGCGGCCCCCAGGCATCAGGCGCGATACGCTCCTCGAAGATCGGGCCGAGCAACGCATCCTGCCTGATCTTGCCGTAAAACGTATTCACCAGCAGCTGTATATCGGCCATTGTTTCAATATCTCTCATGATAATGCAAAGTTCCGCATTTTCTGCCAATCCGGCGATGACCGTCGTCATCCCCGGGCACGATCCCGCTAACATCAATGCTTGTGCCGCACAAAACCGATCTCGTCCCGCGCGTCATTTTCCCACTGTATCATTTCATGAAGGAATTTCTCAATGTAACGGTTCACATTTTCCTCTGTAAGCTCCTCCGGCTCTATGGTTTCCAGCATTTCGGCCTTTGTCTTTTCATCGCTCATCCCATCGATACAAGGAAAGTTGATCCAGACCACGATCTGCCCGTTACGGGTTTGGGAATAGGATAAAAATCCACCTACCTTCATTTTCTGCACCAGGCTGAATTGCGACTGCTCCACAATGCCGCTCGGCTCCGCATCGAATACGAGGTAAACGGATTCCAGGTTCTGCAGAATTTCGTTGACGCCCACTTTCCATTTGAGCTTGCACTTCTCCGCGATGCCGTTAAGGTATTTCAGCAGGAAGGGTTTTGAATTGAGCTGCCAGTGCTGGCGCCTGTCCTGCGTTTTGAGCAGTGAATGCGCATATTGCGCGGCGAGGTTCGTAATATTTTCCATACGCTTGTTAAATGCATTGAGGCTGACGCAGGTAACCGGAAGCATGTATCTTCCGCGCCACTTGCATCAGCCTCAATGTCTTTTTTTATTACAGTTGTTCGTACAATTTCCTTAACCGGTCGCGGGTCATTTGCTGCTGCCAGTCCTTGCCCAGCGCGTTTTCCCACAATGGCGCCAACCCCATCGACACATCGATCATCTTTTCAAAATCATCATCAGACAATCCTTTTGTGATATGCTGCGGAATGGCTACCTGGTGCTTTTCCACCATCTGCTTGAATTCCTTCACGCCTGCCGGATAAAATTCTTCCAGCTTGTCGAACACGATGCAGTTGCCCACGCCGTGTTTGGTGCCGAGCAGATAGCTCAAGCCGTAGCTCACCGCATGCGCCACGCCTACCTGTGAATAGGCGATGCTCATGCCGCCGGCATAGGACGCCATCATCAGCTTTTCATCGGAATCATCGTCCCATACGTCTTTATGCAGGTAGATCTCCTGGCAAAGCTCCAGCGCCTTTTCTCCGTAAGAACGGCTGAAAGCGTTGAGGTACGTGCCTTCCAGGGATTCGATGCAATGAATGTAGCAGTCCATCGCGGTATAGAAACGCTGGTTGACGGGAGCGTTCTTGATCAGCTCGGGGTCCAGCACGATCTGGTCGAAGGGCGTGTAATCGGAGTTCATGCCCAGCTTTTTCGTGGGGCCCGTCAGTACCGTTGTGCGGCTCACTTCCGCGCCGGTGCCGGACAAGGTGGGGATGCCCACTTTGTATACGGCCGGTTTTTTAATGAGGTCCCATCCCTGGTAGTCCGCGGAGGAACCGGGGTTGGTCATCATCAGGGAAACGGCTTTGGCCATGTCCATCGTGGAGCCGCCGCCGATGCCGATGATGCCGCTCACTTCCCCGAACTCCGCTTTCAGCTCGTCCCGCAGGCGGTCCACATACACGGTTTTGGGTTCGTGCGTTACATCAATGAATACGACTTTATCTTTTCCGCGCAGGGGAATGCGGGAAACGAACGGCTGGTTGCCTTCAAAGAAATGATCCACAAAAAAGATCATCGGGGCGTCGCCTTTGCGGTGCGGGGCGATGATCTCGTCCAGCTGGTTAAACGCGCCGCGCCCGAAGATAACGTAGCCTACCAGCTTAAAGTTTCTGAATTTCATCTGTCAATAATTGATTTTTCAATGCCGCCTTGCGCGGGTGGCCAGGCTTCATATAACGTTTAGTGCTCTCCGTTCAGCAGCCTGGAAGCTCTTTCCAGGTCTTCCGGCGTATCTATTTCCACGCCCATGTATTCGGTCACCACCATTTTCATGGGGATGCCGTTTTCGATGTAGCGGAGGCATTCTATTTTTTCGGCGGCTTCCAGCATGCTCACGGGTGTTTTGGTGAACTGCAGCAGCGCGTTCCGGCGGAAGGCATAGATGCCGATATGTTCGTAGTACGTGGGATCTTCGGAAGTATCGCGGGGATAGGGGATCACGGAACGGGAAAAGAACAGCGCGTTGAAGTTCTTGTCTACCGCCACTTTCACGAAGTTCGGATCTTCAATGTCGTTCCAGTCGGTCATCTCCTGCATGAGCGAAGCCACCTGCACGTTTTTCCCTTCTTCTCCTTCAAATACTTTCATCAGCTTTTCCAGCGGCTCCTTTTGCGTAAAGGGCGTGTCGCCCTGCACGTTCACCACAATGTCCACATCCTCCATCGTTTCCACGGCTTCCGCGATACGGTCGGAACCGCTCGCGTGCTCGCGCTTGCTCATCACGGCCTTGCCGCCGTTCTGCACGATCTCGTCATAAATAACTTCACTGTCCGTTACCACCATCACTTCGTCAAAAACGCCGGTGCCGCGCACGGCGTCATAAGTACGCCAGATAACGGTCTTGCCGGCGAGCACGGCCATCAGCTTGCCCGGAAAACGGGTAGCTGCATAACGGGCGGGAATCAATGCTATTTTCTTCATGGGTCGGTTGGATTATAAAACGCTTTTCACTGCATTCACCAGTTTGCCCGCCTTTTCGCGCAGCTCTTCATCCGTCCAGGCGAGGCTGATAGGGAAAGAGATGCAGCGGCTGATGATCGCATCGGAAGCGGGGAATTCCTTTGTTTTGTATACTTCCATCGCTTTTGCCAGCGGCGCGGCGAAGGGATTGAGCGTGGCGCCTTCCTTAAAGTGGTTCCACTTGCGGAAGTAATGCCAGTTATTGTCGAACCAGTAGAACGCGGGCAGTCCGGCTGCTTTGATAGCGGCTGTTGCGGCGCGGGCCGTGTCTGCATCCGGCAGGAAGAAAGAAAGGTGCGTAGCGCTGTCTCCCGCTTCATCGGGGATGCGGCGGAAGGTCACCTGCGGAATTTCGCTCATGGCGGATTTCAGCACTTCCTTGTTGTTACGCAGGATAGCCAGAAAGCGGTCCAGCTTGCGGATCTGCGCCAGGCCCACGGCGGCGTGCAGTTCGGAAATGCGAAAGTTGAAGCCCAGGTGCGGGTGGCCGTCCGCGCCGCGGTCTGCCCCGCCGAGATGGTCGTGGCCATGATCCGAGTAAGCATCTGCTTTGGTGTATACCGCTTCATCGTTGGTGATGATGGCGCCGCCTTCCGCGCAGGTGATCGTTTTCACAAAGTCGAACGAGAAAGTGCCGGCGTGGCCGATCGATCCGAGGGCTTTGCCTTTGTAAGTGGCGCCGGTGGACTGACAGGCGTCTTCCAGCAGCAGCAATTTATGTTCGCGGCAAATATCCAGCAGCGCATCCATGTCCGCCATGGAACCGCACATGTGCACGGGCATTACCGCCTTGGTCTTTGGTGTAACGGCCGCTTTTACGGCTGCGGGGGCGAGGGTGAGCGTATCGTCAACATCCACCAGCACCGGCGTGGCGCCAACGGACAGCACGGCTTCAAAACTGGCTACAAAAGTGAAGGTGGGCATGATCACTTCATCGCCCGCACCGATGCCCAGCGCCGCCATGGCGGTGGTCAGGGCCGTGGTGCCGCTGGAGGTCAGCTGCGCATACTTTACATTGAACCTTTCGCAAAGCGCCTGCTCCAGCTCCTTTGCCTTCCAGATCCCTTTACGGGGACCATCAAATCCATACCGCATGTAGATGCCTGTTTCGAGGACATCATTTACTTCTTTCTTTTCTTCAGCGCCAAATAATTCAAATCCTGGCATATTGATCAATTTTTTATTTTCCGGAACAATGGTGCAAAGGTAGTACAATCAAGGTATGCATAAATGATAAAAACTGATTATCTTTTGCTAAAAATTTACCATGCGTTCATTCGTCATTATCATAGCCCTATTTGCGCTCACCGCTCAATTGCCCGCCCGTGGCCAGTCCAACGACGTTGCACGGATAAAGGCCCTGATGGATACGCAGACCCGGGCCTGGAACGCGGGGGACATTGAAGGTTTTATGACTACCTACTGGCGCTCGGACTCGCTGCTTTTCATCGGCAAAAAGGGCCTGACCTACGGCTGGCAGGCCACCCTGGAAAATTACAAAAAGAATTACCCGGATAAAACCGCGATGGGTACGCTGACTTTTGACCTGCTGGAGTTTAAAAAAATGGCGGCGGATGCGTATTTTGTAGTAGGCAAATGGACGCTCACCAGGACCATCGGCGATCTCTCGGGGCATTTTTCGCTCGTGATACGGAAGATCGGCGGGGACTGGAAGATCACTGCCGACCACAGCAGCTAAAATAAATTCTGTATGATAAAGCCCCACTTTCTCTGGTGTATTCTCGCGGCGTGGGTTCCCTGCAAGGCGCAGGACTGCGACCTGCTGATCCGCAATGCAAAGATCATCGACGGCACCGGCAACTCCTGGTATCATGGCGACCTCGCGGTGAAAGACGGACGCATCCTGCAAACAGGCCGGCTGCCATCAACGCTAACGGCTAAACGAACAATTGACGCGAGCGGGCTCGTGGCCGCGCCGGGCTTTATTGACGTGCATACGCATATCGAAGGGGATGATTTTAAAATACCCACGCGGATAATTTCATTCACGACGGCGTTACCTCCGTGATCACGGGTAACTGCGGCTCTTCACACACCGATCTCGGCAGATATTTTTTTCAGCTGGACAGTATGAAGCTCTCCATCAACGTAGGTTCGCTGATCGGCCATAACGATGTGCGCCGGACGGTGATGGGCAGCACGGACCGCGCGCCCAGCGCGGAGGAACAGCAAAAAATGGAAGCGGTGGTGGAGCAAGCGATGAAAGACGGCGCGGTGGGATTGTCTACCGGGCTGATCTACCTCCCCGGCCTGTACGCCCGCACGCCGGAAGTGGTGGGCATGGCCAAAGTGGCGGCGAAATACGGCGGCGTGTACGCCACGCATATGCGCAACGAAGCAGACGCGGTGGAAGCGGCGATCAACGAAGCGCTGACCATCGGCCGCGAAGCGGCTATTCCCGTGGAAATATCTCATTTCAAGATCGGCGGCAAACAAAACTGGGGCCGCTCGAAAGTGACGGTGGCGATGGTGGAAAAAGCAAGAAAAGAAGGGCTGGACGTAACCATCGATCAATATCCCTATACCGCCAGCAGCACCAGCCTCCGCACCATGCTGCCGGACTGGGCGCTTTCCGGCGGATCGGATTCCATTACCTGGCGGCTGAAAGAGCCTTCCATCCGCCGGCGCATTGCGGACGAAATGGTGAACCTTTATAAACGCCGGAAGCTGAAGCACCTGGATTACGCGGTGGTGGCCTATTACAAAGCAGACACTACATTGAACGGGAAAAATATCAAAGAGATCAACCAGCTCAAAGGGAAACGCTCCCGGCTCAAGGAAGAGGTGAATACCGTGCTGGACCTGCTGGCGCAGGGAAATGCGGGCATGGTGTTCCACGGCATGAGCGAAGAAGATGTAAAATACATCATGCAGTATCCGTTCAACATGTTCGCATCCGACGCGAGCATCCGGGAATATAATGTGGGCGTGCCGCATCCGCGGGGCTATGGCACCAATGCGCGGGTGCTTGGAAAGTATGTGCGGGAAGAAGGTGTGCTGCGCCTGGAAGAAGCCATCCGCCGGATGACCTCCCTCCCCGCACAGAAGTTCCGCCTGCAGCACCGGGGATTGCTGTTGCCGGGTTATGCGGCGGACATCGTGATCTTTGATCCCGCTACGGTAAGGGATCTTTCCACCTACACCGCGCCGCATCAATATTCCACCGGCTTTCAATATGTACTTGTAAACGGACAGCTTACATTGGAGAAGGGCCGCCATACCGGCGTCCGCAATGGAGCGATCTTAAAACATTAATCCTTGTCCGTACCGGGCCCGAGAGAAAGCATAATGCTGCTGATAATGGACAGCACAACGCTGAAGAGCAGCGCCCACCAGAAGTTATCTACCTTGAAACCTTTCACCAGACTGCCGGCCCACATCACGATCAACGCATTAATGACCAGCAGGAAAAGCCCCAGCGTAACCACCGTTACCGGCAGGGTGAGGATCACCAGCACTGGCTTTACGATCAGGTTCAGCAAACCCAATACGATCGCTACCAGCAAAGCAGTGGTAAAACTGTCGATAGAAACCCCGGGCAGAATATACTGCGTGAGCAATGCTGCGAGTGCGGTAACGAGTATGCGGATGAGTATTCCCATAGTCAGGCGTTTATGATACTATCAAATTACAAAAATCCGGGGCAGAATGTTCAACCCTATATCACGATCAGCTCGTAAAAATCTTCCCTGTTATAATACTGCTTCGCAAGCTGCTGGAGCTCTTCCGCCGTGATGGTCTTGATCGTACGGATATTGTTATAGAAGTAATTTTCGTCGAGATCATTCAGGATGAGGTTCTTCCAGCGCTGTATCACCTGGAAGGCGCCGTCCAGGTCGCCCAGGATGGAACCGATCATGAAATTGCGCACCAGGCTCAGCTCTTCTTCGGGAATGATCTCCTGCTGCAGCAGCTCCAGTTCCTTGTAGACTTCCGCTACCGTCGCTTCGCAAACATCGCGGCCGGCTTCCGTATGAATATTGATGGCACTGGCCTGCCGGAAATTGTAGAGCTGTGAATTGATACCGTAGGTATATCCTTTTTCTTCCCGGATATTGCTCATCAGCCTTGACCCGAAATATCCGCCGAAGATCGTGTTCAGCACGAGCATTTTTGAAAAGTCGGGATGATAGCGGTTGGGGAATGGCCGCGCGATCCGCACCGCGCCCTGCACGCCATTTTCATCGTTAAAAATGCGGTACTTCTTTTCTTCGGCGGGCAGGATGGGCAGTTCCGGCCGCAGCAGGGTGTTCTCGCCATTCCATTGGGTGCTGCCGAAATATTTGTTCAGCAGCGGAATGATGTCGTCAGGAAGATTGCCTGCCAGGAATATTTTGCAGTTGTTGTACGTGTAGTGATGCTTGTAAAATGCACGCAGCGATTCGGCCTGCAGCGCATCGTAGGCTTCCATGCTGCTTACGCGGCCATAGGGATGAAATTCTCCGAAAAGATATTTATCGATATGGCGGTTGGCCACGAACTCACATTTCTGGAGGTTCACGGCCAGCTTCTGTTTCATGTTCTGCGTGTAGATGCCCAGCTCTTCTTCGGGAAAAACGGGATCGAGTATTACTTCCTGCAGCACGGGCAGCAGCGCGGCGGCGTGTTTGGTAAGGCAATGCAGGGTAAAGGTAGCGTTCTCATGGAAAGCGTTCCTGTTGAGGTATGCGCCGTAATACTCTGTCATTTCATTGATCTCCAAAGCGGAGTGCTGGCTGCTGCCGTTCTTCATGAGGAAGTTGGTGGCGGTGGCTACCAGCGATTCCGTTTCGAACCAGCTGCCGGCGGGAAATACCAGTTCCAGCTGCAGTGTTTCCTGCTCGGCGGAGCGGATCACGTATACGGGAATGCCATTGTCCAGCGTAAACAGCTCATACGGTTTCAGCAACAATTCAAATTCAACGGCGTCTTTTATAGCGGGTGCCTGTCTTCTGTTGATCATGGTTCGTACCTAGTTTCCTGCGTAATAGTGAATGGTGTTGGAGTTCTTTTCAGAAAATATGATCTGCGCTTCGTTGTGGATGTCCGCCGTTGTCACGCGCTCATAATGTTCAAACTCCCTGTTCATGAATGCGGCATCGCCCATCAGCTCGTAGTAGGCGAGGTTGTTGGCGCGGTTGAGCAGGCCCATGTCTTCAAAAGCGAGCATGCTTTCCACGCGGTTTTTCACCTTTTGCAGCTCTCTTTCGGAAATGACTTCCTGCTGCAGCTTGTCCAGCTCCTCCTGGATGCCTTTCTCCGCATCTTTCATCTTCACCCCTTTTATCAGCTTGCCTTCGATGGACAGCAGGCCGGCATCCAGACTGCCGAAGTGGGAACAATCGATATTGCTGAACAGCTTCTTTTCTTTCACGAGCACCTGGTGCAGGCGGGACGAGCCGCCGCCGCTGAGAATGTCCGATATCAGGTCTGCCGTATAGTACCGCTGGTCCTGCCGCGGGTAGATGTGATACGTTTTGTAGAGGGCGTCCAGCGGCACTTTGCTGCTTACTTCCAGCAGGTGCGATTCTGTTTGCGCGGGCTCTACCGGGAGGTTACGCAGATATTTTTCGCCGGCGGGAATGTCGCCGAACCACTTTTCCGCGAGGGCTTTCACCTGTGCGGTGGTTACCTTGCCGGCCACGGAAAGGATAGCGTTCACGGGGCGGTAATGCCGGAAAAAGAAGGCTTTTACGTCATCCAGCCGGGCGTCTTCGATGTGCGACAGCTCCTTCCCGATGGTCATCCAGCGGTAGGGATGGCTGCGGTAGGCGAGTTCGCGCATCTTGTGCCATACATCGCCATAGGGCTTGTTGATGTAATGCTCTTTAAATTCCTCGCATACTACTTTGCGCTGCACGTCCAGGCTCTTTTCAGAAAAGGCGAGGGAGAGCATGCGGTCGCTTTCCAGCCAGAACGCGGTTTCCAGGTTCTCGGCGGGCAGCTCTATGTAATAATTGGTAAGGTCGTTGGTGGTGTAGGCATTGTTTTCGCCGCCGGCCATCTGCAGGGGCTCGTCGTATTCGGGGATGTTAACGGAACCTCCGAACATCAGGTGCTCGAACAAATGCGCAAAACCTGTCTGCGCGGGGTTCTCATCCCTCGCTCCCACATCGTACAGAACGTTTACCACGGCCATCGGCGTGGTGTTGTCTTCATGAACGATCACGCGCAGGCCGTTGGACAAAGTGAATTTATTGAAATGGATCATATGCTCATTATAAATAGAAATACGGCGCTCCCCTGTTCCAGGTTGCGCCCAAACATACAAATTTACGACAAATGACGTTAGCTACAATATGCTGCGGATGGGCAGCTTTTTGAGCAGCAGCTCTCCGTCCCGCATCAGGAGCAGGGTTGGGCGGGTGCCGATGTTCTTCAGCTGGTCCCGGTAGATCTGGAGGTTGTTCGTGAAGTTATTGTTCACGGCCAGGATGAAGTCCCCGATCCTGAAGCCGGCTTTCTCCGCGGGGGAGCCTTTTATCACATCCGTGACCTCTATCCGTCCGTCTATCAGGTAGATGATCAGCCCGGTATAAGAATAGTCGAACTGGTCGCGGAAATGCGTATTGGGCATCAGGTAAATCTCTTTGCGGGCGTAGTTGAGCGTGAGGTTGAACCGCCGCAGCAGGTCGTTCCCGATCATGCCGCCCAGCGAGGGATAAGACGTGATATTGGTCACATCGTCGAACAGATAAGTGGGCACATTGCGGAAATTGTAGGTGCCTACCCTGAATTCGCTGATGGTGGTGATGAACATCTGCATTTTGCCGCCGAGGCCCTGCGCTTCCGTGGGTATCACCTTCACTTTCCGCCGCATCAGCAGGGCGCTGTCTTTCACGAACTGGGTGCTGAGCAGCAGGCACATGCCGGCGCCGGTATCGAAATAATAACGGTGGAGCGCTTCACGCTTGCCGCTCCGCAGCGGGGAAGTGACCACGGGGATGAAAGTAAGGTTGGGCTTCATCAGGTGCCCGCCACGCGGATATTTGAAACGGCCATGCGTATATACCACGATCTCTTCCTTGTCATAATCCACCTGTACGATAAACTTGCTCAGGAAGCTGTAGCCGATGATGCCGTCTATCCGGATGCCGTATACCTGGCTGATCAGCTTGTAGTCGTTGATATGGAAATCCAGGCTGTCTATGGTGAGGCCGGGGAAGTGCAGGGAGTGGTCGTGGGCGAAAGAGATCACCTTGCTGGCGCCGAGGCCGCGCACGATCTTGTCGGACGGCGTGAGGGGGATGTTGAGCATCAGGCAGGTGCTGGTATCCAGCGAAATGCCGGCGCTGCCCGTATCCAGGAGGAACTGAAGGGTATCCGGATATTGGTCCAGCTTAGCCTGCAGCACTACTACGCCGCCATAATATTGCCTGAAGGGGAAACGGGTGACGAACTGGGCTTCGGGACCATCTTCGATGTCCTCCTGTGCCTGTGCGGTAAAACTGCACAGTAATAGGCCAAGGATACATACGTGGATAAAATTCTGGTTGCGCATAACAATAGTAGGCTCTCCCCCTTAAATTTAACATTTTACTTCCTGAATACCGCAGCGGATTTATACAAACGGCAAAATGTCCACTTTTCTTACCTTTGGTGTCAAGATGCAATTACAGGATTTATACAAGAAGGCACAGCAATTTGAGTTCCTGACGGCGGAGGAAGGCGTGTACATGTTCGAGCACGCTCCCCTGGCGGAACTGATGCAGATCGCAAATGAGCTGAGGAAGCAGCAGGTACCGCATGGCAAGGTGACCTGGCAGATAGACCGCAACGTGAACACCACGAACGTATGCACCGCCAACTGCAAGTTTTGCAATTTTTACCGGATTCCCGGGCATGCGGAGGCATATATCACGGACATTGAAGAATACAAGCGCAAGATCGACGAAACGCTCAAATACGGTGGCGACCAGCTGCTTTTGCAGGGCGGCCATCACCCGGACCTCGGCCTGAGCTTTTATGTGAATCTTTTCCGGGAGCTGAAGCAGCTGTATCCTGAATTGCGGCTGCATACCCTCGGCCCCCCCGAAGTAGCGCACATCACCAAGCTGGAAAAAAGCACGCACATTGAAGTGCTGCGCGCCTTGCAGGAGGCGGGAATGGACAGCCTTCCCGGCGCCGGCGCGGAAATACTGAACGACCGCGTACGGCGACTGATCTCCAAAGGAAAATGCGGGGCGCAGGAGTGGCTGGACGTGATGCGGGCAGCGCACAAGCTGAACATCGCCTCGTCCGCTACCATGATGTTCGGCCACGTGGAAACCGTGCTGGAACGCTTCGAGCATCTGGTGGCCATCCGCCAGGTACAGAGCGAAAAGCCCGAAGATCACTACGGCTTCACCGCCTTCATCCCCTGGACCTTCCAGGATGTGGACACCCTGCTGGCCCGTATCCGCGGCGTACATAACATGACCACTTCCGAAGAATACATCCGCATGATCGCGATGAGCCGCATCATGCTGCCGAATATCAAAAACATACAGGCGTCCTGGCTGACGGTAGGCAAGGCCGTGGCGCAGTTGTGCCTGCATGCGGGCGCTAATGACTTCGGGTCTATTATGATAGAGGAGAATGTGGTGAGCGCCGCGGGAGCGCCGCACCGCTTTACGTACAAAAGCATCCAGGATGCGATCCGCGAAGCGGGATTCGAGCCGCAATTGCGTACGCAGCTGTACCAGTTCAGGGAAATACCGCCGCAGATCGAAGAGCAGGTGATCAATTACTAACAACGTTTTTTCACCCCTTTTATTGCGTCGTTCCCAATAACAACCGATTGTTTCAAATATCCTGAAAGGGCCGCCCAGGCCCTTTTTTCATTACTTTAACAGTTCCGTCAAATTATTGTTAAAGCCGGCAGGCCCATGTATCTTTTGCCCCCTGTTCTCCGTCTAATAGGTATAAAAACACTAGAGCGATGAAGAATAAAACAAGATTTTTAAGCTTAGGAGTGCTGGCAGGACTGGTGTTATTCCTGGCTTCCTGTTCCGGCACCAAAGTCACTTCCTCCTGGAAGGACCCGGAAGTGAAGCTGGACCAGCATCAGAAGATCATGGTACTGGCACTGGTGAATGATAGACAGGACGCGCTGAGAAAGAACATTGAAGCGGAAATGGTCGCCCAGCTGAAACAACGCGGTTACGATGCCGTGCCGGCATTCGCTACCTACCGGCAGCAGGACTTCAAGGGAATGGACGAACAAAAGGCGATCCGCAAGATCCGCAAAAATAATATCGACCAGGTGCTGACCATCGTGATGAAAGATAAGTCCAAAGAAAAAAGCTACGTGCCGGGCAATGGTTTTTACGGCCCTTACCCGATGTATTACGGGCGCTTCTGGCCTTATTACGGGATGATGTACGACCGGATCTACCGTCCGGGTTACTACACCACCAACACCCGCTACTTCCTGGAAGGCAATCTCTATAGCATGAACGACAACAAGCTGTTGTACTCCGTGCAAACGGAAACTTTCGATCCTTCCTCCGCCGCAAGGATGGCCGTGGTATACAGCCAGCAGGTGGTGAAGGATATGACAAGGCAGCAGCTTATTACCAGACGTTAGCGTAGTACAGTACAGTCATAATCAAAATCAACAGGTGATCTTCCTCCGTGGAGATTGCCTGTTGGTGTTTTAAGCGGCTTTGTTTACCTTACCGGCCCTGATATGCTGGAACTTAATGTAAACGAACATACGAAGCTGCGGCAGTTGACAGTGGAGCAGGCGCCTGTGCTGTTCCAGCTGATACACTCGTCCCGCAAAAGCCTGCGGCGCTTCCTGCCCTGGGTGGATTATAATACCACGGAAGAACATTCCCTCCGGTTCATTGAGCTGATGCAGCGCAAGGCGGACGAAGAAGAAGCGGTTGCCTTCGGCATCTGGCACCATGATGTGTTATGCGGCGTGATCGACCTTCATGGATGGGACCATGCGCTGCAGAAAGCGGAGATCGGTTACTGGCTGGGACCCGGCCACCAGGGAAAAGGCATTGCCCTCAGCAGTTGCAAGACCCTTATCGGCTATGCTTTTGCGGCATTGCGGCTGAACAAGGTGGAGATCCGCTTTGTGCTGCAAAACGACAAAAGCGCACAGATCCCCATACGGCTCGGATTTACCAAAGAAGGCATCCTCCGGCAAAGCGCAAAGCTCCACGGGCACTATGTGGACATGGTGGTGATGGGAATGTTGCGGAAAGACTGGAAATATTGAAGGCCGGGATGCCCCGGCCTTCGAAAGATATCAAGGAAGCATTTTTCGATCGTCAGATATCGCAGATGCCCACCGCCTGCTTCAGGGAAGCCAGCTTGTCCGGGCGCTTCGGCACGAATTCCTGCGCTACAAAACCTTTGAACCCGGTATCATACACCGCCTGCATAATGGCGGGATAGAACAATTCCTGCGTTTCATCGATCTCGTTGCGGCCCGGCACGCCGCCGGTGTGGTAGTGCGCGATATATTGCTGGTTTTCACGGATCGTGCGGATCACATCTCCTTCCATGATCTGCATGTGATAGATATCGTATAACAATTTGAAGCTGTCTGAACCGATCGCCTTGCACAGCTCCACGCCCCATGCGGTATGATCGCACTGGTAATCATGGTGGTCCACTTTGCTGTTGAGCAGCTCCATCACCAGCACGACCTTTTTCTTTTCGGCGTAGCTGATCACTCTTTTCAGGCCGGTGGCGCAGTTTTCGATGCCCTGCTCGTCGCTCAGCCCGTCCCGGTTACCGGAAAAGCAGATGAGGTTGGTGAATCCGGCGTTGGCCGTTTCATCGATCATCTGCTCATAATATTCCACCAGCGGATCGTGATGCTCCAGGCGGTTCCAGCCGCGGGTGATACCCCAGTCCTTGTTATTGCTGGCCACCATGGCGCAGGTAAGGTCATATTTCTTTGCCGTGGCAAAGTCATTCGGCGCCAGCAGGTCGATGGACTGAATGCCCATCTCGCTGGAAGCTTTGCACAGCTCTTCCAGGGGAATGCCGTTGTAACACCAGGCACAAACGGAGTGGTTGATCTTGCCTTTCAGTTTTTCGCCGACCGCATTTTCGTGCGCGGAAACACGGTTTGCGAGCGAGGAGAGCGCAGTACTTGCTAATGCCATGGTTGCTACTTTTTTGATCGCATCCCTGCGGGAGTTATGCGTAGTCATATTCACGTGGTTTACAGAGGTGAATTTAACAGAATTTTTTAGTCTTTAAAAGTAACATTTTGGTAGGCTATTTGATTATACTATGAAAACGTGTTGTAATGGAAAGAAAAAATACCCCCAGTTTGATCGTTTGCCTGGTGATGGACCTGATCGGATGCCTGAGCTACGCGGTGCCTTTGCTCGGTGAAGTGAGCGACGTGATCTGGGCGCCGATATCCGCGATCGTCTTCTACAGACTGTTTGGCGGGCCGGTGGGGATGTTCGGCGGATTGTTCAACTTCATTGAAGAGCTGTTCCCGGGCATCGACTTTATTCCCACTTTCACGATCAGCCGCCTGGTAGTATACCTCCTGCAGCAGCGGCAATCGTACAATAACAACCTGCAGGCCGGCAAGCGGGCCTAGCTGCGCATGCTTCAGCCGCCGTGCCCCCGCATGATGTTCATGCCCGGGCCGCCCCTGCCGCGGGAAGCCCTGCCGCCGAAACGGTTCAGGAAATAAGTGAAGCTGACCATGAAATATTGCTGCAACACCATCGTTTGTGAATCCTCCACATAGTTATCCTGCACGGTCCTGGACACGCTTACATTCTGCTTCAACAGGTCGAATGCCTGTACTTTCAGCAGGCCCTGCTTCTTGCTGAACATCGATTTGGATATGAACCCGTTCAGCATGGTATATTGTACGTTGTATCCCTCGCCGCGGCCGGTATTGATGGTATAATCCACATCTGAGCCGATGGTAAATCCAAGCGGCAGATTGAGGTTCGCATCCAGGTTAAATACATAATCGAAATAATTGTAGTTGCTCGTTTTATCGATGCTGAAGCGCGCGGAATTATAGTTCACGTTGGCGCCGGCGGTGAAGTCGAACAGCTCATCATGGGTATACGTAAAATTGACGCCCTGCATGATATTGAAATTACCGGTGTAGTTCTTCTGGTTATTCACAAAGCTCACGCCGCGGTTGTAGCCGACCTGCGTGTTGGTGTTAAGGGACGCCGGCCGGTCCACGTTCTTGCTGAGCGGAAACCCGTTAACGATGTAAGCATTCATGTTGTAGCTGCCGTTCACGTTCACCGGCTGGCTGGTCTGTTTGCCGTCGCTGCTGAGGTAGGTGGCGTTCACGATCTGGTTCAATACCATACTGCCGCCTACGGAAGCAAAAAAGCTGCGCATGGTCACCGGGTCAAAATTATTGAAGCTGATATTCAGGTTGTTGGAGAAAGACGGCTTCAGGTCCGGGTTCCCCAAACGGATGTAAAGCGGGTTGGAATTATCCGGCACCGGCTGCAATTGCTCCAGCGAAGGCTGCTGCGTCTGCCCGCGATAGGATGCGCGCAGCCGGGAATTCCGGGAGAAATTGTAATTGAAGTGCGCCAGCGGCGCGAAGTTCACGGTGCTTTGCCGGATGGTGCTGTCTTTCGTGATGTTCTCGCTGTTGAGGCTGTTGAATTGCAGGTTCACGCCTACGGTGTAGTTGTATTTCAGCCGTTGTGTTTTCACGCTGAGCCCTGTCTGGTGGTTGCTGTACGTATTGTCGAACGCATTGGTCAGGCTGTCGTCGGGCATATCGTATACGCCGCTGAGCTTGTCCTTGTCAAACGTCTTCCGGTCTGTTGAGCTGTAGTTGTTCGTATAACCGTAGTTCAGCTCCAGATAGCGGTCGTTCCCCAAAGGCTCGGTGTAGCTCATGCGCACACCGAGATTGCGGCTGCTGTTGGATTGCAGCACCTTCTGATCGATCGTGTCAATGAAGCGGGTGCCTTTAATATCGTACATGGTTTGCGACTGGTTGATGGATTCCTTGTCGCTGCTGTTAAAGCCGAAAGAAAGATTCGTGCTGAAGGTGCGGCCTTTTTTATCGAATTTTTTGCGGAACAGCGCGTTGCCGTTGAAATTCGGTGAGCGGGCGGTGGACCAGTTGTAGCTTTGCCCGCTGTTCACCGTGTCCCGGTCGTTGTTCAGGGTGGTATTCCTGTTTTGCGAATAGTTGTCGCCGGAGCTGAAGCTGAAATTGGGGGTAACGATCAGGGAATGAAAAGAATCGATGTCGTATTCGATGCGCATGTTAGCGTTGTGGTTCCTGTTGTTGCTGATGGAAGAGCTGCTGTTGTCCACATAAGAAGATGAATCCGGTTTCGGCTTGTTGGTGCGCTGGCTGATGGATTCATTCTGCCGTTGCACATCGCTCATAAAATAGCTGCCGCTGACGCGGAGGTCTTTCGAAAATTCGTTGCTGTAGTTGATGCCGCCGTTCCAGTTCCGCATGAGGCCGGTGTTGTTCTGGTTGTTATTGCCGCCGTTGCCAAGTCCACGCGCGCCACCCATGCCGCCACCGCCGCCGTTGAAGCCAAAGCCGTCTGAAAATGTAAAGCCCGTGTTATTCAGGTTGTTGCCGCCGCCCATTACGGACAGCTGCTGCGTTTCGCGGAAACGGTTGAAGCTGGCGTTCACGGAAAAGCGGTCGTCTGTTCCATAGCCCGCGGAAGCGCGGCCAAATACACCTTTTCGGCGGTCCGGCTTCACGGTGAGGTTGATCGTTTTCTCCGTTTCACCGTCCGATATGCCGGTGAACTGCGCCTGTTCGCTTTTCTGGTCGATCAGCTGAATTTTATCGATGATCTCCGCCGGCAGGTTGCGGGTAGCCATTTTCGGGTCGTTGCCGAAGAAGGGTTTCCCGTCTACCAGCACTTTTTTTACAGTTTCACCGTTGGCCGTGATCTTACCTTCCTTGTCCACCTGCACGCCCGGCAGTTTTTTCAGCAGCTCTTCCACCATGGCGTTTTCTCGTGTTTTAAACGAGCCTGCGTTAAACTCGATCGTATCTTCCTTTATCACGATGGGCGGCACTACTTTCACGATCTCCACTTCATTCAGGTCCAGCCCCGTGCGCCGGAGCGCGAGCGTGCCCAGCTCCACCAGGCCGGTAGTATCCCGGATGGTGATGTTGCGGAGGAGCTGCTGGTATCCCATGTATGAAACAACGAGCAGGTAATTGCCGGGGCGGGGGCTTTTGATGGAAAAAAACCCTTTGGTGTCAGACACCACGCTGGTCAGCGCCGAAGAATCTTTCAGCGTCAGCAGGGCCACCGCCGCGTTGGGGAGCGCCTCCTTGCTGCTGTGGTCCGTCAGCCGGCCTTTGATCTGGCTTTGCTTTGTCTGTGCCCGGGCAATCGTAGAAATGGCCACTAACGCCATGATGGCGAGTAAAGCTCGTCTTTTCATATCAGGGGAATAAGGAGTAAACTGTTCTGTTGTCTTTTATTATTCGGCTGGTGTCATGGACCGGAATTTTTCCAGCTGTTCATTCTGGAAACGCTCCATGATCTGGCGTCTTTTTTCTTTTAATTCTTCGCTGCTGACTTTCTGCGCATCGGCGGGAAGGCTAACATCCGCGTCATTAACGGGTTTCAACGAAACGTTCCTGGCAACGTAGGAACGCCGGCTGCTTTCGATGGAGAGTATTACGCCCTTCTCCGGCAGCACGCCGTTAACGGGAGAGAAGGTCACCGGCAGGTCCGTTGTATACCAGATCACGAAGCTTTCCTCGCCCATCTTCGCCGTTGCCTTGTGGCAGGTATATCCGGCAATGACCTTTGTTTTGGAGGACGTTTTCAGCCTGGCGGCCGGCTTGTAGTCTTCTTCCGAGAACCAGACGGTCTTCACAACGCTGTCCTGCTTCTCCTTCAGCACGTTCAGGTATTTTTTCCTTTCCAGATCAATATACATGGAGTTACTGAGAGGAGGCCGCAGTGCGGAGGACGGGCCGCCGAAAGACCTTGTCACCGGGGCGCCGCCTCTCTCTGCCCGGGAGGCGGAGAACATCATGGGGCCGCCCATCGGGCCGCCTTCGGTTTCTACTTTCGCCATGCTGCCGGTAAAGGTGATGACCTGTTTGGTGGTGATCACGTCCGGGAGGTCCATCCCCCTTTCTCCCATGGTAGCCGCTGTGCCGGAGGTGCGGACGCCATTCTCCATCCGCACTATCCGCATTTCACTGAGGTCTATCCGGGATGTGACTTCGTATTCTATCGTTCCGGATGTGGTCTGGGCCTGTACCCCGGCGCCGGAGGCCAGGAGGAAGGCAACGAACATTGTTTTCATGGTTGCGTCGGTTTGTTTGTACTGTAAAGGTGGGGCATGCCGCCGAGGGCGCGGGTTAAGCAATCTTATTTATTGTTAATTAGTGTTAAGCGCTGACGGGAGATGGCCGGGAATTGGATAGCTTTACATGCAATGCGTAACAGAATCCGAAACATACTTATCCTGATGTGCACCTGCATACTGGGTATCTTCGCTTTCCAGGGGTATTGGCTGTACAATTCTTACGAGCTGAAGCTGGAAGATTTTCATAAAGATATCAATGATGCGCTCCGCGTGGCGGTTTTCAACAAACAGTTTGCGGATGCCAGGCGCTTTATCGGCTATAGCCAGCCGGCCATGACGGCGCGGGGAATATCGGAGCCGGGGCGCACAGCGTTCTATGTTGAAAGCCACACGATCATTGATACCACACCGCGAAGAACGGAAAAGGTACGGAGGAACGTTGGCGGACGATTTGGCCTGATGCGGGCATTGCCTGCTGATACCGGCATTCATGTAGATTCTTCCTTTTTTGAAAACGGCGCCGTGCATATCAGGGAATGGTCGCGGGCGGATACGGTTACCCGTATCTACGCGGACTCCATCGCGGAGAAAATCTCGAACATGATCATTCTGAACAGGTTCTACGACGGGCGCCTGTCCATCAAAAAGCTGGATTCCACCTACACCGCCGAGCTGGCAAGCCGCGGCATTACCACGGACTTCCGGCTGGATACCATGAAGATCTCCGACCATGAAGGATTCGGCCAACCGCGCATCCGGCAGCTCGACCCGCTGAAAACATTCCGCATCCCCTTCAATCCATTGAGCGATATTTTCGTACAGGCTTCCTTTTCCAGCCCCATGCGCCTGATACTCGGACAAATGACCGGAACCTTGCTAAGCTCCGCCGTATTGCTGATCCTCACCGTGCTGTGCTTCCTCTATATGCTCCGCACCATCCTCCGGCAGAAAAAACTTTCCGAAGTACGCAACGACTTCATCAACAATATGACCCACGAGCTGAAAACGCCCATCGCCACCGTATCCGCGGCGGTGGAGGCCATGCAGAACTTCAACGCGCTTAACGACCGGCAGAAAACGGACCAGTACCTGAACATCTCGCAGCAGGAACTGCAACGGCTGAGCGACCTCGTGGAAAAAGTACTGCACATCGCCGCGGAAGAAAAAGAAGACCTGGAGCTGTTCCGCGAACCGGTAGACCTGAACGAGCTGATCCGCAACATCATCGCCAATCACCGCCTGAAAGCCAATAAGAAAGTGGATTTCACGTATACCATGCTGGCCGATCCGATGGTGAACGTGGATAAAACGCATCTTTCCAACGCGCTCAACAACCTGGTGGACAATGCGGTCAAATATTCCGGCGATACGGCGGAAATTACCATCCGCGTATCCCGGCAGCACGACCGCCTGCAGGTGACCGTTACGGACAATGGCATCGGTATTCCGCATAACTACCTGGACAGTATCTTTGAGAAGTTCTTCCGGGTGCCTACGGGCGACCTGCATAACGTGAAGGGCTTCGGGCTGGGACTCAGCTACGTGAAAAAGGTGGTGGAAAAGCACGGCGGCAGCATCCGCGTGAAAAGCGAACCGGAAAAAGGAACCGAATTCTTACTGGAAATACCGGAAGTATGACCCAAACTATGAACGCAAGCGTTTTACTGATCGAAGATGAATGGCAGCTCGCGCAGATCGTGCAGGACAGCCTGGAAATGCGGGGCTTCCGCATGTATTGCGCCAAAGACGGGCGGGAAGGGCTGCGCCTGTACAATGAGCACAAACCGGACGTGATCGTGCTGGACATCATGATGCCGAATATGGACGGGTTCAGCTTCACCGCGGAAGTGCGGAAGACGGACAAGCAAACGCCCATTATCTTTCTCACTGCAAAATCACAAACGGCGGACCTGGTGAAGGGCTTCGAGGTCGGCGGGAACGACTATCTCAAAAAACCGTTCAGCATGGACGAGCTGATCGTGCGCATCCGCTCCCTGCTGAATCGCTTCCAACCCGCGCCGGCGGCGTCTGACGAGCATACCGTTGTCATCGGCCAGTATACTTTCAACTACACCAAGCAAACGCTTACCCGTAACAATATTTCTGAATTTCTTTCCCACCGCGAAGCGGAAGTGTTATGGCGGCTGTGCAAGCACCGGAACCAGGTGATGGAGCGAAAGCCGATCCTGATGGACCTCTGGGGCGACGATAATTTCTTCAACGCGCGCAGCATGGACGTGTTCATTACCAAATTGCGGCGTTACCTGAAAGAGGACCCGCGCATACAGATCGTGAATATCCGGGGAGTAGGGTATAAGCTGATCAGCTGAACAGGTACAGCACGTCTTCTTTCGTGAGCTTCTTGATAAAGCCGGAATCATCGGCAATGATATCTTTCACCAGCGACTTTTTACGTTCCTGCAGTTCGAGGATCTTTTCTTCCACCGTGTCTTTACAGATCATGCGGTAGGCGAAGATGCTTTTCGTTTGCCCGATACGGTGCGTACGGTCAATCGCCTGCTGCTCCACGGCGGGGTTCCACCAGGGATCAACGATGTACACGTAGTCCGCCGCCGTGAGGTTCAGGCCCACGCCGCCGGCTTTGAGCGAAATAAGGAACACGCGGCAGTCCTCGTTATTCTGGAAGTTCTGGATAGCTTTTTCACGGTCGGTGGTAGAGGTGCTGCCATCAAAATACTCGTACGGTATTTTCATGTGCGCCATCCGGTCGCGGATCAGGCCGAGCATGCCGAGGAACTGGCTAAACACCAGTACTTTGTGGTGGCCGCTGTTCTCGGCAATTTCGCGCGTCAGCTCATGCAGCTTCACGGAGTGGTTGGGGTATTTTTCCGTTTCGTTGAGGATGGCGGGCGAATCGCAGATCTGGCGCAGCTTCATCAGGCCCTGCAGGATCGTGAGCTGGCTGCGTTCCACACCCTGATCTTCTATCACGCCAAGTATCTTCGAGCGGTAGGTATTGCGGTAAGCGTCGTAAATATGCCGTTGCTCGGCGTCCATTTCGCAAAAGATCACTGTTTCGATCTTCTCCGGAAGGTCTTTCGCCACCTGCTCTTTCGTACGGCGGAGGATGAATGGATAGATGAGCTTTTTAAGATGCTCTTTTCTTTCCTCGTCCTGGAACTTGTCGATCGGCGTGGCAAATTCGTTGCGGAAGAAGTCCACGCTGCCGAGCATGCCGGGATTGAGGAAGTTCATCTGCGCATAGATGTCGAACGTATTGTTCTGCATGGGCGTACCGCTCAGCGCGATGCGGTTGCGGGTATTGAGCAGCTGTGCGGCTTTCGTTACTTTGGACTGCGGATTCTTGATGGCTTGTGATTCATCCAGCACCACATAGTCGAACTCCATCTTCATCAGCAATTGCACATCACTGCGCAATGTGCCGTAAGTGGTGATGAGCACGTCGAATTTCTGCAGCTCTTCCGCGTTGCGCAGCCGCGCGGGGCCGTGATGAATATGATAGGAGATGTCCGGCGTGAATTTCCGGATCTCGTTTTCCCAGTTGTATATCAGCGTAGTGGGACAAACCACCAGCACGAGGCATTGCCCGTTCGCATTTTTGTAATGCTGGATGAAGGTCAGCGCCTGCACGGTTTTACCAAGGCCCATATCGTCCGCCAGGATGCCGCCCCACTTCACTTCATCGAGGTAGTTGAGCCACTGGAAACCGCTTTCCTGGTAAGGGCGCAGGTTAGCCTGCACATTGGGGGGCAGGTTGATGGTCCTGATCTCGTCGAACTGCAATAGCTTCCGGCGTTTTTCATCCAGCTCCACCAATATGGCTTCATCGTCAATGAACTCGTACAGTTCATCGATCACCGAAAAATTGTATTTGCTCAGCTTGAGGCCGGCGCCTTTATCTTTTTCTTCGCCTACTTTGAAGAGCAGGGAATATTTCTTCAGCCATTCTTCCGGCAGCAAGCCCAGCGTGCCGTCCGCCAGCTGCACATAATTCTGTTTGTTGGCCAGCGCGCGCTTGATATCCCGGATGCCTACTTTCTGATCGCCATACAACACTTCCACCTGTGCATCGAACCAGTCGATGCCGGAGCTGATCTGCAGATTGGTAACCGGTTTGGCTTGTGAAAAACGGAAGTTGCGCAGGTTGTCGAAACCGAAAATGCGCACGTCCATTTCCTTCAGCGTATCAAAGAAGAGGAAGAACCAGTTGTTCTTCAGCGCTTCTTTAGACCGGAGGAAGAAATAATTGTAGTTGCTGAGATTCGCGAAATTGGTATGCAGGGTGCGCAGCTTGGCCACGAAAGCATTCTCGGCTTCTTTATTGCGATGAATAACGAGCACTTTATTACCTTCCTGCACAGTGATGCGGGTTTCATCGTTCCATTCCACTTCATGCCCGTGATAGGAGAAGCCCGGCTGAATGACGAAGGTTTCGCCCATTTCTTTCAGGTACACGCGGTTTTCCGGCACCACATCGTCTACTTCCGACAGCAGATCGGTATCAAACTGCACGGCGTAGTTCTTGCCGAGCGGCAGCATCACGTCTTTCAGGAAATCCTGCCACTCGGACGACGGCACTTTCAATGCGGCCATCTGCTGGTAACGCATAATGCTGATGCTGTCTTTCGGATTCTTGAAATGATAGATGCTTCCGTTGTGGAGGAACAGCATGGGGCTGGCCCACTGGTTGGCGGAAACATTTACCGGCTCTCCATCTATATCCACCCAGGCGGTCACTTCCACATGGCCGTCTGCTGAAGATGCTTTGAAATATGGCTGCAGGGGGTCTTCCTCCACCTGCACCTGCTGTAAATTCTTGGTTTTGAAAGGCTGTCCGTCGCGCAGCAAAAACACCAGGCGGTGCTCCGCCAGCATGGGGAACAGCTTGGCGAGCTTGGGATGCAGGTATTCCACGATCAGCTCCATGGTTTCCATGGGCAGGCCGTCTTCATTCTCATGCATGATATTATCCCAGATGCCGGCGAAAGGCGAGTTCTTGTTGAGGAACTTGCTCACTTCCGCATGCTGTATTTTTCGTACAGGCGTGATCAGGTCGCGGTCCCGTTCTTTAAATTGGTAAAAATCGACGTACTTGCCGAGGTCTACCCGGTTCACGAGTGACACGAATTCGGTTTCTTCCTCGTTGGCATCGCCGCTCACCAGCTCGGCCTGGAAGTAGGGGAAAAGGGTGTCGTTCGCATTGAGCACCACGCCGAGGCGGCGTGTAGCCGTGATCGTTTCCTCCTCGGGTGGTTCCTGCTTGGCGGGCGCGGGGCCTTCCACTTTCTTGATGGAGGGGTCCAGCACGCGCAGGAAGGGTTTGCCGTTGAGGTAGGAAAAAGAAAACTTCCCGTCCAGGTCATCGTTCAGTGAATACCCGTAAAGGGCGAGCAGCTTGTTCTTCTCTTTGTCCCAGTTGCGCAGCGTATCAAAATAAAACGGCCCGTGCGCATGCAGCAGTTGCAGGAACAGGGCGGTCTTGTGCACGCACAGCGGATGTTCGTGCTCATCGCAAACACAGTGGGTATCGAAATTGCGTTCTTCGTTACGCTGGATGATGAGGGTGTATTTTTTTCCTTCGGCTTTCAGCTCTGCTTCCACTTTTTCATCTTTGGCCGATTTGATGACGGCCTGTGTTTTGCGAAGGATCTTTTCGGCCTCGGCCATCATGCTGCTGGATGTGAGCAGCTTCAGCGTCTTCAGGTCGATCGATTTCATTTTGATCAGCGTATGCTGCTGATCGTATTGCGTTTCGTAAGATTCAAAGTGGTTCCTGTCCAGCATCTCCTGCAGCTGGAAGAGCGCGGCGGCTTCATGCCGGCAGATGTCTCCCAGGTTGTAGGGGCACTGGCACCGCACGCTCATGGTGGCGGGCTCGTGATATTTGCTGATGGAAACTTTATAGTAGTTGGCGTGCGTGTCGCTTTTTACGCGGAAGGTGGCGGACTTGAGAACAGGATCGCCTTCCAGCAGCTCAACACCGCCTGTGGCAAATATGCGTTTACCCCTTCGGATCACCTCGTCGGTGCCGTTATTGTACACATATTTTAATAAATGGGGTAGCGACATGTTCTTCCTCCCATGCCTTCTTTAGCATAAGCCGGGGTTATGAAATCTCGAAAAACGGCTCATAAAAAGGCAATCCACAAAAGTAAGCATAAAAATTCAAATCGGAGGGCTCTCAGGGGTCTATGATGACACCGGATTAAAAAAAATGTGCAACTCAAACGATAATTTATCCATTGAGCAAGGGGGTGCCGGGGCGTTACTTTTGCAAAAACACTTTTCTATGGGAAACACACTGACAAATGAAAATGCAAAAACCAGGGAGCTGGGGCTGCTGGTGCTGCGCATCGGCGTAGGCGTGCTGTTCTTTGTATTCGGATGGCTGAAGCTGGCCGGGGGAGAGCAGTTATGGCAGGGTGTCGGTAGCTCGATGGGGGTATTCGGCATAACGGCCTGGCCGGTTTTCTGGGGATTGCTGGCTACGATCGCTGAATTTTTAGGCGGCTTATTGCTGGCAGCGGGATTATTTACCCGTTTTGCAGCCCTTACGCTCGCGATCACAATGGTGGTGGCGTCTGCTTTTAAACTGAGCCTGGGCGGCGGCCTCGCGGATTTTTCTTCTCCGTTTACGATGCTGCTGGTGAATATCTTTTTCCTGCTGGCCGGTGGCGGTATTTATTCCGTGGACCACCTGCTGAAGCTGAGAAAACAATCTGCTGCGATAGCGTGAAACAGCAAGGGTAGAATAGCAGGGCTGGCCGGAATTCCGGCCGGCCCTGTTTTATTTAATATCCTGTTTATTTCTCCACCACCAGTTCACCATTCCGCAGGATGGGCAGTACATTCGCGCCATCCATCGTCAGGCAATATTTAATATCTTCTTCCAGGCCGTACTTCGCCAGCCGCTGGAAATGCGATGCCTGCTTCATAAAGCTGAAAAGATCTTCTTTAGCGGAGTGGTACAGCGTTTCAGCCGCCAGCGCGGAGTCGCAGTTCACATCAAAATGCGCCTTTATCCGGCTGACCACCGCTCCGGCAAACAAGGTATCTTCCATGTTCACCCGGTCTTTCCAGGCGGCGCAGCCCAAGATCACGTTTTGTCCCTGGCTGATGAGGTATTCGCAAACGGAAGAAATGTTGGGAAAAGAGCCGGTAACGATCTGAATGGCGTCTTTGGCCATGTGCAGCAGCTTGGTGCCGTTGGTGGTGGTCAGCACCAGCACGTTTCCGCCGATAAACTCCCGGGGATATTCAAAAGGAGAATTGCCATGCAGCAGCCCGTCCGCGATCTTGCCGTCCCGCTCCCCCGCCGTGATGGCGTTGAGCTGCTTGCCGATGCTTACGCATTCTTCCACGGTGGCTACCGGAATTACCTTGGCGGCGCCGTTGTACAGCGCGGTGCAGATGGTGGAGGTGGCGCGCAGCACATCAATAATTACAACAATACTGTTCTTTACGTCGAACAAATGCAGGAGGGCGGGTGATAAACACACTTCCAGCCTGGGTTTGGTATGCTCGTTCATGCTATGTTTTTTAATCCAGGATCACTCTCCACTTTTCACTCTCCGCATATTCCTTAATAATCTTGTTGCGTTGTTGCAGGAGCCGTTTCATGTATTTCTTCAGGTAGAGCTTTTCAACCCACCTGCCGAGGGTACCGTACGGCGTCCCGAACTCAAAAATATCTATCACCACTGTGCCATTTTCAATTTCGTGGAAATGATGCTCGTGCTTCATAAAAGTGAAATCACCTTTTTCCATTTCGTCGCAAAAGTAATGATGCTTTTGCATGGCCGTGATCCGGGTGGTCAATTCCCGCATTTTCCGCAGATGCTTTGCCCGCCAGGTAACTGTTTCGTCGTATTCTATCAGTCCGCTCGTCCGGCCTTTTACAGCCTCTTCCTGCAGGTGTTCCATGCTGCGTTTGTGCAGCGTGATGCTCCTGCTGAGGTCAAATACTCTTTTCAGCGGGGCATGAATGACCGTGGTCAGATGAATAAGCGGCATAGCAGTTAAGGTTTTAAAGATATGGTTGTTGTCTTGCTACATCAGCTTAGAAAAGGCACTTTGGACACCCTGGCTTTCAGGACTTTGTCCCGCACGGCGATATATATTTCCGTGTCCAGCGCGGCAAATGCTGTTTTCACGTACCCGAGGCCCACTGCTTTCTGCAGTGACGGCGACTGCGTACCGGAAGTTACCCGGCCGATCACGTTGCCCTCTGCGTCTTTGATCTCGTAGTCGTGGCGGGGAATGCCCTTGTCGATCATCTCGAAGCCTACCAGCTTTTGCTGTACGCCTTCCGCTTTTACCTTTTCCAGGATGGGGCGGGCGGTAAAGTCTTTCGTGAATTTGGTGATCCATCCCAGGCCGGCTTCCAGCGGGTTGGTACGATCGTCGATGTCGTTGCCGTAGAGGCAGAAGCCCATTTCCAGGCGCAGCGTGTCGCGGGCACCCAATCCGATCGGCTTGATGCCTTTGTCCGCTCCGGCGGCAAAGATCGCGTCCCACACCTTGTCTGCCGCGCCGTCCTTATCCTCAAAATAAATTTCCACACCGCCCGAGCCGGTGTAGCCGGTGGCGCTGATCAGCACATTCTCCACACCCGCGAAGGTCCCTTTCACAAAAGTGTAATATTTCAGGTTCACGATGTCCTTGTCGGTCAACGTCTGCAGCACGCTGGTGGCATTCGGGCCCTGGATCGCCAGCAGGCAGGTCTTGTCCGAAATATTATGCATCTCCACGCCTTTATCGTTGAACTGGCTGATCCAGTTCCAGTCCTTCTCAATATTGCTGGCATTCACCACCAGCATATATGCTTTGTTCTCTTCAATACAATACACCAGCAGGTCGTCCACAATTCCCCCTTCCGCATTGGGCAGGCAGCTGTACTGCGCCTTGCCGGCCGTGAGCTTCGACGCATCGTTGCTGGTCACCCGCTGGATCAGGTCCAGCGCGTGTTCCCCTTTCAGGATGAATTCGCCCATGTGGCTTACGTCAAAAACACCTACACTGTTGCGAACCGTTGCATGTTCATCATTGATGCCGGTGTAAGAGATCGGCATATTATATCCCGCGAATGGGGCCATCTTTGCTCCCAGCGCCATGTGCTTGTGCGTAAAGGGTGTGTTTTTCATCCGTTCAGTTTTTGATTTTGTTGTATCCGCTTCGTATGAAGCCGCGCAAATTTAGTATTTAAGTTTGACTATAAGATACCCCTCATTTGGCCTATTTTTGTCAAAAACCCACCTGCAGTGAAAAAGAGTTACCTGTTACTTCCGCTTGTTTGTGCGGCATTGGCGGCGTATCCGCAAAAGAAAGCAGACCGCAAGACCTTGACGAACCTGCAAGCCCACGTTTCCTACCTGGCCAGCGACAAGCTCGAAGGCCGCCGTACCGGCACCGCCGGAGAACAGCTGGCCGCGGCCTATATCGCTGAACAGATGAAAGCGGCGGGCCTCAGCCCGAAAGGCGCCGAAGGCTACCTGCAGACGTTCACCGTGCGCGAAGGGAGGGACCCCGGCGATAAAGCACGCCTGTCCGTCAACAGCCAGCAGCTCACGCCCGGCGAAGACTTCCTGCCGTTGCCTTTCAGCGCCGCAAAAGCCGCCAAAGGGGAAGTGCTGCCCGGCGTTAATGAAGTGGACAATATCTGGCTCATCAATGTAAAAGACTGGGAAGACGGCGGTAATCCGCATGCGCTTTCACAGGACAACTATATCAAAAAAGCGAAGGAAGCCAAAGAGAGCGGCGCCTCCGGCGTAGTGTTCTACAACGGCCCGGAAGAGCCCCGCACCGTGCGGAAATGGCTGGATGAAAAAACAACGGAAACACTGCCTATCCCCGCTGTATGGGCCTGCGAAAAGACCAGCAAAATGCTGAGCGCCGATGATGCCAACGGCTTCCAGGTAGATATGCAGGTGGACTTCAAACCCGTAAAGCGTACGGGCACGAACGTAGTGGGGTATGTGGACAATGGCGCGGCCACCACCGTGGTGATCGGCGCGCATTACGATCACCTGGGGCATGGGGAAGACCATAATTCCCTGGCGCCGAACGACAAGGCGATCCACAATGGCGCGGACGATAATGCCAGCGGCACCGCGGCCATGCTGGAACTGGGGCGCCTGCTGAAAGCATCCAGACTGAAAAACAACAATTACCTGCTGATCGCTTTTTCCGGGGAAGAGCTGGGGCTCTTCGGCAGTAAATACTTTTCTGAAAGCAACCTCATCCCGATAAAGGACGTGAATTACATGGTGAATATGGACATGGTGGGGCGGCTGAACAATGAAAAGGGCCTGCAGATCGGCGGCATCGGCACATCGCCGGCCTGGGGCGAGATCCTCAAAAAAAGCCTGCCGTCTTCCCTCAAAGTGCAATATGATTCTTCCGGCACCGGCCCCTCCGATCACACCTCCTTCTACCGCAAGGACATTCCCGTATTGTTCCTGTTCACCGGCACGCATGCGGATTATCACAAGCCTTCGGATGATGCGGACAAGATCAATTACAACGGCCAGCTGACCGTGCTGAAACTCGTGTACGACGTAGTGGAGCAGGCCAACGGCAAGGGCCGCCTTGCTTTCACCAAAACCCGGGAGATGCAGATGGGCGGCAGCACCCGCTTCTCCGTGACGCTCGGCATCATGCCGGATTATACTTACAGCAAGGGCGGCTTGCGGGTAGATGGCGTGTCTGACGGAAAGCCCGCCCAGAAAGCCGGCCTGCAGGCGGGTGATGTGATCGTTCAGCTGGGCGAAACAACCGTGAGCGACATAGAAACCTATATGACGGCGCTTTCAAAGTTCAAAAAGGGCGACAAAACGACCGTGAAAGTGAAGCGGGGAAACGCCGGGAAAGTTTTTGATGTTACTTTTTAAATCCTGTTTTTATAACTTGCGCCATGCGTTACCTCTTTCTATCCCTGGCAGTGCTGATTGCGTGTAACCCTACACGTGAGAGAACGGATACATCCAACTACGATGTGATCACGGAAAAATGTTATGTGCTGCGGGAGCATCCGGATAGAACGGACAGCCTTGTAAATGCGCGCCGGGACAGCATGGTACGCTTCCTAGAGCAGCATGGCTTCCCGAAGCGGTATATGAAAAAAGACAGCATGCTTTTCCGCCGCGCGAGCGGCCAGGAAGTGGAAGTATCGCTCCTCCCGCCGGCGGATGCCTGGGAATCCAATGCTATTATCGTATTCGATCCTATAAAAAACCCGTGGTTCATAAACCTTCGCAAGGGCACCGGCCAGATGAAGGATTATGTAAGCGGCCCTTGACACTGATATAAAAAACTGATCCCTTGCCTGTTCATCAACACATCCGGGTAACATCCGACGCCGTAGTGCTGCGCTTTACAGCAAAAGACGGTTTTATGGTGTTGCTCAGCAAACGCAGTATTCCACCGCACATATTCAAATGGGGACTTCCCGGCGGATTCGTACGCAACGAAGAGCCGCTGGAAGCTGCCGTGCACCGCGAGATCCGCGATGAAACCGGTTTACGCGCCGATTACCTGGAGCAGTTCCGTACCTTCGGCGCGCCGGAACGCGACCCGCGCGGCCGCGTGTTATGCGTGGCGCACATCGCGCTGATCAGACCTTCCGCCTCCCGGCTGATTCCCGGCGCGGGCAACAAGGAGGCCAAGTGGTATCCTGTACGCGAGCTGCCGCAGATGGCATTCGACCATGCGGACGTGATCGCCGCAGCGCTGGAACATCTCCGCGTGCGCCTGCGCAATGAACCGCTGGCCTTTGAAATGCTCGACGCGAAGTTTCCCGTTTCAGAGCTGGAAAAACTCTACGAATGGTTATATGACCGCCCGGTGGACCGCCGGAATTTCCAGAAAAAGATCCATAATCTTGGTTTGCTGAGCGCGGAACAGGAAAAGTTGAAGCATCCTTTGCAAGGCCGTCCCGCTCAATTATATAGCTTCAACCGGCAAAAATTCTCGGAGCTGCGGGAAAAAGGCACGCCGGTGGAAATTTTCGCATAATATCCTGATTTTCAAATTTCATGTCCTTACAACACAAAAAAATATATTTCGAAGTAATTGAATATCAAAATTTGTGTAGAAAGAACAATATTATGTTTAGAATGCTTGCCGGTATTGGGTTTCCTTCAACCGGCCTAACGAGCCCGCCTCAACGAAAATCATCCTAACTTTAGGATATGGAAAACCTCATTCTGCTGGCAGACGCTTACAAGTACTCCCATCATAAATTATATGTGCCGGGAACTTCGTTCATCTACTCTTATATGGAGAGCCGGGGAGGCCTGTTCAACGAAACGGTTTTTTACGGACTGCAATATTTCCTCAAAGCTTACCTGGCGGGACCGGTGATCTCCGCCGAAAAGATAAAGGAGGCGGGGGAGATGCTGCCGGAGGTTTTCGGCAGAACGGATGTATACGATCCTTCCCGTTTTGAATATATTTTGCGTGAGCATAACGGTCATTTGCCGGTGCGCATCCGCGCGGTGCCGGAGGGATCGGTGATTCCCGTGAAGAACGTGCTGATGACGATCGAGAACACGGACCCGGCCTGTTACTGGCTCACCAACTTCCTCGAAACCCTGCTGATGCAGGTCTGGTACCCTTCCACCGTTGCCACACTGTCACGCGAGATCAAAAAAGTGGTGAAAAAATATTACGAAGCCACGGCCGGCGCGGCTTCCTTTGCGGGCATCGACCTTGTGCTAAACGACTTTGGCTTCCGCGGCGCCAGTTCTGTAGAAGCAGCGGGACTGGGCGGCAGCGCCCACCTGGTGAACTTCAGCGGCAGCGATACCCTTGTTGCGTCTACTTTTGCAAAACGTTACTATCACGCGGAAACAGCGCCGGGGCTTTCCATTCCGGCCACAGAGCATTCCATTGTGACTTTGCTGGGAGAAGAAGGCGAGGCGGAGATATTCAAACATGTGCTGGATACCTTTCCCACCGGCGTGGTGGCCTGTGTGTCTGACTCCTACAATATATTCCGCGCCTGCGAAGCATACTGGGGCACGCAGCTGAAAGAGCAGATACTGGCCCGCGAGGGTACGCTGGTGATCCGTCCGGATTCCGGTGACCCGGTAAAGACCTTGTTAAAGGTTTTTGATATTTTGATGAACAAGTTCGGTTTTACGCTGAACGAAAAGGGCTATAAAGTGCTGCCGCCGCAGGTGCGCGTGATACAGGGCGATGGCATCAGCCACAAATCCATCCCTGAAATATATGCCGCGCTGCAGCAGGCGGGCATCAGCGCGGAAAACCTGGTGCTGGGCATGGGCGGCGCGTTGTTACAGCGGGTGAACCGCGATACGCAGGAGTTTGCGTTGAAATGTTCTTTCGCGGAGATCAACGGTCAGCCTGCAGATGTGCAGAAATCGCCGGTGGAGCTGGATGCGGAGGGTCATCTCCGCACTTCTTTCAAAAAATCGAAAGCAGGAAAGCTCAAGCTGGTGAAGGATGATGGTGTTTACAGAACGTTGCGGGAAGAGGAGGCGCCGGGGATGAAGGATTTGCTGGAAACGGTATTCGAGAACGGACGGATTGTAAAAGATCAGAATTTTGCGGATATTCGACGAAATGCATCCATTTGATCCTATGCCTAAATACTTGTTGCTGATCTTCGCGTTTATCTTGTTAATGACCGGCTTCTATTCCGGGACCGCGATCCTCGATATTCATTTTCATGATACCTATTATGTTATAGAGCACTGGTACGTACTGCCCACCATATTCCTGCTACTCCAGGCTCTGATCTATTTTTTAACGGACAAATTCCGCCAAATCTCCGCTCTTAAATACATCCATGTTGCCAGCATCTGTCTTTTCGCATGCTTCCTGCTCTACTATGATTATTACTTTGATTCCTATCCTGAACGCTATGCCGCAGGCATCAGCTTTAAGGAGATGTTCGATGCCATTCGTCTTGAGCAGGTGTTAGCACTTTTGCTTTTAGTACTGGTGCTCGGCCATCTCCTTTTTGTGATCAATCTGGTTATCGGCTTCGTCCGCGGCAAAAAACCCGCCCATCCACACAATAACGCCGCCTGATCGTACTTCCGGTTTTTTTTGCATATTGCGGCCTATGCGTAGAACCATAGCAGCAGTCTCGCTATTGATCATGACAGGCTCCGTGAAGGCACAGGACACTATCCGGGTGCGAAAAAGCAGCTTTTTTCCCCTGCCCGTCCTCGGATATTCTCCCGAAAAAGGATTTGAATTCGGCGTTGCCGCGCTATACTCCTATTACGCCGACAAGAAAGATCCTTCGCCGCTGACGCGGAACTCCACGGCCAGCGTGCTCTCCACCTTCACCACCCGCAACCAGTTCAAGTTCGATATCCGGTCCGAAAACTGGACGAAGGACAATGACTATCATTTCAAGACCAATTTCCGCTATCATAATTTTCCGCTCTATTTCTTCGGCCTCGGCGACAGCACCCGGTACGACGACCGTTCGCTGGTAGGGAACAAGCGCTACAAGCTCCTGCTGGAAGCTGAAAAGCGCATCACCAGCCATTTTTACGCCGGGCTTTCCCTGCAATACCAGCACGACCGTTTTACGGCTGATGATGAAAAGGGTATCTATCCGGAAGCGAGCCTGCAGGACAAGGAAGGCGGTTACGCCACCTTCATCGGCATCACCGGTGTGTTTGACAACCGCGATAACCAGAACTACACCACCGCAGGCAGCTTCCTTCGCTTCAACGTGGCCTATGCGCCGTCTTTCCTCAGCAAGCACGCGCTCTGGCGGCTGGAAGCAAAAGCCAACCACTTCATTCCGCTATCCCCCAAAAGCACCCTCGGCCTGAACGGCTACGGGCACTCGCTGCAAGGGGAAACGCTTCCCTTTTACCTGTTGCCCGAAATGGGAAATGATAACATCATGCGCGGATATTATACCGGCCGATACCGCGGGCAAAATTACCTGGCGGCGCAGGCGGAATACCGCTATATGGTCGATCCGAAAATGCACATCAAATTCTGGTTCATAGATATGCGCCCCACCTTTGCACTGGCGGGTTTCGCGGGAACAGGCGGCGTATTTGGCAACAGGGATTTTTCCTTATCCCGTTTAAAGCCCAATTATGGCCTGGGCATCCGCTATTTCTATGATAAAGTATCCCGCATCACCGTGCGGCTGGACTACGGCTGGGGTGAAAAGCGGCCGGGAGAGAAGCGCCAGGGAGGATTCTACCTTTCGCTGGCGGAGGCGTTCTGAGGCGCCAGCGCTAATAAAAAAGGCTGCCCGCCGGAGCAGACAGCCTGTATATAAATATTCTGGAGGATTAGCGCTTAACGTATTTCACCATTGCATAGAGGAACATCAGTCCAAACAGGATGATGAAGAACCACACACCGAAATGACCGATCTTATTGCCGATCTCATAAAAAGAGTTGAGTAATACAGTCAACATGATATACAATTTTAGGAATTTCAGCCGGCAAGTTAGCGTTTTAAACGGAAAATGCCAATGAGTTTTATCAGTTGGCGTCAGGCTTTCTCTTTCTCCAGCACCTCCGCCAGCTTGTACTCATACATGCCCACATCCTGTATCCCCGGGTTACGGGGAACGCGGGTTACTTTCAGCTTATAGATGAATCCTTTTTCAAAAGAAAATCCTTCGATCGGCTCGGAGAGTTTTTCCCATGCGGTCTTTCGCTGTTCGCCGTACTGCACTTCGTAACATTTTGTTTTGCCAAAACCGGGACCGCGGTCGCATTCGGATTCGCTTCTTACCCAAACCACCAGCGACTTTTCAGCAGGCGCCGGCCGTTCCTTTTTCACTAACGTAAGGCCGTCCGATCCATATGCCGCGCCCTGGTACACCAGGCTGCTATCCACCAGCCGGAAGCGCAGCGTATCTTTTGCCGGGTTCCCGCTCCCCACCGTCACCATGGTGATCAGCACATTCCCCTCTGTCATCGTCCAGTTGCCGATCTGCACGATCTCCGGCGTGCTGTTCATATAGTCGGTGAGCATTTCCGCGTCGCCGGTGGGTTTGAGCGTAAGGCCGATCTGCCGGCCGGGGGAGGATGCCGCGGCCAGGGTGGCTTCATAATAGCCATCCGGTGACGATGTGCTGGAAGTGATGGTGTCTTGCGCAGCGGCGGTTTTGGGGTTGTTCTGGCATCCCGAAAACGCCGCTACCGCGAGCGGCAGCAGGAAGAAATATCGTTTCATCTGTTCATATGCATTTTTACGGGTCTTCATATAAGGTATAACGCAGAAAGGGGCTTATCGTTCAATGACCGTTTCCAGCAAGGGGCTGTTATAGATATTTCCGGGCGATACCATTTTTTCATCCAGCGGGATGCTGTTGCCGTACCGTTCCCGCATGGTGGCTTTCACCAAAGGATGACTGAGGTCGTATTCCCGCATGGGCTGCAGCTTTCCAACTTCCACGCCCAGCACTTCCCGGTAGATCTTCCAGACCAGCTCCGAGCAGTAGATCCGTTCATCCGACCATTCAAAATAGCTGTCATAATTCTTCCCCATGTATTTACCGGCGGCGAGCTTCATTTGTAGGATCTCACTGGCGGTAATCAGGGAATCCGCTCCCTTCAGGCGTTTCACCGCATAATGCTCCCTGTTGCGGGCGATCCATTCATCGTAAGGCGTTTGCCGCACCGGCTGCACCGCTTCATACACATACCAGCCGCCGTTTTTCTTAAAGAGAATGCCACAGTGGCTGTATCTGGAATGTGTGGCCAGTTCGATGGCCTTGCACTGGGGTGAAATGTTGCTTTGAAAGATGATATCGCCCTCCTGCAACCGGCTGTCCTGCGCATGCAAAACAGCTGTTGTTAACAACAGTAGCGTCAGTGCGGTTATCCACTTTTGATACATTAACATGTCATTAAGATTATAACACCATAAAATCGATCACGAGGCTGCATACTTCGCCATCCTTTGCAACGCCCCAGTACGCGGGATAAATGCCGTCACCATAGCCGGTGTTGAACATGATCACGTTGAGGCGCGGGCGGGACGGAAGATAGAAATTAAAGCAACATCCTTCGGCGTCGATGTTGTTCCTGTGGCCGAACGCTTCTTCAAAAAGCGTATCGTAGATGTTGCTGTCCGGGTGCTCCCTGAAAAAACGCTCCAGGTAACGGTTATAGTGCTTTTGCGAGTGCGCGTCGCACAGGCACCCGATGCCAGCTTCCGCCCTGAATCCGTAATACTGCTGCGTACCGGTGTAACGCTGACCGGGAACAAGCGCGAGTTCCCAATGTACGGCCCGCTTGTCTGAAAACGCCAGCCTGATCAGCGCATTGCGTCGGCGGTCGCGGCGCCCCGCCAGCACAATGGAAACCGGATATTCCCCCGGCGGCATGCGCTTCGCGAAGGGCAGGGCGTCGTGCAGGCCAAGTAGCGGATCGCAGGCCACCACGAACCCGCTTGGCAACGCCAGCTTACCCAGGAAACGGCATTCCAGCAGGGTGCCATTGATCACGGCCCGCTCGAAATACGGCCCATAATCGACGTTGGCATACTGCTTCTTTTTGGCGCCGCTTCTGCGGAACAGGGCTTGCAGACATTTCATACCGTCAGTACATGCATCCCTGGTAAACAACAGGCTTCCGTACCCGCACATCACTGGCAGCGGTTATCACCAGCGAAGCATCCTCATCAAAAACTGTTTCGTCCGCTACAAAGGAGACGACTGCCGGATCACTTTGTTGCACAGTAACGGCATCATAGTCCGCCGCGGCGTTGCCCGCCTGCTGGCATGCGGCGCAAGGCAATACTGCGGCTATAAAGGAACGGTATAACATCTGTAACGGTTGTGACAAAAAGAAGTATATGATTTAAATAAGATATAGGAATGAATAAAAATACGATCAATCCCGCGGAAAAATAAACTTCTCCGGCCGTTCAACCCAGTCATAATTAATATATTAATTTTAATATTTTATTATTGTTTTATATATTTGGTATTGAAGTTGAGAAGATATCTTATGAAAAGCCCGGAATTTACCAGATGAGCCTATGCCTTTTCCGAAACGACGCCTATTTACAAACAATTAACAGTCAACACCTTAACAGGAATTTTACATCATGATGTGGTGAGTTAACAAAAGTGCCGCGTAATTTTGCCAGCGTATATGATTGGACTCAATGTGCCAACCCGAGTATCATCTGGCTTACTACGCCGATGCATACATTAGACGAACCCATCCTCTTGCAAAAGCCGCTGAGTTTAATGAGTTAAAAAAAATTTAACATGAGAATTTCTCTGGCGCGGACCTGTGCGTTCGCGAGCGCATTCGTATGGCTGTGCCTGACAGTGGCATGCAACAAAGAGCCGTTGGAAAATATTATACCGGCGCCTCCGCAACCCGTGGAAGATACTACGTTCACGATGAACAACCCGGTGAACCAGCTGCTCCTGCTCGATCTGATCAACAACGTCCGCGCAAAGGGCTGCGATTGCGGGGACACCATTATGGGCCCTGCGCCCGCTATCCGCTGGAACAAATCGCTTGAAAGAGCCGCGTACCTCCATAGCACGGACATGGATACACGTAATTATTTTGCGCATACGGACAAAGACGGCAAGAACGCCGGGTACCGAATTTCCAGCATGGGCTATCCCTGGCAGGCCTGGGGAGAGAACATCGCATTGGGCATTCTTACCGAGCGTACGGTGGTGGACGGCTGGAGCAAAAGCCCTGTGCACTGCCGGGTGCTGATGAACCCGAAGTTCACGGAAATGGGCGTTGCCAAAGTGGGCAATTTCTGGACGCAGGAACTGGCCAGCCCGAAAAGTGTGGTGCACTGACGGCTGCCCGTGGCGCCAGGCATGATGTCCTGAAGCCATATCACGCTGATTTATAATTTGTTATTTTCATTAACATCTTTTTTGCAAGGGCTGGATGATTTTTTTAACGGTTACGATTATCTTTGGTGTCTTGTTTATACTTGTTTTAGCCCTTTCCTCTGAAAAAGCCAACGTGCTTTAACCTCCTCCTATCAAGAACCCAGTACCGATTTTTTATTTAACTGGGATTTTCATGTATTTAAGTAACCGTTTTGTACCCTTTATATTTTTCATAGCGATGCTGGCCACGGCCTGCACCAAGGAAGCACCTGTTCAGCCTGAAGGGCCGGATACGGAAGGACCGGGCACCGTGGTGGTGATCAGCAACAACGTTAATAAAGACACGCTGCTGGCGCTCGTGAATGAAATACGGGCAAAGGGCTGTAACTGCGGCGGCACAATGATGCCGGCCGTGCAGCCGCTGACCTGGAACCTGCGGCTGGAGCTGGCCGCAGCCAATCACAGCAAAGACATGCAGGACCGGAAATACTTTTCGCATACCAGCCCGGGCGGCTCAACGCCGAAAACGCGCGTACAGGCCGCGGGATATAGTTATGCATGGATGGGAGAGAACATTGCATCCGGCCCGAAAACGGAAGCGGCCGTGATCAACGGCTGGCTTGGCAGTCCGGATCATTGCAAAAACATCATGGGAGCGCAGTTCAGGGAAATGGGCGTTGCCCGGGCGGGCACGTACTGGACGCAGGTGCTGGGCGCCGAATCAGGTAAATGATCACTGGTCAGGCGGAGGCATTTTCTTCCGCCACATCCGCCAGAGAAAATAAACATACCCCGCCAGGCTTAACCCCAGCCAGGTATAAAAACCGGTGAGGCGCGCGGGTGTGGACTCATCCGGCACGCCAAAACCAAGGTATAATCCAAAGAAAATATTGAAGAGCATCCAGAATAAAAAAATGAACACGGTGCGGATGATCTTCACGAAAAACTGCAGCAGCTTCCAGTCGAAATTTTCATTTGGCTCGTCCATATAACGGTGATTGATGCTTTAAAGGTACGGCAAACTGTTTTATGGAATGCACAGCTCCGCCAGGTCCGCACTGTCACCCCGGAACACATTGAAATCAACCGTAGTACGGATGCCGTTCACCCGGCCGATGTCGCTGTGCTGCCAGAACACCCAGTTGCGGGTGCTGCGCGGTTTGTCTTTCTGATAATAGTGCGCCACCCATAGCGGGTAGTCATCGAATTCTTTCCCCAGGTAGGTTTCATAAAAGTGAATATTGGTATAGATGATGGGCTTCACGCCGTAGGCTTTCTCCATTTCTTCCAGCCAGATGCGGGCCGTGCTGCGGATGACCGCCGGCGGCTGGTTGTTATGCACCTCTATGTCCAGCACCGGCGGCAGGTCCCCGGATTTGAGGTCTACCACGTTTTTAAAGTTGATCGCCTGCTTGAGCGGATCGCGTGTGGAATAGAAAAAATGATATGCTCCGCGGATGATGCCGGCCTCTCCGGCCTTTTCCCAGTTCCGCGCAAATGTGCCGTCCTGCCGCGTAATGCCTTCGGTTGCCTTAATAAAGGCGAAGGATATACGAATATTATCCACCTGCATCTGCCGGACGGCCATCCAGTTGACTCTTCCCTGAAATTTTGAAATATCGATGCCATGCATGGAATAATTCACGGGCATGTCTATCCCGAACTCCTCATACCGCACGAACTCCAGCTGCTGCCGCTCACGCAGCAGCCACCAGGTGAGGATGCCCCCCGGAAGCAGGATAAAGAAGAATAAATAAACGAATAGGCGCCGGCGGATGCGTCTGGTTTTTGCCACGATAAATGCTGTTGTCCTGTGAAAATACGCAGCAAGTATAGGGCAATTTTTTGTGCTCTGCGAGAAAGCGCGTAAGTTGTAGTAAATTTATACCGCCAAAAGAGGCCCTTATCATGCCGAAACCGAACCTGAACGACGCACTCAATTTTTTGTCCAAATTCACATTCCGCCGCGGCTGGAATGCCGGAAAAGTACTTGGAAGCTATTACTGGAGCAAAATGCGCAACAAACCCATACAATGGGGCGTGCCCATTTCCATCTCCTTTGAGCCTACCACTTCCTGCAATCTCCGCTGCCCGGAATGCCCGAGCGGACTGCGCGCGTTCACCCGGCCCACGGGCATGCTGGATAACGCTTTCTTCCGGAAAACCATCGATGAGCTGCATCGCGAGCTGCTGTACCTGATCTTCTATTTCCAGGGCGAGCCTTACCTCAACACCGCTTTCCTGGACATGGTGAAATACGCTTCCGGCAAGGGCATCTACACCGCCACCTCCACCAACGCGCACTATCTAACAGATATGAATGCACGAAAAACGGTGGAAAGCGGGCTGGACCGCCTTATTATATCGATAGACGGCACTACGCAGGATGTATACACGCAATACCGCGTAGGCGGCAATCTTTCCAAAGTGATAGAAGGGGCCAAAAACATCGTGAAGTGGAAGAAGGAGCTGAACTCTAAAAAGCCTTTCGTGTTCTTCCAGTTCCTCGTGGTGAAGCCCAACGAGCACCAGATAGAGGACATCAAAAAACTGGCGAAGGAGATCGGGGTGGACGAAGTGCGGTTCAAGACCGCGCAGGTATATGATTATGAAGAGGGCAACAAGCTGATCCCCACGATCGACAAATATTCCCGCTATCACCGTAATGAAGACGGCACCTACGCCATCAAGAACAAACTCGGCAATCATTGCTGGCGCCTCTGGCATTCCCCGGTGATCACGTGGGACGGGCTGGTGGTGCCCTGCTGCTTTGATAAAGACGCGCAGCACCGTCTTGGCGACCTGAAGAACAGCACCTTCCGGGCGCTATGGCATAACGAAAACTACGTGCGGTTCCGCACACAGCTTATAAAGGGCAGGAAACATATTGATATTTGCGCGAATTGCAGCGAAGGTACAAGGGTTTGGGGGTAGCCCTCATGCTGATCCGGTGGCCACTAGCGAAACCGGGCCAGATCACGCTTCTTCCCCGTTACTCTCCCCTGCAGCTTTGGCGGCCGCTTTACGCCGGCGTCTTTTCCGCTGAAAATTATTCACCAGCTTCAGCCCAAGCCGTACCCCGATAAATTCCAGCGCTGTGATCAGCGCGGTAGATAACACGGATTTGGCCTTACTGCTGCTCCAGGCGATCTTCGCCACGTTGCCCACAATACCCATCACACCGCTATTGGCGATGCCCGGCACCACGGAGTTCATGGCCATCGATTTATAATTGCCTTTGAAATGATCTACCCGGGCCCCAAGCTCGTCTTCCAGCTTGCGGCTTTTACGCTTGAGACGGGCAATCTCTTCGTCCAGCATCGCGAGGTTTCTGATCTTTTTAGGCATGAAAAGCGTGTATTAAATTATTCATTCGTTCTTTTTTCTTTTACCTTTTCTTCGATCTTCTCTTCCATTTCCTGTATCTCCTCTACCAGCTCCGCCGCCAGCATATTGGCCAGCGGGCGCTGTATCAGGCTTTTCCTGAACGCGAGCATGAGCAGGAGCAACAACACAAAGAATCCTGCCGCGCAGGAAAATCCGATCGTAAAGCTGTTCGTCATTTCACCGATCCAGAAGCCGACCACCATACCCAGGAACACGATCACGAAAAAGAACAGCAGGAAAGCCATCAATAGCGAAAAGAACAAACCTAACGCCTTGCTTAACTTTCCCGCTGCCTGTAATTTGATGAGGTCAAGCCGGGTTTCGAGGTAATTTTTGGCCACCTTGCCTGTCTCGGTAAAATAATTGGAAAAATTATCTTCCATGCATTTGTTTTTAGATGCTAAAAAAGTCCTTTAGGTCAGTTCATTTTCGATCGCATCTTCATACTGTTGCTTTTTCGCACGGAACTTTTCTTTCAGTTTGTCAGCCTGGTATTTCAGCTTGTCCACCAGTTCATCCTTTTTGTCGGAATTCAGAAAATAACCAACGGCTACGCCTACAGCAGCTCCTACGATAAAGGACACGACTGCTTTTGAACTTCTGCTCATAGTTAAGTGTTTTTTAAATGTGAAAGATTTGGGTGCTGATTTAATCACGGCGGCGGTACATTGCCTCCGTTTTTTAAGGTTACAAACTTTGTTCCACAATTTACCCAAAGTTATTAATTTAATCTTAAAACAACTATATAATATTGACGGGAAGCACGTTTCGGCGCATTGGCATACTTTGTGATCCAACGAAAAACATGTAGGTTTGAATATACGACCTCAAGCAACACTATGAGTTATCTTGATAATGAACGCCTCAAACAGATCATTTTTTTACTGATCATCGCTTTCCTGGGCATTATCCTGTTCAAGGAGCTGTATGCCTTCTTTCCGGGGTTCCTCGGGGCGGTTACCTTTTATGTGCTGTCCCGCAACTACATGTTCCGGCTGGTGGAAAACCGCGGCTGGAAGCGCAACTGGGCGGCCACGGTCATTATGGTGTTGTCTTTCCTCATCATTCTGTTGCCGATCGGCATGCTGGTGAACATGCTCACTGCCAAGGTGTCTTACGCCGTCAAACATTCTTCCGAGCTGATCGCGGGGCTGCAGGGCATCAACAAGCAACTGCAGGATTCCCTGGGCGTGAACCTCATGACGCCCGACCGGCTGGCAAAGCTGCAGGAATATATCACCAATGTGCTGCCGGTGTTTGTGGGCGCCACTTTCAACACGCTTACCGCCGTAGCCATCATGTATTTTATCCTTTATTTCATGCTGGTGCATGCGCGGGAAATGGAGGAGGCGCTGTACGAATACATTCCGCTGAAAGACGAGAATGTGGAACTGCTTGGGAAGGAAATGAAGAACATGGTGGTGAGCAACGCCATCGGCATTCCGCTCATTGCGTTGATACAGGGCGTGGTGTCGCTGGTGGGATACCTGATCTTCGGCGTGCCGGAGGCGGTGTTCTGGTTCGTGGTGACCTGCTTTACCGCCATGCTGCCGATCATCGGCGCGGCGGCGGTGTATGTGCCGATGGGCATCTTCATGCTGTCTTCCGGCCAGACCTGGCAGGGCATTGCCGTGCTGGCATACGGCTTTGGCGTGGTAGGTTCGTCCGATAATATTTTCAGGATGATGCTGGCGAAGCGGATCGGGGACGTGCATCCGCTAATCACCATCTTCGGCGTTATCGTGGGAGTGAACCTCTTCGGGTTCATCGGCCTGATATTCGGCCCCTTACTGATCTCCCTGCTGATCGTGCTGATAAAGATCTATTCGAACGAATACCTCGTGAAGAAAAGAGAAGTGAAGGTGGTGCGCACGGCGCATTCCAAAGAAAAGAAAATGAAACAAACGGGGGAATAATTCCACAATCCGTGACTAGCTTTTGTAATAATTGTTCTCCGACATATATTTCCACACATTATCCGGCACCATGTAGCGGATGGACTTGCCTTCCTGTATCCAGCGGCGGATGTTGCTGGACGAAATGTCCAGTAACGGCGCATCCACAATGGTGACGTTGCCTCCGAACGTATCGGTTACTTCGTGACCGGGACGGCTGTACACGTAGATCGCATAATTGTCCAGCAGCTGCCGGTAATTCTTCCAGCGCGGAATATTCTGAAAGCTGTCGCTTCCCATGATCACCACAAATTCCTGTGTGGGAAATTTCTCCGTGAGATAGGTAAGGGTGTCTATCGTGAAGGAGGGGCGTGGCAGGGAAAATTCAATATTGCTGACGCGCAACCGCGGCTCGTCCTGCACGGCCATTTCGGCGAGATGCAGGCGGTGATGTTCGTTCAGCAGGGTGGAAGAGGACTTCAGCGGGTTGTGGGGAGACACTACCAGCCAGACCTTGTCCAGGTCCGTATGATAAGCCATGAAATTCGCGATGATCATATGCCCGGTGTGTACGGGATTGAAAGAGCCGAAGTATAAACCGATTTTCATGGCGGCAAGATACAAACTTACTCCAACGGTTTAAAATGTTCGAACACCTGGCCGCAATCCCTGCAATAGTGAATGGCCCTGCAAAGCGTGGAGCCGAACGGGGAGCGGAGGTAGGTGTTTTTACTGCCGCAATGCGCGCAGGGCGTTTGCAGCAATATCTCCGAGTAGGCTTCTCCGTTAGATATCTGCGGCGGCGCTATGCCGAAGTTTTTCAGCTTTTCCTTCGCGCTGTCCGTCATGCGGTTGCTGGTCCAGTGCGCTTCCCTGTCGATCTCCACGGTGACCACAGTTTGCAGCGTTTCTTCCAGCACGGTGCGGATGTTCCGGCGGATCAGCTCCACGGCGGGGCAGGCGGCGAAGGTGGGGATCATCTTCACATGCACCGCTTCCCCGGCAACTTCCACGGCGGTGATCATCCCCAGGTCCAGTACGTTCAGCACCGGTATCTCCGGGTCCATCACCTGTTCCAGCGCTTTATATATGTTCGTTTCGTTCAGTTCCATATTTACCATGTTGCGGCAGGGTCTGTGCGGAATACATTCCCCATTTCTTCCAGCAGCGGCTGCAGGTGTACCGTGTGACACCCTTTCCTTCCGCCGTAGGCGGGCTGTACGGCATGTTCGCCGGGCAGGTTGAGCGCGGCGGCGGACAGGATGGCATAAATGCGGTCCATCCACAACTGCTGCAATGCCTTTTCTCCGGGATATACTTTCTCCGCCACCAGCAGGTCTTCCGCTTCGCCGCCGGGCTCAAACAGGCCGAGCGCCAGCGGAAAGCAGGCGTTCAGCGCGGATTGCATGCGGGCGTAACTTTCTTCGCCGGCGCGGCAGAGCTGCGTGATCCAGGCGTTGGCGTGCAGCGTGTGATATTTGATCTCTCCTTTCAGCTTTCTCGCGAGCGGCTGCAGGGGTGCAAAGCTGCTTTGCTGCAGCTGTTCATAACGGATGGCCTCCGCATGATCAAATAAAAAATGCCGCATCAGGCTGAAGTCATATTCGCCATTGGGCTGTTCTACCAGGTGGCAGCAACGGTAGTCTTTTTCATTGCGCAAAAAGGCAAACTGGTCGGGATCGCCGCCGCCGAGGTCTTCCTGCTGAATGCGGTACAATGCCCATGCATGGCCGATCTTGTCTTGCGCCATGGAAGAAAATGCAATGTCCTCTTCCATCACAGGTCCCAGGCCGGTCCACTCCGAATTGCGGTGGCCAAGTATCAGCGCATCGTCCGCCATGGCGGTGAGCATATATATCAGTGCGTTATTCTTCGTCATGTCGGGTTGATTTCCGGTATTTGTTGATCTTTTCCATCACCTTGAATCCGCTGGCATCGCGGTAGGTCTTTTCGAGATTGTTGGCGAACATGTCTTCATCTTCCGCGCTGAACGCCAGGATGTCCGCGCTCCGCACCACCCAGATGTTCACGCATTTCTTGCGCCGCCCGAATTGTTCCTTGGCGAAAATGAGCGCCATTTGCGCGTTGGGGGCATGCACACATCCAACGTGCTCATGATGCGCGCCGCGTTTTTCCTGGTGAAATACTTCAAATACGTTCCAGTTTTCCCCGTCCTGCACTGTCACTGCTTCGCCGGAGGGGTTGAGTTGCAGACGGTTGACACGTGGATCTAATGATTGGTTTTCCATACTGTTTTTATATGTTTATGCCACGGGGGCCGCTATCCTGTCTTTCGGGTTCATCAAAGCCTTGCGCACCCATCGCCCGTGTGTTTCCGCCCATTTGCGCACGTTCAGCCTTTCCTGGTTGCAGGGGCCGCCGCCATTGATCACCTTTTTGAAGAGGTCCCAGTCGGGGTCCGAATATTCCCATTTTCCGGTGTCCGGATCTTTCCGCAGTTTTTCATCCGGCAGCGTCAGCCCGAGGTCCCATATCTTGGGTACGTAGGTGTCCAGGAACTGATTGCGCATATCGTCGTTGCTGGCCATTTTTACTTTCCATTGCATCAGCTTTTCACTGTGCACGGAGCTTTTATCCGGCGGGCCGAAGAAATGCATGATCGGTTGCCACCAGCGGTTCAGCGCATCCTGCAGCATCGCGCGCTGCGCGGGCGTTCCCGTGGCCAGTTCAATAAAGGCGTCGTGGCCCTGCTTGAGGTGAAAGCTCTCCTCATAACAGATCCTTTCCAGCGCCCGGCAATAAGGCCCATAAGAACCTTTTGCGTTGGCTACCTGGTTAACGATCGCCGCCGCGTCTATGAGAAAACCGATGACGGTCACGTCCGCCCAGGTTTCCGCGGGATAATTGAACACATTGGAATATTTGGATTTTCCGCTCAGCAGGTCGTTGATCATCGCTTCGCGGCTTTTGCCGAGGGTTTCGGCGGCATTGTACAGCAGCTGGCCGTGGCCGATCTCGTCCTGCACTTTGGCAATCAGCGCCAGTTTGCGCTTGAAGCCCGGTGCGCGGGTGATCCAGGTGCCTTCGGGCAGTGCGCCCATAATTTCGGAATGTGCATGCTGTTCTATCAGCCGTATCAGCTGGCGCCGGTATTCAGAAGGCATCCAGTCTCCCGGCTCGATCTTTTCTCCGCGGGCAATGCGGGCTTCGAAATCCGCTAACTTTTCCGGATCATCGTGCAATTGCTCTTCGTTCAACTGCCGTTTGTTCGGCTCGTCGAAAATGTATCCGCCTCCGTACATGGGACGATTGTTTTGGTTCCTTGTAAATTACAGAATTTTGAGCGATCACCCAATTTAAGGGCCGCAAGGCGGAGCGGTGGCCGTTTGGAAGGGAAATTTTTGCCCGTCCAAAATCTCCCTCCGATTTCCGAACTTCATAACACGATGTTTGTCCGTTTTCTTTTAGCTGGATGTTTGTGTTGCCTGCCTGGGCAGCAAGCTACGGCGCAGACCGTGGTGAAAGTGGTTTTCCGGGAGGACGACCGGCCGGAGGACAGGCAATCCGACACCCTGTTCTACCACCAGCGGGCCTCCTCGGCGGACGATTACCGCGGCAGGGTACCCGCATCCGCGAAAAGCGAAGCCGTGAGCTTCACCAGCTTTGCGTTCGAAGGCGGCAGCCGCCGGTTCCGGGATACGCTGGAAGTAACGCTCGTACTGCAGGTTTTCTGGGTAAAAAGCTCCTCCTGGGCCCGCTCTCATCCGCCCAGCCGGCACACGCTCGAGCACGAACAGATCCATTTCGATATCACCCGCCTCGTAGCGGAAGGCTTCCGCCGCAAAGTGCTGAACATGGAACTGACCATAGAAGATCATGAAAGCCGCATCCAGTATGAATACCTGGAATCATTCCGGGAAATGAACCGGCGCCAGGAAGCGTTTGACGATGCCGTGCGAAGCGGTCTGGATGCAGCGGAACAGCGCATCTGGCGGGAAAAAATCCGCAATGCCCTGCTCGACGCGGGTGTCAAGCCGGCCACACCACAAAATTTTTGAGGCCCTTCCTCCGTTTATTCAGTTATATTACATTAAGATTTAAGCCAATTTATGAAAAAGCGAACCATGCTGTTCTTGTGCGTCTCGGCGGGACTGGTATTCTCCTCCTGCAAAAAGAAAGACGCGGATGGGCCGGACCGGACCAACACCAATAAATATGTGAATGACTGGATCTACGCCAACATGAAGGACTATTACTACTGGACTTCCAGCATTCCCGCAAATCCGGACAGAACGACGGACCCGGAGAGCTTTTTCTACGGCCTGCTAAAGTCGCCGGACGATCAGTTTTCCTGGATACAGAACAACTTCCAGGAACTGCTGGCATCCCTGAGCGGCGTGCAAAAAGAAGCGGGATATGGCTATACGCTTTTCCTGCACGAACAGGGTACCCTGCTCGGCGCGCAGGTGACTTATGTAAAGCGGGGCTCTCCCGCGGAAACGGCGGGGCTGAAGCGGGGAGATATGTTCTTCCAGATCAACGGGCGTGATTTCCCGTATTCCGCGGCCAGCGGTTCACAAAACGTAAATGCTTTTGTATCGGCGCTCGGCGAAAATCATACGATCGCCGCACAGCAATATTTCCTGACCGCGGGTGGGGAAGACAGCCTGGGCGCGGAGCGCAACCTCACGCTCAACACCATCGTGTTTGCGGAAAACCCCGTGTACCTCGATTCTGTGTATTCCATCGAAGGAAAGAAGATCGGCTATTTTATGTATAACTTCTTTGCTCCGGACAAAGGGGATTCTACCTCCGCTTACGACAACGAAGTGGATGCCGTTTTCTCCCGGTTCAAAGCGCAGGGCGTAACGGACCTCATCCTTGACCTACGCTACAACCCGGGCGGGGACCAGGTTTCCACGATCAACTTGGGCAGCCAGATCGTCAAGAATTATACGGCGAACAAATTGTTCTTCCGCAGGGAATACAATTCCTTGCTCACCCAGGAGTTCACGGAGGATTACGGGGAAGAATTCTTCAAAATGAATTTCACGCCGGAGGCGGGCAACATCGGCAACACGTTGCAGAACTTCATCATCCTCACCAGCACGGAAACCGCTTCCGCCAGCGAGCTGATCATCAACGGCCTCAAACCTTACATGCCGGTATACATCATCGGCGATACCACGGCCGGCAAGAACGTCGGCTCCACCACCATCTACGAAGAAAACGACCTCCGCAACAAATGGGGCATGCAGCCGATCATCACCAAGGCATTCAACTCGCAGAATCAATCAGATTATGGGCTGACGGGCTTTTCGCCGGACCAGCGCTTCTTTGAAAGCTTCAACCTCGGTGTGCTCGGCGATACCAAAGAACCTTTATTGAATCTTGCATTGAAGAAGATCGTAGGAGCGCAATGGGGAAGAATGGCGCCCGCGGTGCAAAGCTCCCGCACCAAGGTGGAGAAGGTGGGTTCTTCCAATATGTCGAGGGCTTTTTACCAGAAGATGTTCGAGCGGTTGCCGAAGCGGTAATTGCTTATTTATAATTCTGAGGGCCGCATTCAATGGATGCGGCCTTTTTTATGGCCGTTCATTCACCGCTTTCACCACATCGAGAATACTCAACACCGCCTGGTAGAAGAAAGATGGATTGATGCGGCTGAACTCGTCCGTGACCTTATGATAATCGGGATGATCTTCCACACCGAAATAGAGGAAAGGAATTTTCCGCAGATGAAAAACATGATGATCGCTCTGGCCGGTCCAGTCCTGCCCGGCATCTTCGGGTTTGTCGTGCCCCATTGGCAAAAGGATCGCGCTCTTCGCCGCGGCGGCGGTAATGTAGGGTTTAAGCTGCGGGTAATGATACGTGCCGCAGACATAGAGTTCACGTTTGTCATTATGGCTGATCATGTCCATATTGATGTTCATGAGCATGCTGGCCGCGGGCACGGGCAGCCGCGCTGAAAAATCCTTTGCGCCCTGCAATCCCATTTCTTCCGCGTCGAAGGCGGCGAAGATGAGGCTGTACCGCGGTGGATGCGCTTTGAAATATTTCGCTATCGCCAGGAGGCCCGCCACGCCGGAGGCATTATCGTCCGCGCCATTGTAGATGCTGTCCCCGCCCGAGGGTTGCGCTTTTGTTCCCACATGATCGTAATGCGCGCTGATCACGATAAAGCTGTCCACTTCCCCTTTAATATAGCCGTAGAGGTTAGTGCCCATGATGCGGCTGCCGCGTGAGTTGAAGAAAAATGATTGCTGATAGGTGTTGTAGAATTGTTCCAGTCCTGTTTCCTTTAACCGGTCCAGCAGGTAAAACTGCGCCATGCGGTTTCCTTTGGTGCCGGTTTTGCGGCCTTCCATCTTGTCTGCGGAGAGGGTTTGCACATCTTTCATGAGTTGCGCGGAATCGATCTGCGCGGAGGCGGGTTGCGCGGAGGCGGACAAAGCCATCATGCAGCCGATAACGGACAGTAGCTTTTTCATGCGGGCGTGTTTCTTCAAATGTAGGATAAAATTATTTGAAGAGCTCATAGACGATCCAGCTGCAAACATAGGCCAGTACGGTCATGTACACGAACTGAACGATGGGATATTTCCAGGAACGGGTTTCCCTTTTCACGATGGCGAGCGTGCTCATGCACTGCATGGCAAAGGCGTAGAAGATCATGAGCGAGAGGCCGGTGGCGAGCGTGTAAACCGGAGTGCCGTCTATGCGGGTGGCGGACTCCATTTTTTCGCGCAGCGTGGCATCGTTGTCTTCCGCGTCGCCCACGCTATACAGCGTGGCCATCGTTCCCACGAACACTTCGCGGGCGGCAAAGGAGGTGATCAGCGCAATGCCTATTTTCCAGTCGAAGCCCAGCGGTTCCACCGCGGGTTCAATAGCGTGGCCGATGATGCCGGCGTAGGAGTGGGAAAGCTTTTCAGACTGCAGCTGTTTGTCCAGCTCATCCAGCTGCGCGGGGTCGGTGGTGCCGGCCTGGAGCTGTTCGTATTTCGCGTGTACGGCGTCCATTCTGCCGGAGGGGCCGTATGAGGCCAGGAACCACAGCGCAATGGAGATGACCATGATCACCTTACCGGCGTCCATGACGAATATCTTTGCTTTTTCCACCATGGTCACTGCGGCGTTTTTCCAGCGCGGGGCGCGGTATACGGGCAATTCCATGATGAAGTAGCTCTTCTCGCGTATTTTGATGAACAGCTTCATGACCGCGGCCACGAGAATGGCCATGAAGAAGCCGAGCAGGTACAGTCCCATCATCACCAAGCCCTGCAGGCTGAGAAAGCCGAGCACCATGCGGTCCGGAATCACCAGCGCGATCATGATGGTGTAGATGGGCAGCCGCGCCGAGCAGCTCATGAGCGGTGTGATCATGATCGTGATCAGGCGTTCTTTCCTGTTCTCGATGTTGCGGGCGGCCATGATAGCGGGTACGGCGCAGGCCACACCGCTGATGAGGGGCATCACGGATTTGCCGTTCAGCCCCACCTGGCGCATCAGGCGGTCCGTCAGAAAGCTGATGCGGGCCATGTAGCCGGTATCTTCCAGGATGGTGATCAGGCCGAACAGGATCATGATCTGCGGCACAAAGACCGCAATGCCACCGAGGCCGGCGATGATGCCGTTGATGAAGGCATCGCTGACCTTATTGTCCGGCAGCACCTCTGAAAGCCATCCGCTGAGCGAACCGAAGCCCGCGTCTATGAGGTCCATCGGGTAGGAGGCGATCCAGAATATACTTTGGAAAAGCAGGAACAGCACCACCAGCAGGATAAGATATCCCCAGAAGCGGTGCAGCAGCACGTTATCGATCCTTTCGGTCTGCAATTGCTGCTGCAGCGGGTCGGTTTCCACTACGGTGCCGTTCATGATATGTTTGATGCGGGCGTAGCGCTGCATGATCTCTTCCGCCTGTACTTTTGTTTTGTTGAAGCCGTGCTGCTGCAGGGAATTTCTGATGGCGCCCTGCTGCTGTTTGTCGAGGAAATGCAGCTCGTCGTAATTCACGGCCACGTGCAGCGCGGCGTAGTCGCTGGACACAGGGTATATCCGCCGGATGTCTTCCACTACGGCCGGCGCCAGCTGGTGATTCTCGATGAAATCCCGCGCGGGGGCGCCGAATTTTTCCTGTGCGATCAGCTCGATATTTTTCTTCAGCTGCTGCAAGCCCTTGTTGCGGCGCGGGTTGATAGCCACAACGGGCACGCCCAGTTCGCGTTCCAGGCCCGCGAGGTCTACCTCCACACCTTTTTTCTTGGCGAGGTCCATCATGGTAAGACCGATGATCACGGGCACTTTGAGGTCTATGATCTGGGAGCAGAAGAGCAGGTTGCGCTTGAGGTTGGAGGCGTCGGCGATGATCAGGACCATGTCCGGCTTGTCGGCGCCTTTGGGATTGAGAAGCACGTCGTACGTTACAAATTCGTCCGCGCTTTTGGGATACAGGCTGTAGGTACCCGGCAGGTCAATAATGTTGGCTTCCAGCTGCGGGGCAATGCGGGCAATACCGGTTTTTTTATCTACCGTTACCCCCGGAAAGTTGCTCACCTTCTGGTTTAAACCTGTAAGCGCATTAAAGAGAGAGCTTTTACCACTGTTAGGATTGCCTACCAGTGCAATATTGATGGGTACCTTCATCCTTATCTGATCCTCCAAAATTTTGAATATGCAAAACTAGCAATTATCGGGGGATGGGAATGATCGAATCGGGAAAAATACTGTTAAAAGCGGGAAGGCATGAAAAAACCGCGGTGGATACCGCGGTTGGCTATCGTTTTTCGAAACTAAACTTATTGTGACGAAGATGGATCGAGTGTTTTGAAGGGATTCAGGAACAAGAAGCTCACAACGGCCATGGCAATACTTTTTTTGTCGGCTGCCGCTTCTTTGTTGCTGCTGTCGTCAATGGGCGTGGTGTTCTGTTCCTGCTGGCGGGCCGGGCCCCGGTAGCGGTACTCGTTGCGGGGATTGGCGGTATCCGCGGGTGCGGGGGCTTCCTCCTTTTTCTTTTCCAGCTGGTCCGTTCTTTCCCATCCGCCGGGCGTCATCCGTATATCGATCTGCCTGTTTTCATCCCAGTCGTAATGATCATCCCACCATTCCTCGCGCCAGTTGCGGATGAAATTGTAGTGATATCTTACTTCGCGGTCTATGAGGATGTGCTTGCCTACGGGCACCCTGATCACCACGGTGATCTGCTGGTTACGGTATTTTGAATTGCGGGGGATGGAGATGCCGGAGGGAATGTACAGCACGGAGTCCGTCTGCTGCATGTTCACGTTGATGAGGCGGGTGTATGCTTTCGCCTGCGCCACCGTTCTGCCCCGCGCGCTTCTCACCACTTCCACCGCAAAGCTGTCTGTTTCGCTTTTCAGTACGCGGATGTTGATATCGTCTATGATCACGGTATCGTCCACCACGCGGAGGTTGCCGTCGAACAGGTTCACATCGTCCAGCTCCAGCACGCTTTCCGCTTTCTTGACGATCAGGCGGCCCTGGCTGGGCTGTGTGATGGAAAGTGTTTCGGTTTCCTTGTAGCGGGTATTGAAATCCCTCGCCAGTGAAACCACCAGCCATACCGAGAAGAACACCCCGAGCAGCCAGAAAAATCCTAAAGTATATCCTGCATACCTGTTCTGTTGTTTGATGCCGGCCATCTTGCGCACGAGGAAAGCCACGAGCGAAAGGATCGGAATGCCCACCAGCAAGGCCAGCGCCGGCCAGAAGAGCATTGTTTGCACACCATTGTCCAGTAAAAGGTCTTTGACTGGGATCAGGACCGCGGAAAAGACAGCTGACATGATGAGGCCAACTACCAATACAAAGAGCATCACTACTGCGAGGAAGAGGAAAAAGCCTTTTGCAATGTATGCAATGACATTTGCCAGTCCTCTGAAAAACCCTTCTATTGCAGATCCGGCATCTCTACCGAACTGTTTCCCGCGGCCCTCCGAAAAATTTCTGACATCATCTCCCATTCTTTCCATGCGTGAGCGGAAGGAGTTCATTTCTTCCTGCACGGCGGCCTTGATGTTGTTCACATCCACACGTTCCCCGCGCATTTCCAGCTTTTCCGCGGCGGTCACCGCTTCGGGAGTAGCGAACCAGAGGATGAAGTAGAGCAGGATGCCGCCTCCCCACATCACCGCGCCGATGGCGAAGATGATGCGGAACACCAGGGGGTCCACGTTAAAATATGCGCCGAGGCCGCTGCAGACGCCGCCCAGCACCTTGCCGTCCGGGTCCCGGTAAAACCGTTTGCGCGGACGGATGAAAGGAGCGAAAGGTTCTGATGCCGTTCTCTGCCTGCTGTCCGCCGTATTGCCGTCTTCCTCCACAAACTGTTCGGGTGTGCCCATGGAAGCTTTGATAGCCTGCACATCCTCGTCTGTAATACAATGCGCGCCCTTGCGGATCTTTTCCTGGAAGATCTCCGCAATGCGGCTTTCAATATCTCCGACGATCTCTTCCGCGCCTTCTTCCTTCGCGAAATACCGCCTCAGGCTATCAAGGTACTGTCGGAGTATCTCGTAAGCACTGTCCTCGATGGGGATCAGGCGGCTCGACAGGTTTATATTGATAATCTTTTTCATCTGCTTAATCTGTTTAGGTTTTAGGTAAACTCGGATTGTATATTATTGGATGGTGTTAGGTTGTGTGAGCTGGTGAACGGCGTTGGCCAGTTCGTTCCAGGTATTTTCCAGGTCCCGGTAAAAGGTTTCCCCTTTTTCGGTCATGGAAAAATACTTGCGCGGGGGGCCGGAGCTGCTTTCTACCCACCGGTACGTGAGCAGCTCGGCATTTTTGAGGCGTGTCAAAAGCGGATACAGCGTCCCTTCCAGGATATCCAGCTTTGCTTCTTTCATTTTTTCAATAATGTCTGAAGGATAAGCCTCGCCTTGCTTGATGATGGAAAGAATGCAGAATTCCAGCACCCCTTTCCGCATCTGCGACTGTGTATTATCAATGTTCATGGCAAGTGAGCTTTAAAAACCGTTATTTGTTCCGAAGCCAGGGTATTTCCTCAACTTCACGATACAAAGATAGAAAGAATTTACTACTATGCAATACACAATACCAATCAATGCAAAATAACTTGCTTTAAATATTACTGTAGAAAATAGAAATTTCCTTGCCTATATTGCATTTGGGCGGATTTTGGACTTTCCGGCGGCCAGGACCGAATTGTGATGAGCGGTCATATAGGCGGATGGGGGTGAATGTCGATGATTTCCGTTAAATAATGGATAGATAAGGGTTTATGATCGATTTAACATTTCTTTGACCCGCCAAAATATGATTTCTGGATCGGAGAGGTTATTTTTGCTTCACATACAAATAAGTGATATAAGTATTGATGAAAAGACTACTCAGTATATTTCTTCTTAGCCTGATGTGCGTTCAACTGCTCCCGATAGAGCAGATGGGGAAATTACTGTTCAACAACCAGATCGTGGAAGAGCACGTTGATGGTGGTGGTAGTTGCACATCAAAAGTTAAACTTAGTAATGGCGACATCAATTGTCACCGTTATGCGGATGCGAACGCAGCGCTCAATCCCGAGCTTTTCCTCAATACACTTTCTTACCGTTATCACGAGGATATTCCTGCCAGTCCGGTTCAGGAAATCCAGACTCCTCCACCAAACGGTCATCTTGCTTAAATGACCCTTGTGTACGCCAATTACTGCGTACACGCTTTTGCATTTTCATTTTCTTATTTGTACAAATTCAGATGAAACGCTGATGTACGCTTAACCTTGCTTCGTTATGACCTTTTTACGGGTAATACGGGCCAGCGGGTAATCCGGCAATGCATTGTTGACTGCATGCATGCGCGGAGATGGCTGCATCATCGTTATGATCTGCTTAAATCCATGCTATCATGAGCAAAAAAATTGGTTTTTTCTCGAATATTAAAGGTGATCTTCCGGCTGGCCTTGTTGTATTTCTGATTGCGGTACCGCTTTGTCTTGGTATCGCACTGGCGTCTGGCGCGCCTTTGTTCTCCGGTATGATTTCCGGTATTATCGGCGGTCTTGTGATCGGGTTCCTGAGTGGCTCCAATCTGAGCGTGAGCGGTCCCGCCGCAGGGCTTACCGCCATTGTGCTGAACGCTATCACCACACTGGGCGTATATGAGATCTTTTTGCTGGCAGTAATGCTGGGCGGTATCATGCAGCTGGTGCTGGGGCTTTTGAAAGCCGGTACGGTGGCCAACTACTTTCCGTCGAATGTAATTACCGGGATGCTGACGGCCATCGGCCTTATCATCATCCTGAAACAAATCCCTCATGCATTTGGCTATGACGCCGATGCGGAAGGTGATTTTGCGTTTGTGCAGGCAGACGGGGAGAATACGATCTCTTCCCTGTTCAGCATGCTGAACCATGTGCATTTCGGCGCGGTGATCATTACCCTCGTATCTATATTGATCCTGTTGTACTGGAGCAAGGTGCCGAAAGTGAACGTGATCCCGGCGCCGCTGGTAGCGGTGCTGACAGGGGTGGGGCTTAACCAGCTTTTCCTTGCGGGCGGTTCTCCGCTGGGGCTGGAACAAAGCCACCTGGTAACGCTGCCGATCGCGGATTCTTTCAGCGATTTCATCGGGCAGTTCACGATGCCGGACTTCTCCCAGATCGGCAACAGCGAAGTTTGGGTGATCGCCGCCACCATTGCGGTGGTGGCTTCCCTGGAAACCTTGCTGAACCTGGAAGCGACGGACAAGCTGGACCCGCTGAAGCGTTACAGTTCTCCCAACCGGGAACTGAGGGCGCAGGGTATCGGCAACATCGTCAGCGGCCTGATCGGCGGTATGCCTATCACTTCCGTGATCGTGCGTTCTTCCGCCAATATCAACGCGGGCGGCCGTACCAAACTGGCGGCCATGACGCACGGCGCATTGCTGCTGTTCTGCGCGGCGCTGATCCCCGGCATCCTGAACATGATCCCGCTGGCTACGCTGGCAGCCGTGCTGCTGGTAACAGGTTACAAACTTTGTAAACCGGAGATATTCAAGAAGATGTTCCAGAAGGGCAAATACCAGTGGGCGCCTTTCCTTGTGACGGTTGTTACCATCGTATTCACGGACCTGCTGATCGGTGTAGCCGTGGGCCTTGCCGTGAGCGTGCTCTTCATCATGTGGGGCAATATGAAAAGCCCCTATTTCTTCCAGAAAGAAAAATACCGTACCGGTGACCTGATCCGCCTGGAACTGTCCCAGGAAGTATCCTTCCTCAACAAAGCCAACATCCTGCTTACGCTGGACCGCCTGCCGGAAAACAGCACCGTGGTGATCGACGCCAGCAAAACGCTGTACATCGACCAGGACGTGCTGGACATCATCCGCGAATTCACGCAGATCAAAGCGCAGCAGAAAAAGATCAAGGTTGTGCTGAAAGGCTTCAAGGAAGCTTACAACATCACCAATACGGACCATCTTTTCCTTGACGCGCCGGAAAAAGAAAAGCCGGTGTCTGTTGTGACCAACGGTACGCACAAGGAACTGCTGAAAGAACTGACCGTCAATTAAACACTAAAACAATCATCGATTAAATATACTGACCAATGAAAGCACACAATAAAACATCTCAAAGCAGCCTGACGCCGCATACGGCCTTAGAGTACCTTCGCGAAGGCAACGAGCGTTTCGTGAGCAACCTTCGCATCAACCGTAACCTGCTGCAACAGGTCAACGAAACGAAGGAAGGGCAGTGGCCCTTTGCAGCCGTGGTAAGCTGCATGGATTCCCGCACTTCGGCAGAGCTTATTTTTGACCAGGGGCTGGGTGACATTTTCAGTATTCGTTTAGCCGGTGCCGTTATCTCCGATAACGTGCTGGGCAGCCTTGAATATGCCTGCAAGGTAGCAGGATCAAAGATCATTGTGGTATTGGGGCACACCCACTGCGGCGCTATTAAAGGCGCCTGCGACGGCGTGGAAATGGGCAACCTCACCGGGCTGCTCAACAAGATCCGCCCTGCCGTAATACAGGAAAAAACGATCAAGGGCGATCGTACATCAAATAATCACGCTTTCGTGGATGCCGTGACGCACCTGCATACAGAACGCTCCGTACAGCAGGTGCTGGAGCAAAGCGCGATCCTCCAGGATATGGTGGAAAAAGGAGAAGTAGGCATCATCGGCGCAGTATACGATGTAGAAACCGGCGTTGTAACTTTCTGCGAGCACACCAAACGGATCGGACAACCGGCGGATGAAGCGGTGGAAAGTTTAAGCGCGTAAGCCATGTACAAATAAGCAAAAAGCCGGAAGAGCAGTCACTTCCGGCTTTCTTTATGCGTTGATGTCTGTTAAAGGTATTTCTCTCCTTTATGGCGTTTTACTTCCGCCACATATTCCTTGATCTGCTGCTCGTTTTCTTTTTTGCAGACCAGCAGCACGTCGGGCGTATCCACCAGGATGAAGTCATCCAGCCCCTGTAATACCACCAGCTTGTCGTTCGGCGCTTTCACCATGCATTTGGTGGCGTCTATCACCATCACGTTCTTGCCCTGCACGGCGTTGCCGAGGTAATCTTTTTCGAGGTTCTCGTACGCGGAAGCCCAGGTACCGAGGTCGCTCCAGCCGAAATTGGCGGGGATGACGTACACGTTGTCCGCCTTTTCCATAATACCGTAGTCGATCGAAATATTGGTGCACTGGGAATAGATCATTTCGATCATTTCCCGTTCTTTTGGCGAGTTCAGGGCGGCGTTCTCCTGCACGAACAGCTCGTCCATTTCCGGGAGATGGTTGGCGAACGCCTGGAGGATGCTTTTGGTGTTCCACACGAAGATGCCGGCGTTCCAGAGGAAATCGCCGCTTTTCAGGAAGGTCTTTGCCAGCTCCAGGTTGGGCTTTTCGGTAAAGGTCTTCACCTTGTACACATTGTCCGCCGCCTGCTCCGTTTCGAACTGGATGTAGCCGTAGCCGGTATCCGGCCGGGTGGGCTTGATGCCGAGGGTAAGCAGCGCATTGTTCTTTTGTGCGAAGAGCAGGGCGTTGAGGCAGGTTTGCGTGAACTGCGTAGGGTCCATGATCAGATGGTCCGCGGGCGCGCAGATCATGCTGGCCTTGGGATCTTTCTTATGGATCTTGTGGGAAATATAGGCCACGCAGGGGGCGGTGTTTTTACGGGAGGGTTCGCTGACAACGTTTTCCTGCGGAAGATTGGGCAATTGCTTGCTCACTGTGGAAGCATATTGATGATGCGTTACCACGTAAATGTTCTCCGCGGGGATGAACTGTGTAAACCGCTCGTAGGTCCACTGCAGGAGGGTTTTCCCGGTGTTCAGGATGTCCAGGAACTGCTTGGGGTAATCCGTGCGGCTGTAAGGCCAGAAACGGCTTCCGATCCCGCCGGCCATGATGGCCACGTAAAAGTGATTGTTCAATGGTGTCATCGCTCAAATAATTCCTTCTCTGATTAAATCATGTAAATGTATAATTCCATGATACTGATCGCCTTTCATGACCAGTAGCTGTGTAATGTCATATTCCCGCATCAGTTCCAGGGCGTTTACGGCCAGCTCGCCGGCGCCGATGGTCTTGGGATTACGGCTCATAATATCGGCCGCTTTCACGCCCGTGGCGTCCATATTCTTCTCGAGCATCCGCCGCAGGTCGCCGTCCGTAATAATGCCTTCCAGTCCGCCTTTTTCATTCACCACGCCGGTGACGCCGAGCATTTTGGAGGATATCTCCACGATAACTTCCCGCAGGGTGCTGTTCAGCAACACTTTGGGCACCTGGTGCATACGGCTGAGGTCGCCTACTTTAAGGTATAGTTTCTTGCCGAGCGTGCCGCCGGGGTGAAACTTCGCAAAATCCTCCGCAGTAAAGCCTTTCAGCTCAATGAGGCACACCGCCAGGGCATCGCCCATGACCAGTTGCGCCGTTGTGCTGGACGTAGGGGCCAGGTTGTTGGGGCAGGCTTCCTGGGATACAGTGGTGTTCAGCACAAAATGTGCCGACTGCGCCAGGTAGGAGTCCATCTTCCCGACCATGGCCACCAGCGTATTTCCCATGTTCTTCAGCAGCGGCACCAGCACCTTGATCTCCGGCGATTCCCCGCTTTTGGATATGCAAAGCACCACATCGTCCGGGGTGATCATCCCCAGATCGCCGTGGATGGCGTCTGCAGCGTGCATAAATAAAGCGGGTGTACCGGTGGAATTGAGGGTGGCAACGATCTTTTGCGCAATAACAGCGCTCTTACCTATTCCGGTGATCACCACCCGGCCCCGGCAATGCGCGACCAGGTTCACCGTTTGCTCGAAGTCATCATTGATGAACTGCTCCAAACCCTCAATAGCTAAGGCTTCCAGCTTAACGGTCCTCTTTCCTGTTTCCCGGATATTAACGGTAGTCTTCTGTTTCATGCGGCACCGCAAATTTATCAATTTTTAATCAAGGCCGGCGATCATATAAATTATATTGTCTTAAAGTAGTTTTTTGAGTAATTTCGTGTCCCCCAAAAATACATGTTGAATAAATTTCATCTATCGGTTCTGTTGATTTCGTCTCTGGATTACACTAGTACTAAACATTTTACGTGATGGCAGTTGCAAAGGTAAGTTTGTTGGATGCATTACACGAACATTTTGGGTTTGACTCCTTTAAGGGAAACCAGGAGAAGATCATTAAAAATATACTTTCCGGTAAAGATACTTTCGTGATAATGCCTACCGGCGGTGGTAAATCGCTGTGTTATCAGCTCCCGGCGCTGATGAGCCCGGGTGTGGCGCTCATCGTGAGCCCGCTGATCGCATTAATGAAAAATCAGGTGGACCTTGTGCGTTCCTACAGCAGTAAAGACAATGTGGCGCACTTCCTCAATTCCACCCTCACCAAGGCCCAGATCAAAAAAGTACGCACGGACCTGCAGTCCGGCAAAACAAAAATGCTATATGTAGCGCCCGAAACGCTCACCAAGCAGGAGAATATCGACTTTTTCAAAGAGCTGGAAATATCCTTCATCGCGGTGGACGAGGCGCACTGTATCTCCGAGTGGGGGCACGACTTCCGGCCTGAATACCGCAGGCTGAAAGAGATGATCGACATGATCAACGACAAGCTGCCCATCATCGCCCTGACGGCTACCGCTACGCCGAAAGTGCAAAGCGATATTGTAAAGAACCTCGAACTGCGGTCCCCGCAGATATTCATATCCTCCTTCAACCGCCCTAACCTGTACTACGAGATCAGGCCAAAGCGCAAGAAGGACCACACCATCAAGGAGATCGTCAAGTTCATTCATCTGCATAAAGGCAAAAGCGGCATCATCTACACCCTCAACCGCAAAACCACGGAAGAGCTGGCCGATATGCTCGTGGCCAACGGCATCAAGGCCGTAGCCTACCACGCCGGGCTGGACGCCACTACCCGCGCGCAGCGGCAGGACATGTTCCTGCTGGAAGAAGTGGAAGTGATCGTGGCCACCATCGCCTTCGGCATGGGGATCGACAAACCGGACGTGCGCTTCGTGATCCACTACAACATTCCCAAAAGCCTCGAAAACTACTACCAGGAAACCGGCCGCGCCGGGCGGGACGGGCTGGAAGGCATCTGCGTCTGCTTCTATTCATATGAGGACGTGCAGAAGCTGGAACACCTGATGCGCGACAAATCGCTCAGCGAACGGGAAATGGGCGCGCAGCTCATTAACGAAACCGTAGCGTACGCGGAAAGCGCCGTCTGCCGCCGGAAGGTGATCCTCCATTACTTTGGTGAAAAATACGAGGGGGAGAACTGCGGTAAATGTGATAACTGCCTGAACCCGAAAGAAAAGATAGAAGTGAAGAACCGCGTGGTGATCGCGCTGAAGGCCATCCAGAAGCTGGAAGAGCGCTTTGGTACCGACTATGTGGTGAACATCATCACCGGCAAAACCAACCCGCAGATCACTACTTTCCGCCACGACAAACTGGATGTGTTCGGGGAAGGGAAGGAGTTCGACGCGCATTTCTGGAACTCCCTCATCCGGCAAATGATGCTGGAAGGGCTGATAGAAAAGGACATTGAAGAATACGGACTGCTGAAGATCACCGAAAAAGGCCGCAAGTTCATCAAGAAACCTTTCTCCATCTGGGTGGCGCTGAACCACCAGTTCGAAGAAGAAAGCGGCGTGGACGAAGAAGACGGACAGGCGGGCGAAGCCCAGGCTTCCGCCGATCCCGTGCTCTTTGAAATGCTGAAAGAGCTGCGCAAGAAAGTAGCGAAAGAAAAGAACCTGCCGCCGTTCGTGATCTTCCTCGAAACCTCGCTGGAAGACATGGCAACCCAATATCCCACTACCGTTCAGGAACTGGAAAAGATCCAGGGCGTGAGCAAGGGAAAAGCGATCCGCTATGGCAAAGTGTTCGTAGACGTGATCTCCCGCTTCGTGGAGGAAAACGACATTGTGAAGCCGGACGATTTTGTGATGAAAAGCGTGGTGAACAAGAGCGGCCTGAAAGTGTTCATCATTCAGAACATCGACAAAAAAATGCCGCTGGATACCATCGCCCGGAACAAGGAACTGAGCATTCCCCAGCTGCTGGACGAAATGGAAACGATTGTAGCCAGCGGTACAAAACTGAATCTTGACTATTGCATCGATGAGGAGCTGGACGATTATGCGCAGGACGAGATCATCGAATATTTCAAAGGCTGCGAAACCTCCAGCCTGGCCGTGGCCAAGGAAGAGCTGGCGGAAGGTAACTACACGATCGAACAGCTGAAGCTGGTGCGGATCAAGTTCCTGGTGGAATACGGCAACTGATACCTCCGGGCGTGGCCGGCAAGAAATTATGCAATAAACTTTTGTTTTTTAAAAGATTGTCTTACTTTTGCAGTCCCCTTTACAAAAGGGGCGTTTGGTGCGGTAGCTCAGTTGGTAGAGCAAAGGACTGAAAATCCTTGTGTCGCCGGTTCGATCCCGGCCCACACCACGAAAAAAGAGATCATTTTCATGATCTCTTTTTTTATGCCCTTTTTCCGCAGTTCATGCGGAGAATAAGCGCTCTATTCTCCGCATGAACTTTTTTGGAAGGAACCCCATCAGTTTATTCTCGCCTCAATATTCAGCTCCACCGTATCCTCCTGCGGCGGCAAACACTGGTCATCATTACAGGTCTGAAAAGTCACTTTGCATTTAATGTTGTACACGCCCTTTTTCACGTAAATCGGCGCGAGGAGCCGTTGTTTAAACGTTACATCCTTTCCTTTGTAGACTTCTGTCAATCCCATCGCCACAGATGCCGGCCATTCGGCAGGGCCTATTTTATTCCAGAGGCGGGGCAGTTCAAAAGTAACGCTGGTAACGATCATGCCCTGTCCGTTATCTACGCCGGTGGGGGCATAAATGTGCCATCCATCTTCAATATCAAAACGAACGGTTACTTCGAACAGCTCTGCACGCCTTACTTCCGCGGGGGCGCTGACGGTGTATTGCACAACCGGGTTGTCGTCTTTTACAATGTGCAGCATTTTGCGCTGTATGTCCACCACCGCAGCCGTGTCTGCGGGGGCTGCTTTTGCCGGGTTCTTTTGCCCCAGGAATACATATACGTAACCGCGGTGGCGCAGGGTCAGGTATTCCGGTTTTCCTTCCTTGCCGAGGTAATGCATTCTTGTTGTGGAATCTTTCGCGATCTTCTCCAGTATCTTTTTCCGGTCTTCCGCGGAAGTTCTGCCGGGGTCTTTGCCTGCGGCGGCGATGCCTGTTATTTCTTCATACGTCCAGGCGAGGTGTCCGGAAAAAATGCCGTTGTTCAGCGTGGGTACGCTGGCGCCCATGATAAGGTCATCTATGCCATCGTTGTTCCAGTCCCCGGCAAATACACGGGGGCCGCTGCCGGGGAAAGCTTTGGAGCCGTCTTTCGCGCGGAAGAGCGGCACACCGCGCTCAAAGCGGATCTTGCCCTGCTTTTTTACGCCGCGGAAAAAAGTAACCGCCGGAAGGTTCGTATAGTGGTAGCTGTTAGTTACCAGCAGGTCCGGTGTGCCATCGTGATCCCAGTCGGTTATAAAAGGGCTTAGTTTGGTGTCGCCGGAAGGTTCGCGTTTGCCGTATTTTTCCAGCACGGCGCTGTCTTCCTTTGTGTATTGCACCACGTCCAGCGGATCGCCGTATATGTCCAGCAGCCACTCCCGGTATCCGAATTCGGGATTTGCGCGGGTGCCAATGTTTTTGCTGACGCGCAGGCTGCTGCCGCCGGTCACCAGGTCGGGAAGACCGTCTCCGTCGATATCGCCGAAGCTGGCGGAGGAATAGTTCCAGTAATTGAAATCATTATTGGGGGCTTTAGGGTCGCCCGCCTGCTTCAGCTGCACACCGGGCAAAAAACCCTGCTTGCTGCCGCGGAACCAGGTGACCTCCCCGGGATGATATTGCCCGGTGATGAGGTCTTTGAAGCCATCCCCATCCAGGTCTGTGAATTGTGGCGTAAACCCGATGCAGCACCATTGCTTTACAGCGATGTTGGTTCCCTTGATGTCTTTCGCGTAGGTGAAATCATCCGTGAAGCGGGGCTTCCTGTTGCTGCCGGTATTGCGGTATACGCGGATGGTGGAGGCGGTGTCGCTGGTTTCAAACTCGCCTATCAGCAGGTCGTTCTTTCCATCACCATCCCAATCCCATAAAGCGGGTGCCGCCAGCCCGTGGCGTTCCGCCATTACCGGCGCGGTGCTGCCTTTCACGAGGAAAGGCATTTGCAGCCGGGGTGCGCCGGGTATGTCCGTGAAGATCAGCTCCGGAAATTTTTCCTGCGCCTGCGTGTGCGCAACGCTCAATAATATGCTTGCTAAAACGATCTGTTTTTTCATTGCCGATAAATTTTATCTGACCGGAGCATAAGAATGTTATGCCCGGCAAATATTTTTTCATACCCGTGATGATTACTTGTATCCTTCGTGCTGCTTGAGATTTGGATTGGCCAGCAACAGCGTGGTGGCGTATGGCAATACCGTGTCTCTCGGCTGCCAGGTGGGCTTTTGCGGTTGCAGCCAGTAAGTGGTGCGGCCGGTGCGGTTCAGGTCGAACCAACGGCTGCCGTTTTCCACCATCAGCTCCACTCTTCTTTCCTGTTCAATTTTCAGCAGCGCATCGGCCATATTGCCGGCGCTGGCATCTCCCAGCCCGGTGCGGCCGCGCAATTCATTTATATCTTCCATTGCGCCGTCCACATCGTTCAGGTGCGCACGGGCTTCCGCGCGGATCAGGTATTGTTCCGCCAGGCGGAATTGCACGAGATATTCGGTAGCGCCGCCGGAAGAAGTGGTCTGTGTATATTTATAGGGATAAAAAAGACCGATGCTGTTGCCGCTTCCTTCGCGGGTCCACGCGGCTTTGCGTTTATCGCCCGGTTCAAAGGCGTTCATTAATCCTTCGCGCAGCGTATATATCACCCTGTTGGGATCGGAGGCTACATAGGACTGCCCCTGCGCCGTATAGTTGTACTGCGACCACAGCTGCCAGATCGTTTCCGGGCTGTCTTTCTGGAATACGGTATTGAGATCGTCCGGTATGGCGTAAGCGGGATTGGTGATCTGCCGCGTGGCTTCCGTTTCCGCGAGCTTCCATTCCTTCCTGTACAGGTACACTTTCGCCAGCAATGCGCTTACCGTGGCCTTGTTGGCGCGGGCGCGGTCTGCGGAAGGGTAGTCGGCGTCTATCAACTCGTAGGCATCTTTCAGATCGCTTACGATCGCTGCATATAACGTTTCCCTCGAAGCATTGCCTGCGTAAGCAGATATGCTGACGGTGGTAGTGGTGATCAGCGGCGGATTGCCGTACAGGTTGGCCAGTATAAAATGACAGAAAGCGCGGAGGAATTTGCTTTCGCCCTTGATCTGCCGGGCAGTGGCCGCGCTGATGGTGTTATGTGTTTCCACGCCTTCCAGCAGGCTGTTGGCGAGAAAGATGGCTTTGTAATAGTTATTGAAGAACTGGAAGTTGGAGCTTTCCGTATAGGTGTTCTCCTGCGCTTCCTGTATAAGTCCGCCGGCACCGGGCCTGAAAATATCGTCCCCGAACAGGTCGGTGTGCATGGACATATCCCCGGAAATATTCTGTATGGCCTGGTAGGCGCCCAGCAATGCGGATACCGCCGTGGCGTCGTTGGTAAATACCTGGTCCGGCACAATGCTGTTGCCGGGTATCGGCGTGTCCACAAATTTCTCGCAGCCGCTGGCCGTTACCAGTAATGCGCTTATCGTTATGCTTGCTATATATGTCAGTTTCATGTTGTTCTTTTTTACAGTGTACAATTGATCCCGAAAGTGATCGTGCGCAGGGGCGGCATATTCTGGTTGCCGGATTCAGGATCATACCTGTACTTGTTCCTGTCCGCCACCCAAAGGTTCTGCGCATGCATGTACACCTGCAGGTTGGACAAATGCGCCTTTTGCAGCCAGGAACGCGGCAGATCGTAGGAGAGGCTTACATTGCGCAGGCGGATGATATTATAGTCCATCCAGAAAATATCGGATTGCGAATAAAACCGGGCATTGTAGGTAGATGCGGCGGTGGTGAACCGGGGCGTTTTGGTAAACGCTTCATCACCCGGTTGCTGCCAGCGGTCCAGCACCTGCGTTAAAGGATTTGCGCCGATGGCGCCCACCCGCGATGCGGAGATGGAATTATCAAATGCGCTGATGTGCGAGTATTCAAAAAAGAAGCTCAGGTTCACACCCTTGTAGGAAAATTCATTGGAGATGCCGCCAAACATCGGGTTGTTGCTGCCAACAATGGAACGGTCATCGGAAGAAATGCCGCCGTTCCCGCTCTTGTCTTCCAGCACGGGAACACCTTTATCGTTCAGTCCAAGAAAATGATACGCCTGCATCACCGATAACGGATACCCGATAAAGTACTGGCTGGAATAGGAGGTCTGCTCAATATTCGGGAAACTCAGCAGTTTATTCCGGCTGATGGAAAAATTCACCAGCGTGCGCCAGCTGAAATCCTTCCGTGCAATATTGCTGCTGTTCACCTGGAATTCCCACCCGGTATTTTGCAGCAGCGCCGGGAAGTTCGCGGGATAGCTGCCGTAACCGGATTGTGGTGATATGACATAGTTGATGAGCTGGTTATCGGTCCGATTGCGGAACCAGGACATGCTGAACAAAAGACGGTCCTGCATGAAACCCGTTTCCAGGGCCGTTTCCAGCTTCCTGTTCTCTTCCCAGCGGTAATCGGGATTGGCGAGGTTCGTGGGGAGAAGCGTACTGCCCTGGTAAGGTTGACCGCTTGCATAGGTAGTGATATAGCCGTAATCATCGATCTGATCATTACCGTTAATACCGTAGCTGGCGCGGAGCTTACCGAAGCTCATAAAAGGCAGCGCTTTTTTTACCGCTTTGTTCTGCGAAAAGATCCAGCCTGCGCTGACGGCGCCGAAGTTCCCGAAACGTTTGCCGGGCCCGAAGCGCGATGATCCGTCGCGGCGGAAGCTCAGGTTGGCGAGATATTCCTGGTTCCAGTTATAGCTGATGCGGCTGAAAAAGGAATTGTAGGCGTACTTGGTATTGTAGCCGTAAGTATAGATCGTTGCGGCGGAGGCGATGTTGTCCAGCAGCGCATCGTTGGTAAAGCCGGTGCCGTTGGCGCCGAGGGATTTTGTGGTGGTTTTCTGCCAGGTGCCGCCGGCCAGTACATTTACGGTATGGCGGTTGGCGTAGATGGTATAGTCGAGTTGCGGTTCCGCGATCCAGGTCTTGATGTTGCTGTTCCGGATATTCAGCCTGGCGTCTGCGTTATTCGCCTGGGAAGCGGATGGTACTTTCATCGTCTGATCGAGTATGGCATTGTCGATGCCCGCCGTCAGTTTCAGGTTGAGATTTTTCAGCGGAGAAAACCGTATCGCGAGATTACCATTATAAGTATTTGTGTTGTTATCGCAAGGCTGCATCAGGTACGCCAGCGGATGGCCGGAAGGCCCGGTGAAATTGGGACTGCCGTCTTCCTTGTACATGGGATAGCTGGCCGGCAGTCTTACATAAGAGATGAGATCTGATGTCATCAATCCTATAAAAGTGCTGGTAGCCGCGGCAGATGCGCTGATGCCCAGCTTGCCGCCAACAGCACGGTGATCGATACTCATCCGCACAGATTTGCGGTTGGCGTCAAAATCGCCGGGGTACACGGTGCCGTCCTTATGATAGCTGCCGTTTACCAGGAAGGTGGTGTTTGCATTTCCGCCGGATATGGACGCATTTACATCATGCGTAATGGCGGAGCCGCCGATCATTTCTTCCTGCCAGTCTTTCGTGTGCACGGTATCCCAGGTGAACAGGTCCGGCGCGCCGTTGGCGGTAGGAGTGAGGCCGTCGCCGGCAAAGGCTTCGCGGCGCATGGCGTTATACTGGTGTACGTCCATCAACGGCAGGCGGCGTGCTACGGTGCCCACGCCGGTGTAGGCATTTACGGCCACTCTTGTTTTACCTGCCTGTCCTTTTTTGGTGGTGATCAGCACTACGCCGTTGGCGCCGCGGGACCCGTAAATGGCCGTGGCTTCGGCATCTTTCAACACTTCAATGCTTTCAATGTCCGCGGGGTTGATGTTCAGCAGGGTGCTGATCATCTGCAAAGGCCCGCCGAGGTTCGCTTCCGATTCACGCAGGGGTATTCCGTTGAGAATGTATAAAGGCGACCGTCCGGCGTCAATGGAATTGATGCCGCGTATTCTCACCTCGGGCACTGCGCCCGGCAGGGAACCGGTGTTGGTGTTGATCTGCATACCGGGCACCCTGCCTTGCAGGGCCAGCAGCACGTTGTTCACCGGTTGTTTTGCTATTTCTTCCGCACGGATGGTAGTGACGTTCCCAAGGCCCATGCGCCGCGTGGATTGCCCATAAGCGATCACCTGCACCTCATCCAGCGGCGATACCGATTTACCGAGATATACGGTCAGCTGTCCGTTTTCACTGTTGGTAAAATAACCCTTCATGGGCTGGCCGGTAGGATATACTTTCCCGTTATTCACCCTTAACGTCATCGTGGCAAAGCCCACGGCGGAAATTTCAAAAACAAACGGTTCTTCTACGCCGTTGATGGAAAAATTTCCTTCATCATCGGCCAATATTACTTTGCCTGTGCCCTTCACCGAAATGGTGGCGCGGGGAATGGCTTCATTGTTTTCATTCACTACCCTTCCTGCAATATTGATGCGGACGGCGGTCCGGTTAGCGTCCGTTTGCGGGGCCGGTGTTGCCGGTTTGAGGGATAGCACGATGGTTTTCCCTTCTATGATGTAGTTCAGCGGCTGGCCTTTCATGACTACATCCAGGAAAGCGACCAGCGGCATATCCTGTACATCCAGACTTACGGGCCGGGCACCGTCCAGGTCCCCGCGGTTGGAAAATACTACATACCCTGTTTGCTGCTCGATGGCGGCAAATACTTTCTTCAGGCTCAGTTGCCTGCCGGAAAGCGTTACCGACTGCGACAAGCCGGTGGCTGACACGCTCATCAAAGCAACGGTTAATAAAAGGAAAGTCAATTTCATGACTAACAGGATTTTGGCCATCACCCGGCTCCCCTTCCGCCTGCTGCCCTGCATAGGTATAGCAAGCCCGGGCCAATTAGCAGTTTTTTGCATAATTTGCATTGGTTTGGTTGATAATAAATGAATGTATAAGCAACTGACATTTGGATAGACCAAACCTCCGCCGGGAGTGGTTCGAAGCACTCCCGGCTTCTTTTTTAATGGCCGGCGAATCCGCTGTTTAATTTTTTGTTTTTGTTACGCGCCTCAAGGCATCACCACCAGCTTGCGCCCCTGTTCAATTCTGAAATGCACGCGGGTGGCTTCCAGCGCTTTTAATACTCCCGAAAGCGGCATATCCCGGCTTACTTTACCATAGAAGTATTTATCCGGTATTCCTTTTTCATATACTACTTCAATGTTGTACCAGCGCTCCAGCTGGCGCATTACTTCCTGCAGGCTGGCATCATTAAAATTAAAGATGCCGTTCTTCCAGGCCATGGCCTTGTCCACATCCGCAGACTGAACAAGCACCGGCGCTCCGGGCTGCAACACCCCCTGCTGGCCGGGCTGCAATATCACCGGCGCGGCATCTTCACCACGCAGGCGGATGCTTCCCTGCAGCAGCGTTGCTTTGATAACGGTTTCATTCCCGTATGCATTCACATTAAAATGAGTACCCAGCACTTCTATGGCGGCGCGGCCCTGTACGCTTACCCTGAACGGTTGCGCGGCGTTTTTGGCCACTTCAAAATATGCTTCGCCCGTCAGCTCCACGACCCTTTCCTTACCCGTAAATGCGGTAGGGTATTTCAACGAGCTGGCCGCATTCAGCCATACCCTGGAACCGTCCGGCAGCACGAGGCCGAACTGCCTGCCCTTGGGCGTGGTCATGGTATTATAGGCCAGGTTTCCGCTGCTTTCATCCACCGGATCATATAATAGCTGCCCGTTCTTCATCACCACCTGCGCACCTTGCTGTGAAGCGATGAGGCCATTGTCCGCGCTGTCCAGCACCAACTGGCTGCCGTTTGCCAGCGTTAACACCGCGCCATTGCTGCCCGGTGCAATTTCCTGCGGCACAGCCACCACCGGGGGATTGATAGGTTGAGCGAGGTAATAGACCCCGGCTGTCACCACACCCAGGAACACCGCCGCGGCCGCCACCCAGCGCCACTTGCGCAGAACGCGGACAGGCGCCGCCGGTTGCTTTCCGGTAGTTTCGTGCATCTCCGTTTCCTTCTGCAAGGGAGAACGCTGCTTGCCGGTAATTTCCCGCATCATCGCGTCTTTCTCCGCGGAAGAAAAAAAGCGGCCAACATCCCCCATCTCTTCATAAACCTGCTGCAAAAGGTCTTCCACAACATGCTTATGCTGCTCATCAGCTACCAGCTCATCGAGCCGCAGCCTTTCCTCCTCCGTAGCCTGTCCCGAGATGACGCGCTGCCATAAATGACGGATATGTTCTTGTTCGATGGACATAATACAGCTTAAAGACCCCGGAAAAAGCGCCGGGGGGTATGATGATCAAAAAAATAAAAATAAAACAGCCAGCACGGCGGAGGGCACCTTGTCCCGTACGTATTCCCGTATGGCCTGCAGGGCGAGCTTCATGTATTTTTTTACCGTTTCGGTGGAAAGGCCCATCTCTTCGGCGATCTGCCGGTGAGATAATCCCTGCTTGCGGGCCAGCTCAAATACTTTTTTTTGCTGCGGTGGTAATTGTTCGATGGCTTTGCCGATGATGGGGAGGTAGCGGGCCAGGCCGTCTTCTTCGTGGATGATATTTTCCGTGCCGCCCTGGTGCTCCATGTCATGGAGCCATTGCTGGTATTTCAGGGAGGCCCGTGACTGGTCCCTGATATAATTATAGGTGAGGTTACGGGTTAAAATAAACAGGTACTGACTAAACCGCTCGATGCCCGGCAGGGAAGCGCGGGCATTCCAGATCTTTATGAACACGTCCTGCACGATCTCCTGCGATATTTCCCGGGAAGCGGTGACCTTGTATACAAAGGCGCCCAGGTGATCGCTGTAGGCATATAGCAGCTCCTTAAATGCTGATTCATCGCCATCCGCTACGCGGAGCAACAATTCCCGTTCATTATGTAAACCATTGTATAACAATCCGCAGGTCTGCTTTCAGTCGGGCTAAAATTAGTAAAAAGTTCGTAATGGCTTTTACGGGGATGCAGCCTCCATTTTCCCCGTGTCAACCCAAAAAAATGTTAAAATATGCCTGCCCCGTCTTTCGCCGGAAGAAGCGGCAATGCCCGTCACGCCGCTATAAAAGCGGAAAAAGGCCGGCGGCCGCTACATTTTCTTCTATTACATGACTAAAAAAGGTTGGATATTTGACGGCGAGAATGATAAAGGCGTCTGCCAGACAATTTATATTGATTTTATGAAGGTGTATTTCCGGTTGTTGTCGTTTGCAAAACCAATTTATAAGTATGCGATACCATACGTTTTGTTCACATTGCTGGCTATCCTGTTTGGCACATTGAACCTTGCGCTGCTGGCGCCGCTGTTGACAACGTTGTTCGACCACGGCACGAGCGTGCCTGTCCGCCCGGAGAATTCGTACGACATCTTCAAGATGTTCAACTATTATACGGCCATCGCCAAATCGAAATATGATCCTTTTGATACCCTGCTCGGCGTTTGCGCGGTGATCGTTACTTCCGTACTGCTCAGCAATATCTTCCGTTACCTGTCCGAACGCACGATGGAAAACCTGCGCATTCACACTTTGCTGAACCTGCGCCGCACGGTTTTCAATAATGTGATCAACCTGCATCTCGGGTTTTTCAGTAATGAAAGGAAAGGCGACATCATGTCTAAAGTCTCCGCGGACGTGCAGGTGGTGCAGTTTTCCGTAACAGGAACGCTGCAGGTGATCTTCAAGGAACCGGTGACGATCATCGTGTACCTGGTATCCCTGTTCATCATCTCCTACAAGCTCACGCTGATAGCATTGCTGGTAGCGCCGGTGGGCGGTTTTGTGATTTCCCGGATCGTGAAGAAGCTGAAGCACCAGGCAATAGCTTCCCATCAATCCTACGGCACTATGATCAGCTACCTGGATGAAGCATTGAACGGCATGCGAGTGATCAAGGCGTTTAACGCCATCCGCTTTATCACCAACCGTTTCAACGGTGAGAACGAACGTTACTCGGGCATCATCCGTTCCATGGTCAAAAGGCAGCAACTGGCATCGCCGGTATCTGAATTCATGGGGGTTTTTATGGTAGCGGGTATTCTGGTATACGGCGGATCGCTGGTGCTCAACAAACAGGGCGAGCTGGATGCGGCCACCTTCATCGCATACATCGTTCTTTTCTCGCAGCTGCTGCGCCCCGCCAAAGCCATCGGCCTGGCATTTACCAATATCCACTCCGGCATCGCGGCGGGCGAGCGCGTACTGGCGCTGATCGACGAGCAGGCGAAGTACCAGGACAGACCGGGCGCGCGGCCGGTGGACGGCTTTCATGAAAAGATCACTTTCGAGAATATATCTTTTGCCTACGATGGCAAACCGGTATTGAAAGATGTATCCTTCGAAATACCGAAGGGAAAGAAAGTTGCATTGGTTGGCCCTTCGGGCGGAGGCAAATCCACGATGATGGACCTGCTTCCCCGTTTTATCCACCCCGATTCCGGGCGTGTGCTGATCGATGGTACGGATATGCAGGACGTGCAGGTGGAATCGCTGCGCTCGCTGATGGGCATCGTCAACCAGGATTCCATTCTTTTTAACGATACGATCTTTAACAATATCGCCTTTGGCAAGCCCGACGCTACGCAGGAAGAGGTGGAAGCGGCGGCGCGCATCGCCAACGCGCATGATTTTATCATGAGCACGGAAAACGGGTACCAGACAAATATCGGTGACAAAGGTTCCAAGCTGTCCGGCGGACAGCGCCAGCGTTTGTGCATTGCCCGCGCCGTGCTCAACAATCCGCCCATCATGTTGCTGGACGAAGCTACTTCCGCGCTGGACACTGCTTCGGAGCGGCTGGTGCAGGATGCGCTGAATAACCTGATGATGAACCGTACCTGCCTGATCATCGCGCACCGCCTCAGCACCATCCAGGATGCGGATATTATCCTGGTGCTGGAAAACGGGCGTATCATCGAAAGGGGAACGCATCAGCAGCTGGTGAGCCACCAGGGACAGTACCGTTCGCTGATAGACATGCAGAAGTTAATGACGCATTAAGAAGGCTGCGGTCAATAGTAAAAGGATCAGGATCATTTTGATGATCTTCCAGCGGTTCAGGCGGAAGGCGCTGGGGTGGGGTTTTACAAAACCCATGTCTACCCGCCGCGCGAATTGACGGAAACGGAAAGATTTCAGTACGCCGGTCAACCCGCCCAGCTCATGACAGTTTTTGGCCCAGAAAAGATAAAAAGCTACCGCGGGCGATGCCGTTTTCCCCACTTTCACCGCTTTCAGCCAGTTGGTGAAAAGCTCTGCAATTACTACGCTCGCGGCGGCCACACTCACCCAGTAAGCCCATCCTCCCCACCAGGCGAACGGCCATAACAGCAGCAGCAAAAAGAGCGTTTCCGCGGTGTTCGTAAAATCGCGATAGGTATAGTTTTTTATCGCGGGTTTCGCTGCCATTTCAAAAGCGCCTTCTCCGTAGCGAAACAGGCGCTCGGTCTGCACCGCGCCGTTATTCCACCAGGGGTGCTGCACGACGGCTTCCGGCACAGAGATGTACAATTCACCGGACCGCAGGCTGTTGCGCACGAGGAACTCGATATCCTCACCAGCTTTCTTCAGGGATGCGTCGAACAACGCAGGGTCCAGCCGCTCCCGGTTCAGCACCAGGTTGGTGGTGGGCGCCCAGCGCATCGCGGGTTTGTAGCGCACCAGGTTGAAATGGCCAAGGGTGCCGTTTATTTTCAGGGCATGCGTAACGGCATTTACGGGTTCGGGGAAATCCGTGACGCCAATAAAGCCGAGGGCAGGGGGGTGTGCTTCTATCGCTGCAACATAAGCGTGCAGAAGATTTTCGCCGGGCACGATGTCATCGTCCAGCAGCAGCAACCATTGGCCGTTGCCGGCGCGGATGCCTGTGTTGCGCGTTTCTGAAGGGCCGAGGTTGCGGGTGTTGATGATGAGTTTTATTTTTCCTTCCTGCTCCCAGCGGCGGATGCCGGCGGACACTTGTACGGCGGGGTTATCTGCTACCAGGAAATAATTGATCGTCCACCCCGGAGGGCGGGAAAGATGAATGATAGGCGACAAAAAGGATTCGGCCAAACGAAAGGAGGGAATGACAATGTCAATGCTGCGTAGATCTGCCATCGCATCAAAATTACTATTATCGCGTCCGCTTTCAAAAATTTAGCCGGTGGTTCCCCTGTTTCTGATAGAAGGCTTTTGCGGTCTGATAGGATATTCGCAAAACCAGCGGCGGATCAAGTCCGCCTCATCTCCACCTCACGTCCACCATGCGCAGTCTTCTTCTTCAGCGATCATGGCCGGCTCCTAGTTAAATCCGGCATCAAAAAAGCTGGAAAGATAAAATACTATCAATATCATTGTCCCAACGTTTATTCCTTTATCCGGACCGCATATTATTCAGGCGGTTTCAGGCCCGTCCTTTCATTTTGGATGATCATGCAGATGGCGGCTATTCTGCTTTTTATTTACTTTTACGCCCCGGCACAAGGCTTGCCGGTACAAATTAACACCGGCCCAGGGCCGCGGAGCATATGAAACAGATCCTCTATTTTTTTCCTTTGAATCCGGTTGAACGTAACACCGGCAGCATTTCAAGAGTGCTGAACCTGCTGAAGTACTTCAAAAGCCGGCGTTACAATGTGGATTTCATCAGCAAGCAGGATTGGGGGAACTACACGCCGCAGTCCATCGCCGCCTTTGAGCAATCGGAGTTGGCGGACAACCTTTGGGTGCTGAAGCGGAAACCCGTCAAGAAAAATCCGATTACCTATTTCTTCCGCTACAAATTATGGCATGTGCTGTTTGAACGAAAGCTGAAGCTGGCGAAAGGATCATTCCCCAATCACACTACATTACACCTGCGCAACCAGTTTGATGCGATACTCACCAAAAAGAAATACGACATCATCATCATCAGTTATGCTTACTGGGCAGATCTGATCAAAGACAACCCGCACATCGGGAAAAGCCTGACCATTATTGATACGCACGACCTGTTATCGTCACAACATCAGAACGACGTGGGCTTTGACCCAGGCGTGGCGCTGGCGGACGAACTGAGGCGGCTCTCCCATTTCCGGCAGATATGGACCATCTCGGCGGAAGAAACCTATTTCTTCCGTCAGTTCTATAAAGAAAAGGTCCGCTACATTCCCATGATGATGGACGATCCCGGCGCGGGCAACACCACTTTTGAGCAGCGTGACTTCGACCTGATATATGTAGCAACGGACAATCCGCATAACCTGGCCTCGGCGGAATGGTTCTTTACAAACGTATACCCGCTGCTACCCAAAACACTGCGCTTCTGCGTGATCGGCACGATCCTCGGCCATATACCGGAAAACCTGAACAACATTACGCGCGTGCCTTTTGCGGAAGACCTCCACGCTTACTACCACCGCTCCAGGGTGGCCTTATGCCCCATGCTCACGGGCACCGGCGTTAAAGTGAAAGTAGTGGAAGCCATGGCTCACGGTTTGCCGGTAGTTTGCTCGGAAGCGGGGGTAGACGGCATGCCGGAGAAAAGCAACAACGGCTGCCTCGTAGCCAATGACGCGGCGGGATTCGCGGAATACATCATGCAGCTGCTGCGCGACAGGGAACTTTATGAAAAACAGCGGCGCCTCGGCCGGGATTGTTTTATAAGGAATTTTGATACACAGGAAGTATATAAAAAGATCGATCGCGCCCTGAGCGATTCACTCCACTAACTGCCTGGAAAGAAAGAGAATAAATATGCAGTATCGGCATTTAGGCTAAATCTATTAGGAATAATCATTTAAATATTTTAATTTTCCATCTGTATGCGCCCCTCAGTATCACTGATAATTTCAACGTATAACTGGCCGGAAGCACTGGCCTTATGCCTGAAAAGTGTATTGCATCAACGGGTGCTGCCTGATGAGATCATTGTTGCGGACGACGGTTCGGGTGAAGCCACCCGCCGGGTAGTGGACGCCTTCCGGGAAACTTCTCCCGTCCCCGTAGTGCATGTATGGCAGGAAGACGAGGGTTTCCGGCTTGCAAGGATCCGGAACAAGGCGATTGCCACGGCAAAGGGGGAATACATCGTTCAGATCGACGGAGATATATTGATGCACCCCTGGTTTATCAGCGACCATGCCCGTTTTGCACGCAAAAACGCTTTTGTCCGCGCCAGCCGTGTTTACCTGAACGGCACCCTTTCAAAACACCTGATGGATACCGGCACCACAGCTGTTTCAATTTTTAGCAAGGGATTAAGTAACTTTTTCAGCGCTCTGCGCGTTCCTTTATTATGGCCTTTATTTGCAACGAATTATAAAAACAAAGGGGACGAACGGTATGAGATCCACGGATGCAACATGGCCTTCTGGCGGCAGGATGCAATAGCCGTTAACGGGTATAACGAGGATTTCAGCGGATGGGGGCCGGAAGACAAGGAATTTGTGGCCAGATTATTGAACAAAGGAAAAGAGAAGAGGTTTCTGAAGCTGGGTGGGATCGCGTTTCATTTATATCATAAAGAAAACCCGAAGCCAAACCTTGGGAAAAACGAAGCAATACTGAAGCATACGATATTAAATAACCTGACTAACTGCTCGACGGGCATTAACAACCATATTGTAAATGCAGAACAAACCTACAGTGGCACTGGTGATAGCCACCTATAACTGGCCGGAAGCCCTACAACTTGTACTGGACAGCGTTCTTGAACAAAAAGTCTTCCCGGACGAACTGATCATCGCCGATGACGGTTCAACGGACAGCACCCGGAAACTTATCGACAGGTACCGGGAAAAACTCCCGATCCCCGTGAAACATTTCTGGCATGCCGATAACGGATTCCAGAAAACGATCATCCTCAACCAGGCCATCGCCGGCACAGACTGCGAATACATCGTACAGGTAGACGGCGACATTGTGCTGCATCCCTGCTTTATCAAAGACCATCTGCGCGTGGCCGAAAAAGGATATTACATCCGCGGCAGCCGTGTGATGATCAGTGAAGACAAAAGCAACTTCTTCCTTATCCGCGACAGGATGGACCGCCTTAGCCCGCTTTCCGCCGGCATCAGGAACAGGATCAATGCGCTGCGCGCGCCCGCGCTCTCTCCGCTGCTGATCAAAAAGAGCAAACGCTCCGATAACGTAGCGGGATGCAACTGTGCTTTCTGGAAAGCTGATTTCGTAACGGTCAACGGTTATAACAACGAGATCAACGGCTGGGGGCATGAAGACATAGAGCTGGCCGCACGTTTTATCAACATCGGGCTTTCACAGAAAAAAGTGAAGATGCTCGCGGTTTGCTATCACCTGCATCACACCACGGTAAACCGGAACCGCGAGCCGATCAATTACCAGATATACGAGCACACCTTGCGGCAGGGGATCCGTTACTGCACGAAAGGGTACAGCAACTATCAGAAACAGTATAGCTGATCAACGCTCATAGATCAACACCACTTCATTATTCCGCTGCATATCCGTATTCAGCCCAACCGTTTTTGTTTTCACCGGCGTTTCTTTCACCGGGTATTTTCCCCTGCCGATCCCGAGCTGCCGGTCATTTTTCTTAGCCAGCAGCACTTCGTAGATACCGGTGAATTCCCCGAATTGCATCTGTATTTTCGCGGGATACAAAACACCGTTTTCCGGCGTGCCGATATGCAGTTCCATGATAACAGGGGAGCGCTGTCCGGGTTGTTTTACCTCCACTTTCCAGGCGCCGGTCCATTTATCCGGCTGAGCGCCGGCGGTTATGGCAAAACAGGTTAACAATAAACAAACAAAGGCCATTTTCCACATCGATGTAAAATACATCAATCCCCCACATCTTCCAACGCATCGTTGCGGCGGTGAACAAGTTTCATCAGCTCGTCAAAGAAAACAGGCTGCAACCACAGCCGCTCCAGCTTTTCACCAAGACGGCCCGCTTTTTCCAGGTTTTCGTACATTGGTTTCCGGTATGCGCCCAGGTTGTTTTCCATTTGTTTTAACACCCGCTTTACCTGTGTAAGCCGCATTTCCGCATGCTTTTTTGTATGCCGTTTTCTTGATCTGTCCTTTTGCATAATGAATATTTTAGTCGCACATATTCCTTATCCTGCTGCTAATATTTTGCTAAATAGTTGTTAAAAGAATGATTATTTATTTTTGACGAATGACCACGAACCAAATTCCACTGAACGCATCCACATCCTGGCGGTTGAAAGCAATTTTCACCGGCTCCATCGGTAACCTGGTAGAGTGGTACGACTGGTATGCCTATGCCGCGTTCGCCTTATACTTTGCGCCGGTATTTTTCCCGGAAGGTAATTCCACGGTACAATTGCTGAACACGGCGGCTGTGTTTGCCGTTGGTTTTCTCATGCGGCCTATCGGCGGCTGGCTGTTCGGCAGTATTGCGGACAGGCAGGGGAGAAAAGCGGCGATGACCTTGTCGGTTTTGCTGATGTCTTTTGGTTCCCTGATGATCGCCTGCACGCCATCCTATGAATCGATCGGGCTGTTTGCGCCGGTGATGTTATTGCTGGCGCGGCTGCTGCAGGGATTGAGCGTGGGAGGGGAGTATGGTACATCGGCCACTTACCTGAGTGAAGTGGCGGCGGCCGGCCGGCGCGGATTCTTTTCCAGCTTTCAATATGTTACCCTGATCGGCGGGCAGTTGCTGGCGTTGGGTATTCAGCTGCTGCTGCAGAAAGTTTTTCTTACGCCCACTGAACTGGCGGAATGGGGCTGGCGCATTCCTTTCGTGATCGGCGCCATCCTTGCACTGGTGGCGTTGTACCTGCGGCGCAACATGCACGAATCAGTTTCTTTGGAGCATAAAAAAAAGGAGAGAGGATCGGTGATCGTGCTTTTTTCAAAACATCCGAAAGCGGTGCTTACTGTAGTGGGACTGACGCTTGGCGGCACCATCGCGTTTTACACCTATACCACCTACATGCAGAAATTCCTGGTGAACACCGTCAAACTTTCCAAAGAACATTCCACGCTGATCTCTTTTTCGTTGATGCTGATCTACGCGATATTGCAGCCGTTCTTCGGATGGCTGTCAGACAAGATCGGACGAAAACCTTTGCTGATCGGCTTTGGCGTGCTCGGTACGCTCTTCACGGTGCCCATATTGACTGCCGTGAGCCAGACTTCCTCGGCATGGACCGCCTTTTTTCTGATACTGGCGGCGCTGCTGATCGTCAGCGGGTATACTTCTATCAACGCGGTGGTAAAGGCTGAGTTATTCCCCGCGGAAGTGCGGGCGCTGGGTGTGGGTCTTCCATACGCCCTGACGGTAGCGATCTTCGGAGGAACAGCGGAATATCTCGCACTGTACTTCAAGAACGCGGGCCATGAACCTTTCTATTACTGGTACGTAACTGCATGTATCTTTGTTTCGCTGCTGGTGTACATCACGTCCAAAGACAGCCGCAAAACTTCATTCATCGATAAAGAACAATTGTAAAATTATGCGCCCCTTCGCCGGAATGCCCTATGGTCCCGCTCCCGGATTCTGTTTTCCACTGACGGAGCTTTGCATGTATGTGTTATTCACTCTTTGCTGTGTGCATGCCTGGAAGCGCGGGGCGGGCAGTGTGGCTTACCTGCTCGGCGGGCTGGGCTTCGGCCTGCTGCTGGAATACGTGAACGTGGCTACCAGCGCGGGATATGTCTACGGAAAATTCTGGGCGATGCTCGGCGTGCCGCCAAATGATATTCCGTTGTGCATCGGTATGGGTTGGGCGGTGATCATGTATACGGCAAGACTGATCACCGATGTGCTGGGTGTGCCGCTTTGGGCCGCGGCGGCGATCGACAGTCTCCTGGCCATTAATATCGATCTGAGCATGGACGTGGTGGCTTATCGTTTGCATATGTGGCACTGGGACTGGGAAAACCGCGCGGGTGTTGAGTTTTCGTTGACCGGTGGATGGTTCGGCATTCCCTATGGCAACTTTTATGGATGGCTGCTGGTGGTATTTTTCTATTCAACTTTTGCGCGGCTGCTGGAAAGAACCCCACTGGCGAAACATACGGCCTGGCGCATTCTTACGCCTTTATTATCCATTTTGCTTTCGCAGGTGGCCTTGTATATTTCGCTGTTCCCGTTGTCTGACTGGCTGAGGATCTTTGGCGTTACCAGCACACACCGGTTCATTGCCGTACTGGTGTTGTTTGCAGGGATCGCTATCATTGGCTTGCGAAAAAGGAAACCATCGCTATCGCCGCCTGCACTGCCACTGGTCACCTGGCTGGTGCCGGGATGGTTCCACGTGTATTTCATTAGCTGGTTCTTCGGCGCGGGGTTCTACCTGGAAAACGGGTGGATGACTTTCTGGAGTGTGGCGAATTTCCTTGCCGGCATAGTTATCCACTGGCAACTGCACAGGATACTGACAAAACGCAGGCCCGCATCCGCCTGAATTCCGTAATTTGCACGACATGTATTACTTCTACATCAAGGCGCTGCATATCATCTTTATCGTTACCTGGTTCGCCGGGTTGTTTTACATCGTGCGCCTTTTTGTATATCACACGGAAGCACAGGCCGAAGAGGAGCCCCGCCGCAGTATTCTCCAGGAGCAGTTCCGGATCATGATGAAACGGTTATGGTTCGGCATCACCTGGCCCTCCGCCGTCCTCACCCTGATCTTCGGACCGTGGATGTTGATATTGTATGGATCTGTTCCCGGATGGATGTGGGCAAAGCTGGCATTCGTATTTGGACTGTACATCTATCATTTCTTCCTGCACAGTATCCACAAAGGGTTGCAGAAAGGGGTGTTCCGTTATACGTCCACGCAGTTAAGAGTATGGAATGAAGTAGCCACGCTTTTTCTCGTTGCCATCGTTTTCCTCGTTGTGCTGAAAAGCATGCTCAGCATGATCTGGGCGCTGGTAGGACTGATTATTTTCGCGGTGGTGCTGATGATCGCTATCCGGGTTTATAAATCGCTAAGAGAAAAAAAATCCCGCTGATTATCTTTTACCCATCGTTACCTGCAGGGCAAGACCTGCCGAGTAAAGTTTCACCTTCCCTTGTCCAACGCCGCCGAGCGGCACTTTCACATATGGCTGCAGCGACCACTTCAGTCTGCTTCCTGTCTGCCTTTCCCAATTCACACCGAGGTTCAGCACGGAGAAATAGTGCTGGTTCTGATTTTTGTATGCATGTGAGCGCTTGGTGCCGTTCGCATAGAAATAATCATATTTTTCATTGAGCATGAAATAGGAAGATGCGCCGGCCACTGCACTCCACCTGTTACGCTTTTTTTCCAGGAAAGTGTAGCTGACATTCAGCGGAACATCCAGCACATTGCAATCCGCATCGATCTTTGTATACGTGACGGGGTAATCGAAGTGATAGTCATCCGGTGTTGCGCCATAGCGTTTTTTGGAAAGAATAGCGCCGGTCTGCACGCTCCACCTGTCATTAAAATGATATCGCAGGATGATGCCTGCTCCCAAACCGATCCTGCCCATTTTCATGGAAGATGCAATATTCACATCCGGACCAATAGTGATGCCGCCTTCAAAACCTTTTCTTTTTTTCTTCGCCGGAAGATCTTCCTGTTGCGGAGCGGGAGATGTGGATATACTGTCCGAGGGAACGACGGCGGGAGAAGGTAACAGCGGCGTTGGCGACGGTGTTGCTGCTGCGGTAGTTGTACCGGGATCAGTATTGCCGGAACTTAATGATGAAGCTGCATTGTTTGACGTTGGCTTATCCTGTGACACATAGGCATTATCCGAAGATATAACTGATCGGTTCGGCTGGCCGTCAGGCGCAGATGTGTGTGCAGGCGATGTCTGTTGATGAGTGACTGGCGCCTGCCGGCCAATCTGTTGTATCTGTTGCGCGGCAGGGGAGTTTTTATTCCCTGTCCGTTGGGGGCTGTCGATTTTCACAGTGCTATTTACAGAACCGGCTGGCGATGAATTATTTTCTGAAGCTGCGGGCAGACTATCGGCAACGGCCATACGTTGTTCAGTTACCGCCTGATCAGATGGCCGGCTCCACCACCAAAGCCCTCCGGCCGCAACAATTACCAGTAAACCGGAAAGCATCCACCAGAAAAATGCGGGACGGCGTCGGCCGGAATCGTCCAGCCGTTTTTTCATTTGTTCCCAGGCATCGGGATCAAATGGTAGTTCTGCGTCCTGCAGCTTTTTACGGATACTATTTTCAAACTGTTCGCTCATTTTTGCATAGTTGCACCGATCTTGTCGGTGTCGGGATAATTATTAAATGATGATCGTTCTTCTATCTTCTCTTTCAATATTCTCTTTGCCTTGAACAAGTTGGACTTGGAAGTACCTTCAGAAATGCCGAGCATGCCGGCGATTTCCTGGTGTTGAAATCCTTCCATGACATATAAATTGAAAACTGTCTTATAAGCAGGAGGCAGGCTTTGCACTAACAGGAGAATTTCATCGTAAGAAAGTTTGTCCATTGCTGCTTCATCCGTTACGCCGAGATCATAGGCCTGGGTGATATCGTCTGAAAAAGAAATCTTTTTCTTGCTCCTTAGATGATCGATGGCGGTGTTGGCCATGATCTTGCTTAACCAGCTCTTGAAAGGCCGGGCGGTATCGTAAGAATCGATGTGGTTAAAAATTTTCAGGAAGCCGTCATTCAGTATTTCTATGGCTTCCTGTTTGTTGCTGGAGTAACGCAAACAGATAGCCATGGCATATCCAAAGAATTGCCGGTAAAGTGCTTCCTGGCTGCTACGGTTCCATTGCCTGCAGCCATCAATGATGTCGGATATGTCCTGCACTGTCTGAACTACCTTAACGTATACGTTTATGTTTCTTCTTACGATCGGGAGAATAAAGGGGTTGCCTTACATGACCGGAAAACATCAGTTTTTTGCTCAAATTTTTGACTGATTGCCCATCTTTCACAAAAATCGCATTTTCAGGCGATATTCCGCAATTTACCCGTTTTTGATATTACTACTTTACCCAGGCGCCGATCGTCGAAATTTAGGGGTGCATATTAAGCCGACTTTTTTAACTGAAAATCAATATTTTATGCGTTTTCATAAAAAAAGCATCCGTATGGATGCCTTTATATCGATTTGATTCGCTGAAACTTTTACCTTCCCATATAAACCATGAGAATTTGTACATCACTTGGATTTACGCCGCTGATCCTGCTGGCTTGTCCCAATGTTCGTGGTTTGATTCTCGTGAATTTCTGCCGGGCTTCGTTGGAAAGTGAAACCAGCTTCGTGTAATCAAAAGCATCCGGTATCACCAGATCTTCCAGCTGGCTCATTCTTTTTACCAGTTCATTTTCCTTTTCGATATACACATCATATTTCACCTGGATCTCTACCTGTTCCAATACTTCGCGCCCGAAATCCTTTAATGCATCAGCCACTTTAGGCAGACTGTTTTTCATGGACATGATATCCAATCCCGGGCGAAGCAATACCTGGTGCGCGCGTTGTTTTTGTGTCAGCGGGGCGGAATTATTTTCATTCAGCCAGGCATTTGTTTCTTCCGGCTCGAGGGGAAGCTCTTTCAAAATAGATTTCACCTGGTCCACACCCGCCAGCTTGTCCCTTGTTTTTTGCATTCTCTCTTCTGTAGCAAGCCCCAGTTTATAGCTTCTTTCTGTTAAACGGAGGTCTGCATTATCCTGCCGGAGCAAGGTTCTGAACTCAGCACGGGAAGTGAACATGCGATACGGCTCATCCGTACCTTTATTGATAAGGTCGTCTATCAGCACACCAATATACGCTTCGCTGCGTTTCAGCACGAGCGGTTCCTGCTCTTTTACCTTGAGGTGAGCGTTGATACCCGCCATCAAACCCTGGCAAGCCGCCTCTTCATAACCTGTAGTTCCATTGATCTGCCCTGCAAAAAAGAGGTTTGATACGTGTTTTGTTTCGAGTGAAAACTGCAATTGGGTAGGGGGGAAGTAATCATATTCGATGGCATATCCCGGCCGGAACATTCTTGCGTTCTCGAATCCGGGTACCAGGCGAAGGGCTTTTTGCTGCACATCTTCCGGCAGGGAAGTAGAAAACCCGTTCACATAGATTTCCACCGTATTCCAACCTTCCGGTTCTACGAATAACTGATGGCGTTCCCTTTCCGCAAAACGATTGATCTTGTCTTCAATACTCGGACAATACCTTGGGCCTACGCCCTGAATTCTTCCCTGGAACATGGGGGACCTGTCGAATCCCGTACGCAGGATGTCATGTACCTGCTCGCTGGTATATGTAATATGACAGCTTCTTTGTTGTTCAGGTTTTATCTTCTCTACGTCCATATAGGAGAACCCAACGATCTCGTCATCCCCTTTTTGCTCTTCCATTTTGGAATAATCAAGACTTCTTCCATCGATGCGGGGAGGTGTTCCCGTCTTGAGGCGGTCACTTTCAAAGCCGAGGGACACCAGTTGTTCCGTAATGCCGGTGGCAGCTTTCTCTGCTACGCGGCCTCCTCCAAACTGTTTATCCCCGATATGGATCACCCCATTCAGGAAAGTTCCATTAGTAAGCACCACCGCTTTTGCCTGGATTTCATGGCCGAGGCCGGTGATCACACCCTGACAAACCCCGTTTTTAATGAGGAGTCCCTTTACCATGTCCTGATAAAAGTCTACCCCCGAAGTATTCTCCAATGCCTCTCTCCACTTGGCAGCGAATAGCATACGGTCATTCTGGGTGCGCGGGCTCCACATAGCGGGACCTTTACTCCGGTTCAACATCCTGAACTGGATCATGGACTGGTCTGTTACGATACCAGAATATCCCCCGAGCGCATCGATCTCCCGTACAATCTGCCCTTTTGCAATACCTCCCATGGCGGGATTACAGCTCATCTGGGCGATGGTCTGCATATTCATTGTGACCAGCAATACGCGGGAACCCATATTTGCGGCAGCGGCGGCAGCTTCACATCCGGCATGGCCGGCCCCGACAACAATAACATCGTAAGATGGGAACATATTCGAAATTTGAGATGCAAAGTTACATATAAACATTGATGCGAAGGTGCAAAAACTGCAGGGGGAAGGGGATGTTCCACGTGGAACATTGGTTAGGTGTTATATAACATTTCGTTTAGAAGCCAATAACTATTCGGGCTATAACATAAAGAGAGCTGAAAGATATCAGGAATATTCTCTACTCCACCACCTATGCAAAATTCATCCAAGATTTCATCCCAACCAAAACAACACATTCTCTTGTTCTTAGAGAAACGGCCATAAACAAACAATGAAACGGGGATACGTCCTTTCCGGAAGAATGCAACATCCAACAGTAAATCCATTTAACTACAATATCTCAGTTGATCTAATGATAGCAATATGATAGAATACATTCATCTTCTAATCCAATAGTTCAAAAAGATGGGGTTCAAGACATCCCCCATAAAATATCCATATCCTTTGATACGGAAGTTTTAAAATATTGCATTAAGGTAGGTAGACCTTCCAGTGCCGACTATACGTATCCGGCAACCGAAACCGGAACGATTCCATCCAGCCTGCGCGAAGCTATATTTGAAATTGATATTACAGACGATGACATTCATCGAAATCGATGAAATGATCGTACTTGACTTAGGCGATGGCAACGATGACCTGTGGAGTACCAGATATAATTGTAACTTCTCAAAAGAAAAAAAGCCGGGCACTAACGACCGGCATCTAAAAAGAAATGTTCCACGTGGAACATCTATAAAGCTACTTATCGAAATACAATCTCAAATACTCATCCTCCTTTTGCCGCATCAATTCAATTTCCTTCTTTGTCTTATCCCTATAACCACAAAGATGCAAGGCCCCATGAAACATCACCCGGTGCAATTCATAATTCTCCGTTACCTCGTATTGTTCGGCGTTCTCCTTTACTCTGTCTATGCTGATGTAAATCTCACCCTCTGTTACTTCCGGGTCTGGTGACAACTCAAAAGTCACAATGTCCGTATACGTATCATGATTCAAAAACTGCTGATTGATCTGGAGCAGATACTCATCTGTACAGAACACATACTGCAAACGGACCAATCCCTGTTCTTCTCTCTTGAACAACTCCCGGATAAATTCTTTGAGCCTGGTTCTCTCTTTCAGACCCACCTTTACTTCATGCGCAGAAAAATAAATCATATTGTAAAATTATAGTGAAAAGTTGGATACTGCCGCTTCATTTTTTGCATATTGACGTTTGTGCGATACCTTTGCGCTGTAATTACTGAGGCCCTCGTCACAGATTGGTTTTAACTCGCTCAACAAAATAATATGATCAAATTATCATCCCTCATGATCGGAAAAAGTGCAGTGATCCGGGAATTTGAAAAAAGCGACCTTCATATCAAATTGATGGAAATGGGATGTGTTCCCGGAGAAACGGTAAAGGTTGAAAAAATAGCTCCGCTCGGTGACCCCATCTGCATCATTGTAGCAGGATATAATTTATCACTCAGGAAGACAGAAGCAGATCATATCTGGGTAGAAGAAATTCTCGCAGTGTAAATTGAAAACTGTAAGATATTTTAAGAAGGATGTCCGGGAAAGGCATCCTTCTTTTTTTACCTTCAAGATTCAGTGGCACATGGGAGCATCCTCTAACATCAGGAGAAAACATCCTTCAAAAAATACCCGAAATAAAATACCTAGCTCCCCTATATCCATCCTATGACTAATGCCAGATAAAAAGCCATCTATGATTAATTCCCCCATATTACCCGCAATTTCTCATCCAATTTCCCGCTCAAAAAACCACAAAATTGAATTAATAATATGAATATCAAAATAATATATAGTATCAAAAAAATAAACCTACACATCACAAAAAAAGCCGCCAAAAACTGACAGCTCTATAATCATTCAAAAAACTTCCTACAACCCCGCCTTCGCACTGATATCCAGCATGCGATCGATCGGCTTCTTCGCAGCGATCCGAAGCTCCTCGTCCATCGTGATCTCCGGCTCCTCGTACTCCATGCACAGGTATAATTTCTCCAGCGTGTTCAATTTCATATGCGGACAATCATTACATGCACAGGCATTGTTCGGCGGCGCCGGGATGAAAGTCTTCTGCGGATTTTCCTTTTGCATCTGGTGAAGAATGCCGGTTTCCGTCACCACGATATATTCCTGCGCATCGTCCCGCTGTGTATATTTCAGCAGTCCCGTTGTAGAACCAATGAAATCAGCAATCGCCAGAACAGCAGCTTCACATTCCGGATGCGCAATGATCTTTGCCTTCGGGTGCCGCACTTTCAACCGCGTGATCTTTTCCAGGCTGAAAATCTCGTGCACCATGCAGGCGCCGTTCCACAATACCATATCACGACCCGTTTTCTTGATCAGATAAGATCCCAGGTTCCGGTCCGGCGCAAAAATGATCGGCTGGTCCTTCGGAACACTTTCAATGATCTTTTCCGCATTGGAGCTGGTACAAATAATATCGCTGAGCGCCTTGATGCCCGCGGAACAATTAATATAGGAGATCACGATGTGATCCGGATATTTTTCACGGAACTTCCTGAACAGCTCCGGCGGAGCGCTGTCTGCCAGTGAGCATCCTGCCTTCAGGTCAGGGAGGAGCACCTTTTTCTGCGGGCTGAGGATCTTTGCCGTTTCCGCCATGAAGTGAACGCCGGCAAATACGATAATGTCAGCGTCCGTTTTAGCGGCCTGCTGGCTAAGCCCGAGGCTGTCCCCAATATAGTCCGCCACGTCCTGTATATCCGGTTCCTGGTAATAATGCGCCAGGATGATTGCATTTTTTTCTTTCTTCAACCGGTCGATCTCCGCGAAAAGATCCAGCTGAACATCCACCTCTATGTCCAGGAATCCTTTTTTCTGTAAATTTTTTTTCGCTTCCGTTAATGCCGTAATCATAATTATAGAATTAATTTTCTTTTTAAAAAGAAGAAAAAGCCCACTACTATTAGGGGTGTGAATATGGGGGTAACTCCCATTCACTACCATATACAAATGTACTTGTTATATTTTTTTCCGGCACTATCCACATGAAATTAACAGGCTGATTTCCCGCCACTATTGAATTTGCGCTGCTTTATCCACAGTGTTGACAAGATTTTTCGTGTACAACTTTTCAGCGCGTCCGGTATTAAGAAAATGTTAAAACAGGGGAGTTATGCACGTCGGTAAATCCGGAATTAATCCGCCGCAGAAAAACAAATTTAGTTTTACCTACTTCCCAACGGCTGTTTACCCACATAAAATGCGCTTAACCCCATGGTTGTTAACATAAACTGTGGAAAAACAGACCCACTTTTCTGAAATTTTTCCCCGGCCGGATTTTTAAGATTTTTGGCGGGATAATTCACAAATTTCTGTGGATTATATACAGTATATGCTTATTTTGTGGATAACCGGCGCAGCATTCCACGTTGCCCGCCACCCGCAGACCCAGTGATCGCGGGCAAATCAACGGATCTTTAACAACCGGTACCTGTGTATTAAATAAAAACAAAATGTGGATAATGTGTGAATCAAGCCAAAAAACGACCCTCCCGAAATACCGCTCAAATCCTTTGCTGTATTGACTTTCCGGGCTTAAAAACCTATTTTGCAGTTACAACTATTTTATTCTATTTTTGCTACCTCTAAAATTTAGACTATATATTATATGTCAGTTATTCAGAAAATCAGGGACAAATATGCCGTTGTCATTATCGTATTGATATGCCTGGCTATTGTGAGCTTTTTGCTGCAGGATGTTTTTTTCGGTAGAAACTCAATGTTCAATCAATCTACCAAAGTAGGTAAGGTAAATGGAGAAGAGCTGGACTACCGCGAGTATCAGCAACGTATCGAGAACATGCAGGAAAGAATGCGCCAGCAAATGCCGGGCGCCAGCCTGGATGACCAGACACAACAATATATCCGTGAACAGGCATGGGACCAGTTCCTCCGTGAAAAGATAATGCAGGCGCAGTATGAAGAGCTGGGCATAGAAGTAACCCAGGCTGAAGTGACCGACCAGATCTATGGTAAGAACCCCCACCCCTTGGTTCTCCAGTATTTCGCCGATCCCCAGACCGGACAATTCGACCGCTCCGTATTACAGCGTGTAGCCGAACAGGTTAAGCAGGACCCTACCGGCCAGATGAGCCAGCAGCTCCTCGCATTTGACCAGATGATCACTGAATACCAGAAGAATCAAAAATATATCACGCTCGTGCACCAGGGTATCTATTACCCCAAGTGGCTCGCGCAAATGGAACAGCAGAGCACAGCAGAAAATGCCAACATCAGCTACGTGCAGGTGCCTTACGCTTCTATCGCGGACAGCACCATCAAAGTAACCGATGCTGAACTGAATAAATATATACAAGACCACAAAGCGCTCTTCGAAGTAAAAGAAAACCGCAGAGTAGAATATGTAGCTTTCAACGCACTGGCTTCCGCCGCGGATTCCGCGCTGGCGCTCACAGAATTTGAAAAGCTGAAAGCTGAACTGGATACCACGCCCGACGTTGCCGGATTTATCAAACTCAATTCCGAGCTTCCTTATTATGATGGTTACGCTCCGCGCAATTCCATTCAGGTGCCTGCAAAAGATTCCATCATCGACCTGCCGGCGGGAAAAATATATGGCCCTTACCAGGACAACAACCTGCTGGTATACGCAAAAGTGATCGACCGAAAAACATTGCCCGACACGGTGAAGATCCGCCAGATACTGGTGGCCATCCAGCCCGGCCTGTCTGACTCCCTCGCGAAAAAACGCGCGGACAGCCTCGAATCTGTGATCCGCGGCGGTGGCGATTTTGCAGCACTCGCAGCAACGTTCTCCGATGATCCGAACAGCAAACAGAACGGCGGCGAATACACCCTCACCCCGAACGGATATTTTGCCAATGAACTGCAAGCCGTAAAAGACTTTGCTTTTGAAGGTAACAGCGGTGCGCTGAAAGTGGTGAAAATGCCGATCGGTTACGCAGTGGTGAAGATCACCGAGCAGAAGAACTTCGGACCCGCGCTGAAGATCGCTTACCTCGCCAAGCGTGTGGACGCCAGCTCCACCACCAGCAGCGAAGCGCTGGCGCTTGCCAATGACTTCGCTTCAAAGAACCGCGACTGGAAAACATTTGAAAAAACAGTACAGGAACAAGGTCTGGATAAACGCCAGCAGAACCTCGGCGCGATGGACTTCGTAATCCCGGGCCTCGGCAGCTCCCGCGAAATCGTAAGCTGGGCTTACAAAGCAGACAAAGGAGAAATAAGCCCTGTGTTCACACTGGAAGATAAATTTGTAGTAGCCGTGCTGACCAGCGCACGTGAAGCCGGCACCGCACCGCTGGAAGAAGTTCGCCCGCAGGTAGAAGCGGAAGTGAAGAAAAACAAAAAAGCAGATCAGATCATTGCAAAAATGAAATCGCCTGCCACAATAGAAGCTGCCGCCAGCGCAACCAATCAGCCGGTGCTGACGGTTGACGCTATCAGCTTTGCCACGCCCTTCATTCCGTCCCTCGGCTTCGAGCCCCGCGTAAGCGGCGCCGCTTTTAACAAAGCATGGGGTACCGCTAAAGCTACCGCTCCGATCCAGGGTAATGGTGGTGTGTACGTGCTGAAAGTGAACACCTACGTTCCTTCCGGCCAGTCCCCGCTCGATTATGAGCAGCAACGCACAGCCTACGAACAGAACCTCCGCCAGCTGACGGACAACCAGCTGTTTGAAGCGCTGAAAAAGAAGAGCGACGTTAAGGATGACCGTGCGTCTTTCTTCACAGCAAACTGATTTTAACAGGAAAAATATAGTCTGAAAGGCCGGGGCATTAATCCCGGCCTTTTTTTGTCACAGTGAGAACGGCGATAATACCGCCCCACCCATCACCATCCTGAATTATCACTCCTGCCACACAACCCGCTTCGCCTCCTGCTCGTCAACCCGCCAAATCTCCGCGACATCACTATCCTGAATTATGACATTCCCGCCACACAACCGCCGGCGCACGACCCCGCCAAATTCCGTAATTTTGCAGTATGGAAGAAATTGTCAATAAAGTAGCGCAAAGCGCGCTGACAACGATAGACCTGGAAAAATTCTACCCGCAGGGCGAAACCGCCGTGTTCGACCTGAAGGATCACCTGTTCATGGAACTGATCCTGAAAGAAAAGGAGTTCCGGGCGGGATTGCAGGAGCTGGACTGGGAAAAATACCGTGGAAAGAATGTTGCGATAGTTTGTACCGCCGATGCGATCGTGCCGATCTGGGCTTACATGCTCGTAGCAAGTTACTTGGAGCCCGTGGCGGCATTTTATGCTTTCGGGGATGAGGAATTTGTGCACAAAACGCTTTTCCTGAAAAACCTCGCGGCCATTGATCCGGAGCAGTACCGGGACGGGCGGGTGGTGATAAAAGGATGTGGAGATAAAACCGTCACCGAAGCAGCTTACGTGGAAGTGACCCGGTTGCTTCGCCCCGTAGTGAAGAGCATTATGTATGGGGAGCCCTGCTCCACCGTGCCGGTGTTTAAAACCAGCCGCGCTTCCGGAAAATGATGATCATGCTCACAAAGATGAACAGCATCACCCCGAGCACAATAAAATAACCGTTAGGATTCCTTAGTTCCGGCATCCGTTCGAAGTTCATCCCATAGATGCCGGTGATCACCGTGAGCGGCGCGAGCAGCGTTGTCACCACGGCCAGTACCTTCATCACCTCGTTCAGTTTCTGCGACATCTGCGCATGATATAATTCCTGCAGGTTCATCACCATGTCCCGGTAATTTTCCGCGAGGTCGTTCGCCTGCACAATATGATCGTACACGTCTTTGAAATATTTCCGCGTACTTTCTTCGATGAGGTTGTTCTCCGATTTCAACAAACCGTTCGTTAGCTCCCGCACCGGCGCAATGCCGCGTTTGAACAACAGTATCTCTTTCCGCAGATAGTTGATGCGGGCGAGTGTTCGGTTGTTAGGTTGACGGGGGATGATATCTTCCAGCACTTCTATCCGTTCGCCAAGGCCATCCATCACCATGAAATAATTATCAACGATTTCATCGAGCAATGCATAAAGCAGATAGTCCGCGCCGGAGTTCCGGAGTTTGGTGCCGTTGCTGCGCAGCCTTTCCCGGATAGGGTTGAAAACGTCGCGGCCCGGATCGTCCTGGAAAGAGATCACCACATTACCTTTCAGCAGCAGGCTCACCTGCTCCTGGTCCACCGACGCGCTTTCCGGCCGGAAGGTCATCATCGGCAACAAACAAAAAAGGCTCTCGCCGATCTCGTCCATTTTCGCTCGCTGGCCTTCGCTCATGATGTCTTCCATCAGCAGGTAGTGAATATTGAACTCCCGGCAGATCGCCTCCACTTCCTGCCGGCGGACGCCATCTACATTGATCCATTTCACGCAATCGCCTTTTGAAAAACGGAAGCAGTCTTCCACCCGGTCCATCACCTCTTCCCGCACCGTTTGCGCATCGTATTCAAAAACCGTGATCCTCACGTGCTCCACCGGCTTGCGTGAGCTGGCCGCCGTTACGGGGTTAAAATTCATCAGCCGTTTCTTCTTTACTTTAAACGGATTGATGAGATCAGGAATGGGCAACAGTCCACGTTTAGCCATAACGGGTGCATTTTAGATACTGCTAAAATACTTCTTATTAAGTTAAAATTCCCGTAACAAGGGCGTAACATGCCCCGCGTAGCTTTAACACAGGATAAAGCGATCATAGTATATTTTAACCCCTGGAAGTGTCATCAGGTCCTCTCCGGTAAGCGGGGAGGACCAACTAAAAATCCGATGTATGCGCGCAGGTATCTTCTTCCTGGCTGCGATAGCCACCACACTCATTTCCGTGATCACCGGCCAGCGGGCGCGGCAGTTGCCGCCTGAAGTGAAGCATGTGTTGCAATGGTATTATCTGCAGGCGAAGCAGCTCGACAAAGAAGCGGGACTTCTATTGGAGGCGGTGGAGCAGCAGGACAGCCAGCCCGAGATTCAGCAGCAGTTTCTCGAAGCAAGGTTCGCTTACAAGCGGCTGGAACTGCTCGCCACACATTTTCATCCTTCCGGATCCATGATGCTGAACGATCCCGGGATCGAAAAAATGTTGTTCCCCCGCATCGCGGAGCAGGACACGGCGAATCTCCGCAAAGCCGTGCTGCAGCTGATCTCCGGCACCCGGCTGCTGCAAAGAAATATAGATTCGCTGGAAACCGGCGATGCGGAACTCTTTGATGCGATGCGGCTGGAAATCGCGCGGATACTGGCTTTCGGCATCAGCGGCGTTGATTCGCCCGTTGCCGGGGAAAGCATCACGGAAACAAAATATTCCCTGGCGGGGATAAAAGCCGTCTGGCTTTTTTATAAGGAAAAACTGGAAAAACGTAACCCGGACCTGGCGGACCGTACGCTGGCATTGTTCGTGGAAGCGGACCGGATATTGGATACGTCATCGGGACAAACGTTTTCACGGATGGATTTTATCCGGGATTATCTGAACCCGCTTGCCATCCAGATCAAGCTGGCCCGCGAAGCGCTGAAGATACCGTATGCAACGGCGGATCACTTTTTAGATCCGGCAGCATCCAACGTGTTTGCAAAAGGAGCATTCAATTTGTCCGGCGAAGAATGGGGGATGAACAGCCGGTTTGATCAGTTTATGCGGGGGGATGACAGCCGGATGGACGCGCGGGAAGTGAACGGCTTCAATCTTTTTATGGGAAAAGCAAAATGCGGGACTTGTCATTTCGTGCCCTTGTTCAATGGTGAAACACCATTCGCGAAAGGGGAGGATCACAAAATTATTCCGGCGTCCGCCATCAGAAATTCCACCGGCAACATGCATCATTTCCAGCATTTGAACGATGCCGAGCAACGGGACGTATTGGCTTTTGTACAAACGCTGCAAAACGCTGAAATAGCAACCAGCCGCTGAAGTGAGTGACACAACGGCGGCCGGGCAGCAATAAAATGTTCGCTCCATAAAAATGCAACAAACGTCAGGTCAAGACCGGCATGCATCTTTGGCGGCAGCAGCAACACAAACCGTCAAAACTTCGGCAACTCAATTTCAGGATGCCTGCCCCCCGCCGGACGCTCAAAAACATCCCCCAGCTTCGCATCCGCCGGCATGAAACCCGCCGTCCACAAATAGAACCATCCGTCCTCCGCGCCACCGCCGAAATCCAGCCGGTCTTTCGCGCGCGCCGTGGCGTCATTCGTAAAACGCGCTTTCGTTAGCTCGATCCATTCGCCGGAAGGGGTTTTGATCCAGTGATTGCCGAAAAATCCTTTGCGGTGCAAATACCCGTTTTCAAAGCTGAAATTTTCAAGGAAAGAATATAGCCCGCGCATGTACCGGCCATCCTTCGGCGCGCGGAAACTCGCGATGAGCTTCCACTCGCGGTGTTCCGGCACATAGAAATACGCGGTGTACTGCGTGGTAGCCCCCGAAGGCACCGCATGCATCAGGAAGCGGTACGTTTCGCCGGCCTTCCAGTTGTACACCCAGTGGCTGTGCCCACCGGTACCCTCACCGCCGAATCCATGCGCGATCACGCTGTCCCCCTTCGCGAGCAGCGTCACCTGGTCCTCATACCGCACCTTCGCGCGATCATCCGGCTCCTTGCCCGCATCCCACACGGAAAAAATGATCCGCCTTTCATCTGGGCCATTCACCTGCATGCCGAAGTACCCGCGGTGCCAGCCGCATGACATGAAGTATGTGCCGGTCTTGTCCTCACCCTGCGGCACTTTGATCTCGCCATAGAACCACTCCACGGGCGTGTCTTTGGCTACCGGGTAATTCAGGTGCACAGACGCGGAGCGGCGCCAGCTTTTGGGGTTGAACTGGATATCCTTTGTGGCAGGGCCTTCCAGTGTAACGCCCTGCACATCCGCATACACATTCCCCTGCTTTTCCACACCCTTGAGGGTAATGGTGTAAAAGCCCGGCTTTTTGATCTTTGTTTGTAAAACAGGAATTTTCGTGTAGTCGGAACCGTTAATACGCACAATTTTTTCCACGCCATTGAGCTGCACTTTGATCCGCGAAGGCGCGTCGCTTTTGGCTTGCAGCGTGACTTTGAGCGTACCTGTGCTGGCGGCATGAAAATAAAAATGAACGGCGTTGGTACTGTCTGTCCACCGCACAACGCCCTGACGCGCGGAGATATCCACACCTTTTTCTTCGGGAACGGCGTAGGCCGTAAAACCGGGGAGCGTTACCTGGGCCTTCACATAATGTCCCGCCGCCAGGAACCCCAGCAGCAGAAAAGAGTAGCAGCGATTTTTCATACCTGTAAGTAAAAGCACTTCCGGCACACTGTCAATGGCCGCGTCGGAAAATTGACAATCGGATGGCTCAGGGCGTGTGGATGTTGCAATGGCACCATTGCACGAAGAGCAGGTGGTAGCTCCACATGATCCGGCGTATATCCCTTTCCGCCGTTTCGTGACCGTTGTGCAGCGCGAGGGATTTGACCACGCCATTTTCCTCCAGTCCATAGTAAAACCCGAAAGGTGTGGATAATGCAAAACCGTTTTTAACAAAACCGGGATGGGACTCAAAAGCGATGCTGCCTACGGTGTGACTGCGGAGCAGGGCTTTCAGCTCGAAAAGCGGAATGAAAAGCTCCGCCGCGCCGATCCGGCGCCGGACGTGCAAACGGAGAAAGGAGCGCAATCCATCAGCAGTGCTTTTGCTGTGGTTGATGCGGATGTCTTTGATCTCGTCCATTTCTTCACCGACGGTGCACAGCTTGTCGATGTTGATAAACTCGGCCTGCCGCCAGTCATCTCCGCTAAGGGTTACCGTAAAATCCGGGTACGCAGGCAAGTTGGTCATAATAGGGCGTTCGTCGGAGACGGTAGGCAGGGAAAACCAGGTATCCATACATAGAACACATCAATTACCCCGAATATATGACGAAAATTTGTTAAACGGATATCATTTTTTGTAGCGGACTTTCACGTTCACCACGCCGTCATTCAGCATGCCGAGCTTGCGGGCCGCTTTTTTGGAAAGGTCGATGATCCGGCCAGCCACAAAAGGCCCGCGGTCGTTGATCCGCACTTTGATGCTGCGGCCGTTGGAAAGATTGGTGACCCGCACCTTCGTGCCGAAAGGCAGGGTTTTGTGCGCCGCGGTCATCCGGCGCTGCCGGAAGATTTCCCCGCTGGCCGTTCTGCGGCCCTGGAACTTGTCCGCATAATATGAAGCTTTGCCGCTTTCAGTGATCTTGCGCGCGCAGGAGGAAAAGAGGAACAGGGAGATGATGGAAAGTAGGTAGAGTAGTGGTTTCATAGATCCATTTGCATGATAGTATCGTTCATAAAATATCCGTTGCCGATATCGATGTCTTCTTCCCCGGTTTTTCTGAAGCCGAACCGCTCATAAAATCCGGTGGCTTTGTTATGGCGGTTTACGTTGAGCCATACCTGTTGCATGCCCGCTTCCTTTGCGATGCGCGCCACTTCCGTGAGCAGCGCTTTGCCCACGCTTTTGCCCTGCATCGAAGGGAGGATGTAGATCTTGTGCAGCTTGCACACCGCTTTTCCCTGGTAGTTCAGTTCATACGAAGCAAAGCCGCCTGACTCCGCGAGCAGGAATACATGTCCGCTGCGCATCTGCCGCCGCAAAGAAGCGTCATCGTACATCATCTGCAGCATATAGCGGATCTGCTCCGGTGAAAGAATGTCCCTGAATGTCTCCGGCCAGGTGTTCCGCGCGATCTCCTGTATCTGCGGAATATTTTCTTCCCCTGCCTGAATGATCGTTAACATGTCCGCAATTTACGGCTTATCAACATTGCCCCGTCTTTTTTGTTATTTTATAAAAAAAACATGCGCAGCTTTCTATGTGGACTACTGGCCTGCATCTATCTGCCATTGCAGGCGCAGCACCTTCAACCCGGATTTGACCCTGAAGAATGTATGGGGCTGATACAGCTACCCATGCAGGAAGACAGCATCACGAATAAAAAATATCCTGAAAATTATACGCCGCTCTACATCAGCCCCGAGGTAGGCTTCTACAACCGCTGGTTCCTGTGGAAGCGGTCGGACGGGGTGGCTGTTATACAGATCCGCGGTACCATTGGCAAGCTGGAAAGCTGGCTGGCGAACTTCTACTCGGCGATGATACCCGCGAAAGGTTCGCTGCAGCTGAATGACAGCACCCGTTTTGATTATCAGCTGGCGGCGGATACTGCAACGGCGTTCGTGCATGTGGGGTGGACGATGGCGCTTGGCTTTATGGCGCCGGATATTGTGGCGCATATCCGGGAATTGTATGCGGAGGGGGTGAAGGAATTTATCATCACCGGTTACAGCCAGGGCGGAGCGATCGCTTTTCTCACACGTTCTTATCTTGAATACCTGCCGGGCATGCCGGAAGATATTGTGTACAAAACATATTGCTGCGCCGCGCCGAAGCCCGGCAATCTTTATTACGCATATGATTTCGACCTGATCACCCGCAATGGATGGGGATACCGTGTGGTGAACAGCGCGGACTGGGTGCCGGAAACCCCGCTGTCGCTGCAGACGGTAAAAGATTTCAACGCCGTGAACCCTTTCATCAATCTGAAAAACGGCCTGAAGAAACAGAAATTTTTTGTGCGGCTGTACGGCAACATGGTATATAACAAACTGACACGCGCCACCGACCGATCTGTGCGGCGCTTCCGGAAATACCTCGGCGGCACGGTGTACAAGATCTCCTCTAAAGGTCTGCCGCAGTTAAAGCAACCGGCATACGCCCACAGCAATAATTACATGACGGCCGGCACGCCCATCATCCTGATGGCGGATGAAGCCTACCACCAAAAATTTCCTTTTGACGGGGAGAATGTATTTGTGCACCACATGCCTGATAAGTACCGGTACCTGCTGAAGCAGTATTATCCGTACTAGATCTTGTTCAGCCGGACGAAAAGCCCCTCATAGTTTTTCACCAGGCCCTCGTCGTCTACCGTGATCTCGGCTTTGAAGTCTTTCGCCACGCCTTCGTAGAGGTATTTGTTGTCCGCGAGGCGGGTATACCATTGTTTGACGGGTTTGATCTCGCCCTTGAAGATGTTGATGTAGAGCACTTCTATTTGCCGGCGTTGCTGCAGCTCCTGGGAGAGGCGGCGGATGGGAAGGGTGTTGGTGAGCGGGGTGAGGGAAATATCGATGTCGATGCAGTCTTCCCATTCAGGGCGGCTGTGGCCGCTTTGGGTCCAGTGTTCGCCGGGCTCGCGCTGCAGCGAGACCCAGGAAGTTTCGCCCGATTTTTCGATGGCCATTTCGAGGGAAGTCACCTGCCAGAGCCGGTCCGTGATAATGTCATACGTAACGGAAAAAGGCGTGTCTTCCCCATAGCCGACGATCGTGCCGTCAATTCGTATGTCTGTATCCGTTATTTCAACGTTACAGTATTCCATCATCTCGTAATGTAAAGCTTTCCAAACGAGTTGTCTTTTCATGTCAGCCTTATTGGTAGATGTGTGATCATTGCAATTCGTTAAATGTATCACCCTGGCGTATATCGCCGGTATCAAATCCTTTCTTGAACCAGTACATGCGTTGTTGTGAGGTGCCGTGCGTGAATGCATCCGGCACCACATATCCCTGCGCCTGTTTCTGCAGGCGGTCGTCACCAATGGCATTGGCCGCGTTCAGCGCTTCTTCTATATCGCCCGGCTCAATGATGTTCTGCAGTTTTTGCGTGTGATGCGCCCATACGCCGGCGAGGAAATCCGCCTGCAGCTCCAGTTTTACGGAGAGCTTGTTATATTCCGCCTGGCTTACACGGCCGCGCATGTGCTGCACTTTTTCAGAGATGCCGAGGATGTTCTGTATATGATGCCCCACTTCATGCGCGATCACATAGGCCATCGCGAAATCCCCCGGGGCATTGAGCTTGTGTTGCAGCTCGTCGTAAAAAGAAAGGTCGATGTACACCTTTTCGTCGGCGGGACAATAGAACGGCCCGGAAGCGCTGCTGGCATTGCCGCAGGCGGATTCCACGAGGCCGGTAAAAAGCACCAGCGTTGGCTCCCGGTATTGCTGGTTCATTTCCGAAAAGAGCTTGTTCCACACGTCTTCTGTTTCAGCGAGCACCACTTTCACGAAACTGGCGGCTTCTTCTTCAGCGGCCTGCTGCTCCGGGGAAAGTTGCTGCTGGGGGCCGGACTGCTGCATGTTCATGACCTGGGAGGGGTCGCCGCCGAGGAAATAGATCAGCAGGGCTATAACAATGCCGCCAATGCCGCCGCCAGCGATGAGCCCGCCACGGGAACCGCCGCGGCGATCTTCTACGTTACCGCTTTCGCGGCGTCCTTGCCAACGCATATGGGATGAGGTTTTGGTTAGTTGTATAAAATTAAGAAATAAAGTACATGTAAAGACGGGGCGGGACTTAACACCCGGCATAAAAATGAATAAAATGAACAGCGCGCGGGGTGTGGACTTCCAGTAAATTGCTCCTGTAATTCATAGGCATAGATTCCATAAGTGGGGTTTAACATTTTGAATCTTGGCGGGCCGGTATCTACCGCCCGCTTGTTTTTGGAGGATCACCCAAAGCAAAAGGCCGGGTAAAAACCCGGCCCGGCTGAAGGTTACAACAAAATCTAAACCTGCTTATGAGAAATCTTGAAAAAATCTTTTTAAATGGACAATGCCATCACCGAATGGTCCTTGCTTTCCAGCTGGGAGCTGCCCATCAGGAACTCGTCCACCTTCCTTGCACATTCCCGGCCTTCGCTGATCGCCCATACCACGAGAGACTGGCCGCGGCGCATGTCGCCGGCGGTGAACACCTTCGGAATGGAAGTCTGGTAAGCCTTTTCGGTCGCTTTCACATTGCCGCGGTCGTCTGTTTCCACACCCAGGTCGTCCAGCATACCTTTATGTTGCGGGTGGAGGAAGCCCATGGCCAGGAACGCCAGCTCGCAGGGAACTTCCCTTTCAGAACCCGGCACCTCCGAAAAGCGCGCCGGCCGGCCGTCTTCGCTGGAAGTCCATTGCAGGTCTACCAGCAGCAAACCTTTCAGGTTGCCTTTATCATCACCCACAAAAGCCTTGGTGGCAATCGCCCACTGGCGGTCGGCTCCTTCGTCATGAGAAGAAGAAGTTTTCAGCACCATGGGATAAGTGGGCCAGGGCATGTACGGCGTACGTTCGCCCGGAGGTTTCGGCAACAGCTCCAGCTGCGTGATGCTCACCGCACCATGACGGTTGGAAGTGCCCACACAGTCGGAACCGGTATCACCGCCACCGATCACCACCACATTTTTGCCTTTGGCAATAATATCTTCTCCTTCTACTTTTAAATTGCTGACACGTTTGTTCTGCTGCTTGAGGAAGTCCATCGCAAAATGCACGCCTTTCAGCTCACGGCCGGGGATCGTAAGATCACGCGGGATCGTGGAGCCGCCGGCCAGCACAACCGCGTTGTATTCACGCAGAAGGTCGTTCACACTAACGTTCACGCCTACGTTCGCATTGCACTGGAACACAATTCCTTCTTCTTCCATCAACGTGATCCTGCGGTCGATCACCCATTTTTCCAGCTTGAAGTCAGGGATGCCGTAGCGGAGCAGTCCGCCGGGCTTGTCGTCACGCTCAAACACGGTCACGTTATGGCCGGCGTAGTTCAGCTGCGCCGCCGCGGCCAGTCCAGCGGGACCGGAGCCGATCACCGCCACTTTCTTGCCGGTGCGTACGCGCGGCACTTTCGCTTTCGCCAGTCCTTTATCAAATGCGATCTCGATGATATGTTTTTCTATTTCCTCGATCGCTACCGGCGGCTGGTTGATGCCCAGTACGCAGGCGCTTTCGCAGGGGGCCGGACAAATACGGCCGGTAAATTCGGGGAAGTTGTTGGTGGACGTAAGAATATCATACGCCTCCTGCCAGTCCTTCCGGTATACGGCATCGTTAAATTCCGGGATCACATTGCCCAGGGGGCATCCGCTGTGGCAGAAGGGTACGCCGCAGTTCATGCAGCGCGCGGCCTGCTGGTTCAGCTTCGGCTCCGGGAAGCGTTCCACGAATTCATTATAATGTTTGATCCGCGCTTTCGGATCAGCCTTGCCGGGAAGCTCCCTTGTAAATTCCAGAAATCCTGTAGGTTTACCCATATCTCTTTGCCCCGTGAGGGGACGCTTTTTAAAAGTGAATCAAACCGTTCATCGCCTGCGCCCGTCCGGCGCACCGATGATGAAAACCGCGTCAGACCTTGTTCTTCACGCCTTTTTGCGCTGCCGCTTTCAGCGCCGCCTTGTATTCTTTCGGGAATACTTTCACGAAGTGACGGAGCTGGTTCTCCCAGTCTTTCAGGATGAACTTCGCCACCGTACTGTTCGTATAGGCGTGATGTTTGGTAACCAGGTCCTGCAGTTGCGCTGCATCTTCCTCGTCCAGCGGGTCCAGATCGATCATATCTTTATTGCAACGGCCGGAGAAGGTGCCATTCACATCGTACACGAAGGCGATACCGCCGCTCATGCCCGCACCAAAGTTGCGGCCCGTTTCACCGAGGATCACCGCCTTGCCGCCGGTCATGTACTCACAACCGTGATCGCCGGTGCCTTCCACCACTACGGTTGCGCCGGAGTTCCGCACGCAGAACCTTTCGCCGGCCTTGCCGCGGATGTATGCCTCACCGGAAGTAGCGCCGTAAAGGGCCACGTTGCCGGCAATGATATTTTCTTCAGCCTTGAAACCCGCTTCGGTAGACGGATAGAGCACCAGCCTGGCGCCGGACAGCCCTTTACCGAAGTAGTCGTTCGCCTCACCTTCCAGCTCCAGCATTACGCCTTTTGTATTGAAGGCGCCGAAGCTCTGCCCCGCGGAGCCATTGAATTTGAAGTGAACGGTATCTTCCGGAAGCCCTTCGCTTTTATAGCGCTTGGATATTTCGTTGGAAAGAATGGTGCCGATGGTACGGTCCGTGTTCTTTACCTTGAACTGTCCGAATACGCGGGTCTTGCTTTCCAGCGCGGGTTTGGCGGCTTTGAGCAGCTGCCAGTCCAGCACTTCTGCCAAACCGTGGTCCTGTTCTTCTACTTTGTACAGCGCGGTATCGTCGGAAGCCGGCTCGCGGTACAGGATCGGAGACAGGTCCAGGTGCTTGTATTTCCAGTGGGAAATATTATCCCGTACTTTCAGTGCTTCCACTTGTCCCACCATTTCCTGCACGGTACGGAAGCCCAGTTCCGCCATGATCTCACGGAACTCCGCCACCAGGAAGTGGAAGAAGTTCACCACGTGCGTGGGGTCGCCGGCAAAGCGTTTACGCAGCTCGGGGTCCTGTGTGGCTACGCCAACGGGACAGGTGTTCAGATGGCATTTGCGCATCATGATACAACCTTCCACCACCAGCGCGGCGGTAGCAACGCCCCATTCTTCGGCGCCGAGGAGGGTAGCGATGGCAATGTCGCGGCCGGTTTTCAGCTGGCCGTCCGTTTGCACGGTTACGCGGCCTCTTAATTTATTACGGACAAGTGTTTGATGTGTTTCCGCGAGGCCCAGTTCCCAGGGCAGGCCCGCGTGCTTGATAGAGCTGATCGGAGATGCGCCGGTACCGCCGTCGTGGCCGGATACCAGGATCACGTCCGCATGCGCTTTGGCAACGCCTGCGGCGATGGTGCCTACGCCGGCCTTGGATACCAGCTTCACGCTGATGCGGGCCGCGCGGTTCGCGTTCTTCAGGTCAAAGATCAGCTGCGCCAGGTCTTCGATAGAATAAATATCGTGGTGTGGCGGCGGGGAGATCAAACCTACACCAGGTGTAGCGTGACGTACCTTGCCGATCCACTCGTCCACTTTATGGCCCGGCAGCTGACCGCCTTCACCGGGTTTCGCGCCCTGCGCCATCTTGATCTGCAGCTCGTCCGCATTCGTGAGGTAATAGCTCGTTACGCCGAAACGCGCGGAAGCTACCTGCTTGATCGCGGAGCGCATGGAATCGCCGTTGGGCAGCAGCTCGTAGCGGATTTCATCTTCACCGCCTTCACCGGTATTGCTTTTCGCACCGATGCGGTTCATGGCGATGGCCAGCGTGGAGTGCGCTTCGTGGCTGATGGAGCCAAAGCTCATTGCGCCGGTAGCAAAACGTTTCAGGATGCTTTCAGCGGATTCCACTTCTTCCAGCGGCACAGAAGGACGGGTACGGTTGAACGTAAACATGCTCCTGAGCGTAGCGGCTTTTTCGCTTTGGTCGTTGACAGCCTTGGAATATTTTTTAAAGATGTTGTAGTCGTTCATCCGTGTTGAATACTGCAACAGGTGGATGGTGGTGGGATTGAAAAGATGGAACTCGCCTTTTCTTTTCCACTGGTACACGCCGCCGGTGTTGAGGCGCTGAACGGGCGTTTCCTTGCGGCCATAGCTCGTCCAGTGCTTTGCCAGCGTTTCCTGTGCGATCTGGTCCAGCCCCATGCCCTGAATGCGGGAAACGGCGCCGGTGAAGTATTTGTCAACAACAGATTTATTAATACCGAGTATCTCGAAGATCTGCGCGCCCTGGTAAGATTGCAGGGTGGAGATGCCCATTTTGGAGAAGACCTTCAGCAATCCTTCGCAGATCGCTTTGATGTAGTTCTTCTTCAGTTTGTCCACATCCAGGTCTGTCTGGATCTTGCCGTTGAGGCGCATGTCGCGGATAGTGCTCAGCGCGAGGTACGGGTTGATGGCCGTAGCGCCGAAGCCGAGCAGGCAGGCGATGTGATGCACTTCCCAAACGTCGCCGGCTTCCACAATCAGGCCAACCTGGCCGCGGTAACCTTTGCGGATCAGGTGGTGATGCACAGCGGAAAGCGCCAGCAGCGAAGGAATGGCGGCGTGCTCGGAATCAATGGCGCGGTCAGACAGGATGATCACTTCAAATCCGTCTTCCACCGCATCCACCGCATAACGGCACAGACGGGCGAGACCTTTTTCCAGGGAACCTGGCTTGCCGTCCGCCTTGAAATAAGTATGGAGCGTTTTAGCCTGGAAGATGCCGGTATCAATGCTGCGGATCTTTTCCAGGTCGTAATTGTTCAGGATGGGATGGGGGAGCGCAACGCTGTGGCAGTGCAGCGGATCTTCATCCAGCAGGTTGCCGTTGTTGCCCACGAACGTAGCGAGCGACATCACCAGTCTTTCCCGGATGGGGTCGATCGGCGGATTGGTCACCTGCGCGAACAGCTGCTTGAAGTAGCTGCTCAGGTGCTGCGGCTGATCGCTCAGCACGGCCAGCGGCACGTCCGTACCCATGGAACCGATCGGTTCTTTACCGTCGATCGCCATCGGCGCGATAATGGTTTCCAGGTCTTCCGTGGAATAACCGAAAGCGCGCTGGTATTTGAAGATCTGCTCCTGCTCGAGGTGCGTGAAGGTCACGCGCGGTTCGGGCAGCTCGTCGATGCGGATCTTGTATTTATTGAGCCATTCTGCATAAGGCTGTTGAGAGCAGATGGATTGTTTCAGTTCCTCATCACCAATGATGCGGCCCTGTTCCATGTCTACCACGAACATCTTGCCCGGCTGCAGGCGGCCTTTTTCTTTTACATTTTTCGGATCGATGGGTAATACGCCGGCTTCAGACGCCATGATCACGCGGTCATCTTTCGTTACCACAAAACGGGAAGGGCGGAGACCATTACGGTCCAGCGTTGCGCCGATCAGCTTACCGTCTGTGAAGGAAATGGAAGCCGGGCCGTCCCAGGGCTCCATCAGGGAAGCGTGATATTCGTAGAACGCTTTCTTCACCGGGTCCATATCCTCGTTGCCGTCCCATGCTTCGGGGATCAGCATCATCATTACATGAGGGAGGGAACGGCCGGTAAGGTTCAGCAGTTCGATCACATTGTCCAGGCAGGCGGAATCGGACTGACCATCTTCCACGATGGGGGAGAGCATTTCCATCTCTTCACCGGAGAAGTATTTGGTCAGGAAGCTGCTTTCGCCGGCGCGGAGCCAGTTGAGGTTGCCTTTGAGCGTATTGATCTCCCCGTTGTGCGCAATGAAGCGGAACGGATGCGCCAGCTTCCAGCTGGGGAAGGTGTTGGTCGCAAAGCGGGAGTGGATCAGCGCAAAAGCGGAAACGGCGCGCTCGTCGCGGAGGTCTGTATAATAATGACCTACCTGGTAAGTGGTCAGCTGGCCTTTATATACAATGGTCCGGGAAGACAGGGAAGCGAAATAGATCTCCGCTTTGTCTTTCGGAATGGAGTTGCGTACCGTTTTGGTAATATAATTACGCAGCACGAACAGCTTGCGCTCGAATTCGTCCTGGTCGGAGATCTGGTAAGGGCAGGCAATGAACAGCTGTTCTATTTCCGGTTCAACGGACAGCGCGGTTTCACCGATACCATCGGGACGAACGGGCACCTTCCGGTAGCCGAGAATGTCCAGGCCGATCTTTTCCGCACAGCGTTGTATGATCTCGCGGCACTCTTCGCGCCAGCGCGGTTCTTTCGGAAAGAATACCATCCCCACACCATATTTACCGGTTTCAGGGAGGCGGATACCGAGTTTAAGACATTCGGCATAGAGAAATTCATGGGGCATCTGGATAAGGATGCCGGCACCGTCGCCAGTAGTGCGTTCACATCCGCAGGCGCCACGGTGTTCCATGTTTTCCAGCATTGTTAAAGCATCCTGGATGATCTGGTGGGATTTGCGTCCCTTGATATGGGCGGTAAAGCCCGTACCGCAGGCATCATGTTCAAATTCCGGTCTGTACAAACCTTGCAATTGGCTCACTTCACGCATTGGCTTAGATTTTTTTTCCTTTATCAGATACCACTTCACGGCAGGCATTGCCTTTCGTGGAACAGTACCGTAATTGTCTTGGGAACGTTTAAAGATACTAATAGAATGCGGTATTTTTTACAGAACGTGCTATTAAACCCTAAAAATTTAGAAAAATATAAAAACGGGCGGGAGTTTATTTAAAAAATATCAAAAATTAAACGGTCATTTCGGGGCTGGCGGGCGCAAAAAAGGCGACGGCATAAAGATGAAAACGGCCTTCGGAGAATCCCCGCTAATGAAAATTTTGCCGTTGATGATCAGGGATCAAAGTGGAATTTCGGCCTGCCGCCGATGATTTCCATCCATAAAGGATAGCTCTGGAGGCTCTCGTTTTGCATACGGTCCAGCGCCGTAACCACATAAGTATATACCCGGCCTTTAATGTATGTGCGGTCCATCCATACGGGGTCCGGCATCTGCGGTACGATGGCCAGGATCTTTGTGGGATCGTTGAGGTTAGCGGGTTGTTGCGCATCGAAGCGGTATAATACATATTGACGGGTTTGTCCGGACGTATCATCGTCTGACCAGTGGATCTCCAATCCTTCCGGTCTTTCGAACGCATCAATAAAATAGGGGGCTTGTGGCGCTACATCGTCCAGCCAGGGCATGGTGGGGCGCAGGGCGGGGTAGCGGTAGAAATGGTTCCGCAGGGAATCCGTAAAGCCCAGGGGATTGTCCGCGAAGGATTTGGAGCTGTAGAAAATGCTGCCTTGTATGGTGTTCAGGGCGCGGGTGGCCTGTATCTGGCGGGGCATTTCCTGCGGGCTTCTCCAGCCGGCGGAGCTGCCGATGCGGTAGGGGGCGTGGCCAATATACATATGACGGCCGTACGCATGCTCCGCCCACCAGTTCACCAGCACTTCAAACGGCACCAGGCGGTGGCCGAATTCCCAGTAGAGCTGTGGCGCGAGGTAGTCGATCCAGCCGAGGCGCTGCCATTTGATCACGTCTGCGTAGAGGTCGTCGTAGTTGGTGAGGCTTCCGGTGGTGGGGGTGCCATCGGGATCTTTATCGCGGCTCCGCCATACGCCGAACGGGCTGATCCCGAATTTCACCCAGGGCTTTTCCGCCTTGATGGCGGTGCCCAGCATCTGTATGATCGTGTCTACATTCGAGCGCCGCCAGTCCGCCACATTTTTCCCGCGTCCGTACATGCGGTAGGAGCGGCTGTCCGGGAAGTCGCGGTTGGCAATGCGGTAAGGGTAGAAATAATCGTCGAAATGTACGGCGTCGATATCGTAGCGGCGGACAACGTCGCGGATCACATTGGTAACGTAGGTGCGCGCTTCGGGGATGCCCGGATCGAAGTATTTGTTATCGCCGTACGTCACAAACCACTGCGGTTGCAGGATGGAAATGTGATTGGGCGCTATCCTGGCCGTGCGGTAGTTGATCACGGCGCGGTAGGGGTTGAACCAGGCATGGAATTCCATTCCCCGTTTATGCGTTTCCGTGATCATGAATTCGAGCGGGTCGTAATACGGTGAGGGGGCGCGGCCCTGTGCGCCGGTAAGGTATTCGCTCCAGGGCTCGTATGGCGATGGATAGAATGCATCCGATGCCGGCCTTACCTGGAAGATAACGGCATTGATACCGTCGCGCTGGTAATCGTTCAGCAGTTCGATCAGCTCCCGTTGCTGTTCCGCGGTGCTCAGACCTTTACGGGAGGGCCAGTCGATATTGCTGACGGTGGCGATCCACACCGCCCGGAACTCCCGTTTGGGCGGCATCTGCGCCCTGCCTTGCTGTATAATGCCGCATATGATTAATCCTGCCAGAAGAGATTTCAACATTAACTGAACTGTTTTACCGGAAATGGTTATGCCCTAAAAAAGTGCGAAAATAAATGTCTGCGGCTAATTCCCAATACGGAAGCAGCTCATTTCCAGCAAAAGAAGCGCCATATTTTACAAGCGGTAAAAGATTTGTACTTTGTTGGAAGCATCCGCGGTTATGAAACGAAATCCTTTGCATTATGTTGTTGCGGCGTTGCGCCGGTTCTTCATCCGTGCTGTGCATCTCGCCGGCAACGTTATTTGCCGCCCGCAGCAGGCGTTGTACAGGCTCTTCTGCTTTATTGGAAATATTGGAAAGCCTCCTGCCGCTATTCTGCTTGTTTCCGGGATGCTTTTCCTGTATTCTTTTCCAGCCCTCGCCCAGTCCACTTCCCACGATATGGAGGTTGCCGCACAGCAGTTCATCCGCTCGCTGGATACTACATTACGCGCGCAGGCTTGTTTTTCCTGGGAGGATAATGAGCGGTTCAACTGGCATTTTGTGCCGAGGGAGCGGAAGGGGCTGCCGCTGAAAGCAATGAGCCCGGCGCAGCGGGATAAGGCGTACCGCCTGCTGAAGATCTGCATGAGCAACAGCGGGTACCTCAAAGCGCAGGCGATCGTGGCGAATGAAGAAATACTGCGGGCGCTGGAAGGCCGCGGAACAGATGACGGTTACCGCGATCCGGGGAAATATTACTTTACGGTCTTTGGGAACCCGGCGCCGGGGAAGCCCTGGGGCTGGCGCATGGAAGGCCACCACCTGTCCCTCAATTTTTCGGCGGTGGATAAAAGCCTCGTGGCCGGCACGCCCGCGTTCATGGGCGCCAACCCCGCCATCGTTCCGGACGGCCCCGCAAAAGGCCGGCAGATCCTGAAAGAAGAATCCTCCCTCGCCTTCGATCTGCTGCATTCGCTGGACAGCGGGCAGCTCCGGCAGGCGCTCATCCAGGAAAAAGCCCCGGCGGACATCATCACTGGCAATAAAAGAAAAGCCTGGCTGCTGGACCCTCCCGGCCTCGCTTACAGCCACCTCACAAAAGCGCAGCAACAGCAGCTGAAACGGATTGTGGCGGTGTATGTGGACAGATACACGAAACTGATGGCGGACATTCTCTGGAAAGAAATAACGGCCGCCGGCTGGGAAAACCTTCATTTCGCTTGGGCGGGGGCGCGGCAGTGGGGAGCAGGGCATTACTACCGCATTCAGGGACCCACCTTTGTAATAGAATATGATAACACGCAGAACAATGCCAACCACGTGCACACTGCGTTCCGGGATTTAAAGAATGATTTCGGGGAAGACATGCTGCAACAGCATTATGAGAGGTCGCACCGGTAAAAGGCGGAAAAGCGGAACGTCCGGGGGAAATCCCTCGGGACAAGGCGCGAACGCTACAGCGTGGTAAAAAGCAGGCTCCCACTGCTCTGCAACATCATGAACAAGTTTGTGGAATTTTGCCGGAAAGTCTTACTCCCGTGGGCCTAGACCTTTCTGCCGAGGTATTGCCCGTAATCCGGAAGAATGGCGTCATACTCCTGGTGCATCAGCGGCGAGGTCAGCAGAAAATCCGCGGAAGCCCGGTTGCTGGCCATGGGGATGTTCCATACCACACCGAGCCGCAGCAGGGCCTTGATGTCCGGGTCATGCGGCAAAGCCTCCATCGGGTCCCAGAAAAAAATGATCACATCTATTTTTCCTTCGGCCACCAGCGCGCCGATCTGCTGGTCACCCCCCAAAGGCCCGCTTAACAGCTTGCGGACAGACACGTCCAGCGTATCTTCCAGTAGTTTTCCCGTGGTTCCGGTGGCATAGAGCTCGTGGCGCTTCAGAACGGTCTTGTTATAAACAGCCCATTCCATCAGTTCCGCCTTTTTGTGGTCGTGCGCAATCAGAGCGATCCTTTTGCGTGCTTGCAGGGTCTTGGTTTGTACCATATCACAAAAATAATCAAATTGATCACAGTTGGATGGCCGTCCTCTGCGGGCAGTCTCCGCGCCAGCAGGCGTTCGGCGGACAACAATGATATTATTTTGCGCCACCTGCCGGAGACCTGCCTGCCGGATGCCGGACAAGGCCGGGAATCGGCCATGGTCACTGATGGAGAAGACCAGGTATGGTGGACGTGAGGTGGAGATGAGGTGGACTTGATCTGCCATTGACCCATGTTAATATCCTATCAGACAGGACTTCCGGCTTTTATCAGCCCCTGCGCCGGCGGCGGCAAAACAACAAAAAGAAGTTTCGACTGAAACTCCTGCCGTTGCGATTTAGCCCGGGAACTCTCGTCAAATTTTGCTAAATTTGCAGTAGAAAATTGTTAATAATGATTAAAACAGGAAATCCCATCATCAGTATCTATACGGAAATGACGCCAAACCCGGAAACGATGAAGTTTGTGGTGAACAAGCTCCTGTATCCGAATAAATCGATAGATTTCCCTGATGCGGCCAGCACCGGTCCGTCTCCCCTGGCGGCCGAGCTGTTCACGTTCCCCTTCATTCGTGGTGTGTTCATCTGCAGCAACTTTGTAACGCTTACAAAAACGGCTGAAACAGACTGGACAGATGTTATCCCGACCATCAAGCAATTCCTGAAGGAATACCTGGAAGATAACCGCGCGGTTATCAATGAAGAAGATATCGTGTCCAACATCACCCTGAGCGGCGATGAAACCGAAGTGGTGCAACGCATCAAGGAATTGCTCGAGAACTACGTGAAACCTGCAGTTGAAATGGACGGCGGCGCCATCCAGTTCAAGGATTATCACGAAGGTGTGGTAACCCTCGCCCTGCAAGGCTCATGTTCAGGCTGCCCCTCTTCCATGATCACCCTCAAAGCCGGCATTGAAGGCATGATGAAGCGGATGATCCCGGAAGTAAAGGAAGTGGTGGCCGAAGCAGAATAAGCCATAGTTGAGTGAATGATAGTGTTATAAGCGCAGCAGCAGGCTGCGCTTTTTTCGTTTATGATCCTTAGCTTTACAGCCTTCAAACAACCAGCTATGAGAGGAATTATCATCGCCTGTGCGCTGTGCCTGCTGGCAGCACCACTGTCCGCGCAGCAGGAAGCCGTGGTCACCTACGGTTTCCGCAATAACGGGAAGGCGTCCAGGGGAGAGCAGCAGCTGTACATCCGCGGTAACAGGATAAAAGTAGGAAATGCCGGCAGGCAGATGGAGCAGCAATTCCTGCAGCTGGCGGACAAAGCGAGCTACCAGGTACTGAAAAGTAACGGCGCCGTATATACGTTCAAAAAGCCGTTCAGTGAATATATCAGGCCGGAACTCCTGCCCGGCGTGGATACCATCCTCGGCATCCCCTGTAAAAAGGCAAAAGCGATCATCCGCTCCAACACCATCGAGATATGGTATACGGATGCGCTGAAAATAAAAGGCACGCCGAACATCACGGTGGCGCCGGGCCTCGGGCTGGTGCTGAAGATCGTGCGCAACGGCAATTCGGAGACCTTCGCCAAAAACATCGAATACCGCAAAGTGAGTGATGCGGAACTGGACTGGCCCGCGCAATGGGGGCGCATCGTGGACGAGCCCACTTACCAGCGCCAGATCATCGAAAGCAGGTATACCACCCTTACTATCTTTGACCGCGAGCAGATCAGCTTCGGCCATGAAATTAAAAACCCCGCAGATGATCAGCGGGATGTGACCTACCGTTTTTCCGGCGGCACGGTGATCCTCAAAAAAGTAAAGCTGCCCGCTGCAAGGCGCGGCCAGCAACTGTTTGCGGAGCTGGTGCAGTATTCCAACGGCGATGCGTACGACCGCACGGGATCTGTATTCATGATACCCGCGGACCAACCGCTTTCTTTCCTCAACGGACTGAAAGATGGCGTAGCCGCATTGCCGGTGTATGCCGGGCGTAACGGCAAAAAATACCAGGGCGTTGTTGCTACGGAAAACTATCTGCCGCCGCTGGAGCTGATGCGTTTCTTCACGCCTTTCGGCGTGCGGCATTTCAATGCGCAGGCAAAGATCAAAGGATACGACTGGGCGGATTCCGCGGTATACAAACAGGATATTACCGCGCTGCTGCCGCGCCTGCAGGGCGATGTGTGGATCGGCGTGTTCATCGGGAATTACGATAAAGGCGGGCACAAGGCCAGCCTTCAGTTCAAATACTATCCCGGTTTTGGAGATGGAGAGGCGCCGCCGGCGGAAAATAAAACCTGGCTGATGCCGGTTTTCAACAGCACGAATATCATGGAAATGGCGGGACAGGAGTATGGTACGATGTTCGACCAGGATTCGCTGACCGTTACGGTAGATATTCCCGCGGGACTGAAGAACCTGAAGCTGCGCTACATCACTACCGGCCACGGCGGATGGGGCGGAGGAGATGAGTTCAACCCGAAGCAGAACGAGATCTTCGCGGATGGCAAAAGAGTGTACCACTTCATTCCCTGGCGGGAAGATTGCGGAACCTACCGTTTCCTGAATCCCGCTTCCGGCAACTTTGGCTCCGGCCTTTCGTCTTCCGACCTGAGCCGTTCCAACTGGTGCCCCGGTACGCTGACCCTGCCGGTAGACATTCCGCTGCCTGACCTCGCGCCCGGAAAGCACACGCTGCAGGTAGCCATTCCTTTAGGTAAACCGGAAGGCGGCAGCTTCAGCGCCTGGAACGTGTCCGGTGTTTTGATCGCAGAAAAAGAATAATCCCTTCATGGAAAATATCTGGCAGGAAATTATGACGGGCTTCCAGCACATGACCTGGCTGGAAGCGGTCGCCGTGCTGTTCGGTGTGCTGAGCGTGCTGTGCTCGCGGCAGAACAGCGTGTGGGTGTACCCCACCGGGCTGGTAAGCACCGGCATCTATACCTATATGCTGGCGCAGCAGCATTTCAGGTTGTACGCGGAAGCGGCGCTGAATGCCTATTACTTCATCATGAGCGTGTACGGCTGGTATTACTGGGCAAGAAAGAACCCGGCAAAAAAAGAAACGGCTATAACGCGGATGGATAAACGTGAATTGGGTATCGCCACCGGCATTGCGGGTATCGGGTGGATCGTGATCTATACCCTGCTGCGCAATTTCTCCAATTCGGACGTGCCCGTGCTGGACGCCTTTGTGTCCGCCACCGCCTGCAGCGGCATGTGGCTGCTGGCAAAGCGCAAGGTAGAGAACTGGATATTCCTGAACATTTCCAACTTTGTGGCGGTGCCGTTGTTGTTTTACAAACATCTTGCGCTAACAGCGCTGCTCACCATTTTTTTATTCATCGTAGCAGTGACGGGATATTTCCACTGGTTGAAGATCTACCGTCAGCAGCAATTGGCAGAACATTGAAAAAAGTAGTGGTCATCGGTCCGGAATCTACCGGCAAAAGTACGCTCAGCGAACAGCTCGCCAGTCATTACAAAACGGTCTGGGTGCCGGAGTTCGCACGGGATTACCTGGAAACGCTCGGCCGTCCGTATACACAGGAAGACCTGCTGCGCATTGCGGAAGGTCAGCTGCAGTCGGAAGATGACATGGCGGTAAAAGCGAACGGGCTGCTGATCTGCGATACGGACCTGCAGGTGGTGAAGGTATGGAGCGAAGCGAAGTATGGCGATTGTGATCCACGCATTTTAGCGCTGATCGCCTCCCGGCAATACGATCTGTATCTGCTGACCTATATTGACATGGACTGGGTGGACGATCCCCTGCGGGAGCACCCCCATCCGGATGAACGGGCGCACTTCTATGCCGTGTACCGGGACATTGTGGTGAACGCGGGCCTGCCCTGGGCGGACGTTCGCGGGAGTTATGCGCAGCGGTTGCAAACAGCGATCGGAGCGGTAGATAAAATATTATAAGATGAGAAGATCAACGAGGTATATTCCGATGATCGTTTTGCTGGTATTTCTGGCGATAGCATTGATCATTGTGCTGGTAAGCAGATGATATCTTTTACGCAGGGATGGAAGGTGGCCGTTAGCCGGAATGCAGATAATTGCAGGGGTTGTTTTATCATGGCTTTTCCTTGCCCGAAGCGGGTTTCGGGTCCGTCACCAATTCCGCGATATCCGGGTCAGGCGCAATATTGCGCATCTGCAGCAATATCCTCCGCTGCCGCCACACGGTGATCCTGGCAGGCGGAACTACGGTATATTTAATAGGGTTCGGCAGGCAGGCCGCTATCATGGCCGCTTCTTCACGGTTCAGCCGCCCGGCGGGTTTATGATAATAATTTTGCGCCGCCGCTTCAATGCCAAAGATCCCTTCTCCCATTTCGGCTACATTGAGATACATTTCCAGGATACGCCGCTTGCCCCAGATATGCTCGATCATAAACGTAAAATACACTTCCAGCCCTTTCCGGAACCAGCCGCCATGCTGCCAGAGAAAAACGTTCTTGGCCACCTGCTGGCTGATGGTGCTCGCGCCGCGCATGTTCTTGCTTTTCCGGTTATGCTTCATCGCTTTTTCAATCGATTTGAAATCAAAACCATTATGGTCCGGGAACAGCTGATCTTCACTGGCGATCACCGCCAGCCGGGCATGCTGCGAGATCTCCTCCATATCCACCCAATCCTTTTGCAATGATTTATCCGTTCCCCACAGGCTGAACCAGCTGCTGATCATAGTAATGGTCACAGGCGGGTTCACCCAGCGGAGCAGGACGATGTACAACAGTTGCGCAATAAAAAGTACGATGAATATTTTCTTCAGTAACCTCCAGGTTCTGGGGACAATACCTTTTAATTTCATACCGGCCGGCAAGTTAGGAAGATTAATTCGTATTTTCCGGCAGGCAACCTTGCGCTGCCGCCGATTGTTATAACTGTAGCTAAAACCAGGATCATGCTGTTAGAACTTCACCCGCAGAACCCTCATCCGCGAAATCTGAAAACGGTCATCGAGTGCCTGAAAGACGGCGGGATCGTGATTTACCCGACCGATACGGTATACGGAATGGGCTGCGATATTTTTTCGGGCAGTGCGGTTGAACGGATATGCCGGATCAAGGGGATCGATCCGAAAAAAGCGCATTTTTCTTTTATCTGCTACGACCTCAGTCACCTGACCGACTATACGAAAAGTGTGGACACGCCGCTCTTCCGCATACTGAAGAAGGCGCTGCCGGGGCCATATACCTTCATCCTGCCCGCGAGCCGTCAGGTGCCGAAAATGCTGAAAGCAAAGCGAAACACGGTGGGCATCCGCGTACCGGACAACCTCGTTTGCCGCACCATCGTGAAAGAACTGGGAAACCCCATCATGAGCACTTCCCTGCCCATCGAGGAGTATGTGGAAGAGTATACGGACCCGGAGATCATCCATCAGAAATTCGGGCATCTCGTGGATATTGTGATCGACGCCGGCGCGGGCGGCTTAACGCTGTCCACCGTGATCGATTGTACGGGTGATGAACCGGAGCTGGTGAGGGAAGGAGCGGGAAGCTTTGAAGCGCTGGTGTAAAAGAACCGCCAAATAAAAACGGGGCGCACCATTGCTGATACGCCCCGCATCCATTCAAATATTTTTTACAATCCCATTTTCTTCGCAATATCTTTCGGGATCGCCTTTTTATTCACCATAAAACAGGTGGTCTTGTAAGCGAAATAAGGCATGGACGCAAAGAAATAGCCGTCACATTCATTCGCGGTGCCCCAGGAGTTCTTCACCCGGAAGAACTTGTTGCCCTGCTGGTCTTTCACGATGCCGGTGATATGCATGCCGTGATCGTCCTGCGTTTCAAAATTATCGAATGCCAGCTGGCGGTTTTCCTGCGTGATCACTTTTTCCTTTACGGGGCTGGTGAACAGGTCGCGGCGCTCGGCTTCCGTATAGTCCGCCCAGTCTTTTTCCGGCACGATCGCCAGGCCATCCTTGAAAGAAAATCCCCTTTCGCTCACATCCGCGGCCCAGGCCAGCGTGTAGCCGTTCAGCACGGCCTGCTCGGCGATGCTGGTGAATTCTTTCAGGGGAACGTTGTATACTTTTTCCCAGTTCCAGTTATCCGGCACTTCCAGCACGAACTGTTCGTAAAAAGGATGATGGGAGAAAGAAGAGATGATCACATAATCATCCGCATTCAGCCCAAGCTCTTTGGCGAAAGATTGCGGCGTGTATGTTTTACCGTTATACTCGAATTTCTCGGGAGTTGCGCCGATGTACGCATCCAGCACGCCATCGAAAGCTTTTTGCCAGTTGGGGTTGACTGCTTTGGCATCGCCGAGGCTTTTCACCATTCCTTCCAGCAGGCCCACCATTTCAGCGTGGTTGTAGGAATCTCCGCGGTTGCCGTCGTATGCTTCCTGCGGCACGAGGCCGTAGTTTTTCAGGCAAAGCAGGTCATCCGGAAAGCCGCCGCCTTCACCGAAGTTGGCTTTGCCGTGCATGCGCACATAGTTCGTTGCTTTCAGCGGGTACATTTTGCGCACCACGAACATTTCGCTCAGGTTCAGGTTTTTGCCTTTGCCGTTGCGCAGCAGCTCGGATTCAAAAAAGGAAAGCCCGGAAAAAGACCAGCAGGTGCCGGTTCTGCCCTGGTTCTGCACATCAAAGGCATCCTGGCTTTTGAGAACGGTGAATTGGTATTTGCTACCCTCTTTGTTGGTAAGGGTTGCATCCTGTGCAACCGCGGCCATGCTGAACAGCAGGGCTGCGCCAACCATCAATTTCTTCATGCGGTTTAGTTTGTTGTTAAATGATGACAGCAAATGTAATGGTAAAACGCATTATTGCAGCCCCGAGGATTGATGAGCGGTAGCGGCGGCCTCATATTGTTCCCGGGTGATCTCCCAGCGCCAAAGCTCCCCCACGTCCGTTCCGTTCACCGCACCGGCGAAGCGGAGGCCGCATTTCTGCAGCACTTTTACGGCCGCGTTGTACTCTTCCAGCGTATGCGCGATCACTTTGGAAACGTAAGGATGGCTGAATGCAAAGCGGATCAGGGCCAGCCCCATTTCTGTGGCGTATCCCTGCTCCCGGTAGTCCGGCGACACCTCATAGCCGATCTCCACAACCCCTTCGGGCGTGGGCCGGCCTTTAAAGCTGGCAGTGCCAATGAGACGATTATCAGCCTGGTGTACGGCCAGGTAAAAAAACCATCCCGTCAGGGACGGATCATTGCGTAATTTATCATAAGCCACCAACACCATTTCAGGATATTCGGTCCAATTTTCTGGCACGTCTACCCCCAACGTTTGGGCCAATGCTTCATTCCCGTGCAACAACGCCTCAAAATGCTGTAACGTGCAAGTCAACAATTGTAACCTCAAGGTTTGGATCATATGCGAAAACTAGTAAACGATTTTGGGAAAAACAAGGGGCTTACCGGGAAGTAACCAGAGATTTTTTATCAGGAAAAAAGACCGGCGGAATTGGTAAAGCGGGTGGACTAAATTGCGCCCGCATACAGCATTCCGCCGGCCTGTAAAAATCATTATCAGTGGGCCTCCAGCCAGTTTTTGCCGGTGCCGATCTCCGCTTCCACGGGCACGGCGAGCGGCATGGCATTCCGCATGCCTTCGATGATCAGCGGTTTGATGGTTTCCACTTCATCGATGTGGGCGTCGAACACCAATTCGTCATGCACCTGCAGGATCATGCGGGAGCGGAGGTTGTGTTCTTTGAAGGTTTTGTGCAGGGAGATCATGGCCAGCTTGATCATGTCTGCCGCCGTGCCCTGTATGGGCATGTTGATGGCGTTCCGCTCGGCATAACCGCGCACCACGGCGTTGGAAGAGTTGATGTCTTTCAGCCAGCGCTTGCGGCCCAGCAGCGTTTGCACGTAGCCGGTTTTCTGCGCGAACTTCACCTGGTCTTCCATGTATTTTTTGATGGAGGGATATTGGGTGAAATAGTTATCGATGAGCACTTTCGCCTCGCTGCGGGCGATGCCCAGGTTCTCGCTGAGGCCGAAGGCACTCACGCCGTAGATGATGCCGAAGTTCACGCTCTTGGCGTTGCGGCGCATGTCAGGCGTAACGTCCGCGATCTCCACGCCGTACACCTTGGCTGCGGTGGCGGTGTGGATGTCCAGCCCGCTGCGGAATGCCTCGATCATGTTGGCGTCTTCGCTGATGGCGGCGATGATGCGCAGCTCGATCTGTGAATAGTCCGCGGAAAGCAGCGTGTATTCAGGGTTCCGCGGCACAAAAGCCTTGCGCACTTCGCGGCCTCTTTCCGTGCGGATGGGAATATTCTGAAGGTTCGGGTTGTTGGAACTCAGCCGTCCCGTTACCGCCACCGCCTGGTTGTAGGACGTGTGCACCCGCTGTGTGCGTGGGTTGATCATTAACGGCAACGCATCTACGTAAGTGGATTTCAGCTTGCTCATTTCCCGGAACGTGAGGATGTTTTCCACGATGGGATGTTTGCTGGCGAGCTTGGAGAGCACGTCTTCTCCGGTGGCGTACTGGCCGGTGCGGGTTTTCTTGGCCTTGGGGTCCAGCTGCAGCTTTTCGAACAGCACTTCCCCGAGCTGTTTGGGTGAGGCGAGGTTGAAGCGTACGCCGGCTTGCTGGTACACGCTTTCCTCCGCTTTGCGGATCTCGGTTTCCAGCTCGCGGGAGTAGTCCGCCAGCGTTTGCGTATCTATTTTGATGCCTTCATATTCCATGTCGGTCAGCACCTGCACGAGCGGATTTTCCACATCGTAAAACACTTTTTCCACTTCGCGCTCTTTCAGCAGCGGCTGGAATTTGCTTTTCAGCTGCAGGGTGATGTCCGCATCTTCGCCCGCATATTCCTTGACCTTTTCAATTTCCACGTCCCGCATATTGCCCTGTCCTTTTCCCTTTTTGCCGATGAGCGTTTCGATGGAAACCGGCATGTACTGGAGGTACTGGGCGCTGAGCAGGTCCATGCTGCGGCGGCCTTCGGGCTCAATGAGGTAGTGGGCGAGCATGGTGTCGAAGAGCTGGCCTTTTACCGCAATGCCGTACCATTTCAGCACGATCATGTCGTATTTGATATTCTGGCCTACGAAGACAACGTCTTCGCGGTCAAAGACGGGCCTGAACCGTTCGAGGATATCGCGTACGGCGGACTGGTCCGCCGGCAGCGGCACGTACCAGGCTTCGCCAGGTTTCACGGAGAAGCTCATGCCCACGATCTCGGCGATGTTGGGATCGGTGCCGGTGGTCTCGGTGTCGAAGCAGATCTCCTTTTCCTTCATCAGCGCGGCCACGAGGGCGTCATATTTTTCGGGCGTATCCGCCAGTTCGTAGTTGTGCGGAGTGTTTTCGATGTTCTTGTCCGCCGCCAGCCCGAAATCCAGCGTTTCCGCTGCGGGTGCGGCCACAGGTGGGGCGGGCGCTTCGGTGGCGTTGCCGAAGAGGTCCGTCTGCACCGGTTTTCCGGCAGCGGGCTCGGCGCCGAGGGCGCTGTAGCCTTCTCCGAGTATCCTTTTGCCGAGGGTCTGGAATTCCAGCTCCGCAAATATTTCCGAGAGCTTTTCCCTGTTCAGTTCCGTGCAGCAGTAATCATCTTCATGAAAGCTCACCGGCACGTTGGTGATGATGGTGGCCAGCTTTTTGGAGAGGATGGCGCTTTCCGCGCCGGCGCGGATCTTCTCGCCCATTTTGCCGCTGATCTTGTCCGCGTTCGCCAGCACGTTTTCCAGCGAACCCCATTCCGCCAGCAGTTTCATGGCGGTTTTCTCGCCCACGCCGGGAATGCCGGGGATGTTGTCCACCGCATCGCCCATCAACCCGAGAATGTCTATTACCTGGTTGACATCTTTGATCTGCCAGCGCTCGCAAACCTCTTTGGGGCCGAGCACCTCCACTTTGCTGCCCAGGTAAGGCGGCTTCCAGATGAACACATTATCTTTTACCAGCTGGCCATAATCCTTGTCAGGCGTTACCATGTATACTTCATAACCCTGCGCGGCGGCCTGCCAGGCCACGGTGCCGATGATGTCGTCCGCTTCATAGCCGTCCACTTCCAGCACCGGGATGTTGAACCCTTCAATGATGCGTTTGATGTCCGGCAGCGATGAAAGAATATCTTCCGGGGCCTCTTCGCGGTTGGCTTTGTAATCCGCAAAATCCGTATGCCGCTCGGTAGGGGCATGCGTATCGAATGCCACTGCTATGTGTGTGGGTTTTTCCTTGTTGAGCAGGTCCAGCAACGTAGTGGTAAACCCGAACTGGGCATTGGTGTTGCGCCCCTTGCTGGTGAGCCGCGGGTTCCTGATCAATGCATAATAGGCGCGGTAGATAAGCGCCATGGCGTCTAGTAAGAAGAGTTTTTTGCTCATGCGGTAAAAGTAAACAATTACCGTTATGCGCAACACCGGATTTCCTAATTTTGCGCCTGGAAACCAGAACGGTTTGCCGGATAAAGCGGGATGCCCGTCCGGCAAACGGAACGACAAACAATTATCGAATGAAGAGGATGTATTATTTATCGACCTGCAGCACCTGCAAAAAAATACTGGAAGAAACGAACGCAGTAGGAAAGGGGTTTGCGTTGCAGGACATCAAGAAGGAAAAGATCACGCCGGAGCAGCTGGACCAGATGAAGGAAATGACCGGCAGCTATGAATCGCTTTTCAGCAGGCGCTCGCAGAAATACAGGCCCATGGGGCTGGATGAGCGGGACCTGACGGAGGAGGAATACCGGTCGCTGATCCTGGAAGAATATACTTTTCTCAAACGCCCGGTGACCATTGCGGGCAAAAAGATCTTCGTGGGGAACGATAAAAAGACGGTGGAAGCGCTGAAAAATTTCGTTAATCAATCGTGAATGCCGCTTTTTTCTAAAGCGTTTTTACGAAGTCCGCCACTACTTTTTTATAGGCTTCCATGTCCTGCCCATGTTGAAAAGTGGCAAACGGAAAAGATTTAACATTTTCTAAAGCTTTGGCGAGCGTGAACTGATGCTGAGGCACGCTGTAGAAGTAGCCCTTTTCCATCAGGTATCTGCCGAGGTATTCCTGCTCGGACTGGCCGGGCGTGGGGATGAGGATGGCTTTTTTGCCGAGCTTGGCGAGGTCCATCAGCGTGGTGTACCCGGAGCGGCTCAGTACCATGTCCGCCGCCAGCATGGCTTCGTTCAGTTCTTTTGCATTGAGGTGGCTGACCTGCCAGATGCCCGGCGCCACTTCTTTTTTCTCCGCCTGGTCAGGCCGGCCGCTCACTACGAGGGCGGAAATGCCGGGCATTTGCTGCAGCTGGGCCAGGAGCAGTTGTTCCAGGTTGGTGCGCTGTGGCTCGGGGCCGGAGATCAGGGCAAGCAGATCGTATTTGCGGGGCACGCCGGCGATGGGCTCGAAGCGGGACAGGCAGCCGAGGTACGTCGTATTTGGTGGGAGGCTCGTGGGATGGGCCAGTTCGCCGCTGAGGTTGGGCTCGCCCGCGAAATCGGGTATCCAGCAGGCGGAATACCGGCGGATGAACCGGTAGTTGATCTGCTGCAGCAGGCGCTCGGTAAAGCCGCCGAATGGCGTTTTGATGAGCAGCTGGTGGGAGATGAAAATACAGGGGATGTCCCGATGATAAAGCCCGAAGCGGTTGTCAGAGATCACGGCGTGAATGCCAAGCTCCGCCACTGTTCTGCGCAGCCAGGCCTGCTCGTACTGCACGGCGCGCCAGATCTTGGGGATCTGCCGGATGATCTTGAGGCCGAAAAAGAGGCCCTTTTGGGAATAGCGGATGTTGTAGCCGGGCAGGGGAAGAATGGTGAGCTGCGGGAACTCCCGGGACAGCAGGGCGGCGTGCTTTCCTTCAGCAGCAATAACCACCTCGCAGCCAGCGTTTAATAGTTCGTGGATCAGCGGAATGTCGCGCGTGGCGTGACCAAGCCCCCAATCCAGCGGTACGATGAGGACTTTTTTTTGCACCTGGGAGTATGTGGACAAATAAATAGAAATTTTTTGCGAAAATAGTTTAATTTAGAAATGACCATTGTTAAGAAAAGGTAAACTCTCTCATCGTACGGCTGACTTTATTGAAGATTTTCTATCATGCAATACGGAACGACCGGGCAGAGAAGTTTCCCGAAAGAGGGAATAAAAGCAGAGAAAATAAACTGCCCGGTAAAAACAACGATGAACAGATGAAAAAGTTTAAATGGTTATTATTATTTTCCCTTTTCGTAGGGAGCGTAATGTGGGAAGGTTGCAGCGTGTTGAAGAAAAATGATTGCGGATGCCCATCCAGTCCCAAAGGGCGAATGAGACATTAAAAAATCAAACACACTATACCTGGCTCGAACTGAAAACCTGAAAAGTAAAACAGGGAGGGTACACGTTATGAACAATGTCAACAAAAAGAGAAACTATCAAACGTAATTAAGCATGAAGCCTGTAGAGAGGGATTTACTCATCTTGTTACATGAAGACCGTTACAACGAGCAGGAGATCCAGCACGAAGTGAAACAGATCAGCGATATGTTATCGTCTGTTGAAACCATGGAATACCTGACAAGCGCCACAGAAGTGGCCGACTGTAACAGGCATCGCGTCAGCAGCAAGCGCCGCGTGCTGGAGCGTGCGTTCTTCCGCAAGGAACCCAAAGCATTTGAGTTCATCATCCACAAAAACTAACCGGTTTTTCCTGTCTGTCCGGCCGGTAAATCCCGCCCTCATTTCTGTCTTATCTATTCACGCGGCCCGGTCTCTGCATCGACCGCCAGCATATACCCCTGTGTTTTTTTCTGAAATTCTTGTTGTAGGTTTGCGACCAAACCAATATCCGTTGTGATGATAGATTTTACGCACTTACAAGACTTCCTGACGCCGGTTTCCAAAGCACAGCTGAATGACGATGAAGTTTATGACGACCTGCAGATCGGCCGGATGATCGATCTTTATGAAGACGATCACATCCCCGACCTGGACGCAGCGGACGTAGTGCTGCTCGGCGCGAACGAAGCCCGCGGCAACGGCATGCCCAACAGCAAAAAATCCACTCCGGACATCATCCGCCGGCAATTCTACAAACTCTATCACTGGCACCGCGATGTACGCCTCGCGGATGCGGGAAACCTCCAGACAGGCCGCTCCGTAGCGGATTCCTACGCCGCCCTGAAAGCCGTGGTCACCGAACTGATAGACGGCGGCAAAACGGTGATCATCCTCGGAGGCTCCCACGACCTAACCTACGCACAATACCAGGCCTACGCCACCAAGAAATATATCATCGAGGCTACTGTGGCGGATGCGTTGATAGACCTGCAGGAAACCTCCTCGCTCCGGTCAGAACGCTTCCTGCTGGACATGTTCATGGAACAGCCCAATTACCTCCGTCACTATAATCACATCGGCTTCCAGAGCTACTTCGTGCAGCCGCGCATGCTCGAAACGCTGGACAAGCTGCGGTTCGACTGCTACCGCCTCGGCAAGGTACGCGAGAACATCGAGGAGATAGAACCGGTGCTGCGCAATACCGACCTGTTGAGTGTGGACATCAATATGATCAAACACACGGATGCGCCCGCCAGCTCCCTTTCCCCCAACGGCTTCAGCGGCGAGGAAGCCTGCGCGCTTTCCCGCTACGCCGGCATGAGCGCACAGCTCAGCACCTACGGCATTTACGGATACAACCCGGAAAAAGACAAAGACGACCTCACCGCCAAACAGATCGCGCAGATGCTCTGGTACTTTATGGACGGGCGTTCCGTAAAGAACAAGGAAGCACAGCTGACCGAACGCGAATCCTTCCTGGAATTTCATATAGCCTTTACCGATATAGACACCGTATTCCTGAAAAGTAAAAAAACAGGCCGCTGGTGGATGCAGCTGCCGGACAAGGAATTTGTTCCCTGTGCGTACAGCGATTACCTGCTGGCCAGCAATAACGAGATCCCCGAGCGGTGGCTGCGCAGCCAGGAGCGGTTGTAACTCCGGCCAAAGTAGTCCCGCGCCATGATGGTATTGAAAAAGCCGGGGAAAAAGCGTTTATTGTGAAAACAAATTCCATCAGATGAAACACAGCATCGCCGCAGCACTGCTTATGATGACCATTACCGCATCCGCACAGGAAAGAATCGACCTGTACCCCGGCCAGCCGGAGCTGCAGATCGCAGGAGGACGAAAAGTGGCAGATGTGCCGCATATCGATTACTACAAAGCTCCCGCCGATAAGAAGAACGGCGCGGGCATACTCATTTGTCCCGGTGGCGGCTACACGCACCTTGCCACCGGCCACGAAGGAAAAGACATCGCGGAATTTTTCAACGCACAGGGCTATGACGCCATCGTCCTGCATTACCGCCTGAACGACAGCGAGCAGAAAGGCTCCCGCTTCCCGGCGCAATACAACGATGTCACCAATGCCATGCGCCTCGTGAAATCCAAAGCGGCGTCCTGGCAGATCAACCCGGACAAGATCGGCGTGATCGGCTTTTCCGCAGGCGGGCACCTTGCTTCCACACTGGCAACGATGATCATCCCCGCCAGCCAGCAACCGAAGAACGAGCTGGAGAAATGGAGCAGCCGCCCCGCTTTCGCCATTCTCATATACCCGGTAATCAGCATGTCCGCCAGCTACATGCACAAAGGCAGCATGCTCAATCTGCTCGGCCCGGATGCCAGCGCCGCCATGAAAGATTCGCTGTCCACAGACAAACGGGTGACGGCACAAACGCCGCCCACCATGCTCGTGCATTCTACAGACGACAAGACGGTTCCCGTAGAAAACAGCCTCTCGTTCTACAGCGCATTGAAAGCGCATAAGGTTTCCGCTTCCCTGCACGTGTATGATCACGGCGGGCACGGCTACGGCATGGCGCCGAAAGACGCTGTGCTGAACAGCTGGCCGGGTCTGTGCATCAGCTGGCTGAAGGACGTAGTGTTCAAATAATATAGCTCCCAACCGGAACGGCATAAAAAAGTCGGGCACAAACAGACGTGCCCGACTTTTTTTATAGAAGATATCTTAGCGGATCGCTTTGTGCACCGCCTCCGCGAGCAGCACCGCGCCCTGCTTGTTGGGATGCACACCATCCGGGAACAGGTTTCCATGCCCCGTCAGCGCCTTGTACAGATCGATCAGCTTCACCTTTTCCGCTTTAACGATCTTTTTGATGGCGGGAATGATCTCGTTTTTCACCACCGCTTCGCGGATGCTGAAATTATCCTTGAATACCGGCACCGGGTAGCACACATAGATCTTCGGTTTGGAAGCCAGCGTTTTCCATTCCTGTATGAACGCCCGGTAGTCCGGAATAAAGTCCGCTTTGTTGGCGTCCCAGTTATGCGGTTTGGAATCGTTGGTGCCGAGTTTGATGATCACAATATCCGGCTGCCACTCCTTCGCTTCGGTAAATTTCTTTTCGATCCAGTAGGGATGATCGCCTTTTTTCAGCAGGGTCCTTGCGCCGATGCCATAGTTGCGCACGTCGTAACCCTCGCCCAGCAAGCGTTGCAGATGTTTGGGATAGGTGCTGTCTCCCAGGCCACGGCCCGCGGTGATGCTGTTGCCGATGCAGGCGACCTTGATCTTTTGCTGCGCCTGTATGGAAAGTACGCTGCATACGAGTAGCAGCAGGAAGCATATTTTTTTCATGCAGAATATTTATCAGAGAAAATTATCGCTGTCGCGGTAAGCTTTTATCAGCGCCTGTTCGCCTTCTTTTCCGGGTTTTGCATTGCCATGCTCCATGCCCATCACACCTTTGTAGCCTTTGTTATAAAGATGTTTAAAGACGTTCCTGTAGTTGATCTCGCCGGTGCCGGGCTCTTTACGGCCGGGGTTATCGCCGATCTGGATGTAGGCGATCTCGTCCCAGCACAGATCGATATTGGGGATCAGCTGCCCTTCATTTTTCTGCATGTGGTAGATGTCGTAGAGGATCTTGCAGGAGGGGCTGTTCACGGCGCGGCAGATCATGTACGTCTGGTCGGAGGTGCGGAGGAACAGCTCGGGGGTGTCGCTGAGGGGTTCCAGCACCATGGTGAGACCGCCTTTCTCCAGTATTTCGGAGCCGCGGCGCAGCGCGTCGATCACGTGGCCGGTCTGCACGCCAATCGGCAGTTTCCGCTCAAAAAAGCCCGGCACCACGGTGGCCCATTTGGCATTCACACGTTTTGCCAGCTCCACGGAGCGTTCGCAGGTTTTCAGGAACACGTCCAGGTGCTCTTTTTTGCCCGTTGTGAGCGACACTTTCCAGTTTTCGCCGCCGTCTATCACAAAAACGCCCATCCGCATGTTCAGTTTGGCCAGCAGGTCGCCGATCTTGTTCTGCAGGGCCGTTTCGCGGCCGAGCATGCCGTTGTCTTCAATGGAACGGAAGCCCTGGTCGTGCATGAAGCGTATCTGGTCCAGGAAGTCGTCTCCCGCACTGTTCTTGAACATGCCGGCATGCGGCGCGTAGTCCAGGTTAAAGGTCTTTTGCGCAGCGCCCTGCCGGGTTTCTGCGGCGGCTGCCGTTGCGGCGCCTCCGAAAGTAAGGGCTGAAATGCCGGCCAGCGTGCTTTGCTGGAGGAAGGTTCTTCTTTCCATAGCGTGTTTTAATTGGATAAAGGGTGGATGATCGTTTGCGATCCGAAATTTAATCGCTTTTAAAGGGAAAACCCAGCGATTTGATAAAAAAATCCCGAATGAGCGAATTTTGATATAAAATGCAAGGATTTTACCGTTTTGTTGACGCTCATAAAAAAAAGGTTGCTTTCATACCCCGGAATTGATAAATTCACACGCTTAATATTTCAGCAGTATATCAATGACAAAGAAAACAGTGGCCATGTTGCTCGGTGGACTCATCACCAGCGCAGCCTTCGCACAGAACGGGGAATCATTTGAAGCCTACGAGCAAAAGATCCCGGGATCGGACGTAAGCATAAAAATGGTACCGGTAAAAGCAGGCGAGTTCCGGTTTGGAAGCCCTGCAAAGGAAAAAGGCCGTAATGCGGACGAAGGCCCTCAGAAGAAAGTGAAGGTAGATGCTTTCTGGATGGGCGCTTACGAAGTCACTTTTGATCAGTTTGATATTTATGCCGATGCGGAAAAGGATAAAACGCCGCTGCCCGACGGGATGACCCGGCCCAGCCCTCCTTATATCGACCTTACGCTCGGCATGGGCAAGAGCGGCGGATATCCCGCAAACAGCATGAGCCAGTACAGCGCGCTGATGTATTGCCGCTGGCTGTACAATAAAACAGGCGTGTTCTACCGCCTGCCCACGGAAGCGGAGTGGGAATATGCCTGCCGCGCCGGATCGTCCACAGCCTACCCTTTCGGGGACGATAGCGGGCAGATCGATGAATATGCATGGACGGCCGCGAACAGTGGCGAGGTATACCATAAAACAGGCGAGCTGAAGCCCAATGCCTGGGGGCTTTATGATATGCTCGGCAATGTGGCGGAATGGACGCTGGACCAGTATGATGAAAAAGGCCTGCAAAAAGCGGAGGCTTCCAATCCCTGGAACAAGCCCACGGACAAAACGCCCCGCACCATCAAAGGCGGGCATTACCTGGATGCCGCTTCGGCCACCCGCAGCGCTTCCCGCCTGAAATCCGAAGAGTCCTGGAACTTCCGCGACCCGCAGATCCCCCGCAGCAAGTGGTGGAATGCAGACGCTCCCTTTGTGGGCTTCCGGCTGGTACGCCCGCTGAAGCAGCCTACCAAAGAAGAAGCGGAGAAATTCTTCGCCGATGTGGTGGACAAATTCGTAGGCGCCCGTTAAGCCCTCCATTTGTAAAATCTCTGCGAACGCATGGATTTACCAAAAGGATGTTGTAATTTCTAAGCACGATCTTTCTTAATCTAATACGCTTCCCGGTAAAAAAATACCCAACATGGAAAACGAAAAATTACCATCATTCCACGATCAAAGCCGCAGAGACTTTGTAAAGAAAACTACCGTACTGGCAGGCGGGCTCATTGCAGCACCATACCTGTCTTCCCAGGCTAATTACTTTTCCGGCGCACCGGACGTTATTAAAATAGCGTTGATCGGTTGCGGCGGACGCGGCACCGGCGCCGCCGTACAGGCGCTCAGCACCAAGCAGAACGTGCGCCTTGTTGCCATGGCGGACGCTTTCCGCGACCGGCTGGACGGCAGCTATGAGAACATCAAAGAAGCCACCAAGGCTACGCCGGACCGTTTGCAGGTGTCGGAAGAAAATAAATTCATCGGCTTCGATGCCTATAAAGAGGCCATTGCCAAAGCAGACGTGGTGATCCTCACCACCCCTCCGGGTTTCCGCCCCATTCACTTTGAGGAGGCCATCCGCCAGGGCAAGCACGTGTTCATGGAGAAACCCGTGGCCACAGACCCCGCCGGTATCGCCAAAGTGCTGGCCACCGCGGAGATCGCCAAGCAAAAGAAACTGAACGTGATCGTGGGCCTGCAGCGTCATTACCAGACCTCGTACCGCGAGCTGTACAAACGCCTGAAAGACGGTATGATCGGAGATATTCTCTCCATGCAGGTATGGTGGAACCAGGGCGCGCTGTGGGTGAAACCGCGTAAACCGGAATACACGGAAATGGAATACCAGATGCGTAACTGGTATTACTTCAACTGGCTTTGCGGAGATCATATCGTAGAGCAGCATATCCACAACATTGACGTGGGCAACTGGTTCATGGGCGAAACACCCGTGACCGCCGTAGGTATGGGTGGCCGCGCCATCCGCACCGGTAAAGAGTATGGCGAGATTTACGATCACCACTTCGTGGAGTACCGCTACAAGAACGGCGTGGTGATGAACGCGCAATGCCGTCACTGGAAAGATTCCGTAAGCCGCGTGGACGAAGAGATCGTGGGCACCAAAGGCCGCATGATCTGCGACCGGGGCGTGATCCTCGACCACAAAGGCAAAACGCTTTACCAGTTCGACCGGAAACAGCACAACCAGCCTTACCAGCAGGAGCACGATGAGCTGTTCGCCGCCATCGCGAAAGGAGAGTACAAGTTCGCAGACGCGCAAAGAGGCGCCGAAGCAACTTTGTCCGCCATCATCGGACGTATGGCTACCTACTCCGGCCAGTCTATCGCGTGGGACAAAGCGCTGGCTTCCGGCATCAACATCCAGCCGGAAAAATATGCGTTTGACGCGCCGCCGCCGGTAATGCCGGATGCAGACGGTAACTACGCCTATGCGAAGCCGGGGATTACGAAATACTTTAGCTGATTTATCAACGAACTTAGGATAAGAGATGGCCTCCTGTATTACAACGGGAGGCCATTTTATGTTTCCCAGCCCACCCATCTTTCCGATAAATGTTTTAACTTGATAAGCATGAGATCATTCCTGCTTTTCCTTCCCGCATTCCTGCTCATGGCCGCGGCACAGGCGCAGCCCAAGAACATCCGGAAATGGGCCAACGAAGAGATCCTTCTGAAAAAAGACATCCGCAACGCCCACACCGGCATCTGCATCCTCGACCCCGCCACCGGTAAATACTGGCTGCAGTACCAGGACGATAAATTCTTCATGCCGGCATCCAATACGAAGATCTTCACGCTTTTCACGGGGCTCCGGCTGCTGGGGGATTCCCTGCCCGCCATGCGCTACGCGGAAGACGACACCGCCGTGTACATACAGGGAACGGCAGACCCATCCTTTCTCCACCCTGATTTTACCTATCAGCCTGTAAAAGATTTCCTAACACAAACGGATAAACGAATTTGGCTCGCCCCGGCCATCATCAAAAATAAACGCTTCGGCCCCGGCTGGGCCTGGAGCGACTACGCGGATTACTATCAACCCGAACTGAACGCCTGGCCGATGTACGGGAATGTGGCCCGCATCAATATCACCGGCAGCGCGTACACGGTAACGCCGGAATATTTTGCGCGGGACCTGCAGCTGGTGCGGGAAACCGCGCCAACGGAAGTGCTGGCGGACAGGGATGAACGCAGCAACCGTTTTGTTTTGCATTACCGTACGGACGACCGGAGCAGCCACGACTTTGAAGTGCCGTTCATCACCGGCGGAAACGAACAGCTGGCGCAGCGCCTGCAGGACACGCTGCGGAAAGCAGTAGGATTGCTCGACAAACCCGTGAGCGCGCAAAGCAGCATCCTTAAAAGCATTCCGGTGGATACGCTCTTTGAACCGATGATGCACCGCAGCGATAATTTCTTCGCGGAGCAGATATTGATGATGTGCTCCACCATGCTCGGAGATACCATCGATACACGGAAGACGATCCGGTACATGCTGGACAGCGTGCTGCAAGACCTGCCGCAGCCGCCGAGCTGGGTAGACGGTTCGGGCCTTTCCCGTTATAACCTGATCACGCCGCGCGATTTCGTATATGTGCTGGAAAAGATGTACAAGACCTATCCCAAAGAAAGGCTGTGGCCGCTGTTCCCGGGCGGCGGCAAGGGCACGCTGCGGAGTTACTACCAGCAGCTGCCGGGGCGGTTGTATGCGAAAACGGGCACGCTCAGCGGTTGCGTGGCGTTGAGCGGATACCTTGTAACGAAGTCGGGAAAAACACTGGTGTTCAGCGTTCTGGTCAACAATCACGATACAACGTCTACGGTTGTACGAAGAGCCGTGGAGCGCTTTCTGCTGAAAGTGGCGAATGGATAAAAACGAACAACCCGGCCTTTAAGCGAGGCCGGGTTGTTCGTTTTACCTGTAAAGCGGGTTACTTCACCAGCTTCAGTTCATCGATAATATTTTTCGCGCCGCCGAGCTTGTCAATGCACCAGAGCACATAACGCACGTCCACGCAAATGGTGCGGTTGTAGGTTTTGTCGAACTGGATCTTGTGGCTCAGCGCTTCGTAGTTACCGTCGAACGCAAGGCCGATCAGCTCGCCGTTCCCGTTGATAACGGGAGAGCCGGAGTTACCGCCGGTGATGTCGTTGGTGGTGATGAAGCCTACCACGAGATCTTTTCTTTTCGCATCGATATACTGGCCGAAATCTTTTTTCTTCACCAGCTCCGCAAAGCCCGGCGGCAGGTCAAACTCATAATCACCCGGCACGTATTTTTCCATCACGCCTGAAATAGTGGTCACATAATCATACGCCACCGCATCGCGGGGTGCGTAGGGTTTTACCTGGCCGTAGGAAAGGCGCATGGTGAAGTTCGCATCCGGGTAGCGGGATGCTTTGGGCTGCTGCTGCATCACGCCTTTCAGGTACTGGCGGCCCAGCTCGTTGTTTTCGGCGGTGAACTGCTGGTAGAGCGGCAGGTATTTGCCTACATAGTTTTTCATGAAAGCGGAAGCATAGGCGTAGGCCGGATCTTCCTGGAGCACCACGGCATCCGGGTTAGCGGTGAAAGCCTTCCATTTTGCATCGTTGAAGATCATGGTATTGGCGAACACGGAAGCCGCCCAGGTCTGGTAGGTTTTTTCCTCGCTCAGGCTGCCGTAGGATTGCAGGCTTTCGTAGAAGCCGATGGGATGCTGGTCTTTCGGAATGTCCTGGTAATACCGTTGCGCCATGGCCGCGAGTATTTTCTGGTCGCTGGGTTTGTTCTCGTCTTTCAGGAAGTTGGCGCGCGCGGCGTCTGCCGCTGCTACGGCCGCTTTCACATCACCTTTCCCGAGAATGGCGTTTTCCACGGCAGCCAGGCTGGAAGCGTAGGCTGCGAGTGGAGAGCCGAAGATGCCTTCGTTCAGGTACACACGTACTTTGGCGTAAGGGGCCCAGGCTTTGTAGATCTTTTCGTATCCGGGGAAGACGGATTCAAATTCAGGCTTGCCTTTGGCCCACTGGATGAAGGCGGCTTCCTGCTTTTGTTTGTCTTCGTACACATGATATTTGATCAGCTGTTTGCTTTCGCCGTCGTAGAACTTCCAGTAGTTGGCGATGCCGGCGTAGGAGGGCGCCAGCTGCAGCTTTACGGCCGGGTCTTTTTTCATTTCCTCGAACATGTACTTGAGGCGGATGTCGCGGAGGCTGACGGTGGAGGGGTTTTCCACATCGAGCTTCAGCTTTACGCCGTAAGAAGTTTCATAACGGTTGGTGCCGCCGGGATAGCCGAAGATCATGGCGTAGTCGTTTTCCTTTACGCCTTTGATGGATACGGGCAGGAAATATTTCGGCTTCATGGGAATGTTGTCCGCCGCATATTCCGCGGGCTTGCCGTCCTTACCGGTGTACACGCGGAAAACGGAGAAGTCGCCGGTGTGGCGGGGCCACTCCCAGTTATCGGAATCACCGCCGAATTTACCTACGCTCTCGGGCGGAGTGCCTACCAGGCGGATATCTTTATAACGCTCGTACACGAAAAGCAGGTACTGGTTGCCTTTGAACATGGCGTTCACGCGGGCTTCGTAACCATTGCCGCTGGTCGCCGCCTCAATGATCGCGCCCGTTACGGCCTGCAGCTTTTGCGCACGTTCCGCGGAGGAAGCGTCTTTGAGCGCGGAATCTACTTTGGCCGTCACATCTTCCACCCGTACGAGGAATTGCACGGAAAGACCTTTGGACGGAATTTCTTCCTGTTTGTTACGGGCGTAAAAACCGTCGCGCAGATAATTTTTTTCCATGGTGCTGGCGCTGGCAATGGCGCCGTAGCCGCAGTGGTGGTTGGTGAAAATGAGCCCTTCCTTGCTTACTATTTCGCCGGTGCATCCGCCACCGAAGATGATGATGGCGTCTTTCATGGATGATTTGTTGATGCTGTACAATTGTTCTTTGGACAGCTTGAGTCCTTTTTTCACCATGTCCGCATACACTTGCTGGCCGAGGAGGTAAGGCAGCCACATGCCTTCATCCGCCCTTACCAGCTTCACGGAAAGCAGCAGGAGCAGGAGAAACAGATTTTTCTTCATATTGCAGGTTTTGTAAAAAGAGGCCCCAAACCTACCGAATTTTCGGAATATTCAACAATAAGGCTTGATTCTTGTTAGGATTCGATATACCATAAAACCAATGCTATGAAGCAATTATTAAGCTGTTGCACCATCGGCCTGACGGCCCTGCTTTTCGCCTGCCAGGGAACGAACAAACCCACCGGGCAGGACACTACCGCCATGAAAGACACTGCTGCGTCTATGGACTGGAAGCTGGAAGGCACCCGCTGGAAGCTGAAAGAATTCCCTGCCCGCACCACCCCGTTACCCGCCATGGAAAAGGAAGTGTTCATGGTCTTCGAAGATTCCACCTCGGCTGTGAAAGGCTTCCTGGGATGTAACGGTTTTGGCGGCAAGTACGTGGCGGACGCCAGCGGCGGGCTGGTGATCACGAACGTGATGCATACCATGATGGCCTGCCCCACGCTGGATGTGGAGAATGAATTCGCCAAAGCGATGGAGATCACCAACCGCTATACGATCGAAAAGGACCTGTTGCGCCTGCAGAAAGGAGATTCCGTGATGGCCACCTTTGAAGCCAGGCCCGCGCAACCCGTAGAATAAAACCCATCATTCATCACCAAAATAAACAAGTCATGCAAAAGTATTTTCTCTTCCTGGCCGCGGCGACTTTAATGGCCTGCCAGGGAAACAGGAATGCCAACTCCTCCGATACCGCTACTGAAAAAATGCAGGAAGGCGTGGAGGAGATCCGGGAAGGCGCTGAAATGAAAGCGGATTCCGCCGGCGCGTATTTCAGGGAGCAGCGGGACAAAGCCGCAAAAGAGATGGAAGAAAGAAAGGCGGAGCTGGATGCGAAGATCGAGGAGCTGAAGAAGGACGGCAGCGCGAAAAGCGAGAAGGCCCGCAAGCGGCTTGAAAAGGTACGCGATGATCTTGGACAGAAGCTGGAAGAAGTGAAGAACAGCACCGCGGAAACGTGGGACGATACAAAGAAAGGGATTGACGAAACGATGAAGAAAGCGGATGACGAATGGCAGGAATTCAAACGTGATTTTAAAGAGCTGTTCCGTTAGTTGCAAAAGCTTCATTCCTATTAACCGGATACAAAAAAAACGCTGCGAACTAAAGCTCCGCAGCGTTTTTCTATTTCAGATACCGGAGTGCTTACACACCCAGTGACCAGCCGTCGCGGTAAGTACGCTTCACGAACTGGTTGGCATCGTCGAAGTTGGTGATCTTCATGTTCGGGCCATCCCACATCAGTTTGATGTAACGTCCGGGATAGTTGAAGCCTTTGCCGTCTGCTTTCGGCTTGCGAACGTCGTAGCTGCGGATCGCGAGGTTGCCCATCAGGATGGTTTCTGTCAGCGGGCCGGAGATATCGAACGGAGCGCTCAGCTCTTTCTTGCCGTAACCGGCGATAGCGGCGTTCACCCATTGCACATAGTGACCTTCGGGTACGCGGGCGATCGTTTGTTTCACATTCACTTCCTTGTTGCGGGAAGAGGGCAGCAGGGAAGGATACATACCGTAGGTGCCGCACATCATCTTTCCTTTTGAACCGATGAAGATGGCGCCGTTGCCGCCGTCGCCCATTCTTTCGTTCGGGCCCAGCTCTTCGGGGCGCGCGGGCTGAATGCCGCCGTCCATCCAGTGCAGCTTGATGTCCGGTTTACCGTTCTTGCCCTCAAAGTTCATGATCACGTGGGAAGAAGGAGGACAGCTGTCCGGGAAATATCCCTGTTTGAATTCATCTACGTATACGCTGCCCACGCTTGCTTCCGCGGAAGTGGGGTAGCCCAGGCCCAGTACACGGAAAGGCGGTTCCACGATGTGGCAGCCCATGTCGCCGAGTGCGCCGGTACCATAATCCCACCAGCCGCGCCAGTTGAACGGCACCAGCTTGTCTACATAATCCTTTTTCGGCGCAGTACCCAGCCAGAGGTCCCAATCCAGTTCTTTCGGAATTTCCGCTTTCTGGGAAGGCCAGGGAAGGCCCTGCGGCCAAACGGGACGGTTGGTCCAGCAGTACACGGTATGCACGTCACCGATCAGGCCGGCGTTGTACCATTCCATCAGCTGGCGTACGCCGTCTCCGGAAGCACCCTGGTTGCCCATCTGGGTCACCACTTTATATTTTTTGGCAGCTTCGGTGAGCATGCGCGCTTCATAAATATCGTGTGTGAGCGGTTTTTGCACATATACGTGCTTGCCCAGCTGCATCGCGGCCATGGCCTGAACGGCGTGGTTGTGGTCGGGCGACGATACGGTTACCGCATCGATGTTCTTGTGCTCTTTTTCGAGCATTTCACGGTAGTCCTTGTAGTACTTCGCTTTCGGGAAGCGCTTCACGGAACCTGCCGCGCGGCGGTCATCCACGTCGCACAGCACAACAATGTCAGACGGGCCTTTAGAGATCTCGGACAGATCGCTTTCGCCTTTACCGCCGACGCCAATGCCGGCCACTCTCAGTTTGTCGCTGGGTGCGGTGTAGCCTTTACCTCCTAGTACATGACGTGGAACGATCATAAAACCCGCAGCCGCCGTGGCGCTGTTCGTTAGAAATGATCTACGAGAAATCTGGTTTCTTTTGTTATTTTTTTCCTGAACCATGATTTTATAAATTTTCGTTCAATATAATAGAAAAATAGTCGCGATTATTAAAAATATCTATGAGTGGCAGAACGTGCTAAAACGATTTTTATAACGGTCCTGTGGCAAAGGCTTTCGCAAACGGCCATCCAAGTTAATAAATTGACGAATTAAGCAATCATTAAATTTGGCCCCAATGCTGTTTGTTGTTATTTTTAGCAGATCACCAAAACAGGTCCCGATATGCCATCCAACCAAAAACATCCGGCCGCGCTGCCTTTTCTGTTCTTTTCCGAAATGTGGGAGCGGTTCGGTTTTTATCTTTTGCTGGCCATCCTGCAGCTGTACCTGACGGATGCGGAAACCGGCGGTTGGGCAATGGACCGGAGCAAAGCGGTAGACATTTTCGGTACCTTCATCGCTTTTGTATACCTCACGCCGTTCGTGGGCGGCCTGCTGGCGGACCGGAAGCTCGGGTACGTCAGGTCCGTTATCATCGGCGGCATTTGCATGGGCATCGGGTATATGGGCCTGGCCGTGCAAAACCTCACGGTGTTTTATCTTTCGCTGGCGCTGATCTGCGTGGGCAACGGTTTCTTCAAACCCAATATCTCCACCCTGCTCGGCAATGTGTACAACGATGAAAAATACCGCGCCCGCAAGGATACGGGCTACAATATCTTTTACATGGGCATCAATATCGGCGCCTTCATCTGTACGTTTTTCGCCGCCTACCTCCGGAACAGCATCCACTGGGGCGCGGCGTTCATGGCGGCCGGCATCGGGATGTTCCTGGGCGTGGTGATCTTTATCGTGGGGCTGAAACATTACCGGCATGCGGACGTTCGCAAACCCGAGCAGCCGGGAGACATGCCGCTGGGCAGCATCTTCGCGCAGGTGTTCCTGCCCGTGCTGGTGGCAGGCTACATCGGCTGGCTGATCCCCGGCGATATTTTCGGGTCCGATTCCACGGACGCTTTCATCTTCGCCTGTCTTCCCATCATCTATTTCTTTACCAACCTGCTGCGCAAGGCCAGCGCGGGCGACAAGCAGCCGGTGAAAGCATTGCTCGCCATCTTTGCAGTGTCTGTCATGTTCTGGGCGGTGTTCAAGCAGAACGGCACGGCACTCACTACCTGGGCGCAGTTCTATACGGACAGGGAACTGCCTGCGGCCATAGAAGGCCCGGCCAGGGGGCTCTACCTGGCGGGAACGGTGACCAATAAAACAGATACGGTAGTGGCGTACGATGAAGAATTCAGGGTGATCAAGGATGCGCAGGGCGAGCCGGTAACAGAAATAGGCAAGCCGGTATATCTGAAAAATGTGGCGCCGGAAAAAATGCCGCCGGAAGGAGCCACCATCGGCGTGGTGAACACAGAGCTTTTCCAGTCTGTGAACCCTTTCTTTGTAATTGTGCTCACGCCGCTTATTGTGGCGTTCTTTGCGATGCTGCGGAGGCGCAACCGCGAGCCATCCACGCCCACGAAGATCGCGTGGGGATTGCTCATTTCTTCCCTCTCTACTTTCATGATGGTGGGAGCGGTCGTTTATTGCAACAACGGCGCGGAGAAAGCTTCGTTGTGGTGGCTGTTCGGCTGTTACGGCGTGATCACGGTGGGAGAGCTGCTGCTAAGCCCTATGGGCCTTTCGCTGGTATCAAAACTAAGCCCGCCGCGGCTGACTTCCCTGATGATGGGCGGTTGGTTCCTGGCTACTTCTATCGGGAACAAGTTGTCCGGCATCCTCGCTTCGATGTGGGATACCTATGATAACAAGGTGAATTATTTCCTCGTGAACTTCCTGCTGCTGGGCTTTGCGGCGGGACTGATATTCGTGATGCTGAAGTGGCTGAACAGGATCTTCCGGGAGCATACCACCTGAGTTACATCAGGCCTCGTTCCAGGTCATGAGCTTGCCCCTGTCTTCCGGCTTCAGGCATTCCTGCAAAGTTTTCTCGTCATACGAAAGATCGTACTGCGCCAGCACTTCCGCGGGCACGCCGTCCCATACGTTGGGCTGATTGCCTTTGTATTCCAGGTCTTTAATGCCCATTTCACTGGTGAAAAAGCCGGTGGCCGTGAGATTGCGCATGGTGCTGAAGAAAGCAACGCCCTGGCTTAGCTCCGGCGCGGCGTTGTATGGATAGGCGATCTGGTCGATGATCTTTTTCTGCTGCTCTTCGGACAGTTCGGAAAAGCCTTTATTGTGGGCTTTCAGGCTGAACATTTCCAGCCAGCGCAGGCCGCCGCGCATCGGCGTCTGGTATTCGGGCATGTCTTTTACGATGAAGGCGATGAACTCCGGCACTTTTGCATCCGATGCGCTGCCGGAGCGGTCGTCTTTCGGAATGATGATGTCCGCCAGGATGGTGATGGTTTTCATTTCCGCATCGGTGAAAAAAGTTTCATCGGCAAGTTGCCCGTCGCGCTGCACTTCATCCGGCGTGCGGCCGTAATCTTTGAACACGCCTTTGCCAACGGGTCCTTTATCACCCTTTGGTTCGCAGGCCGATAAAATAACGCCGGTGGATACGGTGCCTACCAGCAGGGCTTTCAGCGATTCTCTTCTGTCCATCTTCTTAAAGATTTTGTTTTTTCAACTCACTTACAATGTATTCAGATGCGCGCATGGACAATGCCAGGATCGTCCACGTGGGATTTTTATCCGCCTGCGAAACAAAAGCGCCGCCATCCACCACAAATACGTTCTTCACATCATGCGCCTGGTTGTATTTGTTGAGCACGGAGCGGGAGGGATCGTCGCCCATGCGGGTGGTGCCTACTTCGTGAATGATGCGGCCGGGATTTTCGAGACCGTACATCGTGTCCGCGCCGGGCTTTTCACCCAGCGGTACGCCGCCCATTTCGTGGATGAGCTTTTCAAAAGTATCCTGCATGTGTTTCGCCTGTTTGATCTCGTGCTCGCTCCAGGTGTAGTGGAAGCGCAGCACGGGAATACCGAATTTGTCCACCACATTGGGGTCGATCTCGCAGTAGTTATCCGCCCGCGCAATGGCTTCGCCTCTGCCCGCGAACCCGACGGTAGAACCCCAGAACCGGCGATAGTCGTCTTTCAGCGAAGCGCCATAGCCACCAGGCATCTGGCTGGCCGCGCGTTTGGGATCGTTGCGCTGCAACCGCTCGATACCGAATCCGAAGCCGTACATGGGCATGGAGAGGCCGCCGCCCATTTCTATGTGATAGCCGCGCGCGAAGTCCAGCTTCTTGTTATCCAGCCACCAGGGCACATACACATGCATGCCGCCCACACCGTCTTCGTTATACCGCTTGCGGTCCATCAGCCTGGGAATAAATGCACTGCGGCTGGCGCCGGTGGAATCATGCAGATATTTACCCACCACGCCGCTGGAATTGGCAAGACCGTTCTTATGCACCGATGATTTCGAGTTCAGCAGCAGCCGCGCGGATTCGCAGGCGCTGGCCGCCAGTACGATCACGCGGGCGTTCACCTGGTATTCCTGCAGGTCGTTGCGGTCCACATAAGAAACGCCGGTGGCTTTGCCCGTGCTGTCTGTGAGCACTTCCCGCGCCATCGCGTCTGTATAAAGGTCCACGTTCCCGTTTTTCATCGCCGGCTTCACGAGGCAGGTGGAAGACGAGAAGTCGCCATACACCGTACATCCGCGGTTACACTGGCTGCAAAAGAAGCAGGCGCCGCGGTCTTTATTGACCGGTCTTGTGAGAATGGACAAACGGGATGCGATCACGGGCAGCCCCATCTTTGCGCCCGCCTGCCGGATCAGCAGCTCGTGCAGGCGCGGCTTCGGCGGCGGCAGGAACAGGCCGTCCGGCTCGTTATAGATACCTTCCTTGCTCCCGAACACACCAATGAGCTTGTCCACCCGGTCGTAATAAGGCTTCACATCATCATAAGAGATCGGCCAGTCATCACCATGCCCGTCAAGACTATAATGTTTGAAATCGTTCGGCCCGAAGCGCAGTGAAATGCGGCCCCAGTGGTTCGTTCTGCCGCCCACCATGCGCGAGCGGAACCAGTCGAACTGCGTACCGTTCTTTTTCGTGTATGGTTCACCGTTAAGTTCCCATCCGCCGTAGGCGGCGTCAAAATCCCCGAAGGGGCGGGTGGTGCCTGCGCCGCGGCGCGGAGATTCGTAAGGCCATTTCAGCTGCGTCTGTTGCTTTGGATCGGCGGGGTCGTATTTGGGCCCGGCTTCCAGCAGCGCTACTTTCAGACCTGCTTCGGAAAGGACCTTCGCCGCCATTCCACCGCCTGCGCCGGAGCCAATGATACATACATCATATGCCTTCGGCTGTTTTTTTATCTCGAATGCCATTGAAACGTGGATTTTGTAAAAGATTTGACCTGTAAGTATTTAAATCTATAAATTATATGCGGAAAATGGAAGCTGTTTTTTACTTTAGGCGTGTATTCTATGACAACTACTAACACAGCACCTTATATCCTTGGGGTAGATATTGGCACGGGAAGTGCAAAAGCGGTGGCGGTAACGCCATCCGGACAAATACCGGCGTCGCGCCGGCAAACGTATGCCACGGAACATCCGCAGCCGGGCTTCAGTGAGCAGGACCCGGAAATCGTGATCGCCGCTATCATCGCCGCCATCCGCGAGACCGTAGCAGAAATGGGCAGCGCCCCCGCGGCCATCGCGCTGAGCTGCGCTATGCACAGCTTTATGGCGGTGGATGAACATGGAAAAGCACTGACGCCGCTGATGCTCTGGTCGGACAGCCGCAGCGAATCATTCGCCGCCGCGCTGAAGAACAGCGAAGCGGGCATGCGGATCTACAAGGCCACGGGCACGCCCATCCACCCGATGTCCCCATTCTGCAAGCTGCAATGGATGAGGGAACATGAACCGGAGATATTCAAAAAAGCGGCCTGTTTTATCGGCATCAAGGAATTGTTCCTGCACCGCTGCTTCGGGGAATTTATCATCGATCATTCACTGGCTTCCGCTACCGGCATGTTTGACATCCGGGCGCTGGACTGGCATGCGGAAGCGCTGGAAATTGCCGGCGTTACAGATGAGCGCCTGCCGATACCGGTGGAAACGACACGTTTACTCATAGGCATGGACCCCGCTATGGCGGAGGCTTTGGGCGTAACGCCGGAAACGCTGATCCTCGCGGGCAGCAGCGACGGTTGCCTGGCGCAGCTGGGCAGCGGGGCGGTGCAACCCGGACAGGCGGCGCTGACCATCGGCACCAGCGGCGCCATTCGCATGATGACGCCACGGCCCGCGGAAGATGCCGGGGAGCGTTTGTTCTCGTATGCGCTCACGCCTTCGCATTACGTGTGCGGCGGCGCGATCAACAACGGCGGCGGCGCTTTGCAGTGGTTTACGCAGAATTTCCTGCCCTGGTCTGACTACAACACTTTCGTGAAAACCGCGCTCTCCGCGCCCCCTGGAGCGGATGGGCTTTTATGCCTGCCGTACCTGCTCGGGGAAAGAGCGCCCGTTTGGGATAGCCGTTCCCGTGGCGCCTTTGTGGGCGTGCAGCAACAACATACCGCGGCGCATTTTCAGCGCGCGCTGATAGAAGGCATTTGCTTCGGATTGTATAATGTGGGCGAAGCGCTGGCGCAATCATTGGTGCCGATCGAGGAGGTGACCGTCAGCGGCGGGTTCACCGCTTCACCGCTCTGGATACAATTGCTGGCGGATATTTTTCAGAAGCCGATGCTGCTGCACCAGGACGAAGACGCTTCGGCCCTTGGCGCCGCGCTGCTCGGCTGGCATGCGCTGGAAAAGATAGACGCATGGAAATTCAGCCCCGCCGCGGCCGCGCGCGTGTTCGAACCGTCGGAAGAACATCATGCGGTATACATGCGGAATTACAAAGCGTACTCCTTACTCTATCATCAGTTAAAAGATGTGATGGAAATATTGCGCGGATAAAAAAACTATGCCCCCCGCTCAAACATCCTTTCCAGGTCATTCAGCTTGAAGGAGATGAACGTGAACCGCCCGCCCGGGGAAACATTGGGCGTGGAGCAGGCGAACAGCTCATCGATGATGTTCTGCATTTCCCGCGTATCGAGCGATCTTCCGGGGGGAATGGCGTTATTGCGCGCCATGGAACGCACCAGCTTTTCCCGCCGGCTGAGCTTCAGTTCGTTGCTGAAGTGCTTGAATTGTTCCAGCAAACCTTCTATGCTGGCCTGTTCATTCCCTGTTTGTATGTCCGCCGGTGTGCCGCGGACCACGAAAGTGTGCTGGCCGAAGGGTTCCAGGTCGTATCCCAGCGCCTGCAGGTCCGGCAGCATTTCCGAGATGATGATGGCGTCCGCGGGCAATAGCTCCAGCGTTTGCGGGAAGAGGCTTTGCTGCGTGGCCATCGGTTTTTCGGCCAGGGCGCGCTGATAGCGTTCGTAGAGAATGCGTTCGTGCGCGGCGCGCTGGTCTACCAGGATGAAGCCTGATTTTATTTGCGAGAGAATGAATTGCTGGTGTACCTGTACCGGCACTTTGTGATCGGTGGCGGCTTCCTGCCAGCGCTCGTCTATGACGGAGGCCGTTTCCGTATGCGCATGCGTTGGTTTCTCGGGGGCAGGGGGGCCTTCATAAAGGTCTTTCCAGTGACGGAGATTGCTGGCCTGGTCGATGACATGCGCCTGGTTGGCGTGCATGAATGTTTTGTAGATGGAAGTGTTGGCGGACTGCGCTTTCTTTTGCTCGGTGAAAGGTTGCGTGACGGCATCCAGCTGCTGGATGCCCGGGTCCAGCTCGAAGTCCAGCGCCGGTGTTACGCTGAATTGCGCCAGCGCGTGTTTGATGGCGGACTGCACAAAGGCGTAGAGGATCTTTTCGTCGTCGAACTTGATCTCCTGCTTGGTGGGGTGCACGTTGATGTCTATATGCGCCGGGTCCAGGTCAATGAAGAGCACGTACAGGGGATAGTTCTCCGCGGGGATCATTTCGGCGAAGGCGTTCATCACGGCATGATGCAGGTATCCGCTTTTGATGAAGCGGTTATTGACGAAGAAGAACTGGTCGCCGCGTGTTTTCTTGGCGGTCTCCGGTTTTCCTACGAACCCGTTGATATTCATGTAGTCCGTGCTTTCTTTCACGGTCACGAGCTTGGAGTTGTAATGCTGCCCGAGGATGGCGATCACCCGTTGCTTGAGCGAGCCTTTTTCCAGGTGGAACATTTGCTGGCCGTTGCTGTTGAGCGAGAACTGGAGGTGCGGGAAAGCGAGCGCTACGCGGATGAACTCGTCCACAATATGCCGCATTTCCGCGGCGTTGCTTTTCAGGAAGTTACGCCGGGCGGGCACGTTGAAGAAGAGGTTCTTCATGGCGATGCTGGTGCCCACGGCGGTCTGGCAGGGCTCCTGGCGCTTGACGAAGCTGTTGTCTATTTCAATGAAAGTGCCGATCTCTTCCGTGTGCATGCGGGATTTAAGCTCTACCTGCGATACCGCCGCAATGGATGCGAGCGCTTCGCCGCGGAAGCCCATGGTGCGGATGTGGAAAAGATCGTCGATGGACTGGATCTTGGAGGTGGCATGACGTTCAAAGCACATGCGCGCATCCGTTTCGCTCATGCCGCTGCCGTTGTCGATCACCTGCACCAGCTCTTTGCCGGCGTCTTTTATAAAGAGTTGAATTTCCGTTGCTCCGGCGTCTACGGCATTTTCCAGCAATTCCTTGACTGCCGATGCCGGCCGCTGAATAACTTCGCCCGCTGCTATCTGATTCGCTATGTTGTCCGGTAACAAATTGATAATATCCGCCACTTGCCTGCCTTTTGGCGTAAAGTTAGCAAATTTTACGCAGGCGAAACCAGGCGTGCCGCTCGGGAAAATATTGTTAACGGGAGCTGCGGGGCAAACTATACGCCGGTTCGTTTCGTACCTTTAGTATAGACACATTGACCAGGTGTTAAAACATAGTTAACGCACAAGCACAGATTGAAATGAGGGCCAGGAATCTTCTAATTTTGGGGCTGACTTTATTTACCAGCCATTGTACATACCCGCAAAACGGAGTTAAAAACAAATCGATGGAAGAAAAAAAGAATCCGGTGTACTCCCGCACGGATACTAGTAAAGTAAACCTTACAGACGCAGAGTGGAAAAACCTTTTATCAAAAGAAGTGTATGATATTGCCCGCGAAAAAGGCACAGAATGGGCGTTTACTGGAAAATACTGGAATCACAAGGAACAAGGCACCTATTATTGCGCAGCATGTGGTAATCCGCTGTTTGTATCGGATACCAAATTCGAAAGCGGCTGCGGATGGCCGAGCTTTTACCAGCCGGTCAGCAAAACGAGTGTGCTGTATGCACCGGACAATTCACATGGAATGCAGCGAACAGAAGTAGAATGCGGAAGATGCAAGGCCCACCTGGGCCATGTTTTTGACGATGGCCCGCCGCCAACAGGGCTGCGCTATTGCATTAATTCCGTGATCCTTGACTTTGACAAGGCGCAGGACGCGGAGAAGAAGTACAAGGAGAAAGAATGAAGGCCCTGCAGTGCTTATGAAAGAGGTTTCAATGCCAGCTCCTCCTGCATAATCATAATGATGCTCCCCCGCAGAAAAGTGGATTTTCGTTTATCATGAACTGATGCCGGCCATCTCGAAGGTGTTCGGCTCGAACTCGATGATGTCGTACACGGCCAGCTGGAATTTGTCGAGCGGATCTTCCGCGAGAATGTTTTCTACCTCCCGCCTGCTGGCGGCCTTGCAAAGGATGATACCACCTGTGCGGGGCTTGCGGCGGCCGGAAAGAATGAAGCGGCCTTCGCGGGCCTGCTTTTCAAGGAACGCATTATGCGCGTCAATGTAGTGGTCTATAGCCGCCACCGGGCGGATATATTGTACGAGGATGAGGTACATAGCTTAGCGGTCTTTCAGTAAGTAAATGGTTAAAAATCAGAATATTTGCAAAGGTAGATAAATTGTTGATAGTAGCCGCTTTCCTGCCGGATATCAATAAAATTAAACGTATTAGCAAAAAACCTTGTATTTTTACCCGTAATTTTCAAATCCATTTAACATTCACCTCTTTATGAAAAGAACGCTTACAAGGGCACTCCTCTCTATGACCGGAGCCGCCATGCTGTTGTTAGCCGCATGTTCCAAAACCCCCGAACAAGGAAAACACATTCCGAAATCGGCAGCACTGGTACTCGGGATCAACTCCAAACAAATACAGCAAAAGCTGGTGACAGAAGGCCTCACTGTGGAAAAGCTCTTCGAATCCCTCCAGCAGAAAGATACCAGCAACGCAATGACAAAAGCCATGAAGGAAGCGGAAAATTCCGGCGTGGACCTGCAAAGCGATGTGTATGTCGCCATGGTGCCCGGTGAAAGCGGACCGGCTTATATTGCTGCATACGCTGCCCTGAAAGACGCTTCCAAATTCGAAGCGTTCATCAAGGAAAAATCAAAGAAAGAAGTAAAAGCCGGTACCGACTTTAAATATGTAGCGGATGAAAATGGCAATGGTGTGCTGGGTTTCGACAAGAACATGGTCATCGGCATTTTCGGCTTCGACCCGAACAGCGCCCGCTTTGGCGGCAGAGATCAGACCCCCGGCGGGCTGGACGAGAAAAGCGCTACCGACATACTGAATAACCTCTTCCATATGAAAGCGGACGAATCCATTGCGGGCGTTGAGTCTTTCAAAGCGGTACACAAAGAAAAAGGAGACGTGGTATTCTGGATGAGCAGCGAGCAGATCTATGCCTTCAATCCCGGTACGCCTACCGGTATGGGAGCGCTCATGTCCAACAATATGAAAAAGCTCACCGCCGGCTCTTTCCAGACAGCCGCCGTGCATTTCGAAAACGGCAAGATCCGGGTGAACAGCCTCTCTTACGCCGGCAAGGAAATGCAGGATATCATGAAGAAATACCCGATGGAGAAAGTGAACATCAGCATGCTGGAAAACTATCCTTCAGAGGATATCTTCGGTTTTGCGCTGCTGAACTTCGACCTCCGCATGATCGGCGATATCATCAAGCTCGTTGGAATGGACGGCCTCGCGAACGTGGGCCTGGCGGAAGCCGGTCTTACGCTGGACGATATCCTGAAAGCCTTCAAAGGCGAACTGGCGCTCATCGGCTCTGACTTCTCCGTGAAAAGCCAGCCCTCCGAATGGGACTCTTCCTATAAAGTGACCAAGCCCGAACTGAAATGGGTATTCAATATGAAGGTGGGCGATAAAGCCGCTTTTGAAAAAGTAATGAACTCCCCGATGGTGGGACAAATGTTCACCAAACAAGGTGAGGAGTACGTGCCGAACCAGCCGCTCGGTCCCGTTGCCGTGTCTATCAACGACAAACGCATCCTGGCTGCTTCAGACGCATCCCTGCTCTCTGCTTACGATGCCGGTAAAGGCAAGGCCAACGTGGAAAGCAGTGTGCTGAGCAAAACGAAAGGAAGCGTAATGAGCATGTACCTGAGCGTGGAAAAACTGGTGAACAACATTCCCGCGGAAGAAATGAAGCTGCCGGACAGCGTGCTGAACGATCTGAAAGGTCTGCTGAAAGATTTCACCGTGGTAACCGAGCCTTCCAGCGGAAAAACACAGAAATCCGTACTGGAACTGAATTTCAAGAACGAAAATCAGAACACGCTCGTGCAGATCACCAACTTCACCACCAAAATGTACAACTACTACATGGCGAAGAAAGCGGAAGAAGATGCGATGTGGGGCGAACCAGTAACCGACACTACAACGGCCATCGTGGATTCTGCCATTGCGGTACCAGCTCAATAAAAATATCCGATGTTATAGAAAAGAGGATGTCCAGGCTGCGACATCCTCTTTTTATTTGCCCGTATTTTACTTTATATTTATTCTTCATCGCCCATCAAACAGATAACATGGAGATCCAGCTTTCTGCGGTGGTGCCCGTTCCGCTGCGTGAAAAAGTGCTACAGCAGCAGTCGGACATCTGGAACCGCGACATCCGTTTCCTGCCCGCACAGACCATCAAGATAAAAGCGCCCTCGGGCACCGGCAAAACCACGCTGGTGCACTATCTCTATAATATCCGTTACGATTATACCGGCAGCATTTCGGTGGATGGAAAGCCCTGGTCTTCCTTCAGCAAAGATCAGCTGGCGGCCATCCGGCAGCAACAGATCAGCGTGGTGTTCCAGGACCTGCGCCTGTTCGATCAGCTGACAGCGCTGGAAAACATCGAGCTGAAAAGAGTGATGAGCCCGCAGCCTTACCATCCGCAGGAAAAGATTCGCGAAATGGCGGACCGCCTCGGGGTCAGCCATGTGCTGAACCAGAGCAGCGCCACTTTGTCCTACGGCGAAAAGCAGCGCATCGCCATCATCCGCGCGCTGATGCAGCCGTTTCAATGGCTGATGATGGACGAGCCTTTCAGCCACCTGGACGAAGCCAATACGGAAAAGGCGGCGAAGCTGATCGCCGAGGAATGCCGCGCCCGCAATGCGGGCTTTGTGCTCACGGACCTGGACCACGATAACCATTTTGATTACCAAGTGACCTATCTTCTTTAGCCATGCATTTTTACCAGATACTGAAAAAGATCATCCGCACCGGCGTTGGAAAAGGGCGCTTCCTCATGGCGGCCGTCGGCCTGGGAATAGCCATGCTGCTCATCCTGGTGGCGCTGCAGGTACATCATAATTTCAATGAGCTGCTTTATGGCGAACGCAACCAGAATGAGCGGGCGGACTTTCTGGTGATCAATAAAACGATCACCAATGAAATGATGGGCAATAACGCGCTGAGCACATTTACGCCCGCGGAGATCGACGATTTTAAAAAGCAGCCTTTTGTAGATGACTTCGGCGTTATCACAGCGGGCGCTTACAATGTAAAAATGGTGGCGAACCAGCTGGGCTTTTCCACCGAGCTTTTCTTTGAAGCGGTGCCGGACAGTTTTATTGATGTGAAAACGGACCAATGGAAATGGCAGCAGGGCCAGCAGGAAGTGCCTGTGATCGTGCCCAGCGATTTCCTGGATATGTTCAACTTCGGTTTTGCGATGGGCAACAACATCCCGCAGTTCTCCGAAGAAACCGTGTCTTCCCTCTCACCCGGCATCGTCATCAGCCAGGGCATGCGCAGCAGCCAGTTCAACGGGCGCATCGTAGGGTTTTCAGACAGGATCTCTACCGTGCTGGTGCCTTTGTCTTTCATGGAGTGGGCGAACAGCGTTTACGGGGAAGGACAGGCGAAACCACCTTCGCGGGTGATCATCAAAACAAAAGACCCCAGCAATCCCGTGCTGACGGATTACCTGGACCAACACGGCTATTCCACCAACAAGGAAAAGACCAAATACAGCAAAGTCCGCGTGATCGTGCAGACGATCGTAAGCGTGGTAGGGTTCTTCGGCATTGTATTGCTGATGTTCGCCCTGCTGGTGTTCAGCATGTTCATTCAGCTGGTGATCGCTTCCTGTAAAAAGGAAATACGGCTGCTGATCACGCTGGGCGCGGCGCCGCGGCAATTGCAGCGCTACCTGCTCAAACAGTTCGTGCCGCTTTACATTGTGATCGGCCTGCTGGCACTGGTGCTGGTGGCAGGGCTGCAGTGGTGGGCAGCGGGGCTGCTGGCCAAACACCAGATGTTCGTGCCCTCGCTGCCGGGTGTGATCACCTTCGCGGCTGCCGTGACCATCCTGGTGCTGGTGTATCTCGTGAACCTGTTCGCCGTGAAAAAGCATATCGCCGGAATGTAAACACTTCAATCATCAAATACTGGACAATGAAAAAAGCCCTTATCGTTTTATTCACCCTTGCCGCCTGCCAGAGCGCTCCCAAAGAGGCTGCGCAGCAGGACAGCTTGACTTTTCAGGACGGAAAAGCTAACTTGTCTCCCGTTCAAAATACATTAGCCATGCCCGCAACAAAAAAATTCGTGCACGTTGTAAATTTTTATCTGAAACCGGGCCTTTCTCCGGAAGACGTAAAGAAGTTTGAGGACGGTGTGAGCACGCTCGGTAAAATTGAAAGCCTGCTGGTGTTCAACGTAGGCAAACCGGCGGGCACAGACCGCCCGGTGATCGATAAAAGCTACAGCTACTGCCTGCTCACGGTGTTCAACGACAAGGCCGGCCATGACCTTTACCAGGAAGCGCCCATCCATCTTGAGTTTATCAAGAACTGCGAGCATCTTTGGGAAAAAGTGGTGATCTTCGATTCGGAAACGATCGACTACCAATAATACGGAAACGGGGTCTTGTCAGGCCCCGTTTTCTTCTTCATAGGGCACTACAAATGTGTGTTTCGACCGTTCGGAAGTAAGCAGGTAAGGCACGCAGAACGCGGCGGACACCACGGGCAATACAAGGTCTTTGTTGTGAAGCGCCAGGTAGCTGCCGCCCTGCAGGAGATCCGTCAGCACATAATCCAGTATCATGGCCGCGGGGCTGAAGATCAGCAGAAAACTGAAAGTGCGCGGGAAAAGATCGCGGCGCCGGAAGAACAGGAGCACCACAAAGCCGGCGAGCACCAGCATAAAAACCGCGAACACGGCTTCCGCCAGCATCAATAGCTGTATCACTGAAATGTTCCTGCCGGGATTGGAGGCATACAGGTTTATCCAGTACCGGTTCTGAAACGTTTCCATGTCCAGCACCGTTGCGAACATAACTAACGGGTACAACACCACGAAAAACCCGATCACCACCATGCCGCGTGTGATGTCCCACGGCTCCTGCGTGGGATATACCTGCGGCACGGAACGCCGGTAAAAGCGCCGGCATCCATAGATAAACAAAGCCGTGCAGGCGATCGCTACGCCCAATACCATCCAGTTAAGGCCGCCACCCACGGTTTTCCCCACTGCACCAGGCTTCCAGGTAAAGCGGAACCCGCACAGCTTTTGCAGCTTGTTCATATCCCGCACGTATTGCGTTATCTCGTCCGGCCGCAGATGATCCCTCAGCGTAACGAGCTGGTATTGCAGCGATACGGAGTTTTCATATACTTTGGGCGCGAAGGTGAGATCGTATGCCGCTTGTTTGATGGACAAAGGAGGATCGGCCAGGCTCCATTTTTTCGGGAATTTGATGTGGATGTACTGTTTGATGTTGCAGGGATAGGGGAGGCCCAGCGGCTCCGTGCGGCTGTCGTCCGTACTTACGATCTTGTCCGTCAGCAGATGCGCGGAGGTGTTGAAAACCCAGAGGTCAGGCTGCAGGCTGTCTGCTTTCCAGGGGTTGCTGATCCGGTAGCGCTCCTTCACCCGGATGATATTCTCCACTTCATCATCTGCAATGCTCATAGAATCTTCCAGCTCCGCATCGCCATACAGATCAGAATAGAAATCCCTGTAGGAAGTTTGCAGACTGTTCCGGCTTTGCTCCGCGAGAAGGTTGCGCAGGTTGTCCGCATGATACCCGGAGTACTCGGTGCTGACTTCCAGCATGGCTTCGCCATTTCGTGTATCCGGTAGTGTTATATTCTCTTCCGCGAAGATGCCGCCGGTTTTCCTGACCGGTATCTGCGAAAGGCTTGTGGTGGTATCCGTAATCACCAGCGCCAGTCCGTATGCGGGATTATACCGGTCTTTCAGCCGGCCGCGCTGGTAGCTGGCCGTGGCGTCTACCCAGTACGTATCGTCATGGAGGCGGATGCGGGTGATCGCGTGATTGAAGCGGTCCGGGCTGGGCAGCTTGCCGGCTATTTTATCGCGGTATTCGGTGTGCACGTAGGCCATATCGGCTTCGATGCCCACGGCGCGGAGCAGGGCGCAGAGCAGCAGGGATTTATCCTTGCAGTCGCCGAAGCGCTGTTTGCAGACTTTCTCCGGGGCGTTCGGCTGATGCGAGTATTCGCCCATTTCAATGCCCATGTACCGGATATCGTCCTGCACAAAGCGGATAGCGGCCAGCAGGTATTTTTCCTTGCTGCCGTCCGCCTGTTTTTTAAGCGAGGCCACCCGCGCGTTGATCTCCGGGCCGGACAGCGGGATGTTGCTTACCTGCAGGCCCCATTCCGCCACCTCTTTCCAGTTCTGAAACTCGCTGACCTGCGTATGCGGATAACTGGTATACCAGCGCGGAAGGTTTCCCCGATCGTCGTCCGTTATGTGAACGGTATCCTGCAGGTCCCATTCATACAGCACCAGGCCGTTATAATTTCTTTTTTCCGGTTCCGGCGAGCCGTTGATCTTTTTAAAAGACAGCTGCCGGGATGGACTGACCAGCATCGTCTTGTAAAAATTCATGATCGGCTCATAAGCGGTGAAGTAGAACGTATGGCTGAATTTGTTTTTGTAGATGGGGTTTTCGCCGATGATGGAATAGGCGTATTCGATCTGGTCGCCTTTGCGCACGTCTTCCACGATGAGATAGGCGCTGTGGATGCCGCTGTAGATGAACATGGACAATTCCGTTTCCTGCTGCAGCACCTTGAATTTGGAGGGGTCCAGCCGGTTGATGACCTGGCCGTTGCGGCGGATGACCACCTGGTGAAACTGCAGCTTTTCGTAGGAAGGGTCATATTCCACGGTGATCTCCGAGCCGTTCTGAATCCCCGCTTCCGACACGATCTGGCGGATGATATGGCGGTAAACGGTCTGCTTTTCCACATGCCGCTGCTCTTCGAACAGCAGCTGGTAATATCCTTCGCTGATCTCTTTCAGATTGGCCCTGCGCGTGAGGTCCGGCTGATAGGGCACCAGCCAGGCTGGTGCCGGCGCGGTGGAAAAGTTCCTGCCCTGTGCGCACAGCAGCGCAGGGAGCAGCAGGAGGCTTAGCAGGAAGGGATAAAGGCGCATGAGATAAAATATATCGTAAACTAGTATTCTACCGTCAACGCATATACGGCGAAAGTGGCCAGCCAGTGTTCACCGGCATAGTCGCCACTGGCTACATGCGGCAGGGCTGCATGCAGGTGGCGGTTGGCCATTTCCCGGATGGCGCCGCTATTGGCGCCGGCGTGCCGTGCAATGCCGTAGAGGCACCACGCGCGGCTCAGATTCAGGCCGTCCAGGTGCACCAGCTTGCCGTCCGTACGGTCATTCACGGTAGCGGTCTGGAACAGTGATGTTTCTTTTTCGAACAGTCCGGGCAGAAATGCTTTTACCCAGCGCTGGTATTCGCCGGCCGGCAATATCCGCCACATCAGGTCCGCTTCTTCGAGGCAGGGAGAGAGGAAGTCGTAGCCACCCGGTTCCCAGGCAGCGGGACAATCACGGTCCTTTGCATAGAAGCGCATCGCGGCATCGCGGATGGAGGATTGCAAGGCGGTATCTTTCGTGAGGCTTGCGTAATCCCAGGCCAGGCGCAGGCCAAAGGCCAGGTTGGTATGCTCGCCCACACGGATCGGGTAAGCGATCTTTTTGAGGAAATCCTGGTAGGCCTTGCTGAAGAACCACGCCAGCGGCGCGATGTTGCGCCGTAGTTCCCTGGCCATCGGATCGTTCCAGGTGATCAGCTCGGACTGCAATTGCAGCAGCCAGCTCCAGCCGTAGATCCGTTCAAAGCCTTTGTTATCCTTGCTCCGGAAGATCTCCAGTTCTGTGCGGATGTTTTCGGCGGAGAGATTTTCCGCCAGCTTTTTTCGTATCAGCGTGGCATTCGGCATGTCCGGAAAGGTCTTTAATAACCGTATCAGCATCCAGTGGCCATGCACGCTGCTGTGCCAGTCGAAGCAGCCATAAAATGCAGGGTGATAGGTTTTGGGCGATTTGATCAGGGAAGTGTCGGGGAACACGATGCCCGTTTTGTAGGGGAACTCGTGCTGCATGCACTTCAGCGGCAGCTGTGCAAAATGCATGGCGCCTTCGGTGGTCAGGCGCAGTTGCCCGTTCTTCTCTTCGTATAACGGCGTTTGTGCGTAAACGTTTGCCGCGAAAAAGCAGGTGATCAGCAGGGATGGAAATTTCATCGGTTCAATAAAAGTTTGAAGTAAAAAGACGGCCTGGTGAGCTTCTTGCGAAGGTCTACTTCATAGAACATGCAGGAGATCACGTCCTTCAGTTGTTTATTTTTCATGCCCATTTTCATCAGCCAGTTGAACAGGCGGGGATATCTTACCAGCTGCTGCAAACGGTGGCTGAGCTTCAGTTCCGGGCCAAGCACGCGGTATACGCTTTCATCATATGCCATCATCGCTTCGCCGGAAAAATTGCCGGCTTCCAGGCAGGCGGCGGCCTGTTTTGCCGCAATGGCGCCGCTGTACACGGCATTGCCGATGCCTTCGCCCGTAAACGGATCGATCAGGAAAGCGGCATCGCCCACGAGCATGTAGCGTTCGCCGGAAAGGCGGCGTTTCCGGGAGCCGAGCGGGAGGCCGTAGCCATCCAGGCTGCTGGTCATTTCAGCATCGCGGAAGCGTTCCGCAAAGATCGGGTCCTGCTTCAGTGTATCCGTGAGGAGTGTTTTCAGGTTTACTTTCCGGTCGCGCACGGCGTCACTCAGCATGTCCATGCCTACATTGGCTTCGCCGTTTGGCAGCGGGAAGATCCAGAGATAGCCCGGCAGCAGGTTTTTCAGGAAGTGCAGTTCTATGAAGCTGTCCGCATGCATGCCCTTCACGCCTTTGTAATAGGCGCGGATGCCGGCCGCGTAGTATTTCGGTTCCATGCGGATGCCTGCTACGTCGCGGGTGAAGGAGGAATGCGCGCCGTTGGCGATGATGATGAGGTCCGCTTTCACGGTGAAGGTCCCTTTTGCGTCGGAGAGGAGGTAACCGTCTTCTTCCTGTGTATATTTATCGATGCTAACGCCTTCGAATAAACGAATATTTGGACTGCGTTTCAGTTCGTCCACCAGGAAGTTGTCGAAGTGGATGCGTTTGCAGACGAAGCCGATGGGGGCGTCCTGTGTTTTGTTGTAGTTCGGTTTGTAGGGAACGTCGAGGCGCTGGCGGCCGGGGGAAACGAAGGTCACGCCCCAGCTGTTCTCTTTTTCAATGAACTGCCGCAGGCGTTCCGCGATGCCTTTATCGATCTTTTCCAGGCCGGTGATCACTTTGCCGCTCAGGCCGTCTCCGCAGACCTTGTCGCGGGGAAAAACAGCCTTGTCCACGACCACGCAGGAAATCCCCAGGCGGTCCAGCTGCAGCGCCGCCGTTGCGCCACCCGGGCCTGCGCCGATAATACATACTGATGTGGTTATCATAATTCGCCAAGATACGTATTCTGCCGCCGCGGAGGAAATATATATCTTTGCCCGAAACCTATCAATATGTTCGGAGATCTGTTTGGAAAGCTGCAGGAGGCGCAGCAGAAAATGAATGACAGTAAAGAGCGCCTGAAACACATCACCGTGGAAGGGGAGGCCGGCAGTGGCCTGGTAAAGGTGATCGTGACCGGTAACCGCGAAGTGAAAAGCCTGGAGGTAGATCCTTCGCTTTTGCTGGCGGAGAAGAAAGAGGAACTGGAAGACCTGCTCATTACCGCCCTGAACCGCGCTTTGAAGAATGCGGAGAATGCGTGGGACAGCGAGATGAAGAACGTTGCCGGGGGGATGCTTGGCGGGATGGGATTGCCGGGGATGTGATCCGTCCGTCATCGAAAACGAATCATAAAAAAAACCGGGCATAACACCCGGTTTTATATCCTTTAAATCTGAATTGCTTAACCTACCTCTTCCGCTTTCATCAGCTTCTGGAACTTCTTCCTTTCTTCTTCGTCCAGGATGGTCTTACGCATGCGCGTATGGTTCGGCGTCACCTCAATGCACTCGTCCTGCTGAATGTACTCCATACATTCTTCCAGCGTCATCAATATCTTGGGCGCAATGTTGGTGGCAGCATCACTACCGCTCGCACGCATGTTTGTCAGTTTCTTGCCTTCGTTCGGGTTTACCACCAGGTCACCAGGCTTGTTGTTCTCGCCGATGATCATACCTCTGTACACCTCTTCTCCCGGATCTACGAAGAACGATCCCCTGTCCTGTAATTTATCCAGTGAATACCCCGTGGTGGTACCGCCTTCTTTTGCGATCAGCACACCGTTGTTGCGGCCGGGGATGGGGCCTTTCCAGGGTTTATAGTCGTTAAAGCGGTGGGCCATTACGGCTTCACCGGCAGTATTGGTCAGCATTTGCGTACGGAGACCGATCAGGCCGCGGGAAGGGATCTCGAACTCCAGGTGTTGCATTTCACCTTTCGTTTCCATGATGAGCATCTCACCTTTGCGGCGGGTCACCAGGTCTATCACCTTGGAAGCGAATTCCTGCGGAACGTCTACTACCAGGGTTTCGTACGGTTCACATTTTTTGCCGTCTATTTGTTTCAGGATCACCTGCGGCTGGCCTACGGTCAGCTCATAACCTTCGCGGCGCATGGTTTCCACGAGCACGCCCAGGTGAAGGATACCGCGGCCATATACCAGGAAGCTGTCCGCCGAATCCGTATCTACTACGCGCAGCGCCAGGTTCTTTTCCGTTTCTTTCACCAGGCGGTCGCGCAGGTGGCGGGAGGTCACGAACTTGCCGTCTTTACCGAAGAAAGGAGAGTTGTTGATGCTGAACAGCATATTCATGGTCGGCTCGTCCACGCTGATCACCGGCAGTGCTTCGGGGTTCTCGAAATCAGCGATGGTGTCGCCGATGCCGAAATCTTCCAGTCCCACTACCGCGCAAAGATCACCGGGCTGCACTTCTGTTACACGCTTCTTGCCGAGGGATTCGAACACGTACAGTTCGCGTACGCGGGATTTCTTGATGGAGCCGTCTGCCTGTACGAGGGAGATGGGCTGGTTCTCCGCGATCTTTCCGCGGGTTACTTTACCTACGGCGATACGGCCGAGGAAGGTGGAGTAATCCAGGGAAGTGATCTGCATTTGCAGGGAGCCTTCGGATATTTTGGGTTCCGGCACGTGCTCGAGGATACCGTCGAGCAGCGGCAGAATGTCTTCGCGGGGGGTAAGTGAATCGTTGAACCAGCCGTTCTTGCCGGAGCCGTAGTAGGTCGGGAAGTTCAGCTGCTCTTCGGTAGCGTCCAGGTTGAAGAACAGTTCGAACACGGCGTCGTGCACTTCATCGGGACGGCAGTTTGCTTTGTCCACTTTATTGATCACCACAATGGGCTTCAGGTTCAGGTTCAGCGCTTTCTGCAGTACGAAGCGGGTCTGCGGCATGGGGCCTTCAAAAGCGTCCACCAGCAGGATCACGCCATCCGCCATTTTCAATACGCGCTCCACCTCTCCGCCGAAGTCGGCGTGGCCGGGGGTGTCGATCACGTTGATCTTCACATCCTTGTACACTACAGAGGCGTTCTTGCTGAAGATGGTGATACCACGTTCCTTTTCCAGGTCGTTGTTATCCATTATCAGCTCTCCCGTTTCCTGGTTGGAACGGAAAACGTTTGTAGAGTGGAGGATTTTATCCACCAGGGTAGTTTTACCGTGGTCTACGTGCGCAATAATGGCGATGTTTCTAATTTGCATGTGAGTTGTGTGTTTCAGCCGCTTTTTTTCCCGGCGGCCCTAAAAGAGGCGCAAAGGTACGAATAATAAGGAAACTTTGATGCAAACACGTCTTAAATAACTGTGAAATTACAGTCCGGACGGGCATCATATTTGCGGTGGACATTACTCATTTATAATCAATTAATTATGAGATTTTTATATGGTTTGATGGGCCTCCTGCTGGCAGCATCCGCTGTAAAAGCCCAGGAGTTAAAACCGCTGGACGCCGACCTGAGCACTTACCGCTATCCTTATCCTGTTAAATTTTATACCGTTCACGCCCAGGGACAGCAGTTGCGGATGGCGTATATGGATTTGCAGCCGGCGAAGGCGAGCGGGAAAACGGTGATGCTGTTGCATGGCAAGAATTTCAATGGCGCGTATTGGGACAGCACGGCCGCAGCCCTTGCTGCAAGCGGGTTCCGCGTGATCATGCCGGACCAGGTGGGGTTTGGCAAGTCTTCCAAGCCCGCCCATCTGCAATATTCCTTCCAGTTGCTCGCGCAGCAAACCAGGGGACTGCTGGATTCCCTCGGCATTACCAAAACGGCCGTGCTGGGGCATTCCATGGGCGGGATGCTGGCCACCCGCTTCGCGCTGATGTACCCGGAGATCACGGAAAAGCTCATCCTCGAAAATCCCATCGGGCTGGAAGACTGGAAAAGGGTGGTGCCTTACCAGTCCGTGGACCAGTGGTATAAAAACGAGCTGTCGCAGAATTTTGAAAAGATCAAACAATACCAGCTGACGAATTATTACGCCGGCCAGTGGAGCCCCGCGTACGATAAATGGGCGCGGCTGCTCGCGGGGTGGACGGCGCATCCCGATTACCCCAAAGTAGCCTGGAACGCGGCATTGACCTATGACATGATCTTCACGCAGCCCGTGGTTTATGAATTTGAAAACCTCAAAATGCCGGTGCTGCTCATCATCGGTCAGCGCGACCGCACGGCGCTGGGCAAGGCCAGTGCGCCGGAAGCGGTGCGGGAAAAGCTGGGGAATTACCCGGAACTGGGCCGCAGTACGGCAAAGAAAATTCCACAGTCAAGGCTGGTGGAGCTGGAAGGCGTAGGCCATTTGCCGCATATCGAAGCGTTTTCGCGGTTTATCGGTCCGCTGATAACTTTTCTGCAGTGACCGCCGGCAGGGCTTCCTGCAGCAGCCGGAAAGCCTGCTGGTTCGCGGGGTTGTCCAGCGCCCTTGCAATGTCCTGCTTCTCGCGCGGCGTCAGGTGCCAGCTAAGCGCGGCCGCTTTGTCTGCCTGCTGCGGCACATACTGGAAAATGAGGCGTTTGAACTTGCCGGGGAAATATCCTTCCATGTAATTGATCAGGTGGTCCTGGTGGAAATCCTGCATAGACATCCAGTGGGCCTGCATGGAGAACAGCGGCTCAAAGAGGAGGTCGCTGAGGTCTTTATGCTGTTTGATGGGCGTTACATCGTTCTTGCGGGTGTCGCGGATCTGTAGGAACACCACACCGCCGGTGTTTTCATTGATCCAGTTGCGGAACGTATACAAAAAGCGCAGGCTCGTTTCCTGCCCGAAGTTATCGCGGATGCCCGCGTCCATCACATCTACGATAGGGTTGCTGGGGAGAAAAACGTTTGGCAGCACGTAAGGGAATGTAGCGCTCATGCGGATCGCGCTCGTCACCTTCAGCTGGTCCGCATGCTGCCGTGAGAAGAACTGCAGGAAATCCACGCCGTCCACATCGCGCATGCTGCGGGTAGGATAGCGGTAGTCCGCCGCGCAGAGGTAGCTGACCGGTTGCGGGGAGATCAGCAGCCGGCGCCCGTCCGCATTGATGGTCGCGCACCAGATCAGCATGGGTATCCGCGCCTGGTATTCCGCTTCGCGGTAGGCGCCCACGGTTTTGTTCAGCACATTGTCCGTGTTGATGTTGAGCTGCATTTCAAAGGCGTACCCACGGTCTTTCGCGTAGGTGTTCTGGCCGATGCTGAAGTGCCGGAACGGCGTGATAAAATCGTTTACGGCAAAGGAGCTGAACACGGAATTGAGCAGGTCGCGGGAGATCTTTTCACAATAGAGGCTGTCGTACAGGTTCCGTGAAGTAGGCAGGTTGCTGTTGAGCTTCCGGAGGTATAGCTCGCGGAAATAGGTAGCGCCAAGCATGCCGCCGGAAGCGCCCGTCATCAGCATGGTATGTTTGAGCAGGCGGCCATGCAGCAAGCTGTCGTACCGCTGCAGTACGTTCATCGTCCATGCCGCGGAACGGCTGCCGCCGCCGCTGGTGTTGATGATGATCAGCGGAGGTTTCGTGCCCGCGGGGAATTTGGCTTTCCAGTTTTCGAGGATCTGCAGGGTATGCTTTTCATCCGCCTCGCTGCGGGGCGCTGTAAAAAACTCCTGCAGGTGATGCACACTATATTCCGGCCGGTCTTCCTTGTCCCGGTAATTCAGTCCGTACGCCTTGTTGCGGTTGTCGATCCACTGGTTCGTCACCATCCAGTTCAACCCGAGTATCAGCACCACCAGCACAGGGATGGCCCAGCTTTCCAGCAGGTAGGCATATGCGCCGGCCACGCCGATCAGGAATGCAAAGAAGATCAGCACGCTGGCGCCGGCGGGAATGCGGAAAGCATTGTAGTCCATCAGGTAGGCCATGACCACGAGGAACAGCAGCGCGAGGCCGACGGTGATGATGGCCGCGAAGTGATGCTGCCGGAAGATGTTATCAAGATAATGTTTGTTGTAATGGTCAACATTGCGGGCGCGCCGGATGCGCCAGGGGCTGGAAAAGTAATTGATGACCGGCAGCGCGTTCTCGTCTCTTTCCTGGTTGGGCTTCATCACCGTACGTAGGAAGTTGCGCGGGTTGCCGAACTTCTTCATCAGCCTGCGGCCGATATTTTTGTCCGCATTGAAAAAATAGAAAAAGGAAAAGAAGATCACTGCGAGATATCCGCAGATAAAACCTTCCGCCAGCAATAATATCTGCGGGATGGTATTCAGTTCCTGCCAGCGCTGGTACTGCCATCCGCGCCAGAGCAGGCAAAGCAGGAAAAGAGTGGGGATGATGGAATTATTGAGGCAGTAGCGGAAAAAAGGCTGCGAGGTGGTAGCGAGGAATTTGAAGCGGCCGCTGTGCAGGATGAAGGTGGTGATGTTCCAGCTCATGGTGAAAACAGCGGAGGCAACGCCCAGTACCGTGGTGCTGTAGAAGTTCACTTTGCCCAGGTATTCCGGCGCCAGGAACAGCGCATCTCCGCCGAACAGCTTGGCAAAGCCGCCATTGATGGTGCTGAATAGAATGGCCCAGAAGATCAGCAGTACCTGGTACTTGCGGAAATGCAGCAGCAGGAGCTGAATAGGGAAAGAATAGAAGGTCCTTGACCAGAATCGTTTCACTAAATTAAATTACGAATTATCCGCTACGAATAACGTAAGGATTTATATAATAAACAAATTCGTAATTTATTTTTTTGTCAGATACCGCGCCCAGACCATCACCATGAGCAGGAGCATGCCGGTGAACTGGTGGGCGAGCGCAAAGCCCAGGGGAATTTTCACGTCGCTGTTCATCACGGTCAGCACACCCAGGAAAACCTGCAGCAGCACTACCAGCAGCGCTATTGCGCGAACGGCGGTCAGCTGCGGATATACCCGGCTTTTAATGTACCAGATGGCGATCAGCAGGGTTAGCAGGTAAGCCAGTCCGCGGTGAATGAATTGAATGGTGATCTGGTTGTGCGTAATATCTTCCAGGAAACCGCCCTGCGCGAACATGCCCGCCGGCCACCACATGCCGTTGATGGTGGGCCAGGTGCTCGCCGCCAGCGCCGCGTGGAGCCCGGCCATGAAAGCGCCGTAGATCAGCTGCAGCGTCAGCAAGCCCAGTATCCAGCCGGAGAGTTTCCGGAGGGAGGGAGCGGAAACGGTCTGCTGTGGCGGAATGCTCAGCTTCAGCGCAAACCAGAGCGTGTACCAGAGCAAGCCGAGCGCCGCCATAAAGTGAATGGCTAAACGAATATGGCTCACATACAGGTCTTCCTCGTTCAGCCCGCTCTGCACCATCACCCAACCGATCAGCCCCTGCAGCCCGCCAAGCAGGAAAAGGACGATCATGGGGTTGATCATGCTTTTGTCGATCTTCTTCTTAACGATAAAATAAATGAAAGGCACCGCGAAAACAACGCCGATCAGCCGCGCCCAGTTGCGGTGCAGCCATTCCCAGAAATAGATCCATTTAAAATCGGCCAGCTCAAAATGGCTGTTCACATATTTATATTGCGCAATCTCCTTGTACTTTTCAAAAGCCGCTTTCCAGGCATCCTCGTTCATCGGCGGCAACGCGCCCAGAATGGGTTTCCACTCCGTGATGGAAAGGCCCGAGCCCGTCAGCCGCGTGATCCCGCCCAGCAACACCTGCACAATGATCATGGCCACGCCCGTAAAAAGCCAGATGACAATAGCTTTGTTCTGCTTATTTTGCTGTATCTCCATAAACCCTGCAAAATTAGGGGTAAATCGGAGAGCAGCGGGATGATTTTTGTCAATCCCTTTGATTTTGTAATTTTAGCGCCGACAAAAACTGTTAACTTGTTACTGCCATATTACCAGGATGCATTGACGGAAGCCGGCTGCGACGAAGCCGGAAGAGGTTGCCTCGCGGGACCCGTGTTTGCCGCCGCGGTAATATTGCCAAGGGATTTTCGCCACCCCCTGCTCAACGATTCCAAGCAGATGAAAGAAAGCGACCGGGATATGTTGAGAGTGGTGATCGAAAGGGAAGCGATCGCGTACGCGGTAGCCAGCGTATGCAATGAGGAAATAGACAGGATCAACATCCTGAAAGCCTCGTTCAAGGCCATGCACGAAGCTTTGGCACGATTATTGCTACAGCCCCAGATGTTACTGATAGACGGTAACCGTTTTCATCCCTACGGCAATATCCCGCATACCTGCGTTATCCAGGGCGACGGTAAATATGCATCCATAGCGGCAGCTTCTATCCTGGCCAAAACTTACCGGGATGAATATATGCACCAGTTGCACGAACAATTCCCGCACTATGGCTGGAGGGAGAATAAAGGATACCCGACCCGCCAGCACCGGGATGCCATCCGGGAACATGGAGATACGCCCTACCACCGGAGGTCGTTCCGCCTGTTACCGGACCCGCTGAGCCTTGACGAGGATGAAAAGTGGTAAAAGAAACGAGCCATGTTAAAGCAAACGCAACAACAGAAATTATTACAGAAATTATCTCCCCAGCAGATTCAGCTCATGAAACTGTTGCAGGTTCCCACGGCCGTGCTCGAAGAACGCATCAAGGAAGAGCTGGAGGAAAACCCAGCGCTGGAATACAGCGAAGACGGTCAGGAAGATGATTTCAAGGACAACAGCGAGGAATTTGAAGCAGGAGAAACGGAAGACGAGTTTGAACCCGATGGCAGCGAAAACGAATACGACAACATCGATATATCCGAATACGTTTCTGAAGGAGATGACGAGATCGCGGACTACAAGCTGCGCGACGACAATTACCCGGACCCCGACGAAAACCGCACCATCCCCATCCGCGTGGAAACCACTTTCCACGACCACCTGCTGGCGCAGCTCGGCATGCTCAGCCTGGACGACCGTCTGCAGCGCATCGCGGAGCAGATCATCGGCAGCATTGATGACGATGGCTACCTCCGCCGCGAAGTAAGCGCCATCGTAGATGACCTCTCCTTTTCCCAGAATGTGCAGACAGACGAAGAAGAGATCCGCCAGCTTATCAAGCTCATCCAGCAGTTCGACCCCGCCGGCGTTTGCTGCACAGACCTGAAGGAATGCCTGCTGCTGCAATTGCGGCGCAAGAACCCCGAAGATCCCGGCGCGATCACCGCCACCCAGATTCTCGACAATTATTTCGACGAGTTCACCAAAAAACATTACGAAAAGATCCAGCGCTCGCTCAACCTTTCGGACGAAGACCTGAAGGAAGCGATCGGACAGATCATCAAGCTCAATCCCAAACCCGGCGGCAATTACAGCGTGCTGAATAAAGCGGAGAGCTATGTGATCCCGGATTTTTTCATCCTCAATAATAACGGCAAGCTCGAACTGTCCCTCAACAGCAAAAATGCGCCAGACCTGCGGATCTCCGAAGGCTACCGCGAAATGCTCAAGGAATATGACCGGGGAGATAAAAAGGACAAACGCCAGAAAGAAGCCGTGCTCTTCATCAAACAGAAGATAGACGCTGCCAAATGGTTCATTGACGCCATCAAACAACGCCAGCACACGCTGCTGAGCACGATGGAAGCGATCATGAACTATCAGTACGACTTCTTCCTCACCGGCGACGAAACCACCATGCGGCCCATGATCCTGAAAGATATCGCGGATGTTACACAGCTCGATATCTCCACCGTCAGCCGCGTTGCCAACAGTAAGTATGTACAGACGGAGTTCGGCACCTTCAAGCTGAAGTTCTTCTTCTCCGAATCGCTGTCCACAGACAGCGGCGAGGAAGTATCCACCCGCGAGGTGAAAAAGATACTGGCCGATATGATCGGAGGGGAGAACAAACGCAAGCCGCTGAGCGACGAAAATCTCACCAAAATGTTGCAGGACAAGGGTTACAACATCGCGCGCCGCACCGTGGCGAAGTACCGCGAGCAGCTGAACATTCCCGTAGCACGTTTACGCAAAGAATTATAAATTTTCATGGAAGAGCGCACCAACGTTAGTTTTTCGCCCGGCTTGCGGGCAGCCGCACAGGTATTTTCTTACCTGCTGCATCCCCTGTTCATACCCCTGCTCATTACGCTGATAGCCGTTACCGCGCTGCCCGAGTACTTTGTGAGCTTCAAACAGATCAGCCTGCGCTTCCCGTACGACGCGCTCTTCATCCGCGTGATCGTCACCTGCCTGCTGTTTCCCTTGCTGGTAGTGGTACTGGCGCGGCTGCTGAAGTTTGTGGACAGCATACAGCTCAGCGGTCAGCGGGACCGCATCATTCCATATGTAGGCACAATAATTTTCTATTTCTGGGCTTTCTACACCTTCAAACGCCAGGGCCTCAGTCCCGGTTTTTATAACGCATTTTTCCTCGGCATCTTCATTTCCGTCGTCGTTTCCTTCGTAGCCAACAGCTTCGTGAAGATCAGCATGCACACGGTAGGCTGGGGCGGCGTGCTCGGCTTCCTGATGGCCCTGATGTGGGGCATGGGCATGAACGTGTCCCTGCCGCTGGCGGTGGCTTTCGTGCTCGCCGGTTTCGCGGCCACGGCACGCCTGGTGCTGAACGCGCACAGCCCGGGCGAAGTGTATGCAGGCTTCATCGTAGGCATTCTCTCGCAATTGATCGCGTACGCCATCGTCGGGTAATTTTTTTTGTAGTCAGCGGCTGTGCACGGCTCAGCCGCCGTTGCGTCGCACTCTTCAGCTTTCTTTTCGCTGTCCGGACAGCCTTCAAAAAATTTTTTTTCGCTGCGCATATTCCGTGCGTAAAAGCGATGCATCTTTGCATTGTCCGTTGCGTGTTACCCCAATTAAAACAAAACACCGGATACTATTAATATTAGCAAGGAAATGCTAAAATTTTTAGGACAATTCGAAAATTGAATTATATTTGCAAAACCAATAACTACTAACCTAAACGTACGAAGATGTCAAACGTTAATACTGATAAGCTGAAGGCCCTTCGCCTTACGATGGACAAGATTGAAAAGGATTTCGGGAAGGGTTCCGTGATGATGATGGGCGAGAAGGCAGAAGCCCCGATGGAAGTGATCTCCACAGGCTCGCTGGGCCTGGATATCGCACTCGGTATCGGTGGTTTCCCCAAAGGCCGTATCGTTGAGATCTATGGTCCTGAATCTTCCGGTAAAACCACGGTTGCTATACATACAATTGCCGAAGCGCAGAAGAAAGGCGGTATCTGCGCCATTGTGGACGCGGAGCATGCATTCGACAGCTCTTATGCCCGCAGATTGGGAGTGGATGTGGATTCCCTGCTGATCTCCCAGCCTGATCACGGCGAACAGGCCCTCGAAATAGCGGACCGCCTGATCCTCTCCGGCGCCGTAGATGTAGTGGTGATCGACTCCGTGGCCGCGCTGGTGCCGAAAGGCGAGCTGGAAGGCGAAATGGGTGAAAGCAAAATGGGTCTGCAGGCGCGCCTCATGTCCCAGGCATTGCGGAAGCTCACCGCCACCATTTCCAAAACAAACAGCTGCTGTATATTCATCAACCAGCTGCGTGAAAAGATCGGCGTGATGTTCGGCAACCCCGAAACCACTACCGGCGGTAACGCACTCAAGTTCTATGCTTCCGTGCGACTGGATATCCGCCGCATGAGCCAGATCAAGGACGGCGATGAAGCAGTCGGTAACCGTGTAAAAGTAAAAGTTGTTAAAAATAAAGTTGCACCTCCCTTCCGTCAGGCCGAGTTCGACATTATCTATGGCTTAGGCATCTCCAAAGTGGGTGAGCTGATTGATATGGGCGTGGAGTATGGTATCATCCAGAAAAGCGGTAGCTGGTTCAGCTATGAAGGCAACAAACTGGGCCAGGGCCGCGATGCCGTGAAACAACTGCTGCTGGACAACCCTGAGGTAGCCACCGAAGTGGAAACCAAGATCAAGGCGAAACTGGCAGAACAGGCATAAAGAATTGCTGGCAGCGCGACGCTAACCCTTTAACCAGGCGCTGTACAGAAGAAGAGTTTAAACGTTAACAGAAGATTAAACGTTTGTTTGGGTTAGTTAGTAAAAGGTCCGTTTTCCAGCGGACCTTTTCTTTTTCCTTTGTACCTCGCAGCGCCGCGCCGCTCCCGGAACGTCCGCACCAAACCTTCTCTTTTTCGCCGCATCCGCAGCTCTTCTCTTGCGCCGCTCCCGGAACATCCGCACCAAACCTTCTCTTTTTTTCCGCATCCGTAGCTCTTCTCTTGCGCGGCCCCCGGCTAATCCCCGCGTCATTCTCCTAACCCCTCACGGATATACTTTTCCAGCAACCGCGCATTCTCGATCGAATACCCGAAGTAGTCATTATTAAAAAAGATCCAGAGCTTATGCCCGTCCCGGAGCCACCGGACGCATTTGCGGGCGTAAGCCCGCATGGTATTGGGATGATATTTTGATGCATATAGTTTCCCCGGCCCGTGAAAACGCAGGTAAACATGCTTCGCCGTCAATATCTCATGATAAGGATAAGGCATGCCCGATTGCGCAATCACCAGGGAGATATCATACTGTTGCAATAATTGCACACTTTGTGGCTCCAGCCAGCTGTCATGCCTGATCTCCAGGGCAAATTCATAATCAGCATAACTTTTTTTCAACAAAGCAAAAAATGCTTCCGCCACATTTGCCTGAAAAGGCACCTGCGCCGGCAACTGAATCAGAACAGGCCCCAGCTTTTCCTTCACCGGATCAAAAAGGTCAAAGAACAGGCGAAGGCTTTCCTCCGCATCGTGGAGTTTCTGGTAATGGCTGATATACCGGCTGAGCTTGGGGCAAAAGCGGAAATCATCCGGCACCGCGATCGTCCAGTTGATCACCGTTTTTGCTTTCGGCAAATGATAAAAACTGGTATTGATTTCCACACATTTAAATTCCCGGCTGTAGTAGTGCAGGTATTGAATGGGCTTGAGTTTTTCCGGGTAGTAAAGCCCTTTCCAGTCCTTGTAGCTCCATCCCGAAGTCCCTATATGCACGTTTTTCATCAGGTTCCGCATACTGCCTTTTCGGTGATTGATCCAATATTGATGCCTGTTGCGCAACAGCCGCTGTTTCATATCGGCAGGTGGCGCAGCATTGAACAATCACGGGGTTCATGCCCCATCCACCTTCGTTCATTCCCGCGGCGGCGGGATAGCAATAAATGAAGGGATTATACCGTTCGTTTTTGTATGTTGTGTACCAATGCGTGATTTTTATTACATACTCGGCGTAGATGAAAACGCTTCCCCTGACCAGATCAAAAGCGCATTCAGAAAGCTATCTATGAAATTTCATCCCGACAAAAACAACGGGGAGAAATTCTATGAAGATCAGTTCAAAGCCATCCTGGAAGCCTGGGATACATTATCCGATCCCGCAAAGAAAGCACGTTACGATGAACAACTGAAAAGATACAAAGCCGCCGCGGCCAACATCGCTTACAAGGATGCACTTATCCGGAAATATGAAGAGGAGCTGAAACGGCGCGGTGGCGCAGCGCATGCGCCCTACCAGCCACCGGTGCAGCCATCAGCGCAACCAACATCACAGCCCTACAACATACCCCGGCAGATGGTTATTATTACCGGCGCCATCATGTTGCTGTTCTTCGTTTCGCTATACCTGTTCGCACCAAGGGAGAAAAGGCCCATTGTCCGCTATCAGGAAGTGAAATTGCCGGACACGACCCGCAGACTGTTCGTGACAAACAACGAAGCGCCTGTTCTTCCCGCAGACCCCTCGCTGGTGCTGGATGGTCAAACTTCCACATTAAAGCAGTTCCTTAACAACGAAGCGCACCTCCGCAGTAATTATTCGGTAACAGACATCGATAACGATGGCATGCCCGAACTGTTGCTGAGCTATCATACCGGTGGCGCGCATTGCTGCAATGTGGATCATCTTTTTGTATTCGGGGAAGGCGGCCGGTTTGACCTCGTCTTTTCTTACACCGGCGGCCTGTATGCATCGGGTAACAAACTGTCCCTGTACTATTACCAGGACATTGGCTATTACCACAGCTGCTACAATTGCACCATTACGGAAAAACTGCCGCGGCAGGACGTGAATGCCGAGATCAACATCATTTTTGACAAAGGAAAATTAACACCGGCCCCAACGAACGCGCAGCTCAATGAATCGATCGTTATCAACCTGGCCTATCTCTCCAGCCGCGGCATACCGGCGCTGGACGAAGAAGGATGGGACGATGGCAGCCGCAAGGAGATCATGCTGCATATGATCGCCTATCATTTCAATAACCGGGACATCACAGCAACAAAAGCATTGTTCGACCAGTATTATAGCTGGAATGATCGTGCGGACAGGTGGAAAGACCTGGTTGAACTGATCAGAAAATATGAGGAGATCATTTTCTCCAACGCCGCCTACCGGGAGAAGCGGACTTTCTGAGCCACCCATCGGGATCGAACCGACGACCTGTTATTTACGAAACAACCGCTCTGACCAGCTGAGCTAGGGTGGCTTGTAATTTTATAAGGAAGACGGGCTTACTTCCGCATTCAGCGCGTCCCACAAAACATCTTTCAATTCCTGCAACCCGGTTTGTGTGACCGAGGAGATGAACACATGTGGAACATTCGGCGGAAGTTCCGCTGCTATAGCGGTTTTCAGCTCATCGTCCAGCATGTCGCTTTTGCTGATGGCAACCAGGAACTGCTTGTCCAGCATCTCCGGATTATATTGTTCCAGCTCATTCACCAGCACATTGTATTCCTTGCGGTGGTCCGCACTGTCTGCCGGAATCACGAACAACAATACGGAATTTCTTTCAATATGCCGAAGGAATCTGTGTCCCAGACCTTTACCTTCATGCGCGCCTTCTATGATGCCCGGAAGATCGGCCATACAGAAGGATTTATTGTCCCGGTACTCCACCATGCCCAGCTGCGGCGTGAGCGTGGTGAAAGCGTAATTCGCGATCTTGGGTTTTGCTGCCGTGATGGCTGAGAGGAGGGTGGATTTCCCGGCGTTGGGGAACCCTACCAGCCCTACGTCCGCGAGTACTTTCAGTTCCAGCAGTTTCCAGCCCTCGCGGCCCGGCTCTCCGGGTTGAGCGTATTCCGGGGCCTGGTTGGTGGCGCTTTTGAAATAGGCGTTTCCGCGCCCTCCCTGCCCCCCGGGCATGAAAATCACTTCCTGCCCGTGTTCCAGTATCTCCGCTTCCACTTCCCCGGTTTCCTCGTCACGAACGATCGTGCCCAGCGGCACTTCAATGACAATATCTTTTCCGTTGGCGCCGGTACAATTGTCCCCGCTGCCGTTTCCGCCGTTCTCCGCGATCACGTTCTTATACCAGCGTAAATGCAGCAGGGTCCACAGCTGTGAGTTGCCCCTTAGGATCAGGTGACCGCCACGGCCACCGTCGCCGCCGTCCGGGCCGGCCATCGCCTTGAACTTCGTGCGCATGAAATGCCTGCTGCCCGCGCCTCCGTGGCCGGACTTACAAAATACCCTGATATAATCTACAAAATTCTCCATTGTTCAATATCACGCGCTTGTGACGGCTTCAAAAATAACCTGTAAAAGATCCGCCGCAAAATGCGCAAAAGCAAAACGCAAAGATCGTAAAGTTTCGCCTTACATGATCTTTGCGTTTTAAACAATTATAATTCGTTGCTTAAAGGACTATAGCTAACGCGATAGTTTCGCGTTCCGGCAAGGGGTCAAATCCACTGTGCCTGCCAGGTCAAACCCGCTCCCTTTCGCCTATCAGCTCGTCAATTTCCTTGCTGAGCAGCACGAAAGTGGCCTCGATGCTGCCATCGCCCTTCACTTTCCTGAATTTGCCGAATTTGGCGTAGTGGTCCGCTACCGGGGCCGTTTTGTTGTGATATTCCACGATGCGGTTCTTCACCACTTCTTCACTGGCATCGTCGCTGCGGCCGGAGGTCAGCCCGCGTTCCAGGAGGCGGCGCACCAGCTCGTCTTCCGGCACTTCCAGGCTCAGCACCATGGAAATAGATGTTTTCTTCAGGGCCAGCAGCTTGTCCAGTGCCTCGGCCTGAGCCGTTGTACGGGGAAAGCCGTCGAATATAAAGCCCCTTGCTTCGGGGTTTGAATCCAGTTTTGAGCTGATCATCCCGATCACCACTTCATCCGGCACAAGGTTGCCCTGATCCATGAATTTCTTTGCTTCCAACCCAAGCGGCGTTTTGTCTGCGATCTCGGAACGCAGCAAATCCCCGGTTGACAGGTGGAGAAGTCCGTATTTCTCAATAATGTTGGCACTCTGCGTTCCTTTCCCGCTACCGGGAGGGCCAAATAAAATAAGATTGACCATGTTCTTCTATAATGTGTTCAATTCGTAAGCCGGGGGCTTACCTGTAAGATAAACAAGTTACAGTTCTTCCGTAACTTCCGTAAGGTGCAAATATAACAAACAATTGAATGTATCGGTAATTAAAATTCAAATTGCTTAAATAACGAATAATAATAATGAAAAATAATAAATAGTATTCAATAAATCAAGCAAAACGATAGAGGAAATTAAAAACATTCTCGCTTAACACGGTAAACATTCCCGAGATGGTCTTTTATATGAAGCATGGCTGTAATGTATTAACCGCCAATCACTTTTATCGCTGCTCCGGCGCTTTTAGCAGCACAAATTTTGTAAGTTTATAGCATGATGAAGCAATTATTGGTATTAGGACTCTCCGGGATGCTACTCACCGCAAACGGGAACCCGGTCCCGGCATCAGATAACAAACCCGTATATTCCGATAAGCCCGCCGCAACGCCCGCAGAGCGTTGGGCAGACAGCGTGTTCAATACCCTCAGCCACGAGGAGCGCATTGCCCAGCTCATCATGATCCGTATGCATTCCAACTTGGGAGCGGACCATGTGGCGTCTGTCATGGCCGATATCCGGAACAATAAAATAGGTGGACTGGTTACTTTCCAGGGCGGGCCGGTAAGACAGGCCCACCTGATAAACAGGTACCAGGCCATCAGCAAAGTGCCGCTGCTGGTGGCGACAGACGCGGAGTGGGGACTCGGGATGCGGTTTGTGGACAGCGTGATCGCTTTTCCGCGCAACCTGATGCTGGGCGCCGTGCAGGACAGTACGCTGATCTATGAAGTGGGAAAGGCGATCGGGGAGCAGTGCAAGCGCATGGGCATCCAGTATAATTTCGCGCCGGTGCTCGACGTGAACAACAACCCCAACAATCCCGTGATCAACGACCGCTCTTTCGGGGAGGACAAATACCAGGTGGCACGCCACGGTGTGGCCATGATCAAAGGCATGCAGGACGTAGGCGTCATGGCCTGCGCCAAGCACTTCCCGGGCCACGGCGATACCGATGTGGATTCGCATTACGATCTGCCGTCCATCAATAAATCGTTGAAAGAGCTGGATTCGCTGGAGCTGTACCCTTTCCGCCGGGCCATTGAGGCCGGCGTAGGCTCCATCATGATCGCGCACCTTTACATCCCCGCGATCGATAGCAAAGCCAATACACCCACCTCCATTTCCTACAAAACGGTCACCAACCTGCTGAAGAAAGACATGGGGTTTGACGGGCTCGTTGTGACCGACGCGCTGGAAATGAAAGGGATCTCCAAATATTACAGCAAAGGCCAGGAATCCCTGCAATCCCTGCTGGCGGGCAACGACCTGATGGAACTGCCCTCCACGGCCAAAGGGAGCATTGCCGCCATCGCGCAGGCCATTAAAAAAGGCAGGATCAGCCGTGATGAAGTTTACCGCCGCGTGAAAAAAGTACTGCGCGCAAAATATGAGCTCGGCCTCGCCCATCTTCAACCCATCGACCCGGCCAATATCACCAACGACCTGAACGCCGCTGTGCTTCCCTTACGGGAACGCATATCCGAAAATGCCATCACACTGCTCCGCAACGATAATCATCTGCTGCCTTTCAAAACGGAGGACGCCGAACAGAAGATCGCCGTAGTATCTGTAGGGACGGACGGCAACAATACTTTCCTGGACGCGGTGAAGCAATACCGGAAGGACGTGGATTCCTATATATTCTCTTCCCGCCAGCCGGCGAGCCAGATACCCGCGATGGTAAAGCGCCTGAAAGACAACTACCAGGCGGTGATCATCGCGGTGCAGAACTACAGTCGCCGCCCGGCGAATAACTACGGGCTTAACAACGCTTCCCGCATGCTGATCAACCAGCTGCAGGAAGAAATGCCCGCTGCCACCATTGCGTTCGGTAACCCGTATGCGATCCGTTATTTCTGCGACGCCACTACCATTATTGCTGCGTATGAAGACGACAGCATCACGCATAAAGCAGTAGCCAAAGTGCTCTTCGGGCAACTGGAACCGAAAGGCAAGCTGCCGGTGACCGTTTGCGAAAACTATCATTTCGGAACAGGCATCACGTCCATCATTCCTCCCCCGCCGCCCGCATTACTGCAATCTGCGGCGCCCGAATCAGTGGGCCTGAACAGCCAGATACTGCAACGCATCGATTCGCTGGCGTATGATATGATCGACAAGGGCGCGGCTCCCGGCTGCCAGATACTGGCGCTGAAAGACGGCAAGATGGTCTATAACAAAAACTTCGGGTACTACGACTACAGCCAGCGTGAAAAAGTAAAGGAGAATTCCGTATACGACCTCGCTTCCGTGACCAAGATCTGCGCTACCACCTTATCCGTCATGCGCCTGTACGACGAAGGAAAGCTGGATCTGGACAGCACCCTGGGCAAATACCTCATATGGGTGAGAGGCAGCAACAAGGAAAATCTCCGCATCCGGGACATCCTGCTGCACCAGGCGGGCCTCGTAGCGTGGATACCATTTTACCGCGAAACGCTGTATCCCAACGGCTGGCCGGATACCTCGCTTTACAAACCCATCCTCGATTCCACACATACCGTCCGCGTAGCGGAAAGCCTCTACATGGCGCCCGCCTTCATCGATACCATTAAACGGCGGATACTGGACAGCCGGCTGCTTCCTCCCGGCAGGCATTACATTTACAGCGACAACGATTTTATTTTCCTCGGCAAAGTGGTGGAGTCCATCACGGGCATGCGCCTGGACCGCTACGTGCGGGAAACTTTCTATGAGCCGCTGGGCCTGGTGACAACGGGCTTCCAGCCGCGCAGCCGCCTGCCGCTGAAGCAGCTTGTGCCCACGGAGTTCGAAAATTATTTCAGGGTGCAGTGGATACGCGGCGATGTGCACGACCCGGGGGCGGCCATGTTCGGCGGTGTTGCGGGGCATGCGGGACTTTTTTCCAATGCCACGGACCTCGGTGTGGTGATGCAGATGCTGCTGAACGGCGGCAGCTTTAACGGGCAGGAATATATTAAACCGGAAACCATCCGGCTGTTCTCATCTTATGGCAGCAGCATCAGCCGGCGCGGACTGGGCTTCGATAAGCCTGAAAAAGATAATGCCATCCGCCGGCCAACCAACGCCTACCCCTGCAAAAGCGCTTCCCCGCTTACGTTTGGGCACACCGGATTTACGGGCACCTGCGTGTGGGTAGACCCGCAATACAACCTGGTATTCGTTTACCTGAGCAACCGCGTATGCCCTAACGGCGGCGCCAACACGAAAATATCGCAGCTGAACGTGCGCGGCAATATGATGGAAGTGCTGTACGATGCTATGGTAGACAGAAGTGCGATGAGCAACGGGCTTTTGTCCGGCAATTTTTAATAGCAGAAAGATACCTGCATAAAAAAGACTGCCGCAGCCGGCAGTCTTTTTCGTTCAACGGCTTCAAGGCTGCCTAAACGATTCGCATATTCAGCAACCTTTTCGTTCATAACTTCAAGGCTGCCGGAAACGCAGTCTTTGTCGTTTCATAAGTCCGGTAGCTGGGAGAAGCCGTTCGCATATTCAGCGGAACAGGGATCGATCTATTCTACAGAAGCCACGGAGGCTACGCGGTTGATGATGGTTTCCGTCCGGATGTCGATGGCTTTTTCCAGTTTGCTTTTGCCATTGCGGATCTCGAACGTGTACGCACCATCATCCAGCTTGTCCATTTTATAACGGGCAACAATCCTGGGTGAAGCCGGGTCCAGCACTTCTTTGTGCAGGGTGTTGTTATTGGCGTCTCTTATAAAGAGGGTCAGCTTTTCTCCGGCGGGGTTGTCGATCTGCACAACGAAGCGGAGATCTTCCACATTTTCCTGCTGGATGTTCAGCTTGTATCCTTTTTTGATCATGTCGTTGGTTTCCACAGGAGCAGCTTTTGTTTTGCTGCCCTTGCCGCCGGCGTAGGCAAAGGTTTCCTGCTGCGCGGCTGCCTGCAGGGAAAGGGCCAGTGCTGCGACTGTTAAAAGATGTTTTGGTGAGAAAACAAAACTGTGTTTCATGGTGATTTGGATATTTAATTAGTTAACTCTGCGGGTCCTGTAAGTAAGTTTTACAATGCAAAGTTCTGAGGCTGTCGTTAACGTAACATTAAGGGCGCATTAAGTAAATATGAGCAGATAGTTGTCTTAATGTTATGACCGGGCTGACGTGTCTTTTTATCGGGATTCTTCTTAAGCTATTTCTTTTCGATGAGGTTAATGTTTTGTTAACCGGAAAACGAAAGTACGATTTCCTGTGATTCAACAATCAAAATGAATAGAAAATTTTCAAAAACAAATGTGTGTTTTATACACAAACACTGGAGCCGGCCCTGAAGCAATTGCTCCCGGACCAGCCCCAGCGGCGGGATTTAATACAATGGATTCTGGATCATCTTGTTATTTCTTCTGATCTCTTCCGCCATGATGGGCAGGAGGTAGTGCTTTTCGGTGAACTTGCGTTCCTGCACACCGGATGTTAATACTTTGTAAGTGTAAACGAGTGTATTACCGTTCAGTTTGCCTTCGATGTCGATCGCCTTGGCGGGACCGCTGAACACGGTGGTGGCGATCAGCCAGCGGCGCGCGTCGAAGTAACGGTGTTCCTCAAAGGCCAGTTCATACCGGCGTTCATAGCGGTACATCTCCGTCAGCGCGTCACCGGTTACGGAAGCGGCCAGCGCCGGCATGCCCGCACGGGTGCGTACTTCGTTGATCGCACTGCGGGCGGAGGGCTCGTCGCCAAGTTCCAGGGAGGCTTCCGCGAAGTTCAGCTTGATCTCCGCATAACGGAAGAACAGCCAGGACTGGTCGCCGCGGAAGAACTGCGCATCCAGGTTGATGTCCATGAACTTGCGGAGATAGTAGCCGGTGTAGGTGCCGTTCCAGTTTTCGATGGGACTGTTGCGCGTATCCAGCCCGTTGACCATTTCAATAGTGCCGTCCGCTCTTCTCCGTTCATAGCGGGCCGTCTGGATAACGCCTACCGGGTCGTTGGCCTGCGCATCGCTGGGGCGTTTTTTCCAGGGAGCGCCATTATAAAGTATGGTGGCGTAAAAGCGGGGATCGCGGCCAACATAGGGCTGCTTTGCCATGTCGGGATTGTTCCAGTTGAACGGCGTGCCGTCTGCCATCTGGTATCCTTCCACAAAATTTTCCAGCGGAACGTTACCACCCCAGTTGTGATAGCCATTCGGACCGTTGTACAGATCATGCGAAGTGCCGAGTTGCTGGCGGTTGAAGTATTTGCAGAAGATCACCTCCGGGTTGTCTTTGTCAAGAAAGATCCGCGTATAGTTCTCCACCGGTGATGTGGAAGGTTTGTACAAGGAGAACACATTGCTGTCGATGATCGCTTTGGCGGCATCCCTTGCCAGTATCCAGCGGGCCTGGCGGTCACCGCCCACATACCCAAAGGCGGGCTCGGTATTGCCGGGCCGGTTGAACAGATCGCTGGCGGCATACAGCAGCATCCTGGCTTTCAGGGCCATTGCGGCGTAGTTGGTGGCGCGGCCGGTGTTATCTCTTTCATGTACTGCCGGCAGCAATGCAATGGCGCTGTCGCACTCATCGGTAATATACTTTACGCATTCTTCGAAGCTGTTGCGGGAGAGCAGCATGGCTTCCCCGTCATCCAGCTTGAATATCTGCGTTACCAGCGGAACGCCGCCCCAGTATTTCACCAGCATCTGATAGAAATAGGCGCGCAGGAAATGCACTTCGCCTTTGAGCCGCGTGCGCTGCGCATCATCTTTAAAAGGCACTTTATCTACCATTTCAAAAAAGATGTTGCAGTTGCGGATGGCTTTGTAATGATCGCCCCAAAGCCCGAAAAGGTTCAGCGCGCCGAGGTCTTCGGGAGACATGGCTTCGGTTACCGAAGTGGTGGTGCCGTAGTTGTGAATGAAACGACTTTCATCCGTCATGGAAGACAGCATGACTTCGTTGAACCCGTGCCGCATTTTGGTGTACAGGTCGTTCACATAAGCCTGTACCAGGTTCGGGTCATTCCATACATCGTCTTCTGTAAACTCGGTGAGTGGTTTCTTTTCCAGGAAATCCTTGTTGCATGCGGTGGTGAAGGCCAGCAGCGTAAGGGTTATGATGAATGTATTGATCGTCTTGTTCATAGCGCATGATTTAGAAGGTTACGTTGAGGCCGGCGTTGAAGATCCTTGTCTGCGGATAGAATTGTCCGCTGCCGGTGGGTGATTCAGGATCGAAGATCTTCACTTTGTCGAATGTGAGGAGATTCTGTCCGCTCACATAGAAGCGCAGTTCTTCCATCCCTACCCGTTTGCGCAGGCGCTCTGAAATAGAGTAGCCCAGCTCAACGGTTTTCAGGCGCAGGTAATCGGTATCCCACAGCCAGAAAGTGTTCTGGCGGCTTACCCAGTATTCGCGGTCGCGGTCATAAGGGCGCGGCATGGAGGCGTCTATGTTTTGCTCCGTCCATCTGTCCGCCGCGATCTTCATCGGGAAGTTGCCGATCAGTCCGGATTCCGTGCGGATGTACTGGCTGGAGCCGGTGGCGCCCTGCCATAACATGGTGAGGTCAAACCCTTTGTAATCGGCGCCCAGCGTGAGGCCGTAGTTCCAGGTCGGGTATTCGGAGCGGTTCACGCGGATGCGGTCCAGGTCGTTGATCACACCGTCTTCATTCACATCCCTGAAAATAACGTCACCGGGCACCGCGCCGCCGATGTGCGGATAGTCGTCTATCGCTTTCTGGTCGCGGAAGATGCCGATCGCATCGTAATAAAGGTTGGCGCCGATCTGTTTGCCGGTGGAGCGCTGCCACTCGGGCACATTCGGCACTTCATCCCAGAATACGATCTTGTTGCGGGCATGCGAGATATTGGCTACCACCTCGTAGGTAAATTTTTTCACCGTGCGTTTGTGCGTGAGATGCAAGTCGATGCCCTGGTTCTTCACTTTCCCGATGTTTTCATCCGGCAGCGTGAGGCCGGTGTAGATGGGGATGGAAGCGGATCTTGGGGTGAGGATGCTGTAGCGGTTGGTGTAGAAATATTCCGCTTCCAGGCCGATCAGCCCGTTGAAGAATTTCGTTTCGATGGCTATATCCAGGTTGTTCGATACTTCCCAGGTGATGTTCTCGTTGGGAATGCGCAGTGCGTAAATGCCCTGGTACACTTTTTCTCCGAATACCATGCCGCCGGCGGGGATGTTGAAGGTATTCAGGTACTGGAATGCGGCCACCTGGTCGTTACCCATTTGTCCGTATGAAGCGCGGACCTTGAAGTAATCCACCGTAGTGCCGATGGCGCTTTTCCAGAAGTTCTCGCGGGAAAGCACCCATCCGGCGGATACGCCGGGGAAGAAGCCGAAGCGTTTGTTAGACGGGAAGTTCTGCGAGCCGTCGTATCGCCAGTTGAAGTCGAAGAGATATTTCTCATCGAAATTATAGGAAAGCCTGCCGAAGTAGTTGAGGCGCGCATAATCGAAACCGCCGCCGGTGTTATCCTTTTCTTCATTGCTGCCGGCGAAGAGCTGATCTACGGCGTCTGACATGAAATAGCGCCTTCTGGCCCAGAGGTTATCCCCTTTCGATTCATTGCGTTCGATTGCGACGATGGCGCCGACATTGTGTTTGCCGAAACTACGGAGGTAATTGATCTTGGCGTTGATGGTGATGCTTTGGTTCTGGTTAAACCATTCCTCCAGTTCGGGTGAAGCAATGCCGCGCTGGGAGGCTTCGAGCTGCGGCTGGTCGTTGGCGTCGAATCCCTGCAGGGTGTAGAGCGTCCAGGGTTTGATGAAGCGCTTGTTGAAATTGAAGTTCTGGTCCAGCGCAAAGTTGCCGTCCACAAAAAGCCCTTCCACGCCCGGTATGTACAGCATCACGCCGAGGTTGGAGTTGATGACGTAGGTTTTGTCCCGCTGATAGCCGATCTCGTTGGTGCTGGTCACAACGGGATTATCACCGTACTCGATATCCGGACCGGGCAGTCCGTTCGGCCAGACGGCCGCTTCTGTGGGCCTGCCGCGGAGCAGGGCGCGGAAGATAGACCCGGCGCTGCGCGGCGGGAAGTTACGGTCTTCCAGCCTGCCCGCGAGGTCGAGGCGGATGGTGAGGTACTTGTTCACGTTCGCGTCCAGGTTAGCGCGGATCTGGTGCTGTTTGTAGTTGGTGGCGCTGTTCCTGTAAATGCCGTCCTGGAAAAGGGTGCCGAGCGAAACGAAGTACACGAATTTGTCCGACCCGCCGCGCAGCGAGAGGTCGTGCCGGCTTTGGCTGGACAAAGGCTTGACCACTTCGTCTATCCAGTCGGTGTTGGGATAGCGCCAGGGATCGGAGCCGTCCGCGAATTTCTGGATCTCTTCTTCTGTGAATTTGGGCTGATCGCCGCCATTCACGTTGATCTCGTTCACAATGCGCGCGTAGGTAGGCGCATCGGCCATCTCGGGCAGGCGGGTGGCTTGTGTAAGGCCCTGATTGAAGCTGTAGCTCAGCAGGGGTTTACCGGTGCGGCCGCGCTTGGTGGTGATGAGTATCACACCGTTGGCGGCGCGGGAACCGAAGATGGCCGCGGAAGCGTCTTTCAGCACGGAAACGTTCTCGATGTCGTTCGGGTTGAGGCGCTGGTAGCCGTCGCGCGGAATACCATCGATCACCACGAGCGGATCGGAGTTGCGGAAAGTGCTGCGTCCGCGGATGAGGATGCGGGAGCCGTCGTAGCCCGGCTCACCGCTGCTGTTGATGGCCATAAGACCGGAAACTCTTCCCACGAGCGCGTTTGAAACGTTCACGGTAGGAGCCTGCTTGATCTCCGAGCCTTTCACGGTGCTCACGGAGCCGGTCTTGGTCACTTTTTTGGTGGTGCCGTAGCCGGTCACCACATACTCGTCCAGCTGTTTTTCAGTTTCCTTCAGCAGAATGTCCAGCGAGGACTTTCCGCCTACAGGGTACTCCAATTGTTCATAGCCGATGAACTGCAGTACCAGCGTGGCTTGCGGGTCTACGTCCGTGAGGGTGAAATTCCCTTTTTCGTCCGTAGCAGTCCCTTTCTGCGTGCCTTTGACCATCACGGTAACGCCGGGCAGGGAAAGATTTTTTACGTCTTTCACTTTGCCTTTCACCGTGATGTTCTTTGATTGCTGGGCCTGCGTGTTCTGGGCCTTGGAAACGGGCATGTTTCCGAAAAGGGCGAATGCCGCCATCAGGATGGCGCCGCCATAACGTGGAATCGGTCGCATAAAGATTAGGTTGCTTTGGGTTAAAAAATAGTAACGATCACTGTTTGTTGCTGTTTCGTATGCTCTTTTTATGGTTTTTCAAACGGGTTATTCTTATCTAGTCAAGTTATCTAGTTTTTCTTTAAATTTTTTCGAAAAATAAGCGTCGTAAGTACGCCGTTTGTTAAAAAACATTGGGTAACTTCATTACAAGAATCCACAACGCTATGAAACTGAGGTATCTGCCTGGTTTGATCGCTTTTGTCGTTGTAGCTGCCTGCGGAAAGGAACAAAGCCTCGAGGGGCCTTACCGCAGCAATGTCTGCGACTATGCTCCTTATGCCGAGGGTTCTTTATTTGAGTACGAACAGACCGGCGGTACGCCGGCGGACACCATTCACTATACTTTACGGGCAAGCGGGGACACGTCTTTGAACGGGGAGCCGTATATTTTGCTGGAAGACGATGCTACGGGCGGGTTTTCCCTGTTCCGCTGTAATGGCGGCGAATACATGCAGCTGGTGGATGTGAGCAGCCTGCCCAATGCGCCGGAGGAACCGGTGAGAACGGTTTATCTGCGTGATGATCTGCCGCGGGGCGGAAGCTGGACGGAAACGCTGCCGCTGACGGTGCCCGGTCTTGGCGAATTAGCGCTGACGCTGCGGTATACCATCGTGGAGAAGGGGACGGTGAAAGTGGTGTTGGGAAAGGAATATAAAGATGTGATCGGCGTGCAGATGGACGTATCCATGCCGCCATTGGTGTTGCCGCAGGTGTTGAGCACGAGTTTTTTTGCGAAAGGGGTGGGGCTGATCCAGGCGGATACGGAGGAGGATACTACGCGGTTGAAGGCGTATACGATCAGGTGACCGGCACCGCATCTTTCCAGGCCCAGAGATACCGGCAGGCGTGCGTTCTGTAGGGCGCCCATTTTTCCGAGAGCTTCATCAGTTTTGCGCGATAGGCTTTTTTATCCGCCGTATCGAGCTTGTACAGCTTGTTCATGGCTTGCTGCAGGCCAAGGTCATCGCAGGCGAATACATCTTCCCGCCCGAGATAGAACATCAGCAACATCTCCACTGTCCATCTGCCTACGCCTTTGATCTGCGTCAGGTAAGCGATCACTTCATCATTACCAAGCTTGTGCAGTTTCGCGTCGGTGAGCTTTTCGGCGATCACGAAGCGGGCTACGTTGTGCACGTAGCTTACTTTGGCGTTGGAAAGGCCGATGGCGCGGAGGGTTTCCGGCGGGGTGTCCAGGATTTGCTGTGGTTTGGGTTCTTTGCCGCCATACAATTGCAAAAATCGTTTGTAGATCACCGCAGCCACTTTCACGGAAAGCTGCTGGCTCATGATGGAGCCGATGAGCTTCAGCGCGATGTTGCGGCGCACCGGTAATACTTCCAGCGGCCCCGGGATGATCGTTTTCAGTTTTTTATCCTTGTGCAGGTGCGGTATGTAAACGTCGTGCGGTGTCATGGGTTAATAATTGAAAGGCTGACCGTAGATCACGTTCAGGAGCGTTTGTCCCACTGCCTGCAAGGTCCTGCGGTCTATCACGGCAATATTGTCGTTCGTGGTGTGATGATGCGGCATGAAGTTCCCGTTCGGCTGTGTGGCAATGATGTCCAGCGTGGGAATGTTCGCGATCGTGTTGATGTAATAGTGATCATCTTCCGCGCCCGCGCCATTGTTCTCATACCGGAAATAATCCGAGAACCCGCTCCGGTTCCCCACGTCCCAGATCATTTTCATTTGCGCGGGGGCGTATTGCCGGGAGAAGCTTTCGTAGTAGAAAGCGGAGTTGCGTCCGCCCACCATGTCCAGCAGCACACCGTAATCCGCTTTATAACCGGGGATGTGCGGATGCTTTGCCCAGTATTGCGCACCGAGGCAGTAGCTGGCTTCCACGCCGGATTCGCCATAATCTTCCACGTCCGTCAGCAGGATGTCTATGCCCGCTGAAGGTTTCTCCAGCCCGAACTGACGCGCCATTTCCAGCAGTACGGCCACGCCGCTGGCGCCATCGTCCGCACCGTCGAATTGTTTGCTTTTATCGAAGGCGTCTTTATCCGCATATGGGCGGGTGTCCCAGTGTGCGAGCAGCAGGATGCGTTTTTTGGCGGCGGGATTGAAGGAAGCGATGATGTTGATGCAGGGCAGTGATTTTTGCTTCGGGGCCGTGACGGTAGTGCGTTGCACGTACACGGTATCGGCGAGCGCCCGCAGGTATGCGGTGAGCCAGGCGGCGCAGGCTTCCTGTTCCGGTGTGCCGGGGATGCGCGGGCCGAAGGCCAGTTGCTTTTCAACACAGGCGTAAGCTGAATCGGCTGAAAAGGCAGGAGCGGCCGCTGTTCCGGAATCGTTATCCGTCTGCGAGCCCTGCCGGTTGCCCTGGTTACAGGCAGCAAACGTGATCGCGGCCAGTATGATCATCCTCCTCATAAAATATTATGCTGATTTAGTCGATGGCATAACTCACGGTACCGTCTTTCTCGTCCTTCAACTGTATGCCGATGGAGAGTAGCTGGTTGCGGATCTTGTCTGACGTAGCGTAATCCTTTTTGCCTTTGGCTTCCTTGCGGATGTCTATCAGCAGCTGCAGCACGCCGTCCAGCTTGTTGCTATCCTGCGCTTTTTCCGGCTTCAGCCCGAGGATATCTATGAGATAGGTTTGCCAGGTCTGCTTCAGAAATTCAAAGGTGCTTTCATTCAGCTCGTGCATTTTCACCTGTCCGCCGCGGAGGGAGTTGATGACCGGCGCCAGCTCGAACAGGTTGGCGAGCACTTTGGCGGTGCTGAGGTCGTCGTTCATGGCGGTTTCACAATCGCGGCACCAGGCGATCACCTGCGCGTCCAGCTCTTCGTTGATGGCTGCGCCGTTGCTCACGTAGGTGAGTTTCTGCAGCACTTCGTAAGCGTGCCAGAGGCGCTGCAATCCTTTCTCTGCGGCCTGCAGGGCTTCATTGGAGAAGTCGAGCGTGCTGCGGTAGTGTGTTTGCAGGATGAAGAAGCGGATGGTCATGGGGCTGTAGCCTTTTTCCAGCAAGGGATGCTGGCCGGAGAAAAGCTCGGTGAGGCGGATCTGGTTGTTATAACTTTTGCCCATCTTCTTGCCGTTGATGGTGATCATGTTGTTATGCACCCAGTAGCGCGCCATCATTTCGCCCTGCGCAATTTCGCTTTGCGCGATCTCGCATTCGTGGTGCGGGAACTGCAGGTCCATGCCGCCGCCGTGTATGTCGAACTGTTTGCCGAGGTATTTGCTGCTCATGGCGGAGCATTCGATGTGCCATCCCGGGAACCCGTCGCCCCAGGGGCTTGGCCAGCGCATCAGGTGCTCCGGCGGCGCTTTTTTCCAGAGGGCGAAATCCACTTTGTTCCTTTTCTCGTCCTGTCCGTCAAGGTCACGGGTGGTTTCCAGCTGGTCTTCGATCACACGGCCGCTGAGGATGCCGTAGTGATGGCCTTCGGAATATTTTTTTACATCGAAATAAACGGAGCCGTTCACCTCATAGGCGAAGCCGGCGTCCATGATCTTTTTGATCATTTCTATCTGTTCCACGATGTGCCCGGTGGCGGTAGGCTCGATGCTTGGCGGGAGGGTGTTGAACTGCTCCATGGCCCAGTGGAAGAGGTTGGTGTACTTCTGCACCAGCTCCATGGGTTCCAGCTTTTCGAGCAATGCGCCTTTGGCGATCTTGTCTTCTGCCGCACGGCCTTCTTCCTCAAAATGGCCCGCGTCTGTAATGTTGCGCACATAACGCACCTTGTAGCCAAGGTGGAGGAGATAGCGGTACAATACATCGAAGGTGATATTGGGCCGCGCATGGCCGAGGTGCGATTCCCCTGAAACGGTAGGGCCGCACACGTACATGCCCACGTGGCCGGGATATAGCGGAGTAAAGATTTCTTTTTGCCTGCTTAGGGTATTGTGTAGTTTAAGCTGTTCTGACATATCTGATATTTCGGACCGGCAATTTCGGACTTTCTATCCCGAATTTCGAATTTTTTAAGCAAAAAGCTGCAGGATTTGTCAATTTCAAATGATGTACGGCATTTGCTGCGGGGGGGTCGAATGCCGGGTGCGGAGCAGGTATTCCCGCCTGCGCATGATACCGGCGGGCCGCCTGCAATCTGTCTGCAGCGGTGGTAGCGGTTCTGGGCATGCAGCCTGCTGTTCGTCTTGATCGGGGTAATGGTCGCCGGGTTTGCATCGGGCGTGCGGATGGCCCTCCTTATTTCCGCAGCGTCACGTTCGTGATCACTGGGTAGTGATCGCTCAGGTCCGCATGGAGCGTGCGGAATCCGTTCACCGAAAAACGTTTGTCGGCAAAAATGTAATCTATCCGCAATGTGGGTGAAAGACCGGAAAACGTTCTGCCGATGCCGCTGCCTTTCCGGAGGAAAGCGTCCTGCAAAGCGCCTTTTACGGTAAAGTAGGTGTAAGATGCGGGCGTGTCGTTAAAATCTCCGCAAACGATCACGGGATAGGGGCTGGTCTTGATGAAGTCCGCCACGATATTGGCCTGGCGGCTGCGGCGGATGTAGGCGTCGCGCATTTTATTCATGATGCCTTTGGCGGCCACGAGGCCGGTGTCTTCCTGTTTTTTTATTTTTTCGATGGATTGATAATCCTGGGCATTGAACCGGTAGGATTCCAGGTGCATGTTCACAATGCGCAGCGTATCCCCGTTCCGCACAATATCCGCATAGATGAGGCTTTCGCCCATCGGGCCGGGAGACATCTTCACTTTGTCCGACTGGATGATGGGATACCGCGAAAAGATGATGGAGCCCCAGTGCTGGCTGCCCTGCCGGTTGAAATCGCTCGAAAAAAAACGGTGCGGCAGTTTCATTTCTTCGGAAATGTCTTCGCGGTTGTTGAAATCGTCTTTCTTCTCACTGGTATAAAAGTCCTGCAGGCAAAGGATATCCGGTTTTTGCGCTTTGATCAGCCGGAACATGGCCTCGCGGGTGGGACGGCTGTTCTTTTGCGCGTACAGGCCAAACAGCGCTACGTTGTAGCTCATCACATTAAAGCTGCCTTCCGGTTTGTCGTTCGTGTTCCAGCTGGACGGCCAGCGGAAGGCGATGAAAGCGGAAACGGACTTCCAGCCGATCAGCAATGCGAGCAAGGGGATCAGCGCATACCTTGGGTGAAACACGAGCCAGAAGATGAGGAACAGCAACAGGATAACAAGCATGAACGGGAAGCCGAGCGTCAAAAAGCTGATAGGCCAGAACCGCACCGGTGAAATGAACGGTGCGAGGCAGGCCAACAGGAAAAATAGCACTGTAACAATGTTCACGATCAGGAAAAATCCCTTTGTAAAAAGTCGCAAAAATCTCAAAAGGCATATAGTTTGACCGCCATAAATTTAACGCATTAACAAACAACACGTTAATAAATTTGGGCCGGCCATTATTTCTGTATCGTTAATCTTGCCATGACGGGGAAATGTTCAAATCCCTTACTTCTCCATATTGAAAAATCTTCCACCGTTATCCGTTTGTCCGGCAGGATATAATCGATGCGGAGCGTGGGCGATAATGCGGCGAACGTCCGTCCGAAGCCGGCGCCCTTTTTCAGAAAGGCGTCCTGGAGATCGCCGCGGATGGTGCGGTAGGTGTAGGATAGCGGGATGTCGTTAAAATCGCCCACCACGATCAGCGGTTCCGTGGTCTGGTCTATTTCCCGCCGCATGAGCTTTGCCTGCGCGGAGCGCAGCCGGAAAGAGCGTTTCATTTTGGACATCACGCCTTTCACCTTGTCTTTGTCCGGCGTGGCCACCACGTTATAATCTTCCTGGTCCAGCCGGTGGCTTGCCAGGTGGGCGGATATGACGCGCACGGTATCTCCGTGAATGAGCAGCCGGGCGGTCAGCAGGTCTTCCTGGGATGATCCGCCGCCCATGTCTACCATAGACGAATCCACGATCGGGAACTTCGAAAAGAGAATGGTGCCGTAGTGCCAGCTTTTCCAGTGCGTCCGGTGCTTCACGAAATAGTGATACGGATATTGGAACTGCAGGCGGAGGCTGTCAAAATTATTGGTCTTCTCCGGGTGATCGTTGGTGTAAAATTCCTGCAGGCAAAGAATATCCGGACGGGCTTTATGTATTTCCTCGTATATCCGTGAACGTATGTGCTGGACGTTCTTGTATTCTTTCAGGCCCATGCTGCTGCAGTTAAACGACATGATGGTGAAAGAGCGGTCAGGAGGGTTGGAGGAGCTGCCCGGCAGGTGAAAGCCCCAGGTCAGCAGCAGCGCGGGAATGGTGAGCAGCAGGCCGGCAAAAGAGATCAGCCAGTAACGGAGGCGGTACAGCAATAACCATATGGCGGCCAAAAGGAGGCATGCGATCCAGAGAAAAGGAAATGTGAGACCGGCGAATCCGGCGATCCAGAAAGTACCCGGGTCCAGGTACCGGAGCCAGGCGGAGCAGACAAGGGCGATGACGAGGAGCACATTACCCCAGAGCAACAAACGCCGGATGATGACAGGGATGTATTTCACGTAAGGGAATAATTATGCAGATGAAAATAGGAAAAGTTGGGCGGAAATTAAAACTCGCCGCTCTTTTCCTTACTGGCGCGGAGCAATGTTTCCTTTTCTTCAGGAGTAAGGCTTTCCATTCCTTCCGCGTTGATCTTGTCCAGTATCTCGTTCACTTTTTGCTCACTCACGGAAGGTGCGCCTACTTTCGTGAACGGCGCCGGAGAGGTTCTGGCGCGGAAGGAAGCGCCGGGCGGGGGTGTTTCCGCTTTGCGGGCTTCCCGGATGGATTTGGGATGGAACAGATGGGAGATGGCAAAGAACAGGTTGTTGATGCCGTTGCCCCAGTTGTAGCCTCTTTTGAATTGCGCGATGAACATGTAACCCATGAACGCGCCGCCGAGCGTATACAGCAGGGACGTATAGCTGATTTCGGTGCTGCTGAAAATAGCGAGGCCGTTCAGGGCGAGATAGATCAGCGTGATGACCCACACGGGCATGCCGCCTTTCATCAATAGCGGAAATACGCGGTTGTTCGGCGCCAGTACGGTAACGCCAACGGCCAGGGCCATTACACCTGCTCCGGCGCCCATGATGCCGCTTCCGGCCACCAGGGGCTTGAAAGCAGGCACGAGGTTCATGCCGGCGATATAGAAAGCGAAGCCAGTGAGGCTTCCGAAAATGTATAAAGGCACTACGAGGCGGTGGCCGGAAATATTCTGCAGGAGGGAGCCGAAGCAGAACAGCCAGACGCCGTTGCTGAAAATGTCCCAGAACTGGATGTGTGCGAATTGTGCGGTGATGATGGTCCAGGGTTTCTGCAGCAGCAGCATGGGGTCAGCGGGAACGTGGGTATTGCTGAGAACGTCCCGGTTGAAGGCCGGTACGCCATAATCTTCCATCTGGTAAATGATCCTGATAAAATACAGCAGGATGAAAACGGTGATATTCAGTATAAGCAGCTGCGTCACCATATTCTTCTCCTCGCCGAGAGAAAGGCGGGGCATTCGCTCTTTTTCCGTTAACTGCATGGCTCAATAATTTGTATTACAAAATTAGGCATTTTGCCTCAATAGAACGTCCGCCGGTTGCGTTTGTTCCAGATCTTCAAAAGGATGTATGCAAATAGCACGCCACCAAGGTGTGCGAAGTGCGCAACATTGTCTCCCGCAGAATTCCGGAAGCCCAGGAACAGCTCCATCAGGATGTAAAAGCCTACAAAATATTTTGCCTTGATAGGGAAGGGGATGGGAATGATGAAGAGCATGGCGTTGGGGAACAGGTAGCCGAAAGCGAACAAGACGCCGAACACAGCCCCGGAAGCGCCGACGGTAGGCATGTTGCGGTATACCTCCAGGTATTCGCCGAGGTAATATTGGCCCAGCTTGATCATTTCGGGGCTTTCTGCCGGCCTGACGCTCCAGGCTTCGTAGAAACTCTGCAGACTCTGTATCTCGAATTTTTGCTGGAATGCCGCAAAGGTGTCAAAAGACGGATTGGCAAAATAAGCGGCTACGTAGTTGGAAAGCTGGATATTGTCATACGTGAGCACCAGCATATGGCAGAACGCCGCGCCGATGCCGCAGATCATATAGAAAATGAGGAAGCGCTTGGGCCCCCATACGTTTTCCAGCGTGCTGCCGAACATCCACAATGCAAACATGTTGGACAGCAGGTGGAAGAAAGTGCTCGGGTCGTGCAGGAACAGGTGGGTCACGAACTGATGAGGCATGAAAAGTTCCGAGCCCCAGTAATGGAGACCCAATAAAGCGGAAAGATCATAACCATTCATCTTTTCCAGCGTTATCTGCGCCAGGTATACCAATCCGTTAATGATCAACAGGTTCTTGATAACCAGGGGCAACATCTGGAATCTGCCGGGCCTAAACTCGCTCATTTTCGTGTATACTTAATCGTTAATCTAATATCTACGTTTCAGCAGCACTACATTTTCAATGTGGTGGGTATGCGGGAACATGTCCACCGGCTGTATTTTTTCTATCGTGTATTTTTCGTTCAGCAACGCCAGGTCGCGGGCCTGCGTGGCGGGATTGCAGCTTACATATACGATCCGCGGCGCGGCCACTTCCAGCAGCTTTGCCGTGAGCTTCTCGTGCATGCCGGCCCTGGGAGGATCTGTAATGATCACATCCGGCGCGCCGTGTTCGGCAAAGAACGCATCATCACAGATATCGATCACATCCCCTGCAAAAAACGTGGCGTTATTTACAGCATTGGCGGCGGCATTCTCCTTCGCATCGTCGATCGCTTCCCTGATCAGTTCTATGCCGATCACTTTTTTCGCCTGCCGCGACACGAATATGCCGATGCTGCCGGTACCACAGTAAAGGTCATACACCACTTCACTGCCTGTAAGCCCTGCAAAATCACGGGTAACCTTGTACAAAACCTCGCCCTGGTAAGTATTGGTCTGAAAGAACGATTTCGGACCGATCTTAAAAGTAAAGTCTTCCAGCTTTTCTTCCACATAACCTTTGCCGGCGTAAACTTTGGGTTCCAGGTCAAAGATACTATCATTCTTTTTGGGATTGATGGTATATAACAAAGTGGTAATACCGGGAACGGTTGCCAGCAGGTGGTCCAGCAGCGCAATGCGCGCCGCTTTGTCCTCATAATGGATAACGAGGTTCACCATCACTTCCCCGGTGGTGCAGATGCGCAGCACCAGGTTGCGCAGCCAGCCTTCCTGGCGGCGGATATCATAAAAGGAAAGCGAATGTTTTTCCGCCCATTCCCTTACGGTATTCTTGATAAGGTTAGCGGGCTCCTCCTGCAGGTGGCAGGTACGGATGTCCAGCACCTTGTCAAACAGCCTGGGTATATGAAACCCCAATGCGTTGCGTTTGGGCCACTCCTCGCCTGCAGCGCGGATCTCGTCGTCTGTCAGGTACGCTTTATTGGAAAAGGTGAATTCCAGCTTGTTGCGGTAGCGGCGGGTTTTGGATGCGCCCAGGATGGGGTACATGTCCGGGAATTCAAGATGCCCGATGCGCCGCAGATGATCTTCCACCTGCTGCTGCTTGTATTCCGCCTGTTTCTCATAAGGCAGCATCTGCCATTTGCAGCCGCCGCAGAGCCCGAAATGCTCGCAGAACGGCTCCACCCGCTGCGGAGAGTAAGTATGGAAGAGCTGTGCTTTCCCTTCCGCCCAGTCTTTTTTATTCTTGCTGAGCCTTACATCCACCACATCTCCCGGCACAACGCCTCCCTCGATAAAGATCACTTTACCGTCCACCCGCGCTAATGCCTTGCCCTCGGCGGCATAGCCTGTTACGGGAACTTTTTCCAGAACTACGTTTTTTTTCCTCACGGGTGCAAAGGTAGGACGGTTTTCCTTACTTTTATTGCACCTATGCAAAATCTGCTATGCTTATTATGCTGCCTTTGCAGCGCTTTCTCCCTGCAGGCGCAGGGATATGAGATCACCGTAAAGATCAGGGGTTATCAGTCGGGGTACCTTTACCTCGGCCACTACATGGGCAAAACGACCTATGTGATGGACTCCGCGCGCATCAACGAGAATGGCGTGGCCGTTCTGAAAGGTGCGGAAAAACAGCCGGGCGGCATTTACCTCATCGTTCTGCCGGGCAAGAAAAAGTATTTCGAAATGCTGATGGACGAGGTGCAGACCTTTTCCGTGGAAGCCGATACCAGCAGCCTGCTGGAAAAAACGGTATTTTCCGGCTCGGCGGACAACGAGATGTTCACGGCCTATAACCGCTTTTTATCGGCGCAGGGCCCCGCGCGCGAAGAGATACAGCGGCAGCTGGCCGCGGCCCGCACAGCGGCGGACTCGGCCAAAGTGGCCCCGCTTTCCGAACAACTCGGCAAAAAACTCCAGGAATACCGCAACAACGTAGTAGCCAAACATCCGAAGTCGTTACTGGCCGCCATTTTCCGGTCCATGCGCGAACCGGAAGTAAAGCCGATGCCAAAGAAAGCGGACGGCACGCTGGACTCCACCTATCCCTACCGCTATTACAAAGCGCATTACTGGGACGATGTGGACCTGGCGGACGGACGGCTCGTGCGGACGCCCATCATCGAAACAAGACTGAACCGCTACTTTTCACAACTGGTAGCGCCGGTGCCGGATTCGGTGATCTCGGAAGCGGACGCGCTGATCGCAAAAACGGGGAACGACAAGGAGAGCTTCAAGTTCCTGGTATGGTGGCTGACGCTGCATTACGAATCCTCGCCCATCATGGGCATGGACGCGGTGTTCGTGCACCTGGTGGAGAAATATTACGTTACAAAACGGGCTTACTGGGTAACGGACGAGCAAAACGAAAAGATCATCAGCCGCGCCTATACCATCGCTCCCAACCTGATCGGGCAGAAAGGCGCGCCCTTGCCACTGCAGGACACCTCCGGCAAATCCGCGTCCCTGTACGATATCAAGGCAAAATATACGATCCTCGTTTTCTGGGACCCAACCTGCGGGCATTGCATCACCGAAGTGCCAAGGCTGGACTCCGCTTTTAATGCCAGCTGGAAAAAGAAAGGCGCGGTGATGTTCGGCGTGAAAACGGAAGGAACGCAGGAAGAATGGCTAAAGTTTATCCATGATAAAAAACTGAAAGGCTGGATACATGCCTGGGACCCCGGCTATAAAAGTAACTACCGCCGCTTCTATGATGTTTACAGCACGCCGCTCGTATACCTGCTGGATGAAAACAAGAAGATACTCGCTAAACGGCTCGGTGTGGAACAACTGGAAGAATTCCTCCAAAGGTCATCCAACCACTAGTATATTTGTCTTGTAACAAAATGATTCTCAACCGGCTATAAGCCTTTAACATTCCTTTGGCACAGTCTTTGGATTTGTCTTCGTACATCAAAACTATTGGTTATGAAGAAAGAGATTGTGCTCTCACTACTGGCGGTTGGCGTTTCGGCGGCAGCCATGGCCCAGGTGCGGGTTGGTATCAAAGGCGGGCTTAACGTGGCAAATATCACCACTACCAACAGCGGCGCTGTTGACGACAGTAGGTCTTTATCATCTTTTCATATAGGCGCCATTGCGGACCTGCCTCTTTCCGAGATCCTTTCCATCCAGCCGGGCGTTTTTTATACCGGTAAAGGTTCCAAGCTGGAAAGAGGGGATGAAGGCAGCACCACCTATTTCAGATCAGAAACCAACCCCCGTTACATCGAGATTCCCGTAAACTTCGTCGGCAAGATCCCCGTAGGCGGTGAAACCAAGGTATTCCTCGGCATCGGCCCTTACGCGGCATTTGGCGTAGGCGGGCAGAATAAATACACTTTCAGCAACCCTGTTCTCGGCGAAGTAAAAGGCGAAGACAACATCAAATGGGACGACGATACCCCCTTCAACGACGACGACCCCAACCAGGGCTATGACAAATACAAACGCTTCGATTACGGCGGCAACATCCTGGCTGGCGTGGAGTTCGGCAATTTCCTGCTGTCTGCCCAGTATGGAATGGGCTTCGGTAAGATCCTGTCCGGTTCGGACGATGGCAATAACGACAAAAGCAAGAACAGGGTCTGGGCTTTCTCCGTTGGTTATCTTCTTGGAGGCAACCGTTAAACAATTTTTGCAAAAAGGCATTATTTAAATAGCATACCATTTCATCCTGACATATAAAGTTTTTCTAAAACAACAAAAGCAAATCATGAAAAAAGTACTGTTTTCCGTAGCTGCACTGCTCATCGCCGGTGCATCCTTTGCACAGGTAAAATTCGGCGTGACGGCAGGGCCCAGTTTCTCCAGTTACACAGGTAAAGAGGCAGGAGATAAAGAAACCAGCAAGCTGATCACCGGCCTGCGTGCAGGCGTAACCGTAGACCTGCCGCTGGCAGATGAGTTTTACATCCAGCCAAGCCTGCTTTATGTAGGGAAAGGCGGGAAATTGACAGATGGCGACGTGGACCTGAAGACCCGTCTGAATTATCTTGAGCTGCCTATCAACTTCATGTACAAGCCGGAGGTTGGAGCAGGTAATCTTTTCATCGGCCTTGGCCCCTACCTGGCTTACGGCCTTAGCGGCAAGACGAAAGTCGACGGTGGCGACAATGAGGCCAGCACCGACATCGAGTGGGGGAGTGACCCCGGTCAGCTCAAAAGGCTGGACGCCGGCGCTAACTTCCAGGTCGGATATGAATTTCCGATGGGCTTCAACGTGGGCCTGCATACAGACCTCGGACTGGTGAACGGCCTTGGTGATGGCGACAACGACAACTCCTTCCGGAACACTTCTTTTGGCGTGTCCGTTGGATATAAGTTCGGCGCCCGCTAATCCTTAATGAATTAATGATCCGGCTGGTTAGGCATTGCAATAATCTATAATGCCAGGCCAGCCGGTTTTTTTTACCACGTTATGAACCATTTCCTCTTTGCCGATGTTATAATAACCCTGGCACCCATGAACTGAGTTATTTTATTATTATTTGACCGTCGCTGTCTGAAGGGTGCTTTTATTTTGAATATTATTGCTGTATGTTTGACCTGAATTCTCGAGAGGCATACAGGACAGGCATACATCTACGATCTCCGTTGCATCCATATCCGCAGCGGCACTTACTTTCCTATTACTTAAACCCCCTATTAAAAACCTCCATATGAAAAGAGTTTTACTGCTTTTTATTGTATCGATCTTTACATTTCATTCAAAAGGACAGGTAAGTATGGGGCTGCGGTCCGGCTACACGGCGGCGGACCTGGAAATGACCGGGAAGACCGGCTCTAACCTCGATGGGGACCACACGACATTTCACGGCTGGCATCTGGACCTGGTCATCAACGTACCGGTGTACGAAGGACTGTACTTTCAGCCGGTGATCCGCTATATCACCAAGGGTACCAATTACAACGCCGAGCGGCCGGTGAAGCCTGAGCTGTCCGGCGCATACCTGCCTGCCGGAAGCAGGTTGCAACTCAACTACCTCGAGCTGCCCCTGAATTTCGTGTATAAGTTTACGTTACCCGGCGGCAAGATCACCGCGGGCCTGGGCCCATATATCGCAACCGGCCTGCGCGGGCGGTATCATTACGATATCGTTCAGAATGGACGTAACGTCAGCAACGATTCAAAGGAGGTGCAATTTTCACGCGAGGCGAACGATAACCTGGCCGTGGTGCGCATGAATCCCTGGGATGCAGGCGCCAACTTCGCGGTCGGTTTTGAATTCAATAACGGCATCATGCTCGGCGCCAATTACAGCCGGGGCATGACGGATGCGGACAAAAACGATCTTACTACCAGCAGGAACAGGTATTTCGCGGTAAGTGTGGGCTTTCTCTTCAACCGGGAGGATTACTGATCCGCGAAAAAATATAACAGGAAAGCCGTCCCGTTTTTGACGCGGGACGGCTTTCTTTTTTTGTGCCGGATGGGGGTAAAGACATCCTGCGGCGTCTTAATAGCAGCAATACATTCTTCACCAATAAGTTTTTCAAACAAAAGGTGTGACAGTTATAGGGAAAAAATGCCATCGCGTATCTACGCATGGCAATTTTTTTATCTGATAGCTTCTACTACTTTGCGGATCACATGGGGCTTGCCCAGGGTATAATAGTGGAGCACGGGCACGCCCGCGGCCTTCAGTTCTTTTGACTGCTGGATGAGCCATTCCGTACCGGCCTGCTCCACATCTTTGTCCGTTTTGCATTTCAGCGCTTCAACGGCCAGGTCATCGGGCATGTCCACATGAAAAGTGCGCGGCAATATCGTCAGCTGTTTTTTGGTGGTGAGCGGCTTGAGGCCGGGGATGATAGGCACTTTGATGCCCGCTTCGCGGCATTTGGCCACAAAATCGAAGAATTTCTGGTTGTCGAAGAACATCTGGGTGACGATGTAGTCCGCGCCGGCTTCTACTTTCCGCTGCAGGTACTTCATGTCCGTAGCCATGTTGGGGGCTTCGAAGTGTTTTTCCGGGTAGCCGGCCACGCCGATGCAGAATTTGGTTTTGACGCCGCCCATGAGGTCTTCTTCGAGATAAATGCCGTTGTTCATATGCGCAACCTGCTGAAGCAGATCGATGGCATAGCGGTGGCCGTTGGGATGGGGCTCGAAGAAGGTTTCATTCTTCGGTGCGTCCCCCCGCAGCACCAGCACGTTGTCGATGCCGAGGAAGTTGAGGTCTATCAGGGCGTTTTCCGTTTCTTCCTTGCTGAAGCCGCCGCAGATCAGGTGGGGCACGGCGTCTACCGTATAGTGGTTCATGATGGCGGCGCAGATGCCTACAGTGCCGGGGCGCTTGCGGATCTCCACCTTGTCGAACGAGCCGTCCGCCCGTTTTTTGAACATATGCTCGCTGCGGTGGTAAGTTACATTGATATACGAAGGCTTGAACTCCATTAAAGGATCCAGGTGATCGTAGATAGACTCAATGCTCTTGCCTTTGAGCGGCGGCAGTATCTCGAAGGAGATCAGCGTGTCCTTTGCCTGTGCAATATGTTCAGTGACTTTCATCAGTTAATAATTGATTTTCTAGCGACCTGATGGAACCTCGCATTATCATGCTCGGTTTCATATCAAAAAGGATGTTCGTCTAAAACCCCGCAAAAATAGTATTTAGCGCAATAATTAACTAATAGCGGCCCAAACCGCTCTCCATTCACCTATTTTGTTATTTTTGCTAAGTTTCAATCATATGGCATTAAGAATACATACGCAGCAGCTGGTAAAGCGTTACCGTACCAGGACGGTGGTCAACCACGTGTCCGTGGAGGTTACGCAGGGTGAGATCGTGGGCTTGCTGGGCCCGAACGGAGCGGGGAAGACCACAACGTTTTATATGGTGGTGGGGCTGATCAAGCCGGATGAAGGGGAGGTGTTCCTGAACGAGGAGAACATCACCAAGCTGCCCATGTACAAGCGGGCGCAGATGGGCATCGGTTACCTGCCCCAGGAAGCCAGCGTATTCCGCAAGCTGAGCGTGGAAGACAATATTGCCGCCGTACTGGAGATGACGAAACTGAGCAAGGCGCAGCAGAAAGACAAGCTGGAATCCCTCCTCAGCGAATTCCGCCTGCAACACGTGCGTAAAAGTCCGGGTGACGTACTGAGCGGCGGTGAGCGCCGCAGAACGGAGATCGCCCGTGCCCTGGCCGTAGACCCCAAGTTTATTCTCCTGGACGAGCCTTTCGCCGGGATCGACCCCATTGCCGTGGAAGACATCCAGGGCATCGTGGCGAAACTCAAGTACCGGAACATCGGCATCCTCATAACAGACCACAACGTGCAGGAAACACTTTCCATTACAGACCGGGCCTACCTCCTCTTTGAAGGCAAGATCCTCAAAGCCGGAACAGCCGAGGAACTGGCTGAAGATGAACAGGTAAGAAAAGTGTATCTTGGTCAGAATTTCGTTCTTCGCAGGAAAGATTACCTCGATGAAGCAGCTAAGAATCAATAACCTATCAAAACCCTAGTTAAAACCTGGTATGAAGATTTTAAGTCCAGCGCTGTCACAATTGGCCAGAATACGCATGGGCCGCATTGAGCACTTTATGCAATACCCGCTGCAGGTTCAGCAGCAGGTATTCCAGAACCTGCTCAGCGCTGCACAGTACACCGAATTTGGCAAACAATACGGTCTCTCCAATATCTTTAGACTGGATGAATTCAAACAAAGGGTGCCCGTTCACAACTACGAAGCCATGAAGCCCTACATCCAGCGCGTCATGGAAGGCGAACAGAACGTGATCTGGAACACCCCCATCAAATGGTTCGCAAAATCCAGCGGCACCACGGCAGACAAAAGCAAGTTCATCCCCATCTCCCGCGAAAGCCTCGACGAATGCCACTACCGCTCCGGCCGCGACGTTTTTTCCCTCTATTATAACAACTTCCCGGATTCCGATGTGCTCACCGGCAAATCCCTCGTGATAGGAGGCAGCCACCAGGTGAACAGGCTCTCGCCGGACAGCGACAGCTATTATGGCGACCTGAGCGCCGTGATGCTGCAGAACATGCCGTTCTACGGGCACATGATCCGCACGCCGGACCTGTCCATCGCGTTGATGGACGAATGGGAAGAGAAGATAGAACGGATGGCCAACGTGGTGATCCACGAAAATGTAACTTCCATCGCCGGTGTTCCCACGTGGACCATCGTGCTGATCAAAAGAATATTTGAGCTGACGGGAACGGACAACCTCGCGGACGTATGGCCTAACCTCGAACTCTACGCCCATGGCGGCGTGAGCTTCACGCCGTACCGCGAGCAGTTCAAAAAGCTGATCCGCAAGCCGGGCATGAGCTACCTGGAATCCTACAACGCTTCCGAAGGGTTCTTTGCCGCGCAGGACGTGATCGGTGAAGAAGGGCTGCTGCTGTTCCTCAACCATGGCATCTTTTACGAATTTATGCCGATGGAAGAATACGGGAAGGATTTCCCGCGTACCCTGCAGCTGCACGAAGTGGAGCTGAACAGGAATTACGCCCTCATCATCAGCACCAACGGCGGCCTCTGGCGGTACCTCGTGGGAGATACTATCCAGTTCGTTTCCCTGTCGCCGTTCCGCATCCGCGTCAGCGGCCGCACCAAATCTTTCATCAACGCATTCGGCGAAGAGCTGATCGTGGATAATACGGACAAAGCCATAGCGAAAGCCTGCGAAGAAACAGCCGCCACCGTGAACGACTATACGGCCGCGCCGATCTATTTCAGCGACGCCGGCAACGGCGGGCACGAATGGCTGATCGAATTCGAGAACAGGCCCGCCGATATGGAACGCTTCATTGATGTGCTGGACGGCACGCTGAAGGCCATCAACTCGGACTACGAAGCAAAGCGGCATAAAGACATCGCGCTGCACCGCCCCACCGTTCATGTGCTGGACGCCGGCACCTTCACGGAATGGCTGAAAAGCAAAGGCAAGCTGGGCGGCCAGCATAAAGTGCCGCGCCTGAACAATGAAAGGAACGTGCTGGAAGAGATCCTGCGTTTTATTGAAAAACACTGAACGATGGTATAATTTTCTATTACCTTCGTTCATCAAATTAAAGCTAAACCTATCTGTTAAAAATGAAATTACTCAACAACAAAGTAGCCATCGTAACGGGGGCCAGCCGCGGGATCGGTGAAGCGATCGCGCTGAAATTTGCGGATGAAGGCGCCCATGTTGCATTTACTTATGTTAGCTCGGACGAAAAAGCAAAAGCGCTGGAAGCGAAGCTCATCGCCAAAGGTGTGAAAGCAAAAGCCTATAAAAGCAATGCCGGCGTATTCGAAGATTGCGAAGCGCTGGTAAATGATGTGGTGAAAGAGTTTGGTACGGTTGACATCTGCGTCAACAACGCCGGTATTTCAAAAGACAACCTGCTGCTGCGCCTCAGCGCCGAGCAGTGGGACGAGGTGATGGACATCAACCTGAAGAGCGTTTTCAATATGACGAAACTGGTGATGCGCCCGATGATGAAAGCCAAAAGCGGCAGCATCATCAATATGAGCTCTATCATCGGCATCAAGGGAAATGCGGGCCAGAGCAGCTATGCCGCCTCCAAAGCAGGCATCATCGGCTTCTCCAAATCCATCGCACAGGAGATCGGCAGCCGCAATATCCGCGTGAACGCCGTGGCGCCCGGCTTCGTGGAAACGGACATGACCCACTACCTGAAAGACGGGGAAGGCGCGAAAGCCTACCTGGACCAGATACCGCTCGGCAAGTTCGGATCACCGGAAGATATCGCGAACGTGTGCCTGTTCCTGGCTTCCGATATGGGGGCGTATGTGACGGGGCAGGTGATCAGTGTTTGCGGGGGGTTGAATACGTAAGAATTTCTATCGCAATATTGGGCCGCGGGTTTTTAGCCTGCGGCTTTTTTTATGAAGTCAATACCCCTTCCCCGCAATCTCCACCCTGAACATCTCCATACACTTCCTGTCCTGCAACGTCACAAAAACCGTCTTCCCATCCTCACCCCCAAACACCAGGTTACTGCATAATTTCCCTTTCAGCGGTATCTCCCGTATCTGGTCACCGGCGGGAGAAAGCACTACTACGGTGCCTTTACCGTGACGGGTGATGTAGAGGTTGCCGGCTTTGTCGCACTTCATGCCGTCCAGGCCGAAGTCGGGGAAAACGGCCAGGAGCTTTTTGTTGGAGATGGCGCCGTTTTCCGCCACATCGTATCTCCAGACTTTGCGCTGCACGCTTTCGTTGAAGTACAGCACTTTTTCATCGGGGCTCAGCTCTATGCCGTTGGTGGTGCCCAGGCTGTCCGCCAGCAAAAAGGGGCGGCCGCCTTTGAGGATCGCCCAGATCTTGCCGGTGCCGTTCTTCCAGTTGGGGTCGGAGGCGTAGAGCATATCTTTTTTGTTGATGCACAGGTCGTTTGGCTGGTTGAATGCGGGATTGTGCAGGTAGGTGCTGATCTTTTTACTTTTCATGTCCACCTTCAACACTTTATGTCCCTTGAAATCCGCCAGGAACATATCTCCGCCCTTGCGGGAGAACTGAATGCTGTTTGCAACGCTCCCTTCCGGCAGGGTAACGAATACTTCGCCGGTGCCGTCTTTGCTGATGGCGCCCACGGTGCCGTCCTGCCCGAAATTCACGACGTAGAGATTCCCGGATTTATCAAAGGCGGGGCCTTCGATGTTACTGGAAAAAAGATTTTCTGCGGTAAAATCCTTCGCGGTGTACAGGGCGTCCTGGGCCGAGGCGGAGGTCACGCCAAGCAGGCAAATGGCGGCAAGTATATTTTTCATGGGAGTAAATTAATTTTTTTTGATGTAAAATTTCCAAATGCGCCTAATTTGCAGCCCGTATGATTCACGTATCGGACATAAAAGACCTGGAAAGGCTTACCATCCACAAGGTGGGCAACGCCACGAACGAAGATCCGCTGGTGCTGTCGCAACAGCCACTGGAGCTGAAAGACGAAACCATCGGCACCCTGCTGCTGAGCTATTTCATCCAGCCATTCACCAATAACGCGGAATATTTCAGGTTTTATCATGAGGCGGACATCCAGCTGAATGAAGTATATAAATATTGCAGCCTGATCTTCGACGACGCGGAAAACTTCCAGGAGCAGTCGGTCAACATCGCCAAGCATCTTTATAAACATTCCACCCACCCCAAGATCAAGGGCGGAGAGCTGTACATCGTGCATTTTTCCAAATGCCAGGTAGACGGGGAAGAGGTGGAAGCGATCGGCATTTTCAAGTCGGAGAACCGCGATACCTACCTGAAGGTCTTTCTCAGTAATGACAACTATGAAGTGAATTATGATGACGGGATCAACATCAACAAGCTGGACAAAGGCTGCCTGGTGTTCAATGCCGGCCGTGAGGAAGGGTACAAGGTGAGCATTGTGGACAGCATCAGCAAGCAGAACGAAGCGGTCTACTGGAAAGATGCGTTCCTGCAGGTGCAGCGGCGGGAGGACAGCTATCACCAGACCGAAACGATGGTGAACCTCTGCCAGCAGTTCATCCAGAAAAAACTGCCGGAAGAATTTGAGATGAACCGGGTAGACCAGATCGAGCTGCTGAAAAAATCCGCCACTTACTTCAAGGAAAAAGAGCAGTTCCAGGTGGAGGAATTTGCGGAAGAAGTACTGGGCCACCCGGATGCGGTGGACGCTTTCCGCAATTACCGCGAGCATTTCAGGGATGAATACCGGCTGGACGTGCCGGATGAATTTGATATTTCAAGCCCGGCCGTTAAAAAGCAGCAGCGGGTGTTCAAGAGCATTCTCAAGCTGGACAGGAACTTCCACGTTTACATCCACGGCAACCGTGAGATGATCGAAAGGGGGTATGATGATGAGCGGGGCATGCACTATTACAAGCTGTATTTCGAGGAGGAAAAATAAGCACTTACCAGTTCAGCTCTTTCCGCATCCTGCTCATGTCGTGCAGCGCGTCGATGATCTGTTTGTCGTACGCATTCCTGCCCTCGCGCAAGGTCTTGTAGCTGTAGGCGAACATATTCCGTTGCGTAAGAAAAAGCTGCCGCATGATCCTGTTCCGTTCACGGGCGTCCCTGCTAAGGGATAGCGCATCGATCTCGTCCATAATGCGCAGGTTTTCATCCATATAATAAATGCCGAAATTCTGCAGCCATTTTTCCCGCGCTTTTTCCGAGCCCACGCTGTAGCTGCCCTGTGCCATGGTGAAGTTATATCCGAGCGTTTGCACTTTTGTAATGTAGATGCTTACATCGCGGGGGAGGATGAAGTAAACGGAACCGGCTATCGCCAGAACGATGGAAGCCGCCGCCAGTGTGCTTTTTGCCTGATGAAGCGGATTATTCAGACCGGCGTACATGAGCTGCGCGAGGAGCATGCCTGTCAGCAGTCCGCTGATATGCGCCGCGTGATCGATGTGGCTGGCGAAGAAAACGAGGGACAGGCGCAGGGCGATGTAGATGCCGATGCTGATCAGCAAGGCGCGGCGCTCGCCGGGTGGCAGGAACCGGCGTAACAGCAAAGTGAAAACAAACCCGAACAGGCCGAACAGCGCGCCGGATGCGCCGATGGACGGCGTGATGTCGTACCACCAGAGGCTGCCCAGCCCCGCGATGATGGCGCAGGAAATATATACCAGCAGGTACCGTCCTTTACCCAGCAGCGGTTCGAGATACACGCCGCAGATCATGATACCGTACATATTGAAAAACAGATGCAGCACGTCCGCATGCAGGAAAGCCGCGCTGAGCAGGCGCCACGGCTCCCCGAACAGGGTTACTTCCTTGTAGTTGGCGCCGAACCTTTCCAGCAGCTCCGTATCGATCATCCACCAGGAACCTCCCCGGTACAGCGTGACCAGCGCCAGCAACAGGTATATGAAAACATTGATGCCGATGAGGATGGGGGTGATGAAATATCCGCTGACGGGTTTGAATACGCCGAATGGTCCCTTTACCACCGGCCTGCTGTGGCTCAGGCGGTGCGTGGCGATGGCGGGAATTTCCGCGGCTGCTTCTTCGGGCGTGAAGGTTTCCGCTACCTGCTCAATGGCGCCGAGCAGCCGTTTGATGTTCTGTCGGTTACGCCCGAAGTCGAGCACCTGCGCGCCGGTGGACGCGCTGAAAAGGCTCAGCTCGCCGTCTTCCGTGAATGCGGCGCTGACCTGCTCGTTCCAGGAACGGAAGCTGAAGCGGGTGAATGCGGTGATGTTTTGCGGGCTGACTTCGGAGATCTCCCATCCCAATTGCTCCATGGCCCTGCGGGTAATGCGCAATTGCTCCGCGGGGCTGCGGTCTTCCATAGTGATGATGGTACTATGCCGGGGAGGGAATCCGATCATGCTGAAAAAAGAGGATCAAAAGTAAATACAGGTCCTGTAAATCTCAGGAGCCTGAAAAAAACTTATGCGTAAATACCAGGCCCTGTAGATCGCATACACTGAAACCGGCGCTAAACAGGAACCCGAATAAAAAGAGGCTGTATCGATTGTTGATACAGCCTCATCCTATAATACGGTCTGATGGTAACTTTTATTGTTTGGCATCCGGTTTCCGTGGCGGCCGGTTGCGGTTCCTGTTGTTACCGCCTTGTCCGCCAGGCTGTTGCGGTTTGGGCTCACGCGGCTCACGTGGTTCGCGCGGCTCCCGGTTTTCGGGGCGCGGAGGGCGCTGTTCGCGGCCTTCCCGTTGTTGCGGGCCTTGCTCACGTTTTTGTTCACCGCGGTTCTGGCGTTGTTCGCCACCTTGCGGCTGCTCACGTTTCTGCCCTTGCTGTTCGCGCCTGTCGCCTTTCTGATCCGGACGGTCAGGACGATCGGGGCGCTGCTGCTGTTGCGGGCGTTCGCCGCCTTTTTGCTGCGGGCGTCCTCCTTCACGGGGCGGTTTCTGCTGGCGGTTATCCTGCCCACGTTGCCGTTGCTGCTCTTTTTGCTCGCCGCGGGGCTTTTGCTCTTGCTGTTTTTGTCCCCCTTTGCCTTTATTGTCTTTCTGCTGTTGCTCTTTGTGTTTCTCGCGGGATTTCTGCTTGCGCTTCTGCGAGGCTTTTTCCAGTGAACGAAGGCTGATCTGGCCTACCACGTCCGCAAAACCAAGATCGGTTTCCTTGGGTTTGGTGGTCACCACTTCCACGGCTTTCAGCTCTTCCGGCTTGATCCCCTGCTTGTTCTGCTGGCGGATCTCCTTCACGCGGGAAATGGTCAGCGGGTATTGCTTGCTGCTGTTGTCGTAGGAATACCACATCAGGCTCTTGAAGATATCGCGCTTCTGCAAGGTGGCCTTGCCGCCGGAGGTTTCTATGGTATCGCAGTCGTCGGGGAAATCTTTCAGGGCGTCCAGGTAAGTGTCCAGCTCATAGTTGAGGCAGCATTTGAGGCGGCCGCACTGGCCGGAAAGCTTGGCCTGGTTGATGGAAAGGTTCTGGTAACGCGCCGCGGTGGTGTTCACGGATTTAAAATCGGTGAGCCAGGTGGAGCAGCAAAGCTCGCGGCCGCAGCTGCCGATGCCGCCTACCTTGCCGGCTTCCTGGCGGGCGCCGATCTGGCGCATTTCCACCTTCACCCGGAATTCGGAGGCATAGATCTTGATCAATTCACGGAAGTCCACACGGTCGTCCGCCGTATAGAAAAAAGTGGCTTTACGGCCATCGGCCTGAATTTCCACTTCAGCCAGCTTCATTTCCAGCCCAAGATTGCGGGCGATCACACGCGCTTTGATAAGGGCGTCATGCTCGCGTTTCTTGTTCTCGGACATGCGGTTCATATCTTCCTGAGACGCGCGGCGCAGCAGTTTTTTCACTTCGGGCGTATCTTCCACCCGTTTTTTCTTCATCTGCAACTTTACCAGCTCGCCGGTAAGGTTGACCATGCCAATATCAAAACCACTAATGCCCTCCACGGCCACCATTTCGCCTTTTTCAAAGACCTGTTTGGTGGAATTGCGAAAGAAATCCTTGCGACTTCCGTTATTGAAACTAACTTCTAAAATGTCAAATGGTGCTAAGCTATCACTCAAGGGTATATTGGACAACCAGTCGAACACGTTCAATCTGTTACAACCTCCGCTGCTGCATCCTCCATTACTCTTGCATCCCGACGGCTTCCCTTCCGCACCCGTACCACATCCGGCACAAGCCATATATTACGGTTTATTTTTTTATGAAAAAATGATTATCCCTGCATTCCCAGGTCACTAAAAGTACATATTTACTTTCATAATCAAAAGTGAGCATAGGGAATGAAGGGACAAAGGTAAGGGAAATTGTTGATAGCTAGACCGGCAGGGGCTTTCCCTTAAAAATGTACTGCAGGCGGATGGACAGCGCATGGAAGAGGATCTTGCCGTTGGCGTTCCTTTCAATATGATAGAAAGCATTGTCCAGCGCCTCCATCAGCTGCTGCATCTGCCCGAGATCGGCCAGTTTTTTAAGTTTTTCCGCAAAATCCACCTCTTCGTCCGAGAAGGCCAGCTGGCTTTTGTCCATATACTGCAGGCGGAGGCTGTGTTCGAGCACATTGATAAAGTACCGGAGGAACTGTTTCTGATTTTCGCGGCCCATTTTGGCGCTGGCGATGTTATCCACCCATTCCTGCAACCCTTTCCGGTTTTGCATGAAAATGCAATTGAGCCAGGCGCGCAACATTTCGTGGTAATCGTTGTCGGAATGTTGCAGCAGTTGCAGCGCTTCGCGGTAATTGCCGGAAGCGATGGTGGCGATCTGCCGGGCGCGTTGTTCCGGCGCCTGGTTACGTTCCGTGAGGGCTTTTACCACGTCGTTTTTCGACAGGGGATTTATTTTGATGAGTTGCGTGCGGGAGAGGATGGTGGCCAGTATTTGTTCCTGGTTTTCGGCTACCAGTATAAAAATGGTTTGGGCCGGCGGCTCTTCTATCAGCTTCAGCAGGCGGTTGCCTTCATTGCCGAGGTATTCCGGCATCCACATCAGCAGTATCTTGAAGGGGCTTTCGAAGCTTTTCAGGCTGAGTTTGCGGATGATGTCCTGGCATTCATGCGCGGTGATATTGCCCTGTTTGTTTTCTGCCCCGATGAACTGCAGCCAGTCGTACGCATTGCCATAAGGCTGCTGCGCGATGAACTCCCGCCACTCGGCGGCATAGTCGCTGCTGAGGGGCTTGTCGCCGGCTTTACGGGGGATAACGGGATAGGAGAAATGAATATCCGGATGAATATACTGAGCGGCTTTCTTGCAGGCGGCGCATTCACCGCAGGCGTCCTGCTCCCGGCGGTCTTCACACACGAGGTATTGCGCAAAAGCAAGCCCTACGGGCAATCCCCCGGCGCCTTCGGGCGCCAGCATGATCATGGCGTGACTGAGACGGTTATGTGTAACGGCATGCAGCAGCTGTTGCCGCGTTGCATCCTGCCCGATGATGTCTGAAAAATACATGGGCGTAAAAATACTTCATTTTGCTATTCGGAAGGAGGATAACGCAGCGGCTTATTGTATGGAGAGAAAACAGACTTCCGAGAAATTGCCGGTGGCGGTCACTACCGGTTCAACGGTGCGGAGGTAATAGTTCCCCGACACGGTACGCCTTTCAATGTCTACGGCTGTGATGTTGACGGACGCGGAGTCCGTTGTATGATACCGGTATTCCTGCCCGCGCCGTACGCCGATCAGTACGCGCCCGGTGGTATCGCTGCCGGCCTTCCGGGAATAGGTGTACAGGCGTACGCCAATGGAATCCATGCGCAGCTGGTCGTTACTGAAGGCGGAAACATCCGCTACGTTGATCACTACTTTGACCGTATCTATATATGCTTCCACACTGAGCAGCTTGAACCGGCCCATGCTGCCGGCGGGCCGGAGGAGGGTGGAGCTGAGTATTTTCAGGGGATAGAACTGGTTGTTGACATGGATATTCGCCATTGAATTTTCGCAGTTTTGCAGCGAAGGATCATCGGATTTCGAGCAAGTGGCAAAAAACAGGATCACGCAGCCGAAGGCTACGGATAAGTACAGTAGGCGTTTGGTCATGTATGGTTATTTTTCGATCGCGGCAATTATTTCCGGCGAATCCGGTTGCGTCCGGGGCTTGAAAACGGCTATCAGCTCGCCTTTTTCATCCAGCAGGTATTTCTGGAAGTTCCAGGTCACCTCTTCCGGATCAAACTGTTTTTCCCGGCTTTCTTCCTGCAGCCATTTGTACAAAGGGTGAATATCGTCCCCCTTCACGGAAATCTTGGCCGCCATCGGGAAAGTAACGGCGTATTCCTTTGTACAGAAGGCTTTGATCTCCTGGTTGGAGCCAGGTTCCTGCCCACCGAAGTTGTTCGCCGGAAAACCGACGATCACCAGCTTATTTTTGTATTTCTTGTACAGCTTCTCCAACGCTGCGTATTGCGGCGTGTTCCCGCACATAGACGCGGTGTTGACGATCAGTATCTTTTTGCCTTTGAATTTAGAGAAGTCTATCTTACCACCTTCCAGCGATTCCACCTTAAAATCGTAGACATTGCCGAAGGCGAATGAAAAGAACGCGGAGAGTAGTATTAATTTGAACATGGCACGGATGATTTACATTGTATATCATAAAGTTAAACAACCTTGCTGTAAAATCCATGTTATTCTACCGTGATCCCTGCTGCAGGTAATTTTCCAGCGGCAGGCGGTTGGTCAGGGAGCGGGCCAGCGTCATTTCGTCCGCATATTCCAGCTCACCGCCGAATGCGATGCCCCGGGCGATGGTGGTGATCTTCACCGGCCATTCCTTCAGCTTTTTGGAAAGATAGTAGATGGTGGTATCGCCTTCGATGGTGGGGCTGAGGGCCATGATGACTTCTTCCACGCCCTGCTGCTGCACTCTTTCCACGAGGCTGTGGATGTTCAGCTGCTCGGGACCGATGCCGTCTATCGGGGAGATGATGCCGCCGAGCACATGGTACACGCCGTTGAACTGCTGGGTGTTCTCGATGGCGATCACATCGCGGATGCTTTCCACCACGCACACCACGTTCGTATGCCGCGCGGGATTGGCGCAGATGCTGCAGGTTTCATCGTCAGACACGTTGTGGCAATGTTTGCAGAATTTGATCTGCCTGCGCATGCGCGCTACCGTTTCGGAGAACAGCTCCACCTGTGCCGTATCCTGCTTGAGCAGGTGCAGCACCAGTCTTAACGCTGTTTTCTTGCCCACACCCGGCAGCCTGGCAAATTCATTAACGGCATTTTCTATCAATGCGGAGGAAAAGATCATGTCACAAAGTTACAGATAACTATAGATTCACGTTAACGGGTACCGTCCAGTTCTTTTTGATGTTGATCACGTCCCGGATGGGGAATACTATTTCCGGCTGTCTGCGGGGCTTGCGGTAGTAGGCGCCGGTGTCCCAGATGCCGTTGCCGTCGGTGTCAACGAGCACGCGGATCTCGTATTCGCCGGGCTGGACCAGTCCGCGTTCCCAGGCGCCGTTGCGGATCACGCCGGAGTATTTGATCTCTTTGTTGGATACCATCTGCACCACGAACTGGTAGCCGGTGTCCGCCGGCAACACCCTGCGGGCGCTGTCCCCGATGGTGAGCTTCACCTTCACGATCCCGTAATCGTCCAGCCCTTTTGCCGCAAAGTCAATGGTATCGGCTTTGGCCGCCTGGCCGGAGGTGTCTGTGGCAAACCCTTCCGGCAGAATGAGCCGGTAAGGCTTGGAGGGCTTCCAGTCGTACGCCAGCTTGAAATTTTTCGCGGTGGTATCCGCCCGGTGGAAAGCAAAGGTCACCGGTTTGAAGGTGGTGTCTTCCTGCAGCAGTATCCGCGAGGAGTCGATCGTGCTCAAAGGCAGGTTGAACTGCAGCACGAGGGAATCGCCCAGTTCCTGCTTGCCGCTGCTGAGCACGGCGCTGGCCTGCAGCTTTGGCTTCCGCGCGGGCTTTTTGTTGGCGGCGGAGCGGGGCTCTTCTTCCACGGGCTCTGGCGGTTCTTCGGGGTACAGCACGGTATCTCTTTCCTTGAAGAGCGCCAGGTTTATGTCGCTGAGATTTTCAGTGAGATGTACGAGGCTGTCGGAATACGCGATCAGCTCCGTGGGCTGTGTGTATTGAAAATCCCGGTCTTCTTCCTTGAGGGCGAAAATGCGGTAGGTGCCGGGTTTCAGGTTTTTGAAACGATAGATGCCGCTACCCTTGGTCTTTGCCACGTAGAGCGGTTTCTCTTTGGACACGGCGGAATCTTCCAGGTTGGCATACAGCATCACGGCCACGTTGCTGTCCGGCAGGCCGGTTTCCGCGGTGATCAGCTTGCCGGTGAGCTGCAGGGAATCCAGGTAGGTGCCGGTGGACACTACGTACTGGAAATCTTCTATCGGGTTGCGCTCGTTCACGTCCTTCACGGCATCGCCGAAGTTGAAGGTATACGTGGTATTGGGCTGCAGGGAGTCTTTGATCTCTATGGTGATGGTGCGCAGCTTGGCCGTGATGGTGGGTGTACGTTTGAGGGTGGGGGAAACGATGAGCTTTTCGATCACATTGTCCAGCTCCACATACTCATTGAACCGGAACACCACCTGCTTACTGGAAAAATTCAGCGACGAGTCCTTCGGCGCAACGCCCATCAGGCGCGGGGGCAGGGTGTCCCTGGGCCCGCCGCCCGGCGGCACGATGTTCGCGCATTGGGAAAGGCAACTGCATATAGCCAGTACGATCAGTGAGCAAATCCAGCCCCGGAGATTCAGATTCATTTTTTCCTAACCTGTGAATTAAATTTAAGTGCAAACTTACTGTTTGTTACCGATTATTCTTCTTCCTCCTCTTCCACCAGCGAATGCAGCGCCACCTGCAGCTTGTTGTCCTTCACGAAATTGCACCATTTGCAATCATCCTTTCCGCAACCGGTATAGAATTCCTTGTTCTGGATCTTCGCCCAGGTGTCTGTGATCTGCTGGGTGACAGTGGTGGTATCCTGCGGAGTGATGGTGATCTTCTCCCGGAAATATTCTTTTTGTTTGTTCGGCTCAATGAAATCAAATTCCGTGCTAACCACCTGCCAGTTCTTCTGTTTGTAATTATCTAACAAAATTTTATAAAATACGCCCTGCCGCCAGTAGTCGCCGCCATCCGGGTTACGCTCGTTGGGCGGATCGAATTTCTTTAGGTCTTTCTTCGTTTTTTCAAAGTCGCCCGTTTTATAATCCACCACGTTCACTTCCTTCCCGTTGAATTCCAGCTTGTCGATCTTGCCTTTCACGGGCACGCCGTTCACGATCACGTTGCGGATGTTCCGCTCGATGCTCACCACTTTATTCCAGGAATCGATGTACTTGTCGTAATACGCCGTTAAAATATCCTTCCCGTATTCCATCCTTCTTTCAAACGCCTCCCTTGTGAAGCATTCGCGGTTGCGCAGCATGCTGTAGGAGAAATCGCGGATGAACTCTTCTTTGGACGGGAAGATGTTGTTGTTGTTCTGCATTTTCTGGAAAAGCTTTTCCAGCGCGAAGTGCACGGCGGAGCCGAATTCCGTGCTTTCGGAACGGCCTACGGGCACCCGTACGAGGTTCTGGTAGAAGAAGGCGAGTGGACAACGGAGGTAGTTGTTGAGCGCGGTCACGTTCATGACGAAGTTGCTCAGCAGGGTGTCGATAAAAAGCTGGTCCACTTTCTCGATCTCCGGCGCGGACTCCTTGCCGTATTGCAGTATCTCGAACTGGAAGAGGTCTTCTTCCGGTAAAACGATCTTTTGTTCGGGGAGGATGTGCGATTGCAGTATTTCGGAGATGAACATGCTTGGCTCCAGCGGTTTGCCGTCCTGCCGGAACTCCGGGTAGCTGATGAACAGGTACTTTTCCGCGCGGGTCATCGCCACATAAAAAAGCCGGCGCAGCTCCTGTTCGTCGGTAGACGTGGCTTGTGTGGAGAAAACGGTATCGGGGAAATTGAAGCCCGAGGCACTGCGTTTCTTCTTTTCCCAGAGATGGGAGTTGGTGCCGGCCATGAACACATATTCAAATTCCAGCCCTTTGGCGCCGTGCGCCGTGAGCAGGTTCACGCCCTTTTCATTGCCTGCTACTTGTACCAGAGGGATGGGCAGGCTGTTGCTTTCCATGAGGGACACGGTTTCCATCAGGGTGATGATGTTCAGGTCCGGGTTGCGGTGCGTTTCTTCTTTCACAAAGTCGAACAGCGCCTGCAGCATTTTCATCAGCCAGATCTTTTCCGGCGAGGCCATGACGTAGGAAAGGATGCCGCCTTCGCTGACGATTTCGGCGAACAGCTGCTGAAGGGTAATGTTGTGGGCGTCGCCGATCCATTTCTCAAGGAGGTTGCCGAGGCGCATGGCTTCGTCGTGCGGGGCGAGGGAGAAGAGCGTAGGGTTGCGGGTCTTGTTCCAGTCCTGCAGGTATTTGCGGATGGAGGTCTTCTCGCTGTACCCTTTCTCCGCCACTTCTATGCTGATGCGCGCCGCTTCGATGGGCGGCAGCCTGTAGAAGTCATAGTGCATGATCTCGAACAGCAGGTCGTCACCGCTGTAGGGCGTTTCCAGCTCATTGGCGATGTACTGCAGGATGTGTATCACTTTGCGGGCGAAGGGCTGTTCGAAAAGATTGATGTTGCGTTTGGAATAAAAGGGGAGCTGCTTCAGGCGGAAGTATTGCGCCAGCTCTTCGCCGTATCTGTTCTCTTTGTAGATGACGGCGATCTTGCCGGGCTGCACGCCCATTTGCAGCAGCTGTTCCACTTCCAGGGTGATGGCGGCCATTTCATCGCGCGGGGTGTTGTACCGGCGGATGACGGGCGGAATGTCCAGCCCGTTGAGCTTGCCATTAGCCGCCACCAGCTGCTTGCTCAGGCCGGGCAACTGGTCTACCAGCCGGGAGCCTTTGTTGTTGCCGATGAGCGTCATGGACACGTCCAGCACGTTCTGCACGGAGCGGTAGTTTTGCGTGAGCACAACGGTGAGCAGGTCTTTTTCAAACCCTTCCGCAAACTGCTCCATGTTCTCGATATTGGCGCCCTGGAAGCGGTAGATGGACTGGTCATCATCCCCCACCACGAACACGTTCGGCTTTTCTTCGCCCGCTGTCAGCAGCGAGATCAGCCGGTTCTGGGTACCGCTGGTATCCTGGTATTCATCTACCAGTATATATTGGAACCGTTCCTTGTAATCGGCCAGCAGGTTGGGATTTTGCTCAAATGCCCGGATCACCCAGTTGATCATATCATCGAAATCATAGCGGTTGGCCTTGTGCATCAGCTGCTGGAAGATGTCGAACTGCTCTACGGCGGCCAGCAGCCGCGCCATCTTTTCTTTTTCACCGTTGAGCTTGTCTTCTTTCAGATCGCCTTTTTTAAAGCGTCCGCTGGCTCTTTTATAGATAAAGTCCTCGCGCTCCGGCAGGCTTTCCACGTATGCTTCCACTTTTTCGCGGATGAACGCCACGGTCCATCCTTCCCTTTTCATGGTAGAGAAAAGGTTGGCGAGGTTGCGCATGTCGAAATACACATCACCGCGGTAGCGCTTGAGCGGGTTGTCTTTGGAGAAGCCGTCGATGAGCGTTTTGAGCAGCTGTATCTTTTCGAGGTCGGAAATGGGGTCCAGTACGTTCTTTTCGAAGAGGGACAGGTTGTCCTGTATCACTTCATTACAAAAAGAGTGAAAGGTGTGGATGTTGACGCGGTAGGCATCCGGACCGATGAAATCCGTCAGCCGCTTGCGCATGGCCACGGTGCCGGCATCCGTATAGGTGAGGCAGAGAATGTTGTGCGGCAGGAAGTCCGTATCCCGCAGGATCTTGCCGATGCGGGATGCGAGTATCTGGGTTTTTCCCGTACCGGGACCGGCGATCACCATCACGGGGCCTTCGGTGTTGTCCACCGCCAGCCGCTGGCGTTCATTCAGCCGGTTATACACCTCTTCGAACCGTTGATTATATTGTTGCGGATCTCTTGAATTCATATGTTATTGCAGGTAAGCTTCATTCACAAAGTCTTTCACGTCGTTGAAAGGGACAAATAAATTGATCTGCCCGAAGACATAGGCGGCGATCTCATAGGGAGTATAGCAAAAGGTAACGCCTTTGCTGGTGATAAAAAAATTATCGTTCGGGCGGATGTTTTTTTCGAACAGGAAGCCGTCGCTCAGCGCTTCGCCGGCGGGCACTTTGTATTTTTTGCGGAAGGATGCTTCCAGTGCCTGGCCGATGGCTTTTTCGTATCCGGGCTTGAACACGTCGGCCGGCTTCAATACTTTTTTGCGGGAGAGGTCGATCACGGAAAAGATGCTGCCGTAGTTGCCGTGCGCGCCGCCGGTAAATTCATAGCTGGCGGATTCCAGCACCAGGAGCGGGTACTGGTTCCAGACGATGCGGGTGCGGGTTTCGGCGTTCCAGTTCCAGGAAGCGCCCATGCCGGATTTCAGCTCGTTGGTATCTACTTCGTCCCGGTTCTGTTTGTATTGCAGCAGGAAGCTGTCCACCGGCGCTTTTACGATGCTGTCGGGGTTGTTAAGCCCCTGCCCGATGAATTGCCGGACCACGGCGAGCGCTGCTTCATCGGCGCCGCCCACGGGCCATACGATACCGGCGGAAGCCAGGGCCATGGGAGATCGCGGGTCATTGTAAAACAGGTTGGCGGAGTCGGAAAAACTGAATACGTCAAACAGCACCGCATCTTTTTTATCTTCCTGAAAATCGAATTCAAACTGGCGGCTGCCTTTCCAGATGCCCTTGAAATGGCCGTCGTCCGTGAGCTTTCCGGTGAAGAACTGATTTTCATCCGGATCGGAATTTTCCACCAGCGTGATCTGGCCGGATGAATCCTGCTGATAATATAAAGGGATGGGATCGCCTGTTTTATCGTAATAATACCAGCCTTCATATTGCGCGTTGCCGTAGCGGATGAGCTGCATGGTGACAGGTTGGCCGGCCAGCATGCCTTTCAGCTGCGTGTAGAAAGCCGTGCGCTGCGTGAGCGGCGTGGCAGTGGCCGTGGTGTCCTGCGAGGCGGAAGGTTGCTTCGCGGGTTGCTGGCAGGCTGCGAAACACAGCAGGGAGGCTAATAAACAGGCGTATGTTCTCATGAGATCCGGTATTAAAACTGATGTAAATTACCATTTATACAAATACTGGTCAGCATCTGTGGATAGATATGTGTTAATTTTGAACAAATATTTGTTCCATGATCAATCAAAAGATAGCGGCGCTGCGGCAGGATTACAAAAGGGCGACGCTGGATGAGCAGCATGCGGCGGCAGGCCCTTTGCCGCAATTTGAGCGCTGGTGGCAGGAGGTGATAGACAGTGAGCTGGAAGAGCCTAACGCGATGACACTGGCTACCAGTACGGCGGACGGACGGCCGTCTGCGAGGATCGTGTTGCTGAAGAGCTTTAACGAGGAAGGGTTTCTTTTCTTTACGAATTACGAGAGCCGCAAGGGGCATGAGCTGGCGGAGAACCCGCGGGTTACGCTGTTATTCTTCTGGAAGGAGCTGGAACGGCAGGTACGTATAGAGGGCACCGTTAGTAAGGCAAGCGCGGCGGTGAGTGATGAATATTTTCAGTCGAGGCCGCTGGGCAGCCGGATAGGGGCGATCGCCTCGCCGCAGAGCCAGGTGATACCGGGCCGGCAGGTGCTGGAAGAAAAGGTGCAGGAGCTGGAAAAGGCGTATGCTGAAAACGGTCCGCAGCGCCCGGAGCACTGGGGCGGATATGTGGTGAAGCCGGAATTGGTGGAGTTCTGGCAGGGCCGCAGCAGCAGGCTGCATGACCGGTTGCGGTATGTGTTGCAGAAAGATAACAGCTGGAAGATGGAGCGGCTGGCGCCGTGATGTTGAAGCGGGGTGCCCGGACCTTAAATATTAAATCCCGGATACTTGTTTACAGGTACCCGGGATTTTTTTATCTGCTAGGCTTTCTTTTCAGCCTTAGGCGCAGCAGTTTTCTTGGTCTTGGCAGGACGGCTTTTGCCGAAAGACCCGTTAGAGATCTTGCCTTTTTTGGTTTTGATATCTCCTCTACCCATGATTTAAGTTATTAATGATGAATGATAATGTTCTGCAAAAATAAAAAAAGCAAGAAACAAAAATGTTCCTTGCTTAAATAAGTTGGGTCTCCAACTCCTAGAGCTTGTCAGACAGTGCTTTACCAGCTTTGAATTTAGCAACTTTCTTAGCTTTGATCTTGATGATCTGGCCAGTCTGGGGGTTTCTACCGTTACGTGCAGCACGTTTGGAAACAGAGAAAGTACCGAAACCAACCAAAGTTACTTTACCACCTTTTTTCAGGGTATCAGCAACAGCTTTAGTGAAAGAATCCAAAGCATCGTTAGCTTGTGTTTTAGTAACGCCAGCATCTTTGGCGAGTTTGTCGATCAATTCGGCTTTGTTCATAGTTAGTTAAGATTTAACTAGTGAGAAAATGTTTGATGTGAGCAAATATAAAGCGTTTTATGAGATTGCCAAATTTTTAAAATAAATTTTTACACGCTGAAAAACCCTACAGGTAACGGTTAGAGCAGATTGGGCCTTTTCTCCTGCTAAACTAAAAATCAATCACCGGCATCCCAATCCCTTTACTGCATTGAGTTTTAATGACTCTTGCTATAAAACGCCGTTATTCTTCAACTATTGTACCAAAGCCCGGAGCCCTTGAAAATAGTGAATTTCCTGTGGATAAGTTTGCCCGTCTACACCACCTGCATCACGGTTCTGAAGGCTACGAACTGATCTCCGAAAGCGTCGAAACTCTTCTGCCGCAGGAGGCTTGCGTGTTCCTGCAGGTACGTATGATAGTTTTCCAGCGTATCGGTGAAGTACTGCACGGCGTAGGTGGGCCCTTCGGAATCGTCCTGGTCCAGCAGCCTGCAGATGCGGTAGTCATGGAAAAGGCCGGTGGCCATGATCTCGGGGATATGTTCTTTTTTCATCCATTCCAGCCAGCTTTCATGGATCGCCGGCGATACTTTGATGGTTACATTATAGATGAGCATTCTTATGATTTCAGTTGGAGATAAACGGGGCAGTGGTCCGAATGTTTCACGTGCTGCCAGATGCTTGCGTCCGCGAGGCGGTTTTGCAGGGGGGCGGTTACATTGATATAATCGATGCGCCAGCCTTTGTTATTGTTCCGTGCGTTGGCGCGGAAGCTCCACCAGCTGTATTGGTCCGGCTCGGGGTGGAAGTGCCGGAAGGTATCCACGAAGCCGTTTTCGAACAGCTTGGTCATCCACGCCCTTTCTTCCGGCAGGAATCCGGAAGAATCTTTATTGCTTACCGGGTTGTGTATGTCGATCGGTTTATGCGCAATATTATAATCCCCTACGACCACGAGGTTGGGGCGTTCTTTCCGGAGCTGATCGAGGTATCCGTAAAATTCGTCGAGCCACTGGTATTTATAGGTCTGTCTTTCTTCCCCGGTGGTGCCGGAGGGGAAATAGGCGTTGATGAGGGTGATGTCCCCGTAATCGGCCCGGAGCACCCTTCCTTCGGCATCGCTTTGCATGTAGCCGTTGCCGTATTGAACGTGGTCTGGTTTTACTTTGGAAAGGATGGCCACGCCGCTGTAACCTTTCTTTTGTGCGGGGTACCAGAAGTCCTGGTATCCAAGCTTTTCGAACTGCAGGTAGTCCACGTTTTCGCGGTGTGCTTTCACTTCCTGCAGGCAGATGATATCCGCGGGATCGGTTTTGAGCCAGTCGCAGAATCCTTTTGTCATGGCGGAGCGGAGGCCATTCACGTTATAGGTGACGATTCGCATGGGAGTATGAGTTTATAACAAAAATAAAGGTTGTCCCGTTCAGAGACAACCTTCAGGTGTAATTCGGTAAAGGAATGTGGCGCCCGGAGGCGCCACGTTGATAAAATGATTACAGGCGCAGCAGACCACCGCCTAAGCCGCCGAGGAGGCCGTTCAGCAGGTTGGTTACCGGAGCCAGTAAATCTCCCAGACCGCCAAGGCCGGGTAAAGATCCGCCACCGCCAGTGCCGGGCAGGCCGGAGGTGAGCGCGTTAGTGTCCAGCTGGGCACCAACGGTGATCTTGCCGTCTACATTGGTGATGCTGAAGGCGAGAAATCCGCCGTTAACGTCTTTTGCATTGGTTGCGTCCAGTTCCTGGCAACCATAGTTGTGTGCTTGCAAGCTTTCCATATGATAGGATTTTGGTTAAAAACAGATTTAGGACATGGGGACCGGTATTTTCTTTTCAGGAAAACGAACCAGGTGTTTGAGGCGCCTGGCGTGGGGAACCATGATCATTTCTATGACGGAGCGAATTTAAGATACCAATAGTGTAAAAACGCTGTTCATTTTGTTCATTTTCAAAGGGTTGTCATCGTCATGTTCATTCCATCCAAAATCATCCATTTACAAATAATTAACAAAATATTTCAGAAATAGCCATGATATTGAGTTACATGATGGGTTTCCCGGCCTTTCAATACCAAACAACGCAATTTCGGCATACCTTGCGCCCCGGGAGCCTACAGCACCAGCATTAACATTTACTTAGCCTTGCATACTTGTATATAGATATGGGAAAGATCCTCCTCTTCTGCTTGTTGTTCTGCATGCCTTATACCCTCTTTGCACAGAAGCAGGTGATCCGGCAATTGAAAGAAACGCTGCCCGCGCAGGGGACGGACAGCCTTCAGTATGCAGACGCTCTCAACCAGCTTTCCCTGCTGTATCTTCCACAGCAGCTCGACAGCAGCTTCCGGTATGCACGGGCCGGCCATGCGCTCTCGCTCAGGCTGCGCTATCACAAAGGCATCGCGGACGCCAATATGAACCTTGGCGCCTGCTTCACGTTCCAGCATAATAACAAGCTGGCCTACCGCTTTTACCGGGAAGGTCTGCAACGCTACCAGCTGCTCGGCGACTCCGCCGGTATCTGCAAAGCCCTGTACAGCATTGGCATGTACTATCATTTCCAGCAGCGTAACGACCTGGCGCTGCCTTATATGAACGATGCGATGGGCATCGGCAGCCGCCTCCTGCATGATTCCGCCTGGGCGCCCATGCTGGCCAATTATTATATGGTGTTTGAATCCGACAGCACACGGCTGGATTCCATACAGTGGGCGCTCGGCAAGGCGCGGGAGATAGCGGGCAGGTATCACGACAAACGATTGCTCACCTATACCGGGTTCTTTCTTGCGAACGAACGGCTCCGTAAAGGAGAGCTGAAGCCCGCGATGCAGGATTTGCTCAGGCTGGCTTCCGGCGCGGAGGAAGATGGGTTTGTGTACCTCTCGGTGTATGCTTACGCGCAGCTCGATCTGTATGCGTCCTATTACCATCTGCCGGATACATTGCTGTACCGCCGGAAGATGATGGAGGCCGCTATGGAAGGCGGGTACAAGCAGCTGCTCATCCGGCCGGCGGCGTGGCTTTATAAATACTACAGGAAGCAGAGCGCCGCCGCTGCTGCTCCGTATGCGGATGTGCTTTGCGAGATCGTGGAACACCAGGAAGATATGCGCAGGCAGGGCGGCGAAGATTATATGGAAGAGTTTCTGCAGGAGCAGGAACGGAAGGCACAGCGCCTCAGCAGCGCGCTGCAGCAACAGAACCTGATACGGGAATCGCTGGAATCCCGCAACCGGAACATGCTTGTCGCTTTCTTTGTTGTGGGCGGCTTGCTGCTCGCGGGACTGGTGGTTGTCAACTACCTGCTGCTCCGTTCCACCCGCCGCAGCGCGAAGCGGCATGCAGAGCTGAACAGGAGCGTCAACGAGCAGAACAAAAACCTGAAACATCATGATGATTTCAAGAACAAGCTGCTGAGCATTCTGGCGCATGACTTCCGGTTGCCGCTCGGGCATATCATCAACGCTTCGCAGCTTTTTGCGCGGGAAGACATCCGGAACGAAGAGATGCGCGAGATCTCTTCCAGCATCGCGTCCATGGCAACCGAAACGCTTCACCTGTTCGAGAACGTATTGCGGTGGGTGAAATCGCAGCTGGCGGGCTTTGAATATGTGCCGAAGCCGTACCTGCTGCTGGACCTGTGGATGGAAGTGCAGGAGCCGCTGGCGGAGGATATCAGGGATAAAAAGCTGGAGCTTGCGCTGAATATTCCGGCGGACCTGGTGGTGCATGCGGACAAGGAAATGCTGCAATTCGTGAACCGGAACCTGCTGCATAATGCGGTTAAATTTTCTCCCCGCGGCAGCCGGATCATGATAGAAGGATATCATGAAAAAGAGCGTTTATTCGTTTCCGTTACAAACGAAGGCGGTGGGATTTCGGCGGTGGACATTCCTTATGTTTTTGACTACAAGATCGTGGGTCGCTATGCCCGTGAAACCGGTCGTGGTGCGGGTATTGCGCTGATCATCTGCAAGGATTTCGTGGAGCGGATGGGAGGGGTGATTACGGTGCGGAGCGACGGGAAGAACTTCACGACTTTCGAGTACATGCTTTAACTGCGGGTGTTAACACCCGCGATTTAAATGAATAAAATGAACGGCTTTTATATCGATCCTGCTCATTAAATTGCACCTGTTATAATTATTTGTTTAACCCGAAACCAGCATCTTTTTTATGAGCAAAGCCAAAACAATCTCTGTTTTAAATGGCCGTCTTTCGCAAAGTATTTTCCTGGGCGGCGTTCCTCCTGATCATGAACCGCGGAAAGGTTTAAGCAGGATTTTGATGCAGTTATCATCATCTTTTTTTTCACGTAAGGCATCTGTGGATAAGGATGCGGAGAACAGCAAATTATCCGGTGGCCGGCGGGAATAAATATTTTATGACCGGGATTTGATGCTCTGCTATTATCTCTTTTCCTCACCCTTCGGAGAAGTATTAATTATGGGTCTGCCTGTCATTCATGATGGGACGGGCAGGGGCGGCCTTTGGGTAGATGCCTGCGGATGGTATATGCTCATAATGGACGCCTGGGGAAAAGATTCCGGTCATATGAACGATCACAATTGTCAAAAGGCTTGCTGATGTTGGGTGGTTAACCCGCCGGCGGGCTGCATGGATGCGTGATAGCGTGGGAATTAGCATTCTTCATATCAAGGGGTTGTATTCATTGCATACGGGCGCATCTGCGCCGGCCATTAAAGCGGGAGGCCACCCGCCATCAGCAGCACTTTTGACTTTATCTGTCACCGCCTGCACCTGACCACCGTTGAACAGGGATAGCATGATATCCTTCATCTGAAAAAACATGGAACACTTTTCGGCCTGTTGCCGCCATGGGACGCTGCTGTTCCGTGACGACCACCATAAGCAGATCTTGCTGAACAGCCTGGCCTTTATGGCGCTGAACAAACGTATATGGCTATACGGTTTTGTGATCCTGGAAGACGAGGTTCACCTGCTTTGGGAGAAGCAGCCGGACTGGAAAGCGCGGAACGTCCGCCAGATGCTCCTGAAATTCACGGCCCAGCAGATCAAGCACCGGCTGCGGGATAACCGCTCGAAGGAGCTGGACCAATACAAGTGCCACCGGCATGACCGGCAGTTTCAGTTCTGGGAGCCAGCTTCATTCACCGTTGATGTGCCGGACAGGAGCACTGCAGCGGAGAAACTGACCCAGATGCATGAAGCGCCGTTCACCAGCGGGATCTGCCCGCCCGGAAGCCCGTACCCGTATTCTTCGGCGGCATTTTATCATTCCGGGGAAGATCCGCACAGGATCATGACGCACTATCATCAATACTTTCCACCTTGATCGCCTGGAAATTGGGGTAACATTATCCATCCTGGGTATATAACGTCTTTATGGATGGATGAAATGCCGGGAGAATCTTCTCCTGGCTTATCCTGTGCGGGGATGTAAGATCGTGAATGGAACAGCACGGGCGGCTGTGAGGAGCTTCCCGTATGCCGGTGATCAACGCAATGCATCCCCGCCAGGAAGTGAAGCCATAGAAAAGGCCGGGAATGTCAAGCATCCCGGCCTTTAATGTTGTATGCTGAAAAGCGGTTATCCTTTTACCAGGGTACCTACATTCTGTCCCATGATCACATGGAGGAGGTTTCCCGTTTTGTTCATGTCAAATACAATGATCGGCAGCTTGTTTTCCTGGCAAAGCGTAAAGGCCGTCATATCCATTACGTTCAGTGATTTTTGATAAACTTCAGAGAAGGTAATGGATTCGTATTTGGTGGCATTCGGGTCTTTCTCCGGATCTGCGGTGTAAATGCCGTCTACCCGTGTGCCTTTCAGGATCACGTCCGCCTGGATCTCGATTGCCCGTAGTGAAGCAGCGGTATCCGTGGTGAAGTAGGGGTTACCCGTACCGGCGCCAAAGATCACCACGCGGCCTTTTTCCAGGTGGCGGATGGCGCGGCGGCGGATGTAAGGTTCCGCTATTTGTTCCATCTTGATCGCCGATTGCAGGCGGGTGTACATCCCGGCCCTTTCCAGGCCGCTTTGCATGGCCATACCGTTGATAACGGTGGCCAGCATGCCCATATAATCCCCCTGCGCCCGCTCAATACCCGTTTCCGCTTCATTCATCCCGCGGTAAATATTTCCTCCGCCGATCACGATCGCCACCTGCACGCCAAGGTCGGTTACCGCCTTGATATCGTGCGCATACTGGGCTATTACTTTCGGGTCAATTCCATAATTACTATCTCCCATCAGAGATTCACCACTCAGCTTGAGCAGAATTCGTTTGTACTTTGGCAACATGTCAGCTATGATTATTGTAAGTTCTAATTCCTCTTTTCTCCCGAACATTCTTCAGCCGGATGTACCGTTGGGGTATTCCGGTGCAGCCTTCCGGTACTAAATATACAAATCCTCCTCAAAAATATTCCCCGGAAGTGTATATGCAAAAAAAAGGAGAGAATTTTTACATTCTCTCCTTTTGAATTATCTGGTAAGACTATCCCAAAGCCACGCGCTTGAAGGAAGTTACCTTCAGTTCGGCGTCCAGTGACTTCAGGTGGTCTGCTACGGACTTGTTGCCGTCTTTTACGAAGGCTTGCTGCAGCAGGGTGCTTTCTTTGTAGAACTTGTTGATCTTGCCGGCAGCGATCTTCTCGGCCATTTCAGCCGGTTTGCCTTCCGCCTTGATCTGTTCAACGGCGATCTCTTTTTCGCGCGCGATCAGCTCGGCAGGAACGCCTTCCGCATCTACAGCGATCGGGTTCATGGCTGCGATCTGCATGGCGATGTCTTTACCCGCTTCATCGGAAACAGGCTTGCTGAAACCAACCAGTACGCCCATACGATAGTTACCGTGGATGTAAGCGGTTACAGCGGCGGCTTCGATCCTTTCAAATTTGCTCAGGGTGATCTTTTCACCGATCTTGGCAACCTGGTCGTTCACTTTGTCTGCCACTGTAGCGCCATCCAGCGGGGCGGCGTTCAGTTCTTCGGCAGACTGCACGTTGTTGGCCAGTGCAAGGTCAGCAATAGACTGTGCGAATTTCACGAAATCTTCATTCTTGGCCACGAAGTCGGTTTCGCAGCTCAGCAGCACGATCACGCCTGCTTTACCGTCTGCAGTGGTCTTTGCGATCACCACGCCTTCTTTGGTTTCACGGTCGGAACGCAGTGCGGCTACCTTTTGTCCTTTTTTACGGAGGTAATCAACTGCCTTTTCAAAGTCACCGTCGGTTTCCACCAGCGCCTTCCTGCAATCCATCATACCAGCTCCGGTTTGCTGACGCAGTTTGTTTACATCAGCGGCTGTAATTGTTGCCATGGTATATAATTCAGTTTAGAGTTATTGTTATTGAGAGAGCCCCTTTCGGGGAATATTTATAATGTGAATCGTGAACGACAGTATCATTCACGATTCACATTATCCTTTATGTATTGTGCTGATTATCTGGAAGGACCAGGTCTGCCTGCACCGGAGGGACGGAATCCGCCACCACCGCCGGGGCGGTTGCCACCAGGACGGTTACCACCGGGGCGATTGCCGCCACCGCTTCTGCCGCCACCGCCACCGCGGTTGCCTGCTCCACCGCCACGGTTACCACCGGGACCGCCGGTTCTGCCACCGGGGCCGGGCCTGCGGCCTCTTTCACCACGCTCTTCGCCGCCTTCCAGCTCGAATTTGCGCAGTTTGTTGTCAGTTTCTTCTTCCTCTACCTCGTCGGTCTTTTCAACCGCTCTTTCTGCCAGACCTTCTGCAATAGCCGCAGCGATATAGCTTACGATGATCGCGATGGATTTGGTAGCGTCGTCGTTCGCGGGGATCGCGAAGTCAACTTTGGTAGGATCGGAGTTGGTATCCACCATACCGAATGTAGAAACACCGAGGCGTTTAGCTTCCGCCAGGGCAATGTGCTCATGGCTGATGTCTACGATGAACAGGGCAGCCGGAACACGTGCCAGCTGTGCGATACCGCCGAGCACTTTTTCCATTTTGTCCTTATCACGGGAAAGCGTCAGACGCTCTTTCTTGGTGATGTTGTCGAAAGTACCGTCCGTCAGCATCTTTTCAATGCTCTGCATTTTCTTTACGCTCTTGCGGATGGTAGCAAAGTTGGTCAGCATACCACCTAACCACCTTTCGGTTACGTAGGGCATGTTAACACGTTTCGCAGCTTCGGCAACGATCTCTTTCGCCTGCTTTTTGGTAGCAACGAACATGATCTTCTTGCCGCTTTTTGCGATGGATTTCAGCGCTGCCGCTGTCTCCTGCAGACCTTCAACAGTTTTGTTCAGGTCAATGATATGAATACCTTTCTTTTCTGCGAAAATATAAGGCAGCATCTTGGGATTCCACTTTTTCTTCAGGTGACCGAAGTGTACGCCGGCTTCCAGTAACTGCTGCTGTAATGAAGTATTATTTTCCATGTTGTTAAAGTCGAATTGATGTTCAGGAATTGAATGCAAACATTAACGTTTAGAGAACTGGAAGCTTCTTCTGGCTTTAGCTTTACCTGGTTTCTTACGTTCAACTGCTCTCGGATCACGTTTCAGCAGGCCGGCAGCTTTCAGCGCAGGGCGGAACTCGGGATTGATCTCGCACAGTGCGCGCGCAATACCCAGTCTTACTGCTTCAGCCTGACCTTTGATACCACCACCCTGTGCATTCACTTTTACATCGAATTTATCCAGCGCGTCAATGGTTTTGAAAGGTGCTTCTACCTGGTTCTGCAGGTAGATCAGGGAGAAATATGTTTTATAGTCCTTGTCGTTCACCAGGATGGTGCCGGTACCTTTGCTCACGTATACGCGGGCAACTGCTTCCTTACGACGACCGATAGTATTTTTTTGTTTTTCCATTATTCAGGTGTAATTAGAAAGTTAAAGTCTGCGGTTTCTGAGCAGCGTGCGGATGTTCAGCACCGGCGTAAACAAAGAGTTTTTTATACATGGCGCGGCCCAGACGGTTCTTCGGCAGCATACCTTTCACAGCCCTTTCAATCACCACTTCCGGACGGCGGCGGAGCAGGTCTTTCGCTGTTTCGGCTTTCTGGCCACCGGGGTAGCCGGAATAGGTCTGGTATTCCTTATCGTTCAGCTTGTTGCCAGTGAAAACCACCTTGTCAGCATTGATCACGATGATATTGTCGCCACAATCCGTGTGAGGAGTGTAGTAAGGCTTGTTCTTGCCTCTCAGGATCGCTGCGATCCTGGCGCTCATTCTGCCCACTGTCTGATTGGTAGCATCTACAATGTACCAGTCGCGCTTAACATAAGCGTCATTGGCAGATTTTGTTTTGAAACTTAAAGTATCCATTGCTTAATAGAATAAAATTTAATCTCGCCCTATTTGGGACGGCAAAGCTAAGATGGAAAAACAGAATAACCAGCGTTTTTGGGTTATTTTTTCCGACCACCTTTTATAATGAATTGATTTTCAATAAAAAATTTGACAAAGAATTATCAACAGGTTATGCAGGGCCTGTTTTTACTGGTGTTTTCGGGGGAGGAACGGACGTAATCCGCTGCCCGCAGGCATAAAAAAGGCGGGCCGGAGTGCAGCCCGCCTTTCAGATATCAATAATTTTTAATTGTTCCGGTCCCGCGCGCCGAGATATATCATTAAGTACTGGAACAGGATCACGATGGAGGATACGGCCGCCACCACATAGGTCATGGCCGCCCACCACAGCGCATCTTTGGCCTGCTCGTGCTCTTTCTGATAGGTGATGCCCGCATTGTCCAGCCACTTCAGGGCCCGGTTGGAGGCGTCAAACTCCACCGGCAGCGTGATCACCGAGAAAAGGGTGGTCACCGCGAACAGGATGATACCGCCCAGCAGCAGCTGCGGGAACACCTGGACGAGCAGAATACCCGCCAGCAGCACCCATTGCACCAGGCTGGAGCTGACCTGCACCACCGGCACCAGCTTTGAGCGAAGGGTCAGCCAGGTATAGGCGGTAGCATGCTGCACGGCGTGCCCGCATTCATGGGCCGCCACGGCCGCCGCCGCCACGCTGTTATTATGATATACCTCCGGGCTCAGGTTCACCGTTTTGGTCGCGGGGTTATAGTGGTCGCTGAGATGCCCTTCAACAGATACTACTTTTACATCATGTATACCGTTGTCACGCAGCATCTTCTCCGCTACCTCCCGGCCGGTCAGCCCCGCGGAGGTAGGTACCTCGCTGTATTTCTTGAATTTGCTCCGCAAACGGAAGCTTACCAGCATGCTGATCCCCACGAAGATCAGCGAAACGATCATTATTCCAGGTGTCATAGTTGTTCTCGAAAATTGAGTCCTTGTAAAATTACCCTTATCCTCTATCAAAACCCTTACCAGCGAGCAGATTTAACAATTTTTACAGGAAACCACCCGGTTACAGGAGTATTTTGACAGCAGCAAAAAATTAACACTGACAGTTTGGCGCAAGAAGCACTTTTCCACACCCTATACATGATGATTTTATATGTTTATTTATTATTATAATATATCGATATATTAATATATGAATGCTTGTGTTACCGCCCCTCTCTATCAATAATTTACGAAAGTTTGCGGAAAATTACTTGGAGGCGAAACAGGCTACAATAGGGGGTTACAGCCGATGGACTGCCAAAGGAATTAACACTTTAAAAGTTATTAACATCCTTCAAATAAACTTTTTTATTCTCATCCCATTTAGTAATTTAGTCCTGAATTTAATGGGTTAGTAAGTAGAAAGAGTCAGCGGAATCTTCCGTTGGCTCTTTTCTCATTTATGCATTTTCTGCTACCGTTTTTACTTCCTTCCATCAACACAAAATATATCGATGAGCGCGTTGCTTTATTATTTTACTTTGCTGCATGAGTAAAATCAGAACGGCATTTTTTTGTCAGAATTGCGGATATGAATCAGCGAAGTGGACGGGTAAATGTCCTTCCTGTAATCAATGGAACACATTTGTAGAAGAAAAGGTTCAGAAGGAAATACCCTTGCGGCAACAGGAATGGAAAACGGAAACGGCCGGCAACGCGCGCGCGCCGAAAGTAGTGAACCTCGAAGCGGTGGAAGGCATTGAAGAAAAAAGATGGCTTACGCCTGACGCGGAGCTGAACAGGGTGCTGGGAGGCGGCATTGTAGCGGGTTCGCTGGTGCTCGTGGGCGGTGAGCCCGGCATCGGGAAGTCTACCCTGTTCCTGCAGAACGCGCTTTCATTAAGCAACATCAAAACCCTTTACATCAGCGGGGAAGAAAGCGAACAGCAGATCAAAATGCGGGCGGACCGCCTGCGCATCCGCAACGATCAGTTTTACCTGCTCACGGAAACATCCACACAGGTCATCTTCCAGGAAATTAAAAAGCTGGAACCGCAGCTGGTGATCATCGATTCGATTCAAACACTGCAATCGCCGCTGATAGAATCCGCGCCCGGCAGCGTATCGCAGATACGGGAAACCACCGCCGAAATGCAGCGTTTCGCCAAAGAAACCAATACCCCTGTTTTTCTCATCGGCCATATAACGAAAGACGGCGTGATAGCCGGACCGAAAATACTGGAACATATGGTGGACACTGTGCTGCAGTTCGAAGGCGACCAGCATTATGCCTACCGCATTCTGCGCACCATCAAGAACCGCTTCGGCTCCACCTCCGAGCTGGGCATTTACGAGATGACGGGGCAGGGGCTCCGGCAGGTCAGCAACCCCTCCGAAATACTCATCTCCCAGCGGGAAGACATGCTGAGCGGCGTTGCCATTGCCGCTACCATTGAAGGTCTGCGGCCGATGCTCGTGGAAGTGCAGGCGCTCGTTACCCAGTCCGTGTACGGCACGCCGCAACGCACCGCCACCGGCTTCGATCTCCGGCGGCTGCAACTGCTGCTGGCCGTGCTGGAAAAACGCGGCGGCTTCCACTTCGGTGTGAAGGATGTTTTTCTCAACATCGCGGGGGGCCTGCGGGTGGAAGATCCTTCTATCGACCTGGCCGTACTTTGCGCATTGTTATCCTCTTACGAAGATGCCGGCATCCCGCACAAATACTGCTTTGCGGGCGAAGTGGGCCTCAGCGGCGAAGTGCGCGCCGTCAACCGCATAGAGCAGCGCATCGCCGAAGCGGAGAAACTCGGCTTTGAGAAAATTTTCATATCCAAATACCATAAAAAAGGACTCGATTTCAGTAAATTCAATATTGAAGTGGTGCCTCTCGGAAGAGTAGAAGAGGTATACCGGCTTCTGTTTTAAAGCAAACACCTTATGCTGAAACCATTGTTGCACCTGTTATACCCCCACACCTGCGAAGCGTGTGGCCTCGACCTGTCCCGCACGGAAGAGATATTATGCGCCGGCTGCGCGCACCGCCTCCCCGCCACCGGCTTCCAGCTTACGGCAGGAAACCCGGTAGAAAAAATATTCTACGGACGCATCGCGCTGCAACATGCCACTGCCGGCTATTATTTCGCGCGGCAGGGCAGCCTTCAGCAGCTGGTGCACCAGTTCAAATATCACGGGAGAAAAGACATTGCATTGTATCTCGGCCGGCAGCTCGGCCTGCAACTGCGGCAAAGCGGCTGGTGGCAAAAAATATCCACCGTCATTCCCGTTCCATTGCATGCCGTCAAACAACGGCACCGAGGCTACAACCAGGCAGCCCTGCTGGCGGCGGGCATCGCGGGCGTACTGGAATGCCACACCGCCGACGGCCTCGAACGCATTCCCAATTCCTCCACACAAACCCGCAAGTCAAGGACCGAAAGATGGGAAAACGTATCCGCCGCTTTTGCCTTGAAAGAACCCGCGCAGGGACATGTATTGCTGGTAGATGATGTGTTGACAACCGGCGCAACGCTGGAAGCCTGCGCCAGGGCCGTAATGTCTGCCGGGAATGTGGAAGTGAGCATTTGCAGTCTTGGTTATGCCAGCAAACAGGCATGAAAGGCATTCGCCAGCCTTACCCAGTGCCGGCAAACAGGTATGAAAGGGGCATTCCATCAGCCTTACCCAGCACCGGCAAACAGGCATAAAAAAATACAGGTGTTCGAAAACACCTGTCTCTGGTAACTATTCCACGTTATGAATACGCAATTGTTGCATTATGTCAACTACAGCTATGAGGAAGTATCTTTTTTCTTTTTACCAGGTACCGCAGCCTGCTGCTTCACCTGCTTGTTCACATACACCACCCTGAACGAATCGTCCGCCAGTGAATTCTCCACATACACCTCCCGCAACCCTAACTTCGCCAGGTCACGGCTCAACGCCCTTAATTCATTTTTAATAGTCATACTGATAGATTTACCGGTTTATAATTACTGTACCATCGCTGCATAAAATATCAGCAACACATGTAAGAACAACCGGCAGCAGAACGGTGGTGGTAGGAAAAAGCCCGCTGCTGGTAAACTCGACGTTGTTGTAACGTTTCTGAAAGCATGATCTGAAAAAGTTAATGGTTGGTTCTGATTTTAATTCCTTTCTAATACTCTACAAATTTAGTAGACTTTGTGGACTAACCAAAATTCTTTTGATATTTTTTTATGAATAAATTTATTTGTATTGAATATCAACGGATTGAGATTTGAAAAAAGTTGGAAGCACCGGGAAAAAATGCGTTATACGGTTATTAGCGGGGACTTTTCTATCTTTGCAAACGCCAGCAGGTAGATTTGTTTATTGTTCGGCCTGCGGGTTTGATTTTTAACCGTAACTAATAAACGTTATAGCCATGAAATCTTTGCAACAGTGCGCCAGCGAGCGCATCCTTATAATTGACGGTGCAATGGGCACCATGATCCAGCGCTACAAACTCCAGGAATCCGATTACAGGGGAGAACGTTTTAAAGACTATCACACGGATGTGAAAGGCAATTCCGATTTGCTCTCCATCACCCAGCCGCAGATCATTGAAGCGATCCACCGCGAATACCTGGAAGCAGGTGCGGACATCATCGAGACCAATACCTTCAGCAGCACCGTGATCGCGCAGGCGGACTACGACATGCAGGACCTTGCCGCTGAAATGAACACCGCCTCCGTGACCATCGCCCGGCGCGCTGCAGATGATTACACCCGCCGCAATCCGGACAAACCCCGCTTCGTGGCCGGCGCCATCGGCCCGCTCAACAAAACCCTCTCCATTTCCCCGGACGTGAACAACCCCGGTTTCCGTTCCGTTACTTTCGATGAAGTGGTGAACGCTTACTACGAACAGGTAAAAGCCTTGTCGGAAGCAGGCGCGGACATACTGCTGATAGAAACCATCTTTGATACACTGAATGCAAAAGGCGCCATCTTCGCCATTAAAAAATATTTCCGCGAGTCCGGCAAACCGGAATTGCCGGTCATGATCTCCGGCACCATCACGGATGCTTCGGGCAGAACATTAAGCGGCCAGACGCTGGAAGCGTTCTACATTTCAGTGATGCACGCAAAGCCCTTCTCCATCGGTCTGAACTGCGCCCTCGGCGGCAACCAGATGAGGCCCTACATCGAAGAGCTTTCACAGATCGCCGGCTGCTATGTCAGCTGCTATCCCAACGCCGGACTGCCCAATACATTCGGTGAATATGATGAACAGCCGCATGAAACGGCGCATATAATTGAGGAATTTGCCCGCGAGGGTTTTGTAAACATTGTTGGCGGTTGTTGCGGAACTACTCCGGATCACATCCGCCATATGGCTGAACACGTAAAATCCATTCAACCGCGTCCCTTACCGGTGAAGGAAGCTACGTTGGCATAATCAGCATATGAACCAGAGGAATTGTAATGAACACTACCCGTACGATCAAACCGTACTTACGCCTGAGCGGCCTGGAGCCGCTGGTGGTAAGGCCGGAAACCAACTTTATCAATGTCGGTGAGCGCACCAACGTTACCGGCTCCAAGAAATTCGCAAGGCTTATCCGCGAGGGATTGTTTGAGGAAGCACTGTCCGTTGCCCGCCAACAGGTAGAAAGCGGCGCGCAGGTGCTCGACGTGAATATGGACGATGCGCTGCTCGACGGAGAAAAAGCCATGACCACCTTCCTCAACCTGCTGGCCTCCGAACCGGACATCTCCCGCATCCCGGTCATGATAGACTCCAGCAAATTCAGCGTTATTGAAGCCGGTCTTAAATGCCTCCAGGGCAAATGCATCGTGAACTCCATCAGCCTCAAAGAAGGGGAAGAAAAGTTTATCGAGCAGGCCGTTATCTGCCAGAGCTACGGCGCATCAGTAGTGGTGATGGCCTTTGATGAGAACGGTCAGGCCGATACGCTCGAAAAGCGCGTATCATTCTGCCACCGCGCGTACAAGATACTGGTGGATAAAGTAGGTTTTGATCCGCAGGACATCATCTTCGACCCGAACATATTTGCCATTGCCACCGGCATTGAAGAACATAATAACTATGCGGTGGATTTCATCGAAGCGTGCCGGCAGATCAAGCAGCTGATGCCGTTAGCGAAGATCAGCGGCGGCGTCAGTAACGTATCTTTCTCTTTCCGTGGGAATGACGTAGTGCGCGAAGCGATGCACTCCGTGTTCCTGCTTCACGCGATCAAAGCGGGGCTGGACATGGGCATCGTCAATGCTGGGATGATACAGATCTACGACGAGATCGAACCGCAGCTCCGCGAACTGTGTGAAGATGCGATCCTGAACCGACGGGAAGATGCCACGGAAAGACTGATCAATTTTGCCGAAACCGTAAAGGCCAAAGGCAAAGTGGTGGAGAAAGACGAAGCATGGCGTAACGGCACTGTGGAAGAAAGGCTCAGCCATGCGCTGGTGAACGGCATTACAGATTATATCGAAGCAGATACGGAAGAAGCCCGTTTGAAATATCCGCGTCCCCTTGAAGTGATTGAAGGCCCGCTGATGGATGGCATGAACATCGTGGGCGATCTGTTCGGCAGCGGCAAAATGTTCCTGCCCCAGGTCGTAAAAAGCGCGCGCGTGATGAAAAAATCCGTGGCGGTGCTCACCCCTTACATCGAAGCGGAAAAAGCGAAGCTCGTGGCGGAGAATGGCGGCCAGATCAAGTCCGCCGGAAAAATACTGCTCGCCACCGTGAAAGGCGACGTGCATGATATCGGCAAGAACATCGTAGGGGTTGTACTGGGATGTAACGGATATGATATCATCGACCTTGGTGTGATGGTGCCGGCCGAAAAGATCCTGCAGACCGCGAGAGAGCAGGAAGTAGACATCATCGGCCTCAGTGGCCTGATCACGCCGAGCCTGGACGAAATGGTGCACATCGCGCGGGAACTGAAGCGCCAGCAATTCAACATTCCACTGCTCATCGGCGGGGCCACTACCTCCCGCACGCATACCGCCGTGAAGATCGCGCCGGAGTACGAAAATGGGGTGGTGCACGTACTGGACGCTTCCCGCAGTGTAACCGTTACCGGTAACCTGCTCAACAAAGCCCTCAACAAAAACTTCCTTGAAGAAGTTAAAGGCGAATATGTGAAGCTGAATGAAGCTTTCCGGAACAAAAGGCCCGTAAAACAATACCTGCCGATAGCCGAAGCCAGGAAGAACAAGGTGCAGATCGACTGGGAAAAGTTCAATCCCGTGAAGCCCGCGTTTATCGGAACCAAAACGTTTGATCATTACGATCTCGCGGAGATCGTGAAATATATCGACTGGCAGCCCTTCTTCATTTCATGGGAACTGCACGGCAAATTCCCGCAGATACTGGAAGACGCTGTGGTAGGCAAAGAAGCCACCCGCCTTTTCAACGACGCGCAGGAAATGCTCCGGCGTATCGTGGAAGAAAAATGGCTGCGGGCCAGGGCAGTGATCGGTATTTTCCCGGCTAACAGTAACGGTGTGGATACGGTGCATGCCACTACGGAAGACGGCGCTGTGATCCCGCTGGAATCCCTGCGCCAGCAGGTCAAAAAAGCACCGGGACAACCGAACTTCTGCCTGGCGGACTTTATCGCCCCCGCTTCCACCGGTAAACAGGATTATATCGGCGGATTTGCTGTAACCGCCGGCGAAGGCATTGAAAAGCATCTGGATAAATTCAAAGCGGAGCACGACGACTACAGCAGCATTATGCTGAAGGCGCTGGCTGACCGCATGGCGGAAGCTTTCACCGAGCTGATGCATGAACGTGTGCGGAAGGAGTTCTGGGGATATGCCAACCAGGAACACCTGAACAACGACCAGCTGATCAAGGAAGAGTACATGGGCATCCGTCCCGCTCCGGGTTACCCCGCCTGCCCCGAACATACAGAAAAGTACAAGCTGTTCGACATGCTCGGCGCAACGGAAGCCACCGGTATTATATTAACGGAATCACTGGCCATGTACCCGGCTTCCAGCGTAAGCGGATGGTATTTCGCCCACCCGGAATCCAAATATTTCGGGCTTGGTAAGATTGAAAAAGACCAGCTGGAAGATTATGCGGAAAGGAAAGGCTGGACGATTGAAGAAGCAGAACGCTGGCTGCGGCCCAGTCTTGAATACGATATTTAAAATGCGAAACGCCCGTTGTAAAGGAACAGCGGGCGTTTCAGTTATTTGTCGAGGTGAATGGTTTCTATCCGCTCATCTCCCCGGTAGAAATTTATCTTTTTCATCCCTTCAGATCTGGGCACGAACCCCACCCAGACAGCAGCGGAATTATGTGTTCTTTTCGGCGTATCGATTTTGATAGCGAAATGAAGGTTGGCCTCATCGGCCGTCTGCGTAGCGGAACGGAGCGTTAATTCCTGCGTCAGGCTGGATGGTGTGAGGGTTACGACCGCCATTACCTCTTTACTGAAATCCGGCGTGTCGATCACATTGTTCATGGTCTTTGCAATGCCCAGCACGCTATCCCTTTCGGCAGCCGTTTCAAGTACCCAGCAGGCAATCGTATCGTTCTGTTTGATATCGTTCCGGGCAAAGTAGCCCGCGGCGGGCTTTACAGTGAGCTCCTGTTGAACAGCACTGTCACTTGACGATACCCGTCGTTCGGAAGTCTGGGAAGTATTGGGGCCGCATGCCATCAGCAGCAGGGTTCCGGCGATCAGCAGATTTTTCATATAAGATCGTTTTTAATGGAGGAGCAAGCAGGATGCCAAATCTCAAACAACCATGCATCCTGAATAGGGGGAAAATACGCAACATTTTGCGTATAACTACGCTTGACCTACCCTCTGTTGGGTAGTATTTTTGTGTCACGCTATTAATGCTATTAACCCCAAATCCCTAACGGGAAAAGTTCAGAACAAAAAAAAGTTAAGGTACACACTGCTTTTGTTAACCCCAGTTACAGTTTTGGAGGCTGACCAGTATTGGCCGGCCTCTTTTTTTCCTGCTACTTTGCCTCCACCCACATACCGTTATCCCGGATCAGGTTGATTAGCTCGTCCACCGCAACATCGCTGCTGAGGCCGCGTTTCACCACTTCCTTACCGCGGTACAGCGTGATCTTTCCCACGCCGCTGCCAACATACCCGAAATCAGCGTCGGCCATTTCACCGGGACCGTTTACGATGCATCCCATGATGGCGATCTTCACGCCTTTCAGATGGTTGGTCACCGCGCGGATGCGGGCGGTGGTTTCCTGGAGGTCGAACAGCGTGCGGCCGCAGGATGGGCAGGAGATATATTCTGTTTTGGAGATCCTGGAGCGGGTGGCCTGCAGGATGCCGAATGCGATGTTGTTGATCAGCGCCGTTGGTTCGGTTACAGGAGCGGGTTGATGCTGAATGGTCAGATCAGGCTGCGCTTTCAGCCAGAGGCCGTCCCCAAAGCCGTCCAGCAGCAAGGCGCCGGTTTCTGTGGCGTAGTGGATCAGGTCTTCGTCCGCATTCCCGTGCCCGCTGTTGCAGAACAGGATAACGGGCTGGGCTATACGTTTTTCCATGATGCCGGCCAGCGCTCTTCTCACGGTAGCCATGGCATGTGAAGAATTGGAGTATACAACAGGTACTGTATCATCCTGCAGCTGTTCCAGGAAGGCAGTGGTTTCTGCTTTGACATAGTCATCCGCGTTCAGCGCCACGAAGTTGATCCTCGACAGGCGGTTGTTCGCGCGGGCGGCGAGGTAGCCGTGGATGTCCATCCAGGGAAAATATTTTTCCTTGTCTTCCGCCTGCAGCCAGGTATGATATTGTACGATCACCTTCAGCGTGCCCGGTAAAGCGAAGGGCAGCACCTGGTTGCCGGTGAAGATGTAGTCCGCCGCCGCATCGCCGATGGTCCATTTGTCGGTCGGCTCATCGTAGGTATAACCGATGGATGGCAGGTCTTTGTGTGTAATGGTATGCAGATGGCTGAAATCGGCCACTACGACGGGCACCTGTTTCCCGCCGATATTGTCTACGGCCAGGGTATCCCGGCGCCGGTAGGTGAAGGGGGAATAAGGCAGCTTGTTTTCGTTCAGTGGCTCGATGGCGGGATGAGATACCCGGTGTGTGTAGCGTTTCACCAGGTCGCGGCAAACGGGCAGCTCAAATTCGGGATCTTCCGTGAGGGACACACGGATGGTGTCGCCCACGCCGTCTTCCAGCAGGGTGCCGATGCCCACGGCGGATTTGATCCGGCCGTCTTCCCCGTCGCCGGCCTCTGTAACGCCGAGGTGCAGCGGGTAGGCGTGGCCCAGCTCCTGCTGCATGGTCTGCACCAGCAGGCGGTAAGCCTGCACCATCACCTGCGGATTGCTGGCTTTCATGCTGAGCACGATGTTCCGGTATTGCAGGTCTTCCGCGATGCGCAGGAATTCCATGGCGCTTTCCACCATGCCCATTGGCGTATCGCCGTAGCGGCTCATGATGCGGTCGCTCAGAGAGCCGTGGTTGGTGCCGATGCGCATGGCCGTACCATATTCCTTGCAGATCTTCACCAGCGGCGTAAAACGGTCGCGGATGCGGTCTATCTCTTCCTGGTATTCAGCATCGGTGTATTCCAGCAATTCAAATTTTTTCTTATCGACATAGTTGCCGGGGTTGACCCGCACTTTTTCCACGATGCGGGCCGCTATTTCGGCGGCGTTGGGTGTAAAGTGGATGTCGGCCACCAGCGGGGTATTGTAGCCCCGGCGGCGCAGTTCGTTCTTGATGGGAAGGAGGTTTTCAGCCTCGGATTTGCTGGGCGCCGTGATCCGCACCAGCTCGGCGCCGGCGTCTATACAGCGGATGGCCTGCTCTACGGTCGCCTGCGTGTTCATGGTGTCCGTAGTGGTCATCGTCTGGATACGGATGGGATGGAAATTACCGATCGTCAGGTCTCCTACCTTTACTTCCAGCGTAGCCAGCCGTTTATATTGAGTCAGTGAATGGCAATATAATTGCATGAATGATCAGAATAGATGTAGGGACAAAATTAGTAAATCCCGGCGGGACATACAGTTTTGTTATTTTATATGAACGGTAAAGAACATGACCGGGAAATGTCTAGTTTTACCCGGATACGCTGTTTGTAGCCATTATACTTATCTCGTGGACACCATACCCTATCAGCAATTGCCCTTCAGCGGGCAGTTCAGCATTTTTGAAGTGGAGCATTTCCATAGTGAGCTGACCACACAGCCTCACCGGCACCACGACTTCCAGATCGTGTGGCTGACCCGGGCTTCCGGCGAGCATATTGTTGATTTTGTGTCTTACGGGCTGGAGGACAATATGATCTTTTTACTGGGGCCGGGACAGGTGCACCAGTTGCTGGACGCCAGCATTTTCGGCTTCAGCGTCACTTTCACGGAGGAGTTTTATTTCAGCAACCGGCACGACCGGGAATCGCTATACGATTTTACCACCCTGTTCGATTCATCGCAGGCATATGCGCCGATACGGGTCAGCCATCCCGCGGCAGCCAATTTTTCGCAGCTGATCGCGCTCATGCGCAACGAGCTGTCCGTTCAGCTGGAAGGCAGCAACAGCAGCGTGATCAAGCATTACCTGAATGCTTTTCTTTTACTGGTGGAGCGGGAGCGGAAGCATAACGTAGCCAATTCGCCGGCGCTGCAGCATCACGACGCGCGCATCGTAAAACTGCGGCAGCTGGTGGAGAAGCATTTCCGCCAGGAGCATAAAGCGGATTTTTATGCGCAGCATTTTGCGTTGACATCCAAACGGCTCAACGAAATTACGCGGGAGGTGCTGGGTAAAACGGTAACGGATATGGTACATGACAGGTTGGTGCTGGAAGCGAAGCGGCAGCTGGCTTTTAGCCACCGGAGCGTGAAGGAGATCTGCTATGAGCTTGGTTTTGAGGACCCTGCGTATTTCAGCCGGTTTTTCCGGAATCATACCGCGTCTTCACCGCATGAGTTCCGGGAAGCGATGTTCAAATAGTACCATTCAATCGCCGGTTTGTCCAAACATCGGCGGCGTATACCGCGTAATTTTACATATCGTTTGAACGGAAACTATGTTTTGACGCGCGTTAACTCACGCGTTTTTTATTTGGAGAGGAAAGTACAGAAAGCCGCCTTGTTCACTGCACAGGCGGTTTTTCTATTTACCAATCCTTCTCCACCATGCCCGGACTTGCTTTCGCCTTCTTCATCTTGTCTTCCTGCAATTTCTTTTCCTGCTGCGCAAGGGCCTGCAACAAGCGCTTGGCCTCTTCCTGCGTCAGCTTGCTGGGTTTGGGCTGATTCTTTTGCTGCTCTTTATCCTGCTGCTCCTTGTCTTTCTGCTGGTCCTGTTTATCCTGATCTTTTTTGTCCTGGTTTTTCTGCTGATCGTCTTTCTGATCTTTATCCTTATTCTTCTGGTCTTTTTTATCGTTCTTGTCTTTATTGTTGCCGCCGCCCTGCTGCTGGTTTTGCTGCTTTTTCAGCATGGCCTGCGCGTAGGCAAGGTTATAGCGGGCCTGTTCATCCGCGGGATTGGCTTTCAGCGCGGCTTTATAAGATTTGATGCTTTCTTCCCATTTCTTGTCTTCCATGAAAGTGTTGCCGATGTTGTAATTGGCGTCTGCTTTCACTGCTTTGCCCGCTTCTGTTTTGAGCGTGTTGGCGTATTGCTGGCGGGCGGCCTCGAATCTTTTCTGTTCATATAATGAATTGCCGAGATTGTAATGGCCGGCCACGGATCTGGCGTTGCGTTCCAGCGCTTTCTTGTAGCTGGCTTCCGCGTCCGCATACTGCTGCTTTTTATATTGTTCGTTCCCTTTCCGGATCAGCTTGTTGGTGCCTTCCTGCGCGGATGCGGCGAGCGTGGAGCAAAGCAAAATACCGATAACGGCAACGGGCATATGAAATAAACGGTACCTCATTATCTGTTCGCGGTTTTTAATCCCGGCAATGCGTTGGCATCGGCGTTCTTTTTCCGGCCTTCCGGCACGAAAAATTCGAGCAGTATCAGCAGGAGGCAGATACCCAGGAAGTATTGAAAATAGCTGTTATAGTCGGTGAAGACGTTTTCCCCGAATTCTTTTTGTTCCATGCTGTCGATCTTCGTGGAGAGGGCTTCCACCACATCATCCGTATTGTTCATCAGGTGGAGGTACATGCCTTTTCCGGTGGATGCGAGGGATTTGAGGGCGTCTTCATTCAGTTTCGAGATAACGGTGTTGCCGTCGCGGTCTTTTTTCAGTCCGCCTGCGGCGGGATCGGGCAGCGGAGCGCCGGTGGGGGAGCCGATCCCTACGGTATTGATCACCACGCCATTTTCCAGCGCTTTTTTCGCTTCGGCCACGGCGCCTTCATTATGATCTTCCCCATCGGAAATGATGATGAGGGCTTTGTGCTTGCGTTCTTTTTTGTTGAAAGCCTCGTCGCTGATGCGGATGGCCTCGTTGATCTCCGTGCCCTGCTTCGGTATCAGGTCCGGCGTGATGCTGTTGAGATACATGCGGGCGGCGGAATAGTCCACCGTCAGTGGCATCTGGAGGTAGGCATTGCCGGCAAAGACCACCAGGCCCACCCGGTCGTTATCGAGTTTCTCCATCAGCCTGGTTACCAGCTGTTTGGCGCGCGTCAGCCGGTCCGGCTTGGCATCGGTGGCCAGCATGCTTTTGCTCACATCCAGCGCAATGATCACGTCTACGCCTTTGCGGGTGATCTTTTCCAGGCGGCTGCCTTTCTGCAGATTGGCGAGGCCGATCACGCCGAAGAAAAAGGCGACGAAGACCAGCAGGAACTTGATGGTGAACAGGCGGCGGGAATAGCCGCTGAACAGTTTTTCCACCATGGCCGGATCGCCCATGCGCCTTACGGAACGCCGCTTCCACCAGGAAACCCATGCGAAGGCCAGCACTAATACAATGAGGAGCACAAAGGCCCAGAGGTATTCTGTATGTTGAAATCTTAACATGGCTAAAATGACGCACCCCGGTCAGCGCCGGGGCGATAGTCAAAAATAATTTTTTTGTAACGTATTACAAGGGTGCGGGGGAAGGATTTATAAGTTTTTTAACAGGCTTATTTCTCTCCTTTGAAAAATCCTTCTTCGGCAAGAATGCCGCGCATCAGCTCGTCCCGCACCGCGGTAATGTCCAGCGAAGGGTCTTCTGTTTCGAAGTTCAGCACAAAAAAGCTGGGATGCCTGTTCTCTTCGATCCAGCCGGTCATCCAGCCGATATGTTTGGCGCCGGAAACGCCCCATCCGGATTTGTAGGCCAGCTTGTATTTGGGCGTTGATTCCTGCAGCATGACGGCGGACACCAGCTCCTGGGCGCGGCGCTGAAAGGGGAGCTGGTTGAAATAAAGCTGCTTTACGAGGCCCAGTTCCTCGTCCGGCGAAACCTGCAATGAATTATCCAGCCAGAAAGTATCGATGCGGCTGATCTTGCGGTTGCCGTACTGCACGGAGTCCAGCCAGTGCTGCATGGTATCGCGGCCGATGCGGCGGGCCACCTCCTGGAAGTAGGGTACGGAGGAAAGGCGGAAAGCCTGGGCCATGGTCAGGTCAGTGTTCCAGGAGGAGTTTTCCCGGGGAATGCTGTCCCAGGGGATGACCATGCTGGTATCGCGGATGGCGCCGGTTTGCAGGCCAACGAGCGCGTTGAATATTTTGAAGGTGGATGCAGGCGTAAAGCGTTGCTTGGCCCGGTCAATATTATAGACCTTAAAGGTGCCCTGACCATTGTCGAACAACATGAAACAGCCTTCCAGCTTGTATTTGGTAAAATACTTCTCCCAGCTTTTTTCTTCTTTCACGTTGTTGGGCGAGCAGGCGCCGAGAAAAAGGGCGGCGGCAAGCAGTAGCAGGCTGAACGGTTTCATGGGTGTTTGTTTTTCGATGATGTGCAAAAGTAAGGCTTGAAGAATGGATTTGGCGCAAAAAAGGGGACTGATTTTGGTCAGTCCCCTGTTGTGGATATTTTAATGGTGGTAGTATCGGTGATATCGCTAAGCGGTGGCGGCTTTCAGCACACCCAGCTCTTTGCCTACTTTGGTAAATGCCGCAATGGCTTTGTCCAGGTGCTCCTGTTCATGCGCGGCGCTGAGCTGTACGCGGATGCGGGCCTGGCCTTTGGGCACCACGGGATAGAAAAAGCCGATAACGTATATGCCTTCCTGCAGGAGGCGGTCCGCAAACTGCTGGCTGAGCTTTGCGTCGTAGAGCATGACGGGTACGATCGGGTGGTCGCCGGGTTTGATGTCAAAGCCGGCCGCGGTCATTTTCTCGCGGAAATATTTTGTGTTGAATTCCAGTTTGTCCCGCAGTTCGGTGGTTTCGCTGAGCATGTCCAGCACGGCGATGGATGCGCCTACGATGCTCGGGGCCACGGAGTTGGAGAACAGGTAGGGGCGGCTGCGCTGGCGCAGCATGTCGATCGTTGCCTTGCTGCCGCTGGTGAAGCCGCCGGAAGCGCCGCCGAGCGCTTTGCCGAGGGTGCCGGTAATGATGTCTACCCGGCCCATTACATTGCGGTATTCGTGCGTTCCGCGGCCCGTCTTGCCCAGGAAGCCGGAGGAGTGGCTTTCGTCTGACATGACGATGGCGTTGTATTTATCGGCGAGGTCGCAGATCTTGTCGAGCTGCGCAATGGTCCCGTCCATGCTGAAGGAGCCGTCCGTTACGATGATCCGGCTGCGGGCGCTTTGGGCTTCCTGCAGCTTAGCTTCGAGGTTGGCCATGTTATTGTGCTCGTAGCGGAAGCGCTGTGCCTTGCAGAGGCGTACGCCGTCTATGATGGATGCGTGGTTGAGGGCGTCGGAGATGATGGCGTCCTGCTCGGAGAACAGGGGCTCGAATACGCCGCCGTTCGCGTCAAAGGCCGCTACGTAGAGGATGGTGTCTTCAGTGCCGAGGAACCTGGAGATCTTCTGTTCCAGCTCGCGGTGAATGTCCTGCGTGCCGCAGATAAAGCGCACGCTGCTCATGCCGTAGCCATGGGTGTTGATGGCTTCTTTGGCCGCTTCCACCACCTTGGGGTGGGATGAGAGGCCCAGGTAGTTGTTTGCACAGAGATTGATCACCGTTTTTCCGCCCACTGCGATCTCCGCGCCCTGCTCGGACGTGATGATGCGCTCATGCTTGTACAGGCCGGCGGTCTGTATCTCCTCCAGCTCCTGCTGTAACCGTTTGATAAATTCCTGGTTCATTTGACAAAGTTATGGCATTAAATGTATCCCGTATTTTATATGTGTAACGCGGGATTTTGCGGAACTGTAAAAAGTTTGACCGATGTGTAACATTTATCCGCCGGTTTGCGTCATATTATTATCATGGACGGTAGATTATGACGAAAAGTACTGTACGTTTACTCATCCGGAGGTGGCCGATATTTGTCTGTACGGCAATACTGGCGGGCTTCCTGGTGCTGACCTGGTTCGCTACGGTGCCAGGAATTCCCTGGAAAACCGGGGAAGAACGTCAGTTGCCGGAGATCGTCAGAAGCCTGCGCATCGTTGAAATATTGTCATGGAGCTGGTAGAAAGGGCCATTTGCGCCATCCTGGTAAGGGGCTAAGGCGAGGCTTTTCAACCAAAATGTCGGAAATTGCACAAAAGACCTGCCACCGGATGACGGAAAAGGAGTACAACAAATGCGTGGACCTGTACAGCGATAACCTCTTCCGGTTCATAGTTAAGAACCTGGAGCATGCGGAAGATTCAAGGGACGTGGTACAGAATGCGTTTGAAATATTATGGAAGCATTGTAGTGATGTGCCTTTTGAAAAGGCCAAGAGCTATTTGTTTACCGTAGCGTACCATAATATGATCGATCATGTGCGGAAAGTGAAACGGATCACGCTGGTGGAAGAATTCAAGGAAGAAGCGCGGGTTTCGGAGCAGAAAGTGCACAACGCGCGGAACGTCATAGAAAAGGCGCTGAAAAAACTGAGCGATGTACAGCGGTCCCTCATTCTCCTGAAAGATTATGAAGGGTACAGCTACGAAGAAATTGGAGAGATCATGCAGCTCAACCCTTCGCAGGTAAAGGTATATTTGCACCGGGCAAGGGCTCATTTGAAGGAATACCTGGTAAGAATGGAAAATGTGATCTGACAACAGGTATTCATCAAACAACATTTTATGTCGACAGACATCAACATATCAAACTACGAAAGCTACCTCTACTGTTATGTGGACGGAGAGCTGAACGCGGACGAAAAGGCGGCCCTGGAACGCTTTGCCGCCGCAAATCCCCAGGTACGCGCGGAGCTGGACCTTCTCCTGGCCACCCGCCTGCAGCCGGAAAACATCGTATTTGATAACAAAGCCTCCCTGTACCGCGGGAGCGAGATCCATTTACAGAATTACGAAAGCTACCTGCTGAGCTATATCGACGGGGAACTGAACCCTGAAGAGGAACTGGCCTTTGAACAGTTCATGGCCCGCCATCCCAAAGTACGGCAGGAGCTGGTGATGTGGCAGGGCACCAAGCAGCATGCGGACCCCTCCATCCGGTTTGAAGATAAATCACTCCTTTACCGTCATACCAAAACCCGCACCATACGGATGCGCCCGGCCTACTGGTGGGCCGCCGCGGCGATGGTAGCGGGAGTGCTCGCGTTCTTCCAGCTGTCTGACCGGAGTGTGGCGGATCAAACGCCGGTGTTGGCGGATGTGGAAAAAGTGCAGCCGGCAACAAAAGAAGAGGGAGCAGGCGGGCAAAAGACGGATCAAGCGCATTCCGCGGTAACGGACGAACCCGGCGGACAGGCTGCCAGCCCCGAATCCGGCAATCCGGCAGCATTGGCCGCAACATCAGACAACAAGCCGGACGAACAGGTGGCATATCAAAAGCCCGCAACAAAAACGCCGTCAGGGAATCAGACAGCGGATGACAAGCGATCATTGCCCGCAAAGCCGCCTGTCGCCACAAAACAACTCATAGCCGCCGCGCCGCAGGCAAAACAGCCGGAGGTTACCGGGGAAGCGCCGGCAACGTCTATGGACCTGGCCAGCATCCGGACAGAAAAAACAACGGCGATCGAAATAGACAAACAACAACTGGAAGCCACCCTGAGAACACCGCTGAAAGAAGTGCCCCGCACGGAAACAGCCATGGCGTCCGGCGCGCGGCCATCCCTTGAAGATCAAACACCGCCGGCAACGCTGGCAACACCAGCTCCCGCGCCTGCGCCACCGGGAGAGCTGATCATGTCCGTTACCGGTAACGGGCTGGAAAGCAAGGTGCTGGACAAAGTGACGAACGTGGCAAGATTTTTTGCCCGGAAGAAAAAATAATAACAAGCGGAGTTGCCGCTTATGAGAAAACAGGCACAACAATATGAAGCATAAAATTTTACTCACTCTCCTTACCATGATCCTGGTGCTGGGCGCAAAGGCCCAGCAGGCGGCGCTGGACACGATCCAGATAAGAGGGTTGATCATGGTGAAAGGCAAGGACGCCGCCGGCAAGAATATTTTCAGGGCCTACCAGGATACAGCATATGCCCGCAACAAGCTCAAAAGGAACCTGCATACCCGTTGGCTCGTGTTTGACGTGGGATTCAATAATTATCGCGACCGCAGTGATTACAGCGCGGCGATGATCATGTCCCTCTACTACCCCGGGCAGCCCAACAACCTTCCGGCATATGCGGATTACATTGTTGCCGACAAGCGATATGATTATTCCGGCAGCGCGCTCAATACCTTCGCGCCCCGGAATGCCAGTGAACCGCTGACGCCTTCGGAGTTCAAGCTCATCCCCGGCAAGTCCATGAACTTCAACATCTGGCTGCTGATGCAGCGGCTGAACATCCACAAACACAAGCTGAACCTCGTTTATGCGCTCGGCGTGGAAATGAATAATTACCGGTATGCGCGCAGCATCACCTATGTGCCCGGTTATCCTACGACCATTATCCGGGACTCCATCGAATTCTCCAAGAACAAGCTGTTTGCGCAATACCTGACCATCCCTGTCATGCTGAACTTCAACTCCAACCCCGCCCGCCCCGGACGCTCCTTTGAGCTGAGCCTCGGCGTTTCCGGAGGCTACCTCCTGAAATCCCGCACCAAACAGGTAAGCGAAGAAAGAGGAAAAATGAAGCGTACAGATGATTTCAACCTGAATAAGTGGCGTTTTGGCCTTACCGGCGAGATCGCTTACGGCCCCATCAAGCTGTACAGTAATTTCGCCCTCACGCCTTTGCACGACTACGGCCTGGAGCAATATCCTTTTGCTGTAGGCTTCCGGTTTAACGGTTTTTAGAAAAAAAGAACCAACTTAGGGGTAACAATTCGCCCGGCGTATTTATCCTATTTAAAACTATAGAACCAAATCCAAGACCATTATGCGTTCAATCCTGTCATTTGTAGCCGTTGTGAGTGGAATCATCTTTATCCATGCCAGCAAGATCAAACTACCCCAAACCCCCACCCCGGAACGCCCTGCGGAGAACCTGAACATTCCCGGTTCCATGCACAAGCTGCCCGCTCCCGCCGCCACAGAAGCGCTGGTATACATGGACGACAGCCTTTTTCAGTCGTACCGCGGAAGCCGCGGCTTCTTTGTGACCAACCACTACCATGTGCTGTATGTTAAAACAGACTCTGTGTACATCACCGCCCAGTCCCCCGCATCCCGCAGATACGTGAATACCCTCCACCTCCTATACCAGTAATTCCCCCATTTTTCCGTTTATCCAGCCCCTGCCATAAAAATTGCTGCCCGGCGCGCCGAATGTGCCGCGGCATTTTTATATTTGGAAGAACAATAAAATTTCAAACCCAACCACATGAGAAGCTTTTCACTTTTTTTATTCCTGGCCCTTGCCGCTTCGCTGCAATTGTCCGCACAGGGCAAATACGAATGGAAGGAAGCCAGCTCAGGAGGCTATACATACCGTTATGTTACCGGCGATCCCATGCAGGCCCGCTATTACAAGCTGAAAAACGGGCTGACCGTTATTCTCAGCGTAAATAAAAAAGAGCCCCGCATCCAGACGCTCATCGGCGTGCGCGCCGGCAGCAACAGCGACCCGAAAGACCATACCGGCCTCGCCCACTACCTGGAGCACCTGCTCTTCAAAGGCACCGCGCAATACGGGTCGCTGGACTGGTCAAAGGAAAAACCGTACCTGGAACAGATCGAAGGGCTGTACGACACTTACAATAAAACCACGGACGCCGCGCAGCGCAAAGGCATCTACCGGCAGATCGACAGTGTTTCCGGCCTCGCCGCGAAATATGCCATCGCCAATGAATACGACAAGATGATGAGCAATATGGGCGCGCAAGGCACGAATGCCCATACCTGGGTGGAAGAAACGGTGTACCAGGAAGATATTCCTTCCAACTCCATCGATAAATTCCTGACCGTGCAGGCCGAACGCTTCCGCGATCCGCAGTTCCGCATCTTCCACACAGAGCTGGAAGCCGTATATGAGGAAAAGAACCGCGGGCTGGACAATGACGGCCGCAAGATGTACGAAAAAATGCTGGAAACGCTGTTCCCCACCCACAACTACGGGCAGCAATCCACCATCGGCACGGTAGAGCACCTGAAGAACCCTTCCCTGAAAGCGATCCGCCAGTTTTACAACGAATATTACGTACCCAATAACATGGCGATCATTTTCGCCGGTGACTTTGATCCCGACTACGTGATCAAGCGCGTGGACGAGAAGTTCAGCTATATGCAGCCGAAGCCCGTGCAGGAATACAAAGCACCCGTTGAAGCGCCCATCACAGCGCCGATCGTGAAAGAGGTGTTCGGTCCGGATGCCGAGAACGTAAACCTCGCTTTCCGCATGCCCGGCGCGCTGGATACGAAAAATTCCGTTATCCTTACGGTGATCTCGCAAGTGCTTTCCAACGGCAAAGCCGGTCTGCTCGACCTTAACCTGAACAAGCAGCAGAAAGTTCTCGGCGCCGGTGTTAGCATCATGCCCTGGAAAGATTATACGGTATTCGCATTGAGCGGCCGCGCAAAGCAGGGGCAGTCGCTGGACGAGGTGAAAGACCTGCTGCTCGGCCAGCTGGAAATACTGCGCAAGGGCGAGTTCGATGAAACCCTCATCACCGCGATCGTCAACAACTTCAAGCTCTACGAGATACAGGGCCTGGAAAGCAACGGCAACCGCGCCAACACGCTGATGGACGCTTTCATCAAGCATCGCGGCGATAACTGGCTGTACGATGTAGCTTATATCGATGACATGAGCAAGGTCACCAAACAGCAGATCGTGGATTTCGCCAACACCTGGCTGAACAACAATTACGTGCTGCTCTACAAACGCAAAGGGGAGGATAAGAACATCGTGAAAGTAGACAAACCGCCGATCACGCCGGTGGAAGTGAACCGCGACGCACAATCGGAGTTCCTGCAAACCGTAGCGGCCATGCCCGCCACCGCCGTGAAGCCCCAGTGGCTGGATTACAGCAAAGACATCCAGAAAGGCAAAGCCGGCAATGCGGACATGCTCTACGTGCAGAACAGTGACAACAGCCTCTTCCGCCTGTATTATCATTTCGATATGGGCGCATGGAACAATAAGAAGCTGCCCTTCGCCGCGCAATACCTGCAATACCTGGGTACCGACAAATATTCTTCCGAAGAGATCAGCAAACAATTTTATAACATCGCCTGCTCTTTCAACATCTCCGCCGGCTCCGAAGAAACAACCGTTTCCATCTCCGGCCTCCAGGAGAATTTCGACAAGGCGGTAGCGCTGTTCGAGCACCTGCTGCATAATTGCAAGGCAGATGACGAAGTGCTGGCCGGTTTCAAGAACAGGATACTGAAACAACGGGCGGACAACAAGCTGAACAAAGGCCAGATTCTCAACGGCCTTCGTTCTTACGCCACCTACGGCGCTAAAAACCCGTTCAACAACCAGCTCAGCAACCAGGAGCTGGAAGCCGTGACAGCCGCGGAACTGGTGAACATCCTGCATGATCTTCCCAATTACAAACACACCGTGATCTATTACGGCCCGCAAAGCCTCGCGGACGCATCCGCCGCTGTGAAACAGATGCACACGCTGCCGGCTTCCTTTAAAGCATATCCTCCCGCACAAAAATTCGAAAAATCCGTACAGACCGCCAACAAAGTGTTCTTTGCGGATTACGATATGGTGCAGGCGGAAGTGAGCTGGGTGCGCAACGGCAATGTGTATGATCCCGCCAATACCGCTGTGGTGAACCTTTTCAACAACTACTTCGGCGGCGGCATGGGCTCTATCGTATTCCAGACCATCCGGGAATCCAAAGCGCTGGCCTATTCTACATATGCTTATTATGCAACGCCCAACAAGAAGAACGACCGTTACGGCGTGATGGCCTACGTGGGCAGCCAGGCCGATAAAGTGAATGACGCGATCGCGGGGATGAACGAATTACTCAATACGCTGCCGCAATCCGAAAAAGCATTCGAAACCGCGCGCAGCAGCATGAAGAAGGATATTGAAACACAGCGCATCACGCAGGACGGGATTATCTTCAGCTACCTGAGCGCCCGCAAACTGGGACTGGATACAGACATCCGCAAAAGCGTTTACGAAAGCATCGATAAGCTGAAATTTGACGATCTTAAAAAGCTGCATCAGCAGAATATCTCCGGGAAACCTTATTCATACTGCATTGTAGCTTCCGAAGAGCGCGTGAAGCCGGAAGACCTGAAGAAATATGGTGAGGTGCAGAAGGTGACGCTGGAAGAGATATTCGGATATTGATAATTATTTTTTACTATACAAAGGGGCGGCCGCTGATAATATCGGAGGCCGCCCCTTCATACAATATTCGCTTTACCCCCGCCGTTAAATGTTTCGAAAAACCTCCTGAGCAACCATGTGGCGCTATTGCTTCCTGATCGTCGTGTTACCTTTATTTGCGTTTGAGCATAACGCTGTGGACCTGTATAATGTACGCCTGAACCCGTCATCCATCGATGAAACAAAAGTTTTTCTGCTGGTGGATAAAAGTGATTACAGGATGTACCTGTACGAGGACGCTACCCTGCTGAAGATCTATAAAGTTGTTTTCGGCAACAGGGATATCTCCGATAAATATATGCAGGGCGACCGGCGCACGCCCAACGGCACTTTCCGTATTCTTTCCAAACGGGCGGACAACCGCTGGAGCCGCTTTCTGCTGCTGGATTATCCCAACCAGGAATCTTACCAGCGCTTTCAGCAACGCCAGGCGCAGGGCCTGATCAGGAAAGATGCGGACATTGGCGGCGGCATCGGGATACATGGGGTGGAAACGGCGTCAGGCATCCGCGATTATTATGTGGACCGCCGCATCAACTGGACGCTCGGATGCGTGAGCATGAAGAACAGCGATGTGAATGAATTGTATAACGTGGTGATCGTTGGAACGCCGGTGGTGATACGGCCGTAAAAATATTGGGAGAACTAAAAAGTAAAAAAGGGCTTTAAGAATCGTTTAGGCGATGACAGCCGCCATCAGGTACCCGAAAAAATTAGGGCTGACCATTTCCTTCCTGGCCAGCCCCATTCTTTTTATAATCTTCCCTGTTTGATCTCTTCCACCACCGCAGGGTCCAGCAGGGTGGAGGTATCTCCGAGGTTATCCAGTTCCCCTTCCGCTATCTTTCGGAGAATGCGGCGCATGATCTTGCCGGAGCGCGTCTTCGGAAGCCCCGAAACGAACTGTATTTTGTCCGGCTTCGCAATAGGCCCGATGATGCGGGAAACCGTCTGAATGATATCTTTTTTCGTCAGCTCCAGGTCGTGATGCTTTTTCTCCGTGATCACGAACGCATAGATGCCTTGTCCTTTAATATCGTGCGGATACCCAACCACGGCGCTTTCTACCACACCTGCGTGCATGTTGATCGCATTTTCCACTTCGGCCGTGCCGATGCGGTGGCCGCTGACATTGAGCACATCGTCCACACGGCCGGTGATGCGGTAGTAGCCATCTTCGTCGCGGAGGCAGCCGTCGCCGGTGAAGTAGAGGTTTTCGTAAGTCGCGAAATAGGTGGTGCGGCAGCGTTCATGATCGCCGTAAGTGGTGCGGAGCATGCCGGGCCAGGGGAATTTGATGCAGAGGTTCCCGTTCACCCCGTTTCCTTCTATCTCGTTGCCGTTCTCATCCACCAGGATCGGCTGAATGCCGGGCAGCGGCAAAGTGGCGTATCCGGGTTTTTCTTTCGTGATGCCCGCCAGCGGCGCGATCATGATACCGCCCGTTTCGGTTTGCCACCAGGTGTCGGTGATGGGCGCCTTGCCTTTGCCGATCTGGTCTTTATACCAGTGCCATGCTTCTTCGTTGATCGGCTCGCCCACAGTGCCCAGGGTGGTGAGGGAACTGAGGTCCTTGTGGTTCACCGGTCCCAGCCCGAAGCCCATGAGGCTGCGGATAGCGGTTGGCGCGGTGTAGAGCACGTTTACACGGAACTTGTCCACAATATCCCAGAACCTGCCCGCGTCAGGGTAAGTGGGAATGCCTTCAAACAGCACGGTGGTGGCGCCCGCGCTCAGCGGACCGTATACAATGTAGCTGTGGCCGGTGATCCAGCCGATATCAGCCGTACAGAAGTAGACCTGGCGGGGCTTGTACTGGAAAGTGTTGATAAAAGTATAGTTGGCGTATACCATGTATCCGCCGCAGGTGTGCACAACGCCTTTGGGCTTGCCGGTGGAGCCGGAAGTGTAAAGGATGAAGAGCGTGTCTTCCGCATCCATTTCTTCGGCGGGAGCGGGAGGATTGCCCATCGTTTCTACCTGCTTGATCTCGTCTTCCCACCATACGTCGCGGCCTTTGAGCATGCTCACCGGGGTGCGGGTACGGGTGCAAACGATCACTTTCTTAACAGACGGGCAGGCCATCAAAGCGTCGTCAATAACGGATTTCAGAGGGATGTCCTTGCCGCCGCGGAAAGCGCCGTCGCAGGTGATCACAAGGCTTGCCTGTGCGTCCTGTATACGGTCGGCGATGGATTGGGCGCTGAAACCGCCGAACACCACCGAATGGATAGCGCCTACGCGGGCGCAGGCCAGTACGGCGATCGCCAGCTCGGGGATCATGCCCATATAGATACAAACCCGGTCGCCCTTCTTCACCCCATTATTCTTGAGCACGTTGGCGAACTGGCAAACTTTGTTATATAATTCGCGGTAAGTAAGAATGCGATGCCTTTCTTCCGGATCATTCGGCTCCCAGATGATGGCCGGCTGATTGCCGAGGGTGCCGAGATGCCTGTCCAGACAGTTTTCCGTGATGTTGAGCTTCGCGCCGGTGAACCATTTTACATCCGGCTCTTTGAAATTCCATTCCAGCACTTTGTCCCATTTACGGCGCCAATAGAAATGGTCCGCCACATCGGCCCAAAATCCTTCCGGGTCTGTTACACTGTGCTGCCATGCTTGCTGATATTCTTCGAAATTCTTGAGTTGGTATGGGTACGACATGATTCCCAAATAGATTTAAAGAGTTTATACAGTTTTTTAACGGGGCTTAAATTTAATAAAATAATCCCGGCTTTTTTTAGCCGGGATTTTAGCATGATCGTGTCCATAGTTGTGTTTACAGCGTTTTGACCCTTTCTTTTACATAAGCATGGATGGAAACTTCGTTCTTGCTTTCCGGTTTGGCGAGCTTGAGGTATTGCTGATAATGCCTTTTGGCTTTCAGCGGGTCCTGAAGGGACTGGTCATATATTCTGCCGATGCCGTACAGCCGCATGGGGTCTTTAAAAAGATAGTAGGCCGTATCGTAGTGTGCGATCGCTTTTTTGAACTGTTTCATCTGCTCGAAATTATCCGCCATGCCCGCATAGTACGAATCCAGGTTCTTTGATTTCGCGAGGTCTATGCAGGCCAGGTACATCTGGTTGCTCTGATCGTATTTGCCAAGAGCGGCATATGCCACCGCGGCGTAGTACATCACGGATTCCGGCGCACCGTCCGCAAGTGCTATCATTTTATCATGCACACGGATGCAGCTGTCGTATTTTTTCGTTTGCAGGTAAGTAGCGGCCAGGTAGATGCAGGTCATCGGGTCGATGATATTGGCGCTTAACAAGCTTTCACCATATTTCACGGCCTCCGCATATTTCTTTTCCAGGAAAGATAGTTTCACCAGTAACGCGGTGATGCTGAGCTGGCTGCTGTCCATAGCATAATAGGTTTTCAGCACGCTGTCCGCTTCCGCATTTCGCTTCCGCGTCATCAAACCCGCCGCCATGGAGGATACCACAGATACATCTTTCGGGTTAAGCCGGTACGACTGCTGCAGGAAATAAAATGCTGTATCCTGCAAAATGGCGATATCCTCACAAACACGGCTGAGTTGTTTATAGTACGCCGCGTTGCTGGGCCGCAGCGCCACCAGCTTTTCAAAATGCACGAAGGCGGTCATCATCTGCCGCCGCTGCTTCGCGATGTTGCCCAGATTCTGATGCGCTTGGATGTGATTGGAATCCTTCGCCAGCACCTGTTCATAATATTTCTCCGCCTCCGGCAGCTGTCCGTTCTGATAATAGGCGTAAGCCAGCAGCCCCAACCCGTAAGCCTCTTGCGGCTTCACCGTTTCTTCGAGGTACAGGATCGCTTTGTCATATTGCTGCTCCTGGAAGTAGTCCATGAGCAATGTCTTGTCCAGCTGATCCTGCGCTACGCCCGCCATGCTGCCGGCCATGAGGATCATCAAAAGAAAGGTAATACGGCTCATCAGTTCAAGTTTCTATAAAACTAACAATTTAGTTTTAAAAAGAAAAAATTAGTTGAACGATGGCATAAAAAAAGCTAAAAAGCGGGAAGTGCTTTTTAGCTTTTTCCATAATGTGGAGCATGGTTGGTCAGGCTGGCTGCTTTTGGTTGTCGGTAGCCACCAGCGTGATGGTGCTGGAAATAGGAGCTTCCACGTCCATATCCTGGTAGGAAAGGGTGGTAACTCCCTGTATTTTCCTGACGGAAATGGCGTTGACGCTGCGGCTATCGGAGAAAAATGCAGGGTCGCCGTGCAGGGTAAGCGTTACATGGCGGATTGCATAGCCGCCGACTTCATAGAGCTGTTGAATGAACCGTGCGATGATATTACGCAGCTGTTCTTCTTGCAGGGATGATTTGCTGATTGTTTGCATGAGTTTGAAGGTTTACGCAATGGAAATGCTCATAGTGTGAGGGATTTTTACGCTTTTGTGTTCAGCTAACGCCCTCTGAGTTTGTTGTTCTGCTCCCAGACACTTTTTAACAAGGTGTCTGCTACTGCCAGGATCTTTTCTTTTTCGGCGTTGCTGAAAGTGTTTTTTCCTTTGGTCTTTCTGTAGAACGTAGCCTCGCTCCAGCCACACTCCTCGCAGACGCTATCCCGGAAGCTCCTCGGAAGCTGTATCAGCCCCGAGTGCGTTTCCATGAGCAGGTTGGTGGATGAAAGTTTCTTCGCTTGCATTTGATAGAAATTTTATCAGTTTAACAATACAATTATCCAAATGTCAATAAAAATGTTATATTGATATAGAGATCGTCATACAATCCCTTGACATTCAGTACAAGTATAACAAAATTTATTTACAGTGGAAGCTGTCTCCAAAAATATTATTCATGAAGGCGCGCGGTTGAAACAAATTGTGCGGGACAAGAAGATGAAGATTCTTGCTTTTGCGGAGACCGCCGGTTTTTCCAACCAGATAGCCCATTATTATTTTCGCAAGGAAGCCATCAAGCGGTCCACTTTACTGGAGTTTTGTACGCTGCTGGGCATAAGCCTGGAAGAATTTTATGCCTGGAATCATCCCCGCAAGTTATCGCCGTCTCCGCCCGATTTTCATCATGGCCAGCGGCTTGGCGCGCTCATCGAAGAAAAGGGATTGAACAAAACGAAACTGGCGGAACGCATGGGGCTGAGCCGCCGCGCGCTGTACAACCTGCTGGAAAAAGCGGTGTTCACGCCCGAGCAGCTTAAAAAAGTTTGCCAGGTCATGGAGATTACGCAGAAAGAGTTTTACGGCAACTGGCAAACGGACGATGGGGGCGAGGATATGCAGGAAGTGGATAGCTGGAAGGACAAGTATTACAGGTTGCTCGAAGACCACAACAAGGCGCTGGTGGAATTAGCGCGGTTGAAAGAACAGCTGCAGCAAGGCCCGGTTAAATAATCGCCCCTAAGAAAAGATGCCATTGCGCAGGCAATAGCATCTTCAGGGTTATCATGGGTAAGGAAGATGAAGGGTTTGTTGTTAACATAGAAAGGATGAACGATGGGTGCAAGTTAGGAGCCTTCCTGTAAATACAGTCCTCCGATCGGGAAAATATTATACGATCGCTACCCCCTGCAAATCAATAAATTTTTTTAAAATTCATACAATTTTACATATATTAGCAATAATATATCTGTAACCACCTATCCCTGTGACTATGAAATGCGGTTTACTATCCCTGTTTCTCTGCCTGCTGCTCCTCGGCGGAAAAGCGCAAATGCCCGATGAGCCCGCCCTCAAGGAATTTGAAGCCTTCTGGAAAAAACTGTATACAGCTATCATAAAAAAAGATTACTCCGCCGTCAGCCAGTATATCGAATTCCCTCTCGTGGTCAAGGAAAACCTGGCGGATACCTCCGTTCAGATCATCCATAAAGAAGAATTCAGCAAATTCTTTAATATCTACCTCGCGCTGCCCACCGCGGAAACATTCCCCAACAAATACGAGCTGCTCCGCGCCCGGAAAAGCCTTACTGACGACGATCTCGCCCTCCTTTCCGACGACTCCGCCACCATCGGGGACTTTGAATTCCAGAAAATAGACGGGGAATGGAAACTCGTATACCTCTACGCCACAGACGCCCCCTCCGCCATTTTTTAAAATTTAATCTCCCTAAAAACCAATTATTCCCGTAATTTTGCACGATTTTTTTGTACGATCGTACAGGAGATCGCATGGTTTTTCATTATCAATAGCTAATAAAAAAAAATGCCCAGAGACACCTCCATCAAATCTGTCCTTATTATCGGCTCCGGTCCCATTATTATTGGTCAGGCCTGCGAATTTGACTATTCCGGCTCCCAGGCGGCACGCTCGCTGCGGGAAGAAGGAATTAAAGTGATATTGATCAATTCCAACCCGGCTACTATTATGACGGACCCGATGATGGCTGACAGGGTGTACCTGCTGCCGCTCACCGTGGAAAGCATTGAGCAGATACTGGAGGAAAACGAGATAGACGCAGTGCTGCCCACCATGGGAGGCCAGACCGCCCTCAACCTCTGTAAGGACGTGGACGAGCTTGGAATATGGGAGAAAAACAATGTCCGCCTCATTGGGGTAGACATCAAAGCCATCGATAAAGCGGAAGACCGTGAACAGTTCCGCCAGTGGATGATCGAGCTGGGCATCCAGGTAGCGCCGGCCCGCACCGCAAACTCCTTCCTCGAAGGCAAGGAGTTTGCGCAGGAGATCGGCTTCCCGCTGGTAATCCGCCCTTCTTTTACACTCGGCGGCACCGGCGGCGGCTTCGTACATACGAAAGACGACCTGGACGAAGCGCTGGACCGCGGCCTGAAAGCATCCCCCATCCACGAAGTGCTGGTAGAAAAAGCCGTACTGGGATGGAAAGAATATGAACTGGAGCTGCTGCGCGACATGAACGATAACGTGGCGATCATCTGTACCGTGGAGAACCTCGATCCGATGGGCATCCACACCGGCGACTCCATCACCGTGGCCCCCGCCATGACCCTCAGCGATACCGCTTACCAGGACATGCGGAACAAAGCCATCGAAATGATGCGCAAGCTCGGCAACTTCGCCGGCGGATGTAACGTGCAGTTTGCCCTCAATCCAGAGAACGAAGAACTGATCGCCATCGAGATCAACCCCCGCGTAAGCCGCTCCTCCGCGCTGGCGTCCAAAGCAACGGGTTATCCCATCGCCAAGATCGCCGCAAAGCTGGCTATCGGCTACAGCCTCGATGAACTGAAAAACCAGATCACCAAAACCACCTCCGCTTACTTTGAGCCCGCGCTGGACTATGTGATCGTGAAAATGCCCCGCTGGAACTTCGACAAGTTCAAAGGCGCGGATGATACGCTCGGCCTGCAGATGAAATCCGTAGGTGAGGTGATGGCTATCGGCCGCACATTCCCCGAAGCCATTCAAAAAGCTTGTCAAAGCCTCGAAAACGAAGCGGTAGGGCTTGGCTACTACGGCAAATCGCTGATGAAAAGCGAGCAGCTGGTAGAAAAGCTGAAACGCCCCACCTGGGACCGCATCTTCCGCATCAAAGACGCGCTGATGGAAGGGATGTCCGTAAAATCCCTGCACCAGGCCACACAGATAGACCGCTGGTTCCTGCACCAGATCAACGATATCGTTACCATCGAAAAACAACTGATGGAACATGACCTCGAATCCGTACCGGAGGGCCTGTTGAAAGAAGCCAAGCAAATGGGCTTCTCCGACAAACAGCTCGCCCTGCTGTTTGGCAACTGCGAGGAAGAGGAAGTATATGAAAAGCGGAAAGCCGCCGGCATCGTGCGCACCTACAAAATGGTAGACACCTGCAGCGCGGAGTTTGAAGCGAAAACACCGTATTTCTATTCCGCTTTCGACACCGAAAACGAAAGCATCCCCACCGAAAAGAAAAAAGTGATCGTGCTCGGCTCCGGTCCAAACAGGATCGGCCAGGGCATTGAGTTTGACTACTGCTGCACCCACGGCCTGCAGGCCATCCAGGAATGCGGTTACGAAGCCATCATGGTGAACTGTAATCCCGAAACAGTGTCCACCGACTTCGATATGGCGGACAAGCTGTACTTCGAGCCCGTATTCTGGGAACACCTCTGGGAGATCATCGAACTCGAAAAACCGGAAGGCGTGATCGTACAGCTCGGCGGGCAAACCGCGCTGAAGCTCGCCAAACACCTCACTGAAAAAGGAATAAAGATCATCGGTACGTCTTTCGATAATATGGACATCGCGGAAGACCGCGGCCGTTTCTCCGACCTGCTGAAAGAACTGGGCATCCCCTACCCGAAATACGGCACCGCTTACAATACAGACGATGCGATAGAAGTGGCGAAAGAAGTGGGATACCCCGTACTGGTGCGCCCCTCTTACGTTTTAGGCGGTCAGCGCATGCGGATCGTGATCAACGAAGAAGAGCTGGAACAATCCGTACTGAGCCTGCTGAAACACCTCCCCGGCAACAAGATCCTGATCGACCACTTCCTGGACCGCTGCCAGGAAGCCGAGATAGACGCCATCTTCGACGGCGAGAACTTCCACGTGATGGGCGTGATGGAACATATTGAGCCCGCCGGCATCCACAGTGGCGACAGCAACGCCGTGCTGCCAGCGTTCAATCTCAGCCACATGATCGTTACCACGATGGAATATTATGCGGAAAAGATCGCCAGGGCGCTGGACATCCGCGGCCTGATCAACATCCAGTTCGCCATCAAGGACGGACAGGTATTCGTGATCGAAGCCAACCCCCGCGCATCCCGCACCACGCCGTTCATCGCAAAAGCGTACCAGGTGCCTTACCTGAATATCGCTACCAAAGTGATGCTCGGCGCCAACAAGCTGACCGATTTCAAAATAGAGAAGAAGCTGAAAGGCTTTGCCATCAAGGAACCGGTGTTCTCTTTCAATAAATTCCCGGGCGTGAACAAAGAGCTCGGCCCTGAAATGAAATCCACGGGCGAAGCCATCCGCTTCATCAAAGACCTGAGAGATCCTTACTTCAGAACGCTCTACAAAGAAAGGAGCATGCACCTGAGTAAATAAATTTTCAAGAGGCGTATCAAAAAAAGGTACGCCTCTTTTTTTCCGTACCTTGAAGTAACAAAACCATTGTTTGCATGTTTGTTAATCTCTGGAAACGCGCGCCGTTCCTGCGTTTGATCATACCGCTCATCAGCGGCATGATCGCCGGCCTGTATATTCGGCTCCCTTTTATTCCCATCTGTTTTATTGTTTTCATAACGGTATCGCTGCTGCCGATGCCCGTCACCTGGCGCTTTGCGCTGCGGAATGTCCGGGGCGCTTGCCTGCTGCTGGCCGTTGCCTGTTTCGGGCTGTTGCTCATGCAATGTGCGGACGCGCGGCGTTATCCCGGTTGGGTAGGGCACCATGCAAAAGATACCTGCCGCCTGATCGCCGTGCTGCAGGAGCCGCCGGTGAAAAAAGCAAATTCATGGAAAGCGGAAGTGGAAATTACCGCGCTGGTGCAGGATGAAAAAGTGCAGCCCGTACGCGGCCGAGCCTTGTTTTACTTCCGCGAAGAACCGCCGCTGCAGTATGGCGACCGGCTGCTGGTGCACACGGTGTTGCGACCCATCAAAGGAATGGGCAATCCCGGTGAGTTCGATTACGGCAGGTATTGCAGCTACCGGAATATCTTCCACCAGGCTTTCCTGCGTAACAGCCAGTGGCGGCAGCTGCCAGGCACCGAAAAGAACTGGTTGAACGACCGGCTTTTCCGCGCCCGGGAATTTTGCCTGCTGACGCTCCGAACGTATATCCCTCACCGTGAGGAATACGGCATTGCGCAGGCATTGCTGATAGGCTATCGTGAGGAGCTGGACAAAGAGATCGTGCAAGCCTATACGAACACCGGCGTCGTGCATATCATCGCCATTTCCGGTCTGCATCTCGGGCTGATCTATGTAACACTCCTGCAGTTATTAAAATGGATGCCGAAAAGAAGATGGATGGAAGTATGTAAGGCACTGCTGCTCATACTCGTGCTGTGGGCCTTTTCGCTGCTCACCGGCGCTTCCGCCTCGGTGCTGCGCTCCGCCGTAATGTTCACCACCATCGCGGTGGGCCAGTTCATGATCTCCCGGCATACGAACATTTACAATACGTTGGCCGCAGCGGCTTTTCTCCTGCTTTGCTATAATCCCTACTTCCTGCTGGACGCGGGTTTCCAGCTGTCTTTCCTCGCCGTGGCGGGCATCGTCCTTTGTTACCGGCCGGTGTATGACTGGTGGATGATCAAAAACAAATGGCTGGACAAGCTCTGGCAGATGATCGCTGTTTCACTGGCGGCACAGGTTTTCACATGGCCCGTTTGTCTTTATTATTTTCATCAGTTCCCCAATCTTTTTCTGCTGGCAAATGTCATTGCCGTACCGCTTTCCACGATATTGTTGTATGCCGAAATATTGCTGATGTGTTTTGCCGCCTGGCCGTTGATCGCGGGCTGGTTGGGCAAGTTGACGGAATGGGGGATTATGGCGATGAACACCCTCATTCAGTGGATCGATCGCATTCCCGGCGCGGTAACCAGCCAGATTTATATCGACCTGGTGCAAACGATTTGTCTGTATGGAATGACGATAGCCTTGTGCGCCTGGCTGCTGGCAAAATGGAAGGCCGGCTGTTACTGGCTGCTCGGGATCAGTTCGGTCTTTGCCGGGTGGCTGGCATCCGTGCGGATTTCAGCGAAACAGCAGCAGCGGATTATTGTCTATAATGCACCGCGCCTGACGGCTGTTGAATGTGTAAGCGGGCAAACAAGCAGGTTGTATGCGGACAGCCTGCATTTATTGCAGCGGCAGACGGAGGCTGCCGCCGCGTTTTACCGGGTAAGACATTCTTCCGTTATACAAACGGCTGCCAGGGAGCAGCTATCGCCAGCTCATCAAAGCATTAGATACCTTTCCGGCCAGGCCGCTAATGCATCCTACCGGCCTTCCGTTAACAAAAACCGTGTACCCGTCCTTTACCATGAGATCAACTCCACTTCGTATAGCCATCCCAGTGAATTGATCTCCTTTGGCAACAAAACTCTGCTCCGCCTGACCCAGCCGCTGCCTAAAAGATCACCCCTCCGTCCCATGCGGATAAATTATATTTTATTATCACACAATTCAAAGGTCGATATCAGTCGTTTGCACGATTTTTTTATATACGACGTAATAATTTTTGACGCTTCCAACGCAGCTTTCCTCATCCGGAAGTGGAAAAATGCTTGTAACGAACTACCTTTGCGCTGCTTTTCGGTTCCGGATGAAGGGGCCTTTGTTATAAATCTCTAATTATAATTGTTGCATGCAGAAGCAAATCAAATCGGCTTTGATCTCCGTATTCTATAAAGATAACCTGGAGAATATCGTTAAAACATTGGGCCAGCAGGGCGTGACCATTTATTCCACCGGTGGTACGCAGAAATTTATTGAAGACCTTGGCGTGAAATGTGTAGCCGTGGAAGATCTGACTGCTTACCCTTCAATCCTCGGCGGACGGGTGAAAACCCTCCACCCTAAAGTGTTCGGCGGTATCCTCGCGCGCCGTGAGAACCCCCAGGACCTGGAACAGCTGAAACAATACGAGATACCTGAAATAGACCTGGTGATAGTAGACCTCTATCCCTTCGAGGAAACCGTAAAAAGCACCAGCGAAGAGCAGTCCATCATAGAAAAGATCGACATCGGCGGCGTTTCCCTGATCCGCGCGGCCGGCAAGAATTATAAAGACGTGGTGATCGTGGCGTCCAAAAACCAGTATGCGGACCTGGAGAAAGCACTGGTAGATGGCAACGGCTCCACCACCCTGGAACAGCGCCGCAAGTTCGCCGCAAAAGCTTTCGAAGTGTGCGCCCACTATGATGTGGCTATCGCCGGCTGGTGGATGCGCGACGAAGAAAAAAACAACTTCCAGCTGTCCGCGCACCCCGGCCAGGTACTCCGCTACGGCGAAAACCCCCACCAGAAGGGAGTTTTCTACGGCAACCTCGATGAGATATTCGACAAGCTGCATGGCAAGGAGCTTTCCTACAACAACCTGGTAGACGTAGATGCCGCCGTACAGCTGATCGCTGAGTTCACCGAAACTACTTTCGCCGTTATCAAGCATACCAACGTTTGCGGCATTGCCAGCAGGCCCACACTGGCCGCTGCATGGGAAGCCGCACTGGCCGGCGACAAGGAAAGCGCCTTTGGCGGCGTACTGGCCTGCAACAAGCCCGTAGATGCCGAAACAGCTAAAGCCATCAACGAAATATTCTTCGAAATACTGATCGCGCCCGCATTTGAACCCGCGGCGCTGGAAATCCTCCAGGCAAAGAAAAACCGCATCCTGCTGCTGCAGAAACAACCGGTGAAAACGCCGCAGATGTTCAAGAACGTGCTGAACGGCGTACTGGTGCAGGATAACGACAACGGCAGCTTCGATACCTGGAACGATACCGGAGCGCAACCCGCCACCGCCGCCCAGAAAGCGGACCTGGAATTTGCCAACATCGTTTGCAAGCACCTGAAATCCAATGCTATCGCACTGGTGAAAGACCAGCAGCTGGTAGGTAAAGGCTGTGGCCAGACCTCCCGCATCGATGCGCTGCGCCACGCCATAGAAAAGGCGCATCAGTTTGATTTCAGCCTGAAAGGCGCTGTCATGGCCTCCGACGCATTCTTCCCCTTCGACGATTGCGTACGCATCGCGCATGAGCAGGGTATTAACGCTGTAATCCAGCCCGGTGGCTCTATCCGCGACAATGATTCCATCAACTACTGTAAAGAAAACGGTATGGTGATGGTGATCACCGGCATGCGCCACTTCCGTCACTAAAAAATGGTTCCATAGCATATAGGAAAGGCTGTTGAAAGACAGCCTTTTTTTATGTAGTATTGCCAACACAGATGCCTTTCCTGCAGCAACATATGATGAAGGATGCCGATGACGCCGAACTGGTCCGGAGCTACAAAGAAACCGGCCAATTGGAGTTCCTGGCAGCGTTGTATGAACGGTATATGGACCTCGTGTATGGCGTCTGCCTCAAGTACCTCGACGAAGAATCCGCCAAAGACGCCGTCATGCACATTTTTGAAGAGCTGATCGGCAAAGTGAAACAGCATGAGATACAAAATTTCCGGGGCTGGCTTCACGTGCTGAGCCGGAACCATTGCCTGATGAAGATCCGGGCCACCAAAGGCAGGACCGTTTCCATTGACGAGCACGTATTTATGGAAACCGGCGAAAATAATCATCCTGATAACGGATTCAGCCTGGAAAACAACCTCCAGGCCATGGAAAAATGCCTGGATATCCTGCCGGAGGAGCAAAAACGCAGCGTAGACCTGTTCTACCTGCAGGAAAAAAGCTACCGCGAGGTGGCGGATATTACGGGATACGAAATGAATAAAGTAAAAAGTTATATTCAGAACGGTAAACGGAATCTGAAGATCTGCATGGAGAAAAATTAATGGCTGATAATAAATTACATATCACCGCCGCGCTCATCCGCCAGTACCTCGAGGGAAAACTGGATGACCGGACCATGCATGCCATTGAAAGGCAGGCGCTGGACGATCCCTTCCTGGCGGAAGCGCTGGAAGGATATGCCCGTCAAAATGCCGATCAGCGCCCCGCTTTGGCCGACCTGCAAAGCAGGTTGGAAAAACGGGTGCAGCCACCGAAATCCGGCGGCATCCTGCGGAAAATGGAATACCGCTGGCTGGCCGCGGCTTCCGTACTGATACTGTTATGCATTACGGCTGTTATGTTGATGAACAGGACGGGACGGAAGGATGTGGACATTGTGCAGGCCGATCCGCTGAAGAAGGAGGATACGGCTGTAACGCGGGCGGAAGAAAAAGATACAGCCGTTCCACGGCCGATGCCGCCCGGCGAGCAAACCCCGGCGCACCAGCCAACGCAAACAACGGCACCGGATTTAGCGCAGGCGTCTGAACAGCAACCGGAACAAAGCGCCGCTAAAAAACAGGCCGCCGCTAAGAAAACACCACCGCCTGCTCCCGTCAGAACAGACGAAAAACAGGAGGCGGCTGACCTCGCCGGCCTAAACACGGCCCGGCAACAGGAAGCAGCTGACCTTGCTCGCGCAAACGCTGCCCGGCAACAGGAAGCAGCGAAAGCCGCCCGCGTAAACACTGCCCGGCAGGAAGCCGCAGCAGACATCGCCCGCGCAAACGCTGCTCCATCCGTCATGGCAAAGCAACCCCGAAAGATAGATACCATCATGATCCGCGGCATATCATCGGTGCGGGACAGCCAGCAACTGATCGCCAAAGAAGGCGAAAAAGTGGAAGGATACATTTCCGGCGAACCCTCGAAATATTCCAACGCCCATACAGATGAAAACGTTCGCCTGATCAGCGGCGTGGTGATCGATGAAAAAACGGGAAGCAGGCTCCCCGGCGTAATTGTATCTCTCAGCGGCACCAACCGCGGCGTGATAACGGATACAGCCGGCGGATTTGCATTGCAGGTGGACAAAAAGGAAAAAGTGAACCTCGCCTTTTCTTATATAGGATATGAGCGGAAAAATGTGACGGTTGCGCAGAACACCAGCAAGGTAAACGTTGCGCTGCCCGCAAATGACGCCGCCCTGAACGACGTAGTGGTGGTAGGATATGGCGGCAAAGCGAAAAAGCCCGTCATCCCCCCATCGCCGGCAATCGGAGAAGATGCGTATCAGGCTTACCTGCAATCAAAGAAAATAATACCGGTAGAAGGGAATATAACACCGGTTTCCGGAGAAGTACATATATCCTTTACCGTTATGCCGGACAGCACGCTGCGGAATTTCAGGGTCATCCGGAGCCTGAGCCGGGAAGCGGACAAGGCGGCCATCAACATCGTTAAAGAAGGCCCGAAGTGGAAGCCTGCCGCCGGCAAAAGGCGCGGGACCGCGGAGGTGAAGGTGCCCATCGTTATACAGCAACGACCATAAAAAAAGGCATCCTCTTAAAGAACGCCTTCCCTGAATATCCTGATCAAACTTATTTATTCCTTTCCTTCCACAGCTGGTTGAAAGACTTCGGCGCAAATACCGGCAGCGCGCGATCATCCCCCCATGCTCTTCCGAACAATTTCCCGATCACCAGGTTCTTCGTTTTCCCGCCTACCAGGTTCATCATCCTGCGGCTCAAACAAGCCTGCTTCCAGCCATACCAGCCGATCTTTTCACCGCCGGAAGTATGATGCTCCTCCACGGCCTTGTGGCGGTTATGCAGCAGCAGTTCGTGCAGGTTGATACGTACCGGGCAAACCTCCGTGCAGTTACCGCAAAGGGAAGAGGCGAAGCTCAGGTGCATGTATTTTTCGATACCCTGCAGGTGAGGCGTGATCACCGCGCCGATGGGACCGCTGTAAGTGGTCTTGTAAGTATGCCCGCCGATGTTCTTGTAAACGGGACAGGCGTTCAGGCAGGAGCCGCAGCGGATGCAGTACAGGCTTTCGCGGGCCACTTCGTCTTTCAGGATGTTGGTGCGGCCGTTGTCCATGAAGATCACGTACATTTCTTCCGGTCCGTCTATTTCACCTTCCTGGCGCGGGCCGGAGAGGATGGTGTTGTAGGAGGTGATCTGCTGGCCGGTGCCGTAAGTCGCCAGCAGCGGCCAGAACAAAGCCAGGTCGTTGATGGAAGGCAGCACTTTCTCAATGCCCACCAGCACGATGTGCGTTTTTGGAAAGGAGGTGCTCAGCCTGGCGTTGCCTTCATTTTCGGTCACCGCAATGCCGCCGATGTCCGCAATGATAAAATTGGCGCCGGTGATGCCCACTTCCGCGTCCAGGTACTTCTGGCGGAGCTTGTCGCGGGCTACGAGCGTGAGCTGTTCCGGGTTGAAGGAAGGGTCGCTGCCGAGCTTTTCGTGGAAGAGCTGCGCGATCTGCTCCTTGCTTTTATGCATGGCCGGGGTTACAATGTGGTAGGGCGGCTCATCGTCCAGCTGCTGGATGTATTCGCCGAGGTCCGTTTCCACGCTCTCGATATTGTTTTTCTGAAGGAAATCGTTGAGATGGATCTCTTCGGTGGCCATCGATTTGCTCTTCACAACGGTCTTGCAGTTTTTCGCTTTACAGATGGCGAGTATCTCTTCCCGCGCCTGTTCCGCGTTCTCGGCCCAGATCACCTTTCCACCTCTTTTCATGAAGTTCATCTCGAAATCTTCCAGGTGTTTGTCCAGGTTCTCGATCGCCTTCCACTTCACGTTCTTCGCCCGCTCACGCGCGGTGGGCAGCTCGGCGAACTGCAGCTTGCCGTTTTTTACCGCGGCGTTGTATTTGCCGATGTTGAAGTTGATCGTATTGCGGTGACCGAGATCAGCCGCTTTTATTTCACTTTCGGAAAGAAAGGTGCTTGCCGTCTTATTCATGTCTGTAAAGATAGTCAAAAAGTGATCCGCTGTTATCCTGCACTGTACTGCTTTTGCGCTATTTTGTCCAGCACCTCGTAGAACTCCGCGCCATACTTGCGGGTAATGGCTTCCTGCAGAAATTTGTAAACCGGTACCTGCAGCTGATTCCCCAGTTTGCAGGCGGGCTTGCAGATGCTCCATTTATCGTAGTTCACCGCGTCGAAGCTCTCGTACTTTGTGATGCGGATGGGGTAGAGGTGGCAGGAGATGGGTTTTTTGAAATCCACCACGCCGTCCTTATAAGCCTTTTCGATGCCGCAGCCCACATGGCCGCCTTCATCGATGGTAGCGTAGGCGCAGATGGCGCCGTTCACGATCGGCGTTACATGGCCGTGCTCATCGTCCCACGTGTGCAGGCCGGTTTGCTCTATTTCCCGGATGCCTTCTTCGCGCAGGTACGGTTTGATCTTCGGGTAGATCTTTTTCAGTATTTTCAGTTCCGCTTCTTCCAGCGGCGCGCCGCAATCTCCCGCCACGCAGCAGGCGCCCTTGCAGGCCGTGAGGTTGCATACGAAGTTTTTCTCCACCACCTCGTCACTGATGTATTTATCATCTATCACTATCATCGTTCTCTCAGTTAGCTTTCCATTTCAGCGTTTCCACCATATGCCACATGTCTTCCTCCAGGAATTTGTGCATCGGCGCCAATGAATCCGCATTGGGCGGTGCGTAAAAATACAACGCTCCGCGCAAAAAATGGCGGGTGGAATCCGTTACAAAGAACTGCTTTGCGGAAGCGGCGTTACCGCCTACTTCGTAGAACAGCCCGTGGGCATGGTTGGTGGTATTGATGTCGCTTTCCTCGATGGATTCCGCTTTGGCGGTATGCTTGTAAGTGAGCTTGAACGCATCGCGGACGAGGTTGTCCAGCGAATTTTGCGCGCCGATGGCTTTATAGCTCATATAGATCTTTCCGTTCAGTTCGGGGAAATCCACGTTGATCCACCAGGGATTTTCGGCCTTTGCATCGAAGAAGAGCGTGTCTTTCACGATGTTGGCGTAAACGGGATATTCGAAGGAGTAGGGGTAGCCGGGCTCGTCGAAGAGGCGGTATTGCTTTTCAGGAAGATCGATCCTGAAATACCCGCGTGGCTTGGGCGTGAAGCTTTGCTGCTGGCAGGCGGTAAGGGCGGGCAGCAGGGCCGCGATGAAAATGTAAATTACTTTGTTCACAACTCGCTCATTCAGTTTCCGTTCCGGGTTTGAAGCTCACCTGCACTTTCTGGATGCGCATCTTCGTCACCTCGAGGATGGTGAAATCATATTGCTCATAGCTGAGCACGCTGTTCTCTTCGGGAAACTTCCCGGAAAGCTCGAGGATCAGTCCGCCGAGGGAATCGCTTTCGCCTTTGACGGCTTCGAAAGTATCCGGCGCAATGTTCATGATGCGGCAAACGTCATTCAGCATGGTCTTGCCTTCAAACACGTAGGTATGATCATTGACTTTTGAAAAATTGAATTCCTCTTCATCAAACTCGTCCTTGATATCCCCGATCACTTCTTCCATGATGTCTTCCAGCGTAACAATGCCGGAAGTGCCGCCAAACTCGTCTACCACCACGGCGAAGTGCATATGGCGGGTCTGGAATTCATTGAGCAGGTCTTCGATGAGTTTGTGCTCGTGCACGAAGAACGGCTGGCGCAGCACTTCATGCCAGTCGAAGTTGTCCTGTTTGTTGAGATGCTGCAGCAGGTCTTTGGTATGTACAACGCCTACAATGGTATCCAGATTGTTTTTGTACACCGGCAGGCGGGAGTAGTGGAGATCGGCTACGGTTTTGATGACCTCGCGGAAGGGCATGTCGTATTCGAGGCCGCTTACGTCCAGCCGTGTGCGCTGGATCTGCTTTACGGCGATGTTGCCGAATTTGAGGATGCCGCGGACGATGTTCTTTTCTTCCTGTGAGGCGCCCGGCTCCACGCTCATTTCGATCACTTCATCGATCTCGTGGTAGTTGATGGGGCGCGTGCTGCGGTGGAAAAGCCGCGCTTCAATGCCTTCGCTCATGCTCACAAAGAAATTACTGACGGGTTCCAGCGTGGCGTGAATGATATGCACGAACCAGGCGAAGTAGGTGGCAAAGCGCATGTTGTGCTGCGTGGCCCATACCCTCGGCAGTATCTGCCCGAAGAACAGCAGTACCAGGGTGATGATGGCAATGCGCACGATGAAGGAAAGGAACTCCCAATCCCGCAGCGATTCCACCTGCGCTATCAGGTAGTTGGTAATGAAGATGAAAGCGATGTTGAACAGGATGTTGGCGATCTGGAGGGATGCCAGCAATGATTTGGGTTTTTCGAGCAGGCGGGTGATCATTCTGCCGGCGTTGCTCTGCCGGGTTTTCAGCACGTTCAGGTCCTTGTAATTGAGGGAAAAGAACGCCACTTCGGCGCCGGAAACAATGAAGGTCAGCAGCAGCAATGTGAATATGACCAGCAAAAACACGACCACGTTGGGCGCAGGTGCCGCCAGATCTTGTAACAAAACACTCTTGAATGGTAAAATGCTAGCCGATAGGTAAGCCAAGATATTTAAGCTTTGGTCAAAAATAATGGGAAAGTAATTCAGGTCTTGAATGATTGAATCGCTTTCCCGCATGCAAATATAAAGAATGTACCGTTACGGAAGATAGTATGTAAAAACTTAATTTGATGGGTCAGAAGGGCAGGTCATCCGCGGGTTCGCTCATGGGCGGTATTTCGACGCCTGTGTATCCTTCGCCGTGTGATCCGGAGCCTTGTCCGCCGCTGTGGTGATGTGCGGCCGGGTGGTCTCCGTTGTTAACGTCCATCCGTTTGTCGAGCATAACAAGGTTATCGCCTACCACTTCGGTAGCGAATTTTTTATTGCCTTCTTTATCTTCCCAGCTGCGCGTACGCAGGCGTCCTTCGATGTAAACAAGGCTGCCTTTATGGAGGTATTTTTGGGCAAGTTCGGCCAGTCCCCTCCATAGCACAACGGTATGCCATTCTGTTTGTGAGATCAGTTTGCCGGCACGGTCTTTAAAAGTTTCTGTTGTGGCCAGGGAGAATTTGGCCACGGCGATATTGCCTTCCAGGAATTGAACATCGGGGTCTCTGCCAAGATTGCCAATCAGGATTACTTTATTAACACCTCTCATAATTGTAGGTTTTAATCTGTCCTATTAATAATTCTTCTCTACGGTCAACCTTTCTAAAGTTAATGCTTTTTTCAAATCAACGAATAGAATTTTTGCCGTTCGCATTGGCCGCTAACGCCTTGCCAATGCGCTCTTTGTGACAATCTTGCTAAAAGCATGCCCGTTTACCGCTGGAGGTAGTCAACAATGATCTTGGGGAAGGCGTACTTTTTCAACTGGGTGGTTGCAACGGGCTGAAAGCCGTCCGGCGCCGGGAAAGCGGCGCCTACGGAAAGCCGGATGAAGCGGGCGTGAATGGTCTGATGCGTCAGCTGCTGCTTTATTTCCGCAGTGGAACCGACGATCCTGTAGCGGTGTTTCCCCAGGAGGCGGCGGCATGCGGGGGATTGGAGAAGGTCTGTATCATTGGCGGGCGCGGGTGTTTCCAGGAGAATGAATTCATGGAGGTTCTGCCAGATATCTTTTTCGGTGCGCTTGCGGATGTACACGTGGTCCTGCTGTTCCAGGAGCAGGTAGTGAAAGAATCTTTTTTTGATGACCAGCTTTTTGGATTTCACCGGCACCAGGTCCGTCAATCCCTTTTGATGGGCCTCGCAGCGGGAGGCGAGGGGGCATGCTGTGCAAAGCGGCTGCTGCGGCTTGCAGACCACCGCGCCGAAATCCATGATGGCCTGGTTATAGGTCGCCGGCTGGTCTTTGGCCAGCACTTCCTGCGCCAGCTGTGTGAAGAGTTTCTTGCCGGCGGTCGTATCCGTAGGCGTATCGATCCCGAAGAAGCGGGCCAGCACGCGGTACACGTTGCCGTCCAGCACGGCATGCGGGAGGTTGAAGGCGAAGGAGGCGATGGCAGCTGCCGTGTAGGCGCCTACGCCTTTCAGGGAAGTGATGCCTTCGTATGTATTTGGGAACGCGCCTTTATGTTTGCCGGCGATCTCCCGCGCCGCGGCCAGCATGTTCTTGCAGCGGGCGTAGTATCCGAGGCCCTGCCAGAGGCGGAATACTTCTTCTTCCGGAGCCGCCGCGAGCTTTTCCACCACCGGGTAATTTGTTATAAAGCGTTCATAATAAGGCCAGCCCTGTTCTACGCGGGTTTGCTGCAGGATGATCTCTGATAACCAGATCTTATAGGGATTTTTTTCACCTTTCCAGGGCATGCTGCGGCTGTTATGGAGGCGGTTCCAGGTAAGGAGACAGTCCGTAAAAAATCTCTTTGTATCGGTCATTTGCCCAAAATAATTTATATATGTTGCTATTTTTTTATATATTCGTGTTCCCGAAGTCTTCGTTAGTACTGGATTAGAGCGGATTATGCCTGCTCCGGGAGCACAAATAAACGTATTTTTAGCGGCTGCTATCCATAATAAAAAAAGATAAATTTTATTTGCTTGAAAATTCAGCAATTAAAATTTTTTTAATAACTTTGAAAACAAGTAATCCTCCGCTTCATTATGAGAAAAGCTGATTTGATTAACAACATTGCTGAAAAAACCGGCATTCCGAAAGTAGATGTGTTAGTAACACTCGAAGCCATGTTCAAGGAGGTAAAGGAAGCGTTGGCAAATGGCGAGCATATCTACATTCGCGGATTTGGCAGCTTCATTACCAAGAAACGTGCAGCCAAGATTGGCCGGAACATCAAAAAGAATGTTGCTGTGGAAATCCCAGAGCACTACATTCCTGCATTTAAGCCATCTAAAGAGTTTGTTGCCGAAGTAAAGAAGCTTAAAAGTTCTTAGATTTGCATCCTAACATTTTTTAGGATGCGAAGAAATCAACTACTCCTCATTGGCCTTGCTGTTGCTGCTGTAACGGTACTGTACGCATTTGGCCGTATCACGCCAAAGGTGCAAGAGCATGATCATGCACATGCTTCTGGTGGCGCTATGCCGCAGGGCCAGGCTGCTGTAGCGGATTTTAAGGATTTACTGCAGAAAGCGAAAGAAAGAGTGCCGGCAGAAAAGCTGGCCGAGATCACCGGTCTCGAAAATACCGTCGTGCGGGGCGATGTGAAATCCCAGCAGATCACCGCCTACATGCAACTTTACACCCTTTGGGACAGCCTGAACGAGCTGCCCGTAGCGGCATATTACCTCGCTGAAGCCGCTAAGTTGGAAAATTCCGGAAAAAGCCTCACCTTTGCAGCCAATTTATTTTTAGACCATCTCTCGCACACCCAGGACGCGGGCGTAAGAATGTGGGAGGCGAACAACGCCATGGAATTGCTGGATAAGGCTATCGCGCTGCAACCAAACAATGACACACTGAAAATAAAGCTGGGTTCCCTGTTGGTCAGCAATACCAATGAGCCCATGAAAGGGATCGCAATGTTAAGGGATGTGGCGGAAAGGAACCCTGATTTCCTGGACGCGCAGCTTACATTGGCGAATTTCAGCATTACCTCCGGACAGTTCGATAAAGCGATCGAAAGAATGGAAACGGTGCTGAAAAGCCGTCCCGACGAACCAAAAGCATTGTTCCTGCTGGCCGTAGCTTATCAGAACAAGGGTGAGAAAGACAAAGCGGTAGACCTGCTCCGGCAGTGCCGCAAGCTCATTAAAGACCCTTCCCTGGCGGCAGAGATCGATGAGTACATTAAAAGCATTCAATAATACATTTTAAAACATTAAAAATTTTTTTAGCATGCCCTGCGGAAAGAAAAGAAAGAGACATAAAATAGCAACCCACAAACGGAAAAAAAGGCTGAGAAAGAATCGTCATAAGAAAGGCAAGAAATAATTGCTTCTGTTTCCCCGCCATTTATACTGTTCAGGTATAAGTTGAAGGAACGGCAGACCAGATAAATTTTTTTTGTAATCCTGCATGGTTTTAGCGATAATCATTAAATTGCTGAAGTCATGCAGGTCGTTTTCGTAGGTCGGCCCATATAATCCGTACTTTACCTGTATATCACTGAACCCTTTGCAATCCTCGTCATCTCGTAGTGAAGCCGGTCCCTTCCCGTACCGGTAAATCATTTGGGCATGCTGTACCCTGTTCTTTAGCAGGAGGAAGCATTAAAGTGAAGTATTTATGGATAAAATTTTGACGCTTGAATAAGGAATTGATTATAAATGCCGCACCATCCGGTGTTGAAATTGCATTGCTGGAAGATAAAAAATTGGTCGAGCTGCACCACGAAAGCGGTAACCCCAATTTTGCAGTGGGGGATCTTTATTTGGGCAAGGTAAAAAAGCTCATCCCCGGGCTGAACGCAGCCTTCGTAGATGTCGGTTTTGAAAAGGACGCATTCCTGCATTATACCGACCTGAGCCCTTACATCCGCTCCATCCTCAAATTCACCCAACAGGCCATCACCGATAAATCCGAAACGTTCGACTTTGCCAAGTTCAAGAATGAACCGGAGATCATCAAAACAGGCAAGATCACCGAAGTGCTGGGCGGCAAACCCAACATCCTCGTACAGATCCTCAAAGAGCCCATCTCGTCGAAAGGCCCCCGCCTGAGCTGTGAAATATCGCTGCCCGGCAGGTTTATCGTGATCACCCCGTTCAACAACGTGGTAGCGGTTTCCAAAAAGATCCACTCTTCAGAAGAAAGAAAACGCCTGCAGAAGATCGTGGAAGCCATCAAGCCGCATAACTTCGGCGTGATCGTACGCACCGCCGCGGAAGGAAAGAAAACCGCGGAGCTGCATGAAGACCTCACCACGCTCGTGAACACCTGGAAGACCATCCAGGAAAACCTGCGCAACTCCCAGGCCCCGCAAAAGATACTCAGTGAGCAGACAAAGACCACCAGTATCCTCCGCGACCTGCTGAACGAGAGCTTCAACCGCATCGTGATCAACGACAAGAACATCTACACCGATACCAAAACATATATCCAGAAGATTGCGCCCGAGAAGCAGGACATTGTGACCTACTACCACAACGGCGCCCCCATCTTCGATCATTTTGGCATCACCCGCCAGGTGAAGGCTTCCTTCGGGAAAACGGTGAACCTGGACAGTGGGGTGTACCTCATTATTGAAGCTACCGAAGCCCTGCACGTGATAGACGTGAACAGCGGCTACAAAAGCTCCAGCAACAACCAGGAACAGAACGCCCTGGCCTCCAACCTCGAGGCCGCGGCCGAAATCGCGCGCCAGTTAAGGCTCCGCGATCTGGGTGGCATCATCATCATCGATTTCATCGATATGAAACTGCCCGAAAACAAAAAGAACGTATACGAGGCCATGGAGAAATTCATGGCGCAGGACCGGGCCAAACACACCATCCTGCCCATCTCCAAGTTCGGCCTGATGCAGATCACGCGCCAGCGTGTGAAACCCGAGATCACCATCTCCGTTGCGGAAGATTGTCCCGCCTGCAAAGGCACCGGCAAGATCGGCGCTTCCATGCTCATTGTGGAAGACATCGAAAAGAACCTGCTCTACCTGCTCAACCACCAGCACAAGGGCCTCACCATCCGCATCCACCCCATCCTCCACTCATACCTGACAAAAGGATGGTTCCTCAGATCGCGGCAGTGGCAGTGGTACTTCAAGTACAAAAAGTGGATCAAGCTGCGGGCGGACTCCAACTACCACCTCACAGAATACCGGTTTTTTGACGCAAACGACGAAGAGATCAAACTATAAGGTTACATTACACAACAGAAAATATTTAAAAAAGGAACAGCGCCTGTCTGTTCCTTTTTTGTTGATGCAAATACGGATGTGTTGAAGCCGGGCGAAGCCGCCGCCTGCTGAATTGTTCCGCATAATTTACATTTGCATGATTGTTGATATCATTGAAACACAACATACTGAACATATTATTGTTATCCTCTTGGGAAAAACATTCGCCTTTATGAAGAAACTACACCTGTTACTGGCCGCCGTTGTTTTATTAGCCGCCTGCCGCCAAGGCGGAAGATCCGGTAAACAACCCGTGCTCCGCGATACGAGCCATTATACCAAACAGGAATACATCAATATTCCGCTGGACAGTAACAAGGTGGGAGAATTCCTGCAAAAGCACGCTGAATACGCCCAATATGGCGAACAGATGCGGGAATTTTACCGCAAACGCGGCTATCACTTCGCCTGGATCAACGAGGAAGGCATTACCGAACAGGCCGGCGGCCTTATCAATATGATGCGCAGCGATGTGAACGACGGCATCAGCGTAGACAGCTCCCTGGAAAAAAGCAAGCTGCAATCCCTGTACGACACCATGGCCCTGCGCGGCGCCAACGTGAACCGCAATGATCCTGTGGTGGCTACCACCGAGCTGACCCTCACCGGGCAGTTTTTCGTATATGCGAACAAGGTATGGGGCGGCATGACCAGCGACTCGGCGCGCGACCTGGAATGGTACATCCCGCGGAAAAAGATCGATGTGAACAGCGTGCTGGACACGATCATCGCCAATCCGAAGAAAGTGCTCTCCGTGGAAGAGCCCGTGAACCGGCAATACAAGCTGCTGCGGGACGAGCTGCAGAAAATGGCTACGCTGGTGAAATCCCATCCCCGCTGGGACTCCCTGAAGATCGAAAAGAAAACCGTCACCTTTAAAAGCGGCGACTCCTCGGCGGTGATCGCCGGCGTGAAAACGCGGCTGCAGCTGCTGGGAGACCTGAAAGAAAAAGACACCACTTTCCTGTTCACGCCCCTGCTGGATTCCGCATTGAGGAAATATCAGTACCGTATGGGGCATAAAGTGGACGGTGTAATCCGCCAGCAAACACTGGATGCGCTCAACCGTCCCCTAGAACATTACATGCACCAGCTGCTGCTCAATATGGAGCGCCTGCGCTGGGTGCCGGTGGAAGTATCCACGGACTATATCCTCGTGAATATTCCCGAGTTCAAAATGCACGTGTACGAAGGCGGCAAGCTGGCATGGTCCTGCAACGTGGTGGTGGGCACGCCCGGCGCCAGCACGGTGATCTTCAGCCGCGAAATGAAATACGTGGTGTTCAGTCCATACTGGAACGTGCCCCCCGGCATACTCGGCAATGAAGTGCTGCCCGGCATCCGGCGCAGCGGCGCGTCTTACCTCTCCCGTCATAATATGGAAGTGGTGGGCGCCAGCGGCAAGGTCATCTCCCCCGGATCGATCAACTGGAATCAGTACAAAGGCTCCAACTTCCCGTATATCGTGCGGCAGAAACCCGGCGGCGCCAATTCCCTCGGTAAAGTGAAATTCCTCTTCCCGAACGAATACAATATTTATCTGCACGACACGCCGTCCCGCGGCCTCTTCACTGAAACCAAACGCACTTTCAGCCATGGCTGCATCCGCGTACAGGAGCCGAAGCGCCTTGCACAATGGCTGCTGCGCAACGATTCCAGCTGGACGGAAAAGAAGATCGACCAGGCGATGAATGCCAGCAAGGAAAAGTATGTAACGCTGAAAGAAAAGATACCCGTGTTCATCGGGTACTTCACCGCATGGGTGAACAGCAACGGCCAGCTGAACTTCCGCGACGATGTGTACGGTCACGATGCGAAGCTCGCCAAGCTCTTATTTGGTAAGTAGCACGGTAAATTTCTTCAACAGGAAATACCCTGTGCACAGCACCAGCACGCCCGCAATGAGCAGGCCGTAATAGAACTGCGGCTCCATGGTGCTGAAGAACAGCGAACTGTTCAGCATCATAATGGCGGTGACCACGTTGGTGGTAAGGTGGATGAAGAAACACATGCACAGGTCGCGCTGCCGCAGGTAGAAATAGCCGGTCAGCAATCCGAGCAGGAAAGCGCCCGGCATCTGCGAAGGATCGGGGTGCGCCAGCATGAAAAGCAGGGAGCTCTGCAACAGGGCGATCCTCCCGGAATAGCGTTGCAGCAGGGCTTCCATGATGATCCCCCGGAACAATATCTCCTCCATGAACGCGGCGAGCATCACCGAACCGGCAATGCGGTACAGGGAGCCCGTGTCCACCGCCGTGAAGGATACTTCCGGCCAGTAGGGCAGCGGCAGCCACTGCGTCACCGCATCTTTCAGCACGATCAGCGAAAGCCCCATCAGAAAGGCCAGCGCCATTGTTTGCGCCGTTACGTGGATCTGCGGTACAAAGCGGAAGTTCTCTTTTTTCACAACAAGCGCGTAAAGGATCACCGCGGTGCCGCTCAGCAGATGGATCGTTAGTAAAAGGCCGGGATATTGCAGGAGGCTGTGCCCCATAAAAAGAAACGCCAGCGCGGCGCAGGCCATCCACCCGGCATAAAGCCGGAGCTGCATTTGCCATGCTCCGTTCAGCGAAAGACCATTCAGGGTTTTGACATACATAATCGAAAGATGATGTTGCAAGATGGTTTTTCAAATAACGTCAGAATGCTAATATAAGCTTTTTGAATATCTGATGCAACACGTTATTGCCAACGCTAAAACCTTATTTTTGCGCTATATGGAAAAACTGGTCATTAATACAAACAGCGCGCCCGCGCCCATTGGTCCGTATAACCAGGCCGTTAAAGCCGGAAGCATGCTTTTCGTATCCGGACAAATTGCGTTGAATGCCGAAACGGGGCAACTGGTGAAGGACGACATCATTGCGGAAACGCACCAGGTGATGCAGAACCTGCGCAACATTCTTACAGAAGCGGGAATGGACTTCAGCGATGTGGTGAAAAGCACCATCTTCATTATGGACATGAATGATTTTTCACAGATCAATGAAGTGTACGGTAAATATTTTACCGGTTACTTCCCCGCCCGCGAAACGGTACAGGTAGCAGCGCTGCCGAAAGGCGTGAACGTGGAGATCTCCGTGATCGCCATCAAATAACGTCATGCGGATACTTATTACAGGAGAAACGTCACGGCAGGAAGAGCTGCGGAGCAGCAGGGATTTCGGATCGCATGAGCTGATCTGGTCCCCGGGTTTTGTGCCCGGAACGGAGCTTGTTATTGATCTTTCGCTGGACGAGCACCCCGAACGCCTGGTGCTTTATGCTGCGCAGCCGGACGTGCCTGTGCTGGGATGTATGGTGAAGAACGTGTACGATCAACCCGGCGTTTACGGCTGCAACTGGCTGCCCGGATTCCTGGGGATGCCGCGGCTGGAAGTGGCGGCAACACCCTCCGCCGACCTTGCGAAGCTGGACGCCCTGATGCAACAACTCGGATGGCTATACGAAACGGTCGCCGCAACGCCCGGCCTCGTAACGCCACGGGTGGTTTGTATGATCATCAACGAAGCCTATTTCACCGCCGCGGAAGGCACCGCTACGCGGGACGATATAGATATTTCCATGAAACTGGGTACCAACTATCCCGCCGGTCCGTTTGAATGGAGCCGGAAGATCGGTATCCGCCACGTGTACGAAGTACTGCAGGCCGTGCATGCATGTACCGGCAACGAACGGTATCGCGCATGTTCCATGCTGCAGGAAGAATACACCGCAAATAAAAAATCAGCAGAGCTTGGCACTGATCCTTCATATTGACACGGCAACGGCGATCGGTTCCGTTTGTCTTTCCCGCAATGGCGAGGTTTTGGAAACGATGGAAAATGCAGATCAGAAAGATCATGCGGCAACGGTCACGCTGTTTATCCGCGAGCTGATGCAGCGTCATCATATTTCGCCGGAAGCGCTGGATGCGGTGGCGGTGAGCGCGGGGCCGGGGTCTTATACCGGGCTGCGGGTGGGCGTTGCCACGGCAAAGGGACTTTGTTATACCTGGAACAAGCCGCTGATCGGTATATCTACATTGCAGATGATGGCGAATGGAATGTTACAGCGCTTAAAGGAGGATGAAAGACCGGATGCAGGTCCGCAAGTAGATGGAAAACCGGGAACAGGCTTGCAGCAGCATAATCAACCGGATGAAAGAACCACGATCCGGCCGGATGATATTTACCTCGTTCCCATGATCGACGCAAGACGAATGGAAGTGTTCACCGCCGTTTACAACACAAAACTCGAACCCCTGCTCACACCGCAGGCCATGGTACTCGAACCAACCTCCTACCAGCCCTTTATTGCGTCAAAAAACATCTATTTTTTTGGCGACGGCGCCGCAAAATGGCAGCAGTCAGCCGCTTCTTTCCCCAATGCCCGTTTCCCCGAATACCATATGTCAGCCGCCCACATGGTGCCCCTTGCCGAAAAAGCTTTTGCAGACAAGGATTTCAAAGACGTAGCCTACTTCTCCCCGGACTATCTCAAAGCCTTTTTCTTCCCCGGCAAAAAGTAACATCCAATAATTTTTTAGCAGATTTTTAGCATTTCGCCGCATCATATTACGTATCTCTATTCGTTAATATTTGAAAGAGGCAGGATGGCCTGAAAAACAGGCCAGTTGTGTCACGGCAGTGTCAAATTACAGAAAAATGCGGTATATCCGCCACGATATATTAAAAAAGAAGGTATAGAAATTTTTTTTATTGTGACAGATATTATAATTTTGTGTAATCAATATCCGTGATTATTGTCTAATAGTCGCGTTTTACTGTCCGTTGATCCCTGTCATTTCATTATTTTTTTAAAACTATTTTGCGATGGAAAAACAATTATTAACGACCTCTTCTAATACTCTTATTATTTCTAGAGGCAACAATGAAAAAGATCAGATCAAATTGGATTACATTGCCGTTAAGAAAGCCGCGATGGTGTTGAGAGCGATCAACCACAAGCTGCGCCAGCAAATGATCAAGCTGCTGGAAGACCACAAGCGCATGACTGTGACGGAGATTTACGTAAAGCTGCGTCTGGAGCAATCCGTTGCTTCACAGCACCTGGCTATCCTGCGGCGCGCGGGTATCGTGATCACCGAGCGGGACGGCAAGTTCATCCACTACACGATCAACAAGCAACGCATTGCTGAAGTGGCTAAATTTGTCGAGGAACTGGTTGGTTAATCCACTCGTCTTTTTCAATTCCGAGGGCCGGACGGCCCTGCACCATACTGAAAGCCCCGGGCATCCCCCGGGGCTTTTTTATGTTTGACCCCCAATTGACAACCGTCATCGTTCACTTCTGAACTTCTTTGTATTTTTGTCAAAATCAAAAACCATATGTTCATTAAGCAATTGTATACAGGATGCTTGTCCGAAGCCGCGTACTTTATCGAGTCAGATGGTGTGGCGGCCGTCATCGATCCCCTTCGTGACATAGAGACATACCTGGATCTGGCCCGTGAGCGGAATGCCACCATTAAATATATTTTCGAAACGCATTTTCACGCGGACTTTGTGTCCGGCCACCTGGACCTCTCGGCAGCCACCAAAGCGCCCATCGTATACGGGCCCAATACTACCACCAGCTTCCCGGTCCACATCGCTGCGGACGGAGAGGATTTCAAAATTGGCAAGCTCACGCTGCGCGCACTGCACACGCCGGGCCATACCATTGAATCCACCTGCTACCTGTTGTTCGATGAAAAGAACGAGCCGCATGCCATCTTCACCGGCGACACGCTGTTTGTGGGAGATGTAGGCCGTCCCGATCTTTTCAGCGGCGACCAGAGCAAGGAAGAGCTGGCTGCTTACCTGTTTGAATCGCTCAATACAAAGATCAAGACCCTGCCGGACCATGTGATCGTATATCCCGCGCACGGCCCCGGATCGGCCTGCGGCAAGAACCTTGGACCGAACACCTACAGCACCATCGGTGATGAAAAAAGCACCAACTACGCGCTGCTGGCGGAATCCCGCGAAGATTTCATCCGCCAGGTGACCGAAGGGCTGAGCACGCCGCCGCAATACTTCCCCATCAATGCAAAGATCAACAAGGAAGGATATGATGCGCTGGGCACCCTCATGGAAAGAAGCCTGCAGCCCCTGTCCATCCCCGATTTTAAAGCAAAGGTGAAAGCGGGCGCCGTGATCCTCGATACCAGGAACGCCAATGTTTTCACCGAAGGTTTTGTACCCGGATCTGTCAGCATAGGTCTGGAAGGCCGCTTCGCGGAATGGGCCGGCAGCCTGCTGCCGTTTAACAAACCGCTGGTACTGGTCACCGACGCTGGACAGGAACAGGAAACCATCACCCGCCTCGCGCGCGTGGGCTTCGACAAAGTGGAAGGCTACCTGGAAGGAGGTTTTGAAAACTGGAAAGCAGCGGGAGAGAAGATAGACATGATCATTTCCGTAGATCCCGATGAACTGGCGATGGACCTGCCGCATGATCCCAACCTCGTGGTGGTGGACGTGCGCAAGCCCGCGGAGTATGCGGATGGCCATATCAAAGGCGCCGTGAACATCACGCTCAGCGATCTCACCGATCCCGCTGGTTCCCTCGCGGACTTTGAGGACAATCATAACCTCTATGTACATTGCCAGGGCGGCTACCGCAGCGTGATCGCCTGCTCTATCATGAAACGCGAAGGCATCCATAACCTGCGAAATGTTAATGGCGGCTACGGTAAAATGAAAGATCAGAAAGGACTGGAGGTTGTGCAGGAAAAAAATGTGCTGAATTGATCACTTTATCATAAAATTTCAGGAACCGGGATGCGTCATCCCGGTTTTTTTATGCCCTATAACCCTAACGGATAAACGCGCATATAGTTTATCAATAAAATATATACGATTTAATTCATTTATATTAAATGAATACTTTCATTATATCTAATTGCTTAACAATTATTTAAATGAAAATATAATTGTTATTTGGCGCAGGATTTGCTAACTTCTGTTAAAATTTTAACTTATGAAACAGCGCAAATCCTTTTTGATCGCCTGTCTCGCGTTGATGATGGGTGTATTCTTTTACGCTTGCAAGCCAAGCGACGCCAAAGTTCAGAAAGAAGTGAACGACAAACTTTCTACTGCAGCGCCCGGCGTGATAGCAGAAGTGAAGGATGGTGTAGCCACATTAAGTGGCGAAGTGGTGGATGAAGCTGCTAAAACCACTGCCGAAGACGCTGCAAAAGGAGTAAAAGGCGTTAAGTCGATTACCAACAACATCATGGTGACCCCGCCGCCGCCCCCGCCGCCTCCCGTTGTGATCAACCCTGACGACATTCTGCGAAACAGCGTGGACTCCGCATTCCAGGCCAAGGGCATTACCGGCGTGACCGCCACCGTTGCCAATGGTGAAGTAACATTGACCGGCACCATTAAACGGGCAGACCTGAAGAAAGTCATGCAGGCCGCCAACGAGATCAAGCCGAAGAAAGTGAACAATAAACTGACACTGCAGTAGTGCCGGCTTTTCATTCAAATTTTAACCTTAAAAAAGTAACATCATGGCATTACAGGAAAAATATGCCGAGCTGATCCAGCAGGCTAACAGCAACGGTGTAACAGGGTTACAGGTTGCGGAACAGAACGGTGTGCTGTACGTAACAGGCACTGCGCCTTCCACCGCGGTAAAAGACCAGCTGTGGGGCACTTATGAAAAGCTGGACCCGGACATGCGTTCCGGTGACGTTGTGCTGAACATCTCCGTGGCCGCCGGCGCTGAAGAGGAATATGAAGTGAAGTCAGGCGACAGCCTGAGCAAGATCGCGAAGAATTATCCGGGCCTTACCTGGCAGAAGATCTATGAAGCCAATAAGGACCAGATCAAAAATCCTGATATCATTCATCCGGGCCAGAAGCTGAAGATACCTTCTGCCTGAGGCGGGATTGGAAAAATAAAACGGGGCGATCTCTGATATGAGATCGCCCCGTTCTGATTTATTACATGCGCAGGCCGCTATTCAGTACTCCTCACAGAAAAGCTTTTGTTTATTCCCCATGCCCCGGCTCATCGTACTCCGGCTTATATTCATGCTTCCAGCGGCGGTGGCTCCACACCCACACTTCGGGCTGCTCGTGGATATTTTTTTCAAGATATCGTACAAACGCTTCCGTGATCGCACCTTCCGGTTCCCGCTCGGGGTTTTCGAAAGCCAGCGTTAGCTGCGCCTTGTAATAGCCGCGTTTGATCTTGCGGATGTCAGCGAACACCACAGGGATATTATACCTGCGCGCGCTCATTTCGGGGCCTTTATAAAAAGCAGTTTTCTTGTTGAGGAAAGGGTACCAGTAGCAGCGCCGCGGATTGCCGGGGTTCTGGTCCGCCACCAGCGCCAGCAGGTATTGCCTGCCTACCCAGGGCGCCATGCCGTTCCGCATATCGTTCGCGGGGATCAGCTTTGTGCCGAACTTCTCGCGGAAGTGCCGGAACATCCGGTTCACGGCCTTGTTGCTGATAGGCATGAACACCACGAGGAAAGGGAACTGAACGCCCTGCATGCAGAAGAGGTTCGCCCATTCCCAGTTGAAGTTATGCCCCAGGTGCAGCTGGCAGCTGCGGCCTTCATCGTACAGTTTTTGCAGCACGGAAAGATCGCAGATAAAACGCTTTTGCAGCGAGCGTTTGCTCATGGTGAGCAGCTTGATGGTCTCCACCATCATGTCCGTAAGGTTGCGGTAATATTTTTTGGCGAGCGCACGCAATTCGGCCTCCGTTTTTTCCGGAAACGCCTGTCTGAGGTTATCCATCACCACTTTACGGCGGTAGCCGATCACGTTATATACCAGGAAGCGCAGCCCGTCGCTGATGATGTACAGCAGCCATAAGGGAAGCAGGGAAAAGCCGTAACAAAATGCCAACAGAATATAATACATGGTCCACTCGCTCTTTTAGTCAGGTTACAGGATGATGTTCTGCACCAGCTCGCTCTTGTCAGGATAATCGGTATTGAAGTGCAGGCCCCTGCTTTCCTTGCGGAAGCTGGCGCCTTTCACGATGAGATAGGCGGCGGTGATGAGGTTCCGCAGTTCACATAGCTGCGGGGATACGGCGGTTTCCCGGTACAGCGCCTCCGTTTCCTCATGCAGGATGTCCAGCCGCCGCATGGCGCGCTCCAGCCTCACGTCTGTACGAACAATGCCCACGTAGTCGCTCATGATCTGTTTCAGTTCCTTGAGGCTTTGCGTGATGAGGATCATTTCTTTCGGCGCGTTGGTGCCGGTGGCATGCCAGTCCGGTACGTTTTCTCCTAATGGAATGGTGTCGATGATCTCCACCGCATGCAGGTAGCAACGGTGTGCGAACACCATGGCTTCCAGCAGGGAGTTGGAGGCGAGCCGGTTGGCGCCGTGCAGACCGGTGCTGGCGCATTCGCCGCAGGCATACAGGTGGCGGATCGATGTACGGCCAAACTCGTCCGTTTTAATGCCGCCGCAGCTGTAATGTGCCGCCGGTGCAACGGGGATCATGTCTTTTGTAATATCGATGCCGATGGATTTGCATTTTTCGTAGATGTTGGGGAAGTGATGAAGGAGCTTCTCTTTGTCCATATGCCGGCAATCGAGATACACATGTTCCGTACCCGTGATCTTCATTTCACTGTCTATCGCGCGGGCCACGATGTCGCGCGGGGCGAGCGAGAGGCGCGCGTCGTATTTATGCATGAAGTCTTCCCCGCTGATGTTGCGCAGGATGCCGCCGTCGCCGCGCACTGCTTCCGTGATCAGGAAGGAAGGGTTTTCACCCGGCTGATAAAGCGCCGTGGGATGGAATTGAATGAACTCCATGTTCTCGATGCGGCCCTTGGCGCGGTAAACCATCGCTACGCCGTCGCCGGTGGCGATAACGGGATTGGTGGTAGTGCGGTATACCTGGCCGTTGCCGCCGGTAGCCAGCAACGTCACACGGGAAAGTATCTTTTCGATCTTGTTCGTTTTGAGGTTGAGCACGTAGATGCCGTAACACTCAATGTCCAGCGTGGACTTTGTAACGAGATAACCAAGGTGGTGCTGGGTGATGAGGTCTACCACGAAGCAGTGCGTGATCAGCCGGATATTCTTTTTACCGCGGATGGCTTCCAGCAGGGCGCGTTCTATTTCCCGGCCGGTCACGTCTTTATGGTGGATGACGCGGAACTCCGAGTGCCCGCCTTCTTTACCGCGGGAGAGGTCGCCGTCTTTTTCCTTGTCGAAATTAGCGCCCCAGGCAATCAATTCATTGACCCTGTCCGGCCCCTCTTTCACCACTATTTCCACGATCTTTTCATTGCAAAGGCCGTCGCCGGCAATGAGGGTATCCTCTATGTGCTTTTCAAAGCTGTCGTTCTCCAGGTCGTTCACCACGGCAACGCCGCCCTGTGCGTATTTGGTATTGGTTTCGTCCTCGCGGGTCTTGGTAATGATCGTCACCGTTTTATCCGGACATTGTTCGGCCACTTTCAGTGCGTAAGTGAGCCCTGCAATCCCCGAGCCTACTACCAGGAAGTCTGTCTGATGCATATGGCACCAAAATTAGGCAATTATTTTCACGCCTCCACTTTCAAATACCGGGTGCTTCCCTCCACGATCATCCACTGGGCGCAGCCATAGGTTAGCATCACCAGCCCGCTGCCGCCGGGGAATTCCATGTAAAACTTCTCAATGGCCAGCATGGAATCCGAGAACACGAAGAGCACCGCCCCCGATACACAAAGCCGCCCCGCCTGCGTGCCGTTCAGCCCGAACGCCCCGATAGACGACAGCAGCATAAAGCTGAGCACCACCGAATAGGCGACCACAGCCGGTTTAAGCCCGCCGAGGTGCGGAGCGAGGAACCACACTAACCCCGTGGCATACACGGCCACCAGCGCCATGGACACCGCGTCTTTCCCGTTCATCGGCGATCTGCGTTTCACCAGCAGGAAGAAGATGCTGTAAAGGATATGCGCCGCCAGGAAGCTGGCCAGCCCTTCCACGAACAGCTCGTCGAACAGCAGCAGCACATCGCCCCACCAGGAAAAAATGAGGGCGATAAAAATAAGATTACGCGCACGGAGCTGCAGCGCTCCCACCTGTGACCAGCAATAGCAACCCAGCGCGATCATCAGTAAAGGCTTCGAAACATAACGTGCTTCCGGGACATCCAGTGCTATCAGGCAAATATCCGCCAGCAGCAACAGGAAGTAAACTACTCCCCATGAAATTGATTGCATAAGCCAGGAGAAATATATTCCTACAACTTACTACATTTTATCAATTATTCAGTAACACAAAAAAGGAGGTCCCTTTGTCCGGCAGGCTGCTCACTTTCAGCTGCCCGCCATGCATCTGTATGATCTGCTGGGAGAGGCTCAGCCCGATGCCGGAGCCTTTTTTCTTCGTGGTAAAGAAGGGGATGAAGATCTTTTCCATGGCTTCCGGTTCAATGCCCGGGCCGTTGTCCGTGATCTCGATGATGATCTGTGAGCCGCTGCCCAGCGATCCTTTTACGGTGATCCAGGGCTGGTCCGTATGTTCCAGTGCGTCCATCGCGTTTTTGATCAGGTTGATCAGCACCATCTGCAGCTGCGCCGTGTCTGCCAGCACAACGATGTTATCGGGCGCAACATGGGCGCGGTAGGTGATGCCCGCCGCTTTCATTTCCGGCAGTAACAAATTGCTGATCGTATTGAGCAGCTGTTTCAGGTTGATGTTGGTGAACTGCGGCTTGGGCAGTGTTGTATAATCGCGGTAGGCGTTCACAAAATTCATGATGCCCTTGCTGCGGCTTTCGATGGTCTGCAGCGCTTCGCGCAAATCGTCCACCGCCTCGGTTTGCGCGGAGCTGGCGGGAATATCATGCTCCACGATGTCCTGCATGGTGCCGATGAGGCTCACGATCGGCGTAACGGAGTTCATGATCTCGTGCCGTAATATTTTGGTGAGGTTCTGCCAGGCTTCCAGCTCTTTTTGCTGTAGTTCGGAATGAATGTTTTGCAGGGAAATGAGCTTCACAAATCTTCCCTGCAATCTTACGGAAGCAGCGTGGATAGAAAGCTGCTGGCCGTTTTGCGTGGCATACAGTGTTTTTTGTCCCGCGGGCAGTCCCTGTAGTAATTCGGACAATTGGGGATGCGCGTTCTTTAATTCGTCCAGGTAGCGGAGGCGGTAAATGCCCATCAGCCGGAAAGCCGCGGGATTGATCAGTTCTATCTTTCCTTCACTGTCGAAAGAAAGGATGCCGATGCTGATATGCTGGATGATGGTGTCGATGTATTTGAGGTTGGCCTCGCGCTCCGCGCGCGTTTGCCGGAATGCTTCGAGCACTTCGTTGAACTGGTGGTTCAGCGCGCTGAAGCTCTTGCCCAGTTTATTGTCCGCGCTGAAGCGGATGGAAAAATCCTCATACCGGATCGCTTCCAGGAACAGCGTGAGCTTCCGGTTCACGCGGTTGAGGTAATGATAGAGCGCGAACACCTGCATGAGCAGCAGGGGAATGACGAGGATCACCACCAGCTGGTAGCTGTTCCACCAAAGCCAGCAGCCCGCCGTGATGGTGAGTATCAGCAGCAGGATGCGCAGCAGTATATTAACGCTGAAGCGGTTCATATCAGAGATTGTATTTTTCCATGCGCCGGTACAGGGCGGCGCGGCTCAGGCCCAGTTCTTTTGCGGCGTCCGTGATATTGCCATTGCATTTTTTCAACGCCTGCGATATCATGTTGCGCTCCATTTCCTCGAGATTGAAACCCGTATCCAGCTGTTCGGCGGCGGGGCTCGTTTTCACGAACACGTCTTTCGGCATCAGGGTTTTGCCCTGGCAGAGGATCACCGCTCTCTCAATGGCGTGCTGCAGTTCGCGGATATTGCCGGGCCAATCGTATTGCTCCAGTTGCGCGACGAGCGTATCGTGCAGGAACGCCACGGGCCGGTTGTATTTTTTGCGGTAGAGGCCGAGGAAATATTCCGCCAGCGGCACGATGTCTTCTTTGCGGTCGCGGAGCGGGGGGAGGTGTATTTCGATGGTGTTCACGCGGTACAGCAGGTCCTGCCGGAACAGCTGCTGCGCGGCCATTTGTTGAATGTTGCGGTTGGTGGCGCAGATGAGGCGCACGTCCACCGGCACTGTTTTGTTGGAACCCACGCGCGTCACGGAGCGGTTTTGCAGCACGGTGAGCAGTTTGGCCTGGAAGGGCAGGGCGATGTTGCCGATCTCGTCTAAAAAAATGGTGCCGCCGCTGGCTTCTTCAAAGCGCCCGCTGCGGTCTTCCCGCGCATCGGTGAAAGCGCCTTTCACATGTCCGAACAGCTCGCTTTCAAACAGCGTTTCGCTGAGCGCCCCGAGGTCCACGCTCACAAATTTTTTATCCTTTCGCTGGCTCAGGGCGTGGATGTGCCTGGCCAGCAAATCCTTTCCCGTGCCGTTCTCCCCCAGCACCAGGATGTTGGCGTCGGTGCCGGCCACGCGGGAAACGGTTTCCATCACTTCCTGCATGGCAGGACTGTCGCCGATCAGCACATTGTCCGTATGCAGCGTAGCGCCCCCGGCCTTCTTTTCCTGTGCCGCCTGGTGGGTCGCCACGGCGGTCTGTATGGTAGCCAGCAGCTTGTCGTTTTCCCAGGGCTTCAGCACAAAGTCCACCGCGCCGGCTTTGATGGCGCGCACGGCCATTTCCACATCGCCGTAGGCAGTGAAAAGCACCACGGTAGCTTTGGGGTTGATGTCCAGTATCCTGTCCAGCCACTCAAAACCCTCCTTCCCGCTGCTGAGGTCGCGGGTAAAGTTCATGTCCAGCAGGATCACGTCGTAATCAAAGTTCGTGACCAGGTAGGGGATCTTCTGGGGATTTTTCTCGAAGTCCACCTGCGCAAAATGTCTTTTTAAAAGCAGCCTTGCTGCGCGGAGCACATCTACATCATCATCAACGATCAGGATTTTTCCTTGCTGAGTATTCATCTTTTGAATAAATTATTGTTCCGAAATGGTGATCGCAAAACGCATTCCGTTCCGGGGTGAATGCGGCAGGCTCACGTTGGGTTAAAGCGGGGAAACGGCCCGGGAGCAATATTAAACAAAGATTTTTTTGCGGGGATGGGTTATTTTCAGGCTGGCCGGGCGTCCGGTAATTTGTCCGATACCGGACACCCCTTGTCCGCTTTGGAACAGGCCCCCCGGCGGAGGGTTGCGCAAGACGGGCCACAGTATTGCGTTTGCGCGTTTGGCACGGCTTGGCACATGGATTGGATATCTTCCCGCAGCAATTAAGATCATGGACAGACAACTCAAAAAGAAATTCTGGAACAAACAACGCATCTTCCTGACGGGCGGCGGCGGGATACTCGTGCTGCTCATTCTCTGGGGGTTCATTTTTGCCGATAAAAGAAGCAAGCTGAATGTGGAGAAGGACAAGATCACTATTTCCGCCGTTACCAAAGGCACGTTTGACGAATATATCGTGGTGACCGCCGTGGTGCACCCGCTCAAGACCATCCGGCTGGACGCCATCGAAGGAGGGTATGTAGCCAATAAATTCCTGGAAGGCGGCAGCATGGTCAAGCAGGGCGATTCCATCCTCCGGCTGGAAAACCAGCGCCTGAGCATGGAGTTCGTGAACCGGGAAACAGAAATGTACCGCCTGATCAACGAGCTGCAGAACACGCGGCTCCGGTTGAAGCAGGACCGCTTTGCGCTGGAAAAAACGTTGAGCGACCTGGATTACCAGGTAGACCAGGCGAAAGACATTTATGAGCGTAACGACAAGCTGTTCAAAGACAAAGTGGTGGCCGAACAGGAATACCTGAAAACGAAGCGCGACTATGAAAAGCTGGTGCGCCAGCGCGAGATAGAAGTAAAGTCGCAGGACTACCAGATCAAAAACTCGGTGACGCAGATTGAACAGCTGGAAGGCACGATCGCGCGTACGCAGCGCAACCTGCAGATGATGAAGGACAACCTGAACAACCTGGTGGTGCGGGCGCCGGTAGACGGCCAGCTGTCATCTATCAACGTGGAAGTAGGCACCAGCATCCAGGCGGGCGAGAACATCGGTCAGATAGATGACATGAACGGGTTCAAGCTGCGCGCGGAGGTAGACGAACACTACATTTCCCGTGTGTTTACCGGCCTGAAGGCCAACTTTGAATTTAACGGAAAGAATCATCCGATGACGATATCCAAAGTATATCCGGAAGTAAAGAACGGACGTTTTGAAGTAGACATGAACTTTGTAACGGCAGCGCCGGAAGGCATCCGCCGCGGGCAATCCTCTCCTATCCGCCTTGAATTAGGAAAATCATCCGAAGCAGTATTATTGCCCGCTGGCGGCTTCTTCTCCGATACCGGGGGGAACTGGGTGTATGTTGTGGACAACAGCGGAAAGCGCGCGGTGAAGCGCAATATTTCCCTGGGCCGCAAGAACCCCGTTTACTTCGAAGTGCTGGAAGGGCTGCAGCCCGGTGACCAGGTCATCACGTCTTCTTACGAGAATTTTGGTGACAAGGAAGTGCTCGAATTTTAAATTATCAATCTAACAAAAATGATCAGAACAGTCAACTTGCAAAAACTTTTTACAACGGAAGAAGTGGAAACCACGGCGCTGAACGGCATCAATATGGAAGTGCAGGATGGTGAATTTGTAGCGATCATGGGGCCTTCCGGCTGCGGGAAATCCACCCTGCTCAATATACTCGGGTTGCTGGACAATCCCTCTGACGGCGAGTATCATTTCTGGGGGAAGGAAGTGGCGAGGATGAGCGAACGCCAGCGCGCGCAGCTCCGCAAAGGCGCCATCGGCTTCGTGTTCCAGAGCTTCAACCTGATAGACGAGCTGACCGTTTTTGAAAATGTAGAACTGCCGCTGCTCTACCTGAAAGTGCCATCCAGCGAAAGAAAACAAAGAGTGGAGGAAGTGCTGAACCGCATGAACATCATGCACCGCCGCAATCACTTCCCGCAGCAGCTCTCCGGCGGCCAGCAGCAGCGTGTGGCCATCGCCCGCGCCGTAGTGGCCAAGCCGAAGCTCATCCTGGCGGACGAGCCCACCGGTAACCTGGATTCCACCAACGGCGAAGAAGTGATGAAGCTGTTGCAGGAGCTGAACGAAGCCGGCACTACGCTCATCATGGTAACGCACTCCCCGTACGACGCAGGCTTCGCGCACCGCATCGTGAACCTGTTCGACGGTAAGGTGGTCACCGAGAACATCAAGGAACAGTTTCATGTATAATGCTATGGAAAACTCATTCTCTTGTTTCGTGAACAGGCTGATAGAAGTACCGCTCTATTCCGGGCAGGGCTTCTCCTACTCCGGGTGGGACGTGATGCAGATCATCCCCTGGATGGCCGTTCCCCTGCTGCTGGTGCTGTTTGCGGGGCTTTATTGCATGAGCCTCACAAGAAGAAAACATCCGCAGTTACATTCATAAATCCCCACCATGTTCAGGAACTACATCAAAATAGCATGGCGCAACATATGGAAAGCAAAGCAGGTTTCCTTCGTGAATATCACGGGGCTCGCTGTGGCGATTGCAGTGGCGCTGCTGTTATGCCTCACCGTGTACAGGGAATTCACCTTTGATGATTTCCATGAAAAGAAGAAAGACATCTACCAGGTGTACATGGACGAATATTACCCGGAACGCACCAGCTCCAAAGCCAACATGCCTTACCCGCTTGCGCCGGCCCTGGAACAGGAAATACCGGGAATAAAGGCCGTTACCCGTTATGCGAACGATGGCACCCATGTGCGGGTGGATGACATAATGGAGGATGTGAGCATCCGTTGTGTAGACAGCAGCTTTCTGCAGATGTTCACGTTCCCCGCCGTCCGCGGGCAATTGCAACTGGGGCTGAACGATGTGATCATTACCGAAGAGACGGCCTCGCACTTTTTTAAAGAACAAGATCCCGTAGGCAAGACCATGACCCTGAGCCGGGGAGACAAATGGGAAAGCTACCGCGTTTCCGCCGTGCTGAAAGATCCGCCGTCAAATTCCAGCCTTGATTTCGACATGCTGATGCGTATAGAGCAATGGGCATATTACGCGGAGAACCACGACGAATGGGAAAATTTCAGCCTCGCCACTTTCGTGCAGCTCATGCCCGGCGTGCAACCGGAATCCTTTTCCGCCAATGCCAAAGCCTTCCTGGACAAACACTACGCGAAGAAGCTGCACAATATGAAGAACGACGGCGCCCGGCCCGGCAAATACGGTGGTTTGATGCATCTCGGGCTGATTCCCCTGAAAGAAGTGCATTTCAGCAAGATTAGTTCGCTGGGCAATTCCAACGAAACAATGATGTTCATGATGTTCTTCGTGGCCGTGTTCCTCCTTTTCATCGCCAGCACCAACTTCATCAACCTTACCGTGGCAAGGGCTTTCACGCGCGCCCGGGAAGTCGGGATGCGGAAGATGATGGGCGCGGGGAAAACACAGGTGGCCCTGCAATTCTGCGGGGAGGCGCTGGTGCTGTTCTTCATTGCGCTGGTGCTCGGCGCCCTGCTCGCATTTATCCTGTTGCCGCAATACAACGCATTGCTAAACTATGAGCTTTCGTTCAGCATCCTGAAAGAACCCAAAGTGCTCGCGGGAATTGCCGGCGCCTTCCTGCTGGTGACGCTGCTGGCCGGCGGCTATCCCGCCTTGCTGCTGGCGCGTTCCGGCACCTTGCAGATATTGAAGGGCAAGATCAGCACCGGGAAAAATAATTACTTGCGCAACTCGCTCATCGTTGTACAATTTGCTTTTTCATCATTGCTCATCTGCTGCACATTGATCGCCTGGCAGCAGGTGAACTACCTGCGCAGCAAGCCGCTGGGATTCAATACCGAAGAGGTAGTGAGCGTTCCGCTCGGGAATGTACAGCAGTCGTTGCAGGTGGTGGAAAGGATGCGCATGGAGCTTGCGCAGCGGCCGGGCGTGATCAGCATTACCTCCGCGGATAATAATTTCGGCCGTGGCAGGGATGGCAGCACTACCGTAGCCAAGGTGGGCTTCCGGCATAAAGACCGCGAGCTGGAATCCAACTGGCTGAATATCGGGTACGACTATGTGAAAACGATGGACCTGCAGCTGACCGGCGGCCGTGATTTTAACCGGAACATGGGAACGGATTCCAGCGGCCTGGTGATCAATGAGCGGATGGCGGCAGAACTTGGGGAGAAAGACATCATTGGCTACCGCTTTCGTTTTGATGAAGGCGAACGGGAATATCATGTGCTGGGCGTGGTGAAAGATTTTCACTTCCAGTCGCTGCACAAGCGGATAGAACCCATTATCATGCTGATGCAGGGCCCGCCGGCCTACCTGTTCGTAAAAGTGAGGTCCGGCAACCTGGAAGCATCCATGAAAACGGTCGAAAGAGCCTGGAATGAAATCGTTCCGGGTGCGCCGTTCCTCGGTTCTTTCGTCAACGAGAATACGAACCGGCAATATAACCGCGATAGAAAACTTTCACAGATATTTGTCGCCGGCGCGGTGCTCACCATCATCATTTCGTGCATGGGGCTGTTTGCCATCGCCATGCTGGCCATTGGCCAGCGAACGAAGGAGATCGGCGTCCGCAAAGTGCTCGGGGCCAGCGTGCTGGGCATCACCACGCTGATATCCCGGGATTTTCTGAAGCTGGTAGGCGTGGCGATCCTGATCGCTTCGCCGCTGGCGGCATGGATGATGAACGAATGGCTGAAAGAATTTGCGTACCGCATTGGCATCAGCTGGTGGATATTTGCGGTGGCCGGGCTGATGGCCATTGTCATCGCCGCCATTACCATCAGCTTCCAGAGCATCAGGGCCGCATTGGCCAATCCTGTAAAATCATTACGTACTGAATAATCTATCTATATTATGATCCAACTGCGCAACATTACCAAGCATTATCCCGTAGGATTCGGAAAGCATGAAATTCTGAAAGATGTGGACCTCACCATTCACGAAGGCGAGTTCGTGTCCGTCATGGGACCTTCCGGCTCGGGGAAATCAACGCTGTTGCACATCCTTGGTCTGCTTGAAGAGCCATCCAGCGGGGAATATCTTTTCCAGGGAGAGCTGGTGCACCGCATGAATGATAAAAAGCGCACCCAGCTGCACCGGGGCGCTATCGGCTTTGTGTTCCAGGCTTACCACCTGATAGATGAGCTGACCGTATACGAAAACATAGAAACCCCGCTGCTATACAAGAACATGCCGTCGTCCGAACGCAAAAGCAAGGTGGCGGACATCCTGGACCGGTTCAACATCGTAGCCAAGAAAGACCTCTTCCCCAACCAGCTTTCCGGCGGCCAGCAGCAACTGGTAGGCATTGCCCGCGCTATTGTGGGGGAGCCCGCCGTGATCTTCGCCGATGAGCCCACCGGCAACCTGCATTCAGACCAGGCCCGGGAGATCATGGAACTGTTCGCTGAACTGAATAAAAAAGACAAGATAACCATTGTACAGGTAACCCATTCTGACGTGAACGCTGCTTTCGGTAACCGGATCATCCGGATACGCGACGGGCAGGTGCTGTAATTTTCTGCTTTTAAAAACTCATCATATGATGTTTTGCCTTAAATTCGTGTGGCCCGGTGCCATACCCACCCAGGTTTTGCCATTTATCAAGAACATGGGAATAGTCACCACTCAATTACAATATTTTTGTCAGGCTATGAGAATAAAGACCCTCGCCATTGTGTCCTTGCTTATCTTGCTGTTCGCCGCCCCATCGTCTGTGGTTGCACAGGACAGCTGGACCTATCAGCGTTGCCTGGAGTACGCCCTTTCGCATAACCTCACGCTGCAGCAAAGCGTATTGCAAAAGCGGCTGGCGGAGTTGACCCTCAAGCAGAACCGGCTTTCCCAGTTGCCCACGATCAATGCGGGCGCCAGCGGCGGATACCGCTTCGGCCGTTCCATCGACCCTACGTCCAACAACTTCGTGACCCAGTCCCTCTTCAACTCCGGCTTAAGCCTGGACATCAGCGCGGACCTTTTCGGATGGTTCACCAAACAGAACAACATCGCCGCCAGCAAATACCAGCTGTACGCCAATAATTTCCTGCTGGAGAAAGCGCGGAACGATATGGGCGTGAACGTAGCCAATGCCTTTTTGCAGATATTGCTCGCCAATGAACAGGTGAAACTGAGTAAATCCCAGGTGGCTTTGAGCCAGGCGCAGCTGGACAATACAAAGAAACTCGTTGCCGCCGGCTCCGTGCCGGAAAGCAACCAGGCGGACATGGAAGCGCAGCTGGCAAGGGACAGCTCCACGCTGGTGGACGCGCAGAATAACAGCATTGTAAGGGTATTGCAGATGAAAGCCTTGCTGAACCTGGACTTTGCCGTGCCGTTCGCTACCGTATTACCCGAAAACATTGAATCCGTGCCCATGCTGAACCTCTCCGAAACAGCGCCGGAAATGGTGTTCAGCGCGGCATTGGCGGCACAGCCGCAATATAAGTCGGACGAAATGATGGTGAAGGCCGCAGAACGCACCCTGGCCTCTGCACGCGGGGCGTTGTTCCCGAGCCTGCGGTTCAGCGCCGGCGCCAGCACCAACTACGCCAACACGAACTTTGAGCCCTGGGGCCCGCTCCGGCCCACGGTAGACACCATCGGGCTGGTAACGGTCAACGGTACCGATTATAAAGTAATACGGCCGAGCGCTACCAGCGACATCCGTAAAGTGCCGTTCACCGATCAGCTCAGCAACAACTTCGGCCAGAACATCGGCCTCTCCCTCAGCATCCCCCTGCTCAATGCCTGGCAGCTGCGGGGTAATGTGGAACGGGCGAAGATCGACATAGAAAACAAACAGCTGACGCTTGACATCAACAAGCAACAGCTCCGCCAGGACGTATACACCGCGCATGCGGATGCCGTGGGCGCTTTCCAGAAATACCAGGCCGCCATTTCCACCGAACGCGCATCGCAAAAGGCATACGATTTTGCGACGAAGCGATTCAACGTGGGCCTGATGAACACCGTGGAATACATCACCACGCAAACGAACCTGTTTAAAGCACAGATCGACAAAGTATCAGCATTGTACGATTATATATTTAAAATTAAACTGCTGGAGTTCTACCGCGATCAGCGAATATCGCTGTAAGTCCGGCTGCAGCAACACAATAGCGTATATGAAGAAGAAGAAACTCCTTTGGCTTATCGGCATCCTGGCCGTACTTATTATTATCGTGATGATCATCCGGGGAGGAGGGAAGGATGAAGGCGTGAGGGTGTCTGTGGATAAGGCCGCGAAAAAGGACATCATAGAAGTGGTATCCGCCAGCGGAAAGATCTATCCGGAAATAGAGGTGAAAGTAAGCTCTGACGTATCCGGCGAGATCACCGACCTGCTCGTGCAGGAAGGCGATTCCGTGAAGAAAGGGCAGATACTGGCACGCATATACGCAGATATTTACGGCTCCATGCGCGATCGTGCAGCCGCCGCCGTTAGCCAGTCGGAAGCCGACCTGGCGAACAGCTCCGCCGCCGTGAATGCGTTCAAAGCGCGGCTCGATCAGGCCAAGGCCGCCTACGACCGTAACAAGGAGCTGCTCGACGATAAAGTGATCTCCCGCTCCGAATTTGAAACAGCGGAAGCTACCTATAAAGCGGCATTGTCCGACTACAACGCCGCCGTACAAAGGATCAACAGCAGCCGGTTTGCCGTGGCCAGCGCCCAGGCGAACCTTACCGAGGCCAACAAGAACCTCGGCCGTACCACCATCGCCGCGCCCATGGGAGGCACGGTGTCCCTGCTTTCCGTGAAGAAAGGGGAACGTGTGGTAGGTACCGCACAGATGACCGGTACGGAAATGCTGCGCATTGCAGACATGAGCACGATGGAAGTGCAGGTAGACGTGGGAGAGAACGACATTCCCAAAGTAAAGTTCGGCGACTCCGCCATCATCGAAGTAGATGCTTACAACGCCCGCAAGTTCAAAGGCGTGGTAACACAGATCGCCAGCTCCAGTAAAGGCGCGGCCACCGCCACCGCTTCCACCACTTCGGCGGAGCAGGTGACGAACTACATCGTGCATATCCGCATTATGCCGGAATCTTATGCGGACCTGATGGAGCCCGGCAGCAGGCGCTTCCCGTTCCGCCCCGGTATGAGCGCGAGCGTAGACATACAGACCCGCACGGAAAAACAGGTGCTGGCCATTCCCATCAACGCAGTGACCACCCGCAACCCTTCCGATACCGGCAAAACGAAAGAGGCTAAACCGGCGCCCGGCAGTCCCGCCCCTCCCTCCGCCGCAACCGGCGAAGAGAGAAAGGATTTCATGGAAGTCGTGTTCATTTTGCAGAAAGACGGCACGGTGAAGCTGGCGCAGGTGACCACTGGCATCCAGGATGATAATAACATCCAGATCACATCCGGCCTGAAGGAAGGTGAGGAAGTGATCAGCGGGCCTTACACCGCGGTTTCCCGTACGCTGGAAAACGGGAAAAAAGTGAAGGTGGTGCCCAAATCCGAACTATTCGAAGCCAACAAATAAAGATACTTTTCACAACGAAGGCAGGCATATCGCAGGGTATGCCTGCCTTTTTTATGCGCTCACTTTTGGCGTTGGCCCGTCGATTTTTTACATTGCAGAAAATTCAGAGAAAAAGTTGAGCATGGACAATCATATCGGAATTATCGGAAGCGGCAGTTGGGCTACGGCGCTGGCAAAGATATTGACGGACAACAACCGGCACATCCACTGGTGGATACGCAACGAAGACACCATCCGTCATATGCAGCAGCGTCATCACAACAAACATCACCTTAACTCCGTATACTTCGATACCCGTCTTTTACAGCTGAACAGCAGTGCGCAGGAAGTGGTGGCCGCGAGCGACACCATCATCCTGGCGGTTCCTTCCGCGTTCCTGCGGAGCGTACTGGAATCGCTGCCTGCGGATGCGCTGAAAGGGAAGAAGGTGGTTTCCGCCATCAAGGGCCTCGTATCCGGCACCAACCAGCTGATCAACGATTATCTGGCAGAAACTTTCGGCCTGCCGCCGGAGCAATATTTCACTATTACCGGTCCCTGCCACGCGGAGGAAGTGGCTAACGAAAAATTATCTTATCTCACATTCTCCGGCGTGGAGCCTGACGCTACGGAAAACATCGCCGCGATGTTCAACAACAGCTACCTGCAAACGATCGTGAACAGGGATGTAACGGGCGTGCAGTTCGCTTCCGTGCTGAAGAATATCTATGCCATGGGCGCAGGCATTGCCCATGGCCTGGAATACGGCGATAATTTTCAGAGCGTGTTTATCACCAACTGCTTCCGGGAAATGCAGGAGTTCCTGGAAAAATATGAACAGGCGCAGACCGGCTCCGGCCAGGAACCCGCCGTGCATAACTACAATGCCAGCGCTTACCTCGGCGACCTGCTGGTGACCTGTTATTCATTACACAGCCGCAACCGCACTTTCGGGAACATGATCGGCAAAGGGTACAGTGTGAAGGCCACTCAGCTGGAAATGAACATGGTGGCGGAAGGATATTACGCCAGCCGCAGCGTCTTCGAGATCAATAAAGAAATTGGCGCTTACATGCCGGTGGCGCAGAAAGTATATGCTATCCTGTGGGAGCAGCTGCATCCGGAGGAGGCGTATATGGAGTTGGAGAAGGGGTTTATTTGATGCATAGCGCCCCGCTAAAGGAATACGCTTTTGCATAGCGCTTGCTAAAAGAACATCGCCGCGGCGATCCCGTCCGCAAAGAACTTTCCTTCATTGGTGAGCTTCAGCATGCTCCCCTCGCGCCGCATCCAGCCCTTTTCCTTAAACTCTTTGGCGGCGGCAAGTATCTGCTCGCTTTTGTCCTGCCCGTACCGTTCGGTCACCCGCCCCAGGTCGCAGCCTTCGGAGGTCCGCAATGATATCATGATATATTCGTTCAGCGCCATTTTCGGGCTGAGCATTTCAATCTCCGAGGGAACGATGCCTTTGCGGATGTTCTGCATGTAGAGGGAGTTGTTCGCCACGTTCCACTGCCGGGAGAGGCCGTTGAACGAATGGGCGGAAGGGCCGAGGCCGAGGTAGGGGCGGCCTTGCCAGTAGCTGCTGTTATGCCGGGAGTGCTTGCCGGGTTTGGCGAAGTTGGAGATCTCGTAGTGTTCATATCCCGCGTCTTCCATCCATTGCATCAGCATTTCAAAGTGATGCGCGGCCCTGTCCGGATCAACCGGCGGCACCTTCTGATGCTGGATGAAGTGGTCCAGCGCCGTGCCGGGCTCTACGGTCAGCGCATAGCAGGAGAGGTGGGGGATGTTCAGCGCGATGGCTTTTTGCACGTTCTGCTCCCAGTGTTCGTCTGTCAGCGTGGGGCCGCCATAGATGAGGTCGATGCTGATATTGTCGAAACCTGTTGCCGCGGCAAGCTCCAGGCAGCCGGCAGCCTGGGCGGCGTTGTGGGCGCGGTTCATCCAGCGGAGGTCTTCTTCGAAGAAGGATTGCACGCCGATGCTCAGGCGGTTGATGCCCGCTTTGCGGAGAGAGGCGAGCGTGGAGGCGGTAAGATCGTCGGGGTTAGCTTCCAGTGTGATCTCCGAGCCGGCACTAACGGCGTAGTGGGTACGAATTTGTTCCAGCAGGCGAGTAATGTCCGCCGCGGGCAGCAGGCTGGGAGTGCCGCCGCCGAAATAGATGGTCTCTACCGCATGGCCAGCGAGATAATCCTTTTGCAGCGCGGTTTCTGTGAGCAGGCATTGCACCATTTCATCGCGGTATTGCAGGGAGGTGGAGAAATGAAAGTTGCAATAGTGGCATGCTTTTTTACAGAACGGAATATGAATATAAATACCTGCCATGAGTTGATTTAAGAAAGAATCGCCGCGAATATTTGCAAACCTCGAAAATACATCTGAGTTTTGTTGATATTTTTGGAACAAGAATAGTTAATTGCATTACCAAACATTGCCCTCGTTGCGTACTCTCTTGTTATTGATAATGATGATCTGCATCTCGCTGGCCCCCAGGGCGCAGTCGGCCGATACATCTTCCAAAGTTAAGCCAGATTCTTCGCAAGCCGCTGCGGTATTTGCGCAGGACTCCACAAAAGCCGTCCGGGTGCACATGTATGATACTGTCATGGCGCAACTGGCGAAAACGAACCGGTACTTCAACACCGAAGGCAAAGCCTTGCAGTACGACATCAATCCTGTTCGCCCGGACCCACAGCAGGACTGGCTGGTGTACCTGGTCGGGGGCGTATTGCTGTTACTCGGTATAATACGTACAACCTACCTGAAATATTTTTCAGACCTCTTCAGAGCTTTCCTGAATCCTACGCTGAGCCAGCGCCAGCTGAAGGACCAGCTTTCCCAGTCGCCCTTCCCCAACTTCCTGCTCAACGCCTTCTTCGTGGTCAGCCTCGGTCTCTACCTGTACCTGATGATGTACCGGCTCAATTACCCTACGGACGCCATCGCCTGGATGCTGATCCCCGGACTTATGCTGCTGGTGGGCATCATATACGCCGTGAAATATATTGTGCTGCGCTTCTGCGGATGGCTGTTCGGTAACGAAGACCTGATAGACGCCTACGTTTTTATCCTCTATCTCATTAACAAGATCCTCGGCGTGCTGCTCGCGCCGTTCCTTGTGATCCTGGCATTCTGCGAGCCGCAAATTGCGGTTACAAGTCTATATATATCGGTATTCTTTATTGTATTACTGATTGTATACCGATATGTAAGGTCCTATTCACTGGTCCGTCAATACTTGTCTTTTAGCAAATTGCATTTTTTTCTTTACCTTTGCGCATTCGAAGTAGTGCCGGTATTGATAATTACCAAGGTATTACTGATATGGTTAACTGGTAATCCGTAGATTACTGCGATTGTTAACACAAGAGCAAATACGTATGATTAAAGGCGGGTCAAAAAAAGATTTGCAGGAGAAACAACTAACGATCCTAATTTCCCAACCTAAGCCAGAGACAGAGAAATCACCTTATTTCGACTTGGCAAAGAAATTCAACGTGCGGTTGGATTTTCATCCTTTTATCAGAGTGGAAGGAGTAGCGGGTAAGGATTTCAGAAAGCAGAAGGTGGATATCATGAACTATTCGGCCGTGATATTTACCAGCCGCAACGCTGTTGACCATTTCTTTCGTGTATGCGAAGAATTGAAGGTGAAGGTGTCCCAGGATTGCAAGTATTTTTGTATTACAGAGGCGGTTGCGCTGTACCTGCAAAAGTTCATTCTCTACCGCAAGCGGAAGGTGTTCTATGGAGCTGATGGCTCCACCAGGAGTTTGCTGGAAGTCATGAACAAACACCGGGAGAACGAAAAGTTCCTCTTCCCCAGTTCCGATAGTCAGAAAAAGGACATTGAGGAATGGCTCAAGGCGAACAAATGTGAGTATGCCACCGCATCTCTTTACAAGACCGTTTCCAACGATGTAAAAGAAGTGCTGGCGCAAACGGAATACGACCTGATCGTGTTTTTCAGCCCCTCCGGCGTAAGATCGCTCTTCGAGAACATGCCGAAATTCCAGCAGAACGGTACGCATATCGGCGCTTTCGGTCCCACTACTTCCGCAGCGGTGGAAGAAGCCGGCCTGAGGCTGGACATCAAGGCCCCCGCGCCGCAGGCGCCCTCCATGGTGGCCGCGCTGGAGCAATACCTGCTCGGACTGAACAAGAAATAATATCACAAACATATTGCAGAAAGGAGCGTGAGAACGCTCCTTTTTTATTGCAGCGGTGTACCGTTGCGCCGCGGAAAACTGCGGTACGGTTTGCTGCATCCTGCTTTGCGGCCGCGCAAAAGACAGTGCGTTTTTTTGCAATGAATGATAACAGCCGCAAGGTTTGGCACAAAGAATGATGCTTTCATGGGATATTTTATAAGTATCTGATTCTTAACTTGCATCCGTATTGACCATCTATGACGAACCGACTAGCGAAGGAGACCAGCCCCTACCTGCTGCAACACGCTCATAATCCTGTGGACTGGTATCCCTGGGGAGAAGAAGCGTTCCGCAGAGCGGAAGCGGAAGACAAACCGATCCTGGTGAGCATTGGCTACGCAGCCTGCCACTGGTGCCACGTTATGGAACGGGAGAGTTTCGAGGATGAGGCTACCGCCCGCATCATGAACGAACATTTCATCAACATCAAAATAGACAGGGAAGAACGGCCGGACATCGATCATATTTATATGGATGCCCTGCAGGCCATGGCCGGCTCCGGCGGATGGCCGCTCAACATGTTCCTCCTTCCCAACCGCCAGCCTTTTTACGGCGGTACTTATTTTCCACCTAAGCAGGCTTACAACAGACCCTCCTGGCAGGAAGTACTGCTCGCCGTCTCCGACGCCTTCAAAACAAAAAGGAAAGACCTCGAGGAACAAGCCTCCAACCTCACCCAACACCTCCACCAAAGCAACCAGTTCGGCATGGAAGCCGTGAACATCCAGCTTCCGAAAGAAGAACTGTTCACCGCCGCGCAATGCGATGCCATGACGCTGGCCATCATGGGCCAGGCGGATAAGGAGTGGGGCGGCTTCGGACGCGCGCCGAAATTCCCGCAGTCATTCACCATACAATATCTCCTGCGGTACTGCCGCAATACGAAGAACGGCGAAGCGCTGCAGCAGGCTTTATTGTCGCTGGACAAAATGATCGACGGCGGCATATACGACCAGCTGGGCGGCGGTTTCGCGCGGTATTCCACCGACGAAAAATGGCTGGCCCCGCATTTTGAAAAGATGCTGTACGACAATGCGCTGCTCATAGATACACTCTGCGAAGCTTACCAGCTCACAGGCAACGAACGGTATGCCACCGTCATCCGTCATACGCTGGCCTTCATCCGCCGGGAAATGACCGCTCCGGAAGGCGGCTTCTATTCCGCGCTGGACGCGGATTCCGAAGGGGAAGAAGGGAAGTTCTACGTATGGAGCGAAGAAGAGATCAACACGGTACTCGGCGAAGATGCGCCCGCATTTTCCGCTTACTATGATATCAGCCGCCAAGGCAACTGGGAAGATCATAACATCCTCTGGGCGCCGCGCCCGCTGGAAGAAGTAGCGGCCGGGCTTGGCATGGAGCCCGCGCAGCTGGAAGCCCTGCTGGAGCGGAGCCGCGCAAAGCTCATGCCCGTGCGGGACCAGCGCATCCGCCCGGGGCTGGACGATAAGGTGCTCATGGGATGGAACGCCCTGATGATCCACGCCTGCTGCAAAGCCTTCGCGGCGCTCGGCGAAAAAACCTTCCTGGAAATGGCGGAGGCCGCCATGGAATGCATCTGGAAAAAAATGCGCCGGAGCGAAGCATCTTACAGCTTCTGGCATACGTATAAAAAAGGGGATGCACGCTATCCCGCTTTCCTGGACGATTATGCGTATCTCGTGCGCGCCATGATTGCTTTACAGGAAGTTACGGGGAACCTGGACTGGCTGCGGAAGGCAAAAGCGGTAACAGAATACGTGGCGGAACAATTTGGAGATGAAAGCGCGCGTTATTTCTATTACACTGCCGCCGCGCAGGAAGACGTGATCGTTCGTAAAAAAGAAGTCTATGACGGCGCTGTGCCCAGCGGAAACGCGGTGATGGCGCATAATCTCTGGTACCTGGCCGTAGTGTTTGACCGGCGGGACTGGGCGGAAAGGGCTGTGGCGATGACCGCCAGCCTGTCGCAGTCCGTTACAAGATACCCCACCTCCTTTGGCATGTGGGCATCCATGATCCTGAAAATGGTGCAGGGAACGCCGGAGCTGGCTGTGTCCGGCCCCGCGTACGGCGCAAGGATGGAAGAACTGAACCGGCTCTATGTGCCCGGGAAGGTTTTGCTGGGCGCGGAGCATGACCAGGAAGACATGCCGCTTTTACAGCAAAGGGAACAAAAAGGCAAAACGCTGATCTACCTGTGCCGGGATTATCATTGTGTGAAGCCTGTGGAAGATATATCGGAAATACGTAATTTAATATGATATTTGTTGTAAATTGCAAGCCCTTTGATTAAATTGGGTTTAGAGCGGAAAATTAACATCGGGATTTCGAAAATAAATATTATATTTATCTTAAATGCGTCTATAAGTCTGACAGCAAAGCGTTTATAGATTCCCCGAATAGGTATCCCGCCGTGGTTAAATAACAAAACCAGTTGCGGATTACATAATAAAATGTTAAAAGCCGCGTTTAAATTAGTTACGAAGCACGGCGTAGAGGACATGAAAAAGTTGTGTAAAAACTAACTACGGATTAAAAATAATTATTACATTTGCTATCTTTCTGATAAACAACCAGGTGAAAAGTGTGACTAAAAATGATATCTTGCGCGTGGGCCAATACATCTGGCAGGTTAAAGAAAAATCGTATTCTAATGAAAGTCACCCTTATGAAGCTTAATTATTGTAGTGGGCTGATGGTTGTATTGCTGCCACTTATACTGGCGAGCTGCGGTGGTGGTAAGACCCCTAAAAATGCTCAAGGACAGTTGATAGGTGTAAGTCCCCGGCCTAAGTACTCCCCCCCCGTACCTTACGGAATGGTCTATGTGCCCTCCGGAACCTTCCACATGGGCCCGAGTGACGAGGATGTGAACTACGCTTATACGGCGCGGAACAAATCCATCTCCATTTCGGGTTTTTACATGGACGCTACCGAGATCACGAACAACGAATACCGCCAGTTCGTAAACTGGGTGAGGGATTCGATTGCCCACATTTTGCTCGGCCATGTAAAGAATGATGACGGACAGGATTATATCGACTGGAAGCAGAAGATCGACTGGAAAGATAAGGCGACCTACGAGAAGATAGATGCGATGATCTATTCCGCGGAAGACCGCCTGTACGGCCGGAAGGAAATAGACATCCGCAAGTTGCTCTATCACCAGGAAACCTTTAACTGGGAGAAAGCAAAGATCCGCGAGAACAAGGACCTTCCGCGCTCCACCTTCATCGAGAAAAAGGACGTAGCCATTTATCCGGACACATTGTGCTGGATACGCGACTTCTCCTATGCATATAACGAGCCCATGACGCGCATGTACTTCTGGCATCCGGCGTTCGACGACTATCCCGTAGTTGGCGTAACCTGGCACCAGGCGAACTCGTTCTGCGAATGGCGAAGCAAATTCTGGGAAGACTACCGCGCTTCCAAGAAGCAGTTCACGGAAGACAAATTCCAGCTGCCCTCCGAAGCGCAGTGGGAATACGCAGCCCGCGGCGGACGTGAACAGGCGCCATACCCCTGGGGCGGTTACTACATCCGTAACAAGAAAGGCTGTCTGCTCGCGAACTTCAAACCCGGCCGCGGTAACTATCCGGAAGACGGCGGCTTCTATACCGTACGCGCCGATGCTTACTGGCCCAACGATTACGGCTTGTACAACATGGCCGGCAACGTAGCGGAATGGACGCAGGACATCTTCTATCAGAATGCTTATTCCTTCACTTCCGATATGAACCCCTATCTGAAAATGGATATTCCGGACGACGCGGCGCCAAGAATGAAACGCAAGGCAGTGAGAGGCGGCAGCTGGAAAGATATCGGCTACTTCCTGCAGAATGGTACACGTTCCTACGAGTATCAGGACAGCTCCAAATCCTACATCGGCTTCCGCTGTACGATCGCTTTCCTGAGCAGGTCTAAAAATGATTTCAGCAAAAGAAAATAGGTATTAATAGCTAACCTCTGGTGATGAAAAACCTCCAGGCAAAATCACAGATCATGGCAAATTTGAAACGAGCTTTTAACCATCTAAACAATTATAAAATTTAAATTTTAACCTATGGCTATGAATCCTAAAACAGCGAAATGGCTTAACTTCTTTGTATGTATCGGCGCATGCGTCGTGATCATCGGAGCTTTGTTTAAAATCCAGCACTGGCCCGGCGCAGACGTTGCGCTGATCGCAGGTCTCAGTGTGGAAGCCGCAATCTTCTTCGTGTATGCATTTGTTCCGTCAGACCACGGTCCCGAAGCGCCTCCCGCAGCTGCCGGCAGCCCCGCACTGGCGAATATGGACAAAATGCTCCAGGAAGCAGACATTACTCCCGTAAATCTTGCGCGACTGAGCGATAATTTCACTAAACTCGGTACAACTGTAGATAAAATGCGTGACATCAGTGATGTGGTAGCAGCCACCGGCGATTACACGCAGAAAACACGCGAAGCCGCCTCCGCGATCGGCTCCGTAACACAGGCTTATAACAGTGCCGCCGAAGCGGTATCTTCTTTCAATAACGCATCCGAATCTACCCGTAGCTTCCATCAGCAGGTGCAGTCCATGACCAAAAACCTGGCCTCCCTCAATGCGATCTATGAACTGGAACTGCAGGACACCAATAACCACCTGAAAGCAATGAACGGTTTCTACAGTAACCTGCTCTCTGCTTCACAGGCTATGTCCGGCAGCGTGGAAGACGCCAAGAAAACGCAGGAGCAGATTTCACTGCTGGCACGCAACCTTGGCAACCTGAACACCGTTTATGGTAACATGCTGACAGCTATGCAGGGCAGATAAGGTAACGCTAATAGTAACAGAAACAAGAGACATTCATTTAAAACTTGTAATTCACTATGGCATTACCCAAAGACCCCAGGCAGAAGATGATCAACTTCATGTACCTGGTGCTGACAGCTATGTTAGCGTTGAACGTATCCGCCGAAATTATTAATGCATTTGATATTGTAAACGATTCAATAAAAACTTCCAATTCATCTATCGATAGCAAAAACAACCTTACATATAATCAATTCACCAAGCTGATGGCTTCGGACGCCGCGAAAGTAGGCCCCCTCAAAGCCAAAGCCGACCAGGTAAAGAAATTGTCTGCCTCCGCGGTAGCTTCGATCGAAACGCTGAAAGGACAGATCATCGCCGCCAGCGGTGGCCTGAACGAAAAAGGTGAGATCAAAAAGAAAGATCACCTGGATGCCGCCACCCATGTGATGGAGAACGAGAAAAAGGGCCCGGCCCTGCAGGCGCAGCTGAAAAAGCTGCAAAGCGATATGCTCGCGCTCGTAAACCCGAAAGACAGGGACGCGATCGCAAAACAGCTGCCTTTGCAGGTAGACGAGCCGCCGCATAAGAAAGGATCGGTAAAAAAGAACTGGACGACGTATCACTTCAACATGGTACCTACCATTGCGGCAGTAACCATTTTGAGCAAGTTCCAGAACGATATCAAGAACTCTGAAGCCATGATCATCGACAAGCTGCTGAAAGAAGTATCTGAAGATGATTTTGTGTTCGACCAGCTGGACGCCTTTGTGTCTTTGAACTCAAAGAACTTCACAGCCGGCCAGACGCTGACCGCCACCGTGGTGATGGGCGCTTACAGCAGCACTGTAAACCCCACGATCGTAGTGAACGGTTCCCCGGTGCAGGCTACTGCGGGCAAGGGCGTCTATTCCCTGGAGATCGGCAGCGCCCTCGGCGAACATACCATCTCCGGTACGGTGCAGTTGACCAAACCGAACGGCGAAGTGATCAACAGGCCATTCACGGAAACGTACAATGTAGGGGCATCCGCCACCTCCATTTCTGCGGATAAAATGAATGTGCTCTACATCGCGCTGCAGAACCCGATCTCGATCTCCGCCGCCGGCGTACCCGCTGAAAAGATCCAGGCATCTATCAGCACCGGTTCGCTCACAAAAACCGGCGCAGGCCAGTACATTGCTACCGTAAGCTCCGGCACCAAGGCCACCATCAGCCTTTCCGCGGAAGTAGATGGAAAAGTAAAGAACCTGGGCTCGAAAGAGTTCCGTATCAAGAATATTCCTGACCCGATCATGAAAGTAGGTTTCAACAAGGGACCTTCCATGAAAGCGGCAGAGTTTAAAGCACAGGGCGGCCTCCGCGCCGATCTGGAAGACTTCCTGTTCGACGGGGTGAAATATGCCGTAGTAGGCTACCGCATGGGTATTGAACCAAAAGGTCGCGATTATATCGAAGGTGACGCCACCTCCGAATACTGGCCCAAAAGCCTGACCGGCGCGATCCAGTCCATCAAACCCGGCGATAACATTTACTTCGATAACATCAAGGTGAAAGGCCCGGATGGCAGAGTTCGCTCTATGCAGAACATCAATTTCAAGATCAATTAACGAACACATTAATTACTGGGTTTATGCGAGCAGTAATATTAAAAAGACTTGGTTGGAGCGCGTTCCTGGCGGCAGTGGTAATTTCTTCGGCGGATGCGCAATCCCGCCGCCGTGGCAGCTCAACACCTGCCAACAATCCACCGGAGCAGGAGCAACAGCAACAGAATGCACCGGTCACCAATCCGGCTACCGGCAATCCTGTGCAGGTTCCCGCACCCCCGCCCACAGACCCCTCCGGCGTAGCCCCATCGCTGCGTCAGGACGGTGTAGGCACGCCGGTGGATACGCCCCGCAGGTCCCTGCGTATAGACGGTGTTTCCGAGAGAAGTCCGAACCGCGACCGTGTGCCCATCACGTATGACCACATCCGCGAAGACGACAAGTTCTGGGAAAAACAGATCTGGCAGGTGATCGATGTACGCGAGAAGATGAACATTCCCTTCCAGTACAACGTGGAAGACGAGAATGGCGTCAACCAGCTGCTGATCAATATTCTGCTCGAAACTATCAAAAACCAGGAGGTAGAAGCCTTCAACCCGATCGACGACCGTTTCAGCACGCCGATGTCCTACCAGGAGATCATGACGAAGCTGACCGGCGAAGTGAGAACGGTGCGAAGCATAGACCCCGTAACCGGTGAAGAAAAGCTGGTGGAAACAAGGGACGAGTTCAATCCCGAAACCATCCGTCAATACAAGATCAAGGAAGTATGGGTGTTCGACAAGGAAGCCTCCGCGTTGAAAGTGCGTATCCTGGGCATCGCGCCCATGGTAGCCCGCCTGAACGACGACGGCTCCGTACGCGCCTCCATGCCGCTGTTCTGGGTGTATTATCCTGACCTGCGCCCCGTTCTGGCCAAATACGACGTGTATAACCAGAACAACGACGCAGCCACGATGACCTGGGAAGACCTGTTTGAAATGCGCTTCTTCTCCAGCTTCGTAGTGAAGGAAAAGAACGCCTTCAACCGCGAGATCCAGCACTATATTAAAGATGGTGTAATGCGCCTCCTCGAAGGCCAGGCCATCAAGGACAAGATCTTTAATAAAGAGCAGGACCTGTGGCAGTATTGATCTGCAACAACGTTCAAATCCTGTTGACAATAATCAAAAGCTGCCTTCCGTATGGAGGGCAGTTTTTTTTATGATTATCTTGCAATATGCAGATGCTCCGCTCCGCCATTAATGCCGTGCTGCCTTTCCCGGAAGAAGAATGGGAAGCGATGGCCGCATGCTGGCACCCGGTATCTTACAAGCGCAAGACCGTGATCACCGCCGCCGGCGACACGGAGCGGTACGCTTACTTTGTGACGGAAGGCGTGCAGCGCGCGTTCTGTCTTGCCGAGGGGGAGAAAGACGCCACCCTCGTATTTTCCTATACCGGCTCGTTTGCAGGCATCATCGATTCCTTCTTTTTACAGCAGCCTTCCCGGTATTATTTTGAAACCCTCACCCACAGCTCCTTCCTGCGCGCCTCCTACACCGATATCCGGCGGCTGATGGACGCCTATCCGCTGATCGCGCGATGGATACACCTGTCTACCATGCACGCCATGGCCGGCATGATGGAACGGCACATCGAAGCGCTCACGCTCAGCGCCGAACAAAAGTTCCGCCGCCTGCTCACCCGCAGTCCGCACGTGCTGCAGCTCATCCCCCACAAATACCTCGCCTCCTACCTCGGCATCGATCCGGCTACTTTCAGCAAGCTGCTCGGCGGCACCCGCCTGTAATAAAATCTTGGCGGAGGCAAAGATTTCAGGTAGCCTTATCGCCTAGTTTTGCAAATAAAACGGCATGCCATCATTTAACACCCATGCGCTCCTGCAAGACCTCCGCAGCGACGTTAACGCCATACTAAACGTAACGCACACACGTATAAAGGACCAGCCGGAGGCAGTGAACCTGCAGCAGCCGGCGTCCGGCAAATGGAGCGCGGTGCAGTGCCTGGTGCACCTCAACGGTTACGGCCGGTATTATATTCCGCAGTTACAGGCCGCACTTCAAAAGGGAGAACAAAAGCAGCTGGCGGCGCGCCCCGTGTTCCGCAGCAGCTGGCTCGGCAACTATTTCACCAGTTTGATGAAGCCGCAGGAAGACGGCGCTTTGCGCAGCACCATGCAGGCGCCAAAAGGCTACCGCCCCGCGCCGGAAGCGGACGCGCAGGCCGTGATCGCGGAGTTTGTACAGCAACAGCAGCAATTGCTGGAACTGCTGGACCGCGCGGAAAAAACAGATATCGCGCGGTTGAAAGTGCCCACGTCGCTGTCGAAATTCATCCGGCTCTCCACCGGTGATACACTTCGTTTTCTCATCGCGCATGAGCAGCGGCACATGCTGCAGGCGCTGCGCGCATTACTTGTTGTAACAGGAAGTTCCGCCACTGCGATATCGATGCAGTCACTTTCCGGAGAAGTCCGTTGATAGCTGCATTCCGCTGTAAGCTGCTCCTGTCGCTCATTCCGGCGGGAGCTTTTTTTATGTACCGATAACAAATACTTAACAACTGTCAAGCGGTTGGTATATTATTTTAGTGATGGAAACAGGATAACAACTGTGACTGCAACAACAAAGAAGATGACCGGCTGCGCCGGGATTTAAAATAAATCTGTGTCTTTTAATGGTTAACTTGGGGAAAGGAGCCTGGTTGTCAAACCGGGCTCTCTCTTTTATAGAACGTTGTAATTAACATCCTGTTATGCGTCTTCTCCGTGAAAATGCTGCCATATCAATTGCGCCTTGCGCTGCCCTACTTCCTTCACCAGTTCCTCCATCGGCAGTTGTTTGATCCTGTTCACGGAGCGGAAGGTCTGCAGCAGCTGTGTGGCCGTGTTTTCGCCAATGCCTTTGATCTCTTCCAGCTCGTTTTTAAAGGTGCCCTTGCTGCGTTTCTGTCGGTGGAAGGTGATGCCGAAGCGGTGCACTTCGTCACGGATGCGGCGGATCAGCTTCAGGCTTTCGCTGTCATACGGTAGTTTGATGCTGTCCTTATCACCCGGAAAAAATATTTCCTCTTCGTTCTTCGCAAGCCCCACCACCGTCATGCTGCCGATCAGGTCCAGCTTGCGGATGCTTTCCATCGCGGCGCCAAGCTGTCCTTTGCCGCCGTCTATCACCACCAGTTGCGGTAATGGCTGCTGTTCATTCAACAGCCGGTTATAACGTCTGAAAACCACTTCCGTCATGGATGCGAAATCGTTGATGCCTTCTACCGTTTTGATATTAAAATGACGGTAATCCTTTTTGGACGCCACGCCGTCTTTGAACACCACGCAGGCGGACACCGGGAAACTGCCCTGGAAGTTGGAGTTATCGAAGCATTCGATATGCACCGGCAGTTCCGGCAGCTCAAGGTCTGCCTGCAGCTGGTACAATACTTTTTTCCGCTCGGCGTCGGTTTTACCTTCGAGGTGAAGGATCTTTTTCTTGTATAGTTCTTCGCGGAAGTAATTCACGTTTTTCGTGGAGAGGTCGAGCAGCTTCTTTTTATCGCCGCCTTTGGGAACGGTGATGGTAATGCCTTCCTCGGGATATTCCAGCTCAAAAGGCAGCACTATTTCGCGGGCGAGGCTGTTGAACGCTTCCCGCATATAGGCGATGGCGTACTGCATCACTTCTTCATCCGATTCTTCCAGCTTTTTTTCCAGCGTGACCGTTTTCGTATCGGCAATGGTGCCGTTCAGCACGCGCAGGTAATTCACATAGGCAAAGTTGCCTTCGCTGATCACCGTGAACACGTCCAGGTTGCCCACCCTTGAGCTGACGATGGTGGAGCGGGCCTTGTACGCCTGCAGGCTTTCGATCTTTTTGCGCTGTATCTCCGCTTTCTCGAACTCCATGTTGGCGGCGTGTTCCTGCATGCGCGAACGGAAAATATTCAGTACGGGCGACAGGTTGCCGCGCAGTATTTCCTTCACCTGCTGCAGGCCGTCGCGGTAATCTTCTTCCGTTTGCAGCCCCTCGCAGGGGCCTTTGCAGTTGCCGAGATGGTATTCGAGGCAGACCTTGTATTTGCCTTTTTTGATGTTCGCTTCGCTGAGGTTCAGCGTGCAGGTGCGCAGCGGAATGTTGTAACGGATCACTTCCAGCACTTCGCGCACGCGGCCTACGGAGGTAAACGGACCAAGGTATTCGGAACCGTCCTTGATGATGCGGCGGGTCAGGAAAACGCGCGGGTAGGGTTCGTGTTTGATGACGATGAAGGGATACGACTTGTCATCTTTCAGGTTGATGTTGAAACGCGGCTGGAATTGTTTGATCAGGGAGTTTTCCAGCAGAAATGCGTCCTGCTCCGAATCCACGATCGTAAATTCAATATGATGGATAGATTCCACCAGCTTGCGCGTCTTGAAATTGTCGTGATTCTTTACAAAATACGAGCTGATGCGCTTGCGCAGGCTTTTCGCTTTACCGATGTAAAGCAGTTCGCCTTCCGTGCCGAAGTATTTGTAGATGCCGGCCTGTACGGGCAAAGTATGTGATATCTGTTGAAACTCCGCTGCTGTCATATCCTCGGTGTTGACGGGTAGAAGTACGTTTCCACTTCCATGTTCTCCGGTTTCAGGAAGATGATCTGCTGGAAAGTGGTTACCCGCAATGCTTTATGTCGTTCGTAAAAAATATCCTGTTTATAGTCGTACATCAGGTTACTGGTGTGCGAGGTCACCTGCGCAGTTTTGATGCGGCCGCTGCTGTCTACGTCCAGTATCAGCTGATAGGGCCAGGTTTGTTTGCCCAGTGAGCGGATGATGAAAGTGGTATCGTTGCTGAACTGGTTGGCGATGGTATCCGTCTTATAGGCATCCGCCAGCGAAGGGTTGCTGATATCCGCGTCCATCAGCGGGCGGAACAGTGCCGCCAGTCCCGTGCTGTCTTTCACCATTACGGAATCCGCCTGCCCGTTGATGCGCACGATCTTCCGGGCCTGCAACTGCTGTTGCCGCAGCTGCGCGATCTCGTCCCACTGATAGCTGCCGAGCGCACGGTGGCCGGTGCCGGCCGGCAGCTGAACAGGTGTTTCGGGCAGCATATGGCAGCCGGTTGTCAGCAGGCTGCATAAAAACAGTTGGATTTGAATGGCGAACAGGTGTTTCATTTCAGCAAATTTAATGGCGAATCCACAATCGGCCTATAAAAAATAATGCGCCGTGAAAACGGCGCATCTGATGCATGAGCAAATCTGTCGAGAGCACTAAAAAAGTAAACTATTTTGCGGCTGTGCTGATCTTGCTGAGCAGCACAGGATTATTGATGTTTGTATAATCGTACTGGTAGATGCCGCCCCTGGCGCTGACCAGCAGATGCTGGTCGTAGTAGGGGATGACATCATATGCATCCAGTCCTTCCACCAGTTTGGCGGTGGTTATTTTCAGCGGTTCCGGCGCATTCATGAACCGCAGGCCGAACGGCCCTTCGCACACGAACAGCTTGCCGTTATCTACGCCCAGTCCGTACGGGCCTTTCATCTGGTAGGTGGCCAGCTTCACCGGGTTGTCCACATCCTTTACATCGAACACCTGCAGCTCGTTCAGGTTGCCTGCGCAGATAGTGCCGGTGCGGAGGGTCACATATGCCGTGGTGCCTTCCACCACCACCGGGTCGCAGGCCCTGAAGTGCGTCACCTGGGAGCGTCTTGCCGGAGATGCCGGGTTGATGATATCATAGATGTACATCGCGTTCCTGCTGCCGATGAAAAGATATTCCCCGTAAGGAAAGATCGTTTCAATGTTCCCGCCTACCTGCTGGTCGCTTTTATGCAGCGGGCTGGCGGCGTTGGCAAGATCGAACGACTTCAGCTGCGAATGATTGACCGTATACAGATAATCTTTCGCGATGGTAAAACGGGCCATGGAGCCGCCTTTCCCGCTGCCTCCGCTGTTGTTGCTCTTCAGGCTCGATGCGAAGGAGGCTACGGCTGCGTCGAAAAAGATCATCCTTTCCGGCGTGGTGCAATCCAGGTCGTACACCGTGTCGCGGGAGGTATATCCCGTGATCATGAACGGCGACTGCGGGATCTGGTAGCCCAGCGTGAGCCCGTCCGCGTTGTACGGGAAGTTCAGCACGGAGCCGACGCGCTTTTCCAGTTTTATCTGCCGCGGATCGCTGATGTCGAACACCAGCAGGTCGCTGTAGCTGTCCGCGTACAGGTAATTCCCTTTCGCGGCAATGTCAATGTTTCCCGGCACGTTGATGAAGGATACCGCTTCCGGCGCCTTCGGATCGCTGTTGTCGATCACGTGAATGCCTTTGTAAATCTCGTTTACGAACAGGAGGGTGCCTTTTGCATAAATTTTTCCGGCCTGTTCGATCGCCCTGGGTTCCTCCGCTTTCACAGAGGCATAGTAGTCCGCTGTAGCAGTATAGACAGGGGTAAAAATCTTGGTTTTGAATTTTCTGCTGCACTTTTCTTTCACACATCCGCTAAATGCCATCATTACGGCGAGTGCCGCCGGGATAAAAGTGTAAATAACTCTCATAGGGCAATGGATTTGGAAGTAGAACGGGGGCGGGGGAGGGAAAGTTACAGGAAGGGAAAAATAAAGGCCGTCCGGGGTGGACGGCCTGATAATAGTTTGAGTAGTAATATGATACGGCGTAACTGGCCGTTAGTACCGGTTTTCTATGGTTACACCAGCACGTTCCCGGTCATTTCCTTCGGAATGGGCAGGCCCATGAAATGCAGGATGGTCGGTGCGATGTCGCCGAGTTTGCCGCTTTTCACGGCGCCTTTGAAATCCGCGCTGATGATGAAGAAAGGCACGAGGTTCAGGCTGTGCGCGGTGTTCGGCGTACCATCGTCATTCACCATGTAGTCTGCATTGCCGTGGTCTGCGGTGAGGAACACGGTATAATTGCTGAGCAGCGCGGCGGTCACTACCCGGGCTACGCAGGCGTCCACCGTTTCCACGGCTTTGATAACGGCCGGCCAGACGCCGGTATGGCCCACCATGTCCGCATTGGCGAAGTTCAGCACAATGAAGTCAGCCGTTTTCTGTTCCAGCTCCGGCACGATCAGGTCGGTCAGCTCAGGCGCGCTCATTTCGGGTTTGAGATCGTAGGTGGCCACTTTGGGAGAAGGCACCAGCAGGCGTTTTTCCCCTTCGAACGGCGTTTCGCGGCCGCCGGAGAAGAAGAAGGATACGTGCGGATATTTCTCGGTTTCCGCGATGCGGATCTGTTTTTTGCCGTTTTTCTCGAGCACTTCGCCCATGGTCATCTCCAGGTTATCGTTATTGAAGATCACATGTACGCCGCGGAAAGACTTGTCGTATTCCGTCATGGTCGTATAGTGCAGGTGCAGGGGTTGCATGCCGAATTCGGGGAAGGCTTCCTGCGTGAGGGCTTCCGTGATCTCGCGGCAGCGGTCTGTGCGGAAGTTGAAGCACAGCACGGCATCTCCTTCCTGTATGGTGGCGATGGGCAGGCCCAGGTCGCTGGTGGTCACGATCGGTTTGATGAATTCGTCCGTAATACCCTCGGCATAAGAAGCTTTGATGGCAATAGGCATGTTCTGGGTCGGTGTGCCGGTGCCGTGCACCATGGCGTCATACGCCAGCTTCACCCGCTCCCAGCGCTTGTCGCGGTCCATCGCGTAGTAACGGCCGGTCAGCGAAGCAATTCTGCCCGTGGTCTCCCGCATGTGCTGTTCCAGTTCTTCGATGTACGCCAGGCCGCCTTTCGGGTCCGTATCGCGCCCATCTGTAAAAGCATGTACAAATACCTTCTGCAGGCCGCGCTGGTGGGCTATGCTGAGAAGGGCTTTCAGGTGATTGATATGGGAGTGCACACCACCGTCGCTCACGAGGCCGATCAGGTGCAGGGCTTTATCATTCTGCTGCGCGTAATCCATGGAAGCCTGCAAAGCAGGATTGGCGGCCAGTTCGCCGGTGCGGATCGCAACGTTGATGCGCTGCAGCTCCTGGTATACGATGCGGCCCGCGCCGATGTTCAGGTGGCCTACTTCGGAGTTGCCCATCTGCCCCTCCGGCAGCCCTACGTCCTCGCCGCAGGTGATGAGGGTAGCATGCGGATATTGTTTGTATAAGCTGTCTACAAAGGGAGTATTCGCGTGTGCGATAGCGTCTGCGGCAGGGACCTGTCCCTGTCCCCACCCATCCATGATGATCAGGATCGCTCTTTTGTTTTCCATACTTGTCCGTTAAAACTATTGTGATTTAGAATCGAACGGTGAAATTAAACAACAAATCTGTTATGCATAACACTTTAGTTTAATTTCACATGTCAAACATTTATTATAAATTGGCTCCGCCTTGATAGCACAATAATGTGATTTAGCTTGACCATCAACAGTTTGGCATAGTTTTAGCCATTCATGCAGTTGATAAAAGTATAATTCGACTTAAATAACGGATAATGAAAAAGTTAATCTTTGGCTTGGGGGTTCTGCTAGCTTGTGGTATGTTCACGGCCTTTACCTTGATGGCCGGACCTTTTGAAGATGTGGTCGCCGCCCTGAAAAAGGGCGATGTAACCGCGTTGAGCAAACAGCTTGATAAAACGGTGGAGATCAACATAGGAGGCCGGTCCAATTCCTACAGCAAGGCGCAGGCGGATATCATCCTGAAGGACTTTTTTGAGAAAAACCAGGTAAAATCCTTCGAGTTGATACATCAGGGTGAAGCAGGCGGCGGCTCCCGCTTTGGCGTTGGCAAGCTGGTGACCTCCGGCGGGGAATTCAGATTGTCGTTTTTCCTGCAAAAGAAAGGTGATGTGCTCGTATTGAATGAATTACGATTTGAAAGTAAATAACGGAAATTAGCTTAGGAAGATAGAACTGAAGGGCTGCTCTGCGAAGGGCGGCCCTTTTTTAAGTAACTTGCCGCTTTATTACAAACCAGCAGTTGACATGTTACAAAAAGAAGCATTGACGAACTTTATCAGCAGCGCGCTGGCCGAAGACATCGGCAGCGGAGACCATAGCACCCTTGCCTCCATACCGCCCACCGCAAGAGGCACGGCAAGACTGAAGATAAAGGAGGACGGCGTGCTGGCCGGCATGGAAGTGGCGGAAGCTGTTTTCCGGTACCTGGACATGTTCACCGTATTTTCGCCCTTCAAAAAAGACGGTGATGTAATGACCGCGGGCGAGCTGGCCTTTGAAGTAGAAGCGGCGGTGCATACCCTGCTGATGGCGGAACGGCTGGTGCTGAACTGCATGCAGCGCATGAGCGGCATCGCCACGCTCACCCGGCAATACACCAACAAGCTGGCCGGCTACCACACCAAAGTGCTGGACACCCGGAAGACCACGCCGAATTTCCGCATGCTCGAAAAAGAAGCCGTGCGCATCGGCGGCGGCGTGAACCACCGCATGGGGTTGTATGACATGGTGATGCTGAAAGACAACCATATCGATTTCTGCGGCGGCATTGCGCCCGCCATCAACAATGTGGTAGCTTACCTGGAACGCACCGGGCTGGACCTGCAGATCGAAGTGGAAGCGCGGAACATGGAAGACGTGAAGCAGATACTGGAAACAGGAAAGGTGCACCGCATCATGCTGGATAATTTCTCCCCTGAACAGATACCCGCCGCGCTGGAACTCATCAAAGGCCGTTATGAAACGGAAGCCTCCGGCGGCATTACGCTGGAAAACGTGGACGCTTACGCCAAAACGGGCGTTGACTTCGTGTCCGTCGGCGCCATTATTCATCATGCGGTAAGCCTTGACCTGAGCCTGAAAGCCGTTATCCATCCCCACACATAATATCGTGAGAAAAATACTGATCATCATCAACCGCAAGGCCGGAACAGACCGGGAAAAGCGATTGGGCGCGGCGGTCCGTGAGCACCTTCCCTCACCGCAGTTCTCGGTGGAAACTACCTACCTGCAATATCTCGGGCATGGTACAGACCTCGCGCGGGAGGCCGTGCAGCGCGGGGTGGACACGGTAGTGGCCGTGGGCGGTGACGGCTCCATCAACGAGATCGCGCAGGGACTGCTGGGCGCCCGCACCGCACTGGCCATTGTGCCGCTCGGCAGCGGCAACGGCCTGGCGCGCGCATTGAAGATCCCGCTGGATGCCGCCGTTGCGTTGCAGATCGTTGCGGCGGGACATAAGCGGCCGATGGATGCAGGCTTTGCGAACGAACATCTTTTCCTGAGCAATGCCGGCGTAGGCTTCGATGCACTGATAGCCGACCGCTTTCAGCACAGCAAGAAGCGCGGCCTGCTGAATTATGCGCGGCTGGTGATCGGCGGATTCTCCGCTTACCGACCATCGAAATACCGCATTAATGTAGACGGCGCGCAGCGCGAACAAAAAGCATTTCTGATGACGGTCGCCAACGGCAACCAGTTCGGCTACGAATTCAAGCTGGCTCCGAAAGCCAGTGTGCACGACGGTTTGCTGGACGTTTGCCTCGTGCCTCCCGTGCGCTTCTGGGACCTGCTGCCGCTGAGCCTCCGCTCGCTGCGCGGCAACATCGACGAAAGCCGTTATATGGAACATTTTACCGGCCGGGAAATTGAAGTCAGCAGCGATGAGCTGTCCTGCCTGCAGGTAGACGGCGACGCTGTGCCGCTCAACAATGGCAAAACGGTGTATTTTCGCATTGCGCCCGGCGCATTACAGGTGATCGTACCGGAACCATAAAAAACTGTGTTATGAGCAAGAAAAAGCACTCCTCCTCCAATGGCATCGTATATTCTACTGACCCGAACTTTTCGTATCCCGAAGAAGAGCGTCAGGACCAGGACACACTTCCTCCCGCGCAACAGCAGCTGAAAGTGAAGCTGGACACGAAGCAGCGCGCCGGCAAAACGGTGACCGTGGTAGATGGGTTTATCGGCAAAGACGAAGACCTTGAAAAACTCGGCAAGGAATTGAAGACGAAATGTGGAACGGGCGGAAGCGTGAAGGATGGGTTGATCCTCATTCAGGGGGATTATAGGGAGAAGGTGGTGAAGTGGTTGGGGGATTGGGGGTATCGGGTGAAGTAGATTTGCTTTATCTCATGCCGCGGCATCGTCCTGCTCCTCTTTGATGATAAGAATGCCAAGTGCTTTTTCAAGATTGGTTATGGTTTCGAGCGTCAGGTTCTCATGGCCTTTTACAATCTTATTGATCTGTTGAGGAGAAACACTCATCTTTTCAGCAAGATCCTTTTGTGTTAAACCCTGCGCCTTCAGCGCTTTCAATACTCTCAGGGCAATGATGGCGGATTTTTTCAGCCAGGCCTTGTTTTCGCGACGGAACCGGGCTTGCTCCATCCAGTTGGAAGGCTTGCCGGAAGCAATTTTCTCAAGTTTCTTATTAATGCTGGTCATCGTAATAAGTATTTAAATCTTCTGGATAATGTATTTCCCGCTGCCGGAGGAATGCTTTTGTTTGCCCCAGCTTTTTTAACTCATGCTGCAAGTGATCTCTTTGCATATCGGGCGTTAGTTTGATTGCTCCACCTGTTACTATAAAACAGTTCCAGTCAAGGCGGATCGCATATAACCTTAACCATCCATTTCTAAGTCGTGCTTTACTTTTCTGATAGAGCGAAATGACGTACTCGTGATTGTTCAATGGTTTGAAAATAGACTGTAACCTGGCGCCGTGACCACTGAACCCCTGCTGTGTGAAATCATACAGCGCATTTTCCATTTCTTCCGCTTCACTCATGGTTTTTACAACCGCATCGTCAACTGTCATCTTTCCAAAAAAACCACTGTTCAGATCATCATGATGGAGAGAAAAAAAACCATGCAGCCACACGATATCATTCATCCGCTCAAAGAATCTTTCAAATTCATTTTGTAAGGCTGCGTCTTTAAAAATTGACCAAAGGCCATTCTCCGAATCTTCTGCCACAAATATACGAACAAGTTCCATGAAATTAACTTATAGGTTAATATTTTTTCAACAATTTCCGGCTTTTGCATTCCCGGGTTAATGAATGATGGCTCATTGTAGATTGTAACAGGAGAGAATAGATTTGGGGCTTATTGATGCTGGAAACAAATATACGGTTATATAAGATCGGAAAATAAAAAAGTACATCCGGAGCATTTCAATACTTCGGATGTACTTTGTCTGTTGTGAATTTGCTAAGAAAACAACTTACCTGTTCACCAACTTCATCCCCCCTTCGGAATACCGCTCCCCACTCACACTATACCCCGCCATCAGCCCTTCGATCTCCTGCACATCGGTAGCAGACAGCTGCACGTCCACTGCCGCGGCGTTTTCCCGCAGGTATTTCCGGCGCTTGGTGCCGGGGATGGGAATGATATCATCTCCTTTCGCCAGCAGCCATGCAAGCGAAAGCTGCGCCAGCGTGCATTGTTTGCCGGCGGCCACTTTTTCCAGCGCTTCAATGATCTTCACATTGTTCGCGAAGGCTTCTTCCTGGAAGCGGGGAAGGCCGCGGCGGAAGTCGGATGCGTCTAGGTTGCTGATGTCTTTCAGGGCGCCGGTCAGTGCTCCGCGGCCGAGCGGGCTGTAAGGGATGATGGCGATGTTCAGCTCGCGGCATACGGGCGCGATTTCCTTTTCGATGTCGCGCACCCAGAGGGAGTACTCGCTTTGCAGCGCGGCGATCGGGTGCACGGCGTCCGCTTTACGGATGGATGCGGCGGATGCTTCGGAAAGACCGAGGTAGCGCACTTTTCCTTCTTTCACCAGTTCGGCCATCGCGCCTACTGTTTCTTCGATGGGAACGGAAGCGTCCACGCGGTGCGCGTAGTAAAGGTCGATGGTGTCAACGCCCAGTCTTTTCAGGCTGGCTTCGCAGGCTTTTTTCAGGTAAGCGGGCGATCCGTCGAAATAAGTGCTGTTATCATCGCGGTAGCGGAAACCGAATTTGGTGGCGAGGAAAACGTCTTTCCTGCGGGAGGCCAGCACTTTGGAGAGCTGTTCTTCGTTCAGCCCTTTGCCGTACATGTCCGCCGTGTCCCAGAAGTTGATGCCGAGGTCCAGCGAAAGTTCCAGCGTAGCCTGCGATTCCGCGTCATCTCTTTGTCCGTATGCAAAGGCCATTCCCATGCATCCCAGCCCGATCGCGGATACTTTTTCACCTGATTTGCCAAGAGTTCTGTATTGCATTATAATAGGATTTTGTGATACAAAGGTACCGAAGCAGGAGCGCGGGTTATTGCACTTATCAAACAATTAGTTGCAAAATTCAAGGCGGGAGGGATGAAATTGCAACAACTGTTGCAATTTATTTTTTGGTCAATTTCAAAAGAATGTACATCTTGTAACCCTCCATTTATTGACCAAGATACGGGGTATTCCCCCATGCTGGCGTTTTTGGAGAAGCTGAACGTTTGTCTTTACAATTTCCACTTCTCCAGAAGCCAGTTTATCCGACTGGCTTTTTTGCTTTGTTACCGCGATGGACGCCACCGGCCGGTTGCATGCTATTTTACCGCTTTTTGCTAAACGTTTACCTTGTGTTCTCCTTGGGCTCTCCTTGGGTTGAGGTTGCTCCACGCCATAACGTTAATCCTGCATCATTTTGCAATCACAAATTCCACCTCCCCGAACCCCAGTTCCAGCACCTCCCGTCCTTTTTCCAGGCACAGCCGTCCATCGGGCAGCACATCCCGGATCACCCCCTGGAAGATCTCGCCGTCCTTCTTATACAGCCCCGGCTCGTTGAACCGGTAAAGGCATGATTTATATTCCTCGAGCCATTCATCGAAAACGGCCGGATGCAAACGGCTGTACCGTTCCTCAAGGCAATGGCAAAGCGCCCGCGCCAACTCCACGCTGTTCCAGGTGCGGCCGGTGATCTGCAGCAGGGAAACAGGATTCACGAGGCCCTCCGGGAACTTCGAAGTGTTAATGTTAATGCCGATCCCGGTAATGGCATATTGCCAGACGCTTCCGCGTAAAACGTTCTCAATGAGGATGCCCCCTGCCTTTCTGTCACGCCAGTAAATATCATTGCTCCATTTGATGCGGGTTTCGTCGCCGGCATAGCGGGAGAAGAAGTCGTACGCGCCGAGAGCCACGGCCATGCTGAGCATGAACTGCTGCTGGAGGGTTAAAGCCGGTTGCAGTACGGTGGTGAGCATGATATTCTCACCGGGGGCGGAATGCCATTGCTTGCCGCGCTGCCCTTTTCCCGCAGTTTGCTCCATCGCAAACCACGTGCTGCCGTCTGCCACAGGCCCGGCATTTACCTGCGCCATGGCATAGTTATTGGTGCTATCTACCGAAGCCAGCACCTGAAATGGGTTACCTATCACGAAGCGTTTTTTAGAAATTGCAGACAAAGTAATGGATTTTAACAATTTTTTACCGCTTCATTCGTCATCCATAGATGAAGCGTCAGTGATATTTTGGCGCTGGTTTAGTAATTTTGGAGATTAAAGTTTATTTTTAACGAAAACAGCATTTTATTGGCACCCTTAACCATTCTAAATTCCAGGAAAAAGGCGGTAACACGCATTAACAGGAACAGCAAAATATTTACTACCATCATAAAGGCCATCCAGGAAAAAAAGGGAGAAAATATTGTTTCCCTTGATCTTCGCAAGATCCCTGAAGCTGTAGCTGACTTCTTTATCTTATGTGAGGCCAATTCCAATACTCAAGTTAAGGCAATTGCAGACTTTGTGGAAGAAGAGGTGAAAAAGTTTACGGATGAGACGCCCTATAAACACGAAGGGTTCACCGCCCAGCAGTGGATATTGGTTGATTATGTGAACATTGTAGTACACATCTTCATCCCCGAGACCCGGAAATTTTACAAGCTCGAGGAGATGTGGAGCGATGCTGAACGGATGGAACACCTTGAAAACTGAACAAAACCACCGGTTTTGTATTAATTATTTGTATAACAAAGACAACTCTCACTCGTAAAGGAGCGAACGAATCATGGAAAAAGGAGGCAACAACTATAACAAGGGGTCCGAAAAATCTCCCAAAAAAGGCCCGAAGTTCAATATATACTGGGTCTATGCCTTCATCGGCATAGCGCTCCTGGCAATGAACCTGTTTGATTTCAAAAATCACACAAAGGAACTCAGCGGCTTCAAGGAATTCCAGCAACGGCTCCTGCATACCGGGGACGTGGAAAAGCTGGTAGTGGTGAATAAAAAGGTCGTGGAAGTCTATATCAAAAAAGACCGCCTGACCGATCCCCGCTACGAAGAAGTATCCAAAAGCCGTTTCGGAGCACAGAACCCCGGCCCGCACTACCAGTTCACCATCGGCAGCGTGGAAAGTTTCCAGAAAGAGCTGGATAAAGCACAGACAGACATGCCACTGGCAGACCAGATGAACGTGTCCTACGCGGACCGCCAGAACTGGTTTGACCCGCTCATGCAGATATTACTCCCCATCCTGCTGCTGATAGGCATGTGGATACTGCTGATGCGCAAAATGGGCGGCCCTTCCGGGGGAAGCGGCGGGCCCGGCGGCATCTTCAACATCGGAAAATCCAAGGCTACGTTATTCGACAAAGGCACCCGCGTGACCATCACATTTAACGATGTGGCCGGTCTGGACGAAGCCAAAGTGGAAGTAATGGAGATCGTGGACTTCCTCAAAAACCCGAAAAAATACACCGCACTTGGTGGTAAAATACCCAAAGGCGCATTGCTCGTAGGTCCTCCGGGTACCGGTAAGACCCTGCTGGCAAAAGCCATGGCCGGAGAGGCGCAGGTGCCCTTCTTCTCCATGAGCGGTTCCGACTTCGTGGAACTGTTCGTGGGCGTAGGCGCCAGCCGTGTGCGCGACCTGTTCAAGCAGGCCCGTGAAAAAGCGCCCTGTATCATCTTCATCGATGAAATAGACGCCATCGGCCGCGCCCGTGGCAAGAACGTGATGATGAGCAACGACGAACGCGAAAACACCCTCAACCAGCTGCTGGTGGAAATGGATGGTTTCGGAACGGACAGCGGCATCATCATCCTGGCGGCGACCAACCGTCCCGATGTGCTGGACAGCGCCCTGTTGCGCCCCGGCCGTTTCGACCGCCAGATATCGATCGACAAACCGGACCTCGGCGGCCGTGAGCACATCTTCAAAGTGCATCTCAAACCCATCAAAACTTCGCCCAATCTTGACATCCTGAAGCTGGCCTCCATGACCCCCGGTTTTGCCGGAGCGGACATTGCGAACGTCTGCAACGAAGCCGCCCTCATCGCGGCGCGCAAAGGCAAGAACGAAGTGGAAATGGAAGACTTCAACGATGCGATCGACCGTGTGATCGGCGGCCTCGAAAAGAAGAACAAGATCATTTCTCCCGAAGAGAAAGAAGTGATCGCCTATCACGAAGCCGGCCACGCCATCTGCGGCTGGTACCTGGAGCACGCCAACCCCCTGGTGAAAGTGACCATCGTACCGCGCGGCGTTGCTGCCCTCGGTTACGCGCAATACCTGCCCAAAGAACAGTACCTCTATAACACCGAACAGCTGCTGGACGATATGTGCATGACCCTTGGCGGCCGTGCCGTGGAGGACCTCGTGTTTGGCAAAGTGTCCACCGGCGCGCAAAACGACCTGCAGGTGATCACCCGCATGGCCTACGCTATGGTGACCGTATACGGTATGAACGAAAAGGTAGGGAATGTATCCTTCTATGATCCGAACAGCGATCAGGCTTTTACCAAGCCTTATTCCGAGGAAACGGCCAAGATGATTGACGAGGAAGTGCGCCTGCTGATAGAAAAGGCGTACGCCCGCACCAAAGCGCTGCTGTCCGAGAGAATGGAAAACGTGAAGCTGCTGGCGCAGGAACTGCTGAAAAAGGAAGTGCTGTATAAAGACGACCTGGAAAGACTGATCGGCAAACGCCCTTACGATACGCACAAGGAACACCTGGTAGCCAAGGAAGGCATGACCACCGATGGCGTGCATCCTTCCGATATCATCAATCCTTCACCCGCCAACGCTATTTCAGAATAAGGATTTATGAAAGTATCTCCTGCCAAGGAAAATATCCTGAAAAGAGTCAGGAACGCGCTCAGCCAACCGGTGCAGATGCCTTTTCCCAACGCGGAAGGCAACAACTCCGTGTTCGAAACGGCGCACGAAGGACTTGAGATCAAGTTCGCCGAAGAGTTCACCAAACTGCAGGGCAAGTTCATCTTCTGCTCCTCTTACGATGAGCTGGCCGAAAACCTGCAGGCGCTCGTAGAGAACAAGGAATGGACGCATGTGCATTGCAAAACGCCTTCCCTGCAGAAAGTACTCGAGCCCTACAAGCCGGCGTACCTGAACGTAGGAGATGAACGCACGCTCGATGCCGCCATCACGGACTGCGAATACCTGGTAGCCCGCACCGGCACCATCATCATGAGCGCGGCACAGCCTTCCGGCAGGGCGCTCCCGGTATATACGCCGGTACATATCGTGATCGCGCACACGCATCAGCTCGTATTCGACCTGAAAGACGGCATCGCCAGGATGAAAGAAAAGTATCCCGGCCAGCTGCCTTCCATGATCTCCTTCGCCACCGGCCCGAGCCGCACGGCGGACATCGAGAAAACACTGGTGGTAGGCGTGCACGGCCCGAAAGAAGTGTATGTATTTCTGCTGGACGAAGCGTAAAAATTTACCTGATATATCATTCGTAAAATGCAAAAGGAAATCATCACTTTTGCATTTTACATTTATAGCAATACCATGGAGATTTTATTACCACCGGATAAACGCATTTACTTCGCTTCGGACTTCCATCTCGGCGCGCCCGATATGCAGAAGAGCCGTGAGCGTGAGCGGCTGGTGGTACAATGGCTGGATGAAGCTGCGAAAGATGCGGCGCACATTTTCCTGGTAGGCGACCTCTTTGATTTCTGGTTCGAATACAAACATGTGATCCCCAAAGGCTACGTGCGCCTGCTCGGCAAACTCTCCGAGCTGCGGGACAAAGGCATCGGCATTTCCGTTTTTATCGGTAATCATGATATGTGGATGAACGGCTATTTTGAAGATGAGCTGGACATTCCCGTGTACTACGAACCGCAGCAATACACCATCGCCGGAAAGAAATTCTATATCGGGCATGGGGACGGCCTCGGGCCCGGCGATCATGGTTATAAATTCCTCAAAAAAGTATTCCGCAATCCCGTCTGCCGCTGGCTGTTCTCGTGCATCCATCCCGGCTGGGGCATTTCCATGGCGAACTACTGGAGCCGCAAAAGCCGCGCCGCCACCGGTTCCCAGCTGGAACAGTTCCTCGGGGAAGACGATGAATGGCTCGCGATCTACAGCAAGGAGATCTTGCAGCAGGAGCATTTCGACTATTTCATTTTCGGCCACCGGCATCTGCCGCTGGACCTGAAAGTAGGGGAGAACAGCCGCTACATCAATCTTGGCGACTGGCTGAATTATAATTCCTATGCGGTATTTGACGGGAAAACAGCGGAGCTGAAATACTACGGGCGTTAGCCCAATATTTCATGCAGTATCGGCGGAGAATGCAGCTCCGTGAAATCAGGCAGGTGCAGCTTGTAAAACTCAAGATAAGCGTACAGCATATTCCTTCTCCTTTCTTTATTCAAGGCAACTTTTTCCAGGTCGGCAGGATGCGTGATGCGTTGCAAACGATCGGTGATCTCGCTGGAAGTTTCATCCAGGTATTGCGTATGATGTGGGGGAAGATCGGTGAACATGCCTTCCTGCAGATCGAGGTAAGGCGTGTAGGCCGAGTAATGTCCCGCGAAATGGAAACCCAGGTGGGCCGCCAGCTTCAGCGTGAAATACAGAGGGAGGTTAGCCGCAACCGTGTTCGATTCCGTGTCCAGCGCGCGGAACACGCTTTCCGCAAAATGATACAGCTCCGGGGTATGCTCCGGCTGCTTCAGACATTTTTGTAACAGCTCGATGAGATACAACGCCACGGTGTTCTTCACAATACTCACATGCATCGACGTATACACATGCCCGAGCTTGAATTCTGAAATGCGCTGCAGGTTCTTCTGCTCATGATGATATACCACCAGTTCCAGGATGTTGCCCGGCTGCAGCAGGTTGCCCTTCGCCGCTTTGGGTTTGGAAGAACGTACGCCGTTAACGATGTATGACTGTATGCCGAACAGTTCCGTGAAGATGCTCAGGATCACACTGGTATCGCCGTATTTAACGCTGCGCAGAACTATTCCGGGTGTCTTGTGGAGCATGTTTGCAAAAATCGGATATCAATGGATAAATACCAGCTTTGTGACTAATTTTTCCCTGCCCGTTTCATCCGAAGCAAAAACAAGGTATACGCCGCTCTGCGGGCGGTGGCCGGTGTAGTCTTTGCCACTCCACACCGCTTGCCCGCCCTGGGCACGGGTTTGAAAGACGAGTTTGCCCGTTACGTCTGTGATCTTCACGTATGCGTTTTGCACCAGGCCGCGGATGGCGATGGTGCCTTCATATCCGTGCGGCACCGGGTTCGGGAACACCAGCGCATCACTGCCCTGCTTGTTTGTTCCCTCCGTGGCGGTGCCCCGCCAGGAAAGCAACCCCGCCGCCGTGGCAAAGAACACTTCGCCGGAAACCGGATGTACGATAATGCGGTGCACAATGTTGCTGGAAAGGGGGCTGTTGCCGGTATTAAAATGACGGATGATCTTTTCGCCGTCCGCGCTCACCAGCCATGCGCCGTTCTGCGTGCCCACCCACTTCTGATCCGCGCCGTCCACCGCAATGGTGTTCACCTGCTCGTTCTGGAAGAGGTAACCCGCGAAGTTGTCCTGCCGCACCACCGGGAGATAGGCATCGCATTGCTCCCGCGGGCATTGCACCACGGCCACGCCGCGCGCTGTGCCGATCCATATCCATCCTCTTTTGTCCTTCGCCACGCAGCGCACGTCCGCGCTCGGCAGGTTGCCGCGCCCCGCGCCGGTTTCGTATAGTTTCCATTTGTCGTCCGCCGTCTGCTCCAGGCTGCCGCCGTGGTTGAAAACAAAAACGCCGTTGTTGCGTGGGGACACGATCCATTTCTGGTCCGCGTCATCCACCAGTATCTGGCTAACGGCATTGGATAAATGAAAGATGGGAATATGAAAAGATTGCCAGCTGTCGTCTTTCTTTTTAACGAGCAGGTTATCCGCGGAGCCGAATGCGCTGACCCATAGATTGCCGGCCTTGTCCGCCGCCAGCCCGCTGATGAGGTTGGGCGGAGAGGGTTTGTACACTGTACTTTGGCCGTCCACCGCCACCAGCCCGCCGCCGAAAGACCCGGCATACACCGTTCCCTCCACGCCCGCCACGGTGATAATATCCGGCAGTGAATCCGGGAAAATATGGTCCTCCCATTCCTCCTGCGCAAACCGGTACAAGCCGTTTGTATTGCCGGTGCCCTGCCAGTTGTCCGTTACGCTGCCCGCCGCCGCCCACAACGATCCATCGATAACGGCCATCTCGCCGGTGACGATCCCCCGCGGCGCATTGGGCGTGAAATTGCGGTAGCTGCCGTCATATTCCACCAGCCCGTTCTGCCCGTCCGCGAACCAGCAGTTGATGCCAGTCATCAATACATCCGAAGGAGCGGGAATGGCGTTGTTGAGAAAAGTATTGGTTTCCGGAAGCAGCTCCATCACCCGGTCCGCCTGCACGGCGAACAGCACGCCGCCGGAAGCGGTGATGCGTTTTACCGGTTGCCCGTTTTCATACAAGCGTTGCCAGTGATCGTTCTGCCAGGTGTACACGGTATCCCGCTGCAGGCAGGCCAGCTGCGTGCCAGCCAGCGCGAGTCCGGTTACCGCGCCCGCGCTCAATCCCTGCGGTACAGGTTCCCAGTTCGCGGGGTCCGCCAGGTTACTTCCCTGCAAAGGCCCGCGCCATACGCCGGTGGAAGTGGCCGCATATAAATAGCCATCGTACGCCGTCGCCGCGTAAACGCTGCCCAGTGTATACGTATCCGTTATCTCCTGTTTTTCAAGATCAACGGCAATGATGCCGATGCCGGTGGACAGGTAGGCGTGGAAGCCGTGGAAAGCGATGTGGCGGATGCGTTTGTCGCCCGGCACCGGCTGCTGCAGGATATCCGGTATATTGATGATGTTCTCCTGCCGCAGGATATCCAGGTTGCTGTTGTCATACGCGATCACGAGCGACTGCGTGCTTTCATGAAACCCGATGGCCGCGATCCCCGCGTCGTGCAGCCCGTTCACTTTGCTGTAACGTGTCAATGCATGATCATCCACCGAAACGGAAAAAAGACTGTAAGGCGTTGCGCAGTATACATGTCCGCTGCCCGCCGCCAGGGCAACCGCCTGCCGGTAAGGAAAATGCTCGCGCCACTGCCCGATGGGAACGGGCTGCGACCGGGCGCCGGAAGCAGCGGCCAGCAGGCAAAGCAAAAACAGGAAACGGAACATGCTTCAAAAATAACGGCTTTGCATAAATTATTTTGATTATTCATAATTTATAATTCCTTTATTACCTTTATGGCCTTTACCAAACCAAAGCAATATATATGTGGCAACGCCTGGCAGGTTTTGTTCTGAAGTCCCGATTATGGCTACTGGCTTTGTTATTGATAGGCACCGGATTTATGGCCTACCATGCCAGCAAGGTTCAATTATCTTACGATTTTACCGGCGCGATCCCGCGCGATAATGAAAAGTTCCTGCAGTACCAGGAGTTTAAAAAGATGTTCGGGGAAGACGGGAACATGATGGTGATCGGCATCGAAACAGACAGTCTTTTTAAACTGGATTTTTTCAGGGATTACGTACAACTGAACAACGATATCCGCCAGATACCTGCGGTGGAAAATACGCTCGGCATCCCCGTGGCCGTAAACCTCGTGAAAAACGACAGCACCCGCAAACTCGCCGCTGTAAACCTTTTCCAGCCGCTGCCGGAAAACCAGCAGGCGCTGGACAGCCTGAAGGATATATTCTATACCCTGCCGTTCTACAAAGGATTGCTGTACAGCGAAAAGGGCAACGTTTTCATGATGGCCGTGCAGATCAACAAAGACGTGCTCAATTCCGCCAGAAGGATAGACGTGGTGCAAAGCGTTTCCCGCGTGGCAATGGCTTTTGGCGCCAATCACAATATTGACGTAAAGCTGAGCGGCCTGCCCATGATCCGCACGATCATGGCCACCAAGGTAGCGGACGAGCTGAAGATGTTCCTCGTAATATCTTTCGTGCTCACCGCCCTGATCCTGCTGATCTTCTTCCGCTCTTTCAGCGCCGTGCTCATGAGCATGATCGTGGTGGCGATCGGCGTGATATGGTCCGTAGCCACCATTGTGCTGTGCGGGTACAAGATCACTTTGCTCACGGGACTGATCCCGCCGCTGATCGTAGTGATCGGGATTCCTAACTGTGTGTACTTCCTCAATAAATATCATACGGAATATGCGCTGCATGGTAAGAAGAACGAGGCGCTGGTGCGCATGGTGCAGCGGATGGGGATTGTGACGCTCTTTACCAACCTCACCGCGGCCATCGGCTTTGGCGTATTCTATTTTACGAACAGCGCGCTGCTGAAGGAATTTGGCGTGGTAGCCGGAACGAACATCATGCTCATCTTCCTGATCTCGTTCATTTTCCTGCCCTCCGTGCTCAGCTATCTGCCGCCGCCGAAAACGAAGCATACCAGCTACCTGGAAAACAAAATGTTCCTGGCCGTGCTGAACTTCCTGAACAACCTCGTGTTCAAATACCGGCCCATGGTATACCTGTTCACCGGCATTATGGTGATCGCCGCGATCCTGGGTATGATGCGCCTGCGGCCGGTCGGCTATATTGTAGACGACATCCCGAAATCCGACAAGCTGTATACCGATCTGAAGTTCTTCGAGCGTAATTTCAAAGGCGTGATGCCGCTGGAAATTGCGGTAGACACCAAAAGAAAGAACGGGGTGGTCAGCCTCAGCACGCTGCAGAAGCTGGACGAGCTGAGCAGTATCATCAAGGTGCAACCGGCTTTTGCGCGGCCTTTGTCCGTTGCCGAAGGCATCAAGTTTGCCAAACAGGCTTATTATAACGGGGACAGCCTCAACTATGCCGTTCCCAACCAGTTCGATATCGGCTTCCTGGCGCCGTACCTCCGGATGAAAGGCACGGGAGACAATGCCTCCACTTTCACCCGGCTCGTTTCTTCGTTTATGGACAGCACCCGGCAGGTCGCGCGGCTGAGCGTGAACATGGCCGATGTAGGTTCCGTGGAACTGCCCCGGCTGATAGATTCCCTGCGCCCGCACGTCAACGAAATTTTCGATACCGCCCGCTACAAGGTCACCTTCACTGGTACCAGCATCATCTTCCTGGAAGGCAGCCGGTTCATTATCAATGGATTAGCGGAGAGCATCGTGCTGGCTTTCGTGCTGATCGTATTCTGTATGCTGTACCTGTTCCGTTCCTGGCGGATGCTGCTCATTTCGCTGATCCCCAATATTATCCCGCTGCTGGTAACGGCCGGCGTGATGGGCTGGCTCGATATTGCCATCAAGCCGTCCACCGTACTGGTATTCAGCATTGCGCTGGGGATAGCCATAGACGTTACCATCCGCTTCCTGGTGAATTTCAAGCAGGAGCTGCCGCTGAATAATTACGACATCTCGGCTACCGTTCGCCAGACCATCAACGAAACAGGGCTGAGCATCATCTATACCTCGCTGATCCTCTTTGCTGGCTTCATGATCTTCGCATTTTCGGAGTTCCAGGGCACAAAGGCGCTCGGCTGGCTCACCTCGCTGACCCTGATCATGGCCATGGTCACCAATCTGACCATTTTGCCGGCCATGTTGCTGTGGATGGAAAAGGCGCTGCGGAAAAAGGCCCGGAAAAGGGAGCCGACGCCGGTGGATGAGGAGGCGGACCTGCCCATGAAAGACATCGGGCTGGAAGATGAGTGATTTTCACTTATCCTGATTTTTTACCGTTCACAAAAATTAATAGAAAAGGGGCATGATAACTATTTTTCACGCCCCTTTCCCAAAACCTTAGTCCGTGGCCCAAAGCCACGGATTTTTTTATTTCAGCCCCGTATTTTAATCTAGTAGGGTGCGTTCATCATGAACAAATCACCGTTTGTAATAAACCGCTATATATACCAGAGAAAAAGTAAGAGGTTTAGCATGCCATTTTAATACCTCTTAGTCCATGAAAAATAAGTTCCTGAAAGGCGCTCATTTGTCCGAGCGCAAGTTTAAGGAGATACTTAAATTATTCTCCGAGGATTTGACAGCCACGCAGATTGCAAACATCAGCGGGGTAAGCAGGGTGACCATCAACAGTTACCTGAAAAAGATCAGGCTGCAGATCGTAAAATATTGTGAGTCGCTGCAGCCGGAAAGTTCCACTACCGGGTCGTCCTGGGTTCACAGGGGACATCCTCTCTCTAACGGGCACGATGCCACCGTTGCCGTTAAAACAGATGTAGACCGCATCATCAAGCCAGTCATTTTCGGAATTTACAAGCTGGACAATAAAGTGTTCACGGAGATCCTGCCGGATGTCAGCCGGTCCATGATCCAGGCCATTTCACGCGGACGTTCCGTCCTTGAAACCGTAGGAAGCGCCGAGCGTATCCGCCGTTTCAACGGTGTGGTGGACCTGGGGCAATACCGCCTGTACCATCTGGGAAACCACCATCATGATCCTGACGCCGGTAAATCAACACTGGATGATGTAGACGGGTTCTGGGGACTGACCAAGCACAGGCTGGCCAAGTTCAAAGGACTGAACAGGAATACCGCGTACCTCCATCTGAAGGAATGCGAGTTCCGCTACAACTACCGGAATGAAGACCTGTACAATGTTCTGCTGAATCTCCTGAAAACATTTCCCCTGAATTTATCCTAACGGGTAGTGGCTGATGCCGCTTATGAAAAGACATTACGAATACAACAGATATGGACGTTTAAATCCATATCATCGGGTAACCTGCCGGATAGTGCGTGGTTAGCCGGAAACCCTTTGCTGACAAGCATTGTGGAAGACAAAAGAATAATACGCGGATCAAATATCTGCGTTCAGAATATCATAAAGAATCTCGATTTAGATTTTGGTTGATGATAAGCGGGTGATAATCTTGTCGCCTGCTTTTTCTTTTTGATACATCCCCAAACGCCCCATGGCTGCAAGTTACAGCCGGTCTTCAACAATACGGAACTTATCTTGATTTGCTTTACCAACAACAGGAAATCCACCGGACCGCTTAAAAAATTTACAGGACGATTGCGTTAAGGAATCTTTAAGAGTCTTATCTTTGACTGTTAAAATTTCGTTAAACAACTAAATTATGCTTATGAGGAAAGGTCTAACAGCCCTTATCCTGCTCCTGGTATGCCTCTCAGGACAGGTGCTGGCGCAAACCCGTACCGTTAAAGGGAAGGTCACGGCTGCAGAAGACGGTTCACCAATTCCAGGTGCAACCATTATCGCTAAAGGAACAAATGTTGGAACTGTAACAAACGCAGAAGGTAACTACACGCTGAATGTACCCCAGGGCGTGACGGTGCTGCTGGTGAAGTTCATTGGTATGAAAGATGCCGAAGTAACCATCACCGGAGATACCCACGATGTTGTATTGAGCGCCGATGTAACCACGCTGACGGAAACCGTGGTAACGGCGAACGCTATACGAAGGGAAAAACGCTCCCTCGGTTACGCAGCCTCTACGGTAAAGGGCACCGAGCTGACCCAGGGCCAGAGCACCAGCGTGCTCAACGGCCTCTCCGGTAAAGTGGCCGGTGTGAACATCACCAGCACCGCCTCCGCTCCGGGCAGCTCCTCCCGTGTGGTACTGCGCGGCGGTTCTTCCATTTCCGGGAACAACCAGGCGCTGATCGTGATCGACGGTATCCCCATCGATAACTCCAGCGTGATCGGCGGTGGCGACAGCCGTTCCGCGATCGACTTTGGTAACCGCGGTAACGACGTAAACCCCGATGACATTGAATCTATCTCTGTACTGAAAGGTCCCGCCGCCGCGGCATTGTACGGTTCACGCGCTTCCAACGGCGCCCTGATCATTACCACCAAATCAGGCAGAGGTGGTTCCAAAAAAGGACATGAGATCACCTACTCCACCTCCGGCACCTTCTCCAATGTGCTGAAGCTGCCCGACTTTCAGAACCAGTTCGGACAGGGCTACAACAAACAGCCCGACCGAATGGAGAACTTCAGCTGGGGCCCCGCATTTACCGGTGAGCTGGAAGAATGGGGTCAGGAGATCAACGGTGTACGCCTGAGCAAACCGTACGTAGCGGAAAAAGACAACATCCGCAAATTCTTTGAACTCGGCAAAGCCTGGAACAACAACCTCGCGCTGTCAGGCGGTAATGAGAAATCTTCCTATTACCTTTCCCTGAACGCGCTGAACTCCGACGGGGTGATGCCGGGTAACTACGACAAGTACAACAAGTACAGCGTACGTTTCAACGGCAGCACGGAGCTGAGCAACAAATTCTCCACTTCCGTTGGTATCAACTACGTAAAGATCAACAGCAACATGATGCAGGGTGGTCAGGGTGACGGCTCTATATACGACAACGTGCTGCAGACGCCCCGGGATATTCCCCTGCACAAGATGGGCGACCTGAACAACCCTTACTACAGCATGGGCGATGTGCTGACGGACGCCGACGGTAACCCCGCATTCGGCTTCTATGGCCAGTATACCAACAGCCCCTACTGGGTATTGCGGGAATACAAGAACTACAATGATGTAGACCGCATCACCGGTAACTTCACCATCAACTATAAGCCGACTACCTGGTTAACGGTTGTGGAAAGACTGGGTGCGGACGTTTATTCAGACCGCCGCCGCTATCATCAGCCTAAATTCTTTTTCCTGCCGGCGGATGAATCCGGATTTGGTTATTATGAGAAAACCGATCCCGGACAATATGCCGAGAATACCATCAACCTCAGCGAAGTGGTGCATGACCTCATGATCACCGCGCAGAAAGATTTCACTGACGACTTTAGCGCCAGCCTGATGGTGGGTAACAACATTCGCCAGCGCGTACTGACGCAGCTGGATGCGGCCACGAATACTGCCGGCCTCGTAGTGCCCGGATGGTACAACCTGGCGAACAGCCTCGGCCCCGTAGAATCAGAGAACTATTACAGCAAGCGCCGCCTGGTCGGCTTATACGCGGAACTGAACCTGGGATACAAAAACATGCTGTTCCTCGGCGCTACCGCGCGTAACGACTGGTCATCCACGCTGCCGGCTTCCAGCAGGTCTTTCTTCTATCCGAGCGTGAACGCTTCTTTCGTGTTCACCGAACTGCTGAAAGACACCAGGTTCAGCGAGATCATGAACTACGGTAAGGTCCGCGCGAGCTGGGCTTCCGTGGGTAACGACGCTGATCCCTACCTGCTGCGTAACTACTATGTGAAAACGATCGTTGCCGGCGGTTTCTCCGAAACCCGCTTTCCTTTCGGCAGCGTGCCCGGCTTTACGATGGACAACACCATCGGCAACCCGAACCTGAAACCGGAAAGAACGGACGCATTCGAAGTAGGTACGGAAATGAACTTCTGGAACAGCAGGATCTCCGTTGACTTCTCTTACTACCAGAACCGCTCCAAAGACCAGATCCTCGCCGCGCCCATCGCGCCGTCAACAGGATTCACCAACGAGGTGATGAATACCGGCGTGGTAGAGAACAAAGGTGTGGAACTCGGTCTGCGCGTTACGCCCGTTCGCAGCTCTTCAGGGCTGACATGGGAACTGTTCGGCACTTACACCCGCAACAAGAACACCGTAGTATCACTGTTGCCAGGTGTAGACCAGGTGATCATCGGCGGTGTGAGCGGCATGAGCATCGTGGCCGCTGTAGGCCGTCCCTATGGTACCTTCTACACCATCGATTACCTGCGTGATGAACAGGGCAGAATGGTCATCAATGAAGAGACCGGCCTTCCGGAAAGAACAGATGCGCCTGTTTACCTCGGTTCGTACAATCCGAAATACATGGCCTCATTCGGCACCAACCTCACGTACAAAGGGCTTAGCCTGAACGTGCTGTTCGATACCAAGCAGGGCGGGCAGTTCTACTCCCGCACCAGCGATATCATGAGCTTTGTGGGTACTTCCCCGATCACCGCGCTGTACAACCGCGAGCCGCTCGTGATGCCGAACACCGTGATCGACGACGGAACCGGCAAATACGTACCGAATACAGATGTTGAAACGAACTGGCAGAGCTTCTGGACTTCCCAGGCGAACGTTCCGGACGCACAGCACGTATACGACGCTTCCTATATCAAGCTGCGTGAAGTAAGCCTCACTTACCGGTTTCCCAAAGACCTGCTTCGCAGAACTCCCTTCGGCGATGCAACCGTAGGGCTGTTCGGTAACAACCTCTGGATCCATACACCAAAAGAAAATACGTATGCGGACCCCGAAATGAACTCCGGCGGCGCTACCAACGAGCAAGGTTTCGACTTCACGGCCCAACCTTCTCTCCGGAATTTTGGCGTGAACCTGAAAGTGAGTTTCTAACCTAAGCAGAAAAAAGAGAAATTATGAAACCGAGCATGAATAGACTTTCCACAAGGACATGTTACTGCGAGGTTCCATCTGATCTTTTAAAAAATAAATATTGACAGATGAAAATTACAAGCATAAAAACAACACTGGCGGCTATTGCACTCGCAGCGGTGATCTTACCGGGGTGTAAAAAGTTCCTGGATGTGAACGATAACCCGAACGCCACCGAAAAGGTAGATCCCGAACAGATATTACCTTCGGCACAAGCGGCGGTGATGCACGTGATCAACAGCCAGTATCAAACCTTCGGTAACTTCTGGGCGCAGTACTGGACGCAACTGCCCAACTCCAGCCAGTTCCGCAGCGTGGAACAATATTCTTCCGGTCCCGCTGATTTTGACCGTGCCTGGGGAATACTGTATGCCGGCGCATTGACGGACACCGATTCCCTTATTGTGAAGCAGAACCAGGCGAGGTATGCGCAATATGCGGCCATCGGATGGATACTCCGTGCCTATTCCTTCCAGCTGCTGACCGACGGTTTCGGGGATGTTCCCCTGAAAGACGCCCTGATGGGCACCGCCAACCGCAGCCCCCGCTACGATACGCAGCAGGAAGTGTACGACAGCGTTTTCAGCTTTATTGATCACGGTCTGGCGCTCATGGACCCGGATTCCGATTACCATCCCGGTGATGATGATCTGCTGGCCGGCGGCGACATGGAAACATGGATCAGGATCGCGAACACGCTCAAGCTGCGCGCATACCTCCGTCTCACGGAAGTGGATGCCGCCAAAGCACAGGCCGGCGTAGAAGCGTTGTATAGCGACGGCGCGCTGTTCCTGGAAGACGATGTTACCCTGGCGTATACTTCGCAGGGCGGTAACCAGAACCCGCTGTGGGCCGAAGTAGTGGCGCTTAATACCCGTAACCAGGGCGCCAGCTCCACTATTATGGACCCCCTGAAAGCGAACGACGACCCCCGCATCACGCGGTTCTACCAGCTCAGGGTTGATTCCACCACCTACCGCTCCACACCGCAGGGCACCTTCGACCAGATCGCCAGCAACATCGCGCTGTCCTATCCGAACAGCGCCACCGTGCTCGGCCCCACTGCCCCCGGCGTACTCATGTCCGCCGCGGAAAGCTACTTCCTGCAGGCGGAAGCCGCGCAGAGAGGATGGGGCAGCGGTAACGCCGCAGAGCTGTACCGTGATGGCATCCGCGCCAGCTTTGCTTTCCTTGGCCTGGAAGATGACGAGGCTACCACCTACATCAACAGCGCTCCCGCTGCGCAGTGGCCGGCCAATCCTGCCGACAGGATCGGCGCGATCATCACGCAGAAATGGTTCGCCATGTGTGGCTCTCAAGGCTTTGAAGCATGGACGGAATACCGCCGTACCGGGTACCCGGACTGGATAGAGCCCTCCGCGGCATCCATCCTCGGCCCCGGTAACATGGCGCAAAGATTCGTTTATCCGCAAACAGAACTGACCAGGAACGGGAACTTCCCCGGCCTGAAGCCCATTGGCGAGCGGGTTTGGTGGGATACCAAATAAAGATACATACCGCTGTATAGTACGAGGAAGCCGGCAATTTTGCCGGCTTCCTCGTTTTTTTACGTTATATTTTCATGTAACATATTCGTGTACTACCATTAAGCTCTGAAACACAGTATCTTGTGCGCTTTCCGGAGGGTTTAAACATACTTCTTATGAAACACGCGCTATCCTTATGGTCCCTTTTTACTGTAAGTTTTACCAGCGTTGCACAAAAGCCAACACAACCAGATACCGCTATCCGCAAGGTTCTGGACGAGGTCGTTATCACCGGCTATAACACCGCTACCCGTAAGCAATACACCGGCGCCGTATCCACCGTTGGAGCGGAGCAGATCAACCATGTTCCCATAGCCTCCTTCGACCAGATGCTGCAGGGCCGGGTTCCCGGCCTTTATGTGGCTTCCGGCAGCGGGCAGCCCGGCGCTGCCGCCAGGGTGCTGATACGCGGGCAGGCTACCAAAGGAGGCCTCGTATCGCCATTGCACGTAGTGGACGGCATTGCCGTGGAAAGCGGCGTATTCATGACGATGAACCCGGCGGACTTCGCGTCCGTCAGCGTACTGAAAGATGCCAACGCTACGGCGCTCTATGGCTCGCGCGGTGCGAACGGTGTGATCCTCATCACTACCAAAAGAGGGAAAGCCGGTGATGTGCAGCTTTCTTTTCATACGCAGCATGGCGTGTCCATGCCTACGCGCGCCCGCTTCAACATGATGAACACCGCGGAGCGGCTGCAGTTTGAAGAAGAAGTGGGTCTTGAAAACGGCCGCAATATCGGCGCCGGCTGGCGCTTTTCTCCGCTGAACCCGGCTAACGCCAATCTCTCCGCCTCCGAAAAAGCACGCTACGCCGGCATTCTCGACAGCCTGCGTCATATCAATACGGAATGGGACGATATCTTCCTGCGGCGGTCAGCGCCTTTCCATGAATACGAGCTGAGCGCATCCGGCGGCTCGGACGCCATCCGTTTTTATTCTTCCGCCAACTATTATACACAACAAGGCATCGCGCTGCGCTCCGGCATCGAGCGCTACAGCTTCCGCACCAATCTCGATGTGAAAGCGAAACGTTTTACGGCAGCGATCAATATGGCCGTGGGGTATTCCAAGAACGACCTGATCGAGAACGAGAACTATGCTTCCGTGACCAATACTTTCGCGGCGGTGTATTACGCCCTGCCTTATGAGCAGCCCTATGTCAACGGTCAGCTCGTGCATTCCGGCAACAAGGCCCGTTTCGGCGGCGTGTATGATACCCGCGAAGGCTCCGATGCGCTGGAACGGCTGCAGAATACCACCTACCGCGTAAACCAGATCAAAGGCGCGCTGACCACCAACCTGCGCTATCATTTTTCAGATAACCTTTACGCCTCTACGAACCTCGGCATCGATTACCGCGATAATGCGGACACCCGTACCATCGCTCCCGGCTCCTACAGCGGCAGCCTGCCCGCGGTACCCGGTCGGCAGGGCTCGCATCGCGAGGAATCCGCCCGGTATTACCAGTTCACCGCTACCAGCGGGCTGACTTACGCCAAAACTTTCCGGCAGCGGCACGATCTCACCGTGGCGGGCTTTTATGAGTTCAACAGGATGAAATCTTCCGTGTACAACTTCACTGGTTACGGGATCACACCCGGACTGGCCGGCACGGTATCCGGCATTACGCAGGGCTCCGCGCTGAACGGCTTCATACCGGTCGTGGGCGGCGGCAAAACAGGCGCGGCGCTGGTTTCCTGGGTGGGGCTTGCAAGGTATGTGTACGATGATAAGTATACGCTTAACGTTACCTTCCGCAGAGATGGTTCGTCTACCGTTCCAAAGAAGAACCGCTGGCATAACTTTTACTCCATTGGCGCGGGCTACGATATCAAAAAAGAAGCATTCCTGCAGCCGCTCACCTGGCTGAACACCCTTCGCCTGCGCAGCAGCTTTGGTACTTCGGCTTCGCCGTTCTCCGGCAACTTTGCGTACAGCGCGGGGTACGGCGGCACGCGGTACGACGGCATGCCCGCCATTGCGCCGGTATCTGTCGGCAACAAGGATTACGACTGGGAATACACAAAGATGCTGAACGTGGGGTTGGACATCCTGCTGCTCAACGACCGTATCCGCCTGATCGCGGACTGGTATAACAAACGCACCGAAGGCGTTTTTGTGGACGAGCAGCTGTCGCAAACCAGCGGCTTCTCAACCCGCACCATCAACGCCGGTGTTATCCGCAACCGCGGCATAGAGCTGGACCTGAGCGGCGACATCATCCGGAACAAAGAATTGACCCTCACCGCCGGATTCAATTTCGCGTATAATAAAAACAAAGTGCTGAGCCTCGGCGATGCCAACGAATTTACACAGGGCGCCAGCATCATTCGTGTAGGGTTGCCCGTTAACTCGCACTACATACAGAAGTGGGGCGGTGTGGACCCGCAGACCGGCAAATCCAGGTACTACGACCAGAAAGGCAACCTCACCGACGTTTATGATCCGGTAACGATGAGTGTTGCGGAGTTCGGCACATGGGACCCTCCGTATACCGGCGGCTTCTTCACCCGCGCCACGTGGAAAAGGTTTTCCGCCGATGTATTCTTCAGCTTCGCGCAGCAGTTCTACCGGTATAATTCAGAGGAATATTATGTGCTGAACAGCAACCAGAACGCGCTCAGCAACCAGTCCCGCAAGTGGCTCGACCGCTGGCGGAAGCCCGGTGATATTACGGACCAGCCCGCATTTTCGGAACCCCGTACCTTCACATCCCGCGATGTGCAGGATGCTTCGTACGTTCGTTTACGTAATGTGCAGATCGCCTACAACATACCGTCCGCGCTGGTGGAAAAGTCAAGGATATTCCGCGGCGCCACGATATATGTACAGGGCCAGAACCTGTATACTTTTACCAGCTGGACGGGTTTTGACCCGGAAGACAACAACGGCACGGCGTTTTTTGAATACCCCGCGGCACGGACCATCACCGCCGGTGCGCGCGTGCAATTCTAACCATTCAATCTGCAAAACATGAGATCCTTACGTTTACATAATTTGCTCTTTCTTACTTTGCTGGCGTCCTGTATGGCGGACCTGGATGTAAAGCCGACGGAAAGCATCGACCAGGGCGTTGCCTTTCAGTCGGTGGACGATCTGAATGCAGGCGTGCTCGGCGTGTATGCAGCGGTATCCACCAGTACCATCAGCGTGAGCTCTTTGCTCTCCGATGAAGCGATGTGGCCGCTCGAAAATAACACCAACAGGGGCACGCAGACTTTCAGCTGGAAGCAGGACGGGCTGACCGCGGATGTCATCGTCGCCTGGGCGAACTATTACCAGGTGCTGGACCGCGCCAACCGCATTCTCGAAGTGATAGACAACGTATATGCCACCACGTTAGAATCGGATACGAAGCGGCAATTGAAAGGAGAGCTGCTGGCATTGCGGGCTTTCTGCCACCTTGAGTTGCTGCGTCATTATGCGGTGGATTACAAGCCTGCATCCATGGGCATTCCTTTGATGTTAAGGTCGGAGGTCGGCAAGCCCGGCCGGGACACGGTACGCAGGGTATATGAGCAGATCAACATTGATCTTGCCGCCGCGAAATCCCTCATCCCCGCCGGCTTTTCCAACAAAAACCGCATTACCAACATGGCCGTGAGCGCATTGCAGGCGCGCGCGGCGCTGTGGCAGCAGGATTGGGACGCGGCGATCACCGCCAGCACCGAAGTGATCGATGCCATGCCGCTGGCGGACAGAACGGAGTTCCCGGACGTTTGGCTGGACAGAAGCAATGCTGGCGTGATCTGGAAGCTGAAGCGCGAAGCGCAGGACGCGAAGTTCGGCGACTTTTACCGGGACGGCGCCAACCGCGTGTTGTTCGCTCCTTCATTCAAACTGATCAGCACTTTCGATGCCGCGAACGATGTGCGCTTCGATGCATATATAAAAGATCTTGCGCCGGGAGAGCCCGAGCGGAGATGGACGGTCAACAAGTACGTAGGGGGACAGGCGGCGCTCGTCAATCTTGCGGACATCAAGCTCTTCCGCGTAGCGGAAATGTACCTGGTCCGCGCCGAGGCATATGCCGCGAAAGGCGTAACCGGCCTCGCTTCCGGAACGAAAGACCTGAACGATCTGCGCGCGCAGCGCATCAACGGATATCTCCCGCAGGTTTTCGCAACGCCTGCTGACCTCCTGGAAGCCGTGCTGCTGGAGCGTTATAAAGAGCTGGCGTTTGAAGGCCACCGGTATTTTGACCTGCGGAGGAAAGAAAGGAATATTGAAAGATGGGCGGCGGATGTGGCGCAGGCGCCCACCGCATTGACCTTAACGCCGGATGACAGGGCGTATTACCTGCCCATTCCGGCGAGGGAAAGGCAGGCGAATGAGAATGTTTCACAGCATCCGAAATACCCGTAAAAAGCAAACGCGCGTTGTACTACGGAAGCACAACGCGCATTTGTTTACGACAGTAATTATTATTGCAATACGGTGCTTAGCTTTTCTTCCAGCGCGCGGCCCCGGAGGTTCGCCGCTACGATCTTGCCCTGCGGGTCTACCAGTATGTTGGTAGGAATGCCGGAGATACCGTACAAAGGCACAACGGCGGATTCCCAGAACTTCAGATCACTCACATGGCTCCAGTTCAAACCGTCGTCTGCGATAGCTTTCAGCCATGCATCCTTCGTTTTGTCCAGCGACACGCCGAGGATGGTAAAGTTTTTATCCTTGTATTTGAGATAAGCTTTCACTACGTTCGGGTTTTCCTGGCGGCAGGGACCGCACCAGCTTGCCCAGAAATCCACCAGCACATATTTCCCTTTGAATGAGCTGAGGCTCACCTGCTTGCCGCTCGGGTCAGGCAGCGAAAAGTCCGGCGCCTGCTGGTTGATCATGGATTCCGGTCCGCTGGCGGCGCCTTGTGTTTCTTCTTTTTCCACGTCCGCCAGGAAAGTGGCCATGTCTTTCACCATCGCATTTTCCGGGAAGCGTTTGATAATGTTTTCGAATTGCGCTTTATGGCCCAGGAGGTCCTTGGCATCGTCGAAACGTACCAGCTGCATGGCAAATACTGCGGGAACGGGATGTTTGGTCTTCTGCGCCGCATCCAGGAAATACTGGCGGTTGCTTTCAGATACCTGTTCGAATGCCTGGCGGCGCGCTTCCAGCAGGCTGTCCGGTGTTTTAGCCATGCGCATGCTGTCCAGCACCTGTATTTCGCGGCTCATGGCCTGTGCTTTTTCGCTGTATGTGTTGAGGAGTTGCTGGATCTCGGAGGTGGCTTCAGAGCCTTTCACGCTGATCTTTTCCAGTTCGTTATAATCGCCGTTGATGCTCATATCTCCCGCATCAAGACCAAGCACGATGTATTTGCCATTTTCAAAACGGATGCGGTACAGTCCCTGTTCGGTCACCATACCGTCCAGCTCGAATTTTCCGCTGGCATCCTTCACGGCAGTAGTATCCACTACTTTCGGCGCCTCGCCGGTCAGTTCTTCCAGGTACACTTTTTCAAGCGGCGCATTGGCCAGCTGTACATCGATCGTGAATGCTCCTTTTTCCGGGTGCGAGTTACAGGCAGCAAAGAAGGCTGCGGCTGCAAAGCATATGGCTAATTTTTTCATCCTTTTCCTGTTTTCTGTGATGTGTTCAAAATTAGGGTTAAAAATCGGTCGCTCTTCAGCGAAATTGTTAAAATTATGTAGCCGGTTCCGGCATGTTACGGAGATATAGTGAACTTATGGCAATAGACAGCAGTGGCGTTGCTGTGGCATCTCCGGCGTTCACGCCGAAATGGATGAACGGCTTTTCTAGCTGTTCAAACGCTTCATTAACAGTTCGTTTGTCAGCTTCGGGTCCGCTTTTCCGGCGCTGAGTTTCATCACTTCTCCCACGAACAGCCCGATCAGGCCTTTCTTTCCGGCTTTGAACTCCGCCACCTTGCCCGGGAATTTCGCCAGCACTTCTTCTATAACGGGCAGGATGTTTCCCGCATCGGTGTCCTGTACCAGGTTCAGCGCCGCGGCGATCGCCGCCGGTTCCTTACCCGGTTCTTCGATCATCGCGGGAAGGATGCGGGAAGATGCGATCGAGAAGTTCACTTTGCCGTCCGCTATCAGGGCGATCAGCGACGCGAGCGAGGCGGGGGAGAGCGGGAATTTTTCCATGTCCGCGTTCTGCCCGTTCAGCCAGGATTTGACCGGCCCGAGCATCCAGTTGGCGGCGGCTTTGTGATGCGGGGTAGCGGCGATCAGCGCTTCAAAATAGGTGGCCGTCGCTTTATCGTCGCAGATCACGCGCGCATCATATTCCGGTAACCCGAGCTGTTGCGTGTACCGGGTGATCATTTCTTCCGGCAGCTCCGGAAGGTCTTTGCGGATCTTGTTGAGAAATTCGTCTGACAGATTGAACGGCGCGAGGTCCGGCTCGGGGAAGTAGCGGTAATCATTCGCCTCTTCCTTGGAACGCAGCGGGAAAGAGCTGCCGTTGGAAGCATCGAAGCTGCGTGTTTCCTGCACCACCCGTTCCCCGTTCTCCACCAGTGTTATCTGCCGTTTGATCTCACTTTCGATGGCGCGTTTCACGTTGCGGATGGAGTTCATGTTCTTTACTTCCACCTTGGTGCCGAGCGATGTGTCGCCTTTCAGGCGGATAGAGATATTGGCATCGCAGCGCATGCTGCCTTCTTCCATATTGCCGTCGCAAACGTCCAGCCAGCGCACCAGCCGGCGCAGTTCCGTGAGGTATGCGTAGGCTTCGTCGCTGTTATGAAGGTCCGGTTCGGTTACGATCTCCACCAGCGGCACGCCGGCGCGGTTGTAATCTACCTGTGTGTTGTCCGGGTCCTGGTCGTGCATGGATTTGCCGGCATCTTCTTCCAGGTGGATACGGTTCAGCCGGATGTTACGGCCTTTACCGTCCTTGCTGTCCACGAACACCGGCACATGACCGCCGATGCAGATCGGCGCGGTATGCTGGCTGATCTGGTAACCTTTGGGGAGGTCCGGGTAAAAGTAGTTCTTGCGGGCGAAGAAATTTTCCCGCGCTATTTCGCAATGGCAGGCAAAACCCAGGCGTATGGCCAGTTCTACCGCTTTTTTGTTCAGGAAGGGCAGGGTGCCGGGGTGACCGAGGGTCACCGGGCTGATATGGGTGTTGGGCAAACCGCCAAAAGCAGCGCTGTCGCTGCTGAAGAGCTTGCTTTGCGTCAAAAGCTGGGCATGTACTTCCAGGCCTATCACCGCTTCATACTTGTTATAATCGATGCTCGCGCTCATATTGAATTGTCCGGACTGATTCGCACAAAGATATTCAAACTGCAAAAAAGCAGGGAATTTTCGCGAAATTGTAACAGATAATCTTGTCCTATGGCTTCTATCGCAGAGATATACACCGCACAGCGCAGCTTTTTCGGCTCCGGCGCCACCCGCTCTTACGCTTTTCGCCGGTCACAGTTAAAAAAGCTCAAATCGGTATTGAAGCAGCATGAGCCCGCGATCCTCGAAGCGCTGTATGCGGACCTGCGCAAGCATCCCATGGAAGCGTTCGGCAGTGAAGTGGGGTTGCTGTACGACGAGATCAACAATACATTGACCAATCTCCGCAGCTGGATGCGCCCTCAGCCCGTCACCTCGCCGCTGCTGCAATATCCCTCCGCCAGCAAGGTGTACCGGGACCCTAAGGGCCTGACCCTGCTGATCGGCCCCTGGAACTACCCGTTCCAGCTGATGATCGCGCCACTCATTGCCAATATTGCCGCGGGAAACTGCGCCATCCTGAAGCCTTCGGAGCTGGCCCCCGCTACAGCCGCCGTAACGGAAAAGGTCATCCGCGAAGCGTTCGATCCCGCCTATGTAACGGTTATCAGCGGCGAAGGGGAGCAGGTGATCCCCGCCGCCATGGAGCACCGCTTCGATCATGTGTTCTTCACCGGCAGCGTCGCCGTGGGCCGAAAAATACTGGCCATGGCCGCGCCGCACCTCACGCCCGTAACGCTGGAACTGGGCGGCAAAAGCCCCTGCGTCGTGGATAAGGGAGCGGATATAAAGACCGCCGCCCGGCGCATCATCTGGGGGAAATGCTGGAATGCGGGGCAGACCTGCATTGCGCCGGATTACGTGCTGGTGCACGAAAAAGTGATGGAGCCGCTGGTAAAGCAGATGAACGCCGCCATCCGGCAGTTCTTCGGCGAAGATCCCTTCCGGAGCGCCGATTACGCGCGCATCATCAACGAAAAACGATTCGATCAGCTGGCCGGTTATTTACAGCAGGGCCGCATTCTCGCCGGCGGCGAAACCGACCGCGCGGATAAATACATCGCGCCCACCCTGCTGACAGATGTGCCGCCCGACGCGCCAATCATGCAGGAGGAGATCTTCGGCCCGCTGCTGCCGCTGATCCCGTATAAAACAACGGAAGAGGCGCTGGCCGTCATCGCCCGTCATCCCAATCCTTTGTCACTCTACGTATTCACCAAAAGCCGCCGTACCGAAAGAACGTTTATTGAACAGGTGCCCTTCGGCGGCGGGTGCATCAACAATACGCTCGTTCATTTCACTAATCCGGAGCTGCCTTTCGGCGGCGTGGCGCAAAGCGGAATGGGAAGGTATCACGGGCGCGCGGGGTTTGATGAGCTGACGCAGGTGAAGAGCGTGATGAAAACAGGCACCTGGCTGGATGTGCCGGTGAAGTACCCGCCGTTCGGGAGCAAGCTGAAGCTGGCGAAGATGATGATGAGGTAGCCGGCTGTTGGGCTTTTGTCAGCCGCCGTTGTGTCACTCACTTCAGCGGTTGTAGCTATAAAAAACGGCCCGCATTATACGGACCGCTTTTTTTTGCTTTACACTTAAACTATAATCAAACTTTACTTGCATGTTGGGGGCGCGCTATTGCAGCTTCATGGCATGTGCGGAGCAGGTTGCATGTATACTGTAACTACAGCTTCATGGCGTGTGCGAAGCAGGCATGTGTTCTGTAACTACGGTTTCATGGTGCATGCGGAGCAGGCATGTGTTCTGTAACTACAGCTTCATGGGTGCATGCGGAGCAGGCAGTGTTCTGCAACTACAGCTTCATGGCGTGTGCTGAGCAAATCCCATGTGTTTTGCCGCCGGTTGCAGTTTACAGGTTCTCCGTGTTCAATTGCTTCGGCACGGTGATATTCAGCGTTTGCACGTTCCCGTTACGTTTCACTTTTGCGGTAATGGCGCCTTTGTCTTTATTGTCGCGGTAGCTTTCTACAACGTCTTTCGCGTTCTTTACTGTTTGCCCGCCGATCTCCGTGATGATGTCGTTTTCTTTGAAACCGGCTTTGGCGGCGGCGGAGCCGGATGTTACGCCCAGTACTTTAGCGCCGGTGTTGTCTTGTGTGTCCTGCACGGAAAGCCCTAGGCGTGTGCCGCTGTTCCCGCGGAAGAAGTCGCCGAACGGCGATCTGCCGCGCTGGTCCGGTGTGCGGAAGCGGAAGAAATTATTGTCCTGCCCATCCGGCATGATCCGGAAAGAACGCGGTTGTGTATTTTCTCTTTTTTGCAGCGTGGCGGTTGCTTTATTTTCCTTGCCGTTACGTTTATACGTCACCGTTACCTTGTCGCCGGGTTTCAGTTCACCAATGGCTTCATACAGTTCCTGCGGTTCGTTGATCGCTTTGTCGTTCACGCGGGAGATCACATCGCCGGCTTTCAGTCCTGCTTTTTCCGCTGCGGAGCCTTCGGAAACTGTCGTGATGGTGGCGCCGACGGCTTCCTGTTTTTCTGTGATAACGCCTAGCACGGCGGGGTTGGGTGTGATGGATGACCATGCGTTATCGCCCATGCCGGGGAAAAGCATTTCGCCGCTTTCGGGGGCGTTGCCGTTCCTGGGAGTGATCACCCGGTGCTGTACGATGACGCTGCCGTTTTTGTAATCTTCGATCTTTTTACCGTCTACCAGCACTTCACCGTCTTTGATCTCTACGGTTACTTTCGCGTTCTTATTGCCGTCTTTCCTTTTGATGACGATCTCATCATATTCGCCCATTTTATCAGAGCGGTTGTCCTGTGCAGCGGCCGGCAGTGCCAGTGCTGTGATCGCCGTGAAACCGAGGGTATATAAAAATCTGCGCATGAGGCAAATTTAGGGGCTGGAAGGGGTAAAGAAATGTTAAAAACGGCGATGGTTTTTTAAGGGATTGTTAAAAAATGGATGAAGGAAAAGCCAATAAAGAAGGCCCTCCGCAGGGAGAGCCTTCTGAAAGAATAAGTTGTTGTTTTTACACTTGATACGCCTTGCCGGTCACTTTTCGATCACCTGTTCCGGTGAACTGCACCCTGCCTGTCTGTGCCAGTGGGGCATCAAAGCAGCGCTTTCACTTTCTCAACCACCTGGTCCAACTGCCCGGCATCCTGTCCGCCCGCGGAGGCCAGCACCGGCTGCCCGCCGCCGCCGCCTTTGATCAGCGGCGCCACCTGTTCCTTGATGATCTTCTGCGCATTCAAGCCTTTCTCTTTCACCAATTGCTCGTCTACCAGCACGGTCACCTGCGCTTTCCCGCCGATGTTGGCGCAAAGCACGGCCAGGTAAGGCGCCGTTAAGAGATCTTTCACCGCCAGCGCAAGCTGTTTGAGCATTTCAGCGTTGCCGGCTTCCACAACGGCGCCAAGGAAATGTACGCCGTTCACCGCGACTGCTTTCTGTGGCAGGGTGGTGGCGAACTGCTGTACCTGCTTCAGTTCCAGGGCTGCCAGCTGTTTTTCCAGGGCTGCTTTATCGTTCACCAGCTGGTCGATCGCTTTGGTAAAATCTTTCGGGTTTTTCAGGAGCGCTTTTGCTTCTTTCAGCTGTTGCAGATGTTCGTTCACATAAGCTTCCGCTCTTGCGCCGGTCACCGCTTCAACACGGCGTACACCAGCCGCTACGGCACTTTCCGCAGTGAACTTGAACAGTCCCAGTTCTCCGGTGCTGCCCACGTGTGTGCCGCCGCACAGCTCTACGGAATAGGCGGGATCGATGGTCACTACGCGAACCGTTTCACCGTATTTTTCCCCGAACAGCGCCATAGCGCCGAGTTTGAGGGCTTCTTCGCGGGGAAGTTCCTTTATCACCACGGGAATATTTTCCCGGATCTTTTCATTGATGATCGCTTCGATCTGCGCCAGTTCTTCGTCCGTCACTTTTGCAAAATGGGAAAAGTCGAAGCGCAGGTAATCCGCATTTACCAGTGATCCTTTCTGCGCTACGTGCGTACCCAGTACCTGGCGCAATGCGGTATGCAGGAGGTGCGTGGCCGAGTGGTGACGGGCAATGCTTTGCCGTTTGGGGGCATCCACCGTGGCGGTAACCGTGCCTTCCACGTTCGCCGGCAGGGCGTCCACAAAATGCACGATGAGATCGTTTTCCTTTTTGGTATCCGTTACGGCGATCGTTTCGTTACCGAAAGCCAGCGTGCCGGTATCACCCACCTGTCCGCCGCTTTCAGCGTAGAAGGGCGTTTTGTCCAGCACCAGCTGGTATTGCTCTTTGCCTTTTGCTTTGATCTTCCGGTATTTCAGCACTTTGGCCGCTGTTTCCAGTTCAGTATATCCTACAAACACGCCGGAAGGCTGGTCCTGCAGAATGGTCCAGTCCCCCATATCCAGCTCGGTGGCCGCGCGGGAGCGGTCTTTCTGCTTTTTCATTTCCGCCTCGAAACCGGCCATGTCCACCTGGTAGCCTTTTTCAGATGCGATCAGGTTGGTGAGGTCGATGGGGAAACCGTAGGTATCGAACAGTTCGAAGGCGATCTTACCGTCGATCGTTGCTGCGGTAGTGGCGGCAGAACTTGTTATTTTGTCGTCAGTCGTTGTAGTGCCGGCATTAGATGCCTTTGCGTTCGTAAGCGCTTCGATCCTGCTCAGGCCGCTGTCCAGCGTACGCAGGAAGCTGTTTTCCTCTTCGAATACTACTTTCTTTACAAAGTCCACCTGCTGTTGCAGCTCCGGAAACACATGAGCGAACTGGTCTGCCAATGTGGGCACCAGCTCATGCAGCAGCGGCTTTTTCACTTCCAGAAAAGAAAACGCATACCGCACGGCCCTGCGGAGGATGCGGCGGATCACGTACCCCGCGCCGTTGTTGGCCGGCAGCTGCCCGTCCGCGATGGTAAAGCAGATGGCGCGGATATGATCGGCGATCACGCGGAAGGCGATGTCCGTCTTTTCCGTTTCACCATATTTTTTGCCGCAGAGCTTTTCCGTGGCATGGATCACGGGCATGAACACGTCCGTATCATAATTGCTTTGCTTGCCCTGCAATACGCGCACCAGCCGCTCGAAGCCCATGCCAGTATCCACATGCCTCGCGGGCAGGGGTTCCAGGGTACCGTCTTTCAGGCGGTTGAACTGCATGAATACGTTATTCCATATTTCAATGACCTGGGGATGGTCGTTGTTCACCAGCTCGTGGCCGGGCTTTGCGGCCCTTTCGGCATCGGTGCGGCAGTCCACATGAATTTCCGTGCAGGGTCCGCATGGCCCGGTATCGCCCATTTCCCAGAAGTTATCCTTCTTGTTGCCCATCAGGATGCGGTCTTCGGCGATATATTTTTTCCATTCCCCGGCCGCTTCACTGTCCGCCGGCAGCTTTTCTTTCGCATCGCCTTCAAAAACAGTCACATATAACCGGTCTTTCGGGAGCTTATATACTTCCGTGAGCAGCTCCCAGCTCCAGGCAATGGCTTCCGGCTTGAAATAGTCGCCGAAGCTCCAGTTGCCGAGCATTTCGAACATGGTATGATGGTAGGTATCGATGCCCACTTCTTCCAGGTCGTTGTGTTTTCCGCTGACCCTCAGGCACTTCTGGGTATCCGCCACCCTTTTGTAAGGCGCCGGCTTGTTACCGAGGAACAGGTCTTTGAACTGGTTCATCCCCGCGTTGGTAAACAGCAGGGTAGGATCGTTTTTCACCACGATAGGGGCTGAAGGCACGATATGATGGCCTTTGGAAGCAAAAAAATCCAGAAACTGTTGTCTGATCTCGGCTGCGGTCATAAAATATTACTACGTATTAATATCTAATTTTAATTTTATAATTGCGTCAATCCCAAATTTGGCTTTTATTTGTGATCGATAAAAAGGCCACTAACAAAATTGACATTCAAAAGGTTGCCGTTTTAGCCTAATTCTATTAGGTTTGTGAGCTCCTGAAGAAACCGTATCCGTTTTTCGCGAAGGTTGAACGCGGTGCAAAAATATTGAAATAATTAAAACATAGGGTGCACCCTCATTAAGCCAACAAGGTCCATGAAGAAGATCAAATATTTTTATAATACACAGACGCTCAAATATGAAAAGCTGGTAGTGTCTGTGCGCGTGAAAATCTTGAGGGTCCTGGGCTTTATCTCCGCTGCCATCGTTACCGGCATCCTTTTTCTCTCCGTGGCCTACCGCTTCCTGGATTCCCCTAAAGAAAAGATGCTCCGCAGCGATATCGACAATATGAAGGAGGAGTATAATGCTCTGCAGGGCAGGCTTTCTGAACTAAGGGGGCAGCTGGACGAGCTGCAGCACCGGGATAACGAGATCTACCGGGTGATATTCGAGGCGGCGCCGATCCCGGACAGCGTCCGCGCCGGCGATAACCGGAAAGACGAGGAGCTGGCGCGCCTGCAGACAAAACCCAACGAAGTCATCATCAACGCTACCTCCAAAATGCTGGACGAGCTGGTAAACAGGGTAGCCATCCAGGAGAAATCTTACATCCAGATAGAAGACCTGATCAAGAACAAGCAGAAAATGCTGGCTTCCATCCCGGCCATACAGCCGGTGGCGAATAAGGACCTGGACCGCATCGCATCCGGTTTCGGCTACCGCATCGACCCGATCTATAAAACCATGAAGTTCCACAGCGGCCTCGACTTCGCTGCGCCTTCCGGCACGCCCATCTACGCCACCGGCGACGGGAAGGTGGAGGAAGCGAGCCTGAGCGATGTGGGCTACGGCAACCACGTGGTGATCAATCACGGTTATGGTTATAAATCCCTGTACGGCCATATGTACCGCATCAAGGCGAAACGCGGGCAGACCGTCAATCGCGGCGACGTGATCGGATGGGTGGGCAGCACCGGTAAATCTACCGGCCCGCACTGCCACTACGAGGTCAGCAAGAACGGCATCAAGGTAGACCCGGTTTACTTTTTTTACAACGACCTTACGCCTGAACAATTCGACCGCATGCTGAAGATCGCCCGCTCCGGCAACCAGTCATTCGATTAATGGAATGATTATTGAAGGAAAAGCGCGATTGTGCATGAAAGCTATTCCGTATTATTGTATCCGTATTCTCTTTCAAAACAATTGATTTCGGTATGATGCAGCAACTGGACTTATTTGGAGGCGAGCCGCAGCAAGTGGCCCCTGCAAAGCCTGCGTCAGCGGCGCAACCCGTAAAGGACAAGAACGACGATGCATCCGCGGCGGCACTGCCCCCAAAAGGCAAGAAGCGCGGCCGCAAAAGTCTGAAAGAGCTGGCCGGCGACCCGCATGTGATACAGGAACTGGAAAAAATGACGCTGGACAAGCAGTACTATTCCATCAGCGAAGTGGCGGGCATGTTCAGGGTCAATACTTCCCTGGTGAGGTATTGGGAAAATGAATTCGACATCCTGCAACCGAAAAAGAACCGCAAAGGCGACCGCCTTTTCCGGCAGGAAGACATCCAGAACCTGAAGCTCATCTACCACCTGCTGCGCGAGCGCAAATACACCATCGAAGGCGCCAAGCAAAAACTGCGTGAGGACAAACGGGTAGCTTCCCGGAATTTTGAAATGGTAAAGTCCCTCCAGAAAGTGCGGCAATTTTTAACAGAATTAAAAGATCAATTATAAAATACAAACTATGCGTTTACACACAGTATTATTAGGGTGCGGCTTGTTACTGTCTTCAGTGGCAATGGCGCAGAACGGGAACGGTGCCGGGCAACTGAAAGGCAAGATAAAGATGAAGCAGCTGATCAGCGATTCTGCTTTCGCCTGGTTCTATACGGGCGTAAACAAATACCAGGTGAATGAGAACATGGTGAATTACATCAAGACGAACAAGGATAAAGTGCAGCTTGTTGCGCTTGTAAATACTACGGATCAGGCCAGCAAGGACCTGCTGACCAAATTCTATAAAGTAATGATCCTGTCAAGCGTTCCCGAAGAAAGCATCCACCTTTACGGATTCGACAACAGCGGCAGTTCCGGTGACGCTACGGCGGACGGCTACAAGGCAAAAAGACTGCCGGTTATCATCGTTATGCGCGACGGCAAGGAAGAAGGCCGGATCAGCGGTACGCCGAAAGAAACCGTAGAGCAGGACCTCGCCCAGATCATTATGAAGATGAACCGGAAGGAGGAGAAATAATTCATCGTATTGCTGAAAAAGGAGCGTGTACCGGAAAGGTGCACGCTCCTTTTTTTATGCCGCCGGCGTATCCGTTCTGGCCGCCAGTTTTACCCCGTTGCTTTCCAGTATCCGCACCAGCTCCAGGTTCACGTTCTCCCGCATGTTCACGTAAGGCGTATTATCCAGGATATTGGTCATGTAGATGATCTGCAGCACGAAAGAATCTTTTCCGAAATCGAAAAGGCTGACGGACGCGCCCTTTTCTACGTCTTTGTGATTGTCGAGGTAATCCTGCAGGCTTTTTACCACCGCCATCACGCTTTCGGACGGCGTATCAGGCGCCAGTTCCAGCTTCAGCGCCACCCGTTGCTGCGTGCGCAGGGAAAGGTTATCCAGCACGCTGTCCACCATCTTTTTATTCGGCACCGTTATAAATGTTTTGTCCAGCGTGCGGATGCGGGTGCTGCGCAGCCCGATCTTTTCCACTGTTCCCTGGAAGGAATCCACCTTAACGAAGTCGCCTACACGAAAAGGTTTGTCGAAGAAAATGATGAAAGAGCCGATGAGGTTTTCAATGCTTTCTTTTGCGGCGAGGGCGAGGGCTGCCGCGCCGATACCGAGGCCGGCCACCAGCTTTTCTACCAGGCCGCGTCCGAAAAGGATGTTCATCAATGCAATGAAGCCGATGATAAAAATGATCGCTTTGAAGAAATCCCGGAAGAAAACAACGAACTGGTTATCGGTTTTGTCTTCTGTGAGGTCCGCTTTCTTTTCGAGGATCAGCGCAATGAAATCTATCAGGCGCAGCACGATCCATATCACAGTGCAGGTGAAGGTCACTTTCACGAGGAGGTCTGTGAACATCTTCAGCGTGTAGGGCTCGCCGGTGCGGTTGTACAGCGTGATGTTCAGCTCCGGCGGGAATACCAGGTGGTTGCTGGCCATGATAAAGGCGGTCAGCAGCAGGAAGTATTCCAGCGGCTTGAGCAGCAGCTCCACAAATTCCCGCTCCGCGATCTGCGGCGACCAGTGGCGGATCAGCCGGAAGAGCCAGGCGGCGATGTTGCGGGAGAGGTAACGGCGGATGAAATAAATGAAGAGCACAATGGCGAGCACGATGCCGTAGTTGCGGAGCGTGTTGCCCATGATGTCGGTATTCAGGAACTCATTCATATAGCGTGTATGCTTTAGCGTTATTATCTACGATCTGCACGATGCCGGGGCGTTTTCCTTTTTCGAAGCTGCCGAGCGTATCCGCCAGTCCGAGTGCTTCGGCGCCGTTGATCGTTGCCCATTGCAGCACTTCCTCCAGCGGGATGTGGGGATAGTGGCGGCGTACGGTCTGCACTTCCTGCCAGATGGACAACTGGTGGTTGGACGCGAGGCTGTCCGTTCCCAGCGCCGGTTTTACGCCGTTGCGCAAAAAGGCGGGAGTGTCCGGCAGGCGGTTTTCGATATAGGCGTTGGCATTGGGGCAGAAGCACCAGGAAACGTTGGCGTCGGCCGCGAAGCGGATATCTTCTTCGGAGGTGAACGTATTATGCACCAGCAGCAGGCGGGGAGCGTCTTTCAGATAGGGCAGCCAGCTTTGCAGGCTGCTGCGGCCGGTGGCTTCAAAGTTGTCGGTTTGAATGCCGAAGTGCCGGAAAAAATCCATGAAAGCGCCTGTTTTTTGCCGGTAAAGCTCGTCTTCCGCCGCGCATTCCTGGTTGTGGATGGTCAGCGGCGTATTGTTGTCCATTCCGGCGATCAGGCGGAACAGGGTGGCGGAAACGGAATAGGGGGCATGCGGCGCCAGGGAAACGGGGAGGTGCTGCGCCCTGAATTGCGCGTAGATGGCGGCGGAGTGTTCCAGGCGCTGGGGGGCGGTGGCGTCCACAAAGCCCATGCATTCTATGAAGCTGTGCCAGTAAAGCGGGGATTTCAGCTTGTAGGGCAGGGTGGCGGCGGTGTTGCAGATATCGCCCACGGCTACGATGCCTTCGGCCTGCATAGCCTGCCCGGCTGCTTCGATGGCCTCCTCCAGTATTTCGGGGCCGGGGGGCTGCCGCTGCTCCATAACGCGCGTCAGAAACGCCGGGAGCCCCGTATGCTCCGGGATGCAGCCTTTCATATGCGACAGTTCCAGGTGGCAGTGCGCGTTGATAAATCCCGGGCAAAGCCATCCTTTCAGCTGCTGTATGTCGTCACCCGCCCAGGAGCGCGGCACCACGGCCGTTACCGCGCCGGAAGCATCCAGCACCAGCACGCGGTCGGGACCGAGAAAACGCCTTCCATCGAAAATATCATCGGCTGCCAGCTTGATCATCTCCATACTTATTGTCCGCCCCGTTCTTTTTAATAGGCAAAAATGTAATTTTGCAACCCGAAGCAATTACGAAATAAGGATTTTTCCTTGGTAATTGATAATTCGTTCAACACTTATGATAGATAAATTAGATGCCATCCGGGGAAGGTACGAACAGGTAGAGCTGGCGCTGACCAATCCCGAGGTTGTAAAGGATAACAAGCAGTTCAGCAAGCTGAGCAAGGAATTCAGGCAGCTGGAAAAGATCGTAAAGGCTTACGATGCTTACCGCAAGCTGCTGGATACTATTGCCTTCAACAAGGAAGTGCTGGAAAGCGGGGATGAAGAGATGCGGGAACTGGCGAAGGAGGAAACGGAATCCCTGGCGGAGCAGAAGGAGAAAGCGGAAGCGGACATCCGCAACCTGCTGATCCCCAAAGACCCGCAGGACGAGAAGAACGCCATCCTGGAGATCCGCGGCGGCACCGGCGGCGATGAGGCCAGCCTTTTCGCGGGCGACCTGCTGCGCATGTACCTGCGTTTCTGCGAGAATAAAGGATGGAAAACATCGATCATGAACGAAAACCCCGGCGCCGTGGGTGGTTATAAGGAAGTAGTGGTGGAAGTGACCGGGGATGATGTATACGGCACACTTAAATTTGAATCCGGCGTACACCGCGTGCAGCGTGTTCCTGCTACGGAAGCGTCCGGCCGCGTGCATACCTCCGCTGCTACGGTGGCCGTGCTGCCCGAGGCGGAAGATGTGGACGTGGAGATCCGCGAGGCAGACATCAAAATGGATACCTTCCGTTCTTCCGGCGCGGGCGGTCAGCACGTTAACAAAACGGAATCCGCCGTACGCCTGACCCACATCCCCACCGGCGTGGTGGTAGAATGCCAGGAAGGCCGCAGCCAGCACTCCAACCGCGACATTGCCATGCGCATGCTCCGCACCCGCATCTACGAAGCGGCCGTACGCAAGCATGAGGACGCCATCGCATCCCAACGTAAAAGCCTTGTTTCCACTGGTGACCGCTCCGCGAAGATCCGCACCTATAACTACCCCCAGGGCCGTATCACTGACCACCGCATCGGGATGACCATGTATAACATGGACGCCTTCATGAACGGCGACATCCAGGAAATGGTGGAAGCCCTGCAGTTCGCGGAGAATGCCGAGAAAATGAAGTCCGGCGACCAGATGGTAATGTAATTTTAATATGCCGGGAAACAACAATTTGCGGAAACGGGTGTTATTTATCCTACAATAGTCCGGATCAGTCGATTGAGCATTTGTACCTGTATCATATCTATTTCATTCCATCTTAAACTATTACAACATGTTGGACCAATTATTACAACTGGTGCGCGATAACGCCCAGGATGCCGTGGTGGCTAACCCCGCCGTACCCAATGACCAGAATGAAGCTGTCATCGGAGAAGCTACCAAAACCGTTGCAACCGGCCTGCAGGACGCCCTTGCCAGCGGCAATCTGAAAGACGTGATGGGACTGTTCAACTCCAACGGCCAGGTGGACAATAGCAACCCCGTTGTGAACAACATTTCCGGCAACCTCATCGGGAACCTGCAGGAAAAATTCAACCTGAACGGCGGCACCGCCGCTTCTATCGCCGGCTCACTCATTCCCGCCGTGCTGGGCTCCCTCGTAAAAAAGACCAACGATCCCAACGACAACGGTTTCTCGCTGGACGGTATTTTCAGCTCCCTGACCGGCGGCTCCACGCAAGGGCTTAACCTCGGCGGACTGCTCGGCAAATTTGCGGGCGGGCTGGACAAAGACGGTGATGGCGATGTGGACCTGAACGACCTTACCAGCATGATCAGCAATGGCGCCAAACAGCAACAGAGCGGTGGCGGCCTGGGTGGTTTGCTCGGCGGCCTCTTTGGCAAGTAATCCGTTTCTTTCTAATTGCTTACCAGGCATTTACATGTGGAAAACCGATATTGGCAAACTATTTGCAGAAGCAACTTTGCATTGAAAAGAAGGCAAGCAAATTTTCCGATAAATCTCTATTAATGTTAAAACTTAACTATGATGAAAAGAATGAATGCAATGGTGGCGTTAGCTTTGGCGGGGACCTTGTTATTGGGTAGCTGTAGCACCTGGCAGGGCATGAACAATACTAAAAAAGGCGCGGTGATCGGCACAGGCGGCGGCGCAGCTGCCGGCGCGGCGATCGGTAAAGCTGCCGGTAATACGGCGCTCGGCGCTATCATTGGCGCTGCCGTAGGTGGTACCGCGGGTGTGCTGATCGGTAAGAAAATGGACAAGCAGGCGGAAGAGATCAAGAACGAAGTTCCCAACGCCACTGTAGAACGTGTGGGTGAAGGTATCAACGTGACCTTCAACTCCGGCGTGCTGTTCGGGTTCGATAAATCAGACCTGACATCCACCGCGCAAAGCAACATCCGTGAGCTGGCACAGGTATTGAACAAATATCCTGACACGCATGTACGGGTGGAAGGCCATACGGACGACACCGGTGCGGATGCTTATAACTACAGCCTTTCCGAGCGCCGCGCGAAATCGGTAGCAAACTACCTGATCGCACAGGGCGTTGCCTCCGGCCGTGTACAAACATTCTGGTATGGTGAAACGCAGCCCAAGGTTGCTAACGACAGCGAAGCGAACCGTGCGCAGAACCGCCGTGTTGAATTCTCCATCTACGCCAATGAAAAGATGAAGTCAGAGGCGAAGAATGAAGCCGGCAAACAGTAATCAGCGTTAGTTTTTATTTCTCATAAGCAATTAGGAGTGATCCTCCCGGTTTACCGGGAGGGTTTTTTTTATGCTTATACGAGCTGGTCAAGCCCCGCCAGGATGATCTTGCAGGCCGTTCTGATCTCTTCTTCGGTAATGATCAGCGGCGGAACGATGCGCAGGCATTGCGGTGCAAACAGGAACCAGTCGGTGATCACGCCGTTCGCGATGCAGTAGTCGATCACTTTTTTGTTGGAAGGAAAATCTTCCAGTTCAACGGCCAGCATCAATCCTTTTGAGCGGACCGCCTTTATCTTTGGATGCTGCAGCAATTGCAGGAAGAGCTGTTCTTTGGCCGCCACGCCGGCGATGAGGTTTTCGGCCAGCAGCGTTTGCATGCCCGCCAGTCCAGCGGCACAGGCCACCGGATGCCCGCCGAAAGTAGTAATATGACCGAGCACGGGCTGATGCGTGAGGCTCCACATCACTTCACGGTTGGCAATGAAAGCGCCCATGGGCATGCCGCCGCCGAGGGCTTTGCCCAGGAGCAGGATGTCCGGCACGATGTCATATTGCTCAAAAGCCCAGAGCGAGCCGTTGCGGCCAAGGCCGCATTGTATCTCGTCCAGTATCAGCAAGGTACCCGTTTCTGTACATTTTTTGCGTAAAGCGTGTAGCCATTCCCGTTGGGGAGCGAGTACGCCTGCTTCCGCCTGCACGGTTTCCGCGATCACGCAGGCGGTACGGTGCGTGATTTGACCGATCGCTTCCATGGCGTTGTGCGTGAGGTGCTGTACGTCCGGCAGCAGGGGGCGGTAGGCATTGCGCCAGTTTTCATCTCCCATGATGCTGAGCGAGCCTTGTGTAGAGCCGTGGTAGCTGTTTTTGAAGGCAATGATCTCCGTGCGGCCGGTGTATCGCTTGGCGAGCTTCATGGCGCCTTCCACCGCTTCCGTGCCGGAATTGGTGAAATACACGCTATTGAGATTGGCGGGCAGATGTTCCGTCAGGTACTTTGCGTAAGCCACCTGCGGCGACTGCACAAATTCCCCATATACCAGCAGGTGCATGTAAGTGCCGGCCTGTTCGCGGATGGCCTCCACCACGGCGGGATGGCAATGCCCGATGTTGCAGACGCTGATGCCCGCGATCAGGTCAAGATATTGCTTCCCGTCCGCATCCCACATGTACATTCCCTGCGCTTTCACGATCTCCAGTGCCAGCGGCGCGTCGGAGGTCTGCGCAACATGCTGTAAAAAAAGCTGCCTGTTATTCATTGGCGCGAAGTTAGTGAAGTTCTATATTTGTAGCATGCCAGTAATATTACCAGTTAAAGGAGTATCTCCGCAAATGGGCGAGCATTGCTTCATTGCGCCCAACGCCACCATTGTTGGCGACGTGATCATGGGAAAGGATTGCAGCGTATGGTTCAACGCCGTTGTGCGCGGCGATGTGAACAGCATCCGCATGGGCGATAAGGTGAATGTACAGGATGGCGCCGTGATCCACGCCACGTATGAGAAAACGAAGACCATCATCGGCAATAATGTGTCCATCGGTCATAACGCCATCGTACATGGCTGTACCGTAGAGGATAATGTGCTGATCGGGATGGGCGCTATTGTGATGGACAACGCCCACATCGGCAGCAATACCATCATTGCCGCGGGGGCGGTTGTGCTGGAAGGCACCATCGTGGAAGCCGGCACCATCTATGCGGGCGTTCCCGCGAAAAAGGTGAAGAATGTCAGCCAGGAGCTGATCCACGGCGAAATCGACCGCATCGCGAATAATTATATCATGTACGCGGACTGGTTCCGGGACCAGGTATAATCATGTTATAAAAAAATACTATATTGTGTAGGCTAATTCCCTGTCCCTATGAAAAGAAAATGGTTCTTACTGCTCTGGCTGGCCTTTTTGTTGGCCGGCTGTGCTTCCCAGAAAGCCGGTTGCCCCGGCAGCACTTTTTACAACAAGAACAACGCGAAACAGAACGGCAGGGCGGCGAAACAAATGAAATTATTCTAAACCATGCCGTTATGCGCAGATTGTGTTGTTTATTGATGCTGACCGCCGGCCTTGTTATGACGGGCTGCCGTACGCAAAAAACCGGTTGTAAAGTTCCCAAACGGAATATGGGCGCGGAGCGAGTGATGGATGAAATGAATCAGCCCAAAAAGAGAGGTTTGTTTAACAGAAATTAATAGCTGTTCTCTTCAATGCTGTGCCAGATAGCAACATAGCTCAGGTAGCGTTCCATGTCCAGATTTCCCGCTTCCACGGCTTCTTTCACCGCGCATCCCGGCTCGTCCAGGTGCTGGCAGTTATTGAACTGGCATTCGGTGATGTAAGGCTGCATGTCCAGGAAGTAATGCGACAGCTCGGCGCGGGGAATATCCACGATCCCGAATTCCCGCACGCCCGGCGTATCTATCAGCGTACCGCCATCCGGCAGGTCGAACATCTCCGCAAAAGTGGTGGTATGCAATCCTTTCCCGCTCCATCCGCTCACATTTTTTGTGCGCAGTTCCAGGCCGGGCACCACGCGGTTGATGAGGGTGGACTTCCCCACGCCGGAATGCCCGGAAATAAGCGTGGTCTTACCTTTCAACAGTTCCCTCACCTCATCCGTTCCTTCATCCAGGCTGGCGGCGGTCAGCACAACGGTGTAGCCGATGCTTTCATATACGGCTTTCCAGTGCGCGAACTTGTCCATTTCCTTCGCTTTGTAAACGTCTTTTTTGTTGAAGATGAGGATGACCGGCACGTGGTAGGCGGCGGCCGTGACCAGGAAGCGGTCGATGAAACCCTGCGAGGTGCGCGGTTCCTTTACGGTGCAGACCAGCGCCGCCTGGTCCAGGTTAGCGGCTACGATATGTTTTTTGTGCTTGCCCTGCGGGGAACTGCGGACGATGTAATTTTTTCGTGCGGCGATGTCCGTTATTACGGCCGTGCCCTGCTCGCCTTCTTCCAGGCTGATGGTCACTTCATCGCCCACGGCAATAGGGTTGGTGGAAGTGATATCTTCGTCCTTTTTGAAGATGCCCTTCATACGCGCCTGAAAAACGTCGCCTGTAGCGGTTTTGACAGTGTACCAACTGCCGGTGGATTTGTAGATCCTTGCTTGCACGGGGCAAAGATAAGCCAATTAGGGAAGTCTTTTGAAGAGCGTGTACCGCAGCACCACTTCCAGCAGCAGGCAGGCCAGCGCGATCATGGCAAGCGGGAAGAAATGTTCCTTAAAACGCCGGTAGGAGGTGATCTCCACCTTGGTGCGTTCCAGCTTGTCGATCTCGTGGTAGATGTTCTGCAGGGAAGCGTTGTCCGTAGCGCGGAAGTAGCGCCCGCCGGTTTCGGAGGCGATCTTTTTCATCAGCGGTTCATCGATCTGCACATCGGTCATCTGCATTTGAATGCTGCCGTCCGGCATGGTGGTGGGGAAGGGCGCTTTGCCGGTGGTACCTACGCCCACGGTGTATACCTTGATCTTGTATGCTTTCGCTATTTCCAGCGCTGTGAGCGGATCTACGAGGCCGGTGTTGTTCACGCCGTCTGTCAGCAGGATGATCACCTTGCTTTTTACCTTGCTGCTGTGGAGGCGGTCCACCGCGGTGGCAAGGCCCATGCCGATGGCGGTCCCATCCTGCAGCATGCCGCTGCGGACCTGCATGATCTGTTGTTTCAGCACGGTATGGTCCATTGTGATGGGGCACTGGGTGAAGCTTTCGCCGGAGAAGATCACGAGGCCGATGCGGTCGCTGATGCGGCTGTCCACGAATTCCATGGCGGTTTTCTTGGCGGCTTCCATGCGGTTGGGGCGGAGGTCTTCCGCCAGCATGCTGCCGGATATGTCTATGCTCAGCACGATGTCTATCCCTTCACTGTCGATGCTTTCTGAAGTATTGGATGTTTGCGGGCGCGCCAGCGCTATCACGAGCGCGGTGAACGCGATGATGCGCAAAGCCGGCAGCAGTGGCCGGAAACGCACTTTCCAGGATACGGGCAATCCTTTCAACCCTTGCAGGGACGATACCTGCAGGGAGCCCTGGAATTTGCGGCCCGCTTTAATGGTCCACCAGATCATCACGGGGATGAGCAGCAGCAGCCAGAAGAAGGCCGGGTGAGCAAATTCAATATTTTTCCAAAGTTCTGCGTTCATCGTTGATCTACTGGTTTGTACTGTTGTCTGCCGGGTTGTTCGCCGGCATGGCGGTGGCTTTCGTCCATTCCACGATGGCAATGGCCTTCTGCAGGCAATCTTCATGCTCCTGCGGCGAGGGCTGCATCTTGGCGAATTTCGCCAGGTCCGCCACCACCAGGATCGCCTGCAGCTTGTCGCGCTGCTGGTTCAGGATGGTCACCGGCTTGATGTTCTGCAGCAGCTCGGCGCTCGTTTGTTCCAGCGCGGCAATGTGGAACTGTTGTTCAAAATATTGCCGGAGGATATCGGTGAGCTGTGTATAATATGATTTAACGTCCGTGTTCCAGGGCTTGTCTTTCCCGAGCTGTTCAAGCTGCTCCATCGCCAGCTGGTAGGGCGGTTTGGAAGGTTTCGGCGGCGCGGGCGGCGTCTGGGGCTTCCGTTTGCGCCAGAACACGAAGTAAAATACGATCAGTACGGCGAGCACCAGCGCGGCCAGCAGGTAAGGCCAGTAGTCCAGGATGTTCCAGGCAACGGACCGTAACGGCTTGATGGGCTTGAACGCTTTGGTGGTATCTACCGCCACGGTATTCACGTCAATGAAGATCGGGTCTGTGAAAACGGAATCGTAGGAGCCGTCTGTCACGGAGAACACTTCGAACTTCATGGGCGGCAGTTCCCAGCGGCCGGAATCGAAGCTGGTGAGGGTGATCGTCTGTTTCCATACTTTCTGGTTGGCGTCGGAGCCGATAGTGTCCAGCGGTGTGCGTTCCACGATCTCGAGGTGGTTCAGCGAATCGGGAAGGTTGGGGAACACTACCTTGATCTGGGCGCCTTTGAGCGCGTAGATCATCACTTTGGCGGTGACCGATATTTTAACGGCTTCGCCTATACGTATTTGAGTGGTGTCCGGTATTGCTTTCACCTGGAAGTAGTCCTGGTACTGTTCCTGCGCCATCAGCGGGCTGGTGGTCCATAAACATCCCAGTAAAGCGAAAACGAATATTTTTTCTTTCAGTCTCATCCGGTGTAACAGTGAAGCTTATACCCTGTTCAGGAAAAATGTCTGTAATACTTTTACGTAATCTTCATCGGTGCGCACGCTGATCAGTTCCGCGCCGCTTTTCACGAAGGCGCTGCGGCAGTACTGCGCATGCTGCTGGAATTGCCGGGCATAGTACTCGCGTACGTTTTTGTCGCTGGTGTCTACCCATTGCGAGGCGCCTGTTTCGCCGTCCGTCATCTTGATCATCCCTACCGGCGGCAGCTCTTTGTCCCGCGGATCGTACACCTGCACGCCTACTACGTCGTGGCGTTTGGAGGCGATGTTCAGCGCGTCCTGGTAATTGCCGGAAAAGAAGTCGCTGAGCAGGAACACGATGCTGCGTTTCTTGGTGGCGTTGTTGAAGAAGCGCAGTGTTTCGGAGATGTTCGTTCCTTTTCGTTTGGGCGTAAAGGATAGCAGCTCGCGGATGATGAAGAGGATGTGCGATTTGCCTTTTTTGGGCGGGATATATTTTTCCATCCCGTCACTGAAAAAGATCACCCCTACCTTGTCGTTATTCTTGATGGCGGAGAAGGCCAGCACGGCGCAAAGCTCGGTGACGAGGCTGCGTTTGGAATGCTGGGCGGTACCGAAAGATTCGCTTTCGCTCACGTCTACCAGCAGCATCACCGTCAGCTCGCGTTCTTCTTCAAACACTTTCACATAGGGATGATTAAAACGTGCGGTCACGTTCCAGTCGATAGACCGTACATCGTCCCCGAAGTGATAATCGCGTACTTCGCTGAAAGACATACCGCGGCCTTTGAAGGCGCTGTGGTATTCTCCCGCGAAGATGTGATTGGTCAGCCCTTTGGTCTTGATCTCCAGCTGGCGTACCTTTTTGAGTATTTCTGAAGTCTCCATGTTTGTTGCAGGTTTATGGCACTTCCACCGCGTTCAGTATCTCGCTGAGGATGTTCTCGCTGGTCACGTTCTCGGCTTCGGCTTCATAGGTGAGCCCCACGCGGTGGCGCATCACATCGAAGCATACGCTGCGCACGTCTTCCGGAATTACATATCCCCTGCGTTTCATGAAAGCATATGCTTTGGAAGCGAGGGCCAGGTTGATGCTGGCGCGGGGAGAACCGCCGTAGGCGATGAGCGGCTTCAGTTTGCCGAGCTTGTATTCATCGGGATTACGGGTGGCAAACACCACATCGATAATATATTTTTCGATCTTTTCATCCATATACACTTCCCGTACGAGCTTGCGCGCATGCAGTATTTCCTGCGGGTCTACAACGGGCTGTACCTTGGCCTGGCCTTCCGGCTGAAGGTTCTGGCGGATGATATGACGTTCTTCTTCTTTGGTGGGATAGCCGATCACTACTTTCAGCATAAAGCGGTCTACCTGCGCTTCCGGCAAGGTATAAGTACCTTCCTGCTCGATCGGGTTCTGGGTGGCCAGTACGAGGAAAGGCTCTTCCAGCTTGAAAGTGGTATCTCCGATGGTCACCTGTTTTTCCTGCATGGCTTCCAGCAGGGCGCTCTGCACTTTCGCGGGGGCGCGGTTGATCTCGTCCGCCAGGATGAAGTTGGCGAAGATCGGTCCTTTACGGACCATGAACTCGTTGCGCTGCTGGTTGTAGATCATGGTACCTACAACGTCCGCCGGCAACAGGTCGGGCGTGAACTGTATACGGGAAAAACGTGCGTTAATGGCGGATGACAGGGATTTGATGGACAGTGTTTTAGCCAGCCCCGGCACGCCTTCGAGCAGTACATGCCCCTGTGCCAGCAGGCCGATCATCAGCCGCTCAACCATGTACTTCTGGCCTACGATCACCTTGTTGATCTCCAGGTTAAGAAGATCAACAAAAGCGCTGGCCTGATGGATCTTTTCGTTCAATTGACGGATGTCGTACGATGTATTTTCCATGTATTTGCATTTCGAATTCGCTAAAATACGTTTTCTGGGCTTAAACCTTCTGCCAGCGCGGGACCGCCATCGTTAAAATGCTGTTAAATCGCTCTCCTGTAGCGCCTTCCCGGCAGACAGATATGGTTTAAAAAAAATTCCAATTTAAGAAAGCAGTTTGATATTTACAGCAATTTTTTAGGTAAACCGTACATTTGTCGCCGTTAACGGCTGCAATCGGTATGCCACAGATCATTAAAAACCAATGAATGAACAACGACGACTTTGATATAAGATGGAAAAAAGTGGAAGACATGCTGACGGAGCGTTTTGGCAAAACCCCGAACATGGAGGCCATCCTGATGCTGATAGGGATACAGGAGCTGAACAGCGTCAAAAAGAAATTTACCAAGGAACAGAAGCAGGACCTGATGCATATTGCGGTGTGCTCACTGCTGAGCCAGAGCGGTTATTACGAGGCCGAGGGCAGGGATAAGGACGGATGGCCGCATTTCAGGGAGCTGACGCCGGTGCCGAAAATGGGGCTGGAAGAGCAGGAACGTTTCCTGAAAGAGCATGTGATCGCCTATTTCGAAGAAGAATAAAAAATATGAAGAGAACGCTACTACTGTCCATTTGCCTGTTTACCGCCTTCGCCGCCAGCGCGCAACGCAACCGTAAAGTGACCGTATCCACGGATTTCGGCACCATGGTGATCCGGCTGTATGACCAGACGCCTTTGCACCGCGATAACTTTATCAAACTGGTGAAAAGGCATTTTTATGACAGCCTGCTGTTCCACCGCGTGATCGGGCATTTTATGGTCCAGGGCGGGGACCCGGAATCAAAAAGGGCCAAACCCGGGGCGCAGCTGGGCAATGGCAGCGTGGGATATACGGTGCCGGCGGAGTTCCAGCTGGACCTGTTCCACAAAAAAGGCGTGCTGGCCGCGGCGCGGGACAATAACCCCGCGAAAGCCTCGGATGGTTGCCAGTTCTATATCGTACAGGGAAAAAAGTTCACGGACGGCCAGCTGGATACGCTGGAGCAAACGCGGCTCGGCGGGCGCAAGATTCCGCTGGACCAGCGGGAGGTGTACAAAACGATCGGCGGAACGCCGCATCTGGACCAGAACTATACCGTCTTTGGCGAAGTAGTGAAAGGGATGGAGGTGATCGACAGCATCGCCGCGGTGAAGACGGACAGGAACAACCGGCCCTTGCAGGACGTGCGGATGAAGGTGCGGCTCAAAAAGAAGTTTTTATTTTTCTGAACATAATCTTTCTTTAATTTTACCGCTTAAAATCAAAATCAACATGAATTTTCCGTCACAGTTGCGTTACACCAAAGACCACGAGTGGGTTTTGCTGGAAGGAGATACCGCTAAAATAGGTATCACAGATTTTGCACAGCGCGAGCTGGGCGATATTGTTTTCGTGGATATCAATACCGTGGGCAAATCCCTGCAGGGCGAAGAGATCTTTGGCACCGTGGAAGCGGTAAAGACCGTTTCAGACCTGTTTCTGCCGGTATCCGGCACAGTTTTGGAGATCAATCCGCAACTGGAAAGCAATCCTGAACTGGTGAACAGCGATCCGTACGGTGAAGGCTGGATGGTGAAAGTCCAGGTGAACAACCCTGCCGATGTGGAAGCGCTGCTGACCGCGGATGCTTATAAAGCACTGGTGGGTGAATAATTGATGAATGAAATCAAGACAAAAAATATCAGCATGAGGATGATCCGTTATTATCTGCCAGCAATGGGATGGATCATCCTCATCCTTTTTTTATGCACGATGCCGGGCTCTTCGTTGCCGAAGGCGTCGTTGTTTGACAAGCTGCATGTGGACAAGATGGTCCACTTTTTTCTGTTTGGCGGAACGGTGATCCTGCTGGCATACGGGTATTTCCGGCAGCGGGGGCGCATCAGCGGCGCGATGCTGCTGTTGCTCGCGCTGGTAGCCAGCTTATATGGCCTGGCCATAGAGTTTATTCAGAAGTATTACACGGCCAACCGGAGCTTCGAGATCATGGATGTGGTGGCGGATACGTTGGGCGCTTTTACGGGCGTGCTGATCTTCCGGTTTATCGGGAAACGGTTTTTGAAGAAGTAATACAGCTGGTGTTTGAAATGAATGCATGCGTCCCGCGGGGCGCTTTTTTTTTGCCTGTATGCGTGTATGCGTGAAAAGAAGGTCGCAAATTTTTGCTCTTTTCAACAAAATGTTTGGATTTCGAAGATGGCATTAAGCAAGTCTGATATTTTCTCGGTATTGACGTTTTAAATTTGGCCGCGGTATTGAATTCCCCTAATTTTATCCGGTATTAAAGACTGATTATTAACCTATTAACTGAATTAACCCCTATGAGTATAGGTCCCACCATTAGAAAGATCCGCGAAGCAAGGAATGTTACACAGGAGTATATGGCGTCCCGCTTGAAGATAGGCGTAACGGCTTATGGAAATATTGAGCGGAGCGATGTCAAACGGTTGCCCGTGCAAAGGATTTTTGAAATTGCTTCCATACTGAATGTTGATTATACCGATATCTGTGGCCGCCCGGATAAGTCTGCCGCTAATCCGGATGAGCGGTTAAAGATGCATGCCGCCATTTTAGGGTTGATGGATTATTTCAGTAAGGACAAACAGATGCTTTGTGAACTGTTGAAAATTTATAAAGAAACGCATGAGCGCACCGATGCGATGTTGCAGGATCATGCGAAAGCGATGGTAAGGGTGATGAAGATGCAGCAGGAAATCCATCAATATCTGCTGACGATGAAGAAATAGGTTGCTGCTCGGATCGATTTTCGGGTTTTATGCAGGCATACTTCATCCGCTGCGCGCACGGATTTTTCTGCACAATATCGCAGGCAGACCGGGAAGGTATGCGTTGATCAAAATTGCAGCTTGAAGCTGCCGAAGATACCGAACCGCCGCTCATACGCTTCGTCCGGCAAGGGGCGTGGGGCCAGGCGCCATACAAAGTCTACCCGGATGAATTTGAGGATATTTTCAATGCCGGTGCCGACTTCCAGGTAGGGATTGCCCTGCAGGGTTTTGAAGGGATAACCGTGGTCCAGGTTCAGCGCCTTGTTGTCGTCGGACAGCTTGCCGATGATGCCTTTCGCCGTCCAGAACTGGCGGAACTTCAGTTTGCGCACAAGTGGTATGTAATTGAAAATGCCGCTGCCAAGCGTGTGCTCAATATTAAAGCCAGCGTATTCATCGCTGAGGAACTCGAAGCGGTTCATCATGTTGAATGCGTACTTGTTGTAGTAATAGATCTCGTTGCCCGGATGCACTTCCAGCAATGTATAAGGCATGGCCGGTCCGAAGATCTTTCCGCCGAATACGTTGTAGTAAAGACTTCCGAAAGGCGGCAGCTTTACCTGATCGGAAACGGTAACGCCGGCTTTGTGATAGTGGTAATTGCTTTTCATAATGCCCTGCACACCTACGGCATACTTGATCTCCACGATCGGATACTTGCTGCCGAGGCTGAAGCGGTAGTAGTTTCCTTCCAGGAACTCCTCGCGGAAGGCATAACGCAGCTTCACCGCCACTTCCATGTTCGTCATCGGATCAAGGCCATTGCCGTGATGAGGGTATAAGCTGGCGGCAGGCAGCGGATCAAAAGGCAGGAACTGTTTATGCACCAGCGAGAAGTGATGTGAAAAACCGGAGTAATATTCCTTATAGAACTCCGCGCGTTTCTCATCTATGAGCATGAACTTCTGCGGTACGTTCGGCTTGCGGATCGCGAGTGAGAAAATGTTGTCGGTGCCTACTTCGTCGTAATAGGTGGCGCCGTTGTCGAGGTCCCGGGTGAAGGATCCGTAAACATACATGCGCGGATGACGTTTCAGCAGCCAGAGCGCGGAAAGCTTTCCCTTGAAACGGTCGTCACCAAAGCCGTAGGCCAGGTAGCCGTTCAGGTAAAGGTCCTTGTGGAACTGCGGCGTGGTGCCCAGGTCCAGCCGAACGCGGAAACCTTCCAGGCGGTTCTGGGAAAAGAGATAAAAATAAGGGCCCCATTCCAGCGGACCGAAAGGTTTGTAACCCGTGGCGAGGAAGCGGATGGTATTGGAATACTTCTGGAACAGGGGCATCTTTTGCAGGGTATCCACCATTTTGTAGATCGCCTGCTCATTCACGGAAAGGCTTTCATGGCGGTTGCTGGCCCAGAAAGAATCCGGGCGGTTCCGCGCGCTGTCCGCCACCACAATGTTCTGCGGGTAGCGTTTCTCCGTGAAGATGTTGGTGGCGGCCGTATCGTTTGCTACAAAGTCGCTGTAGGTGGTGGTTTTGCGGCCGATAAAATCAATGGTTTTGGTTGGCTTCGGGCTGGGCGTCCAGAAGTCAACAATGAATTTGTCTTTCGCAAGATACCAGCGGCTGCTGTCCCGGAAAGGCTTGAACTCCTGTACCAGGCTCACTTTGCGGACGAAGTTGATGTTCGCGTCGCCGGGAACGGACATGCTCATTTTCTGGATGGCAAAGGTCGAGTCCTGCACCCACAGCTCGCCAACAAAAACATTTTCGCCCTTGCGACGCGGCTCGAAGTTCATCTTGATGAAGCGATGGTGGTGAACGTATTGGGTATCCGTAATGCGGTAATTGTAAAAAACAGCGCCGCTGTTGCTGATCGGGCTCACAAAGCTTTTGTCGAATACCGGGATAAAATTGTCGTACACATTGATGTTCTGGTACATCCCGCCGAGGAACTTCGTCACGCTTTCATTGTCCAGTCCCGAGGTGCGGCTCGCCTTGATCACTTCTTTCGTTTTCTTCGGGCTCCGCTGGAAATAATAGTCTGAAATACTTTCCGTCAGAAAGACCGGCAGGAAAGGCTGGGCTTCGGTGGTGCTGTCTATATTCTTCAGGATAAAAGAGAAAGGCTTGGTAAAACGGTTGCGGGATAACTTGATGGTATTGAGGTTCTTAATGTCGAGTTCCAGTTTGTTATAGATCTCGTATTTGTAGCTTTCAAGCCGCTCGTAGTTATTTTCCGGCTTTCGGCGGATGATGTGGCGGAGCAGTATCAGCGCAAAGTTCACGTTTGCTTTTACTTCATATTGCTTGAGGGAAACGTCCCCGCGGCTGATCTCGAAGTTGATGGTCTGGTCGCGGAGGTTGCGGTCTACGAACATCACGGTGCGCTGATAGCCCATTACTCTCACCAGCAGCGAATCCGCAGGAATGGCCGTAAGGTCGAAAACATAAGCGCCCTCCGCATCTGTGACCATGCCGGTGTTGGTGCCAACAAATTGAAGGGTGGCAAAGGGGATCACTTCCTGGGTATGCGCGTCTTTCACAATACCACTGATCTTATATTGAGCGCTAAGAGGGAAGAAACTGATGATGCAAATAACAAAAGCTATGGTTCGTTTCCAACCGGTCATACACGAGGCAAATTAGATATTTTCATATTAACAACGTTAGATCGGGTCAAAAGAGACAGTTTTATAACAAAAATTTAGGTTTGTTGAACGACGGTTGATAGCCCGGCCGAAGCTGGGTTTTGTCAGACCGTGGTGGTCTGCTGCTTTCTGCCGGCCGGCAAACTGTTTTCCCCACGTTCCGCCAGACTGTTGACGAATGAGCGGCCGTTTTATTGTATAATCGCCACTTACATTCAGGTAACCGGCCTATCGTTCTTTAAAACCGCCCCCTATACTATCATGTAACCGGTCTATCATTCTTTAAGACGGCTTTCTCACCAGCATCCTACACTATCATTTATCATGTAACCGGCCTCCTCATGTTCTTTAAGACGGCTTTCCCTCCGCCATCCCCTACACTATCCTGCAATAGTGTGCCAATTTTTTCTAACTTTGATGCACAAAGTGCTTTTCTCATGAACGAGCAACAACATCTCGACACCCTTAGCGACATCAAACGCATCATGGAGCGGTCTACCCGCTTCATGTCCCTCAGCGGCCTCGGCGGCATTTGCGCCGGCATCAGCGCGCTTGCAGGCGCCTGGTTTGCACAGCGCATACTGGCAGATTATAAAGCGTCTACCGGCAGGAACGGCTACGATGTGGTGGCCGGTGGCGCGGGTTCACCGGCCATGGAGCTGTTTGCAAAGCTTATGCTGGTAGCCGGACTGGTACTGGTTGCAGCTTTGGCGGCGGGCTTTTATTTCACATGGCGCAAGGCGCGGCGGCAGGGGCTGCCCGTTTGGGACGCATCTGCGCGGAAAGTGTTCGTGAACCTTGCCATACCCTTATTTTCCGGCGGGCTCTTCATTGCGGGCCTTCTGTATAACGGGTTAACCGGACTGGTAGCGCCCGCCTGCCTGGTGTTTTACGGACTGGCGCTCGTGAACGCCAGCAAATACACGATAACGGATATACGATATCTCGGCCTGGCGGAGATCGCGCTTGGCATCCTCGGCCTGTTCAACCCCTACAACGGCCTCTTTTTCTGGGCCCTGGGATTCGGCGTGCTGCACATCATCTACGGCACGCTGATGTGGTGGAGATATGAGCGCCTTCCCGCGGAACGCTAAATGTTGGTTGTCCAAAAAAAGTATGGTCATGAACCCGATCGGTAATCTGAATAAAATATTTGAAAGTCGCATACGCCTGGGGGTGATGAGTATGTTGATGGTCAATGAAGAGATCAGCTTCAACGACCTCAAGGAAATGCTTGAAGTAACGGACGGCAACCTGGCTTCCCATCTTTCCACACTGGAAGAAAATGGCTACCTCAAAGTGCACAAGGGCTTTATCGGCAGAAAGACGAACACCACCTACTCCATTACAAAGAACGGCGAAAAGGCTTTCAAAAGCCACCTGGCCGCGCTTGAGGCCATGATCCGGTTCAACCAGTAAACGATTACTCCTGCTTATCCCGTAAAATTGCAAACCCTCGCATAAAACATTCTTATGTCTTCCATTGCCAGAACCATCACCAAACGCCTCCAAAGTTTCGCCTTCGCGTTCAGCGGGCTGGGCGCTTTCCTGCGCAGCGAGCCCAACGGCCGCATTCACCTCGTTGCCACGGTGGCGGTGATCATCCTGGCGGTAGTGTTTCATTGCAATACCGGCGAATGGGCGCTGCTCGTGATCGTCATGGCAATGGTCTGGTGTACGGAACTGCTCAACACGGCCATTGAAAAGACCATGGACCACCTCAGCCCGGACATCCATCCGCGTGTGAAATGGATCAAGGACGTGGCGGCGGGCGCTGTGCTGGTGGCGGCTATTGCCGCGGCGGTGGTCGGCGGATTGATCTTCATCCCCAAGTTTGCCGCATAAAAAAAGCGCTGTGATATCACAACGCTTTTCCTTATTGTTTACAATTCATTATCAGAAGTCAACGCCTAACGCAAAGTAAAGCATCGGCTTGCCGCGGAAGAATCCTGTCATCGGCCAGCCGGCGTCGAAGCGGGCGAAATAGCCGAGCAGCGTTGTTCTGGCGCCAAAGCCGTAACCACCTACGAACGGCCCGAGGAAACCTTCCTTGATCCTCACGGTGATGCCGTCTTCACTGGTGTAAGTAGTATAGTTCGCATCCTTGAAGCTCAGCTTCTGGTTCCATGCCGTGCCGATATCTACGAACGTGGTCAGCTGGAAGTTGCGCAGGAACGCGGAGTTAATCGGTTTGTCGATGAACGTGGTGAATACGGGTAAACGTAATTCCGTGTTCATCAGCATAACGTTATTACCATTTTTGATGTTCTGCTTATACCCCCGCATGTTCACGGCCAGCGTCTGGTATGCGTAGTTGTCGCGATTCATGGGCGTATTGGTGTGGATGGAGGGTGTGAACATCCAGTTATCTACACCGCCGAGGAAGTAAATGAGCTTGCGGGAGCCCCATGAAACGTCCGCCGCAAAGCGGGTGGCCCAGATGAAGTTCCGTTTGATCTCCACATAATGACGGAAATCCACGCCCATGTTATAGGTGAACTTACCTTTCGGCACATTCTCGTTGAAGAGCGCATTGCGATTGCCGGATATCTGCGACATCAGGTCCGCATACACTTTATACCGCGTGCCTTTGTAGATATTGATAGCGGGATTGAGCGTGTTGTCGTGCACATATTCCAGCCGGCCCAATGCGTAGGTTTCCTTGTAGTTGGGTTCTTTGAGGGACAGCTCGTCGTTCGCCAGGATGTCCAGGTCATCTGTACGCATGCCCACGGTAAGGCGGAGGCTGCGCACCACGTCAAACGGATAGCGGATCTCTGCCTGGTAGATATTGGTCTTGTTCTTCACCGGGTAGCCGATGTAGGAGTTGTCGATCTGCACGCCCAGCTCTCCTTTATCTACTTTGCGGTAGTAGGTGAGCTTGTAATCGAAGCGCTTCTTCAGATAGGAGAAGGAGAACATGTACTCGCTGCCGTCCAGTCCGGATGGAACGCGGAAGGCGCCGTTGAACTTGTAATCTTCCATGAGGTCGCTCACGCCGATGCGGATCATGCCGTTAACGGGATCGGTAAGCCGGATGGGGGAGGACGGCCTGCCGCCGAATGGCTGGTACCGGTTCATCAGCACCGAGTTATCGAGCTGCGCCACCAGGTAATCCGACGAAAACCGCAATTTATAATTGCTCAGCCTGGCCGATTTCAGGATAGGCGGCTCTTTGGGCTCCGGCTCCATTTCCTGCGCCAGCACGCTGCTGTCTACCGGCTCATTGGCGAACTCGCTCTGGAAGAAATCGTCCTGTTTCTGCGCGGTATCTTTCTGATAATAATCGGGCAGCCCCATTTTGATGCTGTCCTCCCGCATCTTGCGGGCCATGAAGCGTGTGGGCCTGGCCGTTACATTCCTTCTGCGGAGGGTGTTGGTATCTACCTTCAGCTTGTACAAACGTTTATAATCGCCTACCTGTATCACTTCAGACACCAGCCCCTGGTCGCCGGCAATGCGGGATTCGCGGATGCCGTACTGGTAGTTGGTGATGGGGAACACGTAGGTGGAATCATTGGTGATGGTGATCACCTGCATGGAATCCGGCGCGGTGGCGCCATAGTCCGCCAGTGCGGAGTCCAGTTCCTGCTGGTCAGGGTTGTGCAGTATTTCCGCGCCTACGAAAAAGAGGGAATCCACACCCGCTCTTTCCGCTTTAAAGAAGCCGGCGTAGCGGTTGTTGATACCGTTGGCGTCGCTCACGAAGGTGAAGTGCGTGGTATTGTACTGCACCGGCATGCGGGCGTTGCCGTATTTAAGATCTGTCAGCTGGGAGATCTGCTTTTCGGAAGATTTGTTCCAGTTGTCGATCAGGAAAACGTTGTAGTTATTATGCGGCAGCACGGTGTCCGCGCTGCGGGCTTTCGGCGAGGGGCGGTTGGAAGAATAGATGATGCCGCTTTTGCCGGGGAAGGCCACGAAGGAAGGATCGAGGTCGTCGTACACGTCATTCGTGATCTGGTCGGTTTTCCCGTTGCTGATGCTGTAGGTGAAGATGTCGGTGTGCCCGTTCTTCACAGCGGAGAGCAGCAGGGAGTTATCGAATTCAAAGAAATATTTCATGTCGATCACCCGGTCGAACTGCGGGAGGTCCTGGCGGATCTTGATCTTGGTGATCAGGTCGTATACGAGCAGTTTGTTCTTGCCTTCGTGTTCGTAGATCACGGCAAGGCGGTTGCCTTTCTGGTTCCAGGCCAGGAGGGGATAGTTGGGATCGAGCTTGGAGGTCAGCTGGCGCACGCCGCTTTTCAGCAGCACCTTGTTGGTCCGCCAGCCCTGGTTGATCTCCACCTGGTACAAACCTTTGGTGTATTTGATCACCGCGTAGGTATTGTTCTTGGGATTGGCCTGGTAGCGGTAGTAGTCCGTCTTTTTAGTTACTTCGTTGGATATCACCCCGGTGCCGCGCGTTACCTGGCGCCGGCGGCGGTTATCTTCCTGGTAACGTCTGAGGGTGTGGATCATGAAATCCTTTTGCGCATCTTTCGGTTTCATGCGCAGTACCTGTTCAAAGCCTTTTTTCAGTCCCCGGTTGATGCGGGTGATATACATGAGGTAAGGAACGGCGTCCTTTCCATACTTTTCTTCCACATAATACCAGAAAGCCTGTCCCGCCAGCAGGGGCTTGTCGTATGCCAGCTGGTTAAAAGTGCGGTATTTCCCGGAAACCATGATCGCTTTCAGCTCTTCATCCAGCTTTGCGTTCCAGTTTTCAGCGGCATAAGCGATAAATCCGTCGGTGAACCAGTTGGGAAAATCGATGAGTACGGCGTTGCCGGCAAACTCCCCGATATCTTCGCCGAACAGCAATGTTTCGAGCATTACCCGGGCGATGCCCTGGCGGATCTGTTTGCGGAGATGCTCGTGATCGCCATCGAAATAAACCAGTAATTTATTGCCCACCAGCTTGGTCACCCCGCCGGTGTTCTGCCAGTCGATGCCGATGCCGATGTTGGACTGCTTGAATTCGCCGAAGTTGTTATACACCACAATATTCACTTTCTGGCGAAAGGTAAATTCCATGAACTCCTCCATGGAAGGCAATTCTTTTTCCGCGGTCTGGGCTACATACTTGCCAAGTTCAAGTCCGTTCTGGGAGAAATAGGTATTAAAATGACGGGTCGTATAGAACCGCCATTTGAAATTCTTGAATTGGACCCTGTTCTGACCGAACTCCACTGTATTCGTTTGTGCCTGAACGCCTGACGTGCCAATCAATAGGATACCAAAGAAAAAGAATGACCTGGTAATAAATCGGTTCATACGGAAAGTATTGATAATATTGTGTTCTGAATTAAAATTAGCAAAAATCGGTCAACAATGTTTGAAATCAAATATTTCACGGTTAATCCCCTTCAGGAAAACACGTACGTTCTTATAAACGGTAAAAAGGAGTGTATCATTATAGATCCGGGCTTTTATTATCAAAATGAACGGGAGGAGTTCCTGCAATTTATACGGGATAACGGGCTGACCGTTGCCCGTCTGCTGAATACCCATTGTCACCTGGACCATATTTTTGCCAATAACCTGGTAGCGAAGACGTTCGGGGTGGGGCTGGAGATTCACCGGAAAGACCAGGTGGTGCTGGACCGTTCCCCGCAGTCCGGGTTAATGTACAACCTGCCGTTTGAGCCGTCGCCGATGCCGAAAAGTTACCTGGAAGAGGGGGACAAGGTGGTGTTGGGGGATGATGTGCTGGAGGTGCTGCTCACGCCCGGCCATTCTCCGGGCAGCATTTCCTTTTACTGTGCGGCTCAGCAGTTTGTGATCGCGGGGGATGTGCTGTTCCGCCAGAGTGTGGGGCGGTCCGATTTCCCGGGCGGCAACTTCGAAACCCTGGCCCGCAGCATCCGTGAAAAGCTTTACACCCTGCCGGACGAGGTAGTCGTTTACCCGGGGCATGGCCCTTCCACTACCATCGGGTTCGAGAAAGCGCATAACCCCTTCGTGCCGGAAGACCCGTCAACCCGCTTTGCGTAAGTTGCCGGTTCTCATTACGCTTTGCGCAACAGCAACCGCCTGAAATCCGCCCTTTCCATCCACAAAACAACAGCCCCATAAATCCCCAGGCCCGCCACACCGCAGGCATGAACGATCCAGATACCCGGCTGCAGCGACCGGATGTAATGATGTACAAGGTAAATTCCCGCCGCCAGCGCGAGGTAGAACAGCACACGGGGAACATTATACGGCACGGGGTAGTACTTCTGCCCAAGCAGGTAAGACGCCACCATCATAAAGGCATAACATATGAAAGTGGCCCATGCGGAGCCGGTATAGCTGAAGTACGGTATCCACCAGATGTTCAGCAGGATGGTGATGACGGCTCCGCCGAGGGTGATGTAGGCGCCGGTCAGGTTCCGGTTGGTGAGCTTGTACCAGATGGAAAGGTTGTAGTAAATCCCGAGGAACACGGTGCCCATGGTCAGGATTGGCACAATGTTCAGCCCTTCCGCATATGCCGGGTCTTTACGGGTGATCAGCACTTTCCAGACATCCAGGAACAGCGATACCACGAGGAACACCGCCCCGCAGGTGAGGGTAAAGAACTTCATAACGCGGGCATAGGTGAAGCGCGCGTCCTCGTTTTTGCTTTGATTGAAGAAAAAGGGCTCGGCGCCCATCCGGAACGCCTGTATGAAAATGGTGATCAGCACCGCCAGTTTGTAATTCGCGCCGAAGATGCCCAGTTCCCTTAATTTCTCCTTGGCGGGCAGCATGGAAACCTTTGTATACACCAGCCTGCTCAGCATTTCATTGATCATGCCGCCGAACCCTACGATCACCAGCGGCATGCTGTAACGCATCACGTCGTTCCACAGCGCCTTGTCGAATGTCCAGCGGAACGCCGCCAGCTCCCGGTAGAGGAATACCAGGGCGAGGAAGCTGGCCAGCATATTGGCGATCAGGATGTACCCCACGCCGAAGGACATATCGTACCAGGCAAACAGCGGGTTGCCGGTGAACTTCGGGCAGATGACCAGGAAAAAGATGGTGAGCAGTATCTGGCTGACGATGGTGAGCACTTTCACCAGGGCATATTTGCGTGGCCGGCCTTCCTGCCGCAGTTTGGCGAACGGCAGCGTGGCGAGGGTATCGAAGAAAACGATCCAGCCCATGTAGATCACATAATCCGTTCGTCCTTCGATCTCCAGGAAATCCGTCAGTGGCCCCGCCCCCGCGAAGATCAGCAGGGTCAGCACCGAGGTGGACGCCAGCATGGAAATACAAAGCGTGTTGTAGAGCTTTGTTTTATCAGTTTGCTGTACAAACCGGAAATAGCTGGTCTCCAGCCCGTAAGTAAAAATAATGTTGAGAAAAGGGATGAATGCGTAGATCTGGGTGATCACGCCAAACTTTTCCGGCGCAAAAACGGCGGTGAAAAAAAGCTGGAGAATAAAGCCGAGGAACCGGGCTGCGATCGTGGGCAAACCATACCAGATAGTCTGACCCGCTAGTTTCTTGATACTTCCCAAAACACGTAGTTTGTGCTAAATTAATCGTTTCCAAATTGATTGCGGCGGTTGCTTTTCTTTTCGCTCAGCCGCTTTTTGAACTGCAGTCTTTTTTCGATCATCGCCTTCGTAGGTTTTACCTTGATGCGTTTTTTGGGGACGATCAGCGCCTGCTGCAACAGCCGGTTCATCTTTTTGATGACCTCCATTTTGTTCCCGAGCTGGCTGCGCTCCGTTTGCGACCGCACCTGCAGCAGCCCTTCCGCATTGAGCCGGTGGCCGAGCTTTTCCAGCAGCCGTGCTTTCTGCTCTTCCGTCAATATCACCGAAGCGGCTATATCAAAATAGCCTTCCACCATGGTTTCCACCTTGTTCACGTTCTGCCCGCCCTTACCGCCGCTGCGGGCGGTCCTGAATTTTATTTCCGATGATACGTCCGGCATAAAGCATTTCTTATCTTTAAACACAAATTTAACGGGATTACACGGAATATGTGAAAACGGGCATGGCAAATGCGGGATTTCCATCTGACCGTGCAAATATTGACAGATGAAAACGGTGATACAAAGAGTCACAAATGCGGACGTTACGATCAATGGCGCGGTGAAGTCCGCCATACAGCAGGGATTGCTGGTATTGCTGGGAATAGAGGATGCGGATAACGCGGAAGACATCACCTGGCTCAGCAACAAGATCGTGAACCTGCGCATCTTCAACGACGAAAACGGTGTGATGAACCGCAGCATACTGGAAGCCGGCGGAGACATTCTCCTGATCAGCCAGTTTACGCTTCATGCGTCGACGAAGAAAGGCAACCGCCCTTCCTACCTCAAAGCCAGCAAGCCCGATGTGGCCATCCCGCTGTATGAAAAAATGAAGCAGCAGCTGGAAGCCGATCTCGGCAAATCCGTTGGCACCGGGGAGTTCGGGGCGGACATGAAAGTGTCCCTTTTGAACGACGGCCCCGTGACCATCATCATCGACACAAAGAACCGCGAATAATTCACGTTATCTAAAACACATGAACATGACCATCAAAGAAGCCCAGGAGAAGGTGGACCAATGGATCAGGACCACCGGCGTACGTTATTTTTCGGAACTAACGAACATGGCTATACTAACCGAAGAAGTAGGAGAAGTGGCCCGGGTGATCGCGCGGCAGTACGGGGACCAGTCGTTTAAGGAATCGGAGAAAAAGAAGGAGCTGGCGGATGAACTGGCGGACGTGCTGTGGGTGCTGCTTTGCCTCGCCAACCAGACCGGCATCGACCTGACGGTGGCGCTGGAAAAGAATTTCGACAAGAAGACGGTACGCGACGCAAACCGCCATCGGGATAATGAAAAGTTAAGATAATAATCGATTTACAAGTGTTGTTTTAATTTAATACGACTTATCAAATTTCAAATTTATCTTTGCGCGACTATGGCAACAGATCAGAACAAGTTCCAGGCGATCATTTCGCACTGTAAAGAATACGGTTTCATTTTTCAATCCAGCGAGATATACGATGGTTTGAGCGCGGTATATGATTATGGGCAGTATGGCGCGGAGCTGAAGAGAAACATCCGCGACTACTGGTGGAAGAGCATGACGCAAATGCATGAAAACATTGTAGGGATCGATTCCGCGATCTTCATGCACCCGACGATATGGAAAGCTTCCGGGCACGTGGATAATTTCAGCGACCCGATGATCGATAATAAAGACAGCAAGAAGCGCTACCGCGTGGACCACCTGATCGAAGGTCATGCGGACACGCTGCCGGAACCGGCCAAAGCCGCGCTGATCCAGAAGATGGAAGACCTGCTGAAAGAGAACGACTACGCCGGATTAAAAACACTGATAGAAGAAGAGAAGATCAAATGTTCCGTAAGCGGCACCAGTAACTGGACGGAAGTACGGCAGTTCAACCTGATGTTCTCCACCCAGCTGGGCAGCGTAGCGGACGACGCCAGCGAAGTCTACCTACGCCCCGAAACAGCGCAGGGTATTTTCGTGAACTTTCTGAACGTGCAGAAGACCGGCCGCATGAAGATACCCTTTGGTATTGCGCAGGTGGGCAAGGCTTTCCGTAACGAGATCGTGGCGCGCCAGTTCGTATTCAGAATGCGCGAGTTCGAGCAGATGGAAATGCAGTTCTTTATCCGCCCCGGCACGCAACAGGAATGGTATGCATACTGGAAAGAGGAAAGGATGAAATGGCACAAGAGCCTGGGCCTGAAGCCGGAGAACCTGCAATACCACGATCACGTGAAGCTGGCGCACTACGCGGATGCGGCGGTGGATATTGAATATAATTTCCCGATAGGGTTTAAGGAGGTGGAGGGGATTCATTCCCGTACGGATTTTGACCTGAGCCAGCATCAGAAATTTTCTGGTAAAAAAATGCAGTATTTCGATCCGGAAATCAATCAAAACTATATCCCTTATGTGATAGAAACATCAATTGGTTTAGATCGCTGCTGCCTGATGATTTTAAGTGAAGCATACGAGGAAGAGGATTTAAGTACACCAGAAAAACAGGATAGCAGAGTTATCCTGAAATTCCCGGTGAAGTTAGCACCCATTAAACTTGCTATTTTCCCACTGACCAAAAGAGATGGCCTGCCGGAAATAGCAAAGGAACTAATGGCTGATTGCAAGAAGAATTTCTATTGCTTTTATGAAGAAAAAGATGCGATCGGCAAACGCTACCGCCGCCAGGACGCGATCGGTACGCCCTTCTGCGTAACGGTTGACCATCAGACCAAAGAAGACGGCACCGTTACCATCCGTCACCGTGACAGCATGGAGCAGGAGCGCATTCCGATGAGCAGTGTGAAGGAGCTGGTGATGAAGGCGATGATGGATTAGCTTATTACGTAGCACGAGTACAGAATTACCCATAAAAAGGTACAAATTTACCCATCGAATAGGTGTTTTAGGAATAAAACACCTATTTTTGTTACATGTTTACCCGCTTTGCAAACCAGTCTATAGCAGATGCTTTAAAGGACACGCCCGTTGTTCTGATAACAGGCGCCCGGCAAACAGGGAAAAGTACGCTTTGCCGGCAGCTTGTGAAAGACGGGATTTTTAAAGGCGAATCTGTCACTTTGGATGACCCGGCCACGCTTGCTGCGGCGCTCGCCGATCCATTGGGCTTTTTGCTGGATCTGGGCAAACACGTGATTATCGATGAGGTGCAAAGGGCTCCGGAATTGTTTTTAAGTATTAAGAAGCTGATAGACGAGGATAGAAAAGGGCGGCGAATTATCCTGACCGGATCAGCCGATGTTATGATGTTGCCTAAGGTAGCAGACTCACTGGCCGGACGTATAGAAATTTATCATCTTTGGCCGCTGGCACAAAGTGAAATTCACGGTAAACCATCCGGATTTCTAAAAACACTGGTTTCCAAGGATGCGCATTTTCCGAGCAGGAAAAGTAACTGGGAGCAAATTATACAAATCATCAAAGCCGGCGGATATCCCGAAGCTGTGCAGCGGGAAAGCGAGGCTCGCAGAGCAAAATGGTTTGAATCTTACATTATTGCGGTATTGCAAAAGGATATCAGGGACCTTGCCAATATTGAGGGGCTAACACAACTGCCTAACATTCTGCAGTTAATAGCAACGAGGGTTGGCAGCACGATTAACCTTTCAGATATTGCCCGGCTCTCGGGAGTAAAAAATACCACTCTTCAACGATACACGGCACTTCTGGAGCAGGTTTTTCTGATCCTCAGAATACCCGCCTGGACGCCTAACGCAGAGGGGCAATTTGTAAAATCTCCCAAAATAGTCCTTAATGATACAGGACTTCTTTGCCACTTGAGAGGTGAAGGAGAGAGCCTGATCGAAAACAGAACAACGGCAGGAAGTTTTTTGGAGAATTTTGTGGTCATGGAAATCATTAAACAGCTGGGCTGGTTTGATGATTTCTTAAAACCGTATCACTTTAGTATTCATAAGGGAGCTGAAGTGGACCTGGTGCTTGAAAATCGGAAAAAGCAACTTTACGGTATTGAAATAAAATCTACCGCAACAGTCCGGGAGAGTGACTTCAGAGGATTGAAGCGACTGGCTGAACTGGCGGGTGACAAATTTCAAAAAGGAATTGTACTTTATACAGGAGAACAAACGCTCGGAGGATTTGGTGGAAAAAATCTGCATGCAGTGCCCGTTTCTGCATTGTGGGCACCCTAGCATTAACTACATCACCCATACAACTCCAGATGCACATCATGCCGGTCATACCCCATCGCCTGAATCCGCTGCCGCGCTTCATCGATCATCGCTTTCCATCCGCATAAATAGAAATGCGCCGGCCGCTTGTCTGCCAGCAGCTCTTCGTACACGGCATGCACATATCCTTTTCTTCCCGCCCAGGAAGTATCTTCCTCCCGCGACAGGGTGGGGATGTACTGGAACCCCGGCATTTCCTGCTGCAATTGCATCATTTCCGATTTATACAGCAGATCGCCTTCTTTCCGGGAACCGGATATCAGGTAAATATTGGGGTGTGGAATATCGTGCAGTTTGAGATGATGTATCATGGAGCGGAACGGCGCGATGCCGGTGCCGGTGCAGATCAGGAAAAGGTCTTTTTCCATCTGATCAGGGAGAGTGAATTTTCCGAGGGGGCCTTGCAGCAGCAGTTCGCTTCCTTCCTTGATTTCCGTAAAAAGATAGGTGGAGCCGGCTCCGCCTTCCAGCAGCACGATCACCAGCTCGATCTCGTTGCTGCCATTGGGATGGGACGCAATGGAATAGCTCCGCCAACGCTTGTTTTTCTTTTCGTGGATCGGCAGGTCGAGGGTAATAAATTGTCCGGGTTTAAAATCGAACGTGGCTTTTTCGGGTACGCGAATCCAGAACCTTCTCGTGTTATGCGTCTCGTTCACAATCTTCGTGACCACGCCAGTATACCATTGTTCCAGCATGCAGCAGCGATTTATGCATTATCATTCCCTTATCAGATCAGTATTTTATCAATTTACATAAAAAACTACAATATCGCTCATCCCAAAATGCATTATCTTTGCATCCTTCATGAATTTGCAGGGAGTTTTACAGTTGTTTGATCGCGATAACCGTCTGAAATCACTGGCGGCCGGGATCGCATTGCCTGAACCCCGGTATTTTCACCTCACCGGCCTCTCCGGCAGCGCCGCGAACTTCGTGGCGGCCCACGCCTGGGGCAGCACGGATGTGAATCACCTCATCATCCTGAACGACAAAGAGGAAGCGGCCTATTTTCATAACGACCTCGAGCAGCTGACGCAGGCGCTGGACATTTTCTATTTCCCGGATTCCTTCAAGAAAACGGGCCAGTTCCAGGAGCTGAACAGCAGTCACAGCATGCTTCGCACCGAAGCGCTGATGAAGCTCACCGGCCAGAACGCCCACAAAAAGATACTCATCACCTACCCCGAAGCCCTCTGGGAAAAAGTCGCCGGCAACACCGCGTACAACGCCAACATGGTGCACGTGAAAGTAGGCGAAACGCTGAAAGTGGACGCCCTGCTGGAAAAGCTGGTGACCTGGGGCTTTGAGCACACGGACTTCGTATACGGTCCCGGCCAGTTCGCGGTACGCGGCGGCATTGTAGACATCTACTCCTTCGGCAACGAGAAACCCTACCGCCTGGAACTCTTCGGGGAAGAAGTGGATTCCATCCGCCTGTTCGACCCGGAAACGCAGCTCAGCGAACGCAAGCTCATGCAGGTGACGCTCATCGCCAATATGGATACCCGCGCCACCACGCACCTCAAAATGAGCCTGCCGGACTTCCTGCCGGAGAACACCGTGGTATGGATCAAAGATCCCGCATACGTGCAAGGCGTGATCGCACAGCTGGAACAGAAGCTGGACGACTGGCTGCAAACCGGTCATAAAGTGAAAGCGGGCGAGGAAGAAGAAATGGAGCTGACGGAAGCCGATTTTGAAAAGAGCGGCCCCATGATGGAGCAGCTGCTGCGCCGCTCCTGCGTGGTGTTCGGACAAAATTTCTCCTTCGAAAAAGTACCCGCTGCCGTACAGACGATCGACTTCAGCACCGCCGGACAACCGGTGTTCAACCGCCAGTTCGACCTGTTGATCAAAGACCTCGCTCAACATAACAACAACAAATATTCCCTTTTCATCTTCTCCGAAAATCCGCGCCAGCTGGAACGCCTGCGCAGCATCTTCGAAGACCTGAAAGCGGATTTCCTCTTTTACCCCATACCCGTGGCCATCAGCGCGGGATTCATTGAACACGACCTGAAGATCGTGTGCTACACCGATCACCAGATCTTCCAGCGTTACCACAAATACAAGGTGAAGCAGGCCTACAACAAGAACAAGGCCATCACCCTGAAAACGCTGCGGGAGCTGCAGGCGGGCGATTTTGTTACGCATATCGATCATGGCGTTGGCGTGTACAGCGGCCTGCAGAAGATAGAAGTAGGCGGCAAGATGCAGGAGGCCATCCGCATCATCTACAAGAATAACGACCTGCTGTATGTGAACATCAACTCCCTGCACAAGATCAGCAAATACACCGGCAAGGAAGGCGTGGAGCCGAGAGTGAACAAGCTCGGCAGCGATGCGTGGGACAAGCTGAAGGAAAAAGCCAAAACACAGGTAAAAGACATCGCGAAAGACCTGATCAAGCTCTACGCCGCGCGCAAGGCGCAGCAAGGGTTTGCGCATGCGCCGGACACCTATCTGCAAACAGAGCTGGAAGCCTCTTTCCTCTACGAGGATACGCCCGATCAAAGCAAGGCCGTGTCTGACGTGAAGCGCGATATGGAATCGCCCGCGCCGATGGACCGGCTGGTATGCGGCGATGTGGGATTCGGCAAAACGGAAGTGGCCGTTCGCGCCGCTTTCAAAACCGTCGTGGACGGCAAACAGGCCGCCGTACTGGTGCCTACCACCATCCTCGCCTTCCAGCACTATAAAACATTCTCGGACCGGTTGAAGGATTTCCCCTGCACGGTGGACTACATCAACCGCTTCAAATCATCCAAAGAGAAAAAGGAAACGCTGCAGCGGCTCGCGGACGGGAAAGTGGATATCATCATCGGTACACATGCACTGCTGGGAAAGGACGTAAAGTTCAAAGACCTCGGCGTGATGGTGGTAGATGAAGAACAGAAATTCGGTGTGGCGGCGAAGGAAAAGCTCAAGACGCTGAAGGTAAACGTAGATACGCTGACACTAACGGCAACGCCTATACCAAGAACACTGCAGTTCTCCCTCATGGGCGCGCGCGATCTGTCCGTCATCAACACACCGCCGCCGAACCGCCAGCCTATCGAAACGGAAGTGCTGGTGTTCGACAAAGATGCCATCCGCGATGCGATCTATTATGAAACGGAACGCGGCGGGCAGGTGTACTTCATCCATAACCGCGTAGCCGGCCTCCGCGAAATGGCGGGCCTGATACAGGAGCTTTGTCCGGATCTGAGCATTGCCACCGCGCACGGCCAGATGGAAGGACACAAGCTGGAAGAAGTGATCCTCGATTTCATAGACCGGAAATATGACGTGCTGGTATGCACGAATATCGTGGAAAGCGGGGTGGACATTTCCAACGCCAACACCATTATCATCAACAACGCCCATCACTTCGGCCTCAGCGACCTGCACCAGCTGCGCGGCAGAGTAGGGCGCAGCAACAAGAAAGCGTTCTGCTACCTGTTTGCACCGCCGATGAGCACGTTGCCGGCGGACAGCCGCAAACGCCTGCAAACGCTGGAACAGCACAGCGAACTGGGCAGCGGCTTCCAGATAGCGATGCGCGACCTGGACATCCGCGGCGCGGGCAACCTCCTGGGCGGCGAACAAAGCGGGTTCATCGCGGAGATCGGTTTCGACATGTACACCAAGATCCTCGATGAAGCCATCCGCGAGCTGAAACAAACGGAATTTAAAGACCTGTTCAAAGAGCAGCTGGAAGAGAAACGCGACTTCATCAGCGATTGCACCATCGATACGGACCTGGAAATACTCATCCCCGATTCCTATATCGAAAGCATCCAGGAACGCCTCAATCTTTACCAGGAGCTGGACAATATCACGCAGGAAAACAAGCTGCAGGAGTTTGAAGCCGGACTGGAAGACCGCTTCGGCCCCGCCCCCGATCCTGTTAAAGACCTGTACACCACCATTCGCTGCCGGTGGATGGCCATTGAGTTAGGATTTGAAAAAATGATCCTGAAAGAAGAAACGCTCCGCTGTTATTTTATCAATAACCCCGACAGTCCATATTTTGAATCCCCCACTTTCCAGCATCTGCTGCATTATATCCAGACGCGCACCAACAACGCGCGGTTGAAGCAGGTAGGGAAGAATTTCATGCTGATCGTGTCCCGCATCAAAACAATGGATAACCTCCACGCTTTCCTCAAAGCGATTATTGATGCGCGCGGATAAAAAAATGTAACATATTTTTGCGCAGAACGTTACACCCATCAAAACAAGATCAAAAACATAAAGAAAAGTTAAAGCCTGCCAGGGCATATGGAAACAAACCTCAACCCTGCATCCTGACATTGAATTTAAAACTCAAAGCAATGAAAAAATTGACCGTATTATTAATGGGACTCTTTATGACAGCAACATCTTTCGCACAGACCACCGATAACAAACCCCCGGTGAAGAAGATCGAAGTGAACGGCTCCGCTGAAATGGAGATCACGCCGGACGAGATCTTTATTAACATCACCCTGCGCGAGTATATGAACAAGAACTCCAAGGTGGGGATCACCAAACTGGAAGCGCAATTGCAGAAAGCAGTGCAGGACGCCGGCATCGCGAAGGAAGACTTTACCATCGAAAATGTATTCGGCTACAACTATGACCAGTGGTGGCGCAAGAAGAAAAAGGATGAAGACTTCCTGGCGCGCAAGCAGTACAGGTTGAAGCTGAACCGGCTGGACAAGATCAATGGCATCCTCGCGGCGGTGGACGAAGAAGGTATTGAAGCCGTAAACGTTGCTTCCTACACGCACAGCAAAATGGAAGAGTACCGCAAGCAGGTGAAGATGGACGCGCTGAAAGCAGCGAAGGCAAAAGCGGAATACCTGCTCGGCGCGATCGATGAAAAGATCGGTGGTGTGCTGGAGATACAGGAGTTCAACACAGATCAGTACAGCGATGTGCGCCCTGAAATGGCGAATGTAAGGATGTATGCTGCAAAGGCTTCGGATGCTGCAGGCGTACCGGATTCCAATATCGATTTCAAGAAGATCAAGATACGCGCGGAAATAAAAGCCGTGTTCGGTATCAAATAATAAGGCGGAATAGTGAATATAAAAAGAAGGGCTGCCAGTCGTCACTGGTAGCCCTTCTGCTGTCTGAATAAGTTTGGTCACATGGCGGCAGATGCCGCGTGACGCTGTTTTACTGTCGTTAAAATTGTCACATTCCTATTTTGCACTGTCGTGTAATAGGGGGTAAAGGGATAAATAGAACAGTTATAGGTTATTTCAATGCCAATACGGATACTTCAAATTTTCCTTCCGTGACCGTTTTCTTCAACGCGGGATCTTCATCATTGACGATCACACCGGAGAAAGTGCCTTTTGCTTTGGTCTCGGAAATTGTTTCCAGCTTGATGACCGCTTCGCCGCCCTTTCCCGTATCGTCGGCGGAATAGATGCCGGTGTACAGGCGTTGGGTCCAGGCGATGGAGTTGAGCGTTTCGTTGCTGAGTATATACGTTCCCGGTTTCAATTGTTTGTCCGGGAAAATGACGTTAACGGTGACCATATTATTCTGCGCGGTAAGGCCGGATATCACGAGGAAGGAACCGGTCCTGGCCGTATCGTGCAGGGTAGCGGTGAGTTGTTTATTAACGGTATATAGCGTGTCGTTGATCTTCAGGGAGAAAGTGCCGGCGGGAACATCCGTTTCCTTTTTGCAGCTTGAGAACAAACCGGTAACCAGGAGGCCAAGGGCCAGGGCAAGGTGATTTAATTTCATAGGATAAATAAAAAATTGAGCGATTAAATAGCTAAATATATGTGTCATCAGAAAAGCCCTTTTTGAGCGGCCCCCTGGTGCGGTTTTCATATGTCATCGCTTCGTGCGTTTGATTGTTCTGATTCCGGCCTGCAATATACTGCATATATATAGATTATGAAAATTAATTATAGATAAAATTTGATATTTATCCAAAATTGATGCAAAAAGGGCCGTTCCTGTGAAAAAACGGCCCTTTTACTATGATCTATAAATGTGTTATGCGTCGATTTTAGCGTATTTGGCGTGTGATTCGATGAATTCCCGGCGCGGGGGTACTTCATCGCCCATCAGCATGGTAAAGACGCGGTCGGCTTCAAATGCGCTGTCGATCGTTACCTGTTTCAGGGTGCGGACATCCGGGTTCATGGTAGTGTCCCAGAGCTGTTCCGCGTTCATTTCACCGAGACCTTTATAACGCTGGATGGTCACGCTTTCCTCCCTGCCTCCGCCGGCGAGCTTTGTCACCGCGGCTTTGCGCTGTTCTTCATTCCAGGCATAGATATGGTCCTTGCCTTTTTTCACCTGGTACAGCGGCGGCTGGGCGAGGTATACAAAGCCTTGTTCCACCATCGCTTTCATGTAGCGGAAGATGAACGTGAGGATGAGGGTGGCGATATGGCTTCCGTCCACGTCCGCATCCGTCATGATGATCAGCTTGTGATAGCGGAGCTTGCTGAGGTTGAGGGCTTTATCGTCTTCCGGTGTGCCGATGGTCACGCCCAGTGCGGTAAAGATATTTTTGATCTCTTCGTTTTCGTAGATCTTGTGTTCCAGCGCTTTTTCCACGTTGAGGATCTTACCGCGCAGCGGCAGGATGGCCTGGAAGTTCCGGTTGCGGCCCTGTTTGGCCGTACCACCCGCGGAGTCCCCTTCGACGAGGTACAGCTCGCATCTGGCGGGGTCATTGTCGGAGCAGTCCGCCAGCTTGCCGGGAAGACCGCTGCCGGTCATCACGCTTTTGCGCTGCACCATCTGGCGGGCTTTCCGCGCGGCTTCACGCGCCTGTGCGGCGAGCACCACTTTATTGATGATGGTCTTTGCTTCGCGGGGATGCTCTTCGAGATAAGCGTCCAGCACATTGGCCACGGCGCTGTCCACAATGCCCATTACGTCGGAGTTGCCGAGCTTGGTCTTGGTCTGCCCTTCGAACTGCGGCTCGGGCACTTTCACGCTCACGATACAGCTGAGCCCTTCGCGGAAGTCGTCACCCGTTACCTCCACCTTTGACTTCTCGAACATTTTGTTCCTGTCGCCATAAGATTTGAAGACCCTGGTGATGGCCCTGCGGAAGCCGGCTACGTGCGTACCGCCTTCGATCGTGTTGATATTGTTAACGTAAGAAAAGATATGCTCGTTGAAAGAATCGTTGTACAGCATGGCTACTTCCACGGCTACGTTGGAAGCCGCGTCATGTGTTTCGATGTAGATGGGCTGCGGCACGAGCGGGTTACGCCGTCCGTTTTTGTCCATCAGCTCCACGAATTCGATGATACCGCCTTCGCTGTAGAATGTTTCGCTGAACGCATTGCCGTTCTCGTCTTTTTCGCGCTCATCGGTGAGCGTGATACGGATCTTCCTGTTCAGGAAGGCGAGTTCGCGCAGGCGGCCGGCGAGGGTTTCGCGGTTGTAGACGGTTTCCGTGAAAATGGTGGCGTCCGGCTTGAAATGCGTGATGGTACCGGTGATGTCGCTGGGGCCGATCTCGCGGACGGAGTACAGGGGATGCCCCATTTTGTACTCCTGTTCGAAGATCTTGCCTTCGCGGTGAACGATCACGTGCAGGGGGTCGCTCAATGCGTTCACGCAGCTTACGCCCACGCCATGCAGACCGCCGGACACCTTGTAGGTATTCTTGTCGAATTTACCGCCGGCGTGGAGTACGGTCATCACCACTTCCAGCGCGGAGCGTTTTTCCTTGGCGTGCATGCCGGTGGGGATACCGCGGCCATCGTCCTTCACACGGATGGAATTGTCCTCGCAGATAGTTACTTCAATGTTCTTGCAATAACCGGCGAGGGCTTCGTCGATGGAGTTGTCCACTACTTCATATACCAGGTGGTGGAGCCCTTTCACGCCAATATCGCCGATATACATGGCGGGACGTTTCCGTACGGCTTCCAGACCTTCCAATACCTGAATGCTACCCGCATCATAGCCATTGCTAGGGGTAGTTGCTTGCACTAGTTCTTCACTCATATTATTAGCTGAAAATCTTTTTTAAACAAATCAGTAGACAATCCAGCAAAAATAAGCAAAATCGGGCTAATTTCCATGAAAAACCATGCATATTTGAGAGGGGTGGATACCGTGTGGATATCGCATATGCAGCCGTTAAAATATTATTTTTTTCGTTTACCCATTGTTTCCAGCAGCGGGGTTCCCACGGTTTCTTTTACGCCGGTAAAGATGGTTTTCCAGACGAGGTTGAAGAATGTTTTTTGGATGTCCCGGCGGTAGGTGGGTTTGGCGATCCGCACGGCTTCGCCGGGGGAGGGGTTTTCATTCTTGATGGCGAGCAGGTTGGCGAACAGGGAAGCCAGCCCTTTTTTCTTTTTATTTCCGTCTTTATCCTCTTCATCCTTCAGCATGGCGATCTTCAGGTTGGAATACAGCAGCTTTAGGGTGCCGGAGGCGGTTCTTTCGTTGCCTTTCATGCTGAATTCCAGCTCTTTGATGAGCGCGGAGCGGATCTGGATGTTGCCGAGGGCCTTGGTCACCTGGTTGAATTCCTTGCCGTCCATATCTTTCAGCTGGCCGGACACGGCAAATACTCCTGTAGTGTCTGTCAGTGAAAAGTCGAAATGCGCCCTGAGCTTGCCGGTCTTCATCAGGATGGCATGGAGGTCTATCAGGCAATGGCCTTGCCGCGCGATCAGGGAATCCACGTTGGTGATGTTCCGGAAAATGCCGCCGGCGTTGTGGAACTCAATTTTGCCGGGGTCCCCGCTTTCGGGGTGCAGTTCCGTATAGGAAATATCCACGCCTTTCGCCCTGATGGTGTCTATCAGCAAAGGCATTTGCAGCTTGCGCAGCAGCTGGTTGGGGAATTGTCCCAGCTTGTTGCCCGGCGGCATGGGCAGCCCGCGGTTGCGGTAGATGTTCAGCTCGCCGCCGTTGATGTCCATTCTTTTTACGAAGAACTCCTGCCGTTGCAGCAGGCTGATGAAGGGGATGCCCTGCAGCCGCAGTTCCCGGAACGCAAGCTGGTAGCGGTCTTTCTGCGTTTTTATCTTTTTGTCGAAATCCGCTTTGTTATACCGCGGGTCCAGTTTCACTTCGGCTACGTTCAGCTCCCGCGCCACCGCGTTGTAGCTGATCCCGTTCACATGCATCCAGTACAGGCTGTCCGGCGTGCGGTAGTCCCATTTCTTCAGCTCCAGGTCAAAGTTCCGGGCATAGAGGAAACGGGCGGGGTCCTGTTCGCTGATCGAATCGATCTCCAGGCCGCGGATCTTCATGGTCACGCCTTCCAGCTGGGTGATGACCTTGCTGCTGTCTTTCCGGATCTGCGTAAATGTCAGTTTGGTGTCTTCAAGGTCGATCCGGCCCACGCTGAAGCTGCGGATATTGTCATGCAGCGATTCGTACAGACTTCGTTTGGGCGTGGTATCGGTGCTGCGCTGATCGTCGATAATGGTGATCTCGGGGTCTTTTACCACGAAAGCGCCTGCGTTCACCTTCTTTTTCAGAAAATAGCTGATAATGTTCATGCCACTGATCTGCAGGCTGCTCATTTTGGCGTTGTAGACGGTGGTGGGCGCCCGCTGTTCGGCCACCATACGGGCATATACCGCACTATCGGGCAATAATACCACGTTTTCTATTCCCACGCTGCCGGTGAGCAGGTTGAGGTGGATCTCTTTATAGGCCAGGGTGTACAGGCTATCCGAACTTTCCTTGACGGAACGGCTTAACTGCTTGTCCAGCAAGCCTTTCCAATGAACACTCAGGTACCATGCGGCGCCCAGTATAAGGACAATAATTCCTGCCAGCGAGATGAGTATGATCTTCCAGGTACGCTTCATCATAATGGGGTGTTGCTAAATCTGTACCAAATCAGCCGTGGGGAGCTAGAATTGTAACGTGTTTGTAAAACTGATAATATTATAACAACGATTTGTTAGTTTTGTGAGGCTTTACATGAAAGAAGTACAGGAGATATTATCACTTGCCATTCCGCAACCAGCTTTGAGCGACCAGTTGCAACTCGCAGAAGCGGATACCGTTTCCGTTCCTGATTGCCTGGATTACAACCTGCAGCGCTACGTATATGAGCGTCCGTTGCCGGTGGAGGATGTGGCGATGGTGGTATATCAGCCCGCAAAACGTGGTCAGGCCGCCGCAATCGAGCTGCGTTACTGCGTAGCGGGTAATAAATACTGCAAGAACCCCAACTGCACGGACCAGGTTTGTGCCGGCGGGCATAAAAAGGATGACTGTAACGAGAAGCTGCCTTCGGTGGACATGATCACCGTTCGCTTTCAGCCGGCTTTCATTCAATCCCTGCAGAAAGGGAATACTTCTTCCACGCTGTTTGAAATGCAATCCCGGAAGCCTTTTGTGAAGACCATTCAGCTTTGTACCAAGTCCAAAGCGGTGCTGGAGCAGATGGTGCACAATAATTATGAAGGCGTTCTCAGAAATATTTTCCTGCAAAGCAAGTCGCTGGAGCTGCTTCTGTTCAGCTCAGACCAGTTTATCCAGAATGATCCGGATGAGCGCTATGGTTGCCGCTTCCTTACCCAGATGGAAGATCGCGGGAAGATCGAGAAAGCGCGCAGTATTCTGCTGGAGCAGCTGGATGCGCCGATCACCATCCGCGAGCTGGCCCGCCGTGTAGCGATGAACGAATGTTACCTGAAGAAAGGTTTCAAAGCGATGTTCGGCACTACGATCTACGATTATTTCCAGAAAGAAAGAATGGAAAAAGCGAAGGGCCTGTTATATGAAAAGGGGCTTTCTGTTTCGGAAGTGGCCATTATGATGGGATATTCCTGTATTTCGCACTTCTCCACCGCCTTTAAAAAGCACACGGGCCTGAAGCCCTGCGAGCTGCTGCTGCGATAGTTTCCGCTGAAATGCCCATCCCTGCTGCATTTCCTGATCTGTTTCCCCCGTTATTTACACATTTTCCTTTTACGATCATTTGTTTTCCCGATTTCGAAAACCGTTTCGCGGGCTTTGTAGTTTCTTTGTGATACGATCACTGGATATCTATCCTTGGTTCCTCATAAGCTTCCTTATCAGATTTGACCTAAGGAAAAGCTTGCAGACGATAGTAAAGCCATTATAACGCAGTGCCTAACAAACACCACATGACCTTAAGAGCGGGCACTGCAAGTCAGTAAGTTTTTCCACCGTAATTTGCATAGAGCCGTTACTTTTCAAGTAGCGGCTTTTCGGTTTTTGGGAGTTCTGTAAATGAATTGTGCTGCGCGGTAATGTGGACGAATTGCGTTATGGTTGTTAATGGTATCCGATATATGTGAGCCGGCCGTTTTTTGCTAGAGATAATCAGCAGGATATAAAGGGGCATAACCAGCGGGATGTAAAGGGACACAATCTGCAGGATATAACCTGCAGGATATAGAGGGAGATATAACCTGCGGGATATAAAAAAGAAAAACCCCGCCCAAAAGAGCAGGGTCTGTCCTATTTATCCCTATACCTATGAAATACTTAATTAAAGTTCTTTTATTTCCTAATCAACAATAGTGCCAGCATCATTTAAAAGTACGGTTTTGGCAGCACCGTTGTCGTCAATATTTATCTTATAGTAAGATGCCACATCAGACCTTTCGATCTTCCATCCATCTTTAACAACTGCCGAAGGATATTTGTTCTTTAAAGTGCCCAAAACAGTTTCAGGCAAATTACCGTTGCCATATTCGCTGCGGGTAGCTACCCAGGCGCCTTCGGCATTATACTCTGCGGCTGTTTTAACTCCTTCCTTCTCAAAAGATGCGATCCAGTTTCCTGACGCGGTCTTTTTCCACGATGCATCAGCGGTCCCGGCGAATTCCCCGTTTTGCTGGAAAGCTTCTTTCACAACAGCGGGAGCCTCCACTTTTTTCGCGACGGCTTTGGATTTAGATGATTTCTTTTGCGAAAACGCTACTCCGGAAGAAAAAATAGCAGCGCATATGATTAACGTTACTTTTTTCATAAAAGATATGGTTTATACTGCGTGTACTCTTCTTCAAATCAACCAATAACAATGCCAAAAACGCAAAGAAAGCATAGTTTATTGTAAAATAGTTAACTTTTGGCGGATTTTATTCACGAAACCTGTTATTTTTTATGAGCGGTAACGCCGCTCCGAATCCTCCCTGTATTTTCGTAACTTTGCAGACTTTTAAATACCGTTGTTATAACAATAAAGGATAGGGATTGTTTATGTCCAAATATCAGGAATATAGTCAACTGAATTTACCGCAAATAGAACAGGATATACTGCAAGCGTGGGAACAGCACCAGATTTTCGAGAAAAGTGTGTCCAACCGGGACGGCGCCACGCCGTTCGTGTTTTATGAAGGCCCCCCGAGCGCCAACGGCCTCCCGGGCATTCACCACGTGATTTCCCGCGCCCTGAAAGACCTTGTTTGCCGGTATAAGACGATGCAGGGATTCCAGGTAAAACGCAAAAGCGGATGGGATACCCACGGCCTGCCGGTAGAGCTGGGCGTTGAAAAAGCGCTGGGCATTACCAAAGAAGATATTGGAAAAAAGATCTCCATCGCGGAATATAACGACACCTGCCGCCGCGAGGTATTGAAGTATAAGGACCGCTGGGAAGAACTGACCCGCAAAATGGGGTATTGGGTAGACCTGGAACGGCCTTACATTACTTTCGATAACAGCTATATCGAAAGCCTCTGGTGGTGCCTACAGCAGTTATATAAAAAAGGACTGCTGTACAAAAGTGTGAGCATCCAGCCGTATTCTCCCGCTGCCGGTACCGGGCTTAGCTCGCATGAGCTGAACCAGCCGGGAACTTATAAAGACGTGAAGGATACCACTGTGGTGGCCATGTTCAAAGCGGTTGACGCGGACAACTCCCGGTTTTTATTTGAAGCGGCCGGCTCCGACCAGGTATTTTTCCTAGCCTGGACCACCACTCCCTGGACGCTTCCGTCCAATCTCGGCCTGACCGTTGGCGCCAACATCGAATACCAGCTGATCAAGACGTTCAATCCGTATACCCATCTGCCGATCAATGTCATTCTGGCAAAGGACCTGGCGGGTAAATATTTCAAGGGAGAAGGGGAAAACGCTGATTTTGAAGCATACAAGCCGGAGGACAAAGTCCTTCCCTGGAAGGTGCTCACCTCCTTCAAAGGCAGCCAGCTGGAAAACATCCGCTACGAACAGCTGTTGCCCTACGCGCAGCCGGAAGAGGGCGATCCCTTCCGCGTGCTGATCGGCGATTTCGTGACCACCGAAGATGGTACCGGCATTGTACATACCGCTCCGGCCTTTGGTGCGGACGACAACCGCGTAGGTAAAAAATATGGCATCGGCATCCTCACGCTGGTAGACAGGCAGGGCAAGTTCCTGGATAATGTCGGCGAGTTTGCCGGCCGTTATGTGAAGGATTATAAAAATGATCCGGATTATAAAGATGTGGATGTTGACATTGCGGTTAAACTCAAAAAGGAAAACCGCGCTTTCAAAGTAGAAAAATATGAGCACACGTACCCGCATTGCTGGCGTACGGACAAACCCGTATTATATTATCCCCTCGATGCCTGGTTCATCAAAACCACCGCCGCGAAAGACCGGATGGTGGAACTGAACAAGACCATCAACTGGAAACCCGCCGCTACCGGCACGGGCCGTTTCGGCAACTGGCTGGAAAATATGGTGGACTGGAACCTCAGCCGCAGCCGCTACTGGGGTACTCCGCTGCCCATCTGGCGTACGGAAGACGGCAGCGAAGAGATCTGCATCGGCAGCATCGCCGAGCTGAATGCCGGCATCCGCCTCGCCAATGAAGTACTGGGCGGTGATGTGAACAAAAATTACCTCCACGAAGGTATCCTGGACCTGCACAAACCGTATGTGGACGATATCATCCTCGTCAGCTCCACCGGCAAGCCCATGCGCCGCGAGCCCGATCTGATAGACGTGTGGTTTGACAGCGGCGCCATGCCCGTGGCGCAATGGCACTATCCCTTCGAGAACAAGGAGCTGATAGACAACGGCTCCGCGTTCCCCGCGGATTTCATTGCGGAGGGTGTGGACCAGACCCGTGGATGGTTCTACACACTGCATGCCCTGGCCGTGATGCTGTTCGACAGCGTCGCGTATAAAACTGTGGTATCCAATGGGCTGGTGCTGGACAAGAACGGCAACAAAATGAGTAAGCGCCTGGGCAACGTGGTAGATCCGTTCGCCACGATCGACCAGTTCGGCGCGGACGCTACCCGCTGGTACCTCATCACCAATGCGTCGCCGTGGGACAGCATGAAGTTCGATGTGGAAGGCATCAGGGAGGTACAGCGTAAATTATTCGGCACATTATATAATACCTATAACTTCTTCGCGATGTACGCCAACCTGGACAATTTCAGGTTTTCGGAAGCGTACATTCCGCTGGACCAGCGTCCGGAGATCGACCGCTGGATCATTTCACTGCTGAACACCCTGGTGAAACAGGTGGGCGCCAGTCTGGATGATTACGAGCCCACACAGGCCGGCCGCGCGGTTCAGGAGTTTGTAGACGAGCATCTGAGCAACTGGTATGTAAGGCTTTGCCGCCGCCGGTTCTGGAAAGGGGAGTATGAGCACGACAAGATCTGCGCTTACCAGACTTTATATGAATGCCTGGAAAAGATCGCGCAGCTGATGGCCCCGGTGTCGCCCTTCTTTACCGACTGGCTGTACCGGAACCTGAACAATGTCAGCGGCAGGCAGGCAGCTCCTTCCGTTCACCTGACCGATTTCCCGGTAGCCGATGCAAAAGCCATCGACACTGATCTGGAAGAGCGGATGCAGCTGGCGCAGGACGTTTCATCGCTGGTACTGTCCCTCCGGAAGAAGACGAACAACAAGGTGCGCCAGCCACTCCAGAAGATATTGATACCTGTGCTGGATCCTCATACGCGGGAGCAGCTGAGCCTCGTGGAACATTTGGTAAAAAGCGAAGTGAATGTAAAAAGTATTGAGTATCTTACGGAAACGGAAGGTTTCATCAAGAAAAAGATCAAGCCGAACTACAAAACGCTGGGTAGCAGGATGGGTGCCAGGATGAAAGCAGTGGCCGGCGCGATCAGTGCTTTTTCCCAACATGATATAGCCACGCTTGAAAAAGAGGGCGAGTTTGGCTTAATAATTGATAATGAGCGTATTCCAATCTTGTTATCAGATGTCGAGATAATTTCTGAAGATATCCCGGGATGGACGGTCGCCAACAAAGGTGCGCTGACGGTGGCCCTGGATATTACTATCACCCCTGAGTTACTGGATGAGGGCAATGCCCGTGAGCTGGTTAACCGGATCCAGAAGATACGGAAAGACAGTGGTTTTGAGTTAACTGACAGGATTGCTGTAAAAGTGCAGGAGGTAGATAGCCTGAAGTCGGCGATAATTAACTTTAATGACTATATTTGCACGGAAATTTTGGCAGATAGTTTGGATGTAGTGACGCAATTACAGGAGGGCATTGAAGTAGAAGTTAACGATCTTAAATTTAACGTATTAGTTAACAAAAAAAGCTAATCCCATGGCAACAAAGAAGAAGGTTGCTAGTAAGACTACCAAGAAGGCGATACCTGCCAAGAAAACTGTAGCGAAGAAAGCAGCACCGGCGGCCAAGAAACCCGCAGCAAAACCCGCGCCTGCCAAAAAAGCGGCCGCTCCCAAGAAGGCGGTTGGCAAAGCAGCGCCCAAGGCCGCAAAACCCGCTCCCAAGAAGGCAGCAGTAAAGAAAGCGCCTGTGAAATCAGCACCGAAGAAGGCGGCCGCCAGGAAACCCGTGGCAGCGCCGAAGAAAGCAGCCGTTGCCAAAGCACCAGCCAGGAAAGCAACGCCGGCCGCCAAAGCGCCGGCAAAGAAGTCAACTCCGGTGAAAGCAAAAGCATCCGCAAAGCAGGCACCCGTGACGAAAGCGCCGGCAGCAAAACCAGCTCCGGCAGCCAGAAAGCCAGCAGCGCCGAAAACAATTGCAAAACCGGTTATTTCTAAACCAGTAGTAAAAGAGGATATAATGCCAGCAAAGAATAAACAGGAAAAACCAGAGAAAGAAACAGCCAGGAAATCCGGTAAAACAGAAGAACCGGTAAAACGGGCATCTGAAAAAGCGGTTTCCAGACCTGCTTCCAGCAGATCTTCCTCTACCTCCAGGCCGGCCATGAAGACCGTTACCTATGCGCCTGAGTTCACCAAATCCGTGCTGGACCAGCCGGATGCGCCTTCCGGTCCGATTTACCGCTACAGCGATCCCGAACTGCAGGAGTTCAAAGAGATCATCCTGAAGAAACTGGAAGCTGCCAAAAAGGAACTGGTATACCTCCAGGGCCTTATCACCCGCAAGGATGAAGCCGGTACGGATGATACCGAGAACAAATACATGAGCATGGAAGACGGCAGTGGCTCCCAGGAACGCGAGCAGCTGAACCAGATGGCCAGCCGCCAGATACAGTTCATCGATCACCTGGAAAAAGCGTTGATGAGGATCGAAAACAAAACATATGGTATCTGCCGTGTTACAGGCAAGCTGATCGATAAAGCGCGCCTGAAAGCAGTACCGCATGCCACACTTAGCATTGAAGCAAAACTGGCTAAAAGCAAATAGCCGTTTGTTTGTATACAAATAATTGAGAGGGCTGTTCAGAAGAACGGCCCTTTTTCATTTGACTTGCTTTTATCCTCAGTGCTTTTTCTAAGCAATCTAACTTTCTGAATAGCGAACATACCCGGGTAGCATAAAACCTTCATCCGGATACTGATTCCCGGCGGACTATAATTCCAGCCGAACTATAGTCCCCGGCGAACCATGATTTTAATGAACCAACCCTGGCAACTACTTTTCCGCTCAATAACGATCTTCGGTAAAACGAAGCCGGGAGAACCCGGCCCCCCGTAAAAATGTGGGAGCTTAGGCAACATCTGGTCACACCGCGTAACCAGGTTGCCGCTCCCTTATGTGAATCTACAATGAGGCTGCGCCGCTAACCTCCTTCTCTCAGTCCTCTACACTTCACCGTTCAGCATCCATCCCATCAGCGTTCCACGCTTCACCATCCAGCATCTATCCTCATCAGCCCTCTACGCTTCACCGTTCAGCATCTATCCTCATCAGCGCTCTACACTTCACCCCTCCACCATCCATCCCCCTAACTCCCTACTTCGCCGCCATCCGCGCATTCCTGATCTTCTGCATCACTTCCACCGCCGCCCGGGCCTGCGCTATCAACTCATCCAGCATCTCATCGGAAGGGCCGCTCTCCGCGGAGGCCTCCGCATCACTGATCAACTCCCGGACCTCCTCCAACGTTAAATACTCACTCTTGCTGATCTCCAGCGTTGTCATATGAAACTGCTGGATAACCTTTTCGTCTGTGGCAAGATCAATTGCTTCATGCAACCGCTCCCGCATTGTCGAAACATTCATAACGTTTTTATTTTTTACGAATGTAGAAGCAAAGCCGGAAAACAGCGCTGAAAAAGAGCGAGAGTTTGTTATCTGAAACCGACAATTTCTCTGCTTTTTCAAACATTATTTGCGCAACAGGCAAAAAAAATGCTTCCCGGGAAAAGCCGGAAAGCATCGTTCGAAATTGAAAAATAATATTTTATACCACTTCCTCAGCAGGCGCCATCGCTTTTCTCACCTGTCTTGCCGCCAGGTATAAAAGTCCCGCCGTAGCCACTACCGCCAGGCTTCCCAGCCCGATGTTGCGCACCTGCCGTTTGGTAGGCCAGCGCTTTCCCTGTTTTTCCGGGCTCGCCTGCGCAATATCCAGCAGCGGCGCCATACAGGGGTCCTCGATCACCTTGTCCGCCAGGGATTCCACTTCCACAAATTGTGGATGGTACGCCACACCGATCCCCGCCTCCTGCAACATAGCGCGGTCACTTTCCCCGTTACCCACATAGATGATGTTCTGTGACGGAATGTGATATTTCTCCGAAATGTATTTCAGGATATTGCTTTTATCATAGGTGAGCCTGTTGCCTTCCGTTTCCAGGAAATATTCCGGGATGGTCAGCTCGCCGGTTGCAACGCTGTGGATGAGGTGCAGGCGGTTGGCAAATGCGAAGTCTGCCCCCAGCTTGTTCTTCATATGCTGCGCCACGCATTCAAAACCGTCTGTAATGAACCCGCAGACATAGCCGCGTTTCTTCAGCTCACGGATCACGTGACGGATGTCTGGCGTATATGGAATATTATCCGCCACTTCCAGCAGCTCCGCCAGGTTTCTGCCCTGGAAGAGCGCTGCCGAACGTTCCAGGATGGAAACCGGATCGGAATAATGTTGCAGTATCTGTATCAATGGTTCTTCCTGGTCGAAGGCCGCCGCGGCGAGGTAAAGATAGTTTTGTGTGAACACCGCTTCGTCCAGGTTAAAGATCACCATCTTCTCCAGCTTGTCGATCGATTCGAGGATGGAATATTCCATTTGCTCGCGGATGATATTGATATTGCCAAGCGTTTCCAGGTTTTGCAGGGGAATGCTTTCCGCCTTGCGGAGAATGGTGCGGGATACTTCGCGGGACATCTTACTGAGTTGCTCCCAGGTCTGCATCGCATTTTCCAGCCGGCCGATGTTCACTTCCTTTATACGCGCATTTTGCTGGTATACATCTATCAGCAGACCAATGTCCACACCATAATCATTTTCAAAATGAACTTTTTGTAAAAGCGATTTGCGCGCGGCGATCATACCGCTGAGCGGTTGCTGAAAGTTGGCGAGCCCCGGAAAGAGAATGCTCAGCAGCGGCTTGGCCACCAGTTGCGTGACCCTTCCCGCCTGTCTTTCAAAAAAAGATTTTACAAAATCCGCTTCGTCGTTCACAATATCATCGGTCAGCAGTTCAACAAGACCATCCGGATAGGTAAGAATATCTCCGTCCACATACATAATAATATCATGCTTGGCCGCCATCATTCCTTCCCGCATGGAAATGCCTTTTCCGCGCTGGCTGCTTGTGATCACGCGCACTTTATCTTTCATTGCTTCCTCTACGGTATTATCTGTTGAATTATCATCTACAACAATGATCTCGATAGGTCGGGAAGTTTTCCTGATTGTTTTTATGACCTGGCGTATGGTGGCGCCTTCGTTAAGCACTGGTATAACTACAGAAATCACAGGTGCAATTTTAAATGAACAAATAAGGTTCCTTCTGGCACGCTCAAAGTACCAAAAATAGTACCATCTAACTAATAAAAATGAAAGCATCCCCGCAAATGAGAAGATGCTTTTATAATGTGAAAATTTTTCTACTATTTAAACTCCTGCATCTCTACCAGCTTTTTGTAAATGCCGTTGGCAGCGAGCAATGCGTCATGCTTGCCTCTTTCAACGATCCTGCCTTTATCCATAACAATAATTTCATGCGCATGCTGGATGGTGGAAAGCCGATGCGCGATCACGATGGTGGTGCGGTTCTGCATCAGCTTGTCCAGCGCCTCCTGCACGAGCTTTTCAGATTCCGTGTCCAGTGCGGAGGTGGCTTCATCGAGAATGAGGATCGGTGGGTTCTTGAAGATGGCGCGCGCAATGGTAAGCCGTTGCCGCTGGCCTCCGCTGAGCTTGCTGCCGCGGTCGCCAATGTAAGTGTCATAGCCGTTTTCCAGCTGCGTGATGAACTCATGCGCATTGGCGATCTTCGCCGCTTCAATGACCTTTTCACGGTCCGCCTCCTGTTGTCCGAATGCGATATTGCTGAACACCGTATCGTTAAACAGGATCGCTTCCTGCGATACGATGCCCATCAGCTGGCGCAGATCTTTCAGCTTGAGGTCGCGCACATCTTTTCCATCGATCGTCAATCTGCCTTCCGTTGCATCATAAAAGCGCGGCAGCAGATCGGCCATGGTGGATTTTCCCGCGCCGCTTTTGCCGACCAGCGCTACCATCGTGCCTTTTGCGATGCGGAGGTCGATGTTTTCCAGCACATATTGCTGATCGTATTTGAAGGACAGATGATCGTAGGTGATATTGCTGTCGAAAGACGATACCGCCTGCGCATCCGTTTTGTCTTCGATCACATTCGGCTCGTCCAGCAGCGCGAAGATCCTTTCTCCGGCAACGATGCCGCGTTGCATGGACGTAAATGCGTTGGAGATATTTTTGGCGGGCTGAAGGATGGTGAAATACAGGCCGAGGTAAGTAATGAATTGCTCCGCCGTCAGTCCCTGGTTATCCTCCGGCATCAGGATCATGTATCCGCCGACCATCACCAGCACTACCACGAGTATCACGCCGAGCGCTTCCGAAACCGGAGAAGCCATTTCACGCTGGTTGTAAATTGCTTTACTGAGTTTGGTGAATGCACGTGTGACTTCGCCGAACTTCCGCTGCATGTATGTTTCCGCGGTAAAGCCTTTGATGATGCGCACGCCGCCGAGTGATTCTTCCGAAATGTTGAGCAGCTTGCCGAGCATTTCCTGGCTGTAATATCCTTTCTTGCGAAGCTGCTTTGAGATGTAAGCAACGAGGAAGCCGGATATGGGGAAGAAAACGAGTGTGAACAAAGTGAGCTTGACGGAGATGTAGAACAGCGCAAAAAATGTAAAGAGGATGATGAAGGGATCGCGCAGCAGCACCTGTATGGAGTTGGCGATGGTATATTCCACTTCGGATACGTCGTTCGTCATGACCGACAACAGGTCGCCTTTCCGGCGCTGGTTGAAGAAGGAAAGCGACTGCGAAGTGATGCGTTCGTATAGCCGGTTCCGTATTCTTTCAAGGATGTTCATGCGCAGGCGTACCATCACACGCACGCTGAGATAACGGCCCATGTTGGCTATCAGCGTACTGGAAGCGATCACGATGCAGACAAACCCCAACGCATATATTTTCCCGTTCTCCGTGGCGAACTTTTCGAAATAATAAGTGAAAAGATCCGTGAAGTAGCTGATCGTAAAGGAAAATTCCGGCAGCACGGTCACCGTGGTCGCCTCCGGCGGATCAAACAGCACCTGTAGCAAGGGGATCAGCATCGTAAAGTTGATCAATCCGAATATGATCCCGATCATGGCATAGATCACGTACTCGGGTACATAATGATGCAAGGGCCTGACGAACCCGAGCATGCGCTTAAAAGTCTTCATTCCTCTGAATTGATGATCCGCAAAAGTACGCCAAAAAGGGCTTTTACGGATAACCGGCTAAATTGGTTAATTTTGGCCGGATTCATGTGTGGTACATTGTACATGATTAAACCGGGAAAAATGCAAGAAACAAAAAGACAAAAGCAGGTGGGACAGCTGGTACAGCAGGAGCTGAGCGATATTTTCATCCGCATGGGATTCAACGTTACAGAAGGCGGCATGATCTCCATTTCATCTGTGAAGATGACGCCGGACCTGCTGGAGGCGCGGGTTTACCTGAGCATGTTCCAGATAAAGTCTCCCGAGGAAATGCTTGTGCGCATAAAAGACAAGATGGGAGAGATCAGGCGGGAGCTGGGCAACCGGGTGGCAAAGCAGCTGCGCCGTGTGCCGGAGCTGGTCTTTTTCCTGGATGATACGCTGGACCATGTGTTCCGGATGGAAGAACTGTTCAAAAAGATCAACGAGGAAAAAAACCGGCAATGATACAATGATCTGGCAATTCGCTTTACGTTACTTTCGCGCCCGCAAATCCACCAGCGCCATCAACATCATTGCATGGGTAAGCGTGGTGGCCATTGCCGTAGGCACCGCGGCGCTCATCACCGTGCTGAGCGTTTTCAACGGGTTTACGGGCCTTGTGAAATCCCTCTATTCTTCTTTTTATCCAACGCTTAAAGTAGTGCCGGCCACCGGCAAAACCATATTGCTGACCGCGGCACAGTTAAAAGAGATCGCCGCCGTGCCCGGCGTGGCGCACCTTTCCCAGTCCATCGAGGAAAAGGCCGTGCTGCGTTATGGCGAAGATCAGACGATCGCCGTGCTGAAAGGGGTGGACGATCAGTTCATGAAAGTGGCGGGTGTGCAGGACAAGATCGTGCGTGGCGACTTTGACCTGGGCGCTGAGAACGGCTACCGCGCGGTGCTTGGTATTGGCATTGAAACCGCCCTGGGCGTGGATGTGGAGCATAGCCTGGTGCCCGTGAACGTGTACATGCCGAAGCGCGACGCCGGTATTTCCTTCAATGCCGCCATGCCGGAGCAGTCGCTGAACAGCGGCGTGATCTATCCTTCCGGCACCTTTGCCATCCAGCAGGAATTTGACAGTAAATATGTGCTGGCGGACATCAGGTTTCTCCGCAACCTGATGAACCTGCGGCCGGGAGAAGTTTCATCGCTGGAGATCTCCCTGCAGCCGGACGCATCCGAGAAGCGGGTGAAACGAAAGATACAGGCGCTGCTCGGCGATGCCGTGAAAGTGCAGACCCGCGTAGAGCAGAACGCCACCATCTACAACGTGATGCAAACGGAAAAATGGGTGGTGTACGTATTCCTCAGCTTCATCCTTGTGATCGCGGCGTTCAATATGATCGGCTCGCTGTCCATGCTCGTGATAGAGAAACAAAAGGATATCACCATCCTGAAGGCCATGGGCAGCCGTGACAGCCTGATACAGCGGATATTTTTAGGGGAGGGGCTGATCATCGCCGGCGCGGGCAGTGTGCTCGGCTTCACGATCGCGATCGCCATCTGCCTGGTACAGCAGCATTTCGGGCTGATCAAGCTGGGAGGCGGGTCTTTTCTGATCGATGCTTTCCCGGTGGAGATGCACTGGCAGGACTTTGTGCTGGTGAGTGTGACGATCCTGGTGATAGGGGTGCTGGCGAGCTGGTATCCGGCGAGCAGGGCGGCGAAGCAGGTGATCACGCTGAAAGCGACGTAGGGGAAGGGGATGATAAAAGAGGTATCACGCAAGCAGTTGCATAAACAAACAAGGGGCTGACCAGGATGATGGTCAGCCCCTTGTTATGTAATATCATCAGATCAATAATCTCCGAGCGTTTCCGGCAATTGCGCCAGGGCTTTGGCCAGCTGCTCGTCGTTCGGAGCGATGCCGTGCCATTCGTGGGAACCTTCCATGAAGTCCACGCCCTTGCCCATTTCCGTCTTCATGAGAATAACGATCGGTTGCCCCTTGCCGGTCAGACCCTTGGCCTTTTCCAGGGTGGCTACCACTTCGTCCATATCATTGCCGTTCATGTTCATCACCTTCCAGCCGAAAGCTTCGAACTTCGCGCCGAGGTCGCCGAGGCCCATAACCTTGCTGGTTGGCCCGTCGATCTGCTGACCGTTGTAATCCACGGTGGCAATGATGTTATCCACTTTATGATGCGCGGCGAACATGATGGCTTCCCAGTTCTGTCCTTCATCCAGCTCTCCGTCGCCATGCAGGGAATACACCAGCTTGCTGTCTTTATTCAGTTTCTTGGCAAGCGCCGCTCCCAGTGCAACGCTCATGCCCTGGCCCAGGGAGCCGCTGGCGACACGTACGCCGGGCAGATGCTCGTGGGTGGTGGGGTGGCCCTGCAGGCGGGAATCGATCTTGCGGAATGTGGCCAGTTCTTTCACCGGGAAATAACCGGAACGCGCCAGTGCGCTGTAGAACACGGGGGAGATGTGGCCGTTGGACAGGAAGAACACGTCCTGGTCTTTACCATCCATGTCAAACGGCTCCGGACGATGTTGCATTACCTTGAAATACAAGGCCGTAAAATAATCCGTACAGCCCAGGGAACCGCCGGGGTGCCCGCTTTGCACTGCATGTACCATCCGTACTATGTCCCGCCGTATCTGGGAGGCAATATCTTTCAGTTCTGGCATGATAATTGGCGTTTTAGAAGCGCAAAAGTAATAAGAAATTGCCCGGAATTACATCGTGTCAGATAAAATTTTACCAGAGATGGTTAAAAACCATGGTTTTTAAAATTTATTGATACGCATATCACTGAAATTAATATCTTTGCAATCACAACCCCCCGTATGGAGAATGTAATTATCGCGACTGTCCTGAGTTTCGTTATAACCTACTTTGCTATCCCCGTGCTGATCAAAGTGGCGGAGTTGAAGCACCTTTATGACGAGCCGGACGAGCGCAAATCACATAAGTCCCGTATCCCGACCCTGGGCGGTCTGGGCTTCTTCGCCGGCTTCCTGCTGGCGACTGCTGTGTGTGCCCCCGCGCAACAGGCATTCCCGTTACAATATCTGCTCGCTGCTTTCTTTATCATTTTCATTGTGGGAATGAAGGACGATATCGTAGGACTTTCACCCGTAAAGAAACTTATCGGCCAGCTGATAGCCGCTTTCGCGATCATCTATCTCGGCAACCTCCAGATACAAAGCATGTACGGCTTCTTCGGCATCGGGCAGCTGCCTTACCACTTCAGCCTGCTGCTGACCTATTTCACCTTCATCGTTGTGATCAATGCGTTTAACCTGATCGATGGAGTGGACGGACTGGCCGGCAGCATCGGCATGCTGGTGTCCGCTGTGCTGGGCGCCTATTTCCTGTATTCCAACGAGCTGCTGTACGCTGTAATGGGCTTTTCCATGGCGGCGGGCCTGGCGGCGTTCCTGATCTATAACATCACTCCCGCGAAGATATTCATGGGCGACACGGGCTCACTGCTGGTGGGGCTGGTCAATGCCACGCTGATCGTGAAGTTCATCGAGATCGCCGGCAACCCGGCGAGCAAAATGCCGTTGCAGGCCGTTCCCGCCATTGCATTCGCCATTCTCATCGTGCCTTTGTTCGACACGCTGCGGGTGTTTGCGATCCGGATGTCCAGGGGGCGTTCTCCCTTTACGGCGGACCGCCACCACATTCACCATTACATGCTGGCCCTGGGGCTCAGCCACCGTCAGACCACGCTGGTGGCGGTGTTATTCAACATTTGCTTTATAGGGATGGCCTATTCCCTGCAAAATATCGGCAGTACCTGGCTGCTGACCCTCGTTGGCGGCACCGCCTTTGTGCTGACCAGCGTGCTCTTTGTGCTGAAGAGAAGGAAAGAAACCGTTAAAGCAGCCGCCACCGTTGTGGTCGCCGAGCCGGTGGAAGTTCCGCAAACCATCACCAAGCCGAAGATCCTGCGCATGAACCCCGAAGGCGTGCTGCAGGACAAATGATCCTCCGGTTTTGCTTCCTCATTTCAACAGCAGTCATCCTTTGATGATTAAAAGATTTCATGTAGGTTTGCAAGCACTCAAGTAATATTTCTTATGCAAGACGATCTAAATTTAATTCTGGAGGATGCGACAGATTCCATGCAGAAAGCAATTTCCCACCTGGAAGCGGAGCTCACCAAAATTAGAGCCGGCAAGGCAAATCCCGTTATCCTGGATGGCATTACGGTGGATTACTATGGTGCTCCCACCGCACTGAACCAGGTTGCCAACGTCAGCGTAGCGGATGCCCGCACCCTTACCATTCAGCCCTGGGAAAAGAATATGCTGCAGCCTATCGAACGCGCGATCATCGCAGCCAATATCGGCCTCAACCCGCAGAACGACGGACAGATCATCCGCCTCTTCCTGCCCCCGCTGACAGAAGAGCGCCGCAAGGAACTCGTTAAGAAAGTGAACGCGGAAGGCGAGCATGCCAAGGTAGCGATACGCAACATCCGCCGCGATGCGATCGAAGCCATCAAAAAACTGCAGAAAGACGGACTGAGCGAAGATTCCGCGAAAGATTCAGAAGCGGACGTGCAGGCGCTGACGGACAAATATATCGCCGCGGTAGAGAAACATTGCGCGCAGAAAGACAAGGAGATCATGGCCATTTAAGCCATCAAAAAATAATCGTAAAGGACGGGCCCGCGCCCGTCTTTTTTATTTGCGGTTCACCATATAAACGCCGCCCATGATCAGCGCCAGGCAAAGCACCTGCAGCATGGTCACATATTCCCCGGCCAGCAGTCCCCATCCGATGGCCACCACCGGCAACCCGTAAGTCACCATCGAAGCGAAGATGGCGCCGGCAGAGCGGATCAGCTGGTAAAACAGGATCGATGCAACCCCCGTGCCCATAATACCCAGCACCATGCTGGCGCTCAGGCTGATCCAGGGCTTATCTCCCGCCCCGGCGAACAATGAGAAGAAATTACCGGAAAGCAGTACCGGCAAAGCAAAAAGCCCCATGAAGAAAAGCGATATAGACACCAGCTGCAGCGATGCAAACCCTTTCAGGTAATGATGCACCAGCACAATATTCAACCCGTAACAGGCCGTTGCCAGCACCACGAAGAAACCGTAATACCAGTAAGCGTTGGTGTTGATCCCTTTGGCCAGGAACAGGAAGATCACGCCCACAAACCCTACGGCCAGACCCCCCAGCTGCCGCCCCGTCACCGGCGCGCGGAAGATCAGTAGTCCGAACAATAGCGCGAACACCGGCGTGAATGAATTCAGCATGCCCGCCAGGGAACTGTCGATCTTCGTTTCCGCAATGCAGAAAAGATAAGCGGGGATGCCGTTGCCGAGCAGGCCGGACAGGATGATGACCGGCACCTTGCGCACCGGCGTCTGCCGGATGAACCGGAAAAAGAAAGGCAGGAGAGACAGCCCCCCGGATATCAGCCGGATGCTCGCCACTTCATAAGGCGTAAAGGCCTCCAGCCCCAGCTTCATCAATATAAAAGAACTGCCCCAGGTAAGGGAAAGCAGGAGAAATATGCCCCAGTTCTGCAAGCGATGGTCCATACGGATGCAAATATACAGTTTCCCGCAGTCTGCATCATTTTACTTAAATTAGTGTATAACTAACGCATATGCCTACTGTAAAGCTTCAAAACATCGCCTCTACCGCCCCGAAAAAAATAACCAAAGAAACCGTCAAAGAATCCATGCAGAAGGTATTGGAGGAGCTGGACGAGCTGCAAAATTTGCTGTATGCTGAACATAAACACAGTTTATTGGTTGTATTACAGGGAATGGACGCCAGCGGAAAGGATGGCGCGATCAGGGACGTTTTCGGGCAGCTCAATCCCCTGGGGGTAAAAGTGCAGCCTTTCAAGGCGCCGACGGAACTGGAAGCCGATCACGATTTCTTATGGCGTATTCATCAGCATGCTCCGGCAAAGGGAATGATACAGGTGTTCAACCGCTCCCATTACGAAGATGTGCTGGTGCAAAGAGTGCATAAATGGGTGGATGAAAAAACGATCCGCAGGCGGATGGATGCCATCAATGACTTCGAAAAGCTGCTGGTCACGCATAACAATACGCAGATCCTGAAATTTTACCTGCACGTTTCACAGGAAGAGCAGCAGAAAAGGCTGAAAGAGCGCACCGAAGATCCGCGCAAGATGTGGAAGTACAACGAAAAGGATATAGCGGAAGCGAAACTGCGCAAGTTGTACTGGAAAGCATATGAAGATGTTTTTTCGCACTGCGGGAAAATACCGTGGATCATTGTTCCGGCAGACCAGAACTGGTACAAGGAATGGCTGATCGCTAAAACGGTAAGGGATACACTAAAATCGCTGAAGATGAAATATCCGAAGCTACCAGCAAAAAAATAATATTTTTGTCAGAGCACATTTCTTAACGATTAAAACCTGTAACGTATGTCTTTTTTCAGTGAGTTTAAAGCCTTCGCCATGAAAGGCAATGTAATTGACCTGGCTGTGGGTGTGGTGATCGGAGCGGCTTTCGGAAGCATTGTAAAATCCCTCGTAGATGCGATCATTATGCCGCTGGTAGGCATCTTGCTGCAGGGGATCGATTTCAAGGAAAAGATGATCAAGGTAGGCGCCGCTGAAGTCAAATATGGCTTGTTCATACAGGCGCTGGTTGAATTTATCATCATAGCCTTCGCGATCTTCCTCTTGGTAAAGACCATCAACAGATTCAAAAAACCGGAAGAGCCTGCAGCACCCGCCGGCCCCACTGCCGAAGAGCAACTGCTCATGGAAATCAGGGATGAACTGAGAAAAAAATAAACTAATTTTACGACCCGATAAACGGTTGGTTGTACTACAGCCAACCGTTCAGTTATTACACCATTTAATCCACAAGTATAATGAAGAAGATCTGTTTGTTCCTCTCGCTGTGTGCGCTGTCTTTCTATTCGGCACAGGCACAGGATGACAGCATGAAGAAACTAAGAGAAGAAGCCGCCAAGAAACTCAAGGAGCAGGAAATAGACAGCGGCCGGGTATGGTATAAAGGCGCAACATTAGGCCTTACTTTTAACCAAGGCTCATTAACCAACTGGGCTGCAGGTGGTGACAAGCTGTCCCTCTCCCTGCTCGGTACCATCAATCTCATGGCTAATTATAAAAAAGGAAGGCACTCCTGGGATAATAACCTGGATCTCGCTTATGGCTATGTGAATACCACCAGCCTTGGCAGCCGGAAGAACGAAGACCGCATCGATCTGACCTCCAAATATGGATACGAGATCGGTAAAAACTTCTATCTGAGCGGACTTTTCAACCTGCGCACGCAGTTCGACAAAGGATACCTCTATCCTGCGGATACCACGCCGGAACTGATCTCCCAGTTCTTTTCCCCGGCATTCATCGTTTTATCTCCGGGTATAGACTTTATGCCGAACAAGGAGTTTTCGTTGTTTGTGTCCCCCGTTACTGCGCGCTGGGTGGTTGTAATGAATGACTCCCTGTCCGCCAAAGGTTCCTACGGCGTAGATACCGGCAAACATGTAAAAAGCGAGTTTGGCGCATATATGTCCGCCACCTGGAACAAGGATATCACCAAAAGCATTAACTACCGTTCCAAGCTGGAGCTTTTCTCGAATTACAAGCATAATCCCGGGAATGTAGACGTTTTCTGGACGAATGCCCTCACATTGAAAGTCAGCAAGCTGATTTCGGCCGTTGTGAGCGTGGATATGATATATGATGATGATGTAAAGGTGTTCGAGAACAAAGAAACCGGTGTTCTCGGGCCGCGCCTGCAGATCAAGCAGACCATCGGCGTCGGGTTGACGGCTAAATTCTGATTCAACGGATTTTTCTTATTTTTGATAAACCTGTCGGGCACTCCGGCAGGTTTTATTGTTAATTATGAGCAACGAACAAGATATTTACAAGATCAAACTACCCCAGTTCGAAGGGCCGTTCGATCTGTTGCTGTTCTTTATCGAACGGGACGAGCTGGATATCTACAATATCCCCATCAACAACCTGACGAAAGACTTCCTGGAATATATTCACCATATGGAAACGCTGAACATTGAACTGGCCAGCGAATTCATCCTTTTCATCTCCACCCTCATGCGCATCAAGGCGAAAATGCTGCTGCCGCGCAAGGAGCTGGACGAAGCCGGCAATGAAATTGACCCCCGGCAGGAACTGGTGGACAAGATCCTCGAATACAAACGCTACAAACAGGCCGCCGCCGAGCTGGCCGAGCAGGAAGCCGAACGCATGCTGCTGGCCAAACGCGGTAATATCGCCAGGGAACTCGCCATCATCGGGGAAGTGACCAGCGAAGGCACCGAAGTGCAGACCCTCACGCTCTTCAAGCTCACCAAAACCTTCGAAAGGGTGATGCAGCGCGTGAAAGAGCGCACCAACAAGCCGCAGCACGTAGTGTACAAGTATGACTACACCATGGAAGGCTCCCGCGAATATATGATGGACCTCGCCCGGTCGGAAAAAACGATCGCGTTCGAAAAGATATTCGATCACTGTAAAGACCGTGTGCACGCCATCTTCCTGTTCCTCGGCATGCTGGAGCTGGTGCAGGCCAAATACCTCAGCATCATGGTGGGAGACGGCCGCAACAACTTTATCATTGAGTATGTGGACCCTTCCGAAAGACCGGAAGGAGAACCCGTTGTGTTTGAAGAATGACCTGATAACAATGGCAGAAAAAAAAGAACATATCGAGATCGTGTCACTGCCGGAATACGCGCATGGCACACATGAAGACACAGGCTTTAGCGTGTCTACCCTCTGTAACCTGGGGGAGCCGTTCTTCGAACATCAGTCCGCCCCCCACCGCCACGACTTTTACACCATCTTCTGGATCAAAAAAGGCCAGCTCACCCATACCATCGATACCGTTACCCACGTGGTGAAACGCAATACATTGTTCTTTCTCGCACCGGGACAGGTACACCAGATGAAGTTTTCCGAAAAGGTAGACGGATATATGATCGCCTTCCACGATTCGCTGATGTGCCCCAGCGAACAATCCGTGATGGTGAATGTGCGGAAAGGCCTGTTCGTGAACGCCGAGTTCAGTTCTGTCATTCATCTTACGGATGAAAATGATGAAAGAGAGATGGAATGGATGGTGCAGCGGATGATCCGGGAAGTGGCGGACAAACAGCCGAACTACGAAGTGGTATTCCAGAACCTGCTGCAATACTTCCTGATCATGGCGTCCCGCCACGCGGAAAAGGCCGTGCAGGTTGTTCCGGACTACCATGCGAAGCACAACAGTGCCATCTTCATGAACTTCAAATCCCTGATAGAAGAGAAGTTCAGGGAGCTGAAGAACGTATCCGACTACGCGGCGATGCTGCATGTGAAACCCGTGCTGCTGAACGAGATCAGCAAGCAACTGTCCGGCATCACGGCAGGGGAGCACATCCGCAACCGCGTGATCCTCGAAGCGCAGCGTTATCTTTATAATACAGACCTCACCGCAAAAGAGATCGCTTACAAACTCGGCTTTGAAGACCCTCATTACTTCAGCCGGTTCTTTAAGAAGTACACGAACCAGTCGCCTTCAGGGTTCAAGGAACTGGCAAAGGTGTAAGTTACCCATCCCCAAAAAAAGTGCACCGATAACAGCAAACAATCCATTCTAATTAGGTGTTGTAACATGTAATTTTGTGTTGTCATTAAGAAAAAAGGAGAAACAAATTATGACAGCCATCAAAAAAGTAGCACATGTTTACAAGGGCGCCGCAGCCCACATGGTGGGCGACGGATTCAAGGTGCAAAACCTCTTCCCCAACGGCAACCGCATGATCGGGAAGCAGCTCAGCCCCTTTTTCCTGCTGGATTACGCAGCTCCCAGCTACTTCCCTCCGTCTGACAAGCCCCGGGGCGTGGAAGAACATCCGCACCGCGGCTTCGAAACCGTTACCATCGCCTACCAGGGCGCTTTGCAGCACCGGGATTCCGGCGGCAACGCAGGACGTATCGGTCCCGGTGACGTACAGTGGATGACTGCCGCCTCCGGCGTGGTGCATGAAGAGAAACACGACGAAACGTTTACAAAGACAGGCGGTACGCTCGAAATGGTACAATTATGGGTGAATCTGCCCAGGGCACATAAAATGGACAAACCCCGCTACCAATCGCTCCTGAACGAAAACATTCCCGTAGTCCGTTATGAAGACGGCAGCTACGTAAGAGTGATCGCCGGGGAGTTTGAAGGGCAGCCGGGCGCCGCCAAAACTTTCACGCCGCTCAACCTGTTCGACATACAGCTGAAAGCCGGCAAAACCATCCAGCTGCAGCTGCCGGACGGCTACAACACCGGCCTGGTAGTCATGAAAGGAAAAGTGAACATCAACGGCAGCCACGACGCAAATGGCGTGGAAATAGCGGTATTCGAACAGGCCGGGGAACAGATCACCATCACGGCCTTGGAAGATGCTTCCCTGCTGCTGCTGAACGGCGAACCGATCCGCGAATCCATCTTCGCATACGGCCCGTTCGTGATGAACACCAAGGAAGAGATCATCACCGCCATCGATGATTTCAACAACGGCAAGATGGGCCGTTTGAACTAGACCACTCTATCATTTCATAAACTTAAAAAATCTAAAAAAATGGCAACCTGGAAAATTGACCCTGCACACAGCGAGATCGAATTCAAAGTAAAACACCTGATGATCACCAACGTAACCGGGCACTTTGCCGGATACGACGCTACGCTGAACAGCGATAAAGACGACTTCAGCGATGCGAAGATCAGCTTCGAAGCAGATGTGAACAGCATCAGCACCAAGAACTCCCAACGCGACGAGCACCTGAAAAGCCCCGATTTTTTTGATACCTCAAAGTATCCGACAATCAGCTTTCAGTCCACCGGCGTGAAGAAAAAAGACGACGAGAACTTTGTACTGTCCGGCGACCTCACCATCCGCGACGTAACCCGTCCCGTTGACCTGGACGTGGAATACACCGGCACCCTGGTAGATCCTTACGGCCAGACCAAAGCAGGCTTTGAACTGAAAGGAAAGATCAACCGTAAAGACTTCGGCCTTACGTGGTCAGCCACCACAGAAGCAGGCGGACTCGTGTTGAGTGATGACGTGCGTCTTGCACTGGCGGTACAAATGGTTAAACAGGCATAAACAGACATGGATAATATTGCCGGTACCGGCAACTGGAAAGAGATATGCTGACTGGATTTGAGAACGTGATGGAAGGATTCGATGCATCTGCATACGACGGGATTTCAGAATGGAAGGAAAAGGACCTGCGAACGGTAGTAATTGCGGCGGTTGGATTTCGCGCAGCGGAAGACGGTATGCAGCATGCAAAGAAAGTGAGAATGCCCCTGGAAGATTTTGTTGAAACAGTGTAGGTGAAATGTCTAGGGTTTTAGGTAAGACCGGGCGCTTTGTCGCCCGGTTTTTTTATGCATGCATTGATGATAATTCATTAATTTTAGACCTCTCATTTTAACATTCACCCAATAAAATAGCATCATTATGAAAAGATCCGCATCCGCCAATTGGAAAGGTACCGGCAAAGAAGGAAAAGGCACCGTTTCAACAGAAACCGGCGTTTTAAATAATACACAATATTCCTTCAGCAGCAGGTTCGAAAATGGCACCGGCACCAATCCGGAAGAGCTGATCGCCGCGGCGCATGCCGGTTGCTTCAGCATGAAGCTGAGCTTCATCATCTCCGGCGCGGGCCTCACCCCCGGCAGCATCGATACCAAATCCATCGTTACTTTCGAGAATGGCGCGATCCCCAACATTCACCTGGAAGTAACCGCCAGCGTGCCCGGTCTGGATGCCGCAAAATTCGCCGAGTTCGCGGAAGATGCGCGCGCTAACTGCCCCATCTCCAAACTGCTCAACACCAACATCACCATGGACGCGAAACTGGTGTAACCGAACGTTGCATAAAAAATATAAAAAGGGTCGTTTCAGATGATGTTGAAACAGCCCTTTTTTGTGCACGCTTTTATCCATATTGTCCATTGCCCGCAGCGAAGAATACACCGAAATTTGTAGTATGAAAAAAATAATTCACCGCGGTAATACCCGTGGATTCGCGGACCACGGCTGGTTGCAGTCTTTTCATACTTTCAGCTTCGCAGGCTATTACGATCCCGAACGGCTGCATTTCGGCGCCCTGCGCGTGCTGAACGACGACACCGTAAAAGGCGGAATGGGCTTCGGCGCGCATCCCCACGACAACATGGAGATCGTGAGCATTCCGCTGGAAGGCGCGCTGGAACACAAGGACAATACAGGCCGCCACAAGATCATCAATCAGCACGATGTGCAGATCATGAGCGCAGGTTCCGGCATTCAGCACTCCGAGTTCAACGCATCACGAACGGAGCCGGTGAAGTTTTTGCAGATATGGCTCTTCCCGAAAAAGAAAGACATCGCGCCACGTTACGATCAGCGGGCATTTGATCCCGCATCCCGACAGAACCAGCTGCAGACGGTGGTTTCACCGGATGGTCAGGATGGCGCGCTGACCATCAACCAGGATGCATGGTTCTCACTGGCTGCCTTCGATAAAGACAGATCGGTGCGTTATACACCTAAAATAAATGGTAACGGTGCTTATCTTTTTGTGCTGAAAGGAAAAGTGGAAGCAGGTGGAGAGGTGCTCGAAAACCGTGATGCACTGGGCGTTTCAGACTATGATGAACTGAACATCACAGCGCTCGAAGATGCGGAATTTCTCCTCATCGATGTGCCGATGCTGCAATAGTGCATGTTAATTATATCATAAAAACCTGTGTCTTTCCGGCACAGGTTTTTATATTTGCCGCAGGACCAAACACTGATTTGAATTATGAATGACGTTTTACAACAGCATTTCTTAGGCAACAGCGTGCAATCCTGGATCATTGCTTTATTGATGTTTCTTGGGGGATTGGTAATTATCAGGCTGTTTAGAAAGATTTTATTGTCCGTTCTGAAAAAATGGGCAGATGGCACAGAAGGACGATTCGATGATTTCATTGTGGAGGAAACCCGCCGCTCCATCGTTCCATTGCTTTACTACGGCGCATTTTATGCGGCGGTCAACTACCTGGAGATCAGCCCGCGCGCAGGAAAAGTATTACATGTTGTTTCACTCCTGTACCTCACGTTCTTTGCGGTGCGCCTCCTGATCACCGTATTGCGCTTTATACTGATGCAATATCTTTCCCGCCAGGAGAACGGCGCGGAAAAACAGCAGCAGATACGCGGCGTGATGGTGATCGTTTCAGTGATCATCTGGGCGCTGGGGCTCGTGTTCCTGATGGATAACTGGGGCTTCGACGTAACGGCCATTATCACCGGCCTCGGCATCGGCGGTATCGCCATCGCACTGGCCACACAGCAGATACTCGGCGACCTGTTCAGCTATTTCGTGATATTGTTCGACAGACCTTTTGAAGTGGGGGATTTTGTGATCGTGCAGGACAAGATCGGCACGATCGAGCACATCGGCATTAAAACCACCCGCGTGCGCAGCCTGTTTGGCGAAGAAGTCATATGTTCCAACACGGACCTTACCAATTCGCGCATCCACAATTATAAGAAAATGGAGCGCAGAAGGATCGCGTTCAAAGTGACCGTCACCTACCAGACGCCCGCCAGCACTTCCGCGCGGATCGCCGGCATGTTGAAGCAGATCATCGAAAAGGAGCCGAATGTGACATTCGACCGCGCGCACCTGTTCAACTTCAGCCAGTCAGGGCTGGAATTTGAATGCGTTTATTATGTGAGCACCGGCGATTATAACATATACATGGACGCGCAGCAGTCCATTAACATTGGCATCATCCGGAAATTCGAAGAAGAAGGAGTGGAGTTTGCTATTCCCGCGCAGAATGTATTCCTGCAGGAACGCCAGACAGCTTAATATTTTTAACGGGATGGGTGGCGTGTAAAATGAAAATTGTCGTAAATTAGAAGTGAAAGGCAGTTTCACACCCAAAGTTCTCAGACCACTTGGTTCCTTCTCTGAAGGAAAAGCTATTGTTTTGTAACAACACAGGATGATTGACACATAAGCATGGAATGTATGATGGACGAACAGTTCCGCATCATTTAACTTAAATCAATACATCATGGAAGTACCAACACAGTCCGCCGACCTGCAGGAGCAGATCATCACCTGGAAAGGTGAAGTAGATAACGTGCGCAGTGATTTGCGTGCTATGCGTTGCAGGTTGGAAGAAATGGCTCCACACCAGGCCAACCATGAAAGAATGGTGCAGGTAGAACATTTTCAGAACCAGTTCATCAGGCAGCTGGAAGTAGCGGATGAAATGTTCCACGACCTCAAGCAATCCGCCAGGAGCATGGGAAATGGCCGTCCCGCTATTGTGCACCACGACAGGCCGGTGGACAATTACGATGCCCTGCAGGACCGCATGGAAATGTTTCACAAACTATATAGTGATTTGAAAGGGGACTTCTCCCGGTTTGAGTCATTCCGGTGAATGGTTGTCCCGTAGCTGTTTCAGCTTGTCGCGGATCTTGAAAAGCACGGCATCCAGCTCGCAGGTGCTTTCCTTCAGCATACCGAACAGCTCCGTGTTGAGCGATGTTTCATTCTTCAGATCGATGACGGCAATGATGCCCAGGATGGAGGCAACAGGTTTCCTGATCTCATGTGAATTGATCCGGGCAATCTCCCGCAGCACATCGTTCTGATGCTGCAATTGCTGGATGAACCGCTTTCGCTCCGTAATATCCTGTATTACACCTATTACGCGAACGGCGTCCTGCTTTTCGTTGTAGACGATGTGCCCGCGGTCGTGTACATATTTGTAACTGCCGTCCGCGCAACGGAACCGGTATTCCGCTTCCCAGTTGGGTTGCCGGCCTGCCGCCGCTTCGCGGAAAGAAACCATCACATCGGCCGCATCATCCGGATGAACCCTTTCCATCCACCAGCTGCTTTCTTCGCGTATATCTTCCTCCTTATAACCGAACATGGAAGAAGGGCCGTGATTGCGCGTGACCTGGCCGGACTGCATGTCCCAGTAATAAATGGAATCCTGCGTAACCCTTGCCAGCAGGTCGTACCGCGTACCGATATCTTTAGCGATGATGGTGGAGCGGATCTCCGCTTCAATGTCTACCGCCATTACGAGGCGGGCATCGCGGCCTGCGTACCGGGTGCTGTGGGAGTAGATCTCAACGGGAAACGCTTCGCGGTTCTTTTTGCGGTGCTGCCAGATGCCGCGGTACGTCAGGTCCTGCCGCGTGCCCTTCACATCGTCCAGCACCTGCTGAATAGTGGCCGGATCGCGGATATGCAGGATGGTCATGCGCAGGAATTCTTCTTCGCTGTACCCGTATTTTTGTACCGCCGCTTCATTCACCGCCAGGAAACGGAGGGTTTTCCAGTCGTATATCCACATGGGGACTGGATGCCCGTAAAAGAGCTGCCGGTATTCATGTTGATTTCCAGGATAGGTTCTCGCCAGCACATAAATGAACACGGCCGACACCGTGATAAAAACCGCATGCAGTAAATATTCCAGCAAAGCGGGGCTAACCTGGGGCAATTGTGCTGAAAGAAAAAGCCATATCCCGCGATAGCTGCCGAGCCATATGATCCCCAGCAGGAGATAGAGGCCGGCTGCTCTCAGAGCAGTATAGCTCATTGTAATAGTTTGATTGAAATTATGGAATTTTGAGAATCTGGCAAACTTCTTACCATGCCAGCGTCACCTTGCTGCTTTGCGCGTAACCGGTGCAGGTGAGCACCAGTCCCTGCGACAGTTCCCGGTCCGTCAGCACTTCATTGACAGACATCCAGACCTTGCCTTCCGCGCATCGCGCGATGCAGGAGCCGCATACGCCGCCTTTGCAGCTGTAGGGAAGCTCTATGCCCTGACGCAGCGCGGCATGCAGGATGGTTTCATTGCCGGGTACGGGAAAGGTGGTTTCTTTTCCGAGATGTTGGAGTAATACCTGTTTGATGCTGCTGTCCTGCGGGATCTCCGTTTTAGCGATCTGCGCTTCCGTGTTCACCACGAAATTTTCCTTGTGCAGCTGGGATTTGCTGAAACCCATGAAAGTGAGGGTGAATTGCACCATCCGCATGTACGCGCTCGGGCCGCAGATGAAGAACTGCGCTTTGTCGCGCTCATATTTCAGATGCTGCGGGGCGATCATTTCCAGCAGGCCGTTGTTCATCCGGCGGTAGGTGGTGACGGTATCCGCCGGATCGCTGAGTATCCAGAGGATGGTGAAGCGGTCGGCAAACCGTTGTTGGAGGTCCAGTATCTGCTGGCGGAAGATGGTATTTTTTTCGTCGCGGTTGGAGTAGATGAGGGTGATATGCGCGGCGGTTTCGCGGTGCAGGGCTTCCTGCAGAAGGGAAAACAGGGGTGTGATGCCGCTGCCGGCGCCGAGCAGGAAGATGTCGCGCTTTGTATCCGGCATGCTGTCCAGCGTGAACCTTCCGGAGGGCAGCAGGGATTTCACTTCGTCGCCTACTTTCCAGGTGCGGTGGATGAAGCGGGAGATTTCGCCGTTGGTGATCCGTTTGATGGTAACAGCCATGAAGGGATCGATGCCGGGCGTGGAGCAGAGCGAATAGGAGCGGCGGTATTCCTCGCCATGCAGCTGTATAAGAAAGGTCAGGAACTGCCCGGCTTTGTAGGGCACGGGTTTACCCTGTACTTCTTCCAGCCGGTACGTCAGCGTGTCCGGTGTTTCCTGGATAATGGCCGTAATGCGAAGTTGTATATACAGGTCCATGATGAGAAGCGGGAGCGGGTTCAAGTGGATTAAAAGCTTGAAAAGCCCCTCTTTTTATTTGGAACGGCTGGGGAACATGACATGATGCTCCCGGATCAGCTTGCGTGAACGGTGATGGTGCTTTTGAGCATTTCCCTGACGGCATTGGCGATGGCGGGCGCGTCGTAGCCGCATTCGCGTTGCAGCTCCGCGGGTTTGCCGTGCTCTACCAGCCGGTCCGGGATGCCGAGGCGCCTGATCTCGGCCTTATAGTCGTTATCCGCCATGAATTCCAGCACGGCGCTGCCGAAGCCGCCCTGCAGGGCGCCGTCTTCCACGGTGATCACACGGTCGTACCGCTGGAAGATGTCGTGCAGCATATCGGTATCAAGCGGCTTTACAAAGCGCATATCGTAATGAGCAGGTTGCAGCCCGTCGGTCATCAGCTCTTTCAGCGCTTCTGTTACGAAGTTGCCGGGATGGCCGAGGGAGAGGATGGCAATGTCGCGCCCGTCCTGGATCTTGCGGCCGGTACCGATGCGGATGGCTGAAAAGGGCCTGCGCCAGTCCGGCAGCACGCCTTCGCCGCGGGGATAGCGGATCACAAAGGGCGAATTGTTTTCCGGCAGCTGGGCGGTGTACATCAGGTTGCGCAGCTCCACCTCGTTCATGGGGGCGCTGATCACCATGTTGGGAATGCAGCGCATGTAGGGAATGTCGTACGCGCCGTGATGGGTTGCGCCGTCTTCTCCCACCAGTCCCGCCCGGTCAAGGCAGAAGATCACCGGCAGGTGCTGGATGGCTACATCGTGTACCACCTGGTCGTACGCCCTTTGCATGAAGGAAGAGTAGATATTGCAGAATACGCGCATGCCCTGGGTGGCCAGGCCCGCGGAAACGGTAACGGCGTGCTGTTCGCAGATGCCCACGTCTATGGCGCGGTCCGGCATTTTCTCCATCATGAATTTGAGGGAGGAGCCGGATGGCATGGCGGGCGTGATGCCCATGATATTTTCGTTCTGTTCGGCCAGTTCTATGATGGTGTGGCCGAATACGTCCTGGTATTTGGGTGGTTGGGGGGCTTCCACGCTCTTTTTGAAGATCTCGCCGGTGATCTTGTCGAACAGGCCGGGCGCGTGCCATTTGGTCTGGTCCTTTTCCGCGAGCGCGTATCCCTTTCCTTTGGTGGTAACGATGTGCAGCAACTTCGGGCCGGGAATGTCCTTAAGGTCCTGCAGGGTATCTACCAGCTTGGTGATGTTGTGGCCGTCGATCGCGCCGAAGTAGCGCAGGTTGAGGCTTTCGAACAGGTTGCTGGAACGGGAAACCATGCCTTTTACGCTGGCTTCCAGCTTGGAAGCCATGTCCCGCGTGAATTTCTTGCCTACCGGCAGCTTGCCGAGGAGGTTCCACACATCGTCCCGGAACTTGTTGTAAGTATGGGAGGTGGTGATGTCCGTCAGGTATTCTTTCAGCGCGCCCACGTTCGGGTCGATGGACATGCAGTTGTCGTTCAGGATGATCAGGAGGTTGGCATTGGCCACGCCGGCGTGGTTCAGCGCCTCAAAGGCCATGCCCGCCGTCATGGCGCCGTCGCCGATAACAGCAATATGCTGGCGGTCGTGCTCGCCTCTGTTTTTGGAGGCGATGGCCATGCCCAGCGCCGCGGAGATGGAGGTGCTGGAATGCCCTACGCCGAAAGTATCATATTCGCTTTCACCGCGGTTCGGAAAACCGCTGATGCCTTTGTATTTACGGTTGGTATGGAAAACGTTCTTGCGCCCGGTCAGGATCTTGTGGCCGTAGGCCTGGTGCCCCACGTCCCACACCAGCTGGTCGTACGGAGTGTTATACGCATAATGGAGGGCAACGGTAAGCTCCACCACGCCAAGGCTTGCGCCGAAGTGACCGCCATGCACGCTCACTACGTCGATAATGAACTGGCGCAGCTCGTCGCACACCTGGTGCAGTTGCTCTCTGTTCAGTTTTCGCAGATCAGAGGGGTATTCGATCTGGCTCAGTAATTGACCGGCCGTAATTTCCATATTCGCATTAGGGTTTAATGCCCAAAAATACAAGTTTTTACGCTATTTCCCGGCTCCCATTTAAACGCCCATTCCACCATTGATAAAAATTGCCTTCAGGGAGCGGTTGTCAGGTGCTAATTTTGAAATAAGCGCCCCGGTGTGCATAAAGTCGCAGGAGTTTGCTAACTTTTCATGAATGTTTAAACGTTTGTCAAAATATTGGTGGTGCCAGATCCTGGGGTGGGGAGCTTATGCCTTTTTATACTTCTTCTTCGGCTTCTTTTTCGGTATACTGGATTTGTTATGGGTGAAATACGTCCTGTCCGTTGTGGTACTGGGCATCCTCATCACGCATGCTTTCCGGGCAATTATCGTCAAATACAAGTGGATCAGGATGCCATTTGAGAAGCTGGCCATCTATTTTTTCTTTGGAGTGCTCATCTGCTCTACCATTCAATCGTTCCTGCTGACCTTGCTGGGAACGCTTTTCAACGATGATCAGCATAACTTTTATGATATATGGGGCCGGTCTTTCCTGCATCAGACGGTTTTCCTGTCCCTGTGGGCGGTGATCTATTTTCTCTGGCATTACGTGGAGGAAAGCAGGAACTCCCAGATGGGCAACCTCCAGCTGGAAGCTACCGTAAGAACGCTGGAACTGAAAACGATCAAATCGCAGCTCAACCCGCATTTTATCTTTAATGCGCTGAACAGCATCCGGGCTTTGGTAGACGAAAATCCGCGCCGCGCCCGCACCGCCATTACCGAGCTGAGCAATATCCTGCGCAGCTCCATGCAGGCGGACAAAGCGGAGACCGTGAGCCTGGAAAACGAACTGAGTATCGTAAAAGATTATCTTGCACTGGAAACCATCCGCTTTGAGGAAAGGCTGAAAGTGGAATTTGATATAGACCCGGAAACAATGGAATTGCCTGTTCCGCCCCTGATGCTGCAAACCCTGGTGGAAAACGCCATCAAGCACGGGATCTCAAAAGAGGTAAAGGGCGGGCATATCCTGATCGGATCGCAGGTGCGCAACATGCAGCACGAGATCACTATCCGGAACACCGGGCAGATCGTAGAGAACCTGAGCGGCAACGGCTTCGGCCTGATCAGCACCCGGCAGCGGCTCGGACTGCTGTTCGGCAAAAGGGCCTCCTTCGAGATCTATAACCTGGACCCGGCAACGGTGGAAGCAAAAGTGCAGATGCCGCTGCTGTAAGTATCGGTCATCAACCAAAAAAAACAGTTTGAAGCCGGCACGGCTCCATCTGACCCGTAAAAACTAAATATGGACAGATGAAATCGAGCATGAAAATTATTCCATACCGGGAAATGATAATGCGAGGTTCATCTGTTCATGGAAGCGCAAAGCGTTCACTGAAGCAAAAAGCAAGACATCGTGAACGAATAAAATACAAATATTGACAGATGAAAAAAGCATTGATCATAGACGACGAAAGACTGGCCAGGAGCGAGCTGAAAAAGCTGCTGGCGGATCATCCCGAGATCGTGGTGGTAGGAGAGGCGGTGAATGCAAAAGACGGGATCGAGAAGATAGAAACCCTTCGTCCCGACCTGTTATTCCTGGACATTCAGATGCCTGATAAAACGGGCTTCGACCTGCTGGCCGAGCTGGAAAGATCGCCGCAGGTGATATTTACCACGGCGTATGACGAATATGCCCTCAAGGCGTTCGAGTACAATGCGCTGGACTACCTGCTCAAGCCGGTAGAGCCCAAACGCCTGGCGGACGCCATCCACAAGCTGCATCAGCAGGATGAAAAAGAACGCCTGGCCGCCGCTTCCGGCATCCGGAACATTCTCGGGGAAAATGACCAGGTGTTCGTGAAGGACGGGGACCGCTGCTGGTTCGTGAAGCTGCAGGAAATACGGCTGTTCGAAAGCGTGGGCAACTACGCGCGCGTTTACTTCGAAACGAACAAGCCGCTGATCCTGAAATCGCTCAACGCGCTGGAAGAGCGCCTGGACGAGAAAGTGTTCTTCCGGGCCAACCGCAAGCACATCGTGAACCTGCGGATGATAGAGCGTATCGATACCTATTTTAACGGCGGGCTGCTGCTGGAAATGCGCGGAGGGGAAAAGATCGAGGTAAGCCGCAGGCAGGCCGTAAAGTTTAAGGAGATGATGAGCCTTTAAGGCGCAGACTGAACCGGATGCAGGCATAAACAGGGCGCGAACGGCGCCCGCAAACATACATGGCAGGAAGCACAGCTCCTGCAGATGAAAGGGACGATTCCAGGCGGAAGATCGTCCTTTTTCATTTAAACAAAGGAGCCGTCCTTGAAAGGACGGCCCGGCTAAATTATGCTTATGAAAAAAGGCCTTGTGGGCCATAACTTATGACTACGTTTATTCGTTCCGGTTAGTAGCATGCTGCCGGCGCCCATGCATCTTTCGCCGATGCTGAACATTGCCGCATGCATATAACCAACATACCCTTTTTACAGGGATATCCGGAATCCGCTCAGGTCGATTAACAAGGGAATGAAAAAAATACGTTGATCTCTGCTGGATGGACTAATTCTTTCACGGGAGCATACTTCACGGTTATGCCAGGGATCGGTTGGTTTGTTCTGTCTGGAATTACTAGCTCTAAATTTCGGTGCTAAGATAAATAACCTTCGTGAAGTTTTTATTACTTTCTGTGAGAAGGCCAATAATTTTTGTGGTACTGGAAAAGATCAGCGTTTTGAGGTAACGGGCGTGCCATGTACGGCGTCCGCAATTTCGCGGATCAGGGAGATATCTTTTTCAATGGCGTTGCCAACAACAATGATGTCTGCTCCGGCTTTACAGTTGAGATATGCTTTTTCCGCATCCCTGATGCCACCGCCGACGATCACCGGCACTTCCACCTGGCTGGCTACCCGGTGGATCATGCTTTCTGTAATGGGTTTGCGCGCTCCGCTGCCGGCGTCCATATAGATCACCTTCATGCCGAGCATGTCTCCCGCCATAGCGGTGCACATGGCAATATCATCCTTATCTGCGGGAATGGGAGTGGCGTTGCTGATGTAGGAAACAGTCGTGGGCGCGCCGCCGTCGATCACCATGTAGCCGGTGGAGATCACCTCCAGCCCGCTCTTTTTAACGGCTGCGGCAGACACCACATGCTGCCCGATGAGCAGCTCCGGGTTGCGGCCCGAGATCATGGAAAGGTAAAGCAAAGCATCGGCATACCGCGAAACCTGCGACGGGCTGCCGGGGAAGAGGATCACCGGAATAGAGCAGGTAGCCTTGATCTGCTGAACCACTTCATCGAGATGATTCGTAATAACAAGACTTCCTCCCAGGAAAATATAATCGACCTTAGCTTCGGTACATTTGGCGGTCAGATCAGCAATTCCGGTAGGTGTAACCTTGTCGGGATCAATCAAAACCGCGAATGACTTTATACCTTTTGCCTTTCTCTCGATAAAGGAACTGTATATTTTTCTGTACATTAATTTTACATTGTTCCGGTTGTTCGCAAATGTATAAATTTTTTTCTAATAAGGTACAGGCTTTAATAAATATGTATGGTGTTGAATTTCCACAGAAATCAGCGCTAAAAGGATGCCAAATCTTCATTTTCCGTCTTTAATTGTTAATGCCGGACGCTGCGGTGCTTATGCACACGCTGTGGATAATAAAAGTAGGTGCAGCGGTCATTAAAAATTATTTTAGTAATCCTGCATAGAGAGTTATTTATGAATAGATTTTGCTAATCCTGTTAATACAAATCATTAGGGCATGAAAAATCAAGTTACCAAGGCTGGCGGCCTGGCGTTTACCCGTCACTTTACCCGGGAAGGCGTTAGCCCCTACGATCAGTTTGAATATGACCTCCGTACCTCTGTGATCCGGAACCCGGGCGGAGATGTGGTATTTGAGATGAATAACGTGGAGGTCCCGAAATCGTGGTCGCAGATCGCCACGGATATCCTTGCTCAGAAATATTTCCGCAAAGCGGGCGTACCACAGCCGGACGGCTCGTCGGGGCGCGAAACCTCGGTGAAGCAGGTCATTCACCGCATGGCGAACTGCTGGCGCGCCTGGGGCGAAAAGTATAATTATTTCGCGTCCAGAAAAGACGCGCAGGTATTTTACGAAGAGCTGGTGTATTGCATGCTGAACCAGGGCTGTGTACCGAATTCCCCGCAATGGTTCAATACCGGCCTCCACGAAAGCTACGGCATCACCGGCAAGCCGCAGGGCCACTATTACGTGGAGCAACGCACCGGCAAGCTGGAAAAATCCACTTCCGCCTACGAGCGCCCCCAGCCGCATGCCTGCTTTATCCTGAGCGTGAGCGATGACCTGGTGAATGACGGCGGGATTATGGACCTCTGGGTGCGGGAAGCCCGCATCTTCAAATACGGCTCCGGCGTGGGCACCAATTTCTCGCAGATCCGCGGGGAAGGTGAAAAGCTCAGCGGCGGCGGCACTTCCAGCGGCCTGATGAGCTTCCTCAAGATCGGCGACCGGGCTGCCGGCGCCATCAAATCCGGCGGCACCACCCGCCGCGCGGCCAAAATGGTGTGCCTGGACCTGGACCATCCCGAGATACTGGAATTTGTGAACTGGAAAATGGAAGAGGAAAAGAAAGTGGCCGCCCTCATCGCCGCGGGCTATTCCTCCGACTACGAAGGAGAAGCCTACCGCACCGTCAGCGGCCAGAACTCCAACAACTCCGTGCGCATCCCCAACAGCTTCTTCCATGCCCTGGCGGAAGACGGCGAATGGGAACTGAAAGGGCGCATGAACGGTAAAACCGTCAAAACCGTGAAGGCAAGCGACCTGTGGAACCAGATCGCCTATGCCGCCTGGCGTTGCGCGGACCCCGGCACGCAATACGACACCACCATCAACGAATGGCACACCTGTCCACAGGGCGGCCGCATCAATGCCTCCAATCCCTGCTCCGAATATATGTTCCTGGACAACACGGCCTGCAACCTCGCTTCCGTGAACCTGCGCCGCTTCTTCGATGAAGAAAACGCCCGGTTCGATGTGAGCGGGTTTGAATATACTGTAAGGCTGTGGACCGTAGTGCTGGAGGTGTCCGTACTGATGGCGCAGTTCCCCTCGAAGGAAGTGGCGCAGCTCAGCTACGACTACCGCACGCTGGGCCTCGGCTACGCCAACCTCGGCTCCATGTTGATGGTGAGCGGCATCGCGTACGACAGCGAAGAAGCCCGTGGTATCGCCGGCGCCATCACCGCAATCATGACCGGCATTTCTTACAAGACTTCCGCGGAACTGGCCGCCCACCTCGGCCCCTTCCCGAAATATGAGGAGAACAAAAACGACATGCTGCGCGTGATGCGCAATCACCGCGCCGCGGCCTATGACGCCACGGATGCTTATGAAGGGCTGGAGATCAAGCCCCAGGGCATCAATGCGCGCTTTTGTCCGGATTACCTCCTGAAATCCGCCACCAAAGCGTGGGACGATGCCGTGAAGCTCGGAGAGCAGCACGGTTACCGGAATGCGCAGTCCACCGTGATCGCGCCCACCGGCACCATCGGCCTGGTGATGGACTGTGATACCACCGGCGTGGAGCCCGACTTCGCCCTCGTGAAATTCAAGAAGCTCTCCGGCGGCGGGTATTTCAAGATCATCAACCAGTCCATTCCCACCGCGCTGCGCAACCTCGGATATAAGGAGAACGAAGTGAAAGCCATTGTGGATTACGCCAAGGGCACCGGCAGCTTCGCGGGGGCGCCATACATTAACATCCAGACGTTAAGTGAGAAAGGATTTATCGGGGAGGAGCTGAAGAAGCTGGATGCTGCGGTGGCATCTTCTTTCGATATTGCGTTTGTCTTCAACGTATACACGCTCGGCGAAGAATGCCTGCAACGCCTGGGATTCAAGCCGGAACAGTATTTCAGCCTGGAATTCAGCCTGCTGCATGAGCTGGGCTTTACCGATGAGCAGATCGATGCCGCCAACGATTATGTTTGCGGTACGATGACGGTGGAAGGGGCGCCTTACCTCAGGGAAGCTCATCTTCCGGTGTTCGACTGCGCCAACAAATGCGGCAAGAAAGGCGAACGCTACATTCATCCGCATGGTCACATCCGGATGATGGCCGCCGCACAGCCGTTCATCTCCGGCGCAATTTCAAAGACCATCAACCTGCCCAACGAGGCCGTGGTGGAAGAGATCGCGGATGCTTACAAGCTGAGCTGGGAACTGGGCCTTAAAGCCTGCGCGCTGTACCGCGACGGCTCCAAGCTGAGCCAGCCGCTGAGCAACAAAAGCGACAAGCGTAAAAAGACGGAAGACAGCGCCGAAGCCACCGAAAGCAGCGCGCAGATCATCGATATGAACCAGCTTACGATCGACGAACTGCTGGAAGAGCTGAACAAGCGCATGCTGGCCAGCGCGGATACCTCCCTGAAACGCGCGCTGAGCCGTATTGTGGAGAGGAAGACCCTGCCCGCCAAGCGCCGCGGCTTCACCCAGAAGGCCAAAGTAGGCGGCCAGCCCATCTTTCTGCGCACCGGCGAGTACAACGACGGCACACTGGGAGAGATCTTCATCGATCTTGCAAAAGAAGGCTCCACCCTGCGCAGCCTGATGAACTGCTTCGCGATCGCCGTGTCCGTTGGCCTGCAATACGGTGTGCCGCTGGAAGAGTTTGTAGACAAGTTCGTGTTTACCCGCTTTGAGCCCGCCGGCATGGTAGATCACCCGAATATCAAATCATCCACTTCGCTGATCGATTACATTTTCCGCGTACTCGGATACGAATATCTCGGCCGCACGGACCTTGTGCACATCCTGGACGCGCCTGGCAATACCGGGGAAGACGAATGGGATGAGCCCGTTGCAAAACCGGAATTATCCAATGTAAGGATCATCGGCGCAACGCCGCCGGCCGCATCGCCGAAAACGGTGAAAAGCCAGCCCGTAGCGGCTACCAGCGGAGAAAGCGGTACGCAGGAATACATGCGCAGCATGCAGAGCGATGCGCCGGCCTGTAATACATGCGGACATATCACCGTTCGTTCCGGCACCTGTTACAAATGCCTGAATTGCGGGAACAGCATGGGTTGCAGCTGATGAAAACGGTATTTAGTTTAGGAATGTTTAACAAGCGTAACAAGGAAAAATGGTTTTTGGCTGATCGCTGAAAGCTGCGGTGGTACCGGGTTTGTGAGGTATATATGATAAAAAAACTTTGTTAATTATTTGTTATTCGGACTTAAAAATTTCAAATAAAGTTAATATAGATATACCTTTGATTTTAAATAGGGTTTTCATAGGATAGTAACAAATTGAGGGCGCTTTTCTAGGTGCCCTTTTTCTTTTCCCTTTATTGAAAAAATGCCCTTTTTTACCCCATATCTGCCCGCAAGCACCCAAATAAAAATAAACTGCATCTGCACCCGGTACTTTATAACAACGCCATCTGATACTGTTGCAAATAACGCCATGATTCTACTGCGGTGAAAAAATCTCTCTGCCTGAAGAAGTATACTTTTTTGAAAAACATTCAATAATCAGCCGCTATTTTCGTATTTATTCATTTTATTCAACATATTTTGCAGTTTTTGAATATTACGAATTAGATGAATTTATTTATTTAATTAATTTTATATTTGTTAAAGTATTAATTTTTATATGGTTACTGTCCTATGAAAAACCAAATATTCCTACACCGCGAGAATCTTCTTGCATTGTAAATGACTCTCGAAAGCAATGGATTTTTCCATTGCTTTTGTTTTTTCAGACGATTTAATAACGATGATCAACCCGGCAGCAGGTCGCAGAAGAAGAAACGGGTGTCCCATTCAGCAGGGGCAGCACGGAAGCAATCATTGTCACCCTCTTTATAACAATCACTTCCATTATTACCGGCAGGCGTATAGGAACGTTCTACCGTTTCGCCGGTTGTAAAGGCCACCGGCGCCTTGAATATTGGCCCATCGAACACAAAACTGTGGAATTCACCGTTTTCCCCGCAGGGATCAACCCCGGCCGGAAGATCGGCCAGGAAAGACGCATCTATCAGCCGCCCGGCGAACGAGGCCGGCAGGTATTTCGCATTAACACATACGATCACCGCTTTGAACCCCGCGGCAATGAATTCTCGCACCAGCCCCGCGCTATCCCTCTTCCACAGTGGAAACACCCCCTGCATGTCCACCTGCGCCAGCTGCGTTTCGCGGTACGCCCGCAGGTCTTCCAGGAAAATATCCCCGAAAACGGCCTGCCGCACCCCCTCGGCCCGGAACCGGGAAAGCCGCTCCCGCATAATACCATTGTAATCCTCCATGGAAGCATTCTCCGGCAACCATGCTTTCACCAGCTCAATACCGGTTTGCCGCGCCTGCTCGTCCAGCAGCTCCTCCCGTACACCGTGCATGGACACGCGGCGGTGCGCCGCGCTCAGCGTGGTGAAGAGGTAACGGATATCGTATTTCCCTTCCTGCTGCAGTTGCCACAGGGCTAAAGAGGCGTCTTTGCCTCCGCTCCAGTTGATATATGCATTCATTTAACGTAAAATTATTCAAAATCCCGCTACCGGCGCTACCCGCCGCTGTCCGGAATACAATATATTTGAAAACATAATTTTCAAGTATGGCACATCGTTACCTGTCCCTCTTCCTGCTGGTCTGCATGACCATCAGCGTTTCCGCCCAGAAATCCCTCGTGGCCGGCCCCATGGCCGGATCTGTAGAGCTGCGCGACGCCATCATTTGGCTGGAAGTGTCGCCCGCCGTGAAACGGGCCGCTATCCGCTATTACATCAAAGGAAAACCGGCCGCGGCACAGACAGAAACCTACAAAGGCGAGCTTGGCAACAGGTATAACCCGCTGAAGATCACCCTCGTAAACCTGCAACCCGGCACCACCTACCAGTATGAAGTGCTGCTGAACGGACAAAAAACACCGCTCCCCGCGCCGCTGACCTTCACCACGAAATCATTGTGGCAGTTCCGCACCCCCGCGCCGGACTTCTCATTCCTCACCGGCTCCTGTGCCTATTTCAACGAACCGGCATTCGACCGTCCGGGTAAACCCTACGGCAACGATTCTTCCATTTTCGAAACGATGGCCCGCACCCCGGCGGATTTTATGATCTGGCTCGGCGATAACTGGTATACCCGCGAAGTGGATTACAGCTCGGTACCAGGACTGGAATACCGCGCCCACCGGGACCGTTCCTTGCCCGTGCTGCAGCGCTTCCTGCAGGTGATGCCGCATTACGCTACATGGGACGATCACGATTTTGGTCCCAATAACTCCAACAAATCCTTCATCTTCCGCGCCGATTCCCGGCGGGTGTTCTCGCAATACTGGCCCAATCCCAGTTTTGGCGAGAAAGGAGAGGGCATCTACACCAAATACAGCTACAGCGATGTGGATTTCTTCCTGCTGGACGGCCGCTACTGGTCCTCCGCCGGGGAAATGCCGGACAGTATTGACGGAAAGCCGAACCCGGACAAAAAAATGTATGGGGACGGGCAGATGGAATGGTTGCGGAACGCCTTGCTGCAGAGCAACGCCTCCTTCAAGGTCATTGTCACCGGCAGCCAGGCCCTGAATCCCATCTCGATCTTCGACAGCTTTCATCATTTTCCTATTGAATATGAACCGTTTATGCGTTTTCTGAAAGATCACGACATTCCCGGCGTGCTCTTCCTGACCGGCGACCGGCATCATTCCGAGGTGATCCGTTTTCCCCGCGAAGGCACTTATCCTTTATATGATATCACCAGTTCGCCCCTTACTTCCGGTGTGGGCGGCGTATTGAGAGGGAATGAGAAAGACAATCCCTACCGCGTGCCCGGCACCCTGGTGGTCACCCAGAATTTCGCCAGGGTCAGCGTAACGGGGGAGAAGGGGAAACGCCGGCTGAAAGTGATATTTATGGACCGGGACCAGCGGGAACTTGCCGCTTTTGAGGTGTCGCAGGAAGAGCTGAAATAGCCTGAAAATGAGGACGCCGGAAAAAATCCCCGCATCTTTTGCAACTTTTTAAAGCGCCGCTCGTCTTTTTAATATACGACCGGAACAGTTCATACCGTTAATATCACTGTTTATACCGCCGGAAGGCGGATTTGTACCGGGGAGATATTTTATATGAATTATTTTGTATTTTTAGGTCATTAAAATTTACCCTTATGAAAAAGCTGTTGTTCTTGCTGATGCTCGTTACGGTAGCAGCCACTGCAGCGGTCGCTAAAAACGGCGGCAACGAAAATAATGGTGACAAGCCTGATAAAGGTGCAAAAGCCAGGTCTGCCAGCGCAAACGCCAGCAGACTGGAGGAATTCATCTGGACGCTTCCACAAGCCGCCAAAGTGCAAAAGGTAGACGAGTGCGAAATGCAAGAAGCAATGGTCGATCTTTATAAATGGTATCTGCAGAATGAAACCCGCATCAACAACAGCCCTGTAATACAGGGTGATGATCAGGACGCCGTAGTTGCGCCGTTCAAGGTAGACCCGAAAGTGTTGCAGCAATACCTGAAATTTATCAAGAAGAATTTCCCGGGTCTCAATGAAGACGACCTTTCTGATAGATCTGCCTCCACATCTGCAAAGAAAAAGAATGCTCCGGTATCCTATCGGGATGACCTGGACGCACCCATTTCTGTGACCGCTTCTCCCAGGTAAATACCACCTTTGCCTGAAAATTTTTTTTTCGTAAGTTCGTTGAATGCACTTTTTGCAGTTCACTTACAATCGGGAAGAGGTTATTAATGCATTGCGTTTCCACTTTCTCCGGCGCGGCGAGATCAAAGTGTTCCGTAACACGCTGATCATCCTGCTGGTTGCTGCTGTTACGGGGTATCTTTTCAGCGTGGTCAATTTTAATGCATTACTGGGGATCTGTGTGATGATGATCATCATCGGGTGGGCTTTCTGGTATCTGCTGCCGGTATCTACCTACAACAAGGCCGCCACTTTCAAAGATAATATCCGCCTGCGCTATAACGAGGAAGGCATGGCCATTTCCACCGCTAACACCGGTGAGCGCGCACTTTCCTGGCGCAACTTTTCGCAGATCGTGGAAACACGTTCTTTCTTTTTTCTTTACCGGGACAAACGCAGTTTTTTTCTCATTCCCACCAGCGCTTTTGAAAACGAGGACGCCCGGAATGCTTTCAGCCGGCTGCTGCAATCCATCTTCTCCGACTACAGCCGCTTGAACATCTCATAATGCGCGATGCCCACTTCTTCAAATTCATCTCCCCTCACTTCGTATCCGTTCCTGCTGTAAAAGGGAACCGCCACCTTGCGGGCATGCATCATCAATTCGGAAAAGCCGTTGCTGCGCGCCTGCTCTTCCGCGAAGGCCAGTATGCTGCTGCCGGTGCCCTTGCCCTGTAAATTCCCGTCTACCGCCATTTGCCGGAGCTGCACGGTGGTTTCGTTCAACGGCGTCAGGATGCAGCATCCGAGCATGCGGCCCTCGTCAAAACAGCCGATCAGTATATCGTTGATTTCCTGCCGGAGATATTCGGGGGAAAAAGTAAGGCCCAGCGGTTGCCGGAGGATGCTGTCGCGGAGCTGCACCATTTCCTGGTAATCGCAGCTGCCATATTCGATGATACGCAAAGTGCCCATCCTGCAAAATTACTGCGGAATATGCTGAAAATGATCAACGATGAGCGGCGCCACGGACTGTACTTTCAGCAGCGGATCATTGACCAGCAGGGCATTGGGATGCGTGTCCGTACAAACGACCTGCTGAATGAGCCCGCTGTCGCGGATCTCCCCGAAGCCGTCACCAGCGAAGATCCCGTGCGTGGTGATCACCGCAATGGCGCTGGCGCCCGCATTACGGTATGCTTCCGCCGCATGCAACAGGGAGCCGCCGGTGCGCACCATATCATCATAAATGATCACCAGCTGGTCCCGCACATTGGCGCTGATAGCCGTGATATGCGTTTCTTCCCCCGAAACGCGGCGTTTGAAAACAAATGCGGCGGGCACGTGAAGGTCATTCGCCAGCGATTCCACCCATTTTGCACGGCCGGCGTCCGTACTGGCCAGCACAAAAGGCCGGCCCTGCGCGAATTCCAGCGCCGCTTCGCGCACGAAGTGTTTGCCGTACAGGTGCACGGGGCGCACGTTGCTTTCAAAATAGTAGGAGATGCCGTCCACATGCAGATCGATCATGATCACTTTCGTGCCCAGCGAAGTGGCGGGCAGCGCGGAAAAAAGCAGGGCGCGGGTCTTGGCCTTTACGATCTCGCCCGGCTGTACCGCCCTTTCCATGGTGGAATAGCCGAAATAGGGGATGATGAGGTTCATGCACAAGGCGCCGTTCTGGATACAGCCGTTGGCAATGTCGAACAGCTCCAGCGTTTCCTTGTCATCTATCGTGCCGCCGATCAGCAGTACTTCCTTGCCGCTAACGCTGCTGGTTATACGATGATAATGTTCGCCGTCCGGGAAGTCGCGGATGTTGATATCGCCGTTTTCCCAGTTTTCGGGGGCAAGCGCCAATATCCGGTCTTTCAGGTACTGGTAACGTTGTGTGGCGAACAGGATTTTTTGCGGCATGGCACGATATTCGGATGATGATCCCCGAATTTATGCAAATCCCGGTTAGGTGGATTGATATAACTGAATTATTTTTAACGTTTCATTTGGAGCGGGAACGCTAAATTTGAAAGATTAGTATGAAGAATCTGTTTCGATACGCTGTCGCATTACCTGTATTGATATTGTGCCTGCTGCAGGATGCTGCCGCCCAGGTGCGCATTACGGGTATGGTTACGGATGCCGACAGCCGTGCGGGCCTGCCCTCTGTGAGCATCTGGAATAAAAGAACAAAAGTAGGTACGGTCAGTAATGAAACCGGCAGGTTCTATATTGAAGCGATGCCCGGCGATACGATCGAATTTTCCATGCTGAGCTATGTGCGGCATCAGATCATAGCCAGCGGTATTTCCTCCGTGCAGAACGTGGCGCTGAAACGGCAGATCTTCGGGCTGCAGGGCGTGAACGTACGGGGGCGCATCTATCACCGCGATTCGCTGGCCATACGCGATGAATATGGCGGATATTTCGGCTATAAAAGGCCCGGCGCGATGGACGTGCTGAAAACATTGCCTTCCAATCCGATCACCGCCCTCAGTTACCTCATCCCCAGCAAAGCGCGCAAACGCAAGGAGAAATTCGGCGAGCAGCTGGTGTACTGGGAAAAGGAAAAGCACATCGATTACCGCTATAACCCCGACCTGGTGTCGAAGCTCACCAAACTGGAAAGCCCCGAGCTGGATACTTTCATGCTGGCGTACCGGCCCAGTTACAACTTCCTGTTAAGCGCATCGGATTATGATCTGATGTTGTTCATCAAGCAATCTTATGCGAAGTATGTGAAGCTGAAGGGGCTGAGGCCGGAGGATGGGGATACTACGACTGCACAACCCTAGCGCATTCATGATATTGCGCTAGATGTCCGTCAATATCAATTTCATAACGCGGCAGGAAAAATCCCAGGATGCAATCCGGGTTTCTGATGCAGATTTGAATATGCGTGCCGTGATGAAATCCCGCATTTTCATATAAAGGTTCTCCTTCAATGAATGCACTTCTGACAGAATCGAAAGTCTTTAAGGTTGAATCGCCTTGCTGCATATTATAAATAGAGCCATGCATGTATTCAATCACTGCGCAATCAAGTTTCCTTAATACCTTGTCCTGCAATAACGTTCCCGGCGGCGCTGAATTTTGAGGCAATGGAGTGCCGGATTGGAGATAGTCCCGCGTCATTGTTTGATAATATTCGTCCAGCATCGTTATATATTTCTTGTTCAGCAGATCGCAGCAGTGATTCAAGTTAACGACAGCTCCGATCACGGCAGCCTTTTTGATTATTCCTTTCTTTTCCTTCTGGGCGGCCCATTCATAGGCCCTTTCGAGATTATTCTCCCATAAGTAAAATCCGTTTCCAAGCCAGTCATAAGGCTTTGTGCTGATCCTGATTTCATTGGGATTGTTCAACAGTTGTTGGCATACCGCTTCATCGCAGCCATGAAATCCAATGATAAGGTTTGGTCTTACATCATACATAAAATGACATTCAAATTAAAACCTGAATCTTACATTGTAGATCAAATACGGGAGGGCAACTGGCTGCGCGTAGACTAATTCCGGGGGTTCAAAGCAGGAACCTGTTCCAGCTCTTTGTATTCGGGGTGGAGCTTGCCGTTTTCATCCAGGATGCCGGCGCGCTGAAGAGAGCGAATAGCTTCTTCCTTTGTACGTGGCTCTTCTCTCAACTTCCGTGCGAGATTTATTAAAGCCTGTATATCTTTATCTGTCATCATAACACAAAAGTACCGCAATCAATTTAAAACAAAACAATCAAAATGAAAGCCGGCCACTTTCGTAACCGGCTCTTCGCATTCGTCATTTCCGTTTAATTATTTTAACAAGCCACCCTTCAAACGCATCAGTTCCGTTTCCGCCACTTTCGTATTGTACCTCGCCTGTATCAGCCGGTATGCAGCCAGCTCAAGGCTTTCCTGCGCTTCCTTCACTTCCAGTGTGGTAGACACGCCCTGCCTGAAACGCTCCAGTGCCACCATCACATTTTCACGCGCGAGTTCCACGCTTTCTTCTTCGAGCGTAAGCGCCTGCTTGTAATATTCATAATCCCTGAACGCATTGCGCAGCAGCAGGTTCACCTGCGAATACTGATTGTCCAGCGACAGTTGTTGATATTGTATGTCCAGCTTCGCGGCCTTCATTTGCCGGTGCGCGTTCAATCCGTTAAAGATGGGCACGGTAGCGGAGAAGCCGTAGTTAAATCCCCTGTTCTGGTTGAACACCGGGCTGAACTGGTTCACGGCGGCGCTGGCGCGGGACTGGTTGAAGTTGTAAGCGGAGTTGAAAGAGAGCACCGGGAAGAAATCACCGAAGCGTTCTTTCAGCGTGATGCGTGATATTTCCAGGTTTTGTCGTGCTACCTGCAGCTGCGGGTTGCTGTTGGAAAGATTCTCCAGGATGGCGCCGTAGGAGAGGCTGAGGTTGACGGGAATGGTATCCAGCACATCGTAGTTCGTGCTTTCATCCGCGATGGCCAGCAGCTGGTTGAGCGCGGCCTTGCTTTGCTCGATAGTCGTTTGCTGACGCAGCCACATGGCGCGTTGCGCATTGTAATCCACTTTCGCCTGCAGCCAGTCCGTTTTCGGCGCAAGGCCCGTCTGGAACTTCGCGTCGGAGAGCTTCACCCTTTCATTGGAGATATCCATCTGTTCCGCCAACGCCCGCAGCTGTTGTTTTTGCTGCGCGATGTTGTAATAGCTGTTGATGATATCCGCGATGGTATTTTCCACCTGGTTCTTCACGCTCAGCTCGCCCAGCACTTCGATGGCCTGGAAGCGCTGGCGCGTGGCGAACATTTTAAGACCGTCGAACAGCGTCCAGTTGAGGTTGACGGAAGCCTGCCACTGGCGGTTTTTCAGGCCGCTGGTATCTCTTTTATTACCATTGCCGAATTCCTGTTTGGTAGCGGTGGTGCTCCATGTTTTAGCGGCAGTGCCATTGATGCGCGGCGCAAAAGCGAAGTTGGCGTAAGCCATGTCGTTCGCGGCCACTTCCGCATCGTTGCGGGCCATGCGTATATCGTAGTTATTCTTCAGCCCCAGGTCTATTGCCTGCTCCAGGGTAAGCACCTGCTGCGCGGCAGCCGCCTGTGTGAGCAATATGAACATGCATCCTGTTGCAAAAAGCTTTCGTGTCAGTTTCATCTTGATTTTATCTTTTATGCGTGTGCCGCTGCTGCAGCCGCTTCCGGGTTTTCCGCACGGAGCGCGTCTTCATATTCAACATTCTTTTTCCTGCGGCTCAGGAAAACGTACATCGCCGGGATCACGTACAACGTGAGCACGAGCGAGAACATAATACCGCCTACGATCACGATGCCGAGCGGGATACGGCTGGTAGACGCCGCGCCGAGGCTCATGGCGATGGGCAGCGCGCCCAGCGCCATCGCGAGGCTTGTCATCAGAATGGGACGGAGGCGCATCACCGAACCGTCCACAGCGGATACCGTTTTGTCTTTACCCGCGTCGCGCATGTGGTTGGCGAACTCAACGATGAGGATACCATTTTTCGTCACCAGCCCGATCAACATGATTACTCCGATCTGGGAGAAAATGTTCCATGTTTGTCCGAATACCCAGAGCGATAACAGCGCGCCCGCGAAGGCCAGCGGCACTGTGAGCATGATAATGAAAGGGTCCACCCAGCTTTCGAACTGCGCCGCGAGCACCAGGTAGATCAGCACGAGGGCCAGCACCAACGCGAACATCGTATTGGAGCCGCTTTCCGCATAGTCGCGGGAAGAGCCGCTGAGCGCGGTATCAAAAGAATCATCGATCACCTTTTCCTGCTTCAGCTTGTTGTAGATGCCGCGCATGGCTTCAATGCCGTCGCCGATCGTTTTGCCGGGGGCCAGGCCCGCGGAGATGGTGGCGGATTTCATACGGTTATAGTGATAGATCACAGGCGGACTGGTTTCTTCCTGTATCGTTACCAGGTTATCCAGCTGGATCGGCTCTCCTGCGGTGTTACGCACATAGATGCTTTGCAGGTCCACCGGATCATCGCGGTCATTGCGGAACACCTGGCCCATGACCTGGTACTGCTTGCCGTTGCGGATGAAGTACCCGAAGCGGCGATTGCTCAACGCCAGCTGCAGGGTGGAAGAAATATCTTCTACGGAAACGCCCAGCTCCGTTGCTTTTGCGCGGTTGATGTGAACGCGCAGTTCCGGTTTATTAAATTTCAGGTCTACGTCCACGCCCTGGAACACAGGGTTATCACTCGCTTCATCCACGAAGCGTGGGATCACGGAGGAGAGCTTTTCGAAGTTCACGTTTTGCAGCACGAAAGCTACCGGCAGGCCGCTGCGGCGCCCTACCTGTATGGTTTCCTGTTCAATGGCAAATACTTTCCCCTGCGGGAAGCGGTACATGTTGCGGTTCACCATGTTCACGATGTCATGTTGCGAGCGCGTTCTGTCCGCCGGCTCCGGCAGCGTTACGAAAGCAAAGGCAGAGTTCACCGCGCCTGCTCCCGAAAATCCCGGCGCCGTTACGGAGAGGATGATCTCCTTTTCAGGGATGGAATCTTCCAGGAATTGCGTCAGGCTGGTGACATACGAATCCATGGCGTCATACGCCGTACCTTCCGGTGCGGTGATGGATAAACGGAAAGTGTTGCGGTCTTCCTTCGGCGCCAGCTCCGATTGCAGGTTGCTGAACAGCAGGTAGATCATGCCGAGGCAGACCACGATGATGGCAACGGCCACCCAGCGGGCTTTCATGAATGCGGAAAGCGAGCTGCGGTAGCTTTCCTCCATCCAGCGGAAGAAAGGTTCCGTTTTTTCGAAGAACCAGGAATGTTTATGTGTTTTACGTGCCAGCTTTACGTTGAGTACCGGCGTAAGCGTCAGCGATACGAATGCGGAGATGAGCACCGCGCCGGCCACCACGATCCCGAATTCCCGGAACAGGCTGCCCACGAACCCCTGCAGGAAGATGATCGGCAGGAACACGAAAGCCAGTGTGATGGACGTGGCGATCACCGCGAAGAAGATCTCTTCCGCGCCCTCCTTGGCCGCGCGCATTCGCGGATAACCCGCTTCGATCTTCTTATAAATATTTTCCGTTACCACAATACCGTCATCCACCACCAGCCCCGTTGCGAGAACGATCGCCAGCAGGGTGAGGATGTTGATGGTAAAGCCGCAGATGTACATAATAAAGAATGCGCCGATGAGCGAAACCGGGATGTCCACGATCGGGCGGAGCGCCATCAGCCAGTCACGGAAGAAGAGGTATACGATCATGATCACCAGCGTGAGGGCGATCAGGAGCGTTTCCTGTACTTCGTGTATACTTTTGGTAATGAATGCGGTGTTGTCGCGCGCGATGTTCAGCACAAAATCTTCCGGCACTTCCTTTTTCAGGTCCTCATACCTTTTATAAAATTCTTCCGCGATGGCCACGTAGTTGGAACCGGGCTGCGGAATGAGCGCCAGGGCGATCATGGGAATGCCGGATTCCTTGAGCTGTGTTTCTTCATTCTCCGGGCCGAGCACGGCCTGGCCTACGTCGCGGAGGCGTATTTCCGCGCCGTTCACGTTTTTGATGATCAGCTCATTGAATTCCTCTTCGGTGTCCAGCCGCCCGAACGTGCGCACGGTCAGTTCCGTGGCGTTGCCGGCGATCTTCCCGGAGGGCAGCTCCACGTTCTCCCTTTGCAGGGCCAGTTGTATGTCGCCGGGCGTCAGGCTGTAAGCCGCGAGGCGGGCAGGGTCCATCCATATGCGCATGGCATATCTCTTTTCCCCCCATATCTGGATGGCGCTCACGCCGGGGATGGTCTGCAGTTTTTCCAGCAGCACGTTGGTGGCGTATTCGGTCACTTCCAGCTGGTTCCGCGTGTTGCTTTGCACGGTCATGGAAATGATAGCGTCCGAGTTGGCGTCCGCTTTCGTTACCACGGGTGGCGCTTCCAGGTCCTGCGGCAGGTTGCGCGAGGCCTGGGAAACTTTGTCGCGCACATCATTGGTGGCGGCCTCCAGGTCTTCTCCCAGTTCAAACTCCACGGTGATATTGCTGCTGCCCTGGCTGCTGAGGGAAGATATGTTCTTGATACCGGCCACACCGTTGATCGCTTTCTCCAGTGTTTCGGTGATCTGTGTTTCAATAATGTCTGAGTTGGCGCCCGGGTAGGAGGTACGCACATTCACGATCGGAGGGTCGATGGCGGGGAAGTCCCGCACCCCGAGGAAAGTAAAGCCCACAAGGCCGAAGATCACGATGATGATGTTCATCACGATGGCGAGTACGGGCCGCTTGAGGGATATGGAAGGTAAGCTCATGTTCTGTGTTTTGACGTTCGTTACTGCACCTTGTTGTACTTGAATGGCATGCCTGGCTTGAGTTGCAATATGCCGGTGGTGATCACGGTGTCGCCAATTTGCAGGCCGCTCGTGATCTGTACATTACTTTCGCTTCGTATGCCTGTTTCCACTACCACGAACTTCGCCCTGCCGCTGTCCGCCACGATCACCTGCTTGTCGCGGGTGCCGGGGATCACGGCCTGGGAGGGTATCATGATAGCATTCGGGTTGTCTTTCAGGGAAAGGGTGGTCTTGGCAAAAGAGCCGGGGAACAGCCGGCCTTTCGGGTTCGGCACCAGCGCCCGTATCCGGAGGCTGCGCGTGGACAGGTCGATCTTGGGATCGATGGCATAGATGCTGCCGGTATATTTATCCGCATCGCCTGTCACCGTGAAAGTCACCACATCATTCTTTTTAATGGAGTTGCGGTATTTCTCCGGCACGGAAAAGTCGATTTTCAGCGGGTCCAACTGCTGCAGGGTGGTCATAATGGTGGCAGGCCCCACAATGGCGCCTTCACTCACGTACCGCAGCCCGAGGGTGCCGCTGAAAGGCGCGCGGATCTCTGTTTTCTGCAGCTGCGCCTTGTTATATTCAATGTCCGCTCCATAGGCGCTGACCTGGTTGGCCGTTACGTCCACGTCCTGCTGGCTGATGCCGTTGATCTTCAGGAGGTTTTCCTGGCGTTCGAGGGTGGTCTTTGCCAGTTGCCGCTGCAGTTCCAGCTTCTGGATCTGCGCGCGGATGTCCCCGTCATATAATTTGATCAGCAAGGTGCCTTTTGCCACGTTGACGCCTTCCTTAAAATAAATGTTGGTGATACGGCCGGTGATCTCCGGCTTCAGCTCCACTTCTTCATTGCTCTGCAAGGTACCGCTGGCTTCGATGCTTTCGTCCAGCGTAACGGGTTTTACTACATAGGCATCCGCCAGGATGGTCCTCCCCGCGGGTCTGCCGCCTGCCGCCGGGCCAGCGGGCGCGGGCTTGTCGCTTTTGGCCAACAATCTATAGGTAAAATAACCGGCTGCTATCAGGACCAGGAACAAAAGAACGATTCGTATTGTCTTATTACGCATGTTGAAACAGTATAAAATATAGTATTGATGCTATTCAGTTTTTCCGTTTAAATGATCTGTAAAGTGAGTGCTTATCGCTAATGTTCGTCCGGCTAACTGCAAGTTACGGGATTTCGTAGCTGGACAAATTTAATAATTGGACGTTACGCCGCTAGCAGTCCGGTTTTAAATATGGTTAAGTGGCGGAATGGCGGTTTGAATGGTCAACTTAAGTGTCGTAACACTTATATGTCATATAAACGTATATTTGGAGGCGGATACCATATATATAATGGTATAAAGCGGGGTAAAGACATAAGCTTTTTTACGTATATGGAAAGACGTGAAAGTAGTGTATAACCCGCCACAAGTGCGATTCACGGGGGATTGAGGAAGTTAACTAATTGGTAAATTATGGGGTAAAATTTGGTGATGGTCTTGGCAATTCAATAAAAATTATATTTTTGCAGTCAAGTTTTAAACCAAAAACACTTAAAATTATGTCAGACATTGCATCAAGAGTTAAAAAGATCATTATTGACAAATTAGGCGTTGACGAGGCCGAGGTAACTCCTGAAGCCAGCTTTACCAACGACTTAGGCGCTGACTCTTTGGATACTGTAGAACTGATCATGGAATTCGAAAAAGAATTCAACATCTCCATTCCTGACGAACAAGCAGAAACTATCACAACTGTTGGCCAGGCAGTAGCTTACCTGGAAGAACACGTAAAATAATCCAACTAATCAGAACTGTTTTAATGCAACCAAGACGAGTAGTCGTTACAGGTTTAGGTGCGCTGACACCGCTCGGTAATTCTGTTGAATCTTTTTGGCAGGGATTGGCGAGCGGTGTATCCGGCGCTGACTTCATCAAGCAGTTCGACGCTTCTAAATTCAAGACCCGTTTTGCCTGTGAGCTGAAAGATTTTGATCCGGCTAATTACCTGGACAAAAAGGAAGCCCGCAAGATGGACCCTTTTACGCAAACAGCCGTTATTGCAGCCGACCAGGCCGTGTCCGACGCTAAGGTGGACCGGAATAGTGTGGATGTGGACCGGGTGGGTGTGATCTGGGGGACCGGTGTGGGTGGAATGATCAATTTCAGCCATGAGTTAAAGGAATTTTATGCCGGCGACGGAACGCCCCGTTTCAGCCCTTTTCTCATCACAAGGCTGATACTGGACATTGCCGCGGGGCATATTTCCATGCGGCACGGATTCAGAGGCCCCAATTTTTCAGTTGTTTCTGCGTGTGCTTCGGCTACGAACGCGATCATCGATGCCATGTACCACATCCGTTGGGGCAAGGCGGACATGATCATCACAGGAGGATCGGAGAACATCATCAATGAGCCTTGTGTTGGCGGTTTCAACGCCATGAAGGCCCTCAGCGAAAGAAATGATGATCCTAAAACAGCATCCAGGCCGTTTGACCTGGACCGCGACGGGTTTGTAATGGGCGAAGGCGCCGGTGCGCTGGTACTGGAAAGCTATGAACATGCAATGGCCCGTGGCGCAAAGATCTACGTTGAACTGGCCGGCGGCGGCGCTACGGCTGATGCCCATCATATCACAGCCCCACACCCGGAAGGACTGGGCGCCATGAACGTGATGAGAACAGCCCTCAACGACGCAGGCATGAAGCCGGAAGACATAGATTACATCAATGTACACGGCACCTCCACTCCGCTCGGCGATATTGCGGAAGTGAAGGCCATTCAACAGGTATTTGGCGAAGCTGCATATGCTTTGAATATCAGCTCCACCAAATCCATGACAGGGCACCTGCTGGGTGCAGCAGGGGCAGTGGAGTCCATCGCCGCCATCAAAAGTATTCTGGAAGGCCTTATTCCTCCTACCATTAACCATTTTACAGACGATCCCCAACTGGATCCCAAGTTAAACTTTACCTTTAACGTCGCACAACAGCGAAAAGTAAGAGCAGCCTTCAGTAACACCTTCGGGTTTGGCGGGCACAATGCCTCTGTTATTTTCAAATCATTTGTTCCTTGATTGTGTGAAAATACTTCCAGGTTTTTTATATAAGCTCGTTTATCGTAAAAGGCAGTTGTACAAAGACCTTTATAATTTACTCGGGTTCCACCCCGGTAACCTGGCTTTGTACGAAGTAGCCCTGAGCCACCGCTCCAGCAAAGAGAAATTCCTCGAAAGCAACGAACGGCTGGAATACCTCGGCGATGCCATCCTGGGAGCTATCATCGGCGACTACCTCTTCAAAAAATACCCCTACAAAACAGAAGGCTACCTCACAGAAATGCGCTCCAAGATCGTGAACCGGCAACAGCTGAACGATATCGCTATCAAAATGGGATTGCGCAAACTCACCATCTACGACAAGTACAACAGCTTTCTCAAGATCAGCCAGATATTCGGCAATACCCTCGAAGCCCTTGTGGGCGCGGTGTACCTGGACCGTGGCTACAACCAGACGAAGCAGTTCGTGCACAAACGCATCCTCGTTCCGTACATCGATCTGGAAGCCCTGGAAACGGTGGAGATGAACCACAAGAACAAACTCTACGGCTGGGCCAACAAACATGGCAAAACGCTGGAATTTGAACTGATCGAAGAGCAGATGGACAATGGCCGCCGCATCTTTACCGTCGGCGCCATGCTCAATGGTGAGCTGATCTGTACCGGCAAAGCCTTCAACAAGAAAGACGCCAGCCAGATCGCCGCCTCCCAGGCCATTGAACTGCTCGGCATCGGCGGCGATGATAAATAACGATCACTTCTTTCTCACCTCGATCCGCAATATCGTTTTCAACTTTTCCGGCTGCGTTCTCAATGCGTTGCTAAGATATATTTCGTGATGCAGGCCGCTTGTTTCAAGATGGTGTTGCCTGATATATTCCAGGAGCTTCATGATATTCGCGGTTTCCCCGCTGTAAGGGCCGGTATGCAATATCTGCACCGCCAGGCCACCCGGCAGCCGCTCGAACTGCAGCTCGTTCAGGTGCGCTGTTTTTTTATTGCCCGCCAGCGCCACCGCCTGCCTGCAATCATGAATGGTCACAAACTCCGGCATCTGCATCACCAGCTTCCAGCGCCATTCGTCTTTGGGAACGTCTATCACCTGCTTCCCGCTATCCGTCCACCAGTAGCCTTCAAAAGCAGGCACTTTAAAATCGTTCCCCTGCAGCCTGAAGATCTTTTTGACAGTGTAGGCAACGGTGTAGATGGCCTTCACTTTGGCGGCGAACAACGGGCCGTTGGGGTCGCCGGCGCCTTCAATGGTGAGGAAGTCCGCCGGGGCAATGGTCACCAGCTCCGGCGTGGTCTTCGCTTTGTAGTAATGTTTCTGTTCTTTGGAAAGGTCCGTCTTTTGCATAAAGTATAAGTTTATGCAAAGGAAAGAAGGGAGGTTGACAACCTTATGTCAGCAGCCGTCAGCGATGTAACGCCGGTTGCGCGGAAAGCACTACTTCGCAATGATGCTCCGCCAGTTCCGCGATTTGCTTGCGCACAAGTATTTTCAGGTCTTCCGGCTCCACGATGGTCGCGCATTTGCCCATCATCAGCAGCCAGCGGGCGAAGTGGCCGAGCTGGTGATACAGGAAGCTCATCTCTACATATTGCTCTTCCACTTTTTCCTCCACGATGCCGTAATAATATTTCTGTTCTTTCATCCAGCGGGCCTGGTCATGCGTAAACCGCACTTTGACCAGCGTCGGCTGGTCGGGGTCGGATTCAAATTCATGCGTGATATATTCCTGCAGGCTGATGCGGCTGCTTTTGTCGAACGTATTTTCCGTAAGCGTGAGGCTTTTAATGCGGTCCGCCCGGAAGTCGCGGTAATCCTGCCGCAACCTGCAAAAGCCGATCAGGTGCCAGCTGCTGTTCATATGAAAAATACCGATGGGCTCCACATCGCGGCGGGAAGTGGAATCGCTGTAGAAGGAGTAATATTCGATGGATAGAACGCGCTGCCTGGCCAGGGCCTCCTGTATCTCGCTCAGGAACCTGTTCGGAAATTCGCTTTCGCCCCGGTTGCTGCGCAACACTGCAATATTGCCGTCCAGCGATTCCAGGAAATCTTTGTCGCTGCCCCGGAGCACGGCCCTGATCTTTTGCATGGCGTTGCTGAACTGTTGCTGGTTGGAATGATCGCTATGTTTTTCCATCAACTTTTCCCCGGTCAGCAAAGCCGCCGCTTCCGTGCGGTTGAACATCACCGGCGGCAGGTGATAGCCGTCCACAATATAATACCCCGTACCCGCCTCCGCGCCGATCGGCACGCCGGCCTCCATCAGCGCCTTTACGTCCCGGTACACGGTACGGAGGCTCATGCCGAAGCGGTCTGCAATTTCCTGGGCCTTTACAATTTTCTTACCCTGTAGCTGTATGAGGATGGCGGTAAGCCGGTCGATGCGGTTCATACCCCAAATTTACATTTTCCGGGCAGCCGTGATAAAAATAGATGGTGCCACGCACATGCTTTTTGCAAAAAGACCGTCTAAATAGTATATCCCTCCCTGTTTTCTCCATTTTAAGACATAAAAATACTAGTTGCTGTTACAGCATATAGTTAGGTTAAATGGTAAAGCCCTGGCAATTCCTTGCCGGGGTTTTTCTTTGCTGTCACTTTACGATAACATACTTTTAACAACAATGCCCTTGTCACTGGCCTATATTTGAACCGTATAGCAAGCTGTTGGCAGGCTAAGACTGCATAACAGCACGGCTATCGGTTAATTGGAGCGTATTAAACAGGTCTGGGGATCTCCCCGGACCTGTTCGTTTTATCCTGCCCTGAAATTTTAGTTAACGAGTGTTTAACAATTCTTACCATTTTGTGTTATTATCTTGGCCGGGCAGGGCACCGGAAAGCCCATTTACCATTGAGATTACCAGTAAAAGTTCAATCATAAATTGGAGAGTAAATTTCAAATGGCCCGATCTTCATCGGGCTAATTTTTTGCCAACGCCGTCTTTGTTAATCGTTTGTTGCTGTTTTGATGGAAAAATAAACAACGTTTCGATATAACTAATTAATAAACAACATTTTAAGATTAAATACCCACCCATTCCAAAAGTTGATCGTATGTGAAAAAGACTTACATTTGGAATGGGTAGTTTTGAAAAGATGATCAGCCACTGGCTAAATATCATTAAGAAAACGGGCCTGACTTCTGCGGTGAAAGATGACGAAGCGAGAAGGATCATGGTGGTGAACGCTTTCAGTTTTATTACGGCCCTGTTGTGCACCCTTTACGGGGTGATGCTATCCCTTATATCCGGTCAATGGATCATTTGTTATACCGCCATGGCTTTTGTGGCCGGTTTCTTCAGCGTCCTGCTTTTAAACAGAAAAAGATGGTATTCCCTGGCCAAGCTCGGTCTAACGCTGGTGTTCTCCACCGTAATGCTTTATTACGGCGTGATGTTCGGTGAAAATACACAGGTGCATTTCCTGGGTCTTTTCCTGATATGCGTGCCGCTGCTGGTGTGTTCCCGCCACGACAAAGTATTGCGCTGCGTTTGTATCGCCCTGCCCATCGTTAGCATGGTGACGCTGGAAGCAAATTATTATTACGAAGTATTTGAACCGATGGTGCTCTCCGCGGAAGAAAGCAATTTTTTCCGCTGGCTGATCATGGCGGTGGTAGTGTTCCTCCAGGGCCTCGTGATCAGCTTCCACCAGGGCAACCTCAGCAACCTGCTCCGGACGCTGCACGTGCGCAACGATGCGCTGAAGCAGAGCCACGACAAGATCGCATTCAAGGAAGCGGAACTGCACGTAGCGTACCACAAGCTGGAAAACTATAACCAGACCCTCGAAAAGGAAGTAGAGCAGCGCACCTTCGAGATCAACGAGAACAGAAGCATGGTGGAAGGCATTCTGCGTGACCTGCAGAGCAGCCACGACGAGCTGCTGCTGAAAGACCTGCAGCTGGAACAGCATGTAGAAGAACTCGAGGAACTGAAGTGCAATCTTATCAGGGCGAAAGAAGAAGCGGAACAGGCCAATCTCGCCAAATCCGCTTTCCTGCGCGAGATCAGCCACGAGATCCGCAATCCGCTGAACGCCATCACCGGCATCAGCTACCTGCTGCTGAACGATCCCGGTAATAAAAACAAGATACCGCGCAGCGTGGTAAATTATATCGAGAACATCCACGCCGGCAGTCAGAGTTTGATGGAGATCATCAATAATGTACTGGAGCTTGCGAAGATAGAAGCGGGCCGTACGGAAGACCTGCAGCTGGAATCTTTCCAGCTCCGGGATTGGGTACGCGGCGCCGTGAACATCTATCAGAATGCCGCCCGGATAAAAGGCGTGAGCCTGCAATGGAAGATCGATCCGAAACTGCCCGGATATATTCTGGGGGACCGGCTGCACCTGGCGCAGATATTGAATAACCTGCTTACCAACGCCATCAAATTTACGCCCGCGGGAAAAAAAGTAAGCCTGTATTTCGGCTGCCAGGAACCGGATCAGTGGAGCATCTGTGTGGCGGACGAGGGGATGGGCATCCCGGGAGAAAAGCTGCCGGTGATCTTCCAGCCGTTCGAGCAGGCGGACCAGTCCGTTTACCGCAGGTTTGGCGGCACGGGCCTCGGCCTCGCCATTTCACGCCGGCTCGCGGCGCTGATGGACGGCAGCATCCACGTGCAGAGCAAGCCGGGAGAAGGCGCCGTGTTTACCGTTATCCTTCCTTTGCGGAAAGAAAGCGGGGGACAGCTGGAGCAACAGGAAGCAGACAGGAAAAGGTATGCCAGCATACCCGCCGGGAAGAAAGTGCTGCTGATGGAAGACAGTGAAGTGAACCAGATGATCATGGACCGGTTCTTTATCAATATCGGCCTGCAGATCACGATCGCCGCCAACGGGGAAGACGGCCTCCGCAAAACGCATCAATGCATGCCGGACCTCATCATTATGGATATGCACATGCCCCGGCTGGATGGTTATGATACCCTGCGTATGATCCGCCAGGACCCGCTGCTGCGGCACATTCCCGTGATCGCCGTATCGGCGGACGCCTTCAGCGAGCAGCAGGAAGCCGCGCTGTCAGCCGGCGTCAACGAATACCTTACAAAACCTGTGAACTTCGACCGCCTGTACGAGCTGGTGAAAAAATACCTGCAGGGCCAGCATCAGCCGCAGGAAATCGCATAAGCATCCATATCATTTCGAAAAATGCCGTGTGATCGCCTCCGCCAGCTGCTCCACCAGCCCGGGATTCACCGGCTCGCCCGAAGTGCGCGCCCTTAGCTGGTCCTCTTCATCCAGCTCAAAAAATATCATGCTATCTTCCGCCGTCACCTGTAGGGAAACCGTATAGCCTTTCACGTAAGGGGTAACTTCATAAGCCCGGTCGTTGACAAAGACGGTGAATGGTTCCATGTATACACATTTCCGTAAAGATAGACATTAAAGCGGGGTAACTTACAACAGATGGAAGGCCGGCATTATACCTCTACCCGCCCGTATCCCAACAGGCGGTTCACCTTTCCGGCGAGGTCGTACGGGGAAACAGGCTTGTGCACAAACTCGTCCGCATCGATCCCGAACCAGCTGCTGACGCTGCTTTCCAGGAATGACGAGATCAGTATCACCAATACGGGGAAATAACGCGCGGACTGACTGGCGCGGAGCTGCTCCACCATCTCCTTCAAATCCAGGAAAGGCAGCTTCAGGTCGATCAGCATAAGATCGTATGTATTCATTTTAAGACTCAACGCGGCTTCTTTCCCGTTCATTACCGTATCCGCTTCGTATCCCTCCCTCCTGAGTATCATTTCAATCACCCGAAGCATCAGCAGGTCGTCTTCTACAACAAGTATCCTGTTCATATACAAATTCTTCAGTTTCCGTTGGCATGGCACACATATCGCCGGCTGCTGATCAGCGGCATTCGTGGTGCTTCCGGATATGTTTAATATTATTACTCTCCCGAGGTGTAGCGTGTGTATGTCTCCGTTAGGTTAATATAATACGGGATATACATGGCCATAGGTTATTTCAGGATGTTCAAAAAATTGTTAGGTCTCCTATGCAAAATGCATTTTGCTGCGAAGATATTTGCATATACTATGCCAAAATCATGTTGTTAATCATGCTTAACAAGATCAGGGTTTTGTTTCATGTATTTAACCCTCACTTAACAAAATATGGAAAAGATCCGGCAGCTTCCTATCTTTGCTCCGAGTTCTTTACTTATTTCTTTCTTTCTACAGCGTGGCAGGCGATGAAAGTCGCCTTTAATAAGGAACCGTGTGCAAATCACGGGCTGTCGCGCAACTGTAAGTAACTACCTGAATTATTGCCGGTATTGTCCATTGTCCTGACCTGAACAGGATGAGAAGGACGGTAATAATGTTACAAGCCAGGATACTTGCCCGCTGTATAAGACAAATGCTTTCGCGATTTGAAGCAGTAGTCGGGAAGGGACAGGTGTGCCCTGTCTTTTCATTCCTCACCTTCTACACAATTCCTGAAAGCGTACCGGAAACTGTAAGGAGCATTAATGCACATTAATGTTTTAAAAGTTTTATGCGTATGCTCAAACACAACCTTGGCTATCCCAGGATGGGAAGCCGCCGCCAGCTCAAGACAGCTTGCGAACAGTACTGGCAGGGCCAGATCGGCCGCAGTGAATTATTTTTGGCCGCCAAACGGCTGCAGGAAGAACACTGGAAGATCCAGCAGGACGCTGGTATGGACCTCATCCCTTGTAATGATTTCAGCTTTTATGACCAGGTGCTGGACATGAGCCTGCTCCTCGGCGCCGTGCCCGAACGTTATGCGCCTGTTGTAACAGACGTGGACAGCAATGCGGAGATCGATCTGTATTTCGCCATGGCGCGCGGGTATCAGCAACATGGACTGGACATCACGGCCATGGAAATGACCAAGTGGTTCGACACGAACTATCATTACATCGTTCCCGAGTTTACCGCACAGCAACAGTTCCGCCTGTTCTCCAACAAGGTATTCAACGCCTTTGACGCCGCGCGCCATTTTACCGGCACTGTTCCGAAGCCGGTGCTGATCGGCCCAGTGTCTTATCTCCTGCTCGGAAAAGAAAAGGGCAGCGGGTTTCATCGTATCGCGCTGCTGAACAGGCTGCTGCCCGTATACATCGAAGTGCTGCAAAAGCTGCAGGCGCAGGGCGCTGTATGGGTGCAGCTTGATGAGCCTTTCCTGGCAACCGACCTCACGGAAGAGGAAGCAGCCGCTTACCGCACGGCTTATGAAGAGATCGCCCGTAAATGCAAGGGACTGAAGCTGATCGTAGCCACTTACTTCGAAGGGCTGAAAGAAAACACTGCTCTCGCCGCCGGTCTGCCTGTCTGCTGCCTGCACATCGACCTTACGCGCGCGCCGCAGCAGCTGGAAAAAGTGTTGCAGGCGCTGCCGCCGAAGACCTCTCTGTCGCTCGGCGTAGTGGACGGAAGGAATATCTGGAAGAACGATTATGAAACCTCACTGGCATTTCTCCGGAAAGCGGTGGCAGCGCTCGGAGAAGCCCGCGTGATGATCGCGCCGGGATGCTCGCTGCTGCACACGCCCGCGGACCTGGAACTGGAAACGGAGCTTGATCCGGAAATGCGTTCGTGGATGGCATTCGCCCGGCAGAAATTACAGGAAGTGCAGGAGCTGGATGCCATCCTGCAGGGTAACACCGCTTTGCTGGAAGCCAACCGGTCCGCCATCCTTTCCCGCCGCACATCGCCGCGTATCCACAAACAGGAAGTAAAGCAACGCACCGCCGCCATCACCGACGCGGATGCAACGCGCCAAAGCCCCTTCCCGCAAAGGCAGGCGGTACAGACAGCGCGGTTCAGACTGCCGTTGTTCCCTACCACTACCATCGGCTCTTTCCCGCAAACAGACGACATCCGCCAGCTGCGCGCGCAACTGCGCAAAGGAAGTATCACACCGGAAGCCTACGATGAGAAAATTGCGGAGGCAACGGTGTCGGCCATACGCTGGCAGGAAGAGATCGGTCTGGATGTTTTGGTGCATGGGGAATTTGAGCGGAACGATATGGTGGAATATTTTGGTGAACGGCTGGATGGATTTGCGTTTACCCGTAACGGTTGGGTGCAGAGCTATGGCAGCCGTTGCGTGAAACCGCCGGTGATCTATGGCGATGTCAGCCGTCCCGCGGACATGACCGTGAAGTGGACGAAGTACGCGCAATCACAAACCCAACTACCCATGAAAGCCATGCTCACCGGTCCCGTGACCATCCTGCAATGGTCTTTCGTGCGGGACGACCAGCCGCGCTCCGTGACCACCTACCAGATAGCGCTGGCTATCCGCGACGAGGTTGTGGCGCTGGAGAAAGCCGGCATCGGCATCATCCAGATAGATGAACCCGCCATCCGGGAAGGCTTGCCCCTGCGGAAAGCAGACCGCGAGCAATACCTCCAATGGGCCGTCCGCGCATTCAGGGTGGCCGCATCCGGCGTGAAAGATGCAACACAGGTGCACACGCACATGTGCTACAGTGAGTTCAACGACATCATCCGGCATATTGCCGCGATGGATGCGGATGTGATCACCATTGAAACCTCGCGCTCACAGATGGAGCTGCTGGAAGCCTTCGCGGATTTCCGCTACCCGAATGAAATAGGTCCCGGTGTATACGATATTCATTCGCCGCGGGTGCCTACCCAGGCGGAAATGCTGGCGCTGCTGCAAAAAGCCGCTGAACGTTTGCCGGTGCGCAATCTGTGGGTGAACCCCGACTGCGGCCTGAAAACCCGGAAGTGGCCGGAAACAAAGGCGGCGCTGGCTAATATGGTGGATGCTGCACGGGAAGCCCGCATGGCGATAAAAGATACAGTGGGAGCGTAAGTTTAAAGAGCTGTGCCGGAAAGAAAGATTGCTGCGTTTCCACCGGCACGGCTCTTCTTGTTAAATCCCCCAACATGAGGACAATTTCATCATCCTGAGCAATGACCTGAACAAGGCATTTGTCCGCATGGCCCCAGGCCGCTTTCATAATAAAACTGGCAGCATAGTTGTGAACACTATATCACATCAATGCCTGTTTTATGAAACAACCCTTATCCATTCTCGCAATACTGGCCGTAACGGCCTGCAATAACGCATCCCGCACCAAAACCGCGGAAGACAGCAGCGCAGCCGGCGGCGCCTCAACCGGCAACATCGTTCAGATAGACTCACTTCCACAGCCGTATGCAACACCTTCCGTAAAGAACTTCTCCAAAGTGCTCGGCTGGCCCGAAGGGAAAACACCCGTGGCGCCTCCGGGATTTGTAGTCACCAAGTTTGCAGACAGCCTTGAAAACCCCCGCTGGATATATGTGCTGGCCAACGGCGATGTGCTGGTAGCCGAATCATCCACCGAAAACAATGTGATCAAAAAGGCGGGAGAAGTACTGTCGGGCAAAGCCAAATCCGGTAACAGCAATAGCGCCAACCGCATTACATTATTCCGCGATGCGAACCAGGACGGATATGCGGAGTTCCGGAAGATATTCCTGCAAAACCTGCGACAGCCTTTCGGCATGCTGGCGATCGGGGAGCAGTTCTATGTGGCGAATACGGACGGCCTGATGGTATTTCCTTTCAAGCCCGAAAGCTCTGTGGCGCTTAGCACAGGCAAACAAATATTATCGCTTCCCGCCGGTGGATATAACAACCATTGGACGCGCAATATCATTGCAAACAAAGACAACTCAAAGATCTATATCGCCGTCGGTTCCGGCAGTAATGTTGGGGAGAATGGCATGGACCACGAGAAGCGCCGCGCCAACATCCTCGAGGTAAACCCTGACGGCACCGGCGAACGCATTTACGCCTCCGGGCTGCGGAACCCTGTGGGCATGGACTGGGCGCCGGGAACCAGTACGCTCTACACCGCTGTGAACGAACGTGATGAGCTGGGCGATGAACTGGTACCCGACTATCTGACGAGCGTGCAGCCGGGCGGATTCTACGGCTGGCCGTACTATTATTTCGGCAGCTATGAAGATCCCCGGATCAAAAGCACGGATACCACACTGAAGCAGCGCACCATCACGCCGGACCTGGCGCTGGGCGCTCACACGGCATCGCTGGGCCTTACCTTTTACGAAGGCAGCAGCTTCCCGGCGAAGTACAGGGGCGGCGCTTTCATCGGGCAACGGGGCTCCTGGAACAGGGCTTCGCTGAGCGGGTATAAAGTGATCTTTGTGCCTTTCAATAACGGCCGTCCTTCCGGTGAACCGGAAGATTTTCTCACCGGTTTCATTGCGGATTCCGCAAAAAGCGAAGTGTTCGGCCGGCCGGTTGGCGTGGCGGAAATGAAAGACGGCGCGCTGCTGGTGGCGGACGATGCCGGTAATACGGTGTGGTGTATCCGGAAACAGTGATCCGGAAACAGAATCTGAACGCAGACCGGAAACATAATCCGAACGCAAATCGGAAACATGATCGGGAAACAGAATCCGAATGTAAGCCGGAAACAATGATTCGGAAACAGAATCTGAACGCAGATCGGAAACATAATCCGAATGTAAACCGAAAACAGAATCCGAAGCAACCACCCGAGCCGCACCCGGGTTGGCTGACCCGCTGACCCGCACAACCCCCGCATCAATCCCCGAAAATCAGCTACAGCCTTCAATTCCATCCGATTTACTGCAAACGTTTGCATATTCGGCGAAACTGTAGTAATTTGTTGTATCATGAAAGCAGTTTTATATACCACGTTGATGATCGCCTCCCTGCAGGCGTCTGCCCAGACCGTTGTGCTGGACAGCTATTTTAATAATGAACAGAAGAAAGGCGCGGACGGCGCGCTCCATTCCTGGCACTATAAATGGGCGGAGAAAGAGATGAGCGGCTTTTCCATGTTAGGCGACCTGTTCCTCAAACACGGCGCCGATACCGCCACGCTGTACGAAGCCCCCACCACCGCAAACCTCCGGCAGGCGGACGTGTACATCATCGTAGATCCCGATCACGAAAAAGACAACCCGAATCCGAATTACATTCAGAAAGCACATACCAAGGCCATTTACAAATGGGTCAAAGCTGGCGGCGTACTCGTGCTGATGGCGAACGACAGCGCCAACGCAGAACTGAAACACTTTTCGGAATTGTCCGGCCGCTTCGGTATCACGTTCACCAATAAAAGCAGGAACATGGTAAAAGGGAAAGATTTACCTACGGGCGCCGTGCACATTCCCCCGGGGCATTTCATCTTCCCCTCCATAAAAAAAGCATATCTCAAGGAGATCAGCGTACTGACAGTAAAATCACCCGCCAAAGCCGCCATCACCGAGGGTGGCGACGTGATCATGGCCGTCGCGAAAGTGGGGAAGGGAACGGTGTTTGCTGTAGGCGATCCCTGGTTATACAATGAATACGTAGATGGAACAAGGCTGACGCCGGACTACGAAAACCCTGCCGCCGCGGAAGACCTGGTGAAGTGGATATTAAAGCAGGTAAAGAAATAAATAGCAGAAAGCGAAAAAAAAATGCGCCTAAAAGTATCTAACTTTTAGGCGCATTTCAAAATAACGGGCAGCCTCTTTTTATCCGGGTAACCTGATGGCAAGCAGTTACAGGCCTCTCAAAATGCTTTCTGCCGCGGTTTAATCCGAGGAAACGTCAAACTCCTCATACGCCGCAATTTAATCCAGCGAAAACTCAAACTCGTCATATGCCGCCGTCCGCCAGGCAAACTGCTGCGTGGTAGGAGAGATCGCAAACAACGGCGAGAAAGTTTTCACCTTCACCGTATTGGCGGATGTAAACTCCAATATCCGCAACCAGCCATCACCGCCATTTCCATACCATCCACCGCCCAGCGCCTGCGCGTTGAACACCATCTGCTGCACTTTTTTGCCGCCGGCATTCACATCCGTTCTGAAAGCAATATGCCCTTTGGGATCGTCCGGTTTGCCGATGTGCCCGCCGAACACCATGCGGATATTTTTGGAAGGTTTGATCAGCCGCTCGAAAATGGCTGCGCCGTAATTGCGGTCTTTCAGTTTGTATTTTTCCTCTTTAATGTGCTCGTTGTTGCTGTTCATATAGGAATGCGTCAGCGCGATCACGAAGTGATCCTTGTAGCGCGGCTCGTCCACCAGATCCTTCGCCCAGGTGAGGATCGTGTCGCGGGGCGCAAATTCCAGGTTCAGCACCAGTATTTTTTTTCCGTGCGGGGAGGTGAATTCAAAGGAAGCGTTTTCCATGGTGGGAATGCCTTCGCCATTGAGCGCCACGTCGCGGATCATTTTCTGGGTCAGGAAATTCTTGTCCACCGGGAAATACGTGTTGTACTGCGTTCTTCTCACTTCCGCGCTCCGGTAGCCATAATCATGGTTGCCGGATGCGTTCACGTACGGCACTTTGCCGTCCAGCCGCGAAAACGAGCGGGCAACAGATTCCCATTGTTTTTTACTCGGCTGGTTCACCTTGATGCCGTCTGGGTTGATAATGTCGTTCTGCTCCACCAGGTCACCGGTGCACATCACCAGCTTGATGCGCAGTGAATCGATGTTTTCAGCGATCCAGCAGGTCATCAGCTCGAACACCGGCTGGTTACGCTCGAATTTTACATAACTCTGCGGGTCCGGCAAAAGGATCATGGACCAGGAATCAGGTTTGCTTAACGATGGCGGCGCATATTTCTTTTGCGCGTGTACGTGGGAACCGGCCAGCACAATAAAGAGCAGCATGCAAAGGCCGCGGAAAAACTTGCGTGTCATGGGATACATAATTTTGAACAGCGGAAGATAGCAGCAATATTCGACGGGCGCAATATTTCAGCTTTAATTTTATTTAAAATCATTAAAAACGCTTTATTCTTCCTCCCTTTAGTATCATTTTTCCGCTGTGGAAGTCGATTTATACTAGTTTAAGTATCATCCCCGCCGCGCGAAGGGGGGTAACTTGCACTTATCCGGGTGTTCCTGTTGGCCGTTGTGAAAAGCGGCCGGGAAAACGGCCGGAATAAATCAATCGGGATGAAACGGGCAGGTATTTTTTGGACCATATCTTTTTTCCTGCTGACCACCGTAGCGAAGGCGCAGTTTGCGGACTCGCTGGATGTGCGTGTAGGCACCAACGCAACGCTGGCCACAAGGGATTATCAGCCGCTATGGCTGGTGTCCAACCGTTTTGGCACCATCAGCGACCGTAAATCCGATCTCTCCACATTCATCCGCGTCAACAACCATCATGTGCTGGACGCCGCAGAAAATTTCCATCTGCGCTACGGCCTCAGCCTCTACAATAACAACCGTTTCGGAGATGTGCTGTTGCAGGAAGGGTATATCAAGGCGGCGTATAAGAAGTTGGAGTTAAGAGCGGGCAGGTATGAAGAGATCATCGGGGAGATGGATAAAGACCTTTCCAGCGGCTCGCTCGGGTTGAGCGGCAATGCCATGCCCATCCCCAAGATCAGCATTGCATTGACGGATTATGTGAATATTCCTTTTACGAACGGATGGGTGCAGTTCAAAGGCCAGTTCAGCCACGGCTGGATGGGAAACAGGCAGTACATCAAAAATGCCTTTTTGCATGAGAAGACCTTTTACCTGCGGGTGGGCAAGAACAGGCTGAAGCTCTTCGGCGGCGTACAACACTATGCCGTATGGGGCGGCAACCGCAGCGACCTGCTGAAGATCAAAACAGATTTTTCAGATTACCTGAACGTGGTCTTTGCAAAAGAGGCGGACGATGGAACGGTGAATAGCGACGAAGTACTGCCCAATCGTCCCGGTGACCACCGCGGCGTAGTGGAAGGCGGCATTGACTGGGAAAATGATGACATGCACCTGCGTCTTTTCAACCAGACGCCCTTTGAAACCGGTCAGGGTATCGACTTCCGGAACATCGACCGGCTGCTTGGTTTTGTTTATACCAACAAGAAAGAAAATCCCGTTCTGGAAAAGGTGACCGCGGAGTTCATCCACACCAAACAGATGAACGACTTCTATCACATTCAATACCGCGAAAGCTATTATAACAACGGCATCTATCTGACCGGCTGGGAGTACCACGACAGAATACTGGGCACGCCGCTGTTCATCAACCGGCAACGCGGCAGTAAATATTTTGAAGAGATAAAGCCGTTCGATTGGGATGCGCCGAAAGATTCCATCAGCGGCAGAGGCTGGAACATTATCAATAACCGGGTAACAGGTTTGCACCTCGGCGCGCTGTATAACATCGGCGCTTCCGTGTCCGCCAGAACGCTGCTGACTTACACGAAGAATCACGGCACTTATCACAGCGGCATGTTCAGCCCGGCCAGAACGCAGTGGTATGCCTTGCAGCAGGTCAATTACCGGACGCCCGTGAAAGGCTTGTCCCTCACCGGCGGTGTGGGGCTGGACTGGGGAGATATCAGCGACAACGCGGGTTTTATGCTGGGGGTGCAATGGCAGTTCAACCGGCGGGAAGCGGATTAATGACTGGGCACTGATTTCAATGCCTTCCGGATCACCGCGTGCAGGTTTTTGAAAAGGAACGGTTTGGTCACATAACCCGCCGCGCCTTTTTTCATCGCCAGGTTGATCTCGTCTATTTCGGTTTTGGCAGACAGCATGATCACAGGAATGTGCTTCAGCTGTTCATCTTTTTTGAAAAGTTCCAGCATGTCGTATCCGTTCAGCACCGGCATGTAGATGTCGCTGATGATCAGATCAGGACGGTGGCTGCGGGCGAGCCTGGCGCCTTCATCGCCGTTAACGGCCGTGATCACATCATAGCGATGCAGCTCCAGCAATGACTTCAGCGTTTCAGATAAGCCAGGCTTGTCCTCGATGAGCAATATTTTTCTGTTCATTGTTTTGTCTTTGGAATCCCACTACCTTAATCCTCTTCTGTATACCTGAAGGCCAGGGTGAATGTCGTTCCTTTGCGTTCCTCGCTTTCTACTGAAATCGTGCCGTTATTGGATTCAACAAAAGTTTTGACAATCGCAAGACCCAGCCCCGTTCCCTCAATGCTGTCAACATTACTGCCGCGGTAAAAAGATGTAAAGAGATGCGGAAGGTCCTTCTGCGGGATGCCGATGCCATGATCGCGCACCTTCACCACCAGCTTGTGTTTGTGGTAGGAAAGCAGGATGGCCGGATTTTTCTTTTCGGAGTATTTGAAGGCATTCCCGATCAGGTTATTGAATATTTTCGCCAGGTGGTCCTTGTCCACGAACACATTACGCGGCTTTCCGGCTACTTTTATGACAAGCGAACGCCCGTCTTTCCGGTTGGAAAAATACTGGCATTCCAGCGACGAGATCACTTTGTGAACGTCTACGGCTGTTTGCCGTGGCGAGAAATTGTTAGACACGATCTTGCTCAGCGTCAGTATTTCATCGAGCATCGTGTTCAGGGAAAAGATCTCGTCCGATATCTTATGGATGTTGTGCCGGTAGAACTCGCTGAACTGGTTGTCCAGCTGCAACCTTGTTTCCAGCAGGTCAATGGACGAAGCGATGGCCGTGAGCGGCGTTCTGAATTCATGCGAAGCCATAGACATGAAGCTGACCTTCATCTCATGCAGCATTTTTTCTTTTTCGAGATGTTGCAGCTGCAGTTTGAGCGTCTGCTGTTTTTCCACCGTTCTGCCGATCGCGAGCCAGTAGGCTTTGCGGTGGATCTTTATTTTGCTCACCCTGAAATCGATCAGCTGCCTGCGCCCTTCAGGATACACCGGTAACAGGAAAGATGCGGGAAGCGGAACAGGCATGTCGTCTTTTTGCAGGGAACTGCCGCGGTAAGAGGATTGCAGGGGTTTGCCGGTAATATTGGATGCTTTGCCATTGCCCAGGATGGCGAGTGCGGGTTTGTTTGCTTTTAATACGGTCTGCTCATCGGTGCTGATGACCAATGCAGGTTCTTTTATCCCATTCAACAAATGGGAGATCCTGATATGCTGGTTCGGTTTCATCCTCAAAAAAAAAGATATGGTTCTCGTCGCAAAAATAAATCTCAGCGAAAATTCTTCCACGGAAGTTAAGCATTGCCCGCCGCATTTTGTGGAAAACTTTTAACATTTTCTTATGAAGCCCTTTTGCAGCAACAGTATATGTATTTCCTTAATATAATTTTTTTTAATTTATTACTTAGATTAATAATTAATCGAATAGTGCTGTTTATTGAACAGTTATCAATAAATTAAACTATACGATAACGAACTTTTAATTTTTGGACTTATCTTTGATAATACACAATCCTTGGAACCGTATTTAATAGCTAGGCAATAGCTTTTGAGAAAAACCATATCAACGTTAACCATAATATGATTACTATAGGCATCATTGAAGACAATCATTTTCAGCTCAATAACTATAGAGAATTTCTAGAAGATTTTCAGGAGTGTAAAGTTGTTTTTGCATGCAGGTCCATGGAAGAGTTTAAAGCGCTGCCGTATAAAGATCCGGATGTGAAAGCAATTTTGCTGGATATTTCCCTGCCCGGCGAGTCGGGCATCCAGGGAATTGAAGAATTAAAAAAAACTTTTCCCGACGCAAAGATCATCGTGTTGTCCGGCCACGACGGCCAGCAATATGTCATAGAATCCATCATGAACGGAGCCAGCGGTTATATTATTAAAACCAGCCGGCTCATGGAGATCTATCATTCCATCCTCGACGCCGTGAACCAGGGAGGCACCCTTTCTCCCAAAGCGGCGCACATGCTCATCAATCACATCAGCAAAGATCCGCTGGAGAGTATCAAAGACAAGCTCACCAAACGGGAGTACGAGTTGCTCGCACTTTTGAAGGAAGGCCATACTTATAAGGAAATGGCGGAGAAACTGTACGTGACCGTTTTTACGATCAATCAGCACCTGAAAAAGATCTATCAGAAGCTGAATGTGGCATCCAAATCAGAACTGATCTCAAAGATCTGGTCCAATAACCTTTTCTGAAATATATGCTGCTGGCGGCATCTTACTTTAATGAGTAAAGGCATTTTGGTTGATCGGTGGTTTTATACTTCAGTAAGTAGTATTGTTGGCGCACGACTTGATTTAATATTGTAGTGTGAAGATGAAAAGTAGCACGCTTAAAATAAATCGAGTTTATGCGACAGAAGCGGGGACCACATCTTTTTTTGAAAACCATATTGATAACCTTAACCGGCGGGACTTTAACCTCCTGCGTCAGTACAAAGAACGCCGTGTATTTCAACAATGTGAACGACACGACGGTGAAAACGGTGAACACGGCCTTTGAGCCGCTTATTCAGAAGAACGACATACTGCAGATAACAGTCAGTAGTTTGAACCCGCAGGAAGCAGTCATCTATAACCTTCCGAACGCCAATACCGGCGGCGCTGCAACAGGCACAGGCGGTACAGCGGCAGGAACGGGCTTCCTGGTAGATCAGCAAGGCTTTATACAGTATCCTGTATTTGGCCGGATAAAGGTGGAAGGTCTGACCACCAAAGCGCTGACAGATACATTGCGCAACCAGTTCGAAGTGCGCAAATTACTTTTAAATCCCGTTGTGAATGTACGTTTCCTCAATTACAGGGTAACTGTATTGGGAGAAGTGGCGAAGCCTACTGTGGTGAATGTGACGAACGAGAAGATCTCCATCCTGGAGGCGTTAGGTATGGCGGGAGACATTACCGTATATGGGAAAAAAGACAACGTGATGCTCATCCGGGAAGTGGAAGGAGAACGCACCATCAAACGGCTGAATCTGAACGAAGGGACAATATTTACATCGCCATATTATTTTTTGCAACCCAATGACATCGTATACGTAGAACCCAATAAATCGAGAGTGGCAAGTGCTGAAAGATCGAGACAGGTGCTGCCGGTAGTGTTGAGCGGGCTTTCCCTGCTCGTCATTATCCTGGACAGGCTGGTGATAAATAACTAGAACGGATATACGTACATTGTTGAAAAACCGTACCTGGACACATATACCATGTGCCGGGGAGGAAGAACCATATATTGAAGAAACCATTTATGCAGCAGACAAATTCACATAAGCGCGTACAACCCCAGGAGCAGGTAGATCTGCTTGCCCTGATCCGGTACCGGTACCTGGCATACTGGCCTTTGTTCCTGCTGGCGATCGCGATCGCCCTCGGAGGCGCCTACGCTTATCTCCGCTACGCAACGCCGGTATATAAAATATCCGCATCGTTGCTGGTGAAAGATGAATCGAAAGACCTCAACGACACGAACATACTCAACTCGCTGGACCTCTTTGGTTCCAAAAAGAACATCGAGAACGAAATACAGATACTCACCTCCCGTACGCTGGCGCGCGATGTGGTGCGTAACCTGAACCTCTACGGCGAGATATTCCAGCAGGGAAATATCCGGGACATCATCGCTTACAAAGACGCACCCGTGCAGATGAAGTTCCTGGAACCCTGGAACATCCGCAACAGCGCGCCGGAGATCGTATCCCTGCAATACGATTCCGCGCACCGCAAGATCACGCTGAACAACAGGGCCTACCCGCTCAATGATACCGTGGCAACGCCCTGGGGTAAAATGGTGATCGTTCCGCGGCCGGGCGTGGAAGTGCCGGAGAAATCCTGCTACCTGCGCATCACCAACGAAAAACAAACTATGGCCGCTATACAAAGCCGCCTGAAAGTAACGCCCATCTCCAAGCTGGCCACCGTGATAAAGCTGGAATACAGCGATGTAGTGCCGGCCCGCGGAGAAGATGTGCTGAATAACCTGATCGCGGAATACAACAAGGCCGCCGTTGCGGACAAGAACAGGCTGGCCGCCAGCACTATGGCTTTCGTGGAAGAGCGCCTGCGGATCGTAACAGATGAGCTAAGCCAGGTGGAAAAGGACGTGGAACGTTTCAAGAGTAGCGCCGGTATTGTGGACATGAGCGAGCAAAGCAAACTGTTCCTTACCAGCGTGCAGGAGAACGATACCAAGATCAGCGAGGCCAACATGCAGCTCTCCGTGCTGGACGCCGTGGAGCGGTATGTCAGCGGAAAAGAGGCAGGCGTGAACGTAGTACCGGCCACCATGGGCATCTCCGATCCTGTGCTGCTGGAGCTGGTGAGCAAGCTCTATGAAACCGAGCTGGAAAAAGAAAGACTGAAAAAGACCACCGCGGAAAATAGTCCGGTTATGCAAAGCCTCAACAAGCAGGCGGAAATGCTGAAGCCCGGCATCCTCGAAAATATCCGCAGCCAGCGCGCCAATATCATGGCGGGCCGCGAACGGCTGGAAGCCGCCAACGGCCGTTTCATGGGCATGCTGCGCACTGTTCCCGGAAAGGAAAGAGGCTTGCTGGAAGTAAGCCGCCAGCAGGTGATCAAGAATAACATCTACACCTTCCTCTTACAGAAAAGGGAAGAAACGGCGCTGGCTTATGCCGCGGCTATTTCAGACAGCCGGATCGTAGATGCCGCCGAATCCGCCTCCGCGCCATTCAGCCCCCGCCGCATGATGGTCATGGGTATTGCGGCGCTGGCGGGCATCGTGGCTGTAGCCGGCTTCATTACGCTGAAAGATATGCTGAACCGGGAGGTTACATCCCGTGCGGATATAGAAAAAGTTACTTCCGCGCCGATCGTTGCGGAGATCTTGTTTGACGAAAGCAAAGAGCCGGTAGTGATTGCCGATGGCAGACGCAGTCTTGTAGCAGAGCAATTCCGTTCCCTCAGAACTTCGCTCTCCTACATCGGGCTGAACGGAGATAATAAAACGCTGCTTGTTACGTCCTCCATCTCCGGGGAAGGCAAGAGCTTTATTTCCCTCAACCTGGCTACCAGTCTCTCTTTGCTGCGCAAAAAAGTAGTGCTGCTGGAATTTGACCTGCGCAAGCCGATGCTGAGCAATATGCTCGGCGTGCAGCGGGACCCCGGCATCACCAACTACCTCGTCGGCAAGTCCTCCCTCTCCGACGTGATCCGCGCCGTACCGGGCAACGAATACCTGTTCCTGCTGCCCGCGGGCGTGATACCGCCGAACCCGACGGAGCTGATCCTCAACGGACGGCTGGAAGAAATGATCCGCCACCTGCGCGCCATGTTCGATTATGTGATCATAGATACCGCGCCGGTGGGGCTGGTTACGGACGCCCGCCTGCTGGCGCCGCATACGGACGCATGCCTGTACGTCATGCGTCACCAGGTAACGCCAAGGCTGTACCTCAAGCTGATAGACGAGCTGTACCGCAATGGCGAAGCAGGCAAGCTGAACCTGGTATATAACGGTGTGAAGCCGCGCGGAGTGGCCGGTTATGGCTACGGCCACGGCTACGGATATGTGGATGAACAGAACGGCAAACCGAAAAAATTTATACGGAACATCTTTAACATCTGATGATAAAGAAACCATGTATGCTATTGAAAAACTCATCATGTGACTGAGAAGGCGAAGCTGTGCAATGACCCGGCACAACTCCCTTCACCCGCCTTTAACTATTCCACGTTATGAAAAACCAAACCAGCTATCCGTTAACCATAAAATTGAAACTTATGCAACAGGAAATGCATGCTTGGTATGCAGTGTATACCAAAGCAAGATGGGAAAAGAAAGTAGCCGATCTGCTCGCCCGCAAGCAGTTGGAAAGCTATTGTCCGCTTAACCATGTTGAACGGCAATGGAGCGACCGCCGCAAGCTGGTGCAGGAACCACTGTTCAAATCCTATGTATTCGTGCGTATCCCTGAAAGCAAGAAGAACCTGGTACGCGAAACAGAAGGCATCATCAACTTTGTTTACTGGCTCGGGAAACCGGCCGTGATCAATGATTACGAGATCGACCTCATCAAACGCTTCCTGCGCGAATACAAAAGCGCCACCCTCGAACAATTCCCTATCCGCCAGAACGATCTCGTGGAGATCACCGCCGGTCCGCTGATGCACCAGCGCGGCAGGATACTGGAAGTAGGAAAGAACAAGGTAAAGGCTGTGCTGAACAGTCTCGGATTCGCCATGATAGCCACTGTGCGCAACAATGAAGTGGCTGTGCTGGACTATGCATAACATCAAAAAACCTCGCATACACATGCAGCATATTATTCTTTGCGGTGGCTCCGGCACCCGCCTGTGGCCGCTTTCCAACCGGCACACGCCCAAGCAGCTATTGCCGCTGTTTGAAGGCCGCAGCTTATTGCAACTGACATACCTCCGGAACAGCGCCGCCTGCTCCGGCGTAATGGCCATCGCCAGCGAACAGCAGGCAGACGTGATCGCGGAACAGCTGCTGGACGCCGGCGCTTCCGCGCGCCGGATCGCAGAGCCCGTTGGTCGCAATACCGCCGCGGCTATTGCGCTCGCGGCTTTCATCGCGGAACCGGAAGAAGTGCTGCTCATCACGCCCTCCGATCACCTCATCGGCACGCCGGACATTTATGAGGCTACCATCGCATCCGCCCGGCAGCTTGCCGAAGCTGGATACCTGGTGACCATCGGCCTGCGGCCCGCATACCCGGAAACAGGGTACGGCTATATCCATTACGATGGCCATGATGTGATCCGCTTCGTGGAAAAACCGGACGCCGCCAACGCGGTACGCATGCTCGAAAGCGGCGACTACCTCTGGAACAGCGGCATCTTCTGCAGCAAAGCCTCCGTGATGCTCGACGAGCTGAAACAATACGCCCCGGAAATATATGCCGCCAGCCAAAGAGCCGCGGAGGAACTGGTGCGCACCGGCAGGATTTCACTCGCCGCCATGGAAGCCATTCCGTCCAACAGCATCGACTATGCCGTGATGGAAAAAAGCCATCGCGTAAAAGTAGTGCCCAGCACCATGCAGTGGAGCGACGTGGGCAGCTACGAAGCGCTGACGGAAGCCCTGATGGAACGCTATCAGTACAGCAACCAGCAGGCGGTATTCATTGAAAGCAATCCCCGCAACAGCATGGTGATCGGCAAGGAAAAACTCGTCGCCCTCGTGGGGGTAGACAACATGGTGGTGGTAGACACCCCCGGCGCCCTGCTCATCATGCAAAAGGGAAAAGGACAGGAGATCAAACAACTACATAACTGGGTAAAAGAAAACCGCCCGGAATTACTTTAAAAACCGCATCAATGGAATTGAAATCCAGGATCTACATAGCCGGCCACCGCGGAATGGTGGGCGGCGCGATCAAAAGAAAGCTGGAAACAATGGGATACCAGCATATCATCACCCGTACCTCCGGCGAGCTGGACCTCCGCGACCAGCAAAACGTACAGTCGTTCTTCGCTGAAGAACGGCCCGAGTACGTTTTCCTCGCCGCCGCCAAAGTAGGCGGCATTCACGCCAACAATACCTACCGCGCGGAATTCCTGTACGATAACCTGATGATCGCTTCCAACATCATCCATGCCGCATGGCAGCAGCAGGCGAAAAAGCTGATGTTCCTCGGCAGCTCCTGCATCTACCCGAAACTGGCGCCGCAACCGCTGCGCGAAGATTACCTGCTCACCGGTCCGCTTGAAGCCACCAACGAGCCCTACGCTATCGCCAAGATCGCCGGCATCAAGCTCTGCGAAGCTTACCGCGATCAGTATGGCTGCAACTTCATCAGCGTGATGCCTACCAATCTATACGGCATCGGCGATAATTACCATCCCGAAAATTCTCATGTGCTGCCTGCGCTGATCCGCCGGTTCCATGAAGCCAAGCAAAATAACACGCCGGTAGTCACCGTGTGGGGCACGGGAAAGCCTAAACGCGAATTCCTGTACTCGGACGATCTCGCGGACGCCTGCGTGTTCCTCATGCTTAACTACGATGGCCGCGAGCTGGTGAACATCGGTTCCGGCGAAGACCTGAGCATCCGCGAGCTGGCGGAGATCGTGAAAGAAGTGGTGTGCTACGAAGGAGATATTGAATTCGATACTTCCAAACCGGACGGCACGCCGCGCAAGCTGATGGATGTTTCAAAGATCCACTCGCTTGGCTGGAAGCACAGCGTAGACCTGAAACGCGGCATCGCGCTGGCTTACGGCGATTTCCTCAAGGGGCAGTATCACTCCATGAATGCCATGCATCACTAAACATACAGACACGGATGAAACCAGGTTCCATCTGGCCATTTAAGATCAATTATTAGCAGATGAAACAAAGTTCCATTTGACCATTGAAAAATCAATTACGAACAAATGAAAGTAGTTGTCATAGGAACAGGATACGTCGGCCTCGTAACAGGCGCCTGCCTCGCGGAAGTGGGAACGGAAGTGGTTTGCGTGGATGTGGACCAGCAAAAGATCAGCAATCTCCGCAACGGCATCCTGCCCATTTATGAGCCCGGACTGGAAGAAGTGGTAACCCGCAATTACCAGAACGGCCGCCTGGCCTTCAGCACGAATATCACGGAAGCGCTCCCCGGCGCGGAGGTGGCGTTCATTGCGGTAGGCACGCCTCCCGGCGAAGACGGCAGCGCGGACCTGCAATATGTGCTGCAGGTAGCAAAAGAGATCGGCACGCACATGACCGGCCACCTGGTGGTAGTCACTAAAAGCACCGTGCCCGTAGGCACCGCCGTAAAAGTGAACCGCGCCATCAAGGAAGCCATGCTGGAAAGAGGAACGCTGATCGATTACGATGTAGCCTCCAATCCGGAATTTCTGAAAGAAGGTGCCGCTGTGGCGGACTTCATGAAGCCCGACCGGATCGTGGTGGGCGTGAACACCGAACGCGCGCAGAAAGTGCTGGACCAGCTGTACTATCCTTTTCTGCTGAACGGCCACCCCATCATTTTCATGGACATCGCTTCCGCTGAAATGACGAAGTACGCGGCCAACGCCATGCTCGCCACAAAAATTTCCTTCATGAACGATATCGCCGGGCTCTGCGAACTGGTCGGCGCCGATGTGAACAAAGTACGCAAAGGCATCGGCAGCGATCCCCGCATCGGCCACCGCTTCATCTATCCCGGCATCGGGTACGGCGGTTCCTGCTTCCCGAAAGACGTGAAAGCGCTGGTAAGAACAGGCATGGAATATGGCCGCAGCCTGCGCATCCTCGAAGCAGTGGAAGCCGTGAACGACGATCAGAAGAAAGTGATGTTCGACAAGATCGACCGGCATTTTGAAGGCGACCTGCGCGGAAAAACCTTCGCCATCTGGGGCCTTTCCTTCAAGCCAAATACGGACGACATGCGCGAGGCGCCATCACTGGTGCTGATAGACGCACTGCTGCAGGCGGGCGCGCTGGTGCGTGTATTCGACCCCGTTGCCATGCACGAAGCAAAAAAAATACTGGCAGACAAAGTGGCCTGGTGCACCGATCTCTACGATGCCGCCGCCGGCGCGGATGCGATCGCCCTGGTAACGGAATGGAACGAATTCCGGCTGCCGGACTGGCAACGCATCAAAGCCAGAACAGTCTTCGACGGCAGAAACATCTACGACGATGTAATGCTGCACAAAAAAGGATTTACCTACTACGGTATCGGAACAACACAACATACACTTACTAAAATCATGACCACATGAAAGTTGCTTTAATTACTGGTGTTAACGGGCAGGACGGCGCCTACCTCGCAGAGCTGCTGCTGGAAAAAGGATACATGGTGCATGGCGTGAAACGCCGCGCCTCCCTGATCAACACTGAAAGGATCGATCACCTGTACCAGGACCCCCACGGCGAGGATGTCCGCTTCAAACTGCACTACGGCGACATGACGGACAGCACCAACCTCATCCGTATCATACAGGAAACCCAACCGGACGAAATATACAATCTCGCCGCCATGAGCCATGTGCGCGTGAGCTTTGATACGCCTGAATACACCGCGAATGCGGACGGCATCGGCACCCTGCGCATCCTCGAAGCGCTGCGCATCCTGAAAATGGAACAGAAAACGCGCGTGTACCAGGCCAGCACTTCAGAACTCTACGGCCTCGTGCAGGAAGTGCCGCAAAGGGAAACAACACCGTTCTACCCCCGCAGCCCGTACGCCGTGGCAAAACTGTACGCCTACTGGATCACCGTGAACTACCGCGAAGCATACGGCATGTATGCCTGCAACGGTATCCTCTTCAACCACGAAAGCCCGCTCCGCGGCGAAACCTTCGTGACCCGGAAGATCACCCGCGCCGCCGCCGCCATCGTGCTCGGCCTGCAGGAAAAATTATATCTCGGCAACCTCGATGCCCGCCGCGACTGGGGCCACGCCAAGGATTACGTGGAAGCCATGTGGCGCATCCTGCAGCAGGACGAGCCGGAAGACTACGTGATCGCCACCGGCATCACCACGCCCGTACGTGATTTTGTAAGAATGGCGTTCGACGAGTTGGGCATTGAGCTGGAATTTCTCGGCGAAGGCGTCAATGAAGTAGCCGTAGTGACCGCCTGCCGCAATAAAGATTATCTCCTGCCCATAGGCAAGGAAGTGGTAGCGGTAGACCCGAAATATTTCCGGCCTACGGAAGTGGACCTGCTCATCGGCGACCCCACCAAATCCAAAACAAAGCTCGGCTGGGAACCAACGTACGACCTGCCGGCGCTGGTAAAGGAAATGGTGGCGATGGACGTAGAGCTGTTCCGCAAAAAAGATATTGCTCAGTTTGAACACCTGATGGGATAATACATGCAGGCTGCAAATAAAGTAGTACTTAATACCGGATTTTTGTACGGGAAGATGATAGTCTCCATGTTCATCGCGCTGTATGCAACGCGGCTTGTGCTGCATGCGCTCGGTGCGGAAGACTACGGGATCTTCAACCTGGTGGCCGGCGTGGTGGCGCTGCTCTCTTTTCTGAACGGCGCCATGACGCTGGCTACGCAAAGGTATATGTCCTATTCCCTGGGCGCGGGCGACCGCAACCAGCTGAAGAAGGTCTTTAATTCCAGCGTGCTGCTGCATCTCATCATCGGGATAGCGGTAGTGCTGCTGCTGGAAATAGTGGGGATGTACCTCTTCGGCAACGTGCTGAGCATTCCGCCGGAACGTTTGCATGCGGCGAAAAGCATTTTCCATTTCATGGTGGTCACTGCTTTTTTTACGATCGCTTCCGTGCCTTACGATGCCATTATCAACACAAACGAAAACATGCTCTTCGTAGCGGTGCTGGGGATCATTGAGTCGGTCGCGAAACTGAGTCTTGCCATCTACCTCCCTTATGCTTTCAGCGACCGGCTCATTTTTTACGGCGGGGCGCTCGCCATACTGGCGGTGCTGCTGCTGATCGTGAAGCGGATCTACTGCGCCAGGAAGTACGATGAGAGCCGGATACGAAGGCATGCGCTGGACAAGGGTCTGATAAAAGAAATGTTCGCCTACGCCGGCTGGTCCACTATCGGAGCATCCGGCGTGATCGCTAAAAGCCAGGGCGTAGCCGTTATATTAAATGTATTCTTCGGGGCAGTGATCAATGCAGCATTTGGTATCGCCAACCAGATCAACGCACAACTAACATACTTCTCGGTGACCATGCTGCAATCACTGAACCCGCAGATCGTAAAAAGCGAAGGCAGCGGCAACCGCCGGCGGATGATACAGCTGGCGATGATGGCCTGCAAGTTTTCGTTTTTCCTGCTTGCTTTCTTTGCCATTCCCGCGATTATCGAAATGCCGTTCGTCCTGAAGCTCTGGCTGCACAACATCCCGGAACACACCGTTGTCTTCTGCCGGCTGATCATTATCGCTTCGCTGATCAACCAGCTGTCTTCCGGCTTACAGATCGCCGTACATGCCGTTGGCCGGATCAAAAAATACCAGGTGATCATCAGCATCCTGCTGCTGCTGAACCTGCCGGGCTCCTGGCTGCTGTTGCGCGCGGGCTTTCCGCCTTTTACCGTAATGGTGTTCGCCATTTTCGTGGAGGTCATTTCCTGCGGGTTCAGGGCGCTGGCGGCAAGGCGGCTGACGGGGTTGCAGATCAGCGACTATCTTTTTAAAGTGATATGGCAGGCGCTGGTGCCGGTGACCGTAGCGGCAGGTATTGCGGTTATTCCATCTTTATTCATGGATGAAGGGTTCTTCCGGCTGCTGCTCACGGGCATCATCAGCTCGCTTTCCGTCATCCTCTGCATTAAATACCTGGGACTAACGTCTTACGAGCATGAAAAGCTGGAAGAAATGCTGGAAAAGGCGATCACAAAAGTAAGTACAAGACTGAAACCTGTTTAAAACCTGAAAATACCTTTTATGTCGGTGAGAAACCTGGTGGGCCGGATGATTCCCGGAGATCTGAAATATTACATGTATTCGCTCAATTATTATTGGGAGGATATCAGGCGGTATAAAAAATACGCCAACGGCTATTTGTCCCCCAACAAAGAAAAAATATTGCTGGGCAAGATCATTGTCACCTATCATATCATAGAAAAAGGACTGACCATGCCGGACATGCGCGCCGGCTTCGGAAAGGACGCGCTGCATACGTTGATCGGTCTTTGTAATACTTATATCGATAAACAGTGCAACCAGCAGGACGACCACTTTCTGCACGCCGTGAAGCTGCTGAACGAATATGTCCGCGTGCACCACGATCTGCAATTCGCGCTCGATCCCGTGCTGGTGAACAAGATCAAAACGCTGAGCGAAAGAACGAAGGTGGTGGATACCTGTTCCCAACTGGGATGTGACAACGATGAATATTTCAAGCATGCGGACAGCTCCTTCCGGGATTTTGCTTTTTCCCGTCACAGCATCCGCAACTTCATCGATAAGCCGGTAGACCGCAACCTGATCCTCAAAGCGGTGGAGATCGCGCAGAAAAGCCCTTCCTCCTGCAACCGCCAGCCCAACCGCGTGTACATCCTCGAGAACAAGGCCAACATACAATGGCTGCTGGAAAGCCAGAAAGGCAACCGCGGTTTCGGGCAGATGATCGACAAAGTGATCGTGCTCACGGCGGAGATAGGCGTGTTCAATGGTTTTACGGAAAGGAACGAAGCGTTCCTCAACTCCGGCATGTACGCCATGAGCCTGCTGTACGGCCTGCACTATTACCGCATCGGCGCGGTATCGCTGGCATATGTGCGCGTATCGAAAGAAGATGATAAAAAGCTCCGCGCGCTGTGCGGCATCCCGGATTCGGAAGTGGTATCCATGCTCATTGGCTGCGGCCACGTTCCCGGCAAACTTTCCATTGCAAGTTCACCGCGTTACAAGGTGGATAAAATCGTAAAAGTTGTATCATGAGAGATTACAAAAGAATAGGCATCCTTACCTACCGCTCCGTTTATAACTTCGGCGCGAACCTGCAGGCCATGTCCACTGCCGGATATCTCCGCAAGCAGGGATATGATCCCATTTTCATTAACTGGATACCCTTTGACCTGGAGAAACAATATCTGAACGCGGTGCCCGTGGAACAGGCGGAGGCGCATCATGCCGTGCAGGACATGCATCTGCCGGCAACGGCGCTGTGCCGCACGGACCAGGATATTGCCGATGCCATCGAGAAATATAACATCAAAGGCATCATAACCGGCAGCGACGCTGTGATGCAACACCGCCCGGTGCCCCTGAAGCAGCGCCTCTACCTTTCCCGCAACGTGAAGCCGCCCACCAGCGACCGCATGTTCCCGAACCCTTTCTGGGGCAGCTTCTTCCCGTTGCTGAAAGAACCCGTTCCGCTCGCCATCATGTCCGCCTCCTCGCAGAACGCGCCTTACAAGCTCTTCGAAGAAGAGAAGAAGCAGGGCATGCGCACTAACCTGGATTATTTTTCCTACATCTCCGTGCGCGACAAGTGGACGCAGGGCCTGGTAAAATATGTGACCCGCGGCGCGGTCATCCCGCCGGTAACGCCCGATCCCGTTTTCGCCTTCAATCATAATATAGATGAATCGCTGTACAGCAAACAGCTGATCGAACGGTTCAACCTGCCCGAAAAATATTTGCTCATCAGCTTCAAGAAAAAAAGCGTGCCGGACGAATGGATGCGCACTTTCAGAAGACTGGCGGAGGCGGAAGGATATACGCTGGTGGGGCTTACCTATCCTGAAGGATTCGCGGATTACGGTCTTGATATCAATATCAGGATACCCATCGATCCGCTGGAATGGTATTCCCTCATCCGTCACTCCGGTGGCTATATCGGCCACAACATGCACCCGATCATCGTTTCGCTGCACAACGGCGTGCCGTTCTTCAGCTTCGATAACTACGGTATTGTGAAGTACCGCTTTTTCGTGAACAAGGATTCCAGCAAGATCTATCACATCCTGGACAAAGCGGGCTTCCTCGAAAACCGCTGCTCCGTGCTGGGGTATTCCCCCGAAAAAGTAAGTCCCGCGCAGGTGCTGGACCGCATCGTGCGGTTCGACAGGCAGCGTTGCCTTGCCTTCAGCGCGGCATATTATCATGAATATGTGGAGATGATGGCCGGCATTGAATCGGCACTGGAACATCAACACAGTAATCTGCTGGTGTCATGAATATCCTGTTCTTCACCACCATATCGCCCTTTCCGCAGAACGGCGGCGAAAAGATCCGGAGCTACTACCTCCTGAAAGCGCTGGCCGAGCTGGGCCACCAGGTGTTTGCCATCATCCGCAACGAGGAGCAGGCAGACCTCCGGCAGTACCGGATCGAAGGCGTGGAATTTCTCACGCACCGCAAGCTGCCGCTCGGCATGATGGACCGCATTACCGGCAAACACTACTTCCAGCAGTCCGGCGAAGTGCTTCGTTTATTCAAGACCGTTTGCACCAACTACAAAATAGATGTGGCCTTCCTGGATTATGGCTTCATCGGCCAGTACATGCGGTTCTTCGCGGACCGCGGCATACCCGTGATCCTCGGTACGCACAACGCGCAGGCCATGCACACGTTGCAGGTGCCCGCGCATAATTTCATGCAGAAGCTCCGCCGCTCGCAGCTTGTGGCATTGGAGAAAATGCATGAACGCAGGTATTTCCGGCAGGCCGCCGCTGTGCTGGTGGTCAGCGAGCACGACAAAGCCTATCATACCGGTTTCATCGATCCGGAGAAAGTATTTGTAGTGCCCAACTTCCTCGATGAGCGCGAATACAATGTGCAGGAGCAGAGAGATCCCCGCCTGCTGGTGATGACGGCTAACTTCGGCATGTTCATGAACAACCAGGGACTGAAGTGGTTCATGGACGAGGTGTGGGACGATGCGCTGGCGGAAAAGTTCGAGCTGTGGCTGGTAGGGCGGCAGTCGAAAGAAACGCTGATACGCTTTACCGGCAAATCAAAATGGAAAAATATCACCGGTATCGGTAAGGTGGAAGACATGAAGCCTTACATCGCAAAAGCCGCCGCGGTGATCATACCGCTGCTGCACGGCAGCGGCACCCGGCTGAAATGCCTGGAGGCCATGGCCCTGCGGACGCCCGTGATCGCCACGTCAAAAGGCGTGGAGGGGGTGCAAAGCAGTCATTTTATCATTGCGGACACCGGCAGGGCATTTAAACAAACCCTGCAGTCCTTTCACGACGACGGCCATACCGGCGCGGCATTGCGGGAGGATTTTATGAAGGAATACAGTGCGGACGTGAACCGGCAGCGGCTGGAAAGCATCCTGCAATTCGTGTACGACAAACAAAAGGTAGCGCATGTCTAACATGTATAAGAAGATCGGCGTGCTGCTGTATACATTGCTCAGCACCATCGATGTGAACGTGGTCGGGCAGCTGCGGCTGAACGAAGTGGTGGTACTGCTGGCGGCGCCTTTCGTGTTCCGGCAGACGGACCTGAAAGAATATCCGTACCTGAAAAAGGCGCTGGCGGCTTTGCTCATGCTGCTCGTTTTCCAGATCATTACAGACGTGCTGGTAGTAGGCGCCTCGCCGCAGAACTTCATGCGGGGATGGGCCGCCACCATCATCTCCATGCTGTCCATCGTCTTCCTTTTCAAAACGCTGAACGATCAGTCTACCATCCTGCTTTTCATCGGCCTGACCATTCTGCGCAACATCATTTATACGGACGAGATCGTGGATTCGGACATGAGTTATTTCAAGTTCAAGATCGCCCCGATCCTGTCCTATACCGTATATCTCATTATTTTCTGGCTGTACGCGCGCAATGAACTGAAACTGGTGATGACGGTAATGATCGCCTACAGCCTGCTCTGCTTTGCGTCAGACACCCGGTCTACCGGCGTGATCTTCTTCCTTTCCGCCGTGATCATCTGGTTCATGAATACGAAAGCCACGATCTCCGGGCGCCGCATCGCATTTTTCGCCGTCATCTTCGCCGCGCTCTTCCAGGTAGCGTATGTTTTTTATGTGAACGCGGTGATGAACGATGAAATAGGCGGGGAACATTCCAAAGCCCAGATCGCGCGGCTGGACAATCCATACAATCCCCTCGGGCTGCTGATGACGGGCCGCGCCGAAACCTTCGCCGCCGCCACCGCCATTGCGGACGCGCCGCTGTTCGGGCACGGTTCCTGGGCGGTGGACAAAACGCTGAAGTATTACATGATCCTGCTGGCTTATCATGATGAGGATATGAATGTGATGAAGGCATATGAGAAAGACCGGCTGATACCCAGCCACTCGGTGGTGATGGGAGCCTGGGTGAATGCGGGTTTGGGTGGATTTATCGCTGTTGTCTGCCTGTTCTTTTTCCTGATGAAGATGGGGTTGTACATCGTGCGGAACGGCCAGGAGCTGCAACTGTATCCTGTGCTGGTGTTGATGGTGATCGGGTTGATATGGACGTTCCTTTTCTCGCCGATACAACATTTACGCTTCAATATTCCCGCCATCGCAGCCATTGTGATGACCACCTATTACGAACTGACAGGCTCTGTTTCCCAGCAGGCCGAAGAAATGAACATACCTGAACTCAACCCGATATAACATGATCACCGAACAACTATTTGAAGAAAAAACGGATGCCAAAACAGGCAAGGTGAAGATGTACCGGGACAATCCCCTGTACTTCCTGAAACGCTCCAACATCTCGCTGAAGAAAAGCATTCTGTTGTACCTCTACTACAGCGTGGCCATCTGGCTGCCCGATCCGCCGCGGCCGATCGGCGGCCTTTGCCTGTCGTTCCGCACCTGGCTGGCCTCGAAGATCTTTCTGAAAGCGGGCGAAAATATCAAGGTAGGCCGCAATACCCGTTTCGGCAGCGGCGCCAACATTGTGATCGGTTCATTCACCGGTCTGAATACCGGCGGCTGGATCGGGAATGACACCATCATCGGAAACGATGTAATGTTCGGCCCGGAAGTGACCATTCTTTCCGGCAGCCACAATTTTGAACGGACAGATATTCCCATGCGGGAGCAGGGCGCCACGCAGCGCAAGCCGGTCGTGATCGGCGATGATGTCTGGATCGGCACGCGCGCCATCATCCTGCCGGGAATCAAGATAGGCTCACACTCCATCATCGGCGCGGGTTCCGTTGTAACGAAGGATGTTCCGGAATATGCCATCGTTGCAGGGAACCCCGCCGTTATTAAAAAATTCAGAAAATAATATGGCGAAGATCATATCCATTATCGTACCGGTATATAACGGTGAAGAATATATTAAAGATACGCTGGACAGCATCCAGCGGCAGACTTTCCGCGACTTTGAGCTGATCGTGGTGGACGGTCTGTCTAAAGACAACACGCTGGAAGTGGTAAAGAATCATCCGCAGCCGGTAGACATCCTGCTGTCCGAAAAAGATGAAGGCATGTACGACGCACTGCGCAAAGGACTAGACCGCGCCAGCGGAAAATACCTTTGTTACATTAATGCGGACGACCGCCTGCTGCCGTACACGCTGGAAAAAGTGGTGACGAAATTTGAAAAAGGGAATTACGATATCGTATTCGGAGATGTGAACTACATCTCCGAAACCGGCGCTATCGCATACACTTACAAAGGCGTGAACCTCAGCCACCAGGCCATCCGCAATCTGCGCCGCGTACCCTTCGCACAACAAAGCTCCTTCTGGACGCGCGAGATCTACGACCGGAAAGGCGGTTTCGACAAATCCCTGAAATACTCCGCGGATTCCAAATTCCTCCTTTCCATATGCCTCGATCCCTCCGTGAAGAAAGGCTATATCCCGCACCCCCTCGGTGAATACAGGATGCACGGCAACTCCTTTTCCGTGTCCGTCACCGACCGGATGACGGCGGAGAACCAGCGCATGAGAAAAGACCTCGACCTCGGAGATAGTAACATCGCCCGGTACTTCTACGAAATGATCACCAAAGTGATAAACGCCCGCGGCATCTACAAAAAACTAACCTATAAAGGCACGAAATTCTAAAAAGCATGAACATCCTTTTTATAGTCCCTTCGTATAAACCCGCGTATATCTATGGCGGCCCCATCGTTTCCGTTGCCCGTCTGGCTGAAAGCCTGGTGCAGATCGGCCATTCGGTGACCGTGTACACCACTACGGCCAACGGCAAAACGGAGCTGGACATGCCGCTGAATGAACCGGTGATGATGGACGGCGTACAGGTAAGGTTCTTCAAACGCATCACGAAAGATCATACGCATGTATCTCCCTCGCTGTGGAAAGAAACCTGGTCCACCGTAGACCGCTATGACGCCGTGCACATCCATTCCTGGTGGAACTTTCTCATCATGGGCGCATCGCTCATTTGCACCATGAAAGGCGTCAAGCCGGTGCTGAGCCCCCGCGGCATGCTCTGCGAGTATATTTTCAACAGTAAAAACCAGCTGAAGAAAAAGGTGCTGCACAATGTGATCGGCAGATACCTGCTCTCCAAAACCTACCTGCATGTTACCTCGCAGGTGGAATGGAATGATTGCATGCGGCTGAACAACACCTGGCGCGGCGGCCTGATCTATAATATCGTTGACCTTCCATATCTCCCCGAAGAAAAAATAAATGGAAAGGACGACGGCATTTTCACGATCAGTTTCCTTTCCCGGGTAGACCCGAAGAAGGGGCTGGACATCCTGCTGCATGCCCTCGCGAAAGTGGACTTCAATTACCGGCTGCGCATCGCCGGTTCGGGTGAAGATGCTTATGTGGCATACCTGAAAGGCATCATCAGGGATAACGGAATGGAAGATAAAGTGGAATGGGTAGGATGGAAAGGCAGTGTAGAGAAGTTCAGCTTCTTCGCCGAATCCGACCTGTTTGCGCTCACCTCGCACAACGAAAATTTTGCGGTGGTAGTGATAGAATCCTTGTCCGTAGGCACACCCGTGCTGGTCAGCGAGCACGTGGGCCTCGCGAAGTACGTGCAGGAGAAAGGGCTGGGTTGGGTGACCGGCATCAGCGATGTAGAAGAGGTCAGGGAAAAGCTGCGGCAAGCCTGGCTCGCGCGCGACGAGCGCCGCCGCATCCGCACGGAAGCCGTGGAGGTCATCCGGCAGGATTTCAATGAATCCAAACTGGCAACGGATTATGCGGACATGTACCAGAACGTTAACGACATCAAAGTAAAAAGATGAACAAAATAGCAGTCATCATCCTCACTTTCAACGAATCAAAACACATCCGCCGCTGCCTGGAAAGCATGCGGCAGATCACGGATGAGCTGTATGTGATCGACGCCTATTCCACAGATGATACGCTCGCCATTGCAGAGGAATACGGCGCAAAGATCTTCCAGCGGAAATGGCTCAATCACGCGGACCAGTTCCAGTGGGCGCTTGACAACTGCGGCATCACCACGCCCTGGATCATGCGCATGGATGCGGACGAGTACCTGGAACCCGGACTGGTAAAGGAGATCAGGGAAAGAATGGGCAGTATTCCCGGGCAGGTAAGCGGCATTTACATCCGCCGGAAAGTATTGTTCAAAGGCAAATGGATACGCTACGGCGGCTTCTACCCGCACACGCTCATGCGCATCTGGCGCAACGCCAAAGGCAGCATCGAGCAGCGCTGGATGGATGAGCACATCGTAGTGTCTGAAGGCGAAACGATCATGTTCAGGGAACATATCGTGGACTACAATCTGAATTCGATCCACTGGTGGGTGAATAAGCATAACAACTACGCCATCCGCGAAATGATAGACCTCCTGAACATCAAGTACGGCTTTATGGAAGGCGACCAGCGGCTGCTGCAGGCCGGCAGCTCACAGGCAAAACGCAAGCGTTTCCTGAAAGAAAAGGTCTACGCCTCCATTCCGCCGGGAGCGCGGGCCTTCATGTACTTCTGCTTCCGCTACTTCGTCCGCTTCGGCTTTATGGACGGGTACCGCGGCTTCATCTTCCATTTTATGCAGGGGTACTGGTACCGTTTGCTGGTAGATGTGAACGTGAAGGAATTTGAACAGAAGCTGGAAGGGAATACCAGCAAGGAACGGTTGAAAGAAATACTGCTGACCGATTATAACATTGCCATCTGAAAAACCGAAAAGTATGCAAGACTTCATCCAGCCATTGACAAAACAGGTCGACAATGGAGTTCATCCGGGGCATAAGAAAGTGAAAACGGATTTGTCCAGCTTCCGCACCGGCGACTATGTGGCCGGCCCGAAATGGAAAGTGCTCGCCTGGTATTTTGTCAACTACTACGTGCTGAACAGCGCCTTCCCCTGGCCTTACGGCCTGAAAAGCGGGCTGCTGCGGCTTTTCGGTGCGAAAGTAGGGAAGGGGCTTGTGATCAAAACGAAAGTAAGGATAAAGAACCCCTGGCGCCTGAGCATCGGCGATCATTGCTGGATCGGTGAAAGCGTATGGATCGATAACCTGGAAAACGTAACGATCGGCGACAACGTATGCCTCTCACAGGGCGCGCTGCTGCTCACCGGCAACCATGATTACACGCGCAGCGATTTTCCGTACCGCCTCGGCGGCATTACGCTGGAAGACGGGGTATGGATCGGCGCGCAATCGGTGGTTTGCCCCGGTGTGCGCTGCGGATCGCATGCCATACTCACGGTGAATTCCGTGGCTACAAAGAAACTTGAACCCTGGCGCGTGTACGCCGGCAATCCCGCCGCGGCCGTCAGGGAACGGGTGATGAAAAATGAAGAACATGACTAAAAGATTATTGCTGATAGGAGGGAACTACGCACCGGAACCCACCGGCATTGGGAAGTTCAACGGCGAAATGATGAGCTGGCTGGCTAATAACGGATACGACTGTACGGTAATCACCAGCTATCCATATTACCCGCAATGGGAAGTGCAGAAGCCGTATGACCGGCTGAAATCCTGGTACCGGAAGGAGGAAGCAAGCGGCGGCAGGCTGAAGGTTTACCGCTGCCCGCAGTATGTGCCTGCCAAGCCGTCCGGCAAAAAACGGATCATGCTGGATTTCACTTTTGCCGTATCCGCTTTTTTCAAGCTGCTGCAATTGCTCCCCGGCAAGAAATACGACCTGGTGATCAGCGTGGTGCCCGCCTTCCATCTCGGACTGCTGGCCCTGATGTACAAAAAGCTGCGTAAGGCAAAATTCCTCTATCATATACAGGACCTTCAGATAGAAGCGGCGCGAGACCTGCAGATGATCCGTTCCAATAAGATCATCAACATGATGCTCAACCTGGAAAAATTCATCCTGCGCAAAGCGGATTACGTGAGCAGCATTTCCGGCGGCATGATGCGCAGGATCGCGGAGAAAGTGGATAAAGAGGTCAGCTTTTTCCCGAACTGGGTGGACGTAGAACAGTTTCATCCGCTGGACAACAGGGAGCAGCTGAAAAGCTATTACGGCTTTTCGCCGGGAGACAAGGTGGTGCTGTACTCCGGCGCCATCGGCGAGAAGCAGGGGCTGGAAGCCATTCTGCATGCCGCCGCCAGCCTGAAAGATATCCGGTTCGTGATATGCGGCTCGGGGCCTTACAAAGAGAAACTGATAGCGCTGGCGGAAGAGCTGGCATTGCAAAACGTGCATTTCCTGCCGCTGCAGCCGCTGGAAGAGTTCAACAGCTTCCTGAACATGGCGGACCTGCATCTCATTATACAAAAAGCCAGCGCGAGCGACCTGGTGATGCCCTCCAAACTCACAACGGTCCTGGCCGTGGGGGGGCTGGCGCTCATCACCGCCAATCCCGGTTCCAGCCTGTATGAGCTGGTAAAGGAACAGAACATGGGTGTGCTGGTGCGCGCGGAAGACCAGCAGGCGCTGACGGAAGGCATCCGCGAAGCATTGTCGGAGAATATGACGGAACAGCGGAGCAATGCCCGCGCCTATGCCATCGAACACCTGTCCATATCACGGGTCATGGCCCGATTTGAAGAAACCATCGTCAACCGTTAGAATTATGTTGTACAGATATCTGAAAATATTCCTTGTTCAGATCATAGTGCTTGATTTTATTTGTCTGAACGGCATCTTTTTCCTGGCCGGCTTCGGCCTGCGGCAGTATGACCTGCAGGTGCACCAGGGAGCGGACGCACTGCTGCTCGTATCCAACATCGCCTGGGCGATCTCCTTATATACATCGGGATTATATTCCGTGAGCCAGCAATTGTCATACGAGAAGATGGCGCGGAAAACAGCGCACAGCGTGCTGATGTATCTGTTGATACTGTTGCTGTTCCTCTTCCTTTACCAGCAGTTATACTCGCGCTTTTTTGTGATGATGTATTGCTCGATGTTCATCATCGCCGTGGTCATCAACCGGCTGTTGTTCTACTGGATCACGGATTCCATACGCCGGAGCAAGGGCGTGGAAAGGAAGATGGTGATCCTGGGATATAATGAAATGTCCAAACAGCTGGCGGACAACCTGCTGGCGGAAAAGAGCAACCTGAAAATGGAAGGCTACTTCGAGGAGTACAGTAAGGTGCATGAGCTGTCCTACTACCCGGTAATAGGCAATCTGAAAGATTGTGTGCCCTACGCGAAATCCAACAACATCCGGGAGATCTACTCCACGCTGTCGCCGGAGCAGTTCCCGTATTTGTACACGCTGGCGTATGAAGCGGAGCAGCATTTCATTCACTTCCGTTTTGTGCCGGACTTCAAGATGTTCGTGAACCGGCAGATACATGTGGATTACTTCAACAACATCCCGATCATTTCACTGCGCGCGGAGCCGCTGGACGATATTGCCAACCGCATCCGCAAGCGTATTTTCGATATTGTGTTCAGCACGCTGGTGATCGTTTTCCTGCTGAGCTGGCTCATTCCGCTGCTGGCGCTGCTAATACGGCTGGAATCGAAAGGGCCGGTGTTCTTCATCCAGCACCGAACGGGAAGAAATAACCGTTCGTTCCGCTGCCTGAAGATGCGCAGTATGTATGTGAACAAGGACGCCAATTCCAAACAGGCCACGCGGAACGACAAACGTTTCACGAAGATCGGCCGCATCCTGCGCAAAACGAACCTGGACGAAATGCCGCAGTTCCTCAACGTATGGCTTGGCGACATGTCCGTTGTAGGGCCGCGCCCGCACATGCTCAAGCACACGGAGGAATATTCAGCCATCATCCAGCAATACATGGTACGCCACTTTCTGAAGCCCGGCATCACCGGCTGGGCGCAGGTGAACGGCTACCGCGGCGAGATCACGGATACCCTGCATCTGCGGAAAAGGGTGGAGCACGATATCTGGTACATGGAAAACTGGTCCGTTTACCTGGATTTACGGATCATCTTCCTCACGGCCGCCAATACTTTGCGAGGAGAAAAAAATGCTTTTTAAAAAGAAGGCTGTCATTCAACATTTTATAGGAACAGACTGTTATAAGCTGTAAGGGCCAACGTTTTACTTATTGTTTATGATTATTTATAATATATCTTTGCGTCAGAAAAAATAGTATTTTGTAAGAACACGTTATGGCGACCAATGCCAGGCAGTCTAATTGAATTTTGAAACTGAATACAAAAAATAAGGGGTATATAATGAAATCTTCCACGGGAACACGCAATCTTCCTGAAAACAAGTGGCTGATCGATGATGTTTTTCATGAGTTACGGTCTATTCTCGCCGGTATACTTTCCAGTGTTGAGCTGATCGAAATGTATGGAGCAAAACCCGACTCGGCGGAGAAGATCAACCGGCAGGCCGGCTTCATCAAATTGCAGGTGATAGAGCTGGAATTCCAGTTACAGAATGTAAAGATCGTGCAGCATATCCTGAACAATACGCTCAGACCTCATCTTGCGCCGGTGAACCTCATCCATACGCTGGAAACATTTTTGCAGGACGAGCGCTATGCATTTTTGTTCGGGCAGGGCGTGTCGTTTGAGATGAATACGGACAATGAAGTAGCGGAGGTGGATGAGTTGCTGCTGAAGCAGCTGGTGCTCAACATGGCCTACCGGATGATGCGGAACGCGATGATGAACGACCAGCCGGTCCTCCGTTTTATTTTTGAGGAAGACCAGCTGATCATCAGCGGGCGGTACACGGCCAATGGCACCGTATCATCCACGCTTAAAACATTTACACCCGAGAACCTGCTGCATGCCGGCGCCTTCATGGACCAGCGGATCTGCCAGCTCATTGCTTTGATCGCAGAGATGCATGGCGGCAGTTTCGGGATTGAAGTGGAAGACGAGCGGAATGTGGAAATGCTGGTGAAGATACCTTATCAGGCGGATTGAATTTACAGGCCCTTCATTTCCTTTTCTGTCGCGCCGTGCACATATAATGTTTTTTCCACCCTGTTATAACCTATGACGATATAGCCGTTATTTTTTATCATGTAATCTATCCGGTAAACGCTCGCCACGCCGCCGTGGTTACCTTTCAGCGAAATCCCCAGTTCCTTCACACTATTATTTTCTCCCATCACTTTCGATGTGATCTGCAGCTGGCAGGTGTCTTCCAGGAATGCCGCGCGCAATTCCGGGAAAGTATTTTCCTCGAATTTTTCCAGTGCTTCCCAGGAAGCGCTTTCGCCCAGCAGCGTTCGTGGATGGATGATCAGCCGTTTTCCTTCTTTTTCTTTTTTCAGCACAACGCCATTGTCATTGGCGCTGCCGTTCGCAAGCGGCGAAAAGCTGTACATGGCCAGCGCAAAGCATGGCAGTATCAGCAGGTACAGAGATTTTTTCATTTGATGAGTATTTGATTGAAAGAGAGAATGGATTCTTTTTTTAACCGGATGTGCGCCGTAGAGGTTCAGCAACCGGATGTCTTTTGTGGTGGTGAGGCGTATCAGCAGGTGGGCGTAACCGGCTTTGCCATGCTGCTGTGCGGCGGCATGGTCTGCTTCATACTCATGCAGCTCTTTCAGCCGCCGGTGAAAAAGGTATATTGCGGGGTTGAACCAGCAGACCGTCTTCAGCAGTTCCATGAGGATGTTATCCAGGCTATGCAGTTGCCCGGCATGCGCGGCTTCGTGCCGGAGGACCATCGTTTCTTCTTCGGTGGGCAATCCTTTTTGCAGGAATACGGTGCGGAAGAAAGAAGCGTTGAGCGTTTCCGTCCGGATAATTGTCAGTGGCCCTGACCTTTCCTTTTCACCGGTTTGAAACAGGCGGTACAGCCGCCAGCCCTTCAGCATGAACGCGATCAACATCAACAGAAAACCAGCCCAATAAATATAGGCGATAATGTTAGTTGAACCGCCAGCGGCGGTGATCATGGCTTCGCTTGCGGTGTCCCCGACAGACGTGAATCCCGGTACTTGCCTGTACACCCTGGCTACCGGGCTTTCCGGCATCTTCAATAAAGGAAGGAGCAGGGAAAGCGCAATAACAGTGAGTATAAAGAAGCGGTTCCAGCGGTAAAAGGTGAGCCTGTGCAGCGCTACCGCATAAAGCGCGTAAAATAAAAGCAGGCTGCCGGTGGTGGTAATCAGGTAAGCGATCATGAGCGGGATTGTTGGTCGATGAATTTCTTCAGTTCGTCGATGTCTTTCCGGCTAAGTTTTTTTTCTGACACGAGGAAAGACAGCAGGCTGGAAGTTTTGTTGTCAAAGTATTGCTTCATCATCCGCTGGTAAGTACTTTTGCGGTACTCATCCCGGGAAATGGCGGGGTAGTACTCATGCGTTTTACCATATGCCTTGTGCGTCACGAACCCTTTGGATTCGAGTATCCGCACGATGGAGGAGATGGTGGTGTAAGGGGGGCGCGGCTCTTCATCCAGCCGTTCGATGATGTCCTTTACGAATCCTTTTCCCATGCTCCACAAGGCTTGCATGATCTTTTCTTCCGTTTTGGTTAATTCCTCCATGTATATTGATTGAATACTGCCGTGAAGGTATAACGTATTTTTCAGTTATACAACTTATTTATACGTTGATTCGTTATTTAACGATTATATTTATCTTGTTAATATGAATATTGCAGGTCTGTCAGCCTGGTTGAAGGAGAATAAGCTCATCGCGGCAGCGCTGTTTATTATCCTCGCACTAAGGATCATCTTTATTGGCGCCATGGGGCTCATGCCGCAGGACGCCTATTATTCTTTCTACGGCGAGCATCCCGCGCTTTCCTATTATGATCATCCTCCGGCCATCGCCTGGCTGCTGAAAGCATTCACCACCCTATTCGGGAAAAAGGTTTTTGCGATCAAGCTGGCGGATACCGTGGTTACAGGCCTTACGATGGTCTGCTTTTACCGCCTGTCCCTGCTGTTCCTCAGCCGGCACAATACGCAAAAAGCCCTGTTGCTGCTATTCCCCACGCTGATGATCACCATCCTTTCCCTGGTGTCTACCCCTGATGTTCCGCTGATGCTTTGCTGGGCGCTTACGTTGATCTGTCTTTACAAGGCCGTCTTTGAGGAAAGAAAAATATACTGGATCTGGGCGGGCGTGATGATGGGGCTGGCATTTGACAGTAAATATACCGCAGTGTTTCTGCCGTTCGGACTTTTATTGTTCCTCCTCTTTTCGGCACGGCACCGCAAATGGCTGTGGTCGCCATGGCCCTGGATTGGCGTGGTGATGCTGCTGCTGGTCAGCAGTCCCGTTATCATCTGGAACCTCCAGCACAACATGGCCTCTTTCAAATTTCAATCCACCGGCCGTACAGGCGGCATTGAAGTGCGGCCGCTGGACTTCCTGGGCGTAGTGGGCCACCAGGCTGCCATCCTCCTGCCGGTGCTGTTCTTCGGCCTGCTCGTAATGTTATATAAAACGGTACGCAAATACAGGCTGCGCATTGCCGCCGTGCCGCCGAAAAAACTTTTCCTGCTCTGCTTTTTTCTCCCCATGTTCCTCGGCTTCTTTGTGATCTCCCCTATCTACTGGGTAAAGCTGAACTGGATGATGCCGGCGTACATCAGCGGCATTATCTGGGTGAGCGTTTACTTTTCTTACAAGTACATCCGCTGGCAGCAGATCGTGGCGGTGATCGTGCATCTTGCGATGGCGGTGGAACTGCTTTTCTACCCGGTTCCGGTCAATTCGGATGATGTATGGATGGGCTGGGGCGACATGGCAAAGTCTGTTAAAACGCTGCGGGCGCAGTACCCGGATGATTTCCTGTTTTCCGCGGACAGTTACAAGACCAGCGCGGTACTGAATTTTTATTTTGATGAGATGGTCTACGGGCAGAACATCCTGGAAAAATCGGCTTTGCAGTTTGATTATGTGGGTACGGACCTGGATGCGCTGGCGGGAAAGAACGCGCTCTTTATCAACTCAACGCCGGAAGTAGGTGATGAGAAGGACGAAAAGGCGTTTGTGGCTACTTTGAAAGAATATTTCACCGAGGTGCATCCCCTGCCGCCGGTGATCTGTAAGAGAGGCGGCAAGGTAGTGCGGAAGTTCCTCGTGTACCGTTGCCTGAATTATCACCCTGACGGCATTGAATAAAAAAACGGGAGCCGGCCACTGCCAGCTCCCGTTAAAGAAATTATTGTATGACCCCGTACACCGCAAATTCCGCAAGGTGGGAATGGACGGTTGGGCCTTTGGTCATGTACACCCTGATGTGCTTCATCACCGGCGCTCCCGTGATGTTGAACGATTGCGGCCCCGTGATGTCCGGCAGCGCGAACGTTCCGTAAGTTACCCACGTATCACCGTCATCGCTTCCCTGTATGGAAAACTCCGTAAAGTCCGCATTCAGATAATCCGACCGCGAGATCAGTTCCACCCGTGTTACCTGCACGGCTGCTTTCATGTCAAATGCCAGCCAGTACGGGTATCCGGTGATGTTGGACGTGTGCCGGGAGTGCCAGTAGGTAGATGGGTCTCCGTCCAGCACAAACTCCGGCGGGCCGCCAACGGGCATCTGACCGGTTGCTTCAAAGGTGCTGGCGGTGGCTACCCATGCGGACCGGTCGATCTTTGACGCCGGCATCTGTTCCACAAAATCAGTATAGAACGTGTCGATCGCCAGCGAATCCGGCAGGAACAAAGTCCTATAGCTGTAAGGAGTGTTAGGCTGGTAATCTGTTATTTCCGTGGAATCGGTTTTCGCATCCACCCGTTTTGTTACCGCATCGCCGGCGGTGTTGGTATATCGTACCTCGGTGGCGATGGCTCCGCTCACGGTATCGGCGGCGCCCCATTCGATCAGCATGGTGCCGTCGCTGTTCAGGGTGCTGGCGTTCAGCGCTCTTGTCAGCAGGCTGCTTTGGTACCTTTCACCGAAGACGGTGCCGGAAACTTCCACCGGCACGGATGCATTGCCTTTTTCATCGAAGGTGCGGATATTGAAAGTATAGTCGTTCTCCTGGAGGCTGGTGAAAGTATACCGTATGGTATCCTCTTTTGCGCCGATGTTCAGCTCCACCGAATCCGTCCGGTTATTCCAGTAGATGCGCGCTTTCACCACCTGGGGGTCCGGCCCGCGGAGCCAGGAGATCATTGCGCGGTTGTTGCCGGGATGCACCTGCGGGTTCAGGGCGATGCCGGGATAGATGATGCCGCCCGGCTCCAGGAAATCCTTGTAGTTGTCGTCCATTTTCTTGCACGCAGCCAGCAGTCCGGCTACGATGCAGGTCATTATCAGGAAATATGATGGTCTTTTCATGTTGTTCGTTTTGTGTCGTTACTGTATCTGTCCCCAGAAGAAGATCTCCGCAATGGTGACCTGCGGCCCGCCGCCGTAGGTGGCCAGCGTTTTCCATCTTACGTAGCGGTATGCCGGCGGAACAAAGTCCAGGTCATGATCTTCCCCGAGCACATGCGCGGCGTGGATCTCTTCCGCGGTAGGCGTGCCGGAGGGCTGGTAGTTGGAAAACTTTCCGAGCAGCTGCCAGTTGTTCCATCCGCCGTCCGGATCAGGATCATTGGAACCCCATAACTCATACATCTTCACATTGCTGCCGGTGAGGGTATAGTTCGGGAGGCGCTGGTGCATTCTCACGCGGCTCAGCACCACGGGGGCGCCGAGGTCTATTGTGAACCACTGGGGAGTAAGGGTATTATGCTTGGAGGCGAAGATGCTGCCGATATCGCCGTCCCACATTCTCTCCACGGGGTACTGCGATTCTACCGGCTCATTCGTGTCTGTAGGGAGGCGCAGAATGGTAAATGGCTTGGGCACCGGTTCTTCGAAGAAGGGGGTGAGGGTGGCGAAGAGCGTGTCTGACCGGTTGTCCCAGCGGTCGCGCAGGTACACCGCGAAACGTTTTTCGGTGGGAGGCAGGCCGCGGAAAGACAATACGTCTTCCGGCGCGCGGGTGTAGAATGCCTGCAGCTCCGTCCAGAATCCCTGGCCGCTGGTATCCGCCAGCAACACCACCGCGAGGTTCGCTTCCTGCGGGTTTTTGAACCGCATCTTCACACCACCGAAAGCCGCTTCGATCGTCAATGAATCAAACACGGTACGCACCGGCGGCATCAGCGGAACAACCGACACCGTGATCGGCTCGGAGGCTTTTTCATTCTTGCCCACGCTGTACAGCCGGATGTCGTAATGGCTGGTATCGCCGAAGCCGCTTAGCTTCAGCGTATCGGAGTAGATAGAGGACTTCGATTCCATGCGCACGCCGGGCCGGATGTCATATTCCGCTTTCACATACAGCAGCCCCGGATCTTTGGGCAGGGTGTAAGTGAGGATCACGCCGCCGGGTGTGCCTGTTACTTTAACGTTGCTGATCTGTTGCGGAATGGCGGTAGAAGGATCGATATGGTCGAGCCTGTCCATTTCCTTGCAGCCAGCCCATAGCAAGAGGGCGGAACAGGTTGAGAGGGTATATAATAGTTGCTTCATGTTGTTTGCGTTTTAAGGATCAGTATTTACCAGCCGATATTCTGCACGAGGTTGCGGTTGTTCACGATGGTGGCTTCGCGTATCGGGAAGAAGTAATCTTTAAGGCTGAACGTTTGATTGATCAGTACTTTAGGGCGATAGTAGAATGATTCTACCGACTGCTGGATGTCCCATCCTTCCACCGGCCTTCTGTACTCGCTGATAGCGGTTTTCCAGCGGCGGAGGTCCCAGAAGCGCTGTCCTTCAAACGCCAGCTCTATCAGCTGCTCGCGCTGAATGATCTCGCGCAGGCCGTCCTGCGTAGCGTATTTGCCCGGGAATTTCGACCAGGTATCCCAGGAGTATTGCACGCCTTCCAGCCCCGCGCGTTTGCGCACCAGGTCAACATACTGGAACACCTCCGGCGAGGGCCCCTGCGATTCGTTCAGCGCTTCGGCAAACAGGAGGTACAGGTGCGCGAGGCGCATCATCGGCCAGGGATAGGAGGTGATGGTGTAGTCTGTTACGCCCGAGCTTTGGGTGTTCTGGAAATGCACGTACTTTTTGATGAAATAGCCGGTCATTGATCCTTTGTCCGGGTTCGTTTTGCCATTGGGCTGGCCTTTCTTGGCCGCCACGTAGTAAAGCGTGGAGGGCTGGGAATCGTCATACTGCCCCTGTCCGTACCATACGCCGCCGTCAAATCCCAGGCTGGCATAGAAGCGGGGCTCGCGCCGGAAATTCAGCGCAGACGACGTGTAGCCGTTCCTGATATGCAGCTCTTCGCCGGCGCCCGAGCTGCGCAGCGCGTATTTATTGGCGAACCATGTTTTGTCTTCCGTGATGGGAACGCCTTTATCCGTATAGAACATTTCAACGATCTTCAGCGGCGGCGCCAGTTCGGACACGATGCGCGGGTTATCGATATACCGGTGGTCCACATTGGGCGTGGCTACGCGCTGTATCAGGCTGGCGATGCTCTGTGTGTTGGCCCAGATGATCTCGCTATTCCACCGTTCAGTGAATACGTTCCGGAGGCTCAGCTGCGTGGTGGTGGTGTCCGTGAGCTTGTATTGCTGCACGTTCGGCCGGTATTCATATAGTGCGAGGCCCGCATCATGACAAACGGTGATCGCTTCGCGGCAGGCTACCACGGCGGAATCCCATTTGTCTTTGGAATACGTGGTGTTGAACAGCTGCACGCCGTTGTTATTTTTAAGGGTAGCCTGATCGCTGTTGCCGTTGAAAAGCGGGCTGGCGGCGGTTACCAGCACTTTTGCCTTGAGGGAGTAGGCGATCGGCCGGGTAATGCGCCCCAGCATTTTTGCGGGATTGTCGATGTTCAGGGGCAGCTCGTTCTTCGCTTCATCCAGCAGCTGTGTGATGTATTGGAAGCAGGAATCCACGGGATCGCGGTAGACCTTTACCTTCGCGATGTCCACATCTATCGGCAGATTTTCTTTGATGATGGGAATGGGGCCGTACATTCTCAGGAGGTAGAAGTGGTACCAGGCTTTGAGGAATTTCACTTCGGCGATCCATTCCTTTCTTTCGTTGATTTCCAGGTCGGGTACTTTCCCGATGTTTTCGAGGAAGATGTTGCAATCGCGCAGGCCCCTGTAGAGGCTTACCCAGGAGCCCTCGCCGTAGGGGTTCACCGTGTTCTGCAATCCTCTTGCGATGTTGAACATGTTATGGTCAAACTCCGGGAAGCCTGGATCTGTCAGCGCCCACATTTCATCCCCGCCCAGGATGGCAGGGTCCGCGGTGAGATCACCGTCCCTGGGCATATATGAATAACAGGTGTACAGGAACTTCTCCGCTTCTGTACGCATGGTAAATGCATTGTCTATCGTGGAAATATTATCGGGTACTACATCCAGGTATTTTGCGCAGGAGCCGAGAGCTGTCAGCGCAATGAGGATCATTATCTTTTTCATGTGCATGTCTGATTAGTTAAAGGTCACGTTAGCGCCGATGTTGAACACACGTTGTACAGGATATCCCAGTCCGTTACCGGCCATTTCCACATCCCACATCTTGAATTTGCTGAACAGCAGCAGGTTGGTGCCGGTGAGGTAGATGCGCACGTTGCTGGTGTGCAGCCGGCGCTGGATGCTTTGTGGCAGGGTATATCCCACTTCCACCTGTTTCAGGCGGATGAACGCGGCGTCGCGCATGAACCAGGTGCTGGTCTGGTTGTTATTGTTATTCACTGTTGCGCTGAGGCGCGGCCAGATGGCGTAGATATCCTGGTTGTCTTCAGACCAGTGGCTTTCCGCATAGGCTTTGAGCAGCTGGGTTTCATTCTGGGCGGGGATGTCTGTGTCCCGCTTGAAAGGTGAGGTGGCGTTGGCGTCTATCCAGAATGACTGGTGCGCGGCCCCCTGGAAGAAGGCGGACAGGTCGAAATACTTGTAACGCAGCGAAAAGCCCGCGCCATAGATGATCTCCGGCACCAGCGGATACCCGATGGGCACCTGGTCCGCTTCGGTGATCTTTCCGTCCCTGTTCACATCCATGTATTTGATATCGCCGCCGCCGTACACCGCGCCAAATTCCTGGCGGGGAGAATTGGCCGCTTCCTTGTCGTCCACAAACAGGCGCTCCGCGATGTAACCGAACTGCTGGTTGAGCGAATTGCCTACGCGGTAACGCCAGAATTCCGCGTACTGCGGCTCTTCATACACGCGGTATTTGCTGGTGGCATAGGTGAAGTTGCCGCGGACGGACAGCCAGAGGTCTTTTGTCCAGGACTGCCCGTAATCCAGCGAAAGGTCCACACCCTGGCCGGAAGCCTCGCCCACATTGGCCCTGATCGGCGCGGAAAGCCCCATTGTATTGGGAATGGCGTCGCGCGTCATCAGGATGTTGTTGCGGTATTCGGAGAAATATTCCGCGATAACATTGATCTTGCCGAAAAGCCCCAGCTCCATGGCGATATTCTGCTTCTTCGCGGTTTCCCAGCTGATCTCGGTGTTGGAATAGCGCGATACGGAAATGCCGTTCTTGAATTCGTCCAGCTCGCGCCCGAAACGCGCGCCCCTGCCGGAACTGTTCATGTCCACATTGGAAAGATAAAAGAAGCGGTCCTGCGCCGTGCCGATCTGGTCGTTGCCCACCAGTCCGTATGAGTACCGCAGGCGGAGGTTAGACACGGTGCGCAGCAGCGGTTCCCAGAACTTTTCACGGGAAACGCTCCATGCCACGCCGCCGGAAGGAAAGAAGCCGAAGCGGTTGCTTTTGTAGAATCTTTCGGAGCCGTTGTACCCGAAGTTGAACTCGGCGAAATAGCGGTTGTCGTAGGAATAGGTGGCGCGGCCGGACAGCCCCACGTTCCGCGAAGGGAGCGATTGCTGCAGGTCGCCGGCATTGGCGTTGAGGCTCTGGCGGGTGATGAATACCAGCAGGCCGCTGACGCCGTGTTTGTTGAACTCCCGGTTGTAGTTCAGCATGGATTCCATGTAGAAAGTGGAGTTCAGCGTTTTGGGGCCTTCGTTGTATCCCAGGTATTCCGTGCCGTCATCGTTGATCTTGGAGATGGTGTAGCTGTCGCTCAGGCGGTCGTAGCTGGCGATGTTGTACCAGAAAGGATTGTAGTAGCGGTTCACGTCGAAGTTGGACGTGCGGTTGGTGTTCACCATCGTTCTCACGGAAAGCCCTTTCACCAGCGCGCTGAGATCCTGCTTTACCTCGAATTGCGCGAGCATCTGGGCGCGGGACTGGTCCCGGTAGCCTTTCACCATGTCCGCATAAGGGTTCAGGTATTCTCCGCGTTCGCCATAGTTGCCGAACATGATATGCCGTACATGGATGTGCTGATCATCCACCGGGTAATAAGCGGGGAAAAGCACGGGATTGGCCTGCATGATCTTCCGGTACATGCCCGCTCCGCCGTCTATAGGTCCCGTATAGTCGTCGAAGTTACCACTGAGGCGTACGATCAGTTCGGTGGATTTTGTGAGGTCGATGTTGACGTTGGCGCGGAGGGAATAGTTTTTCAGATCTATGTTGTTGTTGAAGTTATTGCGTTTGTCCACTTTCAGGATACCGTTATCCCTGCTGAAAGAGCCGGCCACATAGTACCGGGCAACATTTCCGCCGCCGCTGACGTTGAGGTTCACGCGCTGGTTCATGGTGTTGTTCTTGAACAGCATTTCGCGCCAGTCGTTCGCGGGATAAACCAGCGGGTTCATGCCCGCGGCGGTGTTATCAATTTTTTCCTGGGTATAGGGAAGGGTGCCGAGCGGGTTGCGCGTGAGCACGGCTTCGTTATGCAGCTTCATGTAAGTGACCGGGTCGGCCAGCTCGATATTTTTTGTGGGGGCGGAGATCGAATTTTCGAGGCGGAAGGAGATCTTGGCTTTACCGGCGACGCCCTGCTTGGTGGTAACGAGGATCACGCCGTTGGCGCCGCGGGCGCCGTAGAGCGCGGTGGCGGTGGCGTCTTTCATGATGGAGAAGCTGGCGATATCGTCTGGCTGCAGGCGCGCGAGATCGGTGGTCGTCAGTTCGATGCCGTCTATGAGGATGAGCGGGCGGGTGTTGTTGCCGAAGGTGGTGATGCCGCGTACGAAGAAGTCCGCATTATCCGCGCCCGGCTCACCGCTGCGCTGGTAAGCGATCACGCCCGCCAGTCTGCCTGCCAGCGCGGTGGTCAGGTTGCTGGAGGGTACTTTCAGATCTTTCGGGTTGATGGTGGTGATGGAGCCGATCACGCTTTCTTTCTTTTGTACGCCGAAGGCAACGACGGTCACTTCCCCGAGGGCGTTGGCGGGATTGGGCGCCAGCTTCACGTCCAGCGTGCTTCGTTTGCCCACGGTGATCCGCTGTGTGATGAAGCCGAGGAATGAGAATACCAGTACCTCGTTGTCGTTATTGATCTGCAGGGTATACTTTCCTTCCGCATCGGTCACCGCGCCGCGGGTGGTGCCGTCTACTTTTACCGTTGCGCCGGGCAGGCCGCCGTTCTCATCGTAGATCTTGCCGGTGAGTACACGCTGCTGCACCGGAGCGGCCGGCGGCGATGCGGCGGCGTCGTATTGTACAAAGATTTCGTCGCCCAGCACTTTGTAGCTCAGTGGATGGCCGCTGAAACACTGGTCCAGCAATTCTTTCAGTCGGGTGTTCTTTGCGGATATGGTTACTTTGACGGGGCTGCCGGCTACTTTGCCGTTATAGGTGAACCTTACACCGGACGCTTTGGCGATCTTTTCGAGCGCCGGCCCAAGCCGTTCGTCTTTCAGGCTGATGGTCACCTGTTTGTCCAGCAACTCCTGGGCGTTTGCATAGCCTGCCAACACCGTCAGGGCAGTGGAGCACAGCAGGAAGAAAATAAAGAGGCCATGCTTCATGCAACACAGCACTTTACTCCTGCCCGGCAGGGCATAGTTTTTTTTCATACGTTAACGTGTATTTAAATGTTAGATAATGGCTGTAACGGATGGAGGCTGGTATTCGCACATCCGTTATGCGCTGATCGTGAAATGAGCTTCCCTGTTCATTCCCTGTTGCCGGCGCGGGGTATGAAAGGATTTTGGTCGATTGTTATTTTTTCATCGGCAATTCCCTTGCGTAATGATATACTGTTCTCCTTTTTTGATTAACCTCGCATTTACCACAATGCATAGCTTGCTGAGGAATGCATCGATATCCTCACCGTTTTTCAGCCTGCCGTAAAACACACATCCGCTTGTTGACGGATCGGTCGTTATTTTCACGCCGAACATCCGTTCCAGGTCTGTTGCCACGGCCGCTACGGTGATATTACTGTACGATATGTTGCCAGCCCTGCGTTCCAGCATGGCGGCCGCATCCGGGTAGCTGTAAGCATCGATCCCGCCTGTTGTTTTATGGAAGACGCCCTGTTCCAGCGGCCGGAGGTTCTGGCGGACCGTACCCTGCGTCAGCAGCACCGAACCGCTGAGCAAGGTCACTTTCACATCCGCATCGGCCGGATAGGCGTGAACGTTAAAGGACGTGCCGAGCACCTGGGTGCTGAGCTTGCCGGTGTGCACAAAGAAGGGGATTTCTTCATTTTTCATGACTTCAAAAAATGCTTCGCCTTCCATGGTGACTTCCCGTTTGCCGGCCATGAATTTTTCCGGATAGGTTAAAGTGCTGGCGGGGCCCAGCCATACCATGGTGCCATCCGGCAGCTGGATCTTTTTACGTTCCCCATAGCCGGTGGTGATGATCTGCGCCGATTGCTGCGCCGGTGTTTTATGGAACAGCTTGCGGGCGATCAGGCCGGAAAGTATGAGCAGAACGAATACAGCAGCATATTTCAGCATTGTGAAACGCTTGCGGGGCTTTGTTTTGCCGATGTGCTGCAATAGGTTGCCGAGCATCCGTTCTTTCAACAACGTCTTTTCTTCCGGTGATGCAAGCGGCCATTCCGATGTTTTACCGGCTTCATGGCGGTACCAGGTGAGCAATTCCTGCCGTTCTTCTTCGGTGGCTGTGCCGTTGAGGTATTTTCCGGCGAGTTCTTGAATTCTGTCTTGCATCATTAGAAAATCGATTTAGCAACTCAGGCCGTTATATAAGTACCATAACTGGCGCTGATCCCTTAGTGTGGGTGGAAAATTTTTTTCCGGAAGTTGCGGAGCTTTATAGGTGGCGTAGCAAATGGGGGCGGTTGCCTGCGGGCTGAACGGCTTAACCGTTTTTACGCAGCTGCTGGAAAACGTCATTGATTATACAGCAGCAGCAGAAGCATGGGAGCGGATTGCTTCAGGTTCAGCCGGATGGTTTTCAGCGCTTTCGTAAGATGCGCCTCCGCGGTTTTGGGGGAGATGTTCATTTTTTCGGAGATCTCGGGGATCGTAAGCCCGTCGCGGCGGCTATATTCGAATACCAGCCGGCATTTCTCCGGCAGCTGCTCTACGATCCCTTCTACATATTCTTTCAGAAAACGGGCATATATCTTTTCTTCTTCCTCATCCACAGACCACCTTGCATAATTATCCCTGACGATCTGAAGCCGCCGCCGCTGGCGGCCGATGTGTTTGAAGACGGAGAATTTGATGGCCGTGGCCAGATACCCGTTCAGCGTATCGATCTGTATTTCTTCTTTCCTGTCCCACAGGCTGATAAAAACCTCCTGCGTGATCTCCTCCGCCTGCACCTGATCCCGGGTGAGGTTATAGGCGATAGCAAAAAGCCTTTCCCAGTAACGATTATAGATTTCGGTAAAGGCGTCCTGCCTCCCCGTTACGAGAAGTCTGATCAGTTCCTTATCTGATAAAGTATCGCAGGATACTGTATTGGCCACAGTCGTGATTTTATATTCCCCCTGTATATTAAGCCTGTAGTTAGGTCTATCATCTGGCGGCATCATGCGCCGGTGATCGAGCTAAAGTTAGTACTTCATCTTATACGATGATAGCAAAAACAAAAAAGGACAGACAGTACAGGATGCCGATGTGTTTCAGATCATCGAACTTTAAAAAAGTTAAAAATTGTTTAATTTCCTTTTATTATTTGATCGCATATATTTAATACGATGCCTGTTTCCCGGAGAAAGTTTATCCAGTTATCCACGTTTTCGGCGGCCAATATCGGGCTGCTGGCTTTGGCCAATAAAGCAGGGTTCGCCCTCGGCGCCCCGCTTCCGGAAGAAGACCTTTACCGTAATTTCCTGTCCCCTTCGCAAGCATATCAGCCCGGATGTTACTGGTGGTGGTTCAACGGGCTTGTAAATAAGGAGGGGATCACCCGCGACCTGGAGGAGTTCAGGGCAAAGGGGTTTGGGGAAGTGTATCTTATTAATACTTCGGGCGGACTGGGCGGCGCGCAGGTGCCGCAGGGCGCAAAGTTCCTGTCGGCCGAATGGCGCGCTTTATACCGGCATGCGCTGGAAGAAGCCGCCAGGCTTGGCATTGTAGTGGGCGTGAATTTTTCTTCCGGATGGTGCATGGGCGGTCCGTGGATAACACCGGAGTTCGCGGGCCGGTGGTTCCTGCAATCGAAACTGGCTGTCAACGGCCCGCAACAATTTTCCGGCAAGCTGCCTTTGCCCGGTAACCGGGACGGGTATGATCATGTTTTCAATCCCCCGGGATTCAAGGAGTATATTGATCTGCCGCTGGAAAAACTCGATTACCGGGATACGGCGGTGGTGGCTTTCCGGGTGGAGGATGAAACGCTTTCGCGCCTGCGCGGACCGTTGAAGGCATCGCTGCCGGCAAAGACGAACCGGAAAGACGCCAGCAATTTCATCAAGGCAAAAGATGTAATGAACCCTGTGCTGGAACCCTGGACATCGCAGGATGGCGACCGTCCCATTGCGGTGCAGGATGTGATCGATATCACGGACAAGGTGGCTGCGGACGGGCACCTGGAATGGGATGTGCCCGCCGGCAAATGGATCATCCTGCGCACCGGCCACCGCATGACCGGCTCAAAGCTGCTGATCGCGCAGCCGGAAGCCAATGGCTTGTCGGTAGACTGGTTCAATGGCAAAGCGGTGGATATCCAGTTCGACAATCTGCATGCGCCCATCATCGGCGAAGCCGGCGCATTGACCGGCAAAACGCTGCAATACCTGGGCGATGACAGCTTTGAAGATGGCTTCCCTAACTGGACGCAAAGCATCCTGGAAAAATTCGCGTTTTACAGGAAGTATGATCCGAAGCCTTACCTCCCCGTGCTGAACGGATATATCGTTGGCAGCGCTGAAATATCAGACCGCTTTTTGCATGACTACCGCAAAACGGTGGCGGACATGATGGCGGATGAACATTACGCTCATTTCGCAAAGCGCTGCCATGAAAACGGCTTGCTGGTGCGGAATGAAGGCGCGGGCCCGAGCCGCTCCGGCACCATGTGCATGGATACGCTGAAGAACCTCGGCAGAAGCGACCTGCCTACCGGCGAATTCTGGCTTGGCCTGCGGCATGATGAAGAGGGGGGGCTGGACGAAAAGCAGTCCTACGGCATCACACGGCTGGAAGGCGGACAGAACAAGGTCACCAAAATGGTCGCCTCCGCCGCGCACATCTATGGAAAGAAAACCGCCTCCGCCGAATCATTCACTTCCTTCCGGCACTGGCTGGACTACCCGGGGAACATGAAGCAGGCGGCAGACCGTGCTTTTTGCGAAGGCATCAATCATTTCCTCGTGCACACGTCAACGGCTACACGTCCGGAGGATGGCAAACCGGGATATGAATATGGCGCCGGTACGCACTTCAATCCCAATGTAACATGGTGGAGCCAGTCGGCACCCTTCCTGGCGTATATCGCGCGTTGCCAGTACCTCCTGCGGCAGGGGCTGTTTGTGGCGGATGTGCTGTATTATAACGGCGATGCGGCGCCTAACATCGTGGAGCCTAAGCATACAGATCCATCCCTCGGCAAAGGATATGATTATGACGTATGTAACGAGGAAGTATTGCTGACGCGGCTGTCCGTCCGCAATGGCCGCATCATGCTGCCGGACGGCATGAGCTACCGCGTGCTGGTGCTGCCGGATGATAAACGAATGCCCGTTCCTGTTATAAGGAAGATAAAAGAGCTGGTACAGGCAGGGGCCACCGTCATCGGCCCGAAACCGGAACAGGCCTCCGGCTTGCATAACTATCCTGCATGCGACGCGGAAGTGCGGAAGATAGCTGACGAAATATGGACGAACAAACGGGTGCATGCGCAAACAGGTATTCGTGAAGTATTGCTGAAAGCGGGCGTTCAGCCGGACTTTGAATATGATGATGAGCGTGCGTTCATCGATTTTATCCACCGCCGCGACGGTGATACGGATATTTATTTCGTTGCCAACCGCAACAATCGTCCTGAAAAGGTGAAAGCTACTTTCAGGGTGAAGGGCAAGCAGCCGGTGTTGTGGGATGCGGTGTCCGGAAAGAAGCGGGAGCTTGGCGGCTGGGAGGCATCGTCCGGCAGAACTGTTATTCCGCTGGAGTTTGAGCCGTTCGGTTCCCTATTCATTATCTTTTCCGGCGCGGCGAAGACGCGCAAGATCGTAGACTTCCCGGCGATCACGGACTTGCAGGAGATCAAGGGCGCCTGGGAGGTGAGGTTTGATGAAAAGTGGGGAGGCCCGGCTGCGGTGGTTTTCCCGGCATTAACCGACTGGACGCAGCATGCCGACGAAGGGATCAAATATTATTCCGGCGCGGCTACCTATCATAAACAGTTTGATGTGGAGGCGATGCCTTCTCCCGGCACAAAACTGTACCTGGATTTGGGCGTGGTGAAGAACATCGCTTCGGTGAAACTGAACGGACAAGACCTAGGCATTGTATGGACGCATCCGTGGCGGGTGGACATCGGCAAAGCGGTGAAGGAGAAGAACAATGTGCTGGAAATAGAAGTGATCAACCTGTGGCCGAACCGTTTGATCGGTGACGCGCTGCTGCCGGAGGATAAGCGGTTGACCCGCACGAATATCAAATTGAAGAAGGATGCGGAGTTGTTGCCTTCGGGGTTGCTGGGGCCGGTGAAGATCTCCCGCGAAGATCAGTCTGTCAGACCCCGGTAAGCCTCCTCCGTATCAATATCAACAACCCCCTGCGGGAACGGCACCACTGCCGCATCCGCATATTTTTCGATGATATGCTTCGCGCCGGTATCGCCACGTAGCGCGAGCAGTTCCCGGAAAATAGTTTTGTCAAACAGTGCCGGCACGCCTTTTCTGTCCGCATAAAAACTGGCGGTGATCTTCGCGCCGGTGGCCTGGTGCTTTTTTAGCAGGGCGGAAAGGTGAGCTGCATTTACATGCGGCTGATCGCATACCATCAGGAGGATATGATCTGTTTTGTCTTCCAGGTATTGCACGCCGCAGCGGATGGAGGAGGCCATGCCTTCCGTGAATTGCGTGTTCAGCAGTACGGTTACATCCTTGTCTTTTATTTCATCTTTTAAAACTTCCGCGGCGGCGCCGAGCACTACTACCGTTTCGGCGGCATTTGCCTGCTTTGCGGCTTTGATAGCATTGTTGAGCAGGGAATCGCCGTTGAATTGCAGTAATTGCTTCGGTGTGCCCAGCCTGCTGGACGTTCCCGCTGCCAGTATGATAGTGCTGTACTTCATGAAAATTCAATGTGTGGATGAGGCTACGATCGCGGTGTTCCTGTCGTGGATACCGCCCGGAAGCTTGCGCAGGTGCACGCCGGTTTTTCCGGCGAAGACGGCTTTTATTTCGGCGGCGATGGCGAGCGCGATCTCTTCGGCGGTTTCCGCGCCAATGTCCAGTCCAACGGGACTAAAAATGCGGGACAGGTGTTCGTCCGCTACTTCCAGCTCGGAGAGCATCCTGGAAAGCTTCTTTTTCGGGCCCAACATGCCGATATAATTTACCGGCAAGGGCAACATGGCTTTCAGTATGGCTTTGTCGTACTCATAATTATGCGTCATCAGCACAACGGCGGTCTGATCATCCGGTACGAGATCGCGCAGCGCTTCTTCCGGTTTTGTAACGATGAGTTTGCAGGTCGGGAAGCGGCGGGCGTTGGCGTAATTCGGCCGTCCATCGATGAGTGTAACATCCCATCCGAGTACTTCAGCGATCTGCACCAGCGGGAACACGTCGTTCCCGGCCCCGGCGATCATGAGGGAAAGGGGCGGGGCGATGTATTCGATGAATGCGGAATCGCCGGTTGGATATTGAATGAAAGCGGGCGTTTTTGTTTCGAAGATGTTGGCGGCGTCTTTTGTTATTGCGGACAGCGTTGCCGGGAGGTCGCCGGCTTGCTTTGGCGTTTCGTTTTCTTTTAATAACAAGCGGGTGCCTTGCCGGGGGCTCCATTTTTCATCCATCGAAAAAAAAGTGACCAGCACGGATGGCTGTCTTTTCGCTATCACCTGTTGCAGCAGCGCCATCGGGCCGGCTTCATCTTCCGGTGCCAGTGGTTCTATCAGCACGCGGATGATGCCATTGCAGCCTAACCCCACGCCGATCACGGCATCCTCTTCATCCGAAGTATCATACGTGGTGAGCAAAGGCTTGCCTTCCATCATCACCGTGAGCGCTTTCCGCAGGGCGTCGCCTTCCAGGCATCCGCCGCTGATGGCGCCGGTCAGCATGCCGTCTTCTGTGATCAGCATGCGCGCGCCCGGCCCTCTGTAAGAGGAGCCTTCTACGTGCACCACGGTTGCCAGTGCGGCCCGCTGCCGATTTTTGCAGGCGAGCGAAAAGGCGTGGATGATCTGTTTTAGCTCCTTCATATCTGAATGTTTTACTTAATAGATTTCCCGTGGCGCCGGTTCCTGCTCCTGTTGCAGCTTTCGCGTCATTTCACTCAACAGCTTCACTGCAACATTGACTTCGGCTTCCGTTGTAAAGCGGCCGAGGCTGATGCGGATGGAATGTCCGGCCTCTTCCGGCGTGAGGCCCATGGCCAGCAGCACATGTGAAGGATGCTGCACCAGTCCGTTGCAGGCGCTGCCGCGGCTAAGCGCAAGGTGCCTGGACATGGCGAGCAGCAATTGTTCATTGTCTACGCCGGGAAACTGCATATTGCTTACATGCGGCAGCCGTTCGTTTTTTCCGTTGACGGATGATCCGGGGATGTTTGCGAGCAAGGCGTTTTCCATTTTATCCCGCAATGCTGTCAATGCAATGCTTTCATCCCGCATTTCACGGTAGCATATCTCGGCGGCCTTTCCGAAGCCCACAATGCCGGGGGTATTCTGGGTACCGCTGCGGATGCCTTTTTCATGGCTGCCGCCGTGATGTTGTTGGAGGATGTTGATCTTGTTCCGGATGAACAAAGCGCCTGTGCCCATCGGGCCGTACAGCTTGTGTGCGGAAAACGGCATCAGGTCGATGTGCGCGGAGGTAACGTCTACAGGGATCTTACCGACGGCCTGCGTGGCATCGCACATAAAATAAACGCTGTGTTTTTGCGCGATGTTCCCTATTTCCTTAACAGGATGAATGAGGCCGGTTTCGTTGTTGGCGTACATCAGTGCGATGCAGAGCGTTTCCGGGCTGATGGCCTGTTCCAGTTCATCAAGCGCTACACGGCCGTCATGGTCTACATCCAGGTAGGTAACGGTAAAACCTTTTGTTTCAAGGTAAGCGCAGGTGTCCAGCACCGCGCGGTGTTCTGTTTTTGCCGTGATGATGTGCTTGCGGCCGGATGGGTTTGCTTCGGCAAGACCTTTCAGTGCGAGGTTGATCGCTTCCGTTGCGCCGGAAGTAAATACGATCTGCCGGGGCGCGGCGTGAATCAGCCGCGCTACCTGTTCCCTGGCCTGCTCCACGGCTTCCCGCGCGAGCCAGCCAAAGCGGTGGTCTTTGCTGGCCGCATTGCCGAAACTTTTGGTGAAGTGCGGCAGCATGGCGTCTACCACGCGGGGATCGCAGGGCGTGGTGGCGCAATAATCAAAATATAACGGCGCTGCTGTCATGCGAACAAACCACTTTTAATAAAAGGCTGATTCTTCAGCCGCACGCCGGACGCGGCAAAAACGGCATTCGCCAGTGCGGCGCCCGCCGGTGGCAGGGCCGGTTCTCCGAGGCCGGTGGGGGCCGCTTTGCTGTCTATGAAATGTATCTCTACTTCCGGCGCTTCGCTCATGCGGATCATGCGATAGGCGTGGAAGTTGGTCTGGTCCGGCTTGCCTTTCGTGAGCGTCAGCTCCGCGTACATGGCATGCCCTATTCCATCAATGATACTGCCTTCCACCTGCGTTTCCGCGCCACTGGGGTTCACCACTGTTCCGCAATCTACCACGCAATACATCTTTTTGAGTTTGACTTTTCCATCTGCCTGTTTCTCCACTTCCGCCACCTGCGCCACATAACTTGCAAAAGAAAAATGCGCGGCAAAGCCCTGGAAGATATTGGCTGCTTTAGGCTTTCCCCAGCCGCTGATCTCCGCGGCTTTTCTGATCACGGCCGCAAAGCGGTCCGGCTCGTAATTCACTTTGCCCGCCGGATTGTTTTTGGCCTGCTCCAGCAGCTCCAGGCGCAGTGCTACGGGGTCTTTCCCGGTTTGATGGGCGATCTCGTCCATGAACGACTGCTCTGAAAATGCAATATAGTTGTGGGTGGGGCCGCGCCAGGGGGCGGTGCTCACGGGTGTTTCGTACGAATGCGTGTCTACCTGGTAATGAGCGACCGCTCCCGCGGGGAAGCTGTCCGGACTGGCGGAGCCGCCTACGCCGGCGGAATGGTGGTGCCAGGCGATCAGTTTGTTGTCTTTATCTATCGCGGCTTTGTATTTATAGCTGTACATCGGCCGGTAAAATCCTCCTGTCATATCATCCTCCCTCGACCATATTACATTTACCGGAATATTGCCCGCTTCGCGCGACACCAGCGCGGCTTCCTCCACAAAGTCCGTCATCAGCCTTCTGCCGAATCCGCCTCCCATCCTGGTCATCATCACCGAAATTTTTTCTTCTGGCAGCTTCAATAATTCGGCAATGCGCTTTCTGGCCCTTTCCGGCAATTGTATCGGCCCGTGCAGCTCGGCGCCGTCCGCTTTTACATGCGCGAAAAAGTTCATCGGCTCCATCGTATTGTGCGCGAGGAAGGGCGCATCAAAATCCAGCTCCACCACTTTTGCAGCGGAGGCGAAGGCTTGTGCAATATTGCCGTCTTTCCGCCTCGGTTTATCTTTGGGGGCTTTGGCCAGCAGTTCATGGAGCTTTTGCGTCATGTCCGCGGAGCTTTCCAGCGTGCCGTCGTCTTTCCATTGGGCCTTTATTTTTTTGGCTGCCTGCATCACTTCCCAGGTGGACCGCCCCAATACGGCGATCTTGTTTTCGATGCGCAGCACCTGGCTGACGCCGGCGGATTTTTTTGCTTCGCTGTCATCGAATGATTCAAGCGTCATGCCGAAGGCGGGCGGGCGGATGATGGTGGCGTATAACATGCCTTCCCGCTTGGTGTCGATGCCGTATTTGTATTGACCAGTGACGATCGCATGGTTGTCGATATTAGGAATGCGCTGGCCGATGAGCCTGAACGATCCTTCGGATTTCACTTTAACGTCCTTCGGTACTTCCAGTGTGGACGCGCTTTCTACCAGTTTGCCATAGCTCATTTTTTTGCCGTTCGTTTTGTGCACCACCATGCCGTTTTCGGTAGTGCATTCGCCGGGCGATACGGCCCAGGCCGCGGCGGCCGCGTTGATCAGCATTTGCCGGGCGGTGGCGCCCACCTGCCGGAAAGATTCCCAGCTTTCACGCACGGAGCCGCTTCCGCCGGCTACCTGCCGGCTATATTTTTCAGTATCCAGTCCAGCCTGTTCTACCTGCACATTTTTCCAGTCTACATCCAGCTCCTCCGCCACGAGCATGGGCAGTGATGTTTTCACACCCTGGCCGATCTCGGGGTTGGGGCTCATGATGGTGACCTTTCCATTGGTGTCGATCCTTACAAAAGCGTTCAGGTCGAATGCCTGGCCGCTGCCCTGCTCTGTGGTGCAGGAGGAAAGGAAGTAGTTGAATCCGAGTACCAGCCCGCCGCCCGTGAGCGCGCTGAGGCGGATGAAATTCCTTCTGTTGAGTGTTGCCTGTCCTTCCATCGTTTCAGTTATTTAGTGGATGCAAGTTTGATCGCTTTTTTGATGCGGTTGTAGGTGGCGCAACGGCAGATATTCGTCATCGCATTGTGAATATCCTCGTCGGAGGGAGCGGGATGGCTTTTCAGCAAAGCCGCCGCTGCCATGATCTGCCCGCTCTGGCAGTAGCCGCATTGCGGTACGTCTGTTTCCTCCCAGGCTTTTTGCACCGGGTGATCGCCTTTTTCAGACAATCCTTCGATGGTGGTTACCTTTTCCTGGCCCACGTTTCCCACGGGCAGTGTGCAGGACCGGACGGCGTTGCCGCCCACGTGCACGGTGCAGGCGCCGCATTGCGCGATGCCGCAGCCGAACTTTGTGCCGGTGAGGCCAATGACGTCACGCAGCACCCAGAGCAGGGGCATTTGCGGATCTACGTCCACATCATGTTTTTTGTTGTTGATCGTTAAGCTGAATGCTGCCATAATTTATGTTGTTTTCCGGAGCCCTTGCGGGATCAGGGGTAAAGCATGTAATTTGATGCCGGTGGCGTCCACGATGGCGTTGCGTATCGCAGGGGCGATGCCCACGATCGGCGTTTCGCCGGCGCCGGCGGAAGGAAGGTCTTTTCTGTCGATCAGCACAATGTCCAGCGGAGGGATGTCCGCGAACCGGGGCACGCGGTATGTGGAGAGCGAAGGATTCAGAATGCGCCCGTCTATAAAATCGATCTCTTCGAACAATGCCCCGCCGAGGCCCTGCAGGATGCAGCCCATCACCTGGTTTTCAAGGTGGAGGGGGTTGATGATCGCGCCGCAGTCGTATGCCGCCGTCAGGCGAAGCACTTTGAGCTGTTCGGCGGAGGGATCGTATGTAACTTCCGCACACATGGCGATGTAGGAATTTTTTACAAATCCGCATGCGATGCCATATCCATGTCCGGCTTTCTTTTTTTCTTTCCAGCCGAATTTTGTGGCGGCGGTTTGCAAAACGTTTTTCAGGCGTTCGTCTTTCAGGTTGAGCAGCCTGAATTCCAGCGGATCGCGCTGTAGTGACCTGGCGAGATCGTCCATTACGCTCTCAATGGCAAATATGTTCGCCGTGGCGGCGAGCCCACGGTAAGAGCCTTGTTTCAGCGGTGTTTTGGAGGGATGGAACTGTATATGCTCCACACCGGTTTCATAAGGCGTGTCGATGCCTGCGCTTCCGGAATTGTAGTTATGAAACTCCCAGGAAGTGAGCCGCCCGTCCCTGCCGGCGCTGGCCGCTGCTTCGATCAGTCCGCCGGGGCGGAGGTAGGCCCATTTAAATTCCTCTTCGCGCGTCCATACCACTTTCACCGGCTTGCCGGTTTTTTTCGCCAGCCGGGCTGCTTCAACCGCCGCTTCGCCGCTGTGTTTTCCGCCGTAGCCGGAGCCGGTGTCCGGCATGATCACGCGGACGTTGTCCTTTGACATGGAAAAGACCCTCGCCAGCTCTTCCTGTACGCCGAACGGCCGTTGTGTGCCGGTCCATACCGTCAGCTTTCCATCTTCCCAAACGGCGAGCGCCGCGCGGGGCTCCAATGGAACATGCGCGATATATTGTATTTCAAAATTCTGCCGTAGCTGTACGGGCGCGGTGGAGAAAGCCTGCCTGGCGGCTTCCTGTTTGCTCTCTCCGCGGTCGCGTTGCTCTGAATTATTTTTGAGATAGGTGAATATCTCCGCTCGTGATGGCTGTGGTGTGGTATTCCAGCGCGCGTCGATCTTTGCGAGCGCATTGGCCGCTGTCTGCGGGTCCGGCGCGGTGACGCCGATAAAATCATCTTCCTGTACGATCGTCACCGCGGAAGATATTTTCGCTTTTGTAACATCCGCGGATACCAGTGAGGCGCCGTTCGCCGGCGCGCGGAGTATCTTTCCGTATACCATGCCGGGCACGGCCATGTCTGATACATATTGATGTTTACCGGTTACGAAGCTTCTGCCGTTCACTTTTGGTACTGCCGTACCGGCGACGGTCCATTTATCCGCCGGCGTGAGTGCGGCCTGTTCATTCACCGGCAGCACGATCTTCTTGCCTTTGGTCAGCTCGGCGTACCCGAGGGATTTGCCGGCGTGTGTGATCCTGCCATCTTTCGCCTGCACCGCCTGTTTATCCACCTTCCACTGTTCTGCCGCCATGCCGGCCAGCGCTTCCCGCAGCGAGGCGGCGGCTTTCCGCAATTTCGGTCCCATCTGTGGTGTGGTAAGGCTGCCGTATGTACCGCGGTCGTAAGGCGTCAGCATGGTATCGCCCATGATCATGTCTATGCTGTCCACCGGCACGGCCAGTTCTTCCGCTACCACCTGCGCCAGTGAAGTACGGATGTTCTGCCCTACTTCCACCTTTCCCGTGAATACGGATATTTTCCCGTTTTCATGAATATGAATCCAGGCGGCAATCGATCCTTCGTCCGGTTTGGCGGAAAGCGATCTTGACAGGCCGTTGAGGTCGGTCCAGGTGAGCACGACGGCGACACCTCCACCTAGTACTTTGATGAAGTTCCGCCGGCTGATCCCGCGGCCGGAAGTTTTATCTGCTATGCCGGGTTTGTTCATGACTTTCCGTTTGATGATCAGGCTTTGCTGATCGCATTTATAATACGTGGATAGGTGCAGCAACGGCAGATATTGCCCTGCATCGCCTCTACGATCTCCTGGCGCGTGGGCTTCGGGTTCTTTTCCTTCAATGCTACGGCGGCCATGATCATGCCCGGAGCGCAATAGGCGCATTGGAACGCATCTTCATCCAGGAATGCCTGTTGTATGGGATGCAGTTTCCCGTCTTTTTCCAATCCTTCTATGGTGATAATGGCTTTGTGCTGTACGCTGGCGACGGGCGTGATGCAGGAGGGCGTGGCGTGACCGTCTATCAGTACCTTGCACGCGCCGCAGGCCGCTTCGCCGCAGCCGTACTTGGTGCCGGTCAGGTTCAAATGCACTCTTAATGCATCAAGGAGGCTGGTGTTATCCGGTACGTCCAGGGTATAATCCTTCGCATTTACATTGATTTTCATAAGAAGTGATTTGAGATTATCAATAATAACTAAAAACAGGGGGAATAGCAAGAATAGTTGATGTACGGTTCATCCTGGATTTGCGTATATTCATTCGACATTAAATACCTATGAATTTTGACTTTTACGAACAATTCCGGGAGTATCCCAACGTTGAGCTGCTGAAGATCATCGCCCAACCCGGTAATTACCAGCCGCAGGCGGTGGAAGCGGCCAGCCGGATATTGCAGGACCGGAATGTAACGGTGGAGGAAACGGAGGAAGCTGCGCAATATTTCGGGGAAGTGCAGGCAAAGGAGGAAAAGATGATGGCTTATAAGGAAAAGGCGAAGGATTTCCTGCAGCCCGTCATCCAGCCGGAAGCCACCATTCAGCCCGCCAAATGGCTGAAGATACTTTTGCTGCTGGTGTTGTTGGATTATCTCTGGGTGCTGTATGATGCGGCCCGTGATCTGGTATTATTCCTGCGTTGTGAGTACTGCGAATTCGATTCAGTTTTTTTCCTGTTGTCGTTGTTGGGGATACTTTACGTTCCGTTTATATTTTTCCTGTTGTGGAAACGGAAGCGCTGGGGCTGGATACTGCTTTTTGCGGACAGTGGTATCGCGGTTGTTTCGCGGCTCAGTTCCATGTTGCTGCTTTTTAAATATCGCAATTATATAAAATCCGCACCTAACGGCGGAATAAACTAAAATTTACAAATAATTTATAAATCAAAGCACGTCAGAAATGGTGTGCTTTCTTATTTAAAGGGTATGATGAAAACATTATATAAGCTGTATCTTTGTTTTGTATCAAATATAGAAAGAAAGATGCGCAAACTATCTGTTATTAAGGATTTGAAAGCGAATGCTATGTTATTTATAAACGACCTTGATAAATATATAAAAGAGCAGGAGAAAAACGAGGACGATTATTTACGGTGGATAGACAAAAAAGACTTTTCTATTGATTTTAACATTGGCCCCTATAGAGTATTTGTCGAAACAGATGTCTACCCATATCAAGTAAAAAAGGCTGTGTTTAAAGTATCTTTTATAGATATATTTAGTGGAGAGAAAGGGGAGCCTATAAGAGAGTTGTATTCTAGTTGTGGTACAGAAGGAAAAATAATCTTTGCTTCTCGTAAAACTAAAAATAAGACAGATGACTTCCCCCATGCGACGCCAGAAGAAATAGATGTTACTCAATTAGGGTATGTCGATAGCACAAAAGGTTTAGCGGAAGAATATATATTCCAAATTGAAAAATATATATCTAATAGATATTCAGAGGATCAATTCAAGTAAAACCTTTTATCCATAGCTGATTTTTCTGTATTTTTATAGCCTTAAAACCGGCTATTTTTGACGCAAAAATTCACCTCTTTAATAGAGTTTTTAGAGCGGTTTAAGGACGAAGAAGATTGTAGAGAGTATTTGGTTCAGATGAGGTGGCGGGGAGTTCCGGAATGTCCACACTGCAAAAGCACGAAAGTTTACGAATACCAATCCCGGCCTATTTACAAATGCCGGGATTGCAACAGACAGTTCCGCGTAACTACGGGAACTGTATTTGAAAGTAGCAATCTACCGCTCCGAAAGTGGTTCCTTGCTATGTATCTCCTTTCCTCGAATAAAAAGGGCATTTCCTCCATGCAATTAGCGCGGGAATTGAAGATCACGCAGAAATCGGCTTGGTATCTTGCGCATAAGATCAGGGAAATGCTGAATAACAAAGCTGCCCTAAAGAAATTACGCGGGATTGTAGAGGTTGACGAAACTTATGTAGGAGGTAAACGCCGCGGTTCCAAACGTGGCCGGGGAGCGGAGCATAAAACACCAGTATTCGGAATGCTGGAAAGAAACGGAACACTCCGCATTATGCCGGTAGAGAAAGTAAACGGGAAAACGTTAAAAGGGCTAATTAGTGGCAATGTCGTACGAGGGTCTACGATCATGTCAGACGAGTTTAAAGCGTATAACGGGCTAAATAAGTTCTACATACATAAAGTAGTACAGCACGGGATTAAAGAATATGTACGCGGTAATGTACACGTAAATTCATTAGAAGGAGCATGGTCACTGCTGAAAAGATCAATCCGAGGCATCTATCACCGCCCTAGCCGGAAATACCTAGATAATTATTGCGGGGAATTTGAATTTCGATACAATACACGGAAAAAGTGCATTGAAATGCGATTTACGGAACTGATGAAATGTTCCAAAATCAGGCTCAAACACATTGATATTAGGCGTACAGGCTAAGATTTTCAATTACAGTTTATTGTCCTATTTTTGTCTATACCGGCGGAAGCGGGATGGATATTTATTGTGGTTTGAAAATTAGAGTGTTATGCCAAAAAGAACAAAAAAGAAACCTAACATGCCAGATGTTACAATTGTACCGGAGGGAAAAGACTTCGATACGATGCTTTTTTTGGCTTTAAATACACCGCCGATCAAGAAAAAAGCACCGAAACCACCAAAGAAGAAAGCGGCTAAAAAAGCCGCAAAGCCGGACGACAAGGAAAAAGACGCAGAATAAGTCTAAAACTTCATTAGTTCGCTAGGGTGTACTTTCAACGCATCCGCTAAGGTCACAATAGTAGTAAGGGAAGTATTAGTAGTGCCGCGCTCTATGCGGCTGATATGACTTGGTTCAATGTCAGCCTCGAAAGCCAGATCGGTTTGTGTCATACCTTTGCCCTCCCTTAACCTTTTCAGATTAGCGCCAAATTTCTTTCTTATTGCCAAGTCCTTTTCCACGGACGCAATATATAATTGGTATGCATAATAAGTCTAGTTGTATAGAACTAGCTCTATAGAGCAATTATTTGTTTATATTTGCTTTATAAATCAAACCAAAATGAAAAAAGTAGTTTCTATTGTTCCTATGCTATTATTGGCATGTACTCTTTCATTCGCCCAAGACGCAAAAGGGTTGTCTTTTTATGGTCATTATGTAACAGCGCAGTCAATGATAAAATCTGCCATGAAGTATTCCGACCCTGAAAAGATAGCCCTATTCTTAAACGAAGCAAACCGGGCGACAATGAATGCAAAGGCAATGTTTAATACTGTCAAGAAAAAACTAACAACGAAGGAGGCAAATGATATGGACTTAGCACTAGATTTTTTGCTGAACTGGTCTAATAAGGAGTATTTCGAGGATCAGGATGTGATGAAAGCAGTGCTATGGTTTAATTTGAATGACACGAAGCAGCAAAAAACCATAGCCAAGCTATTGAAATAAGAAGGGGATTTGGATTTATAAAAGAACGGAACTAAAGCCTGTCGATTTTGACAGGCTTTTTTATTTACAAAAACTTATTAACATGAATAGAGAAGTAAATGCATGTATTATTGCGGCCTTAATCACTCTTATAATTGGCGCGTTACTATATCTATGGTACTTGCGAATAAATAAGTGGCTTAACGAGGACGAAAAGCTGTATAAGGAACCCAATAAAAAGGATAAGCATACCCCGCCGGAATAAAAGGGTGTTTTTCCTGTTTTTAGACATTGTTTTCAAATCTTCACCTGATGGGAATTGACCTATAGACACGTCAATTTTAGAGTTTGCTAAAAACATCATTACTACCCCGATGAAATTAAGAATGAAACCGATAATGTTTAATATTGCGATAGTCATTCTTGAATATACCAAAAGTCCGCCGAAGGGCGGAAATAAAGAATGGTTATCCAGATTTGTTATTGTAAAATTGCACTAAGGTGCGTAAAGTATATAATTACGTTAAATATAATAGTATATATGGCGTCAATATCACCACTGCTATTATTACTATTCTTATCCGGACGGGTTTTCTGATCTTTTTATGGCGGAAGGAGATTGCGGATTATTTTAGCGTTTCGGGGGAGGTAAAACAACGTGTGCTGATCTTTCTGGTGGTGATCTCCACGATTGCATTGGGTATTTCTTCGCTTCAGTTATTGTAACCAGCCTACTTCGTACAGGATCGATATCGGAATACAGAAGGATCACTAAGGGTAACGTGGACTTGATGCGGAGATGATCTGCCTTTGATCTGAAGTTGAAAAATCCGGGGGATGAGGGCAGGACGGAATATTGAGGCAAGGGAAGGTCTTCCGCAGGGATGCCTGCGGGAAACGGGATGGAAATATGAAGAAGGGAGGGTATGACGTTCAATGGATGCTTGTTCACCAAAATCAGCTTTCAGGCGGGATGAGCTATTCCCTTTGAATGAGTTGTGGCGTGGGGTTTAGTAATGACTGCAGCCGTTGCTGTAACGCTTCCTGCTGCGGGTGTTCCGGCTTGTGAAAGATCTCCGCTGTTTTGGGTTCCTTCACCGCCATGATGTCCGCAGCCAGGTATTTCCTGTTGCCGGAAGCATCTGCTCCGTACATGCCTCTTACCTGCAGGGTCACGATCAATGTTCCTTTACCCGGTACGTCCACGTCCAGCGCCGCGCCCGCGAATGCTTCCCGGGGATCGAGCGTGATCAGGGCGGTTTCCGTGCTTACTACTCGGCGTTCCGCGAAATTGATGCGGGTAGCGATCACTTTTACCTCCAGGGCGGTGATGCCTTTGAGCTGTGACAGCGTTTGCGCGGGAATGTGCAGGATGCCGTCTTGTGACAATATTGGCGCTGCATGGAAGAACCGGTCTACTCCCGTATGCTGGTTAAAGCGGAAGCCTGCCAGCGGGGCGTTGTTGTTCCTGCCGGCCTTGATCAGCAGCTTGTTGAGCCGGTTGATGTGCGTACCGTCGCAGCGGACATCCAGCTCATTTGCAAATGCGCTGCGGATGAGGCGGCTTTTCCTGCTGGCGAAGCCGAAGTGCAGGGCGGCGCGTTTGGTGGCGGCGGTCTGCCGGACGGTAGCCGGCATGCTGCGGAAATAATGTTTACCGTCCCGGTAATAACCGATCATATTGGCGGCTTTCCCGGTAAAGGTGAATAGTGAAGTTTGCCTTGCCATAAAACCTGATTTTGGTTACGGTGTAAAACTGTTTTGGTTGATATGAAGTTAACACTTTTTCAGTGCGAAAGTTCAGGTTTGGTTAAAAGGATTTGTGCCGCGGTTTTCGCCTGTAGTCCCCCAATTCTTAGTTAAACGAAGCCCTGAACTCCAACGGAGAGCAATTTGTTTTTGCTTTGAATAGTTTGCTAAACGATTGTGGATGCTCAAAGCCCAATTCGTAAGCTATTTCGCTGACGGATAGATCAGTAGTGGATAATTTTTCTTTTGCTTTCTCGATTATTTTGTTGTGTATGTGTTGCTGCGTGCTTTGCCCGGTCAACAGTTTGAGCAAACTGCTTAAATAACCCGGTGACACATTGAGCGCATCGGCGATGTGCTGAACAGCGGGTAACCCTGCCGCTGCCGGATTGTTGCTGCTGAAATGGTCATTGAGCAGCTTTTCCAGCCGGTCGAGGACCTGGTGATTGGATATTTTCCTGGTGATGAACTGCCGCTGGTAAAACCGGTCCGCGTAATTGAGCAAAGTTTCGATCTGGGAGATAATGATATTTTGACTGAACTGGTCAATGTTGGCGTGATACTCCCGCTGTATGTTTTGAATGATGCCGTTAAGCGTTGTTTCTTCCTGTTCGGAGAGGAATAAGGCCTCGTGCACGGAGTAGTCGAAATACTCGTATTGCCTGATGGCTTTGGCTAAAGGCGTGTTCCAGAGAAAGTCAGGATGGACCAGCAAGATCCATCCTGAACGTTTCGTATTGGTATCCTGACCTGGATTTACTCTCAGCACCTGGTTGGGCGCCATAAAGTACATGACCCCTTCATCAAAATCATACTTCTGCTGCCCGTAAAACATTTTGCCTACTCCTCTTTTGATGGAAATAGTATAGAAATCGAACACACAGGCCGGCGCATCTTCATCCGCCGCGATATTCATTTCTGAATAGTCTACCACACTTATCAAAGGATGCTTTGGTTGCGGCAGGCCTCTCAAGCGGTGAAATTCACTGATCGATTTTATTCTTACCGGTTTCTTGTTTGCCATCATGAATAAGTATTTTTTTACAAAGCCTGGCCACCGGAAACTTCCAGCCGCTGGCCGTTGATCCAGTATGCATCATCGGTACACAAAAACGCTACCACGCCGCCAATATCATCCGGTAAACCTACCCTGCCCAGCGCGGTAAGGTTGGCGATAGTTGTATTGATCTCTTTATTGTCCCGCGTACGCCCGCCACCGAAATCCGTTTCGATAGCGCCGGGGGCTACTACATTGGCCCGGATCTTCCTGGCGCCCAGTTCTTTCGCGAAGTAGCGGGTGAGCGTTTCCACCGCTGCTTTCAATGAGCCGTAAACAGAAGAGCCCGGCATGGTTATTCTTGTTAGTCCTGATGAAATATTGATAATGCCACCGCCTTCGTTGATGAAAGGCAGGGCTTTCTGTGTCAGGAAAAATACGCCTTTGTAGTGGATATTAAAAATGGCGTCCAGCTGTTCTTCGGAGGTGTCTGCAACAGGAGAATACAAAGCAGTTCCGGCGTTATTGATCAGGAAGTCGAAATTGGGGCTTCCGGTGTCCGCCTGCAATTGTTCAGTGACCTGCCTGATGAAGGTGTCGAACAGTTTTATGTTGCCGGTATCCAACTGGAATGCGTAGGCTTTTTGCCCGAGGGATTGAATTTCGTTTACCACTTCATCCGCTGCTGCTTTGTTGGTGTTATAGGTCAGCACAACATCTATTCCTTTTTTTGCAAGGGCGATGGACATGTTTCTACCTAATCCGCGGCTGCCGCCGGTAACTAATGCGATTTTATTTTCTTTGCTCATCTTGTTATGGATTTTAATTATTTATTGTAAGCAGCTGCAAAATCTTTTGCAAAGTCTGTCAGTTTTATTTTTCCCAATACTGGTCTGTTGCGATAATAGTCTTCATATACTACGCCACTGCGCTGGCTGGCCTGCATTTCCACAAAGCCTTTGGCTACTTCGGCATTCATTCCCGCGGCCAGCATGCCGTTCAGTAGCTGTTCGTCAGCAATTGCCGTCCATTTCAGGTCCGTTTTTCCGGTCGCTTCGCCCAGTACTTGTGCTATTTCATTAGGCGACACCTCATCGCTTGCGATATACCTGACCGTTCTGCCGCTGAAGGGCTTTTCCATTTCTTCCGTAATGACGGCGGCAATGTCGAGGGGCGAAACCCAGGGCTCCTTAACGTCGCCACCATAGTTCGATATAATAGCGCCTTGTTCTTTAATGCTTCTTACAAATGCGAACATATTGGTGTAGAAGCCGACAGGGCGCATGAATTTGATGGAAACATCTTCGGGCAGTTCTTTCAGCTTATTTTCCGCGTTGTAATGAAACCTGAGGATGCCGTTTCCTTTGTCCATATGGGCGCCAATGCTGCTGAGGTGTACTATGCGTTTTACCCCTGATTGCAGTACAGCCTGCTTGTAGTTGCTGCAAATCTCGTCAATAGCGGCGATGTAGTTGAGGTTTTTGGTAAAGAACCCTCCTGCTGCATCGAGTGTTTCCATTAAATAAACAGCGTCCGCGCCGTTAAAGTTCTTTGTGAGAAATTCCGCGTCTTCGATGCTGCCGATGGCGGCTTTTGCGCCGAGCGCTTCTATTTCTTTTTGTCTTTCTGGGTTACTGCTGATGACGGTTACGGAATGGCCTTTATGTACTAATGCTTTTGTGAGTGGTTTGCCGATATTTCCGAGGGAGCCTGTTAGTGTGATTTTCATTTGCTGCTATTTTTCAATAGCAAAGGTCAGTTATGGGGAATAAGGGGGCGTAGCCAAATCGGCTTTTATTGTAGCCGAAGATGAGGTGGGTTAGCATTAATGCTGCTACAACGGGCATATATCGGGAGCCCCCGGTTCGAAAAATTAAACAGCCAGCAAACTGACCAGTTTGCTGTAACCGGATTCCGAAACAAAGTGCCCATGCAAGCTGTTGGTCACGGTCGTGCATCCTGTGTGGTTAACGCCCCTGGAGGCAACACACAGATGTTCGGCCTTGACGATTACGGCAACGTCTTCTATTTGCATGGTACGTTTCAGGTATTCGGCGATCTGTATCGTTAGCCTTTCCTGTACTTGTGGCCGTTTGGATAGATAGTGGGTTATCCGGTTCAATTTTGAAAGTCCTATTACTTCGCCTTTGGATATATAGGCTATATGAACCTTGCCGATAATTGGAACAAAGTGGTGCTCACAATATGTAAACAGGGGAATATCCTTTTCCAATACCATTTCATTGTATTTGAACCTGTTTTTAAACAAGGTAATAGCAGGTTCGTTTGCCGGGTCTAAGCCGGCAAACGCTTCATTAACAAACATTTTTGCTACGCGCATCGGCGTATCTTTCAGGCTGTCGTTTTCGAGATCGAGCCCAAGGGTAACCATGATTTTATGGAAATGATACCTGATTGCTTCTATTCTTTCTTCCGTGGTCAGGCTTATTGCCTCCGTGTCAAGTAGTGCCTTTTCTTCTACAATCGTCCGCATTCTTTACTTTTTTTGTTCATTATAGATTTTGGTCAGCTGCGCAAGAACATAGGCGCCGACGGCCATAACCAGGTCCCGAACAGCTACATCAAAGTAATGGCCGCTTATTATCAATTGAAGCGCGATGCATGTCAGCCAGGCCATCACGATATATGCGCCTACGAGCGGGCGTAAGAGTACGAGAACCCCGGCAATGATCTCAATAACACCAACAATCTTCATAAATATGAAGGAGTCAAAGGGGATCATATGTTGAATTTGACCAACGTAATCAGTCCAATGAGTAAGAACATTGGTAAATTTGTCAAGCCCCGCTACGATTGGAACCACACCGAAAGTCACCTTCAGCACGGTCTGGAGTTGTTTGATAGTTGCCATGACGTATTAGTTTTGGTATATTGGTTAGAGCAATGACCGGATAAAAGGTTACAGATTCAATTGATTTTTATTGAAAGCCGGTAAAGGTTGTAACCTTTTGATTAAAGTTTCATCTAAATATTATGGCAGGACAGACGAAAGCGATTCCGATTCAACTTTCTGATGAGGAACTTATTTTAAGAATACTGACGGGTGAGAAGCGGCTGTTTGAGCAGCTTATCCGGAAGTATAATCAACGGTTATACCGTATTGGCATGTCTATCCTTGAAAGCGAACCGGAGGTGGAAGATGCGATGCAAACCACCTACATCAATGCTTATGAGCATCTATCCGGCTTCGAGGGACGTTCTTCATTCGGTACATGGCTGACGCGTATTATGTTAAATCAATGCTATGGGCAGAAACGAAAGGCCGCATACCGCTTATCTCATCATGTACAACTGGCTAATTCAGCAGATATGAATACTCCGGCAAATGAAATAGTAAATAAAGAGCTGGGCCGTGTGCTGGAACATGCCATTACCCGGCTACCGGAAAAATACCGGCTCGTTTTTGTATTGCGGGAATTGGAAGAATTGTCAGTGCGTGAGGCCGCTGGAGTGCTCGGCATTAACGAAACAAATATAAAGGTCCGCTTAAACAGGGCAAAGATTATGTTGCGGCAGAACCTTGGTGAGTATATGAAAGACCAGGTTTATGGGTTTCATCTTTCAAAATGTGACGTTATTGTAAGTAAGGTTATGAGGCATCTTCAGCTTGTGTGACTTCCTTCTTCTTGATAGACCGTATTCTGACCGGAAAACGATTTATTAATTATTTTTCATGCTACCCTGGCATATTAAATCATTTTGCATGATTTGTACTTAAATTTCATACATTTGATTTAACGGAATTGCATAAAAAATAATGAATAATAATCATTTTTCACAACTCTTAACTATTTTTCATAACAGAATGGCTCCTGAAGAAGGGTATTTGGCTGGATATGGTGCCATAATCAATACATACGACTTACAGGTTCCGCTTCCGGATATGCTATCCCTTATAAGCCGAAAGCATAAACGATATAAAACAGCAGAATGGATGGTGTTTACCCCAAGATACATGCCTGAAGATACATTAATGGGGCACCTGACTTTTGCGCTGAAGTATGAGGGAATTGAGTTGGCAATTCTTAAAAAGTTATTTGAAAAACTGGATATAAATGAGATAAGTCGGGCGATTGCCGATGAACCGACAGGGCAATATAGCAGGAGGATATGGTTTCTTTACGAGTGGCTGCTGGACAGAAAGCTGGATTTACCTGATCTTGCAATAGGGAACTATATTGATCTTGTAGATGACAGCATTCAATATGCGAGCAGGAAGGAGATAGAAACTTCAAAAAGGCATCGGATAAGAAATAATCTTCCCGGTGAAAGAGGTTTTTGTCCTATGATCAGGAAAACAGCTTTATTGGAACAATATATCGAGCTTGGTTTATCACAACAAGTAAAAAAGGTAATCGGGAAAATACACCCGGATGTAATGGCGAGGGCAGCAGCATTCTTGTTATTGAAAGATTCAAAAGCATCGTATGCTATAGAAGGAGAAAGGCCACCTCAGAACCGTGCCCAACGCTGGGGAAGAGCAATTGGACAGGCCGGGCAAAAATCTATTTCAAAAGAGGAACTGATCCGGCTGCAGCAAATAGTAATAGATAATCCCCGATTTACCAAAATGGGATTTCGAAAACAGGAAGGGTTCATTGGTGAGCACGATAGAAGATATGGAACGCCTGTTCCCGATCATATCTCTGCAAAATGGGAGGACCTGGACATGTTGATGGATGGACTGATCTTCACTGACCAGAAGCTGGAAAGGGACGATTCATTTGATGCGGTACTGGCGGCAACATTAATTGCTTTTGGCTTTGTCTTTATCCATCCCTTTGTGGATGGTAATGGCAGGATCCACCGGTACCTAATCCACCATGTATTGCTGCGGAAAAAATATGTATCGGAAGGAATCATCTTTCCGGTATCTGCAATTATCCTGGAACGACTGAATGAATATCGCAGTATTTTGGAACATTTTTCGAGGTCCAGGCTGGATTTAATAGAATGGAAACCTTCAAAGGATAACAACGTAGAAGTACTAAATAACACAATTGACCTATACCGTTATTTTGACGCTACAAAACAAGCCGAGTTTTTGTATAGCTGCGTCCGGGAGACTATTGAACAAACCATCCCGGAAGAAGTGGATTACCTCGAAAAGTATGATTTGATGAAAACATACCTCGATGATCATTTTCAGATGCCGGATAAGACCGTGGCTTTGCTTGTTCGTTTTTTGGAACAGGGAGAGGGGCACTTGTCTGAAAGAGCTCGATCAAAAGAATTCCAGGCGTTGACAGCAGATGAAGTGAGAGAGATAGAGAATAAATTTCAGAGGATATTCGAGATATGACTATAATTCGTAGCTGATCTTTCCGAACGGAATTATTTATGATCGGGAAAATGATGAATTTCGAACCTCCGAAGTAAATTTTATTTTCCGGCTAATCGCAAGTCTGACGGGGGATTCCGGGGAAAACGAAAAGGGGACAAACCATTTTTTGATGGTTTGTCCCCTTCAGCGGGGAAGGCGGGAGTGGGTTTGAACCCGTACAGTAAAAAATTAAATATTCCCTTAATATCTTTTGAGCTTTCTGTTCTTTGAAAAGTAAATCAAATGTGAGGATTTGAAGCATTCACCGGAAATCCGGGTCATATTCAATTACTTAAAGTTGAAATATCCCATGGAAGGATTATCTAATGCACCTATCAGCATCGTCCTGTCCAAAAGCATATTTGATTCCTCACAACAGGTTTCCGGCAACAATGCACAATTGTGGCAAGCGGCAAGATTGCAGGAATTAGGACCTTGGCCAGAGCTATCTATACAAATGGGATCGCTTGAGCACCATCTTGCATTTTCAATCGCATTATAGACGATCGTTTCCAGATTTCCGGGTTTGCCTTGTCTAACCAATCCTCCTAAGGAGCCTTCTGAATCACCGGAGGCGGTATATATCAATACCCCATTCATATTATCCTCCGGGAATTCCAAGTTGCAATAAATTCTCTCTCTTAAAGATGAACTACCATACCCGCACTCATAGCTGAATTGATTAATTATCAGGTGCGCGAAAGTATGAATCAGAATAAACTCAGGCGTTATCTCCCTTCGAGATCTTCCTTTCGCTTCTCTGGGTAGATTATAATTTCTGGATAGTATATTAGCTCTATTTATTATATCTTCTCTTCGGGACCATTCTTTAAGCTTCTTTTGACTAAATTCAAAAAAGACACCTTCGCCTCTTACTACGACAGCCGGTAACCAGTTGATACTCCTTCCCAACTTGATAAACTCTTTTCTTTCATCCAAATTTTTTCCGTCGTCGGGTAGCCATCGGGAAAACCCAACAAATGCTCTTGTTTCTCTTAGTTTATGCAGAAGAGCAATTGCAGAAAAGCCGTTTTTAATCAAAATGTTATCCGATTCGCTTTCATATTCCTGTGCTGAAATTCTTTCAGAATAAAAATCTTCTTTTTCCGACCCGGCGCCTGAAGTTATATATTCATACTCCATTTTTCTGTATTTCTCTTCATTGTCTCCAAACTCATTCAGATCAGGACCTTCATTTTTTTTGCCAGCTGCTGCAAGTAATTTTTCTGTGTAGAATTCCTTTTTGTCAGGATTAAATTTTTGCTCTGCAATCAGTTCAAACCTTAGCTTGTCAAATTTTCCGTCAACCATACCATTTGATAGGAATCCCCAGTTTTTCTCCAATACTTCAATAATTTTCCTGTCTGTTGATTTATTCCACTGCGGAAGATATATAGAACTACGTACCTGAGAAAAGTAAACATTGGATGCACCCTTTTGAACCACAACAAGTTCCTGTCCGCAATGAACAGTATTCCGTCTATCCGCTTCCTGCCCGAGCCAAGGTTTGCCACCGGAGCAAGTTATGCCCAAATTTGTAAGTGAATGTTCATTAAAAGCACCGCCCATCGTTTTCTGAGCTCCGCAGCTACAAGAAATTTCAATGCCGGATAATGCTCCGGAACTACGTCCTGCGCGCAACCGCAAATTATGTTGCCCTTCGGGTTTAAGCCCTCCGTGAATCCATTCCATGAATGGAAAATCTTCTATATGTCCGTGTGGGCATATGGCAATAAAACGAACGGGAATTAGCCTTTGCCTCTTTTTCTCGGGTATTTCATTGCACGATCTCCCGGAGCTAAACAAAGTGCCCGAACACGTTGGTTTTGTAGAGTCATATATAGATACTTTCTCCATATGCCCGCATCTGGTACAATAATGCCAGCGTGGAAACCGTACGAATGGAATCCGCAGGGAAGGATTGGTAACTCCCTGCCCGGGATCTCTGAAATCAGGCGGAAGTCTGAAGTCTTTTACGCCTAATCTTTTTGCCAGCCGATCCTCCGTTATAACAAACTCACCAGCCTCGGCTAAAGATCTGAGTTTATCCTCCCACATATCGAGTCCGACAACCATCAACGATTCATCTTTGGGGAAATTGATCATTTGTCCGATACCCCAAGGGGTTATTAATTGTGATTGTCTTATAGGTTTTTTGGCAGGCATAATTAGTTGTTGTCGATGTTTAGGTATTCGGCTGGTATTATGTATGCATCACAGGTAGAATCCACATTTCTCATTGACGTAGGAGTTGACCAGGCTCTGTCTTTAACATCTTCAGGCGGGTTTGTCCCGGCTGAGTATATTAGCGGAGTATCTGTTATTTGTCCAAAGGGTTTTCCATACACCATGGGCAACTCACTTTTCCAATATTCTATTTTTTCTTCCAGTAATTCAAGAGTTTTTTCATACTCACCTTCATCAATCAAATTCACTCTGTCGTAAATGATTTGTGTTACCCGCTCAATTACTTCTTCTGATGGAAAAGGCCGGGGTTTTTCCCTGCTTTCGGCTGCTGCGTAAAATCTGACTAAACCTATGAGAATGGCATGTAATGCCCTTTCCCTTGCGGGCGCTGAGAACGGTGTAACGCTTGTCGGCTCAACTCTGCTGTAGATTTTTGAATGATATCCTTGAAAATGTTCAAAATGTGAGCGATCCCTTGGTTTTGAGCAATTATAGATTGTGAAAACCAGCCCTGGCCCTTTTTTGGAACGACCTACACGACTTGTAGCCTGAATATACTCGGATGTTGTTTTAGGCTGACCAATAACGGTCATTAAACCTAAGCGTGGAATATCGACACCTACTGAGATCATGTTTGTCGCAAGGCAAACATCAACCGGATATTCCGATTTATCGCCTGTCCAGGATTTTGAAAGTTGTTCCAGGTATTCGGGAATGTCATTACTGTTAATACGACTAGTCAATTCTATATCTCTGTTAATAAATCTTCGCTCTTCACCTTTAATTGACTTACGGATCCAGATGGAATTCATGTACTCCCGTATGTCAGCACGGATTAATGTTGCAGCATGTCCTAACTCTCTTATACTATTAAAATAAGTAAGTGTTGTCCAATATGGGTCCCGGTCCTTCTCCTGAGCAGCCGGAATGGATTTTATGGATTGAAGGAGTGACGATAAAGTTCTTACTTGTGCTGTCGCATGGGAGGGAAGTGCAGAAGCAAATATACCGGCATACATTCTTCCGGTAGCTGCAGTATCTTCATAAGCAAAGAAAGAATTTCCTGCATTCAAACATTGCGCAGGAAAAATAGTTACATTACCCGCTCCTCTGCCATATAGGGCATTTATTTGTTCTTTGGCCCTGCTTATTGTTGCAGACGAAGCAATAATCTTAGGTTTTTTATTATCTCTTGTACACAATTCTTCAATCATTGTTTCATATAGTCCTACCATTGAACCAAGCGGACCAGAAATCAAATGTAGCTCATCCTGGATAATCAGTTCGGGTGGCGTCAGCCTCTCCTCGCCCCTAAAACCAAAAATAGTTCTGGCCTCCGGTCTCCAGGTAAGCATTGCAAATTTATCTACCGTTCCAATCAGAAGTGTAGGCGGATAGTCATAAATATCTTCATCGATGACAACAAGTGGCAGATTAAATTCAGGCTTTGAAAAATCGCAATCGCTATTGTCGCATTGATACACGATTGTTTCAGATGATCCGACTTTTCGCCTTTTGTAGCCCTTTACCTTATTGGATTTCGCATCTTTCAGATAGCCCATCTGTGCACCACACCATGGGCATTTTAATGCGATAAAGGGATTGTCCTCTTCTTTTCCCTGCTCCATATCCCTATAGGCCTTTCGGGCTTCATCACGTCTGTTGGGAGTCAATTCTCCAACCCAAAGCCCTATTGTAATTCTATCTGACCCCAGTTCGGATTCATGTTCTTTTCTTATTTTATCGCAGGCGCAAATAAGAGAGGCTGCCCTTTGAAATTGTTGCGCCGTAAGTAGCCGAAGCGTGTAACGCATCAGTACTGCGGTGCCTGAATCATTCTTGTCCTTTAATCTTTTTAGAAAGATAGTAAATGCTGATAATCCTAAATATGCTTCCGTTTTTCCACCACCGGTAGGAAACCAAATCAGGTCTACCATTTCCCTGTCCTGATGTTCAGCATCCAACATAGCATTAAGATTCATCAGAATAAAAGCCAGCTGAAAAGGGCGCCATGCACCTAAGCCGGTTTTCCATGTCGTGACGTCATTTATATCAGGAAGGATTACATTCTTTAAGCCTTTAATAATGCCTTTATCCAGAATCCAGTTCCGGGTCTCAATGCTATATTGGAGTTGTTGCAATAACATAGCGCGGTTCATCAACCTAAAAGCTCTGTTCGCACTTTCATTTGTTGTGAGCAATCCAACTCCTTCCTGCATTCTTTCCAAACATTTCCGGCAACTATCAATATGTCTCAGTGCAGTCTCCAACAGATCATCATTTAACGTTGTTGAGGCTATCTGTTCCTGTTGCTCTATCCATGACTCATATTCTTCGTTAAGCTTTACTAGATTTGTAGTTATATCGTTATCTGAGAGATCGCTCAGGTCAAACATTTTCAACTCCAGATTTGCCAGTTCTGTTGGTACGATCGGTTTGATCTCATAAACGGGTATTATTTCTGTTTTAATTGTAGTAGTATGTTCTGTGTCGGTATCGGCCCACGATGGGGAACAACCATGTCCGACAGCAAAGGTCTTTTTATTGCGAAACAAGAGACGATTTGATTTTTCATCATCTTTATCGGTTTTAAGTGCAGCTTCTTTATACGGATAAAAAGAAGGCTCATCAGATACAACAGAGAAAGAAACCTGAAAAAAGCAATCTTCGTTTCTAATATTTTCAATACCTCCAATATATTGATTAATCAGAGTAAAAGTGAGCAGATGAATTCCTGTACTGGAGTTGTCTTCATGAGTACGGTTTCTGATGTTTAATTTTAAATTAATTTCCTTCCCGTCTTTATCAGTCAGAAACTTGTCGACTGATTTCCCAGATTTAACTGGTATGTCACCTGTAGAAAGAATAATTTCCTGATCCAAGGGAACACGATAGTAGGCCGTCCTTGTAGTTGTTGTTCCATCCTCTCTCGGATAAGAGTAATCACCTGTATTATATATCGCTGCTGCAATGATAATTTTAAAACCATTTTGAGGAATCTTTGAAAAACAACTAAAGCCCATGGCAGAAGGGAGAAAACTGTTAGCTAAACCGATCTCTTCTTCAAATCCTTCTGACATATCTATGGGAACCTTGCTGTCTCCTGCCCTTATAGGATCATCCTCATTTCCATGTTCTCCTTCGGTGGTTTCAAAAACCTTTTCTTCATCAGCTGTTGTTGAATCGGCTTTTTTAAAGGTTGCTGCTTTCGGGAATAGAATCCCTGCTCCATATCTCAGTCGGGGAGGCTCATTAATTAATATTTCTTCACCGTTGGCCTGAATATGTGGCTTAATAGGATCCGGGCCAATAATCTCCTTTTTAATAAAATTCAGAATATTGTCTCTCATTTTATCTGAGTTTTCTTTTTAAAATTTCTTGATACTCCTTACGCATGGATTCGGAAATTAAAAGTATCAAACTATATTTCGCCCTGCTCATACCTACATATAGTAGCGATCTTGCTGCGTCACTTGTTATGTCCTCAATGTCGGTAATGATAACATAGTTGCTTTCCATTCCTTTGTAGGCCTGTATAGTTGAAAATGTCCAATAATTCTGATTGCTCTCTGTATCCGGCGCATTTTTAATTTCTTTTATCGTAACCCCCAAAGGTGAGGCGGCACAGGAATATTTCAATTTCCTGGGTGAAATAATAACCAATTCTTTTTCGGATAACTTTAGCTTATAAATCTTCTCCAGTTGTTCTGCCAGAAGCCTTTTCTGATGAGCATCATCTTGGTAAAAATGATACTCAACCGCTATTCCTTCAAGATGCTCCAGAAGAAATGGCGGTTGTTCAAATCCTGATATCAACGATGTCTCTTCACCTATTTGCCTTGTATTTCGACAATTTCTTGTTAGTAAGAAATTAGCATGCTGGCCTGCTTCGATGAGCAGACGAAACATTTCTTGTTTGGTAAGCTGAGCATAAATAGCCTGCTTTTCAAAATCACCATAAATTTCCCAGCTTCCTTTAGCCAAGCCATTTGTCAGCATTGCATCAAATAAAGCAAGGTATTCAGGCCGTACCAGATCCTGGCCTTCATCTATAATCAGTTTGTCAAATTTTTCATATATGCCCTTCTGATATATATCTTTCAACAGAAGCGGGAGATAATTATTATAGAAATCCTGATTATTATCCCGAGGTGTATCGTAATCGAAACCCTTTGATTGCTCAAATAGGAATAAGTGTAAACTAGATACTGTTATTTTGTCTTTCCATTGTTCCAATTGCCTTTGCATCCATTCCCCAATTAACCGGTTGTAACAGGTTAAAAATACACGTTTTCCTTCCGCCGCTGCCCTTACTGCTGACTCAATTGCGATCATTGTTTTTCCTGTTCCGGCACTTCCCTGTGTTATGCTTCTGTCATTGAGCCGGATGGAATCTAATATCCGGTGTTGTTCTTCTGTATATTTTTTGACTTCTTTATTAAATTCATTCAGGCGGTCTTTTGCAGTTCTTACTCTTTCAAAATCCCCTCTCAAAAAATCACAAAGTTCCAGAAGGTCTTTCTCGCCCGGCAGCGACTCATTTTTAGAAAACCATACCTGGCTACTGTGCTTTTGAATGGTTTGACTTGTCAATGTGCAAAAAAAATCTTCTGTTCCCTGTCTTAGAGTATCTTTATCCATTATCTGCCATGCTTCATACTCTACACTGCGCTTATCAAAACTGATATGCGGGAAAGCGCAAAAGAATCCGGATAGGATCCTGCTGAATCTGTGTTTTTTGCCGAACTCCTTTTCTATTGCGCCCTTTAGTGAAAACATTGCATCTCTGGCCTGATTGAAGGGGCTTTTATTCTTATTTACGTTTCCGTATCGGTCAGTAAAATACCATACGCCTTCGATACATTTCACATCTCCTCCTTTTACTTCCATTACATAGATACCTCTGTTGGGAATAAGAATAAGGAAATCAATCTCACCATAAAGTCGCACTGTATGTTGCGAAAGGTTGAGTGAATGGAGCACAATCCAATCTTTTGCAAAATGGCTGGTTTGAAATAGGTTAAAAATCATCTTCTCTGCACTGCTCTTGCAATCCCTGTCAATATATGGTGGTAGAAGTTTTGGCATTAAATCAATTCTTTTTGAAGCAACTTGTTAACAAATCGACTATCTATGAGTTGCCAATTACTCTGTATTTCAGCAACTTTCAGGATATTTACGACGCCCAGCTCCTCTACCTGAATTTTTGTACCAATAATAGAATGATCAGCCAGTCCATACAGCTTTTCTCTGATTTTGTTGCTGATGATATCCGACATTCTCATCCTCCAGCCGGTCATTCTTCTTACGGCATCCCGTACCTTGTCAATGTTGTCATGTAGTAAATCCGAGCCTGTAAGCATTGCTATACTGATCAGGTCCGAGTCATCGTCGGGCCCTATCCTGGATTCATCCAGCAGCCAGTTTTTAATGGTAGCTTCGTGTTTGGTACAATGGAATGTGCGCAATTTTTCAACTAGTTTTTTAAAGTCGTTTCCAACGGAAGCATAATACTCCTTTAAAAGAGTTTTCCAAAGTTGTATCCATTTGTTTACAGAATCCAGATCTTCAGGTCGTGTATTCTGCTCTACAAGACGCGCGAGTATTTCTCTATAAGCACTTATCAGTGCAATAACGTCTCCCGATATTATTGCATCGACCCTTTTTGTATGGAAAACCGGCCTTTTTCGTCTCTTTTCGATCAGTTCATTAATGACTAGGAATTTATGCGATTCAGTGGTATAAAAAAAACATTCGTTTTCAAAATCTATCCTTTTTGCCCTTTCACTTTCTGTCCGAACTCCTTTGGCAATGTATTTTGAATATTGAACACTGTCAAGCTCCAATTCGAATCTTAAAATATCGAAATCTGCTTCATGAGTTGACATAATATTTTCGTCATTTTTATAGAGCAGGCTGAACTCGTTATCCTTTGGTGTTTTTTCCTCTAGCCGGACGCCATTGCTGTTGACGGTTGCTTTTATACAGTTGCATTGTTTTTGATTTCTCCTTTGTAATGAATTAAAGTATCTGTTCTCAAAATGATAAAATAGAAAAGTGATTTCGGAAAATAAAAAAGACGTTAATAATCGGATTGTATTGCTGGATTTGGGCCAGCCAGTTAGTAATGCTGAGCTCGATTCACCAATAGTATTAGCCATACTGGCAATTTTACCTGCAGCTATTACTTTAGGTTTGTATGCCAATGGTTGCTTGCTAATAAAATTTTTTAGAGCAGCCACTTCAATCTCAGTGGGACATATAATGTAATCATAGCGTTTTTCCTGAAGCATTGACAACATCCGTATATACTTTTCAGATGGAGCTAACGCCAATTTGTCTATCAATAATCTGAGCAGCGCAGTACTTTCACCAATTGCTAAACCGGCATCGCCGAGCCAGCTGTTACTTTGCGCAGTTAATATTTCTATTTCATTCAACCTTGCGGTTAATTCTGCTAATTCGTCTTTAGTTAAAGGATGGACGACTGCCGATATTTTATTAGCAAGCTGAATCAGCCGAATTTTCAATATGTTCAGATCATTGTTTGATTCATCTTTCTCTATAGAGTGAATTTTATGGATCAGTGCGTCAAGGTCATCATTACTGCATAGCTCTTTTGAAAGAAGAAATGAAGTGTAATTTTTTACTTTTCTGTTCAGCAATTGAAAAGGAGAGTGATCTATTGGTTTCTCAACGACAAACTGGTCTTTAGTAAAATTATAGAATTCAAACCCAAAATCGCTGATATGCTCGAAACTCTCAATTTCGGATAGATCTGTAATAAGAATAGTAGGAATTCCCTTCGCATCAACATCGGAAAAATCAGTACGTCTTTCTTGAATTGCTGAAAAGCCGTCAATGATAATTTTAGAAATGGGGTTGACTATAGTGTACATCGTCAGATACGAAAGATTACCGGCGATAAGGAGGGGTGCGTTGGGAATTGATATGCCGGTATCACTAATTTTTTCAATCCGGAAGAAATCAGCGAGCGGTTGTTTATTCAGGTATATTTTTCCAAGCGATTCATCTGCGCTCTTTATTCTGGAAACAAGGCAGACCGGCTTCTTTAGAAAAACAAAGTTGCCTTTCGAAGATATGCCTAAGAGATCATCAACCGGATCATTTGATTTAGGTAACAGGTTTTCGTATACGGCCTTGCGGGGTGATAAAACTTTTCGGGAAGCGGGAGCCGGTTTAAGGTTGTCAATGCGTGATGTTTTTAAGGAAACGTAATCTCCATTTGTATCTTGCCAAGGAGCATTCTTAGACTCAGTACCTTTAGTTTTAAATACTATTTCTACTTCGTCTCCCTTTACCCATTCCACTACGGCTTTGTTATTAAGAAGCAGTTTTTGCCCCGGCTTATAAACTTTATAGGCCTCAAAAATATCCTGTCTATTTTCTCTGAATTCGGATTGAAGATGATCAAGAGAGAGATTCAGAGAAAGCCATTGTGCTACGTAATCTTTAGCTGGAAAAACGAGGCAGAGTTTATTGGAAGCAGCATGGGCAAAGAATTCTTCAATAAGTCGTAGCGAATTCTTCAGAAACGTAGGTAATGCATGGCCATCTGACTGGTTTTCACACGTATACAAAAGTTTGTGAATGAATTCTTGACTCATTTTATTCGCCGGGTAAAGGGGTTAAGCGTTTGACAATAGCTTTTTTATAGCTATTGCGATTTTTTCAGCCATCAGGGGGGGGACTGCATTACCAATTTGTTTGAACGCAGGAGTGCGGTTTATGCCTTCTTTTACCCCTTCGAAAAAATAATCATCGGGGAATGATTGCAGTCTTGCAGCTTCTCGGACAGTAAGTGAGCGATTTTGTTCTATGTCAGGATGGATATAGTAATGTCCATCTTTGGCAATATGTGCTACCACCGTTTGAGAAAACGGTTGATCGGCAGCTACTACTTTAAACCTGTCAAAAAACGAACTTCTGTTCTCATGGGTTTTAAGCCGTTCAGGCAAATCATTGTAGTTCAGTCTTTCCTTTTTATTATTCCATTTATTAACGGCAATACGATAAATTTCTTTATCCTGTTTGGTATGCGGACGGGCATTATGGTGCGTAAGAATTTCAATACCATTTCGAATAGAATTATTTTCGAGATAGCTGTTTGTTCTTGTTCTGTACCTCATATACCTGCCGGTATCTTCTCCCGCTTTAACAATCGGAAGGTCGTTAAGAACTGATTTGACATTATGACCAGAAGTTATTTTTATAGCTTCAAGATCAGGGATGGTAAATTCAATATTCTCCTGCCAGCCAATAATGATAATACGCTTTCTGTTCTGAAGTACACCGAAATTATTAGCCTCAATATTAAAGACTTTCATATCATACCCTTTTGACTTGAAAAGCTTTTTCATGTTTTCAAGGTATATACCGCTGCCTGCAGACAAAAGGCCAAGGACATTTTCAAAGACAAAAATCCTAGGCTTGTATCGTTCCAGATATTTGCCGTACTGAACATAAAGATAATTTCGCTGGTCGCCTTTCATACTATTTTTAGATCTGGCCCGACCTACCAGTGAATAGGCCTGACAGGGGGGACCACCAATAATCAAATCGACACAGGCTCCATTTAATTGCTTTTCGATAGCCTTATGTATTGTAGGATTATAGTCGCCGCTGATTGGTAAATTAATGACGGCACTCAGTAAAGTCTCTGGAACGGCTGCGTATAATTGATTTCTGGTTATTTCGCCTTTCAAATAAGATACATAAGTATTGTATTGCCCCGTTAATTTTAGATAATGATAAGCAGTACGCGTTTTCAGAGTAAAACATGCCGCTTGTTCCAGTTCGACATGTGCAATAGGCTCGAAACCGGCTCTGATAAATCCTTCAGACAAGCCACCGGCTCCGGCAAATAAATCTATGTATTTAAAACTCATTAGGCTAGTAGATTCTTTAGTAGTTTTTTTAATGTTGTTTCGCACAACGCGGGCTTTAAATCACATTCCCAAACAACCACCACCTTCCAGCCCGCTTGCTGCAAACGGGTATTACTATCTGTATCTTTTTTTTGGTTACCGCTAATCTTTGCCAGCCACCAGTTTGTTTTTGTTTTAGGTACTACGTAGTATTTACAGCCCTCATGGCCGTGCCAGAAACAGCCATGGATAAAAAGAACTGTTTTGTACTTCGGAAAAACCAAATCAGGTTTCCCCGGGAGTTTTTTATCGTGCAACCGGTACCGAAGACCATTTGAGAAAAGAAATTTTCTTACAAGCAGTTCAGGCTTTGTGTTTTTGCCCTTTATCCTGCTCATATTATAACTTCTTATTTCTTTGGTATGTACATCAGCCATATTTTCTAGACTTTCAACACAAATGTCGTAGAAATAGCTCAAATAGTGTACTCCTATATTAAATTCAATATAGTGAAAAAAAACTATACAATGTACAAAGGATGATTAGACGAATATGCGACTTTTGCTCCTGGGGCTGCTCTTATCTTTCTGAGCCAAATTTGAAATTAGATATGACCTTTGTCATATAAAAATGCAACAATATGAATGCAATAGGTTACATCCGGCTGAGCAGAAAAGACCAGTCAAAGTACTCCCTTGCTGGTCAGGAATCTGCGATCATATCCTACTGTACAAAGTATGGATTGCAATTACTGAACATTTTCACGGACAACGGACAATGTAGCGACACATTCGAACGGACTAACTTTAAAGCGTTGGAGTATTTTCTGCATCAAAATAAGGGGGTAGTGCGGTACTTAATTGTAATGGACCATGACCGTTTTAGCCGTGATCTTTCTCAGGCTCTCTCAAAAATTAATGAACTGAGGCGAAAGTATGGGGTAGATGTTCTATCCGTAGATGAGCCCATAGATTTGAACACATCGGACCCTCAGATTTTCATCAGCAGAACGCTGAAATATGCTATGGCTAATCTCGAACTTTTGAATATCAGAAAACGGCTGAGAAATGGAATAAGAAACGCCATGCAATCTGGCAGGTTCATGCAAAAAGCACCATTCGGATATCGTAACGGCTTGGATATTTCAGGTAAAAGTACACTTGTCGTTAAAGAAGCGGAGGCAACTATCGTTCGAAAAATATTTCAGGACTACCGGGCTGGCCTGCCTATGTATCTGATCTATGAAGCAGTCAAGCCACTGGGCTTCCCCAACACAGGCAACAGCGCTATCAGAAGGGTACTACAAAATTGTGTATATGCCGGACTAATCAGCATCGAGCCAACTTTTGAACAACAAAAGGTGACTTTTGTCAGAGCACTACATGAGCCTATTGTAAAGGAAGAAAATTTCTGGTTAGTACAGCATATGCTCAAGACGTCCCGAAATAAAGCTCAACCTCACAAAGACTTTCCATTACGAGGTCATTTAAGATGCAGTTGCGGCAGAAGTATGACTGCAGGTTGGAGCAAGGGTAGGAAAAAATATTATCAGTACTACAGATGCGTCCAGCATTCAAATATCAACCTCCCGGAACGGTGCTGCATGAAAAGTTTGAACGCTTATTGCATCACCTCACTTTACGGAACGACCAGTTAATATATCTGAAAAAAGCAGCAACATGTAAGCTCAAGAAAGCCCTGAACATTAACGCCAGGCTACTCATGGAACAACATCAGATGAAGCGCGAGGTTATGGGCAATATTGAAAAACTGGAGAACGATTTATCGCAGGGGAAATACCGGTAGACATGTTCAATAAATGGCAGGAGAAGTTCAAAACAGCCAGAGAATTGATAAATCGCCGGGCTAAACGATTGATGCAGGACCGGCAGGGCCGATTAAAAAAGATGGCGGAATTGCTGACCTACCTGACATCTGTTTGGGACGTTTATGAAAAAGCTTCCTGGGAGGACAGGTATGTGTTAATAAGTCAAATCTGCTCCGGCGGAATGAAGTTCGGAGATGGTGTCTTCAGATCGGGCGGGTTACATCCTGTTTTCAGACATACTAGAAGAGAACTCGAAGAAAAGAATCTACTCTACTCATCAGACTAAATAAAACTATATGGAAACGATACAGGAACCTGCAACATCGTTGCCTCGGGAAGAGCAGGAATTATTGAATACTATTGCAACGATAATTGTAGAAATCACAATGAATATCCGGCTTAATGAGAGGCCGGATGGGTTCAAACCACAATCCGGGAGTTTGAACCCTGTATTACCTTGAATATCAATAAACTTTTGTCTGTAAAATGAACAAAGGAGTCATTTCTCTAAGAAATAACTCCTTTGTTTTCAGTTCGCGGAGGAGAAGGGATTCGAACCCTTGATTCAAAAGATGCTCCGCCAAAATTTTATAGTTATTTGATTTTCATACTGCATCAAAGTGCTATTATTTTTAATTCTTCTATTTTTCAAACAATATTGTTTGACCTTTTATTTGACGGCAAAGATATGAGAATTGTGAGCAACAAAAAAGCCCGGAGGACCGGGCTTAAATTCTTATCGTTCGGAATGCAGGAATATCCGTTCCTCGAAACTAGGTGGGGCTTCCAAGCGTCGCCTCCTTGATTCCTCCTTAACCTCTTCATCTGCAATGGCGATTCCGATTCGTATTTCAGCCTCTGTATTGGTGGATACAATATCAAATAGCCTGGATTTCACCTTGTCCGTTGACTTCTGTACGGGATTGTGTTTTGCTTTCTTTTCCATTTTGTGCAAATTTAGGGTTTCGAGCTGATTTTACAAGTTTGGTGTCGGGTTTCTTTTTGGATATATTATTGTCCTGAACTGTAGCCTTTTTAGTGTCATGTATGAAACATACTTCATCTTCCGCATCACTCAAAACCAAATATAGGGATAATTCGGTTAAAATTGATTGATATTCCTCACCCCAAATTTTGGACTGTTTAACTATGTCCAGTTTTGACGAAATAAGTTCATAATCAATAATATACCCGTGATCCGGACAGCCATTAACCAGATAATCCACCACATCCCTATTCGTGTATTGATCAATGCGCGAATGGTACTGTGATAGTATCCTAGAACCATATTGGTAGCCAATGTCAAGCTTGCGCCGTTTATCGCCCAGCTTATAAGGGTCAATCTGCTTCATCAATGGTTCATAAAATTTGGCTAGGTTGTCCAGCAGTTGGCGGGACATTTCAGTTTTTGAAAGGTTTATTTTTTTATGCTCATATAGCCGGATATACATAGATTCATATACCTCTCGATATCTTTGTTCCAATCTTTTGAGCGAATATTCATCAATAAGAGCGCTCTCTCTGTCAAACTCGGGCCCATCTTCCCTCGTTTTAGCTAGTTGCACATCAAGAGGGCCCAGTTCCCCCGCCTCATCCATTACGATAATAGATCCGCCTAGCGCCATGAGCGTAGCGGCGCTTTTTGCCCAAAACGGCACAACAATATTGACAACCTTAAAATTACTCCGCAGTGTTCGGATGATTCTATATGCATCATCTGGCATGCCACCGGGGGAATGTACGATAACATCAATCTCTTCTACTTCCGGACTTTTCTTCTTCAGGTCGATAACTGCTTTCCGAACCTGCAGGAAACTGCCGGGATGGATTGGACAATAAAATATAAGCTGGGGAATACCTCCCCGTACGCGGGATAAAAGGCTGACCATTTTTTTAATTTGTTCCATAGCTTTGTTTTGGTTGAATAAATAGTTAGCAGGCTTCTCAATAAGGGGTAAAACTTCGGCTAAATCACTGGCTTTCTTTCACAGCCATATGGACTTCGAGCGCCCCCAATCCGACTTTTTCCCTTATTATCTCACCTGTTGCCCTGTTATACCACAGGCAATAAGCGTTACCCTCAGTGTCGAGATATTCAATTACCATCTTGGGGCCACCTGATTTTATAACCACTAGATCGCCTGCCTTAAATTGATTTTCCATGATCGTGAGTTTAAATTTTGGGTGTGTAAATAGGGGTTCTCCAATAGGGGTTAAAATTCTTTGCGGTTGAACATTCTAAAACCTGTAGACTATTGACGATCCGGTAAACTTCATCCCAGATACGCTCAGGCGCTTTGAGATATCTTTAGCTCCCTGACCGATCATTATGCCGCCAATGATAGCAAATGCAGCTCCAACCCCGGCACCGACATAAACCACCGTCTTTTCTTCGTTTTTTGTAATATTCAACGAATAGATAGCAGCACCGGCAGTTAAAGCGGTTCCTGCAGCAAGCAGCCCACCCCCGGTTCCTATTTTGTAGGCAGGGTTTGGCTTTCTCTTTTGCCACGTTTGGACATCTCCATAAACGTTATCGACTGATTTGCGTTGGGCATAGGTTATTGCTGGAATAACAAGAAAGGATAATAGCACTATTTTCTTCATAGATACAATTTACGAGGTCGAGCGCGGGGCGCCGTGGAAATATTTGTCTTACAGGGTATTGGTAAAAAGCAGTGTAATTTAAGGGATTTTTATCATTCATAGATATTCTTCCGGTCCCCCACATCTACGATCAGGACCGTCAGCTTTCCGTCCTCTATCAGGTAAATCACCCGGTAATCACCGATCCTGATCCGGTACCCCGGCCGGCCGGTGAGTTTTTTGCATCCTGGAGGTCGGGGATCAATAGCCAGAGTGTCTATTTTGGCCGATATTCTTTCTTGCACATTTGCTGGCAGCTTTGATAACTTTTTTTGCGCACTGGCGGTAATCGTAATCTGGTACATATCAGCGCTTCGATTTTTCTAAAGCCTCCTTTACTTTATCCCAGGGCAGAATTTCTTCCTTACCCTCTTTGATCTTCTTCATGGCCTTGTCAAAAGCCTTGATATCCTCCAGCTCTTCCGCTTTCGCCAGCAGCTTTCTGAACTCTTTCTCCGGCATTGATATCCGGTCACCTTTTATTTTTCTTACGTGTAATGTGGGCATAATTGTGAAATTAAGGAATTTTTGTAAATCAAGGCGATTCTTGGGGAGGGCATTTTCAAACACGTCGTTCAAAAGCCCTGAAATGGATTTTTAATTGCATAATGATTGGACAATCGCCTTTAATTTTTGCTAGTCAGCTCACTTATTCGAGCCTCCAGGATAGCAACTTTATCTTTCAATAACTGATTTATTTCTTCCAAATATTCGATCGTTTTATTCCCATTGGGGGCCTCTCTTGACGAATTATTTTCAAATAGGGATAATGCATTGTCAACTAATATAAGAGGAGATTCAATGCGAGATTTATAAAGGCGGTCTGTAATAAAATAAAGTCTGTCCTTATAGGATTTCAATACTATTTCATTTAGGTCAAGTTGTTTAAGTAACTCCTCCTCTTTCTTCTTTTTAACAGTCTCGTTTCGGTATTCTCCTAACGAATTGAGTGTTGAAACCAGTAACTCGGATCTGGACATTGCATCTTCCGTATGTAAGGCAAATTTTATAGCAAATAATGATAAACGGAAATCGTCTAGTGATGAATAGTCCACTTCATTCTCGTCTAATTTGAACTCTTCGACTTTGGGCCCTATGAATATGTCCAGTTTGTTAGCATTGTCATGCCCTAATGAATATCTGCCAAAAGCTCCGTCAACCGTACTGAATGTTACGGTTTTGCTCTCTTTGTCAAATTGCACCATCTCCAGGTCATGATTTAGCAGTAGGCCCATGGGAGCTTCATAAAGCTTTCTTAATGCTTCTAACACGACCACCCCCGGCGTATTTCTCCCATCTTCATATGCCTGATATGTAGTTCGTCTAATTTGAATGGCATCGGCAACATCCTTTTGAGAAAAACCAAAGGCAATTCTAAAGGCCCGCAAGTTCTTATGTAAAAACATTTCTATATGTTTAATACTTATGGTGTCAAATATTTTTAATAATGACACAAATAATGGCAAATAAATTTGGTTATGTCACTAATAATGACATAATTTTGAATCCTAGAACATTTATCAGTTTGATAAATGTCACCGGAAGTATCGCAAAAATACTGCAAATATGGAACAATTGCCGAATATGATTCCTAAGGGCTTGTTAATAGAATGGCATGCCGTCGCTTCGAAAGAATTGGAGGGGTTGAAAATCAATTATATAGCTAAAAAGGTGGGCTACAACTTCAGAACCGTGCAGCGGCTGCTTGAGCTGGATGGTACAGTGTTCAACGCCAGCCTGATCAGGGCTATTAATAAGCTGAGGGCTGATATAAAAAGGGAAGCTGAAGCATTAACCGCCTAGCATGAAAGGGGATCAAATCGATAAACTCGAAACAAAGGTATTAGCACTTCGGAAAATTGCTGATGACATGCTGGAGGAGGTGCGGCAAGCCCGCGCTTCTGTTCCAGCAGGTAAACGCAAAAAGCAGCTAATTGACCGGGAAGCGGATTTGATAGCAAGGCTGGCCTCGGGAAGGTACAAGCCGGCAGCGGCAAAGAATAAACCATAAATGATTAACAACCTTTTAGCAAAATAAAAAAGCCCGATGCGGTAACATCAGGCATGTTATTTAACCGCCCGCGAGGGCATTAAACTTCAATGTAAAGATATGAAAAATCGTAAGAAAAGCAAAAATCGTGTCCTTATCAGCCGCAAAGAACTTGCCTTATTGCGAGCAGCGGCCAGCCAGCAAGAGCCCCGCCCGTTGATTGTTAAGGTGCCTAAGTACATTCCTTTTGAATTACCCTTGGCAGATTACCTGGCCGTTTGCGGTATCGATGAATCTGGAAACCCTCTCGTTAAATCCTCTTCTTTTCCTCACCCTCAAACTGCTGCATAATGAAAAAACTACAAACACTTTCCGAAATGACTGAAGGCATGAACGAGTTTCAGAAGTTTCTCTTCTTCTCTGAAAAACAGAAGGAACGTGAAGAGTTCAGAAAAATTTTCTGGTCATTATATCTTGACGGAGGGATGGACTGTGATGAAATGCAGAAAGACATGCGTATTTCTCGCGTGGCCTGGAATCGTTACTATAATGGAGATATGCCGTTACCTAACGGCCTCTTGTTTAGAATTAAAAATCGGTATAAAGATAAAATAAAGGCGGTGGAATATTTGCAACGTAAAAGGAGTTTGGATGAGTATTTTAATTATCTGCGAGCCCCTATTCCAAAGTCAGAGGACATTCAACAATCTGGTGAATCCATGTTACCTGAAACATCTTGCACACCTACAGAAGCAAACCCCATTCCCTCACCTGAAAATGCCCTCGCATGAAAAAGTCATACGCAGCTCAATTTGGGCCCAACACACAATACTATCTCAAAAGCAATCTTTACCTGATTGTTGAGGCAAAGACGGAATGCCCACTTTTATGGGATGGCGAATCTCTGTATGGTTCTACACCGCCAGGTGGTGGTTATCCAGCGTCTATGCCCGTGGAATACTACGACATAGATACCGCAAAGTGGATCATCGGGGAGTATTATACTCGTTTTGCCTTAGATGGTTGGAAGAAAGAAAATCCCCCAAAAGAAGTTAAGCTGATACCTGTATTCGCACCTTTCGACACACGGTTTAAAGGTGAGTTCATAGAAGAAGTAGAAGTTGAAGATGATGATGATACCAGCCTTACCAAGCTTATCACCGTGCCATTTTCTAACCATAAAGATATGGTAATATGAGCGGGCAGATGAAATACTACATCGATCCGGGCGCTGTAAAGAAGGATCTAAAGGTAAGGCAGTATATGCAGGAACATGGGGCGGCGGGGTTTGGCCGGTTGTTTATTCTGATCAGCAATATACTTTCTTGCCCGAACGCCCGGTTGCCAATAGACGATAACTGGCAGGACATTACGGGACATTTCGCGTCGCAGTTCGGGTGTAGCACAAAGGAGGCAGCAAGATATATTCATGATATGGTTTATACCTATAGTTTGATCCAGCTTACAGCGGATGGTGATCTCGCTATTCCTTCTGATTCGGTGCTAGTTCAAATAGCGGTAAGCCGTGACATCTTAAAACCGGTTTTCAATGGATAACATATTGGATAGGGGGATCTATTACACGAAGATGCTCGGTGACCGCCTGCGGCCGGAGATCATGCACGGTGACGTGCTGGCTGGCCGTCAGGTCAGCGCCCCTGTATTCGGGGATCTGAATATTATCCAGGCATGCGGATATGGGGATGATATCGTGGGGTATGTTCTCCCGGACCCGGCCAATCCGAAACGGATCATTGTCAACGCGGCGCCAGGTATGCCGGGAACCCCGGTGCCACTCTCTCGCATCGTGGCCTTGTTCAGAGTGTCGGGATGTGTAAGGATGTATTAATTGAAAAAGAAGAGCCTAATTAGACATGGGAATGAAAGAAAGGTATTGGTTCAAACATGATTATAATGCGAGGCTGGACCCGAAATTACAGCGTGTGCTCATGAAGCATGGGCAGGCCGGAAAAGGCGTCTTTTGGGACTTACTGGAGATGCTTTATGAGGCTGAGGGTTACCTCTCCTTATCTGATTGTGATTCTTACGCCTTTAACCTGCGTACGGATGCCGATACCCTTCTTTCCATCATTACCGATTTCGATCTGTTTAAGCAGGATGATACCCGTTTCTGGAATGAACGGATACTTTCTGCCATTGAAACACGCCAGGCAAAGAGCGACAAGGCAAGAATAGGGGCAAAAGTAAAGTGGGATAATTATGCGAACGCATCAAAAAACGATGCGAACGTATTGCAATCGCAATGCAATCGCAATGCGACCGCTATGCTAGATAATAGAAGTAAGAATATAGAAAATAATAATCCCCCTTTATCCCCCTTGCAGGGGGAGGGCAGTGATTCTTCTTCGAAATTGCCCACTTCAGGTAAGCAGGCGGAAGCGGGGGCAGGCAAGCCCCTCAACAAGCCGCTAGAATTCCCATCACCGGAATTTGAAGCTATCTGGAAAGAATGGATTGAGTTCAAGCGAACGGAGAAGAGGAAGCGATATCGGACGCAGCTGGCAGAGCAAAAAGGAATCACACACCTGGTTAACCTTTCTGGCGGTGACTATTCCGTAGCGAAGCTGATTGTTGAACAAAGCATGGCGCAGAATTGGGAAGGGCTTTTTGCGTTGAAGAACGCGCCCGGTCTGCCGGTAGTAGACCAGCAGCAGGGTATTACGGAAACATCGGAACAAATTCGAGCACGGCTAAAAATGGTTTACTGATGCAGGAGAAGCTACCGACAGAATGGGCAGATGTGGGCATTACAGTGCCGGGCCATGCAAAAGGCCAGGTGAAGGTATTCTGCCCGCAGTGCCATGACCAGCGGCGAAATAAGACCGATAAAAGCCTTTCCGTCAACCTGGAGGAGCGTGTCTGGCAGTGCCATTACCCGCCCTGCTCGTGGTCTGGCCGCTTGTTCGATCAGGAGTTACTGCAGCAACGTAAAAAGCGGGTGTACACCCCGCCAGCGGAGCCGCCGCCACATCTTTCGGAGAAATCGAAAAAGTACCTGAACAGCCGCAGCCTTTCGGATAACACCATCCGGCGTTTCAAGATCACCGACGGCATGGAGTGGATGCCGCAGACGGAGAAAGAGCAGAACTGTATCCGCTTCCCGTACTACCGGAACGAGCAGCTGGTGAACATCAAGTACCGTGACGGGGCGAAGAATTTCAAAATGGCGAAGGACGCGGAGTTGATCTTCTTCCACCTGGACGCGATCGAAGGCGCGGAAGAGTGCGTGATCACCGAAGGGGAGATCGACTGCATGAGCGCGTATGAGGCCGGTGTCTACCAGGTGGTGAGCGTACCCAACGGCGCCAGTAAACCCGGTGCGGGCAAAGCAGCGCCGAAACTGGAATACCTCGATAACTGTTTCGAGTACTTCACCGTCATGAAGCGCATCGTAATCGCTACGGATGGTGACACAGCGGGCCGTTCCCTGCGTGATGAGCTCGCCCGCCGGCTTGGTCGCCACCGATGCGTCTATGTGGTCTACCCGGAAGGAACGAAGGATCTCAATGAGGTGTTACTTACGCATGGAAAGGACCGGGTAAAGCAGGTGCTATCAGAGGCCGTGGCGTTCCCGATTGAGGGTGTTCACACGGTTACTGATTTCGAGGCTGACCTGGATCAGCTTTACCTGGAAGGCATCAAGCGCGGCGACCAGATCGGCTATCCTGACTTCGACAAGCTGTTCAGCTTCAAGCGCGGGCAGTTCACCGTAGTGACCGGAATACCTAACCACGGCAAGTCCGCATTTCTAAACCAATGCTTGGTCCGGCTTTCCAGCCGCTACGGGTGGAAGCATGCGATATGCAGCTTTGAGCACCAGCCGGTCATGCATCACGCCGCTAAGCTGATTTCCTGTTTCCTGGGGAAACGCTTTGATCCTTCCACCATCAACACTACGCAATGGGCATGGGGAAAGCTTTTCGTGGACGAGCACTTTTACTTTTTCAACACCGAGGATATCGAGCTCACCGTGGGTAGCTTACTGGATAAGGCAAAGGAGCTGGTTATGCGATACGGTATCGACAGTTTCACCATCGATCCGTGGAACTACATTGAGTTTAACCTGGAAAGGGGAGAGACCGAAACGATGTTCATTTCCAGGGCGCTGACCCTCATTACCAAATTCAGCCGGGCATATGACGTTCATGTATTCCTTGTGGCACACCCGGCTAAAATGTCGAAGACCGGAAAGGGATTCGATATACCGAACCTTTATAGCATCGCGGGTTCCGCGCACTTCAACAACAAGACAGACAACGGTATTACAGTTCATATAGACGAGATGACAGGGAATCCGGTGGTTTATGTTCAGAAGGTGCGCGAACAGCCTTACACAGGCGTGAAGGGGCATAGCATATTTCGGTTTGAGGTCGGCACCGGGCGGTACGCTGAACTGGATACATCGTTCTCTGACGAAGTACCGCTTTACCTGGACCGGAAAGGATATGACTACGGATTGCTGGCAGATGATCCAATAAAATTTCCTCAAGACGAAATCATTTTCTGATATGCGACACAGATTTTTATCACCGCTTCCCAAATATGACTTCCAGGAACCGCTGAACAGTAGCCTCGAAGTCAAGATAAATGGCACTCTGAACACGAAGAGCTGGATACGGGGCAAGGAGCTTGCGGCGAACGGTTGCTGCCAGGTTGCCCTTCGTATGGCATTGGATACCTACCTCCGTACTTGTTTTGTAAAGGGTACGGATGATCATTCGATTGATGACGCGGTACGTGTACTCACCGAAATGGGGTACGCAGAGGACGAGATCAGGGAGGCTGCGAAGGACAGTTATTTCTCTGTGTTCTTTTACAAATGATGGAGCTTTCACACTGGTACATATCATCGACCGGTCGGATCTGCATAGCAGAGCGAGAGTATCAGTATGTCGCCTTATGGATATTCGAGGGCCGCTGCCGGGACGGAAGAATGCTCTGGAAAGTAATAAAGGGAGGGTAAACCATGAACGGACTAAAAACAATGATCATTATCGCAATCGGCCTCATCATCGGCAGATTATGGGGAGCACTGCCGGCAGTTATATTCCTGACGGCCGCGATATTACTTGACGATAAAACGCCACCAAATGACAATACGACAAATCGACCAACTGGTTGCTAAACGAGGCGAGACATGAGGATATTATCACTTGTAAACAAACAGTCAGGGTGTTGCTATCACCGGGTAAAACTGCCCGTGACCTACCTGATAAATGATGGACTGATCCAGGGGGTACCGGGAGGACTATCCTTCGAAGAAAGCTTGAAGCACTGTGATGTTTTGTTTTACAACCGTGTTCCCACAGGCTATACCATCGAGCAGATACTGCAGCTCCGGGCAAAGCACGGGTTCAAGATCGTGGTAGATATGGACGATTTCTGGCGGCTGTATCCTGGGCACTTCCTGGAAAAGATATGGGAACATCAGGGTTTGGAGCGGCAGTTTGTAAAGAACCTCACAGCCGCCGACGCCGTTACCTGTACCTCCGACCGGCTGCGCGAGAAGGTAATTCCATACAATCGGAACGTCCATGTGATCCCGAATGCCCTTCCTTTCGGGGAGATGCAGTTCTACAGCGACCGGGCACCTGCGGAGCGCATGCGGTTCATCTACGCGGGGGGGACATCCCATTTTTGGGACTTGCGGCTGCTGCGGCCGACAATGGACAAGCTGAGCAGGGATAAGTTCACGGGGGAGATAGTGCTTGCTGGCATAGCTCCAGGCGTGGATATTTACCGAAAGATGATAGACACAGTAAGCGCACGGGGTAAGCTCCGCCACTTCCGGACGATCACCTACCAACCTTTAGATTCCTACATGGATCTGTACAACGATGGGGACGTTGCCCTGGCGCCGCTAGTGGGTAACGAGTTCAATTCCTGTAAATCAAACCTGAAGGTACTGGAAGCGGGCAGTAAGAAGATGCCAATTATTGTTTCCAATACTGGCCCATACCGGGACGACCCCTGCCCGCACCTCATGCGGGTAGACACCCCCTCAGAGTGGTACAAGTGGATACGCTGGTGTGAGCAGAACCCAAACCACGTGATTGATATCGGCCAGGCTCTGCATACGTGGGTGCAAGAGCGCTATGATATCCGTAAGATCAATAATCTACGGCTCGAAGTTTTTAACAGCGTTGCATGACAAGGGATGAAATTATTGAGATAATAGCAAAGGATAAGGAATACATGACAATTTGCCGACAGGTGACGGCTCTGAAGGCCGACCAATACGCAGAAGACCTCTATCAGGAGTTGTTCCTGATCATCATGGCGTTGCCCGAACAGCGACTGAAAGATCTTTATGCTACGTGCTTCCGGTGCTATTACTATCGGATGGCGGAAAGGCAGTTTTACAGCGACAATAGCAGATTTCATAAGACTATGAGGAAACCTGGCACCTTCATTCGGGCCAGGTTGGAAGACATCGCTGCTTTCTATGATCATACTCCTATAGAACCGGAGGTGATCGAAAGGCTTAACCGGGCAATGAACGAGCTTCCGTTCGTAGATGGGGAACTTTTGAAACTCTACGCAGACCGGAAGTCTGTCAAGCAGGTGTCAAAGGATTCGGGCGTACCGATCAGGTCGGTTTACAAGATCATCTCCAACGCCAAACGAAACGTACAAATCAAGGTAGAACGATATAAACGCACTGAAAAATGAACAATTGGCTTTTAATTCTAGGGGCTGCCTGCGGGGCTCTTTTCGCTATTGAGATTGTGGGAGTACAACACTGGATAAGGTCCTTTATCTGTATGTGGAGGGTAGAAATATATACCGGACGGGTTAAGCCCTTTGACTGTCCTCCGTGCCTTTCTTTCTGGATCGGCACCATTTCCGCATTTTTTTTGGGTAAAAATGCACCTGAAGCGCTATGTATAGGTGTAATAGCATCAATTCTATCAGTTTTAATCAAGAAAACAATCGATAAATGAATTTCACAGAAGAACATATTCCGGTGATGGAACAGCACAGACACCACTGGACCGGCCTGCGGGATGTTCAGGTAATGAGGAACCTGGACCGGCCTGTGATCGATTCCCTACAGAAAATCTATAACGAGGCTGTAGGCCCGCAGCGGTTCACGCCCTGGTGCAGCGAATGTGTGGCCGACCTGGTGCGGCTTCTTTACACACAGTTTGAGAAATGGGAAGGCCAGCAGCAAAAAGCAGAAGATGGCACGAAGCCACCCGCCGAAGAAGGCAACGATGGTAAAGGAACCAGAGGTCGTAAACCCAAAAACAAACCCAATGGCAATTAAGATTCATCCAACCGCAAAAATCCACGAGACGGTGGTACTCGGCATGAACGTAACCATTGGTGCAAACGTTGTTATTGGCCCGTACTGTTTAATCGGCATGCCAGGAGAACACAGGGAGAAGTCTGCCAAGGATTATGGCGTGTACATAGGTGACAATACCACGCTAACCGGATTAGTGACAGTTGATTCCGGAGTGGAGGGAATAACCTATATAGGAGAAAATGTGTATGTCATGAAGCATGCGCACGTAGGCCATGACGCCATTATCCGCAATAACGTTACAATTTCCTGCGGGGTTAAAATTGGTGGGCACACGGAGATTGACCCCTTTGCCAATATTGGATTGAATGCGGTAATACACCAAAACCACCATATAGCCCATTGGGCAATGATCGGCATGGGGGCCGTAGTACCAAAAGGAGTTATTGTCCGTGCTGGCTTTACCTATGTTGGCAACCCGGCTAAGTGTATTGGTCAAAACAAAAAGGCTCCTGTAGATATGTTTACGATGTTCAGTCAAAACAGCGAAGTATGAAAGTCAATGTCATAAATGAACTAATTGGTAAAACTCCATTGCAGATTGACGTGCGGGAAGATTCAATCGTCTTTCATTTTGAAGATTCCAAATACGGATTTTTCCCGGATGAGTGCTACCTAAATGACGCAAGTATTTTTGTAGAAGATATTAACGGGGATGTTTTAGACCTGATCGGTCATCCGATATTAAAGGCGGAATCTACATCATCTACCGAAAGACCCAAAGGGTCAATGCCACATGATTCATATTCTCACCAGGAATGGACATTCTATCATATAGCCTCTATAAAGGGTAATGTAACAATAAGGTGGTACGGAGGCTCTGACGAATATTCAACTTCGGTATCATTCATTAAAATTAAAGACCAATCCTTATGAAAGTAGCCATCCTCATGCTCAGCTATGAGCGATTCGATACTTTATCCAAAGTCCTGCCGTCCAACATGGTCCATGCCGCCGGCGCCGATCTGTTTGTTCTGGACCAGGGCAGCACGGACCCGCGTGTTCTTCCTTTCCTGAAGGAATATGCGAAGGAGGTATTTACCCTCCCGGACAACGTGGGCATATCCAAAGGGTTCAACTTCCTCCTGAAATACTGCTATGACCTCGGATACGACGCCTTCCAATTCATAGCCAACGACATCATGGAGCCGGTCGGCTGGATCACTGAAAAGGTAAAGCACCTGCAGGCCATCCCCGAAAGCGGCATGGTATCAATCGCATTGGCGGACAGTGGCTACTGTACGAAGCGTGTAAACGGCATGTGGATACATCCTGGTCACGTGATCGGGCAGTTCATCATCAGCCGGGCAACCTACGAGAAATTGGGCGCTCTCCGCGAGGATTTCGGCATGTACGGCCCCATCGACCTTGACTACAATCTCCGTTGCGAGAAATTGGGGCTGATCAACTACTACATTCCCTGCTTACGAGCTGTCCATATGGATGACCGGGCAAACGACCTGTACGGGTACGACAAAGCCCAAAAGGTAAGTGATACCTGGCCGGAGTTCATCAACACCGTATCCCGGTATGAAGATCGATCGAACTGTCATATTCCGAACGGTGAGTACACCATCAACGCGGATCAATACCATGTGCAATAAAAGATGTCTGACAAAAGAGGAAGCAAAGAGCGCACTGGCGTTTATCCGAACCCACAAGGGAAAGAAGGCATGCAAGAGGCGCAGGGAGTGTAGATTTTATTTCTGTGAGGAACACAACGCTTTTCACCTAACAAGCATTAAAAAGAACCGATATGGCAAGACCCAAGGGCACATATAAGTTCACCGTGGAGCAGATTGAAACTGCATGGACAGAGTACAAACAGAAGTGTGACGACTTCTGTGTGTGGGAGGTATCTGCGGGGAAGAAGATAAAAGTACCCAACCCGCAAATTTATACACTTGAAAGTTTCCTTATATACTTAGGTATGGATGAGGACACTTTCGACAGGTATAAAGGAATCGCCCGTTTTTCCCGAACGGTCACGCGCATAAGGGCGGAAGTGTTCGCCTGTAAGAAAACAGCGATGGTGAACGGGTATGGAAATGTACAGGGAATCATGTTCGACATGCGGGCAAACTACAAGATCACGGATAAGCAGGATTTGGATGTGAACCTGGCCGCAACTATCACACAGGTGGTGCCGAAGGTGATAAATACCGGGGTGCCGCTGGCATCAAGTGAAAAGGATATTCAGGAGTAATGTTTGAAACGGGACCGCTATATCTGGAGAACCTGAACGCCACCGAGCCAGAGGTGGTGAATCAGGGGGGCACATCCTCCGGAAAGACGTATAGCATCCTTCAAGTTCTTTGCAGCAAGGCGGTAAGCGAGCCAAAGCGCGTGATCACGGTTGCCGGGCAGGATATTCCCAACCTGAAGAAAGGAGCGCTCCGGGATATGGAGCGCATCGTGGACGAAAGCGACCAGCTGCGGAAGCTGGTGAAGGGGTATAACAGGTCCGACCGGGTATATACCTTTCACAGCGGTTCAATGATGGAGTTCAACAGCTACGCGGATGCACAGGACGCCAAAAGCGGTAAGCGCCACTACCTGTTTGTCAACGAGGCGAACGGTATTGCGTACCCGATTTACCAAGAGCTGGCGCTGCGTACCACCATTCAGACGTTTATTGACTACAATCCGAATGCGGAATTTTGGGTACATGAGCACATACTGACAAAGGCATGGGGAGAAATGAGACTGATCATCAGTGATCACCGGCACAATCCGTTTTGCCCTCAATCCATCAAGAAAAAGATCGAGGCACTGAAGCACCAGGACCCGGAACTGTTCAAAGTGTACGGCAGGGGCAGGACCGGAAAGATCGAAGGGCTCATATTCCGCAATTGGTTCCTGTGTGATGATGTCCCGAAGGGTGCAAAGTTCATCGGCTACGGCCTTGACTTCGGGTTTACCAACGACCCAACAGCGTTGCCCGGTGTCTGGATGCAGGATGGTGAGCTGTGGATCAAAGAACTGATCTATGAAACAGGTTTGACAAACCCGGCAATTTGCCGCAAGTTGGAGGAGGTAGGTGTGGGGCGGAGGGATGATATTATAGCTGACAGTTCCGAGCCAAAGTCCATCACGGAAATATCAAACGGAGGCTTCCGGGTAGACGGTGCGTTGAAAGGACCAGATAGTGTGAAGGCTAGTATCGATATCCTGAAGCGGTACAAGATGAATATCACAAAGGATAGCACCAACCTGCGCAAAGAGTTGAGCAGCTACAAGTGGAAAACCACGAAGGACGGGAAGACACTGAACGAGCCGGTTGATTTCATGAATCACCTGATAGACGCCCTCCGGTATGTGGCTTTGAACAAACTGGCAACTACGAAGAAAGGTAAATACGTATTTAGTTAAAATATCATCATATGAACGCAAAAGAGTTTCTCAAATCAAAGGGCCAATTGGTACAGCCCAAAGTGCGGTTCCTGAATGCGGGAACGCCTTCACAGTATCCGCTGGAAGATCTGCTGGAAGAATACGCTGTGGCGGTAATGCCCGCCGTGCCAGTATACGACATTGACCCGCTGACCGGGCAGGAGGCGAAGGCATCCGGTAAACTGAAGGCCAGCAAGGATAAAGCGAAAAGAGGAAAATAATGTGGGATAAAATTACGGTGGGCAAGTTCCAGCAGCTACATGACATCATAGCCGGGCAGTCGTTCGAGAACGAACTGGACAAGCGCCTACATCTGCTGGCATGCCTGGAAGATAAGGAGCCGCAGCACTACGAGGACATGCCGCTGCCGAGGTTCATGGAAGAAGTGAAGAAAACGCATTTCCTATCCGTGAGTGACATTCCTTCCGTGAAAGCGAAGCGGGAACTCGTCATCGACGGCGCGAAATACCGTGTGTTGTATGACTTCCGCGATCTGACGGCCGGGCAGTTTATCGACGCGATCAACGAAACAAAGAACAAGGATGAGCACGTCCAGAAGCTACACCGGATACTCGCCGCCATATCGGTTCCAGAAGGGAAGAAATACGGCGACATGCCATTTGATGACGTGGCGGATGCCATGCTTGAAGTAGGTATACTGGATGCACAGGCTATTGCGCTTTTTTTTTGCGATCTCTGGAGCAGGTTCTTAAAAGATATTCCGGTCTATTTGGCAAAGAGGGTGAGGAAGGCGAAGAAGGGGGACTGGAAGAAGCTGGAAACAGCTTTACGAAACATTGGGGTTGGCTCCAATGTGCCTGCGATGTAGCAGAAATGGAGCGGATCACGCTTGAACAGGCGTATCAGCTCAGCGCGGTTAACTTCCTAAACGATTTGGCTTTCTTGAAGGACAAGCGGAAACATGATGAAATGGAGCGCAAACGCCTCCGGCAAAAACTAAACCTGAAGTAAATGGCTACGGAAGCGCAATTACAAAAACAACTCCTGGAAAGCGGGTTCCTCAATACCCTGGGAGCTAATGACGACAAGCTTGTCCTGAATGAGGTGGAGAAGATCTTCGTAAAGTGGATGGGGCGGCTGGTGGAGGTAATGCAGGAGCGGCTGAATACCGCCCGCGCTGACGGTACAGAGATTACCGCATCCGGCCGGCTGTCCGAATCTATCCGGTTTGAGTACGAGGTTTCCGGTACCGGGTACGAGGGCACGATCTTCATGGCTCATTACGCGGACTATGTGGACAAGGGGGTACAGGGTGTTGGCCCCAATAACCAGAACAGCACCAGCCCCTACAGTTTCAAGTTTGCCTTTCCGACAAAGAAGCACCAGGAGGCGCTGATCATGTGGGTGCGGCAAAAGAACGTACTCACCGACGTTACCGCTCCGAAGGGGTTACTCGGTAAGCACACCCGCGCATTCCTGCGGAACGACGCCCGCCGCAAGTCCCTGGCAATTTCCATCGGTGTAGCCAGTAAGCGGAAAGGTTTGAAGGCGCGGCCATTCAAGGCGGAAGCTATCGATGAAGTGCTTGCTGCCATGACAAAGGAGATTGCCCAGGCAACCGCAAGGGATGTCAAGATAAACGTGGAAACATCAGTTCTTAAATAGTCATTTATCACCGTGTAGTTTACGCTTCAGTGCTTCCAATGGATTTTCGTCGCGATCATGTTCATGGCAATTATTGTCCTGATCCTCTTCGAAAGACACTTCATCTGAATCATTTGAATAGTCGTAACTCTCCGTGTCGGAATAGTTTAATTTACTGATAAGGATGTCGCAGATTTTAAGCGCCTTTTTATTTCCTTCTTGGGAGTTATACTCAGAAAACTCATCCGGTATCCGAATGTGACCACCAATAAATGAGATTTCAAATGGCTTAGTTCTGAATAAGTCCGCGAGGGTTCCCGTCAAGCTAATTGTAAAGTGTCCATTATCTGAAGAAATGTGGGCAGACTGAATAACCCCTTCAAATTCAAAGTTTATGTTGTATGTGTGCATTAGATATAATTTATAACAATATAACAAATGGCAATTACAATACAGTCAAACCCCGGTAAGTTCACTCCGGCATTCAACTCGATCATATTCCGAATATCCTCGGACAATTACGCGCAGCCGGATTTCAAGTTTGTGGCTGACGTTTACGATGGTTCCGGTAACCTGGTGGCGACGCAGAAATATCAGCCCGCCGTGGTCGGCAGTAGCCCCATTGACATTGATGTATTTCGGACAGTACAGGAGCTTGTTGCCGCTGATTACTGCAAGTTCAATTCCGTGGTATCTCCCAACCTGGTAATAAATTCCGGTGGAGCGGTTGCCAGTTATAGTGTCCAGTTTGGCGAACAGTATAACGGGGTGGTACACGCCAACCTGACCAGTTACTCCGGGTACATCTTCAACGGCTCAATTCCCAATATCCGCTTTGCCTTCTTCCAGGCCAGTGACTACCTGAATAAAAAATTCCTGACCACCTTATCCCGGCAGGTAGTGCGGAAACGGGACAGCGCCATGCTATCCATTCTGCAGAGCGACACGACCGCGATCACCGGGTTTGATGTGGAGATTTTCGATCTGGCCGGGAACAGCATCTACACCGGAAACATTGAAAACCCCCTCACAAGTCTTTCGGCTACCAATAACCGCCTACTTCACGTTCATTGTGGGTTCGACTACCTTTACGCACAAATGGGCTTTAATTCGACCGTATACGCCCAGGCTGCGTATTACGTGATCAGTACTTCGCCCGGCGCGTCCATGCGGTTTGACCTTTACAGCCTTTGCGAAAGGTTCCCCGGCGTACGCCTGTACTTCCTCAATGACCTGGGCGGGTTCGATGCTTTCAACTTCATGCTGCCGGATCGCTGGTCACAGTCCAACGAGAAGAAGGTCTACCAGCGCCAGCCGCTTGACAAGCGATCATCCTATGACCCGACGAACAAACGGTTCGAGGCAACGGTGCGCAGTTACTACACCCGGTACGTGAACAAGGTAAAGCTGACCAGCGACTACCTGACAGACCAGGAAGCTCAATTACTCCTGCAGCTTGTACCGTCACCCCTCGTTTATATGGAGATCGATGCCACAGAATACGGCGGCACCGGGTTGTCCTTGCTTCCAGTAGATGTGAAGATGACCGACTACGAGGTGAAGAAAACCCGGCTGGACAAGCTTTTTACGGTGGAGATCAACATCGAGATCACGCAACCGAATTTCCGCCAGGCGGTTTAAGCAGTTTTGTTGGGTAAAAAATAGAAATTCTGCTATGTAGTGTTGATGGTACGATCAACAGTTATAGTAGAGGGATACGCGGTAGACCTGATCGAGGACGTAGCAACTGATTTCACGTTCTCGATCCAGGATATACGCACACCCGACAAACGGAATACCGGCTATTCCAAGGACATCGAACTGCCCGGCACCCCGAAGAATAACGCTTTGTTCGCCCATATCTTCAGCGTAAACAGTGAAAACGACTGGACGGCGGATCAGCCGAACATCGGGTACAACTTCAATCCGAATAAGGTAGCAAAAGCCCTGGTGCTGGTTGACGGTATACAGGTATTTCGCGGGGTGATCCGGGTAAGCAGGATAACCATACGGGACGGTGAGATTAAATACCATACTAATGTGATCGGCCGACTGTCCGATATCCTGTTTTCAATGGGGGATAAGAAGTTGGGGGATATTGATTTCAGTGATATGGAGCACGACCTGAGCCCCGCCCACCTTCAGGACGTATGGAACAACCCGCAGAATTACCGATACACCTATCCCATGATCGACTATGGCTACTCCACCGATGGTCGCCATTACCCGATCCAGAACTTTGCGCCGGCCATCTATGTAAAGGAGTACATCGACCGGATGTTTGCAGATGCGGGGTTTACCTACAATTGCCCATTTTTTCTTTCTCCTTACTTCCAGGCGCTGATCATACCCGTATCGCATAAGTTCGAGTTTACGGCGCCCGCCAATAAGGTGAAGTACCTGGAACTGCGTAGTATCAACCAGAACCTCGAAAACAACCGATCCGGCAACAACTGGCGTTTCGTTACAATCCCTTTCGCTACGGAGACGCTGGATAAATACGGCTGGCATGTTGGCGCAAACCATGATATCGTGATCACGCAGACCACTGAAGTATCATTTCAGTTCGATCTGAATTTCACATATAACAACTCCAAAGGCCGGGCAGCAGAGGTGTTTGTTTTGCTGAACAACGATCACGGTAACAGGCTAGTTGTGGAGACTGTACCAGCGAACGCTATCTACCGGAAAACTATTGAGATATCAAAAAGGAAGTGGGTAACGGGTAGCCGTATCACCATTGGTGTCAATATGCCTCCAAAGGGGCGTGTGTTTTTCAATACTCTGAGTAGGTGGTATGCACCATCTCCTACCGATGATAGTACCTATCCTTTGGATGTGGGTATTCCGGTAGATATGTCAGGAATGGTCAGCAAAGACATTGCACAAAAGGACTTTTTCAAGTCAATCCTCCTGATGCATAATCTGTATGTTTTCACGGACGAGAACAACGACCGGAACCTGTTCATCGTGCCCCAGGCATGGTTTTACAACAACTTCGCCGGTGACGCAGTGGACTGGACCTACAAGCTGGCGCATGACCAGCAGCAGGAGATCATACCTATGGGTGAACTCGCGGCGCGGGAATACCTTCTCACATACAAAAAGGACACGGATTATTACAACGACCAGCGATACTTCCAGATATACGGGGAAATCTACGGCCAGAAGCAGGCCATTGCGGACAATGATTTTGAAAAGGATACACAGAAGATAGAACTGATATTCAGTCCATCCCCTCCGGTACAGAACGAAGGCAACACCCGCGTCATGCCACACCTGTATAAAGTTGACCAGAACGAGGTAAAGCAACGCGATGCCTTCAATATCCGGATTCTGCTGTACGGTGGCCTGAAGCCGAGTAAAACCGGGTTTGGGTATGCCGATCCCTCCGCACCCTGGATACTGACCGACCTGTATGGTAATGATCTTGCCTCCTATTCACAATACCCCTATGCCGGCATGTGGGACGATCCTGTAGCCCGGTCCAGGGATCTTTGTTTCGGTCCTCCGCAGGAAACCTTCTACACTTACCCGGATGGAACCTACCCCGATGTTGGGCTATACAGGTTTTGGTGGGAGGGCTTTATCAGTGAGATCACCAACAAGGACAGCAAGCTGTTCCGCGCCATGTTCAGGCTGACCCCCAATGATATTAATCAGCTCGATTTCAAGCGGCTGGTAAAGGTTGACAACACGTATTACAAACTGAACAAGGTTTTCGAGTTCAAGCCGCTTTCGTCAGAGCTGACGAAGGTGGAATTATTTAAATCATCGGTGGCTGTAGAGGTAGAGCGTCCGGGCTTCCTGAAGTGGAGCGATGAAGGATACCTGCTGCACTCTGACGAATCACCGGCAAGAATCCCTCTCGCATAATGGCGGATAAAAAATTAAACCAGCTTGACCCGGCCAGTACGCTATCGGCAAACGATATAATCGGCTTGTGTCAGAACCTGAGCACCGGGGAGATGGTGTATGAAAGCCTGGGCGTGTTCAGGAGCTACGTCCTCGGCGGGGCGAATGCTGGCGCCCGGATATACTTCGTTTCCGGAGTGCCGAGTGATCTGCTCGGTGTGGACAACGACCTGGTGATCGATACCCAGGGGAAGAACTTCTATTTCAAGGAATCCGGAGCCTGGGTACTGAAAGACAACTACGGAGCCCCTGATACCGGAATCGGTGTGAAGCGCTTCACCTCGGTATATGGATCGGACGGGCTGGCGGCCGACGGGCTTAGCTACCAGGATGATGACCTGATCGGTGGTGACGTAACAGATGTGAGGGTAGAGGTTACGCCGCTGATCGCTGTGGAGGCATGGGGTACCACACCAGCTTTCGATGAATTTGATTTCGACGATACCACGGGCACTGTGCTATTCGGTGATCCTCTGCCTGCAGGTATGCGCATAACCATACTTTATTCCTTCTAACATGGCAGATGAAACAGCAAATGTAAGGGTCGGTGTCCAGGTAGACGGAGGAAAGACCGTGGGCACCTTGAAAAAGGATCTCCGGGACGCCCAGGGGGAAGCAATAGCGCTTTCCCGTGAATTTGGGGAACTGTCCCCGCAGGCTATTGCTGCAGCAAAACGAGTAGTGGAGCTGAAGGACGAAATGAACGACCTGAACGAAAGGGTGGCGCTGTTCGATCCGGGCGCAAAGTTCCAGGCCTTCGGTAACGTGGTCTCCTCGGTGTCCGCCGGCTTCACCGCTGCGCAGGGGGCGATGGCATTGTTCGGTAGCGAAAGCGAAGACCTTCAAAAGCAGCTCGTAAAGCTCCAGGGGGCGCTGGCGCTTTCGCAGGGGCTTTCCACTATTGCGGATAGCTGGAAGGATTTCCAGCGGCTCGGTGCCATCGTCCGGACACAGGTTGTCGGCGCTTTCACAACACTGAAGGGCGCTCTGGCGGCCACGGGAATTGGCGCCCTGGTGATTGCTATCGGTACACTGGTGACCAATTTCGAGGCTATTGAGAAGTGGCTGAAGAAGATTATTCCCGGCTTTGAGGGCTTCGGCGCAGTGTTCAACAAGGTAAAGGCAATTGCCTTTGGTACGTTCAACGCTATCACTGAAGGTTTCAAAGTGGTATGGGATGTTGTGTCCAACATCTTTACCGGGGATTTCTCCGCCGCGGCAGATGCCGCCCGCAATGCCGGCTCCCGGATAGGTGCAGCCTACGCTGAAGGGTTTAACGAGGAAGTAAAGAGCCAGGCGGAAGATGCCGCGCGGGAAATGATAAATGCCCGTATTGCCTTCCAGGAAAGAGAACTGAAGGTATTACAAGCTGGTGGTGAGAAGCGACTGAAGGAGGCACGAGCACTGGAACGGAAAATACTTGAAAACAAGATTGCCGCAGAGAAGGCTGGCACACAGGCCCGGTTTGACGCGGAAGCCGAACTGCGGGCATTTGATGCGAAAGCCGCCGCAGATCGTCAGAAGGCAGCAGATGACGCAGCGAAAGAGGCAGAGGCGAAACGTAAGGAGGCCGGGCAAAAGGCACTACAGCAACTTACCTCGCAGCAGGACCTGGAATACCGCCGCGCAGCTCTTGCCGGCCACGATCTTTATTTGTTGAAATCCCAACAACTGACGGCGCAGCTGGAGCTGGTTAAAAAGTACGGGCTTGACCTTGCAGCTATCCAGAATCAGCAGGCGTCCGAGGAACTGGCCCGCAGGGAAGCACTGAGTAAAACGCTGAAGGATAATGTTACAGCGACCACCGGCGTGATTTCTTCCGGCCTGCAGAATATCGGTGCTGCTCAGGCAAACTTCAACACAACCGTCAATAATGGCGCGATTGAAGGGGCAAACAAGATTGCAGAAGCTGAAAAGATGAAACAGGACCAGATGTTGGCTACGAACGAGCTTTTGTCTGCACTGGTTCAGGACCGGGAGAACCTTTCGGATATTGAAAAGGTGGCTGTGATGGCCTCTTACGTTACTACACTGTTCGCTGAGCAGGGCAAGCGCGATGCAATGGAGATGACGCAGGCTGCTTTGAAGATAGCAACGCAGGTATTTGGAGAGGAAACTGCGGCGGGTAAGGCGTTTGCCATTGCCACCGCTACCATCGAAACATACAAAGCCGCACAGATGTCATTTTCTGCCTTCGCTGCTATTCCCATTGTTGGCCCCGCGTTGGGTGCGGTAGCTGCTGCCGCTGCAATCGTAGCGGGTATAGCCAGGGTTCGGCAGATTACCAAAGTGAAAGTTCCGGGAGGGGGAGGTGCGGGTGGAGGCTCTACACCATCTCCCGATGCGAGTGCGCCGGCTATGCCACGGGTTCAAGGGGATACTGGCACGATGGTACAGCAGCTGGACCAGCTGAACAGCAACCAGCAGCAGCCAATCAGGGCCGTAGTTGTGGAATCCGATATTACCAATACACAGGACCGGGTGGCTAAGATAGAGGCGCTCGCTCAATTCTAACCGTAAAAACAAGCATATGAGTTTACCTACATACAAGCTGGTGATCAGCGACAACGAAAACGATAAAACGGAAGTGGATTTCGTGGGGCTCGTAGACCGCCCTGCCATTGAGCGGGATTTCCTGGCCTTCAAGGAGAAGCAAATGCTTTTTATCGAGGATGAGGATCAGCGGATCGTTACCGGACCGGCTATGGTCCCGGACATGCCTATATTCCGGAAGGACAAGGAGTACGGAGAATACTACGTCGTGTTTGAGGCCGACACAATCAGCAAGATTGTGCAGCGGTTCTTCAAAAAGGGCTACCAGGGAAATATAAACCTGGATCATAAGCGGAAAGATCTTGTGGCGGATAGTGTGTTCTTCGAAAGCTGGATTGTTGACCGCGAAAAAGGAAAGCAGCCACTGAAGGGAATGGACGACCTGCCGGACGGTACCTGGTTTCTCTCTGCAAAGATCAATAATGACGAGGCGTGGGAAAAAATCAAAGCCGGCGAGGTGAAAGGCTTCTCTGTGGAGGGTGTATTTGAGTTCCTGGAGGTTTCAGAACCCGATCCGGAGGAAGAAATGCTGGAGATGATATCCCAATACCTGGGGGAATCTGATGTAGAATAAAAAATTTTTTGGCACAAATCGCAGGAAGGGGATATGTAAGGTAAGTGAACCCAATAAATACAGGTTTATCATGAAGAAATCTCATAAAGAAGCATTTGAAAAAGTGGTTTCATCCATCCGGAAAAGCATTTTCGGAAAGGAAAAGTTTGAAAGCGGCAAGCTGTCAGACGGCACCACCATAGAATATTCCAGCCTGGAAGCTGGCGCCGAAATTTCAGTTACCGACGCAGAGGGTAACGCAACCCCTGCCCCTGTTGGTGAGTACGAACTGGAAGACGGCCGTATCGTTGTCGTAAGTGAAGTGGGTAAAATCGCTGAGATCAAAGAAGCTGCTCCCGAAGAAGGCGGGCAAAAGCCCGAAGAAATGGCCGAGGATGAGAAACCCGCAGCTCCTGCCGGCGGTGGTCTTGACTGGAGCCAGCAGATCGAGGACCTGAAGCGGAGTTTGGCATGGCAGGCTGAACGTGTCGCATCCCTTGTAACTGCGATCAATATGTTCAAGGCCGACGCCAGGGAGGTTTTCGAGGCTTTCCAGGAATATATCGAAGTGGATTCCGCTTCCAGTCAGGGCGGCGCCATCACGAAGCCGAAGCAGACGGTTTTTGGCGAGATCAAAGAGAAACGCGCTGAATCACGGGAAAGGGTTCTGACCAAATTCAAGGCGTTCAACGTGAAGCACAAAATTAATAAAACTGCCTGATCCCTTGCCTATGTGCTAAGAGAACGTCAGGAAGCGAATAATCCATTAAAACACAAAAATAACAGCTATGGCACTTGATTTAGATGCTTTAGAGAATTATACCCAACAGAACGCCGAGGACCTGGTTGTCGGTAGCCTTTTTGAGGCTAAAACGCAAAGGATCATCAAATCCGAGGGCGTTGTAGAAACAGGTATTAAATCAGCCCGGACTGTTAACCGTCTGGAAACTGATGTCATCTTCCAGGATGACGATGATTGCGGCTTCACGCCGTCCGGCACCACCAAAATTTCCCAAAGGGTGCTCGAAGTTGGCCCCATCAAGGTCAACGAGGCACTTTGCCCTAAGAAACTCAACCGCGTTTACCTGCAGCATGAAGTGAAGCAGGGTTCTGCCGATGACGAGATACCTTTTGAGGAAGAGTACTCCGAGCAGAAGATGCTCGGCATTGCCGCAGCCAATGAGGTTGCCATCTGGCAGGGTGACAAAGACGGTGTAGACGCGAACCTGAACAAATACGACGGGTTTATCAAAATCCTCGCAGCAGGTGACGTATCCGGCTCTGTTATTCACGCCAACGTTGCGCAGTTTATCTCCGGCGCCCCCCTGGGTTCCGGTACGGTTATCACCGGCGAGCTGGCGATCCAGATCGTTGACGGCATCTACAAGGCACTGCCGGCTAAAATCCTCAGCAAAAGAGATCTCCGCGTATGGTGCGGTTCCGATTTCTTCCGGACCTACGTGTTGGGCCTGAAGGAGAAGAACCTTTACCATTACGCTCCTGAGCATGATGATCTCGATATCAAGGTGCCGGCAACGAACCTTATCCTTACAGGCACTCATGGCCTCGATGGTACAAATAAGCTGTACGCACTTCGTACATCGAATATGCACCTCGGTACTGACCTGGAGGGTGAGGACGAAACCTTCAGCATGAAATATGCTGAGGAAGCCGAAGAAGTACGCTTCAAATCGGCCTTCAAGCTCGGTGTTCAAATTGCATTCCCTGACGAGGTTGTTGAGTTCCATCTCGGCTGATAACATATGGGCCGGTTCACGCCGGCCCTATCTTTAATCTGAAAATGCGTAAAGATGGCATCTTGTAATCTTACTCAAAATATCATGCTGGATTGCCGGGATTCAGCGGGCGGTGTCAAGGAAGTGTATTTCATCGAGTTTGACAACGTTACCGATGTAACCGAGGCTTCAGGGATGGTTACGGCGATCACCGTGGCATCCACTAAACAGTTCCGGCGCTACCAGGTACCCAAAGAAACATCCTTCTGGACCCAAACACTGAATAGCAGTGTACAGAACGGCACGATCTTCTACCAACAGGAGCTTACCATCGTGGCGAACAAAATGCAGGCGAACACCCGAAATGAATTGCAGTTGCTCGCTATGAACCGGCTGCTGGCTATTGTGAAAGACATGAACGACAAGTACCATTTGCTCGGTTGGGGCAACGCACTCGATGCGACTGCTGGCGAAGACGGCAGCGGTACAGCGACGGGTGACCGGAACGGATATTCCAGGACATTTACTGCGATGGAGCGGTTTATGGCCCCAGAGGTTCAATCCGGTATCATATCCGGCTTACTGTCGCCGGCAGCATAACAACGTAACCAAATAATATCAATAAATGTAAATCCTTTTTTTCACCAATACGCGGTAGTGTCGGTGTAAACTGAAGTGATAAATATAAGCAGTCCGCTACGACAAGAGGGGTGATATCTACCACCCCTCATTTTTTTTGGGTAAAAATCAGATTTTCTGCTATGTAATGATGTATGATCATTCTAAGAAGAGGAGAAATATCTACAGTTGCAGTGACAGCCTCTGAAACAGGCCACACTAGCAACAATTATACGTTTAAGTTCATCCACTCACTGACGAAGAGGGTGGTTAATGTAGAGTTGCCATACCAGGCTCATACAAAACGAGTTGATTATTTCCAGATCGATGTTGATCAATTCTTTTCCAACGAGGATGAAGGGGAATACACTTACGAATTGTACGCAAACTACGATTATGACCAACCTGACTATAAGCTTGAAGAGGGAATCATGCGCCTGATCGGGGAAAGGACAGTTTATATCCAGTATGAACCATCAATAGAATACGTTACTTATGGCGGATAAACAAGATAAAGTAATAAAGGTTAGTGAACGCTTTAGCCTGGTGGTGTTCGAGGATGAATCGCAGCCCTCATTTGTGGAGAAAAAGGGTAAACCGTATATCTATTACGGGAAGAAAAACGACTATCCGCAGTACTTACTATACCTGTATAATAATTCTTCAAAGCATATGGCCCTTGTCAATGGCAAGGTGAACTATATCATGGGCAAGGGGTGGTCATTTGACAAAAACCTCCCGGACCAAAGTAAAATAAAGGCATTCGTTGACAGCGCAAACAGTGACGGTGAGAACCTGTTTGAAGTCAGTGAAAAATGTGCGCTCGATATGGAGATTTTCAACGGGGCATATGTTCAGATTGAGTGGGGCAAAAACGGTGAGATAGCTTCGATATACCATGTTGACTACTCCACGGTCCGGAGCAACAAGGATAATTCCATGTTTTTCGTTTCAGACGAGTGGGTTACAGAGAAGTCAGACGGTACTATCGTTACGAATAGTCGGCCAAAATTCGAAGAATTTCACGCCTACAATCCTAAGAATACATCCGGTACCCAAATACTCTACATAAAGAAATACCATCCAGGAGTTGATACCTACACACTACCCACTTACAGGGGATCTAACACCTGGATTGAGATTGACATTGAGATAGGAAACTATCATCTGTCCAACGTAAAGGGCGGCTTCTTCGCTAACAAACTCATCAACCTGAACAACGGCCTGCCTTCCGAAGAAGAAAAGCAGAAAACGGAAAGCATGTTTAAAAAGAAGTTTTCAGGAGTGACTGGACAGCGGTTTGTTATCTGCTACAATGATACTCCAGAAGGGGCTGCAACTGTTCAGGATTTGAGTATTTCTGAGTCGGACAAGATTTTCGACCTTCTCAACAAAACTGCTCAGCAGGAAATACTCACCGGGCATAACGTTGTGTCGCCTATGCTTTTCGGTATCAAAACGGAGGGCCAGTTGGGGGGCAATAACGAGCTGCGGACCGCATACGAGATATTCCAGAATACATACGTTAGTAAAAAGCAGCAGTGGATAGAACGGACGATCAATATGATCGCTGCTAAGGCCGGCATTACTTCCCCCAATCCCCTGCAAATATTGCCGACGGAGCCGGTATCTTATCAGTTCACCGAAGCGACCCTTGCCAGGGTGATGACGGACGACGAGATACGGGAAAGGGCTGGCTTACCGCCCCGTTCTGTGGCGCCGGGTGCTACCCAGCAGTTCACTGGCTCCGAAGATGAAAAGGACGCCGATGTTTTCGCGGGATTCGGGTATGACCGAACAAAATATGAGGTCATAAAATCCTCTCAGGTCACCTTCATGAACGATGATGACGAGATGGAGCACTTCGCCTCAACTATGGGGGCCATTACCTCTATCCAGGAGCAGATACTCGCCATTCTGAAGAAAGACCCGCTCACCACACAGCAGGCACTCTCCGACAGCCTGGGGGAATCCCTTGAAATGATCAATGAGGCTATCTATGACCTGGTGTATAACGAACTGCTAGAAGTCAAAAAGGAGGTAAAGGATGGTGAAACCCTGGTCCGCAGGCAACCGATCAACAATGCCGACGAGCTGATCAAGAATATCGAGCCGGAAAACCGAAGTATACAGGTGCTTTACAGCTACGAGGGGCCAAAGGACGATAAAAACCGACCGTTTTGCAAGCGGCTCCTGGAGCTGAACAGGCTATACAGCCGGGCGGATATTGAAAAAATATCTACTCGTTTGCAATATTCTGTGTGGACCAGGCGCGGGGGATGGTATACTATCCCCGGAACTAACACTCACCGGCCATATTGCCGTCATAGTTGGAAAAGCAATGTTGTCGTAAAACGCAGATCATGAGTAAAAAGATCCTTTTTCTGTCTGAAAAATACATCAAAGAGAACTCTTTCGTTTCGGATAACGTGAATCCGAAGGATCTGCTGCCGACCGTCAAGGCAGTTCAGGACATTTACATACACCCGATGCTCGGCACCGCCCTGTATAACAAGTTGCAGGACCTGGTTATGAACCAGAATACGACGCCAATACCAGCCGATTATGTGTCCCTGCTGGATTATTACATACTTGACGCTCTTTTATGGTACGCTTTGGCCGATATGCCCATCCCGCTACAGATGAAGCTGGTAAACAAAGGGGTTGTTCAGCGGGCAGATGCTACGATTGCAGTTTCCAGCACTTCAGACAGGAAGGAGCTACATGATTACTGTAAGAGTAAGGCGGAATGGTACGCGCAACGGGCGATCAACTACCTGCGGGCCAATACGGACAAATATCCGGATTATATAGACCCCGGAACGGGCTGTGATGTTATCCTGCCGGATAGGACGCAGTTCAGTACAGGCATTTTCTTGGGCGCTTCAGCCGGCCGTCGCCGCCGGAATTTCGGAGATAAATATCAATGACGATGGCAGGAAAGAAAAACGAGAAGAAGCTTATTGAGTACCTGAAAAAAATCGGAAGGAATGACGTTAAACAACATCCTCGCCCTGTTAAAAAAGTTCGCAGACGACCATCTGCAAATTAACAGCTACGGCCAGGGACCCACGGACGATATGACAGTGAAGGACCAGCTTTATGCAGCCATGTGGGTTGCGTTGCTTCCATCTACGTATTCAGAGAAGGCAATGAACCACCGGATGGCTGTTATTTTCTATGACCGCCTGAAGCACGACAAGAGCAATGAGCTAGAGGTGCAAAGCGATATGCTATCCGTTGCGATGGACCTAGTGGCTTACTTGAGAGACAATCCGGACTTCGACATAAATCTTACCGGCGACCCATCTATAAACTACTTCACCGAGAGATTTACCGATTGGTGTTCTGGTGTTGAGATGACAATAACAATAAAAGATCCAAAACCTTTAGACAGATGCGTTATTCCTTTTTCTTGATCTTGCTGATCACTATCAGCAGTTTAGCTTCCGCACAATGGAGGCCGAATCCGTATTACTTCTATTTCAAAGGGCTGAAGGCGGACAGCGTAATGGTGGTTCCACGAGATACCATCAATAATAACCCTGCCGACAGCGGAAGTATTGCATTCAAAAATGGCTCCATGTGGTTCCGGAATAAATCTGCCTTCCGACAAATGGGTGTCATGGTGAGTTCCTACATAGGGACATTGAGCAGTGACTCAGTACTTTCTGATCCAAACCCACCGGGGAGTTATCTATTATATATCCAATCCGATACTTTAAAGGGTAAGACTATATTATTTGTTACGTCAGGACAAGAGAACCTTTACCCTGTCAACAGTCTTGATCTTGTTATATCTCCCTGGCCACCCAATCAACCGGCGCCATACTACTACGATAAAGTCAGGGGGCGAGTTTGGGTTCCAGCGTTCTATTCACCACAAGATTCTGTTAGCATAAACGTGATACTTGCCGATATGTAAAAATTGAATCGATGATAGGAGTATATAAATATACGGATACCGAAGCTCAGTTTGTGGAATTGATGAATAGATACAGGCGGTTGATCTTCTCTATAATAAATAAATACGCCTTCATCAAAGAACAAGAAAAGGAGGACTACTATCAGGAGGTTGTTTGTTTTCTATGGGAGAGATTTGAAAGGTTCGATCATACGAAAGGCGGTTTTGCTGTATGGATGTACCAAAATGCTGAATGGGCGATTCTCACATATCGTCGTAAAATTAGGTGGTATAGTGAAAAGGTAACCTTTTCGGACAGCATAGTTAGTTGGTATGATGCCGCTGATGATGAGTATGATGAAAGTAACATTCAGCAGTTGCAAAAGATAATATCCGAACTATCACCCAACCATCAGCGTATAGTACGAATGTTCCTGGAGGGTGAGAACCTTGCACAAAGATCGTTGGAGGATGGTAAATGTGCAACTGCTTACAGCTCCACACTCCATGCTATCAGGAAAAGGATTTTAAGTCAACATGGAAAATCGTTTGAGCAAATAGCAATCGACCCCCGCAAAACGATTGTTGTGCCGAATGGGAGGACAAACGAATTGCATGTCAACTCACGCCCGGTAGAGATGCGTGATATGAACGGAGCATTTATAAAATCGTTTCCTTCAGCATCGGAGGCTCATAGAAATGGCTTTAATGCATCGATGGTAGTAGCGGTTGCCAGAGGTAAACGATATTCTTACAAGGGGTATAAATGGAATTATGTTGGGGGCTCGGTGGACCGCAAGCCTATGCAATCTGGTAGAGCGAAGATTGCAGTCTTACAAAAGAGGATCACAGGTGAAATAGTTGCACGTTTTTCATGCCTAAGTGAATGCAAGGAAGCTGGGTTTAACCCGGACTCTATTTCCAAGAATATTAAAGGTAAGACCAAAGAATACCGAGGTTACGTATGGGTTAGGGAAAGCGAATCAATTGCTGTTTAAGTATTGCGGTAATGAATAATATGAACCTAAAGGAGCATTATGAGAAGCACAGGAATGACAATCTTCCCCGGCTGTGGCAGATGCATCAGGACGTAATTCGGCGTGTGCTTTATCGATACCCCTTTGTGAATATGCAAGATCATGAGGATTATACCCAAGAGATATTTTTATATATCTGGGAGCGTTATGATAAATGGCTGGACGCACAAACTATTGGAATATCATTCGCACAATGGCTATATGTGAAAGCGAAAACGTGTATTGTTGACTGTAGATGCAGGCAATTGGGTATAGGAAGGAGAAATCCGGAAAGACGGTACAGAGAACGAATGATCTATTATGAAGATATGGGTTCGTTTATCGTTTCAGAGATGGAGAAACCTTCAAACTATAGCGAAGAAAATTTCAGAGGGTTGGAAAGGGCCATTTCAGAACTGCGGGCGCCGGAAAAAAAAGTTATTAGCATGTTCATGGATGGCGAATGCATGACTGCCAAATCGGTCGAGCATGGCAAATGCCCATCCCGGTATAACACTGTTATGAGTTTGATAGTTAAGAAGATCAGGGCGAATGCTGCAGTTTACTTTGTTGACTATACAATCAAAGAAAAAGTACGCAAGGAAGGTGTAAAAGGGAATGATAATGTATTGTCAAAGGCGGTTTTTCAGTTGAAAATGGATGGCGAAGTTGTTAGATTATGGGAGAACGCCCTCGCAGCCGAGAGAGAGGAGGGATTCAAAAGTAGCAGTATCAGACAAGTCGCCAGAGGCGAGAAGTTTTCTTATCGCGGGTTTAGATGGGCATATGAATGTGACGGTATTTTGAAGGTTCTTTCCCGTACAAGGGGGGCAGGAAATGTTCGATCAATTTTGCAGCTCTCGCCTTCTGGAGAGTTGATTAAGAGATGGGAAACGGTTACAGCTGCAGTAACCGCCGGATATTCGGAAACGTGCATTCGCAGAGTGATAAGTGGTGAGCGCCCTCACTACAAAGGCTATAAATGGCAATATGCCAGTTAGCAAACTGTTCAAAGGGAATAAGCAATAATTATTCACATATCAGTTGAAAAGTCTAAAGGAAGAATCCGGCCTCCCTGTCTAAGGAGGCCGTTCTTTATAGTACATTACCGACGGCCTCTTATCCGCTTTAGGTCCTTCCGCTGAATAGTAATCTCCCTCCCGATTTTTGATCCTTTTATTCCAAACTCCAGCATCTTTCGCCGGACAGTAGCCTTGTGGCAGTTTAATTCAGATGCCGCTTGTTCGAGCGTCAATTCCTCGTAGTCTGACGGCGATTTCTGTGCTTCAATATACTTTTGGATAGCCTTTTCGCAGGCAGCGTCAAGCATGCGCTGTAACTCCGGCACTGTTAGACTAATAATTTCTATACGCTCCATTTCACATGTTATAGCTCGTCTATAAATTTTATCATTCGGGCCCTATGGTAAATTATTCCAGGTCTTTTGCGCTCTCCGACAGGTTTTTTAATATACTTCCAATGGTATCTAAACTCTAACGTGGCGTCACCACGCATATCGCGAAGCATATCTAGGCTAAAGGGAAATTCTTCAAGTGCCTTCTTTTCACTGATCCACTCGCAGCGAGGATATCCAAAAAGAATGTCAAGATAGCGCACAATTTCATGCGCAATTTTTCTTTCGTCTTTCATACATCAAATAATTTGATGTTACAAATTACGAGGTATATACATTCAGTCCTTATGGAGATTTGCTGACGGTAACTTTTCCCGGGCAGTGTTATTTCTGCGCATTCCAATGCATCAGGCCACCACAGCGGATTTAGTGATTGTTTAGTTTTTTTTATTGTTTGTAATGATATGATTATCAATATTTGCTTGGTGGGCCAATGTTTTGCTGTGCATGCGCCCCGGAATTCAGTACCGCGTCTATCAAAAATCCGGTGAATTCGCTATGATCTGTTTCCGCATGCGCTCGCCCTCTTTCTCCAGGTAGATCTTCGAAGTGTTCACCGAGGTATGCCCCCAGCCTATGGAGACCGCCGGCAGATCAACTCCTGCATCCCGTTTCGCGTCGCCGCCGGCGCCTTTGAAAGAATACAGGCTCACGTCCAGACCAAGTTGCACCTTCACATACTTATACCACAAGCGGGAAAGGTTGTTGGTAGTCAGGCTGCGTGGGCCAGACTGGAGCTTGCGGCCGAACAGGTAATTTGTGCCCGGCTGATCGCCCTGGCGCTCCCTGATCCAATCTAAAAGAAAAGTCGGTACCGGCACCAGGCGGAAAACCTTCGTTTTACCTACCTCGTAGCTCAGCTTAATGATCGAGTTCAGCCAGTCCACCATATCGTACTGTACCTGCAGTATCTCATCAGGGCGCATACCTGTCACATATTCCACCCGTAACAGGTTTCCCAGTTCGGGATGAGCTTTGGCCAAGTGGTTTTTGATGAGCTCGGTTTCTTCATCGGTCGCGTGGCGGTGGATTCCGAACGCAATGGGGGGCTTGTCGTCGATTTTATCGCACGGATTGAACTCAATAGCATCCAGCCCCACAAGGGTGTCAAAAAACGCACTCAGATACGATTTATAACGGTTGAATGCATTTGGCGTCCAGGTCTTCCCCTTCTTTTCTTTGTCGTACTCTTCCTGCCGGTCCTTCCCGATCTGTTCCAAGATCATGCGGACATGCAGCCGCTTCAGCTTACACAGCGGCAGTGTATCTACTGATAGTGCTTTGGCTGCTGGCACAGCGTATCGCAGCCCGGTTTCGTAGTTGAATTTCGTCTTTCTCTTCAGATCCTTCTTTTTGATCTGATAGGAGAGATCCAGCGCCTCGGCAAGTGGTGTGTCTGGCGTTGGGATTGGAATGCCATCTGGCGTTTTGAGAATGATTGCTGCCGGCGGGGTAGGTTCTTCCGGCTTGATGGAGCTGAGGTAAGTTTCGATGTTGCAGTCGAAGGGATTCCAGCCATTTTCCAAGGCTTTGGAAACAACCTTCTTTACCATTTTGCCCTCTATATCGCGTTCACGGGCTGTTTTGAAGAAATTGATCCCCAAGCGAACTTGTACAGGCTTGCGTTTCATCCGGACCGGGCATGTGAAGCGGAAACCCACATACCACTCCTTATCTGTATCGCCGCCGTACCTGTACAATTCGGGGTCAGAATAACCTTGTTTCAGCATACTAACTAAAATTAATGTTTGACTTTTCGTTTGACATTATTCTAATTAGCACTTCGGAAATCGCCGAAAATCAAGACTATAAAGAACTGCGGAGGAGAAGGGATTCGAACCCTTGATAGGCTTTCACCTATACACACTTTCCAGGCGTGCCAGTTCAACCACTCCTGCACTCCTCCGTACGGTTGAATTGATTATTCAGGGCTGCAAAGATAATCCTTTGGATAATAAATCCAAAAAATCCTCCTTTTATTCCCCTTTGTACACCATATTCATGTATTTCCCGCCTTTCCGCAGCTCTTCCAGCATCTGGTTCAGCCGTTTCTGCCGCGTTTCCTCCCGTTTGGCGCTGCTGATCCAGTGGATGTAGTCGTTTTGCTGATACGGGGGGCGCTTTTCGTACTTTTCGTACAGCTTATGGCGGGTCAGCGCCTCGCCGATGAAATCCGGCATCGGGTAGCGCGGGCGCTTCAGCGAGCTAAAATCCCTTTTCATCCGTTAATATTTATTTTTTTACGGGTCAGATGGAACCTTACGGTTTCATACAATATATTTTAAGCTATTTTACTACAAAATTCCAATTACCATGCCGTATACCCGTCGAAATTTTATTCAGACCCTCGCCATGGCGGGCGCAGCCTTTCCCCTGCGGGGCCTCGCCGGAAAAGCGGCTCCCGCATGGGAGATACACTGCTTTTCCAAACCGTTTCAATGGATGGATTATGACCTGCTTTGTGAAACTTTTGCCGCGGCGGGGCTGGACGGGGTGGATTATACCGTTCGTCCGGGCGGGCATGTGCTGCCGGAGAAGGTGGCTGACGACTTGCCGAAAGCCGTAGCAGCGGTTAAAAAGGCGGGCATGAAGGCGGTGATGATGACGACCGCCATACTCGACGCAAAGGAAAAGTATACCGAAGATATCCTTCAAACAGCAGCGGGAGAAGGCATCCGGTATTACCGCATGGGCTGGTATGAATATCTGAAAGATAGGCCGCTGCTGGAAAGCCTCCACCACCGCGGCCAGCAGCTGAAAGAATTAACCCTCCTGAACAGGAAATACAACATCCGCGCGGCCTACCAGAACCACGCCGGTAAGCTGGTCGGCGCCTCGGTGTGGGACTTGTACGAGATGATCAAAGATGTTGATCCGGCCTTTACAGGGGTGCAATACGATATCCGGCATGCTACCGTGGAAGGCGCCAACAGCTGGCCGCTGGGGTTGCAGCTGATCCGGCCGTTCATCAATACGCTGGTGATAAAAGACACCCGGTGGACGCAGCGCAACGGGCGTTACGTGCTGGAAAATGTGCCATTGGGCGAAGGCATGGTGGATTTCGCGGCATTCTTCAGGCAGGTGAAGCAGCTGGGTATTCATGTGCCGGTAACTTTGCATCTTGAATACGAATTGCTGAGCAAAGCGGAGGAAGCCTTGCCTGTAAAGCAGAAGCAGCAGATCGTGCTGAACAAGCTGAAGAAGGATGTGGACACGCTGAAGGGCTGGCTGGCCTAAAACTCCGCGTCCGGCAGCGTCAGTTCCCCACGCATCGGCGTTTCTATCAGCCGTTTGATCTCGGCAGGCGGAAGGTCCTGCCCCAGGAGGAACATCAGTTTGGTGGTGGTAGCCTCAAAGGTCATGTCGTGACCGCTGATCACGCCCACTTTCTGCAGTTGCTGGCTGGTTTCATATTTTCCAAGCTCTACCGATCCCCCGTCACACTGTGTAATGTCTACCATGATGATCCCCTTGTCTGTCGCTTTTTGCAGGCAGTCGGTGAACCAGGACTGAGTGGTGGCGTTCCCGCTGCCGAAGGTTTCAAGCAGCAGCCCGCGCATGCCGGGGGTATTGATGATCGCTTCCACGGCGCGGCGGGTGATGCCGGGGAAGATCTTGAGCACCCCGATGTTGGGGTCCATATTCTTGTGCACCACCAGTCCTTTGTCAGGCGCGGGCAGTACGTACTGGTTTTTATATTTGATGTCGATGCCGGCCTCTGCCAGCGCGGGATAGTTCATGGAATAGAACGCCTCGAATTTCTCCGCGTTGTATTTCTTGGCGCGGTTGCCGCGGAAGAGCATGAAGTCGAAATAGATGCAGACCTCCGGCACCATGCAGTGGCCGTTGCTTTTGGTAGATGCGATCTCCATCGCGGTGATGATGTTTTCTTTGGCGTCCGTACGGATCTTGCCGATGGGCAGCTGGCTGCCGGTGAGGATCACCGGTTTGGAAAGGTTTTCCAGCATGTAGCTGAGCGCGGAAGCGGTAAAGGCCATAGTGTCCGAACCATGCAGGATCACGAACCCATCGTAGCGGTCGTAACGGTCTTCGATGATGCTGGCCAGTTCCGACCAGATATCCGGTTGCATGTCTGACGAATCCATCGGCGGATTGAAGGCGTACACGTAGAAATCAATTCCCATCCGGTACAGTTCAGGCAGGTTGTTCCTTATTTCATTAAAGCCGATGGGCCGCAAGGCAGCCGTCTTTTCGTCGTAGATCATCCCCACGGTGCCCCCGGTATAGATGATGAGAATTTTCGTCATTTATCTATCAATAGAATTGCATGCAAATGTATCTACTTATCAGTTAGAGCGTTTTAAATAATTTCTGTGCATTGGCATTGGTAATTGCAGCTACTTCTTCAATTTTTAGATTTTTTGCATCTGCGATCTTTTCGGCGATCAATGGAATGTAAGCGCTTTCGTTGCGTTTGCCGCGATAGGGGACCGGTGCGAGGTAGGGTGCATCCGTTTCCAGCACGATGTGTTCCATCCCAATATCCGCTATCAAAACGTCCAGCCCCGCTTTTTTGAAAGTGACCACCCCGCCGATGCCGAGGTAGAATCCCATATCAATGATCTCCTGCGCTTCCTCCCGTGTGCCGGAAAAACAGTGGAATACGCCTGTCAGCGTGCCGTCGTGCAGCTCTTTCACTACCTCTATGCAGGCGCGGGTGGCTTCCCGGCTGTGGATCGAAATAGGCAGGCCATGCTCTTTGGCCATGATGATCTGCTGCCGGAACGCCTCCGTTTGCCGGTCGATGTACGTTTTGTCCCAGTAAAAGTCCAGCCCGATCTCCCCCACACCCCAGAAACGGCGCTTCTTCAGCCAGCTCCGCACAATAGCCAGCTGCTCTTCAACGTTTTCTGTCACGTAACAGGGGTGGATGCCCATCATGGGAAGGCATTTCCCGGGGAATTGCGTCTCCAGGGCCAGCATTCCGTCAATGGAGCCTTCATCGATATTCGGCATCAGCAGCCTGTCAACGCCCTGCCGGATGGCCCGTTCCACCATTTCCGTCCTGTCAGCCGCAAACTCTTTGGAATATAAATGGGTGTGGGTGTCGGTCCAGTTCATTACATATAGTTTTTTTCAATTAATTGTTTATCTTTATTTTCGCAAAAATTATAATATTTAACAAAAACCTTTTCACAAAGGTACAGTCTGAATACCATACCCTATTAAAACCGCTAAGATGAAACACTATTTTAACGCCAACAAGGTTCTCACGCTGACCGCAGTAGCCATCGGCACCATCACCGTTTTTTTCGCCTGCAAAAAGGATGACAAGGAGGGAGGAGATGAGCAAAGAGATTTACAGGTCATGAGCATTGCGCAGAAGGAAGCCGAGGTGAACGTCATATACGAAGATGCCTTCGAAGTAACGCTGGAAGCCAGTTCCCAGGATAACGGATTGAGCGGTACTGGCCGTAAAGCGCCGGTATCTGAAGGCGCGCAGGCCCGCTATTGTGAAACCATGCTCATTGGTTACGATCCTACAGACCTTGTTACATGGCCCAAGACGGTAACGATCGATTTCGGGGAAGGCTGCACCGACGCGGCCGGCCGCACCCGTAAGGGACTTATTCAGGTGGTGTTGAACAAGCCCGTTTTCCAGCAGGGCGCCAAAGCGACTATTACATTCGTGGATTATTATGTGAATGATATCAAGGTAGAAGGCACCCAGGTACTGGAAAACCTTTCTACCGGTTACTCCTACATGGTAAGCGGCGGCAAGCTGACCTATCCCGGCAATTATGTGGTGGAATACAGCGGTACCCGCACCGTTATGCTGAAGGAAGGTGCTGAAACTCCCTTCGTACTGATGGATGATGTATATGAACTGAGCGGCAACGCCACCCTGAAAGACAGCGCCATCACCGCACAGGTGGCTACTACCGAAAAGCTGCAGCGCCGCCTAGATTGTGCGCACATCGGTAAGGGCGTTCTTACCATCACCGTCAACGGCCATACGGCGAAACTGGATTATGGTAACGGTGATTGCGATAACAAAGCAATGCTGACGCTGAACGATAAAACGAAAAAAATCACCCTGCCGAGATAATCCGGCTGGTAAAAGATATACCGATGGGCTGTCTCAATCAGGAGGCGGCCCTTTTTTTACGTAATCGCCTCCACCCGCCACCCCTGGCGTTTGCAATGTTCCAGCACCCGCGGCAATGCAAAGCTCATCCGGTCCCACGCCTTTTCACTGTCATGAAACACCACAATAGAACCGGCCTGCAGCTTGAATACCACGTTCTGCACACAGGCTTCGCCGGTAATAGCGGTGTCGAAATCGGCGCTCAGCACGTCCCACATAATGATCCGGTAATTTTGCTTCAGTTGTTTTACCTGGAAGGGGGTGATACGGCCGTAGGGGGGCCGGAACAGATCGGAGCGGATGTATTGGGCGGCGTCGCCAATATTGCTGAGGTACGCCTGGGTGCCGGTTTTCCAGCCGTTGAGGTGGTTGTGGGTGTGATTGCCTACAGCATGGCCTTCCAGCAGTATCTGCTGATAGATATCGGGGTGCTCCACCACATTTTTGCCGATGCAGAAAAAGGTGGCTTTGGCGTCATATTTTTTCAGCTGTTCCAGCACGAAGGGCGTGGCTTTTGGGTGGGGGCCATCGTCGAACGTCAGGTATACGACCGGCGCCGCGGGAGAAAAATTCCAGATGCAGCTTTTGTACAATGATTTAAGCAGGGCTGGCGTCTTCGTGAAATAGAACATGCATGATAGTTTATCCGGTATCCAAAATCTCGTTCCCAAGCCCGAAATTATTATTTTTGCGGCGTATGAGTCAGAAAAAAGTACGGGTGCGCTTTGCACCAAGCCCTACCGGCGGCCTGCACCTCGGCGGTGTGCGCACGGTATTGTTCAATTACCTGTTTGCCCGCCATCATGGCGGCGAATTTGTGTTGAGGATAGAAGATACGGACCAGACCCGCTTTGTGCCGGGCGCGGAAGAATATATTATGGAGTGCCTCCGCTGGTGTGGACTGGAGGCTGATGAAGGTCCGCATAAAGGCGGGCCTTACGCCCCGTACCGGCAAAGCGAGCGCAAGGAATTGTACCGCCGCTATGCTGAACAGCTGGTGGAAGCGGGACATGCTTACTATGCTTTCGACACGCCGGAAGAGCTGGAAGCCATGCGGGAAGTGGAGAAAGCGAAAGGCAACTACGCGCCGCAATACAACCAGGCCGTGCGCGGCATCATGCGCAATTCGCTCTCACTCGGCGCGGCGGAAGTAAAGGACCTGCTGGAAAAAGGCGCGCCGCATGTGATCCGCATCCGGATGCCGGAGCAGGAAGAGGTGCGTTTTACCGATATGATCCGTGGTGAAGTGAGTTTTCAGGCCAATACGGTGGATGATAAAGTATTGCTGAAGGCGGATGGCATGCCTACTTATCACCTGGCTGTTGTGGTGGATGATTATCTGATGAAGATCACCCATGCTTTCCGGGGCGAGGAATGGTTGCCCTCCGCGCCGGTACATATCCTGTTGTGGAAATACCTGGGCTGGGAGGCGGACATGCCGCAATGGGCGCACCTGCCGCTGATCCTCAAACCGGATGGTAACGGAAAACTCAGCAAACGCGATGGCGATCGTTTAGGCTTTCCCGTTTATGCGATGAACTGGACTGACCCGAAGACCGGCGAGCTGACCAAAGGTTTCCGCGAGAACGGATTTCTCCCCGAAGCCTTCGTGAACATGCTGGCCATGCTCGGCTGGAACGACGGTTCCGGGCAGGAGATATTTTCCATGGAAGAGCTGATCGAAAAATTTTCGATCGGGCGCGTACACAAAGGCGGCGCCAAATTCGATTACGAAAAAGCAAAATGGTTTAACCACCAGTATATCCTTAAAACGCCGGACGATAAGCTGGCGGCACTGTTTCAGCCGGTATTGCAGGAAAAAGGAATCACGGCGGATGCAGCGTACGTTGCCCGCATTGCCGGTCTGGTAAAAGAGCGTTGTCATTTCGTGAACGAGATATGGGACCACGGATTTTTCTTCTTCGCAAAACCGGAGAAATATGATGTAGATGCTGTGAAACCTAAATGGAGTGCGGAAAAGCAGGCATTCTTCGAAGCGTGGATGACGGTATTGGAAGGGTTGGATGATTTTTCATTTGCGCCGGTCGAAGAAAGTTTCAAACAGCTGGCCGCGGCAAAAGGCATCAAGCCGGGCGAACTGCAGCTGCCTTTCCGCATCATGCTCTGCGGAGGAAAGTTCGGGCCTCCGGTGTTCGCGATCGCGGAAACGCTGGGGAAAAAAGAAACGATTGAAAGGATGAAACTGGCGCTCGCGGCGTTTACAGTATAATTCCAAGCATAAAAAAAGTCCGCCTGGTTTATCACCGGCGGACTTACATTATATAAATATTAGCATTCCATGACCTGGGGTGGAGTTGACGTTTTCAACGGCTCCTTCTGGGAAACAGATCACTGTTTTCCACGGCAACCCACTGGCTGATTTTTCTGACTTCATTTTCAATTGAAGACAATCTGCCTTCTACCGAAGATAACCTACCTTCCACCGAAGATAACCTATCTTCCACCGAAGATAATCTACCTTCCACTGCGAGGAATCTTTTGTTAAAGGTCGTCTCCATTGAATCCATACGGTTCTCCATTGAGCCCATACGATTATCGAGAGACGTTACCTTGACCAAAATTTCCTGTAAAATGTCCGTTTCAGTCATGAGCAAAATTTTAAAAATTTGCTCAAGGTATTTAAAAGTGTGATACTGGCCAAATCATATTCCGTCAGATATCACCCTTTCTTCGCTTCCTTCGCCCAGGTATCTTTCAGCGTCACCGTCCGGTTAAACACCGGCTTGCCCGGTGTTGAATCCGGGTCTACCGCAAAGTACCCTTTGCGCAGGAACTGAAAACGCTCGCCGGGTTGCACATCCAGCAGCGCAGGCTCGATGTACGCCCGGGGGATCACATGCAAAGAATCCGGGTTGATGTACGATTTAAAATCTCCTTCTTCCGAAGCAGGGTTCTCTACTTTGAACAGCCGGTCGTACAACCGCACTTCCGCGGTGGCGGCATGCGCGGCGCTCACCCAGTGGATGGTGCCTTTCACGCTGATACCGCTTTTGTCTGAACCGCTGTGGCTTTCCGGGAGATAGCTGCAATAGATCGTGGTCACATTGCCGTCCGCATCCTTGTCGAAGCTATCACATTTGATGATGTAGGCATATTTCAGCCGTACCATCAGGCCGGGGCTGAGACGGAAGAATTTCTTCGGCGCATTTTCCATAAAGTCTTCCCGCTCGATGTAGAGCGTATTGCTGAAGGTCACCTTGCGGTGGCCGGCGCTGGCATCTTCCGGGTTGTTTTCCGCCTGCAGCTCTTCGGTCTGGCCTTCCGGATAGTTGGTGATCACCAGCTTCACGGGGTCCAGCACCGCCATCACGCGGTTGGCCGTTTTGTTCAGCTCCTCGCGGATGCAGAATTCCAGCAGCCCCACGTCTATCAGGTTATCCCGTTTCTGAACGCCCACGCGGTCCGCAAAGGTGCGGATGCTGGACGGAGTGTAACCACGGCGGCGGTAAGCGCTGAGCGTGGGCATGCGCGGATCGTCCCATCCGTTGACATGCTTTTCGTTCACCAGCTGCAGCAGTTTTCGTTTACTCGTTACCGTATAGTTCAGCGCGAGGCGCGCAAATTCATATTGACGGGAAGGGAAGATCTCCAGCTTTTCGATGAACCAGTCGTATAGCGGGCGGTGCGGCACAAATTCCAGGGTACAGATGGAATGAGTGATCTGCTCGATGCTGTCGCTTTGCCCGTGGGCGAAGTCGTACATCGGGTAAATGCACCAGGCGTCGCCGGTACGGTGGTGATGCGCGTGCTTGATGCGGTACATCAGGGGGTCGCGCAGGTGCATGTTGGGAGCGGCCATGTCGAGCTTCGCCCGCAGCACCTTTGCGCCGTCGGGGAATTTACCGGCGCGCATGTCTGCGAACAGCTGCAGGTTCTCTTCCACGCTGCGGTCCCGGTACGGGCTGTTCTTGCCCGGTTCCGTGGGCGTACCTTTCATGGCTGCGATCTCGGCGGCGGAAGAATCGTCCACATAAGCCAGTCCTTTTTCGATCAGCTTTACGGCAAAGCCATATAATTGCTCAAAATAGTCGGATGCATAAAACTCCCCGGCCCACTGGAAGCCGAGCCACTGAATGTCCTGCTTGATGGAATCCACATATTCGGTTTCCTCGGTAACGGGGTTGGTGTCGTCAAAGCGCAGGTTGGTCTGGCCGTTGTATTTTTTTGCCAGCCCGAAATTGAGGCAGATGCTTTTGGCATGCCCGATATGCAGGTAGCCGTTCGGCTCCGGGGGGAAACGGGTCAGTATCCGTCCGCCATGAACGCCGTTGGCAATGTCTTCTTCAACGATCTGTTCTAAAAAGTTCAGTGATCTTTCTTCACTCATATATTGTAGCTTTTACCGAATTGCAAATGTAAGAAAACCACTTCAGCCGGGAAAACCCTACATTTACAATCCAATAAAGCATTATGATCCAGTCCAATCAACGTCCGATACGTGTGCTGGTGGCCAAGGTGGGCCTCGACGGGCACGACCGCGGCGCCAAGGTTATTGCCGCGGCCCTGCGGGATGCCGGCATGGAAGTGATCTACACCGGCCTGCGACAGACCCCTGAAATGGTGGTGAACGCCGCCCTGCAGGAAGATGTGGACGCCATCGGCATCAGTATCCTTTCCGGCGCCCATATGACCGTATTCCCCAAGATCATCGCCATGATGAAGGAAAAAGGGATGAACGACGTGCTCCTGACCGGGGGCGGCATCATCCCGGACGCAGATATGCAGGAATTGTACGCCTTGGGCGTGGGAAAACTCTTTCCCCCCGGCACCCATACGCAGGAAATTGCGGACTATATCGCAGGCTGGACAAAGGAACACCGGGAATTTTAAGAATTTTTGAAACTTTTTTGTAACCCGATCGTCTTACCATCAAAGGCAATATCCATCCATTCACCAAGTAAAGAACCAGGTATGAAATTTATCCGCTACACACTTATCCTGCTGGCGCTCGCTGCCACCACGGAGCTTCATGCGCAGGAAGACAGCACCGAAGTCAAAAAGAAGGAAAATACCAAAAAGATCACCTATCACTTCCACCTATACGCTCCGCCAAAGCCCCGCCACAGCTACATTACCCACGGCGGCAACGGTCCCCTGCTGTCTTTCGCCAACGTGAAAGACAACGATGAGCGCATCCGGAACATCCCCCGTTTTACCATTTTCTTCAACGTGGGTTCCAACTATAATTACGACTTCTCCAACAACTTCGGAATATTTACCGGGTTGAATATCAAGAATATAGGTCTGATTACGAAGGAAGACTCCCTGAAGCTGAAACGCCGCGTGTACACCCTGGGCGTTCCCATCGGCCTCAAATTTGGGAACATCCGGGACGGCTTCTTCTTTTTCATGGGAGGAGAATATGACCTCGCCTTCAACTATAAGGAAAAAACCTTCATCGACGGCGACAAAAAGAGCAAATTCAACGAGTGGTTCAGTGACCGGACCCCGCTGCTGATGCCTTCCCTGTTCGCGGGCTTCCGCTTTTCACCCGGCTTCGGCGTGAAAGTGCAGTACTACCTGAACGATTTCTTCAATAAGGACTTCTCCCAGACCGTGAACGGCGTGAAGCAGTACCCTTATCAGAACCTCGATGCCAACATGGCTTTCGTAACGCTGAGCTACAACTTCGGCGGCTCCTCCATCAAGCGCCACGACTACCATCAGACGAAGACCAAATACCGGAAAGGCAGCAAGGTGATCATCGAAAAGAAAACGGTGATCGACAATTGATCCGCACAACAGCTATGATATTCGGGGCGCCACCAGATGGCGCCCTTTTTCATTTCGGTGGTGGCGTATTAAACCTTAATTTAGATGAGGCAAAAAACTACTGAAGATATGTATAAGACACTCACCACCACGTTGAACGATGGCATCCTGGAGATCGCCATCAACCGGCCGGATAAAATGAATGCGCTGAACCAGGACGTAATGAAAGACCTCGGCCTTGCGATCGACGAGATTTACAAGCGGGACGAAGTGCATGGGGCCATCATCACCGGCTCCGGCCCGAAAGCCTTCATCGCCGGGGCGGACATTGCAGAGTTCCTGACCCTGTCCCCCAACCAGGGCATGGAGCTGGCGAAGCGCGGCCAGGTGGTGTTCCAGCGGATAGAAGTAAGCCCCAAGCCCATCGTTGCCGCGGTGAACGGCTTCGCGCTCGGCGGCGGATGCGAGCTCGCCATGGCCTGCCACGTGCGCGTGGCAAGCAACAATGCAAAATTCGGACAGCCGGAAGTGAACCTCGGCATCATTCCCGGCTACGGCGGCACGCAGCGGCTGGTGCAGCTCGTGGGCAAAGGCAAAGCCCTGGAAATGATGATGACGGCGGACATGATCAACGCGGAGGAAGCCCTGAAGTGGGGGCTGGTGACGCATGTGACCACCCCGGAAGAGCTGATGGACAAGGCCCGCTCCATTGTGCAGAAGATCCATACCAAAGCGCCACTGGCCATCGCAAAGGTGGTCAGATGCGTAAATGATTATTTCAAGGAGGATGTGGACGGATTTGAAACAGAGGTGCAGGAATTCGCCAAATGCTTCGCCACCAGCGATCTGCAGGAAGGCGCCGCGGCTTTCATCGAAAAAAGGGCCGCCCGTTTCAAGGGCGAATAACATGATATTTGACAGCCTTTCCTAAACCGTAATTGCCTATTTTTACGGCCCAAAATACTACCATATGGATTTCAGGATAGAGAAAGACACGATGGGAGAGGTAAAAGTGCCCGCCAATGCCTATTTCGGCGCACAGACCCAACGCTCCATCGACAATTTCAGGATTGCACAGGACATCAACAAAATGCCCAAAGAGATCATCCGGGCATTTGCTTACCTGAAAAAGGCCGCGGCCCTCACCAACCAGGAGGCCGGCGTATTGCCCGCCGAAAAAGCCACGCTGATCGGCAAAGCATGCGACGAAATACTCGAAGGCAAGCTGGACGCGGAATTTCCGCTGGTGGTTTGGCAAACCGGCTCCGGCACACAATCTAATATGAACGTAAACGAAGTGGTGGCCTACCGCGCGCATGTGCTCAACGGCGGCCAGCTGACGGATAAAGACAAAGTGGTGCATCCCAACGATGACGTGAACAAATCACAATCATCCAACGATACATTCCCCACCGCCATGCATATCGCGGCGTACAAAATGCTGCTGGAAGTAACCATTCCCGGCATCAAAAAGCTCCGCGAAACACTGGCGAAGAAGTCAAAGGAATACATGCACGTGGTGAAGATCGGGCGTACTCACTTCATGGACGCCACGCCGCTCACACTGGGCCAGGAGATCAGCGGCTATGTGTCGCAGCTGGACCACGGCCTGCGTGCCATCAAAAACAGCCTGCCGCACCTGAGCGAGCTGGCATTGGGCGGTACCGCCGTAGGCACGGGCATCAACACGCCGGAAGGATATGCGGAGAATGTAGCGAAGAAAATTGCGGAACTGACCGGCCTGCCTTTCGTGACCGCGGAAAATAAATTTGAATCACTGGCCGCGCACGACGCCATCGTGGAAGCACATGGCGCGCTGAAGACCGTTGCCGTAAGCCTGATGAAGATCGCGAACGACATCCGCATGCTCAGCTCCGGCCCCCGTTCCGGCATCGGCGAGCTGTTCATCCCGGACAACGAGCCTGGCTCCTCCATCATGCCCGGTAAAGTGAACCCCACGCAATGTGAAGCCCTCACCATGATCGCGGCACAGGTAATGGGGAACGACGTAGCCATCAACATCGGCGGCGCTACCGGCCATTTTGAGCTGAACGTGTTCAAGCCCATGATGATCTATAACTTCCTGCACTCCGCAAGGCTGCTCGGCGAAGGCTGCGTGAGCTTTAACGACAAATGCGCGGAAGGGCTGGCGCCGATCGAGGCGAACATCAAAAAGCATGTGGACAATTCACTGATGCTGGTAACGGCGCTGAACACGAAGATCGGTTACTACAAAGCGGCCGAGATCGCGCAGAAAGCGCACAAGGAAGGCACCACGCTGAAGGAAATGGCGGTGAAGCTGGGATATGTGACCGAAGCGGAGTTTGACGCCTGGGTAGACCCAAGCAAAATGGTCGGTAAAATTTCGTGATGTAATTGTCTGATAATAAAAACAGCGCCGTTCATCTGAACAGGCGCTGTTTTCTTTTATGGCAAGTATAGCGTCGTCTATTTTAAAAATGCGAGGATGATCGTGCGCAGGCTCATGGCGATCACCAGCACGCCTACCATGATCATCAGCGGTTTCCTTTTCATCCTTTTCACCAGGATCGCGGCAAAGGGTGATGCGATCACACCGCCGATGATCAGCCCGATGATCACCTGCCAGCTGTCGATACCATTGAAAAGCAGGAAGGTGCCGGCGCTGGACACGGATATAAAAAACTCCGCTGCATTCACGGAGCCGATGGTATAGTTCACGGTGCGTCCCTTGCTGAGCAGGGTGGAGGTCACAATGGGCCCCCATCCGCCGCCGCCCACCGCGTCCATGAACCCGCCAAAGAAGGCCAGGGGGCCGAGCCGGCGGGTTTTGCTTTTCGGTTTGTTGCGTTGCAGCGCCTTGCGCAGGATCAGGATGCCGAGGATCATGAGGTAAGCGCTCATGAAGGGTTTGATGATATCGCCGTCGATCCGGTCAGACAAAAGATAAGCGCCGATAACGGCGCCGATCATGCCGGGGATGAGTAAATGAAGGAACAGCTTTTTGTTGACGTTGCCCAGCTTGAAGTGCGCAATGCCCGAGGCGCCGGTGGTGAACACTTCCGCTACGTGCACGCTGGTGCTGGTCATTGCGGGAGATACGCCAAGCCCCAGCAGCAGGGAAGACGAGGTTGCGCCGTAAGCCATGCCCAGCGCGCCGTCCACTACCTGTGCCATCAGCCCCACGCCCATGAAGAACAGGAGCTTGTCCGTAAATACGCTCTTGGTAAACTGCGCAATGCGTGTCTGCGTATCGTGCGAAATACCATAAATATATGTGAACCAAAGGCCGGCCACCACCACCAGTACGGAAATACCGATCGTTATCCAGATCCAGCGCTTCCTGTTATTGTCTTCATTGACAAGATCAATCAGCACCTTCTGTGTTTCAACGGTAGCTACCCGTTGCTCAACCTTATCGATCACCTCGTTATTCGACATAAATTATATTTCTTGTATAGTCTACAGGAATTGTGGACTAAAAATATACTTAATCCCCGGTATATCCAAATATTTTGGTCCGGATTATGAAAAATGAGGGAGACTGCGGGATTACATCACCTGCTGCCGGTCGTCCACAATGGCTCCGGTTTCCACGGTAGGATGCGTTTCTTCTGTTTTCTTCACCAGGAAACGTTTCTGGAAGAGGAGGATGGCGATCACGCCCACGGAGATCGCGGCGTCGGCAATATTGAATACCGGGCGGAAGAAAATGAAATGTTCACCGCCCCAGAAAGGTACCCAGCTGGGCAACGTACCGTCAAACAGGGGGAAATACAGCATGTCCACTACATTCCCGTGCAGGAATGTGCCGTAGCCGCCGCCTTCAGGCAGGAACTGCGCTACTTCATAGCGGGTGCTGGCGGAAAAGATCAGGCCGTAGAACATGCTGTCGATCAGGTTGCCGGCTGCGCCGGCCAGTATCAGCGCGCCGCAGATCAGCAGGCCGGTATGATATTTTTCCCTGACGAGCTTCTTCATGTAGAAAAATCCGATCACCACAGCTACCAGGCGGAACAGCGTAAGCGCGATCTTGCCGAATTCCCCGCCGAATTTCAATCCATATGCCATCCCTTCATTTTCAATAAAATGGATGTAAAACCAGTCGGAGATCATGGGAAACTGCTCTGCAATGGCCATATTCGTTTTGATCCAGAATTTCAGCACCTGGTCTACCAGCAGGATCAGCACGACTATCAAGACTATGTGACGATATTTCAAAACCTTCAATTTTCCCAAAAATAATGTATTATTTGAAAGATGCTAACCAGTTGTTGTTATGTTTTACTCCTGGAAGTATACTCTTTTCACCCGTTGCGAAATGCCGGCGAGTATTTCATAGGGAATGGTGTCCGCCCATTCCGCGACCTGCTGTACGGGCAGGTCTTCCCCGAAAACGATCACTTCATCACCTTCTTCCACGCCCGGTATCTTCGTTACATCCAGCATGAGCATGTCCATCGCCACTACGCCGGCTACGGGAGCGAGCTTGTGCCGCACCAGCATTTTGCCGTTGTTGTTACCCAGCCTGCGCGGGTATCCATCGGCATAGCCTATACGAACCGTAGCGATCACGGAGGGTTCTTTCGCGGTCCATTTTCCACCGTAGCCAACGGTATCGCCGGCGGGTATACATTTCAGCTGTGCTACGGTTGTTTTCAGCGTACTCACATTGCGCAGGTTTTCTGAAAAACCGCCCGCATTGTCCACGCCATACATGCCGATGCCCAGCCGCACCATGTCCAGCTGCAGATCAGGATGGCGGTGAATGGCGGCGCTGTTGGCGATGTGACGGATGATGGCATATCCCAGCTGCGTTTGCAGGTTTACGCTCATCCTGTTGAACAGCTGCGCCTGTTTGCGCGTGAAGTCATCGGATGCGGGATCTTCACTGGCTGCCAGGTGGCTGAATACGGACTGTACCCTGAAGAGGCCGTCCATTTTCAGGCGCTGCACCAGCAATTCCATGTCCTGCGCCTCAAAGCCGAGGCGGTGCATGCCCGTGTCCAGCTTGATGTGCACGGGATAGTCCGTTTTGTTGGCATAGCGCACCACTTCTTCGAACTGTTCCAGGATGTGCATGGAATACAGCTCCGGTTCAAGGTTCCATTGCAGGATGGCGTCGAATGTAGTGGGCTCGGGGTTCATCACCATGATGGGCAGGGTGATGCCCGCGCGGCGAAGCTCCACGCCTTCATCCGCATACGCTACCGCAAGATAATCCACGCCGTGGAACTGCAGCAGGCTGGCGATCTCGTAGCTGCCGCTGCCGTAGGAGAAGGCTTTCACCATCGCCATGAGCTTTGTGCCGGGCTTCAGCCGCGCCTGGTATGCTTTGATATTGTGCGCGATGGCGCTGAGGTTGATCTCTAAAATGGTCTGATGCGCTTTTTGTTCCAGCAGCTTGCCGATGCGCTCGAACTGGAACACGCGCGCGCCTTTCACGAGAATGGTCTCGTTCTGGAATTCATCGGGGTTGAATTGCTGGAGGAACTCTTCCGTGGTGGCGTAAAAGCTGCTCTTCACATTCCGGAAGCTCTGCTTCTCGCGGCCAATGTTCTTCCCGATGCCGATGATCTTCTGAATGCCTTTCTGTTCCAGCATGCCGGCCACTTCCTCGTAGAGGGTGGCGTCGCTTTTCCCGCTTTGCAGGATGTCGCTGAGGATCACGGTGCGGGAAGGATGCTGCCGTTGCTGCTGCAGGAATTCCAGCGCGATCGCGAGGGAGCCGAGATCGGAATTATAGCTGTCGTTGATGATGCTGGAATTGTTGATGCCCTGCTTCAGTTCCAGCCGCATGGCGATGTTGCCGAGGTGGTCCATGCGTTCCTGGATCACGTCCTGCGGTTTGCCGAGGTAGAGCATCAGCGCCCAGCAGTGGATGGCGTTTTCGATAGAACCCTCGTCCACAAAAGGTATGCGGATGAACAGCGGTTCCTGCTTGTAGAGCGCATCAATGCGGGTATGGTTCTCGTTCTTGTCCACGCCAATGATGCGGAGGTCGGCATCCGTTTTACGGCTCCAGGTAAGAAGCTGCAGGTCGTTATCGATCTCGCGCTTGCCAACGAGGTTGTGGAAGCTGTTCACGCATTCATTCAACGCGAGATAGTCCTTGCAATAGATCAGCACATCGCTTTTCATGAAAAGGATGAGCTTTTCATTCACTTTCTGGCGGATGTTGAGGAAGCCTTCGTTATGGGCTTCGCCGACATTGGTGAAGATGCCGATGGTGGGGCGGATGATCTTTTCCAGGTTCACCATTTCGCCCGGCTGCGAGATGCCGGCCTCGAAGATGCCGAGCTGGTTTTCGGGCTTCATCTGCCATACGGACAAGGGCACGCCGATCTGCGAGTTGTAGCTTTTCGGGCTGCGCACGATGTTGTAATCTTTTTCCAGCAGCTGATGGAGCCATTCTTTGACGATGGTCTTGCCGTTGCTGCCGGTGATGCCGATCACGGGGATGTTGAACTGCTGGCGGTGGTACGCTACAAGCGTATGCAATGCCTGCATGGTGTTCTTTACCAGGATGATGTTGGCATTCGGATATTCGTGAAGGGGCGGCGGCTCGCTGACAACAAAGTTGCTGACGCCTTTCTGGTAAAGCTCCGCAATGTACTGGTGCGCATTGCGGCGTTCGCTGACGAGGGGGATGAACAGGGAAGTTTCCGCTGTTAATAATTTGCGGCTGTCCAGCAAAATATGCTCAATCTCCGGATTCCCGGTCTGCTGCAACAATTCACCCTTCAGGATCTTGCTGATACTTTCTGCTGTGTACAATTTTAATATGGTTTTAAGCAGAGCGTCCGGGGACTCTAACCCGGACGCTCTAAATATGTCAAAACTATTCGTCGAATTTGCCTTCCGGTTTCACCGGCAGCTTTTTCTGGAACAGGATGGAGTATACAATGGAGCCTGCGAGGCATACTACAATAACGATCAGTGAAACCCATACGGGCAGCTTGAAATGCCATATCTCCGCCAGCATTTTCAGGCCGATGAATACCAGCACGATGGCGATGCCCTGCTGCAGGTAGTCGAATTTGTCCACCGCGCCGCGCAGCAGGAAGAAGAGCGAACGGAGGCCGAGCACGGCGAAGATGTTGGAGGTGTACACCACCAGCGGCTCTTTTGAAATGGCGAACACGGCGGGAATGGAATCCAGCGCAAAAACGATGTCCGTCACCGCCAGCATTACCACTACCACGGCGAGGGAGGTGAAGTATACCTTGCCGCTGTGGTTGATCGTAAATCGGTCGTTCGGGTCCGCATGGGAAATGCGCATGTACTTCTGCATGAAGCGGTAGGCGAAATTCTCTTCCGGCTTGAATTCTTCATGCTGGTCCACCACGAACATCTTGATGCCCGTGTACACCAGGAAGGCGCCGAAGATATAGAGTATCCAGCCGAATTTCGCGATCAGCGCAACGCCCACGGTGATGAAGATCGCGCGGAAGATGATCGCCATGAGGATGCCGATCAGCAGCACCCGCGCATAGCTGGTTTCCTTCACCTTGAAGAAGCCGAAAATGAGAATGAATACGAAAATGTTATCGATCGATAGCGACCATTCCATCAGGTAGGCGCTGATATATTCGATGGCCATCCGGGAGCCGTCCTCATACCAGATAAAACCAAAGAAGCCGAATGACAGGGCAACCCAGAAGCAGGTTTGCAGTAATGCTTTTTTAATAGAGATGACCTGACCTTTTTTGCTTAGTAACCCAAGGTCGAAAATCAGGGCTAAGACGATTACAATACCAAATACGGCATACGTCCATTGTTGCGATGTCATTGAAGGTGGAAAATTTATTGAAAGGCAAAGATAATGCTTTAGAAGTTTCCTTTGCCGGTAATTGCTGCTTATGCTGCGGCATACCTGCGCTGGCGGATGAACTGGAACACCATGGCAAACAGCAATATAGCGCCGATAGGCACGGCGAAGGCGATCAGCTGCCATTTGGTGCGGTCCCGCTTCACTTTTTCGGCGTCCAGGAGCCGCAATGTTAATTCCCTGTTACGTGTATCCATGATGGGGGCCTTGCTGGTCAGGTATTCCATGCAATTGAGGAAGAATTCCTTGTTGGCGAACACGTACTGGGGGTTGAACTCGTTCACGCCCATTTGCAGGGGGCCGCTTTTTTGTGAAATGGCATTGGTGATGATATCGGCGTCGCTGACCACGATCATGCGGTTCACAGTATCCGCGCTGGCTTTGAAATCTTTACCGGTGGCGGATTTCAAGGCTGCGCGCTCTTCGGTGCTGATGCGGTGGTTGTACAGGGAAGTGAATTTTCCTTCCAGCAGCACCGCTGCGGGCACATGCCGCTGGCGGTAGTCCCGCGGGTTGGGCTGTTGCTGTACGCTTTCGAGGCTGATCTCCACGGGGGCGCTCAGCGTGCGGCTATGGTCTGAAGTAGCCAGCAGCACGGTTTTCCGGATGTTGTCATCTTTGATGGTGTCTATGGAATGGGCGAAGCGGCTCATCACCAGGTCCATATTCCGGACGATGGGATGGCTGTTGCCGGGCGTCAGCAGGGGGAAATAGGGGAAGGGGATGGGTTGTATCTGCGGTTTGTCGCCGATATGGCCCACCACCAGCGGGATCATGTCGCTTTGCAGGTCCATGACCAGGTCCGGGTTTATGCGGGCGCCGTACTTGAACAGGAGGTCCTGCAGCTGGAGGTCGCGGTTGATGGCTACGAAGTTGCGGCCGCGCAAGCTGTCTACCGAGGCGTTGAGGGGCTCTATGAACCAGATCACCTTGCCGCCGTTCATGACGTACTGGTCTATCTTGAGCTTGTCCTGGTCTGAAAACGTTTCCAGTGGCCGTACGAACAGCACCGCATCAAATTCTTCGGGGATGAAAGCGTCGTGTTTGAGGTTGATGGTATCTACCTGGTAATGTTCATGCAGAGTTTTCAGGGCGTCGTAGATGTTAGCGCCTTCCGGCTCGCCGTGCCCGAGCATATAGCCTACCAGCGGGCGTTCCGGCTGCTGCAGCTGGTAGATGGCGCTGGTGAACCTGTATTCCAGGAGGGCTTCCGAGCTGTTGAGTGCCTGCATGGGATCAAGGCCGCCCTGACTTTTAAGCAGGTTCACGGCGATTTCGCGCCCCTGGTAAGTAATGACCGCGCCGGGGAAGATCAGCCTTTCCGCATAGGCGTCGCTGTTATCTTCCTGCACCTGCAGGTTGAACGGCAGGATGCCTTTAGACATCAGCGTGTCCTGGAAAGACATCCGCAGCGAATCCGGCAGGTCTGTACCGGGATTGGTGAACCTGAACCGGATGTTATTGCCTCCGTACTGCTGGAACTCTTCCAGCAGCTCACGGGTGGCGTCCGCCAGTTGACGGAAACCCGCGGGGTAATTGCCTTTCAGGTATACTTCTATGTTGACGGGCGCATCCAGGCCGCGGAGCAGCTGGCGGGTGGAGGGCGCGAGGGTATAACGTTTCTCGGCGGTAAGGTCCCACCGCGCATGAATATACGAAGCCGCAATGTTCAGGGCTACCAGCAGCAATATGACGCCGATAGTACGTTGCAGGTATTTTTTACGTTTATCCGTTCTTGTTATTTCCATGGTTCATCGGTTATCCCTGCCAGATCTTGCGTTGCAGGGACATTTTTGTCAAATAGAGCATCAATCCTGTTACACTGAAAAAGTAAATGATGTCCCGGCTGTCTATCACGCCGCGGCTGACGGAGTTGTAATGGTAGCGGATGCCGGCCATTTGCAGGTAATAATCCGCGCCGCCAGAGAACACCGGCACTTTGCTCAGGGCATCAAATCCGTTATAGAAAATGTAACAGGTAAAGATCGCAACGAGGAAGGCTACGACCGCGTTGGTGGTAAGGGAAGAGGCCCAGAGACCGATGGCCGTGAACGTGCTGCCGAGCAGGAACAGCCCGATGTACGAGCCGATGATGCTGCCGCTGTCCAGCGAACTGCCGCCGGCAGCGAGGGCGGACATGGCCACGTAGTAAACGATCGTGGGTACCAGCGCTATCAGCACGATCAGCACGCAGGCGCTGAACTTTCCCCAGACGATCTGCCACCAGGTAATGGGCTTGGTGCTGAGCAGCTCCATGGTGCCGCTTTTGAACTCGTCGGAAAGGCTGCGCATGGTAATGGCGGGGATCAGCAGCAGAAAGATCATAGGCGCCAGCTCAAAGAGGCCGTCCAGGTTGGCATAGCCCATGTCCAGCAGGCTGGTATCGGGAAAAACGAAAAGAAAGAGGCCGTTTGCCAGCAGAAACAGGATGATGGCCACATAGCCGGTGATGCTGCTGAAAAACTGGTGGATCTCTTTTTTGAATATTGCTAACATGACGATGACAAATATATAATTACGGATCAGCAAATACGAATTAAAAAAGCCGTCCGGATAGCATCCAAACGGCTTTTATGTAAAAATCGTATGCGGCCGCAACTATACGGCGAAGCTCTCCCCGCAGCCACAGGTGCGGGAGGCATTCGGGTTGTTGAAGTAAAACCCTTTACCGTTGAGCCCGTCGGAAAATTCAAGTGTCGTATTGCACAGGTACAGGAAGCTTTTGATGTCTGTCACCACTTTAATGCCCTTGTCCTCAAACACCTGGTCTTTCGGCTTGTCCACATTATCAAACTCCAGCTTGTAGCTGAGGCCGGAACAGCCGCCGCCTACCACGGATACGCGCAGAAAGAAATCTTCACCGATCGTTCCTTCCGCCCGGAGGGCGTCCACTTTCTGCTTTGCTTTGTCGCTTATGTAAATCATGATAATTCCCTTTTAATGTATATTTAAAATCCCCCTAAAGGGCTCATTTCCCGTAAGTTATTCACCGATTCGCGGACGGTGCGGATGGCGAAATCAATTTCTTCCTCCGTTGTGAACCTTCCCAACGCAAAACGTAGCGAAGAATGTGCCAGATCATCCGGAATCCCCATTCCTGTCAGTACATGGCTTGGCTCCATGGATGCGGAAGTACAGGCGGAGCCGGACGAAACGGCCAGGTCCCTGGAAAAGCCTGTCATCAAACCCTCTCCCCCGGCGTATTTGAAGGAAATGTTGGTGACGTGGGGCAGGCGTGGGGCGGTGGCGCCGTTCACGCTTGTTTCTTCCAGTTCCAGCAATCCTTTTTCCAGTTTGTCACGCAAGATTGTCAGGCGCGCCGCTTCTGCTGTCATTTCCTGCCGGGCCAGCTCACAGGCTTTGCCGAAGCCCACGATCGCGGGAACGTTCAGTGTGCCGGACCGCATGCCCCTTTCGTGCCCGCCGCCGTCCATCTGGGCGGTGACTTTCACACGGGGATTCTTACGCCGTACGTACAATGCGCCGACGCCCTTGGGACCGTACAGCTTGTGCGCGCTTACCGCCATCAGATCGATCCCGTCCCGCTGCACGTCCACCGGTATTTTGCCCAGTGCCTGCGCCGCGTCGGTCATCATCAGTACGCCGTGTTTGCGGGCGATATCGCTGATAGCCCTGACGGGCTGGATCACGCCCGTTTCGTTATTGGCGTACATGACCGACACAAGGATGGTCTGGTCCGTGATCGCCGCTTCCAGCGCGGAAAGATCAATGAGGCCGTCGTGGCCGGCTTTCAGGTAAGTAACGGCAACACCCTGCTTTTCAAGATGCCGGCAGGTATCCAGTACGGCTTTATGCTCGGTTTCGCAGGTGATGATATGCCGGCCTTTGGCCGCGTACATTTCCACCACGCCTTTGAGGGCCAGGTTATCCGCTTCCGTAGCGCCTGAAGTGAAAACGATCTCTTCGGGTACCGCTCCGATCAGCGCTGCTACCTGCTCCCGGGCCGTCTTTACCGCTTCTTCCGCCGCCCAGCCGTAAGCGTGGCTGCGGCTGGCGGCATTGCCGAAATGGGCCGTGAAAAAGGGCAACATGGCTTCCAGCACGCGCGGATCGCAGGGTGTGGTAGCGTTATTGTCCAGGTAAACAGGTAGTTTCAGCATAATCCTCCGGGTACAAGACCACCACAAATTTACGATATAAGTTCTATTTTTGGCCGGTTGGCACTATTGCAAAACAGCGGGCAGCGTATAGGCTGCGTCTATATAATTCACCATCATGCTCAAAGTAGAACATATCGGAATCGCCGTGAGGTCGCTATCTGTTTCCATTCCTTTATTCGAAAAGCTGTTGAACACGCCCTGCTATAAAACGGAAGAAGTGGCTGCGGAAGGCGTGACCACGGCGTTTTTTCAGCAGGGGGAAACAAAGATCGAGCTGCTGGAATCCGTGAAAGCGGGCAGCGCGGTGGCCAAGTTCCTGGACAAGAAAGGAGAGGGCGTGCATCATATTGCTTTTGAGGTAGCGGACATCCATGCTGAAATAGAACGCCTCAGGGCTGAAGGCTTTGAGGTGATCAATGCGGAACCCCGTGTGGGCGCGGATAACAAGCTCGTTTGTTTTCTCCATCCCAAAAGCACGAACGGCGTGCTCATAGAGTTGACCCAGTCCCGCTGAAATTATTTTTTATTTCCCGCAACCTTTTCATGACTTCCATGTTGTAATAGAAGTAAGTATGAATGCAATGCCGCAAGGCTTCATAATACTCTAAAGTTGGCATAGGTTATGAAAACCTGTGGGTTTTTTAACTCGCAGGTTTATTTTTTGCGCTCCATTTGCGCCCGGTTTTTATGCCTGATCCGGCAAAACCTTTTCCATGCCTACGCTGCGCGACCCTTTCACTAACAGGTGCGTATCCTCGAAAGCCTGTTGTTCCACCCAGCGGCGGGCGTCTTCAGCTGTTTTCAAAAAGATGTAAGGGTGATCGATCTTTGCAAAATCACCATCTACCAGCACTACGGCTTTCCAGTGGGTTTGCTGCAGCAAGTCGGCGAGCGCCTGGTGTTCTTTGAGGCTGTCTTCCCCCAGTTCTTTCATCCCGCCGAGCAACAGCACTTTATTGGCCGCGTCCAGTGCCGCGAAGTTCTCTATGGCGGCTTTCATGCTGGAAGGGTTGGCGTTGTAGGCGTCCATGATAAAGGTATTGCTGCCGCGCCGCACAATCTGTGAGCGGTTATTGGAAGGAATATATTGTTCGATGGAAGGTTTTATTTTTTCCGGCGGCACGGCGAAATGCAGGCCGATGGCGATGGCGGCCATGACGTTCGGGAAATTGTAATCGCCCACCAGGTGCGTGACGATCCTGCCTGTTTCTTTTGTTTCCAGTTCCAGCAGCGCGGTTCCGGGCGTGGAGGCGCCGGTATAATCCGCCTCTTCTTTACCATAGGTGATCACGTTAGAGATGCCTTTGGACATGTCTACCAAATAAGGATAGTCATTGCAAACGAAAGCTGTGCCGCCGCTGGCGCGCAGGTGATCGTACAGCTCACCTTTGGCTTTCCGTACGCCTTCTTCGCCGCCAAAGCCTTCCAGGTGGGCCTTCCCGATATTGGTGATCAGCCCGTGCGTAGGCAGCGCCACCTTGCAGTAACCTTCTATTTCCAGCTGATGATTGGCGCCCATTTCTATAACAGCCATTTCCGCGTCCGGCGGGATGCCGAGCAGCGTCAGCGGTACGCCGATATGGTTGTTCAGGTTGCCGGCTGTTGCATAGGTCCGGTATGCGGAACCCAGCACGGTGCGTATCATTTCCTTCGTAGTGGTCTTCCCGTTAGTGCCGGTGATGGCGATGAACGGAATGCTGAATTGCTGCCGGTGATGGCGGGCAAGCGCCTGAAGGGCTTCCAGTGCATCGGGGACCAGCATCATTTTTTCAGGTTGGGTGAAAAAGGCCGGATCATCTACTACCGCATAGGCGGCGCCTGCATCCAGCGCCTGCTGCGCATACTGGTTCCCGTTGAAATTGGGACCGCGCAGGGCGAAGAAAATATCGCCGGGCTGCAGTTTGCGCGTATCTGTCTGTACCGCCGGATACTGACGGTATACCTGGTAAAGTTGTTCGATGTTCACGGCCTGATCATTTGCCTGCAAAAATAAGAAATGGAATCTCGTTTTATTTATATCTTTCCGAGGCAACCGTTCCCTGTCCGGCTGCGTATAAGAATCCTTGAAAACCTGTGTTTCACCAACTCAAAAATTTATGAAATCTATTCTGACCGGCCTGGGTTTAATGCTCTGCTGCGCGTATGTCTGTAGCTGTTCTTCCGAAAAAGCGCCTGAACCTTCCAATTCCGCCTGCGACACGATGGTGATCAACAGCGCGCGCATCTATGCAGTGATACAGATGAACTGTACGAACCACAGCTGTCATCCGGGCGGCGGCGCTCCCGTGGTGGCGGACTTTTCCAGCCTGGCGAAGTTAAAAAGCTACATCAACGCCAACCATTCCACCTTCGCTTTAAGGGTAACGGGGCCGAATGCGGATATGCCGCAGTCCCAGAGCTTCCCGGCGTTGCCGCGCGCAGTCAGGGATTCCATTGCCTGCTGGGTGGAAAAGGGGATGCCGGACTGATATGAAAAAGATACAAACAAGATCATCGACATGAAACAGATATTTCTCATCAGCGCCTTCCTGCTGGCCGGTTTCGCCGTATCTGCACAGGATATCTATTCCTGCCGGAACGCCACGCTGAGCTTCTTTTCCAGCGCGCCGCTGGAAGACATCGACGCAAAGACCACACAGGGCGTTTCCGCGCTCAACATCAAAACGAAAGCGGTCTACTTCAAAGTACAGATCAACACTTTCCAGTTCAAAAAGAAACTCATGCAGGAGCATTTCAATGAGAACTACCTGGAAAGCGACAAGTACCCGCATGCCGAATTCAAAGGGAAGATCACCGACAATATAGACCTCACGAAAGATGGCGCCTACCCGGTTACCGTTGAAGGCACGCTGAACATACATGGCGTACCGAAGACCTACCGCGAGAAGGGCACCGTGACTGTCAGCAACGGAAAAGTGACAGCCGCATCCAAATTCAATGTGCGGGTGGCCGACCACAAGATCAAGATACCGAGCCTGGTGGTAAAAAACATTGCTGAAGTGGTGGAAGTGAGCGTGAACGCTGTTTATGAACCCGTGAAATAATCAAATCAACGATATGTTGTACTTACGAATAATGACCGTAGCCCTGCTGACAGCGCCCGCCGCCATGGCGCAGGACGACCTGAGCGCTATGTTTGGAAAGGATTCCGTCCGCCGCGACGGGGTGACCTCTACATTTAAAAGCACCCGCATCATCAACGGGCAATCCAATGAAACCCTCGCCAAAGGGGACCTCGACTTCCGCGTGGCGCACCGCTTCGGCGACATCGGCGGTTCCGACGGCGGGAGCAAGACCTTCTTCGGCATGGACAATTCCACGGACATCCGCATCGCATTCGAATACGGCATCACAGACCGGTTGACGGCGGGCATTTCGCGCTCCAAAGGCAGCGGCAGCCTCTCCCAGCTGTACGAAGTGCTGGGCAAGCTCAAAGTACTGCAGCAAACGCACGATAATCGTATACCCGTGGGCGTAACGCTCTTCGGTAACGCCGTGGTAACAGGGATGAAAAGCGCCGCGGAAGAGGAAGAGCCGAGCTACTTCGGCAACTTCTCGCACCGGATGACCTATACCGGCCAGGCGATCATCACCCGCAAGTTCGGCAATGCCTTGTCCCTCGCCGTTCTGCCCACTTACATCCACCGCAACCGGGTGGCTTTTATGGATGTGAACGATATGTTCGCCCTGGGCATCGGCGGACGGCTGCGTTTTTCCAACCGCGTGGCGCTGGTGGTGGACTACTTCCTGCCGTTCCGGGAGCAGGCCAGCAAAGATTACTTCGCGGAACGGGGCGTAAAGTTCTACAACCCGCTGGGCGTGGGCGTGGAGATCGACACCGGCGGCCACATCTTTCATCTTAACTTCACCAATTCAACAGCCATACTGGAAAACCAGTTTATCCCGGAAACCACCAGCACCTGGCGGAACGGGCAGTTCCGGTGGGGGTTCAATATTTCGAGAAGGTTTTCGCTGGCGAAGTAGCGGCCGGTTCTCCGCGGCGGCTGTACAAGGTTGTAACGGCGCTTCAATATTTCACCCCGTTTCCCCTAAATTGCAGGGATGAACACCATCCGCTGCCGTATCAAAGAAAACTCGCGCCTCGCGCGGCTCGCCGCCTGGAAGCTCAAAGGCTCCGGCGCGGCGATCGTTTTCGGTAACGTGATACATCTGTACGGCGTGAGCCGCGGGGACTTCCTGGCGAACGTCCCCTGGGTCCGGCATGAGGTTTGCCATGTAAAACAGTACAGGAAATACGGCTTCTGGCGCTTTTTATGGCTGTACGTGGCGCAGTGGACAAGAGTAGGGTACCGGAACATTTCCTTCGAAAAGGAAGCCAGGCTGGCGGAACGCAACGCGCATGAGCTGGACGGCGTGGAAATAACCTAAAGATTCGTTAAATCCATACCGGACATATAAAAAAAAGTTGCAACGCAGTTATTTTCCTTATTTTTACGGTAACAGGTTTATTTACGTAAAAGGATTGATCTTATGGTAAAGAAGGTCACAGAGGGCATTACCATCAGCGTGGAAACGTTCTACCAGCCGGATTATTCCAATCCAATCGGGAGTGAATTCATGTTTGCATACCGCATCACCATTGAAAATAACAACACTTTTCCGATCAAACTGTTAAGACGCCACTGGTATATCATAGATTCGAACGGCTCGCACCGCGAAGTGGAAGGCGAAGGGGTGGTAGGCGTACAGCCTTTACTGGCGCCATCAGAGAGCTATCAATATGTGTCCGGCTCCAACCTCAGAACGGAGATCGGCAAAATGTACGGTACGTACCAGATGGAAAACCAGCTGAACAAGAAACTTTTCGAGGTAAAGATCCCCGAATTCCAGATGGTGGTGCCTTTTAAAATGAACTGATTTTTTCCCTATCTCTTTTAAGGTCTGTACCTGGCCCCGTTGAATATGTCCATCGCCTGCATATTCAGTAATTTTTCCAATGTCACTTCCGGATGTTTTTTGATGTAGGACTGCACGATGCGGTAGCCTGTGAACGCGCCTATCTGTCCCGGTGCTTCCGCCGGCATTCCCTGTGTGGACGGGCCTTCGCCGATATAACGGACAATATCCTGCCAGTCCCCGGTATACAGCAGCTTGTGCTGCACGAAGAACTGCCAGATCATTTCCTCGTTTTCATGGCAGAAGTCGAGCTGCGCCTGGGTATAACCGAGGCGCACTGCTTCCGGGGTTTCCGGCAATACTTTTTCCAGGAAATACTGCTGCCGCCCGAGGTCCAGCATCTGCTCCACGAGCTTGGCGTCGTCGCGCAGGGGAAAAAGGTTTTGATGCAGCACTTTCATGACGTTGGTGCTGATATATTCCGGCGTGAAGCGGCGGATGATATAATCCGGGTAGCCGGGGATGAGGCGGTAGACGGGGAAGTCCGCGCCCATGTACATATCCAGGCCGATGCCGAGCGTGGAGTCAACCGTTACCGCGCCGTAGTTGCCGATGGCGGAAGTGAAAGCCAGCACCCGCGGCGCGGTGAAAGCGGGAAGGTAGTATTTGGCCAGCCGGAAAGACTGGGTGAGGGCGGCTTCTATCGGTTTTACATCCGCGAAGTGCGCATTCACGGAATCCTGCAGGTCCCGGAAATCCTTGTTGGTGAGGAAAGCCCGCACCTGCGTCTCCATCAATTGGCTGGAATCCGGCTCCGGCCCGAAGTTCATGATCTCCTGCAGGTACGTGGGCAGGAAGCCCGGGTAAGAAGCCGCCAGCAATTTTATGCCGCTCATCACGTTATTGGTATCGATGCGGAAGAACTGCTGATCAAAACGCTCAATGCTTACATGGATGGGAATATGACTGACATCAGGGATATTTTTCTTTTCCCCGCAGGCCATTAAAAATGCAACCATGCCAGGCAGGATATATTTATTCAAGTAATTTCGCATCGCCTGTAAAACTTTAGAAATGGTAAAAATATTGCATCACAACGTATTATTGAAATCTTTTATCCTTTTGTTCATCCTCGCCGCCGCGGGCAGCAGCGCGCATGCGCAAAGCTTTGGGGACCGGATGAGCAGGGTGCGCTTCGGCTTCAAGCTGGACCCCGGCGGCTCCGTTATGCGGCCGCAGGAGAACGGCGTCACCCGCAACGGCGGCAAGTTCTATTTCAGCTATGGCGTTATGGCCGATTTTTATATCGATGCGAACAGCAACTACGCGATTTCCACCGGCCTCGGCATCAGCCACATGGGCAGCGTGCTGAAATACGAGGTAGGCAAAGGCGTGGAGAAGTTCAGGTCCGAGCCAACGGAATATGATCTCCGCCTGCAATACGTGGAGATCCCCTTCGCCCTGAAACTGAAAACCAACACCACGAGCGGCATCGGCATATGGGGCCAGTTCGGCGCTTTCGCCGGTGTTCCCGTACGGGCACGTGCCAACGTTATCAGCGGCCTGCAGCGGTACGACAAGGAAAATGTGCTGCAGGACATCAACCGCTTCAACACCGGCATGCTGATCGGCGCCGGCATTGAATACCCGCTCACGGAAACGCTGATGGGCGTGGCCGGCTTCAATTTCCAGAACGGCTTTACAGACATTACCCGGAATAAAAAATGGGACGATGGAAGGGTGAACATGAATGCGTTCGTTCTCCGGCTCGGAGTTTATTTTTAGACAGGATTCGCCGTAACTTTGCCCCATGAAAATCTTTTTAGCGCAGCAGAATTACCATATCGGCAACTTCGAAGCGAATACCGCCAGGATCATCTCGGCCATTAAAGATGCGGAAGCGCAGGGGGCAGACCTTGTGCTGTTCTCCGAACTGTGCGTTTGCGGCTATCCCCCGCGGGATTTCCTGGAGTTCGAAGACTTCATCGCCAAATGTTATGCAGCGATCGACGAGATCAAAAAGCATACGGGGCAGGTGGCCGTGCTGGTAGGCGCTCCCTGCCGGAATCCTGTGATGGAAGGGAAAGATCTTTTCAATGCCGCCTGGTTCCTGTATGAAGGACAGGTGCAGCAGGTGATACATAAAACATTACTACCTACCTACGATGTGTTCGACGAGCACCGCTATTTTGAACCGGGCTACGAATGGAATGTGATACCGTTCAAAGGCAAAAAGCTCGCCGTGACCATCTGTGAAGATATCTGGAATCTTGGCGATAACCCGCTGTACCGCATCTGCCCGATGGACCAGCTGATGGCGCACAAGCCTGATGTGATGCTCAACCTCTCCGCATCACCCTTCGATTACGATCACGACGAAAGCCGCAAGGAGATCATCCGCGCCAATGTGCGCAAATACCGGTTGCCCATGTACTACTGCAACACGGTGGGTTCGCAAACGGAGATCGTGTTCGACGGTGGTTCCATGGTGTTCGACGCGCAGGGCAACATCGTGAAGGAGCTGCCTTATTTCGAAGAAGCGCTGGATTTTGTGGAGCTGGATACGCTGCACAGCAAACAGGGAGATCCCGTACCGGCGCATGCTACGTCCGATATCACCGCGCTGGAATTCGACCATAACATTCACCGCATCCACGATGCGATCGTGCTGGGCATTCGTGACTATTTCGGGAAGATGGGCTTTAAACAGGCCATCCTCGGCTCTTCCGGGGGAATCGACAGCGCAGTGACGCTGGCGCTTGCCTGCGAAGCACTTGGCCGGGAAAATGTGCGCGCCATCCTCATGCCGTCGCCGTACTCCACCGAACATTCGGTAGATGACGCCGTGGCTTTGTCCAAAAACCTGGAGAATCCGTACGACATCATCCGCATCAACCATATTTACGAAAGCTTCCTCGAAACGCTGGACCCTTATTTTCACGGCCTGCCTTTCAATGTGGCGGAAGAGAACACGCAGTCGCGCATCCGCGGGAACCTGCTGATGGCGCTCTCCAACAAATTCGGCTACATCCTCCTGAACACCTCCAACAAAAGCGAGCTGTCCACCGGCTACGGCACGTTGTACGGCGATATGGCCGGCGGCCTGTCCGTATTGGGCGATGTATACAAGATGCAGGTGTATGCGCTGGCGCGGTATATTAACCGCGACAAAGAGATCATCCCGGCAAATATCATCGATAAAGCGCCGTCTGCCGAGCTGCGCCCCAATCAGAAGGACAGCGACAGCCTGCCAGATTACGCGGTGCTGGACCGGGTGCTGTACCAGTACATCGAAATGCGGCAGGGCCCCCGCGAGATCATAGAGCAGGGCTTCGATCCCGCGCTGGTAGCACGCGCACTGAAACTGGTGAACACCAACGAATACAAGCGGAACCAGTTCTGCCCCATCATCCGCGTATCGTCCAAAGCCTTTGGCGTAGGGCGCCGCGTGCCGATCGTAGGGAAATATTTGAGTTAAGGAAGAACCCCGTTATCTTTGTCCAAATTCAACAGTAATAATGTTACAGGTACAATTTATTCGTCAAAACAAGGAATTGGTGCTGGAAAGGCTTGCGCTCAAACATTTTAAAGAGCCGGGCCTGGTAGAGGAGGTCATTGCGCTGGACGATCAGCGCCGGAAGCTGACGCTGGAATATGATGAAACACAGGCGAAAGTGAATGCCGCATCGAAAGAGATCGGCAAGCTGATGGCGTCAGGCGATAAAGCCGCCGCGGAAGCCCGCAAGGAAGACGTGGCCCGCTTCAAGCAGGCGCTTGGCCCCATTGACGAATCGCTCAGATCAACGGAAAAATTACTGCAGGATACCCTGGTGAAGCTGCCTAACCTGCCCGGGCAGAACGTTCCCGCCGGCAAAACGCCGGAAGAGAATGTGGAAGTGCGCGGCGGCGGCAGCAAGCCCTCCCTGTACGAAGGGGCGGTGCCGCACTGGGACCTGGCCAAACAGTACGACCTGATAGACTTTGAACTCGGCAACAAGATCACGGGCAGCGGCTTTCCCGTGTACAAGAACAGGGGAGCGCGCCTGCAACGCGCGCTGATCAGCTATTTCCTGGACTATAATACCGCCAACGGCTATACGGAAGTGCTGCCGCCGTACATGGTGAATGAAGCATCCGCCTACGGCACCGGCCAGCTGCCGGATAAAGAAGGGCAGATGTACCATGTGACGGAAGATAATTTTTACCTGATCCCCACCGCGGAAGTGCCGGTAACGAATATCTACCGTGACGAGATACTGAAGGAATCAGCGCTGCCGGTGAAGATGACGGCTTACACGCCGTGTTTCAGGAGGGAAGCGGGTTCTTATGGCAAGGACGTACGCGGGCTGAACCGCCTGCATCAGTTCGAAAAAGTGGAGCTGGTGCAACTGGTGCGCCCTGATCAATCATATGCCGTACTGGAAGAAATGGTCAGCCATGTGGAAGCGTTGATCAAATCGCTCGGCCTGCCTTACCGCATCCTGAACCTTTGCGGCGGTGATATGAGCTTTACCTCCGCGCAGACCTACGATTTTGAAGTGTACTCCGCGGCGCAGGACAAGTGGCTGGAAGTTAGCTCCGTATCCAACTTTGAAAGCTACCAGACCAACCGCATGAAGATCCGTTATAAAGACGAAGCCGGCAAGAACCAGCTGCTGCATTCCCTGAACGGAAGCTCCCTGGCGCTGCCGCGCATCATGGCCTGCCTGCTGGAAAATAACCAGACGAAGGAAGGCATCCTGCTGCCGGAAGTGCTGCACCGTTACTTCGGCAGCGACCGCATAAGCAACGGTTAAGGATATACTTTCGTATTAAATATGTAGAAAGCGTACCGGCATCGGTACGCTTTTTGATTTTTTAATGTTATTTTGGAGAAGGTCTAAATATGCAAATCATGAAACAATTAGGTCAAATCATGTTGGTGGCTATCGTATTGGCCGGTTGTGCCAAGGGCCTCAACCCCAATAACACCGCAAAAGTAGAAGCCGCTTTTGCCAAATACGAAGATTCCGAAGGCAAGGCCATTTTCAGGGACAAATGCGCAAAGTGCCACGGGTATATGTTGCCTGAAACGCGCACCGCGGAAAAATGGCCGAATATACTCGACCGCATGGCGAAGAAAGCAAAATTAACGGATGAGCAGAAGGAGGCGGTTGTGGCTTTTGTGACAAAGCACGCAAAGGCGTCCTGATAAGCGCTTGTTTATGCGCCATTTTCTTCCCAACGGCAAACAGCTGGTGATCCGTACACCCGGGATCCGTGATGCGCAGCATTGCCTGGATTGTTTTCTACAGCTTACGCAGGAAACGGACTTCCTGCTGTATACCTATGCGGAGGCGAAAGGCTTTGACCTGGCCGCGGAGGAGGCATTCATCGCTTCCTATATGAACCATCCCAACCATCTTTTCCTGGTGGCGGACGTGGAGGGCGAGATCGCCGGTTCGCTGACGCTGAACCAGAACCGGTTTTCGAAGCAGCAGCATATGGCGCTGCTTGGTGTGGCCGTGCTGCACAAGTACTGGAACATGGGGATCGGGAGGCGGTTGCTGACAGCGGCGATCCGTTGGGTGGAGGAGCATCCTGTGATCAGCGTGATCCATTTTGAAGTATTGTCCACCAACGAAAGAGCGATCCAGCTCTACCGCAATTTCAACTTTACCGAACATGGCCGCATCCCGCAAGGCATCCGCCAGCCTGACGGCAGCTGGGCGGACCTGGTGGTCATGAGCAAACGCATCAAACCCCTGTGACCCATGCAACGCTTTGAAGGGCTTTATTCCTACGATTCCCCCGATAACATTCAACCCGCCGTTGTAACGGTAACGAATAAACGTATTGAAATCCATCTGAAAGATGCACGTGTGGTATACTGGTATTGGTACAACGTGGTGAAGGGCAACGGTCCGGATCTGCATCATGCCGGCCTGCCCCTGCAGACGCTGAAAGTAGCGGACGCGGCTTTTGCCGCTATTGCGGCGAAGCAGCTGTCGAAAAAGTACCGGTCGTATGTGGTCCCTTTCCTCGCGGGGCTGGGTATTGTTATCGCGGGATTGCTGCTGGCGGCCTATTTCTGGCTGATACCGTTCCTGGCGGGCCGCGCCGCGCAAAGCCTGCCGGTGGAATATGAAACAGAGATGGGAGAAAGCGCTTACAAGGCCATGATCGGGGACTTCAAAGTAAATGAAGCAAAAACGGCGCTGGTGAACCGGTTCTTCGGAGCGCTGCATATTCCTTCCGCTTACCCGGTGAAGATCACGGTAGTGGAAGAGCGGCAGCTCAATGCCTTCGCGGTGCCGGGCGGCCGCATCGTGGTGTTCACCGGCCTGCTTGAGCAGATGCAGCGGCCGGAAGAACTGGCGGCATTGCTGGCGCACGAGTTTTCCCATGTGGAGCTGCGGCATACCACGCGCGCTCTTTTACAAAGCCTCGGCACGTACATGATGGTAAGCCTTGTGTTCGGCGACCTGTCCGGCATCAGCGCCGTGGTGGTGGAAAACGCCAACACGCTGCAACACCTGGAATATTCCCGTTCCCTGGAGCGGGAAGCGGACCTGAACGGGTTGGCGCTGCTGGAAGCGCGGCACATCAACGGGGAAGGATATATCTGGCTGTTCCGGACATTGCAGAAAGATGGCGCCGCCGCGCATTCGGAATGGCTGAGCAGTCACCCTGACCTTGGGAACAGGATAAGATATGTGGAGGAAAGGTTGCGCGGTGCGTCGGCGGACACGGTGCCTGCGGGCTTGCAGGAGATATGGACGGAGTTGAAAAAGTGATGCACCCCGCATATTGACTGCCAGCAAAAAAATTCCGAAATTAGTGCCGATATGGACCGCTATGACCGACAAATACGCCTGAATGGCTTTGGCGCTGAAAAACAGGAAATGCTCCGCAAGGCCGCCGTACTGGTGGTGGGAGCAGGCGGTCTCGGTGTGCCGGTGTTGCAATATCTTACCGCCATGGGCGTGGGCACCATCGGCATCGTGGAGCAGGATACCGTGTCCATCACCAACCTGCAAAGGCAGGTGATCTACAACACGGAAGATGAAGGCAAACCCAAGCTGCAAACAGCCATCACGCGGCTGGAGGCTCTGAACCCCGAAGTTACTTTCATACCCCATTCCACTTATCTTTCTACGGCCAACGCTTTGGAGATCATCGGGAAGTACGATGTGGTGATCGATTGCTGCGATAATTTCGCCACCCGTTACCTGGTGAATGATGCCTGTGTGATATTGGAGAAGCCGTTTGTTTCGGGGTCTATTTTTGAATATGAGGGACAGGTGAGCGTGTTCAACTACAAAGGCAGCGCTACTTACCGTTGCCTGTTCCCTGTGCCGGGGAACGCGCCGGATTGTAACACGATCGGTGTGCTGGGGGTGCTGCCGGGCCTCATCGGCTGCTACCAGGCGAACGAAGCGGTGAAAGTGATCTGCGGGATCGGGGAGCCGCTGACCAATCAACTGTTAAGCATCAACATACTGGATAATATCCACCAGATATTTACCTTCCAGACCATTTCCGCAAACCTCCGTATCTCGGAGCTGCAGGATAGTTATGGTGATAGTATATGCGACGCCGTGACCATGGAACTGCTGTCTGTAAAAGAACTGCAGCAGTGGCTGGAAAATGGCCATGACTTCCTGCTGGTGGACGTGCGGGAAAAAGAAGAATGGGATATTTGCCATATCGATGGAGCAGTACACATCCCCATGCGCCGCGTGGAAGCCTCGGTGTCCAGCCTTTCGAAGAAAAAGCCGGTCGCGGTGATCTGCCACCACGGCATGCGCAGTAAAGCTGTTGCGCAACTCCTTGTGCAGTTGGGTTTTAGCGAGGTATACAACGTTACCGGCGGCATCCATGCCTGGGCCGGTGAAGTGGATAATAATATGGCGACGTATTGAATGCTGCTGCGGTTCGGCAGGATTTCCGAAAAGTTTAACACCTGCATTTCAAACGTTAGCCCCCGCTGGAATGAAATTTGTGTTTTTTTATTGTTACCAGTACCTGGCCATTTAAACTTTCCTTTTATCCTTCCGTCTTATTTTAAATTTTTTATTTATGGCTGCTGTTCCCGAACACATACAATTGCAACACCTGGGCTGGAGGGCGGGTTTTGGCGAAAGTCTTCCCGTGATCCGCTCCTGGGCCAAAAAGCGGCGCAAGGAAGTAGTGCGCAAACTGGTCCTCGGTCCCGAATCCGACCTGAACCCCGTAAAGGTGGTGGATGAAACGGACCTCCCCGATTACAGGAGAGCGAAGAACATGGGCGCCGAAGAGCGGAAGATGCTGCAGCGCATGAATACCAACGGCATCAAAGACCTCAGCGTGCTATGGACCCACGCGATGATCGACAGCGACCATCCGCTGCGTGAAAAAATGGGCCTCTTCTGGCACGGGCACTTCGCCTGCCGCACGCAGAACGTATTGTTCAACCAGCAGCTCCTGCAGGTGATCCGGCAACACGGACTGGGCAACTTCGGCACGCTGCTCTCGGAGGTATCCAAAACCCCCGCCATGCTGGCTTTCCTGAACAACCAGCAAAACCGCAAGCAAAGGCCGAACGAGAACTTCGCGCGGGAAGTGATGGAGCTTTTCACGATGGGGCAGGGCAGCGGATACACGGAAAAGGATATCAAGGAAGCAGCCAGGGCGTTCACCGGCTGGTCGTACGATCAGGTGGGACAATTCAGGTTCCGCAAAAATACCCATGATGAAGGCGTAAAGACCATCCTCGGTAAAACCGGCAATTTCAACGGCGATGATGTGATCAAAATATTGCTCGAACAAAAACAGACCGCGAAATACATCACCCGGAAGATCTACAAATACTTCGTCAATGAAGAAAACCCGGATGAAACCCACATCGCGCACCTCGCTGATAAATTCTATCAATCCGGCTACGACCTCCGCGCGTTGATGCAGGAGATCTTTATGGCGGACTGGTTTTACGAGGAAAAGAACATCGGCAGCCGCATCAAATCTCCCATGGAACTGCTGATCGGCCTGCGCAGGGCCATTCCTATGCGGTTCGAGCAGGAGGAGGCCATGCTGGTATTCCAGCGGGTAATGGGACAAACGCTTTTTTATCCGCCTAACGTAGCCGGCTGGCCCGGCGGCAGAAGCTGGATAGACAGCTCCAGCCTCATGTTCCGGATGCGCGTTCCGCAGATCATCCTGTATTCGCAGGAATTCAATGTGAAGCCCAAAGAGATCACACCGGAAATGGGCGAAGGGCAGAATTACAAGATGACGATGCAGGTGAACGAATTTCTGCGGAAGCAATATGCCCGCAGGGTGAATGCGGACATCGACTGGACGGCCTATATCGCGGGGTATAAAGATGTGCCGCGCGAAGCGCTGGCAGACAGCATCGCGCAGAGCCTGCTGGTGAAAAATGAAAAGATCGATAAAAGTCTGCTTGAAAAATATTCAGATACATCCACCCGTGATAATTACATCAAAACGATCACCATCGATGTAATGAGCACGCCGGAATATCAACTTTGTTAAAATCTGCTACTATGACCTTACATATCAACAGGCGCCGTTTTCTGCAGGTAGGCTCGCTCGCTTCCGCCAGCCTGATGCTGCCGAAGTTCCTCAAGGCGATGGAACAGGGCCACCTGGTGCCCCCCGGCAACAAAGTGCTCGTGGTCGTGCAGCTGTCCGGCGGCAACGACGGCCTCAACACCGTGATCCCTTACCGCAACGATATTTATTACCGGATGCGCCCCCAGCTGGGCATCAAACGGGAAAAAGCGCTCGCGCTGAATGATGAACTCGGTATCCATCCCGCGCTGGAAAGCTTCAAATCACTGTATGACGAAGGATCGCTCGGCGTGCTGAACAGCGTGGGATATCCCAACCCCAACCGCTCGCACTTCCGGTCTATGGACATCTGGCAAAGCGCCAGCGATTCCGAAGAGAACTGGAGCACGGGCTGGCTGGGCCGCTACCTGGACGTGCAATGCAAGGATTGCGACAAACCTACGCAGGCGCTGGAAATAGACGATACGCTCAGCCTGGCCATGAAAGGCGATCATGTGAAAGGTCTGGCGCTCACCGATCCCAACCGGCTGTTCGGCGCCAGCAACGATAAATACTTCCGGGAACTGCTCGCCAAACAGCATGCGGACGAACATCAGAACGTAGGCTATCTCTACAAGACGATGGCGGAAACAATCTCTTCGGCCGCTTACATCCGCCAGCAATTCAAAACGTACAAGAGCAAAGAGTCCTATCCCAATTCGGAGCTGGGCCGTAACATGAAGACCATCGCGGAACTGATCATGACGGATATCAATACCAGCGTATACTACGTTTCGCACGGCAGCTTTGATACGCATGTGGGGCAGGAGAACCAGCAGAAACGCCTGTTCGATCAGCTGAATGAAGCGCTGAAAGTTTTTGTGGGCGACCTGAAAAAGAACAACCGCTTCCAGGACGTGCTGGTGATGACCTTCTCCGAATTTGGCCGCCGCGTTGGGCAGAATGCGAGTGGTGGTACGGACCACGGCACGGCGAACAACATGTTCCTGATCGGCGGGGGATTGAAAGAAAAGGGCGTGCTCAATGAAGGGCCTGACCTGACGAACCTGAAAGACGGGGACCTGCAGTATAAAGTGGATTTCAAAAGCGTGTACGCCACGCTGCTGAACAAATGGTTAGGGGCGGATGACCAGATGATCCTGAAAAAGAAATACGAGCATTTGTCGTTTATCTGATCAATGAAAACGGCCCCGTTGCAGGGGCCGTTTCTTTTATATGTTTTGCCCTGTTGCGGGGGCTGTTCCTTTTATATGCCTGCGAAATCTGGCTTACTGCGCCACCTTGTCATACGCGGCTTTCGCGATCTGCGCGATCGTTGCTTCGCGGGTGGCTTCATCCGATCTTGCATTCATCACATATACCACGATGGCGAGTTTTTGTCCGTTCGGCAGCACGATGATCCCCGCATCGTTCGTAGCGGCGGCCACGCCGTCCCGCACACCGGAAGTACCTGTTTTATGCGCCACGGGCGTACCGACGGGCAGCAGACCTTTGAGGCGTTTGGGGCCAGTGGAGGTTTTCAGCATGATGTCCCACAGAAAATCATTGCTGGTTTTGGAGAGCGCGGAGCCTTTGTGCAGGATGTCCAGCAGCTGCACCATGGCGGAAGGCGCGCAGAAATTGGTGAACTGCACGTCCCATGCGCTGGCCATTTTGGCTTCGCTGGCCACGATGGCGATCTGCTTTACGCCGAGGCCATGTACGTAGTCATTGATCGCGGCTTCGCCGCCGGCGAGATCGATAAGGAGGTCGCAGGCGATGTTATCGCTTTGGGACACCATGTATTCCAGCAGCTGCGCCAGCGTCTGATCCACATTGCCATCGGGGAATGCATCGCGCAGCGGGCTCCAGGTGCCGGGCACCATCCATTTTTTATCGATATAGATCTTTTGTTCCAGCTTCATTTTCCCTTCGTCCACCTGGTGCAGAATAGCCATGGCGATGGGGAATTTGAAGACGCTTTGCATCGGGTAAACCGGGTCGTTCTGGAAGTTCAGGGTGTCGCGGGTGTGCAGGTTCATGATGCCGACGCCTACGGTTCCGCCGGAGCGTGCCGCGATGGCGGCAATTTCATTGCGCAGGCTGTCGCTCAGCCCCGGCGCTTCGGATGCGGTGGAATCAGCGGAATTATTGCGGGTGGCGGGCGCATTGCATGCGGCCATGAGAAATAATGTTGCGGCGGAGATCGCGGTCAGCTTCATATAGTCAGGTGTTTGGGTGCATCAAGTTATAAAAAAGGTCATCACGATGTATCGCGATGACCATATAATTTGCAGGATTTTTCCGGTTAGTAATAATTCCGGTATACTACTTTGAAATATCCGTCTTTCACGGTTTTCAGGCTGCCGTCGTCCTCGCTTACCAGTGTGCCGTTGAACTGGCCGGTCACCAGGGAATCTTTTAATTGATGAATGATGATGGTGAAATCGCCGAACTGGTCATCCGCTGTGATCAGCTCCAGCGAGGAACTCATTTCCATGACCATGCCGGTGCCGGGCGCGGTATTCCGGTACACGCCGGGCGTGATGTCCGCGGAAGCGGAAGTGACGCGGATGTTGATCACGTCCTTTTCATAACTGTATCCCGAGATCAGCAGCTCCGCCCGGTCGTTGGCGGGGTCCGTGTCCGTCAGGTTACCGGGTGAATAATAGGCCCGGTGGCTCTGTTCAGACAGCACCACCTTGTTGTCCATTTTAAAGGAGATGAACTTGCGCGTGGGCGTTACATCTTCGTTGGACTTGCAGGCGGCCAGCAGCAGGAGAAAAGCAGCCGCGCCTGACAGGGACAATTTTCCAGGCATAGGATAATACCGTTTTATGATCAATTATAATTTTTCGATCGATGTCTGTTTTTGCCGGCCGATGCGGTACAGTACATATCCCATCGTTGCAAAGAACAATACGCCAAGCAATTGATAGCCTCCGCTTCCGAGCAAGCCGCTCAGTCCATGTTCCGCATTCACTTTCTTCAATCCTTCCGCTACATTTTCATTCACGGAAAGCACGGCTACGATCACCCCGGCTACCGCACCGCCCGCTACCAGGCCGGTCGCGAAAAGGTTGCCTTTGCCCAGCTCTTCTTCTTCCGCGCTCAGCTGTATGCCGGAGCGTTTCTGCTTCCATTCCACCAGCCCGCGGATAGCGCCGCCGATGAAAATGGGAAGCGTGGTGGACAACGGAAGATAAGCGCCTACCGCGAAGGACAGGGACTTGACGCCGCAGAGTTCCAGTGTGATGGCAATGAACACGCCTACGAGCACGAATTGCCAGTCGAGGTTAAAGGACAGAATACCTTTAATGAGTGTAGCCATCAGTGTAGCCTGGGGCGCTGCATATTTTTCGGTGCCGATGGCATGCTGAATACCCTGTGAGGCCATTTCCGCCGTGGGCGTATCCAATATGTGCACCGTCCATCCGATCACGAGCGAAGAAACGATCGCTCCGATAAATAACGCAATTTGCTGGTTTCTTGGTGTGGCGCCGACAATATATCCTGATTTCAGGTCCTGCGAAGTGGCGCCCGCGTTGGCCGCGGCGATGCAGATCATGCCTCCTACCACCAGGGCCATCGGTTCAAAAACTTTACCCGTCCATCCCACGGCAATGAATATCAGGCAGGTGCCCATGATGGTGGCGATGGTCATGCCTGAAATGGGATTGTTGCTGCTGCCGATGAGGCCTACGATGCGGCTGCTCACCGTTACGAAGAACGCGCCGAAGATCACCACGAGCAAGCCGATCAGCAGCTTGTTCCAGATAGAATCGCCGGGCAGCTGCGGCAGCAGGGCCATCAGCAGGATAAGCGCGACGCTGCCGATGATCACCACCTTGAAGGAAATATCTCTTTCCGTTCTGGGTACGGCTTCGCTTTCATTCTTTTCTTTCAGTGATCCGAGGCTGTCTTTAAAGGATGATATGATGGTGGGGATGGTCTTCAGGAGTGTGATGAATCCTCCGGCTGCTACGGCGCCCGCGCCGATCTGCTTCACGTAGGCCTGGTAGATGGCGGAGGAATAATCGCTGAAGGTACGGGTGGCCGGGTCCCATCCGCCGGAGCCGCCGGCGGTGTTGAGGTCCGCCAGCAATCCGAGTTTAACGAGCTGCGTGGCGATAACTTCCGCGGGGATCAGCGAAGCCAGCAAAGGAATGAGGCATAACCATGCCAGCACCCCGCCCGCCACCAGCACGCCCGCAATGCGGGGGCCGATGATGTAGCCCACGCCCAGGTATTCCGGCGTGATCTCGCCGCTGACCTTTGCGGAAGGGAAGATCTTGTTCGTCTGCCTCGTCAGAAAGGTGGGGGTTTCCGCGATCACATGCAGCACTTTTTGCAGCATGGCGTACACGAGCGCAAAGCCCAATCCCAGGAAAGCCGTTTTGGCAAACTCGCCTCCCTTTTCACCGGCTTTGAGCACGGAGCCGCAGGCGGTGCCTTCGGGGTAGGGCAATGTATCATGCTCTTTTACGATGAGCGACCGCCGCAGCGGGATCATCATGAGCGTACCGAGGATACCGCCAAAGATGGCGAGTATCAGGATAGTCATATAGTCGAAATAAGCCTCCCCGCTGCTCTGCCCCTGCTCGTTCGCGGAAAGGAACAGGAAACCCGGCAGGGTGAACACCACCCCTGCCGCGATCGATTCGCCGGCGGAGCCGGTGGTCTGAATGATGTTGTTCTCCAGGATGGTGGTTTTGAAGAACTTCCGTCCCAACGTAATGGCGATCACCGCAATGGGAATGGAAGCCGAAACCGTCAGTCCCGCTTTCAGGGCAAGGTATACCGTGGCGGCGCCGAAGATCACACCCGCAACACATCCGAGGAGGATGGACTTGAGGGTTAATTCCTTCATCTTGACTTCGGGCGCTACAAAAGGCTTGAATTTGTTGGACGACATAAGGAGGTGTTAGGAGATGGATTTTCTGATTTAACCTATTAAATATAGTGATTTTTCATGGTATGTAAATAAAAAATGCGGAGTGGGTGGCTCCGCATTTTTTATCGCTATTGTGCGTTCATCATTTTCTGTAACTGTTTCGTGAGGCCGAACAGGATCAGGGAAGCGACCCCGGCCATGCCTACGAACAGCATGAAGAATTCGTAAAGGTTGCTCATATGGTAACCAAGGAACACCGTTGTTTTACCGTCCGGATACAAGGCGCTCAACTCGCCTGCGAGCTTGTTGGCAACAGCGTTGGCGAGGAACCATACCGCCATCAGCAGCGAAGCGAACTTGGCAGGCGCGAGCTTGTTCACCAGCGCGAGGCCGATGGGTGAAAGGCAAAGCTCACCCCAGGTATGCAGTGCGTACATGCCGATCAGGTACATCATGGTTACCTTCACACCCGGCGCCACGTCTTTCACGCCGAATGCTATCACGAGGTAGCCGATAGCCAGCAGCATGAGGCCCATGGCCATTTTGGTGGGGGATGACGGCTCATATTTCCCGAGTTTAAGCCAGATGAAGGCGAACAGGGGAGCGAAAGTGACTACGAAAATGGAGTTGAGGGACTGGAAGGTGCTGGCGGGCAGTTCCTTCACGGTGACGCTGCTGTCGCTGCCGGTCATCAGAGAAATGTTCAGGTACACGAGGTAAGCGGCGCCTGCTGCCAGCAGCAGGTAGATGATCATTCTTACGCCTTTCGGGTCTTCCTGCAGATTTTTGCGCGCGCTGGTGAAAGCTTTGTAGAGCACATACAGCAGGCCGGCGGAGAGAATGGAAACTACCCACAGCGGGATGTCGAGGTTCAGCTCGCGGTTGGTCTGCTCGTCCGCAAAGAAAGTAAGGGAAGCGCCCGCTTGCTCGAACGCGGCCCAGAAGAAGATTACGAAAAAGGCGACGATGAATATGACCGCGATTTTTTTCTTTTCAGCCACGGTCAGCTTCTTGTCGGAGAAGATCATGGCGCCGATGGCCAGTACGGCCAGCAGCAGCAGGTAGGTCAGGAACGGCACCACTTTGGCGTCTGTATACAACATGCCGATCATGGCGCAGGACATGATGAAAAGACCAATGTACACGAGAACCATCTTGCCCTGCTTGGCGTCAGCCGGCGGTGTGCCGAGCGGCGTGCCATCGGGGCGGCGGATATAATGGTCTTTCAGCCAGCGGAAGGTGATCACGCTCAGCAGCATGGCAATGCCCGCGGCGAGGAACGACCATTTGAAATCGGCAGGATCGCCAGTATCGCCTACAGCGCCGCAGATCGCGGGGCCGAGGGCGCCGCCTACGTTGATGCCCATGTAAAAGATAGTATAAGCCGCATCTATCCGCCGGTCACCTTCATTATATAACTGACCCACCATTGAAGAAATGTTGGGCTTGAAGAAGCCGTTGCCAGCGATCATCACGCCCAGGCCGGTGAAGAACAGGAAGGTGGACAGCTGCGGAGAAGTGGTGTATACGGAAGCACATCCGAATAATATAAATTCCCCGAGCGCCATCAGCAAACCGCCGATGATAATGGACTGGCGGTTACCCCAGTACCGGTCTGCCACAAATCCGCCGATCAGCGGCGTGAGATAGGAAAGGCTGGTATAGCTGCCATATAAACTGGAAGCGAAAGCTTTGTCAAAAGCCAGGGCTTTGGTAAGGAAAAGCACGAGGATGGCCCGCATGCCATAATAGTTGAAACGTTCCCACATTTCAGTGGTAAATAACACGTACAGCCCCTTAGGGTGCCCTGTTGATGCTAGCTTCGCATTCATAAATGGTTAGTTTGATTCTAGTTGTTTTACTCTCAAATAAGCAGTTACGCAGAAAATAGAGGCGGCAATATAAAGAAAATCAGGTATCCCGGTGAAAAAACTGGCTTTTTTGGGTTTACTTTGCAAAAATTTTCCGGCTGCCCGGCCAGTGCCATGTAACCGGATCCCCCTCATACTTATTACGTTTCAATTCATTATGAAACCGGGCACGATAAGCATTTCTGCGCGGTTCCATCAAGGCAATTTTGAAGACAAATGAATATTTTACTTTTAGGAAGTGGTGGCCGGGAGCACGCCCTGGCATGGAAGATAGCACAAAGCGCCGCATGCAGCCAACTGTACATTGCCCCCGGAAATGCGGGCACAGCGGCGCATGGCACGAACGTAAACATCGCGGTGAGCGACTTCGCGAAGATCCGGGACTTCTGTATAGACAATAAAATAGACATGCTGATACCCGGCTCGGAAGAGCCGCTGGTACTGGGGATATATGATTTCTTCAAATCAGACGCGGCCTTGCAGCACATTCCGGTGATCGGCCCGTCCAAAGAAGGCGCGCAGCTGGAAGGCAGCAAAGCCTTTGCCAAGCAGTTCATGCAGCGCCACCAGATCCCTACCGCTGCGTACCGCGAGTTCGATGAAAGCAATTTCGATGAAGGCGTGGCCTACCTGCGCCAGCACACCGTTCCCATTGTGCTGAAGGCGGACGGCCTCGCGGCGGGCAAAGGGGTAGTGATCACCTCCTCCCACGATGAGGCGGTAGCGGAGTTTGAAGAGATGATCAAAGCGGCGAAGTTCGGGGAGGCCAGTAAGAAAGTGGTGATAGAGCAGTTCCTCACCGGCATCGAGCTATCGGTTTTTGTGCTGACGGACGGCAAGCACTATAAAATATTACCCACCGCGAAAGACTACAAGCGCATTGGCGAAGGGGATACCGGGCTGAACACCGGCGGGATGGGCGCCGTATCGCCGGTGCCATTTGCACAGGGGGAATTTATGCGGAAGGTGGAAGATCATATCATCCGCCCCACAGTGGATGGTTTGGCAAAGGAGGGGATCGTGTACCAGGGCTTCATATTTTTCGGATTGATCAATGTGGATGGGGAGCCTTATGTGATCGAATATAACTGCCGGATGGGCGATCCGGAAACGGAAGTGGTGATACCGCGCCTGCAGAATGACCTGCCGGAGCTGTTCTCCGCCGTGCAGCGGCAGCAGCTGGATGCCGTGCAGATCGTGGAAGATCCGCGCGTGGCTGCTACGGTGATGCTGGTAAGCAAAGGATATCCGGAGGCATACGAGAAAGGCAAGCCCATTACGGAAGTGCCGGCGCCGGCCAAAGACCAGCTGGTGTTCCATGCGGGCACCAAAGCGGACGGCGATAAAGTGCTGACGAACGGCGGGCGTGTAATGACCGTTACATCTTTGGCAGGCGATTTGCAGATAGCGCTCGCTCACTCCAGGCAGACGGCCGAAAACATTCAGTTCGAGGGCAAGTATTACAGGAGAGATATTGGATATGAGTTCATTAGCGGATGAAACTTCGTACAGTGATCACGGATAGATAAAAAATGCATGTTGCATCCGTGGCATTTAATTCAGGTTCCTGCTTGAAAAATCCAATAATTGCGTCGTATATTCGTTAGAATTATTCATTTTTGCATTCAAATATTTTTGACCGTATCAAACAATGGGCTTCTTTAACTTTTTAACTCAGGAGATTGCAATCGACCTTGGAACTGCCAACACGCTGATCATTCATAATGACCAGGTGGTTGTGGACGAACCTTCCATTGTAGCTATAGAACGAGCCAGTGGCAAGATCGTCGCTGTCGGCAAAAAGGCGATGATGATGCACGAGAAGACGCATGAATACCTGCGTACCATCCGTCCGTTGAAAGACGGGGTGATCGCGGACTTCAATGCTGCGGAAGGCATGATCCGGGAGCTGATCAAAATGATATATCCCAAGAAGCCGTTGTTTGCGCCCAGCTGGCGGATGGTGATCTGTATCCCTTCCAGCATTACGGAAGTGGAGAAACGTGCGGTGCGCGATTCCGCGGAGCAGGCCGGCGCCAAGGAAGTATATCTGATTCATGAGCCGATGGCCGCTGCCCTCGGTATTGGCATAGACGTGGAAGAGCCGGTGGGTAACATGATCATCGACATCGGAGGCGGTACCACCGGTATCTCCGTGATCGCCCTGGCCGGTATCGTGTGCGACCAGAGTATCCGTATCGCAGGTGACGAGTTCACTGCGGACATCATGGAAGCCCTGCGCCGCTATCACAGCCTGCTGATCGGTGAAAGAACGGCTGAGCAGATCAAGATACAGATCGGTTCGGCGTTGAAGGAGCTGGACAATCCGCCGGACGAGATACCGGTGAACGGCCGTGACCTGGTAACGGGCATTCCCAAGCAGATCATGGTATCTTACCAGGAGATCGCAGAAGCGCTGGACAAATCCATCTTTAAAATAGAAGAAGCCATTCTGAAGGCGTTGGAAACAACGCCGCCGGAGCTGGCGTCCGACATCTACCGCCGCGGCCTCTACCTCACGGGTGGCGGCGCCCTGCTGCGCGGGCTGGATAAAAGGCTTTCACAAAAGATCAAACTGCCTGTGCACGTGGCGGACGATCCGCTGCGCGCCGTGGTGAGAGGAACCGGCATTGCCCTGAAACATATCGGCAAATATCCTTTCCTGATGCAATAATATTACCTGGTAAGGCCCCGCACACCCGGGGCCTGCCGCATACCCGGAATCCTTACATTCGAATCAAGTGCGAAATCTGATCATTTTTTTAAGGCGGTATTTCAACTTCTTTCTGTTTTTGCTGCTGGAAGTGATCTGCTTTATTTTCGTATTCCGGCACAACAATTTTCAGCGTACCGTTTACCTCAACTCCTCCAACGCCATGAGCGGCAAGTTGTATTCCCGGTATAACGACGTTACCTATTATTTCCATCTTCAGTCTACCAACGACAGCCTCGTCAGGGAAAACACCATCCTGCGGAACGAGCTGGCCTCTTCTTTCGAGATCAGCGACACCGGCAGCACGGTGATATACGATACGCTGCGCCGGTTCAGCAATGATTCCGCCCGCAACCTCATGAGCGTGGAAGCCCGCAAGTTCCTCTACCGCGAAGCCAAGGTGATCAACAACTCCGTGAACCGCGAGATCAACACCATCACCCTGCGCCGCGGCAGCAAGCACGGCATCCGCCCCAACATGGGCGTGGTGAGCCCCACCGGCATCGTGGGTGTGGTGCGCAGCGTAAGCGACAACTACGCGGTAGTCGTTTCCCTGCTGTACAAATCATCCGCCTCCGCCACGTCCAACTTCGGCGTAAGCGCCAAAATGCGGCGCTCCGGCGAGATCGGCACGGTGTATTGGGACGGCGCCAATGCCGGGTTCGCACAAATGAAGGACGTGCCGCGCAGCGCCATCCTGCAGAAAGGAGACACCATCGTCACCAGCGGCTTCTCCGCGTTCTTCCCGGAGAACATCACCATCGGGTATATCGATACGTTCCGGGTGTCAGACAGGTCCAGCACCTCCTATAACATCCGCCTGAAACTCGCTACCAACTTTTACAACCTGCAATATGTGTATGTGATCGAGAACCTCCTGCGCGACGAGCAGATGAAGCTGGAAGACTCTACACGCAACCTGCTAAAATGAGCATACTGTTAAAAAATATCATCCGTTTCATCTTACTGATCCTGTTCCAGGTGCTGGTGCTGGACCAGATACTGATCCATCAGCTGGTGAACCCTTACCTGTACATGCTCTTCATCCTCCTGTTGCCTTTCAACCTGCCCCGCCCGGCGGTACAGCTGCTTGGCCTGCTGCTCGGCCTTACGCTGGACATGTTTACCGATACCATGGGCCTGCATGCCGCGGCCTGCGTGTTCATCGCGTACCTGCGCCCCTTCATTCTCAACATCCTCTCGCCGCAGGGAGGCTTTGAAGTGATCCAGCGCACGCCGTCGGTGACCAGCATGGGCACCTCGCAGTTCGCTATTTATGTTTCTATCCTCGTCCTGTTACACAACATCGTATATTTCTGCCTGTCCGTTTTCAGTTTCGCCGATCCCCTGTACCTGTTGATCAAGATCCTGCTATCCACCGCGGTCAGCCTCTTTCTTGTGCTGCTATACGAGTTGTTGTTCTTTAGCAGGAAATAAGTATATTAAGCCTTAATTCAGGAACCTGCATGTCTGTTTATAATCAGCCCAGAAAAAGAGTTATCCAGTTGATCATCCTTGGCATGGTGTCGCTCATCGTGGTGAGGTTGTTTTTTTTGCAGGTGATCGAAACGAAATATTCGAAGCTGGCGGATGCCAATGCTGTGTTGAAGAAGGTCATCTACCCGAGCCGCGGCATCATCTACGACCGCAATGGCCTGAGCGTGCTGCGCAACGAAGCGCTGTACGACCTGATGGTGACCCCGTCCAACGTCAAAAAAATAGATACGGCCTACCTGTGCAGCATCCTGCAGATCGATAAGGAAGAATTTCATAAAAGGATCGTGGAATCGATCATCAGGAACGGCCGCGTGCGGCAATCCGTGTTCGCATCGCTGCTCACGCCGGACATGTACGGCAAGCTGCAGGAAAGCATGCACCGCTTCCAGCCGGGATTCGAGCTGGTGTTGCGGCCGGTGCGGTCGTACCCCTACGGCGTGGGCGCCAGCATTCTCGGGTATATCAGCGAGATCTCCCCGCGGCAGCTCAAGGACCCTTCCGGCGAATACAGCGCTTACCAGCCGGGAGATTACATCGGTGCAACGGGACTGGAGAAAACATACGAAAGCATCCTCATGGGGCAGCGCGGGATACAATACCTGATGAAGGATAACCTGAACCGCCCGCAGGGCTCGCTGGAGAACGGCGAGTTTGATACGGCGGCCATCGCGGGAAAGAACCTGCGGCTGGCGCTGGACATTGAGCTGCAGGTGCTCGGCGAGCGCCTGATGAAAGGAAAAGTAGGCAGCATCGTAGCCATCGACCCGCAGACCGGCGGCATCCTCGCCATGGTCAGCGGCCCTTCCTTCGACCCGAACCTGCTTTCCGGTTCCTTCCGCGCCAAGAACTTCAACAAGCTGTACGTAGACACGACCAAGCCATTATACAACCGCGCCATCCAGGCCGCCTACCCGCCGGGCTCCACCTTCAAGCCCATTACCGGCCTGATCGGGCTGGACATGGGCGTGATCACCCCGGACTTCGGGTTTAATTGCCGGGGCGGCTACGGCCTCTGCGGCCGCTTCAGCCGCTGCCTGCACAGCAATCCCGGCCACGCCGCCAATATCCGGCTGGCGCTCGCCAACTCCTGCAACTCGTATTTCATGCATGTCTACCGCATGTCCGTAGACGCGCCCAAATGGGGCGGCGTAATGAAAGGGCAGGCCAAGTGGACGGAATACCTCAGCGCGATGGGCTTCGGCCACCGCGTGGGAATCGACATCCCCAGCGAGCTGGGCGGCATCATCCCGGATACAGGCCGTATGAACAGGCGGTACAACGGTTCCTGGAACTCCTGCTCCGAAATGTATGTGGGCATGGGCCAGGGCCTGCTCGGCGTTACGCCCCTGCAGCTGGCGAACGCCATGTGCATCATCGCCAACCGCGGGTATTATTACATCCCGCATTTCGTGGAAAGCATAGACGGCGATCAGTCAGACATCCTGTCCAAATACAAGGAAAAACACCGCGTATCGCATATTTCAAATGAAGCCTTCAACTCCGTAGTGCTCGGCCTGGAAGATGTGGTGAGAAACGGAACGGCGCGCGGCGCGGCGATGGACAGCATCATCGTCTGCGGAAAAACAGGTACGGCGGAGAACAAGGCGAGGATCAACGGAAAGATCGAGAAGCTGAAAGACCACTCCCTCTTTGTAGGGTTCGCCCCGCGTGACAATCCGAAGATCGCCATTGCGGTGATCGTGGAGAACTCCGGCTTCAGTACAACGTACGCCGTACCCATCGCCAGCATCCTGATGGAAAAATACCTGACGGATTCCATTTCAGTGAAACGCCGCCCCATCCTGCAAAGGATGCTGGAGGCCGAAACCATGTCGCCCGAAATGAAGGCGAAGTCAAAACTGGACTCATTGAACAGCGTAAGCTACGCCGCTACTTACGGAGAAGACCTGCTGAAAAAGATCATTTCAAATAACCTGAAAAAATGAACCGCTCACAAGCGAAGCTGACAGAAGGAATCGACTGGCCCATATTCGGGATGTACCTCGCGCTGGTGCTGATAGGGGTGCTGGCCATCTTTGCGGCGGAATACCGGGAAGGGGACGACATTCTTCAGAACCTCCTGGGCCAGAACAAAAACTGGGCGCGGCAAGTGCTCTGGTTCGGCGTATCTATGGTCCTCGCCACGGGCATCTGGCTCACGGACAGTAAATTCTTTACCGCAACAGCCAACCTTTTCTATGCTTTCGGGATATTGCTGCTGCTGATCGTACTGGCGATCGGCACCGGCGTGAAAGGATCGAACTCCTGGCTGGAGCTGGGCGGCTTCCGCTTCCAGCCGGCGGAATTCACGAAGCTCTGTACCAACCTTGCGCTGGCCAAATACCTGTCGTCGCTCGAAACGGATTTCAGCAAGATGCGCGCCCGGCTGATCGCCGCCGCCATGGTACTGGTACCCTGCGGCATCATCATCCTGCAGGATGAAACGGGCCTCGCACTGGTATACCTTTGTTTCTTCCTCGTGATGTTCCGCGAAGGGCTGCCGGGCATCCTGCTCGTGATCGCCTTCTCGTTGATCATCCTCGTACTGTCTTCCCTGCTGGTGGACAAGTTCATATTACTCTACATCTTCACCGGCATCGCCGCATTGGTGATCTATTTCAGCCGCCGCGAGATCCGGCGCAAGCGGTCACGGCTGGCGCTGATCCTTGTCATATGGGGCTTTTGCTCGGCCTTTGTGCTGTTCATCGTTCCCTTTGTGTTCACCAAAGTGTTGAAAGATTACCAGGTGCGCCGCATAGAGGTGATGCTGGGCAAGGAAAACGATCCCAAGGCTACCTATAACACCCGCCAGAGCATGATCGCCATCGGTTCCGGGGGCATGTGGGGGAAAGGATACCTGAAAGGCACGCAAACGCGGTTCGACTTTGTGCCGGAGCAGAGCACTGACTTCATCTTCTGTACTATCGGGGAGGATTTCGGCTTTACCGGCAGCTTGCTGTTCCTGGGCTTGTATGTGGCGTTGCTCTTCCGGATCATCCATATCGCCGAACGCCAGCGATCGACCTTCAGCCGCGTATATGCGTACGGGGTAGCCAGTATTATCTTTTTGCATCTCGCCATTAATATATCGATGACCATCGGCCTGGCGCCGGTGATCGGCATTCCGCTGCCACTGGTGAGTTACGGCGGTTCTTCCCTGATGACGTTCACCATGCTCATCTTCATTATGCTGCGGCTGGATGCGGACAGGCAGATGGTATTGCGATAAAGCAGTATTTTTGCGGCATGGCTCGAATTATTCCCTTGTCTGAAGGCAGTTTTACAGTAGACGGAACCAAAAGCTTCATTCCCTTCGATGAACAGAAAGACTCGATGAAAGACCGCGGCGCCGGCTCTTTGCTGGTGGAGATCCAGCCTTTCCTGGTGATCACGGACCGCGACATCCTTTTGCTGGATACCGGCCTCGGCTTCCGCAACGCGGACGGCGTGCTGCAGCTGCACCAGAACCTGATCGACAATGGCATCAACCCCATGGAAGTGACCAAGGTGCTCATGAGCCACCTGCATAAGGACCATGCCGGCGGCGTGAGCGTGGAAGACCCGGTGACGGGGGAACGTTCGCTGAGCTTCCCGCATGCCACTTATTACGTGAACCGGCAGGAGCTGGAATATGCGTTTGCCAACGACGGTAAATCCTATCTCAAAGCGGAAATTGATCTGCTGCCAAAGCGGGATAACGTAGTGATCACGGACGGCAACGGCAGCATTGACGGATATATCCATTATGAAATGACCGGCGGGCATTGCCCTTATCACCAGGTATTTCTGATAGATGACGGAGAAGATAAAGTGTTTTTCGGGGGAGATGTGGCGCCGCAGATATCGCAGATGAAAAGCCGTTTTGTGGCGAAATACGATTACGACGGGAAGCGCAGCATGGAGTTACGCCAGGAATTTATGGAGCGGGGAAAGGCGGAAGACTGGACCTTCCTTTTCTATCACGATACGAAATTGCCGACTACGAAGTTCAGTTAGGTTTGTTCTGCCGGCGCATCATCTTGTTCTCCCTGCGCTCTTTCATCTGCCGGATCATCATATTGCGGAACTCTCTTTCCGAACGGTACAGGATGCCCACTTTGCGGGCGGGGATGGCCTTCAGGAACTCCTGCTTGTAGCGCGTCTTGATATCGATCATCCTCTTTTCATACCCCAGTTCCTTGTCCAGCGCGGCTTCCGCTACTTTATCATCGGTGCGGGGCTTGCCTTTCAGCTCCTGCGCCCGGCGCTTGCGCTCCGCGATCAGCTCGTTCACTTCACGGGTGTATTTGTTGTAAAGCGGCCAGAATTTCTGCGCTTCTTCCGGCGTGAGGTCCAGTTCCCTGGAAATATAAGCGATTTCCAGTGACTTGATCTTGTCCTGCTTGGACTGTGCCTGCTGCGGTTTGCCTTGCTCCTGGGCCAGTGCGGCGGGAGCGGAAACAAGCAGCAGTATGAGCAGCCGGATCAGTAAACCTGGGTTCATATTTTTAGTTAAACGGTACATCTTTTAATAAGTTCTCTTCCAGTATTGCGTCTATCTCTTCGGTGGACAGCTCTTCCGGCAGCGCGATGTCGGGCATGTTGTCCGTATCATCGTCCAGCACGGCATTGGCGAAGATGCTCTCGGTATCGAAAGCATCCGTACGGAATTGCAGGTAATCTATGATCTCCTGGTCGCTGAGCTGCGCTATTTGTTTATCCAGCGAATTGGTGCTGAACTGTTTGGACAGCAGCACGGCGCCTACGCTGACGGCGCCGGCGATGGCGGCGGCTACCAGGCATTTTTTATACAGCCGGAGCCTGCGGCTCATTTTCACCACTCTGCCGGGTGTGCCTTCAAATTTGCGGTCAGACACCTCGCGGGTCAGCGATTCAAAATAATTGTCGGGTACGGAGAACGGTGATTGGCGGGGCGCCGCGGCCAGGAGGGGAGACACCTCGGCCAGTTCGGCCGTTACCGCTTCACTGGCTTCCATGGCGTGGATGCGCGCCATCAGCTTGCCGGGAAATTCCTCAAAGTATCCACCCGGCACGCTGAAATCCGGTGAGGAGCCCAATGTGCCGAGGCCGGGGGCTACTTCCCGTATTTCGTTCCTGATATCTTTCCCTTTGTTTGTCATCTTAATAAGACCCTTATTATTACAAATGGTTTAAATCAATTGTTTTTCATGAATTCCTCCACCTTCTTTACCGCATGATGATAGGAGGCTTTGAGCGCGCCTTCCGAGGTTTCCAGCACCCGGCTCATCTCTTCATACGGCATTTCATCGTAATACCGGAGGTTGAAGACCACGCGCTGCTTTTCCGGCAGCATGAGAATGGCCTTTTGCAGCTTCCATTCTATTTTGTTCGCATCAAACTGGCTGTCTGACTGCAGCTTGTTGCTCAGGCCGGATTCCACGTCTGACAGTGAAATGGCTGCCTTTCGTTTTTGCTGCTCCAGGAAAGTGAGGCATTCATTCGTAGCGATCTTGTATAACCAGGTGTACAGGCGGGCATCTTCACGGAAATCCCCAAGGCTTTTCCAAACCTTGATGAACATGTTCTGCAACACGTCGTTTGCATCCTCATGATCTATTACCAGCCGCCTGACATGCCAATACAACCGTTCCTGGTACTTCCGCACGATCAGCGTAAATCCCTTCTCTTTTGTGTCAGGCTGCCTGTATAGCGACAGTAGTTCGTTATCTTCTTGCGATACAGCCATAGGTGGTTAAACCATGAAAATATTAAATTCTATCGATACAAACCCCCCTGAAAAGCAAAAAACCATCAACAATATGATGGTTTTTGCGGCAGGAAGTTTAATCACCTGTAAATTTTAACTTTTTTTGCGGGCCATGGCCTTGAGGGCGGCCTCTACGATCTGGGGCGTATCCAGGCCGTATTTTTTCAGCAGTTCCAGCGGCTTGCCGCTTTCCCCGAAAGTATCTTTTGTGCCGATATATTCAATGGGGATGGGCATGTGGCGGGCAGCTACCTGCGCAATGCTGTCTCCCAGGCCGCCGAGCACGTTATGTTCTTCAGCGGTAACGGCGCAGCCGGTCTTGGTAATGGATTTGAGCACGGCTTCTTCATCCAGCGGCTTGATGGTGTGGATGTTGATCAGCTCTACGCTGTATCCCTGTTCTTCGAGGATGCGGCCGGCTTCCACGCATTTCCATACGAGGTGCCCGCAGGCAAAGAGCGTTACATCGGTACCTTCGTTGAGCACCTGTGCTTTACCGATCTCGAATTTTTGGTCTTCGGGGGTAAAGTTGGGCCATTTCGGGCGGCCGAAGCGGAGATATACGGGGCCTTCATAGTCAGCAATGGCTATGGTGGCGGCTTTTGTCTGGTTAAAATCGCAAGGCACGATCACCGTCATACCGGGGAGCATCTTCATCATGCCGATGTCTTCCAGTATCTGGTGGGTAGCGCCGTCTTCGCCGAGCGTGAGGCCGGCGTGGGATGCGCATATTTTCACGTTTTTACCGGAATAGGCTACGGACTGACGGATCTGGTCGTACACGCGGCCGGTGGAGAAGTTGGCAAAAGTGGTGGTGTAGGGGATCTTGCCGCCGATGGTGAGGCCCGCGGCCACGCCGATCATGTTGGCTTCGGCAATACCGCATTGAACAAAGCGGTCCGGGAATTCCTTGATAAACGCCTGGAGCTTCATGGAGCCCAGCAGGTCCGCTGTCAGCGCGATGACGTTCGGGTTCCGGCGACCCGCTTCCAGGATGCCCTCGCCGAATCCGCCGCGGGTTTCCTTTTCATTCAGTACTTGTATGTCTTTTACCATTGTGCCTGAGATTTGTGCCGCAAAGCTAGTAAAATAAAGAATTAATTGTTTAAAACCCTGTCGCGCAGCGCTACTTCCCACTGCCAGGCCGTCCGCATGGAATCCTCAATGCCTGTTTCCGGCGTCCAGCCGAGTTTTTCCCGGGCTTTGGAGTTGTTGGCGTAGATGGCGATCACGTCGCCGGGGCGGGCCTCGCCCAGCTCATAGTTCAGCTTCACGCCGGACACTTTTTCAAAGGCACGGATGGCTTCCAGCACGGTCACACCGTTGCCGGTGCCGAGGTTGAGCACCTCGCAATTGTCCGTATTGCGCTTTTCCAGCAGGTATTGCAGGGCTTTGGTATGCGCGTTGGCAATGTCCATCACGTGAATATAATCGCGGATGCAGGAGCCGTCGCGGGTGGGGTAGTTGGTGCCGAATACGGTCAGCTTCGGCAGTTTGCCGATAGCTACCTGGGTGATCACGGGCACCAGGTTGTCCGGCTTGCCCAGCGGCAGCTCGCCGATGAGCGCGGAAGAATGTGCGCCTACGGGGTTGAAATAGCGGAGCAGGATGCTCTGCGTATTGTTCACCCGGCTGTAATCCTCAATGATTTGCTCGCCCATCTGCTTGGTGCGCGCGTAGGGTGACTGCGCTTCGCCGAGCGGGGTTTCTTCCACTACCGGCAGCGCGGTGGTATTGCCGTACACGGAGCAGGAAGAAGAGAATACGAAGTTGGGGACATTGAATTCCTTGATGCATTTCAGCACGTTCACCAGGGAGGTGATATTGTTCTGAAAGTAATACAGGGGATCGTTTACAGATTCTCCCACGCTTTTCAGGGCCGCGAAATGGATCACGCCCACGATGTCGCGGTTCTCATGGAATACGGCATGGGTGTCTTCCAGGTTGCAAAGGTCCACTTTGTAGTTGCGTACCTTTTTGCCGGTGATCTTTTCCACGCCTTCCAGCAGCTGCGTGGTGCTGCGAATGTTACTGTCTACGGACACTACTTCAAATCCATGGTTGATCAGATCTACGATGGTGTGGGCCCCGATGTATCCACACCCGCCTGTTACAAGCACTTTTTGCATTGCTGATAAGTTAGATTATGTGATATAATAGCCTTCTATTTGATCAGGTTCATGAGGTACTGACCGTACCCGCTTTTTACGAGGGGCTGCGCCAGCTTTTCGAGCTCCGCCTTTCCTATGAAGCCTTTGCGGTAAGCGATCTCCTCGATGCAGGCGATCTTGATGCCCTGCCTTTGTTCGATCACCTGCACGAACTGGGAAGCCTGCATCAGCGAGTCGAAAGTGCCGGTATCCAGCCAGGCGGTGCCGCGCGGCAGGATGGAAACTTTCAGCTTGCCCCTGCGGAGGTATTCCCTGTTCACGTCTGTGATCTCGTATTCCCCGCGCGGGCTGGGCTGCAGCTCCTGCGCGATGTTCACCACCTCGTTATCGTAAAAGTAAAGGCCGGGTACCGCGTAGGATGATTTGGGCTGCGCCGGCTTCTCTTCGATGGATACGGCTTTCATGTCCGCGTCAAATTCCACTACGCCGTACCGCTCTGGATCGGATACCTGGTAGGCATATACGATGCCGCCGTCGGGGTTGATGTTGTCGGCCAGCTGCGTGCCGAGACCGGCGCCATAGAATATATTGTCGCCGAGCACCAGGGCCACGTTATCCTTGCCGATGAAGTCTTTCCCGATCACAAAAGCCTGGGCCAGCCCGTTGGGCACGGCCTGCTCCGCATAGGAAAGCTGGAGCCCGTACTGTTTGCCGTCGCCAAAGAGGCGCTGGAAGGCGGGCAGGTCATGCGGGGTGCTGATGATCAGGATCTCCCGGATGCCGGCCAGCATCAGCGTACTGAGCGGATAGTAGATCATCGGCTTGTCGTAAACCGGCATGATCTGCTTGCTGATCGCATAAGTGATCGGGTGCAGGCGTGTTCCGGAACCTCCGGCGAGAATAATTCCCTTCATGGATAAAAGCGAGTTTTGGAGGCACAAAAATAGGGGAGGTGGGCTATTTGTCCTAGTAATGCTAAAAAAAATTAGCAAAACTTATTACGGGTACGGAAACGGGGGAGCGGGAAGCAACAGGAAAAAAAATCCCGGCAACCTGTCAGCTGCCGGGGATCTGAATATGTTTTGCCGTTTTAAATAAAGAGGTTGACGATGAAATAAACCCCCGCGGCCAGCAATGCACTGATGGGAATAGTGAGTATCCAGGCCCAGAGGAGGTTCACCGTAACGCCCCAACGAACGGCGGACAGCCTTTTGGTAGCGCCCACGCCGATGATGGCGCCGGTGATGGTGTGGGTGGTGCTCACCGGGATGCCCAGGCTTTCTGTGAGGTAAAGGGTCACAGCACCGGCTGTTTCCGCGCTCACGCCTTCCAGCGGCGTAACTTTCGTAATACGGGTCCCCATCGTTTTCACGATCTTCCAGCCGCCGCTGAGCGTACCCAGGCCAATGGCCGTGAAGCAGGCGAAGGGCACCCAGTCCGGCACGTCCTTCAGATTGCCGATACTGCCATGCGCCACCATCGCGGCCGCAATGATACCCATTACTTTCTGGGCGTCGTTACCGCCGTGGCCGAGGCTGAAAGCCGCCGAAGATACCAGCTGCAGGCGTTTGAACCAGTTTTCCGCCCGGTAGGGATTGGCCTTTTTACAGACATTTACAATGAACACCGTGATCAGAAAGGCCACTACCATGCCTATGAAGGGCGCCAGTACAATGAAATACACTGTAGGCAGCACTTTTGCGTAGTTGATCACATCGAACGACCCGCCGGAATTGGCTACTGCCGCCCCGATGAAGCCCCCGATCAGCGTATGGGAAGAGCTGGAAGGGATGCCGTACCACCAGGTAAGCAGGTTCCAGGTAATGGCCGCGATCAGGCCGGAAAAGATCACCTTGAGGGTGATATATTGCTCGAATACCGATTTGGCAATGGTATTGCCCACCTTGAATTCGCCATAGATATATTTGGAAACGAAAAAGGCGGCAAAGTTGAAAAGGGCCGCCCAAAGCACCGCCTGGAACGGCGTCAGCACTTTGGTGGATACAATGGTGGCGATGGAATTGGCCGCATCGTGGAAACCATTGATATAATCGAAAATAAAGGCAAGAATTATAATAATAACAAGAAAGACCATGAGAAGAGTGGATTAGCTGCTCTAAGCGTATTTGATGATAATGGTTTCTATCACGTTGGCGGAATCTTCACACTTGTCAGTGGCGATTTCCAGCGCCTGATAGATTTCGCGCATCTTGATCAGCTCTACAGCATTGCTTTCCAGCTCGAACAGATCGGCAATGGCGCGGTCGTAAATATCATCTGCATGGTTCTCGAGGCTGTTGATCTTTACACAGGCATCGGTGATCGCACGCATGTTGCTCATGGTACGCAGTTCGGGAATAGCACGGGCCAGCTCCAGCACGCCCTGGTTGATAAGGTCAGCCAGTTTGCGAACGCTGTCGTTGATCTCGATCACTTTGTACATATCTATTCTTTTGGCGGAACCATGGATGTAGTCCGCCACGTCATCCAGCGTAGAAGCAAGGTAGTGGATATCTTCCCGGTCGAACGGGGTAATGAAGTTCTGACCCAATTCTACGAAAATACGGTGCGTATAATCGTCGTTCTTGTGTTCCAGCCGCTCGATCAGGTGCACTTTGTCCTTGCGGATCTCCATATCTTTTGTCTCCACCAGCTCTACCAGCACTTTACCCATTTCCACCAGGTTCGCTGCAACATCCTCGAAAAGTGAGTAAAATACCCGGTCCTTAGGCATGAACAGTTTAACAATAGAATTAAAGCCTCCCATATAAGATTGTTGTTAGATGACAAAATTTTGCCGCAAAATTAGCTATCCGGAGGTAAAGGTGCCAAGAAAAAATCAGAATTAATAATTACTTAACACTGAGTTAATATAAAAGTAATATAGCGATTTTTCCTTTGCATACGTAACCGAGCCTGGTAAATTTTGCAACAGGGAGGTGTAATGCGAGGTCCCATCTGGCCATTGCAATTAAATATTAACAGATGAAACCGAAGGTCTAAAAATGTCCGACAAACGCCCATTAGATATTGTCGTGATCTCCGACGTACACCTGGGGATCTACGGCTGTCACGCGAAAGAGCTTGTAAATTATCTGGACAGCATAGATCCGCGGGTCCTTGTTCTGAACGGGGACATCATCGACATCTGGCAGTTCAGCAAGCGCTACTTTCCAAAATCCCATACCAAAGTGATCCGCCGCATCCTGAAAATGATCGGCAAAGGCACCGAAGTCTACTATCTCACCGGTAACCACGACGAAGCCCTTCGTAAATACGCCGGCTTCGGGCTTAGCAATTTTGTGATCGACAACAAGCTCATCCTGGAAGTGGACGGCAAGCGCCACTGGTTCTTCCACGGGGACGTGTACGACGTGACCATGAAGAACTCCAAATGGCTCGCCAAGCTGGGCGGCAAGGGATATGATCTGCTGATCATCCTGAACCGGCTGGTGAATCATCTGCTCGAAAAAATGGGCCGCGAAAAAATGTCGTTCTCCAAAAAAGTAAAGGAAAGCGTAAAGCAGGCCGTGAAATTCATTTCCGATTTTGAGCAGACGGTGGTGGAAATAGCCGTGGATAAGCAGTTCGATGTAGTTTGCTGTGGCCATATCCATCAGCCTGTGATCAAAGAAATGTACAGCAACGGCAAAACCGTGACCTATCTCAATTCCGGCGACTGGGTGGAAAGCCTCACCGCGCTGGAATACAGCCGGGGCGAATGGAGCCTGTACCAGCATCCGGTATCTTCGAGGAAAGCTGTTGTGGTGGAAGAAGAGGAAGACGCGGCCTTGCCGGAATGGGCCGCGTCGCGGGTGATCACTTTCCCCGGCAGTTGAAATGCTGACCGTTTTTCCCGATATTCGGACCATGAGCCTGGTGGAACAAATAGCAAAACATTTCCGGGAAGTTCACTCCGGCGGGAACTGGACGGCCGTCAATCTCAAAGATACCCTGTCCGGCGTCACCTGGCAACAGGCAATTACAAAGGTGGGCAACCTGAACACCATCGCCGTGCTCGTGTTTCATATCAATTATTATGTAAGCGCCGTACTGCAGGTATTGCAGGGCGGCCCGCTGGACGCCAGCGATAAATTCAGCTTCGACCTGCCGCCGCTGACATCCGAAGAAGACTGGCAAAAACTGGTTGATAAAGTATTTACGGACGCGGAACAGTTCGCCGCCGAGATCGGGAAGATGGAAGAAAAAAAGCTGTTCGAAGCATTTGCAGCTCCCCAATACGGTAATTACTACAGAAACCTGACCGGCATCATCGAACACACGCATTATCATCTCGGCCAAATCTCATTGATAAAAAAGATGTTGAGCTAGTTATTCACAATTCCATAACCTCCGCATAATATTGAATTAACGCCGCGGTCGTAAGTTTGGGGAACCAGTAAGAAAATTGATGAAGACGCTCAAGTTACATCCATTAATGACCATCTCCCTATTGCAAATGCAGATTCAGCGGCTACTCCATTGCAATGTTGCGGTATACATTCATCATTCTCCCGGCAATGCCTTCGATACTTTACGCGCGGCGGGCCTGGAAGAAGAGGTGATGGTAGAACATCCTATTGACGAAACCCTCAGCCTCCGGGAGTTTGAAGAAGAGCTGGAAGAAAAGTTCAACTTCACGATGGAGCTGTGCAACAAGGACTCCAAACCATTTACCAATAAAAGCCTGCGCCTCTTCCAGATCACACCCTGCAGCGAAGAGGAATCCGGCAGGCAGCTGGACATATCGCTGGAACTGCTTGCCCGGCAGGGCAGAAATGGCAGCCAGCAGAACCGCGCGGTGTAATATTTTTTGCCTCCTTCTGTTTGGTAACAATTTCTTAATCTATTCTTAACATTGCGATAAAGCGCTTGCATTATCGCTGCCGTATTTCATCAGAAACGGCTAAAATATTATCAGTCTTGTTGCCCGCAAACCCGCTGCTATGGCCGATTATTAATAATTCCTTAATACGCTTTTTATCCCTCCTCCGCAATGTTATCTGTTTCTTTGCACAAACAAAGTTTTGTTATGATTACTGCTAAAAAATTTCTTTCAATTCTGGCAATTTCCGTAGTGGCATCAGGTATGTATGCATGTAAGGATAATGATGATCCGGCACCTGAGCCGGGAAATAAGCATCCTTATGCCGATCTGATCGTGGATAATGGAGTAATCCTGTATGAGCCTATTAAAGGAAACCGTACGCTCTCGAACGATTCCGTTTATTATATTGATGGCTACGTTTTCGTAGAAAGCGGTGAGCTGAAAATCGAAGCCGGTACTGTGATCATGGGCTTTGAAAATCCTTCCGATGTGTCAGAAGGAAATGAATCTTCTCTGATCATCACCCGCAACGCTACTATTAATGCAGCGGGTACAAAAGAAAATCCGATCATCTTTACTTCTGAAAAAGATCAGGAAGCACTGGGCGGCAGCCCCAACCTGGGGCCCTCCAACTCCAAACTCTGGGCTGGCCTGATCGTCCTCGGAAAGGCGCCTGTGTTTGCTGGCGGTGCAACCGAATTACAGATCGAAGGTATTCCTGACGGCGAAGCCCGTGCCATGTATGGCGGTGCCGAAGCTGCGCATAGCTCCGGCATCCTGAAATATGTATCTATCCGCTTTACCGGTGCTGAGATCGGCCCCGGCGACGAAATCCAGGGCCTGACGCTGGGTGGCGTAGGTAGCGGTACGACCATTGAAGACATCGACATCTTCGTGTCTGCTGACGATGGTATTGAAATCTTCGGCGGTACTGTGAACATCAAACGTATCAGCGTTGCATTTGCGGAAGACGATGCATTTGATTTTGACCTGGGCTGGGCTGGCTTCGGTCAATACCTTTTCACCCTGCAGAAAAGCGATAATTCAGACTTCGTAGGCGAATGGGACGGTGCAGACCCGGACGATGCGAGCCTCTACACGACCGCACGCATCTACAACTGGACCGCTATCGGCCAGGGTGCTGCAGGTACACGTGACGCAGGTTTCTCCGCTATGGTGATCCGTGATGGCGGCGCGCTGTCTGTTTATAACAGCATCATCACCGACTTCAACGGCAAAGGCATCGAAATTGAAGACCGCGGCGAAAGCTTCGACTCCTACAGCAAATACATAGGCGGCGAAAACAAGATCACCGGCAATATCTGGTTCGGTCATGGCGCTACGTCTATCCTGGACATGGTTGTTCCTACCTCAGCCGACGGATTTACGCCCGCTGATCCCACCGGCGCAACGATCGGCGCCAAGCTGACTGCTGATGAAAACGTATTTACAGATCCGCAACTCAAAGGTATTTCCCGCACTAACGGCAGCGCTGGCCTGGACCCCCGCCCGGATGCTGCGGCTGCAACTACCGATCTGGCAACTGTATTGGCTGCTGATGTGACCAAAGGCGCGGTGCAGACTACCTATAAGGGCGCTTTTGATCCCGCAGGTACGGTTTGGCTGGCTGACTGGACAACGCTGGCACGTTTCGGTTACCTCAAATAATTGCATTATCGTATAGAAAAAAAGGAAGCTATAGAGGGCTTCCTTTTTTTCATTGACAACCAGGATTACAAGCGAACATTTTATACGGTGTAATATCATCGATCATGAGAAATATTGTTACAATTCTTTTCTTCTTTTTCATCTCTGTTTCCGCTGCAATGGCTCAAACGGGCACCGTTGCCGGAACAATTGTGGATGGCGCCAGCGGCGATATCCTGATAGGCGTGAACATACGTGTTAAGCAAACCAACGGCGGCGCCGTTACCGGCATCGACGGTAAATACAATCTGAAATTAGCCCCGGGAAAGTATACCCTTGAGTTCTCCTACATCTCTTATCAGTCTAAAATAGTAGAGGAAGTAGAGGTGAAAGCGGGAGGACTGAAGAGCCTCGACATGGCACTTTCACAAAAATCTGTAGACCTTAAACAGGTCGTGATCACGGCCAGCGCGATCGATAATAATGAAGTATCGGTCTTGCGGCTGCAAAAAAACTCCCTCTCTGTACAGGACGGCATCTCTTCCCAGGAGATCAGCAAGATCGGGTTCAGCAATTCGGCGGAATCCATGAAACGGGTAACGGGCGCGTCTGTAGAAGGAGGTAAATTTATTGTGATGCGCGGATTGGGAGACAGGTATAGTATTTCGCAGATGGACGGGATGTCCCTGCCCAGTACAGACCCCTATCGCAACAGTGCGAGCATGGACCTTATTCCCTCCACCATGGTGGATAACATCGTGGTGAAAAAAACTTTCACACCCGATCTGCCGGGCAATTTCACCGGTGGAGCAGTAGACATCACTACCAAATCGCTGCCTGACCGCTTTTATCTGAATGTTTCGGCCTCTGTTGGCGTGAACGATCAGGCCACGTTCAATAATAATTTCCTCTCCGATCCCATCCAGGGTAAAACCGACTGGATCGGGTTTGACGACGGTTCAAGAAAACTTCCGGACCTGGCTCGCAAGAATCCCTATATGACAAGCCTGGGAAGCTCTATTGCCAGCATCCAGAATAATCCGGATAACCAGATGATCAGCGACTTCAACCGTTCCATGCGGGTGTTTGCTGACAGGCCCTATTCTGTTGCAGCGGGCTCGCCGGGCCTTAACCGGAGCCTGAATATTGCTACCGGCAACCGTTTCAAATCCGGTAATGGCAATGCCTTCGGCTTCAATCTCGGCCTGAATTACCAGCATGACAACCGCTTTTACGACAACCGCGTCATCAATAACTATAAAGCGAATATCTCCAACGAAAACCGCATGCAGCGCTTCCTCTACTCTTCCGGTACAGAAAGCCTGTCGTCTGCGACCATTGGCGGCATCGCATCCGCTGCGTACCAGTTTGGGAAGAACGAGATCGGCGCAAGCGTGATCTATAATAATACAGGAGATCAGTCTGTTCTTAACCTGGATAAAGGAACTTTCCCCGGCGCCTTGTCCTCCGGCGAATACAGGAACCGCGTGATCGGGTTTCAGCAACGCAGTCTGCTGAACTCCCAGCTGAAAGGCAAACACAGAGCTTCTTTCTTTGGCGAAACAACCATCGAATGGGCGGCAAACTATATCCTGTCCAGCCAGTACGAACCGGACCTCCGCTTCCTTGGCGCACCGGTGACCGCTGCGGGGGATTACTTCTTCGTTCGCGAGGTGCCTAATCCTTTCCATTTTTTCCGTGATCTGAAAGACAACCAGTACATGGGCAAGCTGGATCTTACAAGCAGCATGAAGAAGTTCACGCTTAAATATGGCGGCTTCATCAGCCGTAAGGAACGTGACTTTACCGAATACCGCTATCAGTTGTCAACCACAGGGACCGATCCCGCTGATGCGGAATATCTGAGCTTTGGAGAAGCGGCAGGAGATTTCGACCGTTTCTTCGGCGCCGATAATACGGGAGTGCTGGGAAAAAGCGGATCGTCCGCGATCTTCGGCAATACATATGAGGACCAGACACAACCTTCCAACCTGTACGAAGGGTATGAGCAGGTGATAGCAGGCTACCTGATGGGAACGTTTAACCTTAGCCCCAAGCTGAAAACAGTTATAGGAGCGAGGATAGAGACCACAGATTACCAGGTGAACGTGAAATCCGGCTCCCGCGCTCCGGGCAAGATCGATGCTGTGGACGTGCTGCCTTCACTGAATTTTATCTATGCCTTGAATGACAAAGCCAACCTGCGCCTGTCAGGCAGCCGTACACTGGCCCGCCCGAACATGCGTGAAATGGCGCCGTTCATTTCATTTGACCTGCTGGGCGGGTTCCCCATCGTTGGAAATCCTGATATTGAACGGACCAATATCACCAATGTGGATTTCCGGTACGAGCTTTTCCCCAAGTCTGACGAGCTGTTTGCAGTCAGCCTTTTCTACAAGAATTTCCAGAATCCTATCGTAACGGAACTGGATGCAACTTCAGACCAGCCGCAATACAAATATGTGAATAGCCAGCAGGCCAATCTCGCAGGTGCGGAGATCGAGTTCAGAAAAGGACTTGGCTTCATCGACCCGGTAGTAAAGAATTTCAAGTTCGGCGTCAACTTCACTTACATCTATTCGAAAGTGATGCTGCGCTCCGCAGAATACGACATCCGCAAACAGGTGAATCCTGATCTGAAGAACTGGAGGCCGTTCGCGGCGCAATCGCCTTACATTGTAAACCTGCTGCTGTCTTACGACCAGAAGGAAAAAGGATGGGAATCCACTTTGTTCGCCAATGTGTTCGGGCCCCGCCTGTTCGCTAACGGCGCCGGCGCCGCACCGGACGTATATGAAGTTTACGGGCGTATCAAAGACAAGCAGGAAAACCGCATCAAGAGCAATGTCCCTGTTCCCGAACTGAATTTCAGGATCAGAAAACAATTCAAAAACCAGTTTTCCGTAGCCCTGAATGTGAACAACATCCTGGATTATGATGTGGTCACCTACCAGGAGCACAACGGCGAATATTTCACCACACAGGCTTTCAACCCCGGCAGAGTATACAAGCTCACGCTCGGATACTCCATCAGCAAGTAATTTTTGTCTTTCAATAATTGTTTCGCAAGAGGCTGTTCGTAAAAGAACAGCCTCTTTGTTATTATAAACACCGGTTTTTTCTTTTAAGAACGGGACTGTATTTTTGCGGTTCCACAAAACGGGCGCTACATGTTACAGACCAAACGGTTGGTATTATCTGTTTTTATCATTTGTTCGACGATGTCCGTACGGGCGCAGTTCCTGATGGACATGATAGACACCAGCACCTCCCTCGGCAAAGGGATGATCTCCATCTACAAGAATTTCGACCATCTCCGCATCAGCGGATATATGCAGCCGCAATTCCAGTGGTCTACCGGCAAAGGCATGGGCGTTTACCAGGGTGGCGATTTCCCGAAACAGTCAGACAACCGTTTCATGTTCCGCCGCGGCCGTATCCGCTTCGATTACGAGCATTATAACAAGCAGAACCTCCCCACCATGCAGTTCGTGTTCCAGTTCGACGGAACGGAGCGGGGAGTGAACATACGCGACTTCTGGGGACGTTTTTTTGATGGAAAATGGGATGTGATGTCGCTGACCATGGGCATGTTCGCCCGGCCTTTCGGGTTTGAGATCAACTATTCCAGCGGCGACCGTGAAGCGCCCGAACGTGGCCGCATGTCACAGATACTCATGAAAACGGAACGTGACCTCGGCGCGATGGTGAGCTTCGCGCCAAGACAGAAATCCCACCCGCTGTCTTTCCTGGAAGTGGACCTGGGCGTCTTTAACGGCCAGGGCCTCGCTGGGCCGGAGGATTACGACAGCCATAAAGACCTCATCGCCCGTGTAGCCATGAAACCCACGGCCATCAATCAGCAGCAATGGCTCCTCTCCGCGGGCGCATCCATTCTGTACGGCGGGCTTGAACAATTCACGCCCGTTATCTACCGGATGCAGCACAGCGGGCAGTTCCTGAAAGATTCTTCAGACGCAAACGTGGGCGTGATAGCCCCGCGCCACTATTACGGCGGCGACGCGCAGTTCCTGATCCCTAACGTCAAGGGCGCTACGCAGTTCAGGGCGGAATATATCCGCGGCACGCAAACGGGTACCCGCGACCATTCCGAAACCCCCGGCGAAATACCCATGATCGCGGAAGCCTACGCTCCGCTGGCCATCCGGCAGTTCGACGGCGCCTATTTCAATTTCCTGCAACACCTCGGCAGCGAAAAACATCAGCTGGTGTTGAAATACGACTGGTACGACCCCAACACGCAGGTCAGCGGAAAACAGATCGGAAAAGATGGATTGAACCTCACGATCGCCGATATCCGGTATGATACCTTCGGCGCGGGTTATGTGTATTATTTCAACGAGCACATGAAGGCTACGTTGTGGTTCGACCGGATCTGGAATGAATCCACGTCGCTGGAAGGTTATACGGATGATGTGGATGATAACGTGTTCACCTGCCGGTTGCAGTACCGGTTCTAGTTTTCCTTTCCAAGCTCCAGCGTAAACCCGAAGGTAGACCCAACGTCCACCTTGCTTCGCACGTTGATCGTCTGGTCGTGCGCCTCCACAATGTGTTTCACGATGGCGAGGCCAAGGCCGGTACCACCGATGTCGCGGCTCCGCGCGCGGTCTGTCCGGTAGAAACGCTCGAACACCCGCGGCAGATGCTCTTCCGCCATGCCGATGCCGCTATCCGAGATCTCTATCAGCACACGTTTGCCGTCCATATTATAAATGCTGGCGATGGTCTGCCCATCCGGTTTCCCGTATTTTACGGAGTTTTCGATGAGGTTGATCAGCACCTGGCGGATCTTCTCCTTGTCCGCCATCACATATACCGGCGCTTCGCAACCTTTTTTGATGCTGAATTTGATGTCTTTCTGGTTGGCTTTGAGCGAAAGCGTGTCGAACACATCTTTGATCAGGTCCTGTATCACGAAAAGTTCCTTGTTGATGGTCATCTCGCCGCTTTCCAGCTTGGATATTTCGTCCAGGTCGTCGATCAGGCGGCAAAGCCGGTCGATGTTCTTGGTAGCGTTCTTGAGGAACATCTTGTTCACGGAAGGATCTTCAATAGCGCCGTCCAGCAGCGTATGGATATACCCCTGCACGGCGAAGATGGGCGTTTTCAGCTCGTGCGAAAGGTTCAGCAGGAACTCCTTGCGGAAAGCCTCGTTGCGGCGCAGGTTTTCCAGCTCCTCCTTTTTCTGTGAAGCCCACTTTTCCACGTCTTCACTTACTTCATCGATGGTTTTCAGCGGCAGGATGTTCTTGTTGAAGAAATCTTCCCGTTTGGAGGCTTTGGTCTGGTAGATGAATTTGTAGATCAGCTTGATCTTGCGGTAGATGAAGTTCTGCAGCGTATACAGGTAGAGGTAGTAGGATACGAGGAACGTGAGCACGAACGCGATGAGCGTTATGCGGAGGCTCATTCCCAGCACCAGGCAACCCAATACCATGATAATAGAAAGCACCAGCGCGGTGAAACCGGCGAGCTTTTGCGGAGAAAGATTTTTGGCTTTGAACATACTCCAGAGTGAGTAATGATTGTAATACTGGGAAATTAACCCAAATTTTCTATTTGCCATAACACCATGCCAAAAAAGGCCCCGATCCGGAGAGTCAGCAGTTTAAAGTGAAAAGGGGTTGTTATTACATCTCGAATTTGTACCCCACGCCCTTGACGGTGGTGATCAGGTCTACGCCCAGTTTCTGGCGTATTTTGCGGATGTGCACGTCTATCGTGCGGTCGCCTACGATCACCTCTGTGCCCCATACCTGGTTGAGGATCTCGTTACGGAGGAATACCCGCCCGGGTTTGGAGGCGAGCAGCTGTAACAGCTCAAATTCTTTTTTAGCCAGGATGATGTCCTGCCCTTTATAGGTAACGGTGAATTTTTCACGGTCTATCACCAGGTCGCCCAGCTGCAATTGCTGTTCTTCCACTTTGTTCAGCCTGCGGAAGAGCGCATTGATGCGGCTTACCAGTAATTTCGGTTTGATGGGCTTCGCAATGTAATCGTCCGCTCCCATATTCAACCCCTCGATCTCGCTTTTCTCATCGTTCAGCGCCGTCAGGAACAATACCATCGTTTCCTTGAACTCCGGCAGCTTGCGGATCTCCTTGCAGGTGTCGATACCATTCTTGTTCGGCATCATGATATCAAGCATGATCAGGTCCGGACGGAAGATCTTGGCCTTCTGAATGGCTTCGCTGCCATCTTTGGCCGTCACCGTTTCGTAGCCGGCGCTCTTCAGGTTGTAGCTGATGATTTCCAGGATGTCCGTCTCATCATCTACTACCAGGATTTTTCCAACAGCTACCGCTTGATCCATCAACATAAACTTGGTTTTAAGACGGCACAAAATTAATCACCACATTGCCGATTCATGAAATGATAACATTATGTAATTGTTAATTCAGGCCGCCACTGTCATTATGGTTACGGTTGCAAAGGTACAGTTTTTTTGTCCCGGGTAGCATAAAATTGATGAATGGAATTGATATAGATCGAATTTTAAATAATCTATTTTTTTAATGATTGTGTGGAAATTGGTAAATCGCAATAATTGGTAGTAAATTTGCAGTAAAGAGTCGGCGTAATTCAGTTATATGACGAAATTATTACTAATCATATCTTTGGGGATTGTTTACAGCACTACATCCTTCGCACAGAAAGTCAATATCCCGATCTCCCGTCAGGGCTTCCATGACAACATCGACAAGGAGCAGGTAAATGCTGACAAGTTCGATGGCAAGGCCGATAATTATGTAAAGGTGTCGGAAGATCAGAACATGAATCTGCAGGTGACGAACGCGCTCACCAAAATGGTAGACGACCTGCAGGTGGAAATAGAGCTGGATACAGCGCTGGACCACCGCCTGAAAGTGAAGTACCTCTCCGGCCTGCAGCAGCTGCTGAAAGATTATAACAGCAAGCGCGCTTACCGCCGGATCGACGCGGAAGAAGCGCCGGCCATGGTGCAGGCTTACCGCGGCATGATGCACGCCGATGTTAAAGGCGAAAGCATTTATCCTTTCGCGAAAACACTCAGCTTTGAAGCAGGGGAGCGCATCATCGAGGCGTTTTCCGCCAATCCCGGCTACAAGGAATCCCGCGGAGAGATGTTCTCCAAATATGCTTTCAAGAACCTGGATAACATCATGGCCAAGCTTGGCCCCTACCTGGATTACGCGGTTACCGATTCCATTATCGCCGCTGTAGCGCGGAAGCACCCTAACCAGGTGTTGACCTACGCTACTTCCTATACGCCGACCGCCAGCGCCATCCGCCGCAATCCGGACCCACTGGTGCAGCAGATCGTGCAGATCGGCCGGTCCCACCAATCCACCAAGCTGATGCCTTTCATCGACCAGCTGATGAACGGCGCCGCCACCATCCCGGAACTTGAAAAAGCCGTGGAGAACGACGATAATTATTTCAGGCAGATGGTGAAAGCATCCATCGTACTGCAACATAAAAAAGCGGAAGGCGAAAATCCCATCGGTCTGAAGGCCATGAGCGAAAACATGCACGCCAAGTCACTGCGGTATATCCGCGAGATCAACGACCTGCATGATGAAAGCCATACCGTCCGCTTCCGCATCGTAAAAGATTTTACACCGGAAGAACTGTACTACCTGATCATCAACGGCCAGGAAGAGCTGTATACATCGAGCTACACCAACGCCGCGAAGAACGGCCTGTACGACCAGATGATGCTGCGCATGAACCCCTCCCGCGGAGACAGCCTGCTGATGCTCGTGAGCTTCGACCGCTTCAAGAAATTCATTGCCATGGCCGCGGGCTTTAATACGCTGGACCACTTTCTGAAGTCCATGGACCCGGAGAACGCCAACTACCTGATGGTGAAATTCGTCCGCAGCCTGGAAAAAACAGAAGACCTGGAAGATGCGGTGGACGTGGCCAACTCCTTCGGCAGCATCCGCGATCCCAAGCTGCTGGACTTCCTGCGGACCGAAGTGCGTAAGAACCTCGTATTCGTAACAGAGAAAAAAGATAAAAGAGGCATCACCATTTACGAGTTGCTCAACAGCATCTTCACCGAGCAGGGCGCCGGCGGGGATTCCGCATGGGCCACCGGCATGGCCGCCAAATTACAGCTGCCGCCGATCAACTACGTTGAGTTTAATACTTTGCCGAACGACAGCGGCCGCGTATACCAGCAGGTGTTCTTCTATGGCGATGACGACGGCAAAAGTTCCTACGCCAGCTTCATGGGCAACTTCCCCGCCAGCGAATGGAAGGTGAACAAAGGCCAGTATTGGACCACCATCTCCTCCGTGAAAGGCAAGCCCACCACTATTTTCGCCAACAATCCGCTGGAAGAACCGGAGGATAAAACGGCGATCGAGAAGCTGGCCGAGTACCTGGACGAAAAAGATATACACCCCACCGTATTCATACACCGCGGGCACAGCTACCACGTGAACACCACGCTGGACAACCTGCAAAGCACCGCGCGCATTGTGATCCTCGGCTCCTGCGGCGGCTATCACAACCTCGCCACCGTGCTGGAAAAAGCGCCCGAAGCGCACATCATTTCCTCCAAGCAGGTAGGTACCCGCTGGGTGAACGAGCCCATCATCCGCAGCCTGGAAGATGTGATCCGCTCCGGCAAGAATGTGGACTGGGTGGAAATGTGGGCCGGCCTCGGCAGGAAGTTCGATGCGGACAAAGGCAACAAGCCGCTGTTTGACGACTATGTGCCGCCGCACAAGAACCTCGGCGCCATCTTCATCAAGGCTTACCGGCAGGTGATGAAGGAAACGAACTGACCGGCGTTTCAACGCATCAGCAAAACGGCCAAAAGCCAGCACCCGGCTTCGGGAATACTTATTCGAAACGCAAATACAAAAGGGAGAACGCCACACAGCATTCTCCCTTTTGCATTTTGCGATTAAGCATTACTTTTACATAGATGGAAAAGCGGGTCTTCGATTTCAGTTTGTTAAAACGGGTCTTCTCATTTGCCGCGCCCTACCGGCGCTATTTTTACCTGTCCATGTTCCTTACGGTATTGCTGGCGCTCATTTCGCCGGTCAGACCTTTTCTGATTCAGCTTTCTGTTGACAAATACATCACCAACCAGTGGGCGCAGATGCTGCTGATCGTTACCATCATCCAGATAGGACTGCTGCTGGTGGAAACAGCGATGCGCTTCCTCTTTTCCTTCATCACCAACTGGCTCGGCCAGTCCGTTATCAAAGACTTGCGCCTGGCCGTATACCGCAAAGTAGTAAAGCTGAACCTCGCCTTTTTTGACAGAACGCCCATCGGCACCCTCACCACCCGCACCATCAACGACATTGAAGCCATCAACGATATTTTTTCCGAAGGCATCATTTCCATTGTGGCGGACGTGCTCATGATCTTCGCCATCCTGGGTGTGATGTTTTATGAGGACTGGCGCCTGACGCTCATCAGCCTTTCTCCTTTCCCCGTGCTGATCCTCGCTACTTACTGGTTCAAGGAAAGCGTGAACAAATCTTTCCACCGCGTGCGCAACGCCGTGGCGGCGCTCAATGCCTTTGTGCAGGAACATCTTACCGGCATTCTCATCGTACAGGCATTTTCCGCCGAGCACCGTGAGTTCGGCAAGTTCCGCAACATCAATAAAGATCACCGCAAAGCCAATATAGACGCCATTTTTGCATATTCCATCTTTTTCCCGGTAGTGGAAATCATCCTGGCTATTTCATTGGGATTGATGGTGTGGTGGGGCTCCAATAAGGTGCTGAATTATGAAGTAACGCAGGGCGTGATGATCGCGTTCATCATGTACCTCAACATGCTGTTCCGCCCGCTGCGTATCCTGGCGGACAAGTTCAACACCTTGCAAATGGGCATGGTGGCCAGTGAGCGGGTGTTCAAGGTGCTGGACAGCGAAGAGTCCTTGCCAGACAATGGCACGCATTCCGCGAAAGACATGAAAGGCGCCATCGATTTTGAACATGTATGGTTCGCATACAAGGAAGAGCGTTATGTGCTGAAGGATATCACCTTTCACGCCAAACCCGGGCAGACCATTGCGCTCGTAGGCCATACCGGCTCCGGCAAAACCACCATCATCAGCATTCTCAACCGCCTCTACGATATTCAGAAAGGCCGCATCTGCATAGACGGCATTCCCCTGCAGGATTACAAGCTGGATGAACTCCGCAGCAGGGTAGGCGTTGTGCTGCAGGATGTATTCCTTTTCGCCGGCTCCGTGTATGAGAACATCACCCTGCGGAACCCCGCCATCAGCCGCGAGCAGGTAGAGCATGCCGCAAAGCTCATCGGCATGCACGAGTTCATCCTTCAGCTGCCCGGCGGATACGATTTCCCGGTGATGGAACGCGGCAGTACCCTGTCCCTCGGCCAGCGGCAGCTGATCTCCTTCATCCGCGCGCTGCTCTACAATCCCGCTATCCTCATCCTCGATGAGGCCACCTCTTCCGTAGACACCGAATCCGAAATGCTTATCCAGCATGCGATCGAAAAGCTCATCGCCGGCCGTACCGCCATTGTGATCGCACACCGCCTGAGCACCATCAGCAAGGCGGACCAGATCATTGTGCTGGACAAAGGAGAGATCAAGGAACTGGGCACGCATGAAGAGCTGCTGAAGCAGGAAGGATATTACCACAAGCTGTACACTATGCAGTTCGCCTCTTCGCAAGCCCTCCCCAATTAAGGTGCGCAGTAGCCGGCCAAATGCGTCAGAGAAATGAAAACAGTCTGAATATGTACTTCAGACACGAAGCAGATATATAACAAATTTACTTAAAATGAACGATGCCTGTTTTGCTTGTAATAGTCTGAAAACGAGCCTGTTGATACACCCCGTAGCACCCCGATATGATCCTCGTCAGTTTTTTTATTCCCCGCTACTATTTTATATAAAATCGCCTACCTTTGCACAAAATTTCAGAAAACGGTGATTTCCTCGACTCGGTTCAAATACAAGCTGGTAGCCCTGATAACGGTTTTTTCTGTGGCCGTTTCCGGCGCATTTGCTTCGGTTAATGAAGAGCATGCCCCCCATGCCGCAGGTAAACATGAAGAGCATGCCGCAGGCGGACATGAAGAAAAGAAAGGCTTTAATGCGAAAGAAGTGATCCTCGGTCACGTAAAGGATGCGCACGACTGGCACCTGCTGAGCGTTGGCGACCTGCATGTAACCCTTCCGCTGCCGGTGATCATCTACAATGAGAACCGTGGCTTGTCCGTTTTCTCTTCTTCCCGTTTCCATCACGGTCATGAGGCATATGACGGCTACCGCCTGGTGAACGCGCACTACCTCGAAGAAAAGGGCCTGAGCGCAAAGGAGCACATCGATGGCAGCATCATTGCCGTGGACGCTGCAGGCAATCCTACCGGTGAAAAGATCTATGATCTGTCTCTCACCAAGAACATCACCGCCATGCTGCTGGGCGCCATCCTGCTCGTGGTGATCATGCTGAAAGTGGCGAAGAGCTACCGCATCCGCGGTCACCGCCAGGCGCCGAAAGGGCTGCAAAGCCTCCTGGAACCCGTGATCATCTTCATCCGCGACGAAGTGGTAAAACCCAACATCCCCGGTATAAAAGCAGACAAATACGTTCCCTTCATACTCACCATCTTCTTTTTCATCCTGATCATGAACCTGCTGGGCCTGCTGCCCGGAGCAGCGAACGTGACCGGCAACATCGCCGTGACCGCCGCGCTGGCGCTGATCAGCTTTGTAGTGATGATGTGGAGCACGAACAAACATTTCTGGGGCCACATCTTCAACCCTCCCGTACCGGGCGGTGTGAAAGTGATCCTGGCGCCGGTGGAGCTGATCGGTGTGATCACCAAGCCGGTTTCCCTGATGATACGGTTGTTCGCCAACATGCTGGCCGGCCACATCATCATCCTGAGCATTATTTCACTGGTATTTATATTTGGTTCCCTGAACAAAGTAGCAGGTTACGGATTTTTGCCCATCACCATCGCCTTCAACATCGTGATGATGTTGCTGGAAGTACTGGTAGCATTCATCCAGGCATTCATCTTTGCGAACCTGACGGCAGTATTTATCGGCCAAGCAATGGAGCATCAGCACGACGAACATCATCATTAAAAGATGTAAGAAAACCAAAACAACAAAAGCGTTTAATCTTTAATTTCAAATACACATTTCATTATGGCACTTTTAACTGTTTTAATGCAGGCTACTGAAGCTGCTTCTTCTGGTCTGGCACAAGCTGGTGGTGCAATCGGCGCTGGTATCGCTGCTATCGCGGCTGGTATCGGTGTAGGTAACATCGGCAAGAGCGCGCTGGAATCCATCGCCCGTCAACCTGAAGCTGCTAACGACATCCGTGCAAACATGATCCTGGCTGCGGCGCTGGTAGAGGGTGTTGCCCTGTTCGGCGTTATCGCTGGTCTGCTGGCAGTAGTTCTGTAAGAACAAACTTGTTACTGCATCCGGCGCACAGGGCAATGGATGCAGTAATTCAATTTTCGAAAAGCATAACAACTATTAAATACTGATATATGGATTTGTTGCAACCGGCCTTGGGCCTGTTTTTCATTTCATTGCTTATCTTCATCATTGTTTTCCTCATCCTGAAGAAATTCGCGTGGAAACCAATCCTCTCCACGTTAAAGGAAAGGGAAGATTCCATTACCGACTCTATTGCCACCGCTGAAAGAGTGAAAGAGGAAATGGCGCAGATGAAAGCGGAGCATGAGCATGTACTGGCCGAAGCGAAAGCCGAGCGCAGCCTCATCTTGAAAGAAGCGAAAGAAGCCAAGGAAAAGATCATCAGCGAAGCCAAGGCGCAAGCCCAGGCCGAAGCCAAGAAGATCATCCAGGACGCTTCCGTAGCCATCGAGAACCAGAAAATGGCCGCCCTCACGGAAGTGAAGAACCAGGTAGGCACGCTGGTGATCGAAGTAGCGGAGAAAGTATTGCGTAAAGAACTGTCTGACAAGCAGAACCAGGAAGCCTACATCAAACAGTTGGCCCAGGAAATCAAAATGAATTAAAGATTATGCAGAATCCCCGTTTAGCATCCAGATACGCTAAATCACTGATAGACCTGGCAGTTGAGAAAGATCAGCTGGCAGCCGTACATAGCGATATGTTGCTGCTGAAGGCCATCACGCGCAGCAATGCGGACGTGGTTGCCCTGCTGAGAAGCCCGGTGATCAAAGCCGATAAAAAAGTAAAGATACTCGGCGCCATCCTCGATGGAAAGATCAGCGCCATTACTTCCGGCTTCATCCGCCTGCTGAGCATCAAAGGCCGTGAAAGCGTATTGGCGGAGATTGCCGTGGAATTTGAAAAACAATACAACCTGCTGAACAACATCACCCGCGTGAAACTCACGTCCGCCGCTCCCTTGGAGAACGGACAGCTGAACCTGATCCGGGAGAAAGTAGAAGCTTCCGCGGGCCGCAAGGTGGAAATAGAAACAGCCGTGAACCCGGAGCTGATCGGCGGCTTTGTACTGGAAACCGGCAACGAACTGTTCGATGCCTCCGTACTGCGTGATCTGAAAGATATCAAAAAGCAGTTCCTTAAAAATATTTACGTATCTGAGATCAGATAAGTATTTAACAGCAGCCGCTGCGTAACCGCAAAGCTGTTGTCGTTATATTTAGTTTAAACCTTAACGACTCTTTAAAAAAGCATAACAAATGGTTGACATTAAGCCAGATGAAATTTCGGCGATATTACGCCAGCAACTCAGCAACTTCAACGCCTCCGCGGAGCTGGAAGAAGTAGGTACCGTGCTGTCTGTAGGTGATGGTATCGCCCGCGTGTACGGACTGAACAACGTTCGCTCCGGTGAGCTGGTAGAATTTGAGAACGGCGTAAAAGCGATCGTACTGAACCTTGAAGAAGACAACGTGGGTGTGGTATTGATGGGTGATGCAAAAGACATCAAGGAAGGTAACACCGTACGCCGCACCGGTCAGATCGCATCTATCAACGTAGGTGAAGGATTGATCGGCCGTGTTGTTAACACCCTGGGCACCCCGATCGACGGTAAAGGCCCCATTTCCGGCGAACTGTACGAAATGCCCCTAGAGCGTAAAGCCCCCGGCGTTATCTACCGTGAGCCCGTAAAAGAACCGCTGCAAACAGGCATCAAGGCCATCGACGCCATGATCCCCATCGGCCGCGGCCAGCGTGAGCTGGTGATCGGTGACCGCCAGACCGGCAAGACCGCGATCTGTATAGACACCATCATTAACCAGAAAGAATTTTACGATGCCGGTAAACCCGTGTATTGCATATATGTAGCGATCGGCCAGAAAGCCTCCACCATTGCAGGTGTGATGAAAACCCTGCAGGACAATGGCGCGATGGCCTACACCACCATCGTTGCAGCTTCCGCTTCCGAGCCCGCTCCGCTGCAGTTCTACGCTCCGTTCGCAGGCGCTGCGATCGGCGAGTTCTTCCGCGACACCGGCCGCCCGGCCCTGATCATCTACGATGACCTGTCCAAACAAGCCGTAGCTTACCGTGAGGTATCCCTGCTGCTGCGCCGCCCGCCCGGCCGTGAAGCTTATCCCGGTGACGTATTCTACCTGCACAGCCGCCTCCTGGAGCGCGCTGCGAAGATCATCTCCAAAGATGAAATCGCACAGCAAATGAATGATTGTCCCGAATCCATCAAACACCTCGTAAAAGGCGGTGGCTCCCTGACGGCTTTGCCCATCATCGAAACACAAGCCGGTGACGTATCCGCATACATCCCCACGAACGTGATCTCCATTACCGACGGACAGATCTTCCTGGAAGGTAACCTGTTCAACGCCGGTATCCGCCCCGCTATCAACGTAGGTATCTCCGTGAGCCGCGTAGGTGGTAACGCGCAGATCAAGTCCATGAAGAAAGTAGCCGGTACCCTGAAGCTCGACCAGGCGCAATACCGCGAAATGGAAGCCTTCTCCAAATTCGGCGGCGACCTGGATGCGGCTACCAAATCCGTACTGGACAAAGGCGCGCGCAACGTGGAAATCCTGAAGCAGGCGCAATCCAGCCCGTTCTCCGTGGAAAAACAGGTGGCGATCATCTACCTCGGCACCAACGGCCTGATGCGCGAAGTGCCCGTGAAAAATGTAAGGGCATTCGAAGAAGCCTTCCTGCACGAAATGGAAGTAAGGCTGCCGGACGTACTGTCTGAATTCAAGAAAGGCAACCTGCCGGAAGAAGGTCTGAAAAGAATGGTGGCGCTGGCAGAAGAGCTGAAGCCCCGTTTTGCATAAGCATTCAACCATGTGAATATAGAAGCCTCCTGCTTGCAGGGGGCTTTTTTTATAGCGATGATGGCCGCCGCGGGTGGAATTAACGGGCCGCCGCGGATGGAATTTTTCAGAAACGGCAAGCGGGAATTAATATTTGGTTTATAATATAAACTACTTTACATTTGCTGTGATCATTTAACTTAACCTATATGCACAAGCCATTCTTAACCCTGATATTCCTCACCTTCATTCCCCTGCTGCTGGAGGCCCAGCAGACAGTCAGCGGCAGGGTCACCACCGCCAAACGCAAACCCCTGCCCGGTGTGAACATCGCTATCAAAGGCTCTTACGACGGCGCCACCACCAAAGCAGACGGCACCTTTTCCTTCACCACTTCCGTTACCGGCGAACGCTTTATCACCGCCAGCCTTACCGGGTACCAGACCCTCGAGATCAAAACGGACATCGCGGACGCACAGCAGTTGCAGCTCGTACTCCGCGAAACCGTGAACGAGCTGAAAATGGTCACCATCTCCGCCGGCAGCTTCGAAGCCAGCGATGAAAAGAAGAACACCATGCTCAAACCGCTGGACATTGTGACTACCGCCGGCGCCAATGCGGACATTGTGAGCGCGCTCCGCACGCTGCCCGGTGCGCAGCAGGTAGGAGAGAAAGAAGGGCTCTTCGTGCGCGGAGGCACCGGCTACGAAACACAAACGTTCATAGACGGGATGATGGTGCGCAACCCCTTTTACAGCGGCATGCCGGATTTCGCCGCGCGCGGCAGGTTCTCGCCCTTCCTGTTCAAAGGCACCACCTTCAGCAGCGGCGGCTACTCCGCGCAATATGGCCAGGCCCTGTCTTCCGCCCTGGTACTGGAATCCACCGATTTACCAGACCGCTCGTCCTACACGCTTGGCCTCGGCTCGGTAGGGCCGAGTGTGGGGGTAGACATCCTCACAAAAGATAAAAAGAAAGCGTACGGCTTTGAAGCGGATTACGCCAACCTGACGCCCTACTTCGCGCTGATGAAGCAAAAGCAAAAGCCCACCATCGCGCCGCAAGGCGCCAATGTATCCGCCAACTACCGCATGAAAACATCAAAGACGGGCATGCTGAAGTTCTTTGTCACCGGCAGCTGGAACCGCTTCGGCTTCCAGGGCGAAAGCCTTGAATATCCCGGCTTTAAGGAAGATTTTGAACTGGAGAATTACAACGTCTACACCAACCTCAACTATAAAGAAAGTCTCGGCAAAGGCTGGCGCGTTCAGCTCGGCACCTCTTACAGTACGAACCACGACCGCATCTACATGGACACGATCGGCAAGCATCCGCTGCCCACACGCATCCGCGCGCGGCAAGACCTCAGCCAGTTCAGGATGGTGTTCTCCAAAAACCTCGGCCGCTATTCCCTGCTGCGCTTCGGCAGCGAATACCAGTACGCGGATGAAAGGTCTGCTTTCAATGAGTGGAATGCGGATTATGTGGACAGCTATGCGGCGGGCTTCGTGGAAGGCGATATCTATTTCACGCCCCGCTTTGTTGGACGGCTGGGCGGCCGGTACGAATATTCTTCCCTGCTCCGCAATGCCAACATCGCGCCGCGCGCTTCGCTGGCTTACAAGCTGGACGGCAAGAGCCAGGTAGCCCTGGCCTACGGCGAGTTCTATCAGAAACCAGAACCGCAGCACCTCCGCTTCGACCATGACCTGGGCTACATGCGCGCCACGCACTACATCGCCAGCTTCCAGCGCGTCACCGAATTTTACACCCTCCGCACGGAAGTGTTTTACAAGGAGTATCACGACCTGGTGAAAACCGTACCGGACTATAACAATAACGGCAACGGCTATGCGAAAGGAATAGAGCTGTTCTGGCGCGACCGCAAATCGATCAAAAACGTGGACTACTGGCTTTCGTATTCCTATCTCGATACGAAACGTGACTACCTGAACTATCCGTTCCGCGTGCAGCCCGATTTCGCGGCCGATCATACCGCCACGCTGGTATACAAGCATTATATCTCATCATTACAACTGAACCTCGGCGCCACGTATTCATTCGCCACCGGCCGGCCGTACTACAACCCCACCCGCCCGGAAAGCGAGTTCATGAAAGACCGCACGCGCACGCTGAACACGCTCAGCGTAAACGTAAACTATATCACGAAAATAGGGCAGGCGTTCACCGTATTCGTATTCACGATGTCAAACGTACTGGGCAACGACCAGGAATACGGGTTCCGTTATTCGTCGGACAAGCTGCGCCGCTCCATGGTAGGGCCCATGGCGCCGAGGTTCTTTTACCTTGGCATGTTCATGAGCTTCGGCATAGACCGTACACAGGAAGTAATCAACAGACAATAATAAAAACCTCAACAAAATGAAACCTTCAAGGTTCCATCTGACCCGTAAAAAATTAAACATGAAACAGATCCTTTTTTCACTCGTACTGGCCGGCGGCGTCACCTTTGCCGCGCAAGCCCAGAGCGAACAATACAATGATGCGATGAAACAGCAGGTGGGCCTGCTGGACAGCAGCAACACCTACAACGCCGGCGGCATGCAGCAGCTGGCTAATACGTTCGAACGCATTGCGCAGGCAGAGCAAACGCAATGGCTGCCTTACTATTATGCCGCTTATTGCCGCGTGAACGAAGCCTATATGACGAAAGACAAAGGAAAGATCGATGAGCTGGCGGACATGGCATTGGTAAACGCGGAGAAAGCGCAGGCGCTGAAAGGAAAGGACGCGGACATCAACTGCATCCTGTCCATGATCCTCTCCGCCCGCATTGGCGTAGACCCCATGACCCGTGGCATGAAGTATGGCCCGGAATCTGCCGCTGTACTGGAAGAAGCAAAGAAAATGGACCCGGAGAACCCGCGTGTGTACATGCTGCAGGGGCAGGCGCTGCTGTACACGCCGGAAGCATTCGGCGGCAGCAAAACAAAGGCAAAAGAAATGTTTGAAGTGGCATTGACGAAGTTCGCCGCGGCCAAACCCGCCAGCTCCATTGTACCGCAATGGGGGGAAGCCTATACGAAAATGCTGATCGAACAGATCAAATAAATATCAGAAGGCCGGCGGAATTGCCTTTCAAGTCCGCCGGCCCTTCCTTATTTTTATCGCCAAAACTTACGGTAGATGGATTTCAAAGCGCTGGACCCGGTACTGCATTCCCAATTGAGGCTTGCAGTGATGTCCGTATTAGTGAGTGAACAGGAAGCGGAGTTTACGTTTCTGAAAGAAAAGACGAATGCCACCGCCGGCAACCTGAGCGTGCAGATCAACAAGCTCAGGGATGCGGAGTATATTGAAGTGATCAAGCAGTTCAAAGACAATTATCCCCAAACCATCTGTCGTATTACGAACAAAGGAAAGAAAGCGTTCGAGAATTACGTAACCTCCATTCAGTCGTACCTGCATACCGGCAAGCGCAAATAGCCGGACTGACACCTCTTTGCAGTGTTCTGTATTATCTTCATAATACATGTAACCCGATTCACTATGGACTTACTTGATCATCCACTGAAAGTGGCCCCCACAGCCGCGCTCGTGCTGTCATTCGCCCGTTCATTGTACCAGGGGGGGCCCACCCGCACTTACTATGAAAAGCTGGACCTGCGGGAAAGCGACGCGCTGGCCCGCAGCATGGACCCCGCTACCGGCGGCGTTGTACTTGTCCGCAAACGTTTTATCCGCTACCAGCTGGAGCAATTCCTGAATGAAGACGAGCCTGTACAGATATGCATCCCCGGCGCCGGCCTCGACCCGCTTTCACTTCATCTGTCGGAATACCACGGAAGCGCCATCCACAGCATCTATGAGCTGGATGCCGCGCATCTGCAGGCCAAGGCGCACCACTACCAGGGTTTGTTGCCGGATGAGCCTCCGGTTCATTTTATTCAGGCGGATATAACGGATACCCTGCATCTGGAGCATCGCCTCCGGGATGCGGGGTATTCCTCCGGAAGGCCCACCATCATTGTGTTTGAAGGGATCGTGCATTATCTCTCTGAAGAGAATTTTATCGATCTCATGCAGACCTTCTCCACGCCGAATAAAACGAATATTGTGCTGATGGATTACCTGTTACCGGAATATGCAATACCGCATTCGGCGCTGCCGCTGTTCCATTCCACAAAGCAGCAGGTGGAATCGATGACCGGCAAAGCGATACAAACGTATAGCCGCGAACAGATGTTCAGCGCCATAGCATCGCTGCACGGAGATGTGGTGGGCGTGGATTCCATGAAGAGCGCGGAGTTCAAGCTGAACGGGCGCAATGAGCTGTTCTATGAAGAAGGGGAAGGGTTGATAGAAATGATGGCGTTCTATCTTTAGATTCCTTCGGATGCCAGTTCCGATTTCTTCAGCGGGTTCCGCGTATTTTCCGCGTATTGCTTGCGCCGCGCAATGATGTCGATGCAGGTGTAGATAGCCTGGCGGAAGGAAGATTCGTCCGCGGTGTTCTTGCCTGCGATGTCAAACGCGGTGCCGTGGTCCGGTGACGTGCGCACGATGGGAAGTCCGGCCGTATAGTTGATGCCTTCGCCGATGGCGAGGGATTTGAAAGGGATCAGCCCCTGGTCGTGGTACATGGCCAGCACCCCGTCGAACCGGCGGTACATTTCACGGGCAAAGAACGCATCGGCGCTGTAAGGCCCGAAGCACAACGTTCCCTGATGTTTCGCCTGCCGGATAGCGGGCGTGATATGTTTGCTTTCCTCATCACCGATCAGCCCTTCGTCGCCGGCGTGGGGGTTCAGTCCCAGTACCGCAATACGCGGGTTATCGATCCCGAAATCCTTAATAAGGCTATCGCGCATGATGGCCAGCTTGCTGAGAATATTTTCTTTGGTAACGTATTTCGTGATCTCCGCCACCGGCACATGCTCGGTGAGCAGGCCCACGCGCATGTTTTCCGCGGTCATGAACATGAGCACGTCCTTGCTGTTGAAGGCTTGCTGCAGGTAGGGCGTGTGGCCGGTGAAATTGAAGTCCGCGCTCTGGATGTTCTTCTTGTGGATCGGTGCGGTAACCAGTCCTTCCACCTGTTTGTCGCGCAGGCATTCGATGGCTACGGCCAGTGAGCGCGCCGCATATTTGCCGCCGGTTTCATTGAGCGTGCCCGGCATGATCTGCACTTCCTCTTCCCAGCAGTTGAAAACGCTCACCTGCTTGGGGTTCAGGCGTGTAAAATCTTTTATGCTCTGGTAATTGAAGTTGTTCTCGTTGAGCAGCTTCCGGTAGAAGTTGATCGTTTTATTGGATGCGAAGATCACCGGGGTACACAATTCCAGCATACGGTTGTCCGCGAAGGTTTTGATGATGATCTCCGTTCCGATGCTGTTCAGATCGCCCACCGTGATCCCGATCACGGGCCGGTGCGTATGGGTGGCAGTACTCATGCTATTTCCAGTATAAAATGTATCTGACAAATATACGGGTTATAGTTGACAGATGATGGAGCAGCCGCAAACTGGGGACTATTCCTTAATTTTGCGCTTTATTCTACCGGATGTATACGCTAAAAAAGTCACTGGGACAGCATTTTCTCAAAGACGAGAACATTTGCAGAAAGATCGTGGAGGCATTGCCGGTGGCTGCCGGCGCGCAGGTGCTCGAAGTAGGGCCCGGCGCGGGCGCCATCACCAAATACCTGCTGGAGCTGCCCGGCATCACCTTCAAGGCCGTGGAGCTGGATACGGAAAAAGTGCAGTACCTGGAACATACCTTTCCCGCTATCCGCGGAAAGCTCATCAACGAGAGCTTCCTGGACATGCAGGCGCCCTACCAGGGCGAGTTTGCCGTGATCGGTAATTTCCCCTACAACATCTCCACCCAGATCATGTTCCGCATCCTGGACTGGAAAGAACAGGTGCCGGTGGTGGTAGGCATGTTCCAGAAAGAAGTGGCGCTGCGCATTGCGGCGAAACACGGCAACAAGGATTATGGCATCCTGAGCGTATTCCTGCAGCGGTTCTACGATGTGGAGTATCTGTTTGAAGTGCATGAGGATTGCTTCAACCCGCCGCCCAAGGTGAAATCCGCCGTTATCCGGCTGACGCGGCTGGCATCGCCGCTGCCCGTTAAAAGCGAAAAGAAATTTACGTTGCTCGTGAAAACCGCGTTCGGCCAGCGCCGCAAGCAATTGCGCAACCCGCTGAAAGGATTTTTCGATAAAACATTTTTACAGGAACCGATATTTACAAAGAGGGCGGAAGAGCTGACTGTAGCGGACTTCGCAGCCCTGACCGAACATATGTTATGAGCCAGAAAGTTTTAATCACCGCCAAAGTACACCCATATCTGATCGATCAACTGGAAGCAAAAGGATACACCGTCAGTTATCAGCCGTCCATCACCTACGATGGCGTTATGGCGGAGGTCCACGATTGTACCGGTCTCATTGTTACCACCCGCATTAAAGTAGATAAAGCGATGATAGACCGCGCCGCGCAACTGATGTGGATCGGCAGGCTCGGTTCCGGTATGGAGCTGATAGATGTGGCGTATGCCGAAAGCAAAGGCATCCGCTGCGCCAGCAGTCCCGAAGGCAACCGCGATACCGTCGGCGAGCAGGCCGTGGGCATGCTCATCATGCTGCTGCACAACCTGCTCAAAAGCAACCTGGAACTGCGCGAAGGTATCTGGGAGCGGGACGGCAACCGCGCGTATGAGCTGGGCGGGCTGACGCTGGGCATCATCGGCTACGGTCACACAGGGAGCGCCTTTGCGCGCAAGCTCCGCGGCTTCGATATGCGCATCCTGGCGTTCGATAAATACAAACAGGGCTATGGTAATGATCTCGTGGAGGAAACAACCATGGAGCGGATCTTCGCGGAAGCCGATATCGTCAGCACCCACCTGCCGCTGACGGAAGAAACGCGGCACCTGGCGGGCAGCAGTTTTTTTTCATCCTTCCACAAACCTGTTTACTTTATCAATACTTCCCGCGGCAAAGTAGTCAACACAGCTGACCTCATTGCGGCCATTGAAGCGGGGAGCGTCCGCGGCGCCTGCCTGGACGTGCTGGAAAATGAAAAGCTGGAAACCTTCAACGCCACGGAACGGGCGCAGTTTGATTTCCTGCTGCGGGACCACCGTGTGGTGCTCACGCCCCATATTGCCGGATATTCGCATGAAGCGAGCATCAAAATGGCGGAATATGTGCTGCGAAAACTGAATATTTAACAGCATATAGATTATGCTTTTTAAAATGTGAGTAAGGCTTTCCTCCGGGAGAAAAAAAGGTTATATTTGCAATCATCACACTTAATGACGTCTTTGCGAAAGCGGGGGCGTTAATTTTTTTTTCTTTATACTAAATCATTCAGGTTATGTCTGGCGTCAATTATGTAACCAAGGAAACCCTTGAACAGATGAGGGACGAGCTTACGCAACTCAAAACAAAAGGCAGGGCCGAGATCGCCAAAGCTATTTCCGAAGCCCGCGAAAAGGGGGATTTGAAGGAGAACGCGGAATATGATGCGGCTAAAGAGGCACAGGGCCTTCATGAAGCAAAGATCGCTGTACTGGAGAATGCCATTGCTACTGCCAGGGTAGTGGAGGCGGATTCCATCGACACCTCCAAAGTATCTATTCTCTGTAAAGTGACGATCACGAACGTTGCGAATAAAAAAACGTTTACCTATCAGCTGGTATCAGAACAGGAAGCCGATCTGAAAGCCGGCAAGATCTCCGTGACCTCCCCGATCGGCAAAGGTCTGCTTGGCAAGCAGGTGGGCGAAGTAGCCGATGTGCATGCTCCCAATGGCAAAATGAAGTTTAAGATAGACAATATTACGGTGTAAGCCGAAGCGTAAGTATACGGCAGGAGGCTCCGTCAGGAGCCTTTTGTTTTTCATCACCCAGTTCTAACTGTATTGACCATGACTATCTTTTCCAAGATCATTAAAGGTGACATCCCGAGCTACCGCATTGCGGAGAACGAACTTTTTTACGCTTTCCTCGATATTTTCCCGTTGGTGAAAGGGCATACGCTGATCGTGCCCAAAGTGGAAATTGATAAATTCTTTGATTTGGAAGACGATCTGCTGCGGGAATGGCTGGTGTTCGCCAAGCCGATCGCGCAGGCGATAGAAAGGGTAATTCCTTGCAATCGTGTAGGGATCAGCGTTGTGGGTCTGGAAGTACCGCATGCCCATATGCACCTGGTACCCGTCAATTCCGCGGACGATCTGAATTTTACCCGCCCCAAGCTGAAGCTGTCGCCGGAGGAATTCAGGGAAGTGCAGGAAAGTATCGTGGCAGGATTATAACGTAGACACGTAGAATTTGAACCCGATGCCGTGGAGCGTTTCGAGCTTCACGTCTTTATCGTCACTGAAGTGCTTTCTGATCTTGGTGATGAACACGTCCATACTGCGTCCGAGGAAATAGTCGTCTTTTCCCCATACGTGATAAAGGATCTCCTCGCGCTTGAGGGTTTTGTTAGCGTTCTCACAGAAGAATTTCAGCAGGTCGGCCTCCTTTTGTGTAAGGGTGGCTTTCAGTTTGCCATTTTTGTCCGTCAGCTTGAGCTCCCCGTAATCAAAGGTGGTCTTGCCCACGGTGAACGTAGCCCGTTTATCCGCGTTCAGCGGGCGGGTGCGTTTCAGGAATACTTCGATGCGCAGCAGCAGCTCCTGCATGCTGAAGGGTTTGGTGACATAATCGTCCGCTCCGTGCTTGAAGCCGCTGATCTTGTCTTCATCCTCCGATTTGGAGGTCAGAAATAAAATGGGGATCAGGTCGTTTTTCTGCCTTATCTGCTTAGCCAGCTCGAAGCCATTTTTCTTTGGCATGACCACATCCAGCAGGCATATGTCGAAAAGGCTTTTCTGGAACTGCTTCCAGGCAATATCGCCATCAGAGCAATGGGTCACCTCGTATCCGGATTCTTCCAACCGCTTTTTGGTTATTGCACCCAGGTTATAATCATCCTCCACTAGTAAAATTCTAGCCTTCGTATCCATCTACGAAAAAATTAGGGGTGATAAATGATTGATCTTCATATAGATAAATGCGCATAATTTAGGTACAGTTGTAGCGCGTCAGCCATAATTAAGTTCAAAATAAGTACATTTTCTCAATTAACAAACAGCCGTCATACTCTATTTGTTCAATTGATCTTCCTACTTCGCAAGCCGTTCGGGGTGTTGCTGGAGGAACTTCTCCCATCCTTTTGATTTGCCTGTGGTTGCAAACGGGCTGCTTTCCTGGAAGTGGTGGCAGACGGCTACAGCCAGAGCGTCTGTGGCATCGAGGTATTGCGGTTGCTCGGAAAAGTGCAGGATACGCTGCAACATCTGCCATACCTGCTCCTTGTTGGCGCTGCCGTTGCCGGTGATGGACTGCTTTACTTTCTTGGGGGAATATTCCGCTACCATCACCCCGGCCTGCATGGCGCTGGCGATGGCTACGCCCTGCGCGCGCCCGAGCTTGAGCATGCTTTGTACGTTCTTGCCGAAGAAGGGGGCTTCAATGGCGCAGCTGACGGGTTTGTGCTTGCGGATCAGTTCGTTCACCCGCTGGTGGATCAACTGCAGTCTTTCATAGTGGTCTTTCTGCGGATTGAGCTTGAGCACGTCCATCTCCACGATCGTTACCTGCTGTCCCTTCACGGCGATCAGTCCGTATCCCATGATGATCGTTCCGGGATCGATGCCAAGAATTATTTTTGAATTGTTTGCCAAGCGGAGGTTATTTTTGCCAAAATCTGTACGTCTGAACAAAAGTACCAAAATAATCCTCAATTACGTGCTGGGCGGCGCCCTCTTCATCTGGTTAACCTATGCGATCTACCAACAGCTTGTGCATCAGCAAAACCTGCCCGCCGCGCTGGCGCATATGCAAACCACCATCCTGGAAAGAGGATTGCTGCTTTTGTTGCTCGTTATCGGCATGATGTTCATCAACTGGGGCCTGGAGGCGCGCAAATGGCAGCTGCTGGTGGCGCCGCTGGAAGAAGTGCCTTTCCTGCGGGCATTCAGCGCCATTCTCAGCGGCGTGACCCTCTCCGTGAACACGCCCAACCGGATCGGGGAATACGGCGGCCGCATCCTCTACCTCGAGAACCGGAACAAGCTGAAAGCCATTGCCGCCACCATCGTGGGGAGCTACAGCCAGCTGATCGTGACCGCTGTTTTTGGCCTGGCCGGCCTGATCTATTATATTAATAATTTCCAGCTGGTGAAGGCCGACAGTTATTTTGCCCCGAACTTCTGGGAGAAATTATTGTTAGGAATATTGATAGTCATTTGCACCTTCATCCTAATACTTTATTTTCGGCTACAGATCATTGTAGCGGTTTTTGAAAAGGTTCCCTTTCTGCGGAAACTGAAGGTGTTCATCCAGATCATCGCACGCTATTCCCCGCCACAGTTGCGGAAATTGCTGCTGCTGAGCACGGTGCGCTATATGGTGTTTACGGCACAGTATTTGATTTTGCTATACGCGCTGGGCGTGACTTTCGTATGGTGGCAGGGGTTCTTTATGATCAATGTGATCTACCTTGTGATGGCGCTGGTACCCACTATCGCCATCGCGGAACTGGGGCTCCGGGGCCAGGTCAGCATTTACTTCCTGGGCCTCCTGAGCGCGAATACCGCAGGGATCGTGGCCGGAACAGTGGCTATCTGGTTGATCAACCTGGTGCTTCCGGCGGTAATAGGCAGCATACTGCTCCTGGGCGTTAAAATTTTCAAGGATAAATAGATCGATCGATGAGGCATTTTCTACTATTACTTATCGTGTTAGCCACGACCGTACGATCCTCAGCACAAGATAATTTCTGTGGCATCACCAATACGAGCTTCCACGCCGGTGAATCCATCACATATAAAGTGTACTATAACCTCGGCGCCGTTTTCGTGGGCGCCGGCGAAGCCGTTTTCACCAGCAAACTGGAAAGATACGGCGGCCGTGACGCCTATCACGTGGTAGGGGACGGGCGCACGTTCCGGACGTACGACTGGATCTTCAAAGTGCGCGACCGCTATGAAAGCTACATCGATACGGCCACCCTGCTGCCCATCCGCTTCATCCGCAACGTCAGCGAAGGCGGGCACAAGATCTACAATAATGTGGGCTTTAACCGCGAAGCCGGCACCGCCACCAGCACCAACGGTACTTTCAAGGTGCCGGACTGCATACAGGACGTGATCAGCGCCATTTACTACGCCCGGAACATCGACTTTTCCAAATACAAGCCGGGGGACAAAATACCCTTCGCCATGTTCCTCGACGATGAAGTCTACAACATCTACATCCGTTACATCGGCAAAGAACAGGTAGACACCCGCTACGGGAAGTTCCGCGCCATCAAGTTCAAGCCGCTGCTCATCAAAGGCACCATCTTTGAAGGCGGGGAGCAAATGTCCGTATGGGTCAGCGACGACGGTAACAAGATACCGCTGCGGGTGGACAGCCCCATTTCCGTAGGAAGCATCAAAGTGGACATGGTGGAGTACTCCAACCTGCGCCACAGCCTCTCATCCCTCATAAAGAAAAGATAAGTTATATTTGTAATTATGGAAGAACGCAAACCCAAGATACTGCTGGCAGAAGACGATACCAACCTTGGTATGGTGCTCAAGAATTACCTGGAGCTGAACGACTATGACGTGGAGCTGTGCCGCGATGGCATTCTTGCGCTGGCCGCTTTCCGCAGGGATAAATTCGATATCTGCCTGCTGGACATCATGATGCCGAATATGGACGGCTTCAAGCTCGCGGAAGAGATCCGCGATGTGGACCCGGACATTCCCCTTTTCTTCCTGTCTGCCAAGACCATGAAGGAAGACATCATCCAGGGATATAAACTGGGAGCGGACGATTATATTTCCAAACCGTTCGACAGCGAGCTGCTGCTGCTGAAGATCAAAGCCATCCTGAAAAGGAACCAGGAGCTGAACAACAAGGAGGAAGAGCAGTTCGAATTCAAGATCGGGCAATACCACTTCAACTCCCGCCTGCGCACGCTCACCAAGGGCGGCGATTCCAGCACCCTCTCCCCGAAAGAGAACGAGCTGCTGCATATGCTCTGCGAGCATAAGAACGATCTGTTGCCCCGTGAAGTGGCGCTGAAGAAGATCTGGGGCAGCGATACCTATTTTAATGGCCGCAGTATGGACGTGTATATCGCCAAACTGAGAAAATACCTGAAAGAAGATCCCAATATCGAGATCGTGAACATTCACGGCAACGGGTTCAGGCTGGTTGTAAAAGATTAGATGGAAAAGGGGCGCAAGCCCCTTTTTTTATGCGTCAGAACAACATGTTCGGCCCTTTCAATGGCGTTTTCCCCAAATGCTTATATGCTTTTTCCGTCACTTCCCTTCCCCGCGGCGTCCGTTTGATAAAGCCTTCCTGAATGAGGAACGGCTCGTACACTTCTTCCAGCGTGCCGGGCTCTTCGCCCACGGCGGTAGCGATAGTGGTAAGCCCCACCGGGCCGCCTTTAAAGTTGTCGATGATCACGTTCAGGATGCGGTTGTCCATTTCATCCAGTCCATATTCATCCACGCTCAATGCTTTCAGGCTGAACTCAGCAATGCCCATGTCTATCACGCCGTTGCCCATCACCTGTGCGAAGTCGCGCACCCGGCGCAGCAGGCCGTTGGCGATACGCGGTGTGCCGCGGGAGCGGCGTGCTATTTCCGCCGCGGCGTCGGACGTGATCTTGGTGCCGAGGAGCCCCGCCGCCCGCCAGATGATCTTTTGCAGTACGGCTGAAGAATAATATTCCAGGCGGGATTTGATGCCGAAGCGGCTCAGCAGCGGCGCCGTCAGCAGGCCGGAGCGGGTAGTGGCGCCCACCAGCGTGAAGGGTTGCAGGTTGATCTGCACGGAGCGCGCGTTCGGTCCCGAGTCGATCATGATATCGATGCGGTAATCTTCCATGGCGGAATACAGGTATTCTTCCACGAGGGTGCTCAGCCGGTGAATTTCGTCTACGAACAGCACGTCTTTCTCTTCCAGGTTGGTGAGCAGGCCCGCCAGGTCGCCGGGCTTTTCGATCACCGGCCCGGAAGTCTCCTTGATATTCACGCCCAGCTCGTTGGCCACGATGCGCGACAGCGTGGTCTTTCCCAGCCCCGGAGGCCCGTGGAAAAGAATATGGTCCAGCGCCTCACCGCGGAGCTTCGCCGCTTTGATAAAGACTTTCAGGTTCTCTATGATCTGGTCCTGCCCCGAAAAATCAATGATCTCTTTCGGGCGGATGCTGTTTTCGAACTCCTTCTCCGCGGCGCTCAGCCGGTTCTCATCTGGTCTTATGTTGGAATTGGACATTAGATCTCCTTTCAAAACCAAAAGTAATCGATTATTTTTAACGAAATCTGAATCTGCCATGAAATGTAAAGCGATCAGCCTGTTTTGCCTGCTGCTGACAGGCATGTTACCCATAAAAGCCCAACAGATCGGCGAAGCCGAAGTCAAACGTATCATTTCCATTCTTGCGGACGATGACATGCAGGGCCGGGCCACCTATTCCCCCGGCATTGAAAAAGCGTCCGTATTTATCGAACAGGAGTTCACATTCATCGGCCTGGAACCGCTTCCCGGCCAGAAAGATTTCCGGCAGCGCTTCGCCACGGTAGGGCGGCAGGTGCGGGCACTGGACTCCATTAAAGAAGGAGAAGAGCCGCGTTTTCTGCATAATGTGGCGGGGATGATCAAAGGCAGCAGCCAGCCGGACGAATATGTGATCTTTTCAGGGCATTACGATCATATCGGTATCCGGAAGGCGGTGGAAGGCGATAGCATCGCGAACGGCGCGGATGATGATGCATCGGGCATTACGGCGGTGATCCTGCTCGCGGAATATTTTAAGCAGCATCCGCCGGAGCGTTCCCTCATCTTCGCCGCATTTACGGCGGAGGAGATCGGCGGCTTCGGCTCGCGCTTTTTTTCGCAACAGCTGAACCCGGAGCAGATCGTGGCGATGTTCAACATCGAGATGATCGGAAAGGAATCGAAGTTCGGCCGCAACAGTGCGTTCATCACCGGTTTTGAAAGATCCGATTTCGGAAAGATATTACAGCAGAACCTCGAAGGCTCCAGCTTTCAGTTCCACCCCGATCCTTATCCCGAACAACGTTTGTTCTATCGCTCCGATAACGCTACCCTGGCGCGGCTGGGCGTACCGGCGCACACCATTTCCACCACGCAGATCGATAAGGACAGCTTGTATCACAGCGTGAATGATGAAGTGGAGAGCCTGGACATGCAGAATATCGCGGATATTATTGAAGCGATCGCCGTCAGCGCTAAAAGTATTGTGAGCGGAAAGGATACGCCGGTGCGGATAAAGAAAGAGGAGGAATAAGCCGTTCGTTATTCATTTGCAAGCGCAAAAAAGGCGCTGTCAAAAGCAGGCATGGTTGCATTTACTTTTGACAGCGCCTTTTTATGGCGATGTAAAACCGGTTATTTCGCGAAGGTCAGCTTCGCGAGCTGCGCAAAGTGATCGGAGGCGAACAATCCCATCCAGGTCTGCGTGATGCAGGCATGCTGCCACACGTCCCATTTGCCTTTCAGGAAAATATAATCGATCGGCTGGTCGCCGGTCTCATGCGCTTTGAAGCTGTTGAAGGTGCTATGCGGACCGTAATGCGGTGTTTTGCTCAGCGCCTTGCTGTCTTGCAGGTGCAGGGGATCTTTTTCGTCCAGGATGATGCGGATCGGCTCGTCGCTTGGCCTGGCGTTGAAATCGCCGGTGATAACGGCGGGCGTTTTGCCGGAGATCTGGTGTACGCGCTGCAGCAGCAGTTTGGCGCTTTGCCGGCGCGCTTCTTTACCGATATGGTCGAAGTGCGTATTGAAATGATAGAACTCTTTGCGGTTTTTGCGGTCGCGAAAGCGGGCATATGTTACGATGCGGCAGATGGCCGCATCCCATCCCTTGCTGCCGGCTACTTCCGGCGTTTCGGACAGCCAGAAGGTTTTGCTGTCGAGCAGCTGAATGCGGGTGGTATCATAAAAAATGGCGGAAAATTCTCCTTTTTTATCGCCATCGTCGCGGCCAACGCCTACAAATTTATATTGCGGAAGGGCTTGCTGAAGGTCCTGCATCTGGTCCCACAGTGCTTCCTGTACGCCCAGTATCTGCGGCTGGTGAAAAAGTATCTGCGACGCTACTTTGTCTACCCGGTTGGGCCAGGCGTTGACGCTGTCGCGCGCGTTGTTGTACCGGATGTTGAATGTCATCACCTGCAGGCTGTTATCCTGTGCCATGGCTGCGATTGTGGTGAAGAAACAAAACAGTAATGCAATAGTGTTCTTTTTCATAGAAGTCCAAGTTAGAAATTTTATATTCTAAAAGTGATACGAAGTTGCCTAATTCCGAGATATTTTTCATGTTATTTAATTGTTTTTGTACGCTTTCCACTTAGTTTTGGAACGATGAAAATGCATGTTTATGGCAACGGTCACCGGGATAGAAGAAACGGGTTATTATTCCTGCGGGCGCCTGCATTTGCGGGGCGTTCTTTTCCGGGACGAGCGTTCGTGTTTCCATGCTTATATTCCTGCGCTGGGCGTATCCGGCTACGGTCCCGGCAGGCAGGAAGCAAAGCAGTCGCTGCAGGTGATGATGAACTTTTATTTTGAGCGCGCCCTGCGGTCGGGGCAGCTGGTGGAAGACCTGCAACGGTGCGGCTGGGTGATGGACCCGCCTGTGATGTATCCGCCGGTTTTCCGGCATAGCGATATGACAGATGTTTTCGACTGCATCCGGAGCGGAACGGGCATTTATCATATTTCGTGCACGGTAGATCTGCCGGGAGGCATATAAGTTAACCTAAATCAGCAGACATATGCGTTTGATGAATTTGTCCAACATCCCGTTGGATGCGCTACGCGCATTCCTGTTGGAGAAGGAATACCAGTTCGGGTTTGTGCATGCGGGGCATGAGCTATGGACGCGGGAAGACCGGCTGCGGCCGGTAATGCTGCGGATCGGATTTGAGCCGGTGCCGGAGTTTGTGGTCAGCAATATATTGCGGAATATGGAAGTGGGAGGAGAGGAGCTGGAGGCTTTCATGAAAGGGAAAGCTGTGGGCTGCGCTGTGCTTTGAGGGAAATAGGAGGGGCAGAGCGGTGCAGATGCGGGCGGGCAAAAATATGCCCGTACTTCGGCCGCGGGAACGGACAAAGTACGGGCGTAAAGTTTATTTCAGTTCTTTCATAATTTCCTGTACGGCCCTTTCCAGTTGCGGGTCTTTATCTTCCAGGCGGTCTGTGAAAGAAGTTTTTACGTAGATGTCTGGTGCTACGCCTTCTTTTTCCAGGTTCTTGCCATCGAGGGTATAGCATCCCCAGGAAGGCAGGCGGTAGAAAGATCCGTCTACCAGACCTTTACCGGAGGTGAAGATGATCCAGCGGTAAGATTCCGTGCCGATGATCTTGCCCAGCTTCAGCGCTTTGAAGCCGGCAGCCGTCATTTCCGCGTCGCTGAGCGATTGCTCGTTGATCAGCAGCACGATGGGTTTGCCTGACGGCGCGAAGTTGGGTTGCGGGGATAATTTGCCGCCGCGGTATTGCCATTGCAGGTAAGGTCTTTGGGAGAGGAATTTCAGCACTTCATCATGCACGTTGCCGCCGGTGTTGTAGCGGAGGTCGAGGATGAGCGCGTCCTTGCTGCCGAGCTTCGCCGCCATGTCTATCAGGAATTTTTCCAGTTCGCCCGTGCCCATGTTCTTCATGTGCGTATAGGCGATCCGGTTACTACCGAGCTTGTCCACACGCGATTCGTTGGACGCGATCCATTCATCGTACAGCTGCCCGCCAAGTGCGCCATAGCTTTGCGGGTGCAGCCTTACATCGTATGGCTTGCCGTTCCGCTCGAACGTCAGTGTGATCTCTCTTTCAAAGGAGGGACGGGTAAAATACTGATCGCGGCAAAGTGATTTATCAACGGTTTCGCCGTTCACTTTAGTGAGCACATCACCGGCGCGCACATCTACGTCCAGCTTGTCCGCATTGCTGCCGGAAACGATGCGGGACACCGTATAAGGATTTTGCTGGTCGAAGAGGATGCCCGTTTCCATGGTGCGGTAGCTGAGGTTGATCTTTTCCTCGTCGCCGGAAGAGGAAAAGCCGAGGTGTGAGGAGTTCAGCTCGCCGAGCATATCGTTCACCAGGATGCGGAGATCCGCCCGGGTGTTCACATACGGGATGAAACGCGCATACTGGTCGCGGAGCTTGCCCCAGTTGGCGCCATGAAATTCAGCGTTGTAGAAGTTCTCTTCCACATTTGCCCAGGTTTCATGGAAGATCTGTTCGAACTCCGTGCGGAGGTTGCGGTAGAAGTTCTGGTTGATGTCGATCTTGTCCACCTTGTTGGCGTCCGGGTTCAGCTTGTGGATGTTGCCGTTGATCAGTACATAGAGCTTGCCCTCCACTTCCCGGATGTCTGATCCGCCGCCGCCGTCTGTGCCGTTGATCTTGTCGGTCTTCTGCGCTTCGAAAGGTTCCAGTGTGGTCTTCCACAGCGCGGGCCTTCCGTCGGTATGATTGGAGATGAAGTACACGCTGCTTTTGTCGCCTTTCTGCTGGATGAACACCGGGCCGTATTGTGAACCGAAGGAAGGAGAGATCTGTTCGATCCTGTCCATGATCTTCGCAGTGTTGATGTTCACGGGCTCTGGCGCTTTTTTATCGGCGGGCTTTTTATCGTCTTTTTTGTCATCCTTTTTTTCTTCCTTCTTCTCTTCCTTTTTGAAGAGCTCGTCGAACTTGTCGGCACGGAAGGGATCATCGAATTTGTCCAGCGCTATGCGGTAGATCTTCGGATTCTGCAGGCCAAAGGGATAAGCTGGTTTGGTGCGGGAAGAAGTGAAATAGATGTATTTCCCGTCCGGGGACCAGTAGGGGTAGGTCTCCGTAACGCCGGTATTGGTCAGGTTGATGGTGGTATTCTTTTTCAGGTTGTGCACCAGTATGTCCTGCTCAAAGTTGCGGTAAGCGGTGAATACAACGGATTCACCGTCGGGAGAAAAGCCGGGCGTGGCATTCTGGAATGCCCATATCTCGTCTTTTACGATGGTTTTGGAATCCAGCGTTTTAAGGTCTATCGCCCGTACTTCGTCACGGCCGCTGAGGTATATGCCCTGCGTTCTGTCTTTGTTAACGGCCAGTTCGCGGTTGTTGCGCTTGTCTTTCGTCAGCTGTTTGGGAGTGCCTTTGCCGTCTGCCGCTATGGTGAACCAGTTCAGGTAGCCATCTACCGTTTCGTTGTAAAGCAGGGTACGGTTGTCGGAGAGCCAGTGCACTTCCACCGCGCGTTCTGAGGGGCGGGGTATCTGGCGGATGAACTTGCCTTCTATGTCCGAAACGAACAGCTCGCCGCGGGAAATGAAAGTCAGTTTCTTGCCATCCGGCGATACGTCGAAGTTGGAGATCTTGCCGGCTACTTCAAAGTCCTGCTCCTTCGGCAGCACAGGATTGCGGAAAAGCTTGATGGCCAGCTTCCCGGATTTGCCGGTGGCAACATCATACAGCCAGACCTGGTAATCCTTTTCGAAGACCACTTTGCCGCCGTCAGCATTGGCAAAGGGGCGTTTGATGGAGGTCGGGAATTTGGTAAGCGCCTTCTTCTGGCCGTTGCTGAAGGTGTAGAGATTGTATTCTCCGTTCTCTTCGTCGGACACGAAGTAGATGTTGCCTTTGCGATCGATGGTCGTCCACATGTCCTTGCCGCGGTAATCCGTGTACTTCTTGTACGTTTTGGACGCGGGGATGTAAGACTGGATGTCCGGGTTGAAATCGCCCTTGTAGCGCTTGCGGTTGGCGGCGAAGCTGCTTTCCCAGGTATCGTTGAAGAACAGCTCGCCGGTAGTGGGGTGTTCCACGATATTGTGAATGAGATTGAAGTAATGATTGAACACCTGCACGGGCGTACCGCCGTTCAGTCCCACTTTATAGCTGGTGGCATTGCCGCCGCGGGAGGAGGTGAAGTAGATCTGCTTTGAGTCCCAGCTCCAGGACTCTACCTGGTCTGAAGCCTCGTGCATGGTGAGTTGCTTCACTTCCCCGCCATCGATGGGAATGAGGAAGATGTCGGCATTCCCGAACTGGGTGGCGGTAAAGGCGATCCACTTTCCGTCGGGAGATACCTTTGCGAGCGTTTCATTGCCCGGCATGGCGGTGAGGCGGGTGGCGTGCGGGTTTTGTACGTCCGCTTTCCACAGGTCGCCCTCAAAGCTGAAAATAACCGTCTTTCCGTCGGGCGTCAGGGTGGGATAAGTGGTGAAATAAGCTTCGGAGGAAGGTTGGGCGCTGGTTGGCAGGGAAAGGGCTGCGGCCAGCAGGCCGGTAAGGATTGTTCTCATATGGCGGCTGAATTTTGTTGATTTCAGACGGAAATTAATACAGAAATGCGGCTTGCGGAAACCTTTCATCCAAAATGCGGATAAAGCGGGGGGAACGCGGGGGCATGGGGAAAAGATTTGTCAAGGAGCATATGACGGCGTAATAAATCCGGGAACTGTACATAGCAAAGCGGCTGCACCGGAAAGAAGCGCCAAAAGATGGTTGGCTTTTGGAGCACTTCAAAAGGTAGCAGCCGCTTTGCTTATATCATAAAAAATCAGATCACCACGTTGATCATCTTTCCTTTCACGAAGATCACTTTCTTCGGGTCTTTTCCTTCGAGCCACTTCTGGATCACTTCGTTGGACAATGCGATCTTTTCCACTTCATCAGAAGATGCGTCCAGCGAGATTTTGATGGTGGTGCGCAGCTTGCCGTTCACGGACACGGGGTATTCCTTCGTGCTTTCGGTCACGTATTTTTCTTCGAACACCGGGAATGCCGCATCGAGGATAGAGCCTTTGTTGCCGATCGTTTCCCACAGCTCTTCGCAGACATGCGGTGCGAAGGGCGTGAGGAGAACGAGCAGTTGCTCCAGGATGGCTTTCTTGTTGCATTTAAGCTCTATCAGCTCATTCACGCACACCATGAAGCTGCTCACAGCGGTATTGAAAGAAAGCCTGTCGCAATCGTCATCGATCTTGCGGATGGTCTTGTGCAGCGTTTTCAGCTCGTCGGCTGTGGGCGCCGCGGTGGTCACGATCAGTCCTTTCTGCTCGTCCGCGAACAGGCGCCAGAGTTTTTTGAGGAAGCGGTGCACGCCTTCAATGCCTTTGGTTTCCCAGGGCTTGCTTTGCTCTACCGGCCCGAGGAACATCTCGTACATCCGGAAGGTATCGGCGCCGAACTTCTCCACGAGCACATCGGGATTTACGGTATTGAAAAGGCGTTTGCTCATTTTTTCCACGAGCGTTCCGCAGATGTATTTGCCGTCTTCGAGAATGAACTGGGCGTTCGCAAAATCGATGCGCCATTTTTTGAATGCTTCGATGTCCAGCTCTACGCCGTCCACGATGTTCACGTCCACATGCAGCTCGTCTGTGTCATATTGCGCGCGGAGGCCGGCGGACACGAACTGGTTGGTGCCGCGCACGCGGTACACCAGGCGGGAGCTGCCCGTGATCATGCCCTGGTTCACCAGCTTTTTATACGGTTCATCAAAGCCGATATAACCGAGATCGTACAACACTTTGGTCCACATGCGGGAATACAGCAGATGTCCCACGGCATGTTCCGTGCCGCCGATGTAAAGGTCCACCTGTCCCCAGTAATCGGAGATCCTGCGGTCGCAGAAAGTGTCCCCGTTATGCGGGTCCATATACCGGAGGAAGTACCAGCTGCTGCCGGCGTAACCGGGCATGGTATTGGTTTCCCGGCGGAGGGAGGTGCCGTTGTCCGAGGGTAGGTTCACCCAGTCGGTGATAGTAGCGAGCGGCCCTTCACCATCTTCACCCTGCTTGTAATGTTCCACAAAGGGAAGTTCCAGCGGCAGGTCTGCTTCGTTCATCGCTTCGGGAATGCCGTTGCGGTAGACGATCGGGAAAGGTTCGCCCCAGTAGCGCTGGCGGCTGAAGCCCGCGTCGCGCATCTTGTAGTTGATCTGCCTTTTGCCGATGCCCAGGCTTTCTATTTTCAACATCACCGCTTCGGAGGCGTCTTTCATTTCCATGCCGGTGATGAAATCGCTGTTGAACAGCTTGCCTTCCTTGGTGGGATTGGCTTCATCGCCGGAAAAAGCTTGTCCGAGGATGTTGGTGATGGGAATGGAAAAATGGTTGGCGAAGTTGAAATCGCGCTGATCACCGCAGGGCACTGCCATGATGGCGCCGGTGCCATAGCCCGCCAGCACATATTCGGATATCCATACGGGTATCTTGCGCCCGTCGAAGGGATTCACGGCATATGCGCCGGTAAAGCAACCGGTGATCTGTTTCACTTCGGCCATGCGCTCGCGTTCGGAGCGGCTTTGTACATATTCCTTGTAAGCATTGACGGCTTCGCTCTGTTCATTGGTGGTGATGCCGTCTACCAGCTCGTGCTCTGGCGCCAGCACCATGAAGTCCACGCCAAAGATCGTATCGGGACGGGTCGTATACACCACGATGCTTTCCATGGAGCCGGCGATGTTGAACTTGATCTCCGCGCCCTGGCTCTTGCCGATCCAGTTGCGCTGCATGTCTTTCATGGCCTCGCTGAACTGCACGGCATCGAGGCCCTGCAGCAGACGGTCCGCATATTCGGTGATGCGCAGGAACCACTGGCGCATTTTCTTTTTGATCACGGGATGCCCACCGCGTTCACTCACGCCGTTGATCACTTCGTCGTTGGCGAGCACCGTGCCGAGGGCGGGGCACCAGTTCACTTCGGCATAGGCGAGGTAGCCCAGGCGGTATTCCATGAGCACGTTTTGCTGTTCCTCATAGGAATATTCGTTCCAGGTATCGGCGCTGAAGCGGATGCTGCGGTCGCCGGGGCATTCGTGATGGAGGTTGCCGTCCTGCTCGAAGATGCGCACCAGCACGTCAATGCGCTCGGCCTTTCCGGCGTGGCGGTTGTACCAGCTGTCGAACAGCTGCAAAAAGATATGCTGCGTCCATTTATAATAGCCCGGGTCGCTGGTGCGGATCTCGCGTTCCCAGTCGTAGCAGAACCCGATATTATCCAGCTGGCCGCGGAATGCGTTGATATTTTCGTCTGTCGTAACGGAGGGATGCTGCCCGGTTTCGAGGGCGTATTGCTCCGCGGGAAGCCCGAAGGCGTCGTAGCCCATGGGGTGCAGCACGTTGAAGCCTTTGAGGCGCTTGTAACGGGCGTAGATGTCAGATGCGATATAGCCCAGCGGATGGCCCACATGCAACCCCGCCCCGGAAGGATAAGGGAACATGTCCAGCACGTAACATTTCGGTTTACTGCTGTTGTTGCTCACCCGGTAAGCCCCGGAGGCTTTCCATCGCTCCTGCCATTTCTGTTCTATATGCCTGAAAGTATATTCCATACCTAATAATATACTAAATAATGTTAAATTACCGTTAGGGAGGGCAAAATTAAACATAAGTCCCAAATTTTATTATTTTCGCCCATAAACTATAGATGAATGGCTCAATCAGGGAAATCGTCAGCTAAGAAATCGAAGCCTTCGTACGTATATTCAATCATCGGTATCACCCTCGTGCTTTTGTTGTTAGGGGTACTTGGCCTGTTCATGATCAACGCCAAGAACCTGAGCGACTATTTCAAGGAAAGCATTGAGCTGCAGGTTATTCTGCGGGATAATGTGAAGGAACAACAGGCGGTGTTGCTGAAGGATTCGCTGGCGGTGAAGCCTTACGTCAAAAGAATAGAATATGTGACCAAGGAGATGGCGGCGGAAAAGTTCAAGGCCGAGAACCCGAAGGAAAACTTTGCGGTGCTGGGCTTTAACCCTTTATATGCCAGCATCGACATACGGTTATATGCGAAATATGTGCATCCGGACAGCCTGAAGGTGATCGAAAATGATATTGCCAACCGCAGCGTTGTCCGCGAACTGTTCTACCAGCGCACGCTGGTGAGCGAGGTGCTGGACAAAGCGAAGCAGATTGGTCTGGTGATGCTGGTGATCAGCGCTTTGATGGCGGTGGTGGTGCTGTTCCTGATCGACAATACCATCCGGCTGGCCATGTTCAGCAACCGTTTCCTGATCAAGACGATGCAGATGGTGGGCGCCACGCGGTGGTTCATTGCCAAGCCATTTGATGTGCGGAGTATTATCAACGGCGCCATCAGCGCGGTCATTGCCATTATCGGGCTGATCGTTCTGATGTATTTTGCGGAATCCACGCTGCCGGGACTTCGCGGCATGCGGGATTATTTTATGACTAGCCTCCTGTTCATCGGGCTCATTGTGATCGGCATCAGCATTTCCCTGCTGAGTACGCACCGGTCAGTAATGAAATACCTGAAGCTGAAGCTGGACGACCTATATTGATTTTGATTAAAACAGCAGTATGTCAAAAGAAATTAAACAAACAGAAGAACGCGGGCTTTTCGGCAAGGCCAATTACCAGCTGATGCTGGCCGGCGTAGTGATCATCGTGATCGGCTTCCTCCTGATGGTTGGCGGTGGCGGCGATGAAGCAGCCCGTTTCGATCCGAAGGAAGTATACAGCTTCCGCCGTATCACCCTGGCGCCGATCGTGATACTGATCGGACTGGTGCTGGAAGTATATGCGATCATGCGCAAGCCGAAGCAGTAGCGACTTTTGTTATCAAGATTTTTAAATCAGATCCACAGCGATGAGATGATCATCGCTTTTCTTATGTGAATCGGTAATCAGGAATTATGAGCATCGTAGAAGCCATTATCATAGCGATCGTAGAAGGGTTAACGGAATTTCTGCCGGTATCGTCCACCGGCCATATGATCATCGTCAGCAGCCTGATGGGGATCAATGAGGACGAGTTCACCAAAATGTTCGAGGTATGCATCCAGCTGGGCGCTATCCTCGCGGTGGTGGTGCTGTACTGGAGAAAGTTCTTCAACTTCAGCAAACCGGCTTTTTATTTCAAGCTGTTCCTGGGCGTGCTGCCCGCGCTCATCCTCGGTTACCTGTTCGCAGACCAGATCGATGCGCTGCTGGAAAAGCCGGAGGTAGTGGGATTGACGCTTTTCCTCGGCGGTATCGTGCTGCTGTTTGTAGATAAATGGTTCAAGAATCCTGTGATCGATACGGATGAAAAGATGGATTACTTCAAGGCGATCCGCATCGGCTTTTATCAATGCCTGGCCATGATACCGGGCGTCAGCCGCAGCGCCGCTTCAATTATCGGCGGTATGCAGCAGAAGCTGACGCGCAATGCCGCGGCCGAGTTTTCCTTTTTCCTGGCAGTGCCTACCATGGCGGCCGTAACAGGTTACAAGCTGCTGAAAAGCCATGAGCTGATCACCAGCTCCGCGGAGAACATGAAACTGTTGCTGATCGGGAATGCGGTAGCTTTTGTAGTAGCCATGATCGCGATCAAATTCTTTATCGATACGCTGAAAAAATTCGGCTTCAGGATCTGGGGATATTACCGCATTGTGGTGGGAGCGATCATTCTGGCCGCTTACTTTATGGGATATAAACTGGAAATGTAGGTTATCCTTTCACTGCCAGCAGCAGCTCCAGGTCTGTATACTTCAGTTTGAATTTCTCGCTCAGGTGATAATTGGTCAATGCGCCTTTATAGAGGTAGATGCCGTTGCGCACGCCCCGCTTGATCCATACCAGGTTCTCAAATCCTCCGTCGTCCGCGGCTTCCAGCAAAAGCGGCATCAGCACGTTACTGATGGCCTGGGAAGCGGTGCCGGCAAAGCCGGAAGGGATGTTCGGCACGCAGTAGTGGATCACATCATATTTTTTAAAGACAGGATTTTCATGGGAGGTGATCTCCGAGGTTTCGAAGCAGCCGCCCCGGTCGATGCTCACGTCCACGATCACGGAACCGGCTTTCATATTGCTGACCATGGATTCGGATACCACCACGGGCGTGCGCCCGCTCTGGGAAGATAATGCGCCGACCGCCACGTCTGCCGTGCGCAGCTGTTCCGCCAGTACGCGCGGCTGTATCACGGAGGTGAACACTCTTACGCCGATATTGTTTTGCAGCCTTTTCAGCTTGTAGATGTTGTTGTCGAATACCTTTACGGAAGATCCGAGCGCCAGGGCGGTACGCGCCGCAAACTCCCCTACGATCCCCGCGCCGATGATCACCACTTTCGTCGGCGGAATGCCGGTTACGCCGCCCAGGAGAATGCCTTTGCCGCGGTTGCTGTTGCTGAGGTATTGCCCGGCAATGAGCATCACGGCCCCGCCCGCGATCTCGCTCATGGCGCGCACGATGGGATAGGTGCCGGAATCGTCTTTCAGGTTCTCGAAAGAAAGCAGGGTGATGCGTTTTTCCATCATCTTCTGCAGCTGGTCGGCCTTGAGTACGGACAGATGAATGGGGGAGATCACGATCTGGTGCGGGTGCAGCAGCCCGATCTCTTCATCGTTGAGGGGAGCGGATTTCACGATGATGTCCGCCTTGAAAACATCCTTTTTGTCGTATACGATCTCGGCGCCCGCCTCGGAGTAGTCCGTATCATAGAAATGGGAACCGTCTCCCGCTTTATGCTCCACCACTATATGATGACCATTGTTGGAGAGGATGCTAACGGCATCGGGCGTTAAAGCGATACGGCTTTCCTGGAAAGATGTTTCTTTAGGAATACCGATGAATAATCGGGAGTTTTTTTGTGGAATATCCAGTGTTTCTTCCAGCGGAGAATATGTAAATCCGGCACTCACAACAGGTTTTTGCCTTGGCTCCATATCGTAGACAATTGAATGTTAGGTCTTTTTCAAAGATACATTTATTATTTGTTTACTGCCGTAGCTGTTATTGCGGGGATGGCGTAAGGTCGCCCGGATGGGCGCTTCCCGCCACTAACCGGCGCTTCTGGTCCGGCGTTACGGAAAGGAACACGTATACGGTATCGGCCGGTAACAGCGGCTCGATGATCTCCGGCCATTCCACGAAGCAAATAGCGTCCGGATGGTACAGGCAATCCTCTACGCCGGTGCCGATGGCCTCTTCGAGGCTGCGCAGGCGGTACAGGTCGAGGTGATAAATGATCTTTTCCTTTTCTCCGCCGTCTTTGAAGCGGTATTCATTGATGATGGAAAAGGTGGGGCTGGCCGTGGCGTCTTCCACACCTTTGGCGGCGCAAAGCTCCTTTACGAAGGTGGTTTTACCCGCGCCCATCTCGCCGTCCAGCGCAAATACCTGGCTGGCGGGGAAGGTTTCCCAGAACCGGCGGGCCACTTCGGGTAGTTCATCATACGAGAAAGTCAGCTTCATATAAGGGATAAAATTAGCAATTCCGTTGCAATAATCACCTCCACCCGCCGCAACCGTTCAACAACAGGCTGCTGCCGCATTTTAGGCTTCCTTAAAAAGCACCGCCGTTGCATTAATATTCCCCTTTTGAAGGCGTTGATGGGGTAATTTTGTATTACTATGGAAACGATCAATTGCAAAGTAAAAGGAATGAACTGTTCCAGTTGCGCGCTGACGATCTCCAGATACCTCGAGAAGAAAGGCATGGAAGATGTGGTGATCAGCGTGGCTACGGAGGAGCTGCAATTCAACGCGCCCTCGGGCGCGGACCCCGGGGAAATACTCAACGGCATCAATGACCTCGGCTACCAGGTGGTCCTGCCGGACAGCACCGGCGCCAGAACGCCCGTCTTCAATACCCTTACCTTCAAATTCTTTTGCTGCCTCGTTTTTACAGCGCCGCTGCTGTTGCATATGTGGGTGAACTGGCACTGGCTGCACAATCCCTGGATACAGCTGGCATTGACGGTGCCGGTATACATCGTGGGCATGCTGCATTTCGGCGGCAGCGCCTTCCGCTCCCTCCGCAACGGCATGGCCAATATGGACGTGCTCATCACCCTGGGTGCCACCGCTGCCTTTGCTTACAGCCTCACGGGCACCTTGCAGGGCCTTGGGGAGGATTATCTTTTTTATGAAACCACCGCGGCCATTCTTACGCTGGTGTTCCTGGGGAACCTGCTGGAGGAAAGGTCCGTCAAATCCACCACTACGGCTATTGCGGAACTGGCGAGAATGCAGCATACAAAGGCAAAACGTATTCATGCCAATGGGGAGGGGCAGGAGCATATTGATGAGATCGATAACGCGGATCTTCGTGTAGGCGACCGCGTTTTAGTGAACACCGGTGACAAAGTGCCGATGGACGGCACGATCTATTGGGGCGACGGGCATGTGAACGAATCGATGATCACCGGGGAAAGCGAGCCGGTGGCGAAAAGAGAAAAAGATAAGGTGATCGGCGGCACCATCCTGGAAGATGGCAGCTTCAAGCTATATGTGACCGCCACCGGCAAGGATACCGTACTGTCCTATATCATCGACCTGGTGAAGCAGGCGCAGCACAACAAGCCGCCCATGCAGAAGCTGGCGGACAGGATCAGCGCGGTTTTTGTGCCGCTGGTGCTTGGCATTGCGCTGGCTACTTTCCTGGGCTGGTATTTCGTAGGCGGGAAACCGTTAGACACTGCCATGATGCGCAGCATCGCGGTGCTGGTGATCGCCTGCCCCTGCGCCATGGGGCTGGCAACGCCTGCCGCCGTAATGGTGGGCCTGGGCCGGGCCGCGCGCAACGGCGTGCTTATCAAAGGCGCCAATACGCTTGAATCTTTCCGCGATATCCGCCAGATCGTGTTCGACAAAACCGGCACGCTCACCACCGGCAAGCTGCAGCTCGGGCAGTGGCAGGCTATCGGGATGGACGATGCGGCTTTTAAATCTGTTGTATACAGTCTTGAAAAATATTCCTCCCATCCCATTGCGCGTTCCATCGCAGCCTTGTGGAAAGGTACGCCGGAAACGGCTTTGCAGCAGGTGCGCGAGCGGAAGGGCGTGGGCATGGCGGCGCGGGACGCGGAAGGGAATGAATGGCAGCTTGGTTCTTTCATCATGGCGAAATCCGCTACGGAAGACGATTCCCATAACATTTACTTATTGAAGAACGGACAGCTGGCAGGTTGGCTGGATTTCACCGACGAGCTGCGGCCGGACGCCCGCAAGGTGATGACGCAGCTGAAAGAAAGCGGCATCCGCACCATCCTGCTGAGCGGCGACATGCGGCGGAAGTGTGAGCAGATCGCGCGGGAGCTTGGGATCGATGAAGTATTCGCGGAACAGTCGCCGGAGCAGAAGCTGCGGCAGATCGACAAGCTGATGGCGGAGGCGCCGACAGCCATGATAGGTGATGGCATCAATGATGCGCCGGCACTGGCGAAGGCCAGCATCGGCATATCCCTCAGCGACTCCACGCAGGTAGCCATGCAAAGCGCCAACGTGATCCTGCTGAACAACCAGCTGGGCTCCCTGCCGCTGGCGATGGGCCTTGGCAAACATACCTATCTCACCATCAAACAAAATTTGTTCTGGGCGTTTATTTATAACGTGGTAGCCATCCCGGTAGCGGCGTTGGGATACCTGAACCCGATCGTGGGGGCGCTGGTGATGGGGCTGTCTGACGTAGTGCTGGCGGTCAATTCCGTGAGGCTGCGGTTCAAGCGGGTGATGTGACCGTTTTCCTTAAATTTACATCTTGTCTTCAGCACTTTCCATATTAAAACAATTCTGGGGCTACGACCAGTTCAGGCCCCTGCAGGAGGATATCGTGCGTTCCGTGGCGGAGGGCCGCGATACGCTGGCGTTGCTGCCCACCGGCGGCGGCAAGTCCATCTGCTTCCAGGTGCCCGCCATGATGAACGACGGGCTTTGCCTGGTGGTCACGCCGCTGATCGCGCTGATGAAAGACCAGGTGGAGAACCTGAACAGGCGCGGCATTCCGGCTTTTGCGATTTACGCGGGCATGCAAACGAGGGATGTGGACAAAGTGCTGGCGCTGGCGCGCGAAGGGGAAATTAAATTTCTCTACGTATCGCCGGAAAGATTGCAGAGCAAGCGGTTCCTTTGGTATTGCGAGGTGCTGCCGGTAAAACTGATAGCGGTGGACGAGGCGCATTGTATTTCGCAGTGGGGCTACGATTTTCGGCCGGCTTATCTGCAGATCGCCTCCATCCGCGAGCATTTTCCCGATGCGCCTGTCCTCGCACTAACGGCAACGGCTACTTCGAAAGTCAGGGAAGATATCTGCACACGCCTGCAGTTGAAAGAGCCGGCGGTGTTCGTGAAAAGCTTTGCCCGCCCCAATCTTTCTTACAGCGTGATGGAGCTGGACGGCAAGCTGGCGAAGATCAGGCAGATACTGGACCGGCTGCCGGGCAGCGCGGTGATATACTGCCGCAACAGGCGGCAGACAAAAGATATTGCGGAGCTGCTGGTATCGCAGGGCATCTCCGCGGGCTATTACCATGCCGGCCTCCCCGCGGCGGAGCGCACCGCACGGCAGGAAGCCTGGATCAAAAACGAAGTCCGCGTGATGGTCTGCACCAACGCTTTCGGCATGGGCATCGACAAACCGGATGTGCGGCTGGTGCTGCATGCGGACGTGCCCGACAGCATCGAGGCGTATTACCAGGAAGCGGGCCGCGCGGGACGGGACGAGGAAAAGGCGTATGCCGTATTGCTCTTTCATGAACGCGACCTCCGGGAAATGAAAGAGCGCATCCCGCTGCAATTCCCGTCCCTGGAAGAGATACGCGAAGTATACCAGGCCGTGGTGAACTATCTGCAGGTGCCCATCGGCAGTATAGAAGGCGTGTATTATGATTTTGACATCAACGATTTTGTAAAACGTTTCTCCATCAATATCACCCTTGCTTTCAGCGTGCTGCGCATTTTGGAGCAGGAGGGCTTCCTGCAGCTGAGCGAAAGCGTGTTCATGCCCTCGCGGGCGGAGTTTGTGCGGGACCGCGACGGGCTGTATGATTATGAGCAGGTCAACCCGGACATGGAGCCGCTGATCAAAACGCTGCTCCGCACGTATGAAGGGATCTTCGACAATTCCGTACCCATTTTTGAAAAGCAGCTGGCCAGGCTGATGCGCATCGGTGAGCAGGACGTGATACACGATCTGAAACTGCTGCACCGGCAGGCCGTTATCAGCTACCAGCCCCGGAAAGACCAGCCGCAGCTATCCTTTCTGCAGGAGCGGGTGTCTGCTTCCTATCTGCGGATAGACATGGCTTTGCTGCAGCAACGGCAGAAAGCGATGGAAGAACGCGTCGCCGCTATAGAAGCGTATGTACGTAACAGTGATACCTGCCGCACACAGCAGCTGGTGGCTTATTTTGGTGAGCGCGATACGGCGCCTTGCGGTGTTTGCGACGTGTGTGTGAAGAAACAGAAAGGTGATCTGCAGCTGAAGGAGTTCGGGGAATTAACAAAAGCAATCCTCGGCGCCCTGCAGGAAACATGCTCGCTGGAAACCCTGATGCAGCGCGTGAATGCAGAGGAAGGCAGGATTCTGGAAACCCTGCAGTTCCTCGTGGCAGAAGGTTGCGTGTTGCGGGATAAAGATGGATTGCTGCGGGCTGTTTAAAGCGTTACGATCCTTCCTTCCTCACTGCTTTGAAAAGCCGCTTCTATCACCCTCACCACGTTCAATCCTTCTTCCGCGGTAACCGGGTTTGGTTTTCCTTTCCGCAGCGCTTCGTATATGCCCTGGTAATAATCGAGGTAATTGCCATTGCCGCCCGGCAGGTATTCTTTCACGGTTTTGCCGTCTTTCTCCGTATGGAGCAATCCCCATTCATCCGGTGCTTCCGCGCCCCAGTCCGGCGTATCCGGCAGCACGCCTTTCATCAGCAATGCTTCCTGGATGTCTGATTTCGATTTGATGAACGAGCCCTTGCGGCCGTGGAGTACATAAGCAGGCAGCGCTTCGCGCACCAGGTAGCTGGATTTAAGGCGTGCGCGCAGCTGATCGTAATACAGCAGCAATTCAAAATAATCATCCACCAGGGAGTCTTTCCGGATGATGCGGATATCGCCGAAAACAGATTTGGGCATGCCAAAGATGGTCAGCGCCTGGTCGATGAGGTGGGAGCCGAGGTCGTATAACGCGCCGGTGCCTTTTTCCGCTACTTCCTTGTGCTTTTTATAGCTCAGCTCTTCCTTGAAGCGGTCGTAATGAAATTCCACTTCCAGCACATCGCCGAGCAGGCCATCTTCCACCACTTTCCGAACGATCTTGTAATCGCTGTCGTAGCGGCGGTTCTGGTACACGCTTAATAATAGTTTCTTTGAAGCGGCGAGCTGCACCAGTTCTTCGCCCTGCGCTACGGTAACGGTGAAAGGCTTCTCCACGATCACGTTCTTGCCGGCCAGCAGTGCGGCTTTGGCATATTCGTAGTGTGTGTAGTTCGGTGTATTCACCACGATCAGTTCGAGGGAGGCATCCTGCCACAAAGCATTTACATCGCTGTAGCTCTTTACGTACGGGTAGCGTTGCTGTGTGAGATGCTTGCTGCGTTCTACCACGGCGGTCAGTTCAAATTCCGGGTGCACGTGAATGAAGGGGGCGTGAAATGCGTAGCCGCTGTGGCCGTAGGAGCAAAGCCCTGTTTTGATCGGTGATGACATTATTCGTTGTTTTTCGTTTTACATTAAACCCGCATTGCGGCAGCGCGGCCGGCTGGTGTGCGCTTGCGCCGTCCATTGTTTGGCCAGCGCATGTATTACAGCGTTTATCTTCTGCTTCTACCACCCAGCCCCAGCACACCTAAAAGCGCGCGTACACCGGCGCTGGCCAATGTTCGGGCCGCCTGCCTGCCGGCGGAGCTGCCCAGGAATTTGTCCAGCATGCCTTTTTCTTCTTTCTGGCGTCCTTTCCTGGCGGGAGCGGCCGCTTCTTCCTTCTCTGCTTTTTCCGCTGCTTCTTCCAGCTTGGCGGTGAGTATTTCGTAAGCGCTTTCGTTGTCGATCTCCTGGTTATATTTTCTGATCAGCCGGGAGTTGCTTACCAGCTGGTCGATCTCCTGCTCTGTGAGCACGTCCATGCGGGAACGGGGAGAAGTGAGCATGGTAGCGGCAAGCGGCGTGGGTGTGCCTTTTTCGTTGAGGCAGGTCACCAGCGCTTCTCCGATCCCGATCTGGGTGAGCAGTTCGTCTGTTTTGTAGTAGTCGGAGAGCGGGTAGTTTTCCGCGGTCTGCTTGATGGCCTTGCGGTCGTTGGCCGTGAATGCGCGCAGGGCGTGCTGCACTTTCAGGCCGAGCTGTCCGAGTACGGATGGCGGCACGTCCATCGGGTTTTGCGTGCAAAAGAAGATGCCCACGCCTTTTGAGCGGATGAGCTTGATGATGGTTTCGATCTGCTGCAGCAGCGCTTCGCTGGCTTCCTGGAAGATGAGGTGCGCCTCGTCTATGAACATTACGAGCTTGGGCTTGTCCAGATCCCCTTCTTCCGGCATGGTGGCATAGAGTTCCGCCAGCAGGCTGAGCATGAAGGTGGAGAACAGTTTGGGCCGGTCCTGTATGTCCGTTACGCGCACGATGGATATCTTGCCGCGGCCGTCGTCGCCGATGTGCATGAGGTCGTCCACTTCAAAGGATTTCTCGCCGAAGAACAGGGCGGCGCCCTGCTGTTCCAGCTCTATCACTTTCCGCAGGATGGTGCCGGTGGAGGTAGTGGATATTTTGCCGTAATCCTTTTCCAGTTCTTTCTTGCCTTCATCGCTGACGAACTGCAGCACTTTCTTGAAATCCTTCAGGTCCAGCAGGGGCAGCTTGTTATCGTCGCAATACTTGAAGATCATAGCTACAAGGCCGGCCTGCGTGTCGTTCAGTCCCAGTATTTTCGACAGCAGCACGGGGCCGAACTCGCTGACGGTCGCGCGGAGGCGTACGCCTTTTTCCTGGCTGAGGGTCAGCAGTTCTACGGGGTAGGGCGTGGGACTGTAGGTCCCGCCGATCTTCGCGTACCGCTCTTCAATTTTGGCGTTGGAAGCCCCCGCGGCGGCGATCCCGCTAAGGTCGCCCTTGATGTCCATCAGCATAACGGGCACGCTGGCGTCGCTGAGCCCCTCGGCGATGATCTGCAGGGTCTTGGTCTTTCCCGTGCCCGTGGCCCCCGCGATGAGGCCGTGGCGGTTGAGGGTCTTCAAAGGCAGCAGCACATCGGCGCCGGTCACTACTTCACCGTTGAGCATGGCGCAGCCCAGCTTGAAGTGCTCGCCCTTGAACGTATAGCCGTTCCTGATATATTCCAAAAAAGCTTCCTGGTTAGCCATGATGATCGATTTTCATTTTCAAGATAGGGAAAAGGATGATTTTTTCAGAGCGGCTATTCTTCCTTCAGCAACGCTTTGGCTTCATTCACACTCCGCTCCATCAACGCCTTCACTTCGGTCATCTTCTTTTTTTCTTCTTCGAGATAAGTCTTCTTTTCGGCCATCGTTTTGCCTTCCATTTTGAAGTCGAAGCTGTGCATCCAGTCGTTCATCGCATTATTGGCGCTGTCCAGCAGCGATGCGGCAGCTTTGTAGGAGGAGGCGTCAGCTTTTTTGCTGTCCAGGCTGTCCGCCACTTCCTTTGAGCGGGTGGTGAGGCGGCGGATGGCCATGGTGTGGGCCATGCCTTCGTCGTGGAGGTCCATTACTTCGGCCTTCAGGCTGTCAACCATCAGGGAATCGCTGTCAGCCGTTGTTTGTGTGCTGGTGTTGCCCTGGCAGGCGGCCAGTGCGAAGATCGCTGCCATTGGCAGGATGCGGGTCATGAACGTATACATAAGGTCAGAATTTACAATGAGCTTAACGGGAATGATTCTTTGAGCCGGATACCTTTTTCCGTGGAGTGCAAGATACCACATTCAATAGAAGGATCGTGCTCGAAATACAGCACATATTGCCGCTCGTTGGCTTCCATGAGAAAGCGTTTTTTCTCTTCCAGCGTGGTGAGCGGGAACATGTCGTATGCCATTACGTAGGGCAGCGGGATGTGCGCCGCGGAGGGCAGCAGGTCGGCCATGTAGATGATGGTCTGCCCGTTGTAGCGGATCTCCGGCAGCATCATCGCGTCCGTATGCCCGTAGGCGAAGCGTACGCGCATATGGTCTGAAAAGGAGATGCCGTCGTGCTGCGCTATGAATTTCAGCTGCCCGCTTTGCTCGATGGGCAGGATATTTTCTTTGAGGAAGGAGGCTTTCTCGCGGTCGTTGGGGCTTACGGCCCATTTCCAGTGCGCTTCGTTGCTCCAGTAGGTAGCGTTTTTGAACGCGGGCGCCAGTTTGCCGTCTTGTCTTTCTATGCTGCCGCCGCAATGATCGAAATGAAGGTGGGTGAGGAACACATCGGTGATGTCGTTACGATGGTAGCCGGCGGCCTGCAGCGATTTGTCCAGCGTATCATCGCCATGCAAATAATAATGGCCGAAGAATTTATCGTCCTGTTTATTGCCGATGCCGTTATCGATGAGGATGAGGCGGTTGCCGTCTTCCACCAGCAGGCAGCGCATGGCCCAGGTGCACATATTGTTCTCGTCCGGGGGATTGAGCTTTTGCCAGAGGGTTTTGGGCACCACGCCGAACATGGCGCCGCCATCCAGCTTGAATAACCCGGTATTAATTGTGTGTAGTTGCATACGCTAATCTACGTTGTTTATACAAAGCAGAAAACAGCCAGATCAAACCGACAGAGAAAAAGAGGATGAGCACGAGCACGGAATTGCGCATGCCGAACTCCTGGTCTATCCACCCGAAAGAGAAGAGGCCGAGTACGATGGCCAGCTTTTCGGTGACATCATAATAGCTGAAGAAGGACGTAGTGTCGCGGGTTTCGGGGATGAGCTTCGCGTAGGTGGAGCGGCTGACGGATTGAATACCGCCCATTACGAGGCCCACCAGCACGGCGAGTATGTAAAATTCTGTAACGGTATGCGTGTTGTACGCACCGAAACATACGCCGATCCAGAGGATCACGGTGGCAATGAGCACATGGAAGTTGCCGAAGCGTTCAGCGAGCCGCGCCATGCCCCAGGCGCCGAGTATCGCCACTACCTGTATCGCTACTACGGTGCCGATCAGCTCCGTATCGCCGAGCTTCAGCTCTTTGGTGCCGAAGATGGTGGCTACCATCATCACGGTCTGCACCCCCATGCTGTAAAAGAAGAATCCCCGCAGGTAGCGTTTCAGCACGGGCATGGTGCGCACCTGCGCAAATACTTTTTTCAGCTCTATGAAACCTTCGGTGAATACTCCCGCAAAATGCTTTTCCACCGCGGGTTGCGAAGGCGGCAGGCGGGCGAAGGTGATCTGCGCGAAGCCTATCCACCAGATACCCACCAGTAAAAAGGTGATCTGCAAAGCCTTTCCTGTGGAAATACCGAGGGCGTCGGCGGACAATACCAGCGCAAAGCCCACCAGCTGCAGGATCACGCTGCCGATGTAACCGAGGGAATACCCGCGGGCGCTCACCCGGTCCCGCAGCTCCACGGGCGCTATTTCCGGAAGGTAGGAGTTGTAGAACACGAGCCCGCCGCTGTAGCCGATGGCGGCGATCATGAAGCAGGCGATGCCGAGCGGGATGCTGTTCTCATCGAAAAAGAACAACGCTGAACAGGCGATGCCGCCGATGTAGCAGAAGAACCGCAGGAAATTCTTTTTGTTGCCGCGCGTATCCGCGATGGACGAGAGGATGGGGAGGCTCAGCACGATCAGCAGGTAGGCGAAGGACAGCGCGTAGTCGAACAGCACGGAGTTCTTGAGCGTCATGCCGAGGAACGGCACGTTGTCGTCAGGGTACCGGGCATGGGTCACGCCGATGTAGTACAAGGGAAAGAACGTGGTGGTGATCACGAGGTTGTACACGGAGTTGGCCCAGTCGTACATGGCCCATCCATTGATGACCTTTTTGTTCGGCAAGCTCATAGGGAGTAGAATTTATTTGTAATCAGTTATATGTATCCTCTCTTTACAAAAGCCGTATTCCTGCTCGTCGTTGGAGCTGACGATCACCATGCGGTTGCCGCAGTGATCGCGCACCAGCTGCTGGTAAAGCGCTATGCCGGCGGCGTCCAGGTTGGTGCAGGGCTCGTCCAGCAGCAATATCTGCACATCTGAAAAAATGGCCAGCGCAAGGCGGGCGCGTTGTTTCATGCCGGAGGAGAAGTTGCGCACTTCCTTGCGCCATGCTTTTTCCAGCCCCACCAGCTCCGCAATTTCCAGGGGCTTGTATCCCGGCAGGAAAGATTTAAAATGAAGATGAAATTCGAAGCACTCCTGCAGGGTCAGTTCTTCCACCAGCTCCAGGTAGGGGGCTACGATGGCGCTGTGGCGGAAGAATTGGTCCTGCGGGAGCGTTTGTTCGTTGAAAAGGTATTGCACGTCGCCTTCGCTGTGGTGATGGTGCCCGCTGATGATCTGCAGCAAGGTGGACTTGCCGGAGCCGTTGGGACCGAGGATGGCGTAGTGGCCTGTACCGGAGAATGTATAGGAAAAACGACGGAAGATCCAGTCGTAATTGAACCGCTTGCCTACCTGGTTAAGCGAGATCGTCATTCGCCCGGGTGCTGTATCCTCTCATGATGCCGCGGCCCGAATCGCGGATGAAGGAGAGTATCTCGTCCCTTTCGTCCGTTGCGGGGAACTCGGCTTCAATGATGCGGATGGCTTTGGAAATATTGTTGCCTTTTACGAAGAGTATGCGGTAGATGTCGAGAATGTGGTTGATCTTTTCCAGTGAGAACCCGCGGCGTTTGAGGCCGATGGAGTTGACGCCCACGTAGGAGAGCGGTTCACGGGCGGCCTTTACGTAGGGCGGCACGTCTTTACGCACCAGCGAGCCGCCGGTTACGAAGGCGTGATTGCCGATCTTGCAGAACTGCTGCACGGCTACCATGCCGGCCAGCACAACGTGGTCACCTACATTGATGTGCCCCGCGAGGGTGGTGTTATTGGAAAAAACGCAGTTATTGCCTACGATGCAGTCGTGCGCGATGTGGCTGTAAGCCATGATGAGGCAGTTGTTGCCGATGGAGGTTTTCCAGCGGTCCTTGGTGCCGCGGTTGATGGTCACATACTCACGGATGGTGGTATTGTCGCCGATCTCCACGGAGGTGTCTTCCCCTTCGAACTTGAGGTCCTGCGGGATGGCAGCGATCACGGCGCCGGGAAAGATGCGGCAGTTCTTGCCGATGCGGGCTCCTTCCATGATGGTGACGTTGGAGCCGATCCAGGTGCCTTCGCCGATCTCAACATTTTTATGGATAACGGTGAACGGATCAATTTTTACGTTGGGCGCGACTTTGGCGTCCGGGTGGATGTATGTGAGCGGGTGAATCATGCTTTATTTTCCTTCGCGTTTAACAATTTGAGCAACCATGTCTGCTTCTGCGCAGACCTTGTTGCCTACGAATGCGGTACCTCTCATTTCCACCAGGCCCCTGCGGATGGGGCTAAGCAGCTCCATCTTCAAAATCATGGTATCACCGGGCATTACTTTCTGCTTGAATTTGCAGTTATCGATCTTCAGGAAATAGGTATCATAGTTTTCGGGGTCCGGCATGGGATTCAGGGCGAGGATGCCGCCTACCTGGGCCAGCGCCTCGCAGATCAGTACGCCCGGCATCACGGGGTTGCCGGGGAAGTGCCCCTGGAATATCTGCTCGTTGAAGGTGACGTTCTTTACGCCTACCACCCTGGTGTCGCTCAGTTCAATGATCTTGTCCACCAGCAGCATCGGGTAGCGGTGCGGCATGGTGCGTACGATGTGGTTGATATCGTAGATGGGTGGCTGATTGGCGTCGTAGATGGGAACGTCCTTGTTATGTTTGTTCTTCTTGATGTACTGTTTGATCTTCCGCGCGAACTCCACGTTGGAGGCGTGTCCGGGGCGGTTGGCGATGATGTGCGCCTTGATGGGGAAGCCTATCAGGGCGAGGTCGCCTACAATGTCCAGCAGCTTGTGGCGGGCCGGTTCATTGGGGAAATGCAGTTCGGCGTTGTTCAGGATGCCTTCGCGTTGCTGCACGGACATTTTCTCGCGGTCGAAAGCCTTGGCGAGCCGGTTCAGCTCTTCTTCCGTCACCGGCCTGTCTACCACCACAATGGCGTTATTGATATCGCCGCCTTTGATCAGGTTGTTGGCCAGCAGGTATTCCAGCTCGTGCAGGAATACGAAGGTGCGGCAGGGCGCGATCTCCTTCCTGAATTCGCTGAGGCTTTTCAGGTTGGCGTGCTGGGTGCCGAGCACCTGGGAATTGAAATCTATCAGTGCGGTGATGCGGTAATCTACAGAGGGGAGGGCTACCATCTCCACTTTCTTCACCTCATCGTAGTAATTGATATTGGTGTCGATGGAGTAGTAGATCTTTTTGGCGTCCTGCTCCTGGATGCCGGCTTCTTCGAGTATGTCGATGAAGGGTTGGGAGCTGCCGTCCATAATGGGAATTTCCGGGCCATTCAGTTCTATCAGCACATTATCCACGCCCATGCCCACGAGGGCGGCGAGGATGTGCTCAACCGTGCTGACACGGGCGCCATTATGTTCCAGCGTGGTGCCGCGGGCGGTGTCCACTACATAGTCAACGTCTGCTTTTACGATCGGCTGATCGGGCAGGTCGATACGTTGGAATTTAATGCCGAAACCGGGCATTGCCGGTTTCAGGGTCATGTTCACATGTGCTCCAGTGTGCAAACCAACACCCGATATCGTCGCAGGGGCTTTAAGGGTCTGTTGGTTCGGCTGTTGATTTTCAATCATTATAGCTTCGTATTCAATGCGTTAAAAAGTCAGGTTCAACGTGGTCATACACCTTCGCGCTCGGATAAAAGCTGTTTCACCATATCCTCCAGCTCTTTCACCCTTTTTTCAAGGTCGGGCAAATTTCTAAAAATTGCCTGACTTTTCAGTGAACTTTTATAATCATAGGCCGGAGAACCCGTCAAAGACGTGTTGGGCGTGGTGATAGATTTTGAGAGCCCGCTCTGGGCATTGATCTTCGTGCCGTCCGCGATCTGGATGTGCCCCACGATGCCTACCTGCCCGCCGATCACGCAGTTCTTCCCGATCTTGGTGCTGCCGGAAACGCCGGTCTGCGCCGCAATCACAGTACTGTTGCCGATCTCCACGTTATGGGCGATCTGGATCAGGTTGTCCAGCTTCACGCCCGCATGGATCACCGTAGAGCCCATGGTGGCCCTGTCTATCGTGGTATTGGCGCCGATCTCCACATCGTCGTGGATCACTACGTTCCCTACCTGCGGCACTTTTTTATAGGTGCCGTCCGCCTGGGGCGCAAAGCCGAAGCCGTCCCCGCCGATCACGCAGCCGGCATGCAGGATCACCCTGTTGCCCACCACGCTGTTATCATACAGCTTTACGCCGGGGTACAGCACGGTATCGTTGCCGATCTTCACATTGTCCCCCAGGTATACGCCGGGATATATCTTAACATTGTCACCCAGCACCACATTTTCGCCCAGGTAGGCGAAAGCCCCGATGAACACGCCCTGGCCCATTTTTACGGTAGGGGGAACATGCGATGGCTGCTGGATGCCGGTCTTAGCGCCCGCTCCTACCATTTGCTGGTATTTTTCCAGCAGCAGCGCGAAGGCGCTGTAGGCATCCTTCACCCGGATCAGGGTCGGCTTTATGCTGCCTTCGATCACGAGGGAGTCATTCACGATCAGGATCGACGCCTGCGTGGAATGGAGGAACTCCTCGTACTTCGGATTGGCGATAAAGCTCAGCATACCGTCACCCGCCTCTTCTATCTTCGCGATATTGTGCACCTTCACGTCCGGGTCCCCTTCCAGCTTCCCGTTCAGTATGGTAGCCAGCTGTAATGCGCTAAATTGCATAGTTATAAATTGAAATGTTACCTTCCAGGCCGCGTTTACAAGATATAAATGTATTCCCTAACATATTAAGTCTATATAAATCGTTGTTAGCCTAGATTTTTGGATGACAAATGTAGAATTTTTTTATCGGTCTTGCCAATGTATGCGATACAAGAGCATTATCGATCGAAGAAATGTCCCTCACAGCGCCATCCCTGAATAAAATATTGATCTTCTCGTCATGGTCGTCATAAGCCCTGAGACTGGCCGTATCGGTAAATACGAAGTAACCGGCCTCCTCATCCGTCAGTCCCCATCTTTTTTTTACTTTATCCTTTAATTCCGTCACTTTCCCTTCCGCTTCGGCCTCCTCCATAAAGGTGACCTTGAAAAGTTGGCGGTTCACCAGCCACTGGCAAAGGAGGCTCAGCACCTTGTCGGTATGCCCCGTCCACACCTTGATGGCGCCCATGATATCATAATCATCCAGCAGGCAGAACTGCAACAGGCATTCCTCATCGTTTTCAAACTCCTTTCTCCCGATGCGGTTATATAAAAAATACCGCAGGGCGGGGGAGGCGAACAGCTCCACGCCGCTGATGGCGAGCGCTTTTGCCCTGTGCAGCACCTTTACCAGCATGTTCTCGGCGCTCAGTACCGTTTTATGCAGATAAACCTGCCAGTACATCAGCCGCCGGGCCACGATGAACTTTTCTATCGAATAGATGCCTTTTTCCTCCACCATCAGCTCTCCGTTGTGCACCGTCAGCATCTTGATGATACGGTCATAGCTGATCACCCCTTCGGAAACGCCGGTGTAAAAGCTGTCCCGGCTCAGGTAATCCATCCGGTCCACATCCAGCTGGCTGGACACCAGCTGGTGCAGGAAAGGCTTGTGATAGCGGTCGTTGAATATTTCCAGCGTACCGTTCAGCGCACCGTTCATTTCCCGGTTGAGGGACTGCATGAGCAGCTGCGAGATCTCCTCGTGGGAAACGTCTTCCACCAATGCATGTTCCAGCGCATGGGAGTAAGGCCCGTGGCCGATATCATGCAATAATATAGCCATTTTCGCCGCCACTTCCTCATCCTCCGTGATCGCCACTCCCTTACTCTTCAGCTCGCTCAACGCACAACTCATCAGATGGTAAGCTCCCATACTGTGGTGAAAACGTGTGTGCATAGCGCCGGGATAGACCAGGTGCGCAAGCGCCATCTGGTGGATCCTGCGTAAACGCTGGTAACAAGGGTGGGATATGAGGCTGAAAATCAATGGATGATCAATGGTAATGAATCCATACACCGGATCATTAACTATCTTTCGTTTTCGGTCATTCATTCGGAATTTTTAAAAACTACCGGTACAAAGCTAACTTTTTCCGATAGCAAGGTATTGCGTGACAGTTGATATTTTAACAAATATTTTAGCGCCGGACCCGGAATTACAGGTTTTAACAAATTAAATCATCCCGGGGGAATGATTTTTGACGGATAGGTGTAATTTTAAAAACATGAACCAAATCAACATACTCTGGGTGGATGATGAAATAGAATCTTTGAAATCGCAGATCATTTTCCTCGAAAGTAAAGGCTATAACGTTTCCGCCCTCACCAATGGCTATGATGCCCTTGAATTTCTGAAAGACAATATTGTGGACGTGGTGCTGCTGGACGAGTCCATGCCCGGTATCACCGGCCTGGAAACCCTTGCCAGGATCAAGGAAACGAACCAGCAGGTGCCCGTGGTGATGATCACGAAGAACGAAGCGGAGAACGTGATGGACGAAGCCATCGGCTCGCAGATCTCCGACTACCTCATCAAGCCCGTGAACCCGAACCAGGTATTGCTGTCCCTGAAAAAGATCATCGACAATAAACGGCTGGTGGCGGAAAAGACCACCACGGCCTACCAGCAGCAGTTCCGCACCCTGTTCATGGCGCTCAACGATAACCCGAACCACGCCGAGTGGGCGGACATCTATAAAAAGCTCGTGTACTGGGAAATGGAGATGAGCAAGAGCGACAGCCCTGAAATGCAGGAAGTGCTGCAATCCCAGAAAGCTGAAGCCAATACGGAGTTCGCGAAATATATCAGCCGGCATTATGCGGACTGGATGCAGCCCAAAGCGAAAGACGCGCCCGTGATGAGCCATACCCTCTTCACGGAGAAAGTCGTGCCCAACCTGGACCCCTCCGTACCGAATTTCTTCATCCTGATAGACAACCTCCGTTACGACCAGTGGAAGGCCATCCAGCCGATCTTTTCAGAATCTTTCCGCCTCGTGGAGGAAGATGCCTTTTACAGCATCCTGCCCACTTCCACCCAATATTCGCGTAATGCGATCTTTGCGGGCATGCTGCCGGTGGAGATAGAAGCGAAGTTCCCGCAGGAGTGGCGGAACGATGATGAAGAAGGCGGCAAGAACCTCTACGAAGAAAAATTCATGGCCGCCCAGCTGGCAAGGCTGCGGATGGACCCGCGCTTTTCTTATACGAAAGTGGTGAATCATACGGACGGGCAGCACCTGGTGAACAACATGCACAACCTGCTGGACTATCCGCTTAACGTGATCGTCTATAACTTTGTGGACATGCTCTCCCACGCCCGCACGGAAATGGAAGTGCTGAAAGAGCTGGCCGGCGATGAAACCTCCTACCGTTCCATTACCGCCAGCTGGTTCGAGCATTCACCGCTGCACCAGGCACTGAAGAAGGTGGCGGACAAAAAGATCAACCTGATCATCGCTACGGATCACGGCAGCGTGCGCGTGAAAACGCCGGTGAAAGTGATCGGCGACAAGCAGACCACCACCAACCTGCGCTACAAGCACGGCCGCAACCTGAACTACGATCCCAAGGAGGTACTGGCCTTCCGCGACCCGCGCGATGCCGGCCTGCCGAAGCCAAATGTCAATTCTTCTTATATCTTTGCCCGCGAAGACGGATATCTTTGCTATCCCAATAACTATAATTATTTCGTGAACTATTACCGCAATACTTTCCAGCATGGAGGGATCTCGCTGGAAGAGGTCATCGTACCGGTGGCGAGAATGGTAAGCAAGTAACGGATCAAAAAAAGAAACAGTCATGAACCTGAAAAGTACCCCCAACAACCTGGCGAAACTGGAGAAGATCTTTGAAGAGGCCAAGTACATCCTGCGGTACGAGAAAGGCACTTTCAACTCCGGGTACTGTATACTGGAACACAAGAAGGTGGTGGTGATCAACAAGTTCCTCAATATCGAGGGAAGGATCAACACGCTCATCGATATTTTACCGTCCATTTCGCTGGAAGAAGGCTTTCTGACGCCGGAATCGCAGAAGCTGTACCGCCAGGTGCTCGATAACCGCGCGGCGGAAGATGCGGCGGACGCGGCGGGAGAGAATACATCTACAGAAACACCAGAATAATTGCAAGCATCTTGAAAGTAACATTCCTGGGAACGGGTACTTCACAGGGCGTGCCGGTGATCGCCTGCCCCTGCAAGGTCTGCGCGTCGGATGATGCGCGGGACAAACGGCTGCGCAGCAGCATACTCATCCATTCCGGCGCCGGTAACATTGTGATCGATACCACGCCGGACTTCCGCTACCAGATGCTGCGCGCAAAAGTGAAACACCTCGAAGCCGTGCTCATCACCCATTCGCATAAAGACCATATCGCGGGAATGGACGATATCCGCGCGTTTAATTATTTCCAGCAACGCCCGATCGACATCTGGGCCTCTGAATTTTCGCAGGCCGTGATCATCCGCGAGTTCGCCTACGCTTTTGCGGACTTCAAATATCCCGGCATCCCCGAGATCAACCTCAAAACCATTACAGACGATCCTTTTACGATCAACGGCCTCACCATCACGCCTATCAATGTGATGCATCACAAAATGCCCGTGCTCGGTTTTCGTTTCGGCGATTTCACCTATATCACGGATGCGAATTACATTGCGCCGGAAGAAAAGGAAAAGATCAAAGGCTCAAAGGTGCTGGTGCTGAACGCGCTGCGCCGTGAGCAGCATATCTCGCACTTTACGCTCGATGAAGCGATCGCGCTTGGAAAAGAACTGGAGATACCGCAGGTGTACTTCACGCATATCAGCCACCAGCTGGGGTTGCATGCGGAAGTGGAGCCTACGCTGCCGGAAGGCACGGCGCTGGCGTATGACGGGTTGACGGTGGAGTTGTGAGCATCCCTCTGTTGATTTTTAAAATAAAAATCCGACATTCGGTGCAGATCAAATCCATTGTTTGTGCCGAATAAATTCCTGACTGATTATTGCAGCTTTTCCCGCCGTGAGCGTACCGGCATCGCCGCCTTGCTGGGCCTGGTGCTGATGCTTTTCTTTTTGCCGGATGTTTGGGATGTTTTACGGAAGGATGTGGAAACCGTTGATACCGCCGGGTTCCGGCTGGCTTCGGAGCAGTTGGCTGTTATGTTGAAGCTGGATACGGTGGCGGTGAAACGGGATTACAGTTACCGGAAAAGAACGTATGCAGCAGACAGTGCTTCGCGCTTTGAGCGATATGAAAGAAGCGATGGCGCTTCTGGTTTTGAAAAATATGAGAGGCCGCCTCGCTTTGAACGATATGAAAGGAGAAACGCCGCACCGCGTTTTGAAAAATATGACCGCTTCCCACGCTTCGAAAAATATAAAAGAACCCCCCCGCTCACCGCGCTGGACATCAATACCGCCGATACATTATTGTGGGAACGCCTCCCCGGCATCGGCCCCGTGCTTTCCCGGCGGATCGTGCTGTTCAGGGAGCGCCTCGGCGGCTTCCATGATATCCGGCAGGTAGCGGAAACATACGGCCTGGCCGATTCCGTATTCGTAAAAATTCAACCGTTGTTGCAACTCGGTGATGTTTCTCTAAGAAAGATCGATCTCAATAAGACAGATGAAAAATCTTTAGCCGATCATCCATATATAGATACGAAACTGGCCCGTGCGGTCATACGGTACCGCAATAACCACGGGCCTTTCAGGAGCGTAGAAGGACTGAAGGCCATTGCATTGGTGGATGAGGTTATTTATCGTAAACTTGAAAAATACTTAGTGGTCAATTAAAAACAATTTCAGTTATGAATTTTCAGCCAACGGAAATGCAGCAACAGATCGCGCAGGTGATCAGGGATTTTGGTAAAACGAACATCCAGCCTCATGTATTGGCCTGGGATGAAGAGCAGGTATTCCCTGCGGCATTGTTTAAAGAAATGGGCGCGCTCGGACTGATGGGCGTGCTGGTGCCGGAGCAGTACGGCGGCTCCGGTCTCGGATACCTCGAATATGTAACCGTGATCAGCGAGATCGCGCGGTACTGCGGCGCGATAGGACTAAGCGTGGCAGCGCATAACTCGCTTTGCACGGGTCACATTCTCCAATTCGGCAGCGAAGAACAAAAGCAGTCATATCTCCCGAAACTCGCCACCGCGGAGTGGATCGGCGCATGGGGCCTCACGGAGCCCAACACCGGTTCCGATGCCATGAACATGAAATGCACCGCGCGGAAGGAAGGCAACGAATGGGTGATCAACGGTACGAAGTGCTGGATCACCCACGGCAAAAGCTGCGACGTGGCCGTGGTGATCGCGCGTACCGGTGAGGTGCGGGACAGCCACGGGATGAGCGCATTCATCGTAGAGAAAGGTACGCCCGGTTTCAGCGGCGGCAAGAAGGAAAACAAGCTCGGCATGCGCGCATCGGAAACAGCAGAGATGATCTTCGACAACTGCCGCATCCCGGAACAAAATCTGCTCGGCAGGGAAGGTGACGGCTTCATACAATCCATGAAGGTGCTGGACGGCGGCCGTATATCCATCGCCGCGCTTTCCCTCGGCATCGCCAAAGGCGCCTACGATGCCGCATTGAAATATTCGCAGGAACGTCACCAGTTCGATCAGCCGATCGCGAACTTCCAGGGCATTTCCTTCAAGCTGGCGGACATGGCTACGCAGATCACCGCGGCGGAGCTGCTCACCATGCAGGCGGCAGACCTCAAGAACCGCCATCAACCCATGACCAAACAGGCTGCCATGGCCAAATACTATGCTTCCGAAGTAGCGGTGGCCGTAGCGAACGACGCCTTGCAGATCTTTGGCGGTTACGGCTATACGAAAGATTTCCCCGTGGAGAAGTTCTATCGTGATGCGAAGCTGTGCACGATCGGGGAAGGCACTTCCGAAATTCAGAAGATCGTGATCGCAAGAGAAGCGCTGAAAGGATAAACGGAAGCTTTACATGCTGCTCATTAAGGGGAAGCAAATGGCCGGGCCGCAGAAATGGGCTTTGTCAACGCTTCAGTTTGCCGTCCGTGCTTTCTGTAGCCGCTGATGCCTGAGCCGTCAATCTTCCTTCGCAGCTCTGCAAAAACGGTTAAAATTCCACATAAAAACCTCCCGAAACCGTTAGTAACTTCCATCTTTTAGTCAATCGATTGCAAATTTCTAATAGATTGATTCTATTAGGCTTATGTTTTTATTTATTTCTTTTTATGTCGATGTTTTTTTACCTTGCGGGCATTAGACTTTCCTACCATGACCACTTTTGAAGAAAAACTCGGCTCCCTTTTCCCGGCGGAGACAGACATCCCCGCAGCATTCCGGCTGCCATCGGAAGTCCATCAGCGTGAATATTTATCTGATGGCGTTATGAAGACATGGAACGGCGACGTACATACCGTGCTCTCCCCCATCTGTATTAAAACCACCAAAGGTCTTGAGCGAAAGGTGATCGGCTCTTACCCCCTCTGTGGCGCGGAAGAAGCGATGGCCTCGCTGGACGCGGCGGTAAATGCCTACCAGGACGGCCGCGGAGAATGGCCCACCATGCCTGTTTCCGAGCGCATCGCCTGCGTGGAGAAATTCACCGGCAGAATGATCGCCAAAAAACAGGAGGTGGTGCAGCTCATCATGTGGGAGATCGGCAAGTCGTACGCCGACTCCGTGAAGGAGTTCGACCGCACGGTGGAATACATCAACGCCACCATCGACGCGCTGAAAGACCTCGACCGCAAATCTTCCGGCTTTACGATCGAGCAGGGCATCATCGGGCAGATACGCCGTTCCCCGCTTGGCGTGGTGCTGTGCATGGGGCCGTTCAACTATCCGCTGAATGAAACGTTCACTACGTTGATCCCGGCGCTCATCATGGGCAACACTTTGCTGTTCAAACCGCCGAAACACGGCACCCTGCTGCATTACCCCCTGCTGGAGGCTTTCCGCGACTGCTTCCCGAAAGGCGTGGTGAACACCATCTACGGCCGCGGCAACGTGATCATTGCGCCGCTGATGGAATCCGGCAAGATCAATGTGCTGACACTCATCGGTTCCAGCAAGGTGGCCAACCAGCTGAAGAAAATGCATCCCAAGATCAACCGCCTCCGCGCTATTCTCGGTCTTGACGCGAAGAACGCCGCCATCATCACGGAAAAAGCGGACATCGATCTCGCGGTGAAAGAATGCGTGCTCGGCTCATTATCGTTTAATGGTCAACGTTGTACCGCCATCAAGATCATCTATGTGCACCGCAGTGTGGCGGATGCTTTCCTGGAGAAGCTCTCCGCCGCGGTATCCGAGCTTAAAGCCGGCATGCCCTGGGAGCAGGGCGTATTCCTCACGCCGCTGCCCGAGCCGCACAAGCCGGGTTACCTGCAAAGCTGCGTAGCGGATGCGGTTGCCAACGGCGCAAAGGTGATCAACGAACACGGCGGCGCCTCCACCGCATCCTTCGTTTATCCCGCCATCGTATATCCTGTCAATGAAAAAATGAAGCTGTACCGCGAAGAGCAGTTCGGCCCGGTGATCCCCGTATTGCCTTTCGATAATATTGAAACGCCGATCGAATACCTGATCGAATCAGACCACGGCCAGCAGGTGAGCATCTTCACCAACGATGCCACAGAACTCGCCACGCTGATCGATCCGCTGGTGAACCAGGTGAGCCGTGTAAATATCAATTGCCAGTGTCAGCGGGGACCAGATATTTTTCCGTTCACCGGAAGAAAAGATTCCGCGGAAGCTACGCTGTCCGTTTCCGACGCTTTACGCGCGTTTTCCATCCGCTCCATGGTGGCTACAAAACAAACGAACGAGAACAAAGCGCTCATTAATGACATTGTAACGGCACAATCTTCAAATTTTCTTTCAACAAAGTATATTTTTTAGTAAATTATAAACGTGCTGGCCTGCTAAAACTTAGCAGGCCAGTGTGGTTTTATTTTGATAATTATCATGATTTACATCATTTGTGTGATGGAAATATGTAAACAGAAAGTTAAATTTGGGTTAAATACTTTCCTTACCAATTTATCAACCTAAAACAAAACAGAAAGATCGAGAAAATTTCTACTCCAAATTTAAGCCGCCTCATTCGGGGCGGCTTTGCTTTGGGGCCGGCGCAAAGAAATTAAACGTGAATGCCCGCAACGCCCTCGGCGGGTAACCGTACATGTTTCTGAAAGCCGTAGAGAAATGATTCGGAGAGCTGTAGTTCAGATGGTCAGCGATCTCGTTGACATTCATTTTTCCCGCTACCAGCAGTTGCCGCGCGGTTCGCATTTTCAGTTCCTGCACATAACTGAAGACGGTGCAATGGAATAGTTGCTTGAAACCTTTTTTCAGTTTGAATTCGTTCAGCCCGAATTTCCTGCAAAGCATGGCCAGGCTGAGGTCCGCCTGCAGATAATGTTCGCGGAGGAAGGCTTTTACCTGGTGAAGGCGTTCCAGATCGGCTGCCGGAATTTTTGGAGCAGCGGGCTGAATGTTGAAGTGGAGGAGGGCCTGCAGCGGGTCCCACATATCCTGGTCCTGATGGGGAAAGTACTGCACATGGTCAGCATGGCGCGCATGCAACGCCTGAGTTGTCGTTTTTGGGGTCATGTCTTTATCCGTTTTTCGTATATGTTTATCCATTTCCCGTACGCCTTGCCGGTATACGGAGGAATAACTTTGCGCAAAAATAATACATAACATGTTGCGGAAAATACTGAAATGGACAAGTGGCGTGATCGGCGTATTGCTGGCGGCCCTCGCTATCTTTTATTTTGTAATGCGTATGCGCGTGAATGGCAAACGCGATAAAATTTACGACGTAGAAGTACGTATGATCGATATTCCGTCGGATTCCGCCACCATAGCATATGGTGCGCATATCTACGCGATCAAGGGGTGTAGTGACTGCCACGGCGCAAATCTCGGCGGAAAAGTTTTCCTGGATGATCCGATGATCGGATTACTGGCGGCGGCGAACCTGACCAAAGGCAAGGGCGGCATTGCAAAGGACTACAGTGACCGCGACTGGCTTCGCGCGATGCGGCATGGCCTGCGGAAAGACGGCCGTTCGCTGCTCGTGATGCCTTCTTACGAATTCTGCCAGTTCGACGATCATGATATGGCGAGCCTGATCGCTTTTTGTAAATCGCAGCCGGCGGTAGATAATGAGCTGCCTGTATTCCACCTCGGGCCGCTCGGCACTGTGCTGGCGGGATTGGGACAGCTACCGCTGATCCCCGCGGAAAAGATCGATCACCATATGAAGCAGACCGCAAAGGTAGAAAGGGCGGTTACGGCACGTTATGGGCAATACCTTGCTGCTTCCTGCTCCGGCTGCCACAAACCGGATTACAAAGGTGGCGACAGTCCCATTCCGGGCGGTACGCCGGTAGCGGACATCTCCGCCACGGGCAATGTGGGGAAATGGACCTTGCAGCAGTTCGTCACCGCTTTGCGCACGGGCAATACGCCGGAAGGCAAACAACTGAAGAATGAGGATATGCCGTGGAAGATGACGAATAATTACACGGACGAGGAGCTGCATGCGCTGTTCCTCTATCTTAAGTCTATCTGAAGATTTTTTTCCGCCACGTAGGGGTAGGGAGCTTTTAGTCGCGTTATATAAACGCATCCATATTAAAAAACGCAGAGACGCATATCATGGCGTCTCTGCTTCAAAAAGTTGTGAATATGTTATTACTGATCGTTGCGTTTGTGAGAAATCTCGGAGATCTGGCTTATTGTTTCCTGCACGACGTTTACCGGATGATGGTACGCCCCGCTTAATCCAGGAAGTCTTCCGCCGCGTCTGTTTTCTTCGGCTGGGAGGCCATGCCCGTGAACCATGCGTCCACATTCCCCGCGATCATCGGCGGGAGTTTGCTTTTTACAAAATCCTTTACGGCTTCGATGGCTTTTACGGCCTGTTCATCGTTGATGCCTGCCTTTTCTTTCAATTGATCTATCAGTTCCTGCATATGATCGGTTTTAAGCTACTTTCAGTTTTACGAGTGTGCTGTTTTCCAGTCTTTCTTCGGCATAAGCGCGGGTGAGCACGAATGTTTTTTCGTCGGTGGAGGGAAGGTGGAACATCGCGTCCGCCAGCACCACTTCGCAGATGGAGCGAAGGCCGCGTGCGCCCAGCTTGTATTCCAGGGCTTTGTCCACAATATATTCCACGGCGTCGTCTTCCACTTCCAGCGCAATGCCTTCTACCGAAAAGAGTTTTTTATACTGTTTGATGAGCGCGTTGCGCGGCGCGGTGAGGATGGCGGTGAGCGCTTCCTTGTCCAGCGTATTCAGGTAAGTAACTACGGGCAGGCGGCCGAGCAGTTCGGGGATGAGGCCGAATGACTTCAGGTCCTGTGAGTTCACGTAGCGGAGAATGTGCTTGCGTGCATCTTCTTCCTTGTCCTTGTTCACGGTGAAACCGATGGAGTGCGTCTGGATGCGGCGGCTGATGATGCGGTCCACACCGTCGAACGCGCCTCCGCAGATGAAGAGGATGTTCTGGGTGTTCACTTTGATGAGCTTCTGCTCGGGGTGCTTGCGGCCTCCTTGCGGCGGTACCAGCACTTCTGTTCCTTCCAGCAGCTTCAGCAATCCCTGCTGCACGCCTTCGCCGCTTACATCGCGGGTGATGGAAGGGTTATCGCTTTTCCGGGCGATCTTGTCTATTTCATCGATATATACGATCCCTCTTTCCGCGGCTTCCACGTCGTAATTGCAAACCTGCAGCAGGCGGGTGAGGATGCTTTCCACATCTTCGCCCACATAGCCGGCTTCCGTGAACACGGTGGCGTCTACGATGGTGAAGGGGACGTTCAGCAGCTTGGCGATGGACTTGGCCAGGAGGGTTTTGCCCGTGCCGGTTTCGCCTACCATGATGAGATTGCTTTTTTCAATCTCCACATCATCTTCGGCCACCTGCTGGTTCAGTCTTTTATAGTGATTGTATACGGCAACGGCGAGAATTTTCTTGGCGTCGTCCTGCCCGATCACATAATCGTCCAGGAACTTTTTGATTTCCACGGGCTTGGCCACTTTGGGAACGAAATGAGAAGGAGTGGTTTTTTTTATATCCTGCGGCATCAGTTCCTGCTCGATGATCTCCTGCGCGTTAGCCACGCAGTTTTCACAGATATGTCCGTCTGCACCTGCAATCAATATGCGCACTTCGTCTTTTCCGCGGTTGCAGAACGAGCAACGTATTTTGGACTCTTTCATTTAATCTTTTTTATATGTTTTGCTTCCCGTTACCCTGCCGGGAAATACAAATTTACATTTTTTTGCCGAGGGAAGGGCTTTTGCGTTACCGGCCGGGGAAAAAAGCTCCGGGGTTGCAACAGCAATAGCCAGTTGCAAATGCAGCCAATTACAGCGGCGCGGCCGGCTTGCACATGGGAGGCGGAATCCGGGCCGGCGCTGCGTTGCGCATTTCCGGGAAGCCTTGCAACCGGGAGCCGCCTCTCGGGCATCATATCCGCCAAACAAAGAGGGCCGGCCCTGCGGCCAGCCCTTTGAGTATTATTGCGGATTATTTTCCGCTGCTTTCTTTTTCGGATTTTTATCGAGCACATCGTCGATGATGCCGTATTCCTTGGCTTCTTCGGCGGTCATCCAGAAGTCGCGGTCACCGTCTTTTTCCACTTTTTTAACGGGCTGGCCGCAGTGGGAGGCGATGATCTCGTTCAGCTCTTTTTTGAGCTTCACGAATTCGCGGGCGGTGATCTCGATGTCGGAGGTCTGGCCTTCCGCGCCGCCGTGCGGCTGGTGGATCATCACGCGGGCATGTTTCAGCGCGGTGCGTTTACCTTTGGAGCCTGCTACCAGCAGTACGGCGCCGAAGGAGGCGGCCATACCGGTACAGATAGTGGCGATCTCCGGGGAAACGATCTGCATGGTATCATAGATGCCCAGGCCTGCGTATACGCTGCCACCAGGGCTGTTGATATACATCTGGATGTCACGGTTCCGGTCTGCTGATTCGAGGAACAGCAGCTGGGCGGTGATCACGTTCGCCACGTAGTCGTTGACAGGATCGCCCAGGAAAATGATGCGATCAGCCATCAGGCGGGAGAACACGTCCATTTGCGTTACGTTCAGCTGGCGCTCCTCGATGATGTAAGGCGTCAGTGAATTGATCTGGTGCCGTGCATAACTGTCTACCACCAGGCTGCTGATACCGCGATGATGGATGGCATATTTCCTGAATTCGTTGTTATTAATGTTCATGATGGTGATGTTTATGAGGTAATTTTACAAATTCTTCTGCAGTTATTTCCTCTTCTTTCACTTTCACCTTCGTTTCTACCCAGTCAAACAGTTTTTGGGTGATCATTTCGCGGTAGGTCTGGTCCACATATTTTTCATCCTGCAGCAAACGTTCCAGGTAGCTGTCCAGCCACTCTGCCTGTTCGCCGCCGATCCCGTAGTATCCGGTGATCTTGGCGCGGGCGTTCTCCTTCAGTTCTTCGAAGGTAACTTCCAGTGAATTATCGCGGATCAGTTTGTCGCTGATGAGTGTCCAGCGGAGCTGGTGGTCGAAATTCGGGTAATCTTTCTCGGCTTCCTCAGCTGTTTTGGGCGTTTCTCCGCCTTTTTGCAGCCAGCGTTTGAGGAAATCTTTGGGAAGCTCGATGGGTGTTTCGTGCACGAGGGTTTCAAACAAATCGTTGTGGAGATGATTAGTGGCTTCCTGTTTCCAGTATTTGCCGATCTCCTCTTTCAGTTTGTCCCTGAATGCTTCAACGGTGGTGATATCCTGACCGGGATATATTTCCTTAAAGAACTCTTCGTTCAGTTCTCTTTTTTCGATCAGGCCTACTTTGGTGATGGTCAGCTGGTAATATTTCTTGCCGGTTTCCTTGTCACCTGCGTCCAGGCCGAGGTCTTTGGCGATGAATTCCAGTCTTTCCTTGTCAAATGCCTTGGAGAGCTGCACTACGATGGTGTCGCCGGCTTTTTTGCCTTGCAGTTTCTCCTGGATGGCGGGCGCGAAGTATTTCAGCAGCAGCGAGTTTTCCTTCTTTTCGGCGTCTTCGGCAACATTGCCTTTGGCATCGCTTTCCCTGAATTCTACGGTCAGCACATTGTCTTCGGAGGAAATAGACTCGGGCTCGGACATTTTGCCGCCTTTCAGCTGCAAGCGTTCGATCTCCTGGTCTACCATTTCGTCGGATACTTTCACGGCGTAGCGGGTAACGGCTGTTTTGTTCAGCATGCCGTCCACATCAAAGGAAGGCTTCAAGCCTACTTCAAAGTTAAAGTCGTATGCAGCAGGCTGCGCGTAATCAAAGTTTTTAGCTTCTGTGTCCAGAGAAAGCGGTTGGGCGAAGATCTCCAGCTTTTCCTGCTGCAGGTAGCCCATCAGTTCTTTTTCCACGGTTTTGAGCACCTCGTCGGCAAAGAGGGCTTGTCCGCTCATTTTCTTGATCATGCCCGGGGGCACCTGGCCTTTCCGGAAACCCGGGATATTGGCGGTTTTGGAAAAATGCTTGACAGCTTTTTCGAAGTTGGGAAGGTAATCTTCCTGGCTCACTTTCACAGTGATCTTATCATTTAATAAACCAATGTTCTCTCTGGTTACGGTTGCCATTTTTTGTTTTTGTTATAATATTTAAAACACAGAATAAACGAGCTATTCCAGGTCAGTGAAGCACTTACACGCGAAGATTGTGCCATGCGCCTGCGGGGCGGGAGTCCCTGCCTTTTTAGCAGGCCGGCGGCAGCGATTGTCAGCCGATGCTGGTCATTTACTGTCAAACCGGATTGAAAAGAATATGGGAGAAGGAACCCGAACCCTGTAATCTGCCGCATCGATTTCATCTAAAATACTGATTTATAGCCAGTTGGAAAAAATCAGACGAGGCAGCGAAGCGCGAAGATAGTGCCTTTATGTGATTCTTGCCCGCCACAAGGCGGCAAATTTTTGCGGGGAGGCCGGGCAGCGTGGGAAATTGTGCGGGAGCATGTACCCTATCGGGGGCAATTTGGATAACGGTCACCGCAATATTTCGTCGATGTAACGATAGGCCTCCATGCGTACATCTTCCGGAAAGTCGTGCCCCGCATCGGGATACCGCACCTGCAAATGGCCGGCAGCGCCAAGGAATTGATAGACTTCTGCTGCTTCGCGGATGCCTTTTTTTACGCCCTCCACATCAAAGTTACCGTCTTTCACCGGCGAGTTGGAGAAGAACGCCCGCGGCGCGATAGCGGCGATCACTTCCGGAAAATCAAAAGGAATATTTTCCAGCTTGTAACGGTCACGGATCAACGGCATATAACGGTCCTGCGCCCAGGGGCCGAGCCTTCCGCCGTACCGTTTCGACGCTTCTTCACCGATGTTGTAATGATCGAACTTCGTCCATCCGCAACTGGCTACCACTACTTTAAGGCGTTTGTCGAACGCCGCGGCGAACATGGCATTATGGCCGCCGAGGGAGTGCCCGAGCACGCCGATGCGTTCCGGGTCCACATCATTCCGAGAAGCAAGCAGGTCAATGCAGCGGATGTGGGAAAACAGGGCTTTCATGGTGCCGGACTGGTAGCGGTCGCTATGAAAATCATGATCAGCCAGGTCGCCCATGCCCGGGTAATCCGGCGCAATGACCACATAGCCCCGTTCCGCCAGCTCTCTGGCATGCGCGCGGTTAGGTTTGGGGCTTGCGCCGTCCACGATCTTTTTTCCCGGCGCCCCGGTGCCGTGCAGCACGAGCATGGCGGGCAGTTTCCGTATAGCGCCTTGCTGTTCCGGTATGTACAGGTACGCCGGCACCCATTCGCCGGGGGCGGCGAGGAAGCGGATCTCGAGGCGGGTGTAGCCATTCCGTTTTTCACTGCTCTTTATTTCCATTTGAGGGGCTTTGCGATGGTCTATTGCCGGCAGCGGGCCCATCACCTGCTGCATGCTGTCGAGGATCTGCGCGCGTTTTATGGTCCAGTCCGATTTTGTTTTTACGGGTTGATGATCGCCTTTTTTATCGATATAGGTCAATAACCCGCCGGGAAGCCGGAAGCCGAGGCCGATTAATGAAACAAGGCATACGATGGCCAACAATAAAGGAAGTAGCTTTTTCATCGATATACGATTAAGATGTCTTCTAAAATACGCGTAAAAAGATTCAAATAAAAGAACGACCACCAAAGGGCAGCCGTTTATTTTCTTATCAAAGAACGGATGACTATTTTTTTAGCTGCTGGCCGTTGATGGTCACGCCGGTAGACCTGGCAGCCTTGTACATCTCTTTTTTACCCGGCTCTTTTACCGTAACCTTCGTTAGTTTCGTGTCGTGCACATCATCCATCACCAGCGCATGCCGGTAATCTTTCTTTTCGCAGGTGAGCGTCAGCCCGTCGATCTGGATGTTTTTGGCGTGGCGGATGAAGAGCCCCCAGGCCGGCAGTTCCCTGAACATGGAAAATTCCGGGTAAGCATTGGCCCTTTCCGGGATGCTGTCCAGCGCCACCTTTGCAAACAGCGGGTTGCCGCCGCCGGGGTAGCGGATGGTGATGTTCTTCATTGTAACGTTGGAGATCAACGCATCCGGCATTCCCACGATCGATGAAGGCGAGATGTTCCGCGGCATGTCTTCCACCGGGCCTTCGTATTCATAGCCGGCATCCGGTTTGGTAGCCGGTATTTCCGCGTATACGTCCGTTATCCGGATATTTTCCAGCCGGCCTTTTTTCCCTGCAACCCGCTCGCCTATACGAAGAAAGATGGCGTTGCCGGTGTTGTAGGCTTCCAGCCCGTTCACCTCCACGTCTTCCAGGTATCCGCCGTCTACCGCCTGTAACGCGATAGCGGAGCGGTACGTGTCGAATACTTTTACGTGATTGATCCTTATCTGGCTGAAACCGCCGTAAGAAGCGGTGCCGAACTTGATGCCGTTTGCGCTGGAACGCACGGTACAGTTCTCTATCAGCACGTTTTTGCAGGCTTTGGCAGCGTCGTGGGATTTCAGGCAGATGCCGTCGTCATCTGAATCGATATAAGAATTGGTGATCTTTACGTTCTCGCAATCTACGATGTCGATGCCGTCGTTATTCCAGTAGGCTTTGCTGTCCACAGTGATGCTGTCCAGATGCAGGTTTTTACACTGGTCGTAGGTTTGCACCCAGCTGGATGAATTTTTCAGGATGATACCTTTTACGAGCACGTTGCTGCAGCCGCGGAAATTGATCAGCATGGGCCTGCTTTCAGCTTCCGGCCGGTCGTACCGGAAGCCGTCCTTTATCAGTCCTTTATGTATCATGTCTACGATGTTCCGCGCGATGTAGCGGCCCTGCCCGTCGATATACCCTTTGCCGGTGATGCCGATGTTTTCCTGGTCGTATGCAAAGATGAGCGCGGTGAAAATTTTGCGGTCGTAATCCCAGGGATTGAGCGAGCCGATCAGCGCGGCGCCTTCCTGCAGTTGCAGGGTGACATTGGATTTCAGATGAATGGAGCCGGTAAGGTACCGGCCTACATGGAACACTAGCCTGCCGCCGCCGTTCTTGTGTATGAAATCGATCGCGTACTGGATGGACCGGGTGTTGAGCGTTACCCCGTCTGAATGAATGCCGAAAAGAGAAGCCGGGTAATCTTTCGCCTGTGTTGTGAACGGTATACTAAAAGCAAGAACGATCAATAGTCTTTTGAGATGCATAAGTCTGTTTTTTAGATTCTTACATAAGGCGTGTTCCCCTCTTCCGAAGTTACGGTTACCGGGCCAATGAGCCCCATGGGTTGTATGGGCTGGTTCTTCCTGGCTTCGTTGGTCCAGTATTGCGCTACACGGTTATCTTTTAATGTTTTCATGTAGTTGCCCATATTGGTGATGATCTTTATCTCGATGGCGTTATCGCCTGTTTTCAACAGGTTGCCGATATGGCAAAGGCGCCGGCCGTACCATTGAATCCCGCAGGACTGCCCATTCACCGTTACTTCGGAAATGCCGTGAGCTTTGCCGAGGTTCAGCCATGCGGCGTCGTTCTGTTCCGCCACCTGCATGGTATGACGGTAGATGACCGTGCCGGTGAAGTGCCGGAACGGTTCCAGCTCTGCCAGATCTTTCAGGTCGTCCATCGATATCTCGTTCACCGATCCGTTCTGGTGTCGGAACTCAACTTTCCATGGACCGGTCAGCGGGTCGCCGCCGTTGAACTGCAATGTTTTCAGCGTGGGCCCTTTGCGGGTTTTGTCGAATACCAGCACGCGGGAATCAGCGGGACCAAGGTCCATGCGCACCAGTCCTTCAAAGTCGGCGATGTGATGTCTTTCCCCGTTGTCCGGGTTCCAAAGCCAGGCTTGCCTGTTGCGGCTGATCTCTTTGGAAATGGTGATGTCCATCGTGTATGCTTCGTTCATATGCGAGTTGGTGAAGAACAGCACTTCGGCATCTTCCACCTGGTAGCGTACCTGCGTAACGAAATTTTGCGGTTTGTGGATGTCTGCATATGGACGAATGAGGTATTGTTCCTGGATATTTTTATACCAGCTGATAAAATCCTTTTCCGGTTTTTTCAGCAGGATGAAGTTGTCCGCATGCGTTTTCATTTTATCAACCAGCGCTTTCACCTGCTGATCGCGCTGTTCGTGATCTTTCCATCCGGCGGATTTTTCCGGCCATGCTTCGATGCAGAACACGCGGCCGCCCGCGAGGATGAAATCATATAGTTTTTGTAAGGTGGATGGTTCGAGGCTCCGCACTTCGATGAGGAATATCGTGTGGTATTTACGGGGACCGTAGTGCATGAAGCCGTTCTTCATGGTGGCGTCGCGTATCACGTTTTCGGATATATAGTCGCAGCCGCTGCCGTTCTTGTGGATGGCTTCCCATATCAGCGTCTGGTATATCGGGTGGATGATGTTGGGGAAGGGCTCGTTCTGCGCGCTGTAGATGCCCCACATGTCCGCGATCGCCGGCAGTATGGCGATGTCCGCAAACATCTCTCCCTGTTGCAGCAGGGCGGAGAGACGGGCTTTGTAGTCCGTAAAACGGCGGAAATACGGCCACCAGGTATTTCTTTCGTTATAAAATCCGCCATACCTGATCCAGCCGGGGTAAGGCGCATCGGGCGGGGAGTAGTTGAAGCCGTGAAAGATGGGATGGGTAACGCCGGAGATGGTGCTCTGGTCGCCGGCGATCTTCAGTATCTCGAGCGAGTCGTTGAACACCATGTCCGTGTTCGTCAGTTCTTCGGCGCTGATGTATTTTTTTCCTTTCAGGTGCGCGGCGGAAGAAACGTATTTGTTGATCATGGTATAAGCCCTGCCAATGCGGGGATCGTCTTCCGGCATTTTTTCCCCGATGCCGTACTTCAGCCAGGTTTCGCATTCCGGCAGGTCAAATGCAAAGCTGCCTTCCAGCAGCGAATATCCTCTGCCATATGCCTGTACACGGGATTTGACGTTATTCTTCCGGCACCACTCGGCAAATGGACGGATGAATCTTTCTTCGAGCAGCTCCATTTTCGTTATCTCGAAATCATAGCGCATGCGCTGTATCCTGTCTTTCAGCGCGGGTCCGAGCGCTACGCCGTAGTTGTAGTCGTACGTATTGCCCATGCCCGCGATCTTCAGCAGTACGAAAGGGAGGTAGGGGAAGAGGTCGTATCCCCTTCTCTTTTTAAATTCCTCCATCATGTCGCTGCTCCAGTTGGCGCCTTCCAGCTCCATGCTGTCGGTGAACAGCGCGCGTACGTAGTTGGAGAGCGGGCCGATGCGTTGCTGGATGGTGTCGGTCATGTGGTTGAGGTACTTTTCCACAGCCTGTTTGTTGTAGTGGTTGAGCACGGGGCCGTTGGCGCCGGGCGCGCCGTTGATCACTTCCATAAAGCCGTCTACCTTGATGAGGCCGTACAGCGCGTATTTTCCCTGGGGGATGTGGATGTTGAGCACATCGTCTTTTACTTCGTTCGTGAGGTCTTTTACATCATCCAGACTGTTCAGCGGATCGGGTACCAGCATCACTTTCATCATTTCCATTGTTCTGCCGGGGAAGGGGGAGGTGATGGCGGGATCTGCTTCTTTGAACAGGTCGAACATGGATGATTCGTATTCCAGCGGGCCTTCCAGCTTTTTGACGGCTATCACCACGATCTGCGAGCGTTCTTCGCCTTCGAGGTACTCCGCGCCGAAGGGCCAGCCGGAGCCTACGATCAGGTCGCAGGTCATGCCGAGGGATTGCGCTTCTTTCAGTGCAGCGAGCAGGAGATCGTTCCATTCATCGCTGAGCCAGATGACGGACCTTTTGCCCATGTCGTCTGTTCTGGCGGGGAACTTGATGGGGTTGATCTCCACGCCGCCGATGCCGTTTTCTTTTAACAAGCGCAGTTCGCGGATCAACTCGTCTTTTTCGATCTTGTCGCCATTCCACCACCAGCGTACGAAAGGGCGGTAAACGGGCTGGGGGTCTTTGAACAGGCGGTACAGGTCTTTCACGGCGGCGGCGCTTTCGGTAAAGGCGGCCCGGGCGAGGGGGGGCAGGGTTTGTACAAATGCGTAGCCGGCTGTTAAGAATGATGTCTTGAACAGGAAATCTCTTCTTTTCATCTGTCAATTACTTTTGGTTGTATCTCTTATCAAGAAAGTCTTTCATCCAAAGGTTCACGCGCCATTGCTCTTCCTGCGGCGTGCCGCTGCGGTTACCGAAAACCATGTAAGGCGGTGGCCCGAACTCCGGTGTGATCGTGCATTCACTGGCTCCGTTGGCCCGTTGTTGCGCCACCCATTTATCCCAAATGGAAAGATGCGCCTGCAGTGCTCCGGCGTATTCCGGGGCTGCGGGGTCCCATACCTGCGGGCCTTCTGTGTGGCCTACTCTTGCATGTACGTGGCGGGCCTGCCGGATCGCTTTTTCCACGGTATCCTGCTGATCTTCCAGGTAACTTTCAGATACGCAGAACCAGTGTGAAACATCCAGCGTTAGCGGGAGGTCGGGAAATTGCTGCAGGATGGGCGCTACCGCATGCGCGGCATACGACCATTTGTTGCGGTGCGTTTCCTGGTAAACAGGTACCTGCATCTGCTGGCTCACTTCTTTGCAGGTTTCAATGCAGGATGTGATCTGCGCGGTGGAATAGTATTCCCTGCCGGTCTGCGCCGTTACAAACAAAGGCCGGTAGCGGCAGAGGTCCGTGAGCTGTTCTTTTAATGCGCTGATATATCCTTCAAAGTTTCCGGGCGCATTCACCACGGCCATTACGATGGAAAATTCCAGGCCATATTGCTGCAGGAGCGGTGGCACAGTGGCGGGCGGGGTGCTTTCGCCGTTAGGGAACCATTCTACGCCGGCGTAACCGGCGGCTTTTACATTTTCGAGGAAGCGGGCCCAGGGAATTTGCTCGCTGCCCCAACGTGGACAAAAGAATTTTACTTGCATGTATTCATTTTGATCAATAACCTTTATTCTGTACGAGCAGCTTGTTGTATTGCATTTCCCGGAAGGGGATGGCGTACACCAGCCGTTCGGTAGTTACTTTATAAGACGATGGCAGCAGATAGCCGTAGTGCAATTTCATATAATTCCCGTAGGCCGTCATCACGGGAATGGCGCGTTCGGTGCGTACGAGATCCAGCCAGCGGTGATTCTCGAAAGCCAGTTCTATCCTTCTTTCATGCGCGATGATCTCCCGGAGCTGTGCCTGGTCTGTAGTGGTGATGTCGCCCAGATCGGCTCTGTCCCTTACGCGGTTCAGGTGCGGCAGCGCTTCCCCGGAGCTGCCGGTTTCATTGAGGCATTCCGCCAGCATCAGCAGCACATCCGCATACCTGAATACCGGCCAGTTGTCGCCCGTATTGTTCACGGTGGTGTAAGGCGGATGCAGGTATTTTCTGATGAAGCGCTTGGCCACTTTGCCCGCGGGCGGGCCGGGGTAATTTACGACACTGACGATTTTTTCGGGAATAAAATCCGCGTCGGCGTCCAGGTGCCCTTCTATGATGCCGATGCTGGCATCCAGGCGTTTGTCGTTCGGCTCGTAGGCGGCGAGGATATCGTCGGAAGGCACGTTCCATCCGCCGTCGCTGTTGTTGTAGGAAATACCGAGGATATTTTTGGTGTCCGGCGTAACGGGAATAAAGCGGTAGATGAGATTGCCCTGCAGTCCTTCCGTGCCTTCCTTGTATTGTATCTCGAAAATGGATTCGCGGCTGTTCTCATTGGCGGGTGTAAAAACGGATGCGTATTCCGGAAGGAGGTCGTAGCCCATTTGCGTGACGCTTTGCAGCAGGGGAACGGCATCGGCAAAGCGCTTGCGCGTCATGTATACCAGCGCCAGTTCGGTAGCTACCATGCCTTTGGTGATGTGGCCGGACTGCGGAAATACGGAAGGCGGTTCCAGGAGGGCCAGGGCATCGGTGAAGTCGCTGATGATCTGCGCATACACCGTATCCACGCCGCTGCGGGGCAGGAATGATTCGGAAACGGCCTTCACTTCATGGAGGTGAAGGGGCACGCCGCCGTAGTGCCGCACGAGATCGAAATAATAATGCGCGCGCAAGGCTTTTGCTTCGCCCACGATCTTTTTCCGGTCTGCTTCATCCATCTCGAAAGTGATGGTTTCAATCCTGTCCAGGATCACATTGGCGCGTGACACGCCTACGTAGGCGGACCGGTAACGGTTTTCCACCACGCCGTTGGTGGCTTCGTCCATGAAATCCGCCAGTTGCTCATATCCAGCGCCGCCGCGGTCTTTCGCGTTGTAATCGTAATGCGTATTGTCCGATCGCATTTCATCCATAAAGAACGCGATGTTGTTGATGCCCGAACCGGCTTCGTAGGTGCCGCGGGTGGGGTTGATCGCGCCTCTGAGCGGTACGTAAGCGCCGGTCAGTGCCTGCATGAAATCTTCGGTGGAGAGGAAGAAGTTTCCTTCGCTCAGCTGCCCTTCCGGGTATTCGTCCAGGAATTTGTCTTTACAGGCAGATAGCAGCAACACGGCTGCCAGCAATATGTTTATCCATCTATTCTGTTTCATCTGCTGAAATTTATGTTTATGGTAAGATGGGATCATTTTCAAAAGTTAATATTGGCGCCGATCATCACGGTCCTGGGAATGGGAAAGGAGCCGTTGTCAAGTCCCGCTGATATTTGTTGATCGCGCGTATCGTTCACTTCCGGGTTCTGGCCGGGATAGCGGGTGAATACGAACGCCTGCTGCACGCTTGCGTAGAAGCGGGCGGATTGCAGGTACCTGAGGCGCTTCAGGTCAAGGGTGTATCCCAGCGTGATGTTCTTGACCGTGAGATAATCCCCGTCGAAGACCCAGTTGCTGTTGGCGAGCCGGTACAGCTCGGTGGTGTTGGCCAGCGTTCTGGGTACTTTGCCGTTGCCGGGATTTTCTTCGGAGCGCCAGCGGTGGGCCATGTCTTTCGTTACGTTGAAGATACCGTCTATGTTCACCAGGTTCTGCAGATTGGTGTTCATGATCTGGTTGCCGGTTTGCCCCGCCACTACTACCGAGAAGTCGAAGTTCTTATAGCGGAGATCGTTGGCCATGCCGAATATCATGCGGGGATTGGGATTGCCGATGTAGTCCTTGTCGCCCGCCGTGATCACGCCGTCGCCGTTTACATCTTTCATGCGGGTGGAGCCAACGGCGGAGGATACATGTTTGGGCTGGCGGTTGTACTCATCTTCCGTCATGTAAATGCCGTCGAATACATATCCCCAGAATTCCCCTATCCGGCGGCCGACAGCAGTGCGGTTGTAATCGTTATAGGTGCCGGTGCCGCCGAGGAAGCCGGGCGCCTGCAGGTCTACCACCTTGTTATCGTTGAAGGCGATGTTGAATGTGGTGTTCCATTCCAGTTCGCCGGTGAGGTTGCGCGTGTTCACCTGGAACTCGTGGCCCCACATGCGGAAGCTGCCCACGTTAAAGGCTACGCTCGGATAACCGGAGGCATATGGAACGTTCCACTGGTAGAGCAGGTCTTCCGTGGTCTTGCGGTAGTAGTCGTAGCTGAAAGTGATCCTGTCGTTCAGCAGGGTCATTTCCAGGCCGAGGTCCAGCTGCTTCGAGGTTTCCCAGGTGAGGTCGTCGTTGGCCATTTGGGTGATGGACTGACCGGGTGCGAGGGTGGAACCGCTGAAGGTGTAGTTGGTGCCGCTCAACAATGCCGTTTGCGTGTAGTCGCCGATGTTATTGTTCCCGGTCAGACCGTAGCTGCCCCTGATTTTCAAATGCGACAGCGTGGATGATTTGGGGAAGAAGGGCTCCTCGCTCACGATCCATGCGGCGGAAGCGGAGGGGAAGTATCCCCACTTCCTGTTGTCGCCGAAGCGGGAGGAGCCGTCCTGGCGGATGTTGGCGGTCACGTAATATTTGTCTTTCCAGGCGTAGTTTACCCTGCCGTACCAGGATAACATGGACCATTGCGCGTTGTTGGTGGTGCCAGTGGTGGTGGCGGCGCCGGATATCCAGGGTATGCGGTCGTTCGCGAAGTTGGTGCCGGTGATGTACCGGTTGTTCTGTTCCCATTTCTGCGCGCTGTAGCCAGCCAGCACATCGAAGTTGTGCTGGCCGCCCAGCTTGAATTTATACGTCAGCATATTTTCGCTCAGCCATGCTACCGTGTTGCTGGAAGCGGCGGATGCGGATGCCGGCTGAGGCGGCGGGGCGCCGAAGCGCCCGGTGGTGGAAGGAGAGAAGATATTGAGATCGGCGTCGATCAGGTCTGTGTTGAAGGTAGTTCTGAACGTAAGGCCGGGCAAGAGTTCCAGCTCACCGTAGAGATTTGCCAGCAGGCGAAGCGTTTTCTGTTGCTGGTTCAGTATCAGCAGCTGCTGGTAGAAGTTGGGCAGCTTGTACATGCCGTAGGAGCTGGCCGATGTGGGCAAAGATCCGTCCGGGTTAACGGCAGGGATCAGGGGCGAGCTGATCAGCGCCCCTGAAACCGCCTGCCGGTTGTTATCAAGCGTGGAACTCCGTGTATTATGATCGTTCTGGTAAGTAGGCGCGAGGTTCAGGCCGATCTTCAGCCTGTCGTTCGGCCGGAATTCGTTGTTGCTGCGCAAGGAGAAGCGCTGCATGCCGGTGTTGTACATCACGCCCTGCTGGTTGAAATAGGTGAGCGTGGTGCTGGAAAGTACTTTTTCCGTTCCGGTAGATACGTTGAGGGAGTAGTTGGACATCGGCGCTGTTCTCAGCAGGGCGTCGTACCAGTCGGTGCCTTCTCCGTATTGCGAAGGGTTGCGGTAATCTTCCGGTATTTCCGCGAGGCCGGAGGAAGGGTCTGTCCAGTTTTCGTACCGGATCTTGTCCTCATAGAAACCGTTCATGAACTCCGCAAATTCGCGGGCGTTCATCATGTCCGGCCGGCCTCTTTGCGGCACCGTCTGCCAACCGTAATAGGTGTTGAAAGACATGTTGGTGCGCCCGGCCCTGGCCTGTTTGGTGGTGATGATCACCACGCCGTTGGCCGCCCTTGAGCCGTATAACGCAGTGGCGGAGGCATCTTTCAGTATGCTGTAGCTTTCTATTTCATCCGGGTTGATGACGTTGATGTTGTCGCCGGTGAGGGGCTGACCATCGATCACGATCAATGGCTGGTTGCCGGAGCGGAGCGAAGAAGCGCCCCTGATGCGGAAGGTCATTCCCTGCCCCGGCCGGCCGGATACCTGGCTGACCTGCAGACCGGCCACGCGGCCCTGGAGCTTTTGTCCGAATTCCGCGGCGGGGATGTCCTGCACTTCTTTGGTGCTCACTTTTGTAACGGAGCCGGTGATGCTGCGCTGGCTTTGCGCGCCGTAGCTCACTACCACCACTGTTTCCAGGTCGCTGCCAACGGCCTGCAATTCCACGGAGATGTCTGTGCGGCCATTCACCGGTTCTTCTTTGGTGGCGTATCCAAGGAAGCTGAATACCAGCACGGCATTGTTGTCCGGCACATTAATGGAATATTTTCCATTGACATCAGTTGCGGTGCCACGGCCCGATACGCCCTTTACCTGCACGGTTACGCCGGGCAGCGCTTCCCCGGTGCCCTGGGTGACCACGCGGCCCTGCACCCGGACGTCCTGCCTGACGGGGTCGGATCCGCTCCGGGGCAGCAGCTGTTTGATAACGATCGTGTTCCCGGATATCACGTAGGTGAGCAGCTGATCTTTCATGCAGATGTCCAGCACCTGCTTTACGGGCATGTTGCGCACATCCAGGTCGATCTTTTTGGCCTGCTTTAACAGATGTGTATTGTAGAGGAACTGGTAGTTACCCTGCTTCCTGATTTCCTCGAATACTTTGGTGAGGGAAACGTTTTTCCCCGAGAACGTGATGATCTGTGCTGAGACGTGTGCGCTCACCTGCAGGCAGGCAGCAGTGAGCAATACAACAAGCAATTTCATGACAAGGAATATTTTGCATGACCTTCCGGCAACAGTAATTCCTCCTTTACATTTTGTACAGGAATCCATACTTTTGTGATGTTTGGGTTTGTTAAAAAAATCGTTGACAGATAATTTTGACAGGCTGCCCAAATGTTGCAGGGGCGGTGCAACGCTCCTGCTTTTTTGCAGCTTATTTTGGTTGTTTGTTTGCTGATCTATCCTGTTATCTCCGCGCTGTGACCGTCACTTTCTTTCCTTCGATTTTAAAAGAGATGTCCTCCGTCAGTTCGAGCATTTTCAATACTTCGGATATATTCGAGTTACGGGAAATATAGCCCGAGTAATCTTTCATCGTCATATTGCCGGCATATACGGCGTCGATGTCATACCAGCGGGAGAGCTGCTTCATGATGTCCACGATGTTATCGCCATTGAACCGGAAGTAGCCGTTCTTCCAGGCTACTACCTGGTCCAGCTCCGGATGGGCGATGGTGAATGCTTTTCCGCCGGACGCCCATTGGGCCTGTTCGCCGGGTTTCAGGGCTGCTTTTTCCGTTCCTTTCGTCAGCCGCACGGCTCCTTCCAGCAGAGTGGCCGCCATCTTCTTTTCATCCGTATATGCGTTCACGTTAAAATGCGTGCCGAGCACTTCTATGGTCATATCATTGACGGATACTTTAAAGGGCTTGCGGGCGTCTTTTGCAATTTCGAAATATGCTTCGCCGGTCATCTCCACATTTCTTTCCTTACCGGTGAAGGCGGTGGGAAAACGCAGGGAGGAAGCGGCATTGAGCCATACCTTGCTGCCGTCGGGGAGCGTTACCTGGAACTGGCCGCCGCGCGGCGTGGAGAGCCTGTTATAGCTGATGGTCGCCGTGCCGTTGTTTGCCGCGGCATACAGCAGCTGGCCGTTGCGCTGGCTGACGGTGGTGCTTCCCTGTTGTATTACCTGGTTCCCTGCGCTGTCCAGCGTTACCACGGTGCCGTCCGCAAGGGTCAGTACGGCTTTATTGCCGCCGGGCGGCGCATCGTTTTTGAAAAGCCGCGAAGCGGTGACCACGGGAGGCTGCCTGTTGATAGCCCACCATCCTGCGCATAACGACAAAATTATCGCTGCCGCCGCGGCCGCGCGCCACCAGAGGGAACGGCGCTTTGCGGGGGGCTGTGCAGCCTGAATCTTCATCAGCAATCTTTCGCTTTGCGCATGGCTGAATACATTCGCCGAAGGCTCAAACCGTAGCCAGGCTTCTTCCATCAGGAGGTTGACAGCTTCCTCATTCTCCGGCTGGTCAAGCAGTTGCATCAGTTCGTCCAGCTCTTCCCTGCTGGCTGTTTTCTGGAAATACCGGAAGAATAAATAAGTCAGCCTCTCATTTGGCATGCGGATAAGTTATATACTAAAGACACGCCGGGTTAAAAAAGGGGTAAGGGGGGTATAGAATTTTTTACAGCCATATGTTGATGTGCGCGCGTACGTATTGGGTGATGGAGCGGAGGGCGAGCTTCATATGTTTTTTGGCTGTTTCGATGGAGATGCCCATGCGGTCGGCGATTTCCTTGTGCTTCAGGTGCTGGTGCCGGCTGAGGAAGTAGACTTTTTGCTGTTGCGGAGGCAGCTGGGTGATAGCTACGTTTATCAGTTCCCGGTAGTCGTCATCCGCGGGCGCGGCGGTTTCCTGTCCGAACTGGCTGGCCCACTGCAGCTGGCGGACGCGGCTGTTGGCCGTTTGACGGAGGCAGTTGAAGGTATGGTTCCGGCAGAGGATAAATAAATAATGCACGAAGCTGTCCAGCTCCGGCAGCATTTCCCTTTTCATCCACAGCTTGATAAAAACATCCTGCACGATATCTTCCGTCATCTCCAGCGATTCCGTAAGCCGGTGCACATACTCCGCCAACGGCTGGTGGTATGCCCTGAACAGTTCGGCGAAGGCCCCGGGGGCTCCGAGCGCGACCTGTTTCAGCAATGCAGGCTCGTTATGTACAGCTTTTATGGACAATCTGTTATCGGGTAGGTTTTCGAGAATAAATTTAATTCATTTTTCATCTGGCGATGCCTGTTTTTATTTGTTCCCGGTTTCATACCGGATGGTAACGGGACCGATCAGGCCGGACCGCAGCAGCGGTGAATCTATCCTGTAAGGGTTGTGCGTGGCGAAAGCGTAGCGCCCGCTGGTGCGGGGTTTTCCTTCCTTCAGCCATTCCGGCCATTGTCCGTCTTTAACGCCGTCATCCGGAAATTTATCATCGCCGATCAACCGGTTCGGCCAGAGGTTGGCTATTTCTATTTCCAGCTTGTTGTGCTTTTGTTTGACGGAGGATGTAATATCCACTTGCCAGGGGGCCGTCCACACCACGCCCAGATCATGACCGTTCAGGCGAACGCGGGCCATATGTTTCACTTCGCCGAGGTCGAGATATATTTTGCCGGTGGTATTGGTGGCCGGCATGTTGAATGTTTGTTTGTAAGTGGCGATGCCGGAGTAATATTTGATGCCTTCTTCCGGGCGTTGCGTCCAGTCTTCCAACTGATCAAAGATGATCTTCGCGGGGCCGCCCCATTTCGGATCGAATGATATGGTCCATGCGCCGTTGAGTGTGCCGGCGAAGTGCTTTTGCGGGAAGTTCTTTTGGCTGGTGGCGGGTGGGGTATCTTTTTCAAATACGATGAAGAAGCTTTGGTTGGGTTCGAATGCCAGCGGGATGGTTGTGGTTTCGTTGCTTTTTTGAAACTCGGGCAGCGTTCTGGTATCGCCGGTGAGCGGGTCCCACAGCACTGGAGTTCCTTTCGTTGCACGAAAGGTAGCATCTGCTTTTAAGGGCTGTTCCGTACGGTTTGATACAAAATAGATGTCTTTGTCCGCCGTGATGCGGTGTGTGTAGCGTATTGCACCGGGGGAGCGGAAGTCTTCTTTGATGCCCATTTTTTGCAACAGTGCAGCTGTTGATTCATATTCCGGGTAAAGCGAACTGTCTGGTGACTCCCGGATCACTTTTCCTTTGCCGTAAGCGTGTACAGTCTGTTGTTTCGTGCCCCATACCTCCCGCACTAGGGCCGCTATCTTTTTTTCTGATGCCGGGTAACCCGACAAGCCCGGCGCCGTCACCGGTGGCGGGCCCACAATGGTAGCGCCGTCGCGTACAAGCGAGCGGATCTTCTCCAGCAGGGCAGGCGTCATTGTTTTAAAGGCGGGCAGCACCAGGATGCGGTAAGTGGCGCCGCCGGGGAATACGATGTTGTTATCCTTTACCTGTGCCGCATATAACTGCACCGGTGAGCATCCATCGAAATTATACCCTTTCCTGTCCGGCAGAAATTCATCACTTGTAAGCGCGGAAGCAGGCGGGCGAAAAACATGCGGAGCGCCTTCCGGCGTGAGATACAAAATGTCCGCCACGGCGCGCCCCTGCTGCAAAAGGAACTGGCACCGGGCAATATAACGGTGATAGCCGTACGCCATCGGCCACCAGGTCTGCCCCCTGTCCCAATGAACGCCGTAAGGCCCCATGGTCATGCCCGGCCGCAGGGAATCGTTGAGCGACTGGTTCACGAAAGTATGGTAGACCAGCCGGTTGATGCCGGTGGCAAAAGCCCAGTCACCCTGGTTTTTCATGGAGCCGGGATATTGTTTCCACGATTCGTTTTTCTGCGCGGTAAAGGCTTCCGCCGGCACCAGCGGTATGCCATTCACGTGCGCGATGGAAACGGCTTCCATGCAGCTGAACGTGGTGTTGAAACCGAAACCTTTGCTCCAGAACTCGCACATCGGCACATCCGCTACGGCGCCAAGTTCCAGGTCTGCCGTGGGATTCATGTCATATGGCTCGATGGACAGCTTCATGCCGTTGCGGTGCGCGTATCTTTTCAGATGGCCGGCGTGGTTTTCCAGCACCAGTTCCTGTAATGTTAGCCGGAGGTCCCAGAGGAAGCGTTCGCTGGTTTCCGCGTCTTCCACCACGTTGCCGGCGTATACCGGGTAAAAAGGCAGCGGATCATAGCCGCGGCGTTTTTTGAATATTTTGCAAAAGCCCGGCGTCCAGTTCTGTGCGCCCATTTCCCAGCTGTCCATATGCAGCATTTTTAACCCGCCTGCGCGCTGCGGATCGGGCTGGCCGGTCTTGCGCAGCAGTGCGCCCATATAGGCGTCGAGGTGAGCGTTCATGGCTGCGGTATCCAGCTTGTCCGCTTCGAAACCGAGACCGGGAAACGGCGCCGGCCGCGTTACCGCGCCGTTGTTGCGTATGCCGAAGCGCATGATGGTCCATGTGCCTTTGGGTACTTTCCAGCGGAGTGTGCCGTCCGCCTGCAACCGGCTGGTAAGATCGATGATCTGTTTTTTATGAATGGCCGCCTGCTGCAACGTATCATCACCGGCGGGCAGATCGGGTAGAAACTGTTTAACGCCTTTCGCGGAGCTGTAGGGCGCGCGGTAGTAGAGCGCCTTTTCATCGATATCCGCGATCTTCTTGGCTGATGCGGGCGTTGGAAAAGCCAGTACCGCCACATCTTCATAAAAATCCTTCCATTGTTCCTTCATCACCGGTGTTAAACCGCCTTCGCCGAAGAACGGCTTTTTAGGCAGGGGGAGCGGCAGCTGAATGGCGCCGCTGGCCGTATCGGATATATGGAGTGCGCTGGATACGAGGTGCTGCATGGATTGACGGGGCAATACCCAGGGGCCGCCGCTGCCGCTCCAGCCGGGGCCTACGCCCAGTGTGATCTCAATGCCCAGGCGTTCCGATTCGCGTACGGCATGCGTGAACAGGTCTTGCCATTGTTCGCTCAGAAAATCAACCGTACCACGCGGCACGCCTACGTTCACTTCGAGGAATACTACGTAACCGATCCCCGCGCGCTGCATGGATTCCAGGTCCGCCGTCATGGATGCTTTGGATTGATTGCCGTCCATGAAGTACCAGTAGACGCCTGGTCTGGCGGATGGCGGCGGGTTCCTGAAGCCGGCTTTCAAGCTGTCCGTCCTTTCCCCGCTGCCAAGCGCCAGCAATAAAAGAAGGAATTGGATCATAACGTGTTTTTCTCTAACTAAGATAACCGTTCAATCGGGGTTGGGCATCCTGTAGCTTCCTGCTCCGTCTGGCAGTTGCGATATAAGGGGAACGGAGGGGGGAACGTCTTTGCTTCGTGGTGGTGAGGTGGAGTTGATGCAGGGTTCAATTGCGGTTGTAGACTTGATGCTTTTGAATGGGGGAAGGGGGTAATTAGAAGCTGGGAGATGATGTGCTGCCCGTCTTTAATGACTGAGGGTGCGGGGATGGGGAGTACAGGGCATGGGAGAGCCGGGGCGAAGCCCTGGTTGGCATGAATTAAGACGTATGTAGGGGTGGATATCAGGCAAGTGGTAAAACCTATTCCCGTAGTATTTCAAATACTTCAATATCGATGGGTACCGATTTTATCACTGAAGGGATGATAAGCTGGTAATCTTTACGGAACGTCTTCCTTTCGGCAACCGCTTTTTTGCGGACCGGCGGCACTATCGCCACTATGTCCGCCGCGATCAACCGCCTGTCGCCGGAAGGTGTCAGCCGGTGATGCTTTACAGCGTAGCCCTGTACCTGCAATATCATTAGCAAAGTGCCTCTGCCGGGTACATGCATTATTATTTCCTCGCCAGTAAAAGATCCATCCAGATTGATCATTTTTGTGATCTTGCCGGAACCTGTTATCCTGCGTTCCGCGAAATTGATCCGTACGGCGATAATGCTTACCTGCAGATGAGATATTCCTCCCAATGCGGGGAACTCCTGTGGAGGTATATGCAGCGTATCGCCGCGGAGTACCGGCGCCTTCTGCAAGAACTTGCCTGTGCCGGCATACCTGTTGAACTGGAAATGCATCAATGCATTTGGATGATGCCGCCTGGCTTTTATCAGTGCTTTATTCAGGCGGTTTACCAGGGAGCCGTCGTATGGTGTATCCAGCAGACCACAACATGCTTTTCGGATAAGCTTTCCTTTCCGGCTGGCGGCTCCAAATTGCATGGACGCCTGCCGGGTGGCGGTGGTTTGTCGTACACGCGCGGGCATGCTGCGGATAAAATGCTGACCGTTGCGTTCGTAGCCGATCACGTTATCGAGCTTGCCGGTGAAGATGAATAGTCCTGTTTGTTTTGCCATAACAAAGATTTTGACCGGGAAATTACAGGAAGAAATTATTCCCGGAAACAGCATATATCACTTTCTGCACAACTGCATATTTTTTCTGCACAAATACAAATCCTTTCCTTTCCGGATGCCGGAGCTTTGTTCCCGATATCAAAAGCGCTTTTGTCCATTTTTTTCATCACAAAAACTTTTATCAAATGGCAAAAAATTCAGAAAACGTAGTAATGGCCGGAACCTCCGGTAAACTGGCAGATCAGCTGGTTGTCCGTCGTGAGCGGGATGGCGACCTGGTTTATGCAAAAAAGCCCAGGAAAACGGAAAAGGAACCTCATGTAAATGTGGTAAAGCAACGGACCCGTTTCGGAGAGGCTGCCCACTACGCAAAGGCAGCCCTGAAAGTACCTGACATCAGGGCGGTGTATGAAGCCAAGGCCAAGGCAAAAGGCGGCAGGGAATCCGCTTTCAACGTTGCCATAGGTGACTATTGCAATGTGCCCCAGGTCAGAATGGTTAATACGGAAGGTTACACCGGACAGCCGCAGAGTACCATCGTCATCCGCGCGATTGACGATGTGAAAGTAGCGGCCGTGTATGTGACCGTCCAGGACCCCAACGGGGCAGTGGTAGAGCAGGGTGCTGCTGTGCAGAACGATATGGAGCTGGACTGGACGTATACCGCCACCGCCATGCTGGCAACCCTGGAAGGTAGTCTCCTTACCATTAAGGTGAGCGACCTGCCGGGTAACCAGGTAACGGAGGAGCATCTCCTGTAATTTTTCGAGGTTTTAAGGTTTGCGTTGTTTGATACCGGGCGGATGTCTATCTGCCCGGTTTTTCATGCCGGTACTGCAATGGTGTTTGACCGACATTCTGCTTAAAAGCGCGTATAAATGCTGAGCTATCCGTGTAACCTACTTCATGCGCAATATCTTTAACCGGCATGTCTGTTTCCAGCAGCAGAATGCAAGCCTCGGTAATGCGTGTCTGTATTTTAAGACTATTCATATTGATGCCGTATTTCAGGTTGAACCCGTCCAGCAGCTTGCGTGGATGCAGATGCACCAGTTTTGCCAGGTCTTTATGGTGGCGTATATCAGCGGGATGTGATTGCTGCAGCCGGAAGGCGGATTCTAGCGCTTTATGATCATCCTGCGTGTAATGATAGGCAGATTGGAAGTCTTTTTGGACCGGATATATCTCCTGTACATATAGCAACACCAGTTCCAGCACATGAATATGCAACTGGAATCCTCTTAGAGGTTCTTCCAATGTGCAGTGAAATATCCGGTGTAACACTTCCCGCATACGGGGTCCTATATGGCAGAACGTTTGATGCAGCCCCTCCGGAAGGGATTTTACCGCGCTGCTCCATACCTCTCTTATAATGTGGGATTTGTCTGCCAGTTCCTTGATGGCGGAAGGCTCCAGGTGAATTTGCAGCCCTGCGTATTCCTGTGGCTCAAGGTGCACCAGGTGCGTACCCGGAGGCGCATAGTTCAGGTGACAACGGCTTTCATGGAAATCAATTCTGCCAAGTCCGCCCAGCGTTCCGGGGATATTACCTTTCAGTAAGTATGCCAGGGTGATCATCGGTGTTGTTGCCTGCATTTGTATTTCTACCGGTTGCCGGATGTCAAAAATGTGCTGGGTCAATGAGAAGTTCTTACCGGGAACCCGCTGTATCATGACGCTTCCGAATGTGCCCTCCAGGCAGGAAGTGTCGGCATACTGGATAAAATAAGGATGATCATAAGGTGGCAGCAGGGTTCTTTCGGTAAAGCTTTTACCAGGTATCAGATATTTCATGGAATGGTTTGATTTTGGTTACGATTGGTGAAAGCTAAACAGGAGTGCCGTATTGGAGTGATGGCTTTCAATTTATATTAACAGTGGATAGCGGCCAAATGAATTGAGTGTAAAATTGTTAAAATGAGGGAATTCGCGTAGTTATACGTATGGGGTGCGTATAAGTACGTATGTCTGAAGATTACAAAGTTTTCTGTACTACAGGTGTTGATAAGTGTAAGAATTACTTTTCGTTTTCTGAAAAAAAAGATGATCAGTATAGACATGGCATATACTGCCATTCAACTGCAGTTGACTACCGTAAATTAGAACACATATTGAATGTTATAAACCCAAATCGTTAACCATGACCCTTTGTATTCATTTAACTGATTTGCCATATAAAGACACAAATTGGGGCGATCATCCGGAGGGACTGTCGAGATGGTCAGTTTTTTTAAACCATTAAAAATGCAGATTATGAAATATCTATTCCTGACATTTATCTGCCTGGGATGGTTCCATCCAGCTATTTCACAATGCACTGTAGACATCGGAGAAGACGAGTTTCAACCTATATGCTATACGCCGTGGGGAACATACGCCACCATGCTTGCTCCCTGGGCCATTGAAGAGCCTGGTTGGACCTACTCCTGGTCGCCGGCAATTGGTCTGGACAATCCCAACACTTTAAATGCTATGGCTAATCCATCCGCTACCATTACCTACACCCTTACTGTAACGGCACCGGGTTGTGGTACGTTTATAGGAGGTACCTATAGGGTGGAGGTCATGCCAAATACGCCAACTATCACACCAACTGGCCCCATCACGCATTATTATAGCGATACAAATGATGTCATTCTTACATCCAATGCACCCTATGGTGGGTGGTATAAGAATGGGGTACTCGTTCAGGGGTGTTGTGATGACACTTATACGGTTAATTTTAGTGGGAGCAGTAATACAACGGACTATTACCGTTTTTACTCTCCCTATAGTTGCAATTATTGGTCAAATATCATAGAAGTAAACTATATTGGCTGCGGCATGTGCAGGGTCACGACCGTTAATGATAAAGACAGCCCCGCCGGGCCGAAGGATGAAAAGCTCAAAGCCATAGAAGAGCTGGCAAGTATCCAGCTTTTCCCGAATCCGGTGAGTTCGCGCCTTACCATTTCCAGCAAAAGCCCCATAACAAACATTGATATCACCAATATATCAGGAGCGATCGTAAAGAAATTGGACGCCGGGGGAGCTACGTATTATTCCTTTAATGTTGATGAACTGCCGGGCGGGTACTATATATGCACCTTAAAAACGGCAAATGGCATAAAGCAGATACCCTTTGTTGTCACGAAACGATAACTGATATTTTGGACCTTACAGGCCCCGTAAACCCTTTTTGCTATGCGTTTTAAAATATGCGGTATTCAGGAATCGGACATAAAACAATACACAAAAATTCCAGCTATATATAAAAACTACAAGTTACCTAGTAAAAAGACGCTGGCAGTCATGTCGCCGGTCGCCGATATCCTCTATCAGGAAACAACCGTGCATGGCTGTACACAAAGTAATATTCAGTTCTTCATTAAGAAGGACTGCAGGTTGCAACCTTATGTAGAAGGACCATTTAGCGCGGTCAACTGTATGTTGAAAGGAAGTGTGGTGGTGCAATTGCGTGAGGAACTGCAAGTGGAGCTGTTTCAGGGTCAATACAACGCTTACCAGGTGGACGAAAGCCGACATGTGGCCTTCTTCAAAAAAGGGCATTACGAAGCCAATCACTGCGACTATACCCGTGAAGCCATGGAGCGGCTGGCGCCGGCCTCAGCGATCATAGGACAATGGTTTTCTATGATGGACAGCAACAGCGCAGCCCCGGTACTGCCATTTCCTGGCATTTTTACCGAGTCCATGTACAAACTGACGGAGGAAATGAAGTACAACAAAGTGGAATCCGTGCTGGATGAAGAGCTCCTATACCTCCAGTTACAAAGCATGCTCACCCTGGTATTGCGTGACCAGGCGAAACGGGACTATACTTTCCTCTCCGAGGGTAACAACATGTATGAGGCCATGAAAGGATATATTGAAGCACATATTGGGAACAAAATAACTCTGGAAACCCTATCGAATGCTTACCATGTAAGCGTTTCCAACCTGAAAAAAGGATTCAGAAAGAACTTTGGTAAATCTTTCTCCAGTTACTTACTATCCCGTAGAATGGAAAAAGCACAAAACCTACTTAAAGTGCGAGGGCAAAATATCCATAAGGTGGCTACTATGCTTGGCTACGACTACGCCGGCAACTTTTCTCAGGCATACAAAAGGTATTTTGGTCATTTGCCAATGGAAATGCCTTTGGGCATGGAAGAAAGAGGTAATGGTCTATCCACATTGGGAAAGTATCCATGAGTACTAGCTGTACATGTCGGTCAGAAGACACGACATGGAAGACCAAGGGTAATGAGAATTCATACAGGCGATAGCAAACATACGGAACTGGAAAGTTCACATCTTCGCTAATCTCTCGATATATTTGATGGTAGATTATGGGGGACATAATTGTAAATTCATAACACAATTGTTGATTTCATATTCCAGGTCGCATTGGAGGTCACGTCGCTTAAACACCTTTTCTGTGGGTACTTAGTATCGGCACAGGCGGGGCGACACCTGTTATAACATACATATGGCCCTCCGACGTATTCTGCGCTGTGGTTTTCCAGGTGTTCGCTTATTCGACTCGTCAAGAGCTGGCGGATATCTTCTGAACATTTCATATAGAATTTGCGAAAAAACTGCTCCCATGTCCAGGTAGATCCTTCCGGACCAATAGTCAACCCATCACTGAATTTTATCTGCTCTCCACCCTCTGCCGGCACCAAGTCAAACTTACCTTTACATTTCAATAAAAAATCAAAGCCAGTGTTTGGCAAATTTGGTGAAAAGAACCATTGAAAGAAAGGAGATTGTACGCCATGGAATTTGATTTTTAGTATAAATGCCGCGGGTAAAAACCCATGGCTCCAAGATATAACCAACCATTGCATCTGCTGGCCGGCCAGTGGGCACGGGCCAGCTCTACTGGAAAGCAGCAAACAACTTTTATATAACATTTTCAATTATTTATGATCAATCCTGCTTCCCATATCTTCAAAATAAAATGTATGTGTTGCATCTGTCCCTGGGGGCTCTGTTAGGACCTCGAAGGAAGCAAATTATCTTTGCCTTTCTGCATAGCACCGGGGGCGCTAGCAGACTCCAGTGGGACGAAACTCACCAGACCTTCGTTCGTTTATCTCCGATCTTTACTTGTTGGTCAGAAGACCAACAAGGGCATCAACACCAGCTAAGGTATTCACGGTATGATCTGTCATCTTGCATGGACAGGGAGTGATCTACAACCCCAGTCGCCTTTTTACACAGGTGACAAACTCTGCTCGTGGCCTAGGTCCGGAAACAGTATTGCAGCAGCCAGCAATGGCCATTCGCACCTGCGCATCTAACAGCCTACGGTGTGCCATGAGAAATTTCTTTACCAGGTAGTCAACTTCCCATTGTTCGGCGCAGGAAAAGAAGCGACCATCACGTCGGTCACGAATCATTCGATTATCGTAGTCGTCCCAGTTTTCTAATATTGGATCAGTCATATTTATTATATATATTAGTTTTCTAAAATTCATGGCCCCTTTTTTTAACCTCCAGGCAGCCGTGGTCGTGTCTTCTGACCGACCACCTACCGCGACAGGCGTTGGACGGCAATTAACCCATCAGCTCGCGTCGGAGGGGCCGCCACGCACCTCCTGAGGCATTGAAAGTCGATTATCCTTCGGCCTACGCCTTCCGACTAGTTTAACACTATAAGTTTTGGCTTCATTCCAAGAGTATAGTAAATGGCCACATACTCGACATTTGATTTTATCACTTTCCCGATATATCATTGGTTTTACCGTTAATCTGTACTCGGACTTGCAATTATTGCAGATAATATCTCCCATATCAACTATTTTAGTTTTTCTTTATGCTTTATCAGCTTAGCCCGCCGTTGTCGTACCTTTCTCTGTAGCACCGGTGTTGCTATGCAAACCCTGCGAAGCGAAATTTAGTTTTTCTTTAGCCTTCGTGGATATTGGCGATAGCCAGTGGGATCGCTTTGCTAAGTTCTGACCGACAATTAAAGGAGTAAGTATGATGCCTCCAACCTTGGCAGATCTCGGCGTTCTAGTTACCCGCCAAGGATAATTCGCTTTCCATAGCACCGGGGGCGCTATGCAGACTCCAACGGGACGAAGCAATGTACTCCCCGGCGGTATGAAGCAGCAAGTCCGTAAGCTACCTTTCCCACCCTGGATTTTGTGGCATTCCCGTAATTTCAATAATGTCATCGGGAATAGGAAATGTGTACTTGTAACTATTCGGTTCAAGTGTATAGGTTTCTCCAGCAATGGTGCGAGTGAGTGTAATTGCAAAGCGTGGATCGCGATTTAGGCGACGAAGATCTGACCAGCGAAGTCCACGGAGCAGCAGTTCCTTCCTGCGTTCCAGCAATACCTGTCGTAGCGCATCATCAGCATCTAAAGCTGTTAAATCAATATAAGCCTCATTGCTATCCCACCGATTGCGATAAAGTGTGTTTAAGTCAGCCATCGCTTCCGGTACTTTTCCCGCCCGGGCATAGCACTCTGCTCTAATAAGGTACTGTTCATTGGTGGAAAGGCCATTAAAGAGAAGCCTGCTACCAGAATAGTTCCCTTTGAAAGTCCTTCCATTTGCATTGCTGCCAAAAAAGACGGACTTACGCTTGTCATGCTCATCGTATAACGAGTACAATTCGTCATCGATAAGTACTCGAAGCGCCAAACTTACGTAATTAATCATAGTGCTGTGAAAAATGACCTCATTATTCATAATTTGAATTGGGAAACTGGCTGAAGAACTTAGATCGTTATAGTTCAAGAGCGTATTGTATAAAGCCAAACATGAATCAGCATTTTTCAAAGCATTTTCATATTGTTCCATATTTAAATAAATACGAGCTAGCAGAGCATAAACTGACACCTTAGATGCTCTAGTTTTGTATAGAGCATTGATAGGAAGCAAACTCTTCGCTTCCAATAAATTATTTATAATCTGATCGTAGGTTTGTTGTACAGAAGCCCGCACTGATTTGATATTAATATCTGACTCAACCCTAAGCGGAATCCCTAATTCATTCTTCGCTGTATTGGGGTTATATGGATTTGCAAATACCTGCGCCAATTCATAAAATGTACGACTTCTCTGAAACAATGCCTGTCCCTTTAAATTGTCCCATGTTTCTTTATCTGATGGAGTATCAAACTTTATCTTTCCTAGGGTTTCCAACGCTAAGTTACAATAAAAAACTCGTGCATAAGAACCATTCTTGTTGCCAACTCCGAACCAGTCAGACACTTGCGTATAAGAATCTATTTTGTCTCTTATATAAGCGTTACGCTCATTCTGCGCAAGCCCTGCGTAAGACGATTCCAGTACATAGAAATCGTCTGAGGCAATTTCGGCTAGTGCAGGACTATTGGTGTTCATTATACCTGAAGCATTGTCAAGCAGGCCTTGAATGTCTTGAAGTGTTTCAGGTATTACGGTGCTGATGTCTGGTTTCTCATCTAGCCAATCTTTGGAGCAGGAAGATAGTACTACTACAAAAGACGCTAACATGAATACTATATTCTTTGTCATAAATTCAAATTTTGAGATGGTAAAGGTTATACAAAATTGATAAGTTTTACCATTTGCAGGTGTTTCGTTTAATGCCGTGGTCGTGTCTTCTAACTGACCACTCTTTCCTTTCCCCTCATTGCCAGTTTTATGTTGGTCGGTCAGAAGACACGACTAGGAAGACTAACAGGTAATGAGTGAGTGTGACTAATCTTCATCAAAAGCTCATGTTTATACCAAAAGTGATTGTCCTTGGATTCGGAATACTTCCATATATACTATAATCTGGATCAATATTATATCTATTAGCTCTCCATAGAATTCCTATATTACTGGCATATGCATATACTTGAATGTTTTGGAATGGAAGACCTTTGATATTATTCTTATTTAGATCATAACCCAGCCGGATATCCTGAAGCCTTATATGATCGGCTTTTTCTACAAGTATATCAGATGTGTGATAGACAAGATCCCGTGTTGTATTTAATGCCGCTGGTAGTGATGGCACATTAGTCATCAACTCATCTCCAGGTTTCTGCCAACGAAGCAAGTAATCTTCATGCCCTCCGGAGCTGTAAGTGGTGAGTAAACTTTCGTAGCTTATAGAGCTCCTGGGGAAATAATATCCTAGCTTGAATATTATATTAAAGGATAAACGTATATTGCTAAAGGTGAAGCTGTTTCTTAACGAACCAAACCAAACTGGGTTTTGGGGGCCGCTATATGTTAAATCGGATGGAGCAGCACTTGTGTTAGCTACAACATATGAAGAAATAGTATCTGCTACATAGACACGCGGATCACCTGTTGTTGGATCAAGTCCTGCCCATCGATAATTGTAGAGTGCATCCAATGGTTTTCCAATAACCAATCCTGAAAAATATACAGACTTATTGGAGGTTTCATTCCCTGCTTCTTCATATTGAGTTACTTTATCCGTATTGTAGCTTAATAGAAAGTTACTTGTCCAGAAAGTTTTACGCTTTACATTAATACTATTTAGAGTAAGGTCTATCCCTCTGCCATTAAAGCTAGCCCTGTTGCCCGTAAAACTTGTAAAGCCAGTTGTGGGATCCATTAAAATGGGCCCAAGTAGGTCGATGCCCTTTTTTATATAATATTCCAAACTTCCCGAAACTCTGTCATTCCTACTAGCAAAATCTACTCCGTAATTAATCATGCGGATACGCTCCCACTTGAGCTGAGGATTTCCGGGGCTTTCCACTTGGGTAAACGTAGCACCATTGTAAAAATCATTTCCTGCATATCTTATTGTAGGGTAGGCTGTAGCATCATTTCTCATGTTTCCGTTGTAGCCATATGTGAATCTTGCCTTTAGATAGGGCAACAATTGGGAAGTATAGAAATTTTCTTTCGATATATTCCATGCGACACCTCCGGACCAGAGTGGCGTAATACGCTGATTAGCTTTTATGCCGAAGAAGTTGGAGCCATCCATACGCGCGCTGGCGGATAATATATATTTACTTTCAAAAGTATAAGCTACATTTGCGTAGTAACTAATAAATCTATTGGTCACTTCTTGTGTTCCTCGATTACTACCAACAGGTACGCGTCCTGTGCCAGAGCCAAATGGTCTAAGGGCGTAAATAGAGTCATAATTAATTTGTGAAGCTATTGTGCCTGTATTGGAATCATATCCATATATTCGATCGGCTCCTGTTCCTTTTACCAAAGATTCGCGGGTTTCTATACCAGCAATGGTGACCAGGTCATGCTGCTGCCACCGCTTGCTATAATTTAGTTGAAACCTGAAATTCCAATTGGTAAATTCGGAACCACTTCGATCTTTTATTCCTCCTTTAGGGACAGCATATATAATAGTTCTTCCATCATTTCTGCTGATCGACATATATCGATTGATAAGGTTACGAGTAAAATAAGAGGAAGGATTATAAAATGTTTCATTATTAGTAAAGGTTCTTTGATATTGAAATTTAGCCTCTGCACTTAGTCCATTAAGCACACTGTATTTTACATTGCCTCCCAACCTAATGTCATGCCGATCAATGGTGAATTGGCTATTTTTTAATTCCTCAATGGGACGATAACGCCAATCCAATAATGCAGGATATTGTGCTGTGTCAATATACCTTTGGCTATATCCATAAGGAATGGACAATGAATTCCCTTCATCATCGGCTAAACGTAAGTATGGGCTTCCTTGCACACTGGTACTATTACTTTCATTGCTACTTTGCACATAGCTCACAAAAGCATTTATGTCAAGCCCTTTAATGGGCTTGAATGTATTGTCAAATCGGAAACTTGCACGACTGAATTCGTTTCCTTTACTACTTTCCAAATTTTTGTCATACCCAACTGAAGCATAATAAGAATAAGATGATGATCCGCCTGATATATTCAGTGCATACTGCTGGTTTATGCTTTTTTGCTTCATAAATCGGTTAATGTCATTTCTTAGATCATTCCGCTTCAAAGCATTAATAAAATGACTTGAATCGCTGGCAGAAATGAGTCCTGTCCTACGTTTTTCCAAAATTTCAGTAGCTTGAGAAACTACTGGATAAGTTAAATTATTGTTTATGGCTGCATCATAAAACCCTTTATTAAACTGCATTATTTCATAGTCCAGTAAGTCAGATGCGGGCATAGACGGGACGTAGAATAAGTCAGGCTTTTGACCAATAGTTATATTTGTGTTAAGCTGTGCCTTAGTGCGTTGATTATACTTGCCCTTCTTGGTGGTAATCACAATAACTCCATTCCCAGATCTAGCACCCCAAATGGAAGCAGCAGAAGCATCTTTTAGCACTGTAACGGATTCAATGTCATTAGGATTGACATTACTAATCCAGTCAATAAAACTGGAGAACTGTTTGTCACTTTCTTCATAGGGGAATCCATCTACTACAATAAGGGGCCGTTGATTTGCATTAATAGTACTTATGCCTCTAATAGACACATCCCTCCGTCGAAACGTACTATTGAAATTTTTCGCTTCAAAATTTAGGCCACTCGTCACACCGATAAGCCGATCCAGAATATTGGTTGAAACTGACCGAGATAGGAGTTCGTTGTCCAATTTGTAGAAAGAGCCGGTAGCTCTTTCTCTTGGTATATCCTGGTAGCCTGTGGAAACGACAGATACCGCTTCAATTTCTTTGATATCCATATGCATTATTATGGATAAGTCTTCTTCATTTCCAATTTTTCTCTCTTGTGATAGAAATCCGATGCTGCTAAACACGAGCGTAGCCCGTTTGGGCACATTTGTGAAGAAAAATGCTCCTCGGTCATTAGTAGTCACACCTTTTCCAGTGCCTTTCACTGATATACTGACCCCGGGAATTGGCCGGTTATCAGTATCTCTTACAACTCCTGTTATATTCACAGTTGTATCCAGGTTCATAACATTTTGACCTTTTTGGGACCGCTTTTCAGTTTTGCGAATAACTATCACATCATTCAGAAGTTTCCATTCCAGGCCATGTGTAATGGTGAGTTGGTTTAGTACCTGCTGTAGTTTTTCCTTTTCTACCTTGATAGATAAACGGGGAACATGCTCTAAATCCGCATTTCTATAGGAGAACCTGATTTTTGTACTTTTCGTAATCTTTCGGAAAAGCTCGCTCAAATTGACATCTTTTACGTTAAGGTCGATAGTGATGTTTTCGATGCTTCTCTGTTGCCCAACGTGATTACCCTGGGCCAATGTGGGCAGATAAGCCGAAAGAATGGATAAGAGCAAGATCGTTTTGACATTCATAGATACAATCCGGACCGCATGTTTCATATATGTAGTAGTTTATTGATTGATAAAACTATGGCCGCAGCAGATTTGGCCGTCATTAATAAGATGAATGCTTTAAAGTGATGATGTATACCATGCTGATTACGCCGGCCTGCTTATACAGGTAAGTTGGTAGTAGAGGTCGTTTTCTCATGCTTCTCATTTAAGCCCGTTGCTGACACATTTCACTATGATGCCTTTTATATAAAAGGAACCCAGATGCGAGAATACACCAGTTTAAGGGAACATTCACAATTGGTTACAGTTTTACAAATACGTCTATATCGTACTGCATCATGCTAAAGCATGTCAATAGTATGCTTTTCTGCTTCCTGGTTAATGGTACTTAGGAAATACATCCAGTGAAAACACTGAAATAATATTCATTCTAGTTCGTACCCAAGTTAAACCAGAGAAAAAATAAGATTGTAGATAATGGTGTATGAGTAGCCAAGCTGTAAAAGATAGTCTTTTCTACTATATAGACAGGAGAACTGATAAAAAATACTGGTGTTTTATATAAAATTCTAAAGAAAAGTTTTCAAATTGGCGCTTTACCAGCTGGTCTTTCTGATTCTTCTTACTGACCAATTGCGGCACACCGCGAGCTACTAAATGAAACCACAAGCATCGGAGATGCAACTACACATAAATACCTGTCGAGGCAGTTTGGGGCTGTTCACTTTTTTTACATAGATAAAACAAAAAGTATACAATTGTGTCCAAAAAATTATTGAAAAAATAATCCGGAGATGTATCTTTCCGTATAATTAGGCATGCGACCGGCCATTCCATACCTCCCTGCATAATGGAGTGGCACGAAAATAGCGCTCTGATAAACTGCTTAATGAATGTTCGAAAGTATTGAATGCCAATAGAAATCTGATGTTTCGTTCATCAGTACACCACTATTGCCAGCGTCAAGCTGCAGGCAGGGGTAATATTTGTCAATATATTTATAAAAGGGATTGTTGTGCAGTATTTGTCTGAGTACACCGATGAGCAACTGCTAACCCTGCTACATGATGGCAGTGAAGAGGCGTTTACCGTATTATATAATCGCTATCAGAGAAGGGTATATCTGGAAGCTTCTTATATTTTGGGTAATGTGGAGGAAGCTGCCGATATTACCCAGGAGCTGTTTACCTGGATCTGGGAGAAACGAAGTGAGTTGTCTATTAAGAATTCATTGCAAGGATATCTTATTATAGGTGTCCGCCGCAGAAGCATAAACCATATAGCTAAAAAGGCTACTAAGGATAAGCGGCTCAAAAAATATATGGAATATATTGTATCCGATCTTGCTGTTTCACCCCAACAGGAAGGCAGTGAATCAGAGAATCCCCCCCTTTTTGAAGAAGTAATGAGTAAAATAACCCCTTATGCCCGAAACATACTTCGGAAAATGTATTTTGAAGACAAGCCCCAGCAGGAAATAGCCCAGGAATACGGGGTTAGGCTTCAGAGTGTCCGTAACCTGGTAAGTACAACAATGAAAGCTCTCAGAAAAAATTTCAAAAAAAGCTTGTAGGACACCAGTATTTTCTACTCTTTACCTGTCTATAATAATGACAATGAAGCTGAATGAACATATAGTAAAGCTCACCCTTGATGAGTTGTCGGATCAGATTTCTCCTGCTGATAAGGCCTATTTGCACCAACAGATCGCAAAAGATTCAGAGGCAAAACAGTCATGGGAGGATACTGTAAGATGGTATCAGTCTATCGATACACAGGAGGCCGTGAAACAACTACCTGAAAAGTACACAGCGGCCACTATTATCAAAAAATCAGTGGAAAAGAGAAAAAGACTTGTTCTGCTAAATGCAAGCAGTGCTGCTGCTGTTATTATTGCCATTATGTCTATTCTTTGGTTTCCGGAAAAGTCGGGTGTTGAGAAGAATGAGCGGATGATAGCTTTTTCCAGTGCACCGTACGGAAAATACGGAAAACATATCCGGCTTCAACTGGCGGGGAAAGCGGTGGTACTGGAAGAAGGAGCGGAACGGGTAAGCGTGGACGGGGTAACCCTAAAAGCCAAAGACCGAGAGCTGGAGTATTCGTCTACTGATCATAAAAGGGCTGACTGGGCCTCGTTGCATATCCCTGCTGGGAAAGATTATAAGATTACTTTAGCGGATGGAACGGAGGTATGGCTGAATTCCGCCAGTTCCCTTCACTTTCCCCTTTCTTTTACTGGCGATAAACGGGAAATCCGCATTGAGGGGGAAGCATATGTGAAGGTAGCACAAAATGCCCATGCGCCTTTTATTTTACATCTGCCTGGGAGCGCTGTGCAGGTTCTGGGCACGGCTTTCAACGTGAATACCTATTCCGCCGGCAGGGAAACAGTGTCACTGGTAGATGGCAAGGTGAAGGTAGTAACCGCGAGAGATTCCGTGGTTCTTACCCCTGGATACCAGGCGGCGGTTGCGAGCGATGGTTTGGTCCAAAAGGGAGCTTTCAATCAGGATGAAACACTTAGCTGGAGAGGGGGTGAGTTTATTTTTAGCGACGCTACGATCAAGGAGGTAAGCCAGGTGCTCCCACGCTGGTTCGGTGTTACGGTAATCCTTGATAGAGCTATAGAAAATACTGCTTTTACTGGTGTCATAAATAGAAATAAACCAATCAGCCAATCATTGGATATTCTGGAAGCAACGAATGGACTAAAATATTCGATCAAAGGAGATACAGTGTATCTCTCGCCAACTAAAGCTTATATGGAAAAATAGTAAGTGGCTGGTCTGAATAACAACCACAATATATACATACGGATGTCAGTAAATTCATCAGGCTATGTTGAACCGTCCTCACAAAGAATTGACCAATATTCATGATGATGAATCACCTGCTGACAGAAACTATTACAAAAGTCTCATGTCTAATGTATGCAACATTCCTGATGGGGATGTCTATCCCCTCAGTATTGATACCGCTTGCTTCGGCAGACGTTTAAGCGCAGCGGCGCTCCGATGTAAGATAGGTCGGGCGTATACAGGTGGTAGGTAGTGGAGGACACGAGTAGGTCATCAGAAGGAAGCTGGCAGGAAATGAATTTCGGCCGGTCAAAAGACGCGCGACCGCGGCATCGCTAGGAACACCGACGGGTAATGAAATTTTTAAACATAATAATAACGTATATGAGATCATCAGCGATTGCATTGTTTGTACTTTTTATGCTATTTCTTCATATTAAGTCACTAGCTAAAAGGGATGAAGCGAATGCATCACTTCAAAACTTAGTTGATACTATAAAGCATACAAATGACGCAGATAGTTTGTGGAAATTAATTGAAGTTAAAATTAAACCCCCAACATCCATAACTGAAATATCAAACCCTAATACTGCAAAATCATTCACTGAAAGGGAAAAAAGTAATAGATTTCTACGGGATGTAGGATTAAGGTTTTGGTATTTGTATCCAAACGATGAACGGAGGCTTTATTGGCTATATAATACTATTTCACCCAGATTTTTTCCTTATTATTGGGAAAACGCATCCCAAGGTGCAGAGATTATAACAAAGTTTGGTTCCGCTTCATCAATTGCAGTTGATGAAGAAGCTGTGTTAAATTGGACAATGATTTATCCTAAATTAAGGGAAGAATTCATGAGATCATTACTTATTAATGACAGTTTGAAAAATCTATTCAGAGAGCATGAATTAATATGGATTTTAACTACCCATCTCAACTCGAACTATAGGCTCGCTAAAAAACTTAATGTATTGAATTTTGCAAAGCTATTTGAAGAATATTCTGAGAGCTATTGGCAAGAATGGAATAATAGTAGCCGGAATCCTTATGGGAACCCTAACAAATATGCTCAAGCGATACTTACACGATCTAATAGTTATGGTATTAATTTTAAGGATTTGCAGCTTATGATTTCCTTCCTAAATAATTCGACTAGTTCAACAGAAATTAAAAAATGGATATCAAAAGCTAGGAATTATCTTTTGCTCGCAGAAAAGCCCTTCAAACTAAATCATGCAACATTAGATGGTCAAACTATTAGTTTAGACCAAATGCGTGGAAAGGTTGTACTAATTGATTTTTGGGCCACCTGGTGCCATTCTTGCATTGGCCTAAAACCCAGGATGAAGGTATTATATGACAAATACAAAAGTAAAGGATTCGAAGTGATATCAGTTTCAATAGATACCGAAGATAATAAGGAGAGGGTATTGAACGTTGAAGAAAACATCGGAGCGGATTGGCCAATAATGATTATTGGAGGGAAAAGCAAATTGGACAAAGAGAATAGTTTGAAGACAAAAATTTGGAACACATTCAACTTTTCAACAATTCCTATACTTATGATTCTAAATAAAGACGGGAAATTGGTTGGAGATCTGGGGAATTTTACAAATCCTCGAAAATTTGAAGAAGAATTGATTGCGTGGCTAGAAGAATAAAGTGTTTATGAAATAATGACTTTATTATGTTATATTTTATTTCATAATCTGAAACTGACACTGTAACAGAAACTGTGTAAACATAGAAAATCGGAGTTCGTAAGATCTTCGATTTTTTTATTTTTAAACTTTACACAGACCATGAAAGCAGAAGAATTCTTATCAGACGATTTTTTGAAGCAATTTAAGACGGGTAAGCAACTTAACGACTTCTTGGGTCAAATCCAGAAAAGGGCTATTGAAAAGATGCTGGAAGGCGAATTGGACGGGCATTTAGGCTATGAGAAGAATGAACAGAGCGACAGCAAAAACGCCCGCAACGGATACGGCAAGAAAAAGGTCAGGACCAGTTATGGTGAATCGGAGATCAAGGTGCCGCGTGACCGGGATGCCAGCTTTAACCCGATGATCGTTCCCAAGCGGGAAGCTTACAGAAGGAATTGAGGAAGTGATCGTGTCCCTGTATGCCAAAGGGATGAGTGTAAGCGACATTGAGGAGCAGATCAAGGATGTCTACAAGTTTGAAATATCTACCGCCACCATCAGCCGGATCACCTCCCGGGTGGCCGAGGACATCGTAGCCTGGCAGAACCGCCCGCTGGAGCCTGTTTACCTGATCGTTTGGATGGATGGTATCGTGTTCAAGGTGCGCGAGAACAGCAAAGTGGTCAACAAAACGATTTACATAGCTGTAGGACTGCGTAAAGACGGTTATAAGGAGGTATTGGGTATGTGGTTGGGCAAGAACGAATCCGCCGCTTACTGGATGTCTGTATTGACCGATATGAAAGCCCGTGGGGTCGAGGATATACTGATCACCGCCACCGACAACCTTAATGGCTTCACCCAGACCATCCGGACCGTATTCCCTCAATCTTCCACCCAGATCTGTGTTGTTCACCAGATCCGCAATAGCTGCCGTTATGTGGTCTGGAAAGACAAAAAGGAGTTTACCTTGGATATGAAGGATATTTACGCAGCTCCTATCCGCCAGGCTGCTCAGGCTGCCCTGGAGAGCTTTGGAAATAAATGGGGCAGTAAATATGGCTACGCGATCAAAAGCTGGAAGGACAACTGGGAGGAACTGACTGTATTCTTCGACTTCCCCATCGAGATCCGTCAAATCATCTACACCACCAACCTGATCGAAAATCTTAACGGTAAGATCAGGAAGTACACTAAAACAAGCTCTCGTTCCCCACCGATGAGGCTGTGCTCAAATCGGTCTACCTCGCTTTAAGGGAGGTGACAAAAAAATGGACAATGCCAATAAGAAACTGGGGCATTGTCCTGGATCAGTTTTTAACTATTTTTGAAAACAGGATCAAGATATAGCTCCTGCTACGAACTCTGATTTTTGAAACTTACACAGTTACTGAGATAGTCCCCTGAAACTATTTAGATGTAATTCAACGAGTTACTTTAGTAAAGTTGCCCAATAAGCATTATATATTGGGCAACTTTATTATGCTATATTACTCGCCTGCATACTCACCACAAACTATTTGTGTTACTTTAAACTTAGTAGGCTCATCTGGACAGAACTGAGTGTCATCGACAATATAGCAGCAAGCATCTGGTGCCGTTCCAATGCATTCACTGTTGCGTTCTACTGGTATTGTAAAATTGTCCAAGCATAAGTCAACAGTTCCACAGACTGTAGGTGCCACACCTGAAGATAACCTGTAGCAGGTTATGGTTTGGGGAGATAGCTTTGTGTTTTCAAAAGCGCCAGCATAAGATGCCAGTGTAGCCGAAATAGCTAATACTGCAATAAAAGCAGCAAAACCGAATCTGAATTTCTTGATCATAAAATTAAAAGTTTAAAGAGTGAGGAATAAGATTACTGGTTGACAGGCCCAGTCCCTGTTTATTGCAATAAAGAATTTATTGTTTCAATTCAAATAATGTCATTTTTTTAGGGTGGATAGCGATGAAATTTTTGCCGGAGATTATCATACTTTTAATTTTTTCTCCATTTCTGTTAGGTATGTAAAAACTCCCTTCATACATGCCGTTTTCTAGATTGTATCGGTCAATAGTACTATGTTCATTAAATCCTTCAGCAGTTTCATTATCAGCCTGTAGGGTAGAATATATGTAGATATGTTTATCTGATATCAAAACTTCTTTGTTTATCTGATTCAATGGAACTGCAGGCATTAAGCTTCCGGCTTCTTTTTCTTTTGCGAAGCTCCTTGTCGTCACCTTGTTATGGGTAGTCGTGTCAATGGTTTTGCTGGTATACACAACATTTAGATTAGTATCCAAGCAATAGAACTTATTTTCATAATAATGTGTGTATATGAGATGGTTTTGATCCGGCGCATAGGTGAGCAGCCCATCCAAGGAGAATCCCCCATCCTTTTGAATCCCGAACAGATCTTTCTCGGCTATCACTTTACCAGACGAGTAATCTATTTTTTGGATCAGTTGATTCGTACGATCTTTATTAAACCCTTTGATGATAGAGTTGCCGGAAGGCAGTTGCACCGCTTGCGTAAACAAAGGCGGTTCCACATCTATCATTTGGGCAATGGTGTCCCCATAATTGTAGTATTGAACCTTCGCGTAGTTTCCAGCATAAAGCGTGGTCCTCGGAGGGGAGGATATAATCTGGAAGTTGGTGAGCACAGCTTCGTTTATGCCAAACGGAATGATGGAGGAATCAATGTGCTGCAGGTTCCAATCTACTCTGTAGATGACGCGGGGATCCTTTGCTGTAAAGTAAAATGAGTCCGTAGTTAAACCACATATCCTACTTATTCTGAAATTGATTTCGCGTTCTTTGATGGGTTTTATCGTCCCCGGATCAAAGTTTCGGGTAAATCCATTTAACTTGCTATTCGGCTTTGGCGCAGCCATGATGAGAATATACAGCGATAGTATGGCAGCAACAACAACGCCAGTAGAGATGAGTATTTTTCTTTTAATCATAGCAATATGTATTATCACAACGTCAGAAGTTGCCAGTTTTATCGAGAATAGTATTTTTTCGTAGAAATGCTCTATTGTGCACTATCTCTTCACACCATTATGTAAAAAGATACCTATGAGAGCAAGTAAAGAATATAGTGCATTGAATATCAAGTGATCTTCCCAGGAAAGAGCGGCTAAAACCCCCCCGCAGCTGCAGGGAACATAATAACTGTAGTGTAGCATCGCATAGATGTAACCAGTAAATACCACCATTAAAAAGAACGAGGCCAGCAATCCTATGAACCTGGTTGTTTTGAAGATTAATAGACCCGCTATAATCAATTCAAAAACTGGTATAGCAAATGCAGTAAGGCCTGCAATATGTTGAATAAAAGGTGAGCGCCCCATTTGAAATTTTGTTTCGTCGTAATCGAGCAATTTTAGCAATCCTGTATATATCCAGAGTATTACAAGTAGAGCAATAATAATTTCCAAAATTATGTTCTTGAGATCTATTGTTTTTTTAGAGGAACTTCCTGTAATTACTGATGCTTGCTTCATAATAATTATACAATTAGGGTTTAGGGGTATAACTCTCTTTAAATTTCTGGTTGTGTCTTCTGACCGACCAGTTGGCCTTCCGAACCAGCTATACATTATGACCGATTAGCCAATCGCATGCTCTAGGATTTTTCTTCTCCACCGGGAAGGACACTTCCTTCCTTGCTCGGAAAAGGAGGCCTTCAGGTGGAAATGAAAAGTCAAAACTAAGCCTGCAGTGTGCTATTGCGTTTATTCATAGCCTTTTTGAATCGCGTTATCAAATGGAAACGTGTCTAAAAATGTGTGCATATACTGGGTTTACATTTTTTAGGGATGCTGCCTAGCCTGTTTCGATGATAACAGGCAGGCAGCTATAAGAGCCAATTTTATGATAGGTATTGGTAACCTTCGGGAAGTTTCGTATATCTTAAGCTGCTGGGTTATTTCTGATCCTCTCCAAACTTTTCCGTATCTGTTTCTTTATTGGCATGTTGAAGGTCGGAAAAGAAAATGGTATGTAAGTAATGCGAATGGATACTTTTTTAATGCGGATAGACCTCTCTTTAATCTTCCATGTCGGTCAGAAGACGCGACATGAGGTTTCACGTCCGCTAACAAATATTTAGCACCTTCGATGGAGATAACACGCTACTTTTCACCCGTAAAGAAAATCCTTTTAATTTCAATGTATGTCCACTCCAAGCCTGCTCCTATCATACTGCTATGCCTCGATAGAAAAATTCATGAAGTAAGAAAAGAGATTGATCTGCTTTTAAGGGCGGTAGAACTGAAAATGGACTTGGCCTGTTTCGATGCTTGGCGTGAGGTTCTATTTCATATTGTTTCGCAGGTCCCGCTCATGGAGAAAATTGGCTATTTTACCGCCGGGGAGGGTTCTCCCTATAGCAAGGCCCCTTCTCTGCAGAAGATCAAGATTAAGATTAAGTATTACCAGGATTCCATAGAGGTTATTCTGGATCATCTGTTGGAATTACGTAGAGGTAATGCGATAACCTATTTTGAGAAAGAAGGTGTAGTACAGCATGTTACGATAGCAGATTTCATGGGTGTTTCGGTAGGTGTTTATGCGGTAGCGGCACCTCCGTTGAAGTGGTGACCACAGTCCCACAGATTTTATGAACAACTGCGTGGTTCAGCACGGAGGACACTATACTGACCACCAATAGAGATATAAGACGGAGTGCTTGGATACTGAATTTCATTATCAGTAGTATTCTTGATCATGTCTTCTGATCGACAAACTAATCCTGCGTCGGAGGCGCTATAAAAAGTGTGAAAAAAAATAGGGGGATCTCAAAACACCCCCCGTTCGTGCGGATGAAAGGACTCGAACCTTCATGCCTCGCGGCACCAGATCCTAAGTCTGGCGTGTCTACCAATTTCACCACATCCGCTTTTAAAGGACTGCAAAGGTATCGTTTTTCATCAATTATAAAAATATCCTCCCCAAAAGTCCCCGCTCCCGCAAATCACCACTATATAAACAACTGATTATCAAACGCCCACCCCGTTTCCTTTCCTCCCGCCGATTTCGTAATTTTGGGGTGCATGGAAACAGTGACCGTTCAAAAATATAATCTCGACGAAGAACAGGAGAAAAAAGAGATCGTCCGGCATTACCGGGCCCTGTTAAGGGCGCTCAAACCCCGTTTAAAGAAAGGAGACCGTGAGCTCGTGCGCACAGCCTTTGAAATGGCGGCAGACGCTCATAAAGATATGCGCCGGAAATCCGGTGAGCCCTACATCCTCCACCCGCTGGCGGTTGCCCAGATCACCGTGGAAGAAATCGGGCTCGGCGTACGCTCCGCCATCTGCGCATTGCTGCATGATACCGTAGAAGATACCGAAGTAACGCTCGAAGACGTGGAAAGGGAATTCGGCACCGAGATCGCCAACATCGTCAACGGCCTCACCAAGATATCCAACGTCATCGACTCCAACACCAGCACCACACAGGCGGAAAACTTCAAGAAGATACTGCTCACCCTGGCGGACGACCCCCGCGTGATCCTCATCAAGCTGGCGGACCGCCTGCATAACATGCGCACGCTGGACAGCATGAGCCGGGAGAAGCAGCTGAAAATAGCTTCCGAGACCGTTTTCATCTACGCCCCCCTGGCGCACCGCCTCGGCCTGTACATCATCAAGAGCGAGCTGGAAGACCTCGCCATGAAGTACACGGAGCAGGACAAATACCGCGAGATCGCCAAGCGCCTGAAAGAAACCAAGCGCGAACGCACCCGCTATATCAACGAATTCATCAAGCCTATCAAAGAGGTATTGCAGGAAGAAGGCTACAACTTCGAGATATACGGCCGCCCCAAAAGCATCCATTCCATCTGGAACAAGATCAAAACAAAAGGGGTGCAGTTCGAGGAAGTGTACGACCTCTTTGCCATCCGCATCATCCTGGATACGGCGGTGGAAAAAGAAAAAGCGGATTGCTGGAAGGTATATTCCATCATCACCGACTTCTACCACCCCAGCCCCGAACGCACGCGGGACTGGCTGAGCAACCCCAAAAGCAACGGCTACGAAGCCCTGCACGTGACCGTAATGGGGCCGAACGGGAAATGGGTGGAGGTGCAGATCCGCAGCAAGCGTATGAACGACTACGCCGAAAAAGGCGTGGCCGCCCACTGGCGCTATAAAGAAGGTAATCAGACCGTGCAGGAATCGAAGTTCGACCAGTGGTTCACACAGATACGGGAAATCCTGAACAGCCCGGATTCCAATACGCTGGACTTCCTGGCGGACTTCAAAAGCAACCTCTTCACGGAAGAGATATACGTCTACACACCGAAAGGCGACCTGAAAATATTGCCGGTGAACTCCACCGCGCTGGACTTCGCCTATTCCATCCACAGCGCCGTGGGCAACAAGTGTATCGGCGCCAAGGTGAACTATAAGCTGGTGCCGCTCAGCCACAAGCTGCGCAGCGGGGACCAGGTGGAGATCATCACCTCCAACAAGCAGAAGCCCTCGGAAGACTGGCTCAACTTCGTGCTCACGGCCAAAGCCAAAAGCAAGATCAAGGACGCGCTCAAGGAAGAAAAGCGGAAAGTGGCGATGGACGGGAAAGAGCTGCTGGAGCGTAAGCTGGACCATATAAAAGCCTCCGCCAGCCAATATAACATCAACGAGCTGGTACAATTCTATAAACAACCTTCTCCGCTGGACCTCTACTACCAGATCGCGGTGAAGAACATAGACCTGAAAGAACTGAAGCAGTTCCATGTGCTGGGCGACAAACTGGAGCCGCCCAAGCCGGTGAAAGTGCACGAACCGCAGCCGGAGGAGCATCATAAACAGGTGTCCAAAAAAGATGCGGAGCTGATCATCTTCGGGGAAAGTTCGGACAAGATCGCCTACAAGCTGGCCAACTGCTGCCGCCCCATCCCGGGAGACGATGTATTCGGCTTTGTAACCGCCAGCGAAGGGCTCAAGATCCACCGCACCAATTGTCCCAATGCCGCACAGCTGCTGGCCCACTACGGTCACCGGGTGGTGAAAACGAAGTGGGTGAAGAACCGCGAGATCTCCTTCCTCACCGGCCTCCGGATCGTGGGAATGGACGATGTGGGCGTGATCCACAAGATCACCAACATCATTTCCGGCGAGCTGAAGATCAATATCGCGGGGCTGACCATCGAATCGAAGGAAGGGCTCTTTGAAGGACTGATCAAGGTTTTCGTGCATGACAAGGATGAGCTGGACGAACTGGTGGACCGCCTGAAGGGCCTCGAAGGCATCCAGAGCATCAACCGGCTGGAAGATTAGCGGATTATTTCTCCCACAATTCAGGCAATCGCCTTATTTTTGCTCCTCTTTTAAACCATAAATCATAAATATACAATGGTAGATGTACTGCTGGGGCTGCAATGGGGCGATGAAGGCAAAGGCAAGATCGTAGATTACTTTGCGGGCAAATATGATATTATAGCCCGATTCCAGGGTGGTCCCAATGCGGGCCATACCCTGTATGTCAATAACCAGAAAGTGGTGCTGCACACCATTCCTTCCGGCGTGTTCCACAACAACACCCTCAACCTGATCGGCAATGGCGTAGTGCTGGACCCCGTGACCTTTAAAAAGGAATGCGAAAAGGTGGCCGCACTGGGCATCGACCTGAAAAAGAACCTCTTCATTGCCGAGAAGACCCACATCATTGTACCTACCCATCGCGCGCTGGACAAGGCTTCCGAGCTGAGCAAAGGGCAGGAGAAGATCGGCTCCACGCTGAAAGGTATCGGTCCCGCTTACATGGACAAAACCGGCCGCAACGGCCTGCGCGTAGGGGATGTGCTCAAAGCGGATTTTGAAACGGCCTATGGCAAGCTCAAAACAAAGCACCTGCAGCTGCTGGCGAATTATGATTTTACAGAAGATATTACCGAATGGGAAAAAGAATTCTTCGAAGCGGTGGCTTTCCTGAAGGAAATGAACATCGTGAGCGGGGAATACTGGCTGAACGGCTATTTGAAAGAAGGTAAGAAAGTACTGGCGGAAGGCGCCCAGGGCAGCATGCTGGACGTTGACTTCGGCACTTATCCCTTTGTGACCTCCTCCAATACCATCTCCGCCGGCGTTTGCACCGGCCTGGGCATCGCCCCGAAATGGATCGAGGAAGTGATCGGTGTCACAAAAGCGTACTGCACCCGCGTGGGCGGCGGTCCGTTCCCCACCGAGCTGGAAGACGAAACCGGCGAAACCCTCCGCCAGGCCGGTAACGAGTTTGGCGCCACCACTGGCCGTCCCCGCCGCTGCGGCTGGATAGACCTCGTGGCCCTGGATTATACCTGCATGCTCAGCGGCGTCACCCAGCTGGTGATGACAAAAAGCGACGTGCTGGACGCTTTCGACCAGGTAAACGCCTGCGTGGCCTATGAGATCAACGGTCAGCAAACCCGGGAAATGCCGTTCCAGCTGAATGGACTGAGTATCAAACCCGTACTGGAGCATTTCCCCGGCTGGACGGAAGCCACTGCAAAAAGCAGCGCTTACAGTGCATTGCCTGCGGAAATGAAAAAATTCTTATCTTTTGTTGAAAGCTATTTGAACGTACCCGTACAATACGTGTCCAACGGCCCTGGACGGGACCAGATACTCGAAAAGTAAAGTCAAAAAAGTACGAAAAAAAGATCCAAAAAAAAATTTGGCGAATCAAAAAAACTGTTAAAACTTTACGCAAGAATCTAATAGTAACGTACCATTATGAAATCAAAATCTGATAAAGAAAAAGAGACTAAAAAAACTGCTTCTCCGAAGACTGACAAAGCGGCTGAAAAGAAGGCCGGCACTAAGCCTAAGAAAGATGCAGAGGAGGATGATGAGGAGGGCGAGGAGGATACTCCCCGCAAGTCTGCTGCTTCTCAAAAATCAGATAAGCTTGCGGCAAAATCCAGGAAGAACGACGATGATGATGATGACGATGATGACGACGATGATCTCCCCAAAGCTGGCGCCAGAAAGGGTGCCAAGGCCGGTGCTAAAAAGAAGAAAGATGATGATGACGATGATGATATAGACGATGAGGATGATCTGGATGATGAAGATGATGCCTGGGAAAAAGGCGATGACGATGATTATGATCCGGATTTCGAGGAGTTTGATATGCCGAAAGCGAAAGGCAAACGCGGCCGTCCCAGCAAAAAGGGCGGTGATGACGATGATATGGACCTGGACGATGACTTCAAGGACATGGACATGTTCAACGACCGTTTTGATGATGATGACGATGACGATTTCTAATCCGCAATAGTGCTATCATACAGTTTTCCTGTAAATAATATAAGCGCATTTAAACAGCAAATGTTGAACTGGGGCAACCGGTTCAACATTTGTTGTTTTTTGGACAATAATGAATACCGGCTCTCCGGTCAGAATGCGGAAGCACTGCTGGCCGCCGGCGCGGAGGAGGTGCTGCAATGCAACGCCGGCCAGGCATTTGACCGGCTCCGCGAATTTCACAGCGCCGCTCCCGGCTGGCTGTTCGGCCACCTGGCCTACGATCTTAAAAACGAAACCGAGCGCCTGCGCTCCGCCCATCCTGACCACATCGGGTTTCCCGACCTGTATTTTTTCCGCCCCCGTTACCTGCTGCGCCTGCAACAGCAGGAGCTGACCATCAGTGGGAACGGCCTCACGGAAAAGGAAGCGCACGACATTTTCGCCGCATGCCTCCGCGAATCGGTGTCCGCCGACACTGCCGCTACGTGGAAGCCCTTCAGGCTGCAAGGCCCCGTTGACCGCGAATATTACCTCCACGCCGTGAAAGCGCTGCAGGAGCACATCCGCAAAGGTGATTGCTACGAAGTGAACTTTTGCCGCGAGCGGTTCGCAAATGCCGCCATCAACGATCCCCTGTTGCTGTTCAGGCGCCTCAACGCCCTGTCGCCCGCGCCCTTCGCGGCATTTTATAAAACAGACGGCAAATATCTCGCCTGCTCCAGCCCCGAAAGATTCCTGCAAAAGCAGGGCAACCAGCTTGTTTCACAGCCGATCAAAGGCACCGTCCGCCGCTCCGCCGACCCCGCGCAGGACGCACAGCTGCGGGACACACTGCTGCAAAGCGCCAAAGAGCAGTCGGAGAACGTGATGATCGTTGACCTCGTACGCAACGACCTTTCCAGAACCGCCGTACAGGGCAGCGTGAAAGTAGACGAGCTGTTTGGCATCTACGCCTTCCCGCAGGTGCATCACATGATCTCAACGGTAACGGCTACACTGGATGAACGTTTCCATTTTACAGACGCCATCCGCTACGCTTTTCCCATGGGCTCCATGACCGGCGCGCCGAAAGTGCGGGTGCTGCAGCTGATAGAGCAATACGAACGCTCGCGGCGGGGGCTGTTTTCCGGCGCCATCGGCTACATTACGCCGGAAGGGGATTTTGATTTTAACGTAGTGATCCGCAGCATCCAGTACAATGCGGAAACGGAACATGTATCTTTCCAGACAGGCTCTGCCATTACGTTTTACAGTGATCCGGAGAAGGAGTGGGAGGAATGCCTGCTCAAGGCGAAGGCGCTGGAAGCGGCGCTGGGGGCGGAGTGAGCCTATTTGTGTTGCTGCAATATCTGCTCCACCGCGCCGGATACTTCGGGATAAGAAAACAAAAAGCCCGTTTCCTGTATTTTTTCCGACGACACTCTCACGCTTTTCAGGACTTCAATGCTCATCTCTCCCAAAGCGAGCTTCAGCGCGAAAGCGGGGATGTGAACGCTTACGAAACTCTTTCCTTTGGCGGCGCGGGCCAGCGCCATTACCAGCTCTTCGTTGGTCACAGGGTTGGGGGCCACCGCGTTGTACACACCGCTCAGCCGGTCGTTCACGATGGCGTTGAAATAAAGCCGCACCAGGTCCTGCAGATGTATCCAGCTGACCCACTGCTGCCCGTCGCCCATCACCGTGGCGAAACCGAGTTTCAGGGGTTTGTAGAATTCGCGGAGCGCGCCGCCCTGGAGGCTTAGCACGATGCCCGTGCGGAAGACGATCACTTTCTTGCCCAGCCGCTCGGTCTGCCGTATGCTGTCTTCCCAGGCGCGGCTGGTAGTGCCGAGGAAGTCATGTGCCGGGGGATCATCTTCCCGGAAGATCTCATCTTTGTACGGACCGTAATAACCCGTAGCCGAGGCGCTGATCACTTTCCGCACCTTGTTGGGCGTGTCGCTCAGCCGCTCATACAAAAGTTGCCCGCTCTGCACCCGGCTGTCTACGATCTCCTGTTTACGGCGTTCCGTCCACCGCCCTTCCGCCACATTGGCGCCGGCAAGGTGAACGATATGGTCTGCCTCCTGCAAGGCAGTGGTATCCAGCGTTTTGCGGTGCAGGTCCCACTGAGCGTAACGAAGGCCAGGGTGGTTGGAGCGCCGCGGCCTCCGCGAAAGAACGATCACCTTATAGCCTTTCTCCAGTAACATCTCCGTCAACGCCCGCCCCACAAGGCCGGTCCCGCCTGTGATTAATACCGTATCCATAAAATAAAAGTACGCAATAAAATATCAACCGTATATCCATCCTCCCCTTTGCAAAAAGATAATTTTCGTGTAGGTTTGAAGCAGGAGCATGCATAAAACAGCAGCAACGAACGTTTATCCTGTATCAAACCTTAAATAATTGTCATGCGCATTCGCTATATCTTACGGTTTTTTATCCTGATACTGCTCACCACAGCCGCTTCCGCCCAGAAAGTAACCTATTCGGAGCCGGAACGCGATGACTATAAAACCACCGAATTCGAGATCATCGGCAGGATATCCGGCAACATTCTGGTGTATAAAGCCGACCGTGGTGACTATAACATCTCCGTATATGATAACGCCATGCAGCTGAAAGATCGTGTGAAGCTGGACTTTTTACCCAAAAAACTGATCAGCGTGGATTTTGCCGCTTACCAGGATAAAGCGTACATGATCTACCAGTTCCAGCGCCGGGACGCCGTATACAGCTTCGTTGCCAAGCTGAACGGCGATGGTGTGTTCGAAAGCGCACCCGTGATGGTGGACTCTACCCGCATCGGCAATTTCACAAAAGAGAACAAGGTATATTCTGTTGAGATATCGGAAGATAAAAGCCGCATCCTGCTGTACAAGATCAACCAGGATAAGGAAGACAACCACGTTTTTTACACTTTCCTGTACGATGGCGATTTCAGGCTGATCAACAACAGCCGCGTTTCCTTGCCCATGGCCGCCAAGCGCCAGTTCCTCAGCAATTTTCACCTGAACAACGACGGCGACCTGATCTTCACCAAGCTGGAAAGGACCACCAACCGGGATTACATCGTGAACGGCAACGTAGTGATCAAACGGGCGACAGTAGACGATTTCGAAGTAATGCCCTTTGAAGCGAAAGGCGTTTTGCTCGATGAGATAAAGATCAAGCTGGACAATGCCACCAAACAGGCGCTCGTGACCGCTTTTTATTACAAGCAGAAGCGGGGCAATGTGGAAGGCATTTACCTGCTGCGGCTGGACCTCGCCGCCCACACAAAGGTCTTCGAGAAATTGACCGCTTTCAGTCCCGAGCTGAAGCAGAACGCCCGCGGTGAATCGTCCACTTCCTCCGCATTCAACGACTACTTCATCCGCAAGATCATCAACACCAAAGACGGCGGCTTCCTGATGACCGCCGAAGCCTACTACACCACCTCCCGCACCACCCCCTGGAACCGCTGGAACTACATGTACGGCGGCATGGGCGGCTACGGATATTACCCGTATTATTATTCCCCCTACTCACCGTACTACTACAACCCCTACGGCTGGAACGACGGACAGGGCACCCGCTATCACTACGACAACATCGCCATCCTGTCATTCGATGAAAAGGGCGACATGCAATACAGCAACTTCGTGCACAAAAGCCAGTTCGACGACGGGGCCGACCTCTACCTGAGCTATATGCTGGTGAACGTGGGCAGCGAACTGCACTTCCTGTTCAATGAGCTGGACCGCCGCCAGTACGTGCTGTCGGAAAACACCATCGGGGCGGACGGCAAGGTGAGCCGCAGGCCCACGCTGCGTAACCTGGACAAAGGATTTAGCTGGATGCCCCGCTACGGCAAGCAGATCAGCGCCAGAACGGTGATCATTCCCTGCATCTACCGGAATTATATTTGCTTTGCTAAAATTGACTTTTAATTACACCTTTGCACCGTGATACGTTTCTTTAGATCAGGCAACCCCTTAACGGTTCTGCTGCTGTTCATCTACACGTTGCTCATCAAATTTTACTACCTTTTGCACCCGTCCACCTTCCTGGCGGACGGTTCCGAGGGCCTGGTATATAACCTGCTGACAACCTGGCTGGAAGGGCTGGTGGGCAAGAGCCCGCTGTTCTTCACCACCATAGCGCTACTGCTGCAATTCCTGCAGGCTTTGCTGCTCACCCGTATCATCAACAACCACCGGCTCTTTGCAAAGGACAACTACCTGCCGGCCATGAGCTTCCTGCTTTTCACCTCCCTGCTCGAAGCCTGGAACGTATTTTCACCCGCTTTGCTCGTAAATACCATCATGTTATGGATATTCTCCAGCATTGCGGACCTGTATATGCGTACCTCCGCCCGCGATGTGGCCTTTAACATGGGGTTTGCGCTGGGGATATGCGGACTTTTCTACTTCCCGGCCATCATTTTCGCCGCGCTGCTGCTTATCAGCCTGCTGATCATGCGGGCTTTCCGGCTGGCGGAGTGGATCGTGGGGCTGCTGGGGCTGATCTGCCCGTTTTACCTGCTGGGCACCTACCTTTTCCTGACAGACCGCTGGGAGAAGGTGGAATCGCTGCCGGTGATCGGGTTTAACCTGCCGGTGATCACGGATTACAAGGTCTGGGGCGCCCTGATCGTGAGCGTGCTGTTTTTTGTCATCGGCTGGCTGCTGCTGCAGCGCACCTATTCGAAGATGCTCATCCAGGGAAGGAAGATCTGGGCCACCGTAGTGGTGCATGTGCTGGTGGCGATGCTCGTGCCCTTCTTCAGCGAGCATTTTTCCGCGGGATACTGGGTGCTGGCGATTTTGCCGGTTTCCCTGTTCGCCGGGAACGTGTTCTGGAGCATTCCCAATAACACTTTCGCAAATGCCTTACATATTATCGTTTTGGCATATGTTATTGTGATGCAGTACTTTTCACACTAGGAGGATGTTAGGGGAATCATAATTCTGATGAGCGGTTATTGTAAATTCCCCAATGCTAAGTAATTTTGCTTTTTCCAATTGATAAATTAACGGAGGTATTATAATTATGAAATTTGGTGTTGTTACATTCCCCGGCTCAAACTGCGATCAGGACATGGTAGATGCCCTGCGCAACGACCTGAACCAGGAAGTAATTGCCCTGTGGCACAAAGACAAGGACCTGAGCATGTTCAGCACGGAAGATTGCATTCTGCTGCCTGGCGGCTTTTCTTATGGCGATTACCTGCGCTGCGGCGCCATCGCCAAGTTCAGCCCCATGATGCAGAGCGTGGTGGAGTTCGCTAACAAAGGCGGCCGCGTGATCGGCGTTTGTAACGGATTCCAGATCCTCTGCGAAGCCGGCCTGCTGCCCGGCGCCCTGCTGAAGAACCAGAACCAGCAGTTCATCTGCAAGAACATCTTCATGAAGAGCGAAAACACCCACACCTCCATCACTAAAGAAGTCACCGGCCGTCCGCTGATGATCCCCGTCGCCCACGGCGAAGGAAGATACTACGCCGACGAAGCTACGCTTGACAACCTTTTTGCAAATAACCAGGTACTTTTCCGGTATTGCGACGAGTTTGGCAACATTATTGAATCTGCTAACCCGAACGGCGCCGTTCGCAATATTGCAGGTATCTGTAATAAAGAAAGAAATGTATTTGGAATGATGCCGCATCCGGAAAGGGCCTCCAGTGAAGCACTGGGAAACCGCGACGGACAGCTCATCTTCCAGAGCCTGATCAATAACAACTAACATCAAACACCAAAAAATCAACCAACCAGAAAAAAAAGAACTATGAAGAAATTAATCGTTGCATTGTGCATGTTTGCGCTGCCGGTACTGGCTTTTGCTCAGGACGACAATCCGGTAAAATGGGAGTTTTCCACCAAGAAAGTAAGCGGACAGGTATATGAAGTGACCGCAAAGGCCACCATCGAAAAAGGATGGCACGTATACGCGCAGGAAGCCGGCGAAGGCCCGGTTCCCACCACCTTTACCTTTACCAAGAACCCGCTCGTGGCGATGAACGGTAAAGTGACCGAAGTAGGCAAAATGCACAAAGCGTTTGACAAGAACTTTAATTCCGAGCTGAAGTACTACGAAAACACCGTTTCCTTCGTTCAGAAAGTGACCGTTAAAGGCAAAGCTGCCACCAAACTCAAAGGCTCCGTGGAATTCATGGTGTGCGACGACCACCAGTGCCTGCCACCCACAGAAGTTCCCTTTACCTTTAGCCTTGGGGGTAAATAGACAGTGATCCTCACATCACAGGAAATATTATTCAGACATAAGCAGGAACGAGTTCTTTAGTAAGGACTCGTTTTTTGCATATGATTCTTTACAATCTGTTAAGTCTATCGTACATATGAAGTATCTTTTATTACTGATGACGGGCCTTCAGCTCCTCTTCCTGCCGCAGGCGCATGCACAGGAGGAAGCAGCAGCCCCGAAGCTGGTGGAATGGGAATATACAGCCGAGAAAAAGAACGACGGAACATACCTCCTGCACTTCAAGGCGAAAGTCGCCGAAGGCTGGAAACTCTTCTCCTACACCATGAGCGACGATGATCCCAATACCCGCTTTACGCTGGACAGCCTCAGCGACACCCGCGCGGCCATCACCGGCGTACAGGAAGTGGGAGATCTCAAAACCGCCAAAGAGCCCATCCTCGACAACCTCGAGATCAGATATTTTGAGAAGGAAGTGGACATGCAGGCCACCACGGAGTTGAAAGGCGAACCGGGAGATATCAAAGGCGTGATCACCTACATGGTCATCAAAGGAGAGGAAGTAGTGCCGGAAGAAACGGAGTTCCGCTTCAATGCAGACCCCGCCGCGGGCCTCGTGGCCGCGAAGGCCGGCCTGCAGATCAACGCGGAAGAGGCCGGCAAGCTGAAACGCAGCAAAATAGACCTGAAGAACCCCGTTAGCAAGGTAGGCGGCATCCTCGAAGAAGGCAAAGGCGTATGGGTAGTGTTCCTGCTCGGGTTTGTAGGCGGATTGATCGCACTGGTAACGCCCTGCGTATTCCCGATGATCCCCCTGACCGTATCGTTCTTTACCAAAAGCTCGCAGAACCGGAAGCAGGGCATCTTCAACGCCACCATGTACGGTTTCTTCATCCTGCTGACATACGTGCTGTTCAGCGTGCCCTTCCACATCGCGGGCGCCGCGGAGCCGGAGATATTCAACAACATCTCCACCAACGTCTGGCTGAACATCTTCTTCTTCGCCGTGTTCGTGGTATTCGCCATTTCGTTCTTCGGCGTGTTCGAGATCACGTTGCCGAGCGGACTGGCCAGCAAAGCGGATTCCAAAGCGAATAAAGGTACGCTCGTAGGCATATTCTTCATGGCGCTCACGCTGGTGATCGTATCGTTCTCCTGCACAGGTCCCATCCTGGGATCACTGCTCGCGGGCTCGCTGAACTCCGATGGAGGCGCCTGGCTGCTGACCGCCGGCATGGCCGGTTTCGGTCTTTCGCTGGCATTGCCTTTCGCGCTCTTCGCCATGTTCCCGAGCTGGCTGAACTCCCTACCGAAATCCGGCGGTTGGCTCACCTCCGTGAAAGTGGTGCTGGGCTTCGTAGAGCTGGCGCTGGCCGTGAAATTCCTGTCCAACGCAGACCTCGTTACGCACTGGGGCATTCTCCACCGCGAAACGTTCTTCCTCATCTGGATCATCATCGGCCTGCTCACCACACTTTACCTGCTGGGCTTCATCCGCTTCCCGCACGACAGTCCCGTTAAAAAGCTCGGAAAAGTAAGGATCTTCTTTGCCGTGTTGTTCGGTGCATTCACCCTGTACCTCATCCCCGGCATCACCAATACCAAATACGCCAGGCTGAAGCTCATGAGCGGATTCGCGCCGCCGATGTCTTACAGCTGGTACGGTAACAGCGGCCATGAAAAAGGCGCCGTGGAGCCGGATGTGATCAACGATTACGAAAAGGCGCTGGCGCTCGCAAAAGAGCAGAACAAGCCCATCCTGATCGACTTCACCGGCTGGGCCTGCGTGAACTGCCGGAACATGGAAGAGAACGTATGGACCGATCCCGAAGTGCACGCCCTCATCAAGGACAACTACATCCTCGTATCATTGTACGTGGACGACAAGCAGAAGCTGCCGGAAGGCGAAGAGTTCCTGCATCAGTTCGCGGACGGCCGCACCAAGGAGATCAAGACCATCGGTAACAAATACGCCACCATGCAGAGCGAGAACTTCATCAACAGTTCCCAGCCGCTGTATGTGCTCATCAGTCCGGAAGAAAAGCTGCTGACGCTGCCCGTAGCTTATACACCGAATATCCAGGAGTATGCGAACTGGCTGAAAGCCGGTATAGATGCGTTTGAGAAAGTGAAGAATTAAACTTGATGTTGATAAACGAAAAGCGGCTGTCTTTCAGAAGATCAGCCGCTTTTTTTATGGGTGCGATGGAACGCCGGTAAATTTTTCATGAATCTGCGGTCTGGCAATGCGGTACAATGGTTCCTGGTGCCGTGCCTGACCGGGGCGTTACGCTAATACAGTGACTGCCCGCAGCCCCGGTAGCTCTTGCCGTCGAACGTAACGGTCACGGTCATCGGATGGGAGATGTCCGCATCGTCCGTGCAGCGTTTGTTTTCAAATTTCGCCACGAGGGTATGCCCTTCGATCTTCGAATTGAATTCGGTGGATTCCTTGTTGCCCTTCTGCGCGTCGGAGCAGGGAAATTCATATTTATCCTCGCCGTAGTTGAAATTGAAGAGGATCTTTTTATTCGGGATCACCGCGAGGCTCCAGCCCGGTTCGTTGCCCGTGGCCCAGTAAGCGGCGCCCTGCTTGCGGACGTAGTTGGCCTCTTTGCTGAGGTCTTTCCGGTCCGCTTCCACCGCGGAGATCACCTGCTTCGCCAGCGAATCCACCGCCGCAGGTTGCAGGCGGAAGTCCGCCTCGCCGGGGGACTGGTACGGCCTGAATTCCGCTTCTTCCAGCGCCGTGAGGTCTTTTGCCTCGCGGGTTTCCGCCTGTAAAAGCGCGTTATTGCCGAAATAGAAGGAGTTTTCCGTTACTTTTCCCGCAGTGGCTACGATCTCGCGCAGCAGCACGGGTTTGGCCGTCAGGGAATCCAGGTAGATCCAGGTTTCCGTCTGGTCGCCTGTCTGCTTGCCTTCCGGGTAAATGTAGAGCCGCAGCGGCTGGTTATGGTCGTTGAAGATCGCTACGATGCCGGCCGCATTGTCGCCGCGCGTGTAATTGTGAACAGCCAGTGTGCGGTACTGCTGCCCGATCTGCTCGTCCACATCGCCAACATAGGCGCTGATGTCCGCCGCGGACGCCGTCACCGCTTCAGGTGTTTCAGTGGCAGCGCTGTCCGCCTGCTGCTCGGAACCGGGGCCCGCGCAAGCGCTCAGCACAATGGCTGCCATCAATACTAAAGAGTATGGTTTCATATTTATAGGTTTTACGGGTCGATTGTAAGCCAAACCTGTGCCAAAAACAGGAATTGTTGATTGCCAGCGCATTAGCGCCGGCAGGAAAGTATAAGTTAGCATTTTTTTATTATACAGCCCAATCCGGGCGTATCCGCAACTTCAAGATTGCTTCAAATTTGTGCGTAATTTGCAAAATATTATGAAGGTGTTGCTGATTGAGGATAATTTGGAACTGGCCAGCAGTATCAGCGAGTTCCTGGCAAGGGAAGGATATATCTGCGAGGTAAGCTACAATATCAAAGACGCGCAGGACAAGCTCATCTCCTTTCAATATGACTGCGTATTGCTGGATATCATGCTGCCGGACGGGAACGGGCTGCAGATACTTTCTTTCATGCGGCTCGAAAAGATCCAGAGCAGCATTCTCATCCTGTCCGCCAAAAATTCGCTGGACGACAAGATCATCGGGCTGGAAGAAGGAGCGGACGATTATCTTACCAAACCTTTCCATCTGCCGGAGCTGCACGCCCGGCTGCGCGCCATCTACCGCCGCAAGAAGCTCAACGGCAGCAATATCATCGCCTTTAACGAGATCAGCCTGAATATTGATACGCTGGAAGCTACGGTGAACGGGCAATTGCTGGATGTAACCCGCAAGGAATTCGATCTGCTGCTGTATTTCCTCGTGAACAAGAACAGGGTGCTTTCCCGGCAATCCATCGCCGCGCACCTCTGGGGCGATTACACCGACAATTTTGCAAATTTTGATTTTGTATACCAGCATGTAAAGAACATACGAAAGAAGATCAGCGCGGCCAACGGAACGGATTATATCGGTACGGTATATGGGCTGGGGTACAAGTTTAATACGTCCAAACAATGAAGCTGGTTGATAAATTCACCTTGTGGTACCTGAGCGCCACGCTCATTATCCTGCCGCTCAATGCGTACATTTCCTATCAGTCCATCCGCAAGGAGATCGACAAAGCTACGGTGGAAAGGCTGATGCATGTGAACGAGCGCGTAGCCGGACAGGTGAAGGCCGGGGAGCCGGTCAGCGATCATACGCAGGGCTGCAAGATCGTGGTGGCCGAATCAACGGCGGATGTGCCCGCCGGCCATGTTGAAGTGGCGGAGAAAAGCATAAAGGACATTCCCGAGCTGCGGGACAATGACCGCAAGGTGATCGTCAGCTCCTATTACAATATCAACAACCGGCTATACAAGGTCACTTCGGCGGATTACGTCACCCGGCCCGAGCAGATACTCGCGGGGCTGCGTACTTCCATCATGTGGAAGGTAGTGATCCTCCTGGCTTTTGTGATCCTCACCGCCAGGCTGGTATCGCGCTATGTGCTGGCGCCTTTTTACAGTACGCTTAAAAAAGTGCAGCGCTTCAACCTGAAAACCAAGCAGAAGCTGGAGCTGCCCCGCACCCGCACGAAAGAATTCAACGAGCTGAACTGTTTCCTGGAAAAGATGACGGACAAGGCGGTGAAAGATTACAGCTCCCTGAAAGAATTTGCGGAGAACGCCTCCCACGAGCTGCAAACCCCGCTGGCCATTATCCGGAGCAAGCTGGAATTGTTGTCAGAATCAGACATCCGGGGAGAGCAGGCCCATCTGATCGGCGACATGCAGAACGCCGTGGAAAAGCTCACCCGCATCAACCGCTCGCTGGTATTGCTTTCCAGGCTGGAGAACAATGAATATGAAGCCACGGAAAAAGTGCCGTTCAGCCAGTACACCCGCGACGCGCTCAGCGCGTTCTGCGATCTGATGGCCCTGAAATCCCTCCGGGTAAAAAGCCATATCGAAGATGAAGTCTGCCTGCACCTGCATCCCTCCCTGGCTGACATCCTGCTGAACAACCTCCTCAGCAACGCCATCCGCCACAACCAGCCGGAAGGCGCCATCGAAGTAACCCTGAACCACGAATACCTCATGGTGAAGAACACCGGCCACCCGCCCACAGGGCCTACCGCCGAAATGTTCCAGCGCTTCCGGAAAGGCAGCCAGTGCAATAATTCCATCGGCATAGGGCTGTCTATCGTGAAGCAGATCTGCGACATGAATAATTTTGAAATCCAGTACCATTATGCTTCCGGCCTGCATATCATTGTCGTGAACTTTCCTTCAGAAGCCGCCGCTTCAAAATTGCTTCAAAATGATGAGCGCTATTTGCATGAGAAAATCCGGCAGTAAGCCGCCATGCAAAAATTGCTTATTCGCACATGATGACTAAACGACATCCGGTACGTTTGTTCCTGCTCGCCATGTTTTGTTGTTATACCTGTTCTGCGCAAGCGCAGGTGCTGACCATGAAAGATGCAGTGCAAACGGCACTGAACAATTACGGAACCATCAAGGCCAAAGCCAACTATCTCAACGCATCCAAAGCCGCCGTCCTGCAGTCCCGGCGGGACTACCTGCCCAACCTGAGCGTGTCCGCACAGCAGGATTACGGTACCGTTAACGGCCAGAACGGCCCGCTGTACGGCTTTGGCGGCCTCGGCGTAGCTTCTTCCGGCCTTCCGCTGCCGGAGCAGAACTGGAACGCCGCTTTCGGCGCTTTGTACCTCGCCAACATCAACTGGGAATTTTTTGCCTTTGGCAGAATGAAGGAAAAGATCAGAACGGCGGAATCGCTCGCGCGCCGTGATGAGCTGGACTGGCAGCAGGAGCAGTTCCGGCACGAAGTGAAAGTAGCCGGCGCTTACCTGAACCTCCTGGCCGCACAGCGCCTCATCCGCTCCTGGGAGCGCAACCTGGAACGCGCGGATACCTTCCGCGCCATTGTGAAGCGGCGGGCAGACAACGGGCTTATCGCCGGGGTGGACTCTTCGCTGGCGAGCGCGGAAGCATCCAACGCCCGTATCACGCTTACCAAAGCGCGGGACCTGGAAAAGGAACAGGCCAACCTGCTGGCGCAGCTGATGGGCGTTGCCCCCGCGGATTTTGTGCTGGACAGCTCTATCATCACCCGCCTCCCTGCCGTTATAACGGATACGGTTACACTCAACAGCAGCGGCCATCCCTATCTGCAATACTACGAAAGCCGCATCCGGCTCAGCCAGAAGCAGGAGAAATATATCCGAACGCTCAATTACCCGGCGTTCTCTTTCTTCAGCGTACTGCAAACACGGGCCTCCGGCTTTTCTTCCCAATACGCCACAGATCAGACGGCCTTTACGCACAATTACTGGGACGGCATCAACCCCACGCGCAGCAACTACCTGTTCGGCATCGGGGTCACCTGGAACCTGACCAGCCCGCTGCGCGTCCGGCAGCAGTCCGCCGTACAGGGCTTCACCTCCAAAGCGCTGCAAAATGAAATGGAAGTGGTGGACCAGCAGCTGAAAGCGCAGCTGGTGCTGGCGGACGTGAAGATCAAAAATGCGCTGGACAACTACCGCGAAGCCGCCGTGCAGATCAAAGCCGCCTCCGACGCCTACCTTCAGAAATCCGTTCTCTACAGGAACGGGCTCAGCACGCTGGTAGACGTTACCCAGGCCATGTACACCGTGAGCCGCGCGGAAACGGACCGGGACATCGCCTACAGCAACGTGTGGCAGGCGCTGCTGCTGAAAGCCGCCGCCGCGGGCAACTTCGGACTATTTATCAACGAATTCTAACAGACATACAATGGGACTCATAAGAAGCGCACTGGAAAAACCGATCTCCATCCTCGTAATTGTAGCGGGGCTGTTCTTCTTCGGTATCAAATCCGTGCGGGACATCAAGGTGGATATATTTCCGGCGCTGGACATGCCGGTGCTGTACATCGCCCATCCCTTCGGCGGTTATACGCCCGACCAGATGGAAGCCTTCTTCGCAAAGAACTATGTGAACATCCTGCTGTTCGTGAACGGCCTCAAGTCCATCGAAACAAAGAACATCCAGGGCCTCACGCTGATGAAGCTGAGCTTTTACGAAGGCACCAACATGGCACAGGCCGCCGCCGAAGTCTCCGCCTACTCCAACAGGATACAGGCCATCTTTCCGCCCGGTTCCCAGCCGCCGTTCGTCGTTCGTTTTGACGCATCCACTTTGCCGGTGGGCGAGCTGGTGCTCAGCAGCGAGATACGAACGAACAACGAGCTGATGGACATGGCGAACGTGTACGTGCGTTCCTCCTTCACGTCCATTCCCGGCCTGGTGGCGCCGCCGCCCTTTGGCGGCAACATCCGCACCGTGGTCATCAAAGCCGATCCGGAACTGCTGCGCGTGCACAACCTTACGCCGGACCAGCTGGTGGAAGCGCTGCGCCTGAACAACCAGACCGCCCCCTCCGGCAACGTGCGCATCGGTGACAAAAACTACATCACACCAACGAACACCACTATACGAAACATAAAAGACTTTGAGAACATCCCGCTTTTCAAAGGCGGCGTGCAAACCCTCTACCTCCGCGATGTAGCCACCGTGGAAGATGGGGCGGACATCGCAGCAGGATACGCCCTCGTGAACGGCCGCCGCTCCGTGTACATCAACGTAGCGAAATCCGCGGACGCCTCCACCTGGGAAGTGGTGCAGACGCTGAAGAAATCCATCCCGCGCCTGCAAAGCCAGCTACCGGAAGACGTAACCCTGTCCTACGAATTCGACCAGTCCACCTACGTAATGAACGCCGTGAAAAGCCTCGTGAGCGAGGGCATCATCGGTGCGGTGCTGACGGGCCTCATGGTCGTGCTTTTCCTCGGCGACCTGCGGGGCGCGCTCATCGTGATCCTCACCATTCCCGTATCCATCATCTCCGGCGTACTGTTCCTGAACCTCTTCGGGCAAACCATCAATATCATGACGCTGAGCGGTCTTGCACTCGCCATCGGCATCCTGGTGGATGAAAGCACGGTAACGATAGAGAACATCCACCAGCATCTGGACATGGGCAAGCCCAAAGCCCTCGCCATCTGGGACGCCTGTAAAGAGATCGCGTTCCCCAAGCTGCTGATCCTCTTCTGCATCCTCGCGGTATTTGCGCCGGCCTTCACCATGAAAGGCATTCCCGGTTCGCTCTTCCTGCCGCTGGCGCTCGCGATCGGCTTTTCCATGATCACGTCTTACTTCATGTCGCAGACCTTTGTGCCCGTGATGGCCAACTGGATCATGAAAGGGCACAAGCCACATCACCTCCCGTCAAAGCTGGATGAAAGCGACACCTGGGACCAGAAGAAAGTACTCGTGGAGCGCGCGGACAGCAACAACGACGGCAAGATCAGCCGGTTCGAACGGTTCAGGGCGCGCTTCATCCGTTTCATCACCCGCATATTGCCGTACCGCAAACCCGTTGTGATCGCGTATTTGCTGATCATCAGCGGTATTGCCGCACTGCTGCTCATGAACGTGGGGCGTGATGTATTGCCGAAAACCAACGGCGGCCAGTTCCAGGTAAGGCTGCGCGCACCGGAAGGCACGCGCATGGAACGCACGGAAGAAAAAACACTCGCCGCCATCCACAGCATAGAAGACCTCGTAGGCAAAGAGAACGTTTCCATCAGCTCGTCGTACGTAGGGCAACACCCTTCGCTGTTCTCCGTAAGCCCCATCTACCTGTTCATGCCCGGTCCGCATGAAGCCGTGGTGCAGGTAGCGCTTAGTAAAGATTTTCATACAGATCTGGATGATCTGAAAGAACGCATCCGCGCCCGGCTGAAGGAAACAATACCTGACCTGCAATTATCTTTCGAGCCGATCGAGCTGACGGACAAGATCCTCAGCCAGGGTTCGCCCACACCGGTGGAAGTACGCATCACCGGAAGAAATAAAAAGCTGAATGAGGAGTATGCGCAGAAGATCATGACGAAGCTGCGGGAGATAGATTACATGCGCGATGTACAGCTTATGCAGTCCACCAAATACCCCGCCATCAAAATAGAAGTAGACCGCACGCGCGCCGCGCAGCTGGGTGTGGACATGACGGACGTTTCCCGCTCGCTGATCGCATCCACCTCATCCTCCCGCTTAACGGAAAAGAATATCTGGGTGGATGAAAAAGCCGGCCTGAGCTACAGCGTGCAGGTGCTGGTGCCGGAAAACAAGATGAACAGCATTCACGACATCAGCGAGATACCCCTGATGCGCAACGCCTCCCGCCCGCTGCTCGGAGATATCGCCACGATCAAAGAAGATACCACCTACGGCGAAAACGATAACCTCGGCGCCATGCCGATGATCTCCGTCACCGCCAACCTGAATAATAAAGACCTCGGCACGGCGGGCGAAGACGTGAAAGCCGCCATCGCTTCACTGGGCGAGCTGCCGCGCGGCCTTTCGATGGAGCTGGTAGGCATGTCCAACACGCTGGACGAAACTTTGTCCAGCCTGCAATCCGGCCTGATCATAGCGATCGTGGTGATCTTCCTCATGCTGGCGGCCAACTTTCAGTCCTTCAGCGTTTCTTTTGTAGTGCTCACCACCGTACCCGCAGTGATCCTCGGTTCGCTGCTGATGTTGATGCTCACCGGCTCCACGCTGAACCTGCAATCGTACATGGGCATCATCATGTCCGTAGGCGTATCCATATCCAACGCGGTGCTGCTGATCACCAACGCCGAGCATCTGCGCCGGCACAACGGCGATTCGCTGGCCTCCGCGAAGGAAGCGGCCGGGCTGCGCATGCGGCCCATTTTGATGACGAGCCTGGCGATGGTGGCCGGTATGATCCCGATGGCGATCGGCCATGGAGAGGGGGGCGACCAGGTATCTCCGCTGGGCCGGGCCGTGATCGGCGGGCTGGTGGCCTCTACGTTTTCAACGCTGATCATCCTGCCGCTGGTGTTCGCATGGGTGCAGAAAAAAGCATCCATCGTATCCGTATCCCTCAATCCTGAAAATAAAGACAGTAAACACTATATACCTTCTTTGTATGACAACAAACAATAGCATACAGATCATGTTCGCCGCCGTTCTGCTGGCTGGTTGCGGCGTTTCGCAAAGCAAGCCGGACAACAAGCCCGCGGAAACCGTTGCCGCCAACGCGGTGAGCATGTTTACGCTGAAGAAAGACGTTTTTTCCGCATCGCTGCGTATCCCCGGTGAGCTGGTGGCTTATCAGCAGGTAGATCTTTATGCGAAGGTGAACAGCTTTGTAAAAAAATTGTATGTGGACGTAGGCTCCAACGTTAGCGCGGGGCAGTTGCTGGCTACGATGGAGGCGCCGGAAATGAACGCGCAGCTGGCCGGCGCGGAATCACGGCTGCGCTCGCAGGAAGCCGTATACCTCGCCAGCAAGGCCAATTACGACCGCCTGTACCAGACCAGCCAGACGCCGGGCACTGTTTCACAGAACGACCTTGACCTGGCATTCGCCAAACAGCAATCCGATTATGCGCAGCAGGAAGCAGCGAAAGCAGCTTACCGCGAAATTGCGGACACGCGGAATTATCTGGAGATACGCGCGCCGTTCGACGGCGTGATCAGCACCCGGAATGTAAGCGCCGGCGCTTATGTAGGCCCTTCCGGTAAAGGTTCCGAGTTCCCGCTTTTCTCTTTGCAGCAGCAAAGGAAGCTGCGCCTCGTGGTAGCCGTACCGGAAGCATACACCGCCTATCTCGCCGGTGAAAAAGCCATCAGCTTTACCGTACGCTCCATGCCCGGCCGGGCGTTCAACGGTACAATTAACCGCCTCTCCGGCGCGCTGGACAGCCGTTTGCGCTCGCAGCGGATTGAAATGGACGTGCAGAACAACGACAAAACACTGTTGCCCGGCATGGTGGCGGAAGTGAACATTCCGCTGAATAATAAGGACAGCGTGTTCGTAGTGCCCACGACTGCCGTAGTAAGCTCCACCGAAAAAGTATTTGTAGTGCGGCTGAAGAACGGCACAGCGGAATGGGTGAACGTGCGCAGAGGCCGGGACGCGGAAGGAAAGACAGAAATATTCGGCGACCTCGAAGCCGGCGACATACTTGTGGAAAGAGCAAACGATGAAATAAGGAACGGATCAAAGATCACACAGAAGAAGTAACGGATCAATAACCTGGAATGTGCGGGGAGCGGTACGGTGATAGGTACCGTTCCCTTTTTTTATGGCTGTTTCATAAATTATGCCAATGCTGAAAGTGGGGTTAATCAATTGATAATGAATTATATAAGTGTGGAGGTAAATCTACAGTAAAGTAGTATGAAATTTAGATAAATTGCCGCACATTATGATCCTTATAGTTGATGACCGTCCCGATAATATCTATTCGCTCCAGAAGCTGCTTGAGATCAACAATTTTAAAGTAGATACGGCGTCTTCCGGAGAAGAGGCGCTGCGCAAGATTCTGAAGAATACCTACTTCCTGATCATCCTGGATGTGCAAATGCCGGGTATGGACGGCTTTGAAGTGGCGGAGGCGATCACCGGCTACAGCAAATCAAAAGACATTCCCATCATCTTTCTTTCAGCCGTTAATGTAGAGAAGCGGTTTATTGCAAAAGGATACACTTCCGGCGCGATCGATTATATCACCAAACCATTTGATCCGGACATCCTGCTGCTGAAGGTCAGCACTTTTTACCGCCTGAACCAGCAAACGCGCGCGCTGAACGAAACGCAGGAAGCGCTCTGGCAAAGCCTCGAGGAACTGCGCTCCATTCTCGAATCCATTCAACAGATCGCCTTTACCCTGAACGCCGCCGGTGAAATAGAATTCGTGAACAGGTACTGGTACGAGTATGCGGCGGACAAGTCCGTATTTCCTGAAGCGGAGGACGAAAGCCCTGCCGTAGCGGATTGCGTGCGGGTGGCGCTGGCTTCCGGCGTGCAGGAGGTCAATGAAGTAAGGATCAGGCATATCGGCAGGAATGAATACCGTTATCACCTGCTCAGCATGACGCCCGTGCGGAAAGACGACCGTATTGTAAAATGGGTAGGCATCTTTACAGACATCCACGAACAGAAAATGATCAACCAGCTGCTGGAAAACCGCGTGCACGAAAGAACGCTGGCCCTGCAGCAGGCCAACCGCGAGTTGGAGATCAGCAATCATGAATTGCAGCAGTTCGCTTACATTGCTTCCCATGACCTGAAAGAACCGCTCCGGAAAATACAGGTGTTCAGCAACCTCATCAGCGGAAAGATAGGAGAGGAGCAGCCGGAAGCGCTGCATTACCTTAACCGGGTCATGCATTCCGCGGAGCGCATGAACAAGCTCATCACGGACGTGCTGGATTATTCGAAACTTTCCATTACCTCCATATTTCATGTAACAGACATCAACACCGTTATCCGCGAGATCATGGACGATATGGAGCTGCTCATTGCGGAGAAGCAGGCGCTCATTCATGTGCACGAGCTGCTGCCGCTGGAGGTGATCCCTTCGCAGATCAGGCAGGTGTTCCAGAACATTATCAGCAATGCCATCAAGTTTTCCCGCGCGGGAACGCAGCCCCTCATTCACATCCGCGGAGAGCGGGTGAAAGAACGCGCGACGGACAGCAAGGCGGCGCCGGAAGGAGCCTGGTACCGCATCACCGTGTCGGATAACGGCATCGGCTTCGACGACACCTACCGCACCCGGATATTCGAGATATTTCAGCGCCTGCATGGCCGCAACGAATATGAAGGCACCGGCATCGGGCTGGCCATCGTCAAGAAGATCATAGACACGCATAACGGGCTGATCACCGCCCAGAGCGAGCCGGGCAACGGCAGCACATTTATCATGGTTTTACCTGTCAATCAATTATAAAAAGAGAAATGAAGTCTACATTCCAGCGGAATCTCATCATCGGCTTTGGGTTTTCCCTGCTATTACTGATATTCAGTGCAGTGGCATCGTACATCAGCATCCGCAACCTGGTAGAAAGCGCCAGGCTGGTGGACCATACCAATGACGTGCTGCGCAGGCTGGATGGCGTGCTCCTCCGCCTGAAAGATGCGGAAACCGGCCAGCGCGGGTATATCATCACCGGGAATGAAACCTATATGGTGCCCTACCAGAAAGCGATAGACAGCATCCGCATCAACATCGCAAGGGTAAAAGAAATGACGATTGACAATCCGGTGCAGACGGCCGCAGCCGACCAGTTGCTGGAACAGGTGATGTTACGCGCAAATGTGTTAAAATCGAATATCGATAAAAAGAAAAACGGCGCGGTACTGACGGTAGGCGATATTGAAGAAGGCAGGGTTTACATGGAGCAGGTGGATCAGCTGGTACAGCTGATGAAGGCCCGCGAAACGCAGCTGATGAAGGAGCGAACGGAGAACATGAACAAATTCGCGGCATCCACGCCGGCCTTCCTGATCATCGCCACTGTACTGTCCCTGCTCATCACCGTTACCTTCTTTGTGAAGGTGAACAATGATTTCAAGAAACAACGGCAGCTGCGGCGCGAACTGGAAATAAAGGACGAAGATATCAGCCGCCGCATCAGTATCATCCGCGATATTGCAAACAGGATCTCCGCGGGGGATTATTCCACCCGCGCGCAGGAAGTGGGGGAAGACGGGCTTGGCAACCTGTCCGTTTCTCTCAACAAGATGGCGTCTTCCCTGGAATATTCCTTCGGCCTGCTGGAAGGCAAGGAATGGCTGCAAACAGGCGTTACCACGCTGCATGACAAGATGCTCGGAGAATATGACCTGCCTTTGCTGTCCAGGAGCATCATCGATTTTGTAGTGACTTACACCGGCAGCCATGCCGGCGCATTTTATATGGTGGAAGAAGGCTCCGCGCTGCATTTCCTGGACGGGTATGCGGTAGACGGAAAGCATGTAAAACCCGTGATACCCTTTGGCGACGGCCTGGCCGGGCAATGCGCGGAAAGCCGCCAGATGATGCATCTGCAAAACGTGCCGGAAGACCTGCTGGTCATCAGCCACGCCACCGGCGCCGTAAAACCCCGCAACATCGTTGCCATCCCGCTGCACCATGAACGCAAAACAGAAGGCGTGATAGAGCTGGCGTCGCTGCGGCCTTTTTCCGAAAACGACCTCGCCTTCCTGGAAGCGATCGGTTCCAGCATCGGCACCGTGCTGCACGGCGTGAAGAACCGCCGGCGCCTGCAGGAACTGCTGGAAGAAACGCAATCGCAATCGGAAGAATTGCAGGCGCAGCATAACGAGCTGGAAAACATCAACAGCGAACTGGAAGCGCAAACAGAAAAGCTGCAGGCATCCGAAGAAGAGCTGAAAGTGCAGCAGGAAGAGCTGCTGGAAGCGAACGAAGAGCTGGAAGAAAAAGCAAGGCTGCTGGAAGAACGTAACCAGCTTGTGTTTGAAAGGAATATTGAAATACAGCGCAAGGCGGAGGAACTGGAACAGAGCACGCGCTACAAATCAGAATTCCTCGCGAACATGTCGCACGAACTGCGCACGCCGCTCAATTCCATCCTGCTGCTGTCCCGCCTCATGGGAGATAACAGCCAGCAGAACCTGACGGAGGAGCAGGTGGAATATGCCAGCGTGATACAGAACTCCGGCAAGGGCCTGTTGTCGCTGATAGACGAGATACTGGACCTCTCGAAGATCGAGGCGGGCAAAATGGAGCTGGTGTACAGTGATGTGAGCGTGGAAGATATTATGCAGGACATGCGGTCGCTGTTTGAACCGGTGGCGAAGGAAAAGGGGATCGACTTCCGGGTAAAGGCGGATGATAACGTATACAGCATCATTGAAACGGACAAGCTGCGGCTGGACCAGATCATTCGCAACCTGGTGTCCAACGCGCTGAAGTTTACCGCCACGGGATATGTGGAGCTGCGGGTGTCTATGCCGGAGCAGCGCAGCACCGTGATGTTCACCGTGAAGGATACCGGTATTGGTATTTCGCGGGACAAGCAGCAGATCATCTTTGAAGCCTTTCAGCAGGCCGATGGCTCCACGCGCCGCAAATACGGCGGCACCGGCCTTGGGCTGTCTATCAGCCGCGAGCTGACGAAGCTCCTGGGCGGGGAGATATCCCTGAAGAGCGAGCCCGGGAAAGGCAGCGAGTTCACTGTGAGCATCCCCGCCACGCGCGCCGCGGCCGCCGCCTTTACCGTGCAGCCGCAGGAAAAAACGGAGCCGCTGCCGGAAACAAAAAGGGAACGTTTCGTGAGCCAGGTGATACCGGAACAGGTGGAAGACGACCGGGCTTCCATCACGCAGAAAGACCGCGTGATCCTCATCGTGGAAGACGATACCAGCTTCGCCAGGGCGCTGCTGGAATTTACCCGGCAGCGGGGATATAAAGGCGTGGTGACCGTACGGGGCGACGAAGCCGCCGGTCTTGCGCTGCAATACAGGCCGCAGGGTATCTTGCTGGACATACAGCTGCCCGTGAAAGACGGATGGGAGGTGATGGAAGAGCTGAAAAGCAATCCACTCACCCGCCACATCCCCGTGCATGTGATGTCTTCCTTCCAGGGCAGGTTCAAGAGCCTGTCCAAAGGCGCGGTAGACTTCATCGACAAGCCGGTGGCATACGAGATGATGGACGACATCTTTACGAAGATCGAGTTCATGCTCCATAATAATCCCCGCAAGGTGCTGATCGTGGAAGAAGATATGAAGCACGCCAAAGCGCTGGCCTTCTATCTTTCCAATTACAAGGTGAACACGGAGATCCGGGAGAACATCCTGGAAAGCGTGGAAGCGCTGCGGCAGAAGGAAGTGAATTGCGTGATACTGGACATGGGCATTGCCGGCGAGCGGTCTTACGATACGCTGGATGAAGTAAAACGCTCGCCCGGCCTGGAAAATGTGCCCATCATCATCTTTACCGGCAAGCGCCTCTCCAAATCGGAAGAGCTGCGCATCAAGCAGTATGCGGATTCCATCGTGATCAAGGTCGCCAATTCCTACCAGCGCATCCTGGATGAAGTGTCGCTTTTCCTGCATCTTGTGGAAGAGCGGAAAGAGGCGGCCAAGCCGAAACTCGGCGTGCGGGAAGAGGTGCTGAAAGGGAAGACCGTTCTGCTGGCGGATGATGATGTGCGGAATATTTTCTCCCTCACAAAAGCGCTGGAGGCGCATGGCATGCGGGTGCATTCCGCGGTGGACGGCCGTGAGGCGCTCGAGCGCCTGCGTGAGCACCCGGAAACGGATATTGTGCTGATGGACATGATGATGCCGGAAATGGACGGCTATGAATCCACGCGGATGATCAAATCGGATGAACGGTTCTCAAAGCTGCCCGTTATTGCGGTCACCGCCAAGGCCATGACGGGCGACCGCGAGAAATGCATTGCCGCGGGCGCCTCCGATTACATCAGCAAACCGGTGGACATCGACCAGCTGTTGTCGCTATTACGGGTATGGTTATACGATACGGGCAAATAAAATATTGTTGTGCAATACGAGCTGAAGGATGAAGAGATCGCCCTGTTGCTACAGGACATACATGATATCTACGGGTATAATTTCAATGATTACGCGCGCCCCTCGCTGAAACGCCGTATCAACCGGCTGTATTCGCTGAACAGGTTTGCCGGTTTCCTGGACTTCCGGCTGCGGGTGCGGGAAGATCCGGCTTATTTCCGGTATTTCGTGGAGGAGGTGACCGTGAACGTCACGGAGATGTTCCGCGACCCGCATTTTTACCGTACGCTGCGGGAAACGGTGCTGCCGGTGCTGGCGACTTATCCTTTTATCCGCATCTGGCATGCGGGATGCTCCACCGGCGAGGAAGTTTATTCCATGGCTATCCTGCTGAAGGAAGCGGGCCTGCTGGAACGCTCGCTGTTATATGCCACGGACATCAATCCCGCCGTGCTGGAAAAGCTGCGCAAGGGCATCTTCCCGCTGCGCTTCATGAAACAGTATTCGGAGAATTATATCCAGTCCGGCGGGCGCTCCGATTTCTCCCGGAACTACACCGCGAAATACGACTGGGCGAAGTTCGACGAGCAGCTGACGAAGCGGATGGTGATCTCTACCCACAACCTGGTGTCTGACCGGTCTTTCAATGAATTTCAGCTGATATTGTGCAGGAACGTATTGATCTATTTCGACAAGGAGCTGCAGAACCGTGTGCTGCGTTTGTTTGACGAGAGCCTTGAGCCGCTGGGGTTCCTGGCGCTCGGGGCGAAGGAAAGCCTGAAATATTCGGTGATAGCACGTAAATACAAACAGTTGCCGGACCGGCAAAAGATCTGGCGTAAAATGGGTTAAATCGGGTTACGCCATTTGTTTTTCTTCGTTGAAATATTGCTCCAGGATGGTTTTGAGGGAGGAGATGCTAAATTGTTTCACCACATAGTCGCTGGCGCCGAGCCTTTTGGAATCGCTGATATCTTTCGGGTCGGAGGAGGTGGAGTAGATCACCACCGGAATGCCGGCCAGCCTTGCGTCTTTTTTGATCTCGCAGAGGCAGTCTTTCCCCGTCATACGCGGCATGTTCAGGTCCAGGAAAATATAGGAAGGAAAAAAGTTCTGATCTGACTGCAGCAACCGCAGCCCCTCTACGCCGTCATCCGCTGTAAAACAAACCACGTCCTGGTTAATATCCTGCAGCGCAAGCTTGAATATTTCCTGGTCGTCCTTGTCGTCATCAATCAGTAAGCATGTGTTTTTTTGTCTCATCGGGTTTCATGAATAATGACGGAAGATACAAAAAAACATGGAATCCTCCCGGCTCAATGATAATTGACAAAGTATTTCACCTGTTTCACCCATCGCATTTTTTGCCGGAGGTTATCCATATCGCAGACCAGCGCTTTTCTTCCCAGCGCGGCCAGTTCTTCCATGGAACATACGCCGGCGGTGTTGATCTTCAATTGCGCAATGGCCATCCAGCCCATGGCATGCAATGCGTGGATGGTAATGCCGTAGGCGCCTTTCGCTTTGCGGGAAAAGGGCATTTTGCGCAGCATGCGGTTGAATGCCGCCACATCTGTTAGAAATTGCTGCTGCAGCTTGTCGAAATTCCGGTAAAAATTAGGCACCGTGTGGATGCCGCTGTTCACGTCCTTATACACATCAAAAGCATCATTGGTCAGCTGCAGGAGGCCGGCCATGGGATAGAGCATTTTCAGGATGTCGTCCGCCGGATAGTGGTCCAGCACGGAGCAAAAGAGCAATACCGAATGATAGCTTTTTTCATAGGTGATCCGGTACAGTTCCTCTTCTGAAATGTCACTGCTCATCTGGCGGAGGGAAGCCTTTTGCCAGATGAAAACATTGTGCAGGTGCCGGATGACCAGCTCCCGGTCCGGCGACAGTTCCAGCAGCTGCAGGTATGCCTTTTGGGCTACATGCTCTTCAAAGCTTTGCGGGTGGTGCTTTTCGGGGTACAGCGTAAATGCTTCGATGGCCTCGTGGCTCAGGATATTATCGTCGAACAGGTCATCGTATAACGGCCCGAAGATGCTCAGCAGCAGGATCCTGTGATGTTCGTCTTCGCGCAGTTCCCTGCCGGCAAGATGGTAGAGGTTGTTGCAGACCACGTTCAGCGCCAGCTGCCAGTACTTCGTCACCCGCTTTACGGCAGAGGCGGGAAACTGCCCGGGCTGGCCGGCTTCAAGGGCGTTCAGCAAGGTGGGCAAATGCAGGCGGACATATTCGTCCTGCTCCTTTAAGCGCTGCCGGAGCCTGTTCAGGTGGCGGATAACTTTATAAAGACTGACGGTGTGACGTTGCATCGATGTGTTGTAGGGACCTTTGAAGGCGAAAAATAGGAATAACGGTGGAAAAAAAGAAAGCGGGAACCCGATTTTGACATCAGTCTTCCCGCTTTTTGTGGAGGATATCGGACTCGAACCGATCACCTCAAACATGCCATGCTTGCGCTCTACCAGATGAGCTAATCCCCCGAAATGGCTTGAATGGAGTGCAAATTTAGGCGGTTTTTCGATAAAACAAAAAATATTTCTGCCGCCGCCGCTGCTGGCTGTCCGCCGTCCCGCTCCGGCCATCAATGGATTTTTCTGTAAATTAATGCCCCGATACAAAATATGAAGATTCTTATCATCGAAGACGAACAGGCGCTCAGCAAAAGCATTGCCACCTATCTCGCGGCGGAGAACTATACCTGCGAGATAGCGCCGGACTGCAAAACAGCGATGAACAGGATAGAAACGTTCGAGTACGATTGCATCCTGCTGGACATCTCGCTGCCTGACGGCAATGGTCTGCAGGTGCTCAAGGCGCTGAAAGACGATCATAAAACGGACGGCGTGATCATCATCTCCGCCCGCGACTCCATAGACGACCGTATTCATGGCCTGCAGCTGGGGGCGGACGATTACCTCACCAAGCCGTTCCATTTATCGGAACTGGGCGCGCGCATTGCCGCCGTGATCCGCCGCCGGCGCTTCGCGGGCAATACCGCGCTGGAAGCGGACGGCCTCCGGCTGGATACGCAGGCCCGCTCCGTACGGATCAACGGCCAGATGGTAGACATCACCCGCAAGGAGTATGACCTGCTGCTGTACCTCCTCGCCAACAAGAACCGCGTGGTGTCCAAACACGCCATTGCGGAACATCTTTCCGGTGACGGGGACGGGCTGTTCGATAATTATGATTTCATCTACGCACACATGAAAAACCTGAAGAAGAAGCTGAGCCAGGCCGGATGGAAGGATCATATTAAGGCGGTATACGGTATGGGGTATAAAATGGAAGTGCCATAAAAGATCACTGATGAAATTATTAAACAAAACAGTACGCTATTACTTCCTGCTGTCCGTCATCCTGCTGCTGGTGGCGGTGCCGGTGTTCTATTTCGTGCTGAAACGTATTGTGATCGCCAATGTGGACGCCCGCCTGATCGCCACCAAAACCCAGCTGGTGCCGCGCCTGCAGGTGATGGAAGAAACCCCCGAAGGCAACAACCCCCTGCTTAATAACGACATCACCCTCGAACGCGCCGCCCCCCACAGCGGCCGCGATTCCCTGTATACTTCCGATGTGGTGGACAGTAACTCCCGCCGCAAGGTGACCTACCGCCTGCTGACCTCGCACCTTGTTATCAACCGGGACACCTACCGTCTGCAGATCAAGTCGTCCCTCGCGAACCACGAAGCGCTCATCACCAGCATCATTATTTTGCAGGTGCTGCTGTTATCGCTGCTGCTGGCGGGCCTGCTGCTGATCAACCGGAGCCTCGCGCGGCAGGTGTGGAAGCCTTTTTACAACACGCTCCGCAAGCTGCGGGCTTACAAGGTAGACGACGCGGCGCCGCTGCACCTGGGTAATTCCGACATCAGCGAGTTCAAAGAGCTGAACGCCGCCGTGGAGCAACTGGCCGAGCGCAGCCGCAAATCATATGTTTCCCAGAAAGAGTTCGCGGAGAATGCCTCGCATGAAATGCGCACGCCGCTGGCCGTTTTCCAGGGCAAGCTGGAATTGCTGATGCAAACCACGCCGCTGACAGAAGAGCAGGCCACGCTGATCACAGACCTGGCCACCGCCAGCCAGCGCATGGCGCGCCTCAACAAGGGCCTCATCCTGCTCACCCGCATCCAGAACGGGCAGTTCCCCGAAACGGAAGATATTTCCGTGCAGAAAATGGTCATCCACCTGTTAGATCAATACCGCTCACAGGCGGATCAAAAGCAGCTCGGCATTGAAACCAGCTGGCAGGAAGACCTGCTGGTGAAAGCCAATCCCACCCTGATAGAAGTATTGACCGGCAACCTGCTCGCCAATGCCATCCGCCATAACATCACAGGCGGCAACATCCTCGTAAAGATCGCCGCAGGCGCTTTTACCGTGCAAAATACCGGGCAGCTTTATCCCCTCAATACCGCCCGCCTTTTCCAGCGTTTCGCCAAAAGCAGTGCGGATGCGGAAAGCATGGGGTTGGGGTTGGAGATCGTCAAAAAGATATGCGACCTGTATAAGTATGAGATCACGTATGCTTATGAGCATCCCATGCATGTTTTCAGCGTGAAAATGCGGTAATGTTATTTCAACAGCTTTTCGATAGTTTTCATGCTCAGGAACATTTTCTTACTGTCGGGAAGTAATATAAACCCATAGCGTTTATAGAATGCTTCTGCATTTTCATCCAGGGGGTCAACCACTACCGCTATCGAACCAATGATCCTGGCGTTGTCACAACTTCTGTTTAAAGCGTCAAGCAGCAGCTCGCCTAACTTTTGCCCCTTATATCTTGCATCAACAGCAAGCCTGCCCAATAACGTAACAGGTAAATCCTGATATGCATTTGGCATTTTTTTGCTGACTCCCTCAGGTACAAGTTCTTTCCTGATGGAAGAACCAGATAAGGTATAATATCCCTTAACAATATCATTTTCATCTTCAAGAATGAAACATGCAGATAACTTGCGTTTTACATCCTGAGATGCCTGCTCCTGTATGTGCTTGTCAAGCGATTGTTTTCCACAGCTAAAATCCTTTTTGTTATGACTACTTCTTAATGGAACTGTCAGGTAGTTCATTTTTTCTTGTTAGTTTTTTTATACCGTTTAGCTGCTTCTTTCAGGTTAACATTGGGTTCACCGGGGTTCATAATTGCCGTAAAGAAAATTTCCTGGTCTTTTTGAGAGGCTAAAATAGCATTATGTTTCTCAACAATCTTCTCGGCTTGTACTTTTACTGAATAAATTACAAATTCGGTAAGGGTTTTATAACCAGCGAGATCCGCTGCATATTCAAAAAATTCTTTCATTTCAGTAGACAATCTGGTATCGAACCTTGTCATATTTGCCGCTTTCATGGCTATTCTCATTTAAATTTTAACAAATGTACGGAAAATATCCGTACAGTTATCCTCCTAATAAAAAGTTAAAACCACCCCGTCACACCTGTTTATTCAGAATGTATTCAGAATGCCCCCTGAAATTTACAGTATCAAAAAAAGAGATACTATGAGAAAAAAATTAACTATCGCCGCCATTGCTTTACTGGCGGCAGGCATTGGCGGGGGATATGCACTAAGCAACGTTTCTTCCGGCAAGCCGTACAACAGTATCTTGCAGGACGATCCCAAACCCCTGGTACGAACTTCTTATTCCGGCGGCAGCACAGCGGCACAGCCGGTTGACTTTGAAAAAGCAGCGGGCACAGCGGTTCCTTCTGTGGTACATATCAGAACAGTTGTAAAGTTCAAGCAAACACAGTCCCGCGGCGGTATGAACCCCTTCGGGATGGATGATGAACTGTTCGAACGTTTCTTCGGGGGCGGGCGCTCTTTTCAGCGGCCGGACCAGAAGGCTTCCGGCTCAGGGGTGATCATCAGCGAAGACGGCTACATCGTGACCAATAACCACGTAGTGGACGGCGCTACTGACATCAACGTAACGCTGAACGACCGCAAGAATTACAAGGCAAAAATAGTGGGCACAGACCCGAATACGGACCTGGCGCTGATCAAGATCGACGGGAAGGACCTGCCGGTGATGCCGCTTGGCAATTCTGACGAGGTGCGCCTCGGTCAATGGGTGCTGGCGATCGGTTACCCGCTGAACCTGGACGTGACCGTTACACAAGGTATTATCAGCGCCAAGTCCCGCAACATCGGCATCAACAGGCAGGGCAGCGCTCCCGTGGAGGCTTTCCTGCAGACGGATGCGGCCGTGAACCCCGGCAGCAGCGGCGGCGCGCTGGTGAATACGAACGGTGAGCTGGTAGGCATCAACGCCGCCATTGCTTCTCCCACCGGCTCTTACGCGGGATATGCCTATTCCATTCCGTCTAACCTGATGAAGAAAGTAGTGGGCGACATCATGAAATATGGCTCCGTGCAGCGCGGATACCTCGGCATCAGCATGGCGCCGGAGAACCTGGACGAAGCGCAGCGTAAGGAACTGGGCATCACCGGCAATGCTGACGGCGTATGGGTGGCCGATACGGACCCCACTGGCGCAGCTGCCGCCGCCGGTATCCGGAAAGGTGACGCCATCACGAAAGTGGACGATGTGAACGTTGCTTCCAGCGCAAAACTGGCAGAGCTGATCGCCATGAAAAAACCGGGCGATAAAGTAGACCTGACGCTGGTGCGCGACGGCCACGAAAGAAATGTAAGCGTTACGCTGAAAGGCAAACTCGGCGCTATGTCCGGCCAGCAGGCCGCGGCTGTGGAAGCGCTCGGGGCTGACTTTTCCGCGCTCTCCCGCGCAGATGCCGCAAAACTGCGCATCTCCGGCGGGCTGCAGGTAACGAATATCCGGGAAGACGGCGTGATTGGCAATCAGACGAACATGCGCCCCGGATTTGTGATCACAAAGATCGGCGGGATACCCGTGAGAAGTATAGACGAGTTAAAAGCTGCATTGGCAAAACAGGATGGCAATTTTCAGATCGAAGGGACTTACCCCGGCAGCGGCAGCATTTACTATTATGGGATCAATGATTTGAACTAAGAGGATGAATGGTCTGACAGACAAAAGCGTGTCGCTCCGGCGGCGCGCTTTTTTTGTGTGCCTGGCTTCCGGCGGCGTACTTTTTTTGCAGTGCCCCACCTCCGGCGCGCTTTTTTATTGCTGGAAAATATTCTCGATCACTTCCTTCAGCTCCTTCGGCTGCAATGGCTTCTTCAGCAGCCTTACCACCAGCGGGTTCGCATTGGTCCGCGAAATATCGCCGAAATCCAGCGAAGAAGAAACCATGATGATGTAACACTGGTTCTTGATCTTGGATGGATAGGAATCAAAAGAGCGCAGGAACTCGAAGCCGTCCATTTCAGGCATCTGGATGTCCAGCAGGATCACGGTGGGAGGGATGTGCGGCAGGGTGATGTTACTTGAAAGAAACTCCAGCGCCTTGTTGGCATTACTGAATGCAAGCACCGTGCGGCTGATACCCTGTATCGTGATCAGCCGTTCATGCAGCAGCAGATCGATGTCGTTGTCATCAATCAGAATAACGCGAAGATCAGGTATCGAATTCATTTCGGTTCGGAATAGAGATTTCAAATTGAGTGCCTTCGCCGTAACGGGAATCTACGCCAATGGTGCCGCCGATCTTGCTCAGCGCTTCCTTCACGATATAGAGACCGCTGCCGCTGCCCGGCTTGTTGTTGTTCTTGGAGCGGAAGAACATTTTAAAGATGTTGCTCAGATGTTCGCTCAGAATGCCGATGCCATTGTCTTCTATGCGGATGGTCGCTTTATGCGGTTCCACTTTTACGGTCAGGTTCACCTGCGGATATTGCTCATCAGGCTTCTGGTATTTGACCGCATTGGAGATCAGATTATTCAAAATGACACTTATTCTGAAGAAGTCGCCTTTGAAAGGGACGGGCTGATCGATGCTGACATTGAAATTGATGAAGGTATTCTGATGCCGGAACGTATCGATACAATCATCCATCAGCGCTACAAAATCGATTTTCTCATACTCCAGGTCCAGCCGCGAATTGCGGTAATATTCGATGATCTTCTGTATAAAGCTGTCCAGCCGCGTAATGCAAACCTCCACCATATTCATGTAACCCTGCGGGTCTGTCATGCTGTTATCCAGCCGGCTCAGGTTGATGATGCCCTGTACGCTCATGAGCGGTGCGCGCAGGTCGTGGGAAGTGGAATAGATGAAGCGGTTCAGCTCGTCGTTCGTTTTTTCCAGCTCCAGCACTTTTTCCTTGAGCTGCTTGCGGGCGGAGTAAATTTCGTAAGCGTTGTTGATGGTTTTGAAAAGCTCGTGCTCGTCCCAGGGTTTTTTGATGTAGGAAAAGATGTGGCCTTTGTTGATGGCATCGATGATATCTTCCACGTCCGTATAGCCGGTCAGCAGGATGCGGATGGGGTCCGGCAGCACGTCCTTGATCTCGTGGAAGAACTCAACGCCCGTGGTGCCGGGCATCTTCTGGTCTGCAATAATGATATGTACTTCTATGCCTCTTAACACCTGCATCCCTTCCGCCGCGGAATTGGCGGTATATATTTCATAACTCCGCCGGAAGTTCGCCCGGAATGCGTTGAGGTTATGTACTTCATCATCGATGTACAGTATCCTGATACGGTTGCTTTTCATGAGGGTTTATTAATTAGGACGAATGACTCTGGACGCCGGTAATATTGAGTGGTAAATATATAATAAATTCCGCTCCTTTACCCGGGGCCGATTCCACAACTATTTTTCCGTGATGCTTTTCTATAATGCTGAATACGATGGACAGGCCAAGCCCTGTTCCTTCGCCTACGTCTTTGGTGGTAAAGAACGGCTCGAAGATCTTTTCCTTTACCTTTTCCGTCATGCCGATGCCGGTGTCCCGAATGCCGATGCTCACGGTCTTGCTGTCTACCTGCCGCGTGGTGATCGTGATGGACTCGTCTCCCTGTTCCGGTTTCATTTTGATGGCGTTCAGGCCATTGTTGATGATGTTGAGGAACACCTGGTTGAGCTTGCCGGCGTAGCACTCGATCTTGGGCAGCTCGCCGTAATCCCGGATGATCTTTACGTGCTGCGGGGTGGAGTTGCGGAGCAGCACCATGGTGGAGTTCAGGCCTTCGTGGATGTCTACGGACTTGAGGTCGCTTTCATCCAGGCGGCTGAAGGTGCGGAGCCCTTTCACGATCTCGGCGGTACGGTTGGCGCCGTCTTCGATGCCTTTGATAAGGGTGTCTATTTCGCTGTGCACATAGTCGATATCAATCTCCTGCTTGAACCGTTCGATGTCCGCCAGCTGTTCCTGCACATTCCCGTTCTGGCCGATGGATTCATACCGGCGGAGCAGGCTGCGGATGTCTTCGAAATCCAGCTTCAGGGGTTTGATATTGGAGGTGACGAAGTTGATGGGATTGTTGATCTCGTGGGCGATGCCGGCGGTGAGCTGGCCGAGGGAGGCCATCTTCTCCGCTTCCACCAGCTGCGTCTGGGCTTCCTTCAGGCCGTTGAGGGCCTTATTCAGCTCCTTGTTGCTGCTTTGCAGCGCTTCCGTACGTTCCTGCACCTTTGCTTCGAGTATGGCGTTCTGCTCGCGCACCAGCTGCTCGTTCTCCTGCGATACCCGCAGCGCATGCGCCTGTGACTCTTCTTTTTCCTTCCGGTAGATATTGATCTTGTTGGCCAGCGCGAACGACAGCAGTGTTACTTCCGCCGCCGAGCCGATCTGCAGGGCGTAGTAGGTAAAGTCGTTATACGGGAGCACATTGAAATTCCGCAACACGAAAATGCAGACGCTGCTGAGGAAGATGCCCCAGGCCACCAGGAAGAAACGGGCCGGCACAAATCCTTTATTGCTCACTTTCACCCCTACGAAGATCGCGATGATAGATCCGCTCATGGCCACCAGCTGCACCATGATCTGGGCGATAACGAACTGGTCCAGGAACATGGGAATAAGGTTGAGCAGGTACAGCACGATCACCGCGTTGAGCAGGTGATAGCCGAGCCGGTACTTTTCCTTCGCATGCAGGAAGGAGGAGATGAACAGCGCCGCCGTGATGCCGTTGAGCACCGGTATCAGCACGGTGTCGTGCATCGCGAACCAGGTATTGTTGGGCCAGAGAAAGCGGAAAGTATATCCCTGCTGGGATACCTGCGTGAGCCCTACGCAAATGATATAGGTGACGTAAATAAGATAGCTCCAGTCACGGATCGTGATAAATATGAAAAGGTTGTACAGGGCCATTACGAGGATGATGCCGAGATACAGCCCCATGATGAAATTACGTTCCGTGTTCTTCGCGCTCATTTTGGTTTCAGAGCCGAGGTAGATGGGCAGCTGCAGCTGTTCCCCCGATTTTACCTTCAGGTAGAAGGAGCGGGTTTCGTTCTGCGGGATGACGAGCGGGAAGATATAGTTCTGATGCTTGTAAGGTCTCAAAGAAAAAGCCTGGAACTGGCCGAGCCGCGTGGCGCGGTATTCCCCGGAGGGGAGCATCTCGTACAGCGTGATATCGTCGATCGTGGGGTATTCCACCTCCAGCATCAGCTTCATGAGGTCCGATGTATTGGTGATGGAAAAGCGGGCCCAGTAAGTGTAAGGCGATATCTGCAGGTTGGGCACCTGTTGTTCGGAAGGGTAGAACTGCTGGCCGGTGATCTGTTCAATGGTCAGACTATTGGTTTTGTCCGCATACAGCTCCAGGTATTTCCCTATCTGCATCAGCTGCGACTTGTCGGCAAACACCACCGGTTCCGACGCGATCGCAGCGCTGCGCCAGAAGAACGACATGAGCAATAACAGGATGAAACGTACCGGCATGTTTAATCTTCAGTGTAATTTAAGCGTTTTTTTATTTACCCCATCCCGGCAGGGCCAACTGGTAAAAAACCTCGAAGTTCCCTTTGGGCCCGGTTTCTGTGCGTATCTGGTTGAAGTTCTGCCGCAGATCGAACATCAGTTCCCTTTCCTTTGGCTCCGCGCTGCTAAGCACATCTACATCTTTAATGATCATGGCCGTGGCGATGAAGTCGTCTTTCGGATAATAGAAGATGCCCTCATTGCCGAGCGAAGTATCGATCACGGCGCCCACCCGTTTTCCCATGCGGGTGGTGATGGGGGCGCAGAGCACGTGCACCCGGTCTATCGGCAGCTGGCTCATCAACGCTACGGCCACCCGGCACAGGATCAGGCTGCCGATGCCCATGCCGGCCACTTCCTTCGAGTTCCACATCCCGCAAATTTCCGCGCTGCCGGGCCTTACATCGGTATATATCTTCGGATCGTATTTGCCGATCGCGGTTTCGATGGGCAGGGGTATTTCTCCGTCTGCCAGCTGCACCCTGGCGCCGCCATATGTTTTTGTGCCGGTTTCATCTTCCACGATGATCACGATCGTGTTCTTGTGATTGATCCAGTCCACATTCCCTGAAGTGATCTTGGCAATACCAAAATGTATTTCCAGCAGTTTGCTGTGGCCTTCGTAGAACCGCATGCAAGCCTCCGGGTCTTCCGGAGCAATAAAGGCCCTTACCTTGATCAAGTCACTCATTGGTTTGCTCTTTTAGTTTACTGGGCGCTATTTGATGAGTTGCTCAAAATCCACGTAGAACCTGCCGGAGACTTTCAGTTCATCCAGCAGAATGCGGCGGCAGGTATCCGCCACCATGCCGCCTCCCAGCATCACGGAGGATGCCAGCTGCGGCCATGCGGTAATGGTTTTCCCGATCTGTGTCAGGGAATATTTCATCCGGCTGCTCATGGCTTCACCGCCCACCATGGGCCCCAGGATGGGCACTTTCTGCTCTGTGGTAAGGTTGCTGAGCGTTTCCATGTCGATGTCCGGGATAAGCCCGTGCATCATCGGATAGTCCGGTTCCAGGTCGTACCGCTCAATGTCCAGCATGCCGCGGTCGTTCATTTCCATGACCACCGGCATACGCAGGGCTTTGGCCCTGATGCGGCTCAATATTTTTACATTGAGGCTGTCGCATTCTTCCACCAGCAAGTCCAGCTGGCCGCCGCCCGTCAGAAAATCCTGGAGGTTTTCTTCCGTGGCGCCGTCCGTATAACATTTCACTTTGATGAAAGGGTCCAGCTCCGCGATCTCGCGCGCGGCGGAGATCACTTTCGGCACGCCGAGGTTGTGCACGCTGGTGCGGATGCGGTTCATATTGGAAAGTTCCAGGTCGTCGAAATCCGCCAGGCGAAGCTCTCCGCCGATGCGTTCCATCGCCAGCGTGAGTGCAATCGTTTGCCCTACGGACAAGCCGATCACGCCGATCTTTTTACGGATCAGCAAATCCCTTTCCTCCACTTTGATCTTGTAAATATTGCGCGAAGTGCGCATGGCGATGAACTCTTCCTCGTCCAGCAAATGCACCAGCCTTTCAGACCAGGGGTAGTATACCCATACGCCATAATCCTCCTCCGGCCGGCCTGCGAGGTGCGCTGCAATGGCGGCTTCCGTTTCTTCCGCGCTGAGCACGCGCGTCGGGTGCCTGCTTTTGATCAGTTCCTTTAACTGCCCGTGCAGCTCATCATACACCTTGATCGCCGGGTTCTCCCGCAACAATGCAAGCAGGGCATCTTTCTCTCCGGACCCGGACGCACGGTAAAAAACGGGCGAATAGGTCAACGGCTCATGTTTTGTCTTTTGTACGCGATCCTGAATCATCATGCTGCTTCCGGACTTGATTTATTGGGTGAATAAATTTTTCCTGAATTAAAAAATCTGTGCCTGTCAGCCCGGCATATAGTAAAAACCCGGCCTTCCCGGATGCATCGGAAAGGCAGCGTCGTGCGGACAGCGTGTTATCTATAGTGTGATTTTATCCAACTCCTGCTTCTCCTCTATCAGGTGAAGCGGGCAAAACAGCAGTTTGCAGGTAAGAGAAATTCAGCATTCAACATGGACCGGGTATGGACGAATCCCGGCGAATGCCGGTGAAGGTAGTACAGGGCACCATCCGGAGCCATGTTGACCGGAGCGGGGCTACGTCCGCAACCAGGGATAAATAACTTCATCTTTCGAAAATGATTAAATACGACAACAACACATGAATAGAAAAGTAAAATAGCAATTAATTTTCAAATTAAACTATAATATTCCGCATTATTTTGATGAAAATTCAAAAAGCAGGTAAAATTAAATGAGAGGATTGCGAACTATCTATATTTATTGGTGTAAAATTTGCTTAATCTTATAGATTTGTACAGAACAAACAAATATTGACATATGCATAAAAGAGAATTCCTCAAGGTAGCCGGCCTTGCCGGCGTGGCTGCCCTGGCAAACCCGAAAGGGCTGTTTGCTGCAGAGGGTCCGGAAACCCTGCCTGATTCGAAAGCACCTTTCACCCTGCCTGAACTCCCGTACGCAACGGATGCGCTGGAACCGCACATCGACAAGCTGACGATGGAGATCCACCACGGTAAACACCACAAAGGTTATGTTGACAATCTGAACAAGGCGCTGAACGGCACCGTGCTCGCTTCGCTCAGCCTGGAAGACATCCTGGCCAAAGTAAGCGCGAAAGAGTCCGCCGTTCGCAACAACGCCGGCGGGCATTACAACCACAGCCTGTTCTGGACCGTGATGTCCCCGCAGAAAACCGAGCCCTCCGCGAAGCTGTCCGCCGCCATCAACAGCGCCTTCGGATCGCTGGATGCGTTCAAAACGAAGTTCAGCGACGCCGCGAAAGGTGTGTTCGGCTCAGGCTGGGCATGGCTGATCGTTGGGAGAGATAAAAAGCTGGCGGTGACTTCCACGCCGAACCAGGACAATCCCCTGATGAAAGGACTGGTGAAAGAAACCGGTACGCCGGTTCTCGGGCTGGACGTATGGGAGCATGCGTATTACCTGAAGCATCAGAACAAACGCCCTGACTACATCGCCGCCTTCTGGGACGTGGTGAACTGGGCGGAAGTGGAGAAGAGATATGAGGCGGCTTTGAAATAAGCAAAGCGCCGTAAGATATGCGGGGGCTGAACCAAAGTGTATACTGCCTTGGTTCAGCCCTTTTTTACTTTCTTTTCAGGAACACGAACCCGTTCTTTTCCCCGATCACCTCGAGGTTGGGGTGCGCGCGCCACGGATCGCTGTCCGTTATACGGCAGATGAAATAGGTCGGTTTGTCCACCGGCCCTTCCAGCAACCATTGGTCGTTATAATAATTTTCGTTGACCGGCGGCAGCTTTTTGGTGTAGTACATGTAGGCGTAGCTCTTATAACTCAGCGGCCGCACATATACATCCTTCCCTACAAAAGATTTGAACCAGTCGATCGCAGCGCCCTGCGAGAAACGTTCCACCTTGGGCACAAAATGCAGCACCGTTACCTGTATCATCACCAGTGTGCTGATGAACAGGCAGAGCAGCCCCTGTCTTGTTTTCCGTTTGAACAGCAATACGGAGGAAACGATCACCAGGATCGTATAGACGAGCCCGTAAGCCATTTCGCCAAAGCTGAAGGGAACGTCCGCTTCCAGGTTGGCTTTTGCAAAGCGGTCACCGATATGCGGGATCAGGTCCGCCTTATAGATGCCCACGAGCGGCAGCAGGCTGATGGCAAGGCCCAGTATTACGCCGATCACCAGCATGCATACGATGTTCCATCCTTTCAGCGTGAACCTGCCTTCCAGCAAACGGTGCACCTGCAGGGCGGCGAGGAAGCTCAGCGGGAAATAACACAACGACGAGTAATGCACGATCTTGGTCTTCACGATAGAAAACAGCAGCAACACCACCCAGAACAATATCCACATCCATACTTTGAAATCCTTGCTTTCTGTGCTTTGCTGCAGGTAAATGGATTTTCCGCGCGCGGTCTGAATGTAGCTCAGCAGGAAGATACTGGCCGGGAAGCAGCCTATCAGCAATACGATCCAGTGATAGAAGAACGGCCCGCCATGGCCGGCGTCCGGTGTGCTGAACAGCCGCCACTGGTATATCACGAACTCGTTTACGAACCACCATCCATGCGATATGATCTCGTAGCCGAACCATAGCGCCGTAGTGAGCACGGCAAACAACGTGATCCAGACGAGGTGTATTATTTTAATGTGGATGCGGAACTTGTTGTAGATCCAGTACACGATCAGGGTAAGCACCGCGATGAGTATGGCGGCCGGGCCTTTCGTGAGCACGGCCAGCCCCAGCGCCACGCCGCTGTATATCGCCATGCGCGTTGGTTTGGCGGCATACCCGATGCGGTAAGCGAAATAGAGGGAGAGGAAAATGAAATAGTTGAAAGTAGGGTCGATGATGCCGGATTTGAAATAGAAATGCGGCAGCCAGGAACCTGCGTATACGAGCGCCCACCAGAGGCCGAGCTTTTCATCGCCGGTTTTTTTGCCGATGTGAAAAAAGGTGAGCAGGGTGACGATGCCGATCACGGCGTTCGGGAAGCGCGCGGCAAAGTCGTTTACCCCGAAAAGCTGCATGCTGAGCACCTGCATCCAGATGAACAGCGGCGGCTTTTCCCAGAACGGCTTGAAATCTATCTGCACCTGGGAATAGTTGCCGCTGACGATCATCTCCCGCGCGGCTTCGGCAAAATTGATCTCATCCCAGTCGAACAGGTGTACGGCTCCCAGGAATGGTATGAATAACAGGGCTGCTACGATAGCTATCAACAGATATTTCATTCGTAATCTTTCTTATTAACAGGCTGATGGAACTTTGCGTTTCACTCGTCATCCGGGCAAAACGCTAAGTTCGTAAAGAATGTGTAATAATCCGAATGATAAATCTATGCCGGCTGCGGCATGGTCATCGTATTATGCGTACAGGCCTGACCGGGAGTCTGGCGTTTGCGGTATTCGAACATCCAGAAAATAAGCGAGCTGACGGATGTGCCGATAATACTGCCCACGTATACATCTGCAAAGAAATGCTGGCTGAGGTATAGCCTGGAGTGCGCCGTAAGGATGCCGAGCGTAAACATCAGCAGGCCGGCCTTTTTATTGCCGGATACCAGCGCCAGGAAGCAGAACATGGCAAACGCGGTGGAGGTATGGCCGGACGGGAAGCTGAGCCCTCCGTGGACCTTTACCCATTGCACAATGTGGCAAACCTCGGTTTCCGCGCCGAAATAAACGATCGGGCGGGGCTCGTTCACGGCATGTTTAATGCTCTGCACGATCAGTGTGACAATGAGCAATGTGCCTGCGCCCATGAAGAAAAGCTTCCATTTACGCATGATAAGCAGCACCAGCAGCATCAGGCCAAATACAATGCCGTCGCCAAGGTACGTTGTGGCGGTGACGAACACGTCCGCAACAGGGTGATTCGCGCCGTTCACGGTAAGGAAAAGGTCATCTTTCGTAAAAAGGGATAGGAGTGCACCGCCGGTAATCAGCCATAGGAGGAACGGGACATAGAAATAGCGGTTTTGTTGCACTAGTGTTACCAGTGTTTTCAAAGTAAACAGTTTTAAGTTGTAGGTCCGTATGTTATGATAATGTCAGCAGGAGCATATAGTTATGCGACTGTATGTTTGTTACGCCGCTGCTGAACGAATTTTTTAATGCGCTGGAACACGCGGAACCAGGCTTCTTTGTTAAACAGTTGTGAGTCATTCATTGCTTTATACACCAAAAAGGCAGCAATAGGCATAAGGACTGCATTGGCCAGCCACATTCCCCCCCACGATGTCATTACATCTTTCCTGGCCATTTTCTCGCCTAACATAAAAAATATATTGAAGATTACAAAGAATATAACGGCAAAAACGAGCGGAGTCCCTAGTCCGCCTTTACGAATTATTGAACCAAGCGGCGCGCCGATGAGGAAAAGAACGATACAGGCCGCTGCCAGTGAGAATTTGCGCTGCCATTCCACTTTGAAGAGGGCGATCTTGGCCTGGTTGTCCGCAAACTCTTTGGCGGGAGCGGTGAGGCTGGATTCCGCTTCGCGGATGCTTTGGTCCACCCGCTCAACAATATACCGCATGGATTTCTCCGGGATGCTGTCCAGGAAGGACTTTCCATGGAAGAGGGACGCGGATGCGGCCCAGCCGGTGTCTTTCCATTTAAAGAAGGGGTAACGGCTGCTCACGTAGGCCCTGGTGGTGCGGATAAAACCGGAATCGAGCCGTTTCAGGGAGTCGATGCCAATGTCCAGCTGGCGGACGTTCAGCATTTGCTGGTTGGACGCAAAATCGTCCATGTTCCAGCGGCTGAACGCGAAGGTGGACAGATCGAAGGGCTTTTTGTATTTTTTGAAGCCGAGACGGATCAGCTCGTTTTTTTCCGGGTTGCGCGCATCGCCGCGTTCTTCGTAGCTCCAGCCGTTTTCAAGCGTGAAGTAGAGGAAGCGTTTGTCCGGCGACAGCTCCATGACCCCTTTGTCCGCCAGGATCACCCGTCCGTCCCGCGAACCGGGTGTACGCTCATAGATCATCACCTGGTGAATGGTCTTGTTGTCCGGCTCCTTCTTTGCCACTTTGATCACATATCCGGGAATATCGCTGTAGAACACGCCCTGTTTGATGTTGAAGGCCGGTTTGGAATTGGTGATGTCCCACAACAGCGACTTTGACCGCAGGTTGGCTACCGGGATCACGTAGTTGGAAAAGAGAAAAGCGCCCAGCGCAATGAGGGCGGAGAACAGGAACAGGGGACGGATGAAGCGGAGCAGGGAGATGCCGGCGGACTTAATGGCCACCAGCTCGAAGCTCTCACCGAGGTTCCCGAACGTCATGATGGAAGAAAGCAGCACGGCCAGGGGCATGGCCAGCGGCACCAGGCTGGCGCTGGTGTATACCAGCAGCTCGATGATCACCGGCGTATCCAGCCCTTTACCCACGAGGTCATCAATGTATTTCCATACAAACTGCATGACCAGCACGAACAAGGTCACAAAAAAAGTGGCGATGAACGGGCCGAGGAATGTTTTTATAATGAGTTTATCGAGCTTCTTCACGGACGGTGATGAAAAAAATAATTTAAATAGATGTAAAACTATTTGATATTCAGCATACTTTTGTTTTGCTGGCTGCACAAAGTTAATACGAATCCCGCAAGCTCGCAGCTTTGGCGGGCTAAAAAAGCGTTAATTTATTTAACCGGCCTCCGGGCTGTTGCCAGGGAGTATTTTTACAAGGTATTACTAAGGTATCACTAGGGTATCTATAGGGTATCACTAAGGTATCTATAGCGTATCTGTAAGAAGCGAACACCATGAAACCATACGAATTAAACCCGCAGGAACAGCAGATCGTTACGGATGCGGAGTGGATACTGCGCAAAAACGGCGTGATACAGAAAGCATACCATCTTTTCGGCGCGCTGCACGAGGCGATGGCGGCGCATCCCGTTATATCCCGGTTCCCCGGCGAGGGGGCGCAGCCGGCGAAGATCTCCCGCGGGGAGCAGTACCAGGGCTTGCCTTACGTGGTGCTGGACTATCCGCGGTTGTTTAGCAAGGAGGATATTTTTGCCTGCCGCACATTTTTCTGGTGGGGGCGTTTCTTCAGCACTACGCTGCACCTGGCCGGCGAAAGCCTGGAACCTTACCGGGCTGTGCTGGCAACACTGCAACCGCAACTCGCTGCCGGCGAATGGTTCGTTTGTGTGCAGAACGATCCCTGGCAGCATCATTTTGCGCCGGAGTACTACCAGCCGGTAGCGGTCATATCAACGGAGCAGTGGGAGGAACTGGTGCAAAATAAATCCTTTGTGAAGCTGGCAAAACGGTTTGACGTACTTACGTGGGGAAAAATGATTGCCAATGCCGTGGCCGTGTATGCGGCACTGCTGGATATGTTGTCGGGCAGGGAGGGCGCCTAGTTCCCGATCCTGTGAAAAAGGTCCTTGATCTGGTAATCCCATAACTGGCTCTGATCCGCGATTTCCTTCTTCTCAGCGAAATCTTTAATGATCAGTATAGTCATGTTCGTTACTTCTGATATCTGGATACTGAATTCAAAGAATTCATTTTTTGGGGCATGTAACCAACGTAAACGAATGCGTTCATCTTCCTCCTGCTCAAGCACTTCCGCCTCTTCGGCAGAACCGTTCCAGGAAAACGAAAAAACATTATCTCTGAAATCTACTTTATCTGCAAACCATTCCTGCAGGCCCGCGGGGGTGGATAGAAATTCATATAGGATACTTGGAGAGCACCGTACCGGATATTCTAACTCATATTGCACTTTCTTTGACATCGCTCAATATTATTATAAAATCAAAATCATCTGCATGCAATTATAGAAAAATATTCATTACATCAAAATAAATTTTAGATTTTATTTTATACGTTAACTTCTTCATTTTCATGCGTGATTATATTTTGAAATATGATCTTTCTTGCTTATATAGCTAACGGAAAATTACCTGTTTAATCACCGGCTTTGAAACGATGAAGCCTTTTTAATGTTAAAACAGCACTAGAATGGGGTAATTCAGCTCAATATAGTGCAGATAATCAGACACAATCGATTTAGCTTAAAAAGGTTTTAACGGTTTGAGATTTTTTTTGGGTGGTATCTAAAAAAAGTTATTTTTGTCTAGCATTCTTCTAATAATAACTTTTTTTTAACCTGTAACTGTTCCCGTGCTATGTCAATGCGCCAGCTTAAAATCACGAAGTCGATCACCAATCGTGAGTCTCAGTCGTTAGAAAAGTATTTGCAGGAGATCGGCAAAGTGGATCTCATTACGCCGGAGGAAGAAGTGAACCTGGCTATCCGCATTAAACAGGGCGACCAGCGCGCGTTAGAGAAGCTGACCAAGGCAAACCTCCGTTTCGTTGTGTCCGTTGCCAAACAGTATCAGAACCAGGGACTGTCCCTCAGCGATCTGATCAATGAAGGCAACCTTGGCCTGATCAAAGCGGCACAGCGTTTTGACGAAACACGTGGTTTCAAGTTCATTTCTTACGCCGTATGGTGGATCCGTCAGTCGATCCTCCAGGCACTGGCCGAACAGTCCCGCATCGTACGCCTTCCGCTGAACAAAGTGGGCCTTTCCAACAAGATCAGCAAAGCATATTCCCAGCTGGAACAGGAGTTCGAGCGTGAGCCGTCTCCCGACGAACTGGCTACCATCCTTGAGATCAATACCGAAGAAGTGGAAGCTACCCTCGGGGTGGCCGCCCGCCACGTATCTATGGACGCGCCGTTCATCGACGGGGAAGACAATTCCCTGCTGGACGTACTGGAGAATCCCAATGCTGTTAGCGCGGACGAGGAACTGGACCACCATGATTCCCTCCGCCGCGAGATCGAGCGTTCCCTCTCCACCCTCACTGACCGTCAGAAAGACGTGATCATGCTTTACTTCGGCATCGCCGTGGAGCATCCCATGTCACTCGAAGATATCGGCGAAAAATTTGGCCTGACCCGCGAAAGGGTGCGTCAGATCAAAGACAAAGCCATCACCAAATTGCGCACCACCTCCCGCAGTAAATTGCTCCGCAATTACCTGGGCGGCTAATAACAGCAAACGAGTACGATACATTATTCGAAATGGTGAATACCTGCGGGTGTTCACCATTTTTTACTTTCACCGTTAATTCTTTACTTTTGTACCCCATGGTCAATATCAGCCCATATTTTCCATGTTATTTTTTACTTTTTTAATTTTTTAACCTGTGTTTGAATCATTATCGGAACGGCTCGACTCGGCCTTTAAGCAGTTAAAAGGTGAAGGCCGTATCTCTGAAATCAACGTAGCCACCACCGTAAAAGAGATCCGCAGGGCGCTGGTAGATGCGGATGTCAACTTCAAAATAGCCAAGGAATTTACTGACAGAGTAAGGGAAAAGGCAATGGGAGAGAAGGTGATCACCGCCATCTCGCCCGGTCAGCTCATGGTGAAGATCGTGAAAGACGAGCTGGCGGAGCTGATGGGGAATACCGAAGTGGAGCTGGAGCTGAAAGCAAACCCCACGGTGATCCTGATCGCAGGGCTGCAAGGTTCCGGTAAGACCACCTTTTCCGGCAAGCTTGCCAATTTCCTCAAAACCAAGAAGAACAAGAAACCCTTGCTGGTAGCGGCTGACATCTATCGTCCCGCTGCGATCGACCAGTTGAAAGTACTGGGCGGCCAGATAGGAGTGGAAGTATACAGCGAACCCGAGAACAAGAACGCGGTGCAGATCGCGGAAAACGCCATCAAAGAAGCGAAAGCCAAAGGCAACAACGTGGTGATCATCGATACCGCCGGCCGCCTGGCCGTGGATGAGGTGATGATGACGGAGGTCGCCAATGTGAAAGCGGCTGTTGCTCCGCAGGAGATACTGTTCGTGGTGGATTCCATGACCGGCCAGGATGCCGTGAACACCGCAAAAGCGTTCAACGAGCGGCTGGATTTCTCCGGGATCGTGCTCACGAAGCTGGACGGCGATACCCGCGGCGGTGCGGCGCTGACCATCAAATACACCGTGCAGAAGCCCATCAAGTTCGTGAGCATGGGCGAAAAGCTGGATACGCTGGACGTGTTCTACCCCGAACGTATGGCGCAGCGTATCCTGGGCATGGGAGATATCACCACCCTCGTGGAAAGGGCCCAGGCGCAATTCGACGAAGAACAGGCTAAAAAGCTCGAAAAGAAGATCCGCCAGAACAAGTTCGACTTTGACGATTTCAAAGAACAGCTGCAGCAGATCAAGAAAATGGGCAGCATCAAAGACCTGCTTGGCATGATCCCTGGGGTAGGTAAAGCCGTGAAAGACCTGGATATCAGCGACGACGCCTTCAAAGGCATCGAAGCGCTGATCAACTCCATGACTCCTGCGGAAAGGGCCAATCCCGAGCTGATAGACGGCAGCCGCCGCAGGCGCATCGCCAAAGGAGCGGGCAAGGAGATCCAGGACCTGAACCAGTTCATGAAACAATTCGAGCAGATGCGGCAGATGATGAAAATGATGAACAAAATACCGGGTGGTGCTAAGGGATTGAAAATGAGATAATAAACTTTTTACGGCAGCGGTTTTAAGATGTTACGGACCGAATTTTATTTGGGAAGTTTCAATTTTAAGCCTACATTTGCTGCCCCAATAGAAACAATATTTTTTAACAACTCGCAAGAAATAATTCGACTTATTTATGCCAGTAAAGATCAGATTACAGAGACACGGCGCAAAAAAGAGACCTTTTTATTTTATTGTTGTGGCTGATGCCCGCGCGCCCAGGGATGGTAAATTCATCCAGAAAATCGGTACCTACAATCCTTTGACCGTACCGGCTTCTATCAACATCGATACGCAGAAAGCGCTCCGCTGGCTGCAGAAAGGTGCACAACCTACCGATACCGTTAGAAGAATCCTTTCCTTCAAAGGCGTATTGTACCTGAAACACCTCCTGAGAGGGGTGAAACTCGGCCTGTTCGATGAGCCTACCGCTTACACCAAATTCGAACAATGGCAGGCTGACCACGAGCAGAAAGTTTCTGCCCGCCGCGAAAGCCAGAGAAGAGCTTCCCGCCCGGTTGCACCGGTAGTGCGGAAAGTGGAAGACGCTCCTGCTGCTCCCGCTGCTTCTTCTGAAGCTGAAGACGAAGGAACTGCTGAAGCATAATCATCAGCATACCATATTGCAAAAAGGGAAGATTTGTTCGCAAAGATTCCCTTTTTGCTTTTCTAAAACAGGCATCATCGAATGGCCAATTATTTCAATATCGGCAAGCTGTCCGCCGTATACGGCACGGAAGGGGAAATGATCGTGAAGCACAGCCTCGGGAAAAAATCGTCCCTGAAAGACATCACGGCTGTTTTTATCGAAGACCGTAAGGACAGCTTCCTACCGTATTTCATTCAGAAAGCCAGGGCAAAAGACGCCGAACACCTGTACATCAAGCTGGAAGGCATCGATTCCCGGGAAGCCGCCAGGAAGTTGTTGCAGAAAGGCATTTACCTGGACGAGGCCGATTTCAAGGGGCTGGCATCCGCCTCCGCACCTTTGTCCCTCCTCGGCTTCAGCGTAACGGACAAACAGCATGGGCCGCTGGGAGAAATATCGGAGATCATTGAAATGCCGTTACAGGTACTGGCAAAGGTCATGTTCCGGGAAAAGGAAATGCTGCTCCCGCTGAATGAACAGACCCTGCTGAAAATCGATAAAAAACAGCAAACCGTGCACCTGGACCTCCCGGAAGGTTTGCTAGACATCTACTTAGGTTAAAACGAGCACATGCGGATAGATATCATCACTGTACTGCCGGAACTGCTGGAAAGCCCGTTCGCGCACTCCATCATGAAGCGCGCAAAGGCCCGGGGCCTCCTGGAGGTGAACCTGCACCCCCTGCGGCAGTATTCCAATTTCCGCCAGAACCAGGTAGACGATTACCAGTTCGGCGGCGGCGCCGGCATGGTCATGATGATCGAACCGCTGGTGAACGCCATCGAGAGCCTGCAAAAAGAGGTCACGTACGACGAGATCATCTACCTGACGCCGGACGGGCAGACCTTTAACCAGAAGATGGCCAACAGCCTCTCCCTCAAAGGGAACCTGCTGATCATCTGCGGCCACTACAAAGGCATCGACGAACGGGTAAGAGAGCATTTCGTTACGATGGAGATCTCCATCGGCGACTTTGTACTATCCGGCGGGGAGCTGCCCGCGGCCATCCTGGTGGACGCCATCGGGCGCCTGCTGCCCGGCGTGCTGAACGACGAAACCTCCGCACTGTTCGACTCCTTCCAGGACAACCTGCTGGCGCCGCCGGTGTACACCCGGCCGGAAGACTTCCGGGGCTGGAAAGTACCGCCCGTGCTGCTGAGCGGGGACCACCGCAAGATCGCCGAATGGCGGCATGAAGAAGCCCTCAGAAGAACGAAAGAGCGGCGGCCGGACATATTCCGGCAGGATTAAGAGTTATTTTTCTAAAAACACGGGAAAGCTTTTGGTAATTGGGAAATCTTACATACCTTTGCCGTCCTATAAATTATTGAATGATGAACGCAATTTCTTTTGTTCACGAGCAGTTGACTGCTGGCAAGCAATATCCGAAGTTCAAAGCCGGTGACAATGTTACCGTTAACTATAAGATCGTAGAAGGCAACAAGGAACGTATCCAGTCCTTCAAAGGCGATGTGGTAAAGATCCAGGGCACCGGATTTACTGCCTCTTTCACTGTGCGCAAGATCTCTGACGGCGTGGGCGTGGAAAGGCTGTTCCCCTACTATTCTCCCAACATCGATTCTATCGTGCTGAATAAAGTAGGTAAAGTAAGAAGGGCTAAACTGTACTACCTGCGCGAACGCCAGGGTAAAGCTGCCCGTATCAAGGAAAAAAGGGTTTAGTATTATATACAGGGAAATTAGTATTGGCGGGAGTCCGGACGGGCTTCCGCTTTTTCTTTTCCCTGCCGGAGAAAGGACCAGCCATCACCGCCTGTCATATGCTTGTTTTTCATTTTCCCGAAAAGCTCCCCGTAATGCCTGTATTTAAAGATTATCAAGCTCCCGGCGGCTTTCTTAAAACTTAATTAAAGTCTTGTCCGTTGATTGAAAAACCCCGAATTATAACATATCTTTGTTAGCTGAACATTATAAAAACTGAGAAAATGACTGCTATTTTCGCTAAATCACCGCTCTTACTCTTTCAAGAACTTGGCATGACCGAATTAATTCTGATCGCACTCGTAGTATTACTCCTGTTTGGTGGTAAGAAGATCCCTGAATTAATGCGTGGCCTGGGCAAGGGTATCCGCGAGTTCAAAGATGCCAAAGACAACGTGCGCCGTGAAATGGAAGAGGGCATGAAGGAAGCTGACGTTAATAAAAACGCTTAATCCCCACCTCTTTTATCCGGATTTTAGAGATCTCCATTGTAAGATTTAAACTGGTTTGGGTTTGACTGAATTCAGCAGTATATCGTCTTTTCATGAGGCGTTGTATGCCGGAAAAACGACCTGCGAGTCTGTCGTACGTTTGTACCTCGACAAAATTGAGCAGGCCCGGCACCTCAATGCATACCTGGAAGTATTTACCGAAGAAGCTTTGGCGCAGGCCGCAGCGCTCGACGCCCGTATCCAAAAAGGAGAAAGGCCGGGAAGCCTGGCCGGCGTGGTGGTCGGGATCAAGGACGTGCTCTGTTACAAAGGGCATAAAGTGACCGCCGCCTCAAAAATACTCGAAGGGTTTACCTCCCTCTATTCATCAACAGCCGTAGAAAGACTTATCGCGGAAGGCGCCATCATCATCGGGCGCCTTAATTGTGACGAGTTTGCCATGGGCTCCACCAACGAGAACTCGGCATACGGTAAAGTACTGAACGCGCTGGACAACAGCCGTGTTCCCGGCGGGTCCTCCGGTGGTTCCGCCGTAGCCGTGCAGGCCGGCCTTTGCCAGGTCAGCCTCGGCAGTGATACCGGCGGCTCCGTACGCCAGCCGGCGGATTTTTGCGGGATCATCGGGCTGAAACCGAGCTATGGACGCATTTCCCGGCATGGGCTCATCGCCTATGCCTCGTCATTTGACCAGATCGGCATTTTTGGCGCGAATATTGCTGACGTGGCTATGGTTCTACAAGTCATAGCCGGGCCGGATGCGTACGACAGTACGGCCGCCCAACGCGAAGTCCCTGATTACCAGGCAAATTTCCGGCACAATAAAACCAGGAAATTTGCGTATTTAAAAGATGCCCTCCATCACGAAGGCCTGGATACAGAAATGCGGGCGGGATACGAGAACTTCTTTGAAGATTTGAAATCGGAAGGACACACTGTTGAAGGAGTGAATTTCGATTACCTGGATTATGTGGTGGCAGCCTATTACGTGCTGACCACAGCAGAAGCCTCCAGCAATCTCAGCCGGTTCGACGGAGTAAAGTACGGGTACCGTACCTCCGGAAAGGACCTGGACCTGACGGACTTTTACAGGAAAAGCCGCTCAGAGGGATTCGGAAAAGAGGTAAAACGCCGCATACTGTTAGGCACCTTTGTGCTGAGCGCCGGTTACTACGACGCTTACTTTACAAAAGCACAACAGGTGAGAAGGCTGGTGGTGGAGAAAATGCGCAGCATACTCAGCGAATACGACGCTATCCTCTTACCTACCGTACCATCAACAGCATTCAGAATCGGGGAGAAAATGGATGATCCCATCGCCATGTACCTGGCAGATATTTATACGGTACTGGCGAACCTGACCGGGGTTCCGGCGATTTCCGTACCTTTGCAGCGGCATTCTAACGGAATGCCCTATGGGGTGCAGATCATCACGAAGGAGTTTGACGAAGAGAACTTATTGCAAATAGCAAATAACATATTGCAAGAGCAGCAAGTAAATATATCATAAAACTAAATAGTGTATGACGAAAGTCTTTTTATTACTCTTATCGCTGGTTGGGACCCTGAGTTCCTTCGCCGCCGGTGATTCGAGCCCTAAGGAGATGGCCGTTCCCGTACAGGAAACGCCCGCCGATACCACCACCGTCAAACTCAGGAAAACGGCACATCTGCCCAAGGATACAGTGGTGCATGGATCTCCGGCTTCTGCAGCCGTTAAAAAAGCAGCACAGACAATGACGCCGCTCGTCCGCCACAACCCCAAGGTATATGAGCAGATGAACGATAACCGTTACGTTACCGGCTATATCAATGATTACGCTACCCGCTACAGCCGTCACCTTGCCGTGATGGTAGACCGCGCGGCGCCGTATTTCACCATGATAGAAAAGATCTTCTCAGACCACGGTATTCCCGAAGAAATGAAGTACCTGGCCGTGATAGAATCCGGCATGTCCTATAACGCCCGCTCCCGCGTTGGCGCCGTAGGCATGTGGCAGTTCATGAGCAGCACCGCCCGTATCTTCGGCCTGAGCGTTGGAAAGAAAGTGGACGAACGGAAAGATTTCTATAAATCCACCGTGGCCGCCGCCAAATATCTCAACGAGCTGTACGAACAGTTCGATGACTGGTTACTGGTAGTAGCCGCTTACAACTGCGGCGCAGGCGGTGTGCAGAGAGCACAGCGCATCAGCGGCAGAAGCGATTTCTGGGGCATCCAGTATTTCCTGCCCGCCGAGTCCCGCAGCCATGTATATAAATTCATTGCCACCGGGTATATCCTCGACCGTTTCAACACCTTCTTTGGTGTAGGCGATAACGTAGCTACTTCCCCCGCTGCAAGGCTCAAGCCCGCGCCCGAATTCCGCAAACCCGCGGAGCTCACGGAAGAAGACCTGTTCAATACCGTAGAATTCAACATTAGCGGTAAATACAGGATGGAAGCCATCGCCAAAAAACTGGAAATGGAACAGGCGGAACTGGAAAGGCTCAACCCTGACTTTGCGAAGGAACTGGCCGGAGAAGACAACAGCTACGACCTCCGCATTCCGAAAGAAAAGATGAAGACCTTCCTGGCGCAGAAAGAAGAGATACTGAAAGAATCATTGCAGCTGACGCTGGATGATAAAGCAGCGACCGTAGATAAATCACGTTTCCCTGCTCCGGTGAAGAAACCCGAAGTGAACGCCAATCCTAAAAAGAAGGCCGCCGCTGCCAATACAAAAACGACAAAGAGAAAAACAACGGCGAAAAAGTAAGCGCTGATAGAAGATACAGAGGGCTGACCAGGAAATAATGGTCAGCCCTCTTTTTATGTCGATGATTATGTTGATGCAATTATCCTTTAAAACCCGCATGGCGGCGGAATGGCGCGTAGTAATAACCGATCGCGTCCAGCAGCGGCCCCGTCATGAACGTGGTGGCCAGCGCCATCAGCACCAGCATCGCAAAAACGTCCGGCCGGAGAATCCCCAGGTCATACCCGATATTCAGCACTACCAGCTCCATCAACCCCCGCGTATTCATCAAAGCCCCGATAGACAGGGAATCCTGCCATGACTGTCCCACCAGCCGCGCCGTGAGCGCGGAGCCCGCGAACTTGCCGCCCACGGCCACCAGCATAATGGCGCCGAAAACAGCCCATAAATGCCCTTCGTTCAGCAGCCCGATCTGCGTGCGCAGGCCCGTAAATGCAAAGAAGATGGGCAGCAATATTACAATGCTCACATCCTCCAGCTTGTCCGTCAGCACCTGCTTGATATTCGCTTCCGCCGGCATGATCACCCCTGCGAGGAAAGCGCCGAACAACAGGTGTATGCCGATCACTTCCGCCATGTATCCCGCTATCAGCAACACAAAGAAGCCCAGCGCCACTTTGGTCTTTGTGCCGGAAAGCCCGCTCATCCTGCGTTTCAGCCAGGGGCGTACGATTATCAGCATCGCCACTACGAACAGCACCGCCAGGCAGATCGTTACCACCGCGCTCAGGAAGCCGCCGGCCTTTACGATCGCCACCACTACGGCCAGGATGCACCAGGCGGTGATATCATCCGCTGCGGCGCAGGTAATGGCCATGGTGCCGAGCGGCGTGCCGGTAAGCCCGCGCTCCTGCACGATGCGCGCCAGTACCGGGAATGCCGTAACGCTCATGGCAATGCCCATGAACAGCGCAAAAGAGAGGAAGCTCACATGCGCCGGCGCGAACTGCCGGTAAGTGAAATAAGCGAGGCAGACGCCGAGGAAGAACGGAATGATAATGCTGGCGTGGCTGATCATCACCGCATCATGGGCTTTTTGGCGGATCTTGCTGATGTCCAGCTCCATGCCTACGATGAACATAAAGAAAGCAAGACCTATCTGGCTGAGGAATTGAAGATTGTTCAATGTAGATGCGGGAAAGATGGCATGCATGGCTTCCGGCCAGCACCAGCCCAGCAGGGAAGGGCCAAGCACAACGCCGGCAACGATCTCGCCCACTACAGCGGGCTGGCGGATCAGCCACGCCAGGTAACCGAACAGGCGGGAAACACAGAGAATAACGATGATCTGCAGCAGCAGCATGCTCAGCGGATGCCGCACATGCCCCAGCAGCTCCGCGAAGAGGCCGTCACTTCCCGCTGCCGTGGCTTCCTGCACGGAGGCAAGGCGTTCGCCCCGGTCAATAATGAACCATATCAACGCGGTGAAAATGCCGATTATCAGGGGATAGAGCAGATGTTTCCTTTTCATGGCGGGCGCAGCTTTACAACGAAATATACAAACTAAATGACGAATCCCGCTTGTCATCCTGTGACAACATACAATCCCGCTTATTCGTAATTTTGCGCCATGAGCGCAGAAAAACTCCGCCTGGACAAGTACCTCTGGGCGATCCGCATATTCAAGACCCGCACGCAGGCCGCTGCCGCATGCGATACCGGCAAGGTGAAAATGAACGGCAGCGCCGTGAAAGCCGCCCGCAACGTGAACATCGGCGACCAGTACGAGGTCAAAACAGAGGCCAAACGCTGGAAGATAGAAGTAGCGGGCCTGCTGCACAACCGCCAGGCTTATTCCGAAGCCATCAAATACTACCTGGATATCACGCCCGAAGCCGACCAGCAGTTCAACCAGCGCGTCGCTTCCAGCTTCCATACCGGCAAACGCCCCAGCAAGATCGGGCGCCCCACCAAGAAGGAACGCCGGGATCTGGACGATTTTATGCAGGAAGATTAATATTCTTATTATTTTCGCACATTCAATTTACAACCATACAATGCCTAAGCAAAGCGATGTTCTCAGCGCCGATTTCCTGGTGAAAACGGCAGAGCAGTTCGGTACACCGGTATACGTGTATCATGCGGAAAAGATCAAAATACAGTACGAAAAGCTGCAGAATGCCTTCAGCAAGGCCGATGCGCGCTTTTTCTATGCCTGCAAGGCGTTGACCAATATCAACGTGCTGCGCTATATCAACTCCATCGGCTGCGGGCTGGACACCGTGTCCATCCAGGAAGTACAGCTGGGGCTGAAAGCCGGCTTCGATCCGAAGAATATCATCTTCACCCCCAATTGTGTAGACCTTTCAGAGATCATCGCGGCGAAGGAACTGGGCGTGAATATCAATATCGATAATATTTCCATCCTCGAACAGTTCGGCAACCAGTTCGGCGGCAGCTATCCCATCTGCATCCGCCTGAACCCGCACATCATGGCAGGAGGGAACTTCAAGATATCCACCGGGCATGTGGACAGCAAATTCGGTATCTCCATCCACCAGCTGCGCCACATCGAGCGGATCGTGAAATCCACCAAACTGAAAGTGACCGGCCTGCACATGCATACCGGTTCCGAGATCAAGGATGTGGACGTGTTCCTGCGCGGCGTGGAAATCATGTTCGAAATGACCGAACATTTCCCCGATCTCGAATTCATCGACCTGGGCAGCGGCTTCAAGGTAGCCTACCAGCAAGGCGATCCGGAAACGGACATCGACCTGCTCGGCAAAAAGCTCACCGATGCGTTCAATCATTTCGCAAAATCCTACAAACGCCCGCTGCAACTCTGGTTCGAACCAGGGAAATTCCTCGTGAGCCAGTGCGGGTATTTTGTGGTGAAAGCCAATGTGATCAAGCAAACGACCGCTACGGTATTCGTGGGCGTGAACTCCGGTTTCAACCACCTCATCCGCCCCATGTTCTACGATTCTTTCCACCTCATCAGGAATATATCCAATCCTAAAGGCACCGAGCGGATCTACACCGTTGTAGGTAATATTTGCGAAACCGATACTTTCGGGTGGGACCGCAAGATCAGCGAAGTGCGCGAGGGCGATTACCTGGTGTTCTACAACGCCGGCGCCTACGGCTTTGAAATGTCCAGCAACTTCAACTCCCGCCTGAAACCCGCGGAAGTGCTCGTGAAGGACGGCAAGGCGCACCTCATCCGCAAACGCGATACACTGGAAGACCTCCTGAAGAACCAGGTAGAAATTCCCCTGTAACAACCATGTGCGCAGCAGCGCACCTAAAGCCGTTGAAAGACCCGCATGCAAAACATCATTCAAAACCTGGAGGCCAAAGGCTACGTTTTCCTGTCGAAATACGGCTTCAGGGAGCTGGTCATTCCCTTACGGGAGGGCCTGCAAACCTCCAATGTTTTTACCCGGATGATGTGGTTCTTCACCATTTTGGGCGGTATCTGGGCCGGCGTTACCTACGCTTATCTCTATGGTGCCGGGCAGATAAAGCTGTCCACCTTCCTCTTCTGTTTTTTTGCCGGCATTCCCGCTACATTTCTGCTGATACCGCTGCATGAAATGATCCACGGATGGATGTTCCGCTGGTACGGCGCCAAAGATGTCAGATACGGGGTCATCTGGCGGTACCTGATGTTCTACGCCGTCGCCCACCAGTTTCCTGTCAACTACCGGCAGTTCCGGTACATTGCGCTGGCGCCGTTCGCCGTGATCACGCTGTTATGCGCCCTCGGCTACATATGGCTGCCCGCGGAGGGAAAGGCTCTCATACCCGGCCTGTACATCTTTCACACCGTCTGCTGCGCCGGCGATTTCGGCCTTTGCGCCTATTTCTACAAATACCGGCAACGGGACCCCGTGAGTTTCGACGACGCCGACAGCCATATTTCCTGGTTTTACGCCCTGCCCGAAGCGCCGGAAGGTAATCCCGAAACCAAACGTACATCGGATACAGAAAACCCGTAACTTTGCCCTACTAAACTCCCCTTGCCATTCCGTTATCCTGCGCTGTCGACTGTCTGCTTTTTTGTTGATTTTTTATGAAGATACTAACTGCACATCCCGGTCTGTTTAAAGACGATTATCTGATCGATAGTCATATATCCTTCGTTCCCTTTATCCGCTTCATGAAGGAAAAGGCAACGACCGCGCAAGGCGCGCGCGCCGCATATTTTTCCGAGATCGTAAGGCATTTTGAAAGCAATCCCGCCCTGCAGCAGCCGCTGAAGGAGGATGTGGACATCACGCAGTACCAGGAGTACCTGGACCTGCTGACCGCTACCGTTTTTCCCGTGACGATGGATGATTCGAAAGACATCTTCGGCATTGGCGTGCCCTACCGTTTCGCCATCTTCTACTATTCGGAACGTTTTAAAAAGATATTTTCCGAAAATGGCGCCGAACTGATGGCGGTGCCCAAAGGCATCTCCGAGGAAAAGGTGAAGCGCGACAAGCTCATCTGGCTGTACAAGCTGGTGCTCGAACGCTGGTATGGCCTTCGCATCAATTACGAGCCTTCGCTCATTCATGCCGTAGACGCCCCGGAAACAGGCACACGTAAATACATCAAGGTGAATATCGATCCGCGTTTTGTGGACGTGAAGCTGAAAGACACGCTGCCTCCGCTGGACTGCGACAGCATCTGCACCGGCAACTTCCAGGAACAGAACCTTGGCGACCTGGTCAACATGCTGCCGCTGAGCCATTTCGAGCTGGAAGGGTTCGTGATCTGGACGATCCAGGACGTAACGGAAGAGCATGTGGTGACCGGCATGAAGAACCTCGTGCTGAACATCCGCAATCACAACGAACAGCAGACCTACACAAAAGCCCGGGAATATCTCCGCACGCTGGCTGGCCGGCCGGACATCAACATTCACCTGATGCCGTTCCTGAAAGTGAACAACAAGCACGTGCTGGAAACCGCCTATACGTCGCAAAGCATGATCTTCACCAATGCCCGCAACGATGTGGAGCGCAGCCACCTGAACGACCAGATGCTGCAATATCTGCAGGCCCATCCCGCGCCGCTGGTGATCGAACAGGTGACCCGCGAATCCGTTGAGCTGTATCCGTTTCTGAAATACCTGCCCCTGCACGGCGTCCGCAGCTTCATTCTGCTGGCGATCAAGCATGAGGACAATATACTCGGCACGCTGGAACTGGCCACCACCGGAGGAAAAGAGCTGGAATGGGACCTGCTGGCGAAGCTGCAGCCCATGTACGCCGTCGCCTCCCTGCTCCTGCGGCGCAGCATAGAATTGCATAAGGAAAGGATCAGTGACGTGATAAAAGACCAGTTCACCGCATTGCAGCCCGCCGTGGAATGGAAATTCATGGAAGCCGCCTGGGAATACCTCCACACACCCAAAGCGCAGCAGAAAGACATCGGCAACATCCTGTTCGAAGACGTGTACCCGCTGTACGGCGCGGTAGACATCCGCAACTCTTCCATCGAGCGCGGCTCCGCCATTCGTGACGACCTGAAGGAACAGCTGCAGCTGATCCAGCATACCTTCAAACAGATCAACGGCGATCTGCATCTTCCCTTGCTGGAAGAACTGCAATTCAAGAACAACCGCATGCTCAACAACATGCAGGACACCCTGTTTGCTGAGGATGAAGTACGAATCAACGACTTCCTGGATTCAGAGATCGCGCCCACCTTCCGTCACATCTACGAAAGCCAGCCCGAGCTGAAACCTTTGCTGAACCAGTATTTCGAGAAGATCGACAAAGTATCCGGCCATGTATACCACCATCGCCGCGAATACGAGGAAAGCCTCCAGCAGATCAACTCCGCCATCAACGCCTACCTCGAAAAAGAAAAAGAAGGATTGCAAAAATCCTATCCCTGCTATTTTGAAAAGTACCGCACAGACGGCGTCGAATACAACATCTACATCGGCCAGTCCATCGCCCCGGAAAAGAAATTCGATACGCTGTACCTGCGCAACCTGCGCCTGTGGCAGCTCTCATCAATGGCTAACATTGCACGCATCACCCATCAGCTGGAACCGCATCTGAACATTCCCCTGCAAACCACGCAGCTGATCCTTGCGCACAGCAACCCCATCGCTATCAGCTTCCGGAAAGATGAAAGACGCTTCGACGTGGAAGGCGCGTACAACATCCGCTACGAGATCATGAAGAAGCGTATCGACAAAGTGCGCATCCGCAACACGAACGAAAGGCTCACCCAGCCCGGCAAGATCGCCATCGTTTATTCATATGTGCGTGAAGCGGAAGAGTACAACAAGTACATTGAGTTCCTGCAGAACAAGAAGATCATCCTGCCGGACGTGGAGATGCTGGACCTGGAAGAAGTGCAGGGCATCAGCGGCCTGAAGGCGCTGCGGATGAGCGTGAACCTGGATATGCAGACGCAGGCGCCGGTGATTATTTGAGCTAGATGATGGATTATATCTGCATAGATTTGATCTGGTCAATCCTTATCCTGTTGCATTAAAAGCAGCACGCTAATGACGGGGGACCGTTGTTAACCCATTTGAACCCATACCGGGCACTTGTTATAGCCAAAGTAAAATGACAATAAAGTTGTAGAATGTATTGTCGTTTTATTGTATATATTTAATATTGGCTACAATTTTCAATTGATCATAAGTTTAAAAGAATGAGGTTTATTTTATCCCTTTTTTTGGTTGTTGCGTTGGCAACTATTGTAAATGGACAATCTCTTTTAATTTTTGGCGGGAAGGATCATGATGTTTTTTTGGGCTGCTTGAATTGTGATAAATATCAAGACAAATCAATTTGGAATGCTTATGGTGCCTTTGGCTCAAAATGTAATGATAAATGTATTTGGAATAAATATGGCAATTATGGTGGAAAGTATAGCGACTATTCACCTTTCAACCAGTATGCCAGTCACCCGCCAGTTTTAGTTGACAAAGACGGGAACTTTTATGGCTACTTTACTACTAATAAATTTTTCCCCAAAAGAACTACGTCCAAACTTGCATTGTTAATTGTAGATTTTTGGGAGGCTATTGCTGAGGATGTAAGCGGATATTATGAAAAGATTTTTAAACGATAGACTTTGACAAGTGAGAAACTGATAAATGAAAGCTGACAACATCCTACCTGGACTTTTAAAATGGCATTTTTATTTGCTAGGTTTCATCCTGCTGGATTTATTAACAGGCATCTTTACAGGGTATCGGCTTAACCAAAATCTGATATTTTTCTTCAAATTGGTATTGTACTTATCTGGAGCAATTCTGTTTTTTCGGACACTCAAACCCTTTAAAATAACGGCGGTTTATTTTTCATTTTATATTATATCAACAGCCATTACGGGGCTTTTCTTATTATTTGGCGGAATTTTTTTGGCGATCATGTCATCAATCTTATTGTATCCAATCTATCCGAAACAAACAACGTATAAAAATGAAACAATTAAGGTATATAATAGATTTCAGGGCTTTTTTTCCAGGTGCTGTTCCTATGAAGTAGTTGAGCCAAAACTATATTTTTTCGAAAAGCGTTTGGGCGTCATAAATATTAATAAATCGATAGCGCCAGACAAAGATGAGTTCAGATTAAGCAATAATGTAATTTTATATAAGCACGAAAATGAAAATTATGACAATGACAATCAAACAGTAACAAAGCGAGATACAACGGAAATAATACCAATTGAATAATACTTCGCTTAGCCTTATTGCCATTTCAAAAATGCATGAAGAATATTGCGTCCGGAATGTCTTTGGGTGGAGATGAGAGCTGGCGTTACTGGGATGTGATGGAAGTGTATTCTGAAAAAAGATAACAGCGTCATCAGCCGGGATGCACCATGTGCATCCCAGCTGATTTAAAACTTGAACCCAAACGTCACATAAGGCAACGTCTCCTCCTTCGAATGCCCCACCACCGCGGTGATCACCAGCATATTCACCGGCGATACATATAATCCGCCGCCAAACCCGTCGTGCCAGCGGTGTGAAGTTTCGCCTTCCGCCCACACCCGGCCCACATCATTGAAAGCGATCAGCCCCACGGAGCCGGGCAGCAGGTAAGACGTAAAGTCGAACAGCTTTGCGCGCAGCTCGATGTTGTTGTACACCATGCTGTTGCCTGCGAAGCGGTTGTTGCGGTAGCCGCGGAGGTTGGCGGTGCCGCCGAGCGTCAGCGCCTGGAAGAACTCATGTTTGCCCCAGGTGACGCCGCCGCCGAAACGAGCCACCAGCACCACGTCCGCCGGTAATCCAAAAGAAGCGTAAATGCTCATGTCCGTACGCAGCTGCGCATAGTCGTGCGAAAAAGTGTTCAGCCCTTTGTTGCCCTGTAAAGACGTATTCCAGAGCAGGCCGCGGGTAGGAATGATATCGTTGTCCCTTGTATCGATGTTAAAAGCGGCGCGCAGGCCCGCGTGAAATTTATTCTTAAAAATAACGGCGGAATCGATCTTGTTGACATCGTAGTCCGTCAGGTAACGCCCGCTGTTATCTTCTGCCTCCAGCGTAACGGCGGTAATGGACGGGCCGATGCTGGCGGTGATGTTCTGCGTAAGGTTGTTGCGGAGCAACGCTTCCAGGCTGAATACATTGAAGCGGCTGCGATAGTACCGTATAGGCGGGTCCGTTATATCCTTGTCGAAAGCGGTTTCATTGCCGAAGCCGAAGAAGTTCATGGTATTGTGCGGCGCTCTCGCCAGGCCGTTCACCAGCAGGTCAGACCGGTCGATGGCGTCCGTGAACTCGCCCGCATACTTGAAGCTGAAAGCGCTGGTGGCGAGGGCATGCACGCCGGTGAAAGTATGCTTCACGGCAAAGGGTTCTTTGCGGAAGCCGTGCCCGGTGTACTGCAGGCCAAGGCCCAGCAGCAGCCCGTCGTCGAGGTTAAAGCCCCCGGCTACCATGGGCATCAGCTTGTTGTATTTGAACTCGGTCCGGTTGTAGGTGATCACCTCCGGCCTGGTGGAAAGGCGCAGCTTTTCACGGTTCGTTATGGCAAAGCTGTCTTTTCCGTTTTGAAGATCGTACAGGAGGATGCGCTTGCCGCCGGCGCCCGTGCTCTGGTCGATATAAGTATCCTGTTCCCTGCCGCCGATGAGGCGGACGCGGATCGGCGTGGCGCCCGCTCCCTGGATGATGAATTTGTCGCCGCCGCCAAGCCCGAACAGTCTTATTTCTTTGGTATGCGCCGGATCAAACGTTCTGCTGTACAGTGTTTGTTCCGGCTCTCCTTTTTTGCTGATCTTTTGCGCGGTGATTTGCAGGCGTCCTTCCGGCATGCGGGTCACGGTGAACTGTTCGTTCTTTTGCGACCCGGTAACGTCCACCGTTTTCGCCAGGAAGCGGTAGTATTCCATGGCTTGCTTTGGAAGATTATCCCTGCGGGCTTTCAGCACCGCGATCGTCCGTTCGCTCACCTGGCTGCGGACCGCTTCGGGGAATTGCGCCACCGCATTTTCAATAACGCTGTCTGTCACCATCCGCGAAAACTCCGCCGCCTGCTTTTCCCAGTCCTCTTCGCTCAGCGCATGGAGGAAGTTGCGGTCCAGGTAACGGGAGCTGAAGTTCCAGCCGTTGATATTTTTTGTCTCTGGCCGGAAGCCCTGTATGGAAGGCAGCAGCCAGGAGCGCGACATGGCGCCCGGCAGAAATCCTTCATTGACGAAGAAAGCCTGGTCGCGGTCGCGGGGAATCGGGTAGAAGGTCTTGTTCTTTTTCTTGTCTTTCTCCGCATACCACCGCCATTGGTCCTCATGGCGGTCCCAGTCGGCGATCAGCATGTCCAGCAGCCGCGCCTGCAGCATGGAAGGCTGGTCTACGCTGTTATCATTATCGTCCAGCAGCTCTTCCAGCACTTTCGGCGTGTTATATGTTTTACTGGCGGTAACAGGCTCGCGTTCTTCGAAAAGGTATACGCCGTTGGCAAAATCTTTCCGGTACACGCTGAGCGCGGTGTCATCCGCGAGATAAACAAAAGACGGATTCGTATGCGGCACGCCCGCCGCTTCCGCGATGGGAGATACGGCGAGCGGGGCATAGGGATTGGCGGCGGAGATCTGGTCCTGCACCACTTCGCGGGCGAAGGTTTCGCGCAGGGCTTCCGGAATGGCGCTCACAGGCCATTTGCGCAGGGAGCGCAGCACCCATTCATTCCCGTTTTTATCTTCCAGCCGTAAAGAACGTGTTTGCTTGCCGCCCCCGCGTTTGGTGATCTTCAGCCCGCCTTTGACAGTATCGAGGTCTATCACGGGGAATGTCAGCGGTGTGGCCCATACCTCGCGGTAGTTGTTGCCGAGGATGGCGCGGTGGAATTTTCCCGCTTTGGCATATTGCAGGTCCGGCGCTGTTGTCACCGCTGCGGGATGCGGTAATGCAGCGGTCTGCTGCGCCACGCGCGCCACGTGCTCCCGGATGTTGAGCAGGGTATGGGTGAACATCGGCGCGGTATCCTGGTCGTTATAGAAATTCACCCGCACGGTACCGTTGTGTAATACTTCTATCACGCTGAAACCGTTGCGGCGGCTGGCGAACAGGGACAGCTTACCCTGCTTTACACGGTTATCTTTCGCACCGGAACCGCTCACGATATAATGCCTGTCCAGATCTTTTATCAGCTGCAAAGTGTGATCATGACCGGAAACGAATACCACCGGTGCTCCTGCCGGTATCGCTTCTTCTATGCCCTGGACCATTTTGCGGTACAGCGGATGCGGCAGGTCTTCCCGGGTGCCGAACACGCCGCGCACCAGCGGGTACACGGAGCCGATCACCGGCAGCGGCAGGTACAGCGAAGGCTTTGCGTCCGTCAACGGAAAGAGGTGCTGCTTGAACGTATAATAGCCGCCGTGAATCCCGTAGCTGCGCAAAGGATGATGCGCGGCGAAAACGATGAGCTTGCCGGGATTCAGCGCAACAATGTCGCTGATGGCGGAAAGCACTTCATCTTCTGTTTTGCAGTCGCAGCTGGATTCTATGCCCGGTTTCTTCCCCGGGTACAGCCACCATTCCGTGTCCATCACGATCAGCATCACATCTTTTCCCAGTGGTACCGTGGTGGGGTCCGGACAACCGTCTTTCGGCAGGAATTGCAGGTTGGGCAGCAGCAGTGAATCGATATAGGTCTGCTGGTTGCGGATCACCTGCCAGCCGTCAGGATGGTGTTTGGACCAGTCGTGGTTCCCCGGAATGAAGATGCCTTCCGCTTTTGTGCCCCGCACAAGGTTGGCCTGGTAGTCCAGTATTTCTTTTGCCAAAGGGTAGCTCGCGGCTGATTCGTCGGGTAACCCCAGCGGATATACGTTATCGCCCAGGAAGAGGACCGTATTTTTTCCGTTGTTCAGGTCGATGAGTTTTCTTACCGCATCTACGGTAGGATTGCGGCCGTTGTGCACTTCACCCGCGTCCCCGATGAGGATGATGCGTTGCTGTATGCTGTCCGTCTGCGCGCTAACGGCGGCAGCGGCAAAGAGGAATATGGGGAGCAGGAGGTTTTTTAGCATGATTATGGTCGATAGCTGAATTTTAGAATATCGGCGGTGTTTTCATCGTCGCCTTCGTTGGAAATATACATATCACCGTTCGGCGCGAAAGTGATGCCTTCCGGTTGATTGAAATGTTTACGGTCCAGGTGATGCGCTTCCAGCACATGCCCCTGCAGGTCCGCGATCACGAGCAGCCGGTTGATGGAGGCAACGATGTATAGCCGTTTTTCCACCGGGTGAATGGCCGCAGCGGAAGGTCGGAAGTGTTTGGACGGGGAATCCTGCAGCTTTTCGATGTCATCCGCTTTGAACTGGTAGGCGGGGCCGGGAAGATGCCGCATGCTGTCCATCGTAAACGCATATACGCTGGTAACGCCCTGGCCTTTGTCATCTTCACAGTTCTTGCAGATGATGAAGGTTTTATTCTGGGAAGGATCGTAGTAAGCCGCCTCGAACTCGTTTTTCTTTTGCGGGAAATGATAGGCTTGTGATTCGGTGGTATCGGTAAAAAGATGCAGCACATGATAGATGCTGCCGTTGCTTTTGAGCACCAGCCAGTCCTTCCCCGTAAATACCAGCTCTTCATAATCTCCGCCCTTGCCGAACTTCCAGGTGGGGTAGGCGGACTTCGCGCGGAGGCCGATCTGGAACAGCTTGCCCTGTTCATCGTTCATCGACATGAAATGATCTTCATCACGATAATATACCAGTCCGGATATTTCCTGCATAGACTCGCGTACCTTGAACCTTTCCGGGCTTTCCAGGTGATAACCTTTGGGCGATGTGAGGTTCTTTTGCTTCCGCTCACCGAGGGCCTGGCAGGATAGCAGCAGTGTGAGCAGGCAATAGAGTTGGATACCCTTCATAAGCCGATTCTTTAGTTCGTAAAATTAAAGCAAAAAATGCCGTAATTTGGAAGTAAATCAACATGATGTCATGGAAATAAGTTCAGTCATCGCCGCCGCGCAGTCTCATGTGACCCAATTGTTCAATCAACATCCCGATCCGGTACTGGTCTATCATAACCTGGCACATACCAGGCAGGTAGTGCAGGCGGCAGAGCAGATCTCCTCCTATTACCGGCTGACGGATAATGACCAGTTGATCGTGATGCTGGCCGCATGGTTCCATGACGTGGGTTATGTGCTCGGAGAGCGCAGGGAACATGAACAGGCAGGCGCCGATGCCGCCCGCAATTTCACCGGCATGCAGCAATTGCCTGATAGTGTGGCGCAGGCGGTGGAAGGATGCATCCTCGCCACACACATCCCGCAGGAGCCGAAAAACCTGCTCGAACAGATCGTATGTGATGCGGACCTCTTTCATCTCGGCAGCAAGGATTACAAGAAGCGCGACAAGCTGCTGCGCTCCGAAACGGAGCTGGCTACCGGCAGGAACATATCCGGGCTCGAATGGACCCGCACCAGCATCCTCTTCCTGGAATCACATAAGTATCATACCGCTTATTGTCAGACGCTGCTGAAGGCGCAGAAAGAAGACAATCTCGAACGCCTGCGCTCCCGGCTGGAACGGAAGCAGAGCGAAAGCCTGCAGGAAGCCGCGGAAAGCGAAAGCAGGCCGGAGAAGCTCTCAAAAGAAGGCAAGCCCCCGAAAGCGGAGAAAGTGCGCAAACCCGAAAGAGGCGTGGAAACCATGTTCAGAACAACATCCACCAACCACATCCGCCTTAGCTCCATGGCCGATTCAAAGGCCAACATCATGATATCGGTGAACGCCATTATCATTTCCGTGTTGCTGTCCGTACTGCTGCGCAAGCTGGAAGATTACCCGAACTTCATCCTGCCGGCCATCATCTTTCTCTTCACCAGCGTAACCACCATTGTGTTTTCCGTGCTCGCCACGCGCCCCAACGTCACCAGCGGCCGGTTCACGGACCTGGATATACGAAGCAAGAAAGCCAACCTCCTTTTCTTCGGCAACTTCCACCAGATGACGTACCAGGAGTACGAGGAAGGGATGGAAACGATCATGGAGAACGGCGAATACCTGTACAGCAATATGATCCACGATATTTACAACCTCGGCGTTGTGCTCGGCCGGAAGTACCGCCTGCTGCGCTTCGCCTATAACACGTTCATGTTCGGCATCATCGCCTCTGTGCTGGCGTTTGTGGTTGCCGCCGTATTTTTCCCCGTAAAAGGATAGTCATTGCAAACTGTATTATTTGACCGGGACCTGAGCTGGCTGTCTTTCAACTACCGCGTGCTGCTGATGGCCGCCGATCCGAAGGTACCCTTATATGAGCGCGTCCGTTTTTTGTCGATCTTCTCTTCCAACCTGGACGAGTTTTCGCGTGTCCGCCTGCCCGCTTTGCTGGCGCTTCACCAGCTGAAGGCGGAAGCGGAACCTGCCGTGCTGCCCGCGGTGCAGCGGGAAATTTCCCGGCAGCTGGGCGTATTCGGGGAGATCTTCACGCAGCAGCTGTTGCCCGCACTTCGCAACGAAGACATTCATCTTTATCATAACGAACCCCTGCAGCCCGCCCATCACGCCGCGGTGCGCGATTATTTTTATACAACGGCGATGGGCTTTCTGCAGCCCGTGTTCATCCGGCTGGAGCAGCCGGTGGAAATGTTCCTGGAGAACAATGCGCTGTATCTCGTTGTCAGCTTTGAGAACGATGAACATGCCATTGTAAATGTGCCGTCGCACGCACTGCCGCGCTTTCTCGCGCTGCCGGACCAGCATATCATTTTCCTGGACGATGTGATCCGGCATTTCCTGCCGCAGTTGTTCCCCAGCCGCAAAGTAACCGGCTGCTACAGCATCAAGGTAACCCGTGATGCGGAAATTGATGTGGACGAGTTCAGCGGCCATCTGCTGCAAAAAGTGGAAAACATGCTGGTGAGAAGAGAGCTGGGCCTGCCCACCCGTTTTTTATACGATGCTTCCATGCCGGATACGCTGCGTGACAGGCTGGCCGCGTATTTCAGGATCGCGCCGCAGGAAATGGTGGCCGGCGGCCGCTATCATCACCTGCGGGACCTGGCGGACCTGCCGATGCCCGTGCGCAACCCGGCCTTCACCTATCCAAAGCAGGTGCCCGCCCGCATACAGGCGCTGGAAGCAGCGGACTGCCTGCTGGACACGGTGATGAAACAGGACGTGCTGCTGCATGTTCCCTACCAGCATTACGACTACATCCTCCGTTACTTCAATGAAGCCGCCATCGACCCGGACGTGCGGGAGATCTATGTAACGCTCTACCGTGTAGCGTCCGGCTCGCAGATCGTGAACGCCCTCATCAGCGCCGCGAAGAACGGCAAGCAGGTGACCGTGATGGTGGAGCTGAAAGCGCGCTTCGATGAAGCCAACAACGTGCGCTGGGCCAAACGCATGAAAGAAGCCGGTGTGAAGATACTGTACAGCATTCCCGGCCTGAAGGTGCACGCCAAGGTAGCGCTGGTAAAACGCCGCAGGGGCTACCGCTATGAGCACATCGGCCTGATGGCCACGGGCAATTTCAATGAAAGCACCGCGCGTTTTTATACAGATCATGTACTGCTCACCGCACATGCCGGCATGACGCAGGAACTGGAGCTGCTGTTTATTTATATGCAGACCGGCCTGCCGCCCGCGCGTTACCAGTTCATGCAGTTTACGCACCTGCTGGTGGCGCAATTCAACCTGGTAGACCGGTTCACCGCGCTCATCCGCCGCGAGGCGGAACATGCCCGGGCCGGGCAGCCCGCGCGCATTGTGATCAAGCTGAACAACCTGCAGGAAAAGCAGATGATCGCGGAGCTGTATGCCGCGGCGGACGCCGGCGTGGAAATAACGTTGATCGTGCGGAGCATCTGCTGCCTGGTGCCGCGCAAAGGTATTCGCGTGCGGAGGATCGTAGACCGTTTCCTGGAACATGCGCGCGTATTTATCTTTCATAACAAAGGCGAAGAGGAAATATTCATGGGCTCGGCGGACTGGATGAACCGCAACCTGCACCGCCGCATAGAAGTATGTTTCCCAATATATCACCCGCAATACCGCAGGGAAGTAAAAGATATTATCGCTTTACAGCTTGCAGATAATACAAATGCTGTAATATTGGACAGTCAAATAGTCAATATACCGGTGGAAAAGCAGCCCGGTGAAGAAGACGTGAATGCGCAGCAGGCGATACAGGCTTATGTGCATACGTTGTAACCCGGTCATCATCATAACAAAAGATGAAAACAGCACCCGTACAAACCGAACGTTTCATTCAACTGGTGAACAGCCGGTGGAAGTTCTCGTTGTACCTGCTCTGGAAGCTGCCCAGCGCCTGGATCTGCGGAGTGCGCGTAGCGGAAATGGATGCGCTGCATTGCACTACGCGCGTACCTTACCGCTGGCTTTCGCAAAACCCTTTCCGCTCCACTTACTTCGCCTGCCTGGCGATGGCCGCGGAAATGAGCTCGGGTCTGCTGTCGATCGCTTATGCAGGTTCCCGTATATCCATGCTCGTTACCGGCATGGAAGCCGTCTTTGTAAAAAAAGCCAAAGCAGCCACTTATTTTACCTGCGATGCGGGCAACCGGATCAAGGAAGCCGTTCATACGGCCGCCACCACCGGCGAGCCGGTGACCATTACGGTGGAAGTAACCGGCAGATCTCCGGATGGAACAGAGATAGCCAGGTTCAGGATCACCTGGAGTTATAAAGGAAAAAACTGAATATTATGAAGATTGCATTTCATGGGGCAGCGAGGACCGTTACAGGGTCCAAGCATCTGATCACTTTAAAGAACGGGAAAAAGATCCTGCTGGATTGCGGGATGTTCCAGGGCATGGGCAAGGAAACCTTGTCGCTGAACAAGGAATTTGGTTTTGACGCCACGGAGATAGACATCATGATACTCTCCCATGCGCATATCGATCACTCTGGCCTGGTGCCCCGCCTCACAAAGCTGGGCTACCGCGGCAAGATCTATTGCACGCCCGCTTCCCGCGACCTGACGGAAATATTGCTGCTGGATTCCGCGGAGATACAGGAAGATGATGTGAAGTTCGTGAACAAGCGGAACGCCCGCGAAGGCAAACCTTATGTAGAGCCATTGTACAAGGTGGAAGACGCCAAGCGCGCCATCGACCAGTTTCATCCCGTGCCGTATAACAAATGGTACAAGATCGATGAAGATGTGGAAGTGCTGTTCACCGATGCCGGCCACATCATCGGCAGCGCCAGCGTGCACCTGCGCATCCGCGAAAACGGAAAAACGCAGCAAATTACTTTCAGCGGCGACATCGGGCGGTACGGCGATCCCATTCTCAAATCACCGGAAGAATTTCCACAGTCCGATTATATCATCATGGAATCCACGTACGGCAGCTCGCTGCATGCGGACATCGCGCCCTCCGATGAAGCGCTGCTGAAATTTATCCATGAAACCTGTGTAAAGAAAAAGGGCAAGCTGATCATTCCCGCGTTCAGCGTAGGCCGTACCCAGGAGTTACTATATGCGCTGAACCGCGCGCAGCTGGAAGGCAAGCTGCCCGCGGTGGACCTCTTTGTAGACAGCCCGCTGTCTATGGAAGCTACACAGGTAACGCGCATGCATCCGGAATGCTTTAACCGCAAGGTGGCGAAGATGCTGGAAGTGGACGATGATCCGTTCAGCTTCCCCGGCCTGCGGTACATTAAAACAGTAGACGAATCCAAAATGCTGAACTTCCGCAAGGAGCCCTGCGTGATCATCTCCGCATCCGGCATGGCGGAAGCGGGGCGCGTGAAGCACCACATCGCCAACAACATCGATGAATGGAAAAACACCATCCTGATCGTCGGGTACTGCGAGCCGCAATCCCTCGGCGGCCGGCTGATGCGAGGCGCCAAAGAAGTATCTATTTACGGAGACAGGTTTGAAGTGAAGGCCGAAGTAGGCGTGATCCGCTCCATGAGCGCGCATGGCGATTATGAGGATATGAGCCAGTGGCTCGCCTGCCAGGACCCGAAGCAGGTGAAAAAGCTGTTCCTCGTGCACGGGGAATATGAAGTGCAAACGGTGTTCCGTGACTGGCTGCTGAAAAAAGGCTTTGCCGACATCGAGATCCCTGACCGGCACCAGGAGATCGGCCTCGGTTAATCCTCTTCCAGCGGAAACCAGAGGTTGACGCGCGTTCCGCGTGCGTTCCCCGCTTCGTCATACAGATCTTCCACGTCAAACGACGCATCCATATTGAACCGGCTGTTGTATAACTGCAGCCGGTCTTTTGTTATCTGCAATCCCCGTGAAATATGACCGGGATGGCTTTGCTGGCGGAACGCCGTGGCCGCTTCCCGGCCAATGCCGTTATCTTCTATGATGCAATGTATGCGGTTCTCTTTCCGCACGAACGCTATGGTCAGCAGGCCCCTGCCGTCCTTGTGCAGCAGCCCGTGCCAGATGGCGTTCTCCACGAAAGGCTGTATCACCATGGCGGGTATCTCCACAAAGTCGCTGTTCAGCGAGGGGTCGATGACGATGCGGTAATCAAACTGGTCCGCCAGCCGCAGCTTTTCCAGCTCCATGTAGTTTTCCAGCATGCCCGTTTCCCGCGCGATGGAGATGTTGTTGAGCTGCGAGTTGTCCAGCACGTTGCGGATGAGGCGGGCGAAGCGGCTGAGGTAAGACAGCGCCTGCTCCGTTTCATTCTTCATCATGAACGTCTGGATGGAATTGAGGGAATTGAAAATAAAGTGCGGGTTCATCTGCGCGCGCAGCGCTTTCATTTCAAGCTGCGCCAGCTCCTCGCGGAAGGCGGCGCGGCCTTTTTCTTCTTTTTTCACGAGGTACAGGCGGAAGCGGAAGTAGCCGTATACGAGCGCCATCACGGCAATAACACACAGCGCCCTGAACCACCAGGTCTGCCAGAATGCTGGCCGGATAAGGATGTGAAGGGTAGTGGGATGACGGGAGAATACGCCGGCCATGTTCATGCTTTTCACGTGGAAGGTGTATTCTCCGGGAGGGAGATTGGTGTAACGCGCCGCCAGCATGTTTTCCGTGGGCAGCCAGTCCGCATCCACGCCCACCAGCCGGTAGTAATATCTTGTTTTCACTTCGTGGAACTGCAGCGACTTGAACTCGATGCTGATAAAATTCTGATGGTGTGAAAGTACGAGCGGTTTGCCGGTATCCAATACGGTATCCACGTTGATAGGGTGTTCCAGTACTTTCAGCTCGGTGATCGTCACATCAGGCGGCGGTGGTTTCACCTGCAGGCGGTCGATGGAAAAGGCGGTGACATGGTCGGAGGCGCCCACGAGCATCCAGCCGTCCGGCATCGTAGCGATGTTTCGCCTTACGCGGCGGGAGTTGTCAATGATGTCATCGTTCTGAATGAAAGCGATCAGCCGGCGTTTGGCGCTGTTCAGGCGATAGAAGCCGTAGGGCGTGGTGAGCCAGGCATCCTGTCCGCCCGCGGAATGCATGCTCAGCACCCATTCATCGAACCGGCTGTCGTTGATCTGCTGTGCCTGCCAGGTGTCGCGGAGCAGGTTATAAAAATAGAGGCCGCTGCTGGTGCCGGCGATCAATATACTGTCGTTGCTGCGCAGCAGGGAAGTGACGTTCTCCACAGAATCTTCTTCCGTGTGGAAGATCACCTGCCTGTTCACCAGCCCGCTTTCCTTGTTGAACCGCAGCAGCCCGCCGTTGCTGGCCGCCAGCCATAAAATGGAATCGCCCTGCGGCACAATGCCCATGATGGAAGTGCTGCGGCGGATGTATTGCAGGAGCTGGGGAAAAGTGCGCACGGTGTTGTTCTGCGGGTTCCAGCGTACCAGGCCCCTGTTGTAAAGGCCGATCCATACCGCAGTGTCTGCCTCTGGCAGCATGGTGAGCACGGTCTGCTCGCTGAAGGCGGGCGGCTGGAAATGCGAAAAGCGCCGGGTTTGCGGATCAAAGCGGGAGATATAACCGTTCTCCTGCCCGATCAGTATGCTGCCGTCGCGCTGCTCTGCAAAGCTCCACGCCTGGGCGCGTTCATCGGGGAGTTTCGGGAAGTATTGCTTCAGGTGCAGCCGGGCATCCAGCCAGGCAAAGCCCGCGCCCCAATATCCAATATATACGTCACCGTTAGCCGCGCTGAATACCCCCGTCACTTCCGCCTGCGGCAGCTGCTGTGCGGTGCCGGGGAACCGGGAGCGGTGGTCCAGGCGGTTGAAGGACTGGTTGTGCAGGCTCATGATGTTGATGCCGAGGTCCGTACCGGCCCACATGTGCCCTTCGCGGTCGCTGAGCAGGCAGTTGGTTTCGTAGTTGAAATGCAGGCCCAGCGCATCTTCGTTGTTGCCGGGAATGTGCAGGCTGAAGCTGTCGGTCGCGTGACTGTAGCGGTACAGGCCCTCGTTTTCCATCGCCACCCAGATGCGGCCGAGAATGTCCGCTTCTATATCATATACCTGGTCGTTGTCCGTGTGGCCCCTGTGTACGAAGCGGTAGGAGCGGAGCTGGTTGGTGGAGGCATGCCAGGCATAGAGAATGTTGTCGCCGCGGGTGGCGATCCACAAACGCTGCTGTTTGTCCAGGTACATTTTTTTCGCGCTGGCGGGAATGCGCAGCGCGGTGATGCGTTCGGGATTATGAAAGCGGCTGTAGACCGTTTTGCGGTCTTTACCAAGGATGTACAGGCTGTATCTGCCGCTGACCCACAACCTGCCCGCGGCATCTTCCTGTATGGCGCTGTTCATCTGCAGGCGGATGCTGTCCGGTATGGCCGGTTTTCTGAATACCTGCTGCTTTTCATCGAACTGTATCAGCCCGTATTTGGTAGTGGCCCAGGTGACGCCCTGGCGGTCCTGCATGATGGAGTGTACGTTGATGTTGCCCGTGGCCTGCAGCGCCGCTTCCAACGGCACGTCCCGGATCTTTGTGCTCACGGGGTCGTAGAACCGTACGTGCTCGGGCGTGCCCATCCAGATGCGGCCCTGCTGATCTTCATACAGCGCAATGTCTTCATAATAAATGGAGCCCGGTAAACGGTCGAACTGCGCGATGGTAACGAGCTGCTTGCCGTCATACCGCTGCAATGCCGTGCTGGCGATCCAGATAAATCCTTTCCTGTCCTGCAATATGGCGGACACATGATTGCCGGCGAGGCCGTTCTCAATGGTGAGGTGATGGAAGGTATGAGCGTTATGCTGCTGCGCTGCGGCAGGCAGATATAATATAAGTGCTGCAATGAAACAATAGATCTTCAAGCTCATTCCTGGTGTAACGGAGGCAGTTTTATTTTGCTGCCTTCAATTGATAGGCCGTAACGGTATTCCCGAAGAAGGTCGGCACGTACACGATCCGTTTTTGGGGATCATAGCCGATATCCGCTGTCTGCAGCTTTTGCGCCTGTGTATCCAGCAATTTTGCGGTGGTGCCGGCCATTGCGTTCACGTAAAATATCTCGCCCGGCCAGCACGAAACTACGAATTCGCCGCCTTTTACATGCTCAATGCCGTCAGGAGATTTTGACAGCTTCGCCAGCACCGTCAGTTTTTTATCTTTCCCTACTGCCTGCAACCCGTTATTATCCACCACCAGCAAGCCTTTGGCGCCATAGAACACACCATTGGGGCGGGAGAGGTTGTCTACCAGCACGGTGATAGCGCCGTTGCGGTAAGTATATATTCTTCCTTTTTCGGAGTCGGAGAAGTAGATGGTGCCTTGCGGGTCCGCGGTTACATCGTTGAGGCTGTGGGCGCCTTCCGGTTTTTCCCGTTTGATGATCGCGCCTTTATTGATATCGATGATGATCAGCTCGTCCATATCCGCCACGTACATCGTGTTGCCGTGAACGGCCATGCCCTTCGGAGAGTTGAGGCCGTCCACCCACTTCAGGTCGGTGATCTTTCCATCTGTTGACATCCGGGAAATAAAGCCTTTGCCGTCTTTCGCCCAGGGAGCGCCGTCTATATTGGTGACGAACAGCGTACGCTGTTTCGCGTGGAAGTATACGGATTCGGGCGTGCGGAGCGTAGTGTCAGAGGTCCATATTTTTTCCAGTGCGGCCTCCTGTGCGGAAGTACGCAGGAACGGGCACACGGCGCATGCCAGGAAGAGGATGAATGCTTTCGTTTTCATAACCGGTAAAGATTGATGATTAAATTTAGCAAATGTTGGCTGGTTTTTCCGTTGCAACGCCGAGATATTTTTCCAGCACGCGCTGCAACGCCACGAACTCTACCGGTTTGATCACATATTCATCGGCGCCTTCACGCAGGAAGCCGTTGGCCGTTTCGGTGAAGGCGTCGCCGGAGGCAACGATCACGGGAATGTGCTGTAACAGCGCATCCTGGCGGATATGAAAAAGCGTTTCCCGGCCGTTCATGCGCGGCATATAGGAATCGAGAATAATGAGGTCGGGTGGTTGCCGGCGCGCAGCCGCCAGTCCCTCTACGCCGTTGTTGGCGGTTTGTACTAACAGTCCCAGGCTTTTGAGAAAGTTGCACAGGATCACCTGGCTCATTCTGTCGTCTTCAATGATCAGCACCGTCTTGCTGTCGAACCGCGCCTGTACGCCATTTTCGCCGGGCGCTTTCACCCGCGGGCCGCTCGTGTCTGACAGCGGGAAGAACACGGTGAACGTAGTGCCGGCGCCTTCTTCGCACGCCACGGTGATACTGCCGTTCATCAGCTCCGCAAAATGTTTCGAAATATATAAACCTAATCCCGTGCCTTCAGTGAAAGTGCTTTTCTCCCGTACAAAAGGCTCGAAGATATGCTGCAGCTTTTCTTTTTCTATACCACCGCCCTCGTCTGTGATGCTGATGTGCCACCGGTCGCCTTTTACCGCGCAATGCACCCGTATTACGCTGTTGTGGCGGGTGAAGCGGATCGCGTTCGTGAGCAGGTTGCTGATGATCTGTGAAAGCTTGATCTCGTCCGTATACGCAAACTCGGGCAATGTTTCATCAAAGCTGGTTTCAATGTGCACGGACCGGGTGCCGGCTACGTACTCGTAGATGCCGGCAAAGGCGCGTATGCCGGAGCGTATTTCCATTTCCTTGCGGTGCAGCTCGTCCGTTTGCCCCGCTTCTATCCGGGACAATTCCAGCACGTTGTTGATGATGCCTTTTACGTTGAAGCTGGCTACATACAGGTTGTCGATCAGCGGTTTCATGGAGGCGGGTATTTCTCCATCGTCTTCCTCCATCTTCATCAGCTGCACAATGCCGAAAATGGCGTTGAGCGGATTGCGTATCTCATGGCTGGTTTCCTGCAGGAAGTTGCGGCGGGACAGATTGGCTTTTTCCAGTTTTTCGGTTTGATCTTTCAGCGAATTGAGCAGTTCGGTGTTCTTCCGCTTGCTCAGCACGATCGCCATCGTGTTCATGATCAAGATGAACAGGATGCAGTTCCAGCGGATGACGGAGAGCACCTGGTGGTCCAGCGGCAGGGGTGTGAACAGTTCCGTGTAGTAGGATATTTCGGCGAACAGGAGCGCGCTGCAGCTCACCGCCACGCAGATGATAATGGAAGATCTTTTTTTATACAGCAGGAAAGACGCGCTGATCATGAAGATGATAGCCGATATGATCTCTACTTTCGGACCGAGCAGTATGGCGAAATAGGTGGCCCAGATGACCTGGTACACCAGCATGGCCACAGCTGCCGCTTCGTGTTTTTTCTTTTTGTTGAGCAGGAGAATGAGGAAGAAGCCGAGGCTTTCCAGGATGGCGGGGATGAGAATATGCAGCTCGCCGGTGAGCACGAAGAACAGGGTGCCGGTAGCAATAGCCAGTAAAGCGGTGGCGAGGCTGAGGGAATTGATGATCCTGGTCCGCAGGTCCAGCGCATCATTTGTTCCCGCTGTGCCCGTATCGATGATCCTTGCAATGAGGCGAGGTAATTTCATGCTCAGGGGTGCGTTAACCTTGTAAATTTAACGAATCGCGCCATGCGCTCAAAAACATTAACAGTGCAAACATGTTTGTGATGCTCAGCGGATCAGTGTTGCCGTTCCTGTTTTGAAGAAATCGAATCCCAGGTAGTCCACTGCTTTCACCTGCCATACGTATACGCCGGAAGATTGCAGTACGCCGTTGATGCGGCCGTCCCATCCTACGCCGGTCTGCCGGCTGGCGAACACCAGTTGCCCCCAGCGATTGTACACCATGAAGTATTGCAGCTCCTGCATGCCGGCCGCGATGGGGCGCAGCTGGTCGTTCATGCCGTCGCCGTTAGGCGTCCAGGCGGTGGGCACAAAAACGGTGGGCAGCGTGCTGTAGACTTTCACCTGCAGGAAGGCGGAATCCGTGCAGCCTGCTATGTTCTGCACCAGCACCCTGTACCGGATGCCCCGGCTCGGCGATGCGTAGGTGGCTACGGGGTTGGGGATATTCAGCGCGGACAATCCTGTTGCCGGCGACCAGGTGTATTGCAGGCCGCCGCTGGCGTTCAGCTGCAGCGGCTGCCCGATCACAACGGCGGTATCTCTTCCCGCAAATGCCTGTATCTCCGGCAATACCGTCACCACTACCGTGTCGATAGCGGGTTTGGGGCAGCCCCGGTTGTCGTACGCGGAAAAAATATAGGGGGTTGTTTCCGCGGGGCGTACGACCGGATTTAGATCCGCATCCATATTGTTCCAGGTGTAGGAGTTGCCGTTGGTGGCGGCGTGCAATTGGGCGGGCGTGCCGTAGCAAATGGTGGTGTCGGGCCCTGCGGAGGCCAGCGGATAGGGGACCGTGCGCACCGTCACCTGGTCCGTGGCGGAGCAGTTGCTGATGGTGGCCGTAACGGTGTAGGTAGTGGTGTTGATGGTGGTGGCGACAGGATGCTTAACGGCTGGATCGTTGAGACTGGCGGCGGGCGTCCAGGTATACAGCAGGCCGTCAGACACGGGGCGCAGCGTGATGGGATCGCCCTGGCAAATGGTGGTGTCCGCGCCGGCGGACAGTGTAACGTGATCGACTGTACGAATGGTGACAGAATCCCGGTTCAGGCAGCCGTCCTGGTCCAGGTCAACATAATATTTGATGTCCGCTGTGGGGGATACGGAGGGGTTCGGTGTATTGGCGCCCGTCATGTTCACCACGGGCGACCAGGTGAAAACGCCGGTGCCGGCGGCCTGGAGCTGCAGCTGGTCCGGCGGGCATATCAGCGTATCGCGGAAGGCGAGGCGGATCGGCGGTTTGTCCAGTATATCGATCGTATTGAACAGGGTATCCCTGCAGCCCACGCTGTTGCCGGCGATCAGGCGTACGCGCTTGCTGCCCATCGATGAATAATTATAGGAAGGGTTTTGTTCTTCCGCGTAATCGGTTTGTGTGGAGAGATCGCCGAAATCCCACAGCCAGTAGTTCACGCTGCCGTGCACGGTGGTGGACTGATCGGTGAAAAGCACCGGTTTGTTGATGCAGGTCCCCGCGCTGGTGAACGCCGGTTCAAAGCCGGGGAATACGATGGCTTTGGCAGTGGTGGAATCCGGGCATTGCAGCCCGCGGTTGGTAGCCAGCTTGATGTCGTACACACCGGGTGTTGCGAATGTATGATCGGCGGTGGCGCTGGTGGAATTGTACACAACATTGCCTGCGCTGTTGGTGAATTCCCAGTAATAGGTGGATATCAGCGGGCTGTTGGAGCGGTTGGAAACCACCAGCTGCTGCGAGTTTCCGCAGAGCATGTATTCCGGCAGCAGCGACGCTGCGGCAATAGTACAGCCGGTGATGTTGATCTGCAGGTCTTTCCGTTGCGTGGCAATGGCTACGCCGTTGCGGATCTCCTGTACGCAAACGGTCACCACGTATATGCCCGCGCTGGGCGCGATGCCGGTGATAAGACCGGTAGTGGGGTGAATGCTTACGAGGTTGCCCAGCGGCCTGTCTCCCCCGAAATCATTACCATAAGGCACCCCGTAGTAAGGCGGCGCTGCGGGCGGTGCGCTGTTATTGCCGCCACCAGGGCCGCCGCCGGGATTGTTCTGCACATATCCGATCGTCTGGTAAGCATCACAGAAATAGTAGCGCAGCTCGTCGTTATCGCCATCTTCCGCGGCGAAGCTATAGGAAAAACTGTTCTCCGCGCAGACCGTCACCAGGTCCGTTCCCACGAACCGCGCGCTGTGATTGGCCGCCGGCGTGCCCGGTATCTCGGCTGTATAGGTGGCGCCAATGCGGCCATAGTTGGCCGCGAGATTATTGATCGCATCCACCCTGAACGTTACCTGCGATGTGAGTACGTAGCCGTCCGGCGAAGGCGGCAGCGAAATATCAAATTCCCAGTAACCGACATAGTAACAAACGAACGGCGCGCGGGTGATGCAGGGATCGTTGCTGGTGGTGCTGATCTGTTCTTCCCTGTACAGCGGCACGGAGATATCGCGGATGCGTTCGCCGGTAGCGCGGTTGAATATGCCGATGTAGGTAGGATTATAAAACTGGCGGTTGAGCGTATTGCAGCTCCTGAACTGTTTGAGGGTAACGTGATAATTGTGCGTGCCGCCACTGAACCCGGAGTAAGTGTAATACATCTCCCCGCCGGTGATGTGATCGGCTTTTGCCACCAGGACAAACCCCAGCAATATGAGCAGCAGAAAGTGCTTCATACAGATTATTAATCCTTGGTCTGGTATACGAAAGTGACAGTCGGTTAGTTGCTCCGGGGCACACAGTCAGGTTGATGATCTGATGTAAATGTAATGATCCTTCCCATACGCCGGTAACGCATAAGAAAGAAAATTTACATGCTGTTTATGTTTAATGTAATGATGGTTGCCGTACAGGTAGGTACACATGGAAAGTAGCGCCCTGCCCTTCCGTGGCGTGCGCGAAGATATTTCCCTGGTGGTGCAGTGCGATCTTTTTGCAGAGCGCCAGCCCGATGCCGGTACCGGAATATTCCTGCCGGGAATGCAGCCGCTGGAAGATGTTGAAGATCTGTTCCGCATACTGCTGGTCGAAACCGATGCCGTTATCGGAAAACTCAAGCTGGTAATAGCTGAGCTGCTGGTGCAGACCTTCCAGGCGCGGGATCTGTACGGCATCTACGGGCGTGGCTTTGATGCGGATCTCCGGCCGGGCGCCGTCATTGAATTTCAGGGAATTGCTGAGCAGGTTGGAGAACAGCTGGCTGATCTGTAAAGGGTTCGCGTCGATGGACGGCAATGTGTCGCACCGGATCACCGCATTTTTTTCCTGTATCAGTAATTCAAAATCATTGACCACCTGGGATACCAGTTCGTTCAGGTCCACTTTCCGGAACGTGGTCTCCGGCCTGGTGAGGCGCGAATAATAGAGCATGTCGTCGATCAGTTTGCGCATTCTGCCGGCGGCATTGCCGATCTTGTCCAGGTACTTGTGGGAAGGCTCGCTGATCTCGCCGAGGCTTTTTTCGAGCATGGCGGTGAACATGCGGATTTTTCGCAGTGGTTCCTGCATGTCGTGGCTGGCCACGAAAGCAAATTGCTCGAGTTCTGTATTGGAGCGCTGCAAATTGTGGTTGGCGTTGCGCAGCGCTTCCGTGTAACGCAGCTCCCGCCGCGCTTTCACCTCTGTTGTGAGATCATTGGACACTACAATTACGCCTTCGATTCTGTCGTCCGCATCAAGGAGGGGCTGGTAGAAAAAATTAAAGATGCCGTCCGGCGTTTCAAATTCCGGACCGTAGCAAGGGTTACCCGTTTTGAGTACAGAAGTGAGTAATGGCTCCACGGTTTCCCTCATCGCGGGCAGCGCATCAAACAGCGGTTGATTGACGAGTGCCTCTTCTGTGGTGCACAGCAACCGGATATATTTATCATTCACTGTTTCCACAATATGATCCGCCCCTTTGAGGACGGCAATGCCTGCCGGCGCCTGCCGGATGATGTGGCGGAATTTTTTATCCGCTTCTTCCAGCTGCAGTTTTGCTTTTACTTTTTCGGTTGTTTCCTGGCAGATGACGAGTATGCCGCTCACGGTGCCGTCGTCTTCTTTCAGCGGAGAGTAGCTGAAGGTCCAGTATACGTCTTCCAGCATATTGTTCCGGTAAATGGGAATGAGCTGATCTTCGCTCCAGTTGGAATTTCCGGCCCATACTTCATCAATGATGGGCTTGATCACCGGCCATATTTCCGGCCAGCATTCCTCTCCGCGCTGGCCTACGGCTGTAGGGTGCTTGCCTGAAAATCCCAGGCTCGGGCGGTATGCATCGTTATAGAACTGGATCATTTCCGGGCCCCACCAGATGAACATGGGGAAGCGGGAAGAAAGCACCAGGCCCAGCGCGGTGCGCAGGGTCTGTGGCCACTGATCAGGCGTGCCCAGGGAGGTGGCAGACCAGTCGTATGACCGGATCAAAGCTCCCAGTTCACCTCCGCCTTCAAGAAATTTATGAGCAACAGCGGTGTCTGTATGGCTGAAATTATTTACCAAGGCAATAGTTAGCGTTTATTTTGTCGCAGGGTACAAAAGCCCGTGCAATAATCCTACCAGTTCGGAAAATTTTTCCGGCTTGGAAATGAACTGGTGTGCGCCTAACTGCTTTGCTTCTTCTATTGTTCTGATGTCTGAAGCGGTGGAATAGATGATGATGGGCACATCCCGGAGCCTGTTGGTGGCTTTGGCTTCTTTCAGGAACTGGGCGCCGTTCATGAGGGGCATGTTGAGGTCGAGGAAGATCATGTCCGGCAGGGTATCGGCATTCTTTAATTGCCGCAATGCTTCCACGCCATTCGTGGCAATGGAGCAAACGATGGAACTGTCGATAAAGGCGAGCGCAGAAGTAAACATCTCCTGATCGTCGGTATCGTCGTCAATTAGAAGTATGGAGGGAGTGGGAAGCATTAGACCGTTCTTACTGTTAATATACTGATTTTATGGCAGATTTGCCGGAACGGTTGTAAATTCTATGCGGAAGCGGCGTTCAGTATTTCCAGGTCGCCTTTGTCCAACTTCAGGGAAGCCGCGGCCATCATATCTTTCAGCTGGTCCGGATTGGTGGCGCTGGCAATAGGCGCGGTAATGCCGGGGCGTGTGAGCAGCCAGGCCAGTGCCACGGTAGCCGGTTTGCTGTTATATTGCGCCGCCACATCGTCCAGCGCTTTCAGTATCCTGGCGCCGCGGTCGGTGAAATATTTTTCGAGATATTTTGCGCGGCTGCTGCCCTGGATATCCTGCTTTGTGCGGTACTTACCGGTGAGAAAGCCGCTGGCCAATGCAAAATAGGGGATCACGGCAATTTTGTTGATCAGCGCGAACTGCTCGAATTCCGTTTCATATCTTTCCCGGTCGAACAGGTTGTATTCGGGCTGCAGCGTTTGATATATGGCGAAATCATTGTCTTCACTGGTAATGATCGAATCGGCCAAACGGTCTACCGTGATGTTGGAAGCGCCGATGGCGCGCACTTTGCCGGACTTTACCAGTTCGGTGAATGCTTCCAGCGTTTCTTCAATGGGCGTGTCCAGGTCATCGTAATGCGACTGGTACAGATCGATATGATCGGTTTGTAAATTCCGGAGTGATTCTTCCACCTGCCGGAGTATATAATCCTTCTTCAATCCCTTTTTTTCTTCGCTCAGGGTGCCGCCCACTTTTGTGGCGATCACCACCTGGCCGCGCTTACCGCTGCGCTGCAGCCATTTTCCGATCAGCCGCTCGGAATCGCCGCCGGTGTTGCCGGGTACTCTTACCGTATAAGTATCCGCTGTGTCGATCATGTTAAAACCTGCGTCCGTAAATTCGTCCATCAGGCGGTACGACATGTGCTCATCTGCTGTCCATCCAAAAACATTTCCTCCGAAAATAAGTGGTGCTATGCTGAATCCTGTATTTCCCAGTGGTCTTCTTTCCATGTCTTGCTATTTTGTGGAAAGATAGGTGCTTGATGGCAAACACTCAAATAAAAAAGCGTTAAAAAGATTTTATATTTTTATCGCTTTCTAACAACGCTACATCGTATGATAAGAACATTCTTTTTCCTGCTGGCATGCGCAAGCCTGGCGCTGCCGGCCGCTGCACAGCAGCTATGCCCCGTTATCCCGCTCCCGGACCGCCATGAGCCATCCGGCGGACATTTTTTACTGAACAACGAAACGGCCATCATTGTCACCGATCCTTCGCTGGAAACTTCCGCGCACATGCTGCAACAGCAGTTGCTGAAGTATGCGGACGTTCGCGTTACGATCCAGCCAACGGCAGGCGGCACTTCCATCGTTCTGAAAAGAAACCGGAACAATAACCCCGAAGCCTACACGCTGGGTATGAACAACCGTACCGTTACCATCAGCGCTTCCGGCGATGCGGGCATCTTTTACGGCATCACCTCGCTGATGCAGCTGGCGAGCGCCAGGAGAGAAGCGGCGGGTGTTCCCTGCTGGAACATACAGGATGCGCCGTTATATAAATGGAGAGGTTTTATGCTGGACGAATCCCGGATGTTCTTCGGAAAGGCGGACGTGAAAAAGATACTGGACCAGATGGCGTTCTACAAGCTGAACCGTTTCCACTGGCACCTGACCGATGATCCGGGATGGCGCATCGAGATTAAACAATATCCGCGGCTAACACTTGTAGGCGGCATCGGCAACGTGCATGATTCTACGGCTCCCGCGAAATATTATACGCAGGAAGAGATTGCGGAGATCGTGTCTTACGCTGCGGAGCGCCATATTACCGTGATTCCCGAAATAGATATGCCGGGCCACGCAAGGGGCGCCAACAGGGCCTATCCGCAATTCAGCGGCGGCGGTTCCGCCAGGTATCCTGATTTCACCTTCAATCCCGGCAAGGAAGAAACTTACCAGTACCTCACCAATATTCTCCGGGAAGTGGATGTGCTGTTTCCTTCTCAGATGATCCACATCGGCGGCGATGAAGTGAGCTTCGGCAGCGAAGCGTGGAAAAAAGATGCCGCCGTGCAGCAGCTCATGCGGCAGCAGAAGCTGGGCTCACTGTTGGAAGTGGAGCATTATTTTTTGAAACGCATGGCGGACACTGTCATAAAGCTGAACAACCAGTTGCTTGGATGGGATGAAGTGACGGCTTCCGCGCTGCCCGCGGAGAAAACCATTGTGTTCTGGTGGCGGCAGGAAAAGCCGGAGCAGCTGACCTCCGCCATAGAAAAAGGTTACCGCGTTGTACTGTGCCCGCGTCTTCCTTTTTACCTGGACTTTGTGCAGGACAGCACCAGCCTGAAAGGGCGGCGCTGGAAAGGCGAAGGCTACAATACTGTGCAAAGCGTATATGATTTCTCCCGGCAGCAGCTGCCTGCATCTGTACGGCAGAGCAAACTGATAGAAGGGTTGCAGGCCAATCTCTGGTCTGAAACGATCGTGAGCAGCCAGCGGATGTATTACCTGACCTTCCCGCGCCTGCTTGCATTTGCGGAAGCGGCGTGGACGAAGCCGGAGAAGAAGGATTATGCACAGTTCGAAAAACGGCTGGCGGCTTTCCTGCCGGGGCTTCGCAAGGAGGGTATTTATTATTATAACGTGCAGGACCCAACGAAAACGCCGGAGGTGGTGGAGTAGCGGTTTTTATTTCAACCGCTCAAAATCCTCCACACACAACACCCTGTTACAGGCCGCGCCCGCCATGTGCCCGCCGGCCACTGCCATCGACACCTGGTGATGCCCCGGATGCGAAACGTCGCCGGCGGCAAATACATTAGGCACTGTAGTCTGGTACATGGCATCCACTTTCACGGAGCCGGCTTCCGTCAGCTCGCAGCCCAGTTGCTCCGCCAGCGCTGTGTGAAACCGGAGGCCGGCCACCCGGAGGTATGCGCCTGCTTTCAACAGCGTGCTGCCATCCGCGAACGTGATCTTTATCCCTTCGCCTTCTTCCTCCATCCGGCGGATGTTTTTTTCTATTACCGGCACCGGCAGTTTTTCAGGGATGGTGCTTTTCCCGTTGGTAAGAATGACGATGTCTTTATTCAGATTATGCACCATCGGCACGAGGTGCAGCGCATCTTCACCGTTAGCGATGATGGCAACGGGTTGGTTTCTCATTTCCCAGCCGTGGCAGTAAGGGCAGTGCACCACGCGGTTGCCCCAGAGCTTTTCCACCCCTTCAATGTCCGGCAGTATGTCTTTCACGCCGGTGGCAAGGATGATGCTGCGCGCGGTGATCTGTTTACCGGAGGCGGTTTCCAACCGGAAGTGCACACCGCTTTTGGTGGCCGAGATCACTTTATCCTGTTCGATCTGCACGGAAGGATATTGTTGCAGCTGCCGGCGGCCGATGGCGAGGATTTCAGACGGCGGCGTGCCGTCCTGCGTAAGAAAGTTGTGCGCGTGCGCGGCGGGCCGGTTGCGTGGTTCTGCGGTGTCGAAAACGATGGCTTTGCGGGCGGAGCGGCCGAGCGTCATGGCGGCGGCGAGCCCCGCGGAGGCGCCGCCGATGATAGCGGTATCAAGCATAATAGTTTCTTTTTTGATGTTCCCGAACAGCGGTATAGGCACCAGAAGCATGCCGGTACGGATGAATGTTTTCCTGTTCATCCGCAAATGTAGCCACGAACACGCTGCCGGTCATGGAACAGACCGGGGCGCCTATGGTACGGATCACGGATTTTGCCTAATACTCCACAAATGCGCTGTCGATATAACACCACATCCACCGCTCGCCGCGTTCCGCCGAGATGATCACGGGATGGCCCGTTTCGTGGAAATGCTGCGTCATATGCTTTTTGGGAGAATCGTCGCAGCAAAGCGTGACGCCGCAGGTCTGGCAGGTACGGAGGTGCAGCCAGTGGCCGCCGTGTTTCCTGCATTCCTCGCAGGCGCGTTCTTTGGGCTCCTTCAGGGTGGTGATCGCTTGAATGTGCTGGCAGGACATATATCGTTATTTTACTTCTGCAAGATATTTATGAACAAAGCTGATGGCCATCGATCCTTCCCCAACGGCGGCGGCTACACGGTTCATGGAGCGGGCGCGCACGTCGCCGGCGGCGAATATGCCGGGACAGCTGGTTTCCAGCAGGTAGGGGTCCCTGTCCTGCTTCCATATTTTGGGAAATGAATCATAGTTCCGCAGCTCGCGGCCCGTTTCAATGAAACCTTTTTCATCCCTGATGATGTTCAGCGCGATCCAGTCTGTGAAAGGCTTTGCGCCGATGAAGACGTACAGCGCGTCCGCCGTTACTTCCGTTGTTTCACCGGTGCCGATCCGGCTGATGGTCAGCCGTTCCAGCTTTTCGTTGCCGGCGGCGGAGGCGATCTCGGTGCGGGGGCGCAAGTGGATGTTGGGCGTGCCTTTGATCTGGTCTATCAGGTAGGCGGACATGGTGCTGGTCAGGTCTTCCTTGCGGATGAGGATGTACACGTTCTTCGCGAACTTGGAAAGGTACATGGCCGCCTGCCCCGCGGAATTGCCGCCGCCTACGATGTACACCTCCTTGTCCGTGCAGGCCGCAGCTTCCGTCATGGCCGCGCCGTAGTAAACGCCGGCGCCGGTGAAGTCCGCGATGCCCTGCGTTTCCAGCTTGCGGTAATCCACGCCGGTGGTGATGATCACGCTGCGGGTGTTGATCTCGGTATCGTCTTCCAGGATGATCTTGTTATAGCCGTCTTTCTGGCGGATGTCTTTTACGGATTGCGGGGTGATGAACTCGGTGCCGAGGCGCGTGGCCTGGGCGATAGCGCGGCGGGTCAGTTCCGCGCCGCTCAGTCCTGTGGGGAAGCCGAGATAGTTCTCGATGCGGGAGCTGGTGCCCGCCTGCCCGCCCGGCGCGCGCCGTTCTATCAGCAGGGTCTTCAATCCTTCGGAAGCGCCGTACACGCCGGCCGCCAGACCCGCGGGCCCCGCGCCGATGATCACCACATCGTACACATCATGCTTTACCTGCGGGTTCAATCCCACTTTCCGCGCGATGTCGATGATAGCGGGGTTTACAAGGTGCCCGCCGTCTTCCAGGAACACCACCGGCAGGTCCTGCGTGGAAAGGTTATTGAGCGAAAGCAGGCGCTTGCCTTCTTCGTTGGTCTGTACGTCCAGCCACTGATAGGGGATGAGATTGCCCGCCAGAAAATCCTTCACGGCATGCGACTGGCGGGAGAACTGGTAGCCCACCACTTTGATGCCTTTGAAATCCGGGTGATGGATGTTCTGCCAGTCGTCCAGCAACTCGTTGATGATCGGGTAAAGCTTTTCCTCCGGCGGGTCCCAGGGTTTTACAAGATAGTAATCGAGCTGCACGGTGTTGATGGCGCGGATGGCGGCGTCGGTGTCTGAATAAGCGGTGAGCAGCACCCGCCGCGCATCGGGATAGAACTGTTTGGCCTTTTCGAGGAAAGCCACGCCGTCCATGTCCGGCATGCGCTGGTCCGAAATGAACATGGCGATGGTCTCGCCCTTGTTCTTCATTTCCAGCAGGCTGTCCAGCGCCTCCTGTACAACGGTGGTGCTGATGATACGGTACTCGTTCCGGTACCGTGCTTTCAGGTCGCGGACGATGGCGCGCAGCACCTGCGCATCGTCGTCAATACAAAGTATGATGGGTAAATTCATGCTGATTAACCATTGATGGGAAGTGATACAAAAAACTGTGTGCGTCCCGGCTGTGACTGCACTTTGATGTTGCCGTGATGCTGGCGGATGATCTGGCTCACAATGTCCAGCCCCAGCCCGGTTCCCTTGCCGATCTCCTTGGTGGTGAAAAACGGTTCGAAGATGCGGTGGGTGTTCTCCGGTGGAATGCCCGGCCCGTTGTCTGTGATGATCACTTTCACACAGGCATTGTCCGGCTCCGTGCGGATCTCCAGCTTCCCTTCCGGAACGCCTTCCATCGCGTCCACCGCATTGTCTATCAGGTTGGTCCACACCTGGTTCAGTTCCCCCACCAGCGCTTTGATCTGCGGCAGGCCGGTATTGAAATCCAGCACCACCGAAATATTCCCTTTCCGCAGCTTGTGCTGCATGATGGCGAGCGTATTTTCAATGCCGGTGTGGATGTCCGTCAGCTGTTTATCGCGCGCCTGGTCCATGTGCGTGAAAGTTTTCACGGATTTGACGAGGGTGGCGATGCGGTTGGACGCTTCTTCAATGTCCGTTACCATTTTTTCCGTGACGAGGTTGGCGTTGATCCAGTTGAAGATGGGGGAAATGTAGGGGGAGGGGATGTGCGCTTTGAATTCGTTCAGGTGACCGGTGGTGAAACCGAACTCCACGAAGTTCTCCGCCAGTTCCGCGCTGTTCTCCACGGCATGTTCGTCCAGCCAGTCCGCCAGCTCGTCTTCCTTTTCCGAACGTTCCATGAGGGACAGCTTCGGCTTTTCCGGCTGGCGGAGCACTTCGAACATTTTATTGTTGACGATGTCCACATCCGCTTCATCCATGCGGATGGAAATGATCTTTTTGAAAGATTCCGGTTCGAGCTGTAAATGTTTTTTCAGGGTAACCGCGCCGCGCACAACGGCGGAGGCGGGATTGTTCAGCTCATGCGCCAGGCCGGCGGACAGCTTGCCGAGGGCGAGCATTTTTTCATTCTGCAATTGCAGGGACGTGAACTCCCGTACCCGCGTGGTCATGAAGTGCACCAGCGCCTGCGTCAGCTCATAGTGTGTGCTGATCAGCTCCCGCGCCTTTTCGATGGGCAGGGTCATCACCTGCGTTTCTTCCAGCGCTTCGCCGATCACCTGCGCTACCTTGCCTCTCGAAAAAGGGAGGTAGCCGGTGATGCTTTTGGCGCCGAAGCGCGCCAGCTCTTCTTTCCGCTGGTGTACACGGATGCTGCCGGTGATGAGGATATGGGTGCCTTTGATCGGATCGCCTGTCTGGAACAGGAGATCGCCGGCCTGAAGGACGTAGTGGCGGCTCTGGTCGATCATCCATTGCAGCTGATCGGCCGGCACATCCTTCAGGGCTTCTATGGATTGCAGCCAGGTGGCGGTTACTTCTTGCATGTGAGGCGGAGCTTGTTCCGCTAAAGTTAACAAACCTTCACCACATCCATCCCAAGCAGCAATCCGAGTTTTTCGATCTTCGTACTGATATGCCCTACGCCCACCGCGCAATGATGCGCCGGGCCGTGACTGTTCCATTGATTGATGAAATTGCGCACGCCAATGGAGAAGCGGTACCGGCTGTTGGTATTGCCGATCTGGAGGATGGGCCCCGCAACGGATTCCCCTTCCGCGGTGAGCAATATTAATTTTCCGTCTTTTTTCTCCACAACAGACAGCAGCGTGACCGGCCCGTTCTTTACGGACATCTCCACGGAAAGCCCGCTGCCCACCTTGCCGTGATACACGTACAGCGGCCGCACTTTTGTTTTACCCTCCGCAATAGCGATGTGCCCCGGCCCGTCGTGCCCCATCAGCACCACATCATCCCTGAAATCCACCGCGTAATATTCCGTGAAGGAGCCGCCGGCGCCAAAGCTGTCCATGATCTTCATCGCCTGCGCGTTCTTCACTTCGTATTCCCCCGCCACCGGCACGCCATTGGCCGTGAGCAGCGAGTTGCCGAGGATGATGGAGCTGATGGCCGTTTCATTGTCCGGGTTGCCGGTGCCCTTGTAATAATAAGCCATGGAACCCAGCTGATGCTGCGCGGCCAGCTGGTCCAGTGCCACGGAGGTGATAGCCGCTTTTTCCAGCTCTTCGGCGGAGCAGTCCGGCTGAATATCAAAAGCCTCATCGAACAACGCGAGCCGTTCTCTCATGGCGGCGGTGGTGACGTGCTTCCGCAAAGCGGCCAGCTCTTCCACTTCCAGCAGCTCGATGTGCCCGCCGAAGTATGCATATTGCTGGGTGAGATCGGTATAAATATCCAGCATGCCGCTGTAATAATGCCCCATGCAGCCGAGGCGGTTGTTAGACATGATGTGCGCCACACGGCCGGCTTCCACCCATTCCCGTATTTCCCGCCAGCAGTCCGGATCATCGTTCAGCATGCCCGTTACCTGGTGAAAGCGGATGCCGGTGCGGCTGAACACGTTGGCGATCTCGGGAACGGGGCAGGCGGAGCAGTATGCCAGCCATTCGCCGGTCATTTTCGTTCTGTCCGTCATCGCATTGAAGGCCGTATAATCGATGGCCGCTTCCGGCGAGAGGTTGAGGATGATCACCGGCACTTTGGCCTTTTGCACAACGGGCAGCACGGTGGAAGAGAGCGCATAGGTGGTCACGTAGAGAAAGATAAGGTCCACTTCCTGCGCGCGGAACAGCCGTCCCGCCGCAAAGGCTTTGTCCGCCGAATCCACCAGCCCGGCATTGATAATATCCGGGTGAATGGCCGCCAGCTTCGTTTCCACTTTTTGCAAATATCCTTCCAGGCGTTCTTTAAGGCCATCGAATTGCGGCCAGTAAGTATCGAGGCCGATACCGAACAAGCCGATCCTGAGTTGTCCGTTGTTCATTTTTGGTTATTTTAGAATCGTGATCAATTATTACAAATACCTGCCCGTAAGCGCGGAAGACCAGCGTTGGGGGCTGTATGTGCTGAATGCGGGCTGCAACAGCATCGGCCCGTCGGAAGCCTATCCGCGCCCCGGCCATCCTTCCCGCCATCATTTTCAATGGGAGCAGGGCCGGGTATTGCAGGAGTTCCAGGTCATTTACATCTCGCGCGGCGCCGGCGTTTTTGAATCCACGCATTGCCCGCCGGTGCGTATCACGGAGGGAACGGTGATGCTGCTGTTCCCCGGTGAATGGCACCGTTTCCGGCCGGATGAAGCCACCGGATGGGATGAATGGTGGGCAGGCTTCAAAGGCGATATTCCCGCCAGCCTCCGGGAAGACGGCTTTTTCAGTCCAGCGCAGCCCCTGCTTCATACCGGCCTGCAGGAAACGATCCTGCAATTGCTCACCGATATCATTGCGCACACCCGTTCGGAAAAACCCGGTTACCAGCCGCTCGTTTCCGGCGTCATACTGCATCTGCTGGGCTACCTCCATGCCTGGAACCGGCAGGCAGAGCTGCAGCAGGAAGATGTGCAGGAGAATATCGTGCACAAGGCCATGCAGATCATCCGGGCGAATGTGGACCGCCAGCTCTCTATCGAAAGCCTGGCCGAAGAGCTGTGCGTCAGCTATTCCTGGCTGCGCAAGGCGTTCCGGCAATATACCGGCATTGCTCCCGGACAGTACTTGCTGCAGCTGAAAATCGAAAGAGCGAAAATGCTGCTGGCCGATCCTTCCAAATCCCTGAAGGTGATCGCTGCTGAAACGGGGTTCGAGTCCGCTTTTTATTTTTCAAAGATCTTCAAGGTGAAGACGGGCGTGTCGCCTGACCTTTACCGGAAGACGCATAACGTGTGATCTCAAAAATACCCGTTGCCGGATAGCCGGACAATATCAATTCTGACATTTAACATGCAGTTTTTGACCGGATGCCTCCCCCGGCAACAAAAAATTGGGAACGTTCTCATAGTGGTCCGGAGCGGGAAGCACCATAAAAAACTTTTCTGCAAGGAAATTATTCCTATTTTTACTTGGAACGTTATGAAATAGCCATCTTCCATTTTCTCTATTCCACGTTATGGAGTCCGCTAAACTTGAACAGGAACTTTTAAAGCGATCAGCTGCAGGGGATGCCACCGCGTTTGCGGAGCTTTTCCGGATGTACCGGCATAAGCTGTACAGCTTTCTGCTGCGTGCCAGCGGTTCCCCGGAGATGGCGGAAGACATTACCCAGGACATATTTCTGAAACTCTGGAAAAACCGCGAATTGCTGACCGGGATAGCGCAGTTCGGGGGATATATTTACCGGATGGCGCAGCACCAGGTGATCAATTCGCTGAAGCGGATGGCCAGGGAAACGCTGATCCTGGGCGAGCTTGGCAAAACACAGCCGCTGGCGGGCCCGGATGCGGAAGCGCAGCTTAGCCTGCAGGAGGTTACGCAAAGCCTGCACCATGCGCTGGACAAACTCACGCCCAAGCAAAAACTGGTTTATACCCTCAGCCGGGAAAGAGGGCTGAAGCACGAAGAGATCGCCCGTTACCTGAACATTTCCCCTTCTACCGTTAACAACCACATGATAGAAGCCCTGCGCCTGATCCGGCAGCAGCTGCGCACCAGTCCCGAAGCGTTTACCGTACTGCTGGTTTTGCTGGTTTTTGTTCCCTGACTACAGCGAAGCCTGATGGCCCGGTATGGTCGCCATTTTCGTTTGTCGTAAAAAAACGCTGATAGAATATTCACAAAATTAACGGCAGATCAAGTCCACATCATCTCCACCTCACATCCACCTTGTCCGGCCCGTTCCTTCGGTTACCATGGCCGTTTTCCGGCTATATCCGGCATTGTTTTCCAGCTCAAAGTTAATACTATCAATAGGAGATAACCTGATTACCTACTGAATCGTTATCAATTGGGTGTAAGATCAATTAACGGGCTATCCCCTGATGAATGATAAATATTTCTTTCAGGTGATAGGTTACTGGTGACGGAACTTCACATCCTGTAGTTTCAACCTTTTCTCTAGTGATTGTTTTATACTCAATACCAATGCTGGTACCCAGTTCCTGCAGTTCAGGGAGCAGCCCTTTCACTTTAATTACGTTAGTGTAGGTTTCGTTGTCCACAACGATAGTGTCGCCTATGGACGGAGTATTGGGGTGTACGGTGCAATCGAGCAGCCAGTAGTCATTATCCGGATCAGGATGACAGGTTTCTTTGCCGATGAGGTATCCTGCAATGAACTTGGTTTCCACCTTGTAAGGACGTTTGGTACAAGAAAGTGCGAACAAAAGCAAGGCTAACCAGGGCAAGGATAAAGGGCTTGGTTTCATGGGGTAAAGCTTGAATTCCTATTAAATTTAAAGAAAATATGTGGGACGGGAAGAATGCATCCATAAAATAGGACAGTCGCAAAAATATTGGTCATACTTTTCAGTCGCTGTATCATGGACGCGAACCACTTGCTACCGTCCTGAAAATATTTTTCTGAAAAAACTAGGTATACTTTTTTTTCCAATTGTCTATTAAAAGGGTAAATCACTCAAGCATGTTGAGAGAACGTATGCAATACCTCATGGAAAGGTATTTTAATGACACCTGCACCGCGGAAGAGAGGCAAGAACTGGCGGAATGGATCAGCGAAGCGGGGCATGACGACGACCTGAAGGCCGTTGTTGCACAGACCTGGGAGCGGTTCCATCCCGCGGACCAGATGCCTGACGAGGTTTCCGCGCGTATCCAGGCGGCGCTTTTCAGCGATGAGAAGCTCCGCGTGCGTTCCCTCTACCGCTGGCTGGCCGCTGCATGCGTATTGCTGCTGGCGGTGGGCGCCGGCTTGTTCTGGTTAAGCAAATCAGAAAAACCCGCCCCGCAGGTGGCGCAGCATAACCGCTATAAAAATGAAGTGCCCGCGGGCGGCAACAAAGCGGTGCTGACACTCGGCGATGGCACGGTGATTAACCTGGACAGCGCCGCGAACGGCGTACTGACAACACAGGGGCGCGTACGGGTGGTGAAGCTGGCCAACGGGCAATTGTCCTACGAGCTGGAAGGCCAGGCGGACGGCGTGGTGCTGTACAACACCATGCGCACGCCGCGCGGCGGAGAATACCGCCTTTCCCTGCCGGACGGCACCATCGCCTGGCTGAACGCCGCGTCGTCCATTACCTATCCCACCGCATTTACCGGCGATATCCGGGATGTGAAGATTACTGGTGAAGTATATTTTGAAGTGGCGAAAGATGCCGGCAAGCCGTTCATGGTGGAAGCCGGAAAAATGAAAATAGAAGTACTGGGCACGCATTTCAATGTGAATGCATATGCCGCCGAACCGATGGTGAAGACCACCTTGCTGGAAGGCGCGGTGAAAGTATCCGGCGGCGGGCGCGGAGATGTACTGCAACCCGGCCAGCAGGCCCAGCTGGCACGTAACGGGGATATGAAAGTGGTGGATGATGTGGATTTGGAAGCAGTGATGGCGTGGAAGAACGGGTACTTCCAGTTCCTGGATGCGGACATGCCTGCGGTGATGCGGCAACTGGAAAACTGGTACGACGTGACGGTGAGCTATGAAGAAGGATTTGTGCCGCGCAGAAGCTTCGGCGGCGGTATTCAGCGGTCGCTGCCACTGTCTAAAGTATTGACAATTTTAGAGGAGAATAATGTCAGATTCCGCGTAGAAGGGAAGAATATCACGGTTTTGAAATAACAAAAAAATATCCACGATTATGAAACGAACGCCGCAAACGTAAACAGATCAGCCTGCCGCTGAAAAAAAGCCAGAAATGGTTGCAACATCTCTGGCGGACGTTCAGCTGGCATGAACACTCAATCGGCTAGGACTGCCTATTCATTCAACCAAACAATGCAAATGTATGCAATTTAAATTTATCGCTTTCCGGAAGCGGACGGCCGTTGCTACACCAATTCCCGTACCGCCCGGAGTACACGGTGCGGGCTCCGGCCACCGTCTGCAAAACTCAACCAAAATTTTGTTAGCTATGAAGTTAACATGCGTGTTCCTGACGGTCTTGTTCCTGAATGTAAGTGCCACCGGCGTATCGCAGACGGTGAGCTTTTCAGGCAGAAATGTGAAACTGAAAACGATCTTTTCCGCTATCCACAAACAAACCGGCTATGTGGTATTTTATGATAACAGTTTGATCAAAGACGCAGATCCTGTAACGATCTCGTTGATGAATGCGCCGCTGGAAACCTTCCTGACGGCCTCCCTGCAGGGGCAGGACCTGAGCTATTTCATCATCGACAAAACGATCACCATCAAAAAAACGCCGCCGCTCCGGGTGGTTTCCCCTTTCATTCTTCCTCCGGTGACGATTACCGGCAGGGTAACGGATGAAACGGGAGCGGGATTGCCCGGCGTGACCGTACTGGTGAAGGGTACCCGCTTGGGTACTACTACCGATGAAAAAGGCGAGTTCAAATTCACCGGTATTGACGATAAAGCGGTACTTGTGTTTTCCTATATCGGTTATGCCACTGCCGAGGTAGAAGTGGCCGGCAGAAAAAAGGTGGACGTGATGATGGAAATAGCGGACAATACCACGCTGGAAAGTGTGGTAGTAGTGGGTTACGGCTCCATCAGGAAAAGCGACCTCACCGGTTCCGTATCCGCCGTGGAAGGCAAGGAGATCGCCGCCAGGAAAACCACGCAGATCTCTCAGGCACTGCAAGGCTCCATGCCCGGCGTAACGGTGACAAGAAGCAATAATGCCCCCGGCGCCACCGCCACCATCCGCGTGCGCGGCATCACTACGCTCAACGACGCCGGCGCTTCACCGCTGATCATCCTGGACGGGGTGCCGGTGGATGATATCAACTCCATCAACCCGAACGATGTTGACAATATCTCCGTGCTGAAAGACGCCGCCTCCGCATCCATCTACGGATCAAGGGCTGCGGCCGGCGTGATCCTCGTGACCACCAAGCGGGCGAAGAGCGGCCAGCTGAGCCTGGACTACACTTATGAGTATGGCGTGGAAAAACCTACTGTACTGCCGGATTATGTGGACGTGAAAAGGTTCATGCAGCTCACCAACGAACTACGCTGGAACGACAACGGCAACAATACCAACGAATATCCCACTTATCCGAAAGCCACCATCGATAATTATGACCAGCTGCATGCGGACAACCCGGATGAATACCCGGATACCGACTGGCGCAGCATGATCCTGCATAATTCAGCGCCCCGGCAAAGCCACATCCTGAGCGTTTCCGGCGGTGGCAAGACCATCCGCTCACGGGTATCCCTGGCATACGATAAAACGGACGCGCTGTACGATGACCGCACTTACGAACGCCTGACGGCCCGCATCAACAACGATATCACCATCAACAAGTACCTGTCCGCCAGCGTAGACATCAACTTCCGCCGTTCCATCATCAAGCAGCCGACGGTCAATCCCATGTATAAAATGGGCATTGTACCGCCGTTGTATGCGGCCATGTGGTCAGACGGCAGGATCGGCGCGGGAAAGGACGGCGCGAATATTTACGCGCAATTGAAATACGGTGGTTTTGATCACGACTGGTACAACCAGATCGGTGGTAAAATAGGGCTGGATTTCACGCCTATTGAAGGATTGAAGTTCTCCGGCATTATTTCTCCGTTTGCGGGTTTCGACAAGATGAAGACCTTCAACAAGAAGGTGCCGTATACCTCCTGGAACAACCCGAACTCGGTGTCAGGTTATATAGAAGGCGCCAACGAAACAAAACTGTCGGAGAACCGCAACGACAATCAGCGGTATACCATACAGGCGCTGGCGAACTACACCAAGCAGCTGGGCAGTCATAACCTCAACATACTGGCGGGCTACGAATATTTCTATGCTTTTGATGAAGGTCTGGGCGCCTCCCGCGGGCAGTATATCCTGGACAATTATCCGTACCTGAACCTCGGCCCGCTGGAGTTCCGCGACAACAGCGGCAACGCAACAGAAAACGCCTACCGCTCCTGGTTCGGCCGTGTGATGTATAACTACAAGGATAGATACCTGTTGCAGGCGAATATCCGTTACGACGCTTCTTCCCGTTTCGCACCGGGCTACCGCTGGGGTTCCTTCCCGTCCGTATCGGCCGGCTGGATCATCTCGCAGGAGCCGTTTATGAGCAAGACATCCAACTGGCTGTCTTTCCTGAAGGTCCGCGCTTCCTGGGGAACGCTGGGTAATGAAAGGATCGGCGACAACTTCTATCCCTACCAGGCGCTGCTCCGCTTCGAAACCAATTCGCTGTTCTACCGCGGCAACACCGCTGTGTCCGCGCAATCCGCCGCGCAATGGCAATATATTATCCGCGACATATCCTGGGAAACGACCGAATCGTACGACTTCGGGATGGACGTGAACTTCCTGGACAACAGGCTGCGTGTGACCGCGGACTATTACAGGAAGACCACCCGCGACATCCTGCTGGAGCTGGAAATACCGGACTACATCGGGTTTGACAATCCTTACCAGAATACCGGCAACATGTACACCACCGGCTGGGAATTCCAGGCGGGATGGAACGACAAGATCGGCGATTTCACCTACAGCGTTTCCGCCAACATATCCGACTTTGTGTCAAAGATGGGCGATCTCGGCGGCACGGAATTCCTGGGCGACAAGATCAAGACCTTCGGCAGCGAGTTTGACGAGTGGTATGGATATCTTTCTGACGGGCTTTTCCAGACGCAGGATGAAGTGGACAAATCCCCCACGCTGAATGCCAACACCCGGCCCGGCGACGTACGCTACAAGGACATCAGCGGTCCTAACGGCGTACCCGATGGAAAAATATCTCCTGAATACGACCGTGTATTGTTAGGCGGCTCGCTGCCCCGTTACATGTACGGCGCTACTTTGCAGGGCGGTTATAAAAACTGGAACCTCGGCATCGTGATACAAGGCGTAGGCAAGCAAAATTCAAGGCTGACCACTGATATTGTGCGGCCGCTGCTGGAAAACTACGGCAACTTCCCGCTGATACTCGATGGAGCAAGCTGGAGCCATTACAACACGCCGGAGCAGAACCTCCAGGCAAAATACCCGCGCTATTCCAACACCGCCGCCGGGAACAACTATACGCTCTCCGACTACTGGCTGATCAAAGGCTCTTATTTCCGCCTCAAGAACGTCAACCTGAGCTATACCGTTCCCAGGTCACTGACAGAAAGGATCAAGATACAAGACCTGCGGGTATATGGAGCCGTTTCGGACCTGTTCTCCCTCCATCATTTCCCGAAAGGATGGGACCCGGAATGGGGCAGAGATGCATCCAACAACCTGGGCTATCCCATCACCATGTCATTTGTATTCGGCGTATCTGTTAAGTTTTAAAACCGCATGATCATGAAATTCAAATTATATATCACCTGCATGGGCCTGTTCTTCATGGCAGCCTGCGCGAAGCTGGACCTGAACCCGTTGTCCGACGGATCGAGTGAAACGTGGAACTCCACAGCGGAAGAAATCGAAATGTCCCTCAACGGGTTATACAAAGATGTTTTCTGGCCGCAGGATAACGACGACTGGACAGATGATTTTATGTACCGCGATGTTACCACGCCCATTACCGGCGCTACGATAAACGGCGAAACCGATTTTGTGCGTACCTGGTGGGTAAACAGCTACAAGGTCATTGCACGGGCCAACACCATTGTGCACAGCGTGAGCAGGGCCGCGGACAAGCTGTCCCCCACACAGATCAACCGTTACTCGGGAGAAGCGCGTTTCGTGCGCGCGGCGCAGTATTCAAAGCTGTTATCGCATTACGGCAATATCATCTACACCGATTCCGCGATGGACATTGACCAGGCATTGCAGCAGAAGCAGGTAGAAAAAGCTATCGTATTGCAAAAGATCTATGCCGATTTTGATTTCGCAGCGGAAAACCTGCCGCCTTCCTATACCGCCAACGAACTGAAACGCGCCACCTCCGGCGCCGCGCTGGCCATGAAAGCCCGTATCGCCCTGCAAATGGAAGACTGGGCCACCGCCGCGGAAGCGGCAAAGGATTGTATGGACCAGGATATCTACAAGCTGCATCCGGATTTCAGCAGCCTCTTCCTCTCCAAAACAAAGAATTCGGTGGAGATGGTATTCGGTCTGCCCAGGTCCATTGCCCTGAATGTGAAGATGGGCGACCTGCAGAACTATGTGCCGCGCAATCCGGGCGGATGGGGCGCCAAGAACCCGTCCTGGGACCTGTTCTGCGCTTTCCTTTGCACGGACGGCCTGCCCATTGATGAATCGCCTTCTTTTGATCCGCATAATCCCTTCCTGAACCGTGATCCGCGTTGTGCCGCTACCATCGTGCCTTTCGGGACTTCCTTCCTGGGCTACACCTATCAGCCGCATCCGGATTCTCTGAAAGTATGGAAGGATGCCGACATGAAATATGTGGAGAACAAAGACAACCGCGCGGTGGCGATTTTCGCATCTTACAACGGCCTCATCTGGAAGAAAGGGGTAGACGGCGACTGGCTACTGAACTCCTGGAACGCGGAGCCTGACAAGATCATCATCCGCTATGCCGATGTGCTGCTGATGTATGCCGAAGCAAAGATGGAGCTGAACCAGATCGACCAGACCGTGCTGGATGCCGTGAACCAGGTACGCGCCAGGGCGTATGGAGTGGACTATACGGCTACCAATCTTTATCCCGCGGTAACTACTACCGATCAGACCGAACTGAGAAGGATCATCCGTACAGAAAGAAGAATGGAATTTGCCAAGGAAGGCATCCGTTATATGGACATCATCCGCTGGAAGCTCGCAGAGAAAGTATTGAACAACATCAACTACGGCATGCTCGATCCGGCGGACCTGCGTACGAAAGTAGTGCAGCCCGGCCTGTGGTTCTTCCCGCAAACGCCGGCCATTGATGAAGATGGCGTGGCCGATTTCACCGCACTGGCGGATGCCGGGTTGATCAAAACAGTAGCTGTTCGCAAGTTTGACGAAACACGGCAGTATCTCTGGCCGATTCCTTCTACCGAAGTACTCACCAGCGGCCTGGACCAAAACCCGAACTATTGATATGACGAAAGGATACAGACACCTGATCATCGCAGGCGCTGCGCTTGCGCAGATAACGGCTTGCAAGCCATCAGAAGAAACTGCGAAAGCCAGGTCTTTCAGCGGCGTTTACCCGCACCTGGCCATGTATAACAATGAAGGAGAATGCGGTACCGGCGCGGTAGTGCCCTGGGCCGGCAAGCTCTGGGTGATCACCTACGGCCCGCATTTACCGGAAGGCTCTTCCGACAAACTGTATGAAATATCGCCGGACCTGCAACAGACCGTGCGCAGCGAAAGCATCGGCGGAACGCCGGCCAACCGCATGATCCACACAGAAAGCCGGCAGCTTTTCATCGGACCGTATGCGATAGACAGCAGCGGTAAAGTAAGGGCGATCCCCTACACCGCCATGAAGGGCCGCCACACCGGTAATGCCCGTCATCTGACAGATCCCGCCGGCAAGATCTATTACGGCACGATGGAAGAAGGTTTTTATGAAGTGGATGTAAAAACGCTGCAACCAACGATGCTTTATCCGGACGCCAACCCCCGCGGCTCCGTTCCCGATCTCCTGCCCGGCGCACATGGCAAGGGACTATATTCCGGGCAGGGCGTAATGGTGTATTCCGATAACGGCGAGCCCGGCCCGAAATCACTCACAGACTACACGGTGGAATCCGGTTCTTTATCGGAATGGGACGGGAAGAACTGGAAAACGGTACGCCGCAACCAGTTCGTGGAAGTGACCGGCCCCGGCGGTATCTACGGGAATAAAAATTCTGATACCGATCCCATCTGGTCAACAGGTTGGGACCACCGCTCCCTATTGCTGGCCGTGCGCGATCAGGGCAAATGGCATTTCTACCGCATGCCGAAGGCCAGCCACAGCTACGACGGCGCGCATGGCTGGAACACGGAATGGCCGCGCATCCGCGACATCGGCACGCCTCAGCAGCCGGATTACATGATGACCATGCACGGCATGTTCTGGCGTTTCCCCGGCGGTTTTAACAGCACACACACCGCCGGCATCCGCCCGCGTTCCGCATATCTCAAAGTGATCGGCGATTACGCCCGCTGGAACGATCAGCTCGTATTCGGCTGTGATGACTCCGCGCAAAAGGAATTCCTCAACAAACGAAAAGCGAAAGGCGGCATCGAAGGGCCGGGGCAATCCAATTCCAATCTCTGGTTCACCTCCATGGATATGCCGGACCAGCTCGGCCCCAATACTGCGGAAGGCGCCGTATGGCTGAACGACAACGTAAAGGCGAACGAGCCCTCCGAACCCTTCCTGTTTGCAGGGTGGCCGCTGCGCTCCGCCTGGGTGCAGAATAACGGCAACAAGCCTGTGCAATTCACGTTTGAAACAGATAAAGAAGGCAATGGTCAGTGGGCTGAAACACAGACTGTGACGGTATCCGCGGGTGGGAGCGCTCCCATTGTATTTCCGGCGGATATGCCGGGTGAATGGATTCGCGCAAGGACGAACGGTAACACAAATGCCACGCTGCATTTTTACTACGCCGCGAAGGATAGCCGGAAATCCGCGCCGGACGCGATGTTCAACGGACTGACAAATATTTCCGCTACAAAAACGACCGGCGGCCTGCTCTATGGATTAGGAAAAAACCGCCGTACATTGGGAGTGCTGAACGATGCGGGATATTATGAGCTGAATGAAAAGATGGAACTGGAAAAGAAAGAAGATACCGCCACGAGCGCGTTCATCAGCAAAAAGTTTGCGGTCCGGCATGAAGGAGTGACCATAGACGCTGCTTCCGTACTGGTGGTGGACGACAAAGGCCGCCGCTACCGCCTGCCGCTCGGGGATGATGCTTTCACCGGCCTCACGCAGAACGGCTCGCTGCGCATTTGCCGCGAAGTGGCTACGGAACGCGACCTGTTCAACTGCCACGGTACGTTTTACGAACTGCCGGCAGAGAACGCGGACGGATACGCGAAGATCCGCCCGGTAGCGTCACACGCTTACCGCATCAACGATTATGCATCCTATCGAGGATTGCTGGTGTTGACCGGTGTGGATGCGGACGTGAACAGCGAACATATCATCCGTTCTCCGGATGGAAAAGCGGCGGTATGGGCCGGTGTGATAGATGATCTGTGGAAGCTCGGAAAACCCACCGGGCACGGAGGCCCCTGGAAGCAGTCGCCCGCAAAGGCCGGCACGCCTTCCGATCCGTACCTGTTCGGTTTTTATGATAACCGCAGCCTGCAACTTTCACACGACGCGCAGCAGCCCGTCACCTTTAAAGTGGAGCTGGACCCCGTTGGCACCGGTGTATGGATGCAGTATAAGGAGGTAACGGTAGCGCCCGGCGAAAGCTTTGCGTTTCAGTTCCCCGCAGATGTGCAGGCCCGCTGGATAAGGTTTGTGAGTAACAAGGATTGTAATGCTACAGCCCAACTGGAATATAAGTAGACTGATTTTTTTGGTCATCCTGTGTGCGCAGGCGGCAATGCCCGCGCACGCGGATGATACCATCCGCAAATATGAAGTGAAGGAAAGCGACAGCCTTACCTACACGCTGAACCTTGTGCTGAACGAAGCGGGGCAGCCGCAGTATTTCTACCGGAACATCTATACGCCGGTGTGCAATACCGGCGAATGCAAACCGGTGTACATCAATTTTTACTGGGACCTGATGGGCAACTACATGCGGTTCGACATGCCGCCGAACGAAGTGCTCACCAAAACGGACCACCGCGAATTCCTGGAAAAGGACTATGCCAAGCTGCAGGAAATACTTGCGCGCGAAAGCTCCCTCCTCGCGGAGCTGAAGATGGAAGACCTCGTTGTGAAAGGCACGGAGAACATTTCCGATTCGGCCAATATCAAAACGGGCGCAACGCTGAAGACGATCAAAAACGAAGTGATAGAAGGCGCGGTGTTCACCTGCTATACGCTCTGGCATATCGCGCATGGAAAGGTGGTAGAGGAGATACAGCAAATCACGGAGAGCTATACTTCCCCGAAGCTGCTGCATCATTTCCTGCGCAGCAGTAACCATCATTACGAATACTGGGCCATGGAAAAAGTGATCGGGGCGGATGGACAGGTGCGGGCCGGGTATGAGGAAGACATCAAAGGGATCATTGCGGGGGAGAACATTTTTACGGCGCGGCACGCCCTGCAGGCGGTGCACCCCGCTTTCTTCGCAACGTCCGCCCGCCAGCGCTGGCTTTGGGAAGTATACCGCCCCGCCGTGTATCCCTTCCAGATGGCCATCCTGCGAAAACTGAAAGACATTCCCCTTACCGAAGCCCTGGCTGTTCGTATAGCTAAGGCCGTTAGAGAGGGAAACCATGAGCAATTTAAAATAAAACTGGCGCTGCTGGCCGCGCAGCAAAAGCTGGCGGACAAAGCGCAACTGGAGCTGGCTGCGCAGCTGAACGACCCGGACGCGGGCGCGGAAATATTCGCGGCGCTGTCTGCCATGAAGCCGGCGCATAAAACAGTACGCCAGAAATTGTTGGATTATAAAAAGAAAAATGACTGATATGAAACTATTGATGCGCCTCGCGGCGGCCGGCATTGCCCTCCTGCTGCTGCACAGCAGCCTTTACGCCCAAAAGCATGTGTTCGTGGAAGCAGAATCCTTTGAAAACAAAGGCGGATGGGTGACCGACCAGCAATCCTTCGTGGTCATCGGCTCTTCCTACCTGATGGCGCACGGCATGGGCAGACCGGTGAAAGACGCCGTAACCACGGTGACCTTCCCCGCCAAAGGCAAATACCGGATGTGGGTGCGCACCAAAGACTGGGCGCCCTTCCCCACAGGTCCGGGTAAATTCACCCTTTCCATCGACGGTCAGCAGGCGGGCCCCGTATTCGGCGCCAGCGGAAACGACGCCTGGAAATGGTACGACGGCGGCACGGTGGACATCAAAAACGAACAGGTGAAGCTGACGATGAAAGACCTCACTGGCTTTAACGGCCGCTGTGATGCCATCCTCTTTACCGACGCTGCGAAATTCACTCCGCCCAACACGTTAAAGGACCTCACCGCTTTCCGCAACAAGCTGCTGAATTTGCACGCGGAACCGGATAACGGTGGGCACTACGACCTCGTAGTGGTAGGCGGCGGCATCGCCGGTACCTGTGCCGCGATCTCCGCGGCGCGCCAGGGCCTGAAAACCGCGCTCATACAGGACCGCCCGGTGCTCGGCGGCAATAACAGCTCCGAAGTGCGCGTGCACCTGAAAGGGGATATCGACAAGAACCACTACCCCAAGCTGGGCAGGATCGTGCGGGAAATGGATAACGGCGATCCCGGCAACGGCCATCCTGACGCAGCAGAGTATGGCGACAAACGCAAGATCGAGATCGTAAAAGCGGAAAAGAACCTGACGCTGTTCCTCAACATGCACGTGTACAAGGTAGAGATGGATAAAGACCAGATCAAAGCCGTGATCGGCAGAAATATTTCCACCAACCAGGACGTGCGTTTTACCGGTACATTTTTCTCCGACTGCACAGGAGACGGCACCGTGGGCTTCCTGGCCGGCGCAGACTTCCGCATGGGCCGTGAAAGCAAAGCGGAAACTGGCGAATCGCTCGCTTCAGAAAAAGCGGACGATTTTACACTCGGCACTTCTAACCTCTGGGCTTCCCTGGAGCGGGACACCGTATCGTCTTTCCCCGAAACGCCCTGGGCCCTGCAATTCTCCGATGAATATCATATCGACCAGGCAAGGTCAGACTGGGAGTGGGAAACCGGCTTCGGCAATTTCAACACCATCACGGAAGCCGAACAGATCCGCGATCATAATCTCCGCGCGATCTACGGCAACTGGTCTTACCTGAAAAAGAGCAAGCCCGAAAAATATGCGAAGCGCGAGCTGGCATGGGTAGCTTATATCGGCGGCAAAAGGGAATCGCGCCGGATACTCGGCGATCACATCCTCACGCAGATGGACATCCAGGAAGGCAAATTCTATCCGGACGGCGCCGTGACCGCTACGTGGACGATCGACCTGCATTTTCCGCAGGAAAAGAACAGCAAGTATTTTGAAGGGCAGGAGTTCTTCGCCAGTACCAAACACATCCGCGTAGCGCCGTACACCATTCCGTACCGCTGCCTGTATTCCCGCAATATTTCCAACCTGTTCATGGCCGGCCGGAATATCAGCACCACGCACGTGGCCTTCGGCAGCACCCGCGTGATGCGCACCTGCGGCATGATGGGCGAAGTGGTGGGCTTTGCGGCCGGCATTGCGAAAAGACATAACACATCGCCCAGGGGCGTATACCAGCATCACCTGCCGGAACTGATCGCCATCCTGAAAGATGAACCGCTGCCGCCGCAGCAAATGACGAACAAGGTAGAATAATGTGGATCATCGCCGCCCTGATCAGTTTCCTGCTGCCGGAGGTCAGCTTTGAAGGCACCGCCCAGGGAACCACGTACCACATCCGTTACCTGGATGTAGGGCAGCGTTATCTGAAAATACAGGTGGATTCCATCCTGTCGGACATCGACAAGGCTTTGTCCACTTACCGGACTGATTCCGAAATATCAACCTTTAATGCGTTCGATGATTTCCGGTATCAGTCCGGTCATTTTTACCCCGTGCTGCAACGCGCGTATGAAGTGTATATAGCCACCAACGGCGCTTTTGACCCTACCATATCGCCGCTGACGGAAGCATACCGCAAAGGGAAGCGCAGGGGGCAATCCTGGACCGGACAGCTGGATTCCCTGCTGTCATACGTCGGCTTTCAATACATTACTTTCGATTCCGTTTCCGTGCACAAGACCAAATCCAATGTGCGGCTGGACCTTGACGCCATCGCACAGGGATATACGGTGGACGTGATCGCCGCTTACCTCGAAAAAAAAGGCATCACGGATTACATGGTGGAAGTAGGCGGCGAGCTGCGCGTGCATGGAGATAGAAAATGGCCGGTGCAGATAGAAGACCCCGTTCATCCCGGCCAGACGCTCCGCACATGCATGATCTCCAACCGGGCGATGGCTACCTCCGGCAATTATAATAATCACTATCAGCAAGGCAACCAGGTATTCAACCACATCATCAACCCCAAGACCGGCCTTTCCCGGCCCGACCCGCTGCTGAGCGCCACCGTTTTCGCGGCGGACGCCATGACCGCGGACGCTTACGCCACCGCCCTGATGGTATTGGGGCTGGAAGAGGCAAAACGTTTGTTATCAAGGGAAAAGCAGCTGGATGCCATACTCGTATATAATGATAACGGCCGGCCGGGCGTTTTTTTTCATTTTTCATCTTCGCTTCATCTTCCCGAAATAGTTTTGTCATGTAATCATTGATCAAACTATAAATCGGAAATTATGAAAACAAAAGGAATGATCGTGGCTGCGCTGCTGTTATCTGGCGCGGCATTTGCACAGGCACCGGTAAAAGCCGGCGGCAGCGTAAAAGCAGGGCAGGCCATTGAGGCCGGAAAGGCTGGCCTGAAAGCCAATACGGAAGCATCCGGAAGCGCCCGCATACATGGGGCGAAAGCAATGAAAGCAAAAGTGGAAGACGGAATACAGACTGCCGCGGACCATGCCTATGCCGCAAAGCACAAGGTACGGCAAACCGCCGCTGATGTGGTGAATAACGCCCCGAAGGCGGTACAGGTGAATGCCGGCACCAACGCGCATGTACAGGCAGATCACCCCGCGGTACAGGTGCGCACGAAAACAGGCATTTCATCCGGCGTAAAAGCGCCTGCCGTGCAGGATGCGTTGCATCACGCCGGTATGATGCATACAAAGGTGGTGCCTGTAAAGGTAAGCACCCGCATCAACGGCGGCGCGGGACTGAGGATTTTGTAACCTTTTTTCAGCGAACAGGTTTTTGCCGTCTTGCGGCGGCAAAAACTTGTTACTTTTAGTTGAGCAATGGGAAGAGTTTTTTTATACCAGGCGGCGTTGATATGCCTGCTTTTTATGGTCCGCCCGCTCAGGGGGCTGGGGAACAGTGACGTGCGCCCGGTGGCGGTGACAGATACCGTGCCTGCGGCGCCGAAGCCGGCGGAGAAAGGAAAAGAAAAGGAAACGGTGAAGAAGCAGAAGCCGGACATCCTCAAGGAAGTGCCGAAAACACGCCGCAAGTTAAAGCCTATTCCCATTCCGACGCCCATTCCTGTGAAACCCATCAAAGTCATCAAGCCAAAAGTTATTAAACGGGTCACCGGATTGATCCGGTAGACTTAACGATATCTGTATGAAAAACATCATTGCTTTATCCATCCTGGGATTATGGAGCATGAGCGCGTCTGCACAGGAAGACAGCACGGAGAAAAAGAAAACCACCTTTACCGTTGGCGCCACCTATGCGAACGATGTCAGCTATTACGGGCAGCGCGCGGAAGAACGGATGCCGTACATCGCGGCCAGCGCTTCGCTCCGCCTGCCGTCGGGCATTTATTTCTCCGGCCTGGGTTACCGCTTGCTGAATGATTCCAGTAACGTGGTATCCGCCTCCGCCGTCAGCGCCGGCATTGCCTTCAACCTGGGCAAAAAGCTGTCCGCCGACATAAGCTACAGCCATCTTTTTTTTCCGGCGCATTCCCCTCTTTTGCAGGCTGCCAACTCGGATATGGCCAGCGCCTCCCTGAGTTATGAATACTGGATGACGACCGGTGTGAATGTGGACTACGCCTTTGGTAAGGAGCAGGATGTATTTGTAACGCTGAGCACGGAAAAGTTCATCAACCTCGGTCACCTTTTCAGCCAGAAAGATTTTGTTTCGCTGACGCCCTCCGTGGAGATCGTGGGCGGCACACAGCATTTTTACCAGACCTATGTGGAAGAGAAGCGGCTGCGCGACAGCCTGCTGGGCATTCTGCCACTGCCCATTATAGGCGGCCAGGATGACGAGCCGGCTACCACCACTTCCTCATCCACGAGCTTCGACCTGTTGTCTTACAACCTGCGCATCCCGCTGGCGTACAACCGCTCGAATTACCTGGTGGAAGCGGCCTGCCAGTTGTCCCTACCCGGGAAGCATGCGGAAGCCGGCGCGGGAAACCTGAATACATTTTTTACGTTTAGCTTTTATTATCAGTTCTGATCAATTATAAAAACAGATGAAGGTATTGATCGTGGAAGATGAAAGGTCACTGGCGGCAGAAATGGAAGCATTCCTGAAAAAGGCGTTTTATTTATGCGACCTGGCTTACACCGCAAAGCAGGGCCTGACGAAAATGGAAGAGAACCAGTACGATTTTATCCTGCTGGACCTCGGCCTGCCGGATAAGGACGGACTGCATGTACTCGGTGAGGCAAGAAAGAATTGTCCGGATGCCGCATACATCATTATCACCGCCCGCGGGCAGCTGGAAGACAGGATACAGGGGCTGGACCTGGGCGCGGATGATTATCTGCCCAAGCCGTTCTCGCTACTGGAATTGCAATCGAGGATGCAGGCCATTGCCCGGCGGAAGTTTGCGGTGAGCGACAGCGTGATGGCGCTTGGGGATTTTACGATCGATATGAACAAGCGCATGATCTATTTCGGAGAAGAGGAGATCGTATTGTCGCGGAAAGAATTTGACCTGCTGAGCTACATGCTGCTGCACAAGAACAGGCCGCTCACCCGGATGCAGCTCAGCGAACATATCTGGGGGAATTTTTCGGATGACGATTATGATTCGAACTACATCGATGTGCATATCAAGAACATCCGCAAGAAGCTGGCGGCCTTTTCGTCCGTAGAGTGGTTACAGACCATCCGCAGCGTAGGATATAAAATAAAAGTCTGAGCGTGAAGTTATTTACCAAATTGACGCTTTTCATTACGCTCTCCAAAATGGCGATCGTGATATTGTTTGTATTGCTGCTGCCTTTACTGGTGGATCATGTTGCATCGCGGTATAATGATTACTACCTGGGAGAGCAGAAAAAGAAAGTGCTGCATGTCATTCAGCAGAACGGCATCGATTTTTATCTGCAGGGGGAGGACAGCTATGGCAGCTATACCATGCTGAAGGAGGAATACATTTCACTGGAGCCGGTAGGAAAGATACAGATACCCGACACCATCGCCACGCTGCGCCGCATTGTGGAGGCGGACACGCTTACCTACCGGGTGCTGACGCATATTTTTTCCTACGGCAGCCACCGGTACATCCTGGAAGTAGGTAAAACGACCGAAACCATCGGCCAGTATAACCGACCGCTGCAGGCGGTAGCGCTGTATGTGCTGATCGGGCTGATCGTGATGACCATCCTGATCGATCTCATATTTACCCGTTTATTGCTGCGCCCGCTGGGGCAGATCATCAAAACGCAGCTGCTGAACAGAAAATTCCCTTTCAGGGAGCAAATTCCTCCCGTCAATACCACTACAACCGATTTCCGGTACCTGGACAGCTCGCTGACTGCCCTGATGGACCGGATCAAGACGGCATTCGAGAAGGAAAGAGAATTTACATCGAATGCATCTCATGAGCTGATGACGCCGATCAGCATTCTGCAGCATAAAATGGAAAATATGCTGATGGACGGAGCGCTGGACGAGGAGATGCAGCACAGGATCACCGGCATGATGAAAACGCTGAACCGGCTGAAGAAGATCGTGCAGTCGCTGTTGCTCATTTCACGGATCGAGAACGACCAGTTCGCGCGTTCCGATACTTTTTCCATACACGCCCTGCTGACGGAGGTGATGGAGGAACTGGGGCACCGGCTGGAAGACCGGGAATTGCAGTTTTCCATGAATATTTCCCAAAAGGTTGTTTTACAGGGGTTAAATCACGACCTGATCTTCCAGCTTTTTTATAACCTGGTCAACAATGCCATCCGCTATAATAAGCAGCAGGGAAAGATCGTTATCAGTGAGCGGAAGGCTGGTGACGGTGTTTATGCGGTGCGGGTAACGGATACCGGCATTGGCATACCGGCGCAGGAGCTGGCGACCGTCTTCAACCGATTCAAAAAAGTGGAGAGAACGGAGCAGGAGGGATACGGGCTGGGACTTTCCATTGTTCAGGCCATTGCGGGCTACCATGGTATCAGCCTGGAAGTGGAATCCGTGCAGGGCAGGGGAACCACGTTCACTGTTTTGTTCCCTCCGGGCGTTTTAAGCCCCTCGCCGGGGAAGAATTTTAACATTTCTACAACAGGAAACGGATAAACTTTCCCCCTCATTTGTCGTCTTATATATGTAACAACAGCGTATCGTATGAGAATATTACATTCACTGCCTGCCGTACTGATCAGCTTAATGCTGACTACCGGCGTAAAGGCACAGGACGAAACGGGTTTGCCGGGCGATCACTTCAGCCTCGAAGGCGCGCTGGAGATGTTCAAAAAGGCCGGAAACCCCGGAGAATTTGAGAAAATGCTGAATACAAAGCAAAATGGTGTAAACAACCTCGACCTTAACGAAGACGGGGATATCGATTATATCCGCGTAGTCAATAAAAAAGACGGGAATGTGCAGCTTTTCGTGTTGCAGGCATTGGTATCGGCCTCAGAAAGCCAGGATATTGCGGTGATCGAGCTGGAAAAGACCGGTGAAGAGCATGCCGTGATACAGATCGTGGGGGATGAGGATATTTATGGCGTAGCAAGGATACTGGAGCCCTCCGCCGATGATGTGACCGCATTTAACGACGGTGTGATAACCGACAGGCCGCACGGGCCGAATGCCGCCTTTGCACCATCCGGACTGGTGGTGAACGTGTGGTTCTGGCCGACGGTGCGTTTTGTGTTCGCACCGTACTATGAGTGCTGGGTATCTCCGTGGAGGTGGTATCATTACCCTACCTGGTGGGACCCCTGGAGGCCGCTGTCGTGGCATGCGTACCATCCGATCTGTTACCGCTACCAGCCGTACTATGTGATCGTGCATACGCACCGCATCTACCGCGCACCGCGTATGTACCGCCCGATGCGGGTATATGCGCCGAGCGTGTACCACCGGAACCGTGTGGTGGTGAACAATTACCGCACGAATTACCGGAACACGCCGTCCCGGCAGTTCGACAGCCGTACGGTGAACCGCACCACGCCGCCGCGTCAGCTGGATAACCGCAGTGTGAACCGCAGTACGCCTTCGCGCCAGTTTGACCGCAATACGCCTCAACGCCAGGTAAACCGTAGTTCCGCTACCATTACCGGCCCGCGCCGCGAGGTGAACAGGAGTTCGACTACTGTTACCGGTCCGCGCAGGGAATACAACCGGAACTCTTCAACGGTTACCAGGCCGCAACGCGAGGTCAACCGCAGCTCACGGACGATCAGTTCGCCGCAGCGCGAGGTCAACCGTAATTCGCGCACGATCAGTTCACCGCAACGGGAGGTCAACCGCAATTCGCGGACGATCAGCTCGCCGCAGCGCAATGTAAACCGCAGCTCCCGCACGATCAGTTCACCTCAGCGTGAGATGAACCGCAGCTCCCGCACGATCAGTGCGCCGCAGCGCCAGATCAACCGCGCCCCGCGCTCTTCCGGCGCGCCGCAGCGGAGTGTGCCCCAGGGCAGAAGCGTGCGCAGAACATAAGCAACTTACGTTGATTGTTAATATGAATAACGGGAACACATCGTCTGGTGTTGTTCCCTTTTTTTATGCAAATTGCAGGCATGCAATTGTTACTGGACGCCATCCGCCAGATACCGGGCGTCAACCCGGAAGATGTGCAGTTTCTTTTGGGAAAGGCTGCACGAAGAACGCTGACCGCCGGAGAAATATATATCCGGGAGGGCTCTTCTTCCCGGAAGCTCGCATTCATTGAGCAGGGCATCATCCGCACCAGCACCGTTAAACAAAACGGCGATGAAGTGACCATGCTGCTGCGCTGGGAAGGGCAGTTCGTGGCCTCGCATGACGCCATCATCCGGGAAAGGCCCGCGGAGTTCAGTTACAGCGCGCTGGAACCTGTTTCCATCCTGGAAATGGATTACGGTGAGCTGGAAAAGATCATGAACGAACACCCGCGTTACGAGCCCCTGCGCACATTTTTCCTGATGAAGATGCTGTCGGAATCCCTGGAGCGGGTAGAAACCTTCGTGCTGTATTCGCCGGAGGAACGCTACCGGAAGCTGGTGGAGGAAAAGCCGGACATCGTCAACCGCGTGCCGGGGAAATTCATCGCCTCCATGCTTGGCATCACACCGGTATCCCTCAGCCGCATCCGCAAGCGCATTGTTGCCCGCGCAAAACACTAATTATCTTTTGTTAATCATTCCTGCCGGCTGCTCCATTTACTTTGTAATATGGAAAAAGCCACAGACATCCTTGCGCAGCTCTTCGGCATGTCCGCCCTGCGGTATTTCCTGATCGCGGGCATTCCTTTTGCGCTGTTTTATTTTCTCTTTCCGGCGCGGCTCCGCCGTTTCAAGATCCAGCAGCGGCTGGCGGGGAAGAAAGATTTCTTCCGTGAAATATGGTATTCCATGCAAACCACGCTGGTGCTCGGCCTCATCGGGTTTGCGGTGCTTTTTACGCCGTTGGGAGAGTATACGCGCGTGTACCGGAACATGCATGATTACCCCTTGTGGTATATTCCGGTCAGCGTTATTTTGAGCCTGATCATACACGACACCTACTTTTACTGGATGCACCGCCTGCTGCATCATCCCCGGCTTTTCTCCCGGGCGCATCTTGTACATCACCGTTCTGTGAACCCTTCGCCCTGGGCGTCTTACTCTTTTCATCTGCTGGAAGCCATTGCGGAAGGAGCCGTATTGATCGTGATCGTGCTGATATTGCCGATGCATGGCGTTGCCGTGCTGTGGTTCACGACCGTGGCGTTCGCTATCAATGTATACGGGCATCTCGGGTACGAGATCGCGCCGAAATGGTTGCGGCATACGGTGCTGTTCGAGGTGCTGAACACCTCGGTGCATCATAACCTCCATCATAGCAGGTTCAAAGGGAATTACGGGCTTTATTTCAGGGTGTGGGACCGGCTGATGGGCACGGAACATCCGGATTACGTGAAGGAATATGACCGCGTGCAGGCGCAGCGGTTTGGAAAGAGCCGGGCAAGCTGAAAGGGAGGCTTACCCGGCTGTGTTTTTTAGAATTTCAGGCTCACGCTTGCCGCGATGTTGCGGGTTTTCTGCGCGAGGGTATTGGTGTTCCAGTATTCTTCATCCAGCAGGTTGTTGAATTTGAGGTTGAGTGCATACCGGGGATGATCGTAGAACAGGGATGCGTTCAGGAGGGTATAACCCGGAAGGGTAAACGTATTGCCCGTATCGAACCAGGAATCGCCTACATAGTTGCCGCCCGCACCAATGCCCAGCCCTTTGGCGGCGCCGCTCATCAGCTTGTAGCTGATCCAGAGGTTGCCGATGTGCTCAGGCGCCCAGGTGGCGGATTTGCCCACTAACGAGGAGCTGGACTTCGTGAATTTGTTTTCGTTATTACCATAACCCGCCACGATATTCAGGCCGGGAACGGGATTGGCGATCAGCTCCACTTCAAACCCCTTGCTGCGTTGCGTGCCGTCCTGCGTCACGAGCGCGGGGTTGTTAGGATTCAGGTAGGTGGAGTTTTCCACCTGTATGTCGTAGTAGCTGATGGTGCTGCTCAATTTTCCATCGAACAGATCCAGTTTCACACCACCTTCCACCTGGTTCGCGCGCTGCGGTTTCAGCGGCTCGGGATCGCCGCCGGCGGTTTGCACGGCGGGCGCGAGGTTCTGGAAGCCGTTCATGTAATTAGCGAAGATGGCCACCTTGTCTTTCACCGGCTGGTACACGATGCCGAACTTGGGGGACAGGGTGGTCTGGTCATACGCGCCGGAAGTTTTGCCGGTGTTGGCGTTGTAGCTGCCTTCGTTCACGTTATGGTCCAGGCGGAGGCTCAGCATCACGAGCAGGTCGTCGGTAAAGTTGATCACATCAGACACATAGGCGCTGTAAATGTTCCGGATAGATTTGGTGGCCGTCCACGGCAGCTTCGCGCCCCATGCGTCCAGCGCGGTAACGTCGATGGTGGGCACGGTGCCTTTTACATTTACCGTATCATAGTTGTACTGCGCGTAGGGCGTACGGTTCAGGCGGGAGTAGTCGCGGGAATAATCCAGCCCTATCACCATCCTGTTACGGAAGGGACCTATTTTGAAATCACCGTTGAAGTTCTGTTGGAATTGTGTGTTGCCGAATTTGTCCGGCATGAAGAATGATATCTGCCGGGCGAGCGTGGAATCCGTCAGCCAGCTGAATACGATGTACTGAAAGCGGTCGTAATACCCTTCAGATACCGCGTAGTTCGTGGAAGATGTCCATTTTTCGGATATTTTATAATCGGCATGCGCAAAGAAGCTGTTGATGGTATTCTGGTCGTATACAGAATTGCCGATGATGTTGCGGCCGTGCGGCAGCGCCACTTCGGAGAAGCTTTTCGCCTGTACGTTGGGACCGATCACCCAGCTCAGCGGCGGCGCGCTCCATTTCTGTCCCACTCTTTCATATTCGATGCTGAAGGTCAGGCGGTCGCTGGCTTTGTATACGAGGCTGGGGGAGAAGGAATAGCTGCGCGCGTATCCGCGGTCCTGGAAGGAGTTCTCCGTCTGGAAGGAAGCGGTGGTACGCACCAGCACGGATCTTTCCGCGTTCACGGGCGCGTTGATGTCCGCCGTGATGCGGCTCAGCTCCCAGCTGCCGCCCGTGTAGGTCACTTCACCGCGGAAAGTTTCAAAAGGTTTTTTGGTGATGTAGTTCAGCACGCCGCCATACGAAGGCTTGAGGCTTCCGAACAGGGTAGCGGAGGGACCTTTGATGGCTTCCACCCGTTCGAGGTTCACGGGATCTTCGGGACCGATGGCGCCGGTGTTCAGTCCGTTCCGCACATTGGCGAAGGTGGAGAATCCGCGGGACATCACGCCCGATGATCCGCCGCCGGCTTTCATGGTCATTACGCCGGGGATGTTGCGGAAAGCGTCCGCCACGTCCGTAGTTACCTGTTCCTTGATGAGATCTTTGCCCACCACGGAGTACACCTGCGGGTTCTCGATATTTTTGATGGGCAGGCGGGCGATGCCGTCGGTTTCCTTATCGCCGAACTTGTTGTTGCGGCCGGTCACCACCACTTCCTGCAATTGCTGGTCGGAAATTTCCAGCTGCATGCTGATGCTGACGGTCCTGCCGCCTTCCACGGTCACCGGCTGTGACTTTGTGGTGTAGCCCACGAGGGACACCGCTATTTCATAATTTCCCGCGGGAACGTTGCGCATGGTGAACATGCCATCCTCTCCTGTGAAAGCCACTTTCTTCGTGCCTTTCAGTACAACGGTCACATATCCGGCGGGCTGGTCGCCGGCGGTGGTGATCGTGCCTTTGATGACGCCCCTGTTTTCCTGGGCGGATATCGGGGAGATGGCGAGCAATAACAGGCAAATGGCTAGTAATGGTACTTTGTAGCAAATCCGGTGCATATGTTGATTTTTTTTGGCTGCAAAGTTCCGGTGAGGCGGGGCGGTACGGTAATCTGATCGGGAATATTATTTACGCGATGGGGAATATGTGTGGCTGGATAAGATGTGCGGCGTTACGGCGCGAACTGTTCCATCTGGCGGATGGTGAAGATATCTTCGATGCGGCCCGTCATCCGGGAGCTGTCCTGCCGCCCCAGGTTACCGGGGTGCACGAGGCCATAGGGAAGGCTGGCTTCGCTGTCGCCGAGTTCCCCCTCCAGCCTTTCCCGCAAGCGGCGGAGCCTGCGCCTTTGCCTTTCCAGCACGCTGACCCCGGAATGCAGGCCGCTGATCTCGCGGCTGCGGCTGCGGGATTCACGTTCCAGCAGACGAAGCGCTTCGCGGAGGTCGTTCAGCGTTTCCCTGACGGTGGCCCTTTCCGGATCGCGGCGCCGCATTCTTCCGAGTTGGCGTCTTAGCCGCGCGATCTCTCTCCGCATGTCCCTTAACTGTGGTGCAAGATCTCTATCGCGTAATACTTCGTTGAGCCGTTCTATTTCAGTGGCGGCGGTGGCGAGATCGCGGTCGGCTTCCGCTATTTCCCCGGTGATCCGGGCGGTTTCCAGCTCGTGCGCTTCCAATGCCGTGGCGTACCGTTCATTCAGGCGGCCTTCGTAGGTCGCTTCGATATTATTTTCATAGATCTCCGTGTTGTGCCGCAGTGCGCGCAGCCTTTGGGTGAGGCGCACCAGCGTTTCGAGGCTGGTGGTGGCGTTGGCATCCTGCAAGAGGGTACGCTGGCCATCGGTCAGGCGGTGCGATACAGCGGCGATGGCGTCGTTATTTTCCTCGCGCAGGTGTTCGATGAGCAGTTCGCGGCTGACGGACCTTCCGAAGCGGCGGGAGGCCCTGGCCAGGAAGCGTTCGTTGGCCGCGCTCAATCTTCCTTCCGCGCGCGCGTTGCCGGAGGGCAGCAGCTCGTCCACTGTGCTTGCCGGATGGGCCGTTGCGGAAACGCGGGTAACGTAAGTGATGGGGTAGATCTGTATGCCGCCTGCGTTATAGTATTGCTCGCCGAGGTTGGCCGTATGTTCCCGGCCGCCTCTTCCGGGGTTGGGCTGGCTGAAGAGGATGGCCCTGTGGTAATGGACGCCGTTCACTGCATCCGCAGGGGCAGCCCAGCGGGAGAAGATCACGCTGTGCGATCCGCCGCCGGAGGAGTTAGCATTGTAATACCAGAGCCAGTCGCCCGGTTGCAGTTCCCCAAAACGGGCGAACGGAAATGCATGCCGGCGGTGCACTCTTCTGCCTTCCGTGGGGTCTACGGCCCTTCTGCTTTCTTCGCTTTCCGCCGCATCTTCATGGCCGGTGTCCGCAGGAATAGGGCCGATGCCGCCGCTTTCATCCACGGGCAGATCGTCCGCAAATACACGGTCGCCCATAAAGGTCCCTTCCGCGCGGCCCGCGGGCAATACGATATTCCCCGCATGATCGAAGCTGCCCATGATGCCCCTGCCGAGTGAAGCGGGTGTTACGCCGGCGTAGTGATGCACGATGTGGACCCAGTGGAAGCACATCCTGGCATGTACGCGCTGTTCAAAGGAGCCGGGCCGGTAGGTACCGGTGGAGAGGATCAGCGCTGCCATGAGGAGGCGTTGCTGCGCGGTGGTGTGGTTCACTTCGTCGCCGTTGAAGAGCCGGTCGGGGATCTGGCCGGTGGAGAAGAAGTCCATCAGCAGGCGCCGCTGGTTGTCGGTGAACAGGGCTTGTAATTGCGCTTCATCCAGCGAGTCGCCGCTTTGCGAGCCGGGTGCGGTGTGGCTGTCCGGGGGCCAGCCTCTTTCGTTGAATACGTGGAGGATGGAGCGGAAGTGGGTGTTGAATTCTTCGGCGAAGATGGTCCATTCATCGGGGGATGTGGTGGTGGCGGGTTGGCGTTGGATGATGGGGGTTGATGTTGATGTGGATGGAGTGGATGATGTTGGTGGAAGCGCTGGAGCGGATGCTGGTGCCGGCACTGGCGCTGGCGCGAAGAATTGATCGCGGCTGTTTTCCTGCGGCAGGAAGAACGGTGGTGCGGGGGCATTCCGGTGTGTGGGCGCGGTATTTTCTCTGACGGGTGTGGTCATGGGGTTATGATGGGGTGTTGGATAAATTTACGGAAAATTTCGGGTAAAAGGCGCAGTTGCCCTTCCAGTTCACCCATAAGCGGTGTACACTATAATTGTAACCAGACCAGGCGGCGGCTTTTGGAATTTTCGTGTTTAAGCGTGACCAGTGTATTCCCGGCTTCATCATAGTCCGCAATATCCAGGTAAGCAGGAAAGTGCTCGCCCCTGCCTGTACCCTTCCTGAATATATAAGAGCGCGGTGGAAATAAATCCGTTCCTTTTAGTGGAAAATAGAATGCGTCGCAATTATCCGTATCTCTGATGGTATTCAATTTTTTTCCTTTTTTTATATTTTCTTCATTTTCCGGATCATCGTTGAAGAGCACAGCCGGACGGGAGATGGAGTTGATGAACAACGAAACATTGAACTCTTTGCCAAAATCTTTCAGTCTTGATATGCCCGGCCTGCTTCCATGACAAAATCCAAGCCTCATATCATTATACAGATAGTGTTTTTTGGGTAATATGTAGCGGCTGCTCAGCTTACCACTATTGTCGTAATTGAGCATCACAAGCTCACAAAGCTCACTGTCGTGCTCATGAATGGTGCTACTTCCTATTTTGGAAGTAGTCCTATGCTCAATAACTTCTTCAAAAATAATTGTATAGCTTCCATCTTTCCTTATTCTCAGCTGTTGGGGTGAAAGCTTCAAATGGGCCTTCCTGCCAAAGTGTTCCTGGTAAAGCGGCTCAAGACCGTCCACCCGGATGAGCGTATCAGATTCAACCTTCCCCGTTGCAGCATCGATCGTTAGGAGGCAGGTTTTGGAACGGCTCCTGAAAGCCCGTTCGTAGAAATAGATCAGCTTGTTGGTAACCGGATTGTAGTGAAATACTCCATTCCATTGCTCCTCCTTGTTTTTCCATCCTTCCAATCCATGAATAATAGCCTCATCGCTGCCCGGAGCCAGTTCCGCCAGCACGATGTCCGACTCTTTTCCGCCGCTGGAACGTGTATTCTCGGCTTCAGCCAGTACAAATAATTTGCCCGCAGTACTCACTGCCATATCTTCATAACGCATGTATTTGAACTTGCCATTCTGCGGCGACTTGAAAAAGCTATGTGCTATTTCCTTATGCTGGTCATTAAATAATGCCAACTCAATGCGTTTGTTCCGGTCTTCCACAAAGCTGTTCATTGTGGCGACCGCATAGAATTTTTCATCAGGGCTGATGTCAAAATAAAAACCAGGCGACGGAACATTTCCGAACAGGCGGGCTGCCGCTGCATTTTTCGGTTCCTTGCCCCGTTCACCAATTTTCTCCATGTTCGTCATCTCGCCTGTTTCACTATTATATACCACCCTGTACAAAAATGGCGTATCGTTTTTCGTTACCTCGAAAGTTACCAACAGATCAGCGCCCAATTTATTGCAAGTCATCAGCTCGGAATCTTTATCAGAAAGCGCCGCAGGCTTTAATGGCTTTGTTGCGATGCGCTTATACGCCGTATTATAAAATTCCAGCTGGAAACCTTTCTTATCTGATGATAGCTCATAAACAAACGCGGTGTGCCCGTTGCTTAGCAGGAAAATTCCGGCCTGGCCTTTTCCACCTCCAATCCGGGAGCCTTCCGCAAGTTGCTTGAATTGTGCGGAAGCGGTGGATACATATGCGAGAAGGGTGATGAGGATGAACAATTGCTTCATGGAAATAGGGATTTGCGGATCAAATTATATATAATTATTCATATATACGGGAAAAATTCGGATTTTGAGTATGCTTTGCTGAAATCTCGATCTATACAGTGATTTGGATTTTGTCGGAATACTTTTGATGATCAGCGGTCCAGTCACAGCTTTCAGCATGGAATTTGGGCCACCTTTAGATAATAAAATATTGGGGTATGCTCAAAAGGAAAAGGCAACAAAAATATCTTATTAAAAGGTGGCTGGAAATACGGCGTCAGTTGTATGTCTTTGTCGGCTCCGGAGACCAGGAAGCGCTGCACAGGTTGCGTGTGGAAATTAAAAAAATAAGAGCATTCACAAAATTTGCGGAATCACATGAAGAGAAGAGTGCTGCAGCGCAGCTGGAAAAAGTAAGGAAAATATTCCGCCGGGCAGGGCTTATCCGGGAAGCCGGCATCCACCTTCAGATGATGAAGCAGTTCAATATTGACCACCCTGCGTTTAAGAACGAAGAGCTGCGTATTATTGATCAGGAATCCGGGAAGTTCCGGCTGCGCCTGACCCGTTATGATAAGCAGATCAGGCATGCCATCACATATCTTCTAAAAGCATTACACCCCATCCGGAATAGAGCTGTCAAACATTGGCTCCGCCGGCAGCTGAAGGCCACAGCCAAGATCATTGTTGCACCATCCACGGATAAGCTTCATCTTGCCCGCAAGAAAATAAAAAACGTAATATATGTTCATGGTATGCTCCACAAACGATTGGTGCTCATGTTGGGGATAAACACGTCCTATCTGGATCAGTTGCAGGAGGCCATCGGTAAATGGCATGATACGGCGATCGCTGTTAAATTGTTAATCTCCCAGAATGCGGGAAACAAAGCAACAATTAACAAGCTGGAAAGGGAACGGGATAAAGCGGGCGCCGCTATTCATATGATCAGTGACGGTTTTTGGAGGAAGGTCTTTATGGCGTCACATTGATACACCGCCGAAACACGATTTTTTCTGATGAAATTTGTATCGTAAAAAACGGTTGAACTACATAAATAAAACAGATCTGACTATGAGTAAAGTTAAAGTCGCGGCATTTTCAGTTTCCCTGGATGGATTTGGTGCGGGCATCAAGCAAGATATAACTGATCCTCTGGGAGTAGGCGGTGAGGAACTTCATAACTGGATCTTTCCGACAAAAATGTTTCGGAAGATGGGACGTAAATATGGCGGCACTGAAGGCCCGGATAATGCATTCGTGGAGAAGTCCTTCGAGAACGTTGGTGCCTGGATTATGGGACGAAACATGTTTGGCCCCATCCGTGGGAAGTGGCCGGATGATGAATGGAAAGGATGGTGGGGTGAGGAACCTCCTTACCATGTTCCGGTGTTTGTTTTGACGCATCACGCGAGAAAACCAGTGGCTATGAAAAGAGGAACAACGTTTCATTTTGTTACCGATGGCATCGGATCTGCGTTGGAAGAAGCTAAAAAGGCGGCGAACGGAAAAGACATCCGTATCGGCGGTGGTGTTTCAACTATAAAGCAGTATTTACAGGCAGGCTATATCGACGAGTTACATTTAGCATTCCCGCCCATCTTTTTAGGTTCGGGGGAACATTTATTTTCAGGAATTGATATGATAGCGCTTGGCTATAATCAGATGCAAAGCGTGGTTGGGGAAAACGCAACACACATCATCATAAGAAAGGAAGGCAACAATTTGATGCGTACAAGTGAATTTTTTGTATTAAAAGATATCAAAAAGTACAAAGAAAATAGCTTTTCAGATAAAGCCCTTATCTGATAGATACTTTAGTTTTGAAAAATATTATATTGAATGATAACCAAAACGCCTTAACGATGAAGCGCTGCTTATGCCTCTCCGTATGTTTTTATTTTCAGTTTGCATCTAAGCCTGTCCCTGCGACCGGAATAAGCCTTTCTTTAGGTTAGACCTCCCTTTCATTAAACATATATTTTTTCCAGGCATTTACAGCACCAGTTGCTTAATTAATATCTTTTTTTATATGTGCAGAAAAACATTTCTAACCATAATCTCGCTATTGATCCTGACATCAGTTGGTTTTGGACAAGCTGTAAAAAAAGCTGATAAAGGTTTGATGGGGCACCGGTATCTGACATTTAACACGGTGATCAGGGTCAATCAGATCGAAGTTTCAAGAACCAGAAATGTGGGAGCGGATGAGCGGCCCATGCACACACCTGCCAAGGTGAAAGCTTTTCGGCGTGCAGTAGCCGAAGGTTTTGCGGGTGGGAAAATGACCTGGGCATTCAGCTGGCTGGCACTGAATGATACCAGCGCAAATTACAGGGAGATCAGAAAGTTGGTGATCAGCTATCATCATAAGTATGGCGACGAAATCACTTTTATCCCGGGCGCTTATTTTGCCAATGCCTACAACACAGCAGCGCAAGTCAATAAGGATATTCATGATGCGTTAGATCTGATAACCGGGATGGTGGGTAACGGCTACAGGCCCAGGAGTATTGTAGCTGGTTTCATGTCTTCGGAAAATCAACAATATCTGGCGGAAAAGGAGAATATTCATGTTTGTCAGGGAAACATATGGAGCCAGTTCAGCATTGACAATCAGGATGGTGATGGATCTGTATCCTACCCCTTCTATCCTTCCAAAGAACATTTTTGCAAACCTGCTCAAAATGAGTCCGATTTCATCGACTGTGTAAACCTGGATGGCTGGTCTGTTGATTTTCTTGCCGGGAGGAGAGCCGGCTTTGCTGATGGTTTCAATAGCAGACTGAGCGTAGGTCCTATCGAGACCATTGGTAAATACGGAGCTGAAACTGGATTGAAGCAGATGATGCATGTCACTTCGGTTCATTTTGATGAAGGATTTAATCTGAATAAGTTCGCATGGGTTACCAACTGCTGGGAGTTATCGCTGCCCTATGATACTGAGTATCTTAAAATGTGGCTAAGCCAGATCAAAAGACGTTGGCCGGACACCCAATTAATAACACAAGGAGAGTTTGGTTTGATCTGGCGGGAACACTACAAGCGCAACGATTTCAATTACCGTTTTGTAGAAAAGGGCTCTGGCATTGGCGGCTCTGACGCAGATAAGGAAATCAGGTGGTTTATGAATAAAGATTTTCGATTGGCTTTGCTACGAACGGCCGGCGATCCGGGATCGGAAAAGGTGATTGACTTCACAAATTATACTCTCACGGCAAAGGAGCCGGGGGAAATGACCCGTAAATGGAGCCTGCTGGGTGACATCAATCAAAAACAGACACGCCCGCAAGATAAGCCGATACCGTTTGATTCGCTGCCGAAGGGAGCACGGTCATTGATTTTACGGCACTATCCGAACTTGAATAGCGCAACTAATAGCGACCTGTAAAATGATTAATCTGAAAGCAGGCGTGTTAGTAGCACCGAGTAAAAAAAAACGTTTGATGCAGGATTTGCTGGATTTTGTGGCCTAACGGAACAATTTAATGACTGGAATGGCATTTCAGGATTTTAAACGTTCCTTAACTATATGAGGCTGTCGTTTCAAGAGAGTAGCAACGGCATCAATATTATTAGATTGCTTAAATACTCTTTTCATTAGGTCGATTTCTGTAGCAGTCCAAGGGTCGTAAGCTCGTGGATAATTTTTTCTGATTTCCAATTCTTGTGATGTAAATTTTGCGTTTGTTCTTTTAGGGAGAGAATCGATAAGTGGCGCTTCCTTAGCTATTAGTTGGTCGATTTCATCTTGTGACAATTTGGGGGCATAATGTTTTTGCGAATCTTCTCCTGTTGTTCGTATATCACTAAGCTCCGCTCGGTCTTCCGAGGCAAGATAAAAATGCCACTCGTTTTGTCCCGAAGCTGATAGAGAATGCGCACATTGAGGTATTAATTTAAGCATTCCTGCATGTTTTAACTTATTAAGAAAACGTCTTAAAAATAGCCCATTGTGTCTGTCTGCTTTTATTAATCCTCTTCTAACTAAAAAGCTATAAATATCAGGTGTTCTTGCATCTTTTTGGCCTGTTGATAGGAGATATTCCTGTATCGCTCTGCTTATTCGACGAGCTTTTTGGATTTCTTCATGGGTTAAATTCATATAAGCAGGGTATGGATATCCAATATAATGAAAAAATGCGATAATCTCAACTGTTTGGATGTCCAATGGAGATAAAACAATCCCTGCATTCCTTCTCCAGGGCCTACCGTCCATGGACGTTCTGTGGTAATCGTAATGATTTCCCACACGTCTGCATCAATCCATTTCTTTATTATTTCACAGGCAATAACGCCCTCATGAGGATATGAACTATTTTCATCGAAACATTGGGTGATTATTTGAGGCAATAAAAAAGGCCGCCTGATGGCGACCTTTTTGTTTTCTGTACCGCGTACGGGAGTCGAACCCGTCATTCCTCCGTGAAAGGGAGGCGTCTTAGCCGATTGACCAACGCGGCATATGGTCATTTTTGGGATTGCAAAGGTAATCGAAATCCACACAATTCCAAATTTTTCCAACACAATTGTCAGTCAGGGCGGTTCAGGTTCCCCCAGTCAGACATGCTTTCAATCACCTGCTCGGCGGACATTCCCTTTTCCGTCAGTTCATATTCCACCCGCGGCGGCACCTCCGCATATACGATCCGCCTCACCAGGCCATCCGCCTCCATCTCGCGCAGCTGTGCTACCAGCATGCGTTCGGACACGCCCTCCACGGCCCGCAGCAGCTCGCTGTACCGCATCCGGCCCTGCAGCAGCCGGAACAGGATCGCGGGCTTCCAGCGGCCGCCCAGCACAGATAATGTATAGGCCATCCCGCAGCCGCGGACGATGGCTGCCTCGTTCATCGCATTTGTAGACCTCTCTTTACGCATATCTTACGTTTTTGTTAGTACTTAACAATTTAAGCAGTACATGCAAAAATAATACTTCCATCCTACATTTGCCATATGAAAAATCTCAGCAACAAAACAGCCCTGGTAACAGGAGGGAGCCGCGGCATAGGAGCGGCCATCGCCAAAAGACTGGCTAAAGAAGGCGCAAATGTAGCCATCACTTACAGTGCATCAAAAGAAAAAGCCCACGAAGTGCTGAAAGCCATTGAAGCCTGCGGCGTAAAAGGCATCGCCATCCAGGCGGACAGCGCGGATGCAAGTGCCCTGAAGGCCGCCGTAGATCAAACGGCGAAAGAATTCAACGGGCTCAATATTCTCGTGAACAACGCCGGCGTGGCATCCTACAAACCCATGGAAGAATTTTCCCTGGAGGAGTATGATCATGCCATGAACGTCAATGTAAAAGGCGTGTTCGTAGGCTCGCAGGCGGCTTTAAAATATCTCGGAGAAGGTGGCCGCATCATCAATATCGGCACCTGCATGGTGGATAAAGTGGCTTTCCCCGGCGCCACGGTGTACAGCATGAGCAAAACAGCGCTCGTGGGGCTTACGAAAGCACTGGCCCGTGAAGTAGGCAAGAAAGGCATCACGGTGAACCTGGTGCACCCCGGTCCCATTAACACCGATATGAACCCGGCAGACGGTCCCTCCGCCGATTTTCAGCGGACTTTACTGGCGGTGGACGATTTCGGCGAAACCGAAGATATTGCCGCTATGGTGGCATTTCTCGCCGGCGAACAGGCAAAAAACATCACCGGCACAGGCATCACGATCGACGGCGGAACGAACATTTAACAAAATAAATAGCGCCATAACCGGATATTTTGGGTATCATTATGTACAATGCCAACTGGTACAAAAGTGTATGAGACGCATTCATACCTGCTAAACTACCTGCGACGTTATACTGATTATGCCTAAAGTTTCCTTCAACAACAAGAACGCGCTTTTCTTTCCTTCGCTGAAAGCATCGGTGGAAGAGTATTTCAGGGAGAATGACCTGAAAAAAACCGGCAATCTTCACCTGCACATCAAAACGATCGTGCTGATTCCTGCCGCCATCCTGATCTATGTAAGCCTGCTGGTATTTCCGCTGCACGTGGTGCCGGCCATTTTTCTGAGCGCCCTGCTGGGCTTTACCCTGGCCTGTATCGGCTTCAACGTGATGCACGATGCCTGTCACGGCAGCTACTCCACCAAAGGATGGGTGAACGATACGCTCGGCCTTACTTTGAACGCACTGGGCGGCAACGCCTTCATCTGGAAACAGAAACATAACATCATCCATCATACGTATACGAATGTGGACGGGCTGGACGATGACATCGCCAAAAGCCCGCTGATGCGTCAGTGCAGCAGCCAGCAATGGGTGCCGATGCACCGGCTGCAACATTTTTACGTGGTGCTGGTATACGGGATCTCGTCCTTCGCATGGGTGTTCATCATGGATTTCGTGAAATACCTGAGCAGCAAGGTGTACAGAACGCCGCTGCAGCGCATGAAGTTCTCCGATCATTTCGTGTTCTGGATGAGCAAGGTATTATACGTGGCCTTTTATATTGTGCTGCCCATCCTGATCGTGGGCCCGCAGGCCTGGGTGATCGGTTTTGTAGCCATGCACCTGGTAATGGGATTCACACTGGCGATCGTGTTCCAGTTGGCGCATGTGGTGGAAGAAACGGAGTTTGAAGCAGTGGGGGAAGATGATAGAATAGTCGAAAACGAATGGGCGATCCACCAGATAAAGACCACCGCGAATTTTTCGCCGGATGATAAGGTGGTTTCCTGGTTCGTAGGCGGCCTCAACTACCAGGTGGAGCATCACCTGTTCCCGCGGATCAGCCACGTGCACTATCCCGCGCTAAGCAAGATCGTGGAGGAAAAATGCAGGGAGTTCAACCTGCCGTACAACAGCCTGCCTACCATGGGCGCGGCCGTGCGCTCCCATTTCCGCTTTATGCGGATGCTGGGCATGAAGCCTGAGGTGGTGCCGGCGTAGACGGGTGGCCTTAACATGTATTTAACGCCGATTTGCATTTTTCATCCTGAAATTGCAGACGATTGTTAAATCAGCCACTTTTCTCCGGTTTAGCTTTCGACAGCTTTCTTCGTATTACAGACCAGCTTTACATAACAAAAAGGCGCTCCTCCACCCGGAAAGAGCGCCTTTTTCATGCCCATCCCCCAAAAAAATCTTCCACACCTGTGTCTGCCCCGTACCATCGATCAAAATAAATCCCCCATTTTAGCACCATCATTATTAGAATAACAAACTCATTCACAAATTATTAACACCGGCAGAAAGGCGAATGAAGTATCTAACATCTTCAAAAACCTCCCATCTATGGATAAGCTACATCAACTGGTCGTTCAGCAACTTGGCCCGCGCTCGCTGCAGAATGATGCAAACGTGCTCGCTGCTTACCTCCGGCAGATTCAGGAGCAAAGGCAGCTGATGACCCGCGCGCTGCTCGACGCCACCTGCTCCAACGACGATAAAGACGGGAAAAGGATCATGGTGCGCCAGCACCAGGCGGCGCTCACACGTTTGCTGGACAGCATCTATTATTACATCAGCATACACCGGTCCACTTCCTGGCAGCGGCCGCAACAGGAGCCGGACCTTATCATGGACTTTTATCTGCAGGTGGAGGAAAACCTGCAGGACGTGATGATTGGGCTGGAACAGCACTTTTCCGAATTTATGGAGATGGACAAACCATTACCTTTCAGTTATGCCGTTCTCGCCCGCAAGCAGCTGGCCCTGCGGCTGAAGGAAGTAGACTGGCTGGCCCGTGCACCGGCGCTGGAACACGCCCTCGTGGCGCTGATCTTCCGGCCGGTGCGGGAACTGATCAACAATGCAAACGACCGCATCACCTTTCGCGAGCTGTTCTATCACCGGGACCTGCTCAGCCAGCTGGTGCAGCTCACCACGCTGGACCTTGTGCCGGTAGACCGTTTTTCCTGGCAGGTGCATTACATCCTGCAGCACATGAATTTCAATACGCTCGAATATTACCTTTATTGCACGGAACGCATCCGCACAAAGCTGCAGCAATATAAAAAGCTGACGGACCGCATCGCCTGCCTGAAATGGTTCATCAGGGAAGTGAAAGGTATTCCACCGGGAATGAACGGATCAGGGCTGGATATGACGCAGCCACCTGTCAGCAGGCAATTGCTCCGCTGGCTGGAAGACGAGAAGCAATACCTGCAGGAGCTGCACGCCGCCAGCAGGGAAGCGCGCATTCTTACCAATCTCACGCTCCCGCAGTTGACGTTGCTGGTGCGGCTGTTCGTTGACGAGGGCATCATTGCCAGCACTTCCACGGAACAGGTGCTGCGGTTTGTAGCCAGTGTGCTCACGGCTAACCAGGCCGGCGCCGCCACCGGCGATAACTTCGAAGCACGCTACCATCATCCCGCGCTTGCCACCATTCAGTCCTGCAAAGCCACCATCGCGCGGCTGGCAGCCCGTTTGCAGGAATACGAGATCAGCCTTCATGCATATGCTGGTTAACGAACTATTTACAAAATCCCAATGTAAAATCTCATCCGATGAAACAAGATTTTATCGCCATCCAGGAGGCGTTGTTTGAACAGCTCGCCCTGCATGAAACCCAAACGCCCAACCTGCTGGAGCGGACCAAAAGAGGCGCGCAGATAGTCGGCAAAGTGCTGGCGCAGCTGAAAGCGCATGTGCTGGAAAATGATTTTGAAAGCAAGGAAGAAGAGATCACATTTTACAAAATCATCTTCCCCAACATCCACAGCCAGAATGTTTACTACAGCCGTCTCTTCCGCATTGAAGCGGACAGTCCCCGTAAAGTACCGGCGGAATACAAGCGTTTCCTGGAGCAGGAGAACGAGCGCATCAACCTGTTTTTTGAAGAGCACGGCGCGTTGTTCATCTACCATCGCAGCAAAGCCAGTGATATGGATGAAGTGTATTTCCTGCGTAACAGTCTTTATAACAATAACTATCCGGATGACCTGGATGGCATGCTGGACACACGTTTCTGCAATCCCAATTCCATCCGGCTCGGTGAGCTGATGGGGCTCGAGCGCGTAAAGGAATACCTGGAAAAGGCGATGGAAAAAGCAGATGCCGCGCTGGAAGAAAGCAGGAGAGCGCTCAAACCGCAACTGGTATGGACCGCCCGGAAGGCGGACCTGGCGGAGCTTGGATATGCCATCTATGCGTCCAAAGCGCTGAACCACGGGCGCGCGGAGCTGAAGCAGATATTCGCATGGCTGGAAGCTTCTTTCAGCATCTCGCTGGGTAACCCCTACAGTATTTTCCGGGATCTGCGCGTGCGCAAAGGAGAGCGGGCCCGCTTTTCAGAAGTGATGAAATCAGCGCTTGAAAAGCTGATGGAAGAGATGGATGAGGATACTTCCCGCGCATTCAACGGTGGCAAAGCGCCGCGTCATCCATGACCTTTGCTTTTGCAGGAGAGGATTTTTAGCAATATCTTCGGTTTTTGCTAAAAAATCTGCTTCATGAAATATCTTGTATTTGCCGGCCTCATTCTGACGGCCGCAGCATGTAACCAGAGAAAATCTTCACAGTACACGGAGGCCGCCCAACCCGGCGCCAAAGACCTGCACACTTTATCCAACGCGGACAGCATCCACCTGCAGCACCTTCACCTTGATATTGCGGTGGATTTCAACGCGCACACCATCAGCGGCCTTGCTGCGTGGACTATCAGCAACAAGTCCGGCGCCACCGTGCTGCACCTGGATACCCGCGGCCTGTCGATTGACAGCGTGACGGTAGACGGCAGGAAAGCAGATCACAGCCTGGATGCCGCCGCGCCCATGCTTGGCAGCCGCCTTAACATCCCTGTGGAAGCAGATTCCAGGCTGGTCAATATCTGGTATAAAACCGGCAGCAATGCTACCGCCCTGCAATGGCTGGAACCTTCGCAGACCCTCGGCAAACAACATCCTTTCCTCTACACCCAATCCGAATCCATCTACGCCCGCACCTGGATTCCCTGTGCGGACGGCCCCGGCATCCGCTTTACGTACGATGCCCGCGTCACTGTACCGAAAGGACTGATGGCCCTGATGAGCGCCGAAAATACGCAGCAGCGCAGCGACAGCGGCATCTATCATTTTAAAATGGAACAACCCGTGCCAGCCTACCTGATGGCGCTGGCGGTGGGCGATATCGGTTTTAAAGCGATCGACGCCCGCACCGGCGTGTACGCGGAACCGGCCATGCTGGAGAAAGCGCACAACGAATTTGCGGAAGTGGGAAAGATGGTGACCACTGCAGAAGGATTGTACGGCCCTTACCGCTGGGGCAGGTACGATGTGCTCGTGCTGCCGCCGGGATTCCCGCTGGGCGGCATGGAAAACCCCCGCCTTACATTCGCCACGCCCACGATCATCGCGGGTGACCGCTCGCTGGTAAGCCTCATTGCGCACGAGCTGGCGCACAGCTGGAGCGGCAACCTGGTAACGAACGCTACCTGGGAAGATTTCTGGCTGAATGAAGGATTCACCGTATACTTCGAGCGCCGCATCATGGAAGCGATGATGGGCGCGGATTACGCAGATATGTTATGGGAGCTTGGCTACCAGGACCTGGAAGGCACCGTGACCGAACTCGGCACGGACAGTCGCGATACCTGGCTGAAGCTCGATCTCAAAGGCCGTGATCCCGACGAAGGACTGACGGACATCGCTTATGAAAAAGGCGCGCACTTCCTGCGGCGCATCGAAGAAACCGCCGGCCGCGCAAAGATCGATACGTTCCTGCGTCATTATTTTGATTCGCATGCATTCCAGACCATGAACACCGAACAGTTCCTGCAATACCTCAACGCAAAGCTGCTCAACGGCGATACCACCAAAGTGAATGTGAACGAATGGGTATACGGCCCCGGCATCCCGGAAGATTGTCCCCGTGCGAAACAAAAGCTCTTTTCAAAAGTAGATGAAGCGCGCAAACAGTTCCTCGAAAACGGCCAGTTGCCGAACGCGGAATGGTCTTCCCACGAGTGGCTGCACTTCCTGCGCAAAATGCCGCGGCCATTGACCATGCAGCAGATGACGGCGCTGGACAATGCTTTCCATTTCACACAGACCGGCAACAGCGAAGTGGCGGACCTCTGGTTCATCATGGCCGTGGCGGCGGAGTATACACCGGCGTATCCGGCCATGGAACAGTTCCTCAGTCAGGTAGGCCGCAGGAAATTCCTCACGCCGCTTTACACAGAAATGATGAAAACACCCAAAGGCCGTGAAATGGCCATCCGCATTTACGGAAAATATAAACAGAACTATCATCCGCTGGCACAGGAATCGCTGGGCAAGCTGATCAAATAAAACGGGGGGCGTGATGCAGATGAATTTGATGGGCAGATTTTTTGTTACATCTTCGTTACATGAACAGTCCATCCGCATCACGCCCGTTGTTGTTTCTGCGGTCACTCCAGGCAGCTTTCAAGGCGCTGTCCGCTTCCGATCCCTTACGGCTGGCCGGGGCCACGGCGTTTTTCACCACCTTCGCGCTTCCCGCCATCCTGATCATCATCCTCTCGGCTTTACGCCTGGTATTCATTCCAAGGAATATCAGCCGGCAACTGTTCACGCAACTGGAAGAGCTGGTCGGCCGCGAAACCACGCAGGACCTGATCCATACGCTGCGGGCGTTCCGCAGCATTGCGGAAAACTGGCTGATCGCTATCGGCGGGTTTATCTTTCTTTTGTTTGTGGCAACCACTTTGTTCAAGGTGATCAAGGATTCACTGAACCAGGTATGGGCCATCCGTTCCGTTCGCCGCCGGAGCTTTAAAAGCATCATGCGCTCCCGTTTACGCGGTGTGCTGGTGATACTTTTCACCGGCTTCCTCTTCATCCTCGGCCTTTTCTTCGAAACCGCGCTCGCCTTTTTGGGAAAATATATCCAGCAACTGGTGCCCGAACTGGTCACCTATTACCGCAGCGCATTCAGCTATCTCATTACTATCGTCACAGCTACTTTGTGGTTTGCCCTGGTATTTTACCTGTTGCCGGACGGCAGGCCGCGCTGGAAGATACTGTTCACCGGGGCATTGGTAACCAGCATCCTGTTCAATATCGGCAAGCTGGTGCTGCGCTGGCTGCTCACCTATAGCAATATCAACAGCATATACGGCGCTTCCGCGTCTATTGTGCTGTTGTTGCTGTTCGTGTTTTATTGTTCGCTGATCTTTTATTTCGGTGCGTCGTTCACGAATGTGTGGGCGGATGCGAACGGTGTGCCGGTGGAGCCGTTGCCGTATGCGAAGAAGTACAGGATTGCGGATGTAAAGGAGGAGGAATAAAAGATGAAATTAAAATCTACTGCTCATTTAATCGTGGCATAATAATTCGACCCGCTACGGTATGTTATACAGATTCTTCAAATCTTAAAATGTATCGTATGAAGGCGGCCGTTTTTCACAAAGCAGGAGATATACAGGTAGACACCGTAGACGATCCGGTCATCCAGGACAGCCGGGACGTGATCCTGAAAGTTACTTCCACCGCTATATGCGGGTCCGATCTGCACATCCTCAGCGGCGCCGTGCCGCAGGCTTCGAACCTCATTATGGGGCATGAGTTCATGGGCATTGTGGAAGAAGTGGGACAAAATATCACCCACCTGAAAAAAGGCGACAGGGTAGTAGTGCCATTTCCTATCGCCTGCGGCTCCTGTTTCTTCTGCACGCACGGTGCTTCCGTGAACTGCGAAAACTCCAATCATAAACATTATGGTCCCAATGGCGACATGCTGGATGAGAAAGGCGGCGCCCTCTTCGGGTACACGGACCTGTACGGCGGCTACGCGGGCGGTCAGGCGGAATATGTGCGCGTGCCTTATGCGGATGTTAGTCCGCGTAAAGTGCCGGACCATCTGACGGATGAACAGGCCCTTTTCCTGACGGACATATTCCCGACGGGATGGACGGCCATCGACTGGGCACAGCTGAAAGGCGGGGAGGTGGTGGCCATCTTCGGATCGGGACCGGTGGGCCTCATGGCGCAAAAGGCCGCCTGGCTGAACGGCGCTTCACGGGTATTTGCGATCGATCCGCTGGATTACCGGCTGGAAAAGGCCCGGCTCGTCAATAACGTGGAAACCATCAACCCGCATGATACAGATCCTGTAGAAGTGATCCGTGCCGCCACGGCAGGCCGCGGAGCGGATGTATGCGTGGATGCCGTAGGCTTTGAGCCGGAGCGCTCCTTTATGGATAAAGTGAAGGCCACCATCAATTTTGAAAAAGGTTCCATCAGCGTACTGGAAATGTGCTTCAAGGCGGTGAGAAGAAGCGGCACCGTCACCATCATGGGCGTGTACGGCAGCCCGTATGACAACTTCCCCGTTTTCCGGATGTTCGATAAAGGAATTACCATCCGGCAGGGACAGGCGCCGGTATTGAATTACATCGATAAGCTGATAGAGCTGGTCAGCACCGGCAAAGTAGTGCTGGACGATATTATCTCCCATTCGCTTCCGCTCAGCGAAGCGGCGCATGCTTACAAGATTTTTGACAAGAAGGAAGACGATTGTGTGAAAGTGGTATTGAAGCCATAGCTGGATTGAGAGGCCGGCAGGGAGGGTTTCAATGCCTTCCCTGCTCTGTTGCCAGTGTGGATACCCCCACCTTTTCCAAAGCCCTGTCCGCCGGCCCCGTCAATACATTTCCATCCACATCGTACCGCGCGCCGTGGCAGGGGCAGTCCCACGACCGCTCCGCGCTGTTCCATTTCACATCGCAACGCATATGCGTACACACCGGGTGAATGGCATGCACCTCCCCGCTTTCGCTTTTGTAGACCGCCAGCTTCTGATCTTCATATTTCACTACCTTGCCTTCGCCCGGCGCGAGGGCGGAAAGTCCGGGTATGTTTTCGGCCGGCAGGAATTTTTCCGCGAATTGTTTTACCACGTCCGCATTATGTTTGATAAAATTGGTAAACCCCGCCACCGGCTTGATGCGGTTGGGATCAAACAATTCCGTGTAAGGCGAAGGTTCCTGCAGGATCAGCTGCCGCAGCAATAACGCGGCCACGCTGCTGTATACCATGCCGTTGCCGCTATATCCGGTGGCAACAAATATATGTTCCTGTTCGCCAGGAAGGTGGCCGATGTAAGGCAGGCCGTCCGCCGGCTCAAAGTATTGTGAAGACCAGCGGTAGCAAACTTCGCGGACCGGGAAATGCTGGCGGACGATGGATTCCAGCTCGCGGAAACATCGTCCGGTTTCCTCTTCATGTCCTGTTTTATGGTCCATTCCCCCGGCTACCAGGTATTTTTGTCCATCTACCACCTGCGTGCGGTAGTAGTTGTAAGGATCATGCATGTCGTACGCAAGATCTTCCGGGTATTGATCGTTCTCGAGCGTAACCGCCATGGCGTAGCTCCGCCAGGGCGCGCAACGGAGGTGCAGCAGGTTGATGCCCGGTGGAATGTGTGTCGCGTAAACAATATCTACAGCGCTGAAGCGGCCTTTGATGGTGATCACTTCCATGCGGTCGTTCTTTTCTATTGCCTGCACGGGGCATTCCTGCACGATGGCGCCGCCGAGTTCTTCGAACACGCGGGCAAGGCCATGCACATAGAGAGTGGGGTTGAATTTCGCCTGCCCCTTTGCCTGCATCGCTTTGGTGAAAGGTATGGGCACGGGGATGCCGGTAGTATACCGCACGTCCAGTCCCGCCGCTTCCGAAGCCTTCCTGATATCTTCCAGCTCCCGCTCCTGCTTTTCATCCTGTGCAAACAGGAAAGCGTCCGCTTCCATGAAGTCGCAATCGATCAGGTAGCGTTTGCAATTCGTATTGATCAGTTCAATCGCCTCCTTCGTGGCGCGGGCCACGAGGGCGGCATTTTCTTCCCCGAAGTTTTTGCTGATAGTGGTGTATGGCGTGTCCAGCAAGGTGTTCAGGTGAGCCGTGGTGCCGCCGGTAGTGCCAAAGCAGAGATTACGGGCTTCCAGCACCAGGCATTTTTTCCCGGCCTCCTGCAGCAGCAGCGCAGTGCTGATGCCGGTGATGCCGCCGCCGATAACGATCACATCGTAATGGTGGTCCGCAACATCCCTGTCGCTTTTATAGATGCCGGTATGGTCCTGCCAGAGACTCGTGCAGTTTCCGTCGCGATGTATCATATGGGAAATTTTAATACATGGAAAATGTTCCAAATCACATGCCGGGAAAGTAACAGCAGTAAGGATTTTATGGTTTAATAAGGTATTTTCCTTACATTTATCTTACACTGTTAGTTAATTATTGCTCAGGCTATTAAGACGAAAGAAAATTGATGAAATCTACGATCACCTGTGTTTTGATCGATGACGATATAGATGATCAGGAGATTTTTTTGTATGCTATGCATGAAATTAGCCCGGATATTACCTGCCGCTTCTTTAGCGACGGTGATGTGGCTGTTCGGAAATTGAAGGAAGAAAAAGATTTCCTCCCTGATTGTTTTTTCATTGATCTTAACATGCCCAGAATGGACGGCCGTACCTGCCTTGCGGAAATCAAAAAGATTGACCGCCTGAAAGACGTGCCTGTAGCCATTTACACTACCTCCGCTGATCCGAAGGACATGGAAGAAACACGCAACGCGGGAGCGGATGATTATATTATCAAGGAAGCAAGTTTCGATGATCTTAAACCGCGGTTAGTTTCATTCCTGCAGCATATTGAAGAAAATGGTTGACATCTTTCCGCACATATACAGTTACCAGCAGTTCATAGACGATCTGCCGGTTGCAGCCTGCACCTGTGACCAGGGGGGATATATACAGCTGTTCAATGAGAAGGCGGTACGGCTTTTCGGACGGGCCCCGGCGCCGGGCGCGGAAAAATGGACGGACTTCTGGAAGGAATTCGGGGAGGACGGTTCCGGGCTGGAGCTGAATAAAATTGCACCGGTAGAAACCTTCGTGCGAAAACCCGACGGCAGGCACCGCCATGTGCGTATTTACAACCGTTCTCTCTCCGGCCCTGACGGATCGCCCGCCGGCAGCATTCACATTATCACGGACATCACGAAGGATAATAGTGAGGAAGAAGGAACCACCCACCGGGCGTTCATTGTGCAATCATCGTATGACGCCATCCTGAGCATCACGCTGGAAGGAATTGTAAAAAGCTGGAATGAAGGAGCTACCCGGATATTCGGGTATGCCGCGGAAGAGATCATCGGGCAACCGGTGACAAAGCTGCTCCCGCCGGACCGGCTGGACGAGGAGCCCGCCATCCTGGAACATGTGAAGAAAGGCGAGCGGGTAGATCACTTTGAAACAAAACGGCTCACCAAATGCAAGCGCCTCATTGATATCTCGCTGACCATCTCCCCCATAAAAGACAGCGCCGGCAATATCATCGGCGCGTCCAAAATAGCGCGGGACATCAGCGAGCAAAAAAGCATGGCCCGCATTAACCGGGAAAGGGAAGAGCTGTTCCGCATGGCGGTGGAATCCACCAATATCGGCAGCTGGGAATTCTATCCCCGGACATCCCATTTCATCGTTTCCGATGAAAGCCGCAAGATATGGGGCATTGAACGGGAGGCGGTTATCAGTATACCTTATCTGCAACATCTCGTGCATGAAGACGACTGGGAAATGCTGAAAAGAAACGCCTTGCATGCAATGGCGGCAGACGGCAAATTCCAGGCGCAGTTCCGCATTTACCGCGCGGATACCTGGGAGCTGCGGTGGGTCAAAGTGCAGGGCATGATATTTTTTTCAGAAAACCGGGAGCCGGAACGGTTTATCGGTACAATGCTGGACATCACGGCGGATAAAACGTTTACAGACAGGCTCGAAGAGATCGTGAACGAGCGCACCCGCGAGCTGATCACGCTGAACGAGCAGTTGAGAAGATCGAATGACGAGCTGGAACAGTTTGCCTACATCGCCAGTCATGACCTGCAGGAACCGATGCGTAAGGTGCAGACCTTCGCGGAACTGATCGAAAAAAACCTCGGGGAACCGGAATTGCTGGAACGCTACGCCGGCAGGATCAAGGCATCCTCTGCCCGGATGATCGGCCTTATCAGGGACGTGCTGGATTTTTCCCGTTTGTCGAAAGTAGCGGTACAGCTGCAGGAGGTAGACCTCAATATTGTATTACGGGAAGCCATGGAAACATGGCGGCCCGAAATGGAAAAGCGGAATGCCGCTTTGCAGTCGGACCTGCTGCCCGTTATCAAAGGGAATGCGGACCAGTTGTACCAGCTATTCCACAATCTGATCAGTAATTCGTTGAAATTCTGCGAAAAGCCGCCCCTTATCCACATTTCCGTATCCCGTTTGCATCACCAGCAGGTGATGATCGTTTTCAGGGATAACGGCATCGGCTTCGAACAAAAATATGCGGAGAAGATATTTCATATTTTCTCCCACCTGAATGCCGTTGAGCAGTACAGCGGTACTGGCATTGGGCTGGCGCTTTGCCGCAAGATCGTGGAGAACCATGGCGGCGCCATTACCGCTACCGGCATCCCCCGCGAAGGCGCTACATTCTTCATCTCCTTCCCCCTCTGACGGCCACGGCTGTTTCATTTGGCATTATTTTTACATGCTCATTCTCAAATGGATACCATTGCTCAAACCGTTTGATTATGGATGGAATATCTGCATGGATAGCACCTGTTTACCGGTTCTTTGCAGGTGCGGATATGGAGAATTGTTACTACAGAGAAAGCCCCGGTTTCATCTTTGAAGTTTTTAATACCGGAGATTCGTTATGGATCACTGCATCGTGGAGAGGCGGCCGGCGCCTGGCTTTCCGGGCAGCGTATGCGCCGGGAGGCGGCATGGAGCTTCAGCGCCGGGAGAAAGGCGCGGAACATGTAGTGTTTCACCTGAAAACATTGTTCGGCAACTACCGGGTACGGCTGGATTTTCCGCCAGCGGAGCCATCGATGTTCCACTGCGTGACCACGCTGGTACCTGATATTCCACTGCATGTTCCTTTCTGGCCCCGTGACTGTGTGCCGCTGCCGGGAAAAACACCGGCAACGGGAAAAGTGCATATCTCGCAGGAAGGCATCCGCTCCGGCCTGATGTATATGAGCTTTACCCAACCTGCCAACGGCAGCCTGCTTTATTTCCAGGACCTTTCTGCGCTCAATGATTATTGCAATGCCACGGAAACATCGCTGGGTGGCACCGTGGGCGGGCGCTGGCCTGAACTGGGCTTTTCATTGCCGCCTACCAAAGAAAAACCGTTGCCCGCGGGAAAAGAATTTGTATTGTCTGACGCATATCTTCTGCTGGATGCGCAAAAAGCCACGGGAGAATTTGGGCAGGCCCGGCAATTCCTGGATATGCTGTCCCGCGTATATGTACAGCTGCCGCCGGTAAAAACAACGTACCGCAACTGGCCGCACATCCTGAAAAAATCCCTGCATGACCTGGAACATAAAGCCGGATGCTGGTTGCAGGCAGATGGGAAAAGCTATCTCAACGCATATGTCAGTGATTATGCCACGCCGCCCGAGAGCATGGTGCAGCTGGCGGTATTATTGCCGTTGATGGATTATGAAGAATGGAGCGGAGAGAAAGTGAACATGACGGACGTTATTAAAGAGGGATTGCCGACATTTTATGACGACAGGATAAAATCCATTTCCCGGTGGCTCGTTAGCATGGAAGAGAAACTGGATGGCAGCGAAGAGCACAAGAAACCGCGTGTGATGGATTCCTGGTATCTCCATCATCCTTTACTGAATCTCTCCCGCATCGCCATGAAAGGCGATAAAAACGCCCGGCAGCTGCTGCTCGGCTCGCTGGATTACGTAATAAAGGTAGCGCGTCATTTTAAATACGACTGGCCGGTGTTCTATCATCTGGATACGCTGGAAGTGATCAAAGCGGAAGCTGCGCCGGGCAAGGGCGGAGAGCGGGACGTGCCGGGCATTTACGCGCATGTGATGTTGCAGGCTTATGAATTGACAAAAGAACAAAAATATCTCACGGAAGCGAAGCGGGCGGCAAAGGCGTTGCAGGGGCGGGGTTTCGATCTTTTCTACCAGGCCAACAACACTGCTTTCGCTTCCGGCGCCATGCTGCGGCTCTGGAAAATGACGGGCGATGAACTGTACCTGGACTTGAGCTATCTCTGCCTCGCCAATATCTTCAAGAACGTATGGCTGTGGGATTGCGATTATGGTCACGCACGATATTACCAGACCTTCTTTGCGCTGTTCCCGCTGAATAACGCGCCGTATACCGCGGTATATGAGGAGCTGGAAGGATTCTCGGCATTCCATGATTACCTGGCGCATGCGAAAGACCGCGTTATCATGCCCGCCGTCCGCCTGCTGCTGGCGGAATTCATCAAACATATGATGCACCGCTCGCTGTTCTACTATCCCCCCGAACTGCCGCCTTCCGTGCTCAGCGGGCAGGTGAAGTCCGGCGAGCTGGATAAAAAGCTCTGGATACCGGTAGAAGATCTGCAGGACGGATGGAAGACCTCGGGCACCGTAGGGCAGGAGGTATACGGCGCCGGATTGCCTTTTGCGCTCGTGCCAAGGCATTATTACAAGATACCGGAAGCCGCCATGATGATGTACATCGATTATCCTTCCTGCAACTATGTAAAACGCGGACAGTCCCTGTTCTTCACCGTACAGGGAGATGAGCGCCTGCACTGCCGGATGCTGCTGATACCGGTGGAAGGGGAAAACCTGAGCGGATATAACGTAACCGTTTCCGGAAAGGCAGTAAAAGGAAAACGCACGCCCGAAGGCTACGAGGAATTTATTCTCAACGGCAACCAGCGCATCGGCATCCGGTGGAAGGCCAAAGGCCGGAAGAAAAAGGCCGCCGCGCAGCTGATCAAATCATTATAAAATCATTGTTATGCGAACAAACACCACTACATGGCAGGGAAATTTCGGAACAGAAAGCATCACCGGGAAGGCGGTGCTGATCACCGGCGGCACTACCGGCATCGGCCGCACTACGGCTTTGCTGCTCGCTTCCATGGGCGCGCGCGTGATGATATTCGGCCGGGATGAAAAAGCGCTCAAAGATACCTTGCGCGATTTCAGGGAGGCACAGATGGAAGAGCGGGTGCACGGCATTACCGCGGATGTTTCGAAAAAAGAAGATATCGAAAAGGTGTTCAGCGAGGTGGACAAGGTGCTGGATGGGCTGGACGTTCTGGTGAACAACGCCGCGCTTGGCTACAACAGCGTGATGGAAGGGAGTTATGATGACTGGCAGTACGTGCTGAATATAAACATCCTGGGATATTTCGCCTGTACGCACGAAGCGGTCAAACGCATGAAAAAGAAAGGCGGCGGGCATATTGTGAACATCGGTTCCATGAGCGCGCATACCAAAGATGAAGGCAGCTCGGTGTACGTGGCCACCAAATCCGGCATCCGCGGGTTTTCCGAATCGTTGCGCAAGGAAGTGAATAAGGACGGGATCAAGGTAACGCTGATAGAGCCCGGTGCGGTGGGAACGGACATGCAGCCTTCAACGCCTGATGAGCAGCGCGGCAAGGAAGAGGATATGAAGATGCTCAAAGCGGAAGACGTAGCGGCCAGCGTGCTGTACGCGCTGACACAGCCGAAACGCTGCGATGTGGTGATGATACAGGTCAGACCGCATTTGCAGATCATCTAAAAGGAAGATCATGAAAAAACACACTTTTCTTTACCGCAACGGGCTGACGATCGCCTTTGTAACGATCATGCTGATCACACTCGGTGCGCAGTCGTTCACCGGCTGGAAGCAGTTCAATGCCGAAATGGAAGAGAAAGGGCGGCCGGGAGTTGAATTTGCTCCCTACCTGGTAAGCCCGCATTTCCTGGAAGCTACGTTCGAGAACTGGGAAAGCGAATTTCTGCAGATGGCCTTGTATGTATTGCTGACGGTGTGGCTGCGGCAAAAGGGCTCCGCGGAATCCAAGTCACTGGACGAAGAAGAGGAAGTGGACCGGCAGCCAAAGCCTTCCAAAGACGCGCCCTGGGCGGTGAACAAGGGCGGCTTCTGGCTGGTGCTGTATAAAAACTCGTTATCCATCGCCTTCTTTGCATTGTTCCTTTTTTCTTTCATCATTCATTTCGCGGGCAGCCACGCGCATTACAATATGGAACAACTGATAAAGCAGGAACCCACGCAATCGGCGGCGGAATACCTGCTCAATTCCAAATTCTGGTTTGAATCGTTCCAGAACTGGCAGAGCGAATTCCTTTCCGTGGCGTCGATCGTTTTTTTATCCATTTACCTCCGGCAGTGGGGCTCGCCCGAATCGAAGCCGGTGGATGCGCCGCATAGTGAAACAGGAAAATAGATCATTTAAAACAGATACATGAGCCTGAAAATATTTGACGACAAAGTGATCGAATCGATCCGGAGCAAGCTGATCCGCAACCGGCAAACGCTGGCCGTGGCCGAAAGCGTGACCGCGGGCATGCTGCAGCTGGCCTTTTCGCAGGCCGATGACGCCAGCGGATTTTTCCAGGGCGGTATTACCGCTTACAACCTCGGGCAGAAGGCGCGCCATCTGCATATAGACCCGATACAGGGGCAGGCGGTGAACTGTGTGTCCGAACACATCGCCTCGGAACTGGCACTGCAGGTCACCCATATGTTTTCCAGCCACTGGGGCCTCGGCATCACCGGTTACGCCACGCGCGTCCCCGAGTCCGGCAACAACCTGTTCGCCTACTACGCCATCGTATTCCAGAAAAATGTGGTGCTGACGGGAGAAATGCGCCCCTCGCAGGAAACAGCGCTGGAAGTGCAGCAGTTCTATGTGAACTACCTGTTGTCCGCCTTCAACAACGTGGTGGATTTTGCGCGGTGAATCATTTTATTTTCTCGAAGGCATACCGCCCCTTGATGAAGTGGTTGAGGAAAGTGCCTTTGGAGCTGGCAGCTTTCATGGCCCGGTACACATCCTCCGGCACGTCCTTGTAATCATACACCATCCCCGACACGAATATGATCCGCAGCGTGGCCGAAGCCAGGTCATAATGCATGGCTGCTACAACAGATGACGGCATAATACACCCTCATCAAACTTCATACCCCCCGGTTTTTTTTGTATTTTTAGCCTTCGGGATCAACCAATTCACCAGGAGGGGCTTGTTTTAATCGGGAATGTCAGATAATGTAAATAATGAACAGGAAGTAGCGCTGGGGGACCAGGGGGCTTTTCAGGCCGTGTTCCGCCAGCATTACCGGGCTTTATGCTACTTTGCCGTGTCCATCGTGCAGGACCGCGAGGACGCGGAAGACCTGGTGCAGGAAACGTTCTCCAAACTGTGGAACAAGCGCGGCGATTTCCAGGCCGCCGCACAGGTGCAAGCTTTTCTCTACATCACCACCAAAAATGCCTGCCTCAACCTCCTGAAGCAGAAACAACGGCAAAGCTCCCGCGAAGCGGCATTCAGCTATCTATATGAAAACACTTTCGATCCCATACTGGTAGACACCGAGGTCATCCGTGAACTGTACCGGGAGATCGAGAACCTGCCCACCCAATGCCGGCGCATTTTCAGGATGAGCTACCTGGAAGGCCGGAAAAACGAAGATATTGCCGGCGCACTGGCCATTTCCTATAATACCGTCAGGTCCCAGAAGCTCCGCGCCCTGCGGCTGATCCGGGCTTCCCTCCTCAAAAAGAATCTTTTGCCCGCCTTTTATGCGTATCTCGCTTTTATAAAGATGCATTCGTGATCCGGCACCCAAGCCCAGCTGTTATTGACGGCGTTTTCGGGCACCCCGTCACGCTATGGTTTGCAGGAACAAGCGCTTCCCCTGATATAGCAATTTTGAATAATCTCAAAAAAAGTTGCTTTTTCTTTTAATCGAAATGATGATCGCGTTGTTTTTATATTAAAACATCTAAATGCAAAGGATCTCTTACCTGATCCTCCGGCACCTGAGAGAAGAGCTCAGCGCGCAGGAGCGGGAAGAATTGCAATACTGGATACAATCCGCCCCGGAGAACCGCGATTTCTTTGAAAAATGCACGGATGACGAAAGGCTCCGGCAGCAATTACAGGAATACGGTAAAACGGACACGGACGCCGGCTGGGAACGATTTGCCGCCGCGCACCAGCTGCCCTCCGGAAAGAGCCGCTGGCCGATGATCTCCGGAAAGGATCGCGGGGGCATGTTCTCCGGAAACGCCCGCCAGCCGCAGCCCCCCGGAAAAACGGCAAAGCTCCGCTGGTGGATGGCCGCCGCTGCCGCCGTGCTGTTACTCGCCGTAACAGGCGTTTACCTGTTGCAGCGCCCCGCACCGCAGCCCGTGATCGTACAGCAGCAGGAGATATTGCCCGGCAGCAGCAAAGCCGTGCTCACACTGGCGGATGGCACCACCGTTCCGCTGGACAGCGCCGGCAACCGGATGATCCGCCCCGGCATCGTACAACAGGGCGGCCAGCTGCAATATGACAATGCCACCGAAGCCGTCAGCTATAATGTGCTGGCAACGCCCAAAGGCGGCCAATTCCGCCTGAGCCTGCCGGACGGCACGAAAGTATGGCTGAATGCCGCCTCTTCTCTGCGCTACCCCACTGCCTTCACCGGTGCCGAAAGGGCCGTGGAAGTAACGGGGGAAGCCTATTTTGAAGTAACGCCGGACGCCGGCAAACCCTTCCGCGTGGCCGCCGCCGGCCAGGCCGTCATAGAAGTGCTCGGCACCCGATTTAACGTGAACGCCTATCCGGACGAAAGCAGCATCAACACCACGCTGCTGGAAGGCGCCGTGAAAGTCAGCGCCGGGCAGCGCTCCACGGTGCTGAAGCCCGGAGAACAGGCGCAGGTGAACGCTTCCGGTCACATCAGCGTGATGGCGGACGTAGACCTGGAGGAAGCTATCGCCTGGAAGAACGAGCTGTTCTATTTCCGGAATGCGGACGTGCGCGCCGTAATGCGGCAGCTGGAACGCTGGTACGACGTAAAAGTCGAGTATGCCGGCGAGATCCCGGAACGCAGATTCCAGGGCGAGATACAACGAAACCTTCCGCTGGCTGACGTGCTGGAAGGATTAAAGAACACCGGCATCCGGTTTACCATTGAAGAAAGAACGATCATCGTAAGACCATAAAAAAAAGGAGGCGCCTGGACCGCGCCCCCGTAAAAAGAATGGAATAAAAGCGTATCAACCATTTGTTCTGACTAAATATTGATTTCTCTTATCCAAACAATGCAAATCTATGCAATTGAAATGTTATGGTAAGGCTCATTCTATACCTGGGCCTTTTTATCAAAAACTAGCACTCACTATGAGATTAACTGTTTTTCTCATGATTGTGGCGAGCCTGAAAGTGACTGCCGGCACCTATGCACAGTCGGTTTCCCTGTCTGTGAAGAACGCTTCGCTGGAAGAAGTGTTCACTGAAGTGAAAAAGCAAACGGGCTACGTGTTTTTCTATGAGCGGGAAGTGTTGCGCTCCACCAAACGGGTGAGCATCCAGGCGGATAATCTGGCGCTGAACGCTTTCCTCTCGCAGGTGTTCGCCGCGCAGCCGCTGGATTATTCTATCAAGGACAAAACCATCTTTATTAAACGAAAACCCCTCGTGGCCGAAATTGTCCAGGCCATGCAGGAAATCACCGGCACCGTACGCGATGGCGACGGTCAGGCGCTGATCGGTGTGACCGTGAAGATCAAAGGCACCAACACCGGCGCCGTAACGGACGCCGCCGGCCGCTTCCGCATCAACGCGGAACAGGGCCAGGTGCTGGTGGTATCTTATATCGGACATGAAACGCAGGAAGTAACAGTGAGCGGCAACGATATCTCCATCGTACTGCAACCCGCTGTCAGCGCGCTCGACGAAACCGTGATCATCGGCTACGGTTCCGCCATCCGCCGCACCAGCACCGGCAGCATCTCTACCGTAAAAAGCAAGGACATCGAAAGCCAGCCCGTGATGGACCCGCTGGCCGCATTGCAGGGCCGCGTACCCGGCCTGGTGGTCACCACTTCCAACGGTATGGCCGGTTCCAGCTTCCAGGTACGCCTGCGCGGACAAAACTCCCTGCGGGAAGAGGCCAATGATCCGCTGTATGTGATCGACGGTGTGCCCTTCTTTTCCGAACCGCTGAACACGTTCACCTCCGCCAACGGCAATCAAAGCCCGCTCGCTTCCATCAATCCTTCCGATATTGAAAGGATCGACATCCTGAAAGATGCCGATGCCACCGCCATATATGGCTCCCGCGCCGCTAACGGCGTGGTGCTCATCACCACGAAGAAAGGCAGCTCCGGGAAAACGAAGTTCAGCTTCAATGTGAACACTGGCGGCAGCAAGGTGGTGAACATGGTAGACATGCTGCATACATCGGATTACCTGAAAATGCGCGAAGAAGCCCTGGCCAACGACGACGTTACGCCGGATGAAGACAATGCGCCCGACCTCGTGTCCTGGGACAAAAATGCGTATACCGACTGGCAGAAGTACATGATCGGCGGTACTTCGAAGCTCACCGAAGCACGTGGTTCCGTGTCCGGCGGCAACGCGCAGACACGCTTCCTGCTCAGCGGCGCTTTCCGCAAGGAAACCTCCGTGATGCCGAATGAAGAGCCCTTCAGCCGCGGCGCTGTGCATTTGAGCGCGGACCATTCCAGCCAGGACGGCCGCTTCAATATCTCCGCTTCCGTGAACTACTCCGGTACCAAAGACCGCTCCATCGCCAGCGATCTGACATCGTTCTACAACCTGGCGCCCAATTATCCGTTGTATGATGCAGATGGCGCTTACTACTGGTTCGGCAACATGCAGAACCCCGCGGCGTACCTGCTGCGGAAGTCCACCACCCGCACCGATAACCTGATGGCCAACAGTGTGATCCGTTATACGCTGCTGCCGGGACTGAATATCAAGACCAACCTGGGTTACACCAATACCAATATGGACCAGGTGCAGATCTATCCCGAAGCAACGTTCAACCCGACCAGCAACAACGTCGGGAACATGTCTTATTTTGGGAACTCTAAAGTACAGTCCTACATCGTTGAGCCGCAGGCAGATTATCAGCTGACGCTTGGAAAAGGTAACCTGCAGTTGCTGGCAGGCGCTACCTGGCAGGAAAATCAACGTAACATTAATGGCCTTACCGGCTACGGCTTTCCCAGCGACGGGCTGCTCGAAGATCCCAGCGCTGCTTCCGAAGTGGTAATAAGACAGCCTGCGTATGCCCTCTACCGTTATACCTCCGTGTTTGGCAGAGCCACCTATAACTGGGATGAAAAATATATCCTCAATGCCTCCTTCCGCCGGGATGGCTCTACACGCTTCGGACCAGGCAAACGTTTCGGTAACTTCGGCGCTATCGGCGCCGCGTGGGTATTCACCAACGAATCCTTCCTGTCCCCTTCCTCCGTGCTCACCTTCGGTAAGCTGAGAGGCAGTTACGGGATGACGGGCAATGACATCATCGGTGACTATGCCTACCTGGAAAGCTGGAGCTCCGGTTCCTATCCCTACGACGGCACCATTGGTTTATCGCCCAGCCGTATTCCCAACGGCGACTACCGCTGGGAAGAGAACAGGAAGCTGGAGTTCGGTCTCGAACTCGGGTTCCTGAAAGACCGCCTCCTGTTCAACACCAATTTCTACCGCAACATTTCCGGCAACCAGCTGGTGGATTTTGCGCTCTCGCCACAAACCGGCTTCGGCAGCGTAGTGGCCAACTTCCCCGCAAAAGTACTGAACACAGGCTGGGAGTTTGATCTGACCTCTGTGAACATCGACAAAAAAGATTTCCGCTGGTCCACCTCTTTCAATCTGTCCCTCGCTAAAAACGAGCTGAAGGAATATCCTGATTTCGAGAACTCCACTTACAAGGATACCTACCAGGTTGGCCAGTCCTTATCGATCGTGCGCGGCTATCAATTCACCGGCATCGATCCGGAAACCGGCGAAGCTACTTTCCGGGATTTTGACGGCAACGGCACCATCGATGAATTTGTGGATTATGTAACGCTCGGCGAAACCATGCCCGCATATTACGGCGGCCTGCAGAACAGCCTGAGCTATAAAGGGCTGACGCTTGATTTCCTCTTCCAGTTCGTGAAACAGGAAGGGCCGCAGCTGAACTACGGTTATTTGTCCGGCACCTACGGAGCGCTGGCGAATAAAGACCTGAGCGCGCTGGACCGCTGGCAGAAAAAAGGCGACATCACCCACATCCCGAAAGCTACGCGCCTCGCCGCCAATGCGAATTATGATCTCTACCGCCTTTCTTCCGGCGTTTGGGGCGACGCTTCCTTCATCCGCCTGAAGAACATTTCACTCGGGTATGATCTGTCGAAATACACCAAAACCTGGAAACTCAGCAACGTAAGGGTGTATGCATCCGCACAGAACCTGCTGACCATCACCAGCTACGACGGCTTCGATCCTGAAACCAAAGGTCTGGCCATGCCGCCGATGAAAACCATCACCGCCGGCCTGCAGGTTGGATTCTGATTTAAAGACTAACATTATTCATCAATATATATTAACAGATGAAACGAACTTATTTACCGATCATACTTGTATCCGCCGTGCTGCTCGCATCCTGCAGCAAGTATGTGGATACGCCGCTGCCAAAGAACGAACTGGCGCCGGAGCAGGCTTTTGCAAATGATAAAGCCGCCACGGCCGCGGTAACCGGGCTGTATGCCGACATGAACGTGCTCAACTATTTTTACGGGAATATTCAAATGAATTATCTCACGGCGATGCAGGCGGACGATCTTTTCTATTTCTCCTCATTCGCCAACTATGACGTGTTCCGCAACAACACGCTGCTGCCGAACAGCCAGTATGTAGAGAGCATGTGGCGGGACCAGTACTCCTACATTTATCATACAAATGCTTGTATAGAAGGGCTGACCAAATCTTCAGGCGTTACGCCGGCAGTAAAAGACCAGCTGATGGGAGAAGCGTATTTCATGCGCGCTTTCATGCACTTCTACCTGGTGAACATGTACGGCGATGTGCCGCTGATCACCTCCACCAACTACCAGGAGAACAACCTGAAGCCGCGTGAAAAGACCGAAGTGGTGTACGCCCAGATCATCAGCGACCTGAAAGAAGCAAAGAACCTGATGGGCGCGGATTATCCCACCGGCGCGCGCGTTCGTCCGAATAAAGGCGCCGCTACCGCTTTGCTGGCAAGGGTATACCTGTATACAAAACAATATGCGCTGGCCGAACAGGAAGCCACCGCAGTGCTGGACGACAGTCATTACGAACTGCTGGACGACCTGAATACGGTGTTCCTCGCCAACAGCCGCGAAGCGCTCTTTCAGCTGCAGCCGGTGAACCTCGGCGGCGGCCGCAATACCTGGGAAGGATTTGTTACCGTTCCTTCCACGCCTACCAGCACCACGCTCTTCCGCCTGGATACCACCCATCTCATCGAAAAATTTGAAACAGGGGATAAGCGGCTTGCCAACTGGACGGGCCACATGATCAAGAACGGCGCGAATCATTATTACCCTTTCAAGTACAAGGTACGTTTCGTAGCCGGCGCTGATGTAACCGAATATTCCATGGTGATGCGCCTTGCCGAACAATACCTGATCCGCGCGGAAGCCCGCATCCAGCAGGAAAAGCTGGATCTCGGCCGCCAGGACCTCGATTCCATCCGCCACCGCGCCGGGCTGGACCCACTGCCGGTATCACTGGGCAAACCCGCCCTGCTGCTGGCCGTAGAGCAGGAGCGTAAAGTGGAGCTGTTCTGCGAATGGGGCCACCGCTGGTTCGATCTGAAACGTACCCAGCGTGCTACCGCCGTGCTCGGTGCTATCAAAGGCGTGAACTGGCAGCCGGACGATACCCTCTACCCGATTCCCAGCGAAGCCCGCAGCAGGAACATATATCTGACACAGAATGATGGTTATAACTAATTGACGAATGATGACGAGATTATTGATATTGATGCTGTTATCCTTTACTGTTGCACGCGCGCAGGTGACCATCGCTCCGGCCTTCCCGGAGCGTGGTCAGACTGTGACCGTGACGTACAGGCCGGACGGCAAAGGGATTCCGGCGGACGCCGCAGCCGTGACGCTGGTATTCCCGTACTCCACTTTCTATGATGTGCCTTACCGCGTAAATATGGAAAAAAAGGACGGTGTATGGACAACTTCGTTCAAGCTTGCCCGTTATGCCACCTTTGCTTCCTTCTACCTGCAAAGCGGTGAGGCCGTGAACAGGCCGGCGCCGGGCACATTGTATGAAGTATGCGTATACAGGAACAAGGTGCCGGTATTCAATGCGGAACTGCACAAGGGCTACAGCCTCGGCTCCGCCATGGGCAAATCCCCGCAGCTCGGCGCCCGCCAGGAAGCGCAGTACCGCAAGGAACTGAAGCGCTACCCGGACAACTACGAAGCAAAGCTCCGCCTGCTCGCTTCCCAAATGAAGAATGCCAAAACACCGAAACAGAAAGCCTCCTTCCGCCAGCAGGCCCACAGGGTCATCGAGGACAAATTCAAAACCGCCGCCACCGTGCCTGGGGACATGAACAAGGTCACCATGGGCTACCTGATCATCGGCGAGAACAGCCGCCTGGATTCCATCCGCAAAGTAGCGCTGGAGCTGTATCCCGAAACCAACCTGGGCCGGGACCTGCTCACCTCCGCCATCGCAAGGGAAAAGGACACGACGAAACAGATCGCGTTGTATGAAGCAGCGCTGCGCAAGGAAAATGCAGGCAATGCAGCGGATTTCGACGGCATGCATGAAAGGCTCTTTAACCTGTATGCCGCCCGGAAAGACAGCGCCAAAGCATTGTACCACGCGCGTTTCTTCTCCTTCCCGAAAGATGACAGCCCGTACTATCCCACTACGTTGAAAGACATCGCGCAGACCTTGCTGGACAACGGCATTGCGCTGGACTCTGCCCGGATGTACGCTTCCCGCTCGCTTGCCATGGCGGAAAAGTTTCCCGTAGGCATCATCCGGTATTTCCCGGAGACAGGCTACATCTATCCTTATGCGACCGACAGCGCCCGGCAGTCCGTGTACAGCATCGCAAAAGGCAACCTGCAGTCCATGTTGGGGTTGATAGATATGAAGCAGGGCCGGTACGAAGATGCGGCCAAACGCATGGAACTGGCGATAAAATCGTCTATAGATAAGGAAACGGTAGACAATGCCACGCTGTTCTACACCACTGCCGGCCGGAGCGACAAGCTCGAAGAGCTGCGGGTGCTGCGTGAAAAGGACATGGAGGCGAAGATCGCGAAGCAGGAGATCCGCAAGCCCGCACCGCCGCTCAACACTTTTGTAGACATGCAGGGCCGCCCGCTGGACCCGGCTTCGCTGAAAGGCAAGATCGTGGTGATCGATTTCTGGGCCACCTGGTGCATTCCCTGCATGCAGGAAATGCCCTACCTCCAACGGTTATACGATCAGTACAAAAATGATCCGGAAGTGGTGTTCATGATCACGAACAGCGGCGCCCGCAATACACTGGCGGACGCGCAAGGCTGGAGCGGCAACAAGAAATACAGCTTCCCGGTATATTACAACACGGACCCGGAGATAGGGGACAAGTTCAAATTCACCGTGATCCCCGCCACGTATGTGATCGACAAAAGCGGCAATATCCGCTTCGGGAATATCGGGTTTGAAGGGCCGGACGTGGAAATGAAGCTCAAGCTGCAAATTGAAATGGCGCGCCATAATTGATTACTGAAAACCCTGGTATATGGGACATGGGTAAACCGCTGCGGCAATAGCCGTGGCGGTTTTTTTATGCCGGCCGCCATATCCAGCCGCCCGCGCCCGGCCGCCCCCGCCCGTGCCGGATGGCGTTGGAAATGCTTTTGTGACTGACGCCGGCTTTTTTCGCCGCGTCGGAAATAGCGTGGAACGTAGCGACCAGGTTGCCCGCGGCATCATATTGCATCACCTTCACGCCTTTTTTCTCTTTATAGGAGATCTGCCGCTTCCGGATGATCTCCTGCACCTGTTTGAGATTGATCTTGTTGGCATCGCCTTTCCGCCAGTAATATCCGCCGGCCTTCCGCGCCGGCAGCCTTGCCGCATAGGCAATGGAAGCATAGCCGATGCCGGTTTGCCGCGCCGCCTCCGTGATGCTGTGGAAAGTAGACATATAGTGGCCGTCCGCATCGTACTGCGAAACCATGATGTTCGTTTTTTGCCGCGATGCTTCAATGGCGGCAATGAGCTTGAACTTGTTGGTGGCGAGATGGCTGCTTTGCCTGCCGGTGCTGTAAGGGCGGCGGCATTTCTCCGCCTGCGTCAGCAGCACAAGATTGTCCGGCCGCACGTCCAGCCCGTCTACATTCAGCGTAGACACCACCAGGGAGGTATCTTTCAGGTCGAATTGCCGCACAAAGCAATAGTAGACCAGCCGCGCCACCTGGAAGGAATATTTTTTGTTCTTGTACTGCAGCACGATCTGCAGGCGGTAGGTCCAGTCCCGCGCATGCATATTGAGGTCCTTGTTCACCACCGCCTTGCGGATCATGGCCGGCAGGGTATATGTCCCGCCCTGTGTATCGCGCACCTGCCGCTCCTTGCGCTTCACCCTTCCGAAATTCGATACCTGGAAATACTTTCTGAACCCGGGAATATCTTTCCAAAGTTCACCAGGCCGGTCTTCCATGCTGAGGTCCTGGTGCGCAGGCAGGGATGTGTTCATGCGCAGGTTCACGATTGCGCGTATTTGAGGTGGGAAAGGAATTTTGGTCAATTGTAAGATAAGCCACGGTACTGCTTTAGCTCCGCAGCCGGGGAGAAATTCCGTATATGGTAAAAACTACTGGAACGAGTACTACCGCCAACGGGATGTTTGCCTTAATTTTATTATCAGCAGAGAAGACCCGCTTGTTGATCCAATAGCCCGGAAACCCATATCAGTTTATCACCCGCAAATCATCGTTATGAAATCATTGTATTGCTTCGGCGCATGCATCCTGCTGCTGGCGGGCTGCATCAAAGACCCTCAAATGCCCGCTCCGGATACGGAACCACCCGCGAAACCCGACTGGCTGCTGGAAAGTATTTCCGTTATCGACGCGATCTCCGAAACACCGATATTCGGCGGCCCCATGCGGTACTATAAATGGTATCATGAATTTGAATATGACGAAAATTACAAGCCGCGCATCCGCAGGGAGTTTTACGGAGCGGAAGACACAGTGAACCTGGCGCTGCTCATGGTGGATACCCTGCACTATGACGAGCAGTTGCGGGTAAAGGAAGCGGTGACCTGGTCGCAAAGGTCCGGCAGGGTAACAGTCGGTAAAAAATTCTCCTATAACGGAACGGACACATTACCCGCCACGTACGAAAATTACGGCTACACATACCCGGATACCACTAACTTCACATTGCAGTACAGGCTGTCTTTCATCTACGACAACGCATCCGTCCGGCAGATCTACGCCAACCCGAAGGGCGGTTTCGATACAACTGTGAATGTTTATCTGACAGGCAATTACACCCACAGCATCAGCCCTTCCGGTGTGCGAACAGACCACTATTTTGCATATGACAATGCACCGAACGTAGAACAGTTCCTGAATATCGATAACGGACTGATATTCCTCATGCCGGAGGCCGTCGCGCAGCTGCCGAGAATGTCCCTCAACAACTGGACGGAGCGGTGGGACTATATCTATGGGTCCAGGGACAGAAGCCTGACCTACAATGAAGCCGGCCTGCTGAGCAGCACGCTGACCATAAATTACGACGCCGTCACAAAATATATGGTGCGGTATACGTACAGAGCGGTGGAATGAATGCTGCGGTGAAGAAGAATGTAAAAAATATTATATAGATTTATTGTATGGAAAAATGCCTTCTTCTCACCGGAGCCCTGTTCCTGTCCACCGGCCTGTTGTACGCACAGGAGCGGCAAAATATGGACTTCGAGCAATACGATCCTGTTTCCACGCTGGTAGTGCCGGAACACAAGCTCACCAAAGCTAAATTCCCTTTCATAGATGTGCACAATCACCAGCGGAGCCTCGGGTCGGGGAACCTCAGCGGCCTGCTGAAAGATATGGACGCGCTCAACATGAAAGTGATGGTGAACCTGAGCGGCGGCTACGGCAGCGGGCTGAAAAGCCAGACGGACAACGTGAAAGCGCATGCGCCGGACCGCTTCATCGTTTTTGCCAATATCAATTTCAGCGGCATAGGAGAAGAGGGATGGACGCAGAAAGCGGTGCAGCAGCTGGAAACCGACGTGCAAAACGGCGCCAACGGCCTGAAGGTGTTCAAGAACCTCGGCCTGAGCGTAAGGGATAATACCGGCAAACGGGTAGCGGTGGATGATCCGCGGCTGGACGCCATCTGGGAGAAATGCGGGCAGCTGAAGATACCGGTGCTGATCCATGCCGCCGATCCCAAACCTTTCTGGCTCCCGCAGGACGATCACAACGAGCGCTGGCTGGAGCTGAAAACGCATCCCGGCCGCAAACGCGGGCCGGACAATCCCGCGCCCTGGGAGCAGATCATAGAAGAGGAACACCGCATGTTCAAAAAGCATCCGCGCACCACCTTCATCAACGCGCACTTCGGATGGTATGCGAACGACCTGGCCCATCTCGCCAAACTGATGGATGAAATACCGCACATGTACGTGGAGTTCGGCGCCGTGATCGCCGAGCTGGGCCGCCAGCCCGTAATGGCGCGGCAGTTCTTTGAAAAGTACCAGAACCGCATCCTTTTCGGCAAGGACTCCTGGCAGCCGGACGAATACAGTACTTATTTCCGCGTGCTGGAAACCGGGGACGAATATTTCCCGTATCATAAGAAATACCACGCTTTCTGGCGCATGTACGGCATGAACCTGCCGGATGAAATACTCAAAAAGGTATATTATAAAAACGCGCTGAAGATCATTCCGAATATCGACAAAAGCCTGTTCGAGTGAGGTATATATCTTACTTTCTTTATTACTGGTGGCACTGGGGCTTCGGCCTGGCCTGCTTTGTGATCTGGCACGAGATCGCTGGGGAGCGGAAGTATGGCATCCGCACCATCGGCACCGATAACCTCAAAGGTGTGGTCAGCGAAGAAGACCAGGATTTTATTACGATATACGAGCCCGTTAATTACTATTCCGCCAACTGGCTGTTCAGCCAGCTGAAGCCTGAAGACCGGCAGACGGGTTTCCTGGACGTGGGCTCCGGCCTGGGCCGCGTGCTCGCCATCGCCGCCGGTAACGGCTTCACCGACATTCACGGCGTAGAGTTTGCGCCGGAGCTGTGCAGCGCCTCCTTTGCCATGAAAGACACCCTGGAAAAAAGGCATCCGGGCGTGTCCGTTACTATTAATTGTACAGATGCCCGTTATTATTCCATCCCAGAATCGATCGGCGTTATTTTCCTCTTCAACCCCTTCAACGACCGGATCATGGAAGCGTTCATACAGCAGGTGCTGGACAGCCTGAAAAGGCGGGAGCGGCCCCTGAAGATATTGTACGCCAACCCTGTATCCAAAGAGCTGTGGCTGAATGCGGGGTTTAAGGAAACGGCTTCCTTTGAGAAAATGACGTTTCTACAGGGGAGCATGATGGAGCGGGTTGCCCAATTCCCTTAATATGCTATTTTGCGGGTAGTTATTTTTCATAATTTACATTATAAAGTAGCTGTTTCCTTGTCAACATCGCCTTATACTGACCAATTATTGCTCCACGAGATGGCAGCCGGAAGCGATGCCGCTTTCTGCACGCTGTTTGACCGTTACTGGAACAAGGTGTATGCTTCCGCGCTGGTATTGACCAAGTCCCCGCAGGTGGCGCAGGACATCTCACAGGAGATCTTCCTGCAGCTGTGGCAGAACCGGGAGAAGGCCGCGGACATTAAAAGCCTGGACGGTTTTCTATTCATCAGCGCCCGGAACCTGATCTTCAAGAAAATGAGCCGCATGAAGCTGGAAGATGCCTACCAGCAATATCTCAGTTCCCGTATGGAAACCGCCGCCAGCGATACAGAGATACCCGCCGCCCTGAAAGAGCTGCAATCCCTCGTGGAAGCCGGTATCCGCAAACTGCCGCCCCAGCAGCAGAAAGCTTTCCGGCTGAGCCGGGAAATGGGGCTGAGCCACGAGGAGATCAGCCGGCAGATGGGCGTCAGCCGGGCCGCGGTAAAAGATTATATTGTACGTTCCATCGCTTTCCTGCGGAAATATATGCATGAACATGCGCTCCTGGTGGCAGGCGCCCTTATATTGGCGTTATCCCTGCTGCGCTAAAAAAATTTTTTCTTCCCGGCACTTCCTTTTTCTTCATTTAACGGTCTTTATACTGCAAGACGTTTAAACTGCTGTTCAATGATGCATAACGAGCTAAGGCGTTTACTGGAAAAATACCTGGCGGAAGAGCTTTCCGCCGAGGAATTCGGGCGCCTGTGGCAAGCCTTGCGGGAACCTTCCAACCGGGAGATATGGAAAAGCTTCATGGAGGATGTATGGAATAACCCGCAATACAGCAACCTTGGGGACGACGCCACCAAACATGCGGTGCTGGACCGGATTCGTCCCGTTTTAAGCAATACGCCCGCGCCACGGGGCTTTTTCCGGCGGCGTTACCTGTGGTGGTCCGCTGCGGCCTGCCTGGTGCTCGCTGTTACAGGGCTGATGTTACTGCAAACTCCCAAATCGCAACCACAGCCGGTGGCGGTAAAGCCGGCGCCGCAGCAGGAAGTGCTCCCCGGCGGCAACAAAGCTATTCTGACGCTGGGAGATGGTTCCAGCATTACGCTGGACAGCGCGTCCAACGGTATGTTGAGCATCCAGGGCAACGCAAAGGTGATCAAGCTTGCGAACGGCCAGCTGGCGTATGATATGGGAGATAGTAAAACGGCTACCGTGATGTATAACACCGTACGCACACCACGCGGCGGGCAATACCGCATCACCCTGCCGGACGGTACGGAAGCCTGGCTCAACGCAGCCTCCTCCATTACTTATCCGACGGCGTTCACCGGCAGCGAAAGAAAGGTGAGAGTGAGCGGCGAAGTTTATTTTGAAGTGGCGGCCATGCAGCGGGCTTCCCGCAAAGTGCCTTTCATGGTAGACATCACGTCCGCCACGGGGGAGCACAAAGGAGAAGTGGAAGTGCTCGGCACGCATTTCAATATCAATGCTTATGATGATGAAGCCGCGGTAAAAACAACATTGCTGGAAGGAGCCGTGAAGGTCCGCAAAGACGGCGCAGCGCCGGTGACACTGCAGCCGGGGCAACAGGCTGCGCTTAATACGCCCATTAAAATAACCGACGACATAGACCTCCACCAGGTCATCGCCTGGAAAGACGGATATTTCAATTTCTCGCAGGTAGACGTGGGTACCATGATGCGCCAGGCGGAAAGGTGGTATGACATCAAGGTGGAATACCCGAACGGAATACCCAAAGATCTGTTCAGCGGAACACTGCCCAGGACCGTAAACCTGTCGCAGTTTCTCGAAATACTGATATATAGCGATGTGAATGCCAAAATCGAAGAAAGGGTGGTAACGATCAACCCTTAAAACAGGCGCTGCAAGAGCGCCGGAGTAGTGAACATTAAAACCTAACGACTAAACCAAAATGCATTACCAGCCTGCCACGCGGGGATATAAGCGGGCAGGTTCAATAAAAGTTTGAATACTGTTCAGGAAAAAGCCGGAAGTATGAGGGTACTTTCCGGCCGGTGCCTGGGCAGTAAGACATAATACAATTGGCTAAAACTGATTATTCCGCAAACCCAAACAACCACAAAGTTATGAAATTTAAGCAATCGATTTCCACGGGGGCTTTGGGGCCTGACCACGCTCAAAAAACCAGCCGGCGGCCCTTCCGAAAAACATTCCTTATTATGAAATTAACGGCCATCATTCTTCTCGTAGCTTGCCTCCAGGTGAGTGCGGAAGGCTTCAGCCAGCAGATCACGATCCACGTGAAGAACGGTTCGCTGGAAAAAGTGTTTGCCGAGATCGGCAGACAGAGCGGCTATCATTTCTTTTTTAATGAGCGGCTGCTGAGGGGTGCAAAGAAAGTATCGCTGAATCTGCAGGAGGCATCGCTGAAAGAAGCGCTGGATGCCTGCTTTAACGGGCAACCGTTTAACTATGTGATCGTAAAGCAGATCGTAGTGGTGAAGAAAAAAGATGAAGCGCCGGAACCTATCGTGCTGCGGGCCTTGCCGGTGGTGATCACCGTGAAAGGCCGGATTACCAGCGAAGCAGGAGAGCCGCTGCCCGGCGCCAGCATCAGGCTGAAGAACAGCACCACAGGCACCACCACCAATGCCAATGGCGAATTCACCTTGTCCCTGCCGGATGGTACGGACGTGGAACTGGAAATATCCATGCTCGGCTATAAGACCATCACCATTAAGCCGGAGAACCTGGCGAATGTTGTGGTAGCATTAAAAGAAGAATCCACCACGCTGGAAAATTTCGTGGTGATCGGTTATGGTACGGCGCGGCGCCAGGACTTCACCGGGTCTGTGAGTTCGGTGAAGCTGGAAGGTTCGCCGCTGGCGCAGATGCCGAATATGAGCGCGCTGGAAGCGATCAAAGGCAATGTTTCCGGTTTGAGCGTAGGGGCTGTTAACTCGGCGGGAGGAGAGCCTTCCATTGATGTACGCGGACAAAATTCGATCAGTGATGATGCGAACAGGCCGCTGATTGTGCTGGATGGCACCATATACATGGGAAGCCTGGCAGATATCAATCCGAACGACATCGCCAGCTTCGACATTTTGAAAGACGCAACCTCCGCGGCGGCCTACGGCTCCCGTTCCGCCAACGGCGTAATTGCCATCACCACAAAGAAAGGCCGTCAGGGTAAGCCGGTGATCTCTTTCAATACATCCACCGGCTGGCAGACCTGGCAGAATAAACCGGTAATGATGAAAGGGGAGGAATGGCTGGAAGTAGTAAACGCGCGCAACCGTTATACACCCGGCTCTACTAACTGGCTCAAGCCCGGAGAAGTGGCCAACAGAGATGCCGGCAAAGAAACAGTATGGCTGGACGAAGTGACCCGCACCGGCGTCATTCAAAGCTACCAGGCGTCTGTTTCCGGCGCTACTGAGAACGTAAACTATTATCTTTCCACTTCCTACGATGACAATAAGGGCATCATTTATGGTGATAACTTCAATCGCATTTCCGTACTCGCTAAATTGAAAACCAATATCACCTCCTGGCTGGAAGTAGGGATAGACGGCAGCTTTAACAAGCGGGACTATTCCGGCGTAGCCGCCAACGTTGGATCGGCACAGACAATGTCACCATACGGTGTAATGTTCCGCGACGATCAGGGCAACCTGGAAAAATACCCCTATACGCAGTCATCAACAAATCCACTCTGGGATGCCAACAGCGGTACCCGCGACAATGACGATGTTCGAAATAACTACCGCATGAACGCCTACGCAGTAGTGAAGGTTCCCTGGGTGAAAGGGCTCAGCTACCGCGCTACTTACCTGATCAACCAGGAAAAATGGCGCTCTGGCAACTTCTACTATGAAGGGTACTTTGTACAGGAAGGAGAGGGACTTGCCAGGTATTCACCTGCCACCATACAAGGTTTCCTCGCCCGCGCGAACGGATACATGCAGAATGACAATACCTACAGCTATGTATTCGACAACATCATTAATTACAAAAACGACTTTGGCAACCATGGTGTAGACGTAACATTGGTTGCCACGCGGGACTATACGAAATGGGATCGCATCAATACTACCGGAAGCGATTTTGCTGCCAACGGGAATACTGCCCTCGGCTTGTGGGGACTCCACAAGGCAACTGTGCAAAGGGTAACGCTCGATGCGAACGAACGCGCCAACATCGGCTACCTCGCCCGTCTAAGCTATTCCTTTAACAGCAAATATTTCTTCACTGGTTCCTTCCGTCGTGATGGCGCTTCCGTTTTCGGGGCCAACAACAAATGGGCACACTTCGGGGCCGCCGGCCTCGCCTGGCGTATCACGGAAGAGAACTTCATGAAGAACATCAAACCGCTGGATAATCTGAAACTCAAAGTTTCCTGGGGCCAGAACGGCAACCAGAGCATCGGGCCATACGGCACCTTGTCAACCATCGCCAACGCTGCTTCAGGAGGTGTTCGCTATGAGTTTTCCAATACCCCGGGAGTGATCAACTACGGTCTCTTCCAGAACGCCCTCGGCAATGCGGACCTCGGCTGGGAAACTACCTCCGCCTGGAATGCCGGATTCGAATCCGCCTGGCTTGACGGAAGATTATTCGTGGATGTAGATATGTATTCTTCTAAAACTACCAACCAGATTTTTACCCGCAACATCCCTGTAATGACCGGCTTCAAAACCATCAAAACATCATTGGGGCAGGTGAATAACAAAGGGATGGATGTAAGTGTGCGCTCGGTGAATGTGCGGCAGCGCGACTTCTCCTGGAGCACCGGCCTCAACTTCTGGATCAACCGGAACAAGCTCGTGAGGCTCTATGGTGAGGATTTGGACGGCGACGGCAAGGAAGATAATGATCTTGCCAGCGGGTTGTTTATCGGAGAATCGTTGGATGCCATCTTTGGATATGAGCAGATCGGCATCGTACAGGAAGATGACGCAGAATACATTGCACAGACCGGTGCTGCGCCCGGTGCGCCCAAGTATAGGGATATTGACAAGAACCCCGGCATTTCCGCAGACGACCGGAAAATACTGGGAAATGGGAAGGAAAATTTCCGCCTGAGCATCAATAATACTTTTACTTATAAAGATTTTGACCTGTACGTAATGTTTGCCGGCGTATTCGGCGGCAACGGATGGTACATGGCCAGCAACGATGAAGCTTACCTCACCTCCGGCACCGGCCGCTTTAACGACAACATGACCTCCAAGCCTTACTGGACCCCCGAGAACAGAAGCAACGTCTATCCCTCCGCGTACTTCGCCGGAGATGGCCGCTTTCTGGGCCTGCAATCCCGCGCCTTTGTAAGATTGCAAGACCTGACGCTCACCTGGCGGGTAAAACAGGATTGGCTCAAAAAAATTCGCGTGAACAGCGCAAGAGTATTCCTCAGCGGAAGAAACCTGGCTACGTTCACCAACTGGTTTGGCGGAGATCCCGAAACAGGTACGCCGGTAAGAGTGAACACCCTGCCGGTACCCACCACTTTTTCCATCGGCGCCAATCTCAGTTTCTAACCACTAATCCACGCAAACATGAAGAAGTCAATATTCAAACATACATCCACCTGGGCCCTGCTGCTTTTGATGAGCGCCGCCGGCTGTAAGTCGGACATGGATTTTCTGACGGAAAAACCCAAGACCTTTTACACCGTAGACAATGCCTTTGCCACCTCTTCACAGGTAGACCAGGTGCTCGTTTCCATCTACTCCCAATTGCGCGACCTCTGGGCCAATCCTTCGGAAGAAGCCTGGATCTTCGTATTCCGCGGCAATGGTACCGATATGTTCGATGTGCCCAGCATCCGCAGGGGTAACTCGTTTAACAACTACGGCAACATCAACGCCGATCACGGCCATTTTAATAACGCCTACAGCACCTGGTACCAGATGATCTCCAAGGCGAACCTCGCCCTTTATGCGTCAGAATTGCCGCAGATCGCCTGGTCAACTCCCGAAGAAAAAGCTTACACCGTAGCACAGGCCCGTTTCTTCCGCGCATTCGCCTACCGCAATCTCGGTGAGCTGTTCGGCGGTGTGCCCATCGTAACAGAGATCACCACCACACCGCGCTACGATTTCAAAAGAGCCACCCGCGTGGAAACCTACCAGTTCGCCATCGATGAGCTGCTGGCCATTGAAAATGATCTCCCTGAAATCACCGTTAAAGGCGGACGCCTGGTAAGAGGCGCCGCACAGCATAACCTCGCGGAACTCTATCTCGCTTTAGGCATCCAGCTCGCGGCAGACGGTAGGGCCGCCGACGCGCAGACCGCTTACGGCGAATCCGTAAAATTCGCCAACAAGGTAATAGACGGCGGCACCTATTCCCTGATGAATACCCGCTTCGGTACCCGCCAGAATGAAGCACAGGGAAATGTGTACTGGGACCTCTTCCAGGAAGGGAATGTGAACTACCAGGACGGTAACAGGGAATGCATCTGGGCCATCCAGATCGATTATGCCGCATACCGTGCGGAAGATGGTAAATCCAAACTGCCTTATTCCCGCACCTATAGCCCCGTATTCCGCGATGGCGCTAAAGACCACCTCACCGGCACCGGCGTGGACGTTGGCGGCAGGGGCATCTCACAGATCATGCCCACCATGTATACCCGCGACGAGATCTATGCGGACAAATGGGCCGATGATATGCGCAACTCTGATATCGTTTTCCGCAGGATCTTCAACGGCAACGTGGCCTCTTCTCCATACTACGGCGTACCCGTTCCCTGGTCCGTCATGTATGAAGGCAGCGCAGATCCTACCACCAACACGAACAACAGAAGCCTCTGCTACCCGGTGTCCTGCAAGATCGCGACGGACAAATATACCGGCCTCGCGGATGGTGAAAATATGAGCAACCTCTTCCGCGATGATTATTTCATCCGCCTGTCCGAAACCATCCTGCTGCGCGCGGAAGCCAAACAGCGCATGGGCAACAAACCCGGCGCCGCGGCAGACATCAACCTCCTGCGCGACCGCGCGCAATGCACCTACAAGGTCAGTGCCGCGGACATGGACGACAATTTCAACATGATCCTCGACGAGCGCGCACGGGAACTGGTATACGAAGAATGCCGCTGGAACACCCTCCTGCGCATGGGCGGCACCATCGCAACAACCCGCATCAAGCAATATGCATACTGGCCTGAAGCACAGGCTACGCTGACCTTTAACTACAACCTGTGGCCTATCCCGCAGGGCGTTATCGATACGAACAAAGATGAACCTTTGGCGCAGAACGAAGGTTGGATTAGATAAACTGGCTGAAAGTGAACATGAGGTTGACTAAAAAACGGGTCAACCTCATGTTTCTTTTTTTAAGCAGCCGCGAATATCTTTATTACCATGCACAAAAAACTCGTTCACTTCATCGCCGTTATCATTTTCGCGTTACCCGCTTCCGCACAGGTGCCCGCACCCGATGGCCTTTTATGCGATCTGCTCGCGTATACGGACATGCAGGTATTACACGGCTATCCCGTGCAACCCATGCAGGCGGCGCCTTCCGTGCGGATCGCCAACCGGCAGCCTGCCTTCAGCTGGGCCATCCCCGGCTATGCCGCCGGCATGCAACAAAGCGCTTACCGCATATTGCTGGCCGATCATCCGGATACATTGTTCCGCGACCGCGGCAATCTTTGGGATTCCGACAAAGTGCCCGCCGCAACATCCGCCGGCATTGTATACAATGGGCAGGCATTGCAGCCCAACAAACGTTATTACTGGAAAGTAAAAATATGGGACGATAAAGGCCGCGAAAGCAGCTATTCATCTCCCGCCGTTTTCTTTACGGACAGCGTGCTGACGGATTACGCCACCGCAAAATATCCTTTGCAGAAAACCGATCAGCTGCCGGTGCGATTGTCCAGCTCCGCCGGTACCTACCGCGCGGATTTCGGCAAGGCCGCCTTCGGGCAGATAAAGCTGCGGTTGCAGACCGCCGGTCATCATGATACCGTGCTGGTGCATCTTGGCGAAGCCGTTCTTGAAGACGGCAGCATCAACCGAAAACCCGGCGGCACCATCCGCTACCAGGTCTACAAGCTGCCGCTGCGGCCCGGCTTGCATACTTACCAGGTGCAGATCCGCCCGGACCGCCGCAATACCGGTCCACAGGCCATTAAAATGCCCGCTTACATCGGAGAGGTGTTGCCGTTCCGGTATTGCGAGATAGAAGGATACAAAGGAACCTTGCAGCAAACGGATGTAACAAGGGCTGCCGTCAATTATCCTTTTAACGATTCAGCCGCCATGTTCCACAGCGCGGATACCGTGCTGAATGCCGTATGGGAGCTTTGTAAATACAGCATGAAGGCTACTTCCTTCGCCGGTATTTATGTGGATGGCGACCGGGAGCGCATTCCCTATGAAGCGGATGCGTATATCAACCAGCTCGGGCATTACGCGGCGGACAGGGAATTCAGCCTGGCCCGCGCTTCCCATGAATACCTGCTGCACCACGCTACCTGGCCCACGGAATGGATATTGCAATCCGTGCTGATGGCCTGGCACGATTACCTCTACACCGGCGACATCCGTTCCGCCCGTCATCATTACAACGACCTGAAAGCCAAGCTGCTCATTCCGCTGGAAGGAGAGAACGGCCTCATCAGCACGCGCACCGGCAAACAGAACGCATCGCTGATGCAGGCGATACACTACAATGGCAAAGAGCTGCGCGACATTGTGGACTGGCCGCATTCCGGCATTCTCGGGTTAGGGAAATCGGAAGGCGGGGAAACTGACGGGTTTGTTTTTACCGATTATAACACCGTTGTAAATGCCTACTACTACAAGGCATTGACCGGTATGCAAGAGATCGCGGAGGCGCTGGGAAACAGGGAAGACGCCGCTTCGTTCGCCGCGCGCGCCGCGCGGGTGAAGAAAAGCTTTCAACAGCTGCTCTGGGATAAAAAGAAAAAAGTCTTCCGCGACGGCACTGGTACAGAACATGCTTCGCTGCACGCAAATATGTTCGCCATGGCGTTCGGACTGGTGGATGAGAAAAACCGGGAAGCTGTTGCATCGTTCATCCGTTCCCGTGGAATGGCCTGCAGCGTGTATGGCAGCCAGTTCCTGATGGATGCCGTGTACGACGGCGGCGACGCGGATTACGGACTGTCGCTGCTCACCTCGCAGCAGGAACGCAGCTGGTACAACATGATCCGCGCTGGCAGCACGATCGCTATGGAAGCATGGGATAACAAATACAAGCCGAACCAGGACTGGAATCATGCCTGGGGCGCAGTGCCCGCGAACGTCATTCCCCGCAAGCTGATGGGCGTTGAACCGCTGTCACCCGGATGGTCCACCTTCCGCATCAAACCGCAGCCCGGCAACCTTCCCTGGGCCTCGCTGCAATTGCCTACCATCAAAGGCACGATCCACATGGCGTTCCGGCAATCCGCCGGAGAATTTTTGCTGAACGTATCCGTTCCCGCAAACACCACCGCACAGGTAGAGTTGCCATTAAAGAAAGGTGCGGTGATCCGCGTGAACGGGAACGTTGTGAAACAACTGACGACGCTCGGCAGTGGTGAGCATGAGATCAGCGTGATTTATTAACCGATTAAAACAGATGCATGAAACCGGGCATGATACATTTTCCACACAGGGCATGTTAATGCGAGGTTTATCTCGGGCATGTTTTAATCTTATTAGCCTCGATGCATCTTCGATGTCATCTGGCCCGTAAAAAAGTCAAATATTAACAGATGAAACAACCGCTTTATAAATTCCTCCTCCTCGCCATATGTTATGTGCTGAACAGTTGCTCCACCGGTAAAATGACCGGAACGGACGGCAACCTGGAAGCCGGTTTTATCAACCCGCCGGATGATGCGAAACCGCGTGTGTTCTGGTGGTGGCTGGAAGGAAATATCAACAAAGAAGGCATTCTGACAGATCTCGTTGAAATGAAGAACGCCGGTATTAAAGGCGCCATCATTTTCGATGCAGGTTCTTCCTCCTACAACAAAATGGAGAAAACGGCCGCCGGCCCCGTATTCATGAGCCCCGAATGGATCGATCTGTTCGATTACACCTGTCATGTTGCAGACAGCCTGGGACTGGAACTGAGCCTCAACATCGGCAGCGGCTGGAACGACGGCGGCCCCTGGGTTACGCCGGGGCTTGCATCAAAAAAACTCGTGTGGAGCGAAATAGATGTGCAGGGCCCGCGCAAGTTATCAGATACCTTGCCCATGCCTGCCAAATTGTACACACCCGAAGGCGGCGCGCCTTATTACCGGCCCATCACCGTGCTGGCCGTGAAGCTGAACGAGAACAGCGATAGCGTGAAGCCTTTGGAGAATATGGACATCAAGGCCGTGCACAGCATTTACAGCATTCCTTTTACGAAAAACGGACTGGGGTACGACTGGGACATCTTCATGAAAGAAGAACCGCTTCCGGTCAATGAAGCCAATGCCAGTCTTGAGAATATTACAGATATCAGCTCGTTTGTGGATAAGGACGGAAAGATCGACTGGGACGTTCCCGAAGGCAGGTACCTCATCATGCGCTTCGGGTACACCGGCACCGGCATCAAAGTATCCACCCACAGCCCCGGCGGCGGTGGCCTGGCGATCGATTATATGAGCACGGAAGCGATGGATGTGCAGTATGACAGCGTGGTGAGCGTGCTCACAAAAGGCAAGCCCTCCAAAAGCCTGAAATATTTGCATGACGACAGCTGGGAACTGGGCGCTTCCAACTGGACGCCCACGTTTGTAGAAGCATTCAAAGCGGCTAACGGTTACGACATTACGAAATTCCTTCCCGTGCTTACCGGCAGGATCATTGGCAACCGCGATGCATCTAACCGTTTCCTGTACGATTTCCGCAGAACGATCGCGGACCTCATCTACAAGAACCATTATCAGCGGTTTGCGGAGCTGGCGGCAAAGGAAGGGCTCGGCATCCATTCGGAGAGCGGCGGCCCGCATCCCGCGCCCATTGATGCTTTGAAGAATTTAAGCCTGAACGCCATCCCCATGGGAGAGTTCTGGATCAGGGCGAAAACGCACCGCGTAGAGGCGCACCGCCGTTTATATGTTAAACAGCCCGCTTCCGCGGCGCACATCTACGGTAAAAAGTTTGTACAGGCCGAAGGCCCTACCAGCATCGGCCCGCATTGGGAAGAGGACTTCGCTTACATGAAGCCTACGCTGGACAGGGTGTACTGCGAAGGGCTGAACAGGCTGGTGATACATACTTTCACGCATTCACCGAAAGAAGCCGGCGTTCCCGGTAATGAATATTTCGCCGGCACGCACTTCAACCCGAACGTCACCTGGTGGAAGCAGGCGCCCGCTTTCCTGCAATGGAACGCGCGGAACTCGTTCATGCTGTCGCAGGGATTGTTCGTGGGAGATGTCTGCTATTATTATGGCGATAACGTGCCCAACCAGGTGCCGCTGAAGCATATTGACCCGGATCTCGGAGAGGGCTACGATTACGATGTCTGCAATTCAGACGTGATCCTCACGCGCATGGACGTAAAGGACGGCCGTATTGTATTGCCGGACGGCATGCGTTATGAAGTGCTGGCGCTGCCTGATTTTAAAGTGATGGACCGCGCTGTGCTGGAGAAGATCGCGCAGTTGGTGAAGAAAGGCGCTACGGTCATCGGCCCGCGGCCGGTTTCCTCCGTTGGCCTGAAAGACCGCGATGCCGCGGAAAAAGCGGTGCAGGCGCTGGCTGCTGAACTTTGGGGGAACATCGATGAAAAAACGGTTTTTGAAAATAGTTATGGCGATGGGAAGATCGTATCCGGCAAAAGCATCCGCGAAGTATTGCTTGCCAAAGGCGTGCAGCCCGATGTTGAATACAAAAGCGGCAAACAGGGTGCGCTGATCGATTACATCCACAGAACAACCCCTGATGCGGAGATATATTACATCGTGAACAGGAATGAAAGGCCGGAGTATATCCAGGCAACTTTCCGGGTGAAAGACAGGATGCCGGAGCTATGGAACCCGGAGGACGGCGCGATCACGCCGCAGCAGGTATTTTCTATCAACGAAGGCCGCGTGCAGATGCCGCTGTTCCTCGATCCCTTCGGCTCGGTGTTCGTAGTATTCCGCAAACAGCCTTCAGTCGCACATTACACCGCCATCAGCCGCAACGGACAATCATTGTTCCCCGAGTTACCGGCGGATACATTTGACATCCCGCCATTTACATCCCTCCAAAACGGACAGATCCTTTGCGCATTGGACGGTAACTGGGAGCTGACCAAAAACGACGGCGGCAAAAGCACCGTCAAGGCAGATGTGCCGTTCATGCAGGAGATCAACGCCCCCTGGCAGCTAAGCTTCTCCAAAGCCTGGGGCGGCCCCGAAAACATACAGTTCGATTCACTGGCGTCATGGACCACTCACAGCGATCCCGGCATTAAATACTATTCGGGCACCGTGGCATATGAGAACACCTTCACCGTTGACGCGGCGCAATTGCAGCACAAACGTGTGTACCTGGACCTCGGCGAAATGTACAACCTCGCAGAAGTGACGATCAACGGCAAGGCCGCCGGCGTATGGTGGACGCATCCTTTCCGGAAAGATATCACCGCATTTGTAAAGGAAGGAACGAACCGGCTGCAGCTGAAAGTAGTGAACCTCTGGCCGAACCGGATCATCGGTGATCAGCACCTGCCGGAAGAAAAACGGCTTACGAAAACGAACGTACGAAAATTCGATAAGGATTATCCCCTGCGGGAATCAGGACTGCTGGGGCCGGTGAGGATACAATATTATCCGGTGCAACAATAGATGAAGCAAAGGGCTGATGGCTACCATCAGCCCTTTGTATATTAAAAAGCATAGTAGGCCCCTATACCTATATTCGCTGATTTCAGCCCTGTTCCATCACCGAGACCGGATATCCCCGCATTATACCGCAGGTTAAATCCGATACCGGCTTTCAGCTGCCATCCGAACCCGAATGCAAGATGTGTTTCCAGTTGACTGCGAACATCTTTCGCATTGATGTCAGGCTCGCCATTCTTTTGATATGCCCAGGTGCTGAGCAGCCATCCCAACTGCGGGCCTGCTTCCAGGAAAAAGCCGCTCGGATGACGGTATTGCGCCAGCAACGGCAGACGGATGTATTTGTCTTCGTACTTCATGGCGATATGATCGGTGCCTTCTTCAGAATACATCAGCTCCGGCCGGATAATAAAATATTTGCTCACGGGAACCGCTACAAATCCTCCGGCATAAAATCCGGTTTTGAATTTCGCTCCCTGTGATCCTTCGCCGGTCCATACAGAGAAATTAACACCTGCCTTCGGGCCGTACTGGATTTTTGTTTGTGCTTTGATGATACATGCCGGTGCCAACAGGGCTGCCAGGATCATAACTTTTTTCATGGGGCTTGTTTTTTATGATCACAAAGATGTGATCTGCCCATGAAAGCGGCAGCGGCATTTAACGAATGCGGGTGTTGGATTAATGGACCGGCAGCTTCAGCACATAGCGCTTCCCCGGCCGGATCGTCAGCGAGCGGCCTTTGATCCAGGGATTCATCAGCTTCAGTACTTTATAGGTGGTGCCATTGTCAATGGCGAATGTGGCGAGGTTCGGGATGGTGCGGGTGACTTCCATTTCGCGGAAAGGAAGCGGTTGATACGCATCCTCATCGCTCAGGGCAAACCCCAGCGTGTCCGCATTGGACAGCAGATGCTTGAAGGTCAGTATCCGGTAGATGTAACGGTTCGTTTCTTCCGGCAGGTGCAGATCATAATAATAGCTGGTCTTTTGAAATGTCACCTGCTTGTTATACCCGCCCATGCCACAATTATAGGACGCGGCGGCGGCCGTCCAGCTGCCGAAACGTTCGTATGCCTGTTTCAGGTATTTACAGGCAGCGTCCGTGGATTTTTCCAGGTCATAACGCTGGTCTACTTCGTGATTCACGGTCAGCTGGTAGAGCGGGGCCGTGCCGTCCATGAACTGCCAGAAGCTGACGGCGCCCGCCCTGGAGATAGCGGCTGCCACCAAATTGCTTTCCGCCACGCAGAGGTATTTAAAATCGTCCGGTACGCCGTTGGCTTTCAGCCGCTCGGAGATAGCGGGAAAATAACGGTTGGCCAGTTTGAGTGTATAGAGCACATTCGGCTTGTAGTAAAAGTTGTAGATCAGCTCTCTGTCCAGCCGCTCCTTCACATCCCACCGCTCCAGCGGCACGGCTTCTCCCGCAAAATCTATTTGCGCCGGCAGCTCCGGCAGGAGCGGAGTCGTATTTTTTTCGCTGATGGTGACGGGTTCCGCCTCTGCTTTGAAGGATAGCTGGCTGACGATCATCAAAGTAAAAAGTCCGCCCGCCAGGAAAACCAGCGCGCTGGATAGTATTTTATTCATAAGTAAGTATTTTATTTTACCCGCATCTCTACAAGCATTTGCTGAAAGCCAACTTTCTCGTATGCTTTAATGGCGGCAACATTTTCCGAATATACCTGCAACCGTACCTCATCCAGTCCTTTCGCCGCGGCCCATTTTTTCAGCTCGCCGATAATGCTCTGGATGATCCCTTTGCCGCGATGCTCCGGCACTACATACATCCCGCCGAGAAAGGCGTACCGCTCAAACCGGTTATAAGGCATGCCCGTTTTGATCCGCGCGTTCCCGCATCCGGCAAATACGCCGTCCAGTTCCGCGATCAGCACTTCCGCTTCTTCGCTTGCCATCATGCCGGGCAGATCATAATAACAGAATTGTTCAGGCGTGAACGTTGGGTCGAAAGGTCGTTCGTTTTTGATAAGCTCCTGCTCGGCATGTAACAGCAGTGGCAGGTCTTCTTTTGTAGCTTTTCTGATGACGATATCCTGCATGATCCCGGTTTTTACAAATTTACATTTTCTGAGCGGAGATACCAGAGTAAGTATTATTTCCATTATGTTTACAATAACTTTCGCGCAAATATTGGAGGATAAGAGTTTATATACTGACGAATACCTGTTCGCCCGGATCGCCGAGGGAAATGAGGCGGCCTTTGAACAACTGTTTTACCGCTATCTGCCGAAGCTGCAGACCGTCATCCGCAAGATCGTGAAGCAGGAAGCGGTGGTGAATGATATCATCCACGACATCTTTCTCAACATCTGGGTGAAGCGGGAAGAGCTGCCGCAAATACAGGCCCCGGCCAGCTGGATTTACCGGGTGATGTACAACCGCTCGCTGACCTGGGTGGAAAGGCAGCGGCTGCGGGAGAATAAGCAAAAGAACATGCGTATTGCCACCTCCGCCAACAACACCGAGGAAGCGGTGTTTTTCGCGGAAACTTCCCGGCTTGTACAGGAAGCCATCCGCCGGATGCCGCCGCAAACGCAAAAGATCTACCTGCTCAGCCGCGAATCCGGCCTCCGGATACCTGAAATAGCCGAAACCCTGCGGCTTTCCCCGAACACCGTCAAAAATACCCTGGTACGCGCCGGCAAGCTCATCCGCGATCATCTTCAGCGCAATGGCATTCTGCTGCCCCTCCTGCTGTTCATCTACCGCTGATTTTTTTTTGATGCCGTTAGTCCTGAATGATACTTCGCGGGACTTTATATAAAGAAGATTTATTTACCCATTAAAATTGTGTTGTGTCTAACGAGGAAACAATACTATATCTGCTGGAAAAGCTCCGCAAAGGCGACGCTACCAGTGAAGAATGCCGGCAGCTCCGGCAACTGATCACGGACGATGAAAGCGGGGACATGGCCGCCGCGGCGAACGTCTTTTTCAGCGGCCGGGAAGATATCACCAGCGGGGAAGGTGAGCGTACGCCTTACTGGCAGCAGGCTTTGCGGGATATTCTGCAGGTGGACAAGGTGCAGCCGCCTGCGCGGCCTTTGCGCAGCCTGCGCCGGTTCTGGATAGCTGCCGCGGCCGTTATCCTGCTGGTGGGCATGGCGGGTATCTATCTGTGGAACGCGCGCCCGGTCGTGCAAACACCCGGCCCGCAAACGGTGGCCGACATTGCGCCGGGCAGGGAAGGCGCGGTGCTCACCCTGGCCGATGGCACCGAGGTAACGCTGGACAGCCTTGGCAATGGCGTGGTCACCAACCAGCAGGGTACACAGGTAATGATCCGGAACGGGCAGCTGGTCTACGATCCCACGGGCGAAGCGGCGAGCGGAATGGCCTATAATACCGTCACCACGCCTAAAGGGCGCCAGTTCAGCCTGCTGCTGCCGGATGGTACGCAGGTATGGCTGAATGCCGCCAGCTCCATCCGTTTCCCTACGCTGTTCAGTGGCAGGGAGCGCCGGGTGGAGGTTACGGGCGAAGCTTATTTTGAAGTGGTCAGGAATGCGGACATGCCTTTCCATGTAAAGGTCAATGAGCAAACGACCGTGGAAGTGCTGGGTACGCATTTCAATATACATGCCTATAAAGATGAAAGCCGCATACATACCACGTTGCTGGAAGGAAGCGTAAAGGTCGGCGGCGTGACGCTGCAGCCCGGCCAGCAGGCGCAGGTCAGCATGGAAAATCCCGCCGCTGTGCATGTAGTGAACAACGTAGATATGAATAAAGTAATAGCCTGGAAGAACGGTTTGTTCGATTTCAACGGCGCTTCGTTACAGGAAGTGATGAAGCAGCTGGAACGCTGGTACGATATAAGGGTCGTATACGAAAAAGGTGTGCCCGATATCACTTTCGGCGGCAAGATGACGAAGGGCGTTTCTTTGAACGGCGTGCTGATAGCATTGAAAAAATCAGAAGTGCATTTCAGGCTGGAAGGCAGAAAACTGATCGTAATGCCATGATAATTTAAAATAAAACCTATGCCGGATCAGTAAAACAAAACCGGAAGTGTTGGTCGCACTTCCGGGGGATTGTTCAGCTGATCTTAAAACGGTCTCGACAACCAATTTCATTAACAACCAAACACTACTAAGGTATGCAAAAAATTGCTACTGGCGGCCTGTGCTACCCGGTCCCGTTGTCTTACGGACCGGTCCCCCGCCACCCGGGGACCTGGCTGCCCGCTCAAATGCTGAGAATTATGAGGATGCTCACTATTATGCTTTTCACCGCCTGTTTATCTGTTCATGCCACCGGTACGGCGCAGAACGTAACGCTGTCCGGCCACTCCATTTCCATCAAACAGGTGTTTGCCGCTATTGAGCAGCAAACGGGATATGTGGCCTTTTACAATGAAGATATTCTTTCCGGTACAAGACCGGTAACCGTTTCGGTAAACGACATGCCGTTGAAAAGTTTGCTGGACATGGTATTGAAAAATCAGCCGCTGGATTATATGATCCAGGACAAGACCATCATCCTGTCACGCAAGGCCCTGCCCGCAGCGGTTACGCCGTCCGTGGCGCCGGCGGCAGCGATCCCGCCGGTGAGGCTGCGCATTACCGACACAAGCGGGCAGCCTTTGCCCGGCGCTTCCGTGAGTATCCGGAACAGCAAGATATCCGGCATTACGGATGCGGATGGTGTGTTCAATGCCGATGTAAAAGAGGGGGATGTGCTGCTGGTATCCTTTGTGGGACATGAAACCAGCACCATTACCATTACGCCGTCCATCCTTAGCCGCGCCACCCTTTCCATTGCCCTGCAACCATCGGTAACGCGGCTGCAGGAGATCGCTGTAACGGTGAACACCGGTTACCAGGTTGTGGCCAGGGAAAAGATGACGGGCGCAACAGTGTCTGTCGGCAGCGGGGAACTGGAAAAAAGATATACGCCCAATATACTCGACAACCTGGAAGGCAGGGCGCCGGGGCTGGTGATCTACCGCGGCACCACTTCTATCCGCGGGATCGGCACCATCAACGCCAACAAGAACCCGCTCATTGTACTGGATGGATTACCGGTGGAAGGCAGCGTGGCGGACATCAATCCGTATGACGTAGCGAACATTACGGTGTTGAAAGATGCCGCCGCCGCGGCCATCTACGGAGCACGCGCCGCCAACGGCGTGATTGTGATCACCACCAAAAAGGCCAAAGGGAAACGCACCACTGTGGAGTTTTCCAGCGATATGACCGTTACGCAGAAGCCTGACCTGGACTTCAACCTGATGACGCCCGCGCAGCAGATAGATAAAGAAGGCGAAGTATTTGCCTACCTGTACGCCAATACCGGCGGCGCATATCCCAATACCGCCGCGGCAATAGCGGCCACCGACGCCGCGATCAACCGGGGCAGCTCCATGTCGCCCTTATACTATGCTTACTACCGTTTAGCTAAAGGGGATATCACCCAAAGCGAATTTGACCAGGAAGTAGCCAGCCTCAAACAAAATAACTTCCGCCGGCAGTTTAAGGATAACGCCCTGCGGAATGGCTTGCTGCAACAGTATAACCTGGCCGTACGCAGCGCGGGCGACAAGTTTCAGTCCAACCTCGTGCTGAACTACAAAACCAGCAATACGGGCATCATCAATGCGTACGACCGCCAGCTGAACCTGTTCTATAAAGGTGCATACGAGGTCGCTCCCTGGTTGAACGCCAACTACGGCGTGAATACGGTGTTGGGATATGGCAAAGAAAGCAACAGCAGCTTTGCCACCAGCGGGCTCAATGCGCCATCTTACCAGCCGCTGCTGGATGCCGGCGGCAACCGCGTGTATTACGCCACCGCTGACTACAACAGCTACAATACCAACCCGGCCAGCCAGCCATTGTATGATCTCAAAGTCAATCATCTGGATGAACTGGGAAAAGATTTTAAACGTACCAACAGCCAGCACAACCGGTACTACCTGAACCTGACGGCGAAGGTAATACCCGGCCTCACGCTCACGCCGCAATTCCAGTATGAAAGCGATGCGATCAATACGTCCGCCTATTCCGAAGAAGACAGCTACATCATGCGCTACCTGAAAAGCGTGTATACAACGCTGTTACCCACCAATGGCGGCAAGCTGGCTACTACCCATACCAGAGGAGATTACTGGACGGCGCGCGGCCAGGCGCAATACCAGCGCAGGTTTGGAAAGCATGCGGTGGATGTGATCGCGGGTACGGAATTCCGGCAGACGCGCGTCCGGGGAACGGGTGGCCTGCTGCTGGGATATGATGATCAGTTGCAGTCACATGCCACTACCTCCGTAAGCTTTCCGGCGCTGAATGCATACAGGAACACCACCGCGTTCAAACCCGGCTTCAGCACCGTTCAGCTATATGAAACCTACCTGTCCGATCCTTTCGCCGTATTCCCTGAAACCGTGCACCGCTTCAATTCCAACTATGCGAATGCCACCTATACGTTCGACGACCGCTACAACGCTTTTGGCTCTTTCAGGGTGGATTACGCCGATGTATTCGGGCTGGATGAGCGGTTCCGCGGCAAGCCGCTGTGGTCCGCCGGCCTGGGCTGGAACATCCATAACGAATCGTTTATGGAAGATGTACAGTGGATCAACTTCCTCAAGCTGCGCACGACCTACGGCGTAACCGGCAATATTGTACAGGGCGTGAGCAGCTTTCTCACGGCCAATTCCACGCTGGTGAACACGATCACCAGCTTCCCGATGTCCGTCGTTACCAATGCCGCAAACCCGGAATTGCGCTGGGAGAAAACAGCCACTACCAATGTGGGCGTTGATTTTTCTTTGCTGGACAACCGGCTGAACGGCTCGCTGGACCTCTATCGCAAAAAAGGCTCCGACCTGCTGGTGACCACCCGTCTTGATCCTTCCGAAGGCTTCACCAGCCAGATCATTAACAATGGCAGGCTCCTGAATAAAGGGATCGAGCTGAACATACAGTACGAATGGTTTTCCGCAGCAAAGCCGGGCGATCTGCGCTGGATGACCGGCGTAGTGCTGAGCAGGAACAAGAACAGGATCACGTATATCGACGAAGTGGCGACTACACCGGTAGCGCTGGCACAGGGCGGATATAAAGTTGGTTATCCCGTGAACGCCCTCTATGCGTTCCAGTATAAAGGACTGGATGCGAACGGGCAGCCGCAGTGGCTCGCCGGCAACGGGGATCTCACCACGCTGGCGTTAACGGCCAATGATATGAATGCCGTGATCTATGCAGGCACTACAGATCCGCAGATCAACACTACGCTGACCAATGAACTGTACTACAAAGGATTCAGCCTGAACGTACTGGCTGTTTATTACGGCGGGCAAAGCCTCCGGGCGGTAGTTCCGGAAGTAGTGAGCGGCGTGTCTTACGGCTCCATGCCGGCATATCTCGCCGACAGCTGGGAACCCGGCAAGACCAATACCATCATACCCGGCTATGGTAAATATTCACCCGGCCTCTATCCCGGCACCCGCAGCGCACCGGCTTATCACCTCGGTTTCTCGGATGCATTCGTGCGGAAAGGCGATTTCATAAAGATACGCAGCGCCACAGTCGGCTACCAGCTGCCGCAGCAGTGGACCCGTAAAATAGCGGCGCAATCTGTAAGACTGCGTTTCCAGGCAAACAACCCGAAAGCGCTGTGGACGCGAAATGACATTGGTATAGATCCCGAAACCGGCGGCGCCCGCGTGCCCGCTTCTTACGTGTTCGGTATTAATGTCAACTACTAAACTGAATGAACATGAAAAAGATATTAGCTATTATACTGGTCATCGCGGCATTCCCGGCCTGCCAGCGATTCACGGAGATCACGCCGAAAGGCGCGAACATCCTCAGCCGCGTGTCTGACCTTGACCTGCTCCTGAACTACAATTTTTCTTCGGGCGATGCGAACAGCGCGCAAACCGCATTCTCCCCCAATGATGTGGGTAACCTGGTGAACGACATCTATGCCTACACCACCAACATCCCGTCCCTGATCACCACCAGGCCGCAAACGCTTAACTATGCATACACCGTGTATGACGCAACGGTGGACAGAAAGCTGCTGGCCGTTACAGATGCGAAGTATGAGAAGATGTATTTCATCATCAACAACGTTTGCAATGTGATCATCAAAAATGCGGACAAGGCGACCGGCGACCGCGAGAAGGCGGATCAATACAAAGCCGAAGCATATATCCTGCGCGCCTACATGCATTACCTGCTGGTAAACCTCTACGCCAAAGGCTACGATCCTGCTACAGCGGCTACAGATCCAGGCATACCTTATGTGAAGGAAGACAACGTTATTTCCGAGCCGAATAAAAAAAGTACGGTTGCGGAAGTATACGCCAATATACAGGCGGACGTGGACGCGGCATTCCAGTTGAACAGCCTGCCGCGCATCCCTGTGAACAACATGCGCGTTGGACTGGCGTTTGCTTACGGCGTGAAAGCGCAGGTATTGCTGACCGTGCGCCAGTATGCGGACGCGCTGACCGCTGCGCAGCAAAGCCTGAATATCGACAGCGTATTGACGGATGACCGGCTCTATGCGCCTGTGGGCACCACGGGCTTCGTGAAACCGGTGGTGACGCCCGCGGAAAATCTCTTTTATATAGGTGCGGGCGGCAGTCCCACCGCTGCTTCCGTCAGCCTGGAGATCACCAACGAAATTTACGAGCCCGGCAACATCATCAACAGCTATGTGCAGCCGTATTATAATATGGACAATCCTTTCTCCGGCCTCCCCGGCTCAAAACTGTGGATCAGCCAGGGCGGCGTATATGCCATCAATACCGCGGGCCTCACCACCAGCGACACCTATCTCATCAAAGCGGAATGCCATGCCCGCGGCGGGAATTTGGAGGAGGCGCTGCGCATTATCAACAAGATCCGGGAAAGACGTATTCACCCGGATGTATATGCGCCCGTAACGGCCAACACCGAAGCCGGCGTAATGGCCCTGCTGATGCGTACTTCGCGGATAGAGCTGCTGTACTCCATGCGTAACTTTTTCAACATCAAACGCTGGAATACGGAACCCGCCTATGCACAGACCATTACCAGAACGGTGAGCGGCGTCACCTATTCACTGGAACCGGGATCGCCGTTATGGATATTCCCGTTCCCGCAAAGCGCGACCAACTATAATAAAGAACTCACACAAAATTATTAAGACCATGCAAAGCATACACATTGCCGCTGCGCTGCTGTTACTCACGATAACAACGCAGGCGCAGGAAACATTTACCATCAAAGCAAAAACCGGCAACAGCAATCCGCCGGGGAAAGCATACCTGCTGTACAAGAACGGGCGGGATATCATTACGGATTCCGCTGTATTGCACAACGGCGCTTTTGAATTCAAAGGCAGCCTTAAAGAACCGACCCTCGCCCGCCTGATCGTAGACCACAAAGGCGTGGGGTTTACGCAGACAACATCTGCCTCCGACATGACGATGATGTACCTGGAAAAGGGGACGATTTATATCAATGCGCCGGACTCCGTGAAGAAAGCGAAGATCACAGGTTCGCCCATCAACCTGGATTATAGCCGCTACCAGGCGTTTATTGCCGGCGCCACAGAGCAGGATATGCGGGCAAAACAGTTCGAGTTCATCCGGGCAAATCCTGATTCCTACGTCAGCCTGTACACATTGCGCGCAGCCGCGGTACCCGTTATTGACGTGCCGGTGATCGATCCGCTTTTCAGCGGCTTGTCCGAACGCCTCCGGGAAAGCATTACCGGCCGTGAGTTCAAAGCGCTGATCGACAAAAGGCGCGCGCTGGCAATAGGCCAGATGGCGCCCACCTTCACCCAGAATGATGAAAACGGCCAGCCGGTAAGTCTTACCGACTTCCGGGGGAAATACGTGCTGATAGATTTCTGGGCGTCGTGGTGCAAGCCTTGCCGCGCGGAGAACCCGCATGTGGTAAAGGCTTATAACAAGTATAAGGACAAAAACTTCACCGTGATCAGCGTTTCGCTGGACAGACCCGGTAAAAAGGAAGACTGGCTGAAAGCGATCAAAGCGGACGGGCTGACGTGGACGCAGGTGTCTGATCTGCAATTTTGGGATAATGCTGTGGCGAAGATGTACGGCGTCAGGAGCGTTCCCCAGAACTTCCTGCTGGACAAAGAAGGACGGATAGTGGCGGAAGACCTGCGCGGGGAAGCGCTGGGAGCGGCGTTGGAGAAGTTTTTGAAATAGGATGACAGGCGATATAAGCGTTTGCTGAAAAGTGGATGCTTGTATCGCCTGATCTGAACGGGTTGATGTCTGGGGAGGATGTTACTTTTTCTTTTTAGAGGATTTAGCTTTCGGGTTAAATGCCAGGCACAGCCCGATCCAGTAATCGAAATCCTTTTTACTGCGCATCCCTTCGTCCGACACAAATACCTACCCCTTCATCGGCCTACCGGTGAACACCATTTCCCGGCATCCGTTCCTTTCGAGCACCTGCTCGTATTGCTCTTCCCCGATCCGGCACATCATTTCATCACCCGCCACGCCCACGCACATTTTATCATTTACCATATAGCAGATGCCGCCGAACATCCGTTTTTCGGATACGCCGGGTACTGCTGCCAGGGCTTCCCTGATCCTGTTGCTGAGTTGTTCGTTAAAGGCCATAAAAAATGGAGTTTTTATTCTTCAAACCCTTGTTTTAGCTCCTGCAATAAAAGAAAATTTTCCTGAACGGTATTGTCAAAATATTCCCGCATTATCAATGCCATTTTACTTGTATGTGGCTCCGCCGTATTCGATTTCAGAATGTGCCTGATCCGTTTGTATAATCGTTCATCCCGTATGGCAATCCCCGCAATCTCACGCCCCAGGGCCCTGGCGGCAATATTGAGCAATTCGCTGTTGTCATCTTCAAAAAGATCGCTATGTTTTTCCCAGATAACATCCTGGTACATATTAAAGAAGTGCTTCAATATGTCGCTTATATCTTTTATGTCATCCCTTCTTGCTTCCGGACGGTCATCCCAGGCTATCAACTTCAGCAGCACAATGCCGGGGAGCGTACAAATTTTGAACTGGTGTATTTCTTCCAGCTCTATTTCCGGTAATTCCTGTGCATATACTTCTTTAAATCCATCAACATGCATCGTGCTATATCCGTTTCCGCTGACAGACACGCGCCTGTTCTCATCTTCAATTGCGCCAAAGGGTAACAGGTCAACTTCGGTGCCATCTTTCCATATAAGTACAAAGGCGTTTCCGCTATAAGGGGAAAACCCTTCGTGGTGGATGAAGTACGCTTTTAATTCCTCGTATACGCCTTTGTCGTTTATAAATATGGCAAAATCTATATCTCCTGTTGTTCGCCCGGGCAGAATTTTATTAATTCCGCTCATCCATACGTCCCGGGAAACGGCCCCGACAAGGTAATAGTCAATCCCGAACCGGGAAAAGCCTCTTTCCAGCGCGGACAAAAGATTGCTTAATTCCTTATTCTGCCTGATCTGCTCAAAACGTATCTTGTAAATACTCATTATAAATTTTTTGCGCAGTTTCTATGCATCGCCTGTCTCCGGTATTCATCAGGTCTGCGTAGATGAGCAGTGGTGGAGCGATGGTGTTCTCTTCGTTACCTTCCCAGAATTTTTGATAGACGTTTATATTCCCGGTTTCATCAGGTACCAGCCGATAACGCTTTATCAGATCGCTTCTTTTTTCGAGGGTATATAAAGTAAATTCTCCCGGTTTTAAATATCCTGTTAACAAATCAGCAGCTGGCTCTCCGCCCCAATATGTTTCACCGGTTTTTAGCGGCAATTTTTTCCATTGCATATACTCGTCGTCTTTCAGAAAGCGGAATGTAGCTATCTTTAAAGAAGGCTTTAATTTATCCCTGTAGGCCATCATCCATGTATCCAGCAATGATTTTTTATTGACCAGCATAAAGGTTTTCCTGTCTTTTTCTATCAAAAAGCCCTGCTTCCTGAGCGCTGTCATTATAACATTGATATTACCAAAGCTGACACCGGTTTTTTTTGCTATTTCCCTGTAGGTCATATTCACCAGGCTTTCATCAGCCAAAAAATGAAAGATCAGCCTAAGCCCGGTTTTTGAAAATGCTCTTCCCGGCTTTTCTTCCGGTGGATTTGTTTTTTTTCCGTCCAGCCAAAAGTAGATGTCCTTATCCTTTATGTAGGTGTTCCCATTTGTTTCCAGGTAAGCGATGCCTTCTTTTCTTAACTCTTTTTTAAGATTGGGATAAATGTATTCAGCAATTACTATAAGCGGATGGTAGGTGGCTTTCTGCGCCAGGATCTTGGGCAACTGATTATTGCGCAGCTCGCTTTTCACTTCGGCAAAGAAATGGTACTCCTTCTTGTTATACCGGAAAGTTATTTCGCCGTCCAGCGCCTTGTGACGTGACGCCTTCCACTGCATGGTGATGTCTATCAGATCTTCCAGTGCCGTTATGGCTTTCTCTGCGATGTACTTGTCCATGTTTACTTTTAAAATTTGTTTCTTTTTCGTAAACAAACATTATTCGTAAACAAATGTAACCAGTATTATTGAGAAATCAGTTGTTTTATCATTATATTTCACTATGTCTGCACTGAAAAAATATTCCCCGGTTCTCGCTATCTGCGTGTTTTTTTCTTTTTCCCCTTTACAGGAAACGCCCTGGCAAAGCAACCACATCAAAATAACCGGCAACGGCCAACTGGAATACATCCCCGATGAACGCGGAAACATCATCCCCGATTTCAGCAGGGTAGGGTATTATTATGGCGATAAACCCCTCCCCACCGTACCCGTCGTAAAAACAATATCCCCCACCGGCACAGACAACGACCAGGAGCACATCCAGGCCGCGATCGATGAAGTGTCCGCGCGAAAGCCCGACAGAAATGGATTCCGCGGTGCGCTGCTGCTGAAGAAAGGGACCTACCGCATACCGGAAAGCATCCGCATAAAAACCAGCGGTGTTGTGCTGCGCGGCGAGCCGGGCACAACACTTATCGCCACCGCGAACAAACAGGTGTCGCTGATACAGGTGATGGGAGAGGGGCAGATCACGGAGCTGCCGGGCTCCCGCGTGAAGATCACGGACGACTATGTGCCCGCGGGCACATGCTCTTTTCTTGTGGAGAACGCCGGCAAATTCACAAAGGGCGATAAGGTGATCGTTTTCAGGCCGGGCACGGCGCAGTGGATCACCGATCTGCAAATGGACCGCATTGAAGAACGCCCCGGCACAAAGCAGTGGCGCCCGCAGGAATATGATCTGCGGTTTGAACGCACCATCACGAAGATCGAAGGCAACAGGATATTCATTGACAACCCCGTTGTAATGCCGATGGAAACGAAGTACGGCGGCGGGGAGTTATATAAGTATCGTTTCGACGGGCGTATCAGCCAGGTAGGTGTGGAGCAGCTGAACTGCGAATCCGTGTACGAGAAAGACACTTCTGAAAATCACGCCTGGAGCGCCGTCACCTTCGGGAAGGTGGAGCATGGATGGGTGCAGGGCGTAACGGCGCGGTATTTCGGGTTCAGCTGCGTGAACCTGCAACGCACCGCCCGCAATATTTCCGTGCTGAACAGCAACTGCTTTGATCATAAATCGATCATCACCGGCAGCCGCCGTTATTCATTTAACAACGACGGGCAGCTGAACCTCTTCATGAACTGTCACACTACAGACGGACGGCATGATTTTGTAACGGGCGCCATCACCTGTGGCCCCAACGTATTCGTGAACTGCTCGGCGAAACGCACGCATGCGGACATCGGGCCGCATCACCGCTGGAGCAGCGGTACTTTATACGATAACATCACCACCGATGGCGACATCAATGTGCATGACCGCGGCAACTGGGGAACGGGGCATGGATGGGCCGGCGTTACGCAGGTGATCTGGAACTGTTCCGTCAGGAAAGCGGCGGTGCAAAACCCCTGGGTTTCCGGGAAGAACTATTGCATTGGCTTGCAGGGAGAAAAGTTTGAAGGACGCCTGAAAGGCAGGCCGGACGGGGTTTGGGAGGGGCAGAATAAAGCGGGACTGACGCCTTCTTCCTTGTACATGGCGCAGTTGAAAGCCCGTCAGCGGAAATAAAAAGGCCAGCCCAAAGTGTCTTTGAGCCGGCCTTCAATGACTATGCAAAGATTCCCTTCACCATCTCCATGCTGATCGCTTCAGCAGGATTAAAATCTTCCGACAACAGGTAGCGCAACAGCGAATACCTGAATTGCGCTGCTACTTTCCGTTTTTCCAGATCCGTGCTGATATCCATGCTGCATATCATCAGCCTGCCCTTGCCCACTTTCGCTTCGGCGAGCACGGCCATTTTACGGTTCGCCTTCCAGGACGGGACCATCTGGATCAAGGGGCGGTAGCTTTTCGGCCAGGGATGTTTGGCGGCGAACTCGTCCAGGATAAATGGACTGGCCTGTGTCAGCAGCTCCCACCATTGCCAGTTGCCGTGAAAGTCCGTGGGGAAATGCCGGAACACCGGATGTTGAGGATCGGTTAGCAATCCGCAGGCGGAAGTTTCCCCGCCGTGGAAATCGAAGGCGGTCCAGTAGAACGTGCCGAAACATTGCACCAGCTTGCCTTTCAGGGTTTCACGTTCCGGCAGCAGCAGCACGGTCTTTCCTTCGTTGAGCGCATGCAGGGCTTCGTCCGTGAGGGTTTTTACGATCAGCAGATGAGCTGTAGGCACTGCGGGCACGGCTGCGGGGTACACCCAGAAATCCCAGTCATTCACTACATCGTTCACCGCAACGGAAAGGTTGTATTTCGCGGGCGCATCAAAATTTTTCAGGTCGATGGAAAGCCGGCCGGCTGCTTGTCCTGCTCCTTCCGGGAACGTTTTGCCGGCAAGCGTTTCGCGGTGAACAACATCCCCGTTTGCGGAGCGCACGGTGCAATGTATCCCGGAGGACTGCAATACGCCGCCCGAGAAATTATACAGTTCGAGGCGCGCATCCAGCCGTTCGCCGTTTGTCCATGTCCGTTTATCCATCCTTGCCAGTACCACCGTATGATCGCAGCATCTGCGCAGCATTTCCGGCTTTACGTATGGCTTTGCATCGTAAAAGAAATCCAGGAACCCCACCGGCGCGGTTCCCTGCCCCGGAAAATCCTGCAACCCCAGCAGATGAAATCCCCCGATGCCAGGCGTCCGCAGGTTCGCTTCGATCTCTTCCTTATACATCTCTATCTGCCACTTTCCTGATGCCTGTACGAAATCCGGCACCTGTTCCAGCATGCCCAGCTCTTGCAGTTGATCGCGCGCAATGTCCAGATACGTGGGCTGAAGGCTGCCGGTGAATTTTCCGGGCAGCTGCAATACGTCCGGGTACGCGCAGCGTTGCGCAATTTCATGCGCGATGAACGGGCGGTCGCCTTGTTGTATGCCGGCGGTATAATCGCGGGTAGTAGCGGGCGGGAACTGATAGAAATACGAAGGGCCGGGCGTGGGCGGCCATCCAAGGTAATACCTTGCCCGTACGCCGTTCCTTGTGCCCCCGCCAACATAGAAATCGCAACCTTCCAGCAGCGGTTTGCCGCCGGTCTTGCCATTGTACAGGCGCCTGTTGTCGTTCTTCCATTCCCGGAGAAAATATTCGAGATATTCTTTTTTAACGCTCTTTTCGTTGCCGAGGGATAAGGTGACAAAGCTCGGGTGATTGCCGTACCGGCGGAGGATCGCTTCGCTTTCTTTTTTATAGAATTCAAATTGCTCCTGTGTTTGCACGCTGCTCCAGTCCCCGCATTCGGGTTGCAGGTAGATGCCCGCTTCGTCCGCCGCTATGAAAGCGGCTTCGGGTGGGCACCAGGAGTGGAAGCGGATGCAGTTCATGCCCCATTCCTTGTGTATCCGCATGAGTTTCTTCCACCAGTCCGGCCCCATCTCCGGGTATCCGTGCAGCGGGAAAATGGCGGTGTCCACATTCCCGCGGAGGTGAACAGGTTTGCCGTTAACGGTGAACTGTGTGCCGGCGCGGGAGAAGTCGCGGATGCCGTAGCGCACTTTGCGGGTATCCCGGTGGCGCCCGGCTTTCAGCTGCACGGTTATGTGATGCAGATGCGGATGGTGCTCGTCCCAGCGCGGGAGGCCATCGCTGGAAATGTCCAGCTGCAGGCGGGTTTCGCGGCCTTCGAGAAGCACTTCTTTTTCTATTCCCTGCGCGCTCACTTTTCCGCGAACGGCGCCGCCGGTGATATTGCCGATGGTGATGTGCAGTTTGTCCGGGTAAACCTGCACGTCATCTATCCACACCTTGTCCGTGGCTTTCAGCGCAATGGCTCCCACGATGCCGTTCCAGGTGCCCTGCGTTTGTTCGGAGATGCAATGCGGCATGTCGCCTACGTCTACCAGCCGGGAGTTATCTACGCGGATGGAAATATGATTGCTGCCCGTTGTCACCAGTTCCGTGATATCATATTCATGGGGGGCGGACAGGTACATTTGTGTGCCGGCCTCTTTTCCATTGATATGCACGGTGCTTTGCCAGTGCACTCTTTCCAGCGTCAGCAGTATTCTTTTATGTTTCCAGGCGGTGGGTATCCGGCATTCCTTTTCGTACCATGCGGCGCCGAGGTAATGTTTGCGCGGTTGCAGGAATTCGTAGTTCTTGACGTTGCCCGGCTGCCGGTATTTTTCGTATACGGGACTGGTTTTCCAGACGCCTTTCAACGGGCCGTCCCACCATTCCGTGTCCGCCGTTACTTCGTTGCCAAAGCCCTGCGCCTGCATGGAGCCGGGCAGCTTTACCGCGCCGGTCCATTGCTGCGCGCGGTAAAGCCATTCGCCGGATAATGGAATATAATTGTCTGTTGCGGCCATCCATTTAAAAGATGGCAATACGATCATGGCGCCGCCCATGGCGGTGTTCTTTATAAAATCTCTTCTGCTTGTCATGTTACCAGTACGGGTTCTGTTTTAGTTTCGGGTTGATGGTCACCTGGTTGGCGGGCAGCGGGAACAGGTAATGTTTGGCGGGATCGAAATGCCGTTTTGCGGCGGCTTCCACGATAATGAACCCTTCATTGTCCACCGTGAAATTGGTGGTGGAGTAGGGCGGCCTTGTCTGCCATTCGGTGCCGGTGTATTTGAAGCCTTTCAGCGCCAGCGGCATTTCCGTTTCGGCGGTCTTCCACCGTCTGAGATCATCAAACCGGTAACCTTCAAAAGCCAGTTCCACCGTTCTTTCCCGGCGGATCTCGGTGCGCATGTCAAGACCGTTCACCTGCACAAATGTGTTCGTCAGCGGCGGCATGTCAACGCCGGTGCGGCTTCTGACTACGTTAACGGATTTGTTGAGATCATCGTCCGAGATGGCATTGTTCCTTTCAAAGGTGGCTTCCGCGAAGATCAGCAGCACTTCCGCGTAACGGATGATGTGCCAGTCGAAATTGTGCTTGCCGGAAGTGGCGTTGCCCACGGGGTCTTCCGACAGGAATTTGTACAGCATGTAACCTGTGTAGGCGAAAGGCCGGGAGTTAAAGAGCGGCCAGCGTTCCGGTGCGGTTGCCTGATCCGGATAGAACGGCTGCGCCACCTTGCTGCCGGGCAGCAGAATGGTTTGCGTCATGCGCGGATCGCGGTTTTCATATTCGGAAGTGAAGGTGGCATATCCCTGGAAGGAGGATGATTGGCTGATAGGCAGGCCATCCCGGCAGAGGTACATGTCCGCCATTTTTTTGGTGGGGGACATTTCGCCGTAGTAGATAAGGTTGGCCCAGCTCTGCGGGTCTACGTTCACATCAAAGCGGCGGTCCAGCACGCATTCGGTGGACCGGTCGCCTTCGTCGATGAACTGGTAGCGGTAGCTTTGGGCGCCTTTCCCGGAGAACAGCGCGTATTGCTTGCTGTTGATTACTTCTGCGGCGGCTTCAATGGCATCGTCCAGCCGCTCATTGGCCCTGGCGTCGCCCCTGAATTTTCCCCATGTGCCTTCAAACAGGGCCACGCGGGCTTTCAAAGCGAGCGCTGCGCCTTTGGTAACACGGCCATCGTCTTCCGCCTTCAGCTGCTTTTGCAGCGGCAGTACAGAGGCGGCATAGTCGAGATCGGCGAGAATGAAATCCACCACTTCGGCGCGCGGCGTTCTGGCGCCGTACAATTCCGGTGAATTCAAATCCAGCAGCTTGTCGATCAGCGGCACGTCACCAAGATCTTTCATCAGCCGGAAATAAGTATACGCCCTGAAGAAACGCGCTTCGCCCACCCATTGCGCAACCTGCTCTTTGATCGGCGAGCTTTCCGCCTTGGCGATGAGGTTGTTGCAGCCGCGGATGGTGGTGTAGGAATTGTTCCAGAAACCAAGACTTTCCGGCGTAAGCGCGGTGCCGTTGCTGGTGGTATTGGGCGTGATGCCGTATGCAATATCTGAACGGTTGTCGCCAACGGACATGCCGGGATGCTCTTCCAGCGAAAAATAAAAGTTATTGGCGGCCAGCTTGAAGTCCGCCGGCGTTTTCCAGAAAGATGCGTCGGATACTTCCGTGATCGGGTCGAAGTTCAGGCTGCAGCTTTGCAGGAGTATGATGGAGATAAGAAATATCGGTATGAACTTTTTCATCGCAGTCGTTTTTAGAATTTAACATTGAGCCCCAGTGACCAGGTGCGAACGAAGGGATAGGAGTACGCATCATTGCCTTCCTCCGGATCATAAGATCCGTCCCAGGTACCCTGACTGGATTCCCAGAGGTTCTCGCCGCTGAAATAGATCCTCACGGCTGCCAGCTTTATCCGGCTGATCAGGGAAGCGGGCAGGGAATAGCCGACCTGCAGATTTTTCAACCGCACATAGGCGGTGTTCACCAGCTGGTTGGAGGAAGGAATGTAGTTCCAGTTGAGCGTGGTGTTGTCCATGCTCAGGCGGGGATATTTGGCGTCCGGCCTTTCGGGCGCCCATGTTTTTTCATAAAAATAGGCCAGCGGCTGCGCCCAGTATTTGTTGAACGGACGGTAGAATTCGTCGCCGCTGCGGATGATGTTCCGTTTCCCGACGCCCTGTACAAAGGCGGCGAAGTCGATCCCTTTCCACTGCGCGCTCAGGTTCACAAAGTAGTTGTAGCGGGGGGCGGGGTTGCCGAGGAAAACCAGGTCACCGGCAGTGGAAATGCTGCCGTCGCCATTCAGATCGCGGTACCTGGCGTCGCCCACGGAAAGGGTGCCGGGCAATCCTTTTTTGGCGCTGCCGTCAGGGTTCTTTTTATATTCTTCCAGTTCCTTATCGTTCTGAATGATGCCGTCATACACATATCCGAAATAGGAGCTTTGCGGGTAACCCTGCTTGGTGCCGATCAGGCCGGTGCCTACGGGATCGGCGCCGCCAACGTATACCAGCTTGTTCTGGTTATCACTCAATCCTCCCCTTACGCCATATTCAAAGTTGCCGATGTGATCGTTCCATCCGAGGGACATCTCCCATCCGTGCACCCGCAGCTTTCCCGCGTTGGTGGTGGGGGGCGCTACGCCGAGCACTTCCGGCAGGGTAACGCTCAGCAGCATGTTCCGGTTTTCCTTTACAAAGTAATCGAAGCTCATGCTCAGCCTGGATTTCAGCAATGCAATGTCGATGCCCGCATTTTTCATTTCCACGGTTTCCCATGTTCTGTCCGGCGACGCCATGCCGGAAAGGGAAGCGGAGTTGATGCGCAGGCCGTTGCCGAAAGGATAGGCGGTGGTGCCGATGGTGATCAGCTGAATGTAGTTGTAATACCCCAGCCCGTTGATGTCCTGGTTGCCCATCTGCCCCCAGGAGGCGCGCAGCTTCAGGTCGTCGAACAGGTTGAGGCGCTTTACAAAATTCTCTTCCGATAAACGCCATGCCGCGGAGATGCTCGGGAACAGGGCGCTCCAGCGTTTGTCCGCCGCGAAGCGCGAACTGCCGTCCAGCCGCAGGCTGGCTTCCAGGATGTATTTGTTGTTGTACACGTATCCGAGCCGGGAGAAGAAGGAGTTCAATCCCCAAGCGAACGCGCCGTTGGTCGTAGAAAGCGTGGATTTATCCGCAAGATCGAACGAGAATATTTCGTTGCTGGAAAAATTGGTGCCCGAGGTAGTCAGTGATTCATAATGGTACGTTTCGCGGGAAGCGCCGGCCATCGCCGTTACATGATGTTTCCCGCCGAAAGTTTTGTCGTAGTCGAGATGACCGATGAAATTACCATAACGGCTTTTTGAATTGCTGAGGCTCGCGCGGTTGGGAACGTTCTGCGTGCGGGAGTTCTGGCTTTCGTCCCAGTTCCAGGTATAGAATGTTTTGAATTCCTTTTTATTGGTGGTGTTGCGCATGGTGATGCCCGCCTGGCCAACGAGCTTCAGGCCGTCCGCAAGGGTATATTCCAGCTTGAGGTTGCCGATGGCATTCTGTTCCGTGCTTTTGGCCTCACCGCCTTCCGCCATTTCCTGCAGGGGATTGACAAAGCCCTGCCATTGATAGTATTTGCCGCCCGGTGTTTTAGCGGGGACGAAGCTGGGCAGCTTAACGAAGTCTGACAGCACATTAAAAGTGCCGCTGGCCGGCGCGAGCATGGACGGCTCGAAATTGTCCTGCTCCTCGAAGGACAGTTTGATGAATGCTTTCAGGCGTTTGGACAGCGAGTGGTCGTAATTGACGCGGAGGTTGTAGCGGTTGCTGCGGTTGTCGCTCACGTTGTAGATGCCGCCGGTGTTGAAGAAACCGCCGGATATCACGTAGGCGGAATTGTCCGTACCGCCCGAAATATTCAGGTTGTGATATTGCTGCGATCCCGTTTTGTATAGCAGGCCGTTCCAGTCCGTGGTGGTAAAGAACTGCGGGAACCCGGCGATCACGCTGCCGGTGGGCGAGGGGTTGGGATCATTGTCCCGCATCCTTTGCAGGAATTCTTCGGAGAACTGTTTGGGCTTTCCGTCGTTGACGTTCGCTTCGTTGTACATCAGCGCGTACTGAAGTGTGGTGGTCTTGTTCTTCAGGAAGGCCGGTGTTTTCAGCGCGAAGTTGGTGCTGTACTGGATCACCGGTTTGCCTTTTCGGCCGGATTTGGTGGTGATGAGGATCACGCCGCTGGCGGCTCTGGCGCCGTATATGGAAGCGGCCGCGTCTTTCAGCACAGAAACGCTTTCCACGTCGTTCGGGTCTATGATCCCGAGGGGATTGGGAATACCGTCTATGATCACGAGCGGGCCGCCGCCATTGATGGAAGAGATACCGCGGATATCGAACGAATATCCTTCGCCGCCGGGCCTGCCGCTGGTGCGGGTGACGGTGAGGCCCGGCATTACGCCCTGGATGGCGCTTAACAGGTTGGTGGAAGGTTTGGAGCCGATGTCTTTACTGGTGATCACGCCTACGGCGCCGGCGAGGGTTTCTTTTTTGGCGGTGCCGTACCCCACTACCACCACTTCACCGAGGTCCTGCAGGGAAGCTTTCATCACAATGTTGATCACGCTTTTATCGCCCACAGTGACCTCCTGCTCCTGCATGCCGGTGAACCGGAATTGCAGCACGGCATTCCCGTCCGCCACTTCAATGGCGAAGGTGCCGTCCGGCGCGGTGATGGCGCCTTTGCCGGTACCTTTCACCTGTATGGTAACGCCCGGCAGGGCTTGCCCGTTTTCATCCGTCACCTTTCCGCTCACCGGCAGCTGCCGCGGTTTTTCTTCCGGCAGCGGCGTCTGCCGGCGGGTGATGATGATCGTTTTGTCCACTACGGAATAGGTGAAAGGGGTATGCTCAAAGCAGGCTGTCAGCACCTCGTCGATCGGCGCGGCCTGTACCGATACGTTCACGTTCTTCACTTCTTTCAGCCAGTGCTGATTGTAGAAGAACAGGTAGCCTGTTTGTTTTTTTATTTCGTTCAGTACTTTTTCAAGCGGCATGTTACGCGCTGTCAGCGTGACTTTCTGCGCATAACCGGTGGCGCTTACCTGCAGGCAGGCCACCAATAATATGAGCACTGTTATTTTCATGATCTTGACGAGTTGTGGTACAGGACTCCCTTTGCCTTGTGCAGTTAATTGCATAGCTTTACGTTGTTTCGGGTGGATAATAAAATAGCTTTAACAGAGATTGTTTTAATACGCCCTTAACTGGCCGGGAACGCTGGAACGTTTCCGGTTTTTTTGGCGCTTTTCACGTGGTATCTATTCTTTCATGCGCTAGTGTTTTTTACGGTAATACGATTATTTTTCCTTCTTCCATAGAGAATTGCAGTCCGCTCAGCTCCAGTATTTTCAGCACTTGCGAGAGATTTGAATTGCGGGACACGTAGCCGCCGAAGCGCAGTGCCGGCACTGCTCCCTTGTATTCCACGGTTACGTCGTACCATCGCGAGAGCTGCCGCATGATGGTGGCTACATCCGCTTCCCGGAACGAGAACATGCCGTTCTTCCAGGCCAGCGCGTCTTCGGTGTTTACACCGGAGAGCACCTTCCATGCGCCCTGTTTATCCAGTGCGGCCTGCTGGCCGGGTTTCAGGCGGTGGCCGGCGTGGCCGCTGCTGACCTGTACGGCGCCTTCCAGCAGGGTAGTTTGAATGGCGGCTTCTTCGGGGTAGGCCATGATGTTGAAATGGGTGCCCAGTACCGTCACCTGCATATCCCGCACCTGTACTTTGAAAGGCTTCTCCGCCTGCGGCGCGATCTCGAAGTATCCTTCTCCGGTCAGCTCCACTTTACGTTCGTTGCCGGTAAAAGCAGTGGGGTAACGAAGCGAGGAGCCCGCGTTCAGCCATACCTTGCTGCCGTCCGCCAGGGCCACGCAGAACTGCCCGCCGCGTGGCGTGGTGAGGGTGTTGTATTGCACCATGGCGCCGTCCGGCGTTTGTGCATAGGCCAGCAAACCGGCGCCGAGGTTGAGCTTGCTGCCGCCCAGTTTATGCACGGCGGTGCTGTCCAGCGCAATCACATCGCCATTGGCGAGCGTGAGCAGGGCCTTGTTGCCGCCGGGCGCTACGTCATGCGGAACGGGGTGGACGGCCAGCTGTGCGGGTTCGCGGTGTTGTTCCTTCCCGCTGAAAAAGTAAAAGGCGGCACTGACAGCCACTATCGCCGCCGCCGCTGCCGCTACTTTCGGCCATATCCTTCTCCTGACGGGAACAATTGGCGGTTCCTGTTCGTCAATAGCGGAATGGATGCGGGAAAGCAGCCGTTCTTCCAGCGTGGCGTCTTCCGGAACGGCCAGCTGTTCGTTTTCTTTTTGTATATGCCGGAAATAGGCTTCCACGAACTTTTCTTCTTCGGGGGAGGCCTTGCCGTGGAGGTATCTGTCCACCATTTCCTGCAATTCTTTTTTGCTTTCAGGGTTTACCATGCATACAAGACACAGAAAGCAGACGAACTCCCAAGCGGGTGGAATTTTTTTTTTGGACAGGCGTTGGCAGCTGCCGTCATCTGCCGTTGCGTCGCACACTTGTGCGGCGGCAGTGCTGTCAGCGGTTTGTGTGTGGGCGATAAATAACGATATGCGTCAGAAACCTGCCAGTAATAGCAGGAAAGCGGTAAGACCCGCTTTTGCGAACAGTCCCTGTACGGCGGTGTGCAGCTGGTTCTGCACGGTTTTCTGGGCGAGGCCGAGGCGGGAAGCGATCTCCTGTGTGGAAAGGCGGTCAGCAAAATGGAGCAGGAATATTTCCCGGCGTTTTACCGGCAAGGTATCAATGTATTGCACAACGAGGTGCATCATCTCTTTTTCCCTGATCAGTCCGTCCGCTGTAAAAGACGAAGTGGCGATCGCCTCGAAAGGCTCATAAAAAGCATCTTTCACGAGGTCCCTTTGCACGTAGTTCAGTATCCGCGAGCGAACAGCGGTGTATAAATAGGCTCCGGGGTTTTCTATCTGCCAGTCCCTCCGGTGCAGCCAGAGCGCCGTAAAGAGGTCCTGGATGATGTCCGCCGCCTGCGCCGGGTCTTGCAGGCTGCGGTAAGCAATGTCGTATAATGTTTTCCAGTAACGGCGGTAGATGAAGTTAAAGGCAGTACGGTCATCCTCCTGCAGCAGCAGGAACAATTCCTTATCCGTACAATTCATATAGAAAGAGTGATCTGCCAATGTAAAGGCCCTTTAACGCATTGAATTTACTCAAAGGAAAGGAAATAATATGAATTGAAAGTTAAGAAATTGAAACCTTACTCCGAACGCAGGCTCTTCACCGGGTTCATCGTTGCGGCCCTGATGCTCTGGAAGCTGATGGTCAGCAGCGTGAGCGCCAGCGCCCCCAGGCAGGTGCCGGCAATGATCCACAGGGATATGTCCGCACGATAATCATAGCGCTGCAGCCAGCTGTTCATAAAATACCAGGACAGCGGCACGGCGATCAGCAGGGAGATGGTTACCAGCAGCACAAACTCCCTCGACATCAAACGCCACAAATTGAAAATAGAAGCCCCCAGCACTTTGCGCACCCCGATCTCCTTCACCCGCTGCTCCGCCATGAAAGAAGCCATGCCAAAGAGCCCCAGGCAGCTGATGAAAATGGCGAGGACGGAGAAGATGCCGGACAACTTGCCGATGCGCTGCTCCGCATCGAACTTGTTCGCATATTGTTCGTCCACGAATTGATACTTGAAGGGTGCGTCGGGATTGTATTTTTTGAGAATTGCTTCGGTTTTGGACAGCACTTCCGATGTTTGCCAGGCGGAGTTTATCCGCGCCACGATCATGCCGGGGTTTTCGTAATCCATCATGAAAACGGTGCGGAAAACCGGCTGGTACGGCGATTCCATCACCATGTCCTTCACCACGCCGATCACGGTAAAAGGTTTGCCGTCCACCTTTACGATCTCGCCCACCGGATCTTTAAAGCCCATGAACGCCGCGGCGGATTCATTGAGGACCATGCCGGTGCTGTCTGATGCGAAGTCCCGCGAAAAATCACGTCCCGCCACGATCTGCCAGTTAATGGTCTTACCATAATCATGCGTGACGCCGATGGTGCCGAAGTTGCCCTGGGTGCCGGGCTGCATTCCTTTCCACGTGTAGCCGTTATTGATAGTGTTTACGCCGGTGACCTCGCTGGAAGTATATGCCATGGAGGTGATGGCGCCGGAGGCGATCAGCTCGTCCCTGATCAGGGAGAAATGATCTTTCAGCTCCGGGGAAGCCATGGGGATGCCCAGCAGCCCTTCCCGGGTGTAGGCCACGGGGCGGTCCATCGCAAACCGCACCTGCCGGAACACCACCACCGTGCCGATAATGAGGATAACGGACACCGTGAACTGCACCACTACCAATACTTTGCGGGGAACAGCCGCGAAGCGGCCGGCCCTGAAGGTGCCCTTCAATACTTTCACGGGCTGGAAGGAAGAAAGGTACAGTGCCGGATAGCTGCCTGCGATCAGGCCGGTGAACAATGTAAAGCCGGTGCCCGCCAGCCAGAACAGCGGCGCTCCGAATGGAATGCTCACCTTTTTGTCTGCTATTTCGTTGAACAGCGGGAGGCAGACCTGCACCAACGCGAGGGACAGGATGAACCCGATCGCCGCCAGCAGCAGCGATTCACTGAAGAACTGCGTCAGGAGCTGCCCGCGCACGGAGCCTACCGCTTTGCGGATGCCCACTTCCCGGGCCCTTTTTTCCGAGCGGGCCGTGCTGAGGTTCATGAAGTTGATGCAGGCCAGCAGCAGCACAAAAACGCCGATGATGCCGAAAAGCCAGACGAACTGGATCCTGCCGCCGGTGTTCTTTCCGTCTTTCCAGTCGGCATACAGATGCCACTTGCTCATGGGATGAAGAAATATCTCGGGTTTGAATGCGGCGTCCTGCGCCCGCACTTTGTGCAGCTTCACATCTTTGATCTTTACGGACACCGTTTCCAGGTCCGCGTTGTCTGCCAGCTGCGCGTAAGCTTGTGTGAAGTTGGAGCGCCAGGGATTTTCCATCTGCCGGATCTCGGGGAAGCTGCTGAGGTACAGTTCCCAGGGCGCAATGAAGGCCAGGTCCCTGAATGCGGAATTATACGGAAGGTCCTCATACACGCCGGTCACTTTCACATTGATCCGGTCATCGATCTTCATCAGCTGGTCCATCGGGTCCGCGTCGCCGAACAGTGCTTTGGCCGTGGAGGCGGACAACATGATGGAAGCGGGATCATTCAGACCGGCGCGTGTGCCTTTCAGCATTTTAAGCGAGATCATTTCCGGGAAGCCCGGTTCAAAGTAGGTGCCGTCCCGGAATATCGCGTTGTTATCATGCGCCAGTATATGTTCATATACCCAGGAAGTCATGATCACATGCTTGAAGTCGCTGCCGTATTTCTCACGGATCTCCTGCCCGAGCAGGTAGGGCACGGCGGTTTGCGTGCCTTTTATATTGTTGAAGGTCTGGTGTTGCATGACCGCTACAATGCGGTCGTAATTCGCATGATTTTTACTGAACGTCACTTCATCCCTGATCCACAAACCGATCAGCAACGCCACTGCCATGCCGGTGCTTAATCCCGCAATATTGATCAGTGAGAATGTTTTATTCTTCAGGAGGTTCCTCCAGGCGATCTTGAGGTAGTTCTTAATCATGATCCGGTGGCTGCCAAGAAAATGCCAGTGTAAAGCTTGTTTTTATGATAACGGTTTATACATTATCAGAAACGAACAAGTGTCCGGTTTTGATACAACCGCTGTCCGTTTTTTGCGGGGATAAATAGCTGTGAGGGAAAATTTCGAAAACTTTCATTATATTACGGTACGGACTATCAAAAGAGAATGACGCATTGCCTTTTTTGCCTATGGAATGCTTTACTGTGGCGGATGTCATCACATTTTACCAAAATCTGTTCAATACTTTCACATTATTTCACTATTTCTTTAAAACGGTTAATTAAAATTAAATTTTGTTTAATTTAGTTTTTTCTTCTACTTTAGCATAGTCCCTTTGATGAATTAAAGAACAAATGTTTCCACGAATGACCGGCGTACAAGCCGGTTGTATCAACAGTCAGGATTTTTCGTGCAGGCTACGGTGGCGTCACCGGCTCCGGATTCGGTTCAGCCCGGAGCGGTCAAAAAAATTAATTCCCGTTATACAGGCTGCTGAAGCCTTTTCAAACCAAAATTCAATGCCATGAAAGAGCGACACCCTTTTGCCTTGCAGTGCCGGATCAATGCATGATCCTCTACGGCAAAGAACCTCGAAGTGTTACAGAAAATGTGCTGCATCCGTGACCGTGTACATGCCGTATGCCCGCGGACCACAGGAACGTTATGGAAAAATATGCTGTCTCCCTGGTCAGCATGATAGTTTTTTAAACAAAAATTAAATTCTCCGAAACATAATAATCGCTTAACATAAAGTTCATAATGCGCCTATATTTTTGCGCCCTTGAATGCTGCTATTCATTATATGGGGCGATTACATACGAATGAACTTATCACTGAAATCTGTTTAAAACTGTTATCGCAGGATAACCATTACATTAACAATCATCGTTGCATGAAACAATTTTTCCTACTTATCACCGGCCTGCAGTTGTGTGCCTTTGGCATCGCACCTGTTAAGGCTGCCTGGAAGCATCCCGTTGCTTCAAAACCTGAGAAAACAAAGGTTGCCGCAAATTATGAAGACGTTATCGTACGCGGTAAAGTAACCGATGAAAAAGGAGAGGCCCTGATTGGTGTGAACATTAAAGTCAAGAACGGCAAAGGCGGAACGATCACCGATCAGAACGGCAACTACATGTTAACGCTCCCGGAAGGCAAGTCTGTGCTTGTGTTTTCCTTCCTGGGGTTCCTTCACCGCGAAGTGGCCGTGGACAAAACGCAGGTGCTGAACCTGCAGCTTTCTCCGGATCCCAAGGCGCTGGATGAAGTGGTGGTGACCGCGCTCGGCATCAAACGCGATGAGAAAGCGCTTGGCTACGCCGCCACCGTGGTAAAGGGCGAAGAATTGACGAATGCCATGTCCGGCAACTGGACGGATGCATTGTCCGGAAAGGTTGCGGGGTTGAACCTCCTGCGCTCCAACTCGGGCCCTACCGGTTCCAACAAGATCATCCTGCGCGGTGAAACCAACCTGACCGGCGGCGGTGAAGCGCTGATCGTGGTGGATGGTGTGGTGATCGGCGGCAGTTCCCGCCGGACCGCAGTTTCCGGTGAAGATATTTACGGAACGGGCAGCGACAACATGCCGGCGGACTACGGTTCCGGTCTGAACGACATCAACCCGGAAGACATTGAGTCCATTACCGTGCTGAAAGGCCCCGGCGCCGCGGCCTTGTATGGCGAACGCGGTGCGAACGGCGCCCTCATCATCACCACCAAATCCGGCAGCTCCAAAAGGAAAGGGCTGGGCGTTACCATCAACTCCAACGCTTCCATAGAAGATGTGAACCGCTGGCCTGACCTGCAATATGAATACGGCCAGGGCCTGGACGGCATGGATTACTATTCTTACGGTGCGTCTGCAGACGGTTCCAGCACCTCCGGCACCAGCTCTGCATATGGACCGAAGTTCGATGGACAAAGCTTTTTCCAGTACGATCCGAATTTGCAGGCGGTCGGTAAGGAAAGAACGCCCTGGGTAGGCTACCCCGGCAAGATCAACAAATACTTCCAGACAGGTGAAACCTTCACCAATACCATCAGCGTAGACGGCGGAACAGACAGGACCACCGCACGCTTCTCCGTGACAGATGTACGCAATACCTGGATCACGCCGAACACCGGCTATGCAAGGAACACCGTGGCCATGTCCGTCAACTCCAAAGTGAACGACAAGCTGCGGATCTCCTCCAAAATAAACTATACGAATAAACGAAGCGATAACCTTCCGGGCGCGGGCTACGGCAACCAGTCCATCATGTACTGGTACATCTTCTGGCAGCCGAATGCGGACCCGGACTGGTTAAGGGACTACTGGACGCACGGCCAGGAAGGGCAGAAGATCAGGTATCCGTTCAGCTCCTATCCGGAGAACCCCTATGCCATTGCCTACGAATTCCTCAACGAATCCAACCGCCACGGCGTAACGGGCAACGTGCAGGCTACTTACGATTTCACCAAGGAGCTGAGCCTGATGGTGCGCACCTCTATGGACATGACCTATGAGCAGCGCGCGCAAAAACGCCCCTTCGACGCGGGCGCCAAGATGAAAAACGGCAGCTACCGCACGCAGAGCATTTTCTCCCAGGAAATGAGCAGCGACTTCCTCCTGAAGTATGCGAAGAAAATAAACAAGGATTTCGACTTCTCCATCACTGCCGGCGGAAGCATGCTGCGGAACAATTATAATAAAGATGAAGTGCGGGCGGACTCCCTGACCTATCCCGGCATCTACATTATGGCGAATGCCGCGGGACCGCTGGTAACATTGCCCTGGAAAAGCAAACTCGCTATCAACAGCTTTTACGGGATGTTCACCGCGGGTTATAAGGATTTCCTTTTCCTGGACCTGACGGCGCGTCAGGACTGGAACAGCGCACTGGCCACGCCGGAACGTACTACGAATGCAGGGTTCTTTTATCCCGCCGCAAATGTGAGCTTCATATTATCTGAAGTAGTAAAAATGCCGAAAGCATTCGACTTCACGAAGCTCCGCTTCTCCGCGGCGAGCGTGGGCAGCGGTCTTACTACCGCTTACAGAACAGCATACAACTACGAGCAGGCAGGCACGCTGTATCCCGGCGGCGCACTGCAGAACCCTTCTATATTAGCGAATCCGGATCTTCGTCCGCTCAGAACGGATGCATATGAAGCAGGCGTGAACGTGAAGATGCTGAAAGGCCGTATGGGCGCAGACATCGCCATATACACCAGCAATACGAAAGACCAGATCCTGGACCGCATCGTGGACCGTTCTTCCGGTTATACCCGCGCGGTGATCAATGCGGGCAATGTAAATAACAGGGGCATCGAGGTCGCGCTGAACGGCTCTCCCATCAAATCCTCCAAAGGATTTACCTGGAACACCGGCATCGTTTTCTCCGCCAACCGTAACAGGATCACCGAGCTGCCGGACAGCTCCATTGTACTGCAAACCGGCAGGGTAGGCGGCGGACAGCTGGTAGCGAAAGTAGGCGGCAGCATGGGCGACCTGTATGGAAGAGGCTACGTAAGGGCTCCGGACGGACAGGTGGTGTACGACGCAAAAACCGGTTTTGCGCTGATCAGCGAAGATGTGCAATACATCGGCAACACCATCCCAAAATGGAAGATCGGCTTCACCAACAGCTTCAGCTATAAGAACTTCAACCTGAGCCTGCTGTTCGATGCGCAATACGGCGCGGTAGCGCACTCCCTGATGCATTACAAGTTCTCCGAGCAGGGCAAGCTCACCAAAACGCTGCCCGGCCGCTACAACGGCATCATCGGTAACGGCGTGATCATGGATGCGGACGGAAAATACCGTCAGAACGATGTGATCGCGATGGACATTGACGAATACTACCGCTCGCACTACGGCGCGGACAATGCGGAAGGCAGCACCTTCAGCACGGACTTCATCAAGTTCAGGGAAGCGCGGCTGGATTACAACCTTGGTAAAGCAGCGCTGAAAAGGATCGGCATGCAACGCGCCACCATCGGCGTATATGGCCGTAACCTCGCTATCTGGTCAGACTGGCCGATGTTCGACCCGGAATTTGGTACACTGAGCGGAAGCGATATCGTAAAAGGTTTCGAGATCGGTCAGTTCCCTTCTACCCGTACGTTCGGCGTGAATTTAGTTCTTGGATTCTAATTTGAATAAAATGAAGAAGATTATAAATAAGATTACAGGCGCTGTACTATTGCTCAGCATGCTGGTCTCTTCCTGTACGAAAGATTTCAAGGAGATCAATACAAACCCGAATAACTCGCCTTTCGCGGTGCCCGCGCAAATGCTGGCCCCGGCCATGGTCAGCAGCATGACCTATAACATGCTGCGCAACCGGAACTTCAACAATGAGCTGATGCAGGTAACGGTGGACATGAGCGAATCCGAAGGCAGGGTGTTCCGGTACGACTTCCGCGCCAACTGGGCGGACTACCTTTACAACGGGCTGTACTCGGAGCTGACCAACTTCAAGGACATGTACAAATATGCAGCGGACAGCGTTGTGCTGAATGAATCTTACATGGGCGTGTCGCTGATCTGCCAGTCCTGGCTCTATTCCATCCTCACGGATACCTACGGCGATATTCCCTTTTCCGAGTCCAATCTTGCACGGGAAGGCGAGGTGTTTGAACCGAAGTTCGACCGTCAGAAAGATATCTACATGGGCATCTTCAGCAACCTGGAGAAGGCCAACACGCTGCTCGCCGCAGCGGAAGGCGACCTGACGCCTAACAGCGACCCGGTGTATTATGGCGATAACACCAAATGGCGCAAGTTCGGCAACTCGCTCTACCTGCGTTTGCTGTTACGCCTTTCCGGTAAAGCGGAAGTTTCCGACACCTGTATCAAAAAGATCAAGGAGATCGTGGAAACTAAAAAGTCCACCTACCCCATCATTTCCAGTAACGATGAATCCGCTATCCTGCGGTGGACCGGCGCCGGGCCTTTTGCTTCTCCGTACATCGGTGTAAGGGAGCAGGACTTCCGTTCTCCGGGCCTCGGCGAATTCTTCCTGGACAACCTGGTAAAATGGAACGATCCCCGCATCAACATTCCGGATTACGGTAAGGACGGTTTCAACAGGTGGGCCATTGCGCCTTCCCGCGGTTCTTACGTAGGCATCCCGAGCGGCTACGCGCCCGGCCAGAACCCCGAAAAGCGATCCTATTTCTATTCCAATACTTCCAAAGCGTCTATGCAAACGGAGCCGCTCACCGGCATGATCCTGAACTACGCGGAAATACAGTTCATCCTCGCGGAAGCGGCAGTGAAAGGCTGGATCAGCGGGTCCGCCGGCGATTTCTACAAGGCTGGCACGGAAGCGAGTATCAAGCTCTGGCTGCCGGACTACGACAAGCCCATCGAAGAATACCTGGCGGATGCGGATATCGACTGGCAGGAGGGTATGACGGAAGACGAGAAGATGGAACGCATCCATCTGCAGAAATACTACGCCCTGTTCTTTGTAGATATGCAGCAATGGTTTGAATACCGCCGCACCGGCCATCCCATATTGCCGAAAGGCCCCGGCCTGCGGAATAATGGCGTGATGCCCGCAAGGATGACTTACCCGGTATATGTGCAATCTACCAACCCTACCAATTATAAAGCCGCGGTAGCGGCGCAGGGGCCGGATGTGATCTCTACCGAAGTATGGTGGCAAAAACAATAACAGTCTAAAAAAACAGGCAATGAAAAAACTAACAATATATTTTTCTCTTTTGCTGTCGCTGGTCACGCTGTGGGGTTGTGAAACCGATAATACTTATCCCGGCGGACAATTAAGCCCGTTCATGGCTACGTACGATATCAGGAACCTCTACAGAGGCAGCGATGTAACGCTCACCACACAGAACATGATCGGCGCTACGCAGCTCACCGGCGTGGTAGTATCCGATCACTCCGGCGGCAACATGCCCGAAGGATTGCTGCTGATCCAGGACCGCCGCCGCCTTTCGCAGCTCCGCGGTATTGCGATCAACATCGGCGCGGACGCGGCGAATTATGTGCCCGGCGATTCGGTGGTAGTGACTGTTGACGGAGCGGTATTGAAAAGAGTGAACGGCATGCTGCAGCTCACCGGCGTTCCCGCTACAGCCGTGAAGAAAGTGGCTTCCGGCGTCAACATTCCGCTGAACCTGGTACGTTCCAGCCAGCTGCTGGCAGACCCGGAAAGATATGAAAGCACTTTTGTAGTGCTGGTGAAAGGTGGTTTTAACCCGCTGCCCAAGCCGGGGGACAAGCTGGCGGGCGAGAAAGTGATGAACGACGGTTTCGGGGAGATCATCCTGCATACAGAAGCGGATGCCGAATTTGCGGAAACACAGGCGCCTTTCAATGCCAACTATTACAGTGTTGTTTTCAATACACTGAACGATAAAGACTCCCTGGTGCCGCACCTCCGCGTTCGCACCAGCGAAGACATTGTAGTGCTCGGCTCGGAAGTGGTGAAAACGCCGGTGATCATCACCGGCTTTATGAGCGACCTGGACGGCGGCGACGGTAACTACGAATACGTGCAGATGATGGCTACGGAAGACATCGACTTTGCCGCAACGCCGTATGCCGTAGTGGTGACCGGTAACGCCAATGCCTCTACGCCGGCAGGCCACCCGATACAGGGATGGGCCACTGGCGGCAAGCGTACTTTCAAATTCAGTTTGTACGAAGGCTTCGCCGCGAAAGGTACTTTCTTCTATGTGGGCGGCTCCGGTAAAAAGATCAATGGCTCCAAATCTACCAGCATCGCCAGCTCCAACTGGATCAGGTCTTTCGACTATACCGTGCAGGGCGGCGACGCTTTCGGCAATCCTACCACCGGCCTGTTCCCCAACAGCGGCAACGCTTCCGGCGTTGCAGTGTTTGCGGACTCCGCGATCACTGTGGATTCAAAACCGGTAGACGTGCTCTTCGTTTCCACCGGGGGCAGCCTGTACACGCCGGGCCCGCCGCCGAGAGGGTATTTCATCACGAATACCGACTGGTATGATGTGAAGAATCCCATCACGCTTGAGGACCAGCCTTATTTCATGTCCGGCTCCAACACGCTTGCGCTCAAGTACAACGGCGGCCAGCAATACTTCAACCTGATGGGCGGTGTATACAACGTTTCACTGGGTAAATGGACGACTGCCAGATCGCAGACCGCGTTGCTGCTGAACAGGCAATCTGTTATTACGGATATTGAAGGAGAGGGGGCTACGCAGATGGTGGAGTAAGACATAGCAGTAATAAACAAAGAGGGCTGACCATTATTTTTTGGTCAGCCCTTTTACTTACTCAACCCTTATTCATCTAAGGCGTAACATTGATCGTAAACGTCCGGCTGGTGCGTTTGTTATCCGCATCCACCGCATCTACTCTTACGATTGTTTGCCGCGATATGCCGGACAGCGCGTAGTTGAGATTATACACATTCGGTGCAAGCTGGAAGTCCGTATAAGTTTCCAGCAGCGCATCGTTGCTGTACAGCTTTATTTCCTTCAGCTTCATGGGTGCGCTGACGCGCGCTTTAACCGTCCATTCGCTGTCGCCGCCGCTCAATGTGGTTGACACGAAGTCAGCGTTTTCCACCCGGTCATTTTCATAGAACAGCACTTCGGGCACGAATTTATCGAACAGATCGTCCTTTTTGCAGCTGCTGAAGGCAGCCAGCGCCAGTACACATAATAGCAATATCTTTTTCATCTGTTTAATATTTAAAGGTTACCAGCCGGGATTTTGCTGCATGTTTGGATTGTTGTTCACTTCTGACTGCGGCAGCGGCAGCAGGTTGTGCCGGGGTTGAAACACCCGTCTTTCCCATACCTTGATCGTGTATTCGAAGGTCCCGTCCAGCTTTTTGAATATATCATGCTCATACACCACTTTCTGCGTATGTTCCCCGATGAGCCAGCGGCGGATGTCGAAGAAGCGGTGCTCTTCAAATGCCAGCTCTATCCTGCGTTCGTTGCGGATGAACTTGCGCATCTGCTGCTGGTCGTTCACATTCCATCCATTTTTTGTAAATGTTTCCGTTACGTCCGGCATGTCCGCTCTTTCCCTGATCTGGTCGAGCACGCTGATCACTTCCGTGCGGGCGGCGCCGTCCGGCAGATATTCATTGAGCGCTTCGGCGTAGCTCAGCAGCATTTCCACGAAACGGTACAGCGGGAAGTTATGATTGGTTTGTCCGGTTACGCCGTTGTTCAGCGAGATGTTCTTCGGGTCCATGAACTTGCGGAGGAAGAGGCCGGTATGGCCGTACCCGGTAAGGTATTCCTGACCGAGGGAGCCGTCTTCACTGCGCCAGGGGTTGAACGTTACGCCGCCGAACCTGGAGCCATTGTACCAGAGCGAGTGATAGAAACGGGAATCCCTGTTTTCGTAGGGATGCTGCGGATCGAAGCCGGAAGCGGGATTCACCAGGAACTGCCCGTTGCCGTCGAGTAAGGGAACGCCATAGTCATCGGTCTGGTAAACAGGATACCCTTCTTTTGTTTCAAAGCAGGCGGCGTAGTTGTAGGTGGGCAGGGTGTAGGAGGCGTCTCCCGCTTTCTGCATCGCGCCGGGCAGCTGCCATTTATCCAGCTCGTTCGTCATGCCTTTTTTACCATAGCTGAGGATGATCTCCGGGTTTACGCGGGTGATGAAAACATTGAACCAGCCCATTGCCTTGTAGGAGCCGGGGTAGGAGTTCTTGGAACCGAAATAGTTGTTCGCTTCTGTTTTCACCACGAGGTTGTACACGGGCGCGCCGTTCTCGTCCGTATGGTCGATCACCGCTTTGGCGGCGTCCGCCGCTTCTTTCCAGCGGTTCACATCGTAGTCGCCCCATGACCAGGGGCTGGCAGGGCCGGAGGTGGTGCCGTTGAACAGCGGGCTGGCGAGGTGCAGCAGCAAACGCGCTTTGATGGCTTTGGCGAAGCCGCTGGTCACACGCATGTAATCGATGCCCGTTTGCCGGGCCGGGAGATGCGCCGCCGCGGTGTCGCATTGCGCGAGGATGAACTCTTTTACTTCCGCCAGGTTGGCGCGGGCGGAGTACAATTCGGGTGAATCGCGTTGCAGCACTTTGGTAATGATGGGCACGCCGCCGTACCAGCGTACCAGCTCCGCATAGTAAAATGCGCGGAGGCAGAGTGCTTCGTATTTCAGGCGGGTGCGTATCTCTTCATCGCTCATGTATTGCTCCGGATCGGGCGGCACATTGTCGATCTTGCTGAGGAAAAGATTGCAGGCGCGGATAGCGGCATAGTAGTCCGCCCAGCGCTTGAACTTGTCCGGCAGGCTCGTGGGATTGTAGGCGCCCACATGTACGTTGTTCACCCAACCCCACCAGGGCCGTGATTCGCCGTCGTCCGTAGCGGCGTCCAGGTATACGTTGTTATCCCATCCGTAAGGAATGCGGCGGTAGATGTCCGTCAGGAATTCCTTGGTGTACTTCGCGTTGGAGAACACCCTGTCTTCATTGAGATCTCCTGATTCCGCTTTGTCCAGCAGGCCCGCTCCGTCTTTGGTGCAGGAGAAGAGCAGGAGAAGCAGTAAATATTTTAACCGGTGCATAATTGATCGTTTTAAATGTTACAGGGAAACCCTGATGCCGAAATTCCAGGTTCTGAACTGCGGGTATGAATTACCTGTTTCGCTGCCCGATTCAGGGTCCCAGTTCAGCATGTCGTCGAAGGTCAGCAGGTTGGTGCCGTTGGCGAATATCCTTGCGCTGGATATTTTGATCTTTGACAGCATGGCTTTGGACAGGTTGTATCCTACTTCCACATTCTTCAGGCGGATGTAGTTGCGGGAATACAGCCAGTAGGTGGATTTCCGGTGGTTGTTGGTGTTTTCGCTCGGATGAAGGCGCGGATAAGTGGCATTATCCCAGGAGGAAGGATCGTCCGGGTTGTACCTGCCGAGGTGATGCTGCATCACTTTGCCGAGCGCAAAGAATTCCCATACCGCATCTTCCCGGAAATACATGTCCGCTCCGCCGGCGCCCTGCAGCAGGATGTTGACATCCACATTGCGGTAGCTGCCGCCGAAGGAGATGCCGTAGATATGCTGCGGCACCTTGCCTTTGCCGATGGCGCCCACATCATAGCTGTCTATGATGCCGTCGCCGTTCAAGTCCTTATACCGGATATCACCGGGATATACCACGCCAAAGGAAGGAATGGCGATATCTTTTTTGAGCACGGGGAAACCGCCTTCGAGCAGCAGCTCGCCGTTGCCGTCCTGCTCAAAGTCATTGCGGGAATACAGCCCCATGTCCGTCAACCCGAAATGCTGACCGATCTGCTTGCCTTCGATCCTTTGCCAGTCGTACCGCTTGCCCTCTTCATCGATCCGTTCAATGACGTTGCGCGCGAAGGTGAAATTACCTTTGATGAAATAGGTGAATGCGCCGACCTTGTCGTTATAGCTGACTTCAAAATCGATGCCCTTGTTGGTCACGCGGCCGATGTTTTCCGGCGGCAATCCCTGCCCGTCCTTTCTCGTATCGTTCTGCGGGTTGTTCATGCCGAACAGCAGGGGAATGGAATACGGGATGGCCAGGATGTCCCGGCGTTTTTCGAGGAACACGTCCGCCGTAACGGAGATCTTGCTGTTCATCATTTTTGCGTCAAAGCCGATGTTGGATTTTTTGGCTCTTTCCCAGGTCACGAAGGCGTTGCCGGGCTGACCTTCAATGATCCCTCTTTCAGAATTGGGATTCTCTCCCCAGAAATATTTCCATCCGTCTTCATTCGGCGCATAAATGTACCGTTGCTCATAGAGGTAGCTGAAGTCGCCGATCTTGTCATTCCCGATCTCGCCATACGATCCCCTGATCTTGAGGTAATTCACAAAATGAATGTTGTCTTTCCAGAATCTTTCTTCCGACGGCACCCAGCCCATAGACACAGCCGGGAAGAAGCCGAACCGCCGGCTGGGATCGAATTGCCGGGAACCGTTGTAGCCGGCGTTCACTTCAAAGAGGTATTTGCTGCGGTATGCGTAGGTGGCGCGGCCTACCCATCCGAGATAACCGGTGGGTATCCTGCCTTCATCGAAGTACTGGCTTTGCTGGTAAAGTATCATACCGGTAACGGCATGATCGTCGAAGGCGCGGTTGTAGTTGAAAGCGCCCTCAAAGGATTGCCTGCGCCTGCCGGGGCCTTTGCCGGTGGAAATGGACAGCTCGGTGGGAGATTTGTTGAGGATGTAGTCACCGAAGCGCGTGTATTCCCACAGTTCCGGTTTCTCCACAATATCCCTGCGGGATTCATAGTTGCTGTTGAAGCCGATGAGGGTGCGGAAGGACAGCCCTTTAATGAACATGCCCAGGTCCTGCGTAGCCTTGAACGCGCCTTCCAGCACATTGGTGTTGCGGTTGCGGTTGCCGAACTGCGAGAGCAGGGCGTAGGGGGACAGGCGTGTTTCGTCGGAACGCCCGCCGATGGAGCCGTCCGGGTTGATGTAGGGCGCCCAGTTGGGAGGGAGCCTGCGGAGCTTGTCGAACAGGTCTTCCCCGAAGTTCGGCTGCTTCCTTACTTCAAATCGTCCCGTCAGGTCTACACCTACTTTCAGGGTAGGGTTCACGGTGAAGTCCAGGTTCGAGCGGAAGCTGAAGCGCTCGAAGTTGGAGTTGGTTTCATACCGGGAGTTGGGTATTTCTTTATACAGCCCTTCCTGGTGAAGATGGTTGGCGGAGATGAAATATCCCAGCACTTCGTTGCCGCCTCTTACGCTGAGGTTGGACATTTGCTGCCAGGAACCGTCCCTTACAAAATCACGGTAGTAGTCATTATCGGGGTGCGTGTACGGGGAATTGCCGAGGCGGTAATGCTCGAGGTCGCTTGCGGAATATTCGGCCGGTTTGCCTTCGTTCTTCAGCGCTTCGTTGGTCAGCATGGCGAAGTCGTAAGAACCGAGGTATTCGGGAATGCGGATCGCTTCCTGTACGGCGGCTTGTGTGGACAGGCTCAATACCGGCCGGCCTTTGATGCCGCGTTTGGTGGTGATGAGGATCACGCCGTTCGCGCCGCGTACGCCGTAGGCCGCGGTGGCGGAGGCGTCTTTCAATACGGAGAATGTTTCAATGTCCGTCGGATCGATCTGCCGCCATTCTCTTTCCAGTCCGTCTACCAGTACCAGCGGTGCGGTGGTGTTGGTGGTAGCCATACCGCGCACGTATATCTCGGCATTGTCGCTGCCCGGCTTGCCGGCGCCCATGATGGTCACCACGCCGGACACACGGCCGGCGATGGCATTCGTAAGGTTGGGCGTGGATGATTTTTGCAGCTCTTCGGCATCCACCTGCGAGATGGCGCCTACTACGCTTGCTTTCTTTTGTGTGCCGTAGCCCACTACCACAATATCGCCCAGCTTCGTAGCGTCCGAAGCCAGCCTGATGTTAAAGTTGGAAATGTTTTTAATGGGCAGTTCCTGTGTTACATACCCGATGTAGGATATTTGCAGGATGCCCGTGTTGCCGGAAACGGTCAGCTTGAACCTTCCGTCGGGGTCGGTGATGGCGCGGTTGTTCGTGCCTTTTTCCATGACGTTCGCACCTATCAGCACTTCGCCGGCGTCGTCCACCACTTTGCCCGTGATCTCCCTGCTCTGCGCGAAAAGTTCCGGCAGGCAAAAGAGCAGCAGTATGATAATTGATAACAGTTTTTTCATCTTTCTGAGATTTAAGGTTACTTACCAGCCCGGGTTCTGGCGCATGTTCGGGTTACGGTTCACTTCTGTTTGCGGAATGGGGAAGAAGTAGTGTTTTTCTTCAAACACTTTGTTTTCCACCCGCACATCCGGATCATAGGTGAAGGAACCGTCGCTTTCTTTCGTGATCATGCATCCCCTGATGAACTGCGGCAGGTCTTCGATGATCATCCAGCGGCGCACATCGAAGTAGCGCTGGTTCTCGAATGCCAGCTCAATGCGGCGTTCGTTGCGGATGAGTGCGCGGAGGTTTTCCTGTGTGAGCGCGATGCCGCGGTTGGCGAAAGAGGTTTCCACATCCGGCATGCCCGCGCGTGCGCGCACGAGGTTCAGCGCCATTACCGGCGTGAGCGGGTTGTTGGAGGCGGGTACCACGTAAGCGGGGCCACCTGCTTCATTGCCTGCTTCCGCCAGGTTCAGCAGCACTTCCGCATACCGGAAATAAGACCAGTTATGATAGGCGTTGCCCGAGTTCCCCGCGGGGTTCACGTTGGCGTAGTCCGTGAACTTCAGCAGGTAGTAGGAAGTTTCGGTCTTTGCCAGGCCCTGCGCATTTTCACCGCCGGTATAGGTCTGGAAAGTGTAGTTGCTTTTGTTGGCGAACTTGGCGTATTTGGCGCCGTTGTAGATGATGCTGGCGTAGAAACGCGGGTCACGGTCCAGGTAAGGATCTTTGGCCTGCGCGGGATCGTCCCAGCTGAACAGGGTGCCGTCTTTCATCTCGTAGGCGTCTACCAGGTCCTGCGAGGGGCAGGTGCCGCCTTTCGCGTTGGTGAAGCCGGCGGGGAAGTTGTCGTTCTCCGTATCGCGGTTGGGCGTTCTCAGCCTGCCGAAGATGAATTCGCGGTTGCCGTTGCCCGCGCCCCATTCGTTAAAGTATTCCTTATAATTCCTGGCGCCGTCAGCGGTGGGTTGATAAAGCTGATACCATCCGAGGTCTACCACGTCCTGCGCTGCTTTTGCTGCGAGGGCCCAGCGGCCCGCGTCCACATTCCCGTAGGAGGTGAGCGAGTCGTCGCCCGCGCGGTTGTAGAGCGGGCTGGCGGCATATAACAGCACTTTAGCTTTCAGCGCCATACAGCTTCCGCGGTCCGCGCGGCCTACTTCGGTAGGTTCCGTGTAAGATTCATCCGGCAGGAGGGCGGCGGCTTCATCGCAGGAACGGGTGATGAAATCCACTACTGTGCGAACGGAATTCCTGGGCACCAGCACATCGTCAGACGCTTCAAAGGATTTGTCCACTACCGGAATGCCGCCCCATTTCTGGAACAGGAACCAGTGATGCAGCGCCCGCAGGAAGAGGGCTTCGCCCATCAGCCGGTTCCGGTATCTTTCGCTGACCGTGGTGGGCAGCAGGTGGAGGTTCTTGATGGCGGTATTGGCCTTGCGGTTACCGTGATAGCCGCCCCATTTCAGCCAGGAGCCGATCTCTCCCGCACCGTCGCTGGCGCGGTAGTAGCGCATGTTGGAAGGATTCCAGTTGCCCGCGCTCATGCGTTGCGCGGCGGAAGGAGAAGTTTTGTTCGTGGAGATATGCATGGCTTCGTCTGAAGCGGATGCCAGCATGGCATTACCGTCCAGCCAGTTGAAGCTGTTGGATACGTCCGCCGGAAGATCTGTGTAGGCGTTGTTCATGAAGAACTCGGCCCGCGCGGAATCGGAGAAGACGTATTCCGCCGATTTGAATTCCACGGGAACCACATACAGCGGGCGTTTGCAGCCGTACATCCATCCCGTTGCCATAACAGCTATAAAGAGTATGATTCTTTTCATTACAGGAAAAAGTTTAGAAGGTTACTTGAATGCCGCCGTTGATGATCCGCTGGATGGGATATGTGACGTAGTGGCTGGACCGGGCTTCGAGGTCCATCAGGTCGGTGGACGACCAGGTGAACAGGTTGTAGCCGCTGGCGTAGATCCGGACTTTATCCATCCTGATTTTTGCGGCGAGGGTTTCCGGGAAGGTGTAGCCGATCTCGAGCGTCCGGAGCCTCAGGATGTTGGCGTCTTTCAGCCAGTAAGTAGAGGTGCGCTGGTTGTTGGCCTTGTTCGCGAGCGAGAGGCGCGGATAGGTAGCGCCGGCCCAGCTGTTGGGATCTTCCGGGTTGAAGCGGCCGAGGTGATGCTCGCGTACGGTGCCGTTGTCGTGAAACTCCCATACGGCTTCGCCCGTCATGTTCTGCATGGTGCCGCGGCTGGCGGTGAACAGCACGTTCAGGTCAATACCTCCGTACTTCAGCCCGAGGCCCGCGCCGTATTGCAGGGTGGGCATGTTGCCCTGCCCCAGGAATACTTCGTCGTACGCATCGATCACGCTATCGCCATTCTGGTCCCTGTACTTGATATCACCGGGCTGCACCACGCCGAATGTTTGCCTTGGACTGGCGTCGATCTCATCCTGATCCTGGAAAAGGCCGATGGCTTCCAGCCCGTAGATAGCGTCCAGCGGGCGCCCGGTGCGGGTCTGGTAGTCGTACCGCGGCTTTTCCTCCCCTCTGTTCAGCACCTTGTTCTTTGCATGTGAAACCACACCGCTGAGCGTAAATTCCAGTTTCCCGATCCTGTCCGTATACCCGATCATCGCATCAAAGCCTTTGTTTTCGATCACGCCGATGGGGAAGTCGGGAAAGCGGATGCCCATGATATTCGGCAAGGCGGGCTGTATCATGATGTCGCTGTTCTTTTCATAGAACCAGTCGAACGACAGATTTACTTTGTTTTTTATCAGCGCGGCGTCCAGCCCTACGTTGGTTTTCTTTACCTTTTCCCAGGTAACGTTGTTGAGCGCGAATGCCGTTTCGTTCCAGCCGGTGTAACCCAGGGAGGTCCATCCGAAATTCACGCCGCCGGCGCCCTGGTATTTCTGGTACCAGATGAAGTAGCCGCCGAGATCGTCGTTGCCGGTGATGCCGTGGGAGGCGCGGAGCTTCAGGAAGTTCACCCATTGGTTATCCTTCAGGAAATCTTCATCAGACACCACCCAGCCCACGGAAACAGCGGGGAAGAAGCCGAATTTATGGCCGGGCAGCAATTGCTCGGAACCTTGGTAGCCGAAATTGAATTCAGCGAGATAACGGTTGTTGAAAGCATAAGAAACTCTGCCGTTCGTGCCGAGGTAAGCCCGCGGAATGTTCCCGTTATTTTCCGAGGAGATGATCCGCTGCATCACCGCGGCGTACGCGGTAACGGCATGCCGGCCGAAGGTGCGGTCGTAGTTCAGCGAAAGGTCGCCGGTGAAGATGCGTTGTGTGGAAGGGTATTCAACGCCGCTGGACATCTGGGTGTTGGAACCTGTTTCCACATACCGGATGCTGCCGTCCGGCAGGTATTCCACTTCTCCGTTGGACTGGCGGAGGTCGTATACCTTGAAGCTTTTGCTGCGGTTGGTATTCTGATCGTACCAGCTGTCGAAGGAGGCGTTGCCTTTCAGCACCAGGCCCTTTGTGATGAAGTCGAGATCATGTTTTGCGCGCAAGGTGGCAAACATGCTGCGTACATAATACAGCGAGTATCCCTGGTTGTTCAGCAGGCCGTAGGGGTTGTCCTTGTAATCTTTGGTGCCGCCCAGGTAGCCGTCCGGTGTAAAAACGGGGAATGCGTTGGGCGGGGTTTTATACAGGGCGCGGAACACGCGCAGGGAAGCATCTGTACGCGAACCGGGATAGGTGCGTTGCTCCTGCCTTCCCGCAATGTCCAGCGCAAGGGAGAAACGTTTGTTAACGTTGATGTCCACATTCGAGCGGAGGGTGATCAGGTTGAAGTCCGCATTCGTATTATAGGTATTGGCAGCTTTGTCAACTTTGTACAAGCCGCTGTTGCTGGTATATCCCGCGGAGATAAAGTACCGCGCGTTCTTGTTGCCGCCGTTGATGTTGAGGCTGTAACGCTGCTGCCAGGTGGATTTATTTACATATTCATCGTACCAGTTGATGTCCGGATAGAGGTAGCGGTCCAGCTCGTTCTCATAGATCCCGCGCGAAGCCTTTTCATACTTGTCCAGGTCTTCCGCGGAGTAGCGGGGGCTTGCTCCATCATTCGTCAGCGCTTCATTGTACAGCGTTGCGTACTGGAATGAGTTGAGCAGCTTCGGTGTGGTGGTGGGCGTTTTCATGCCTGCGCGCGCGTTGAAGGAAATTTTGATCTCGCCTTCCTGTCCGCGTTTGGTGGTAACGAGGATGATGCCGTTGCCGCCTCTCAGGCCGTACTGCGCGGTGGCTGCGGCGTCTTTCAGCACGGTGATGGACGCTATTTCGTTCGGGTCCAGGAGGTCCATGCTTCTTTCCACGCCGTCTACCAGCACAACGGGGGCATTGCTTCTGAAGGTACGCTTGCCGCGTACCAGCAGCGAGGCGCCTTCATCGCCGGGCTCGCCGTTGTTCTGCATTACAAAAAGCCCCGGCAGCAGGCCCTGCGTTCTGTTCTCGTTGTTGATCACAGGATTGTTTTCAACGGCTCTGCCGTTGATCTGCGAAAATGCACCGCTCACATCATGTTTCCGTTGCTGGCCATTAAAGACCCGGATAATGGTGTCTTCCGGTACAGTTGTTGTGTCGGCTACGTGTGCTGCAAAGCCGGTCAGGGACAGGCACAGGCAGCCGATAACGCCGATGGAGGCCCTCAAATATGCGCGATATCTGAGGGGAGCCCTGGTGAATGTTTGTACAGTGTTCATAACATTGGTTAAATCAATCATTAAAAGGTGATGAGGGACATGGTATGCCCGTACTGTGCGACGTACACAATAAGTTCAGAGAATAAGATGCTGCTCCTTTACCAGTTAAAGGAAATTCCGGGTATGGTCTTGATGCTTCCTGCTTTTGCTGTTATTTTGAAGCGGAATCATTTATACTGCAGAGCGAAATCATTTATACGGTAGACAACTGTATCTTCATGCTGTAATTTTGGTTTTGACAACGGGTTTGTATGCGTGGATCAACTTAAATCGGGCGTTAACTTATGAAAAAGAATGAACGTTGTCGCAGTTTTACTCATTTATTTACGGAAACGTTTGCGTGAAAAGAAAGCGCTTTTGTTGGCAGTACAAACTAATAATCATATTTTATAAAACCGGAAGGGAGGCCTTCACATGAGTAAGATAAATATTAAATACCTGGCTAAGGAATTGAACTTATCCATATCTACTGTATCCCGCGCATTGAGGGATAGTCATGAGATAAGCGGGGAAACGAAGAAAAGGGTCTTTGACCTGGCCAAACGTTTAAATTATCAGCCTAACTCGAATGCGAGCGGATTGCGGGGACAGAAAACAAAGATGATCGCAGTGGTGATACCGGATATGGTGAATGATTTTTTTTCACTCGTGATCAGCGGAATTGAAAAGGTAACGCAGGAGAAGGGATATCATATATTACTGCATTTTACGCATGGAGATCACGAGCTGGAAGTATCGTTCATCAATACGCTGGCAAGCGGGAGAGTAGATGGTGTATTGTTGTCGATGTCAAGCGAGGATAACGACAGCCATCACCTGGCAGAGCTGAACAGCAGCGGCATTCCGCTGGTGCTGTTCGACCGGGTCAGCGAGTGTGTGAGCAATGTGAAGGTAACGTCTGACAATCATGAAAGCAGCGTCCTCGCCACTCATCATCTAATTGAAGCGGGATGTAAAAAAATAGCTTACTTGCAGGTCCATAAAAATATCCCGGTGGGGAAAGTGAGGATGAACGGGTACCTGGAGGCATTGCAGCAATACTCCGCGCAGAAAGTGCCGCTGGTGCTGGAGTGCACGAACGACAACGATGAAACGTTCGAACTGATACAAAAGATGCTGGTAGCTGAAAAGCCGGATGGCGTTTTCGCTTCGGTGGAAAAGCTGGCCGTTGTATGCTACCGCGTTTGTGAAAAGATGCGGTTAAAGATACCGGACGATATCAAGATCATCAGCTTTTCCAACCTGCATACGGCGGCGCTGCTGAATCCTTCGCTGACAACCATCACGCAGCCGGCGTTCGACATCGGGGAAACGGCCGCGAAGGAGCTGTTCAACATCATTAATAAAAAGAACAGAACGCTGGCGGGGGATAATAATAATGTAGTGCTGCAATCGAGGCTCATCAAAAGACGGTCCACAGCGCGGTACTGATAAATTTGTATTTTGGAATTCCATAGTTATAAACAATCACGAAATGAATAATGAGTATTCAAGAAGGTCGTTTTTAAAGCAAGCCATGCTGGCTTCTGCTGCTGCGGCCACTCCCGGCATCCTGATGGCCAATGTAAAGCTGGCTGGTCCCAATGAGCGTGTGAACCTGGCCTGCATCGGCATCGGTAACCGCGGCGGCGAGATCATCAAAGACCTGTACAAGACCGGCCTCGCCAATATTGTTGCGCTTTGCGATGTGGACATGGGCGCGCCGCACACGCAGGAAGTGCTGAAGATGTTCCCGGACGTGCCGCGGTTCCAGGACTTCCGGCAGATGTTCGACAAGATGGGGAACCAGATAGAAGCGGTATCTGTTGGTGTGCCGGATTTTTCCCACTTCCCTATTACCATGATGGCGATCGGCCTCGGCAAGCACGTGTACGTGGAAAAGCCGATGGCGCGCACGTTCAATGAAGTGGAGCTGATGATGAAAGCAGCGGAGAAACATCCCAAGGTAGTGACCCAGATGGGCAACCAGGGACATTCCGAGGCGAACTATTTTCAATTCAAGGCCTGGGTGGATGCCGGCATCATTAAAGATGTGACCGCTATCACCGCGCATATGAACTCACCGCGCCGCTGGCATGGATGGGACCCCAACATTAAATCATTCCCGGCGGCACAGCCTGTTCCGTCTACCCTGAACTGGGACATCTGGCAGATGGCCACGCAGGGGCATAGCTATAACAAGGATTTTGTGAACGGTCAATGGCGCTGCTGGTACGATTTCGGTATGGGCGCGCTGGGCGACTGGGGTGCGCACATCCTGGATACCGCGCATCAGTTCCTGGACCTGGGCCTGCCTTACGAAGTAGCGCCGCTGAAATTATCCGGTCATAATGATTTCTTCTACCCGATGTCTACCACCTTATCCTTCAAATTCCCCGAACGCGGCAATATGCCCGCGCTGGAAGTGAAGTGGTATGATGGGGTGGACAACCTTCCGCCGATCCCCAAAGGATATGGCGTATCCGGCCTGGACCCGAACATCCCGCCGCCGAGCACGGGCGCTATCAAGCCCGCGAAGCTCAACCCCGGCAAGATCATCTACGGAAAAGACCTGACCTTCAAAGGCGGCTCGCACGCCAGCACGCTGTCCATCATCCCGGAAGAGAAAGCAAAAGAGATGGCAGGCAAGCTGCCTGAAGTGCCGAAGAGCCCTTCCAATCACTTTGCGAACTTCCTGAAAGCCTGCAAGGGCGCTGAGCAGACGCGCTCACCGTTTGCGATCGCCGGGCCGCTGAGCCAGGTTTTCTGCCTCGGGGTGCTTGCGCAATGGACGGGTGAAAAGCTGGAATTCGACCGCGCGAAAAAGGTGATCACCAATAACAGACATGCGAACGACCTGCTCGTGGGACCGCCGCCGAGGAAAGGATGGGAGCAGTATTATAAAGTGTAAGTTTTTTTGATGTAATATGAAGAGGCAGCTTAAAAGGCTGCCTTTTTTTGTTTGCGGGATATCAGGCCGGCTCCCGGATGAGCTGTTCCGGCAGATTGGAACGGTCACGAGCTGCTATCGGGCAGATCGTTATCCGCCGCGTTCGACCGCTCAAAATCCAGCAGCCACTGCTTCCGGTGCAGCCCGCCGCCATAGCCGGTGAGGCTGCCGTCTTCGCCGATCACCCGGTGGCAGGGCACCAGGATGGATATCCGGTTCATGCCGTTGGCATGCGCCACGGCCCGCGGCGCTTCCGGTCTGTTCAGGGTGACGGACTGTCGTTTATAGGTAGACGTTGTACCGTACGGCACTGCCCGCAATGCTTCCCACACAGATTGCTGGAAAGGGGTTCCCGGCATGAACAACGGCACCGTGAAGTGTTTCCGTTTCCCGTCAAAATATTCATTCAGCTCCCGCCTCAGCTGGTCGAAATGCCGGTGTATGCCGGGGATGATGTTTGCCTTTAGTAACCGCGACAAGGTGTTCAGTTCTGTTTCCAGCATTTTGCGGTCCGTGAATTCCAGCAGGCAGACGCCCTGTTCCACCGCGCAGGCGAACATGGTGCCCAGCGGGGTTTCCAGCCGGGTCATGTGAATAACCTGTTTGTTTTTGCTATTGGAAGGCGATACGCCGAAGACCGCTTTGAAAGAATCCCCGAAGCCGCTCAGCGATTCATATCCCGCTTCATAGGCCGCCGAGGTCACCGGCTCTCCGTGCTGTATCCTGCTGAACGCGGCGTTGATGCGCAGCATCCGCTGATAGGCGTGAAAGGTCATATCATGGTTCCGGAGAAACCATCTCCTGATCCTGCTCGGCTCAACGCCCCGCTGAAGCAGGTCCCCGTCCCTGAACTTCCTGGACGGGTCCGCGTTCAGCTCCTGCAAAATATCCCGGATGAAAGCCGGCGTTTCCCCGATCTTCTCCAGCGGATGACAGATCTTGCAGGGGCGGTATCCTTTGCGTATGGCCTCGCCCGCCGTGCGGAGGAACTCTACGTTTTCCGGCTTCGGTTTCCTGGCCGTGCAGGTGGGCCGGCAGAATATGCCCGTGGTCTTCACCGCGGTGATAAATGTTCCTTCAAAGGTTACGTCCCTTTCAACAATCGCCTGGTACATCCTTTCGTGGGTAAGCATTCCTATATTTTTTCCAAAGGTAGGGCTTGCGCGATGCCGCCGGCAACCGGAAAATGAACAAGTATTTTTTCTCCCCGCTGATAAGGCGTTCCGGGAGATAATAAAAAATGTGTAATACTTTTTATTTTTTTTCAAAAGTTTGTTACATTCGTGTAAACGCAGCAGCAGCCGTTTGGCGGCAAACGATAAAATCTAACCATCATCAACCGGAAGCAACATCTCATACCATTATTGGCGGATGAGGCGTTGGCGACAGGCGTTAACCTGATTTCAAAGACGCTTTCATGGCGGCCCGCCTGGTTTATCTTTTTTCAGATATATATTGATATTTTTGGCTGATCTGCGTTCAGTTTTTGCAACTTTTTTCCGGATCATCACTGTTTCTTCTAACAATGTATAGCGATTTGTGAATTATGGTTAATAAGAGTTATTATAAAGCGCTGGCTTTAAGGGAATTTTACTTTTCAGGCAAACTGTCATCTACTGACCTGAGCGTGCGTATGGGCAAAAGCATTCCCCATGTACTGAAAATAATAGATGATCTGATCGCGGACGGCTCCATTGCCGAACTGGGCTATGCCCCTTCCAGCGGCGGCCGGCGGCCCATCATTTACGCGCTGAAGCCGGATGCCATTTATATTTTGTCGGTAGGAATGGACCAGGAATTTACACGCATCGCGCTGATGGACATTGAGAATAACCCGGTGGCGCAGGTGAAGGAATTTGAGCTGCCGCTGACCAACAACCCGGAAGCGATTGTCCGTTTAAAGGAAAAGATGCAGGAAGTGATCAAAGAGTCCGGCGTCAGCAAAGACAAGATCATTGGCGCGGGCATAGGCATGCCGGGCTTTGTGGATTTCAAGAAAGGGGTCAACTACTCTTTTCTGAATGCGGGCGGCAAAACCATCACTGAATACCTGACCAGCGAACTGAACATCCCGGTGTACATTGATAATGATTCCAGCCTGATCGCACTGGCGGAGTTCCGTTTCGGCGCCGCCCGGCAGAAGAAGAATGCCATGGTGGTGAACATCGGGTGGGGGATTGGTTTGGGCATGATATTGAACGGGGAATTGTTCCGGGGGCATGATGGCTTTGCGGGCGAGTTCAGCCACATTCCTCTTTTCAATAACAACAAGCTCTGCAGCTGCGGCAAGAGCGGCTGCCTGGAAACGGAAGCTTCCCTATTGCTGGTGATCGAAAAAGCGGGGCACGGCCTGAAGGACGGCCGCCTGTCCGCCCTGGGCGCGAAGTTCCCCACGGGGCACCCGGAGGCGGATTGGGATGCGATCGTAAAAGCCGCCCACAAAGGCGACCGCTTTGTGGTGGAGCTGCTGTCGAAAACAGGTTATGATATCGGAAAAGCGGTGGCGATCCTCATCCACCTGATGAACCCGGAATTTGTGATACTCAGCGGCAGGGGCACGCTGGCCGGCAAGGTATGGGAAGCGCCGGTGCAGCAGGCTTTGAATGAGCACAGCATTCCCCGCCTTGCTGCCAACACCAAGCTGGCCATTTCCACGCTTGGTCATCATGCGGAGCTGATCGGCGCGGTTTCGCTGGTCATGGAAAACAAAGTGAAGGAGTTCAAGACCAGCCGTAAAAAGGTAAGGGTGAGAGAGTTCTCGCACGATTGAATCTTCATGGCATGAATAAAATAAAATACTTGCTGGCCTTCCTGCAATGCTGCCTTGCAGTGCCGGCTTTTTCCCAGGATACCTTTCCGTTCACGGAGGCTTTATTTGTGGCCGCTCCGCAACGTTATGGCAGAGAGGCGGTGTATACAGACCACCTCGCTTACCAGCTTTATACGAACCAGCTGAAAACACCGGTGGAAGGTGCGTCTTTCGCGCCGTCGCTGCAATGGCAGGCCGTAAAAGCGGACAGCGCCCAACGCCTCGTCCGCCGCGGAGGTGGCAGGGGATGGGGTTTCGGGAGAGGCGGATATTTTTACCTGACCTATTCATCCGACCGCGCGCGCCCGGCCTTACTGCATATCAAAGGCAACAGCGGATTATATTTCAACGGCATCCCGCATACCGGCGATCCCTACGGATCAGGATGGCTGTACATCCCGGTGCAGCTGAAAAAAGGACTGAACGAGATCTATGTGCGCGGCGCCATGATCACCGCCAGCCTCCGTTTTCCCGGCAAGCCGCTGCAACTGGTAACGGAAGACCCTACCATGCCGGCCATCGTTACGGGGCAAACGCCGGATACAATGCAAGGCGCGGTGGTAGTGATCAACAGCACCAACAAGGAATGGAAAGGGCTGCGGATGCGTGCTGCGCTGGCCGGAAAAGAGATCACTGCTGCATTGCCTTCCATCCCTCCCATGTCGTCCAGAAAAGTGCCTTTCTCTTTTGATGCCGGCGCTGTGAATACGGTGGGGAAACCGGTTTGCCATCTTGCGCTGCTCGATAAAAACAAAATACTGGATGAAGCGGAGATCGCGGTGGAAGCGGTGGCGCCGGGGGATCAATACAGCAGCACGTTTACCAGTGAGATAGACGGCAGTCTGCAATATTACGCGGTGGCGCCGCAAACGAACGGGCCGGTGAAAGGATCGGCGCTTTTTCTTTCCGTGCATGGCGCGGGTGTGGAAGCGATCGGGCAGGCGAGGGCTTACCAGCCGAAGGACTGGGGGACGCTGGTGGCGGCTACGAACCGCCGCCCACGGGGGTTCAACTGGGAAGACTGGGGCCGGCTGGATGCGCTGGAAGTGCTGCACATCGCCCGCGAAAAATTTCAACCTGATCCGCGGCATATCTATCTCACCGGGCATTCCATGGGCGGCCACGGCACCTGGTTCCTCGGCGCCACCTACCCGGATAAATGGGCGGGCATCGCGCCCTGCGCGGGATATCCCACGTTGAAAGGATACGGGTCCGCAGACGGGTTGATCCCCGACAGCAGCGGTTCCCCCATGGAGCAAATGCTGCTGCGCGCCGGCAACCAGAGCGACGTGATCCGGCTGGTGCAAAACTACAAGCCGTTGGGCGTATATATCTTTCACGGTGATGCGGACCGCACCGTATCGGTCAACTATGCCCGGCAGATGCGCGGCTTGCTGGGCGCATTCCATCCTGATCTCAGCTACTACGAATACCCCGGCGGGTCACACTGGTTTGGCAATATCAGCGTGGACTGGAAGCCCATCTTTGATTTTTTCAAATGGCACAGCCGTCCCGCTGACACCGCTGTGAACACCATCGATTTTACGACCGCCAACCCCGGCATCTCCGATTCTTTCCGCTGGGCTTCCGTGCAGCAGCAACATCATCCGCTGCAATACAGCCGGATACAACTCCACCGTAACCGCACGGAAAAAAACATCCGCGGCACTACTGAAAACGTGCGCCTGCTCCGGCTGGACCTCAGCGGTTTTTCCGCCGGAACTGCGCTGACACTGCAAATCGACAGCACGGAAATTACGCACAACGTTACCACCGCGCCGCTTTACCTGCTGAACACCGGCGGCGCCTGGGCCGTTCACCGCCAGCCACCGTTATCGGAAAAAGGGCCGCACCGCAACGGCACATTGAAAGATGCTTTCAATCACCGGATGATATTCGTGTACAGCACCGGCGGCTCCCGCGAAGAAAACGAATGGAGCTTCAACAAGGCGCGGTACGATGCCGAAACCTGGTACTACCGAGGTAATGGAGCGGTAGATATTATTGCGGACAAGGATTACGCGACGGAGAATTACCGGGACAGAGGGGTGATCATCTACGGCAACCGGAACACCAACAAAGCCTGGAAAACATTGCTGAACGATTGCCCCATTCAGGTAGAACGCAACAGGATCACCGCCGGCAACAGGCAATGGACAGGCGAAGCGTTGAGCGCCTGCTTTGTGTGGCCGCTCAAAGGTTCCGACGTTGCATCCGTGGGCGTGATCGGCGGAAGCGGTTTAACGGGGATGAAGGCGGCGGACGGCAACCAGTATTTCGCGGGCGCCAGCGGGTACCCGGACTTCATGATCTATCATGCGGAGATGCTGGTGAACGGCGCGGGCGAAGTGAAGATGGCGGGTTTTTATGATCATCAATGGCAGTTGAATGATGATAAAATGATCCGGGCGGATTGATGCAAAAACTACTCAAACGAGTACTAACGCGGCGTGGCGGATTGCGCTAATTTCATCGCATGAAAAACCTCTTATCGGCTTGCCTGTCCGTTTTACTACTGGCTGGCTGCACCGGTGGCATCTGGCCTGAACCGGGAACTCCCAAGCCCGAAACGCCCGAACAGCCCGGTTGGCTGCTCACCAAAGTGACTAAACGATTGAAATACGACTGGGGTTATGTCAACATTACAAAAACAGTAGACGAATATCTTTATAACGAACATCACAAACCAATTGTACACCGCTATTACTCGAATGCCGCCGATTCCAATAACCTGATACTCACGGAAGTGGACAGCCTCTTCTACGACAGTCAGCAACGGGTTGTACAGATCAACCGTTTTTCGGTTAGCTTGAACCATGTTTCCTCTCTCCGTAAACTGATATATAGCGGAAGCAACCGGCTGCCCCACCGGGTGGAACAGCATACGCTGCATGATTCCCTCGGCAACCCGCGCCCTTACCCGGGGTATTTGTATCATTATGACTATACCTACCAGGACTCGGTGGTGATACAGGTAGCGAACGGGAACGACTTCAGCAACGACACGGCCAAATATCACTACAATGCATCAGGTAATTACATGTTCTATGATTATCCGTCATGGAATGCCGGGGGCGCCTTTGTGAAGGAGCACGAATTCAGCGGGTATGATAATGCGCCCAATCCCGCGCGTTACTTCAACCTGGAGCATGGCTTCGCTTTCATCATTGATGATGTACGTTCGCTTTTCCGTTTCTATACGCCGCTGGTATCAAAGAATAACTGGACGAGCTTTTCAAAGTACACCTCCTCCCAGTTACCGCGACCGTATGTGGTGCGCACGGTGGTGGTGAACGGAGATGGCCTGGTGGTGGAAACGAATTCGCCGTATGGTGATTTCGGGAACAGACCGTATACGAATGAGCATATCGTATATGAGTATGAGCAGATAGCGGAGGCTGATTAAAAGGCGGGAGCGTCAGCCGGCTCTGATGTCAGTTCATGGCACGGCGGCTGTTGTAAAGCGCCAGCTGCTTTTTCCAGGCGCCCAGCAGGTAGACGTTCCTTTCCTGCAGCTCCCTGAACGCATCCACCGCCAGCATCACTTTTGTAAGATATTCCCGGTCTTCTTCGCCTAACATCCTGGGGGCGTAGTTGCGCCGTTTGCTCGTGCTGTCTTTCAGGAAAGCGTGCAGCGCATCCGTGTGCGGCATGAAAGCCTGCATCAGGTCTTCGATCTGCTGAATGTATTCCGTGCTGAAGCTGTGATATTCTTCCGCCAGCTTTGTGGCGATGCGCTGCAACACGTTCTGGCCATAAGACGCGAGCAGTATGTGATATTGCTCGATGCTCCCGGAAAGCTTTTTGCCGTCCGGCTGCAGGTCTACCGGGAAACGTGTTTTCCACCATTCGCCGGCTTCCAGCAATACCAGCAGCAACTCGCCCGCCGCAACGATATCTTTATGCGCCAGCTTCTTCGCGATCTTGGTCCTGTAGTGGCTGCTGTCGTGTTCCCTGCTGCACCAGTCCATTATCTTCTGCATATTGCTTTCTCCCTTATAGCATTTGTAGATCAGCGTACCATGCTGCTCAAGAGATTTGAATGGATAGAATGAGAACCCCTCACAGAATTTTTTTTGCAGTTCGGCATCGGTAAATGAAAGCATAGTCTCGTTTTTAATGCGATAATATTCGGTACAGGATGTTATAGGCTGGTTAATGCATATTCAGTACGGTCTTAACAAAGATAACGAAGGGAAAATACCGTGCGATAACCCTAAAGTAGTACAACAGCCGAAACAACAATAACGGGCGTTGTATGTTCGTGTTAGTTGTCCTATATTTATTGATAATGGAAATCATGATTGAAAATACGACGGAAGACGACCTGCCGCTTGTTTTACATTTGTTCAGGGAAGCAATGGAGCTGCAGGGGAAGAATGGCTACAAGGTCTGGCAGGAGATCGATCAGGAAGGTTTACGGAATGATATCAAAAACAGGTTGCAATTCAAGATCATGCGGGGGAAGGATGTGCTATGCATTTTCAGCATGCAGCATAACGATCCTTTTATCTGGCGGGAAAGGGACCGCAACGATGCCATTTATTTACACCGGATAGTAGTGAACCCCGCGTTCAAAGGCCAGAAACAATTCGAAAAAGTGTTGAACTGGGCGAAGGATTACGTCCGGCAAAAGGGTTTGCGGTATGTGCGGATGGACACATGGGCGGAGAACACGCGGATCATTGCATATTACCGGTCGTTTGGATTTGTATTCATTGAAAACTATAAAACTTCCGATGCTCCGGAGCTGCCCGTTCAGAACCGGAACCTGGATGTTGCATTGCTGGAACTGGAAGTAAAAGCATCACTATGACAAATGCCAGTGCCCCGCCGCCATACCTGGTGGATCTTTTAACGCACAGCATCAACAAAAAGCCGGTGCATTGGGCTGTCCCCGATTGCGGCCTGTCATCCGCCCACCGGTTTTCCGTAACGTTTGAAGACGGCAGCAAAGTATTTGTGAAAGCAGCGGTTGATGCGCTGACGGCGCAGTGGCTGCGCACGGAGCACCTGGTGTTGTCGTCCGTCCGCACTGCGGTAATGCCGGATGTTGTGGCGTGGATCGATCAGCCGGGCACCTATCCCGTTCTGCTGAGCCGTGATCTGAGCGATGCGTACTGGCCTGCCAGTCATAGCGGGGTTACCTGGCGGGAGGGGGATTTTAACCGTTTGTTCAGCAGCATCCGGGCGCTTTCGTCTTGTGAGGCGCCGCCGTCGCTGGCTGCTCTGCAAAACAGGCAGGCGCCTGCGTGGATGGAAATAGCCAATGATCCCGGTGGGTTCCTGGCCCTTGGGGTATGTTCTCCGGAATGGTTCCGCAGCTCGGCAGGCGCGCTTGCCGAAGCGGAGATGAACGCCGATATAACCGGTGATTGCCTCGTGCATGGGGATATACGAAGCGATAATATCTGTATAGCAGGATCAACCGCGATGTTTGTTGACTGGAGCCATGCCGCGCGCGGCAGTGCGCGATATGACCTCGCTTGTGTTTTGCCCACGCTTTGCCTGGAGGGTGGCCCCGCTCCATACCTGGTGATGCCTGACGGCGGGGGAGAAGCCGCTTTGATGTGCGCCGGGCTTGTGCGGCGGTTGATACAGGATGATGCGATGCCGGAGTGGCTGAAGAGTGTGTTCAGGAGGCTCATTGCTATTGAACTGGAATGGGCCGCGCAGTGCCTTGGGCTGGATCAGCCCGCCGGTTAAACTGCAAATTTCTTCATCCCCTTCGCTGTTAAATACGGATAGAACATCCCCCAGAAAAGCTCCGAATAATATTTCAACGCTTTCTTCCCTTTCAGCTGCAACGTGATCTCGTTGCTGGACAGCCAGAAGTCCGCCACAATGAACAGCTGATGCACGAATAATTTCAACACGTCTTCCGGAATATCCTTTCGCATGATGCCTTCCTGCTGCATGATGCTGAATATATGCATGAACTGCGGTTCCCGTTTCCGCAGATTGTGTTTGTAATGTTTGGTAATGGCGGGAATGCGGCGGCCGATCTCCACGAAGTGCAGGAATATGAAGCGGAATTCGTAAACCAATTCAAAACTGGCCGTCACGCTCTGGCGGAAAGCTTCCATCCTGTCTGCAGCCGCTGCCGGAATAGCGGTCAGCAGCGTATCGAAGCGGGCAGCCAGCCGGTCGTACAACGCCTGTATGACAAGGTTGGTATTGGCGTAATGATATTGGAGGTTGCCGTGGCTGATGCCCATTTCAGCGGCGATATGCCGCACGGTTACGGTATCGATCCCTTCCGTGTTGAACAGCTCCAGCGCGGTGTCCAGTATTTTGTTCTTCGTGCTCATACTTAAATATTAGGCCATTTGGCCTATTTCTACAATAAAATTAGTACATTTGACCTAAAATTACGCTTTTTTATGAAAGTGATCATCATAGGCGCGGGAATCGGCGGGCTGACCACTGCTATTGCTTTGCAGCAAAGGGGGATCGCATACGAAATATATGATGCCGCGCCAGGCAACCGGCCGGTGGGCGCTGGCATTATGCTCGGCGCCAATGCCATGCGCGTGTATGAACGCCTGGAGATTGCGGAGGAGATCAAAAGCGTGAGCGTGCTGGCGGAATACATCTACATCCGCAATTGCCAGGGCACTGTTTTGCAGACGATCAGCAACGCGGAAGTGGAGGAGCGGTATGGTACGGGCACATACGGGCTGCACAGGGCGGCATTGCAGCAGGTGCTGCTTGGTCATTGCAGGCAACCGGTGCACTACAACAAACGGTGCGCATCCGTCAGTGAAAACGGGCCATGTATAACGGTGCATTTTTCGGATGGAAGCAAGGCTGAAGGTTCGCTGGTGATCGGCGCGGACGGCATCCGCTCGGCCGTCCGCGAGCAATGTGTGGAGAAAGCCCGTTACCGCTATTCGGGGCAGACCTGCTGGCGGGCGATCATCCCGGTGGACCTGCCGGCAGCGGAGGCCAGTGTTGCCGCCGAAACCTGGAGCGTGAAAGGCGGCGGGCTCCGTGCGATGTTCACGCAGGTAGGCCCGCAACAGGTATATTTCTGGATGACCAAAGCAATGCCCGCCGGTACGGTAATGCCACCCGAAGCAGCGCTGCCGTTCATCCGCGAGCAGTTGTCCGGCTACGAGGGATACATGCAGGCCATGCTGCATCACCTGCGCCCGGAATATCTCATCCAGAGCGATTTGTCCGACATTGCGCCGCTGCGGTCATGGCACAAGGGGCGCGCGGTGCTGCTGGGAGATGCGGCGCATGCTACCACGCCCAATGTAGGGCAGGGAGCAGGGCTAGCCATAGAAGACGCCTGGGTGCTGGTGCAGTGCCTGGCCGCTAGCGGACATCATGAACAGGCATTTGAAGCTTACCAGCAACGCCGCATGGCGCGCGCGGGGAAGATCGTCCGCCTCTCCCGCCAGATCGGGTGGCTCACCAACTGGAAAGGCCGCCTGCTGACAGGGTTGCGGGACAGCCTGATGAAGCGCATGCCCAAACGGATGACGGACAAGCAGCTGGCATTCTTCTATGGAGTAGACCTGGATGCTTAGTTGTCCACTTTATATTTGAGCAGTACCAGCCCCGCCATGAGCGGCTTTACGGATAAAGTGGTCAGCTTGTGCCTTGTTTTGATGTTGTTGAACATCGGCAGTCCCGCGCCCAACAGGGTAGGGTTGAGTGTGATCCGCAATTCATCCACCAGCCCGAGGCTGAGCAGCTCGGAGGCGATCGTGGCGCCGCCCCACAGCATCATATCCCCGCCCGGTTGCTGTTTCAGCTTCGTTACTTCGCTTGCGGCGTCATGAGCGATCCGGGTGTTATGCCAGCTCACTTCCGTTAGCGTTCGGGAAAACAGGATGTGCGGCGTCCTGTCGGCCAGTTCAGCGTATTTCTTTTCATGGGGGTCGGCTGCCGGATCGGTCAATACCGACTGCCAGTATTGGAAATAGTCCGGATGCATGTTCCGCCCCACCAGCAGCGTGTCTACAGATTCCATGTCGTTAAAAAGTTCCTGCCAGTCGTCATCGCTGGAGGCAATCCAGTCCATTTCCCCCGCGGGACCAGATACGTAGCCGTCCAGCGTCATCTGCATGGATAATATTAATTTTCTCATGATAAAAGATTTTTGCTTTGAATGTATAATTCAAAGGTAGGCCGCATCTGTATGCCGGGCGGGGTGGGGTAGCGACTATTTCGAGGGGTGATTGCGACGGGCGATCATCCGTGGACTATTTGAACATCCTCCCGATAATCGTACTGATCTCGGCAAAATCGCGGTGATTGCTGATAGACCTCCGTTCGGGCATATCGTCTTCCGCTTCGGAGAAGGGGAAGATCAGCAAATGGTTGTTATCGTGAAGATGCCTGTTCAGAAATTCAGGCACGGCTTTCATCTGCGGAAAGTAAGATGCCGAGCCGGTTTTACTCATAAATACGATAAGGCCCTCATCTTCCTTAAAGGATAAAGCCATTTCCTCTATCTCCTGCCAATACCGCGTTACCTTGAATTCCGCTTCCACACTTGACTTCTTCATGATGCGCTGCAGGATGCCGATGATCTTCTGCGTGGTATGGAAGGTGATCAGTGCGCCGGAGTTCCGCCCGATGTTCCAGACCTTCAGCAGGGCATGAAAGAAGCCGGCTTCCTTTTCGGCATTTTCCGGGATGAATACCACATGCCGTTTAACGGTGGATATCGGCTGCGCCGCATGATAGACGAGCACGTTGATGTGCGTATTCAGCAGATAACCGTAGTAAAGGTTATAAATGAAAGCGGGGGAGAAGCCCTTTTCATCTTCCAGTCCGATGATGAGGTCGGTAATATTTTGCTCTTTCACCACGCTGTTGATCCCGTTCACCACATCATTGTCGTACCGCACAAGCGATTGCAGGGTGATATCTGCCGCCGCCGCGGTATTTACCGCATTATGCAGGATCTTTTCCGCATGCTTTTTGGAGGAATCGTTCTGGCTTTCATTGATGACATTCAGCGCAAGCAGCTTGCTGTCTTCTGCTTTGGACTTGATCAGCAGGCCCAGGTTGACCATCCTTTCCACGGTTTCCTCGTATTTGACCGCCAGCAGGATATTTTCCGTATCGTGTTTGTTGCCTGCTATCGTGTCTTCTTTTTCTTCATCCGCGATGCGCTGGGCGCTGGACATGGACGTGAAGGAAGATATGGTACAGGAGATCAGTATCAGCAGAATGCTGCCGTTCAGCACGTGCTCGTTCAGCAGCCTGACAGGTTCTCCCGCGGCGGTTTCGGAAATGATGATGTTATACCCTACCATCACGGATGCCAGCGTTGCGGCGGCGGATGCGGAACTCATACCGAATATCAGCAGTCCTTCATCCTTTGTAAAGCGGAACGTTTTCCTGGTGGCGACCGCCGCTATGTATTTCCCGCCGATGGAGGCTACCAGCATAATGGCGGCCACCGTAATGGTTTCCCAGCTTTTGAAAAATACGGTGAAGTCGATCAGCATGCCAACGCTGATGAGGAAAAAAGGAATGAAAATAGCATTGCCGATGAACTCGATGCGGTTCATCAGGGAAGATGCGTGCGGGATCAGCCTGTTCAGCGCAAGACCCGCAAAGAAAGCGCCGATGATCGCTTCAATGCCTGCCAGCTCGGCCAGCAGAGCGGTGAGGTAGATCATCACCAGTACAAAAATGTATTGCGATATCTTGTCTTCCACCGTTTTGAAAAACCAGCGGCTGATAACCGGAAAAACCAGCAGTACGATCAACCCGAACAGCAGCATGGATATGGAAAGGCGCGTCCAGAAAGCGGAATCCACCTCTCCCTGCGTCATACCCACGATCACGGCCAGCACAAGCAAGGAAAGTACATCGGTTATCATGGTTCCGCCGACGGTGATGTTGACCGCAAGGTTCCTGGCGATGCCGAGCTTGCTGATCAACGGGTAAACGATCAGCGTATGGGAGGAAAAGAGGCTGGCGAACAGGATGGAGGTGAACAGGGAGAAATGGAGCAGGTAGTAACCGCCGATGAAACCCAGCAGAAAGGGTGCAATGAAGGTGTAGATTGAAAAAGTGATGCTCTTCCATTTGTTCCTTTTAAAGTCACCCATGTTGATTTCAAGCCCGGCCAGGAACATGATATAAAGCAGTCCCGTTGTGCCGGTCACTACCACGCTGCTGTCCCTGGACAGCACATGGAAGCCATTGGGGCCCACCACTGCGCCGGCAATAATGAGGCCGAGCAGGTGCGGTACTTTTATTTTGTTGAGCAGGATGGGAACACACAGAATGATAATCAACTCAAGGAGAAACTTCAGCAGCGGATCTTCTATCGGCATACTCAGGTGTTGAATACTCAGCAGGGGCATAAATCAGTTCGTTTTTGAAACACGTGAAAGTTCTACGGAGAACCTTGCGGTGCAATCGTTCTCGCCTTTAACCAGTTGCGTTCCCTTCATCAGGGTACTGTCCGCCATGTTGAGCGCTACCTGTATTTCAATCGGTTTTGTTGCGCCGGAATCTGTCCGGAAACCTAACAACAGCTGATCATTACTGATCTCACCATGAAAAACACGCACCACCTTGTTGTTGTTCACGATCTTGGCATATAAACCGGAGGAATCGGCCAGGAACTCCCAGTTGGCCGTCCGCTGGTCGCCCACCACGTAGTCCCGGCAACTGGATTCCCTGCAGAGAGCTCTGCCGGTCCATGTACCGGCTATTTCCGGGGGCCATGCTTTTAAACTGACGGTATCCCTGACCGTCAGCAGGCTATCTCTCATTCTCAATAATGCTTTATACTCGGCTTCCTTCAGGGCAAAATCCTTCTCTTTCTGAAAGAGCGCCGCTTCGCGTTGGGCCAGCTGCTCTTCCCGTTTCGCGTTGGTGCAGCCGGCGGTGAATACAATGAACAGGAAAAGAGAAAGTAGCGTTTTATATCGCATGGGCATATTTTTAATGGGAAATGCGGGTCTTGTATAATGAAAATAGGGAATTTTGTCTAAATGCTTTCTGCGTGCTGCAAGCGATGGCTTTAGCGGCAAAATAATATTCAACCTGACCGCCTCCGTTTTACAAAAAAATGTTTACTTTGAGATTCAACCAAAACTAAAACAATCGATTGCGTGCAAAATAGTTCACATCATACAAGTGAGGAGCCGCTGGTGGCGCTGCAGCGCATCGCGGATGGTGATGAACAGGCGTTCCGCCGGTTGTTTCAGTATTATAGCCCCAGGCTCAGCCAGTTTGCGTATTCCATCGTCAGGATCAAGGAAGCGGCTACCGAAATAGTGGATGATGTATTCATCAAATTATGGAAGCAAAGGGAAAAGGCTTCTTCCATTTCCAATATCCGCGTTTACCTCTATGTAGCGGTAAAGAACAGCTCCCTCAATTACCTTTCTTCAAAGGCGCACCGGCAGATCACGGAACCTTTCAATCATCTGGATATAGCTTTGAGCCGCGACCAGGCGCCGGACCAGAAGATGATCAGCGCGGAATTGCAGGAGAAGATCCGGTCCGCCGTGGAGTCCCTGCCGCCCCGCTGCAAGATGATCTTCAAGCTGGTGCGGGAAGATGGCCTCCGCTACAGGGACGTGGCCGAGATCCTGAACCTCACCGTGAATACGGTAGACGCCCAGATGGTCATCGCCGTTAAACGCATCTCCGAAAAGGTGCAGGCGCATTTCACTGCTTTCCCCAAAAGAACGGTCAAAAAATAATTTCCCTCCATTTTAAGGTCATCTTTCCGTTTCCCTGTCTTTATCATTAACCAAGGTTCAATGCATAAAGAAAGGATCACACAACTAATTGCCAGGAAACTATCCGGGGAAGCATCTTCCGAAGAGATAGAAGAGCTGGATGCCCTTTTAAAGGAGTACCCGGAAGACGCTTATCTGCTGTCCCTGTTAGCGGATTACTGGTCTACGCCCGTTTCGTCTATCGCCGGTGAAGATGCAGATTCAGAAGCGCACTTCCGCCAGATACTGGACGCGGCGGACAATGAAACCGCGGAGCCTGTGCCCATACATGGCAACCGCCCCCGTTACGTCCGCAGGCTGCTGGTTGCGGCGGCTGTGCTGACGGGGCTGATCGTTGGCGCCTGGTTCTACGTACAACAGTTGCGGGACCAGCCCGGCATCTCCGAAGCATCGCGCATAGAAACCGTTGCCAAGCCGGGCGCGAAGTCGAGATTATTGCTCCCGGACGGAAGCGTTGTATGGCTTAATTCCGGAAGCCGGCTCAGCTACCCCGATAATTTTACGGATTCCCTGCGGGAAGTGGAGCTGGAAGGAGAAGCTTATTTTGATGTAACGAAGGATGCAGAACGCCCCTTTATCGTGCATACCCGCGACATCCACATAAAAGTGCTGGGCACGGTCTTCAATGTGAAGTGTTACCCGAGCGATCATAAAACGGAGGCGACATTGATCAGCGGCCTGGTGCAGATATCAAAAACCAGCGACGACAATGGGGAAGTACTGTTGCTGCACCCGCATGAAAAGGTGGTGATCAACAGGGCGCCGGAGCATACCGGCGCGGCGCTGGATAATATGACCGTAAAGCATTTTAAAGAAAGCATTACGGACACTTCCATGGCAGAAACGGCCTGGGTGTATAATAAACTGGTTTTTGACGGGGAGGACTTCCGGGAGATCGCGGATGAAATGGAAAGATGGTACAATGTAAAAATATCTATCAATGATTCAACGGTAGCGGGATACCGGTTTCACGCAAAATTCGAGAACGAAAATATCACGGAAGTGTTGTCGGCCTTACGGCTATCACTGCCTTTCACATTTAAAATCCGCAATAATGAAGTAAACATTTACAAGTAACAGCAAAAAGATCGGGAAATGCGCGAACATTCCCCGACAAGTCTAATTTTCAGAAACCTCCGATCGGCAAAATCACGGGTTTCTGTTCTTTTAAACCGTAAATCCAAAGTTATGAAAAAAAACGTACCTCCCTCCCGGGGAGTTATGACGCCGCGTCTGCTTAAATTTCTTCTATGTATGAAGCTTTCCTTGTTAATTATTATCCTAACTGCTTCCCAGATCCACGCAGCGAAAGTATTCAGCCAGACCATCACCGCCAGCTTCGAAAAGGTTGAGCTGCGCGCTATTCTGACCGCCATTGAGAAAAAGGCCAAGGTCAGGTTTATATATAATTACGACCTCAACCTGCTCACCAGGAAAGTGGATTTTTCTGTAAAGAATGCAAAGATCTCCGATGCGCTGGATAAACTTCTGGAGAATTCCGGGCTGCGTTACCGAGACATGGGGAATAACCTGATCGTTATTTCATCGGGGAAAGCCGATGAAGCGGCCGCTCCGGCCCGGGTGACGGTCAGCGGGCTGGTAACGGGCGAGCAGAATGAGCCGCTGCCGGGTGTGAGCGTCAGCGTTAAGGGAACGTCGCTCGGTACAGCTACCGGCGCGGACGGGCGTTTTACGCTGAATGTACCTTCTCCCGATGATGTCCTGGTGTTCACCTATATCGGTTATGCGCAGCAGGAACAGGCGCTGGCGGGTAGAACAACGCTCAATGTAAAGCTGGTGCTGACTTCCAGTAATCTCAATGAACTGGTGGTGGTAGGCTACGGCACGCAAAAAAGGCAGGATGTTACCGGCGCCATTGCTTCCGTTCCCATGCGGGAGATCGGCGATATGCCGGTATCGAACGTAGGTACCGCTTTACAGGGTAAAATAGCCGGCGTGATCGTGCAGCAGAATTCCGGCAGCCCGGGCAGAACGCCCGCCATCAAGGTGAGAGGCTTCGGTTCTATTTCAGCGGGCACCGGCCCGTTGATCGTAGTGGACGGTAACATTGTGTCCGCGAACGTTTTCGGTTTGCTCAACGCGGAAGAAATTGAGAAGATAGACGTGCTGAAAGACGCTTCTTCCGCCGCCATCTACGGCTCCCGCGGCGCCAACGGCGTGATTCTCGTTACAACAAAACGGGGCCGCTCGGGCAAAACGCGGATGAACCTGAACGTATATACGGGATTCCAGCAGGTGACCAAAAAGCTGGATGTACTAAGCTCGCAGGAGTATGCGGAGTTTGCGAAGGAAGCGGCTAACAATGCTTACCTGGACAATGTGCCCGGTGCGCAGATATCAGACCCCAACAACGTGCGGCCCTCCAATTACCTGCGTTACCGTTACGCCCGCGGTGATCTTTTTGACTGGCTCGATTATGATGATCCCGCAAAAGTGGCGGCGTTGCCGGACCATAACTACCAGGACCTCATCTTCCGCACGGCGCCGATCAGCAATTACCAGTTCTCCGCCTCCGGCGGCACGGAAAAGGTGCAGTATGCGGTCAGCGCAGGCTACCTGACGCAGGACGGCATCATCAAAAAATCAGCGATGGACCGTTATACCCTGCGGGCTAACGTGGACATCCAGGCCACATCGAAGTTCACCGTGGGCGTCAACATCAACCCTTCTTTCAGAACAACGCAGGAGGTGCGGTCAGACGGGCACTGGGCGGACAACGGCATCATCAACGCCGCGCTCAATACCATGCCCATGGCGCCTATCTATAGTGAAGACGGCAGCTATTCTTCCATGGCGGCGCTGGCCGCTCCGTACAACCTGCCGGGCATTACCAATCCCGTTGCCAACATCACGGAGTACAACAGCAAGTTCGACCAGACCAACCTGCTGTCTAACGCCTATGCGGAATACAAGTTCCTTCCGAACCTGCGATACCGGGTGTCCGGCAATGCCAATATTTACCAGAACAGGCGAAACGCCTACACTACTTCCCGGATGCCGCTGAACCAGCAGTTGCCGCCTACGGCCGCCAGGGGAAGCGCATTCTCCGAACAGGGGCTGAGCTGGCTGGTGAACCAGGTGCTGACCTACAATATATCGTTCCGGGATGTGCACAACCTGGAAATACTGGCCGGCACGGAATCCGGCAAGCTGCAATACCAGTCCTCCGAAGCGGCGGGCAACACCTTTGCCAACGATATTGTGCAAACGCTGAATGCCGCTGGGCAACCGGTATCGGTGACTTCCCAGATCACCGAAAACGCAACGGTATCCTACTTTGCGAGGGTGGACTATAACTACAAGTCCAAATACCTGCTGAAAGTATCGGTGCGCCGCGATGGCTCTTCCATCTTTGGTCCGGATAACCGGTTCGGTACTTTCCCCGCGGCGTCCGCCGGATGGAGGGTAACGGAAGAACCGTTCATGAAGAGCCTTCCGGTGGTATCGGAACTGAAGCTGCGCGCGAGTTACGGCCTCTCAGGGAACAATGCGTTCAGCAGCAATTATCCTTATGTGGGAAGCATCGGCACTACCAATTACAGCTTTTACGATAACATCGTTACCGGCCTTGCGATCAGCTCACTCGGCAATCCCGGTCTGAGCTGGGAACGCAACCAGCAGCTGGACCTGGGCATCGACATCGGCCTGTTGAAAAACAGGATCGCGGTTACTGTTGACTATTACGACCGTATCACCAAAGACCTGCTGCTGTCTGTAAACGTGCCCACGCTTACGGGGTTTGGCTCTGCTGTGAAGAACATCGGCAGGATGAGCAACAAAGGTTTTGAATTTGGCGTGAACAGTTATAACCTCACCGGGGAGTTCTCCTGGAATACAAGCGCGAATCTTTCTTTCAACCGGAACAAAGTGCTGGCGCTGGGACCCACCGGCGATCCGATCCGGAATGCGAGCGGTGTGGGAGAAACGAATATTACGATGATAGGCCAGCCGATCGGCAGCTTTTACGGGTACAAGCAAATAGGCATATTTAAAGATGCCGCCGATCTGCATACCAATCCACATGATAATACAACAAGACCGGGGGATGTGAAATATGAAGATGTAAATGGAGATGGTAAAATTGATGCGAACGACAGGGCCATCATCGGCAATAACCAGCCGGATTTTATTTACGGCATGAACAACACTTTTTCTTTTAAGAACATCGATCTGAGCATTTCCGTACAGGGCATGCAGGGAGGACAAATACTCAACCTGAGCCGCCGCTTTTTTGATAACCTGGAAGGCGGGGGCAACAACCTGGCCATCGCGCTGGACCGCTGGCGCTCGCCGGAAAACCCCGGCAACGGAAAGGTGCCGCGGGCGAATGCGCGCACAACGGGGAATAACAATGCCGTTTCTTCCCGCTGGGTAGAAGATGGGTCTTACCTGCGCATACAGCATGTAAGCCTGGGTTACAAGCTGCCGCAGGCGGTTATACACCGGCTTAAACTGCAACAGGTACGGATATACGCTTCCGCGCAGAACCTGTATACCTGGACGAACTACACGAATTTCAATCCGGAGGTAAGTAATTACGAAGGACCGCTTACCGGCGGCGTTGACTACGGCAGCTATCCGCTGGCAAGAACGGTGACTTTTGGTATCAACGTTGATTTTTAAACTACAAACCTGACATCTCATGAAATTCAATCAACCTAACATATACAAGGCAGCTTTGATCGTGTTTTTGTTGTCTTCCTGCGGCAAGGGCTTTGTAGACCTGAAGCCGGTTTCATCCATCACTACCATTAATTTCTACCAGACGGAAGAAGATTTCCGGAACGCGATCAACGGCGCCTATAACGCGCTCAGAACGGGCGGTACTTATGGTGTTGACAGTTATATTTTCGGAGAGATCCGGTCTGACAACTCCACGGCGGTGGCTTCCGGTTCGGTAACGGACCAGGATGAATTCGACCGCTTTTACATCCGCACGACCAACCCGTTCATCAATAACCGCTGGAGCAATAGCTACACGGCCATCGCGCGCTGCAACGCCATTCTCGGCCGCATCGATCCGGTGGCTATGAACAGCGGGCTGAAGGACCGTATCATCGGCGAAGCCAAATTCCTCCGCGCGCTCTTTTATTTTAACCTCGTCCGCACATTCGGCGATGTGCCGCTGGTATTGAAAGAGATCACCGACGCGGATGAAGGCTATGAATACGGTAGAAATCCGAAGGCGGACGTATATGCGCAGATAGAAAAAGACCTTGCGGAAGCCGCGGAGGCGCTGCCTCCTTCTTATACCGGCGCGGATGTGGGCCGGGCTACAGAAGGCGCTGCCAGGGCCATTCTCGGCCGCGTATTGCTGACGCAAAAGAAATTCGGGCCGGCGGCCACACAGCTGAAGGCGGTGATAGACCTGGACCAATATGACCTGGTGCCGGTGTACGCGGATTTCTTCAAAGTGAGCAACAAAAACAATATAGAGGCCATCTTTGATGTGCAATACAGGTCCGGCGGAGTTGGACAAGGGAATCCCTGGCCCAATTCATTCGCGCCGCAGAACTCGGGGAATGCGGTGATCCAGTTCGGCGGCGGCGGAAACAATGTGCCGACCGACGACCTGATAGATGACTACGAACCCGGCGATGAGCGCAGGGACGCCACCGTAGCCACATCCTATGTGAACGCCAATGGCGCCACCATTCCGGGCAACTTCGTTAAAAAGTACCACGACGTTCCGGCGATCAACAACGACAATGGTAATAATATTCCCGTTATCCGTTACGCGGATGTGCTTTTGATGTACGCTGAATGCCTGAACGAAGCGGGGTATGTGGCCGATGGGGATGCATTTACTTATCTGAATGAGGTGCGCGACCGTGCGGGGCTGGAGGATCTTACTGCCGCGGAGGTGCCGGACCAGGCGGCGTTCCGGCTGGCGATGGAACATGAAAGGAGAGTGGAGTTCGCGTTTGAGAACCTGCGCTGGTATGATCTTGTACGGACCGACCGGGCTATTACGGTGATCAATGGGAAGTCCGCACAGATCAACCTGGTGAACCCGGTTACGCCGCAGAACCTGGTGTTCCCGATCCCGCAGAGCCAGATAGATATTAATAAGGAGAAGATTACGCAGAACGAGGGTTCCAACTAGGAAAGGAGAGGCTGTCTTAAAAGTAATTTTCGTTTATGCGCTTTTCAAGCCCGTCAGATTACTTTTGAGACAGCCCCTTTAACAATTACATGGATGAAAGGCCATCATGCTACTCCACCGCGAACTTGACCGACAGGTAGTAATACTGATCCGGAATGGGTTTGAAATAGAAATTATCTTCTGCGCCGGTGTCAGGCTGGCTGTAATCCGTGACCGTAAGCACAGCTCCGAGCTTTTTGTTCATGGCCTTTGCAATGCCGGCGGCTTTTTCCTTGCTATCGCGGAATGCAGCATCGAAGAGCTTTTCGGGTTCCTGCGACGGTTTGAATTTTACACGGGAGCCTGTAATGCTGATCACACCGCCTCCGTTGGCGAGTTTTGCGGCTTTCACCAGCTCTTCCCGCGTGTGGGTTTCAATTGTGAACAGGCTGCCTTCCCGGTAGAACTGGAGGGACTGATAGCTCATTTTATCTTCTTTGAACCGGCTTTCTTCAAAACCGGCGGCCTTGGCTTTGGCGAAGAATGCTTTTTTCAGTTCTTCGAAAGATTTTCTGCCTTCCGTTTCTCCATAGTCCACCGCTATGGCAAAATCGATCAGGTAGGATGCAATTTCCCTTTCTATTTTGGCAATGCCCCTGACCTCGACGGTGGTTTCCTTTGACTGGGCATGGCTGTTCAGTGCCGCCAGCGATATGATGGCAGCCAGTAATATTTTTTTCATCGGTTTAATATTGAGTTGAAGAGATGCTTATGCGATCGTAAACAGGAAGGAGGCTACGATCATCCATGCGCCTACGATGAGGCCCAGTACGCCCAGCTTGCCTTGTTTGGGGGCGATTTTCGCTCTGATCCGCGCGGCTTTTTCGCGGGCCTTTTCGTTTTGAGAGAGGAATAATTTGTTGATGAGCGGGAAGCCGAGCATAAATCCCAGGCAGGCTTCCACGAGGCTGCCGGCGGCCAGTGTGGCCCACCAGATGGGCGCTGATGTGATCCAGCCCATGTTTAAAACGGCGGACACGATGCCCCATATTCCCCAGAAACAGAAGATGATGCCGATCCAGCCCTGGTAAGGTGCTACTTTTTCCAGCAGTTCCCGGGCGTTGGGTTTTCTGGACAAGATCAGGGAGGGCACGGCGATGATGCTTAACAGGATCAAGGTAATTCCGTAAATCATAATGGTAAATTTTTTGGTGATGGAACAAAGGTAGCCCGGCACGATGCGGGCGGCAACATCGTATTCCGTGAAAATCAATACCCTGTTTTCAGGGGGTTAGCTAAGAAGTCCCAATTTGACGGCATACCGGGTGAGGCCGGCCAGGTTGCGCACTTTTAGTTTGAGGATGAGGGTTTTGCGGTAGCTTTCGATGGTATGTTTGCTTAGAAAAAGCTTGTCGGCGATCTCCTGCGTGGTATATTCTTCCGCTATGAGTTTCAGCACGTCTTTTTCGCGGGAGGTCAGCATTTCGAGGGTTTCTTTTTCCTTGTTGAAAACGCTGTTGATATAAGCCTGCTTTACGGTTTCCGAAAAGTATTTCCCGCCTTTCAGGATCATTTTGATGGCCTCGAGCAGTTCGCCGGAATCCGCGTTTTTCGATAGAAAGCCGTCTACATTATTCTGGATCAGCGCATCGATCATGTTATTGTCGGTATGCATGCTGATCACCAGCGTGCTGATCTCCGGCCTTTTTTCCTTGATGTGATTATTCAGCGTAATGCCGTCCACATCCGGCATGCTGATGTCCGTAATCACCAGATCGACCTGCTCATCCGGATGCTGATCCAGGTAATTCATCACCAGTTTGCCGTTGTGCGCGTGATATAATACCTGCAGGTCCTTTTCCTGCGCTATCAACCTGATCAATCCTTCCAAAAACAATTTGTGATCGTCTGCGAGAATAATATTATGCTTCATACCATGCGGGTTTTAAGGGAATTTCAATGTCAATGACCGTGCCTTTCGACGGGAATGAATCGATGGAAAGCACCCCGTCGAAATGCTTCAGCCGTTCGCGGATATTCCGGAAACCGAAGCCCTGCCTGGCCGTTTCCGTGGAAAAGCCTTTGCCGTTGTCTTCAAACAGCAGCTTCAGGGTGCCGTCCATATGCGTCAGTTGTATTTCAACTTTCGATGCCTGGCTGTGCTTTTGCGCGTTGGTGATCAGCTCCTGGATGATCTTGTAGATCTCTACTTTCAGGGTTGTGCCGATCAGGTCTATCTCTTCAGCGGGATAAGCCTGGAAGGAAATCCTGGCGTTGCCCGGAACATCGAACTGCCGGAGGTAGCCCGAGATCAGCTCTGTGAATCCCGTTTCGCTGAACTTCTCCGGAACAAGGTCGTGCGAAAGGCCGCGTACCTGGTGGTAAGTGTCGTCCACCTGCTGAATCAGCCCTTTTAATCCGTTCACATTGTGCTGGTTCGAAAGCTGAAGCTTGATGGCGGCAAGGTTCCCGCCGATACTATCATGCAGCTCACCCGCGATCCGTTTGCGTTCTTTTTCCTGTCCGCTTACAGAAGCTTTCAGCAGCGCCAGTTCTTTATCTTTTAACAGCGCGGTGATCCTTTGCTGGTTCATTTCTTCCATGGTCGCATTCAGTCTGCTTTGCGCCTGCAGCTTCTGGTAGTACATGTACAGCAGGCCGATCACCGGGAGCAGGATTGCCAGGAAGCCTATCAGCAGGCTGAATTTGATCGTTTTTTGATGGTTCAGTTCGTTTTCCTTGTTGAGGATCTCTTTTTCTTTCTGGACGGTCTGGTATTTTATTTCGAGTTCATTGATCTCTTTTTTATTCTGCCGGTTTAGTACTTCCCTGGAAGCACCGAGGTACTGTGTCATCAGGGCGTATGCATTTTTATAGTCACCCGTGGTGGCGTGAAGGTTGCGGAGGCTGTTCAGCACTTTCAGCTGCGCGTTCAGGTCGTTCCACTGCATGGCGTTGGCATACACCATGGACAGCAACCGTTTTGCATTTTCATATTCCCCGCCGGCGATGAGCAGGTCGCCCAGCCTTTGTCCCGCCTGGGTATACAGGTCGAAGAACTGGTGTTGCTGCGCATTGTTCTTTACTTCGTTGTAGATGGAAAACGCCTCTTCGGTATGCCGGTCAAGTTCGGCGATGATGCCGAGGGTGAGTTTTGTTTGCAGCTCGTTCTTCAGCTGATGCGCCTGTTGGAAATACGAATGGGCCTTTTCCGTGTATTGTTTCGCCTGGGGAAGATCTTTTTGTTGCAGATAGGCAACGCCCAGGCGCTGGTATACAAAATGTTTCAGCTGTTCGTCGGGGTTCGTTGCCAGCAGGGCGTTGTATGCCGCGATGGCTTTGGCGTGTTCATTCCGGGCGAAGTATACATTGGCGATCCCCAGTTTGTTATTGTTCACAGCCGCGCTGTTGCCCAGTGCTTCCGCGGCCCTGATGCCTTCCAGGTAGAAGCGCAGGGCTTCGTCGTGTAGTCCCTGCTCGCTGTAGGCATTCGCTAAGGTATGGTAAAGGGTTGCCTGGTAAGGGAGCTTGTCGCCGGATTTGAGGGGGCTTTGGTTTAATGCGTCGATGAGTTGCTGTGAGTAGAAGATGACGGAATCGGTGGTGCCGTGAGCGGAGTGGAATGTTAATAGCGGTTGTGCGGCTTGTATTTTCTTTTTGATCCCTTCGGCATGTGTTAGTTTTTGTAATAGTGAATCGGGGGTTTTTACGGGGAGTTGGCCGTATCCTGTAAAGGTTCCCGGGTTTTGCGCCAGGCAGGGCAAGCAGGTGATCAGTATGTATGTGCATATCAGGCCACTTTTATTCATTTGCATAATTTGGGTTTCTGCCGCGATGGAGGCGGTGGGTTTGTTTGTGGGTGGAAGATAGTAATTAAACGATTTATTTCGGGCAATGGAGGTTGGGGGAATAATAGTTTTACATTTTGCGATTTGCAAATATATAACCGTCTTTAATAATATCTATCCATAGATAGCGAGTAAATCAAAGCCAAAGTGCAGCGCGCCCAACTCAGAGTTGCGTCAAATTTAGCATTTTTCTTATCGAACTTTATTAGGAAAAGGAATTGTTGAAAGACAGAGGCAATTCAAGTGGGGAGATAACTTTTGCAGCAACTTTCAATAGATCTGAAGAATAGTTTTCCTAAAATCAACGGGTTTTCGTGAAGAAATCTATATACCATCCGGCAGTGGTATCGGTTCTTTTCCGGCAATTATGAATTTGTGCCGCAGCCTGTGGCACAGTTACCATGGTCGTACCAGACATTACTGATATCTAGAGTTAAAGAGATGGAGGCCGTGATGATATATGCCGATGCAGTACATCAACATGGCAGGTCACGTACTACGCTGGAAGTGAATAATTTTCATTTAGCGTTGGGGCGTTTTATTTGTTATATCCCGAGATTCATCAGACACTGTCTGATGAATTTAGAATCAATTGATTATCAATCAAATTATGTCTTCGCTACGGCATTGATCGAGTTTAATCTTTCTTTTCCTTTGTATAGTCTTCATTACCTGTTTGGTGTCTCCGTCCAATTTTCGTTGCACCTTTTTACATCTTCTGCAGGAGGAAGTTGTTCTGGCTTTACCCCACGTTCGGCTAGCATTCTTCTGACTGCCTGATTATTTTCTACATGCTTTTTTGATATCGCGTTTTCTCCACTTAGTTCTTTTTCCAAAACGTTGTGACTTGTAAGCTCAGTGGCAAAATCTTTGGGCTTTATAGTGAGCGTAGGGAGAAAGTCTGCTAATGGCCTGCTTTCAGGGGCCTGCAGTTTCCTTTTCATCTCTATCGTGTTGAAACCTCCAAATAACGCCTGATCTCCCTTACTTCTGATCATTGCGAATCCTTTTTCATCAACGCCGCGTTCGAAAATAATTCCAGAAAGCTTTTTAAGTGCAAAAGCTATTTCGGCTTTGCCGGCATCCCCATTTTGGGGGTTGCAATGGCGCTCCAGCATTCTATACCACTATATCATAGCAAGCCTGTTCGAACTGTTCAAAAAGCTGCTGTATTTGTTCTTTCTTCATAAAAAAGATTATTAGGTAGCAGAGTCTGTAAACTTAAATAGGAGGGACTAAATTCACGTAAAAGTGATAAAAGCAAGAAAGCCACGAATTCATTTTGAATTCGTGGCTTTCTATTAGTACCGCGTGCGGGGAAGTTGACTAACGAGATAATATGTGATTTGTTAATGTTTTGTGATTTGATAAATTGAGATCAGATTGGTTTCACCCTCTAATAATATTTAGTTGTCTATTTCAATAGCAATCGAACTAAGTTCTTACTTGTTATTTAAAAAATAATTCAATTAAAAAATAAGATTATGTTACATCCAGTATTAAACGAAGATTGGTCAGATTATGATAATAGAAGAATTAGAGATGGTCGAGATCGTTCCAAGTTTTCCTGCGAAGAACAATGGGAAGTAGATTACCTAGTCAATAAACTGCGAAGATATTTTCCGAGCAAGACTGATTCCGCTATTCGCAATGCGATTTCATCTTGCTGTACTACTGTTAGAGCTCCCAGACCAAGGCAAGAATTTGTTGAATGTGTTGTAAGACGATTAAATGCATAGTTATGAGTGAATTTGAAGATCTTCAGGCCGGAGCTTTAGGATTGCTGCACACAACTTGTGATGTCTTGAATAAGGTTGGAGCGAAATACATTATAGTAGGGGGATGGGCACCATATTTACTAAACTCCAATCCTATACAACATCCAGGCACAAAAGATGTTGATGTTTTATTCGAAGGCGCATACGAGAAAGGGATACTTAAAGAAATAATTGAAGCTCTTTTAGCAGAAGAATATATTCTGTCTGCTAAGCACGATTTTCAACTCTTTAAGAAATGCAGAGTACAAGGAAGAGAATTTATCTATAATGTAGATTTGCTTCATCCGATGGAAACTATTATACCGAAAAATATTTATGTAGAGCACATTGATTTAGGAATTCCGGCGGATAAATATCAAGGTAAGACCTTTAAAATGAAATCTATAGCATTGCCGAGTGCTCAATCACTTTTTAGGCTTAATATGTTTAATTTATATAAGTCTGATAAACCTGAATACGCTACTTCTTATGTACCCTTGATGGATGAAGCGGGAACATTAATTACAAAATCACAAAGTGTCAAAATTGAGAAGCGCTATAGGGACTCATTAGATATTTATTTGACAATAAATCAGAGTAGAAGCATTGAAAATCTAATTAATACGGTAAAGAAAATCCAATTGGAAGATATAGATACGTATAATTCCCTTTTTGGTATTCGAGAAATGTATGATGATAATAAATTGTTTGAGAATGTGAGACGTTATGTGGAGGTCAAGCATGAAGAATTCGTTCAGACAATGGAATCGTTTTTTGAAAAAACCGGGCTAATGAATAAGGCGGAGAGTTAATAATGAAGCAGGAAAGGTAGTTTGTTTAAAATATTTAGAGGAAAATATTAAGTAAAAGGGTTGTTCTGAAAAGAACAACCCTTTTACTTGTACCGCGTACGGGAGTCGAACCCGTCATTCCTCCGTGAAAGGGAGGCGTCTTAGCCGATTGACCAACGCGGCATTCCCTCATTTGGGATTGCAAAGGTATAATCCCTCCCGTAATTTCCAAAAAAAATATTTTTGCCCGCCCCACAGCCCCCCCGGAAAAATAGCTATTGATTAATCCCCGCCAAGCACGTAATTTTGCAATTCAATTTTTTCATCTACAAACTACAGTGTAAAATGGGAACTTCTCTCAAAATTGGTATTAATGGTTTCGGTCGCATCGGCCGCTTGGTATACCGCCAGATCTACAACATGCCTGGCATCGACGTGGTGGCGATCAATGACCTCACCAGCCCGGCAGTTTTAGCGCACCTGCTGAAATATGACTCCGCGCAGGGTAGATTTGGACAGGACGTGAAGCACAGCGATAACGCCATCTCCGTAAATGGCGAGGAAGTGAAAATTTACGCTCAGAAAGATCCTTCCCAGATTCCCTGGAAAGACCACGGCATCGACGTTGTGATCGAATGTACCGGCTTCTTTACTGACAAAACCAAAGCTGAAGCGCACCTCACCGCAGGCGCAAAGCGCGTGGTGATCTCCGCGCCCGCCACCGGCGACCTCAAAACCATCGTGTACAACGTTAACCACGACATCCTCGATGGCAGCGAAACCGTGATCTCCTGCGCTTCCTGCACCACCAACTGCCTCGCCCCCATGGCGAAGGTGCTGAACGACAAATACGGCATCGTAACCGGTCTTATGACCACCATCCACGCATATACGAACGACCAGAACACCCTGGATGCACCCCATCCCAAAGGTGACCTGCGCCGCGCCCGCGCCGCCGCAGCCAACATCGTTCCCAACAGCACCGGCGCAGCCAAAGCCATCGGCCTCGTTCTGCCCGACCTGAAAGGCAAGCTGGACGGTAACGCACAGCGCGTTCCCACCATCACCGGCTCCCTCACAGAGCTGACCACCATCCTCGGCAAAAAAGTAACCGCTGAAGAGATCAACGCAACTATGAAAGCGGCTGCCAACGAATCTTTCGGCTATACTGAAGACGAAATCGTAAGCTCCGACATCATCGGCATCACCTACGGTTCACTGTTCGACGCTACCCAGACAAAAGTAATGTCCCAGGGCGACGTTCAACTGGTGAAAACCGTTTCCTGGTACGACAATGAAATGAGCTACGTTTCCCAGCTCGTACGCACCGTGAAACACTTTGCAGGCCTGATCAGCAAATAATCGCGGTCTATATGATATTACCAACCCTCCGCAAAACGCTGTTTATCACAGCGCTTACCGGAGGGTTTTTTTCTTACCTTCCCAACAAAACTTCTTCACTATGAGCAAGTTCTCCGACCACAACTTTGCAGGACAGAAAGCCCTCATCCGCGTGGACTTCAACGTGCCGCTGAACGACCAGTTCCAGATCACGGACGATACCCGCATGCAGGCCGCCGTTCCCACCATCCGGAAAATACTGAAAGACGGTGGCGCCGTGATCCTCATGAGCCACCTCGGCCGCCCGAAAGACGGTCCCACCGATAAATACTCCCTCAAACACCTCGTGAACCACCTCATCAAGCTGCTGAACGGCGCTACCGTGAAGTTCGCGGAGGACTGCATCGGCGAAACGGCTGAAAAGGCCGCCGCCGGCCTGCAAATGGGAGAGGTGCTGCTGCTGGAGAACCTCCGCTTCCACAAACAGGAAGAAAAAGGCGACCGCGCCTTCGCGGAGCAGCTCTCCAAACTGGGCGACGTGTATGTGAACGACGCCTTCGGCACCGCTCACCGCGCACACGCCTCCACGGCCATTATCGCGGAATTCTTCCCCGGTGACAAAAAAATGTTCGGCCTCCTGATGGAAGGAGAGACCAGCAGCGCCGAAAAAGTGCTGCACAACTCCGAAAAGCCCTTCACCGCCATCCTCGGCGGCGCAAAGGTGAGCGACAAAATACTCATCATCGAGAACCTCATGAACAAAGCCGATAACATCATCATCGGCGGCGGCATGGCCTACACCTTCCTGAAAGCGCAGGGCAAAGAGATCGGTAACTCCCTCGTGGAAAACGAGAAGCTGGACCTCGCCAACGAACTGCTGGCAAAGGCAAAGCAGCTGGGCGTGCAGCTCCTCATCCCCGTTGATTCTATTGCGGCGGACAAATTCGCGGAAGACGCCAGTACACAGGAAGTTTCTAACGACAATATCCCCGCCGGCTGGATGGGACTGGACATCGGGCCCAAATCCCGGGAGCTTTTCAGCGAGGTGATCGCGGCATCCAGAACCATTCTCTGGAACGGCCCCATGGGCGTTTTTGAAATGAAACCCTTCCAGGGCGGCACCAAAGCCGTAGCGGACGCTATCGTGAAAGCCACGGCTGGCGGCGCTTTCTCCCTCGTGGGCGGCGGCGACTCCGTAGCGGCGGTCAACAAATTCGGCCTGGCCGAGAAAGTAAGCTACGTGTCCACCGGCGGTGGCGCCATGCTTGAATACTTTGAAGGAAAGGAATTACCCGGCATCGCTGCGGTAAGGAAATAAAAAAGAAAAGCCCCGGTGATAAACCGGGGCTTTTTGATTATTTGGAGGACATCTCCGCAAAATACTGGTGGAAGTAAGGGATCGTTTCAATGCCCTTGTAGAAGTTCTCCAGCCCGTACTTTTCGTTCGGGGAATGGAGGTTATCGCTGTCCAGCCCGAAGCCCATCAACACCGTTTTCAATCCCAGCACTTTTTCGAACAGCGCCACAATGGGAATGCTGCCGCCGCCGCGCACAGGAACCGGCTCTTTGCCGAAGGTCGCGGAAATGGCCTTGCTGGCCGCTTTGAAAGCCACATGGTCGGTCGGCGTTACGTAGGGAGAGCCGCCGTGATGCGCCGTTACCTTTACTTTTACGGATGCAGGGGCTATCTTCTTAAAATGTCCGGCAAACAGGTCGGAGATCTTTTCCCAATCCTGGTTCGGCACCAGGCGCATGGAAATTTTGGCAAACGCTTTGGAAGGCAGTACCGTTTTGGCGCCTTCGCCCGTATAGCCACCCCAGATGCCGTTCACTTCCAGCGTTGGGCGGATGCCCGTTCTCTCAATGGTCGTATAACCTTTTTCGCCCCACAGCTCTTCCACGCCCAGATCAGTCTTATATTCCGCTTCATCGAACGGCGCCTTGTTCAGGTCCGCCCGTTCCGCGGCGCTTAGTTCCTGTACACCGTCGTAGAATCCGGGGATGGTGATGTGGTTGTTATCATCGTGCAGCGAAGCGATCATCTTCGCCAGGATGGTAGCGGGGTTGGCTACTGCGCCGCCGTACACGCCGGAGTGCAGGTCGCGGTTCGGACCGGTCACTTCCACTTCCATGTAAGCAAGGCCACGGAGGCCGGTATCCAGCGAAGGATTTTCCATGCTGATCATGGAGGTGTCGGAGATCAGCACCACGTCCGCTTTCAGGCGTTCTTTATTGTCTTTCAGGAACACGCCGAGGTTGTTGGAGCCTACTTCCTCTTCCCCTTCTATCATGAATTTGATGTTGCAGGGCAGGGTGTTGGTCTTGATCATCGTTTCAAAAGCCTTCACATGCATATAGAACTGGCCTTTATCGTCCGCGCTGCCGCGGGCGAAGATCTTGCCGTCCTTGATCACCGGCTCGAAGGGAGGGCTGGTCCACAGGTCCAGCGGATCGGGCGGCTGTACGTCGTAGTGGCCATATACCAGTACGGTAGGGAGGGAAGGGTCAATGATCTTTTCGCCATATACGATGGGATGGCCGGCCGTGGGGCAAACCTCCACTTTGTCGGCGCCGGCGTCCACCAGGCTTTGTTTCACGGCCTCTGCGCAGCGTTTCGTATCCTCATTGTGGCGGGAATCCGCGCTGACAGAAGGGATGCGCAACAGTTCCAGCAGTTCGTTCAAAAAACGGTCCTTGTGCTGCGCCTGATAATCTTTCCAAACTTGCATGATTGAGCAATTAAACGTTCACGAATGAGCGCAATTTAACGGAAAATGGAAAAGTAACGGTGAATGCCGCACGTTTTTATGGGAAAAAGGGATGTTGGGCCGGCCGGCAGGTCAGGGATGGGGCCGCCGTTGCGTCGCACTCTTCAGCGGTGGTGCGGGGATAGAGCATACCAGAAGTGTAGATCAGGCATGCATAAAGTAGAGATGAAGCATGGACAAGCCTATGGCAAAAGCGCACGATCGCTATGGTTAAAACGCGGATGCTTCATATTAAAAGCGTGGAAAGTCTAGGAGATCAGCTTTTGCCGCAGCAAAAATTCCAGCTTCTCGTTCACGTCCAGCAGTTTTTCGGTCAGCTCGCGGTTCTCCTTGCGCAGGGCGTACACCTCGTACGCCTTCTCGATGTTGTGGCGCAGCTCCTCGTCGTTCCAGGGCTTGGAGAAATATTTGTACACCTGCCCCTTGTTGATCGCGTCAATCACCGCGTTGATGTCCGCGTAGCCGGTCAGCAGCACGCGGATGGGCTCGGGGTACTTGTGCAGGATCGATTCGAAGAATTCGATCCCCGTCATGCGGGGCATGCGCTGATCCGATATAATGATGTGAAATTCATGATCCTCCAGCAATTTGTAGGCATCCTCCGCAGACCCGGCCGTTTGCACCGTATAAATCCTCCTGAAAGAAGCCTTGAACGCATTCAGGTTATGTATTTCATCATCGATATAGAGGATGTGAATGTGTTGTGCACTCATTATTAAACGCAGTAGCTTAATGTAATATAATAAAAATAAATGAGTTATAAACAATGAAAAATTCTGCAAGCGTATCAATAAAAAACAATACAATTGTGCATTCCGTTAACTTGGCACCGGTATAAATCAGCCTCCTTTTATAACCGGGAAATCGATGTCAAACATAATTATTTTTTGTTATTCACTACCCGGATTTTGGTTGATCGCTGTGAGTTGCTTCGTAAGCGCTGGAACTTAGCCGGTTAACGCAGTGTTATTTGAACCTTGTTTTTGCGCTTTCCGTTATTTCTTGTAGGTTTGACTATACCCGTTACCTAACATTATTAAAAACAAGATAGAAAATGAAAACAGGCATCATTGTAATCATCGTCCTCGCACTCGTGGGATTTTGGGGTTGCAGCAGTTACAACGGAGTGGTAAAGAAAGATGAAGTAGTGCAAAAGGCATGGGGAAATGTAGAAACACAGTATCAGCGCAGGGCGGACCTGATCGACAACCTGGTGAGCACCGTAAAGGGTTCCGCCAAGTTTGAGCAGGAAACGCTGACCGGCGTGATCGAAGCGCGCGCCAAAGCCACTTCCGTGCAGGTGAACGCGAATGATCTCAGCCCCGAGAAGATCGCCCAGTTCCAGCAGGCGCAGGGTGAGCTGTCCGGCGCACTGAGCCGTTTGCTCGTAAGCGTGGAAAGATATCCCGAGCTGCGCACAACCGAACAATTCCAGACGCTCATGGCGCAGCTGGAAGGTACGGAGAACAGGATCGCCGTGGCCAGGAATGATTTCAACTCCGCCGTTAACACATACAACAGCAGCGTACGCTCCTTCCCCACGAACCTGGTGGCCGGCCTCGGCGGCTTCCAGCAGAAAGGGTACTTCAAGGCCGCGGAAGGGTCGGACAAAGCACCGAAGGTGCAGTTCTAAGGGACGCCCGTTATCAACCGTTATTTTAACAGCCGCTTGCGGATGCCGGCCCATTTTTAAAGCCGGCGTCCGCAAAGGCATTTTATAAACAGGATCATGTTCCCATTTAAAAAGAAGGAACTTTTTACCGAAGAGGAAAAATCCCGGGTCGTACAGGCCATCCGGCAAGCTGAACGTCTTACCTCCGGTGAGATAAGGCTGTTCGTGGAAAGCCATTGCAAGTACGTAGACCCGATGGACCGGGCGCAGGAAGCATTTCTCTCCCTCGGCATGGAAAAAACGAAACAACGTAACGGCGTACTGCTGTATATCGCCATGCGCGACCACCAGTTCGCCATCCTGGGCGACCAGGGCATCCATGAAAAAGTAGGCAATGATTTCTGGCAGCAGGAAGCCCTCTTGCTCAAAACACATTTTTCCGGAAACAGGATCATTGAAGGAATAGAGGTATGTGTGAAAGAGATCGGAGAATCCCTTTATCATTATTTCCCGTACGAATCCGGCGATCAGAACGAACTGCCGGACGACATCGTTTTCGGGAAATAAACAGGAATGAATCACAAGCAACAAACAATGAAGTTTACCCGCTGGTTATTATTATGGACGCTCCTGATCATTGGTTCCGGTGCAAGCGCACAGGAAGAGGAGTGGATGAGAAAACCCAATCCTCCGCGTCTCGTAAACGACTTTGCCAACGTGCTCGTGCAATCGGAAGTACAGGCGCTGGAAAGGAAACTGGTCGCTTACAGCGACAGCACCTCCAACCAGATCGCGATCGTTATCATCGGAACAACCGGTAATTACGATATTTCGGAATTATCGCTGAAGATATTGCGGGACTGGGGCATCGGCACGGAGAAGAACAACGGTATTGTGATCATGGTGGCGAAAGACGACCGCCGTATGAGAATAGAAGTAGGTTATGGGCTGGAGGGCGCGGTGCCTGATGCGATCGCATGGGGCATTGTTGACGATGTCCTCAAACCCAATTTCCGGCAGGAACATTATTACCAGGGCCTGGATGAGGCGGTGGACAAGATCATGCAGGCCGCGGCCGGCGAATATAAAGGCGTTCCCCGCAGCAAACCCGGCCCCAGTGGCGGCAACATCATCGGGATCATCATCATCGCGCTCATCATCCTGTTCTTCCTTGGACGGGGCGGCGGAGGCCGCGGCGGTGGCGGCAGGGTGATCAGCCGCCGTGGCGACAGCATCTTCGGTGGTATCCTCGGCGGTATGATCGGCAGCTCTCTCGGCCGTGGCGGATGGTCCGGCGGCGGTGGTGGCTTCGGAGGCGGAGGATTCGGTGGTGGCGGTGGCGGCTTCGGCGGCTTTGGAGGAGGCTCCGGCGGCGGTGGCGGCGCCAGCGGCAGCTGGTAAAAAGTCAGTATCAATTTCAGTTACGGATTGATCACTGGCGGATCGATCTGTAACTGAAAATTTTATAGGATATGATACTGCACATTCTCAATGGCGACGCAACCCGCGAAATATTCGAGCATAGCGGCCTGAAAGGCGATGTACTGGTCTGGCGCGAGATGCTCTGCGAAGGGAAGGCCCCCGCTACACAGGACCTGCCCCGGTTCTTCGAGGAAAGAGCGGCGCATCTTCAGCAGGAGTATGGCATCGACCGGAAAACTTACCTGGACTCCATCGGCGAAGACTATAAAAAGCTCGGGCAGGCAACCGCCTACAACGAGATCGTACTCTGGTTTGAATTCGACCTCTTTTGCCAGGTCAACATGATATTTATCCTCTACTACCTCAAAAAACTGAACCCCATACTTCCTCCCGTTAGCATCGTACAACTCGAAGAACATCCGGACGTGCCCAATTTCCGCGGCCTCGGCATGCTTCGGCCGGAGCACCTGCCACCGCTGTTCGGAGAACGGGAATACCTGCAGGACGAAGACTGGCAGCTGGCCACCGAAGCATGGGAGGCTTACCGCTCCGACGATCCCCTGCGGCTGGAACAGCTCAGCTACCGCTACACCGAACGGTTGCCGTACCTCGGCACCGCTTTGCAGGCGCATCTCAAACGCCTGCCCAACGCGGAAAACGGCCTGAATGCCGTGGAGCATTTTCTGCTGGACCGGCTAGCGCTCGGCAAACTGCGCGAACGCGACCTGTATTACCAGTTCTGGGATGAGCTGAAGATCTACGGTTTCGGGGATTTTCAGCTGGACATCTACACGCAGCGCCTGCAACGCGCTGGCGTGGTGCAGCGTAATGACGAAATGCTGTATCTCACCGGCCTCGGCGAAGAAGTATTGAACAGCGAAGAAAATTACCTGTCCTTTGCCAGCCAGCGCAATATTTGGATCGGCGGTATTCCGCTGGACGATACCCCCTGGCGCTGGGATGAAGAAGAAGGCAAAGTAGTGCACTCCTGATCAGGCAACCCTTTCCCGCTCCCGCCCGTATTCTCCGGAAAACGAGCACTATGAAAAATTTACACACCCTGGTATTTATCGTTATGGGCCTGTTCTGCCTGCTGGCCGTAGCGTGCAAGAAGGACAAGGACGATAATACCTACCGCGTTATGAATGCCCCGATGAGCGGTGCGCAGGAGAACCCTGCCGTGACCACTACTGCCAGCGGCAGCTTTGACGCCAATTATGATCCCGCCTCCAAAAAAATGAATATCACAGTGCGCTGGCAGGGCCTCAGCGGCAATGCCACGCTGATGCACATTCACGGTCCCGCTGCAGTGGGAGTAAATGCCGGCGTGCTCCAGAACTTCGCTACATTGTTTACACCCACTACTTCCGGGAGCTTTTCCTCCAGCTTCGTGCTCAACGGCACCACGCAAACAGAAGCCGATCTGCTGGGCGGCCTGTGGTACGTGAACATTCATACTGCGGATCACCCCGGCGGAGAGATCCGCGGGCAGATAGTGCTCACGAACTGATACACGACATTCCTTTCCAATTTCTGATTGTATAAAAAAGACGAACGGGAGTTCTCTCCTGTTCGTCTCTTTGTGCGCTGCAGCAACAGTGGGTTCCGTTCCGGCGGCCTGTTCAGGTTAACGCCCTGCCGCTAATGCTTGCCGCTTGTGCAGATCGATGCACCGTGTTGCTTAATGCTCCTGCCGCTCAGACCGATGACAGCACTCAATTCCACGTTTCCAGCAGGAACCGTATCCAGTTCTTATGCGTGATATTGTCGATGTCCTCCGCTGTAAACCCTCTTTCTTTCAGTATTTCCGGCAGCTTTTGCAGGTCCGCGATCGTGTTGAGGTCTTTAGGCGTTTGTTCCGTACCGAAAGCGCCATCGAGGTCCGAACCGATGGCGGCGTGCTGGCTGTTGCCCGCCAGCTGGCAGATGTGATCGATATGATCGGCGACATGCTGCAGCGAAACCCCGGTTTGCTCCGGCGTGCTTTTGCCGCGCTGCCATCCGGGAATCAGCATCCAGGCATCGAGCGCCGTGCCGATCACGGCGCCGCGTTGAATGAGCAGGGAGAACTGTTCGTCCGAGAACTGGCGGTTGTGCGGCACCAGCGCGCGGCTGTTATGGTGGCTGGCCCATACGGGGCCGGTGTAATGGTCCATTGCTTCGTAGAAGGAAGTATCGCAGAGGTGCGTGGCATCCAGGATGATGCCGAAGCGTTCCAGTTCTTTCAGCAGTGCGCGGCCTTTGGTGCCCAGCCCGCCGTCGGAATCCGTGCCGAAGGCGTAAACGCCGGGGCCGTAATGTGCGGGGCCAACGGCGCGCAGGCCGGAGGCATAGGCTTTTTCCACGCAGGCCAGCTCGCAGAATGAATCGGCGCCTTCGAGGCTGAGGATAAAGCCTACCGGCAGGGAGCTGGTATCGGTGGCGGTTTCCCATAGCTTCAGGTGAGCCGACAGTTCCGCCGCGTTGGTGATCTGTTTCATTTCGCCTTTTGCTTCCATTGCCTGGTACCAGGCGAGCTGACCCTGTGTCTGTGCCCAGGCCTGTTCCTGTGAATGCCAGCCCGGCAGCGGATTGTCCAGCCCCACATACCGCGCGATCTGCGTGGCAACGCAGAGGCCAATACGGCCTTTCCGCATTTCAGGCAGGGAAACGGTGCCGCGTCCGCGGTCCGGTTTATCGGTGAGATTTTTTTCGCGGTCGCGGATGGCGGAGATGGACTTCGTAAGGTCACGGTTCCATTCCAGCGCATTCATGCTGAGGTCAAGATGTGCATCGAAAATAAAAGGGTGCATAGGTTATCTGGTTGAATTCGTTACAGCAGCCGCCTTCCCCTGGTGATAGGCCAGGTGCCGGCAAGGGCGCCGTTCTCAATGATTTGTGCTTCGTTATATAAAGCCACCGTGGGGCAGATATGCCAGGGCGTTCCGTACAGGATGTCACCTACCTTGAAACGATCTGCCAGCGGCGTTTTCACCACCAGGTGCTCTTCGCTTTGCGAGATCACTTCGTAGTCCGGCAGCTCGTGGAAGAAAACCCTTTTGGTGATGGGGTTTTCGGCAGATACTGCTTTATGCCCCAAGTCCAGCGTAATATGGCCGGGCTGCGGTTTGGAGATTACACGGGTGAGCAGGAGTGCCGCGGTGACAAACGGCTGATCCGGCAGGCCGCTGCCGTAGCCTTCATCCCAGAGGATGCAGGTGCCGGGGCTGCAGGTGAGCCTGATGTTGCCTGGCAAAGCGTTTGTTGAACCGGACATGTCTGCCGCCCGTTTTGCATGCATGGGAAAGGTAGGCGAGCCGCCCGCAATGATCTCCACGTCCCCCATCTTTGCCGCGAGAGCGGCCACAGGAGCGAACGCCGCTTCACATTGCTGTGCGCGCGCAGCCGGATCACGGTCGCGGATATGCCCGTCATACGCATGCAGGCCAAGGCATTTTACGTGGCTGAGGGATTGCAGTTGCTCATATAGTTCGAATGCTTTTTCTACGGGAATGCCGGTGCGGTGCATGCCGCTGTCGATGTCGATGTAGACGTTCGCGGTGAGGTCCGCCTTCTGAACCGGTTCTGTCGCAAAGTGATCGCGGGCAGGGTGGTCTACGTCATCCAGCAGATGTCCTGCGGCAAAGGATTCCTCTGATGGATGGAATATCTGTTGCAGCAGCTTTGCGGAATCCATATTATCCACCAGCGAAGAAAATCTTATGCGCGGGTATTGCTGCGCCAGTTTTGCGAAGCTTTCCGCCACGGGTGAGTTCAGCTGGTAGGCGAGCAGGATGTCGCTTGCGCCCGCTTCGGCGAGCATTTGCGCTTCCGCGAAGGTGGCGCATTTAAAACGATGAATGCCCTTTTCGATCTGCATCTGCACGATGGGCTTCATCTTGTGCGTTTTTACATGCGGCATGAGGCGCGCGGCGCCCGCCATTTCAATCATCCTGTTGATGTTCTCCGCTACCTGCTGCGGGTAGACCATCAGTGCCGGAGAGGCCACTGTTGCGGGGTCTGTCAGGTGATACCAGTCTGCTTGCATCCTGAAAAAATATTAATCTGCCAGTTCAAAAACAGCTTCGATCTCTACCGTGATATTATCCGGCAGGGAACCCATGCCCACGGCGCTGCGTACGCCCACGCCGTTCTCCTGCCCCCATATCTTGGCGAACAATTCGCTGCAGCCGTTGATCACATAGGGATGTTTTCCGAAATCCGGCGTGGCGTTCACCATGCCCAGCACCTTGATCACCCGTTTGATCCTGTCGAGGGAGCCAAGCTGGCTGACGAGGGTGGAAAGAATGGTAAGCCCTACCTGCTGCGCGGCGAGCCTGGCGCCGTCCGCATTCACTTCCAGGCCGGCCTTGCCGAAGAGGAGGGAACCGTCGTCCAGCACGGGGCCGTGGCCGGATACATAAACGAGGTTGCCAACGATCAATAGCGGTTTATATACGCCTTTGGGTGCGGGTGCGGGCGGGAGGTTCAATCCTAGGGCTGCGAAATTCTCTGCTGCGGTCATCTGATTTTTATCTAAAGTTATCCAATAAATTGTTCTAATACCAAAACTCCGAGCAATCCGCATACGGATACGATGGTTTCCATGACGGACCAGGTGGCGAAGGTCTGTTTGATGCTGAGGTTGAAATATTCCTTGAACAGCCAGAAGCCGCCGTCGTTCACATGCGAGAACATGAGGCTGCCCGCGCCGATGGACAGCACCATCAGCTCCGGATGTACCACCTGCTGCTGTATCAGCGGGAGCAGAATGCCCACCGTTGTTAAGCCCGCCACGGTAGCGGACCCTACGCAAACCCTGATCACCGCGGAGATCAGCCAGCCCAGCACGAGCGGGGATACCGGCAGGTCTTTCAGTGCTTCGCCGATGTAGGTGTTGATGCCGCCGTCTTTGATCACCTGCATGAAAACGCCGGCGCCGGCGATGATCAGCATGACCGGTGTGATGTCTTTCAATGCCTGTTCGATGGATTTCATGACGGCTTTTACCGGTTGCCCGCGGCGGACGCCGAGAAAGTAGATGGCTACGAGTACGGACAGCAGCATGGCGATATTGGGATCGCCGATGAAGTTGACGGTCCTGTGCAGAACGGAGCCTTCCTGCATCACGGGCGCCAGGGCCGTGGTAATGGTCAGCAGGATGAGCGGCAGCAGGGCGGTGGCGAGGCTGATGCCCAGCCCCGGCATGTCTTTCTCCTCGCGGAAAGTGATATTCAGCAGTCCCTGTTCCGGGGTGATGTTCATTTTTTTCAGTGTGCGCCCGAATACCGGGCCGGCCAATGCGATGGTAGGGATGGAAATGATGAGCCCGTACAGCAATGTTTTACCGATGTCCGCCCCGAGCTGCTGGCTGATGGCGGTAGGGGAAGGATGAGGCGGCAGGAACCCGTGCGCGGTTGACAAGGCGGAGATCATGGGAATGCCGATGTACAGCAGCGGCAGGCGTGTAGACATGCCCGTTGCAAAGATCAGCGGCACCACGATCACAAAGCCCGCGGTATAGAACATCGGGATGCCCACCAGCAGCCCCGCGAGCGCCATGCCCCACTGTATATGCCGGACGCCGAAAATGCGCACCATCGAAGAGGTGATCTGCTGTGCCGCCCCGCTGTCCGCCACCAGCTTGCCAAGCATGGCGCCGAAGCCGAGGATGGTCACCAGCGATCCGAGCGTACTGCCGATACCGTTAGAAATGGCGAGCCCGATCGCCGGGCCGGACATATTACAGGCCAGCGCCAGTACGATGCTGACGATCAGGAAGGAAATGAACGTGTCCAGCTTCACCCAAAGGATCAGCAGGATCAGCAACAGGATAGCGGCGATAACATATATCAAGGGCAGGAATGCAGACATGGGCTTGTGGAATTTACTCAATATAGGAAATCGTGTTTAAAAGAGGAAGCATAAAAAACAGGCAGCCCCCGTTGCCGGAAACTGCAAATGCAGAAATGTGCAAGACAACAAGAGGAAGCATAAAAAAACAGGCAGCCCCCGTTGCCGGAAACTGCCTGCAAATGTTGAAGAGTGCGACGCAACGGCGGCTGAAAAACGATCCGCCGCCGGCTACCCCCTTATTTTACTACTCTTTCGAGCTGTCTTTTATTTTCTGCGCGGCCTTTGTTGCATGGTCCGCCTGCTTCGTCAATTCTGCTTTCAGCGTGGCGTCAGCGGTGGCGGCCTCTTTCCGTTTTTTCTCGGCGATGGGCGTGAGCAGGTTGATGACGTAATTGTTCACCCAGCTGTTGTTGAAGCCGGTCACCACGTCCACGATCTGGTCGATGCCTTTGGTCACCAGCTCGGTATCGTTCACGTTCGCGAGGATGTTCAGGTACATGATGGCGGCGCCGATCTTTTCCTGGCCGGTGGATTCTTCCAGCTGTTTCGCGAAGTAGGGCACGTCGCTCACATCGCCGTTTTTCGCGTATACGTTGGCGATGCCGCTGCTCAGCAAACCTTTCGCATCCTTTTCCATGGCCTTCGCCAGGCTGTATGCCTTTTTGATGTCCAGCTCCGCGAGGGCGTTCAGCGCGGTGCCTTCCACGAGGTAGGAGCGGTCTTTCAGCGCGGCTTCGAACAGGGGCGCATAGCTGGAATCTTTCAGCCTGCCGAGCTGCTTGAGTGCGGCGGCGCGTACCTGCGAGTGCTTGTCGTTTTTCGCAAGATCAAGCAGGATGGGCATGGCGGCGGTTTTTATCTCGTTGTTGTCCAGCTTCAGGCCGCCGATGGTCAGCGAGCGCAGCCCTTCATACGGATCTTTCATAGCGGCGATCACGGTGGCGCGTGCGGCGGGATTGCTGGTCTGCTGTTTCAGGCAGGCTTCGATGGCCTCGCGGCGGTCCAGGTACTGCGGCGCGTTCTTGTACTGGAACACGTAGCTGTTCAGGTCGCGGCGGTCCGTTTTTTTCAGGATCAGCACTTTGTCCGCGTCCACATTGATGAAGTCGGGCTTGCTACTGACAGTGAAAGAGAAGGTATCTGCTTTTTCCGTGAGGCGGATGTTGTGGCGTTCTTTTTTGCCGCCGGCGTAGATGTCGATGCTCATGGGCAGATCGAATACCTTGTCGCCCGTCTGTTTCAGGATCACTTTTGCGGTGCCGGCCTGGCTGTAGTCGTAGCGGACATCCAGCTCGGGATAGCCCTGGCCGAAGTACCACTGGTTAAAGAACCAGTTCATGTCTTCGCCGGTCACTTCTTCCATGGCGAGGCGCAGGTGGTGCGATTCCGTGGCCTTGAATGCGTTCTGCTTCAGGTACAGGTTGAGCGCTTTGAAGAAAGCCTCGTCGCCCACGTAATTGCGCAGCATATGCAGGATGCGCCCGCCTTTCTGGTAGCTCACCTGGTCGAACATATTCTCTTTGTCGTGATAATGGAACCTTACCAGGTGCCGGTCGCCCTGGAATTCCGCCATTTCGAGATAGCTGTTCAGGGCGTTGTAGGCGTGTTCGTCCGCCGCATCTTTACCGAATTTATGTTCGAACCAGAGGTATTCGCTGTAGTCCGCGAAAGACTCGTTCATGGTGAGGTTGCTCCAGGACTCGCAGGTGGCGAGGTCGCCGAACCAGTGGTGGAACAGCTCGTGCGCAATAACGGATTCGCCTAAACGATCGTCATCGTCCAGCAGCTCGCGGTCTGTTTTCTGGAGGAAATCGCCGTGAATGGTGGCGGTGGTGTTCTCCATGGCGCCGGAAACGTAGTCGCGCACCACGATCTGGGAGTATTTCACCCAGGGGTAGTCGTAGCCGAGCAGTTTGGAAAAGAAGGTCATCATTTCGGGCGTATTGCCGAAGATGGCTTTTGCATGCGGGGCGTATTCCTTTTCCACGTAGTAGTTCACCTGTTTGTCGCGCCATTTGTCTTTCACCACGGCAAAGTCGCCTACCGCCATCATAAAGAGGTAGGGAGCGTGGGGGAGGTCCATGCGCCAGGTGTCTGTACGGGTGCCGTCTGCGTTATTTTTTTGTGCGGACAGCCGGCCGTTGGAGAGGGTGACATATTTTTTCTCCACGGTCATGCTGATCTCGGAAGTTGTTTTCTGGTTTGTTTTGTCGATGGTGGGGAACCATACGGAGGAGGCTTCCGTTTCGCCCTGCGTCCATATCTGGATGGGCTTTTTGGGATCTTTGCCGTCCGGGTTGATGAAGTAAAGACCTTTGGCGTCGGTGATGGCGTTGCTGCCTTTTACTTCCAGCTCGTCCGGCTTGGCGGTATATTCGACGAAAACCGTATAAGATTCGGTGTTTTTGTACGTTTTATTGAGTTGAACGCGGATCTGCTGTCCGTCGTATTCGTATTTCAGCGGAGTTTGCTTCGCGGTTCTCAGCAGCAGTTCGGTGGGCTTTGCGGAGGAGCCGGTTTGCACGAGGGACACCTGCTTTACGTCCATGCCTTTGGCGTCGAGCGTGAGGCTGTCGGTGGGATAAAAGTGCGGTTTCAGTACGATCCAGGCTTTCCCGTAGAGGTAGCGTTTGGCGTAGTCGAACTTCACATCCAGTTTTGTGTGCACCAGGTTATTGATCTTGGTGGGCGTTGCCCGGTAGATTTTGAGTGCCGGGTCTTCCTGGCTGGATTGTGCCTGCGCTCCCGCTGTCAGCGTCGCGAAGAGGAGGCCGGTCAGCAGTATGCGCCATGATTTTTGAAAGTGGTGCTGCATGCAATTGTTATTTTGAACAAAAATAGTCCCCTGTGTTGAGGGGAAGGGTCAAATTTAAACAAATGGCCCAAATACGACGCAAGCGGTTAAAATTGTTATTTTTGGATCATTATTATGATAAAAGCAATTGTAAACGGCTCGATGCCGTTCGAGATCACCAGTGAGGGCAACGAAATATCATGTGACGGGAAGAAGGCCGCGTGGAGTGCTGAGGCCCTGCCCTCCGGCGGTTACAGCATCCTGATGGACGGGAAAAGTTATGTGGCGCAGGTGATGAAAACCGACCGTGAGGCGCGTACCGTAACGCTACAGCTGGGGCAGGATGTGTTTGAGGTGAAGCTGGAAGAGCCGATGGACCGCCTTTTGGCCGCCATGGGGATTTCCGGGGCATCGTCCCGCAAGCTGAACGACATTAAGGCGCCGATGCCCGGCATGGTGCTGAAGGTGCTGGTTTCACCCGGACAGGCCATCAGCAAGGGAGATCCGGTGCTGATACTGGAAGCGATGAAAATGGAGAATGTTTTCAAATCCCCGTCAGACGCCGTCGTGAAGGAAGTGAAGGTGACGGAGCGGAAAGCGGTGGAAAAAGGGGAAATATTAATTGTGCTGGAATAATATTTGTTAGTAGTAACGCTATGTATCGATCCAAGTTAAAGCTGTTATATCTTTTCTTCGCCCTGTTGCTGGCAGGCCGCCTGTCTGCGCAGGACCCCTCGTATTTTGTGTATATCCAGCATGAGAAGCATCAGCCCTTCTATGTGAAGCTGAACGGGAAGGTGATCAGCTCCTCGGCGAAAGGGTACGTGATACTGCCCAAATTGTCCAAAGGCAAAGTGCCGGTGACCATCGGCTTTCTGAAGAACGAGCTGCCGGAGCAGGAGTATACGCTGCGTATCACCGGCCAGCGGGATTATGGCTACCTGCTGAAGAACACCCAGGATAAAGAATTTGCTTTATATGATCTGCAGACCTTTGCCACGCTGATGCCGGCAGGCGCCGGCGCAAGCTTCGCCGCACCCGCAGCTGAAGGGGAGGTGTCTGTAACGCGCATTTCCGACGATACGGCGAGTGCGGAAACGAAGGAGATGATGGACAATGTGCAGGCGGACGTGCAGGCCGCGCTGGCAAAAGCCACTACGGATACGGCTCCACCTGCCGCTCCGGTAAAGAAAAGCAGCTTTGCCGAAGCGCTGGATAAAGTGGTGAAAGACGACCGGCCGGACGATATGCCGCTTGAACTGGCAAAGCCGGTGACCAAACCGGCGGAGCAACCGGTGATCGAAACGGTTGCCAGCGTGGATACGCCGGCGACAGACGAACCGGTGAAGAAACGAAACAAGCGGAAGGAGCGGAAAGAAAGAGCGGCATTGACGGAAGAGGAAAAGGCTTTGCTGAGCAGTGTGATGGAAGATGAAAAGCAGGCCGCTGCCGAAGAAGCGCTGAAAGAGGCCGCGGCGGAAGAAGTGGCCGTTGCCGAGCCTGTTGAGGAGGCAGTTCCAGACCCTGCCCCTGCTCCTAAGAAAGAAAAGAAAGCAAAGAAGAAGAAAGATCAGCCCGAGCCTGAATTTATAGATTTCGGTGAAACGGGGGCTGCTGCTGCCGCTGCTTCGACGGAGAAGCCCGCGGAGATAGTAGCAGAGAGCATCCCGGAGATCAGCGCAAAGGAAGCGCGGGAGGCCAAAAGGGAGAAAAGAAGGGTAGAGCGGGAAGCGGCGGAACGCGCGGCGTTTGTGCGGGACAGTATCGCCAACTCTGAATTTGCGTCCGTACCCGAAGAAGCGGAGCGGAAACGGGTGAAAATGGTCAATTCCGACTGCCAGAAAGTGCTGGAAACAGACGATTTCCGCAAGCTGCTCCGCACGATGAACAGCCGGAAAACCGATGAGGATATGGTGGACGCCTTCAGAAGAGGCACCCGTTCCGTTTGCGTGAGCAGCGAGCAGGTGCGCGCGCTGGCGCTGCTGATCTCAACGGAGGAGAACCGCTACCAGCTGCTGGATGCGGCGTATCCGCGGACCTATGATTCACAGAATTTCTCCGGCCTGGGCGACCTGTTGAAAGACGATTATTACAAAGGCCGGTTCAAGGCAATGGTCAAGAAATAGCGCATCCCCGCGATGTGCAGATATACATGAATGGTGAATGACGGACAGGCGTTGTTCACCATTTGTCGTTTTAAATTTCCCTACTTTCGCGTTCCATGGCCAGGTATTTTATTGAAGTAGCTTATATGGGTGCGCGTTACAGCGGTTTCCAGGTACAGGAGAACGCGGTGACGGTGCAGTCGGAAATAGACCGTGCAGCGGGTTTGCTGCTGCGGGAGCGGGTGGTGACCACGGGCTCCAGCCGTACGGATGCGGGCGTGCATGCGCGGCAGAACTTCCTGCATTTTGACACGGAGCAGGCGCTGCATCCGCAGTTTGTGTACAAGATGAATGCGATCCTGCCGCAGGACATTGTGGTGAAGGGGGTGTATCCCGTGGATGATGCGCTGCACAGCCGTTTTGCGGCAACGGGGCGGGCGTATGAATATACGTTGTATACGGTGAAAGATCCTTTTATGACGGACCGCGGATACTTTTATCCGTACCGGATGGATATGGAGCAGTTGCGGGCGGCGGCGGATATCTTGCGGGGGTATATCGACTTCAGCACTTTTTCGAAGCGCAACACGCAGGTGAAGACTTTTAATTGCAGGATCTCGGAGTCGAGGTGGACGGAGCAGGATCACCGTATAGTCTATAACGTTAGCGCCAACCGTTTTTTGCGGGGGATGGTACGGGGGCTTGTGGGTACGATGTTGCGGGTGGGGCGGGGGAAGCTGACGCTGGACGGGTTCCGGGAAGTGATTGAAAGCAGGGACTGTACGAAGGCGGATTTTGCGGTGCCACCGCAGGGTTTGTGCCTGATGCGGGTGATGTATCCGGAGGGTTTGTTTTAGGTGTTTTTGGGAGGTTCGAAAAAAATATTCTGAAAACATTTGGAAGTGATGATAAAAAGTTTCTACCTTTGCATCCCGCTAACACGGAAAACAGATAGTTCTTTACAGTTTTTTCTTCCTTACGCACGGCGCAAATCTTCGCTGGCCGTGGTTTTCCGGGGTTATCATCATCTTGAAATGATCGAAAAAATACTTCAGAAAAAGTTTGGATGAAATTTGGATGAAATAAAAAACTCTTCTACCTTTGCACTCCCATCGAAACAACGATGGAAAGTTCTTGGAAAAATGAAAGTTAAAGATGTAAGCGAACGGCTTGGAGGTTCATAACCTTGACATCTTGCAGGAGCCGGGAATTGGACAGCAGTCATGCTGGCTACCCGGCG
>NZ_BKAU01000002.1 GCF_007992715.1 Chitinophaga cymbidii
AAGAGCCTTATCGGGTAACCGGTAAGGCTTTTTTGTTTTTACCCCATCCCACTACGCAAATACCCTGCGCATACAACCCTCATCTTTGCAGGCATCACCCAAACAACATTCATGAAATCATTATCTGGAAAGGTCGCTGTAGTAGCCGGTGCTACACGCGGAGCAGGCCGTGGTATAGCATGCATGCTCGGAGAAGCCGGCGCAACCGTCTATTGCACGGGAAGAAGCACCCGCGGTAACCTTGCATCAGGCGCCAATCGCCCGGAAACCATTGAGGAAACCGCAGAGATGGTAACAGCGCATGGTGGCAAAGGTATCGCCATCAGAACGGACCACAGCGATGAAGAACAGGTCAGGGCATTGTTTGATCACATTGCGAAAGAAGAAGGAACCATCGATATACTTGTAAACGATGTCTGGGGCGGGGACGCGCTAACATCATGGGGAAAACCCTTTTGGGAAGAGAACATGTCCAACGGATTCAAAATGCTGGAACAGGCCATTCATACACACATCCTCACCAGCAAATACGCAGTCCCGCTCATGATCCCCCGAAAGAAAGGTCTGATCATTGAAATCACGGATGGAGACGGATATTTTTACCGCGGCCACCTCTTTTACGACCTGGTTAAAACATCCATCATCCGCCTGGCTTTCGGAATGTCGGAAGAATTATCGCAGCACCATATTACATCCCTGGCGCTCACACCCGGTTTCCTCCGCTCGGAAGCCATGCTGGAGCATTTTGGCGTAACGGAAGCCAATTGGCGGGAAGGCACGAAAGCAGATCCGAACTTTATTGCTTCCGAGACGCCTTACTTTGTTGGTCGTGCAGCGGCGGCGCTGGCCGCGGACGCGGCAGTATTCGCTAAAACGGGCAAGGTGTTCAGCTCCTGGAACCTCTCCGATGAATACGGCTTTACAGATATAGATGGCAATCGCCCGCATTGGCGGAAGTACATTGAACAAACTATTCCGGACTACCAGTATAAACAGTGCGACGATACATTCTACAGCTACTGGCATTTTCCCTCCGGCAAAAAGATCGGCGGAACTACTGCCTGGGAGTGAAATTAAACAGGAACAGATTTACAGGTTGATATATTAAAAGCGAAAGGCGCTGTGTCAACAGCGCCTTTCCTGTAAATGTAAAAATGTAAAAGCATCAAAATCCGAATCCCGCCAATTCCTCCGCTTTGATCGTATACCGCTGCTTTTCCGGAATGTTCTTGATGAAGATCGTATCCGGCGCATGGTCTTCCACATAAGCGATAAAAGGAATGCCGCGCTTTTCGGCATATTTGTACTGCTTGTCCTGTTTAATGTCTTCCGGATACATTTCTACCGCGATGCCCCGGTCACGGACCTGTGTAGCATACCTGAAAACTTCGGCCAGGCGAGCTTCCCCGGGGTGAAAGAAAATAACGCGGGTAGACTCCTGCGCTTCCACGGGGAAAAGCCCGAGCTTTTCCAGCACGTCGTAGATCCTGTCTACCCCAAAAGAAATTCCCACGCCGGAAATCCCCGGCACACCGAAAAGCCCCGTCAGATCATCATAGCGCCCGCCACCGCCGATGCTGCCGATGTTCACGCCCGGAGGCGCTTTCACTTCCACGATCATGCCGGTATAATAATTCAGTCCCCGTGCCAGCGTGAGATCCAGCTGCGGAGGAGATACAAAAGAAGCAAGGTTGCTGTTCAGCACAAAGCGCAGTTCCTCCACGCCTTTCAGCCCGGTTTCAGACGAGGCCAGCAGTTCAGACAACCGTTCCAGCTTTTGCTCGTTCGTACCGGACAGTGAGATGAAGGCCATCGCTTTGTCCGTTTCGGTATCGGTCAGCCCCCGCGTCAGCAATTCCTGCCGCACACCGCTTTCCCCGATCTTGTCCAGTTTGTCGATCGCCACGGTGATGTCCGTCATCAGGTCCGGCCGGCCTACAAGTTCCGCCAGTCCTGCGAGCACCTTGCGGTTGTTGATGCGCAGCTCATACCCCGTCAGTTGCAGATCGGTGAGCACGGTGTCGTATATTTTCAGCAGTTCCACCTCGTTGATCAGGGAATTGCTGCCCACCACGTCCGCATCACACTGATAGAATTCGCGGTAACGCCCGGCCTGCGGCCGGTCGCCGCGCCACACAGGCTGTATCTGGTAGCGCCGGAAGGGAAGCTGCAGCTTGCCATGATTCATGGCCACGTACCGCGCGAAGGGAATGGTGAGATCATATCTCAGTGACTTCTCACAAAGCAGCAGGCTCAGCTCACGGCTGTCTTTCGCCATTTGCGCCTGCCCCAGGATATCGCCGTTATTCAATATTTTAAAGATCAGCCGGTCGCCTTCCTCGCCGTATTTTCCCAGCAGGGTAGAAGTGTTTTCCATCGCCGGCGTTTCCAGCGGCTGAAAACCATATAGCTCGAACGTCTTGCGGATGGTGGCAATAATATAATTGCGCTTCCTTACCACATCCGGCCCAAAATCCCTTGTACCTTGCGGGATGCTTAATTTTGCCATTATAAAGAGAAATGAAGTTGAAGAATAATTATCCTTTCACGATTCGTTCACACGCATCATATATCAGATTGTACACCGGCTCGAACAGTGCGTCGTCATACCAGGGGTCGGGAACAGGCTGCTGGTGTTCCAGCAATAATTGTACCCTCTCCCGGTCCGCTTCCGTCCGCGCTTTGCGCAGCACATCCCGGTAATTGTCCAGGTCCATCACATAGATCCGGTCGAACCGGTCAAAGTCCCCGGCCTGGAACTGCCGCCCGCGAAGCCCGGAAATATCGATCCCGTGTTTCTTCGCCACCCTTACGGAGCGGGCATCCGGCGGATCGCCCACATGCCAGTTGCCCGTACCGGCTGAATCAACTTCCCAGTCCAGATGCCGCTGTTCAGCCAGGTGCCGGAGGATGCCCTCGGCCAGGGGAGAACGGCAGATATTGCCCAGGCAAACCATCAGAATTTTCATCGCTGTTTATTTCTTGTGCAGGGTAAGATGCTGGTTACCAGCTATTTGATATCCTTGCTGGCAGGCATTCCCCGTCTTTTTTCAGAACGCAAACCTACCATTTTTTCGGGTAAACCGGTATGCGTCCCGCGATAATATCCCGCCGCGCTATGGAAATCCGGAACCGCTGCATCTCTTTAGCAGCGCCGCCGCAAAAGACTTTTTAACAAACGAATAAAGTTTTCATAACTAGATGAAAACAATTTTTTTTGTATACTTGTAATTTGCCACCAATGCATCAGGAGAACGAAAATACAAACAAGCGAATGAACGTATCTTATCGCCCGCTCGGCGAGTTGATCAGGGGATTATTCTTTATTCTATTTGGACTATATGCTTTCTTCTCCGAAAAACTGGGTTTCGGTAAACTCAATTTTGAACCTGTTGTGATTTACATCATTGGAGGTCTTCTTTGTGCGTATGGATTATATCGTGTGTACAGGGGTATCAAACAACTTTTTTTTTGATCTGATTATCATTAGACAGTGTGTATGTTTTTAAACATTAAAGACCTGAAGAAGATCTTGTTCGCAGGTTTGACCGCATCAGTAGCGTTGCTGGCATGTAACACCGGTTCTTCCAATAAAGGCGCCGAGCTTGACACGCCCACAAAAGGCACGATCAGGATATCGGTGGATGAAACTTACAAGCCGCTGATAGATTCCGAGATCAAAGTATTCGAATCCCTGTATCCGAAAACGAAGATCATCGCTGAATATAAACCCGAAGCGGATTGCTTCAAGGACCTTTTCAATGACAGCTCCCGGCTGATCATCGTAACAAGGGACCTGAAAGAAGAAGAGAAAGAATATTTCAAGAAAGAAAGAATACGGCCGCAAAGCCTGCAGCTGGCGACAGATGCCATAGCCCTCATCGTCAACCACGCCAACCCGGATTCCATTCTTACGATGGACCAGGTGCGCAAGATCATGAGCGGCGAAGCGGAGAAACCCTGGCAGATCGTTTTCGATAACCAGAACTCCAGCACCGTACGTTTTATACTCGATTCCATCAACAAGGGGAAACCCTTGCCGAAAAATACCATGGCCGCCCAAACGAATCCCGAAGTGATCGACTACGTGGAAAAGAACAAAAATGCGATCGGGGTGATCGGGGTGAACTGGATCTCTGATACCAATGATTCTACGTCGATAGAATTCACCAACCGCATCAGAACAGTGAAAGTACGCGCGGACAACAATACCAGTTTCGTTCAGCCGTACCAGTTTTACATTGGCATGAAAACATACCCGCTTACAAGGGGAATGTTCTTTGTCCTGAAAGAGCCCTATCATGGCCTGGGCGCCGGTTTCGCCACTTTCCTCGGCGGCCAGGAAGGCCAGCTCCTGATAGGCAGATTTAAACTATACCCTGCCAGGCTCAACATCGTCTTCAGGGAAGCCACTTTGAAATAATAAATACTGATAACACAACTAAAACCGGATTGCTCATGAACACGAGGAAAAGTTTATTTGTAGCCATGCTCTGCGTAGCCAACGGAGCCATGGCGCAATCTGTGGAAGATGGTTTGAAAGATTTGTACTATGGCAAATATCAGACCGCGAAGCAGAATCTTGAAAAAGCGATAGCTGCCAAACCAACGGACGACCGCGCGTATTATTACCTGGGTATCGCTGAACTGGGACTGGAAAACAAGGACGGCGCCGCCGCTGCCTTCACAAAAGGACTGACCGCTGTACCGAACTCTCCCTTATTAACTGCCGGCATGGGACGTATCGACCTGCTGAACGGAAAGGCGTCAGACGCAAAACAGAAATTTGAGGCCGCCAGCACAGCTACGGAAGGCCGTAACGGAGATGTAGCCCGCGCTATCGCAGACGCCAGCTCTGAAATCCAGGGCGGTGACCGCGGTTACGCGCTTACTGTGATGGAAACGCTGCTGAACAACGAAGGCCGCAAAAAAAGACATCAATACGAAGCAACAGCAGCCGATTATATCGAACTGGGAGATGCTTACCGTTTCCTCGGTGGAGAGAACGGCGGTAAAGCCATCACCGCTTATGAAAGAGCGCTGGAACTGGATGCCAACAACGCGGAAGCCGTAATGAAGCAAGGGCTGGTGAACTACAACGCCCGCCTGCTGCAGCAAGCGGTGACCGACTGGACCAAAGCCACCAATATGGACGCCAACTATGCTCCCGCATATTTTGAGCTGTACCAGTTCTATATCACACAGAAGAAGGAACAGTTCTCCCTGCCCAACGCTGCAAAGTACCTGCAGAAATATGTGGAAGTAGGCGATCCTTCCGACAAAACAAAGAACGAATACTATCTCGCCGCCATCGCTTTCTACCAGAAAGATTATGACGCCGCGATCAGCAAAGCCAAAGCATTGCTGGCTACCGCCAACGAAGCTTACAAAGGCAAGCTGACCCTGCTGGCTGCCGACGCGCACCTGCAAAAAGGCGATTCCCTCGCCGCCAAAGCACTGATGGACGAGCGCGTGAAAGCAGTGGGTGAAGACAAGCTGGATGCGCTGGACTTCAAACTGCTGAGCGCGATCTACAGCAAGCTGAAACATGCAGACTCCGCTACCAACGCTTCTTACGAAACCCTCGCCGGTACCTACCTCGAGAAATACGCAGAAGCAGATACCGCGAAAGATGCGGAAAAATACCGCTCTGTAGCCGAAGCCTTCAAGGAAATGCGTAACTACGCCAAAACCGCTGAATGGTACGGCAAAACACTGCAGTTCAAAGACAACCCGCGCGCGATCGAAGACCACTTCTTCAAAGGCGTGTACGAATACTATGCAGGTCAATACGGCATGGCTGATACTACCTGGACGGAATTCAGCGTGAAGTATCCTGAACAGGCCAACGGTTACTACTGGAGAGGCATGTCCAACTTCGCACTGGACCAGCAGGCCAAAGAAGGTAAAGCAAAAGAACCCTTTGAAAAATACCTCTCCATGGTAAAACCGGAAGACGAGGCAAAAAGCAAAAGGTTCCTCACCAACGTGTACACCTACATGATGCTGTATTATTATAACCTGGACGATAAGACCAACATGCAGCCTTTCATGGACAAGCTGACGGCTATCGATCCGGCGAATGAAACAGTACGCCAGGTGAAGGAGTACTTCGAATCCGTTGAGAAAGCAGCCAGCAGCAATACCGCTCAGGCGGCTGCCGGCGCTGGTAAATAATCTTGCCACCTTTACGATAAGGACCGGGGCTGACGGGAAGATCAACACTTCCCCGTCAGCCCCGGTTTTTTTATCCCCCCATTGAATTTTAACATTTTATAATGTTTATACCCGCAACCCCCTTCTCCTCCCCGCGAAAGCCTTTATTTTAACGTTTCCTGCATTGTTTATACCGGCGGAATTGAGTAAATTCAGCATACAGGTGAAGCCCCTATGAACCAAAAGCTGCTTTCATTCTGGCATGTTTTTTTGTACAATGAACCCGTACCGGCGTAAAACAACAAGTACCGGTATGTTTAACGGATTAAAACTAAAACCATGAACAAGCGTATCAGTACCGTAATTGCCCTGCTCTTCCTGGCCAGCGGGGTGATGGCTCAGTCAATAGAAGATGGTCTAAAAAAATTATACTATGGCAAGTTCGCCGGGGCTAAGCAGGACTTTGAGAAGATCGTGGCGTCCAAACCCACGGACGACAGAGCCCATTATTACCTGGGCATTGCCGAGCTGGGAATGGAAAACCAGGAAGGCGCCGCGGCTGCTTTCACCAAAGGATTAACAGCAGTACCCAATTCGCCGTTGCTGACGGCGGGGATGGGACGGATAGATCTCCTGAAGGGAGATACCGCGGCGGCGCGCCAGAAATTCGATGCCGCCCTCGCGGGCGTTAAGGGCAAGAACAGTGAAGTGTCCCGGGCAGTGGCCGACGCCAACTCCGAGATTAAGGGAGGCAACAGGGCGTTTGCGCTGACCGTAATGGAAACTTTGCTGAATAACGAAGGCGCCAAAAGAAGAGATGTCTATAACGCCACCGCCGCGGACTATATAGAATTGGGCGATGCCTACCGCGCACTGGGTGGTGAAAACGGCGGTAAGGCCATCAGCGCCTATGAGAAAGCGCTGGAGCTGGAAGCCAATAACGCGGAAGCCGTAATGAAACAGGGGCATGTAAATTATAATGCCAAGTTACTTGAGCAGGCGGTAGGGGATTATGCCAAAGCGGCTTCCCTCGACCCGAATTACGCTCCCGTTTTCTACGAACTGTATCAATTCTACTACACACCGCGGCCCAGGCAGTTCTCACTCGCCAAAGCCAAAGAGAACCTGCAAAAGTACCTCTCGCTGGCAGACCCCGCGGACAAAGTGAAGAACGAATACTACCTCGCCTCCATTATGTTCTTTGACAAGGACTACGACAGCGCGATCGCCAAGGCGCAGGGGCTCATTCCGCAAGCCAACGACGCTTATAAGATGAAGCTGAACCGCCTGATCATAGACGCCAACCTGCAGAAAGGCGATTCCCTGGCGGCGCAAAAGCTGTTTGACGAATATGTGCAGGCCACCGGCGCGGACAAGCTCGAACCGCTGGACTATAAGCTCGGCAGCGAGATCTACGGCCGTATCAAATACCAGGATTCCGCCGCGCAGCAAGGCATAGACCAGAAAGCGCTCGAATACCTGGAAAAATACGCCACATCAGACACCGTGAAAGACCTGGAACGCTATGAAAGCGTGGCCAAGGCTTACCAGGACGCCCGGGTGTTCGACAAAGCCGGCGACTGGTACAAGAAATTCGCGGAGCTGAAAGTAGAGCAGAAGGAAAAGCCCTCCGCACTGGACTACTATAACGTAGGGCTGAACTACTACCGCGCTTCCGCCAGCGAAGCCGGAACAGATTCAGCCATGCTAAATAAGGCCGATTCCGCCTTTGGTCAGTTGGCGACTAACTACCCGGACATCACCACCGGTCACTACTGGCAAGGTATGGCCAATGCCGCCAAGGATGTGGAAGCCAAAACAGGCGTGGCCTTGCCGTATTTTGAGAAGTACATCTCCATGGCGGAAGGCGATCCGGAAAAGAACAAGGCCGGGCTCATCAAGGCATATACCTACCTGATGGTCTATTATTATAATAAGGACGATAAGGCCAACCTCCAGAAATATATGAGCAAACTGGAGCCCCTGGACCCGAACAGCGAACCGGTAAAAGCCATCAAGGAGAACCTGAGCCAGCAGAGCCAGCAGGCGGCACAGCCTAAAGGCACGAAGTAATTATCTGTCAGGAATTTATTTTTCCAAAGACCCGGTCGCAAGACCGGGTCTTTGTGTTAAAAGTACCTTATCCTCAATTGATTAAGCGTTCGTCAGACGCTTTGGAAACCCCGGAAACCCAATACGTCATATCTTATTATATTACATATACAAAAAAAAGATTAGATTTTCCTTCGTCGTGGATTTGAATTGTGCTTTACTTGCAGTATTTTTGCGCTTTCGGACAATTATATTGGGAAGCTTATGTTTTTTGCCTCTGAATTTTTGACTGCTAACAACACTCCTTTCAGTTATTTCCCTATTGTTTTACAACTGATTGCGGCTTTGGGTTTTGTTGGCGTCACCATGATTGCCACCCACTTTTTAGGGCCAAAGCGTAAAACCAGCGACAAGCTGATCAACTTTGAAAGCGGTATCGAGCAAATGGGAAATGCCCGCCAGCCGGTCGCTATCAAGTATTTCCTCACCGCTATTCTTTTTGTATTGTTCGATGTGGAGGTGATCTTCTTCTATCCCTATGCTGTTAATTTCAAGGAGTTGGGATGGAACGGGTTCCTCGCAATGCTTGCATTTGTGGCATTTTTTATGGGGGGATTCTTCTATATCATCAAGAAGGGCGCCCTGAGATGGGAAGATTAATAAGGAAAGTAACTAACTATTAATAAAACACTTTTCCCGGTATGCCGGGAAGAGGATAAGGAGGGTTTAGATATGTCTCGTCCTGTTCAGTTTAACACTAAGGTCAAGATGGTTGAAATGCCGGAAGGATATTCCGGTGAAGGTTTTTTTGCCACTTCTTTCGATAAAGTGATCGGTTTGGCCCGGAAAAACTCAATCTGGCCGTTGCCGTTCGCAACATCCTGCTGCGGTATTGAATTCATGGCCACCATGGCCGCTCACTACGACCTTGCACGTTTCGGTTCCGAGCGTTTGGGCTTTACCCCGCGCCAGTGCGACCTGCTGATGGTCATGGGCACCATCGCCAAAAAAATGGCGCCCGTGTTACGCCAGGTATACCTGCAGATGGCCGAGCCGCGCTGGGTGATCGCCGTAGGCGCCTGCGCCAGCAGCGGCGGTATCTTTGATACCTACTCCGTTTTGCAGGGAATAGACCAGGTAATACCGGTGGATGTGTATGTGCCCGGATGCCCGCCCCGTCCCGAAGCGATCCTGGACGGCGTGATGCGCGTACAGGACCTGGTTGGACAGGAAAGCCTGCGCCGCCGCCATTCGGAACGGTATAAAGACCTGATGAACTCCTACGGAATCCAATAGAAACGATAATAGCTTATACATGTCTTTGACGAACGAGCACATAAAAAACAGGCTGGCAGAGAAGTTTGGCGATGTATTGACAGATTTTGAGGAATCCTTCGGCATGATGTCCTTTCACGCACCGAAAGATCTCAACCTCAAGGTCATGCAGTTCCTCTACGATGAAGAGGACCTCAGATTCCGCTTCCTGTCAGACCTTACTGCTGTGCATTATCCCGACCGCAAAGGAGAGGAGCTGGCGGTAGTATACCACCTGCATAATTTCGTAGATAATGTGCGCCTGCGATTCAAGGTATTTACAGACATCAACGACCCGAAAATATTCACGGCCACACAGATCTTCGCTACCGCGAACTGGATGGAACGTGAAACCTATGATTTCTTCGGGGTTGATTTTGTAGGCCACCCGAACCTGGTGCGCATCCTGAATGTGGATGAAATGGATTACTTCCCTATGCGCAAGGAATTTCCGCTGGAAGACCAGTCCCGCGTGGACAAAGATGATGAAATGTTCGGCCGCGGAGGAAGTATCTGATCAGTTAAAAAATTACTATGTCTGAGCATCAACATATTACACTGCCGGATGGCTCTATTGAGAAGCAGACCAGCACCCTCAACCTGGGACCCACGCACCCTGCTACGCACGGTGTGTTCCAGAACGTGATGGAAATGGACGGAGAGCGCATTGTATCTACTGTTCCCACCGTAGGGTACATTCACCGCGCATTTGAAAAGATCGCGGAACGCCGGCCGTATTACCAGATCACGCCGCTGACGGACCGCCTGAACTACTGTTCGGCGCCCATCAACAACATGGGCTGGCATATGACGGTGGAAAAGCTCCTGGGCATTCAGACGCCCAAGCGCGTGGACTATCTCCGCGTGATCATCATGGAGCTGGCGCGTATCACGGACCACCTGATCTGTAACTCCGTGATCGGGGTAGACAGCGGCGCGTTCACAGGCTTCCTGTACGTGATGCAATACCGTGAGCTGGTGTACGAGATCTATGAAGAGATCTGCGGCTCCCGCCTCACTACCAATATCGGCCGCGTAGGCGGTTTTGAAAGGAATTTCACGCCTGTTGCTTTCCAGAAGATCGAAAAGTTCCTGGCAGAGTATCCGGACGTGCTGAAAGAATTTGAAAACCTTTTCACCCGCAACCGCATCTTCATGGAGCGGACGCAGGGCGTTGGCGCCATCTCCGCGGAAAGAGCCATGAACTACGGCTTCACCGGTCCAAACCTGAGAGCCGCCGGCGTGGATTATGATGTGCGCGTAGCCAATCCGTACAGCTCCTATGAAGATTTTGAGTTCACCATTCCCGTAGGCACCACCGGCGACACGTACGACCGTTTCCTGGTGCGCAACGCGGAAATGTGGCAGAGCCTCAGCATCATCCGCCAGGCGATGGAAAAAGTGAAGGCGCTGCCGGAAGATGTATATCATGCGGACGTGCCCGCTTATTACCTGCCGGATAAAGATGACGTATATACGAAAATGGAAGCTCTCATCTATCACTTCAAGATCGTGATGGGCGAAACCGATATTTTACCGGGCGAGCTGTACCATCCCGTAGAAGGCGCGAACGGCGAACTGGGTTTCTATCTCATCAGCGATGGAGGCCGTTCCCCGTACAGGCTGCACTTCCGCAGGCCCTGCTTCATTTATTACCAGGCCTATCCGGAACTGGTGCAGGGCGCCATGCTCAGCGACGCGATCATTTGCATGAGCTCGCTGAACCTGATCGCGGGAGAGCTGGATGCATAACGGAGATCCTTATACGAATATATCTGTGCGGCCGGCATAACACGCCGCTGGATATTTGAAGATTAACAATAAAGAAGTTTTATAAATGGCCGTTCAATTTTCTGAAGAGAAGCTGAATAAAGTAAAAGAGATCATTGCGCGCTACCCGGAAGGGAAGCAGAAAAGCGCCCTGATTCCGGTGCTGCACCTGGCCCAGGAATCGTTCGGCGGCTGGCTGAGTGCGGAGACGATGGATTATGTGGCTTCCCTGCTGCAGATAGATCCCATCGAAGTGTATGAAGTAGCGACCTTTTACTCCATGTACAACCTGAAGCCGGTGGGCAAGTACCTTTTCGAGGTATGTCATACCGGTCCGTGTATGGTGAGTGGTTCGGATAACATCATCGAATATATTAAAGAAAGACTGGGCATCAATGTGGGTGAAACCACGGCAGATGGCCTTTTTACTTTAAAGACAGTAGAGTGCCTCGGCGCCTGCGGATATGCCCCGATGATGCAGCTGGGCAAGTTCTATAAAGAACATCTGACGAAAGCGAGGGTGGACGAGATCATTGCGGAGTGCAGGGCGAAAGCGAATTAAACACTGCTGCGATGAAGACAAAGAAATGCATCGCGGCCCGCAAATAAATCGGCCGCTGGCCATACAGTTGTGGTGGGATGATGCAGTAACTAACATGGCAAGTGCATCCGGTATTTGTACAACAAAGAAAAAGCCGCTGAAGTGAGTGACACAACGGCGGCCGGCCAAAGCAACAAAAGCTGAAAAAACTATACCGCTCCCGCAAAGGAGCATGATATATAAAGCGAGACAATGGGACGTAAATTACTGTTAGACAAGGCGCATATAGAAGGCATCCGGTATTACGACGTATACCGGAAGAACGGCGGTTATGCCGCTGCTGAAAAGGCCCTGAAAAGCATGAGCCCTGACCTGGTGACGGAAGAAGTGAAGAAAAGCGGCCTGCGTGGCCGTGGTGGCGCGGGATTTCCCACCGGCCTGAAATGGAGCTTCCTGGCAAAACCCGAAGGAGTGCCCCGCTACCTCGTTTGTAACGCGGACGAATCAGAACCCGGTACTTTCAAGGACCGCTACCTGATGGAGTTCATTCCGCACCTGCTCATCGAAGGCTTGCTGATCTCCAGCTTCGCGCTCGGCGCAAACCGTACCTACATCTACATCCGCGGCGAATACGCCTGGATTCCCGATATCCTCGAAGAAGCGATCGCTGAAGCGCACAAGAACGGCTGGCTGGGTAAAAACATCCAGGGCACCGGCTTTGATCTTGATATCTACGTGCAGCGCGGCGCCGGCGCGTACATCTGCGGCGAGGAAACAGCATTGATCGAATCACTGGAAGGCAAGCGCGGCAACCCGCGCATCAAGCCGCCGTTCCCCGCTGTAAAGGGGCTGTGGCAATGCCCCACCGTGGTGAACAACGTGGAAACACTGGCCGCCGTAGTGCCGATCATCAACATCGGCGGCGATGAATACGCCAAATACGGCACCGGGAAATCCACCGGCACCAAGCTCATCTCCGCCTGCGGCAACCTCAACAAGCCCGGCGTATATGAGATAGACATGAGCATCTCCGTAGAAGAATTTATTTATTCCGACGAATACTGCGGCGGCATCCCGAACGGCAAACGCCTGAAGGCATGCATCCCAGGCGGTTCTTCCGTACCCATCCTGCCCGCCAACCTGCTGCTGAAAACAGCCAAAGGCGAACAGCGCATGATGACGTACGAAAGCCTGAACGACGGCGGATTCGCCACCGGCTCCATGATGGGCTCCGGCGGCTTTATTGTGCTGGACGAAGATCAGTGCGTGGTGCGCCACACCATGTCACTCGCCCGCTTCTACCATCACGAAAGCTGCGGCCAGTGCAGCCCCTGCCGCGAAGGTACCGGATGGATGAAAAAAGTATTGCTCAACATAGAGAACGGCAAAGGCAAGGAAAGCGACATCGACCTGCTGTGGGACATCCAGCGCAGGATCGAAGGGAATACTATTTGTCCGCTCGGCGACGCAGCCGCATGGCCCGTGGCCGCTGCCATCCGTCACTTCCGTGATGAGTTCGAATGGCACGTGCGCCACCCGGAAGAAGCTGTGAAACGCAACTTCGGGCTTGCACATTACGCAGATCCCTTGCCGGTAGCAGCTCCAGCTGCTGCTGTTTAATAAAATAATTTTCACCCGGACAGGCCCGGACAGGCTTTTCCGGAGGAATGCAAAGTTTTAGAACAATGGCGGAAGAAAAGAAATTATTCAAGGTTACGATCGATAATATCCCCGTAGAGGTGGAGCCGGGCACTACGATCCTGAACGCTGCCCGCATGATCGGTGGCGATGTGGTGCCGCCCGCAATGTGCTACTATTCCAAGCTGCAGGGCAGCGGCGGTAAATGCCGTACCTGCCTCGTGAAAGTCAGCAAAGGCTCCGATGCCGACCCCCGGCCCATGCCCAAGCTGGTTGCCAGCTGCCGCACCACGGTGATGGACGGCATGGAAGTGGCCAACATCACCTCTCCCGAAGTGCTGGACGCCCGCAAAGGCGTGGTGGAATTCCTGCTGCTCAATCACCCGCTGGATTGTCCCGTGTGCGACCAGGCCGGTGAATGCGACCTGCAGGATCTCAGCTATGAGCACGGCGTATCCTCCACCCGCTACGAATTCAAAAGAAGGACTTTCGACAAAATCGATATAGGCGATCACATCAAGCTGCACATGACGCGCTGCATCCTTTGCTACCGCTGCGTGTTCACGGCAGACCAGCTCACCAACAAACGCGAGCACGGCATACTCGGCCGCGGCGACGCTTCCGAGATCAGCACGTATATCAAAAACTCGCTGGACAATGATTTCATCGGCAACGTGATCGATGTTTGTCCCGTTGGTGCCCTCACAGACCGCACCGCGCGCTTCAAGAACCGCGTATGGTTCCTCAAGCCCGTAGACGCGCATTGCACTTGCGATAAATGTTCCGGCAAAGCCGTGCTCTGGATGCGTGGCGACGAGATCTTCCGCGTAACCGCCCGGAAAGACAAATACGGCGAAGTGGAAGAATTTATCTGCGATACCTGCCGCTTTGAAAGAAAAGATGCGAAAGACTGGGTGATAGAAGGGCCGCGCAAGGTTTCCCGCCACAGCGTGATCTCACAAGGCCATTACGTAGGCACACGCAAACCGCAGGAAACCATCGCCCGTGTGATGGACGGCCGCGCGCCCAAGCTGCTGATGGACATCCACAGCGTGAGCGAGGTGAACATGCCTGCCGTAGATCTCAGCAAGATAGACGGCCCGGCGCATTCGAATGACTTTCCTAAAAACAATGGTGCTCAATAACGCGAGATATGAACGTACACTTATTAGCAATAGACTGGTTTTTTGTAATCGAAAAGATACTGCTCATATCAGCGGTGCTGGCCGTTTCACTGGTCATCGCGATGTATTCCACCTGGGGCGAGCGTAAAGTGGCCGCCTGGATCCAGGACCGCCGCGGTCCCAACCGCGCAGGCCCCTTCGGCCTGCTGCAACCGCTGGCGGACGGCGGCAAGCTCTTCTTCAAGGAAGAGATCATCCCCGCCACGGCCAACAAATTCCTCTTCGTGCTCGGCCCTTCCATGGCCATGCTCACAGCCTGCCTCACCAGCGCCGTGATCCCCTGGGGCGATGTGCTGAACATCGGCGGTAAAGACATCAGCCTCCAGATCGCGGACGTGAACATCGGCGTACTGTGGATCATGGCCGTTGTAGGCATGGGCGTGTACGGCATCATGATCGGCGGATGGGCTTCCAACAACAAATTCTCGCTGATGGCCGCCTGCCGCGGTGCATCACAGGTGATATCTTACGAACTGCCGATGGGACTTTCCCTCATCGCGCTGTTCATGCTGAGCGGCTCACTTAGCCTGAAAGACATCGTGGAGCAGCAGCGGGAGGGACTGTGGTACGTGGTATTGCAGCCGATAGGATTCCTCATCTTCCTGATCTGCGCCTTCGCGGAATGTAACCGTACCCCGTTCGACCTTCCCGAAGCGGAGAACGAGCTGAACGGCGGTTACCACCTGGAATACTCTTCCATGAAGCTCGGCTTCTACCTCTTCGCGGAATACATCAACATGTTCATCAGCTCCGCGCTGATGGCCACGCTGTATTTCGGCGGGTACAGCTTCCCGTATATGGACAGCCTGGGGCTTAGTCCCAACCTGGTGACCATCCTCGGCATCTGTGCATTATTCCTGAAAACATTCGCTTTCATCTTCTTCTTCATGTGGGTACGGTGGACGCTGCCGCGTTTCCGTTACGACCAGCTGATGAAGCTCGGATGGAAAGTATTGATACCCCTGGCATTGCTGAACATGCTCATCACCGGAGCAGTGGTATTGTACCGCCAGGGCTGATTGTAAAACGAACGAAACTTATTTATATATGCAGACATTAACGAACAGGGCGCAGCAGGTAGACAGGAGGCCCATGACATTCTGGGAGAAGCTGTACCTGCCCGCCATTGCAAAAGGCATGGGCATCACCCTTTCGCATATATTCTCAAAGAAGGCAACGGTCAATTACCCGGAAGAAACACGCCCCTTCAGCCCGGTGTTCCGCGGCCTGCACGTGCTGAACCGGGATGAGGAAGGACGCGAGCGCTGCACCGCCTGCGGACTGTGCGCCGTGGCTTGTCCAGCCGAAGCCATTACGATGGAAGCGGCGGAACGCAAGGAAGGAGAGGAGCACCTGTACCGCGAAGAGAAGTACGCCGCGCGTTACGAGATCAACATGCTGCGCTGCATTTTCTGTGGTTTCTGTGAAGAAGCCTGCCCGAAACAGGCGATCTATATGACGGAAACCTTTGCCCCGGCCAATTACCAGCGTAAAGGATTCATTTATGGAAAAGATGATCTGCTGATCCCTGATCCCAAGCATCCGGTAACTGTAAACAAGAAAGAACAATAGACAGCAATGGGAACAATGAGTACTGAACTAATGATCTTCATCCTGCTTTCGGCGATCGCCATTGCTTCCGCACTGGGCGTGATCCTGAGCAAGAATCCCGTCAACAGCGTATTGAACATGATCATCTGCTTTGTGGCCATCGCCGGGCATTACATCATGCTGAATGCGCAATTCCTGTTTGTGGTACACCTCATCGTATACACCGGCGCTATCATGGTGCTGTTCCTGTTCGTGCTGATGATGATGAACCTGAATGCGGACATTGAGCCGCAGAAACGCAACTGGCTGAAATATGCCGGCGCTATCAGCGGCGGCGCGCTGTTGCTGGTACTGGTAGGCGCCCTGCGCGAAGCAAGCCTGCCCGCTGTACAGGCCGGCTCCGCTACGGACATCGGGCTGATCGCCAACCTGGGTAAAACATTGTTCACCAGTTATGTAGTGCCGTTCGAGCTGAGCAGCGTGCTGTTCCTCAGTGCCATGGTAGGTGCGGTTGTCATTGGTAAAAAATAAAATCATTTTCATGCCGGTTCAATATTACATTTTCTTGAGTATCGCCCTTTTCTGCATAGGCGTCATGGGCGTGTTGATGCGCAGGAACGCGATCATCATCTTCATGTGCATAGAGCTGATGCTGAATGCTGTGAACCTTCTGCTGGTAGCCTTTTCCAAAATGTGGGTGGATGCCGGCCGGATCGATGCGGACGCCGCGCAGCTCTTCGTGTTCTTTGTAATGGTCGTGGCCGCGGCGGAAGTGTCTGTAGGGCTCGCCATCATCGTGATGATGTACCGCAACACCCATTCGGTGGATATCAATATTCTCAGCAGGCTGAAAAACTAAGGATTTAAAAAATAGTATAGATCGATGATACATCTTGTATGGCTGGTTCCGTTCTTACCATTATTAGGATTCCTGATCAATGGACTGGGCCGAAAATATTTGCCCAAATCACTGACAGGCGTTGTAGGCAGCGGTAGTGTGCTGGCGGCTTTTGTGATCAGCCTCCTTATCTTCTTTGAAGTACGGCAACCGGGTTTCACCCCGCAGGTAGTAACACTGTTCGATTTTATCAATGTGGGCTCGCTCCACATTCCCTTCGCCTTCCAGGTAGACCAGCTGAGCGCCCTGTTCCTGCTGATCATCACCGGCGTAGGCTCCCTCATTCACATTTACTCTACTTCCTACATGCACGAGGAAAGTAACGAAGGCTTCGCCCGTTACTTCGCATACCTCAACCTGTTCGTGTTCTCCATGCTCATCCTGGTACTGGGCGCCAACTATGTGATGATGTTCATCGGGTGGGAAGGCGTAGGGCTCTGCTCTTACCTGCTGATCGGCTTCTGGTTCAGGAACATCAACTTCAACAAGGCCGCTAACAAGGCGTTCATCATGAACCGCATCGGCGACCTCGGTTTCCTGCTCGGCATCTTCCTGATGATCCAGCAATTCGGTTCCGTTACTTTCTCTGAAGTATTTGAAAAAGTACCCGCACTCGGCGAAGGCAGCATCATCCTGTTCGCTATTGCCATGCTGCTCTTCGTAGGCGCCATGGGTAAGTCCGCGCAGGTGCCGCTGTACACCTGGCTGCCGGACGCGATGGCCGGTCCCACCCCGGTATCCGCCCTCATCCACGCCGCTACCATGGTTACCGCCGGTATCTATATGGTAGCCCGCAGCAACGTGCTCTATTCCCTCGCCCCCTACATCCAGGCCATCATCGCCATCGTAGGTGTGGTCACCGCTTTGCTGGCGGCTTCCATCGCACTGAAACAAAACGATATTAAAAAAGTGCTGGCCTACTCCACCGTGAGCCAGCTCGGCTATATGTTCCTCGCACTCGGCACCGGCGCTTACACCGCCGCCGTGTTCCATGTGATGACGCACGCCTTCTTCAAAGCCTTGCTGTTCCTCGGCTCCGGCTCCGTGATACATGCCATGGGCGGCGAGCAGGACATCCGTAAAATGGGCGGCCTCAAAAAATGGATGCCCGTTACCAACATCACTTTCCTGATCGGATGCCTTGCCATTGCAGGCATACCCGGTCTTTCCGGTTTCTTCTCGAAAGACGAAATACTCGCGAACGCTTTCGGCTATAACAAGGTGATCTATGCGCTGGCCCTGATCGGCGCGCTGATGACCGCCTTCTATATGTTCCGTTTATACTACATCACTTTCAGCGGTAAGTTCCGTGGCACACACGAGCAGGAACACCACCTGCACGAAAGTCCCGCAGCCATCACGCTGCCCCTGATCATCCTGGCCGTATTGTCCGTGATCGGCGGTTATGTGGGCCTGCCCGAAGTTTTCGGCGCACCGCACCTGCTGCATGAATACCTTTCACCTGTACTCGTGTCCGAGCACCCGCACCACCTGGACCATACGCTGGAATGGGGACTGATGGGCCTGAGCACCGTGCTGGTGATCGTGATGATCTTCATCGCCCGCGGCAAATTCAGCAGGTATGAAGATACCGGCGCGGAAAACACCGGCATCGCGAAAGTGCTGGAAAACAAATGGTATGTGGACGAGCTGTACGATGCCATCATTGTAAAACCTTTGCTGGTGCTCAGCCGCTTCTTCCGCGACGGCATTGAACGGTCAGGCATCGACGCGCTGGTGAACGGCGTAGGCAGGGGCGTGAAATGGGGCGGCGGCCGCATCCGGCTGTTGCAGAACGGACAGGTAGGCTTTTACATCTTTGCCATGGTCATCGGAATGATCGTGTTGTTTGTGATCAGTTTGTTTTTATAATCGATAGCGGATTAAGATAAAGATATGTTGACAGTATTACTCATATTGATTCCCCTGATAACGGGCCTGATCACGTTCGGGCTGAAAGGCGCCGGAGCGAAAGCGCTGAGCCTGTTGTCGTCTTTTGCCACGCTGGTGATCGCGGTAATTGCCTGGCAGCAGGCAGCTACGGCACCGGAAACATTGCAGTTCGTTGCTGAATGGATTCCCCAGCTGGGCAGTCAATTTAATGTAGGATTGGATGGAATGGGCGCCATGTTATGCCTGCTCACCGCCGTTTCTTTTCCGCTGATCTTCATCACCGTGTACGGCAGGGAGTACGACCGTCCCGGTGCTTTTTACGGCCTCCTGCTGTTGTCGCAGGCCGGGCTGATCGGTGTGTTCACCGCTTATGACGCGCTGCTGTTCTACGTATTCTGGGAACTGGCGCTGATACCCGTATACTTCCTTTGCTCCATGTGGGGCGGAGAAAGGGCCATCCCCGTTACTTTCAAATTCTTTGTATACACCTTCGCCGGTTCACTGCTGATGCTCACCGGTATTATTTATATCTACACCCAAACACCGGAGCATTCCTTCAGCTGGACCGCCTTCACGGCTTTGCAGCCCGGTTCCACGGAGCAATCCTGGCTCTTCTGGCTGTTCTTCGTGGCCTTCGCCATCAAGATGCCCGTGTTTCCTTTCCATACCTGGCAACCGGACACCTATGAGCAGTCGCCCACGCCCGTTACAATGGTGCTGAGCGGCATCATGGTGAAGATGGGCCTGTTCGGCGTCATCCGCTGGCTGCTGCCCGTACTGCCGCAGGGCGTTTACATATGGCAGGAAGCCGCGATCGTTTTAAGCGTCATCGGCATCATCTACGCTTCCTGCATCGCTATTGTGCAGACCGACCTGAAACGCCTGATCGCTTATTCCTCCATCGCGCACATCGGCCTGATGAGCGCCGCCATCTTTGCGAACAACGAGCAGAGCATGCAGGGGGTACAGGTGCAGATGTTCAACCACGGTATTAATATTATCGGTTTGTGGATGATCGTGGAAGTGATACAGAACAGGCTGAACATTAAGAATATGCAGGAAATGGGCGGCATTGCCACCCATGCGCCGAAACTCGCCATCGCCCTCGTGATCGTTAGCCTCGCCAATATCGCGCTGCCGCTGACCAACGGCTTCATCGGGGAGTTCCTCATGTTTAGCGGACTGTTCCAGTACAATGCCTGGTTCGCCGCCATCGCCGCTGTAGCCATCATCCTGGCCGCCGTGTACATGCTGAACATGCTGCAGAAAGTGATCTTCGGCGAAGCCAATGCGCTGACCTCCACCACGGCCGACCTGAAAACAGGAGAGCTGCTGGCTATCAGCGTGGTGATCGTGATCATTTTTGTTTTGGGCGTATATCCGAAACCGTTATTGGAGCTGGTGGACAGCACAACGGCGATGGTGAATGCCGCCGCATGGGTGAAATAATTTAAAATAGAGATTCTGTAACGCTAAGATATGAACGCATTAATTTCTACTGCTGTATTTGGGATTGTACTGATGTTTGTGGGGCTGTTCGTAAAGAACAAACAGCAAATCAAATATTTCGCCATCGCCGGCACCATCATTGCCTTCATCGCCAACTGGTACGACGGGCAACTGGCCGGCGGCAGCAGCACTATCCTGCACGGCATGATCGAAGTGAGCCGCCTCTCCGTGCTGTTCAACGCAGTAGCCATCGGCTCCACATTCCTGTACTTCGTGCTGTGCGGCAGCTCGTTTGAAAAAGTAGGGGACGATGTGGCGGATTATTTTGCGCTGGTGTTTTTTATCCTCGCGGGGATCACGCTCACCGCATCTTTCAGCAACCTGCTGATGCTGTTCCTTGCCATCGAGATCATTTCCATTCCGCAATACATCCTGGCCGGCGCTGATAAAAAGAACCTGAAAAGCAACGAAGCCTCCCTGAAATATTTCCTGATGGGTTCCTTCACCACCGGCATCCTGCTGATGGGCATCGCGCTGATCTATGGCGCCACCGGTTCTTTCAACATCTACGAAATGGGCCTCGGCACCGGGGACCTTTCCCCGCTGGCATTGTGCGGCATCATCCTGCTGGGCTTTGCGCTGGCTTTCAAAGTATCCGCCGTGCCTTTCCACTTCTGGACACCGGACGTGTACGACGGCTCGCCTACCGTATTCACCGCCTTTATGGCTACGGTGGTAAAGGCTGCCGGGTTCATTGCTTTCCTGCGCCTCTTCCAGGTGAGCTTCACCGGCGGCGGACTGGAGCATCACTGGCAGCTGATCATTGCGCTGATCACCGCGGCCACGCTGCTGATCGGCAATTTCACCGCCGTGTTCCAGCAGAGCGTGAAAAGAATGCTGGCCTATTCCAGTATCGCGCAGGCGGGTTTCATGCTGTTCACGATCGTTTCTTCGAACGAAACCGCTACCCAGGGCATCATTCTGTATTCCATCGCCTATAGCGTGGCTACCATCGGCATTTTCGCCATCCTCCTGAAAATGAAGGATTATACATTCGACGGCTATAACGGCCTCGCCCGCCGGCAACCGCTGCTGGCGCTGGTGAATACCATCTTCCTGCTTTCCCTCGCCGGCATACCGCTGACCGCCGGGTTTTTCGCGAAGTATTTCGTGCTCACCGCGGCCGTCCAGCAGGGACAGCTGCTGTGGCTGGTGATACTGGCTGTATTGTGCGCCGCTATCAGCGCCTATTACTATTTCCGGGTGATCATCGCCATGTATTTCAAAACCGGCGATGCGGAAACATTGCCCATCACGGCTGGCTTCCGCAGCGTGCTCGTGATCGGCGCGGCAGTGATCATCCTGCTGGGGGTGTTCCCGAACCTGGTGCTGCAATTCCTTTGATCGCATTAATTTGTATGAAGATATTCCCGGTTACGTGCTGTAGCCGGGATTTTTTTTGGCGGCCACCAGATCGGTTTGCCGGTGATACTTGCTTCATCCACCTGCCCGGAAAGCCGCCTGTTTCTGAATATTTTTGCACCCCCGTTCATCCCATCCCCTGTTTTTTGAAAGCGGAATTACATTAACTTTACTGTAACCGTAGTTATGCAATTAAGAGATACCTTTTCCCTCGCTATGCGCTCCATCAGCGCCAACCGCTTACGCGCGGGGCTGACCATTTCCATTATTGCCTTCGGCATCATGGCGCTGGTGGGTATCCTCACTGCTATAGACACCATGAAGAGCAAGATCTACGACAGCTTTGCCAGCATGGGCGCCAACGGCTTTTCCATCCGCAACCGTGAACTGAACATCCGCATCGGCGGGCCGGGCAAAGCTACCCGCGGCTCCAACCGCAAAATGCGCGTACGCAGCTCCAACCGCAACGCCGTCATCACTTTTGACGAAGCGATGAAATTCAAGGAACGCTACAACTTCCCCGCTACGGTGGGCGTGCAGTTCCGCGCCGGCGGCGGTATGACGGTCTACCACGGCGATGCCAAGACCAACCCCACCGTGCAGGTGATCGGCGGAGATGACAACTATCTTAAACTTTCGAACTACGAACTGTCCATGGGCCGCAATTTTAACCAGGCGGACCTGGAATCGGGGCGTAACGTGGCGATACTCGGGAACGATGTGGTGAAAAAGATCTTTGGAGAACGGCCGGAAAATGCGCTCAACTCCAATGTGCGGGTGGGGAACGTGCGGTACCGGGTCATCGGGATACTTAAAACGAAAGGCAGCAGTAACCTCTTCAGCGCGGACAATGTGGTGGTAACAACCGTAGCCAACACCCGCCGCGTGTTCAACCGTCCCAATGCCAGCTACCAGGTAAACGTGAATGTGGATGATATTTCGATGATAGAAGCGGCCATCGGGGAAGCGACCGGCACGTTCCGCATCATCCGGAAGATGACCACGGATGAAGAAAATAATTTCTACATGAGCCGCAGCGACAGTGTGGCCGAGATGCTTTTCAAAAGCCTCGGCACGATCACGCTGGCCGCCGCGCTGATAGGGCTGATCACGCTCTTTGGCTCCGCTATCGGGTTGATGAACATCATGCTGGTATCTGTGGCCGAGCGTACCCGCGAGATTGGGGTGAACAAGGCGCTTGGCGCTACAGCGCCCACCATCCGGCAGCAGTTTGTATTTGAAGCGATCATTATCAGTGTGCTTGGGGGAGTGTTGGGCACTTTCCTGGGGATGATGGTCGGTAACCTGATGTCGTTGTTGCTGGGATCGAGCTTTGTGATACCCTGGGTGTGGATCACTGTTGGTATTTTATCCTGCGCCGCCGTCGGCCTTGTTTCTGGTATATATCCGGCGATCAAGGCGTCCAAACTGGACCCGATCGTTGCTTTGCGTTATGAATAATGTAACAGCGCCGGGGCTCCGGCGCTATTTTTCCCTTTTTTTAAGATGGTTGTGGGTCCAGATGTTTCCCGCTAAGGAAAGCACAAGGCATCAATTGCTTCACACATTTCGTTGCTGTGGAAGGCGCGGCGTGTCGTTTGGTTCCGCTGTCAGGGAAGGCGCGGGCGGGTTTGTTTGCAAGCCGTTTCAGCGCATCAATATTCGGCGGCAGGCATAAAAAAAGGGTTGTTCCTTTCGAAACAACCCTTCGGTAATATCAGCAGGCTGATTACTCTGCCACCACTTCAAATTCCAGCTCGGCGTCATTGCCTTTGCCAAAATCGAGGCGGGCTTTGTAAGAACCCAGTTCTTTTACGTCACCGAGAATATGGATGCGACGGCGGTCGATCTCATATCCTTTTTGTTCTTTGATAGCACGGGCGATCTGTACGCCGGTAACACTACCGAAGATCTTGCCGGAAGTGCCGGTTTTGGCACCGATCTTCACAGGAGAAGCTTTGAGCACTTCTACCACCTGCGCGATCTCGGCCAACATTTTCTCTTCCTTCACTTTCGCAACTTTCAGGCGCTCGTTCAGCTGCTTCATGTTGGAATTGCTCGCTTCAACGGCAAACTTTTGAGGGATCAGGAAGTTCCTGGCGTAACCGTTCTTCACGTTTACCAGTTCATTCTTCTGGCCCAGATTGTCTACGTCTTGTATTAAGATTACTTGCATTGTTTCTTACTTTAAAAGGTCAGTAACATAAGGCAATAAAGCCATTTGACGGGCTTTTTTAATAGCCTCGGCTACCTTGCGCTGGAATTTCAGCGAGTTGCCGGTGATACGGCGAGGCAGCATCTTGCCCTGATCGTTCAGGAATTTTTTCAGAAACTCGGCATCCTTGTAATCTACATACTTGATACCCAATTTCTTGAAGCGGCAGTATTTTTTCTGGCGCTTCTCTTGCTTAACCGCGGTTAAGTACTTGATCTCTTGTTTAACTGCCATAACTTTAAGCTTCTACAGGTTTAGGTTCAGCATCGTAGTTACCTTTCTTCCTGACATTGTACGCTACCGCGTGCTTGTCCAGTTTGGTAAACATGTAACGCAATACATTTTCATCGCGGTTGAGCTGGATCTTCAGCTTCTCATTGAAGTCGGATGGCGCACTGTATTCCAGTACCAGGTACATGCCCGTGGTTTTCTTCTGGATAGGGTACGCCAGTGATTTCAGACCCCAGGGATTTTCGTGCGTAACTTCGCCGCCATTGTCTTTCACAAGGTCAACGAATTTTTTCTGGGCAGCTTTGTAGTCTTCCTCAGAAAGCACAGGGGTAAAAATCACCATCAATTCGTAGTTTGACATAAATTTCCCTTGTTTGTGATTTAATTTAGAATAAAATTTGGAGTGCAAAGATAGGGGTATTTTTTGATTCTACCGCTTTACTGGCGGGAATTTCAGCAAATTTATGCAGATTTTTGGGGATGATGGGCAAGCAGATGTAAATATTGGTTATTATCTATTTACATATTTAAATAAATTTTTCTGCTCGGTCATGCCGTCATCTTGTCAGCATACCTCCCCGTGGCATACCCTTTGAAAGGGATCACCCGTTCTAAAAAAACTGATATACTATGCAGAAAGGTGCCATACGTGTCCAAACCGAAAATATCTTCCCCATTATCAAGAAATTCCTGTATTCCGATCACGACATTTTCCTGCGTGAGCTGGTGAGCAATGCCGTGGACGCCACGCAGAAGCTCAAAACCCTCGCCAGCGTAGGGGAGGTCAAAGGCGATATCGGGAATATCGATGTGACGGTTACGCTGGACAAGGAAAAGAAAACCATCACCATTTCCGACCGCGGCGTGGGCATGACGGCCGAGGAAGTGGATAAATACATCAACCAGGTGGCCTTCTCGGGCGCTGAGGAATTCGTAAAGAAATACAAAGGCCAGGGCGATGGCGCCAATATCATCGGGCATTTCGGGCTGGGGTTCTATTCCTCCTTCATGGTCAGCAGCCAGGTGGAAATATTCACCCGCTCCTGGCGCCCGGAGGCAAAGGCCGTAAGATGGGAATGCGATGGCAGCCCGGAATACCAGCTGGAAGAAACGGAAAAAGCAGAAAGGGGCACGGACATCGTGCTGCACATCAATGAAGAAAGCGAAGAATTCCTCGATGAGCACCGCATCCGCACCATCCTCGAAAAATTCTGCCGCTTCCTGCCCGTGCCGATCCGCTTTGAAGACAAACAGATCAACAATACCACGCCGGCCTGGGTGAAAAAGCCCAGCGAGCTGAGCGCGGAAGATTATCAGAATTTTTATAAAGAGCTGTATCCTTTCGCGGAACCGCCGCTGTTCTGGATACACCTGAATGTGGACTATCCCTTCAACCTGACCGGCATCCTCTATTTCCCCAAGATCACGAAGTCATACGAAATACAGAAAGACAAGATCAACCTGTACAGCAACCAGGTGTACGTAACGGACGAAGTGAAAGACATCGTCCCGGAATTCCTGATGCTGCTGCATGGTGTGATCGATTCGCCGGACATCCCGCTGAACGTTAGCCGCAGCTACCTGCAGGGCGATCCGAACGTGAAAAAGATCAATGCCCACATCACAAAAAAGGTGGCGGACAAGCTGGACGAAATGTTCCGGAACGACCGCAAGGCCTTCGAAGAGAAATGGGAGCATACCGGCCTGTTCGTGAAATATGGCATGATGACGGACGACAAGTTCCTGGACAAAGCCAACAAATTCCACGTTTTCTCCGAAGTATCGGGCGACAAGTTCTACACGCTGGAAGAATACCGCACGGCCACCGCACCGCTGCAAACCAACAAAGAGAACAAGCTCGTGATCCTGTATGTGACCAACCCGGTGCAGCAGGACAGCTACGTGCAGGCAGCGAAGGCAAAAGGATACACCGTAGTGAAGCTGGACACGATGGTGGACGCGGCTTTCATCAACCAGATGGAAGCGAAATGGGAGAACGTGCAGTTCACCCGCGTGGATGCGGACATCGCAGATAATCTCATCAATGCCGATGCCCAGGCCCAGAGCGTGTTGAGCGAAGAACAGGAAGGCAAGCTGAAAGAGCTGTTCGGCGCGCAATTGCAGCAGCCGAATATCAAAGTGGAGCTGAAAGGATTGAACGCGCAGGAGCAGCCGGTGATCGTCACCCGCTCCGAGTTCATGCGCCGAATGAAAGACATGGCGGCCATGGGCGGTTCCGCGGCGAGCTGGTACGCCAACATGCCGGACGAGATCACGATGACCGTAAACGCCAATCATCCTATTTATCTGAATATTCTGCAGGAAGCGAACGCGGACAAGCAGCAAAAGCTGGTACGCAATCTCGCGGACCTGGCTCTGCTGTCCCAGAACCTGCTGACGGGAGCGGACCTTACCGCATTCGTTAACCGCAGTGTTGAGTTGTTAGGGAAGGAATAATATATACAGATTTTACAAGGATTATAATTAATCGTAAGCTGGTAGCGGGTTTCAACGCTACCAGCTTATTTTTTTGGTATGGAAGTTGTTCTTAGCGCAGCAATTGAAAAACCATATCTTTCTCATGCGCTTAACCATTCTTACAACGATGTTGCTGGCTGTTATCACCGCGGCATCCTGCTCCAAACAAAACGATACGGATAAAGAAACCGCTCCGCCGGTGGACACCACCAACTTTGTTTCCCGTACTACGGGCGTCACTTTCCAGGAGGTCGGTCATCCCAAAGGCGTGACCGATTATGTGCTGCAAATACCAGCCAGCTACAATCAGAAAAAGGCTGCAAAATGGCCGGTGATCATTTTCCTGCATGGCATCGGCGAGCGCGGAAATGACCTGAACAAGGTGAAGAACGCCGGACTGGCGGGGATCGCCGCCAAAGATCCGGATTTCCCTTTTGTGCTGATCTCTCCGCAATGCAAGACCGATTCCTGGTGGGATGTGCCGAGCCTCACGATATTGTACAATGAAATACTGGAGAAGTATAACGTAGATTCTTCGCGTGTTTACCTGACGGGATTGAGCATGGGTGGGTACGGCGCGTGGGCCTGGGCGCTTTCCGCACCGGAGAAATTTGCGGCGGTGGTACCCATCTGCGGCGGCGGAACGCCGTCAAAAGCCTGTGTGCTGAAAACGAAGCCGGTATGGGCTTTTCACAATGCGGACGATCCGACAGTGAATGTGCGGGAGTCGCGGAACATGGTGAACGCCATCCGGGATTGCGGGGGTACATTGGTGAAATACACGGAAAACCCTACTGGCGGGCATAATGCATGGACGAAGGCTTATTCCGATCCTGCGTTGTTCACCTGGCTCAAGGCACAAAAACTTTGAGAAGTTGCCTTTTTACGCGGAAGCCCTGACATCAATTACTTTCAGTTGCAACGATATATTTCCGTTCCATTCATTTTCCTCGATCGTAAATACGATGTCGAAAGGCCGCTTGCTCTCCACGATCGGGAATTTATCGGCCATAAAAAAGCCGATCCCTGAAAACGAGCCGCTGCCTTTTTGTTTGACGGACAGCTTGAGATGTTCTTCTTTCACGATCTTCGAAAAGCCGGTGTCTATAACGTTGCGGGCGAGGAAGACCGGCTTGAGGTTCTCGGGGCCGAGGGGCTCGAATTGCCGGATGATATTATAAAAAGCGGGTGTGATATCTGAAAGGAATATTTCCGTGTCGATCACGATCTCGGGGATCAGCATGTCCGGGTGGATGGTCGCAGCCACAACGGCTTCAAATTTTTCCTGGAAGGCGGAAACATTTTCGGGCAGGAGCGTCATGCCGGCGGCGTAGAAGTGGCCGCCGTAGTTTTCCAGGAGCTCCTTGCACTGGTGGATCGCTTCATAGACATTGAACCCGGAAACGGAGCGGGCGGACCCTGCAACCTTGTCATTGCTTTGCGTCAGGATCACCGTAGGCCGGTAATAATATTTATCGATCAGCCGCGACGCTACGATCCCCACTACACCTTTATGCCAGTGCGGCTGAAAAAGCACGGTGGATTTCCGTTCCAGCTGCGCCACATCGTTCTGGATGATCGCCACCGCTTCCTGGGTGATGGTCATATCGATCTCTTTGCGGTCGAAATTATCAGCGTGCAGCATTTCCGCGAAGGCGCGGGCCTTTTCCACATCTTTTTCGATGAAGAGGTTGACGGCTTTGCGGGCGTCGTCCATCCTGCCGGCCGCATTCACGCGCGGCGCGATCACGAATACCAGGTTGGAGGTGGTGAGCTTTTCCTTCAGGTTGCTCAGGTCGATGAGCGCTTTGATGCCGGAGCTGGGCGTATCATTCACCTGCTTGATGCCATGGTAGGCCATCACGCGGTTTTCGCCGGTCATCGGCACAATATCCGCCGCAATGCTGGTCGCCACCAGGTCGAGGTACTGGTAAACCTCCTCCATCGGGATGCCTTTTTTCTGCGCCAGGGCGCAGATCAGCTTGAAGCCGATGCCGCAGCCGCTCAGTTCTTTGTAGGGATAGGGGCAGTCCTCCTGCTTGGGGTTCAGGATCGCCACCGCCTCCGGAAGAATGGCATCCGGCAGGTGGTGGTCACATATGATAAAATCGATGCCGAGGGATTTGGCGTACGCGATATGCTCCACGGATTTGATGCCGCAGTCCAGCGCCACGATCAGGCTGAACTCGTTCTCATGCGCATACTCAATCCCTTGCAGCGATACGCCGTATCCTTCGCGGTAGCGGTGCGGCACGTAAAATTCGATGTTATTATATATGGTCTGCAGGAAGCTGTAGACTGTGGCTACGGCAGTGGTGCCGTCCACGTCATAGTCCCCGTAAACAAGGATTTTTTCCTGCCGGAAGAAGGCGAGCTCAATGCGGGAAATGGCCAGGTCCATGTCTTTCATGAGCCATGGATCATGAAGATCATCCAGTGTAGGACGGAAAAATTGTTTGGCTTCATCGAATTTCCTGATGCCTCTTTGTACCAGTAGTCTGCATAGTAAGGGATGAATGCGCAAAGCTGCCTGCAGCTGTTGTTCTTCTCTTGGTTGATATTTTTTTACTGTCCAGCGTTTCTGCATGAATTCTTGCTTGCGGAAGTGGCTTCCAATGTTCAATCAGTCTTGGTTGTAATATAAGGATGATTAGCGTATTATCCCTTTATCCGGGATACTTTACGCTAAAACGTGGAAATAAATTGCCTGTAAACCGTAACCGTTAAAATTTCCGGTCTGTGGTAAAACGGACCAGGGATTCAAGCCCGCCGCGCACATCGCTTTCGGGGAGCTCATGCAGGATGGACAGGGCTTCGTCGCGGTACTGCAGCATTTTTTGCTGCGTATAGGCGATACCGCCGCTTTCCTTTACCATCCCGATCACTTCGTTGACTTTGTCTTTATCCTTATTGTAATTCTTTACTATATTAATAATATGTCTACGCTGCGCGGTGCTGCCATGCTGAAGGGTGTAGATCAGCGGAAGCGTCATTTTCTTTTCCCGGATATCGATGCCGGTGGGTTTGCCGATGTTGGCGGCGCCGTAGTCGAACAGGTCGTCCTTGATCTGGAAGGCGATGCCTACTTTTTCGCCGAACAGGCGCATTCTTTCTGTTTCTTCTTCTGAGGCGGTGGTGCTCCAGGCGCCTGCGGCGCAGGCGGAGGCGAGGAGGGAGGCCGTTTTACGGCGGATGATCTCGAAATAGATGTCTTCTTTGATATCCAGCCTGCGTGTTTTTTCTATTTGTAATAATTCTCCTTCACTCATTTCTTTTACGGCCATGGAAAGGATCTGGAGGGTGCGGTAGTCGTTATTGTTGAGGGACAGCAGCAATCCTTTGGTAAGCAGGTAATCCCCGACCAGTACGGCGATCTTGTTTTTCCAGAGGGCATTGATGGAAAAAAAACCACGGCGTTCCAGGGAATCGTCCACTACATCGTCGTGCACCAGGGTGGCGGTATGGAGGATCTCCACCAGTGCGGCGGCGCGGTAGGTGTTCTCATTGATGCCGCCGGAGAAGAGCCGGGCGGACAGAATGACGAACATGGGCCTGATCTGCTTTCCTTTTCGTTTAACGATATAGTGCATAATCCGGTCCAGCAGGGGAACATCACTTTTCACTGCCTCCGCAAATTTCCCTTCGAAATCCTGTAATTCCTTACCGATCAGTTGTTTAATTTCCTCCATGTGTTAAATAAAAAGGTTCGCTAAGCTAGCCCTAAAATATCATATTTCGATAATTTGGCCCCGAATTTGTAGTTAATGCCCGGAAGTTCTTTAAAGGATGTTTTAATTATGTACTAATTTTGAGGCACTTACCAATGCAAATAAAATCGCAAGAAAAATTTGTATATTCATTTAGGATTTTTACCTTTGCTTGGTAAAAAACGCGTTAATTGTAAAATCTTTAACAGTTTTTAAATAAAAAAACAATTATGGCAAGCAAAAAGTACTTACTACTGGCAGGTGCAATGACCCTTCTGGCTGCATCTCCTGGTTTTGCGCAGGTTAAACCCAATTATGACGCCCTCGACTCCTCAAAAGTTTCGGCTCGTAATATGGAGCAATTTAACAGCTTCAGAAACAACCAATCCGACTATCCGGCTAAACCAAGAAATATGTGGGAACTCGGTTTCCACGGTGGTTACCACTTTATTAAAGGTGATGTGGCAGCTCTGCCTGGCTTTGGTGGCGGTATCTCTTTAAGAAAAGCACTCGGTCATACTTTCTCTATCAGAGGTGAGTATACTGGTTCTTTTGACTACGGTCTGGATTACCAGCTGAAGGCTCCTAACTATTCAAACTCCAACGCTTGGGCTGCTACAGCTGCAAACAACGGTGGAATGGTTGTTCCCAACTACAAATCCGCTACTCATGCGCTGTCTTTGGACCTGATCGCTTCTCTGAGCAACATCCTGTTCTACAAGGCGCAGCCTAAAGTAAACTGGTATGTATTGGCTGGTTATAGTGTTCTGGCTGCTGACGTAGACGTAGACGCCCTGAACGGCACTGCTCCTTACGACTACAGCACCGTTAACTTCAGCGGTAAAAAGAAAGATATCCGCGACGAACTGAAGGATATGTGGGATAAAGACTTTGAACAAAATGCTCCTTCTCAGGGCAACAGGGTTCAGATTGGCCGTCAGGACGACAACCAACTGCTCCGTCACGCACTGAACCTCGGTACTGGTATCGCGTTCAAAGTTTCTAAACGTTTCAACATCGGTATTGAAGAGAAAATCACCATGCCGTTTGATGACTATCTGGATGGTTACACTGCAGGTGCATACGACGCAAGCAAGGACATCATCTCCTACACCAGCCTGCGCCTGAACTTCAACCTGGGCAACCCGAACAAACGTGTTGAACCCCTCTGGTGGGTTAATCCCCTGGACTTCGCTTACAACGAGCTGAACAGCCCCCGCCGCATGAAGCTGCCGACTCCGGTTCTGCCTGATGCTGACGGTGATGGTGTAACTGACCAGTTCGACCGCGAACCCAACACACCCGCAGGTGCTCCTGTTGATTCTCACGGTGTAGCAAAAGATACTGACGGTGACGGTGTTCCTGACTACAAGGATAAAGAACTCATCACTCCGACTTATTGCCAGCCTGTTGACGCTGACGGCGTTGGTAAATGCCCGGATCCTGAGTGCTGCAAGAACATCCAGACGTTCTCCTGCGCTAGCCTGGTTCTGCCGAGCGTTTCCTTCAAAGGTAGCTCTACCAGGATCTCCAGCGACTTCGAAGCTGTTCTGGGTAGCGTAGCAAACACACTGCGTCAGAATCCTTCCTGTAATGTACTGGTTACCGGCCACGCTGGTGCCAAAGGCAAGAAAGGTGGTGTTGACCTGAGCTCCCGCCGTGTTGACGCTGTAATCGACTACCTGGCTGAAAAACAGGGTATCGACCGCGGCCGCTTCATCAAGCAAAACACTCCTGGTGATGCTGGTACTGTAGACCTGGCTCCTGCCAACTAATACCACTCCATAGGTAAATAAAACTTGTAGAGGTCCTGCATATCGCAGGACCTCTCTTTTTTTATAGCTGTTTAATTCACATTGATAATTCGTAATTATCACTAAATTTGAACCTGCCTTTCATTATAAGGGGTTTCATCTTATATTTTTATCAGCGTGGTAAAAGATTTCAATAAAGCTACCCTGGCCGGTCTTATCGTCGCGCTAGGGATCATCTACGGCGATATCGGCACCTCTCCGCTTTACGTATTCAAAGCCATTGTCGGGACCAACGAGATCAGCGAACTGCTGGTCACGGGAGCGATTTCCTGCATCATCTGGACTCTCACCCTTCAGACCACCGTAAAATATGTAATCCTCACGCTGAAAGCAGACAATAAAGGGGAAGGCGGGATATTTTCCCTCTACGCCCTCGTGAGGCGGCATGGGAGATGGTCTGTCATCTTCGGGATGATCGGTGGTGCGGCCCTCCTCGCAGACGGTATCATCACCCCACCCATTACAGTAACTTCCGCGATCGAAGGTCTGCGGACGCTGCAGGTCTTCCGCGACCTGGGGGAATGGACGATCGTAAAGATCGTGCTGGTCATTATCAGCGGGATGTTTTTTATGCAGCAGTTTGGTACGGTGTCCATCGGCAGGATGTTCGGGCCTATTATGATGATCTGGTTTGGTATGCTGGCTGTACTCGGCATTTCCCATATTGCGGACGATCTCTCGGTGCTGAAAGCATTTAATCCTTACTACGCTATTGAACTACTCACCCTGTACCCCCACGGTTTTCTCATCCTCGGCGCGGTATTCCTCTGTACCACCGGGGCGGAAGCCCTGTATTCCGACCTGGGGCATTGCGGCCGGGGCAATATCCGCATCTCCTGGATCTTTGTTAAATCCGCACTGATACTCAATTATTTGGGGCAAGGCGCCTGGCTGCTGACGCAGGAAGGACAGACCCTCAACGCCGGCACTAATCCTTTTTTCAGCATCATGCCGGAGTGGTTTGTGATCTTCGGGGTACTGATCGCCACCATCGCCTCCATTATTGCCAGCCAGGCACTGATCTCCGGGTCGTTTACCCTGATTTCCGAAGCCATGCGCCTGAACCTCTGGCCGAAACTCAAAATCAATTACCCCACCGAATTACGCGGTCAGCTTTATATACCCGGCATCAATCTGATGCTGTTTGTCGGATGCAGCGCGATTGTGCTGATCTTCCGGGAATCCGGCAGAATGGAAGCCGCATACGGCCTCTCCATCACCATTTGCATGCTGATGACCTCCTGCCTCTTTGCATTTTATCTGTATACCCGGCGGGTAAAGCTGATGTGGATCGCACTGTATTTAGTTGTTTACCTGACCATAGAATTCTCTTTCCTCTTCGCCAACCTCGTGAAGTTCATGCACGGCGGCTACGTGACCGTGATCGTCGCCGGCGCCCTTTTCCTCGTGATGTATGCCTGGTTCCGGTCCCGCAAGATCAAGAACCGTTACGTGGAGTTTGTGAAGCTGGAAGATTACCTGCCCATCCTGCAGGAATTGAGCAACGACACGTCCATCCCGAAATATGCCACGCATCTCGTGTATATGAGTAGCGCGGACAACCCGAAAGAGATCGAGCATAAGATCATCTATTCCGTCCTCAATAAAAAGCCCAAGCGCGCGGATATTTACTGGTTTGTGCATGTGGATGTGGTGGATGAACCTTACATGAGTGAATACTCGGTGCAGACCATTATCCCGAATGAAGTGATCCGGGTGGAATTCCGCCTTGGTTTCCGGGTGGAGCAGCGCATCAACCTCATGTTCAGAATGGTGGTGGAAGACATGGTGCGCAACAAGGAAGTGAATATCACCAGCCGCTACGAATCACTGAGCAAAAACAATGTGGTGGGCGATTTCCAGTTTATTGTCATGGAAAAATTCCTCTCTCACGATAACGACCTGCCGCTGCACGAACGCATCATCATGCGCATCTACTTTTTCCTGAAGCGGATCGGGCTGTCGGAGGAGCGGGGCTTTGGACTGGATTCCAGCTATGTGACGCTGGAGAAGTTCCCGCTGGTGGTGGCGCCTGTTACAAATTTGCAGTTGAAAAGGATACACGAGAAATACCGGCAGGACGACTAAGGTGCCAACAAGATATACCCACAAAAAAATCCTCCGAGGAATCGGAGGATTTTTTTAACACAACTAAAAAAACAATCAAACGTCATTTATTCAGTCTGGCTTTTTGCCATCCAGGAATGTATTAATGGTATTGATCTCCGCCTGGTTATCCCCATTGCTGCCCACGGTGTATCCGGAGTAGAAATGTTCAGCGGAGCCGGCGCCGTTGTCCAGGTCCACGTTGCGGCGCAGATAAGCAGGAACGTTTTCTATTTCCTGGTTATTTTCCATGTTCTTCACGTTAAAGCTGATGCTGCGCAGTTTGGCAACGCGCTCCATCTGCTTGCGCTTCTGTTCTTCCATCTGCTCGTCCTGCAGCTGCTGTGAAGGCTGTTCCGGTTGTTCCGGTGCGGCGGCAGGTTCATCTTTCAGCACTATTTTCATTTCCGGTTTGTCATCGTTCACCGGCTCCACATAGATGTTGGAGGGGCGGTTCAGGTACCCACCGGAAGAGGCGGGAGGCGGTGTGGAAGCAGCCGGTTTCTGCGCGGGAGGCTGCGGCTGTTGAGCTGCCTGCTGTTGCTGTACCGGCGGAGCGGGTGCTGCGGCAGGCGCCGGAGCAGGTTCCGGTTCCACGGGCTCGATGTTCAGCACGAAGGTTTGTTTCTCTTCCTGCACAGGCGGCTCGAATGCGGCGGCGGGAACGGGATGCGTTACCTGCGGTTCCACCAGCCTCGGCGCCATCATGTCTTTCACTTCCGGTTCTTCATCAGAGAAAAGCATGCCCTGGTTGTTCATCTTTTTTTCTTCTCCTTCTTCACCCAGCGTCATCACGATCTTCGGTTCTTCTTTCGGAGTAGTTTCCGTGTTGGCAGCCGGTTTGATCTGCTGAATAGGGTTCTGCTCGAAGCCGGTAGCGATGATAGTCACGCCCAGTTTGCGGTCCAGTTCCTGATCGTAGCCCACACCGAGGATCACGTCGCAATCCTCACCGGCCATGCTTTGAACGTAAGCCTGGATCGTATCCATTTCATCCAGTGTGTGTTCGAATTCGCCTTCGGAAGAAGAAATATTGATAAGGATCCATTTGGCTCCCTTGATATCGTTGTCGTTCAGCAACGGTGAGGTCAGCGCCTCTTCAATTGCTTTCTGGGCGCGGTTCTCGCCTTCAGAAACGGCTGCGCCGAGAATGGCTACACCGCCATTGCGCATCACGGTGCACACATCCGCAAAGTCCACGTTGATCTGCCCGGTGGAGTTGATCACATCGGTGATACATTTTGCGGCGGTGGCCAGTACGTTGTCCGCTTTTTCGAATGCCGCCTTGAACTTCAGGTCGCCGAATTTCTGCCGCAGCTTGTCGTTCGAGATGATCAGCAACGTATCCACATAATCTTTCAGGCGGTTGATGCCTTCTTCGGCCTGCAGCATGCGTTTCTTCCCTTCGTAGGAGAAAGGCGTGGTTACAATGCCCACGGTGAGGATGCCCAGCTCTTTACAGATCTTGGCGATGATGGGAGCGCCGCCGGTGCCCGTGCCGCCGCCCATGCCTGCGGTGATGAACGCCATTTTGGTATTCACCTCCAGTATCTTTTTGATTTCTTCAAAGGATTCTTCCGTGGCCTGCTCGCCGATCCGTGGATTGGCGCCGGCTCCCAAACCCTGCGTGAGATGCGGTCCCAACTGTACCTTGTTGGGCACGGGGCTGTTTGCAATCGCCTGTGCGTCGGTATTGCAAATGATGAAGTTCACCCCGTCTATGTTCTGGCTGAACATGTGGTTCACCGCGTTGCTACCACCGCCACCAATGCCAATGACCTTGATGATGGAGGATTTTTCCTTTGGAAGATCAAAATGTATCATGACTCTTACTCTTTTTTTGGGTTAGTATTAACGTACCGTTTTCCTACGCTACTGTTTTGATCGTTATTTTTAAAATTGATATTTACTTGCAACAATCACGCCACAGAACTGCATTACAGCTTGGCGTCCTCTTCTTCGGTGAACATGTCGATGATCTTTGTTTTCATCCTGTCCAGGAAACCCTTCAGCGAGGCGTTGCGTTCTCTTGCTTTTCTGTCCTGGCGCGCGCCCGGCGTTTCTGAAGCATCCTCTTCTTCATCCATCCAGTCTTCATCTTCCGTAGTTGCCCGTGCCGCCTGTTCTTTGGCGAAATAGCTGGTGTTGATCTTTACATAATTCTCTTCGAGCGCGCGTTTGTCGTTCTCATAATCATTATATCCTTTCAGTATCAGCCCTACGCAGGTGGCGTACATGGGCTTGGTCAATTCGTCGGTGTGGCCGCTGGCGAGATGTTCGTTCGGATAGCCGATGCGGGCGCTAACACCAGTGGTGTATTCGGTTAACTGAATAAGGTGTTTCAGCTGGGAGCCGCCGCCGGTGAGGATGATACCGCCGTTCAGCATCTTGTTGTCCATCCCGATCTGTTTCAGGTGATATACCACGAAGTCCAGTATCTCGCTCATCCTTGCCTGGATGATGTGGGCGAGGTTCTTCACGGAAATCTCTTTCGGGCTCTGGCCGCGGAGTCCGGGAATGGTGATGTAGGCGTTGTTCTTGGCTTCGTCCGCAAGTGCGTAGCCGAACTGTACCTTCATTTGTTCCGCCTGCGTTTTCAGCACGCCAAGGCCGTTCTTGATATCGTTGGTGATGTTCTCACCGCCGTAGGGGATCACCGCAGTATGTTTCAGTATGCCTTCGTAGAATACGGCGAGGTCTGTTGTACCACCACCGATGTCCACGATCGCCACGCCGGCTTCAAAATCCATATCACACATGACTGCGGCGGCGGAAGCAAGCGGCTGCAGTACGAGGTCCTTGATGCGGAGCCCGGACTTTTCCACGCTGCGGTTGATGTTCCGGATCGCGTTCTTGTCGCCGGTGATGATGTGGAAGTTGGCGCCTACCTTCACACCGCTCATCCCGATGGGATAGGTGATGTTCTGCAGGCTGTCCACAATATATTGCTGCGGGATCACGTCGATGATCTGGTCGCTGGCGGGGATGACGGTCTTGTACTGATCGTTGATCAGCTGGTCGATATCCTTCTGGGAGATCTCCGCATCCGTGTCGCTGCGCACGATGTCGCCGCGGGTCTGGAGGCTTTTGATATGGTGACCGGCGATGCCGACGTAGACTTCATTGATCTCAAGGTTGGGGTTGGAGGCATAGCAGTTCTCCAGGGCCTGCCGTATAGCCTTGATCGTTTGATCGATGTTCAGCACCATGCCGTGCTGCACACCAAATGATGGGGCCTTCCCGAATCCGAGGATTTCCAATTTCCCGTATTCATTCTTCCTTCCTGCGATGGCAGCTATCTTCGTGGTTCCAATGTCGAGACCTACAATGATGGGAGCTTCCTGATTCATGGTGTTGTTTATTTTTTAGTTGCGGTTATTACGTTTGTTGTTAGGATATACTGCTTTGGGCTGCTTGCCATTGGCCTTTGCGGGCTTTCTGGCTGCTGGCTTTTTAGCAGTGCTGGAAGCGGGTTTCGCCGTTGCTTTGGGCTTTTCCGCCGGTTTCGGAGGTGATACCGCTGCCGGTGTGCCGTGATCATCGTCCATTGCCAGGTCGGCAACGGTAGAATCGCGGTACATGGGTGGCGGGGGTGCGCTTTTGCCATCTCTCCTCGTTCCGATCACTTCCTCATGATAGGCAATGTTGATGCGCGAGTAGGTGTTCCATCCTGCTTTGCTCAACCCTTCGCGGTAGAACAGCAGCAGCTTGGCGAATTTCTTTCCGATGTCCGTTCCTTCGCCGAATACGATCACATGATCGCCGAGCTTGGGAATGACCTCGAATTTGCGGTCGCCGGTGATGACCACCTGTTCAACCTGCGCGTTCCAGAAGGAGTCCGCGGCGATGTAGCGCGCCATGGCGCTGATCTGCCGGTAGAGCAGGCTGTCTTCTTGCTTCAGCTTCGCTGCTTCGGTGGGGAAGCCGGTAAATACGGGCACCCGGGCGGAGAAGCGGTCTGATACCGGGATGCGCTCACCCTGCTCATCCAGGTAAAAGCTGTTCCCGGAAAAGGTGAACACCCGGGCCAGCGGATCGCGTTGCACGACTTCGATATTCAGCACCTGCTGGTTGTCGATGTACAGCTCTGCGGAGCGGACCCAGGGATCTGCTTCCACCACGCGTTCCAGGTTGTTGATGTTGATATCACTGATCGCCATGCCCACGGGGTTCTGTGTTTTGTCTTTCGTGATCAGCGCCTTGATATCATTTTCATCGATGAATGCATTGCGGTCGTCTCCCTGCAGGATCACGCGCACGCTTTTGCATTTTGCGGTATCCTTTTCCTGCACCGCTGCTGCGAGCAGCACCACAAAGCCCGCCAGCACACCGCTCCACAGAAGGAGGGTGGTGATGCGCCTGAAAGCTGTTCTGGTTTTAGATGCCATGATAACGGATACTTTTTATGGTTTGTTCAATAATGTCTGTAACGGTTCACGCAGCAGGTCGATATCGCCCGCGCCGGCGGTGATCAGCAGTTCCGCCGGATGCTCCCGGAGGTATGCCGGCACCTCGTCCCGCGCGATGATCTTTACAACCGGGCCTTCAATTCGCGCGGCGATCATTTCACTGGTCACGCCTGCTATCGGCTGTTCTCTTGCCGGATAGATAGGCAGCAGTATCACTTCGTCCGCCAGCGAGAGCGCTTCCCCGAACCCTTCCGCAAAATCTCTCGTGCGTGTGAAAAGATGCGGCTGGAATACGACGGTGCATTTTTTTTCGCGGAACAGCGTTTTTGCGCTGGTGATCAGCGCCCGCAGCTCTTCCGGGTGATGCGCATAATCATCGATATAAACTGCATTCTCTTTTTTTACTAAATATTCGAAGCGGCGGCGGATGCCTTTGAAATCAGCGACCGCTGCACGGATCTTGTCACTGCCGATGCCGAGCAAATGCGCCACGCCGATGGCAGATACCGCGTTTTCCACGTTGTGCATGCCGCCGATGCGGAGCTTCACCTTGTCGATCATCCAGTCCTGCTGCACCACATCAAATTCATATCCTCCGTCTTCCATCCTGATATTGGCGGCATAGATGTCGGCGGCATTGTTTTGCAGGCTGTAGGTGAGCTTGTTGTCGCCCTTCAGCTCCGGGCCGCGCGGCAGGCCGTGCTTCGCCAGCAGGGTGCCGTTGGGCTTGATGTTCTGCGTGTACTGGATGAATGCCGTTTCCACTTCCGCTTCCGTGCCGTAGATGTCCAGGTGGTCCGGGTCCATCGCCGTCAGTATTGCAATGTCAGGGCTCAGCTTGAGGAAGGAGCGGTCGTATTCATCGGCTTCTATCACGGCCACCTGTTTGTCGCTGCTCCAGAAGTTCTTGCCATAGTTGGAGCTGATGCCGCCGAGGAAGGCGTTGCAGCCGTACCCGGTATGCCGCAGCAGGTGCGCGATCATGGTGGAAACGGTGGTCTTTCCATGTGTGCCCGCCACGGTGATGGCGAACAGCTCGCGGGTGATCTCCTGCAGCACATCGCTGCGTTTCACTACTTCATAACCATTCTCGCGGTAATACACCAGTTCTGTATGTGCGGCGGGGATGGCGGGCGTGTACACCACCAGGTCCGCCGAACGGTCGATCTGGTCCAGGTCTTCCGTGTAGTGGATGCGGATGCCTTCGGCTTCGAGCTGTTGTGTGAGCTGTGTGGACGTTTTGTCATACCCGCTCACGGCCACGCCCTTCTCATGGAAGAAGCGGGCGATGGCGCTCATGCCGATGCCGCCGATACCTACAAAGTAGACCCTATGTATTTTACTCAGTTCCATATATCCGTTCCCCGTTAGGGAAACTTTTCTTTTTTGCATTCCCGCACAACACTGGTTGTACTTTTATCTGCATTCCGTTCCCGTTAGGGAACCTTTCTGTTTTATGCATTCCGGCCGTGCCGGAACCTTTATTTTATCAACCCAAGCACCGCCCGGGCGATAGTCATGTCTGCATTAATGCCCCCCAGCGGCGCGATGTTCGCTTCCAGCTGCTGCATCAGCGCCTTGTTCTGCACCAGGCTGAGCGCTTCATTAACGAGGCGCGCGCCGGCTTCACTATTCGGTATCATCAGCGCGGCCTGCTTGTTAACAAGGCTGAGCGCGTTCTGCGTCTGGTGGTCTTCCGCCGCGAAAGGATAGGGCACGAAGATCACCGGCTTTTTCACTACACACAGTTCCGCGATGGCCAGGGCCCCCGCGCGGGAGATCACGGCATCCGCTGCTTTGTAGGCAAAGTCCATCACATTGATAAAGTCATAGACCTTCACATGCGTGGCGTACTTTGTAGCCGCCGCTTTGGCCGTATCGTAGTACAGCTTGCCGGTTTGCCAGATCAGCTGTATGTCCTTGTTCACAAATTCCGCCAGGTGGGGCATCAGCGCGTCGTTGATGGCTTTTGCGCCGAGGCTTCCGCCTACCGCGAACAAAGTAGGCTTGCCCATTGAAAGACCGAAGTGCAGCATCGCTTCTTCGCGGGAAACGGCGCTCTGCGTGATGGCCCCGCGCACCGGGTTGCCGGTTTGCAGGATCTTGTCTGCCGGAAAGAACTTGTCCATCCCTTCATACGCCACACATATCTTTTCCGCCTTGCGGCCCAGTATCTTGTTACTTTTCCCTGCCCAGGAATTCTGTTCCTGTATCAGGGTGGGAATGTCCCGGCGTTGCGCCTGGCGCAGCACGGGAAAGCTGGCGTATCCGCCAACACCTACGACCACGTCCGGCTGAAACTGCTTCAGTACGTTACGGGCCTGGCGGAGGCTTTTCAGCAGCTTGAACGGCAGCAGCAGGTTTTTCAGCATATTGCTGCGGTTAAAACCGGCAATATCCAGCCCTTCGATCGGGTATCCCGCCTGCGGCACTTTCTCCATTTCCATTTTGCCTTTGGCGCCCACAAAAAGAATCTCCGTATCCGGCTCCAGCTTGCGGAGGGCGTTGGCAATGGCAATGGCCGGGAAGATATGTCCTCCTGTACCGCCGCCTGCTATGATCACTTTGTGTGCCAAGTCAAAATCTGTTTTTATGGTAACGCGAACATGCGTCCGCGAATTATGCCGCAACCGCCACATTAGCAGCAACCTGCTGCCCTTCCGATTCTTCCACATGCCGGGATACGCTCAATATAATACCGATAGCAAGACTGGTAAAGATCACGGAAGATCCGCCCATGCTCACCAGCGGCAGCGTCAAACCCGTTACCGGCAACAGGTGCACGTTCACCGCCATATGCATCAGCGCCTGTATTACCAGCGTAACACTGAGGCCAAGCGCCAGGAACGCGCCAAATGCGAACGGACATTTTTTGAATATCCGGATGCTTCTCAGCAGTAGTAAAAGGTATGCGCTCAACACTAAAAAAGCGCCAAAGATACCATACTCCTCCAGAATAATCGCATATATGAAATCAGAATACGGATGCGGTAAAAAATTCCGCGCCGTACTGTTACCCGGACCTTTGCCCAATGTACCGCCGCCTGCTATCGCGATGTTCGCCTGCTGCACCTGGTAAGGCACTTCGCTGTCTTCTTTGCTGAAAAAGCTTTCCACCCTTTTCTCCCATGTTTCCGTACGGCCTTTGTTGCCGGATACCTTGGCAATGAGGAACATCAGCAGCACCAGCACCACCACGGCGCCTACCATCGCCATGAGATATTTGATGGGCACGCGGCCGATGAAACACAGCAGCATGCAGCTGGCGCCCAGCAACAATGCCGTACTCATATTGGCCGGCATGATCAGCGCGCAGATGATGCCCACGGGCAGAATGATCGGCAAAAAGCCCTTCCTGAAATCCGTGATCACCTGCTGTTTGCGGGAGAGCTGCCGGGACACATACATGAACAAGGCCAGCTTCGCGATGTCTGAAGTCTGGAAGGTCAGGTTGATGACCGGCAGGCGTATCCAGCGGCTGGCATCGTTCAGGTTGGAGCCGAACGCCAGCGTATACACGAGCAGGGGGATGGATATCAGGAACCCTATCTGCGCTACTCTCGAATAGATGGTATAGTTCACGCGGTGCGCGAAATAAATGATCATCAATCCGAGAATGAGCACGGACAATTGTTTGAACAGGTAGTACTCGGTATGCCCGCTGTACACCCGGTATGCCAAAGAGCCGGTTGAACTGTACACCGCCAACAAGCTTACGGCAGACAGGAAGAACACGATCGTCCAGATCACCTTGTCACCTTTCGTCCTATAAAGCAGGTTGTTCACGTGCGTTCATTTTGTTTGTTAAAGTTCTCTCACCGCTTCCTTGAACATGCGGCCTCTTTCTTCATAGTTCCGGAAGAGGTCGAAGCTCGCGCAGGCAGGGGAGAGCAGTACTACGTCACCTTTGCCGGCCATCTGGAAGGCGGCCGCCACGGCGTCTTTCATATTGTCTGTATTCACCATTACTTCCATGTCTTTGGAAAGCGCTTCGTGAATGGGGCGGTTGTCCACGCCCAGGCAGATGATCGCTTTTACTTTCTCGCGCACCAGCTCGCGGATGGCGCTGTAGTCGTTGCCTTTGTCCACACCGCCCATGATAAGCACCACCGGGCGTTCCATGCTTTCCAGCGCGAACCATACGGAATTCACGTTGGTCGCTTTGCTGTCGTTTATAAAGTCCACGCCGCGAACGGTAGCCACGTATTCCATCCGGTGCTCCAGGCCGTTGAAGGTGCTGAGGCTGTCCCGGATCTTTTCCTTCCGTATATCCATCGTGCGGCCCGCAATCCCTGCTGCCATTGAGTTATACATGTTGTGTTTACCTTTTAATGCCAGGTCGTACATCGACATAATGACCGGTTCGTCTTTCACCTGTATATTCACCTGGCCGTTCTCAATAAATCCACCTTCGTTCAAATGTTCCATAATGCTAAAAGGTATTGGTTCTGAATAAATGGGTTTCTTTTCCAAGTAATTCCTGATCTCCGGATCGTCCTTACAATAAATAAAATAATCTTCTTTCGTCTGGTTCATGGCTATGCGGAATTTCGACGCCACATAGTTCTCCATTTTATAATCGTAGCGGTCCAGGTGGTCCGGTGTGATGTTCAGCAGGATGGCTACATCCGGTTTGAAATCACGTATATCGTCCAGCTGGAAGCTGCTGATCTCCACGATGTAATACTCAGCGGGCTGGATGGCTACCTGGCGGGCGTAGCTGATGCCGATGTTGCCCACCAGCGCGGCGTCCAGGCCGGCTGTTTTGAAGATGTGGTAAGTGAGCGCCGTTGTGGTGCTTTTACCGTTGCTTCCCGTAATGGCAATGATCTTTTTGTCTTTACTGAACCGCCAGGCCAGCTCTATCTCCGAGATCACGGACATGCCGCGCTCCCGCACTTTCTTCATTAATTCCGACTTTTCCGGAATGCCCGGGCTCTTCACGATCTCATCCGCACCGAGTATGATATCCCAGGAGTGGTGCCCTTCCTCGAAGGGGATGTGGTTCACCGCCAGCTCCTGTTTATAAATGTCTTTGATCTGTCCGCCGTCCGACACGAATACATCGTATCCTTCCTTCTTCCCTAAAAGAGCCGCACCAATGCCACTTTCTCCGGCGCCGAGTATCACGAGCTTTCCCATCGGCCTACCGCATTTTTAAAGTTGCGATCGCAAATACCGCGCACATCACCGTCACGATCCAGAACCGCACCGCGATCTTGCTTTCATGATATCCCAGCTTCTGATAGTGATGGTGCAGGGGGCTCATGAGGAAGACCCTTCTGCCTTCACCATATTTTTTCTTCGTGTATTTGAAGTACGATACCTGTATCATCACGCTGAGGTTCTCCACGAGGAAAATGCCGCAGAAGATGGGTATCAGCAGTTCTTTCCGGATGATGATGGCGAGGGATGCAATGATGCCGCCAAGCGCAAGACTACCCGTATCTCCCATGAATACCTGCGCCGGGTAGGCGTTGTACCAGAGGAAGCCCACGCAGGCGCCCACGAACGCGGCGATGAAAATGGACAGCTCGCCGAGATTCGGGATGTACATGATGTTGAGGTACTCCGCGAACTGGATGTTGCCGCTTACGTAGGTGAAGATGCCAAGACAAATGCCGATGACCGCCGAGACGCCCGTTGCCAGCCCGTCCAGCCCGTCCGTGAGGTTGGCGCCGTTGGATACGGCGGTGATGATCACGATCACGATGAAGATGTAGAGAATGAAAGTGAATTTCTCCGCATTCGGGCCCATCCAGGAGATCAGCTTTGAATAGTTGAACTCGTGGTTCTTTACGAACGGAATGGTGGTGATAGGCGTTTTTACGTCCACGAACCGCTGCCCGTCTTCCGTTACCCGTTCGGTGCTGCTGATCACCCTTTCGTTCGGCGCCAGCTTTTTGCCGTTCATGATCTCGCGGGAGATCACCACGTTATCGGAAAAGTAGAGGGTGGAACCTACGATGATGCCAAGACCTACCTGTCCGAGTATCTTGAACTTGCCGGCCAGTCCTTCTTTATTCTTTTTAAATACTTTGATATAATCATCTATAAAGCCGATCAAACCTAACCAGATGGTGCAAAGCAGGATCAGCAGGATGTATACGTTCATGACGCGGGCAAACAGCAGGGTGGGGATCACCATGGCGGCGAGAATGATCAGGCCGCCCATAGTGGGAGTGCCTTTTTTGCTGTGTTCCCCGGCGAGGCCGAGGTCACGGATCACTTCACCGATCTGTTTGCGCTGCAGGTACCGCACGATCCGTTTACCCAGCAACAAGGAGATCACGAGCGACAACAGGAGCGCCATCGTTACGCGGAATGTGATGTACTGCCACATGCCGGTACCGGTGTAGTTGAATTCTGTTTTCAGGTAGTTGAATAAGTAGTATAACATATGATCGTGATCGCTTCGTGATTATTTTTCCATTATTTCCAGCATTTCTTCCAGTACTTTTTTATCGTCGAACGGATGTTTTACGCCGTTGATGTCCTGGTATTTCTCATGTCCTTTTCCCGCTACCAGAATGATGTCCTCCTGCCCGGCAAAGCTGCAGGCAGTTTTGATGGCCTCCCTGCGGTCCGCGATGGAAATGGTCTTTTTACGCTGATGAACAGGCACGCCGGCCTCCATCTGCTGTATGATGGCGGCGGGATCTTCGGTGCGCGGGTTATCCGACGTGAAGATCACCTTGTCGCTGTGCTCTGCCGCTACTTCTGCCATCACGGGGCGTTTGGCGGTATCCCTGTCTCCACCGCAGCCGACTACGGTGATGATCTGCTCGTGTCCCTGCCGCAGGTTCTTGATGGTGGCCAGTACGTTCAGCAGGGCGTCCGGCGTGTGGGCGTAGTCCACAATGCCGATGATGCGTTCGCTCTTTGAAACGATGTAGTCAAAACGGCCTTCGGCGCCCTGGATGTCGCTGAGGGCAGCCAGCACATCGTCTTTATCTTTCTCCAGCAGCACGGCGGCGCCGTATACTGCCAGCAGGTTATATGCGTTGAACTCCCCGATGAGGCGGAAGTGCACTTCTCTTTCCCCGATCTGCATGATCAGGCCGGTGAGGTTGTTCTCGAGTATCTTGCCTTTGAAGTCCGCCATGCTGCGCAGGCTGTAAGTGGCTTTGCGGGCCTTTGTGTTCTGCAGCATCACGTTTCCCCGCTTGTCGTCCACGTTGGTCAGCGCGAAAGCGCCTGCCGGCAGGCCGTCGAAGAAGGATTTTTTCACGCGGATGTACTCGTCGAATGTTTTATGGTAGTCGAGATGATCGTGCGTGATATTGGAGAAGATGCCGCCGGCGAATTGCAGTCCCGCCGTGCGTTGCTGGTGTACCGCATGGGAGCTTACTTCCATGAAAGCATACTTGCATCCGGCCGCCACCATGTCCGCCAGCAGGGCGTTGAGGCTCACGGCGTCCGGCGTGGTATGCGTGGCCGGTATAACGGTATCGCCTATCTGGTTCTGTACGGTAGAGAGCAGGCCGCATTTGTACCCGAGCCGGGTGAAGAGGCGGAACAGCAGGGTGGCGATGGTGGTTTTGCCGTTGGTGCCGGTAACGCCTACCAGCGTGAGCTGCGCGGAGGGATTGCCGTAGAAATTGCCGGCCATGATGCCGCCCGCCTGTGCGCTGTTGCTCACCTGCACGTAGCATACTCCGGGAGCGGCGGTATCCGGCAGGGTTTCGCAGATAACGGCCACCGCTCCCTGCGCGATGGCTTTGGCAATGAACTGGTGACCGTCCGCTGCGGCGCCTTTCATGGCAATGAAAGCATCCCCGGCTTTGATCTGTCTGGAATCAATAGCCAGTGCGCGCACGGCAATATCGGTATTGCCCTGCACGGCCAGGATGTTGACATTATATAATATTTCCCGCAGCGTTCGCATTCTTTCGTTATTCTTCTTTTTCGTTTGCCGGACGGCCTGTTGCTGCCCGGTTGATATGTTGTTGCCGGCCGTTGTTTGTGGCCGGTTTATCAGCTTAGTTCGATGACGATCGTTTGTTCTTTGTTGATGCGGCTTCCTCCGGGGAGGGACTGCATACTAACTTTCCCTGATCCTTTGATCACCACGCGCAGCCCTGCATTTTCCAGCAGGTAGAGCGCATCTTTCAACCCCATTCCCTTTACGTCCGGCACGGTGCCTGGCGCTTGCTGCATGGAGCGGAAGCTGAGCTTCTTATTGGTCACGTCCGGACTCACCCAGTTGGAGCTGGTCAGCGTTCCCTGCCAGGGCAGTTGCAGCGTTTCCACAATGCTTTTCCACTCGCTGCCTTTGCCGCCTTTGAGCGCCATCAGGGTGTCCAGCCCCGGCGTGCCCTGCACGGGCCTTGGCTTGTTTACCGCGAGGGCGTATAACTTGTCCGCCACCTCGCGGAACACCGGCCCCGCTACGGAGCCGCCATAGAACTTCGCCGCGTGGGGCTTGTTCTTGATCACTACCACGCAGGTGTACTGCGGATCATCGGCCGGGAAATATCCCGCGAAGGATGACTGGTAGATCTTGTCCGCATACCCGCGGTTGCCGTTCGCCACCAGCGCTGTACCTGTTTTACCGGCAATGCGGTAGTACGGTGTTTGCAGCTTGGTGGCGGTGCCGTTCAGCACAACGCCTTCCAGCATATCCCTTAACTGCCCGAGGGTGCGGGAGGAGCAAATGCTGTCCATCAACACAACGGGCTGATATTCTTTCACCGCCTTGCCATATTCCATGATGGCATTCACGAGGTAGGGCCGCATCATTTTGCCGTCGTTGGCTACTGCGTTGTACAGCATGGCCGTTTGCAGCGGGCTTTGCAGCACTTCATATCCGAAAGCCATCCAGGGAAGCGTTGTGGCGCTCCAGGTGCGGGATTCGGTGGTCTTGATCACCGGCCTGCCTTCACCTACGAGGTCTATCCCTGTTTTATCGTCCAGGTGCAGCCTTTTAAAGTGTTCGGCAAATTTGTTCGGCGTTTTATAATAATACTGGTAAGCCAGCTTTGCCATGCCTACGTTGGAGCTGCGCTCAAACGCCTTTTTCACGGTAACGGCGGTGAGGTGGTGCGGCTCGGAGTCGTAAACGGTCCGCCGGCCTACCTTCCATCTGCCGTAATTCAGGTCAACGATGGAGTTGGGCGTAACGAAGCCATCTTCCAGCACGGCGATCATGGTGGCCAGCTTGAAGGTGGAGCCCGGTTCGCCTACCTGCAGGGCGTAGTTCATATCTTCCCAGTAGCTGCCGTCCTTTTGACGGCCCAGGTTGGCGATGGCCTTGATCTTTCCGGTCTTCACTTCCATGAGGATGCAGGTGCCGTGCTGCGCTTCGTTCTGCACCATCATGTTCATGAGGGCGGTCTCCGCGATGTCCTGCATGTTCACGTCCAGCGTGGTGATCACATCTTTCCCGTTTTCCGGTTCAATGTCGTATCCTTCCACCGGCATATACGTACCGCCTGCGATGCGGCGCATGAGGCGTTTACCGGTGACGCCGTTCAGCTGTTCGTTATATGTTCTTTCCAATCCTACGTTCTGTGCGTTTTCACGCGCAAGGCCAATCGTACGATTGGCGAGCAGTTTGAAAGGATTGATGCGTTTGTTCTTCGTTTCCGCGATGAAGCCGCTTTTGTTGCGGCCGAGGCGGAACATGGGAAAGGAACGCACGGCCTGGTATTCATCGAACTTGATCTCTTTTTTCAAAAGAAAGTAACGGTCCTTGTCCTTGTAACCTTCCTGCAACAGTCTTTTATATGCGGCGGCGGAGCGGTCGCGGAAGAGGTTGGCGAGGTAGATGGAGAGGGAGTCTACATTCTTTTTGAAAACTTCGCCCTTTTTATCCAGCAGTCCGTCTGCTTTGAAATCGATGCGGATATCGAAGTAGGGGATGGAGGTGGACAGCATGCGGCCTTCTTCGGAGTAGATCGTTCCGCGGTCCGCATCCAGGTCCATATAAGTGGTATGGAGGCTGTCCGACATACTGCGCCAGTAATTCCCTTCCACGTGCTGGATGAAGAACACCCTGGCAAGGATAGCCACAGCGAAGAGCGCCATGCCGATAAAGCACAGGTACGCACGCCATAGTATGTCTTTTTTGATCTCCATTGCCGGGTTAGTCAGTATATTTTTGTTATCAATTATTCTTCCGTTGCCTGCTTCACTTCTATCCGCTGCGGGGGCGTATTCAGCTCTTTCAGTCCCAGTGGCTCAACGGCTTTGCTGACTTCGCTCAGTTTGCTGCGGAACATCAGTTCGCTTTTCACGCTCAGGTATTCCCATTTCAGTTCCCTGATCTCCCGGCTGAGTTTGTTGATGCGGCGCACTTTCTTTTCGGCGAGGTGGCTGTTGGCGATGTACACCAGGGCCACGACTGCCAGGAAGAGCAGGAAGGGCAGGTTTTGCGTGATCAACCGGTAGTTGATCCGCAGGCGCCATTCTTTTTTGGGCTCCTGGGGCAGTGTATCCTCAACGGCTTCTTCTTTTATGTCCTTTTCTTCTTCCTGCAACACAATACAAGGTTTGAATATTTTTAATGCTTTCGGTAAAACAGGGCAATAGGACGGAAGTAACGTTTGCGGCTATATTTTTTCTGCCACCCGCAATTTTGCGCTTCTGCTACGCGGGTTGGCTTTCAGCTCTGCCGCTGTGGCCGTCACCGGTTTTTTGGTGAGCGGCTTGAACAGCTTTGGCGGGTTTTCGAAACTGTATGGATTATCGTCCGTGGTCTCGAAGCTGCCCGTTTTCATGTAATTCTTCACCAGCCGGTCTTCCAGGGAGTGGAAGGTGATAACGGCCAGCTTGCCTCCTGTTTTGAGCGCCTGCTGTGATTGTGTGAGCAGTTCTTTCAGGGCGCCCAGCTCATCATTTACTTCGATGCGGAGGGCCTGGAACACCTGTGCCAGGTATTTGGCAGGATTGCCTTTTACGATGGGCTGTATGAGTGATTTGAATTCGCCGATGGTGCGTAGCGGATGGGCCTTGCGCAGCTGTACGATGGTCCTCGCCAGGGTGCGGGAATTGGTGACTTCCCCGTAGTCCTGGAAGAGCCGCAGCAGGTGCTGTTCGGAATAGGTGTGCAGGATGTCCGCCGCCGTGAGGTCGTTGCGGGTGTCCATGCGCATGTCCAGGTTCCCGTCGAACCGGGTGGAGAATCCCCGCTCACCGGTATCGAACTGGTGGGAGGAAACGCCGAGGTCCGCCAGCAGGCCGTCTGCTTCCAAAGCTCTGTGGAGCTTGAGGAAACGCTGCAGGTGGCGGAAGTTCTCGCGGACGAAAGTGACCCTGTCGTCCACGATCCGGTTCCGGTAGGCATCTTCGTCCTGGTCGAATACGATCAGCCGGCCCTGCGGGCCAAGCTGCTCCAGTATGGCGCGGGAATGCCCGCCGCCACCGAAGGTCGCGTCCACATACGTGCCGTCCGGCCGGATATGCAGATGCTCCACCACTTCACGGAGCAGAACGGGCTGGTGATACTGTGATGCTTCCATACGCCCGTTTTACAATCCAAGGTTTGGCAGATCGCCGGACATAACCTGCTGTGCGAGGCTGCTGAAGGCTTCCGGTGAAAAATTATCAAAGAACTCCTGGTACTTACTTTTATCCCAAATTTCAATTTTGTTGTTGGCGGACGCGAGCACAATGTCTTTATCCAGCCCCGCATGCGCCATCAGGTTCTTCGGTATGTTGAGCCTGCCGGCGCTGTCCAGCTCCAGGATGGTGGCACCGTTCAGAAAATAGCGGCGGAATTCCCTAACTTTCGGATCAAAATCATTCAACTTGCTGATCTTTTCCTGGATAGGCTGCCACTCGTTCATCGGGTACAGTGTCAGGCATTTTTCGAAACCGCGGTTCAGTACGAACTGGTTGCCCGCACTTTCTGCTATCTGCCGTTTAAAACCGGCAGGGAGCAGGAAGCGCCCTTTGGCGTCCAGCGTTGCTTCATATTCGCCCAGAAAGCCCGTCATGTTTCGATTTAATACCTGATTTCCATTTTCTAACACAAAATAACACTTTTTCCCACTTTTAACCGAAAAAATGCATTATATATTTTTTCCACAGGAGAATTTTGTGTCGTGTACCGGGTTACGGGGCCAACTTGTGTAATGGGATGTGAATAGAATGGAGGTTTGTGTGGATAAATTGTTGATAGTGAGTGAGAAAATGTTGATAAGTCGAGGTGGATTTTAATAGATTGATTATCAGCTGATTAATTTTGACGAATTCGCCTTCATCGGCATAAATGCCCCAAACGGTCATTTTTACAAAACTTTAACGGCTCCTTTCTTCCTCATTATCAATATTTGCTTTTAATTCGTACCTTTGCGATTCTTTTTTATGAGGAAAATTCTCTTATACACGGGCCTTTTGGCGATTTTGGTCAGCGCAGCATCCTGCAACCGGGAACTCCGGCGCATAGAAAAAAGCAATGACCTGGAAAAGAAACTGGCGTACGCAGACAAGATGTACGAAAAGAAAAAGTACCAGATGGCGCAAACGCTGTATGAGGAGCTGATCCCCATTTTCAAGGGTACCGAGAAGTTTGAGGGGCTATATTATAAATATGCCTATTGCTCTTTCTACCTGAAAGACTATACGCAGGCCGGCTTCCACTTCAAGAACTACCTGGAAGCGCTGCCAAGCAGCCCCCGCGCCATGGAGATCGACTACCAGCAGGCATATTGCTACTACAAGCTTTCTCCCAAAGTGCCGTTGGACCAGACCAACACCATGAAGGCGATCGCCTCCATGCAAACATTCATCAACTCTTACCCGAATTCGGAAAAAACCGCGGAAGCCAATGTGATCATTGAGCTGCTGCGCAAGAAGCTGGAACAGAAAGATTATAACGCCGCCGAACTGTATTACAACCTCGGGCATTATAAATCCGCCGGTGTTTCCTTCAAAAGCCTGATGAGGGCCTACCCGGATTCCGATAAAAGCGACAGCTACAAGTACATGGCCATCAAAGCCTATTACCTGTATGCCAAGAACAGCATCCTGCCCAGGCAAAAGGAACGTTACGAAACCGTGGTGAATGAATACCTGGAGTTCTCGGACCGCTATCCTTCCAGCAAATTGAAGGATGATGCCGAAAAATATTATAACTTAGCAAAAAATAACATTAAATCCCTGGAAAATGAGCAAACTAAAGAGAAGTCTATCCAGTAGCATCAATCCCTGGGTAGAAACCAGGAATACCACCGATATCAAGAACAGGACCGGTAACCTGTATGAGTCCATTGCCATTATTGCCAAAAGGGCAAACCAGATCAATATCACCGTAAAGGAAGAACTGCATTCCAAACTGGAAGAGTTCGCCAGCCATACGGACAACCTGGAAGAAGTGCATGAGAACAAGGAGCAGATCGAGATCTCCCGTTTTTACGAAAGACTGGCCAATTCTGCTATCCAGGCTACCAATGAGTTCCTGGACAACAAGATCTATTTCCGTAAGAATGACGATGATCTGTATAGCTGATCTCGTTACAAAATACTAACTTCATAGCGGCAGAATGTTTCAATTCTGCCGTTTTTGTTTGTCCGCATGTTACAAGGGAAAAAAATTCTATTGGGAGTTACCGGCAGCATCGCCGCTTACAAGGCGGCCCTGCTTGTGCGCCTGCTGGTAAAGGAAGGGGCGGAAGTAAAGGTGATGATGACGCCGGCCGCCTGTGATTTTATCACACCGCTTACGTTATCCACCCTGTCGAAACACGAAGTAGGCGTGCACGTCAGCGAGAACGGCAACTGGAGCAACCATGTGATGCTCGGGCGCTGGGCTGATGTTATGCTGATCGCGCCCGCTTCAGTGAATACCATTGCCAAGATGGCCAACGGCATTTGCGACAACCTGCTGCTGGCCGTATATCTTTCCGCCACCTGTCCCGTGCTCTTCGCTCCGGCGATGGATGAGGACATGTGGCTGCATCCCGCTACCAAAGCTAATGTTGCGAAGCTGCTGTCATACGGTCACCGGCAATTGCCCGTGCATAAAGGGGAACTGGCCAGCGGCCTGTTTGGTGAAGGGAGGATGGCGGAACCGGAATCTATTGTGGCGTATGTGAGTGAGTTTCTGGCGGGTGCAGCGGCATCCGGCGGTCATTCCGGTACGCCTGTAACCGGCAAGCCCCTGTCGGGCAAAACAGCGCTCGTGTCCGCCGGTCCCACCCAGGAACCGATAGACCCCGTGCGCTTTATCAGCAATCATTCCAGCGGTAAAATGGGCATCGCGCTGGCGGAAGCGCTGGCGGAAGCGGGTGCCAACGTGCAGCTCGTGCTCGGTCCCACCCCGCTTTCCACAACGCATAGCGGCATCACCACCACCCGCGTGATAACCGCGGCAGAAATGTACGAGCGTTGCATGGAACATGCCGCTGCCGCGGATATCCTCGTAATGGCCGCGGCTGTAGCAGACTATCGCCCGCGTAAAGTGGCGGACATCAAGATCAAGAAAAAGGACGATGAAATGAGCATCGAGCTGGAAAAGACTGCGGACATTGCCCGCACGCTGGGCGCGCAGAAAAAGAACGGCCAACTGCTCATCGGCTTTTCCCTTGAAACCAACAACGAACGCGAATATGCGTTAAAGAAATTAAAGGACAAGCATCTGGACATGGTGGTGCTCAACTCGCTCAACGATGCGGGCGCCGGCTTTTTCCATGATACCAATAAAGTGACGCTGCTGTCGCCCGACGGAAAGGAAAAGGCGCTTCCCCTGTTATCCAAGCAGGAGGTGGCGCGTAATATAGTTCTGGCAATAATCGATCTGCAACATGCTTAAACATATCCGCATCCTGCTGCTATCCTCCCTCTGCCTGGTTTTTGTTTCATCCGCCCATGCACAGGAATTACGGGCCAATGTATCCGTTCAGGCCGGCCCGAAACTCAGCACGGGCACCGACAGAAAAGTACTGACCACCCTGCAGACCGCGCTATCGGAGTTCATCAACAACCGTCGCTGGTCAGACGATGCATTTACGCCGGCGGAGCGCATCGAATGCAACTTCCTGCTGAATATCACGGACGCGCCGGGCAATAATACGTACAAGGCTACGCTCACCATACAGGCCACCCGCCCGGTGTTCAACGCCAGCTACAATTCCAGCCTGCTGAATACGCAGGACCCGAACATCGTGTTCAAATACGTAGAGTTCCAGCCGCTGGAATTCAATGAGCAAAGGATCGTGGGCAATGATCCGCTGGTATCCAATCTTACCGCCACCATCGCCTATTATATTTATATCATCCTGGGAATGGATTATGATTCCTTTTCGCCCCGCGGCGGCGATCCCTATTTTAAAAAGGCGCTCAACGTAGTGAACAATGCGCCGGATGGCAGGGATATTGCGGGATGGAAAGCCTTTGAAGGCAACCGGAACCGCTACTGGCTGCAGGACAACCTGCTGAATGTAAAGTTCAGCCGCTTTCACGATGTGATGTACCAGTATCACCGCATGGGGCTGGACCAGATGTATGAGGATGTGAGCAAGGGAAGGGCGGCTATTGTGAATTGCCTCAACATGCTCATGGCCATCCATGAAGATGTGCCTAACTCCATGCTGATGCAGGTCTTCTTCAATGCCAAAAGCGATGAGCTGCTGAAGATTTTCAGTGCCGCGCCGCCGCAGGAAAAAGCCCGGGCCGCGCAGATGATGGCGCAGCTGGATGTGCCCAATGCCAATAAATATCAGCAACTACGATAAAGATTCAACACATGAAGCGTAAGACAGCGGCGGTACTTTTGTTCGGATTGCTGTTCGCCTGCGGCCAGGCGGACAGGGTGCCGGGAGATGTGCTGCCAAAAGAAAAGATGCGGGATATTTTGCTCGATATGAACTTCGCGGACGTATACGGCCGGGAGCAGATGGATACCGTGCGTATCGCCGATTCCATCCGCGAACAGAATGTAAAGCGGTATTACGTGCAGATATTGCAGATACACGGCGTGACAAGGGAGGAATTCATGCGCAGCTACCGCTTCTATGAAGGCCACCCGGACAGGCTGGAAGAAGTGTACAAGGCCATGCAGGAGGTGCTGGCCAGGAAAAAAGCTGTGATAGATTCGCTGGAACGTGCAAAAATAGACGCGCTCACGGTGAAGGACCCGGTGACGAAAGATACCACGCGCTGGCCCAACAAGGATATCCGGAAATTGATTTTACCCTAGTATAATTCGAACACCAGAACAAGAAAATTACACGGATGAAAAAAGTAGTAGCAAACGCGGATGCTGCGGTGGCGGACATTCCGAACGGCGCCACGTTGATGCTCGGAGGCTTCGGCCTTTGCGGCATCCCGGAGAACTGCATCTCCGCGCTGGTACGCAAAGGCGTACATTCCCTCACTTGTATTTCCAATAACGCCGGCGTAGATGATTTCGGGCTCGGGCTTTTGCTGCAGACGCGGCAGATCAAAAAGATGATGTCGTCTTACGTGGGAGAGAACGCCGAATTTGAACGGCAGCTGTTGTCCGGCGAGCTGGAAGTGGACCTGATCCCGCAGGGTACGCTGGCTACCCGTATCCAGATGGCCGGTATGGGCATCCCCGCTTTCTTCACACCGGCAGGATATGGCACCGAGATCGCCGAAGGCAAGGAAACCAGGAACTTTAACGGGAAGGATTACCTGATGGAACTGGCGCTGCATGCGGACTTCGCCCTGCTGAAAGCCTGGAAGGGCGATACGATGGGCAATCTTGTTTTCCGCAAGACGACCCGCAACTTCAGCACGTCCATGGCGAAGGCGGGTAACATCACCATCGTGGAAGTGGAGCACCTGGTGCAGCCGGGAGAGCTGGACCCCGACCAGGTACATGTGCCGGGCATTTACGTGCACCGCATCTTCCAGGGAAACAATTATGAAAAGCGCATCGAGCGTAAAACCGTTAAAATCTGATCTTATGGCCCTCGACAAATATGGAATCGCCAAACGCATTGCACAGGAGCTGCAGGATGGCATGTATGTAAACCTGGGTATCGGCATACCCACGCTGGTGTCCAATTTCGTTCCCGCCGGCATCTCTATCATGCTGCAATCGGAGAACGGCATGCTGGGCATGGGCCCTTATCCTTCGGAGGAAGATATCGACGGAGACCTCATCAACGCCGGCAAGGAAACGGTGACCGTGCTGCCCGGCGGATCATTCTTCGATTCCGCGGAAAGCTTCGGCATGATACGTGCGGGTAAGGTAGACCTTACCGTACTGGGCGCCATGGAAGTTTCCGACACCGGCGACATCGCCAACTGGAAAATTCCCGGCAAAATGGTGAAAGGCATGGGCGGCGCCATGGACCTCGTGGCCTCCGCGCGCAACATCATCGTAGCCATGATGCACACCAATCCCAAAGGCGAGAGCAAGCTGCTGCCGCAATGTTCACTGCCGTTAACGGGCGTGCGCTGTGTGAAGAAGATCGTTACCGAACTGGCTGCGCTGGAGGTAACGCCGCAGGGGTTCCGCCTGCTGGAAAGGGCGCCGGGCGTAAGCGTGGAAGAGATACGCTCCAAAACCGCCGGCCGCCTGATCGTTGACGGTGACGTGCCCGAAATGGTATTATAATTCGTAACTTACAATATGCAATTGTGTTATAACGGAAAAATCATGGCGGGTGATAAGCCATTGCTGACCGTGGATAACCGCAGTTTCCGGTATGGCGATGGATGTTTCGAGACCATGAAAGTGTACCAGGGGCAACTGTTGTTGGCGGACCTTCACTTTGAAAGGCTGATAGCCAGTATGCATATCCTGCATTTTCACATTCCCGCGCACTTTACAAAAGAATATTTTACGGGGCTCATCCTGGAGCTTTGCCGTGAGAACGGCGTGAGCCAGCTGGCGCGTGTACGCCTCACCGTATGGCGCTCCGGCACCGGGTTCTATGATCCGGTGGACCATCGCCCGGAATTCCTGATCCAGTGCTGGCGGCTGCCGCGGCATATTTTCGAGTTGAATGACGTGGGCGTTACGCTCGGCGTATTCCCCGACGCCGTGAAGAGCAGCGACAAGCTGTCCGCCCTCAAATCCAATAACTGCCTCCCTTACGTGCTGGGCGCGCTGTACGCCAAAGAACACCAGCTCAGCGAAGTGCTGCTGCTGAACCAGTACGGCCGTGCCGCGGATACCACCATCGCGAATATCTTCATTATAGATGGCAAACGGGTGATCACGCCGCCCAAAACCGAAGGATGCGTATGCGGTGTGATGCGGAAACATTTGCTGCAATCCGACTTCCCTTTCAAAGTGGAGGAGCAGCCGCTAACGCTGCGGGATATTGAGCAGGCGGACGAAGTATTCCTGACCAACGCGATCTACGGCATCCGCTGGGTGGGGCAGTTCCGCGGTACCAGCTACGGAAACGCCAATACCGCCATTCTCCACGAGCTGCTGCACGAAGCCATGCTGTAAACCATGTATTATGATTGCTCTCTGCTGGCTCCGCCGCGATCTCCGGCTGAACGACCAGGCCGCTTTGTACCACGCGCTGCGCAGCGGCTTCCCGGTTGTGCCGGTATTCGTTTTCGATACGAACATCCTCGATGATCTGGAAGATAAAGCAGACAGGCGTTTGCAGTTCATCCACGATGCGCTGGAAAATATACAGTTGCAGTTGAAGCCGCTGAAAAGTACGCTGGACGTGTTTTCCGGAACGCCGGAAGCTGCATTCCGCCATTGGATGCAAAAATATCCGCTGAAAGCCGTCTACACCAATCATGACTACGAACCCTATGCCCGCAACCGCGATGCCGCCGTGGCAAAGCTCCTGGAAGCCGGCGGAATTTCCTTTCACAGCTATAAAGACCAGGTCATCTTCGAACAAAACGAAGTGGTAAAGGATAACGGTGAACCCTACACGGTGTTTACGCCTTACAGCAAAAAATGGCTGTCCAAGCTGGATGACAGGCACCTGCGCTCATATCCCACGGAAGAATACCATACCGTTTTTTATCAGCAGGAAGTGATCCCGGTTCCGTCCCTGCGATCGATCGGGTTTGAGGAAACGGTGCGTAATTTCCCGGACAGTACGCCGGAGGATGCGTTGATCAGGCATTACGACAAAACCCGCGACTACCCCGCGGAACAAGGCACCTCGCGCCTCGGGGTGCATCTGCGTTTTGGCACCATCAGCATCCGCGCACTGGCGCGGAAAGCGCGGCAGCTGAATCAAACCTACCTGAAAGAACTGATCTGGCGGGAGTTCTATCAGATGATACTATCGCATTTCCCGCATTTGGTGCACCGCTCTTTCCGGCCGGCGTATGATGCCATTCAATGGCGGAACAATGAAGAAGAATTTGCGCGCTGGTGCAGGGGAGCAACCGGTTACCCGATCGTGGACGCGGGTATGCGGGAGCTGAATGCCACGGGTTTTATGCATAACCGCGTCCGCATGATCACGGCCAGTTTTTTAACAAAGCATTTGCTGACCGACTGGCGGTGGGGAGAAGCGTACTTTGCGCAAAAGCTGCTGGATTACGAGCTGGCGTCCAACAACGGCAACTGGCAATGGGCAGCCGGCAGCGGATGTGATGCGGCGCCTTATTTCAGGGTGTTCAACCCGGCTTTGCAAACGGAGAAATTCGATAAAGGGCTGGAATATGTGCGCCGCTGGGTGCCGGAGATGGACGAGCCGGCTTATATGTCATCCGCCATTATAGCGCATGATGCAGCGCGGCAGCGGGCGCTGGAAGTGTATGGGAAGGCATTGAAAAATGAAGGCTGACGCCATAAAAAGGGGGCTGACCATTATCTTTGGTCAGCCCCGGTACAGCAACGTCCGGGTTATCAGGGTGTCAGTTGCTGATAGCGGAAGTTATAGTACGGGAATGATCCGCCTGTTACTCCGTTTTGATAGATAGAAGTGATCTCGAATTTGAAGATAGTAGTGCCGCTCTTCCAAAGCATCGTTCTGTCTGTTACGGGTTCCACCGTATGATCATCCCAGAAATAGATATACCATCCCGCGCCGTTCGCGAAAGCTTCAACAGCAGAAGGTATCGGGTTGCCGAGCAAGCTGATTACATCGTCCATGCCAATGAACCCGCTGCCGGAGGCAGAGGGCTGCGGTGTATTGGCGGAAGTCCAGTCGCCGTAAGACACGGAGCTGAACGGCTCATCGATGAAACGTATTTCGCTGCCGGTTTTAGCAGAGATATCACCGGTAGCTACCCCGCTGAATTTAATGGAATGCGCGCCGGGGTTGCCCGCGTCATTGTTCGGGAAATCCCAGTAGAAATTGCCGTCTGCAGGCTGGCCGGGGCCGGAAGTGTAAGCCTGCCTGAAGTTCTTCACGGTATAGATACCGCCGTTATTATAGATTTTGCCTTGTGAACCGTTATTGCTCAATGTTGCGCTGTCGCCGTTCGGGATTGTCAGAGAAAGGGCGTCTTCAATGGTTATCTTTCTTTCACCGGCAACGATGTCGTCATTATTCTTGGAGCAGGACGCGAAGAACAACAACGCACCGGAACAAATGGTCAGCGCCGATTGGGTGAGGATGTTTCTTTTCATAAAAAGGATTTAATGAATGTGATAAACAAAGGGTTTAGACGTTGCTGAATGCTATGAATAAATAAGGTTTTACTCGGTAACGGTAAGCGTGAGGCTGCCATCAAAAGGCGCATTAAGCGGTAAGGTCACTTTGGGCGGATCGTACCAGCTCCAGCTGCTGAAATAGTCGGAGGTGCGCAGGGCGATGTTCACGCTGCCGGCGGTATACGATCCTATCTCGCGCGTACCAAGGGGGAAACTGGCCGGCACACGGTAGGTGGCCGCCGTTGCCGTATAAGACACCAGTTCCAGGGTAGCCAGCTCGCTTTCGTTGCCGTTGGCATCGTAGGTGTGAACAACCGCTTCCTTCATTTCAAAGAACCCCGAGCCGGTAAACGTGATCTCCCCGCCGCGTTTTACCGCGATGGATGTGGTCAGCGGATCGGCCGTTCCTTTCAGGGAAGCCGGGTAGACGATGCCAAAAACGTAATTCGCGGAAATGACGGTTTGCGTACCGCTGACGATCCTGATCTTGTGACCGCCCATTTTGAATGTATTATTATCGGGCACTGTTACCACCATGTCGTGATCGCCTTCCGTAAAGCTGATCTCCAGCTGGTGTTCGGTATCCGTGCTGTCTATGATATAGAAGCTGGTAACGGCCGGGTCGGGGATCACATAGCGGAGGTAAGTGCCGTTGGGGAACGTATAGCTGCCTCCTTTTTCCACGAGGTAAGTGAGGTATTCCGCTTCGGCAAGCTGGATCGGTGGCTGGTTGATCACTACTTTCAGAAAGTAATCTTTTACATCGCCGTTCTGCGCTTTAACACTGTATTTCGCGCCGGTCACAAAATCTGTTTCAGCGCCGGAAGCCGGTGTTACGGTGGCATTTTCAGATACGGTGATCTCCGGCCTGATCTTTTCCGGTTTGTCGATATACGACGGCCAGTAAACAATAATGCTGTCGCCTGATATCGCGGCGTTGATCGTTTCATCGCCGGCGGTGATTTGCAGGGATTGTATGTCGTTATACGGATAGGGTGCGTATGCTGTTTCTTTTTTGCAGGAAGCGGCGGCCAGCAGGCCAATGCCCAGCAAAGCGAAGCTGATGGATTTATAAGCGTTCATGTAATAATCAGGTTTTGGTGATCTGGATGGGATATTGTGTGATAGCCTGGCGCGCATAGTTATACACCCTTATGCGGAACGTCTTCGAAGTTTCAAAGCTGTTGAACAGGTCCTGGTCATTTCTGCTGAGGTTGATATTCAGGCTTTGCGTGTCGTTGAAGTTATTCGTCGCAATGCCCAGGGGATAAATATTACCCTCATCATCCACCATTTCCATCTTCATCAACTGCCGGTTTTCACTGAACCCGGAACCCTGCAGCGTTATGCGGAGGCTCAGCGTGGTGGAGCGCACGTTGTAATTCCTGATGCTCTCGGCCGTAGACAGCTCCTCCAATACAACGGGCGGCTGCTGTACGGTGATGTTCAGCGTGTATGTTTTTTTGCTGCCGTCTTTCCCGGTTACGATGTATTTGATCTCGCGGCCGTTCCGGAATACGTCCAGCAGGTCTTCCACCAGGGTGCCGCTGGCGGGGGACACGGTGGCGCCGGTGGAAACGGTGATCTCCGGCTCCAGTGTCAACAGTTGCAGGTAAAATGGCAGATATACGGTAATGCTGCTGTCCTCATCATTGATCGTACCAATGATCGGGTCGCCCTGCACGTTCACGATCTTATATTCCAGCATTCTGCTCTGGGAGCGCTCCGGAGGGGCAATGGTATCGGTTTTTGTACAGGCTGTTATCAGCAATGCAGCGATGCAGCATGCTGACAGCAGGGGGCGTAGATGTTTGTTCATTGTGCTGTTTATTGTTTGATATCAAGGTTTTTGCCGCCTTCTTTATTGATGGCATATGTGAAGGTTACAAAGCCTGGTTTGTTGTCGCGGTCAGGGTCCGCTGGATTGTCCTTGTAAATATTTTCGATCATCACTTTAGCATAATTGCCTTTATGCGTTTTGACGATCATGACGCGGGGCATGGTGTACACCACGTGCGCCTTTTTAGGATTGTCGGGATAAAGCGAACCGTAGAAGTCATAATATCCCCATCCGTCCTGATCGCCCTGGAAGTGATCGAGGCCGATGTCGCGGGTGCGGAACCTGCTTTCATCCACTGTTTTCACCGCCGCAAAAGCCACGGGGAATAATGATTGGGGGATGGGAAGGGTATGCGGTTTGAAATTCGTGGTGTCATAGTATTGCGCATCGAATTCCCGGTCTGTCACCAGGTAGATCTGCGCTTTACCCGGACCGCCATACCCCGGCGAGCCTTGTGCGGCGCCGTTGTTCGGAAAAACGCTGCTGTTATAAATACCGTAGAAAACGATATCCCAGTTGCCGGTCTGCCGCTGTGATTCGGGCACTACTTTGTTCTCTTCCAGGCTGTAGTACATGGAAACGGCGTTGCCGGAGGAATTGGCGGTGGTGTCTGCTACCAGGTTCACTACGCGGTAAACGCCGGTCTTCACGCCGGAAGGCTCCGGTTCAACGGGCGTGTCATTGGGGCCGGAACCTTTTGAACAGGCTGTCAGCAACAGGAGGGAAAGCGGAAATATCCAACAATGTTTTTTTTGCATTTCTAGGTCAGTTTGTGAATGGTTCACAAAATTGCATACATAAGCCGACCACTAAGGGAGAAATGCAAACCATAGCGGGAAACCGGATGTTAATCTCCGTTTGGGGTAAATGAAGTTCGGGTTTTGGTAAACAGTATGTTGACGCTTGGCTGATGATTTCCTCATTGGCTGCATGGAAGCAGCCGCGTTCCAGCTACCGGAAATGGGGCGGAAGTATGCAATGGGCGGGCAATGCCGCAGACGTAGCATTGATATCTCATACAGGCTGCCCGCTCATCTCTTTCAGTTTGGCGATGGCCGTCCAGCCTTCTTTTCCGAGGTCGAGGCTGAATTCGTTCACATACAGATCGATATGCTGACGCATGACCGCTTCATCCATCTCCTGCGCATGTGCCTTTACGTAAGGCGATAGTGCGGGATATTGCGCGAACGCATGTTGCAGGCTTTGATGGATCAGCCCGTCTACTTGCTGGCGGACGTTTTCGGGAATGTCTTTTCGGATGAAGATGCCGCCGAGCGGAATGGGTTGTCCCGTTCTGGATTCCCAGAATTCGCCGAGGTCGATCAGCTTTACCAATCCTTTTTGCTGATAGGTGAACCGGTTTTCGTGGATGATCACGCCGGCGTCTGCATCGCCGTTCAGCACTGCCTGTTCGATGTCGGAGAAGATCATGATCTTTTTATTGACGGCGCCGGGGAAGGCGATGCTGAAAAGGAGGTTGGCGGTGGTATTTTCTCCGGGGATGGCGATGGTGAGGTTTTTTACGTCGGCAAGCGGGATGTCTTTCCGTGCGATGAGCAGGGGGCCGCAGCCTCTGCCCAGGGCGCTGCCGCTGTTGAGCAGTTCATATTGGTCCGCTACTTTCAGTCCGGCCGCGAAGCTGAGCTTGGTGATGGCGAGCTTTCCCTGCATGGCCCACTGGTTGAGCGTTTCCACGTCTTCCAGTTGTGCATCGAAGTGGAGATCGCCGGTGTTGATCTTTTTGTTGACGAGTGCGTCGAAGATGAAGGTGTCGTTCGGGCAGGGAGAGAATCCTAGTGTGAGGTGCATGTTTCCGTATTTTAAAGCTCCTGCAGCAGGCTGCGGAGGGTGTTATTCAGATTTTGTACAGCCAGCGGAATGTTCCACTTGCTTTTGTCCCGCACCTCTACGTAGTTGGAGATGGCGCGAAGCTGAAGGAAGGGGATGTTTTCCTGCAGGCAGCAGTAATGAAAAGCGGCGCCTTCCATGCTTTCAAGGTCAGGCTGGTATTTTTGTTCCAGCCTTGCGATGGTGGGGGCGGAGCCGGAAACGGTGTTAACGGTCACCCCGGTGCCTTGCAGTAACCGATGAGCCCCGGCGGGGAGGCGCTGTAATGTATTGATTAAATGATGATGTGTAAACGGCGGCATATCATACTGCCAGAGGCCAATGTCGAACAAATCCTGGTACTGACCGTTATCTTCCGCGCCAAGGTCCCCGAGCACTTCCTGCTTTACCAGCACGGTATCGCCAATCGCCCAGTCCCGCCGGAAAGACCCTGCTATCCCGGCCTGTATGGCGAGATCCGGGCGCTCCGCCGCCAGATGTTTGCCTAACTGGTAGGCCGTACTGAACATGCCGATCCCCGTGATCAGCACTTTTATCTCTTTCCCGTCTGTTCTCTCCTGTTCCAGCCAGTCCGCCAGCGGCTTTATTTCCGGCAGCGTGGCGGCGGTGATGAGTACTTTCATACTGTAAAGTTAAGCCCTTCAGCCGTGTACTCTCATCGATTTAGTTTATTTTTGCAGAAATTTACAGGAGTACAAAATGATCTATTTAACGCGCGTGGAGCATTTTAATGCGGCACACAAGCTATTCAACCCGCAGTGGAGCAAGGAGCAGAATCTGGAAGTCTTTGGCAAATGCGCTAACGACAACTGGCATGGGCATAACTACGAACTGCATGTGACCGTCAAGGGCGAGCCGGACCCGGAAACCGGTTTCGTATTCAACGCCAAAACCTTAGGCGTGCTCATCAAGGATGTGATCGTGGAGAAGCTGGACCATAAAAACTTGAATATGGATGTGGATTTTATGAAGGACAAGTTCACTTCCGCAGAAAACGTAGCGATCGCCATCTGGGAGCAATTACAGCAACATCTGCCCGATACCGTGCAGCTGCATTGCATCCGCCTGCATGAAACACCGAAGATCTACGTGGAATACTACGGTGGAAAATAATTGATAATCAACAGCACATGGCATATAACAAGAAAGAATCATTCGACGAAGAGATTACGAGCGGTTTGATGGACAGTTACAGGGAATGCATCGCATTGCTGGGGGAAGATCCAACGCGGGAGGGCCTGCTGAAAACACCGGAACGTATGGCGAAAGCCATGCAATACCTCACCCAGGGATACCAGGCCGATGCAAAAGCCATTCTCAACGGTGCAAAATTCACGGAAGCATACAGCGAGATGGTCATCGTAAAAGATATTGAGTTGTATTCGATGTGCGAACATCATATGCTGCCTTTTTTCGGGAAAGCGCACGTAGCGTATATTCCTAACGGTTATATCACGGGACTGAGCAAGATCGCCAGGGTAGTGGACGTATTCGCCCGCCGCATGCAGGTGCAGGAGCGCATGACCCACCAGATACTGGACGCCATCCAGGATACGCTGCAACCGCAGGGCGTGGCGGTGGTGATCGAAGCGCAGCATCTTTGCATGATGATGCGCGGCGTGCAAAAGCAAAACTCCTGGACCACCACCTCCGCTTTCTCCGGACAGTTTGAACATGGCGCCACCCGCGCGGAGTTCATGAAGCTGATCGGCCGGTAAAATGAATTTTTTATTCAGAACATGGTTTAATTCTGTGCCTTTTTTTGACAGAGGATTAAACCATATTTTTTTATATATATTTGCACACTGATAAACAGATAATTATTAGCCATATGCAGCACGCTTACGTATTTCCAGGTCAGGGTTCACAGTTTCCGGGCATGGGCAAAAGTTTATATGACAACAATGCCAGGGCCAAAGCTTTATTTGAGCAAGCCAACGAGATCCTGGGTTTCCGGATATCAGACATCATGTTTAACGGAACGGAGGAAGACCTCAAACGCACGGAAGTAACGCAACCCGCTGTGTTCCTGCATTCCGTGATCGCTTTCCTTTGCCTCGACAATCCCAGACCGGATATGACGGCGGGCCATTCCCTCGGTGAGTTTTCCGCCCTCGTGGCCAATAATACCCTTGCGTTTGAAGACGCATTACGGCTGGTAGCCATCCGCGCCAATGCCATGCAGAAAGCCTGCGAAGCCACGCCTTCCACCATGGCCGCCGTGCTCGCGCTGGACGACGCCAAAGTAGAAGAGATATGCGCTTCCATCACAGACGACATCGTGGTGCCCGCCAATTATAATTGTCCCGGCCAGCTGGTGATCTCCGGCACGGTGCCCGCAGTGGAGAAAGCCTGCGAGCTGATGAAGGCCGCCGGCGCAAAAAGGGCGCTGATCCTCCCGGTGGGCGGCGCTTTCCACTCCCCGCTGATGGCCCCCGCCCAGGCGGAGCTGCAGGCCGCTATTGAGAAGACCACCTTCAACACGCCTTCCTGCCCCGTTTACCAGAACGTTGTAGCCAAAGCCGTGACTGATCCCGCGGAGATACGGAAGAATCTCATCAGCCAGCTCACCGGCGCTGTCCGCTGGACGCAATCCGTTCAGGCCATGATCGCCGACGGCGCAAAGCGATTCACGGAAGTTGGCCCCGGTAAGGTTTTACAGGGATTGATCCAGAAAATCGATAAAAATGTAACGGTGGACGGTATCAGCACCGGACTGGAAGAGGCGATCGCAAAATAATTATTGCTCTCGCGGGGGTAAAACAACCGGCTGGGAAAAATAACGCCGCTGGCGTCCTGCCAAAAGCAAGCGTTGCCAATTTTTTGCGCAGCGCACCGGGCATAAAACCGGCTGGTCCGGATCACGGAATTGCCGCTCAAAAAGGTTTTTCTATCCATCCGCACCAGCCGTAATCCGCGCCGTCCGCATCATCCGCGATCTGCCTCCGCCATCCACACCATCCGTCATCGCCAGCCGCTTTATCATGTAACATTTCCTTTCCCCTCCGCGTTCTACAGTCACAAACCACCTGCCATGCGCATATCCTTATTCCTGGCCGGCCTTCTGGCCTTAGCGGCCTGCAAAAAAGAAACCTCGAGCGATGAAAGATGGCTGGAAGAAAGCCAGCGCAAAGAAGTGATCGTTTTCAGAGATGTAACACCCACGGCCGACGGCGCGCAGAACCGGCAGGAACACAGCTTTTTCTTCCAGTGCAGGGACTTGCCCGCATCTTCCAGTTTAAGCTCTCCCTCCGGCGTATATTTTTACACGTTGGAAGGCGATTCCCTCATCCTTAAAACCAGCCAGCAGAAAGTATATTTCAAAATGGACGCCGACGGAAGATCTTTCACGATCGGCCGTTTCTTCCCCAACTATACGGGTTTGCAGGATCTGCTGATATTCGAGAAGCAGTAGTGCAGGCAGACCGGCCGCATCCGGCGGTTACAGCTCAATGCTGGCGTTCCACCATTCGGGATCGAACTTCGCGTTGTATTTTTTATAAAAGTTGATGGCCGGCTCATTCCATTCCAGCACCTGCCATACCATCCCGGAGAATTTCTTTTCCTTCGCGTCTTCGATCAGCCGATCGAACAGCAATTTGCCGATGCCTTTACCCCGCCAGCTTTCCGTAACGATGATGTCTTCCAGGAACATGCGCGCGCCTTTCCAGGTGGAGTACCGGATGTAGTAGAGCGCAATGCCCACGATCACCCCGTCGGTTTCCGCTACCCAGGCCCACCAGACCGGGTTCGGGCCAAAGCCGGTTGCTTCGAAATGTTCCAGGGTAACCGTCACCTCTTCAGGCGCTTTTTCATATAATGCCAGCTCGCGCACCAGCTCCATCATGCGCGGGCAGTCTTTCCTTTCTGCTTTCCGGATGTTGATCATACCTGTTATTGTAAAGCCTGTTCAAGATCGTTGAGGATGTCGGTAACGGATTCAATGCCTACGCTCACGCGGATGAGGCCGTCCGTGATCTCATATTTCTCCCTGACTTCTTTGGGGATGCTGTAATGCGTCATGGATGCAGGATGGCAGATGAGCGTGTCGCAGGTGCCGAGCGATACGGCGCGCAGGCACATCTGCAGCCGGTCTATGAAGCGCATGCCCGCTTTCATGCCGTCTTTCAGCTCAAAGCTCAGCATGGCGCCGGGATGTTTCATCTGCCGGGAGGCGATGGAAAAATCCGGGTGGTCCGCCAGGCCAAGGTAGTTCACCCGCGCCACGGCCGGATGCCCGTCCAGGAAACCCGCCACTTCCATGGCGTTGTGGCAATGGCGCTCCATGCGCACTTCCAGCGTTTTGATCCCCTGCGTCAGCAGAAAGGCATCGAAGGGGTTGCTGTTATTGCCGAGGAGGCGGTGCACTTTATCCACCTGTCCCTTCATCATTTCCAAGTTTTTGCCTACCAGCACCCCGCCGATGGCGGTGCCGTGGCCGTTCAGGAATTTGGTGGTGGAATGGAAGACGTAATCCGCGCCGTAAGCGAAAGGCTGCTGCAGGTAGGGCGTAGCGAAAGTATTGTCTACCGCCGTAACCAGGTTGTGCTGCCGCGCGAGGGCGATCAGCGCTTCGAGGTCAACGCATTTAAGCGTAGGGTTGGCGGGCGTTTCCAGGTACATCATTTTGATGGATGGATCGGCCTTGATGGCGGCGGCGGTTTGGTCGATGTTCTGCATGTCTACGATCACCGCTTCAATCCCGAGCGGCGGCAATATCTTCGTGAACAGCTCTTCCGATCCGCCGTAGAGCGAATAGTGGGAGATGACCTTGTCGCCGGACTTGAGATGGGCGAGGAACAGCGTGGTGAGCGCGCCCATGCCGGAAGCGTGCAGAATGGCCTTCAGCGCAAGAGGGCGGCCGCTTTCATCCGTCAGCCCGAAACCCTCCAGCGCCGCGATCTTTTCTTCCGCTTCCCGGAAATTCGGGCTGTCCCATCGCGTGTAGATATACCCTTCTTCCTGCCCGCTGAAGCGGCGCATCCCCTGTTCCGCCGAATCATACACAAAAGTGGAAGAAGCGTAGATAGGCGTAAGATGGGCATATAGCGGGTCCTGCTCGTGGCCGGCGTGTACGCAGACTGAACTGAAACCTGATAGCGGTGCTTGTTTCATGGAGATGTTATTGAAATGTTGATTATCTTGTTAATGAATTTACCTTGTAAAAATAAGATATTCGATGAAGGATCTTCTACTGCGGTATGCCATGTACAACATTTGGGCGAACCAGCGGATGCTGACCTTACTCAACGGATTGCGCGAGGAGCAGCTGGACAAGGACCTTGGCAGCAGTTATCCCACATTGCGCAAGACTATCTATCATATCTGGGACGGGGAGAGCATCTGGTACCAGCGCCTGCAGCTGGCGTCGCCGGTGCTGGTGCCCACGCAGAGCTTTACGGGGGACTGGGAGGAATTCACGCATCTGTTCACCCGGCAGAGCGAGCAGCTGAAAGACCTGGTGGCTACGGCTTCCGATGTGAAGCTGGCGCATACGATCGAATATCATCATCCGCAAAAAGGGATCTGTAAATCGGCCGTAGCGCATTCCATTCTCTCGGTGTTCAATCATTCCACCTTTCACCGGGGGCAGCTGGTGACGATGTTGCGGCAGACCGGTATGCATAAAATACCGGCAACGGATTTCATTGAGTATACAAGGAGCAGAAAATAATTTCACGTTTTATAATCAGAAGAATCTATACCAGATTGTATGAGTATTCCGTCATTTTACGCCAATTCGCCAAGACATCTCGTAGCGGTGGATTGCATTATTTTTGGATTTGAAGATGGCCGGCTGAAGCTGTTGATGATGAAGCGGAAGGTAGATCCCATGGAGGGCGCCTGGTCGCTCGTAGGCGGGTTCGTGCAGGAAGGAGAGAGCACGGACGATGCGGCTGCGCGGGTATTGCAGCTGACTACCGGTCTCGATAATATCTACATGGACCAGCTGAAATGTTACGGCGATGTGCAGCGCGACACCGGCGCCAGGGTGATCTCCATCGCGTATTACGCCCTCATCCGCATCCAGGAGCATGACCGCGTGCTGGCCACCGAATATGGCGCTCACTGGCTCTCTCTTCACCAGATACCCGATCTGATATTCGACCACAGCCAGATGGTGCAGGATGCCCTGGCGAGGCTGCGCGACAAAGCGCGCTTTCATCCCCTCGGGTTTGAGCTGCTGCCGGAAAAATTCTCCCTGCCGCAGCTGCGGGACCTTTACGAAGAAATCTATCAGCGGGAGCTGGACAAACGCAACTTCCGGAAGAAAATACTGGCGATGGGCATCATGGAGAAGCTGGACGAGAAAGATAAGTCCACGTCAAAAAAAGGCGCTCACCTTTACCGGTTCGATAAGCAGAAGTATGAAGCGCTGACGCGGCATGGGTTTGTGTTTGAGGTGTAAATCTGCTGCGGGAATTCCGTATATAATATAATGTGCGGCATGGAATTTTCCCGGCAGCCGGCCTGCGCTATAGCTGACAAAAAAAGTGCGGGTGGATGGAAATCCCATCTGCCCGCACCTTTCAATAGTAGGAGCCCCATCCGGGGCTATCCGCATGTGTCTTTTATATTTTATCCCCGTCGTACGCCCATTTCACGTAACAGGCGCCCCAGGTGAACCCGCCGCCGAAGGCCGCCATCACCAGGTTATCCCCTTTCTTCAGCTGCTTTTCCCAATCCCAGAGGCATAAAGGTATAGTGCCGGCGGTGGTATTGCCGTAGCGCTGTATGTTGATCATGATCTTTTCTTCCGGTAGGCCCATGTAGCTGGCAGTGGCGCTGATGATGCGCAGGTTGGCCTGGTGGGGAACGAGCCAGGTGATATCTTCCGCCGTCAGGTGGTTGCGTTTCATAATATCGCCGGCAGCCTCAGACATGTTGGCCACGGCGTATTTGAAGACGGTTTTACCTTCCTGGAACACGAAGTGCTCGCGGTTGGCCACTGTTTCCGCGGTAGCGGGCTTGGCGGAACCACCGGCCTTCATGTTGAGGAACTCACGGCCGTGACCATCGCTTTTCAGGATGCTGTCCACCAGCCCATAGCCTTCGGTGTTGGGTTCCAGCAGCACGCCGCCCGCGCCGTCGCCGAAGATGATGCAGGTGGCGCGGTCCGTGTAATCAATAATGGAGCTCATTTTATCCGCCCCGATGATCATTACTTTTTTGTAACGCCCGCTTTCAATGAACTTCGCACCGGTATCCAGCGCATAGAGGAAGCCGGAGCAGGCGGCGCTGATATCAAAGCCGAAGGCATTTTTGGCGCCGATCTTATCCGTAACTACGTTGGCGGTAGCGGGAAACACCATGTCAGGCGTTACCGTAGCCACGATCAGCAGGTCGATGTCTTCCGGCGTGATGCCCCGTTTCCTGCAGATCTCCAGGGCCACCGGCACACACAGCTCCGAGGTGCCTTTACCTTCGCCTTTCAGTATCCTCCGCTCCTTGATGCCGGTTCGGGTGGTGATCCATTCGTCTGTTGTTTCAACCAATTTTTCCAATTCCTGGTTAGTCAGTACATAGTCGGGAACATACCCACCCACCGCTGTAATAGCGGCCGTTATTTTGCTCATATTGTTAGGATAAGTTATAAAATGGGCGTAAAAATACGACTTAAACGAATATTTCTATTTATGATTTAAATTTACCGCCTGATTCATCCTTATGATAGCATATTTAAACGGAAAATTAGCCTGGAAATCCCCCGCCCTCGTACACCTGGATGTCAATGGCGTAGGGTATGAGGTCCAGATAAGCCTCCATACGTATTCCCGGATACAGGCCCTCGACAGCTGTAAATTGTTGACCTACGTTCACATCAAGGAAGATGCCCACACCATGTACGGCTTCTTCGATGAGGCCGAAAGAAGCATATTCCTGCAACTGATCAGCGTTTCAGGCGTCGGCGCCAGCACCGCCCGCATGATGCTCAGCTCCCTGCAGCCCGAAGATATCCAGCGCGCCATCCTCATGGAAAATGAAAAAATGCTGGAAGGCGTGAAGGGCATCGGGGCGAAAACCGCCAAGCGCCTCATTCTTGAGCTGAAAGATAAAATGCGGAGACATAAAGAAGATGTATTACATTTATCCGTAACTTCTCACAATACAATACAGGAAGATGCGTTAAATGCATTGGTTACCCTGGGTATAGCCCGAAATATGGCTGAGCAGGCAGTACAGAGGGTGCTGAAAGCGGAGCCGCAACTCAATGAACTGGAATTACTTATAAAGAAATCCCTCAAAACTTTATAAATTTATGTCCTTGACCTCTATAAAACCTAAGATCGCTTGGCTAAGAAATACTATGGTGCTATTGCAATAATAGGTGTTGTATCTTTTATCATTGTTGACACGGCCGCGAGAAACAGAAATAGTTCGGGATATGCCTATAGAAGCGCGCATGACATAGCGGTTAACCGGAAAACTGATACTTCTGCACAACAAGATACTTCCCGCCGGGACACACTCAAATACCCCATCCGCGACCGGAGGGGTACCAGTGTTACGGACCCCGTGCGCAATGCCATCGACCTGAAGGACCCCCGCAATATTCACAAATCTGTAGAATACGATCCCGCCACCAAACAATATACCGTTACCGAAAAGATCGGCAGCCAGAACTACCGCCAGCCCACGGTGCTGACCTTCGGCGAGTTCTACCGCCTGCAGGCCGAGCAAAGCGAACAGGACTACTGGCAGAAAAGGGCCAGCACCATCGGCAATCTCAACCAGCGCTCCCAGGCGCCGCAGTTGTATTATGGCGACAAGCTGTTCGACCGGGTGTTTGGCGGAACGAAGGTGGACATCAAGCCGCAGGGGAGCCTCGGCCTCACTTTCGGGTACCAGGGCCAGAACGTGAAAAACCCCGTGCTCGTGGAAAGAGCGCGGAAGAACGGCGGGTTCGACTTCGATATAGACATTAATATGAACGTGACGGGCCGCATCGGCGAAAAGCTCAAGCTCATCACCAACTATAATACCCAGTCCACTTTCGACTTCGAGAACCAGGTAAAGCTGGAATACACCGGCTACAAAGACGAGATCATCCAGAAGATCGAGGCCGGCAACGTGAGCTTCCCGCTCAGCAGCTCCCTCATTTCCGGCGTGCAGTCCCTCTTCGGGGTGAAAACACAGCTGCAGTTCGGACGGCTGACCGTTACCAGCGTGCTCTCCAACCAGAAATCGCAGAAGCAGAACATGACCCTGCGCGGCGGCAACAGCGTTCAGGATTTCATGATCAAGGCGGATGAGTATGAAGACAACCGGCACTTCCTGCTGGCGCAGTTCTTCCGGGATACCTTCAACTATGCCATGGGCAACCTCCCCGTCATCCGCTCCCAGGCTTATATCAACCGCATCGAGGTGTGGGTGACCAACAAGACCGGCGCTACCACCAATACCCGCGACATCGTGGGCCTGATGGACCTCGCCGAGTACGATCCCTACAACCCCGGCATCAATGTGCTCACCAGCAGCCGCTTGCCGGACAGGAATACGAACGACCTCTACAGCAACCTCATCAGCGATCCCGGCTCCCGTAACTCCGGCACCGTGGTGAGCCGCCTGCTCGCCATGGGTCTGCAGCCCGTGCAGGAGTTCGAAAAAACATTCGCCCGGAAACTGGATTCCACCGATTATATCCTCAACCGCCAGGTAGGCTTCATCTCCCTCAACCAGCAGCTGCAGCCGGACGAAGTGCTCGCCGTAGCCTACCAGTACACCTACAACGGCCGCGTGTACCAGGTAGGGGAGTTTTCGCAGGACGTGCCGCCGGACCAGAACAACTCCGCCAACCAGCGGATCTTGTTCCTCAAGCTCCTGAAAGCCACCTCCGCCCGTCCCGCCCTGCCGATCTGGGACCTGATGATGAAAAATATTTACGCCACCAACGCCTTCCAGATCAACCGTCAGGATTTCAAGCTGGACGTATTATATAAAGATCCGGGCAACGACGACCGCGTGCCCAGCGAAAAACGCTACATCCCCGATGCAAGGGGCCAGTTCACCGGCGCCCCCATCATCAGCATCCTGAACCTCGACCGCCTCAACAACCAGAACGACCCGCAGCCGGACGGCGTGTTCGACTACGTGGAAGGATATACGATCAATTCGCAGAACGGCAAGGTGATCTTCCCGGTGCTGGAACCCTTCAACGACGGCCTTCGCAGAGCCTTCGGCGGCGACCCCGTTCTCGAAAAGCAATATCTCTATCCCATGCTGTACGACTCCATCAAAGTGATCGCGCAGCAATTCCCGAACCTCAACAGGTACATCCTGCGCGGTTCCTACAAATCCAGCAATTCCTCCGAGATCTCCCTCAACGCCTACAACATCCCCCCCGGCTCCGTGACCGTAACGGCCGGCGGACAAATGCTGAGGGAGAACGTTGACTATATCATCGACTACAACCTCGGCCGCATCAAGATCATCAACGGCGGCGTACTCAGCTCCGGCGTGCCCATCAACGTGCAGTTCGAGAACAACGCGCTCTTCGGGCAGCAGGTAAGGAATTACATGGGCACCCGCCTGGATTATTTTGTGAACGACAAGCTGAACCTCGGCGGTACTATTGTGCGAATGAGCGAACGTCCTTACTATCAGAAAGTGAATTACGGGGACGATCCCATTAAAAATACCATCGTAGGGCTGGATGCGAACTACATTTCAGACTGGCGCGGCCTTACCCGGCTGCTGGACAAGCTCCCGAACTTCAATGCCACCAGTCCCGCCAACATCGCCTTCACCGGTGAAGTGGCCAAGCTCATTCCCGGCCACAGCAAGCTGGTGAACGAAGCCGGCAGCAAGCAGGGACAGGTGTATATCGATGATTTTGAAGGTGCGCGCAACGGCTATGACCTCAAGTTCCCGGCTACCAGCTGGGTACTGGCCTCCACGCCCAAAGACGCCACGGACGCCGCCGGCACCGTGCTGTTCCCCGAAGCGGAATACAACGATTCGCTGGCATACGGCAGGAACAGGGCTTTATTGGCCTGGTACATCATTGAGCCAACGTTGCAGGTGCCCAGATCGCCGAACCTGCCGCCCGGCATCACGGAAGAAGATCAGTTCGATCCGCGCACGCGCCTCGTTTACCAGAAAGACGTATTCCCCAACCGCTCCACCGAATTCGGGCAAAGCCAGCTCAGCACGCTTGACCTTGCCTTCTACCCGGAAGAAAGAGGACCGTATAATTTTGAATCCACGCCCGCCGCGCTGACGCCCACCGGCCGCCTGCGCAACCCGCAAACCCGCTGGGGCGGCATCATGCGCTCGATCGACAACAGCGATTTTGAAACCGCCAATATCGAGTTCATCGAATTCTGGATACAGGACCCGTTCATCAATAACCAGTCCAGCAGCGGCGGTAAACTGTATTTCAACCTCGGCAACGTATCTGAAGACGTGCTGAAAGACGGCCGCAAATCTTTCGAGAACGGCATGGCCGACCCGAATACGGAACTGAATAAACTGGATTCGTCCCGCTGGGGCCGCGTGCCGAAGTTCCAGCAGCAGATCACGCAGGCGTTCGATAATGATCCTAACGTCCGCCGGTACCAGGACGTTGGGTACGACGGCCTGCAAAGCGCTGACGAACAACATTTTCGCAGAGATTACCTCGACGATCTGGCTATGATGTTCGGCTCTTCCTCCCAGGTGTACCAGGATGCCAGCAAAGACCCCTCCAACGACGACTACCGCTGGTACCGCGACGGGTACTATGACCAGCAGAAGGCCGGCATACTGGAACGTTATAAAAGGATCAACCTGCCGGAAGGCAACTCCCCGGTATCTAACGATAACTCACAGTTCTCACAGGCCAGCACCAACTATCCCGAATCGGAAGACCTGAACAGGGATAATACCATGAACGAAACGGAAGAATATTTCCAGTACCGCGTGGAGCTGCAGCCGGACATGCAGGTGGGCTCCAATTATGTAGTGGACAAATTCACCGCCACCGTGCAGGGCCCCGGCGGCACCACCCGCCAGGAAACCTGGTACCAGTTCAAGATACCGGTTACGCAATACGACAGAAAAGTGGGCAATATCCCGGACTTCAAGTCCATCCGCTTCATGCGCATGTTCCTGACCGGCTTTGAAGATTCCGTAGTGCTGCGCTTCGCGAAGCTGGACCTGGTGCGCAACCAGTGGCGCCGCTTCCAGTATGAGCTGCGCCCCGGTGATCCCATCCCGGTAGATGAATCCACCACCTTCAACTCTTCCGCGGTGAACATCGAGGAGAACGCAAGGCGCCAACCGGTGCCATACGTGCTGCCTCCCGGCATCCTGCGCCAGAATACCCTCAGCACCAACAACACCAACATCCTGCTGAACGAACAGTCTTTGTCCGCGCAGATATGCAATCTGAAAGACGGTGAATCCCGCGCGCTGTACAAGAACCTCAACCTGGACATGCGCCAGTACAACCGCCTGCAGATGTTTGTACACGCGGAAGCCGTAACGGACCAGACCTCACTGAAGAATAATGAATTGCAGGCCATCATCCGCGTGGGCAGCGACTTCACCGAAAACTATTACGAATACCGCATTCCGCTGGAAGTAACGCCCTGGGGCAGCTCTCCCACGGAAACACAGGTATGGCCGGATTCCAACCGCCTGGACCTGGACCTGCAAAAGTTCACGCGGCTGAAGCAGGCACGTAACGTGGCCGGCGCTTCGCCGCTGATACCTTATGTGCAGCAGGACGGCAAGAACATCATCGCCGTGATGGGGAACCCCAGCCTTGGCGATGTGCGCGGCGTGATGATCGGTGTGCTGAACCCGACGGACGACGGTATCCCGAAATGTACCGAAGTATGGTTTAACGAATTGCGGTTGACCGGCCTGGATGAAAAAGGCGGATATGCCGCGCTCGCAAGAGTAGACCTCCAGCTGTCCGACCTCGGATCGCTGACCTTCAGCGGCAACATGCACACCGCAGGCTTCGGCGCCATCGACCAGCGGAACAACGAACGCTTCCGGGACAACTATTTACAATACGACGTGGCCACGAACCTCGACCTCGGCAAGCTGCTGCCCAAGCGCACCGGACTGTCCGTGCCCGTATACGCCGGCTACTCACAGACCGTCAGCAACCCGGAATATGATCCGTACGATCTGGACATCAAGCTGAAAGACAAGCTGGCATTGGCGCTGGACAAGGCGCAGCGCGATTCCATCAAGCGGAATGCGCAGGACTTCACGTCCATCACCAGCCTCAACTTCACCAACGTGCGCAAGATGGCCGTCGGTAAAACGAAGAGCCGGCTATGGGACCTGGAGAATTTTGATATCAGCTATTCCTATTCGCAGATCAACCGCCGCAACCCGGTGATAGAAAGCGATGTGCTGACGAAGCACCGGGCCGGGCTGGGATATAATTTCTCCGGTGCGCCGAAATACCTCGAGCCTTTCAAGAGCCTCTTCAAGAGCAAATCGCCCTGGCTGGCGCTGCTGAAGGAATTTAACCTGAACTACGTGCCCACGCAGCTGAGCTTCCGTGCGGACGTGACCCGCCAGTTCGGCGCCACGCGCCTGCGGAACGTGGGCGGCGGGCCTTTCCAGCTGCAGGAAACATACGACAAGTACTTTACCTTCGACCGGTATTATACGCTCAAATGGGACTTCACCCGTAACCTGTCCCTCGACTTCAATGCGTCCAACCTCGCGCGCATCGACGAGCCGATAGGCCGCATCGATACAGACCCGAAGAAGGACAGCGTGCGCAGCAACTTCTTCAAGGGCGGCCGTACCACGAATTATTATCACACCGCTTCCGTGACCTATACGTTGCCCACGGCGAAGTTCCCGCTGCTGAACTGGACGAACGTGGCCTTGAGCTACAGCACGGATTACCGCTGGATAGGCGCGTCCCGCCTGGCCATGTACCTCGGTAACGCTATCGAGAACACGCAGTCAAAAATTGTATCCGCGGAGCTGAAGTTCACCGACCTGTACAACAAGAGCAAGTGGCTGCGGAAGATGAATGCCACCGCGGTGAAAAATACCATGCCGCAGATGAACATGAACAACGGCCAGCAAAAGCCGAATCAGCCTGCTGCAAAGCAGGAGGAAGAAGAAGAAACGGGCGGGCTGGTGAAAGGATTGATGCGCGTGCTGATGTCGCTCAAACGGGTGCAGGTGAACTATACCGAGAACGCGGGAACGCGGTTGCCGGGGTATATCGACAGTACGAAAGTATTGGGGATGAACTGGGCGTCCATGGCGCCGGGCATCGGGTTTGTGCTTGGGCAGCAGCCGGACAAAAAATGGCTGGACGACTTCTCCAAAAAAGGATTGCTGACGCGCGACACGCTCTTCAACATCCAGTTCCAGCAGCAGTTCACGCAACGGCTGGACGCGCAGGCGCAACTGGAGCCGATCCGCGACCTGCGCATCGATCTGAACCTGACGAAGTCATTTACAAAAACATATACCGAACTGTATAAGGATACCACCGGCAACGGCACCTTCGGACACCTGAGCCCTTACGACGCCGGCGGTTTCGAGATCACTTTCGTAGCCATCAAAACGATGTGGGGCAAGATCAATGAAGTGGACGGCATCTCGCAGACCTTCCGCGATTTCGAGAACTACCGCAAGATCATTTCCCGCCGCCTCGGTGAAACCAACCCTTACAGCAAAGATCCCAACCTGCCCGTATTTGATCCGAAAGATCCGGAATACCGCTATGGTTACGGCCGTTATTCGCAGGATGTGCTGATACCCGCATTCCTGGCGGCTTACACCGGCAAGAACCCGGAAACCATTTCCCTGCTCAAACAGGGCGCGGGCACCGTACGCACCAATCCGTTCAAGAACATCCTGCCGAAGCCGAACTGGCGTATATCTTACAACGGCCTGAGCCGCATCGCGCCGTTCCGCAACTTCCTGTCCGTTTTCACCCTCACGCATGCCTACATCGGTACGCTGAGCATGAACTCGTACAACACTGCGCTGATGTTCTACGATCCGTTGCTGATGGGATATCCGGCCTTCCGCGATTCCGTGTCCGGCAACTATGTGCCTTACTTCCTGTTGCCGAACATGACCGTCAACGAACAGTTCGCGCCGTTGATCGGGCTGGACATGACCTTTACCAATTCCCTGAACGCAAGGCTGGAATTCAAGCGCAGCCGCACGCTCAGCCTTAGCCTCATCGATTACCAGCTGAGCGAAATGCGTTCCAGCGAAATCGTGATCGGCGCGGGATACCGTGTGCGCGGATTCCCCATGCCTTTCAGAATTGGAAAGGATGGCGGAACAAGGTTGGAGAACGACCTGAACTTCCGGCTGGACATGAGCTTCCGTGACGATAAAACCGTGAACAACCGGCTGGATGCGGACATCGTGATCCCCACCAGCGGACAAAAAGTGATCGGCATAGCGCCGTCCATCGACTATGTGATCAACAACCGCCTCAACATCAAATTCTTCTACGACCGCCGTCAGACCATACCGGTGATCTCCACGGCCTACCCGATCACCAATACACGAGGGGGGCTGACGCTACGGTTTATGCTGGCGCAATAGCTATTGAACGGGAGATCTGCTGATGAAGGTCTCCCGTTTTGTTGATGAATAATGATTTAAATCATTGTGATGCGTTGGCGCAGCGCCTACATTTGTACTATCGTATGAGATATGTATTCGTCATAGTAACATTAACGGGCCTGCTGCTGCAAACATTCGGCAAGGGACTGATACTGGCGGAATATATGCTGAACCAGGAGTACATTGCGCGTGTGCTCTGCGTGAACAAGGCGAAGCCTGAACTGGCCTGTAACGGCCAGTGTCATCTGATGAAGCAGATGGAAAAGGAAACGAAGAAAGAGCAGAACGGCAATGCCGTAAAAGATAAATACGAAGTAGTGATCGCAGCCATTGAACTGCAATCAGTATTACAGCCTTATTTTACTGTCGTGAAAATATCCACCGCCTATAACAGCGGTTCCCCCATCGATCCCCTAAACGCAGTATTTCATCCTCCGCAGGCATGATGACTGTTTAACACCGCATCTCAATCTTCATCCTTTCAAAAGGTACGGGCATTCAAACCCCGACCGCATTTTCGCGCCCATTCCGGCGCACGGCAACGCGCGGGCGCATATGCACGTACCCATTAAAAGCGACAACATGCTGCGTTTTTTGAAACTATTCTTATTAACAGGCATCTTCGTGCCCGTTTACGGGCAGGAGCAGCTGCAAGGCAGGATCGTGGACGCACAGACCCGCGAAGCCCTGTCCGGCGTCAGCATCAAAGCAAAGACCTGCGCCTGCCGCTCTGACGATCAGGGCGTATTCTCGCTGCCCGTCATGCCTGACTCCATTTATATCTCTCATGTGGGTTATTCCACGCAACGCCTTTCTGTTGACAGGGAAGGCAATATGATCGTTTACCTGGACCCGCTGACCACGCGCCTGAACGAAGTGATCGTGTCCGCCGGCCGCCACCGGCAATTCCGCACCGATGCGCCCATCGCCATCAGCACTATTTCCACGCAAACGCTGCGGGAAACAAAAGCCACTTCCCTGGAACAGGTGCTCAACAAAGTGAGCGGCGTGTACATGGTAGACCTCGGCAACGAACAGCATACCATGGCCATCCGACAGCCGATCGGCTACCGCAGCCTCTTCCTTTATCTCGAAGACGGCCTGCCCATCCGCACCACCGGCGACTTTAACCACAACGCGCTCATCGAAATAAACATGGCCGCCCTCAAAACCGTGGAAGTGATCCGCGGTCCCGCTTCTTCACTGTACGGCAGCGAGGCCGTGGGCGGCGCCGTGAACTTCATCACCGCTTCCCCCACCATCCTGCCCACCGCAAAAGTGCAGGCGGAGATGAGCAATTGGGGATACAAACGCACGGACTTCAGCGTATCCGGCACCAAAGGCAAGCTGGGCGTGCTCCTTGGCGGCTACTACGCGGACCAGCGGAACGGGTACCTCGACCACAGCGACTTCCGCAAGCTGGCGCTGACGCTCAAAACACAATACCAGTTCAGCGACCGCACTACGTGGACCAACAGCGTTTCCGTCGTTGATTATAAAACGGATCAGACAGGTGGTGTGGACAGCGCCAATTTCTTCAGCAAGAACTACAAGAGCTTCCATACTTTTTCCTACCGGCTGGTGAAGACACTTCGTGTACGCAGTACCGTAGCCCACCAGTGGAATGAAACCAACACCACGAATTTCACCGCCTTTTACCGGCATAACGAGATCGGCCAGAACCCTTTCTACGCCATCAAAACAACATCCAACCCTTTGAAAGCGCGTGGCGAGATCAACAGCGACGCCTTTCAGAGCTACGGCGTATTGGCGCAGCACAAAAAGCAGTTTGCCTGGAAGAGCGCATCGCTGATCGCCGGTATGAGCGCGGATTACAGTCCCGCTACCTATTTCGCGGAGTTCATTGATGTGGACAGGGATGCCGCCGGTTACTTCACCGGTTTTACACGGACGGATTCTGCGTTGACGGACTACCGTGTGGGCCTCGTGAATACTGCTGTCTACGCGCAGGCGGAAATGAGCCCTGTCGCCAAACTCAAAGTGACGGCGGCATTGCGCTACGACCGCATGGATTTTAATTTCGACAATCACCTTCCGCCATCCGCGTTCACCGGTTCGCCCGACGAGCGCAATTTCTTCCATGCCTGGACGCCCAAGCTCGGCCTCACGTATGATTTTGGCCGCGACCGCGGTGTGTATGCGAACTACAGCGTGGGGTTTGCGCCACCGAACATTTCCGAACTGTACAGAGGCGTGAAAGTACCGTCCCTGCGCCCCGCCACTTACAATAACTACGAAGCCGGCGGCTGGTTTGCATTTGCGGGCAACAAGGGATATATAGACGCGAGCGTGTACCGCATGGACGGGAGGAATGAAATCGTGAGCGTACGCCTGGCGGACGGCTCCTCTGAAAACCGCAATGCCGGCAGAACGCGCCACAGCGGCGTGGAATGGAATCTCCGTTATGCACCTATACCCAATGTGTTGTTTCGCACCGGCGGCACCTGGGCGCAGCATGATTTTTTGCAGTATGAGGATAAGGGCACGCACTACGACGGGAACCGCATGAACGGCGCGCCCGCTACGATCACCAATACGGAGATCACCTGGAAACCGGCGTTCCTCAAAGGCATCCGTACCGGTCTTGAATGGCAGCATGTAGGGCGGTATTACATGGACCCCGCGAACACGGAGGAATATGGAGGTTATGAATTGTTTAACGCGCGCGTGGGGTATAGTACCGGGGGATTTGAATGCTGGGTGAACTGCCGGAACGTGGGTGGCGTGATGTATGCCACCACGGCGGAGAAAAGCGCCTTTGGCAAGAGTTACCGCCCAGGGCCGGACCGCACCTTCAACTTTGGCGTCGCCTACACATTTACCGCAAAAAAATGATGATGAGAAAAAGTGTTTTTATCTGGATACCGGTACTGATCAGCGCCTGCCACCCCGCTGTTTTTTCGGGCGGCATGGAGCAGGTGTTGTCTGATACCCTGCGCGATGCTTCCTGCGCTTACATGACGCGCGATACAAGCGGCGCGCTGGTGGTCAGCTGGGTGGAGCAGGATGAAGGTGTGGAAACAGGTACATTTTATTACGCCGTATCTGCTGATGAAGGAAAATCATTTTCCGCCGCAAAGAAGGTGGCCACGGCTACCGGCATTCAGCCGCATGCGGAAAATCTGCCCAAGATACTTTTCCGTCCCAACGGCGAGGTGATCGTGATGTTCGGCACCGAAAGCAATGATCCGAGGAATAAATACGCAGGCAAAGTGCTGTACACCCGCTCTCCGGACGGTGGACAGCACTGGCTGCCTGCCGTTCCGCTGGTGACCGATACCGCCGGGTACGACCAGCGTTATTTTGACATGGCGCTGCTGCCCTCCGGCGAGGCGGTGGCCATCTGGCTGGACAACCGCAAGCATCATCAACAGGAAGGCTCCACTTTGTACATCGCGGCCACCGGCCGTGAACCGGGCTTCGGGCAGGAAAGGCAGATCGCGCAGACCGTCTGCCAGTGCTGCCGTACTGCCTTGTACGTAGATGCGCAGGGCGCGCTGCACGCCGCTTTCCGCGACATCATCAACGATACGATCCGCGACATGGTGCACATGGTTTCCACAGACGGCGGACAAACCTTCTCGCCGCCCGTGCGCATCAGTCCGGATAACTGGGCCATCCGCGGCTGCCCCCACACCGGCCCCACGATGGTGAAGAACGCTGAAGGGCTGCACTTTGCCTGGTTCACCATGGGCGGCGGGCAGGGTGTTTTCTATTGCCAGTCCCCGGATAACGGCATTACCTACACGAAGAAAGAAAGCATCAGCGCATTGCCCACGGCCAAGCATCCGCAGCTGACCACCTTGCGCAACGGGGGCCTGGCGCTGGTGTGGGACGAAGCGGCCGATACTTCCGGCAACCGCATCGGGATGCAGCACAAGGCCGGCAACGGGGAAACGGTGGCGAAAGGGTTTATTACCCCGCCGGAGGTGTTTGCCAGTTTCCCGGTGCTGGAACCGGTGGGGGAGGGATCGGTGCTGGTGGCTTACAAGAAGCGGGTGAAGGAGCGGGAGATGGTGTGTGTGCAGCGGGTAGCGCTGTAAAATCATAAAGCCTCTCGCAATGCAAGAGGCTTTATGATGAAAAACATATTTTTCAGTTGTAACCGAAAGAGTACGATTTTTCGCTCTTCCAGCGTTGGCGCATGGCCCACCGGCCATAATTGTTCCTACGTGAACTGTCGAGGTAGAAACTGATGAATTCTTTCCATCTGGGATAGTACAGTCTGATGACGTACATCGTGATAAATGTTAGCATAGGGATATGGTTATAGGATTATCAATAGGCTCGTGGTATTTATAAGGCATACGGCTCCGGGCCGTTACCAATTCATCCACACATTTTCATAATATATAGGGTTTCAAATATAGTTAAAATATATAACGTATATCAATAACACGTATGTGTAATTTTTAACGGTGGATGTAATAGGCGTTGGCCTGTGCCGTTGGGGTGAGCACCAGGTCATTGATGCACACGTGCGGCGGCAATGAGCAGCAATAGAATACCACGTCCGCCACGTCTTTCGCGCTGAGCGGCGTGAAGCCTTTGTACACGTCTTTTGCCTTTGATTCATCGCCTTTGAAGCGTACCAGGGAAAACTCTGTTTCCGCGGCGCCGGGGTGCACGGCCGTCACTTTGATATTATAGGGCAGCAGGTCGATGCGCATGCCTTGCGTTAACGCATCTACGGCGGCTTTGCTGGCGCAGTATACATTTCCTTTGGCATATACCGTCTTCGCGGCGGTAGACCCGATATTCACGATCTGCCCCTGCTTCCGGGCCTTCATCCAGGGGATCACGGCTTTGGACATGTACAGTAGTCCTTTTACGTTCGTATCCAGCATCGTATCCCAATCATCCGGGTTGCCTTCGTCCACCGGCGAGAGGTCCAGCGCCAGGCCGGCGTTATTCACCAGCACGTCCACCCGCCGCCAGCTGTCATCCAGCGAGCCGAGCGCTTCGTTCACGGCGGCGCGGTCGCGAACGTCAAAGGCTAGCGGCTTTACATGAATGTGGTATGTCTTCTCCAGTTGCTGTTGCAGTTCCTGCAAACGTTCTTTTCTGCGGCCGGTGATGATAAGGTGGTATCCCGCCGCGGCGAACGTAAGGGCGCATGCTTCTCCGAATCCGGCCGTAGCGCCGGTGATAAGGGCTATTTTTCCTTGCATGGTGGTAAACGGTTTTATCGCACCAAAGTTACTGTTCCTTTCCTGGAAAGTTTCTCTCCATTCAGGTCTACGCCTTCGAGTATCCAGAGATAGGTGTCAATAGCGGCGGGGCGGCCTTTGTAGTAACCATCCCATCCACGGCGGAAGTCCAGCGAGCTGTACACCAGCTCGCCCCAGCGGTTGAAAATGCGGAAGTAATAATATTCCCGGATGCCCACGGGTATGAAGCGGAAGTAGTCATTCTGCCCGTCGCCATTCGGGGAGAAGGCGTTGGGAACGTAGAACTGCGGGCCGGTGTAGTATTTTACATTGATGGTGTCATATCCGAAGCAGCCCTGCTGGTTGCTTACCCGCAGCACGAAGCTGATCTCGTTGTTCCAGTTGAGCACGGGATCGCGGAGGTTGGGGTTGGAAAGCCCCGTCGGCGGCCACCAGCTGTAGATATCCCCGCCCTGGCCCTGCAGTTGCAGGGTTTGCCCCCGGGCCAGGATGGTATCGTTGCCGGCAAATGGATTCACTTCAAACAGGCGCAGGTTCCGGGTGACGGTTGCCTCGCAACCTTTGTCCGTTGCCAGCGCCAGGGAGATCGTGTATACGCCGCCGGTAGGATACCTGAAAACAGGCCGCTGCAGCAGCGATACGTCCGTGTCCATGCCGTCCACCCCAAAATCCCAGCGCCGCTCCGTAATGTCCCCGTAACGGTAAGTAGAATGATCTTCGAAATACACCGGATCTTCCCGGCAAAGCCCGCTAACGGTGAAGCCTGCACGCAGACCGGGGTAATTGTTGATGCGGCCGGTCATGCTGTCTGTGCAGGGCAGGCCGGGGTTCACCACCAGCTTTACAGAGTAAACGCCCGTATCGGGGAAGTGGTGGAAGAATACGTCGCGGCTATTGGTCAGCGTATCGGAGCCGTCGCTAAAGGTCCAGTGATAGGTGGAGGTAAACCCTGCCGTGCTGGTATTGGTGATAGGCACGGCGAACCCGAGCGTGTCGTTGCAATGGTTCAATACCGGCGGTGTGGCGGCCACAATGCGGGTGGAGCAGGAGTAGACGGTGATGAGCATGTCCTTATGATGCGTGCCCAGCAGGCGGCCTGTCCGCCGGTCGTATTCCGATACGCACACGGACACCACGAATTTACCGGAGCGCCCTGGCGTACCGGTTATCAGCCCGTTATTGTCGATGGACAACGCGGGGTTGCCGCCCATCGGGTCGCCGCCGTGATAGGGCGGAATATAGCTTACGGTGGTGGTATATGGCGGCGGGGAAGCAGCTTCGGTACCCCTGGAAGTGTTGCTGGCCAGTGCGCTGCAAAGCGAATAGGTGAGGCTGTCCCCGTCCGGGTCCGTCGCGGAATAATTGTAACGCAGCGGAAGGCTGGAGCAGATGACCGGCGCTTCATCGATCCCGAAATACACACTGTTGTTGTCCATCCTGCCGGTTTCGCTGCCGGGTATCACGGTGTAGAAAGTGGAACCTTCGCGTTCCGAATTGTAGATGTTCGTCAGGCTTTCCCCGCGGCAGCAACGCTGGTAGGAAATATAGTAACCGCCCTGCACGGGTGGCAGCTCGATGGTATCGCCTTCGTAAAAGGCCACTTCAAGGTAAATGGTCTGCGGCGCCAGGCAGGGGTTCTTGAGCGTATCGCGGATGGAGCGGGTGTACTGGATGTGCAGCAGCTGCGAGGGCAGCACGCGCTGTCCGCTCGCGTTGAATATATTCACGGGAACGGGGTTCTCGAAGTAGTCCAGGCAACCCTGGCGGGTACCGCAGACGAAGTCGCCGTCACGATAAAGCTTGAGTGTAATAAGGTAGCGGTAATTTCCGTTGGCGCTGTTATATCCCACATATCTGTAATAAATCTCCCCTCCAATGATATGATAAGCTATCACCGTGGATTGCAATAAAATGCCTGTTAGTGCCAACAGAAGAAACTTGCCCATGGGGAGAGGCTTATTCCTTATAATTTACGATAAATAAAGGGATTTAGGCGTTTTGCAGCAACATAAAAAAGATCGTTAAGTGTAATGTTTTCGGAGTGAAGTGTAAGCGAAAATGATCATCGTATCAGCGTGACCGTTCCTCTTTTTTCCATCAGTTCACCGGCGGTATTGGTGCCCTGCACGATCCATACGTAAGTGCCCGCATCGGCGGGCCTGCCGCGCATTTTCCCGTCCCAGCCCTTCATGTATTCATTGGTGCGGAAGATCTCTTCGCCCCAGCGGTTGTAGATACGGAACAGTTCCAGTTTGGTGATGCCCACCGGCAGGGGGCGGAATACATCATTCACACCGTCGCCGTTCGGCGTGAAAGCATTGGGGACGTAGATCTCCGGCCCGCTCATGAAACGGACGAGAATATCGTCTTCGCCGAGGCAGCCTTCGCTCGTATATACCTGCAGATGATAGGTGATGTCGCGGTTATAGCTGGTAACGGGATTGTGGATGTCCGTTCTGCTCAGCCCGTCCGGCGGCGACCAGCGGTAGGTTTCTCCGCCGGAGGCGTTCAGCTGTAGGGACTGCCCCTTGATGATAATGGTGTCGTTGCCGGCAAATGCGGGAACGGGCGGCACTACGTTCACCATAACGGAATCGGGTACTGCTTTGGGGCAACCCAGCGTATCCGTTACCGTTACGATGTAAAGGGTCGTGTCCTGCGGCCATGCGATCGTGTTCGGTTTATTCGGACTGGTGAGCGTACCGGCGGGCTGCCATTTGTAGAAGGCGCCGCCGCTGGCGTTCAGAAAGGCTCTTTCGCCGTAGCAGACCGTTGTATCAAGACCGGCATACGCCACCGGCGGGTCCACGGCGCGGAAGCTGACGGTATCATCAGAAAAGCAGTCCCCAAGTGACACCCGTACGTGATAAGTGGCGGAACGTGCAGGCGTAACAGTGATGATCGAATCCGTACCCACTACCTGGTTGGTGTTGAGGTCCGTCCACGTGAAAGCGTATTCCCCGTCGGCGCCGGCTTTCAGCTCTACGGGGTCGCCGGTGCAGATGGTGCTGTCTGCCGTGGTGCGCACGTAGATCGTGTCCCGCACGTCTACAAATATTTTTTTGCTGTTCACGCAGCCGCTGTTGTCCGTGAAGGTCACTTCGTAGGTGGTATCTACCGCCGGTGTGGCGTAAGGTGTTGCCGTTCGCGGGTTCACGATGTTGTACAGGGGCGCCCATTCGAAAGTACCGGGCAGCGGGCTTTCCGCGTGGAACTGTAATCCGTTGCGGTAGCAAAGCAGCGTGTCGTTGGTGGCGGTGAACGGCGGTTTGTCGTATATCGTGAGCGTGTCAAAGAAGCTTTGTTCGCATCCTTTGCTGTTCTGTACGAGCAGCTTTACAGGATAATCGCCGGGTTGGGTAAAATGATACGTGGGGTTGGAGTTGTTGGAGGTATCATTCGTTACCGCAGGATCTCCGAAGTCCCAACGGAAATATTCGATCACGCCGTAGCGGTTATAAGAGGTATTGATAAATTCAGTCGGCCTGGTGGTGCAAAGGCCGTTGACGGAGAAGGAAGGCGTAAGCACGGGGTATACCCTTACGGTGGCGAGCATGCTGTCGCCGCAGCTGCTGTTCCGGTCTACGGCCAGCTTTACGATGTAGGTGCCCGTGTCCCGGTAGGTATGCGGGAGTGCGTCGCGGGACCAGGTGGTGAGGGTGTCCCCATCCCCGAAATCCCAGAAATAAGGTTTGCCCGGTGTGCTGTTGTTGGAAAAGTTGATGGTAAAGCTCTGGCAATCTTTGTAAGTGTCCTGCGTAGACGCTACTACCTGTTTCACGCAGGATTCCACGGTGAACTGGAATTCCTTTTTGTTCTCCCCGATGTATACGCCATCGCGGTATTCCTTTGCGGTCACCGTTACAATGTACAGGCCGCTGCGCGGCGCAATGCCGGAGATGATGCCGGTATGCGGATCGATGGACACCTTGTCGCCCAGCGGCTGGTCCGCGGAAAAGGTCGTACGGTAGGATACAGGCGAGTAAGGTGGCGGATCGGAATCAACGGGTTTTGGATTGTTCTGTGTTGCGCCGCTGTAGGCCGTTGTAAAAGAATAAACAAGAGAATCGCCATCGGGGTCTTCGGCGGAATAGTCATAGCTGAAACGGTTATTGGCGCAAACGACTACTCCTTTTTCCTTTGAAAAACGGGGGCCGTTATTGGTATCAAAGCCGTTCGGCGTGCCGGGGATGACTACAGAATAGGTAGCGCCCACCGTATTGTCGGAAAAGATATTGGTAAGCCCCGTTCTCCTGCAGCAGCGCTGAAACGCGGCCACGTAGCCGTTGGCGCTGGGCGTCAGCTCTATGATGGTGCTGTAGTAGCCGATCTGGTAGCAGACATACGGTGGGTTGACGATACAGGGATCTACATCGGTAGCGGTATACTGCTCTGTATTGTCGTGATCGGCCCTCAGTGTTGTGATATGGTTGCCGTTGCCGGAATAAAAGGTAATGTCCGCATACGCATCAATCTGCTCCTCCCTGGCATCGCAGCGTATAAACAGCTTCAGCGTAACACGGTAACGGTTATTGTTGCCATTCTTGCCGAGGAAGGAATAATACATTTCTCCGCCGATGATATGATCAGCCCGCGCAGCCAGGGAAACCAGGCCCAACATGGTTACTATCAATAAAATGCGCAAAAGAATGAATTATACTGTCCGCTGGCAAAAAGCTATAAAATGATGCAGGATCAGGTTGCTTTCCTCGTATACTTCCAGCAGCCCCATATGTCCTACCTGTTCGAAAATATGTATGCTGGCGGTCGCCGGAAGGGTCACCTGTTCCAGTACGCTGTCGGGCGGCACGGCGGCATCATCTTTCCCCACAAAGAACAATATCGGTACCTTACTCTCCCGCAGCACCGCGGTACGGTCCGGGCGCGCGATCATGGCTTCATAATAGGCGATCAGCGATTCTTTGCCGGCGGATAAAGCGTTGTTCACGAAGTTTTCCACGCGGGCGGGCTGCTTGTTGCGGAAGCTTTCGGAGAACATGCCCGGCAGCGTCTGCCGGAGGAATGCTTCGCTGCCGTATTGTTCCATCATCCGGATGGATTTTCGCCGCGCTTCTTTTTTCTCTTCACTGTCCGGCCGGGCGGTGGAACTGAAGAGGCCGAAGCCTTCCAGCAGGTGCGGATATTTTTCGGCAAATGCCAGCGTCACATATCCACCCATTGAATGACCGATCATCGTTACCTGGCTGATCCCTTCCGCTACCAGTATCGCATATACGAATTCAGCCATGCTTTCAATACTGAGGTTGTCTGTCAGCGGCGATTGGCCGGTGCCCGGGAGGTCCGGCACCAGTACGCGGTTATACATCCGCAGAAAAGCGGTCTGGTGTTCCCATACGGAATGATCTTCCCCGAATCCGTGTATCAGCATCACTGCTTTACCCTGACCTTCCGTCCAGTAGGCGCCTGCCTGGTTTCCGTTATTGATTGTTTTCCACATAGCTTCTGCGAATTACCCTTAAAACAATGGTGTACAACAACAGCAAGATACAAAAGATCAGGGGTGCTTTGGCGATGAAACCACTGTATTTTACGTAGAACGTCAAACGCCTCTTATTTGTTACGTCATATTTTATGGCGGCGGGTTCCCAGTAGGGTTGGGGCGCTATCACGTCTCCAAGCGGGCTGATGAAGCAGGAGGTGCCGGTATTGGCGCTCCTGGCCACCCACCGCCGCGTTTCTATCGCCCGCAGCCTGGCGTATTGCATATGCTGTTTATGTCCCTGTGTGTTGCCCCACCATCCGTCGTTCGTGCTAACAACCAGCAGATTGGCGCCCTGCCGTACTTTTTCCGCCACAAAATGGCTGTAAACGGATTCATAACAGATCGCCGCGAAAACGTTGCCGTAAGGCGGAGGGTTGGAGAAGATGTCCACGCCGGGCGTCAGGCCGTAGCTGCCGGTGATGCCGCCAAAATCCATCGCCAGCTTTTTCATGAAAGGCAGATAACGCATGTAGGGCGTCAGTTCCACGCCGGGCACCAGCTTGGCCTTGTGATAGATCTGGATGTTGGAGGACGTGTCTATCTGTATGGCGGAGTTGAAGGCGTCGTACGGAGGGCCTCCGTCGCTGCGCGTTCTGGCCGTGGCCGGCGCTTCGCCCGGTACGGGATATTGTTTGTAGGTGGATGCGCCGGTGATGATCTTCGCGTTGGGATATAGCTGAAGGAAATTGCGGATGGCCTGTACTTCCGGTTGATAGTTCAGCTCGTGTTCCCAGGCGCCCTGCGTGAACAGCGCCGTTTCGGGCCAGATCACAAAGCGCGTGTCCGCCCCGATCTGCGATCTTGTAAGGTCCAGCAGCTTCGCCAGCTGTTCCTGCGCGGAATGCGTCGAAAATTTCTCATCATACGGATCAATATTAGGCTGCACCACTACTACGTTCATCGTCAGTCTCTTGATCTCTACGTTCATCACAGCTACGATAAACGAGATGACAACGGGGATGACCAGCAGCAGTGCGGGTTTCCATCCTTCTTTCCACAACAGGAAAGAACCGGCGTCCGTTCCTTTTTTGCGTTTCCGCCAGGCGGCGTACAGGCTGATATTCACGAGCAGCACCCACAGCGATCCGCCCAGCGTGCCGGTATATTCGTACCACTGCACCCATTCGGGCCGCATGGCGAAAGCATTGCCCAGCGTCAGCCAGGGCCAGCTCAGTTCCCATTCCTGATGGATGTATTCAAAGGCCAGCCAGTAAACGATCAGCGCAAAGTAGCTGGTGAGGCGGTTATGCCGCTCCAGCGTTATTTTGTAGCCCATCAGCGGAACGCTCATCAGCAATGCGTTGAAAGCATTGGCGAAGATGCCGCTGGCAGGTACCGTGGTATTGCCTACCCACCAGGTGGTGCCGGTATTCCATATCCAGAGGGCGAGATAGATCAGGCCGAAATATTTAGCCCGGTTGTTCACTTTGTCCGCGATCGCCAGCAGCGGCACGAAACCAGTGAATACCAGGAAGGTCAGCGGGGAGGTGGGCCACGCCGCCCACATGAGGCCGCCTGCCAGGAGGCTGAGCAGCAGCGGTAAGCGTTTGCGCAAGGTCTGATTCATCTTTCAAATGTAAAAAGTATAAAAGTAAAAATAAAAGGGAAGGGGGAATCGCTTAATGGGGGATAATGATCGGCGGGTGGGGGAAAAGAAAGGCCGCCCCGGATAGCGTGGCGCTGCGCCGTGAATACGACCGCCCCGGCAGTTGGCAACAAAAACAAAGCCGCCTCGTGCATAGAGGCGGCCTTGCATATTAACTTATTGTGAATTACCGGCTGTAGTTCGGCGCTTCTTTCGTGATCACCACGTCGTGCGGGTGATTTTCTTTCACGGTGGCGGAAGTGATCTTCACGAACTGCGCTTCCTGCAATGTTTTGATATCTTTCGAGCCGCTGTAGCCCATCCCTGCGCGGAGCCCGCCCACGAATTGCTGCACCACCTCGGAGAGGTTGCCTTTATAGGGCACCCGTCCAACGATACCTTCCGGCACGAGCTTTTTGATGTCGGCTTCCACATCCTGGAAATAGCGGTCTTTACTGCCTTCGGACATGGCTTCGATGGAGCCCATGCCGCGGTATGATTTGAATTTGCGGCCTTCGTAGATGATGGTTTCACCGGGACTTTCTTCCACGCCGGCGAAGATGGAGCCTGCCATGATGGTGGAAGCGCCTGCCACGAGGGCTTTCACCATGTCGCCGGTGTAGCGGATGCCGCCGTCGGCGATCACGGGAATACCGGATTTTTTCAATGCCTGCGCGGCGTTCATGATCGCGGAGAGCTGCGGGAAGCCCGCGCCTGTTACTACGCGCGTGGTGCAAATGGAGCCGGGGCCTACGCCTACTTTCACGGCGTCGGCGCCTGCTGCGGCCAGCGCCAGCGCGCCTTCGGCTGTGGCTACGTTGCCACCGATCACCTGCAGCTTCGGAAATGCTTTCTTCAGTTTTTTCAGGGCTTCCAGCACGTGAACGGAATGGCCGTGCGCACTGTCCAGCGTCACCACGTCCACACCCACATGCAGCAGCGCCGCGGCGCGGTCCTGCAGGTCTTGCGTGATACCGAGTGCCGCGCCTACGAGCAGGCGGCCGAAACTGTCTTTGGCGGCGTTGGGGAAGCTTTGCAATTGCAGGATGTCGCGGTAAGTAATAAGACCTACCAGCTTACCCTGTTTATTAACGACCGGCAGCTTTTCAATGCGGTGCTGCTGGAGGATCTTTTCTGCTTTTTTGAGATCGGTGCCTTCGGGTGCCGTTACCAGCTTGTCTTTCGTCATCACCTCGCTGATGAGGCGTTTGGTATTGGCTTTTTCGAAACGAAGGTCGCGGTTGGTGAGTATGCCGATGAGTTTTTTATCGCCGTCAACGATGGGAATGCCGCCGATGCCATTGTCCCGCATCATTTTCAATGCCTGCCCAACGGTGGAATCGGCGCTGAGCGTCAGGGGGTCCAGGATCATGCCGCTTTCGCTGCGCTTCACTTTCCGCACCAGTTCCGCCTGCTTTTCTATGCTCATGTTCTTGTGCAGGATGCCGATGCCGCCTTCCCGTGCCAGCGCAATAGCCAGCCTGGCTTCTGTTACCGTATCCATGGCAGCAGACACCATTGGTATGTTGATCCGGATGTTTTTGGTAAGTTGGGCGGAGATATTGACTTCTCTGGGCAGTACGTCGGAGTAGGCTGGGACAAGGAGCACATCGTCGAAGGTGAGACCGTCAGCTACAAATTTCTGTTTGGATTTTCCCGCAGGCATATCGCAATTATTTTGGTAGTTTTCTAAATAATTGCACGCAAATGTACGTGTTTTTTATGGAATAGGAACAGTTCCTTTTTCACGTGTTGATTAATTGATATGTATTCCCCGGCAGTGAGCGCAGCATCGCCTGCATTTCCAGTTCCAGCAATATACCATGCATCCTGTTCTGCGGGATGCCGCTGCGGGCCTGTATTTCATCGATATGTAACGATGGATGCGCATGCAGCAGGGCGATTATTGCCTGCTGGTCTTCATCCGGCTCGTGAAACAGGCTGCACTGCGGCGCCATGGTCATTGCAGGCGCGGAGGGCCGCCAGTTCAGCGCTTCCAGGATGTCTTCCGCGGAGGTCACGAGCGCGGCCTTGTTCTGCCTGATCAGCTCCAGGCATCCGGCGGACGCCGCATCGCCGATCCTGCCGGGAACAGCCAGCACATCCCGGTGATAGCTGCCGGCGATATCCGCCGTTATCAGCGAGCCGCCGCGCTGCCCGCTTTCTATCACCAGCGTGGCATCGCACAAGCCGGCTACAATGCGGTTGCGCCGCGGAAAGTTCTGCCGGTCCGGGCGGGTGCCGCTGCAAAAGTCCGTCAGCAATCCGCCGTTCGACTGCATCTGCAAAGCCGTTGCCGCATGCACCGCGGGATACAACCTGTCCAGCCCGTGCGCCAGCACGCCCACGGTAGGCAGTCCGTGTCTGACCGCCGCCCGGTGCGCAACAATATCGATCCCATACGCCATACCGCTGACGATCGTTACCTGGTGCGGCGCCAGTGCCGCCACCAACGCTTCGCACACCGCTATACCGTAAGCGGTGGGCCTGCGGGTGCCTACCACGCCCAGCATCTTCCCGGCCTGCAGGTCCATATCGCCTTTGCTGTACAGCAGAACGGGACTGTCATAACAATGCCGCAGGCGTTCCGGATAATCATCATCGGTATAAAATACCGTTTTAATACCCTGCCGTTCCATAAAACCGATCTCCCGGTCCACCCGTTTAAAATCAGTAAAATGACAGATCGCGGATGCTCTGAAAGTCCCGACGCCCGGAATCCTTTCCAGCTGATGCCGGCGCGCCTGGAAGATGCCGGCCGCCGTTCCGAAATGTTGCAGCAGCTCTTTGGCTACAACATCGCCCACTTGCGGAATGAGCGTTAACGCTATGCGGTAATGAAGTTCTTGCAGCATGGGTTTACAAACAATTTTTATGCAGCTTCAATGTACTGTATTTTAACGATGTTTGTGCTGTTTAAATGATCATTATGCGTATTCGTTATCTCCTGTTGCCCTTGCTGTTTTTTACGGCCTGCAAAACTACCAGCACCACTACATTGCTGCCCTACGGCCCTGCCTGGGGAGCGCTTTACCAGCAGCGCGCCGCGGAATACAAAGCATTGTGCCTGCAGGCTTATCAACTGGCAACGATGCGCGTAGAAGAAATGAGCCATCAGCAAACGCTGCGACCGCGCGCTATTGTAACGGACATAGATGAAACCGTGCTGGACAACAGTCCGTTTACCGTGCATTATGCCTTGAAAGGTGGGCAATACGACCAGCGGTTGTGGGAGGAATGGACGGCCAAAGCGGCCTGTGATACGGTTCCTGGCGCATTGTCTTTTTTCCGGTTCGCCGCGGCTAAAGGGTTTACCATTTATTATATCACCAACCGCCTGGAAAAAGAGCGCGCCGTTACCTTGCAGAACCTGCAGCGCTGGGGATTTCCGCAGGCGGATGATGAACATCTGCTGCTCTCTTCGGGTAATTCCGACAAAGAGCCGCGCCGCGAACAGGTAGCGAAGAAATATGAAATAGCGATGCTGGTAGGCGATAACCTTGGCGATTTTTCAAAGGTCTTTTACAAAGTGACGCCTACGGAACGCGATGCCGCTGTGATCCGGCTGCAGCAGGAATTTGCGGGGCGGTTCATCATGCTGCCGAATATTATGTACGGCGACTGGCTGTCCGCGTTATATCCGAAAGGCGTACCGTTGCACGAGAAGCGTATTGACAGTGCGCTGAAGGCGGCTTTGAAAGGATATTGAAAGCAGACGTTGACCGGATTTGCAGGCTGTGCCGTTTCTGACCGGGCTGACGGTAGCCCGAAGATCTTTTTGTCTACATACTGATCACCTTCAATTCCGTTCTCCTGTTCTGCGCGCGTCCGGCATCCGTATCGTTGGTATCTACCGGCTTCGTTTCTCCAAAACCTTTTGCTTTCAGCCTGCCTGCCTGTATGCCTTTTTGCACCAGGTACTCCACCACCGCTTTGGCGCGGTTCTCCGAAAGCAGCTGATTGTCCGCGTCGCTGCCTACGTTATCTGTGTGCCCGCCGATCTCCGCCTGCATGGTGGGATTGTCCGTCAGCAGTTTTACGAGTTTGTCCAGTTCCGTTGTGGAAGCGGGCTGCAGGTCGTATTTTTTTGATTCAAAGAAGATGTTGCGTAATACCACTACCGCATTGGCTTCCAGCGGTTGCAGCGGGATGTTCTTTTCAAAAGGTTCATCAGCCTTTGCTTCCCGGAGCGAGAAATTATCCGAGTAGAAAAGATATCCTTTACGGTTCACGTTGAACGCATAGTCTTTACCGGTAGGCAACGGCACAAGGAATGCGCCGTTTTCATCGCTACGTATATTCGCGATCGTTAGTTTGTTCTGCAAGTCTACCAGTTCCAGCGAAGACGCGCTGAGGCGCTCGTTGGTTTTCGCATCGTACACATATCCTCTTACGTACAGCGTGGGCAGCGGCCGCGCCGCTTCATACAGCTCGAAGCTGTAGATATCCAGCGCGCCGCGGGAATCGGAGCGGTCGGATGCGAAGTAGGCCGTTTTGCCGTCTGCCGCCACGGTGAGGCTGGCATCTTCCCCGATGGTATTGATGGGATAGCCGAGGTTCACCGGTTTGCCCCAGCTGCCGTCTGCCTGGCGGCGGGAATAGAACATGTCCAGGCTGCCATAGCCGGGATGCCCGTCCGACGCGAAGAACAGCGTTTGCCCGTCCGCATGCAGGAAAGGCGTCATCTCGCGGCCGGAGGTGTTGATGGTGGCGCCAAGGCGTTCGGCTTTCTGCCATTGCCCGTCTTCCCCGCGGTGGCTCACGAAGATGTCCGCGCCCGCATCCGCGGTTTCCCGGGTAAAGTAAATGGATTGCTTGTCGGGCGACAGGCAGGGTTGTGAATCCCAGTCGCGGGTATTGATGGCGTTGCCGATGTTTTTCGGTGTCTGCCATCCTTCCGCTGTTTTGATGGAATAGTAGATATCGCAGCTGCCGCGCCCTTCGGGGAAATCGCAGCCGGTGAACACCAGCATTTCCCCGTCCTGCGAAATATTCTGTGCGCCTTCATTGAACGAAGAGTTCACCGGTTCGCCCATGTCCTTTGCGGCGAGCCATTGCAGGCTGTCCCGCTGCGAGATGAAAAAATCTTCATTCTTCCCTTTCACCCGGCGTGTATACACCAGCGTTTTACCGTCGATGGTGGGGGAGGGAAAATATTCGGGATCGGGGGAGTTGATGTTGTCGCCAAGGTTTTGCGGCTGAAACGGCACCTGTTCCTGCGTAATGGCAAATTCCATGTTTTGCCTGAATTTGAGGGAAGTTTGCGAAGGTGCTTTGGAGGTTTCGATATGCTCGGTGATCATGGCCAGGGCTTCCTTGAACTGGCCGTTGCCCGCGAGGGCTTTGGAGTAGGAGACCCGGATATGCCGGATGCCGGCGGCGTCCAGTTCCTGCAACTGTTTAAAGGCGTTGATGGCTTCGGTGTATTGCCGGGTTTCCACGTATGCCAGTCCCATTTGCCCGTATGCATCCGCAAATTTCGGTTCCGCCTTGATGGCGTCCTGCAGAAGCCTGATCGCATCTTTGGGCTGGTATATCCGCATGGCGTCAATAGCCTGATCGAACAAGGCTTTGGCCTTTTTGCCGGCGGTTTCGTAAGTGACGGTTTGCGCAGCGAGGTGCAGGCTGGCCATGCAGCATAACAGTAACAGGATCTTTTTCATAGTCGGTCACTAAATAACGAAAAAAACGGGGGTTTATGATGGAAATGCTGATGTATACAGATGCCGCTTACGGTACGTTGATGTACTTATGTACCTGCAGCGATATCTGCCATTGCGGGTGATCTTTCACATAATCGATGATCAGCGGCGTCATTTCCGCGGCGCGGCTCCACTCGGGTTGCAGGTAGAGCCTGCATTGCTTGCCCACCATGGCCGCGTATTTCTCCGCCCAGGCAAAATCCGATTTATTGTACACCACGATCTTCAGCTCATGCGCCTGCTGGCAGACTTCGTTCAGCGGGGCTTTGAATTTCTTTGGGGAAAGGGTGATCCAGTCCCAGTCGCCGCTGAGCGGCGAGGAGCCGGAGGTTTCCATATGTGTGCGGAAGCCGGCGGTGTGCAGCGCTCCGGTTAGTTCGTGGAGGTTATGCATCAGGGGCTCTCCGCCGGTGATCACGGCGATCCTGCCGGGATGTGCCGCGGCTTCCCGCACCAGGTCGGGAATAGCGCGTTGCGGATGTTTGTCCGCGTCCCAGCTTTCTTTCACGTCGCACCATACGCAGCCCACATCGCATCCGCCGAGGCGGATGAAGTATGCGGCTTTGCCCTGGTGGAAGCCTTCGCCCTGGATGGTATAGAAAGATTCCATCACGGGCAGCGTGACGGTATGTACGGCAGTAGTGCTCATTTACAATGCAAAGGTACTAATTCTGGTTCCCTTTCTGGCCGATGGCGGCGTGATAGGTATTTTTCAGCAATGCGGCGATCGTCATCGGGCCTACACCGCCGGGTACGGGGGTGATGTAGCTGGAACGCGGCGATACTTCATCGAATTTCACGTCGCCAACCAGGCGGAAGCCGCTTTTCTTCGAAGCGTCGGGGATACGGTTGATGCCCACGTCAATAACAATGGCGCCTTCTTTCACCATATCGGCCGTTACAAACTCCGGCTTGCCGATGGCGGCTACCACGATGTCCGCCTGCAGGCACAGCTCTTTCAGGTTCTTTGTGTGCGAGTGCGTGAGCGTAACGGTGCAGTTGCCGGGATTGCTGTTGCGGCTGAGCAGGATGCTCATGGGCGTGCCCACGATGTGGCTGCGGCCGATCACAACGGCATGCTTGCCTTTCGTGTCTATGTTATAATGTTCCAGCATCAGCATGATGCCGTAAGGAGTAGCGGGGATGAAGGTAGGAAGGCCGCTGACCATTTTGCCCACGTTCATGGGGTGGAAGCCGTCCACATCCTTGCTCGGGTCGATGGTGTTGATCACCAGCTCTTCGTTGATGTGTTTGGGGAGCGGCAGCTGCACGAGGATGCCGTCGATGTCCGGGTTTTCGTTCAGCATATTGATATTGTCGAGCAGGTGCTTTTCCGATATCTGGCTGTCGAACCGCAGCAGTGTGGAGTTGTAGCCGATCTCCGCGCAGGATTTCACCTTGGAGGCCACATAGGTTTCGCTGGCCCCGTCGTTGCCTACCAGGATGGCGGCGAGATGGGGGATCTTTTTGCCCTGGGCTTTCAATTCAGCCACCTGGACTGCGATCTGATCTTTAATTGCTTTGGAAACGAGTTTGCCGTCTAAAATTTGCATGCGCAAAATTAGGAAAATTAGACGAAAAAGGGGCTACCCTGAAGGCAGCCCCCGGTGTTTGATTGCGGATTATACTCAAAACGTGGGAATCTATAAAAGAAAACGGTGCAGCGATAAACAGGTTAAACTATGGGCGCAGCCTGAAGTATCTCTTCATTGGCCTGCGCGGCATATTTTTCGAAATTTTTGATGAACTGGCCGGCCAGGTCTTTTGCCTGTGCGTCGTACGCGGCGGCATCTTTCCAGGTATTGCGCGGATCGAGTATCCCGTCGGGCACGCCGGGGCATGCTTCGGGAATGGATACGCCGAATACTTCATGGTTCTTGTAAGCTGCTTTTTCCAGCTCTCCTTTCAGTGCGGCGGCGATCATGGCGCGGGTATAGCTTAGCTTGATGCGTTCGCCGGTGCCGTAGGGCCCGCCCGTCCAGCCGGTGTTCACCAGCCAGACGTTCACGTTATGCTGACGCAGCTTCTCGCCGAGCATCTGCGCGTAACGGGCAGGATGCAGTGGCAGGAAGGGTGCTCCAAAACATGCGCTGAAAGTGGATTTCGGCTCGGTGACGCCGGCTTCGGTACCGGCTACCTTGGCGGTATAGCCGGACATGAACTGGTACATCGCCTGGCCGGGGCTTAACCGGGAAATGGGTGGCAGTACGCCGTATGCATCGCAGGTCAGGAAGAAAATGTTCTTCGGGATGTTGCCGGTGGAAGGCTCCTTTGCATTGTCGATATAATGCAGGGGATAGGAAACGCGGGTGTTTTCCGTGATCTGCTTGTCGGCATAATTCACCGTATGCGTACCGGGGAAAAACTGCACATTTTCCAGCAGCGCGCCTTCGCGGACGGCGTGGAAGATCTGCGGTTCTTTTTCTTCGCTCAGGTCGATGGTCTTGGCATAGCAGCCGCCTTCGAAGTTGAATACGCAGTTGTCCGTCCAGCCATGTTCATCATCCCCGATGAGGCTGCGTTCCGGATCTGCGCTCAGCGTGGTTTTGCCGGTGCCGCTCAGCCCGAAGAAAATGGCGGTATCGCCGGCTTTGCCTTCGTTGGCGGAGCAGTGCATGCTCAATACGCCTTTGTTGTGCGGCAACAGGTAGTTGAGGATCGTGAAGATGCCTTTCTTGATCTCGCCGGTGTAGGCGGAGCCGCCGATGATGATCATTCTTTTGGTGAAGTTAACCACCGCGAAATTGTGCTGGCGCGTGCCGTCGGTGGCCGGGTCCGCATGGCAGCCGGGCGCATGCAGGATGGTCCAGTCCGGCTCAATGTGCTCCAGCTCTTCTTCCTGCGGGCGGATAAACATGTTGTAGGCAAAGAGGCTGGCCCAGGGCGTTTCACTGATCACGCGGATATTGATCCGGTAGGCAGGGTCGGCGCACGCCTGGCAATCCCTTACCCAAATGTCTTTGTCGTTAAAATGGTTGGTAACTTTCTGATACAGCCGCTCGAAGTTCTCCGCGGAAAAAGGCAGGTTGAAATCGTTCCAGTTCACCGATGCAGCCGTGATGCTGTCTTTCACGATGAATTTGTCTTTCGGGGAACGGCCTGTGAACTCACCGGTGTTCACCACCAACGCTCCCGTATCGCTCAGGCTTCCCTGACGGCGCGCCAGGGTTTGTGCCACAAGCTCTTCCGGGCTTAACTGGTAGTGTAGGTCGGAAAAGTTCTCTATGCCCAGTTCGCGCAACTCCTTGAGTGTGTCTCTTACACTGCTGATTTGCATAAAGAAAGATTGTTTTGGTGTATCCGCAAAACTAGGTATTTTTTGATATTTTCAAATTTGAACGGTAATATGGCCCTGTAAATTAATAGAATATCCTTCTATTTAGGTTGTTTATTGGATTTTATCTAATTGAATCGATTTCAATTTTTTGTAAAATCAATGGAAGATGGAAATAATTATTTTGTGAATTATATGGCAGTTTGGGTGAAGATAGTACACCTGCTGAGTGGGATAAGGCCACTGTATTGATGATCGGATGATATCTCAACCGGATGTGATGATTGCAATTTTTTTTTACGACGCTGATAGGATATTACCGGTGGCAATGGCAGATCAAGTCCACCTCAAGTCCACCTCACCTCCACCTGACCCGGCCTGTTCCTTCGGCGACCATGGCCGTTTCCCGGCCCGATGCGGTATTCATCCGGGCCTGAAAGCAAAATACCATCAGTATCGTCTTCCATACTTTCATTGCCGCAAGCGGCCTGCCCGGTAAGCAACGGTATGACCGGGACTGCCCGATTTTGCAGCTTGCTGATTTTCCGTAAGTTTGAGCCCTCATACATCGAAAAAAAATAATCAATGAAATATCTGCCGCTGGACAAAAAGATCTTTGAGAAGAACCGTGAACGATTTACCGCTAAAATGCTCCCGGATTCCATTGCTGTTTTTAATTCAAACGACGAACTGCCGTCCAACGGGGACGCGCTCCATGCTTTTAAACAAAACTCGGACCTGTACTGGCTTACGGGGATCGACCAGGAAGACACCATGCTGGTGCTCTACCCCGGCAACCCGGACCCCAATCACCGGGAAGTGCTGGTACTGGTACGCCCCAACGAACTGAAAGAAAAATGGGACGGCCACCGCCTGCGGAAAGCAGAAGCACAGGCCATTTCAGGCATACAAACGATCGTGTGGCTGGACAGCCTGGACGCCCTCCTTCAGCAATGGATACACGAAGCAGGCACCATCTATCTGAATACCAACGAGAACAACCGCCGTTCCAGCTACGTGCCCGTGCGCGACTACCGTTACGCCGAAGCCCTGCGGGAACGTTATCCGCTGCACAACTACCAGCGCGCCGCGTGCATCCTGAAAGAGCTGCGCGCCGTTAAAACGGAAGAAGAAGTGAAAGTGATGCAGATAGCGATGGACATTACGGAAAAGACTTTCCGCCGCCTGCTGCAATTCATCCGTCCCGGTGTATACGAGCATGAAATACATGCGGAGATCATGCATGAGTTCCTCCGTAACCGCGCCACCGGCGAGGCTTACAGCTCCATCATCGCCTCCGGCGACCGCGCCCGTACGCTGCATTACATTGAAAATAACCAGGAGTGTAAAGACGGCGAAGTGATCCTGATGGATTTCGGCGCTTCTTATGGCGGATATAACGCGGACCTCACGCGCTCCGTACCGGTGAATGGAAAGTTCAGCCCGCGCCAGCGTGAGATCTACAACGCCTGCCTCCATCTGCACAACTATGCCAAATCCATCCTGAAGCCCGGCATCACCATTGCAAAATATCATGAAATGGTAGGCGTGGAAGCAGGGAAGGAGTTCGTAAAGCTTGGCCTGCTCACGGAAGGGGACATCAAAAACCAGGACCCCGAAGCACCGGCTTACCGCAAATACCTCTACCACGGCATTTCCCACCATCTCGGCGTGGATGTGCACGACCTCGGCCCGTCCTTCTTCCAGCCCATTCCCGAAGGCGCTGTGATGACCGTGGAGCCGGGCATTTACATCGAGGAGGAAAAAATAGGTATCCGCATTGAGAACAACCTCTGGCTGAAGTCCGGCGGCAACGTGGATTTGATGAAGAACATTCCTATCACGGCGGATGAGATCGAGGCATTGATGAAAGCGTAATATCATAAAAATGAAACAAGTCCCGAATATCCTTACCCTGTCTAACCTGTTCTGCGGCGCGCTCGCGATCATTTTCATCCTGCATGCGCCGCAGTACATCGCCGAGTTCAACGGCACCGAGTACAGCATTACGAACCCGGCCCCGGTGTACTGGGCTTCCCTGCTGGTGGTCATTGCCGGCGTGATCGATTATTTCGACGGGTTTGTGGCAAGGTTGCTGAAAGTATCCTCACCATTGGGAAGGGAGCTGGATTCCCTGGCGGACGTGGTGACTTTCGGCGTGGTGCCCGGCATGATCCTGTTCCGGCTGCTGCGCAGCGCGTACCTGCAACAGCCCGATGTGTTCGACGTATCATACTTCAATCTTGCGCCGGCCTTGCTGGTGCCCTGTTTCGCAGCATACCGGCTGGCGGTGTTCAACCTTGATACGCGGCAGAGCGAGCATTTCATCGGCGTACCCACGCCGGCAGTAGGCTTCCTCGTGGCCTCATTCCCCCTCATCATGCTGTACAACCCTTACAACCTGGCGCACTGGCTGGAAAACATCTGGGTGCTGTACGGCATCATCTTCCTGCTCTGCTACCTGATGGTCAGCTCTCATCCCATGATCAGCCTGAAGTTTAAAAATTTCTCGGTGAAGGACAACTGGCCGCGTTTCCTGCTGGTGGCGGTCACGCTGGTGAGCATACCGGTGCTGCGCTACGCCGCCGTGCCTTTTATATTCGCCGTATACGTGGGCCTGTCCCTCATTGTACCGCCGAAAAGCGCCGAAAAGTGAGGCCGCGGCCTGAACTTTTAGATAAAAAACACGTAGTTTCGCGTCAAATTTTTAAGAAAGATGACATTTACCGCACATATCAACGTGATGCCGCTGAAAGAATTGCTGGACCCGCAAGGTAAAGCCGTAATGGGCGGCCTGAAGAATCTCGGCCTTGGCAATGTTCACGACGTGCGCATCGGCAAGCACATCACGCTGCAGATCGAAGCAGCGTCTAAAGAAGACGCGCAGCACATTGCGGAGAACGCCTGCCAGAAGCTGCTGGCCAACCAGGTAATGGAATTTTACGAAGTTAATATCCAATAGATCTTGTCGAAGCTCTTCATCATTCCTTCCCCCATCGGTAACCTGGCGGACATGACGTACAGGGCGGTGAAGGTACTGGAAACGGTGGAGCTGGTGCTCGCGGAAGACACCCGCACATCGGGCGTACTGCTGAAGCACTACGGCATCACGAAGCCTGTAACACCTTATCATCAGCATAACGAGCATAAGGTGTTGCAGCATCTGGTGCAGCAGCTGCAAAGCGGCAAGCAAATGGCCCTGCTCACAGACGCAGGCACGCCGGGCGTTTCAGACCCCGGTTTTTTATTGGTACGGGAATGCATCCGCGCCGGCATCCCGGTAGAATGCCTGCCGGGCGCCACCGCCTTCGTTCCCGCCCTCGTCAACAGCGGCCTTCCCATGAACCGCTTCGCCTTTGAAGGTTTCCTCCCCCCGAAAAAAGGCCGTCATACCTTACTCACACAGCTCGCCACAGAAGAACGCACCCTCATCTTTTACGAATCGCCGCACCGCCTCGTGAAAACGCTGGAAGACTTTATCCAGTACTGGGGGCCGGACCGCCAATGCTGCGTTTCCCGCGAACTGACCAAGATGTTCGAGGAAAACAAACGCGGCACCTTGCAGGAGGTGCGCGACTACTTCGCGGAGAAAGGCGTGAAGGGCGAGATCGTGATCATCGTGGCAGGGTGTTAAGCCCCACTGTGAAGTTCCAGGGTTTTAATTTAACTTCGCCTTGTCCCATCCCGGAGGTAAACTTCATTGTCAACGAATTATTCATACAACGAAAAAGAGCTGCTTGTACGTTTGGAAGCCGGCGACAAGTCCGCTTTTGATTCGCTCTATCACCATTTTGAACCACGGTTAAGATTATTTTTATATCCCTTTACGAATGACGATGCAGACCTGGCCGATATTGTTATCCAGGACGTATTTGTAAAGCTGTGGCTGAAGAGACAGGAGCTGTCCGGCATCGCCGTCCTGGAATATTACCTGCAAAGAATGGCGAAGAACCGCCTGCTGGACATCCTGAAACTGCGCGATATCCGGGACCGGCATCAAAAATACTATGCCATCCTGCAACCATATTCTGCCAACGATACAAGAGAACAACTGCAATTAAAGGAATACCTCGCCATCGCGCGCGAAGGAATGGATAAAATGCCCCCGCGGCGGCGTATCATTTTTTCCATGAACGTACTGGAAGGATTTTCTATCGATGAGATCGCCGCGCACATGAAGGTTTCGCGCGACGTGGTGAAAAAGCAGCTGCAAAAGGCAAGGGTATTTCTGAAGGAATATATCGCAAAACATGGCGATCTTCCGGGCGCGATCTGCCTGGCGATTATTGGAGGATATATATATTGAAGAACAACCAATTACATAATGAAAAATTACTCCTGCAATATGTGTCGGAAGGTGATGAGCACGCCTTCAGGGAACTGTATCATTTTTATTGTGAAGAGCTGAGACCCTTGATCCGGCGGTATGCTGATTCCGGGATAGACATGCAGGAGATTTTGCAGGAAACTTTTTTTAAAGTCTGGATGAACCGGGATAAACTGCCGGAGATCGAGAATTTCCGTGCCTGGGTTTTCAAAATAGCTTCCCGCGAATACCTGTTCATGCTGCGCAAAAAGCTCAATTATAACAAACGGCTGGATGCCTATTCGGTTTCCGGCGCTGCAAATAATCCGTCCACGCCCTTTGAGGTGGCCCACCTGGAAGAGATCAAAAGAACGGTTCACCAAGCCATCAGCCAGCTTTCTCCCCAGCGCAGAACGATCTATGAAATGAGCCGCAAACAGGGCCTGAAAATTGAAGAGATCGCCACGCAATTGTCCATCAGTCCCCAGACAGTAAAAAATGTGCTGCACACCGTACTGAAGCTGATACGCGACCACCTGGTGGCCGCCGGCTTCGGGCCTTTCCTCTGGCTCATTTATTTTTTTACAATTATTTAATGGCCGGATAGTACTTTTTATTTACCGCTGCATCTTAATGTGCGGGGAAAAGTATCATTTATGAGCCAGGAAAGATTCATTTATCTGATCAACAGGTACGTTGCAAAAACAATTGCTGACCAGGAACTGGAAGAGTTGCGGCAGTTGCTGAATAATGCCGAACAACCGGAGCTGTCCGAAGCGCTGGGTGTTGCGTGGATGAACGAAGCAAGCAGGCAGCCTTTTGACAGGGTTGAATCAGATCTGGAAGCAGACCGTATCCTTGATATCGACAAACCTCCCGTTCGCCGCCCGGTATACTTCCTCCGGAAATGGGGCTGGGCTGCCGCTGTTATATTGCTGATCGGCGCCGCCACCGCCGTCATCGTATCCTCTGAACAGTCATCTGCTCCATTAAAGAAAAACGTTGTCGTGGTGCAGGACAATATTCCGCCCGGTACCAATAAAGCGGTGCTGACCACCGGCGACAGGTCGTTCGATCTGTCCAACAGCAAAACAGGCATTGCGATCGGCTCGTCCATTACTTACACTGACGGAGAACGTATTGCAGATGCCGGTAAGATAATCAAGGTCGCTACGCCACGCGGCGGCCAGTACCAGGCCGTTTTGCCGGACGGAACGAAAGTCTGGCTGAACGCGGCATCCAGCATACAATTCCCCGCCCGGTTCTCCGGCGCTTCAAGAAATGTGGAGATCACGGGAGAAGTTTACCTGGAGGTAGCCAGGAATGCCAACCAGCCCTTCAGCGTTCTTTTAAACGGCGCTACGATAGATGTGCTGGGAACATCCTTTAATGTAAATGCGTATGAAGATGGAGATGGCGTGAAGACCACGCTGGTCGAGGGCAGCGTGAGGGTTTCACCTTCGGGGATGGAAAGCGTTGTGCTCAAACCGCGGCAGCAGGCCATTATCTATCCTCCGCAATTCAAAATTAAAGTGGCGGAGGCAAACATCGAACAAACACTTGCATGGAAGAACGGGTTTATCAACTTCGAATCGGCAGGCTTTAAAGAGGTGATGCAACAGATCGAACGCTGGTATGATATCACTGTAAAATATGAAGGCGCTGTTCCTTCGGTAAACATTGAGGGTAGAATGGACAGGGGAGTGCAGCTGTCCGACCTCATGTATTTTTTAAATGGCTTTGGCATTCATACAAGGCTTGAAGGCAGGACCCTGATAATAAGTCCGGATAGTAAATAAAACCAACCAAATATATATCCAAGCAAAACCGGAAAGTGCGACTAACACTTCCCGGAATAAAGTCTGGGTAACATCAACTAAAAAGTCTGACAGGACTACTTATTACATCACCCAAACAGCACAAAAGTATGCTAAAAATTGCTATTTGTGGATGGTCGGCTCGTGGGAGCAACCGCCGCACAACCAAAATCCCTTTAGCGTTGACTTCGCACAAAGCGAGCCGTCATCGGCCTAAAACCGGAAAACTTTTACTGGCGATGAAATTATTTTCCATTCTTCTATTGGCAGGCAGCCTCCATGTAGCTGCCCGTTCAGATGCGCAGAACGTAAGTATTGCTGTCAGGAACGCGCCGCTTAAAAAGGTGTTTGCATCTATCCAGGACCAGACAGGATTTTCTTTTCTGTACACTGCTGAAACGTTGATGCATGCGCAGCCGGTTTCCGTAGACTTTAAAGATCAGCCGCTGCTGGATGTGCTGGACAAGCTATTGAAGCCGCAGCAGCTGGTGTATGTTATTAAAAGCAGGACCATTCATGTTACGCGGGCCTTTGCTCCGCCGGCTGACCGCCAGGAGCATGCGCCCGTTCAGGTAAAAGTTGTTGATGAAAACGGCAAACCCCTTGCCGGCGCCTCTGTTTCGGTCAGGAACGCAAAGAATGCAGGCGTAACGGGCAACGATGGCGTTTTAAACGCAGACATCAATGAAGGCGATGTTATAACAGTTTCTTTTATCGGCTTCCGGTCTAAAAACGTTAAAGTAGTTGCCGCCATGCTTTCCGGCGGAACGCTCACGATTGTTTTATCCAAAGCCTCGGCTGAATTGAACGAAGTGGTGATCAACAAAGGGTACTACTCCGAGAAGCAAAGATTAAGCACAGGCAATGTATCCAGGATCACTTCGGAAGAGATCGCGCGGCAACCGGTAAGCAATGTACTGGCTACTTTGGCCGGCAGGGTGCCCGGCATGCTGGTGACGCAGGGCACCGGGCTTCCGGGAGGCAGTTTTAAAGTGGAAGTAAGAGGCCGTACCGCCATCGACCGCTCCCTCACCGATGATCAGCCTTTATTTATCATCGATGGTATTCCCGTGGCGGCCAATAACTCCTACCTCGGCATCCTGCCTTCCGGGCTGGGTGACCCAGCGGGTCTTTTCAGCGCCCCCGGTGGCGTGAGTCCTTTCGCAGGACTGAACACCTCAGACATTGAAAGCATCGAAGTGCTGAAAGACGCTGATGCCACCGCCATCTATGGATCAAGAGGGGCCAATGGGGTCGTGCTGATCACTACAAAAAGGGGAAAGGTGGGCAAGACCAGCATAAGCGTCAATGCCTATACCGGTTTTTCCGAAGTCGTTAAACCGATCAGGACGTTGAATACGGAGCAGTACACAGCGCTTCGCCGCACAGCATTCCTGAATGATAACGTAACGCCCACGCTGCAGAATGCCTTCGATATTCTTGCGTGGGATACAACGCGGTATACGGACTTCAACAAGCTGCTGGGCAGGAACCAGGCGCACACCAGCGACGTGAATGTTACCCTGTCCGGCGGTTCGGGAAATACCTCCTACACTGTAAGTGGCGCCTATCACCGGGAAACCACCGTGCTTCCCGGCTCGCTGGGCCTGAAACGCGGCAGCATGCACTTCAGCCTGAATCACGGGTCATCCGACAAAAAGTTCAACGTTACGCTCACCGGAAGCTACAGCGCAGACGAGAACACGGTGCCCAACTATGACTTTTCCCGGTACTATAACCTTCCTCCCAACCTCAAGCTCTACGAGGCGGATGGCTCCCTCGCATTTAATGAAGGCGGCATCAACACGCAAGGCCCTCTCAGCAACCCGATGGCTTATTTCAGGCAGCAATACACCGCCAACACAGGTAACCTGATGGGAAATCTGAGGATCAGTTATGAGCTGCTGCCCGGTTTCCATTTAAGGGTCAATGGCGGGTATAACAACATCCTCACCCACGAGGTAAAGCTCAGCCCTGCGTCTTCCACGAACCCGCTGGCAAAGCTGGGCAACTCCTCCAACTTCGGGGAAACGCAGTTCGTGAGTTACCTCATAGAGCCGCAGGCGGAATACAGCCGGCAACTGGGTAACGGCAGGCTCAACCTGCTGGCAGGAGGCTCTTTTCAATCTACCAACACCGTTGCGCAACGGACCAACGTATTCGGACAACCATCGGAAGCCTTGCTGGAATCATTGACAGGGGCCACTTCTGTTTCGGGCAGCCGGAGCAACTCGCCTTACCGCTATACGGCAGTGTTTGGAAGAGTGAATTATAACCTGGATGACCGGTACCTGCTCAATCTCACCGCCCGCCGCGACGGTTCCAGCCGCTTCGGGTCCAATAAGCAGTTCGCCAATTTCGGTTCCGCCGGCGCCGCCTGGATCTTTTCCAATGAATCCTTTATGCAGCCCGTTAGTTTCCTCAGCTTCGGCAAATTAAGAGGCAGCTTTGGTGTGACAGGGAACGACAAGATTTCGAATTACCAGTTCCTGGATACCTGGAAACCCGCATCGTTCAATTACTCCACTTATTCTTCCATCGCTCCGGTGAAACTGTTCAATCCGGATTACCGCTGGGAAAAAACGGTGAAAAAGGAAGTGGCGCTGGAGATGGGTTTCTTCAGGGACAGGCTGCAGGCTTCGGTCGTGTATTTTCATAACAGCAGCTCCAACCAGCTGGTACAATACAAGCTGCCGCAGATCACCGGCTTTTCCAGCATTGTGGCCAATTTGCCGGCAAAAGTGGTCAATAAAGGCTGGGAGCTGCAGCTGACGAGCAGGAACATGCAGAAGAAGGATTTCAAATGGATCACCAGCTTCAACATCACCATTCCCAAAAATTTGCTGGATGAATTTCCTACCCTCGCCAACTCTTCTTACCGGAACACCTACGTGCTGGGCAAGCCGCTCAACATCATCTACAACTATCAGTACACAGGAATAGATCAGCAGACCGGCGTATTTACGTATACCGATGTTAATAAAGATGGATTGTTGAATGAAGCGGACTATCTGTATGCCGGCCATACCGATCCCGTATTGTACGGCGGGATGAACAATTCCATTACCTACAGGAATTTTCAGCTCGATGCATTTTTCTCTTTCCGGAAACAGACCGGCAAGAGTTACGCAGCCAGCGCCGGCTACAGTCCGCCCGGCCACCAGGCCAACATACCCGTGGAGATGAATGATTTCTGGCAGAAGCCCGGCGATGCCGCAAAATTTCAGCGGCTTACGCAAAGCTATTCTTCAGCGGCCTACCAGGCGTGGATAAACTACATCACGTCAAGCGGCATATATACGGATGCATCCTACATCCGCCTTGCCAACGCTTCCCTGTCCTACACGCTTCCCACTGCATGGGCGGCTAAAGCACGCATGAGCATGGCCCGGGTGTATGTGCAGGGGCAAAACCTCTTCACCATCACGGCGTATAAGGTAGGCGATCCTGAAATGCAGGACCTGAGTATTACACCGCCGCTGCGCACCGTTGCATGCGGTATTCAATTGAACTTTTAAAATTCAGCGCAAGATGAAATTTTTTTCCACTATCAATAGAAGCGTTTGCATCTGCGGCACCCTGATAGCAGCGTTGCTGGGCGGTTGTTCAAAGAACATTGATATACCCCTGCCGATAGACCAGTTGACGACCGGCGTGGTCTTTTCCGACTCGGCCACCGCAGTGTCAGCCGTTGCCGGCGTATACAGCGCGGCTGTCAAAGCCAATGCGCTGAACATGAGCTTTCTGAACGGACTGGTAACGGTATTGCCGGGGCTGAGCGCGGACGAGCTGGTTACCTCTTCGACCTCCGCCAGCTACGACCAGTTTGCCGTGAACGACATCGATCCGAAAAATAACGCACTGAACGACAACAACTGGAATGATGCATATACGATGGTCTTCCAATGCAATCTCATCATTGAAAATCTTGACAAGACCACCGCATTGAGCCAGTCGCTGAGAAACCAGCTGGGCGGGGAAATGCGGTTTATAAGAGCGCTCCTCTATTTTTACCTGACCAATGAATATGGCAGGGCTCCTTTGGCCATCTCTACGGATTATAATCAGAATGCCGCGCTATCCAATACGGACACTGCCATCATTTATAACCAGATCGTGCAGGACCTTAAAGAAGCGCAGTCCATGCTGGTGACCGCTTATCCCGGGCCAGGCGCCGAAAAGATCCGCGCCAACAAAATGGCGGCCACCGCATTGCTTGCCCGTGTGTACCTCTACCGGAAAGATTATGTAAACGCCGCAAAAGAGGCTACTGCGGTCATCGATTCGAAAATGTATGCACTCACGGACCTGCAGCAGACCTTTCTGGCGAATAACAGCGAAGCGATCATGCAGCTGGCGCCTGTGATCTCCTTATACCTGGGGCCGGCGGAATCTTACTTCCTGCAGCCTCCGGGCCCGGGTTTGATGCCCGCTTTCCGGATGAGGCCCGGACTGGTGAATGCTTTTGAGCCCGGCGATCAGCGCAGGACGAACTGGGTGGGCAGCACCATAGTGAATGGCGAAACATACTACTACCTGAATAAAGCCAAAATCCGGTTCCATCCCTATGGCTCGGTAAAACCTGAATACATCATCCTGCTCCGCCTGGCAGAGCAATACCTGATAAGAGCCGAGGCGTATGCCCGGGAAAATAACCTGGCGGATGCTATTGCTGATGTGGATGAAATACGGGGCCGCGCGGGTCTGCCGCTCATTGCGGAGACTAATCCCGACATTTCCCAGCCGGACCTTATCGCCGCGATCATGCATGAAAACCGCATCGAGTTCTTCCTGGAAGGAGGACACCGCTGGTTCGATCTGAAACGTACCGGTATGGCCGCACAGGTGCTGGCGCCGCTCAAAGGGGCTTCCTGGCAGCTGACAGACGTAGTCTATCCTTTCCCCAACAATGAAACTTTAAACGCTCCTAATCTTACGCAAAACGATGGATATGTTAAATAAACTGATTTTGCTGGCAGCTTGCCAGATGATGAACACTTTTGTATGGGCACAGCACAAGCCCGTTGCCCAAACATTCACGGTGAAGGGAAAGGTACCCCCGGCATATGTTCAGGATACGCTTACGCTATGGTACATTGATGAAAACGGGAAGCACGGGGATACGCTAACCCTCGCCAGCGGCAGCTTTTCGCTGGAAGGTAAAATCACCCGGCCCACAATGGCCTTTCTTTCCCTGGTCCGTCATAAAAAGCCAGCGAAGCCGGACGATGGCCTGATCTTCTATATCGAACCCGGCAGCCCGGTTGAAATAACGGGGCATCCTGACTGGAAAGCATTCAGCATTAAAGGCGGCCCCGTTCAGGACGACTGGATGGCGTTCACAAAATTGCAGGACCATCTGCTGAAAGGCTATCCCGATTATCGTTCCATAGACGTGTCAACTGACGAGGGGAGGGCGATGGCGGAAAAATGGAAGGAGCAGTATAAAAAAGCCCAGAACGCATTCATCGTTGCACATCCGTCTTCCTTTATCAGCTGGGAGCAGATGAAGAGCCGTACAACGGTCATTGACGATAACCCCTATGTGCTGGAAGCACTGCTGAACGTGCTGGATTCATCCTTCCATACGGAACCGCGGTACGAAGGAGCCGTACAGCGGATCAATGCTGTAAAGAATATCGTGATCGGGAAACCCGCTCCTGATTTTGTAAGCTATGATACGCTAGGCAACAAACATACACTGGCGGATTTCAGGGGGAAATATGTGCTGCTTGACTTCTGGGCGAGCTGGTGTGGCTTTTGCAGGTACCAGCTGCCTGAATTAACGCGGGTGTATGAAAAATATAAACACAACAACTTTATAGTAGTAGGAGTGTCTTATGATGATAGCAAAGAACGATGGCTGAAAGCGATCCGGGAGGATAAAACGCCGTTTATCCAGATCGGCGAGCTTAAAAAGATCTCGGAATCTCCCTCCGCAAAAGCATATGGCATCACGGCGATACCGCAGAATATCATGCTTGATCCTGAAGGGAACATTGTTGCCAGGAATATCGGGATGCTTGATTTTGACAGAAAGATCGGGGAAATATTAAGTGGAAAGATGACGGTGGCCAAATAGATCATGTAAACTATTGGTGAGTGGATGTCCCGGTTAACCGGGACATTTTTTTTTCACCACCCCGTCCCCTTCCTTTTTCGAGATTCGTCTTATATACGACAGATATGATCAATCAATCAACCATACTCGCCAAATACGCCCGCAACGAGGTGACCGCCGAAGAGCATGCCGCCTTTCAGGAATGGCTGAAAACGCTTCCCGCAGCGGAAGTAGAAGCCCTGATGGATGAATACGGCGAAATGATCGCCCGTATGGATTCCCCGCAGGCGCCCGCCAGTCCGGCATTACTGGCCGCCATTCACCGGGAAATAGACAGGCAGGAAGCCGGCCCCCCCGTTAAGCGGATGCCCGTCCGTAAATGGAGCTGGGCGGCGGCAGTTGCCATACTGCTGGCAGGAGCGGCATTTCTCTGGAAAACGTATCAGCCCGAAACCGTCCAAGCGCCGGTCGTTGTTCAGTCAACAGACATCGCGCCCGGTACGAACGGCGCGATCCTTACTTTGTCCGACGGTTCCCGGGTGGCGTTGGACAGTGTGCGTAACGGCACGGTTACTTTACAGGGAGGCAAAGTATCCGGCAACAGGCTTGTGTATGAAAACAACGGGAAAGAACCCGTATATAATACCATGAGCACGCCCAACGCGCGGCAGTTTCAGCTGGAATTGCCGGATGGCACGCGGGTATGGCTGAACGCGGCCAGTTCCATCCGTTACCCCACCGCTTTTCCCGGAACGGTGCGCGAGGTGGACGTAACAGGGGAAGCCTATTTTGAAGTAGCGCATGATGCCGGCAGGCCCTTTCGGATAAACGTGAACAACAAAGCGGAAGTAGAAGTGTTGGGAACGAACTTTAATGTGAACGCTTATGATAATGAATCAACGATCAACACCACGCTGCTGGAGGGATCGGTCCGTGTGTTGCAACGCGGGCACGGCGTGGTGATAAAGCCGGGCCAGCAGGCGCAGATCGCCAACAGCACGCAGCCCGAAACAATAAAAGTAATAGCGGCGGCCAACATAGAGAAAGCCATTGCCTGGAAAGACGGCCTGTTCAACTTCAACGGCGTGAAGCTGGATGAGGCGATGCGGCAGCTGGAACGCTGGTACGACATCCGGGTGATGTACGAAAAGAATGTGCCGGATATTGAGCTGGCAGGGAAAATGACCAGGGGCGTAAGCCTGCAGGGACTCCTGGTGGTGCTGAAAGAACTGGGGGTGCATTGTACACTCGAAGGCAGAACACTGACAATACGAGAATAAACCAACCGACATATAAAAACCGTCACGGCAGCCACCGTGACGGCTATAAAATTCAGTTGATTCAAAACGGTTTCCAGACCAATTTTTAACAACCAAATCGTTGCAATTTATGCAAAAAAACTATTTGTTCCGTGTAATACGGAGCTGCAGTCCGCCTATCCTCCATGGAGGCGGCAGGCTTATCAACCAAATCTGGAGGGTCATGAGATTAACAGTTATTTTACTTACAGCGGCTTTTATGTCCGTCCATGCAACCGGGGTAGCGCAGCATCTTACCATCTCCGGCAACAAGCTCACCCTGCAAAAAGTTTTTAACGCTATCGAGAATCAAACGGGTTATGTTGTGCTTGCCAACAAAGGATTATTCTCCGGGGACAAGACCTTTTCCCTGTCCGTCAGCAACATGCCGTTGAAAGATTTCCTGGATCAGCTATCGAAAGAGCAGTCCCTGAAATACATCATACAGGATAAAACGATCGTGATGTCGCGCAAACCAGCTCCGGCTTTCAACGTCACAACGATCATTGCGGAAATACCGGTAGAGTTCTCGTTTTCAGGACAGCTGCTGGATGGCACCGACAATCAACCCATTCCCGGCGTCACCATCCGGGTGAAGAATACCGGGAAAGGAACCACCTCCGATGCATCCGGGCGTTTCCAGCTTTCGGAACTCGCGGAAGACGCTGTGCTGATCATATCCTCTATAGGATACAAAGCTGTGGAGATACCCGTTCAGCAATTGGTGTCGCTCAAAGCGGGCGGGCCGGTGACGGTAGATGGTACGAAGATACTGAAACCGGATGCGGGCAGTATTATACTATATCTGCCCAGGAACACCAATGAACTGGACGAAAGCGTGATCGTGGCATACGGCACCACCACGCAGCGTTTTAACACCGGCAGCGTGGCAAGCGTAAAAGCGGAAGACATCGAACGGCAACCCGTCAGTAATGTACTGGAAGCATTGCAGGGAAATGTGCCGGGCCTTTTCATCACCCGTTCCAACGGCAACCCCGGCAGCCAGATGCATATCTCCATCCGCCAGCAACAATCCATTCCCATGCCTGGCAGCGAAAAGAGCATGCCGTTGTTTGTGATCGACGGCGTGCCCTTTGTGGAAACGCCCTTTGCCAGCGCGGGCGCTTCCGGGAATATTGATCCGATGAACTCCATCAATCCTACAGATATCGCCAGCGTGTCCATATTGAAAGACGCGGACGCCACCGCCATCTACGGATCAAGAGGTGCTAACGGCGTTATCCTCATCACCACCAAAAAAGGCAACGCCTCCAAACCGCATTTCGATTTCAATATTTATACCGGCGGCGGAAAGGTAACCCGCTATTTGCCGATGCTGAACCTTTCCGAATACCTGGCCCTGCGCCGGACCGCTTTCGCGAACGATAATGTGACGCCTGATTTTTCCAATGCGCCGGACCTCACCGTTTGGGATACCACCAAATCCAGGGACTTCCTGAAAGATTATATCGGCGGCACCTCCAACCAGACCGAGGTTACAGGCGCCTTTTCGGGCGGAAGCGAATATCTGCATTACCGCTTTTCGAACACCTTCCGGCGGGAATCCACCGTATTCCCCGGCGACTGGGGTTACAAACGCTACTCCTCCCATCTGCGGATAGACAACACCTCCCGCAACGGTAAATTTGCGCTGGGAGTTTCCGCGATGTACACGAAGGAATCCAACAACCAGGTGTCCAGCGATCTCACCCGCTACGTGTACATTTTACCGCCCAACTACCCGGTACATAATGAAAACGGCGGACTGAACTGGACGGGCGGATTCACCAATCCCGAATCTTTTTTACTGCAATCCGCCAGCTTCAAATCAGACAACCTGCTGGCGAATGCCAACCTGCGATACACCATATTACCCGGATTGGACGCAAAAATCAGTCTTGGTTACAACAAAATAGCGCAGACGAACGAAACGCGCCTGCCGAAATCATCCCTTGACCCCAGCAGCGGCACAGGAGAATCCGCCGCTACTTACAGGTCCAATTACATTGAAAGCTATATCGTAGAGCCGCAGCTGACCTACAACAGGCCGCTGGGCAGCGGCAGATTGAGCGTACTGGTGGGCGGCACCTGGCAGCAATCCAACTTTGTTGAGCCTTATTTTGTAAGAGCTACCGGCTTCTCTAACGACAGGCTGATGAGCTCGTGGACAGCCGCTTCCACCATTACCTTTAAAAGCAGCAGCTTCAGGGAATACAAATATGTTTCCGGGTTCGGACGGATCAACTACGTGCTGAAAGACCGTTATCTCTTCAACCTCACCGGCCGCAGGGACGGGTCTTCCCGTTTCGGTCCCAACCGGCAGTTCGGCAGCTTCGGCTCCGTTGGCGCCGGCTGGATATTCAGCAGCGAGCAATGGGCGGAAGCAGCGCTTCCCTGGTTGAGCTTTGGCAAGGTCAGGGCCAGTTACGGAACAACCGGGAACGACCAGATACCGGATTATGGATACCTGGCATCCTACGGCAATTTCTTTTACCAGTATGGCAGCGCGGGAATTTATCCCTTGCGAAGCGCCAACCCTGACTATGGCTGGGAGGCCAACCGCAAGCTGGACATCGCCCTGGAAACAGGTTTCCTGGATGACCAGATATTTCTGTCCGCCTCCTGGTTCTCCAGCCGTACAGACAACCAGCTGGTAACGGCGCCGTTATCTTCCCAGTCAGGCTTCAGTTCCTTTACCGGTAATTTGCCGGCATTGCTGCAAAGCTCCGGGTGGGAACTGGATGTGAAAACGAAGAATATCAGCCGCAAGCGCTTTTCCTGGAGCAGCGCCTTCAACATCACCATACCGCGTAACAAGCTCATTTCTTTCCCCGGCCTGGAAAAGACAGCATATGCCTATGTATTTATAGAAGGACAACCGATCAATAATTATAACGGTTATCATTATACCGGTCTGAAAGACGGCATCGCCACCGTGGAAGACCTCAATAAGGATGGAAAATTCACACAGGGATTGTTGCAGACAGCCAATGGGGATTACCAGATCATATCCGCCAGCATTCCGGATTTTTATGGAGGTTTCAGCAACTCGCTCAAGCTGGGCAGGTTTCAGCTGGATGTGCTGCTGCAGTTCGTGAAACAGATGAAATCCTCCGTTCGCTCCGCAGTAGGCATGCAGCCGGGAGGCTTGTCCAACCAGGATGATCGGATCGTTGCCGATGGCTTCCGTCCGTCTGTACTCTCCGGCAGCGAAGCCTCCTACGCTTATAAAAATTATTACCTGCTTTCTGATGGCAACTATTCAGATGCCAGCTTTATCAGACTTAAAAACCTGAACCTGTCTTACCAGCTTCCATCCTCCTGGACGGAATCCATCAGGTTGAAATCAGCCGGAGCATTCATCAGGGCGCAAAACCTGTTCACCATCACCAGCTACCTGGGATTTGATCCTGAAACCGGCGGAGCCGTATTGCCGCCGTTAAGGCAGATCATCGCCGGCATCCATTGCTCACTTTAAACAACAAGGAAATGAAATCACAACGCTTTTTATATACCTGTATAGTGTTATTGGCCGGATCGATCATGAGCAGCTGCAAGAAACTGATCGAGATCGGTCCGCCGAGAGATCAGCTGGCATCCAACAGCGTTTTCCTCGATTCCGCCACGGCGGAAGCCGCCTTGGTAGGCTTGTATGCCAGTGTGGCGAATCCCAGTCCCGGAAGCGACATGAGCACCTCCATCACCATGTACAATGGTATGTCCGCGGATGAAGTGTACGCCTATTCAATGAATTATTATGATGACTTCACCAATAATTCCTTAACGCCGATGATATATTATGTAGATGGATTATGGAGCACGATCTATAAAAACATCTACATCGCCAATTCCGTTGTGGAGGGCATGGCGGAATCTCCGCTGTCCGAAGCATACCGCCAACGGACCACCGGTGAAGCGAAATTCCTCCGCGCACTGTGCTATTTCTACCTGGTGAATGAGTACGGCGCCGTGCCGCTGGTAATCTCTACCGATGTACATAGCACCAGCAGGCAGCCCAAAGATAGCGTGGATGTGGTGTATGATCAGATAGAAAAAGATCTTACCGATGCGAAGAGCGTACTGCCGTCTACGTTAGACATCTATGGGGGCAGGCGGATACGCGCTACCACCTGGGCCGCTGAAGCATTGCTCGCCAGGGTGTACCTGTACAGGGGAAAATGGCAGCTCGCTGAAAGCATGGCCACTTCCGTCATCGATAACCCGGGATTGTTCAGGATGAACGATTCCCTCAACCAGGTATTTCTCGCCAACAATACCGAAGGCATCCTGCAGTTTGTAAATGGCATTACCAGCTCATGGATCGCCAACAACTTTGTTCCTTCCGCCCTGAATGTAACACCCAAGTTTGTAATACAGGATGATCTCTTCGCGGCCTTTGAACCCGGCGACAAACGGAAGACCCACTGGGTCGGCTATAAAAGCTACGGCGGCGCCGACTATCCCTATCCCGCCAAATACAGGTACATGGCGGGTGTTGGCGCCGTTGAATATAACCAGGCGTTGCGTATGTCCGAACAATTCCTGATCCGCGCCGAAGCCCGCACGCAGCAATCCAATTATGCGGAGGCGGCAGCGGACATTGACAGCGTACGGTCAAGAGCCGGTCTGCCTAAAACCGATGCGGCCGACAAAGCTGCGCTGATGGCCGCCATTGAGCATGAACGCCGTATCGAATTTTTCTGCGAATGGGGGCAACGCTGGCTGGACCTCAAAAGGCTGCCCGGCATCAATGATCCGCTCAAATCGAGGGCCGATGAAGTACTGTTCGAGCTGAAAGGCAGTAAATGGCAATCCACGGACGTGTTGTATCCCGTTCCGCAATCCGCTATCAATTCCAACCCAAACCTCAAGCAGACTAAAGGATATTTCTAGCGTAAACAGAAACCAGACATATTATGCGTTATCAATTATTATTCAGGCAATGGCTGCCTGCCGCCCTGCTCATGACCGCAACGGTCGTTGCAAAGGCGCAGTCCGCCCGCGAAAGACCTTTCACGCTCACCGGGCAGGTGACAGCCCCGCAATACCCGGCCACATTATATCTTCAATATGCATTGAATGATAAGGAAATGGCAACCGATTCCGTGGTGCTGCAAAAAGACGGGCGTTTTGTATTCAAAGGCAAGTTGCATAAACCGGTATCCGCCAGGATATACATGAATCCCCGAGGCGGCAAATATGTTGCCCGGCGCTTTTACCTGCAACCCGGCAAAGTAACCATCAACACTACCGGTTCCCTGGCTGCGGCAACCGTCACAGGCAGTCCCAATACCGCCGTGCAGGATGAATTTTATCAACATGGAGAAGAATATGCGGGTATATTCACCTCGCTGAATACAAGGGCGTATTTCAATCGTGGCATGCGGGATTCCATGCGGGCGATTGAAGCAACGCAGGCGCAAACCAGGAAAAAATTCAATGCGGAAGTAGCGGACATCATCAGGCGTCATCCCGATGCGGATGCTTCCTGGGACATGGTGTACGGCTACCGCATAGCGCTGGACCCGGAAACGGTCACGCCGTTGTTCGAAGCGCTCAGCCCGAAGTTTAAAAATTCAGCCGAAGGAAAAGCCCTGGCAAAACAGATCGCCAGCGTCAGCAAAATAGCCGTGGGCTCGCCCGCGCCGGATTTTACACAATCAGATCCGGGCGGAAATTCCATCCGGCTGTCCTCTTTCCGCGGAAAATATGTGCTGGTTGATTTCTGGGCCAGCTGGTGCGGCATCTGCCGCCTGGAAAACCCCAACGTGCTGAGAGCCTACGATGCTTACAAAGACAGCGGGTTTACCGTGCTGGGCGTGTCGCTGGACGATTCCACCCACCGCGATGCGTGGATACAGGCCATCAGGGATGACAACATGCCCTGGCAGCAGGTGTCTGACCTGAAAGCAAGAAATAACGAGGCCGCTGTGCTCTACGGCATCAAAGGCATTCCGCAGAATGTGCTCGTAGGGCCGGACGGTAAGATCATCGCCAAAAACAAACGTAACCGCGACCTGATGAATACGCTGATGGGAATTTTTGACGAGGGATATAACATGCGGATGGACGGGAACATACACGGCTTCCGGGATGGCGCGGTGGTTTTCCGTTATTACAGGGATGATGCGTATCAAAACGATACCGTATCCATCCGCGATGGGAAATTTACCTGGCTGACTGACATGCAGGAGCCGCAGCGGGTGAACGCCACTTTCCTGCCAAACCGTAAACAGATCCGCTTCTTTTCGGATATCGGTTACCTGCAATTGACGGCGGATGTAGATTCGTTGCATGTTTTTACATTGACAGGTTCCGATGTGCAGGGCGAAGCGGACCGCTTCAATGTTGCCGCAAGGGAACTCAGCCCCAAACAAAAGGAATTGCTGCAACAGCTCACCGACGCGCCGCTGGAACAAAGACCGAAGATCGGAGAGCAGCTGCTGAAGCTGGCAAGAAGCAGGCATGCGGAAAATGTAAAAAAGTATGTGCAGGAACATCCGCAAAGCCTGTTTTCATTACAACTGGTAAAAGACCTGGCCGAAGATTTCGGCGGCCCGAAGTATAACATTGTTTACCCGCTTTATAACACGCTTGCGGAAGTAGTCCGCGGAACGCCGGCCGGCAGAAGAGTTGCCGCTATGCTGCCCGTCATGAAAAGAAGCGCGGAAGGAGAAAAGATTGCCGGTTTATCACAGGCCGATACCAGCGGCACCGCAATTTCCCTTTCCAGCTTCAGCGGAAAATATGTGCTGGTAGATTTCTGGGCCAGCTGGTGCGGGCCTTGCCGCGCCGAGAATCCCAATTTGCTGAAAGCGTATGATACTTTCAAATCGAAAGGTTTTACTATCGTAGGCATTTCCCTTGATGATGATGCAAACAAATGGAAGAAAGCCATCAAAGAAGACCGTCTGCCATGGACGCAGCTGTCAGATTTGAAAGGACGGAAAAATGAAATTGCACAATACTATAATGTGCGCGGCATTCCCTGGAATATCCTGATCGACCGGGAAGGCAGGATCGTTGCACAGAATTTGAGAGGTTTTGCCTTGCAGGAGCAACTGGCGGAGCTGATAAAATAATGGATCGCCATGATGATGCAGCCGCGAAACTACCGGAAGGGAAGACGCGGCTGTTTTTTTATGCCCCGCAAAATTCAGGTATTTATACGCATGCCGTTTTTTTTGTCAATTAAAATTTAATTCCTAATATTACATAGTGAAAGGCCCCAAAAGAATCACAGCATAAACCCCAAAAAGAAATAATACACCGATTATGCTGTACAATTCAACAAGAGAGATTGGCATGAATTAGCTTTAAGCCCCATTTTCAGCTTGATTAGATAGTTGCACCCCAAAAAATCACAAGTCAATGATTGACCAGGTCCTCAATGCAATCATTACGCAACTAAACACGTACATAGGGACCGCTGATCCGGAAGTCATACTGGGAAACATTTCGTTTGCCGATGCCTACCAGGACAACTCATCCCAAAGCCTCAGCGATAAGGTCATTGCTTCAGTGATCAATATCGAGCAGGAGGAGTCGTTGCGTAATCTTCCCTTTCGCCGTACAGTATTCACGTCCGGCGGCCTTCCGCAAGGCGTTGAACGGCAGCCGGAGATATACCTCAATATCTATGTGCTCTTCGGCGCGAATAAAAGTAACTATGGCATTGCGCTGCACAGGATATCACAGGTCATCGCTTTTTTCCAGCGCAGGTTCGTATTCACCCCGGCGGATACGCCCGTGCTCGGTACACTGAACCTGGACAGGATCATCTTTGACCTGTATTCCACCAGCTTTGAAGAACTGAACCAGCTATGGAGCGTCATGGGCGGAAAATACATTCCTTCTGTCGCCTACAAAATGCGGATGGCTGTTATCCAGGATGCCGATCAGGACGGCGCGGGCATTATCACCGAAGTTAATCTCAAAAGCAATCTTTTAAAATAAACGAACATGAATGTGATCGCATGGCGATACCATCCGGAGTTCAGGATCAGGATTCAGATCAACGGAACAGACGCGGGAGACGACGTGATCGTGAAGCAGTCCCCTTCCGGCGCGGATGTGTTCAGGAACTACGGCATCCTCACCCGGCCGGCTCCCGGCGGGCTGGTGGCTTTCGTCCGCCAGCATCACAACGGTGTGAGCTGGGTGCCCGCCACGCCGATCACATTACCCGTTGTATTCGCATTCCGTTTGCTGCTGCGCAACAAACCTGATTTCTTCGACAGCGGCGCGCAGCGTTTCGGCAGCATGATCTTTTACGCCAACAATCTCAATGCCGCCGGCGCGATAGACAGCAACCTCGCGGGCAACGTGGTGCGCCTCACCGCCGCGGCCGCCGTGGGCAATGCGGAACGCGGCGCGCTCAGCACCAACGTGCTCTCCACTTCCTTCGACGCGGGCGACTACACCGCGCTGCGGGCGGGGAAGATCACCGCGGGCGCCGCCGTCAGCTATTCCATCAACAACCCTATCGCTGCCGATCAGACGACTGCCGGCTTCGATCTCAGCCTCGCACCCAAAGGCGCGCACATCGTCCGGCTGGAAGGCGGCAGCCCCGTGGAAGAACGTGTTGTATTCGATCAGCAGGCCATCGGTTCCGATGCCGCAGGGATCATTGAAATATATAAAGACGCATGGCATATAGATCCGCAGCCCCGGGAATACAGTATCAATTTTTTAAGCTCATGATTAAAAAATAACCGCTCATGTTAAATTTAGCAGACCTTAAAACACCCGGCGTCTACATCGACGAGGTGCCAAAGTTTCCGCCCTCTGTGGCGCAGGTTGAAACGGCTATTCCGGCCTTCATCGGCTATACCAGGAATACCACGCTCAATGGAGATACCCTGATCAACCGTCCCGTGCGTATCAAATCCCTCGTGGAATACGAATCGGTATTCGGCGCCAGGCTGGAGACCTTTACCGCGGCGGTGAACACAGACCCGCAGGGGCAGAACATCGTGCAAACCCCTCCCGCAGCGCCCGCCGCTTTCTACCGCATGTACTACTCCCTGCAAATGTATTTCGCCAACGGCGGCGGCCCCTGCTACATCGTATCCGTCGGTGCGGACAATGTTGCGCCCACCCTCCTGCAACATACCGCGGGGCTGACGGCCATCGGCAAGGAAGACGAACCCACCCTGCTGGTCTTCCCCGACGCATTGCAGCTGGACCGCGGCGATTTCTACCAGCTGTACCAGGCCGCGCTCGCGCAATGCAATGAGCTGAAAGACCGCTTTACGATCATCGATGTGTTCAACGGGCACCTCGACTACTCCGCTCCCGGCGGGGAAGATGTGATCGACAGCGCCACGCTCGGCATCCGCACCCTGATCGGCAACAATTTCCTGTTGTACGGCGCGGCCTACTACCCGCAGCTGCAAACAACGCTCAGCTATAATTATGATGAAACGACGGTTGCCATCACCGGCACGCTGGACGGCGCTGCAGTACCCGCCAACACCGTACTGCGCCTCGAAAATCCCGCTCCGGCGGATGAGCCGCGTTCTTTATACCACCGCGCGAACAAGCTCTATCACGATATTCGCAACGCCATCACCGCCATGCCCGTGGTATTGCCGCCGAGCAGCGCCATCGCGGGGATATACGCTACCGTGGATTCCACCCGCGGCGTGTGGAAAGCCCCCGCCAACGTCAGCCTCCGCTTCGTGAACCGTCCCACCGTGGCGCTGGACGATGCCACGCAGGAAAACCTGAACGTGCACACTACCGGCAAATCCGTGAATGCCATCAGGGCGTTCAGCGGCAAGGGCGTGCTCGTATGGGGCGCCAGAACGCTTGCGGGCAACGACAATGAATGGCGTTACATCAACGTCCGCCGCTTCTTCAACATGGTGGAAGAATCCACCAAGAAAGCATCGGAAGCATTCGTATTCGAACCCAACGACGCGAACACCTGGGTGAAAGTGCGCGCCATGATAGAAAATTTCCTCATCCTGCAATGGCGCGCGGGCGCGCTGGCCGGCGCAAAACCCGAGCAGGCATTCTACGTGCGCGTGGGCCTGGGGCAAACGATGACCGCGCAGGACATCCTCGAAGGCCGCATGATCGTGGAAATAGGCATGGCAGTTGTTCGCCCGGCAGAGTTCATCGTGCTCCGTTTCTCTCACAAAATGCAGGAATCTTAATCTTTAAAGCCGATCGATCATGGATCATAAAACCCCGGGCGTATATGTTGAAGAGCTGCAGCTGATCCCGCCTTCCGTAGCGGCGGTCGCCACCGCCATCCCCGCCTTCATCGGGCATACCGCGGTAACGGCGGACACCGCCGGCGCAACGCTCATCAACATACCCATACGCCTCACTTCACTGCTTGATTTCACCACCGTTTTCGGCGGCGCTTACGACCCCGCTTCATACACCGTACAGGTAGACCCCGGCGCAGGTTTCAACATTCTGAACATCACGCCCGTCAATGGCCGCAGGTATTATCTCTTCGACGCCATCCGTCATTATTTCGACAACGGCGGTGGCCCCTGTTATGTAGTGGCCGTTGGCAACTACGCCGCTGAAGTGGTCTTTGGCAATAACACCACCGGGCTCCGCGGCGGCCTGCAGGCCATCGAAAAAGTAGACGAACCTACCCTGATCGTTTGTCCCGATGCGATGGCGCTCCGCCTCCCGGACGGAACGCCGGACTTCCCGCAGGCAGGCAATCTGCACCAGGCCATCGTTGACCAGTGCGGCCGCTTGCAGGACCGTTTCGGCATCCTCGATTTGATGGAAGGATACCGCGCGCCCGATCACGCCACCACGCCCATCGCGCAATTCCGCAACCGCGTTGGGACGGAGAACCTCAAATACGCCGCCGTCTACTATCCCTGGCTGAGCACCACCTACCTGAAAGACATCCGTTTTTCACAGCTCGCTTTTGTAGACAACCAGGCCATACCCGTTGTCATCCCCGACGCCACCATCGATACCATGACGGGGAACCCCGCACTGGATGCGCTTGTCACCGATCTGCGCGCGGGTGTGGCGGAAGAGCAGCGCGTGTTCTCAAAGGTCACCGCCGTGTCGCTCAACAGGGGCAACTACAATCCGCTGAGCGCGCACCTCGCACAACTGCGCGCAGCCGTGATGGCTGCCACCACTGCAATACAGGTAAGGCCGTTGTTCACCGCCATGATGGATTTTGTACAGCAGCTTGCCTTGGCCTTCCGCGACCTCGAAGACGATGCCGGCAATTCACCGGGTTTGGTGCAGCTGCTGGCTTCGCTGGAAGCCGATACCGGCCTGCGTGATCAGCTGATCAGGCTCATCCAGTTCGAAAAGAATACCCACGTGATGAACTCTATCTCCACCACCCGCGATGAAGATGAGGTGAACGGAGAATATGTTTCGCTGGATACGGAAGACTGGATAGGTGGCGTGACTGTTGATTCGATCATCGCGGACGCAACGGACTTCACAACACCTTCCGTGGCGCAGACCGCGCAGCTGGCCGCCAATTCTCCCATCTTCCAGACCGCGTTCGATACCATCGCGCAGGCGTTCACCGCGCTCATACAGGATGCGGCTTTCCGGACGGACCAGGCGGAAAAGAACCTTTTTGCCAAACATCCTTTCTTCAAAGCGGTATACGAACGCATCCGGAAAGACATGAGCCTGCTGCCGCCATCCGGCGCCGTGGCGGGGATCTATGCCTCAACAGACCGCACGCGCGGCGTGTGGAAAGCCCCCGCCAACGTCAGCCTGCGCGGCGTGGTAGAGCCCGCCTGCAAGCTGACGGACCAGGAACAGGGCAGCCTGAACGTGCACGACACCGGCAAGTCCATCAACGCCATCCGCGCATTCACCGGCAAAGGCATCCTCGTATGGGGCGCCAGAACGCTCGCGGGGAACGACAACGAATGGCGCTACGTGAACGTCCGCCGCTTCTTTACTTACGTGGAAGAGTCAACGAAAAAAGCATCGGAGCCTTTCGTGTTTGAAAGCAACGATGCCAATACATGGGTACGCATCCGTGCCATGATAGAAAACTTCCTCACGCTGCAATGGCGGCAGGGAGCGCTGGCCGGGGCTACCACCAAAGAAGCTTTTTATGTAAAAGTGGGACTGGGTGAAACGATGACGGCGCAGGACATACTGGAAGGCCGGCTGATCGTGGAGATCGGCATGGCGGCGGTACGCCCCGCGGAATTTATCGTACTCCGCTTCTCCCACAAAATGCAGGAATCCTAACATTTTAAAACAATAAGTTATGGCGAACTATCCGCTTCCAAAATTCCACTTCCAGGTTGAATGGGGTGGTGCCAGTATTGGTTTTACCGAGGTTTCAGGTCTGGATGTGCAGACCGACCCGATCGAATACCGCGACGGCGCAAGCCCCGAGTATACCAAGATCAAAATGCCCGGCATGCAGAAGTACAGCAACATCACGCTGAAACGCGGCACGTTCCAGGGCGACAATGATTTCTTCGTTTGGTGGAACACGGTAGCCCTCAACACCATCGAGCGCCGCAACGTCACCATCAGCCTGCTCAACGAAAGCCACGAGCCCGTGGTGGTCTGGAAAGTGAAGAACGCATGGCCCATCAAGGTGCAGTCCACCGACCTGAAGGCAGACGGCAACGAGGTGGCGATTGAAACGATTGAGCTCGCGCATGAAGGGCTCGTTATCCAAAATGATTGATCCCGATGTCAGCATTCGATTATCCGCAGCCCGGCTTCCACTTCCTCGTACTGTTTGAAGTGCTGCCGCAGTTTCCGAACGACGTGCGCTTCCAGGAAGTGTCCGGCCTCAGCGTGGACATTGAAATGGAAACGAAAGCGGAAGGCGGGGAGCATCGCTTCTCGCACAACCTGCCCACCCGCACGAAGTATGGCGATGTGACCATGAAGCGCGGCAAGTTCCTGGGCTCCGGCGTATTGCACTGGGCCCGGCAGGCGATCGACGAATTCCGCTTCAAGCCCAGCAATGTGCTCATCTCGCTGATGAACGCGGACCATGTGCCGCTGTACAACTGGTACCTGATCAACGCCATCCCCAAACGGCTGGAAGTTTCAGGCATCAATGCGGGCAGCAACGAAATAGTAGTGGAAACGCTGGTGCTGAGCTACCAGTATTTCAAATACTACGATCCCATCAGCGTAGGGCTCGACCTGGCAGCGGGATTGTCCGCTTCCGTTGACATCAACATCGGCCTGTAAAAACAAACCGTCATGCCCATTGAAGTAAGAGAACTTGTTATCAGGGCGCGGGTGGAAGATCCCCCGCAGCACGCATCGGGTACGCCCGGCGGCAGCAGCGGCGCTCCGCGCGCCGGACTCAGCGAAGGGGAGCTGCAAAGGATCATTGCATTATGCGCGGAAGAAGTGATGCGAATTTTAGAAAAACAAAAAGAAAGATAATGCTGGACGCAATATTTGGCGGAGGAAAGCTCGTGAAGATGATCATCCAGGCTTACAGGCCCACGGTGCCGGGAACCACTACGCGCGTGCTGAGCACCGTCAAGGAAGACCAGTACGCCGTGCAGATCAACCCCGAATCGTATTCCATCAACCACAACGTCAACTACCAGCGCAGCGATGCCATCGGCACGTCTGACAGCGCGCCGAAGCTGGCGAATATGTCGCCCACCTCCATGAGCTTCACGATCATCTTCGATGGAACCGGCGTGGTGCCGCCGCCCGCCGGGCCGCTGGACAATATTCCCATCGCCGGCGCGGTAGCGGATCTGTTCAGTGACGACGAAAAGTATGACGTGATGAAGGAGATCGCCAAATTCTCGAAGGTGGTCTACACCTTCGATCCCGCCAGCCACGGGCCGCGCTGGGTGCAGATCACATGGGGCCGGCAGATCTATGATTGCGTGATGATCAGCATGGCGCTCAACTACAAACTGTTCGACGTGAACGGCACGCCCCTGCGGGTGGAAGCGCAGGTGTCTTTCCAGAGCGCGATCTCGGACATTCTCCGCGAAAACAAGGAGGGCAAGGAATCGCCCGACCTCACACATCAGCGCACGGTGATCGCCGGCGATACGCTCCCGCTGATGACGCACGAGATCTACGGCAAACCGGAATACTACATCGAAGTGGCAAGAACGAACAAGCTCTACGATTTCAGAAGGCTGAGAAAGGGCAGCGACATCACTTTTCCACCGGCTAAAAAACAATGATCATGGCAGAAACCGCATTACTACCGATAGAGCAGGATACCAGCCTGGTGACGTGGACCATCCGGGTGAACGGTGAAGATATTCCGTCCGGCACCCTCATCCGCTCGATCGTGGTGCATACCGAAGCCAACCGCATTCCTTCCGCAACGATCAATATCGAGGATGGCGACGTGATGCAGATGGACTGGGCCGTCAGCAATGCCGCGTTCTTTGTGCCCGGCAATGAAATTGAGATACTGGCCGGCTATCACGGCATCAACGAAATGATCTTTTCAGGCATCGTTACCCGCCATTCCCTGCGCGCGCGGCTGATGCGTACGGAGCTGCAGGTGGAGTGCAGGGACAAGGCGGTGCTGATGACCGTGGCGCGCAACAGCGCGTTGTTTGAAGATCAGAAAGACAGCGACATCGCCGCTACGCTGCTCGGCAATTTCGGCCTGAGTGGAGATATTGAAGATACGCCCGTTACGCACGCCGGGATGGTGCAATACGATGTAACGGACTGGGACTTCCTCATGAGCCGCATCGGGTCTGTAGGTTTTATCAGCGTGGCGCATGACGGGCAGGTGGATATCATCAAACCCGCGGTAGCCGCCACTGCGGACGCTACATTGCGCTTCGGCACCAATCTCATCGAGTTTGACATGCAGATAGATGGATTGCAGCAATACGGCGGCGTGAAAGCGCAAAGCTGGGACCCCGCCGCACAGGACCTCCTGGAAGCCGAAGCCGCCGATCCCGGATGGCCCAACCCCGGCAACCTCGATCCTGCAGCGGTCAGCGCCGGCGCGGGCGCGGAAGAATTTGTGCTGCGGCAGCCCGGCACCCTCAGCGAAGAGGAAGTGCAAAGCTGGGCCGATACCAAACTCCTCCGCAGCAGGATGGCCTTTATGTGCGGAAGGGCAAAAGTGCAGGGCTTCGCATCCGCCCTGCCCGGCATCACCGTAGCGCTAGAAGGGCTGGGCGACCGCTTCAACGGCATGGCCTGGATCAGCGGCGCAAGGCACGAGATCACGCAGGGCAACTGGCTTACGGACCTCCAGCTGGGATTAACGCCGAAGCAGCACGCAGAAACCTTTATGGACCAGTCGCACCCCGCCTCCGCTTTGCTGCCCGGCATCAACGGCCTGCACACCGGCATCGTCACCGCGCTGGAAGGCGATCCGGCCTCGGAATCCCGCATACGCATTAAAATTCCGTCCATCGGTCTGGACGGCGAAGGCTCCTGGGCGCGCGTGGCCACACTGGATGCCGGCGACAACCGCGGTACTTTTTTTCTCCCCGAAATAGATGACGAAGTGCTCGTGGGCTTCCTCGATGACGACCCGCGGCAACCTGTGATCCTCGGCGGACTGCACAGCAGCGCCAAAGCGCCGCCACTCACCGCCGCCGATGATAACCACGAAAAAGGATACACGTCCCGCAGCGGCATGCGCATCCTTTTCAACGATGATAAAAAAACACTCACGATCGATACGCCCGGAGGGAACAAGCTGGTGCTGGATGAAGACAAGGGCGAGATCAATATCACGGACCAGAACGGCAACAGCATCATCATGTCGTCTTCCGGAATAGCGCTGGAAAGCGCGGGCGACCTTACGCTCAAAGCTTCCAAAGCGATCAAAATGGAAAGTCAGACAGACCTTGGCCTGAAAGCCGGCACGCAATTCAAAGCGGAAGGCACCGCGGGCCTGGAAGTAAGTTCCAGCGCGGTAACCGTGGTCAAAGGAAGTCTTGTACAAATAAACTGACGAGATATGCCTCCCGCAGCAAGAGTAAGCGACATGCATGTATGCCCGATGGTAACAGGAACAGTGCCCCACGTGGGCGGCCCCGCCTTGCCTCCCGGCGGAACCACGGTGCTGATCGGCGGTATGCCCGCATTGAGAATGGGTGACATGCTCACCTGTACCGGCCCGCCGGACAGCGTGGTGATGGGATCGGCCACAGTGCTGATCGGTGGCATGCCCGCCGCGAGAATGGGAGACAGCACGGCGCACGGGGGATCTATCGTAGTGGGCTGCCCGACGGTGCTTATTGGGTGATTTTTTAAAACAGCAAGCTATGGCAAACGAAAAAGCATTTTTAGGAAAAGGCTGGAGCTTCCCGCCGGTATTCGACAAGTTCGAAAAAGAAGTAGTCATGCTGGAAGCGGAAGAAAGCGTACGCAGCAGCATCAGCCTGCTGCTGTCCACCGAGCTGGGAGAGCGCGTCATGCAGCCGGCCTTCGGCTGGAAGCGCGACCGCTGGCTGTTTGAATCCCTGAGCACATCCTCCGCCACCGCCATCGAAAAGGAAATTGAAACGGCGCTGCTGATGTACGAGCCCAGAGTGAACCTGAATGAAGTGCGGGTATTGCCGGACGCGATGGAATCCGGGAAGATCAGCATTCGTGTAGACTACACCGTTCGCAGCACCAACAAGAGAAACAACCTGGTATTCCCGTTCTATCTAACTGAAAAGTAAAATGACCATTACCAGTAAAAATATCTACCAGTACCTGCTCGCCACAGACGGAGTGAACCAGTCGCTGCGCCCGCAGCCCGCGCTGGACCCCGCCAACGTGAAGATAGACGGACGCAGCACCACGGACCTGCTCCGCTTCGTGGACGAGATGGCCGCGCAGATAAGATATTACGACCGCAACAACCTCCCGCAGGGCGACTGGCGGCCTTTCTTCGAGCAGTTCCGCAACAGCGCGGGCATCATTTCCGAAAGCGAACTGCTGGCGATGCTCGCGGTGAAGAAGGACCTTTCCCCGCACCTCGCCCTGCTGCTCGCATTCCTGAAAATATACGCTTACGCCAAGGATGACCTGAACACGCTCACCAAAAAGCGGCTGGACTATTATTACGAAGAAGTGCTGCGCCTGCAAAGAAGCGCACCCACACCGGACGAAGTGCATGTGCTGTTTGAGCTGAGCAAGAACGCGCAGCCGGTACTGGTGAAACCGGGTGTTTTGCTGGATGCCGGTAAAACGGCTGCAGGATTGCCTTTGCGGTATGCGCTGGAAAGCGAACAGGTGATCTCGCATGCGGTGGTGAGCATGATCAGGTCGAGCTACACAGATGCTAACCCTACCGGCAAACGTATTGTTTTTAAAGCGGACGATGCCGCCAAAGTATTGAACAACACCCTCACCGCCTGGCGCCCGTTCGGCTCCGCACAGCTCCCGCTGCCACCGGAATTAAGAACAATGACGCCCGCATCGCTGGGATGGGCCGTAGCATCTCCCAACCTCCTCCTGGCGGAAGGCACACGCAGCATCCGCATGAGCATTCAGCTGCGTTCCTTCAAAGGCTTCACCTCTCCGAAGCTCGTGCTCACCTCCATGCTGAACGTAGCGCTGACGGGAGAGAAAGGATGGATCACGGATAACCTTACGCTGAAAGCAGAACTGGTCCCCGGCGTACTGGTGCAGGACCCCGACGTGGAAAATCCCTTCACCCTCGAACTGTCCATCGACATCCCCGAATCGCTGCCCGCTGTTACCGCTTATAACGAAGCGGTGCACCAGGGCGCTTACAGCACGCAATGGCCGGTGCTGCGCGTGCTGCTGAAACCGGAGCGGTATATGATGGAAGTGCTGTCACAATTGAAAGTGGAAAATGTAGGCATTGAAGTGGAAGTAAAAGGGATGAAGAACCTCATCCTGCAAAATGACCAGTCCGTTCAGCCGTCAGACAAACCTGTGCTTCCCTTCGGCAGCGCGCCCATGGTGCTGAACAACCTGTACGTCGGCAGCCAGGAAGCCTTTTCCAAAACGCTCACTTCGGTAGGCGTAACACTCGAATGGCAGGACCCGCCCGAAAGTTTCATCGATCAATATGCCAACTATGGCAATAACCAGATCGCGCATTCCGCCTTTTCCACGGCGATGGATATTTTATCGAACCGCAACTGGAATACAAGGCTGGTAAACAATGAAGCGCTGTTCAATCCCGTCGGCACCGCATTGCCGCAACTGGTAGGCGTGAACAAAACTTCTTTTACCACGCAAACGGTCAACACACCGTTTCAACGGGATCCCGCATTGCAGCTTTCCGGCGGGTTCGACAATAAGGTCAACCAGGGGTTTGTCCGCCTGGTGCTCACCGGCCCCACACGGTCCGGGTTGGGGAACATGCCGGTGGAAGCGCCTTTTGAAGCATTCGGCCATAAGACTTTCCCCTTCGCATACACGCAGCAGGTGATCCTGTTAAGCCAGTACAACAACATCGGCCCCAAACCCGAATTGCCCAAACCGCCCTACACGCCTGTGTTGAGATCGGTGCAGCTGAACTATACCGCCAAAGATGTTTTTAAACCGGATGATCCGAACGGCATCGACCAGTATTTTATGCAGGACGTGTTCGGTCCCGGTGAAACCGCCAAAAGCGACACGGCCCTGCTGATAGCACCGCAACCCGGCAAGGGCGCGCTGTACATCGGACTGGAAAAGGCGGCGGTGCCGCAAACGGTGTCTTTCCTTTTCCAGATAGAAGAAGGCAGCGTGGAAGGCGAAGCATTACTGCGTTCCGGTGACCTCCGCTGGAGCTATCTCGCAGGCAACCGCTGGCGCGGCATTGCAGCGGCGGACATACAGGAAGAAAGCACCGGCGGTTTCCAGAAGCCGGGCATCGTTCGTGTGAACATCGGCGCGGACGCCACGGAAGCGCACAGCCTGATGCCTGCGGGCATGCGGTGGATCAGGGTGAGTGTGGACGACAACCCCCAGGGCGCCGCGGCTTTCAGCAAGATCAACACACAAGCCGCCAGGGCAAAGCTGGTATTGCCCGACGGTCAGGCGCGCGGATATGAAGCGCATCTCTCCGCGCCGCTGCCGCCGGAAACGATCAGCAAGCTGGTGGTGAAAATACCTTCCATCAAAAAAGTGATGCAGCCCTTCCCTTCGTTCGGTGGGCATAACGCTGAAGCGGACGACGCATTTTACCGCCGCGTGAGCGAAAGGCTGCGGCACAGGAACCGCGGGGTGTCAGGATGGGATTATGAACGCCTCGTGCTGGAAGCCTATCCCGGGATATACAAAATAAAATGCCTGCCGCATTCCGATACCGACCAGTCCCTGCGCCCCGGCGACGTGCGGATGGTGGTGGTGCCCGACTGGCGCAAACGCCCCACCGGCGATCCTTTGCAACCGAAGGTGAACCAGAACCACCTGCGGGAGATCAGCGATTTTATCCGCGCGAATTATGTATCGCCTTTTGTAAATGTGCACGTGACCAACCCCAGCTATGAAACATTGCTGGTGGATTGCAAGGTGAGCTTCCATCCCGAATTTGATCCGGGATATTATTCCACCGTGCTGAATGAAGAGATCAAGAAATTCCTCAGCCCCTGGGCCTATGAAGAAGGACGCGATATCGTATTCGGCGGAAAGGTGCACGCCTCCGAGATACTGGCTTTCATTGAAGGCAGGGAGTACGTGGACCATGTAACGGACTTCGAGCTGTATCACCGTCATGAGGGAGAGAGCTTCCTGGGCGGAGGGATCGGAGATATGGAAATAGGGCTGGACTTCATCATCGGCAATACGCCGGAAGCTACCATCGGCGGCAGCATCGGCAAAACCATCAGCGTGGATTTTGTAGTAGGCATACCCGTGGAGATCGCCGCCGCCACAAGACCGGATACCATCCTCGTATCCAACAGCACGCACCGCATAGAAGCTTTGCAGGCGGGCAGCAAGGTCTGCACCGGCACACAGCAGATCGGTATCGGGCAAATGATCATCGGACTTGATTTTGTACCCATTTCATAATAGTTAAAAATTTCAATCATGCCAGAACGTAGCAAATCTTATTTAAAACAGCAGTTCGGAGACGGTGAACGTCCCACTGGCGCGGACTTTGGCGACCTCATAGATTCATTTGTCACCAAGATAGATGACTCGGTGAATGTTGATGCGAACAACAACCTGAATATCCCCGGCGGCGTGAACCTTGGCAATCCCGCAACAGGCGTGCCCGGAACGATCCGTTTCAACAGCGGAAATCTCCAGGTGTTCGACGGCGGTACGTTCAATAACGTCGGTGGCGGCGGCGGTGCGTTTCAGCCCGTGGCCGGCGGCCCGAGCGTGGCATTTAACGGCGGCAACGTGGGCATCGGCAACTTTGTGGCCGCCCCTGCTTTCCGGCTGGAAGTCACACTCGGCAACAACGCAGCGCCCGCGGACCGTGTAAAATTCGGGAATGCCGTAGTGGCGAACGGCAACGGCGCCTTTGCCACATCCGCGCAATTCAGCCATACGGACCACAGCGGCGGCAATACCGCCTTCGCGCTGCGCCAGGGCGCCGCGGGCGATGTAGCGCTCAATGCGCCCAGTGGTCAGCCTATCGCGATCACGCACAACCGCACCACCACCCGTTTGTTCGTTGCCCCTACGGGGCCTGTGGTGATCGGTAACAACGCAACGCTGCCCGGCGCTACCAACAACCACCTCTTGCAGGTGAACGGAGACGCCGGCAAAACACTCAACGGCAATGTATGGACCGTTTTGTCCGACGTGCGTTACAAAAAGGATGTAAAGGAATTTGACGACGGGCTGGACAAGCTCATGCAGGTGCGCCCCGTTCGCTTTAAATACGACAAGCTGCCGAATGTACCCGCTGATCATGAAGAAGTAGGGATCATCGGGCAGGAGATGCAGCAGATATTTCCTTACATGATCTCCGGCGGAGAAATAAAGGATAACGAAAAAGCAAAAGACGATGTACTGATGTACAACGGTAACGCGCTGACCTACGTGATGGTAAACGCCATACAGGAACTGGCGCAGCGCGTAAAGGAACTGGAAGCGCAACTGGAAACAGCCCGTCAAAAACAATAACCCCATGGCCGAAGCAACCCCCATCATTGTTACGCCCCCGGCAATGAAAAGCCAGGACTTTGCTTTCCTTCGCGAAGAAGGCATGCAGTTCCTGCGCGCTGTTGCCGCAGAAAGCTGGACAGACCACAATCTCCACGACCCCGGTATTACCCTGCTGGAAGCGTTCTGTTATGCCATCACCGAAATGGGATTGCGAAGCGGCATGGATATGCGCGACCTGGTGGCCAGCGATATTTCCGGCCACCGGCAGCAGTTTTACAGCGCCGCCGAAATATTACCGGTATCACCCATTGCCCTGCGCGACTTCCGGAAAGTACTGATAGATCACCCGCTGGTGCAGAACGCCTGGCTGTTCCCCTTGAGCACAGATCCGCGCGGAAGGTACAGCGTGCTGCTCGAATTTGAAGAAGCCGCGCTGAACAGCAGCACGTACAGCATTGTCGTGCATCCGGCGGCGTTAGCGGCGGATTATAATGTGGATATTGCTTTCCCGTATTGGGATGATGCGGACGCGCGCCCCTTCAGCGAAGACGTTACGTTTACCAATGTGACCTTCGACATGAGTTCCGGCAATGAATGGAACCTCATTGAAGGCAGCGGCGCCTATTTCGCGCGCATCAATGTAGACTATCAACCACCCGTTGGTCCCGCCGCGACGGCGCTTTTATGGGTGGTGGCACAGGTCACAACGCCGATGGAAAATCCGCTGACGGAACTGCCCCTTATTCTCCCGGAAATAAGCGACGTGCTCACTTCCCTCATTGACAACGGTCCCACCGACCTCGCCCTGATGAACCGCTTCAACGACCGCGTGCGCGACGCCAATAACGCCATGCGCAGCGTACGCCGGTACCTGAAAGATTACCGGAACCTCTGCGAGGACTTCTTTGATTATAAAGCGGTGCACCTGCAGGAGATCGCGGTTTCAGCGATCATTGATGTGAACCCCGGCGTTTTGCTGGAAGACCTGCTGGCGGACATTTTCTTTAGCATAGACCGGTTTGTGGCGCCCGTCAACCATTTTAGCAGCCTGGGCGATCTGCTGGCCAACCATTCCCCGGATAAGGTCTTTGAAGGCCCTTCCATGGATGCCGGCTTTTTGCAGGACGGCTCCCTCAGCGCCACCAGCCTCCCCGACGTACTGTACACCTCAGACATGCTGCGCCTCATCCTTCAGCAAAGGGACCAGCGCGGCACAGACATCATCCAGCGCGAAGATGTGAGCGCCCGCAACATCGCCGCGGTGCGCAATCTCAGCCTGGCGAATTACCTGGACAACCGTCCCGTTACATCCAATGCCCGCGACTGCCTGCACCTCGTGGAAAGCCAGCGGCACATTCCGAGGCTCAGCCTCACCAAATCCCGTATCACCTTCTTCCGCAACGGCGTGGAAGCCGGATACGATCTGCAACGTGTGATAGAGCTGGTGGAAGAGAAGAAAGCGGCAGAGTTGCTGCAGGAAGCCACCAGCTTTGAAGATATTCCGCTCCCGGTGGGCGGGCAATACGCTACCGGAGATTATTATCCCATTCAGAACGACCTGCCGCTTGTATATGGCGTGGGAGAAGCCGGCCTGCCGGAAACGGTGACGGATGAACGAAAAGCGCTGGCTTTGCAGCTGAAAGGGTATATGTTCTTTTTTGAACAGCTGACCGCGGGACTCGCGGGACAGCTATCGAATATCAACGCCTACTTTTCTTCAGACCCCGACCTGGAGCAAACGCTTTTCCTCCCGCCGTTGTACCAGCTGCCGGACGTGGCGAAGCTGCTCCGCAGCTTTGATCCGCTGACTACCACCTGGGACGACTTCCGGCAGGATGCGAACAACGGTTATGTGTCAGCGCTGGCGCAGTCCGGCGAAAGCCGCGAGCAGTTCCTCGCGCGCCGCAACCGTGTGCTGAACCACCTGCTCGCCGTTTTCGGGGAAGATATGTACGATACCGCCGCGCTGGCTTACCATAAAGCGTCTGTTGTGCCGGACAGCGCGGCCTTGCCGCTGAACACCCTGCTGGCGAGGCAGGCAGCGCAACGCAATACCGCATCCCGCCAGCTGATCAGGGCCAAATCCGCATTCCTGCATGATCTGCCGGTACTGAACCGGGACCGCGCGCAGGCATATGGGAACCCGCTCTGGCGCACGGACAGGTTGCTGCAGATACAAAGCACAGCGGCAGGTTTCATATGGACGATCACGGACGCGGAAGGAATTATTTTACTGCGCAGCGCGGCGCCTTCCCCTTCAGCCGTTGTTTGCAGAAGACAGGCCGTGGAAGCCTGTTCACTGGCTACCGTTGCCGGTAATTACGATACAAGGCCCGATGGCGCGGACCTGCGGCTGACCATCAAACGAACGCCCGCGGATACCGCTTTCATTGCCGAGAGTGAAGAACTGTTTGCCTCTCCCGCGCTGGCGGCAACGGGCATCACAGACATGGTGGAAGACATCATACAGCTCTGGACAAGCTTTGCTTTAACACCGCTGGAAGAAAGGCTGTACCATATGCTCGGCATTGCTGTGAAGGAAAGAAGAATGGTCGTGCATAATACGACCGATTATTTCGAAGTATTTGATCAACCGCCGAATCCCCCCATCCGCAAGCGTTTCAGGCTATGGGAAGAACCATCGTTCAACGGCGATGAATTGCTGACAGGCCAGGTAGATTACACGGCTGCCACAGACCCGCTGGCCATAGCAGCAGCGCAGGCGGGCATTCAAATGGCGATCAGCCGCGGCGCGGACGTTACGAATTATGAAGTGCAGCACCCCGCGCCCAACATTTTCCAGGTGATGCTGCTGGCCGCCGATGGCACCGTGCTGGCCCGCGCGCCGCTGGACTACGCCACACGCGAGCTGGCGGGAGAAGCAATGCTGCGCATATGGACGCATATTTTCCGGCTGTTCAGCATGCAGGGATTTTATCTCGTGGAACACCTGCCATTGCATCCCGCTGTGCTCAACATGACGGAAACCCCCGATGCCTGGTCCTTCCAGATCAGCTTCGTGTTCCCCTCCGGCTACGCCCGCAATTTCGCCGTGGCCGGAAGCCCCCGCCAACCGGCGCAGCCGGAAGGGTGGAGAGATCCCGAATTCAGAAAGCTGGCCGAACAACAGGTCCGCAAAGCCTGTCCCGCCCACATCATGCCAAGGATATTGTGGGTAGACAGCTCGCTGCCCGGCACCCCCGTCACCAACGCGGATGCCAGCTTTAACAACTTTGAAACACAGTACCGCGCCTGGCTCGCTGAATACCTGGTAGACGAACCGGTAGAAGCAAACATTGCGCCCCGCCGTGACCAGCTGGCTTTGGTACTCAATAATATTTATACCGCACTCGAAAGCTGAAATGCCGGATAGAACAACACATATCATCCAGCGGCAGGTATTTGAGCTAAGCGCCGCCAGTTCAAAGGTGAACCTTGAATGGGAGCAGCGCGCCGCGCATTATCTGCATACTATCGTCAAACCTTGCATAGAAGCCTGTTTTGATGAGCTTCCATTGAAAGGGAAACATCTTGTTATTGAAAAACTGGAAATAGACCTCGGCATTTTTGCAACAGGAAGATTTGAAAAGGAGGCATATGGCAAGCTGAAAGAGGTGCTGGGCAGGAAGTTGCAGGAACTGGCCGGTGCGCATGAAATCATGGAACATGATCAGTATGATGATCATGCTAATGAACCGGGACCGTCTGCGCAAAGCCTTCCGGCAACAGACAAACCATCTGCTGTACGCCTTTCCGAAACAAAGGCCGTACAGCAGATACTGCTCAGTTTCCTCGCTACCGGCCGGTTTCCCTGGTGGCACAGAATGCACGGCCACCCGGAGTTCCTGGATGAACTTTTTAACCTGAACTGGCTGCGCTCCCTGCATGAACGCGGAAAGATAACACTGAAAGAAACATTGCAAACTTCAGCGGCGGCAAGGATCAGGATCAGCAATCATTTCAGTGCGGAATGGATAGGCGGATGCCTGCAATTGCTGGACATGAAAGGGGATGAAGGATCACGGCAGCTGAAGATATTACTGCCTGCGCTGGCATCCTTCCCTGCGCTGCGGCCCTTGATCCACCAATATTTCTGGATGATGTGGATGGAATCCGCCGGCAGCATGCAACTGCCTTTATTGCTGGAAAAAACAGCGGGCGGAAGAAATGCGCTTAGCTTGAAGATTGCGGAATTGATGATAACTCTGTGCGGGCAGGATACCATATTGAAAGGACACGTTGCCGCATTGCGGGATTACCGGGACGAGACAACAGCATGGCAGGATCACGCAGCCCCAAACGCCGGACCCGAAACGCAAAGCGCCCTGCCGGAAAGGACAGCACCATTGGAAACACCGGAGCATATAACGGAGGAAGCAAAAATGCAAGAGATAATGGCGGACATCGCCAGCCAGTCCACGCAGCGAAAATCCGCCGGTGAAAAACCAAAAGAAGAAGATGCGCTTTTTGTACAGGCCGCCGGCATGGTGCTGCTGCATCCTTTCCTGGCAACCCTCTTCCGCATAACAGGTTTGTGGGAAGATCAGCAGTGGCGCTCTGCCCAAAGCCCGTTCAGAGCACTGCAGTTATTGTCCCGGCTGGCTTTCGGCGAAACAGGCTTGCATGAATACCGGCTCGTTTTCCTGAAGATACTCGCGGGGCTGGACCCTGAAACGCCCATTCCCGCGGAACCTCCGTTAACGGAAGAAGAAGAGAACGCCTGCCGGGAATTACTGCAGGCTGTGATCCATCACTGGAACGCTTTGCGCAATACCAGTCCGGATGGCCTGCAGGAAGGCTTCCTGCAACGGGATGGCAAGCTGCTGCCCGCGGGCGGCAAATACCTGCTGCACGTAGAACCCCTTGCGCAGGACGTGCTGCTGTCCCGCCTGCCCTGGGGATACACCGTTGTGAAGCTGCCCTGGATGAAGCAAATGCTGCATGTTACATGGATTTAAAAAAATAAAAATCAAATATCATGAAGACCAAAGTCAAATGTTTATTGTTCCTGTTTGTACTGCTGGCTCCGTTGCTGACCAGCGCGCAGGCGCTGATCAATATCAATGCGGATGAGCCGCCATATCCCTTTTCCCTGCCTTTTGGCGTGAACATCCCAGCCGGTACGCCTAAAACAATTGGTGTGCAGGGCGCCGCGGCTACGGTGCTGTGGGATTATAACGACAAGCCCGCCGGCGTGCCCGGATATGTGGAAACACCCCGGGGATTTACGGTGAAAGGTTTAACGGTGGAATTACCGGCAGACCCCGGCGCTCCCATTACCAACGCGGAAACCGTGAAGATCACCGGCACACCTACCGCAACGGGCACCTTTTCCTTTACTCTCGTTGTGACCAATGAAGATGCCTCCGCTACCCGCAACCGCGTGATTGAAGTGACCATCAGCAGAGATTTGCAGGTGGTGCTGGTGCTGGACCGCTCCGGAAGTATGGGCCTTTCGCTGTCTACCATGACGCGCTGGGAGGCATTGAAAAATGCCGTAGGCAGCTTCGTGAACAAATACCAGGCGCTCAACCGCCCGGCTGATCAGATCAGCCTTACCTATTTCGATACGGACGTAACGCCCGCCTCCGCCTGCTGCAACGGATTCATCCCCGTGAACGCCGGTGTGCAGAATACCATCACCACAGACCTGATGGCGAATAACCCGACAGGGTTGACGAACCTTGGCAAAGGCATCCAGGTATCGCAGACAAAATTGTCTGACGCCAACAAAGGCCGCAGCATTGTAGTATTCACCGACGGTGAACAGAATCAGAACCCGAAAGTAAGCGACGACGGCCAGAACATCGGCGGTACGCCCATCCCCAATACACCCGGCAGCCCCAAGATGTTCACCATTGGCCTGCATGCGCCCGGCAACCTCAACGAAATGCTGCAGAACCTCGCGGGACATACATTCGCCACTTACAATCACTCAGAAACCGGCCTCGATCTCGATGCGGCCTTCGATGCTGTATTTGCTTCCATGCTGGCAGGTTCCAGCCCGCAGCTCATCGCCCGTACCAATACCAAGATCACTCCCGGCGGCGGCATGCAAAAGCTGCAGGAATTCACGCTGAACAACCGTGTAGACAAGCTGCTGCTGGAATTCCGGTTCGACCGGAAGTTCGAGATCAACCAGCTGCTGCATGCGATCTACCAGATGAGGGTATTGCAGGACGGCGTGAATGTAACGTTCAGGGCTAAACCGAGTTATTCGGGTAACTACACCAACAGTCTTCTCCTTACATATTATTTCAACAGCGGCGAATCACCGCTCAGCCCGCAGGGGAAATGGGAAGTGCTGATGTCCGATTCCATTGCAAAAGTGAGCAGCGTACAGCTCAGCTCTTTTGCGGATGATCACTACTTCCACATGAACAGAACATTGGGTAACCTCCGCCCGAAGGTGCAGGATAAATACCCGGTAACCATGCAGCTGGACTGGCTGGGGCATGCTATCGAGAATGCAACGGTGGAAGGCGTAGTCATCGGTCCGGGCGGCGATATCGGCAACATGCTCGGAACGAATCCGTTCACGGCCAAGCTCTCCACTGCGCAGGACGCAGGATCGCCCGGCCAGCAGAAGTTTGATCAGCTGATGGCGAACGACAGCGCCTTCCGGAATACGCTGCTGAACAAATCACAGAACACCTTTGCGCTGAATCATACATCGAACGGCAAATACGAAGGTACGTTCGACGGATTGACGGTATCCGGTACCTACAACCTGCTCATCCGCGTCAAAGCGGTAGATTCCGCGGGCGGCACCATCGAACGTATCCATGCGGAAAGCTTTTACACCACATTCGCCGGCATCGACGCGGCCCAATCGTCCATTTCCACCACCATCAACAACGGCATCCTGGTAATGACCATCAAACCGGTTACTACCTATAAAGGCTTCCTGCTGGGCCCCGGCTACGGCAATGCGTTCTCCGTCAGCAATCCTGAAATAAAGATCGATTCAGTGCAGGATAACCAGGACGGCAGCTACGTGATCACCTTCTCCGGCAAGATAGACGCGAACACCACGCTGTCCGTCGCGGGGCAGGATATTCATACCGGCCGCCTGGAGGATGCGGGCAAGTCCGGTTCCATTATCGACAAGATCACCGAATGGCTGAAATCACTCGGCTTGCCGGCGTGGAGCATCTGGATCATCCTCCTGATCATCCTGTTGCTCATCTGGCTGGCGGCAAGGAAAAAGAAGAAGTAATGTAGATGAAACAGGCTGCAGCTTGAAAAGAAGCTAACATCCATGGAACAGACCATTCATAGAAAAAGCGCGACAGCGGAAAGCAGCTCCCGGCAAAAGAACGGCAGCTTCTTTCCGCCCGCGCATGAACATGCCGGTTTCTTCGGCAAGGCGCCTCCCGCTGTGATCCAGCGTACGGTTCACAGCGGGGAGGACCATGCCGGCAATTACCAGTTCGATGATGCGGCCTGTACGTTGAATTATAGCCAGGACTGGTACTATCAGTTCCCTTCTTCCATGAATGCCTCACAGCAAACGGCTTACATGACCGCGGCGGAAAACCAGGTAGAAACCGTCTGGTCGCGGAAACACAAGCTGAGAACATCTTCCGGCTGCCCCTGCAGCGCATCCGGCGTGGACGTGAACGTAAATCTCAATAATCACAACGAACCGCGCCGGGACAGGCATGGCTTTGACGTGAATGTGGAACAATCCAGCACCACCGGATTCACCAATCAGCCCACCCGCACCATCACGCTGGCGGATACGCATGATGTGCCCGTGAACATGGGTGCGCAAACGCAGCAGCGGATCGCGCATGAATTCGGGCATACGCTCGGTATTACCGATGAATATGTAGGCTGGGCAGCGCTCGGTTTCGGCCACAGCGACCGGACTTCCATCATGCATTCCGGCGATGATGTGCGCCCGCGGCATTACCAGCATTTTGCTGATCTCATCAGCAATGAGCTGGAAGGATGCATCTACCGGCCGGAAGGATTTTCATCACGCGCCCTCGCGAACCCTGTGACGCAGTTAGGCATTACGCCGGCCATCACGTTGTCGGAAGACCCCGAATTTGTGATAGACCTGCGGCTGAGCAGAAGGATCGGCAGTTCGGACATTCTCGGGCTTGTCACACCCCGCGCGGGATTTGAAATGATGCTGAACACCGGCAGCGGCAATCTCATGTTCGGCCCCACGCTGGATTTCAGCCTGAACCGTCTTGCGCATCCGCTGTATGTGGATATCGGCACCGGCCTGCTGTACGATCCGGAAGATCCCCGCCGCCCGGAATCACTGAACATTCCGCTAAGCGCCACGGTAGGCGTGCGGTGGAGCGGCTTCAGTGCGGGTGTGAATTACACGGGCCTGATAGATGTGCTGGGAAATAGTCCGTATACCCACTTGCTGGGTGTGAACCTTCAGTTTGACCTTGACAGATAGCGTTTACCTTCAAAACAGTTTTTTATGCATACCGCAAACCTGTTATCAGAAAAGAAAAATACCCCGTCGCAAACATGCCACGGAAATTTTTTCGGCACGCATACCATTGTGCAGCCAAAGCTGACGGTGAACAGTCCCGGTGACGCGCACGAGCAGGAAGCAGACGCGATGGCGGACAGGGTGATGCGGATGCCGGATACACAGGTGCAGCGAAAGTGCGCGGCATGTGAAAAGGAGGATGAGGAAAAACATGCGCACCGTAAACCTTTGTCAGACAGCATTACGTCCGTTCACCGCAAGAGCGGCGATGGCGGTGGCGCTGTGCATCCTTCCGTGGAGCAGTCGATACAGTCCCGCAAAGGCCGGGGGCAATCGCTTCCCGGCGAAACGCGAGATTTTATGGAGCAGCGCATCGGCGCGGATTTCAGTAATGTGCGCGTACATACGGATGCTGATGCGGTGCAGTTAAGCCGTGATCTGAATGCCAAGGCGTTCACGACCGGTAGCGACATTTATTTCAATACCAACGAGTATGCACCGCACTCCGCGTCCGGCAGGCAGTTGCTGGCGCATGAGCTGACGCATGTGGTGCAGCAGGGCGCTTCAGGCCGTGTTGGGCAGCGCTCCGTCAATGATAATGCATCCGTGCAAGGCGCTTCCGATCATGCCGTGCAACGCTCCTGCAGCGACGGCGCCTGTGACAGCTGCGATGGCGGTATCCGCGATTTCTGGATCACCTTTTACTTCAGGAGGCGCGCCACCAGGGCCACCATGCGTTGGATCAGGGACCAGATCAACGGCGCCCGCACCATCCTGAATAACTGCTGCCTGCGCTTGAAATGCGAATTCAACTGGACGCTCCTGCGCGGCGGCGGCGACTTCACTTTCCTGGACGATCATGGCGACGGCACCTGGAGCTACCTCGAAGAAGCACAGGCGCTGGGCGAAGGCAATACCTTCGACGGCAGCAGGGGCATTCCCATCCTGGTAGTGGACAATGTAGCCGATTCCGGCGGCGGCGTAACGGTAGACAACCGCTTTGACGCCACCTACACCGGCCGTACCTACGCCGTGATCGCCGCGAACCAGCGGGACAATCCCAATACCAACTGTAATGCCCTCGCGCATGAACTGTGGCATATTTCCAGCGGTACCGTGGGCCACGATGTGGCGCACGGAACACTGGCCGCCTGCCAGGGTAATGGCGTAAGCCCCGAATACTGCGCGGGATTGCGGCAGCGCGTGGCGCCGATGGGAGATTTTCCGTTGCCTGTTCCTTCAGCGGAGGGAACGGCAGTAGCTTAAATCATGCATAATGGAAACAACGCGGATAAAAAAAGAATTAACAGGCCATATCAACGGCAACGGGCAGGCAGAGAATTACCTGGTGACGGCGCTGGATTATTTCAGGCGCTTCGTGACCGGCCGGCTCGCCATGCATTTGCAGAACGGCCCGCCGGTGGAGTATGATCTCAGTCCCCCGCAGCCTTACGATGAAACGCCCTTTGCGCGGTTCGCGCGTCACTCGCTGCCTTCGCGCGAGGAGATGATCGTTGTGCTGGCGGCGCTGGCGCCGCATGTGCTGACCGGCTTCTACGACAACATCATGCAGCAGTTCCTGCCGCAGGGCGGCGAGCTGCCGGAGTTCGGCGGCATCAAGGGGCAGCACCACCGCGGCACCTTGCCTACCGGCGAAACCGCGCTGTTCCTGCTGGCCGGCACCGATCCCATGGCAAGGTTGTCGTTGTTGACGCTGTTCTCCGATGCCAGCTTTTTATTCCGGCATCACATCCTTTCACTCGAGGCAGTGCGCACCGGCGAGCCCGCGCTGAGCGGCCGCCTGATGCTGGACACCGAATACGCGGAAGTGTTCACCACCGGCAAAGTAGCGCTGCCGAAACCCGGCATGCATTTCCCCGCGGAGCACATTACCACGCAAATGGAATGGGACGACCTCGTGCTGCCGGAAAGCGTATGGCGGCAGGTGCATGAACTGGAAAGCTGGATCAAGCATCATGATACGCTGATGAAGGAATGGGGGATGGGAAAAAAGCTGAAACCCGGCTACCGTGTGCTTTTCTACGGCCCGCCCGGCACCGGCAAAACGCTCACCGCCACGCTGCTCGGAAAGTATACCGGCCGTGAAGTATTCCGGGTAGACCTTTCGATGATCATCTCCAAATACATCGGTGAAACCGAAAAGAACCTCGCCGCGCTCTTTGATAAAGCGGAGCACAAGAACTGGATACTTTTCTTTGATGAAGCGGACGCGATATTCGGCAAGCGCACCGGCGTAAGGGATGCGCATGACAAATACGCCAACCAGGAAGTTTCTTACCTCCTGCAGCGCATAGAAATGCATGCCGGCCTCACGATCCTCGCATCCAATTTCAGGAATAATATGGACGACGCTTTTATCAGGCGGTTCAGCTCCATCATCTATTTCCCGCCGCCCCGCCCCGCGGAAAGGCTGCTGCTGTTGCAGAAGTCCTTCCCCCGGAAGCTCCGGCTGCAGGAAGATACGGACCTGGAGGCCATCGCGGCGGCATACGACCTCACGGGGTCGCACATCATGAATATCGTACAATACATCTCCCTGAATGCGCTGGAAAGGAATAACTTTACAGTGTCGCAGGCGGATATTCTCAAAGGCGTCCGGCGGGAGCTGGAAAAGGAAGGAAAATAATCTCATCATCCTCAATACCGCTACCATGATCACTCCAGGTATCAAAACGAAGATCATCCGAATTGTAAACGTATTTGAAACAGGCACGCCGGAAGGCAAATATGACGCCCTCGTTATTTTTCCGGATGGAAGGAACGGCAGCCGGCAGATCACCTACGGCCGCAGCCAGACGACCGAACAGGGCAACCTTCGCAATTTGCTGGAACGTTATATTGCGCTCAACGGCATGTTTGCGGAAGACTTCCGGCCCTACATTCCAAAGGTAGGATCGGTGCCGCTGGTAAACGACAAGGCATTCAAAGAGCTGCTGAAAAAAAGTGCGCGCGAAGATGCGCTCATGCGGCAGGCGCAGGATGAAACATTTGAGATCCTGTACTTCCAGCCCGCGCTGCATTTCTTCAACGCGGAGCAGTTCGCGCTGCCGCTCAGCCTGCTGGTGATATACGACAGCTACATCCATTCCGGCGCCGTTCCCGCTTTCCTGCGCTCGCGTTTCCCCGAACGCACGCCGCTGCGCGGCGGCGATGAAAAGGCATGGATCAAGGCCTACACAAAAACAAGGCAGCACTGGCTGGCCACGCATTCAAAGAAGATCCTCCATCCCACCGTTTACCGCACCAAAACGTTTCTGAACGAAATGGACAAAGGAAACTGGATGCTGGACCTGCCCGTCACCACACAGGGCGTTACGATCCCCTGATCAGACCCATGTTTTGAACAAGCAGTCACACACAACCCCAAAGCCTGGAAATGTTTCCAGTGGTCCGGATGCCGGTACGCCCCGTTTTTTCCAACCCTTTGTGCAACCCAAACTGAAAGTAAGCCCGCCGGGCGATGCACTGGAAAGGGAAGCGGACCAGGTGGCAGACAAGGTCACACAGCCGTCGTTCTTCAAACCCGCCGCGCCGCCCGTACAGCGCGTTTGCGAACATTGCGCGGAAGAAGAAGAAAAGCTGCAGCGCGAGGAAGAAAGCGGGGAGGAGAATACCGTTTTCCTGCAGGCGAGCGGTGATGGCGATCCCGTGGTGAACGACGCCGCATCGCAGGCCATTGTACGGCGCAAAGGAAGCGGCGCGCCGCTTCCCGGCCCCACGAAAGATTTTATGGAAAGCCGCTTTTCCCGCAGCTTCGGGGACGTTCGGCTGCATACGGACGGAGAGGCCGCGCAGTTGTCTGACGGACTGAACGCCCAGGCATTCACACATGGCAGCGATATTTATTTCAATGCCGGTAAATTCGATCCCGGCTCTTCTTCCGGCCGGCACCTTCTCGCGCATGAGCTGACGCACGTGGTGCAGCAGAACGGCAATAACATCCACCGTGCCCCCAAGGAACCCGACCAGCAAAAACACCTGCAGGTATGGAAGAACGCCATGATACTGGAACACGCCTATACGAAAGTATGGGTAGACCATCTTTATCCCGGAACGCTGGTGAAAGGATATGTGCGGATAGAGCTGCTGAATATCCCCGCGGATGTGGCGAGTGAATTTCTGCCGCCCGATACGCCCGGCAGCGATCAGCGGGGATTGAAGCTGGATATGCCGGAAGAGGGTAAGGGCGGCGGGCTCCGGCTCGAAGGCCCGGAGTTCAATCCCCCGATAGAAGGAGAGCCGCCGCAGGAGCAACCGGAATTTTTTGAATTGTATGAAGAAAGGGGAGAACCTACCGGAAAGGAACCGGAGCCGCATACGACCATGCCCTCAGCGCCCGTAGCCAAAGGGAAAGGCGTAGTGCTCCGTATCACCCGCCGGATCAGCATCCATACCCGCAACCAGGTGAAAGCGAACATCGTGATGACGGCAGATACCGATCTGCCGAAGTCATTCAAATTTACCGCAGACAGCGGCACCGCCATCGTGGAAGAAGTACTCAACCAGGGCGTTTCCAATTCATCCATCTCCATACTTTTCAATCATACATTTCCCGGTGGCGATCCCGACAGCGCCGATCCCATCCATGATCAGCAGGTCACTTCCCTCAACAGCCTCATCGGAAAATATTCGCAGGACCTCGTGGGGATCGACATCCCGCCAAAACAGCAATATAATGCGGCCATCCACCTGCTGCTGACCTATGTGCCCTACGCCGCCATCGCATTGCAGGACAATTCAAGAAAGCTGAAGGATAAAGAAACCAAAACGCTGGAAGAAGCAGAAAAGCATATCCGCCGGCAAGGCAAATGGGACGGTATCACCGTGCAGTCTCCGGACGGGAAATTCCATACCTACCAGATGACGCAGATGGACATGTTCAACATCGTCAACGAGCTGCGTCTTAACGATGCGGCTAACAAAGTGCGGGTGCGGACGGTGGATGAAACCGTGACGGCCAAGAAGATCGTGCTGGATGGCAAGGAAATGGACATGGACGAAGTGGTGAACAATCTCTATTATCCAGATCCGATCACCGCGGGCGAAGGCAGGGGAAGAGCCGGTGGCGAAGCGATCATCTACCGGATGAAGAACAGTGGCTTTTATGCGCGTAAGCCCATCTCTCATGATGAAGCGATGACGTTGTGGGACAAGATCGATGATGACGTGGAATTCCCGGAAAGGCTGAAAGACTGCACGCAGCTGGAGGACGGCATTTTTGTGGCGCTCTATGTAAAAGGAACCGCTGAATATCATCATATCGATGGAAAGTATGTGGAAGGAAAGCTGTGGTTCAACAGGAACATCGATTACTTCGATCGCGATGTGACGGTCGTAGACCCTTCCAAGCCGGGTGACACCGGGGCGCCACCGCTCCTGCATTATCTCTACAACTCGCCCAACGGCGATAAGGTGCAGCAATACCTCGACGGGCAGCTGGACAAAGGCGTTTTACACGATACTTCCTTCCGCGATGTCATCAAGGATAAAAAATACCTGCAGAACGCGCTGACCTATGTGATGCTGAACAAGCTGATGACCGCGGGCAACCGGCTGGCGCTGGACGTGGTGACCAAAGCACATGCGGGCCTTAAAATGCTGGAGGACGATGAAGATGCATTCCGCGCGTTCATCATCCGTTTCCCGGACATGAGCGCGAAAGATCAGGCCGAAGCATTGACGATGCTGGGCGTGGAAGAAGATAAACGCGACTACTACCGCAAAGTGCTGGCGGATAAGGAAACGGCCTACCAGATCGCTTTCGGGATAAAGGTGAAAACGGTAGGCATGGAACCGCTCCGCTCGGGCCTTAAAACGATCACGAAAGAGTTGGCGACGGTGAAAGAGCAGATCAGCGCAGGCCAGCTGAACGCATTGATGATCGATGGCGATTTCGGAAAAGTGATCCGTGAAAGGGTGTACCAGGACTTCGGGTTCACCCGGCTCACAGCGGACAGCTTCCCGCACAGGGACCAGACCACCGGCCTGTTCCCCACGGCGCTGTCAGGCAACGCGATGGACTATTCAGGGTTGTACGAGCAGATATATGCCAATTATGCTGCGCACAGCGCCAATGCTTCCGTTGTAATAAAAGTGGCGGCTATCACCGCTATGGCATTGGTGACGGCGGCGATCGTGATCCTTTCCGGCGGCATCGGCGCGGGTGTGGCGGCGGTGTTCTTCACGGAGGGAACGGCCGCATTCATGGTTACTTCCGTGGCGGTATCCGCGCTTTCCATGACGATCATGGGCGAGGCGTTCAGCCAGGCGCTCGGCGCCGCGGGCATCGGGCAGGGCGGCGCCCTGGGCAAGGAAGGCGGCATAAAGGAACTTGGGAAGGCATTCCTCGAAAACCTTGCGCTGTCGTTCATCTTTTCCGGCATCGGCCGCGTTATGAAGAATGCGGGGGCCGTCTGGAGGATTTCCGTAACCGGCGGCGCATTCATCGGGTACAGCCTTGGCCGCCGCATAGTCACCGGCCAGGGATTGCCGGAAGGAGAGGAGATACCGCTGTTCATCTACGAGCAACTGGTGACGCTGGCCGCCATTGAAGCCGGCGGCGTACTCGCCAGAACGCTCACGGAAGGCATGTACACCGTTGGCCTTTCCGCCAGGGTAGGCATCATCAACAAAAAGATCACGGTGCTGAGAGGAGAGATCAGTTCCTCACAAACGAAGCTGGCGGAACTGCTTGCAAAAGGAGATACGGATACGCCCACCAAAGTGAAGTTCCTCAGCGAACAACGGGTATTGCTGGAAAAATATGCGGGCATCCTCCGTGAAATAAAAGCGGCCAAAGACGTGCAGTACGAAAGGGATGTGGACAGCGAGCTGCTCAAAGTAGAATCTGCGATAGAGAAGATAAAGATCGTGGAGTTCCAGCAGAAGATCGGCTTTAAGCAGAACGCATTTGCCGGCGACCGGATCAGCTACAAACCCGGCAATAAAGCCGTGAAGGATATCAAGGAGTACTATGGGGAAGAAAATGTGACAGGTCCGGATGCGGACGGCATGCTGAAAGTGAAGACGCCGGATGGACGGGAGCTTACCTTCTATCCCGAAACCAAAGAAAAACAGGTCAACCGCTCCATCCTCGAAAGGCCCGCTACAAAACTCGAACCCGATGTTCCGCATTCGGTGGACGTACAGTGGAACAATATTGATAGCACACGCGGCCTGATCATCCTGAAAGGCAGCACGGATGTAAGTACGGCGAAAGACTTCTGGAACGAGACCGGTCCCAATATGTACGACCAGGTATATGCCGGCGAGTACTACATCAAATATGAAACCACGCAGGGCCGCCTGCTGATCGGTGAAATTCAGTCCGGCCGCATACTCGGGTTCTATCTCGATGAAGGACGGCTTTATCCCACGAAATATACCAAAACGCTCGTGAACGACCCGATGAAAGACATGGGGATAGCGGTGGAGAAATTGATGCGCTATCATGGCCTGAAAGACCAGAGCGTGCCGCTCACCGGCAACTTCTCCAGCAAGGCCAGCATTGTGGCGCATCCCGACAAAACCACCACCATTCTCGGCGCGTATGTCGCACAGGATGGAAAGATCACCTATACGGACATGCCGCAGCTGTTCGATAATTTCGGCAACCTGAAAACAGCGGATTTCGGTGCAAAAAAAGGCGGATTCAATGTGCTGAACGTTGGCGAAGGGTTCTATGAGCCCGGTACTTTCTTCCAGAAATACAACCGCCCCTGGCTGGAAGAAGCCATCAAACGCGATGACATATTCTATGTGGCCACCGATCCGAAGAAGGAAATATTTATATTTGAAAGGGACAAGGGAACCGGCGACTGGGTGTACACCGATCCTCCCGCCAACACCGTGCGCAAGCGCACCGGCTTTGGAAAGGAAGTGCAGATACTGGAACAGAACGGTTATACTTATGATCCCGCCACGAAAACGTATAAAAAATAGACTATGCACGCAGGATATGCATCTTTCCCGGACGATGTAAAAGAGATCTGGCAGGATATCATCACGCAATACCATTTTACCGCTTCGCGGGAAGAGGAGGACGTGGTGGTGCTGCGGAACGAACACACGGAAATTGTGCTCACCGCATTGGAAGATGCCATGAATGCATCCCTGAAAGCGGAAGGGAAATATATCAATGTGGTGGAATGGGTCTATATGGCCGATCAGCGCGCGTACCTGGTGTGGAAGGAGCAGACAGATCACGCGGTGCAGGGAAAGGCGCGGGAAGCATTCTACCAGGCATACCTGCGTCAGCTTAAAACACTGACGGAACAATATTTTACCGGCCTGATGGAATCCGGCGCTGTTCCGCGTTCCGAAGCCTATGATCACATGACGCAGAACCGGAAAGCAGCCGAATCAAAATTCGAGCGCGCCTGGAAAGGATTGCAGGGGCTCGACCTGCAACACCCCGTACGCCAGAAATATCTGCGCGATGATCCCGGCTGGGTGGACGATATGATCCGCCTGATGGATGAGGACTAGAAAATAAATTCACTATTTTCGTCCTTTATCCAACGATCTGAACTATGAGAAAATCTTTCTTCCCGGCAGTTTTGCTCCTGTTGGGGACTACGGTTGCAACAGCCCAGCCCGACCGCTGGCAGCAGCGCGTGAAGTACAAAATGGATATCCGCATGGACGTGCAGACGCACCGGTTTACCGGCAAACAGCGGCTGGAATACACCAACAACTCGCCGGATACCCTGTTCCGTGTATATTACCACCTCTACTGGAATGCCTTTCAGCCCGGCAGCATGATGGACGTGCGCAGCCAGGAGCTGGGGAAAACGGTGCTCGGGAAGGACGCGAAAGGAAATACGCGCTATGACTGGGATGCCCGTGTAACAGATCGCATTTCAAAGCTCCAGCCCGATGAGATCGGCTACCAGAAAGTGAACTCCCTGAAAATGAACGGCCACCAGCAGGCGTACAGAACGGAAGAAACGATCCTGGTCGTGGAGCTGGACAGGCCCATCCTGCCTAAAAGCAGAGTGGTGTTCGACATGGAATTTGAATCGCAGGTGCCCGTGCAGATCCGCCGCAGCGGCCGGAACAACAAGGAGGGGATCGATTACTCCATGGCGCAGTGGTACCCCAAGCTCTGCGAATATGACCAGGAAGGCTGGCATCCCACGCCCTATATCGCCCGTGAATTTTACGGCGTTTGGGGTGATTTTGACGTTAGCATCACCATCGATAAAAAATATGTGCTGGCCGGCACCGGTTATCTGCAAAACCCGAACGCCATCGGGCACGGCTACGAAAGCGCCGGCACAAAAGTGGTGGCCCCGCAGGGCGGCACGCTTACCTGGCGCTTCCTCGCTCCCAATGTGCATGATTTCGTATGGGCCGCAGACCCGTCCTACAAGCATATCAAAAAGCAGGTAGATGGTTTCACCGCGCATTTCTTTTATCTTGAAAATGATACTACCCGCCAGACCTGGCCGCAGCTGGCGGAAATGATACCTAACGCATACGCCTATATCAGAAAGCATTTCGGCGCTTATCCCTACAAGCAATATTCGTTCATACAGGGCGGCGACGGCGGAATGGAATACCCGATGGCTACGCTCATCATGGGCAACGGCAAGATGAACGGCCTGTACGGCGTAGCCATTCATGAATGGATGCACAGCTGGTACCAGGGCATGCTGGCGACTAATGAAAGCCTCTATCCCTGGATGGACGAAGGTTTCACCACCTTCGCGGAAGACAATACGATCGGCAACACCGTGGATTCCCTGCAGGGCCGCTGGCACCTGGCCTCCGCGTACCGTTCCTATTTCTCCCTGGTGAGAAGCGGGTATGAAGAGCCCATGAGCACACATTCCGATCATTACAGCAGCAACTACGGGTATGGCGCCAGCGCGTATTCAAAAGGCGCGGTGTTCCTGGAGCAGCTGGGCTATGTGATCGGCGCGAAACAGCGGGATGCGGGGCTGCTAAGGTATTACCGCGACTGGCGCTTCAAGCATCCCAATGCACATGATTTCATCCGCGTGATGGAAAAGGAAAGCGGGCTGCAGCTGGACTGGTACCTGCAATACATGATGAACACTACCAAGCATATCGATTACGCACTGGACAGCGTTTACCAGAACGCGGATGGTAAAGCGGTGGTGCTCCTGCGCCGGACAGGCGAGTTCCCGATGCCGGTAGATCTGCAGATTGAATTGTCCAACGGCAGCAAGGAGATGCATTATGTTCCGCTGACGCTGATGTTCGGCGGCAAGCAGAACGAAACGCCGTCTGTGAAATGGGTGGTGCATGACGGATGGAAGTGGACGCATCCAACGTATACGGTTACACTGGATGTGCCGTTGTCGGAGGTGAAGAGTGTGGAGATCGATCCGAGCATGCGACTGGCGGATGTGGACAGGAGTAATAATAAGGTTGTCAGTCAGTAAAAGTATAATAGTGAAAGCGTCCCGAACGGGGCGCTTTCTTATTGGAAGAAAACTTCTTCCAAACCAGCTCCGATTTACAAACTTTCAAAATACTTCCTCGCCACTTCCTCCCCATATGCCACCATCTTCTTCATCTCCGCAGGATTGAAGGTAAGCCCGCCGGGCCCGCCGCCAAGGGGCTTCTCCGGGCGGATGATGTGCAGCTTCAGATCAGATTTACCAACAAAGGGATTTTCAAAAGGAATATCAAAAAACGCTTCTATCTCCTTTGTCTTCATACCCGCCGATCTCATTTTTGATTTTACGGCCTTGAGATATTGCAGGCTGCGGTTGATGAACTTTGGCATCTTCAGGTCGTTGATCGCAACGTCCATGGTGAACCAGTCGAGCGTCTGCTGCAGTATTTCGAAAGGGCTTTTGAAATGATGATCGTCCACGTCCGGTGTTTCCGGCGTCAGCAGGATGGCGTAGATCTCTGTGGCGCCGGTGTCTATCGCCAGATCGATGGGCGCATATTCCCGCAGGCCCCCGTCCACATACTGCCATCTTTCCGATTCCACCACCTGGTACGGTGGCATGAACACCGGCTGGCAGGAAGAGGCGAACATCGCACGGCGGAAGGTGCCCGCGTCATGCACCTGTATCACATCATAGTCCGGCGAGGTCATAGGCAGGTCGTTGTTCGTAAAGTAAACGATCCTGCCGGTTTGCAGGCAGACGGTGGTGAGATATACTGCTCTTTTGCTTTGCAGCAGGGAGTTGTAGAACTGATCGGTATACGTGTTCTTGATGAGCAGGCTGAGCGGCTGCGCATCGAAGAGGGAGTAGGCGTCTTTGCTGGCGAAGCGGTTGATGACGTTGCCGGTGTGGATGATGTCGCTGGTGACGTGGGTGGTGTAGAGTTTTTCCAGCAGGTTGATCTCGCCGATCGCCGCCATGGGAATGATGAGAGAACCGGTACTGGTGCCGCAAAGGGTATCGAATTTAATTTTGGGAGTGGCGGCCATATATTTCAGCACGCCTACGGCAAAGGCTCCTTTGGAGCCGCCACCGCTGATAACAAGGGCTGTTTTGCTCATGATGGATGCGTTTTTGGGTTACAGATCGGGTGGCGGAGCTATCTTTTTTCTGAACAGGTGCAGGCCGAGGGTGCCCTGGAACCACCAGTTGTTCAGCATGTAATCGCGGTGCGTTTTAACGGATATCGTGGCCATGGTACCGATCTCCGCGGTAAGCCCCCCGCCGGCCAGCCGCTGGTCTTTCGTGCCCCAGAGGTGTTCGCCCACCAGTTGCACATTGAATACCGTACTTTCCAGCACTTTCGGGCCGTTCCATAGCAGCAGCGACAGGCGGCCGCCGCCGATGCCGTAGAAGCGTTTGTTGGTGAAAGCGCTGCCGCCGGTCACGCCCGCGCGCAGTCGCCCGGGTACAACGGTGATTTGCGGGGAGAAAGCCAGTGTGGCAAGATAGAGGTCCGGCGATGCGGACAATGCGGTCACAGCACCCTGGCCTAGCTCGAGGGGGAAGATCCATCCTCTCGCAAACTCGCTCTGGGCGGTACTTCGGACTGCCATGCAAAGCAGCAGCCCTCCTAACAGCAGGGAATGTTTGTACTTCATGGAATTAACATTGGCGGCGCAGCAGGCGCTTGCTGAAAATCTTTTGGGGTAGCCTGATGCGGTCCGGTGATGAAATGGGGTTAATTATCTTCCTGAAGTTACGACAATCATGGGAAAATCAGAACAAAGCCCGCTCGAGCTGTTCAGACCACGAAGGGTTTCTCTGCTCGCGCTGTTCCAGCGTTTGCAGGTGATGCTGATTATGGTAGGCGGTGAAATATAGCACTTCGCGGATGGTCATCCTGCCCAGGAGCGGATGCGGTACCTGGTATTTGTCCAGGTCTTCTTCCGTCCACTGTTCGATCTGCTGCAACAATCTTTCTTTCTGCTGATGGAACTGCAATTGCAGGATGCCGCGTTGTTCCGCTTCCGTTACCGGAGGGATGTAGGGCCTTGCCGCTACGCCGCCGTGCTGCAATACCTGTCTGTAAGATTCCGCCACCTGCTCGTAAGAACGGGAGCGGGATACGGGTTTGCCAAAGAAACGAAGCAGTATTTTAGGCAGGCCCATGGCGGTGTTCACCGGTTTGGCGCTGCGGATGAGATGGTCCAGTTGCTGCCCGGCCGACCACTTTCCTTCGGGAGAAACGATGAAGCGGTGATCTGAAAGGGTATCTGTGAATGAGGTGAAGTCTGTAAAGCTTTTCTCCAATATGGTTTTAATGGTTTCTTTGTTCATAAGGTTTTTCTGTTAGCCGTTAGTGATCATTCCAGTACTTCGCACTGGAACCCCTGTTGTTTGACGAAGCTGATGATGTGATGTTCATCCACTTTCATGTCTACGATGCGTAATACTTTATCACAATCCTCGATATCCACGTTGCAGGAGGTTACGTCAAAGTTATTGCAAATTGCCCTGATAACGAGATTTCGTTCGTGATAGGTGCCGATATTGGTTTTGAAGATGCCGATCATAGCACTTGGGTTTAGGTAAAGCATAAAGTCAGGTTTCAGATGATCAGTTTTTGGGTTGTTCTTCGTCTTTATTTTCGTTGTCGCCGGGATTTTCTTCCCGGGGGGATTTCCATCCTCCCCAGCGTCCGCCCATGCAGCGGGACAGCTGGTCTTTCATGCGTTCTTTTTCTTCCGGCGTCATGTGGCCCATCCGGGCTTCCCAGTGCTCCCGCCATTTTCTCTTTTTGCCGGCCCATCCGCCTTCATGGTGTTTATGGGGAAAGCCGAGCAGCAGCTTGCACAACAGCAGCAATCCGAGCGCCTGCCAGAAAGTGATCACCGGTCCCGCGAACAGCTCGGGTATGAGCCAGTTCCAGAGCAGCATGGTGCCATAGCCCAGGAGGAGGGCGCAGAGCGCCACCATCATCAGAATGGCAAAGACTTTCCAGACAATACGTTTCTTTTTCATCGTTTTAATTTTTTAGTGACCCGATAAGATCAGTTGTTTTAATCATTCAGTAATTCCCGGTAGACCTGCGAAAGCCTCTCCCGCAGGTAAAGCACGGCGTAACGTTTGCGGGACAGCAGGGTGTTGACCGAGATCCCTGTTTCTGCTGCAATCTCCTTGAATGAGCGCCCCTCTACCTCGTGTTGCAGAAAAACATAACGTTGTTCCTCCGGCAGCTCATCCGTTGCTTCCATGATCGCTTCCGACATGATCTTGCGCAGCAGCGGTTCGTCCGTCTGCGCCGAAGTGTCCGGCAGGATGTCTGAAAGGTACAGCGGGCCGTCGCCTTCCGCGGAAGGCAGCATGGTATCGGAGAAGCGGTCTTCCCGCTTTTTCCGGAACCAGTCCGTAATGCGGTTGCGCGTCACCGCAAAGAGCCAGCCGGTGAGCGAGTCGATATCCGTTCCCAGGCGCAGGTATTGGGTGAACTGGAATAGCACATCCTGCAGGATGTCTTCCGCATCGGCCACATTATCCACCCGTTTCCGGATGAAATGCAGGAGCCGTTTGCGTTCCTTTTCCACCGTTTGCTTAATGCGTTCGTTTTGTTCCGCTGCTGCCATGGATTTTTGTATGGAAAGCCACTCGTTCATCTTAATTAGGTAGACGAACCAGTGAATTGCATATTGTAAAGGTGCAGAATATTTTTGCTGAATTGTTGCCAACTGCACGGAAATCGTTCAGTATCAGCGGGAAATGACGGGTATAGGGGTTATTTTACGGCTACAACAAACTTCTCCATAAAGTATTCCTCCGGGAATATCTTATGGATATTGACCATCTTGGGCCGGCAGCCGCTTTCCGAAATCTCCTGCGCCAGGTCGCCTCCCTTGAGGCAGATCAGTCCGGACGGCCGCTCCGCCGGCGCCCCCTTTTTCACCAGGGGCTTGCTCCACCGCCAGAGGTCCTTCAGCGGCGCCACCGCGCGGGACACCACCAGGTCAAACTTGCGGTTCTTAATATCTTCCACGCGGGAGTGGGCGGTAGTCACGTTCGTGAGGTTCAGCGCTTCCGCAACGGCCTCCACCACCTTGATCTTTTTACCGATAGAATCTACGAGGTGGAATTGCACTTCCGGGAAGAAAATGGCTAGCGGAATGCCGGGAAATCCTCCGCCGGTGCCCAAATCGAGCACCTGCATGCCCGCCGGCAGCTCGGCCACCGCGGCAATAGCCAGGGAATGCAAAACGTGTTTCTCGTAAAGCGCGTCAATATCCTTGCGGGAAATGACGTTGATCTTTTCGTTCCATTCCCTGTACAACGGCGCCAGTGTGCTGAACTGGTCCAGCTGCTTCGGTGTAAAATCGCTGAAATATTTTAATACAACCTCCATCGCTTATTTCCACTTCGTTCTTCCTTTATTGAAGAACAATGCGGGCGTGAAGATAATATAATATAGGAACATGAGAATGTCCATCAGCCCCGCATACCAGAATAAATCCTTCTCGTCCAGCCGTTTGAGCGCCAGGTACGTGATCACGGACTGCACCAGTATTTTGCCGCCAAGAATGTACAGGGTGATCAGCAGCATGGGCGGATAAAACAGCGCCGCCACCAGCGCGGGATAGAACAGGAAGTGGGAAAGGGAGAACAGGCCGAGCAGGAATTTGTGCCCGAACTTGTAATGCTTGCCGGTGGACATATGGCGGGTCTTCTGGTTAAACCAGTGTTTCCATTTCGTCTTCGGCTCGGAGTAGGCAAAGGCCAGCTTGTTGATCACCACGCCCACGTTACCGCCGTTGGCCGCGCGGTTCACGAACAGGTCGTCATCGCCGGAAGCGAGGTTCTGGTGCGCGGTGAATCCCTTATGCCGGAAGAACAATTCCTTTTTGTAAGCCAGGTTCCGCCCCACGCCCATGTAAGGGACGCCGGACAGGGCGAAGGAAAGGTATTGCAATGCGGAAAAATAGGTTTCGTAACGGATCACCTTGTTCAGGAAGCCCGGCTTTTTATAATAAGGCCCGTAGCCGAGCACGATCTCCTTGCCGTTCCGGAACCCCTGCGCCATTAAAGACAGCCAGTAAATGCTGCCCGGCTTGCAGTCCGCGTCCGTCAACACCACGGTATCATATTGCGCGCCCTTGATGCCGATGGACAAAGGGTATTTCTTGCCCGGAATGAATTGCGCCGTTTGCTTGATCTCGATATGACGGTAATGGGAATAGCCTTTTTCGATGGATGCCAGGTAATATTTGGAATCATCTTCGGAGTTGTCGTTCACCACGATCACTTCATAGGCCGGGTCCTGCTGCCGGTGATAGCGCTGCTGCAGCACCGTTGGCAGGTTTTTCGGCAGGCTGCGTTCTTCGTTCTTCGCGCAGATGATAACGGACAGCTGTTCTTCCGGAGGGTGTTCTTCCTCAAATTTCCGCTTGTAAAAAGCCACTCTTGAAAAGAAGATCAGGTAGTAAAGCACCTGTATACCCGCGGTAGCGGCGAAGCAATAGAAAATGATAATCCCCGGATTGTCTGACATAAGGGGCAAAAATATATGTTTTTAATTATGTATGTAAGGTTGTGGAAAAATTACCTCCCCAATATTCAATACCTTTGCCCCCTGAAAAAATCCGATGTCTTGAATTTCGATCTGATCACCACCGATCCCTCCGGGGCCAGGGCCGGCGTTATCACCACCGCCCACGGCGCCATACAAACGCCCATATTCATGCCGGTAGGCACCGTGGGCAGCGTGAAAGCCGTTACCCAGGAGCAGCTGCGCCAGGATATCAACGCGCAGATCATCCTCGGCAACACCTATCACCTCTATCTCCGCCCCGGTATGGACGTGCTGCGGGAAGCCGGCGGTTTACATAAATTTAACGGATGGGAGCGGCCGATACTGACGGACAGCGGTGGCTACCAGGTGTTCTCTCTCGCCGCCAACCGGAAGATAAAGGAGGAAGGTGTGGTGTTCCAGAGCCACATCGACGGCAGCCGGCACCTTTTCACGCCCGAAAACGTGATGGACATCCAGCGGACCATCGGGGCGGACATCATCATGGCGTTCGATGAATGCCCTCCTTACCCGAGCGAGTACCGCTACGCCAAAAAAAGCATGGAGCTGACGCACCGGTGGCTGGACCGCTGTATCAAACGGCTGAACGAAACTTCGCCGGCCTACGGTCATGAACAAACGCTGTTTCCCATCGTGCAGGGAAGCACCTATAAAGATCTCCGCAAAATATCCGCCGAGGCGATCGCCGCCCGCAACTGCGCGGGCAATGCCATCGGGGGCCTGAGCGTGGGGGAGCCGGAAGCGGAGATGTACGAAATGTGCGGCCTGGTCACGGAAATACTGCCCAAAGAAAAGCCCCGCTACCTGATGGGCGTGGGCACTCCCTGGAACATCCTTGAAAATATTGAGCTGGGTATTGATATGTTCGACTGCGTGATGCCTACCCGCAATGGCCGCAACGGCATGCTGTTCACCTGGAACGGCGTGATCAACATCCGCAATAAAAAATGGGCGGCGGATTTTTCGCCGGTGGATGAAATGAATCCCTGCGATGCCAGCCGGAACTACTCAAAAGCATACCTGCGGCACCTTTTCGTGGCGGGCGAGTTCCTCGGGCTCACCCTCGCCAGCATTCATAACCTCTGCTTTTACCTGGACCTGGTGAAGGCTGCAAGGGAACAGATACTGCAGGGAACTTACGGCGCCTGGAAGCAGCGCATGATACCGCAGCTGAAAACAAGGCTGTAACAACACAATGTTAAAATTGCACATCATACGATAATATTGCATATTTGATGCGGCAGGAACATTAGTTTTGGCAATAATTTATATGAAGAAGATCGACTGGTACATATTTCGCAAGTTCGTCGGCACTTTCGTCTATTCCCTGATGATCCTGCTGGTGATCTCGGTGGTGATAGACATCACGGAAAAGATCGATGACTTTATGACGCACAGCCTTTCCTTCTGGTTCGTGCTGACGAATTATTACATCGGCTTCATTCCGCATATTGCGGCATTGCTGTTTCCCCTGTTCATCTTCATCTCGGTTATTTTCTTCACTTCCAAGATGGCCTACAGAACGGAGATCGTAGCCATCCTGAGCAGTGGCGTGAGCTTCCGCCGTTTCCTGCGCCCTTACTGGGTGGGGGCGGCGCTTTTTGCCGGCATCCTCTGGGCCGCGAACCAGTACGTGGTGCCGGTAGCCAACCGCATCCGCACATCGTTCGAGAACAAATACGTAAGCAGGCCGAAGACCGCCGAGGCCATGCGCAACAAAACGTTGCGGATAGACAGCGTGCGTTATATCACCTTTGACTATTACGATCCCAACTACAAGACCGGCTCCGACTTCACCATGCAAACCATCGAGGGGCAGCAGGTGAAATACAAGCTCCGCGCGGAAAGGGTGGTATGGGATTCCGTGGGCCGCTCCTGGAAGCTGGAATATATTACCGAACGCACGATCGACGGCCTGCGGGAAAAGCTGACCTCGAAACAGGATTCCGTGCTGAAGATACCGCTGCATCCCTCCGAGCTGATCGAGGAAAAGAACCGGCAGGAAGGGATGACCACGCCGGAGCTGAACCGCTACCTGGAAAGGGAAGAGCTGCGGGGCGCGGAAGGGCTGAGCGTGTATTACGTGGAAAAATACCGGCGTACCTCCGCGGCTGTGGCTGTTGTTATACTCGTGCTCATCGGCGCGATCATTTCTAGCCGTAAAGTTCGTGGCGGGAGCGGCCTGCACCTCGCATTGGGGATCGTGATCAGCGCATCATATATTTTATTTTTACAATTCTCCACTGTATTCGCCACGAAAGCAGACCTGAACCCGCTGCTGGCGGCCTGGATACCCAATTTCCTGTTCGGCGCGCTGGCCTTCTGGCTGTATCTGCGCGCACCAAAATAATCGCATTTTTTCGCAAAAAATGGCTGAAATAATACGTTAAATCTGCATGCAGGGATACTGTTTATGCGATTAATCGTTACTTTTGTCTATTGATCGAATTCGTTAATTTTTCTAAATCATTGCGGGAAAATGAGTTATATAAAAGAGAAATTCAAGGCAAAGGCAGATGAGCTGAGCGCAGAAGTTAAGGACCTGCTCAAGAATCATGGCACAAAGAAAATAGATGAGGTGACTGTGGCGCAGGCCTACCAGGGGATGCGCGGGATCACAGGACTGGTGACTGAAACCTCGCTGCTGGATGCGAATGAGGGTATCCGTTTCCGTGGGTATTCCATTCCTGAACTGCGCGAGCATCTTCCGAAAGCCCCGGGCGGCCAGGAACCCCTGCCCGAAGGTCTGTTCTACCTCATGCTGATCGGTGAGCTGCCGACAGAAGCGGACGTACAGAACCTGAGCAGCGTGCTGAGCCGCCGCTCACACGTGCCGAACCATGTGTTTGACGCCATCGAAGCATTGCCTGTTTCCACTCACCCCATGACCATGTTCACCGTGGCCGTGATGGCCCTGCAAACCGAATCCGTGTTTGCAAAAGCGTATGCTGACGGTATGAGCAAAAAAGATTACTGGAGCTACATGTATGAAGATTCGCTGAATCTCATCGCGCGCCTCCCCCGCATCGCAGCGTATATCTACCGCCGCAAATACAAGAACGGCGACCACATACAACCGGACGGCATGTTGGACTGGGCCGCCAACTTCGCGCACATGCTCGGCTACCGGAATGAAGATTTCAAGGAACTGATGCGCCTGTACATGGTGATCCACGCCGACCACGAAGGTGGTAACGTGAGCGCACACACGACGCACCTCGTAGGCTCCGCGCTCAGCGACGCCTACCTGTCATTCGCCGCCGGACTGAACGGTCTTGCCGGCCCCCTGCACGGCCTCGCCAACCAGGAAGTGATCAAATGGATACTGGACATGCGCGAAGAACTCGGCGGCGGCATGCCGGACAAAGCGCAGATCGAAGCATACGTGAAGAAGACCCTTGCCGAAGGCAAAGTGGTGCCGGGTTATGGCCATGCCGTACTCCGCAAGACCGATCCCCGCTTCACCGCGCAGATGGAGTTCGCAAAGAAACACCTGCCCGATGAAGAGCTCGTGCGCATCGTATGGCTCGTGTATGAAACAGTGCCCGATATCCTGAAAGATCTCGGCAAGGTGAAAAACCCCTGGCCTAACGTAGACGCCCATTCCGGCGCGCTGCTCGTGCATTACGGCCTGGTGGAATATGAATTTTACACCGTGCTGTTCGGCGTTTCCCGCGCCCTCGGCGTACTCGCCTCCCTCTGCTGGGACCGCGCCCTCGGCCTGTCGCTCGAAAGACCGAAATCCGTTACCTCCGAATGGATGAAACTGTTCGTGGAAGGTAAGGTAGAAGCCATCGCAGAATAGATTGACCGCATCATATTTGTAAAGCAAACAGTCGCCCCGGCTGTTTGCTTTTTTTTAGGAACAGGCGTCCCGCTGTGCTCCCACGCCTCACACCCTGTTGCCTTTCTTTCCGAAAATGCCGTACTTCGTGCATCGATGTCACTCATCACTTCCATATTATCCAATCCGATCGAATACCTGAAAGGCGTAGGCCCGCAGAAAGGAGAGCTGCTGCGGAAAGAGATCAACCTGCACACCTTCCGCGATCTGCTCGAATACTACCCCTTCCGGTACATCGACCGCACAAAAGTGGAGCGGATCGGTCACCTGAGCGGGTTTGAAGACTTCGTGCAGATCAGGGGGCGCATCATACACATGGAAGTAGTAGGAGAGAAAAGAGGCAAAAGGCTCGTGGCTACCCTGCAGGATGAAACCGGCCGGATAGACCTGGTGTGGTTCCAGGGATGGCAATGGATGCAGAAATCCCTGCGGGAAAATGTGGCCTACCTCGTATTCGGCAGGATATCGCAGTTCAACGGCACCGTGCAGATGGCACATCCGGAAATGGACCTGCTCACGGAAGAAACCGCCACCGGCAAACAACACCTGGAGCCGGTATATTACACCACGGAAAAACTCAAAGCGCGCGGACTAACGGCGAAGGCTATAGGAAAACTTACCCGCAACCTGCTGGAACAGCTTTCACCCGGCGAGATACCCGAGAATATTCCCGCGCCGGTGCTGCAGCAGTTCCGCCTGATGCCCCGCGCCAGGGCTTTTTTCAAGATACATCTGCCCGCTTCCGAAGAAGAAGCAAAGCAGGCGCAGCGCAGGCTGAAGTTCGAAGAGCTGTTCCTCGCCCAGATACGCATCTGCCGCCTCAAGATCCGGCGGCATAAAGCGAGCCAGGGATTCGTCTTCGGCGCGGTCGGCGAAACGTTCAATACTTTTTATAACGATCATCTACCTTTTCCGCTCACCGGCGCGCAAAAAAGAGTGCTCAAGGAGATCCGCAAGGATACCATGACCGGCAGGCAGATGAACCGCCTGCTGCAGGGCGATGTAGGCAGCGGCAAAACCATGGTGGCCCTGCTCACGCTGCTGATGGCGCTGGACAACGGTTTCCAGGGATGCCTGATGGCGCCCACGGAAATACTGGCACAGCAGCACTTTGCAGGCATCTCGGAGCTGCTGAAAGACATGCCGGTGAAAGTGGCGCTGCTGACGGGAAACGTTAAAGGCAAAGCGCGCAAGGAAATACTGAAAGAAACCGCGGAAGGCAACATCCACATCCTCATCGGCACGCACGCATTGCTGGAAAATGAAGTGAAATTCTCCCACCTCGGTATGGCCATCGTGGATGAGCAGCACCGCTTCGGCGTGGCCCAACGGGCACGCCTGTGGGAAAAGAACCATATCCCGCCGCACATCCTGGTGATGACGGCAACGCCTATCCCGCGAACGCTGGCCATGACCGTGTATGGCGACCTGGACGTATCCGTGATCGACGAAATGCCGCCGGGCCGCAAGCCCATCACCACCGTACACCGCACGGAATACCAGCGCCCGCAGGTAATGGATTTCATCAAGGACGAAATACGCAAAGGCCGGCAGGCTTATATCGTTTACCCCCTCATCGAAGAATCCGCGAGCCTTGATTACGAGAACCTTACCAAAGGATACGAAGAGGTAAAAGCCTTCTTCCCCGAACCGAAATATTACATCAGCATGGTGCACGGCCGCCAGCCGGTAGACCAGCGGGAAGCCAACATGCACCGCTTCGTGACCGGCGACACCCAGATCATGGTGGCCACCACGGTGATAGAAGTAGGCGTGAACGTGCCCAATGCCTCCGTGATGGTGATAGAAAGCACCGAGCGGTTCGGATTGTCGCAGCTGCACCAGTTGCGCGGGCGGGTTGGCAGGGGAGCGGAACAGAGCTATTGTATATTGATGACCGGCAACAAAGTGGGGAAAGATTCGCAGGAGCGGGTAAAAGTGATGGTGCAGACGAACAACGGCTTTGTGATCTCGGAAAAGGATATGGAACTGCGGGGGCCGGGCGATATCGAAGGCACCCGGCAAAGCGGGCTGCTGGACCTGAAGCTGGCCGATATTGTGCAGGACCGCGCCATGCTCGCGGCCGCCCGGGAGTCCGCCGAAAAAATACTGGAAGAAGATCCCGACCTGGAACTGGCTGAGAATAAACCCCTTCACGACTATCTCGCCACCCAACGGTCAAAATCCGCATGGAGCAAAATATCCTGATCACTTTTTCGTTGTATTGCTGGATGCGCCGGCGGGGGAGGATTGACTATGAAATTGTTGCTTGCCTTTACCGAAAACGTTCATCACCCGCCGGCCGCCACTCAATCCGCCATTTCTCCGTTAAACCGTAACAAATTGAGGTAACAAACCGTTAAAATAAGTATATTACTTTAACAGGAAACAATCTTAAAAATCAGAACCGCTTGAAATCTACTCACCCTATCGGCCTTTTTATTGCACTTCAAGTCTGTCTCCTCTTTATGATAGGTGTGCCTGCGCGGGGACAGGAGAGCAGCAGCAATTTTTCGCCCCTCGAATATATTGAGAACAAAGGCCAGTGGACCGGCGATTTTCAATACCGGGCGGACCTCGCTACGGCCAGTATCTTCGTAAAGAAAAACGGTTTCCGGTTCCTGTTGCTAAGCAAAGAAGACCTGGCCAGCATCCCCGAGCTGAACCACGGCCACATGCAGGATTCCTCCGGCGGCAAGCCCATCTATTTCCCGGACCCCGGTCACGTGAACCTGCCCGGCAAGCTCCCCGGCAAACCCGGTTCCGGCAACGGCGAGAACGGCGGCATCGCCCATCCCCCCGTCAGGGGCCATGCGTACGACCTGGAGTTCCTCAACACCCTGCCCAACCCGGAGATCATTCCCTCCAAACCCACCCGCGAAAACAATATCACCTATATACTTGGTAACGACCGCTCCCGCTGGAAATCCGGCATCGGCGCATATACCAGCCTGCTGTACAAAGAGTTGTACCGGAATATAGATATGCAGGTATATTCGGAAAGCGGACAGATGAAATATGATCTGATCGTACATCCCGGCGGCAATCCTGATAACATACAGTTTTCCTATTCCGGCGCTACGGCGCTTTCGCTGAAAAAAGGCAACCTGCATGTGCAGACCTCCGTGGGAGAAGCCATAGAACTGGCGCCCTTCGCTTACCAGTATATCAACAGCCAGCGCAAGCGCGTAAACGTGTCTTACCAGTTAAGCGGAACAACCGTGCGCTTCAAGGTGTCCGGCAAATACGACAGCCAGTATCCGCTGGTGATAGATCCCACCGTGGTATTCGCCACGCTCAGCGGCTCCCGCGCGGACAACTGGGGCTTTACCGCTACCTACGACGCGCAGGGCAACTTTTATGCGGGCGGCATTGCCTTTAATACCGGCTATCCCGTTTCCACCGGCGCTTACGATAACTCCTTCAACGGCGGTTCATTCGATATGTCCATCACCAAGTTCAATCCCGCCGGCTCGCAGATCGTTTACTCCACCTATGTGGGCGGTGGCGGCGAAGATCAGCCGCACAGTCTTTTTGTGGATGCGCAGGGCCAGCTGGTGATCTCCGGCCGCACCAACTCTTCCGACTTCCCCGTTGACACTACTTACGGCCCCGGCGGCGGTTTTGATATTACGGTGACGAAATTGTCCGCCACCGGCAACGCGCTGATGGGGTCTGTACGGATCGGCGGCACCAGCAACGACGGCGTCAATATGCGGCCGGACAAAAAAGGGCCTACCGATGTGCTGTTGAGGAATTACGGGGATGACGCCCGTAGCGAAGTGGTGATAGACGGCGCCGGAGCGATCTACATCGCCAGCTCCACACAATCCGGCGATTTTCCCGCTTCAGCAACGGCTTTCCAGCCGTCTTACGGCGGCGGCCGCCAGGATGGCGTGGTGATCAAGCTCACGCCGAACGTGCGCCTGCAGTGGGCCAGCTTCCTTGGCGGCAGTGCGGAGGATGCGGCATATGTGCTGGCTGTTAACAACGGCACCAGCGTATACGTGGCCGGCGGCACCGCCAGCAGCAATTTCCCGACACGCGCCGGCGCTTTGTATCCTGCTTACAGGGGCGGAGCATGCGACGGCTACATCACCCATATCGCCGGCAACGGCACGTCCATCCTGCAATCCACCTTCATGGGCTCTGATAACAGCCGGGCGGACCAGGTGTATGGCATTCAGCTGGACCGGGACGGCGATGTATATGTAATGGGAACAACGGAAGGCAACTGGCCGATTCAGCAGCCTACCGGCACCGCCACTTTCTATAACGACAATTCCAAACAGTTCATCAGCAAGCTGCGGCCCAATCTTTCCGGGTTCATTTATTCCACCACCTTCGGCAAAGCCGCGGCGCAGCCCAGCCTGTCACCCGTAGCCTTCCTGGTAGACCGCTGCCAGAACGTGTATGTGTCCGGGTGGGGCGGCTCCCTGAACTCCGGCAATAATTTTTCAAACTCGGGCACCGCCGGCCTGCCGGTAACTTCCGACGCCCGCAAGCCCACATCCGATAACAGCGACTTTTATTTCTTCGTGATGCAGCGCGATGCGCTGGGCATCCTGTATGGTACTTTCTACGGCGGTAACGGTCTTGCCGAACACGTAGACGGCGGCACCAGCCGCTTTGACCAGAACGGGGTGATCTACCAGGCCATCTGCGCCGCCTGCGGCAGCGGCCGCAAGCCCCGCTTCCCCACCACGCCCGGCGCTTATAACAGCGGCATTCCGGACGGATGTAACCTCGGTGCGCTGAAGATCGCTTTTAACCTGGACGGTGTACGGGCCGGGCTTACCACGGAGGAAAGAAAAAGGAACTACTGCGTGCCCGCCACCATCACGTTCCTCGATACCACCAACGTACCGGCGCAAAGCTGGACCTGGAACTTCGGCGACGGCACCCCTGAAGTAACGAACACCAGCTCCACCATGACCCATACCTACAGCGTGGTAGGAGATTACACCGTGATGATGATCAAGTACGATCCGGCCAGCTGTAATTTACGGGACACCGCTTTCCTGGACATCCGCGTACGGGCGGACGAGGCTACTGTTGGCTTCACCGACCGCCGCCTGGACCCCTGCACCGAACTGAACTACGAATTTGACAATACATCCGTAGCGCCCGCCGGCAAACCGTTCACCAACCGGTCTTTCGTGTGGAACTTTGGCGACGGCACGCCCACGGATACAACGGATGAAAGCACCCAAACGCATAGCTACGCCGCGGAAGGCGTGTACACGGTAACGCTCACCCTCATCGACACCAATTACTGTAACGCGCCGGAAGTGATCACCCGCCAGCTTCGTGTGGCGGCCAACGTGTTCGCCCTGTTCGAAGTGCCGGACAGCTCCTGCGCGCCTTACGCGGCTATATTCGATAACACCTCCAAAGGAGGTGTGACCTTCGAGTGGGATTTCGGGGATGGAACAACTTCCACAGAAATATACCCCACCCACATCTACACACAACCGGGCCGTTACCTCGTGACCATGATCGCCAACGACCCGAACACCTGTAACCTCACGGACGATACTTCCATGTATATCACGGTGTTACCTCCGCCGGTGGCAGGGTTTACCTACCAGCCCACTACGCCCGTGGAGAACACGCCGCATGTTTTTACCAATACTTCCACAGGTGCGGCACACTATTGGTGGACATTTGGTGACGGGGATACTTCTTCGGCCGTGAACCCCACGCACCAGTATCTCGCCACAGGCACCTATGAGGTTTGCCTGATCGCGGAAACCGAGTTCGGATGCCATGATACGATCTGTCAGACCGTTAGCGCGATCGTGAACCCGCTGTTTGACGTGCCTACCGCATTTTCGCCTAACGGAGACGGTATCAACGATATATGGGAAGTGAAAAGCTTCGGTATAACGAAATACGAAATGAAGGTCTTTAACCGCTGGGGCCAGCTGGTGTTCGTGTCGAACGATCAGAAGCTGGGATGGAACGGCCGCTTCAACGGCGCCCTCCAGCCGATGGACGCTTATGCTTACGTATTGAATATTGAGTTCAGTCATGGTGAGCGGGTGACCAAAACAGGAAACGTTACTTTGTTAAGATAGTTTGGTTATGAGAAAGATTGCCTACCACATGATCCTGGTTTGTTGCCTGACGGGTGCTGTTTCAGCTTCCGCCCAGGACCTGCACTTTTCGCAGTTCTTCAACTCACCGCTTTCCACCAATCCCGCCAATACAGGTTTTATCCCGGATGGCAACTACCGCCTGGGCATCAATTACCGCAACCAGTGGGCCACCATCCCCGTTCCATATAAAACGATGTCGCTGTTCGGCGATTTCCAGCTGTTCCGCGATCAGCTGGAATATGGATGGGTAGGCGTTGGCGGCATGCTGCTCCGCGATGTGGCGGGCACCGGCAATCTCACTTCCACCAAGGCTTACGGCTCCGTGGCCTATCACCAGCTGTTGGGGCAAAGCAGTCTGTTGTCCGCCGGCTTCAATTTCGGATATGCGAATAAACGGGTAGACCTGAGCAAGCTGACCTTCGGCACCCAGTGGAACGGACAGTTCTTCGATTCCCAGATGGTGTCCGGCGAGCCGATCGACAACTCCTCCATCGGGTATTTCGATATGCAGGTAGGCATGAACTATGCGTATTTCCCGACCGACAATATCTACATTAACGGCGGCTTTTCCGTGCATCATGTGAACAAGCCCCGTGAAACCTTTTACAGCGGCAACAACCAGATAGAGCCGCGGTACATCGGCTTCCTGAATGCCAGCCTGAAAATGAGCGATTACATCATCCTCAACCCCGGCGCCTATTACGCCCGCCAGGCCAATTCCAGCGAAACGATGTTCGGCTTTTACGCCGCCTACAACCTCTCCGGTGACGGCGACAAGCAGGTGTTCGGCGGATTGTATTACCGCGTGAAGGATGCTTTTCCGTTCGTGGTTGGCTACCAGATGAGCAACGTGCGCCTGATGTTCAATTACGATGTTACTTCTTCCAATCTTGCCGTGGCGAACAGCCGCCAGGGCGCATACGAGCTGAGCCTTGTGTACACCGGCGTTTATCCGAACCGCGCTTTCGGCAGGGCAAGAAGAGCATCGCTGTGCCCCTCATTTTAACATTTAATATGCCTGCCAATTGCCGGAAAACCGATAATTTAGCCGGACATAAATATGTACTATGCAACGTTTACTCCTCGCCGTTATATTGCTCTTCAGCGTGCATGCCGCATCCGCGCAAGGTTATGTAACCGACAGCTCCCGCGGTTTTGATAAAAGCAGGCTGATGGTTGGCGGAGCGCTCGGCTTTTCATTTGGTGACTATACCTTTGTGAACGTATCCCCGCTGATAGGCTACCGCTTTTCTCCCATGTTCGCCGCGGGCATCAACATCAACGCGCAATATGCCGCGCAGCGCTTTCGGTATGAAGGGGAGATCACCGAACGAAATAATTATTCCATCTTTGGTGGCGGCGTGTTCGCCCGCTTTTATCCCATTGATCAGTTCTTCATTCATGCGCAACCGGAGTATAACAGGATCGCTGTAAAAAATACAACTTACGGCGACGAACGCATCGTTAGAAAAGACAGTTACTTTACGCCCAGCCTGCTGCTCGGCGGCGGTTACGCCCAACCGATCGGCGGCAACTCCGCCATTACATTTATGATCCTCTACGATGTGCTGCAGGACAGGAACTCACCCTATATGAACCGTCCCATCTTTTCCGGCGGCGTGAATCTCGGCCTGTAACCCGTTTGCAATGGCGCCCGGATTACTCGTACTGTTCATCTGTTCGTATTTCTTTTTGCTGCTGCTGATCTCTTACCTCACCGGCCGCAAAGCGGACGCGCAATCCTATTTCATCGGCAACCGCAACTCCGTCTGGTACCTGGTGGCCATCGGCATGATCAGCGATTCTTTGTCCGGCGTCACGTTCATTTCCGTGCCCGGCAAGGTAGGCACCGGCGCTTTCGCATACCTGCAAACGGTGCTCGGTTATGCCTTCGGCTATGTGGTGATCGGCATGGTGCTGCTGCCGCTGTATTACAGCCGCCATCTTACCTCTATCTACACTTATCTGCAGCAACGCTTCGGCCCGCTCACGCAGAAGATGGGCGCGGTGTTCTTCATCCTTTCCCGGCTCACAGGCTCCGCGGCCCGCCTGTTTGTGGTCACCGGCGTGTTACAGCTTTTTATGTTCGATCATTATCATGTGCCATTCGCTTTGTCCGTTACCATTATGATCGCGCTGATGCTCGTGTATACTTATCGTGGCGGCATCAAAACGCTGGTATGGACGGATACGCTGCAATCTGTTTTCCTGGTGGCGGCCGTGGTGATCACCATCGTGATGATCACAAAAGATCTCGGGTGGGACTTCGGCGGGCTGGTCAGTAACATTGTTCGCAGCGAAAAGGCTACAGTATTTTTCTGGGACTGGAAGCAGCCGGATTTTTTTCCGAAGGAATTTTTTGGCGGGATGATGATAGCGGTAACGATGACGGGGCTGGATCAGAATATGATGCAGAAGAACCTCAGCTGCCGCACGCTCCGCGAAGCGAAGAAGAACGTCTATTCCTTCGGCGTCATGCAGCTGGTAGTGCATATATTCCTGCTGTCGCTCGGCGTGCTGCTATATGAGTTCATCCGCGCCCACGGCATGCAGATGCCCGCGGGAACGGACAGCATCTTCCCGCTGGTGGCGTTGAACGGTCTTGGTACTTTTGCCGCGGTTGCATTCGTAGCGGGCCTCCTCGGGGCAACCTTTTCCAGCGCGGACAGCGTACTCACTACATTGACCACTTCATTTTACATCGATATACTCGGTTACAGTACGGAAGATATGGACGGGCGGAAGAAGCGACTGCGGCAGCGCATTCACATCGCCTGCGCGGTGTTGCTGCTGCTGACGGTGCTGCTTTTTAAAGCCTTTAATCAAAGCGCGGTGATCGATACCGTACTGTTCCTCTCCACCATCACCTACGGCCCCATGCTGGGCCTGTTCGCGTTCGGCATACTGAGCCGGCGCAAGGCGCCGGACGGCGCTTCTATCCCGGTGTGCATCATCGCGCCCCTGATCTGTTTTATCCTGAAAAAATATTCCGCGGAGTGGTTCGGCGGATACAGATTCGGTAACGAGCTGCTGATCCTGAACGGCGCATTGACGTACGCGGGCCTGTGGCTGTGCGCACAAAGCAGCATAACGCGGCCCTCACTCCGGTAAAAAATTGTAGTTTAGATAAACAAAAAAAAGAACAGCAGATGAATGAGTCGTTAAAGAACCTGAAAGATCGTGACTGGACGGAAACCAAAGCCCATTCCAGCTGGCAGATCTTCAAGATCATGGCAGAGTTTGTGGAAGGGTTTGAAGTGTTGGCGAAGATCGGGCCCTGCATTTCTATTTTCGGGTCCGCGCGCACGCGGGAAGGCAATCCTTATTATGACCTGGCCTGTGAAATTGCGGAGCGCCTCGCTACCGATGGCTTCGGTATTATTTCCGGCGGCGGCCCCGGCATCATGGAAGCCGCCAACAAAGGCGCGCAGAAGGCCAACGGCAAAAGCGTGGGACTGAACATCACGCTGCCGCATGAGCAATATCCCAACAGTTTTATTGATTATGACAAGAGCATCAACTTCGATTACTTTTTTGTACGCAAGGTGATGTTCGCCAAATATTCACAGGGCTTCGTAATGATGCCCGGAGGCTTCGGCACGATGGACGAGTTCTTTGAAGTGGCGACGCTTATCCAGACGAAAAAAATGACGGAAACGCCGCTGGTGCTGGTAGGGAAAGCCTATTGGTCCGGTTTGCTGGAATGGATCAGCGCGGTGATGATGAAGAAAGAAAGCAATATTCACCCGGAAGATCTGGACCTGCTGAAAGTGTTCGACACCGCCGATGAAGTGGTGGAGTACTTCCGGGTATTCTACACCACCAACAAGCTGCGGCCCAACTTCTAAGGCGGTCCCGTTAAGATACCATGAAAAGGCATCCATGCCTTGCTGCCTCCCGATTATTGCGTAGGTTTGCAAAAAAACAGGGCATGGAGGTAATACCGCAGGACATTCAGGCGTTTGCAGAACAATACAGCACACCGGAACCGGAGCTGCTGTACCGTTTACACCGGGAGACTTACCTGAAGGTAGACCAGCCTCATATGCTCAGCGGCCATGTGCAGGGCCGTTTCCTGACGATGGTCAGCCAGATGCTGCGCCCACGGCGGATACTGGAGATCGGTACATACACCGGCTACTCCGCGATCTGCCTCGCGCAGGGCCTCACGGAAGACGGCATTTTGCACACGATCGATATCAACGAAGAACTGGAAGCCATGTCGTCCCGCTACTTTGCATCAGCGGGCCTCAGCGGAAAGATCGTGCAGCATACCGGGAAGGCCGCTGAAATTATACCGCAGCTGGATGAGGTGTTCGACCTTGTTTTTGTGGATGCGGATAAAGCGGGCTACACCGGGTACTACGATCTCGTGTGGGACAAGCTCCGGCCCGGCGGTTTCATGCTGGCCGATAACGTGCTGTACCACGGTGAAGTAGTGCTGGCGGAAAGTGAGCAAAGCAACAACGCAAAAGCCATGGTCCGCTTTGCCGAAAAAGCCATTGCAGACGAGCGCGCCGAAACATTGCTGCTCACGCTGCGCGACGGATTGATGCTGATCCGCAAGAAATAAGCCCATTAAATTCAATATATACATGCAAGTAAAGTCATACTGCCTGGCGATCTGTATGGTGATCTGTAGCGCCGCCACGGCCACAGCACAAAACATCAGCACCACACAGTACATAGACAGGTACAAAGGCATCGCGATGGAAGAAATGCGCCGCTCCGGCGTGCCCGCCGCCATCAAGCTCGCACAAGGCATCCTGGAAACGCAGTCCGGCAACGGCTGGCTGGTGCTCAACTCCAACAACCACTTCGGTATAAAATGCAAGAATAACTGGACCGGCAAAAGCGTTAACTACGACGATGATGCCCGCGATGAATGTTTCCGCAAATATGATTCTCCGGAAGACTCCTGGAAAGACCATTCGGATTTCCTGCGCAACAATCCCCGTTATAAATTTTTGTTCGACTACAAGCCGGATGATTACAAGTCCTGGGCCTACGGCCTCAAAACGGCAGGTTACGCCACCAGCAGGACCTATCCGCAGCAGCTTATCCAGATCATAGAAAACTATAACCTTCAGCAATACACGACGCTGGCCATGAGCAACCAGCCCATTCCCGAAGGGCCCGTGTTTGTAGCCGCGCCCCCCGCTGCGCCGCCGCGTGAATCCGCCGCCGCACGGGAAGATTATGAGCCGGTGAAAGTGAACTATCCGCAGAACACCGTATTTAAGATCAACGGCAAGAAGGTGATCTATGTAAAGGAAGGCACCGCGCTGATACAGGTCGCCAACGCGCATAGGATCCGCCTCAGCAACCTGCTCAAAATGAACGACCTCGCGGAAGACGTGCCGCTGGAAAAAGATATGCTCATCTTTCTGCAAGGCAAAAGCAAGAAAGGCAAAAACGATTTCCATGTGGTAACTCCCGGCGAAACGCTGCACGATATTGCACAGGCGGAAGGCGTACAGCTGCGCTGGCTGCGCAAGCGCAACAAGATGGAAGAAGGCGATCAGCCTGCCGCCGGTGAAAAGATCGTGCTGGACGGATATGCGTCTTCAAAGCCAAGGCTTGGCAGCAACTCCGTGGCGAAGGTAGACGAGCACAAAGACCTCGAGCCGAAAAAAATCATCAAAGACATCCGCGAAGAAATAGAAAAAGCAAATAACGCCCCGGTGGCCGCACAGGAAGCGCCCGCGGCTCCGCCCGTGGCAACGCCCAAGCCCAGGCCTGGCGGCCTTCCCCCGGAAATGGTGGAAGACCTGAAGAAGATCGGCACCGAGGGGCAGTATCACACGGTGGCGGAAAAGGAAACGCTGTACAGTATTTCAAAGAAATATAACATTACCGTGGCCCAGTTGCAGGCATGGAACAACCTGTCTGACAACGGTATCAAAATCGGCCAGCAACTGATTGTTCGAAAATAATACCATGACGATACAAGTACATGACAAGCGGTTTGAGCCTTACATTGCTGAAACCGAATTGCAGCAGCGCATCCGGGAGCTGGCGTACGAGCTGAGCCATGACCTCGAGGGCAAAAAGCCCCTGTTCATCGCTATCCTCAACGGATCGTTCATGTTTGCCGCCGATATTTTCAAATATCTTACGATAGAAGCGGAGATATCTTTTATCAAGCTCGCTTCGTACAAAGGCACCAAGTCCACCGGCAACGTGATCACCGCTATCGGCCTGGAAGAAGACCTGTTTGGCCGCACGGTGGTGATCCTGGAAGACATTGTAGACACCGGCAAAACGCTCAGCCAGTTCCTGCCGCAACTGCAGCACCAGCAGCCCCGGCAATTGCTGGTCGCCGCACTGCTTCACAAGCCCGATGCCACTACCCATCCCGTACAAATAGATTACCTCGGCTTCTCCGTGCCCAACAAATTCCTGCTCGGTTATGGGCTGGACTATGACGGTCTGGGGCGTAACCTGCCGGAGATTTATCAGTTGAGTGAGTGATTGATTAAATATTTTCTTAATTTTATGTATCGTTGTATGAGATAATTTTACGATGCATAAGTTCCTCATGCTGCTTTTCTGGGTATGCGGAAGTTTGATGTCAGCGGCACAACAGCGGGGATGGGTAACGGGGGCTGTGCAGGACAGCGTGAGCCACAATCCTGTACAGGGCGTGAAGGTCAGTATCTACCGGGATACGCCGAGCGTCAAAACAAACCAGTACGGGCTTTTTCGTATAGACCTGCCCGCGAACAGCACCCACCTCGTGTTTGAGCACCCCGGCTACCGGACCAAAATAGTGCCCCTGGACAACCACGATCGCATGCTCATTGAGCTGAGCCCTTTAACGGGCCAAAAGACGGACAATTCCGCGGACATTGCCAAGGCAAAGGCCCGGGCGAGGTTTGCCCATAGCACAAACCCCAACTACGGGAATATCGGCATGGGGGCATCGTCCTTTTTTGATGAAACGTACGGCAAGCTGTACGAGAACAAGTTCGTGGAAACGGCCAAAAGCAGCGTTTCTTCTTTTGCGATGGACGTAGACCGCGCGGCGTACAGCAACATGCGGCGCTTCGTAAAGCTGCGCAAGCCCATTCCCGTGGATGCCGTGCGCATAGAGGAACTGGTGAACTACTTCCATTATGCTTATCCCTTGCCGCGTAACGACAGCCTCTTCGCCATTTATTCCCATTATACGGACTGCCCCTGGAACAATAAGCACCGCCTGCTGGAGATCGCCGTGCGGGCGCAGCGGATAGCGATAGACAGCCTGCCGGCCAGCAATCTTGTTTTCCTGATCGATATATCCGGTTCTATGGGCACGGCTAACAAGCTGCCCCTTTTGCAGGCGGCTTTCCGGGTGCTGGTGCAGAACCTGCGGCCGAGGGACCGTGTGGCCATCGTGGCATATGCGGGTACGCCTGGACTGGTATTGCCCTGCACGCCGGGGCATCAGAAGGAAAAGATCCTCAACGCGATCGATTACCTCAGCGCGGGCGGCGCCACAGCCGGCGAAGCCGCCATCAGGATGGCCTACCAGATCGCGGAGGAAAATTTCATTCCCAATGGCAACAACCGCGTGATCATGGCTACAGACGGCGATTTCAACGTGGGGCAAACGAGTGATCAGGACATGGAGGACCTCATCCTGCTAAAAAAAGAAAGCGGCGTATTGCTCACCTGCCTTGGCTTCGGCATGAAGGATTACAAGGATTCAAAGCTGGAAACGCTGGCCAGCAAAGGCAATGGCAACTTCGCTTATATCGATGACCTGGAGGAGGCCAACAAGGTTTTTGCCCGTGAATTCGGCAGCACGCTATTCACCATCGCCAAGGACGTACGCGCGCAGGTGGAGTTCAACTCCGCCAGGGTAAAGGCTTACCGGCTGATCGGGTATGAAAATAAAATACTGAAGGAAGATAACAGCAACGGTGAAAAGATCGTGGGAGGAATTGTCGGATCGGGGCATTGCGTGGTGGCTTTGTACGAAATAGAACCGGCGGAACCTGATCCGGAGGGCGTGCTTTCTGCCGTAAAGATATGGTACCGTACCCCTGTAGATACTACGCTGCATTCCCTGTGGCAATCCGTCACCGGCCGGCCGCAGCAATTCTCCGCGGCGTCATCCGACTTCCGGTTTGCCGCGTCCGTGGCCTTGTTCGGGATGCTGCTGCGGAAGTCGCAATACGCGGGTGAGGGAAATGTGCGCATGGTAACGGATATGGCTAAACGGTCGTTGGGGCCAGACAAGGAAGGATACCGTAAAGAATTTCTGAAGCTGATAAAAATGGTGAAGAAAAATGCTAGTTGGTTGAAATAGGCCGTTTCCACCCGTAGGTCCCCACAAGCATCCCTAGTATACTGCTGAACAGTCCCACAAACAACGGCGGCATCACCGTATCCATCATCAAACTGACCAGATACCCCAACGTCCCCGCCGCAATAGATAACACCGCGCCCGCTTCATTAGACCTTTTCCAGTACAGGCCGGCAGTCAGCGGAATGAAAAGAGATACCAGGCTCAGCACGGAAGAAGAGGCCACCAACTCGTAAATATCCTGGCTGCCCAACGCCATGATCATAGACAGTGCGGACACGATTACCACGGATAAACGAATGATGCGCAACAGCTTCTGATCACTGATGTTGGCAAAAAGCGGGCGGATGATATTTTCCCCGAGCACCGTGGCCGGCGCCAGTATCGCGCCGCTGGTGGTGCTCATGATAGCGGAAAGCAGTGCGCCGAAGAACAGCACCTGTATAAATAACGAACCGTGCTGCAGCACCATGTTCGGTAATATCTTTTCGTTGTCTGACATCAGCTCCGGGTACAATTGCTGCGCGCACAGCACGATCAGCAAAGGCATCAGCCCGATGACCAGGTACATGAGCGCGCCGAGGTAGGAAGAATGCTGCGCCACGCGCTCGCTCTTGCTGCTCATCAGCCGTTGAAATACGTCCTGCTGCGGAATGGAGCCCAGCCCGATAGTCATCCAGGCGGCTACATAGTTCATCCATCCTTTCCAGGTATGATCCGGAAAAAAGCGGAACGTGCCTTCGGGCGCCCTGTCCACCACGGTGGCCAATCCGCCCGCATCCTGCACCGCTATCCAGGTGATCACCACAATACCGATCACGATCATGATCGTCTGGATAAAATCGGTAACCGACACAGACCACATCCCGCCCATGTAAGTATAAGCCATCACGATCAATCCGCTGGCTACCATGGCAACGGACAGATCGATGCCCATCACCGTGTTTACCACAATGCCCATGGCTACGATCTGCGCCGCGATCCAGCCGAAGTAGGAGGGGATCATCAGCAGGGCGGAGATCACTTCGGCCTTGCGCCCGTACCGCACCTTGAAAAAATCGCAGAAAGTAAGGAGGTTGCTGCGGTATAATTTACGCGCATAGAACAAGCCCACCAGTAACAAACACAACGATGCCCCGAAAGGATCTTCCATCACGCCCAATAAACCATGTTGCGCAAACTCGCTGGTAGCGCCCAGCATGGTTTCCGAACCGAACCAGGTGGCAAAGATCACGCAGGTGCTGATGCCCAGCGGAAGGCTGCGCCCCGCCACCACAAAGTCGCTCGCGCTCTTTACCCGGCGTGCCGCCCATCGCCCGATCAGTACGGTGATCAGCAGGTAGATCAATACGAATCCTGTAAGCATGCGGGAAAATAATAAAAAGAGTTCACATGATGATGAGGGCGCCGGATGCGCTATTTGATAATCCGGAAACAATGCCTCAGCAGCTTCCCCTGGAAGTCGAACGGCACGGTCTGCGCGGTGATGTTCCTGATGGAAGCCGCTTCAATGTTCGCTTCATCCAGTTCAAAACGACGGAGGTTGTTGGAGAAATAGATCACGCCGTCTTTCCGGGTGGCCAGCAATACTTTGTTGATCAGCGTCACATGGTCGCGCTGGATGTCCAGGAAATCTTTCATGCGCTTGCTGTTGGAGAAAGTGGGCGGATCAAGGATCACGAGGTCGTAGGTGTTCAGCTTCAGCTCGTCGAGATATTGCAGTACGTCCGCATGAATGTACTCGTGCTTTGCCGGATCGAACAGCCCGTTCAGGCGCATGTTCTCCTCCGCCCATTGCAGGTAGGTTTTGGAAAGGTCGATGGACGTAACGGTGGCGGCGCCGCCCGCTGCGGCGTATACGGAGAAGGAGCCGGTATAGCAGAAAAGGTTCAGCACTTTTTTGTCCCGCGCTTCTTCGCGCACCATGTGGCGGGTGATGCGGTGGTCGAGGAACAGGCCGCTGTCCAGGTAATCAGAAAGATTCACTTTGAATTTCAGCCCGTCTTCCTGTACGATCAGCTCTTCTTTGGAAAAATCCAGTTTTTCGTACTGGCTTTGCCGGTCCTGTTTACGTTGACGGGTGCGCAGGTAGAGATCGTCGCGGGAAACTTCCAGCACTTTGGCGACCACGTCCAGGCTGTGCTGCAGCCATTGTTCGTAGGCGTCATCATCGAGATTGTGCTGGCTCTGATATTCGGCTACGTATACTTTGTCCTCATACAACTCTATGATCAACGGAAATTCCGGCAGGTCGCGGTCATACAGCCGGAAGCAGGTGATCCCCTGCCGCCGGGCGGTTTTGCGGAGGTGCTTGAGCACTTTCGCCAGCCTGTTTTCGAACATCTGGAATTTGTCGGACATGGGAGCAAAGATAGAAGGATTGGACATGGAGGGCAACAAAAAGTGATCACGGTAAAGCCGTGTATTAAAAAGGCTGACCGTTCTTCCGGCCAGCCCTGGTATATTTTAACTGAAGATGTCGCGTACTTTCTCGAAGAAGCCCTTCTCGCTTTTCTCCGGATTAGGTTTGAAGTTGCCGGATTCCTGCATTTTTTCCAGCATGCTCTTTTCTTCCGCGCTCAGCGTCTGCGGCGTCCAGACGTTCACATGAATGAGCTGGTCGCCTTTCTCGTAGCTGTTCACGGAGGGGAAGCCTTTGCCTTTCAGGCGGAATATCTTGCCGCTTTGGGTGCCGGGGGGTACTTTGATCTTTGCTTTCCCGTCGATCGTGGGTACTTCCAACTGTACGCCGAAAGCCGCGTCGGGGAAGGAGATGTGCAGGTCGTACGCTACGTTCAGCCCTTCGCGCTGCAGTTCTGGATGCGGTTCTTCCTCGATGAGGATCAGCAGGTCGCCTGGCGCGCCGCCTCTTTCACCGGCGTTGCCTTTGCCGCTCATGCTGAGCTGCATGCCTTCCATGACGCCCGCCGGGATGTCGATCGATACGGTTTCTTCCCCATATTGACGGCCTTCGCCTTTACAGGCGGTACATTTATTGGTGATCACCTGGCCTTCGCCGTTACAGGTAGGGCAGGTGGTGACGGTCTGCATTTGCCCCAGGAAGGTCTGCGTTACCTTGCGTACCTGGCCGGAGCCCTGGCAGGTAGAGCAGGTCTGGAAAGCGTTCCTGTCTTTTGCGCCGAGCCCGTTACAGGTGGAGCAGGTCACATGCTTTTTTACCTTGATCTTTTTGTTGGCGCCTTTGGCGATCTCTTCGTAGTTGAGCTTGATCTTTACCCGCAGGTTGCTGCCCCGGGTGCCTCTGCCGCGGCGCTGTCCTCCGCCGGAGCGTCCGCCTCCGCCGAAGAAGCTGCCGAAAATGTCCTCCCCGAAAATATCCCCGAAGTTGGAAAAGATATCGTCCATATTCATATGGCCGCTACCGTATCCGCCGCGGTTGCCCATGCCGGCATGGCCGAAGCGGTCGTATTGCGCGCGCTTGTCGGGATCGCTCAGCACTTCATAGGCTTCCGCCGCTTCCTTGAATTTTTCTTCCGCTTCCTTGTTGCCAGGGTTACGGTCAGGGTGGAACTGCATGGCCACCTTGCGGTAAGCCTTTTTGATCTCGTCCTGCGAAGCAGTTTTGGAAACCCCCAGTATTTCGTAAAAATCTCTTTTGGTGGACATGTTTATACACTTGTAAAGCCCACTCTCCGGAGCGGGCCGTTATTTTTTATCAACAATAGTTCGCTGTCACATCGTCATTTGCCGGTTACAACGCGGGCATGACGGATGATCTTGTCATTCAGGTAATAGCCTTTTTGCAGTACGTCCAGTACCTTGCCTTTCAGTTCTTCGGTAGGGGCAGGGATCTCTGTGATGGCATCGTGCAGGTCGGCGTCAAATTCCTGGTGAAGGCTGTCCATCGGCTTCAGACCTTTTGCCTGCAATACGCTGTGCAGCTTGTTGAAAACCAGCATCACACCGTCTTTCAGCGCATTTACGTCCGTTGCTGTTTCCATTTGTTTCGCGGCCCGTTCGGAATCGTCCAGCACATCCAGCAGGGCGATGATCACTTCCTTGTTGGCAGTATTGATCAGTTCGATACGCTCTTTGGCGTTACGTTTCTTGAAGTTGTCAAAATCGGCGTTCAGCAGCAGGTATTTCTTCCGCAGCTCTTCCAGTTCCGTGCGCACCTTTTCCAGCTCGCTTTCCTCCGGCAGGGCATCATTCAAATGGGTAGATCCGCTCTGGTTCTCGTCTGCATTGATATTGGGGATAAATTCCTCCGGCTGCCCATTTGCCTGTATGTCTTGGTCTTTTTCTGTCATGATGGTATAAATTGTCTGCAAAGGTACAACGGACAATAATTTTGCCAACGGTTGGCGGGGGGACAATTTGGCAGGATTCCGCAAGACCGCCGGAAAGTGTACCTTTGCGCCTGCGAAATAATATACATGACAAAGGTTTTTCTTAAAAAGAAGATACAAAACAGGGTTTTGCTCGGCCATCCCTGGATTTTCGGGAATGAAGTGGGCCAGGTGGAAGGCGATGTAACAGCCGGTGATATCGTGGACGTGTTCACGCATACCGGCATGTTCGTGGGCCGGGGATACATCAACCCGCAATCACAGATACTCGTGCGCCTGCTGACCCGCGACCGGCAGGAGCAGGTCAACGATGCATTTTTCCTGCACCGCCTGCGGAAAGCCTGGGAATACCGGCAAAAGATCGGCTATGTGGAAAACTGCCGCCTGGTGTTCGGGGAAGCGGACGAACTGCCCGCCCTCATCATCGACAAGTTCAACGACTACCTCGTGATACAAACCCTGGCGCTCGGCATGGATCGCTGGAAACCCGCTATCGTGGCGGCGCTGGAAGAGATATTCTCTCCCAAAGGCATCTACGAGCGCAACGATGTGCCGGTGCGGGAACTGGAAGGACTGCCGCAGCAGAAAGGGTTTTTAAGTGCTCCCTTCGATACCAACATCATCCTTAACGAGAATGGCCTCCGCTTTCATGTGGACATAGAAAACGGCCAGAAAACGGGGTATTTCCTGGATCAGCAGGACAACCGCCGCGCCATTCAGCATATCGTGAAAGGCGCCGATGTGCTCGAAGCCTTCTGTTATACCGGTACTTTCTCCTGCCATGCGGGGCATTACGGGGCCAAAAGCGTACTGGGGCTGGACATCTCCGAGCATGCCGTGGCCACCGCCCGCCGCAATGCGGAGCTGAACAACCTGCAGGATACCTGCAAATTCATGGCCGTGAACGCATTCGACCAGCTGAAGCAGTGGACGAAAGAAGATAAAAAATTCGATGTGGTGATCCTGGACCCGCCGGCCTTTACCAAAAGCCGCGAGAACATCCAGAAAGCCATCACCGGTTATAAAGAGATCAACCTCCGGGGCATGAAGCTGTTGAAGCCCGGCGGGTTCCTGGTGACCGCCAGCTGCACTAACCTCGTTGATCCTTCCCTTTTCCTGGAGATCATTGATATGGCCGCGAAGGACGCGAAGAAGAAACTGCGGCAGGTGACGTTCATGACACAGGCGCAGGATCATCCTATTCTCTGGAATATTGAGAACACTACTTATCTGAAGTTCCTGATCGTGGAGGTGCAGTAACAAGAGGTACCGGAACCTGAGCTGTTAATGAGATTGCCGGGCGGCCATCTACAAGGTTTTACTAGGGTATCACTAGGGTATCTATAGGGTATCTCTAAGGTATCTATAGGTAAGTCTGTAATAAAAAAGTCCTGACGCAGCAGGACTTTTTCTTATATGAAAATCGTGAAATTTATTTCACCACATTGAATTTTCCCGACTCTACCAGGTTGCCGTCCTTATCTCTCAACTGGAAAATATAAATGCCGGCGTAGTAGTTGTCCAGGTTCACGGGTGTTTTCTGATTGATGTTCTTGAAGTGGTCTACTTTTTTGCCGAGGAAGTTGTATACAATAATCTCGTATTGCTTATCGTTATTACGCTGAAGTTCGAAATAGATCTTCGTGGAGGCAGGATTGGGATATGCCTTTATAACTTTACTCGCACTATCATTTTCTGAGAGTGGTTTTGGGCTTTGAGACCATGCCGGAACGGAAATGGTACAGAGCACAATAAATAATACGAACGTAAAGTTTTTCAACATAGTATCCAAAGATAACGATTTTTTTAAATATTTGCCAAATCTTTTTGGTTTTGATCCTATTGTAAATATAACAAACGGCACGCCAAATATTGTAGGAGCTGTGTTGTTTTTTTGAAATATTTAACTGTTTTTAACATTCTCAGAAACTTGGGCAGGTAACACTGTTGAGGGTAGTATTCCGGCTGTTGAGGAAGCTTTTGAACACCATCGATACCTCAAACCCGCCCATGGCCTGGCTTGCCGTCCGCAGCCGGGAGATGTTCACATCATAGCTCACCCCGATCTCATAAGCACCCATATCCAGCCGTACCATCGGCACCACCGCATCATTCCACCGGAAGAACAGTCCCCCGTACATGCCCCTGTCGGATTCCAGGCCCTGGTCCATTAGCCCGTACCCGATCATGGCGCCGCCGATGAACTCCTGGTAGGCTCCCTGGTGCAGCTGGTTGTAGTGGGCGACCACCTTCACTCTTTCCGAAACGGGGATGGTGATACCCAGGTTGAGGCTCAGCTTGGGTTCCAGCTCCACTTTTTCATCATTGTAAAAAGACACTTTCGGGCGGTTGAAATGATAATAGGCCGCGCCGATGAAATAGTTCGTGGCCTCGCCGAGCACGCCGTTGTAGCTCATGCCTACGCCCGCGTCCCAGTACCGGTAGCCGATCTTCGCCAGCCGGCCTTCCTCGCCTGTGGGCGCATAGGGATCAAAGCGGCCGTTGGTATACTGGTTGTTGAAAGTAAGGTGCGTGGGATCGAACTGGCGTTGCACCATGCCGCCCATGAAACCGAGCGAGAGGAAGCTGCTTCTGTCCTCGCTCAGCGATTTATGATAGTTGATGGCGGGCAGTATCTGCGCGGACTGCAGGCGGGAGGTGCCTGCGCGGTCGTATGTCAGTTGCAGGCCGGCGGTCACGTGGTCGTTATAATTGCCTACGGGGAACTTCATTTCCCCGCTCACCGTGCCGGTCTGGTAAGGAATGGTTACGCTGTTCCACTGGTTGCGGTATACCGCCTGCACCCGTACATCGCCATTGAAAATGCCTATCAGCGCGGGATTGCGCAGGATGGGCGTTTCGGCGAACTGTGACAGGTGAATGTCCTGCGCCGCGCCGTTGAGGGCGCTGAAGCAGCAACACGCCAGCATCGCCGTTTTCCACCTGTTCTTTATGCGTTTCAGCTTCATACTATCGTAATAAGGTTACATTTCCTTTTAAATGAAAAGTTTCGTTGGAGTCGCAGAGCAGTTCGGCCATGTAAATGTACACGTCCGCGGCCAGGGCGCGGCCGTTGAAAGTGCCGTCCCATCCCATTGCCATATCCTCCACGTTAAAATTCTCGCGCCGGAAGACTTCCTGCCCCAGGCGGTTGTATATGCGGAAGGACTTAACCGTCCGGATACCTTTGCCACGCGCATAAAACACGTCGTTCATGCCGTCCCCGTTCGGTGAGAAGCCGTTCGGGAAAAATACCACGCTCTGATCGCAGACCAGCTTGATGTTCATAATATCCGTGCGCTTGCAGCCAACGTGATTGGTGACTTCCAGCGCATAATCCATCGACTGGCGCGGCGCGGCCACCGTTTCGGGGCAGCTGGCGCAATCCAGGTACGTAGCGGGTTTCCACTCCAAATGTACCACATCGCTGCTGTACGTGGGTGTCAGCTGCACAATGCTGCCTACGGTCACCACCTGGTCCGCACCGGCATTCACCTCCGGCACGGGCCGTACGGCCACGTTGATCTGCGCCGTAGCGGCGGGGCAGGAGGGATCATTGCTGGCGCTGACGGTGTAGGTGCTGTTGACTTCCGGCATCACCACGGGCATGGCGGTATTGGCGCCGGTGATGGTAGCGTCGTCGGGCGTCCAGGTGTAGGCCGCGGCGCCGTAGGCGCGCAGCTGGGCGTGCATACCGCTGCAGATGGACGTGTCCGCGCTCACCGTCAGGTGCACGTCCGGCACTACCTGTATCGCTACCGTATCCCTCGCCGTACAGCCGTAAATGTTAGTAGCCACGGCGATGTAGGAGGTATCCCTCAGCGGCGTTACGTCCGGGTTACTGCAATTGAGGCAGCTGATCTGGTAAGGCCGTTCCCAGCGCACAGGCGCGTTGCTGATGCCCTGCAGCGTCACCGTGTTGCCTTCGCAGATCTTTGCCTGCGGCGTGAGGGCGTGCACGATGGGCGTGGGGCGTACGGTGATATTGATCGTTGTGGAATCTTTACAGTTGCGCGCGTCGGTCACCACCAGCTTCACCGGGAAAGTGCCGCTGGCATTGTACATGGTGGCGGCGGGTGTTTGTAATGCGGAGCGCGTGCCATTGCCGAGGTCCCATTGCCATTCCGTCAGCGGAATATTGGGGGAGGGAACGGATGTTTGCTGAAAATTCACCGGCTGCCCTTCACAGGCATTGCCGGTTACGGTTAAGGCCGCCTGCGGCGCGATGACGGTCAGGTGGTTTTGCTTGATGATCGTATCGGGACAATAAGCCGGGTCTTTATAACGGATGATGAGCATGTCCGTGAAAACGCCGGTAGTATGTACTGTTTTGCGGATATCATCTTCCGTGGTGGTCAGCACCGAACCGTCGCCGAAGCGCCAGTCGTACGTTTCCACCAGCGTATTCGGCACGTGTACCACGCCGTAGGGCACTTCGCTGCTGCGGCAGATGGTGCCCACGCCGGTATGAAAGTCGGCCGTGAATACCTGTATCGTCTGGAAGTAAGTGCTGGTGCAGGTTTGCGCGGCGTTCCGCACGGTGAGCCGCACGGTGTAGGTGCCGCCTGTGGTATAGATATGCCGCGGATGCGCGCTGTTATCCAGCGGGCTGCCGTCGTCGAAATCCCACTCGTAGGTGTCGCTTCCCGCGCCGGTGGAAATATTGGTGAAGTCGAAAGCCATTTTGTTGTCGCAGCGGCGCTGGAACGTGAAGTTGGCCACAGGGCCCTGGTTGCTGAGCGTCACGGGCGCGGCGGAAGTATAACATCCGTTGGAGCCTGCCGCCAGCTGCACAGTAACGTTTCCGCCCGTACGAAATACGTGGTTCACGTCATGTTCCGGCCCTTCCAGCGTAGTGCCGTCCCCGAAATCCCAGCGGTAATCGTCCGCGTTAATGGCCGAGGCCAGAAGGCGGGTACTGGTGCCCGCGCAATCGTTCGTGCGGGTGGCGGTGAAGCTCACGTTCTGCGGCGGAACGCCTGTTTTTACCAGCTGCTGGAAGCTGCGCGTGGCGGTGCATCCCTGCTGGGTGGTCACCGTGAGGCTCACGGTGTGATTGCCGGTGTTGGTATAGCGATGGGTGATGGAAGGCGTGGTGGAGTTGTCCGAACTGTTGTCGCCAAAATTCCAGGCGCAGGCGGTCACCGCGTCGTTGTTAATGGTGTTGACCGTAGCGTTGAAAGTAGCGTCGAAAGGAACACATCCCTGCAAACCAATGTCGCTCAGGCTGATCTCCGGCGCGGCCATCTGAATGAAACCCTCTTTCCGCAATGTTTGCGTACAACCGTTGGCGTTACTAACGGTAAGGGATACGTTAAACGTATCGATGCGGGTATATTGATGCTGTACGGTAGCGGCGGAAGTGGTCACTGGCGGCGTGCCGTCCCCGAAATCCCAGGTCCGCTGCTGCCCGCCCGGCGTAAGGTCGGTAAAAGTAGCCGTGTAAGGGCCGCAGGCATACCGGTTGTTCACGGTGAAATCCACTGCCGGCGCGGGATAGATCGTGAGGCTCTGGCTCACGCTGCTGGTGTTGGTGGAATAATAGGCCGTGAGCGTAACGGTTACCGGCCCGGGCGCGTCGAAGCTGATCACGGGATTGGCTTCCCGGGAGCTTCTGCCGTTCCCGAAATCCCACACCAGCGAAAGCGGCGTGCCGGTGCTGGTATTGTGAAACGCAACAGATACCGGCGCGCACAGGTTAACGGGCGTGGCGTTATAGGTAAACGCCGCCTGCTGCGCTTTCAGCAAAACCGGCGACAGCAACAAACTCAGCACCGTCAGCAGCTGCCTGCCATGGTGCATGCACAGGTTTTTCATATGAGGTGCAGGGATATGAAACATTTCTTCAGGATATGGGACACTACTGGTTAAATATATTTCAAATTTATAATATTATTTGCATAAAACCATCATTTACCGCAACAGCGTGATATTTCCCTTCATCAGCATCGGTTCGTTATTGTCACAGGTCATCTCCGCCAGGTACACATATACGTCCGGGTTGAGCAGCTGTCCGTTGAACTTGCCGTCCCATGCGCAGGAGGCGTCGTCCGTCTGACAGTTCACCCTTTCAAACACCAGCTGACCCCAGCGGTTGAAGATCCGGAAGGACTTGATGACCTTGACGCCTCTGCCGCGCACATAGAAAACATCGTTCTGCCCGTCCCCATTCGGACTGAAGGAGTTGGGAATGAACACGTTGGCGCCTTCGCAGATCAGCTTGACCGGCAGCAGCGCAATGGAGGTGCAGCCGTATTGATTGGTGGCCGTGATGTTGTAGGTCACGTTCTCCCGCGGCGTTGCCACCGGTGCGGGGCAGTCGGCGCAGCTCAGCCATCTGTCCGGGTACCACTGCCAGGTGGTGATGTCCGGGCTGCCGTTCACGGTCAGCTGCATTTCGGTGCCGGTGGGCACTACCCTTGCCGGGCCGGGATCAAGTTCGGGCGAGGGATGTACGGTCAGCAGCACATCGGCCGTATCGGTAAAGCAGGCATCGTTTCCGTAACCTACTACGCGGTATTGGGTGGTGGTGGCGGGACTGGCCATCGGATCGGCAATGTCTCCACGGTTAAGCCCTGTGGCCGGCAGCCACTGGTAACGCACGGCGCCGGTGGCATGCAGTTGCGTCTGTTTGCCTTCGCAGATCACCGCATCAGTGGAGCGCACCTCGAAAGGCTGTGATACGGTAATGCGCGCGGAATCCCGGCGTACGCAGCCGAACGCATTCACGGCCAGCACCCGGTAAACGGTGTCTACAGCCGGGCTTACCGTTGGATTGGCGCTGCCCGCATCGGAAATATTATAGTTCGTCCATGTGTACTGCGCGGGGCCGCCGTTGGATAACAGCTGCAGGCTTTCGCCGAAGCAGAGCACGCTTTCTTTCGGTGTTACATTCAATGCCGGCAGGGGATTGACGCTGGCGGTGGTCTGCGCCGTATCCGGACAGGTGCCGTTCGGATTACGGATCACCAACTTTACATCATGCGTGCCGGGTGTGGTGAAATTCAGCTGCAACGCATTGCCTGTCGCGGAATGCAGCACATCGTCCACCAGCCACTGCCAGGTAGTGCCGGGCAGGTTTTTATTCTCGAAACCGCTGATACGGAGCGGATCGCCGAGGCAGACGGGCGTTACGGGATTGATGTTGGATTCCGGTCTTGGCTCTACCGTGATGTCGTGCGTGACCTCATCTTCGCAACCGTGAATGCTGGTCACCACAAGCCTGGCCTGGTAGGTGCCTACGCCGCTGTACAGGAAGGTGGGACTGGCTTCGGTGCTAACATCGTCCGTGCGGTCCGCATAACCGAAATCCCAGCGGTAGGTGTTCGGATCATCATGCCTGTCGGATGACAGGCTGCTGCTGCCGTTCGTGAAAAACACATTCCCGAAATCGCAAGCCTGGCTGGCGTCGAAGGTGAAAGCGGCTTTCACTTCATCTACGATGATGCTGTCTTCCGGCCCCTGCGCGGGCACGCGGCAGCCTTGTGCGTCTTCCAGCACCACGCGCGGGTAGTAAACACCCGCCTGGTCGTATTGATAGGTGAACGAGTTGGTCGTTGTCGTACGTACGGTACCGTTATCCATGTCCCAGATATACTTCACGGCATTGCTGGACACGGCATTGAACGTCACCTCATGCGGCAGGCAGCCGATCTTCGGCAGCATGGTGCGCGTACCTATCGGCCCTTTGATCAGCACTTCTTCCGTGGCGGTGCTCACGCAATCACCTTCCGAATACACGTTCAACGTGATGTTGAACGTGCCGGGAAGATTGTATACGTGCGATGGCGCCGCCAGGTCGGAGCGGCTGCCGTCACCGAAATCCCACACCGAGCGCTGGTGGCCGGTGCTGTTATTGGTGAACTGTACGAGGATGGGCGGGCATACGGGCAGATCGGGCGGAATGGTGAAGCTCGCCTGCGGGTCCGGTACGCGGATGTAATCATCCTTTACGATCGTTTCCGTACAGCCGATATCGTTAGTAACGGTAAGGGTAACGGTGTATTCTCCCGGCTGCGTGTAAACCGGCTGCGGGTATGCATCGGTGCTGGTGGTGCTGTTGCCGAAATCCCATGCGTAGGTCAGGTTGCTGCCGGAGGAGTTGTTACGGATCAGCGTGGGCTGGTTCATACAGGCGATAGGTTCTGCCTGGAACTCAGCGGTTACGCCGGTGACCGGCACGGGCCGCGTGATGTAAGCTTCACAGCCTGCGTTGTCCACCACATGCAATTGCACGTTGTAGGTATTCTGTAGCGTGAAGGTATGTTTGTGATCTAACGGTTTCGCCTGTACGGTTTCAGCGGGCGTGCCGTCCCCGAAGTTCCACGTCCATTCCGTAATGCTGTGGCCGTTGGCGGAAACGGACTGGTCGGTGAACGTTATTTCATCGCCGTCGCAATTGCGGCCGGAGAAATCGAAATCCGCGTTGATGCCGTTCACTCTGACGGTAATGGGTGTTGCCGTAGCGGGACAGCCGTTCATGTCGATGCCCTGCAGCGTTACGGTATAGTTGCCCGGAACGTTGTATTGCTTGGAAATGATGGAACCTCCGTTGGGCGCATAAGAACCATCACCCCAATCCCAATGCCAGTAACTCACATTGCTTTCAATAGTGTTGGTCCTTGAGAACGTGATGGCTTCGCCGGCGCAGATCTCGTCATCGTCTGCCTGTATCACCGGTCTTTCATCGATGATGGAAACAGGCCCTGTCCATTCATGTTCGCAGCTTCCGTTGTTTACGCGCAGGCGCACGTTGTACACGCCAGTGGTAGCGTAGGTATGGGAAGGAGATTGAGCGGTGGAGGTATTGCCGTCCCCGAAATCCCACTCCCAGTTACGCGGCAGTGCGGGATCATCCCCGAAATCGGAGAGGTCGTTGAACTGCACCGTATAACGGTCGTTGCAATCCCTGGAAATACTGTAACGCGCGATGGGCGGATATACGAGAATGAAATCCGTTTTCGTGAGCGACCTGCGGCATCCGTAGTTGATGACGGTCAGTGTTACATCGTGTGCTGTGGACACCTGGAAGTAGTGTGGCGGCGGGTTTTCGCCGTAGAGCATCGAGCCGTCTTCCGGCAGCGACCATTCCCATTCCGTGCCGGATGGTGAAGAGAGGTTGGTGAAAGTAACCGGATCGCTGGCGCAGGGTGTTTTCGGATTGGCATCGAAATCCACCACCGGTATTTCGCCGGCGCGGACGGTCATGGTGGCCGTCACCTCGCATCCGCCGATGATCTGCGCCGTCAGCCGCACGTTGAAAACGCCTTGCGTGGTGTAGGTATGCGCGGGCATGGCGGCGGTGGAAGTGGTGCCGTCACCGAAGTCCCAATTGTAGGAGATGATGCCCGCGCCCCGCAGCAGGGTGGCGTTGAAGGTGGTGTTCAGCGGAATACAACCTTCCCGCGGAAAGGCGTCTATCTGCAGAAATGGTTGTTCTATGCGGATGTAATCGGGCAGGGTGACGGTAGCTTCACATCCGAAGTTATTGCTGACATTCAGCGTAACGTCGTATTCCCCAAAGGCGTTGTAGGTATGCGAAGGATTTTCCGTGTTGGCGGTGGTGCCGTCCCCGAAGGTCCATTGCCAGGCGGTGGCGCCGGTGGACTGGGAGTTGAACTGCGTGGTGAACGGAATGGCGCAGCCTGCGGGGGGCGTAGCGGTAAAGTTCGCCTCCGGCGATTGGTGCACGGTAATGGTTTTGGTGATGGTTTCCATACATCCCGGCAGACCGGAAGTAAGGGTGAACGTATAATCACCGGGCGTGGGAAAATAATACAGGAGATCGGTGCCGAAGCTGGTGCTGCCGTCCGGTAACGTCCAGGTGGAAAGCGTGGGCCGGGGCATGGTGTTGTTCACCAGCAGCACATTGGTGCCGGTACAGGGCGGTTGCTGCGGCGCAAAGTCCGCTTTCGTGGTTTCGATCGTCACATATTCCTGTTTCATAACCACCGCTTCACAGCCTTGTGCGTTGGTAGCCCGCAGCGTTACCGTATACCGGCCTTCCTGCTGGTACACGTGGGTTGGATGCTGCGCGGCGGAGGTATTGGAAGCCCCCGAAGCCGGGTCCCCGAAGTCCCAGCTGTACGTCAGCCCGGCCGGCCCGCTGCTCATAAAATTCACCGTCAATGGCGTGGTGCAGCTGCTGGATACATCCGAGGTGAAATCAACGTTCGGCGTTTCCCCCACATTGATGAGGTTCGGCTGCGTAAGGCCGTCCGTACAGCCATGACTGTTAGTGACGATGGAAGAAATGGAAAAGCTGCCGCCGATGGTATACGTGTGCGTAGGGTTAGGGTCGGAGGAGGTGATGCCGTCCCCGAAATCCCATACCACGCTGGTAATGGTGCCGTCGCCGGGCGTGGACTGGTCCGTGAACTGCACGTTCAGCGGGGTGCATCCTATCTGCGGCGTTACCGTGAAAGCCGCGGTGGGATTGGCGTAGACGGTTACGGTCTTGCTGACGGACCTCGGCCCGCCGGGATAGGTAACGGTCAGCACCACGGTGTAGGTGCCCGGGGTGGTGAATATCTTGTCCGCATCGCGGGTGCTGGCGTTGGCGCCCAGCCCGAAGTTCCAGTCGTAAGCCGTGCCGCCGGCGTCCGAGGTGTTGGTGAAAGAAACCGTTAATGGGGCGCATCCTTCCCATCTGTCCGCCGTGAAGTTCGCCGTCTGCGCAAAGGCAGCACAGAACGCCGTAAGCGTCAACAATATGGTCAATGCTAAAGGCCGCTGAAGGCCAGTCAGTAGGTGGTAATTCATGGAATGGTTTACATAGGGATACGGTAAATACGCTCCTATCCTAATACGGGATAAAATTAATATTTAAAAAACAATTATCTGTCTACGTTAACATAATGTTTTCAAGCAGTTACCCGATTTATTAGTTATTTGCTGCCCGGGAGGCAACGTTTGCATTTAGAATCAATGCATTCTAACCCCTTATTGAGCAAAGTACAAACAGAGATCAGGTATGCCTGCATTAGACAAAGCTTATTGGAACGCACGCTACGAGCGGGGCGAAACGGAATGGGACTTGGGAGAGGTATCCCCTCCGATAAAAAATTACATTGATCAGCTGCCTAACAAACATCTTCGTATACTGATCCCCGGTGGCGGCAACAGCTACGAAGCGCGGTATTTGTGGGAAAATGAATTCCGCGACGTAACGGTGCTGGATATTTCGTCTGTGTTGATAGACAAGCTGAAACGGGAGCATCAGCATACCGGCATCAAGTTCGAAACAGGCGATTTCTTCGAGCATGAGTCCGAATATGACCTGATCATCGAGCAGACTTTCCTCAGTTCGCTGGACCCCGCGCTGCGGCAGGCTTACGCGCGCCACATGTACGATCTGCTGTGGCAGCAGGGCAGGCTGGTGGGCGTGTTGTTCAACCGTGAATTCGATGAGCCTGGCCCTCCTTTCGGCGGCAGCATCAAGGTTTACCGCCGGATGTTCGAGCCGTACTTTAATTTCAGGACTTTCGCACCCTGCTATAATTCCTTCCCCGCCCGCCAGGGCAAAGAGGTTTTCATCAATTTCCGGAAGCTGGACAATCTTTCGAAGAAGCGGTAGTTTGGAACGCCGTTAACAACGGATGTTCTTCCGGGTGATAGTCCTGCTGATTTTGGTAACTTTACCGGATGAAAAGGATGATCTTGTTAACCTGCCTTTTCCTGTCGGCAATGGCAGGCAATGCGCAGCAGACCGTTTCAGCCGGTGAGTTTGAAAAAGGCATGCAGCAACCCGGCGTTCAGCTGCTGGATGTACGCACCGCGAAGGAATTCAACACCGGCCATCTTCCGGACGCCCTGCAGGCGGACTTTACGAAGAAAGAAGAGTTCTTCAGCCGTATCAGCCACCTGGACAAATCCCGTCCCGTTTACATCTACTGCCTGAGTGGCGGCCGCAGCACCGCGGCGGCCAAATGGATGCGCAGCAACGGCTACAAAAATGTGGTGGAAATGGAAGGCGGCGTCATGGCCTGGAAGAAAGCCGGAAAAGGCTTGACCGGTGAGGCCGCGGGGCCGCAAATGACAATAGCCGCATATGCATCGGCCGTATCCGTAAAAGGATGGGTATTGGTGGATGTAGGCGCCACATGGTGCCCGCCCTGCCGGAAAATGGAACCTGTTGTGGCGAAGTTCGTGAAGGACCGCCAGCTGAAGCGGGTGAATGTGGATGGAGGGAATGATACGGACGTGATGAAAACGATCAGCGCTGAAACATTGCCCACGTTTGTGCTGTATAAGGATGGGAAGGAAGTGTGGCGGAAAGAAGGGATTGTGGCGATGGAGGAGTTTGTGGCGGCGATGAAATAATGCCTTTTTCAGGGATCATAATCCCCAAAAAAGGCATTATTCGGCGATCGTAATCCCCAAAATCAATATTTCAACCCGTAAATCCCCCCGAATTTCTCCTTCGCATAATCCAGGAAATGCCTGAACTCCAGCTTTTCCCCCGTCACCCGCTCACACAATTCATTCGACGTATAAAAACGGCCATGCACATGTATCTGTTCCCGCAGCCATTGCAGCAAACGGTCGTATTGGCCGGAAGCGATATCGTTTTCCAGGGAGGACACCTGTTTTTTAGCGGTAGCAAAGAATTGAGCGGCGTAGAAGCTGCCCAGTGAATAGGTGGGGAAGTAGCCGAAGCTGCCATGCGACCAGTGAATATCCTGCAGCACGCCTCTTACATCGTCCGGCACTTTTACCTGCAGATAGTCGCTGTAGTAGCGGTTCCAGATGTCCCGGAGGTCTTTTGTTTCGAGGGCGCCGCCGATCAGTCCTTTTTCGATCTCGTAACGGATCATCACATGAAAGTGATAGGTCAGCTCATCCGCTTCCGTACGGATCAGGGAAGGCTGCACCAGGTTAATGGCGCGGTAGAAATCGCTGATGGGAATGGCCAGGAGGTTATGACGGAAAAGGCTTTGCAGCCTGCCGTAATGATGTTGCCAGAAGGTGAGGCTCCTGCCCACGTTGTTTTCCCAGAGGCGGGACTGCGATTCATGAATGCCGAGGCTCGCGGCTTCGCCGCAGGGGAGGCCGTATTGCTCCGTGGGTAGACCTTGTTCATAGAGGGCATGGCCGCCTTCGTGAATGCAGCTCCAGGTCATATTGCCGAGGTCCTGCTCGTCGATGCGGGTGGTCACCCGTACGTCCTGCGGGGAAAAGCTGGTGGTGAACGGATGTTCCGAAACGTCCTGCCGGCCGGCGTTGAGGTCGTAGCCCATCGCTTTCAGCATATCGATGCCGAACTGCCATTGCAGGTCTTTCGGATAATGGAGGTGCAGGAATTTTTTGTCCGGCACGGGTTGCTGCGCAATTTCCTGCAACAGCGGCAGGAGGGAGGTTTTGACGTCGCTGAAGATCTTGTCCAGCATCTCCACGTCCGCCCCTTTTTCATATTCGTTGAGCAGGGCGTCATAAGGATGGTCTTTGTACCCCAGGATGTCCGCTTCCTGTTTTTTCAGCGCCACCATCCTGTTCAGGGAAGGCTCGAAAGTTTCGAAGCGGTTCTCTTTCCGGGATTTGATCCAGGCGTGGTAGGCAACGTTGGTGGCGGTAGACAGCTCCGCTACAAAGGCAGCGGGGTATTTGCGGTTCTTTTCATAGTCTTCAAGAGACAGCGCCACATTTTTCTTTTGCACGGCATCCAGGTCTTCCCGCTGCCCCAGTTCCTGCAGCAGACCGCCCAAAGCAGGCTCGGTGAACAGCTCGTGCGCAATGGTGCTGAGCGTGGTCAGCTGCTGCCCGCGGAAAGCGGCGCCGGCAGGGGGAAGGTAGGTTTCCTGGTCCCAGCCCAGCACAGACATGGCATTCCGGACATCGGCTATTTTCTGCATCTTCGCCTTATATTCTTCGTAAAGCGCGGGTGTTGTTTTTTGCACTGTCATCAAAACAATTTTATTTTACAAATCTAAATTAAGATATGATCATCCGGGATATTATACAAATACTGGAAGCTTTTGCGCCCCCGCCTTACCAGGAATCTTACGACAATGCCGGGCTGCTGTTCGGCAATGCCGGTACGGAGGTGAAAGGCGTGCTGCTGACCCTCGATGCCACGGAGGCCGTGCTGGACGAGGCGCTCGAAAAGGGATGCAACCTTGTGATCGCCCACCATCCCATTGTTTTTAGCGGACTGAAGAAGATCAACGGGAACAACTACGTGGAAAGGGTGGCGATCAAAGCGATCAAAAACGATATTGCCGTGTATGCCGCGCATACGAACCTGGACAATGTGCGGGGTGGCGTAAGCGCCATGATGGCCGCGCAGCTGGGGCTGGAACAGACGAAAGTGCTCGCCCCCAAAAGGGAGCTGCTGTGCAAGCTGTTCACCTTTGCGCCGGTGGCCGATGCGGAGATCGTACGGGCGGCCCTGTTCGCGGCGGGGGCGGGACATATCGGTAAATACAGCGAATGCAGCTTTTACCACGACGGTACCGGGACCTTCAAAGGGCAGGCAGACACCGATCCCTACGTAGGAAAGCCCGGAGAGCGCCACCTGGAGCCGGAAACGAAGATCGAGGTGATCTTTCCGGCTTACCTGGAAGCCCAGGTGGTCCGCGCCCTGCTCCAACATCATCCTTACGAAGAAGTAGCCTACGATATCATTCAGTTGGAAAATGAATACAACGAAGTAGGCTCCGGCCTGATCGGCACCTTGCCGGAGGCCATGGAGGAGATGGACTTCCTCCGGATGGTGAAAGAACGGTTCCGGACCGGGTGCGTGCGGTACACCCCCCTCCGCGGAAAACCGGTAAAAAAAGTGGCCGTTTGCGGCGGCGCGGGCAGTTTCCTGCTCAAAAAGGCGAGAAGCGCCGGAGCGGACGCCTACGTGTCCGCCGACTTCAAGTATCACGAATTTTTTGATGCTGAGAATCAATTAATTATCGCAGATGTTGGACATTTTGAAAGCGAACAGTTCGCAGTAGACTTATTTTATCATATATTGACGGAAAATTTCCGTAATTTTGCGCCTCTAAAATCTACCATCAATACAAACCCGGTAAATTATTTATAATACATGGCTACTGTTAAAGAATACAACGTTGAGGAAAAATTGGTTGCTGTACTGAAGTTACAGAAGATCGATTCCAAGTTGGACGAAATCCAGATCCTGAAAGGGGAGTTGCCGATGGAAGTGCGGGACCTGGAAGACGAGATCGAAGGCCTTAACAACCGTCAGGCTAACATTGAGGACGAGATCAAGAGCATCTCCGATTTCGTGGCCGGTAAAAAGGCGGCGATCAAGGAAGCAGAAGCGCTGGTGAAAAAATACGAGAAACAGCAGGATAATGTAAAGAACAGCCGTGAGTTTGAAGCCATCTCCAAGGAAGTGGAAATGCAGAACCTGGAGATCAAGCTGGCGGAAAAGCATATCAAGGACGCAAACGAAGAGATCAAGGATAAGGGCCGTGCCCTGGAAGTTGCCAAAAAAGCGGTAGCTGACAAGGAAACGAACCTGAAGCACAAGAAAGGTGAACTGGAAAAGATCATCAGCGAAACAGACAAGGAAGAGCGCGGTTTCGAAAAGCAGAGCGCGGACGCCCGCACCAAGGTAGACCCCCGTTTACTGCAGGCTTACGAAAAGATCCGCAAGAACTACCGCAACGGCCTCGCTGTGGTGACCGTAGTACGCGACTCCTGCGGCGGTTGCTTCAACGCCATTCCCCCGCAAAGGCAGGCAGAGATCCGTCAGCGTAAAAAGATCATCGTATGTGAGCACTGCGGCCGCATCGTGGTAGACAATGACCTCGAAGCTACCGTGACCATCTAGGATACACGCTGCACACAGCAAACTATTTTACAGAACTCCGCGCACTTCCATTGCGCGGAGTTCCTTATTTTTGCCCCTATGCGTTTTCTTTTCATCTTCACGCTCTTTTTTAGTATATCCGTTAACGTAAGTGCGCGGCAGAAAAGCTATGATTTCAACGCCCGCTGCCAGCAAGCCTACGATGCGGTCATGCAGCTGCGGCTCAACGCCGGAAAGGCTTTGCTGGAAGAAGAGAAACGCGCCAACCCGGATAACCTCATTCCCTACTTCATCGAGAACTATATCGATTTCTTCACGCTCTTTTTTAACGAAGACCCGGCGCAGTACGCCCGCCAGCGGAAGTTCCGCACTACGCGGCTGGATCTGATGGCTTCCGGCCCGAAGGAATCGCCCTACCATCTCTACACACAGGCCGTGATCAAATTCCAGTGGGCGATGGTGAAAGTAAAATTCGGTGAAAAGTGGGACGCCACCTGGGAGATCCGCAAAGCCTACATGACGCTGAGAGACAACCAGAAAAAATTTCCGCAGTTCCTTCCCAACAACATGATCATCGGCTCCATGCAAACCGTATTCGGCACCATTCCCGAAGGATATAAATGGATCACGAACATCCTCGGCCTGCGCGGCAGCATCCGCCAGGGTATGCAAACGCTGCAAACCGTGATCGACAGCAATGATCCCATCGCGCTGATCTTCCGGGAAGAATCCTACTATTACTATTGCTATCTCAAACTGTTCATCGAGAACAAACCTGAACAGTTGTGGCAGTTCATCCGGCAGAAACAGCTGGATACGCATAACAACTACCTCTTTGCACTGATGGTGGCCAATCTTTCGCTCAATAACCAGAAAGCGGAACAGGGCATCAGGGCATTGACGGAACGCAACCGGACGGCGGATTACGCAACGATACATTATCATGATTATGTGATGGGGTTATTGAAGCTGGAACGGCAGGATGATGATGCCATCTTTTACCTGGAGCGCTTCGTCCGCGAGTTCAAAGGCAAGTTTTACGTAAAGGAAGCGCTGCAGCGCCTGAGCTGGGCCTACTATCTGAAAGGCGACATGGCGGCGGCCAGTAAATACCGCGCGTTGATCGCACAGCGCGGCAACCTGGAAACGGATGCGGACAAACAGGCGCAGAAAGAAGCGAAGAAAGGCACCTGGCCTAATTCCCTGCTGCTGCGCGCCCGCCTTATGAGCGACGGCGGCTTCTATCAGCCTGCATTGAACCTGCTGCTCACCAAACGCGCGAATGATTTTGCCACGCTGGAAGAAAAGCTCGAGTACGCTTACCGCCTGGGACGTATTTACGATGAAATGGGACAGGATTCCACGGCCATCGGTTTATATGAAGCCACCATCAGGATCGGCAGCAACCGGCCGGAATATTATGCCGCGCGTTCCGCCCTGCAAATGGGATATATCTATGAGAAGAAAGGGGACAAGGCCAAAGCGCGCCACGCCTTTCAGACCTGCATTGATATGGAGGGGCATGATTACAAAAATTCGCTGGACCAGCGGGCCAAAGCAGGTTTGCTGCGGCTTGAAGGGAAGTGATGCAGGGGATTGCGAAACATAACCGGCGGCAGCGCACGTTGTGGGTTATGAGGTGATCGCCATGAAGAGCATCCTGAATTCGTAGCCAGCGGTTGCACGATGAAATAGCGAAGCGTGGATAAATTGTGACCGGCGTTACGAATTATATTAAGATATTGCAACAGGATTTTACATCTTATGTTATACCGCCTGATCATTCAGAACTATGCGATCATTGACAACCTGGAGATAGATTTCGCCGGGAACCTCAACGTGATCACCGGCGAAACCGGCGCCGGCAAATCCATACTGCTCGGGGCGCTCAGCCTCATCCTCGGTGAACGGGCAGACCCCGGCGTGCTGTTCGACAAATCCCGGAAATGCGTGATCGAAGGCATGTTCAAAGTAAAGAAGCAGCAGATACAGGCTTTCTTTGAAGAGCATGAGCTGGATATGGAAGACCAGCTGATCCTGCGCCGCGAGATCAGCGCCGCCGGTAAATCGAGGGCTTTTATCAACGACACGCCCGTCAACCTTTCCCAACTTTCCGCATTAACGCAACTGCTGGTAGACCTGCACCAGCAATTCGATACGCTCGAACTGGAAAAATCAGACTTTCAGCGGGAAGTGATCGATGCGCTGGCCGGTCATCCCGACCAGCTGTCCGCCTACACCCGCCGGTTTTACGACTACGCCGCGCAGCAAAAGGAACTGAAAGACCTCCTGCAGCAACGCGACCAGGCCAACAAGGAATCCGACTACAATAAATTTCTGCTGGACGAGCTGCTGGAAACGGATCTGAAAGACGGCGAGATCGAATCACTGGAAGCCGAGCAGCAATTGCTCAGCCACTCCGAAGAGATCAAGGGAACGCTGGACCGCGTTTATTTTCAACTGAAGGAAGAGGAACAACCGGTGCTGCAGCAGCTGCGTCAGCTGCAGGCATCCTTGCAATCACTCTCCGCTTTTCATAAAGAAGTGCCCGCGCTGGCGGAAAGGATGCAGTCCAGCTACCTCGAACTGCAGGACATTGCCGCGGAAGTAGAGCGCCTGAACGACGGCGTGCAATACGATGCGGAAAGGATGGAAGAGGTGAACGACCGGCTGGCGCAGATCTACAAGCTGCAGAAAAAGCACGGCGTACAGCAAACGCTGGAATTGCTGCAGATCAGGGACCGCCTGCAGGCCGACCTGGATAGCGCGCTCAACCTGGATGACCGCATTACCACGCTGGAGAAAAAGATCGCGGCGCTGGAAGCAGCATTGCAACAGGAGGCCGCGAAGATCACGCAACAGCGCCAGGCGCAGGTGAAACCGTTTGAAGAAAAAGTGAACGGGCTGTTAGCGCAGGTAGGCATGCCCAATGCGCGCATAAAAGTGGATATCCGGCAGGCGCCGTTGCAGGCGTACGGACAGGATGCCATCGAATTCCTGTTCGACGCCAACAAGAGCAACCAGTTCGGACCAATACGCAAAGTGGCGTCAGGCGGGGAACTGAGCCGGCTGATGCTTTGCATCAAATCGCTGGTGGCGCGCTCCGTTGCGCTGCCCACGCTTATATTCGACGAAATAGATACCGGTATTTCGGGCGAGGCCGCCAAACAGGTAGGCATCATCATGAAAGAGCTGGCGCGCGGGCACCAGGTGATCTGCATCACGCACCAGCCGCAGCTGGCGGGAAAAGCAGACGCGCACTATTTTGTGTACAAGCAGATGGAAGGAGAGAAGGTGAACACGCATGTACGCCTGCTCACACAGGAAGAGCGCATAACAGCCATTGCGAGGATGCTCGGAGGGGAAAAGCCCACGGCTGCCGCCATAGAGAACGCCCGCGAGATGGTGGCACAATAACATATATATTTCAATTTTCGACTTTAACTGCTAAATTTGCCCAAATTTTTATCAATGGCTCATAACTTATTACAAGGGAAGAAAGGGATCATCTTTGGCGCGCTGGATGAAAATTCCATCGCCTGGAAAACAGCCGAGCGCTGCGTACAGGAAGGCGCCGAGATCGTGTTGACCAACGCCCCGATCGCCATGCGCATGGGCGAGATCAACAAACTGGCCGCTGCCTGCAATGCCCCGGTAATACCCGCCGATGCCACCAGCCTGGAAGACCTGAATAACCTGTTCACCAAAGCGATGGAGCATTTCGGTGGCAAGATCGACTTCATACTGCATTCTATCGGTATGAGCGTAAACGTTCGTAAAGGAAAACCTTATACTGACCTCGATTACGATTTCTTTCACAAAGGGCTGGACGTGTCTGCGCTTTCCCTGCACCGCGTGCTGCAAACCGCTTATAAACTGGATGCGCTGAATGAATGGGGCTCCGTGGTGGCGCTGACCTACATCGCCGCGCAAAGGATATTCCCGGACTACAGCGACATGGCGGACGCCAAATCCCTGCTGGAATCCATCTCCCGCAGCTTTGGCTACCACTATGGCATCAAAAACAAGGTGCGCATCAATACCATTTCCCAGTCACCCACCCGCACCACCGCCGGCAGCGGCGTGAAAGGCTTCAACGGCTTCATCAGCTACGCCGAGAAAATGAGCCCCCTGGGCAATGCCACGGCAGACCAGTGCGCGGACTACACCGTGACCCTCTTCTCCGACTACACCCGGATGGTGACCATGCAGAACCTCTTCCACGACGGAGGATTTTCTTTCACCGGCATTTCCTACCCGGTGATGGAACAGATGGAAAAAGAATAAGATCAACATCTACCAATAAAAAAACCGTCATGGGAATTTACTTACCATGACGGTTTAATTTTTTCTGCACACTACGGCAAAGGGGATAAATCAATATTCGTCTTCGTTAAAAAAGAAGTCGTCCTGAGACGGGTAGTCAGACCAGATATCCTCTATCCCTTCGTAAATTTCCCCTTCATCCTCCAGTTCCTGTAAGTTTTCGATAACTTCGATGGGTGCACCGGAACGGATGGCATAGTCAATAAGTTCGTCTTTTGTCGCAGGCCATGGAGCATCCTCCAGGTACGAAGCTAATTCTAAGGTCCAGTACATCGTATATAATTTTTACTTTTCCAAATTTTCGCAAAAGTATTATTTAATTTGAAATAAACAACTATTACTATTTTAATGGCTCAATTGTTTATCCGGATATGTTGATTGCTCGCAATGTTACCAAAAATTATTCCAACCTCGAGGTGCTGAAGGGAGTGGACATTTCTGTCAGTAAAGGGGAGATCGTGACCATCGTAGGGTCCTCCGGCGCGGGCAAAAGCACCCTGCTGCACATCCTGGGCACGCTGGACAGTCCCACCGGCGGGGAGATACGGATCAACGATGTGTTAACCAAAGGGTTACAGGGTAAAAAGCTGGCGGATTTCCGCAACCGGCATATCGGTTTCATTTTCCAGTTCCATCATTTGCTGCCGGAGTTCAGCGCCCTGGAGAATGTGTGTATCCCCGGTTTTATCGCCGGCGCGCGTAAAAATGCGGTAAAGGAGCGGGCCGTCTTTTTGCTGGAAACCCTGGGACTGAAAGACCGGCTGGACCATCGCCCGAATGAACTGTCCGGCGGGGAGCAGCAGCGCGTGGCCGTGGCGAGGGCGCTGATCAACAATCCCGCGGTGATCATGGCGGACGAGCCTACCGGTAACCTGGATTCCCATAACGCCCGGGAGCTGCACCAGCTGTTCCTGAGCCTCCGCGACCAGTTTGAGCAGACTTTCATTATCGTGACCCATAACGAAGAGCTGGCTACCCTCAGCGACCGGCAGCTGGTGATGAAGGACGGGCGAATCGTGGGGGAAACAGGGCGGTAACGCACATTACGCCGGCTAACAACCCGGCGTGCCTGCATGCAATACCGGCGAGCAATAGGAACCCCGCCGGCAACGAAGGGTACTTTATTTCCCCAGGCACACCGCCAGGCTGTCTTTCCAGTAAGGGATCGTGATCCCGAAAACCGATTTTATCTTTTCCTTGTTTAGAACGCTGTAAGCGGGACGTTTGGCCGCGGTGGGATAGGCGTCCGACGTAACGGGAGATATCCCGCAGGAAGCGCCCGTAAGCCCCTTTATCGCGATGGCGAAGTCGTACCAGCTGGCCACCCCTTCATTGCTGTAGTGGTAAATGCCGCCCGCCGGTTCCGGGTGCTGCAGAATGGCGAGGATCGCCGCCGCCAGGTCCGGCGCATAGGTAGGCGTACCCACCTGGTCGTATACCACGTTCAGGCTTTCCTTTTCTTTCATCAGCTCCTGCATGCGCAGCACGAAGTTCACCCCGTAGCGGGAGTACAGCCAGGACGTGCGGATAATGATGGCATTGGGATGGTACCCCAACACCGCCGCCTCGCCGCGCAGCTTGGAGGCGCCGTAAATACTCTGGGGAGAGGTTTCATTTTGCTCGGTATACGGGCGGTAATGGCGGCCGTCGAAAACGTAATCCGTGGAAATGTGGATGAAGGCGCTGTTATGTTTCGCGGCGGCCTCCGCCAGGATCAGCGGCGCCTGGAAGTTCAGCAGGAAAGCGGCCTCTTCGTCCGTTTCAGCCTTGTCTACCGCCGTATAGGCGGCGCAGTTAATAACCGCGTCGATGGTCTGCCCGGAAAAGTAAGCGTCTACTGCTTCGGGGCTCGTAATATCCAGTGTATCCTTATCGGTATAAAAAAACCGGAAATCGGGATATTGCGCTGCCATGGCCGTGATAGCCTGACCTAACTGTCCGTTTGCGCCCGTAACGAGAATATTTTTCATAAATCCTTTATTGCCTGTAAACAAAGTTATGCCTGCAATCCGCCAGCACGGGCAGCTGCAGGTCTTTTTCCGAAATAATGGCGTCCGCCAGGGGAATCCCCCAGTCGATCTGCAAAGCCGGATCATTGTAAATGATGCCGCCTTCGCTCGCCTTATGATAGAAATTATCGCATTTGTACATGACCTCCGCCGTTTCGCTCAGCACGGAATACCCGTGGGCAAAGCCTTGCGGCACCAGCAGCTGGCGCTTGTTGGCGGCGGACAACTCGATCGTATATACTTTTCCGTAGGCGGGAGAGCCCGTGCGCAGGTCTACCACCACGTCCAGGATACTTCCTTCGAGGGCGCGGATCAGTTTCGTCTGCGCATAAGGCGCCTGCTGGAAGTGGAGGCCGCGCAGCACGCCATAGGTAGAGCGGGCCTGGTTGTCCTGCACAAATACCAGGTCGATGCCTTCTTCGCGGAAGGTGTTGGCGTTGTAGCTTTCAAAAAAATATCCCCTGCTGTCGCCATGCACTTTCGGCTCGTAGATCAGCAGGTCGGGTATCCCTGTTTCAATAAATGGCATGCTGTTCGTTTATCGCTGTTGGTACTGTGTTTGGTAATATTGCTGGTATGCGCCGCTGGTCACGTGCTGCAGCCATTCTTCGTTGGCGAGGTACCAGTCCACCGTCTTTTCCAGTCCCTCTTCAAACTGCAGGCTGGGAGACCAGCCGAGTTCCTTGTTCAGTTTGGTGGCATCGATCGCGTAGCGCAGGTCGTGGCCGGCGCGGTCTTTTACGAAAGTGATCAGCTTCGCGGAGGTGCCGGGCGCGCGACCCAGTTTTTCATCCATCACTTTACAGAGAAGATGGATCAGATCGATGTTCTTCCATTCATTGAAACCGCCGATATTATAGGTTTCACCCGTGCGACCCTGATGGAAGATGGTGTCGATCGCCCGCGCATGATCTTCCACGAACAGCCAGTCGCGCACATTCTCCCCTTTACCGTATACCGGCACCGGCTTGTTGTTTTTGATGTTGTGGATGGCCAGCGGGATGAGCTTTTCGGGGAAGTGATGGGAGCCGTAGTTGTTGGAGCAGTTGCTCAGCACCACGGGCAGATGATAGGTATGATAGTAAGCCCTTACAAAATGGTCGGAGCTGGCTTTGGATGCGGAATAAGGGGAACGGGGATCGTAGGCCGTTTCTTCCGTGAACAGGCCATCTTCTCCCAATGAGCCGTATACTTCGTCGGTAGACACATGATAGAAGCGTTTTCCTTCCATATCGTCTTTCCAGTATTTACGGGCGGCGTTCAGCAGCACGGCGGTGCCAAGCACGTTGGTGCGGATAAATGCCAGCGGGTCCAGGATAGAGCGGTCTACATGGCTTTCCGCGGCGAGGTGTACCACACCATCGAAATGATATTTTTCAAAAAGGGCCTCCACCGCTTTTTCATCGGTGATGTCTACTTTTTCGAATACATAGTTAGGCAGGTCTTTTACGTCCAGGAGATTTTCGAGGTTACCCGCGTACGTGAGTGCGTCGCCATTGACAATGGTATAATCGGGGTATTTGTTCACAAAAAGCCGCACTACATGTGAGCCGATGAAACCGGCGCCGCCAGTGATCAGGAGTGTTTTTTTCATGAATGCATTTGATTTTCAGATGTTTGCGTTTTCAAACTGCTCATTTCCAGCTTGCAAAACTAATAAAAAAGAAATCCCGCCGGGGCGGGACCTCTTTATAGCGGTAATTATTTGCCCAGGGCCTGCCTGAAGTATTCGTACGTGATCTTCAGCCCTTCTTTTCTGTCCACTTTCGGTTCCCATCCGAGCAGCTGCTTTGCTTTGGTGATGTCCGGCTTGCGTTGTTTCGGATCGTCTTTCGGGAGGGGATGGAAAACGATCTTCTGTTTGGTGCCGGTCAGCGCGATGATCTCTTCCGCGAATTGCAGGAGGGTGATCTCCGCGGGGTTGCCGATGTTCACCGGCAGGTGGTAATCGCTGAGCAGCAGGCGGTAAATGCCTTCCACGAGGTCGTCCACATAACAGAAAGAGCGCGTCTGGGAGCCGTCGCCGAACACGGTGAGGTCCTGCCCGGTGAGCGCCTGGCTCATGAATGCGGGCAATGCGCGGCCGTCATCGAGGCGCATGCGCGGGCCGTAGGTATTGAATATGCGGATGATGCGGGTATCTACGCCGTGGAAATTATGGTAGGCCATCGTAATGGATTCCATGAAACGTTTGGCTTCGTCGTACACGCCGCGGGGGCCAACGGGGTTCACGTTGCCCCAGTATTCTTCCGGTTGCGGGTGGATGTTCGGATCGCCATACACTTCGGAAGTGGAGGCCACGAGGATGCGCGCTTTCTTTTCCTTGGCGAGGCCCAGGAGGTTGTGGGTGCCCAGGGAGCCTACTTTCAGCGTCTGGATCGGCATTTTCAGGTAGTCGATCGGACTGGCCGGTGAAGCGAAGTGCAGGATGTAATCCAGGTTGCCGGGAACATGCACGAATTTCGTTACATCATGATGATAGTATTCGAAATTTTTGAGCGGAAAAAGATGCTCGATGTTCTTGATATTACCGGTGAGCAGGTTGTCCATTCCCACTACATCATATCCTTCTTTGATAAAACGGTCACAAAGGTGTGAGCCGAGGAAGCCGGCGGCACCGGTGATCAATACACGTTTATTGTTCATAGTCTGCATGGGAATTATATTGTTGATGGTTTGCGGCCTACGCTTTCATAGAAGAAACCGAGTTCCTGCATGCGCGGCACGTCAAAAAGGTTGCGGCCGTCGAACACGACCTTTTCCTTCAGGCTGCTGGTGATCTTGTCAAAGTCCGGCGTACGGAACACGCTCCATTCTGTTGCGATGATCAGCGCATCCGCGTTTTCCAGCGCGGTGTACTGGTTGTCGGCATACGTAACTTTTTCGCCGATCACGCCTTTTACGTTAGGCATGGCTTCCGGGTCAAATACGGAAACGGTGGCGCCTTCCTTCACGAGCGCATCGATGATGTATAAAGCGGGCGCTTCGCGGATGTCGTCTGTATTAGGCTTGAAGGCAAGGCCCCACAAGGCGAAGTGTTTGCCTTTGAGGTTGCCTTTATAATAATTGCTGATCTTCGGCAGGAGGAACAATTTCTGTTTTTCGTTCACGTCCATTACGGCATCGAGTATACGAAACGCATATTGCACTTCCTGTGATGATTTCACGAGCGCCTGTACATCTTTCGGGAAGCAGCTGCCGCCGTAGCCGATGCCGGGGAAGAGGAAGCGTTTGCCGATGCGGTCGTCGCTGCCGATGCCTCTGCGCACCATGTCCACGTCCGCGCCCAGCTTCTCGCAAAGAATGGCGATCTCGTTCATGAAGGAGATCTTGGTGGCGAGGAAGGAGTTGGCGGCGTATTTGGTCAGCTCGGCGGATTTTTCATCCATGTAGATGATCGGGTTGCCCTGGCGCACGAAGGGCGCATACAGGTCGCCCATTACTTTGCGCGCCCTTTCAGAAGAGGTGCCGATCACTACGCGGTCCGGCTTCATAAAGTCTTCCACGGCCACGCCTTCGCGCAGGAATTCGGGGTTGGACACCACGTCAAATTCCACTTTGGCGTTTTTAGCGATGGCGGCATGCACTTTGTCTGCCGTACCTACCGGCACCGTGCTTTTGTCAACGATCACTTTGTAATCTTTCAGCAGCACGCCTAACTGGTCTGCTACTTTGAGGATGTAGGAAAGATCGGCGGAGCCGTCTTCCCCCGGCGGCGTGGGAAGGGCCAGGAAGATCACCTGTGCGTCCTGGATGCCTTCTGCGAGGTTGGTGGTAAAGTGCAAACGCTCTTCTTTCAGGTTGCGTTCGAATAATTTCTCGAGGCCAGGCTCATAAATGGTGATCTGGCCTGCGGAAAGCTTGCTGACTTTGTTGACATCAATGTCTACGCAAGTAACATCATTGCCTGTTTCTGCGAAACAGGTCCCGGTAACGAGTCCAACGTAGCCGGTTCCTACTACGGTAATTTTCATGCGGGGCTTAGTTTAAAAATGATTTAACTGATTCTATGATGTGATGTAACTGGTCGGGATCCATTTCCGTGTGTATCGGCAGGGATATTACTTTGCCGGTGAGGCTGTCGGTCACGGGCAGATGCTGGTTGAGATCGGTCATGCCTGCGAACATTTTCTGACGATGGGCCGGTACGGGATAATAGATCATGGCGGGCACCTGTTTTTCCTGCAGGTACGCCTGTAATTTATTGCGGTCGGCTCCTTCCAGCTGCAGTGTATATTGATGGAACACATGCACCTGGTTCGGGGCCTGGTAAGGTGTGATGATCTGCGGAATGCCTGCGAAGCCCTGATCGTAGGTTGCGGCGGCTGCGCGGCGCGCTGCGATGTATTGATCGAGGAGTTGCAGTTTGATGCGGAGGACTACGGCCTGGAGGGTATCCAGCCGGCTGTTGACGCCCACTTCATCGTGATAATAGCGTTGGGACTGGCCGTGGTTGGCCACCATCCTGATCTTTGCCGCCAGCGCGTCGTCGTCTGTGAAGAGCGCGCCGCCGTCCCCATAGCAACCGAGGTTCTTGGAGGGGAAGAAGGAGGTGCAGCCGATATGCCCGAAAGTGCCTGCTTTTTTGGTGACGCCGGCTTTGGTCGTATAGTCGCTGCCGATGGCCTGCGCGTTATCTTCTATCACATACAGGTTATGTTTGCGGGCGACCTCCATGATGGCCTCCATGTCCGCGCTGTGACCGTAGAGGTGCACCGGCACGATGGCCTTCGTCTTCGGCGTGATGGCCTTTTCAATGGCAACCGGGTCTATGCAGTAGGTTTTGGGATCAATATCCACGAAAACGGGCTTCAGGCGCAGCAGGGCGATCACTTCCGCCGTGGCGATGAAGGTAAACGAAGGGGTGATCACCTCGTCGCCGGGTTCCAGGCCCAGGGCCATCATGGCTATCTGCAGCGCGTCGGTGCCATTCGCACAGGGGATCACATGCTTTGTGCCGAGGTATTGGCCCAGCTCCTGCGAGAATTGCTGCACGGGAGCGCCATTAATGAAAGCGGCGCTTTCCAGCACTTCCTGGATCGCTGCGTCTACCTGCGGTTTGATTTTACTGTACTGGCGTTTGAGATCCACCATCTGAATAGGAACCATCGAGGATATCTTTTATTTTAGAGTCCGCAAATTTACAAAAATTGAGATAGGCAGCGGGACTATCTTTGTAAGGTATTCTATTTATTGAGTTAAGTACCAATTCTGTGGGTTTATCGATTTTATTTTATAATACCGGGATCCGGCTGTACAAAGGGGCGGTGAGCCTGGCCGCCCGCATTGGCGGCAACCGGAAAGCCGGGCTGTGGGTGGAAGGGCGCAGGAATCTCTGGCCGGCCCTCACCGCGGCCATGGCGGGAGATCAGCCCGTTGCATGGGTACATGCCGCTTCCCTCGGGGAGTTTGAGCAGGGGAGGCCGGTATTGGAGGCCATCAGGGCGCAATACCCCCGCCACCGCATCCTGCTGACGTTCTTTTCGCCCTCGGGCTACGAAGTACGGAAGGACTACCCCGGCGCGGACCATGTGTGCTACCTGCCGCTGGACACACCCGGGAACGCGCGGCGCTTCCTGGACATCGTGCGGCCGCAGCTGGCGATCTTCATCAAATATGAATTCTGGTATCATTTCCTGACGGCGCTTGAAGCCCGCAATATCCCGGTGCTGCTGATTTCCGGCATCTTCCGGCGGCAGCAGGTGTTCTTTAAAAGCTATGGCAGCCTTTTCCGGCGCCTGCTAACGGGAATGGACCATCTTTTTGTGCAGGACGAAAACTCGCTGTCACTGTTGCAAAACATCGGCATTCAACATGCGTCAGTAGCCGGGGATACGCGCTTCGACCGGGTATGGGCCTTGCGCGCGAACCCCGTGCGGTTCCCCAATGTCAGGCGTTTTCTGCATACGGACAATGTGCTGGTGGCCGGCAGCACCTGGGAGGAGGACGAAAAGCTGCTGGCGGAATGGTGGTATAACAGCGGCCGGCAGGGCCGGCAGCTGGTTGTGGCCCCGCACGAGATCAGCGAAGCCCGCCTGAAGCAGGTGGAAGCGCTGTTCCCCGATGCAGTGCGCTACTCCGTTTGCGGGCAGAGCACAAAGGATTCCGTACTGCTGATCGATAATGTGGGCATGCTGTCCTCTCTCTATAATTACGGCCGGGTGGCTTATGTGGGCGGCGGTTTCGGGAAAGCAGGCATTCATAACCTCCTGGAGCCCGCTGCTTTCGGGAAACCCGTCATTATCGGCCCCGTTTATCATCAGTTCCACGAAGCAAAAATGCTGGTGGAGCGCAAAGGCGCGCTGGTAGTGGACAGTGTGGAAGGATTACACCGGAACATGGAGGCGTTGCGGGATGAGCACTACTACCGCCAAACGGCAGCGATCAATACGCAGTTCGTGGAGGAGCACCAGGGCGCTACCCGGAAAATAATGGATTATATTCAGGAGAAACGTTTCCTCACAAGGGAGTAAAACTGCTTGACCAGCGGGTCACTCTCGTTCCATCCCAGCTTGATCTTCAGTTCCCTTTCCATCCAGTTCTCCGCTTCCTGAAGGGAGGTGCTTTCGTTGATGGTCTTGACGGAACGGTCATACATTGTTTTATCACTGCGGAACAGCGACTGTATGAACTGGAATTTGTCGTTGATGCCGATGGCGTCTTTGAGGTCCTTTACGCCCATGCCGCCGAGCCGCTCGCCCAGTTCCACTTTCCCTTTGTTGCTCAATGCGTCGTTGAGGGAAGGGGAATTTCTGGATATCAGCTCGTTGAGTTCTTTGCGGATGCCGGTTTCGGGTGATGAGGGATGCTTGTCGGCCGGCTTTTCCGGAGCTGGCTGCGGATAGTTGTATTTATTAACAGGCATTTCCGTTGCCGGTTGCGGAGGATTTGTATGAAGATGATTGCCTGCCGGTTGTTCTGCAGGATGGTTGTTTTTGTTCGCAGGCGTTTCCGTTGGTGTTTGCTGGTAGTTGTTCCTGTTCGCCGGCTCCTCTGATGGATGCGGGTGGTTGTTCCTGTTCACCGGCCCTTCTGACGGATGCTGGTAGCTATTTTTGTTTGCGGATTCCTGTGCGGGATTGGTATGCAGATAATTACCGTTGTTCACCGGTTCCTCCGCCCTTGCCGTATCTTCCTGTGGAGCTTGCGCCGGCTGCTGCCTTTGCTGCGGCAGATCGAAAAGCGTAGCCGCCTGCTCCTGCGGGCGGGATTTCACAGGCACCCTGTCCTGCGCATACCCGTTTTGCATCGCCTTTTCCTGTTGCGGCGGAACCGCCTTTTCTGCAACAGGAACCGGGGTATGGGCCGGTAAAATGACGGCTACATGCCCATGCCCCTTGAGGTCCTGCTGACGCTGCAGATTGCGCTGGTGGAGTATCTCCGCCTGCAGCAACTGCGTGTAGTAGGATATGGTCTGCAAGCCTGCATCAGAATTTTTTAATTCCTGCAGTTTATCAATTAATGCACTTATCTTTTCCATGCCTTAATTGTTAACGTCATCTGGTATAAATTATTTTATTTGCACTAAGTTATACTATTTTAATCATTAATAATCAAAATACTATCATATGTTTATTGAACCTTCTCTTACAGGAGGTCGAAGAGGGTGGATAGAGGTGATCTGCGGTTCCATGTTCTCCGGCAAAACCGAAGAACTGATACGGCGGCTGAAGCGCGCCCGGATCGCCAATCTCTCGGCAGAAATATTCAAACCCGCTATGGATGTGCGTTACGATGAGCAGAACATCGTTTCGCATGACGAATCAAAGATATTGTCTACCCCCGTGGACAGCTCGCAGCAGATATTGCTGTTAGGGCAGGGTGTTGATGTGGTAGCGATAGATGAAGCGCAGTTTTTTGACATGGAACTGCCGAATGTCTGTGATCAATTGGCGCTCAGCGGTATGCGTGTGATCGTGGCGGGGCTGGACATGAATTTCCAGGGAGAGCCCTTTGGCCCCATTCCCAATTTGCTCGCCAAAGCAGATTACATCACAAAGCTGCATGCCATCTGCGTGCAATGCGGCAATATCGCTACACATTCCTACCGGAAGAGCGCGGACAAAAATATGGTGCTGTTAGGAGAGAAGGATATCTACGAACCCCGTTGCAGGCATTGTTATCATTACGTGCGGTAATTACAGTGTGGGGCTTTCCGGCTCCGCTACCTCCACTTTCACCTTGAAGGTGAACTTCTTTTGGGTGATATAGCTGAAGCATACCACCAGTATGGTTGTAAGGATCTTGGCGATGGTAGGGTAGAAGTGGCAGATCTCCACGAAGAATTTCATGAACACATAGTTGAAAAGCAGGCAAACCCCCACCAGCATAAAGTACCGGATCAGCTGCACTCTTCCCCGCAGGTTGGATTCGGAGAAAACGATATACTTGTTCAGCAGGAAGCCCGTCGGGAAGCTGACGATGAACGCCATAAGCACTGCCGCGATATGCGGGCTGATCGTAAGGAATGGCAGGTGCACCATTTGTTTGTTCAGGATGAAATTGTAGCTGATAAAGAACAGGAAGATGTCCAGCAGCGTGTTGCCGCCGCCGCATGCCAGGTAACGGAACGTCTGGAAAGGCATCAGCCGGGAGAATGGCTTGTAAAAGAAATTCAGTATGTTAAGAATCAGCTGCTTCATTACAAATTTGAACGCCGCAAAGGTAAGGACTAAAGTTCAGGTTTCCCGCATTTGACAGGCGTATTCCTGGCCCCGGCTCAGGGCGGCCACGTACTTTTATCGACAGTTCGCCGCTTTTCTCCTTCCGAAGCTACACACTTCTATCCATCATCCGCGTCACTAAAACGTCCGCCGCTTCTTCCACTTCGAAACCTGCCCGTTCACCTGCGCCGGCGCTAAGGCCTGTGGCGCCGTAGCAGCGGCCTTCCATAATTGGGAGGCCAGTATCGCAGCTGCCCTGGCCGCATCTTCATCCTTTGCGTCCAGCGCCTGCGGCGTAAAATATTTGCTGATAAAATTCGTATCGAAATTCCCTTCAATGAACGGCTGTTGCTGCAACGCCCACTTGCCGAATGGAAGCGTAGTGCGGATGCCCGTCACCTGGTATTCGTCGATCGCGCGTATCAGCCGCTCGCGGGCCTCCTCGCGGTCAGACCCCCAGGCGATCAGCTTCGCGATCATCGGATCGTAATAAATAGGAATATCCATCCCCTGCTCATACCCGTCATCCACCCGTACCCCGTATCCCTGGGGACGAATATACGTTTGCAGCGTACCCGTGTCCGGCAGAAAATTATTGGCCGGGTCTTCCGCGCAGATACGCAACTCTATAGCATGACCATTGATCTGCAGCGACTCCTGCGTGAACGGCAGCTTCTCGCCCCGCGCAATGCGGATCTGTTCTTTCACCAGGTCAAGCCCCGTGATCATCTCGGTAACGGGGTGCTCCACCTGCAGGCGGGTATTCATTTCGAGGAAATAAAAGTTGAGCTGTTCATCCACCAGGAACTCCACCGTGCCCGCGCCGTAATAGTTGCAGGCGCGCGCAACGTCCACCGCGCATTTTCCCATCGCCGCGCGGATGGCCGGCGTGAGGCAGGAAGACGGCGCTTCTTCTATCAGTTTCTGATGGCGGCGCTGTATGGAACATTCCCGTTCGAAAAGATACACGCAATTGCCAAACTGGTCGCCCAGTATCTGTATCTCGATGTGGCGCGGCGCGCCCACATATTTTTCAATGAAAACGGCATCATCGCCGAAGGCGCTGAGCGCCTCGCTTTTCGCCAGGCGGATCTGCTCTTCCAGCTCGCTTTCCTGCTGCACTACCCGCATCCCTTTGCCCCCGCCGCCCGCGGACGCTTTGATGAGAATGGGGAAACCGGTTTTCTTTACCACTTCGCGCGCTTCTTCCAGGCTGCGCAGCGGCGTTTCCGTGCCGGGCACCATCGGCACCCCGAACTGCTGCGCCGCCTGCTTCGCGGCCAGCTTGCTGCCCATCACTTCTATCGAAGCCGCGGCAGGACCGATGAACGTCAATCCCGCGTCCGCCACCATTTGCGCGAAGCGCGCATTCTCGCTCAGGAAACCGTAGCCGGGATGGATCGCATCGGCGCCCGTTTCTTTGGCCACTGCAATGATCTTTTCACCCAGCAGGTAACTCTGGCTGGAAGGGGCGGGACCGATGCAGACCGCTTCATCCGCATACTGCACGAACGGCATCAGCCGGTCGGCTTCCGAAAAAACAGCTACTGTCTGAATCCCCATTTCCCTTGCGGAGCGCATTACCCGCAGGGCGATCTCGCCGCGGTTGGCTACTACGATTTTTTTCATAGGGGCTAAAGTTAAGGGATTTATGGCCTTAATGTTATCTTTGATCCCGTGAAAACGAAACCTGTTTCCCGGATATTGGCCCTCGTCAAAAAAGACCTGCTGCTGGAATGGCGCCAGCGGCATGCATTGTTCGGCATCCTGCTCTATGTGTTTTCTACCGTGTTCGTGATCAACCTGATGGTGAAAGAGCCGGAAGAAAAGATATGGAACGCCATGTTCTGGGTGGTGCAGCTTTTCGTGTGCGTGAATGCCGTTGCCAAAAGCTTCCTGCAGGAGAGCCGCGGGCGGCTGCTGTATTATTATTCGTTGGTACATCCCCGTTATTTCATCGCCGCAAAGCTGATATATAATGTATTGCTGATGATGTTCATGAGCCTGGTATCCCTGCTTTGCTGCATCCTCTTCCTCGGCAACCCCATCATTCATCCCCTGTATTTCCTCGGCATCGTGCTGCTGGGCGGCATCAGCCTGTCCCTTTTATTTACGATGCTGGCCGCCATTGCCGCGCAGGCCAGCCAGAACGCGGCGCTGATGGCTATTATGGGCTTTCCGCTGGTGATGCCTATTCTCATGCTGCTGTCCAACATCTCCCAGGGCGCCCTGTCGCCCGTGGTACAGCCCGGCCTGCCGGGCATGTTCCTGCTGCTCGGGGGAATGGACGTGCTGGTGATCGCCCTCGCCCTCATTCTTTTTCCCTATCTCTGGAAAGAATAAGTCTATACATTTTTTAATAAAAATCGCCCCGCAGTATAGGATTTTCAAGTATCGGCGGGACTGTTGCATGAACATCAAAATCCGCAAATTCCTTTGTGGTTAACATTAAAACCTGTAGGTTTGCCACCACATATTTCAATTAGAACAATGGCTAAACATTGGTGGAAAATCCTGGCTGTAGCAATCCTGCTATATGTCATCATAGGAGGTTTCAGTGTAAAAGTGCCGTCCATCGGCAATAACCAGCAGGCTGCCCGCAGTATCTTCTTTCACCTGCCTATGTGGATGAGCATGTATACCCTCTTTACAATTTCCGTGGTCAATTCCGTATGGTATCTCGCTACTAACGATCTCCGAAGGGACATCCGCGCATCCAGCGCGGCCAGCACCGGCGTACTGTTCGGCGTGATGGGCTTCCTCACCGGCATGTTGTGGGCTACCTACACCTGGGGCGGCACCATCGTGAACGATCCCAAGCAGATGACCACTGCCATAGCCCTCACCATTTACCTGGCCTACCTGGTGCTCCGCCTGTCCTTTACGGACCTGGACAAACGGGCGCGGGTATCTGCCATTTTCAACGTTTTTGCATTCGCCTTACTGATCCCGCTTACGTATATCATCCCGCGGATGGTGGAATCCCTGCATCCCGGCAGCGCCAGCAGCCCCGGCTTCAGCTCGCAGGACACCGCCGGCACCATCAAAATGGTGCTCTGGCCGGCTTTCATCGGCTGGACCTTGCTCGGCATCTGGATCTATACCCTGCGGAACCGTTATAAAAGACTCGAATTAAAAAGTATCCTTCATGGCTAAAAGACTCGGTTATTTACTCTTCCTCTGCCTGTTCTTCACTTTTACGGCAGTATTCGGCCAGGAAGCCGCCCAGCAGAACACGGAAACCGGCCCTGTGAATGAATTTTTCCGCAGCGAAAGCAAGATCTATGTGGCAGTGGGCGTACTGACGATCATCTTTACCTGCATCGTACTTTACCTCGTCAGACTGGACCGCCGCATCAGCAAGCTGGAAAAAGAATAACATAGCGCAGCAGCCATTTATACCAACCTCGCTTACACACCAAAACAATATACATTAAACCGTTTTTTATGGCTAAAGCTAAACCGCTGGCGCAAGAACAACATTATAACTTCTTCCACAGTGTGGAACAGAGTTTCGACAAAGCAGCCGCATTCACCAAGTGGGAAAAAGGGGTATTGGAGCAGATCAAAGCCTGTAACGCCGTATACCGTATCAAATTCCCCGTGCGGGTAGGGGAAACGATCGAAGTGATCGAAGCCTACCGCGTGCAGCATTCGCATCACAAGCTGCCCTGTAAAGGCGGTATCCGTTTTTCCGATGAAGTGAACCAGGACGAGGTGATGGCCCTCGCCGCGCTGATGACCTACAAATGCGCCATCGTAAACGTTCCCTTCGGCGGCGCCAAGGGAGGCATCCGCATCAATCCCCGCAACTATACCCCCTTCCAGTTACAGGCCATCACCCGCCGCTATACGGCCGAACTGGTGAAAAAGAACTTTATCGGTCCCGGCATCGACGTGCCCGCGCCGGACTACGGCACCGGCGAACGTGAAATGAGCTGGATACTCGATACGTACATGAGCCTTCGTCCCGGTGAAGTGGACGGCCTCGGTTGCGTGACCGGCAAGCCCATCAACCAGGGCGGGGTGCGCGGCCGCAAGGAAGCCACCGGCCTCGGCGTATTTTACGGCCTCCGCGAGCTGTGCAATGTGAAGGAAGACATGAAGCGCCTGGGCCTGGAACCCGGACTGGAAGGCAAGACCGTCATTGTGCAGGGCATGGGTAACGTGGGTTACCACGCCGCGAAATATTTCCATGAAGCAGGCGCCAAAGTGATCTGCCTCATTGAATTCGACGGCGCCATCTACAACCCCAAAGGCATGGACCCCGACGCCGTGCTGAAGCATCGCAACGAAACCGGCTCCATCGTGGGTTTCCCCGGCGCCAAAAATCTCAAAAAGAACACCGACGGCCTCGAACTGGAATGCGATATCCTCGTTCCGGCCGCCCTCGAAAACGTGATCGACGGCGAGAACGCACCAAGAGTGAAAGCAAAGATCATCGGCGAAGCCGCCAACGGCCCCTTAACGCCGGAAGCGGACGAGATACTGGCGAAGAAAGGCGTGATCGTGGTGCCGGACATGTTCCTCAACGCGGGCGGCGTGACCGTTTCCTACTTCGAATGGCTGAAGAACCTCAGCCACGTGCGCTACGGCCGCCTCGGCAAACGCTTCGACGAGAATATGAACATCCACATCCTCGGCCAGATCGAAGAGCTGACCGGCAAGAAAGTATCCGAAAAGGAAAGGAAATTCATCGCACACGGTGCGGACGAAGTGGACCTGGTATATTCCGGCCTGGAAGAAACCATGTACACCGCGCTGCACGAAGTGCGCGAGAAATTCCTCGAACATAAAAAGATCAAAGACATGCGCACCGCCGCTTACGTATGCGCGATCGACAAGGTAGGCGCGGCGTACGACCAGCTGGGTATTTTCCCCTGATCGTCAGATATTTCCACTGAAAAGGCCGGTAGCTGTACCGGCCTTTTTAGTTGTGCACCCCCTGTATCTATGGGTATGCCATGGATATGCTATGGATCATCCATGGATAATCTATGGATGATCCCCGGGTTGGCCCCGGGTGATCACCGTTCTATCGTCGGTTCAAAATTATCCGGCTCCTGCACATCCGGATATCCCGGCAGGGAAGGAACAAACTCCCATTTCCCCTCCATCGTATTCATTTTGCAGCACCAGGTATGGCTGCCGTTGGTGATCACCAGGTAAGGCACCGGCAACGCAATGTGGTACCGCACGATCTGCTCCAGTACCAGGTTGTTCAGCGGCACGCCCATCTCCTTGCACTCCACGATCATCCAGGGCTCCGCTTCGCGGGTATATACCACAATGTCGCAACGCTTGCGCAACTCGCCAAGCTGCATTTCCTTCTCGATGCTCATCAACGCGCGCGGGTAATCCATCTCCTTCACGAGGTAATTCAGGAAGTTCTGTCGCACCCATTCCTCCGGCGTCAGCACAACATATTTTTTGCGGAAAGGATCGAAGATCAGTTCCTGTCCATTCGTGGACGTGATCTTGAAGTCAGGCGGCGGAAACTGGATGTGGATCATGCTGTAAAGCTAGGGTGTTTCATGAAAAAACGTTACATTCACTCATATTGACGGATAGACTGCAAAGTACATGCCGTCCATAAAAAGACAGATGTACGGATGAAAACAAAAGAAGACATAGTAGCGAACTGGCTTCCGCGGTACACAGGCGAGAAGCTGGAGAATTTCGGCTCCCACATCCTCCTCACCAACTTTTCCAATTATGTGAACATGTTCGCGCAGCAGAACGACGCCACGATCGTGGGCATGGACAGGCCCATGCAATGCTGCACCGCCGGAGATATCACCATCATCAATTTCGGGATGGGAAGTCCCGGCGCGGCCACCGTGATGGACCTGCTCAGCGCCATCATGCCCAAAGCCGTGTTGTTCCTCGGCAAATGCGGGGGACTGAAAAAGAAGAACAGCATTGGCGACCTGATATTGCCCATTGCCGCCATCCGTGGCGAAGGTACGTCTAACGACTACTTCCCGCCGGAGGTGCCGGCGCTCCCCGCGTTCGCCCTGCAAAAGGCCATCTCCACCACCATCCGCGAATATGGTTGCGATTACTGGACCGGCACCTGCTACAGTACCAACCGCCGCGTATGGGAACACGATTCCGATTTCAAAAAATATCTGGAGCTTATCCGGGTCATGGCGATCGATATGGAAACCGCCACCATCTTTTCCGTAGGCTTTTATAACAAGATCCCCACCGGCGCGCTGCTGCTCGTATCCGACCAGCCCATGGTGCCCGAAGGCGTGAAAACCGAGGAAAGCGATAAAAAGGTAACAAAAGAATATGTGGAGCGCCACCTGAAGATCGGGGTGGACTCCCTGCAGAACCTCATCCATAATCACCAGACCGTTAAACATCTTCTCTTTTGAGTTCCGCTCCGCTTGTATCCATCCGGCAACTGAAAGTCACTTTCCAGATGGAAGGAGAGACCGTTACGGCCGTCAATGGTATTTCGCTGGACATCCGGCCGGGGGAAGTGCTGGGCATCGTTGGGGAGTCCGGTTCCGGCAAATCGGTAACGGCCATGAGCCTGATGCGGCTGATACAGGCGCCCGGCACTATTGCCGGCGGCAGCATCCTGTACCAGCCTCCCGGCCAGCCGGCCACCGACCTGGCAAAGGCCATGCCGGCGCAAATGCGCGCTTACCGCGGCAGCGAGATCGCCATGATCTTCCAGGAACCGATGACCTCGCTCAACCCCCTCCACACCTGCGGCAACCAGGTGGCCGAAGCCATCCGCCTGCATAAAAAAGTAACGCGGCGGCAGGCAAAAAAACAAACCATCGCCCTCTTTGAACGGGTGCGTATCCCGCATCCCGAACGGACTTTTGATAAATACCCCCATGAGCTTTCCGGCGGGCAGAAACAAAGAGTGATGATCGCTATGGCCATCAGCTGCGGCCCCCGCCTGCTCATTGCGGACGAACCCACCACCGCGCTCGACGTAACCGTGCAGAAGACCATCCTGGAGCTGCTGCTGGAACTGCAGCGCGAAATGGGGATGAGTGTGGTGTTCATTACCCACGATCTGGGCGTAATGGCGGAGATCGCTACCCGTGTAGCCGTGATGTATAAAGGCAGTATTGTGGAGGAAGGCCCGGTGCAGCAGATATTCAACAACCCCCGTCATCCTTATACCCGCGGCCTGCTGGCCTGCCGCCCGCCGCTGGAAAAGCGCCTGCGCCGCCTGCCGGTGGTCAGCGACTTTATGGATACGGACACGGGCGTAGCCGAATTCGTCAACTCCCTGGAACTACCGGAAACGGATATACTGGCAAGGGAAGCCGCGCTCGCAGAGCGGCCGCCACTGCTGAAAGTGGAAGGGCTCAGCACCTGGTTCCCGCTGCGGCGCAACCTCGTAGGGAAAGTACAGGAATGGGCAAAGGCGGTGGATGATGTCAGCTTTGAAGTGCGGGAAGGGGAAACATTGGGACTGGTGGGGGAGTCCGGTTGCGGAAAGACCACGCTCAGCCGCACCCTGCTGCGGCTCATAGAACCTACCGGCGGGCGTATCTGGTACAAGGGGAAAGATCTCCGGAGCCTGTCGCCCGCGGAGATGCGGGAGATGCGCAGGCATATCCAGCTGATCTTCCAGGACCCGTATTCATCGCTCAATCCCCGGCTGACGGCGGGACAGGCCATCCTGGAACCGATGCGGGTGCATGGGCTCTACGGCGGCGACGCACAGCGGAAAGCAAAGGTCATGGAACTGCTGGAAAAGGTGAACCTCCTGCCGGAGCACTATCACCGTTACCCCCACGAGTTTTCCGGCGGGCAACGGCAGCGGATCGTGATCGCGCGCGCCCTGGCCGTAAACCCCGAGTTCATTATCTGCGACGAATCCGTGTCCGCCCTGGACGTGAGCGTACAGGCGCAGGTGCTGAACCTGCTGGTACAGCTGCAGCAGGAGTTCAATTTCACCTATATTTTCATCTCGCACAACCTGTCCGTCGTGCATTTTATGAGCGACCGCATGATGGTCATGAACAAGGGGAAGATCGAGGAGATCGGTGTGGCACGAAAAGTGTACCATCACCCTGCATCCGGGTACACGCGGCAGCTAATTGCCGCAATTCCAGGCCGTTAGGGTATTTTTTGACGGAATACTTTATATTCCGTACCTTCGCAGCCTTTAAATTCATTCATACCGTAATATGAAATTATCACAATTCAAGTTCGATCTCCCGTTAAATCTGATCGCACAGCATCCTTCAAAGACAAGAGACGAGAGCCGCCTGATGGTCGTTAACCGCACTACCGGCAAAATTGAGCACAAAGTTTTCAAAGACATCCTCGGATACTTTAACGACAAAGATGTAATGATCGTGAACAACACCAAGGTGTTCCCGGCAAGACTCTATGGCCGTAAAGAAAAAACAGGTGCAAAAATTGAAGTGTTCCTGCTCCGTGAACTCAACAAGCAGAATCGTCTTTGGGACGTGATCGTGGACCCGGCCCGCAAGATCAGGGTAGGTAACAAGCTTTATTTTGGCGATGACGAAAGCCTGGTGGCGGAAGTGATCGACAATACCACCTCCCGCGGCCGTACCATCCGCTTCCTGTTCGAAGGGAACGACGAGGAGTTCAAAGCCGTGCTGGACAGCCTGGGTGAAACACCCCTGCCCAAATATATCAAGCGGAAGCCTGAGGATGAGGACAAAGAGCGTTACCAGACCGTTTATGCCAAGTTTGAAGGCGCCGTAGCCGCTCCCACAGCCGGCCTGCACTTCAGCCGTGAGCTGATCAAGCGCCTGGAGATCAAAGGCGTGAAGTTCGCTGAAGTGACCCTTCACACCGGTCTCGGTACTTTCCGCCCCATTGAAGTGGAAGACCTCAGCAAACACAAGATGGACGCCGAGTATTTCCATATCGATGAGTATGCGGTGAAGATCGTGAACAAGGCAAAAGAAGATAACCGCAAGATCTGCGCGATCGGCACTACGTCTGTACGCGCTATTGAATCTTCCGTAACAGCCCAGAATCACCTGAAAGCGGCCGAAGGCTGGACGAACACCTTCATCCATCCTCCGTACGACTTTTCCATTCCGAACGCCCTGGTGACCAACTTCCACCTGCCCAAGACCAGCCTCCTGATCATGGTATGCGCGTTCGCCGGATATGATCTGATCATGGAAGCCTATCAGCAGGCTATCAAGGAGAAATACCGTTTCTTCAGCTATGGCGATGCCATGCTGATCATCTGATAACAGATTTTCAATGAAGGATTACGAATTATGAATGAATGTTTGTTCATTTGTAATTCGTAATTTTTTTTAGACGAATGATATGCCTTCACCCGCAAAAGTAGCCGTTATCGTTGCCGGCGGTTCCGGATCAAGAATGGGCAGCACCGTGCCCAAGCAGTTCCTGGAGCTGAATGGCAAGCCTGTGCTGTATCATACCATACATGCTTTTATGCAGGCTTATGAGGATGTGCGTATTGTGCTGGTAGTGCCGCCCGCGCACCGCGGGAGTATCGGCACAGTGCTCGCCGCCTTCGACCGGCCGCCTTCCGTTACATTGGTGGATGGTGGTGAAACGCGCTTCCACTCCGTGAAGAACGGCTTGCAGACCATACAGCAGGACGCCGTGGTGTTCGTGCATGACGGTGTGCGGCCGCTGGTAAGCCCCGCGTTGATCCGTGCCTGTTATGAGCAGGCATTGGCGAAAGGAAGCGCCATCCCCGCAATTGCATTGAAAGACAGTATCCGGGAAGTGGATGGGGAGGGGAATATGGCGGCGGACAGAACGCGGTTCCGTATCATTCAAACGCCGCAGACCTTTTTGTCGGGCATCCTGGTACCGGCGTTCGACCAGCCTTACGATCCGCTATTTACCGATGAGGCCACCGTGGTGGAGCGCTTCGGCCACACAGTGCACCTGGTGGAAGGAGAGGAGCAGAACATCAAGATCACCAAACCCCAGGACCTGGTGATTGCCGCCGCCTTTCTGCAAAACGGGTTACTCTGACTGTCCCTTTCCGATCTTCTGTAATATCTGGTGCGCAGCCTCCAGCGCCTGAAATCCATCGATCACATTTACCGCCACCGGCTTGTTTTCCAGTATGCTGTCCCGGAACAGCTCCAGCTCCATGCGGATGGCGTTGGACTGCTTGATCTCCGGGTTGTCGATCGCGATGGTCTTCTTGCCCGAATTGGTGGCAATGTCAAGCGTAAACAATCCTTCGTCCTCCGGCTCTTTCAGCTTGATGATCTCCGTTTTCTTGTCCAGGAAATCGATCCCGATGTAAGCATCTTTCTGGAAGAGGCGCATTTTCCGCATTTTTTTGAGGGATATGCGGCTGGAAGTAAGGTTGGCTACGCAGCCGTTGTGAAACTCGATGCGTACGTTGGCAATGTCCGGCGTATCGCTCATCACGGCCACGCCGCTCGCGGAGATGCGGCTGATGCTGGATTTTACGATGCTCAGCACAATGTCTATATCGTGGATCATCAGGTCGAGGATCACGCTCACGTCCGTTCCGCGGGGATTGAACTCCGCGAGGCGGTGCACCTCAATGAACATCGGCTTCAGGTCGTACCCCTTCAACGCCAGGAAAGCGGGATTGAACCGCTCCACATGCCCTACCTGGAATTTGATATTGGCTTCGTCCACCAGCTTTACCAGCAGCTTCGCCTCTTCCATGGTATTGGTCATGGGCTTTTCCACGAACACGTGTTTGCCGTTGCGGATCGCCAGCTCGCACAGCTGGTAGTGCTGCGTGGTGGGCGCTACAATGTCGATCGCATCCACGGCGAGTATCAGCTCTTCGGCCGATGTAAATCTTTTAAGATGACCATATAAAGCTTGTACTCCTTCGGCATTGGCGTCGCTGGGATCGAAGTAACCGGTTACTTCAATGTCTTTCATGGTAATGAGCTGGGATAAATGGATCTTTCCTAAATGACCAACACCGAACAAGCCGACTTTTAGCATAAGTGGATATGTTTTTTTAAATTAAATTCCAGCAAATGTAACAAAAGAGAGGCTTTTTACTTTATATATTATCTCTATATTGCTGCCATCAAGCCATGCGATTTTTCCTCATATTGATCTTACCCCTTTTATGTGCGGTGACCCGAATGTCGGCTCAGAACTGCACGCAGTTAGGTCAGACGCCTCAAAGCGCTTTCCCTGTCTGCGGCACAAAGGCGCTGAAGCAGGCTTCTGTTCCGCTCTGCGACGGAAGGCCCATACCTTTGCCTTCCTGTAATGATCACGCGGACTACGAGGATGTGAATCCGTTCTGGTACAAGTTCACCTGCTATGAAGCCGGCACGCTTGGTTTTACCATCACACCGAATGATCTGCAGGATGACTACGACTGGCAGCTGTTTGACGTTACCGGCAAAGCCCCCGTCCTCGTATACTCCGATGCCTCCCTGCAAGTCGCCGGCAACTGGAGCGCGATCCCCGGCAACACCGGTGCCTCCACGGAAGGAACGCGGCTGATGGCCTGCTCCGGCTACAGCGAGCCCAAATGGAGCAGCATGCCCACCCTGAAAAAAGATCACCAGTACCTGCTGATGGTCAGCCATTTTACACAAACGCAAAGCGGCTACCAGCTGTCTTTCGGCGGCGGCACCGCCAATATCACAGACCCCCTCGCCGGCGCTTTCCTGCGCGCGGAATATCATTGCATGGACAATCGCGTAGGCATCCGCCTCAACAAGAAATTCCGCTGCGCCACAATGGCCGGCGACGGCAACGAATTTGAACTGGTGGGCAGCACCGTACGTGTGATCGGCTCCATGGGGGTGAACTGCAACAGCGGCTTTGACATGGACTCGGTCATGCTCTACCTCCAGCAACCCCTCCCTCCGGGGAACTACAAGGTGCGCGTGAAGACCGGCAGGGACGGCAATACCATGCTCGACGCCTGCGACAATCCCATCGCCGCCGGCAAGGAAATCGACTTCACCGTACCCGTGCCGCAATCCGTACCGTTCGACAGCATCGGTAATATCGGATGCATGCCCAACAAGATCATGGTCTACCTCTCCGATCCCGTGCTCTGCACCTCTGTTGCTCCCAATGGAAGCGACTTCCGGCTGAGCGGCACGTTGCCGGGCATTTCCATTACAAAGGCCACCACTTTCTGCAACAGCAAGCTGACCGACAGCATCGAACTGACGCTGAATACCACCATCTACCACGAAGGCAATTTTGATATTGACCTGGTACGCGGCAGCGATGGTAATACCCTGATCAGCGAATGCGGCGTGCAAACCCCGCTGGGCGACCGGATGAGCTTTTTCACGAAAGACACCGTTAACGCCGCCTTCTCTTCCCGGATAGTTCTGGATTGCGTGTACGACACCATCTTCCTGGAACACGACGGCGCCCACGGCGTGACCGACTGGCAATGGTCCTTCGAAGACAATACCACCGCCAGCGGCAGGACCTACGAGAAAGTATACACGGTATTCGGCCAGAAGACCGTGCAGCTACAGGTGACCAACGGCCTCTGCTCCGCACAGCACACCGAATCCATTTTGCTGGACAATGAGCTGAACGCGGAATTCGCCATGTCCGCCCCCGTGCTTTGTCCCCTCGATATGGCCGTTTTCACAGACCAGAGCACCGGTCATATTATTGCCCATCAATGGGACTTTGGCTTCGGCAACGGCTCCCGGAGCGTCAATCCCAACCCGTTCCGTTATCCCATCGGCAGCAGGGAACAAGCCTACGAAGTACGCCTTATCGTGGAAAACGACCTGCACTGTTTTGATACCGCCATACATACCATTAAAACAGTGCCCACCTGTCGCGTTGCCGTGCCCACTGCCTTTACGCCCAATAACGACGGCACCAACGATTTCCTGTACCCTCTCAACGGCTACAAAACCGCCGACCTTACTTTCCGCGTCTACGCCCGCAATGGCCAGCTGGTCTTCGAATCCCGTAACTGGCTGAACAAATGGGACGGCAAGATCAACGGTTCTCCCGCGCCGGTCGGGACCTACGCCTGGGTACTGGAATATACGGACACCGAATTCGGCAACCGCGTTTTCCAGAAAGGCGTATCCACCCTGCTACGCTAACCATCATGCCGCTTGCCCCAGTATGCCATCATCCCTGAAGCTCAGGTACCCTGTATCTGAGACAATTACGTGGTCCAGTAATTCGATGTCTAATAACCGGCCTGCTTCCAGCAGCTTGTTGGTAATGCGCAGATCCGCCCTGCTGGCCTTCAGGGTGCCGGAAGGATGGTTGTGCGCCACTATCAGCCGGGTAGCTTTCAGGAACAGCGCTTCCTGGAATATGATGCGCGGGTCTACGGTGGTGGACGTAAAGCCGCCGTTGCTGATGCAGCTGCAATGCAGCACTTTATTCGCGTGGCTCAGGTACAGCACATAAAAGCTTTCGTAGCTCTGGTCTTGCATTAGCGGCCGTAACAGCGTAACAATATCCGTGCTGTTGTGAATGACGGGCCGCTCCTGCGGGATGGAGAACTGCTTGCGCCGGGCCAGCTCCATGGCGGCGAGAATGGTCACAGCCTTGGCCTCCCCGATTCCCCTGAAGCTCATCAGCTGCGGTATGCTCATCCGGGCCAGCTCCGGCAGGCTGTTACCGGCGTGGTACAGTATTTCAGTGGCAAGATCTATCGCGGATTTCTCATCCTGGCCAGTATTGATCAGGATGGCCAGCAGCTCCGTGGTGCTCAGGGCCTTGGCGCCGTTCTTGACGAATTTCTCACGCGGCCGTTCATCTTTCGGCCAATCGCAGATAGGCGGTAAAGACCGCTCCCGCGGCTCTATGTACGTTGATATTGGTGGTAGTAAAGATGGGTTAACTCGCATAGCCGTTTCATTTCCACAAATATACAAATACTAATCTGGTTAGCAAATTAATCCCAAAATATTTAGTATTTCCAACAATGATTTTTTTTTCTGCGGGATACCATATAAAGTCATAGTTTTGCAACCTCTTTTTCTACATCATGAATCCATCTGTTAAAATCTTCACAGGCAATAGCAATCCTGCGCTGGCGGAGCGTATCGCTGCCAGGTATGGCAATGTACTGGGCAAAGTGAAAATCCAGAAGTTCAGCGACGGCGAATTTCAGCCGGTATTCCTCGAAAGCATCCGTGGTGATTATGTGTTCCTCGTTCAGGGCACCAACGCACCGGCGGATAATCTTATGGAATTGCTGCTCATGATCGACGCGGCCAAGCGTGCATCGGCAGGGTATATTACTGCGGTAATCCCTTATTTCGGGTTCGCGCGGCAGGACAGGAAAGACAAGCCCAGGGTGGCCATCGGCTCCAAACTGATCGCCAACCTGCTCACCGCCGCTGGTGCTAACAGGGTGATTACCATGGACTTGCATGCCCCCCAGATCCAGGGATTCTTCGATATCCCGGTAGACCACCTGGACAGCTCGGCGATTTTTATCCCCTACATCGAGAATCTGAAGCTTAAAAACCTTACCTTTGCGTCCCCTGACGTGGGTTCCACCACCCGGGTGCGCGAAGTAGCGAGTTATTTCAATGCTGAAATGGTGATCTGCGACAAGCACCGCAAACGGGCCAACGAGATCGCGTCGATGGTGGTGATAGGGGATGTGACGGACAAGGACATTGTGTTGATAGATGATATCTGCGATACCGCGGGTACCCTCACCAAATCAGCCGCGCTGCTGATGGAAAAAGGCGCAAGAAGCGTAAGGGCATTCTGTACGCATCCCGTTTTCAGCGGCAACGCCTACGAGAACATCAACAATTCAGTGCTGGATGAACTGGTGGTTTGCGATACCATCCCGCTGAAACAGGAAAGTCCCAAGATCAAAGTGATCAGCGTGGCGGACCTCTTCGCGGTAGCCATCCGGAACATGCACGAGAACAAGTCCATTACAAGCCTGTTCGTGCACAGCCAGCGCCGGATGTCTTAACAACGTGTATTTTTTTTATTCATAAATGTTTAAACAATGAAAACAATAACCATCGAAGGAGAACTCAGGAGCGAATTCGGCAAACAAGCCACCCGCCAGCTTCGTTCTGAGGAAAAAGTGCCTTGTGTTATTTACGGGGGTGCAGAAACAGTTAGTTTTTCCGCTGCTGCTGCTGCTTTCAAACCACTGGTATACACACCTGACTTCCAGCTTGCTGAAGTAAAGGTAGGCGGCAAAACTTACCGTTGCATTCTGAAAGACATGCAGTTCGACGTGGTGACAGATGAACTGGCGCACGTGGATTTCCTGGAACTCGTGGAAAACAAAAAAGTGGTTGCTTCCCTGCCGCTGAAAGCCGTTGGTCAGTCCATCGGCGTAAAGAGCGGTGGTAAACTGGTAGTGAAAATGAAATCACTGAAAGTAAAAGCGCTGCCGAAAGACCTGCGCGAAAACCTGGAAGTGGATATCACTAACCTGGACCTGAACGAAAACATCCGTGTGGAAGACGTGAAAGCGGAAGGGATCGAGATACTCAACTCTCCCCGTATTCCCGTAGCTTCCGTGGTGATGACCCGTCAGCTGAAACAGGAAGAGGCGGCTGCCGAGAAGGAAGCCAAGAAGAAATAAATTGGCAAAAGAATTATATAATGGGCCCGGCAGTTATTTCAGCCGGGCTTTTTATTTTTGATGTCTATGAAATTTCTTATCGTCGGATTAGGGAACATCGGAGCGGAATATCATCATACGCGCCACAACATCGGTTTTGATGTGGCCGATGCCCTGGCCGTAAAACATAATGTATCTTTTAACAGCGACCGGCTGGCCGATGTGGCGACCGTCAGGTGGAAAGGAAAGATACTCGTGATCATCAAACCAACCACTTACATGAACCTCAGCGGCAGGGCCGTGAAATATTGGATGGACAAGGAAAAGATACCGGCGGAAAACATGATGGTGATCCTTGATGAGCTGGCCTTGCCTTTAACCACTCTCCGCATCCGCCCCGGCGGCAGCGACGCCGGTCACAACGGTCTCAAAAGCATCCAGGAAGCCATCGCTACCAACCAGTATCCCCGTCTCCGCTTCGGCATCGGCAACGACTTCCCCAAAGGCAGGCAGGTAGATTATGTATTGGGAAGATGGAATGAAAAAGAAGAACCGGTCGTGCGGCAGAAGATCGATAAATGTGTGGAAGTCATTGAAAGCTTCGCTACCATCGGCCTGCCACGCACCATGAACAATTATAACAACCTTACTTTTCCATTATAGAAGTAAATTGTATATTTCATGCCTGAAGGTACCCCTACCTTGAGCGCCACCAACCATGTAATGGGCGGTGGGACAACCATAGGCTTTATTAACCTTACAAAATACACGCATTATGAAAATTATCTGCGTTGGAAGAAACTATGCCAAACATGCAGAAGAATTGAAGAACGAGGTGCCCTCCGATCCCGTGATTTTCATGAAACCCAAGAATGCACTGCTGCAAAACAGCCATCCATTTTATTATCCGGAATTCACGGATAACCTTCATTATGAATGCGAACTGGTATTGCGGATATCAAAGAACGGAAAGCACATCCAGGAACGGTTCGCCTCCAAATACTATGATAGTATGTCGGTGGGGATCGACTTCACGGCGAGAGATCTCCAGGAAAAACAGAAAGCGAAAGGGCTGCCTTGGGAAATCGCCAAATCGTTCGATAACTCCGCGGTAGTGGGCAAGTTCATTCCGATCACCGAGGAAACAGACCTCAAAGACATCAATTTCTGTCTTTACAAAAACAAAGAGATCGTGCAGCAAGGCAACACTGGCGACCTGCTGTTCCCATTCGACAAGCTGATCGCTTATATCTCCCGCTTCTTTACCCTGAACATCGGTGACCTTGTTTTTACCGGTACGCCGCAGGGCGTGGGCGCCGTGGAGATCGGCGACAACCTTGAGGCCTTTATCGAAAATGACAGCCTGCTGGAGTTTATGGTGAAGTAATCGGAGAAGTAAAAGGCAAAAATTAGGAAGCAAAAAAGAGTGTTAACTGGCTGCTTTTTCCTTTTTTCTTTTTAATTTTTTCTTCTTTACTTTTTTATGGAATGTTATTATAGATCACGTCCAGTATCCGCGTTAACTCATTATAATCCCCTTCGGAGAGATTGTTCCACCCTGTTTTTCTCATTTCCAGCACCAGCGGCCGCACGTCTTTATACTTGTTCACCCCCGCGGGCGTCAACTGCACAAATACCTTCCGCCGGTCGTCCGTAGACCCCTGCCGCTCCACCAGCTCCTTTTTTACCAGTAATTCAATGATGCGCGAAACCGTGGTAATATCCTTTGAGGTGAGCCGTGCCAGCTCGTTATGGGTGATGCGTTTGTGCTTGTAAAGATTCTCGATCAGCAGCCACTGGTCTACCGTAATGTCCTTTTGCTGGGCGTCGAAATTCTTCTGCCAGTAGTTGCGTATTTTTTTAAGCGTAGCATCCAGCTTAAAAAAAGATGGATTACTAACGAAAGTATCGTGCATATTTACTTAATTTGCAGTAGCAATAGTTGCTAGAGCAACTATTTATGAGTAACACCAAAACAGTATTACGTGGTTAAAGATAATATAAGCGTTCCAGCTTTGGAAGCGACCATTACACACCATGAGCGTGATACGGAATTCCGGGACCTGCTGCTGAAGGCGTACCGCCTGATGTGTATAGCCAGGAATCTCGCGGACAAATACGAAACCAACCGTTCGCTCTGCCAGTACGTGCATTCCACCTCCTCGGGCCACGAGGCAATTCAGATCGCCGCCGGCCTGCTGCTGCAGCCCTGGGATTATGCCAGTCCGTATTACCGGGACGATTGCATGCTGCTCGCCATGGGCTTTACGCCTTTTGAGCTGATCCTGCAATTGCTGGCCAAAGGGGAAGATCCCTTCAGCGCCGGCCGCTCTTACTACAGCCATCCCAACAGCCGCCAGGCGGACAAACCGGTGATCCCGCACCAAAGCAGCGCCACCGGCATGCAGGTGATTCCCGCCACCGGCATGGCGCAGGGCATACAGTTCCTGGAACAGTCCGGCCTGCTGCAGACCACCGAAAAACCGGTGGTGCTCTGCTCGCTCGGCGACGGCAGCGTTACGGAAGGGGAGGTGAGTGAAGCGTTGCAGTTTGCTGTGCTGAAGGGATTGCCCATCATTTACCTGGTGCAGGACAATGAATGGGGCATCTCCGTCAGCTCCGCCGAAGCCCGCACGATGGACGCTTATGAATACGCCGCGGGCTTCAAAGGACTGGAAAGGATACGGGTAGACGGCAGCGATTTCGAAGCCAGCTATCACGCCATGGAATCCGCCATCCGTTACGCGCGCTCCATGCGCAGGCCCATCCTCGTGCATGCCGCCACGCCGCTGCTCGGTCACCATACCTCCGGCGTGCGCAGGGAATGGTACCGCACCACAGAAGATCTCCATAAACATGCATCCCGCGACCCGCTGCCACGCCTGAAAGAGTTTCTGTTGCAGGCGGACGTGGATTTCCTGGATGTTGAAAAAGCGGAAGCCGAAGCGATCGCCATCGTGGATGATGATTTTGATAGAGCGGTGAACAGTCCCGATCCCGACCCTTCTACTGTGCGGGAGCATGTGTTCGCACCCACGCCCGTTACGGAAGAAACCGGCGAACGCACACCCGCCAGTGGCAGCAAGGTCGTAATGGTAGATGCCGCGCTGCATGCCATCGAAGAGCTGATGCGCGAACATCCCGAAGCCATCCTTTTCGGACAGGACGTAGGCCGCCGCCTCGGCGGCGTATTCCGCGAAGCCGCCACCCTTGCCGAAAAATTCGGGGACGACCGCGTGTACAACACCGCCATACAGGAAGCATACATCATCGGTAGCACCGCGGGCCTTTCCGCCGTAGGAGTGAAACCCATTGTAGAAGTGCAGTTCGGTGATTACATCTATCCCGGTTTCAACCAGCTCGTCAGCGAAATATCCAAAAGCTGCTATCTCACCGCCGGCAAATTCCCTGTACAAACCTTGATCCGCGTGCCGGTAGGCGCTTACGGCGGCGGCGGTCCCTATCATTCCGGCAGCATCGAATCCACATTACTCAGCATCAAAGGCATCAAGGTGGCCTATCCCTCCAACGCCGCCGATCTCAAAGGTCTGATGAAAGCCGCCTTCCTCGATCCCAACCCCGTAGTGATGCTGGAACATAAAGGATTATACTGGAGCAAAGTGCCCGGTACACTGGAAGCCATGACCATCGAACCCGCCGCCGATTACATCCTGCCCTTCGGCAAAGGCCGCGTGGTGTTGCCCGCCGATGCCGGCGACAGCATCTGCGTGATCACCTACGGCATGGGCGTGTACTGGGCGAAAGCCGCCGCTGCAAAGTTCCCCGGCAGGGTGGAGATCATAGACCTGCGGACGTTGTTCCCGCTGGATGAAGAACTGGTATTCCATACCGTTCGCAAACACGGCAAATGCATGCTGCTCACCGAAGAGCAAGTCAGCCATTCCTTTATGATGAGCCTCGCCGGAAAGATCGGCAGCGAATGTTTCCGGTCGCTGGATGCGCCGGTGATGACGGTCGGTGCGCTGGACCTGCCCGCCGTGCCACTGAACAAAACACTGGAACAGGCCATGCTGCCCACCGCGGAGAAAGTGGCGGAAGCCATGGAAAAATTACTCGCGTTCTGATGTGTAATTGTTTTGCGCTAAATTAGCCCCGGAATCAACCGATGGTACGGCATATGCCGGCGCAAAAGAATGTATACCACATCAGATATTGAAAGGGCGCTGTTCCTGCAGGTGGCGGAAGGCGACGAGGCTGCTTTCAGGGAATTGTTTCACATCTACACGCCGTTACTGCGGCCGCTGATCTACAAGCTGACGAAAACGGAGCATGTCATTGAAGACATCCTGCAGGAAGTATTTTTTTCCATATGGATGTCCCGCGCACAGCTTCCTGCCATTGAAAACCCCCGCTCCTGGATTCTCAAGATCGCTTTTCACGACTGCTTTGGCTATCTGCGCAAAGCCGCCGTGCGCAACCGGCAGGGGCCGGCGGCAACGGAAGTGTTTGAAGACACCAAGCTCGAATTCCGTGAAACCGCCCGCCTGGTGCAGGAAGCGGTGGCCCAGCTGCCGCCGCAGGCGAGAAAGGTATACCTGCTCAGCAGGCAGGAAGGGATGAAACTGACCGAGATCGCGGAAGAGCTGCAATTATCCCTTCAAACCGTCAAGAACACTTTAAGCCGTGCCCTGAAAAGTATACGCGGCTATCTGGCCAGCCGGGGCGTATTTCTGCCGTTGCTGCTGCTTTGGTATTGGTTGTTGTAAGTTTTGCCCGCCATAGGCTACCGGCCGAGATCGGTATGTCGCAGCCGCTTTCAGTGCCGGTTCTGAATTTTTTTTCTGATCGATAGGTACTAACGCTCCCTTCGCGCATCAGCTGTGTATGGGGGCATTAATCATGCAAAAAATATTGCCAATTGAATAACCAGGAACGCATACATCATCTCATAGGGCTGGTATTATCGCAGCAGGCGGATGCGGAAACGTACGAGCAGCTGCAGGCCCTGCTCCGCGATGACCCGGACGGCCAATATGCCGCGGAGATAGCGGCTGTGCTGGATAAAACCGGCGCCACCGATCTGCCCCCTTACGACCGGCAGGCATGGGAACATGTGGTCAGCGCCGTGCTGCAGGCAGATAAGCCCGTGGAAAAAACAAAAGTGGTCAAAGGCCGCTTCCGTTACTGGTGGGCCGCCGCGGCGGTGCTGTTGCTGATCGCCGCGGGAAGCCTGCTCTGGCCGCGGCCATCCGAGCGCGCAGCGATCACCGCTCAGCAACCGGTGAACGACGCGCCGCCCGGCGGTTCCAAAGCCACGCTCACGCTGGCGGACGGCTCCGTGGTCACGTTAGACAGCGCGGGCAACCAGGTATTGCAGCAAGGCAACACCGCTGTAAGGCAGCAGGGAGGCCAGCTCTCTTACGATGCGCAGGGCGATGCCTCCACCATCAGCTACAACACCCTGCGAACGCCGCGCGGCGGCCAGTTCCAGGTTAAGCTGCCGGACGGCACGAAGGTATGGCTGAATGCCGCTTCGTCCATCAGCTATCCCACCGCCTTTCAGGGCCGCGAAAGAATGGTGCAGGTAACGGGGGAAGCTTATTTCGAAGTAACAAAAGACGCTGCCATGCCCTTCCGCGTGAAGGTGAACGAGCTGGCAACGATAGAAGTGCTGGGCACGAACTTCAATATAAACGCTTACGAAGATGAAGCGGCCATTTACACCACGCTGCTGGAAGGCGCCGTGCGCGTGAGGAAAGGAACGCAGTCCGCCACCCTGCGCCCCGGCCAGCAGGCGCAGATAGATGCCGGCATTAAAGTGGTGAAGGACGCGGATATTGAAAAAGCGGTAGCCTGGAAGAACGGCGTCTTCGATTTCCGGAACGCCAGGCTGAAAGATGTGATGCGCGAGCTGGCCCGGTGGTACGACATCACCGTGGTCTACCAGGGCAATGTGCCGGAACGCGAGTTCTGGGGAAAGATGGGCCGCAACCTCACGCTGTCGCAAGTACTGAAAGGAATAGAGGGAACGGGCGTCAATTTTGAAATCCAGGATAATGGCAAAAAACTGGTCGTGTTACCATGACCATATAAAACAAAACCGCTTCGTCTGATCCACGAAGCGGCGGTAGTTAAGGCGATGCTTTTTTCTTAATCAACCAAAACCGTTACAAAAGTATGTTTTTTAAGGCTTTTTGTAACCGGGACCTGCATGTCCAGCCGCGAAGGCTTTTGTCCGGACATGCACCGCGTCCACGGTGCTCAACCAAAATGGTGCGTGTCATGAAATTGACGTTCATTCTGCTTTTTGCTTTCTGTTTACATCTTTCCGCCAGCAGCGTGGCCCAGAACGTGACTTTCTCCGGAAAGGACGTGCCGCTGCAGCGCATTTTCACGGAAATTGAAAAACAGACCGGCAATGTGATCTTCATCAGCAAGCAATTATTAAAAGACGCTAAACCCGTCACCGTGCAGGCGGAGAACATGCCGCTGCAGGCGTTTTTATCAACCGTGCTGAAAGGCCAGCCGCTGGACTATACCATGGAAAAGCAAACGGTCTTCATCCGCAGAAAAGCGGTGGTAACCCTTCCCGTATTAAAACCGGCATTGCTTCCCGTTCGCGGCACCATCACGGATTCCCTCGGCGTTCCGCTGGCAGGTGCTTCTATCCGTGTTAAAAGAACAAAAGTTTCCACCGTATCTGATAACGCGGGTGCATTTACTATCGAGGCGGAGCCCGGCGATATACTGGTGATCTCGTTCGTAGGTTTTAAAACGAAAGAGCACCGCGTGAACAGCGGGCAGGCACTGGTCATCCCGCTATTCCGGGAAAGTACTACCATGGCGGAGATAGCCGTTACGCTCAACACCGGCTACCAAAGCATTCCCCGTGAAAGGGCCACCGGTTCATTTTCCATCGTCAGCGGCAAGCAGCTGGAAAACAAATTGCGGCCGGACCTGAAAGCCGCGCTGGAAGGACAGATCGCGGGCATGGTGCTGGCGAACGACGGCAGCCTTGAAGTACGCGGTGTTTCCACTTTTATGTCAGAAGAAAGAGCGCCGCTGATCATTGTGGATGGCTTCCCGCTGTCCGGCGGACTGGAAACGCTCAATATTGATAATATCGAAAGCGTTACCGTACTGAAAGATGCAGTGGCGGCGTCTATTTACGGCGCCCGCTCTTCCAACGGCGTGATCGTGGTCACAACCAAGCAGGGCCGGAAAGGCGCGCTGAACGTGGCTTATAACGGTTCAGTGGGGCTGGTGATGAAACCGGACCTGTCTTATTTGAGAAGGACGAACGCAGCGGATTATGTGGAGGCCGAGATGGAGCTTTATGAACAGAATCCCACTTCGGCGCTGAACTTCTATAACAACTACAGCTACCTGTCCAGGCTGCGATACCTGCTGGTGGCCAAATCCCTCAACATCATACCCGCCGCGGAAGCGGACAGCGAGATCGAACAGCTGAAGCAAAACGACGGCCTCGGCCAGTTGCAGCGTTACCTGTTCCGCAACCAGGTCACCCATCAGCATAATATTTCCCTCTCCGGCGGCACCGATAAGAACCAGGTAGCCGCCTCCGCGAAGTTCATCACCAACCGCGGCAGCTCGCTTTATACCGGCGATGAAAGGCTGATCCTCGATCTGCGGAACGACTGGAAGCCATCCCGCCGCATCTCCGTGCGTTTATTTTCCAATGTCAACTACAGCACCTCTGAAGCGCCTATCCGGCCGCTGACAGATTTCTTGTCCTACCACTCCCAGTATACCTTACATCCTTACGATCTCGTGGTAGACCCTGAAACCGGCGCGTATCAGAACATCCACGCCGTCAACCCGAAAAAGGTGGACCGCTATGCCGCACTTCCCGGCATGAAATCCATGCACTACAACCCGCTGGAAGACCTCGGGAAAGAAATGAACCGCACGCAGAACCTGCAATTCCGTATAGGCGGCAACGTGAACGTGCTGCTGGCGCGCGGGCTGAGCCTGGACGCCGGCGGTTCCTGGACGCGCGGCAACACTTTCACCCGCGGCGTTTACAGCGGCGATTCCTACCGCATGCGGGTAGGGTATAACGACGGCACCTCCATTTCCAATCCCGCCAAACATTACATACCGGATGGCGACATGGTCACTGAATCCAGGAATGTGAACCAGGCTTACACACTGCGCGCGCAGCTGAACTTCAACAGGAGCTTTGGCGACCATAGCGTGATCGCCATCGCGGGGTCTGAGCTGACGAGGGATGTCAGGGATTACAACAGCTTTCCCACACGCTTTGGTTATAACGACCAGGCGGGCACTTTCGCCACCTTCAACTATGCCGATTACAACGCCGGCCTGTATAACGCGGACATGATCGGCACCACCAAACCACAGTCGCCCGTAGGTATCGGCGGCATGTCGTTCCGCGACAACCGTTTCGTATCATGGTATGCCAACGCCTCTTATGAATACGACCGCCGTTTCCTCGTCAGCGGCAGCGTGCGGCTGGACCTTACCAACTTCTTCGGCACCGATCCCCGGTTCCGCTACAAGCCGCTCTGGTCGGCCGGCGGCACCTACAAGCTCTCGAACGAGGATTTCTTCGACGTTTCCTGGATGAACAAGCTTTACCTGCGGGGATCGTATGGCATCAACGGCAACATCTCGCTGAACTACGGGCCTTTCCTGATCATTGCGCCGGGCAGCTTTTCCAATCTCACCGGCGATATCTCTTATAACATTTCATCGCCGCCCAATAATACACTGCGCTGGGAAAAGACCGGCAGCACGAATTTCGGGGTGGACATGTCTTTCTTCTCCCGCCTGAACCTGACGCTGGACTACTATCTGCGCAAAAGCGAGGAATTGCTTTCTTCCAATGAAGTAGATCCCACGCGCGGATACACCAGCCTGATCCAGAACGTAGGCCGGATCAACAATACCGGCATTGAGCTGGCGCTGGACGGCGATGTGCTGCGGAAACAGCATCTTACCTGGAACGTGCTCGGCACCGTCAGCTACAACAAAAACAAGGTCGTGGATTATAACGCCAGCTACCTTTACGCCACTTCGCTGACAACCTCGTCTGTCAACCGCGAAGGCTATCCCGGCAGCGCTGTTTTCAGCTACCGGGCAGGCGGCATTGACAATAATGGCAATGCTCTATACCTGAATGCGGCAGGGGAGAAAATCTCCGGCGGAGCGCTGTCAGTGGAGGATGTGGTGTACAGCGGTACTTATCGTCCGAAATTCGCCTACAGCCTCACCAATACATTCCGTTACAAAAACTTCGATCTGTCCTTCATGCTGCTGGCAAAAACCGGTCATGTCATGCGGAAGAATGTTTTTGAGGGATTGTCCATTCAGCATGCTGATGTGGCCAAACGCTGGCGCAAGCCCGGAGATGAAAAGTCGGTCATCTATCCCAAACTTTCCGGCTTTTCCATGGATGCGTTCTATTTTCCCTATTCGGACATTTTTACAGAAAGCGCCAACTTTCTCAAGCTGCGTGATGCTTCGCTGACCTATAATTTCAACCGCGGCCTGCTGCGCAAAGCCGGCATCTCTACCGCCAGCCTCACCTTCCAGGGCCGGAACCTTTTGCTGCTGGCAGCGAACAGCGACAAGCGCGATCCGGAAGCCTTCGAGATGGGCGCGACCGACATGCTGTCCAACGAAATGGGATTCACGCAACTCCGCCCCATGCCGGAGTTTTACCTGGGCCTGCGGGTTAATTTTTAAATCTTAATAGTATAACGATGCGATTGTTTCTTATCATCATACTTACCGCCGCCACGTTCCTGTCCTGCAACAAGTTCCTGGACGTGAAGCCGAAGGGCAAGCTCATTCCGACGAAAATATCGGAATTCGATCGCCTGCTGGACAATACGGATATCGTGGAATTTCCGTTTCTGAATAACAACCGTGGCAGCATACTGGGTTACCTGACTGACAACCTCACCCTGTCCGAAGGGATCGGCAAGATCGCTTACAAAGCCAACAACTCGCCCAACATTGATAACTATTACGCCTATACTTTCCGGGAGCCGTACAGGAACCCCAACAGTCCGGACTGGCTGTGGGAAAGAGGTACCTACCGCGCGATGAAGTATTTCAATAACGTGATAGACGGCGTCAGCGGGTTGCGCACGGAGAGCAATGCGGAAGAGGCGGACGCTGTACTGGCACAGGCTTATGTAAACAGAGCCTGGGCATACTTTCATACTTCCATGGTATATGGTCCCGTTTACAAACCCAACGGGAACAACGGCACCAAAACGATCCCGTATCTCACGAGCGGCGACGTGAGCGCGCCGATACCGGACCTTTCCACGCAGGAGCAGGTGTTCGCCAATGTATCGGCGGAGCTGCACCGCGCATTGCCGGCCATACCCGCCGTCACCAACTATCCTTCGCGGCCGAACAAAGCCACCGCGCTCACGATGCTGGCATATTTCCATTTGTTCACGCAGCGGTACGACAGCGTGGTGTACTATGCCAACCTTGCATGGACCGCCGCTACAGCGCAGGGCGTGGATAAAGTGCTGTACAATTATAACGAGCTATCTTACGCCGATCCGGACAATGTGCTGATCAGCGCGATCAAAAGTCCGGACAGCCGGATACATCTTCCCAACAGCCGGGAAATACTGTTCTTCCGCTCGCCGGATAACACGGCGGGCAGAATAAATGTGTCCTATCCCTCAGATGAATTCATCGCGCTGTTCGACCAGGACAAGGACCTCCGCTTCAAATACTTCCTGCTGCCCGCGCCGGGATACAAAACCACTTACAACGGCACTGTTTACGACGACGGCATAAAGCTGCAATACTACCGTGGCGCCACCGCCGTGGGTAATCCAAAGTTCCAGATGACGGCGGGTTTCACCTACCCCGAGCTGCTGCTCATGCGCGCCGAAGGATATGCGCGCACCGGCATGCTGCCGGAAGCGATGGACGACCTGAACCTGCTGCGGCGCTACCGCTTTGTGACCGGCACGCCGGACCTCACCATGCCCGCTTCCCGCGACGAGGTGATCCGGCTCGTGCTGGAGGAACGCCGCCGCGAGCTGCCCCTCGGCCACCTGAAACGCTACCTCGATCTGAAGCGCCTCTGCACCGAAGCCGGCAAGCCCTGGAGCAAAACGAAGATCACGCACCAGCTCGGCACGGAAACGTTCGAAGCTAATATCGACGGGCCGGCGTTCGTATTGCCGATCGTTAATGCGATATTATTGCTCAACCCCCATTGGGGCATACCACCGGATACCAGGCCATTTTAACGCATTAAAATAAGGATGATGAACATCATAAAAACAAGCACCCTGGCAGTGGCGCTGATGAGCAGCACTGCATTATTCGCGCAGGAAACGCCTTTTACGATTGAAGGAAAGATCGAAGGGCTGGAAGCACCGGCCAAAGTGTTCCTTTATTATTCCGAAGGGAAAAACTATATCAGGGATTCCGTGGAGGTGCGGAACGGCAGCTTTACGTTTCAGGGAAAGATCAAGGAACCGGTATATGCTACAATCGTGCAGAAGAAAGGCCGCGATGTGCAGGCGTTTTACCTGGAAGCAGGCGTGATCAGCATCAGGGGCGCGTCGCTGGCTACCGCCACCATTATGGGTGGAGAAACCAACCGGTATTACCAGCAGTTGAAAGAAGCGCTGGAGCCCTGGAATGAAAAACAAAAGACGCTGACCCGTGAGGAACGCGCTGCACAGGAAGAGTCGCTGGAAACGGAAAAGAAGGCGATACTGGCGGCATTCGTCCAATCGCATCCCAATACCGTTGTCAGCCTCCGCGCCATCGGCGATTACGGCGGCTTCTTCCCGGAAGTAACGGACGTGGAACCGCTGTACAACCAGCTTTCCGAGAAAGTAAAGCAAAGTGATCAGGGCCGCGGCTACGCCGCCACGATCGCAAAAATGAAAAGAACCGCCATCGGTCAGATAGCACCGGTATTCGGGAAGAACGACCCCTCCGGCAAATCCCTCCAGCTCACCGATTTCCGTGGTAAATATGTGCTGGTGGATTTCTGGGCTTCGTGGTGCAAACCCTGCCGCGCCGAGAACCCGCACGTGGTGAAGGCATACAACAAGTACAAAAGTAAAAACTTCGAGATACTGGGCGTAACGCTGGACACCGAACGCCAACGGGACGCCTGGCTGAAAGCCGTGGCGGATGACGGGCTGACCTGGCCGCAGGTGATCGACGGCGGAGAAGAAAAGGCCGCGGACTTATATAATGTGCAGGCCATCCCGCAGAACTTCCTGCTGGACCCGCAGGGGAAGATCATCGCTAAAAACCTTCGTGGTGATGAGTTGGAAAATAAACTCGCCGAGATACTGAAATGATACAAAAGCCGCTGCATCTCCCGCAGCGGTTTTTTTTTATTGCGCCGCTCCCGTTTTCGGGCGTTGCTGCTTGCTCCCCGTATATTTTTTCTCACCCGCGCGTACAGCGATCTGCAGGTTATTCTCCTTTGGCGGCACCGGGCACCGGTACCCGTCGCTATAAGCGCAGTAAGGGTTGTAGGCTTTGTTGAAATCAATTTCCACCGTACCGTTTTTGATATCGGAAGTTTTCAGATCGATGTAACGGCCACCCATGTAGGTTTCTTCGCCGTTGGTAGGATCGGTGAAGGGGAGGAAGAGGTAATCCCGGTAAAGCGGGTTGAGCATGAGGCCGGTGTTCCGGTAAATGGTGAGTTGAACAGCCTGGCCTTTGATGTGGAGGCTGAGCAGGGCATGGCGTACGAATCCCTTGCTGGTGCCGTCGTACGTGGGCATCTGGAAGGGCCGTTCGCCGGTGAGCAGTTTTGCGGTGGCTTTGATGCGGTAGGCGCTGTCTGGCGGGTAGAAATGGATGCTGCTGAGATCCTTGCCGCGGAGGGGCGAGTCGGGGGACTGGCCCAGCTCTTTGAGGTAGTGCTCCCGGAAGGTGTTGATCTGTTGGGTGTGCGATTGGGCGATGGAAAGGTGGCTGATGAGTATGGCGGAGAGGAGGAGAAGTATTTGTTTCATGGATGATGATGTTGTGAATGTTGAAGGTAAATCTTTTGGGTGGGATGAGGGGGGGAAATGGTATGTGTTAGACAAGATTCCGTAAATTGAACAGTCGGGTATCAGTTGAAACAGATATGGAATTGATTAATTTATTCACTACAGGAGATTTTTATCCACGCCTGAAAGTCGGACAGACAAAAGGCGAAATGGAAAATATATTGGGCTTTGAACTTGGAGAGCCAGATATTGAAACAGAAGATGTTGATTATTATTTATTGAAAATGATAACCGGCGTATGCCTTGTAGTTCTCTTTGATAAAGAAAAAATTTGTTTTGAGATTAGATTGGATCTGGATAAAAACAAGCACATTGATTTTATGATTAAGTGCAATGACCATATTCAACGCTTTGATAGCAATATCAGCTTTGAGTCCTTAATTGATATTATACGTCAAATGAAAATTGAATGGGAGTTTGACAAAAGACGATCTTATTTGCAAACGATTTGCATTTCCCTGAAAAATGGATTAAAGGTGTATTATGCGTTCGGGGAAAGAAGCGCTGATGATTATGGTTTTTTTTCCGTGAAACGTGTTTTAGAAGGACATTTCTTGAATGATTAAGAGGAGAAAATATAACGATATTAGTGGGCTGTGAGTTGATTTTTCTTACGCAAATTGGGCCCGGTTTATTAAAATGAATTTACAGGCCCGGTGAATACTCCCAATATGAACTTAACGTGATGAGCACGGAAAGCAATATGCTGCCTCCTATGGCGGCTAGTACTGTCATGTATTTAATCTTGGAACCTACATTGAAAACCTCTGCCACATGGCTGCGCCACAGGTAAATAACGAGCGCCGTATCCAATATGCCATTGAGCACGAAAAAGACGCCTGATTGCGTCGTAGCGAAACCGTACATCCAGAGAGGTAATAGAGAGACAACGGCAGAGATCACATTGTATGCGGACATCCAGAAGAGAAGTATCCAGCCCCAGGTTTGCTTCCTGAATGTCTTGTAGCACGCCAGCGGAGCCCATACCAGCGTAAGCAGCGAAAACAGGTTGCGGGTAACCTGCAAGTGGCAATCAACGCATGTAACCGCGGCATAGAGATCGCTAACGATATAGAAGGCTTGCAACAGGTAGCGCATCATTACCAGCGTCAGGTAGACATACATGGTCTGAGGCATTTCCTCTTCTTCTTTGGGAGGTAGCGCATGTTCCAGCAGATCCTCCGGCTCGTGTTGATATGTTTGCATGGGCAATGGGATAAAGTACCAAGATAAGTAAAATGTCATTCTGCCGCAATGGCTGAGCTCCTGCTGTAGCTAACGAAAATATAACGCAGGTTTATGATGTCAGGTATACTCAAGAACCGCCCCTTGCGTCATCTGAAATTTGATACTAATATGTTATAGCTTGTCTAAAAAAGTATATTATCTTAGTATCCGAACCTCTGTTTAAGCAACTGACGATCCAATTTAGATATTCGGAGTCCCCATTTTAGCCAATCGATATCGAATAACCTGTATAGCAAGTATTTTATTGTCAACTAAATTTAAATTCTTGTCGATGAGTAAAGAAAAATCAGGCTTTCTACGCTTGGCTCAAAAAAGCTTTGCCGTAATTTCAGCGGCTCTGAGTACATTTTCTCAGCTTAAGGCAACTGCTGTTCCCCGAAACTATCAACTTGATGATAACGAAAGCCTAAGCCTTTGGGAGGCACACAAGAATGTGCTAAAACCGCAACTGGTATTGAAACTAAACATGGCGAACCCGGAAAATAGCCTGGTACTTATGCATAGATCTCATAGCTCGCATAGGTCCCACAGTTCACACCGGTCCCATAGTTCGCATTATTCCTCGTCGTACAGTTCAAAAAGAACCCCTGCTCCTGCACCATCGGTTAACTATACACCATCTTCATCAAACTCGTCGAATAATGGTGCTGCAAAGAGTAGCTCTTCCGGATCTAAATCGACAGTTCAACCATTATATTCAGCACCGAAGTCTAGCTCAACTAATACATCAAAGGGTTTGTCTTCCCAAAAGCTAACAAAGGCAACGGATTCAACCAGTTTTGAACTTGGTGATAGAGACCTCTTGAAGGGTTGTGAGGGAAAGGATGTAGAGCAACTTCAGAAATTGCTTATCGTGGTAAAAAAGGATATAATAATAACAGGATATTTTGGTAATCAGACTGAAGGCATCGTGATTAAATTTCAGGAATTGAATGAGTTAAGGCCTAATGGAGTCGTAGATAAGAAGACTCTTGATGCAATCAAAAGAAAAGCATATGGATTATCAGGTAACTAATAACGGACTAACGCTATGCATTGATGCGCGGCTTTATAATGAAGCTGTAATTTATAAGTGCTTTTATTGGTATGGCAAGGATTTCGATACGGAAATCGAATTGAAAGATAACTTGGATTACAAGGTGACGCTTCGGCCGCTTGACGGGAATATTGAGGTTGATTGGAAGGAATTGATTGATCGGATAAGGCGGAATCTTATTGATTTCAAACTAAGGGATATTGTGGCAACTGAAACGAAGACCATACGCGAACTCATAGTTGCAAAAGCGTTTGCTCATTATGAAATCGAAGAGCTCCCTAAAACCGGTATTTCTGATCCTGTTGGATTTGATCCCGAAAGCATTTAAAGATGGACAAGATTCCTATCCCGCTTCAAGAAAGAAAAACCAGAAAATTTAATGCGTTTGACTGCTACGCATCTGAACATACTTCTGGTTATTTTCTTTTGCCTTTCAGATTCCATGAGATTACCAGTGAAAGAGAAGTTCTTGTCAACGAAATAGGTGATTTCCTGGTTGTGCAAAAAGGGACAGCCGAACGGATAGTTAAAAGGGAGATTAGTTTAGATAATGATCCCGAATTATATGGAGATCTAATTGCTAATTTTTTTATTAGCCCTACTCCTGTTCCGGGATTGCTAGATGTTATTTCTACAAGATACAGAACAAAAAAATCGTTTTTAGATAGTTTTACGTCGCTTCATATTTTTGTAATAAGCCTTCGGTGTGAGCATACCTGCCACTATTGTCAGGTTTCGAGAGTAACCGCGGAAAAGCATAAATACGATATGAGTGAATCTCATATTGATATAGGCATTAACCTGATGATGCAATCTCCCAGCCCTTTTGTGACGATGGAGTTTCAGGGAGGAGAGGCTTTGCTTGCCTTTGAAAATATTAAATACGCCATCGAACGGACGAAGAAAGAGGCGCTGATCTATGGAAAGACCGTAACATACGTAATATGCACAAATCTGGCCCCGTTGACTGATGAAATTCTCGAATATTGTAAAGAGAACAAGGTTTTTATATCCACATCGTTGGACGGTCCCGAATTTATTCACAATCAAAACCGACATAAACCAGGCGCTAACAGTTATCGGCTGGCCGTAGATGGCATAAGTAAGTGTCGGTCTATATTAGGCGAGGAGAATGTATCCGCATTGTTAACAACTACAAAATTGTCATTGCAATATCCTTGTGAGATCGTTGAGGAGTATGTAAAGCTTGGATTTAGAAATATTTTTTTGCGTCCGATAAGCCCCTATGGGTTTGCTACCAGAGGTGAAAGCAAGAACAAGTATGATACTTTGGTATTTTTGGATTTTTATAAGAAGGCACTGCATAGAATAATAGAATACAATATAGCCGGATACTTTATTCGTGAAGATTATACTACTATTATACTCAAGAAGATGTTAACCCCGTTTCCGGTTGGGTATGTGGATTTGCAATCTCCGGCAGGTCTTATAAACAATGTGATAGTTTTCAACTATGATGGTAGCATTTATGCTTCCGATGAAGCCAGAATGTTAGCGGAGATGAATGATTTTACTTTTCATCTTGGATCGTTGGACATTAACTCATATAACGAAGTGTTCTATGGAAGTAAGTCTGACGTATTAGCGGAAGTATTTGCAAATGAGGCGCTTGCCGGTTGTTCTGATTGCGCTTTTCAGAGCTATTGTGGTGCGGACCCTGTACACAACTATACAACACAGCATGATCTATATGGTTACCGTCCGTCTAGTACCTTCTGTCAACGTAATATGGAGATTATCAGATATATAATAGAATTGATGGATAGCGATAAAAGAATCGAACGAATATTCAGAAACTGGATAACTGGTAAAAGCTGATGTTACTTAAAACTAAAGGCGTAGCGTTCGGTATTCACACTCCCATTGTCGGCAGAGTTACTTTTGATGCGGCTGATGATGCAGAGATACTGATTGTAGAAGGGGAACTCCCAGTTGAGATGGGGCAATTTAAAGCTGTCTTGACAAACCTGGACGTTATCAAGTCAATCGACATGCCAATAGTCTATGGTGTTCCCAATTTCCTGCACTTGAAAAGTGGCGATATAGTCGTGATCAATACGGATGGTGTTGTTAATACTCAGTATAGAGTTGATTCTTCTCACAATTTTTTGCTATTTACAGAAAGATGTAATAGTAATTGCCTCATGTGCTCCCAACCTCCCCGGGATAAGGATGATACTTCCTATTTCTTTGATATATATTCACAAATGATTCCGCTCATACCAAAAGGCTGTCAGGAGATTGGTATTACTGGCGGGGAGCCGACATTATTAGGAGAGAGGTTTTTTAAATTATTGGAATTACTTCAGTATCATTTGCCGGACACTGAAGTGCATTGCCTTACAAATGGGAGGTCTTTTTCCCGACAGAATATTGCTGAAAGATTGGGTGCGTTATCTTTTGACCGATTAATGCTGGGGATACCAATTTATTCTGACTTTAATTCTCTCCACAATTATATTGTGCAGGCAGAGAATGCCTTTGAGCAAACCATTCAAGGATTATATAACCTTGCGAAGCAGAACGTGCGTATTGAATTGCGGATCGTTCTGCATAAACCATCGATTTCCAGATTAGGCAAGCTTTCAAAGTTTATTTACAAAAATTTGCCTTTTGTTGAACATATTGCTTTTATGGCATTGGAGAACCAAGGATATACCCCCCACAATATGGATAAGCTTTGGATTGATCCAATAGAATATGGAGAAGATCTTGCTGAAGCAATGACTTATCTCTCGGATCATGGGATGAACGTTTCGTTGTACAATTCTCAATTATGTGTAACTCCAAATTCAATATGGCAGTTTTCCAGGAAGTCAATTTCCGATTGGAAGAATGTTTATTTGAATGAATGTGATAAATGCTCAATGAGAAATGAATGCGGCGGTTTTTTTAGTTCCGGCGTGATAAAACATAGTATGGGTATCAAAGCATTTCCGGTTACTGATAGCTAACCCTTAATGAAATCTGTTTTGATTAGCCTTCCAAACACCGTCAGATTTGTATAACCACTGCCAAACCGTATCCCTTTCGCCATCCCTCATTTTTGACAAGTCCGCAAATGGACTGAGATTCCTGTATTCCACAACACATTCAACAGAAACCTCATCCGAACCAAATTGTCTTTGAACCTTTATGACAGAAACCAGTACTGCTTCGGCTATAAAGATGTGTTGAATTCCATCAGCCTTTTCCTGTTCAGAAGTAGGTAAGAAAAATGGAAAAGCCTGCGGAGTAAAAGAGATAAGGCTTCCAGTAGAATCGGCCGCGTCCCCGTTTAACTGCACCATACCATTATTGACTAAATCGGGTAGATATACGTTGGTTACAAAAAGACTGTCAGCCGTACGTATACTTTGCCAGACAGTATCCGGATTTCGTAATGCGGCAAATGCCTGTTTACGGGAGGGCTTAGCGAGGAATATGTAGAGAAAAAAGATAACAAAGAGTGTAGCACATGCAAGCAGAAATGTTATACTTTTCATAGTTTATATGATATGATAGTACAAAAATCGATTCACATTTTTTCAAAATAGATGCCTAACAACCACATTCACCATGCACCTGAATCTTTATATAGCCTGAATCGTTTGTTATTTCAAGTATTCCGGTATATAGGTACACGTAGTCTACAACAATAATCGAGCTTCGTTAACCTTTAAAAATACATTTTACAGTAAGAACTCCGCTTTTTATGCATTTTACAGTACGGTATATCTGAATTACAGTATTTTTTGATGTTGTTACTGTCTATGATAATATTACTCGAACCCGCTTCCCTCAAATGATATATGCTCATGATCCGCAATAATCCCCACCAAAACCCCATAAACCTCCCCCAACTCCTCCCTGCTCTTCTCACTATTTTCCCAAACCAGCCTGATCGGCTCCTCATACTCATGCACACCAAACCCTCCACGCAAAAGGTCATTAAACGCATCCAGGTTATGCCCGGTCCTCCAATCAAGCCCCTTTGTTAATACCCGGTCAATTTCCGAGTAAAACCCCTCCAGGTCAGAGAACCTGTTCCCATCTATAATAATCGTCCTCATTACAAATAATAAAGGTAATCATCCCTCAATCACCGCAACCCTCCCCACCTGCCCATCCTCCAACCGCACCTTGATCCCCCGCGAATGATAAGGCGCCGAAGTCAGTATATCCTGCACCACCCCATAAGTGATCTTCCCCGTCCGCTGGTCCTTCTTCAAAATGATCCCCACTTCCAGCCCGGGGTATATGTCTTTTCTGTATCTGCCATGCATAGTTTCAAAAATTTATCTGCCAACAATCCGCTCCCGCGTCACACTATAATTATCAAACCCCTCATGATGCCAAAAATCCTTCAGCCCCATTTCCTCATACACCTTCAGCTCCTCCGAGTACATCGGGTACAGCCCCACAATGTTGATCTTGTAATCCAAGCCAATGTCAATATCCGCATGATCGGCGCGGTCGAGGGTACTCGGTGCAAAAATAAAGAACGCATCCATATCGGAGTCACTGCTTACCTTTTGTTTGAAATTGATCGTCTGCCCGTAGCTGAAGGGGCAGTTGCCGCGGAGGTTATTGGCGATGTACCCCGCCACCCGCGCCCATTCCAGCGCGGTGGACTTCACGGAGATGCACAGCTCCGGGCGGCCGTATTGCCAGTCGGGGTGATTAGCCAGGGAAAGGCCGTAGGTGATCCCGGTGATGTATCCTTTTTCGGGAACGTCTTTATATACGAACGTGGTTACGCCCGGCAGGCCGGGTATTAAACTCTCTTCCAGGTAATAGCGCGGTTCGCGGCGGAAGATGCGCTTCAGATGCCGGAGGTACCGCTCCTCCGGTTTATTGCGGAAGTTGAATATTCCCATAAATCAGTTTTTAAAAAATCCCCACAATCACCGCAACCCCGATCGTTCCGCCGAGAATGCTCGCCACGGCATCCCAGAAATCGTAATGCCCCCATCCCGTGATCAGCGAAAAAAGCTCGAATCCATAACTGATGGCCACCACCGCCGCCATCGCCAGCAATCCCGCCAGCATCTGCTGACCGGGAAACAAAAACATCATCGCCGCCTGTAAAACCGCGCCCATCGGAATCCCCACCCAAAAATGCTTCCACTTGTCCGGTGCTATCTTTCTCATAAGAACGGAATATACTGCAAATCCCAAAAAAAATTTCTCTATCTTTCCATCACAGAATCTTCAGATCAGCCAACTAGTCTCAACCAAAAAGGAATTGTGAATGAGTCATTCTCCCGATGCACAGCTGGTGCAGCGCTTAAAGGATGGTGATTTGACCGCTTTCGATGCGCTCTTCGTAAAGTATTATAAAATGCTTTGCGTAAATGCGTATTGGTTCCTTCAGAACGACCAGGAGGCGAAAGACCTCGTGCAGACCTTCTTCATGGATATCTGGGACAGAAAACTCTACCTCCGGTTCAATGACGATGATATCAAAGGATACCTTCACATGGCCGTGAAGAACCGCTGCCTTAACCTCCTGAAACAGCGGAAGAAACAGGACGTGCACCACGAGGTATTCACGCACCTGCAGCAGGAAGATACCGAGGCGCCGGACTACTACAACTGCCTGCAGGCGTCCATGAAAGATATGTCGGGGCACAAGCGGATGGCCGTGCAGATGGTGTACATCCAGGGAAAAAGATACCAGGAGGCGGCCGATGAAATGGGCATCAGCATCAATTCGCTGAAAACGCATCTCAAAAGAGGCTTACAGTTTTTAAGAACTGCGGTGCATAAAATAAAAGAGTAAATGGAGCAACAGGAAAAAATATTCCAGTTATACATTCAGCGGCTGTCGGGCGACCTGACGCCGGAAGAGGAGTCCTACGTGCAGCGCATGCTCACGCAGGACGCCGCTTTCAGGGAAACCTGGGATGCGCTGGAATCCCGTGGCCGCTCCATTGGCGCCGGGCAATACGTCAACTCCCTCGATCCGGAAGAAGCACTGGAACATCTCAACAAACGCAAACACCTCCGCCGCAAAAATATCCGTACCAACCTCGCTATTGCGGCCTCCCTGTTGTTGCTGGTGGTAGCCGGTGCATTCTGGCTCACGCAGCGCCAGCCCTTGTCCCTGCAGGAGTTTGTGGCGCAGACGGAGCGGCAGCATCCATCCGTGCAGCTGACCACGGCAGACGGCCAGGCCGTTGCGCTGGATAAAGACAGCAGCCAGCGCATCACCCTGCCCAACGCCACGCTGAACGCCGGCAACGGCTCTCTCCACTACACGTCTACCGACACCGCCATGAACGTGCTCACCGTTCCGGCGGGAGAACAATACCGCCTTACACTGTCAGACGGCACCGAAGTGCACCTCAACGCCTCCACCCGCCTGCGTTTCCCTTTCCATTTCGGGCAGGGCGACCGCGAAGTAATGGTGGAAGGGGAGGCTTTCTTTAAAGTGACGAAAGATCCCGCCCGCCGCTTCATTGTACACACGCCGCATACACAGGTGCAGGTCTACGGCACGGCTTTCAACGTCAACACCTACCAAACACAGGAAAAAACCTCCCTCGTGGAAGGCAGCGTATGGATGCAGGCGGCCAGCGGTCAGCGCACAGAGCTGAAACCGGGCCAGCAGGCTGCTTACAACGCCGGCACTTTTGAAACACAGCCTTTCGACGGGGAAGAAGTGCTCTCCTGGATGAACGGTGTCTACTATTTCCACAAAATGCCGGTCACCGAGCTGGCGGAAGTGGCATCCCGCTTTTATGGCGTCAACTTCGTGCTCGAATCCGCCAAGTTCGCGGATATTTCCACCACCGGCCTGATGGACAGGGCTAAATTATCCGAATTCCTGACGGACCTGCAAGTCACTGCCGGCGCGGAGTTCCGCTTCGGGGACAAGGCCATCTACCTGAAATAAAAAAAATATTTTCATCCCCCTGTCACCCATTTTCCCCCACTGCTTGTAGTTAGGCTGAAACGCATTTGCATAATCAACTAAAATCAGTTTCCGCATGAGAGAATGTATGCGCGATCGTCTGCCGGCCATTCGCGGCCTGGCATGTTCTTTTGTATTCCTGCTCATTTTCTTTCTTACCGCCGCGGCGCAGGACAAAACGCCCTCGCTGCAGTCCCCCGTCACTTTGTCGGGCGATAATGTGTCCCTCGTGCAGGTTTTCCGCGCTATCAAAAAGCAAACAGGCTTCACGCTGGTGTACAGCAACCTCTTGCTGAACGACAGCGAACGGATGAGCGTGAGCTTCCGCAATACCAAAGTGCAGGAGGTGCTGGACTTTGTGCTGAAGGGCAAGAACATCGGCTACGAAGTACGCAGTAACCGCATTGTGCTGGACCGCAAAGCCGCCGCTCCCGCACCTGCACCGGCAACGCCGGAGCAGGCCAAACCGCAGACCAGCGCAGTAAAAGGGCAGGTGATGACGCCGGACGGTACGCCCGTTCCCGGCGCCACAGTGGCCGTGAACGGCACTGCCCGCGGGGTGGTGACGGACGAGCTGGGCATTTTTACCATCAACGCCGCACCCGGCGAAGTGCTGAAAGTCGCTATGGTGGGCATGAAGCCGGAGGAGGTCAGGGTGGCCGGACAAAGGACCATCAAGGTCACGCTCACCGCTAAAGTGGATGAGCTGGATGAAGTGGTGATCGTAGGTTTCGGCAAGCAAAAGAAAGTAACGGTGACCGGCGCCGTGTCTACCGTGAACATGCAGGACATGCAGACGCCGGTGCGCTCCCTCACCAACGCGCTCGCCGGTAAAGTGGCGGGCGTCATTTCCATGCAGAGCGGGGGCGGTGAACCGGGGTACGACAATCCCACTTTCACCATCCGCGGCATCGGCACTTTCACCGGCAGCACCACGCCGCTCATTATTGTAGACGGTGTGCAGCGCGATGATGTGAACAGCACCTTCGGCGGCGCTTTCAACAACATAGATCCGGAAGACATTTCCAGCATCTCCCTGCTGAAAGATGCCTCCGCTACGGCCGTCTATGGCGCGCGGGGCGCGAACGGTGTGCTCATCATCACCACCAAACGCGGTGTGGCGGGCAAACCGAAGATCTCCGCCAAAGTGGAAAGCGGCTTCAACGGCATGACGCGCATGCCCGAAATGCTGGACGGCGTAACGTTCATGAAGCTCTACAACGAAGCCCGCGAAAACGATAACAACGCACCGGCGTATTCCGATGAAGTGATCGCCAAAACCGCCAGCGGCCTTGATCCTTACCTCTATCCGAATGTGAACTGGATAGACCGCATTTATAAGGACTGGGCCTCCCTCACCAATGCCAACGTGAACATCAGCGGCGGCGGCGAGTCCATGCGCTATTATGTGTCCATGAGCTTTTACAACCAGGACGGCCAGTACAACGTGTCTAAAGTGAACGGATACAATCCCAATCTGAATTTCAAACGGTATGATTTCAGGAGCAACGTAGACCTGAATGTGACCAAAACAACCACCCTCGCGCTCAACATCGCGGCCATGCTTGTGAACAGCCGCTATCCGGGTTCGCCCGCGCCCGATATATGGTATAATACCTATTCCACCAACCCGATCGCATTTCCGGTGCAATACCCGGACAATATGTGGGCCGGTCCGCGTAACAACGGCGGCCGCAATCCATTCAACCTGGTGCAGAATGCCGGTTATTCCACGGAGTTCAGACCTTCTGTGCAGTCCGTGCTTACGCTCACGCAGGACCTGGGCGTTGTCACCAAAGGGCTGACCGCTACGGGGCGTTTTTCTTTTGATACTTACGGCACTTTCAATAATTCCCGCACGGGCGATAACGATCTCTGGTACGCAGGCTCGCGCGATGCGGAAGGCGATCTCGTATTCGAGCAGGTACGCACCGGCAGCAGCTTCCTGGGCTACTCTTCCTATTCTGTTGGTGAAAGGATCATGTATCTCGAAGGAAACCTTAACTATGACCGTTCTTTTGGCGATCATCATTTTGGTGGATTGATAGTGGGGACGATGAGGAACCGCGTACTGGGCAGCGCCGGCGACGTGAAGGCCGCGATCCCGTACCGCAACCAGAGCGTTGCGGGCAGGGTGACCTATTCTTTCCGCGATAAATATTTACTCGAAGGAAATGTAGGCGCTACAGGATCTGAAAACTTCGAGAAGGGCAACCGCTGGGGTATTTTCCCCGCCGTTGCTGCCGGATGGGTAATATCGAAAGAGCGTTTCTTTGAACCGCTTGCGGCTACTTTCAGCCTGTTGAAGTTGCGTGGTTCCGTTGGTACAACAGGTAATGATATCATTGGCTACGGTGACCGGTTCGGATATCTAACCTACATCACTGATGCAACCGGTGTGTACTTTGGTTCTTCTCCGGCCGGGTATAACGGCATTGCCGCGAATGTGATTGGTACCGAGAATCTTACCTGGGAAACTTCCACCAAGACAAACGTTGGTCTCGATATCGGGTTATGGAATAAGCTGAACATCACTGTCGATGTATTTAAAGATAAACGTAAGGACATCCTGATCCAGCGTGCATCCATCTCTTCTATAGCGGGCTTTGAAGGCCTGCCGATTTTCGCCAACATGGGCGAGCTGGAAAATAAAGGCGTGGACGCGAGCGTGGAATTTCTCACCAAGATCGGCAGGGACGTGAGCATCCGCGTGTTCGGCAACATCACCTATGCAAAGAACAAAATACTGTTCGCGGATAAGCCGCAAATGCTGTTTGCTTATCAGCAATATGAAGGTACTTCCCATATGGAGTTCATGGGCTATAAACACGCCGGCCTGTTTGTGGATGAGGACGATGTGAACAAAAGCCCCGAGCAGCTGAGAGGGCTGTTCCCCGGCGATATCAAATACGAAGACCTGAACGGCGATGGCGTAATAGACGCGAACGACCGCTCCTATCTCGGTAAATCTCCTTTCCCGGTATGGTCTTACGGATACGGATTCAATGTAGGCATCAAACGCTTTGAAATATCCGCGCTCTTTGCAGGCGTAGCTGACGTAGGCATTATGGCAAACGGCTCCGCCATCAACCGGTTCGACGGTACTGCTCCCGGTGTGGGCATCGTTCCCTTCACGGGCATCGGCCAATATCCCGCCAACATTATCAGCAACGTCACCGACCGCTGGACGAAAGACAATCCCCGGCAGGATGCCTACTATCCCCGCCTGACCATCACCAACGCGAGCGATAATAATTACCAGGACAGCGACTGGTGGCTGAAAGACGGCAGCTTCATGCGCCTCAAGCAGGCTTCCGTCGGGTACAACATCATCACGCCGGAAATGAAACGCAGAGGGCTCAGCAGCCTGCAGGTCTATGCCGCCGGCACCAACCTGCTCACGTTCTCGAAGTTCAAACTCTGGGACCCGGAACTCGGCTCCAACGCCGCGAAGTACCCGTTTGCCAGGACCATCACCGCCGGGTTGAGGGCTAATTTCTAATCAAGTTAAAGCGCATCGTATGAATATATTCAAGTATTGCTTACTGGCTGGTGTCATGGCTTTATGCTCCTGCCATTACCTGGATAAAAAGCCGGATAACCTGCTGACGGAAGACCAGCTATGGATGACGAGGGCCAATGCGGAATCCTATCTCAACAACATCTACAGCTATGTGCATAATCACGATGGGGATGATTTTACCACCGTCGGCGCTTCCGATGAATCTTCCGTTTCCATCACCACGGTGAACGTACGCCAGATGGTCAGCGGCAACTGGAGCGCTTCCAGCCAGTACTTTTACAACTGGGGCAAGTACTACGCGGCCATCCGCAAGTCCTTCGTCTTCGAGCAGAATATCGACAAAGTGCCTTCCAATCAGCTGAGCGACGAACTGAAATCACAATACAAGGCGGAGAATCTTTTCCTCCGTGGATATTATTACTGGGAGATACTCAAACAATACGGTCCCTTTGTAAAAGTAACCGGCCTCATTGCGCAGGATGCGGACTTTGCGGAATATCCCCGCGCGCCTTTCGATACCTGCGTGGCGTACATCAATGAGCTGATGGACCGTGCGCAGGCCGGGCTGCCCGCAAGGTGGGAAGCGTCCAGCAACCTGGGCCGCCCTACCAAAGGCTCCTGCATGGCTATCCGGGTAAAGACAACGATGCTGGCGGCCAGCCCGCTCTGGAACGGCAATCCCGCATTCGCCGACTTCAAAAATAAGGACGGACTGGCGCTGGCGCCCGCAACGGCTTCCAATGAAAGATGGAAAACAGCCGCCGATGCCGCCAAAGCGCTCATCGACTCAAACTATTACAAGCTGTTCACCAATCTCGATAACGGCGGCACTGCTTTCGATCCCTACCTTTCCGTGCGTGATATTCATCTTACCAACTGGAACGATGAGATCATCTTCGCGAATGTGGGCTGGAACCGCTGGGGCTGGACCAAATGCGCTTCTCCCGGTCCCGGTGGCTACAACATGTATTGCGTAACGCAAAACCTGGTGGATGCGTTCGTCATGAAGAACGGCCGCACGATAGACGATCCGTTGTCTGAATACGTGGAAACCGGCTTTGCGCCCGGCTCCGCGCCGGAAAGCTGGGGGCATAAACAAAGCGAATGGAACATGTACGCCAACCGCGAGCCGCGCTTCTACGCCAACGTGATGTACAACGCAAGACCGGTAGTGCCGGCGCAGACGGCGGATGATAAAAACTATTACTCCTCCGACCAGAACGTGAACGGACAGGGCCGCGCGGAGTTCTACTACAACGGAAAGGCCGGCCAGAAATCCCAGGGCAGCAACAACCTCACCGGCTACCTGCCGCTGAAGCGCATCAGCCCGAGCAGCAACATCCGCCTGGATGCGGTGTCTTTCCACGGCCCCTGGATACTGATCCGCTACGCGGAAATTCTGCTGGACTATGCGGAGGCGCTCAATGAATACGATCCCGGCAACACGGATATCATCACTTATCTCAATCTCGTGCGCACAAGAGCGGGCATCCCCGGTATAGAAACCGTATACCCGGACGCGGTAGGCAATAAGGAAAAGATGCGCGAACACATCCTCCGGGAAAGGCAGGTGGAGCTTTGCTTTGAAGGCGACCGCTATTACACGCTCACGCGCCGCCTGCTGCTCGGTAAGCCGAAGTACACGGCGATTTACGGTATGGATGTGAACGCGAACGACAACGGACTTGGTTTTTCCTTCACCGGCTTCTACACGCGCAAGCTGTACCAGCAAAGGTATTGGGATAACAAGATGTATCTCTTTCCCATCCTGCAGGGCGATATCGAAAAGAACAGGGCATTGGTGCAGAACCCGGGCTGGTAATTCATTTCATTACAATTTCAATTCATGGATATGATCCGATCTTTTGGCAAATATTTTATGCTGGCAGGCTTGTTCCTGGCGGGATGCAAAAAGGACGATGTACCTTCCCATGCCCCCGGCGCGCCGATGACCATCAGCGAATTCATGCCGGCGCAGGGCGGCGGCGGTACGTCCGTGCTCATCAACGGCAGCAACTTCACCAGCGACACCTCCGAGCTGGAAGTTACCATCAACGGCAACAAATTGGCGATCATCGGCGCCAACACCAACCAGATCATGGCCGTAGTGCCGAAGAAATGCGGTACGGGCAACATCGTGGTGAAAGTGGGTGGGGACGAGATCGCCAGCACCGCGGTGTTCAATTATATGTTCACGCGCAATGTGACCACCTTCGCGGGCAACGGCACGGCAGGGTTTGCAAACGGGAAAGGGGAGGAAGCGCAGTTTAATTTCAATAAAGAGGCCTGGTACCGGAGCAAGGGAATTGTAACGGACGATGAAGGAAATGTGTTTGTGGCGGACCCCGGTAATCACTGCATCCGCAAGATCACCCCCGAAGGAGATGTAACGGTGTTCTCCGGCAATCCCAATGCCGCGGGGCATGCGGACGGGCAGGGGCTCACTGCGCAGTTCAGTCTTCCCTACGATCTCACGATCGACAACGATCAGAATTTATATTGCGTGGACCCCGGCAACTGGGACATCCGCAAGATCTCCCCGGACGGTACCGCCCTTACCATCGGCTGGGCCACGGGTGAGCCTTGGAGCGTGGCATACGACAAATCCTCGAATACCCTTTACTACCTCTCTGCCGCCAACGGCAACGTGTACAAAGTAGCGCCGGACGGCAGCAGCGAGGCGGTGATCACGGGGATCAACAGTCCCGCCGGCATGGGGTTCGATGCCCAGGGTAACCTGTATGTTGCCAGCAACGGAGATCATACGATCCTGAAATTCGAAAAAGGTTCTTCTACCGGCATCGCCATTGCAGGAGCGGCGGGCGCCAGCGGTTATGTGAACGGAACCGGCGCGGATGCAAGGTTTGCATTCCCCTGGGGCTTGTGCATCGATGCGGCGGGCAATATTTACGTGGCCGGCAATGGTACCTGGGATGGCGGTACTTACAATCCCGATCAGAGCATCCGTTTCATTGATGCAAAGAACGGGGAAGTCAGCACCTACGCCGGCAGCGGCACGGCGGGATATGCCAATGCCATCGGTGAAGCCGCGGCGTTCAGCGCGCCGGGCGGCGTGGCGGTGGACAGGAACGGCATTGTGTACGTGCTGGATAAAAACAATAATCGCGTTAGAAGAATAATTTCGGAATGATGAGGAGCAGCTTTTTAATATTTATACTGGCGGGCATCGCTTCCACGGCATGCAGCAAAAAGAACAGCCCGCAGGGCGACAACAAACCCGATGTAAGGCAGAACACTTTTTACGTATCGCCTTCCGGCAATGATGCCGCGGCCGGTACGCTGGCGGCGCCGCTGCGCGGGATCAATACCGCGCTGGCGAAAGCATCGCCCGGTGATACGGTGATCGTAAGAACGGGCAAGTATTATGAAAAGGTGGTGTTCCCGCGCTCCGGCAGGCAGGATAAATACATCACCCTCAAAGCATACCCCGGTGAAAAACCGGTCATCGACGGCACCGGTCTTTCCATCACCGGAAAAGAAGCGCTGGTGACCATCCGCAATGCCAGCTATGTTGTGTTTGAAGGCTTCGATGTGTGCAACTACATCAGCAGCACGCCCTGGGTGAACATCAACGGCATTGTGGCGGATGAAGGTTCCAGCCATATCATCATCCGGAAGAACAAAGTATATAACATCGAGCACAACGTGGCGCCGGCGGACGGCCGCAGCGGGCACGGCATCGAGATCATCGGCAACACCGGAACGCCTATGACGGACGTGCTGGTGGAAGAGAACGAGATACACGACTGCAACACCGGCTACAGCGAAAACCTGACGATCAACGGGTATGTGGACGGCTTCATCATCCGCCGCAACAAGATCTACAACGCTGAAAACATCGGCATCGACGCGGCGGGCGGCTATGCGGCCAATCCCAATCCTGCGTTCAACTACGCCCGCAATGGCCTCATCACGGAAAATGAACTGTATGATATCAATATGACTACGGGTCCGATCGGTGGCATTCACGGCCACGGCGCCATCGCCATTTATGTGGACGGTGCGCGCAATATCATCGTGGAACGCAACAGGGTGCGGGATTGCGACAGAGGCATCGGTATCGTGAGCGAAACGGATGCGTTTCCCACCAGCGATTGCATTGTACGGAACAACGTGGTGGCGAACTGCTACCGCACGGGCATTTACCTCGGCGGATACCTGGGGTATACCGGCGGCGGCACGCGCAACTCTTATGTGGTGAACAACACGTTGTACCAGAACAACCGCGAGAACGGCGCTTACGGAGAAATAGAAGGAGAGCTGCGCATGACGGAACATTGTATCGATAATGTGATCGTTAACAACCTCGTATATGCAAGACCGGTAGACCTGATGTTCCACAAGTACACCAGCACCGGCAGCGGCAATGAAATAGATTACAATCTTTATTTCACGACCGGTACGCCGGGATGGATATGGAACACGACCAACGGTACACCGTATACGGATTTTAACGCATGGAAAACGGCTTCCGGCGTGGATGCGGCTTCTGTTTTCGGGCTTGATCCAAAGCTGGCGGCGGATATGAGTTTGCAGTCAGGCTCCCCGGCGAAGGATGCGGGAAAAGTGATCGGAGCGGAAATACAGGGAACGCTGGATGTGAATGGAAATCCGAGGATAGTGGGCAACAAGATCAGCATCGGGGCCAGTCAATGACTTTGTGGTTACTCTTTATTGTGCGGGGTGTATCAGGTTCTGATACGCCCCTTTTTATTGGTATCAGCCGTTAATTACAACTATGCATTTTAGTGGAAGGGTGTATGGTGGAATAATATTTGATGGCTCTATATACTAACATTTTGAATTATGAGAACAATGTATCTGACCCCGTTGTGGTTTTGCTGCCTGCTGGCGGCCTTATCGCTGGCTTCCTGCGGCAACAGGAGGGAAAAGGAAAAGCAGTTGTCAAGTACCGCCTTACCGGTGCAGCCGGACTCTGTGGCACAGACCACCGGGGGTACTCCTCCTTCCATCAGCACCGACGAACAGAAGTTCCGCACCGCTTTCTCGGGGTTTCTGCAGGCCGTGGAGGGTGATAACCAGGAGCTGGCGAAGTCTTTTATCCGTTTTCCCCTGCAAACTTCCAGGCAATGGACGAATGAAGACCTGAAGAACGGGAACATCAACAAGACGGCGGGAAACATAGACGCCAATGAATTCGCAAAGTATTATCCAAAGATCTTTCACGCGGACGTAAAACGTTTGCTGCCAGAAGCGGACGAAGAGAATTTTTCCCTGATCGGCGGTAAGAAAATAGAAGAGGATTATTACAAAACATTGCAGCAGGGAACGGATCCGGATTCCGAACTTTTTGAAGTATCAATGCAATACCCGGAGAAGAACAGTGCTGCCGAAAGCTATTTCACCTTTGTGTTCGGAAGGGTGCAGGGAGAGTACAAGGTGATCGGGTATCACGGCAAGTTGCCTGTGAAAGGCTGATCTGAAAGAAACAGGCTTGTGTTTACTTTTCTCTATACGCTTCGATCAATTTCGCAATATCCAGCTTCTTCATCGGCATAAAAGCTTCCGTAAGCCGGTCGATCTGCTCGCGGGTGCCATTGCGGAACATTTCTTCCATAACAGCGGGTGAGATTTGCCAGGATACGCCATATTTATCCTTCACCCATCCGCATTGCTCGGACTCCGGAACAGCGGACAGTTTTTGCCAGTAGTAGTCTATCCCGGCCTGGTCGGCGCAGTTGACCATCAGGGAAACTGCCTCATTAAAATTGAACTTGTGATCATGCGCGCTGTCCATCGCCGCAAACCACATATCCTCCAACATAAAGTCGGCAAACATGATCGTGCCTTCCCTGTCCGGCGCCTGGTCTTTGCCATACCGGAACACTCCGCCCATTTTCTGGTTCCTGAAAACCGAGAGGTAAAAGTTGATCGCTTCCTCCGCTTTACCGCATTTATCGCCCACAAACATCAGCGAAGGTATGATCGCCGGTCTCGGCTCGCCTCCAGGATCGGTAAGGATCAGCTGCCAGGATAGGCCATATTTATCCTGTATCCAGCCGTAGCGCTCACTGAAAGGATATTTATCGATCGGCATGAGCACCGTGCCGCCATCCGCCAGTTTGTTCCAGACCTCATCTATTTTCTCCCTTGCGTCCTTTTCCCTTGTGGCGGCAGCACCGAACAGCAGCGGATCAAAGTTCACCATGAATGATATGGAAGGATTGAACTTGAAGAGAGGGCCTGCGCTGATGGCCATAAATTCCTGGTTCCAGATATTGAAAGTCACCACATCCGCGTCACCGGATGGTGTATCCCGGAGTGTTGTAACATGGGTGACCGCTGAATCCGGGAAAACGGAAGCATAAAACGCAGCCGCTTCCTTCGCTTCTTTGTCAAACCATAAATGCGGAATTATCTTTTGCATAGTTCTTCATTTAGATGCTGATGGAATCTGTTCTCCAAAAATATGCCATACACATTTAGCGGTGCAGGGGTTATGGAGACAAAGATGGGGTGAATTGTGACAGAACGCGGCTTTCAGCCTTATATTCCGGCTTCACCCATTCTTCGAATTGTCAGGAGAACCGGAAGCACTCAAAAAGGCGCTCCCGGTGTTGAAGTATATCCTCTATTTCCCCACATGGTCCGCATACCAGACCATTGCCTTGCTGATGAACGCCGCGTAAGCCGGATCATTCTTCCCGTCCGCGGTCTGCGTATACCGTTCATCATCTACATACAGCTTCGCCAGTCCCTTATACGCTTCCAGCATGCTGGGATCGCATCCGTCCTTCCCCCAGAATTGCATGATCAGCTCAAAGTGCCGGTGGATCACCTTCTGCACCCTGCGGTCCGCCACGTCCAGGTGCATCAGCGCGCCCAGCTCTGTTCTGATATTGTCGAATTCTCCTTTCAGTCTGTTCAGTTCCGCTTTGCTCAGCTTGCGGAGCTTGTTCTCGCCGCCTTCCACCGTTTCCCTGCCCCATTTGGCAATGGCTTCTTCGCGGTAGGTCTGGCCTTTCGGGAATCCTTCATATAATTCTTCATTTGTTAACATGACAGGTCCTCCTTTTAATTTTAAAATGGTTTTGTTAATTGTTTCCAGCAAAATGGAAAGCCGCTCGCGCCGTTCTTCCAGCGCCTGTTTATGGCTTTCAAGGGCCTGCAGTACCTCAAAGCCAGGATCGTCCAGGATGTCGCCGATCCTTTCCAGCGAAAGGTCCAGCTCCTTGTAGAACATGATCTGCTGCAACCGGAGCAGCTCGCTTTCGCCATACAAGCGGTACCCGGCCGTGGTACGTTCGGACGGCTTCAGCAAACCCAGCTGGTCGTAATGATGCAGTGTGCGCACACTCACCCCCGCCAGCTTCGCCAGTTGTTGAACAGTATAAGTGCTTTCCATCAGACAAAGGTAGGGTATCACGTTACGTAAGGGTCAAGACCTCCCGCAAAAAACTTATTCATTCGTGAGCCGTAGGAACTCTCCCCCGCAGATAGTATTTTACAGATCGATTTAACCGTGATCAACATGAAAAATACCACTTTACTTATTCTGACTTATCTGCTATTAGGCGCTTCTGCCAGCCACGCCACCGGTAAAGTTCCGGGAGGAACCAATGGAAGTGTCCTTACTCAAACGGTGCAGAAAATCCGTGTAGCGGAGGAAAACACCGCAGGAGGCACAAGGGCAAAAAAGGGAAGGAACTTCTACCAGATCAAAATCTACCACTTGAAGTCCCCGGCACAGGAGCAGCGCCTCGACAATTTTCTCCGCCAGGCCTACCTGCCCGCGTTACACCGCGCGAACATCCGCAAGGTAGGGGTTTTTAAACCCATCCAGCAGGATACGGCGGACATCCGGGTGTACGTCCTGATCCCCTTCCGCTCTCTTTCCGAATTTGACGACCTGGGTGACCAGCTGGCAAAGGACAGCCGCTACCAGCAAAGCGGCAGCGACTACATCAACGCCCCCTACAACAACGCTCCCTACGCCCGCATGGAATCCATCCTCCTCAAAGCCTTTTCCGGCAGCCCCGAGCTCACGCTGCCGAAGCTCACAGGCCCCAAAAGCGAAAGAGTGTACGAACTGCGCAGCTACGAAGGCCCCACCGAAAAATATTATGAGAACAAAGTGAAGATGTTCAATGCCGGCAACGAGATCGCGATCTTTAACAGGCTCGGTTTTAATGCCGTGTTCTACGGCGAGGTGATGTCCGGCAGCAGGATGCCCAACCTCATGTACCTCACTACCTTCAATAACCAGGCAGACAGGGACGCGCACTGGAAGGCGTTCTCCGCGGACCCGGACTGGAAGAAGCTGTCCGCCCTGGAAGAGTATAAAAATAATGTATCGAAGAACGAGCAGTTCTTTTTAAGACCGGCGGAATATTCCGATATCTGACCGTGTGAAGATTTGATGAATTTGTGATAAAATTTGTATACACTTATTGCGGCAAATAGATAGTTTTACCCTCCGGCAGAAGTTTTCTGCTGAAACCTGAATTCACTTTATGCAGGAGCGTGATGATGAAGGCATGCTGATGTCTACCGCGCAGGTATTCCATGAATATTATGCTGCGCTGGTGGGCTATGCCTGCAAGTTTGTAGACCTCCACACCGCCGAAGACCTGGTACAGGACGTGTTCATCCAGGCACATGGAAAGCTTCCCCGCAACCCCCGCAGTTACCTCTTCCGCAGCATTCATAACAAGTGTGTGGACCACTTCAAGCACCAGGCCGTGCACCGGCGTTTTGTGCAGGACAGCCTGCTGACGCAGCAGGAACTGGAATTTTTCCATCCGGACGCCGGCCATAAAAGCCTCCTGGAAGCCTCCGACGAGCGCAGCGTCTGGGAGGCCATCGAGCAGCTGCCGCCCAAATGCCGGGAGGTGGTGAAGCTGCGTTATATGCAGGGCATGAAGACCGCCGAGATCTCCGATGCCATGGGCATCTCTTCCCGGACCGTGGAAACCCAGTTATATAAAGCGGTGAAGCAGCTCCGGACCATGATCCGGAAGTTCAGCATATTTTCCTGGATTTTTTTTTGATCCCGCATACGTAGTTTTTATTCCCTCATCGTCTATATCATTGAAATGGCACTTTTACCCGAAAACAGCGAAATGGATTATAACGTACTGATGAATGTTCTGAACGGACAGGCAACGCCTGAAGAGTCGGCATTCGTGGAGGAATGGGTGCAGCGCTCAGACGCGAACCGGGAGCTGTATTTCAGGGTAAAGGACATCCTGGACCTGGAAAAGGCCGGTGACCGGCAGCTGGATGTGGAAGCCCGCTGGCAGGAAGTGTCCGCGCAGCTGCCCGGCAGGCGCCGCGTGCAGTGGTGGAAATATGCCGCCATGATCGCCGTGCTGATGCTGGCGGGAGGAACAGCGCTTTATTTCGGCCTGCGCCAAGCCGCGCCGGAAGTGCGGATGACGGTGCAGCACGATGCCCCGGTGCAGATCAGTGTATTGCCGGACAGCACCCGCGTTTGGCTGAAAGGCGGCAGCACGCTGTCGTACCGCCCCACCTTCGGAGAAAAAGACCGCGAGATATGGATCACCGGCACCGCATATTTCGATGTACAAAAGGCCACGCTGCCGTTTGTGGTGCATACCAAACAGCTGGACGTTACCGTGCTGGGCACCGCCTTTACGATGCACGAGAACGCCGTTATTTTGCAGCAGGGTAAGGTAAAAGCGCTGGCGGGGCAGGAGGAGATGACCGTTCAGCCCGGAGAACGGGTGCTGGTGGCGGCCGGTGGATTGAAAAAAGAGAAGGTGAACGCGCAGCTGTTCGGGGCGTGGAGAGATGGGGATTACAATTTTGAGAATACGTCGCTGGCGGAAATAAAAGAAGTGCTGGTCAGCAATTATGGATATGACGTGGAGATCGTGAATCCCGGCGCTTTTGCAGGCGCCGCTATCAGCGGAAGGGTGATCATGGAAAATGAAAAGGCGCTGATGGATGTGCTATCGGCCATGTTGAACGCAAGTATTGAAAAAACCGGAAATAAATTGAGTATTCAACCAAAATAGAACAACCAGATAGACCAAAATCGAAATAGTTCCTTTTTACAGTTTCATCTAACCTAACCAAAATTTACGTTATGAAATTTGGATGTCTACGGCTATGCCTTAGAGTAGTCAGTGTATTGCTATGTCTGCAGGTGATCGCCCCGGAGATACAGGCCCAGGGGTCCTTTGCAAGCGCCGGCTCCCTTGTCCGCCAGCAAAATGGGAAGGAGAAAAAATCGGGGAAAATGATCCCGTTGAAAGAAGCCCTTGAAGCAATTTATCAGAAACACAAGCTGCGGATCGCGCACAATGAAAAGTATACGAAGGATGTAATGGTGTCCGAACAGCTGACGAAGGAACCGGGCAACCGCATCATCCCCTCCATGCGGGAAGCCCTGCAGCCCTACCACCTGACGGTGAGCAGGATCACCGATCTCCAGTTCATCATCGCGCCCACGGAAACATTACCGCCACCCAAAGCTACAGGCACGCCGCTGGCCAAGATCCGGGTATCCGGCACGGTGAAAGACCGGCTGGGCGCCATTATCATCGGCGTGACCATCCGGGTGCCGGGTACCACCGTGGGCACCGTTACCAATGCCGAGGGGTTTTACAGCATCGAAGTGGAACCGACGGATACGCTGGAATTTTCTTTTGTGGGATATGAAACGCAGAAGTACGCCGTGCGCAACCGCATGGACCTGAATGTGGTGCTGGAAGCAAAGGAAGGCGGACTGAATGAAGTAGTGGTAGTAGGCTTTGGCGCCCAGAAGAAAGTCAGCCTCGTAGGGGCGCAGTCCACCGTACGTCCGCAGGAACTGAAGTTGCCCGCCCGCAGTCTGATGAATGCGCTCGGCGGCAGGCTGGCGGGCATTGTGTCCGTCCAGCGCAGCGGGGAACCGGGCTATGATGGCGCGGACATCTACATCCGCGGTATCTCTACTTTCAGCTCCAGCCCGCAAGGCCCCCTGATCATCGTGGATGGCGTGCCGGACCGCTCCATCACCGACATCGACCCCGAAGACATTGAAACCTTTACTATCCTCAAAGACGCCTCCGCCACCGCCGTATACGGCACCCGCGGCGCCAACGGCGTTATAATCGTCAATACCAAGACCGGCCGCGCCGGCAAACCCCAGATCAACGCGGAGCTGACACAGGCCATGACGCGCTTCACACAGCTGCCGGATTATGTGGATGCACCCACTTTCATGCGCCTGTACAACGAAGGGCTGCAAACCCGCGGCAGAACGGCCACCTACACGGAAGAACAGATACAGAAACATATCACCGGCGAAGATCCGGACCTCTACCCGAATGTGGACTGGTTCAAGGAGATCTTCAATGAATGGGGCCTCAACCGGAAAGCCGGCCTGAACGTGCGCGGCGGCTCCGAGTTCGCGACCTATTACATCAGCGCCAACTATTATTCCGAAACAGGTATGATGAAACGGGATGAACAGCAGTCCTACAACTCCAACATCAAGCTGGACCGCTTTACCTTTTCCACGAACGTAGATGCGAACATCACCAAAACCACCAAGCTGGAACTGGGTGTGAACGGGTATATCATCAACAGTAATTACCCCGGCATTGGCACCGGCGATCTGTTTGCACTTGCTTCACGGGTACCGCCGCACATCATTCCGCCGCAATACTCCAATGGCCAGTGGCCCAAGATTCCCAGCGGCGGTTTCGACAGCCCGTACCGCGACCTGACGCAAAGCGGCTACGCTACGGAATACAGGAACAACATCCGCACCAACCTACGCGCCCGGCAGAACCTCGATTTTATTGTAAAAGGATTATCGCTGACTTCCATGTTTGCCTTTGACTCCTACGCCTGGAATAACCTCAACCGCAAGCGCGACGTGCAGACTTACATCGCCGAGGGCCGTAACCCCGACGGCTCGCTGAAGACCCGGCTGGTGGAGGCTGGCTCCGATGTGCTCGGGTATGAAGGTTCCAGGGGCGGTAACCGCCGCTTTTATACAGAAACGGCGCTGAACTATGCCAATGGTTTCGGCAGGCACGACGTGTCCGGCCTGCTGCTGTTCAACCAGTCCGATTACATCAACGGCGATGCGAACGACCTTGTGTCTTCCATTCCTTTCCGTATCCGCGGCCTGAGCGGCAGGGTCACCTACGGTTTTGACAACCGGTATTTCACCGAAGTGAACTTCGGCTACAACGGATCGGAGAACTTTACGCCAAAGCGGCGTTACGGCTTCTTCCCCTCCTTCGGTGCGGGATGGGTGGTATCGAACGAGAAATTCTTTGAAACGCTGAAGGATGCGGTCCCCCACCTGAAATTCCGCTACACCTGGGGCATTTCCGGTAACAGCAACACCAATTCCCGTTTCCTGTTCATGACCCGGATCAATAATGACGGCGTTGGCGGCTACCAGTTCGGTATCCCCGGCAGCACTGTGGGTTATGGCGGTTATGAAGAAGGACAGGTAGGATCGGATGTAAGCTGGGAAACAGCGGAGCGCCAGAACCTCGGGTTCGAGATCAAGCTGTTCCGCAGCAGGCTCTCCCTGATCGCCGACCTCTTTAAAGAATACCGCACCGGCATCCTGCTCCGGCAGATGGACATGCCTTATTCTTCCGGTTTCACCTCCGGCAACATTCCCTACGGCAACGTGGGCATCACCCGCAACAAAGGCGTCGACCTGACGCTGGAATACAATCACTCGTTCAATGAAGACTACTACATCGGCTTCCGCGGCAACTTCACTTACAACAAGAACGAGAATGTGGCGGACGGTTTGCCGCCATGGCAGTATCCCTGGCTGAACCGCACCGGTCATCCTATCAGCCAGCGTTTCGGCTATATCGCCACCGGCCTGTTCCAGGACTCCGCGGAGATCACCCGCTCCCCGGTGCAGGCAGGTGATGTTCGTCCCGGTGACATCAAATATGAAGATCTGAACGGTGACGGCATCATCAATAGTTTCGACCAGAAAGCGATCGGCTACGGTTCCGTGCCGCGCATTTTGTATGGGCTTAACCTGAGCGCCGGTATTGGCCGGTTCGATCTGTTCATGTTCTGGCAGGGTGCGGCGCAGGTAGATTTCATGTATACCGGCGGACATAGCACCCAACCTTTCTTTGAAGGGCCTACTATCGGTAACCTCTATACGAACGCTACCGACCGCTGGACACCGGATAATCCCAACCCGCGGCCTTTTTATCCACGCCTGTCTACCCGCTCTGACGTGACCACCAACTATTATGAAAGCACGTGGTGGATGAAACGCGCTGATTACATCCGCCTGAAAGAGGTACAGGTCGGTTACAATTTCGGATTGAAAAGCCTGAGAAGGTTCAGTGTAAAGAACATGCGTTTGTATTTGCAGGCGACCAACTTGCTCACTTTCTCGCCCTGGAAAATATGGGACCCGGAACTGGATGATCCGCGGGGCGTGCGTTACCCACAGTTATCTGTTATCAATATCGGCCTCCGTGTAAACTTCCAATAAAACAGTACGATCATGATCAATGCTATATATAGAAAAATCATTCCGCTGATGCTCCTGTGTGTGCTGCTGGCGCCTTCCTGCCGGAAAGGCTTCCTGGACACCGTACCGGACAACATCACCACCCTGAAAGATGTTTTCACCAACAAGTCGATGACGGAACAATGGCTGGCCCGCTGTTATTCCATCATGCCCAACATGTGGGACCAGCCGTATAACAATGTATGGAGCGGTCAATGCGATGAGCTGGACTACGCCTGGGTGCAACCCGGTATCAACTCCGGCGCCATCACGCCGGACAATGCCAGTCCGAATACCTGGAACCCTTACTACCAGACCATCCGCCTGTGCGCGGTCTTCATACAGAACGCAGATCAGAATAACGAGATCAAGGAACAGCCGAACGGAGAGCAGCTGCTCCGGCAGTACAAGGCGGAAGCGCGCTTTCTCCGGGCGTATTATTACTGGTTGATGATGAAACAGTATGGTCCTGTTGTGCTGATGGGAGAGGAGCCCAAGGCGCCGGAAGAAAACTTCCAAATACCGCGCAGCTCCTGGGACGAATGTGTGGAATACGTGCTCGCTGAAATGGATGCCGCGTATGCGGACGTGCCCGTGGTGCATCTCAACGCCGGCGGCAATGAAGTGGACAATACGCAGGTAGGCAGGATCACCAAGCCGGTGATCGCCGCGGTAAAGTCACAGGTATTATTATTCCATGCGAGCCCGCTGTTCAACGGCAATACAGACCTCGCTAATTTCAAGAACTTCGACGGCAAGCAGCTGTTCAACCAGACGTACGACAAGGAACGCTGGAAACGCGCGGCGGACGCTGCCCTGGAGGTGATCAACACCAACCGCTACGAGCTTTTTAAAGTGGCGAACGACGATCCTTTCCAGGCCGCCTTCCTTTCATACCGCAATCTTTTCTTTGACGGTTATATGAAAGAAGGCATCTGGATCCGTTCGTCCAGCGCGAACGGCCAGTGGGAAAGACACATAGCGCCACGCTGCTCGAACGGTAATGCCTGGAACGGTATTGCCATCACACAGGAAATGGTGGATGCGTTCCGCATGGCGGACGGCAAAGCGATCACCGACCCCACCGGCAGCTATTCGGAAACAGGGTTTACTACCACCGCCACCAGCTTTTATGTGGAAGGCACCTACAATATGTATGTAGGCCGTGAGCCGCGGTTTTACGTGAATGTCACCTTTAACGGCTCCACGATCCCGGTAGTGCCGGATGCCGCTTACTCCCGTGTTGAATTTTTCTTCACCGGCAACAGCGGCAAAAACGGCGCGCCGAGGGACTGGCCGAGCACCGGCTACACCGCCCGCAAGAACCTCCACCCGACCACCGATTTCAGGAACGGCAAATCCGTTGCCCGCCCGGCGATGATGATCCGCCTCGCGGAGATATACCTCAATTATGCGGAAGCGCTGAATGAATACAGTCCCGGCCACGCCGATGTGCTGTTTTACCTGAATGCCGTGAGGAACCGCGCCGGCCTGCCCTCGCTCACCGGCGGCAGCCAGGACGAGCTGCGGAAAGAGATTCGCGTGGAAAGGCAGCTGGAGCTTATGTTTGAAGGGCACCGCTACTGGGATGTGCGCCGCTGGAAGATCGCCGATAAACCGGAATCCCACCAGGGCGGTCAGTTCCACGGCATGAACATCGAGAAAGGCACTTTCCTGTCAGACCCCGAGTTCCATCAGCGTACCGTAGTGTTCACCCGCGCACAGTGGCAACCGAAATATTACTTCTACCCCGTACCGCAAAGCGAGATCGACCGGAACAAGCAACTGGTGCAGTTCCCGGGCTATTGATCTGTTTTATTGCTTGTACAGGCATGAAGGGTGTATCGAATGTTCGATACACCCTTTTACTTTATACGGGCAGCGTTGTGCAGCCCTGTTTTGCACAAAATCCGCCGCCCGGTAACGGAGCGGAATCAGTTGTTTGTCTACATAATGAACACGTTATGAAAACACACGCATGATATTGGCAATTGATCTGGGCGGTACCAAAATAGCGTCGGCTGTTTTTTCGCGGGATGGAAAGGTGTTACAGCAGCAAAACCGCTCCCTTGACGGGCGCGGCGGGAAAGCTGTGGGCCGGCTGGTAACGGAAGCCGTTGCGGAAGCGCTGGCATCCGGCGGCATTACCGCCATCGGCATAGCGGTGCCCGGCATCAGCCGCCATCAAACCGGCACTATATGGGCGCCGAACATTGCGGGTTGGGATGATTATCCCCTGCTGGAAGAAGTGCGGGCTGTTGCTCAGGACATCCCGGTGTATATCGAAAGCGACCGTTCCTGTTACATCCTCGGCGAAGCCTGGCAGGGTAATGCGCAGGGTTGTAACGATGCCATCTACCTGGCCGTAGGCACCGGCATCGGCGCCGGCATTCTCACCGGCGGGAGGCTGCTGCATGGCGCGGCGGACATTGGCGGGGCCATCGGATGGATGGCGCTGGACCGGCCCTTTCAGGCGTCGTATACCGACTGCGGCTGCTTTGAAAGCATGGCTTCCGGCGAGGGCATCGCCAAAGTGGCCGCGGCCGCTGTAGCGGAAGATGAGCATTACAGCGGGGTGTTGAAAAAAGAGGGCCTGCGGGCGCAGGATGTGTTTTCCGCTTACGGACATAACGACCGTATAGCCATAGACGTTATCACGCAATGCATATCGCTGTGGGGGATGGCTGCGGCTAACCTCATCAGTCTTTTTAATCCCGTCAGGATCATTTTTGGCGGTGGTGTGTTCGGACCGGCCGTGGCGCTGATCCCCCTGATCGCGAAGGAAGCGGCCCGCTGGGCGCAACCCGTGAGCATGGGGCTCGTGAAGCTGGAAGCTTCCGCATTGGGCAACAGCGCCGGGTTGTACGGCGCCGCCTGCCTGGCCATGAAAAGCAGTCACTATGTACAATAAAAACGTGGTATTCTGGGCAGCCTGCATAGGTCTTCTGCTTTTCGGCGTAACGTTGATCACGCTCGGCGCCGTGGTGCTGGACCTCCGCGCGAAGTTCGGGTTGAACGGCGTGGCCGCGGGTACTTTGTTTTCCATTATGCCCATCGGCATCCTGGCGGGTTCTTTGCTGTTCGGTCCCGTTTGTGACCGCTATGGCTACAAGCTGTTGCTGGTACTGGCTTCGTTCGGGCTTTGCGCCGGTTTCCAGGGCATCGCGCATGCCGCTTCCATCGGCCTGCTGAAAGCATGCATTTTTATATTCGGCCTCTCCGGCGGCATCATCAACGGCACCACAAATGCGGTGGTGGCGGATATCAGCACCCGCGGCAAGGGCGCGTCGCTGAGCCTGCTGGGCGTTTCCTTCGGCATCGGCGCGCTGGGCATGCCCCAGGTGCTGGGCGCTTTGCGCGATCATTTTCAGTGGCATACCATCGTGGCGGCGATCGGCTGGGCGGCTTTCGCTGTTGGCCTGCTGTACGCCGTGATCCGCTTCCCGCCCGCCAAGCAACAAGGCAGCCGGCTGTTTGCGCGAAGCGGTAAAATGTTTGAAGACATGACCTTGCTGCTCATCGGCTTTTTCCTTTTCTGCCAGAGCAGCTTCGAGGCTATTATCAATAACTGGACTACCACCTATCTCACCGCGGGAGATCATATGGAGGAACATAACGCCCTCTATGCGTTGTCCCTCTACGTGGCCGGCCTCACCGTGATGCGCCTGCTCACCGGCAGCATCTTCCGCACCGTTTCTCCTCAGCATATGCTTACCATTTCCCTGCTGCTGATGCCCGCGGGTATTTTACTGCTGCAGACGGGCGCCATGTTCATTGTATCGGCCATCGGGCTGATCCTGTTGGGAGCGGGACTGGCGGGCGGTTTCCCCATCATGCTCGGCTTCGTGGGAGAGCGGTATGCCGCGCAATCCGGTACGGCATTCAGCTTTGTGCTGGTGATCGCGCTTACCGGGAACATGCTGGTGAACTATATGATGGGACTGGTGGTGCAGCATTACGGCGTGCGGCATCTCACCACCGTGGCATTCGCGGAGTGGATGGTGATGCTCTTGCTGTGCAGCACCATCGTCAGAAGACTGAAATAATCAAATCATCAACATATGCTTGCAAAACAATGGCTGGGCCATGCCCGGAGCGTGATGGCGCAGATCGAGGAAACACAGATGGACAATATCCGGAAAGCCGCGGAAACAATGGCGGACAGCATTGCTTGCGGCCGCTGGGTGCATACCTTCGGCTGCGGTCACGCTACCATTCCCATTGAAGAGATGTACCCGCGCATCGGCGGCTTCGTGGGTTTTCACCCGATGGTGGAATTGCCGCTTACTTTTTTTACCCGCATCACCGGTGAAATGGGCGTGCATCAGTTCGTGTTCCTGGAAAGGGTGGAAGGTTATGGCGTGGAGATCATGAAAGGATATAATTTCGATGCCCGCGATACCATGTGGCTCTTTTCCCACTCCGGCATCAACAACGTGAATATCGACGTGGCGATAGAAGCGAAGAAGCGCGGGATGAAAGTGATCGCCTACGGCTCCGCCGCCGCTGCAAAAGGCAAGCAGACAAGGCATTCCAGCGGTAAAACGATCTTCGATGTGGCGGACATCGTGGTGGATTCCTGCGCGCCCATTGAAGATGCCACGGTGCCGCTGAAGAACCACGCCGACAAGATCGGCCCCGTTTCCACGATGGCTTTCATCTCCTGTGTATGGATGACCGTTACCACTGTAGCGGAGATCCTGGCGGACAGAGGTGTGCAGCTGCATATCCATCCTTCCCATAACGTTCCCGGCGATACGACCGCCCGTCAGCGTCTTGAAGATGCATTGGCTGCTTATAAGGAGCGGATCGCAGGGGTGTAGAGAACGGCTATCAGCCCAGGCAGAATTCCCGCGGCGGCAATTAACATTCCTCCTGTGGTTTGCCGATGTTCATTGTTTTCAGCAGGGCTGCCGGCAGTACGGGTTCGTATTTTGAAGGCTTCTTCGCCTTAGGCTCCTTCGCCGGTTGAGGTTTGGGTGTAGCGGCCGGTTCCGGTTTTTTGATTTGTTTGGGTGCGGCAGCTGGTTTGGGCTTTAGTTTCAGTTTCGGCGCCGGGGCCGGATTCGCCTGAAGGACGATTGTTTTTTGAGGACTATACAGGGTGATTTTTGGTGCGGACATGGTGACAACCTTGTATACGGGAGCGGTATCCAGCTTGATGGGCTTTTCGGCATATATAGTGATTTTCGGCCGTGTTGAATCTATGGACAGCACGGTGTATTCATTCGAATAAGTAGTCCTATATGTGTGGCTTACCGTATCGGTAGTATAATGTACCTTATACTTCACGTGCGCGGTGTCAACATGGTATACCTGGTGTTTGAGGTGAACGGTGTCGGCATGGAAAACCACAACCTGGTCCTTTGCTGAATCCGCATGAAAGACAACCTGCTTCGGAGATTTGTCTTTTTTATGGTGATTACGGGTGTACACCGTGTCAATGCGGATTTCTTTCGATTTTCTGGCCGGAACGGTGTCTATGAGCTTGTCAGCTGTTTGTGTAAGTTTTTCGGACCGCCATACGGGATTGACGGAATCCTTTGATGCCGGTATAAAGCTGAAGGCGGTAACGGCCAGTATGCCGAGCATTAATATTGATTTTTCCATGATGCTTAGTTTTTTGTTCTCGCGGGTGAGCAGCCGCTTTACCCGGTTGAGGAGATGATGTTGTTTTTCCATCAGCGCGATGCCCGGATGGATGCCCGCCGCTCTTTCCTCGAAGGCCACCAGTGCGTGGAGGTAGCTGCTTTGATGCGGTGTGTGCGCCACCACGATGTCATCGCAACAGGCTTCCCTTTCTTCACGCAGGAGTGCGGATATCCAGAGCATGGCGGGATTGAAGAAGAAGATCGTATCAGAAAAGTTTTGCAGAATGTTGACGAGGTAATCTTTCCGGCGGATGTGCGCCAGCTCATGCAGAAGGATGGTTTCCACCTGGTCCGCCGGCAATTGGGCCAGCAGTCCGAGGGGAACGTAGATGCAGGGTTTCAGGACACCGAGTGTAAAGGGAACCTGTGCCCTGGCGGTTTCGAGCAACCGCACCGTTTGCGAAATGCCCAGCTGTTCCGCGAGATCACGCATCCGTTCACTCCATTCCGCCGTTGCAGGCGAAGCTTCCTGGCGGATACGGCGGATATGATAAAATCCGCTCATCAACCTGCAGCATCTGAACATAAAAACGATCAGCCACACCAGCATAATAAGCCCTGCATGGGCATTCATGTATTGGAGGAGGATATCACCGGGATGCGCAATGGATGAAGTGGCGGAAGGAGCGGCAACGATGATATACGGACCGCCTGATGCGGTACCCGCAGCGGTGTTCGATTCAAGATAAAAGGTAAAACCGGCGGCCAGCAAAGACAGCAGCAGGATGGAGCCAAGGAGATTGTAACGGGTACGTGCGGCCGTGCGGCGGGTAAATGCCAGCACAAGCCCCGCCAGGATAGCGGCGATCATTCCCTGCCAAAGGGAGTGCAGGAAAGTTCTGCAGATGGCCTGCAGTATCTCGTTGTTCATCCATTGCATAATGCGGATTTGAAGGTTTATTTATCCATTTTTTTCAGCAGCTCCCGGATAGCGTCCAGTTCTTTTTTGGAAGTTTTCTTGTTACCGAGCAGCTGCATCATGAGGCTGGAAGCCGAGCCGTTATACATGGTGTCCACAAACCGGTCCAGCAGACGGCCTTTGGTAGCCTGCTCTTCCGCCGCGGCGCTGTAAACATGTTTCATCTGGCTGTCGTCACGATCGAGCAATCCCTTTTCCACCATGATCTGCATGAGCTTGAGGGTGGAGGTGTATTGCACCTCGCGTTTCTGTTCGTTCAGTATATCATTGACCGTGCGTACGGTGGAGGGGCCGTGCTGCCACAGCACCTGCAATATTTCCAGTTCAGACCGGGTGGGTTCCGGGTTGTTTTCTTTGCTGATCTTCTTCATGATGATAAAGGTAGGAAATATTTCGTACGAAACAAGTATGACCTTTTGTTTTTTGTGCTTCTGATAGGATATTCGCTGAAACAACGGCAGATCAAGTCCACATTAAGTCCACCTCACGTCCACCTTGCCATGTGTTCTCCTTTAGCTCTCCTGGCCGTTTCCCGGCAATACCACGGTGTTCTTTTTTATCAAAGGCAAAAAACTATCATTTTAAGTGGGTGCAGGCATAATTGCCTAACATTGCTTTGGAAATCTCATCTGTATGAAAGCTATACCCTCTCTTTATGAATGGGCGGGCGGGAAGGAAGCGCTGGAAAAGCTCACGGAAGTCTTTTACGCGAAAGTGCTGCAGGACGATCTGCTGGAGCCGGTATTCCGCCATATGTCCCCCGACCACAGCCGTCATGTCGCCCATTTCATCGCCCAGGTCTTCGGCGGCCCGCCGCTGTATACAGCGGAGGATCAGGGGAGTCATGCCTCGATGGTCCGGCATCACGTCGGCAAAAGCCTGACCGAGGCGCAGCGCCGCCGGTGGATCGCCCTTTTGCTGGACAGCGCTGATGAAGTGGGACTGGCCGATGATCCGGAATTCCGTTCCGCCCTGGTGGGGTACCTGGAGTGGGGGAGCCGGATTGCGGTGATCAACTCTAATGTGGCGGAGAACCCTGTGAATCCCGAGGAGCCGATGCCGAAGTGGGGCTGGGGCGAGCCTGGCGGCCCTTATCAGCCATAGGCGCCGGTTTAAAACTTTTTTCGCTGTAAGGTTTGACTTTTATTGTTTTAGCCTGTATCTTTGCACTCCCAATTTGAAAATAATGGCGAGGTAGCTCAGGTGGTTAGAGCGTTGGATTCATAACCCAAAGGTCTCGGGTTCAACTCCCGATCTCGCTACGAATGGGAGAATCTCCTAAGTCACTTGAGGGCTGTTCTACAAAGAGCAGCCCTTTTTCTTTGAGCGTCTTCGTTATGTATTAAGGCAGGATGGAGGAAGGGTGGATCAAGTCAAATTTCTGGGGGATTTTACAATTATGCATACAATTTAGCAAGTCTGAAAAGAAAGAACTGAATATCTCTCACTCCTCTCATCGTATTCCTGAAGGCTTTGATCTTTGAGTTGAATGATTCTGCAGCAGCATTTGTAGCCCTGTTGTTAAAGAAGTTCAGGATGCCGAGATAGTGCGCCTGGATAGTTCTTGCAAGGGTCCTGAAGGATGCCAGTCCCGCTTCTTCCACATCATTGTACCACAAGGCCAGCTTCTTGAATGCCTGCTCCTTGCTGGTGCATACCCGGTAAACCTCACCTAACCTGAGTGATAACTGATATGCCTTTTGTATCACAGGATAGCGGTTAAACAGCAGCTCCCCTCTTTGTTGCTGCTCTCTTGTCCAGAGGCGCGGATGCTTGAACAGTAAATACCGGCTGCGGGCCAGCAATTGTTTGACCGTATCTCCATTGGGTAAGATTTCGGGATGATAGGCCTGTTGTTGTTTGCGAGCCTCATTATAAGCCATATTCTCCTGTTCGAGCGCCTCCCAACGATACTTTATCCGGGTCTCCTGTACGGCATCAAAGGCTAGTTGTTGCACATGGAAGCGGTCGGTAACTCTGTGAGCATTGGGGAAACATCTTTTAACCGCAAGGTTGAGGCTGCCGGACATATCTATGGTGACTTCCTCTACCATTCTGCGCAAGCGCTTGGGTATCTTCTTGAGGATATCTACCAGGTAATCAGCCTGCGTTCCCTTAATCATGGCTACAATGGAGCCTTTACGGCCTTTGGCCAGCTTATTGGTCACGATCGTGTACAGTTCTCCGCTGGAGAATGCCGTTTCATCAATGCTTAAATATGGGCTGATGTTTTGCTCGAAAAGCATCCAGTGTTCAGCATGGTCCTTTTGTTTCCAGTCAGGGAAGTCGCTGAGATGGTGCTTATATTGTTGCTGTAATTGCTTTCCGTCGATTTGAAAGAAACAGCCAAGCTGTGCGGGGCTGATGGGGTTATCGTCCAAATGTTTCTTTTAAAAAAAGACCGAACTCCCTGGTGATGCGAGTTCCATCTGCTACGAGTTTCCAGTCTCTTTTTACAGTTTGTCCGGTATCTACAACCTCCCAGCGGCGGCGCTTTATGACCAGCGTAACTTTTTGTCCCCTGATGGGGAAGTCCTGTACCCGGATCTCATCGAGGAATCCCTTGGAATGAAGTTTCATATCTTTATACCCGGCTGGCGCCTCGTTGCGCTCCTCCAGGTAAATATGAAGCCCATTGGGCGATTGAGTCGTTTTAATCAGATCGAAATAATCCAGTATCCCTGCCGGCAGTAAAAGTTCTATAAGTTGTCTGTAGTGCTGTTCCAATGCCATTGATTCTTATTCAACTGCAAAGCAACATCTTTTTTTCATTCCCCCAACTTTTCAACTTGATCCGGAAGGGTGTTCTAAATGCCCCTACGCGATATGTGAGCCCACGTTTGAACACCCTGCGTAATAGTGATGTTTCTGCCGCACGGTTGCTTTCTGGAAAATACTTTTGAGGGAAGTTAAATAGGGGTGAACTTGAAAAAGTTTTTCCAGTTTTTCGTGGCGGTTGCGCGTGAGGGAATTGATTTCTTCCGTCAATAATGCTTTCTGAATCTGGAATTTCTTGTGCCACTTCCGGTACGTTTCCGGTTCGATCATGTCTTCCATAAACCGCTCTTCGTTCTTCTCGATCTTACGGTTTATTTCTTCCAGTTCCTTAATTTTTATCGCTACTCGCTGGGTTCTTTCGGCGAGGGCTTCGTTCATTCTTTCCTTGGCTTTCTCCGCGATATAGGTGGTTTGCTCCGGCTTGAAGTTGCATAAGTCGAGGATTTTATCCAATTGATTGTGGACTTTGATCGCGGAGAAGTTCAGGTTGTTATGGACGCGGCAGCGGTAGTAATTGTAGTATTTCCGCTTGCCTTTGCTTTTGCCCGCGGTCATGTTCAGGCCGCAGGTGCAGGTGAGAATGCCGCGTAATGGCACCTCATCTACTGGCATGCATTTGATGGGTTTAATGTTGCCCAACGATTCCTGCGCCCGCCAAAATTCCGTTTCGGAGATAATCGGTTGATGTATGCCGGGGATTATTTTCTCCGGGGTTTGTTTTCTGGCGAGAACTTTTATTAGTCCGGCATACAGGTGATTATTCAGGATGCACGGGATGGCGGAGTTGCCGGAATAAGTGAACCCGAGGGCGCGGGCTTCCTTGCAGATTTGCCCGAACGGGTGGCCCATCAGGAAATCCCGGAAGGTCTTTTTCACGATGAACGAGCGTTCCTCGTCGATTACGATGAAACCTTTCCCGCCTTCTGCTTTGACGTTTTTATATCCGAAGGGGGCGCGGTTCACGAAACGGCCGCTTTCCAATGCTTGCCGAATCCCGGCGGATGTGCGGCGGCGGATGTTGAAAAGCTCGTTGTTCGCCATCATGTATTTGAACGCCCGGGTCATGAAGACGTTGGGGTCGGAGGGATCGAGGTCGATGGGTTCGTTGGTCGCCAGTACCTTGATGCCGAATTTCATTTCCAGATGGGATATTTTGTTCAGGGCTTCCGGGAGGTTCCGGCTAAAGCGGTCGTGATCCATGACGATGAGGTACTGGACTTTGCCTTTGTGCTTCTTGATAAAGTCTTCCAGGGCGATCCAGTCGGGGCGGTCAAACGTATAGCTGCTTTCGCCGTCGTCTTCGAAGAGGTTGATGAGTTCCAGTTTGTTCCGCTTGCAATAATCCCGGATGCTGTTTTTCTGGTAGTCCAGCGAGTATTTGGACTGATCTTTCGTGCTGTGAGCCCGCAACTGGAATTGATCCTATCGCTCCTTTAGTAATTGAGTATACTCCTTCTTTCAATTTTTCATTATCCATTATTTGCATTTTTTAATGTGATTTGTGTGCTAATTGCAAGAAAGAAAATGTTTTTGGAGTTATGCCTTGGGATCATTCATCATTGTTGTAAAATTTATGAACAATGCCATTATGTGGTATGGTTCTTTTGATCCAACGAACCTGCTTGTTTACGTCAATTACAACAGTAGCTAAGTTATTTCCTTGGCATTTTAATGTAAAATATTTACCACCTTCCTTACTTTCTTTTATATCACTGAACTCTTTAATCTCATACTTGGATTTCACAGGGCCATCTGAATAGAATACTAATATCTCGACAAAATTTTTTTCTATATCAATGATAAACTTGGAATCAAGATTCATTGTTTTATTCTCTGCTGGTAGGTTAGGACTAGCTGGGGCATAATAATCTATCCTATTGTATTTCAAAACATATGGTTTCCCTTGCGCTTTGGCGTTTATGTTTGTGTAGGTACAAATAATAAAAATTAAAAATTGTAATGCTTTCATTATTTATTGTTTATATACCATGTCTTTGCAAGGCATTAGTTATTTTAATTTTAGAATAACACATATCGCTAAAACGTTATTTAGGCTTAGCGAGAAGACTAATCATTTTGTCAAACAGTAATTGATTTATAATATTGAGAATATTAGTGAGTGTTTCGAGCAAAAGCCGTTGATCTTCATTAAAATGCTTTTTTGCGTGTACAACATTATTTCTGACTTTATAAATGTATGTAAGAAGGCCTTTTATTTTTTCTTCTACGTTTTGCGAATGAAGTTTTCCGGATAAATTAATGTCAGCCGCTGGATCGTGTATGCCAGTTCTATTAAAGCAAATATTATATATTCGGCTGTCAATGAAAAAGGCTAAAACGTCAAATGCACCATCAAGTTTTCTATCAGTCAAATTGTTCATAATTAAATCCCCTGTAAGAAATTGAAGGGGGAAGTCAATTGCCTTTTTACTGTCGTTATTAAGGTCTTTACTTTCAATATTTTTTCCTTGCGCTATTAAGATGGCAGGCACCTCATTATAAAGTCTATTGTAAAGGAGAAATGTTGTGGTAAATCTGTCAAATATGTGATGTAGATCGTCGCCGTTAATTTGCCCAAGACGAATATTTTGAGATTTCCAATATTCTATAGTATCATGTGAGATCATGTTAGTTCGGTTTTTAAGTAGAATGATGAATTTTTATTTATTTAATTATCAGTAAATTGTTTCGGTTGTTTTAAAAAGCCTCCCCCGGAAGATTATTGTATTAAATTTAAATAAATGTAGTCATAGGGAAAATTATTTCCGCCAAATCAAAAAAGTGTTCAAATAATCGCTCCTTCTCGCTACAGAACGGGAATTTTGAAGAAGATCTTGAAAGTTCCCGTTTTCTTTTTCCCCGCAATCCCGCGACAGGAGCGAAGCTACACGGACGAACTCATTTATTTTCGTGGTTAGATATTGGTGATTTTTCGCATCGTAGTAAATTCAGGCCGGGAACAGTGTTTTCTGTATTGTATTCGTAGTTTGTTATCATGCCAATACTCTATTAGCGCTCTAAAATCGCGCATAATATGGTTAGATATCTCTCTCGATCTTATTATTAAATTCTTTTGTATAACTTTCGTAGTCGGGTACGGAATACTTCCTTGGAAACCTGCATATTATATTATATACTATGGCTAGTTTGAGGTGTTATATTACGTATTAAATTTACAGAAAAATCTGCTCCATGGCGGAGAAGCCAAACGCGAAGTATTAGAGGGCCTGGAATTTAACATAAAACATGCATTATGAAAGAAGTGTCCATCATTATCAAGAACCTGAAAGAACTCCTGAACGGCGGCCATGCCCATGCTACCTTTGAACAGGCCGTAGAGAAATTACCTGCTAAGCTACAGAGCCAGGTACCCGAAGGCATGCCTTACAGTATATGGCAGCTGGTAGAGCATATCCGCATTACGCAATTTGATATTTTGGAATTTTCTCGCGATCCTGACTACGAATCCCCGAAATGGCCGGAGGGCTACTGGCCGGACGAGCGCGCTCCTAAAAATGCGGCTGCCTGGGAAGAAAGTATAAGGCAGATCGCCAATGATCGCAAAGCATTCATCGAATTGCTGGAAGCGCCCCGCGCCGATCTTTTCACGCTTTTCCCGCATGGCAGCGGGCAGAATCTCCTGCGGGAAGCTATGCTGATAGCGGACCATACCAGCTATCATACCGGAGAGATCATTGTGCTGCGAAGATTGATGGGAGCCTGGAAATAAAAGGCTAGTTATACCCATTGATCAGGTTGACCACTACCTGCGCGATAATATCCTTTTCCTCCGGTTTGCTTTCTGCGATCATCAATGTAAGTGCTACCAACGCATTGTCCGCAATCCGTTTGGAGCCATCTTCCCGATAGAGAATATGGTTCTTTTCAAGGAACCACACAAACAGGAAAGCGGCAATCCGCTTATTCCCATCCGAGAATGAATGATTCTTGACAACGAAGTACAGGAAATTCGCCGCTTTTTCCTCTACACTAGGATAGAGTTCTTGTCCATCAAAAGATTGATAGATCGTTGCGATGGAACTCTGGAACGATTCATCTTTTTCATTGCCGAACAGGCTACTGCCGCCAAATTTGTCTTTGAGGCCCTGGATAGCTTTCATCGCTTCTGCATATGTGGCGATAAATGCTTGTTGTTTATGGGTAGCTTCTATTGTCAGATTCCGATGATCATATTTGTCCAGAACATCCAGCGCATAGGTATAGTCGGTGATTATTTTTAACAGTCCATTGGCTTCGTCTGACGATAGCTCCTGGGCGCTCAATACATTGCTCATTATACGAACCGTTTGTTTGAGCGCTTCGAATTGCTGGCTTTTTTCCTGCAGGTGTTTTTCGTTCAGGGAATAGCCTTGGGTCAGGTATTCTTTCAGAATTTTGTTTGCCCAAATGCGGAATTGGGTTGCATTTTTTGAGTTTACCCGATATCCCACAGATAGAATGATATCCAAATTATAGTACTTCGCTTTATAGGTCTTACCGTCAGAAGCAGTATGTTCCAAAATGGAACATACTGAAATCTCTTCTAATTCATTGGTTTTGAATATGTTTGATAGGTGTTTGGTGATTGCCGGACGTTGAGTGCCAAATAGTTCGGCAATTTGCTTTTGAGTAAGCCAAATGGTGCCTTGTTCAAGTTTTACATCAATAATAGCTTGGCCATCTTCTGTCTGATAAATAATAATCTGACTATTTTCCATATCGTTTTTCTTATCATTATAAAGTTAACGTATCAGCAATTGTCAGATCGTTAAAAATTAGCAAATCATTCCCCTGGCAAGCGTGAAACCTGCCAGCTCCTTTTGTATATCTCCTTTTCGTTGGACGAAAATTTTCAATTTTGCGCCGATGTCATTGAGAAGACTATGGATGGCGATCGCTTTTTCCGGACTGGCAAAGGAATTGTTTACAGCATTTTGTTCAAGCATTCTTAAATAGTCCATTAGTCCAAGGGAGCGCAGAAAGTAACCCTGTTCCGTGAATCCACAGCATTCCAGTCCGTTTTTTAAACCCCAGTGATTCAATGCGGAGAAGTTCACATGTGCTGTAATATCCTGCTCTCCTATATGATGATATGGGTCATCATTTACCTGGTGTCCATGATAACACATCAACGTACCCCTACACCTGTATTCACGGTATAGCTCAGCAGAGGGATAGCCGTAATCAATAGTCAATACAAATCCTTTCTCCAGCGATTGGGCAATTTCCCTGATCCAGTCTATTGCCTGCAGATTGATCTCTGTGCGGAAACCTTTGGGTAAAATTATCTGTAACTGCTTCAAATAATCTTTAAGCGCTTCCGATGCCGGCCGCAGCAATTCAAAAAAGCCGTCCTGATAGCCTACAAACACTTCCATAAGTTCATCGTCCATAACAACCTCGTGAACCGAAAAATTATCCAGCAATTCATTAGATAAAACGCAGCCCGTGAATTTACCAATATCAGCGATGGAATCATACCAGTCTACCTTTCCCGATAGATGGGCCCTTTCCCTCTTCCGCATGGATGAGCTTTTCTCAATTATGCAATATTGCAGGCGGTCGTAAAATGGCGGGTTGTTTTTCAGATAATTGAGCAGATCATGGCAAAGCGCACCTGTTCCTGCCCCATATTCAACAATGGTAAATGCTTCCCGTCCCGTAAGGTCCCACATTTCTTCCAGCTGCCGCCCGATCATGGCGCCAAAAACAGCAGTCAGATTCGTACTGGTGTAATAATCTCCTTTTGCGCCGATTTTATTGCGTTCAGAGGTGTAATATCCCAGTTGCGGATAATACAATGCCATTTCCATAAAATCCCGGAAGGCAATAGGCCCGTTCCTGCTGATCTTTTCTTTTATGATTTCGGAAAGCTGCATGCTGCTGATCTTTGATCAGCATAGAACACAAAAACTGTGCAAGTAGATGTCGCCAGCCGGTGCATCCTCTTTTTACTACAGCCAATCCTCATCTTCCAGCTCAAAGAGCTCGTCAGTTTTGCATTTGAGCACTTTCGCGATTTTGAAAGCCAATACAGTAGAAGGAACAAAGCGTCCGGCTTCAATGGCAATGATCGTTTGCCGGGCTACTTTTACTTTTTCCGCCAGTTCCGCCTGCGTCAGATTCAGCCTTGCCCGTTCAACCTTTATCAGATTCTTCATTCTCCTGCATTTAAAGCCGTCTGGTGCTTCAGGTAATAAAAGTAGCCAGTGGCGATCAGTAATGTCAATGCCAGGAACTGATAAGCGGAAATGGACAGGAGGATATCGTGCTCACGTTTCAGGCGCCAGTTCAAAAAAAGATAATTGTACAGATGGGTAATGGAAAACGCGACGATCAACGCTCTCGCCAACGCTTTGAATTTCAGGCTTCGGATCATTTCATCATCCGTCCTTTCCCTGGAAAAGAAAATGAAAACGAGCCCCCAGCTTAATCCTGCGGCCAGTTCATTGAAATCAAAAATGCCTTTCTTTTGGTGCTGAAGGAAAAAGCTGATGATCCCGCCAGTGATGATCAGCAGCCCCAATATTTTAGTCCACCAGGAATAGGGGAAGGGATTTTGCTTCATAATGTAATTTTTACGTTACCAAATGTAACGTATGCTTTACATTCTTCAAAATTATTCTTGAAAACGCCACATTTAAATAGTTTGCATCATGTCCAAATGGCTTCCAACGTATTTTGGTAACTTAGCGCATCGTCAATCTATTTATCCGATAAAATAGTATCTATGAAAGTGCGTGTTATTAAATTGATGGCTTGTCTGTTTCTTATGGCTGGCATCGTGGGAACTGCCTGCGAGAATTCAGCGCTTGATGACGCTCCTGCAATACCCGAAGAAGGAGTCTTCAGGCCGGACACCGGCCAGTACATGCTACCTGCTATTCAAAATATGCCGGACTATTGGCTGACAAGTATTAGGGACAAAGATGGATATATACTTGATAGTTTTACCTACTATCCATCCGGGCATGTAAAGGCCTATTACACTTATGATACGTTATTTAAATACTATTTCATGGAGCTGTATGAATATGACGAAAGTGGTCGTTTGAAACGCAGTATATCTGGGGTCAATCATAACTACAATGCGGCATTGACTTACAGATATATTGGAGATGACACTCTTACCGTTTCTACAGGTACCAATATTCCAACCATTGTAGACCAGATATTTAAGTTCGCGTATAATGATAATAAGCAAATAACATGGCTGAAATGGAACAAACATGCTGATCCGAATTTTCCCAAGTCAACGATCAGCTATGAAGACGGGAACCTTACGCTATTTCGTATCCGGTATTATGATGGTCTTACAGGTAATATAGTTAACAGTGAATATGAATACAATACATTAAGTAACCCCTATGGATCCATACTTTGTTCTCTCCCTTTTTACAGGTTGCTCATTCGGGGAGGAGTCAGTACTATAAATTCAGCTTCCCCATATATCCGGAGCAAGAATTGTGTGGCTAAACAAACCGTTTATATCAGTAACGGTAAGATCGTGATATATAACTATACCTACACAAAAGATGAATTTTCAAATTTTCCGCTTACCAGGACAAAAGATGGGGATGACAACGTATTCGATCGGACGTATCAGACTTATCACTATATGCGCAAACCATAGTTTCTTCAGAAGACCATAAGGGTTTCTACATCGCTTTTTTATTCGATTGGCAGATATGAAAAGATCCCCGAATATTTTCAATTAGATGCTGCCGGTTTCAATGCAGCCGGTGCCCAATGCTTGAAAAACTGCAAAACTTTCCTGCTGCTATGCCCTTTCCCTTCTTCCAGGTACTCCGAGTTCTGCGTATGGATCCGTTCACCTTTTCCGTTCAGGATCACAAAAACCGGAAAGCCGAAACGCTCCGGATGCCCGAGCGATGCAAAGACCGCTTCGTTCTTGTTTTCCTGGCTGTAGTTCACATGCACTACTTCATAATTCTGTTCCAGGTAGTTTTGTAAAGTGTCGTTGGATTTAACGAGCTTGTCGAATGCAATGCACCAGCCGCACCAGTTACCGCCCATTTGCAGGAAAACGTGCTTGCCGGAAGCGGCGGCTTTCTTTACTGCGGCGTCGATATCTGCCCGGGCGTCTGCCTGTGGATTGTAAAGGGTAGGTTTGGCCGCTGTTTGGGCAAAGCTGGCAGCGCTCCATAAGAGGAGGCCGCAGAGCAGGAGCGTTATTTGTTTCATGATGGTTGATTTTCGGGCAGAAGATAGTGAAAAAATGATTCACAGCCATCGCCGCACCCGCTTTTTATATTGTGCATATTCATTTCCAAAAATGGCTTCCAGCGCCTTTTCTTCCGGCCTGATCTGGAACCTTGTGATGAATACTATAAAAATAATGATCCCCGAAGCGGATGCCCAGTTCCCGAGGAATATCATCCACGCGAAAAGCATTATCACCATTCCCAAGTAGACAGGGTTTCTGGTGAATTGATAGATACCTGCCGTTACCAGCGCGGTTGACTTTCGCAAGGAATCTTTATCCGGCCGTACCGTTGTACGGTGTTTCAGTAAAGTACGCATGCCCGCCCATGCGATACATAATCCCGCAAGCAGGATGATCCAGCACAAAAGCATACCGTAAGGAAGCGTGAAGCTGCATTGCGGCAAAAGCCTCGCTACCAGCCACATCAATGCACCTGATGCCAGTAGTATGATGTCCGGTGAGATCATGTTTGAAAGTTACGGAATGATGCTCTAATGAAGCTATTGTACTTCCGGTAGAGCGCATGCGCGGCATCAATGGGATTTCCTTCCGGCTGGTCAATATACGTTTCACGGCCGTGCACCCAGTTCCATTCCCATTCCCGTATGTCGTTTTCGAACGCCACGCTATCGAAACGCAGACCCGTTTCCAGGGCTTCGATGGCTTTTTGAACGAACCGCTGCCACCGCGGCAGGTAAAAGCCTTTCATCATGCCGTTCCATTGCCGGGCAGTATAATCATTGAGCCAGCATTCCTTGTTTCCCCACAACGTGATGAGATTGCGCGCGTTCCTTTCATAGAGCACTGCTTCCGCGGCGTTTGCCGCCCGCTTTTTGGCGGCGGTCAGCCACGCGCCCAGCAGGAAGTGCTTATTGGTGGCCAATAGCCGGTCAAGATCCTCGATGATCTCCAGGAAACGGTGGCTATGGGTTTTGAAAGCCGGCAGGTCTTTTTTCTCAAAATCAGCCGTGAATTGCCTTTGCAGCGCATCCGCATAATTTGCAAGCGCCTGCCGGGTCACGTCTATAAGGTCATATTGAAAACCCTCCGTGCAAAGCTCTTCCGAAGCCATCAGGAGCCTTTCCCAGGCAGGAAAGAAATCCGCATCGTCATACACCTTATGCGGGTCCACTACGCGGGCGCTCGCCTTGAAAGTGGGCCGGGCGCAGATGATGGACTTCGGTGTGCCATAGGTAAGCCCCCCGCCGTAAGCGGTTTTCCAGAGGATCATCCAGGCGATGCGGGCATTTTCGTTTTCTTTTCCGTACCGGCGTCTCGCGTAATCCGCCAGCCATTGTTCCGGTACGATCGGCTGGTTTTTCCAGACGTTGTCCAGCATCAGCTGGTAGATGACCGGGTTTTGCTCAATCCCTTCGGGCATTATGCCGATGCCGGCCAGGTTACCGGCTTCCGGATCTTCCAGGAGCCGCGCGGGCGTATTGGCCACCTCGTCCATTCGCCCGAACATCCCGGTGGCGCCGCCGAAGTTGTGCAGCATGTTCCAGATCCAGGGCTTGCCGTAAAAGGCTTTCGATTTGTTCCATGCCGGAAATGTTTCACTGAACGTGTCGAGAATGATCATCCTGTCGTCCGGCACGGCGGTGAGCACCGCTTTTATTTCATCCGCCTGCCAGTACAGGTAATCTTCCACGAACATCCATGCCTGCATGACCCATACCGCTTCCGGGTCTGCGGCGGACATGGATTCGTATATCCGCATGCTGATGTCGCGAAGGAAAGCCGGTTCAATGCCTTGGGGAATATTTTCATTGAAGGTATCGGCGGAATACAGGTGGTCGGTGCCATAAGCTTTGGTTTGTTCTTCTATGAACATCCGGCCGATTTCTGTGAACATCGGTTCAGCGGGATCGAGCACATGCACCGGCGGAAAATTTACCCACTTTGTGGTCCTCAGCTTTGTGTGAGGATATTTTGTTTTAAAGGAAGGCGGAACATGGCCCGTGAATGCGGAGAGCACCGGCGTCATGCCGAGTTCTCGTTGCCGTTGGAGGATCTTTTGCTGCAGGGTTTCCTGGGCAGCCATCCAGGATGCCGGTAAAGGTCCATTCCATCCATCCAGGTTTCCCATCCACGACCAGCTGGTGTAGCCTGGCCCGCTGAAGAAATCTTCCAGTTCCGCGTCTGTAAATCCAAGCCTGTTGTACACCCTTTTCCAGATGATGCTTTGTCCCGCCAGCGCCAGCGGCATGTTGATGCCATGCAGCGCCATCCAGTCGATCTCCCGCTCCCAGCGTTCCCAGTCCCACCAGCTCATGGAATAGTTGAAGGTGACGTTGTTCAGATAGCTTCGCTTTTTGTAGGGGGATGTGGCATGGACTTTTTGAGGAACCTGCGGCAGCATATCCGGCAGATGGAGGTTGACGCCGTTCCAGCTTATATCGCAATGCGCATAATGCCTGAGATAATGATGGAGCGCGCTGGCGACGGACACGCCATTGTTTCCCCGCAGGATGATCTTCCCTTGCCTGCTTTCAATCTCAAAAGCATCGCGATGGTCATTGCTCCCTGGCGGTTCCACAACGAATTGGTCTGCATGTGCGGGGATGATGCGCTTTATCAAATGTTCCGCCGCTGTGCTGTTCAGTTCCGGTTTCAAAGGATGTTTGCTGGGTTTAGGGTATGGCGGGCAATTTGAATGCCAGTTTGATTATTACAACAAACAGCTCCCCCAAAGAAAATTATATGATCGGCACCGTGCATTCAAAGCAACATCCCCCCTTCCAACACCTCCCAGCTCCCCTCCGCTATCTCCGCATCCAGCTCCCCATCATCCCATCCGCAATAACCAATAAATATCCTGATATCATTCCCGGTAAGCGTATGCTCATCAATATGCTTCACCGCCGCTTTAAAATCCCCGCCCAATAAAATTCCGGCATCTACCGGCGTTCCCCCTTCAATCAGATCAGGCCGCCGGTGCACAAAGTACAGATGCTCCTGGTCTACGGGCCCGCCGAGGTACAGGGGAAATGGAATGATGTGCTTGAATTCTTCCAGCTCATTCAGCTTGCGGGGAAAGGGGTTGTTGATCACGAATCCCATCGCCCCCTTATCATTATATTCCACGATGAATATTACGGACCGCTCAAAGAAAGTGCCGTCCAGCAGCGCGGTGCTTTTTAAAAAAGTACCCGGCTTCATACCTGTCAGGATGTAAGGTTGAAATGAGGATTATAGATCAACCCGATAATGTTGCCCCAGGGGTCTTTCACCTTCGCTACGATGATATCGCCGCCCACGTTCCTGGGCGCTTCATACGCCGTTGCGCCGGACGCAATGAACCTGCTGACGGTTGCGTCCACGTCGTCAACGCCCCAGTAGGGCACAACGCTTTCCGCTTTGTCGTTTACAGGGTTTTCCTCCGGCTGCAGCCCAAGCTCATACCCGCCGATATTGAATCCCACATAAAACGGTTCATCAAAATAAGGCGGCGTGCCAAATGCATTTGTATACCATTCTTTGGCGGCGTTGATATCGCCTACGCGGTAGATGGCGGTGCGGAGCCCAAGTATCTTGTTTTTCATCGTACAATATTAGGCATTATTTCCGCAGGGCGTCTTGGCAGGAGGAATTCTTTTGCAGGCCGGACAAACATAACGCCGCCCGGCCTGAAATGATCAGTTAAGGGTATTCGGTACAAAGACGCAGTTGGCCGTATCCACCGCATATATCCTGTTGCGCACGATGTTAAACGCAAACCGGTTATTGTTGATAATGGAATTTTGCACATGCAGGATGTACGCGCCATACGCATTGTGATGAACATAGTTGTTATGCACGAATATGTTGCGGATTTTGGCGCTGGTGGATAGTTTCGCGTTCATTTCAATACCGTTCCCCACGTTATTGGAGATCTCGCAGTTGGTGATGTAGACATTCTGCGCGGTATCACTGTCCGGCTCAATATCAATACCATCCTGCGGCGGTGTGCCGTTCGTAAACGTCAGCAGGCAGCTGTCCACTTCCAGTCCGTTTACGCCGCCGATGGTCAGCGCCTGGCGGCGGTTGTTGGTGCTGGTCACTCTTTTGATGATCACGTCGCGGCTCACAACGGTTCCGCCGTTTTGCTTACGCGCTCCTACCACAACGCCGTCTCCCCAGCAATTGGAAATATAGGTGCGGTTCACTTTCACGTTCGTGCTGCCGTATATGGCGATTCCCATGCCCCATTCCCCGGTGGTGCCTGTATGCTGGTCGCGGTCACCAACGATCTGTCCGCCGAAGATGCTTACACCGCTGACAAATTCCGCGAGGATGGCATGATTGCGGGTAGAAGATGTTGGTCTTACGATCAGCTTGCGGGTAGTGTCGTACATGTAGAGGAACACGTTATCCTTCATCCTGATGGCCGTATCGGCATCGATGTAATAGTTGCCGGTGCGCACTCTCACCACACCGCCGCCAAGGCCGGCCATTGAATCGATCGCTTTTTGAAACGCCCAGGTATCGTTCAGCGCATCGGCGCCGTTAGCGCCTACATCGTTCACATATATTTCCGGCAGCGTCAGCAGTTCGTTACTGTTGTTGGAATTGGACACCTCGTCTGTCGATGCAGGCGTTTCCATTTTATAGCAGCTGGTACAGAACACCAGCATGATGCCGAGGAAAAGAAATATTTGTGCCGTGACGTATGTTTTCCGGTTCATAACAAATTGATTTTGGTTTGTAAATGAATAATAGATGGGCCTCGCCTGCAGGGCTGCGTTAAGGAATAGACAATCGGAAAGCGCCAAGGTAGTATCGTGTTTGAAAAAAGAATGATCGCATCTGGTATGCTAATTGTAATCTATGAGGCACAGTGATATTATTCAATACTAAAACCGATGTTTATGAAATCCATTCTTAAATTGACAAGCCTACTGCTGTTTACCGCCTTTGTTATGAGTTCATGCAGTAAAGATACCGACCCGGCGGATGTGGACGTATTTGCGGGCACATTCAGGGGTGACATAGGGTATACGGATGATGAAAAGAATATCTCGCAGGCCAATGGCAGCGTTTTCGTCACGAAAGTAAACGCGAATTATAATTTCAGATTTTCTGATGGCATACCGGACCTCACCGGCGTAGAGTTCAAACGCCAGGACGACAATACCATGGTGAGCGTAGGCTCCGATGGCACAGGCGTTATTACGATCAACAAAGACCGGCTGGTCATAGGATTTACGCGAAGCGGCAGAACGTGGAGCGCAGACTGTGGAAGATAACGAAGAATACATATAGCAACACCCGTGTTGGCGCAGGTCACACGGGTGTTGCCGTTTTGTCTACACATTTCCACGGATGATCTACACTTCAAATTTTCCTGCTTGCTGTTGGATAGCTTCGTACAGATAAACACATCTTTTATGAAAGCGTCAACAGAAAGAAAGATCATTCGCTGGCTGCACATATTATTGAGCATACCCATCCTGGGATATATCTACGGTCCTGTTGCTGCCATGCCGGCAGCCGCCAATGCCGTGCGGTTCGTTTTTCTTCCGGTAGTAGTGCTCAGCGGTTTCTGGATGTGGAAACGGCACTGGTTCAGGAGAAGGCGGTAATTGGAAGGATTTCGCGAAATTTGTAGCAGGAACGGTTTTTAACAACTTTAATACCTACTACGATGGACACAAGAATAACCATACCCAAGGGCGGCGATTTTTATCCTTTCGTTTTCGAGATATTCGAAAAAAAGGAGCCGGCTGCCATTCTTTATGAAGATAATGGTGTTACACGCGCCAACGGAATGATAGAAAGCATTTTTGAGCAGGACGGAAAACGGTGGTTGAAGATGGAGGATCAGACGGAGATCCGGCTGGACAAGCTCTACGCGATCAACGGCGTGTTCTCCGCCGATTATTCTGAATGCTGACGAGTTTGCTTTATTCATTATCTTAGCCACCCTGAACAACACAAGATAATGAAACGAATAGCAAACACCCTGTTGGGATGTTCCCTGCTGGCATTAACGGCCTGCACCGGCGGACAGCCTGCCCAAACCTATCAGAATCCCCTGCCGGTTGAATTCGGCGACCCTTATGTACTGCATGTAAAAGGCGACAAATATTATATGTACGGAACGGGCGGCGCCAAAAACGGCTTTGCTGCGTATTCCTCCACCGACCTGGTGAACTGGAAAAGCGAAGGCCAGGTGTATCATGCCTCCAACGAAAACGGCTGGAGCGATTCCACCGCCGCGTGGGGCGGCGCTTACTGGGCGCCTGAAGTGTATGCGCACAACGGGAAGTTCTATATGTTCTACAGCGCGCAATGGAAAGACAATCCCGGTAAAGAACTGGAAAATTTTCGTATTGGCGTGGCCGTGGCGGACAAGCCGACCGGCCCGTTCATCGACATGCAAAGCCAGCCTGTCTTCGATCCCGGCTATCCCATTATCGACGCCAACGTGCTGTTCGGGGAAGACGGCAGGATGTACCTGTATTATTCCCGCTGCTGCTACAAGCATCCCGTGGAAAGTGAAGTGGCCGAATGGGCGAAGCAGAAAGGCTGGTTCCAGGAAATAGAGGAAAGCTGGGTATATGGCGTGGAGCTGAAGCCCGATTTCAGCGGCACGATCGGTGAACCGGTGCTGTTACTGCGTCCTCCGGTGAAGATGGACGACAAGCAGGCGGAATGGGAAAGCCGCTCGGTGACATCGAAGGAAGTGAACCGCAGGTGGACGGAAGGCTCTGTCGCTTTCAAAAAAGGAGATACCTATTACATGATGTACTCCGCCAATTATTTCGGCGGTAAGAACTACGCAGTAGGATATGCCACTGCAAAAAGCCCCCTGGGCCCCTTTACGAAAGCCGCCAACAATCCCGTTTTGCAGAAAGATGTGGAAAAAGGCGGTGTGGTAACGGGAACAGGGCATAACAGCATTACATATTCCCCGGACGGAAAAGAAATGTTCTGTGTATATCACGCCCGCACCACTGCCACGGGTGACAAGCGCGTGGTGTTTATCGACCGGATGAACGTATCCAAAGACGGAAAACTTACCGTGGAAGGGCCTACTACAACCCCGCAACAGGCGCCCGGCGGGGAATAATAAACACTATGGCTTACAATTTGCCGTTACATGCCGGATGCAAAAGATCATACTGCTGCTGGTGGCATATTGTGCGCCCCTGATCGTCACGGGGCAACCATCCGGTGAGATATTTACCGGCAAGGAGGAAACGCATGTCTACGCCATCGGCAACAGGCGCATGACACTGAAAACCACCCGCTACGGCCAGAGCAGGGATGTTGTGATGCTCAGTCTTCATAGCAACGAAACCACTTCCATCTCCGCGGCGCGCAGCGTACTGGAAAGGAGCGGGGGCATCCTCATCTCCCTGGAGAACAACGGGGAGCGGTTCGTGACCTTTTCCCGGAGAGGCCGGTCTTATACATTCGATCCCAACCGGATATTTACGAAAACAGGCGTCAGGGCTACATTGCGGCAGCACAGCCGCCACCATGCGCGGGAGGCGGTCAGGAGTGTGGAGGGGCTGGCGCGCTTCCTGCTGCGGAAGATCCCTGCCACGGCGGTCCTCATCGCCCTTCACAATAATGATGATGGCGGCTGGTCGCTCGACTCCTACAAAGCCGGGAAAGACGCCGCCGGCATACATCAGCCCGAAGGGCAAGACCCCGATGATTTTTTCCTGGTCACCGACCGGCAACTTTTCCAGGCACTCCGCGCCGCCGGCTACAACGTGGTTTTGCAGCATAACAGGAGAGCGCATGACGATGGCTCTCTGAGCATTTATTATGGAAGAAAGCAGAAGGCTTATGTGAATGTGGAAGCGGAAACAGGCAAAATCAACGAGCAGGCCGCGATGATCGACGCGGTGGTGCGTATTGTAAACGGTAAATCTAAATTCAGAAACCCTGCAAAATGATATCTACCCCCGCGTATGGTTCAAATGTTAGCAGGCGCTTGATTTCTTAACGGCGCCTGTTGATCCTTTTCCCCAACCCGGATGATCACATTACCGGTTTTTTGCCCGGTTTCCACATACCTGTACGCCTCCACGATCTGATCCAGGGAATACTGTCTGTCAATAACAGGTTTGAATTGATGATCCTTCGCCAGTTGCCCGAGGAACTGCACATCTTCTTTCCTGATGCTGGGAATGGGAAACAACACCTTTTTTCCGCCAAACAACGGCGTGATCAGCGCGAGGAAAACATTGGCCGAGTTTTTTCCCAGCTCGGTGGATATGTAGATGCCTTTTTTGTTTAACAGCGGCTTGCATTGCCGGAAAGAGCTTTTGCCGACGGCATCGAATATGAAATCGAACCGCTGGCTGATCTTCGTAAAATCATCCTCCATATAACTGATCACAACATCAGCGCCGAGTGACCGTACAAGGTCCATGTTCTTTGTATTGCAGACGGCGGTAACCTTGGCCCCGAAATATTTAAGCAGTTGCACGGCAGCGGAACCGATGGCACCGGTAGCGCCGTACACCAGCACATGCTGCGGGCCGGAGATCTTTGCGGCGCGGATATTACCCAATGCGTAGTGCGCGCCTTCCGTCAGGGGAGCAGCTTCCTCATAGGTGAGATGCTCCGGTATCGTTGCAACGGCGCCGGTTTCCGCGATGGTGATGTACTCCGCATGCGCCCCGAATTTTTCATCGTTATACCCGAACACCCTGTCGCCAATCTGAAAGGAGGTAACATCGCTGCCGATGGCTTCCACCTGTCCGGCGAATTCGCAGCCGAGTGTGTGGAACCGGGGCCTGAGCAGGCCGCTCCAGAACCGCGATACGAAATATACAGCGCTCCTGAACCCGCAGTCCGTCCGGTTTACGGTGGTGGCGTGTATCTTTATCAGTATTTCGTTGGCGGCCGGTACAGGTTTATCTGTTTCTCCGACCGTTATTACTTCCGGTGGCCCGTAACGGGTGTAGATCGCTGCTTTCATGTTCATGGTTTTTTTAACCATTCCAGGGCGGCATTCACTTTGGCGTCCCGGTGGAGGTCTTTGAAATTATCGCCTTCCGTCATTTCAACATCCGGAAGAACGGCATCATCATATACATGTCCGTTGCGGTCCGCCAGAAAATGAGCGGCCAAAGCCAGGTAATGTCCGTGGAGTTTGAATTCCGCATTCAGGGTAGTGCGGCCATAGGTTTTCTCGCCAATGAATAATGTGTTATTCCTTCCTTTGAAAGCAATCGCCAGCATTTCACCGGCGCTGGCAGTGATCTGGCTGATCAGCACCACTACTTTAATATTTTTGCCGGCCTTGCAACCATTTTTGACCGAGGCTGCAATGCGGTTACCCAGGTGAAGCCTGCCTTTTTCCACAAACCATTTGTCCTGCATCGCGCCATTCCCATCGCAGCTGCGTACTACTGCTCCTGAACCTAACAGCTGGTTCACACCGGTAAATAACGGGTAAATGCTTCCTCCTTCATTCAGGCGGAGATCTATCACAATGCCTTTTAAATTTTTTGGGTCCAGTTCACACAGGCGGTCCTGGTACTGCTGGCAGGTCTGTTTGTCGTGCTTCGAAGTGCCCGGCAGCAAAAGGTAGCCGTAGCCCGGTTCGAGGAGCTGCGCTTTTACTTCCACGGGTCCATGCCGGAAGGCGTCTTTCAAAGCCGGCCGCACGGTAAACGCAACGGTGTCCTGCATGCCGATTCTTTTTCCTCCGAAATAAAGCGCGCCGTGATGGTCGCCAAGGGTTTTGAATAGCTGCCGGACGCGCTGCAGGAAGTCGTCTGTTGACCGGATGGAGTCCGTGTTTGCTTCCAGCGTGTTCCAGTCCGCTTTGCTTGTGTAAAGAGAATACTGCCGGGCTTTTGCATATATCTCTTTAAGAAGCGGCCCGAGGGTTGTTGTTGCATGCTGTCCGTATGAACGGAATGAAAGGGATAGCAATAGCAATAGAATAAATAGAATAGATCTCGGCATGTTTTGAATTTGCTCACAGTGATCAGTGGGCAATATACGGGTATTTTGCCATGCGTTTTATCTTTCCATGTTATGTTTATGTGCGGCTATTTTTTCTGGGTGGTGTCGGCGGGTGTGGTGCTTGCGCTGTCTGTCCGCTGGATGTTTGTGCTGTCTGTTTTCCCGGTCAGGATGCTGTCTGCCCGCGCGGCGGAGATTTTAACGGGAGGGGAGGCGCGTTCTTCGAAGTTGGACAGCATGCCGATCTTTTCCATATGGCGGCGGTCTTTTTTGCTGAACAGCTGCTGGGGGTTCTTTTGCCGCCGCAATCCGTCTTCAAAGCGGTGCTCGGCGCCCAGCCGGGGCGGTTGGTATACTCCCCGCTGGAAGATATTACGGGAACAACTGCAGTACAGGAGCAGCAGGCCCAGTGATATGGTTACTAGTTGGGGGGATGCGCGCATGCGTTAATGTTTAAAATGACTCCGATCTTTTAACGTCATCGCCCGGGGAATATTGCCATAAAATCGGTAATTTTAACCGATATGGTAGCAACAGAAAAAAGTTTACGAACATGTGAAAACGGGCATCAGTATTATAAAAGCAGTGATTGTCCCACTTGCCCCGTTTGCGAGAACGAACGCAAGCCCGGAGAAGGTTTTCTTTCCATTTTGTCCGCTCCCGCCAGGAGGGCGCTGGAGCATGAGGGTATTACAACAGTGGAGCAACTCGCCAAACGTTCGGAAAAAGAGATCATGAAACTACACGGAATGGGGCCGGCATCCCTGCCGAAGCTGCGGGCGGCATTATCAGAAGAAGGGCTGTCCTTCAAGGCATGATCTTCGTTATATTTTCAATAACTTTTTTATTTCATCCGCCAGCTGCGCTATCCTGTTTTCGCCATATCCTGTAGAAACGTACCGGATAACGCCTTCCTGATCGATCAGGAAGTTTTTTGGAATGCCAGAGATGCCATACTTGTTCCATACTTTTTTATCCGGGTCCAGCGCCACATTAAAATCGATCCCTTTCTTTTTCAGGTCAGCCATCGCCTTCGCCACCAGTTCCCTGTTTTCGCCGCGGGAAACGGGAAGAAAAACAAATGCTTCATCTTTGAACGGCTCGAGGATGGCGGAGGGGATTTCATGGAATTCCATGATGCAGGGCGCGCACCAGGTAGCCCAGAAGTTGAGGAGCACCACTTTGCCTTTCAGATCGGAGAGCTTTACCTTTTTCCCGTCCAGCATTTCCACGGTGAAGTCGGCTGCCCGGTCGTTCGTTTTGAGAACGTAATCTTCGCCGCTTTTCTTCATGGCGGACTCCGGCGGCAGGGCTATCCATTTGCCGGACTGACTGTCTTTCTTTTTCTTTTCTTCTTCCGTCAAGAGCGAGATCAACATAATAAACCGCCTGTCATCTCCCACCTTATCGCCCAGTTTCTCTTTCAATTCCTGCATCTTTTCTTCTGATACGCCTTTTTCCATGGCTTTGATATAGCCGGTTTTGGCGTACTGGTTGACCTCGTTCATCGAAACAATGGAATCATTTACGATGATGACGTACGCGGGCTTTTTGATGGTGGTTTCCTGGGCGTGTGCGCAACAGGCGGCAAGCAGGAAAACGATAACAAGGATTCTTTTCATATTAACAGTTCTGGTTTACGAATATATCGTAATTATACGGATTGTTCGTAAATGTATTGTTTCGCCATATGTAAATAGCTTATTGATGGCGATTTAAGCAAACGGTTCTTTGATGGCATAACCTTTGCATCACCGTTGTTGAAATGAAAAGAAGAGTGATTTTTGTTAATATTAAAATATCGATATGAGAGCGCTTTTTTTGTCGTCAGCTTCGCTGGCGCTGGTTATGTTGGGCTCGGGTTGCGTCAGTAACAAGAAGTTTGCGCAGCTGCAGTCCGGTTATTCTGACCTTCAGAACCAGTACAAGGTGCTGGACGGGAAGTATCAGACATCCCAGCGTGAGCTTTCCGGAGCCAACACGAGGGTGCAGAGCCTGGAAGAACAGATAGCATCCCAGCGTACGGGGCTTGCTGCTTTGCAGGCTGCGCTGGACAAATGTCTTAATTCCACCAGCCAGGGCAATGTGAATATTTCCAAACTGGTGGACGAGATCAATGCGTCTAACCGGTATATTCAGCACCTGGTGAATACGAAGAACAAGAGCGATTCGCTCAATCTTGTGCTCACCAACAATCTTACCCGTTCTTTGAGCAGGGAAGAGATGCGGGATGTGGATGTGCAGGTGCTGAAAGGCGTGGTGTACATTTCACTGTCGGATAACATGCTGTATAAATCCGGTAGTTACGAGATCTCCCCGACTGCGGGTGAAACGCTCAGCAAGATCGCGAAGATCATTAAGGATTACAGGGATTATGATGTGCTGATCGAGGGTAATACGGACAATGTTCCCATTTCCAAGCAGAACATCCGGAACAACTGGGACCTGAGTGCGCTGAGAGCGTCTTCCGTGGTGCAATCGCTGCAGAACGACTATGGTGTGGACCCGAAGCGCCTGACCGCAGGGGGCCGGGGCGAGTATAACCCTGTTGCTTCCAATGCTACGGATGACGGTAAATCAAAGAACAGGCGTACGCAGATCATCATTACGCCGAAGCTGGACCAGTTCATGGAGCTGATCGAGAAGGCGCCGGAGCCTACGGATAGTACGGCGGCGGTGCAGTAAGGATTTTTAAATTTTGGGATGCCCGGGGTTTTGCGCTCCGGGCATTTTTTTATGGTCTTGTGCTAATGATAGACGTGCTGTTTGCCGATTAACTCTATGGGTTAGTGGATTTCTATTTTTATCGGAATTTCAATCGATTTGTAATTAAAACGACTAATTTTTAATTGTTTAATTGATCGTTTTTTAAGTTTTACTGTAAAACGTTGAATATTTTTTAAAATTGATTTTTACTTTGTAGGTTTGCATCACTGTTTTAAATACTGTGGGGTGATGGAACTGGCAGACATGCCCTCTCGTCTCGGGGGTGAGGATCACGGGATAAACCAGGGCATAATGAGCTAACCATTTACTTTTTTGTGCTTTGGCTAACTGCCTCGTGCAGGTTCGACTCCTGCCCCTACAGCTTTAACCCGGAAGCGGATGTTTCCGGGTTTTTTAATTTCCTCAACCCTCCATCAACTCAATCCACACCGGCGCATGATCGCTCGTCTTCTCCCATCCGCGCACATGCCGGTCAACCCCCGCGGCCAGCAGGCGTTTCTCCAGGTTGGGGCTTAACAAAAAATGATCGATCCGCAACCCCGCATTCCGCCCATATGCATTGCGGAAGTAATCCCAGAACGTGTAGATCGTTTCATCCGGATAAAGCTTCCGTATCGCGTCCGTCCATCCCTGTGCCATGAGGTCTTTGAATGCCGCGCGTGTTTCGGGGCGGAACAGTGCGTCGTCCACCCAGCGCTCCGGCTTGTATACATCCTGCTCTGTAGGCATCACGTTATAGTCCCCCGTAAGCACTACAGGTGTATCTTGTGCCAGCAGTTCTTTTGCATGCGTCTGCAGGCGCTTGAACCAGCCCAGCTTGTAATCGAACTTAGGGCCCGGTGCAGGGTTGCCGTTTGGAAGATAGAGGCAGCCTATCCGTATGCCGTTCACATTCGCTTCGATGTAACGGCTATGTATATCTTCCGGGTCACCGGGCAGCACGCGGCAAACCTCTTCGGGAGGAGCGTTACGCGCCAGGATGGCAACGCCGTTCCAGCTTTTTTGTCCGTGCCAGATAGCGTGATAACCCGCATCCTGTATCGCTTGTTCCGGGAATTTCTCTTGCGGGGCTTTCAGTTCCTGCAGGCACACCACATCGGGCGCTGTTTCATTCAGCCAGCGAAGCAGCACGGGCAGCCGCCCGTTTACGCCGTTGACGTTATAAGTGGCTATTTTCATACGTACAAGTTACGAAACCACATTAAATTTGATACATGTTGAACCGCTGCAAAAAGATCTGTCTGCTATGGCTGCCTGTTTTGGCTTTGTCCTGCCAGACTGCCTACAGATTGCCGCTGCCGCCGCGGGCATCCGGCGCTATGGGCGGTACGGCATTTTATAAGCAGGTGGACAGCATGCAATGGAACACCCGTGAGCCGCTGGCGCTTCATGAAATACTCTCGGGCAACATACCGGCCTTCCTCCACAAATTCGTGCCGGTAAAAACTTCCATCACCGGTAGCGACGGGAAAAAGATCACAGCGATCTACTACGTTGCACCGGATTATCTTTCCATCGGCAGCGGTGAAGACTTTGCCAGGGTACCCCTTACGCCCATGACGGCGCAAAGGATTGCGGACAGCCTGCATTGCTTCCTGCCTACGCGCAAAATGGTGAACGATATCTACCTGCAATCAAAAGTAAAGCTGGAGCCGATGCCTTTGTACGCCCATCGCGATAGCGCCATCATCTTCTGGCATCATCACCTGATCATCGAAGGGCAGCGTAAAGGAAGAAAAGGACTGATCGCCGGGATCAAAAAAGATGTGGTGATCTCCGGCAAGATCTCCCGTGACCCGAAGCCCAGCCGTGTAGCCATCTACGGCTGGCATAAAATGGACGGAAAGCCTATCCAGCCTTTATATACCGGGCATGTGAACTGGTATGTGGATTACAGCCACGGCATCCGGCTGATATACCGCAAGATCAGGGTCGACGGCCGGTGGATGGATTACACGGAAGTATTGCAACATCCTGTTTACAAGACATTGTTGTGCGACGAGGATAATTGCGACTTTTTTACGTATTAAATTTTATATTTTTATCTGCATATACCCTACCCGTTATGAAAAAGAACAACACCCTTGACCGCCGCGCCTTTCTGCGTCAGACGGCGACCATCTCGGCTTTCATGATCCTTCCGCGGTACGTGCTGGGAGGCAAAGGCTATACGGCTCCGAGCGACCGTATCAACATCGGTTTTATCGGCGCCGGCAAACAGGCTCTCGGCTTGCAGCGGCAATTCTTCAAACTGCCTGATGCCCGCGTGATAGCGGTATCCGACGTGTACCGGCAAAAGCTGGATGAATTTGCCAAACGCGCGCATGCGCATTATGCTGAAAAATCTGTCCAGCAGCGCTGCGAAGTGTATGAAGATTTTGAAGCGTTGCTCGACAATAAAGACATCAACGCCGTGGTGATCGCCACGCCGGACCACTGGCATGCGGTGCAGGCGGTGATGGCGGCCAAAGCGGGGAAAGACATCTACTGTGAGAAGCCGCTGTCGCTGACCGTGAAAGAAGGCCGCGCCATGGTGGACGCCGCCCGGAAGTATGACCGCGTTTTTCAGACGGGCAGCATGCAGCGCTCCTGGCATGAGTTCAGGCATGCGGTGGAACTGGTGCGCAACGGGTATATCGGAGAATTGCAAACAGTGAAAGTAAGCGTGGGGCCACCGCCCAAACCTTACGATCTCCCGGAACAACCTGTTCCCGAAGGGCTTGACTGGAAGCGCTGGCTCGGACCAAATGAGTTCCGGCATTTCAATTCCGCGCTGACGCCTTCGCTGACGGATACGTTCTGGGCCAAATGGCGCGACTACAAGGAGTTCGGCGGCGGTTACATGACGGACTGGGGCGCGCATATGTTTGATATCGCGCAATGGGCGCTGGATATGGATAACAGCGGTCCCGTTGAAGTGGTCCCGCCGGACGGCAAGGACGTTCCTGTACTCACTTACCGGTATGCCAACGGCCTTACCATGACACACCAGGACATCAACCGCAAGAACGTGGAGTTCATCGGCTCCGAAGGCACTATCGACGTGCAGCGCGGCAAGCTGGTGACTACGCCGGCTTCCCTGAAGGACAAAAAGCTCACGGACAAGGATAAACGTGTTTACTTCAGCGATAATCACTACAAAGACTGGACGGATGCCATCCATAAACGCAGCCGCCCCATCTGTGATGTGGAAACCGGCCACCGTACAGCCACCGTTTGCACCATCGGCAACATTGCCTACGAACTGGGCCGCCCGCTGAAATGGAACCCGGAAAAAGAGGAATTCACCAACGACCGCGAGGCCAACAAGCTGCTGGGGCGCAAGCTGCAGCGGCCGTGGGCGAAGCAGCTGGGGTAGAGCCCGGCTTTTCTCAACCGCACCTGGCGCGAATGAAAAAGCCCCGGAGCACAGCGCCCCGGGGCTATATACGCTAAAGCGGCAAGCTTTATTGATCGAAGCGCCTCATAGCTGGTAAGCCCCTATTTCGATAGAAGCGTTGGCAAAGGCGTAGCGGAACGATTACCCTCGCCCGGTGCAAGACCGTTACCGATGCGCTCGGAGATGAAATCGGAATCATACGCGATCCGGCCTTTTCCTTCAGGAATAAAGGAAGCATCGGCGTGGCTGGCATCGATATTGATCAGCCCGGTACGGATATTTTTAAGGTTTTCCCCGTCTTTCTCACCGGAGATGAGAATGGCCACAATGGCGTAAGCGCCTGAGCCGGCTGCCGTGGCTTTTACTTTCCCGTATACCGTAAAATAGTTGTCGTAACCGGAGATAGCGGTAACAAGACTGGAATCGAAATCCTTGAGATAATCTTCCGCCAGCAGCTTGATGCTGAAATCGGTGGTGCTCTGGTTGGACAAATGAACGGTGGCATCGGAAAACCGGTAACCTTCGTAGTCGCCCGCAATGTCACTGGTGTCCAGGATGTGCGGCTTGATGGCGTAGGAGCCTTCCACCTGTGGCGGATGTGTACCCATGTGGATGGCCAGTCCGAGTTTTTCCAGTGAGTCGAGATACTTTCCGGGGATGATGTCTTCAATTTTTTTGGTCAGGATCTCTTCGTCCGTCGGACCTTCGTCCTTATCCTTCTTGCTGCAGGAGATAACGCTGATCCCCAGGCATAACAAACAAAACAGCATGGTTTTTTTCTTCATGTCATTCGGGTTTTGAATAAACATCAAAATTACCCGCCTGCTTCAAGAAAAAATATACTGGAAAACCATGATTTTTGCGGGTTATTTTATCTGCTCGAAGAAAAATACGCCTTTTTTGTTGGCCGTGACGATGTCCGGGAGCCCGTCCCCGTTCATGTCCGTTACTACGAAGCTGTTGCCGATGCCGGCGTTGTTATCGATCTCATGTGCCGTCCAGCGCGGTGTTTTACCGGGGTGATACTCGAACCAGTATAGTACGGCGGGTTCGTGCGCGCCGGGATCTTTGCCGTTATGTGCGAAATAACGTTTGCCGGTAACAAGGTCGGGGTGCCCGTCCCCGTTGATGTCCGTCATTACCATGGCGTGTGATTGGGAGAACTGCTTGCTGATCTCGTGTGTGGTCCAGGATGTGGCGGTCCTTTCATACCACCAGATGCCGTAGTTGTGGGCGGAAGAGCTGATCACGTCCGCATCGCCATCGAGATCAGCATCCAGAACAAACATATTGGCGCAATCTTCGCCGAGATTGGCGGGATGGAATGTCCATTCCGGCTGTGTTACGTCCGCGGGCGATTCCCACCAGCCGTCTTTTATGATCACGTCATTTTTACCGTCCGCATTCATATCTCCCCAGCCAAGGCCATGCGTATACCGGTGTGTGCCCCGCAGGCTGTCGCTGCTGATGAGATAGCGGCGCCAGGCCGTATCTCCTTTGCCGGCCGGGGATTTCAGCCAGATCACTTCTCTGGCGATGATGTCGTTGCAAATGATATCCTTTCTGCCGTCGAGGTCCACATCCACGAAAGCCGGCGTTTCATTACCCGCCGTTGCGAGGATCATGTGCCGCTTCCAGATGGTGTTCCCGTTCTGTGGATTTTCATACCAAACACATTCTCCGCCGGGCTGATCGAACCGGATCAGGTCGGCCCATCCGTCATTATTAACGTCCATGCAGAAATTCAGGAAAGTGGTGCTGTAGCCTTTCACGGGGTTCAGCGTATCGGCATGCAGCAGATGCCGTTTCCAGGAAGGTGCTTCGTACCAGTAGTGACCCGCCAGTATATCGGTTTTGCCGTCATGATTCACATCTCCCGTAGCAACGCCTTCCGATACAAAAACGCTGCTGGCCACATGTTTTCTGAATGACTGGCCCTGGCAGGCGGTGACGGTCATTACGGACAAAAGAAGAAGGAAATGATTCATACTATTAAGATACTCATCCCGGCTCATTTCTTCCACTTCTGCGCGATTTTTACCGCCGTTTCTATCATGTAGGGCGCCCATTTTTCTATTTGCCAATCGGAATTCGCGAGCGACGATCTGCTGAGCGCTTCCATGGCGTCCGTGCAGGAGCCGGCGGTTTCGAGGATGTGTGACAGTTCGAGTTGCTGGCGGTATAACGTTTCGTCTTCCACTACTTCACCGGGAGGGTCGTTCTGTAAGGGGAGAAAAGATGGGTGGGAGCGGGACGTTTTTTTCGTTTTGATGATGTTGTCCATTTTGAGGAAGTCATCGTAAAAGGATTGCCTGCTTTCGGGCGTTGACAGCCCTGTGCCCAGCTGTTCCAGCACCACGTATTTCAGATGGGGGCACCGTCCGATGGTCTGGTCCAGCAGATGAAAAACTTCCTCCGGCACCGCATCGTCGTGCGTATCCCTTCTTACCGTTATGTCCGGATCGATCTGCGACGCATCCCAGCTTCCGCCGGAGATATGCATTTCGCGGACTTTATCAAGCGGGTACAGCGCGATGATGTCTTCAAATTCCAGCCGGAAATTGTGAAGCTGGCAGTAAAGATTATGGAGGTCGAGGATGATGAATCCATTCACAGGTTCCAGCAGCTGTTCGAGGAAGTCGCCGTGCCGTTTCACTTCGTCCAGCGAATAGGCGAAGGCCAGGTTTTCCAGTCCCACGGGACATCTGCAGGCATCCTGTATCCGCTTCAGCCGGTCACGGCCGATGTTGAGCGTGGATGGCGTGTAAGGGATGTTCAGCGGAGCGCCGTGATGGAAATCCCTGCCGGTCATGAACCCGAAATGTTCTGTGATGTGATCGAACCGGAAAGCCGAACAGGTCTGTTTCAGCTGCTTCAGCCATTCATCCTGCTCCTGCCGCCATTTGGCGGAGAAAAGCGAGAAGAAGACACCATGCCCGATCAGCCTTTTTTCGTTACTGTAAAGGGTCAGCAATTCCAGGAACCATGACGGCACTTCCTTTACCCTGAACAGCGCATCAAAAGACCATTCTATCGCTTCCATCTTCGATGCTTCCATCAATGGGAGGCATGCGGAGAGAATATTCGCGTCCAGGTTACAGGCAACGGTGGAAAATAGCCGGTCGTTCATGGAAATCAACCCATTCCGCAGGCGGGACAGTTATCCACCGGCTTTTTCTCTTCTTTCTTTTCCTTGGGATCGGGCAGCTTGTCTTTGCCGCAGGACGTGGTTGTTTGCACAGCAATGCCCAGCAGGATGGCGCTGAGTAGAGTTTTAGGCAATTTCATTCTGGTCGATTTTACAGGGATTGGTGAATCTGTTTGGTTTTTAAACGAAGGGGGAGGGGGAAAGGTTACAGATGTCCTTATTTCACCTGTTTCGACCGCATAATATAGCTGGAAGCGGACACCGGCCGCGCATCGGATACATTGGCATACCAGTCAAACACCTTCCCATCCGTTTCCGCCGGTATGGCCGCGGTATACCATCCGTTCCCCACTGGCGCGGCGGCAATGGGCACCCATACACGTTTTGGCCAGGTGGTATCCGCAAAGCTGTAATACACTTTGGCGTCCGTAACAGGCAGCGGGCTTTTCACGCGGAACCGGAACGCCCCGGATTGCTGTTCGGCTTTTGTGACTACGGGCATCGGCTGGCCTTTATCCTTCAGATAATAATCAAACCAGGCCAGCTCCATTTCCACCGACCCCGGGCGCATGGAATCCGGTTTCATGTTCCCCCCAAGCAGCAATATCTTGTGGCTCGCATTAGGTCCGAAAAGATGGTTCACCTGTCCGTTTTTCATGGATAACAAGGTTTTCATCACGGCAGGCGGATGAAAGAAAAAATCATTCGCCGCGGCGGCGAGGAAAAACGGTGTTCTGATGCTGCGCACCCTGCGCCCCGCATCGAGGTATTTCAGCCAGGTTTCCCGGTCGGCCGGAGCGATCGCGTTCAGCTCTTTTTGAAAAGCGGAACCTTCATCATAAAAGCCCGAACCATATACTGAAAAGGATGCGCGGATGTATTTATTGGCGAGGCTGCTGATCATGGTGGTCATATATCCGCCCCAGGAAACGCCCGTTATGCCGATGCGGTCTTTTATAACATCCGGCTGCGCCCGCAGCAGGTATAAAGCCTGCAGCGAGGCCAGCACACCTTCGAATATCGTGCTGGCAGAAGCGTCCGGCGTTACCCGGAAGCGGTTGGCGGCATACTTGTATTTTTTCCATGCGCCTGTTGTGAATTCGCTTACTTTCTCCGGGTTCGCCACGCCGGGCTCGTCCAGCACCATCACGATATATCCCTGCGCCGCCCATCGTTTGGCCCTGTTGATCTCGGCATTCCCTCCCCCGCCATGATACACCATCAGTCCGGGATATTTCCCCGGCGCCAGGGGCCGCACAATGGCGGCGAATATTTCATTCGGAACGCTGCCTTCCGGCGTTTGCACATCACGCGAGTGAAATACCAGCTCCCTGATCTTTACGTTTCCCTGCGTTGTTTCGCCCAGCTCTTTTATGATCCTGGGGGCTTCGCCATTGAGGTAAGGTTGAAAGGGATCTTGCGCTGTTGCTGCGGTGGCGGACAGCAGAACAGTGAACAGAAGAAGGAAATATTTTTGCATAGTTGAACGTGGAATTTTTCTCTACGCACTAAAATAGCTATTCTGTTCAGTTGATGAAAGACCGCGGTAATATATCATCATGTTTGGATAAGGGAACGTTCCCAAGTTGAATCATAAAAAGACTGACAGCAACCTGCCAGCCTTTTTACATCAAACATCCCTTTATTTCTCTGCCGGCAACGGCGTTCCGGTCACCCCACCTTTCACTACCACTTTGTACCGGCATACTTCACAGACTTTTCCACCGCAGTAGGCGGTATAGCTGACGGTATACGTACCCGGCTGGCTGAACGTATGCGTATAAGGCGTATTGATCAGCTGCTGGGTAATGTTCGTATTGGGGCCAACAATGGAAAGCTCCATGTTCTGCGGACATGCGGATCCGCCACAGATATATTTTGCGAAGAAGGAATACGCCACGCTGCTGGAAAGCCGGTACGTTGTATCGCACTTTGCGTTGATCTTGCTGGCTGCCGCAACGGGACCGGTGATGGTTGTCTTCTCCTTTTTTGCCAAAGCCACATCGGGGTTGTGAGATACCAGGCCCCATGCGATGCTGTTGGCCGTCCATCTGCCGCCGCGGCAGCAATCAGGTTCCGTTGCCGGGCGGATGCAGATCACGGTGTCGCAGGTATTGCAATCCTTGTCTTTAAATGTTATGCGGAGACAGATGCTTTTGATCTGCAACGCGCAGCACTCGGGAACGGTAGGCGCGGGCAGGCTGATCTGCAGCGGAACGTTGTAAGTGCCCGCGGGCGCGGCGGAGCCGAGCTTCCAGATCAGCTCCTCCATACATTCGTCGATGTTGGCGTTGGGCGGCAACGGCGCATTCGAGTAGTTATCCCATACCAGCCCCCCGATAGTTTGCGTGGCGCTTTGCGGGAAAAGACATCCGCGGCCGATGGCGGGCACCTGGCAGTCCGCGCAGCCCTTGTTTTCCCAGGAGTAATCCAGGTTGGCCAGGCTGATCCGCACTTCCTGCACCGGTTTGCTGATGCTGAAATCCACGCCGGCGGAGAGAAGGTAATGATCGTCCTGTTTGCTGATCTGCCCCTGCGTGCCGGAAGCTGCCGTTACGAGATCCTTGCAGGGCTCGCAGGGCGGCGGCGGTTCCACGCGCTCCTGCACCGTGAGGCAAACCACGTTGGATTCAACAGGATTTAAAGCGGACGCAATATTATTGTTGGCAACGAACCGGCAGATCATCCCGATGCTGTTGCAGGCCATTTGTCCCGGTGCAGCATTGGCAGGCACCTGCGCCGTGAAAGTAAATACCTCCGTATTGCCCGGCGCGATCGTCACCGGCAGTTCGATCTTGAGGTTATTGGGCGCAAACGTGGGACTGAACGTTCCGGGAGCCGCGCAGGACGTGGCGGCGGTGATCCAGTTGCTCGCTACATTCGGCGTGGAGGAATAGGTTACGGTTGCACCGGGAATGGTGATGGGACCGGTGGGGAACACCGCGAACTGGCTGTTGCGCGGGGCGCAGGCCATGATGGTGCGGTCATTTACAAATGGCATCCGGTCGATCAGCACAATGCTGTCGATCGGCGTATTGCCGGTATTTTTTACCGTTACCTGGTAGGTGACCACAGATCCCGGATGCCCGTTCCCGTTAGTACTGAATGTGGCATCGAGGTTGCCTTTTACCAGCTTTTCCACTTCCGCCATGGGCAGGGCGCAGATATTCACTACAAATGGACAGCTGCCGGAGCCGTTATATCCTGTGCCGGTAACTGAAAAGTTCAGCACCTGGCCTCCGTACGGCGCCGTTTGCGTCACTACCGCTTTGAAACATACGCCGTAGACCGTTTGGCCTGTGGGGATCGGCGGGAGGTCCCATTTGACAGAAGTGCCGGGCTGATAAACAGGGTTGGAGGAAAACCCGGTGAAGACTTCCGACCCCGGAACAAAAGATAATGCATTGGTCAACGTATAATTCAATACGCCGTTATTCAGGCCGAGCGTTCCTGTGTTTCTGAATTTCAGGCAAATGTTGACGGTATCTCCCGGTTCAAAGCAACCGGATGGAGAACTTTGCGGGATGCAGGCAATATTCGGGCTCAGGGTGTAGGTCGCGGAGCCGGAGGTGTCTTCTGTTCCCGGATCGCAGACCTGGCAAACATTTGCAAGCCCTTCGGCGGTACATTGATAGGTCAGCGTTGTGTTGATGGTATAAGAAGACTGCGTAGGCATGCCGGCACAGGAGTTGGTCAGATCGTAATAGATGAAAAATATCGCTTCCTGCGCCGGTTGCAGGTTGTTGACCGTGATGTCTGCTTTTGTTGCATATACCGGCGGTGTGCTGTTGGAGTTGCCCGCTGTCAGCGGATAAATGGCGGAGGGAATATTTCCGCAGTCAAAATATTGCAGGTTGACGTTCAGCCCGGTGGATTGTGTGGTAGAATTGAATTGTACAAAGTTTGTTTTGACGGGCGGAAGCGTATTGCTGATCAAAGTGTTCAGCGGTGTGTTGCCGTTGTTGGCAACACGCAAACGGAAATAACCGTTAAATGCCTGCACCGCTATTGTTGCGCTGGGCGATGCGCCCGTCTGCGCCGGCAACAGATGGGAAGCGGCAGGATACTGCCGGATGGTCACATTGCTGTTGTTGCAGTTGTCCCCTTTCAGGGTAATGTTGCTGGTAAGCAGGGTATTTACAACGTCGCAGGGCACCCTGATCGTGTAATAGTAGGTGTACGAGCTGCCGGGGCTGAACGTGGTCGCATTGAGCGGTGTAAAGGTATTGCCGCTTACGGTGGCGTCGGTGGCGCTCACGAGTGTTCCCGCCGAAGGGTTTACAACAAAGAACGGATTGTTGGTGCTGAAGCAGGAGCTGCCGTACACCGTAACCTTGAAGGTGACTTCATTGGTGAGCTGATTGTAGCTGTAGAAAGTATGTTGCCCCGTCCAGTTGTTATTCACCACAGCGTTCACCGTTTGTGCGGCGGCATTGCTGGTCAGCGAATGCGCCGGTGCGCTGATCGTGCCGTTGAACGTGGCGCTGATATTCTGCCCGAAGCAGGTCTGCGGGCAGATGTAGTTAAAGCATATCATGATCACGCCCGTCTGGTTGTTGCCTGCCGTAGCGGGAAACGTATAGGTGATCTTCTTCGTAGTGGGCGTGAGGGTTGTAGTGACGTGGGAATAGGGGAAAGACGGGCTTCCGCAAAATGACAGCACAGCGGAATTATAAATGACGGAAACTTCCACATTTCCCGTGATATTACTGTAATTGTAATTTGCAAACACCTGGAAGCTGTTGCCTGCTGTATAAGGCTGCGAGCCCTGCGGCGCCAGTGAAAGCCCTACCTGCTGCGCACTGGCCGTAAAAGCGCAAAGCATCAATAGTATCGTGATCAACTTTTTCATCTGTCAGGTTTTAATCGTTAGTGTTTCGGGATTTGTGTTCCTTCATAACATACCAGCCGCTCACAGGTCTTGCAGTCCTTGTCCGTAAAGGTGTAGCGGATGCATATCCTGATGTCCCGCCGGCAGCAGTCCAGCTGCGCCAGCCCCGGGAGCGCGATGTGCATGTTCAGGGCAAGGTCCCCCTGGTTGTTGCAATCCCATTGAATGATCTTGGCCGGTGACGGAGCGCCGTTGATCTGGCCGCCGCCGTTCCATTGCGCCTGGTTGCTGCCGGTAAAATGATAGACAGCGCTTTCATCTTTTGCGCAGTCGCGGCAGGCCGGATCAATATTGGACTCACCGATGTAAACGATTTGCGCCGTTACCTTCGTGATATTTTTGGGCGTAACGGTGAATTGCTGGCTGATGGCTGCTTCACCGGTGTTAACGAGGGTAAACGACTGCGCCCCGGTAACGATGTTCATGTTCGCGGGATCATCGCAATAAGTACAGATGCAGCAGGGCAGGCTGATCGTATCCGCACAGGGAATGTGCGCCGGCACGCTCAGGGTCGGGCACTGGTAGGAAAAATCGTAGAACACCCGCAGTTGCTTGTTGCACATGTCACCCACCACGTCGAAGCTGAAAGAAGTACTATTTGTTGTAACGGTGAACGGATTGGCGGGTTGTATGTTTACCGGCGTCACCTGTGTGTTGGTCGTGGTTTCGAGGAAGACGGGATCAAAGGTAATAATGGCGGATGTAACGCCCGCGCTGTTCGGCAGGATGTTGGCATGCCCGTATACGCGGATGGTATCGCCGCCGATGCATTTGGTGCTATCCAGCGAAAAAGCATGGTCCACAGTACAATTATTCTGGATATTGAAGGCGGCGATATTACTGTTCCCGTTGTTCTCATAAACAGGAACGGAAGCCGCGAGGAAGATGCTTTTATTGGTTGATTTGATTCCGGCCGCCGGGTGATAGAAAGCGGTCAGCTGCGCTTCATAGCGGCTGACGCCGGATTTGTCTGCTTTCAGCTGTTCGCCTTTTACCGCGCCATTCCATCCGTTGAGCCAGGTGTCTTCCAACACCTTTATCCTGCGTCCTTCCTGTATCTTCCAGATGATCAGCTTCATGCCGGATTGAGGGAAATCGGAAGGAATGTAATGGAAGAACAGGTGGCCGTTATGCAGACTGGCGGTCATGTGCCGGTCGGGGGAGAGGATGACGGGCGCTGTGGCGGTTTGTTTTCTTTGCGGGTCTTTTTGTTGTGACGGGACGGGCTGTTGCTCCGTGGACTGCAAGAGCGGTTTTTCCACGCCGCCGTCCCGCGTTTTCCCACCGGGCAAATGGAACGCAATCCCGCCCTGCAATCCGAACGAAGACAGTTTCGATTCAACGCTGCGGGTAATGGCTTTCCCTTCCACATACTGCCCATAATTGTAGGCGCCATCCACCGGCTCGCCCAGGGGCTGCCAGTAGGTGCTGGTAGTTGTGATAGCGGGGCCGCTTACATATTCTGCGCCGGCCCACAGCGACAAATGCCTGCCGATCCGCAGGCCCGCTTTCAGCTGCGGCGCCACCGTGAGGCCGCCCGCCGCCGTTTCATCCACCGAAAAGAAAGTAATATAACGTTTACGGTCAAACGCGCTGGACGGAGTTATGGAATCACCGATGCTGAATCCTCCGCGCGACACATTCGTATAGCCGAGCCTGATACCCGGAGAAATGAAAAAGCGGCCGGCGCTCCATTGCAGCTGTGGCCCTGCCGAGAATGAAAACGCGCGGCTGTTCTTCACACCCTCCGGTGCGGAAGGACTGATAGCGCCTTCCGTCAGCCGGTAATTTTTTTGCACGAACGAAAGGCTGTTGTCCGCTTTCAACCATGTATAGCTGCCAGCCACATCAAGGCCCAGCGAAAGGGCCGGGGCCGGTTTGAAAACAGGGATAAACACATTGCCTGTCAACCGTGGACCGTTGCCGAAGAAGGCGCTGTCTTTGAGATAAGTGGATGTTGTTTGCGCGATGCCTCCGCCGAGCGAGATAACGGGACCTTCCGCTTTTTTACTGCCGGGTTGCCCTTGAGCAAAGGCGGCGGGTGCAAACAGGAGCATCAAAAGAGTTAACCGATTTTTCATATGCCTAGTTTTAAACAGGAATAACACCACCATCGGCGGCATATCAGGCATATATCAACGGGCAGGGGAATTTGTTACCCTTCTTGTCTGGGGTGGAAGATAAGGGGCTGTTTCGAGGTTTCAGGGATGGCTGCACGGTCAGCTTCCGGGATAGGTTTCCCGCGGTGTTCCGCCACCGGCTTTTTTATTGTCCGGTTCCAGCGGTGGAACGGAGCGGTTGATCAGCTTGTCATCGCCTTTTTTCTTCTTTTTGAGGCCTTGTATAGCGATATACGCGGCCAGCAATATGACGATCGCTATAACAGCAATGATAATTTCGAGCATGGCAGATCGTTTTGATCTATACAACCTGCACATATACCATGCCTGAAAAGCGAAGGCTGTTCCCGGTGGAACAGCCTTCTTTCTGTAAACGTGGTATATGCTGCTTATAGCGGCCGTGGCGCTACGCCTTCAAAAGTCATTTTTATGGGAATGATCTTCCCGTCTGCGTCAAACTTCATGACATCCACACATGTTTCCCTTTCATTGGCGCCTTTTTTACCCAACGGGCGGCGGTGGTACACGATATACCATTCGTCTTTGCCGGGCACCTGGATAACGGAGTGATGGCCCGCGCCGGTGGCAATTGCCGTGTCCTGCTGAAGGATCGTGCCGATGCGCTCGAACGGTCCCATCGGGGAATCCGCAATGGCATAGGCCACGCGGTAGTTCGGGCCGCCCCATCCGCCTTCCGACCACATGAAGTAATATTTTCCATTACGGATGAACATGAAAGGGCCTTCTACATAATCTTTGGGCGTCACTTCCTTAAAGATGCTGCCGTCTTCAAAAGGAATGAAACCGGTGAAGTCTTTCTTCAGATGCCCCACATTGCAGTGGCCCCATCCACCGTAATAGATATAATATTCACCGTCCTTGTCCTGGAACACGAACTGGTCGATCGGCTGTGCGCCGTTGATCACTTCATCGATGAGCGGTTTGCCGAGGTAGTCTTTGTAAGGACCGCCGGGTTTTTTCGCTACGGCTACGCCGATGCCGCCTTCCCCTTTTTTGTGCATGTCGTTCGCACCGAAAAAGAGGAAGTATTTTTTACCTTTTTTGATGACGGCGGGCGCCCACATCGCGCGGTTCGCCCATTTGACACGCTGGTTATCCAGGATGCGGGGGTGTTTCGTCCAGTGCACCAGGTCCGGTGAAGAGAACGCATCGAAGAACACCTGTTGTTCATACGGCGCGGAATACGTGGGAAATATCCAGTATTGCTTACCGAAAACAATGCCTTCGGGATCGGCGTACCAACCGGGGAAAACCGGGTTGCCGGCTGTCTTTTTTTCCTGTGCCCATCCCGGCATGCTGCATGCCAGGAGCGCGATCAACATCCATCGTTTCATTCGTTCAGTTTTATTGTTTACGGGCCGAATGTAATGCCCGGATGGCGAACATTTTCATTCGTTCAATTTTATTTAGCCCATTTATCATCCATCACCCTGATGAAATATCCACCTACCACGCTTCTTGCCTGGAAGCCCACTTTCTTCCCGTCGGTGGTTTCGTGCCAGTCGCTTAACGGTACGCGGTCCGGGGTTTCTATCATGTATTTGTACACGGGCGCCGTTAATGTGGAGAAATGTTCCGGGTTGTTGGTCAGGTTAGCCGTCCACAGGATCCAGTCGGATTTTGAGTAGGTTTTCCGGCTGTCCAGCGGCAGGCCGTAGGTATTTTGTTTCTTCAGGTAGTAGGCCATTTCCTTGTCGTATACGGATTGGGGGAACAGCTCCAGTCCGAGTATCCGGTCCCATACGAGGTTGTACTTCTGGCTCCAGGTATTTTTGTTGTCGAACGTGAGGGCGTAGTGATCGCCTGCGTCGGCCAGCTGTTGCCATTTGTTGGCCATGTCTTTCGCGATGGCCTTGTATTTCTCCGCCGTAGCTTTTTCACCGAGCATTTCCGCCATTTTCGCGTAACCGCCCACGCCTACGATGGCTTTCACGGAGAGATTGGCGTTGCGGGCAAGATGGCCGGCGAAATCGTCCGTACAAAGCTGGTTGGCGGGATCGAGCCCTTCTTTGGCGAGGTAATCCGTCCAGGTGGTGAGCACCTTCCAGTGTTTGCGCGCGTATTCCGCATTGCCTTCCGCGTGTGCGATGGCGGTGGTGAGGATCAGCAGGTTGCCGGATTCTTCCACAGGCATGTCTTCCCCATAGGTCTGGCCGTTAGCGAGCGGGTAGGTGCCGAGGTCGTGCGCGGGGAAGGGCTTTTTCCATTTGCCGCTTTCGCTGTAATAGAAGATGCCGTTGAGCATGCCTTTCAGCAGATCGGGATTGTAGGCGAGGTAGAGCGGTGCGGATGGATAGGTAACGTCCACCGTATTGATGGAACCGTTGCTGTAGTTCTCCTTGGAGAGGAAGAGGATCTCGCCCTGGGGGCTTTTCAGCAGCGCATGCGCCGCAATGCTCTGGCGGTATGCCGCCACGCAAAGTTTGGCGTAGCTCTCGCCGCCTGCGGCCACCGCATCGTTATAAATTTCTTTATCCTGCGCATCGCATTGCGCCATTACCTTTTCATATTCATTGTACGCCTGCGCCATCACTTTTTCGATAGTAGTGCCGGGCTGCATGGCCCACCAGGATTTAAGGTTCTGCTGGAAGAACTGTACGCCGAGCACATCGTCGTAACCCAGCAGCAGCTTTTCTTCTTTCGCCGTGCTGCCTACTTTGCCGAGGTTGAACACGGTGTTCAGCATGAGGGATTTACCGGTGGTTACCGGCGCTGCTTTTACGTTGGAGGTAAATTGCAGGATGGAGGCGGCGCTGTTGCCGATGCTTTGCTTTACCTGTGCGGAAGCGGGCGCGGCAATGTGCAGGTAACCCCAGTCGATGCGCAGGTCATCTCCTCTTTTCTGCAACACCGGCTGCGCTACGGTACCGGCTTTCAGTACGGTCAGCTTGCCGTTGGTATATTTTTCGGCTTTTACTTCCTGGGAAGGAGTATTCACAGCGATGTCTGTAGACGCGCCGTAATACAATTGCACGTTATGTTCTTTGTTGTCTGTCGATTTCGCGGAAAAAGTAACGTAGGATACCGGCCTTGCCAGTACGTCCAGGTCCTTGATCAGCAGGGGGGAAGTGAAGGTGAGGGACAGGTCCACACCGCCGCAGGTAAATTCATATTGTGTTTGTGTGGCGGTGACGTTCACGCTTTTTTGTTCCGCGAGCAATACCGGTTGTCCGCTTTCGGGGAATTCGGTGCTCAGTCCCGCGTCCAGGTGGCGGCCGCCGGCGGTGTTTTCCACGTGAATGGCCAGCAAGTTTTTGCCTTTCTTCAGTTTGCTTTTGATGGCGTCGTCTACCGGGATGTAGTCGAAACGGTGGTTCCAGCCGGTGTGCTGGTATGCCAGCTCTCCGTTCAGATATACTTTCACGTTATCGTCGTGCTGTAGTTTGAGGTACAGCTTTTCGGGAACGGAACCGGACAATGTGAATGTTCTCCTGGCCCAGAGGTTGCGGCTTTTCCAGGGTGTTTTGGCGGTACGTTCATCATCCCCGAAAGGCGCGGCGCCTTTTTTCCACTGGCTGTCATTAAAGGATGCATTCATCCAGCCGTCCGCCGGTTGTGTTTCCGTGTAGCTGAATTCGTAAGGTTTTTCGTCGGATGCGGCCAGTACGGTTTTAAACGGTTTTTCGTCTTTCCCGAGGAAGCGGTAGTTCTTGCCGTCCACTTTCAGGATGCCGATCATGGAGTGGCTGGTACCCGTCCAGTGCCTGGTGGTGCTGGCGTTCAGCGTATCGCTGAATGACCAGATGCACCAGTATGGGTTGTGGGTGATCAGGGGGTAGGCCGGCACTTTCTCCACCTGTGCAAAAACAGGCTGCGACAGCAGCAGGCAAGCGAATAATTTTCTGACATTTTGCCAATTCATAGCGTAGTTAAATTTTGATATACTGTAAACGGGTTTATTGTAGTACTACATTAGATAATTTGCGCAGCATCCATACCTGCATTTCGCCTTCGCCGCGGTTGGCCCAGGCGTAGTACGGAATAGCGGTGATCTTTTCTTTGACGGTCTGTATGGAGATGCCGTCCGCGCCGGCTTTCACTACGGGAGCTTCGCATTGTACCTTCACCACGCCGTTCAGCAGTGACGGGTCGAAGCTGGTAGAGAATTGCAGGTCGTCCGTGAGCAGGATATTGCTCACTTTGCCGTTGTTGTCCGGATGCTCCACGCAATACACGAGCGGGCCGCGTTGCAGGGCCACCCTGTTTTTGTCTGCTTTCACACTGTCGCTGGCCGCTACGCGCCGTACTTCCATTGGCAGATCAAGCTGCACCACATCGCCTTTTTTCCATACCCGGTCTATCGCCGCATACCCGTGCTGCATGGTATAATCAGCGGGTTGGCCGTTGACGGTCAATGTAAAATTTGTTTTCGCGGAACGCAGATAGAAATAGGTTTCGCCGGGCACGGGCTCGTCCTGCGCCCATCCGGGGATGCGCACCATCAGCTTGTGTTTCGTTTTCCGGTCCGGCGATACGCGGATGGTAACGTTCCCATCCCATGGGTATTTTGTTTCCTGCGATATTTTAATAGTTCCTTTTTTGAGCGGGATGGTGGTGTTGCTGCCTACGAACAGGTTCACCCAAACGGCGTCATCTGTTTTGGCGTAGATGTAATCGCCAAGCGAAGCGATCAGCCGGGAAATATTGGAAGGGCAGCAGGCGGTGCCGAACCATTCGCTTCTCCCGTATTTGCCGTGGGAGGCGAGCGGGTTGGCGTAAAAGAAGCGGTTGCCGCTGAGTGAAAGGCCGTCCAGTGCGCCGTTGTAAAGGCTGCGTTCCAGCACGTCCATATATTTGGCGTCGCCGGTCAGCAGGTTCATCCGCTGGTTCCAGAACACCATGCCTACGGAGGCGCAGGTTTCGCAATAGGCGGTTTCGTTCGGCAGGTCGTAGTCCGTCGTAAAGCCTTCGTTGTGCGCGGAAGAGCCGATGCCGCCGGTGATATACATATTACGGTACACCACGTCTTCCCAGATACTTTTCATCGCGGGCAGGTAGGCGGGGTTGTTGTTCACAGCTGCCACGTCCGCGATGCCGGTGTAAAGGTACATGGCGCGCACGGCGTGCCCTTTGATCTCGCGCTGGTCGGCAACCGGCAGGTCATCCTGGCAGTATTGCGGGCTTTTCCAGTCGTCCCAGATCTTGCCCACGCCGTGACCGTGTCCGCGTTGCTGCAGGAGCCAGTCCGCCAGCAGCAGATATTTTTTATCCTGGGTGGTGCGGTAGAGCTTTACGAGCGCCAGTTCTATTTCCTGGTGGCCGGTTACCCAGGGTTTATTGGGAATGCGGAATTGCCGGTCGATGTGATCGGTGAAGCGGATGGCCACGTCCAGCAGCTTTCTTTTGCCGGTGGTATTATAATAGGCGATGGCGGCTTCAATGAGGTGGCCGGCGCAGTAGTCCTCATGCTTCTCCATATCGGTCCAGCGTTTATCCAGCCCCGTTAGTGTATAATAAGTATTGAGATACCCGTCCGGCTCCTGCGCCGCCGCGATCTTGTCGATCCATTCGTCCGCTTTCTTCTCAACGGCCGGGTCCGGGTGGTTTTTCAGTGAGTAAGCAATGGCTTCCAGCGCTTTGTAAACATCGGAGTCGTCATAATACATGCCTTCGTGCTTTTCGCCTTTTTTCCGGGCGGCGCGCTCAAAGTTGTCGATCCGCCGCGTTTTTACTTCCGACTGCTCGATGCAGACGGGGATGGTCACCGTGGCTACCTTTTCCAGCTTCGGTTTCCAGAAGGAGTCGGTGATCTGCACCTGGGAGAAGTTTACCGGGTCAACCTGGCGGATAGGGGACTGGGCTTGTGCCTGGTGGAGGACAAAACTTCCTAACGGAATCAGTAGTAATTGCTTCATGCTGTGACGTGTCGGTTTGTTTTGATCAATTTTTCTTTCTTACTAAATCGATTTAGCATCGTGGAACTGAAAATGAAAGATAAAGCAAACTATCTGCTCTTTCATGGCAAGATACATAATTGGTCAAAATAAGGGTATAAAAGACGCTTTTTATTTTTAAACGACGTTTTCGGGACTTCCGAAACAACTGCTCCGGGGTTTAAAATAACCGCTTCCGTGTTCCGCTTCGTAGCTTCCCTTGGCATCATGAACGATCATGGCAGGCAGGGGAATGCGTCCACGGGCTTTCCGAACAACCGCTTCGGGTTTCCCGAACAACTGCGCAACATCCACCCGGCAGTGTAGCGCATCCACCCCAAAATCCATAGCTGTCAACCATAACACCGCATGGCACAGTTTTGCGCGCCTCTTTGTATAAACAGAGAACAAATGTATACGCTCGGTATTAATGCAGCTTTCCATGATTCCGCGGCCTGCCTGGTGAAGGACGGGCAACTGATCGCCGCGGTGGAAGACGAAAGATTCACCCACATCAAACATGGTAAAAGACCTATCCCTTTCTCCGCTTACGAACTACCCTTTCATGCGATCGATTACTGCCTGCAAACAGCGGGCATTCACCTGGAGGAAGTAGACCATGTTTCCTATTCTTTTGATCCTTACCTGCTGATGGACTCGCCCGAATTGCAATCCGGCCGGGTGACCCTTCCGTTGAAGCCATCGGAAAAGCTGATACAGGAAAAATGGAAGTCGCCCTGGGACCCGCTGTTCCTTTCGGCGATCATCAATGCGCCGGGGCAGCTGGTAGACGGCTATCCGCATCATCTGCAGCAGCGGTTCAAAGGCGCGGCGTTGCGGCCGGAGCAGTGGCATTTCGTGGAGCATCATACCTGCCACGCCGCCAGCGCTTTCCTGCCTTCGCCCTTTGAGGAAGCGGCGGTGATGACCATCGACGGGAGAGGGGAGAAAGCCACGACCACGTTCAATATGGGCAAGGGGAATGACATGCGGCGGATATCGCAGGTGGATATGCCGCACTCGCTTGGATTGTTGTATGAACAGGTGACGAGCTATCTCGGCTTTTTGCATTCTTCGGACGAATACCGGGTGATGGCGTTGGCTTCTTACGGGAAACCGGTGTTCGTAAAGGAATTCAGGGATATGGTGCATTTGATGGACCATGGCCGTTATATGATCGAGGAGGAACAATTTACCGAACAGTTTGGTCCGCCCCGGAAGAAGGGCGAGCCATTTACATTGCATCATTTCAATATTGCGCATTCGCTGCAGGTGGTGCTGCAGGAATCGGTGCTGGAGCTGTCCCGCTGGCTGCAACGGGAAACAGGCGCATCCAACCTCTGCTTTGCAGGGGGCGTGGCGCTGAACTGCGTATTGAATGCTACGATCAGGGACGCGGGTATTTTTGACGGGATATGGGTGCAGCCTGCGTCCGGCGATGCGGGCACAGCGCTTGGGGCGGCTTTGTGGACGGACGCGCAGCTGCGCAAAACGGAAAAACGGGCCTTTTGTATGGATCACGCATATTGGGGACCCGAGTACCAGGACGAAGAGATCAGGACCTTCCTGAAATGGGCGAAGGTGCCCTACCGGCGTTTGGAAGATGTGGCGGGTGAAACGGCTGATCTGCTGGTGCAGAACAAGATCATAGGATGGTACCAGGGGAGGATGGAGTTCGGCCCCAGAGCGCTGGGCAGCCGCTCCATCCTAGCTTCCCCGCTTTCGGCGGACATGCAGGCAAAATTGAATGAAGTAAAGGACCGGGAAGATTTCCGGCCTGTTGCGCCCGCCGTGCTTGAAGAAGATGCCCGCGACTGGTTCGAAAGAGCGGAGTATTCGCCTTTTATGCTGTTCGTTTTTAAAGTAAAACCGGAGAAGGCGGACAAGATCCCCGCCGTTTGCCATGTGGACGGCACCGCCCGTATACAGACCGTCAATCGCCAGCAGCACGAGCGCTACTATGATCTGCTGAAAGCATTCAAAGAACGTACAGGCGTTCCCGTTATCATCAATACTTCGTTCAATACTCTCGGCAAACCCATCGTATGCACACCGCGTGACGCACTGGAATGTTTCTGGTCGTCGCCGTTCGATGCGCTGGTGATGGGCAGCTATCTCGTGGAAAAATAAAACCGCAGCGTATGGAAACAAGGATATCTGTTGTGATCCCTACTTACAAAAGGCCGTTGCTGCTGATGGACTGCATCAAGGCGCTTGCGCACCAGACCATTGGCCGCGATGCCTTTGAAGTGATCATTGTCAGCGACGGGCCGGACCGGCTTACGAAAGAGGTGGTGGTGAGCTGGAAGCATACCGGTCTGCTGGATATTGAATACATTCCGCTTGACAGGAAGAGAGGCCCGGCCGCTGCCCGTAACAGGGGATGGAAGCTGGCGTCGGGGGAACTGATCGCTTTTACGGATGATGATTGCGTGCCGGACCCCCTCTGGCTGGAAAACCTCTGGGAAGCCTACCAGTGGCCGGATGCCCCGGTTTTCTCCGGCCGCGTTATCGTACCCTTGTCAGCAGACCAGCCGACAGACTACGAATGGAACACGGCGCAGCTTGAGAAGGCCGAATTTGTAACGGCCAACTGCGCCTGCAGCCGGAAGATACTGGAACAAACGGGCGGCTTCGACGAACGTTTTGAAATGGCATGGCGGGAAGACAGCGATCTGCAATTTTCCATCAGCCAGCAACATATTCCTTTACAGCCGCTGCCGGAGGCGATCGTGGTGCACCCGGTAAGAAAAGCACGCTGGGGCGTGAGCCTGTTCGAGCAAAAGAAAGCGATGTTCAACGCCCTGCTGTTCAAAAAATATCCCGCGCTTTATCGCCACCGCATTCATGAACGGCCGCCGTTTAATTACTACGCCATGATCTTTTCCATCACCGGTGCGGTGGTGGCCCTTGTGCTGGGCGGTTACATACCGGCGCTGATGCTTTTAGGCATATGGGTCATACTGCTGACGCATTTTGTACTGAAGCGCCTTCGTTATACGTCGCATGCCTGGCCGCATGTGCTGGAAATGATCGTCACCTCCGCCTGTATTCCTTTTTTATCCGTGTACTGGAACTGGTACGGTTCCTGGAAGTATAAGGTGTTGCTCTGGTAAGATGTTGTACCTGATCCATAAAATTGCCGTTTTCCGGGCATTGCAGCTGGGCGACATGCTTTGTGCGGTGCCTGCGTTCCGTGCCCTGCGCGCCGCGTTCCCCGCTGCACACATCTCGCTGATCGGGCTGCCCTGGGCGGAAGCGTTCGTAAAACGGTTTGCTGCTTATATAGACGAGCTGATCGTTTTCCCCGCTTACCCCGGTCTTCCCGAGCAGCAGCCGGTAGATCCGGAGAAGGTGATGGCCTTTATCCAGCAAATGCAGGCGCACCGGTTCGACCTGCTGCTGCAGATGCAGGGCAATGGCAATATCGTAAATCCTTTGATGGAGAAGCTGGGCGCCGGTATTGTGGCCGGTTTCTGCCAGTCGGATAAATATTGTCCGGATACCTGTACTTTCATCCGTTACCCTGATCATCTCAGCGAGGTGCAGCGGCATCTTCGCCTGATGGAGCATTTGAACATACCGCTGAAAGGTGAGGAACTGGAATTTCCTTTGACGGAGGAGGATTATGACGATTTCCGTAAACTGGATTTGCCTTACGGCAGCGGTGAATATATCTGTGTACACCCGGGATCACGCGGTGCAACGCGGCAATGGCCGCCGGCGTACTTCGCGTCGCTGGCGGATCATTTCGCTGGCCGCGGATGGAGCATTGTGATCACCGGAACGGCTTCCGAAGCGGGACTGGCAGCGCAGGTGCAATCCATGATGCACGCTAACGCAGTGAACCTGGCGGGTAAAACATCGCTGGGCGGCCTGGCGGTACTGATCCGGCAGGCGGGGGCGCTCTTTTCCAATTGCACAGGTGTATCGCATTTGGCCGCGGCGGTAAAAACGCGGAGCGTGATCATTAGTATGGACGGTGAGCCGCTGCGCTGGGCGCCGTCTGATAAACGACTGCATCATATGGTGGACTGGACGAAGGAACAGAATTATGAAACGGTGGTGCAGGAAGCAAATGCTGTGCTGGAAGGCGTTTAATTCAACAGCGTTTCCGCGAATTGCGACAAATCCTTCGCCTGCTGCAGAATGTTTTCCGGAGATGCCAGCGGATATTGCTCCTGCTTGCAAAGATCATACACATACCGCACCACTTCGTTCCTGCTGCGCAAAGCCTCCGGCACATCAAAGTATAACACGGAAGAAGGCACTTTCCATGGCGTATGCTGCGGATTGGTCAATGCATACAATACGATCACCGGCGTTTGCATTGCAGCGGCGAGGTGTACGGTGCCGGTGTTCACGGAGATCACAAGCCGGCTGTGGCGGAGCAGCACAATAAAATCCTCGATATCCAGCTCCCCGGCTATATTGTAACATCCATCCCCGATAGCTTCCTGTAATTCCTGCGCCTGTTCTCTTTCCTGCAGGTTGCCGGTGATCAGCAGCGGCAGCTGTAACTGTTCCTTCAGCAACCGGCCTGTTTTGATCCATTCTTCCAGGGGGTACTGCCGCTTTGCATCGCTGACGCCGGGATGTAATATGATCCAGGGTTTGAACGGGTCCGCGCCATAATGGAGCAGCAGTTCCCTTATGTGCTGCCACCGGTCTTCATTTATGGACAACGACAATGTTTCCGACGTTGTATCCGCGCCGATGTTAGCCACCAGGTCAAGGTCCCGGCGCACCTGGTGGCGGATGAACTGGTAAGGTTCCTGTTCGGGAATCCAGTGCGTCAGCAATTGATAAGGGTTCTCGCGGCAGTAGGCCAGCCGGATGGGAATGTGTGCAAGATAGGCCAGCATGGCGGCGGGCAGCGGGTTCTGACTATACACGGTGAAGATCACCGCCAGGTCAAACCGTTTTTCTTCCAGCAATGCCGCCATTTGCAGAAGATCATGTTCGCTGTTTGGTTGCTGCACCCATGGCACGTCGAAGATGATCGTTTCATCTATTTCAGGTATGCTGCCGGCAACAGGCGCCGCCATGGAAGAAGTGAGCAGCGTGGTATGCGCCTGAAAGGTTTCTTTCAGCGCGCGGATAGCGGGACTGCTCATCACTACGTCGCCAATATTGTCCAGCCGGATGCACAGGATGCGTTCAAATGCAAGCATGTCACACTGTTTTAAGAAGCGGATTGGTATGAATGCGGCGGATCACGGAGCTGGTAGAACGGCCGGGCACCAGCGGCAGAATGGTCACGTTGCCGCCCAGCTCTTTTACCAGCGGAGCTTCCGGAAGATCTTCCAGCCGGTAATCCCCGCCTTTGGCAAATATGTCCGGCGCTATCATCGAAATCAGTTCACAGGGCGTGTCGTCCGCCATGTTCCCGAAGGGAATGATGTGCGTCACCGCTTCCAGCCCCGCGAGCACCTGCATGCGGTCTGAAAGCGGGTTGATGGGCCGGTGCTGACCTTTCATTCTCCGGATGCTGTCATCATTGTTGATGCCCACGATGAGCACGTGCCCCAGTGCCCGGGCATTATTGAGATAAGCCACGTGCCCGCTGTGCAGGATGTCGAAGCAGCCGTTCGTGAACACCACCTTTTTCCCCTGCGCTTTGTACATCCTGCTGATGGCGGCGATCTGCTGCGGGTCCGTGATACATTTTTGCTGCATGGAGAAGTAAGCCTGCAATTCGGATTGTGTGCAGCATGCAGTGTTTGCTTTGCTGACCGCTACCGCGGCCGCGGTAGCGGCGATCTCCGCGGCGGCGGGAACGTCCGCACCGGAGAGGCTTGCCAGTGTAAATGCGCTGATGTACACATCTCCGGCGCCTACTACGTTGGGATGCTGTACAGGAAGCGCCTGTGCGCGGTATGCCGGTTCAGGGCCGCGGAATATAACGGCGCCTTCCTCATCCAGCGTCACTGCGGTGATAGTGGCGCGGGTAATCGCGTGCAGCGCTTCGCCGCACTGCCGTACCTGGGCGACCCTGTCTGCATCCTCCCGCATCTGCAGCAAATGCATCGCTTCCGTATAATTGGGCTTGACCAGTGAAGGTTGCAGATGACAGAACCGGTCCACATGTTTGGAGTCTACCGCAATGAATACGGGATGTTGCCGCCGCAATTCTTCCAGCGCGCGGATCACGGCGGGCGTCAGCAATCCCTTGTTGTAGTCGGCGATCACGAGGGCATCGTATTGAGGAAACTCCTGTTGGAGCAAAGTGATGAACGCCGCGTCCGCGTCCGCATTCAGCGGGGTTTCCGTTCCACTGTCGTAGCGCGTCAGCAGCTGACCGCCCGCCGTCACCCGTGTTTTTACAATGGTAGCCCTTTGCGGGTCATGGATGATGCGGGTCCGGATACCGGCGTCTTCCAACAGCTGCGCAGCTATCTTTCCATCTTCATCATCACCGGTTACGCTGCAAAAGGTCACTTTTGCGCCGAGATAACAGAGGTTGGCGGCCGTGTTGGCGCCGCCGCCGGGAGAAGTGCAGCTGTCCGTTATATCCACAACGGGAACGGGACCTTCCGGGGAAAGCCTGCTGCTGCTGCCTTTCAGATAACGATCGATCATCAGGTCGCCGATAACGAGTATGCTGAGTATGTTGAACCGTGTAATGAATTGATGGTACATAATGTCAGTTTTGATCTTCATTTTCAATGATAAGCGTGGCGGCTTCCAGCAGGTCGGACGCTATGAAATCAGGGCGCCGGATGGCGGAGAGGTCCCATTCCGTTTCCCCGCCATTGTCGATCAGTACCGTTCTGCAGCCTGCTCTTTTGCCGGCTTCCACGTCGTGCAGGATATCACCGATCATCCACGACATATCCAGATCGATCTGCAAGGTTCCCGCTGCTTTCAGCAACAGGCCGGGCTGCGGCTTGCGGCAGCCGCAGGTAACGGCGTAGGGTGATACGATGCCTTCGGGATGATGGGGACAATAAAAATACCCGTCCAGCTCCACCGGTAACATATCCAGCATCTTTTCCATCATCACTAAAAAATCTTCTTCGCTGAAATAGCCATGCGCAATGCCGGACTGGTTGGAAGCCACCACGAGGGCATAGCCGTGCGCATGCAACAGCTGCAGCCCTTCAATGGCGCCCCGTTCCAGCGTTACAAGCGCGGGATCGGAATTGTACGGAACATTCCGCACCAGTGTGCCGTCTTTATCTATGAATACCGCTTTTCTCATAATGTCAGTGATGCCGCCACGGGTTGTGTTGTTTCCTTTGCCGGCCGTGGCGTGTATAACCGTTGTTCCACCAGCATGCAAAGCGTATGCAGCGCATGCAGTTGCATTTCCTGGATGCGCACCGTGCTGGCGGACGGAACGATGATGTTGATCTCTCCGAGAGCGGCCGCGTCGCCGCCGTCTTTTCCCAGCAGGTTGATGCAGGTGATCTGCATTTCCCGCGCGGCTTCCATGGCGCGGAGGATGTTGGGGGAGTTGCCGCTGGTGCTGATGCACAGCAGGATGTCGCCCTTTCGTCCGAGTGCGCGCACCTGCCGTGCAAATACGTCGTCGAAGCTGAAGTCGTTAGACCAGGCGGTGAGCAGGGCCGTATCCGCCGTCAGGCTGATGACCGGCAACCCCGGCCGGTCCGGGATCTCAAACCGTCCCATCAGCTCCGCGGCAAAATGCTGGCTTTCCGCCGCGCTGCCGCCGTTGCCGCAAACCAGTATCTTTTTTCCCTGCAGCAGGCATCTGCACATGCGGTGCGCCGCATCGCGCAGGGGAATGCGCAATTGCCTGCGGCTGAGCGCCACCGCGGTCATCAGGCTGTCGAACGCCTTGTCGATCGCGGAGAGGTCTTCCAGCACCGTAGCGGATACGGCTACATTGTGACGGGTGATGATATGCTCGTATACGGTTGACATTTTATGCGCCACATGCTGCCAGGTAAACAGCGTCTGCACCCTGCGGATAGCCTGTTTTCCCATTTCCTGCAACTGTTGCTGATCTTTCAGTAAGGTGAATATCTTTTCCGCCAGCGCTTCAGGATCATGCGGCGGCACCAGGCAGCCGGTCTTACCGTCCTGCACGCTGTATTGTATGCCGCCAACGGCCGCACCGATCACGGGAGTGCCGCAGGCCATGGATTCGAGGGGCGTAATGCCGAAGGGCTCGTACCAGGGAGTGGTGAGAAAAATATCCGCGGCGGCGTAGTAATATTTCAGCTCATCGCGGCCTTTGCGTCCTGCGAAGGTGACCGAAGCCTGTATGCCGAGTTCTTTTGCCAGCTGCTTCAGTCGGCATATCTCGGGATTGGGGCCTTTGCCCGGCTCTTCCGCTTCACCGCCGACCACGATCAGCCGGATTTTTTTTCCCGCGTACGGCAGCTTTGCTATGGCCCTGATCACATTATCCACTCCCTTCCGCGGCACCATCCTCCCCAACTGGAGCAATACATATTCATCCTGCGAAAGCCTGACGCGCATCCGCGCCAGCTGCCGGTCTACCGGGTACATCTCTTCCGTATTCACACCGCAGGGGATCATGGTGATCTTTCCGGCGGGCGCATGGTAGAGGTTTATGAGGTCTTCTTTGTCCTGCGGACATTCCGCAATGATCTGGTCCGCCTGCCGGATCACTTCCTGTTCTATCGCGATCCTTTCCGGCGGGAACCGGTCCTGCTCCCCCTGGTGCAGCTTGCGCACACGTCCCAGCGCGTGAAAGGTGACCACAAACGGGACGTGCAGCATCGATTTCAATTCCATCGCTACGAGCGCTGACATAAAAAAGTTTGCATGCACAAGATGATAATGGATGTTTTCCTGCCGGATGAAAGCCAGCATATCATCCCTGAAAGCGGCCATGAAGGGCAGCAGCAATTCTTTTTCCACCGGCTCCGGCGGGCCTGCGTCTACGTGAATGATCCTGATGTGCTGGTTCCATTGCAGGCAACGGGGCAATGCCGGGTTTTCGCGCCGGGTGAAGATATCCACCTGGTATCCTTTCTTTGCCATCTGCCGGGCAAGCTCGCCGACATATACGTTCTGGCCGCCCGCATCCACGCCGCCCAATGCTGCCAATGGCGAAGCATGCTCACTGATAAATGCTATCCGCGTCTTCATATATGATCTGTTAAAGTTGAATATTCCTGTGTCAAGGTTGTTTCAGGGGTGGAGGTCACCGCCTGGAAGAGATGTTCCCATTCGTTGGTAAACCGGTGAATGCAGAAACGCTCCCTGGCCGTATGTCTGCCGGCTTCGCCGATCCTGTGCGCCAGCTGTTCGTCATCCAGCAACGCTTGCATTTTTCCGGCGAGATAATCAATATTCGTATGTATGTACCCGTTATAACCGTCCCGGATCACCGTTACCAGTTCCGTGGTGGCCAGTCCTACTACCGGAATACCCTGCATCATCGCTTCACATACGGCGAGGGCGAGGCTGGTATGACGTACCGGGTGGAAAAGAAAACGGTAACGGCTGCGGAATGCAGGCAGCTGCGGATGCAGCACTTCACCAATGCCGTGCTCGCCGTTGCCCATGCCTGCAAGATCAAGCGGCACCTGCTCCCTTACGTCCCGGAAAATATCCCAGCCCAGGCAGCGGCCTCTTTGCGGGAGGTGGTTAATCACCACAAGCCCTTTCGGAAGATCGCCGCGGTAGGAGACCTGCGGGTCCGTTACGCCATGTTCTATCACTTTCACCGGCGTACGGTTATTGTCCCACATCAACCTGTTATAATGTGTAACATGCACCAGCAAAATATCCGGATCATCCACCACATGCCGGGTGTCTGTGGCCTGTTCATGCGGTGTGTTGTGCTCGAGGTAAATGCGCGGCAGCGAACGTTGCTCCGGTGAGAGAATGTTGAACTGGTCTTCCCGGTAATTCCGGGCGGACTGAAAAAGGATGAGATCGAATTGATGATATCTGACTGATCCGGCGGGTATTTCGGTGACGTTATCACCGAAGGGAAAGGTCTGCCCCCGGCCATAGTAGCCTTCACTGCGCTCTTCATTGACAGGGATGCAGATGTCGTAATTTCCTTGCGATAAGTAATAAAGGTAACTGCCATGCACATGCCACGTAAATATTTTCAATCGCTTTTGCCGCCTGATTTCCATACCCTGAGATTTGATATTATGATAAGCGCTTCAAGAATGGAACCAAACGCTTTATGATCAGGAACCTCCGGTTGTTACTTTCTTCTTCTGGAAATGTCGTTGCTTCTTTTACTCATTTGTAGCGAAAGGTGCATACTTGTTATAAACATCATGCTGCTGTTACTTCGGAACAAAGTTTGTTCGCTATTCATAAACATTTTTATGAAGCTGATCATGCTACTCTGGCTGGTGTTGTTATGCAGCTGCTATGGCACCCGGCAGTCGAAGGGAGGGGGACAAATAAGCGGTACTCCTGCCCGTGAGATCAATTCTGCCGATGTTGTGCTGCCGGAAGGATACCGCATTGAGGCAGTGGCTTCTGGGTTGAATTTTCCTACTGCGATGGCTTTTGATGAAGAAGGTACCCCGTATGTGATCGAAGCGGGATATTCCTACGGAGAGGTTTTCAGAAAGCCCCGGCTGCTGAAAATCACGGGCGGAAAAACGGAAACGGTGGCTACCGGTGAAGAGAACGGGCCGTGGACGGGCATTGCATTTCATAAAAACAATTTTTACATCGCGGAAGGCGGACAGAAAGAGGGCGGCAAGATATTGAAGGTGACGCCCGGCGGCGAGATCACCGCGGTGGTAGAAGGATTGCCCGGGATGGGCGACCACCATACCAACGGTCCCGTGATCAGGGACGGCTATATTTATTTTGCCACCGGCTCGGTGACCAACAGCGGCGTAGTGGGACCGGACAATGCGGAGTTCGGCTGGCTGAAGCGTCATCCGGAACTGCATGATATTCCCTGTGAAGATATTACGCTGGCAGGCGAAAACTTTGAAACGGAACAGGTGCTGACGGATGCGCAGGGCGACAAAGCGGTAACAGGTGCGTACCTGCCTTTCGGTACGGCGAGTACAGCGGGACAGGTGATCAAGGGAAAGCTGCCGTGCTCGGGTGCGGTGCTGCGCGTGCCGGTTTCCGGCGGTAAGATGGAGCTGGTGGCCTGGGGATTGCGTAACCCATATGGCCTGGCAGTTTCCGGAGACGGCAAGCTGTATGTAACGGAAAACGCCGCGGACGTACGCGGCAGCCGGCCGCTTTGGGGCGTGGGAGATGTGCTGTGGGAGATCAGGCCGGGCGCATGGTACGGCTGGCCGGATTACAGCGAAGGAAAACCGGTGCGCCTTTTCAAAACACCCGGCGGGCCGGCATTGAAGCCCTTGCTGCAGGAAGAAAAAGGCGAAGTGCCTAAACCCGTGGCGGTACTGGCCGTGCATTCATCTTCCAACGGGATCGACTTTTCTTCCAATGGCAATTTTGGATTTGAAAATCATGCGTTCATTGCCCAGTTCGGGGATATGGCGCCTAATGTGGGCAAGGTGTTGTCGCCTGTGGGTTTCAAGATCGTTAATGTGGATGTGCAAAGCGGGGCAGCGAAGGATTTTGCAGTGAACAGGGGCAAGAAAGGCGGGCCGGCTAGCCGTTTACATACGGGTGGACTGGAAAGGCCGGTATCCGTGAAGTTCGATCCTTCCGGTGATCATCTTTACATCGTTGATTTCGGCATACTGAAAATGACGGAAGATGGAAAATCCGTGCCGGTAGAAAATACAGGCGTGATCTGGAAAGTATCTGTTACCCGATAAATGTTGCGCGATGAAAATATTCTTTGTCATATTACTTGTTTCATGTTGCTGGATGGCCTGCACCGCACGGCGCATGCCCGCTTCTTCCCAGGCTTCAGCGGAAGTCGAGCATGGCCGGGACAAATACATGCAGTATTGCCAGAAATGTCACCCGATGGGTGAGTCCGGATTGGGGCCTGCGCTGAACAACAGCCCCGCACCCGGTTTTGTGAAGCGCTTCCAGGTGCGGCATGGATTGGGCGCGATGCCTGCGTTCAAAAAGGACGTGATCAGCAAGGCGGACCTGCATGACATCATGCGGTATATGAAAAGCATGAAACGGGAAGAGAAGCTGCCGTCGTAATGCAGTTACAATGCAGTTTTGATATTCGCTTTCAGATCGCTGAGCATGGAGTAGAGGCCAAAGTAAGTACGGTTGATGTACAGGGAATGCCTTGTGCCGCGCGCTACTTTTGATTCCCGCACCTCTTTCAGATTGTACAGGTAATCCATATATGCATAGATCTCGTTAAAATAATCTTCGTTACCAAAATCAAAACGTTCTACCGTAAACGGCAGGGTCAGCAGGCGGATCATTTCCTGGAAAAGGCCGGAGAAGAAAACGATCTCCTTTTCCGTATCCGTTGGATGGATCATTTCGAGGTTGGTGTAGATCTCCTTGCGGCGGGCTTCGTCTTTCAATACTTCTTTATCGGTGAGCAGGAAGTAGTTCACGTAAAAATCTTCCGGTATCTCTTTGACGCAACCGAAATCGAAAATGCCAACGGTGCCGTCTTCGCGCAGCAGGAAATTTCCGGGGTGCGGGTCCGCATGCACTTTCTTCAGCTTGTGCACCTGGAACTGGTAAAAGTCCCACAGCGCCTGACCGATCCTGTTGCGTATTTCCTGTGAAGGATTGGTGAGCAGAAATTCTTTCAGGTGTTTGCCTTCCAGCCAGTCCATCGTGATGATCCGGTCGGATGACAAAGAGGGATAGTAAACGGGGAAGATGAGGTTGGGAATATGCGCGCATTGGGCGGACAATTCCTGTGAGCGGCGGAGTTCCAGCGCGTAATCCGTTTCTTCCAGCAGCTTGGATTCTATCTCGTCAAAATATTTGTCCATATCCACCTCATTCATGCCTACAATACGGATGGCAAAGGGTTTCACGAGGCGGAGGTCCGACTTCACACTGTTGGCCACGCCGGGATACTGGATCTTTACGGCCAGCGGCTTCCCGTCTTTCACCGCTTTGTGCACCTGCCCGATAGACGCGGCGTTGGCGGCTTTCATATCGAACTGATCGTATAGCTGGGTGGGGGATTTACCGAGCGTTTTGATGAAAGTGTTCACCACCAGCGGCCCCGAAAGCGGCGGCGCGCTGTACTGGCTCATGGCGAAACGCTCTGTATAGGCTTTGGGCAGCATGCCCTTGTCCATACTCAGCATCTGCGCCACTTTGAGGGCGCTGCCTTTGAGGTTGCTGAGCGTGTCGTATATGTCTTCCGCATTTTCCTGGTGGAGCGCATCTTTGGTGATGGAAGGGTCCATCAGCTTGCGGGTGTAATGTTTGATATAGTTGGTGCCTACTTTCAGTCCGGTTGTAACCAGTCTTCCGGCTCTCTCCACTTTGCCGGTGGCAATATTCGTCTGTTCCTTCATGTTGTTGGTCCTTATTTCCTTGCGAGAATGAATTTCCCGAAGTCCAGCAGGCTGTCCAGCGTATTGGAATGGATCAGCTGGAAGCTCAGGTTCACGGCTTTCTCGATGGCCGCGTCGGTCAGCTCAAAATTGACGCTGGTATCATCGATCCAGTATTTCAGAACGAACAGCGCCTGCATCCAGAAGCCGTGCACATACTGGTCGGAGATATATTTTCTTTCCTTGATCTCGGAGGTCAGATACCCTTCTTTGATCAGTCCGGACGCATATTCGTAGAACGCTTTTTTGAAAGTGGACAGCTGCCGGTACTGCGAGCCGGGGAAATGGAAACGTTCCTTTTGCAGCAGGATGTAACTTCTGTCTTCTTTCAGCTTTTGCACCCAGAGGAAGTAAAACGCCAGCAGCTTTTCCTGCGCGGTGTATTGCTGATAGGTTTCATCTTCGCGCAGCTGATCGGTGGTACGCTGGAAGAAGTCCAGCCAGATGTCGTTTTCCACGCCTTCCATGGAACTGTAGTGTTCGTAAAAGGAGGTTTCCGGGGCGTCCAGTATTTTGCAGAGGGCGAAAACAGAAACGGGTCTTTTTCCATTTTCGAGCCAGTAGCGCTTATATGCTTCGCGGATAGATTGCTTTTCCATAATAGCTCCGTTTTTTGATGGTGAATAGCGGGGGTATTACAAATTTACGCCAAGCGCGGTTACCAGCATCAGCTGTATGGGAGAGTTTTGTTAAATATTTGCCAAATGCAAAAGGGTGCGCTTGACAAGTACGCACCCTTTTTTGTTGTTGCAAAAATTTTTTTCGGGAGGCAGAAGCGCTATGGACGGCAGCTCCTGCCGTTGCCGTTTCGCCTTGAACTTTCCGGTTCTGCAACTACATCATCTTCAGCTGGCCGCGGCCATTACCGGCGGCTGTTCCGCCAGTTTCTGTTTTGCCTGTATCTGCCGGTTCAGCAGGTACATCATTACGGTGGTGAGGGCGAAAGCGATGATCATCACATATCCCAGCCGGTCGTAATGCAGCAGCGTGCCGCCGGTGGTCTGCACAACGATCTTGCCGGCCACGAATGCGGCGATGCCGCCGGACAGCTGCTGGAGGGACGAGTTGATGCTCATGAACGCGCCGCGGTCATGCAGCGAGGGCATGGAGGTCATGATCGCCTGGGAGGGGATCACCCGGCCGAAAACGCCCAGGAACATCAGGCCGCTGATGATGATCGCCATGTACAGCGGCGTAATGCCGAGGTGGGTGTAGATGTAGACCATCACGGCGCAGAGCAGAGTGGCGATGTAGAACATGTTCGCCTTGCCGAACTTATCGCTCAGCTTCCCGATCACCGGGCCGAGCGCGAAAGAAATGATTCCGCTGGCGATGAACAGGAGGGTCACGTCTGTTTCGGACAGGCCCAGGTTGTGCCGTGAGAAAGTGCTGCCGAAGGGCATCATCATGTAACCGCCGATGGACAGGATCATGGTGGTACCGAAGGCCAGGAAGTAGCTGCGGTTGCTGAGCGTATGCAGCAGATGCGCGAATGCGTTCTTTTCCGTTTTCTTCGTGAGGTGGCCGGTGATGGGCTTCACATAGATCATCATAATGATGCCGATCACCACGCCGAATATCCCGATCATCCAGAAGGGCGCATGCCAGGAGAGGCGGTTGGCGAGTTCCCATCCGATGGGGATGCCTACTACCTGGCTCAGGCCGAAGGCCATCTGCACGAAGCCCATTACGCGGCCCCTTACTTCCGGCTGGAACAGGTCCGCGATAATCGCCATGCCAATGGCGCCCATCACGCCGCCGAAAAGCCCGGTGATGATGCGCGCGCCGAGGAGGAACAGGTAATTGGGTGCGAGGGCGCAAAGGAAAGTGCCCAGCACGAAGCCGGTATAAAATACCATCAGCATCTTTTTACGGTCGAATTTGTCCGCAAAGCCTGCCGCGAGAATGCCGGATATACCGGCGCTGATGGCGTAACCGGAAACAACCAGGCCGAATTGTTCCGTTTTGATGTTCATTTTGGAGAGGAGTATTTCACCGAGCGGGTTCAGCACCATGAAATCCAGGATCACCGTGAATTGCAGCAATGCAATAAGGGCGATCATGAAAACCTGGTACCGGGTAAAAAGCCTTTCTTTCGTTGGTTGCATGGTTTCGTTCGTTGTTTTGAGTTTTATTCCGGCAGTTCTTCGCAGTGGAAGCCAGCTGCTGTAATGAGTTGAATGATGTCTGCCGGCTGCAGGCGGGTGGACTCGATGCGGAGCACTTTGTCCGTATCCTCGCGGTCCACGTTCCAGCGCCGGATGCCGGGCGTATTGTCCAGCGCGGCGCTTACCTGGCGGAGGTCTTTTTTAAACCGGATATTGGTCCGGAAAACCAGTACTTCCACGCCGGGTTCAATGGTGAATACAGTGTTCATGATAAACGGTTTTAAGGTTTCAGGGCTTTCAGCACGAGGGAAAGCGTCTGTTGCATGGATTCATCGCTGAATGTATATTTCTTATGCCCCCAGCTGCCTTCCTGCGTGTGGAATTTGATCAGCTGGTAAAGGGGGGCGAAGGCGACCGACCAGAATACTTCGAAAGGCAGTTTGAGCAGCTCTTTCCTGTTCAGCGCATTGTGGTGGAAGCGGCCCATGGTTTCCTTGAAGATCTTATGCAGCTGTTCGAACACTTTGTCGTAGTGCCGGGAATAGCGCATTTTTTCGATGAACTCTGTTTCCAGGGGGTATTCCAGGAAATATTTCGCCCGGTTCCGCCACTGCACCTTCATTCCTTCCTCAAAGCTCATCTCCGGGTCAAAGTCCCGCATGCTTTCTTCCATCATGTGGTTGGTGGCGCGGAGGGTGACCTGCATGATGAGGTCTTCCCGGTCTTTATAATAGATGTAGATGGTGGCGGGAGAAACGCCGGCGGCTTTGGCCAGTTTGTTCACCCCGAATCCGTCCAGCCCCTCTTTTACGATCATTTCAATGGCTTTCTGGTAGATCAGGTCAACCTTGTTCTCGTCCCTTGTTCGCATAACGGGAGCAAAGATAAGTGAGCGTTCGCTCTTTTATGGAATAAAATTGACGAATGCGGGTCATCATTGACGAGCCGGACAAGGGTGGCGGGGCTGTTTTTACGTTTCCCGCAACTTTTTTTCCCGATCCGAGCAAGGAATTTTCCGGCCGGGATGCATCTTTGCAACTCACCTGATCGGGTAAAATGAAAAAAATAGTAGGGAAAGTACACCTCTGGCTCGGATTGACTTCCGGGCTGGTGGTTTTCGTTATTAGCATTACCGGATGTATCCTGGCTTTTGAGCAGGAGTTCAAGAGCGCGTTGTTTCCGTATCTCCACGCGGAGGTGCAGGAAGGCAAAACGCCGCTCGCGCCTTCGCAGCTGATCGCTATCGCCAACCGGCATATTACGGATAAGAAGCCTAACGGCGTGAACTACGCCGGGCCGGGCAAGAGTGTGTCTGTCATGTACTATGGCGCGGACCCCGATTATTACTACCAGGTTTTCATGGACCCCTATTCCGGCAAAGTGCTCAAAGTATGGAGCGAGGAGGAGGATTTCTTTCATTTCATCCTCCACGGCCACTTCTATCTGTGGCTGCCGCCGGCGATCGGCCAGCCCGTAGTGGCGTCCGCCACGCTTGTTTTTCTTATTATGCTGATATCCGGGCTGATCCTCTGGTGGCCTAAGAATAAAGGTGCCGCCAAACAGCGGTTTTCCATCAAATGGAGCGCCAGGTGGCGCCGGAAGAACTACGACCTGCATAACGTGATGGGCTTTTATGTGATGATCATCGCGATGGTGCTGGCGTTAACGGGACTGGTTTGGGGATTCGAATGGTTCAGCAACGCCGCCTACTTCGCTACTACGGGTAAATCCCTGAAGGATGTCACCATCCCCGTTTCCGACACTACCGGCTACACCCATGAAGCTGCCAAAGCCATCGCGGTAGACCGTGCCTGGAACGGCATCCAGCAACAGATGCCGAAGACCGCCGGCATGTTCGTATCCATGCCGCAGGCAAAGGCGGAGGCGCTGAACATATTTGTCAACCTGCGCCCCGGTACTTATTATAAGGGAGATAATTATGTTTTTGACCAGTATACGCTGCAGCCGCTGGAATCGAACGGTCCCTACAGCGGGAAGTATGCGGATGCCGGTGTGGGCGACAAGCTGCGGAAAATGAATTACGACATCCACACGGGTGCGATATGGGGACTGGCCGGCAAGATCATGATGTTCTGCGCCAGCCTGATCTGCGCGAGCCTCCCGGTGACGGGGGTGACGATCTGGTGGGGCCGGAAGAAGAAGCAGAAAAAAGTGGTTCCTGTGGCGAGGGTGCGCCCGGAGCCTGTATTAGGTTAATAGCTATACACCATAATTGGAATTAAGAGCCGTCCGCATGGGCGGCTTTTTTGGTGTTTTTGATGAGGAAATCGAAAATAATTATGATATTATGTGATTGTAATCGAAAAACATCATAATATTTAGCGATTTGATCACATAACAGATCCCGATAGTGCTGGGCGTAAATGGAGCCGTAGCAGTAAAGCCCGGTTTTCGCAAACTTTTACTGCCAACTACCCACATGCCACATTGCATACGATCACCCCTGATAATATTGAGGAGTTCCTTATCTGATAAACTGTGCTTATTTTTCACTCATGAAACAAACATCCGCCGCATACTGGAAGCAGGCGCTGCAACTCACGCAACATGTAGAAGGAGGCGCTTTCCGTGAAACGTACCGTGCTCCGCTGACCATCTCGCACAACAATTTTCCGGGCCCGCGAAACGCATCCACCGGCATTTATTTTTTGCTGGAAGATGGTGATTTCTCCGCTTTCCACCGCATCGCTTCAGATGAGATGTGGCATTTTTATGATGGCACTACCTTGCATATTTACGAGATCAGGCCGGACGGCACGCTGCAGGTACACAAGCTGGGCCGCGATCTCCTGCAGGGAGAGCAATTGCAGCTGGTGATCCCCGCAGGCAGCTGGTTTGCTTCCTGTGTGGAGGAAACGGGTGGTTTTGCTTTGGTGGGATGCACGGTGGCGCCGGGATTTGATTTTGCGGATTTTGAGCTGGCGGACAGGAATGAATTGTCCGCATTGTTCCCTCAACATAAAGGATTGATCGCTTTACTCACGAGATCATAAATGCAAAAAGCATAGCCCGCGGGCTATGCTTTTCTTTTTCATACTGGCAAACAAATTAAACAGTTTTCGCTTTATCCCCCCAGGGCAGGAAGCTTGCGAGGTATCCCGTTACCACGCAGATCAATACCGCAATGGCTGGATATAAAAAGAAGTTGATCCGGGTGGCGGATTGCACGAAATACAAGCACACAGCACTCACCACAAAGCCGGTGATCGCGCCGAAGGCGTTGATCCTCGGGAAGAAAATACCCGCCAGGAACATGCCTGCCAGGCATCCGCCGAAGAGGCCGATGATCTTCAGGTACTGGTCCCATATGGAGGTGTTGTGCAGTGAAACGAGATAAATGGCGATCGCGCAACCTATCACACCCAATACCAGCGTGGCCCTGCGTGCGAATACGAACCGCTGGCGGTCGGTGCTGGCGGGGATGAACTTCTGGTAGAAGTCCGTGGTGATCACGGTGGCGATGGAGTTCATGCTGGAACTGATGGTAGACATCGTGGCGGCGAACAGTCCTGCGATCACCAGGCCGGACAAGCCTGCGGGCAGTTCCTGCGAAATGAACCAGGGAAATACATCGTCCGTATTGCCATGCGGGTTCAGTTCGGTGGGATGATGGCGGAAGAACACCCACAGGGCGGTGCCCACACTGAAGAAGATCAGCGAGGCGGGTATCACCAGCACGGCGTTCGTGTAAATCGACTGACGCGCTTCTTTCTCCGTGGATGTAGTGAGATAACGCTGCACCACTACCTGGTCACTCGAATAGGTAACGAGCTGCGTCAGGAATCCTCCTATGAAAACCACCCACAGCACGGGTTCTGCGGCATCCCAACTCAGAATGGCCAGGCGGAATTTACCATGTTCCGTGGCTTCGGTCACCAGCTGCGTAACGCCTCCGTCCAGCGAATTCACAATAAACACCAGGCTCAGAAAAGCACCGCCCAACAGCACAGCTACCTGCATCACTTCGGTCCATATCACCGCTTCGATACCGCCGGAAACACTGTAGGCAGTGGTGATGAGCGCAGTGGCAACGATGCAGACGATAATATCAATGCCGGTCACAGCGCTTAAAACCAGCGCGGGTAAATAGATAACAATACCGAGGCGGCTTACCTGGAACAGCACGAACGTAAGGCTGCCGAGGATTTTCACGGCAGGAGAGAAGCGTATCTCGAGGTATTCGTATACGCTTGTCAGTTTGAGCTTGCGGAAATAAGGCAGGTAAAAATAAACGACGATCGGCGCGACGGCTACGATGAGCAGGTTGTTCAGCAGGTACACCCAGTCCGTTGCGAAGGCCTTGGCCGGTATGGCGATGAAGGTCAGCGCGCTGAGCTTGGAGCCGAAGATGCTGAGGCCCGCGGCCCACCAGGGGATCTTGCCGCCGCCGAGGAAAAAGTCGTTCGTAGTGCTGCCCATTTTGCGGGAAACATATACGCTGATGCCGATCACCAGCAGGAAATATAATCCCACCACCATCCAGTCCATCAGCCTGAAAGCGCCTGTGGGCCTGTCTGGCGTGGCCATCCAGACTTTCGGCGTTCTCACGGCGGGGCGCGCTTCACCGCTTGGCAATACGAGGCTGCCGTTCCATACTACAGCGGGTGTGGTAACGGGCGCCCAGCTGCTGGAATCGGGATCGGCGGCGGGATCGCCTGCGCGGGTAACGGGAAATTTACCGGTGACGGACCAGGTGTCGGTGATGATGTTGTATGCCCATATCTGCGGCGAGAAACCGGGGTGCGCATCTTTCAGCTCATTGTTCCGCGCGGCGTTTGTGCCGTCATCCCCGCCGAATACCAGCAGGTGCGACTGCCCCGTAGCGAACGCTGGACTTGGCGCGGCGATAGTGGGTTGCGGAAGATCGCTCAGCTTCGTCCATCCGCTGCCGGGCGTGTATTTGTAAGCATCTTTTAAAAGGTCTTTACCGGTGGACCTGATGTTGGCGCCGCTGAAAAGATAGAATTCGCCGTTGATGGTGCCGGCCACGCATTGCGTGCGCGGAGGGCCGGGCCAGGAAGGCAGCGTCGTCCAGCTTCGTTTATCAGCAGGCTGTGAAAGGTCCAGCGACCAGAAGACATTGGCGGAAGCGGCGGAAGGCGTTTCCTGTCCGCCTGCGATGTAGATCACATCACCGATCAATGCGCCCGCGGCATTGGCGTTGGGTGCGGGCATCGGTGGCAGCGCCTCTGTTTGCATCTTTCCATCTACATAACGTAAAAGGAATGCATCCGCATAGTGTTCGGACGGGCCATTGCCGCCGATGCATACCACGGCATCGCGCCAGGTGGCGGATACGCCGTAGCCCAGCGGGCGCGGCAGCCGGCCTGCTTCTTTCCATGCGCCGCCGGGTTGTTCGAGCACATATATTTTATCGTACCAGTTCTTTGTAGCGCCGGTCCATGGTGCTTCTCCGGCTGCAAAGCTGGTTCCGCCCGCCACGATCAGCGCACCGTTGGAAACGCCCGCGAAGGCGCCGCCAACTCCGCCGGGAGCAGGCAGTACCGGCAGTTCCCGCCAGTTGAAATATTCCTGCGGCGGTTCACCGGCGAAGCCTGGCAACGCGGCATTGGTAAGCATCGTCCATATCAATAAACAAGTGAAACGTACATTCATCAGGCATGGTTTGTTTGTTCAGTTACAGGAGCAAGCAGGTCAAGAAATCCCATATCGTCCAGGGACGCTTTCAGGTCCGCGACCTCTTCTGCGTTCAATGGTTTCAGCGGAAGCCTGCATGGGCCGATGTTCCAGCCGAGGATCTGCATGATGGCCCGTTGCGCCGGCAACGAAGGATATTTCAGGAAGCGGCGGATCATTTCCACACATTGCAATTGCAGCTGCTGCGCCGCATCCAGCTTGCCGCTGCTAAACAATTTCATGATCTGCAAATATAATGGCCCCGCGAAAGAGTAGGTACTGCCGATGGCGCCTTTCGCTCCTACGGAAAGCGCGGGCAGCAGCATTTCATCGGTACCGTAAAGAATATCATATTGCCCGTTGTTGAAATTCACGCAAGCCTGGTATTCCTGCAAGGTCGGCGCGGTGTATTTGATACCGGCGAGATTGGGAATAGCGTCCTGGCTCAGGCGGAGAAACTCTACCATGTCCATGCCCACGCCCGTCAGCACCGGGATGTGATAATAGTAGAACGGCAACTCCGGCGCAGCTGCGGCAATGCTGCCGATGCTTTCTACCAGGTTGCGTACGGAGGTAGGTTTGAAATAGAATGCGGCAACGGCGGAAATGGCGTCCGCGCCGATATGCGCCGCGTGTGCGGCGAGCTTGCGGGATTCTTCAATAGAGGTATGGCCCACATGCACAAATACTTTCAGCCTTTTGTTGGCAGCCTGCACTACCGCTTTGGAGAGGTCCATCCGTTCAGCTACGGTCATGTTCGGCCCTTCGCCGTTAGTGCCGCAAACAAACACGCCTGCCATCCCATCGCCGGCCATTTTATCAACGATAGCCGGTATCATGGGCAAATTGAGTGACCCGTCTTCGTTGAATGGTGTGAAAATGGCTGCTATCAAGCCTTCTATTCTGATCATGTGTTGATGTTTTTTTTATTTTTTTGGAACAGTGATTTGCTTTAGAACGATGCGGTAGGGTTTGCCGATGATATTGCTTTCGTACAGGCAGTACACGGTATTGCCGGGGCCGGGAGCGAGATCGGAGTAAGCGGTGCCGGAAGTGTCCAGCACCTGTTTGTGCGTCCAGGTACGGCCATCGTCGTAGCTGAATTTTGCGGTGAGATTTTTCCTTGGATGTTTGGGAAGATGGTAGCTGTCCGGGTTCGTGAACACCATCACGGGCTTGCCGTGCGCGGAAGTACGCAGCAGTCCCGCCATGCAGATGGGCTCGAACAGGGCGGTGTCGAATACGGGCTTCGTCCAGTTGGAGATGCCGTCCTCGCTGAAGCTGATACCTCTTCTTCTCACCGGGGTGGTGTGGCGGATGTTCACCATTACACGGCCGTCGCCGAGCTGTGCGGCCACGGTTTCGCTCGGGTTCCTGAATTCGCTGGAATTGTTGGCGATGATGGCGCCGCGGTCCCAGGTCTTGCCGTTATCATCGCTGTAAATGGTAGCGATGGCGGAAGGATGGTGGGCGCGCGGTTTCTCGGAAGCGGCCAGCCAAACGGGCACGACTAAACGGCCGCTTTTCAGCTGGATGGCGTGGCCGGGACCGGGGGCCAGTACGAGCCAGGGATATTCCGGTTTGAATTTGTTATAGGCCGCGGTGATATTTTCCGGTGTGCTCCAGGTCTGTCCATCGTCTTTCGACTGCATGTAAAAACCTTCGGCATAATTTTTCTGGAAGATGAGGTGTATGGTGCCGTCGCTGCCCACGATAGGCGTGGGGTTGCCGTTGAGGCCGACGGTGGACAATACTTTGATGGGCGACCAGGTGCGGCCGCCGTCGGTGCTTCTGCGGGTGAGGAGATTGATGTCTCCCCAGTCGCTGGCGTTTTTGACGCGGCCTTCGCAGAAGGCGAGCAGGGTGCCTTTTTGGGTGGTGACCAGTGCGGGAATGCGCATGGAATGATATTCACCGGCGATGGGCTCGAACACGGGAACGGTCTGTTCCAGCGGCGGCGTGGAAGCGGTGTGCTTCGGGCCGGCGCATCCGGCCATCAGCAAAAGCATGCCCGCAAAGGGGACCAGTATCTTTTTAATCATGATCTGTATTACCTGAATTTATTGAACGGAATGATCTCGAATGCGATGCCTTCATAGGGCCTGCCCTGGCCGCCTTCAAACACCAGCGCAATGGAGGTATCTGACACCTGCGCCATGTCTGAATACGCGGAAGGCCCGCTCCAGGCGCGGTATTGTTTCAGCCAGTTCTTTCCTTCGTCCGTGCTCATTTTTACGGTCATGTTCACGCGCTCGGTGCTGGCGGCGTTGGCGAAGAACAGCATGTGCTGGCCGGCGGGCGTGACGGACAGCAGGCTGCCCTGGCACTGGGGATCGGTGAGCGTGTAATCTGTTTTCACGGCATCCAGTGTTTCACCGCCGTCGCTGCTGATGGCATATCTTCTTGCAGAGCCTGCTGCTGTGCGGAAGTTCACCATGATCTTGCCATCCTTCAGTTCTTCTACGGTGCATTCTCCTACCTGGCCGAGGCTGGTGGTATCTCCTTTCATCCATGTCTGACCATGATCGTCTGAATAAATAAGCTGCGAATAATCCTTGCGGGCGCCATCCAGGCGGTAAGTGTAATAGCAGGGAGCTATCAGCCGGCCTTTTTTGGCGCCGTTCTTCAGCTGTATGCCATGCACGGGGCCGGTGGCATACCAATCCCAATGCGCTTTCTTCACACTGGATGTGATCTCCACGGGCGCGGACCATGTTTTACCGTCGTCGGAAGAGGAGGTGTAATATGGTCTGCGTGTATCCTTGCCCGTGCCTCCGGTGAGCGTGCCCCAGGTGTCCGCGCCGTTGTTCCAGGTCATCAGCAGATGGATCTGGCCGGTCTCTTCATCCACGATGGGTACGGGGTTGCCGCAGGTATTGGTGCCATCATCCCAGATGGTGGTCATATAGCTCCACGTTTGTCCGTTGTTCTCGGAGCGTTTTACTACCATATCGATATCACCGGAATCACCATTGCTCTTTTTCTTGCGCGCTTCGGCGAAGGCGAGCAGGGTACCTTTTTTCGTTCTCACGATGGCGGGTATGCGGTATACTTCGTACCCGTAAGTTCCTTCTGCATAAATATAAGAAAGTGTAGTGGGACCTGTGCCCGGCCCCGGACCGGGTCCGGGGTTGGGATCAGGATCGGGAGCGTTGTCACTGCCCTTGCAGGAAAACCATACAAGCGGCAATGCCAGCAGCAATAAATTCCTCAAACTCGTCATTGTATCTCGTTTTTTGTTTTATATCATTCAGGGTATCCATCCGTTTGTTCCAGCCTGGTATTGCGGTCCATTTCCGTGTTGGAGATGGGGAAGAAAAGCGGAAGATCTCTTTTGTCGTTCAGGTTCGGTACTTCATCATATATGTTGATGATGTTGGCGTAATGGAAACGCACGAGGTCCGGCCATCTTTTCAGTTCCAGGTAAAGTTCGCGGAAGCGTTCATTGAGTATTTCGCGTTCCACGGACAGCTTGTCTTCCGCGCCGGTGTAGTTGCCGGTCTTTGCGCGGTTTCTCACCCTGTTCAGTTCGGTGATGGCGTCTGCGGGGCGGTTCAGCGCGGCGAGGGCTTCTGCTTTGAAGAGGAACATTTCGGAGAGACGGTAGATGATGATGTCCGCATCATAATAGCGGTTGCCGGATACGTTGCTGCCGCGCATCTTGTTGTCGAATACGCCGATGATGGTTCCGTCTGCTTTCACCGCTTTGATGATGGCTTCTTTCGTGCGTACGTCCGCGCTGTTCACGGCGTAGATGCTTTCCAGTTTCGGGCTGGGCGCATACTGGCTGCGGGCGCCACTTTTGGCGAAGGCGATGCTGCCTTTGTTGGTGGCGTCCTGTACGAATATGTCGCGGGGCTTCAGCTGGCTGGCGTACTGGTCGCCTTTTTCATCGCGCTGGAAGTAGATGGAGAAGATCACCTCCTTGCCGTTCTTGCGGTCAGTCGCGTAGATGTGCCAGTAAGTAGCTTCGAGGCTAAGGCCCGCGCTGGCGTTGTCCGCCGCGGTGATCACGTCTTCCAGGTCTGCGTCTGTACCGCCGAGCACTTTGTGTTTCCACAGTAATGCGTCTGCTTTCAGCGCCCATGCGGCGGGTTTGGAGGCGCGGCTCTTGTTAACGAAGCCGTCTTCCGGGAACAGCTCGATCGCTTTGTTCACGTCGGCGAGGATCTGCGCCATTACATCCGCTTGCGGAGCGCGCGCGAGTTGCGGGTGGTCCGCATCTTCCGTTGGTTCCAGTTCCAGCGGCACATCGCCCCAGGAGCGGACCAGCCAGAAGTACATGTACGCGCGTATGAAATGGGTTTCCGCGAGAATCCTGTTCCGGTCTGCTTCGTCCGAGAAAGGAATGCCGGGCGTGTGTTTCAGCAGCAGGTTACAGTGGCTGATCACTTTATAGAAGTTGAGCCAGCTGGGAGCGGTGGCTACGTGCAGGTTCTGCGTCCAGGCGTTGGAAGGACCTCCTTCCAGGCCGGGAACGAAAACGTCGCTGCGGTCTTCAAAGTAATACGTGGTGTTCACAGCATTGCGGAGCTGCGTGTAGGTGCCGAGCAGGTAAGCGTGTGAGTCGCCTTCCGTTTTCCAGTAGTCTTTACCCACGATGTCTGAAACGATGTCGGTATCGAGCATGTCGTTACAGCTGGTGCCCATGGCCAGTGTTGCGATAAAGCAATATTTAAGAATGTGTTTTTTCATCTGATAATATTTTTTTCCGGTGGAATTTTTTAGAAACCGGCGCGCAGGCCGAAGTTGAACTGACGGGGACGCGGATAAACGCCGTAGTCCCTGCCGGAATATATTTCCGGCATCATGCCGTCGTAAGCGGTGATGTAACCGAGGTTATACACGCCGCCGAAAATTTCTACGCCGGTGATGTATGCTTTTTTCAGCAGCGGGCTTCTCAGCATGTAGCTGAGGGATATTTCGCGGAAAGCGAGGAAGTCGCCTTTGCTGTAGTACAGCGAGTTGTTGCTGCCGCCGCCAGAGTTACCGATGGCATTGTCCCAGCGCCCGTTGTTGCGGTAGTTGTAGTCCACATCGCTCTGTACGGTGTAGCGCGGATATTTTGCATCATCGCCGGTTTCCATCCAGCTGTTTTCCAGCGCGTCGCGGAGAGCGTTGTTGTTGTTACGGGAGCTGCCCATGATATTGCTCTTCAGACCGTTGTCGATCACGTGGCCGATGGCCCAGTCCATCACAATGCGCATGGAGAGGTTCTTGTATTTGAGCGTGTTCACCATGGCGCCCATTTTATCGGGACGGATAGAGCCCATGTACACCATGTCCGCCGCGTCCAGCTTGCCGTCGTTATTGCGGTCCTCAAATTTGGAATCGCCCGCGATCTTCGTTCTGCTGGCCGCATTCAGGTCGCGCGGCGCATTGGCTGCTTCTTCGTCTGTCTGATACACGCCGAGGTAGTGGTATGCCCATCTTCCGCCAAATTCTTCTCCTTCGGCAAAACCGCCTACTTTCACGTTGGTCTTTGTATTCGGGTCATACACGAAGTTGCCGCCGATCCTGTTCTTGTCTTCCCCGTTGGCCGGCAGCGTTACTACGATGCCTTTGTTGTAGGAGAAGGTCATGCCCAGGTCCCAGCTGAAATCTTTCGTTTTCACGGGCACGGCGTGCAGTTCCACTTCCACGCCGCGGTTGCGGATGGAGCCGTAGTTGCTTTTTACGTTGGCGAAGCCGGTGGAGGCCCAGAGCGGTTTGTCGAACAGGCGGTTGTCTGTCAGCTTGCTGTAGTAATCCACCAGCAGGGAGAGCCGTCCGTCGAGGAACCCGATGTCGATACCGGCGTCGAAAGCGGCGGTGGATTCCCATACCAGGGTGTTGTTCGGCAGCGTGGTGTTCAGGATGCCCACTTCTCCCATGTAGGCGTAACCGCTTTCATATTGTCCCCTTGAATCAAAGATGCTGAGGGAGTTGTTGCCGGTCTTACCCCAGCTGGAGCGGACCTTCAGGTTGGAGATCACGCCTCTCAGGCCGTCGAAGAAATCTTCGCGGTGAATGTTCCAGCCTGCGGAAACGCCGGGGAAGAAGCCCCATTTGCGGTCGTCCGCGAAGCGGGAAGATCCGTCTTCACGAATGCTGGCGGAGAGGATATATTTTTTATCGAAGTCGTAAGACACACGTCCGAAGAAGCTCAGCAGCGCGTCATAGCTTTTGCTGGAAGATGCGCGTTGTGTGAGATCGCTGGTAGCGTTGAGGGTAGGGATGTGGTCTGTCAGCGCCTCGCGCCCGTTGGCGGAAAGACGGTAGGCGTAGTCGGAGTTATAGCTGGTACCGAGCACACCGTCGAAATTATGTTTGTTGATCTGTTTGTTATAGGTGAGCACCCCGTCGAACTGGAAGTGCCGGTCCATGTTATGCGCTGCGGAAGCCGGCCTGTTCAGCACGGTTTCGTTGAACGCCTCGAAATAGTTCTCGATGCCCTGCGCGGTGAAGTAGTATACGGAGGGAGAGAAGCGGAGGCCGGGCGCCAGGTCCCAGTCAGCGCCGAGCTGCATGGTGGTGCGGTATACCTTGGCGTCGTTGTAATTCGTTTTGTAGTAGATCTCGTGGAGGCGGTTCCGGAAAGAGGAGATGCCTTCGCCAGGTGCGGGCAATCCATTTTCGTAGTAGAGCCGGTAGGTGGGCGGCATGAGCACGCTGCGGCTCAGCACCCATTCGTAGTTATTCGGCGCGTTGGATTCGCGTACCTGGTAAGCCACCTTGCTGTTCAGGGAGAACTTGTCGCTGAGCTTGAAGGTGCCGTTGAACAGGGCGCTGTAGTTTTTGTAGTTCGTGCCCCTTGCGATACCGTCCTGGTCGAGATAGCCGAGGCCAAAGTAATAGGTAGCCTTTTCTGTGCCGCCGCTGATATCCACGTCCACTTCCTGTTTCATGCCCTGCTGGAAAGTAACGTCCTGGTAGTCGGTGTTCTTGAAGATGAGGTCTTTGCCGGTTACGGGATCGGCCATCGTTTCCCATCCTTCGTTATTCAGCAGATGGTCCACATACTCCTGCCCGTATTCGAGAGTGTACACGTCCAGGAACTCCAGGGTGTTGTTGGAGTTGCGGGGATTGCCGGTGGACATGCCGTAGCGGCCGCCGGTGAGGAAGAAGTCAGGATTCGACTTGTTGAAAAGCATGGTATTGCGGCGGGTGAGGTACACGTATTCCCTTGCGTTCAGGAGGTCGAGTTTTTTACCTTGCTGTTCTATGCCGCCGGTGTAGCGGAAGTTGACGGTGGGTTTGCCGAGCCTGCCGGTTTTTGTTTTTACCATGATGATGCCGTTGGCGGCCCTGGCGCCGTAGATGGCGGTGGAGGCGGCGTCTTTCAGCACCTGTACGGACTCGATGTCGTCAGGGTTCATATCCTGCAGGCTGCGCATGCCCTGGGAAATGATACCGTCTACGATGATCAGCGGCGCATCGGAATTGGGAGAGGTGGTGGTACCGCCGCGGATGAATACTTCCGGGGAGGCGCCGGGCATACCGTTACCGATCTGCAGGGTAAGGCCGGGCACTTTTCCCTGTAATTGCAGCAGGGGGTTGGAGCCTGGTGCGTGTTTAAATTCGTCCTGCGAAACCTTTGAAATGGAAGAGGTTAATGTGGTGCGGGACTGGTTGCCGTAGCCCACGGCTACGATCTCGTTCAGGCGGACGGAGGAGCCGGAGAGCGTGACGCCGATCACTGTTTTTCCGGCAACGGCGATCTCTTTCTTTTCCATGCCGATGAGGGAGAAGACGAGCACGCCGTCTGATCCCGCCATCAGGGAGAATTTTCCTTCTCCGTCGGTTACGGCGCCGTTGGTGGTGCCTTTTTCCACCACGGTGACGCCGGGCAGTGGCTGTCCTGATTCATCGGTCACCTGGCCGGTGATCCTGATCTTTTCCTGTTGCTGGCTGATTGCTGGCTTTGCGGCATAGGTCTGTGCATTCCAGGGATGGCACGTGGCGATACAAAGCACCAGCCAGCTTTTTTGCCATAGAGAACGTGGTAAAGTTAGCTTTCTCATAATTTGTGAAATTTTATAATAGTCAGATGGCCTGTTTCGATTAAGTATTACAAATTCCGGTTTGAACGTGGTTCTGGTTGTGGTCAGGTATTATGTAGTATATATATGTTTGTCAACTTGTGTTTTGGTACGTTTTGTGGCACTAAAAGTAAGTAAATCATTCTATTTGTAGTACATAATTTGGAAAAATTATTACGAAACGAGGATATTTTCACTGGAAAGTCGTCAAAAAGGCTACTTTTGTTATTATTTAATACTACTTATTAATATGCAAAAGGACCTGACTCTTGCTGAGCAGACGGAGCGTAAAATCCTCAAATACATTGCAGAAAAGGGTTTCCAGACCGGAGATGCCCTCCCCAAAGAGAATGAGCTGTCGGAAATACTGGGTGTAAGCCGTGTGGTGGTGCGGGAGGCGTTGAGCCGGCTGCGGATACTGGGCTTCGTGGAGACCCGGCGCAAACGCGGTACCGTGCTCACTTCGCCGAATATTTTTTACGGTATTAAAACGATCCTTACTTCGGGTACGCTGGATAAGGATGCGTTGAAAGATCTGTATGAAGTGCGGCTGATGCTGGAGATAGGTATGGCGGATTTTTTGTTCATGCACCGGGAGGAGCGTTACCTGGCCGAGCTGCAGAAGATCATCAGCGAGGAGAATGTGACAACGGACTCTGAAATGCTGACGCGGCTGGACATCCGTTTTCACAGCACGTTATACAAGATGTCCGGCAACAAGTCCCTTTTTGCATTCCAGAACCTGCTCAATACCCTGTTTGCTACGTTCGCGCCCCGGCGGAAGGACTGGAAAGTGAAGCAGATCATTTCGCATGAATCGCTGCTGGAGATCCTGCGCAGCGGAACGCCGGATTCTTTCCGTGTGGCGATGCGCCTGCATCTGAATACCCGGTTCGAGAATATGCATACGTTATTTCTGGATAAGGAGGCGACGCCGGCGAACCCTTCATGAGAGGTGAGGCTGCGGGAGCGTTTCCTTCCTGCAAAAGAGTAGAGGTTTTCCTTCCAACCAAAGTGCGCGTTTTAAAATTCCCGTAGAAATCGTTTTAGCAAGCTTTCCCCGATAAGCCGCGCTCAGCCGTCATCCCCCGCAATCTCCCGTGCAAATCGTTTTAGCAAGATATCCGTCCGGCTAAAATTTAGCATGCCTGCCGGTAGATTTTATTTGTTAAAATGCTGTTGGAGTGATCTAAAAGTCGTATTTTTTCCTCTTTGACAATCGTTTTGACAACAGTATTTTATCATCGTATTGCGTCTACATTATGAGCAGAAGAAAATTCTTACAACAATCCGCGTTACTTTCATCGGCAGTGCTGCTGCGCCCTGTTCTTTCATGGGCAGGCAACGCCGACTTCCCAGTGGTACGTATTCCCGCCGCACAGCGGAAGTTCCGCAGTGAGGCCGTAGAAAAGGCCATCGCCGCTGTGAAAAGCAAAAGCGGCAACCGGGAAATTGCCTGGCTCTTCGAGAACTGTTTCCCGAACACGCTGGATACCACCGTTGAATATGAAATGAAAGACGGCCGGCCTGATACCTATGTGATCACGGGCGACATCGACGCCATGTGGCTGCGCGACAGCACGGCGCAGGTATCTCCCTACCTTCCGCTGGTGAAGGAAGACAAAGACCTGCAACACCTGATCGCCGGCGTGATCAACCACCAGGTGAAATGCATCCATAAAGATCCCTACGCGAATGCTTTCTATAAAGACGAAAACAAACGCGGCGAATGGGCATCCGATCTCACCGATATGAAACCCGGCATCCACGAACGCAAATGGGAGATCGATTCCCTGTGTTACCCGATCCGCCTGGCTTACCAGTACTGGAAGATCACAGGCGACACCGCGCCGTTCGATACCGCCTGGAAAGAATCCATCACGCTCACGGTGAAAACGTTCAAGGAACAGCAGCGGAAAGACGGCCCCGGTCCATACCACTTCCAGCGCAAGACCGCCTGGGCAACAGACGGCGTGCCTTTAAGCGGATACGGTTACCCGGTGAAACCCGTGGGACTGATCTGTTCTTCCTTCCGGCCGAGTGACGACGCTACCATTTACAACTTCCTCATTCCTTCCAACTTCTTTGCCGTGGTGAGCCTCCGGCAGGCCGCCGAGATGGTGCAGGCGTTGCAAAAAGATGCGGCGCTGGCGGGCGAATGCCGCGCGCTGGCGACGGAAGTGGAGAACGCGCTGAAAAAATACGCGGTAGTCACACATCCGCAATTCGGCAAGGTATATGCATACGAAGTGAATGGTTACGGCAGCTTCAACCTGATGGACGACGCTAACGTACCGAGCCTTCTGTCCCTGCCGTATCTCGGCGCCATCAAACCATCAGACCCGGTGTACGTGAACACGCGCAAGCTGATCCTCTCTTCCGAGAATCCTTTCTTCTTTTCCGGCAAAGCCGCGAAGGGGATCGGTAGTCCGCATACGGGTATCGACCGCATCTGGCCGATCAGCCTGGTGATGCAGGGCCTCACCAGCAACAACGAAGCAGAGATCCGTCAATGCCTGCAAACATTGCAGAAATGTCACGCAGACAAAGGCTTCATGCACGAATCTTTCCATAAAGATAATCCGGCGGAATTTTCCCGTTCATGGTTCGCCTGGGCGAATACCATCTTCGGCGAGTTTATCTGGAAAGTGTTCAATGAAAGACCGCATCTGCTGAAATGATGCGCCATGCGGGACGTAAGATGAGCACCTCCCACTGAAACGCTGCGTTTCACAGAAGCGCCGGCAAACGTATCGTTTTCGACATACAATTTGCACAGCATTCGAAGGGCTGACCACTCAAAGGGTCAGCCTTTCTTCATGCATGACTAACTCCATCCACGGGTTAACGAAACCTGGGATCAACAGAATGAAAGGCTACCGGCAGATGCCCGAAAGCATCATCACGCGCTGGCTTCAGATCGGTTCGAAAAAAATCAGATCGGGTTGAAAAAATCAGATCAGTCCGAAAAAGATCAGATCGGTTTAAAAAAATCAGATCACTCCGAAAGAATCAGATCAATCCGAAAAAGATCAGATTGGTTTGATAATAAATGAAAAAATGGAAATCCGGTTTGTCATAAGCATGGAGTTTTACGGGTTACAACACAATATTAAGTATTTCCTGCTGAACAAAATCTCATCCTGCGATAATTTTTATCAGAAAATCAGGAATCCTAACTAACATGCCTACACGTTTATCCGCGCAGATCCCCGCCCCGCTATTCTTCCCGGAGAATAGAATTATTTGCTTATTTTTATTCACCTTAATGTACCAAATTCCCTTATGGAGAATAAGCAAAATGCCTATTTCATCACCCGCTGGCAATCCCAGATCAAAAAAGGACTGTTCGAGTATATCATTATGCTGCTCCTGCAAAAAAAAGAGCGGTACGGATATGAACTGATCAGCGAGATCAAGCAGATGGCGGACATGGACATTGCCGAAGGAACGATCTATCCGTTGCTGAGCCGCCTCAAGAAAGAGAAGCTGGTGGACTCGCGGTGGGTGGAAATGGAGGAAGGCGTGCCCCGGAAATATTACAAACTCACGGAGCTGGGCAACGAGTACCTTGAAACCATGTATCAATACCTCGGTGAGCTGATGCAGGCCATCGCAGATCTGAAAAACGTGTAAATGTCTGAGAAAATGAACGGTCAAAAGAAATACATCCTGTCCCTCGATCTTGGTTCCAGCGCAGCAGGCGCGGTGTTGTTCTCCCGCCAGGGGCAGGTGGTGAAGCAGGTTCAGAAAGAATACGAAAAATATTATCCGCAGCCGGGATGGATCGAAGTGGACCCGAACGAGATATGGTTCACCATGCTGTCCGCCACCGAAGAGCTGATCGGCAGCGCGGGCATCCGGGCGGAGGAGATCGCGGGCATCGGCATCGCGAGCCAGCGGGAGACCACGGTGATATGGGACCGGCAGTCCGGCGAACCGGTGTACAATGCTATCCAGTGGCAGGACCGCCGCACCTCCAAGCTCTGCGACGAATTCCGCTACCAGGGCTTCACCGGCATGATCCGCCAGAAGACCGGCCTTATCCTCGACGCTTATTTTTCCGCCAGCAAAATATCCTGGATACTCGATCATGTGAAAGACGGGCGCATCCGCGCCGAGCAGGGCAGGCTGGCTTTCGGCACCATCGACGCATGGCTGGTCTGGAAGCTCACTGCCGGCAAAACGCATGTAACGGACGTAACGAACGCTTCGCGTACCATGCTTTTCAATATCCATTCGTTGCAATGGGACGAAGAGCTGCTGCGCCTTTTCAATATTCCGCATCAATTATTACCCGGCATCTGCTCCAACAGCGAGATCATTGCGCATACCGCACCCTCCATTCTGGAAGCTGCCATTCCCATTGCCGCCATGGCGGGGGACCAGCAGGCAGCGCTTTTCGGGCAGATGTGCCTGGAGCCGGGCATGGTTAAAAATACTTACGGCAGCGGATGCTTTGCATTGATGAACATCGGGTCAAAACCCATCATCTCCGATCAGCAGCTGCTGACCACCATTGCCTGGCGCATCGGCGACGAGGTGACCTACGCGCTGGAAGGCAGCGTGTTTGGCGGCAGCTCCGTGTTCCGCTGGATACGGGACGGCCTCGGCCTGATCGAGTCCACCGCTGAAATAGAAGCGCTCGCGCAGACGGAGCCGGACAACGGCGGCGTGCTTTTTGTGCCGGCGTTATCGGGGCTCGGTACCCCGTACTGGGACCCGTACGCCAGGGGCATGATCATCGGCATTACCCGCGGCACCACCTCCGGCCATATCGCCCGCGCGGCGCTGGAAGGCGTGGCGCTCGGCATTGCGGACGCACTGGAAGCCATGGAAAAAGACAGCGGCCGCGCCATCACAGAATTGCGGGTGGCGGGTACTTCCGCTACGTACGAGTTTTTCATGCAGATGCAGACGAACATCCTCGGGTATCCTGTGATGCGGCCGAGCGTAATGCCTGCGAGCGCCACAGGCGTGGCTTATCTCGCGGGACTGGCCACCGGCTTCTGGACGCTGGAGGAAGTGAAGGCGCAATATACCATTGCGAGGGTCTTTGAGCCGGACCAGGCGAAAGCGGGGCAGACCGCGCTGCGCGAAAAATGGCGGAAAGCCATTGCGCGGGTGAAGAACTGGGATTTTTGACATCAATCCATCAGGATATGCACAAGACACAAATAACCCGGAAATACCCAAAAATTCCGCTTAATTTTGCAAGTATCGGAATGCGATGTATATTGTATAATAATGCTTGAACATACGAGAAAATGAACCGTTCAGAACAATTAGGAATCTTAGAAAAGCAGCAGGAGTGGGACGTGATCGTTATCGGGGGAGGCGCCACCGGACTGGGCGCCGCGCTGGAAGCGACCACCCGGGGATACAGGACCCTGCTGCTGGAACAATCGGATTTTGCCAAATCAACCTCCAGTAAAGCCACCAAGCTCCTCCACGGCGGCGTCCGTTATCTCGCCCAGGGCGATGTAGCCCTCGTAAGGGAGGCCAGCATAGAAAGAGGGCTCCTGCTCCGCAACGCCCGGCATCTTTCCCGCAACCTGTCATTCATCATTCCCGCCTACAGCTGGTGGGAAGGCATTTATTATACCATCGGCCTGAAGCTGTACGACTGGATGGCCGGAAAGCTCAGCCTCGGCCGCTCCGTACACATCTCCAAAAGAAAAACGCTGGAAAAGCTCCCCGGCCTGAAAGCAGATAAATTGTCCGCGGGCATTTTGTACCACGACGGGCAGTTCGACGATGCGCGGCTGGCCGTAAACCTTATGCAGACCATCTTCGAGAAAGGCGGCGTGGCGCTGAACTATATGAAAGTAGTGGCGCTGCAGCAGAGCGGGGTAGTGGCGGAGGATGTGGAAACCGGCCAGCAATATACTCTCAAAGCCAAAGGCATCATCAACGCCACCGGCGTATTTGTGGACGACATTCTTGAAATGGACAATCCCGATATCAAGCGGAGCATTGTGGCGAGCCAGGGCGTGCACCTGGTGCTGGACCGCTCTTTCCTGCCGGGAGAAAATGCCCTGATGATCCCCAAGACCAGCGACGGACGGGTATTGTTCGCCGTGCCCTGGCATAATAAAGTAGTGGTAGGCACCACCGATAATCCCGTGAAAGAGATCAGCCTCGACCCCGTGGCGATGGAAAAAGAGATCAGCTTCATCCTCACCACGGCGCAGCAATACCTGGCGCACCCGCCCTCCCGCAAAGACGTGAAAAGCGTATGGGCCGGGCTGAGGCCGCTGGCGAAACCGGAGAAAAGCGAAAAAACGAAAGAAATATCCCGCAATCACAAGATCATGGTATCGCCGTCCGGACTGGTGACCATCCTCGGTGGTAAATGGACGACCTACCGGAAAATGGGGGAAGATGTGGTGGACAAACTGGAACAGGTGAAGCACTGGCCGCATAAAACTTCCGTTACCCGCGATCTGCCGATCCACGGCTCGGCGGTAAAGATCGACCAGGAAGATCCTTTATATTATTATGGCGCGGATGCGGATGCTGTGAAACAGCTGGGGCACGAAGTGCTGAGCGAATCGCTCGGCATCATCGACGCACAGCCGAGATGGGCGGTGCGTACAGAAATGGCGCATACGGTAGAAGACGTGCTGGCGCGGAGAACGAGGGCGTTGTTCCTGGATGCTGAAGAAGCAGTGCGCATTGCGCCGAAGGTGGCGGCGATCATGGCGGCGGAACTGGGGAAAGACAAAAGCTGGGAAGAACAGCAGGTACGCTCGTTCCGGGAGCTGGCCCAAACGTACCAACTGTCCAACTAATTACATCCACTTTACTTTTTCATCAAGAGGCTTCACGCGCCGTCCCGGCCGGGGAGCCTCTTCCGAATATCCGAGATACAGGAATCCCATCACTTTATCCTCGTCCCGCAAACCAAGATAATCCTGCATGGCCGGCGTATAGGTCATACCGCCGGAGCCCCAGTACGCGGCAATGTTTTGCGCAGTTGCCGCCAGCCAGATGTTCTGCACGGCACAGGCCACCGCGGCTATCTCTTCTATTTCCGGTATTTTAGGATTGGCGCCCCGCTTCATGCAGATCGCGATCACATGGGAAGCCAGGTCGCCCTGTGTTTTCAGCTTGTCGTAATTGCCGGGGATGTAGCTGGCCTGTGGCGTGAAAGTTTTGTACATCTCCGCATGGTCCGCGCAAAAGCCTTTCACCTTGTCACCGCCGAATACCGTAAAGTACCAGGGCTCGGTCAGCCCGTGCGTCGGCGCCCAGTCCGCCAGCTGCAGCAATTCCTGTACGGTGGCGTCGTCAATCTTTTGTCCGTTCATGCTCGTAGGCTTCACCGTGCGGCGAAGCTGTATGATCTCCTGTATGTTCATATCAATTTTTGTTTCAGTGCTTCCGGCAGCCTGGCCACTTTCCGCTGTTCATAATTAAAGCATATCATGCCGGTCTTGGCTTCCGCCAGCACGGCCGTTTTTCCGTCCCGCTCCGCGCTGATGCGGTAGAACAGGTCGAAGCCCGCGCTGGTCAATTCGTCCGCCGTTACTTCCACTGTCAATATATCGCCGTAAAAACCTTCACCTTTGTAGAGCACGGCCAGGTCCGCCATGATCATGGCGGTGCCGAAGGCATCCAGCTCGGTGCAGCCGATGGAGGCGAGGAATTGCAAACGGGATTCGTGGAGGATGGAAACGACCGCGTCGTTGCCCAGGTGCCCGCCGTAGTTCACGTCGCCGATCCGCACCGGGATGGCGCAGGAGAAGCGGTAGGCGGAGGGCATGTCTATTTTAACTCTTGCCATGCTGTTGTTGTTGTAAAAAATCGATCAGCTTGCGGAGCGCTTTGCCCCGGTGGCTGTACTGGTTCTTTTCCGCCATGTCCATTTCGGCGAAGGCTTTTCCGCTGCCCTCCGGCTGGAAGATGGGATCGTAGCCGAAGCCCTTGCCGCCTTTGCGGGCGGTGAGGATGACGCCTTCCGCCACGCCTTCGAACTGGTGTTCCTGTCCGTCTAGGATCAGGGAGATGACCGTTCTGAAGCGGGCTTTGCGGTCGGTGCGGTTTTCGAGGAGTTGTAACACCTTGGCGATGTTGTCGTCCGCGCTTTTCTGTTCTCCCGCGTAGCGCGCGGAGAGCACGCCCGGTTCGCCGTTCAGCGCGTCTATTTCCAGGCCGGTATCTTCCGAAAAGGAGTTGCGGCCGGTCATCCGGAAAATGGTTTCCGATTTTTCCCGCGCATTGGCCTCGAGGGTATCGTGCGGTTCGGGAATGTCTATATCGATGCCGGCCTCGCGGAGGGTGATGATCTGAAAGGCATCGCCCAGCATGGACCGTATCTCGTTTACTTTGTTGTCGTTATTCGTAGCAAATACAAGCGTCATAGCCGCGCAAGTTAATCAAATCCCGAAAAGTTGTTTCAATCCCTGCCATAAACGGCCTTTCAGTTGCTTGTCGGTTGCAATTTGTTGCAAATGGTCCGAATGTAGCACCGGTATCTGCAGATGGGTTTCCAGCAGATAGGGTTGCATGGGCGGCAAACCCAGGCTGGCGGGGGGAATGGCGAAGATAATGCACTGCCTGGCGGCGGTGACTTCCTTATAGTTCGCCAGCGTGAGGCCAGGGTAAGTGGCTGTGTTGATCAATGCAACATCCTGCATCCCCAGTTTGCATGCATTCAATATATTGGCGAGGAGATTGAACAATTCCTCGTTCAAATACGCTTCGCTTTCATTTTGTATGAGTAGCAGGATGTTTTTTTGATTTTCGCCTAAATATTTGACCTGTGGCAAAGCTTTCGCCACCGCGGGTTGCGCCCTGTTCTCCTCCGGGATGATAGGCTGGTCGTACATTTGCGCCAGCAGGTAGGGGTCCAGTTGAAGTTGCTCAAGGCTCATAAATATATTATTAAAGATTAATGTAACGATCCCATGTTAGGGAAAAAACGTTTATTTGCGGATCGTCCGGATGGAACGATGACCAGCTTTAGGGTGTAAAAATATTGAGATAAAATCGATTAACCATGATGGCAGTTGACTATCCCACCGCTAAATCTACAATAATGGAAGAAGCGGTGAAGAAGATTAAAGTGACCAAAACCACGAAAAGCCGGCTCAGCGAGGTGGACTTCAATAACCTGGTTTTCGGTAAAAAGTATGCGGACCACATGCTGGTGGCCGATTTTGATGGTAAAGAATGGAAAAATGCAGAGATACTGCCGTTCCAGCACATCAGTGTAAGCCCGTCCAATGCCGCCTGGCATTACGGACAGGCCATTTTTGAAGGCATCAAGGCGTATAAGGACGAGGAGGGTAATCCCATGATCTTTCGTCCACATGATAATTACGCGCGCTTCAACAGGAGCGCGGAGCGGATGGGTATGCCGGACGTGCCGGAGTGGCTTTTTGTGGGCGGTATGGCGATGCTGATAGACCTGGACCGTGGATGGGTGCCTTCCAATCCCGGCTGTTCCCTTTACCTGCGGCCGTTCATGATCGCGGCGGACGAGTTCATCGGCGTACGGCCGTCCGACACATACAAATTCATGATCATCAATTCCCCGTCAGGGCCTTATTTTAACAAGCCGATCCACCTGCTGGTGCAGGATAAATATATCAGGGCTTTCCCCGGCGGCGTGGGTTATGCCAAAGCGGCGGGGAACTATGGCGGGGCCATGTACCCTACTATGCAGGCCCGCAAGCAGGGATACGACCAGATATTGTGGGTGGACGGGTTTGAGCATAAGTATTTGCAGGAATGCGGTACGATGAATGTTTTTGTGATCATCGGCAACCGCGCCTATACGCCGGACCTGACCAACGGCACCATCCTGGCGGGCGTTACCCGCATGAGCGTGATGGAGATACTGACGGATATGGGGCTGGAGGTGATCGAGGGGCCGGTGTCTATTGAAGACGTGGTGAAAGCGTGGAAAGACGGCAGCCTGCGGGAGGTGTTCGGTACGGGCACCGCGTCCAGCGTGGCGTATGTGGAGCACCTGGATTATAAGGAGCACCAGATCCGGCTGGATACCAATAAATATGATGTGGGCGCCGAAGTGATCAACCGCCTGGATGCGATCCGTACGGGTAAGACGGCGGACGATAAGGGCTGGAACTTCAGGATCTAGTGATAATATTATATTAGTCTTTCGAAAAAGCCTCCGGATAGGGGGCTTTTTTACAATATATAAGATATTTTTTATCAATCCATCACTGGATCAAGTCCACCTCCCCCTAGTGATAACCATGGCATGTGGGGAGTTAAACCGGGGATTACCCATAGATTATCCATGGATCATCCATAGCATATCCATGGCATACCCATAGATACGAACAGGTAAGAAAACCGGAAGCTGATATTATCTTTGCAATTATGACTTTCGCAGCATTTAAAGAAACGTTGAAGAACGATCAGCCGCCGGCGGGCTTGCGCCCGGTGCTGGAGGCGATGTGGTGGGACGGGAAGGGGGACTGGGACCGGTCGCACGATATTGCGCAGGAGGTGCATTCGGCCGAGGGGTCCTGGGTGCATGCCTACCTGCACCGCAAGGAAGGCGACCGGGGCAATGCGGCCTACTGGTACGCCAGGGCCGGGAAATCCATGCCGGGAGGAAGCCTGGAAGCAGAGTGGGAGCAGGTGGTAACGGTGCTGTTACGGGAGAATGCAGGATAAACGGGCTTTTTTTGGAAATTTTATCCGCATAATTTTGCATTCTGATTAGTAAGTGATACCTTTGCCCTCCCAAATTCCCATAATGGGATATTTGGACCAGATTGTAAACCAGCAGAAAATAAAATAGGTAAGAATGCCTACTATACAACAATTAGTAAGAAAAGGAAGAGAAATTATCCGGGCCAAATCCAAATCCAGAGCGTTGGATGCTTGTCCGCAGCGTCGTGGCGTATGTACACGTGTGTACACTACCACTCCGAAGAAACCGAACTCTGCTTTGCGCAAGGTAGCCAAAGTGCGTCTGACAAACAAGGTAGAGGTGATCGCGTATATTCCAGGTGAAGGTCATAACCTGCAGGAACACTCCATCGTGCTGATCCGTGGCGGAAGGGTAAAAGATCTGCCGGGCGTACGTTACCACATCGTGCGTGGTTCCCTGGATACTGCTGGTGTGAAGGACAGGAAACAAAGCCGTTCCAAGTATGGTACCAAAAAGGAAAAGGCCAAGAAATAACAAATTATAAAAGTTCGAAATTTTTCAAATAAATGAGAAAGCAAGCTGCGAAGAAATTACCACTGGCTCCGGACCCCAGGTTTCAGGATAAACTGGTGACCCGTTTCGTGAATAACATCATGGAACAAGGAAAAAAGAGCATTGCCTATAAAATTTTCTATGATGCAGTAGACCGCGTAAGCGCTCAAACCAACGAGAACGGCTACGAAATCTGGAAAAAAGCCCTGTCTAACGTTACGCCTGCCGTAGAAGTACGCAGCCGCCGTATCGGTGGCGCCACCTTCCAGATTCCCGCGGAAGTTCGTGCTGACAGGAAAGTTTCCCTGAGCATCAAATGGCTCGTGCGCTATGCCGGCGAAAGAAACGGTAAGAGCATGGCTGAAAAACTGGCTAACGAGATCATCGCCGCCAGCAAAGGTGAAGGCGCCGCTTTCAAAAAGAAAGAAGATACGCACCGTATGGCAGAAGCCAACAAGGCATTCTCCCACTTCAAGGTATAGTGCCAGCTTTCTTGCGCATTACAATTAGGTAGTACAATCGTTCCGCTCCGCGGAATACATATAATTGAACATCTCCGGAAACAGAGATGTTCTTTTTTTTGGTTATCCTTTCCGCAAAGATTTTCCGGCATCTGCGTTAACCCGCCCGGCATTTGCTGCTCACCGCTCTTACCTGATTCATCCCGTCCGCGCTGCTCTTCGCTTTCCACCGGTTCCCGCATTGATCTTCAATCACATTTTTCCGTATCCCGTAAACTGTTTTCCCGATTGCGTAAATCCTGTCGCTATATCCCGCCATACCTTTGTGCCCGCAATCAATTCTTCAAATAACTTAACCTATATGTATATCACATCCAGCCTACTGTCAAGATTGACCAGCCTGTTATTTGCCATGATCTTTGCTATACCGGCATTCGCCGCCACCGAGCCGCTTTCCGCCATCAAGGGGAAAGTAGTAACGGGAGATGGCACGCCCGCCGCTTATGTAGCCGTACAGATCAAGGAGAAAAACAGGGGGACGCTGACGAATGAAAAAGGCGAATTTGTGTTCAGGAGAATGCAGCCCGGCCATTATACCCTCCAGGTGATCCTCATGGGGTACAAAACCGTAACACAGGAAGTGGACGTGGTGCAGGATGAAATAACCAGCATCACCATCCAGCTTGAAGCTTCCGACAAGCAACTGCAGGAAGTGATCGTAAACGGCGCGCGGAACAAGTACACCGCGGAAGCCGTATCCAATTCCCTCCGGCTGAAAACGCCCCTGCTGGAGCTGCCGCAGAACATCCAGGTGATCTCCGCCAACCTGATGGCCGACCAGCAGGTGTTCGACATTGTTGACGGCGTTACCCGCAATATCAGCGGCGCCACCCGTTATGGTCACTGGGACAACCAGTACGCGAACATCCGCATGAGAGGTTCCAAGATACCGGCCTTCCGCAACGGGATGAACATCGAAGCCAGCTGGGGACCTACGAGCGAAGACGCCGCTATGATCGAACGGATCGAATTTGTGAAAGGACCTGCCGGTTTCATGCTGGCCAACGGCGAGCCCGGCGGCTTTTATAATGTAGTCACCAAGAAACCTACCGGCGTCACCAAAGGTTCCGCCAACATCAGCATGGGCAGTTTCAGCACTTACCGCGCCGCACTGGATTTCGACGGCAAGCTGAGCAAGGACGGCAAGCTGCTCTACAGGCTGAATGTAGCCGGTCAGCAAAAAGACTTCCACACCAAATACAATTACAGCAACCGCTACCTGTTCGCTCCCGTGCTGAAATACCTGGTAGACGACAGAACTTCCGTTACACTGGAATATTCCTTCCAGGCTTCCAAATATCTCGCCAACGGCAACTATTCCTTCTCCCCGAAGAAGCTGGCGGACGAAGGCATCGGCAACGATTTCTTCTACGGCGATCCTTCCCTGGAGCCCGGCCGGTTAAGAGATCACAGCATATATCTTTACCTCGATCATCAGCTGAACGAAAAATGGCAGGCGCATGCGCAGGTGGCCTATTTCAACTTCAGCATGGTGGCCAATAGCGTCTGGGCCGGCAGCATGGAAGAGAACGGTGATATGGAACGCTACTTCAGCATTGGTGATGAAGCCGGTGAGAACCGCTTCGCGCAGATGTCCCTGTCCGGTGAAGAATACACCGGTTCTATCCGTCACAGGATACTGGCGGGCGTAGACATGGGCAACAAGAAATTCTGGGGAGATTTCCGCCAGCTGCATCCTTCCATCAAGCTGCCAAATGCCGCTGTGTTCAACGTTTACAATCCTTCGTATGGCATCCACTTCGATTCCATTCCTGCTATCGACCGCTCTCAAAGCGTGCGCACAAGGGCGGGCTGGACGGGCTATGCCTCTGTTCAGAACTATGTATCCGCCTATGCGCAAGACGAGCTGGCGTTCTTCAATAACAGCCTTCGTTTATCCCTTGGCGTGAGATTTACACATGCGGAAACGGTCGGCAAGACCAAAACCGCCGGCATCAGTGACGATATGGTGACGCCGCGCGTGGGCCTCAGCTATTCCATCGACCGTTCCACCTCCGTATACGCCCTGTACGATCAATCCTTCGTACCGGTGCCCGGCCTTGATTCCAACCTCATCCCCTTCAAACCCGTTAACGGAAAAGACCTCGAAGTAGGCGTTAAAAAAGAATGGTTCAACGGCCGCTGGGTGACCTCCGCATCCGCGTACCGCATTTCCCGCGAGAACGCCGTGGTAGCCCTCGGCATCAAGGACAGCCGTGGCAACAACGTATCCGAGCAACTCGGCGAAACGCTGACGAAAGGAGTGGAAGTAGATGTCAACGGCGAGATCCTGCCCGGCTTCAACGTGAACCTGAACTATGCGTTCACCGATTCGAAAGTGAGCGAAGACGCCCCCGGCGATCCCAACAAAAAGGTGGGGAACGTTACCCCCAACACCGCTGCGCACATCACCAACGCCTGGCTGAACTACCGCATCGGCAGCGGCGCGCTGACCGGTTTCGGGATCACCGGCGGATTGCAATGGCAGGCGGAGCGTTATATGGGCACTACCAAAGTGGCTAACATGCCGAATTATTTTCGGGTAGATGGTGGCATTGGATACCAGCGCGGAAAATACAACGTGTCGCTGCTGGTGAACAACCTGTTGGACGACCGCGCCCTGCTAACCGCCGCATCTTTCTCTAACGGCATCTACTCCTACATTGTGGAGCCCCGCCGCAATTTCAGAATGACGATCGGATATCAGTTTTAATTGACTATAAAGAAGAAGCCGCCTCCTGATGGGGGCGGCTTTTGCACACTAACCAAACATTGACCTTTCTCTCTTATTTTACATTGACCAGTACTTTGATCTTGCCTTCGCCGGAAGCGAGTTCCTGCAAAGCCTTGCCGATCACCTGGCCAGGTTTTACTTTTTCGGGGTCTGCTTTCATGGCGTAACCGGGTTTGCTGGCGGTCACCAGCAGGTCGCCACGCCTGATGGCGCCGCCTTCGTCACACACCTTGGTGGGGATCACGCCTACTACGCCCAGGGGTATCTGGTCGGTGATGTCTTCCACCGTTTCTCTTTCTGTAAGCAGCACGCCGGGTTTGGTGGCGTATACGCCGGCCACGAGGGTGGAATAGGCGCCTGCGGATTTTTCCATCGTTCTGTCCTGCGTGGTGGAGATCACCATTACATCGCCTGGTTCATAGGCATCTATCGATCCTTCCACATCGAATGCTTCCGCAACGTCCGCGCCGCTGTTCTGTGTGCCGCCGTTGAAGAAACCGCGGCCGGCGGAGTTGATCCGGGCAACATTCACGGTGCCGGGATTGCCGGATTTGAACAGCGCGATGGAGCCGTTGCTGTGCTGCTCTACGGTCAATACAGGATTGGTATTGGAGGTGTTGAAATTCACCAGGCGTCCCGCCCTGCCCTGGCTGAAGTTGGGCGTCCAGGCGTACAGCGCGCTACCGGTGCCGTCCGCCGTGGTTTCCACGCCGTCGCCTGTGTTGGACGCATTGGCGGTAATACCATTGCCGTTACCGTCGGCAATAGCGATCAGCGCGGGACCGTTGCCTGCTGGGTTGGAAGCGTGGAAAAGACCGGCATAGCCGCCGGTACCGGAGGAAATGCCATAAATACCGGCTGTTCCGAAGTTGGAGAACTGGGAGTTGACCTCGCCTCTCACGGCAGGTTTGGTACCCGTCACTCTATCTACCATAAAATTGCCGGCAATACCGTTACCAATTGTGGTTACGGTGATCGCATCGCTGGTATTGTTTTCATTGAAGATATTGAACCTGCCGGCGCGGCCGGTGGCAAACGAGGGCACCCAGGCATAGAGGGCGTTACCCGCGCCATCGATATTGGTCTCCACGCCATTGCCGTCCTTTGAGGCATTGGCGGTGATCGCATTGCCGTTACCATCTGTGATGGCTACAAGCGAAGCCCCGTTGCCGGAGGGATTGGACGCATGGAACAATCCGGCAAACCCGCCGGTGCCGGAAGATATACCGAAGATGCCCGCCGCGCCGAAATTGCCGAAAATGGTCTTTACCTCGCCTCTAACGGCTGCGGCTACACTGTTGGTATTATTGACCAGGAAAGAAGCGGCGTTGCCCTGTGTGTTATCGGGGATGTTGCCGTTGCCGCTGGTTTCCACTTCCAGCGTGTTGCCGGTAGTATTGGTTTGATTAAAGTTCTCGAAACGCCCGGCCCTACCGGTGCTGTTGTTCAGGCCCACTTGTCCGAGTACGCCAATGGCGGTGCCGGCGGTATTGGTGGCTACGAACCCGCGTACACCGTAACCGCCGCCATCGTTGCGGCCTACTACGGCGCCTGCGATGTCGCTGGTGGTGCGGCCTACTACCGCTTCACCGCCGCCGTTGTTATCACCAACAACGCCCGCGGAGGTCTGTGCGCTGGTAATACCGTGAACCCCGAATCCGGCGATTGTGCTGCTTCGCACGCCCGCACCGTTGCCGGAGGTGGTTACGTTCACCACAGTTCCATTGCCGACGCTATTGGCAACGACCACATTGTTATTATTCGCATTGTTGTAAATGGAAAAGTTAGCGGGGATACCGTTGTTGCTGGTAGCGTTAAGCCCCGTGCCGGTATTGCTGTTCGCATACACGCCATACCCGTTGGCAGACGCATTCCCGTATACACCAAGCCCGTTCGGGGTATTGCCGTATACTCCCCATCCGGAGCCATTCTGGGAGCCATATACACCTACTCCCAAACCGCCAGTGCCGTTGTTGATACCTCTCACACCGGCTGAAAAGCCACCCGGGGAGGCAGATGAAACGATACCTCTTATTGCGCTGATATTGGAAGTGGTGGTGTTGTTGACGCCTTCCAGCGAAGTGCCGTCGCCGTTGTTGGTGATGGAAAACAGGGTAGCGGCGTTGTTTTCGGCGGCGCTGTAAGGCAGCGTTAACCCGCCACCACCGGCATTATCAGCTGCGGGCGCCCAGTTCGCGCCATCGAATTTCAGTACTTGTCCGGCTGCGGGCGCCACAGCGGATACCGGCCGGGTCTGGATTTTTGCGACTACCGGATCAGGGTAGGTGCCGCTGAGGTCGCCGCCGGCGGGTGCGGATTCAATGGAACCTGCAGGTCCCGCGGGGCCGGCTGGGCCGGCGGGACCGATAGGACCAACGGGCCCTGCAGGTCCGGCTACGCCGGCAGGTCCAGCAGCTCCGGCGGGACCAATTGCTCCGGCGGGTCCAATGGGACCAATGGGTCCTGCGGGCCCTGCGGGTCCAACAGGTCCAACGGGCCCAACAGAGCCGTCAGCACCATCTACCCCGGCGGGCCCAACGGGTCCGGCAGGCCCAACTGCACCAGCGGGTCCAACCGGGCCAACCGGGCCGGCAGGTCCCTGAGGGCCGGCGGGTCCTGCGGGTCCGGCCGGGCCCGCTACGCCGTTCGCAGCAAACTGTGCAAAAGGCACGCTCATCAGCTGAGCGGCGCCGAGGTCGGTGAACCCACTGCCGGCATTAACTTCTACCTGAACGTACTGGTTGGCGTTGTTCCAGGGAACGGCGTTGAAAGTACCGGTCACCGGGGTGCCGCGCCCGATCTGTGCGGTGAACAGGCCGAGATTGTTGGTATTGACGTTATGTGTTTCCTGGTATTGAACGGGCCCGGCCGCGGCGCCGCCACGGATAGAGAACCGCACCGTCAGCGCCTGGTTCGCCAGCACGGTGCCATTGGCATTGCGGGCTACCGCCTGGTAGTTGATGCCGGAGAGGCCGTCTTGTGCAAAGGTATCCTGCAGGCTCAGCAACAGGAGGAATAGGAGGGTGTATAATATTTTTTTCATAGTGCTCAGTTTTTAGGTTTGGAGGTGCCGGTTTCTGCACCCTGATCAATTTTAGGCTGTGCTGGTTTGGGTTTTGAAGCCTCGGCGGCTTTGATCGCTTTGGCTGTTTCCGCGCTGCTTATATCGGAGGGCATCGGCTGGGCGCTTTTCCGCGCGGCCGGTGCGGGTGAGGCGGGCCTGGAAGAGCCGGGCGCGGGGGCTTTGGTAAATATCAGCTCGCGCACCGCCTGTGGTGTGGTGGCCAGCGCTTCGCGGGGTTTCGCTGAGGAGGCTTTTTCAGCCGCTTTGAGGCGCGCCACGTCCTGCGCGTATTCCGGGAAGAGCCGTTCCTTGGCTTTTTTGGAAACATCGTGTTCTTTCTCCTGTGCAAATGCGGTAGAAAGACCTAAAACTGAGAAGGTTGCTATACAAAGAATCGTTTTCATATCAATGCGTTTATTTTTCTGAAAATTTTGGACTGTACAGCAGCGTGAACCGGAGGGTCTTGCGCTGCAGGAGGCTGGTGCCGGTGGGCATGAGGTATGCCATGTCTACCTGGAAGCCCGAGATATTCACGCCGAGGCCCGCGGAGAAATGCTGGCGGTTCCCTTTGTTGGGATGCTCGTAGAAGTATCCCGCCCGCGCAAAGAACCGGTGCTGGTAGGCGTATTCCATGCCGCTGGCGAGCGTGAACTCGCGTATTTCCTCGCCAAATCCGCCGGGAGCGTCGCCAAAGGAGGAAAAGATGGATTCCACAATGCCCCGGTCCGGGTCGCGGCCTTTTTCAATCTCGTCTGTCGGGAAACCGTTATCGTCCAGCTTGTACACCGGGGGCGTGGGTACCAGCAGCTTGCAGGCGTCCACGGCCAGTGTGAACTGGTGGTCCTGCGTATGCACGAAAGTATAGCCGCCGCCGATCCGCAGGTTCATGGGCAGAAAGCTTGTGCGGTTATTGTCTTCCGTGTACTTCAGCTTCGAACCGATATTGGTAAAGCTGATCCCCCAGCTGTAGCGGTTACCGTATTCGATATGGTCCGCATGGTTTTCATAATACAGCCCCACATCTCCCGCCACGGCGGAAGCCGGTTTCTGTACGAGCCCGTTGTAGGTGCCGGAGCCCAGTTCGCTGCGGATGTACCGTAAAGACACGGCCATTGCCAGGTGATTGCCCAGTTTCCGGGCGTAGCTGCCGTCTATGGCATATTCGCGTGGGCGGTACTGTTGCAGTTCCATGCCGTTTTCGTCGCGGAAGGTCACTTGTCCGTGATCGAAATACTTTACGGAAAGGCCAACGCCGTCCCAGTTATTCCAGCTTTTGAAAGCGGATACGTAGCCCATATGGGTCTTGCTGTCATTGAGGTCCCACATCCAGGGCGAGTAGGATGCGCTGACGCCCCAATCGCCCGCAAAGGGGATCTTGGCGGCGTTGCCGAAGAGGGCATTGGCATCCGGCTCGATGCCCGTTACCGCATCGCCCATTCCGCTGCTGCGCGCATCGGGATTGACGAGGAGGAATGCCGCGCCTATATTCATAGGCTGCTGCTGCGATTTCTGGGCAAGTAACGGATGTATGGCCAGCACGCAGCAAAGTATGGACAGCAGGTGCTTTAGCTTCATGTGTAATAGTTTTAGAATTTACAGAAGGACGTGCTTACTGCACGATCAGCTTTTCCGTTTGTACATGGCCGTTCACTTTGAGGATAACCGTGTAGATGCCCGCCGCCAGCTTGTCTACCGGCGTGGGGATGGTGATCTTGCCGGCCCCGAAGTTTTTGATGTCCTGGTAGATCACCTGCCCGGCGGTGTTTACGATCAGGTAAACCACGGTGGCGTTCATCAGTAGGTCAAACTGCATTTTTACGGTGGTGACGGCGGGGTTGGGGAAAAGCATGAAGTCCAGCACGGGGTTGGTGCCCGGGGTAACAGGCGGCAATACTTCGGGTTGCTGGAAGCCCTGCGAGAGCATGATGCCCCCGCTGACGGTGGTCACCATCGTTTCACCGATGGTATAGTCGAAACTGACCCCTCCGGCGGTGCCGCTGCCGCCGCCGGACGCCACGACCTGCCGCACCAGCACCAGCTGCGACTTTACAGGCAGCCAGGCCATTGCCAGCAGGATGGCGATCAATAGATGTTTTGTAGATAAATGGTTCATGTGAGAGTGGGTTATGTGATGGTTATGGAATACTGCTATAATACCGCAGTGCGAGCATATTGGTCATGACTCGAACAGGTTTCGCCTCGGGTTATATCAACATCAATGCTCTTACCGGGTTATAAATGCTCCGTCAGCCGGGAAAATATATCGGGGCTTCCCGGCCGGTGAATGTTAAACTTCCTTTAATTGCTTAGATAATGGGGGCTCAATTAGCTTTTAACAGCTTAAAGATAGTTAAAAATCATTGGCAGTAAAGGCTTTGGGAGTTCAATTTCATTTCTGGCGGCTTTTGCCGGATGGCTGGCGGAAATTCATCCGCATACGGTTGAAGGCCGATTTAACAATTTGGCAAATAAATCCATCTTTATTTATTGATCGAAATAGATTACCTTTGCCCCCCAAATTGCATTACTTATAGTCATTTTACTTTTATGGCAGACTTAAGATTTCAAAGAAACTTTGGTATTGCGGCGCACATTGATGCGGGTAAGACCACTACCACAGAGCGTATCCTGTATTATACAGGGAAGACCCACAAAATAGGTGAGGTTCACGAAGGGGCAGCCACGATGGACTGGATGGCCCAGGAGCAGGAGAGAGGTATTACCATCACATCTGCGGCCACTACCTGTTTCTGGAACTTCCCTACCTTACAGGGACAAAGTACGCCTGATACTAAACAGTATAAATTCAACATCATCGATACGCCGGGCCACGTTGACTTTACCGTAGAGGTGGAGCGCTCCCTGCGTGTACTGGATGGTCTGGTTGCATTGTTCTGCGCCGTATCCGGCGTTGAGCCTCAGTCCGAGACTGTATGGCGTCAGGCTAACCGTTACAAGGTACCCCGTATCGGTTTTGTGAACAAAATGGACCGCTCCGGAGCGGACTTCCTGAACGTGGTAAAACAGGTGAAGGAAATGCTCGGCGCCAACCCCGTTCCCCTGACCCTGCCGATCGGCGCTGAAGATAACTTCAAAGGCGTGGTGGACCTGATCACCATGAAAGGCATTATCTGGGACGAAGCCGGTAAAGGCGCTACCTACCAGGAGATCGAGATTCCTGCCGACATGAAAGAAGAGGCAGAAGAATGGAGAGCCAAGCTGGTGGAAGCGGTTGCTGAATACGACGATACCCTGATGGAGAAATTCTTCGAAGATCCCAATTCCATTTCCGAAGCGGAGATCCACGAAGCGATCCGTAAGGCTACGATAGACATCGCCATCATCCCGATGATGTGCGGTTCTTCCTTCAAGAACAAAGGTGTGCAGAAGATGCTGGACGCGGTTTGCCGCTACCTGCCTTCTCCGATGGACATCGAAGCGGTAAAAGGCACCAACCCCGATACCGGTGAAGAGCTGGAACGTAAACCTTCCGCGAAAGAACCTTTCGCTGCGCTGGCGTTCAAGATCATGACCGATCCTTTCGTGGGCCGTCTCGCCTTCTTCCGGGCTTATTCCGGTCACCTGGACGCAGGTTCTTACGTGCTGAACACCCGCACCGGCAAGAACGAGCGTATCAGCCGTATCATGCAGATGCACGCCAACAAGCAGAACCCGATCGATTTCATCGAAGCAGGTGACATCGGCGCGGCTGTTGGTTTCAAGGATATCAAAACAGGCGATACCCTCTGCCATGAAGATCATCCGATCGTACTCGAATCCATGACCTTCCCCGATCCGGTGATCTCTATCGCGATCGAGCCTAAAACACAGGCGGACGTTGATAAAATGGGCCTCGCCATCGCCAAGCTTGTGGAAGAAGATCCTACCCTGAAGGTGAAAACAGATGAAGAAACCGGCCAGACCGTATTATCCGGTATGGGTGAGCTTCACCTGGAGATCATCCTGGACCGTATGCGCCGCGAATTCAAAGTAGAAGTAAACCAGGGCGCGCCCCAGGTTGCTTATAAAGAAGCATTTACCAAAGTGGTGGAGCACCGCGAAGTGTTCAAGAAACAAACCGGTGGCCGCGGTAAATTCGCCGACATCCAGATTGAAATCGGCCCTGCTGATTCAGAATGGCTGAAAGAAAACGACGGTAAGTTCTTCCAGTTCGTGAACGACATCTTCGGTGGTGCGATCCCGAAAGAGTTCATCCCGGCTGTACAGAAAGGTTTCGAACAATCCATGAACAATGGCGTGCTCGCAAACTTCCCGATGACCAGCCTGAAGGTTCGCCTGTTCGACGGTTCTTTCCACGCAGTGGACTCCGACGCCATGTCTTTCGAGCTTTGCGCCAAGTCCGCCTTCCGTGAAGCCGGCCGTAAAGCGAAACCCGTACTGCTCGAGCCTATCATGAAAGTAGAGGTAACCACGCCTGACCAGTACATGGGTGACGTGACCGGTGACCTCAACCGCCGCCGTGGTATGCTGGAAGGTATGGAATCCCGTGCAGGCGCACAGGTGATCAAAGCCAAAGTGCCCCTGAGCGAAATGTTCGGTTACGTGACGCAGCTGCGTTCACTGTCTTCCGGCCGCGCTACGTCCATCATGGAGTTCTCTCACTACAGCCCTGCACCGAACAACATCGCTGAAGAAGTGGTGGCCAAGGTGAAAGGAAAAGTGAATGCCTAATTAGCACAAGTTGATAGATAGAAATAAAAAAGGCCCTTCGGATTCCGGAGGGTCTTTTTTTTATGAATGAACGGTCAAATGATCATTCCGGTTTGCTTATTTCGATGAGCTGGCCGTCGTTTTCGTCCGTACAGATATATACCCTCCCGGCCGGCGAAATGCAAATGTCCCGCAGGCGGCCGAATGCCCCGGTGAAATAGTTCTTCGTGGATGCCACGCTTTTACCGTCGCCGCTGAGCTTCAGCTGGTACAGCGTAGTGTTTTTGAGGCTGAGTACCAGCAGGGAGTTTTTCCACTGGGGGATGCGGTCGTTGTTGTAATAGTCCAGTCCGCATAACGCGAATGTGCTGTTGCCGGTAGACCAGATGGGTTCCTTCACGTTATTGGCCGTGCAGAACACGGTTTCCCCGCCGTTGCATGGCCCTTCCACGGTGGGCCAGCCGTAGTTGCGCTGCTTTTCTATGATGTTCACCTCGTCTTCAATGCCGGCGCCATGCTCGGCGGCATACAGGATGCCGTTCGCATATACCAGCCCCTGCGGGTTGCGGTGGCCGATGCTCCAGGCGGGATTGTCGGGGTAGGGGTTGTCCGCCGGCACGGAGCCGTCCAGGTTCAGCCGGAGCACCTTGCCGCTCAGGGAGCCGGGCAGCTGGGCGTTGCCGGAGTTGGAGGCATCCCCGGTGGTGATGAACAGCTTGTTATCCGGACTGATCAGCAGCCGGGAGCCGTTGTGGATGCCGGCGGCGGGGATGTTGTCGATGATGATGGCGGGGGAGCTGAGCGTGTTGTTGGCGTAGCGGTAGCGCACTACTTTTTCGCGGTAGCCGTTGGCGCTGTTGTAGTTGTACACCACGTACACGTCCGGCGTCTGGCCGAAATCAGGGTGGAGCACCATGCCGAGGAGGCCGCCTTCACCGTTCGCCACCACGTCCTCAATCGTCAGCAGCGGCTTTACTTCCCCTGTTTTGGGATCTACCCGGCTGATGCGGCCGTTTCTTTCCGTCATCCAGATGTGATCGTCCGGTCCCCAGAGGATCTCCCAGGGGCGGGAAATGCCGTCGTCCACCACTACGCGGACGCTGTCTTTCGGCCAGTTGGGGTCTTCCGGCGATTTTCCGGAGTTCTTTTTACAGGAAAGCGTGATGCAAAGCAGTGTCAGCATGCAGGTTGATATGGCCAGCGGTTTCATAGATGTTTTAATATAGAACGAACAAATTTGTTGCCATGTTAAAAAAATCCTCCCGTCCCCTCAACCTTTTTTTGATCCCGTTGTTAAATGGTATGTTTATTGTCTTCATAATCAGCATTTTCCTGTTTACCCCTGCTACCGATGAATGTTAATGAGAGCAAGCAATTCATCAAAACACATCTATATGAGAAAAGTTGGTTACTTAACCCTGGTGTTGACCGCCATGTTGTTTTCTGCTACTACTTATGCCCAGACAGAGAAAGGAAATATGCTGGCAGGTGCGAATCTTGCCAATATTGGCGGTACTTTCCAGAATGGAGGAAGCAAATTTAACCTGAACCTTACGCCGAAACTGGGATGGTTTATCAAGGACGATATCGCCATCGGTATTGATGTTAACCTGGGCCTTTCTACCGGGAATGATCAGACGGATTTCCTGTATGGTATTGGCGCATTTGGCCGCTATTATATTAAGGATAAGGACATAGAGGTATCCAAAAGGGCCCGCTGGTTCCTGGAAGCGAATGTAGGCTTCAACGGGGTCAACACAAAAGCGGGTGATGAGAGTACGAATACCAATGGCCTTGGTGTTGGTTTCGGTCCCGGCCTGGCTTATTTCATTACGCCAAATGTAGCCCTGGAAGGTTTGCTGAAATACGATCTGACGGTAGGTTTCGGAAGTTCCACAACGGCACACAGGGTAGGCGTGAACCTCGGTTTCCAGATCTATCTGCCTTCCGCAAAAGCGAAGCAGATCATCCGGGAAGAAGGCAACAGATAGTTTTTCCCATCGCAAGCAATGATAAAGCGGATTTTGCACGCCTCCGGGCGGGTAAGGTCCGCTTATTCTTTCCTTCCCGCCGCGCTTGCCGCCTTCGGCGGATCGAACCGGATCACCAGCTGGTGTTTGGCCGTCACGGACCTGCCTTCCAGCTGCGCCGGTATCCATTTGGGCATTTTCTCCACGATCCGGACCGCTTCTTCCTCCAGCCCGTACCCGATGGCGCTGCCGATGGTAGCCGCATTGTCTACCCGCCCGTTAGACATCACCAGGAATTCCACCACCACCGCTCCGCCGATGCCCGCTGACCGGGCTTCCGCCGGGTATTGCAGGTTTTTCCGGATGAAATAGGCCAGGGCTTTGCCGCCGCCCTTGTATTGCGGGAGCTTGCTCAGTTCCGGCGCCGGCACGTCGTATGGTTTACGCATGCTGTTGCCCAGGGCCACTTTCATGGGGATGGTGAGGTTCAGGGGAACGAATTTGCCGTTGAGGATGCCGGGTTTCCACTTCGGCATGCGGTAGAACATTTCCAGCACCTCCTTGTCCAGCTGCCGGAAGGTCGGATACCTGATCTTCGCGTCCGTCACCCTTCCTTCCTGATCTACGATGAAGTCCACGTACACCGTCACCACGGTATCTTCGCGGAGGCGGATGTAGGGAACGTTGAGGCTGCCGGCGAGCCAGCGTTCCAGATTGGCTTGTCCACCGGGGAATTCGGGAAGCACGTCCGCTTTCAGCGCGGCGAGGCTGCTCCGGAATTCCTCCTCCATTTCTGCGGGCGTGAGGGGCTTTTCGGTCGTATCCTGGGAAAAAACCGGGTAGCTGAGCAATAATAGTATAGTGATCGGCAGAAGGCGCATGGCGGGATAGTAATGTATTGGGAATAAACAGTTTAAATAAATGATGTAACTTGCAATGACCAGATAAAGCTACGGGAAGCGCGGCAAAAAATCAATATAATCCAACATTCTACAGAAATATCCCTCCAAAATCTTTGCCGTAATTAAAATAAAACATACCTTTGCCCTCCCAAATTGTAAGGGGTAAATAAGAAGAAGTTCATTGCATATGTCTCAGAGAATTAGAATCAAGCTGAAGTCCTACGATCACAATCTGGTTGATAAATCTGCCGAGAAGATCGTAAAAACCGTGCGTAACACGGGTGCCGTGGTAACAGGTCCCATTCCTTTACCTACAGAGAAAAAAATCTTTACGGTACTGCGTTCTCCGCACGTGAACAAGAAAGCGCGTGAGCAATTCCAACTGTGTACGCATAAGCGTTTGTTGGACATTTACACATCTTCTTCCCGGACCGTGGATGCGCTGAGCAAGCTGGATCTGCCTTCCGGTGTTGAAGTGGAGATCAAGGCGTAACAGGAGAAAGGACCTCGGCAAGGTGGGCACAAGGCCCGCCTGAGGTGTTTTATGACGACAGCAAACATCAGGCTACGCCTTCTGGGTAGCCGCCCAATAAACAGTATTTAAACCGCTCATCCTGAGGATAGCTGGAGATCCCTCAGGCGCTGGGCTAAATTATATAACAAATGAAAGGTATTATTGGTAAAAAGATTGGCATGACCAGTATCTTCGAGGCCAATGGTAAGCAGACTGCCTGCACCATTATCGAAGCTGGCCCATGCGTTGTTTCCCAGGTGAAATCCCAATCCACCGACGGGTACGATGCCGTACAGGTAGCATTTGGTGACAAGAAAGAAAAGCACGCCACCAAAGCAGAACAAAATCACTTCGCGAAAGCACAGACCTCCCCTAAACGTTACGTAAAAGAATTCCGCAATCCGGACGCGGCCGTTGCCAAGGCGCTCGGCGAAACCATCACCTGCGAGATCTTCGCTGAAGGTGAGGTTGTTGACGTTGTGGGAACTTCCAAAGGTAAAGGCTTCCAGGGTGTTGTAAAACGCCACGGGTTCAGCGGTGTGGGTGAAGCTACCCACGGTCAGCACGACCGTCAGAGAGCGCCCGGTTCCGTAGGTGGTTCTTCTTATCCTTCCCGTGTATTCAAAGGTATGCGCATGGCAGGCCAGCTGGGTAACGAAAGGGTGAAAGTAAAAGGTCTGAAAGTGCTGAAGGTATTCCCTGAGAAGAATTATATCCTGGTAAGTGGTTCCGTTCCCGGCCACATTGGTTCAATCGTTTTAATCCAGAAATAGTATGCAACTAGATATTTTAAATATAGAAGGTAAGAAAACCGGCAGGACCATCGAGCTTCCTGAAGAGATCTTTGGTGTGGAGCCGAACAATCACGTGATCTACCTCGCTGTAAAGCAATACCTGGCTGCGCAACGTCAGGGTACGCACAAGGTAAAGACCCGTGCTGAAGTAAAAGGTGCTTCCCGCAAACTGCACAAACAAAAAGGTACCGGCGGTTCCCGTAAAGGTAACATCCGTAACCCGCTCTATAAAGGTGGTGGTACCATCTTCGGCCCCAAGCCTCACGCTTACGATATCAAACTGAACCGTAAAGTGAAGGACCTGGCGAAGATCTCCGCATTGTCTGCGAAAGCAAAGGAAAACAGCATCATCATCGTGGAGGATATCAGCCTGGATGCGCCGAAGACCAAACAGTTCCAGGGCATCCTCAAAAACCTGAACATCAACACAGGCGCCAAGAAAACCCTCGTGGTGCTGCCTGAGTACAATGATAACGTATACCTGTCCCTCCGCAACATCCCTACCGTAGACGGTACCGTGCTGAGCGATGTGAACACTTACGAGATCATGAACAGCAACTACCTGGTTTTCACGGAAAGCGCAGCAAAGATCTTCACCGAAGAGCCTGCTGATGTAGTTGAAGCGTAACAAATTAAAAATGCATGCGGGGGATGAGTGATCGGACCTCGCAACAAATAATAAATAAGATGAAACTGTCTGATGTTTTAATCAAGCCGGTGATTTCGGAGAAGGTAAACAAGGCGACTGAAAAGTTCAACCGCTTTTACTTCATTGTTGACAAAAAAGCCAACAAACTGGAGATCAAGAAAGCAGTGGAAGACTTCTACGGTGTAACCGTTGCAGAAGTGAACACACAGGTGATGCCTGGCAAGAACAAGACCCGCTTTACCAAAGCAGGTTTTATTTCCGGCCGCAAGCCCTCCTACAAGAAAGCCGTGATCACACTGGCCGCAGGAGAAACCATAGATCTGTATGCTAACATATAAGTGCCGTTAACGGCGTAAGCCGCTAACCTGGATGTATATACAGATCAACTTATAAATAGTCTATTAAATCATTTTGAATTAAGTAGAAAATGGCACTGAAAAAGTACAAACCGGTCACAGCCGGTACCCGTTGGAAGATCGGCAATGCGTTCGCAGAGCTGACCACCGACACCCCGGAGAAGAGCCTGCTGGCGCCCGCTCCGAGAACCGGCGGCAGGAACGTGCAAGGTAGAAGGTCCATGCGCTATATCGGCGGTGGCCACAAGAAACAATACCGTATCATCGACTTCAAACGTGATAAGGTAAACATCCCCGCTACTGTTAAATCGATCGAATACGATCCGAACCGTAGCGCATTCATCTCCTTGCTGAGCTATGCGGACGGTGAGAAACGTTATATCATTGCGCCCCAGGGCCTGCAGGTAGGCACCACTGTTATCAGCGGTGCGGAAGTAGCGCCTGAACTGGGTAACGCATTGCCGCTGAAGAACATGCCCCTGGGTACTGTTGTACATAACATCGAGCTGCAGCCTGGTAAAGGCGGTGCGATCGCACGCAGCGCCGGTGCTTATGCCCAGCTGAGCAACAAGGAAGAAAAATACGCCGTGCTGAAAATGCCCTCCGGCGAGCTGCGCAAAGTGCTGAGCACCTGCATGGCCACCGTAGGTACCGTTTCCAACTCCGACCACGCACTGCAGTCCATCGGTAAGGCAGGCGCCAACCGCTGGAGAGGCATCCGCCCCCGCAACCGTGGTGTAGCGATGAACCCTGTGGATCACCCGATGGGTGGTGGTGAAGGCCGTTCTTCCGGCGGTCACCCGAGGTCCAGAACAGGCAAATATGCGAAAGGTCTGAAAACCAGGAAATCGCATAAGAGCTCTGACAAGCTGATCATCACGCGGAAAAACGGTAAGAAATTATAATAACGCTTAACAAGTTTCAATCCCGCTAACACCGGGGTTGAAATTTAAATAAACAAGAACATGGGTCGTTCCATTAAAAAAGGTCCTTACGTAGACTTCAAATTAGAGAAGAAGGTAGAAAAACAGAACGAGGGCACCAAGCGTACGGTTATCAAAACCTGGAGCCGCCGCTCTACCATTACTCCCGACTTTGTGGGTCACACTTTTGCTGTGCACAACGGTAACAAGTTCATCCCGGTTTACGTAACCGAGTTCATGGTAGGTCACAAGCTTGGTGAGTTTGCACCTACCCGTAACTTCAAAGGGCACGCTAACAAGAAAATGTAGTATCCGTTTTAAAGTTTCCCGTTTTCGGTTCAGGTTAAGGAACATCGGAAGGACGAAGGAAACAGCAGAACCGGAAACTGTAATACGAAACTTATATAACACAGAAACAAATAACAATGGAAGCAGTAGCTAAGCTGAACAATAATCCTACCTCCACCCGCAAAATGCGTCTGCTGGCAGACCTGATCCGCGGCATGGAAGTAGAGAAAGCTTTGAATATTTTGAAATTCCATCCTAAACACCCGAGCACTCCGCTGGAGAAACTGCTGCTGTCTGCAGTAGCCAACTGGAAAGTGAAGAATGAAGGCGCGAGGGTAGAAGATGCCAACCTGTTCGTTAAAACCATTTTTGTTGATGGTGGACGCGTTCTCAAAAGGATGCGCCCGGCTCCGCAGGGAAGGGGTTACCGTGTACGCAAAAGAAGCAATCACGTAACAATTGTTGTAGACGGCCGCGCTGCGCAGCAATAAACGAACAAAGGAAAAACAATATTTAAACTCATAGACAAATAAAACCAGAACATGGGTCAGAAAACAAATCCTATTGGTAACAGGTTAGGTATCATCAGAGGATGGGACTCTAATTGGTATGGCAGCAAGAAAGACTATGCAGCCAAGCTGATCGAAGATAACAAGATCAGAACTTACCTGAATGCACGTATCAACAAAGGCGGCATTTCCAGGGTAGTGATCGAAAGAACGCTCGGTAAGCTCATTATTACCATTCATACCTCCAAACCTGGTATCATCATAGGTAAAGGCGGTAACGAAGTGGATCGCATCAAGGAAGAGCTGAAAAAGCTCACCGGCAAGGAAGACGTCCAGATCAACATCCTGGAGATCCGTCGTCCCGAGGTGGATGCAACCATCGTTGCTGAAACGATCGCCAAGCAGATCGAAAGCCGTATCAACTACAAACGCGCTATCAAAATGGCCATTGCTACCGCGCTCCGCATGGGTGCAGAAGGTATCAAAGTGAAAGTAGGCGGCCGTTTGGGTGGTGCGGAGATCGCCCGTTCCGAAGAAATGAAACAAGGCCGTGTGCCCCTGCATACTTACCGTATGGACATCGACTATGCGTCCCTGTTCGCACTGACCGTGTACGGCAAGATCGGTATCAAGGTATGGATCTGTAAAGGTGAAGTACTGGGCAAACGTGATCTGAACCCGAACGCTATCTCCGGTAAGGAAGGAGAAGGACGTACAGGCGGCGGCCGCGATCACCGTGGCGACCGTGGCGGCGAGAGAAGGGATCACCGTGGTGGCGGAGAAAGAAGAGGTGGTGGAGACCGTGGCCCGCGCAAATAATCGCACTGCCCGTTGGAAATATCATTTAAACAAACTTTTTAACAACATAAACGATGTTACAGCCCAAGAGAACGAAACACAGGAAGATGCACAAAGGCCGCATCAAAGGTAACGCAAAGAGAGGCGCAGCCATTTCTTTCGGTTCATTCGGCCTTAAAGCATTGGAACCTAAGTGGATCACAGACCGGCAGATTGAAGCTGCCAGGGTGGCGCTGACCAGGCATATGAAGCGTGAAGGTAACGTGTGGATCCGTATTTTCCCCGACAAACCGATCACCGCCAAGCCGTTGGAAGTGAGGATGGGTAAAGGTAAAGGTGCTCCCGACCATTGGGCAGCCGTTGTAAAGCCCGGTCGCATCCTGTTCGAAGCAGACGGTGTGCCCCTGCAGGTCGCTAAAGAAGCGATGGAACTGGCCGCACAGAAACTGCCGATCAAGGTGAAATTCGTAGTACGCCGCGATTACGTTGCTTAATTGCAAAGCGCGGAATTTAACAAAACCTGATAACCAGCACAAAATTTATACAAATGCCTAAAGCAAAACTGGATCTGAAAGGCCTGAGCGATCAGGATCTCAAAGACAAACTGTCTGAAGAGCAAGTGCGCTTGAAAAAGATCACGTTCAGCCATGCGGTAACACCGATCGAAAATCCCATGAGCATCCGTTTCATGAGAAGGGAGATCGCACGCATTCAGACTGAACTGCGCAAAAGAGAACTGGGATTCTAGCCTCAGCCGGAAGGCCCCGGGCAGGAACTGCATTCATAAACAATTTTATCGCCTCGTGAACGAGGCCCGGAAGTAAAACAACTTTCAAAATGACCGAAAGAAAATTAAGAAAGACCAGGATCGGCGTCGTATCCAGCAACAAAATGGATAAGACCATTACCGTGAACGTAGAACGTAAGGTAAAACACCCGATCTATGGTAAGTTCGTAAAGAAAACCACCAAGTTCATGGCACAGGACGACAAGAACGAGTGCAGCATTGGTGACCTCGTAAGGATCATGGAAACACGCCCGATCAGCAAAAACAAATGCTGGCGCCTGGTGGAAGTGATCGAGAAAGTAAAGTAATTATTCATTTGTTTCAAGCTGCCGGTAGTATCATGACCTGCAGCCGCTGCTAAAACAATTAACAAACGTATTACGATGATACAACAAGAATCAAGGCTGAACGTAGCTGATAACAGTGGTGCCAAGGAAGTGCTCTGCATCCGCGTACTCGGCAACTCCGGCCAGGACTATGCAGGGGTGGGTGACAAGATTGTGGTGACGGTAAAAGACGCGATCCCCGGTGGTGGCGTAAAGAAAGGCACAGTAACAAAAGCTGTTATTGTAAGGACCAAAAAGAAACTGCGCCGCCGCGACGGTTCTTACATCCGCTTCGATGACAACGCCGTTGTATTGCTGAACAATGCCGACGAGCCCCGCGGTACCCGTATTTTCGGTCCGGTTGCCCGTGAGCTTCGCGATAAAGGATATATGAAGATCATCTCTCTGGCACCTGAAGTGCTTTAATGAGGTGAGTTGTAACGGATAAGAGATTAAAAAATTGAATAATTGAAAGGTGTGATGGAAACGATGAAGAACCGGAAACGCCTTTCAATATTTACTTTTTAGATTGTTAGTTTTTAAGCTTATCTTTGCAGCCCGTTTCAAAAACGACATAAAGTATTAATCAAGCGGAACAAGGGTTTCGCTTGGCGTTTAAATAAACAAACAGATGAAAACTAGATTTAAGCCTAAGTTCAACATTAAGAAAGGCGACCTGGTTGTGGTAATTGCCGGTGATGATAAGGACCGGACCAAGCCCCGCAAGGTATTGGAGGTGATTATCGACAAGTCCCGTGTATTAGTGGAAGGCGTTAATATCATCACGAAGCACACCAAACCTTCTGCCCAGAATACCAAAGGCGGTATTGTTAAGCAGGAAGCGCCTATTGCCATCTCCAACGTGATGTTGTGGGACGCAAAGGCTGGCAAACCTACGCGCGTAGGCCGCCAGAGAGAAAACGGAAAAGTAGTTCGTATCGCTAAAAAATCAGGGGAGGTAATCAAATAATGGCAAACACAACGTATCAACCCAGGCTGCAAACCAAATACCGCAATGAAGTGGTGGCTGCTTTGCAAAAGAAATTCAACTATAAAAGCACCATGCAGGTGCCCCGCCTCACCAAGATCTGCCTGAACCAGGGCATCAACGGTGCGGTTGGCGACAAGAAACTGGTGGATATCGCCGTTGACGAAATGACCCGTATCGCCGGTCAGAAAGCGATCGCTACTTTGTCAAAAAAGGATATCTCCAACTTCAAACTGCGTAAGCACATGCCCATCGGTGCGCGTGTGACCCTGCGCGGTGTGAACATGTACGAGTTCCTGGACAGGCTGATCTCCGTATCCCTGCCCCGCGTACGTGACTTCAAAGGCATCAACGAGAAAGCTTTCGACGGCCGCGGTAACTATACCCTGGGCGTGACCGAGCAGATCATCTTCCCGGAGATCGACATCGACAAGGTGACCCGTATCAGCGGTATGGACATCACTTTCGTGACCACTGCCCCCACCAACGAAGAAGCTTACGAGCTGCTGAAAGAACTGGGCATGCCTTTCAAGAACGTTAAAAAAGATAATCAATAATAGAATATGGCAAAAGAATCCGTAAAAGCCAGACAAAGAAAGAGAGAAGCCATGGTGGCCAAATTTGCTGAAAAGCGCGCCGCGCTGAAAGCAGAAGGTAACTATGCTGAACTGGACAAACTGCCCAAGAACGCTTCTCCCGTTCGCCTGCACAACAGATGTCAACTGTCCGGCCGTCCGAAAGGATACATCCGTCAGTTCGGCATTTGCCGTAACATGTTCCGCGACATGGCGCTGGCAGGTAAGATCCCTGGCGTAACAAAGGCCAGCTGGTAATTATCAGCACAAAAACGTAATTGATACCTTTCTATATCGATTGGATATCGCATTGTTGTGATTTGCTATCACATTTATTTTTTAAAAACTGACAAACAATGGTCACTGATCCAATAGCAGATTTTTTAACACGCATCCGTAACGCCCAGATGGCTAATCACCGGATCGTGGAAATCCCGGCTTCAAAACTGAAGAAACGCATTACCGAGATCCTGTACGACAAAGGTTATATCCTGAAGTACAAATTCGAGGAAGACAACAAACAGGGCCTCATCAAGATAGCCCTGAAGTACGATCCGACAACCAAGGTTCCGGCCATCCATGACCTGCAGCGCATCAGCCGTCCCGGTTTGCGCCAGTACTCCAAGCCCGAGAACTTTGTCCGTATCAAGAACGGTCTTGGTATCGCGATCATCTCTACTTCCAAAGGTGTAATGACCGATAAGGAAGCCAAAGCACAGAATGTAGGTGGCGAAGTAGTTTGCTACGTTTATTAATATATTTTATCCCGCGCCTCAACAGCGCGGGATAACGGTATGTCTGACAATTAAGCGTTCTATACGGCGCTGAACACGGAGTACCGGATTCACAACACAATTAAACTGACTGATTATGTCACGTATAGGAAGAGCTCCTATTAAACTGGCCAGCGGCGTTACTGTAAATGTATCCCCTGCCAACGAGATCACGGTGAAAGGCCCGAAAGGCGAGCTGAAACAGACGATCGACCGCGATATCAAAGTGGAAGTAAAGGAAGGTGAACTGCACATCGCGCGCCCGACCGACCAGATCCGCCACCGCGCCCTGCACGGTCTGTACCGCGCACTGCTGGCCAACATGGTGACCGGTGTAACCGATGGTTTCAAAAAACAGCTGGAGCTTGTAGGTGTAGGTTACAAGGCTGCGAACCAGGGGCAGTTGCTGGACTTATCTTTAGGATATTCCCACAACATCGTCTTCGAAGTGCCCAAGGAGCTGAAAGTAGCGACCCTCACCGAAAAAGGTAAGAACCCGCAGATCATGCTGGAAGGCATCGACAAACAACTGCTGGGCCAGGTGGCCGCGAAGATCCGCAGCCTCCGCAAACCCGAGCCGTACAAAGGTAAAGGTGTTCGCTACAGCGATGAAGTGGTACGCAAGAAAGCCGGTAAGTCTGCCGGTAAGTAATAGCAGGCCGCTCCGGGCCGCATAGGCGCCGGTAACAATGAACTGAATTATTAAAATACCACAGGGTAAAAGGCCGGAAAGCCTTTTACCCTGAACATGGCCCCGGCAGCATCGGGGCTCTAAATACACTTAGTAATGAGTACAAGAACAGACAGAAGACAGAATATCCGCTACCGTATCCGTAAAAGGATCAGCGGAACTGCACAAAAACCCAGGCTGGCTGTATACCGCAGCAACACCGAGATCTATGTGCAACTGATTGACGATACCAATGGCACTACCCTGGCCTCCGCTTCTTCCCGTGATAAGGACATCAAAGCGCAGCAAGGTAACAAAACCGAAAAATCAAAGCTGGTAGGTGCCGCACTGGCCGCTAAAGCCACTGCACTGGGCATTACCACCTGCGTATTCGACAGAAGCGGTTACCTGTACCATGGCCGTGTAAAAGCAACCGCTGACGGTGCACGTGAAGGCGGTCTGCAATTCTAAACAATCTGATATCGTAATTCTTATTAAATAAAAATGGCAAAGAATTCATTCAATAAAGTAAAAGCTGGTGATCTGGAACTGAAAGAAAAGGTTGTAGCGATCAACAGGGTTACCAAAACTACCAAAGGCGGACGTACCTTCAGTTTCTCCGCACTGGTTGTGGTAGGTAACGAAAACGGCGTGGTAGGTCACGGTCTTGGTAAAGCCAAGGAAGTGCAGGAAGCCATCACCAAAGGTATCGACGACGCTAAGAAGAACCTGATCAAAGTTCCCATTCACCACGGTACTATTCCGCACGACCAGCTCGCAAAGGAAGGCGCCGCTAAAGTGCTGATCAAACCGGCCGCTCACGGTACCGGTGTGATCGCAGGTGGTTCCATGCGCGCAGTGCTGGAAAGCGCCGGTATCACGGACGTGCTGGCCAAGTCTCTCGGCTCCGCCAACCCGCACAACGTGGTAAAAGCTACTTTCAAAGCCCTGGGCCTGCTGCGCGAGCCGATCCAGATCGCAAGAACACGCAGCGTGTCTATGAAGAAAGTATTCAACGGTTAATAACCTGATTCCAAAATCCCGCTCCGGTGTGCAAGCCCCGGCAGCGGAAATATAAAACGAAATGGCAAAGATTAAAGTCACTCAGGTAAAAAGCGGTATCGATCGCCCGGAAAAACAGAAGCTCACCCTGAAGGCCCTCGGTCTGAAGAAGATGAACGCTTCCGTGGAAGTGGAAGCCACCCCCCAGGTACTGGGTATGGTGCGCGCCGTGAACCACCTGGTAAAAGTGGAAGAGGTAAATGCATAATGTAGAAATATTATTTTTACATTTGGCATCTTACATTTTTGAACTATCATTGTAAAAGCGAGCGGTTGATTTCCGCGTAAGTAAAACAATTAAAGCTATGAACTTACAGAATTTAAGGCCCGCAAAAGGCGCCGTACATAAAGAGAAACGCCTGGGTCGTGGTGAAGCTTCCGGTAAAGGTGGTACCGCTACGAAAGGTAACAAAGGTGCGCAATCCAACACCGGTTACTCCAGCAAGAGAGGCCACGAAGGTGGTCAGATGCCTATTCAGCGCCGTCTGCCCAAACGTGGTTTTATCCCGATCTCCCGTACTGAATATAAAGTGTTCAACGTTGGCCAGCTGGATCAGATCATCGAAAAATATGGTCTGCAGGAATTCTCCCTCGAGAACCTGTACATGAACGGCCTCATCAGCAAAACTGACAAAGTGAAACTGCTGGGTCAGGGTGAGGTAAAAGGCAAAGTAACGCTGAAAGTGAACGCGATCAGTGAGAAAGCAAAACAGGCTATCGAAGCAGCCGGCGGATCTGTAGAACTGGTTTAAGAAATTACGATAGAAAAGGCGCCTACGGAGTAGTGCGTCTTTTCGGATTTTACACGCTCTATTAAACTCTTGTCTTCCTGTGAAGAAATTTATTGAAACCATAAAGAACATCTGGAGCATCGAGGACCTGCGTAAGCGCATTCTCACCACGTTATTGCTGGTACTGGTGTACCGTGTCGGTTCCTATATCACCCTTCCCGGTCTCGATCCCAATGCCCTGGCCAATTTCTCCGAGACTTCCCAGCAAGGCATCCTCGGCCTGTTCAATATGTTTGCCGGTGGTTCATTCTCCCGCGCTTCCATCTTTGCACTCGGCATCATGCCTTATATCTCGGCATCTATCGCCATTCAATTGCTGACGATCGCCGTTCCCTATTTCCAGAAATTGCAGAAAGAAGGAGACAGCGGCCGTAAGAAGATCAACCAGTACACCCGTCTGCTCACCGTGGTGGTGACTGCTTTCCAGGCCAGCGCCTATGTGGCGTACCTGAGAGGGCAATCCGGCGGTGCGCTCATCGCGGAATACGGCAGCTTCATGTTCTGGCTTTCCACCACTGTAGTGCTCACGGCGGGTACCCTGTTTGTGATGTGGCTCGGTGAAAAGATCACAGACAAAGGCATCGGTAACGGTACTTCCATTATCATCATGATGGGCATCCTTGCCCGTTTGCCTGAATCCCTGTTGCAGGAGCTTTCGCTCAAAACAACCGGCGCAGGCGGCGGCATGCTGCTGTTCCTGATAGAGATCGCATTCTTTATCCTCATCACCGTTGGCCTTATCCTGCTGGTACAAGGTACCCGCAAGATCCCGGTGAACTACGCAAAACGTATTGTTGGCAACAAGCAATATGGCGGCGTACGCCAGTTCATTCCCCTCAAGGTGAATGCAGCCGGTGTAATGCCCATCATCTTCGCCCAGGCCATTATGTTCATACCGGCGACCGCCATCGGTTTCGCCACAACAAGCGAAAGCGCTTCCGGCTTCATCCGCATCTTCAGCGATCATACCAATGGCTGGTATAACCTGATCTACGCGGTGCTGGTTGTGGTGTTCACCTTCTTCTATACTGCATTGATCTTCAATCCCACCCAGATGGCGGACGAAATGAAACGCAACAACGGTTTCATCCCCGGCGTGAAACCCGGTAAGGCCACAGCGGATTACATCGGTGCGGTAATGGACCGTATCACCCTTCCCGGAGCATTGTTCCTCGCACTGGTAGGTGTTCTCCCCGGCTTCGCCGCGGCGGTGGGCATCAACAGCGCGTTCGCCACCTTCTTCGGTGGTACCTCCCTGCTCATCATGGTAGGGGTGATCCTCGATACACTGCAACAGATCGAAAGCCAGCTGCTCATGCGCCACTACGATGGCCTGATGAGCTCCGGCCGTATCAAGGGCAGGACCACCCCGGCCAACGCCTGAGTGACACCGTCCGCATAAACGCATTCCAGCAGCCATCGGGAGTTCCTGATGGCTGTTGTATTTATTCCGTATTTTTGCAAGTTATGATCCATTATAAAACGAAAGAAGAAATAGAGCTGATCCGGCACAGCGCCCAACTGGTCAGCGCTACGCTGGCCGAAGTGGCCCGGCAGCTGAAGCCCGGCATGAGCACCTTAGAGCTAGACGCCATCGCTGAAACCTTCATCCGCGACCACGGCGCCGTTCCGTCTTTCAAGAACTACAAGGGATTTCCCGCCACCTGCTGCATTTCCGTCAATGAAGCCATTGTGCATGGAATACCCAACCAGTATATTATCAAAGAGGGAGATATTGTTTCTGTGGACGTGGGCGTATATGCCAACGGGTTTCATGGGGACAGCGCCTATACCTTCGCCGTGGGAGAGGTGCCCGCGCATGTGCAGAAGCTGATCACCGCCACGAAGACCGCCCTGAACAAGGGGCTGGAGAAAGCTGTGGTGGGCAACAGGGTAGGGGATATCGCCTACGCCATCCAGGAGTACGTGGAGAAGGAACGCGGATACGGCGTGGTGCGGGAGCTGGTAGGGCACGGCCTGGGGCGCAACCTGCACGAGGACCCGCAGGTGCCCAACTACGGACGCCGTGGCAGCGGGGCCGTGCTGAAGGAAGGGCTGGTGATCGCCATCGAGCCGATGGTGAACCTCGGCACCCGGGAAGTGGAATACCTGGAAGATAACTGGACGGTGGTGACGAGGGACCGGAAGGTATCCGTACACTACGAGCATACCGTTGCCGTGATGAAAGGGAAACCGGATGTATTGTCCACTTTCGCGGACATCGAGCTGGCGGAAAAGGAAAATCCCGCATTGAGCATTGCGGTGCTGAACTAAGGGAATTAATGCCTATATTTGCCTTCCGGCTGGAAAAATGACGTAACCCTGAAATTTCCCTGTATCGGAATTTCAAAATAGTCAATCTGTAAATGGCTGATATTTAATTACTTTCGATGGATCTGCGTGGCACTTCCGAAAGTTATCCACATAATCAGGCATTTTGAAAGATTATTTAGTGTAATTTTTTCAGTTTAATAAACTTTTGTGGTATCTTTGCATTCCTAAAAATTTTTATGGCGAAACAGGCACTCATTAAACAGGATGGTATTATTCTAGAAGCCTTATCAAATGCGATGTTCCGGGTAAAGCTGGAAAACGGTCACGAGATTCTGGCGACCATTTCTGGAAAAATGAGAATGCACTATATCCGCATCCTGCCCGGCGACAAGGTGGGCGTAGAGATGAGCCCTTACGATTTAAGCAGGGGCCGTATAATTTTCAGGTACAAATAAGCAAAACGCTGATCGATTTATAACATTTGACTCATGAAAGTAAGAGCTTCCATCAAGAAAAGAAGTGCAGACTGCAAAATTGTTCGCCGCAAAGGTAAACTGCTGGTGATCAATAAAAAGAATCCCCGTTTTAAGCAACGTCAGGGTTAATCTGCATTTTGAACATTTAAGAATTATAAATTAAACAATTAATATGGCACGTATAGCCGGTATTGATCTTCCTAAAAACAAAAGAGGCGAAATTGGTTTGCAATATATCTACGGTATAGGACATTCCACCGCCCAGTATATCCTGGAGAAAGCAGGCATTGATTTGAATAAAAAGGTGAAAGACTGGAACGACGACGATCAGGCCGCCATCCGGAATATCATCAATAACGAACTGAAGGTAGAAGGTCAGCTCCGTTCTGAAGTTCAGATGAACATCAAGCGTCTGCTGGATATCGCCTGCTACCGTGGTCTTCGTCACAGGAAGGGTCTGCCGGTAAGAGGTCAGCGTACACGTACCAACAGCCGCACCAGGAAAGGTAAGCGTAAAACCGTTGCTGGTAAAAAGAAGGCACCGAAGAAATAGTAAGATCCCTTTGCAGGTATCCCTTTATCCAGATCCGGGGACGTGCAGCATGAAGGGTTTTTATATCAACAGGGATTTGGAATTTCATAGTTGGAATTATAACGAATTATGGCAAAAGCAACTAATACAAAAGCTGCCGCTAAAAAGAGGGTAGTAAAGGTGGATAACTACGGAGATGTACATATCTCCGCAAGTTTCAACAACATCATTGTCAGCATCACCAACAAGCAGGGTCAGGTGATCTCCTGGTCTTCTGCCGGTAAGATGGGCTTCAAGGGTTCTAAGAAGAATACCCCGTATGCCGCTCAACTGGCCGCTTCCGATGCAGCAAAAACCGCTTTTGACGCAGGTCTGAAAAGAGCAGATGTATTTGTAAAAGGTCCCGGCGCCGGCCGTGAGAGCGCAATCCGCGCCATCTCCAACTCCGGCATCGAGGTAACCCTCATCAAAGATGTGACGCCGCTTCCTCACAACGGTTGCCGTCCTCCCAAGAAAAGAAGGGTATAGTCAACGCACTTTCGATACGAATTATCCTTACAATTAAACATTTGTATGGGGTAATTCGTATTTGTAATGTATAATTTGATATATTTATTAATCACAAGTGGGTGTGCGATCGAATTTTAAGATTTTTAAATGAGCGTACACCGGAACTTAAAAATCTGAACCAGACAACATGGCAAGGTACACAGGTCCAAAGACCAAGATCTCCAGAATCTTTGGAGAGCCTATCTTAGGCAACGGCAAATACTTAGGCAAGAACAGCAACCCTCCCGGCCAGCACGGTGCGCAACGCAAACGTAAGCAACTGGGCGAGTATGCATTGCAGCTGAGAGAAAAACAAAAAGCAAAATACACTTATGGTGTGCTCGAGCGCCAGTTCCGTAACCTCTTTGAGGAAGCGAACCGCAGAAAAGGCGTAACCGGTGAGGTATTGATCAAACTGCTCGAAGCCCGCCTGGACAACACCGTATTCCGAATGGGCATCGCGCCTTCCCGTCCCGCTGCACGTCAGCTGGTGGCACACAAGCACGTAACCGTGAACGGCGTAGTGGTGAACATCCCTTCTTATCAACTGCAACCCGGTGATGTTATCGGTCTGAAAGACAAGACCGCCGGTAACACCTCCCTGACCAGCGCCATCCGCGGCAAGAACCCGAAGTTCAGCTGGCTGGACTGGAACGAAAAGGATATGAAAGGTACTTTCATCGCATATCCTGAAAGAGAAAGCGTTCCTGAGAACATCAAGGAACAGCTGATCGTAGAATTGTACTCCAAGTAATACATTATAGCCACCGGACAGGTGGCTATAGCTATATAACTAAACATTAGTTAAAACTCATAAATCAAGCATATCAATGGCAATTCTTAATTTCCAAAAGCCTGACAAGATCGTTTTGCAGAAGTCAACCGACTTTGAAGCTCAATTCGAATTCCGTCCATTAGAACCAGGTTACGGTGTGACAATCGGTAACGCGCTCCGCCGTGTGCTGTTGTCTTCTCTGGAAGGCTATGCCATTGTGGGAATAAAGATTGAAGGCGCCGATCACGAGTTTGCTACACTGAAAGGGATCACGGAAGACGTAACCGAGATCATCCTCAACCTGAAACAGGTACGTTTCAAGAAGATCGTTGAGAATGAAGTAGGCAGCGAAAAGATCCAGATCTCTATCAAGGGTAAAACAGAGTTTCGTGCAGACATGATCGAGAAAGCAACCAATTCTTTCCAGATCATGAACCCCGAGCTGCTGATCTGCACCCTGGACCCCTCTGCGAAGCTGGACATCGAACTGACCATCGGCAAAGGCCGCGGTTATGTTCCCGCTGAAGAGAACAGGCCCAAGGATGCCATCTTCGGTTACATCGCCATCGACTCCGTATTTACACCCATCAAGAACGTTAAATACAGCATCGAAAATACCCGTGTGGAACAGAAAACGGACTACGAGAAGCTGATCATGGAAGTGATCACCGACGGTACCATCCACCCGGAAGAAGCCGTGAAACAGGCTTCCCGCATCCTGATCCAGCACCTGATGATCATCACCGACGAGAACATCAGCTTCGATACCAAGGACACGGAAAAAGAAGATGTAGTAGACGAACAGACACTGCAGCTGCGCAAGATCCTGAAAACCCCGCTGGAAGATCTGGACCTGAGCGTACGCGCATTCAACTGTCTGAAAGCCGCGAAGATCAACTCCCTGAGCGAGCTGGTGCAATACGAACAGGAGGAACTGATGAAATTCAGGAACTTCGGTCAGAAATCACTCAGCGAGATCGAGCAGGTGCTCGGCGAAAGAGGTCTCCACTTCGGTATGGACCTGTCCAAACTGAAACTGGACGAAGAATAAAATCTGTATAACTCAAATCACGGTGGCCGTTTGGCTTCCGTGATTTGTATTTTATAACAAGTACCTTGTAATTCCTGACACGGTGCAAGGGAACACAAACAAACAAAGTCATGCGTCACGGAGTAAAATTAAACAGGCTGAGCCGTACTTCCGCTCACCGTAAAAGCCTGATGAGCAACCTGGCGATCGAACTGATCAGCCACAAGCGCATTCAGACCACCTTAGCAAAAGCAAAAGCACTGCGCGTTTACATCGAACCGCTGTTAACCCGTGCTAAAACAGACGATACTCACAACCGCCGTATCGTTTTCAGCTACCTGCAGGATAAAGAATCCATCAAGGAACTGTTCGGCGTGATCTCTGAAAAGATCGCCAACCGTCCCGGTGGTTATACCCGCATCATCAAGCTGGGCAAACGTATTGGTGACAACGCCGAAGTAGCCCTGATAGAACTGGTAGACTTCAACGAGATCTACGGTAAAACCGCTGCAGAAGAAAAAGCGCCGGCCAAGAAAACCCGTCGTGCTGGTGGTAGCAAGAAGAAAGCAGAAGAAAAAGCTGCTGAAGCTGAAGCTCCCGCTGCGCCCGCTGCAGAAGAGAAAGCTGCTGAATAGTTTTTCTGAAACTAGTTATATTAGAGGGATGAAGTGCCACACTTCATCCCTTTTTTTATCCCTGTAAACCTGGAATATGTATTACCTGAAATGCAATCACTGCGGCCATACCAACGCCCTGAAATCCGAATACGTCACCTTCTGTGCGTCCTGCTCAAAGAAAATGGCCAATAGCTATGCCGATTGGAAACAACGGAATCCCGAAGGAAATTTTGCGTCTTATTGCGAAGCGGTGGGCGTTACAGAAAACGAGCCGGGAAAACCGGTGAAAAGGAAACGGTTTTACTGGGATACCCGGAAAGTGGTGATCGCTGTTGTAGCGGTGCTGATCTCCGCGGCAGGCGGATTGGCCGTGGAAAAATGGGTCAAAGGAAATTTCGGCGTGGGAAAAGTGCCGGAGGCATGGCTCACCAGCGAATGGCGGGCATTTAGTACGCCCAGGGGCATTGGGGAGATCGCCACGCCCACAGCGCTGCATCCGTTTGAACTGCCGCCGTCCGCGCAAATGGAGTACCTCGAGTTTATAGAACCTTACCGGAGCGATTCCACCATACTGCTGCAGATCGCTATGACCGAGTTTGAATGCAAGCCCGGCGTGGAGCCCTCCCTCGAGGGAGCTGCCGCCGGCGCGATCAATGAAATGCGGAAAAATGTGCGTGATTTTGATTATGAAGAGGTAAACCTTGAAGTATCGGGAGAGAAAGCCATCCGGCAAACAGGAAAGTACCGGCAGATGCTGCTAAGTAATGTACTGTTCCGGAACCTGCTCATCCTGAAAGGCCAGCGGCTGGTACAGGTGCTGGTCATCTACCCGGCAAGGGACAAAACCGCCGAAGAAGTCGCCGAACGGATAATTAATTCGGTCAAACTGAAAAATATATAAAATAAAACCATAATTTAGTGGCATAGCCTATGTAAACGCCCATATACCTATGTATTACCTGAAATGCAGCCACTGCGCGGAATACAGCGCATTAAAATCCGAATACATCACGTTTTGCGACCACTGCGGCAAGAAACTACCGGTTTCGTATGCCACCTGGAAGCCGGCGCACCCGGAAGGCGATTTCGAAGATTTCCGGAAAGCCACCGGCATCACGGCGGCGGAGTACCAGGCGCTCATGAAAAGGCGCTACCGGACCGGTTTTGACCTCCGGAAAAAGACCGCGCTGATTACGGGGCTGGTGATACTGCTGGCTTTCAGCGCCCTCGGGGCCTGGTACGGGCCTTCCCTCGTTAAGATGCTGCGGGAGCCCGCCGTTTCCCCGGCTTTGCTGGAAACGGCCAGCTGGCGGACTTTCAGGGGCAATGTGCTGCAGGTGCAGACCCCCCTGTCCCTCACCCCCGTCAATACCAAAGACGCCCCCAACATGCGGATCAAAGCCTTCAAAGGAGGCTCCAGAACGGAAGGGCTGGTCATCCAGATGCAGGAAGCCGTTTACCTCGCGGATGCGGATATAAAGCTGGAACCCGTGGCCGGTGAAGTAGCGGAAACGCTGAGCAACCTGCCAAACATCTCCCGGTTCACCATGAAAGAACAGCTGCTGGAAATATCCGGCAAAAAAGCCGTGTGGCAGCGCGGCAGCTACGTTTACCAGCAGACGGCGGAGATGGAATTCAACAGCCTGGTGGTGGTGCAGGGAGGCACCCGGGTGCAGGTGCTGGTCACTTACCGGAGGAATGATCAGACCGGGCAGCAGGTGGCTGAAAAAGTCATGCGGTCCGCCCGCCTGAATTGAATAATTTTTCTGCTCAAAATTCATCTTCATGCCCTAACTTTGCACAGTTTTAACCGTTCCCTCCGGGGAACATAAAAAAAGAAAGGGTAAGAAGAAATGCCGCAAACCACCAGATCCACACAGCCTGCCATACTGTTGTTAGAAGATGGCACCGTTTTTCATGGTAAAGCGTTCGGAAAGATCGGCACCGCCGCCGGAGAGCTTTGTTTCAACACCGGTATGACCGGCTACCAGGAAGTGTTCACCGACCCTTCCTATAAAGGCCAGGTGCTGATCATGAACAACTGTTACGTAGGTAACTATGGAACAAAGAAAGAGGATGTGGAAAGTAGTGATGTGAAGATCAGCGGACTGATCTGCAAGAACATCGCATACAATTACTCCCGCAAGATGGCGGACGAATCACTGGAGCAATTCCTGGTGCAGAACAACCTGGTGGCGATCCATGAGGTAGACACCCGGGCCCTCGTATCGCACATCCGCAGCAAGGGCGCGATGAACTGTATCATTTCTTCCGAAATACTGGACGAGGCCGAGCTGAAAGCGAAGCTCACGAAAGTGCCGTCTATGGAAGGACTTGCCCTTTGCGCGGACGTTTCAACCAAAGAACCTTATTTCATCGGCGACCCGGAAGCGGAAATTCGTATAGCCGTACTGGATAACGGCGTAAAACGGAACATGCTAAAATGCCTGTCCGAAAAAGGCGCTTACCTGAAAGTGCATCCCACCGCTACCTCTTTCGAGGAATGCGAAACATTCAAGCCGCATGCTTACTTTATTTCCAACGGCCCCGGCGATCCCGCGCCGCTGACCTATGCGGTAGACACGATCAAAAAGGTGCTGGACGTGGAACGTCCGCTGTTCGGCATCTGTCTCGGACACCAGCTGCTGGCGATGGCCAACGGCATCCCCACTTATAAAATGCATCACGGCCACCGCGGCCTGAACCACCCGGTAAAGAACCTGCTCACCGGCAAATGTGAGATCACCACGCAGAACCACGGTTTCGCGATCGATGCAAAAGCGGTAGCCGCATCCGAGCATGTGGAAGTCACCCACGTGAACCTGAACGATAACTCCGTGGAAGGCATCCGCATCAAAAACAAACCGGCATTCTCCGTGCAGTACCACCCGGAATCCACGCCCGGTCCGCACGATTCCCGCTATCTGTTTGATGATTTCTTTGCGATGATCAAAGCGGATATGAAAGGAAAATAAAGACAGGCGCTGCCTGCGATATTATAAAATGAGAAACGGTCCTGAGGAATCAGGACCGTTTGCATTTTAAAATTCCACGTTATGAAAACTAGCGTTAAGGCATCATGTAATACACGACACCTCACCCTTGTCTTTTCATTACAAGACAATATTATGAAAAAAATAGATTGTCCACCTGTCAAATGTGCCGGAAATTTCCTTGAGAAGGGTCTGAATATAAATGCAATCGGTTGGATCGTGGAAAATCCGGAGAATGTGGGAAAAAAAATACGGCTCTGTGAACAGAGCCGTTTGCCTTTATAAATTCCACGTTATGAAAAACTGATACAAAAATATGTTATTTAGCTAAAACGTTTTAGTTTGTCGCCGTCTTTTTACATAATGTTGATAATGCAAAGGTCGGGCCATTTTCCCATTTGTCAAAATTATACAAGTTAAATTTTTGCTAAGCAGGTTTAGAAATTTGTTCAACATGTATTTTTAATTTTACTATTTGTCTACTTTAATTCCTTTGCGTATCGATTACACAGTAAAAGTAGACAATAAAATCAAATTACAAAACTATATTTCATTAAAAAATCAGAATGACGGTCAAAAAAAGTCATATAGAATTATTTTTAATTCAAATAACTGGTATTGACAAGGCTTCCAGGCGATCTTTTTTGAAATATGATTTTTGTCATGTTTTTAAAGAATAATGCTTTTTTAACACGATTTTGCGGATTTTTATCTGAATTGATATAACTGCCGCCTCCGCTTTTTCGCTAAAAAACATCCATATCTCCCTTTTCTTCCTCAAAGAACATATTTAACAACTATAGCAATTCTGCATTAGTGTGATTTCCCGTTCTCTTTGCGGCCAGCTTGCTGAAACATGTGGCGGTATTTTTTCAGTAACCGCCGACATGTACTATAACCGGCGCCGGTGCTGTATTGTTGCACGGCCAGTGTTACCATTGAATTAATAACGCCTATGCCTTCCCCGGGTACACTTCCAGCGCTTTGGCCAGCGTTTCCATCGCTTTGGCAATGCTTTCCCGGTTCAGCACGTACGCCAGCCGCACTTCCTGCCTGCCGAGCCCGGCCGTGGCATAAAAGCCGGTCGCCGGCGCCAGCATTACCGTTTGTCCTTCATGCGAGAAAGATTCCAGCAGCCACTGGCAGAACTTGTCCGCATTATCGATCGGTAAACGGGCAATGGCATAGAAAGCGCCGCCCGGATTGGGACAAAACACACCCGGTATCCTGTTCAGCAATTCCACCAGCAGGTCCCGGCGCGCCTGGTACTCGGCCTTGATCCCGTCGAAATAATCATCGGGCAGGTCTACCGCCGCTTCCGCCGCGATCTGTGCAAAGCTCGGCGGGCTGAGGCGCGCCTGCGCGAATTTCATCACGGAGTCCAGTATCTCCCGGTTGTGGGTCACCACCGCGCCAATGCGGCCGCCGCAGGCGCTGTAACGCTTGGAGATGGTGTCGAATACCACTACATGGTTATCCATGCCCGTCAGGTTCAGCGCGGAAATATTCTCGCCGTCGTAGCAGAACTCCCGGTAAGCCTCGTCAGAAAAGAGGAAAAGGTTATGTTTCAGGCAGATCTCCTTCAGCACTTCCATTTCCGCGCGGCTGTACAGGTAGCCGGTGGGGTTGTTGGGGTTGCAGATAAGGATCGCGCGGGTCTTTGGCGTGATGAGTTTTTCAAACTCGCCGATAGGGGGGAGCGCAAAGCCATTGTCGATATAAGAAGTCACCGGCACCACGTTCACATTGGCTTCCACGGCAAAGCCGTTGTAATTGGCGTAAAACGGTTCGGGGATGATCACTTCGTCGCCGGGATTCAGGCAGGCCATGAAACCGAACAGGATCGCTTCGGAGCCACCGGTGGTTACAATGATCTCGGTATGGTCCACCGTAATGTCAAACTTCGCATAATAGCCCGTCAGCTTGCGGCGGTAACTTTCATTGCCCGCGCTGTGGCTGTATTCCAGTATTTTGAATTCCGACTGCCGTACCGCGTCCAGCACGGGTTTGGGCGTTTCAATATCAGGCTGCCCGATATTGAGGTGATACACGGTTATACCTTTCTTTTTTGCTGCTTCCGCATAGGGTACCAGCTTACGGATGGGAGAGGGCGGCATGGCCTGTCCACGTTGACTGATGTTCGGCATTGTTGGTTAGTTGATTTTGCGATGCAAATGTAAGACAAGTGGGAGCACTACAACAAAAAAAGCCTCCTGACCAGCGATCAGGAGGCTTTCGTAAGCACTTTTATGATTAGTTCTCGACCGTACCGGTGAGGATCAATTCTTTTTCCTGGTCTACGCCTTTCAGCTTGAGGTATACCGTTTTGGTAGGCTTGCCTACCGCGTTCGCGCTGTAGGTGGCGGTGATCTTGCCGGATTTGCCGGGCAGGATCGGCTCTACCGTCCAGTTAGGCACAGTACAGCCACAGCTGGCCTTCGCAGCTTCGATCAGCACGGGTTCCTTGGATATATTGGTGAATTCGAAAGTAACTGTAACGGGTTTGTTGAACTTCGTAGTGCCGAAATCCACCGTTTCTTTCTTGAACTTCAATTTCAGGTCAACCGGATTTTTTGAACCTGCACCCTGAGACTGTGCCCAAACTGCTGTTGTTAACAACAAGCTTGCAAATAGGGATAAGATAAACTTTTTCATCTTGTATTATTTGGTTTTAAAACGATTTGGTTAAAACAATAGTTTTCTACCAGTTCCAGAACAAATTTACGGCCAAAATTTTAACCGGGAGTATCAAGATATTAAAAAATTCTTAAAAACTTAATTATTTCGGCTAAATCGTATTCGGATTTACCCATTCATCATTTTCCGTTACATTTGTGCTTTAACCAGGTACGGCATGATCGAAAACAACGAATTAGCTATGAATATGCAGAGCCAGTTATCATTTGAAGAGTTCCGGAAGGAAGTCCTGAATGATTACCGGCAAGCCTGTATCAGCAGGGAAGTAAGCTTGCTCGGGCGCCGGGAAGTATTGACCGGCAAGGCGAAGTTTGGCATTTTTGGTGATGGAAAGGAAGTAGCGCAGATCGCGATGGCGAAATATTTCAAGCCGGGCGATTTCCGTTCAGGATACTACCGGGACCAGACCTTTGCTTTTGCCAGCGGCATTGCTACGGTTGAACAGTTTTTCTCGCAGTTGTATGCTGATCCGGACATTACCAATGATCCCTTTTCCGCCGGCCGGCAGATGAACGCCCATTTTGCCACGCCCAATGTAGATATGGAAGGCAACTGGCTGAATATCGCCGGGATGAAGAACACCGCGGCAGATATGGCGCCAACGGCCGCCCAGATGCCGCGCGCGCTGGGGCTCGCGTTCGCTTCCAAACTGTTCCGCGAAGTGCCGGAACTGGAGCAATACAGCCACCTTTCCAGCCACGGCAACGAAGTTTGTTTCGCTACTATCGGCGACGCCTCTACGAGCGAAGGGCACTTCTGGGAAACCATCAATGCGGCGGGCGTACTGCAGGTACCGCTGGCCGTGTTCGTGTGGGACGACGGCTACGGCATTTCCGTCCCCCGCAAGTACCAGACCACCAAAGGCTCTATCAGCGAGGTGCTGGAAGGGTTTAAAAAGAATGGCAATTCCAACGGCATAGAGATATATAATGTAAAGGGATGGGATTACGCCGGCCTTTGCGAAACCTTTGAGGAAGGGATACGCAAAGCCCGCGAGAACCATGTGCCCGTGCTGTTCCATGTGGAAGAGATCACGCAGCCGCAGGGGCACTCCACCTCCGGCTCCCACGAGCGCTACAAAAGCAAGGAGCGCCTCGCCTGGGAAAAAGAATTCGACTGCAACGGGAAGATGCGCCAGTGGCTGCTGGAAAACGCGCTGGCGGAAGAAGAGCTGCTGCGCGGCATTGAAGCGGAAGCCAAAGTTGTTGCGCAGGAAGGACGTAAAAAGGCGTGGGACAAATACATAGCCCCCATCCGCGAACAGGTGCAGGTATTCATCGGCGTATGCCAGTCCATCGTGGAAGAAGGAAGGGGAGATACCGGCTTCGTTTCACAGCAGATACAGGAGCTGTCCGCCAACCGCGAGCCGCAACGGCGGGACATCCTGAAAGCCGCCGCGCATATCCTGTTCAAACATCCGCGCAATTTTTCACCGGCGCTGGATGAATTGCAGGCGTATTACGACCGGCAGCTGGCCGCGGAAAAAGAGAACTATAATACTTTCCTCTATGCTACCGGCCCCAACTCCGTGCTCGAAGTGCCGGAGGTGCCCGCCGTATATGCGGACAACGCGCCGGTGGTGAATGGATATGAAGTACTGAATAAATATTTTGACCAGCTTTTCAGCTATCATCCGCTGGTATTTGCTTTCGGTGAAGACGTAGGCAAGATCGGGGATGTGAACCAGGGCTTTGCCGGTTTGCAGCAGAAGCATGGTAAAACACGTATAGCCGATACCGGTATCCGTGAGCTGACCATCATGGGGCAGGGCATCGGCATGGCATTGCGCGGGTTGCGCCCTATTGCGGAGATCCAGTACCTGGACTACATGCTGTACGGCCTGCAACCTCTCAGCGACGATGTGGCCTCGCTGCAATACCGCACCAAAGGCACGCAGTTTTGTCCCATTATCGTACGCACCCGCGGGCACCGCCTCGAAGGTATCTGGCACTCCGGCTCGCCCATGGGCATGATCATCAACTCCCTGCGCGGCATGCACATCTGCGTGCCCCGCAACATGGTGCAGGCCGCCGGCATGTACAATACGCTGCTGCAGGCAAAGGAGCCCGCCATCATGATCGAATCGCTCAACGGTTACCGCCTGAAAGAGCGGCTGCCGGAGAACCTGAAAGAATTCACCGTTCCGCTCGGCATTCCGGAAGTGCTGCACAGCGGTACAGATATCACCATCGTGTCCTACGGCTCCACGCTGCGGATCATAGAAGAAGCCATGCAAACGCTGGAACAGATGAACATCTCCTGCGAGCTGATCGATGTGCAGACGCTGTTGCCGTTCGACATCCATCATTCCATCATCGGATCACTGAAGAAAACAAACCGTATTCTTTTTGTGGATGAAGACGTACCGGGCGGCGGCACGGCATACATGTTCCAGCAGGTGATGGAAGTGCAGGGCGGCTACCGCTGGCTGGATGTGGCGCCGCGCACACTCGCGGCACAGGCGCACCGGCCCGCTTACGGTTCCGACGGAGATTATTTCTCCAAACCCAATGTGGAAGACGTGGTGAAAATAGTGGCAGACATGATCAGGGAGTAGCATCCTGCATAATATTTTTTATCAAAGGAGCGCCCCCTGTAACTTATACAGGGGGCGTGTTGTTGTAGCGATTACCAGGCATATGGAATACAAGGATTATTACAAGATACTCGGCGTGGATAAAAAGGCCAGCGCCGCAGACATCAAGAAAGCATACCGCAAGCTGGCCGTGAAATATCATCCCGACAAAAATCCGGATGACAAGCTTGCGGAAGAGAAGTTCAAGGAGCTGAACGAAGCGTATGAAGTATTGAGCGATGAAGAAAAGCGGAAGAAATACGACGAGTTCGGGGAGAACTGGAAATATTATGAACAGGGCGGCGGCGGCAACACCGGCGATTTTGACTGGGGCCGCTGGCGGGGTCAGGGTGGCGGTCAGCAGCAATACGAAGATATATTCGGTGAAGGCGGGCAGTTTTCTGATTTCTTCGAGCATTTGTTCGGCGGCGGTTTCAGAAGCCGCGGCCAGCAGGGCCGTACGCGCACGCGCAAGGGCACGGACCTGCATGCCACCATGCAGGTAGGCTTGCAGGATGTGTATACCGGCGCCACGAAGCAGATAGAAGTAAACGGACAAAAGCTCAATCTTAAAATAAAACCTGGTACTTACCAGGGGCAGGTGCTGCGCCTGAAAGGCAAGGGGCATCCGGGGCGCAACGGCGGGGAGCCCGGCGACCTGTTGCTGGAGATCGGTATTGCCGAAGATCCGCGGTACGAGCTGAAGGGAAAGGACGTGTACCTGGAATTGCCGCTAGACCTGTATACTGCTGTGCTCGGCGGGAAAGTACCGGTAGCTGTGCCGGGAAGCCCTTTGCAGTTAAGCATTCCCGCGGGAACAGACGGCGGCCGTTTATTCCGTTTGAAAGGGAAGGGATTGCCCGCGCCGGAAGGCGGCCGGGAAACGCCGGGAGATTTTTATGTGAAGGTGCGCATTACCGTGCCCAAGCAGCTGTCTGACGAAGAAAAAGAATTGTTTACGCGGCTGTCGAAGCTCGGGGGAAATAAATAACAAGCGGTTAATCAGGATAAAAAGCCCTCCTCTTTTTTTATTCTGACATAATTGTTCATTCTACTTTATAAATAACTTTCCTGCAATTATTTACGTGTTCATTTTTACGCGCTGTTCATTCTCTGTTCATTATTCGCGCCTGTATGCACCGGATAAGGTAATCGTATATCTTGCATCTGTATCAACGATACATTAACGAAGATCAAAATTGCTTAGACGGTTCAAATAGGCTGAAAATGGAGGCCGTTCCGAAGGGAGGCGGCCTCTTCAGTTTTTTGAACGCGCGGCATAATATCCATAATATCATGGCAAATTTTTTCTTTTGATACAGATCGTGTAACTTTAGATAACCGGTTCTTCCCGGTGTACTTTCTCCTTTAGCTTCCTTTTAAAAAGAATTGTTAGCCTTGCCCTGCGGGCAACTACCATCAACTGCCATTGATATATGCGTGCATTAGACATGAAACATGAGAGCGCCACAGCGCGTATTGTCTAATTAATCTAATAGCGTTAAAGAACCTATTATGGAAGCAAGATGTATCAGATGCAGCAACATTGTGCATTCACACAAAAAGATCTCCGAAAGCCGCTGCAAATGCGGCGGTCAATTGCAAAGGATGCGTTTCATCCGTTTGATCGAAGGCCAGCACCCGCTTGGCAAAGAACATAATATTGAACTGAACGGCAAGCTCTGCTATGGCACCTACCGCTCGGTGTACGGCAACTTTATTATCGACCGGGTCAATAATACTTTTTTACGGGTGGATATGGCGTAGCCTGCAAACGATACGGCGGAGGCAAACGCGCATGATGCCGCCGCCTCTGGAGCTTTCGGGCGAAGCGTCCTGCTGCAACGAATGCCTCGCATATGACGGTAAAGAATTTGCAGTGTTAAATACTGCACTCATCTGTCATATATAACCACGAAGAATCTACTGCGGTAAACCTTGCACGCATCTGTCATATATAACCGCAAAGAATCTACTGCAATAAACCCTGCATGCATATGTTGTGATGAAATCCTGTAAATTTATCCCTCATCATCAACATACCCATGAACATTGTTGTACTTGACGGCTTCGCCCTCAACCCGGGAGACCTCGACTGGAGCCCGCTGAAAGCCCTCGGTCATGTGAAGATCTACGACAGAACGCCGCCGGACCTCGTGGCGGAACGCGCGAAAGATGCGGAGATCATCCTCACCAACAAAGCCATCGTACAGGCAGAGACCATCCGGCAGTCGGAAAACCTGCGCTACATCGGTGTAATGGCTACCGGCTATAATGTGGTAGACATCAAGGCCGCGCGGGAGAAGAACATCCCCGTCACCAACGTTCCCGCATATAGCTCCGCATCCGTTGCCCAGCTTACTTTTGCGCTCACCCTTGAGCTATGCCAGGGTGTAGGTATGCATGCGGAAAGCGTCCGCAATGGCGACTGGTCGGCGAGCAAGGATTTCAGCTACTGGAAAATGCCGCTTTGCGAGTTACAGGGAAAAACGCTGGCCATCATCGGGTTCGGACAGATAGGGCAGGCCGTGGCGCGCATCGCGCTGGCATTCGGCATGCGCGTGATCGTCAGCCATAAACACCCGGAGCGCGACAAAATGGAAGGCGTGCGTTTCACCAGCCAGGAAGCCTGTTTCCGCGAAGCGGACATCGTTTCGCTGCATTGTCCACTTAACGATCAGAATAAAGAATTTGTCAATACCGCATTGCTGTCCATCATGCGATCATCCGCTTTTCTCATCAACACCAGCCGCGGCCCGCTCATTAAAGAAGCGGATCTGGCGGAGGCGTTGAACAACGGCGTGATCGCCGGCGCGGGGCTGGACGTGTTATCCGTGGAGCCGCCCGTGGCAGACAATCCGTTGCTGACGGCGCGGAACTGCCTCATCACGCCGCATATCGCGTGGGCCACGCTGGAAGCGCGCAAACGGCTGATGGATAAAGTGGTGGGGAATGTGAAAGCTTTCCTGGACGGGAAAGCGGAGAATGTTGTCAACAAAAACGGCTGACCAGAAAGCAATGGTCAGCCGTTCTCATATCGATGAATATAATTATTTCAGATTGTGGAACACCTGCTGCACATCGTCATCCTGCTCCAGCCGGTCGATCAGTTCCAGCACTTCCTTGGCCTGCTCTTCGTTCAGCTCTACCGTGGTAGCCGGAATCCTTTGCAGATCGGCGCTGATAGGCGTAATGCCTTTATCTTCCAGCGCTTTCGCCATATTGCCGAACTCCGTGAAAGTAGCGCGGATGATGATATTTCCCTCGCTGTCTTCACCGATCTCTTCCAGCCCGAAATCGATCAGCTCCAGTTCCAGCTCTTCCAGGTCCTGCCCCTCATTCTTGATCTTGAACACGCCCAGGCGGTTGAACATAAAGCCCACGGAGCCGCTGTTGCCGAGGCTGCCGCCGCATTTGTTGAAGTGCATGCGCACATTCGCCACGGTGCGGGTAGGGTTGTCCGTAGCGGTTTCCACCATTACGGCCACGCCATGCGGCGCATATCCTTCGTATAAAACCTCTTCGTAATCCGTTTTATCTTTACCCATGGCGCGTTTGATCGCAGCTTCCACGCGGTCTTTCGGCATGTTCACACCTTTGGCGTTCTGGTAGCAGCGGCGCAGGGCGGGGTTATTGTCAGGATCGGGGCCGCCTTGCTTAACGGCGATCGCTATTTCCTTCCCGATGCGGGTGAATTGTTTGGCCATGCGGTCCCAGCGGGCGAACATGGTATGTTTTCTTACTTCGAATATACGTCCCATAGTGAATTATGTGGGTGCAAAAATATTAAATTCTGCCGATCATCGCATTATTCTGCAAACAAAACTGCCCGCTGCGGGAGCGGGCAGTTATATGCAAAAGCGGTCATGAATTAATTATTGTTGTTCAGCTTGCTGTTCTTCCGGCTGTAGGTGAAGTAGATCACCAGGCCGAGGGCCAGCCATACGGCCAGGCGCAGCCAGCTTTCATTGGGCAGCGAATACATCAGGTATACGCAAACGATGATACCCATGATGGGTACGAACGGTACGAGCGGTGTTTTGAAAGCGCGCGGAATCTCCGGCATTTTTTTCCGCATGATCATTACGCCCACGCACACGAGGGAGAAGGCGAAAAGCGTACCGATGCTCACCATGTGGCCGAGGTCGCTCACAGGCACCAGGCCCGCGAAGAGGCTCACGAATACGAGGAAGAAAATATTGGTCTTCCAGGGTGTGCGAAACTTGGGATGCACATCGCTGAAGAACTTCGGCAGCAGGCCGTCGCGGCTCATGGAGTAGAACACGCGGCTCTGGCCCATGAGCATCACCAGCATCACGGAGGTGTAACCCGCCAGGATAGCGATGATAAGACCGGTTTGCAGGAAGTCGTACGGCGTTTGCGCGAATGCGGTAGCTACGGGCTTGGCGTCGCCGGCAAAGAGTTTATAGTTCAGCAGGCCGGTCATCACATGCGCGAACAGCACATATAATATGGTACACACCACCAGGGAACCCAGGATGCCGATGGGCATGCCTTTCTGGGGGTTCTTTGCTTCCTGCGCCGCCGTGGATACCGCATCGAAGCCGATGAAGGCGAAGAACACCACCGCCGCGCCGGAAGCGATGCCCGTCCACCCGAAGTGTTCGTATTTACCGGTATTGGCGGGAATGTACGGATCGTAGTTAGCCGGGTCAATGTAGCTCCATCCGAGGATGATGAAGGTCAGCACTACCGCCACTTTCAGGATCACGAGGAAGTTATTCATGCCGGCGGATTCGCGGGTGCCTTTTATCAGCAGCAAAGACAGCAGCAGCACGATGATCACCGCGGGAAGGTTGAAGATGCCGCCTTCCACCACGGTGCCGTTGCTCATGGTGATCGTCTCCCAGGGAGAAACGGCCAGCTGATGCGGAATGTGAATATTGAACTTTTGCAGGAATTCCAGCAGGTACCTCGACCAGCTGACAGCCACGGTAGCGGCGCCCAGCGCATATTCCAGCACCAGGTCCCACCCGATGATCCAGGCGATGAATTCCCCCATCGTTGCATATGAATAAGTGTAAGCGCTGCCGGCAACCGGTATCATGGATGCAAATTCCGCGTAACACAGCCCCGCAAAAGCACAGCCAACAGCCGCGAGCACAAAGGATATCGTTACGGCAGGCCCGGCGTTTTCCGCGGCGGCGATGCCCGTCAGTGAAAAAAGACCCGCACCGATAATGGCGCCGATACCCAATGCTACCAGCGCGCCGGAGCTGAGTGTTCTTTTCAATCCTTTTTCAGAGTCAGAAGCTTCATTTAATAAAATAGACAATGGTTTTTTAGCGAAGAGTCTACTCATACGATGATAAGGTTGTGGTTGATATTAAGCTTTGTTTAGATTTTACAGATCGTCAAATATAGTATCTAAATCGGAAAGGCGTACTTTTATTTTACCAGTGCGCCCTCCGCCGGAATGCTTGCTGCCATTGGGTAGTGACGTGTTCATGACTCGTTTCCGGCAAGATTTCTGCGGATTTTGCGGTGAGAACCTTATTTTTGACCCTCAGCCAACAATAACTAAACCACCTCTAAATGACTAAAAAGCAGGCAGCCCTTATTGCGTTAATTCTCTTCACTTTAGTTGCGATATTACACACACTGGACCACTTCGAAATCATACGGATCGCTGAGCCGGTACTGATGGTGAGCCGCTGGATAGCCATTGCGGGAGTGGTATGGTTTGCCGTAAAGAAAAAGTCCCTCACCACCTGGATCCTCGTGAGCATGGTGATCGGCGCGGAGCTGGGCCATGATTACCCGGCCATTGCCGTGCAGTTCCAGGTACTCAGCAAAGTGTTCCTTCAGCTTATCAAAACAGTTATCGCGCCGCTGCTCTTTGCCACGCTCGTGGTGGGGATTGCCGGTCACTCGGATATCAGGCAGGTAGGAAGAATGGGCTGGAAGTCGTTATTATATTTCGAGATCGTTACCACCATTGCGCTGTTCATCGGCCTGGCCGCCATCAATCTCAGCAAGGCAGGCGTGGGCATACAGGCGCCGCCCGCATCGCTGCACGAGAAATTGCCGGAAACAAAACCGCAGAACTGGCAGGACGTGGTGCTGCATGTATTCCCCGAGAACATCGCCAAGTCCATCTATCATGGGGAGATCCTGCCCATCGTGGTCTTCAGCGTGATCTTCGGCATATCGTTATTACTGGTGAAAGACAAGTTCCGCGGGCCGATGCTCGGTTTCTGCGAAAGTCTGTCCGAAGTGATGTTCAAGTTCACCAACATCGTGATGTACTTCGCGCCGGTGGGCGTGGGCGCCGCCATTGCATATACCGTCGGGCACGGCGGGCTCTCCGTGCTGGGCAACCTGTTGCAGCTATTGCTCACGCTGTACGTGGCGCTGTTCGCGTTCATCCTGCTGGTGTTCATTCCGGTGGCGCTGATCATCGGCCTGCCCATCCGCCGGTTCATCAAAGAAATTTCCGAGCCCGTTTCCATCGCCTTCGCCACCACCAGCTCCGAATCCGCCCTCCCCAAAGCCATGGAAGCCATGGAAAGAATGGGCGTTCCCCGCAAGGTGATCGCATTTGTGATGCCTACGGGCTATAGCTTTAACCTGGACGGCTCTACGCTGTACCTTGCGCTGGCCTCCGTTTTCGTGGCGCAGGCCGCCGGCATCCACCTCAGCATCGGAGAGCAGCTGCTCATGGTGTTCACCCTCATGCTCACCAGCAAAGGCGTGGCCGGCGTACCCCGGGCTACGCTGGTGATCATCCTCGGCACCGTAGCGTCTTTCCACCTGCCCGTATGGCCCGTATTCCTCATCCTCGGCATCGACGAGCTGATGGACATGGCCCGCACCTCGGTGAACGTGATCGGCAACTGCCTGGCCACGGCGGTGATCGGTAAATGGGAAGGGGAAGTGGACTTTAAACAGCTCCCGCCTGAAACAAAAGCCTAGCAAGGGTTTCAAAAGATTTAACTTCGTCTTGACATATTATGGGCTATTTTTAGGCGTTCTAATTTTTTATCAACAACAGCATGGATCAAATTATTGAGTTTTTTAAGCACCTGATCAATCCGCAGTGGATCATTGATCACGGGGGACTGTACCTTATTCTGGCAATCATTTTTGCGGAAACAGGGTTGTTTGTGGGATTTTTTCTTCCGGGGGATTCTTTGCTGTTCATAGCCGGTATTTACGGCGAGCTGTTAAGCGAAAGCTTCTTCAACATGCCCTTTGTGGTGATCATGACCATGATCGCGTTAACAGGCGTGATCGGCAATATGGTAGGTTTCTGGTTCGGCAAAAAGTCCGGGCCGCTGCTTTTCAAGAAAAAGGATACGTTCCTGTTCCGCAAGAAGCACCTCTGGCAGGCCAAGGAGTTTTACGATAAATACGGCGGCGGCGCCATTTTCATCGCGCGTTTCCTGCCGGTGGTACGTACATTCGCGCCCATCGTAGCCGGTATCGTAGGTATGGAACGCAAGAAGTTCATGTTCTGGAATATCGTGGGATCTTTCTCCTGGGTGTTCTCCATGATGCTGGCAGGGCATTACCTGGACAAGGCATTTCCCAACCTCAAGAACCACCTGGAGTGGATCATCATCATCATCATCGTGATCACCACATTGCCGGTAGCCATCAAGGTGATCTTCGGCAAAACCACTATCCATGCTCATTTCGACGAGTATGGCAATCCCATCGAAAAGCCGGTAGTAGAGGAAGCGGCAGAGGAAGAGAAAAAATCATAAAAATATTTCATATTTTTAGCGAAGAGACGTAAAATGATTTACGTCTCTTTTTTTTAATATCAACCTTTATGCATTCCACCAAACCCGTTAAGCTGATCAACGCCGCCGTAGTGGTGGCGTCCCTGGGTTACTTCGTAGATATTTACGACCTCTTGCTGTTTGGCATCATCCGTATCAAAAGCCTTACCTCTCTTGGCCTCAGCGGCGCGGAAATAGACACCGTGGGCATGTGGCTCATCAATATCCAGATGGCGGGCATGCTGGTGGGCGGTATTATCTGGGGCGTGCTGGGAGATAAACGCGGGCGGCTGTCCGTGCTCTTCGGGTCCATTCTTTTATATTCCGTCGCCAATATCGCCAATGGCATGATCGGCGGCGACAATGCGATCGCCTGGTATATGATCTGGCGTTTTGTGGCCGGACTGGGCCTGGCGGGCGAGCTGGGCGCGGGCATTACCCTAGTGTCTGAAATTCTCCCGAAGGAAAAGCGCGGCCTGGGCACGATGATCGTGGCGAGTGTGGGCATCTCCGGCGCGGTGGTGGCTTATTTCGTATCAGAATATTTCGGCGATAACTGGCGGGTGTGCTATTATATCGGTGGCGCTTTGGGACTGGCCCTGCTGATCCTGCGGGTGAGCGTGGTGGAATCGGGCATGTTCAGCAGCATGAAAGAGCGCAGCGTGAGCCGCGGGGATTACCTCCAATTCTTTACCAACCGGGAACGCTTCTTCCGTTACCTCAAATGCATCCTGATCGGCCTGCCCACCTGGTACGCTGTGGGCATTCTCATGACCTTCTCCAATGCCTTTGCGAAGGCCATGCATGTGCAGGGAGATATCGATCCCGGCAAGGCGATCATGATCTGCTACGCGGCGCTGACCGTGGGGGATTTTGCGAGCGGGTACATCAGCCAGCTGATGCGCAGCCGGAAGAAAGTGTTGTATATATTTTATACCCTGCTGCTGGTAGCGGTAGTGCTGTATTTCAGCGCGCACGGCATTTCCGCGGCGGCGTTCTATACCATATGCGGGCTGATGGGCTTCAGCGTGGGGTTCTGGGCCATCTTTGTAACGGTGGCGGCGGAGCAGTTCGGCACCAACCTGCGTGCCACGGCGGCTACTACGGTGCCTAACTATGCGCGGGGTCTCCTGCCCGTGATATCCATCGTGTTCGGGGGGCTGCAAACCTCGTTCGGGCTTAGCTACCTGCAAAGCGGGCTGGTGACCGGCATTATCTGCACCGGACTGGCTTTCGTGGCGGCGTTCATGATGAAGGAAACCTTCGGGAAGGACCTTGACTACGTGGAAGAGGACTGAGCCTAGTAGGAATCCAGCATTTTGTCCAGCAGCCGGTTGAGCTGCACTACTTCCTTTTCATTCAGTGAATCTTTGAGGGTGTCTTCCAGGCATTCTATCTCGTTGTCGATCACTTTCAGCAGCTCAAGCCCTTTGGGCGTGATCATCACGTCCACCGCGCGGCGGTCCATTTCACTGCTTTTCCTTTCCACAAGCCCCGCCTTGCGCAGTCTTTCCACGAGGCGGGATACATCGCTCATCTTGTCCAGCATCCTTTCCTTGAGCGTGTTGATGCTCGCCGCTTTCGGGTGCTGTCCGCGGAGGATGCGCAGGATATTGAACTGCTGCATCGTAATGTCGTACTGCCGGAAGAACTGCTGGTGTTTTGATATGATCCAGTTACCAACGAAAATGAGGCTGATCAGGCCTTTGTGATGCTCACTGGTAAACGTCTTGATGGAAATCAGCTTTTCGATGTTAGACATAAATGGTAAAAAATATAGCGCAATTTAAGTGATATGATCATATAAAACGTTGCAATCCCTTCAAGCTGTTGCAGTTACTGCTTCACGAATTCCAGCTTCAGCTCTATGTCCACCATCTTGTCCACCACCATGCCGCCGGCTTCGGTGGTTTTGTCCCACTTCAGGTTGTAATCAAAGCGGTTAATGTACGTGTTGGCCTTGAAACCCGCCCGCTGCTTGCCTTCCGCGTCTTTCGCCGTGCCGCCGTAGGTGACGTTGAACTTCACGCTTTTGGTAACGTCGCGGATGGTGAGGTCGCCTTCCGCGAGGTATTTACCGTCTGTCACCTTTTTGAAGGATGTGCTTTTGAAGCGCATCTGCGGATACTGTTCCGCATTAAAAAAATCGTTGGACCGGAGATGCTTGTCCCTCGGATCATTGCCTGTGTTGATGCTGGCTACATCTACGGTAAACGAGATGCGGGCATCGGAGAAATCGGGTTTGGAAGCGGTGATGGCGCCGTCGAAATTTTTAAAGCTGCCATCTACTTCCGAGATCACGAGGTGTTCCACTGAAAAATTAACGGAGGAGTGATCCTTGTCTACCTTCCACGTACCGACCTGTGCAAGAACGCTCAGCGGGCTGCATACCAGCGCCGCCAGTATTAGCCTTTTCATGATATGGTTTTTTGGGATGAGACGTAATACAGAAATGCTCCTTTCCGGTGGTGCGACTGACAAACTGTTAACCCTACACGATATTAAAGTTACGAAGAACCCCCGTTATAATTGGTCAACCCGGTTGGCAGGCAGGATTATTTTTTGGCCGGCGGGAGGATGGCTGGCCGGGCCGCCGTTGTGTCACTCACTTCAGCGGCAGGAGCGCTGGTGAACGGTAGAGTAGCCCATGCGCATGTATGGCCGGGCCGCTACTGCTCGCACCAGAAGATAGATTCCACTTTCTGCTCCGTTGCTTCCGGCGCCTTTTGCACCACCACTTCAAAGTTGACCTGGCCGGCATGCGCCGCGCGGTGGCCGCCGGGGTCGAACATCTGACGGACGGTGAGGGTGTACCGGCCGTTAGACATGGGAACGAACAGGTCGGAGCGGTGCATGGCGGGGATCTTCCGGTCTTCGAACTGCGCGGCCATGGTGAGGTCTTCGTAATTGGTGAGGTAGAGGCCGCCCATCGTTACGCGGATCACTTTGTTGAACTCCCGGAAAGCATGCTGCGGCGAGGGCTGCTCCACGAATTTAACGGCCCAGTCGCCTTCCGTGCCGGTGCCCCAGATGATGAGGGTTTCGTTGTTCATCGCTTCGGTGAAGTGCAGCTTGAGGTCGGAAAAATGCCAGTCACGCTTAACAAACGAAGCGTACTTGTCTGCATTTACGATCGCGGAAAAACCTGAGTCGTCGGAGATCTTGTAGGTAAAGGCATATTTGAGGTAGAATGGCATGCGTTATTTCGGATTAATTCTTATTATCTAATATAGAAAATTTTCCGATATATTATGATTAATCTTATTGAATTTTGGATGAAGTTTTGGGAGCGGGGAAAGAAGTTGCCCCGAACGCTTTGGGCCGCTGCGCGGGAGGAAATACATCCGCTCCGGCGGAAAACCCGGGAAAAGGCCACTTCCGGCAACCGGAAGGCTCATGATATGTCATAAAAAAACATCCGCCGGCTGGCGGATGTTTTCCTGTAATATGCATGACCGTTTAGGCGGGTGTTTTCATGTTGTCCAGCACGTCCATCACTTCTTTCACGTGCGTGGCGGAAGTAGCCAGGAGGGCCTGTTCGTCTTTATCCAGCTTCAGTTCGATGATCTTTTCGATACCTTTTTTGCCAAGTACCACGGGAACGCCCAGGTAGATGTCTTTCAGGCCGTATTCGCCGGTCAGCCATGCGCAAACGGGGAAGATGCGTTTTTCATCTTTCAGGATCGCTTCCACCATTTGTGCGGCGGCAGCGCCGGGAGCGTACCATGCGGAGGTGCCCAGGAGGTTCACGATCTCGCCGCCGCCCACTTTGGTGCGCTGGATGATAGCGTCCAGCTTGTCTTTTGCCACCAGGTCAGTTACCGGGATGCCGGCAACGGTGGTAAAGCGGGGGAGGGGAACCATGGTATCGCCGTGGCCGCCCATCAGGATGGCCTGGATGTCTTTCGGGGAGCATCCGATCTCGTCTGCCAGGAACGCGCGGTAACGGGCGGTATCCAGGATACCGGCCATGCCGAATACCTTGTTGCTGTCTTTCTTCGCAGTCAGGAACGCGCAATAGGTCATTACGTCCAGCGGGTTGGATACTACGATGATGATGGCGTCGGGAGAATATTTGGTGACATTCTCGGTTACTGATTTCACAATGTTGGCATTGGTAGAGATCAGGTCGTCGCGGCTCATGCCCGGTTTGCGGGGCAGGCCGGAGGTGATCACCACCACATCGCTGTTGGCGGTTTTAGCATAATCATTCGTAACACCGGTCACTTTGGTGCTGTAATAATCAATAGGAGCCTGCTGCCATGTGTCCAATGCCTTTCCTTCCGCAGTGCCTTCCTTGATGTCAAGCAAAACTACTTCCTGGAGGAAATCCCTGTGGGCCAGTACGTTAGCGCAAGTTGCGCCTACATTCCCGGCTCCTACAACAGTAACTTTCATCGTATCTGAATATTTTAAAAAGGTGAAGAATTATTTGGAAAACAAAAGTAGGGTATCGGCCTTGAATTTTCCGATATTCCTGCTAAAAATTCCGCTTTTGAGCCGGCGGCGGCAGAAATTTACAAGTGCTTTAACAAAGTCTCAAGTTTAACGGTACCTTCGTAGTCCGCCACGAGTTTGTGCTTTTTATCGTAAATGTACACGCCGGGGAAATTTTTCAGGTCATAATAGTATACGATCTGCCGGGTAGGCTCCGCCGCCATGATGATGTTCGGGTAATTGCCGATATGATATTCGTCGTACCAGGCCTTCATCCGGTCCAGCTTGAAAGGAGTGACCATCAGCAGCGTGGCGTTCTTGAACTGGCCGATGTTCTTGATGATCTCCTCCGTCATGTGCGCGCAGTGATCGCATTCCACGCTGAACAGGAAAACGATCACGGGCTTGTTCCGCGGGAGGTCATTTTTGGAAAAGGTATGGCCGTCGTACAAAGTGAGGGGAGCGGGGGAAATGATCGAATATTGCTTGTAGGGAGGAGTGTTGGTGTTGGTATTGGTGTTGGTCTGGGCCTTCAGCAGCGAGGGAAGGCACATAAGCAGGAACATCCATCTTCTCATTTTTATATTTTTTAATTGTTAAAGTGACGTGCAGGTTGCTGTTGTTCAGCCAAAATTGTACCGCTTTTGCAGGAATTCCGGTAAGTTTTGTTTGTTCATATGCGAAAATTTTTACTTTTGCAATCCTAATGTAAATTTTTAACTTTAAATCAATTGACCTTTTATGGCTACCACTGCAGATATCAGAACAGGATTGATCATTAAGCTGGATAACAGCTTGTATTCTGTTGTAGAGTTTGGTCAGAATAAAACCGCCCGTGCCGCGGCCAAAGTGTGGGCAAAGTTGAAAGGCGTCGACAATACCCGTTCAATAGAGCATACCTGGAACTCCGGCGACACCATTTACCCGGTGCGCGTGGAGAAAAAAGCTTTCCAGTACCTGTACCAGGATGAAAGCGGTTATAATTTCATGGATAAGGAAACCTTTGAGCAGATCGTTGTAAGCGAGCAGCTGGTAGACGCTCCCCAGTTCCTGAAAGACGGGGACGAAGTATCCATTTCCATCAATACGGAAACCGAACTGCCCATGGGCGTGGAGCTGCCGGACAAGATCGTGCTGAAAGTGACCTACTCGGAGCCGGGCATGAAAGGCGATACCGCTACCCGTACCCTGAAACCCGCTACCGTTGAAGGCGGCGCTACCGTAATGGTACCCCTCTTCGTGAATGAAGGAGAACTGATCCGCGTGAACACCAAAACCGGTGAATACATCGAGAGAGTAAAAGAATAGCCATATACTATTTTCTATTTTTCTATCACTGAGAACCAGCAATTTCTAAAACAAAAAACTGTCTACATGGACTTTAAACAGATTCAGGAGCTGATTAAGATGGTAAACAAATCCAATATCAGCGAACTGAGCATTGAGCAGGACAAGTTCAAGATTACAATAAAACAGAAGGAACAGGAAGTACAGCAAATTGTAACAGTACCGGCAGTGACCGCGGTGCAGCCCGTAGTGGCGGCTCCGCAGGCTATAGCCCCCGCTCCCGCACCGGCGGCTCCGTCCGCTCCCGCTGCAGGCCCCGCGGCCGCCAGCAACCTCATCACCATCAAATCTCCCATGATCGGCACGTTCTACCGCAGCGCGGGACCGGACAAACCGCCGTTCGTGAATGTTGGTGACGATGTGGCTCCCGGCAAAGTGGTATGCATCATCGAAGCCATGAAGCTGTTCAACGAGATCGAAAGCGAGGTAAGCGGAAAGATCGTGAAAGTACTGGTAGATGACGCTTCACCGGTAGAATACGATCAGCCGCTATTCCTGGTAGAACCATAAACTCTTTGATAGCGAAAGGTTGTAAGGTTGCTTGCAACCTTTTTCCTTTAGTTTCTTTAACCTATAAGAAAAACATGTTCAAAAAGATACTGATCGCCAACCGTGGCGAGATCGCCCTGCGTATTATCCGTACCTGCAAGGAAATGGGCATCAAAACGGTGGCAGTATATTCTACAGCGGATAAAGACAGTTTGCACGTCCGTTTTGCAGACGAGGCCGTATGTATTGGAAAACCACAGAGCACTGATTCTTACCTGAATATCCCGCACCTGATGGCGGCTGCAGAAATCACCAATGCGGACGCGATCCATCCCGGTTACGGCTTCCTGGCGGAGAATGCCCGCTTTGCAGAGATCTGTGGCGAGCACGGCATCAAGTTCATCGGCCCCACACCGGATATGATCCGCAAGATGGGGGACAAAATGACGGCCAAGGAAACCATGATCAAAGCGGGCGTACCCGTGATCCCCGGCTCCGAAGGGCTGCTGGAAAGCGTGGAGCAGGCCAAAAAGCTGGCAAAGGAAATGGGCCTGCCCGTTATCCTGAAAGCCACGGCCGGCGGCGGCGGTAAAGGCATGCGCGTGGTGTGGGACGAAAGCGAGGTGGAGAACGCCTATACCATGGCTAAAACAGAAGCCAAGGCCGCTTTCAGCAACGACGGCGTATACATGGAAAAATTCGTGGAGGAGCCCCGCCACATTGAAATACAGATCGCAGGCGACCAGTACGGGAAAGTCTGCCACCTCAGCGAACGCGACTGCTCCATTCAGCGCCGTCACCAGAAGCTGGTGGAAGAATCGCCCTCTCCCTTCATGACGCCCGAGCTGCGGGAGAAAATGGGGGAAGCGGCCATCAAGGCGGCCAGCGCCATCAACTACGAAAGCGTGGGCACCATCGAGTTCCTGGTAGACAAGCACCGCAATTTCTACTTCATGGAAATGAACACCCGTATCCAGGTGGAGCACGGCGTGACCGAAGAAGTGATCAATTTCGACCTGATCAAGGAACAGATCAAGATCGCCGCCGGCATCCCCATTTCCGGGAAGAACTATACGCCGCAGATGCACGCTATCGAATGCCGCATCAACGCCGAAGATCCGTATAACGATTTCCGTCCCTCTCCCGGCAAGATCACCGTGCTGCATACGCCCGGCGGTCACGGCGTGCGCGTGGATTCACACATCTACGCCGGTTACGTGATCCCGCCGTATTATGATTCCATGGTATCCAAAGTGATCGCGGTAGCGCAAACCCGCGAGGAAGCCATCAACACCATGGAAAGGGCGCTGAGCGAGTTCGTGATCGAAGGGGTGAAAACCACCATTCCGTTCCATCAGCAGCTGATGCAGGACGAGAACTTCCGGAAAGGGAATTTCACCACGAAGTTTACGGAAACGTTCAAACTGCAATAGCATTTCAGGAATTACAGTAAGGCAGAACTGCGGTTTTGCCGGATGATATAAAGAGATGATATAAAGATTTGCCCGGAGGCTGGCCAAGTAATGGTCAGCCTCTTCTTTTTGGGGGATGCGGGTGGAGAGGGTATCTCGTTTAAGCAATTCTTCTGCCGCATCCTTTCTCTTTTAGGTCAGCGCTGGCACACAGGGGGCTTTTTGATATTATATTAACCAAAAACGCTCAGCTATAGGAGAGCTAAAGGAGAACACAAGGAGAACACAAGGTAAACGTTTAGCAAAACAGGGTAAAATAAAACCAAAACAGGCCGCCTGGAAAAGCGACCTGTTTAAACCTTAAAACCTTGAAAAATTATGGTATGTATGCTAATGAAAAACTTATTGTATCGATTTTTTGTCCGCCCGCTGCTTGCGCATAGCCCTGATCTGTTCCCTTTCCTTCTTCTTCCATTCATCGTACCGGGCATATTTTTCTTCACCCAGCGTTGTTTTGATCCTTGTCAGCCTTTCGTCGTTGAGCTTTTTCATTTCCCGCATCCGTTGTTCCTTCGTCATCCCGCTATTCTTCTTTAAAGCTACGGCTTTGGACTTGAAATCTTTGTTAATGGATTGCAGTTCCTGCCCTTCTGTTTCATTCAGCCCGATCTCTTTTAACGCCGCCGCGTCATTTTTCTTGTGCATGCCCCGTTTCCGGTCGTGTTTCATGCGTTCGCCGGTGGCGGTGCGGTTGCGTTGCAGTTTGGCGAACTGTTCCGCGTCCAGTACGGATTTGAGCTTTTCGGTGCGTGCTGTGCCGAGGGCCTGCAGCTTGCTTTTTTGCTCTTCCTTTCCAAGCGTCTGATCCTGCCGGATCTCCTTTACATTGTTGATATAGGCGCGGTTGATATCTTTTACCTGTTTATCCTGTGCTTCGGTCAGCTTCAGATCCTCCAGCGGCCTCACTTTTTTCCTTTCCTGGGCAAATCCGGCGCTTACCGTGCCTGCCAGGAATAACAACATTAAGATCTTCTTCATAAATATTCGTTTAGAAGATAGACTAGCGGAAATATTCAAGGTTTAACGGAGGGGCATAAAAAAAACCCCCGGTGAATACCGGGGGCCATCATACACCAAAACAATCTTACGGTTTTTATCGCAAGAAAAGCAGTTCTCTGTACTTGGGAAGACCCCAGATCTTGTCATCCACCAGGAACTCCAGTTTGTCGGAGTGGTAACGGATCACATCAAAGTAAGGTTCTTTGATCTTCTCGCAGTAGTCGATCGCTTTCTGACGGCTGTCTTCCAGCTTGTTCGCTACTTTACGCGCTTCGATCATCGCCTGTACGTTCTCACTGATGACGTTGATATGTTCAGATATCTTTGTTGCAATTTGCAGTTGCGCTTTGTATGCGCCTTCTTTCAGACCTACTTCTTTCAGACCTCTGATGTTGGCCAGCAGTTCGTTCTGATACTTGATAGCGGCGGGCAGTACGTGGTTGGTAGCCAGGTCGCCGATCACGCGCGCTTCGATCTGCACTTTCTTCACGTAGTCTTCCAGCAGGATCTCGTGGCGGGCATGCAGTTCTTTCTCGTTATAAACACCTGTTTCCGTAAAAAGTTTGGTTGCTTTCGGTGTTACCATGGCATCCAGTGCTTTCGGAGTGGTCTTAACGTTGGGCAGGCCGCGTTTTTCCGCTTCTTTCGCCCAGTCTTCGCTGTAACCGTCGCCTTCGAAGAGGATCTTCTCGGAATCAACGATGTATTTGCGGAGGGTCTGCATGATGGCGATCTCTTTCTTCTCGCCTTTTTCGATCAGGCTGTCTACTTCCTTCTTGAAGTCTGCCAGTGTCTTGGCCATGATGGTGTTCATCACGGTCATTGCGGAAGCGCAGTTTGCGGAAGAACCTACGGCGCGGAACTCGAACTTGTTGCCGGTGAAAGCGAACGGAGAAGTACGGTTACGGTCGGTGTTGTCCAGCAGCAGTTCCGGAATGTGACGGTGGAGGTCCAGTTTCAGGATGGCTTCGTCCTGCTCGTCGAATTTATTATTTACGCGGCTTTTTACTTCCTGTAATACTTCGTACAGGTATTTGCCGGTGAATACGGAGATGATCGCCGGGGGAGCTTCGTTCGCGCCGAGACGGAAGTCGTTGCTCGGGGAAGCGATGGAAGCGCGCATCAGGTCGGAATAGTCGTGTACCGCTTTGATGGTGTTCACAAAGAAAGTGAGGAACATCAGGTTGGTCTTCGGCGTTTTGCCGGGAGCCAGCAGGTTCACGCCGGTATCGGTAGCGAGTGACCAGTTGTTGTGTTTACCGGAACCGTTGATGCCGGCAAAGGGTTTCTCGTGCAGCAGCACTTTCAGCTTGTGGCGTTTGGCCACTTTGCTCATTACGTCCATCAGCAGGGAGTTGTGGTCCACCGCGATGTTCACTTCCTCGAAGATGGGAGCGCACTCGAACTGTGCGGGCGCCACTTCATTGTGACGGGTCCTTAAAGGAATGCCCAGTTTGTAAGACTCTTCTTCGAAGTCGCGCATGAACGCATACACGCGCTCGGGGATCGCGCCGAAGTAGTGGTCTTCCAGCTGCTGGCCTTTCGCGGGAGCGTGACCAACAACGGTACGGCCGGCGAGTACGAGGTCAGGGCGGGCATTGGCCAGGCCTTCGTCGATCATGAAATATTCCTGCTCCCAACCGAGGGTGGCAGTCACTTTGGTAACATTTTTATCGAAGTAGTTGCACACGTCAACCGCCGCTTTGTCCAGCGCGGACAGCGCTTTCAGCAGGGGCGCCTTGTAGTCGAGGGATTCGCCGGTATAAGCAACGAAGATGGTAGGAATGCAAAGTGTTTTGCCTGTTCCCTGCTCAATGATGAAAGCGGGAGAGGAGGGGTCCCATGCAGTGTAGCCGCGTGCTTCGAAAGTAGCGCGGATACCGCCGTTCGGGAAGCTGGATGCATCAGGCTCCTGTTGAACCAGCGCGTCGCCGTCGAAAGTTTCGATGCTGGAACCATCACTTTTAATAGTGAAGAAAGAGTCATGCTTCTCCGCAGTAGTGCCGGTAAGGGGTTGGAACCAGTGGGTATAGTGGGTTACGCCCTTTTTCATGGCCCATGCTTTGAGGCCGGAAGCGATCTGATCAGCCATTTTACGCTCGATCTTATTACCGCCTTTAATAGAGTTCATCAGGCTCTTGTAAGCCTCATCGCTCAGGTGCTCACGCATTACCTTGCCGTTGAACACATTGCTGCCGAACACGTCAGTGATCTTACCATTCAGTTCGGGCTTAACTTTAAAATCTACGCCGGTCACTTTTTCCAGCGCTTGAAAGCGTAACGATTGCATGATGTGGAAAATTTTTTACAAAAGAACGCTAGTTTGAGGGAAAATGCAACATCTTTTAGTTAATTCTACCAAAATATTGCATTTGTCCCGAAAAAACCTTATATTTTTAATTTTTAAGTAAATATTGATGGCTTCAGTATCGCCAAACTGATATATTAAAAATATTGTAATGCGTATTTCCGCCTATCTTTTCCCTGCTTGTCAATTGATAGAAAACTATGTAGTTTTGCATCTTCTTTTTAAACCTTCATCAATACATGCAAACCACGACAGTTGAAACCGCCGAGCAGTTGGGACTCACCTCAGACGAATTCGAACGCATAAAGACCATCCTGGGCCGCACGCCCAACTTTACCGAACTCAGCATGTACTCTGTTATGTGGAGTGAGCATTGCAGCTACAAGAATTCCATTGTATGGCTGAAGAGCCTGCCCCGTGAAGGCGGCCGGCTGCTGGTAAAAGCGGGAGAGGAGAATGCGGGCCTTGTTGATATTGGTGATGGTTGGGCCTGCGTATTCAAGATCGAATCGCACAACCACCCTTCCGCCCTGGAGCCTTTCCAGGGGGCTGCCACCGGCGTAGGCGGCATTCACCGCGATATCTTTACCATGGGCGCACGCCCCATCGCGGCACTGAACTCCCTGCGCTTTGGTAATATTAAAGATAAGAAAACACAACATCTGCTGAAAGGCGTGGTAGACGGCATCGGCCATTACGGCAACTGCTTTGGCGTACCCACGGTAGGCGGTGAAGTATATTTTGAGGATTGCTACAGCACCAACCCGCTCGTGAACGCCATGAGCGTGGGCGTATTGAAAGTGGGCACCATGGTGTCCGCCACTTCCTACGGTGCCGGCAACCCTGTATTTATTGTAGGTTCCGCCACCGGTAAAGACGGCATCGGCGGCGCCTCTTTTGCATCTGCGGACATCACCGAAGAAAGCGCGAAAGACCTGCCTGCCGTGCAGGTAGGCGATCCTTTCCAGGAAAAGAAGCTTCTCGAAGCCTGCCTGGAAGTGGTGAAAACAAATGCGCTGGTGGGCATGCAGGACATGGGCGCGGCCGGTATCACCTGCTCCACCGCGGAAATGAGCGCCAAAGGCGAGCACGGCATGATCATCCACCTGGATAAAGTGCCCACCCGCCAGGCCAATATGAAAGGATGGGAAATGCTGCTCTCCGAAAGCCAGGAGCGCATGCTCATCGTTATTCATAAAGGACGTGAAAAAGAAGTGCTGGACATCTTTGACAAGTGGGACCTGCATTGCGTGCAGATCGGTGAAGTAACGAAAGAGCCCGTGCTGCGTTTCTATATGAATGGAGAGCTGGAAGCGGAAGTGCCCGCGGAAAGCCTGGTGCTGGGCGGCGGCGCTCCGCAATACCACCGCGCTTATGTGGAGCCGAAATATTTCGAGAAGATCAAAACGTATGATATCCAGGAGTTCCCGGACATCACCAACGCGAAAGCAGTAGCGGAAAAGATCGCGCAGCTGCCGAACATTGCTTCCAAACGTTGGGTATATACGCAGTACGATAGCATGGTAGGTACCGCCAACGCCAGTACGAACGCGCCCAGCGATGCGGCCATTGTGCTGGTAAAAGGCACCCGCAAGGCGCTGGCTGTTACAACGGACTGCAACTCCCGCTATGTACACGCAGATCCGCATGCAGGCGGACAGATCGCCGTGGCGGAAGCGGCCCGCAACATCGTGTGCAGCGGCGGCGAACCGGTGGCTATCACCAACTGCCTGAACTTCGGCAATCCCTACGATCCGGAAGTATACTACCAGTTCGTACACGCCATCAAAGGCATGGGCGAAGCCTGCCGCAAGTTCAATACCCCGGTGACCGGTGGTAACGTGAGCTTCTACAATCAGTCGCCAGACGGTCCCGTATACCCCACGCCAACGATCGGCATGCTGGGCGTACTGGATTCCATGGACCAGCGCATGACCCTCGGCTTCAAACAGACCGGCGACCTGATCTACCTGGTAGGCCGCAGCTATAACGACATCAGCAGCTCCGAATACCTGCACAAGCTGCTGGGCGTGGAATACAGCCCGGCGCCGCACTTCCACCTTGAAGAAGAGCAGCAGCTTCAGCAGGCCATCACCAAACTGATCAAAGCCGGCCTCATTCAGTCCGCGCACGACGTTAGCGAAGGCGGCCTGTTCACCACTTTGCTGGAAAGCGCCATGGCCGGAAAAACCGGGTTCGAGGTGAGCACCAACAAAGCCTTCCGGAAAGACGCCTACCTGTTCGGTGAAGCGCAGAGCCGTGTAGTGGTGAGCGTTAGTCCCGCCGACAAAGAGAAGTTCGAAGCATTGCTCCACGGGCTCGTAGACGCCTCCGATCATTCCGTACGGTATGAAAAGATCGGTGTGGTGAAAGGAGAGCATGTTGTGGTGGACGGAGAAGACTGGGGCGTTGTGGAAGAATGGAAAGTGAAATATGATACTTCGCTGGAAAATCACCTTTGATAAATATTGTATCCAACATAGAAAGGCAGCCTGATAGGTTGCCTTTTTTTATGCCCCGGAAGTATCAGGGAAGTGCCGGGAAACGAAAAATGGCGGCCGGCCGGAAGTTTTTTTAACCCCGGGCGGAAGTTTTTTTAAGAAAAATATCCGGCAACCGGTTTTAATTTGTTAATAAGATTTCAGTATAAAGCCCGCCATTTGTTAATGAAGTGGGGCGTCGTAAAGTCAATATAGTGCTGTTTTTGCGCTTTCCGGGCTGGAAAAAGAAGGGCCTAACCGATGAAAACCAGTCCCCATAAGCCTACGCAAAAGCAGTATAATATCGAAATTCTTCGATGTATTTTAACAGTACGTTAACAAAATACCACATTAGTGTGATGGTTGTTACGTAGAACTACGTTAATTTTGGTTAACGTTGAAGATATAACACAACGTTGAATGTTCAAGAGGCTGGCGCCGTGAGCAAGCGCTATCACTAGAATCCCCTAACGATATTTATTGTAACAACTTTTTATAAAGGAATTTATGGAATACATGGCTTGTGTTCCATGTTCTATGATGACCTGAAGATTTTTTTATTACCATGTCCTACTGAACGATCGATTCTGAGATCATGTATTACACCTAGTGAAAGAACGATTTGTTTGCCAGGGCTGATTAACCATCAGCCCTCTTTTTTTTATATAATATCCCGTTGGTGACGTTCAGGGTACCTCTCCGCAAAAAAATCCACAGAAAAAACGCATAAAAAAAGGCTGCCCGTTACCCGGACAACCTTTTTTGCTGAAAATCATATTCCTCAGACCATCGGAATTTCCGCGACCGCGTAGGCCTTCTGGTCCAGTTTCTCTTTCGTTTCCGTGAACGCCTTCAGGGTGAGCGCTATGTCCTCGTCGGAGTGCGCTGCCGTGGGGATCAGGCGGTAGATGATCTGGCCTTTCGGGATCACCGGGTATACCACGATGGAGCAGAAAATATTGTAGTTTTCGCGCAGATCGAGGCACATGGCGGTAGCTTCGGGGATATCGCCCTGCAGGTAGATGGGCGTTACCGGTGAATTGGTTTTGCCGATGTTGAAGCCTCGTTCCCGCAGGCCCTGTTGCAGTTTGTTGACGTTGGACCAGAGCTTTTCTTTCATTTCCGGATGCTGGCGCATCAGCTGCACACGTTTCAGGTGGCCGATCACGATGGGCAGGGGAATGGATTTGGCGAAGATCTGCGAGCGCATGTTATAGCGCAGGTAATTGATGATCGCTTTATCGCCGCTCATGAAAGCGCCGATGGAAGCGCCGGATTTGGCGAAGGTGTTGAACAGCAGGTCTATTTTGTCCTGTACGCCCTGCTCTTCTCCTGTGCCGGCGCCGGTTTTACCCATGGTGCCGAAGCCGTGCGCATCGTCTACCAGGAAGCGGAACTCATATTTATCTTTCAGTGCGGCGATCTCTTTGAGTTTTCCCTGGTCGCCGGCCATGCCGAAAACGCCTTCGGTTACTACGAGAATACCGCCACCGGTGGTTTTAATCAGTTCCACGGCGCGTTTGAGCTGCTTTTCGCAATCGTCCACATCATTGTGCTTGAACACGTAACGGTGACCCTGGTGCAGGCGGAGGCCGTCGATGATGGAGGCGTGGCATTCGGCGTCGTACACGATCACGTCGCGGCGGTTGCAGACAGCGTCTATCGCACTCATAATGCCCTGGTAACCATAGTTAAGCAGGGTGGTATCTTCTTTCTGCATATACTCGCTCAACTCTTTCTCCAGCTGCTCATGATAATTGGTGTTACCGCTCATCATACGGGCGCCCATCGGCGCCGCGAGCCCGTAATCCGCTGCGGCCTTTGCGTCGGTCGATCGTACCTCGGGGTGGTTCGCTAACCCCAGGTAGTTGTTAAGGCTCCATACGATCTTTTCTTTGCCCCGGAAATTCATGCGGGGTCCGATTTCGCCTTCCAGCTTGGGGAACGCGAAATAACCGTGGGCTCTGTCGGAATGCTCTCCGATCGGGCCCATGTGCTTCAGCAGTTTCTCGAATATATCCATGTGATTATTAAAATGAAATTAAAATTCGCCCACAAAGGTATTAAAATATTATTTTTTGTAAACTTAGGTTACTTTTACCGATCTTTTTTTCCACGTTTTCAAAGGAATGTCAATCACGTTCTCAAAGGAATGTAAAATAAGGAACAAACCAATAGTTTATATGATGAGTCGTATCAAATTTTTCACTGTCATCCTCCTGATGCTGGGCCCGGTGGCCATTGGGCAAAAAGCTACTTCCCCCACCACCGGATTCCCGCCCAACTTCGGAAAGAAGGCGCAAAAAGAGGTCAGCCGCCCGAAACTTGTAGTAGGGATGGTGGTGGACCAGATGAGATGGGATTACCTGTACCGCTACTCCGACCGTTACACCAATGACGGCTTCAAACGCCTTTTGAACGAGGGGTTTTCCTGCGAGAATACCCTTATCAACTACATGCCTACGTATACCGCCTGCGGCCACACCTGTGTTTACACCGGCTCTGTACCGGCCATTCACGGGATCACCGGTAATAACTGGTACGACAAGCTGCTGGGCCGCAGCGCATACTGCGCGGAAGATACCGCCGCACATTCAGTGGGCACCCACACTTCCGCCGGGAAAATGAGCCCCCGCAACATGCATGTTTCCACGATCGGCGACGAGCTGCGGCTGGCTACCAATTTCCGCAGCAAGGTGGTGGGCGTGGCCATCAAGGACCGCGGCGCCATTCTGCCCGCCGGCCACAGCGCTAACGCCGCTTACTGGTACGACGGCGCCACCGGCAACTTCATTACCAGCGACTTCTACATGAAGGAGCTGCCCTCCTGGGTGAATGATTTCAACAGCCAGAAGCTGCCGGCAAAATACCTGTCACAGCCCTGGAATACGCTGTATCCCATCGAAACATACAAGCAAAGCACGGCGGACGACAAAGCGTATGAAGGCCGCTACCGCGGACAGAAAAATTCCGCTTTTCCCCACGCCCTCGCGGGTATGATGGGAGACGGCTTCGGCATCCTGGCTTCTTCTCCGTACGGCAATACTTTCACCCTGGAATTCGCCAAGAAAGCGCTGGATAATTATGAACTGGGCAAAGGCGAGTTCACGGACTTCCTGGCCGTGAGCCTTTCTTCCACCGACTACATCGGCCACCAGCACGGTCCCAACTCCATCGAAATAGAAGATACCTACCTGCGCCTGGATAAAGACCTGGGCGAGTTTTTCAAGTATCTCGATAAAAAAGTAGGCAAAGGCCAGTGGCTGTTCTTTATTACGGCCGATCACGGCGTGGGCCATGTGCCGGGCTTCCTCGAGGAAAACAAATTCCCGAACGGCACCTGGAAAGGCAGCGCGATGATGAAATCGCTGAACGATATCGTGGAGCTGACCTTCGGCGTTAAAAAAGCGATCATCGCGGCTTATAACTACCAGTTCACGCTGGACCGTGATAAGGTAAGGGCCTCCGGCAAAGAAGAGGAGATCAAGGCTTTTATTATTGAAAAAGCGCTGGAATATCCCGGCGTGGCCAATGCGTTCGACCTGCACAAGCTCGGCTCCACCGCATTGCCGGAACCACAGAAAACAATGGTGGTGAACGGCTACAATGCCACCCGCTGCGGCGACATTATGGTAACGCTGCAGCCCGGATGGCTGGACGGCGGCGCTACCGGCACCACGCACGGCCTCTGGAACCCGTATGACGCGCATATCCCGCTGGTATGGATGGGATGGGGCATTCAGCATGGTAAGACCAACCGCACCGTGGGCATGACGGACATTGCGCCGACCGTGGCGGCTATGCTGCGCATCCAGATGCCGAGCGGAAACGTGGGTAAGGTGATCGAGGAAATAACGAAATGATCTGTAAATAAGTGATGAAAACAGGCTGTATCAAAACAACGATACAGCCTGTTTTTATTTGTGGCCGCCCTTCAGTTTCCTGGTTCTCACTCATTTACGCATACGCTTTATCCGGTAAAAATAATTCGCTTACATTTGGAAGATGTCCCTCGTAACGTACCATACAGAGAACCGGATCGCCACGATCACGCTGAACCGCCCGGATAAAAGGAACGCCCTGAATGCGGCCGTGGTGCGGGCTTTGCGCGAAGCGTTCGCGAGGGCGGAAGCGGATGAGCAGGCGAAAGTGATCGTATTGGCGGCGAATGGAAAAGCATTCTGCGCGGGGGCAGACCTGGAATACCTGCAACAGTTGCAGCAGAACAATTTCGAGGAAAACCTGGCGGATTCGCGGGAGCTGATGCTGCTGATGCAGGAGATCTACACATTGGAGAAAGTGGTGATCGCGCAGATCGAAGGAGATGCGATTGCCGGCGGATGCGGACTGGCTACCGTGGCGGACCTGAGCTATGCCGTGCCCGATGCGAAATTCGGTTATACGGAAGTGCGGATCGGGTTTGTGCCGGCGCTGGTAAGCGTATTCCTGGTACGGAAAACAGGAGAGGGAAGGGCGCGGGAGCTGCTGCTCACGGGCCGTTTGATCATCGCTGAACAGGCGGCGGCCTGTGGCCTGATCAACGCCGTAGTGCCCGCGGAAGACATCCGGGCATTTGTAGCGGGCATTGCCACGCAGCTTTGCAATGAAACGTCCGCTAATTCGTTAAAGATAACGAAGCAACTGGTGCGCACCGCGCTGGACCATTCCCTGACCGAAGCGCTGGAAGCGGCGGCGCGGCTGAATGCCGAAACCCGGCAGCACCCGGATTGCAAAAAGGGGATCAGTGCCTTTCTGGATAAGTCAAAGCCAGTATGGTAGCGGATTTGATGCGTTTGGCACAGATTTTTCACATATACCTATGAATTAACTGAAACTTATGCGAAAATTGTTAAAAATAGGGGTACTGCTGATCGGGTTTTTAATGGCTCTGGCGGCGCCGCTGTTAGCACAACGTACCGTATCGGATGCCAGTATCACCTACAGGGTGGAAATGCCGCCGGAACAGCTCCAGATGGAGGCCATGCTGGCCGGCAGCTCCATGGTCCAGTATATCCGGGGCAATCACAGCCGGATAGACATGAACTTCAACGTGGTCAACTACATTTATATCATCAATATCAGGGAGGAAACAGTTGTTACGCTGATGGACAATCACGGCGATAAATACCTGATCCGCAGCGATAAAAAGGCATACCAGGCCGATATGAAAAAGTATGAGGCCACCCAGTTCACCGATCAGAAAGAAATCCGCGAGATCGCGGGCTACAAATGCCGCAAGGCGATCGGCAAAATGGAAGACGGCACCACCTTCGAAGTGTTCTACACGATCGACCTGGTGCCCGAAAACCGCGAATATAACCGCCGTTTTGTGAATCTGAAGGGTATACCGCTGGAATACGAGATCGTGCTCAGAGCGGGCTCTAAAATGCGTGTAATAGCCACTAAAGTAGACTTGAGCCCCGTGCCGGCGTCGGTATTTGATCTGCCGAGGGGGTATAAGGAGATCACGGCGGAAGAATTGAAGAAAATAAGAGGATAAAAGAAGCGCCCTGCTCATCCGGCAGGGCGCTTCTTTTTGAGGAGGCTTCAGACCGCTGATAGTATACCGCGGCCGTTTACTGCAAGCTTCAGTTCCCCATCACTTCCGCCAGTTTTTTGTCCATCGCTTCATCATTCTCTCCGCCACCGCCGTACCGGCCGATGATCATTCCTTTCGGATCGATCAGTATTTTAGTGGGCAGGGAATGAATGCCGTAATAGTCGCTGATATCTTCCGGATTAGGCTCCTTGCGTTGGCGCTTCTGCATGTCCAGCCCGCGCAGCACATGTTTCCAGTGGCCGATGCCATCCTGCGCCACGGCTTTTTTCCATGCATCCGGCCGGCCGTCGTCATCGGAAATACCGATGATCTCCAGACCTTTGTCTTTATACTTTGCATACAACGCTTTCAGGTGCGGATTCCCTTTCCGGCAGGGCACGCACCAGCTGGCCCAGAAATCCACGAGCACGTATTTGCCTTTGTAATCATTCAGGCTGAGCGGCTGGCCGTTGATGTCTGTTTTGCTGAAAACATACGCCTGGCTGCCGGGGGAGCCGCCGCGCAATCCTTCCAGTTCCTTTTTGATCTCTTTGCCGAAGGCGCTTTGCTGCACGGCGGGCGGCATCCTGTTGTAGCTGGCTTCGGCTTCGGGTAGCTTCATGCTGCCGATGCGGAAGCGGAGCAGGTAAGCGCTGGCGAAGGATGCAGGATTTTTTTCGATGAAATCCTTGTCGATGGCGTTCATCTTTTCGTAGTACGGCTCCATCTTTTCTTTTATTTCTTCCAGCTCGTTGAGCATGCCGGCCAGCGTGGCGCTGTCTTTCTTCGCTTTGCGGGCTTCGATGTACGCGAGGTTTTGCTTGTTGTAGGAAGCGGAGAGCGGCGCGAGATTAACCATCACCGGTTTCCGGGCGGCATTCAGTTTGTTCATGTCCTCCTGTGCTTTGGAGCCTTTCAGGGTGGCTTCTTTCATTTTGCCTTTTTGGAGGGAAGCGGTCATGTTGCCGGGTTCCAGGAACAGGGAGGCCACGTCCTCGTTGAATGACATCTGAGAAGGCCGTTCCAGGAACAGGCTGCTCATGGAGGGCCCGTCGATGGTGCCTTTGAAGGTAAACCTGCCCTGTTGCAGCTGTGCGCTGTCCATTTTATAGTCACCGGCTCCGGCGTCATAGCTCAGGTATACATATCCTGTTGGCTTGCCTTCCACGGTGCCGGTAAGGGTGAAAGACTGCGCCCGGGCGGTGGCGGCCTGCAACAAACAGGCAGCGGCCACCAGCGAAAAATGTTTCATAATGGAAGATTTTATGTAAATGGATGAAAGACTAGTTCAGCAGTTCCGCCAGTTTTTTATGCAGCGCTTCGCCCCGGAGGTCCTTGGCGATGATAATGCCTTGCGGGTCCAGCAGGAAGGTGGACGGTATCGCCTGTATGCCGTACTGTTTGGCTACTTCGTTCCTGAAGCCTTTCAGGTCTGAAAGCTGTATCCAGGGCATGCCGTCTTCTTCGATGGCCTTGTGCCATTTTTCACCGTCATCGTCCAGCGACACGCCTACCACCGTGAAGTTTTTATCCTTGTAATTGTTGTAGGCTTTCAGCACGTTGGGGTTTTCCGCGCGGCAGGGTCCGCACCAGCTGGCCCAGAAATCGAGCAGCACGTATTTGCCTTTGAAGTCAGACAGCTTTACGGGCTTGCCGTTTACGTCCGGTTGCGAAAAGTCTATCATCGGCTCGCCGATAGCGCTTTTCTTCAGAATAGCGATGCGGTCGCCGAGGCGTTTGCCGGTGCCCGTTTGCTGCGCGGAAACGTCCAGCAGTTTGTACAGGCTGTCCAGCTGTTTGTATTCTCCCATGATGGCCATGTCGGCCAGCCTGGCTACACTTACCGGGCTTTTGGGATGTGTGGCGATGTACTGCATTGTTTCCGCTCTGCGCTGATTGCGCAGTTCCGCTATCTGCTCTTCCCATGCGGCTTTCGCGGTATCGTTCTTTTGTGCTTCCTGGTATTTTCCGTACAGCTGACGTTCCTGGTCCGTGATATGTTTGAGCGATGCCTGAAAAGCTACGTACTCGTCGTGCGTGGCGGAACCGGAGATCTTCAGGTCGGTCAGCGAATCCGCGTGGCCGGTGATGGTAATGTCCGCATTCTCCGCAAACAGCTCCACGTAGCGGGTGGGGAACATCAGGTATACTTTTACCGGTTCGCTGATTTCGCCGGTCCAGGTGAACTTGCCGTCTTTAACAGCGATCGTGTCTGTTTTCGCTGAATCGGCTACCGGTGTGGAAAGATATACAACGGTGTCTTTGAGGTCCGTAATGTCGGCCGTAATGGTTGCTTTGTTGTTCTTCACTGGCCCGCATGCGTAGATGGCGGCGGCAGCGAGGCAGGCAATGATCTTTTTTGTATGCATGATGTATTGGTTTTTTTATTTTTTTGGAAACAGATCGCCGTACATGTCTATCAGCGAGGCGTCCATCCAGGAGCCGCGCATGTTGCGGGTAACGAGCTTTCCCTGAGGGTCGAACAGCAGGCAGGAAGGAATGCCGCGGATGCGGTAGGCTTTGGCCAGTTCGCTGTCAAAAGCCTTGAGATCGGAAAGCTGCGTCCATTTCATCTTTTCTTCCTGGATGGCCTTCAACCATTTTTCCTTGTCATCATCCATCGAAATGCTTACGATCTCGAATCCTTTTTTATTGTACAGATCGTATACTTCACGAAGATGCGGAATGTCCGCGCGGCAGGGCCCGCACCAGGATGCCCAGAATTCGAACAGCACGTATTTGCCGTTGCCGATATAGTCGCGCAGGCGGTGCGACTGGCCGGTGGTGTCCTGCAGGGTGAAGTCCAGCACGGTGGCGCCTACGGCAGCCTGCTTATTCGATCCCGCTTTTTCGAGGAAATGTTGGGTGAGCATCCCTTTGTCCGTTACGCCGGCAAAATGTTCCATCATCCGGTCGATCTCCGTAATATGCATGCTGCGTTGTTCCACAGTTTGCAGCGCAATGAAGGCGAGCACTTCCGACGGTTTATGATCGAGCACAAAACCGGTCATGAATGCTTTCCTTTTTTTGTCTACCGCATCCATCTTCCTGCAAAGGTCCATCCCGTTTTCCCTTGGCCCTTTTTCCTTTCCTTTGCCGGGGTTCAGGTAAGCGATATAACCATCAAAATACTTGTCTGTTTCTTCGTCGAACACTTTCTTCTGCCGGTAATATTGCAGGAACAGGTCGTTGCTGGCGGAGCCGCTTACTTTCGCCGCCAGCGAAGTGCCGCCGCCGGAATAGAGGTCTATTTCCTTTTTCAGGCTGTCGTACGCCGCTGTGATGCTGATGTTGTCGTTGTTCTCGGCGAAGAGGTTGATCACGCGGTCCTGGTAGTACCTGTTCGTCGGTTCTTCATTTTTGAGCACGATGGAATAGAAGCGCGGCGTGGCGGCCGTTCCGCTGAAAGTAAATGTTCCGTTGCGGATCACCGTGCTGTCCAGTATTGTTTTGGAGGGAATGTCCGCATACTTCAGGTATACCTTTTTCCCTTCCACCTTGCCGCTGATCTTTCCTTTTATCCGGAAGCCGTCCGGCGCATGGGACGCGGAAAGGAGCGTAGCGGCGAGTGTTGCCAGGATCGTTTGTCTTAACATGGCTGGTTCAATTAATCATTAGGAATTTCAAATACTACTTTCGGATCGGTGGGCTCAATGGTCATGGCCGTTCCGTTATTGTCTTCCGCGGTTCTGGTCATGGGCAGGCCGTTGCGGAAATAGTCGAAGCTGTTATGCCCTTCAAAGGCCAGTTCTATTCTTCTTTCTTTCAGCACGGCGGCCAGCACGTCCTGCGCGGCGAGGTTGTCGATATCAGCCGCGGGCAATCCTGCGCGGGTGTGAATGGCTTTCAGGTTTTCTTTTGCTTTGGCGGTATTGCCAAGTTTGGCGTATGCTTCCGCCCTGTTGAGGTACAGCTCCGCGAGGCGGAAGAAAACGTATGGCGCGCGGGTCAGCCAGGCCTCGTTCAGCACGAGGTATTTGGTGGTTTCCACGAAGCCGGAATTGGGATTCAGCTTCAGGAAAGCACCCCTGATATCGTTCGGCGCCAACAGGTTTTTAAAGCTGGCGGAAGGCAGGAAAGTAGCGCCCACGCCGTAGGTGAGATCGAAGTGATAAAACTGGCCGATGGAGCTGCCGCCGGAAGCATTATCGTATGCGAAGATCAGTTCTTTGTTAGTAGTGCCGTTGGCGCGGCCGATATCCCCGAACTCATCGTCTCCGAACATTTTGCGATAGGCGTCGTTTTGCAGCAATGTATATTTTCCGGCGGTATGATCTATCACGCTGTCCGCGTACACGATCGCCAGCTCATTGGCGGTATCGTCCGGATCGGCAATGCTGCCGCCCATGTAGAGGTATACGCGGGAGAGGAGCGACCATGCGGCGGCGGTGCTGCCGAAGGCGTTGGTTTTGGTGACGGGCGCTTTCATCAATTGAGCCGCGGTTTTCAGGTCGCTGATGATGAGGTCGTATGCTTCTTTTACCGTGCCTCTTTCCGGCACGTCCTTGATGTCGCTGCTGGTTTTGAGGATCACGCCGGGATTTTCACCGGCGGCCTGGTAATAGGGTTTGCCGTATACGCGCACGAGGTTGAAGTAAACGAGCGCGCGAAGGAAATGATTTTCTCCCCTGGCATACAGGAACCTGTCTTTTTCAGCATCCGTGAGCGAGGAAAAGGTGGTGCCTTCCAATGCGGCAATGCCTTCGAGCGTGGTGTTCACGCTTACGATGACCTGGTAGGCTCCGCGGTAGAAATCAACGTTGTTGCCCAGTGTGGGGCCGTTGCTGTTCCGGAAGAAGAAAGCGTCGGTGGTCTTGCTCACAGGCGTCCAGTTTTGCAGCGTCACGTTGTTGCCGCGGCTTTCCGCAAAATCGTGCATAGGCACATCGAAGCTGTTGAAGCCGCTGCCTTGCAGCAGGGCGTAATTGCCGACCGTTGTTTCTTCGATACCTGCCAGTGATGCCAGTTCCCCTTCCTTGTCGATCTTCGTCAATGGCCGTACGCTGTCTATCTGCTTGTTGCAGGCGGTTGCCAGCAGGCCGGTCATAATAAGTATGATAGTGTATTTCATCTGTTAATATTTATTTTTTACGGGCCAGATGGAACCTCGCATTAACATAGCCCATGCTCGGTTTCATCTTTCCAAATTTGAAGCTCAAAAAATTAAAACCCGACTTGTAAACCGAACACATAGCGCCGCGGGATGCCTATCCCGGAACCGATGGAGCCGCCGAAATCCTGCGCCTGTCCAACAGAGGGCCCTTCCGGATCGGAGGAGATGATCTCTCTGGAATAGAGCGTGTACAGGTTATCGCCGCTAACGTAAAAATTGGCTTGCGAGATGCCCAGTTTCCGCAGCCATGGTTTCGGTAAGTCATATCCCAGGCGAACGGTGCGCAGGCGGGCATGGCTGCCATCGTGCATGTATTTGCTGGAACCGAAGTAATCGGTGTTGGCATGCGTGTAAAGCTCCGGCTCTGTAGCGTCCGTCTGCCCCGGTGTGGTCCATTGCTTCTGGTGCTTGCGGTAGGCGAGCTGGTTGTAACTGGTGATATTGGAGCCCTGGTTCTGTTCAGCCAGGTCGTCCGTGATTACATATCCGTATGCAAAAGTGATGAGCACGTTCAGGGAGAAATTCTTGTAGGTGAAGTTGTTGGTGAGGCCGCCGAAGAATTTCGGCTGGAAGTTGCCGATATACTGGAACTGCCGCGGGTCGGCGGCGGCGCCCACTTCATCCATCGTATTCACGTAGGTAACGCCCGCTACCTGCCCCTTGTCGTCGAAGATCAGCTTTTCGAAGCGGGGCTTGCCGGTTTCGGGATCTACGCCGGCATATTTAACGGCTTTCAGTGAATTGATATCATCGCCGGGGAAAAGATAAAAGCTGTTGGCGTTATAGAAGCCTTGCCGCAGAGAGTCGTTGGCTACGTTGATGATCTTGTTCCTGTTGAAGCTGATGTTGAAAGAGGTGTTCCACTGGAAGTTCTTGCCGGTGATATTGTCTGAATTGATCAGCACTTCCCATCCCTTGTTCTGCACGGTGGCTACGTTCTGCCATTGTGTGGGGAAGCCGCTGATGGCGGACAGGGTCACTTTCTGCAAAAGGTCTTCCGAGCGGCGGTGATAGTAGTCCACGCTGGCGGTCACTTTGTTGAACAGGCCGAAGTCCACACCCGCGCTGAAAGTTTTGGTGATCTCCCATTGCAGGTCCGGATTGGCGAGCACGGTGATGATCGCGCCCGGCTGCATGCTGTAGGTATAGCGGGGATCGTAGAGTGTGCTGGTGAGGAAGTTGTCGCCCAACTGCGAGCCGCTGGTGCCGTAGTTGCTGCGCAGCTTCAGGTTGGTCAGGAAACCGAGCCTGTCGGCAAAACGTTCGTTGCTGATCACCCAGGCGCCGCCTAGGGAATAGAAGGTGCCGTACCGCTTGTCCGCCCCGAAGCTGCTGGACGCATCCGTCCGCAGGGAAGCGCTCACGCTGTAGCGGTTGTCATAGGTGTATCCCGCTTCACCAAAAGCGGAGAAAGAAGCGCGGTCTTCCTTGCCGCCTTCAACATTGCCGTTCTTGGTAGTAGGAATGCCGTAGATCGAGTAATCATAACGGTTGCCGATCTGCCTGCCCAGTGTTATCACCGGGTATCCGGCCCTTACGTTGTTCACGTTCACCAGGATGTTTTCCATTTTCGTGCGGCCGTATTCCGTGGCTACCAGTGCGCGCAGGGAGTGACTGCCGAATGCCTTCTGGAAATTCAGCTGGTTGGAGGTGAGGAATGACTGTATCTGGTTGGTATTGGTGCCGAGGAAACCTTTGGAGGAAGTGGTGGTTCCGGAGCCGGCAAAACTTCTGACATCTATATACCGTTCGTCTTTGGTATAATTGAGATTGGCGGAATTGGTGCTGGAAAAGCTCAGCCAGTCCGTAAACCTGTAGTCCGCCTTGATAGAGCCGTTGAAGCGCTGTGCTTTGAGGTGCATGTAGTTGAACTGGTTTTCAAAGATGGGATTTTCCCTTTTCTGCATTCTTCCGTTCATTTTGTACTCCAGGAACGGTTTCGGAGAGCCGTCCGCGTTATACGGGTTGACCCAGGGAATCATGCCGTACAGAAAAGTGCCGCTGTTGGAATTTTCTCTTGTACCCTTATCAAAAATTCCGTTGAGCGATATGTTGGTGGTCAGCCTTTTGGTGAGCCTGTTTTCCAGGTTCACGCGGAAGGTGCCGCGTTTCAGGCCGTTGTTCACGCCGGTGGACTGCTCATCGTAGTAAGTGCCACCTATGTAGTAGCGGCTGTTTTCAGTACCTCCCCGGGCGGAGAGATTGACTTCCTTGGTGTTGCTGCGGATAAAAGCATACTTCTGCCAGTCGTAGCTGTTCTGCACGTCTGCCATGTCCGGCAGGCGGTCATCCAGGTAGTCTTCCAGCGTGGGATATTGCGGCGCGAGGCTGCCGTTGTTCACGCGGTAGTCTTCCGTGTAGTAGCGTTTTTGCAGGTCGTACAGCTCGGGGCCGGAGAGGAACCGCGTGGAGCCGCGGTTGGGCTGATTGATCCCGTATTTCACTTCCGCCAGCATCTGCGGTTTGCCGATCATGCCTTTCTTGGTGGTCACAACAATAACACCCGCGGCGGCGCGTGAGCCGTAGATCGCGGTGGCCGCGGCATCTTTCAGGATGGTGAGGTTATCGATGTCCTGTACATTGACCAGTTCTTTCAGGTTCTGGTTGGGCATGATCACGCCGTCCAGCACCAGCAGCGGTCCGTAGTTCTGTGTGGGCATCACAAATTCGTTATACTGGTCTACCCCCACGCCCACTACGCTGCTCTGGCCGCGGACAAATATCTGGCCGCCGGCGCTGGTGGGGTCGCCCGCGCCCTGTTCGGAGATGTAGAGGCCGGTGGCGCGCCCTTTCAGCAGGGAAACCGGGTCGGACGTGGTAATGCCTTTGCGGAGCGTTTCTCCGCTGATCTTCTGCACCGCGCCGGTAAGCTCGCCTGTTTTCTTGGCGGAATAACCGGTGATGATCAGCTCTTCCAGTTTTGATGTGGAAACGATCAGCAGGATGGTCACGGAGCGTTTGCCGGATGCTTTTACCAGCTGGCTTTCATAGCCCACGAAAGATACGTCCAGCATTACTTCCCTGGCATCCGTTTCCAGTTCGAACTCGCCGCTGGCGTTGGTGACGGTGGCTTTGGACGTGCCCCTGATCTGCACGCTGGCGCCGGGCATCGGCTCGCCGGACACGGCATCTTTCACCACGCCGCGTATCTTTTCCGGCGGCTGCGGCAGGAAGGGCAGGGCAGCATCTTTTTTAAGCACGATGGTTTTCCTGATAACGGTCCATTTGAGATGCTGGCCGCTGAGGCAGGCGTTGAGCGCCTCTTCCAGCGTGGCGTCCTTGATGGCAACGTTCACCACGGCGCCGGAAGGCAACGTTCCTTCCTCGTACCAGACCTGGTACCCGCTTTGCCGTTCTATTTCCCCAAGGATCTTTTCCAGTGGCGCGTTCTCCCGTGAGATGGTGATCTTTTGCGCGGATACGGCGGCGCTTACATGCATGGCGCCGAGTAATAAAATGATGATGGACAGCTTCACAGTAATTAATCTTTTTGTGAACGGGCTTAGCCCTGATTTGGTTGATAGGCATGACCTGCCTTGCCGCTGCGGGCAATAGGTAGTTGAGATCATAAAACTGGTTGGTTAATGATTTAATAAAATTCTTTCAGAAGCTGGTGTACGATTTAGTGGTTCTTTTGATTTCTGGCGATCTGGTTTTTTGGTTTTTATGGTAAAACGATGATCCTGTTTTGTTCCTGCCTGAAGTGCAGGTCGCTGGCTTCCAGTATGGAGAGCGTTTCGGAAAGACTGTAGCTGCGCGATACCTTCCCGGTAAACCGGCGGCGCGTAACTGCTTTTTCATATGTGATGTCCACATCATACCACCGGCTTATTTCCCGGAGTATGGTGGCGATATTTTCGTTCCTGAAGGCAAAGAACCCTTCTTTCCATGCAATGGCCTGGTACACGTCTGTATCGGGTATGATGCGGATATCCTGACCGGCGCCTACTTTCGCCTGGTCCCCGGGTTTCAGCAGGCTGCTTTTTCCGTTCGACGTTACAATTTTCACGCTTCCTTCCAGGAGAGTGGTGTTGATGGTCGGTTCTTCCAGGTAAGCCCTGACGTTGAAATGCGTGCCCAGCACTTCCACCCGAAGGCCGGCTGCTGTAACAATAAAAGGTTTCTCCGCATCCCCGGCTACTTCAAAATAACCTTCACCGTCCAGCTCCACCAGGCGTTCTGCACCGTTGAAGGCGGTGGGGAATTGCAGTTTGCTGGCGGCGTTCAGCCATACCCTGGTGCCGTCCGGCAGTACCAGCTGATAGGTGCTGCCTTTGGGAACGGACAATTTGTTGATGGACGGTTTAGCCTTGCCGCTGCCGGCATCATATATCAGCAGTGCCTGTTGCTTTTTCACGTTGGTGCCGCCCTGCTCCGCGATGGTGCCGTCACCGCTGGCGCTGAGGTCCACCACGGTGCCGTTGCCGAGGGTGAGGATGGCCTTGTTGCTCGCGGGCGGCGGTGCGGGCGCCGTAGCGGTTGTCTGCCGAGGCCGCTCCGGCTGCTTTAGCAGGAAAATACCGGCGGCTGCCATGATGCATGCGGCTGCCACCCAGGGCAGCCACTTCCGGCGCAAGGTCACTACGCGGGCCGGCGCGGCCTGTTTGTCCCGCGCGATCTGCTCCTGCATTTGCCGCAGCATCCGCGCTCCTGTTCCTTCCAGCGTATCCTGCTGTGCACCTACCACTACTTCGGTATCGCCCCCGTTCACGTGATCGTACCAATTGTGCAGCGCCTCCTGTTCGGCCGCGGTAGCGTTGCCGTCCAGGTATTTCTTTGCCAAAACACTGATCTGCTCTGTATCCATTGAGTGCAATTAAAGCGGGCCTTTATATAATAGAGACCTGCCGGTGGAATTCACACGCAAAAAAGGAGAAAAAAAATGCGGGGTTATTTGATCAGCATAAAAACCATGGCCAGGGTGAGGTAGTCCCGTTTCTGGCGCATGATCTGCATCACGCGGGCAACGTACCCTTCGGCGGTGCGTACGGATACGCCCAGTTCCCCGGCCACCTCTTCCAGGGGCCGGTCCAGCAGCTTGTGCTGCAGAAAAACGATGCGGTGTTTGTCGGGCAGTTCGTTAGCCAGCTTGTTCAGTATGTCCAGCAGAAATTTGTTGTCGATATCAAAAGCGGGCAGCTGTTCGCCGGTTACGGCCTGCAGAGTGCTGGACTGCTCCTTTTTACGCTGACGTTGCGCGAGGTGCCGGTAAATGGCGTATCGCACCATGGCGGCCAGGTAAAAGGGGAGGGATTGAATGACGAGTGAGTTTCTTTTGTGCCAGAGCGTGAGGAAAACCTGTTGAACGATTTCTTCCGCATCCTGTGCTGATTGCAGGCGCTTGTGCGCCATGAAATACAGCCGCTCCCAGTAATGGTTGTAGATTTCGGCAAAAGCAGTTTCATCCCCGTCTTTCAATAACGCCAATAAAGCTATATCATTGGTTTCACGCATAAACAACTAAGACAGCAGCTGATAACTGCAACAGCATAAATTTACAAAAAGGGCGGAAACACTGTTCTTTCTGTGCAGGTTTTTATTTTGAGGGGAGGCGCTTCAACAAAAAAAGCCGTATCACGAATCAGGCTAGCAAAAGCGGTAACGCGAATCCGGTCAACAAAAAAAGTAGTAACGCAAACCCCGCCAGCAAAAAGCCGTATTACAAACCCGGCCAGCAAAAGCGATAACGCGAATCCGGCCAACAAAAAAAGCCGCAACGCGACCCCTGGGCAACAAAAAAGCCGCATCGCGGATCCGATACGGCTTTTCGAAAATCTCTTTCAAAATATCCTTAACCTTTTCTGAACGGCAGTTTAATCTGTACCTGGTGGTACCGCATGTTGGGCTCTGCCGCTTGTACGCTTACATTTACATTGTAAGGAACGATATAAGTAACATTACCTTTTTTGTAAGTCATTACAGACTTAACATTTACGGTATTTTTAGAACTCAGGTTGAATGAGGTCTTCAGGATACCACTAGCTGTAAAACCGGCGTCAAGGCTCAGGTTTGTTTTGGGCATGCTGGTGTTGGTGCCAAGGGAGAAACGGTTTTCCGTCTTTTTTACCTTGTCATCGTTGTTATCATCCGGATTGATGCCCAGATCATTGGCTTTCACGCTAAGTGCAAGCACGAATAAAGCACTTACCATGAGGCAAGACAATGAAAACGTGTGAATTATGTTATTTATCTTCTTCATTGTACTGCAAATATACGAAAAAATTATCTATCATAACGGAATCTTAATGCAAAATACAAAGTTATCTTAATAAAATGTTAAAAAATACATAAACGGTGAGATAGGCGGCTGTTTGGTGACAGCACTAAAATCCCATATATTTACATTAATGAATCACGACTTCCCATCATTTAACGAGTTTAATGAGGATTTTGAAGATTTGAGGGACCTGCTTCAGCAATTTGAAAATCTAAAGGAGGGGCGCTCGCATTCCTTTCTGGATGAGGACTCTTTCGAACAGATCATCGACTACTATGATGAACACGACGAGCTTAACAATGCCCTCCAGGCCGTTGAGATCGCCATCGAGCAGTTCCCCTTCTCCTCCGCACTGCTTCTGAAAAAATCAGCCCTTCTCATAGAAACCAAAAAATACCGTGAAGCCCTGGCGCTGCTGGAAAAAGCCGCATTGCTGGACAGTAACGATATCAACCTCTATATTCTGAAAACAGACGTGTATCTGGCCATGAACCAGCACGAGAAAGCCGCCGCCCTCCTGGAAGAACAGATCGGCATGTTCGAAGGGGAAGATCGTACAGACCTGCTGCTGGAGCTGGCGGACGTGTACGACGACTGGGAGGAGTTCGAAAAGGTGTTCGATTGCCTGAAAATGCTGCTGGACTTCGATCCCAATAATGAGGAGGCCCTGCACAAGATCTGCTTCTGGACGGAGTTCACCGGCCGGAACGAAGAAAGCATCCGCCTGCATACGAAGATCATTAACGACCACCCCTATAACCAGCTCGCCTGGTTCAACCTCGGCACCGCCTACCAGGGCCTGAAACTCTACGAAAAGGCGGTAGACGCCTACCAGTATGCCGTAGTGATAGATGAAAAGTTCGATTACGCCTACCGCAACATGGGCGATGCGTATATTCATCTGCGTAAGTACAACGAAGCCATTGAAGTATTGCAGAAGCACCTGGAAGTAGCCAAGCCGGAAGATGTGATCTACGAAGCCATCGGCCACTGCTACGAAAAGATGCGCAAGTTCACCCAGGCCCGCTATTACTACCGCAAGGCTTCGCACCTCAGTCCCAATGACGACAAGCTCTACCTCAAGATCGCGAAAGCGTACATGACGGAAGAGAACTGGGATTGCGCCATCAAGTCCCTCCAGTCCGCGCTCCGCATCAACAAACAGAGCGTGGAATACAATATCACCATCGGCCAGTGTTACCTCCAGATAGGAAGCGACAAGGAAGCGCTGGTGTTTTTCCTCAACGCCGTACGCCTTCGCCCGAGCAGCGCGCTGGCCTGGAAAGAGCTGGTCCGCGGCCTGTATGTGGCCGGCCACGTGGAAGAAGCCCTTACCCAGCTGGAAGCCGCCGAAGCCAAGATCGGCCGCAAGCCCGTGTTCATGTTCTACAGGGCCGCCATGCTCATTGCCATGGGCAGGACCAAGGAAGGGCTGTTACACCTGGAAACCGCATTGCAGCTGCATCCCCGGCAGGTAAAAAAGCTGGTGGACCTCGATCCCTCGATCCTTCAGCACATCAGCGTGGTGGAACTGGTAGCCCGGTACAGGCGGAAACGTTAAAATTCACTTTCTAAAAGATTACTTCTTATTTTTGCGGCGGTTTTCTAAATTGTTCAACATTTTAAAAACAGGCCAACTTAACCAATCCAACGTTTGGTGGAAATGACCATTAAGAAGAATAAAACCGTGCAAAAATGAATTTTAATCTGACGCAAATTCCCGAAAGGACCACCAGGCCCCGTACCCATGGATTGACCATGGTCATGGACAAAGGCTTGAGCGTAGAAGAAGCCAAAAACTTTCTATCCGCCGCCTCGCCACACATAGACATTATCAAGCTCGGTTTCGGGACCTCGTTCGTAACGCCCAACCTTCGTCAGAAAATTGAACTATACCAGTCGGCCAACATCCCTGTATACTTTGGCGGAACCTTGTTTGAAGCGTTCCTGATCCGCAACCAGTTCGATGAATATGTGAAAACGATCAAGGACTACGGGATCAGCTATATGGAAGTTTCCGACGGCTCCATCACCATTCCGCACGCTGAAAAATGCGGCTACATCGAAAAGCTTACCAAACATGGACTGGTGCTCAGTGAAGTAGGATCAAAAGATGCAGAGCATATCATTCCTCCTTATAAATGGATCGAGCTGATGCGCGCGGAGCTTTCCGCCGGCGCCACTTACGTGATCGCTGAAGCGCGCGAAGGCGGGAACGTGGGCATCTACCGCGGTTCCGGCGAAGTGCGGGAAGGGCTGGTGCAGGAAATACTTACGCAGATACCCGCGGAGAAGATCATCTGGGAAGCGCCGCAGAAAGATCAGCAGCTGTACTTCCTGGAGCTGGTAGGCTGCAACGCCAACCTCGGTAACCTCGCGCCGAATGAGGTCATTCCCCTGGAAGCGATGCGCGTGGGCCTTCGCGGCGATACGTTCCATCTTTTCCTGGACAAAGCATAAAACATCACATCCGGCCGGGCGCCATGCCCGGCCTGTAACAGCATACCATGCGTTTATTCGGTCTCATCGGTTTTCCGCTTTCCCATTCTTTTTCAAAAGGGTTCTTCACCGAAAAGTTTGAAAAAGAAGGTATCACCGGATGCCGGTATGAAAATTTCCCCATCCCGGACATCGGCCAGTTCCCGTTGTTGTGGAAAGAACATCCCCAACTGGAAGGGCTGAACGTAACCATCCCTTACAAACAGGTGGTGATCCCTTTCCTCGATGAGCTGAGCGAAGCCGCACAAGCCATCGGCGCGGTGAATTGCGTACGCCTGAAAGATGGCCGGCTGAAAGGGCATAACACCGATGTGACAGGTTTCCGGCGCTCGCTCGAGCCGCTGCTGAAACCGCAGCACACCAAAGCGCTGATCCTCGGCGCCGGCGGCGCCGCCAAAGCTGTGAAGTTCGCATTGCAGCAGCTTGGCATCACCTATACCGAAGTCAGCCGTAAGTATTGCAACGGCACTATCGGCTACGAAGCTATCAGCAAAGAGATCATGGACGCCCATCCGCTGATCATCAATACAACTCCACTGGGCATGTATCCCAACGTAGCGGAAGCTCCGCCGATCCCTTATCATTTTATCAACGAAGATCATTTATTGTACGACCTGGTCTACAACCCCGCTGAAACGCAGTTCATGCAGCAAGGCGCGGCGCGCGGCGCGGCCGTGAAGAACGGGCACGAGATGCTGATCCTGCAAGCGGAGGCGTCGTGGGAGATATGGAATGAAAAATAAGCGGTGCTATGAAGTTCTGCTTATATATGGATGAAAGCGGGGATCATGGCTTGACGCAGATCAATGGCAGCTTCCCGGTGTTCCTGCTATGCGGTGTTTTGGTGGCGGAAGAACATTATCCGGCCATGAGAGATAGCATTGAAAGAAAAATTCTACAAGGGAATTAATGGCGTAATTGCCAACAATAATTACACAGTAATTGCATCAGCGATCAGGAAGAATGAATATATTATGCGTTTTGGCAAGCTGTCGGATGATGTTTATGAAATATCACTTTCTTTTATTGTAGAACGGGTTGTGTATTACCTGAATGAACTCAACATCGCAGGAAAAGAGCTGGAAATAATAATCGAAAGGCGGGGAACGCGGGAGGATAAAAAGCTCGAAGAACATTTTCAAAAGCTGTTGGCAAATGGAACGGCATATATTAGTGCTGCCACGCTGAAGGCATATAATCTGACGATCGTGTTCAAAAGCAAACGGGAAAATATAAATGGGTTGCAACTTGCAGATCTGGTAGCTTATCCTATTGCCAGGCATGTGATAGAGCCGGAACGGGCAAATCCCGCATTTGACCTGCTGAGCAGTAAGGTACACCTCCTCAAAATATACCCATAAAATATAAAGCCCGACTTGCGTCAGGCTTTATACCGATCGGGGACACCCCGGTCCAATTTTTTTATAGCAATGCTATTACCCCCCAAAGTTACAATTTTTCCTGGAAAATCAATTCCCCCTTTTCGGCCTGATCATATAATACATACACGTCGTAAAGAAATTCCTCACAAACGGTATCCCCTTCATCCAGCCGAATTGCTCCCTGGGCTGCAGCTTGAATTTGTATTTGTAGATCGGGTTGATGAGATAGTATTTGCGTTGCGTAATATCAAACCCGGCCGCTTTCACGATCTTTTCAAACCGTTCGATGGAAATGCCGGTATCCACCAGTTCCATTAGTTCCCTGATGGTGCCGTCGTGTTCCCCGAAAGCTTTCAGCAGTCCGCGGTACAGCGGGCGGGGGAGGAGGTGGATATAAGGGAGGAAGCTGAGCACCCTGCTCTGGCAGATCTGCTGATGGCCGCCGTGCGGCATGTACCAGGGCGGGAAACCGAAATACACCTGTCCACGTGGGGACAGCAGTTCTTTCAGATAGGCGACCAGTTTGTCCTGATCGGGTATATGCTCGATCGCGTCTTTCAGGATGATAATATCGAAAGCATGCTGGAATTCCCCGAAGAAGTCAACATCATAAATATTCTTCGCGATCAGCTGCAACTGGCCGTTGTTCACATAATCGCCGAGAAAGCCTTTTGCCAGTTCGATCCTTTCGGGAAAGAGGTCCACGCCCACGCAACGGCAGCCTTTTTCCAGGAAAGGGGTCAGTACGCCGCCTTCGCCGCAGCCGATCTCCATCACGCGCAATCCGTTCAGATCCGGGAACTCCTGCATGATGAACGGCAGCACATAGTTCCGGGAATTTTCTACCTGCTGCTGGTAGCGGAGGGTGGCATCCGTATGTTGTGGTAATGACATGTTGTGCTAAAATTCCGTGAAAATAGAAATTTTTTTCAAGTGTCCGCATCCACGGACTGCAATCCTTAAATTTGGAACGGTTTTCGTAAAATGATGCATATGTTAAAATGGATGATGCTGATGTGTTGTGCTTTGCCGGCTTTCGCGCAACAGAAGGAAGTAGCGCGGATCACGGCCGTATTTGATTCCACCTCCGTGGCGGAATTGTACAGCACTACGCCGATAGGGCTGGAAATAAAGTATGCGGACAGCTCGGTGCGCACTACCAGCGGCTTGCTAAAGGGCGATTACAGCTGGAACCGGATCCGGGTGGAATCGCCGGACGGCGAATGCCGCAACGGCGTGCTGCGCTTCAACCGCAACGCCATCCGGCCGGACAACTACCGCATCCGCCTGCTGGTTACCCTGCAGGACGAGCCGGGGAACAGGCAGCATGAAGTATTCCTGCAACTGCCGTACCTCACGGCCATCCGCTTCCGTCATTATACGGACAGCCTGAAGCGTGGGATTCATTTTTACCTGAATGTAGAAGGCATCTACAATACCGGCCGCATCTACCCGCTGGATACCACGCGGGTCAGGCTGTACGCCAGCGAAGGGCAGCTCATCGGGCAGGACCTGCTGATACCGCAGAAAGACAGCGTGACGAAGGAAATAGCCGTAAGAGCGGTGTACCGCGGCAACAAACAGATCAATGCATCTTCGGTAGTGCCTGTGAAACAGGGGCCGGAAGACGAATCCCTCATCATCGAAAACGAAAAAGACCTGTTCCGCAAACCCGGCCGGAAAAAGAAGCAGTAACAACGGCCGTGTTTCCTGTGCCAAGGGCCGTCCGCAATCCTGTTAACCCGTATAAATTCCAAACTTTATTATTTTTAGTCAAAAACCTGCGATAAGGATGACTAACATTTCAGCTGATCTTTCAAAGCGCCTGGACGACATCCGGCGAATAGGAGAAGAGCTTTCCGTGGCGCTCATCATTCTTGAGATACGGCCGGAAGGGGCGCGTGTGCTGCATATGAACACTTTCGGGCTGACGGTACTCGGGGAAACGCTGGATACGATCCGGTACATGAGCAAGGAAGAGTATTACGAGCGGTACTTTAACAAGGACGCCACTTTTGAGCTGGAACCCAGGGTTGTGGAGCTGACGGAAAGCCCCGCCAGTGAGTATGCTTCCTACTTTCAGCAGGTGCGTACGGCGGACGGCTGGCAGCTGTATGCCACCAACACGAAGATATTCGCCCGTAACGAGCAGAACGAGGCCACCCACATGCTGACCATTGCCAGTCCGCTGGCGCCCGAGCACCACGTGACCGACAAGATCAACAGGCTGATAGATGAAGTAGATTTTTTACGGAACAACAGCATCATGTTCGCCGCCCTCACCCGGCGCGAAAAGGAAATACTGAAATGTATGGCAAAGGGTATGAACTCGGGGGAAATGGCAGAACGGCTTTCCATCTCTTTCACTACGGCCAATACGCACAGAAGAAATATCCGCACGAAGCTCAACCTGAAGAACAACTTTGATGTAATGAAATTTGCACAGGCTTTCAACCTGGTATAACAAGGAGTCATGAATATTATTTGCAAATTAATATCCGTTGATTTACCTTTGCAGTGGCAAGTCTTATACGACCAGCTCCTGCTGAACTCCCCCAGGACAGGAATGTAGCAAGGGTAGGCGGTTGAAGCGGTGCGATATAAGTAACTTGCCATTTTTTTATTTTATGAATGGCCGAAAGCTCTCTCCCCGCTGTTTCCGAAATTAGTATGATGGTTTATTTGAATTGCCCGGAGCATCTTTCGGACCAGGGAAATAATACACGTTTCTGAACATAAACAAATACTTAATCTCTCTTTATGAAATTCTTTATAGATACAGCAAACCTTGCGCAGATACAGGAGGCGCATGACCTCGGGATACTGGACGGTGTTACCACCAACCCTTCACTCATGGCGAAGGAAGGTATCAAAGGGGAAGCTGCCATCATGAAACATTATGAAGCCATCTGCGAAGTGGTGGAAGGCGGTGATGTGAGCGCCGAAGTACTCTCCACCGATTTTGCAAACATCGTGGAAGAAGGTAAAAAACTGGCCGCCATTCACCCGAACATCGTGGTGAAAGTGCCGATGATAAAAGACGGTGTAAAAGCCATCAAATGGTTCACTGAAAACGGTATCCGCACCAACTGCACGCTGGTGTTCTCCGCAGGACAAGCCATCCTGGCCGCTAAAGCCGGCGCAGCTTACGTATCTCCCTTCATCGGCCGTATAGACGACAGCAGCTGGGACGGTGTGGAACTGATCGCGCAGATCGCACAGATCTACAGTGTACAGGGCTTCAAAACAGAGATCCTGGCCGCCTCCATCCGCAACGCCCTCCACATTGTGAAGTGCGCTGAAGTAGGCGCCGACGTGTGCACCTGCCCGCTGGATTCCATCCTCGGCCTGCTGAAACACCCCCTCACGGACATCGGCCTGGCCAAGTTCCTCGAGGACGCCAAGAAAATGTAACAACTTTTAACGCATCATATTGCAAGAGCATGCCGGACTGACCGGCATGCTCTTTTTTTTATTTTTCTTATTTTTAATTTTCTTCCTATCTTACTACCTCGTAAACCTAGGTACCACGTTAAACAATATAAGTACACGAATGGAAGCACAATTTATCATGGCCCTGGACCAGGGAACCACCAGCTCCCGCGCTATTATCTTTGACAAGGAGGGGAACATTGTAGCGGTGGCGCAGAAAGAATTCAAACAGATCTATCCGCAGCCGGGATGGGTGGAGCATGATCCGAACGAGATATGGTCCACACAGGCGGGCGTTGCTGCGGAAGTGATCGTGAAAGCCGGCACCAGCGGCGACAAGATCGCGGCCATCGGTATCACCAACCAGCGGGAAACCACCATCGTATGGGACCGCAAAACAGGCAAGCCTTTATATAATGCCATCGTGTGGCAGGACCGCCGTACGGCCGCGTATTGCGACGAGCTGCGCGGGAAAGGGCTGGCGGATGATATCCGCAGCAAAACGGGCCTGATCCTGGACGCCTATTTTTCCGGCACCAAGGTAAAATGGATACTGGACAACGTGGAAGGCGCGCGGCAGCGCGCGGAGGCCGGGGAACTGGCTTTCGGCACAGTAGACAGCTGGCTGATCTGGAATTTCACCAAGGGAAAGCTGCATGTAACGGACGTGAGCAACGCTTCCCGTACCATGTTATATAATATCCACACGCAACAGTGGGATGAAAGCCTGCTGAAGCTCATGAACATCCCGGCGAGCATGCTGCCGGAAGTCCGCGCGTCCAGCGAGGTATACGGCCATACCGAGGCCACGCTCACGCCTTACGAGATTCCCATCGCGGGCATCGCGGGCGATCAGCAGGCCGCTCTTTTCGGCCAGATGTGCATTGAGCCGGGAATGGTGAAGAATACTTACGGCACCGGCTGTTTCATGATGCTGAATACGGGAGACAAGGCCATCGAGTCCGGCAACAACCTGCTGACCACCATCGCTTGGCGGATCGGCGATAAAACGCAATATGCGCTGGAAGGCAGCATTTTCATCGGCGGCGCTGTGGTGCAATGGCTCCGCGACGGGCTGGGCATTATCCGCCATTCCGCCGATGTGGAAGCGCTGGCTTTGTCCGTGAAAGATACGGACGGCGTTTACCTGGTGCCTGCTTTCGCCGGCCTCGGCGCGCCGCACTGGAACCAGTATGCGCGCGGCACCATCGTGGGCATGACGCGCGGCACAAAAGACGCGCACATCGCGCGGGCGGCGCTGGACAGCATCGCCTACCAGACGATGGACGTGCTGCAGGCCATGGAAGCCGATGCGGGCATGAACATCGCGGAGCTGCGGGTAGACGGCGGCGCAACGGCCAACAACCTGCTGATGCAGTTCCAGGCGAATATCATGGACACGAATGTGGTACGCCCCAAGGTAACGGAAACCACCGCGCTGGGCGCGGCTTACCTGGCGGGACTGGCCACCGGGTTCTGGGATAGCATTGATACTATCAGGAGCCAGTGGCAGGAAGATGCGCGTTTTGTGCCGGAAATGGACAGCGCCACCCGCGAGCAGCTGACGAAAGACTGGCACCGTGCCGTTCGCGCGGCGAAAGCCTGGGCGGAACAATAATCATTACAACGTTTAAAAAACTGATATAAAAATGTCCACATTCCTGGCAGAACTCATCGGTACCGCATTGCTCATCCTCCTCGGGGATGGCGTGGTAGCGAACTGTGTACTCAATAAAAGCAAAGGGCAGAACGGCGGATGGATCGTGATCACAATGGGTTGGGCCATGGCCGTTTTCGTTGGCGTATTTGCCGTAGGCGCTTACAGCGGCGCGCACCTTAACTCCGCTGTAACACTGGCGCTGGCCGTTACCGGCGGCATTGAATGGGCGCAGGTGCCCGCATACCTCGTGGCCCAGCTGATGGGCGCCATCCTCGGCGCATGCCTGGTATGGGTGGCCTACAAGCAGCAGTTCGACGCAACAGATGATCCCGACGGCAAGCTGGCGGTATTCTGTACCGCACCGGCCGTACGCGGTACTGTTCCCAACCTGCTGACAGAGATCATCGGCACCTTCGTGCTCATCTTCGGGGTGTTCTACATCGCGAAAGGAGAGGTGAACCTCGCCAAGCTGGAAGGTCTGCCCGGCGGTTTTGAATCCTTATCGTCCATACCCGTGGGCCTCGGCGCGGTAGACGCTCTGCCGGTTGCCTTGCTGGTACTGGCGATCGGTCTTTCCCTCGGCGGCCCCACCGGTTATGCGATCAATCCCGCCCGTGACCTCGGGCCGCGCATCGCGCATTTTATTTTGCCCATCAAGGGGAAAAGGGACAGCGATTGGGGATACGCATGGATACCCGTCGTAGGCCCCGTTATCGGCGCTTTGCTGGCCGCCGCCCTGCACATGGCACTGAAATAAGTCTTTTTGTTTGATAAGCGTAAAGGCAGTCTCGCATTTGATGAGGCTGCCTTTTTTGTTGATCTAATTAATCTTTCATTTTTTCCTGAAAGTTTTGTACTTTTGATAATAATTAACAATGGTATGGCATTTGAGGCCTCAACGCTATAGCATTTAAACCATTAGTCATGATACAACCGAACATACCGGAAACAGACCGGCCCAGGGTGGTGATCGTTGGAGGAGGATTTGCAGGCATCAACCTGGCTAAAGCTTTAAAGCACGCCCCCGTACAGGTTGTGCTGCTGGACAGGAACAATTATCACCTTTTTCAACCGCTGCTTTACCAGGTAGCGACGGCGGGGCTGGAACCGGACAGCATTGCTTTTCCCCTCAGAGGTATTTTCAAAAGACAAAAGAACTTCCATTTCCGCATGGCGGAAGTAAAAAGCGTAAACTCCGCGGATAATATCCTTCACACCAATATCGGCGATATAAAATATCAATATCTGGTGATCGCCACCGGCAGCAATACCAACTTCTTCGGCAACAAGGTCATCGAGGAGCATGCCATTGGCATGAAATCGCTGATCGAGGCGGTGCAGATCCGTAACTACGTGCTGAAGCAGTTTGAGGAATCGTTGCTGATGAATGATGAATCGGCCATCCGCCCCAAGCTGAATTTTGTGATGGTAGGCGGTGGTCCCACCGGCGTGGAGCTGGCCGGCGCTTTTGCGGAGCTGCGCAAATACATCCTGCCGAAAGATTATCCTGAACTGCCGCTGCACCTCATGAACATCTACCTGATAGAAGCGGGGCCGAAAGTGCTGGCTTCCATGAGCGAAAAATCCAGCCAGAAAACGCTGGAAGGGCTGGAATTCCTGGGCGTGAAAGTGCTCACCGGCGTTGCCGTGAAGGATTACGACGGGCATACGCTCACGCTCAGCAACGGCGATACGATCGTTACGCAATCCCTGCTCTGGTCTGCCGGCGTGAAGGGCTTCCCGATCAAAGGCATCCCGGAAGACATCACCCTTCCCAACGGGCGTGTGATAGTAGACGGGGTGAACCGCATGCAGGGCTCTTCGAACATCTTCGTGATCGGTGATATTGCGCAGCAGGTGACGGATGAACGTTTTCCCAAAGGTTACCCCATGGTAGCGCAGGTAGCGATGCAGCAGGGCAAACAACTGGGTAAGAATATCGCAAATGAATTAAAAGGAAAACCCCTTCAGCCTTTCAAGTATACGGACCTGGGCAGCATGGCCACCATCGGGCGTAACAGGGCGGTAGCGGAATTCAGCGGCATACGGCTGAGCGGTTATATCGCCTGGATCGCGTGGATGATCGTGCACCTGCTGAACCTCATGGGCTTCCGGAACAAGCTGGTGGTATTCATCAACTGGTTTTACCGCTATTTCACTTACGACCGCGGTACCCGCATCATCATCAAACGCGGCGCGGCCAACATCGTGAAGCTGGGGCAGACGGTGAACCAAACGGACCCGCTGATCGTTCCCTAGCGGCGGCTTGTCATAGAATTGAGCTTCAGCATGCCCACCAGCTCGTCGTTCCTGCCGCCAAGCGCTTTGTAGTACACGAGCACCGTGTAGTCGTTCTCGGTTTCCCAGGAATTACCTTCCGTATACTCGGTGTTGAACTGGCCGTTGGTGCGGTCTATCAGCGCATAGATGTAATTGTAGTAGCCCTGTTTGAGGAACAGCGTGCCTTCGTACGCCTGCCGGGCGCCGTTGTAGGTGAGCCGGTTGCCGGGATTGCATTCATAGTCGGTCAGCTCGCCGAAGATATACAGGTCGTATCCCGCGTAGGGCTCCTTCGCCGGATATACGAAATGCACCCGGGCATAATCCCCTTCAAAATTCGGGTTATAATCTTCCAGCACGGAAGGGATGTACCGCCCGTTGAAATCCTTGATGTACTGGTATACGGTATTGTCCCTGGGAAAATCGGGCAGCACGTACACATCGGTGGTGGTCCTGCCGTACTCCGATCTTTCCACTCTTTCCGTTTGCAGCCGGAAGCTGCGAAGGTCTATCCACCGCCATTCTTTCATACCGGGGAAGATGCAATCCTGTTCCGCATTATATTCCAGCAGGTCGCCTTTGATGAAGCGGGGCTTGATGTTGGTAATAGCATTGTCCCACCGCGAGTTCTGCATGATCACGATCTTCACCTGGTCGAACGGGTTGGGTATGTTGAGCCCTTTGGTGCCTACCGCGAAGTTGATCTTCTGGGAGGTACGGAAAAGTTTCGGATTGATGGGTTGGGAAATGTAGCCTTCCACCGTCGTTTTTTGCTGGATCACCATGAAACGCCGGGTGAACGCGAGCTGCGAGGTGTCCCCATCGAGATAGACTTTTAAAATATAATTCCCCGCGCGTGTAGGCGTACAGTTTTGATTCGGGAAGTCCAGGTGGTAATGCACATACTTCTGCAGCGCCACGCTGGAAAAGCGGTAATCCCTGATCTGGCTTTCGGAGAAGCCTTTCAGGTATTCGATGGTATTGAGGCGGACGGGCGTCCAGTCTGCATTGCAAAGCTGGATGGTATAAAAATAATTCCTGACCTCCATCTGCATATCATCGAAATTCAGCTCCAGCCTTTCCCCGCTGTTAAGCGCATAGATGGGAAGGGCCAGCGGTTCGCCGGTGGGATTGAGTTTGACGGTCTTGACGGTGGGGCTGTAAACGTGATCCTGCGAGATATCTTCGTGCTGCGCGCGGGCACACAGAACGGATAGTAACGCTATCACGATAAATGCTTTCCTCATAGGCGTAATTTACAACACATTTCTAAATTCCATAAATTAGCGGCATGCGCGTATCCATGTTTATTGCCGGAAGGATTGCATTTAACCGTTTTTCTTCCTTTTCCAAGTTCATCATCAACATTGCCATGATAGCCACAGCGTTCAGTGTGGCCGTTATGATACTGGCTACGGCATTGATCAATGGCTTCCAGCTGGTGATCTCCGACAAGATCTTCAGCTTCTGGGGGCACCTCCACATCACGCAATACCAGGTGAACGCGGGGCCTTTAACGGAGCAGGTGCCGTTTGAGGCGCTGCCGGAGCTGGAAAAGAACATCCTGCAATATCCACAGATAGAGGCGCTCAACAAGTTCGCCACCAAATCGGTGATCGTAAAAACGGAAAAGGAAACGGAAGGCATGATCTTCAAGGGGATCGACAGCGGCTCGAAGCTTGATTTCCTCATGGAGGGCCGCCCCATCCGGTTTACAGACAGCGGCTACGCTTCCGAAATGATCATCTCCGCCAACACGGCGGCATTGCTGCAGCTGAAGCTGAACGATGACGTGATCGTTTACTTCGTGCGGGGGGACGGATTGCCGCCGCGCGTGCGAAAACTTAACGTCTGCGGCATCTATAAAACGGGCATCGAAGAATACGACAGGACCTATCTCATCGGCGACATCAATCTTGTGCGCCGGCTGAACGACTGGCGGGCGGACGAGATCGGGGGATATGAAGTGTTCCTGAAAGATTACCGGCAGATGGACAGCGCGCAAAGCCACATCGGGGACCAGCTGCCGGATGAGCTGGCGGTGCGCAGCATGCAGGAGATCTATCCCAATATTTTCGACTGGCTCGGCCTGCAGAACAAAAATGAATCGATCATCCTCATCATTATGACCATCGTGGCGATCATCAACATGACCACGGCCATCCTTATCCTTATCCTCGAACGCACGAACATGGTGGGCATCCTCAAAGCGCTCGGCATGCGCAACGGCGCCATACAGGGTATTTTCATCTACCAGGCGGGGTACATTGTGCTGGCGGGCATTATCATCGGGAACATCCTCGGCATAGGGCTGGCCTTGCTGCAGCAGTACACCGGTTTCTTCAAACTACCGGAAGAATCCTACTACATGACGGTGGCGCCGATCGCGATACAGTGGTGGAAGGTGCTGCTGATAAACGGGGTGACGCTGGGCATCTGCCTGCTCATCCTGCTCATCCCTACTTTACTGACCCGGAAGATCCTGCCGGTGAAAGCCATACAGTTCAAATAAGCTATATTAACAGCCGCCCGCAGATAATGCCGGCAGCCACGGCGGCATTCAGCGATTCCGCCTGCCCGATCCGGGGGATGGTGATGCGGTGGCTGCAAAGCGCCAGTACCTTTTCACCAAGGCCGCGCGATTCATTCCCGATCAGGATCAATCCTTCGGTGATCTTCGGTGTGCCGGCGATATTATCGCCATGCAGCGTCGCGGCGTAGGAGGGGATGTGTTTGTTGGCGGCCAGCAGCTCCAGAATATCTTTCACGATAACGGGTATACGCATGATGCTGCCCATGGTGGACTGGATGGTTTTGGCGTTATAGGCGTCCACACAATCCGGTGAGCAGATGATCTGGCGGATACCAAACCAGTCGGCTATACGAATAATGGTGCCCAGGTTGCCGGGGTCCTGTATGGTTTCCAGTACGATGGTGACCTGGCCGGACAAAACTGGCTCGGAGGCGGGCGGGATGTTCACCAGCGCCAGCGCCTGGTTGGGGGTGGAAAGGGAAGATAGCTGTTTGAGCGCCGGGGGCTCCACCTCCTGCACATCCATGCCGGTGGCGCTTTCAGCCAGTTCGCGGTGGTCCAGCAGCCAGTCCCGCGTAGCATATACGGCCTGCACGTCTTTCCCGCTTTGCAGCAGCTCCTGCACGATCTTGTCCCCCTCCGCTATAAACTGGCCAAATTTTTGACGGTATTTTTTGTGCTGTAATGATTGAATATATTTAATTTGCGCCTTTGACAACATAGGATCAAACCTACATGAAATCCGGCATTCAGCCAAGCAGGCCATACCCGTTAATTCAGGAATCAAGTGAAGAAAAAGCGATACTCATCATATACAAATCTGCCGTTGCCGGTCGTGTTGCTGATGGTATGCCTGCTTTTAAACGCCTGTTCGAATACCCGTTACCTGCAGCAGGACCAGGAGCTGCTGACGAAGACGAGCGTAGTCGTTAACGGCACGCTTTCCTCCACGGAAAAGAACAATCTGAAGAGCGACCTTTCGTCCCGATCGCTGATGCTGCAGCAGCCCAATTCAAAGTTCCTCGGCACGCGCCTGAAGGTCTGGCTGTACAACCAGAAATCGCACGAGAAAAAAAGCAACTGGTTCTGGAACCTCATCCTCGCGGAGCGTAACCTGGAAGCCCCCGCGATCTACGACTCCACGAAAACAACGGAATCCCTGAACCGGATGATCGCTTACCTGAACAACCAGGGATATTTCTATGCGACCGCTGCTTATAAAGAAAACACCCGGAACAGGAAAACCACCGTTACCTACGAGGTGAACACCGGCAAGAACTTCGTCATCAAAAAGATCAACTACGATATTCCCGATACGGCCATCCGCAATATTGTAAAAGCAGGGGAGAAGTTCTCGCTGCTGAAAGTGAACGCGCCTTACAAGGCCGAAAACCTCAACGGCGAAAGGGAACGCCTGACGAGGCTCATCCGCGATGCGGGATATTTCAAGTTCAACCGCGACCTGGTGAGCTTCACGGTAGACACCCTCAACAAATCGCTCTTCCTCGATCCGCTCAACCCCTTCGCCAGCATGCCCACGGTATTGAGCGCGGACCAGCGGCCCACGATGGACGTAGACGTGGTGATCAAAAACCCGGAAGATTCCGCTACCGACCTCACCAAGGTGTTCTACCTGCATGACATTATCATCTACCCCGATTTTTCACCGCTCAGCAACACCAGCGACACTACTTTTAAAACATATTCCGGCAGGGTGCTCACCGTCAAATTCCATGAGGACATCATCCGCCCGCGCGTACTGGCCCGCGCCATCCAGCTCCGGAAGAATGAAAAATACTCCATCCAGAATTATAACAATACCGTTAACCGTTTATACGATCTCAACCTCTGGCAATCCGTTACCGTGCAATACCGCGAAAGGAAAGACACGGCGCAGAAGCTGGATGCGTACATACTGCTGACGCCCCGCAAGAAACAGGAGCTGAGCGCGAACATAGACATCACCACGAGCAGTGACTATTTCGTGGGTAGCGGCGTAACCCTCGGCTACCGCCACTTCAACCTGAACCGTTCCGCCAACGAATTGCACATTACGCTCAAAGGCGGGCTTGAAGTGGTGCGCAACAGCAGCGCGTTTGATCTGCAGGCGCGGGAATACGGTTTGAATGCGGACCTGGTGATGCCGCGTTTCCTGCTGCCGTTCCGGCTCCGGCAGAACAACCGCTCCACCGCGAGAACACGTATCTCCGCGGGCTGGAACAACCTCACGCGCATCGACCGGTTTGACATCCGGCAGCTGAACGCTTCTTTCGGTTACGAATGGAATGAATCGCAATACAAACGCTGGATCGTAAAGCCTTTCACGCTGAATTACGTGGGCGTTACGCTGAACAGCCTGTTCAAGGATACGGTGGTGGACCGGAACCCGTACCTGCGGCGCAGCTTTGAACCGGCTTTCATCGGCGGCGAAGGCATTACCTATACTTTTAGCAATAACGATATTTTCCATCAGCGCCAGAACTCTTTTTTCCGCGCGAACTTCGAGGAATCCGGGCTTTGGCTGAAAGGCATCAACGGATTGACGAACTGGGTCACCAGCGGCCGGGAAAGCCTCGAAACACTGTCCAACGTGAATATCTCGCAGTTCCTGCGGCTGGAGCTGGATTTCCGGCATTACTGGAACTACAGCAAATCGTCCATCGCCACGCGCGCTTACGCCGGCGTGGGCATACCATACGGCCAGAGCGACGTATTGCCGTACATCCGCCAGTTCACTTCCGGCGGGCCTAACAGCATCCGCGCCTGGCGCCTGCGCACGCTCGGGCCGGGTTCTTTCCGCGATACTTCTTCCATTGCCGAGATCTTCCCGGACCAGACGGGGGACATGAAGCTGGAAGGAAATGTGGAATACCGTTTCGACCTGTTCCGCCTCTTCGGGGGCAGCATGAACCTGAAAGGCGCTACCTTCCTGGATTTCGGCAATATCTGGATGCTGAAGCGGGATACGTTGCGAACGGGGGCGGACTTTCAGTTCAGCAACCTGTATAACGACCTGGCGATCGGTACCGGCGCGGGTCTGCGGCTGGACTTCACCTACTTCCTGATACGTTTCGACTGGGGCATACCGCTCAAGAAACCCTATCCTTCCGAAAAGAATAAAAGCGGCTGGTTCGTAAATCAATGGACGCTGGGCGATGCGCGCTGGCGGCGGGAAAATATTATCTGGAATATCGCGATCGGGTATCCGTTCTGATCATCGCGGAGAGCTGCCTGCCAGCTTCTGTTCCCGCATACTGTTTGCGATGCTGATGATTGGAACTGCCTACCCGTTCTGCTGCGCCTGCCTGTACTGCTCAATAAAATCCGTCACTTCCACCGCGTCTTCCAGTTTGAAATCCCCGATGCGCGTGCGGCAAAGACTGCTCAGGTGCCCGCCGCATCCGATGGCCGCGCCAAAGTCGTTCGCCAGGGAGCGGATATAGGTGCCGGTGCTGCATTGTACCCTGAAATGCACAACAGGCAGTTCCACCGCGGTGATCTCGAAAGCAAATATTTTAATGTTGCGGGGCTCCACTTTCACTTCAACGCCTTTGCGGGCAAGGTGATAGATCGGTTTGCCGTTCTGTTTGATGGCGGAATGGATGGGAGGCAGCTGCTGCAGCTCGCCGGTAAAGCGGTCCGCATACGCCTGCAGCGCGGCTTTGTCCAGCTCCGGAACAGGCTGATGATTTTCGGGTTCCGATTCCAGGTCGAACGTAGGGGTGGTGGCGCCGAGGGTGAAGGTGCCGGTGTATTCTTTTTCCTGCGCCTGGTATTCATTTATTTTTTTGGTCATTTTACCGGTGCAGCAAATGAGGAGGCCCGTGGCTAAGGGGTCCAGCGTGCCGGCATGACCTATTTTGGCTTTGGTGGTATTACGGATCTTGCGCACCACGTCGAAGGAAGTCCAGGTCAACGGCTTGTTGATCAACAGCACTGCGCCTTCCTGGTAATTATTGGGTAAAGACATTTTGCAAAGATACCGTTTTTGCCCGCTTACCGCAACGCCTGCAGGCTTTCATTGTATTCCTGCATGAGCCGCTGCACGATCTCTTCCACGGTGAGGATATCGTCCACCATCTCCACGCTTTGCCCGGCGGACCACAGCTGGTTGTAATGATTGGGCGTGATGGCCCGCTGAAGTTTCTGCATGCCTTTCATCTGCACCATCATCTTGTAATATTTGCGCGTGCGCGGGTTGCGGGACAGCCACTTCTGGAAGCGGCTTTGCTTGTAGCCCATTCTTTGCGCGGCGGGCGTGTTGATGATATTGCAGGGCGTGCCGGAGAGTTTTTCGGTGAGCACGATGTCTTCCATGCCGTGACTGACAATGGCGTTCTTGTATTCGTCGCTGACGGTGGCTTCGCGGCTGGCGATGAACCGCGTGCCGATGGATACGCCGTCCGCCCCGAGCACCCGTGCGCTGGCGATCTGCTGCCCCGTGGCGATAGCGCCCGCGGCGGCTACGGGCATGTGCGGGAAAGCTTTTTTCAGGGCCGGTATCAGCACATGCATGGGGTAGGGGCCGGCATGGCCGCCCGCGCCCGCGCTCACGGCAATAAAGCCGTCCGCCCCGTTCTGCGCGGCCTTTTCGGCATGCTGCAGGTTGGTCACGTCGCAAAGCACCTTGGCGCCGTAGCTGTGCGCGGCATCGATCACATCGCGGGGATTGCCGAGCGAGGTGATGTAGAACGGCACTTTGGCCGCCACGCAGGCGTCCAGGTGTTTTTTATAGAGCGGGTTCGTTTTCTGTACGATGAGGTTCACGCCGTAGGTGCCCTGCTGATGGCTTGCCCTGGCTTCATTGAGCCTTTCCAGCAGCGCGGGCAGCTCGCCTTCCCTGCGGTAGTTGAGGGAGGGGAAAGTGCCCGCAATGCCGCTGCGGATGGCGGCCTGCATCATGGGCTCGTTGCTCACGAGGAACATGGGGGCCATGATCAGCGGGTATTTGATGCCCAGGGTTTGCGTTAGTGTCTGGTTCAATGTCGGTTTATTTGATGGGTGAGCGGTTCAGTTGCCGCGCCACGTATTTGCCCAGGATGTCGAATTCCAGGTTCACGGTGTCGCCGGGTTGGAGATATTGTATATTGGTATGCTGGTAAGTGTAAGGGATCACTGCCACGGAGAACGCATCATCGGTAATGTCGAACACCGTGAGGCTGATGCCGTTCAGGCAGATAGAGCCTTTTTCCACGATCAGCCCCGCAAACTGCGGCTGGAAGCGGATGCGGTACAGCCAGCTGCCGTCCTGCTCCGTAACGGATTCGCAGACGCCGGTACCGTCCACATGCCCCTGCACCAGGTGCCCGTCTATGCGGCTGTTAAAGACCATGGCCCTTTCCAGGTTCACGGCATACCCTTCGCGGAACTGCCCGATATTGGATTTTTGGAGGGTTTCCGCCACTGCCACGGTCGTATATTGCTGGCCGGCTACCTGCGTGACGGTCAGGCAAACCCCGTTGTGCGAAACACTCTGGTCGATCTTCAATTCCTGCGCTATGGCCGAGCGGATGGTCAGTTCAAGGTTTCCTCCCGTTTTGACCGCTGACGTTACAGTGCCTATTGTTTCTATAATGCCGGTAAACATGTTTTATCTTTGATATTGAAAGGCAAAATTAGTCAATTACCGACGGAGATAAATGAGGAGGGATTTTTATTTGGATTTTGAAAATTTAGGTGTATCTTTGCCGTCCGTAAAAATAAAGGAGAAATATGTTAATTATCGATTCCAAAGACTGCGAAAACATTGACAAAGCGCTCAAAAAGTATAAAAAGAAATTTGAGAAAGCGAAGATCCTGCTGCAACTGAGAGAGCGTCAGTCATTTACCAAGCCGTCTATCCGCCGCCGTACCCAGGTGCTGAAAGCTGTCTACAAACAGCAGGTAGCTACCGGCAAGTTCGACGCATAGTAACGATCAGAATTAAATTCTAATACATAAAATTGATGATTGTAAGGTTTTCGATAACTTTACAGTCATCAATTTTTTTGTGTTGGTTATGAAAGAAGAACAGCACCTGCCATCCTTCGCACTGGCTTTCCTGGCTTACCTCGAGCTGGAAAAGCGCTATTCACCCCATACTGTGCTGGCCTACCGGACAGATCTGGAGCAGTTCTTTCAGTACATGCAGGGCACTTACGGCGACATGCCGCTGCCGGAGATCCGGTATTTCCATATTCAGTCATGGCTAGTAACCGGCATTCATCCCGACAAAAAAGCATCCTCCAGCGTGGCCGCGGTTACCATCCGCCGCAAGATATCCACCCTCAAATCATTCTTTAAATACGCCGTACGCAAGCAATTGCTGGTGCAAAGCCCGATGGCGAAGGTCAACAGCCCGAAGGTGCGCAAGCGCCTCCCCGTGTTCGTGGAAGAGAAAGGCATGCAGCAGCTGGAACAGAATGCGGTGGAAGGGCAGCCGGTCTTTACAGACGACTTCCGGGGCGCCACCGCGCAGCTGATCATGGACCTGTTGTACCAGACCGGCATGCGGCGGGCCGAGCTGATAGGGCTTACCATGGAGCAGGTAGATGAAGGGAATAAACAGCTGAAAATACGCGGCAAAGGCAACAAGGAGCGGTTCGTGCCCATCAGCCCCCTTTTGCTGGAACAGATAACGGCATATGAAGCGCGTAAACGCCGGGAGATCGAACAACCCGATCCGCATCGCCTGCTGGTGAAGCCCAACGGCAAGCCGCTGGACGAGAACTATGTTTACAAAGTGGTCAAAGCCGCGCTTAGCCAGGTAACCACCGTCCCCAAAAAAAGCCCGCACATCCTGCGGCATACTTTTGCCACCCATCTCATGAATAATGGGGCGGACCTCAATGCAGTAAAGGAATTGCTCGGTCATTCCAGTCTTGCCGCCACCCAGGTATACACCCACAACTCCATCGAAAAGCTGAAGAAGGTACATCAGCAGGCGCATCCCAAAGCGTAGAATTTATCAATTAAAATGTTTACAGTGAATACTGACAAAGCGCAGTGTGCCGGCTGACGGCGCTCATTTGTTAAGGCATTAAAAAGAGCGACTATTGTACTGTTGTACATTTTAACAAAATTTTTCTGCCGGAAATCGGAAAAGGAGAGAAAGTTCAGTAAATTAGTAATGTCGAGATACTCACTTAAAAAACCGCCTATGGATGTTTGTTACTAATTTGAAATCAGATTGTTAAAAGTTAAAATTTAGTGCTATGAATGTTCAAATTCAAACTGTGCGTTTTGATGCTGACGCCAAACTCATTGACCATGTGAATAAAAGGATTCAGAAGCTCTCCACGTTTTATGACCGAATTGTCACTGTAGAAGTATTTTTGAAGCTGGATCAGTTAGCCCACCAGATCAAGGACAAGATCGCCGAGATCAAGGTCCATATCCCGCGCCACGATTTCTTTGTAAAGCATGAATCCAAATCCTTCGAAGAGTCAATAGACCTCGCATTTGACTCGCTTGTTAACCAGATCAAACGCAAGAAGGAGAAGAATTTACATTAATTTTCTAAAAATATTTTGGAATTAATTTTCTCTTTACTACCTTTGCCATCCCGATTCAAAAAGGGATCGGCGAAGGTAGTAAAATTCTTTACTGTAGGGCATTTAGGCCAACTTTGAGCAGCAAAAATTTTACGGTCCGGAAGTGAAAAAAATATTTGTTTCTTAAAAAGATTACCACTTATTTTGCGCTTCCTTTTGAGAGGTTGTTAAGCTTTTTCTTGACAGAAAAAACGCCAGCATAGCTCAGTTGGCCAGAGCTACTGATTTGTAATCAGTGGGTCGGGGGTTCGAATCCCTCTGCTGGCTCAGGCGTTTCCGGAACGGTCCGGGCAAAGTTTTTTAGTTGGGCAGGTTCCAGAGCGGCCAAATGGGGCGGACTGTAAATCCGCTGTCTTTCGACTTCACAGGTTCGAATCCTGTCCTGCCCACAACTTATTTTGTTCCGCTTTTGTTCAACAGGGGCGGAACAAACTTGTGCAAGAAAACGAGTAGGGGCAGCAGGGAATGTCACAGTGATTTAAATGCGGGAGTAGCTCAGTTGGTAGAGCGACAGCCTTCCAAGCTGTAGGTCGCGGGTTCGAACCTCGTCTCCCGCTCTAAAGAACCACTGCTGTTGTAGCTCAGGGGTAGAGCACTTCCTTGGTAAGGAAGAGGTCGTGAGTTCAATTCTCATCAACAGCTCAAAAAGAAGGGAAGATGCGATATGCTTTCTTTCGGATTTCGGAGATTTGAAAGGGGGATCTGCAGATTCCCGGCAGGGCTCTGAAAAAGTTTCGGATACAGGTAACCGGCAAGCGGTGTACGGTGTCCGAAATTTGAAGTTTAACTAAGCCGGTAAGCTCAATGGATGAGCGTTCCGCCAGTAAGCGGAAAGGAGCGGGTTCAATCCCTGTAATTGGCTCAAGTTTGTAAAAACGTTTTTAAACAACTATAATACAATCTTTACAAACCATCTTAAAAAAAAATACAATGGCAAAAGAAACCTTTAAGCGGGATAAACCCCACGTTAACATTGGTACCATCGGTCACGTGGACCACGGTAAAACTACCTTGACTGCTGCCATTACGACAATTCTGGCAAACAAGGGCTTGGCTGAGAAGAGAGGTTATGACGAGATCGACGCAGCTCCTGAAGAAAAAGAAAGAGGTATTACCATCAATACAGCACACGTTGAGTATCAGACAGCAAACCGTCACTATGCTCACGTTGACTGTCCCGGCCACGCTGACTACGTGAAGAACATGATCACCGGTGCTGCTCAGATGGACGGTGCTATCCTCGTGGTTGCCGCAACTGATGGTCCGATGCCGCAAACGAAGGAGCACATCCTCCTGGCCCGTCAGGTAGGTGTACCCCGTATCGTAGTATTCATGAACAAAGTAGACCTGGTAGACGATCCGGAACTGCTGGAACTCGTTGAGATCGAGATCCGCGACCTGCTGTCTTCCTATGGTTTCGATGGCGATAATGTGCCCATCATCCAGGGTTCTGCTACCGGCGCACTGGCTGGTGACGAAAAATGGGTGGCCAAGATCGACGAGCTGATGGAAGCTGTTGATACTTACATTCCGCTGCCTCCGCGCCCGGTTGACCAACCGTTCCTGATGTCAGTAGAAGACGTGTTCTCTATCACCGGTCGTGGTACTGTTGCTACCGGTCGTATCGAGCGCGGTCGTATCAAAGTAGGTGAGAACGTTGAGATCGTAGGTCTGATCACCGAATCACTGAAATCTACCTGTACTGGTGTGGAAATGTTCAAAAAACTGCTGGACGAAGGTGAAGCTGGTGACAACGCCGGTCTGCTCCTCCGCGGTATTGAAAAATCCCAGATCCGTCGCGGTATGGTTATCTGCCAGCCCGGTTCCATCACTCCGCACACCGACTTCAAATGCGAAGTTTACGTACTGAGCAAAGAAGAAGGTGGCCGTCACACGCCGTTCTTCCAGAAATACCGTCCTCAGTTCTACTTCCGTACTACTGACGTAACCGGTGAAGTTGAACTGCCTGCAGGTGTTGAAATGGTAATGCCTGGTGATAACATCAGCCTGACCGTTAAACTGATCCAGCCGATCGCTATGGAAAAAGGTCTGAAATTCGCTATCCGCGAAGGTGGCCGTACCGTAGGCGCTGGTCAGGTTACTGAAATCGTGAAATAATCCAGTAGCGATACTGTCTATAAAAAAGCCATTGACCAGCGGCGGTTAATCAATAGAAGATTATATTTGCTAAAGGTGACCGCCACAGTTAATGGCTTTTTTTACACACGGGTATGGTGCAACGGTAGCATACGGGTCTCCAAAACCTTTGATCTGGGTTCGAATCCTAGTACCCGTGCTGAGTAAATGAAAAATTGCCGGAAGCTTAAATTGTTTGCATTTTTTAACAGAAACAAGCAATTTTGCCGCACGGCAATTTTTATCGTTCATATCAGGTTAACTAATTACGATGAACAAAATCACGAGCTACTTCAGAGAATCATATCACGAGCTGGTTCATAAAGTATCCTGGCCTACCTGGCAGGAGCTGCAATCATCTACGATGATCGTTCTCATTGCCACTATCATCATCACACTGATGGTATGGGGCATGGATACCCTGTCTCACCTGGTATTAACGCAATACTATAAACTGTTTCAATAATGGAGGACATCCACAAGGAAGAAGCCCAGGCTCCCGCCCAGGAAACGAAATGGTACGTACTGCGGGTAGTGAGCGGCAAAGAGAAGAAAGTAAAAGAATACCTGGATATTGAAGTGCGCCGCAGCGATTGGGGCAATGTAATTACCCAGATCTTCCTGCCGGTGGAGAAAGTATATAAAGTGCAGGCCGGTAAAAAAGTGATGCGCGAAAAGAACTTCTACCCCGGTTATGTAATGATCGAAGCGATCGACGGCAAGATGACCGATGAGGTGATCCAGTCCATCCGCCAGGTTTCCGGTGTGATCCACTTCCTCGGAAAAGAAAAGCCCATCGCGCTCCGCAAGGCGGAAGTCAATAAAATGCTTGGTAAAGTAGACGAGATCTCCGACCAGGGACTCACCATGAGCGAGCCCTACATCGTTGGCGAAACCATCAAGATCATCGACGGCCCGTTCAACGACTTCAACGGTGTGATCGAAGAAGTGCTGGAAGACAAGAAGAAGCTGAAAGTGACCGTGAAGATCTTCGGCCGCGCCACGCCGGTAGAGCTGAACTTCATGCAGGTAGAAAAGATCAGCTAAAGCTGTTCAGATATTTGAAAAAGCCGCAGGCACATTGCCTGCGGCTTTTTTTATGCGGTTATTTGCGGGTGAGCTTCAGTTCCATGGATTTGAACTCCTTTCCATCCGCCATCATGTACATTTCCATGACCTGGTTGTTATCGTCCACCCATTTAAATACTTCCCGGATCAGCTGCTCCTTTCCCGTGGCCGGGTCCGTGGTCTTTCCCGTGAGCGTGACCGAACGGGTGGCATCGTCCCATTTTCCTTCGAGATACATAATGCCGGAACCCATATTGTCTACCCAGGTGCTCTGGAATACTTTTTTGGCATTATCGTATCCCAGTATGCCGATGCCTTCAAAAGGCTGACCGTCAAAGCTGCTGGTGTGCCGCGATTCCTGGTAGCGGCCGCCAAGGATCATTTTGTTGGTGCAATTGCCGGCCTGCGTCATCGGCTGGGCGCCCGGCGCCATCCAGAAAGTCATATCCGTTTTCCAGTCCCCGTCCGCCATTGCCATCATTTTATGCATGGAACCGGGTGTCATGTAATCCATCCACGCCTTCTGGGCAGCTTCATCCTGCGCAACGGCAGCGGAGGTACAGTAAAGTGCGAGTAAAAGTAACCAAGTGCGTTTCATAATGGGGTGATTTAGAACGATGAAGTTACAGAATAGATGATTTGGCCGCTTTTTGGATGGTGCCACATCTAAATTTTTGATGGCGCATATTTTGATGAGCGTTCCGTATGAAACGTTTATTTCTTCCGGGTGGGGTCTTCCTTTTGCTTTGCCTGATGGAAGCCTGCAAAGCCCCGATAGCCGGCGTTTTCGGCAAAAGAACGCCGCATGAAGTGTATACGGACAAGATCAGCGCCGCGGGGCTGGACCAAACGGTCATGGGCCGCAGCTGGCTGGATGCGGCCAGCCGGAGCCTTGCCGCACCTGCCGTGATCACTACGCCGTACAGTGAAAGAGGGTACTTTGCCGCGGAGCGCCCCGGCGCGGTGGGCCTGCGTTTTCCCGGAAAGATGGGAGAGAAGCTGCTGATATCGCTGGAAACGGTGCCGGCAACGGGTTTCACCGTGTATATGGACCTGTGGCGGGTGGAAGGGAGCAATAACGAGCTGAAGCTCCTGGCCGCAGCGGATACCGCGGCCCGCGCGCTGGAATACGAGGTGGAAGGCGACGAGTCCCTGCTGTTGCGGCTGCAGCCCGCATTGCTGGAAAGCGGGGAATATACGCTCAGCATCCGCACCGGCCCTTCCCTTGCGTACCCCATCAGGGCGCCGGGCAACAATCATATCCGCAGTTTCTGGGGCGCGGCGCGGGATGCGGGGGCACGGCGGCATGAGGGAATAGACCTCTTTGCAAAGTTCCGCACACCGGTTGTGGCCGCGGCGGACGGTGTTGTCACCAGCGTGAGCGAAAGCAATCTCGGCGGGAAAACGGTCTGGATGCGCCCCGAAGACAAATCATATGTCCTCTACTATGCACACCTTGATGAACAATTGGTACGGGAGGGGCAGCGCGTGAAAACGGGAGATACGCTGGGCCTGATGGGCAATACCGGCAACGCACGTACGACACCGCCGCATCTGCATTTCGGTATTTACGGCCGGGGAGGGGCGGTAGACCCGCTGGCCTTCGTAAACCCGGTCGTAAAGGAGCCGCCGGTCATCAAAGCGAAAGGAAGTTTGCCGGGAGAACATGTGCGCGTACAACTTCCCTCCGCAAAAATTTACAGCGCTCCGGTAACGGATACCACCGCCGTTTCCGTGCCCCGGCATACGCCCCTGCGCGTGGAAGCCGCTATGGGAAACTGGTTACGGGTTGTGCTGCCGGATGCGCAAAGCGGGTACATCAGCACAACGGCCGTGGCGTCACTGGACAAGCCGTTGCGGGACCGCAGGCTGAACACCGCGGCTACGGTGCATGAAGCGCCGGACACGCTGGCTGCCAGGAAAACAACGCTGCCCGCCGACGAAACGGTGGCGGTGCTGGCGCAGTACAACGAATACCTTTTTGTGCAATATAACGGCGGTGACAAAGGATGGATGATCCGCTGATCCTTATTCCGCTTCCACCATTTTCAGGCAAACCGGTTTGGGAATGCTCACCTCCTGCCCGGTAGCGGTAAGCCTGCCGGTGCTCTTGTTCCTTTTGAAGACGATGATGTTATCGCTGTCCTGGTTCGCCACCAGCAGGTAAGCGCCGGACGGATCTATCAGGAAGTTCCGGGGGGATTTTCCTTTGGTGGACTGGTGCCCGGCGGGGGTGAGCTTCCCGCTGCGCGCGTCGATCCTGAAAATGGCGAGGTTGTTCAGGTCGCCGCGGTTGCTCATGTAGAGGAACTTCCCGTCCGGCGAAATATGGATGTCCGCCCCGCTGGCCTTGTTCCCTTTGTAGCTGGCGGGCGTGGAGGCTACCATCTGGAAGGGGATCAGGCGGCTGGTATCATAATGGAAGCAGGTGATATGGCCGCTGATCTCGTGCACCACGTAGGCGTGTTGGCCGTTCGGATGGAACACGAAGTGCCGGGGGCCGCCGCCGGGGCGGATGCCTACTGCCGGCGGGGTGCCGGGCGTCAGCGGCTGGAAGGCGTTTTCGTAATTATAGTTATAGACCACGATCTTGTCGATCCCCAGGTCCGGCACGAACAGCTGTTTGCCGTCGGGGGAGAAGATCACGGCGTGTACGTGGGGGGCTTTCTGGCGGGACTCCACGATGCTGGAGCCGGTGTGCTGGATCGTCTGCACCGGGGCGGCCAGGCTGCCGTCTTCTTTCACGGGCAGCACCGAGAGGCTGCCGCCGCCGTAATTACCGACCAGTACGTTCCTGGACGCGCTGTCGATATTGATGTGGCAGGGCCCGTCGCCGCCCGCAGGCTGCTCGTTCAGCAGCTGCAGCTTGCCGTTGGCCGGGTCGAAGCTGAGGGCGTAGACTTTCCCGGCGTCGCCGGTTTCCCCTACGGCGTACACATGCTTTTTATCCGGCGCCACCACGAGAAAGGACGGGTTGCTGAGGCCGGAAGCGGTGTCTACCGGGGTGAGGGCGCCGGTGTGGCGGTCGAATTTGTAAACATAGATGCCCTCACTGCCGGTGTCTGTATAAGTGCCGGCGAGGAGATAAATGGTTGCGGTGTCGGCTGGTTGTTGTCTTGCAAAAGAAGCGATTGGGAGAGCAGTCGCTGTCATGCATAGGAGGATAAGTGTGTAATACATATAGTATGTAGGATTGGTAGACTAAAAATACTACATCTACGGTTCTTTTCAAACCCCGAATATTGCGAAGGCATTAACACCCGGACTGTAATGAATGAAAGAAGTGTGGTTGAGATTTTGGTTCGGGTGTTGTAAATTTAAAGGATTAAAGGCAATTTTTCTAGTGCGGGCGAAAATTTTGGCGGGTCTATGAATTAAATGATAAAAAACTCGTAATCAATAAATTAGTCATTATTGTTATTACAATTCCACGGATGATAGCAAAAAAAATGCCGAACTCCAAACATTTTTTGCTAATAATTTATTATTTACCTACCTTTGCATCCCCCTTAAAAGGTCTTTTTAAGACTTTTGAGTTTTGGGAGTTTTTTCCCGGTAAAACGGGAGGGAACGTTTAACCAAATTAAAACAGACATCATGGCAAAAGAGATCGCAACGTACGTGAAATTGCAGGTGAAAGGCGGCCAAGCCAACCCTGCACCTCCGATTGGTCCCGCTTTGGGTTCCAAGGGTGTGAACATCATGGAGTTCTGCAAGCAGTTCAATGCCCGTACCCAGGACAAGATGGGTAAGGTATTGCCTGTTCTGCTGACCGTTTACACTGACAAATCCTTTGACTTCGTTATCAAAACGCCTCCGGCTCCCGTACAGCTGCTGGAAGCGGCCAAAGTGCAGGGTGGTTCAAAAGAACCTAACCGCAACAAGGTGGGTAAAGTGACCTGGGAACAGGTTGAGGCAATTGCTAAAGACAAGATGCCCGACCTGAACTGCTTTACGGTAGAAAGCGCCATGAGAATGGTAGCCGGCACCGCGCGCAGCATGGGTATTACCGTAGATGGTAAAGCTCCCTGGGAAAACTAATTTGTTCACCCCGTTGTAACGGGTTAAACTTTTAAAACATTTTGCAATGGCAACTAAGAAAAGAAAGGTCGCTGACGTTAAGGTGGACAAAAACAAGTCTTACAGCCTGAAAGAGGCTTCTACCCTCGTTAAAGACATTAACTGTACTAAATTCGACTCTTCCGTCGATTTACATATCCGCCTGGGCGTTGATCCCAAGAAGGCCGACCAGGCTATCCGTGGCTCTGTAACGCTTCCCCACGGAACTGGTAAGACCAAAAAAGTGCTGGTGCTTTGCACGCCCGACAAAGAGGCTGCTGCTAAAGAAGCCGGTGCCGACCATGTAGGACTGGATGAATTTATCCAGAAGATCGAAGGCGGCTGGACCGATATCGATGTGATCATCGCTACGCCTGCCGTAATGCCCAAGATCGGTAAACTGGGTAAGATCCTCGGTCCCCGTAACCTGATGCCCAACCCGAAGACCGGTACTGTTACCAACGACGTAGCAGCCGCGGTGAACGAGGTAAAGGGCGGTAAGATCACCTTTAAAGTAGATAAAGCCGGTATCGTGCATGCGTCTATCGGCCGTGTTTCTTTCGCTCCCGAAAAGATCGAACAGAACTCACAGGAGCTGATCAACGCGATCATCAAACTGAAGCCTACTACTGCAAAAGGCACTTACCTGAAAGGGTTGTCCATGGCCAGCACAATGAGCCCGGGCATTGCAATTGACACCAAATCTGTTCAAAACTAATTGACGGACCTGTAGGAATTACAAGTTATCAATGCCAAACAAAAAGCAATGAACAAAGATCAAAAAAACGAGGTTATTGAGCTGCTGAAAGGTAAGTTCTCTCAATACAACAACTTCTACATCACCAATACAGAGTCACTGACGGTAGCGCAGGTGAACCACCTTCGCAAGGTGTGTTTCGACAAGAATGTAGAAATGAAGGTGGCTAAAAACACCCTCATCAAAAAGGCGCTCGAAAGCCTGGACAACGAGAAATATGCAGGTGTGTACGACGCCCTGAACGGTGTAACCGCCCTGATGTTCTCCGACAGCCCGAAAGAGCCCGCACTGATCATCTCTACCTTCCGCAAGGAAAACGCCAAACTGGAAAAACCCGTTCTGAAGGCCGCTTTCATCTCCGATGAAGTGTACCTGGGCGACAACCAGCTGGCTACCCTGGTGAAGATCAAGACGAAGAACGAACTGATCGGCGAAGTGATCGGCCTGCTGCAATCTCCCGCAAAGCGCGTTATCGCGGCATTGCTGGAAGGCAAAAAAGAAGGCGGCGAAGCAGCCGAAGCTCCTGCAACTCCGGATGCTCCCGAAGCACCCGCAGCGCCTGCAGCAGAGTAATCTTCTTCATCCCGGACCCGTCCGGGAACATAACACCGGCTTCCAAGTCACAACATAAACACATCAATTTTTAAAAAACATTACAAAACATCATACAATGGCAGACGTAAAAGCATTAGCTGAACAATTAGTAGGTCTTACTGTTAAAGAAGTTCAAGAACTCGCAGACGTACTGAAAAACGATTACGGTATCGAACCCGCTGCTGCTGCAGTTGTTGTAGCTGCTGACGGTGGTGGTGGTGCCGCTGCTGCGGAAGAAAAAACTGCATTTAACGTAATCCTGAAATCTGCAGGTGCCAGCAAACTGAACGTAGTGAAAGTAGTAAAAGATCTGACAGGTCTCGGTCTGAAAGAAGCCAAAGAACTGGTTGACGGTGCGCCGAAAGCCATTAAAGAAGGCGTAAGCAAGGCTGAAGCAGAAGATCTGAAAGCTAAGCTCACTGAAGCTGGTGCTGACATCGAAATTCAGTAATTCTTTGTTTACGATACATCTTTTTAAGGTCAAAAGTGAATTTTCACTTTTGACCTTAGCCCTTTGGGAACGTGTCTTTTTTAAAGGTCAATAAATGGGGAAATCACTGGAAAGTGAGTTGGCTTTGAGACTGGAACACAATAAATTGGATGTATTATGGCAAAGAATCCTTAATTTCCCCTATTCTTACAAGTCATATTAACTGCTAACTTCGAATATGTCTCTAAAAAAAGCCCAAACTAACGAAAGAGTAAATTTTGGAAAGATCAAACAAGTTGCTGAGACACCGGATCTGTTGGCTATCCAAATCCAATCTTTCAAGGATTTCTTCCAATTAGAAACCACACCAGACAAGCGAAACAACGAAGGCCTTTTTAAAGTATTCAAGGAAAACTTCCCGATTACGGATACCCGTAACATCTTTAATCTGGAGTTCCTGGATTATTTTGTGGACCCTCCGCGTTATACCATCGAAGAGTGTATTGAGCGGGGGCTTACGTACTCCGTGCCGCTCAAGGCTAAACTCCGCCTGAGCTGTAACGACGAGGAGCACGTAGATTTCCAGACCATTGTACAGGACGTGTTCCTCGGGAACATTCCTTATATGACCCCCAGAGGTACCTTCGTTATCAACGGCGCTGAACGTGTAGTTGTTTCACAGCTCCACCGTTCGCCAGGTGTGTTCTTTGGTCAATCCATCCATCCTAACGGTACCAAGATCTACTCCGCGAGGGTGATCCCCTTCAAAGGCGCCTGGATGGAGTTTGCGACAGACATCAACAACGTCATGTACGCTTACATCGACCGTAAGAAGAAGTTCCCGGTTACCACCCTGTTGCGTGCCATCGGCTATGAAACAGACAAGGACATCCTGGAACTGTTTGGCATGGCTGACGAAGTGAAAGCAGACAAGAAGAGCCTGGAAAAATACGCCGGCAAAAAGCTGGCCGCCCGCGTTTTACGCAGCTGGGTGGAAGATTTCGTGGATGAGGACACCGGCGAGGTGGTGAGCATCGAACGTAACGAGATCGTTCTGGAACGCGACAGCATCCTGGACGAAGCGAACATCGAGCTGATCACGGACATGGGCGTGAAATCCGTATTTGTGCAGAAGGAAGAGGTGAGCGGCGACTTCGCCATCATCTACAACACCCTCAACAAAGATACCTCCAACTCCGAGCTGGAAGCCGTTCAGCACATCTACCGCCAGCTGCGCGGTGCTGATGCGCCGGACGATGAAACAGCCAGGGGCATCATCGATAAACTCTTCTTCTCCGACAAACGTTACGACCTCGGGGACGTAGGCCGCTACAAGATCAACCGTAAGCTCGGTCTGCCTACGCCGCTGGACATGAAGGTGCTGACCAAGGCGGACATTATCTCGATCATCAAATACCTGGTGCAGCTCACCAACGGTAAAGCCGAGATCGATGATATCGACCACCTGTCAAACCGCCGTGTACGTACCGTGGGAGAACAGCTGTACGCCCAGTTCGGCGTAGGGCTCGCACGTATGGCCCGTACCATCCGTGAAAGAATGAACGTAAGGGACAACGAGGTGTTCACACCGGTAGACCTGATCAACGCGAGGACGCTGTCTTCCGTGATCAACTCCTTCTTTGGAACCTCCCAGCTGTCACAGTTCCTCGACCAGACCAACCCGCTCTCCGAGATCACGCACAAACGCAGGATCTCCGCACTCGGCCCCGGTGGCCTGAGCCGCGAGCGCGCAGGCTTTGAGGTGCGTGACGTGCACTATTCCCACTACGGCCGCCTCTGTACGATCGAAACCCCGGAAGGGCCGAACATCGGTCTGATCTCCACCCTGTGCGTACACGCCATGGTGAACGAAATGGGCTTCATTGAAACACCTTACCGCAAAGTAAAAGACGGTAAAGTGGACATGAACAAGATCGAATACCTGAGCGCCGAAGAAGAAGATTCTGTAAAGATCGCACAGGCAAACGCCCCCCTCGACGAAAAGGGACAGTTTGTGAACGATAAGGTGAAATCCCGCGAAACCGGCGATTTCCCCATCCTGGAACCGGGAGAAGTGGAATATATGGACGTGGCCCCGAACCAGATCGTGGGTCTGAGCGCCTCCCTGATCCCCTTCCTGGAACATGACGACGCCAACCGTGCATTGATGGGATCAAACATGCAGCGCCAGGCTGTGCCCCTGATCTCACCGCAGGTGCCCATCGTAGGTACCGGCCTGGAAGGCAAGGCAGCACGCGACTCCCGCCTGCAGATCACCGCCAACGGCAAAGGCGTGGTGGAGTTTGTAGATGCAAACGAGATCCACGTCCGCTACGAGCGCGATGAAATGCAGAAGCTGGTAAGCTTTGAAGATGATCTCGTGATCTATCAGCTGACCAAATTCGTTAAAACCAACCAGAGCACCTGTATCAACCTCCGCCCGGCCGTGAAAAAAGGTCAGCGTGTGGTGGACGGGGACTTCCTCACCGAAGGTTACGCCACCCGCGCCGGGGAACTGGCACTGGGCCGCAACCTGAAAGTAGCGTTCATGCCCTGGAAAGGTTACAACTTTGAGGATGCGATCGTGATTTCCGAGCGTGTAGCCCGTGAAGACTGGTTCACCTCCATTCACATCGACGAATATGAACTCGAAGTGCGCGACACCAAGCTGGGTGAAGAAGAACTGACGCCGGACATCCCCAACGTGAGCGAAGAAGCCACGAAGGACCTGGATCAGAACGGTATCATCCGCGTAGGCGCACATATCAAGGAAGGCGATATCCTGATCGGCAAGATCACCCCACGCGGTGAATCCGATCCTTCACCCGAAGAAAAACTGCTCCGCGCGATCTTCGGTGATAAAGCCTCCGACGCGAAAGACGCTTCCCTGAAGGCGCCCCCGTCTACCGAAGGCGTGGTGATCGACAAGAAGCTGTTCTCCCGTGCGAAGAAAGACAAGAACTCCAAGACCCGCGAAAAAGCGGCCCTGGAGAAACTGGAAAAAATACACCAGAAGAACGAGGAAGACCTGATGGAAGTGCTGATGAGCAAGCTGCAGGTGCTGCTGAAAGAGAAAACCTCTTCAGGCATCACCAACACCTACGGTGAAGTGTTGATCTCAAAAGGCTCCAAGTTCTCCGCCAAAAACCTGGCGAACATCGACTTCCAGAACGTAAATCCGTTAGGCTGGACCACCGATCAGGACACGAACGACCAGATCAACACCCTGCTCCACAACTACAACATCAAGTACAACGAGGAGCTGGGCCGCTACAAACGCGAGAAGTTCAACATCTCCATCGGGGACGAACTGCCCGCCGGCGTGCTGAAACTGGCGAAAGTATACCTCGCCAGCAAACGTAAGCTGAAAGTAGGGGACAAGATGGCGGGCCGCCACGGTAACAAGGGTATCGTAGCCAAGATCGTGCGTGACGAAGACATGCCGTTCCTGGAAGACGGTACACCGGTAGACATCGTACTGAACCCGCTGGGCGTACCTTCCCGTATGAACCTCGGTCAGATCTACGAAACCGTACTCGGATGGGCCGGTCAGAAACTGGGTGTAAGATTTGCAACGCCGATCTTCGATGGTGCCAGCACCGAAGAGATCGCAGACTATATCACTGAAGCGAAACTCCCGAGCTTCGGCCACACTTACCTGAGCGATGGTGAAACCGGGGAACGCTTCCACCAGAAAGCAACCGTAGGTATCATCTACATGCTCAAGCTCAGCCACATGGTGGACGACAAGATGCACGCCCGTTCAATCGGACCGTACTCCCTCATTACGCAGCAGCCCCTGGGTGGTAAAGCCCAGTTCGGTGGTCAGCGTTTTGGTGAGATGGAAGTATGGGCGCTCGAAGCATACGGCGCATCCAACATCCTGCAGGAGCTGCTGACGATCAAGTCCGACGACATCGTTGGCCGTGCAAAAGCATATGAATCCATCGTGAAAGGAGACAACATCCCGAAAGCCGGTGTGCCTGAATCCTTCAACGTATTGATCCATGAGCTGCGCGGTCTCGGTCTGGACCTGAAGTTCGACTAACATAATTATAGCAGTGCCCCCCGCGGGCACTGCTCTTCATAATTGTGTCGCGCAGCAGGAACGTGGAGAGTAGAAAATTTTAGTGTGAATGTTTTCTTTAAAAAACATACAATGGCCATCAAAAAAGAAAATCGTCCTAAATCAAATTTTAGCAGCATCACCATCAGTCTCGCTTCACCGGACACCATCCTGGAGCGCTCTTATGGCGAAGTGCTGAAACCCGAAACCATCAACTACCGTACTTACAAACCGGAACGTGATGGTTTGTTCTGCGAAAGGATATTCGGTCCCGTGAAGGACTACGAATGCTATTGCGGAAAATACAAGCGTATCCGTTATAAAGGCATTGTGTGCGACCGCTGTGGGGTAGAAGTAACAGAGAAGAAAGTGCGTCGCGAAAGAATGGGCCATATTCGTTTAGTTGTGCCCGTTGTACATATCTGGTATTTCAAATCATTACCCAATAAGATCGGCTACCTGCTCGGCATGTCGTCCAAAAAACTGGAAACCATCGTGTATTATGAAAGATACGTGATCATCCAGAGCGGCGTGAAACAGGAAAAAGGGCTGAACTACGGCGACCTGCTGACGGAAGAAGAGTACCTGGACATCCTGGACACCCTTCCGAAAGACAACCAGCTGCTGCCGGACGAAGACCCGAACAAGTTCATCGCCAAAATGGGCGCTGAAGCAGTAGAGATGATGCTCGCACGCATCGACCTCGACGGCCTCTCTTACCAGCTCCGTAACCAGGCTGCCACCGAAACTTCCCAGCAACGTAAAGCCGAGGCGCTGAAACGCCTCAGCGTAGTGGAAGCTTTCCGCGAAGCCAACGGCCGTGTTGACAACCGTCCCGAGTGGATGGTGATGCAATACATCCCCGTGGTGCCGCCGGAACTGCGCCCGCTCGTTCCCCTGGACGGCGGCCGTTTCGCGTCTTCCGACCTGAACGACCTGTACCGCCGCGTGATCATCCGTAACAACCGTCTCAAACGCCTGATCGAGATCAAGGCGCCCGAGGTGATCTTGCGGAATGAAAAACGTATGCTGCAGGAAGCCGTGGATTCCCTGTTCGACAACTCCAGGAAATCCAACGCCGTGAAAGCAGAAGGCGGCCGCGCCCTGAAGTCCCTCTCCGATGTGCTGAAAGGCAAACAAGGCCGTTTCCGTCAGAACCTGCTCGGTAAACGTGTGGACTACTCCGGCCGTTCCGTGATCGTGGTAGGCCCCGAACTGAAACTGCATGAATGCGGTCTTCCGAAAGACATGGCGGCAGAGCTGTTCAAGCCGTTCATCATCCGCAAGCTCATCGAAAGAGGTATCGTAAAAACAGTAAAATCAGCGAAGAAGCTCGTAGATAGAAAAGAAGCAGTGGTGTGGGACATCCTGGAGAACGTACTGAAAGGTCACCCCGTGATGCTCAACCGTGCTCCGACCCTCCACCGTTTGTCCATCCAGGCTTTCCAGCCCAAACTCGTGGAAGGTAAGGCGATCCAGCTGCACCCGCTCGTGTGTTCTGCGTTCAACGCGGACTTTGACGGTGACCAGATGGCGGTACACGTGCCTTTGAGCAACGCCGCGATCCTGGAAGCACAGCTGCTGATGCTCTCTTCACACAACATCCTCAACCCGCAGAACGGTACGCCGATCACCCTGCCTTCACAGGACATGGTACTCGGTCTTTACTACATCTCCAAGGGTAAAAAATCTACCGACACCGAAATCGTGAAAGGCGAAGGCAAAGCCTTCTACTCCGCGGAAGAAGTGATCATAGCGCATAACGAAGGCCGTGTGGACCTGCACGCGCACATCCGCGTAAAAGCCGATGTACGTAAAGCGGACGGCACGCTCGAACGCAAGCTGATCGAAACAACGGTAGGCCGCGTGATCTTCAACCAGTTCGTTCCGAAAGAAGCAGGTTATGTAAATGCCCTGCTCACCAAGAAGTCACTGCGGGAGATCATCGGCGACATCATCGTCGCCACAGACATTCCGAAAACAGCGAAGTTCCTGGACGATATCAAGCAACTTGGTTTCCGTACAGCCTTCCGCGGCGGTCTGTCATTCAATATCAACGACCTGATCATCCCCGAAGCCAAACAGCTCATGATCGACGGAGCTTCCGGCGAGGTGGACGAAGTGTGGGATAACTACAACATGGGTCTGATCACCAACAACGAACGCTACAACCAGATCATCGACATCTGGAGCCGTGTGGACACCAAAGTAACGGAAACACTGATCCGTGAGCTGGCGACCGACAAACAGGGCTTCAACTCCGTGTACATGATGCTGGACTCCGGCGCGCGTGGTTCCAAACAGCAGATCAAACAGCTGGCCGGTCTGAGAGGTTTGATGGCGAAACCGCGTAAGAGCGGTTCCACCGGTTCCGAGATCATCGAGAACCCCATCCTCTCCAACTTCAAGGATGGCCTGAACGTACTGGAATACTTCATCTCTACGCACGGTGCGCGTAAAGGTCTTGCGGATACGGCCCTGAAAACGGCCGACGCCGGTTACCTGACCCGCCGTCTTGTAGACGTGGCGCAGGACGTGGTGATCACAGAAGAAGATTGCGGCACCCTGCGCGGCATCGCTACTTCAGCGCTGAAAGACAACGAGGAAATAGTAGAACCGCTGTTCGACCGTATCCTCGGACGTACTTCCCTGCACGACGTGTTCGACCCGATCTCTGAAGAGCTGATCGTGGCGGCAGGCGAGCAGATCACGGACGACATCGCAAAACGCATCGACGAAAGCACCATAGAAACCGTAGAGATCCGCTCCGTACTCACCTGCGAAAGCCGCAGGGGCGTGTGCGTGAAATGTTACGGCAAGAACCTGGCAACCGGTTATACCGCGCAAAGAGGTGATGCCGTAGGTATCATCGCCGCACAGTCCATCGGAGAGCCCGGTACACAGCTGACACTCCGTACCTTCCACGTAGGTGGTGTGGCCGGCTCCGCTTCCGTGGAGTCTACCCTCAACGCCAAGTTCGATGGTACCGTGCAGTTCGACGGTCTCCGTACCACTACCTTCGAAAACAACGAAGGCGAGAAAGTACAGGTGGTAATCGGCCGTACCGGTGAATTGAGGATCATGGACGTGAAGAACGACCGCCTGCTCATCACCAACAACGTACCTTACGGTTCTACCCTGAACGTAAAAGACGGTCAGAAAGTAACCAAAGGCGATGTGATCTGCACATGGGACCCCTTCAACGCCGTAATCGTATCAGAGATCACCGGTAAGATCCGTTTCGACAGCATCCTCGAAGGTATCACCTTCCGTGAGGAAGCGGACGAACAGACTGGCCACCGTGAAAAAGTGGTGATCGAAACGAAGGATAAGAACAAGATCCCTTCCGTACTCGTTGACGGAAATAAAGAAAGCAAATCTTACAACCTGCCGGTTGGCTCACATATCGTGATCGAAGAAGGCGAAGCCGTGAAAGCAGGCCAGGTGATCGTGAAGATCCCCCGCGTGATCGGCAAGCTGCGCGACATCACCGGTGGTCTGCCCCGTGTTACCGAGCTGTTTGAAGCCCGTAACCCGAGCAACCCCGCGATCGTATCCGAGATCGATGGTGTGGTAGCCTTCGGTAATATCAAACGCGGTAACCGCGAGATCATCATCGAAAGCCGCGAAAGCCAGATCAAGAAGTACCTCGTTCCGCTGACCCGCCACATCCTGGTACAGGACGGCGACTTCGTGAAAGCAGGTACCGCTTTGTCCGACGGTTCCATCACCCCCGCCGATATCCTCTCCATCAAAGGTCCGTTCGCCGTACAGGAATACCTGGTGAACGAGATCCAGGAAGTATACCGCCTCCAGGGTGTGAAGATCAACGACAAACACATCGAGGTGATCGTACGCCAGATGATGCGCAAGGTAACCATCGAGGACCCGGGAGATACCCGCTTCCTGGAAGGCGATACCACCGACAAGTTCGAATTCTTTGAAGAGAACGATAACATTTTCGATAAAAAAGTAGTGACCGAGGAAGGGGAATCCGCCAACCTGAAAGCTGGCCAGATCGTTACCCTCCGCCAGGTGCGCGAAGAAAACTCCCTGCTGCGCCGTGCAGACAAAAAGCTCGTGGAATACCGCGACGCCAACCCTGCAACGTCCAGCCCGCTGCTGCTCGGTATCACCAAAGCATCACTGGGTACGCACAGCTGGATCTCCGCCGCATCCTTCCAGGAAACCACCAAAGTACTGTCTTCTGCCGCCATCAACGGTAAAACAGATGACATGCTCGGTCTGAAAGAAAACGTGATCACGGGTCACCTGATCCCGGCCGGTACCGGTCTCCGCGAGTTCGAAAATATGATCGTAGGCTCCAAAGAAGAATACGATATCCTGGCATCTTCCAAAGAAGTATTCCAGTTCGACGAAGAGGAATAATTTGTATCAAACCAGTAATGATAGAGAAAGGGGAACGCTTCGGTGTTCCCTTTTACTTTTAGGCATACGTGGTTGTGCCCGCATGCCAGGGCGCTGCAATACCCGCCGCCACACCTGCCGCGCCCGCGCATGCGGGCAGGCCTCTTTTTTAATACTAATTTAATCCCCCGCCCACCCGATTTTAAAACTTTCGTTTTACCTTGTTTCGATTTTGAAATGTAACTAACTGTAAGTATTTTGTAAGCTTATAAAACTCGTTTGTAACATTTGATAAGCACTTTTTTCATCTCAATCCGAAAACATTATACCATGCGTCTACGTTATCGACTTACGAAAAGTCTGATTATGCTCCCTGCCATGTTTGCAGCTGTAGCTGCCTTTGGACAATCTCACCACCTTCACCTGGATAATTACACCATCCCCGTGGCAAAGAAAGGCGCCCTGGTCGGAAAATTACACGATCAGAAAGGCCCGCTCAGCAGACCGCAGATACTGGAAGACACCTCCAACCTCTTCACCCTCAACAAAAAAGGCGAACTGCGCCTTAAAAAGAAACAGGCCCTGCGCGCGGACGCACCCGCTTTTCAGTATACCATCACCGTGCAAACCGGTGACAGCAAGGAAAGCTTCACGCTGGTAAGGGACGATTTCCACCGTAACAAGGTAGTGGCCCACCGCGGCGCATTCAAGAACAATGCCGGCAGCGAAAACTCCCTCACCTCCCTCAAAGACGCCATCCGCATCGGTTGTGAAGGCTCTGAATTTGACGTATGGCTGTCCAGCGACGGTGTGCCCGTGCTGTCCCACGATCCGCACATCGGCGGCAAAGTGGTGGAGGAAACCACACTGGCGGAACTGCAAAAAATAGAGCTGAAGAACGGCGACCGCGTGCCCACTTTCGAAGAATACATCCAGGAAGCCATGAAGCAGAACGGCACGCACATGGTGCTGGAACTCAAGCCCTCCAAAAAAGGCCGGGCCATTGAACTGACGCAGACCTGCTACAACCTGATCCGCAAGTACCAGTGCCAGGCCTGGATGCTGTACATCAGCTTCGATTATGACATCTGCAAGAAACTGGTGGAGCTGGACCCCTTCGCCAAAGTAGCCTACCTCAACGGCGAGAAATCACCCGCAGAGCTGAAGGCAGACAAGATATGGGGCCTCGATTACAGCATGAAGGCCATCGACAAGGACATCAGCATCCTGCAAACCGCAAAAAAGGCCGGCATCACCACCAATATCTGGACGGTGAACGACCCCGCGAAGATGGACGAATACCTGAAAGCAGGCGTGGACTACATCACCACCAACGAACCGGAGATCCTTTTACAGAAAGTAAAATAGATATGCATAGCGAAAAGAAGGGGCTGACCAAAGGAATGGTCAGCCCCTTCTTTATCCGGGTACCTGATGAACACTCATCATCGTTTAAGCGATTTCTCAATCCTTCGTTCTGCTTTCTGGCCTGCCCGCCACATTGCCCCGGCAACAGCTTCCACCAGGGTGGATTTTCATCCCAAATCCTTGTCCACACTTTCTTTCCATATTTTCATTTTAACGTTTTTTTTCTTGCCAAAAACCTTATTTTAGCCGCCACAAGCATTTTATAACATTCAAGGGTTTAAAAAACTACCGATCAACATGCACACTCGTCAACTTTTTGTGAAAAATGGTCTTTTACTGGCGGCGGTAGCCGGCATATTCACGGCCTGTCAGCAAGGCAATAAAACCACCGCTGATACCGGCGGCAAAAAAGCAACTGAACAATCCACCGATGCCATTGGTCAAAAGCTGGCTTATGTAGACATAGACACCCTGGAAGCGCATTACGATTATTTCAAAGAGAAGAAAGCCGAACTGGAAAAGAAAAAGGAAGGCGCGCAGAACGACCTGAGCGGAAGGGAAAGGCAGTTGCAGAACGAATACAATGCACTGGCGCAGAAAGCCCCGACCATGACGCAAACCGAAGGCCAGGCCGCGGAAGCCAGCTTGCAGAAAAAAGCGCAGCAGCACGAGGTATACCGCCAGAATCTCTTCGCACAGCTGCAGACACAGGAAGCGCAATTCAATGAAGACCTGCAGAAACGCCTGGACGAATGCATCCGGAAATTCAATGCGGACAAACGTTATTCCTTCATTTTTTCCTATCGCAACGGCGCCAGTAATATCCTTTACAAAGACGAGGCGTACGATGTGACGCATGAAGTCATCAAGGAACTGAATGCCGCCAGCGCGAAAAAATAACTAAATTGAGTCCCGGTACACCACTACCGGGATTTTTTTTACGATTATATCAACCTCCATTATATCAACCTCCATGTCAATCAACCAGGAAAATGCATTCAAACCCAGTCTGAGCCTGGTGGATGCCACGATGATCGTTGCCGGTTCCATGATAGGTTCCGGTATTTTTATTGTATCCGCGGAAGTGGCGCAGATGATGGGCTCGGCCGGATGGATGATGGCCATGTGGCTTTTAGCGGGCGTAGTAACGCTGATTGCCGCGCTCAGCTACGGTGAGCTGTCCGGTATGTACCCCAAAGCCGGCGGCCAGTACGTTTATCTCCGTGAAGCATACAACCCTTTTGTAGCATTTCTTTTCGGATGGACGCAGTTCGGCGTGATACAGACCGGCACCATCGCCGCGGTAGCCATGGCATTCGCGAAATATATCGGGTACTTTGAGCCCGCGCTGAGCGAAAGCAGCTATGTATTCGGCATCGGCAGCTTTCATGTATCCGTGGCGCAGCTCATCGCCATCGCGTCTGTTGTGCTGCTGACCTGGATCAACACAAGAGGCGTGCAGAACGGGAAGATCATCCAGACCGTGTTCACCTTCACCAAAATATTTTCGTTGTTCGCGCTGATCATATTCGGTTTTCTCATCGGCGCGAAGCAGGAGATATGGGACGCCAACTGGCAGAACGCCTGGAGCGCCGTGCAGATAGGCACCGGTGGCGGGAAGGAGCTTTCCGTGCCGGTGGTGCTGAGCGGGCTCGCCCTTTTCGGAGCGATGGCCGTTTCCATGAAAGGCACCCTGTTTTCCAGCGATGCCTGGAACAACGTCACCTTCATTGCCGGCGAGATACGCAACCCACAGAAGAACATCGGCCGCGCGTTGTTCCTCGGCACCTTTATCGTTACCGTTATCTACCTCGCTGCTAACTTTATGTACCTCGCCGTTGTACCCTTCCACGAGATCGCCTTCGCGAAAGACGGCAGGGTAGGCATGGCCGCGGCGGAGCGCATCTTCGGCACCGGCATCGGCGCCATGTCCATCGCCGGGATGATCATTATCTCCACCTTCGGATGTAACAACGGCCTGATACTTTCCGGCGCGCGTATTTATTATACCATGGCGCAGGACGGGCTGTTCTTTAAAAAAGTCGGTAATCTGAACCGTTTCAGCGTGCCCGCTAACGGCTTGTGGATACAGTGCGTGTGGGCGTCACTGTTATGCCTCTCCGGCAGCTACGGAGAGCTGCTCGCAATGGTGATCTTTGGCGTACTGATATTCTACATCCTCACCATCCTCGGCATTTTCATCCTCCGCAAAAAGCAGCCGGACGTTCCCCGCAGCTACAAAGCCTTTGGCTACCCGGTACTGCCCGCCATTTATATCCTGGTGGCGTTTGCGCTGGCCGTGCTGCTGCTGATCTATGAACCGGATTACGCCATACCCGGCCTCGGGATCATTTTGCTGGGTATTCCCTTGTATTTTATCGCATTACGCAAAAAATAATCCGCCGGTTACACGGCATCAGTGCGAGAGGAATGCAGCCGCTGCATTCCTCTCTTCATTTTGTTAACAATTACCTAAAGCGCCTTAAACTGCCGGATATTTGATAGTTAACTATTTTTGGCTAATTTAACGACGATCCTACCTATTACTATACGAAAACATGAGCGGGACAGTAAAAATAGAGGAAGCAGAATGGATACTCCGTTTCAGGACGGGAGACGCCGATGCATTCGAATGGCTTTACAACAGGTACGCAAAAGAGATGATGGATTTTGCCGCGGGCAAGCTGGTGTCGCTGGAAGAAGCCAGGGACATTATCCATGATCTGCTGGTGGAACTGTGGAGCAAACGCGCGCAGGTGCAGGTAGACCAGTCCCTCCGCGCCTACCTGATGCAGGCCGTGCGCTTCCGCGTGATCGATCACCTCCGCCGTAATATGCTCCATGATAGCTATAAGTCGGCATACAATACATCGGATAATGATGTAGATAACAGCACCAGCCAGGTGATCGCTTATAAAGACCTGGACAATGCCGTTACCGCGGAGCTGGACCGCATGCCGCCCCGCGCCCGTGAGATCTACCGGCTCAGCCGCCAGCAGCATATGAGCATCAACGAAATTGCCAGCACCCTTAATATATCTTCCCAAACCGTAAAGAACCAGCTCACCACCGTATTGAAACAGCTGCGATTCTCCCTGAAAAAGATGCTGTTCTTTCTTTTCTGAATTTTTTTTCCGCGTTTATAGTACCACCGTATTTTTTCATTCGACAATATAGATGTAAAGTCCGCCAATGGAGCAAGAGCAAATCAGCAGGCTGCTGGATAAATACCTCGCCGGGAACTGTACGCCTGAAGAAGAACAGGCGGTGCATAACTGGCTGGAGAGCAGGCCGCAACAGGACCAAAGATGGAAGGAAATGTCCGGCGCAGCGCAACAGGCATACCTGGCGGAGCTGTTCCGTGACGTGCGCCGCACGATAGGGGAGGATGGAAACGTTCATGCTCAGCGGTTTGCCGCCGGAAGTGAACAGCCGAAGGCAGGCACCGGTCAAGCACTGGCCACGGGCACACATAATGAACGGCCGCAAACTGGCTCCGGTCAGGCACACGTTGCAGCCGGAAATGAGCAGCCGGACGCCACCATCATCCGCTTACCGTCCCGCCGCCGCTCGCTCCGCCTCACCCTGCGCATTGCCGCCGCCGTTATCGTGCTGATGGGCGGTACCCTCCTGTACCTGTTCAGGAACAGCCTGCTGCCGGCGCAGATGCATACCATCGCCACGGCGCACAGGGAAACAAAACGTGTTATCCTGCCGGACAGCTCCGTAGTGGTGCTGAACAGCAACAGCAAGCTCAGCTACGCAGATAACTGGAAAGAAAGAAAAGTGACGCTGGAAGGAGAAGCCTATTTTGAAGTGCAGGCCAGCCCGGAACATCCTTTCGTGATCAGGAGCGGAGAAGTGCAGACGCGCGTACTGGGCACGAGCTTCAACATCAGCGCTTACCCGCAGGATAAACGTATAAGCGTAGGCGTTATGACCGGAAAAGTAGAGCTGAGCAAGATCAGCGCGGATGGCAGGATACTGGTGAACCCCGGTGAAATGGCGGTGTATGACAGGGAAAAAGATCATATCAGCCACGCCGGAACGGAAGAAAAGGTAATGGTGGAATCGAAGGAGATCGCCGTGTTTGACAAGCGGAAAAATCATATCGTTCATTCCGTGGAGAAAGACACTGCTTACAACGCCTGGATGGAAGGGAAACTTAATTTTTACAGAACACCGCTCAGCGACGTAGCCGCCGCTCTCGAGCGCGTGTTCCCGATCAATATCACGATAAGCAACAATTACGAGAACGAATGCGAAATTAATGGCCGGTTCCACGTCAACCAATCGCCGGCTGAAATTCTAACTATCATCTGTAAATCAATTAACGCAGAATGTACGATCGAAGGAAACGAGGCAGTCATCAAAAATGACCATCCCTGTTACTGAGGATTTCCATAACAGTTTAACATACCGGATAACGTAACAAACAGACATACCTGTATGCCTGAAAGGGCATGCCGTTGCCATAAAAGAAAAGCCCCCCGTGCGAGCGCCAACCTGCACATGGGGGCCATGTTTAATGTTCCTAAAAACACTCAAATGTATGGATTTTTACCGGTTCTCTAAACACTCAATCCTTGTCATCATGAGAGGATCAGCCATTGGATTTGCGTTTGTGCTGCTGTCGCTGCAACTGGCATTTGCCCGCAGCGCGGAAGGGCAAACCGTATTTGACCGGAAGGTCAGCCTGCAAGTCAGGAACGAAACGCTGGAAACAACATTGCAGATGCTCGGCAAATGGGTGAATGTGGATTTTGTTTACAGCACACATTCCGCGTTATCAGACAATGTAAGCCTGTCTGTCAAGAACAAGAAACTCGGCGAAGTACTGAAAGAGCTGCTGGAGCCCGCGAAACTCAGGTGGGAGCTGGTGGGGCAGACCATCGTGATCCGCAACTTCTCCACAGCCGCGCCGGCATTGCCGCCCGCTGCCGCCGCCCGCTTTGAACTGGTGATCAAAGGATTTGTAAAGGATGGAATGGGCAACAGCCTGCCCGGCGTTTCCGTGCGGGTGAAAGGCAAGAACACCGGCACCATCACGGACGATAAAGGCATGTACACCATTTCCGCCGAACCAAAGGATTCGCTGGATTTTTCCTATATCGGGTATAAGCACCAGGTGATCGCGGTGCGTAACCGCGAAGAGATCAACGTGGTGATGGAAGCGCTGGAAGGCGGTTTGAATGAAGTAGTGGTGATCGGTTTCGGGCAGCAGAAGAAGATCAGCCTGGTTGGGGCGCAGTCTTCCGTAAAGCCCGCCGAGCTGCAGCTGCCCACCGCCAACCTGAGCACCGTTATCGGCGGCCGGCTCGCCGGCGTGATCTCCGTGCAGCGCAACGGAGAGATCGGCGCGGGGGCGGACATCTGGATCAGGGGCGTGTCTACCTTCCAGAGCGCGCTCAGCAAACCACTGGTGCTGGTAGACGGTGTTCCCCGCAATATGAACAGCGTAGACCCTGAAGATGTGGCGAGCTTTTCCATCCTGAAAGACGCTTCCGCCACCGCAGTATACGGTGTGCGCGGCGCCAACGGCGTAGTGCTGATCACCACCAAGACCGGCCGCCTCGGCAAGCCGCAGGTACGCCTGCGGTACAACGAAGGCATCACCAGCCTCACCCGCATCCCCGATTTTGCGGACGGCGTAGCGTATATGAAAGCTTCCAACGAAGCGCTCACCACCCGCGGCGGCACGCCCATCTATTCCGATGAAGTGATAGAGGCCACCCGCACGCAATCCGACCCGGAACTGTATCCGGACGTAGACTGGTTCAAGGAACTATTCGATAAATACGGCCGCACCCGCCGCGTGAACATGAACATCAACGGCGGCAGTGAAAAGGCCACTTATTATGTAGGTGCTGCTTATTTTGATGAAGTGGGCATGTATAAAACAGATGCCCTCACCACGTACAATTCAGAGATCGCTTTCAAGCGGTACAATCTGACCTCCAACCTCACCCTGCAACCCACGCGGACGACCAATCTGAAGCTGGGGGTGCAGGGCTGGCTGGAGAACGTGAACTATCCCGGCGCCAATGCCAAGGATATTTTTGAAAAAGCCTTCTTCCTGTCGCCCATCACCTATCCTGTGATGTATAAAGACGGCAAAATCCCGGACATTCCCGCCGGCACCAACACGCTGAGCAATCCCTGGGCCATGCTCACGCAAACCGGCTATGCCAACCAGTGGCGCAGCCAGTTGTATTCCAACCTGCAGCTGCGGCAGGACCTGGACTTCATCACCAAGGGGCTGTCCATCAACGCAATGTTCTCCTTCGATGCGTACAACTACCTCAGCCAGCGCCGTACAAAGAAACCAAGCACCTGGCGCGCTACCGGCCGCGATGCCGATGGTAACCTGATGTACCAGGAAGTAGTGCGCGGCGATGATTATCTCGGCTACGGCACCAACAAGATCGGCGACCGCTCGATCTATAACGAAGCGTCCATCAACTACCTGAACGAGTTTGGCAAACATACCGTTGGCGCCATGGTGATCTATAATCAAAGCGACAAGATAGACACACAAACAGACGACCTGCTGATATCGCTGCCGCAGCGTTTCAGGGGCGTGAGCGGCCGCGCGACGTATGGTTATGCCGATAAATATTTCCTGGAGGCCAACTTCGGCTACAACGGCTCCGAGAACTTTGCGCCGGATAACCGGTACGGCTTCTTCCCCTCCGTGGGCGGCGGCTGGCTGTTGTCTGAAGAAAAGTTCTTCCAGCCCATCAAACACATCATCCAGATGGCGAAGCTGCGCGTTTCGCACGGCATCGTGGGCAGCAGTACGATCGATGGACGCCGTTTTGCTTACATCGCTACCGTGGAATCCCCTGCCGGCTATACGTTCGGCAAGAACATGAACAATGTTTACGGCGGCAAGGACATCGGTGAATACGCCGCAGACGTAACCTGGGAAACAGCCGCCAAAAGCAATATCGGCATCGACCTGCAAATCATGAAAGGGCTGAGCATCCAGGCGGACGTGTTCAAGGAAAGGAGGGAAGGCATATTTCTGCGCAAGGAATCTGTGCCCGCGTATGTCGGCCTGCGCAAAGCGCCTTTCGGCAACGTGGGGATCGTAGAGAATAAGGGGATCGACGGATCTGTTACCTGGAGCGGCAAGGTGGGCAAGGACTTCCGCTTCCAGCTGCTCGGCAACTTTACCTTCAACCGCAACAAGGTCATTGAAAACGATGAGCCGCCGCGCGCGTATCCCTGGCTCGAAGAAAGAGGATATAAAGTGCGGCAGGCGTTCGGGTACGTAGCGCTCGGGCTTTTTGAAAGCGATCACGAAGTGGCGAACAGCCCGAAGCAGACCGGCGATACCCGTGCGGGTGACATCAAATATAAGGATATGAATGGTGATGGAAAGATCGATGCGATGGATAAAGCAGCGATCGGCTATGGCGCCATTCCGGAGATCGTATACGGCGTAGGCTTCACGTTCTCTTATAAGTCATTCACCTTGTCCGGTCTCTTCCAGGGCATCGGGAATGTGGACATCTACCTGAGCGGCGAAGGCATGATCCCCTTCCAGCAAGGCTTGACAAGGGGGAACCTTTACAGTAACATCGACGACCGCTGGTCACTCGAAAATCCCAATCCCGATGCGTTCTACCCAAGGCTCACACCCGGAACGATCAACGATAACTATGCCCAGAGCACGTTCTGGCTGCGCAACGGCCGCTACATGCGCCTGAAGAACGCACAGCTGGCCTACTCCATGCCTAAATCACTGGTGAGCAGGGCAAAGATCAAAAACGCCACCATATTCGTGGAAGGCATGAACCTCTTCACCATATCGCCCTTCAAATTGTGGGACGTGGAGCTGGGAGACGGCAGCGGCGCAGCATTCCCGATGATCAAAACATACAGCGCCGGTATTGATTTTACTTTCTAAAACATTGCATATGAACAGAACAGGCGTTATCCTTTTTCTGCTGACGATATTATCCTTTACAGCATGCCAGAAAGGCTTCCTGGACCAGGTGCCGGACGACCGGCTGACGATGGACCAGGTATTTTCCCGGAGAGATCTTACCGAACAATATCTTGCCAACATCTACAACGTGGTCATGAAAGACCCCGCCGGCGTTACCGCGGGCATTCCCTGGATCGGCGCATCGGACGAAGGAGATGTTTCCTACGACCGGCCGGGCTACAATTCCTACAAGATGAACCTCGGCAACTGGAATGCATCTTCCGATTACTATAACTTCTGGACGGCCTACTACCAGGGCATCCGCTCGGCTACCTATTTCATGGAGCATGTGGGGGAGAACCAGCAGATACTCATGGAAGCCAATGGCGCGGAACTGGTGAAGCAATACACTGGTGAAGCGCGTTTCCTGCGTGCCTACGCTTATTTCCTGCTGATGGAGCAATACGGTCCCGTTGTGATCGCCGGCGACGAGCTGATACCCGGTGACGTACCGGGCAGCGATCCCCGCATGAACCTGCCGCGCAGCTCTTTCGACGAATGTGTGAATTACGTGGTGGCGGAGCTGGACCAGGCGGCCACCGAGCTGCCGGACCACTTTACAACACAGGCGGAGCTGGACTACGGCCGCGCTACGAAAGTGGCCGCCATGGCCGTGAAAGCAAGGCTGTTGCTGTATGCCGCCAGTCCGCTGTTCAACGGCAACAAAGATTACGCGAGCCTGCAGAACCCTGACGGCAAACAGCTCATCAGCCAGACCGCGGACCCGAACAAATGGCGCCGCGCGGCGGACGCATCCAAAGCGCTCATCACCGAAGGGCTGTTCTCCCTGTATAAAAAATACAGCGGCGGAAACATCGACCCGCTCGCTTCCTGCCGCGATCTGTTCCTCGATACCTGGAACACCGAGTGGATCTTCGCGCGCGCAAAAAGTTCCATCTCCGCATGGGAAAGAACGGCCACGCCCCGCGGCATCGCCGCCGGGTATTCGGCTACCGGTCCCACGCAGCAGCTGGTAGACCAGTTTGAAATGGAAAACGGGCAGCGCCCCATCACCGGGTATAATTCTGACGGTTCGCCCATTATCAATCCCGCATCCGGCTACACCGAAACCGGCTTTGCCACTTCCGCCGGAAAGTACCACCCGAACGGCGTTTCCAACATGTTCGTGAACAGGGAGCCGCGTTTTTATGTGGCCGTTTCCTATCCCGGTTCCTACTGGATCAATACCAGCGAAGGCAACAAGGTGATACAGACCTGGTTCTCCGGGGAATCCGGCAAGAAGGGCTCCTGGGACCATTCCCGCACCGGTTACATCAACCGCAAGAATGTTTCTCCGCTCACCAATCCCCGTCTCAGCAAATACGCCGAACGTGCGTACGTGGTGTTCCGCTATGGCGAAGTGCTGCTGAATTATGTGGAGGCATTGAATGAAATAGAACCCGGTCATTCCGATATTATGCTTTACCTCAACATGATCCGTGAAAGAGCCGGTGTGCCGCAATACGGGTCAGGCGTTTCCCCGCTGCCGGTGCCCACCGGCCAGGCCGCGGTGCGCGAGGCTATCCGCCATGAAAGGCAGATAGAGCTGGCGTTCGAATACCTGCGTTACTTCGATACCCGCCGTTGGAAGATCGCGGAGCAAACTGACAACGGCGCATTCTGGGGATTGAACGTAGACGCTGATCCGCCCGCCTTCTACCGCAGAACGGTGTTCGAAACGCGCGTATTCCGGAAGAACTATTATCTCTTCCCCATTCCGCAATCGGAACTGGATAAAGATCGTAACCTGGTACAGAATACCGGTTGGTGAGGATTGGGCGGTTTAAAAATGATGCAGATGAAACGCAAGTTCCATCTGGCTATTAAAAAATAAAATTAAGCAGATGAAACATTTGATCAGCACGCTCGCCATCATTCTTTTCCTGTGCGGCTGCAAATACGATAAAGACATTCCCGATCCGGAAAAATATGTAAAGATCTACATGCCGCAGGCGGTAGACATGCCCGCGAAAGTCAACCTGGTAATGGCGGACACGCCGCAGACAGTGATCTTCGGCGCCGCATACGGCGGTCCCAATTCCCCCGAAGGCGATATTGAAGTGAAGTTCAAGGTAGACAATGCGCTGGTAGCCGCCTTTAATCAGCAGCACGGCACCGCTTACGACCCGCTGCCCGCCGGCAGCTACGAACTGCTGCAAACCAGCGCCATCATCGGCAAGGGAAAACAGAACACCGCACCGCTGCAATTACAGCTGAAAACAGCCGGTGTGCTCGAATCCCTGAAGCAGTACCTCCTGCCCGTATCCATCGACCAGGTCAGCAACAACATCCCCGTCAATGAATCTTTACGCACCGCCTACTTCCTCGTAGAAGCGCAGCGCGATGGGGTAGACATCCGCGTGGTATCCTTCGGCAAGAAATCCAGCGTCATGGACGTGGACGCCGTAGTGGAAGTATTACGCCCCCTGAACGCAGACCTGATCGTGATCCGCGAGATCGACAAGAATACGAAGCGCAGCGGGTATGTGGACATGCCCGCCGCCATCGCTGAAAAGCTGGGCATGCACCAGTTCTTCGCCAAGGCCATCAACCACGACGGCGGTGAGTATGGAACGGCCGTGCTTTCCCGCTTCCCGATACTGGACAGCGCCAAATACATCCTCACCGTACCTTCCGGCGAGCCCGGTCCCCTGGCGGTGATCAAGGTCGCCGTGGCCGAAGGGCAGACGCTGACCTTCGCCGGCACGCACTTCAATGCCAACGCCACCCGCCGCGAAAACCAGCCCGACCAGCTGTTGAATTTCCTGAAAGATGTGGAAGGGCCGTTGATCGTAGGCGGCAACTTCAACGACCAACTGGCCGGCGATACTTACCTCAAGCTGAAAACAAGGTTTTCGCTGATCTGCACGGAAAGCTGCGCGTTCAACTATCCCGCCAGCAACCCGTCCGCCAACACCGACTATATCATCTATGCGCCCGCCGACCGGTTCCGCGTGGTAGAGAACAAAGTAGGCGCCGCTTCCACGAGCGACCACCTGCCCGTTATTTCGCAAATGCAGATCTATTATTGATATGATGAGAATTACATGCCTGTTATGGCTCGCAGCGCTGCTGTTTTCGTGCAGCAAAGGAAAAGGCGGAACGCCCGACCCCGTAGACACTACCACCGGTTCCGTGAAAGTGAACATCAAGGTGATGAGCTACAACATCCGCAGAGGCATTCCAATGAATAGTCCGGATATTGACCTGCAAGGCACCGCGAATGTGATCAACGCTATTCAGCCGGACCTGGTGGCGCTTTCAGAAGTGGACCGCTTCACGAAACGCAGCGGCATTACGGTAGACCAGGCCAAAGAGCTGGGCCGCCTCACCGGCATGTACCATTATTTCACCAAAGCGATCAGCCACGACGGCGGCGAGTATGGCGACGCCGTATTGTCCCGCTTCCCGCTACTGGATTCCGCCCGCTTCGGCCTCCCCATCGCGGTGGCCGGCTCCGAGCTGCGATCTATGGCTATGATCACCGTGGAGAAAGAAGGTATGCGCTTCCGCTTTGCATCCACCCATCTCGATCATCTTTCGCGGGAAGACAACCGCCTCCTGCAAGCCAGAGAGATCGTGGAGCAAATCGTACCGCAGATCAACGAGCCGCTGGTGATCGCCGGCGACCTGAATGCACTGCCCGGCAGCGAGACCATCAGCATACTGAAACAGGCCTTTCTGCCCGGATGCACCAGCTGCGCGTTCACCTTTCCGTCAGACAAGCCGGACAGAACGATCGATTATATCATGTACCGTCCCGCCAATCACTTCCGGGTGATCAGCTACGGGCCCGTTACCGGCAAGCTCGCATCGGACCATTTACCGGTGGTAGCGGTGCTGCAGATGACAAAAAAGAAGTGATACCCTGCGCATATCATGCAACAGCGGCTGCGTTTCAGTAATGAACGCAGCCGCTTTTTTAATGATCCCCAGGCATTTGCAAATGCACATTTCGTAATTATCCAAAAATAGCCCACTGCGGAATTATATCAGTCGCCATTCGTAATTTAGAACCAGATTTAGCTTAAGGATTGCCAACAACCCCGCGTTGTTAACAGAAAAGACTGTGTGACCCGAAAAAATCCAGCAAACAGACATTGACCATGAAAGACACTGAGACCTTCACTGAAGCGATCATTGTTTCCATATAAACATTTGTGATGACATTACGTTTTTGAAAAGCCCTCTTTTAGAGAACCATTAAAAGCCTACACAATTGCATTCTCGAACATTCACATGATTTATGCCCGGCACATTGTATCTACAGTGTGCTTTTTTTTTACTTTTGCTGCATGTTTACCGCACTATCGATTAATGTTTTCGAACAAAGCATCCGGGATTATCACGTGCATGATGATATTCACCGCACGATTGAAAATCCCTACAGCCGTGACCGTATCGAACACCTGCTGTACGCCAAGAACTGGATCGATACCGTACAATGGCACCTGGAAGACGTGGTGCGCGACCCCGCCATCGACCCCGTGGAAGCCCTGCAGCTCAAACGCTGGATAGACCGCTCCAACCAGGAGCGTACGGACATGGTGGAGTACATCGACAGCTATTTCCTCGAAAAATACAAGGATATACAACCCGGCGCCAACGCTTCCATCAACACGGAAAGCCCCGCCTGGGCCATCGACCGCCTGTCCATCCTCGGCCTGAAGATCTACCACATGCGCGAAGAGGCCCAGCGCACGGACGCCACCCCCGAACACCGCGCCGCCTGCCAGGCCAAGTTGGACATACTGCTGGCCCAGCAGCAGGACCTTTCCACTGCCATCGAAGAGCTGCTGGAAGACATTAGCCAGGGCCGCAAGTACATGAAAGTGTACAAGCAGATGAAGATGTACAACGATCCTTCGCTCAACCCCGTGCTCTATGGGCAAAAGCCATAACGGTCATACCATCCTGGCCATCCGTTTCTCCGCCTTCGGGGATGTGGCGATGACCATTCCCGTTATGAAACAGGTGCTGGAAGCGCATCCCGATCTCACCATCGTATTTGTAACGAATAAAAACTGGGGCGCCCTGTGCGAGGGCATCCCGCGGCTGGTGTTTTACCCCGCGGACCTGAAAGGCGCGCACAAAGGCTTCCGGGGATTGTTCCGTTTATTCACGTCCCTTCGCAAAGCACACCCCCAGATCTCCGCCGTAGCCGACCTCCACCAGGTGCTGCGCTCACAGATCGTGCGCAGCTTTTACCGGCTGGCCGGCATACGTGTAGCCGTGATCGATAAAGGCCGCGCCGGCAAAAAGATGCTCACGCGCCGGGAAAACAAAATATTACAACCGCTCAAAACGACCATTGAACGTTACCGCGATGTGTTCCGCCAGCTGGGCTATGCCCCGTCTGACCGCATCCCGCAACGCGAGCAACACCTCACCGGCCGCCGCCAGATCGGCATCGCGCCCTTTGCCACCTACCGCGAAAAGACCTACCCGCTGGAGAAAATGGAAACCGTGATCCGTCAGCTGCTGACGCATGAAAACGTGGATATTAGGCTCTTTGGCGGGGGAAGGCAGGAAATAGACCAGCTGACCACCCTGGCCACGAAATACCCGCGCCTGGAGGTGATAGCGGGCTGCTACGGCCTTTCGGAGGAGCTGGACGTGATCAGTGGCCTGGACCTGATGATCAGCATGGATTCGGCGAATATGCACCTCGCATCGCTGAAAGGAGTGCCGGTGGTGTCTGTATGGGGCGCTACGCATCCTTATGCGGGGTTCATGGGTTTCGGGCAGCCGGAAGAAAATGCGGTGCAGATAGACCTGTATTGCCGGCCGTGTTCTGTGTTCGGGAACAAGCCCTGTTTCCGGGGGGACCATGCCTGTATGGAGCAGCTGGCGCCGGAGCGGGTGGTGGAGAAGGTACGGGAGGTTTTGGGAAGCATGTAAAAGCTTTTATTGTTTTGTTTGAATTTAGAACTTTATTTTGTTTTGTTTTGAAACAGATGTAAATTTGAACATGAGGACAAAACCATGAAAGCAAAACTGTCGCAAAAACAAATAGGTCAGCGCATAACTGAACTCCGGAAACTAAGAGGCTTTTCCCAGGAAGAACTGGCTAAAAGCGTGAACATCTCGCGGCCTTCTCTTGCCCAGATTGAGCTTGGCAACAGAGGTCTGGATGTATTGGAGTTGCAGCGCTTCGCGGAAGTGTTGCAATTTTCGTTGGATGACTTTGTTTCAAAGGATTTTGCTACCAAAAATACCGCTGAAGAAAATGTTGTGACGAAAGCACGACGTCAGGAAATACGCATGGCTATTCCGACGCTGCGCATAGAGAAGTTCAAAAATGTATTGCTGTATATCCTGGAGCGTTGTGCCGGTAAACCCAATGTTGGCGAAACAGTGCTGTACAAGCTGCTTTATTTCGCTGATTTTAATTATTACGAGCTCTACGAAGAACATCTCACCGGTGCAAAGTACAGGAAACTACCATTTGGTCCGGTTCCTCAAAAGCTGGATACCATTGTGGGGCAGATGATCGACAAGAATGAATTGCAACGGATCAAAACGAACTACCACGGATACCCGCAAACAAGGTATATACCGCTGATAAAGCCGGATCTGACTTTGCTGAAGGCGAGCGAAAAGGAAGTCATAGACAAGGTAATCGGGCAATATTCTGACTGGTCCGCCGCTGCGATCAGTAATTACTCACATAAGGATATGCCCTGGCTGGCTTCCCCGGAAGGAGAGGAGATTGATTATGAGCTCGCATTTTACCGCGAACCACCGTTTTCAGTAAGGAATTATGGCAACGAAATGGAGGAGCAATGAATTTTGAAGAGCTGCCGGAGTTTAAAAGGGATCTAAAAGATCTTTTAAAGAAATACCGGACCCTGAAGGATGATCTTCAGGTAGTGAAAAAAGTGTTGACAGTTTCACCTGATGAACGGCCGCCATTCAGTTTCCGGATAGATAACTCAGGTATTGAAACCTGCGTGATAAAGGTAAAAAAGATCGCCTGTAAAGCGCTTAAAGGCCGCGGTGTAAATTCAGGGCTTCGGTTGGTATATGCTTTATTCAAAGAAAAAGCAACAATCGTATTCATTGAATTGTATCATAAAAACGATAAGGAGAACGAAGACAAGCAACGTATTCTTAACAATTTCAGATAGTTCAGTATATAATTTGAAAACTCGCCGGGAAAGAAACCTGTAACTAACAGGTGAATATAAGCCCAAAAAATAACCCACTGAATTAAGCGTTCAGTGGGTTATTTTTTGTTGCCTCACCTGGATTCGAACCAAGACAAACAGAACCAAAATCTGTCGTACTACCATTATACTATGAGGCAATCATTTCGATTGGGATTGCAAAAGTAGAACTTTTTTCATTTTTGCAAAAATAATGCCCGTTTTTTTATAAAAAAACTGGTAATCAGCTGTTTAACTCCCTCAATTCCACCCCATCCCCCCGAACCCTCAACTGATGCATCACCCCGCACTTCAACGCATAGTTATCCCGCTGATGCCCCACCGGAAAATTAAAGCACACCGGGTAAGAGAATCCCTTCACCCTTTGCAGCACAATATCCTGCACGGTATGCCCGAACTCTTCCCCCGGATCATCGGGCTTGATGCGGTTAAAGCCGCCGATGATCAGCCCGGCCAGGCTGTCCAGCTTGCGGGAGCGTTGCAGGTTGCCCAGCATGCGATCAAGGCTGTAGAGGTACTCGCCCACGTCTTCCAGGAAAAGTATCTTCCCGATGGTATCTATCTCTGAATCTGTGCCGGACACGCTTTGTATCATGGAGAGGTTGCCGCCTATGAGGATGCCGCTGGCTACACCGTTACGGTTGCTGGCTTCGGGCGCCGCGGTGTATCGCATGGGTTTGCCTGTCAGCGCTTGCCGGATGGACTGTATGGTGTCCTGCACTTCGGGGTCTGCCTGTGCAGGATCGTCGGGGAAGCTGTTGCACATTTTGGAATGCAGGCTGGCGATCCCGTAATGCCGGTTAATATGGCAATGCAGCACGGTAATGTCGCTGAAGCCGATCACCCATTTAGGGCGCTTCCGGAATTTGCTGAAATCCAGCTGGTCTACGATCCGCGCGCAGCCATAACCCCCGCGGCCGCACATAATGGCCTGTATGTCCGGGTTGTCCAGCATCGCCTGCAGGTCCCGCAGCCGCTCTGCATCGGTACCGCCAAAGGTGTAGTCCCTTTTGCCTACCGTATTGCCCACCGCTATCCTGAAGCCCCAGCTCTCCATCGTGCGTACGGCGGGTTGTATTTCTTCATGGGTGATATAACCGGCAGGGCAGGTGATGCCGATCGTATCTCCCGGTTTCAGATAAGGTGGTGTTGACGGAAGCGGAGGGGCGGCAGCTTTTGACAAGCTGTTGAGCAGGGGGATGCTCATACCGGTGCCAAGTAAAGCGGACAGGAAATGCTTGCGATTCATAAAGGTTAATGTAATCATTATTTGGAAAACTTCGATAAAGGGATATGCATTGATCAGGGAAATATATGTAAATTGACATTCTGCTTTCCGCAGCAATCAATATTTGACTATACCTTTTAATCCCTGACAATGAAAATTAACCTCATCATCCCTTTTTGCCTTGTCTTTTGCTTTTCGGCCCGGGCGCAGCAGACTGCACTTCCGGACCACTATGAGGACAGCACAATGGCCCGTTATCATCGCATGATCAAAGCGTACGATGCTTTGTATAACTGCAGCAGAAAAGATTCCAGGGTCGATTCGATCAAAAAGAGTATCAACGTAACCGGAGGAAGAGCTTTTGATACGTTATTCAAGCCTATCCTGAGCAACGTTTTTATCGGTTCCAATGGCCTGGTGCAGGATGGCCCGGCCAGCAGTTTTACACAGGACCCGGACAAAGGCACATTGTCTATCAACTACACAATGTTTACCAGTCCGGACCGTTGGGGACTTGTAAACCTGGGAGTATTCTCCAAAGCAACAGAAGGAATATTCGGTGTTTATTCCAGCGGCGCATGGAGCTCGGAAATCGGGTTTAATGTAAGCTATTCTTCCATCCGGACGCGCAGCCGTTATTTTTTGAGGAAGAAGTGTGATAGTTTAGCTGCTTCCGGTGGACGACAACGTTATTATCTGGATTTGCTGACCCGGCTGAATGGCCTGGTTAACCAGCGAGCTAAGGTGGAGGCGCGATATGCCGAGGTCAAAGATAGCCTGGAACTGTTATGGGGTTTGCCCACGGATATGTTGCAAATTGCCACGGCAGATATTACCCGGCTTAACACGGAATTCAGGCGCCTCGATTCCCTGAAACTACTTATCGCATCAACAACTCCTGATTCTGCTATCTTCAACGATACGAAATTTTATAAACAGATCATCGATTCCGCCATCTCGGTATTTGAGATCAAGAACGACATTTTTACCGGGTATTACCTGCGTTGGTGGACCTTCAGAGGTTCCCTGTCTAACAACGCCATATCACTGGCCACAGATTCACTGGCCGCTGGTGAAAAACTGGCCTATAAAGCTAAGAACCTGATCAGAATCTCTGCCGGATGGAATATGAGCTGGATCAGTGAAAACCATAAACGTCTTTGGTTTGCAAGGATGGGCGCCGATCTCGGTCTACGTAATTATGCAGATCATCCAACTGTCAAAAAGCCCGGAGCCCGCTTCGATGCCGTTAAAGATGATTACGTGGTATATAACCAGAATGCTACCTATCTCGCAGACTATAAAGATCTGCGTCCCAATATTCTGACGTTCGAACCTTCCGTATACGGTAGCCGTTTCTTTAATCTTCTTTCAAAGATGTTTGGCCTGGAAGGCCGTGCGGATGCACGTATACCGATCTCCCGGCCTAAAGAGATATCCAGTGATATTTACCCGGCCACATACTCATTGACCGCGGGTCCGGTGTTCCGCCTCAAGCAGGACGATGATATTTCCAAAGGAACGATCGGCGTGGAGGTCGGCCTTATGGACGCTCCGGTAAACGATAATGCTTGGCGCTTCTTTGCCGCCAGGCTAAAAATAGGAGTGCCTTTCAGCGCCCTAATCAGGAAGAAATGACCTGTCGCATTCTTCCCCCTTAATGTCGCATTCACACTCCACAGGTAACATTTGGCCGTTGTATGTTTGCATTATCGAATTAAACATCATTCTTAAAACAAAAAACAAAACGATATGCAACCCTCCAACAAAACCGCCGTAACCGTAGAAGCTACTATCAAAGCCCCCGTGGCCAAAGTCTGGAAATTCTGGAACGAACCCGCTCACATCACACAATGGTGCGCGGCGTCTGACGACTGGCATGCGCCCCGCGCGGAAGCCGATCTGCGCCCCGGCGGCAAGTTCTCCACCACCATGGCTGCAAAAGACGGCAGCTTCAGCTTCGACTTCGGTGGTGAATTCACCAAGGTAGCCGAAAACGAACAGCTTGAATACACGATGGGCGACGGCCGCCAGGTAGCGATCAGCTTTATCACGCAAGGTGACGAAACCAAAGTGGTGGAAACTTTCGAAACAGAAGACATGAATCCGGTAGACATGCAAAGAGAAGGCTGGCAGGCTATCCTGAACAACTTCAAAAAATATACGGAAGCGAACTAAGGAAGACCGCTTTCATGCACAGGAAATTTCGCCGGCAACAGGGCAACGCCGGCGAAATTTTTTTTGTTGGGCGGCATTCGCCGTATCTTCGGAACGTTAAGTCCTGAACGCATCAACATGAAAATATACCAGCAGCAATTCGAACTGAAAGAAAAACCCAGAGGCTTCCACCTGGTCACACCGGAGATCGTGCGGGCCATGCCGCAGATCGCGGAGATCAAAACCGGCATGTGCCAGATATTTATCCAGCACACCTCCGCTTCCCTCACCATCAACGAAAACGCCGACCCTACGGTGAGAATGGATTTTGAAACGTACTTCAACAAAGCCGTACCGGAAAATGATCCGGATTTCCTGCATAACGACGAAGGGCCCGATGATATGCCCGCGCATCTGAAAGCCGCGATGCTGGGCAGTTCCGTGATGATCCCCGTGCGCAACGGCCGCCTGGCGCTCGGCACCTGGCAGGGCGTCTATCTGTGCGAACACCGGGACTACGGCGGGAAAAGAAAGATCGTAGTGACCGTTTGGGGAGAATGACGTACAAGTTGTATCTTATGCGGCATATTAAAACCGCAGACGATGCATCATAGAATCCGCAAGGTCCTCATTGGCCTGATGTTCCTTGCCTCCTCATCCCTCCACGCACAACAGCAGCCGAATATCATCCTCATCATCGGTGATGATATCAGCCAGGAAGATATCGGATGCTACGGCAACCCCTCCATCAGAACACCGCATATCGACCGGCTGGCGGCCAACGGATTGAAATTCACAAATGCCTTCGTGACCTCCAGCTCCTGCAGCCCAAGCCGCTGCAGCATCATCTCGGGGAGGTACCCGCACAACACCGGCGCCGCGGAACTGCACAACCCTTTACCCGCGCACCTGGCGTATTTCCCGGAACTGCTGAAAAATGCCGGTTACTACACCGCGCTGGCCGGGAAATGGCATGAAGGGCCGAATACCAAAAGGGCCTACGATACGCTCATGGGAGGCAAAAAGATCAATGGCGACGGCGGTGAAGAACAATGGCTGAACCTGATAGCACACCGCCCCAAAAACAAACCTTTCTTTTTCTGGCTCGCGCCGTTCGATGCACACCGCAATTGGGGCGCGGATAATAACGGCAGCTGGCAGCATCATCCGGACAGTGTAACGGTACCGCCTACACTTATTGACAACCCGGCAACACGCAGGGATATTGCATCTTATTATAATGAAATCGGGCGGCTGGACTACTATCTCGGCGAACTGAACAAAGCGCTGGAACAACAGGGCATCGCGGACAATACACTGATCATTTTTATGGCGGACAATGCAAGGCCGTTCCCCGGCAGCAAAACACGGCTGTACGACAGAGGCGTAAAAACACCCTTCATCCTGCAATGGCCGAAGTCCATCGCCCGCGGCGGGGTTTGCAGCAGCCTGGTCAGCAGTATAGACATTGCGTCTACATTATTGGAGCTTGCGGGTTTGAAACCCGCCGAAACCTTCCAGGGAAAAAGCTTTGCGAAACTGCTCAGGCATCCGGAACAACCTTTCCGTAATTATGTTTTTGCCGAACACAACTGGCACGACTATGAAGCCTGTGAAAGATCGGTACGCACAAAGGATTTTTTCTACCTGCTCAATCTCCGCCCGCAATTAAGCAATGTAGGCGCGAAGGATGTGAATACAGGCGCTTCCGCGCTGGCGCTGCATAAGGCGGCCGGCAATCTTACAGCTTTGCAGGCAGACCCTTACATCGCGCCGCGCCCGGCGGAAGAGCTGTATGATCTCAAAAATGATCCCGCACAGGAACACAACCTGGTCAATGATCCAGCGTATAAAAAACAGCTTGCGGAACTAAAAAAGATATTGTCCCAATGGCGCACACAAACCGCGGATACCACGCCGGAGCAGCTCTCGCCGGACTGGTATGACCGCCGGACCTCGGAGCCGGTGGCGGGGCGTGGAAAAAGAGGGGAGATGCCCGGTGCGGCAAAGCAGGCGGACAGGGTAAACCACAAAGGGCCTTTTTAAACGTAATACCATTCGTCGATATAAGGCTTTCATTCATCTATAGCCCGGGCGCAGCAGACGAGTATGCGAAAATATTCAGCTAATATTCCGGGATATTTGTTCCGGATAAAATGCTCTCATAAATGTTATCCTCAAACGCAGAGAGAACGGCCTTCGTAGCAGGAGCCGTTCTCTTTTTTTGCCCGTGACGGGCATACGAAAATCCGCCGGCCACATCGATGGCCGGAAATACGGAAGGAATATTGACAAAATTACTTTTGCTGCCGCGCAGCATCGTCCAGCCGGAAGGACACTTTGCAGATCAGCCCGTACGTGGATATCTTCCCGTCTTTCACATGCACCTTGATGTCTTTCACGAAAACAGAATCAATGTTGTGAATCGTCTTCGATACTTCCATAACTGCATTGCTGATCGCATCTTCAATACCCTTTTCAGAGGAGGCAATTACTTCGATGACTTTTACGATAGGCATGATAAATTTTTTTGGGTGAAGTAAGCTTACCGCGAAAAGGAGGCCAGAAGGCATATCTTTGTATATGAGCCGGCTACAATTGAAGAATAATTTGCAAGACAGCGATAGTGAGGATTTCTAACAACAAATTGTAACGCCTCGGAGGCGCATGCGGCTTTACCAGAGGCGGCTATATGTTAAGTCGCCCCATAATTTTAAAAAAAACGCTATATTGAATGAACGAATGTGAATCTTTAAACCTTTCCGATGGAAACAATCTTGCATAACGGGGAGGAACTCTATAAGGTCTTGCAGCTTGCCCCGATTGGCGCTTTTATCGCGGATATGGAAGGGAACTGCTTGTTTGTGAATGAGGAATGGGAGAGAATATGCGGTCTTGCCTGTGAACGGTCGCTGGGAAAAGGGTGGCTTGATATTATTGTGAAGGAGGATCAACCTGCTGTGGCTGCTGTTATTCAGGGTGCGCAGACAGCGCCGGAGAACCCACTTGTTTATTCCTTCCGAATCGAACATCCCCGGAAAGGAACACGGTATTGTAACGTCAACGGACGTGCTGTTGCCGGCACATCCGGCGACAAGCATTACCTCATTGGTTATGTGCAGGATGTTACGGATGAAAAGCTGGCGGAAATCCGTCAGCGGGAGCTGACCACGCATTTGCAGGCGCTGATCACTTCCCTGGAAGATATTGTATTTGAGCTGGACGGCAACCAGGTTTTCCGGAACGTATGGGTGCATGATGAACGCATTTTGTTCATTCCGAAAAAGGACTTCCTCGGAAGGACCGTCGCGGAGGTACTGGGCCCCCAGGCGGGAATGTTCACCGAAGTGCTGGCGGAAGTGGTCCGCACCGGCGAACCGCGTGAACTGGTGTACAAGCACCTGGATGAAAAAGTGGACCAGTGGTTCAAAGCCTGCATCCGCCCCGTAATAAAATCCCCCGACCCCGCGAACTACATTCTCGTACTCAGCATACAGGACATTACGAAAAGCAAGCAGGACGAACTGGAACTGATCCGCGCCAAGAACATGGCCGAAGACGCCGCCAAAGCGAAATCAGATTTCCTCTCCATCATGAGTCACGAGATCAGAACGCCCCTGAACGGCATCATCGGCATCGCCAACCTGCTCAAGCTGAACTACACCGCGGAACAGGAAGAATACGTCAGCAACCTGCTTTTTTCCGCCGACCACTTGCTGCAGCTGATCAATGATATCCTCGATCTCAACAAGCTGGAAAGAGATCAGTTCGAGCTGACCTACACCATCGTGAACCTGCACGAACTGGTGAAGAACATCCATAATCAATTCAAATCCCTCGCCGCGGCAAAACACCTGGAGCTGGAAAGCCATGTGGATAAAGACATTCCTAAAAAAGTGGTCGCGGATGTGATACGCCTCAGCCAGATATTGAACAACCTGGTGAGCAATGCGATCAAGTATACGGACAAAGGCAAGGTCACCATATCGCTGCAGCTCGCTTCCAAACAAACGGAAAAAGCTACCGTGCATTTTTCGGTGAGCGATACCGGCGTCGGCATCCCGGAAGAATATCACGATACCATTTTCGAGAGCTTCCGGCAGGTGCCGCAGTCCGCCGTATCAGAGCAATCTGGCACCGGCCTCGGGCTTACCATCACCCAGAAGCTGATCGCCCTCCACAACAGCCGCATATTCCTCAACAGCAAACAGGGAGAAGGCACCGAGTTTTATTTCGATCTCGTCTTTGATCTGCCGACGAAGAAAAACCGGCCGCCCAAACGCGCGCAGATCTCCGAATTGTCCACCTACGCAAAGAAATTCAAGGGGATGCGGATATTGTTCGTGGAAGACAATCCCATCAACGTAATGGTCGCAAAAAGACAGATGGAATATTTCGGGATACAGCCGGATTGCGCCCTGAACGGGCAGGAAGCGCTGGACCTGCTGCGGGAGAACAAATACGACGTGGCGTTCATCGACCTGCATATGCCCGAGCTGGACGGCTATGCGCTGTCAGAGATCATCCGGAATGAATACAGTGAAGTGCACATCGTTATTTTCACGGCCGATATCATGCCGGAAGTAAGAAGAAAATTTGCCCGCAAAGGCATCTTCGATATACTCAACAAACCGTTCTTCCCGCGGGAAATGCTGTCTACCCTTCTGAAGATCGCGCAGGTGCGGAAGATGGAGCTGTAACGGTGATCGCTGCTTTCGCTTCATTGATCAGCCGGCCGCATCCGGCAATGAATGCTTCCGGGTTCTGGTGGAGCAGCAGGAATTTTTCTTCGCGGATGGATTGCAGGATCGCCACGATGGTTTTGCGGGTGAGCTGCGTAAGCGCTTCGATCTCCCCAATAATATCATATGCCGCGCTGGCAGGCGGCTCATGGAGAAGCGCGCCGGACCGGGTTTCCACATCGTTTGTCAAATCACCTGTTTTGATCTCGTACATGCTTTCGCTGATGTTCAACCGCCTATCGATCAGCGCGCTGCTGTTGGTGATGAGCTGCTGCGTATCAAAAGCTATTTCATACAATGCTGCGGGATGAATTTTTTTTGAGGATACGGTAATTGTCCGTTCATTTTCCACACGCGCGGGTTCGCGCTTCCAGGTGGCTGTAATCTCCTGCTGCAGCCCCTTTGCAAATGCTTCATAACTTTCTGAAGCAATAACCGTCAGCTTGTTGATCTCGTGCACCTGTTCGCCCAGCACATCATAGTCCTGCCGCATTCCCCTGTTGTTCACACAAAGACGCAGACCGCGGCCGACTTCCTGCCTTCTGCGGGTCTGGCTTCCGCCATCGGCATGTTTCAAGGCGCAGATCTGAAATACGTTCGGGTTATCCCACCCTTCTTTTAAAGCGGAATGCGAAAAGAGGAAACGCGCCGGTTCTTCAAAGCTCAGCAGGCGTTCTTTATCTTTCATGATCAGGTCGTACGCGGAAATATCATCGGATTCAAGACTGCCGCGTTTTCCCGAAGGATTGACCATCCTGTTTTTCCGGTCGATCGAAAAGTAGCCGGCGTGTACCCGCTGCACCGGTGCATCTTCGAGGTATTGCCTGTAGCGGGATGGCAGGGATTGGTTCTGCAGCATTTCCGTGCGGGCGAGCGCGTATTCTTCTTCAAATATTTGTGCGTATGTTCCGGCTTCCGCATCGCCATGTACGTTATACATCTTGTATTTTTCCACGGCGTCCACAAAAAAGAGGGAAAGCACTTTGATCCCTTTTTCAAAAAGCCGCTGTTCTTTTTGCAGATGGGATAATATTGTTTCGCGGATCTGTATCCTGCGCAATACGGGCTCGTCGTTGTTATGCAGCATGTCACCGGGGCGAACGTCCTCACCCCCGATGATGATCCTGTTCAGATAGCCGTCGATCTCCGTGATCTTCCGGTTTTGGTAGGCAGGTATGCGGCCGGACAGCTCATACAGATCGGCGCCCTCCACGGCTTTTCGTCTTACTTTTTGAACGCCCGCGCCGGTGCGTTTTTCGAATTCAATGACCGCAACCGGAGGCTGGCCGGTGCTCAGGATGATGCGCTCGAGGTAAAGAAAACCCGTGGCGCCGGCGCTTTTAAGCTGAATGCCTTTCACCTGTATTTGCTTTACAAGGCGTTGACGGTATGCATCCAGCGCATCCAGGCGGAATATTTTGTTGTAGGCGGATCTATGCGTGGCGGAATAACGAAGCGTACACAGCGGGTTGAAATCCTGCATGCCCTGCAGCGTTTTTGCGCCGTCTGAAGATTGCGGCTCATCGATGATCATGACGGGATGCGCCTGTGCGATAATGTCAACCGGCCTGCGGCTGCCCAGCTGGTCCTGCTCCTGGTATATCCTGCGCGCATCCGCACTGCTGAACGCCTGTATGTTGATGATCATCACGCTGATACGGCTGTCTGCCGCAAAATGCCCGATGTCCTGCAGCCGGGTGGAATCGTAGATGAACGGCCGGATACTGTGGCCGTACAGTTCCCGGAAGTGGTCCTGCGTAATTTCGAATGACTTGTACACGCCCTCGCGGATGGCGATGCCCGGCACGATGATGATGAACTTGCTCCATCCGTACTGGCGGTGCAGCTCGTACATGGTGCGGATGTAAGTATAGGTTTTGCCGGTGCCGGTTTCCATTTCGATGGTGAGGTGATAGCCGGATGTAGTTGGTTTTTCGAGCTGGGAATTTTCCTCCAGACCGTTGCCCACTTGCACCCAGCGGATGTTTTCGAGTATCCGTTTTTCGGATATCCGCAGCGGGCTGTTGCACGCCTGCTTCCGGAAGGGTTGCCCTTCAAAACAGGCTGTGACGGCTTTTGCCGCCTGTACCTGGAAATCCTGTTCCTTGAATTGCAGCTTCATAAAAGGCATGATCAGATCACTTTCATGATGGTTCCGGGCAGCAACTGCCGTATGTTGATCTTGGCGGCATCGTTCTTAAAGCCGCCGTCACGGCACACAAAGCGCAAGGGCGCATGCGCTGCCAGCGCTTTGGCAAATGCTTCATCTATATCATCTTCAAAACAGGCGTAAAGCGCATTGTCCGCAACTTTCAACACGTTTTTGCCGGCGATGGTGATCCGTTCCGTTTTCAGGGAAAGGGGAAGGCCAAGGCCGAGCATCACCTGCGCGAGCAGATCATCAGCGGTGCGGTCCGGTTTTATTTTGTTGGTGAGCATGTTCAGCGTCTGCTGCCCGTAATGTTGCGGATGGAGGTATACGTTCTGCATATTACTGCTGTCCACCCGGTACACGCGAAAGCCGTCATCGAATTCAGCGCCTGTTTCTTCCTTTATTTTCGCCGCCGCGCGCCGGATGCGCTCCCTGCCGATCTCACAAATATTATCATAACCCATATGCGCATCCACCGATTCCGGCACCTGTACCATGATGTACTTCCTTTTGCCGCCGGTGACCGCATTCAGGTGAAGAACGGCATGCGCGGTAGTGGCGGAGCCGGAGAAGAAGTCAAGGATGATATCGTTACCGGTTGTTGCCAGCGTGATCAGTTCGGCGATCAGCGATACCGGTTTGGAGTATTCGAATATTTTTTCGTTGAATAATTTGCCGAGGTCTTTCCGGGAATTGTCGTTGGAAAATTTATTGTCCAGCAAGTCCAGCGTGGTACAGGTTTTCGTTCTATCCCTGTCCTCCACCACATAGCCGTTCGGCCCCCTGACGATGGTGGCCTTTTCATAGGTTTTGGTGTAGATCCGGTGGCCGTTCCTCGATCTCTTTAGCACAACAAAGCCGTTGTTCATGCCGAATTCATACAGGTCTTTGCTCCACCGCCAGCAGAAATCACTTTTGGGATTGCGCTTTTGCCTGTCCAGCATTTCTTCGCGCGATACATTCCCCGGACGCAGTATCTGACCGTCTATCGTTATCTCGTAATCGAGGGAAGGGGAGTACTGGATAGACCCGTAATCCAGCGTCTGGCTCAGCTTATACCGGCCCCGTTCTTTTTCATATTCATCCGTATGATCATAACCGTCCGCGTCAAAAGCACAGGCGTTCAGTCCGGCTGTGGGGGATTTGCGGAAGCACAGTACGTAGTCGTGGTTCCTGGCTACGAGGCCGGTAGTTTTGCCCGCTTTCTTGGTGATACGGGGGAAGCTGGCGACAAAATTGGCTTCGCCGAATATTTCATCGCCCAGCTTTTTAAGGTTGTACAATTCATTGTCGTCGATGGAGAGGAAGATGACGCCATCGTCGGACAGCAGGTTCCTGGCGAGTTTCAGGCGCGGGTATATCATGCTGAGCCAGTCGGAATGATACCTGCCGGACGTTTCCGGGTTCATCACCAGGCGGCGGCTGTATGCATCTTTTTGCCCGCTTTCTTGTTTATAGGCTTCGCTTTTCTGCGCGAAATTGTCCTTATACACAAAATCGTTCCCCGTGTTATACGGCGGATCGATATAGATCATCCTGATCTTTCCGTGATAGCTTTCCTGGAGGAGCTTCAGCACTTCCAGGTTATCTCCTTCGATGTAGAGATTTTCGGTATCGTTGAAGTTGACGGAGGCTTCTATAACGGGCCGGAGGGTGGTGTGAACGGGTGTATTGGCAGTTACAAGGGCTTCCCGCTTGCCGGGCCACTCAAGGCGGTACCGTTCCTTGTTACCTTCCACGAGGCGGTGACCCAGTTCCTGGCGCAGGAGGTCCAGGTCAACGGCTGTGCCGGCATCGCTTTCGGTAATGCAGTGAGGGAATATGGCGGCAATCCGCGCTATATTTTCGTTCACGGGATCGGTGGATGCGAGGTTGAGCTTATCCAAAGGGCATCAGTTTTATTATTGATGAAATTACCATTTCAATCTTCTTAAAAAACCGTTGGTTTTTTTCCTGAGTTTGCTTACCTTTGCAGTCCCAATTTGCCCGATAGTATAACGGTAGTACGACAGATTCTGGTTCTGTTTGTCTTGGTTCGAATCCAGGTCGGGTAACTAAAAAAGACCGCTGCAGCTTCAGGTTGCAGCGGTCTTTTGTTATACCTGTTTATCAATTTTAAACTCTTGTATGTAAAATCGGTCACATATTGCCGATTTATATTTCACAAACCATTGCAGTCGTCTTTTTTCTTAAATCAGTAATATATTACCGATTTTGAATGGAAAATGTCCAAATTTCCCCATTTTTGCTTTAAATCAGTAGTATATTACCGATGGATATGCACGAATTAGGGAATGCTATTAAGCTCAGAAGAGAGTTTCTGAATATAAAACAGGAGGATCTTGCCGAATTAGGCGGGATAGCGATTAAGACTATCCACCTTGTTGAATCCGGTATTGGAAACCCTTCTTATAAAACGCTGCAAAAGATATCGGATGTTTTAGGAATGGAATTATTGATAAAAGTAAAAGTGATTGATTAATGCGTTTTACGGCACCCATGGCTGCTACGGATTACCTGATTTCAAAATGCTGGCTAATAAAATGGGGCTAATGGAAAAGCGGGCCGAGCGGATCATCAGGCAAGTCTGCACTTATCAGGAAGCGGCAGAAACGATGGTACGGGGTTCAGCTTTAAATGAAGTGACGAAGCAGGCTTATATAGATGCTTACCTTGAAAAGCTTAGACGGATACATTAAACAAAAAAGCCTCCACGCAGGAGGCTTTTTTGTTCAGGCTACTTGTCCAGCAGCTCCGTTATCATCAGTTCCAGCGTCCGTTCATTATCCTCGTCCGTCCGGAAGTTGGAGAATATGATATTCCCGTTTTTGTCTATCAGGTAATTCGTTGGCGCGCCGCGGGCGGTGAGGTTGCCGCGTTTTTCGGGCTCGTCGCGTACGGGTGTGAAGGAATAGCCGCTTTGCTTCATGAAGGGTACTACGTACGGGTCCTGCTCATGCACGATATTGATGCCGATGTAGGCCAGCTGATCTTTACCGAATTTCCGCACCACATGCTCGAAGTGAGGGAATTCCCCGCGGCAGGGACCGCAGCCGGGGAACCAGTACGTTACCAGCACCACTTTCCCTTTCAGGTCCGGCAGCGATGTTCTGCCGGAGGTCAGGTAGTTTTCCAGTGAAAAGGCGGTGGCGGGCTGGGCGGTGGACTGCCGTTGCTTCCAGACATCCGCCTGTATGGCGGCATCGTCTTTTCCGGCGTAAGTTTTCATATCCGCGTATATATCATCCGTAGGATCTTTGGCGTAGTGCAGCAGCAGACTGTCGTAAGCCGCTTTGCGGTTTCCGGCGGATGCGGCGGCTTTGGCTTTTGCTTTCAGCAGCACCACTTTGGAGGAGGAGTACCGCATGGGCGCAACGGTGTTCAGTTTTTCGAGGGCTTCCGCGTATTTACCGGTGGCGGAAAGCGCCTGGCCGTCCAGCAGCGCCACGGCGATCTGCTGGCGTTGCTGCCAGCCCTTGATGTCACGCAGGGAATCCAGCTTTACCATATCGTCCGCCAGGGATTTGGCTTTGGCAATGTTATTTACCAGGAGGAAATCATAGTAGTTAGACATCGCTCCGGCGGTCCAGCTGGATTTGGAGGGATCATATTTTTTGCGGGCCAGTTCATATACAGAGATTTTCGTAGCAGGGTCTTTGGTGCGGTGCGCCAGCCAGTAAAGCGCCTGCGCGCCTCTTTCCGTGCCGGGGAAACGCTCGGGGATGGAAAGCATCAGCTGGTGGTGTTTAACCGAATCCACATGCTCAAAGGAGCTGGCGTAATAGAAAGCATGATCGGGACTGGTGGGATCTGCTTCTGTGGCTTTCTTCAGGTATTCGCGGCCACCGGCGAAGTCGCCCCATCTTTCCGCATCTATCCACAACATCTGCCAGGCTTTACCATTCTTCGGATCGAGGGCTACTGTTTTGAGCAGGTATTCTTTGGCGGCCGGCAGCTCATGGCTGTACAATTCTTCCGCGTACGCGAAGGGAATTTCCACCATCCGCGGATTGGCCTTGATCCATTGATCGTATTGTTTCTTTACGTCGTTGTTCTCCGCGCCGGCGGCCTTCAGATAGGCCCTGTGGGCTTCGGGGTTGCGGAGGTCTTTTACTACGGCGGCTTTCAGCTCCTTTATTTCTTCAGGAGTGGCCTTGGGTTCCTTTCCGTTAGATTGGGCCGAGGCGGTGAAGCCAATGGCGCATATCAGTAATAATGTCAGCAGTATTCTTTGCATGGTTGTGTTTTTATTGAATGAAGGAGGCAAGTGTTTTTTCCAGTTCTTCGCCGCGCAGCTTCGCCGCCAGTATCTTTCCTTCAGGTCCGATCAGGAAGTTGTCCGGGATGGGCTGTACGCCGTACAGCTGCGCGATGGGCTCTTCGAATCTTTTCAGTTCGGAGATGTGCGTCCAGTTGAGGTGATCTTTTTCGATCGCTTCGGTCCACTTGTTGCGGTCATGGTCGAGGGACACGCTGATGACGGTGAAACCCTTGTTCTTGTACCGTTCGTATGCCGCTACCACATACGGGTTCTCCGCGCGGCAGGGCACGCACCAGCTTGCCCAGAAATCCAGCAGTACATATTTCCCTTTCAGGGCGGCAAGGCTTACAGGGTTGCCGTTCACATCCAGCGCGTCGAACAGCGGCGCGGGATTGCCGATGCGCACCCGTTCCCGCGCGGCCAGTCTTCCATCAATGAAACGGCCATAGAAAGAGCGCTTCAGCGGCGGGGCGAGCCGTGCAAAGAGCGCGATGGCGGTGTCCAGCGGCACCCTGTCCTGCAGCACATACAGGTGCATCAGGCTTACCATCGCATCCGGATGCTGTCGGATGAAGCTGATCCTGTTATTATTCAGCTGTTCCCGGAGATCGTTTATGCGGACTTCATTGCCGGGTTGCTGCGCAAGCGCGCGGATCTCGTTGTAGGTCTTTGTTTCCGCCTGCCGCACCTGCGTTTGCAGATCGTTGTTGTAAGTGCCATTGGCGCGGATATGATCCATCGAATCCACATGCCCGGAAAGCCGGATGTCGCCCGGTTCCAGGTAGAACGAAAAGAACTTGCGGGACTGGATGCTTCCGGGTACCAGGGTAACGTTCTGAACGCTGTCGGTTTCACCGGTGAAGGTGAATACGCCGTTTACGGCAACGGTGCGGAGTGTATCGGCGGGCAGCTGGCGGCCGTGCGTTACCACCAGGTAAACGCTGTCGTTGCCGGCGCCTTCCAGCGAGCCGTTTATCTCGTACGACCGGTCATTGGCGCAGCCTGCGGAGATCAGCCATAACAGGCCGCCGGCAAATACTGTGAAATTTTTCATCGTCATGGATTTTTCAGCAGAGAGGGTGTATCAAAATTAAATTTCCCCGTTTTTATTCGGGCACCGGATGGAGATAGTTGTCGTTTACGCGATTCTCAAGCCGGTTGAAATAATTTTGATACAGCCTCTCCCGGGTTAATAAGTATTCTGGGTGATAACGTCGTTGCTCGATATCATTTCAGTTCTTGGAATGGGCGCGGCAAAACGTCTTGAATTTTTCGGCAGCGTGTAGTTGATTACCGGCTGGTCGGCCTGCACCGAAGATATGGTAAACGGATAGAAATCCCGGCTCAGCTCTACATCATCATTCGGATAATCATTATTGTTATACCGGCGGATGTCAAACCAGCGGCGGGTGAAAGGCATTTCTCTTCTTCTTTCCGCCAGCACCTTTGCAATGGCGTCGTCCTGGTTGCCAGCGGTGAGGTCCACCCATGGCCCCGGTTCCATGCGTTTGGCACGCAGCTGGTTCAGCACGGTCATGGCTTCGCCGCCCTTGTTCGTACGGGCCAGGCATTCTGCTTTTATCAGCAGCATTTCCGCTACGGTGGGGCCGGAGGGGATGCGGTCTTTAAAGAAGAAAACATATCCCGGATAATCGTAGGCCGGTTTGGTCATCCCGCGGTCGTAAGAATAACCTTCCACCATATGATAGCGGTAACGCAGGTCGTGATCCTTGTCGTACAGATCTAACAGCGACTGGCTGGGAACGTACCACCAGGATTCGTGGTTCAGCATCCTGTAATAGAGGAATTCTTTCCAGCCGATCATGTCGGTCTGGTCGCTCTGGTTGTCGTGCGTGTAAGGGAATTGCAGGGTAACGGTCTGCGATTCCGGTGTGCCGGGATTGATCACTACGTCGCTCGTTCTTCCATAATGCATTTCCGTATTGTAGTCCACCAGTGTGCTGTATTCGTTCAACGCGGCCTCCGCATGTTTCAGCGCTTCGGTATAATTGTTCCGGGTGAGGTAATACCTGGCGGCGAAGCCGTTCACGCCGGCTTTGCTGGCGCGCCAGTATCGTGGGCGGCCGTTCTGGACGAGCGGTTGTGGTATTTTTAATGCCTCGGCGAGATCGGATTCGATGAGGGCGTATACAGCCTCGAGGGGCTTGCGTTCCAGCGGTTCTTCAAAGCTGGTGGTCTGCTTGATGGGCAGGCCGGGCTCATTTTTTGTAGCGTCCGTATAAGGAAGGCAATAGGTATTGGCCAGCTCAAAATAGCTGTACGCCCTTACCAGGTGCGCGTCCGCTTTCACGATCGCTTTTTCCTGTTCCGAACCGGACACGGCGTCTACCAAACCCAGCGCCATGTTGGCGGTGAAGATCTTCTTGTATTCACCGCTCCAGAATCCTTCGCGGGTATCGTCCGGCAGGTACTTTGTATCCCAGCAGGCGAACTCTACCGTCGCCATCGAAAATGTAGCGGGTCTTGCATCATACAGGGCTTTGGTAAGGCCGTAGTCGTCGCTGCTATAGATCGTAGTACGGTTTCCTTCCTTGTAAAAGGCTTCATGGTTATTCAATAAGGCATCCAGTTGGGACACCTTCGTCACTTCGAGTGAGGAGGTTTTGCTCGGGCGCTCGTCCAGGAACGAATCGCAGGAGTAAAAGCCGAGCGCCAGTAAAAGTATATAGCTATGTTTGATCGTCATGAGTCTTGATTTAAGTTTTTCGAAAACCGGTTACAGGCTGCATTTAACGCCCAGCGTCAGTGTTGGCTGAGGATTCATGGTGCCCAGCGGATATTCCGGATCTTCTTTTGCTTTGTTGGCGTAGATGGTGAACAGGTCGTTCCCCTGCGCAAATACCTGCACGTTATCCAGCTTTATCCGGGAGAGCGTGCGCTTGTTCAGGTTGTAGGTAAGATTGACTTCCTGCATGCGGATGTGCGATGCATCTTCGATAAGATAGTTCAGGTACTGGTGGAACCTGTCCCAGAAATAATACCGGTCTTCGATGTCGTTCAGCGGCAATGGTACGATCTGTGAAGGATCGCCGTTCACTACTTCGGAATACTTCACGTTCGGCAGTACGCGGCTGCTCCAGGTGGGTGGGTAATTGAAGCCCATGCGCTGGAACACGTGACCGAACTTGCCGGTGATGATGAAGGACAGGTCGAAGTCATGTATGCGGAAGGTGTTCATGAAGCCGAGTGTATACGGCGCCACGGTGGAGCCCATGTTCAGCAGGTAATCGCGGCCGTCTCCCGGCGTCCATGCGCCGAAATCGTACAACGCGCCTTTTTCGCCTTTCACCATCGGCTGTTTGTTGTGTATGCCGGCATATTCAAAGCGCCAGAGCGTGTTGGCGTCAAAGCCTTCCACATATGCGCCGGAGCCGCCGCTGTACAGGGTACTGGCGGCATAGGTGGCCACGAACAGCTTTTCGATCCTGTTCTTGTTGTAGGAAAAGTTCAGGTTGCCCTGCCAGGATATTCTATCGGCAATGCGCTGCATCGTTCCAAGCTCTATCTCAATCCCTTTATTGCTGATCTCCGCGTTGTTGAGCTTTTGCGTGGTGGTGCCGTTCACTGCGGGAATGGATAACTGCGCGATCTGGTCTTTCCCGTACTTGCGGTACACATCGATCTTGCCGAAGAGCTTGTTGGAAAACAGGCTGTAGTCTATGCCCGCATTCCAGGTGCCCGTTTTTTCCCAGCGCAGGGTGGGATTGCCGAAGCTGGATATCGCAGCGGTATAGTCGTTCGTGTAGATGTTCGGTGTGGGATTGGCGGATATCAATGGTTTGAAAGATGTAGAGCGGTCTTCGTTGCCATTGTAACCGTAGGTCAGGCGCAGGTTCAGGCGGTTGAGCCAGTTGGCGCTGCGCAGGAAATCTTCTTTATGCATCTGCCATGCCGCGCCGGCGGACCAGAAAGGAGAGTAACGGTATTTCGGATCATCAGCGATGATGTTGGAAGCGTCCGTACGGAAGCTGCCCGAAACCGTGTACTTGCCCCGGTAGGTATAGGCGAGGTTGGCGAAAGAAGAGAAGTAGCGGTTGGTGGTATAGCTGAAAGTATTGGAATAGGTGAAGGTCTGGTTGCTGCCCAGCCAGTTTTTGATCGGACTGAAGGTGCCGCCGGGCCCGTTCGGAAAGATGCCGGAGGTCAGCGTTTCATCGTTATAACCATAGGTGAGCGGGTTCCCGAAACCTTCAGACACCCGGTTGCTGATCTCCACGCCCGCAATGAAATTCACTTCATGCTCCTGGCCGAAGAAGTTGTTATAGCTGACGGAGTTGCGGAGGTTGTAAGATTGCGTACGGCTCCTGTATTGTGAAAGAATGCCGCCTTTCGGCAGGTTCAGCGTCATCTCGTTGTTGGCCTGGTCCCAGGTGGTGGCGGTATTGACCCGGTTCCTGACGTAATAGGTATTTTCATTGTTGAACTGCCGGTCCCAGGAATTGAACAGTTCGTATTGCAGCTTGCTGTCGAACGTCAGCCCCTTCAGCAGCTTCAGCGTGATACCGGCCTGGAGGCGGGCATTCAGCTGTGTAACGGTGCGGTCGCGGTTCTGTATTTCCTGTACGGGATTGTACGTCCAGTCAGAATACGGGAACAGCTCCGTGGGTACAAACCGGTCGATGATCGGATAATAATACTGATGGATATTGGTAAGCGAACCGTCTTCGTTTTTCAGCATTTCGTAAGGTGAAATGCCCTGGATATCCTGCAGGGAAACGCCGTTGTTCTTTTCCTTGTTGTAGTTCACCATGCCGCCTACATGGAGGTCCAGCCATTTGGTGATGTTGGCGGTGGAGCGGAAGTTCAGCAGGTATTTCTGGTAGCCGGTTTCTTTGAAGTTGGACTGGTTATTTTCGAAGAGCATGGACAGCATATTCGTCATTCTGCCGGTGGAGCCGGAGAGGCTGAGATTATACTGTTGCGTGGCGGGACTTGCCAGCAGCAGGTCGCGGATCTGTTGTTTGTTGCTCTGGCGGGACAGCCGGTCCAGCACGGCCTGCCTTTCCGCGGCGGTCATGTAGCCGAGGTATTCTTCGCTCAATGCGATGGTGGCTTCTGACCAGGCGAAATAGTAGCCGGTGTTCAGCACACCGGGATTGACGCGGGCGCTCCATTTGTTGAAAGCGCGCTGCTCGTAGTCTACCGTTTCGGCGGATGTGGCGAGCGGATTTACGTAATCCAGGTTGAATTTGCGGCCCATTTTGGTGAATGCGGAGAACTCCACATTCAGCGGCTTGTTCCGCTGGCCGTTCTTGGTCACCACCACGATCACGCCGTTGGCGGAGCGGGCGCCCCAGATAGACGCAGCGGCGGCATCTTTCAGTACGGTCACGCTTTCCACGTCGTTCGGGTTGATGGTGCTGAAATCCCCCTGGATGGGGAATCCGTCCACCACCACGAGCGGGCGGGCGGTGGCATAAAGGCTGGATTTACCGCGGATCTCAAATGTGGGGTTGCCATCCACATCCAGTGTCGCCTGTACGCCGGCAGTAGTGCCGATGATGCGGCTGGCGATATTGGTGGTCGGCCGGGCCAGCTGTTCTTTATCGATATACCCGAAAGAACCGGTAGCCCGTTCCTTGTTCAGCGTCTGGAAGCCCGTATTCACAACGGTGACGGTCCCCAGCTGCCGCGCGCCCTTCATCACCACATCGATCGTTTTCCGGCCATTCAGGGCAATGACCTGCGTTTCCAACCCCACATAGCTGAACACCAGCGCTGCATTGGCATCGGGAACATTCAGGGCGAAAACGCCCTTCGCCCCCGTGAACGTGCCGCCGCTGCCGCCTTTGATGGTGATGCTCACGCCTTCCAGCGGTTGGCCACTGGCATCCAGCACGCGGCCGCTGACGCGGATCACCTGGCGGATGTTATCACGGTCCGCCACCACGATCATGTCGTTCTCCAGCATCTTGAAATCAAGGTTGGAGCGGTCCAGCGCGTGGCTCAGTACTTCAGACACCGCGGTATTCTGCACATCGATACTGACCTTCATGTTTTGCGGGATGATGTCATTGCTGAATACGAAACGATAAGCCGTTTTCTTTTCAATGGCACGGAACAAATGCTGGATCGATACGCTTTTCAGATTAAGCGAGATCTTTGTGTCCTGTGAATAGATTTTGGCGCTGACGTGCAGACAGGCGAACACCGTCAGGAAAACGGTCAGTTTCATAAACATAATTACGTTGATCAATCCTAATGGGAATCCCTTTCCCCAGCCTGGAAGTTGGTTTTTTTGCATACTTTCGTACAGGTTTATAGTTAATAAAAGGGAACAGGCTCGGATGTCAAGCAGATCCTGTTTCCAAACTTGGACTTCTGAGGGAATGTGTCACCATTCCCTCTTTTTTATGTTCATGTCTGATGTATGATGCGGGAATGTGTCACCATTCCGTTTACATGCCTTTTATTGATTCAGGACGAGATGATGGTTGTCTTCAAACCGGAAGCTGAAATCCCTGGAGAGCTGCAGCACTTCGAGTACGCGCTGTACGTTTTCCTTGTTGAAATTGCCGGTGAACCTGTATTGCTTCAGCGCTTCTGATTCAAACCTGATCTCTACGTCATACCAGCGTTCGAGTTTCCTGGCGATCTCTTCAAAGCTTTCATCGGCGAATATCAGGCGGTTGTCTACCCATGACAGCTCAACGGCGGTAGTGTCATGCGGAATGTGCGTGAGGGACGCGATGGCATAGTCAATGGCCGGTTCAGGTATTTTTTGACGATTGTCGGATATGAGTTTTACTTTCCGGATGATCGTTTTGCCAACCGGTACTATTACTTTTTCGTTCGGATGCAGCAGCAGCTGATGATCGTTTGATTTCAGGGAGATCTTTACCAGTCCCCTTACGAGGGCGGTCTCATTTGTTTCGTCGTTCCTGTAGGCTTTAACGTTGAAAGCCGTTCCCAGCACCGTGATGTCCATGGCGGTGGTATGGATCACAAAGGGGGAGGAGGCATTCTGCGCTACGTCAAAGAACGCTTCTCCATCCAGCGTCAGCGAACGGTTGCCGGTGTTGAAGCTGTCTTCCAGGTACAGGGTGCTGCTGGCGTTCAGCACTACTTTGGTGCCGTCCGGCAGCTGAAAGGACTTCCGTTCTCCTGCTTTGCTCACATAGGCAACGCGGGTATCTTCCGGTGCCGTGCTTTGCTGCGCGGGCCTTTCCGGCTGCAACCACAAGGTAGTCATAAAGAGCATGAGCACGGAGGCGACAGCCAGCGCGTACCAGCCCCATCCGTTTTTCAGCCGTCTTACTTTGGCCGGAGGCGCCTGTTCGCCGGGCCGGATGCCCCGCGCCGCGAGCACCTCGCTGAACTGCCGGTGGTGTGCGGCAAAAACATCTTCATCCAGTCCGCCGTTTAGCCGCAGGTACAATGTCTTTGCAACTTTCACCAGCTCGCTCTTTTCAGGATGTTCCTTCAGCCATTGCTCCCAGAACCTTACCGCAGCGGGGTTCGTGCCCGAGCAATATTGCTGGAAAGACTCATCCATGACCAGGTCTTCTGCCTTGAAACGCAGGTAGTTCATCCCCTTTTTTAATTATAGAGGCAGCAAGCCGGCGCTTTTACTATGAAAAAATGATTTTTTTTTACTGGAAGAGAAAATAAATGCCGAGGATGAGCAGGGTGGGCGTGGGAATGGTAAGCCCGGTTGCCTGTTCGTATCCTTTCAGCTCGTTCTTGAGCTGTTTCAGCGCATCGTGTATGATGTTGTAAGCGGTTCTTTTCGTGATGCCGCAGGCCTGCGCAATGTGGTCGTAATCCAGGTTCTCATAGAACTTCATGCGGAGGAGCTGCTGCTGCCGTTGCGTGAGCCGCCGGAAAGCGGTGGCCAGCAGGCGGGTGAACTCATCATTGCCTTCGAGCGCGGTCAGGTATGCTTCATAGGAAACTTCGCTGGGCTCTTCCGGTAATATCTCGCGGTGGCTGTTGTTCCGCCTTTTATCGGAGCGGATCTCGAGGAGTATTCTGCGGTGCAGGCAGGTGATGAGATAGGCGCGCACATTCGTGACATCCGGCAGCGTATGCCTTTTATCCCACAGCTCCAGCAATACGTTAATGAAACAGTCATTCGCGAGGTCCCGGTCGCCGGTCAGCTTCACGCCATAATTGATAAGCCCGATGTAATGCAGCTGGTATAGCGCTGAAAGCGCATCTGTATTGCCTTTTTGCAGTTGGCGCCAATATTCCTGCGTGTACAAAATCTCAGCCATGCCTAATGATTGGTTGATAAAAGCATCTTCGGGGACAGATGAAACTCAATAAAGATTGCTTCAAGTTACTCTTAAAATTCGTAAAAACGAAGCAAAGGTAAGGGAATTAATCAGTCTATCAAATTGGTAGATTATAAAAATGCTACCGCTGGAATTGCGCCATTACCTGATAAATGCGTTATTTTCGGGAAGCAACAACCAAATCCAGATACTATGTTGATCAAAATCGTCAGTGCAGTATTGATCATTTTCGTAGCCTTTATGGGATGCAAGCAGGGATGGGCCATGTGGAGCGGCAAACCGGAAATGTTGTCCATGTTTGAAAAGTGGCAGCTGGGCAAAAGTGCGGTGAGGCTGTTCGGGGTGGTTACGCTGGCCAGCGTGATCCTGATATTGATCCCGCGTACTTTTGTAGCCGGCAATTTCATCATGGCCGCCACCATCCTCCTCATCATCTGCCTTCAGCTGTCCGTTAAAGACCTGAAAGGCGCCACGGTGGAATTGCCTTTCATGCTGCTGAACCTCGTTATTATCTACCTGCAATATCCGCTCTTAAAACCATTGCGATGAATACCGGCAGGCTCGTACATCAAGAAAGCGAGGCCCGGTGAAAACGGGCTCTTCAGCCGCCTGGACGCTGGGCAGACAGGTTAACCGGCCCTCGCGGGAAATAGGGGCACGCTTTTTGAATTCAACAGTACATTGATTCAATAATACCCGTTTTATGAAGACTATTTCCCTCATTTTTGCGATGCTTTCAGCCGGCATATTTTTTTCGTCCTGCACGAAAACAGAGGAAGTTATCATCCCCAACAAAACCGTTTTTGTAGAGATCACGCCGGACATGTGGCAGCTGGCGTCGGCCAGCGGCACTTACCAGGTGGCGATAGACATGCCGGAGCTGGATGCCTATTCCAGCGAATCCAGTAGTGTGCAGGTAGACATATCGTTTAACGACGGTGCGTCTTACGAAGCCCTGCCACAGGTGTTCGGCGGCGTTACTTACCTGTATTCTTACGGTGAAGGAACGCTTTACCTGGATGTACAGAGCGCCGACGGTACCCGGCCGGTGAAGCTGACGGCTACTGCGCTTGTGAAGATCGTGCTGATCGCTTCGGAGAGCCGGTAAAGGGGTGCACCACACCATGGCGCCGTGACGTTTGATATGCCTTTACACGGCCGCGAAAACAGAGTTGACCGGTCGCTTGTGTTAAGTCTGCCGCTTCCCTCCGTATTTCACCTGGCAATTATTACAAAAGAAGGTCCGCCTGTTGGTCTTTCCCATGTATTCCTTTACAAGCGGAATATCACAGCGCGGGCAGATCTTCCTCGTATGTGCGAGCCAGTGTTTCTTCAGCTCGTACGCTTTTTTCCACCGTAAAAAATCAAAGCTGTACTGTACGGCTTCCCGCACCAGGTCTTTCCGTTGCTGCAGGGGAAGCGCACCCACGGTGCTGGCCGGGTGCACCCGGATGCGGTACAGCACTTCGTTCTTGATGATGTTCCCCACGCCCGAAAATATCTGCTGGTCGAGCAGCGCGTCGCACACCAGCATGTCCGGCTCGCGTTTCAATTTGGCGAGGGCTTTTTTGGGGTCCCATGCCTCGTTCATAACGTCCGCGCTCCAGTCGTAGATATCATCCAGCGGCTCTTCAATGATCCGGATCGCGGAGGCGTAGAAGTTCACCTCGCCGTTGTTGAATTGCAGCCGCAAGCCCGGCATGGCCTTCTTTCGTTCATTCACCAGGCAGGAGCCGAACAGCATGAAATGTATGCGTACCGTGAAGCGGGGGAAACAAATGAGGAAATGTTTACCCCATGTTTTGAAGCCGGTGAGGGTTTTGTTCCGGAGCTTTTCAAAGTCGATATTAGCCTGCCCCGTGACGGCCAGCACTTTCTTTCCGGCGAACGGCGCCAGCGTTTCTTTGAGGATGATCATGGATGGACCTTCGGGCATGATATACGATCTGCAAAGGCCAGGCCATAAACATAACGGTTTACAGCAGGAACCAGGACAGCAGGTACACCATGCAGAAAGTAGTAAGTCCCATCAGTATGGTAGCGACGGAATAAACCTTCAGCATGGGTTTCATTTCCAGTCCCGAGAATTTGCTGATCACCCAGAAGTAAGCGTCGTTGGCGTGGGAGATCATCATGGAACCGCCTCCCAGCGCCAGCATGCACAGCAGCCGGCCCATGTCGCTGTCAAGGCCAAGGGCCGGTAATAGTGGCTGGATGATGGAAGCGGCCGTCATAATAGCGACAGTGGACGAGCCTTGCGCTGTTTTCAGCAGCACCGTCAGCAGGAAAGGAAAGATGATGCCGATATTGCCGAGGTGGAATGTTTCAGAAAAATGCGCGCCGATGTTGGTGGCGGAGAGCACCTGCCCGAAGGCGCCGCCCGCGCCGATGATCACCAGGATGCTGCCGGCTTTTTCCGCGGCTTCCATCATCAGCCTGCTCATGGTATCTTTCCGGAAATTGCGGAGGGACAGCAGTACGCCGATGAACAGTGCGATCACCGGATCACCGAGCACATGAAATATTTTCATGCCGCCCGCCATATCCCCGAAAGCGCCGAGGCCGATCAGCAATATCGGTACGATGATCGGCAGAAAAGCCCTCCACACCGGGATATCCGGGATCTCCTGCACCTCCGTTCCTTCTTCTTCCGTTACCTCGCTTACCGGTATCTTTTTACCCATGAATGCAGCCCACCAGCAACCCACAACGGCCGCGGGAATGGCTACAAGGGCGCCGGCCAGTATCAGCTTGCCGATGTCCGCGCCGATGATCCCCGCGGCCGCGGTGGCGCCGGGGTGCGGGGGAACGAGGCAATGCACGGCATAAAGGCCCGCGGCCAGGGAAACGGACATCACGAGGATAGACACGCCGCTGCGCCGCGCGACAGATTTATTCAGTCCGCTTAACACAATGTACCCCGAATCACAAAAGATCGGCAGGCCCACAATAAAACCGGTGATCCCCATCGCGGCAGCCGCGCGTTTTTCCCCCACCATGCGCAGGATGGCGGCGGCCATTACCCGCGTGGCGCCGGTATGTTCCAGTATCACGCCGAGCATCGTGCCCAGCATGATCACAAAACCAAGGCTCTGCAAAATGTGCCCGAACCCTTTTTTCATGGCCGTGATGGTGTCCGCGAAGGACAGCTGCACGCCCAGGCCCACTACAAAACATGCGAGGAATAATGCGAAGAATGCATGTACGCGGAATTTAACGGTCAGCAGTATGATCAACCCGATGCCTGCTGCCAGTGATAGCAGCACTTGCAGGAACGCTGTGCTCATAGGAAATATTTATCCTCACAATATAGTATTCCTGCGCCGGAATGCATAGGGTTATTGCGGCAAAGGTGATGCCGCGCGCATCGGAAACAGGCAGCTATGCGAGTGACAACAGCTTGTTCCGCACCAGCAAACAGGCGCCGATGATCCCCGCTTTTTCACCGAGGCGGGAGAGGATCAGTTGTGTGTCGTTATTGACGAGGCTCAGGGAATACTTGTTGATGGCGCTTTTCACGGGCAGGCGGATGTAATCGCCCGTAGTGGAGATGCTGCCGCCGAGGACCACCAGTTCGGGGTTGAACAGGTTGATCAGCATGGCGATGCCTTTGCCCAGTTTTTCTCCCACTTCCGCGATCAGCTCGATCGCCAGCATATCGTCGTTATTGGCCGCATGAATGATGTCTGTCAGCGTTACCTGCTCCGGCTGCTTGTGCTTGCGCATAACGGCGGAGGACAAACCTTCTTTCAGCTTCTCCTGGAATTTGCGCAGTAACGCCTGGCCGGAGGCTTCCGTTTCAAGACAGCCTTTTTTTCCGCAGTGGCAGATCAGCTCGTTATTAAAGAAGGGGATGTGGCCGAATTCACCGGCGAAGCCGGATTTGCCATAATATAATTGTCCGTTGATGAGAATGCCGAGACCGATGCCATGGTCATGATTAACGAACAGCACGTTCTTTTCGTTGTTCACCGTACCGCTGCTGAATTCACCGTAGGCCATGGCGCGGGAATCATTTTCCAGGAAGGTGCGGATGCCGATGCGCGCCTCGATCACCTTGCTCAGCGGTTCTTCATCGAAATGAAAAAAGCTGTAGCTGTACCCGGTTGCATAGTTGATACGGCCGGAAAGGTTCACGCCTGCGCCCAGGATCTTTTCCCGGCCCACCGGCAGCTCGTCCACGAACTTCGCCACGATCTTGCACAGCTCGTCCAGCGACGCGGCCGTATTTTGAAGGTCGTACGGCACCTTCTCCACAAATTTGACAAGGTTTTTCTTGAAGTCCAGCAGCCCGAGGTTAATATGATATTTCTTCACTTCCACCCCAATGAAAAAGCCCGCATCCGGCGCCATACCGTAAAGGTTCGGCCTGCGGCCGCCGGTGCTGTCCACCTTGCCGTAATCATGCACCAGCCCTTCCTGCAGCAGCTCGTTCAGCAAATGGGTCACTTTAGGCGTGCTGGCATTCAGCTCCTTTGCAAGGTCCGCAATAGTGGCATTATTGATATTGGCGAAGTAAGCAATGATCTTTTTCTTCAGGCTCAGGTTCTTGTAAGCAACGCCGCCGAGGTTTTCATTATTTAATTCTTCAAAGAATGTTGGCTGACTCATCAGTGGGGAAAGAGGATTTTTTTAAAAAGTTTTTAGCCGATCACACAATTATTAAACGTATTGTCTACACAAAGATAATCTTTTTAAAAAAAATTAAAAACAATTCTTCTGGAAAAACAGGTTTTTAATGATTTTTAGCCGCGATAAACCGGCTGTTAAGAATATCATAATATTATTTTGATTTGAGGCCCTACTTTTCTCATAATTCCGGTTAATTATTTTCTAATTAAAAAAAATTATTAAAAAGTACTTGTCTTTTAGTAAAAAATATTCTTATTTAGAGGAATCATTTTAAATATTTGGATAACACAACCTACATCTGAATATTATATACGCTAGAGGGACATTTTAATACGCAACAAAAAAACATACAGCAAAACGGGGACGGATATACGCTAACATTCAATCATCCTTTCATTGCTACTGATCAGGCCGTCAATTACGGCCCGGGGATTTTTTGCCCGGAAATTATTTGAACAACACGTAACGAATTACGCATGCACAAACGCATTCAGTTATTGATACTGATATCCGGTCTTTTTATTACCAGCGTGAACGCACAGCAGCAGGTGGACCTGCTGATCGTGGGCGGTGGCGCCAGCGGCACTACTGCGGGCATCCAGGCCGCGCGGATGGGCGCGCGCACGTTGATCATTGAAGAAACCGGCTGGCTCGGAGGAATGCTGACTTCCGCAGGCGTTTCCGCCATTGACGGCAACCACCGCATGCCTTCCGGGCTGTGGGGCGAGTTCCGCCGGCATTTGTATGATCACTACGGCGGCGCAAAAGCGGTGTTCACCGGGTGGGTCAGCAATACGCTGTTCGAGCCGCATGTAGGGAATGAGATATTAAAGAAGATGGCCGGAGCGGAGAAGTTGTTGCAGATACAATATAATACGCGGTGGACTGCCATCCGCCGTGTGCGGGACCGCTGGCAGGTAACCGTTCAGCAAGGCCGGAAAAAATCCGTGATCGACGCAAAGCTGGTGATCGACGCTACCGAACTGGGCGATGTAATGGCCGCCGCCGGCGCGAAGTACGACATCGGGATGGATGCCCGCAGCGAAACCGGCGAAGCGCAGGCGCCTGAAAAGGCCAACGATATCATCCAGGACCTGACGTATGTAGTGGTGCTGAAAGATTACGGCAAGGGAGCGGACAAAACCATTCCGCAACCCGCAGGGTATGATCCGGCGGAGTTTGCGCATAGCTGCGACGTATCCGATCCCGCATCGTTCGATTCGCCCAATAACGACTGTCATCATATGATGCAGTACGGCCGTCTTCCGAACAACAAATACATGATCAACTGGCCGAAATACGGCAACGATTATTATCTCAACATCATTGAAAGTACGCCCGCCGAAAGAACGGAAGCGCTCAAAGCCGCGAAGCTGCACAGCCTGCGCTTCATCTATTATCTGCAAACCGTGCTCGGCTATAAAAATCTGGGCATCGCAGACGATGAATTCCCGACGAAGGACAGGTTGCCCATGATCCCTTACCACCGCGAGTCCCGCCGTGTGAAAGGCGAAGCGCAGCTGACGGTGAACCATGTGGCAAAACCTTTCGATCAGCCGGAAGCGCTGTATCGTACAGGCATTGCCGTTGGTGACTATACGATCGATCATCACCACGATAAGAATAAAGAAGCGCCGAAGATCGACTTTGTGAAGATCCGTGTGCCTTCTTACAACGTGCCCGTTGGCAGCCTCATCCCGAAAGGAGTGGAGGGCCTCATTGTGGCGGAAAAAAGCATCAGTGTGACCAATATCGTGAACGGCGCCACCCGCCTGCAGCCCGTTGTGCTGGGCATCGGGCAGGCATCCGGCGCGCTCGCGGCACTGGCGTTGCAGAAAGGGGTACAGCCCCGGCAGGTGGCTATCCGCGATGTGCAGCAGGCTTTGCTGGACGCGAAAGCGTACATCATGCCGTACATCGATGTGGAAAGCACCGATCCGCACTTCGCGGCGATACAGCGCATCGGCGCCACCGGCATTCTGAAAGGGACCGGCGTGCCTTTCAAATGGGCGAACCAGACCTGGTTCTACCCGGATCGCCCGGTGAGCGGTTACGAGCTGGCAGAAGGGCTGCGCCCGTATTTTGAGCCGCTGCGCAACTACTGGGGCGCCTCCGGCGATCCGCTGACATTGAAATACCTGCTGGAGCTGTTCAGCGAGGCAGGCGTAAAAATAACATGGCAACAAGTGGAGGCAGACTGGCAAAAGCTTGCCCTAAAAGGCCGGCCGGCAGAGGATATGAAACTGGACCGCCGCGCCGCCGCCGTACTCACCGACCACTACCTGCGGCCGTTCAACCGCAACGTCAATTTTTCAGGCCAGCTACAATAAATCTTAAATAAATCTCTACTCACCTAATCTAATTGTTTTATGGAGTTTTTATCAATCAAAAGGAACATGGGACGATGGCTGATATGCATGGCAATGCTGATTGCGCCGGCCCTCGTGACCTATGCACAGTCCGGCGCCGTCAGCGGTACGGTGACCGATGATCAGGGAGGCCCGCTGCCGGGTGTTACGGTGCAGATCAAAGGCACCTCACAAGGCACAAAGACCGATGTCTTCGGTAAATTCTCCCTTTCGATGAACGCACCTTCTGTTACACTTGTATTTAGCTTTATCGGTTACGAGACAAAAGAAATTACGACCGGCGCTATTGCCAACCTCACCATCAAGCTCGGCGAAACCGCCAGTGGCCTGAATGAAGTGGTGGTGATCGGCTACGGTACGCAAAAGAGGCAGAACGTGATCGGCTCCGCCGTGCAGATCGGCAGCGATCAGATCAAACAGGCGCCGGTAATGAATATTACCAACGCTTTATCCGGCCGCCTGCCCGGCTTAACGACCTTGCAGCAGTCCGGCCGCCCCGGCGCTGACGATGCCACGCTCCGCATCCGCGGTGTGAGCACTTTTGGCGGCAACCAGGGCCCGCTGGTGATCGTAGACGGTGTGCCCCGCCCGAACTTTTCAGGTATGGACCCGAACGAGATAGAGACCATCACCTTGCTGAAAGACGCCGTATCCACCGCGGTATACGGTCTGCAAGCCGCCAACGGCATCATCCTCATCACCACCAAACGCGGTAAGCTGCAAAAGCCGGTGATCACATACGACGGCGGCGTTACGCTCAGCCAGAACACCCGTTTCCCGAAATTCCTCAACGGTCCGGATTACATGACCTGGTACAACAGGGGTACGGATATGGACAACGACTACCTTGATCATACCGGCGGCGATCCCGTTCCGTATGTATATACACAGGAACAGATCGATGCGGTGCGCAACGGCACCAACACCAATCCGCTGCTTGGCAATACCGACTGGGTAGGCAAGCTTGTAGGCCGCAACGCATTTTCGCAGAACCACGCACTCAGTGTAAGAGGTGGTACAGAAAAGATAAAATACTTTGCGAATATCGGTATGCTGGACCAGGACGGGGTGATCGAAAACACCGGCTTCAAACGTTATAACGTTCGTACGAACCTGGATGCGCAGCTGAACTCCGTATTCTCTGTGGCGCTGGACCTTTCTGTCCGCCAGGAGAATGTTCGCACGCCGGGTATCTCTCCCGATAACACCGCTTACCTGAACCCCTTCTACCAGGCGGTGCGTATGCTGCCCAACCTGCCGGAATACGCGCCGAACGGCTTGCCCGTAGCGTATAACAGTAATGCGGGATGGGTGAACCCGATCGCATCTGTACAGAACTCCGGTTATCAACGCCAGCAGGCTAACATATTCCAGGGGAACATCACGCTGAAAGCGAAAATTCCCTGGGTGGACGGACTGGAAGTAAAATTGCTGACCGCCTACGATAAAACGACCAACGAAAACAAAGGATGGACAACACCTTATAGCCTCATGGGACGTGCAAGGGACCAGGTGAGTGGCGATTATGTGCTGCTCACGACGGTGCCGGGTATTACCAAAACCACGCTGCGCCAGTCATTCAGCCAGAACAACCGCCGCACTTTCCAGCCGAGCATTACCTACAACCATACTTTCAACAAAGATCATGAGGTGAGTGTGCTGGCATTGTACGAATGGTCACAATATAACAGCAACCTGTTCTCCACCGGCGCGGCCAATTTCCCGCTGACGGACATTCACGAGATCAACTTCGGCAGCTCTGCTACGGAAGACTTCATCAGCCCTACCGGCAGCAGCGGCCTCGATTCCCGTGCTGGTTACGTAGGCCGTATCAACTATGCTTACAAAGGCAAATATCTCTTTGAAGTGGCTACCCGTTACGACGCTTCCATCAACTTTGCGCCGGAGTACCGCTGGAATGCTTTCCCGGCTGTAGCTGCGGGCTGGATCGTGAGCAAGGAGAATTTCTTTGAGAAGGCAAGCGATGTGATCGACTTCCTGAAAGTAAAGGCATCCTGGGGTAAAGGCGGTAATGACGCCATTCCCAAATTCACCTATCTGCAAACCTACCAGCTGACATCCGATCCTGTAATGGTGATCGGCGGCAAGCCGGTAAATGCGATCTATACGAGCGCTCCGCCTTATCCCAGCGTAACCTGGGAAACCACCACCACCACGAACGTCGGTTTTGAATCCAATTTCCTGAAAGGTAAACTGGGATTTGATTTTGAATGGTTCTATAAACTCACGGAAGACATCCTGGCATCACAGGCCAACCTGTACCCGCTGTCCAACGGCGGCTACAACCCCGCTGCCGTGAACTACGGCATTATGGACAACCGCGGCTTCGACCTGCAGATCCGCCACAACAACACCATCGGTAAAGTAACTTATGGCGTAACCGGTAACTTTAACTGGGCGCGCAACAAGATCATTCGTCTGGATGAAAGCAGCTCCCTGCCCGAATGGATGCGCCGTGTAGGCAAGCCGCTCGGCACCAAGTTCGGTTTTAAGGCAGACGGTATGTACCAGACCTGGGAAGAAGCCCGCAACGGCGCTTCTCCGGCCGCAGGCGTGATCGCTCCAGGATATTTTAAATACGTAGATATCAATGGCGACGGCCGCATCACCCGTACAGACGACTTCGTACAGATCGGCCGCAGCAACCTGCCCGAGATCATGTACGGCCTGAACCTGTTCCTGAAATATGCAGGCTTCGATTTCTCCGCACTGTTCCAGGGCGCGGCGCTCAGCAGCGTGAACCTCGCCGGTACCTACGAAGGTTCCAGCGGCACCAGCGGTGTGGATGACAATACCCCTTTCACAAAATCTTTCTATGGCTACGGCAACTCGCCTTACTTCCTCGTGGAAAACGCCTGGACGCCGGATAACCCGAATGCGGAATTCCCCCGTTTGTCTGCCTACAAAGCACAGCTGACCGCGCACAACGCCCACATCAACTCCGGTTGGGTGAGGGATGGTTCTTACCTCCGCCTCAAATCCATGCAACTCGGCTACAACGTGCCGCAGCAAATGCTGGACCGCGCCAATATCCAGTCACTGCGCATCTTCGTAACAGGCTATAACCTGGTGACCTGGGACAAGCTGAAATACCTCGATCCGGAAATGCCGAACGTGAACAACGGTTTCTATCCGCAGCAAAGGATGTACTCCGCAGGCGTAAACCTCTCATTCTAAAAAGAACAGCGATGATCAAGATATCTTCAAGAATACAAAAATCAATCCTGCTGGCCGGCATCGTGATGGCCTCGCACGGTTGTAAAATAGACATAGCACCGACCGACAGATATACGGAAGAAGCGATCTGGAAAAATCCCGCCAACATGGAGCTGTATGTGAACGGCCTGTATGCGGAATTCCAGACATTCAAATTCGGACAGTTCCCCATCGGCTACAGCAATGCCACCGATGCGCTGACCGACATCATGAAATATACCTCCTCCACCGCGGGTAACGGTACGGTGAATATCCTGGCTACAGACGCCACCCGTGTGAACGCCGCCGGCCCGCAGCTCAACTACTGGCAGGCAGCCTATACGCGCATCCGCCGTATTAACGAGTTCATCGACGGCCTGCGCAAATACGCCGTGGTAAGCGACGCGGAAAAGGATCAGTATGAAGCGGAAGCCCGCTTTGTACGCGGATATGTTTACTTCTGGCTCGTGAAGCTGCATGGCAGCGTGATCATTATGGACGACCTCGCCAAGCATACCGTAAAGGACAACCCGCGTTCCAGCGAGGATGACTGCTGGAAATTCATTGCGTCCGACTTCACCTACGCCGCGGAAAAATTGCCGCCGGTACAAACAGGCATAAAAGCTGGCCGCGCCACCAAAGGCGCCGCATACGGCATGCTCGCGCGCACCTGGCTCTATGCAGCTTCCATTGCGAAGTACGACCGGAAGCAATTCAACGAGGACCCGCTGACCGGCGTACCCGAAGCCAACGCCCTCGCATACTACAAAAATGCGGCCGATGCAGCCGGTGAGGTGATCAAACTGGCCAACGAAGGATATTACGAGCTGGAATCAGATTTTGCCGCGCTCTTTACCAACAAAAACACCAAAGAAGCGGTGTTCAAGCTGGACTTCGTGGCCCCGCAGTTCACGCATCAGTACGATCTCGGCTTTACACCGCCGGGTGACGTTCCCGGCCAGTGCCTCGTGTATGGCGTGCCCACCGCGGAGCTGGTAGACGAGTTTGAAATGAACGACGGCACCAAGTTCTCCTGGAGCAATCCCACGCAGGCCGCCGATCCCTATGCCAACCGCGAACCGCGTTTCTATGGCACGATCCTTTATAACGGCGCATCCTGGAAAGGCAGGACCATCAACACTACACCATCCAGCGCCACGGAAGGCATCATGGAATATGGCGTTTCAACAGAACCGCGCAAGACCGTGACCGGTTATTATGTACGCAAGATGCTGGACCAGTCCAACACCAACTTCATCCAGAACAAAAGCACACAGCCCTGGATCGAAATGCGGTATGCGGAAATATTGCTGATAGATGCGGAAGCAAAAACAGGAATGAATGATGTATCCGGCGCACAAAACTCGCTGAATGCACTGCGTGAAAAACGCGGCCTGCCGAATACGCCGGCTTCCACGCCCGCGCAGCTGATGGCGGCTATCGAGCATGAACGTAAGGTAGAGCTGGCATTTGAAGGCCATCGTTACTGGGACCTCCGCCGCTGGCGCAAAGCCCATACCGTGCTGAACAAGGTGCGCTTCTCCGGCCACAGGGTCAGCGCGGAAGGCACCGGCTTCAAATACGAAAAAATAAGCGCCGACAATGCGGACCGCCAGTTCACGCCTGAATTGTACTACATGCCGATCATCGTCAATGAATTGCAGAACAACGACGCCCTGGACCAAATCGACGGCTGGTAATCAAGCTTCTGTTCACCAAAAAAAACAGCTACATGCAACGTATCCATTCACTTATCATACTTTCTATTGCAGCAGCCGGCACTTTTGCGTCCTGCCGCAAAGCAGACACCGTGATGCGCAGCAAAGAGAACCTGCTCAGCGACATCTACGCAACGAACGACGGGAACGGCGGGCAACGCCTTTTCAATCCCCGCATCAGCAACGATACCATCTACTTTGATATTCCCTTTTTCTATCCGGAAGACACGGATAATGAAACCGACCTGAGCAGGATCATCCTTCGGGGGACCATTCCTTCCGATGCAAAGCTGACGCCGGCCCTGGGCGGGTTCACCGACCTGCGGAATCCTTATCCCATCACTGTGACCTCCGGCACCGGCCAGCAGCGCAATTATGTGGTCATGGCTAAAAAAGTAGGGAACACCGCGATTGAAAAAATTGTGGTGACCTATACAGATGTAGACGGAGAAGAGCAGCAGATCGAAGGCGTAGTGCAACCCTCCGGCGATGTGTTTTTCTATGTGCTGCCGGGCGTGACCCTCACGAATGCAAAGATCTCCTATACCATCAACCGTCACTCCACCGCTTCTATTGCGCAGGACGGCGCGGCCGACTTCGCGCAGCCTGTACCGTTTACTATTACGGGTGTGGACGGCGTCGCTAAAACATATACCCTTCGCGCGGCTGAACCTGTTAAGCTCGACTACGGCATCGGCATCAACCGTAAGCTGTGGACGAAGACCGGCAGCGAAATGGGCTTCAGCTCGATCAATGAAGTGGGCCTGGCCGTTAGTGGCGACAATATCGTGATCACCCGGAGAACGAATCCCTCCAAATTCAGCGTTTACAACCGTTTTACCGCTGCGTTTGTGAGAGATATTCCGAGCCCCTTCGGTTCCCAGCTCTCTTTCCAGATGGTGGAAGATAGTGTTGGCCACCTGCTGGCTGCTTCCTGGGCGCCGAAGAACGCCAAGTTCATTCTGTACAAATACAATGACGCAATGGACAATGCTCCGGTGAAATTCCTGGAATGGACGAACAACAACCCCGCCGGCATTTCCGGTGATGGCGGCGTTGGACGCAGGATGAACGTCTACGGTAACCTGGATGGCAATGCGATCATTATGGCGCCAGCCGGCGTTTCCAATATCATCTACAAATGGAGAGTTGCAGGCGGTGCGCTCGTTAGCCAGACGCCGGAAGTAATGGCCTACCAGGGCCTTGCCAACGGAGCCAGCTCCTTCGGTTACTATGCGGAAGCGCAGCCGGTTTCCGCCGATGCGAACGCCAACTACTTCATCAACTACCAGTTTGATATTGCGCTGGTGAACGGTACCACACACGAACGAATCACCGCATTCTCCTACGACACGCGCGTGTACGGCGTATTCCACATGCCTACTTCCTACGTGCATTTCAATAACGCCACCTACCTCGCTGTTTTGACATATAAGGATTACAGCCTGAACAAGGTGAACATGTGCCTCTTTGATATCACCAGCACCTCCAAAATATCCACGCCGTTCACTGATCCGAACTACGGTTCTTTCAACGTGTTCGTTTCCGATGAGTTTGCGGGTGGAGATAATGGCAACGGTACGGCGGATATTGCCGTAGGGTTCTCGCAGAACAAAGAAAGGATGCAGGTGTATTCCCTGCTGACCAACGGCGGCGTGATGGCCCATGAATTTACGGTGTACGCACCCTGATCTGAATAAAAAAATAAAAATGAACGCATGAAACCACCGGTTCCGTGCGGCCCGCAGAAAATAAAATGAACGCATGAAACCTCCGGTTCCGTGCGGCCCGTAGAAAATAAAATGAACGCATGAAACATATTGTTCTTTCTCTCGGCATCGTGCTCACGCTGGCTATGAGCTGCAAGAAATCAGACACTCCACCACCGCCCGGTCCGGGCGGTGGTGATACCACCGTTACGCCCGATCCGCAGCGCGACGTGCTGGCCTGGGTAGACGCACGCTCCAACGTGTTCGGCACCTACGGGCGCCTGAACGATACGGCGGAACTGAAGAAAGTGCTGGACACGCTGAAGCAGGTAGGTGTGAACGGACTGGTGGTAGACGTGAAAGGCAGCAGCGGGTATACCATGTACCCCAGCGCGATCGCCAAACAGGTCACTTCCATGGATGGCAAATCTATCCCCGCCGGTGTGGACTACGTAGGCTTTATGCTCCAGGAAGCGCACAAGCGCGGATTCAAGGTATTCGGCTCTATTGTCACTTTCGTGGAAGGTGACGGCGGCCGCAATATCGGAACGGTATTCGATGATCCGGATTTCAGAAGCAAATATGAAACCATCGTTTGCGATGTGAACGGCAACCGCGTACCGGTGACTTCCACCGGCCGCAACGCATTCGTAAACCCTGCCCAACCCGCTGTGCAGGAACGCGCGCTCAACATCATCAAGGAGATCGCCACTAAATATGCCTTCGATGGTATCATGCTGGATTATGCCCGTTATACGGACATCGACGCGGACTTCTCCGATTTCTCAAAGAGCGAATTCATCAAATACCTCGAAGAGAAGTATAACGATACGGAAGCGAAAAAGATGAAGTTCCCGCAGGATATAGTGACCACCTGGCGGTCCAGCAACGGTCAGACCCTGCCCGCCACCACTGGCAAGTATTATAAGAAATGGCTGATGTACCGCTGCTCCGTAATACAGGACTTCTTCATCAAAGCCCGCACCGCGGTGAAAAGCGTGAAGCCCAACATCAAGTTCGGCACCTACGTGGGCGCATGGTACACCACCTACTACCAGGTAGGCGTGAACTGGGCCAGCAAGGACTACGATCCCTTCAACGACCAGGAAGTGCGTTTCGACTGGGCTTACCCGGGTTACGGTGAAACCGGCTACGGCGAGCAGCTCGATCTGCTGATGACCGGCAACTATTTCACACAGATCCGCCTGGCGGACAATCCCGCTACCGCTTCCCTGAAATACCACTGGTGGAGCATAGAAGGTTCCCTGAACGGCGGCATGTATATCACGAAGAATAAAATGCCGCTCTACGGCAGCATCGATATGGGCAATGTAAGCTGGGCCAACCAGGGCGAGATCACAAAAGCGATCCAGTACATCCTGGGCAAAGCCAGCGGCGGCGTTATGCTGTTCGACATCGTACACATCTACGCTCCGCAATACAACCGCCTGAAACAGCCTCTGTGGGACGCAGTGAAAAACGGTTTAAAGCAATAAAGAAAGGCAGCAAAGAAAGGGGCTGACGCAGATGGTCAGCCCCTTTTATGAACGAACATGAGTATGAACCGAAGTAACAGTCTTGATGCACTCCGCGGCTTTGCCATCCTGGCGATGGTGCTTTCCAGCAGCATAGCCTTCGGCATCCTGCCCGGCTGGATGTATCATGCACAAACACCGCCGCCTTCCCACCAGTTCAACCCGGCGCTTCCGGGATTGACGTGGGTAGACCTGGTGTTCCCTTTTTTCCTGTTTAGCATGGGCGCGGCCATTCCGCTGGCGCTCAGAAAAAAGACATCCGCATTCAAAGTATCCGGGCACATCCTGCTGCGTTATGCGCTGCTGGTGTTCTTTGCCGTATTCACGCTCCATGCAAGGGCATGGGTGCAATCTCCCGGCCCCGGATGGACGGAGCAGCTTGTTTCCATCGCCTGCTTCATATTATTATCCTTCATGTTCATCCGCACGGAATCCCGTTGGATGCTACTCTTTAAAATTGCCGCCTTCGCCGCGGGCATTGTATTCCTGTACCTGCAGCCGGGTTTTGACATCTATAAAAGTGATGTCATCATCATTGTACTGGCCAATATGGCCTTTTTCGGCTCCGCGGCCTGGTGGCTGACCCGCCGTCATCCGCTGGTGCGCATTGGTATCCTGCCATTCATAGTAGCCATCTTCATCGCGGAAGGATGGGCGCAGGAGCTGTTCAGCTGGTCCCCGCTGCCCTGGATGTACAAGTTCTACTACCTCAAGTACCTGTTTATCATCATTCCCGGTACCTTTGCCGGAGAGTGGCTGCTGTTGCAGACGCCGGAACAAACGGAGGCGGATAAACGCAAATGGATGCTGATGGCGGCTTGCGCGCTGCTGCTGGTGATCGTGAACCTGGTAGGGTTGCAGTCCCGCTGGCTGCTCGTGAACCTGTCGTTGTCCGTTGCTATCGGCACTTTCATGCTGGTGTTATCGAACCGCATATCGGCGCCGGTGAGAAGCTGGAAGAATTTTCTGCAGGCGGGCATTTACCTGTTATGGCTGGGGCTGTGCTTCGACAGCACGCAGGGAGGCATTAAAAAAGATCCGTCCAATTACGCCTATTATTTCGTAACAGGCGGCCTGGCTTTCCTGGTATTGCTCGGCTTCTGCATCCTGGAGCACTTTGGCCGCGCCACCGCCGCCATCCGCTACCTTGCCGCCAACGGAAGAAATCCGATGGTGGCCTATGTAACGGGCAACCTGCTGTTATTGCCGCTGCTGCATCTTACCGGCGCTATACAGCTCTTCAGCGCGCTGGAAAATAATGTATGGCTCGGCGTATTGCGCGGCCTGCTATTCACCGGCATCGTATCGGTCGTTACCATTTTCTTCGTCAACCGTAAATGGTACTGGAAAACATAAATCAATCAGCATGTCATTAAGTGTATTAGATATCGGGATTATCATTGGTTATATCATCGCCATTCTTTTTATCGGATTTTATATCGCGAAGAAGGCGTCGAAAGACCTGCAATCCTATTTTTTGGGCGGTAACAAAATGAAATGGTACATGCTGGGGCTGAGCAATGCTTCCGGTATGTTCGATATTTCAGGTACGATGTGGACGGTGAGCATCCTGTTCATCTACGGCCTGAAAAGCGCCTTCATTCCGTGGCTGTGGCCTGTCTGGAACCAGGTATTCGTATTCGTGTACCTCGCCATCTGGATGCGCCGCTCCAATGTGATGACCGGCGCGCAGTGGATCACCTTCCGCTTTGGCGACGGCAAAGGCGCCCGCCTTTCGCATATCATCATCGTGGTGTTCGCCATCGTGAGCGTGATCGGCTTCATCGCTTACTTCTTTGAAGGGATCGGCAAGTTTTCCACTTCCATCCTGCCCTGGGATTTGTCGGTACAGATCGGCAATTTCTACCTCAGTTCTGAAAGAAGCTACGCGCTCATCCTCTGCATCATGACCACCCTGTATACGATCAAAGGCGGCATGTACAGCGTGGTAGCCACGGAAGTGATGCAGTTCCTCATCATGACCGTTTCCTGTTTCGTGATAGGTTACATCGCTTATACGGCCGTTACGGCGGAGCAGGTGAATGCGGCCATTCCCGCGGGCTGGAAAGACCTTTCATTTGGCTGGAACCTTGACCTGAACTGGAGCAGCACGCCATTCCCCGCGGTAGACGGGAAGATCGCATCAGACGGTTTCGGGCTGTTCGGTATTCTGATGATGATGATGTTATTCAAAGGCATCTTTGCTTCCATCGCGGGTCCCGTGCCGAGCTATGACATGCAGCGGGTATTGTCCACCCGCACCCCCGGCGACGCCGCGAAGATGAGCTTCACCACCATCTGGGTGATGTACATTCCCCGCTACCTGATGGTGGCCGGCTTTGCCGTGCTGGCGCTCGTGTACCTGCAAACCGAACTCGGCGCACAGGGCAGCAACATCGATTTTGAGAAGATCGCCCCGGAAGCGATCGCCAAATTTGTGCCGGCCGGATTTAAAGGGTTGCTGCTGGCCGGTCTGCTCGCCTCTTTCATGGGTACTTTCTCGGCCTTCGTGAATGCGGCGCCTGCTTACATTGTGAACGACATCTACAAAAAATACATCAACCCGGCAGCCTCCAACGCCAAATACATCCGCATCAGCGTGATCTCCTCACTGGTACTGGTGATCGTGGGCATACTCTTTGGTTTCATGGGCGCTTCGCTGAACAAGCTCACGCTCTGGATCACCTCGGCATTGTACGGTGGATATGCCGCGGCCAACTTCCTGAAATGGCTCTGGTGGCGGTTCACCGGTTACGGTTATTTCTACGGCATGCTGTTCGGCCTGATCGGCTCTACCATCAAGCTGTTCTTCTTCCCGGAGATCGTGGACATCTATGTGTTCCCGCTGATCCTGCTGTTCTCTTTCATCGGCTGTATCGTCGGCACCTATATGTCGCCGCTCGTGAACATGGAAGCGGTGAAAGCATTTTACAAACAGACCAATCCCTGGGGCTTCTGGGGGCCGGTGAAAAAAGCGGTCATGGATGAAGATCCCGGTTTTGTGCCGAACAAGGATTTCAAAAGGGATATGTTCAATATCGTGATTGGCATTATCTGGCAGATGGCGCAGGTAGTGATCCCCATTTATTTCATGATCCGCGAGAACTACCGGATGCTTGGATGGGTGATCATCTTTATTGCCACCACCTGGCTGTTGAAAAAGAACTGGTGGGACCGTCTTGGGAAAGCCGATGAAAAATATAAACAGGTACAATAGATTGATATGAAAACGAGCATGATTAATGCGAGATTCCATCTGACCCGTAAAAAATTAAATATTAACAGATGAAATACGTACTATTTGGTCTGATGCTAAGCCTGGCCGCCATCTCCGGCGTCAGCGCCCAGTCCGTGGACAGCACATACGACAATTCACATTACAAAGAAAGGCAGGAGCTGTTCGCCACGCTGCCCGTTCAAAAGAAAGCAGTCGTTTTTCTCGGCAACAGCATCACCGAAGCGGGAAAATGGAACGAGATATTGCCGGGGAAACCCGTGCAGAACCGCGGTATCAGCGGGGACAATACTTTCGGCGTACTGGCCCGCCTGCCGCAGATCGTTGCCACGAAGCCCGCGAAGATCTTCCTGCTGATCGGCGTGAACGACCTGAAACGCGAGGTGCCGGTAGATGTGATCATCAACAATTACCGCCGTATGGTAAACATGGTGAAGAATGGATCGCCCAGAACAAAGCTCTACCTGCAAAGCGTATTGCCGGTGAACGATACCATTCTGATAGAACCCTTCCGCAAAGTGACCAACGCCAATGTGGCCAAACTGAATGAAGCATTGCAACAACTCGCGAAGGATAACGGGTACGCCTATGTGAACCTGCACGAGCCTTTTGCAGATGAAAAAGGGCAGCTGAAAAGAAAGGACACGCCGGACGGCCTGCATCTGAAGATCGGGGCATACACCATCTGGGTCAATTATCTGCGGAGCAAAAAATATTTATAAGCATGAAACGATTACTCCTGTATACCGCCTGTCTGCTGCCTGCCGCCGCTTTTGCGCAGGACCAGCCGAAGATCGACAGCAGCTACGCCAACTGGTACTACGAAGGAAGAATGGAACTCTACGATCAGCTGAATGACCAGCCGGCGGATATCCTCTTTCTCGGCAACAGCATCACCGAAAGAGGGGAGTGGCATGAGCTGCTGCCCGGCCGCAAGGTGGCGAACCGCGGCATCGGCGGCGATAACACTTTCGGCGTGCTCGCCCGCCTGGACGGCATCATACAGCAGCGCCCGAAAAAGCTGTTCCTCCTCATCGGCATCAACGACATCGGCCGCGGGCTGCCCACGGAAGTGATACTGAACAATTACCGGCAAATCCTTGTAAAACTCACAGCGGGCCTCCCCAAAACAAGGATCATCGTGGAAAGCGTATTGCCCATGAACGACAGCAAGCTGGCGTACGATTACCTGAAGAACAAAGCAGGCAAAGTGAAAGCGCTGAACGAAGGGATCGTAAAGCTGGCCGCTGAATTCAGGCTCATGTACCTCAACCTGCATGAGCTGTTCGCGGACGCGGATGGTGCGCTGAAAGCGGATTATACGAAAGACGGCATCCATCTGTTGCCGGCAGCGTATGTGGACTGGGTAGCCTGGTTAAAAACAAAAAAACAATTGTAGTCATGCAAATAACAGGCACTTTCCTGGACGAGATCAGTCACGATATCCCCCATCAGAACTGGGGGCGTGAGGAATGGGACCGGGATTTTGGTCATATGAAGGCCATCGGCATCGATACGGTGATACTGATCCGCAGCGGGTACCGCCGTTTCATCACCTATCCTTCCGCCTACCTGCAAAAGCAGTTCGGCTGCTACGAACCGCCGGTGGACCTGGTGAAGATGTACCTGGAACTGGCGGACAAGCACGGGATGCAGTTCTACTTCGGCCTGTACGACAGCGGTCACTATTGGGATACCGGCAATATGCAGCCGGAAATAGATGCCAACCGCTATGTGATAGACGAAGTATGGCAGCAATACGGCCACTATAAGAGCTTTAAAGGCTGGTACCTCAGCATGGAGATCAGCCGCCGTACAAAAGGCGCGGTGGAAGCTTTCAGCACCCTCGGCAAACAGTGCAAGGATGTCAGCAACGACCTCTTTACATTCATCTCCCCCTGGATAGACGGAAAGAAAGCCGTGCTGGCCGCATCGGCGGGCCTCACGAAAGAAGACGCCGTTTCCGTACAGGAACATGAGAAAGAGTGGAGCGAAATATTTGATGGCGTACGCGGCGCGGTGGATGCCGTTGCTTTCCAGGACGGGCACATCGACTATCACGAGCTGCACGAATTCTTCGCCGTCAACAAAAGGATGGCGGACAAATTCGGGATGCAATGCTGGACGAACGCGGAATCTTTCGACAGGGACATGCCCATCAAGTTCCTGCCCATCAAGTTCGAAAAGCTGCGCCTGAAGCTCGAAGCGGCGCGCCTGGCCGGATACGACAAAGCCGTCACCTTCGAGTTCCCGCATTTTATGAGCCCGCAATCTGCCTACCTGCAGGCCGGACATTTATACAACCGCTATAAAGAATACCTGGAAGGGTTGAAATAGCCATTTAATCTACAATCGAAAAATGAAACATTTAGCCGCATTATACAAGAAAGAGTTATTGGAAAACGTGTTACCCTTCTGGATCAATCATTCAAAAGACGAGCAGCATGGCGGGTTTTTTACCTGCCTGGACCGCGCGGGGAATGTGTTTGATACAGATAAGTTCATGTGGCTGCAGGGCCGTGAAGTATGGATGTTCGCCATGTTGTACGATAAGGTGACGCAGAACCCGCAATGGAAAGAAATGGCGCTGCATGGCGCCGCCTTTATGGAAAAGCACGGAAGGGACGCGCAGGGCAACTGGTATTTTTCGCTTGCACAGAACGGACAACCGCTCATCCAGCCTTACAATATCTTTTCTGATTGCTTTGCCGCACTGGGTTTTGGCGCATTATACAAGATCGACCCGAAACCGGAATATTACAGGATCGCCAAAGAAACGTTCGACAATATCCTGCAACGCCGCAACAACCCGAAAGGCATCTACACGAAAAATGTCCCAGGCACCCGCAACCTGAAGAACTTCGCCCTGCCGATGATCCTCTGTAACCTGTCGCTGGAGCTGGAACACATCCTTGGCAGCGAGAAAGTGAACGAATTCATTCCCGAGGTGCTGGAAGAAGTGATGAACGTATTCTATCAGAAAGATACCGGCCTTGTACTGGAAAATGTGTATGAAGACGGCAGCTTTTCCGATTCCTTCGAAGGCCGCCTGATCAATCCCGGCCACGCGATTGAAGCCATGTGGTTCATTATGGACCTCGGCGTGCGGCTGAAGGACGAAACGCTTATTCAAAGGGCGGTGAAGATCGGTCTGGATATGCTGGAATACGGATGGGACAAACAATACGGAGGCATTCTCTATTTCATGGATATCAAAAACCAGCCACCGCAACAACTTGAATGGGACCAGAAGCTCTGGTGGGTGCATATGGAAACGCTGGTGTTCCTGGCCAAAGGCTGGCAGCTCACGGGCAATGAAGCCTGCAAGGCGTGGTTCGAAAAAGTGCATGCTTATACCTGGGAGCACTTTAAAGACAACGAGCATCCTGAATGGTTCGGCTATCTGAACCGTCGCGGTGAGCCGTTGCTGGAACTGAAGGGCGGTAAATGGAAGGGATGTTTCCACGTGCCGCGTGCGCTGTACCAGGTGTGGCAGGCGCTGGAAAAGGCGCCCGCGTTCGCGGAGCAGCCGGTCGTGGCCTAGGCGCCGGAAAAATGTTGACAGGGGTTGTACCAAAAGTAATCTGATTGCGTAAAATTCTCCCGATCGGATACCCGGATAAAAACGGGTAAAATTACTTTTGATACAGCCCCTGTTGCGGTATAAAGATTGTTTTTCTATATTGAGATATGAGATTGATATTCTGCCTGCTGCTGCTCGGCAGCGTTGCCCGGGCGCAAACGCGCATTACCTATGCTGTTAAAGGAACAGATACCCTGTACATGGACCACTACGCGCCCGCTGTAAAAGCCAACGGCATGTCCATCGTTTTCGTGCATGGCGGCGGTTTCTCCGCCGGGGACCCGAAGAACCAGCGGCCCTTTGCCGAAGGCATGAGCCAGCGCGGATATAATGTTTTCGTGATCTCTTACCGGTTATACCTGAAAGACAGCAGCTTCAGCTGCAACACGCCGCTGTCCGAAAAGTTGAAGGCCGTGCGTTTCGCCGTGGAAGATGCCGCCGATGCATCAAAATATGTGATCCGGAACGCTGCATCGCTGCAAGTGGATACCGGCAAGGTTTTCATCGCTGGCAGCAGCGCCGGCGCGGAAACCATTCTGCAGTTATTATACAATCCTTTCGCCGCTCCCGATCCTTTCTTCCGGCAGCAACGTTTCCGCGGCGCGATGGTATTCGCGGGGGCGCTGTTGGATATGAACACCATGCGCAAGGATAATTATATTCCCATGTTACTGATGCACGGCACGAAAGACCAGCTGGTGCCTTTTGGTACGGCATCCCATCATTTCTGCAATGCCAATGCTCCCGGCTGGATGATGCTCTTTGGCGCAAAGACCATTTATGGGCAGGCGAAGGCATTGAACAAGCCGGTTGTGTTATACACTTATACCGGCAAAGGGCATGAGGTGGCTAATTATATGTTCCGGGAATTTGAGAAGATGGACGGGTTTATGAAAGGTGTGGTGAATGGCAGGAGGATGGGGGCGAAGGAGGTTGTTTTGTGATGATATTGATAATCAGTATGTTATGAGTATTTGCCCCCAAAATGAGTATGTTTTCGGTGAAAATTGCCCCCAAAATGTGCCTGATTTTACAATAGTTGCCCCCAAAATGAGTATAAAAATGCGTATTTTTGCCCCCAAAATAGAGATATGTTAAACCGGAATATACTGCAGGAGCTGCTGGAATGGCGTACCCGGCCGGATCGTAAGCCACTTATTTTAAGAGGCGCGCGTCAGGTGGGAAAAACAACAGTAGTGGAAATGTTTGCCGGTAATTTTCAGCAGTATATTTCTCTTAATCTTGAAATAAACGAAGAGGCTGCCCCTTTCAGGAATTATAAAAACATCCGGCAGTTAACGGAAGAAATATTCTTTCTGAAGGATAAAAGCATAGGGAAGCTGAAGGATACTTTGCTGTTCATTGATGAAATACAGGAAGTCCCGGAAGCGCTCAACATCCTGCGTTACTTTTATGAGCAGCTTCCTGAACTGAATGTTATCGCCGCAGGTTCACTGCTGGAAACTGCTATTAAGGGAAATGTAAAGATACCTGTTGGCAGGGTGGAGTATAAGGTCGTTCGCCCCATGTCTTTTGATGAGTTTCTTCAGGCAACAGGTGACAAGGCAGCCCTGGAACAGTTCAGGAAGGTGCCGGTGAATGATTATGCCCATGACAGGATGTTAAGCCTTTTTCACACCTATACTTTAATTGGCGGCATGCCTGAAATTGTCAATCATTACGTAACGCACCGGAACCTGACAGCGCTGGTGACCCTGTACGAATCACTCATCATTTCATACATCAATGATGTTGAGAAATATGGCAGGACCAATAATCTTGTACAGGTGATCCGTCATGTGATTAATGCCGCCTATTATGAAGCTGGTACCCGCATCAAATTTGCTCACTTTGGTAATTCCAATTATGCCTCAAAGGAAGTAGGGGAAGCATTCAGAACGCTTGAAAAAGTGATGCTGGTACATTTGATCTATCCTACAACGAATACGGCTTTGCCCATTGTGCCGGATCACCGGAAATCACCAAGGCTGCAGGTGCTGGATACCGGTATGATGAATCATTTCGCCGGTCTTCAGAAAGAAATTATCGGCGCAGCCGATCTCGATAATTTATACCAGGGTAAGATCGCTGAACATATCGTGGCGCAGGAGCTGCTCGCGTCAAAATGCAATTTGCTTAATAATCTGAATTTCTGGGTACGGCAAAAAGTAGACGCGACCGCTGAGATCGATTTTGTAGTGCAGTATGATGGTCTTATTATCCCGGTTGAAGTGAAATCAGGCGCCTCAGGAACATTGCGGTCATTACACGTTTTTATGGATGCGGCTCCTCACGACATTGCGGTAAGACTGTACAGCGGGAACATCAGGATCGATCAGGTGACTACAATAAACGGGAAATCATATAACTTGCTAAGCTTGCCTTATTATCTTGCTGCGCATATTGAGAAGTACCTTAACTGGATGAAGTCACAGCTTTAGCTGATCCTACCTCTCCTTCAACCTGTTCAGATTGATTTTGAACGTCTGCCCCACCGGCAGGCTCTCATCCAGGATCACCACATGCCGCGGCCCCCATTCTTCCACTTTGTCCGCCGCAATGATGTAAGATTTATGTATCCGCACGAACGTACCGGTCGGTAAAAGCTTTTCCATCTCCGCGGTGGTGGCGTTCACCACAAGACATTTGTTTTCCAGGTACACCTTCACGTAGTTGCCCATGCTTTGCACGTAGTAAATATCCTGCGGGTCCACTGTGGTTTGGGTGCTGCCGGTTTTCAGCACCAGCGGCTCCTGTGGCTGGCTGACGGGAGGAGCTTCCTGCTGCAGGATCTTGTTCACGGCTTTGAGGAAGCGCGGGAAGCTGATGGGTTTCAGGATGTAGTCCACCACATCGTACTCGTAGCTTTCCAGCGCAAATTCGCTGTAGGCGCTGGTGAGTATGATCTTGGGATGATTGTTGTTCAGTATTTTCAGCAGGTCCAGCCCGCTTAGTTCCGGCATGTTGATATCCAGGAATACCAGGTCCACCTTCTCGCGGTGCAGGAAGTTGGCGGTTTCCATGGCGTTGTAGCAATGGCCGACGATCTGGAGGGCCTGTACTTTTTCGATGTGCGCCTCCAGCACATAATGCGCCCCGGGTTCATCATCTACGATCAGGCAACGGAGTACTTGCATGGCGTTCGAGTGTTAAAAGGAGTTCTGTATGATAAATATTGTTCTCTTCATGCGTGACGAGCGTATGTTTGTCAGGGTAAGCCAGCGCAAGCCGCTGCTTGACGTTATTCAATCCCACGCCCGTCGAAGATACGGAGGATTTGTTAGCCGGCACCGTATTGCGGATGCGCAGCAACAGCGTTTCGTTCCTGATCTCCAGTTCCACTTTGATGTAGCTCGCCTGTATGCTGGAAGGCGCGTATTTGAAGGCGTTCTCCACAAAGGTGATGAGGATAAGCGGTGTGATGAGCAGGTCTTTCTCGCTTCCTTTTTTCTTGAAGTTCACCTGGCAGCGCTGCCGCACGCGCGCTCTTTCGAGGTGCACATAGTTGCGGATGAACTGCAGCTCGTCTTCCAGCGGCACCAGCTGCTTGCGGGAGCTTTCCAGCTGATAGCGCAGCAGCTCGGATATGCTGAGGATCAGCTCGGGCGTTTTGTTGGGATAACGGAGGCTGACGCCGTAGAGGTTGTTCAGGGTGTTAAAGAAGAAATGCGGGTTCAGCTGGCTTTGCAGGTACTGGATCTCCTTATCCCGCATCAGCAGCGAGTTGCGAAGCTCCATGGTATGCAGTGTGGCCTGGCGGTACATGAACCACAACCCGATGCCCACCAGCAGGCAGGTAACGGCGAACACGAGATCGCCGATCCAGAACATCTCTATATCCACCTTGAAAATATGCACCCGCAACGTATAGGTGATAGCGGTAGTTACGGCCAGCCAGCCCGCCAGCAGCCAGGTGTACTGCCAGTATTGCCGTTTCATGATCAGCAGCTGCAGCATGTATTTGTTATGCAATACCGCCATGATGTATACGGCCAGCACAGACACGCCCTGGTACAGGTATACCCTGGTATTGCTGAGCGGCGTATACTGTATGTTGATGAGCACATTCAGCGTCAGCAGCACGATCAGGAAAAGGATATTGGCGACCCAGCTTTTGTTCAGAATATTTTTCAAAGCCATACAGCAGGCAATTTAAGGCGATCCGGCGCTATTCCATACAAATATCTGATAATCCGCATTCATCATTTGCCGATCTTTATAAAAATACCGAAGGATGTACGATCAGCAAACACGGCGCGAACTGGCAGACTGGCAGCATAAAATGCGCAAAGGTCCCTCGTGGGTGGACCGTACGGCGAAGTCCCTGCAAAACCGCATCAACCGCGTGATCCCGGAAAAAGTGCACAACGCCATTACCGTCACCATCAAGCAGATGGTGCGCGGCGTGCTGTTCGGCGCCAAATACACCGTACCTGCCTTGCCGCCGCATGTTTCCCTGCGGCAGACGGAAATAGCCGTGCGCAGGCAGATCGACATTTACCGGAAAACCGCCGCGGCGGAAGGCGGCATCACCGGCGCGGGCGGCATATTGCTGGGCCTGGCGGATTTTCCCATCCTCCTCGGCATCAAGCTGAAAATGCTGTTCGACATTGCCACCCTGTACGGCTACGATGTGAAAGATTATAAAGAAAGACTATACCTGCTGCATATTTTCCAGCTGGCCTTCAGCAGCCCGCAGCACCGGAAGGTGGTATATGAGCAGATCACGGACTGGAACAACAGAAGCCGGGAGCTGCCGGAAGATATCAATGCGTTCGACTGGCGTCAATTCCAGCAGGAGTACCGCGATCATCTGGACATCGCCAAGATGGCGCAGCTGATACCGATCATTGGCGCGGTAGTGGGTGTGGTGGTCAATTACAGGTTGATCAATAAACTGGGCGAAACGGCCATGAACGCTTACCGGATGCGGTATTGGGCGGATGTGGACGAGGAGCGCAACCGGGTTTAGTACAGCCGCAGCGCTTCGATCTCCTTCAATGTTTTCGGCAGATGCTTTCCAAGCTTGTGGCTGCCGTCTTCCGTAATGAGGAAATTATCTTCGATCCTGATCCCGCCGAAATCCCTGTAAGCCGCTACGGCCTTATAGTTGATGAAATGTTCCAGTTTCTTTTCCGCCGCCCACCGGTCGATCAGCTCGGGGATCATGTAGATGCCCGGCTCCACCGTCAGCACATACCCTGTTTCCAGCTCGCGGCCCAGCCGGAGGGACTTCCAGCCGAATTCTTTGCTTTTTTTCAGGGTATCCGTGTAGCCCACGTATTCTTCGCCGAGGTCTTCCATATCATGCACGTCCAGCCCCATCATATGCCCCAACCCGCACTGGAAGAACAGCGTATGTACGCCGGCAGCCACGGCTTCCGCGGGGTCGCCTTTCACGAGGCCGATCGCTTTCAGTCCGCTCAGCAGGGTTTCACTGGCCTGCGCATGCACTTCCCGGAACGTGATGCCCGGCCGGAGTAAGCTGATGGCATGGTCCATCGAACCCAGCACAATCTGGTAGAGCTCTTTTTGCCGGCTTGTAAACTCCCTGCCCACGGGGAATGTGCGCGTCAGGTCGCCCGCATAGTGCATGGCATTTTCCGCGCCGGCGTCGTTCAGGATCATTTGTCCATCGCGGATCGTATTGCCGTGATAGTGATTATGCAGTACCTGTCCGTTTACGCTGAGGATCACGGGGTAGGAGAGCCGCCCGTTGGCCGCGGCCGCCACTTCCTCCACCTTCGCTACCAGCTCGTATTCCTTCATGCCCGGCCTGGTGTGCCGGATGGCCGCCATGTGCATGTCAGCGCTGATAGACACGGCGTCTTCGATCTCTTTTATTTCGATGGCTTCTTTATGTGCTCGTTGTTCGATGACCGCTTTGATCAGGGTCAGGGAATCCGCCATCTCCGGCGCGGTGCACAGCCAGGCGGCCAGCTGCATGCTGTTTTCCGGGCGGTAGGGTTTGAGGATGTGGACCGTCCGCCCATGCGCCTGCGCGTCCTGCACCAGCTTCCCGGCCTTCTGGTAGGGCGCCGTGGAGGAAACGCCCACCATCTCCGCCATCTCGCGGACGGTAGGCAGCAGGCCGGTCCAGATGATATCGTCCATGCTCAGCTCGTTCCCGAAAATGGTCGTTGCCCCGCTCTCCGCGTCTATTGTAGCGGCCAGGCCGGCTACATCCAGCCCGAAGTAATACAGGAAAGTGCTGTCCTGCCGGAACGGATACCAGTTATCCTTATAGTTCATACTGCTTTCCTGGTTGCCCATCAGCAGGATCAGGCCGGAGCCGACCAGCTCCTGCAGCCGTTTTCTTCTGTTGATATATACCTCTTTCGGGAAAAGATTGAATTGCATGGTGTGATGATTGATATTCAAAAATAAAGAATGCGGGTCAGAGGAGGACCATTTTTAGATATTTTCAAAATATGGAAGGATTTACAAGAAATTAATTTGATTATCCGGATTACTTCCTAAATTTGCACTCGAATTATAAAACATGAACAACAACGTACATACCCATCATCACCATACTTACCAATGCGGTAGGCAGGGGATGCTGTAATGTACACACAGATATTCACCATAGAAGGCTTACCGCATCCCGGTAAGCCTTTTTTGTTTCAAAAACGATAACAGATGAAACCGTAAGGTTCCATCTGGCCCGTAAAAAATAAATATTAACAGATGAAACTACGAATTGCCATTCAGAAGTCCGGCCGGCTACACGACGATTCTATCAAACTGCTGAAAGAATGCGGGATAGACATCAACAACGGCGTAAACAAACTCAAGACAGAAGCCAGTAACTTCCCGCTGGAGGTGTTCTTCCTTCGTGATGACGATATCCCGCAGTACGTGGAAGACGGTGTGGCCGACATCGGCATCGTAGGCGAGAACGTAGTGCTGGAAAAGAACCGCCCCCTGCGCACCGTGGAAAAGCTGGGCTTCGGCAAATGCCGTTTAGCCATGGCCGTACCCCGGTCAATGACCTACAATTCCATTCAGGACCTCGACGGGCAGCGCATCGCCACCAGCTATCCCGTGATCCTCGGTGACTACCTGAAGAAAATGAACATCACGGCGGAGATCCACGAGATCAGCGGTTCCGTTGAAATAGCGCCGGGCATCGGGCTGGCGGACGCCATCTGCGACCTTGTGAGCAGCGGCTCCACCCTGTTCATGAATGGCCTGAAAGAAGTGGAAACCATCCTCCGCTCCGAAGCCATCCTGGTGGCCAACAACAGCCTCACGCCCGAACAGGAGCAATTGCTCGGCAAGCTGATCTTCCGCATACAGGCCGTAAAGAAAGCAAAGAACAACAAATACGTGCTGCTGAATGCGCCGAACGACAAGCTGCCCGAGATCATCGGCCTGCTGCCGGGAATGAAAAGCCCCACCGTGCTGCCGCTCGCGGAAGCCGGCTGGAGCTCCGTGCACTCCGTGCTCAACGAAAACGATTTCTGGGACATCATCGAAAGCCTGAAAGCCGCCGGCGCACAGGGCATACTGGTAGTACCGATCGAAAAAATGGTGATATAAAAACTTCGTTATGCAGATCATCCGCTACCCGGAAAAAGATACATGGGCCACGCTGCTGCAACGCCCGGTGCTGGACAACCGCCAGCTGGAGGCCACCGTGTCCGCCATCCTCGCTGATGTGAAAGCAAACGGCGATGCGGCGCTTAGAAAATATACAGTGCAATTCGACAAAGTAACGCTAACGGATATACTTGTTTCTCCGGAGGAGTTCGCCATCGCGGACGCTTCCCTCGATGCATCCCTGAAAGACGCCATCCGCCGCGCTGCCGCCAATATCGAAGCATTTCACCGCCCGCAGGTGGAAGCAGTGAAGATGGTGGAAACCATGCCCGGCGTGCAATGCTGGCGTAAACCGGTAGGCATCGAAAAGGTGGGCCTGTACATCCCCGGCGGCACCGCGCCGCTGTTCTCCACGATCCTCATGCTGGCCATTCCCGCCCGTCTCGCCGGCTGCGGCCGCATTGTGCTGTGCACGCCGCCGGGTAAGAATGGCGCCGTACATCCCGCCGTGCTGTGGGCCGCGCAATATACCGGCATTACAGAAGTGTTCAAGACCGGCGGCGTACAGGCGATCGGCGCCATGGCCTATGGCACGGAAAGCGTGCCAAAAGTGTACAAGATCTTCGGGCCGGGCAACCAGTACGTTACCTGCGCGAAGCAGCTCGTGAACAGCGCCGGCACTGCGATAGACATGCCAGCGGGGCCTTCCGAAGTGGCCGTGTTCGCGGATGACAGCTGTGTGCCCGCATTCGTGGCGGCGGACCTGCTTTCGCAGGCGGAGCATGGGGCGGACAGCCAGGTGCTGCTCGTCACTACTTCCGAAGAGGTGCTGAAAAACGTGGAAGCCGCCGTGCAACAGCAGCTTGCAGCGCTTCCGCGAAAGGAACTGGCCGCCAAAGCGCTTGATAACAGCAAGCTGGTACTGGTCGCCGACCGGGACGAAGCGATGGACATGCTCAACGCCTACGCGCCCGAACACCTTATCATGGCCTGCGAAAACGACGAAGCACTGGCAACGCGGGTGGTCAACGCGGGCTCCGTGTTCCTGGGGAACTATTCCCCCGAAAGCGCGGGCGACTACGCCTCCGGCACCAATCACACCCTGCCCACCAACGGCTATGCCACGGCTTACAGCGGCGTGAGCGTGGACAGCTTCGTGAAAAAGATCACCTTCCAGCGGCTCACCCGCGAAGGGCTGCAATCGCTCGGTCCCGCTATTGAGGCCATGGCCTCCGCGGAAGGACTGGAAGCGCACCGCCGCGCGGTATCCATCAGAATAAATTCGTAATTCAACTATATGTTCGACCTGAATAATCTCCTGAGAGATAACATCAAACGCCTCGTTCCATATTCTTCCGCCCGCGACGAGTTCAAAGGCGAAGCCTCCGTGTTCCTGGATGCCAACGAGAACAGCTTCGGCTCACCCCTGCCGCAAGCTTATCATCGTTACCCGGACCCGCTCCAATGGAAGGTGAAATATAAACTGGCCGATATCAAAGGCGTGCCGCCGCAGAACATTTTCCTCGGCAACGGCAGCGATGAAGCCATCGACATCCTCTACCGCGCGTTCTGCCGGCCGGGCATCGACAACGTGCTGCTTTGTCCACCTACCTACGGCATGTACGAAGTAAGCGCCAACATCAACGATGTAACCGTTCGCAAAGCCACACTGACGGAAGATTTCCAGCTGGACCTCCCCGCCATGGAAGCCGCCATCGACGCGAATACAAAACTCATTTTCATCTGTTCCCCCAACAACCCCACGGCAAACGCCATCCGGCGGGAAGACATCGAAATGATACTGAATAACTTTGACGGGATCGTGGTGGTAGATGAAGCGTACATCAACTTTTCCAAACAGAAAACGTTGATACAGGAGCTGACCGAATATCCCAACCTCGTGATCCTCCAGACGCTCTCCAAAGCCTGGGGCCTCGCCGCGCTGCGGGTGGGCATGGCCTTCGCCAGTGAAGACATCATCAACGTGTTCAACAAGATCAAACCGCCGTACAACATCAACCAGGCATCGCAGGAACTGGCGCTGGAAGCGTTAAACAACATTGAGCAGGTCAACAGCTGGATCAGAGAAACAGTAGAAGAACGCAATCAACTGGAACAGGCGCTGAACACGCTGCCCATCGTGGAAAAGGTATACCCGAGCGATGCGAATTTCCTGCTGGTGAAAACAACGGATGCCAAAGGCATTTACCAGCATCTCGTGGAAAAGGGGATCATCGTGCGCGACCGCTCTAAAGTAGAGCTTTGCGCCGGATGCCTCCGCATCACCATCGGAACGCCCGCCGAAAACAGGGAATTATTGACCGCTTTGCAGGCCGTGGCCGCTCAAAAATAAATGATATTATGAAGAGAGTATTATTCATAGACAGGGACGGTACGATGATCAAGGAAGTGCCGCCCACTTACCAGATCGACAGCCTTGAAAAGGTGGAGTTCTATCCCAAAGTATTCACCTACCTCGGCAAAATAGCCGCCGAGCTGGATTATGAGCTGGTGATGGTCACGAACCAGGACGGCCTGGGTACCCCGTCCTTCCCCGAAGATACCTTCACCGCCCCGCACCGGCACATCATGCAATCCTTCGAGAATGAAGGCATCAAATTCGCGGCGGTGCACATCGACAAAAGCTTCCCGGAAGATAACCTGCCCACCCGCAAACCGGGCATCGGCATGCTGAAACAGTATTTCAGTCCGGATTACGACCTCGCGAATTCCTATGTGATCGGCGACCGCATCACGGACGTAAAGCTGGCGCAGAACCTCGGCGCCAAAGCGATCTGGCTGAATGCCGGCACCTCCCTGGGGGCGGGCGAAGTAACAGACGCCGGCGGCCTGCAGGACGTGATCGCGCTGGAAAGCACCGACTGGGCGAAGATCTACGAATTCCTGAAAATAGGGCTGCGGAAAGTGGAACACATCCGCACCACCAAAGAAACAGACATCAGAATAAACCTGAACCTGGACGGAAAAGGACAGGCCAGCATCCACACCGGCCTCGCTTTCTTCGATCACATGCTGGACCAGATCGCCCGCCACGGCAGCATAGACCTGGACATCCAGGCCAAAGGAGACCTGCACATCGACGAGCATCACACCATCGAAGACACGGGCATTGCCCTCGGGGAAGCCTTTGCCATGGCGCTGGCTGATAAAAAAGGCACGGAAAGGTATGGCTTCTGCCTGCCGATGGACGATTGCCTGGCGCAGGTAGCGATCGATTTCGGAGGACGTAACTGGATCGTTTGGGATGCGGAATTTAAGCGCGAAAAGATAGGGGAGATGCCCACAGAGATGTTCTTCCACTTCTTCAAATCCTTTTCCGACGCCGCCAAATGCAACCTGAACATCAAGGCGGAAGGGGAGAACGAGCACCACAAGATCGAAGCCATCTTCAAGGCATTTGCAAAAGCCATCAAAATGGCCGTGAAGCGGAATCCGGACAATATGCAGTTACCAAGCACGAAAGGGGTGTTGTAAGATGGACAAAAGAAAATTTGCATTTTTGAATAAATCCCCCCATATTTGCTCTCACAATGCAAAAGAACATTACATACAAACATTGGTGGCACGCAGAAGGATTCTCCGCTGTGTAACAGTGCCATGTTTGTATTATAGATACTTTAGAAGGCTCGCTGTACACAGCGGGCCTTCTTCGTTTTCAGGTGTTTCGGTAAACTAAAAAGATGAAATCGAGCATGCCTATGCGAGATTCCATGAGGCCCGTAAGAAATCAAAATGAACGAATGAAGAAAATTCAGGTAAAAACACGATCAAAACAAATGCTGGCGGACGTTTTCACCCCGGTGAGCATCTACCTCCGCATCCGCGACAAGTTCCCGGGCAGCATTCTGCTGGAAAGCACGGACTCCCATGCCAGCGAGAACAGCTTCTCCTTCATCGGCATCAAGCCCATCGCCGGCATTGAAGTGACTTCCACGGATATTTTTGAATTCAAATATCCCGGCCAGCCCGTTGAGCACAAACAGCTCAAAAGCCGCCAGGAAGTGCTGAAAGAGATGGACGCTTTCCTCAAAAGCTTTTCCTTCTCCGAAAAATCGCCCGTGCCCTTCGCGGAAGGGCTGTTCGGTTACAGTACTTACGATTCCGTGCAGTTCTTTGAAAAGATCGCCTTTACAAAGCGCCCCGCGGCGGGAAACACCATTCCGCTCATGCGCTACCGTTTTTACCAGTACGTGATCGCCATCAACCACTTCAAGGATGAAATGTTCCTCATCGAAAACCTGGTGGACGGCCAGGAAAGCGAGTTCAGCTTCCTTGAATCACTGATCCGCAACAAGGATTTTCCGAGTTATCCGTTTGCCGTAAAAGAAGCGGAACAAAGTAATATGACGGACGAGGATTACATGGCCATGGTGGAAAAAGGCAAGCAGCACTGCTTCCGCGGCGACGTGTTCCAGATCGTGCTGTCAAGGGCCTTCCACCGCACTTTTTCGGGCGATGAGTTCAACGTCTACCGCGCCCTCCGCTCCATCAATCCATCCCCTTATCTTTTTTATTTCGATTACGGCGATTACAAACTGATGGGCTCTTCGCCGGAAGCGCAGTTGATCATCAAAGACCGGAAAGCCGTGATCCACCCCATCGCGGGCACATTCAAACGCACCGGCAACGACGAGCAGGACAAAGAGCTGGCGGACCAGCTGCTGGAAGATCCCAAGGAAAACGCGGAACACGTGATGCTGGTAGACCTTGCCCGTAACGACCTGAGCCGCTATGCAAAAGATGTGGAAGTGGAAACCTACCGTCAGATCAAATATTACTCCCACGTCATACACCTCGTCAGCGAAGTAACCGGGAAGATCAGCGAAGGCGTAAGCCCATTCGACATCCTCGCCGCTACTTTCCCGGCAGGCACTCTTTCGGGAGCGCCCAAATACAAGGCCATGGAGCTGATCGACAGCTATGAACCGACTGCGCGGGGCTTTTACGGCGGATGTGTGGGCTTTGTAGGATTTAACGGCAATTTCAATCATGCCATCATGATCCGTTCCATCCTCAGCCGCAACAACACGCTCTACTACCAGGCCGGCGCCGGTGTAGTAGCCAAATCCGTTGCCAGCTCGGAGCTTCAGGAAGTGAACAATAAACTCAATGCATTAAAACAGGCGATCGACCTGGCGCAAAATATCTGATATGAATATTCTGGTGTTTGACAATTACGATTCGTTTACCTACAATCTTGTGCACCTCGTGGAAAAGATCATCGGCGGCAAAGTGACCGTGGTGCGTAATGACGAGATCAGCCTGGACGATGTGGAACAATACGACCGGATCATCCTTTCCCCCGGTCCCGGTATACCCGAAGAAGCGGGATTACTCCTGCCGCTCATTAAAAGGTATGCCGCCTCCAAATCGATTTTCGGAGTATGCCTTGGTCAACAGGCCATAGGCGAGGCTTTCGGCGCGAAGCTCATCAACCTGAAAGATGTGTATCACGGCGTGGCGACGCCCGTGCAGATCACCGCCCGGAGCGGACGGCTTTTTTCCGGACTGCCGGACAGCCTCAATGTTGGGCGCTATCACTCCTGGGTAATAGACGAAAAAACGTTGCCCGCGGAGCTGGAAGTGACCGCCCGCGACGAGAACGGCTATGTGATGGCCGTGCAACATAAAAAATACGATGTAAGCGGTGTGCAGTTCCACCCGGAAAGCGTGCTGACGCCCGAAGGAGAACGGATACTGCGTAACTGGTTAAATATTTGAAATGAAAAAAATACTCAACTACCTCTTCGAGCATAAAACCTTCTCACGCGAAAGCGCCCGGGAAATACTCACTAATATTTCCAAAGGCGCTTACAACGAAAGCGAGCTGGCCGCCTTTATGACGGTCTTCCTCATGCGCAGCATCACCATAGAAGAGCTGCTCGGCTTCCGCGACGCTTTGCTGGAACTGTGTGTGCCTGTTAATCTTGACGGTCACGCCGTGCTGGATATCGTTGGCACCGGCGGGGACGGAAAGAACACCTTCAACGTTTCCACGCTCTCCTGCTTCATTGTGGCGGGAGCTGGCGGAAAGGTAGCCAAGCACGGCAACTATGGCGTATCTTCGATCAGCGGCGCTTCCAATGTAATGGAATCCGTCGGCTACAAATTCAAAAGCGACCAGGGCCAACTGCGGCATGAACTGGAAGAGGCCGGCATCTGCTTTTTACATGCCCCGCTTTTCCATCCCGCGCTGAAGAACGTGGCCGGTGTGCGCCGGCAGCTCGGCGTCCGCACCTTCTTTAACATGCTCGGGCCCCTCGTGAACCCCGCCTTCGCGCAGCATCAGCTGATCGGCGTGTACAGCCTGGAAATGGCGAGGATCTACAACTACCTGTTCCAGCAGACGGACAAACAGTTTGCCATCGTGCACAGCCTGGACGGGTACGACGAGATCTCCCTCACCGGTGATACCCGCATCATCACCAACAAAGGCGAGCAGGACTGGACGCCCGAAGCGCTCGGCAAACGCAAGGTGCATGCGGAAGATATCTACGGCGGCAATTCCACCGAAGAAGCCGCGAAGATATTCATGAAAGTGCTGAAGGGCGAAGGCAGCTGGGCGCAGAACTCCGTAGTGATGGCGAATGCCGCCATGGGGCTGTTCTGCCTGGAAGAATACCCCACCTACGATGAATGCTTCCAGGCAGCGGTGGAATCACTGGAATCCGGCGCAGCATATCAATCATTCAAACAACTGATCGCGTTACAATCATGAGAAATATCTTACAGGAAATAATCGCGCATAAAAGAACAGAAGTGGACGAACGCAGAAAGATGCGCGGGATCGACGAGCTGGAGCGTTCCCCCATGTTCAGCCGTCCCGTTCATTCGCTGCGCGCTTTCCTGAAAAACCCGGAGCGCACCGGCATCATCGCCGAATTCAAGCGGCAGTCGCCTTCCAAAGGCGTGATCAATGGCACCGCGAATGTACAGGAAGTAACGGCGGCGTATGCACGAAATGGAGCTTCCGGCTTGTCTGTGCTCACAGACCAGCAATTTTTTGGCGGTTCGATGGACGACCTGCAGCAGGCGCGCGCTGTGAACAACATACCTATCCTTCGCAAGGATTTTGTGATCGATGAATACCAGATTGCGGAAGCAAGAGCGATTGGCGCGGATGTGATCCTGCTGATCGCGGAATGCCTTCATAAAGCTGAAGTGGCGCGTCTTGCAAAATACGCAACAAACCTCGGGCTGGAAGTACTGCTGGAAGTGCACAGCGCGGAGCAGCTGGAGAAGATCACGCCGGACACGGCGCTCGTGGGCATCAATAACCGCGACCTGACCACCTTTAAAGTGGACATTCACCGCTCGATGGAACTGCTGCAACAGATCCCGGCGGAATACAGTAAAGTAGCGGAAAGCGGGATGGATGACCCGGCAACGATCATCACCCTGAAGAACGCCGGGTTCGACGGTTTCCTGATCGGAGAGCATTTTATGAAAGCAGACAATCCGGGCAGCGCGTTTGAGACGTTCACCCGGCAGTTGAAAGCCTTGCAGGCAGAACAGCAGCCTCCCCACACCGGTGGATGAGTTGATCCCGCGCCATCAGGCCGGAAAACATCAAAGGAACTAAGTCTGTACGAAAATCAAAATGGACGCATGAAAATAAAAGTCTGCGGTATCACCAGGCCGGAAGACCTGGAAGCATTGGTAGCACTCGGCGCCGATTACGCTGGTTTTATCTTCTACGGTAAATCCCCGCGCTTCGCCGGCAACAAGCTCGACGGCCGCACCGTGCGGGAAAAAGGAAAGCACATCGGCAAGGTAGGCGTGTTCGTGAATGCGGACGCGCAGCAGGTATTGCAGACGGTGAAGGATTACGGGCTGGACATGATACAGCTGCACGGCCATGAAAGCATCGCGCTGTGCGAACAGCTGCGCGCAACGGTGCCGGTGATGAAAGTGTTTCATGTGGATGAAAAAGGATACGGGCAGGCATCGTCTTTCCGGGAGGTCAGCGATTATTTTCTTTTCGATACGGCAAGCGCGGATTATGGCGGCACCGGCCGGCAGTTCAACTGGGAACTGCTGAAAGATTACCGGCTCGATCAGCCCTTTTTCCTGAGCGGCGGCATTGGTCCAGATGATGTGGAAGCTTTGCTGCAATGGCGTCATGAAAAGCTGTTCGCGGTGGATGTGAACAGCCGTTTTGAAACGGCTCCCGGCGTAAAGGACATGGAAAAGGTCGCCGCCTTCATCAAACAATTAAAACAAAACATAAAAAAATAAAACGCATCATGGATATAGCGGTGAATACCTCACAATCCAGGTATCATGTAAATGAAAAAGGCTACTACGGCCAGTTCGGCGGAGCTTACATCCCCGAAATGCTGTACCCCAACGTGGAAGAGCTAAGGCAGCAATACCTGCAGATCATGTCGGACCCCGGTTTTCAGCAGGAGTTTGAGCAGCTGCTCAAAGACTATGTAGGCCGTCCCTCTCCTTTATATTTTGCCAAACGGCTATCCGAAAAATACAAGGCGAAGATCTACCTGAAGCGGGAAGACCTGAACCACACCGGCGCGCATAAAGTGAACAACACCATCGGCCAGATATTGCTGGCAAAGCGCCTCGGCAAAAAACGCATCATCGCGGAAACCGGCGCGGGCCAGCATGGCGTAGCCACGGCCACCGTCTGCGCCCTGATGGACCTGGAATGCATCGTGTACATGGGCAGTGTGGACATTCAACGCCAGGCCCCCAACGTAGCCAGGATGAAGATGCTCGGCGCCACCGTGGTGCCCGCCACCAGCGGCAGCAAAACTCTCAAAGACGCCACCAACGAAGCGATCCGCGACTGGATCAACAATCCGGTAGACACCCATTACATCATCGGTTCCGTTGTTGGTCCGCATCCATATCCCGATATGGTCGCGCGTTTTCAGTCCGTCATCTCCGAAGAGATCAAACAGCAGCTGCTGGAAAAAACAGGCAGCGAAGATCCTGATTACGTGATCGCCTGCGTTGGCGGAGGCAGCAATGCCGCCGGCGCGTTCTTTCACTTCACCGACCGCGGGAACGTGAAGCTCGTAGCCGTGGAAGCTGCCGGCAAAGGCGTGAACAGCGGATATTCCGCCGCCACTTCCCAGCTTGGCAGGCTCGGTATTATCCATGCCAGCAAAACCCTGCTCATGCAAACGGACGATGGCCAGATCGTGGAGCCGCACTCCATTTCCGCGGGGCTGGATTACCCCGGCGTAGGGCCGCTGCACGCGCATCTCTATGAAACAGGCCGCGCGCAGTTCCTCAACGCAACAGACGATGAATCCCTCGCCGCGGCATACGAACTGAGCCTGCTGGAAGGCATCATCCCGGCGCTGGAATCCGCCCATGCGCTCGCCAAACTGAAAGAACTGCCGCTGCAACCGGACAATGTAGTGGTGGTATGCCTGAGCGGCCGGGGGGATAAGGACCTGGAAACCTATATCAAACATCTAAAGTAAAAGGCCATGAATCGCATCGATCAACTTTTTCGCAACAAACCGCAACGCATCCTCAATATATATTGCACCGCCGGGTTCCCGGCGCTCAACGATACCGTTTCTGTTGTGGAAGCCCTGCAGCAAAGCGGCGCGGACATGGTGGAACTGGGCATGCCCTTCTCCGATCCGCTGGCGGACGGTCCCGTTATACAGGACAGCAGCACCCGCGCCATCGCCAACGGCATGCGCATCAGCGTGCTGTTCGATCAGCTGAAAGGCTTCCGCGATCGTGTAAGCCTCCCCGTTATACTGATGGGATATATGAACCCCGTGCTGCAGTTCGGCGTGGAGAACTTCTGCAAAAAGTGCGCGGAAGTGGGCATTGACGGTTTAATATTGCCGGACCTGCCGATGGATGAATACGAGCATGAATACAAGCCGCTGTTCGAACAATACGGTCTTCATCTCATCTTCCTCGTAACGCCGGAAACCAGCGAAGCGCGCATCCGCAAAATAGACAGCCTCAGCAAAGGCTTCGTGTACGCCGTATCTTCCTCCTCCACTACGGGGAAAGACAAGGTGATGGCGGACCAGCAGGTTTATTTTGCCCGCCTGAAGGCGATGGAATTGAAGAATCCCGTACTGATCGGCTTCGGCATCAGGGATCGCGGCACCTTCGAGACCGCCTGCACCAACAGCAATGGCGCCATTATCGGCAGCGCTTTTGTGAAAGCCATCGAAAACAGTACTAACTTGCAGCACGATATTCAAAGTTTTGTGAAAGGCATTATATGATATGAAAACAGCCATCATCAAATACAACGCCGGCAACATCCGCTCCGTGCTCTTCGCCCTGGAACGCCTGGGCATGCAGGCCACGGTCACCGACGACCCGGAAGAACTGCTGGCGGCGGACAAAGTCATCTTCCCCGGCGTGGGAGAAGCCAGCACCGCCATGAACTACCTCCGGGAAAGGAAGCTGGACCAGCTCATCCGCGACCTCAAACAGCCCGTGCTCGGCATCTGCCTCGGCATGCAGCTGTTATGCAAACATTCCGAAGAGAACGATACGGACTGCATCGGCATTTTCGACCTGCCGGTGAAGAAATTCGAATCGCCGGTAGACAACCTGCTGAAGATCCCGCAGATCGGCTGGAACAACATCGCCGGCCTGCACAGCGTCATCTTCGAGCATGTGCCGGAGAACTCCTACATGTACTTTGTGCACAGCTACTACGCCGCGCTGGGGCCGGAAACCACCGCCATCGCCAATTACGTGATCAACTACAGCGCCGCGCTGCAGAAAGATAATTTTTACGCCGTGCAGTTCCACCCGGAGAAATCCGCGGACGCAGGGCAAAACCTGATTGAAAGTTTCCTGAAACTGTGAGCGTATCCATTAGAAATATCACTACGGAAGACACCCTGCACCTGCGCAGGGACGTATTATATCCGCACTGGCAGCTGGAACAGGTACGGGTAGATCATGACGATGACGGCCTGCATTTCGGATTATATGAAGGGAGAGAGCTGGTAACGGTCGTTTCCCTGTTCATCAGCGGCGCATCCGCACAGTTCCGTAAACTGGCCACCGCCGCGCATTGCCGCGGCAAAGGATATGGCAAACGGATGATGCAGCACATCAGCAATGTTTGCCTCCGCCACAACGTCCGGACGCTTTGGTGCAACGCCCGGGATTCCGCCGAAACTTTTTATTTACAGCTGGGCTTCACACGCACCAGCGACATATTTTACAAAGACGATATTGCATTCTATAAAATGGAGATCAGCCTGGAACCAAAGACAGCTGCAAGTTTCAGCATCATTCCCGCTATCGATATCATAGACGGGAAATGCGTACGCCTCACGCAGGGCGATTACAGCCAGAAAAAAGTATATAACGAACATCCGCTCGAAGTAGCGAAGGAATTTGAGGCCAGCGGCATTCAACGGCTCCACCTGGTGGACCTCGACGGCGCCAAAAAAGGCGCTGTGGTGAACTGGAAAGTGCTCGAAACCATCGCCGGGAAAACCGGGATGGTCATTGATTTTGGCGGCGGCATCAAAAGTGATAAGGACGTAGCCATCGTGTTTGAAAGCGGCGCCGCCATGGCTACCATCGGCAGCGTAGCCGTCAAGCAGCCCGATCTGTTTTTCCGCTGGCTGGGAGAATACGGGGCAGACAAAATGTTTCTCGGCGCGGATGTCAAGGAAGAAAAAATTGCGGTAGGCGGATGGCTGGAAACCACGGAGCTGAGCGTCTTCGATTTCCTGCAGGCCAATATGGAAAAGGGCGTTACGCAGGTATTCTGTACGGACATTGCGAAGGACGGATTGTTGCAGGGCGCGTCCACAGAGCTGTACCGCAAGATCATTGAAAAGCTGCCCGGCATACAGCTGACCGCCAGCGGTGGCGTCAGCCGTATCGAAGATGTAGAAGAGCTGCAGGCCGCCGGCCTCGCCGGCGTGATCATCGGCAAAGCGATCTACGAAGGACGCATCACATTAGCGGAATTAAAGAAATTTATATAATGCTTACAAAACGCATCATACCCTGCCTGGATATCAAGGACGGACGCACGGTGAAAGGCGTCAATTTCGAGAACATCCGCGATGCCGGCGACCCCATCGAACTGGGAGCGCTCTATGCGCAACAGGGCGCGGACGAACTGGTGTTCCTGGACATCACCGCTACCAACGAGCGCAGGAAAACACTCTCCGAACTGGTGACCCGCATCGCGCGGCATGTGAACATCCCCTTCACCGTCGGCGGCGGCATCTCTTCCGTGGAAGACGTGAATGTGCTGCTTAACGCCGGTGCAGACAAAGTATCCGTAAACACGGCCGCCTTCCGGAGCCCGCAGCTGCTCAACGACCTTTCCCGCGAATTCGGCAGCCAGTGCATAGTGCTGGCTATCGATACACGGTTTGAGGACGGCGACTGGTTCGTATACCTCAACGGCGGCCGCGTAAAAACAGATACCCGCACGGAAGACTGGGCCAAAGAAGCGGTAGACCGCGGTGCGGGCGAGATACTGCTCACCTCCATGAATAACGACGGAACAAAGCAGGGCTTCGCGCTGGACATCACCGGCCGGCTGTCCGAAAACCTGAACGTGCCCGTTATCGCCTCCGGCGGCGCCGGCACCATGGAGCATTTTGCCGATGTATTTGAATTTGCGCATGCGGACGCAGCCCTCGCCGCCAGCATTTTCCACTACAAGGAAATGGAAATACCGGACCTGAAGAATTACCTCTACCACAGAGGCATCCAGATCAGGTTTTAGGCGTAACTTTACAAATTGTTTTATTATATTTAATCATAATATAGATGCAGGTAGATTTTTCCAAGTCACCGGACGGGCTAGTGCCCGCCATCATCCAGGACGCCATCACCAACAAGGTGCTGATGCTCGGATACATGAACCGTGAAGCGCTGGACAAAACGCTCGCGGAAGGAAAGGTGACTTTTTTCAGCCGTTCAAAGAACAGGCTGTGGACAAAAGGAGAAGAGAGCGGTAATTTCCTGCACTTGCAGCATACGGCTGTGGATTGTGACGGTGATACGCTGCTTTTTAAGGTACATCCCGTAGGGCCTGTTTGCCACACCGGCACAGACACCTGCTGGGGAGAAAAGAACAAGGAAGCAACGGCTTTCCTGCATTCCCTGGAACAGGTGATCCGCGACCGTAAAAGCAATCCCACGGAGAAATCGTACACCGCGTCCCTCTTCGCCAAAGGCATCAATAAAATAGCGCAAAAGGTAGGAGAGGAAGCCGTGGAAGTGGTGATTGAAGCAAAAGATGATAACGATGAACTCTTTTTGAATGAATCAGCGGACCTGCTGTTTCACTATTTGATACTGCTGCAGGCCAAAGGCTTTACGCTGGAGGATGTAGTGACCATTTTAAAAGACCGGCATAAATGAAAAACGTAACGCTCCTTGTGCTTTGCATGGCAGCGGCCATCGCAACCAGCGCGCAATTTACCGTGAAAGGAAAGATCAGCGGGGCAGACAGCCTGCACCTCGTGTTCCTGAGTGAAGATGGACAAACCAGGGATACGGTGCAATTGTTCGATGAGGGGGAATTCTCGTTTACCACAAAACATAAACCGGGAAAAGACGATATGTTCGCGTTGCTGCTCGAAGGCTTGCCCGCGCCCATGCTCTTCCTCGCCGAGCAGCCGCTGGTGGAGGTGGAAGGCGAAAAACAGCATTTTCCGGTAGCCGCCGTGCAGGCCGGCCAGCAGACGCAATGGATGCAGGAGTATCATCTTGCCTACCAGTCCGTGATCCAGAAAGCCATGAAACTCAATATGGAAGCGGCCGGCATAGAGGGTGACGACGAAGCGGGAAAAGAAGCCTTCCGGCAGAAAGCGCAGGCATTTGAAAAGGAAGTGCTGATGACCGGCCTTACGTTCATCAAGGATCATCCGAAAGCGCATGCCAGCCTGTTTTTATTGATGAATGAGCTGAAAAGCAGGTTGACGGAAGAGCAGTTCATAGAGCTGTTCAAGGGGCTGGACCCCGGGGTGAAGAACAGCCGCCTTGGCAAAAGCGTGGCCGCGCAGGTAGCCGCCATGGAGCAGTCCACCAAAGCATCCGGCGAAGCCATTGAATTTGAACAGAAAGATCCGCAGGGCAAGCTGGTAAAGCTGTCCTCTTTCCGCGGCAAATACGTGCTCATCGATTTCTGGGCCAGCTGGTGCGGTCCCTGCAGGATGGAAAATCCCAACGTGGTAGCCGCTTACCACCAGTTTAAAGATAAAAATTTTACCATACTTGGTGTGTCGCTCGACAAAAGCCGTGGTGACTGGCTGGAGGCTATTGAGCAGGACGGGCTGGTATGGACGCAGGTTTCCGACCTGAAAGGCTGGGGCAATGAAGCAGCGCAGCTCTACGGCGTACGCGGCATTCCGCAGAACTTCCTCATCGACCCGAAGGGCAAGGTGATCGCCACCAACCTGAGAGGCAAAGCCCTGGAACAAAAACTGGCAGCAATCTTGCAGTAACCGCTTATCATTTTGAAGTTGCTTTTCCCCGCGCGATAAAGCAAATTTGTCAGAGTTAAAATCATAAACATAACCAAGCATGAAGAAATTGATCCTTGCAGCGGCGCTGTTGTGCCCCGTTGTGCTAACCGCACAAAAGAAGGCAAAGGAGAAGCCCTACACCATCCAGGGCACCATTGCAAAGCAGGACGCTCCCGCCAAAATAACCCTCAGATACAGGAAAGACGGTAAAACGGTGACAGACACCGCCATGACGGTGGATGGTAAATTCGTTTTTAAAGGGACCGTGCCCGAACCCATGCAGGTACAGCTGGTGGCGGATGTTCCCAAATCCGAAACCAATATGTACGGCAAGGCCGAAGTAGCGGCTGTTTTCCTGGCGCCCGGCACCACCACGATCACGGTAGACGAACTGGGTGAAAAAGGAAAGGCCACCGGCACTGCCGCGCAGGAAGATTACAACCAGTTGAATGCCTTGCTGGATCCGCTTTACAAACAAAGCAACGACCTGAATAAGGAATACCGCAAGCTCCGTGAAGCAAAAGACGAAGCCGGTATGAAGAAACTGGAATCCCGCTTTGAAGAGCTGGAAGCCAGCCGCAAAGCCGTGCTGAACAAGTATCTGGAAGATCATTCCAAATCCGCGCTCGGCGTGTACGTGCTTTCACAGGTGGCAGGTTACGACCTGGATCCCGAAAAGATCGACCCGCTGTTCAAAAAGCTGTCCAAAGACGTACGTAAAACGCCGTCTGGCCAACAGTTCGAAGAACGCCTCGAAATCGCGAAGAAAGTAAGAGTGGGCAACCCCGCCATCGAGTTCAGCCAGAACGATCCCGCCGGCAAATCCGTAAGCCTCGCTTCCTTCCGCGGCAAGTACGTGCTGGTAGACTTCTGGGCAAGCTGGTGCGGCCCCTGCCGCGCGGAAAACCCCAACGTGGTGAAAGCTTTCAATACTTATAAAGACAAAGGCTTCACCGTACTGGGCGTTTCCTTCGACGATAACAAGGAAAAATGGGTGGACGCCATTTCCAAGGATGAACTGGAATGGACGCAGGTGTCCGACCTGAAAGGCTGGGCCAACGAAGTGGGCAAAATGTACGGCATCCGCGCCATCCCGCAGAACCTCCTGCTGGACCCCGAAGGCAAGATCGTAGCGAAAAACCTCCGCGGCGAAGCGCTCGAAAGCAAGCTGGCAGAGCTGTTCAAATAAAATTTGCATCAAGATAACCAGGGCTGACCAACATACCGGTCGGCCCTTTTTTAATATTATTTTACCAAATCCCGCCACCACAACCCCAAGACAAGGAGAACACAAGGAGAAGACAAGGAGAGCAGAAGGAGAACAGGGGTAATTTCCTATCATTCCTGAAAAATCCTCCAAAAATATTTGTCGTTCTACGAATAATTCGTAGATTTACGATAGGTTCGTATTATGAAGCATGTAGTTGGATTATTTGCCTGGATATTGATTTGTACGTCACCAGTCGTCGCGCAGTCAACTTTCCGCATCACCGGAAAAGTGCAGGATGAAAAGGGAAAACCGCTGCCATTCGCCAGCGTGTTCCTCAACCAGACGACCATCGGCGACCGCACCACGGAGCAGGGCGATTTTTCCATACAGCAGGTGCCCTCCGGCAAATATGAGCTGATCGTTTCCTATCTTGGTTATGAGCCGCTTTTGATACCGCTCACGGTAGATAAAGACATCAGCGGCGTAACGGCCACGCTCAAACCAAAAGCCGGTCAGCTGAAAGAAGTGGTGGTGAAAAGGAATGCCGAGCGTGACAGGTGGATGAAGGTGTTCAGGGAAACATTCCTCGGCAAGAGCAATAACGCCAGACAATGCACGATCCTGAACGACGAGATCATCGATCTGCAGTACAACATGGTCAGTAACAGGCTTAGCGCCGCTTCCGACGATTTCATCATCATCGAGAACAAGGCGCTCGGGTATAAGATCAGGTTCCTGCTGATCAATTTCGACATAAACTTCAGAACAGGCTATTCCATTTATTATGGTAATCCCCTGTTCGAACCGATGCGGCCGAAGAACAAAAGGCAGGAGAAAAAATGGCTGGCCGCCAGAGAGAAAGCCTGGAACGGCTCCTCCACTCAGTTCTTTAACAGTCTTGTTCATCACCGTTTACAGGAAGACGGATTCGAAGTGCGGAAGCTGGTGAGAAAGGAGCGGAGCAAAGATTTTGAGCCGCCGGCGGGAAACGACAGCGCAAAGGTGCTGAAGCCCGGCCTGTTCTCCCGGCACGTCAGCTACCTGTACACCGCCATCCTGCCGTACGACAGCATCTACCGGAAAACGGACAGCGGCTATGTGCTTCATTTCCACGACTACCTGCACGTCACCTACACGAAAGAAAAGGAGGGCAGGGATTACCTCGGTGAAGGCAGCAAAGCCAAACCGGGCGACCAGCTTTCGGTGATGAGCATCCTGGAACCGGAAGTGCCGCTGGACATGAACGGCATACTGGAATCGCCCGTCAACGTGCTGTACGAACAATACTGGGGATGGGAAAAAATGGCGGAAATGCTGCCGCTGAACTATAAACGCTGATATCAATTTCAATCCTTTTTATATGGAAAAACTTACCAAACAGGAAGAAGCAGCCATGCAGGCGATATGGAAAGCCGGAAAAGGCTTCGTGAAGGATTTCCTGGAAGCGCACGCCGCCCCGGCGCCTCCTTACACCACACTGGCGTCCACTATTAAAAACCTGGAGAAGAAGGGGTATGTGGACGCAAAGAAGATTGGTAACGTTTATGAATATACGCCAACCATCGGAGAGGGCGAATACAAAAAGAAGTTCATGAACGGGTTCGTGAAGGACTACTTCGAGAATTCCTACAAGGAGCTGGTCACCTTTTTCGCAAAGGACAAGAAGATCAGTCCGGATGAGCTGAAAGAGATCATCAACATGATCGAGAACAAGAAATAAGATTCATGGCGTAAACAACCGAGGCATGTCTGAACTGATTTTATACCTGATCAAAGCAAATATTGCGCTTTGCATGTTCTACCTGGCTTACCGCCTGGGCTTGCGCAGATTGACCTTTTATACCCTCAACCGGTACTTCCTGTTGTCCGGCATCGTTTTTTCCTCCCTTTTCCCGCTGGTGGACGTGAATGATTTTGTGAACCGTCATGAAACGCTGGCGCAGCAGGCCGTTATTTATCTGCCGGATTTCAACGCATGGCAGCAGGCGGCGCAGCCGGAGCCTTTCAGCATCTGGACCTTCATGGAATGGATGTTCTGGGCCGGTGTGGCCGTGATGGCGGTGCGCCTGGGCGTTCAGCTGGTTTCCCTGCTGTTCCTGCACCGGAAAACAAGCTCCGCCAATATCCTGGACCGCCGGGTGCGGCTGATGCGTGCCTCCATGAACCCGTTCTCTTTCTTCCGCCATATATACGTGAATCCATCGTTACATGGCCCCGATGAGTTAAAAGCCATTCTGCAGCACGAGTCCATTCACGTAAGGGAATGGCACTCTGCAGATGTGCTGATGAGCGAGCTGAACCAGGTGTTCTACTGGTTCAATCCCGGCGCATGGCTGATGAAAACGGCGGTGAAGGAAAACCTCGAGTTCCTGACGGACCGTACCATGCTCCGCACCGGCGTAGACCGGAAGGCGTACCAGTACAGCCTTGTGCAGGTAAGCGCGGCGCAGTTCGCCGCCGGCATTGCCAACAACTTTAATTTCTCTCATCTTAAAAACCGCATCAAAATGATGAACAAGCAAAGATCATCACGCTTTCATATTACCCGTTACGCCATTCTGGGTTGCATCGTGTGCGGCGTTCTTTTATCCCTGAACTTTACCAAAGCGGGTACCGTTGTGCAAGAAGCGGTACAGGAAGTGAAGGAAGCGATCATAGAAAAGCCGGTGGATACTATCGCCCCGCCGGCTAAAGCTCCCGTTGTTGTGGAGGAAAAGAAACCCGCGCTCAAAGGAAAAGCATCCGGCATCGTTATCACCACGGAGAAGATCAACGAAGAAATATCCGCCGCGCCGCAGGCTGAATCCGCCCCTGTAGCTACCACTTTCGGTGGTGAACCGGCGAAGATCAGGATAGGCGGGATGAGTGGTGATACTTCAAAGCAGCCCCTGATCCTGGTGGATGGAAAGGTGATGGAAAGAAATCTGAACGGTGTATTGCTGGAAGATATCGATCCTAATACCATACAATCCATCACCGTGCTCAAGGATCAGTCCGCCACCGCTATTTACGGCACAAAAGCAGCCAACGGCGTGATCCTGATCTCCACCAAAGCCAAAGCAAAAGAAAAGAACCCCGCGCTGCAGGAAGTGACCGTAGTGGGATATGGAAAAAAAGATAAGGACGATGTTGATTTCGGAGCGGTGAGCGAAGACGGCACACGTTCGCTGAAAGGTGTGGTAGTAGTAGGTTACGGCTCGAAAGAAGCTGCCACAACGGTAGAAGGCAAGCCCGGTTCACAGGTGAAAGTGGAGAACATTTCACTGGATGGTAAGCCCGCGCCGGACCTCAGCGCTAAAACGGTCAACGGTGTAAAGGTGGAAAACATCAGCCTGGAAGACGTAATGGCCAAAAAAGCCGCCGCCACGATCAGCGAATTCAAAACCTACCCGAACCCGACCAGCGGCACCGTGAACGTTTCATTCCAGCTGAAGGACAAGGTGGATAAGGGTTACATTGAAGTAACGGATGCCAGCGGCAAGCCGGTATACCGCAAATCCATCAACGGCCTCACGGGCAATTACAACGGGCAGATCGATCTGGGCCGTTTCCCCGCGGGCGTTTATTACCTCGTGCTCGCGAAAGACAAAGCCAGGATATCTTCCAAAATTGTGAAGAAATAAGTATTAGCGGACGCTCCTGGCGCAGCGGAACCCGAGGTTCGACAAACCTGATTCCGGCGTCGTTTTCATCCGCGCGGAAACCCGGTACCCCCGGCAATATTCATCGCTGCACATAAAAGAGCCGCCGCGGATCACACGCTTGGGCGAGTTGGGGTCCGCCGGATCATAAGGCGTATCCGGGCCTCCGGGGTTGGCGGCGCCGGGCTGCACTTCGTTATAGTAGTTGCTGGCGTACCAGTCCGCCGTCCACTCCCAAACGTTGCCGGACATGTCGTACAGCTTGTAACCGTTGGCCGCGAAGGATTTCACCGGCGCGATGTTATAAAATCCATCCGATTCCGTGTTTTCATAAGGGAAATGCCCGCTCCATATATTGGCTTTGGCTTTGCCCACCTGCGGAAGCTCCGTACCCCAGGGAAAGGGTTGCCCCTTCAGGTTTCCCCTGGCCGCAAACTCCCATTCGGCTTCTGTGGGCAGCCGCTTGCCCGCCCATTTGGCGTAAGCCTGCGCATCTTCCCAGGAAACATGTATGACAGGAAATTGATCTTTTCCGTTGATATCGCTGCCCGGCCCTTCGGGGTGCTGCCAGTCCGCCCCCAGCTCAAAACGCCACCACTGCCCCACATTGTTCAGGTCCACCGCATGATCGGTAGGCGTGAACACCAGTGAGCCCGGCAACAGCATGGAGCTGTCCGGTTCCGGGGAGCCCGGCGGCAGGCTGCGCATATATTCTTCTTTACTGATCGGCCTTTCCGCCGTTGTGATGTAGCCCGTAGCTTTTACGAACGCCCTGAATTCCGCGTTGGTCACCTCATGCTCATCGATCCAGAAAGAATCGATCTTCACCGCATGCCGCGGATATTCATCCGGCATGCCGGTATTGTCGTCCGCCCCCATTTCATATTCACCCCCCGGAATGAGGACCATCGGGTTCAGTTGCGCTATAACAGGCGGTACGGCTACCTGTTGCTGTTCCGGAGCGGCCGTATGGCAGGCCGCGAGCAGGGAAATTCCAATAACGGTGGAGTAAAGCTTCATCATACTGCACAAATTTACATCGCAGGATCGTGAAATCAATGCCGCAAGCCCGGATTGTCAAATTGTTAAATTAATGCGGAAATGCGGCCGCCACTGCCCGAAGCGGCCATATTATACGTATTTTGATCTCTAATCATCAATTCAACATGTCTTTCAGCCGTAGCGACTTTGGCACTGATTTCAAATGGGGCGTGGTGATCTCCGCTTTTCAGAACGAAGGCGCGTTTGATGCGGACGGCAAGGGGCTTTCTATCTGGGACGCTTTCACGCGCCGCAAAGGCAAGATCAAAGACAGCACGCATGCCTGCACGGCCTGTGATTTTTACAGCCTTTACCTCGAAGATATCCGGCTGGCGAAGCAAATGGGCTTTGATGTTTTCCGTTTCTCCCTTTCCTGGCCGCGCATCCTGCCGGACGGCGCCGGCCGCGTGAACCAGACCGGCATCGACTTTTACCACAAAGTGATAGACGCCTGCCTCGAAGCCGGCCTGGAGCCTTATGTGACGCTGTACCACTGGGATCTCCCGCTGGCGCTGGAACAAAAGGGCGGATGGTGCCACCGCGGCACGGTGCATGCGTTCGAGGATTTCGCAACCCTCTGCGCCCGCGCGTACGGCCACAAAGTGAAGAACTGGATCGTGCTGAACGAGCCTTTCGGGTTTACGTCGCTGGGCTATATGCTCGGTGTGCATGCGCCGGGGAAATTCGGGCTGTCCTATTTCCTGCCCGCCGTGCATCACGTAACGATGGCGCAGGCCGCCGGTGGGCGTGTGCTGCGGGCGGAAGTACCGCAGGCGAGGATCGGCACTACCTATTCCTGCTCGCATATCATTCCCTACACACAGAATAACAATGACCAGCAGGCTGCCAGGCGCGCCGATGCGCTGTTCAACCGCCTTTTTATTGAGCCCGCACTGGGACTGGGATATCCGGTGGATGCGTTTCCGCTGCTGCAGCGCATCGAGCGGCGTTATGCGTTATGGCGGGATTGGGACAAGCTGGCGTTTGATTTTGATTTCATCGGGATACAGAACTATTTTCCGCTGGTGGTGCGGTACAATGCTTTTATGCCGTATGTGCAGGTGTCTGAAGTGAAGGCGCGTTATCGCAATGTGCCGCTTACATCGCTGGGCTGGGAGATCAGCGGGAACGGCATGTACAATATCCTGCGGCAGTTCGCGGCATATGACGGTGTAAAGGAGCTGATCGTTACGGAAAGCGGCGCGGCGTTCGATGATCAATTGCTCAACGGAAGGGTGGAGGACGAATCACGCATACAATACTTCCGCGAGTATCTCGAATCGGTGCTGCACGCAAAACGTGCGGGCGTTCCCGTTACAGGTTATTTTGTGTGGACGCTGACCGATAATTTTGAATGGGCCGAAGGTTACCGCGCAAAGTTCGGGCTGGTGCATGTGGATTTTGAAACGCAGCAGCGTACGGTGAAAGCCTCCGGCCAGTGGTTCCGCCAGCTGCTCAACGCATCTTCACCGGGCTGACCCCGAATTTCTTCTTGAACGAATGACTGAAATGCGACAATGAAGCATATCCTGTTTCGTACGCGATATCCGTTAATGATTTATCTCCTTCCAATACATCCTGCTTCGCCAGTTCCAGCCGGTGATCGCTCAGGTAACCAAAAACAGAATTGGCGAACACCTGCCGGAAGCCCGCTTTCAGCTTGAACTCGTTCAATCCCGCGCGGATGGCGAGCGCCGGCAGGGTAGGCGGGTTGCGGATGTCTTGCAGGATGATGTCCCGCGCCAGCCGCACGTTGCGGATGTCCGCGGTGGACAGCTTTACGATCCGCTCCTCCCTGAACAGCACTTCCCGCGAATCGTTGGTGATCACTACGCTCATATAAACAATAACGGAATTGGCGGCAGCTACCCCTATGCCCGCCAAAAAAATATAATCCCGATTATACAACTGCGAAACAAAAGCGCAATGGAAATTGCAGCATGAACCTGAAACACCTCGCGCTAACGCCTGTTCTCGCTGTCGCCGGTTTGCTGAACCTGCTGCCGTATTTCATGCGGAAGGGTTTGCAGCAGCTGATATTCACCCTCCTGTTCCGGGTGTTCAACTACCGCTACAACGTAGTGCTGCAGAATTTATCCCGCTCACTGCCCGGAAAATCCTATGCGGAAATCAAAGCGATCGCTATAAAATTCTACCGGCATTTCAGCGGGCTTTTCCTGGAGATCACCGCTTTGATGGTAACGCCGGCAAAACGGCTGAAGCGCCACCTGCATATCGTCAATCCCGAACTGCCGGCCGCATACTGGCATCAAAGAAATGTTGTGCTGATGCTCGGGCATTACGGGAACTGGGAATGCCTGAACGTGTTGCCGCAATTTTTTCCGGTGGATGTATACGCTGTATACAAGCCGCTTTCCAGCGGATATTTTGATTCGCTGATGTACCACGTCCGCACCCGCTTCGGGATGAAGCTGCTGCCGGCGGGGCAGGTGGCGCGCCATATGCTGCTGCACCGGGATCAGCCCAACGTGTATATTTTCATTGCGGACCAGTCGCCGCCCCCCGGCGCAAAATGTAAAGTGGATTTCCTGCACCAGCCTACCAGCCTGTTCGCGGGTGCGGAAAAGCTGGCGAAGGCAGCGGATGCAGTGGTGTTGTATACGACCGTGAAAAAAAATGAACAGCTGCGGAGATGGGAAGTGTCTTTTTCATTGCTGACGGAGGAGCCTGCCACGCATGAGATCATGCGGTCTTTTGCGGCGCACCTGGAGCGGGACATCCTGCATGATCCGCCTTACTGGCTGTGGACGCACCGCCGCTGGAAACATCAAAATCAATGAATATGCTGTTGTTGATAATTGCCGTTATTTGTATGCTGCTGCTCGTGCCGGGCCTTTTGCTTGTTGTGTTTCATGAAGAACGCGGCAGGTAAAAGGAAGATCAGTTTTGGGGTGAGAATGTATAAAGGTTTATCAGTGCAAGTCTGATCCTCCGGTTTACCTGCCGCGTTGTTTTATAATTCCTTGAGTTTATAGAACCAGTTGTCCCGCAGGGAAAGGTGCAGCACTACGTTCACGAAGTTCTCCTGTATGAGCCCTTTTGAAGAAGTGCCCCGCTGCCCCGCTTCCAGCCCCAGGTAGTAGCGCAGATGACCTGTTCTGCTGGGCAGGGAAGCACCCACCGTCACGCCAAAGTCCCGCACCGGCTCATTCTTGATCTGCATGTACGCCGTATGGTAATTGATGCCTGCCTGCACGATCAGCCCTTCCACCTGTTTGTTATACTGGAACTTCTGAAAGGTATATTCCATGCCGCCGGAATAGCGGTTTGAATTAACGAATGTATAATCTCCCACGTCCTTGTTCACGCCTTTCCAGTTCTGCCGGCGGTAGTCCGCCAGCCAGGTGATGTGCCCGTTGGTCAGCGAAAGCCCGCCGCCGATCTGCTCCGGCAGGGTGAAGTTTTTGGACTTCAGCTTTTCTTCGAACAGCACCGTTTCATCCGTAAACCGGATGTAGAAATCCTCCTGCGTGGTGAGCTTTGTTTCAAAGCGGTAAGTGGCGCCCGCGCCGATCACCCATTGCCCGAGCTTTCCGGCGTATTGCATGCCGGTAGTGAAGTTGAAATTATGCATGAACTGCTTCTGCTCCGCGTACACATCTGTGGCGGCGCCGGTGCTGCCAAGGCTGTCTACCCGCGATATGGGGCCGAACAACAATGCGGATGAAAGGCCAACAGAGAAATTTTTCGTGAGTTGGAGCGCATTGGAGAAATACAGGCGGTTCAGGCCGCCGGTGCCTTCAATGGCGTTGCGGGTGCCCTGGTTGGTGCCTTCCACGTAGCGGGTGTTCAGCAGCTTGTAATCCACCCGGCTGTAAGGCATGAGGCCCACGCCGATGCCCCACATTTTGCTGGCTTTGAAGCCGATCGCAAACCGTTTGAAATTAATGTCGCCCGCATTCTGGTTAAGATTGGTGCCGTTGTACTGAAGGCTCTTGGCCGCGAGCGACGCTTCAAAGAAAAATGTTTCCATCGGCAACCGACCGTAGGAAGCGGGGTTCAGCTCGTTCAGGAAACTGCTGGAGCCGCGCGCGATGCCGGAGCTGCCCACGCCGAAGTTACGGCTGTAGTCCCTTTCCTCGAGGTCGCCGATACCGTATGAAGAATAAAGTGAATTAACGCCTTTCTGCGCCTGCACCTGTCCGGCGGCCAGCAATAAACAGCATCCTATGGTAAATATTCGCATCACACCGGATTATTTGTATAAGAGATAATAGACTTTCAGCTGCGCGCGGTATTTGGTATTTTCCCCGTCGCCGATCACCAGCCTGTTAAATGTCGTATAGTAGTCACCGTTATTGGGAATGAAAAGCAGGCCCCGGTAGGTATAGGTGTTCATATCAGACAGCGCGCGGCAGTATTCCGTTACGTCATATACATACGCGGTGTTTTCCGGGTTGAGGAAATCCACCTGCATGTTGCCGTACTGGGTGCCGTATTCGCTGAGCAGCGTGTCGCCCTGCGCTACGTAATGCAGGTTGTCCGCCGGGCAAAGCGTCATCATCGGCGGCATCGCATAATCCGAATAGGTGCCGAGAACGGGCCTGAGCACGAGTTCCGCGCGCATGATCCGGCCGTATTTGCCCAGCTCCTGCAATGCGGGAATGCCGGGGAAGTCCATCCGTGCAACGGTGCGGGTAATGCTTTGCACATAAGCCTGGCTGGCGGTGGAGGTGGTGGGCAGGCCGGCGGGCCCGGTGGTGAGGGATTCCAGCGGAGTGCCGGAGCGGTCTGATTGTATTTCATTGAATTGCAGTTCCGCATTCGTCATTTTAAAATCGAAATATTTCTCTTCCACTTCCGTAGTGCTGATATGATAATGCAGGCGGATGTACAGGCTGGTATCCATGGCCTGGAAGCCGAACACCGCGCGGTTGTTGTTGCCGCGCACCGCCATCCCCTTAAAATATTCCGCAAAATGATCTTCTGTTGAAACTTCCTGCACCTTGTTCCGCAGCATGTCGAACAGCTCCCGCCCTTTTACATCGCTCAGGCGGATATGCAATTGCTCTCCCAGAACGGGACGGACGATCATGCTGGTATCCGCCCAGGGCATGTTCTCTATTGTGAATTGCTGGTGACTGAACAGCCGGTAATAGTCCGTCGGCAGTTCCAGCTTTTGCGCCAGCTTGTACACCCGGAACTGCTGCGGCACAAGCGTATCGCCATACCAGTAGCCGTTCGGCCGCATGATGAGTTCTATGGAATCGTATTCCGCGCGAATGTCTACTTCACGTTCCGGCGGCAGCGAGATCCTGAAATAGGTGCCGGCGTCCAGCCTACCGAAGACAGGGTCCATATACCCGCCGGTCAGCGCAGTGGCCGTACCGGATGTAGGAATGGAATCGAGCTGCACGGTGCGCATCTGGATAGTGAAGGTATCCAGTAAAGTATACTGCACATCTTCCTCATTCGTTGAATTATCGTAACTGAATCCGCTTTTTTCACAGGCAGAGAACAGCAGGAGGGCTGTGGCTGCAACAAGCATCGTCCTGAACATGAAGCAATGGTTTTGTACTTGCATAGATGCGCAATGATAATCACGAAGGTTTTGCCCGGTGTGGCGTAATATGCCAATTCCATCTTTTTATCGATGAGCTGATAGATCACATCGTTAGTTGCCATTTTAAGGCTGATCAGGGCCATTTTTCGCTAAAAGCATAAAATCGCTTATTGGCCGATTAAAAAGCGATATTCATCCTGCTGCAAGCCCTGTCCGTCTATTTTATATTAACCCTAACAGTTACCCGGATAATTTTGGCGGTGACAAAAAAAACAATTGTATGCAGAATGCAAGACACTATTGTTGGATACTGGCGGGCCTGCTGGCTGCATGTTCCAATAACGATGATGATGATGATTTCATCGGAAACTGGATTGAGAGATCCGAGCTGGCGGGCAAACCCCGTTCAGAAGCAGTCGCTTTTGTGATCAACGACACGGCTTATGTAGGAACAGGGTTTGACGGAACGGATTACCGGCGTGACTTCTGGAAGTACGCCAACAATGGCGGATGGATCACGCAGATCGCTGAACTGCCTGCCGCTGCCGCGGCGCGGAGCAGCGCGGTGGCTTTTGTGATCGACAACATTGCGTATGTGGGCACGGGTTTCGATCGCTATAACGAGCTGAACGATTTCTGGGCCTATTCTCCCGCTACCGGCCAGTGGGTAGAGAAAGCCCGCCTCGTGGATCCGAATCCGTCCATCGATCTTTCCCGGAAAGATGCCGTGAGCTTTGTACTGAAAGGTAAAGGGTACATTGCATGCGGTAACGACGGCGGCGCGTTGAAAGATGTATGGATGTATGATCCGGCAGCGGACAAATGGACCAGCAAGAATACCTTCGGCGGCGCCAAACGAACGGATGCCGTGGCTTTCGTGATCGGCGAAAGGGCTTACATCTGTACCGGTACCAACAACAGCGAGCTGAAGAATGACATGTGGGAATACAATCCCGATACGGATATATGGACGGAGAAACGGAAGATCTCCGATGCCACGGATGAAGATTTTGATAACGACTATGATGTTCCGCGCAGCGGAGCCGTTGGCTTCGTGCTGAACAACAAAGGCTATGTAGCCACCGGCACGAAAGGCGGCCTGTCTTTACAAACGTGGGAATACAACGCGGTAGATGATACCTGGACCCGGCGCACCGACTTCGAAGGGCCCGCCCGCACCGCGGCGGTGGCTTTCGTACTGGGCGGCAAGGCTTACGTTTGCGCGGGCCGTACTTCCTCGCTTCCGCTCGATGATCTTTACCAGTTTGATCCGCTTGCAGCATATGATGAAAATGACTAAACGATTCCGTCGCTTCGTGATATGGACTACGCCGCTGGCAGCAGGGTTGGTATTGCTGACCGTTTTTTCCGGCAGGGAAAAGCAACTGCTCCGGCTGGCGCCGGTCCAGACCCTATACGGATGGGGTTATCAGATCACGATAGATAACAAGCCGTTCATCCACCAGGACTGCATTCCCGCCATCCCGGGATATCAGCCGTTCCGCAATAAGGAAGATGCCATGCGGGTGGGATCGCTGGTGGTCTACAAGATCCGGCATAAGCTTTCTCCTGCTGTTACCCGCCGTGAGCTGGACAGTCTGCGCATTCAACTTTAACACTTGCTTAATAGTTGGAAGGTTCTTTTAACACTTGTTTAAGAGTCTTCTGATGTATGTTTACCGCCGATTAGCACCTATGCTCAATATCAGGAATATATTCAGGAACAAGCTTGTGATTATCTCCATGCATCTGATCGCATGGCTCTGTCTTTTCCTGTTTCCTTTCTTTGTTTACCGCATCCAGGTGCAGGATCATTCCTTCTATATTAAGGAAGCGATCAACACGTTATTTCTCATCGGTATATTTTACCTGAACGTATACGTGCTGATACCACGGTTCTTTACGCTGAAGCGGATCGGTATCTACATCATGTATGTGTTGCTGCTGATCGTTTTTATTGCCTTGCAGCAGGCGGTGGTGGAATATAAATTCATGACCGCGATGATGGAAAAGAGCGGCCCTTTCCAGCGGGTAAAGCTGGCGGCGGGCGGCCGGGCGCTTTTTTCGCGGCCGGCGCATTTTTCGATCTCCACACCGGCTACGGGACTTGTAACATTCTCCGATCCTCCCGCGTTACCGGAAAGGGATATTGCCATGCTTCAACGGGATATGGCGGTGTTGTCCGACTCCGCGGCGATGGCGAAGGAAGACAGCATGCTGACGCAGCATATTTTTTCTTGGAGGAAAAGGTTGTTTGCAGACTGGCGGAATCAGCGGCCGAGGATCAGGGTGCTGCGGGATTCATTCGGTGAAACAGCGATAGCCGCGCATCCCCTGGAGGATTCGATCTTTTTACGGCGTTTCTTTTTCCCGGAGATGTTGCGCAAATCAGCCGTATTCGCACTGCTGATGCTGTTCATGAGCGGCTTTATCAAGATCGCGCTGGAATGGTTCAAGAGTGAAAAACAGCGGGAAGCTTTGAAGGTGGCCAATTTGAATGCGGAGCTGAAGTTCCTGAAATCACAGATCAATCCGCATTTCCTGTTCAACAGCCTGAACACGATCTATTCGCTGGCGCACCGCCGGTCGCCGGAAACGGAGCATGCCCTGGTGAAGTTGTCCACCATCATGCGTTATATGATCTATCAAAGCAATGAGGACAAAGTGGCGCTGGAAAAAGAACTGCGCTACCTGCAGGATTATATCGACATACAGCGTTTGCGCATGACGCGCCAGGTGCCGGTGGAGTTTACCGTGGAAGGCAGCGCAAACGGACTTGAAATAGCGCCGATGCTGCTGATACCATTTGTGGAGAATGCCTTCAAGCATGGCATCAGTATAAAAGAGCCGGCATTCATTAACATCCGCATTGATATTTCGGCGGAGGGCGTATTGCACCTTGTGGTGCGCAACAGATTATTCAAACAGCGCGTTTCAGAAAAAGGCGGCGTAGGATTGACGAATGTGCTCAAAAGATTGAGCCTGTTATATACAGATGCACACACCATAACTGTCAGAGAGCATGGAGACGAATTTATTGCTGACCTTAAAATTGCGCTGAAACATGATGAAGTGTTTAGCTCTTGATGACGAGCCGCTGGCTCTGGAGATCATCGAAGATTTTGCCAAACGGGCGCCTTTTCCCATGCAGATCCGTACGTTCGAGAATGCCGCGCTGGCGCTCCGTTATTTGCAGGAAGAAACGGTGGACCTGATCTTCCTTGATATCAAAATGCCCGATATTACCGGCATTCAGTTCCTCAAATCGCTGAAGCATCCGCCGATGGTGATCTTCACCACGGCGCACGAGGAATATGCGCTGGACGGTTTTAACCTGGATGTGGTGGATTACCTGCTCAAGCCTATACCATTCGAGCGTTTTATCCGCGCCGTCACCAAGGCGCATGAATACATGTCCGTTTCGCAGCCGAAAAGCCAGGCGGATAATGACTACATCTTCGTAAAAACAGAATACAAGATCATCAAGATCAATCTTGAAGATATCCTTTACATTGAAGCGCTGAAAGACTATATCAAGATCTATACACAACACCAGCCTGTGCTTACGCTGAAAAGCCTGAAAGCGTTCGAGAGCCGTTTACCGAAAGACAAGTTCATCCGCGTGCACCGCTCATACCTCGTGGCGATGAACAAGATCAACTCTGTGGAAAAGAATACGGTGATGATCGCCAATCAGTCCATTCCCATCAGTGAAGGTTACCGGGACAGGTTCTATGATGTGGTGGCGAAGTATTCCTGAAACAGGCAGCCGCTGCAGCAAGATCCCCGGTTTGGCCGGAAAGGCTGTAACTCAAGGTAATCCGTTCATTCAGTCTGCAATGATGACCTGAACGCCGCTTTGTTCGATCTCTTTCACCATGCCGGGGTCAACGCCCGCGTCCGTAATGATATAATCCACTTCGCCGAGATGGCAGATCCGGCCAACGCCGCGGCGCCCGAACTTGGAGCTGTCCGCCAGCACGGCCACGGTTTGAGATACGCTCATCATTTTCCGGTTCAGGCTGGCTTCAGACATATTGGTGATGGAAAGCCCGTGCTTCGCGTCGATGCCGTCGGCACCGAGGAACAGCAGGCCGCAGGAAAGGCCGTCGAGTACCATCTCTGTAAGGTCGCCGGAAGATGAAGACGAATTGCGGTGGATGAGCCCGCCGAGTTGCAGGATTTCCACATTGGCGCGGTTGCATAATTCCAGGGATACTTTCAGCGCGGGCGTGATTACGGTGATCCTTTTTTGGGGAGAAAGGCAGCGGGCCAGCTCAAAGACCGTGGTGCCGGACCCGATGATAACGGAATCATTCTGCCCGATGAGGCGCAGCGCCGCCCGGGCGATCTTTTTCTTTTCTTCCGACCTGATGCGTTCTTTCTGATTGATGGGCCTTTCGACGGTGTAAGGGCTGGTGATGGAAACGCCGCCGCGGATGCGGAACAGCAGGTTCTTTTCCTCCAGCAGCTTCAGGTCCTTCCGCACCGTGACGCCGCTTACCCGCATGTCTTTCACCAGCTCCGGGATGCTTACTTTTCCTTTTTGCTTTAATTTCTTCAGAATGAATTCGTGCCTTTGGGTAATTGTCTTCATATCGTCGGCATAAAAGTACCGTCATTTAAAAAGACTTACAAAATAATAATGTTAGCCCTGAAAATCGACCTATTTTACTTTTATATGCTTTAAATATGTTTAAATTAGCTTAATAATATTTAATTTTCTTAAATTTGGATCGGTAAGATTCCACAGCTTTGCCACCACGAAACAAGAAAAACGTTATGAAGAAACACGCATGGATTCCCCATACCTTGTTCGCCTGCTTCCGGTGCCTGCCGGAAACGCTGCCGGAGCTTTTACCGGAATTTCGGCCGGAGAGAAAAGCGCCCGCCCGCCGGTCGCGGAACATCTTCCCCCGCGCAGGGAATTATTCGATGAATTTACTGTTGAACGGAATCAGGATATAGATGGAAGAACAGCAAAACGGCGGATGGTTCGATGAAAAACGCCGCTGGTTCATTGTGGCGGTCATATTTTTAGCGATCGTGTTCAATTATGTGGACCGGCAGATGGTGTCGATCCTGAAACCTTTGCTGAAACGTGAGTTCAGCCTGGATGACAGCGGATACGCATGGATCGTAAATATTTTCACGATCTGTTATGCCGTGATGTACCCGGTTTCCGGGTGGCTCGTGGATAAATTCGGTGCGGGAAAGGTGATGTTCTACAGCATCATTGTGTGGTCCGTTGCCAGCATTGGCGGCGGACTTTCAAGGACTGTCGGGCAGTTCGGGTTCTTTCGTGGTATGCTGGGCGTAGCGGAGCCCGCCAATTTTCCCGCGCAACTGAAAACCGTTACCATCTGGTTTTCCGGCCGCGTGCGCGCCACGGCAAACAGTTTATGTGTAGCCGGCAGCTCTATCGGCGCTATCATTGCGCCGCCGCTGATCGCCTGGCTCACCTTATCGTTCAACTGGAAAACAGCATTTTTCGTTTGCGGGATGACGGGCTTGCTGATCGCCATCTTATGGAAAGCCGTATACCGTGATCCTCCTCCCGGCATAACCCCTGAGGCTACGGAAACTTCTGCCGGCACGGCAGCTTTTAGCTGGTGGGGATTGTGGACCATAAAAAGCCTCTGGGGCATTCTTTTAATACGTTTTTTCAGCGATCCCGTCTGGTATTTCTGCCTGTTCTGGCTGCCGGGTTATTTGCAGGAAGGGTCGGGGCTTAGTCTTGCGCAGGTAGGTATGGTGGGCTGGATACCTTTCCTGGTGGCGGATCTGGGCAGCATCGGCACTTCCGCGTGGTCGGACAGAATGGTGCGCATGGGCATGCAGCCTTTGCGCGCGCGCAAGGTCATGCTAACGGTGATGGCTGCACTGGCGCCGTTGTGCATGCTGGTAACCTATCTCCCGGGTGTTACCGGCACTTTGATCGTGTTCAGTCTTGTGGCCGTGATGGCGCTTAGCTGGCTGTTCACGGTGAGCGTGGTGGTGGCGGAAGCGTTTCCCGTGCAGAACGTAGCAAGCGTACTGGGCATCGCCGGGGGATTCGGAGCGCTCGGGGCAGTACTGTTCAACTACTTCGTAGGGCAGGTGATCGGCAGCCTCGGTGCGGAAAAGATATTTATGTTGATGTCCGTCATGCACCCGCTGGCAGCGCTGGTATTATGGACGATGGTGCGGAGGGAGCATCCGGAGAAAAATAAGTCTTTACATTAACTACATACTTGTATGAACAATCATCATGATGTTATTACCGAACCGGCGAAGACGATACCCGTGCGTGCGCAGGTGGACATGCTGGTAGTGGGTGGCGGCCCCTCGGGCATTATCGCGGCGCAGGCAGCGGCGGAAGACGGCGCAAAAGTAATGCTGGTAGAAAGCAGGAGCTTTGTTGGCGGAAACATGACCATCGGCCTGCCCATCCTCGGTTTCCTCGGGCAAAAAGGCAACCAGATCATCAAAGGGCTTCCGCAAAAGCTGATCGACAAACTGAAAGAACGCAACGCCGCCAGCGAGCACCGCCCTTGTCCCCTGCACATGAGCCTCACACTGGTGGAGCCGGAAAGTGTGAAAACAGTCGCGCTGGAAGCGCTCGTGGAAAGCAAGGTGGAAGTACTCTTCTATGCATTCTGCGCCGGTGTTGTGATGGAAGGAGATGAGCTGAAAGGCATCATCATCGAAAGCAAGGCCGGCCGTGAAGCCATCCTCGCAAAGGTGATCATCGATTGTTCCGGCGATGCCGACGTAGCTTACAGGAGCGGTGTTCCCTGCGAATACGGCAATGAACAGAACGGCGTACAGCCGCCAACGTTAATGTTTTGTCTTGGTGGCGTAGACACCGAAAAGCTGCGCCTCAGCGTAGCGCAGGAACCGAGAACTTACCTGACGGATTTTATTCCCGCGGAGTATTTCGGGCAGAACAACCAGTTCGTGCTCGTGGGCATGCGTAACCTGGTGCAGCAGGCGCAGGCTGCCGGCCTTACGCTTACTACGGAAAGAACGATCCTCATCACCGGTCTTCGTAAGGGTGAAGTATGGGTGAACATGACGCGGGTGAACGGCGTGAACGGTACGGACCCCGAAAGCCTTACCCACGGAGAGATAGAAGGCCGCAGGCAGATATACGACATTCAGCGTTACCTGACAACATACGTGCCGGGCTTTGAGCAGGCGTACTTTCTGAAGACCGCTCCGTTCCTCGGCATTCGTGAAACAAGGCGCATCAACGGACACTACACCATGACGCGCGAAGATATCATGAGCTGCCGTCATTTTGACGATGCCATCGCCGTCGCCAGCTATCCGCTGGACATCCACCATCCGCAGGGCGGCGGCTGTACGCTGGAATGGTGCGGTGACTGCTACGACATTCCCTACCGCTCGCTCATCCCGCAGAAAGTTAAAAACCTGATCGTTGCGGGCCGCTGCATTTCTGCCACACATGAAGCGATGTCCGCCATCCGCGTAATGGCGCCATGCATGGCGATGGGCGAAGCGGCCGGCCGGGCCGCGAAGATGGCGGTGCAGGAAGGTGTACAGCCTGCGGATATCAATGTATCGAAATTGCAGCAGGAATTGCTGGCGAAAGGGGCGTATCTCCGCACGCCGGTTGCTTCAGTTGTAAATAGCTAGGTTATTATCCGGCTTCGAAGCAAGCACCATCGTTTTTTCAGCAGAACATCTGTTGTTTCGCATTTTTATAAACAGGTAGCTGCCGTTTATTCTTTCTTGTTATGACAGTAAACCAATTGCCCCGCAGGGGCTTTATAAAAGGATTAGGGGCAGCCTCCCTGCTGCCCTTTCTTCCGGAGCTGGCCTGGTCCGCTGCACCGGCGGTGCCCGCTTCCCACCGTGTACTTTCCTGCAACATCCGCGTGGCGCTCCCTGAAGATGAAGTGAAAGGCGTTGGCTGGCCAGACCGGAAAGAGATGTGTATAAAGATCATCAAAGAGCAACGGCCGGATATCGTTTGTTTCCAGGAAGTGCTGAAAGTGCAGGCCGAAGATATCAGGAAAGCCTTTCCGAAGCACTGCCTGTTCGGGTTCGATGGTCCTGAAATGGATGCGCACCTTGCCGGCTATCACGGCATCGCCAAGAACCCTGTGCTCTTTTCCACGGAACGTTACGAGCTGCTGGCCGGCGGTTGCTACTGGTTGTCCGAAACGCCGCTGGTAGCCGGCAGCATGTCATGGGGCACCGCGCGCGCCCGTCACGCTAACTGGATACGTTTGCGGGAACGGAAAACAGGTAAGGAATTCCGCGTCATCAACCTGCATCTCGATCATGTGTCGGCGGAAGCCAAATTGCAGCAGGCAAAAATGGTCGTGGAAGAATGCAATCAATATCAGCCTGATTTCCCCCAGCTGCTGGCAGGCGATTTCAATTCACGCGCATCCGGCCGCGTATTTGAACCGGTAAGAGCCGCAGCATGGACGGACAGTTATGCCGCCGTTCATGGTGATAAAGACCCCGGATATACCGCGCACGCATTTGAAGGCGCGAACTATGCGAAGGGCATTAACAAGGGAAAGATCGATTTTATTTTTTACAAAGGTCCTGTAAAGGCGCTCGCCGGCAGGATCATAAAAGATACCGTAAACGGAAAATACCCGAGCGACCATTATTTTCTCTCGGCAGACCTGGCGATTTGAATTATAACATGGGAATGGCTGAAATCCCTGTTTTCCTTATATTTAGGAAGGGAAGTCCATATCCCATTGAATATGCGTATACATTTGTTGTCTGTTATCGCCCTGGCCGCCTGCACTTCGCCGGATCGTGAAATACTGGAGCACCCAGGTTATTTCGATACTGTCTTTCACCGGGCGGATAGCATCGGGCTGCATGACACGGAGGCATCGCTCGCCTATCTGGAAACTGCCTACGCCACATTCCCCCGTTCCACGAATGTTGATCTCTTCCGGAAATATGAATACAAACATATGTACCTGATCAGCAAGAAAAAAGATCTTGACCAGGCAATGGTGTATGCGGACAGCATGCTGTATGTGCTCCGCGACAAGGCGGTGCAGGAGCGTTATCCGCTGTATTACGGCCGCGCCCTGCTTGCCAGGGGAGATGTGCTGCGGGACCAGAAAAAGTACAACGATGCCTATCCTTATTATTACCGTGGCCGCGAAGTCATTCAAAAGCTGCACGATACCTGCCTGTACCATGAATATGCCAGCCGTCTTGCATTGGTCTACTACCGGCAGGGAAAATTCTCCGAGGCCGCCCGTTATTTTATAGAGACCTTTCAGCGGCTTTCCTATTGTGATACGGGCAGTTTCAGTACTTTTTATACCCGGCAGGGCACGCTGGACAATATAGCGCTGAGTTATGAACGGGCCGGTGAAACGGACCATGCGCTGGCATTTTATGACAGCACCCTGCGGTTCATCGACAAATACGGCGCGAAGTTCCTGCATGTCCCGGAATACCGGAACGGGATAGACGCCGCTATTGGCGTGGTGTACGGCAACAAGGGCAATATTTTGCTGAAGCTCGGAGATACCCTCGGCGCGGAAACGCTCTACCGCAAAAGCATCGACATTAACCTTTCCGGAAAAGATGAGAAAGTGGATGCCCAGCTGACCATGGCCAAGCTCGCGGGGCTTTACCTGGCCAGTAACCGCCTGGCGGGCGCCCGCAATGTGTTACAGGAAATGAGGGCTTCGCTGGATAAGGTGCCGGGTACGGATATAGAGCTGCGCTGGCTTCACCTCCAGTGGCAGTACTATGAAAAAGCCGGGAAGCCCGGCCCCGCTTATGCGACGCTGATATCCTACACGAAACTGAAAGATTCCCTGAACACAGTTGCCATTACGCCGCCGGTAGCGGACATCCGCACGGAGTTCGAGCGTATGGCGCGGGAGTACCAGCTGGAAGTGCTGAAGAAGAACAACGAGCTGAAAACCGCGTACCTCATCATTATGATCTTTCTATCCGTCTCCCTGGTTCTGATCGCGCTGATGATATGGCAGAACTGGAAGAAATCACGCAGACATGTGGAAGATTTGAAGCGGTTGAACCAGCAGATCGTTACGCAGCACGAAAATATTAAAAGAAGCCTCGCTTCGCTGGAGCAAAGCCAGCAGGACAACTCAAGGATCATGAAGATCGTGGCGCATGACCTTCGCAGTCCCGTTGGCGCCATTCATGCCATGTCCGAACTCATGCTGGACAAGGGGCAGCCGGAAGAAAGGGATGCGGAGCTGCTGGAGCTGATTCACTCGTCCAGCGCCCGTGCCATGAACCTTATCTCCGATCTGCTGGTGCTGGATACCTCCATGCAGGGCCTTGAAAAAGAGATCGTGGAGATACACGTCGCGCTCAAATACTGCGTGGACCTGCTGCAATTGAAGGCCACGGAAAAGAATCAATGCCTTATTCTCCATGTGGAGCCGGTGCAGGTGCTGGCTTACCGCGACAAAATATGGCGGGTGTTCAGCAATCTCATTAACAACGCCATCAAGTTCAGTCCCGAAGGAGCCAGCATCGTTATCGCCCTGAAACGGCAGAACGGAACGGTCAGGATTTCGGTGCAGGATGAAGGCATCGGCATTCCGCAAAACCTGCGCGACAAAATATTCAGCCTGTCCGCCGAAGCGAAAAGAAAGGGAACGAAGGGCGAAGAATCCTTCGGGCTGGGCCTTAGCATATCCAAACAGATCATCGAAGCGCACGACGGAAAAATATGGTTTGAAACAGAAGTGGGAAAGGGCACCACATTCCATATCGAAATGAAAGCCTCTGCCTGACGGCATCTTGTTTATTTTCAAAAAAATATTTAGCTTCTCTCATGTTTGCAGCTTTATGCTGCAGGTTGTTTGTACCGGTTAACATTCCACTAACGAATGAAATACATTTTGCATGGACGATAGGCATATGCGGGAAGTGCTTGAGCTGGCCCCGATGGGAGCTTTCCTGTCTGATCTGGAAGGAAATTGTTTTTTTGTGAACAGGGAATGGATGTGCATGTCCGGCCTCAGCTTTGATGCCTCTCTCGGCAAAGGCTGGCTCGACGTTGTTCACGTGGAAGACCGGGAGAAGCTGGCAGCTTTCATGCGGCAGCATTTCAGGCATCCTTTTGATGTGCCGGATAACGGATTCAGGATACTGCATCCGCAACGCGGCATACGGCATCTTACGGTGAAAGTAAGGATACCGCTGGACGCAAACGGACAGCCGCTTTTTGTGACCGGCTATGTGCAGGACGTGACGGAAGAGCGGCTCAATATGTTGGGATTGCAGGAGCTGGCGGGCAATCTTGAACGGCTGAACCAGCTGCTGGACATCAGCCAGGAGATCAGCAAGGCCGGCGGATGGGAGCTGAACATCGCTACCGGAGAAGTGTTCTGGACCCGGCAAACCTATGCCATTTACGGGCTTCCGGGGAATTACGTGCCGACGTTGGATACCAGTCTTGATTTCTTTGATGAGCAAGACAGCGCGCTGATCCGGTCTACACTCGCGAAGTCCATGCAGGAAAAGACGGCGTTCATTTTTGAAGCAAAAACCACCACGCCGGCGGACGAAAGGAAGTGGGTGCGGGTGATCGGTGTGCCGTTTGTGAAAGATGGAGCGGTGCTGCGCGTGCGTGGCGCCATTATGGATATTACGGACCGGAAAGAAGATGAGCTGGCGTTGATCCGGGCGAAAGACAAAGCGGAAGATGCGGCAAAATCGAAGTCGGAATTTCTTTCCGTAATGAGCCACGAGATGAGAACGCCGCTTAACGGTATCATTGGTATTACTTCGCTGCTGCAGCGGGACCACACGCCTGAGCAGGCCGAATATATCAGCAACCTTTCCTTTTCCGCGAACCATTTGTTGCAGCTCATTAACGACATACTCGACCTTCACAAGATCGAAAGCCGGAACATGCGGCTTGAAAATACGGTAACGGATCTCCGGGAATTGCTGGAAAAGATCTTCGGGGAGTTCAGGCCGCTGGCGGAAGCAAAGAACATCCGGCTGAACAGCGGCATCCACCCCGGCGTTCCCGCGCAGGTGCTGGGTGATCCGCTGCGGCTTGGCCAGATACTGCATAACCTCGTCAGCAACGCTGTGAAGTATACGGAAGAAGGGGCGGTCACTGTTGCAGTGCATCCGCTGTCCGTTACGCCGCATAAAGCCACACTGCATTTTTCTGTGAAAGATACCGGCATCGGTATTCCGGAAGAGCTGCATGAAATTGTTTTCGAAAGCTTCCGGCAGGCGCAGCAGGCTTCTTTCCGGAAACATCCGGGCACCGGCCTCGGGCTTACGATTACAAAAAAGCTGATCGGGCTGCATAACAGCAGGATCTTCATCAACAGCAAAGCAAACGAAGGCGCGGAGTTTTATTTTGATCTGACGTTCGATCTTCCCGTGCAGCAAAGCGCTTCGCGCGGAACGGGCTGGTCTTCGGCCATAGCCGGGTATGAAAAGAAATTTGCCGGGATGAAGGTGCTTTTTGTGGAAGATAACCGTGTGAATGTGATCGTAGCGAAACGGCAGCTTGAGTATTTCGGGATCATACCCGATTGCGCGGAAAACGCTGCCGACGCGCTGGAACTACTGAAGCGCCATTCCTATCATATGGCCCTGCTCGACCTGCACATGCCGGAAATGGACGGATATGCGCTTGCGGACGTAGTCCGCAAGGAGTACCCGGATGTGCATATCGTGATCTTTACGGCGGACATCATGCCGGAGGTGCGGCCGAGGCTGGCGGCGATGGATATTCACGATATACTGAGCAAGCCATTTATGCCGCAGGAAATGCTGCATACGTTATTGAGGATCGCGGGGATGAAGTCGTTTCACCTGGGATGATCTGCGGTGCTTGTTGGTAAATGCTGCTGATGTTGATGAGGATCGCGGGGATGAAGTCGTTTCACCTGGGATGATCGGCGGTGCTTGTTGGTTAATGCTGCTGATGTTGATGAGGATCGCGGGGATGAAGTCGCTTCACCTGGGATGATTGCGGCGCTTGTTGGTAAATGCTGCTGATGTTGATGAGGCCGGCATTGAAGAAAAATGGCTGAAAAGAAAAAGGGTCTTACCAGATGCAGCTGCTTTTGATAAGACCCTTTTATATTTTCCGTGAATATTTTAGATCAGTTCTTTCAGTTTCTCCACCACTTTGTCTACTTCCTCACGGGTATTGTCCCTCGAGAACGAAAACCGCACGGCCACTTTATTCGGATCATTATTGATCGCGCGGATCACGTGTGAGCCTGCGTCTGCGCCGGATGTGCAGGCGCTGCCGCCGGAGGCGCAGATGCCGTTGATATCCAGGTTGAACAGCAGCATTTCGCTTTTCTCGGATTTCGGGAAAGATACGTTCAGTACGGTGTACAGGCTGCGTCCATGCAGGTCGCCATTGAAAGTAACGCCGGGGATGCTGGCTTCCAGCTGCTGTGCCATGTAAAGCCGCAGCTCGTTGATATAGCGGCTGTGCTCTTCATAGTGCTGTGTGGCCAGCTCCAGTGCTTTGGCGAAGCCAACGATGCCGTAGAGGTTTTCAGTACCGGCGCGCATGTTGCGTTCCTGTGAGCCGCCCTGCACATAGGGCGTGATCTTTACGTTCTCGTTGATGTAGAGGATACCTACGCCTTTGGGACCATGAAATTTATGCCCGGCGCCGTTGATGAAATGAACCGGTGTATTCCGCAGGTCAAAAGGGTAGTGGCCGACTGTCTGCACAGTGTCCGAGTGGAAAATGGCGTCGAACTCCTTACAAAGGTTGCCGACTGCATGGAGGTCCAGCAGGTTGCCGATCTCGTTGTTCGCGTGCATGAGGCTCACGAGGCATCTTTCTTTGGATTCCGATAACAGGCGGCGAAGGTCGTCCATGTCCACATGTCCGTCCGGCAGCAGCTTTACCCATGAAAGCTTCACTTCATCCCGGCAATGCACGTGTTCAACGGTATGGAGGGTGGCGTGATGCTCTATGGGAGAGCTGATGATATGACGGCAGCCGAGGTCGCGTACCGCGGCGTTGATGGCCGTGTTACTGCTTTCAGTGCCGCCGGAAGTAAAAAATATCTCTCCGGGATGGGCGTTCAGGATCTTTGCTACGCTCTTGCGGGCGGATTCAATACCGAGCCTGGATTCCCTTCCGTACGAATAAATGGAGGATGGATTGCCGAACTTATCGGTCATATAGGGCAGCATGGTATCCAATACTGCTTTGTCCAGCGGGGTGGTCGCTGCATTGTCGAAGTAAATTCTTTCCAAGTGGTGGTGGTTTGGTTTTTGATAAAAAGTGTCACAAATTTAGGGATTTCAGCACAAACAAGCAGAAGAATCAGGAGGAATGGCATCCTTTTCCAACCAGTCCCTGATAATACCAATTACTTGACCAGCCGTACATCCACCGGCAATTCCTCCACCGAAACGATCCGTATCAGCTCGTGGAACCCCGGGAACAAGGGATTCAGCAGGTAGTTGTTGTCTGACGGATTGATCGCCGACCTCACCTTTACCGCCAGGTATTTGCGGTCTTTCATCCACTGGTCGCCCATCTTCTTGTTCGCGAGATTACTGATCTCCAGCCAGTCTTCGGGATAATCCTGCTCCGGCAGCTCCCATACCAGTTTTTTATCCGCCGGCATCTCAATCGTTACGGTGTAAAGCGCCGGCGGCGTAAACTGCTGCTCAAAATGCACCAGGTTTTCCAGGTAGGCCAGTGAACTGTTCTCGCTGGTATACAGCATGTACGTTCCCGCACTGTTCCAGCGCCCGCCCTCCTTGTAGGCCCCCGTTCCCGAAAGGTCTTCCGCCCGTTTCGCCGATTTGACAATTCGATAGAGCTTCATCACGAGTACACGCCTTCTTCGATCCTGCCGAGAATATTATCTACCATGGCCAGCCCGGTTGGAATATAGAACAGGTCTACGGGTTTCGTGTTATTCAGCGACCGGTTGCTGGCATTCAGCCAACCCTTCACCTTTTCCTCCGATTCAAATACCTCAAAGGCATGGTTCACCACTTTCGCCACTTCAATTACATGCGACGAAGTATGCCTGTCCAGCACTTCATCGTCTTTTTTTCTTTCGAGCGTTTTTACCGAAAGGTTCAGAATGTTTTCCGCAAAGTTCTTTTTAGTCATACCCATATAATTAATTAATGCATCTAACGACGCCTTTTTAACACCCTGGTTACTCAGCGCTATCAGGTCAAATTCAGACCTGATCCGCCGGTTGACAAGCCCCGCCCCGCCCAGCAAGTGCACAAGACCGGGTGCCTCGTATTGACTAGCATTCTTCATTCTGGACATATTACCCAAAGGTAAGGGTATTTTGTCGTACAAAAAAATCCCTCCCAAAAAAAAGACCGCACAGATCGCTCCGTACGGTCCACATACTTTATCAAACCGGCTTAAATGAACTCCTTGATATCCTGCATGATCTTCCGCGCAATATTGTCCGCCGTCGTTTCATTCTGGCTTTCCGCATAAATACGGATAATAGGCTCGGTGTTGGACGTGCGCAGATGCACCCAGTCCTTGTCGAACTCAATCTTCAGCCCGTCTTCGGAATTCAAAGGCTGGTTCTTGTATTTGCCCTTGATCTTCTCGAAAATAACTTTTACATCAATGCCTTTATCCAGCTCTATCTTGTTCTTGGATATAAAATAATCGGGATAGGAATTCCGCAGCGCCTTCATCTTCTTCTTTGAATGCGCCAGGTGGCTCAGGAACAGCCCGATGCCGATCAGCGCATCACGGCCGTAATGCAGGTCCGGCACAATGATGCCGCCATTGCCTTCACCGCCGATCACCGCGTTCACCGCTTTCATCTTCGTTACCACGTTCACTTCTCCCACCGCGGAAGGATGGTACTCCCCGCCGTTTTTCAGTGTGATGTCTTTCAGCGCCTGTGTGGAGCTCATGTTAGACACCGTATTGCCTTTGCGGTGCTTCAGCACATAGTCGGCCACCGCCACCAGCGTATATTCCTCGCCGAACATGCTGCCGTCCTCGCAAACGAAGCACAGGCGGTCCACATCCGGGTCCACTGCAATACCGAAATCGGCGGATGATTTATTCACTTCATTGGACAGTGCGGTCAGGTTTTCCGGCAACGGTTCCGGGTTGTGGGAGAACTTGCCGTTCACTTCCCCGAACAGCACCGTTACTTCTTCCACGCCCAGTGCTTTCAGCAGGGCGGGAACGTAAATGGCGCCGGTGGAGTTCACCGCGTCCACCACTACGGAAAAATTGTTTTCGCGGATAGCTTTCACGTCTACCAGCGGATAGTTCACCACCAGGTCGATATGTTTCTGCAAATAGGAATCGTCGCGCCGGTAAGTGCCCAACTTTGAAACATCTGCAAATACAAAATCTTCATTGGCAGCCAGCTCCAGCACTTCCGCGCCGTCAGCGCCGGAAATGAATTCGCCGTCTTTGTTCAGGAGCTTCAGCGCGTTCCACTCCCGGGGGTTATGGCTGGCTGTGAGAATGATCCCGCCCGCAGCCTGTTCCAGCTTCACGGCGATCTCTACCGTCGGCGTCGTGCTCAGGTCCAGGTCAACCACGTCAATACCCAGCCCGTTCAATGTAGAAACCACCAGGTTTTTGACCATTTCTCCGGATATGCGCCCGTCCCTGCCGATCACCACTTTCCTGTTCTCTGCATTCTGCTTTAGCAGCCATGTGCCATACGCGGCGGTGAATTTCACAACGTCCAGGGGTGAGAGCCCCTCGCCAGGTTTGCCGCCGATCGTTCCGCGAATACCCGAAATTGATTTAATCAGTGCCACAATTGTTGAATTTTTTAGGAAGGCAAAGATAACTGATTCGAAAATTATCGACCCTGTTAATTTGGCGCCCCGAAATGCGGACTGCTTCATTGTTGCATTTAGACTATCTTTGCAGCTACGTATAAAATTTTAAGAGAATATAATGAGTCCGATTTGGTCGCGCATTCCCAGGTATATCCGGTATATTTTCATGCAAACCTTGTACCTGTTTTGCTTTCTCATATTTTTCAGGCTTATCTTCTACGGCTTCTTTTTTGCCAGTCCGGTTAAAGATACCGGCGTTATCCTGAAGGCGTGGCGGCTGGGGCTCAAATTCGACCTCCGGCTGACGCTCATCCTGATGATCCCCATCGGCCTGATTGCGGTGATCGCGCGTGACCGCCTTTTCGGCACGAGCATCCTGCGGAAGATCAACTACGGCTATTTTTTCCTCGTATATCTTTTCCTGACCGTATTTTATGTGGTGGACCTGGGCCACTACAGCTACCTGGGCCTTCGCATAGAGCCCTCCGTTACCCGTTTCCTCGCTTCCGGCGAACGGATGACCAATGCCCGGATGATGTGGGAAAGTTACCCCGTTGTGTGGGGATTGCTGGGGATGGTGGCGCTGTTGCTCCTCGTCCGTTTTTCATACCGCCGCATTTTTCAGTGGTATGCACAGAAGGAGGGGACGTATGTACGCCCCTGGGGCTTCGCCGCCTGGGTCTTCCTGCTGGTGCTGCTCTTTGCCGGCGGCATTTATGGTAATTTCGCCTGGTTTCCGCTCCGCTGGAGCGAGGCCATGTTCACCCGCGACAATGCCGTGACCAGCCTGGCGCTCAACCCCGTGCTGTTCTACGCTACCAATATGAACATGGAGGAGGATACGTTCGACAAGGAAAGCACCCGCAAATATTATCCCTACATGGCCAGCTACCTGGGAGTGGACCAGTCCGACCCGCAGCAGCTGAACTTCGTGCGCACCGTGCCGGAGGACCCCACCAAACCCCGGCAGAACGTCATCATCGTGATGATGGAATCCGGCGGCGCGGCCATGATGAGCATGTTCAACAATCCCATGCAGGCCACGCCCAACCTGCAGGCGCTGGCGGACAACGGCGTGCTGTTCGAGAATTTTTACGTGCCCGCCATGAGCACCGCCCGCACGGTATTCGGCGTAACCACCGGCCTGCCGGACGTAGTGCGCAGCAAAACCGCCTCCCGCCACCCGCCGATCGTGGACCAGCGCATCATATTCGACCAGTTTACCGGTTACGAAAAATATTACCTGCTGGGCGGCAATACCAACTGGGCCAATATCCGCGCGGTGTTTACCAATAATGTGGACAGCATCCGGATCTATGAAGAAGGATATTATAAAGCTCCGAAAGCGGACGTATGGGGCGTATCCGACTACGACCTGATCACGGAAGCGGACGAGATATTCAAAGCGGCGCATGATCGCGGCAAGCCGTTCATCGCCTTCCTGCAAACCGCCGATAACCATGAACCGTATACGACGACGGAAGGCGCCGGAGATTTTAAAAAACTCACGGAAAAAGACATCGACCCGGAAAAATTCAAAGCCTCCGGCTTTGTGAACATCGACCAGTTCAACGCCCTCCGCTACCTCGATTATAACATCGGCCACCTGATGAAGCAGGCGGAGAAATCCGGGTACCTGGACAATACGATCTTCGTATTCTTCGGCGACCACAGCGCAAGGCTCAATGCTTTCAGCTTCATGCCCATCCCGGAATTTGAGCTGGGAACGTATGTGGACCATGTGCCCTGCATCATCTACAATCCCCGCCTGCTGGCGCCTCGCAAGGTTACGCGCGCGGGCAGCCTGCTGGACGTATATCCCACCGTGGCAAAACTCACCGGCATTCCCTTCAGGAACTACACCCTTGGCATGGACCTGCTGGATACCACGCAAACCCACGCCCGGTATGCGTTTGTGCAGTACGTAAAGAACATGGCGGGCCATATGGCCGTCATCAATGAGCACTATCTTTTCGAAGTGGACCAAAGTACCGATGAAGGCATGCTGTACGATCTGAAAGGCGATCCGCTGAAAAACATAAAACAGCAACTGCCGGAGCTTTCCCGCGATCTGGAGAACTTAACGCGGGGATTTTACGAAAGCACCCGATATTTGATGTTCAATAACAAAAAGCCTAAATACTAGCAACCGGGGATGGAAGTAGCGAAACAATGGTTCAAAGACTGGTTCAATTCTCCTTATTATCACCTGCTGTACAGCAACCGCGATGAGAAGGAGGCGGCTTCGTTCATCGACAAGCTGGTGGGCTATCTGCATCCCCTTCCCGGGGCGCTGATGCTGGATGTGGCCTGTGGCCGGGGGCGGCATGCCAAATACCTGGCGGATAAAGGCTTTTGCGTCACCGGCATCGATCTGTCGGAAGAAAGCATCGCCGCCGCCCGCAAGCTGGAAAACGAAAACCTCAGCTTTTTCCAACACGATATGCGCCTGCCCTTCCGCATCAATTATTTTGATGTGGTGTTCAATTTTTTCACCAGCTTCGGCTATTTCGAAACGCGCCACGAGAACGAAAATGCCCTGCGCACCCTCGCCAATTGCCTCAAACCGGGCGGCAGGCTGGTGCTGGACTATCTCAACAGCACCTATGTGGCAGCCCACCTCGTGCGGCATGAGGTGAAGGAAAAAGACCAGGTCGTATTCGAGATAGAAAGGGAAATGCAAAACGGCAAATTCCTCAAACAGATCAATATCCTCGATAAAAAGCAACTGCAACGCCTCAGCTATACGGAAAGTGTGAGCGCGTTCGGCAAACAGGACTTTGAAGAAATGTTCGCCATGCAGGGGCTTGCCATTACCGATATCTTCGGGGATTATCATTTCAATAACTTTGACGGGCAGCACTCGCCGCGGCTGATCCTCATCGCACAAAAACTGTCAGCGCATGAATGACCTGCTTTTATGGGACCTGAAGCTGTTCTTTTATATCAACAACAGGCTGACCAACGTTTTCCTGGACTTTGTACTGCCCTGGATGCGGGAACCCTATTTCTGGGCGCCGCTGTATCTTTTCCTGGGCGTATTTATCACATACAACTATAAATGGAGAGGCTTTTTCTGGATCGTGTTCTTCATTCTCACTTTTGCGATCACGGACCAGTCCAGCGGATTCATCAAAGAGCTCGTAGGCCGCCTGCGGCCCTGCCGCGACCCCAATATCGCGCAATATGTGCGCGTCATGGTCATTTATTGCCCGGGCAGCGGCAGCTTCACTTCTTCCCATGCGGCCAACCATTTTGGGCTTGCGATGTTTTCTTTTTTATCTTTAAAGCCGCAGATCGGTAAATGGGCCTGGTTATTCTTCGTCTGGGCAGCGGTGATCGGATATGCGCAGGTCTACGTGGGCGTGCATTATCCGCTGGACATCCTGGGCGGGGCGTTACTGGGTATTATGGCCGGCTTGCTGAGCGGCGGCTTTTTTCAACGAAGGATCAGACTGGAACTGGAACAGACATCATGAACTTGACATACCTCATACTTATACTGGCCGCCACGATCGGCGGGGGCATGATTCCCATGTTATTCAAAAGGATTCACCCCAACCTGCCCATCTACCTGCTGGCATTTACCGGCGCGTTTCTCTTTGGCGTCACCATCCTGCATCTGCTGCCCGAAGTGTTCCATACGCTGGACCATTCGGCAGGCATCTATATCGTGCTGGGCTTCTTTTTGCAGGTATTCCTGCAGCAGCTGAGCCACGGCATGGAACACGGCCATACCCATGTGCCCGGCGCAAACCATCAGCACGTGGCTATCCTGCCGCTGCTCATCGGTTTGTCCATTCACGCTTTCATGGAAGGCATTCCGCTGGGGTTTCATTATGAGGACAAGTCCGCATTGCCTTCGCTGATGCTGGGCGTGATGGCGCATAAAGTGCCGGAAGCACTCACATTGATCACCGTTATGCTGCATGCCGGGCAAAGCAGGGCCCGCCTGTGGCGCATTCTCATCCTTTTTTCCCTGGTAACGCCGCTGTCAGCCGTGCTGGCCGCGCAGTTGGGGGACCGCTTTCATGTTATCACCGATTCGCTGGTATACCTCGTGGCGCTGGTAGTTGGTGCCTTCCTTCACATTTCCACCACCATCTTTTACGAAAGCGGAACAAAACACCATGAGCTAAGCCGCCAGAAGGTGCTGGCGATCGCTGTTGGCATTACGCTGGCATTTCTTACACTGATATTTGAATAATTTTTTATTTTTAGGCTTATATTATGGAAGTCGTCATTATCCTCGTCCTTATTTTGCTCAACGGTATCTTCTCAATGGCGGAGATAGCCTTGGTTTCCGCACGAAAAGTGCGACTCGAAAATGCAGCCAGGCAAGGGGACGAAAAAGCCAAAGCAGCACTGAAATTATCCAACAATCCGGATACATTCCTGTCCACCGTACAGATCGGGATCACCCTCATCGGTATCCTCACAGGTTTGTACTCCGGTGAGCAATTAAAGGAGGATGTACAGGGATTCATCAATACATTCCCGCTTCTCGTTCCTTACAGCAACGGCATCGCCACCGCCATCATCGTGATCTGCGTCACCTATTTTACGTTGGTGCTGGGGGAGCTGCTGCCCAAGCGCATCGGTCTCGCCAATCCCGAGCGGATCGCCAAAGCCGTTGCGCAGCCGATGAACTTTATTTCCCGTATCACTTTCCCTTTCGTATGGTTGCTGAGCCGTTCCACCGCCGCGCTGGTCAGGCTTTTCGGCCTGAAAAGAGGGTCGGACAGCAATGTGACGGAAGAAGAGATCAAGGCCATCATCAATGAAGGCACTACTTCCGGCGCCATCGAGGAAACCGAGCAGGAGATCATTGAACGGGTGTTCCACCTCGGCGACCGCAACATCACGTCCCTCATGACCCACCGCACGGACATCGTATGGCTGGATGTCAGCGAAGACGTGGAAAGCTACAAACGCAAAATAAAAGCATCCCCGCATTCCGTTTACCCCGTTTGCGAAGGCCAGATAGATTCCATTAAAGGCATCCTCACCATCAAGGACCTCTATGCCGCCGGTAACGTAGCCGTGCTGAAAGACGTGATGAAGAAGCCCCTTTTCATTCCCGATAACAATACCGCGTACCAGGTACTCGAAAAGTTTAAGGAAACCCAGATACACGCCGCCTTCATCGTGGATGAATACGGCACCTTCCTGGGAATGATCACCCTGAACGACATCCTGGAAGCGATCGTGGGAGATATGCCGGAAACCGGGCAGGACGACTACAACATGGTGAAAAGGGAAGACGGCTCCTACCTGATCGACGCCCAGATACCCTTTTATGACTTCCTCAGCGAATTTGATATGGAAGACATGATGGCGGAATTTGAGCAGGAGTTCGATACGCTCGCCGGTTTCATTCTCCACCATCTTGAGCACATCCCGCAGACCGGGGAAAGGCTCGAATGGCGGAAGTTCACCTTCGAGATCGTAGACATGGACGCCCACCGCATCGATAAAATATTGGTAACGCCCCCTGCGAATATTGAAGAAGAGTAATAAATTTACACCACAATAAATAATTTAATCTAAACTAATGGTCGTACTAGGAAGTAAGATGCTTTCTTTGGATGAAGTGCATAGGGTGCTGTTTGGAGGGGAGGAACTGACGTTGGACGAAACAGCCGTACAGCAGGTGAATGATAACTTCGAGTTTCTCAGGAAATTCTCCGCAAAAAAACTTATCTACGGCATTAATACCGGTTTTGGCCCGATGGCGCAATACCGTATCAGCGAGGAAGATACTCACCAGTTACAGTATAATCTCATCCGCAGCCACAGCTCCGGCGCGGGCAAATGCCTTGCCCCGATCCTCACCAAAAGCCTGATGATCGCCCGCCTGAGCAGCTTTATGCAGGGCTTTTCCGGCGTGCATAAGGAAGTGGTGGTTCTCCTCCGGGACCTGATCAACCATAACGTGTACCCCTGTGTATATGAACACGGCGGCGTTGGCGCAAGCGGCGACCTCGTGCAGCTGGCGCACCTGGCCCACGCGCTGATCGGTGAGGGCAATGTGCTGTATGAAGAAGAGATCCGTCCCGCCGCGGAAGTGTATAAGCGGCTCGGCCTCAAGGCCATTGAAGTGCATGTACGCGAGGGCCTCGCCATCATCAACGGCACTTCCGCCATGACCGGCATCGGCCTGGTGAACATCATCGAAGCAAAGAAGCTCCTCCTGTGGAGCTGCGCGCTGTCTTCCATGATCAACGAAGTGGTGGAAGCCTTTGACGACCACCTCAGCTATGAGCTGAACGTTGTGAAGCGCCACAACGGCCAGAACAAGGTGGCGGAAATGATGCGCGGCATGCTGCGGGACAGCAAGATGATCCGCCATCGCCCCGATCATCTTTATAAAGAACTGGAAGAAGAAATTTTCAAGGATAAAGTACAGGAATACTATTCCCTCCGCTGCGTGCCCCAGGTGCTCGGCCCCATCTACGATACCCTGGTGCATGCCGAAGGCATCGTGGTAGGAGAACTGAACTCCGTTTCAGACAACCCGGTAGTGGACCACCGCGCCGGAAACGTGTTCCACGGCGGCAACTTCCACGGAGATTACATTTCCCTGGAAATGGACAAAGTGAAGATCGCCGTCACCAAGCTCTCGATGCTCAGCGAGCGCCAGCTCAATTACCTCCTGAACGACAAGCTGAACCACAAGTTCCCGCCGTTCATGAACCTCGGCAAGCTGGGCTTCAACTTCGGCATGCAGGGCGTACAGTTCACCGCTACATCAACCGTGGCCGAGAATCAGACGCTCAGCTTCCCCATGTACGTGCACAGCATTCCCAACAACAATGATAACCAGGATATTGTGAGCATGGGCTGCAATGCCGCGCAGATGACCTACAAGGTGATCGAAAACACTTTTGAAGTACTGTCCGTGCAGGTGATGACCCTGCTGCAGGCAGTGGACTACCTGAATTGCCAGGACCGCCTGGCGCCCTTCACCGCGAAGATCTATCAGGACGTGCGGGCGATTTTCCCTAAATTTATTGAGGATGCACCCCGTTACGCGGATATGCAGCAGATAAAAGCATATCTCATGCGGAACGAGCCGGTGATCGTGGAAACAGTGGAGAAAAAGAAAAAATCCACGGTTCACTGAAACGGCTAAACGGTTTTATCCGGCTATTAAAAAGACAAAAAGATGAAATGTGCTTTGATTACAGGCGGGTCCCGGGGAATAGGCAGGGCGGTATGCATCAGGCTGGCGGAACAGGGATATCACATCCTGATCAACTATAAAGGCAATACGGCCGCTGCGGAGGAAACCCTCGCTGCCGTGCGCGAAAAAGGGGCAGATGGCACCCTGCTGCAATTCAACGTCGGCAACGCCGATGAAGTGCAGCACGTACTCGGCGCCTGGATAGAAGCCAACAAAGACAAACAGATAGAAGTACTCGTTAATAACGCAGGCATACGGGAAGACATGATGATGTTCCAGATGAGCCATCATCAATGGAAAAATGTGATAGAAGCCAGTCTGGACGGCTTTTTCCACGTAACCCGGCAGGTGCTCACCGGCATGCTGCTGAAACGCTACGGACGCATTATTAATATGGTATCTTTGTCCGGGTTGAAAGGGACCCCCGGCCAGACGAACTACAGCGCCGCCAAAGCGGGGCTGATAGGCGCTACCAAAGCCCTCGCCCAGGAAGTCGCCAAGCGGAACGTGACCGTCAACGCCATCGCGCCGGGTTTCATCAGAACGGACATGACGGAAGGATTGCCGGAGAAAGAGCTGTCCGCCATGGTGCCCATGCAGCGTTTCGGTACACCCGAAGAAGTGGCCGAAGCAGTAGCGTTCTTCGCGTCCAGAGGCGCCTCCTACATCACCGGGGAAGTGCTGAACATCAACGGCGGCCTTTATTCCTGACGGATAGGGGGACCGCAGCAATTAAACGTTATAATAACTGTCGCACCGCTGAAAGGCGGTTTTTTTAAGATATAGCGCATGAACAGAGTAGTGATCACAGGCATCGGCATTTACTCCTGTATTGGAAAGGACCTGGAGGAAGTCCGGGAATCCCTGTTCCACGGGCGTTCAGGCATTGTGCTGGATGAAGACCGCAAAGCATTCGGCTACCGTTCCGGGCTCACCGGCAATATCGCCCGTCCCGAGCTGAAAGGCTTGCTGGACAGGAGAGCGCGGCTGATGATGCCCGAACAGGCAGAGTATGCTTATATGTCCACCCGCGAAGCATTAGCTAACGCGGGGCTCGACCAGGATTACCTGGACAGCCGGGAAGTGGGCCTGCTCTTCGGTAACGACAGTTCCGCCAAACCCACTATTGAAGCGACAGACATCATCCGCGAGAAAAAAGATACCATGCTGGTAGGTTCCGGCTCCGTGTTCCAGACGATGAACTCCACCGTGAACATGAACCTCGCCACCATCTTCCGGCTGAAAGGCATCAACTTCAGCGTAAGCGCGGCCTGCGCCAGCGGCTCCCACGCCATCGGCCTCGGTTATATGTTCATTCAGAACGGGTTGCAGGACGTGGTGATCTGTGGCGGCGCGCAGGAAGTGAACCGCTATGCCATGGGCAATTTTGATGCGATCGCCGCATTTTCTGTGCGGGAAAACGAGCCAGCCAAAGCCTCCCGCCCGTTTGACCGCGACCGCGACGGCCTCGTGCCGAGCGGGGGAGCGGCCACCGTGATCCTCGAAAGCCTCGAATCCGCGCAGCGCCGCGGCGCCGTGATCCTCGGCGAAGTATTGGGATACGGCTTTTCCAGTAATGGTGCGCACATCAGCAACCCCAGCGTGGAAGGCCCCACCCGTTCGCTGGAAATGGCCCTGAAACAGGCCGGTGTTCAGCCCTCGGAGATCGGGTATATCAACGCCCACGCCACCTCCACGCCCGCCGGCGACGCCAGCGAAGCCAGGGCGCTGCATGCCGTATTCGGCGGCGCCAGCATACCCGTCAGCTCCACCAAAAGCATGACCGGCCACGAATGCTGGATGGCCGGCGCCAGCGAGATCGTTTACTCCATGATCATGATGCAGCACGGGTTCATGGCCCCCAATATTAATTTTGAGAACCCCGACGAAGATTCGGCCAAATTAAATATCATTACAGATACAATTAATAAAAACTTTAATATATTTTTGTCTAATTCCTTTGGTTTTGGAGGCACCAATTCCTCCCTGATCGTCAGGAAATGGCAGTAATGGCAAAGTGGACGTATAGCAATTGCATATATAGGTGTCATTAAAGGATTTATGCATAATTTTGCATCAGCCCCCAAAGAAGGAAACAGGGTGCTGGTTTGTAACAACCTATATCTGGAACACACTTTTTTTATGGAAATTAACGAGATCATCAAAAAAACGAATGCTTTCCTGGCGGAGGAGTTTGAAGTCGCCCCCGAAAGCATTACCCCCGGAGCTGACCTGAAGGCCACGTTGGACCTGGATAGCCTGGATTATATCGACCTGGTTGTTGCCATCGAAAATAACCTCGGTTTTAAGGTAAAACCCGAAGATTTTCAGGGCATCGTTACCTTCCAGGACTTTTATGATTATGTCACCGGCCGTATCAAACAAAAAGAACTGGTATAATGCCTTCCTGGCAGGGAAAGTCCAAAGGAAATAAGCTCGGGTACAGGATATTTATAGGAGTATTGCGATTAGGAGGAGTGCGACCGGCTTATTTTCTCCTGGCATTTGTCGCATCCTATTATTGCCTGTTCTCTTATCGCTCATCCCAATCCATTTTTCAGTATTTTCACCGTAAGTTAGGATATACCCGTTTCCGTGCGTTGATCAGCGTATACCGCAACTATTATGTTTTCGGGCAGACGCTAATCGACAAGATCGTGGTCATGGCCGGGATTCCCAACCGCTTCACCTTCCACTTCGACGGAGAGGAAAATCTCCATCAAATGGTGGCCGGCGGCCGCGGCGGCATCCTCCTGAGCGCGCATCTTGGCAACTGGGAAGTGGCCGGTCATCTTTTCACCCGCCTGCAAACCCGCATCAACATCGTGATGTTCGACGGCGAGCACCAGCGGATCAAGGACTACCTGGCGGGGATCACGGGCGGCAGGCATGTGAATGTGATTGTTTTAAAAGACGATTTATCGCATATTTACGCTATTCATGACGCCCTGAGCAAACAGGAGCTGGTGTGCATGCATGCGGACCGGTTCATGGAGGGCAACAAAACAGCGGACATGAGCTTCCTGGGAGAAACGGCGCGTTTCCCCATAGGCCCGTTCCTGCTGGCGTCCACGTTCAGGGTACCGGTATCGCTCGTATTTGCTTTCAAGGAAACCAGCAGGCACTATCATCTCTATGCCACGGAGCCGAAAGTGTACCAGGGCGCCAAACAGGGCGGACTGGAGCAGTCCATGCAGGACTTCGTCACCGTCATGGAAGAAAAAGTGAAGCTGTATCCGCTGCAATGGTTCAATTATTACGATTTTTGGTCGAAAGACTGACATGCATAACAATATGATCAACAAGGAAGACATCACGGCATATATCCCTCAACGCCCGCCGATCGTTATGATCAGCCGCCTGTTGGAAGCAGGGGAGAAGAACATCCGCACGGAACTGGACATTGCGGAGGATAACGTATTCGTGGAAGACGGAAAGCTCCAGGCGCCCGGCCTCGTAGAGAACATCGCGCAGACCGCCGCCGCCAGGATCGGCTACCTCGCCAAACAACAGAACGTTCCCGTGCCGCTGGGCTTCATCGGCGCCATCCAGCATCTTGAGATCATCGGCTATCCCGCCGCCTCCACCACCGTGGAAACAGAGATCGTCATCGAACACGAAGTGTTCAACGCCACCGTGGTGAAAGGCACCGTTAAACAGCAGGGAAAGCTGCTGGCGCAATGCGACATGAAAATTTTTGTATCCCAAAACAAATAAACGTAGAATGAAAATGAAGCATTTTGTACTGCCCCTGATGGCCATGTTTATCAGCGTTTCAGCTGCCAGCGCGCAAACCGCGAAAGATGTTTTTGACCCGGAAGCCAAGCTCACCTACCTGGGAATTGACTTCACAAAAGCAAGGATCATCGGCGACGCCGGTGCCAACACAGACGATATCGTGGAGCACCAGTACGCTAACATCAATCAGAAAGTTGTCAACGAACCGAAAAAATACGATCTCGCCGGCGCTTTCAAAAGAAAAGAAGTGAGCACCGCCATCGGTCCCGTCAACAAAAGGAACAACAAGATCGATCCGGACAAGATCAAATCCGATGATTCCGACGACTACCAGAAACTGAAACCGGAAGACATCACCGCCCTGGTGAAAGGTTTCGACTTCGAAGGCAAGACCGGCCTCGGCCTCCTCTTTGTGATGGAAGGATTTAACAAAACGAAAAAGGAAATATCCATGTACGTGACATTGGTAGACATGAAAGCGAAAAAAGTGCTGTTTACCGAACGCATGGAAGGTAAGCTGGGCATGGCTTTCGGCTATGCCAACGTATACCTCACCGGCGTCAAGAAAGTAGTGGACGACATCGAAAAGAAAAAATACAAAGAATGGAAATCCACCCACGGCGGATAATTCATCAATATTAAATCTACATGCAACCTGTATTGAGCGAAAGCACTGAAGTAACAGTCCGGTTTAATGAAGCAGATCCGTTAGGCATTGTCTGGCACGGCCATTATATCCGGTATTTTGAAGACGGAAGGGAAGCCTTTGGCGGTAAATACAGGTTGCGTTACCTGGATATTTTTGAGTACGGCTACACCGTGCCGGTAGTGAATGTGGAATGTAATTACAAGCGCTCTTTGCGGTATGGGGACACGGTGTTGATAGAAACACGGTATGTGCCTACAGAAGCCGCGAAGATCCGTTTTGAATATACGCTTTACAACGCCGCCACCCGGGAAGTAGTATGCACCGGCGCTTCCGTGCAGGTGTTCCTGGACAAGGAGCAGTCGGCTTTACAACTGACCATTCCGCCCTTCTTTGCGGAGTGGAAAAAAATGTGGGGATTGGTATGATGGACGTGTTCGTAGCAGCAGATAATATTGTTTCCCCCCTGGGAGCTACGGCAGTTGCCAACTATGAGCAGGTGCGCCGGGGCGTTAGCGGCATCCGCCTGCAGCCGGAAGGTTATTTCGGCGCTGTGATCGCGGAAGAAGACCTGAACGCCTGGACCGCGCCATATCAATTGAACGGCTATACGAAATTTGAACAGCTGCTGATCCTGAGCGTGCAGGACGCGCTGTCACACACCGGCATCAGCCTCCGCGATGAACGCACCGCTTTCATCGTTTCCACCACCAAAGGCAATATTGCCCTGCTGGAACAGGGAGCCGCAGCGGGCCCGCTACCTTTGCAGCTTTTTGCCACGGCGGACAGGGTAGCTGCGTATTTCGGCAGCGCCAATAAACCGCTGGTCATCAGCAACGCCTGTATATCAGGACTGCTGGCCATCCTAATCGGGCAGCGGATGATCCGCGCCGGTCAATATGACCATGCGGTGATCTGCGGAGCGGACGTGCTCACGAAATTCGTGCTGTCCGGCTTCCAGTCATTCCTGGCTGTGAGCGACAAGCCCTGCAAGCCCTTCGACGCCGCCCGCAACGGCATCACGCTGGGAGAGGGCGCCGCCACCGTCATCATCACAAAGGACCGTACATCATTGAAAGGAAACACCGCCGTACGCCTGGGCGAAGGCGCTTCCAGCAATGATGCCAATCATATTTCAGGCCCTTCCCGCACGGGCGCCGAATTGTCCGCCGCCATCACAACGGCGCTGTGGCAAAGCGGCCTTCGCCCGGAGGATATGGGTTTCGTGTCCGCGCATGGCACCGCCACGCTGTACAACGACGAAATGGAAGCAAAAGCCTTCCATTTGTCCGGCTTGCAGCAGGTGCCGGTGAACAGCCTCAAAGGATATTACGGGCACACCCTCGGCGCGGCCGGCCTGATCGAAGCCATCATTGGCATGCGCGGCATGATGGAGAACGTGGTGATACCCACCGCGGGCTTTTCAACATCCGGCGTCAGCGTTCCGCTGAAGCTGAGCAACGTGCCGGAGCAAAGGCAGATGGCGCATTACCTCAAGACCACTTCCGGTTTTGGCGGGTGTAATGCGGCGATGGTATTTAGCAAGATGAATGTATAACTGGATTGAAGATCAACCCGGCAACAATGTTCAGCAAAATGAATATCTAACCGGATTGAGGATCAACCCGGAGACAATGTTCAGCAAGATGAGCATATAACAAAATTGGAAAATGCCGGCATCCCGGTATTCCCGCAAAAGACATTTTTTAAAAGCAGATCGCAGATGAATTTTTTTACCAAGGAAACGAAAACAGCGTTACAGGCCAAGGAACAGGCTTTGTGGCTGGCCTTTGCACCGATCGCCTTCCAGGCCGCCAAAGCCCTGCGCGACATGGGCATCCTCCAGATAGTGGCAGACAGCGGCACACGCGGCGTTACAATTGAAGACGTGCTCGAAAAAGTGAAGCTCTCCCGCTATTCCGCCAGGGTGCTGCTCGAAGCCGGCCTCGGCCTCGAAATGCTGATCGTGAACGATAAAAAATATACGCTGACAAAGACAGGGTATTTCATTCTGAGCGATACGCTGACGCGCATCAACATGGATTTCTCCCATGATGTCTGCTATAACGCCATGTATCATCTGCAGGACAGCCTTACCGACGGCAAGCCCCGCGGACTGAAAGAACTCGGCCCCTGGGAAACCATCTACCAGGGACTGTCCATCCTCCCCGAACCCTCCCGCACCAGCTGGTTCAACTTCGATCACTACTATTCTGATCTTGCTTTTCCCGGCGTATTGCCCATCGTATTCGAACAGCAGCCCAAAACACTGCTGGACATCGGCGGCAACACCGGCAAATGGTCCATGGCCTGCGCAAAGCATGATCCCGATGTACATATCACCATCATGGACCTGCCCGTGCAGGTAAATGTAGCCCGTAAGAATATTGAAGCGGCCGGCCTGCAGGACCGTGTTTCATTTTTTGAAACAGACATCCTCGATGAAAGCCTGCCCTTCGCGAAAGGCTTCGACGCCATCTGGATGAGCCAGTTCCTGGACTGCTTTTCCGAAACCGAGATCATCAGCATCCTGCGCCGCTGCCGGGAAGCGCTGAATGAAGGCGGCAGCATCTTCATCCTGGAGCCTTTCTGGAATAAACAACAGTTCAAGTCAGCCGCATTCTGCCTGCAGCAAACCTCGCTCTACTTTACCGCCATCGCCAATGGTAACAGCCAGATGTACCATACCGATGACTTCTTCGCCTGCATCCGCGCCGCCGGCCTGGAAGTAGTGCTCGAAAACAATAACGTAGGGCTGAGCTATACGCTGCTCAGATGTGTGAAAGCATAAAAATCCAAATCCCAAAAAATATGCAAACTGAAAAAGTGGACGTATTAGTGATCGGCGCCGGGCCTTCAGGGTCAGTCGCCGCATCCATTATCAACAAGGCCGGTTATTCCGTAAAAGTGGTGGAGAAACTGAAATTCCCGCGGTTCGTGATCGGGGAAAGCCTGTTGCCCCGCTGTATGGAAGCCCTCACAGAAGCCGGTTTCATTGATGCCATCTCGGAAAGAGGCTTCCAGCAAAAATTTGGCGCCAAGTTCGTGAAGAACGGCGCCATCTGCGACTTCACTTTTGAAGAGCAGCATACGAAGGGATGGACCTGGACCTGGCAGGTGCAGCGCGCGGACTTCGACAAAACGCTCGCCGACACCGTCGAAAAAATGGGCGTGCCCATAGCATACGAAACAACCGTGACGGACATAAAATTCCACGGATCGGATTCCGTGACCACCGTGGAAGATATTCACGGCAATAAAAAGCAGATCGAAGCGCGTTTTATTGTGGATGGCAGTGGATATGGACGGGTGATACCCAAGCTGTTCGGCCTGGATAAGCCCTCCGTGCTGCAATCCCGCAAGGCGCTCTTTGCACATACAAAAGACATTCGCCGTTCCATGGTAAGGGACCAGCCGAACAGGATCACCGCCGTGGTGCACAAGAAAGGCGTCTGGATATGGATCATCCCGTTCTCCACCGGCATTACTTCGGTAGGCTTCGTGGGAGAACCTTCCTTCCATGATGGTTTCCCCGGTACACGCGAAGAGCAGTTCCGCGCCATGCTGGAATCAGAGCCGCATACCGCCGAGCGTTTCCGCGATGTGGAATTTGTGTTCGAGCCGAGAGTGCTGGAAGCATGGTCCGCCACCACCGATAAATTTTATGGAGATGGATTTGTGCTCACCGGCAATGTGACCGAGTTCCTGGACCCGATTTTTTCTTCCGGCGTAACTTTGGCCACGGTATCCAGCCAAACGGCCGCGAAGCTGGTGATCAAAAAGCTGAAGGGAGAGGAAGTAGACTGGGAAAAAGATTACATGGAACCCACCATGCAGGGCGTGAACGTATTCCGTTCGTACGTGATGGCATGGTATGAAGGCACCCTGGACACGATCTTCTTCAGCGAAAAGCCCGATCCGCTCGTCAAACAGCAGATCTGCTCCGTATTGGCAGGGTATGTGTGGGACCAGAGCAATCCCTTCGTGAGCAATCACGAAGAAGCGTTGAAACGCCTTGCCCGCCTGATCGAACTGACAGAAAAAATAAAAACGGTTGAATAACGGGAACGCATATATCACATCCAGCTGCATCATCCGCCGGCAAACGGTGGTGAAGAACGGCGCTACGGTATTTACGGCGGAAAACGCCGCACTGCCGGAGTTCCTGCGCAGCCTGTATGACCGGTATAGCGGGCAGTACCAGAAGTTCCACAAAATGGACCTGCTCAGTAAACTGGGATGGGCCGCCACGGAAATTTTACTGCAGGACATGCCAATGGACGGCTATCGCCCGGAAGAAACCGGCGTGATCCTTGCCAATAAAAGCAGCAGCCTGGATACGGACGAACGGTATTATGAAACCGTCAGCGACATCGCCAGTCCAGCCCTGTTCGTGTATACCTTGCCGAACATCGTGATCGGGGAGATCAGCATCCGCCACGGCTTCAAGGGAGAAAATGCGTTCTTTGTATCAGATACCTTCGATGCGGGGCTGATCAGCGGATATGTAACGCAATTGCTCAATACCGGCGCCATCAATGCCTGTATCTGCGGTTGGGTGGAACAGTATCATGAGCAGTACGAAGCGGCCTTGTTCCTCGTAGAAAAGGAAGCGCGTGGTATGGCATTGCCGTTTGATGAAAAGAACATGCGGCAGCAAAAGGAAGTTTAAAATTGTATTTGAAATATATTATGGAAAAGTTGATGGCAGATCTGAAAGCCCAGATCATTCAGCAATTGAATTTGCAGGAAGTAAAACCGGAAGATATCGGGGATGACCAGCCTTTGTTCAAAGAAGGGCTGGGGCTGGATTCCATCGATGCGCTGGAGCTGATCGTGTTATTGCAGCAACATCATAACATCCGCGTCGCCAATCCGGAAGACGGGCCGAACATCTTTTATTCCGTTCGTACCATGGCGGAATACATTACGGAGCAAAAGAAGAATGCATGAGTGAAAATGTATGGATAGCAGGCGGTGGTGTGATCTGCGGCATCGGGCAAAACCTGGCGCAGTGCCTGGACGCATTTGAGAAAATGCAGCCGGGAATGGGCACCATGCGGCATCTGCATTCCGTACACGCGCAGACGTTTCCCGTAGTGGAAGTAAAAGCGGACAACAATGAGCTGGCGCAGCGCGCGGGATTGCCCGCCCACTTGAGCCGCACCGCCCTGCTGAGCATGATCGCCGCGAAGGAAGCGTGGGACAGCACGGGGCTCGGAGATATTGCGCAGTACCGCGCCGGTTTCGTATCCGCGAATACCGTTGGCGGAATGGACAAAACGGAACATTTCTTTGAAGCGTTCGTGGAAGATAACAGCAAAGGGCGGTTAAGAGAAGTGGTGCACCATGAATGCGGGAGCATCACGGAACTGGTGGCCGATGCAATGGGTATCCGCCATCATGTGTCCACCATCAGCACCGCCTGCTCGTCCGGCGCCAACGCATTGATGTATGGCGCGCGTATGATCAGCAACGGTTTGCTGGACGTGGTGATCGCCGGTGGAACAGACGCATTGACGCGCTTCACGCTCAACGGCTTCAACACGCTCATGATCCTCGATCAGCAGAAATGCCGCCCCTTCGATGATACGCGCACCGGCCTGAACCTCGGAGAGGGCGCGGGTTACGTGGTGCTGGTAGCGGACAGGTTGGCGGAGAAAATAAAACCCTGGTGCCGCCTGAGCGGTTTCGCCAATGCCAATGATGCCTATCATCAGACCGCATCATCGCCCGATGGCACCGGTAATTACCTCGCCATGCAGGGCGCGTTGCAAATGAGCGGATTGCAGCCCGCCGATATCGGCTACATCAACCTGCACGGCACCGGCACGCAGAATAACGACAGTTCGGAAGGGCTGGCGATCGTAAGGTTGTTTGAAAAGGATTATCCGCCTGTAAGCTCTACAAAAAGTTTTACAGGGCATACGCTGGGCGCCAGCGGCGGGATAGAAGCGGTATTGTCCGCCTGCGCCCTCAAAGAAGGGATCATTTATCCCAATGCGCAGTTCGCCACGCAGATGAAAGAGCTGCCCTTCAGTCCGGTTACGGCCTTTTCCCGCGGGCATGCGTTGCAGCATGTGATGTCTAACTCCTTCGGGTTTGGCGGCAATTGCTCGAGCCTGGTTTTTTCAAAACAATGACAGGAATGAAACCGCAAGCGTACATACAAGGCACAGGCGCTGTATCCGCACAGGATAGCAACGTATTCCCCGGAACTATCCGGGAATATGAAAGCATCCGCCTGCCCGTAGCGGACCCGGATTACAAGCAGTGGATCGATATCAAACAGATCCGCCGCATGGGCCGGGTGATCAAAATGGGCGTGGCCGCGTCGCACATCAGCTTGCAGCATGCCGGTATCACCATGCCCGATGCGATTATCATGGGCACGGCGTATGGCTGCCTTGCCGATACCGGCGTTTTCCTCAACAAGCTGGTCACGCAAAAGGAAGACATGCTCACGCCCACCGCTTTCATTCAAAGCACGCATAATACCGTCGGCGGCCAGATCGCTTTATTGCTCGGCTGCCACGCCTATAACAATACCTTCGTGCACGGCGCTTTCTCGCTTGAAAACGCCCTGCAGGACAGCCTCCTGTTCCTCCTCGAACAACCCTCGCGGAAAGTGCTGGCCGGCGCGGTAGACGAGATCACCGATTACAGCCACGCCATCCTTTCCCGCTTCGGCCTGTACAAATCAGCGCCGGTAAAAAATACCGCCCTGCTGCAATCCCGTACGGCCGGCACCGTAGCCGGAGAAGGCGCCGCCTTTTTTGTGCTCGCCAAAGAAAAGGACGTACAATCCCAGGCGGAACTGACCGGGCTGGAAATGCTCTACAAGCCCCGCTCCGCACAGGAAACAGCCATGCGCCTCGAACAGTTCCTGCAAAGGCACGGCCTGCAGGCGCAGGACATTGACCTGCTGATCACCGGTCGGAACGGAGATGTAAAAGAAGACGCCTATTACGAAACGATAGAAAGCGGATCATTCGCCGGCAAGCCCGTAGCGGCATTCAAGCACCTCTGCGGAGAATACCCCACGGCAGCGGCCTTCGCCATGTGGATGGCTACCGGCATGCTCCGGGACCAGCAGGTGCCGTCCGCCGCCATGTTCAAAGGAGCGGCGCCCGCAGCGGTGAAAAGAATACTGATCTGGAACCATCAGCATACCACGCATCACTCATTTATTTTATTATCGGCATGCTGAAATACCGGACGATATGGATCATCATCTATTTCATCATCGCAGCCGCGCTGCTGGTACATTACTTTGTACACCCGCTGCCGCCGGCCGGAACGATCGCCGGTATTATCGCGGGACTGCTGATCTATATTGGCCTCGCCATCTGGGGCGCCACGCGCGTGGATTCCAACTATTTCATTGATGTACATACGAAAGGCGTTACGCAGGAAAAAGCCGTCTCGCTGTCGTTTGACGACGGGCCGGTAGAAAATTACACCCCCCAGATTCTGGACATCCTGCAGCAGCATCAAGTGCCGGCTGCTTTTTTTTGTATCGGCCACCGCGCCGAAACACAGCCGCACTTACTGAAACGTATACACGCAGATGGCCACCTCATCGGCAATCACAGCTATGAACATAATTTCTGGTTTGATCTGAAATCATCCGGGAACATGATCAAAGACCTGCAAACGGCGGATGAAATGATCATCAACGCCACCGGCCTGCAGCCCCGGCTGTTCCGGCCGCCTTACGGCGTCACCAATCCGAATCTCGCCAAAGCCATCAGGGAAGGAGATTACATCCCGGTAGGGTGGAGCATCCGCTCCCTCGACACCGTGATCAAAGAAGAAGATAAACTGCTGGAAAGAGTGACCCGGAACATCCGCCCCGGCGACATATTCCTGTTCCACGACACCAGCGCCGCCACCGTGCGGATATTGCCCGCGCTCATCCGGCACATCCGGGAGCAGGGTTTCGCCATCCGCCGGATCGATCATTTATTAAACGTACCAGCTTATGCGTAGATGGATTTTTTTAGCCTGTTGCCTGGTAACGCTGCATGCCACCGCGCAGCAAAACTTCAAGCCCGTGGCTAACCTCGAGTTGTTTAAACAGCAGTTTGCGAAGACCGCGCAGCAAACGAACACGATCAAAAGTGATTTTGTACAGGAAAAGAACCTGGGCATGCTTGCTGAAAAGATCATCAGCAAAGGAAAGTTCTGGTTCAAAAAAGAAAATAAGGTGCGGATGGAATACAGTTCTCCTTCGTATTACCTGATGGTGATCAACGGAAAGGACTTCCGCATCAAGGATACAAAGACGGACCGCAATCTCTCCGCCCGCAATAACAGGCTGTTCGAGCAGATCAGCAAGATCACGGCGGATTGCGTGCAGGGGAACGTGCTGAACAACAAGGATTTTACCACGAAGGTATCCGAAAACACAGCGTTCTACCGCCTGGAAATGACGCCCGTGGCAAAGAACCTGAAGGATTTCTTTTCGGTGATCGAGCTGCTGGTGGATAAAAAAGACCTTTCCGTGGTAAAGATGGTCATGCATGAACGCTCCGGCGACGATACCTCCATCAGCTTTACCAATAAAGAAGTGAACATTACCATACCGGATGACATCTTTGCGCTTAAATAGCATCCTTTTGCTGTGCTGCCTGCTCGCGTCCTGCAGCTCCGCTTACCGTTCCCTGCAACGCATGGAAGGGGACGCCGCCTGCATTCAGCAGTTCCGGCCGAAGATCACGCAAACGGTGCTGTACAGCACGCAGGTGGATGTGCTGAAACATCATTTCTCCGGCCTGCTGTTGTTCAAGCCGATGGAAGACAGCAGCATGCGGGTGGTGTTTGCCAGTGAAATGGGATTGAAGTTTTTCGATTTTGAATTTGCGAAGGATGGAACGTTCACCAAACACTACATCCTCCCGAAGATGGATAAAAAAGCCGTCATCAAAACACTGCAGAAAGATTTCGAAATGATCCTCATGCGGCAGGACCCCGCCACCGCGGAAGTGCTGACAGACGGCGAAAACCGTTACACCGCATTCCCGCTCAAAAAGGGAAAAATATATTATATCACCAGCAAAGACTGTTCAACGTTCGTTCGCGTGGAGAACGGCTCCCGCCGCAAACCGGTAGTGGAAGCGTTTTTGTCGCACTACACGAACGGCGTGCCGGACAGCATCCTGATACAGCATAAAAACGTTAAATTCAATATTTCATCACAACGCGCGGAAAAATAATGTTAGCAGGAAAATTCTATACGATCGTCACACAACAGCAGCCGGACGCACAGTCGGTGCACACCACTATCGCCCTGAATGCGCAGCATCCTATTTTTGGAGGTCATTTTCCCGATCAGCCCGTAGTGCCGGGCGTCTGCATGATGCAGATCATCCAGGAGCTTTTATCCGGCGCTGTCGGTAAAAAGCTGCTGATCGAAAAAGCGGCCAACATGAAGTTCCTGAACATGATCGACCCGGTAAAACAGCCGGAAGTGAACGTGGAGATCTCCTACACGCCGCAGGAAAACGCTTACAAGGCTACCGCCGTGATCAAACACGAGGCCACCGTGTTCCTGAAATTCCAGGGGCTTTTTAAATGAACGATGGCTGAAACACCAACATACGGCAAGGTGTGCGTGCTGATCCCGACGTACAACAATGCGGCTACACTGGGCCAGGTGTTGCGGGACGCGCTGTCCCACACCAGCGACGTGCTCGTGGTGAACGACGGCGCCACCGATCACACCGCGGAAGTGCTGGAACAGTTTCCGGAGGTGCCCGTTTTGTCGTACACCCCGAACCGCGGCAAAGGCATCGCGCTGCGCCGAGGCTTTCAGTTCGCGCGCGAACGGGGATACGATTATGCCATCACCATGGATGCCGACGGGCAGCACTTTGCCAGCGACATTGCCGTGTTCATGGAAAAGCTGAAGACGGACGGCCCCGCCATTTATATCGGCGCCCGGAACCTGCAGCAGGAGAACATGCCGGGGAAGAACACCTTCGCGAACAAGTTTTCCAACTTCTGGTTTTATGTGGAAACGGGGTTGAAAGGTCCTGATACGCAATCCGGTTTCCGGCTTTACCCGCTGCATGCCATTGGTAATACCCGTTTTTTCTGTACCAAATACGAATTTGAAATAGAAGTGCTGGTACGCAGCGCCTGGAAAGGCATCCGTATCGATTGGGTGCCCGTGCAGGTCTACTACCCGCCGGCGGAGGAGCGGGTGTCCCACTTCCGCCCCTTCCGCGATTTTTCCCGCATCAGCGTGCTTAACACCGTGCTGGTAACGATCGCGTTTGCGTATATCCATCCGCGTAACTTCATCCGTTTTTTGTTCAGCAAAGGCGGATTTAAACAATTGTTGCGCGAACATCTTTTTAATCCGGATGAGCCCTCGCACCGCAAAGCCCTGTCCATCGGCTTCGGCGTGTTCATGGGCATTGTGCCCATCTGGGGCTTCCAGATGCTGACGGCTGTAGTGCTGGCCGCTTTTTTGCGGCTGAACAAAGCGCTGGTATTGATCGCGTCGAACATCAGCATCCCGCCCATGATACCCGTCATCGTATATCTCAGCTTCCTGATGGGAAGGATGTACGTGTCGGAAGACGCTACATGGATATTGTTCAGCAAAGACCTGAGCATCGCATCCATGCAGCAGAACATTTATCAGTATATCACCGGAAGCCTGACGCTGGCCGTGGTGGCCGGTGCCGTGGCGGCGCTCACCTCGTGGGTGCTGCTTGCCGTCTTCCGTAAGAAACGAATCGCAGCTTAATGGGTACCATCTTCATATCGGTTTATAACTTCTTTGCAAAACGCAAATGGCTGCTCTGGGCTTTCATGCTCGGGAGCTTCGTCATTGCGGGCCTGCTGGCCTCGCGGATCAGGCTGGAAGAGGATATTACCCGCATTCTGCCGCAGGACAAAAAGATCGACCGGCTGCAGCAATTCCTGCAAAGCGCAAAGTTTGCGGACAAGCTGGTGGTGATGCTCTCCCGCGAAGATGCGGAGCCGGACAGCCTGGTGGCCGCCGCGCAGCATTTTACGGAAGGGCTGGCGCAACCGCAGCTGCAGCAGCATATTAAAAGCATACAGGCGCAGGCGGACGACGCCATGATGATGAACCTCCTGCAGGCCGTGCAGGATCATCTGCCCGTATTCCTCGAGGGAAAAGATTATGCGTCCATCGATTCGCTGATCACGCCGGCGCGCGTGAAACAGACGATGGAATCCAACTACAACACACTGATTTCCCCCGCGGGGCTGGTGCTGAAAAGAATGATCCAGGCCGATCCCGTTGGTATTTCATGGATCGCGATGAAAAAATTGCAGCAGCTGCAGGTGGATGAACAGTTTGAACTGTACGATGGATATGTGATGAGCAAAGACCAGCGCAACCTGCTGCTCTTCATCACACCATTGCATCCGCCCAATGAAACGGGAAAGAACAAACGTTTTTTAGCTGACCTGGATGCCTGGGTAGATACGGTGCAGTCACAACACAAAGGCAGCGATATCAGCTACTTCGGCGCTACCGCCGTGGCGGTGGGCAATGCCATGCAGCTGCGGCAGGACACTTATTTTACGCAAGGCATTACCGTACTGCTGCTGATCGTGCTGATCGCGCTGTTCTTCCGGAAGAAGCGCGCGCCGCTGCTGGTGATGCTGCCGGTAGTGTTCGGCGCGCTGTTTTCCCTGGCGATCGTATACCTTTTCAAAGGCGGCATCTCGGTGATTGCGCTGGGCGCGGGGTGTGTGGTGCTGGGCATTGCGGTGAACTATTCGCTGCATGTGTTCAACCACTATCGCCATTTGCCGGACATCCGGCAGGTGATAAAAGACCTGGCCATGCCCATGACCGTAGGCAGCTTTACAACGGTCGGCGGCTTTCTCTGCCTGCAGTTCGTGAAATCGCCCATGTTAAGGGATGTTGGGCTGTTCGCCGCTTTCAGCCTGGTAGGCGCCGCCCTGTTCTCGCTCATCGTACTGCCGCACCTGATCGTATTGGGCAAACGCCCCGCGGCTGCGCTGCATCGCGCCAACAGCTGGCTGGACAAACTTTCCAACTGGCGGCCGGAGCGCAACAAATACCTCGTAGGCGGCATCCTCCTGCTCACCGCAGTGTTCTTCTTCACCGCAAGGAACGTTACATTCGAAAGCGACATGATGCGGATGAACTACATGTCCGACCGACTGCAGAAAGCAGAGCAAAAGCTGAATAACATCAATGCCTACACGGCGCAATCCGTGTACCTCATATCGGAAGGAAACAATCTCAACGCCGCACTCCAAAGCCGCGAAAGAACGGCGCCGGTAATACAGTCGCTGGTAGACAAAGGCGCTATCAAAAAGGTCTCCGGCGCCGGTAGCCTGTTATTGTCCGAAGAAGAACAGGCCGCGCGCATCCGCCGCTGGAACGCTTACTGGACGCCGGAAAAACAGGAACAGCTGATCCGCGTGCTGCAGCAGGAAGGCGCCGTGTACAAATTCAGGAGCACCGCCTTTGCGCCATTTGAAACACTGCTCCATAAAGATTATACCGCGCTGCCGCCGGAACGCTCCGCTTTGCTGGAAGCCGGGTTGCTGAGCGATTTTGTAACGATCAAAGAAGGCGCCTCCGCGGTGATCAGCCTGCTGAAAGTAGCCCCTGACCGCAAAGACGAAGTTTACGCCGCACTGGATAGCCAGCCGCAAACGGTGATATTCGACAAACAATACACCGCAAACCGGCTGGCGGAGATCATCCGCGACGAGTTCAGTACCATCGCCTGGATGACCTCATTGCTCGTATTCGCCGCGCTGTTACTGTCTTACGGACGGATAGAGCTGGCTCTGATCACTTTCATTCCCATGCTGTTCAGCTGGGTGTGGATACTCGGCATCATGGGGCTGTTCGGCATACCGTTCAATATCGTGAACATTATTCTCTCCACTTTCATATTCGGTCTGGGTGATGATTACAGCATTTTCACAATGGACGGGCTGCAACAGGAATACAAAACCGGCAGCAAGCACCTGCCGTCCTTCAAATCATCGATCTTCTTTTCCGCCATCACCACCATACTCGGGCTGGGCGTGCTCATTTTCGCCAAACATCCTTCACTGCGCTCCATTGCGCTGATCGCGGTGATCGGCATCAGCTGCGTGGTGCTCACGTCGCAGGTACTCATTCCGTTCTTTTTCAACTGGCTGATCACCAACCGGGTAAAGAAAAAGTACGCGCCGTGGACGCTCTTCGGCTGGACGACCTCCGTCTTTGCCTTTTCCTATTTTACCTTTGGCGCTTTCCTGCTCACTTTCCTGGGATTTTTCCTCGTGAAGATCAATCCCTTCAACCTGGAAAAAGGCAAGCGGATCTACCATAAAATACTCTCAAAGTTTACCTGGAGCATCCTGCACGTGATGGTCAACACCAAAAAGACCACGATCAATAACACCGGCGAGGATTTTAAAAAGCCCGCCGTTGTCATCAGCAACCATCAGTCTTTCCTCGATATTCTCATGTCCACCGCCATGCACCCGAACGTGGTGCTGCTCACGAACCAGTGGGTGTACAATTCGCCTGTTTTCGGTTCTGTGGTGAAGATGGCGGACTATTACCCGGTGGCGGAAGGCGTGGAAGGCAGCATTGAAAAGCTGCGGGAGCGGGTGGAGCAGGGATATTCGATTGTGATATACCCCGAAGGCACACGTTCCCCGGATGCAGGCATCAAGCGCTTTCACAAGGGCGCGTTCTACCTGGCGGAAGAACTCGGGCTGGACATTCTGCCGGCCGTTATTCACGGCACCGCCTACACGATGTCGAAAGGCGATTTCCTGCTGAAGAACGGCACCATGACCCTGAAGTTCCTGCCCCGCATCAAGCCGGACGACAAACGTTGGGGAGATAACTACAGCGCGCGTACGAAGCTGGTGAGCCGTTATTTCCGGCAGGAATATGAAGCATTGCGCCGTGACGAGGAAACGCCGGCCTACTTCCGCGAACAGCTGATCTACAATTACATCTACAAAGGTCCCGTGCTGGAATGGTATATGCGCATCAAAACAAAGATGGAAAACAACTATGAACTGTTCCATCAGCTGCTGCCGAAAAAAGGAAAGATCATGGACATCGGCTGCGGGTACGGCTTTATGAGCTATATGCTGCATTTCCTTGCGCCAGAACGCCAGATCAAAGGCGTGGATTACGACGAAGAAAAGATCGCCACGGCGCAGCATTGTTATCTTCGCAATGAGATGATACAATTCGAAGCGGCGGACATCACGCAGTATACCCTCGGGCACCAGGACGCCTTTGTGCTGCTGGACGTACTGCATTACCTGCCCGCCGCTGCGCAGGAGCAGCTGTTGCAGCAATGTATCCGCAAGCTCAACCCCGGTGGCGTGATCATTGTGCGGGACGGCGATGCGGACCTCGGCAGGCGGCATGAAGGCACAAAGCTGACGGAGCTGTTCAGCACCCGTTTGCTCGGCTTCAACAAAACGGCCAACGGTCCTTTGTCGTTCTTCTCCTCCTCCGCCCTGCGCGGCATTGCGGAACGGAACGGCGCCACCGTAGAGCAGATCGACAATACCAGGTATACATCCAACGTGATCTTTATTATCAAACATTCATTGAGCGAGCAGTATGCATAATTACGACGTAGTGATCATCGGTAGCGGTCTCGGCGGATTAACCTGCGGTGCGATCCTGGCAAAGAACGGGTACAGGGTATGTGTGCTGGAAAAAAATCAGCAGATCGGCGGCTGCCTGCAAACTTTCAGTCGGGATAAAACCGTTTTCGATTCCGGCGTGCACTATGTGGGCGGGCTTGCTCCGGGCCAGAACCTCCACCAGATATTCAAATACCTGGGCATCATGGACAAGCTGAACCTCAAGCGCCTGGATATGGACTGCTTCGATCGCATTGCCTTCGCCGGCGATCCCCGCGAATACAAGATGGCGCAGAGCTACGATGCGTTCATACAGGGCTTGCTGGCGGATTTTCCCGGTGAGGAAAAGGCGCTGAAAGAATACTGCGCCATGCTGCGGCATATCTGCGATAAATTCCCGCTGTACAACCTGCGGATGGGCGGCTTCGAGGAAAAAGAATCCGTATTGAGCATCAACGCCGCCGAATTCATCAACAGTCTGACCAGCAACCGTAAGCTGACGCAGGTGCTGGCCGCGAATAATCCTTTGTATGCCGGCGTGGAAGATAAAACACCGATGTACGTGCATGCGCTCGTGTTGAACAGCTATATAGAAAGCTCCTGGAAATGCGTGAACGGCGGATCGCAGATCGGCAAATGGCTGTCAAGGGCCATTACGGAGAATGGCGGCACCTTGCTGCGGTACAAGGAAGTACAACGCATCGTGGCGGAAGGGCATGATGTGCAGTATGTGGAAACCGCGAAGGGAGAGCGTTTTACGGCAAAACACTTCATCTCCAACATGCATCCCGCGAACACGCTGAACATGCTGGAAAGCGATGTGATCCGCCACGCCTACCGTACCCGCATCAAATCGCTGGAAAACTCCAATTCCACGCTGATGGTGAACGTGGCCCTCCAACCCGGCATGTTCCCGCACATGAACTATAACTACTATTATCACGATGTGGAAGATGTATGGAGCGGGCACGAATACACAGAAGACACCTGGCCGCGCAACTATTCCATGTTCATCTCGCCGGACCCGCGGGACCACCGCTACGCCAACGGCCTGTCCATCATGGCGTATATGAACATCCGCGAAGTGGCGCCCTGGGCCGATACTTTCAACACCGCTTCGCAGGAAGCCCCTCGCGGTGAAGACTACGAAGCCTTCAAGCAGCGGAAAGCCGAAAAGGTGCTGGACATGGTGGAGAAGCGCTTCCCCGTGCTCCGCCAGTGCATCAAAAATTATTATGTAGCCACCCCTTTGTCATTCCGGGATTACATCGGCACGGCGGACGGATCGATGTACGGGGTGATGAAAGACAGCAGGGACCCGCTGCGGACATTTATTGCCGCCCGCACAAAGCTCTCGAATTTGTATCTTACAGGCCAGAACCTGAACATGCACGGCATCCTGGGCGTGACGATGAGCGCCGTGGTCACCTGCGCGGAGCTGCTGGACATGGAGAAATTGTTGCACGAGATCAAGACAGCGTAATATGGCATTCGTAAAGAAAATCTGGAGAGGAATATGGAAAGGCTTTTTATACCTGACCGGCTTTTTTATACTGCTGATCATCGGCCTGTTCATCTATCTGTACAGCGTAGCCAGGATGCAGCCGCCGAAAATAGCCGACCAGCGCAGCCTGCAATGGAAACGCACCCAGCTGGATAGTACCGCTTTTACATTGAAGAACAACTGGTTCCGTAAAAGCCGCAGCGGCCTGTATGAATTGTATGTGGAAGGAAAACCTTTTGAAAGGGGCGTGGTATATGGAAAATTGACGCAGGAGCTGGTACAGCGGCAGGAGGACCATTTTACGGAACAGATCGGCAAGATGATCCCCTCTAAAAGTTACCAGCACTTCCTGAAGTATTTCATCGGCTGGTTCAACCGCCACCTCGCGGAGAACGTGCCGCAGGAGTTCAAGGAAGAGATCTACGGCGTATCCTTCGCCGCATCGGATAAATATGATTTCATCGGCACCAATTACCAGCGCATCATGAATTATCATGCCGCGCACGATATTGGTCACGCCCTGCAAAGCATGGCGCTGGTGGGCTGTACGTCTTTCGGCACCTGGAACGATCGTTCGGCGGACAGTAACCTGATCATCGGGCGTAATTTTGATTTTTATGTGGGGGATAAATTTGCGGAAGACAAGATCATTGCTTTTTATAAGCCGGACAAAGGCTACCGTTTCATGATGGTGACCTGGGCGGGATTTACCGGCGTTGTGTCCGGCATGAACGACCAGGGCCTGACCGTCACGATCAATGCCGCGAAAACGGACATGCCTTCCGGCTCGGCCACGCCGGTGTCGCTCGTGGCGCGGGAAATACTGCAATACGCAAAGAACATACAGGAAGCGTACGATATTGCGAAGAAAAGGAAGATGTTCGTGTCCGAATCTTTCCTGATCGGCTCCGCGTTGGACAACCGCGCGGCGCTCATCGAGAAAACGCCGGAAACGCTGGACCTCTACGATCCCCGGAGCAACGAGATATCCTGCGCCAACCACTTCCAGGGCAAGACCCTCGGCGCTTCGGAAGCGAACAAGCAACAGCTGGCGGAAAGCGCATCGCCATACCGCTACGCCCGCCTGCAGGAATTGCTGGAACAGAACGGAAAGAACACCGTGGAGAAAACCGTGGCGATCCTCCGTGACCAGAAAGGTTTGCATGGCGCGGACATCGGGATGGGCAACGAGAAAGCCATCAACCAGCTGATCGCGCATCACTCCATCGTTTTCGAACCAAAAAAGCTGAAAGTATGGGTGTCTACCGCGCCTTGGCAACTGGGAGCGTTTGTGTCGTACGACCTGAACAAGGTCTTTTCGATGAACGGCTTGCAGACAGATCGCGAGATATACGACAGCGCGAACATCATTCCGGCGGATACTTTTCTGCAGACCGATGAATACCGGAAGTTCAGGGATTTCAGGGCGTGGAAGGCCGCTTTTGCGGAGAAACGCCCGGTGGACGTGGAGCGCATGATCGCGGACAACCCGCAGTATTACCACGCTTATGTGCTGGCCGGCGATTACTGTTACAAACAGGAGAATTACCGGCAGGCTAAAACATATTACGAGCAGGCATTGACGAAGGAGATCGCGACGAAAGCGGAGAAGGATCATGTAATAAAACGGATCGCGCAGTGTGAGGAGGAGTTGTGAAGCTTCGTACGCGCAGATCGAAGATGCATTTGAAAATTGAATACGCATGAAAGGCATCGGAACTGACATCGTTGAAGTAGACCGCATAGCCGGCAGCATCGAGAAAGGGCAGGGCTTCCGGGAGCTGGTGTTTTCGCCGGCGGAGATCGCCTATTGTGAAAAGCAGGCCAGCAAGTACGAAAGCTACGCGGCGCGGTTTGCGGCGAAGGAAGCGTTCCTCAAAGCCCTCGGCACCGGGTGGGCCGGCAGCGGCGCGGAGTTCCACGAAATAGAGATCCGCAACAACGAAGCCGGCAAACCGGAGATATACCTGCTTGGTAAAGCCCGGCAGCTGCTGTCGCAACGCCAGATAGCCTCGGTGCTCGTTTCCCTTTCGCATGTGAAATCCGTCGCCATGGCCACCGTGGTGATCCTGTAACCAGATATTATGTACATACCAGACATCGAATTGCAATCCCCCGCCGCTATCCGGCAATTCCAGGCAAAGGAGCTGCGGCATCTGCTGGGCTATCTGCGGCAGTTCTCACCGTTTTACAGGGAATGGTTCGCGTTGCATAAAGTGAATACGGACGAGATCCGCGGCATCGAAGACCTCAGCCGCATCCCGACCGTCAGCAAGGAAGACCTGCAGCAGCGGAACTGGGATTTTCTGTGTGTGCACAAAAGCAAGATCGCGGAATATACCACCACTTCCGGCACGCTGGGCAAGCCGGTGATCATTCCTTTGACGGTAAAGGACCTCGACCGCCTCACGTACAATGAATATATTTCCTTCTCCTGCGCCGGCGGCACGGATGAAGATATCTACCAGCTGATGCTTACGCTGGACCGGCAGTTCATGGCCGGCATGGCGTATTATTCCGGTATCCGGAAGCTCGGCGCGGGCGTGCTGCGCGTGGGGCCGGGGGTGCCTTCCCTGCAATGGGAGAACATCCGCCGCATTCAGCCGACCGTCATCGTGGCCGTACCTTCTTTTATACTCAAACTGATCGCTTTCGCGGAAGAGCATCAGATCGATATCAATGCCTCTTCAGTAAAAAAAGCCGTTTGCATCGGCGAGAACATCCGCAACGTGGATTTTTCGCTGAACCTCCTCGGCAAAAAGATCGCCGATAAATGGAATATACAACTGTTCTCCACCTATGCATCCACCGAAATGCAAACCGCCTTCACGGAATGCAAAGCCGGTCAGGGTGGCCATCACCACCCCGAACTGCTGATCGTGGAGCTGCTGGACGAGCAGGACCAGCCTGTACCGCCCGGCACGCCCGGCGAGGTGACCATCACCACCTTAGGCGTGGAAGCCATGCCCCTGCTGCGTTACAAGACCGGCGACATCTGCCAGTACTACGAAGAACCCTGTTCCTGCGGCCGGCAGACCCAGCGTTTGTCCCCCGTCATAGGCCGCCGCAAACAAATGATCAAATACAAAGGCACCACACTGTACCCGCCCGCGCTGTACGACCTGCTGAGCGATATGGAAGAAGTGAAGGAGTTCGTGGTGGAGGTGTTCTCCAACGAGATCGGCACGGATGAAATATTGCTGCATGTAGCGCCGGTGGAGGAATCGGAGGATATCGACAGGAGGATCAAATCCTACCTGCAGGCGAAATTGCGGGTGATACCGCAGGTGAAATACGGCAGCGTGCAGGAGATATTGAAGATGCAGTTCCCGGAGGGGAGCAGGAAGCCGGTGAAGTTTTTGGATAACCGGTAGCCCAAAAGGTTGCTCTTTGGGAGCAGCGGACTAGAACCGGAAACTCGCTTCAGCCTTTGGATTGTCCAGCTTGGTGCTTTGCCGTTTGTCCTGCACGATGACGTGGATCATGTGGCTTTGCGTGTCGTGCTCCGCATAGAGGATATCATTTTGCAGGTCTAGCTGCTTCAGCGGTTTTAGCGCCGGCACTTCGAGGAAGCACCAAGTGGCATCGTCCTCGATGCGGTAGCCGAGGTATTGGAGGGAGAGGGGTTTTCCGTCGGCTTTGATATGCAAATGCTGCCGGATATACCGGGATACCATGGAGTCCGCGGCGGGACGGTCTTTTGGCCGGATAATGTCCAACGTTACATGATTGTACTTCTTCAACGCATTTTCCAGGTCGTCCGAAAAGATGCGGCAGCTTACTTCCAGCGCCTGCCGCTGGCCATTATAGCGGATCTCCGTAACGCTCAGATAGAACGGGTGAACAGCGCTCATCCACACCGGCAGTAACCATTTACATAAAAATACACCCATTTGCCCGCTAAAATTTTATATTTACGAAGTTACAAAAATCTATTCCATGCAGGAATTCGGCTTGTATTTTCAGGAAGGCTGGCAACATATCGTCGATTTAAACGGATACGATCATATATTATTTGTTTTTGCGCTGTGCGCCATTTACTTGCTGAAAGACTGGAAGAAAGTGCTGGTGCTGGTAACGGCGTTTACCGTCGGGCATTCCATCACACTGGCATTGAGTGTATTGAATATTATCAAAGTACCTTCGGCGCTCATCGAATTCCTGATCCCGGTTACCATCGTAATTACCGCACTGGGTAACGTTTTCAGAAAATCCGACGAACCCGCCGGCATGCGGCTCAATTACTTTTTCGCGCTGTTCTTCGGGCTGATACATGGCATGGGCTTTTCCAATTACCTGAAAAGCATGCTCGGTTCGCAAGCGGACGTCGTGGAGCCTTTGCTGGCGTTCAACCTCGGGCTGGAATTCGGGCAGATATTGATCGTGCTGGTCATCCTCCTGCTTGCGCAGCTGATCGTACGGGTAGCAGGCGTCAACAGGCGGGAATGGACGAAGTTCGTGTCTGCCGCCATTTTTGGTATTGCTTTTATGATGTGCATCGATAGAATATAAATAAAAATCTGAATCGATTATGAGGAACAAAATTTTGCTTTTCCTGTTTGCAGCGGCTCCAATGCTGGCGCAGGGGCAGAATCCCGGCTCCAATCACGGGAACCGTTTTGAGCAGCTGGGTTACCTGCTCGCAGATCCGAATATCTACCGCTCCGCTTCCGGCGTGCCGGGACCGAAGTACTGGCAGCAACGGGCGGACTATGATATTTCCGCGGAACTGGACGAGCAGCAGCAACGCCTGACCGGCTCGGAAGCGATCACCTATTATAACAATTCCCCCGATCCGTTAACTTATATCTGGCTGCAGCTGGATGAAAATGAACATGATCCGAAAAGCGATAACAACAGCTTTAACGACAGCAAAATGAACGACCGGATGAGCACCCGCCAGGTCAATAGCCTGCTCGGCATGGAGCAGGGACATGGCGTGAACATCGTGAAAGTGACCGATGCTTCCGGCAAAGCGCTGCCCTATACCATCAATCAGACCATGATGCGGATCGATCTGCCTAAAACACTGATGCCCGGTGAGAAGATCAGGTTTCATGTGGACTGGTGGTACAAGATCCCCAACCGCATGACGCTCGGCGGCCGCGGCGGATATGAGTTTTTCCCTGAAGATGGCAACGCGCTTTACACCATGGCGCAGTGGTATCCGCGCCTGGCCGTGTATTCGGACTTCCAGGGCTGGCAGAACAAACAGTTCACCGGCAGGGGAGAGTTCGCGCTCACCTTCGGCAATTTTAAAGTGAAGATGACCGTGCCCGCGGACCACGTTGTAGGCGGTACCGGCGAATGCCGCAACTATAAAGAGGTGCTGACGCCCGCGCAGTTCCAGCGCTGGCAGCAGGCGCAGAACGCGAACGAACCGGTGGAAGTGGTGACGCTGGCGGAAGCGCAAAACGCTATGCAATCAAAAGCCTCCGGCAAAAAAACATGGGTATTCGAAGCGGAGAACGTGCGCGACTTTGCATGGACTTCTTCCCGCCGCCTCGTTTGGGATGCCATGGCTACCAATGTGGAAGGCAAAAAGGTAATGGCGATGAGCTATTACGGCCCGGAAGCCTATCCGCTGTACCGCCGGTATTCCACTAAAGTGGTAGCGCACACGCTGAAAGTATATTCCAAACATACCATCGTATATCCTTATCCCGTGGCTATCTCCGTAGAAGCCGCGAACGGCATGGAATACCCGATGATCTGCTTTAACTACGGCCGCGCGGAGAAAGACGGCACCTACTCGGAAGCCACCAAATACGGCATGATCAGCGTGATCATCCATGAAGTAGGGCATAACTTCTTTCCCATGATCGTGAACTCCGACGAGCGGCAGTGGACCTGGATGGACGAGGGGCTGAATACCTTCTGTCAGTTCCTGGCAGAGCAGGAGTGGGACAATAATTATCCTTCCCGCCGCGGCCCCGCGCATCTGATCACCGACTACATGCGAATGCCGAAAGACCTGCTGGAACCCGTCATGAGCAATTCGGAGAACATCGTGCAGTTCGGTCCGAATGCTTATGCGAAGCCCGCCACCGCGCTGAACATCCTGCGCGAAACGGTCATGGGCCGCGAGCTGTTCGATTATGCATTCAAGGAATATGCGCGCCGCTGGGCCTTCAAACATCCCACTCCTTCAGACCTCTTCCGCACCATGGAAGATGCTTCTGCGGTGGACCTGGACTGGTTCTGGCGCGGGTGGTTCTTTGGCACGGAGCCGGTGGATATTTCGCTGGACAGCGTGAAATGGTACCGGATGGATTCTAAAAATCCGGCTGTTGAAAACCCCGCAGCACAAAGCGCCGCCGGGCAAAGCAGCCAACATATTGCGCAGGAACGCAACAAAGCCGCAGGCGTAAAGTTCGCGGTAGAGCAGGATACCAGCCTGCAGGATTTCTACAACAAATGGGACCGCTACGCGGTAACCCCCGACCAGACAGACGCCTACAAGAAGCTGCAGGCATCGCTGACGCCCGAAGAGAAACGTTTATATGAAAGCAAAAAGAATTTCTACGAGCTGACTTTCTCCAATGTTGGCGGTAACGTGATGCCGCTGATCATTGAATGGACGTATGCAGACGGTACCAAGGAAGTAGACCGTATTTCCGCTTACATCTGGCGGCATAATGAGAACATGGTAACGAAAGTATTTGCCAAAGATAAAGAGGTGGCGTCCATCCGGCTGGACCCCTACAGGGAAACCGCGGACATTGATGAGCTGAATAACTCCTGGCCGCGGCAGGCGGTGCCATCAAAGTTTGAGCTGTTCAGGATGCAGGCGCCGGCGCGGGGGACTTCCAGTGGTGGGAACCCGATGCAGCGGGCCAGGCAATAGCATTGCAAACCTATTTCCATCTGAATAATCTTGAGAAAAGCCCTTTTTTATAGGGCTTTTCTATTCCCCATATCAGTTCCGTTGCATGCTTGACTGTTTTGTCAACGTTCATCCCGGGTTTTCCCCAGGAAAAGCCGCTCCCATTAGGCTTGTTACGCAGGTCAGCTACTACAAAACCATCAGGTAGTGATTGTGCAAAATTCTTCAACACTATATCTGCCGATTGTCTGGCCGTTTCAATATCAATAAGGCAAGTATCTTTTCTCCATACTTTTATTACGTTGTTTTCGTGGATAATATCGAGGTGAGAGTTACTGCCGCGCTTTCCGAACTCGTGTATGTGCCCGATGAATTGAGCCAGGTTGTCGGAGTGCCTGACTACAACCGCAGGATCGTGGCATACATAAAAGACACGTCCCCATGTTCCATTCTTGTCGATATCCAAAACCCAGAAATTTCCATATCCGTCTCCGGCCAGTTGAATGGAAACAGGGAAAATCGTTTCGAAACCGAATTGCCCGATTCCGTCAAACGTTATTCCATCAAGCCCGAAAAACTCAAATCCGGCGGAGAATTTTAAAAGCTCGCGAATATCGTCTGGTATTCGTCCCGTTGGAAATTGCCGGGCGAGTGTTTCAATTTGCTGATCTGTCAAACCCGGTTTTAGCTCAATTTGATATTCATCTTCGTCTTCGGAAATGTATACTTCCGGAAGGATGGATTTGAGTGTTTCAAGTGCAGTCATATCATTAGGTTTAGGTAATAAGTAAATACAGGCATCTTTTATACTTTCAATCCCTTATTTATCACTTCCGAAGTACTTTCTTCTCTTTACGAACCCCTTTTTACCGCCTCCGAAGTACTTCATATCCCTTAGAAACCCCTTGTTTTAATCCTGAAAAGCACTAAAATCTCCCTAAAAACTTTCAAAAAGCCCGGAAACATCAAGAACCCCGGATTAAGTACATTATCCACCCTTATTGTGCCCCCAATAAGGGAAATAAGAACAATTAAATACTCTTGTTTTGAAGTACCTAATAAATAAGTATGTTTAACCATTCTTATTTTGTACCTCTGTTTGATCGAACAACGCTATTTTTTCTCATCCTTCTTATCCTTCCCCTTCGGCACCCTCCCCGCTTCCTTCAGCGCCTTCGCCACGATCCATTCCATCTGTCCGTTCACGCTTCTGAACTCATCGGCCGCCCACCGCTCCAACGCATCGTAAGTAGCGCCGTCTATCCGCAACACAAATGATTTTTTTTCTTTCGCAGCCATGAACGTTTATTGATATAGATTATTTTTTCTGATTTCCGGTGATCGTTTACTGGTACAATGATCCCGTATTCAACACGGGCGTTGCCGCTTTCTCACCGCAAAGCACCACCATCAGGTTGCTCACCATGGCCGCCTTGCGTTCCTCATCCAGCGTTACGATCTGCTTGCGCGATAATTGTTCCAGTGCCATTTCTACCATGCCTACCGCACCTTCCACGATCTTGCTGCGCGCCGCCACGATAGCGGTGGCCTGCTGGCGCTGGAGCATGGCGCCCGCAATTTCAGGAGCATAGGCCAGGTGGCTGATGCGCGCTTCCCGCACCATAATGCCCGCAGCGAAGAGCCGCTCGTTCAGCTCCTGTTCCAGCAGCTCATTCACTTTCTCCCCGCCATCGCGCAGCGTGATCTCCGCTGTTTCGTCTTCCATCCGGTCATACGGACAACTGGTGGCGAGATGGCGGACTGCCGCTTCGCTCTGCACCTGTACATATTGCTGAAATCCTTCTACTTCAAACGCCGCCTTGTACGTGTCGTTTACCTGCCATACGATCACCGCAGCGATCTCGATGGGATTGCCCATTTTGTCGTTCACCTTCAGCGTTTGTCCGTTCAGGTTATGCGCGCGCAGCGAGATGTTTTGCGAACGGTACAAAGGGTTCACCCACAGCAGCCCGTTCTGCTTTACCGTGCCTACGTACTTGCCGAAGAAAGTAAGCACGCGGGAATGGTTGGGGTTCACGATCATGATGCCTTTGGAAATAAAAATGAACGCAATGGCAAGAAGGATGGCGAGGACCGTCCACCCCCCGCTGTCATACCGCGAAGCCTGCACCACGGCGTAAATGCCGCCAAAAAAACTGAGAATGGATAATACAAAAGCGAGGTAGCCGGACATCGGCCTGATTATCTTTTCCATAATGGGGATATTTTAATTTGATATCAATTTGATATCAAATATAATTTTCTTTTCGGGATTTCAAAACATATTTTTTTTAAAGCGAAAAACCCATACACACAGAAACATGCCGGCGCCGCCGGTACTAATGCCGGATCGGGGGAAACGATTAAATCGCGGGAACCATAAAAAAAAGCCAGCCCGTGGGAGGGCCGGCTTCCGGTTATTATTGAAGACTGTCAGATCAGTTTTCTTTCAATCGTAATTCATTCTTGTACTCCTTCGGCGTTTTCCCAACGATCTCTTTAAAGAAGCGGTTGAAGTTGGACAGATTCTTGAACCCGCAGGAATAAGCGATCTCCGCAATAGACCAGTCCTCTTCCGTCAGGCGCTTGCAGGCATGCCCGATGCGCACCTCGTTGAGGAACTGTACAAAGGATTTCTTCGTACGGTTTTTAAAGAACCGGCAGAATGACTGCGGCGAAAGGTTGGTAATGCCCGCCACGTCCTGCAGGGAGATCTCCTTGGAGAAATTGTTCATCACATATTTGAATACCTCGTCGATCTTGTGATTGTCCTTTACATTGTAGGCATGTGAATACCCGGTGCTGGCAAGGTAGTAGCAGTCTTTGGTCTCGGACAAGGTCTTGAGAATGTTCAGCAGCGAAATGATCCTTTCCAGTCCCTCTTTTTTGGGAAGCTCGAGAATTTCTTCCTTCAGCTTTTCCTGCGTGTCGCCGATGACCTTCATGCCGCGCTGCGCACGGTGAAAGAGATCGGAGAGCGCTTTGGTTTCGGGAAGACCATAAAATTTGTCGCCGAAAATATCTTTCGGAAAATAGATAACAACGGAACGCGCCTTCAGCGCTTCGTTGTGATGATGATACGCTTCATCATTGTACCATACATGCGGGATATTAGGCCCCAGGAACACCATGTCGCCTACATCAAAGCTTTCAATGCTGTCTCCAACAATTCGTTTGCCATGACTCTCGGTAACATACACCAGCTCGCATTCGGGATGGAAATGGAAAGGTGTATTAAAAAAAGGATCGCATCGCTCAATAATGGTGATCTGGTTGTCGGCAAAGGCCCCCACTTTAATAAGAATGGGTTTCATGCTTCCTTATTGTTTTAGTCCTATGAAAAAGCTGGCTGAACGTCTGCCATTTTAAATTCTATTTTGCCAAATTATCAAATTTATGTTAAAAAAGTACAAGTCGGAATAAATATCTTGACCGAATTCTCAAAGTTTTAGCATAATTTTAGCAAATCCCGTTTAAGCTCTTGCCGGTGGCTATTTTTCGCGCAAACGCACTGTGCGAAGGCGTTCCGGCAGGATTTCTTTCAGATTTATGATATTTTATGTACCTTGTCGTTTGCTAAATCGATTAAGCTTTAGCACGACCCTCGAACCACAATATGAAAGGAGTATCCATTAAAGATATCGCGAAGCAAGCCGGTGTTTCACCAACCACCGTGTCATTCGTACTGAACGGCAAAGCAAAAGAAAAAAGGATCAGCGACCAGGTCAGCAAGAAAATACTCAAGCTGGCCAGCAAGCTGAAATACAAGCCCAACCAGCTCGCCAGGGGATTACGAACCGGCAAGACCAAAACGATCGGCCTTATCGTGGAAGACATCGCCAACCACTTCTTCGCCAACGTAGCAAAGATCGTGGAGGAAGAAGCGGACAAATTCGGATACAAAGTGCTGTACGGCAGCACGGAAGACGATCTCACCAAAGCGAAAGGATTGCTGGAAGTGCTGGAATACCGGCAGGTAGACGGCTATATCATCACGCCTACACCGAATCTCGACAAAGAGATCGAGTCCCTCAAGAACGCCCGCAAGCCCATGGTGCTGATGGACCGTTATCTTCCGCAGATCCCCACCAATTATGTAATGGTGAACAACTTCCAGGGCGCTTTTGACGCCGCCGAATACCTGCTCAACCTCGGTTATGGAAAGATTGCGCTGGTCACCACCACTTCCGAACAGATACAGATGAAGGAGCGCCTCAACGGCTTCACCGCCGCCATGAAAGCGCATAACGCCAGCTTTCCCCGGAAAATGCTGAAAAAGATCCCCTTCACCGCTACCAAGGAAGAAGCGCTGGAACAGATCAAATCCTTTATCAAAGGCATTCCCGACCTGGACGCGATATTCTTCAGCACCAACTATCTCGGCATCTACGGCATTGAAAGCATCAAGGAACTGGGCCTGAAGATAGGAGAGGACGTAGCCGTGATCAGCTTCGACGATCACGATCTTTTCCGGCTGCATACGCCCGGCATCACCTGCGTAGCCCAACCGATCAACGACATTGCCCGGAACCTCATCCAGGTGCTGATGGGCGAACTGAACGGCAACGTCAGCCAGATCAACCAGGTCATCCTGCCCGCAACGCTGCTCAAACGGGAGTCCTGCGGAAAAGCAACCCTTGCCCGGTAATATTATTTTGCAGTAAGTCGGTCTACTTTTATCATTTTTTAAAAAGTTTCTACATTTTTTAAAAAAAGCTGCCCGAGGTTTTGTTTTTTAACAAAAAGTTGGCTATGTTTGAATTGTGATTATGAGCCAAAATCGAACAGTGAATTTTTGAACCGGCATTAGAACATCAGGAATCCGCAGCGGTTCTTTTCCGACAGGTAAACATTTCAGTGAGCAAAGATTATTAATTATACCTAACGATATGCAAACAGGATCGGCAGTAGTTCGCCGCCGGGCCAAATAGTCGCAGGCCCTCACTTTTAGACGATGTGCAGGACTAAATTGAGAAGGAATTTCACGTAGGCCGGCAATCAGCAACCGGGATCATTTTTTAATCTGACAAAAACGTAAACGCAATTAAATCGAGGTAGCATTATTCAGCAATTCATGTAAACTAAACTTAAGTCTAACTAACACTTCAACTTCAGTCGACTGTTTTTTCCAAATCTAACGACGTTCTCAGCAAAAAAATCGAAACAGATTTTTTAACAAAAAAACATTCAGCAAAACGTAAACACTCAACCAGAATCAGCATCAGTCCGGCTTACAGGGTCGCGCACGATCTCTTGTGCAATTCCCGTATGTAGGCTGTGGCTGTACCAGTGAATTATTCAGACATGTAAAGCAGGATCAACTCATGCTATCGGGCCTGTGCATCCGCCACTCCCGGTACAGGCACCGCTGTGCTGTGACGTTGCGTACATGTATCATTCAACAGCTTAGTTTATTTCAATTCTTAAATCAGATAACAATGAAAAGATCACTACTATTAGTGCTTCTGTGCTTGTTCGCATGCAGTACCATGTTGATGGCGCAGGAGAAAAAAACAATCAGGGGCGTGGTACGGGACGAAACGGGTGAAGGGCTGATCGGCGCTACCGTCGTTGAAAAGGGAACGACCAACGCAACGCTTACGGGAGAGGACGGCCGCTTCAGCATGAAAGTACCTCCCAATGCAACCCTGGTAGTTTCTTTCATCGGTTATAAATCAAAATCCCTGACCGCCAGCGGCGATGATCTGACCATTCTGTTGGAACCTTCCGCGGGCGATCTGCAGGAAGTGGTGGTAACATCTTTCGGCATTACCCGGCAGCAGAAAGCGCTGGGATATGCGGTAAGCACCGTAAAAGGGGAAGACCTTACAAAAACGGCTTCTCCCAATTTCGCGACGGCGTTATATGGTAAAGCGCCCGGCGTCCGCATCGGCGCTACCCCCGGCGGGGCCACCAGCGCAGCCAATATTACTGTCCGAGGCATTAACTCCATCACCGGCAAAAGCCAGCCGCTGATCGTGCTGGACGGTGTACCTATTCGTGATGGCGAAGTAAAAAACAATGACTACTGGGGTGACCAGCGTCTTAGGGGCAACGGCCTGCTGGACCTCAACCCGGAAGATATTGAAAGCATCTCCGTGCTGAAAGGCGCTCCTGCCGCAGCATTGTACGGCTCCGAAGCGGTGAACGGCGTGTTGCTCGTAACCACTAAAAAAGCAAAAGGGTTCAGTGTGGACTTTAACGCCAACTACAACTTTGACCAGGTGGCGTTCCTGCCACGTTATCAAAATGTAAGAGGGCCCGGCGCTCCCATACATGTGAGCAACGGCGGTCAGGATGCGGAAGGCTTCGTGTATTTTGACCTGGATGGTGATGGTACAAATGAAACACGCGGTCTTCCCAACTTTACGATCAACTTCGGCGCACCGTTCGATGGAAAGCCCACGCTGGCCTGGGACGGGCGCGTGATCCCCTACGAAGCGCAGAAAGATAATTACAAAGGATTGTTCCGCACAGCGAATAACTCTGCCGCAACGGTTGCTGTTTCCCAAGCCAGCGACAACAGTAATGTCCGGCTCTCACTCACCCGCCAGGATAACCAGGGCGTGAGCCTTGGAGCGGATAACTCCAAGAACATCGCTAACCTGAACAGCAGCCTGCGGTTAGGCAACAAAGTGAATGTAGACCTGCTGGTGAATTTCATCAACCAGCGAACCAAGAACCGTCCGTATTCTGTAGACCGGATGATCAACAACTTCACGGGTATGATCGGTCGGTTCGACAACGCGGACTGGTACTTAGACAATTACAAGACCAGCAAAGGGTACCGCTACAGGACTGGTACAGAACAAAGTCTCACGCCGGATGAAAATATCATCCATCCAGGGTTCAGAGGTGATATTGGAGAATATATCTGGAGGGTGAAGGAACACAACGAAGAAGAATTGAGCAACCGTGTAATCGCCAGCCTGACGAATAACTGGCAAATTGTCCGCGATCTTAAACTTAGGGCAAGGCTCGCTACGGACTTCACTTCCATGAAAACGGAAAGTCGCCAGTCCACAGAGATACCGTTGGCATTCGGCAATTCGGGCTTCTTCAAAATCTCCAACTATGAAAATGCAATCCTGTACGGAGACGTGCTGCTGACTTACAATAGGAAGCTTTCTTCTGACCTGGAGCTGAACGTGATGGGCGGTTATACTGCTACCAAGGAAACCGGTTCCACGGTGGCCAGGGAAACCAACGGCGGCCTCAGTGTGGAGAACTGGTTTGATGTAGCAGCCTCCGTCAATACACCTGGCGGGAGTGCTACACGTTATTCCGTCGTAAGAGATGCTTTTATCGGCACTGCCAATCTCTCTTTCAAGGAATACCTGTTCCTGGAAGCTACACTCCGCAGCGACCGCACTTCTACCATGCATCCGAGCGAGAACAGCTTCCTGTACCCGTCTGTAAACGGTAGCTTTGTTTTCTCCGATGCGTGGAAAATGCCGGCCTTCATCAGCTACGGTAAAGTGCGTGGTTCCTGGGGCATGGTGGGTAACTATCCGGACCGCTATCAGGCCAATATTGCCTATACCCAGAATACGCTCGGTGTGCAGAAATCAGGTGGTCAGCCTGTTATCTATACCACGATCCCCTCTTCATTCGGTAATGATGGCATCAGGGCGGAAGTGAAAAAAGAATATGAGTTCGGCCTGGAAATGAGCTTTGTTAACAACAGGATAGGGCTGGACGTATCGTATTATAACGCCAGGATCGTTGATCAGATATTGCCGCTGACCATTCCTTCATCATCCGGCGCAACCTCGGTATTGACCAACATTGGCACCCTTCGCAACCGCGGAATTGAAGTGGGATTGAAAGGTGCTCCTGTAAAATCAAAGGATATGAGATGGGATGTCAACCTCAACTTCGCTTTGAACAGGAATACAGTGGAAAAGCTGGCTACCGGTTCAGATGAATTGCTGCACGCGGATTACGATGGTAATGCCGCACAGCTGATCTCCAAAGTAGGCCAGCCGATGGGTGATTTTTATGCGCATCCCATCGCAAGGGACGACAACGGAAATCCAATCGTGGACCCGGACGGACTGTACAAGCTGGATGAAAAAATGGTGAAAGTAGGGAATGCCATGCCGAAAGTAGTAGGCGGGTTCATCAATACATTCACCTACAAATCCCTTGCCCTGGAAGTTGTACTGGATTACCGCCTCGGCGGATATGTGATGCCTACCGGCATTAACTGGATGATCAGCCGCGGCCTGCTGGAAGAAAGCCTGAACTATATGGACAAAGCGCACGGCGGCCTCAGCTATTACCGGGACGCAGGCGGCAAAGGCATCCTCACCGATCAGCCCAAAGGCCCCAATGGCGAGCAGGTATTCAACGACGGCATGCTGATGGAAGGTGTGACGAACGACGGCCAGACGAACACCAACGTGATCTCGCAGGCATACTACTACTGGAACACTTACAACTGGGGTGGCCCGCAATACAGCAAATCCCGTTACGAGCTGTATATCCAGAAGAACTCTTACGTGAAAATGAGGGAGCTTTCACTAAGCTATAATTTCCCGACCGCCATTGCGGGCAAGATCGGGGCGAAGCGGCTTCAGCTGTCTGTTTTCGGCAGGAACCTCTTCTACCTCTACCGCACATTGAAAGACCTGGATGCTGAACAGACCACGGCCGGTTCAAGATGGCATCAGACATTGACCAATGCCGGAACGAACCCAAGCACCAGGACCATGGGCGTTATGGTAAGGGCCAATTTCTAATCCTCATTCAGCACAAAAAGAATTTTTATGAAAAAGATATTATTCATTCTGTTATCGATAGCGCTTTGGGGCACAAGCTGCTCTAAAAAGGAGTTCCGCGACAGCTATACCGATCCCTCCAAGGTAGCGACCTCTTCCGTGGAGAAACAATATGCGGGCATGATATACGCCAGCAGGGAATATGTAGTGCCCTCTTACTGGAACTACTTCGTTATACTTCGCATCACCCTCAACCGTTTTACGCAGGCCGTAGGGTGGGAGAACGTGGACAACCAGTACGTACCCGGCGCAGCTGCCGTGACCGACCGCTGGAACAATTATTACAATGTGCTCGCGCAATACCGGGAACTGGAGAAAGTTTACAATGCGTTGCCTGCGGAAGACCAGTCCAACATGCGGATCTACATGATTACGGCAACCATCTATTTCTACGATCTGACACAGCGCGTGGTAGACCTCCACGGCGGTGTTCCCTGGTCTGAGGCCGGCATGCTCAGCACCAATGGCGGCAACTATCAGAACTCTTATCCAAAGTATGACGATGCTACTGCGATATACACAAAAATGCTGGACGACCTCAAGGGCTTTGCGGACGAGCTGGGCACGGTGACCATTCCCGCGGCGCTGGTTGCGCGTTTTGAAAGCATGGACCTTGTTAACAACGGCGACCTGACGCTGTGGAAGAAGTACTGCAATTCCCTGCGCCTCCGGATGCTGACCAGGGTGTCCGGTGCGGCGAACTTCCAGGCGAGGGCCGGCACAGAGATCGCGCAGATACTCGGCAACGCCGCGTCTTACCCGCTGCCGAAAACCAATGCAGAAAATATCCGTATCGATATCTTCGACCTGAACACCGATCTCAATGCCAAAGGATTCAGAACGGGGCTGGAAGACTGGAACGGCAACATCGCCGGCAAAGTGATGATCGATCACATGAAGGCGAACAGCGACCCCAGGCTCCGCGCCATGTTTGAGCCTGGCGCTAATGCCGGCGGCGTATATAACGGTCTTGATCCGATGGCCGCAAGATCAACGCAGAATGCGCTCATCGCGGGAGGCACCATGGCCATCTACAACCGCTCCACCCTCAGCCGCAACGAATTCTTCCCCGGCATCCTGATGACCGGCGCGGAAGTGAATTTCATGCTCTCCGAATATTACCTGAAAGCAGGAAACCCCGTCAGCGCCCGGACGGCGTATGAAGACGGCATCAAGGAATCCATCAAATATTATTACTGGCTCCGCACGCTGAGCAACGACAATACCGCCGGCGCACTCACGCCTTACACCGATCCGGAAGTAGCGGCCTACCTGGTGGCGCCCGGCGTGAACTGGACGCTCGCCCTCACGGATGCCGATAAGCTAAAGCTGATCGCGCGGCAGAAATGGCTGCACTACAGCGTTTTGCAGCCCACGGAAAGCTGGGCGGAGATCCGCCGGCTGGACGCGCCTACTTTCAGCTTTGAAGTAGACAACGCCAACGCGCAGAAACAGCCGCCCATGCGCTGGCAGTACCCCGCTTCCGAAGCCACCTACAACACCGCCAATTACGAGGCCGTGCAGGCAAACGACAAACTGGGAACAAAGCTCTTCTGGGATACACAATAAGGTTTTTTTGCTGAACGTTGAATAGTTAGATTTAGCTCCGGGTATTTTTGCCCGGGGCTTTTTTTGTGCCGATGAACAATGATGAATACTAAATCAGCATAACCTGATATTATTTTGCGGATCGTTAACGGAATATGAACATAACCTGAAAAAAAAGTTAAATTTTCTTTTGTCTATTTAACAGGATTAGGTAAGTTGCAGCTGTTCGTTTTCAAAGAGCCAAATCTGTACGTGTAGATGAAAATGTTGTCGATGGATATACAGATTTTTTTATTGGATAAAACGCTAAATCGTTTTACTGCTGATATTTTCCGGCTTGATGAATAACGGAGTATAAACGTAGACTTGCTTGCTTATGAACGAAGAAGGTAGCAGTGAACAGCAATCAATTCATTCCATCTATCAGCCAACGGGTATGTAGTCCGGACTAATTACAGGGTTCCGGTTCAGCATGGCTTTGCATGTTGCGGGCAATTTTTTCTGCAGGAGATCTGCGGACAGGGATTGTCATTCAATCAATAAAGGATAACTATCAATTCACGTTCATCAAATTAAAATCTAAGGAAGCTATGCGAAGAATTCTTTTTCTCGCCACGTTGCTGACTTTCTTTGTTCCCCGCATGTGGGCGCAGGACAAGAAAGTAGTTACCGGTACGGTGAAGGATGCCAACGGCACCCTGTTGCCCGGCGTAACGGTAAAGGAAAAAGGAACACAGAACGGCGCAATGACCGCCGCTGACGGTTCTTTCAGGATCAGTGTGCAACCCTCCGCAACACTGGTTTTTTCATTCATGGGATATGTAGCACAGGAAGCGCAGGCCGGCGAGGGCGCACTCAACATTGTGCTGCAGGAAGATGCTAAAAACCTGAATGAAGTAGTGGTCACCGCGCTCGGCATCAAACGCGAGACCCGCAAGCTCGGCTACGCCATGACGGAGCTGAAAGGCTCCGAACTCGCAAAAACGAACGCCATCAACCCCGTAGCCGCCCTGCAGGGCAAGGTAGCGGGTGTGGACATTTCCGGCGCGGCAGGCGGCCCGCAGAGCGCCAACCGCATTGTGCTGCGCGGCGCCAAGTCACTCAACGGAAAAGACCAGCCGATCTTTGTGATCGACGGCGTGATCTTTGAAAACGAAGCTGCCGACGATGCTGTGAACTTCGGCAACGTGCTGAAGAATTTCAACCAGGATGAATTCGAAAGCGTTTCCATCCTGAAAGGCGCCGCCGCTACCGCGTTGTACGGTTCCCGCGCGATCAACGGCGCGGTGCTCATCACCACCAAGAAAGGGATTACCCGCAAAGGTCTTGGCGTAGATGTCAGCCAGACGGTGCAGTTCGAGCACGCTTACCGCGCACCCATCGCCCTGCAGAATGTCTACGGCGCAGGTACTACCGGTTTTTTCAATAAAGATGGAGATGGACGGGATGTAGTGCAGTGGAGTGGCAACAGCTTCGGCCCGAAAATGGAAGGCCAGATGGCAAAGCTCCCCAACGGCGAGTTCGCGCCCTACAGCCCTATGCCGGACAATCAGATGTACAACTATCAGCTCGGTAAATATTTCAACACCAACGTGGCGGTAGAAGGCGGTACGGATAAAGCGAACTTCCGTTTTTCGTATTCCCACCTGGACAATAACAGCGTTGAACCGAACAATAAATTCTCCCGTAATTCATTCTCCCTGCGGTCTTCCGCTATCATCTCCAAATGGCTGTCCGCCGAAGGCGGCATCACGTATGCTTTCAGCAATACGCTAAACCCTACCCGCCAGGGCGGTGACTACACCACGCAGAACGCCGGCAGAAAATGGATCTACATTTTTCCGCGTAACTACGATCCCGCCTACTGGAGCGCCCGCTATCTCGGCGGCCTGGGCAGGACCACCCTGCAGCAGGACCTCCTGAACGACATCAATCCCACCCATCCCGGCGCGGATTACTGGTTCAGCCTGGACAACGACCGCTGGGAACGTGACGAAAAACTGCTCATGGGTAACCTGTCGCTGACCGCTACGGCGAACGACTGGCTGAAATTCCTGCTGCGCGGTAACTTCAGTAACGAACAGAATACGGACGACCGCCGCGAGCTCGGCTGGGGCCCCAACTTCGGCGGCTCCCGCGGCCTCTACGCGATCTCCGGCACCAACAGAACGCAATACACCTTCACCGGTATGGCCATGTTCTCTCCAAAGCTCAGGAACGACGACTTTACCCTGAACGTGAACCTCGGCGCGGAAACATGGAACTCCGGCATCGGCAACCAGTACAGCGCCCGCACAAACGGCGGCCTGCGCATACCGGGACAGTACACCATTACCAACAGCGTTGGCCCCGTTGACGCCAGCAACAACAAGATATTGCCACGCAAGCAGATCAACTCGCTGTTCCTTTCCGGCAGCCTGTCTTACAAGAACGCCTTCTTCCTGGACGTGACAGGGCGTAACGACTGGTCTTCCGCCCTGATGTACCCCGGTGGCGGCGGTAACTATTCTTACTTCTATCCCTCTGTGAGCGGTGCCTGGGAATTTACCGAAACCTTCAAGGGTGAGCTGCCCGCATTCATCACCTACGGTAAGCTGCGCGCATCTTACGCGGTAGTGGGCGGGGATACGGACCCCTACCAGCTGAACTCCGGCTACCAGATGGAACAGCTCTGGAACAGTGGCAGCCTCTCCACCGGCATGCCGCTCTACTACCTGTATAACAAGGACATCTACCCGAACGAAAACCTGAAACCCTCCATGGCCAACTCCATCGAGTTCGGCGCGGACGTACGGTTCCTCAATAACAGGCTGGGCGTGGACGTAGCGTACTACAAAACGAACATCAAAAACCAGATACTGAACCTGGACGTAGCCATCGAATCCGGTGTGGCCAAGCGCTTCATCAATGCCGGCAACTTCCAGAACCAGGGTGTGGAGATCGCCATCAACGCGCGGCCCATTGAAGGAAAGGATTTCTCCTGGGACGTGAACCTGAACGGCAGCCGCAACACCAACAAGATCATCTCCCTCGGCGAAGGCATCAGCACCTACGAAATGGGCAATGACCAGGATGTGCGCGTGATCGCGCAGGTGGGCAAACCTTACGGCGTGATCACTACCAATTACGGCTATACGCGTTATCAATCCACCGATCCTTCCAAGAACGGCAAGCCGGTGATCACTGCTTCCAGCTCTTTCCCATACCAGTTCCAGCGCGGCTATGCCGAGGTCGGCAATATCACGCCTGACTTCAACCTGGGGCTGAGCAACAATTTCAGCTATAAGAACTTTTCCCTCGGCTTCCTGCTGCAGGCACGCATTGGTGGAGATATCTTCTCCGCTTCCCATCAATACGGCACAGGCCGTGGTACGGTGGAAAGCACGCTTGCCGGTCGTGATGCCGCCAGTGGCGGTCTTGCGTGGACGGACAATGAAGGCCGCCAGCGTAACGACGGGATGATCCCGGACGGCGTATTTGCGGACGGCACAACGATCAAAACCCCCGCCGGCGCAGAGCAGGAAGTGGGTGGCATGACGTACCGCGAAGCATATGAAGCCGGTTATGTGAAACCGCTGTCACCCTACAACTATTACAGCATGATCGGGGAGTGGGGCATCGGTATCCGCGAGGCGTCCGTATTTGATGCGTCTTATGTGGCGCTCCGCGAAGTGTCCATCGGCTATACGTTCCCCACCAAAATGGTGGAACGCTGGAAGCTGACCAAAGCGCGGGTATTGCTGGTAGGCCGCAACCTCGGTTACCTGTACAACAACCTGCCGGACGACATCAACCCGGAAAGCCTGCGTAACAACAAGACCAGCGCCTTCTCCGAATATGGCGGCGCTCCCTTTGTGCGCAACATGGCGCTGACCGTACAACTTGGTTTCTAATTCATCAAAAAGAAGACAATGAACACTAAACATAAAATAGGGATCGGTGTACTGGCGATGGCAACCTTTGCAAGCGCCTGTACCAAGGATTTTGCCGAACATAATACAGACCCGGAAGTGGCGCCCACGCTGCCGCCGGAGTATATGATCACCACTTCGCAGAAAGCGATGGTAGACAGGGATTTTGAATGGTTCTACGATAACTATCAATACCTGATGCGCTGGATGCAGTTCACCGTGGCGTACCCGGACGGCAACACCGCCGGCATGTACGGCCCGCAGAACGTGAACGGGTACTACAACGCTTTTTATACGACCATCGGCCGCAACCTGGTGGAGATCGAAAAGATGATCAATGAAATGCCGGAAGAAAACCGGGGCGTGTACCGCAACCTGGTGGCGATCGCCAAAGTGCACAAGGTGTTCGCGGCTTTCCGCGTAACGGACGTGAACGGTTCCATCCCTTACTCCGAAGCGCTGAGCGCCCGCGAGAACGCGAACTTCACGCCGGTATACGACAACCAGGAAAAATTGTTCGCCCAGTTCGACGCCGAGCTGAAAGCGGCCGTGGCAGACCTGCTGCAGCCTGCCGAAGGCCAGGTGACCTACAAGGGCTACGACATCTTCTACGACGGCGATGCGGCAAAATGGGTGAAAGCCGCCAACGTGCTGCGCCTGAAGATCGCCATGCGCCTGATCAAACGTAACCCGGAGAAAGTAGCTGAAGTAGCGGCGGAAGTACTGGCCAGTCCCGCCGGCCTGTTCACCTCCAATGCGGACGAATGGAAATTCGTTTCCGGGGGCGGCGACAAGTTTGCCAATGGTGGTAACTGGAACGCGCAGGGCAGCGCGAGCCGCGCGGGAAAGAACCTGATCGACTTCCTGCAGGATAACGCAGACCCCCGCCTGGCGCTGTTCTTCAAGAAAAACGAGATGACGCAGGCGAATTTCAACCGGCTGAAAAATGGCGGCGCTTTTCCGCCCACCGCCGTTTACAATCCTGATCAGTATGTGGGCGTGCCCTCCAGTCCGGATGCGGTGAACGAGCCCGCAACACGCGCGCTGTTCGGTACCAAGACTTACGGGATAACCGAGAACGGGCAGTCCGTTTCCGTGAATGTGGACACCCTGTCCCAATTCCAGAACCGCCTGTTCGACCTGAACGCGGATGGTGGCGCTGCTGGCCGGTACACCCAGCCGATGCTGACTTACGCGGAAATGTGTTTCATGCTGTCTGAACTGGCGGTGCGGGGTATTGTTGCGGAGAACGCGCAAGTTTGGTACGAAAATGGTATAAAAGCGTCCATCGCGGCGTATGATGCCATGGGTGCGGCGGCCAACATCGTGGATTATGCGGCGGTGGCGCCGGAAGCGGTGACCGCCTACCTGGCGCAGCCGGAGATCGCTTTTACCGGAACGCAGGAGGAGCAGCTGGAAAAGATCGGCGTACAGAATTTCCTGAACCACTTCAAGTCCCCCTGGGAAGCCTGGGGCTCCTGGAAACGGACAGGATACCCGAAAGCGGGCGGCATTCTTCCCCTGGAAGCGGTGCGGATAGATGGCGCTGTGCCCGAGATCCCCCGCCGCTGGGAGCTGCCGGTACCACATACGAGCAATATGTCTAATTATACAAATGCCATATCTGAAATGCAGGCAGGAGGGGAATACGGTTCGCCTAACCAGTTGACCGGAAGAGTTTGGTGGGATAAGAAATAATGCTGAAGCATGCTTATGAAAAGGAAAACTCCGGGGCGACCCGGAGTTTTTTGCGTTTTGACTTTTTTGTATTGCGGCGGCTTAGCGGTTTTAGCGGCAAACGAACATCTGCCGCCATTGTTCCAGGCATCGGGTGGCCGCTGCGATCATTCGCTTTCCGCCGCCAGCTGTTGCAGTTTACTGCAGCAGCGCCTTGATCTCGCTTAACTTCAGCAACGCCTCCACCGGCGTGAGCCGGTTAATATCCACCGTATCCAGTTTTTCGCGTATCTCCTGGAAAGTATCGCTGTGCGCATCAAAAATGCTCAACTGCACCTTCTGCGGTTTGGACGCGATGTGTTCCATCGGCGCTTCAATATGCTGGCTTTCCAGTTGTGCGAGTATTTCATTCGCGCGGTCTATCAGCTGCGGCGGCATGCCCGCGATCTTCGCCACGTGAATGCCGAAGCTGTGGCGGCTGCCGCCCGGCGCGAGCTTGCGCAGGAAGATGATCTTGTTGCCCACCTCTTTATTGGTGATGTGGAAGTTCTTCACGCGGGAATGCGTGTTTTCCAGCTCGTTCAGCTCATGGTAGTGTGTGGCGAACAGCGTCTTGGGGCGGTGCGGCGTCATGTCGTGCAGGTACTCCACGATGCTCCAGGCAATGGAAATACCGTCGTATGTGCTGGTGCCGCGGCCGATCTCGTCGAGGATGATGAGGCTGCGCGGCGTGATGTTGTTGATGATGCTGGCCGTTTCGTTCATTTCCACCATGAAGGTGCTCTCGCCGCCGCTCAGGTTGTCGGACGCTCCCACGCGCGTGAATATTTTGTCCGTCAGCCCGATCTCCGCTGCCGTGGCGGGCACGAAACTGCCGATGTGCGCCATCAGTGTGATGAGCGCCGTTTGCCGCAGCAGCGCGGATTTACCGCTCATGTTGGGACCGGTGAGGATGATCACCTGCTGCTCGTCCTGGTGCAGCAGGATGTCGTTCGTGACATAGCTTTCACCGGGCGGCAGGCCCTGTTCTATCACCGGATGGCGGCCGTCTTTAATATCGATATGATAGGAATCGTTCACAACGGGGCGGCGGTATTTGAACTGCACGGCGTTATGCGCGAAGGACAGCAGGCAGTCCAGCTTCGCCAGCGCCTGTGCATCGCGCTGTATGGGCTGGATGTATTCCTGCAGGGCGAGGAGCAGCGCGTCGTACAGCTGCATTTCCAGCAGCAGTATCTTGTCTTCCGCACCGGTGATCTTCTCTTCGTATTCTTTGAGTTCCGGTGTGATGTAACGTTCCGCGTTGGCGAGCGTTTGCTTGCGTATCCAGTTGGCGGGTACTTTGTTCTTGTGCGCGTTGGTCACTTCCAGGTAGTAGCCGAATACGTTATTGAAGGCTACTTTGAGGGAGGGGATGCCGGTGGCTTCGGATTCCTGCTGCTGTATGCGGAGCAGGTATTCCTTGCCGGAGGTGGCGATGGCGCGCAGCTTGTCCAGCTCTTCGTGTACCCCTTCCCGTATAACGCCGCCTTTGTTGGCCAGCACCGGCGGGTTGTCGGACACTTCCGCGAGGATCTTTTCGAGAATGGTGTCGCAGGGGTCCATCTGTTCCTGCAGTTGCCGGAGGTGGGCGTTATCGATGGCGGACAGCGTTTGCTGTATGGTGGTGACCTGCTGCAGGGCTTTTGCCAGCTGCATCACTTCACGGGGATTGATCTTTTTGAGGGGGATCTTGGAAACCAGCCTTTCGAGGTCGCCCACCACTTTCAGGTGCTGCTGCAAGGTGCGGGTGTGGTCGGCTTCGCGGATGAGTGTTTCCACGGCATCCAGCCTTTCGTTGATCCGCGTGATGTCGCGCAGGGGAAAAACGATCCAGCGTTTGAGCAGCCGCGCGCCCATGGGAGAGAGCGTGTTGTCCAGCGTGCCGATCAGTGATCTGCCTTGCTCCACGGTGCTTTGCAGCAGTTCCAGGTTGCGGATGGTAAAGCGGTCCATCCACAGGAAATCTTCCTGGTCTATCCGCTGGAGGCTGGTGATATGCTGCAGGTTCGGATGTTCGGTGTCTTTCAGGTAATGCATGGTGGCGCCCGCGGCGATGATGCCGTCCGCCATGTCTTCCACGCCGAAGCCTTTCAGGGAATGTGTTTCAAAATGTTTGTGAAGGATCTCGCGGGCGTAGGTGTTCGTGAAGATCCATTCTTCGAGCGTGTAGGTATAAAAGCGGGAGCCGAAGGTTTGCCGGAAATTTTTCTGCTGTTGCCGCGCGAAGATCACTTCAGCGGGGCGGAAGCTTTGCAGCAGCTTGTCGATGTACTCGATGCTGCCCTGCGCCACGTAGAACTCGCCGGTGGAGATGTCCAGGAAAGCCACGCCGTTGCTGGTTTGCCCGAAGTGTACGGCGGCGAGGAAGTTGTTGTGGCTGTTGTCCAGCAGCTTGTCGTTCACCGCTACGCCGGGCGTGACCATTTCGGTGACGCCGCGTTTTACGATGCCTTTTACGGTCTTGGGGTCTTCCAGCTGATCGCAGATGGCTACGCGATGGCCGGCTTTCACCAGTTTGTGTAGGTAGGTGTCCAGCGAGTGATGGGGGAAGCCGGCAAGATCAACATAGGAAGCGCTGCCATTGGCCCTTTTCGTCAGTACAATACCAAGCACTTTGGATGCGATAACCGCATCTTCATTGAATGTTTCATAAAAATCGCCGACCCGGAAGAGCAGCACCGCATCAGGGTATCTGGCCTTGATTGCATTGTGTTGCGTCATCAGGGGCGTTTCCGCTGATTTACTTTTAGCCATGCGGCAAATATAAGAAGCCCGCCGCTCCATCGGTAATAAATTTGCCAACCTTCAACTATCTTTGCAGGCATGCGCAAGTTAAACATGCAGGAACTGGGCCGCAAAACGGTGGCGGAATTCAAGGCGGCGGACAAAACGCCGCTGGTGCTGGTGCTGGATAACGTGCGGAGCATGCATAACGTGGGTTCCGTGTTTAGAACGGCGGATGCTTTCCTGCTGCAGGGCATTGTGCTCTGCGGGTATACGCCGGTGCCCCCGCACCGGGACATTCAGAAGACCGCCCTCGGCGCCACCGAAACGGTGGAATGGCAATATTTCCCCACCACCACGGAAGCCGTGGCCGCGCTGAAAAATGAAGGATATACCGTCATGGCGATAGAGCAGGCCGCACAAAGCGTGATGCTGGATGCGTTTCGTCCATCCGGCGCGCCGCTGGCGCTCGTGTTCGGCAATGAAGTAAGCGGCGTGGACGCCGAAGTGATGAAGCAGGTGGACGGATGCATCGAAATACCGCAATCCGGCATGAAGCACTCGCTGAATATTTCCGTGAGCACCGGCATTGTGGTGTGGGACCTCTTTTGTAAACTGAAAACCGAAAACTGATCATATGGCATCTGCAACCATCCGGAATTACCTGTCGCTCGTGAAGTTCAGCCACACCATTTTTGCCATGCCCTTTGCGATGATCGGCTTTTTCCTGGCCGTTTCATGGGCGGGGCATTCGTTTAACTGGACGAAGCTGCTGCTGGTAGTGCTTTGCATGGTGTTCGCGCGCAGCGCGGCCATGGCCTTCAACCGCTGGCTGGATGTGGAATTCGACAAGCGCAATCCGCGCACCGCCAAAAGAGAGATCCCTGCCGGCGTGATCTCCGCTTCCAGCGCGCTGTACTTTGTGATCGGCAATGCTTTGCTGTTCATGGCCACCACCTGGTTCATCAACCCGATCTGTTTCTTTTTATCGCCCGTTGCCCTGCTGGTGATCCTCGGATACAGCTATACCAAACGTTTCACCGCGCTGTGCCACCTGGTGCTGGGCGTGGGCCTTTCCCTCGCGCCGATCGGCGCATTCCTGGCCGTTACCGGGTATTTCGCGGTGCTGCCGGTGTTGCTGAGCGTGCTCGTGCTGTGCTGGGTATCCGGCTTTGATATCATTTATGCTTTGCAGGATGAGGAGTTCGATAAATCGCAGCAGCTGCACTCCATTCCCACCTGGCTGGGAAAAGCAGGGGGGCTGCGGTTCTCGGAAGGGCTGCATGTGGTGGCCGCGGCACTGGTGATCGTGATCGGCATCCTCGGCGCTTTCCACTGGCTCTACTGGATCGGCGCGGGCGTGTTCATGCTCATGCTGTTCATGCAGCACCGCCTGGTGAAGCCGAACGACCTTTCCCGCGTGAACCTCGCGTTCATGACCACCAACGGCATTGCCAGCGTGGTGTACGCACTTTTCACCATTGCGGATATGCTCATCTTTTAAATCACACGAATGCCCAGGATACTCGCCATCGACTATGGAAAAAAGCGCACGGGGCTGGCCGTAACAGATCCGCTGAAGATCATCGCCAGCGGCCTTTGCACCATTCCTTCCCATGAGATCATCCCTTATCTCAAAAAATATTTCGCTACCGAGCAGGTAGAGCTGATCCTCATCGGTCTGCCGCGCAACCTGGACGGCAGCGCCACCGACGCTACGGCGCTCGTGGAAGAATGCATCCGCATCCTCAAAAAACATTTCCCGGACATGCCGCTGAAGAAAGTAGACGAACGCTTCACTTCAAAGATGGCCTTTCAAAGCATGATCGACAGCGGGCTGAAGAAGAAAGACCGCCGGAACAAAGGGCTGGTGGACGAGATCAGTGCTACCATCATCCTGCAGGAATACCTGCAGCACAACGCCGGTTGACCGCCTCGCCGGAAATCCCTACTTTTGCATTTTTCCATTCCGATCAATTTAACAGATGATATTATCAATCGTAGCCTACGGCCACCAGGTGCTCAGAGAAAAAAGCAAGGACATCAGCCCCGATTATCCGAACCTGCAGCAGCTGATCGCCAATATGTGGGAAACCATGTATGCCTCCAGCGGCGTGGGCCTGGCAGCTCCCCAGATCAACAAACCTATCCGGCTCTTCGTGGTAGACAGCGAGCAGATCGTCAACAACCTGGAAGAAGATGAAAAAGACGCCTGGCCCGGCGACAAAGGCATCAAATCCGTATTCATCAATGCGCAGATCATTGACACGGAAGGAGAGGAGTGGGCTTACCAGGAAGGCTGCCTTAGCATTCCCAAGATCCGCGAAGACGTATACCGCCCCGAAAAAGTGAAGATCCGGTATATGGACGAGCATTTCAAGGAGCATGAGCGCACCTTTCACGGCATTACGGCCCGCGTGATCTTCCACGAATATGACCACATCGAAGGAAAGCTGTTCATCGACTATCTGAAACCCCTGAAAAAACGGATGTTAAAGGGTAAGCTCGATGATATTTCCAAAGGAAAGATCAAAGTCGATTACAAAATGAACTTCCCCCGCTAAAGACGTTTTTCTTAGGCTTTTATTAACAATTATTAAAAATTAATATGCCTAAGAATTTCATATTGTAAGTATTTTCATTACTTTAGTGCCACATTTTTGGATTACTACATTTGGGAACTGCAAATACATATACTGAAATTGAACTGGTACAGGGCCTCCGGGCCAGAGACCAGCAGATTTTTGGGTACCTGTATGACAATTATGCCCCGGCCCTCTATGGGGTGGTGCTGAAGGTCCTTGGCGACGAAACGGCGGCAGGCGACATTCTACAGGAAGTTTTCGTGAAGATATGGCGCAGTATAGAGCGGTACGATGTAGAGAAGGGGCGCCTTTTCACATGGATGCTCAATATAGCGCGCAACACCGCTATCGATTCCCTCCGGTCCAAATCTCACAAGCTTGATCAGAAAATCCAGGAGCTCGGTAACGACGTATATCAACAGACAAGTCAGTTAACGGTTCATCCCTCCTTTGATCATCTGGGCCTCACGAAGGTGCTGGAAAAGCTCAACAAAGAACAGCGAATCATTATCGATCTTGCATATTACAAAGGTTGCACCCAGGAAGAGATCGCCAGGGTGCTGGATATACCTTTGGGCACAGTGAAAACCAGGATGCGTAATGCCATCATTCAATTGAGGAATATACTAAAACAGGTATAAGCAAAGTGGACGTACAACGTTACATATCATCGGGTATTATTGAAAGCGTCGTGGCCGGGCTGGCTACGGACCCTGAGGTCCGTGAGCTGCAGGCTGCCGTGGAGCAATATCCCGAAGTGAAAGCCGCGGCAGATGCGGCCCAGCAGGATATGGAGCGCTACGTTACCATGCAGTCCGTGCCGCCTCCGGTGGATCTGAAAGACCGTATCTACCAGGCATTGAACAACGAAGCAACGCCCGAAACGGCCCATGCCGGCGGCGCTGCCGCGGAAGAATATGCCGCTTATGAAGAAGAGCCGCGCGAGCCGGTGAGAGTAAGCGTGGCATGGTGCTACATTGCAGCGGCGGTTGCCATCGGGCTGATCGTGAGCATCGTATTCAATGTAACCTACCGCAACAGCCTGAACGAATGGAAAGGCAAGTACGAAGCACTGGTGACGGACCAGCAATCGCTGACCAAACAGAACGAAGTTTTCCAGACCAGGATCGCACAGTCGGAAGAAATGGTGAGCATGCTCAGCAGCCCCAGTGTGAAAAAGGTCATGATGAGCACCACCCGCAGAGACCATCCCGGATCAAAAGCGATCGTTTTCTGGAATGCCTCCTCACAGGAAGTGTACCTCTCCGTTAATAGCCTCCCGGAACCCGCCGCGGATCAGCAATACCAGCTGTGGGCCATCGTGAATAACAGACCCATAGACGCCGGCGTGTTCGACACAGGCGACAAAGCGAAGGGCTTCCAGAAAATGAAAGGCATCGCTACCGCGCAGTATTTTGCTGTAACGCTGGAAAAGAAAGGCGGCAACCCCACGCCAACGCTCACCGCCATGCACGTGATCGGAAAAGTTTCCGGCTGATCTCCGTTTTAATTTAATGTTGTTGCCGGCGTCAGCGCCCTGATGGAACGTCCGTTGCGTCGCACACTTGTACGGCTGTCCGCACATCGGCAAATGGCCTGAACTTTGCTTTTCCTTAACACTGTTTTATTTAAATTTGCCAGATGCGGAAATTCCTGCTCCTGTTATTACTGTCACCCGCTCTGTCCGCCCCGGCGCAGGATACGGCATTGTATAAAGGCATGACTATCAACCTGGATGAAGTGGTCGTGAAAGCAAAGCGTATAGGCTTTGACGTGAACGGCTTCATCAAAAGGGTGGAAGACGACACTACCTTTTACCGCGCATTCAAAAACCTCCGCCTCGTGGGCTTCACCGCGGATAACGACATCCGCATCACCGATAAAAAAGGCGGAAAGACCATCGCTTCGCTCAAAAGCCACACCCGCCAGGTCATGAACGGCAATTGCCGCAGCATGGAGGTGCTCGACGAAAAAACAACCGGAAACTTCTACACGAAAAAAGGTAACTATAACTACTATACGGCGGAGCTGTACGCCAATCTTTTCTTCACCAAAGGCACCGTCTGCGGAGATGGCAGCGGGCATGCCAAAGGCAGCCTCGAACGCCATAAGTCACAACTCAAACAACTGATCTTCAATCCCGGCAAACCCATATCCGGCGTGCCGGTGGTGGGAAGCAAGGTAGCGATATTCGACCGCGATCTCATGCGTTATTATGATTTCTCCATCACCTCCGAAACCTATGCCGGCGGCGCCGACTGCTATGTGTTCAGCGCCACGATCCGTAAGGACCTCGGCAGCATAGACCGCGCGGAAGTGGTCATAGACGAGCTGATCACTTATTTCAATAAAGAAACGATGGAGATCGTGGGGCGGAAATATTCACTGTCTTACAAAACGATGGTCTTCGATTTTAAAGTGCGGATGAACGTGCAGATGACGAAAGCCGGCGACCTGCTGCTCCCCGCGCTGATCACGTATTCCGGCACCTGGAATGTTCCTTTCAAAAAACGGGAAACCGCTGATTTTACGGCGAAGTTTACTGCTTTTGAGCGGTAGCATTGTCCGCCTTATCTGCATTGTGCGGTAAAAGCAGGTAATTTATCTTATCAGGGTAACCGTGCCCTGTTTCTTGTAATACTTCAGGTTCAGCACATCCTCATACTCCACGATCCACACGTAAGTACCCATGTCCGCCGGCGTGCCTTTCACCTTGCCATTCCATGCCACACCGGGATCGGTGGTAAAGAAGATGAACTCGCCCCAGCGGTTATAAATGCTCAGCTTGTATTTGCCCAGCATGCACCGGTAACGGGGCCTGAAAATATCGTTCAGCCCGTCGCCATTAGGCGTGAAGGCCGTGGGGAAGTACATGGAGCAGTTGCAATCCTGGTAATAGATGTTCACGCTGTCCGTTGCGCGGCCGCAGACATTATTGGCCACGATGGCGTATACGCCGGGTTGGGTAACGGTGAATGTGGGGACGGAGGTGCTGTCCTGCCACTTGAAATTCGTTCCCGCTCCGCGCGGCGTCAATACCAGCGTTTCAGCAAAACATAAAGTAGAATCCTCGCCAAGCGTTACCCGCAGCGTATCCTGGAAGTCCACACGGATCGTATCAAATTCCACGCAGCGCCCGATCTGTACCCGCACGCTGTAATACCCCGTGCTGTCCACATGATACGTCGCCTGGTCGGAGCCGTCCTGCCAGAGGTAATTGCCGGTGCCGTGGTCGGCGGACAGCACAAGGAAGTTCGGATAGCAGAGCGTGGTATCGTTGCCGAGGCTGAAATCCCGCAGGCGGCTGTATTGCACGCCGATGGTATCCAGCACGTCGCAAATGCCGTTGATGGTCACAAACACCGCGAAATCCCCGTTCCTGTTCACGGTCACGCGCGGCACGGTAGGCCCGTGCGTCCACTGGTAGGCGGTGGCTTCGGGGCGGAATGCGTCCAGCAGCACGGTTTCACCGGGACAAAGCAATGTATCGGGGCCAAGACTGAACGGGTAAGGCGTGCCGGTGAAATTGATCGTCACCTGGTCCGTGTACGTGCCGCAACCCGCTACGGTGGCTTCTACGGTATAGGTGCCGCCCGGATCAGTGGCTACGATAGTGGGACTGGTTTCGCCGGTGTTCCAGATATAGGTGGCGTTCTGGGCCGTGGCGTCCAGCGTCAGCAGTTCACCGGTGCACATGGTGCGGTCAGGGCCGAGATCGATGTCAGGGATCGGGGAGTAGAATACGTTCACCGAATCGTTGATGCGGCAGCCATTGACCGCTACTTTATACGTGCCCATTTCTGTAACGGTGAACTCGTGTGTGCCCGGCACGGTATCTTCGAGGTAGTACCAGGTGTAGGTGGCGCCGGGGATCTCGGGCACGGTGAGCACGGTGGTGGCGTTCTCGCAAAGCGTCAAATCCCGGGGCCCCATGTCATACACCACCGGGTCTACGATATCGATGGTAGTGGTGGTAATATCTTCCACGCCGCCGCGGTACACTTTCAGCGTAATGGTATAAGTGCCGGCCGTTCCGTAATAATAGGCAGCGCCTTCAATGCGGTCGGAAGAATCTGCCTCCACCGCCGGAGGATCAATGAAATACCATTTTACCGAATCGATGGTGGTGATATCGTCTGTGATGATAAATTTTACGGAATCATTGGAGCAGGTGGTATTGTAAGTAAAATTGGTCAGTAAAGGGCGTAGTCCGGCTGCTTTTGAGCTATAGGATGTCATCAGCAGGAGAACCAGGATAAGTGCTGGAAGCGAGGTCAGGCTTTTCTTCGGAACCATGGTGGCACTAAATTAATAGAAATATTGATATGTAGAATGTTTTTAATAAAATAATTAATGGGGATTTAAAGCACGGGGAACTGATCAACCTGATTAAAAACGGAGGGGGATCAACAATAGTATCCGGCGGTTAAAAAAAATGCTGTTAGCACAGCAAAGAGAGGTGCGGACTGTGGTGGCGCCCGCAACGTGCGCAGTCTCGCCACAGATCGCCGGCAGCGTACGCAGCCTCACCACAGATCGCCGGTATCCGCTGCGCAATGAATTTTCAATCATCCTCCCGGCGTTTGTACCTCCTCCACTTTTCCAGCACGGCGGTAAAATCGGCGGGCAATTCACTTTCAAACATCATCGGCTGGCGCGTGCGCGGATGAATGAACCCCAACGTCTGCGCGTGCAGCGCATGACGCGGCATGATCTCGAAGCAGTTGTCTACAAACTGTTTATATTTCGCGAAGATGGTGCCTTTCACAATGCGGTCGCCGCCGTAAGTATCGTCGTTGAAAAGGGAATGCCCGATGTGCTGCATGTGCACCCTGATCTGGTGCGTACGGCCGGTTTCCAGCTTGCAGGCGATGAGGGTCACGTAGTTGAAGCGTTCCAGCACCTCGTAATGCGTGATCGCTTCCTTGCCATGCTCTCCGTCCGGGTAAGCGTCCATGATCTTGCGGAACCGCTGGTGGCGGCCCACATGGGCGATCACCGTGCCTTCCTCTTCCTCGAAATCTCCCCATACCAGGGCCATGTACCGGCGTTGCACGGTATGATCGAAGAACTGCTTCGCCAGGTCGGTCATCGCTTTTTCGGATTTAGCCACTACCAGCAGGCCGCTGGTATTTTTATCGATGCGGTGCACCAGCCCGAAGCGGGGAATGGCGGGCTCGGTGGCTTTTTCCTTGTCATCGCCGAGATGCCATGCCAGTGCGTTCACGAGGGTGCCGTTGGGGTTTCCGCAACCGGGATGCACCACCATGCCCGGTGGCTTGTTGATGATCATGATGTCCTCATCTTCATACACGATGTTCAGCGGAATATTTTCCGGTATGATCTCCGTGCTGTCCGGGCTTTTGGTGGAATACACGATGAGGCGGTCCAGCGGGCGCACCTTGTAGTTGGACTTCACGGGCTTGTCGTTCACCAGCACCATGCCGGCTTCGATGGCGTGCTGCACCTTGCTGCGGGTAGCGCCTTCAATACGGTGCTGGATGAACTTGTCGATGCGCAGGGGCTCCTGGCCCTTGTCCACCACCAGGTTCACCCTTTCGTACAGTTCCTCGCTGCCTTCGCCGTTGTCCAGCTCATCTTCCAGTTCCTGCAATTGGTCGTCGCTCATCGGTAAAAATTTTTGCAAAGATAGCTTATAGTTATCTTTGCAGACGAATGAAACAGCAGATCAGGGTCAATGATATAGGACTGGCGCCGTACCAGGCTGCCTGGGACTACCAGGAACGGTTATTACAGGAGAGTCTGCAAAGGAAGGCCGCCCTGCGTAACGGCGCGGCGGAAGGGGCGATTCGCCCTGCCCATCACCTGCTTTTTTGCGAGCATCCGCCCGTATATACATTAGGCAAAAGCGGCCAGCAGGAACACCTGCTGATCAACCGTGTGCAGCTGGAAGAAAAAGGCATCCAGTTCGCGCAGACCAACAGGGGCGGGGATATTACCTTTCATGGGCCGGGACAGATCGTGGGTTACCCGATCATAGACCTGGAGCAGTTCTTTACGGACATCGGGAAATACCTGCGTTTCCTGGAGGAAGTGATCATCCGTGTGCTGGCGGATTACGGCCTGCAGGGCGCGCGCTCCAAAGGTGAAACGGGCGTGTGGCTGGAGCCGGACGTGCCGGGCCGCGCCAGGAAGATCTGCGCGATGGGCGTGCGGTGCAGCCGCTGGGTGACCATGCATGGTTTCGCCATCAACATCAATACGGATATGAATTATTTCGATCATATCGTGGCCTGCGGTATTGCGGACAAAGCGGTGACTTCCCTGCAGCAGGAATTGGGGAGGGCAGTTCCTTTAGAGGAAGTGAAAGGGAAGATCAGCCGGTATTTTGGCGAGGTGTTCGATGCGGAGATGATTACGACCGGTAATTCAACGGAATATACAGATTCCACTTCTCCAGCAGCTTCCCGTTCTCATAGATCTCAAAATTGAACCAGCCGGCATGCATGAAAATCGCCTTTTCCAGTATCAGGAAAGGTTCTACAACCTGCTCCACCTCAAACAGAAAAGTGCCGCTCGGTTCAAAGAATTTCACATTGTATTTTTTCTTCGGCGCTTCCGGTAAACGGATGTTCACATTGCCGTCTGCCGTCGTGTAGATGTAGTTGGACGGCTTCCAGGGTATCACTTCTTCTTTGGAGGGATTCAGGTTGGCGATGTCGCTGGCGCTCAGTTTAGCACCGGCGTTGATCGTTGAATCCGCCACCGCCAGCACCGTTTTGCTGTACAGGTAACGGTTGTTGTTCATGAGGATGAACAGGCGGTAATAGTTCCTTCCAGGCAACGGTTTATTGTCCAGGTAGGCATTACGGCTGCTGCCGGGATTGGAAGCGTATCCGATGGTGGTGAAGTTCAGCACGCTGTCCAGCGAGCGCTGAATACCGATCTGCACGGCGTTCGGGAAACCGGATATCCATTCCAGCTGGATCTTTCCCGTCTGGATCAATGCTGAAAAGTCCGGCAATACCGGCGGCGTATATTCCTGTGCCTTTGCGGCGCCGGATGCGATGGATAATATAACGATGATAATAAGGTTTCTGACAATCTGCTTCATACAGTAAATCCGTTCTCTTAGTTGGCGAAAGTACAAATATACGTTGCCGCGCTTTAAAAGCATAGAACGCCGGGGGGCAAAGAATCATTGCCCTGCAATCCGCCGGAATGGATGAGCAGCAAACGGCTGTTGGGCGGGAAGTAGGATTGTTCCAGCAGTTGTTGCACGGCGGATACCATTTTCCCGGTATACACCTGGTCTGTGGGGATGCCGGTTTGCCGGTAGAAATCGTTCATGGCGGCGAACAGCCGGGGGCTGGTCTTGCCGTAACCGCCTTCGTGGAATTGATGGAGGATGGTCCAGTTGCTTGTTTCGGGGGAAGTGAGTAGCGCTTGTGTTTCTTCGTACAGGGAGGTGGCGTTTTTGAGGACGGAGATGCCGGTGACCGGACGTTCCGTTGCATTTACCAGCCCCGCAAGCATGGTTCCCGTGCCCACCGCGCAAATGATATGTGAAAAGCCCATTGTATCGGCGAGCGACAATATTTCCCCGCAACCTTTTGCCCCAAGGGCATTATGCCCGCCTTCCGGTATCATATAAGCATCCGGGAAAGCGCTTGCATCCTTCAGCCGGTAGGCTTCCCGGCTCACGAACACCAGTTCCATGCCGAGGCTGGCCGCGCGTTGCAGCGTGTGGCTGAGCACCGCGGGTTTTTCGCCCCGGATGATGCCCGTGCAGGGGATGCCCCGCATTTCGCAGGCCGCCGCTGTGGCTATGATATGATTGGAGTAAGCGCCGCCGAAAGTGACCACCGGTCTGCCTGCCGCGGCTTCCAGGTTGTATTTCAGCTTGAACCACTTGTTGCCGGAAACGACGGGATGAATACGGTCCAGACGCAACGTGGCCGCCTGTATGTCCGCAGGCAGCCATGTTGTATGAAAAGGTTGCAATATTTCCTCAGTAGAAAAGCGCATTCCGCAAGTTAATGCTTTGTTTGCCTTTCAGCCCGGCGGTGACTTGCAGGGTTTGATCGCCGCCCACATCAAAGTAAGATACGCGGATGCGGTGGAATCCTTTTCGCAGGGGTATCAGCGCGCTTTTGGCGGTGGGCGCATGCTCCCCGTCGTTGTCCACCACTACTTCGTCACCGATCATCAGCATGGAGCCGTCATCTGAATTGGTAGTGAACTCGTACAGGCCATCCTGGTCTATTTTGATATAGCCGTCGAAACGCACGCCGAAAGCAGGTTTCGCGATGAACGGACGAATGGAGAAAGACGGCATCACGCCCGTAGTATCCGCTTTGCCGCTGATGTTCTTCGCGCTGCTGAAGCTGCGGTAGAATGCTTCGAAGCGGAGGCCCGGTGTGGAAGGATGTACATTCGCCGCGGTCTTATAACTCTTACGGGTATACGTAGCGGTATGCACCCGGCTTTGCCTTCCCGATGCGGTGATCACGAGGCATTTCACCACAACGGTGCCGTTGGCGGGCGGTGTTACGATGAACGGTCTTGTATATTTCGGGCTGCTGGCCGTGGGCTCGCTGCCGTTCGTGGTATAGCGGATGGTAGCGCCTTTTACCGGCGCTTTCAGTGCTACGGTGGTGTTGGCGCCGGTGATCACCATGTCTTCCAGGCCAATAGGGGCCGGGATGCGGAAAGCCACATCGCGTTCATCCAGCGCGGCGAGCGCGGTAGGCAGTTTGGAAGTGAATTTTGCATAGTTCTTTTTACGCGCCGGGCTCCAGGTGATCTCGGACAGCGCGAGTGCGCGCGGCCAGGTGAAATAGTCCACTTTCTCCGGGTTGGGCAGGTATTCGGACCACACGTTCCCCTGCACGCCCTTGATATATTTTTGTTCCTCCGGCGTGAGGGAAGCGGGGTAAGGCTCGTAGCTGTACACCTTTTCCAGCGGGAGGTATCCGCCAATGCCCACCGGTTCCCCGGCGGGATCGGCCTGGTGGTAGTCGAGGTAGAGGTACGTGTTGGGCGTCATGATCACATCGTGCTTTTGCTTTGCCGCCGCGATGCCGCCGTTCTCGCCGCGCCAGCTCATCACGGTGGCGTTGGGAGCAAGGCCGCCTTCCAGTATCTCATCCCAGCCGATGATGCGGCGGCCTTTGGTGGCGAGGAATTTTTCCATCCGCTGAATGAAATAGCTCTGCAGCTCGTGTTCATCTTTCAGGCCGAGGGCCTTGATACGCGCCTGGCACTTCGGGCAGGCTTTCCAGCGGTCTTTCGGGCATTCATCTCCCCCGATATGAATGTACTCGCCGGGGAAAAGCGGGAGCACTTCTTCCAGCACATCCTCCAGAAAAGAAAATACAGAATCGTTCCCCGCGCAATACACTTCTTTATGTACGCCCCATTTGGTGGATACTTCATACGGACCGCCGGTACACCCGAGGTAAGGATATGCCGCCAGCGCCGCCTGCGCATGGCCCGGCATTTCAATCTCCGGTATCACGGTGATATGCCGCGCTTTGGCATAGGCTACCACGTCTTTCACTTCTTCCTGGGTGTAGAACCCGCCGTAGGGCGTACCGTCCTGCTTGTTGTCACGCCCGTGGCCCACCGGTGTGGAAGCGCGCCGGGAAGCGATGGATTGCAGCTTCGGATATTTTTTGATCTCGATGCGCCAGCCCTGGTCTTCCGTCAGATGCCAGTGAAAGCGGTTGAGCTTGTAATGGGCCATCACGTCGATGAATTTTTTGATGTAATCCACCGGGTAAAGATAGCGGCCTACGTCCAGCATCAGCCCGCGATAGGCAAAGCGCGGTTCGTCCTTGATGAGCACACCGGGCACGGAGATCTTGTTCTTTACAACGCCATGCAGCAGCTGCTCAAGGGTTTGTACGCCGTAGAACAGGCCGGCAGCGCGCCCCTGCAGCACAATCTTGTTTCTTGCCACTGTCAGCTGATATCCTTCTTTGGGCAATACCTTGTCTTCTGAAAATATCAGCGCGCTGTTGCGCATGGTGCCCTCCTGCAAAGAGAAGCCGTAGTTAGCCCGCAGGAAAACGTTGAACAGCTTCGCTGCTTCAGCGGCATCGTCGCTGTTGGAAAAGAATTTTGTCTGAGGAGTGATCAGTACTTGTCCGGCTAAAGTCTGCACAGAAGAAGGTTCCGGTATAACAGCGATCACCGGCTGCGATTGCTGCGCAGCGCCTGTTAAAAAGGTGAGCGCGGCAACCGCACATAGGAGCGTTTTTTTCATAAAATATCGATATATAGAATAATTATCCGTTTAGTCCGCCTTTTCCGCGGTACAGCTTCACGGGCTTATCCAGCTTCAGTTCCAGCACGGTCATATATTCATCCTGCACATTGGCCGGCACCGGGATGTAAACAAGCCCCGGCACAGGGCTCCAGGATATCTTGCCTACGATCTTGTGCGTGAGCTTCGTTCCGTTGCCTACAACGGTGATATCCTTTATTTTGTTATCCAGCCCTTTTACCATGATCTGTCCGCTTACGTTGCCTGGAAGAAAAAGATAGAGGGTGGTGGAGTCTTTAGACATTGTGGTAGGCCCGTAAAAATGCCCCTGCGGGATGCCCGCCACCGTGTTGAAGATCGCGTTGGCATGTTTGCGGTTCCATTTGCCTAGCCCCTGCAGCACATGCACCTGCTGCGGCGGAATGGTGCCGTCCGCTTTCGGGCCGATGTCCAGCAGCATGTTGCCGCCGTTGCTGATGGCGTCCGCAAAGATGGTGATCACTTCATAGGGTGTTTTCCAGTTGGTATCTGCGGGCTGGTAACCCCAGTTGTTATTGATGGTCATGCAGAGCTCCCACCAGTGGAACTGCGGACGCACCACAGGGAAATTCTGTTCCGGTGTATCATAATCGCCATAACCCGTGAGGCGGCCGTTGATGATGGTATTGGGGTTGTGGCCGGTGAGCATTTTGCGCACTTTTTCCGCTTCCCATTCTTCCGCGCTGTGTTCCCAGTCGCCATCGAACCACCATAGATCGGGATTGAATTTCGTCATCACTTCCGCCATCTGGCCCTGGTAGAATTTTTTAAATTTCTCCCATCGCTGCGGCTGCTCCGCGATCTTGTAGCGCGAGCTGTCTTTCAGGAATCCCGGGTAATCCGGCGAGCTCCAGTCCAGCAGCGAAAAGTAAGCGCCCGCCTTGATGCCGTTCTTCCGCAAAGCGGTGAACAGGGGAGCGAGCACGTCTCTTTTGGCCGGTGTGCTTTTCACCGTGCTGAGTTTGTTGAATTTCGTGTTCCAGAGCGCAACGCCGTCGTGATGCTTGGTGGTGACCACCGCGTACCGCGCGCCGGAGGCTTTGATGAGATCAGCCCAGGCCTGCGGATCATATCGTTCCGCGGTAAAGCCTTTCAGCTGGTCCATATAATCGGGATAAGATATTTTTTTGTTGTAGAAGCTCCAGCTTTCGTCCACTCCTTTCACGGCATAAATGCCCCAATGGATGAAGATGCCGAGCTTGGCGTCTGCAAACCATTGCATTTTAGACCGGATCTGCTCCGGGTCTGTTTTCTGCTGAGCCTGCGCGGACTGCATGCAATGCAGTACCATGGCTCCTGCCACTATCCACCTTTTCATCATTTTAAACAAATTTTTATATCAATAAAGAGTATACAATAAACTACTTAAAAAAGTATAGTCTGAACAGTTAAAATTGTTCACTTTTACCCCCGGTCGATGCGGACATATGGGAAGAATGCGCAAGGATAAGCAAAAAATAAAAGTCCGGGGAAAAATTTAATGATTAAATTTAGCCCCCGATATTAATTCGTGTGAAATTTATAAACTAATATCAACAAATGCAACCGACATTATTGATCCTGGCGGCGGGAATGGCCAGCCGGTACGGAAGTCTGAAACAGATCCAAAAGTTTGGCCCCAGCGGAGAAACTATTATTGACTATTCAATTTATGATGCTATCCGCGCGGGTTTTGGCAAGATCGTATTTATTATCCGCGAGAACTTCGCGGAAGAGTTCAAGGAGATATTTGAGCCCAAGCTGAAAGGAAGAGTGGAAACGGCTTATGTATTCCAGGACATCAATGCATTCGTGAACGGGCATGAAGTGCCGGCGGACCGCACCAAGCCCTGGGGCACCGCGCATGCCGTAATGTGCGCCAAAGACGCGATCAACGAGCCTTTTGCGGTGATCAACGCGGACGATTTCTATGGCCGCGACGCTTTCGAAAAAATGGCGGCATTTCTGCAAAATGAGTGTAACGACAAAACATACAGCCTCGTAGGGTATGAGCTGGGCAAAACAGTGAGCGAGCACGGCTCCGTTTCCCGCGGCGTATGCGCGGTAGACAGCAACAGCAACCTGACCGGCATCAACGAAAGAACAAAGATCTCCCTGGAGAACGGCAAGATCGTAGCGGATGAAGGCGATACCAAGCTGGAACTTGCTCCCGAAACGCCGGTATCCATGAACTTCTTCGGCTTCGCGCCTTCCGTGTTCGGCATCAGCGAAAAACTGTTCGATCAGTTCCTCGCGCAGAACGCTTCCAATCCGAAATCAGAATTTTTCATTCCCCTCGTGGCCGACCAGTTCATCAGCAAAGGCATGGGCGAGATCAAAGTGCTGCCCACCAGCGCACAATGGTTCGGCGTAACGTATAAAGAAGATGCGCCGGGCGTACAGGCCAGCTTATCCGCATTGGTGAATAAAGGAGAATATCCTGATAATCTCTGGAAGTAATGGTGAACAAGGAAATCCTGGATGCTTTCGGGGTCGCCACAGCGGAGTCCGATATTAAAAAATTCGGAAGCGGGCATATCAACAACACCTTCCTGTTGAATGGCGTGGACGGCAAAAAGTACATCCTGCAAAGGATCAATACCTATGTCTTTAAAGAGCCGGAAGTGATCGCCCGCAATCTGCGGCTGGCGGCGAGCTACCTTGCCGAACATCACCCGGACTACCTTTTCATCACGCCCGTGACCACGGTAAACGGGGAAGACCTGTTCCATTATAAGGACGAATACTGGCGGATGGTCCCGTTCATTCCATCGTCCACTTCCGTAGACCAGGCCGATACGCCGAAGCAGGCGTATGAAGCCGCGAAGCAGTTCGGAAGGATGGCGCGCTTCCTGCATGGCATCGACCTGCATGAATTCAAAGCCACCATCCCCAATTTCCACAACCTCACCCTGCGTTACGCCGCCTTCCAGGAAGCGATCCGCACGGCAAAGGAGGAACGCAAGCAGTTCGCGGAATCCCTGGTGGAACAGTTCCTGAACCACTCCGGCATTGCGGTGACCTTCGAAAAGCTGAAGACGGCCCCTGACTTCACAGACCGGCTCATGCATCATGATACGAAGATCAACAATGTGCTGCTGAACAAGGATACTTACGAAGGCATTTGCGTATGCGACCTGGATACGCTGATGCCCGGCAAGATCATCTCCGACCTGGGAGATATGGTGCGCACCTATGTGAGCCCCGTATCTGAAGAGGAAAGGGATTTCAGCCGGATAGCAGTAAGGGAGGATTATTACGAAGCCCTCATGAAAGGCTACCTCTCCGAAGTAGGCAGCACGCTGACGGACACCGAACGGAAACACCTGTTCTACGCCGGTCAGTTCATGATCTACATGCAAGGCATCCGCTTCCTGACAGACTATCTGAACGGGGACGTATATTATCCCATCAAGTATCCCGAGCACAACTATAACCGTGCAAAGAACCAGCTCACGCTGCTGGAACGCCTGATGGAAAAGGAACCACAACTACAACAGGTCATCGATGATTGCCTGAAAAACTAACAAAAAGGGCTGTACGGAGATCGTGCAGCCCTTTTTTCTGTCAGACGCCGCTGAACAGGAACCATAGATATCCCTGAATTGTTAGAATTTTTTCAATCCGGTATTTGTTTATTTCGATATTTTCAAAAAATGCCTTTCTATTTGATTTTTCTCAAAAAATTACTTTCCCTGTTGTTTTTTATTCAATACAGAAATACATTTGTACCGATCAACTACAATTGAATACGAATCTCCATGTGGTTAAACAAGGATAATAACAAGATCAGTCACATTGTGCCGCAGCTCAACTGGGCTATCACATTAGTCGTGATCGTCGTTGTCATTATCAGCCGCCAGCCGATTGGAGGATAAAAGCGTGTATAATAACAACAAGAAATAGAACGCCTTCCTCCATCAGGAAGGCTTTTTTTATGTGCAAATTCCAATTATATGTATAGCTATTACAACGAAAACACGATTATTTACTTTGATGGAGCTTATGTAAAAGCTTCGGAAGCCAAAATTGACCTGTACGGTCAGTCGCTGCATTATGGATACGCGGTATTTGAAGGCATCCGCGCCTACAAGACCGCCAGTGGGGAAGTGAAGGTATTCAAGGCGAAGGAGCACTTCGACCGCTTCAAGCGCTCCTGCGAGCTGATCCACATCCCCTACAACTTCAACAACGAAGAGCTGGTAAAAGCTTGCTATAAAGTGCTGGAGATGAACAACCTGGAGGAAGCGTACATCCGTCCCCTCGCGTTCTGCCCGCCGAACATGACATTGAAAGCCGCTTCTGAAACGCATGTGATGATCTGCGCATGGGAATGGGGCGCGTACCTCGGCGAAAAGCTGCTGCGCGTGATGACCTCTTCCTATCAGCGTCCGAACCCCAAGGCGTTCAAGATCGAATCCAAATCCGCCGGCCTGTACGTGAATTCCATCCTGGCTTCACAGGAAGCCAAGGAGAAAGGTTTCGACGAAGCGCTGCTGCTGGACATCAACGGCAACGTGGGAGAAGGCCCCGGCGCCAACATCTTCTTTGAAAAAGACGGCAAGATCTTCACACCGCCGCCGGGCAACATTCTGCCGGGCATCACCCGCGCTACCGTGATCGAGATCTGCCAGGAGCTGAATATTCCCCTGGAAGAGAAGCTGTTCACTACCGACGAGCTGAAGAAAGCGGACGCTGTATTCTACTGCGGTACCGCCGCGGAGATCGTTGGATGGGATTCCCTGGACAACCAGACCTTCGGCAAGCCTTTCGGTGAGTCCCTGGGCAAAGTGATCCAGCAGGCGTATAAAGCGAAAGTACTGGAGAAAGAATTCAAACGTGAGGCCATTCCGGCCTGATATTGAATGGGGTGATGAGATGTGGCGGCCTGCCCGCCGGGTACCATCACCCCCTTTTTTTACCCGTTGAATGGCGTAAACACATTTCCACGTAAGCCCCTGACACAGCGGGTTTGGGTCATTCAGCACACCTTTTGAAGACCGGGAACGGGCAAATTATAGGTTTGGACATTGAGGCACTCCCGAGATAACTTGTACAATAATTAAAAAATTCCCGGTAATAACCGGCCGAACTATGGAGTTGAATAAATACAGCAAAACGATCACGCAAGACCCTACACAGCCCGCCGCCCAGGCCATGCTGTACGGAATAGGACTGACGGAGGAAGACCTGAAAAAAGCACAGGTAGGCGTTGTGAGCATGGGCTACGACGGTAATACCTGCAACATGCACCTGAACGATCTCGCAAAGACCGTGAAGAAAGGCGTATGGGATAACGGCCTGGTGGGCCTTATTTTCAACACGATCGGCGTGAGCGACGGTATCAGCAACGGTACCGACGGCATGCGCTATTCCCTCGTCAGCCGTGATATTATTGCCGACTCCATTGAAGCGGTTTGCGGCGCGCAATATTATGATGCGCTCGTTACCGTGCCGGGCTGCGACAAGAACATGCCCGGCTCCCTGATCGCGATGGGCCGCCTGAACCGCCCCGCCATCATGGTATACGGCGGATCGATCGCACCGGGAAAATATAAAGGACAGGACCTGAACATCATCTCCGCATTTGAAGCGCTCGGCCAGAAGCTCGCCGGCAATCTCGATGAAGGCGATTTCAAAGGCATTGTACAGCATTCCTGCCCCGGAGCAGGCGCCTGCGGCGGGATGTACACGGCCAACACCATGAGCTCCGCCATTGAAGCGCTCGGCATGAGCCTTCCATATAGCTCTTCCAACCCCGCTACCAGCGAAGACAAACAGAAAGAATGCCTCGAAGCCGGCAAATACATCCGTTTGCTCCTCGAAAAAGATATCAAGCCGAAAGACATCATGACCTTCAAGGCATTTGAAAATGCCATTACCGTGGTGATGGCGCTCGGCGGCAGCACCAACGCAGTGCTGCACTTCATCGCCATCGCCAAATCCGTGGGTGTGAACATCACTAATGAGGATTTTCAGCGGTTGAGCGATAAAACCCCGCTGCTGGCGGACCTGAAGCCAAGCGGCAAATACATGATGGAAGACCTCCACAACATCGGCGGAGTACCTTTGGTCATGAAATACCTCCTGCAAAAAGGAATGCTGCATGGTGACTGCCTCACCGTGACCGGCAAAACCCTCGCGGAGAACCTGGCATCCGTGCCCGACATCGATTTTACGAAACAAGACATCATATTTCCGCTGGAGCAGCCGCTCAAAGCAACCGGTCACATCCAGATACTTTACGGCAACCTGGCTGAAAAAGGATCTGTGGCAAAGATCACCGGCAAGGAAGGAGAGAAGTTCACCGGCCCCGCCCGTGTATTCGACGGGGAATTTGAACTGATCAAAGGCATTCAGTCCGGCCGCGTAAAAGCCGGCGACGTAGTGGTGATCCGCTACGTGGGGCCGAAAGGCGGCCCCGGTATGCCGGAAATGCTGAAGCCTACTTCCGCTATCATGGGTGCGGGCCTTGGCAAGAATGTGGCGCTGATCACCGACGGCCGCTTTTCCGGCGGCACGCACGGCTTCGTCGTCGGGCACATTGTGCCGGAAGCCTTTGAAGGCGGCACCATCGCCGTCGTCAGGGACGATGACACCATCGAGATCGACGCGGTCAACAATGTGATCAAAGTGCATGTATCAGACGAAGAGATCGCAGCCCGCAAAGCCGCCTGGAAACAGCCGGCCCTGAAAGCCACGAACGGAATATTATTCAAATACGCAAAACAAGTAAAAAATGCAACAGAAGGATGTGTTACCGATGAAGACTGAAGAGTCTGACAAGCGGCCCACCGCTGCACCCGCCGAGATCATCACCGGCGCTGAAGCTGTGATCCGGTCACTGATTGCAGAAGGCGTGGATACCATATTCGGTTATCCCGGCGGCGCCATTATGCCTATTTATGATGCCCTGTACGATTTCCAGGATAAAGTCCATCATATATTGGTCCGTCACGAGCAGGGCGCAACGCATGCCGCGCAGGGTTATGCGCGCGCCAGCGGGAAAGTGGGCGTGGCCTTCGCCACCTCCGGCCCCGGCGCTACCAACCTGGTGACAGGGCTCGCGGACGCTCACATGGATTCTACCCCGATGGTCTGCATCACCGGCCAGGTAGCCGCCGCGCTGCTCGGAACGGATGCATTCCAGGAAACGGACGTGATCGGCATTACCATGCCCATCACCAAGTGGAACATCCAGGTGACAAGGCCGGAAGATATTCCCGGCGCCATCGCCAAGGCATTCTACATCGCCCGCAACGGCCGCCCGGGACCGGTGCTGGTGGATATCACCAAGAACGCACAATTCGGCAAGCTCGATTTCCAGTATAAAGCCTGTGAACATATCCGCAGCTACCAGCCCGTTCCGCAATTGAAGCAGGATGCGATCGCCGCCGCGGTAGAGTTGATCAACAACGCCAAAAAGCCTTACATCCTTTGCGGCCACGGCGTACTGATCGCCGGCGCGGAGAAACTGCTGATAGAAATGGCGGAGAAAGCGCAGATACCCATCGCTTCCACGCTGCTCGGCCTGTCCGCCGTACCGGTAGATCATCCCTGCTATGTAGGCTACCTGGGCATGCACGGGAACTATGGCCCGAACATCAATACGAATGAATGCGATGTGCTGATCGCCATCGGCATGCGCTTCGACGACCGTATCACCGGCGACGTGAACACATATGCGCGCCAGGCGAAAGTGGTCCACATCGAAATAGATAAAGCGGAGATCAACAAGATCATTCCCGCGGACGTAGCGGTGCACGCGGATGCGAAAGCAGCCTTGGAAGCCATGCTGCCGCTGGTAAAACCCGCGAAGCATGAAGAATGGCTGCAATCCTTCAAGGAAGCGGACAAACAGGAATATGAAAAAGTCCAGCACAACGAGCTGTACCCGAAAGAAGGCATGCTGAAGATGGCGGAAGTGGTGCGCATCATCTCCGAACAGACCGAAGGCAGGGCCATCCTTGTAACGGACGTTGGACAGCACCAGATGGTAGCATCCCGCTACTACCGCTTTAAAGACCCGAACACCAATATCACCAGCGGCGGCATGGGTACAATGGGCTTCTCCCTGCCGGCAGCTATGGGCGCTAAAGTAGGCGCTCCCGAAAGGGAAGTGGTGGCCGTTATCGGTGATGGCTGCTTCCAGATGACGCTGCAGGAGCTGGGCACCATCTATCAATCCGAGATCGGGGTGAAGATCGTGATCCTGAACAACAACTTCCTGGGCATGGTGCGCCAGTGGCAGCAACTGTTCTTCGACAAGCGCTACTCATCCACCGAAATGATCAACCCTGACTTCGTGCAGATCGCCAAAGGTTTCTACGTACCGGGCCGCAAGGTCAGCGAGCGCTCCGAGATAGAAGCCGCCGTGAAAGAAATGCTGGATACCAAAGGCGCTTACCTGCTGGAGGTAGTGGTAGAGCAGGAAGACAACGTATTCCCGATGGTACCCGCCGGTGCGCCGATCTCATCGATCCGCCTCGAGTAGTTCATTATCCTTAATCGAATCAACATGCAAAAAGAATATACCGTAACGGTGTACACGGAAGACCGGATCGGCATCACGAACCGTATCTCCGTGATCTTCACCCGCAGGGGCATCAACATCACCAGCCTTACCACGGCCGAAACCGAGATAGCCGGGGTGTACAAGTTCATCATCACCGTACTGTCCGAAAGGGAAAGGCTGGAAAAAGTGGTGGGACAGATAGAAAAGCTCATCGAAATTCACCGTGCATTTGTGCATGATGAAGATGAAGTGGTGTACCAGGAGCTGGCATTGTACAAGATCTCCACGAAAAGCCTGCACAACGGCGACATCGAAAAGATCATCCGCGACAACAATGCGCGCATTCTCACCATCACCGCCGATTATTTCGTGCTGGAAAAAACAGGCCATCAGCAGGAGCTGATCGCCATGCTCGAAAAACTGGAGCCATATGGCCTCATAGAATATTCCAAAAGCGGCCGCGTTGCGATCGTGAAATGGAGCCGCCGTTTCCACGAACATCTCAAAGACCTTTCGCTGATTGAAGCGGATAATCTGAAAGACTGATACGGCGCAAACTTTTAACCTTAGACTTTTAACAACTCTTTAAAAAAAACACGATCAAAACATGGCAACCATCAATTTTGGCGGGGTACTGGAAGAAGTAGTAACCAGAGAAGAATTCCCCATGGAAAAAGCAAGAGAAGTTCTCAAGAACGAAACAATTGCTATCATTGGTTACGGCGTTCAAGGTCCCGGTCAGGCGCTGAATCTGAAAGACAACGGATTCAACGTGATCATCGGCCAGCGTAAAAATTCCAAGACCTGGGACAAGGCGGTAGCAGACGGCTGGGTGCCGGGCGAAACCCTGTTCGAGATAGAGGAAGCTGCACAAAAAGGAACGATCATCCAGTACCTGCTCTCCGACGCGGGTCAGATCACCCTGTGGCCTACCCTGAAGCCTTTCCTCACCAAAGGTAAAGCGCTGTATTTCTCTCACGGCTTTGGTATCACTTATAAAGAACAGACCAATATCATTCCTCCGGCAGACGTAGACGTGATCCTGGTAGCTCCCAAAGGCTCCGGCACTTCCCTCCGCAGGCTGTTCCTGGCAGGCCAGGGGCTGAACTCCAGCTTCGCCATCTTCCAGGACGCTACCGGCAAAGCACGTGACCGCGTGATCGCACTCGGCATCGGCGTTGGCTCCGGCTACCTGTTCGAAACTGATTTCAAGAAAGAAGTATTCTCCGACCTCACCGGCGAACGCGGCTCCCTGATGGGCGCTATCCAGGGTATCTTTGCGGCACAGTACCAGACTCTGCGTAACAACGGTCACTCTCCGTCCGAAGCATTCAACGAAACCGTTGAAGAGCTGACCCAATCCCTGATGCCGCTGGTAGCAGAGAACGGAATGGACTGGATGTACGCCAACTGCTCTACCACTGCTCAACGCGGTGCGCTGGACTGGTGGAAGAAATTCAAGGAAGCTACCCAGCCTGTATTCGACGAGCTGTACGCCAGCGTAGCGGCAGGTAAGGAAGCAGAGCGCTCTATCTCCTCCAACAGCCAGGCGGATTACCGCGACAAGCTGAACAAGGAGCTGGAAGAGCTGCGTAACAGCGAAATGTGGCAGGCAGGCGCCGCAGTGCGTAAGCTGCGCCCCGGCAAATAAGCAATTCAGTAAAAAATAAAAGAAAGAAAAAATGAAGATTGGCGTTGGTTTTGGAGGCATTTGTCGAATTAGGATCAGCCGCTGATTTTCGTTTTTTCTTTTTTTATTTTTTAACTAACCGATCATGTCTGAAGTTATCAACAACATCCAACCAGCCAACATAAAAGCAGCCGCAGAAAGGCTGCGCTCCGTAGTAATCCGTACCCCGCTCACGTACAACGCCAACCTGTCCCGCCGCTATCATTGCGACGTATACCTGAAACGCGAGGACATGCAGGTGGTGCGTTCCTACAAGCTCCGCGGCGCTTACAACCTGATGAGCAGCCTGGACAAAAAAAGTTTAGCCAACGGCGTTACCTGTGCCAGTGCCGGCAACCACGCCCAGGGATTCGCCTATTCCTGCCGGCTCCTGAACGTGAAAGGTGTGGTGTTCATGCCCATTATCACACCCAAGCAGAAAGTGAACCAGGTGAAAATGTTCGGTGGTGACAACATTGAGATACGCCTCGTGGGCGATACGTTCGATGATTGCTCCATAGAAGCGCAGGCTTTTACCGCCGCTCATAATATGACCTTCATTCCGCCTTTTGATGATCTGAAGATCATTGAGGGACAGGGAACCGTAGCCCTGGAAATACTGGAAGAGCAGCCCGAAGTGGATTACCTGTTCGTACCCGTAGGCGGCGGTGGCCTGGCCTCCGGTGTAGGCACGTATTTCCGCACTTACAGTCCGCATACGAAGATGATCGGCATTGAACCCGAAGGCGCCCCCTCCATGCTGAAAGCCCTGGAAAACGGCGCCCCCGTTACGCTCCCCGAGATCGACCGCTTCATAGACGGCGCCGCCGTAAAGCGCGTAGGTGCATTAACGTATGAAATATGCAAAGATGTGCTGGACAAAATGAGCCTCGTACCCGAAGGCCGCGTTTGCTCCACCATCCTCCGGTTATACAACGAAGATGCCATTGTGGTGGAACCCGCCGGCGCACTCTCCATTGCCGCGCTGGACGATTTTGCCGAAGAGATCAAAGGAAAGAAAGTGGTGTGTGTAGTGAGCGGCAGCAATAATGATATCGACCGGATGCAGGAGATCAAGGAACGCTCCCTGCTGTATGAAGGACTGAAACATTATTTCATCGTGCGGTTTGCGCAACGCCCCGGCGCGCTGAAAGAATTTGTGAACCACGTGCTCGGCCCGAGTGATGACATTACCCGCTTTGAGTTCATCCAGAAACACAACAAGGAAACCGGCCCCGCGCTGGTGGGAATAGAGCTGAAGAACCGCGAGGACTATGATGTGCTGCTGGAAAACATGCGCCGGTACAATGTGCATTATACGGAATTGAACAAGCACGATGATCTATTCGGTTACCTGGTATAGCGAACCGTCAGTTATAGAATTGAAGGCTGTTTCCCTTGTGGAAACGGCCTTTTTATCTGGCCGGCCTGCCGGATATGCCACGGGAAAAATTCCCTAATTTCGGTGCATGTTAAGCTACTGGGAAAAGCAAAGCCTCCTGCATTACGACTGCATCATCCTCGGCAGTGGCATCGTGGGCCTGTCCACCGCCATCAGCCTGAAGGAAAAAGCGCCCCGCAAACGGATACTCGTGCTGGAACGGGGACTGTTGCCCACCGGCGCCAGTACAAAAAATGCCGGATTTGCATGCATCGGCAGCCTGACGGAGATACTGGACGATCTGGAGCATATGACGCCCGAAGAAGTAGTAGCGCTTGTGCAGCTGCGGCGTAAAGGCTTGCAGCTCCTGCGCAGCCGCATCGGCGACGACCGCATGCAGTACCGCGAGAACGGCAGCTACGAACTGATCAGCGAAATAGAAATGCCGGCATTGCAGCGGCTGGACGAGGTGAACGCCCTGCTGTCCGGCATCCTGCCCGGCCCCGCATTTTCCATGGCGGACGAGCGGCTGGCAAGTTTCGGTTTTAACGGAACTTACGTGAAGTCGCTTGTTAAAAATAATTACGAAGGAGAACTGCATACCGGGATGATGATGCGAACGCTGATCGATGTGGCGATTGAAAGGGGAATAGAGATAAAAACCGGTTGTAATGTGGCGTGGATAGATGAAACGGGGAAAGGAGCGGAGGTGTATGTGGCATCTGCCGGCGCGCGCCTGGAACCTCATGCCGCCGCAAATGAAGCCGGCATCACCTTCACCGCCTCCCAGGCTGCCGTCTGCACCAACGCCTTCGCACAAACCCTGCTGCCTGAAGTGAACGTCACCCCCGGCCGCGGCCAGGTGCTGATCACCTCCGCCGTAAAAGGGCTCCCCTTCAAAGGCGTATTTCATTTCGATAAAGGATATTACTATTTCCGCGAGCTGAACGGCCGCGTGCTCTTCGGCGGCGGCCGCAATATGGACGTGGCCGGCGAAACCACCACCAGCATCGCGCTGCAGGAAAGCATCCAGCAAAACCTCGAAGAAAAGCTCCGCACCCTCATCCTCCCGCACCACCCCTTCACTATCGAAGACCGCTGGGCAGGCATCATGGCCTTCGGCCCCACAAAGCAACCCCTTGTGCAGCCGCATTCAGACCATATCTTCTTCGCCGTACGGATGGGCGGAATGGGCGTGGCCATCGGCTCCGAGATCGGCCGGCAGCTCGCCGCCATGATGCTGCAGAACGCCTCCTAAACTATCCTGTCAAAAACTGATACAGAATTACCGTTCGCTTGTAAGCCAGCAGCACAATCTTTATATTGTAACTTCCCTGATAAACCACGTTAAACATATGAAACACCTGAGACATCTGTTATGGCTACTGCTACCGTTCACCCTGCAGGCGCAAAACTACAAACCCACCTGGGAGTCCATCGACAGCCGGCCCGTTCCCGCATGGTTTGAAAATGCCAAGTTCGGCATCTTCATCCACTGGGGCGTGTATTCCGTGCCCGCCTGGTCGCCCAAAGGCACCTACTCCGAATGGTACCAGCACTGGCTGCAGAACAAAAAGATCTTTGGCAATAACAATCCTTCCCCCACCGCCGTGTTCGATCATCACAACAAGGTGTGGGGAAAAGACTTTTCCTACTACCAGTTCGCCGATCATTTTAAGGTCGAAGATTACGATCCCGATGCATGGGCGAAGCTCTTTGAAAGATCAGGCGCCAAATATATCGTGCTCACGTCCAAGCATCACGACGGCTTCGCGCTGTGGCCTAGCAAAGAAGCCTCCAAAGCCTTCGGCCGCCCCTGGAACGCCATGGAGTCCGCCGCCAAGCGCGATGTGCTGGGCGATCTGACCACCGCCGTGAAAAAGACCGACCTGAAAATGGGCTTTTACTATTCGCTGTATGAATGGTACAATCCGCTGTACGTGAGCAAGCAGTACGACAAATACGTGAACGAGCACATGCTGCCGCAGATGAAAGAGCTGGTGAACCGGTACGAGCCGGACATTGTATGGACGGACGGAGAATGGGACCACAGCGATACGCTCTGGAAATCACGCGAGTTCCTCGCCTGGCTGTATAATGAATCGCCCGTGAAAGATAAGGTAGCGGTGAACGACCGCTGGGGCAAGGGCATCCGCCAGAAGCACGGCGGGTATTACACCACGGAATATGAAGTAGGCAAGAAATATGACCGTCCCTGGGAAGAGTGCCGGGGCATGGGCTTCTCTTTCGGGTATAACCGGAATGAAGATGTAGAAGATTATAACAGCACCCAATCCCTCATTTACCTGCTGGTAGACATCGTTAGCAGCGGGGGCAACCTGTTGCTGGATATTGGTCCCGATGCGCATGGCAAGATCCCGCCCATCATGCAGGAACGTTTGCTGGAGATTGGCAAATGGCTGGACGTGAACGGCGAAGCGATCTATAACACCCGCGCCTGGAAAACGCACGTGCAGTGGTCCGAAGGCCGGCAGGACTGGAAGCCCGCTTCCGGTATGGTCAGCGGGGAAGCCCTGCTGAAGCAGACCGTGAACCCCGATCCGGGATTCGCTGTAAAAGAGCTTTTCTTTACCCGTAACGGCAGCACCGTATATGCCATCGCGCCGCAGCTGCCCGAAGGCAAATTTCTCATCAAAGGGCTGCAGCCCTCTTCCCGTACCACCGTTTCCATGCTGGGCCTCAGGCAGCCCCTGACGTATAAAAAGGTGAAGGACGGGATAGAGGTGACCGTGCCGAAGTTATCCATCCGGGAAGTTCCCTGCGAGCATGCATTTGCATTTAAAGTGACGTATATTACCGAGTAAAAAACATTTTAAACGTATTTTTTACGTTTATAGAATAGTTTATTATCTTGACGAACTATTTTTTTACCACGTTTACACGTTTTCACTGATCTAACATGCAAAATTCAAGCTTATTCGCCTGGGACTACGTTGTGTTCTTTATCTATTTCATCATTGTAGCCGGATATGGATATTATATCTATAACCGGAAGAAAAAGGCACTGACGGATACCAAAGATTTCTTCCTGGCTGAAGGATCTCTTACCTGGTGGGCCATTGGCGCCTCACTCATCGCATCCAACATTTCTGCAGAACAGTTCATCGGCATGTCCGGCTCCGGTTTTAAAATGGGGCTGGCTATTTCCACCTATGAATGGATGGCCGCGGCAACCTTGCTGGTGGTGGCTATCTTCTTCCTGCCGATCTATCTGAAGAACAAGATCTACACGATGCCGCAATTCCTTTTGCAGCGGTACGACAATCGTGTGAGTACGGTGATGGCCATCTTCTGGCTGCTGCTGTACGTTTTCGTGAACCTTACGTCCATCCTCTATCTTGGCGCGCTGGCGGTGCAGACCATTTCGGGTTACGATTTTGTGACCTGTATGATCGGCCTGGCTGTTTTCGCGATCCTGATTACGTTGGGCGGGATGAAGGTGATCGGTTTTACGGACGTGATACAGGTGTTCTTCCTCGTACTGGGCGGTCTTGCTACCACCTACCTGGCGTTGAACCTCGTTTCGCAGAACCTCGGTGACGCCGGCACTTCCTATTCCGTAACCGGGATGATGGACGGACTTGGCCTGCTGCGGCAGAAAGCGCCGGAGCATTTTCACATGATCTTCGACAAGAGCAATCCCAACTACGCGGAGCTGCCGGGCATTGCCGTGCTGATAGGCGGTATGTGGATCGTGAACCTGAACTACTGGGGATGCAACCAGTACATCACGCAGCGCGCGCTGGGCGCGGATTTGAAGACCGCCCGCAACGGCCTGCTGTTCGCCGGGTTCCTCAAGCTGCTGATGCCGGTGATCGTAGTACTGCCGGGCATTGCGGCATACGTGCTGTACAAGAACGGCATGTTCCAGCAGGAAATGCTCGACGCAAACGGCGTCGTAAAACCCGACCATGCGTATCCCATCCTCCTGAACCTGCTGCCGGAGGGCCTGAAAGGCTTGTCCTTCGCCGCGCTCACCGCCGCGATCGTGGCATCGCTGGCAGGAAAGGCCAACAGTATCGCTACGATCTTTACGCTCGACATCTATAAACATTTCATCAAGAAGGACGCTACCGAACAGGACCAGGTGAAAGTGGGCCGCATTGTGATCATCGTGGCCTGCGTGATCGCCGCCTGTGTGGCGCCGGCGCTGAAGAGCCTGGACCAGGGCTTCCAGTTCATCCAGGAATATACCGGCTTTATCTCTCCGGGCGTATTCGCTATCTTCATCATGGGATTCTTCTGGAAGCGCACCACGGCCAACGCGGCCCTGATCGGCGCGATCCTCGCGATCCCCTTGTCCGTATTATTCAAATTCGCAATGCCCTCCCTGCCGTTCATTAACAGGATGGGATGGGTATTCGTGATCATAGTTGCACTGATGATCGTTATCAGCCTGCTGGACCCGAAAAGCAAGAACAACGAGAAAGGACTGGAAGTGGATGCTTCCATGTTCAAACTCAACACCGGCTTTGCGGTGGGTGCTATCATAATCTGCGGCATCCTGGCGGCGTTGTATACGATCTTCTGGTAGAAGATTACCAGGGCTGACTAAAAGGTCCGCAAAGGATCTTTCCGGAAGGCGTCCTTTTAGTCAGCCCTCAAAACCCTTTTTTACGCTATGTACCTGATAGGCTACGACATCGGTTCTTCCTCCATCAAAGCAGCGCTGCTGGACGCCGCCACCGGCAAATGTCTCGCCGCTGCCACCGGATCGGCAGAAGAGCTGGTCATCAATGTTCCCCGCTCCGGATGGGCGGAACAAGACCCTGAAATGTGGTGGCGGGAAGTGGTGAAAGCCACGCATGCCCTGCAAAAGCAACACCCCTTCGATCCCGCAAAGGTCAATGCCATTGGCATCGCTTACCAGATGCATGGCCTCGTGTGCGTCGATAAAGATCAGCAGGTACTCCGCCCCTCCATCATCTGGTGCGACAGCCGCGCCGTTAAAACCGGCGATGAAGCCGCCCACGCGCTGGGCGACAATTATACCCTGCCGCATCTCCTCAATTCCCCCGGCAACTTCACCGCCTCAAAGCTGCGCTGGGTACAGCAGCACGAACCGGAACTGTATGCCCGCATACACAAGATCATGCTGCCCGGCGATTTCATTGCGCTGCGGCTGACCGGAGAAGCCACGACCACTTTGTCCGGCTTGTCGGAAGGCATTTTCTGGGATTTTGCGGAGCAGGAAATTTCAGAACCCCTGCTAAAGCATTACGGGATCGACCGCTCCCTGCTTTCCACCATCGTTCCCACTTTCGGGGACCAGGGGAAAGTAACGGAACAGGCCGCCTCGCTGCTGGGGTTACGTGCAGGCATCCCCGTTACTTACCGCGCGGGCGATCAGCCCAACAACGCATTTTCGCTCAACGTGCTGCAACCCGGCGAAGCCGCTACTACAGCGGGTACATCGGGTGTGGTATATGCCGTGCATGATAAAGTGGCCTACGATGCCGAAAGCCGCGTGAACACATTTATACACGTGAACAATACGAAGGAAGCCATCCGCAACGGCGTGCTCATGTGCCTCAACGGCACCGGCATCCTCAACAGCTGGCTGCGCTCCATCACCGGCGGCATAGACTATCCCAAAATGAACGACCTTGCCGCCAAAGCGCCCGTGGGCGCGGACGGCCTGCAGATATTCCCCTTCGGGAACGGCGCGGAACGCATTCTCGCCAACGGGCAACCCGGCGCAAGGGTAGAAGGGTTGGAGTTTGGCGTACATCATACCGCACATTTGCTGCGCGCCGGACAGGAAGGTATCGTGTATGCATTGACGTATGGCGTGGATATTATGCGCGACATGGGCCTGCAGATCAGCCGCGTACGCGCCGGCCGCGCCAATATGTTCCTCAGCCCGCTGTTCCGCGAAGCATTCGCCAACACCTGCGGCGTGACCATCGAGCTGTATAACACAGACGGCGCCCTCGGCGCCGCACGCGCCGCCGGCGTGGGGTCGGGCCTGTTCCCGCAATTGCAGGACGCCTTCATCGGCATGGAATGCCTCGCCACCATCGAACCGGGAAAAGATCAACAGGCATACGGCGAAGTATACACGAAATGGAAAGACAGGCTGGAAAAAATTTTACAGGAATAATAAAACAGTAACAATGAATATCATCACAGGAAACAAAACGTATTTTCCTTCCGTAGGACAGATCCGGTTTGAAGGACCGCAGTCGGACAACCCCCTGGCGTACAAATGGTACGACGAGAACAAAGTGATCAACGGCAAGCCGCTGAAAGAATTATTCAAATTCGCTGTAAGCTACTGGCACACCTTCTGCGGAACAGGCGGCGACCCCTTTGGTCCCGGTACGAAGCAATTCCCCTGGCTCACCGCTAACGATCCCGTGCAGCAGGCCAAAGACAAAATGGACGCCGCATTTGAATTCATCACCAAGCTGGGCGTTCCCTACTATTGCTTCCACGACATCGACCTGATCGATGAAGGCAGCAGCCTTTCCCAATACGAAAGCCATCTGCAGCAGATCGTGGAATATGCCAAAGGGAAGCAGCAGGAGAGTGGCGTGAAGCTGCTCTGGGGAACCGCCAACGTGTTCAGCAACCCGCGTTATATGAACGGCGCTTCCACCAACCCGGACTTCTCCGTGGTGGCCCACGCCGGCACGCAGGTGAAGAACGCGCTGGACGCTACCATCGCGCTGGGCGGTGAAAATTATGTGTTCTGGGGCGGCCGCGAAGGATATATGACCTTGCTCAACACCAACATGAAAAGGGAAGTGGAGCACCTCGCCCGTTTCCTCACCATGGCCCGCGACTACGCGCGCAAGCAGGGATTCAAGGGCGTGTTCTTCATTGAACCGAAGCCTTGCGAACCCACCAAGCATCAATACGATTACGATAGCGCCACGGTGATCGGCTTTCTGCGGCATTACGGGCTGGACAAGGATTTTAAGCTGAACATCGAAGTGAACCACGCTACGCTGGCCGGCCACACTTTCCAGCATGAGCTGCAGGTAGCGGCGGATGCCGGCATGCTCGGCAGCATAGACGCCAACCGCGGCGATTACCAGAACGGCTGGGATACCGACCAGTTCCCGATGAACCTCAACGACCTCATAGAAACCATGCTCGTGATCCTGGAAGCCGGCGGATTTGCCGGCGGCGGTGTGAACTTCGACGCAAAAACGCGCCGGAACTCCACCGACCTGGAAGATATCTTCCACGCGCATATCGGCGGCATGGACACCTTTGCCCGCGCGGCGATCATTGCGGACAGGGTGCTCCGCGAATCCCCCTATAAAAAGTTCCGCACAGACCGCTACGCTTCTTTCGACAGCGGGCAGGGCAAGGCTTTTGAGGAAGGTAAGCTGCAACTGGAAGACCTGCGTGCCTTCGCGCTCGCCAACGGCGAACCGAAGCAGACCAGCGGCAAACAGGAATGGCTCGAAAACATCATCAATCAGTATATCTAGCAATGGCATTCAGCATAGCGCGTCAACAGCAAAACGGATTTGACACCATCGAACTAAAAGACAGCACCGGCACCCGCGTAGCGGTCATCCCCGGCCTGGGCGCCTCCCTGCACGTTTTTGAGGTAGGAGGGCTGAACGTGATCGACAACTACCCGGACATCAATGCTTTCCGCGCTGAAGTGAACGACAGCTTCAAAAGCGTGAAGCTGAGCCCCTTTGCATGCCGGATCAACGATTCCGCCTACACATGGGAACAAAAGAAGCATACCATCGCCAAATCCTCCATCCACGGCCTGCTGTACGATGTAGCGTTTGAAGTAACGGACGAATCGGCGGACGAAGAGGCCGCCAGTATCACGCTGGCGCACCAGTACAAAGGCGCCGATCCCGGTTATCCTTTTGCATATACCTGCAACGTGCAATACCGCCTGCTGCCCGGTAACATGCTGGAAGTGATCACCACCGTGATCAACCAGGACGAACATACGATCCCGGTAATGGACGGCTGGCACCCGTATTTCAGCACCGGCACACCGGTAGACCGGCTGGAACTGCAATTTTCTTCCAAAGAGATCGTGGAGTTCGACGAACGCCTCCTCCCCACGGGTAAATTGCTGCCCTACACCACTTTTGCCCAGCCGAAAAGCATGGCGGGAGTGGAGCTGGACAATTCTTTCCTGCTGGATTTCACCCAGCCGTCCCCGTTATGCACGCTCCGCGACCCGGAAAAAGGGATCAGCATCGAATTCTATCCCGATCCGCATTACCCGGTGCTGCAGGTCTATACCCCGCCGCACCGCGGGAGCGTAGCCATAGAAAACCTTTCCGGCGCGCCGGATGCATTCAATAACGGCATCGGGCTGGTGCAGCTGGAAGCAGGTCAAAGCGCCCGTTTTACCACTACGATCAGGGTAAAACAGGATCAGGCATAAATGCTGCCCGGCGAACATCCTGTGAATCAACCGTTTTATCAGCCATAAAAGCCATAGTGGCGATTTTGCCCCACTTTGTGGTTGTTTGGCACAAACTTTGAATTTCATATACCGGACCCCTCATTATTAATCTTAAAACCTTTTGATTATGGACATCCTGATGATCAAGGGCCGGTGGAGTGAGATCAGAGAAAAGTTGAAAAACATGTTCGCTGATCTGTCGGATACGGACCTGTTTTACGAAACAGGCAAGGATGACCGGCTGATCGGACAAATTCAGATCAAACTCGGCAAATCAAGGGATGAGGTGATCTCCCTTATCCGTTCCTTGTAAAAAAATAGGCAACGCCGTTAACCGGAAGCAAAGGCAAGCTGCTCCCCGGTTAACGGCTTTTTTGGGAAACATTTAACAGCAGGCGGTGTAATAAAGCAGTGAGGCTTAACTATTTTGGTGCATAATTGTTGATAATAATAGTATGAAATCCTGCAGACCGTTCCCGTCCATTATCCTCCTTTGCCTGCTGGCGGGAGGCTTTCTTCCTGAAACACAGGCCCAGACGCTTCCCGTGACCGTACGCGGCCAGGTGACCGACACAGCGCGGCAACTGGTATTGTATCCCGCTACTGTACGGAACAAAAAGACCAATGTGCGCGTATTTACAGACAACGGCGGCTATTACCGCATTCCCGCCAGCCAGGGCGACACCATCCTCATTTCTTTTATCGGTTACGTAGGGCAGGCTTTCGTAGTGAATAACACAGCGGGAGAAGAAGTGAAGAACGTAAGGCTGGCGCTGCAGGAACGTTTTCTGCCGCGGGTGGAAGTGTCCGGTAAATGGAACCCTTACCAGCTGGATTCTATCGCGCGGTATGAAGAATACCGCCCCTTCCTGGAAACGCGCAGCAGAACGCTGGTAGACACGGAGAAAAGATCGCAGGGCGGTTTTGGCCTCACCTTCAGCCCGTTTACCCGCTACTCCCGCAAACAGAAAGACCTCCGCAAATTCAAGGAGCTGTACGCGAAAAACGAAATGCAGCGGTATGTGGATTACCGGTATTCAAAACCGTTCGTGCAGCGTGTGACCGGCCTCTCCGGCGACTCCCTGATCAAATTCATGTATAAATACCAGCCGCCGTACGACATGCTGCGCGAGATGAACAACGAAACACTCATTTTCTGGATATCCGAAAGAGCGCTGCAGTGGCGGAAAGATCCGAACGTGACGTTGAAGCCGGAGGATTGAAGCCTGGCGCGTACCCTGAAACAGCAAGATTTCAGCAACGAACTTATAAAAGCGAAAAGGCCGGATCACTCCGGCCTTTTACGCTTATTTTTCATTTTCTACGTACTCAGTTATATACTTTCACCATGTAAACGAACTCTTCCAGTTTCTTCAGTTGCTCCACACGGTTAATGCCCATCAGCTGATTCCTTTGCTTCAGGTCCTTTCGCGAGAACTTCTCCTTCGGCAGCTCGTCCAGCAGGCGTTTGAGGTGCCCGGACTTCACTGCGAAGGCAATACCGTCTGATGTGGACTGTTTGCCGGTGATGATACCGATCACTTCGCCGCGTGAATCCAGCAGCGGAGCGCCGCTGTTGCCGGGATTAACGGGAATGGATACCTGGTAGGCCAGCGTATCGCCGTTGAAGCCGGTCTGCGCGCTGATGTACCCTTTGCCATATACGATCTCGTCACGCGGGAAGCCCATGCTGAACACTTCCTCGCCCGGGCGCACAGGATTCAGCTTCAACGAGTAGGGCAGGGCCGGTGAACGGAAAGTGGAGTCCGCAATACGAAGCACCGCCAGGTCGCTGGACACGTCTTCGAAGATGCTCACGGCTTTGAAAGCTTCGCCTTTGTTATTCTGGATGTAAATCGAATCCGCTCCTGCGATCACGTGATAGTTGGTGATCATGTACCCGTTCCGGGAGATGGCAAAGCAGGTGCCGCCGTAAGTGCCGGGGTTGAGGGGCGCTTTCTTGTTCTTGCCGGAATTGATATTGTTCATCAGGGCGTTCTGCGAGCGCTGGATGTTATTGAGCACCCGGCGCACGTCCTCATACTGTGCGGTGGTTGCCTTCTTGGAGGCTTTCTGCATGATGGCGATGGTAGACAGGGAAGTCACCAAGGCGATACACGCCGCAGCGGTCAGGTTGATCCAGGTGCGCCTGCTGCTGCGCATTTTAACAACGGGAGCGGCCGTTTTTTCAGGAACGGCGCTTGTACTTTCCATCGTTGCGTGGATCGCGTTCATGCGGTCCACCAGCTGACGGCGTTGCCCGGTTGCCCGCAGTTGCTGCTGCAGCAACTGCTGCTCCTGCACCTGGCGGTCGATAGCGGGATCACTTTGCCGGAGGGCTTCAAAAGCGTCCCGTTCAGACACGCTCATCTCACCTTCCAGGTAGCGTTCTATTTCCTGTATTAATAAAAAATCGTTCATCACTTGCGCCTCCTTCGGCTATTTATTTTTGTGCAAAGAATAATTTTTTCAACCGCATCAGGCATTTGTACTTCTGGTTCTTGGCGTTTTCCGCATTGGTATAACCGAACCGTTCCGCTATTTCCTGCATGCTTTTCCGGTGTATATAGTAATCTTCGAGTATTGTTTTGCAAGGTTCCCCGATCCTGCCCATGGACGCTTCCATTTTCCGGAACTGGAGATCTTTCTCTTCGTGCGCTTCCAGCGTGTCTTCCACAGAAACCGTATCCTCCGTTTCTTCATAGATCGGCCCTTCTAAAGACGACCCCTGCAGCTTTTTCAGCCATAACCGGCGGCAAACCGCGTAAAGAAAAGTTTTAAGCCGGGAAGACAGTACGAAATCCCCCTCCTGCACCTTCTCATATAATACGATCATCGCCTCCTGGAAAACGTCTTTGGCGTCATCCTCCGAACCGTTGTTCTGCAAAACCATCCTGGCGATCATTGGAAAATTCTCTAAATAAATGGTTTCCAGTGATTTGTCGTCATTCCTGGCAAAGCCTTGCAGTAACTCCTGGTCCCGTTCTATGTGCAAAAGATTATTCACTTATTAATACGATTAATGCCTGATTAGTAACCCAAAGTACCGAAAAAAAAATTTTCGGGAACAGTGGGTTACCTTTTATCTGTTTACGGAATAAAGTAGCAAATCTCATTTCAAAAAACCTTAAAACGCATTTACGATGAAAAAATTTGGTTTCTTAGCACTGGCCCTGGGCCTGTTCGTAGCAGCTTGTAATTCAGGTGGTACTGCTTCTGAAAGCGATTCTGCTTCTGTAGACTCTTCTATCAACAGCGCAGTTCCTGAAACTGACACTGTATCTACAGCTCCGATGGACTCTGTAGCAGCTCCTGCTGATTCTGCTGCAGCTCCCGCTGTAGAGCCTGCTCAATAATTAGGCAAGCAAATAATAAAAGGATGTATATCCGGGCCACTGTCTCCATAGGCAGTGGCTTTTTTTTGCCCGTCCAATACGTATGAAAATTACTTGCTATAGCATTGAATCAGCCGTTTTGATATGAGGATCATATTTACGGCCTACTGTTTTTAGATAAAATCTATCAAAATAGTATGACTGTTAGATGAAATTAATATTTTTCACTCCCTGTTTGAATAATTAGTATCGTGCTTTATTTTTGTGTTGTCAAACAAGCTAATACGCGATGCAACAACGGACCTTTGGATACTTTTATGGTTTTTACTTTTTCTGGTACCAGGAATAGGAGGTTCGTTTGCTAGTACGCTAAAAAATATAACTAACAAAAGGGCCTCCTGGAAAGGGGGCCTTTCTTATTTTTCATGAAGTCTGATAAACACATCATATGTCACAAAAGAGCTTTAGCCTGTATTTCTTTTACTTTTTCTTTTACCGGAAAGAAACAGGGACCTCTTTGTAACAAACGTTTATCTTAAACAACATTGAAGGGTCCCGGCTCACGGGGCCCTTTTTCATTTTCAATTACGAACACGATCATATGCACATCGCAATTCAAGGATTCGAAGGAAGTTTTCACCAGGTAGCCGCCCGCAATTATTTCGGCAAACAGATCTCTATTGAAGCCTGTGCCTCCTTTTCGGAGCTGGTGCGGAAGGTGAAGCAGGATGAAGGGGTGGATGCCGGGCTCATGGCCATCGAAAATTCCATCGCCGGCAGCATCCTGCCCAACTACAGCCTGCTCAAAAACTCGGGCCTTCACATTACCGGTGAAGTGTACCTGCAGATCAACCAGCACCTGATGGTGCTGCCCGGTCAGACCATCGAGGATATCCGGGAAGTGCATTCCCATCCCATGGCACTGCTGCAGTGTATGGACTTCCTGGAGCAATATCCGAATATCAAGCTCGTGGAAACGGAAGATACCGCGCTCAGCGCGAAGCATGTGCATCAGAAAAAGCTGAAATCCACCGCCGCCATCGCCGGCAAGCTGGCCGCGGAGATCTTTGAGCTGGATATCATCGCGCCCAACATCCATACCGCCAAAAACAACTATACGCGCTTTCTCGCCATCGCCAAAAATGGCGTGGAACCGCCGGAAGACGCCAATAAATCATCCGTCTATTTCCAGACCTCCAACGAAAGCGGCAGCCTGGCCAAAGTGCTGACAAAAATGGCCTCCGAGGGCATCAACCTCAGCAAGATCCAGAGCTTCCCCATCCCCGCGAAGGAATGGCATTATTATTTTCATGCGGACATGGAATTTGATTCCCTCGGGCATTTCCAGAAAGGGCTTTCGAAGATCACGCCGCTCACCGAACATCTGACCGTACTGGGTATTTATAAAAAAGGCAAAACGCATTCATGACCATGGAACCACAGGTAGCCAAAAGACTGCAACACACCGAGGAATACTACTTTTCACGGAAGCTCCGCGAGATAGACGAGCTCAACAAAGCGGGCGCCAACGTGATCAACCTCGGCATCGGAAGTCCGGACCTTCCCCCGCACCCCTCTGTGGTAGCGGCTTTGAACGAACATGCCGCCAAAAGCAACACCCACGCCTACCAGGGCTACAAAGGCATTCCCGCCCTGCGGCAGGCCATCGCCAATTGGTACGGCCGGTTCTATAACGTACCGCTCAACCCCGATACGGAAGTGCTGCCGCTGATCGGTTCCAAGGAAGGCATCATGCACATTTGCATGACCTACCTGCAGGAAGGCGATGAAGCCCTGATCCCCGACCCCGGGTACCCCACTTACCGCTCCGCCGTACAGCTCAGCGGCGCTACCCCGGTGACCTACACGCTCTCTGAAGAGAACGGCTGGCAGCCGGACCTGGCGGCACTGGAACAACAGGACCTGAGCAAGGTAAAGCTCATGTGGGTGAACTACCCCCACATGCCCACCGGCACACCCGCAAAGAAAGAAACGTTCGCGGCGCTGGTAGCCTTTGCCAGAAAACATAACATCATTCTTTGCCACGATAATCCCTACAGCTTCATCCTGAACGATCATCCCGCCAGCCTCATGGCCACACCCGGCGCGATGGACGTAGCCCTGGAACTGAACTCCCTCAGCAAAAGCGGCAACATGGCCGGATGGCGTGTAGGCATGCTCGTTGGCAAGGCGGCCTTTCTGAACGAAGTGCTGCGCTTTAAAAGCAATATGGACTCCGGCATGTTCCAGCCCGTGCAGATGGCGGCCGTGGCCGCCCTGGAACTGGGCCCGGAATGGTACGCGGAGCTGAACGGCATCTACAGCGCGCGCCGCAAAAAGGTGTTCGCGCTGCTGGACCAGCTCGGCTGCACTTACGATCCCTCACAGGTAGGCATGTTCGTTTGGGCAAAGATCCCCGCCGGCTATAAGGACGGCTTCGCGCTCAGCGACGAAGTGCTGCAGAACGCCCGCGTGTTCATCACCCCCGGCGGCATCTTCGGTACTAACGGCAACGGATATATCAGAGTAAGCCTTTGCCGGGACGAAAACGTATTCGGCGAAGCCATCCAGCGATTGCATCACTCCCAAACAGCGAAAATATGATAGCAACAGTAGTAGGAGTAGGGCTTATAGGAGGGTCGCTCGCCATCAGCCTCAAGGAAAAAGGCGTGGCGAACTGGATCATCGGCGTGGACCATAGCCAGGAGAACCTGGCGAAAGCGCAGGAACTGAAGATCATTGACGAAGGCTCCACACTGGAAGATGCATTGCAGCGCAGCCAGCTTATCATCCTCGCCATCCCCGTGGATGCGATGCTGAAAGCCCTGCCTTCCATCCTGGACAAAATACAGCCGCACCATGTGATCATGGACGTTGGCTCCACCAAGGAAAAATTATTGCAGCTCGTTGCCGGTCATCCAAAGAGAGGCCGGTTTGTGGCCGCCCACCCGATGGCCGGCACAGAGTATTCCGGGCCGGAAGCCGCCGTACGCAACCTCTTCGTGCAAAAGACCATGGTGCTCTGCGATGTGAAGAACAGCGATGAAGACGCGCTGGAACTGATAGAATCGATGGTGGACAAGCTGAACATGCGCCTCGTGTACATGAACGCCGAAGAGCATGACCTGCACACCGCCTATGTTTCGCACATCTCGCATATCACCTCCTTCGCCCTGGCGCTCACCGTGCTGGAAAAGGAAAAGGAGCAGGGACGCATCTTCGAGCTCGCCAGTGGTGGTTTTGAATCTACCGTAAGGCTCGCGAAAAGCTCGCCGGACATGTGGGTGCCCATCTTCAAGCACAACCGCAGCAACGTGCTGGACGTGCTGGACGAGCACATCCACCAGCTGCAGCAAATGCGGGAACTGCTCGCGCAGGAAGATTATGACACCTTCTACAAGCTCATCCAGAAAAGCAACAAGATCAGGAAAATCCTGAAATAGCCATCAATTCTTTAACTTAACACTCACAATAACAATGGAACAGATCTTAGCAAAAACAAAATTCGCTGACCCGGCTTCCGACAAGAAGCCGCTGATCATCTCCGGGCCCTGCAGCGCGGAAACGGAAGAACAGGTACTCGCCACCGCGCTGGCGCTTTCCAAAACCGGGAAAGTGGACGTGCTCCGCGCCGGTATCTGGAAACCCCGTACCCGCCCCGGTTCATTTGAAGGCATCGGCGCCAAGGGCCTGCCCTGGCTGCAAAAAGCCAAAGAACTGACCGGCATGCCCGTTGCCGTGGAAGTAGCGACCGCCAAACAGGTGGAATCCGCCCTGCATTTCGGGGTAGACATCCTCTGGATCGGCGCCCGCACCACCGTAAACCCCTTCTCCGTACAGGACGTGGCAGACGCACTGAAAGGCGTGAAAGTACCCGTGCTGATCAAAAACCCGATCAATCCCGACCTGGAACTGTGGATCGGCGCTGTGGAAAGGGTGCAGAAAGCCGGCATCGACAACATCGGCCTCATTCACCGCGGCTTTTCCAGCTACGGCAACACCGAATACCGCAACGCCCCCATGTGGCACCTCGCGATAGAGCTGAAACGCCGTCACCCTGAATTACCGATGATCTGCGACCCGAGCCATATCAGCGGCCGCCGCGACATCCTGCAGGCCGTTGCGCAGGAAGCGATCGACCTTGACTACGATGGCCTGATGCTGGAAACGCATGTGGACCCGGACAATGCATGGAGCGATGCCAAACAGCAGATCACGCCCGAGAAATTCGGTGAAATGCTGGACAGCATCACCTGGAGGCACGAACGTACCGATCAGCGCGACTTCAACACCGCCCTCGAAAAGCTCCGCAACCAGATCAACGGCATCGACGACGAGATCCTGCAGCTGCTCGGCAACCGCATGAAGATCGCGGAAAAGATCGGTCAGTATAAAAAAGAGAACAACATCACCATCCTGCAGACCAACCGCTGGAACGAGATACTGGACCGCGGCGTGAAAGCCGGCGAGAAACTGGGCCTCACAAAAGATTTCATCACCAAGTACTTCGACGCGGTGCACCTGGAATCCATCAACCGCCAGAACAAAGTGATGAACGACTAATTTTCAGGATCTTTCAGTAATATATGATAACGCAGACCCATCAGTTTAAGCATCAATCAACAACATACTACCTCGGCGAAAGCCTGGAGAACCTCCGCAATTACGTGGAAAAAGACCGCTGCATCCTGATACTGGATGAGAATGTGGACAAACATTACGCGGACCTGTTCCCCGGCTGGAAAAAGCTGGTAGTGCCGGACGGAGAAGAGAACAAGAACATGGACGTGGTCGGGCAGATCATGACGGGCCTGGTGGAGCTGGAAGCGGACCGCAAAACAACGCTGATAGGCATCGGCGGCGGCATGCTCACAGACATCACGGGTTTTGCCGCCTGCATCTACATGCGCGGCATTCCCTTCGCATTCGTTCCGACCACGCTGCTGGCCCAGGTGGACGCTTCCATCGGCGGCAAGAACGGCGTGAGCTACGGCATGCACAAGAACCTGCTCGGCACCATCCATCAGCCCAACTTCATTCTCTTTGATTACAACCTGCCCGCCACCATGCCGGAAACCGAGTGGTGCAACGGGTTTGCGGAGATCATCAAATACGCCTGCATTTATGATGCGGCATTGTTCGACTATCTCGAAGCCAATAAAGACAAGGCGCTGGCACAGGATGTGAGCGTATTGCAGTACCTGGTGGAAAGATCGGTAGACATCAAGACGAAGTTTGTACTGGAAGATGAATTTGAAAGCGGCGTGCGGCGCTGGCTGAATTTTGGCCATACCCTCGGCCATGCGGTAGAAAAACTGGAAGGCATTGCACACGGGCAGGCGGTGGCGATCGGGATGGTGGCTGCTGCTAAGATCTCCGAAAAAATAAACCATCTGCCATCGGAACAAACCAACCGCCTGATCCGGCTGATCAATGATTACCGTTTACCGGTGACCATGACCTCGGATAAGAATGCAGTGTTTAACATTTTCAAGCTGGATAAAAAGCGGGAAAAGGACCATATTCATTTTGTGCTGCTCGACGCGATCGGCAAGGCTACCACGCATCCGATCCTGATTGAGGACCTGAAACAAATTTTACAGGAATTGTGAATCAATTTATATGAAACGCAGTTCCATCTGACCACAGCAATCAATTATGAACAGATGAAAGTTATTGTATCACCGGCTGCCATCACCGGCTCCGTTACGGCCAATCCATCCAAAAGCGCGATGCAGCGCGCGGTAGCGGCGGCCCTGCTGGCAAAAGGAAAGACCACCATCCACAACCCCGGCCTGAGCAATGATTGCCTGGCCGCGCTGGAAGTAGCCGAAAACCTCGGCGCGATGGTGAAGCGGGTGAATGAAAACATCGAGATCACGAGCAGGGGCGTTGAGCCTTTTTACGATGAGATCAACTGCGGAGAATCCGGCCTGGGCATCCGCATGTTCACGCCCATCGTAGCACTGGCAGACCGGGCCATCACCATCAACGGTCACGGCAGCCTGGTGACGCGCCCGATGCATTTCTTTGAAGAAGTGCTGCCGCAGCTGGACGTGAAGATCAAAAGCCGGGAAGGCAAGCTGCCGCTGGAGATTCAGGGGCCGCTGCAGGCAAAAGACATCACGATCGACGGCTCGCTGTCATCGCAGTTCCTCACCGGCCTGCTGATGGCCTTCGGATCGGTGGCCGGCAAAGCGAAGATCACGGTGAAAGACCTGAAGAGCAAGCCCTACATCGCGCTGACGCTGCAGATCATGGAACACTTCGGTGTGAAGGTGCGCAACGAAAATTTCGAATATTTTTATTTCGATAAAAAGCAGGAATACAAAGCCGTGGAATATACCGTGGAAGGCGACTGGAGCGGTGCGGCATTCCTGCTCGTGGCCGCCGCCGTAGCCGGTAAAGCGGAAGTACATCACCTGAATACCCTGTCCGCGCAATCGGACAAAGCGATCATGGAAGCCCTCGAAAAAGCGGGCGCTGAAATGCTCCCCGGCGTGTTCACCGTGATCGTGGGAAAGCGGGAACTGAAAGCCTTTGAAATGGACGCGACCGATTGTCCCGATCTGTTCCCGCCGCTGGTGGCTCTTGCCGCCAACTGCCAGGGCATTACAAAGATCAAGGGCGTCAGCCGCCTCGCACACAAGGAAAGCGACCGCGGCATCACCCTGCAGCAGGAATTCGGCAAAATGGGCATCCGCATAGACCTCGAAGGAGATGTGATGCTCGTGCACGGCGGAACAGGCATTAAAGGCGCCGCCGTACATTCGCATAACGACCACCGCATCGCCATGGCCTGCGCCGTAGCGGCACTGACGGCGGACGGCCCCGTGACCATCAGCAATGCGGAAGCGATCAACAAATCATACCCGGAGTTTTACGATCATCTGGCTAAACTAGGCGGCATCGTGGAAAAGGAAGAAGTAACGGCGTAATGTTTTATCAAACCAAGAAAGAAAAGTAACATGAACAGTTTTGGCAGAATATTCAGGGTAAACGTTTTTGGAGAATCTCACGGCGAAAGCGTGGGGGTGAATATCGATGGGGTGCCATACGGCATACCGTTGAAGCAGGAAGATTTCCTGCCTGACCTGGAACGCCGCAAGGCCGGCGCAAAAGGCACCACGCCCCGCAAGGAAGATGACCTCCCGTTCCTGAAATCAGGTGTGTTCAACGACCACACCACCGGCGCGCCGGTGACCATCCTGTTCGAAAATAACAACACCCGCAGCGCGGATTACGCCAAGCTGCGGGAATTTCCCCGCCCGGGCCATGCGGACTTCGTGGCCTCCAAAAAGTATGGCGGCTTTGAAGATTACCGCGGCGGCGGGCACTTCAGCGGCCGTCTCACGCTCAACCTCGTAGCGGCCGGTGTGATCGCCAAGAAGATACTGGGCGATGACATACAGGTAAAAGCCGTATTGAAAGAAGTGGGCGGTCTGCCCGATGCGGAAAAGGGACTGGAAGCCGCCATTGCTGCAAAGGATTCTGTGGGCGGCATCGTGGAATGTACGGTAGACGGGCTTCCCATCGGATGGGGAGAACCTTTCTTCGATTCGGTGGAATCCAACATCGCGCATGCCGTGTTCGCTATTCCCGCCATCAAGGGTGTTGAGTTCGGCGCGGGCTTTGCCGCCGCAAAAATGAAAGGGCTCGAACATAACGACCCGATCATCGACACGAATGGAAAAACCGCCACCAACAATGCCGGCGGCGTGGTAGGCGGCATTACCAACGGCAACCAGCTCGTGTTCCGCGTAGCGGTGAAACCTACCTCCAGCACGCCGAAAGAACAGCAAACCCTCAACATCGCCAGCGGAGCGGTGGAAAGCTTTTCCGTTAAAGGTCGCCATGACCTTTGTATCGCCCTGCGCGTGCCCGTGGTGCTGGAAGCCGTAACAGCGATGGTGCTGGCGGACTTCAAGCTGCTGGCGGATTCTACGCTGGGATACCGGAAATACTAGGCTGAAAAGAACGCGGAAGAAAAATAATTCTCACCCTGACACTTAATAACAATATGGTTATGAAGTGTTTAGGGTGTTTTTGTTTGCGGGAGCAGGATGGCACAGGACGATCGGCCATGATAACTTCGATATCTTTCATAACCTTTTTTTAAACAGTGAACAATTAAAGACCACGGTTATGAAAAACATGATCCTCATGGCATGTTTCGTTTTGCCCTGTCTATTCCCCATCTGCACACAAGCCCAAAACCTTACCGTTAAAGGGAAAGTAACGGATGAAACCAATGTAGCCCTGCCCGGTGTTTCTATCCAGGCAAAGGGTACAAGGTTCAATGCCGTGACCGGTACGGATGGCTCGTTCTCCATTTCAGTAGACAGAAGCAACGTCACACTGCTATTTACCTACATCGGGTATGTTCCACAGGAAGTGGAAGTAAGGAACCGCACCACTATCAATGTTACGCTCCAGCGTGATCAGAAATCGCTGGAAGGCGTGGTGGTGGTAGGTTACGGAACACGCCGCAGAGGCGATGTCACCGGCTCCATCGCATCCATCAATGCCAAACAGATCGAGCAGGTGCCCACCACCAACGTGTCACAGGCGCTGCAGGGAAGGATACCGGGCGTTGAAGCCACCAACACTTCCTTCCGGCCCGGCTCCGGCGCCCGCATCCGCGTGCGGGGCAACCGCTCACTGACACCGAGCGCCAACAACAACTTCTCCGCGTCGCTGGACAATGGCAGGAATGAACCGCTGTACGTGGTGGACGGCATCCCGATCACCTACAGCATCGATGACATCAACCCGCTGGACATCGAGTCCATCGACGTGCTGAAAGATGCGTCCGCCACCGCCATCTACGGTTCCCGCGGCGCCAATGGCGTGATACAGATCACGACCAAAAAAGGAAAGGCCGGCAAGCTTTCCGTGCAGTACAGCGGCAGCGTTTCGGTGGACAAAATACTGAAGCCTATCCGCTCGCTGGACGGCCCGCAGTTTGCGGACATGAGGCGGCAGGCTTATTTCGCCAACGGCTCCTATGATCCGGCACTGGCCAACGGCGGCGCTACTTTTTATTATCCCGATCCGGCATCCGACTATGCCTTGTTCCAGGCGGACCAGAACGTATGGAACTCCGTAGCAATGGGATACGACTGGATACAGCTCGATGTCGCCAACGGCATTTTTAACGCGCGGAAACGCGCTTCCACAGCGGATGAGAAAGCGCTTATGGCTAACCTGGGATTGTCCGTGCTGGACAGCCTCGCGATCTACGATCCATCCAAAGTAAGAACGTTCGACTGGCAGAACGAAGCGCTGCGCACCGGGATCACCCACAATCACCAGATACAGGTATCCGGCGGCACCGAGAAGTTCAGGGCCTCTTTTTCCGGCGCGTATTTTAACCAGAAAGGCATTGAATACGGTCAGGACTACACGCGGTACACGTTCAATCAGAATACGGACTTCAGGCTGAACGACCGGATCAATGTTGGCGGCGGCATCACCTATTCCTCCGCCATACAGAACGTTGGCCCGAGCATGTACACCAGCTCCATCTACCAGATACCGCTGGCCTTGCCGTATGATGAAAACGGCAACCTCATCTTTTATCCCGGTGAAGATGCCAACATCGTCAATCCCCTCAACGATCCCAATACGGTTTTCAATGAATACCGCACCAACCGTTTGCTGGCGAACGTATTCGGCGAAGTGGAGCTGCTCAAGGGATTGAAGTACCGCGCGGCGTTCGGCGCGGATATGACCAACGTGCGGCAGGGCACCTTCAACGGATCGGTATCTTCCGTGCGGCAGGGCAACCCCGCCAACGCCAGCTACGCCACCCGCCTGGGATTCAACTGGGTGCTGGACAATATGCTGAATTATAACAAGACCTTCGGTACGGACCATTCCATTTCCGTAACGCTGCTGCACGAAATGCAGAAAACGCGCTTCGAGCAGAACACCATGCGCGCGGAGAACCTGATCTATGAAAGCCAGAAATGGTATTCCCTGCAAAACAATGCACTGGCTACCGTTACCGGCGACGGCTCCTTTTCGCAGACGCAATTGCTGTCATTCATGGGAAGGATCAACTATGCGTACAAGGACAAATATATCCTCACGCTCAGTCAGCGTAACGACAACTCTTCAGTGCTTTCCGCGGGCAGCAAGGGCGAATGGTTTCCCTCCGCCGCGGTGGCCTGGCGCGTGAACCAGGAAGGTTTCATGCAGAACGTTTCTTTCATCAACGACCTGAAGCTGCGTGTAGGCTACGGCGCGGTTGGCAGCTCTTCCATCGATGCCTATCTCACGCGCGGCACGTTAAGCCGCAGCATCTACAACTTCGGCACCGCCGCCGCGCAGGGCTATGCGCCCGCCACGCTGCCGCTGCCGGACCTCACCTGGGAGCGAACCTCCACCAGCAACATAGCGCTCGATTTCAGTGTGCTGAAGAACAGGATACGGGGAACGGTGGACGTGTACGAAGCCAATACCACCAACCAGCTGCAAAATCAATCCATCCCCTCCGCATCCGGCTACACGGCGGTGCTGGTCAACCTGGGCCGCGTCCGCAACCGCGGGATAGAAGTCAGCCTGTCAACTGTGAACATCGACAATCCCGATGGCTTCCGGTGGACGACGGACTTTATCTTCTCCCGCAACCGCGAACAAATCGTTACGCTGGACGGCACCGGCAATGATAACCTCGGGAACCAGTGGTTCGTGGGGCATCCCATTCAAACGTACTACGACTGGCAATTCCAGGGCATCTATCAATACGGCGATACCGCAAAAGGCGGGATACTGGACCACTACTGGCAGATCCCGGCCAATAAAAGCAGCATCAACTTCCGGCCCGGAAGAGTGCGGGTAACGGACGCGAACGGCGATACGCTGATCAATGACGCGGACAAAATGATACTGGGCTATCCGAATGCGGACTGGACCGGCAGCATCAACAGCACCTGGTCTTACAAGGGATTCGATCTGAGCGTATATCTCTACATCCGCAAAGGCTCTCTCATCCGCGATGTACGCCCGAGCCTGAACGGCCGCTATCAGTCCAGCTACGCGAACTACTGGACGCCGGAAAATCCCTCCAACGAGCAACCGCATCCCAACCGTACGGTAGACATTTACCAGTACTGGCAGGCGGCAGGCTTCCACGACGGCACTTTCGCGAGGATCAGGAGCATTTCGCTTTCCTACCGCTTTCCGGCGGCCATGCTGAGCAAGCTGGGCGTTGGCAGCTTTTCCGTATATGCGAATGCGTTAAACCCGTTCCTGTTCAGCAAATTCAAAAGTTTCGATCCGGAAACGGGCAGCAACTACGTGTCTTCTTACCCTACCAATACCACCGCGCCGGGCCCGAATTCATACAGCTTCAGAAGCTTTGTTTTTGGCGTGCGCCTGGGGTTATAACCATTTAAACCATTTATCATGCAAAAGTATATTTTACTGTTAACTGCAAGCTTGATGGTGATCTACAGTACATCCTGCAAGAAATTCATAGAAGAAGACCTTGTCAGCACACTGACGTATGACCATTACAATACGGACCAGGGGCTGGAAGACCTCGTGCGCTCCGCCTACACGCCCGTGAAATGGAAGTTCGAGAACGAGCAGGCATATACGTTGTGGAATTTCGGGGTGGATGAATTCATTCTCGGTGATCAGTTCAATCACAGTTATCTCAATACATACGATGCCGGCCTGAATTCTTCTACCGGTTTTCTGAACGGGATGTGGACCAACAATTACAGCGGCATCAACCGCTGTAACCTTGGCCTGGAAAGGATCTCGGCATACAGCAATCCTGCTTCCTCGCTGCTGGGCACACAGGCGCAGAAAGACCAGCGGCTTGGCGAGCTTTATTTCCTCCGCGGCCTTTATTACTTCCAGCTGGTGCAGCAGTTCGGCGGCGTGCCGCTGGTGCTGGAATCCAGCAGCGGCGTTCGTACGGACTTTGCCAGGGCTTCCGTGCCGGCCATTTACGAGGTCGTTATCTCCGACCTGCGGAACGCCTCACGCCTGCTGGCGCCGAATGAAGCGGCGGAAGGAAGGGCCACCAAGGGCGCGGCGGATCATTTTCTCGCAAAGGCTTACCTCACAAGAGGCAGCGCCGTGACGGACGTACGCGGGCAGAAAGCGACGGATATGGACAGTGCGGCGTACTTCGCGGAGCAGGTGATCAACGGCGGCGTTTTTGTGCTGGAATCCGATTACAGGAATCTCTGGAACGGCGCTTATGTGAAAGGATATCCCCGGCCCACCGTTACGCCCATTGGCTCGGACGGGCAGCCGCCTTATAATTTCAACGGCGCCAGCAGCATTCCTTCCGGAGAGATCGGCAACATCCAGGCGGCCAATAACAGCAAGGAAGTGATCTTTGCCGCACAGTTCAGCGATAACCAGAACCTCGCGGGCACAGGCAACCGGGTGCATGAATATTTCCTCATGCAATACGATGCGGGCATTCCCGGCCTTGTGCGGTCGGCGGACAACTGGAACGGCCGCCCTTACCGCCGCATGTCGCCCTCTGCATACACGCTGGACCTGTTTGACTACAGGAACGATTCCCGCTTTTATAAAAGCTTCAGAATGGCTTATTACAGCAACACCATTCCCGCGAACCGCGCGCTTTTCACCGCTTCGGACGCTCCTGACCCTTCGCTGGTGGGGAAGCCGAAAGTGGCGCTGGGAGATACGGCGGCGCTGTTCGTGATGAATACGCCGGCCACGGCGCTGACGACGGTGCAGCGCGCGCAGTACCGCTACATGGTGTTTGCCCGGTATTACCGCGATGCGGATAATGCCTTGCTGGAAGGCTTTAACAACAACAAATATCTTTCCCTGCAAAAGCACCAGGACCCGGTGCGGGTGACCAGCAATTTCAATGAAGAAAGAGGCGTGCGCAACGGCATCCTCGCGCGCCTGGGAGAAACTTACCTGATCGCGGCTGAAGCGTATGGAAGGAAAGGCAATTATGTAAAAGCGCTGGAATATGTCAACAAAGTAAGGGAGCGGGCCGCGTACCACGACGGCGAGCCGAAAGATCCGCATTACTGGATGTTCGACGGCGGTGCGTACGACGATATGAACAGCACCTATGCGAACATGATCGCCACCACTGCATTATTCACCACCAATGCGGCGAGCGAACAGTATCCGCCTGCCGTTACCACTACGGAAGACCGCTTTATTCATTTCATGCTCAATGAAAGAACGAGGGAGCTGTGCGGGGAACTGTACCGTTGGGAAGACCTGGTAAGAACAGAAACGCTGTATGACCGCGCGAAGCTGTTCAACAAGGATGCCACCGGTATTGCGCCGCATCACAAGCTGCGGCCGGTCCCGCAGTTGCAGATCGATCTGACGACGGTGGACGGGCAACCGATGAATGCGGAGCAGAAGAGAGCGTATCAGAATCCGGGGTATGATTGAGCCTTGCGGGTATGTATATATACAACAGCGCATCCGGATTTCGGATGCGCTGCTGTGCTTTTGCTGATAATCTTTTATTGTGCTTTTACAATTTCCAGCAGTTCCACATCAAACACCAGCGTGCTGTTCGGTGCGATCTTCGCGCCGGCCTGGCGTTCGCCGTAGCCCAGTTCCGCCGGAATGAAGAGCTTCCATTTGGAACCGGTGGGCATCAGCAGCAGGGCTTCCGTCCAGCCTTTGATCACGCCGGAAACACCGATGGTCAGCGGTTCCCCGCGTTCAATGGAACTGTCGAACGTGGTGCCGTCTACCAGTGAGCCGTGATAATGCACTTTCACTTTGTCCTGCGCAGTGGGTTTCGGTCCGGTGCCTTCTTTGAGCACCAGGTATTGCAGGCCGCTGGGCAGCGTTATCACGCCGGGTTTTGTTTTGTTCTGCTCCAGGAATGCAATTCCGGCAGCCTTGTTCTTTTCAGCTTTTTCAGCTTTCAGTTTCTGTAAATATTGGCTTACGCTCATAGATCCTTTTTCTGCGGAGATCAGCGGCGTTTTTCCCGCGTAATGATCTTCGATGGCGGTGAATAAGAGTTTCAGGTTCAGTGAATCCAGTCCCTGTCCTTTCAGCATTTCGCCGAGATCGTTCCCGATCGCGTAGCTGACGGAATCGAGCTGGTTAGACAGGGTGATGGCTACCGGCACGGGTGCTTCGGCGGCTTTTCTTTTCTTTTTCCTTTGACTAAAGGCGGTTTGCACTATCAGCACGCTCAACAAGCTGATAAATAGGCATTTTCGTATCATATTAGCAGTTTATCTATATTTTGAGCTGCAATATAATACATTATTCAATCCGGCTCCATATTTCGCTGATGGGGTCGCCTTTGGAGCTTTTGCCGCTGTGGTGCCATGTTTTGCCGTTCACTTTGCCGTCGAATGACAGGCTCATGCCCACGCGGGAGTTGTCGCGGGAGAAGAAGCCGATCGTTTCCGTGTATTTTCCGTTTTCGAAGGTGTAGGTGCCGCCGCCGGTGCCGAAGAATTCTTTGGTCTCGGGGTTGATGGCGGCCCATTGAAACCTTGTGCCGGAGAGTATTTTGAGCGTTTTGCGGGGGCCGGGGCGCATAGGGTCCATTTTCCCGTTGTTTTCCCGCGCGGTGATACGCCAGGTGCCTGCGAGGTCCGCCTTGCCGTCGTCGATGCGTTCCCATTGCTCCGTTTTACCGTCGCAGGTGATGGAAAGCTGCTTGTTGTCTTTCAGCATATAGGTGCAGTTCCGGGCGGTGCCGATATTGTCCTTGTCCGCCGAGTTGAACTCGATCGTTTCTTTCAGCGCCTGCTGGTCAGCATCGATCGTTCCGCCGAGGGTGCTCACGAATTGCTTACCGGCCTGGTCAAAGATGGTCTGCATGAAGTATCCGTCCTGGATAACGCGCACGGTCTGGGGCTCCGCCGTGCCCTGGAGCTTCCAGGCGCCGGTCAGCTCGTCCTGCGCCGTGGAAAGATGTGTGGAAAGCAGCAATGCCGCTGCAGCAAACAATTGTTTCATAGTGCGTAATTTTTAACGTGTTAATTACCTGATCACCGGCAGCACGATCTGTGACGGATGCGCGGCGTCGTGGAATATTTTGATGTCTGATTTGATGAAATCTTCGTCTTTCGCTCTATAAATATCCAGAAATTGTTGCGGATTACGGTCTACCAGCGGAAACCAGCTGCTTTGCACCTGTATCATCAAGCGGTGCCCTTTTTTGAAGGTATGCGCTACGTCCGGCAGGGTGAATTTTACGCGCGCCGGCTGTCCCGGTACAAAAGGCTGCGGTTCCTCCATGCTGTTGCGGAACTTGCCGCGGATCACTTCTCCACGCACCAGCATCTGGTAGCCGCCCATCGGGTAGGTGGATGACGTGTACCGGGAATGTGCGGTGGGAGCGGGCTCGCCGCCATAGGTGAAATCATCCGGGAACACGTCTATCACTTTCACTACAAAATCGGCGTCCGTTGTGCTGATGCTTACCTGCAAGTCCGCAACAACCGGGCCACCCAGGGTCAGGTCTTCCGTCAGCGTATCCGTCTGAAACACCAGCACGTCCGGTCTCCGCGCCGCAAAACGCTGGTCGTCGTTCATATAACTGATCGTGCGCGTGAAATGCACATCTTCCGTATAAGGCACCGGTTTGGCGGGATCGCTGGTGTATTCGCTGGCGGCACTGGCAGCGGCAGGCTTTTGAAAGCCGAGCGCGCCGCCGGGTTGCAGGTAAATGGGCGTGGGCTGCATGTTGGCGGGCGGCCAGGCGGGCAATTGCCGCCACTGGTTTTCGCCGGTGAAGAACACGGTAGCTTCCTTGATGTCCGGCGCGGGGCCTTTCCCTTTCAGGTGATAGTCGAAAAACGGCAGCTCGATGTGCTGCTGGTACCAGGTGGAAGTATTGCTGCCGAACCGGATGTTGCCCATGTAGGTACCGTCGTTATCCGCCCACTGGCCGTGATACCAGGGGCCCATCACGATGCGGTTGTCCGTACCCCGGCTTTGCGTTTCAATGGCCTTGTAGGTGGCCCAGGCGCCGAAGCAGTCCTCCGCATCAAAAGTACCGCCCACGATCAGCATCGCCGGTTTTATATTCTTCAGATGCGGCCGCACATTTCTCGCTTTCCACCAGGCATCGTACACGGGGTGCGCATACAGGTCTTTCCAGAAAAGGATGCTGTCGCCCATCATCTTCGCAATATTGGTCAGCGAACCGGCATCGAGATAAAATTTATAATTGTCACGCACCGGGTAAGGGTAGCCGGTGGGGCGGACAGTGGTAGGCTGCGGCCGCGGCTTGCCGAAAGACGAGTAAAAGGCGAATGCATCGTTCAGAAAAAATGCGCCGTTATGATGGAAGTCGTCACCAATGAACCAGTCCGTTACCGGGGCTTGCGGACTAACGGCCTTTATCGCCGGATGCCCGCTTAGCGCGGCCATGGTAGAGTAAAACCCGGGATAGGAGGTACCTATCACGCCTACACGGCCATTGTTGCCGCTGATGTTTTTGATCAGCCAGTCCACCGTATCATAGGTATCGCTGGCTTCGTCGATGTCCTGTTTTGTTTTTTTATGAGGATTGAAAGGGCGCACGTCCACAAAAGTACCTTCGCTCATCCACCGGCCCCGCACGTCCTGCTGCACGATGACATAGCCTTCCCGCAGGTAATGCATCAGGTAGCGGGTGTGGAACGCCGGCAGCCTGCCTTCGCCGTAAGGAGCGGAGGAATACGGCGTACGGGTCATCAGGATGGGATGTTTTTCCGTATTGTCTTTTGGAAGATAAATGGCCGTGAAAAGTTTTTTGCCGTCCCTCATCGGGATCAGTACTTCCTTTCTTTCGTAATTTTCCTGTACCCAGAGTGAATCGCTGTTCACCTGCGCATGGATCGCCAAACAGATGGTGTGGGTTAGCAGGAGTAGCAGTCCTTTTTTCATTACGGTTGTTTTATATGCTACTTAAATATAAGCGATCTTGGGTATCTTCATTAAAATTCTACATATATGGCAAGACCTTCAGCACAGGATTACGCGGAATTTTATCATACATATGTATCGCTCGTGCCGGAAGACGATATCCTGCAAGCCTTTACCAGCCAAACCACGGCTACGCTGGAATTTTTGGACGAAATCCCGGAAGAGAAGCTGGACTATGCCTATGCTACCGGTAAATGGACGGTCAGGCAGGTATTGCAGCACATGACGGATGCGGAGCGCATCTTCGCATACCGCGCGCTGCGTTTTGCCCGGAAAGATATCACGCCGCTGCCCGGTTTTGAGGAGAATGCATACGCCGCTGAGGCGAATGTAGCGCACCGGGACTGGGTGGACATGATCGAAGAGTTCCAGCTGGTGCGCCTGGCCTCGGAGCACCTGTTCCGTTCGCTGAATGAGGAGGAGCTGCAAAGAAAAGGCGTGGCCAGCAATGCTCCCATTACCGTGCTCAGCCTGGGGTATATCATTATCGGCCACGCCATGCATCACCAGCGGGTGATCGCGGAACGTTACCTCTAAAACATGAACATGTTCCGTCCGCCGTCCATGCGGCGGTTGCCGCCTTTGGGCTTCGCCCCGAATTTCGAGAAGTTCCAGGTAGCGGTGAGCATGAAGTATTGCTCCACAATATCCGTCTGCACATCTTCTATATACAGCTCGTTCACCATGCGGCGGACGCTGGTGTTCTGCCGCAGCAGGTCGAACGCGGAAAGCTTCAGCTGCAGGCTTTTGTCTTTGAAGAAATCGTATGCCAGGCCCATGTTCCATAACACTACGTGTTGCTGGAAGCCGGGTGTGATGCGGCTGTTGTAGGAATAGTTCACATCATTGTCCCACGAGAAGTTCCCCGGCCAGTAAAGCGTGGTGCCCAGCGTTGCGCGCTGCACAAAGAAGCTGCCCTGCGTGCTGTTGGCCGGTTTATAACGGGCATCCGTATACGTTGGGCGGTAGCTGGTGCTGATATCCAGCAGTTCCTTCCAGGCGTAGTTGAACATCACATAAGGCGAGTAGCTCCAGTTCAGCGCAATGTTACGGTAAAGCGTGGTGTCGCCGGCAGCGTTGCCGGTGTTGCTGTAGCTGATATTCCTGCTGCCGTTGATAAAAGCGCCGCCGCTGATGCGGTACTGCATGTCCTTTGTTTTTTTGGATTTGCTCAGGGAAAAATTCGCGTTCATGTTGTAAGCGCCATCCACGTTAATCGTCTGTGTAGTCCTTTCTCCTTTCGAATTGATGAAGCTCGCTGTGGAAAAGCGGTTCAGGATAGGGCTGAACGTAACGCCCGAAAATACGCCGATGCCGTTGGGCGTAAAGCGGTCGTAACCAAACCGGATCTGCTGCGAGAACGATGGCTTCAGATCGGGATTGCCGATGCGCACGTTCAGCGGATTGGTGTTATCCGGCACCGGCTGCAATTGTTCGAGCGTGGGTTGCTGCATGTTGCCGTTGTAGCCGAGATTGATATAGCCGCCGTTCTTCAGCTTGTAGCTGACGCGGGAGTTCGGTGCAAAATTGGTCTGGTATTGTTTTAACGAGGTGTTGGTGGTATACGAATAGTTGTCCAGCAGGTTCAGGTACAGGCTACCGCCAACGCTTACACGCCATTTTTCGCTGTTGTGCGAAAGCACGAGGTTGGGCGTCTGGCTGGTGTTGATGGTGCGGAACCTGTTGGTATAGGCATCATCCAGGTCAGTATAGGTTTTGCTGTCGGGATCATAGTTATAGGTCTGCCGGTTGGATGAGTTGGCGTTGTAGTCAAAGCCATACCCGGCGGTCATCTTCCATGTGGCGGACAGGGGTTCGGTATAGCTGATGCTGATGCGGTAGCGTTCGTTTTTGTTGTCCGCTATGGTCAGCTGGTCCACATGCCGGTCGTCCGTCACGGCTTCATTTTCATAATATTCCACATCGCTGCGGTTATAAGCATCTTCGTTATAGGTGGTGTAGTTGTTGGTGAATTGCAGGCCGATGCTGCGTCCTTTTTTCCGCAGCTGTTTTGTGAGGCCGAGGGTGTTGGAGAAGTTGTGATTGGTGCTTAATGCGCGGTTGGAGGATTCGTTGGTGTTCACCAGGGAGCCGTCTTCTGCTGTTGTGATTTCGTTGCCGCTGGCGTTGCTGCTGGCTTTCGTATAGTCGTAAGCGGGTGCAAGCGTCAGCCGGAGCGTGGAATCCAGTTCTATATCGAAGTTGAAGTTTACCCGGTGATTGGCGTTCCTGCTGTATCCGTTGCGGTCGCTGCTGGTGAACAGGTGGCCGTCGCCGTTGAGGTATTCGCGGGTGTTCAGCGTGCGGAAGCGGGCATCGGAGTTGTTGAAGAAGTAGCTGTTGTTCACATCGGTCTTGTTCCATTTGTCGTTATAATTATAACCGATCATGGAGGTCGTGCGGATGCCGTCGCCCGTGCCGCCGAAACCGATGCCGTTGATGGCGAATGAGCCGTTAGAATTGGAGTTGATGACGATGCCATTTTTTGTATTGATCGTGCTGAATATCTCGGATTGGGTAAAGCCCACTTTGTTCAGGTTGTTGGAAGACCCGAGTATGCTGATCTGCCGCGCGCCGTTGAAGGCATTCGCCATGCCGCCCAGCTCAAAGCGTTCGTCCGTACCGCCTCCGGCGGAAAGCCGTCCAAAGAGCCCCTTCTTTTTATCGGCCTTCAATGTAAGGTTGATCGTTTTGTCTTCCCCGTCTTTCTGCACGTTCATCCGGGCTTCCTGTTTGGTTTTGGTATCTACTACCTGCACTTTTTCAATAATGGCGGAGGGGAGGTTTTTGGTAGCCAGCTTGGGATCGTTGGCAAAGAATTCCCGTCCGTCTACCAGGATGCGGCTGACCTTTTTGCCGTTTACGGTGATGTTGCCTTCCTCGTCGATGTCCACGCCGGGGAGCTTTTTCAGCAGGTCTTCCACTACGGCGTTGGGCCTTGTTTTGAACGAGGAGGCGTTGAACTCGATCGTGTCCTGCCGGATGGATACCGGGGGGCGGTTGCCTTCTACTACTACGGTATTCAGCTCATGCGGCGCCGGCGCCAGTATGATGCGGCCCAGGTCTGCGGGCCTGCCGGGGGGCAGCGTTTTGATGTGGGTATGATAGCCGGTATAGGAAACGAGGAAGCGGACGGGCTTGTCCGCCGGGATGCCCTGGAGGCGGAAAGCACCGCGTTTGTCGGTGAGGGTATAGGTGATGAGGCTGCTGTCTTTGCTGTCCTGCACGGTAACGGTAGCCATTTCCAGCAGTTCATGGCTGGCTGAATCGGCCACGGTGCCTTTTAATTCCATCTTTTGCTGGGCGCGGGCGTGCAGGGAAGCGATCAAAACAAGCATGAGCGGTACAATTCGTAACATGGAGCGGTATGATTTCGGCTAAATTACGAATATTTCGTAGAAAAACGAATTTGCTAGTTGTCTAGCGATAATTTCGGAGTGGGACGCCTTTTTTCTGCCGTCAATCCGGGTATTCACGATAGACATTGTAGGAATGGAAGGTCTTTGTTATAGCGATCCGGATGGGAAAAGCCTTTACCAGATTATATGTAAAACGTAGATAAGCCATACATAATTCATATCTTATTGGGATGGCTTATTTATGAGTCACATATGACTTACATATGGCTTACATATGTGTTATCCTCCGTAGGTCGCTATGGGAGAGGGTTTGCTGGGACATTTATTTTACATAAGGGTTACTGACGGACTGTAATGGATTGATTATCAGATTGAAGAAGTGCTAATACAAAAAAGGCGTCCCTTTTTGGAGACGCCTTCTTTGTATGTTTCTTAAGAAGATCAGAATTTAAACCCTGCGCTCACGGAGAGCCTTCTGGGCATTTGTTTTTCTACGGTCGTCCATCCACCGAAATATTCCTTATTGGCAATGTTGTCCACCTTCACCGCGAGGCGGCAGGCGTTTAACGTGTAGAATACGGAAGCATTCAATATCGTGTAGGAGGGCAGCGTAAAGATGCCGACAGCCGCGGAGTTGGTGATCAGGTTCTCGCTGGCGTAGTTACCGCCGAAACCTGCGCCCAGCCCCTGTAGTTTACCGCCGGTGGCAGTATAGCTCACCCAGAGGTTGGCCAGGTGCTCGGGACCGGCAGTGGTGGGCCGCAGGCCATTGTCTTCCTTGGATGCTTTGAGCTTGCTGGAGTTGTAGCTATAGCCGGCTACTACGTTCAGGCCGTTCACCGGGTTGGCGGTAAGGTCTGCTTCAATGCCGCGGCTGGCCTGGGTGCCGTCCTGGATAGTATAGTTATAGTTAACGCCATCTACTTCCATGGAAGCGGAACGGGTCATGTTGCTTACGGCCAGGTCGTAGTAGCTTAATGTAAAGTTCAGGCGGTGGCTCAACACATCCAGTTTGATACCTCCTTCGATCTGGTTGGCCTGCTGCGGTTTCAGCGTAGGGTCCATGCCGGGAGGCGGGGCAGCCATGGGTGCAACGTTACGGAAGCCGTTCATGTAGTTGGTGAACAGGCTGACCTTGTCTTTTACTACCTGGTATACCAGACCGAATTTGGGTGATACGGCAGTTTGCGAGAAGTCCCCGGAAGTGGTGCCGCTGACATAATTTTTCGTGCCTTTGTTTTCGAAGTGATCAACCCGCAGGCTCAGCATGGCGCTGAAAACATCGGTGATATTCAGCACATCGGAAATATAGGCGCTGTAAGTATTGATCAGGGTGCGGTTGCGGGTATGCCCGGTGGTAAGCTGTGCCAGCCTTGCATCAACCGCCTCCTTGTTAAGTTGTGAATAGTTCGGGTCTTTGGGGTCTACTGCATTTACCAGGTCGAATACCATGTAAGGAGAGTGGTTGTTCACTGTTTCCATGCTAAGGTAATCCAGACCGATCACCATCCTGTTACGCAGGCGGCCGATATGGAAATCGCCGATAAAATTCTGCTGGATGTCTGTGGTGATGGCGGTGGAGTTCTGCTTGTAAACATAACGGCTGAGCGTGGTGTCGTTGGGCCTGCCGTTGGCGTCGAGGAACATCACGTAGGAATAATAGCCATCGCTTTTGCGGTTGCTGCGGGAGATATTCGTTTGTGAAGTCCATTTGTCAGACAGCTTGTAGCTCATCTGGCCAAAGAGGTTCACCGTAGGCGTTCTGTTGGTGATATCGTTGCTGGTGAAGGAGCGGTTAAAGTCGATGCCCAGCTCTTCCGGCGTACGCGCGAAAAGCGGACGGGAGCGGTTGAGGAATACCATGAGCGTGTTGGTGCCTTCACCATCGAAAAACTCCGCATTCACGTTAAACGAAAGGCGGTCGCTGGCTTTGTAGGAGAAGCTGGGCGCCAGGTAAACGGACCTTCTGAACCCGAAATCCTGGAAGCTCTTCTCATAGTGATAAGCGCCATTCACGCGGAGCAGGGCTGTTTTGTCCTCATTCAGCGGCGTGTTGATGTCCGCTGTAACACGGTTCAGGCCGAAGCCGCCGCCGGTGTAGGTGATCTCTCCGCCGAATGTTTCATAAGGTTTTTTGGTAACGATGTTGATCAGGCCGCCGAAGGAGATCAGGCTGCTGCCGAACAATGTGCCGGAGGGGCCTTTGATCGCTTCTATGCGCTCGATATTGGCAGGGTCGATGTTACCGTTGGTAACGCCGGCGATGCCGTTGATCATTGTAGGCTGTACGCTGAAACCGCGCATGGAGAAGAATCCTGCGCCGTCACCGGGCCGGCCGGTGGAAGACCAGAGCCTGCTCACGCCCGGGGCGTTCTTGATGGCGTCGTCGAAAGTGGTGATCACCTGCTCTTTCATCAGTTCCTTGCTCACGGTATTGTATACCTGCGGGTTTTCGAGGTTGGAGATCGGCAGGCGCGCGATGTGCTCGCTTTCCTTTTTGCCGAACTTGTTCAGGTTGCCCTTTACGATCACTTCCTGCAGCTGGGTGTCTGACAGCTGCAGCTGAATGTCCACATCCGCTGTTTTCCCCGCTTCTACGGTCACATTGCGCTCGGTAGAGGTGAAACCCACCAGCGATACCAGGAGCACGTACTCTCCCGGTTGCACCTTGCGGAAAGTGTATCCGCCTTTTTCATCGGTCACTACGCCGCGGTTCTTGTCCTTGATCTGGATGGTCACGTAAGGTGCGGGTTGGCCATCGTTGGTGGTGATGGTGCCTTTGATGGTTCCGGAGGGATTTTGTGCCTGGCTGGTGGTCATAAATCCGGTCAGCAATAGCAGTAGGTACGTTAATCTTTTCATCATTGTTTATTGTTATACGGCCGGTTGGCAAAAACCACGGCCGGTGGTCAGTTGAAAATCGTGCCGCAAAGGTCGGGGTGTGGGAGGGGGCATTACAATCAAAAAGGGAAAAAAGTTTACGCAATCGGGAATTTTTTTGATCGCAACCAGGAATTTTTCGATTGACGGGCTAAAAAAGCAAGAGGCTGTACCGGTTAAGGTACAGCCTCTTAATAATCAGGTGGTATTTGTTATGCTTCCGCTTCCGCGTAGGCGCTTGTGGGCTCGCAGGTGCAGATCAGGTTCCTGTCCCCGAACGTATTATTCACGCGGCTAACGGACGGCCAGAACTTGTTCAGCTTCACGTATTCCAGCGGGAACGCGGCCTGCTGGCGGGTATACGGCCTGTTCCATTCGTCCGCGGTCACCACTGCCTGGGTGTGCGGCGCCTGTTTCAGCACGTTGTTCGCTTTGTCGGCCTTGCCTTCTTCTATCGTGCGGATCTCTTCGCGGATGGCGAGCAGCGCATCGCAGAAGCGGTCCAGTTCCGCTTTATCTTCACTTTCTGTCGGTTCTATCATAATGGTGCCGGGCACGGGGAAGCTCATGGTGGGGGCGTGGAAGCCGTAGTCCATCAGGCGTTTGGCCACATCTTCCGCTTCAACGCCGGCGCTGGTTTTGAACGGCCGCAGGTCCACAATGAATTCGTGGGCGCAGGTGCCGCTGACGCCGGTGTAGAGGATGTCGTATGCATTTTCCAGCCTGGCCTTCATGTAGTTGGCATTCAGGATGGCGTATTCCGTTGCCTTGCGGACGCCTTGCTGGCCGAGCAGGCGGATGTAAGCGTAAGAGATCAGCAGGATGCTGGCGCTGCCGTAAGGCGCGGCCGATACGGCGTTTGCGTGATGCGTTCCGTTGTTGGATGCCTGCAGGCTTACGTGTGAAGGCAGGAACGGCGCGAGGTGCTTCGCCGCGCAGATGGGGCCCATGCCGGGACCGCCGCCGCCGTGCGGAATGGCGAAGGTCTTGTGCAGGTTCAGGTGGCAAACGTCCGCCCCGATCAGGCCGGGAGCGGTCAAACCTACCTGTGCGTTCATATTGGCGCCGTCCATATACACCTGTCCGCCGTTTTCGTGGATGATATTACAGATGTCTTTCACGCTTTCCTCGTACACACCGTAGGTGGAAGGATAGGTGATCATCACGCCGGCCAGGTTGTCTTTATGCTGTTCCGCTTTTGCTTTCAGGTCTGTTACATCGATATAACCATTCTCCAGCGCTTTTACGATCACCACCTTGTAGCCTGTCATGACGGCGCTGGCGGGGTTGGTGCCGTGCGCGGAAATGGGGATGAGGATGATGTTGCGGTGCGCTTCGCCGCGGCTTTCATGATATCCTTTGATGGTCAGCAGGCCGGCGTATTCGCCTTGCGCGCCGGAGTTCGGCTGCAGGCTGCAGGCATCGAAAGCAGTGATTTTGCAAAGATATACACCCAGCTCGCGGACGATCTGCTGGTAGCCGTCGGTTTGTGCCAGCGGGGCGAAGGGATGCATCTTGCTCCAGTGGTTCCAGCTCAACGGGATCATTTCGGATGCCGCATTCAGTTTCATGGTGCAGGAGCCGAGGGAGATCATGGAAGTGTTGAGGGAAAGGTCTTTATTTTCGAGCGTTTTGATATAACGCATCATTTCCGTTTCGCTGTGGTGCGTGTTGAACACGGGATGCAGCAGGTAGCCGGATGTACGTTGTAACGCAGCAGGGATGCCGTTTGTGGCCTTTTCCACTTCAGCATCTGTTACGGTTCCCGCACCGAAGATGGCGAGGATGGCGTTCACATCTTCCACGGAAGTGGTTTCATCCAGGGAAATGCCGAATGACTGTGCGTTGATCTGGCGGAAGTTGATGCCGGCTTCCTGCGCTTTGGCGAGGATGGCAGCGGCGTCCGCGGATTCAATGGTAATGGTATCGAAGTGGCTGCTGTTGCGCAGTTGCAGTCCGGCTGCTTTCAGTTTGGCGGACAGCGCGGCGGTGAGCAGCGTTGTTTTCAGGGCGATATTCTTCAGTCCCTGCGGGCCGTGATACACCGCGTACATCGCGGCCATATTGGCCAGCAATGCCTGTGCCGTACAGATATTGGAAGTTGCTTTTTCGCGTTTGATGTGCTGCTCGCGGGTTTGCAGGGCCATACGCAGCGCGCGCTGGTTCTGTGCGTCGATGCTCACGCCGATGATACGGCCGGGAATGGCGCGTTTGAAATCATCTTTCGTGGCGAAGAAAGCCGCATGCGGTCCGCCGAAGCCCAAAGGCACGCCGAAACGCTGTGCGCTGCCCACGGCGGCGTCCGCGCCCAGCTCTCCCGGAGGGGTGAGCAATGTGAGCGCCAGCAGGTCCGTTGCCATGGCTACGTAAGCGCCGGCAGCGTGTACTTTCTCAATGAACGCGCGGTAATCCGCTACGTTGCCGTCCGCATCCGGGTATTGCACCAGCGCGCCGAAGAAATCGGCCGTAATGTCCACCGTGTTATAATCACCGAATACGACATCAATATGCAGCGGCGTGGCGCGGGTGATCACCACGTCTTTCGTTTGCGGGAAAATGCGTTCGTCCACAAAGAACTTGCCGCGGGTAATATGATCATGGTCCCTGTTGAGGGCGTTGAAAAACATGGTCATGGCTTCTGCCGCCGCGGTGGCCTCGTCCAGCAGGGAGGCGTTGGCGATCGGCAGGGCGGTAAGGTCGCTCACCATAGTCTGGAAATTAAGCAGGCTTTCCAGGCGGCCCTGGGAGATCTCCGCCTGGTAGGGCGTGTATTGGGTATACCATCCCGGGTTTTCGAAAATGTTCCGCAGGATCACGCTGGGCGTGATGGTATCATAATAGCCCTGTCCGATGTAACTCTTGAATACTTTGTTCTTGAGGGAAATGTCTTTCAGCTCGCTGAGGTAAGCAAATTCGCTGACCGCTTCCGGGATGTCCAGGTCGCTTTGCATGCGGATCGCCGCAGGCACGGTTTTGTTGATCAACTCATCCAGTGATCCGATGCCGATCTTGCCGAGCATTTCACGGGTCTCTGCTTCATTGGGGCCGATATGGCGACCAACGAATTCATTCTTGAACGTATTCAAAAGATTCATGATGTAAGCAGGTATTTAAGAAAAGAATGCGCAAAGCTATGATGTTTTTAAGCAATCGCCAAACCACCCGTGGAAGGCGGAAAGTAGGCTGATAAATGGGGCGCTTTACGAGGGTTGATTGTCATAAAATCATCATAGCTTTGCGGAAAATTCACGAGGGATGTCTGATATACTCGCCGGCTGGCAGGTAAAAGCGAAGGAAGCACAGAAGGCCAACAAGCAGTTCCTGCAGAAAATGCAGACCAAGAAAGGCAAAGGCGCGGAAAAGCTGCTCCCGGACCTGCATGAGGAGGCTTTTGAGAAAATTGATTGCCTGCAATGCGCGGGCTGCTGCAAGTCTATCAGCCCCCGTTTCAAAACGCCGGACATCAAAAAAGTATCGAAGTTCCTGGGAATAAAGGAATCCGCATTGATCGAAACCTACCTGCGGCTGGATGAAGATGGTGATTACGTGGTGAAACGCAGCCCATGCCCCTTTCTCGGAGCGGATAATTATTGCAGCATTTATGACGTGCGGCCGGGGGATTGCAGGAATTACCCGTATACGGACAGCCATGAATTTTTCAAGCGCCCCAATACTACTTATCTGAATTCTACCATTTGTCCCGCAGTGTTTTATGTGTTGGAGCGGTTAAAGGGGGCGGGTATTTAAAACGCTGCTGCTTTCCCCTGGTAAAAGCCGGCCACGTCAACGCCGCCAGTCCAGCTTCCGCATGGCCGGTGAAATAATATAGGTCGTGATCACCACCCCAAGCGTCATGCATCCACCAAACACCACCGAAGCCACCGGCCCCATGATCCTCGCCGCCAGCCCGCTTTCAAACGAGCCCAGCTCATTGGACGAGCTGACGAAAACCGAGCTGACGGAAGACACCCGCCCGCGCATATCATCCGGCGTTTTGAGCTGCAGGATGGTTTGCCGGATGATCATACTCACGCCGTCCAGCATGCCGCTGGCGAACAACGCCAGCAGTGAGAGCGCGAAAGTTTTGGATAGTCCGAATATGATAATACAGATGCCGAAGCCGAAAACAGCCGCCAGCAGCTTCAGTCCCGGTTTTGTTACGATCGGCCGGTGGGCCAGCACCAGCAGTATGATGCAGGAGCCCACGGCGGGCGCGGCCCGCAGCATGCCGAAGCCTTCGGCGCCCACGTGCAGGATGTCCTGCGCATAAATGGTGATCATGGCCACCGACCCGCCGAAAAGCACGCCGAACATGTCCAGCGCCATGGCGTTCAGCAACACTTTGGTATTCCAGACGAATTGCAGTCCTTTTTTCAGCCTTTCCTTCACCGTTTCACCGATGTCCTTGAAGTGGACCGGTTTTTTACCGATCTGCATCACGGCGGCCAGCGCCAGCAGCATGAATCCCAGCACTACCAGCATGGCCCAGTGCACCCCCAGCCAGGCGATGCACAGCCCGCCCAACACTGGTCCCGCAATAGCGCCGGTTTGCCAGGAGGACGTGCTCCAGGTGGTAGCGTTGATGTACAGCTCGCGGGGCACCAGCACCCCCAGCAGCGAGAAATTGGACGGGCTCACAAAGGCCCTCAGCACTCCGCCACAGAACAGCAGCACGTAGATCATCATCAGGATCGCGCTTTGGGGAATGCCCGCCACGAGATCGTCCCAGGTCAGCATAAAAAGCCCCGCCCCGATCACCAGGTATCCCATCAGGCATTTCATCACCATGCCCTGCTTTTCCCGCTTATCCACAATGTTACCGGCAAAAAGCGCGAGCGAAAACGCGGGAATGAACTCTGCAAGCCCCATCAGGCCAATGTTCAGCGGATTTTTTGTAAGGGAGTAAACTTTCCATTCGATAATGGAGAACTGCATGGAAAGCGCAAAGATGAGAGCAAAACGGATGACCAGGAAGAACTTGAATTCTTTGTATCGCAACGATGCATACGGGTCATTCTTCGGTTTGATAGCTTCGTCCAATCTGTAAGGTTTTAAAGGCGTCACAAAAATAAGGCTTCTCATTCCGCTAATCAATTTTTTTGCCATCGTTTGATACAGATGATTATTTTTAACATCTCTAAAAATTCCGAACCGGTATGAAGCCATTCAATTTATTTTTATTGGGCATGCTGCTGCCTTTCAGCGCCACCTTCGCGCAAAAGGCGCAATTGCAGCTGGTGACCGACCAGGTGCCCTCGCCCGTTTGCATGGCCGTTCCCGGCGACGGTTCCAACCGGCAGTTCGTGCTGCAGAAAGAAGGAAAGGTCTGGGTGATCCGCAACGGCAAGCTCCTGCCCGAACCATTTATCGATGTCAGCAGCGAAATGGTAAAGATCAATCCCGCGTACGATGAACGCGGACTACTGGGCATGGCTTTCCATCCGCAGTTTGCCCGCAATGGCAAGTTCTACCTCTATTACAGCGCGCCGGCTGCCGACCGCGGCAGGGGCAGGAACCACAAAAGCGTCATCAGCGAGTTCCGGGTGGCGAAGCCAGGCGATAATACCGCTGATCCATCTACCCGCCGTCTTGTTATTGAATTCGATCAACCCGAATCCAATCACAACGGCGGTGATATCATCTTCGGGCCGGACGGCTACCTCTACATCGCCAGCGGCGATGGCGGCGGTGGTGGCGACCGGCATGGCAGCACTGGTAACGGGCAGGACCTCGGCAGCCTCCTGGGGAAGATCCTCCGCATCGATGTGAACGGCAATCCTTACAAGGTCCCCGCGGATAATCCTTTCGTGAAAACCAGCGGCGCGAAAAAAGAAATATGGGCTTACGGCCTCCGCAATCCCTGGCGCATTTCGTTCGACAAAAGCACCAAAAAGCTGTGGACCGGCGATGTGGGGCAGAACAAGTACGAGGAAGTGGACATCATCACCAAAGGCGGCAACTACGGCTGGCGCATCATGGAAGGATACCACGAGTTCAACGTGCCCGCGGGCGCGGATAAAAGCAAGCTCATTGCCCCGGTGCATGAATATGATCATGACGACGGCATCAGCATCACCGGCGGTTACGTGTACCGCGGCAAAGCCGTGCCGGCATTGCAGGGCCGCTACGTTTTCGGGGATTATAACGGAAAAACGTGGACACTGGCGCAAAAAGGCAACAAATGGGAGCGCAGCGACCTCGTGTTCGCAAATAAACCGGACGGCAACGTACAGCTGTTGAGCTGGGGCCAGGATGAAGCCGGCGAATTATACATGCTGGTAACCATTCCGCACGCCAACGGCGTAAAAAGCGGCGTGTACAAGCTCGTAAAATGATGGACCGGCGCTTACGGATTATGAGTGGCGGTTTGGATCGCCCAAATGGCAAACAGCCGCTATTTCAAGCATGATATTTGTCATTTTTGCCGTAGTAATATTTTGTTAAAACACCGTATACGCCTCATCAGATGAGGGAATAGGGTTATATTTGATAAAGCGGGATTCCGCCATTGATCATTCGTAATTGAATTGGCTATGAAGATGAAACTGAAAGTGTTAATACCGGTATTGCTGATCTGCATATCGGCTGGAATATTTGCTTTTGCCAGGATAGGAGGAAAAGAAGATCCCCCGGGCAGGTATGAGGCGATCATCACACTGGTCGGACAAATACTCAAGGAAGGCCATTATCAACCTAAAACAATTGATGATGCCTTCTCGAAGCAGGTGTTTAAAAAATATCTCCGCAGCCTGGACGGAGAAAAGAAATTCTTCCTGAAGAGCGATATCGACGCGCTGAAACCATTGGAAACACATGTGGATGACGAGCTGAACGGCGCGCCGCTGGAAGTGTTCAACCAGACCAACGCCCTCGTCAAGAAAAGGGTAACGGAGGCGGCCGCCATCTATCCGGCGATCCTCGCCAAACCGTTCGACTTTACCAAAGATGAAAAGATCGACATGGACCCCGACGCAACGGACTGGCCGGCAGACGACGCAGCCCGCACCGAAGCATGGCGCAAATCCCTGAAGTACCGCACCCTCGAAAAATATTCCGAGCTGATCGACCAGCGGGAAAAGGAAAAAACAAAGAAAACAGACGCCCAGCTGGAAGCGGAAGCCCGCGAAAAAGTGAAGAAGGTGTACGACCGTTATTTCGACCGGCTGAAGAACCGCATGAAAGACGACGAACGTTTTTCGCTATACGTAAACGCCATCACCACCACGATGGACCCGCACACCGATTACATGCCGCCGCTGGAAAAACGCTCCTTCAACGAGCAGATGTCCGGCAAGTTCTACGGCATCGGCGCGCAGCTGCGTGAGGAAGAAGGCCGCATCAAGGTGGTGAGCATCGTCACCGGCTCGCCAAGCTGGAAACAGGGGCAGCTGAAAGCGGACGACGTGATCCTGAAAGTGGGTCAGGGCAAGCAGGAACCGGTGGATATCGGCGGTTATGCCGTAGATGAAGCAGTCACGCTGATCCGTGGTAACAAGGGCACGGAAGTACGCCTCACGGTGAAGAGCGTAGACGGTACTACCAAGACCATCAGCCTGGTCCGCGACGAGATCAAACTGGACGATACCTTTGCCAAATCCGCCATCATCACTGGTCAGCATAAGATCGGATATATCTATCTACCCGAATTCTACGCAGACTTTAACGACCGCCAGGGCGCATTTTCTTATGATGACGTAGCGGAAGAGATCAAAAAGCTGAAAGCCGAGAAGGTGGACGGCATCATCCTGGACCTCCGCTTCAATGGCGGCGGCTCCCTGCCGGACGTGATCAAGATGGCCGGCCTGTTCGTACCCGAAGGCACCATGGTGCAGGTACGTTCCCGCGGCGGTGAAACGCAGCAGCAGAAAGACCGCGACAAAACCGTGCAATACGAAGGGCCGCTGGCGATCATGGTGAATGAATTCAGCGCTTCCGCCTCCGAGATCATGGCCGCGGCCATGCAGGATTACAAACGCGCCGTGATCATCGGCAGCAATTCAACCTTCGGTAAAGGCACCGTGCAGCGGCTGCTGGACATGGACAATTTCGTGCGTACGGACCTCGGCGGCTCACTGGGCGCCATCAAGCTGACCGTGCAGAAATTCTACCGCGCCAACGGCGGCTCCACCCAGCTGAAAGGTGTGATCCCCGACGTGATCCTGCCGTCGCCCTACTACGAAGTGGGTGAGAAAAAAGATGAAGATGCCCTGCAATGGGACGAGATACCCAAAGCCGATTACACCACCTGGAACGAGCCGGTGAACGTAGCCACCCTCAAAGCCAAAAGCGCGCAGAGGGTCGCCAATAACGAAGCGTTCCAGATCATCAACGAGAACATCGCCATGCTGAAGAAGCTGGAAGAGCAGAAAAGTTATCCGCTGAACCTCAACGCTTACAAGGCGGACGAAAAGAAAAACGCCGCGGCGCTGAAGAAATATGATGCGGTGAACGACAAAGTGCAGCCGCTGAATATCGCCAGCCTGAAAGTGGACCTGGCGAAAATACAGGACGACACAGTAAAAATGGCGCGTAACCGCGACTGGCTGAAGTTCCGTACCCGCGACGCTTACCTGAGCGAGGCGGTGAACGTGATGGAAGACCTGATCATGCAGAGCTATCCGAAGCTGAAGAACAATTACACCGAGGCCAAAACGAAGGAGCCCCGGTGATCTATAAAGGAGATTTTATAAAAGAGGGTGTATCAGCATTGCGATGATACACCCTCTTTTTTGTGCGGGGACGCGCCCGTCTTATTTTTTATTTTCCACCGTGATGTCGATCACTTTCTTCGTCTTTTTCAACCGCATCTTTTCCGGAACGCTGGCCAGTATTTCTTTTTTGAAAGCTTCTATAACGGCCTGCTTGATGAAATAGCGGTGGGTCACCAGGCTGATCTCGCGGACCGGCTCGGGCGTCTTGAAAAACCGCACCATATTCATCTGGCGGGCAGACAGGTCCTGCAGGGACAGCTCGGGCAGGATGGTATACCCCTCATTCAGCTCCACCATGCGTTTGAGCGTTTCCACACTGCCTGTATTGTATTCCAGGTTCCTGAACTCGCCCATGCTGAACTTGTCCCGGCAGATATTCAGCACCTGGTTCCGCATGCAATGCCCCTCGTTCAGCAGCCAGATATCTTTCGTATCCAGGTCTTCCGGGTGAATGACCTTTTTATCCGACAGCTTGTTGCTTTTGGCCGTAAACACCACGAAGGTTTCGTAAAAGAGGGGGTGTTCTTCGAGGTGCTGGTTGTGCAGCGGCGTGGCCAGCAGTCCGCAGTCCAGCTGCTCCTGCTTGAGTAACTGAATGATCTGTTCGGTGGAGTATTCCCAGACTTCCAGCTTCACTTTGGGGTATTTTTTCATGAAGGCGGTGAGCACCCTAGGCAGGAGGTAGGGGGCGAGGGTGGGGATGATGCCCACTTTCAGCGTACCCTGCACTTCTTTTTTCTGGTCGGCGATGATCTCGCGGATGCGGGCGTTCTCTTTCAGGATCACGCGCGCCTGCGCGATCACGGCGGTGCCGATCTCCGTGGGCACCACGGGCAATTTGCTCCGGTCAAATATCTTGACGCCCAGCTCGTCTTCCAGCTTCTGGATCTGCATGCTGAGCGTTGGTTGTGTTACAAAACATTTATCGGCGGCCGTTACAAAGCTGCGGTGGGTGTCCACCGCCACCACATATTCCAGTTGAACCGTTGTCATAGTGGGGCAAAATTAGCGATTAAATGAAGAAAGCGCATTACAAATGCGGAAGCATTCATAATGCGCTTTTTATATGGGCTGGGCCATACTTAAAATATCCTGTAACGGTATTTGATCTTTTCTACGTTCAGCACCAGCTCCCGCATGTTGAGGGAAGCCTGTATCTCCTGTACCGCCTCGTTTTTGAGGTTCCGGAATTCGGCCTGCTTGCTTTCCACGATGCCTTTTTCGGCGAGGCCATTGTCCTGCGCCAGGCGAAGGGAATGGTTCACTTTGTTATAGTAAGCGTCCAGCAGGCTGAAGTATTCGTTGTAAAGGTTCTCGAAACGCTTGGTCTGCAGCACGAGGTCTTCCAGCTGGTTATTGGCTTCTTTCAGGTTGGCGTTCTCCTGCAGGAGCTTTTCGTAGTCGATCTTCTTGCCCTTGGTGTACTTGGCTTCCATCTTGGCGAAGAAGTCCACCACCTTTTCTTTTCTGAAATCGATGAAATATTCGTTCAGCGATTCCGCGATCGTTTTATTTCCTCTTGCCGGCAGGGGCATTTTGAGCACGTTGGCGGTGAAGGCCAGGTGATCGTACATATTGTCCTGCAGCAGGGAAAGCTGGTCTTTATTGAAATTCAGCCCGAACTCGAACTTCTGGTTCGCATCGTTCAGGGCGGTATAATAGATCACATATTTGTTCAGCTCCTTTTCAAACTCCTGTAACAGCTTGTGGTTGATGGCTTTATTGCTTTGGGCCACGCTGTGCAGGAAATTCATCACCGAGCTGGCGATGGCCAGCGGCGGCGTGAGGGAGGTAAAGCTTTTGAAGATCGGGCTGTTGATGATGGATTTGGTGGATTCCACCAGCTTGGTATTCCGTTCGTTCTTGTCACCTTTCCCTTTCAGGATGATCTTTTCCACGAGTTCCACCACCCGGTCGCTCAGGGAGAAACCAAGTTCCTTGCTTTCCGGGTTGTTGAGGGAAGTGATGAATACGTCCAGGTTACTGGTCGTAGTCCTGGATTTAAGGTCGATGATCTTCTTATTGAGCAGATAGTAGGTATCGGAAGCGTAGATCAGGTTATTCTTGATCAGCTCATATTTGGTACTGTTGTCTATCTCTCTGCCACGTGTCAACTCGCCGATGATCTGGGAATTTTGCCGGTCGTTCTCCTGGACCTTTTCCAGCTCTTCCATGATCTTTTTGATCGTGGTGTCTGCGGTGCGGACCTGCGGAGATTTGATCTCCTGCTGGGGCTTTAGTACAGGTATGGTGTCCTGGCCATAGATATTCAACGTCACAAATCCGGTCAGCAGCAATGGCATCATCCATCTGGTTAGCTTCAGCATGCTTAAATATCCTTTTTTTTATGTTAAGAAAATCTAAAAGAAAATATAATGCCAAAAATTCCTAAGCTGCAAAGATAATGATTAATTCTACTGCATAAAAGTAAGAATTGTAAAAGGCTACTTACGTATTAGGACTTTTTATACCTTTGCAGCCTAAAGCAACCCTGCATTCATGCTGAATAACAAAAAGGTAGTCGTGGTACTGCCCGCCTACAACGCTGCATTAACACTTGAAAAGACCTTCCTGGAGATACCTATGGACATTGTGGACGAGGTGGTGCTGGTAGATGACGCCAGTAAAGACGAAACGGTGGAAGTTGGCCGCAAGCTCGGCATCCGCCACATTATCCGGCATGATGCCAACAAAGGGTACGGCGGCAACCAGAAATCCTGCTATAACAAGGCGCTGGAGCTGGGAGCGGACATTGTGATCATGGTGCATCCCGACTACCAATACACGCCGAAGCTCATCCTGGCGATGAGCAGCATCATTGCGAACGACGTGTATCCGGCCGTGTTCGGTTCCCGCATCCTGGGGAAGGGGGCGCTGAAAGGAGGGATGCCCAAGTATAAATATGTTTTTAACAGGTTTCTGACCCTGACGCAGAATATCCTCATCGGCCAGAAGCTGAGTGAATACCATACCGGTTACCGGGCGTTTTCGGCGGAGATCCTGCGGGATATCAACTATATGGCTAACAGCGACGATTTTATTTTTGACAATGAAATGGTGTCGCAGGTATTCATGAAGGGGTATGATATTGCGGAAGTGACCTGTCCCACTAAATATTTCGAAGAAGCCTCCAGCATCAACTTCAAACGCAGCAGCATTTACGGGCTTGGTGTGCTGAGGGTGTCCCTGCAGCACCGCCTGCATAAATGGGGGCTGATCAAGGCAAAAATTTACTGATCGTGAGTTTACAGCACCAGGCAGCATTGGCAAAGAAATTTCTCCGTTACTACTTCACGGCCGGCAACCGCCATGACGTGCATTCCCCTTTTGTGTACTCGCTGCTGGACGAGGTGCTGAACGATAAAGCCTTCAAACCCGCCTACGCCCCCGTTGAAGCGCTCCGGAAGAAGCTGCTGCAAAGCAGCGAGGTGATCGAAGTCACCGACCTCGGCGCCGGCTCGCTGACGGGCGCTACCAATACCCGCCGCGTGCGGGACATCACACGGCACGCCGCCAAACCCCAGAAGTTCGGCCAGCTGTTCTACCGCCTGGTGCAATATTTCCAGGCCGGCACAGTGCTGGAACTTGGTACGTCGATGGGTTTGTCCACCGCCTACATGGCCTCCGCGGGGGCTACCGTACATACGATTGAAGGTTGCCCCAACATCGCCGCCCGCGCTTCTGAGAATTTTGCTTCGCTGGGCTTGCGGAATGTGCATCAGTATGTCGGGAATTTTGATACGGAATTGTCGAAAGTCTTGTCCGCTATTCCTACGCCGGATATTGTTTATATAGATGGCAATCACCGGGAGGAACCTACGGTGCGGTATTATCTCGAATGTTTGCGGAAGGTGAGCCCTTCCACTTTGCTGATCTTTGATGATGTGCACTGGACGGAGGGGATGGAGCGGGCCTGGGAGGAGATTAAGGGGAATCCTGCTACTACTTTGTCGGTTGATCTGTTTTTTATCGGCTTGGTTTTTTTGCGGGAGGAGTTTAGGGTGAAGCAGGAGTTTGTGTTGAGGTTTTAGATAAATTAAATTAAACGTATATATTTGCGTGGATGAAATCATCAGTTTGTCCCCTGATGATATTTTTAGTAGGATAACCGAATATACCGTACCTGTGAGTGTTTGAGAACCTGGAATCCTTCTGTTTTCATTTATTATCCTTGCTGATTTGCTTGTATACTCGCAAGCTGCATCGTATAACAACGTATGAAAATGACTATAAACCTTGACCTGGTGAATGAAGATGATGCTGAAAGGTTAATGGAGTCATATAATGCCCTGGATCACAAACATATCGAGATTGTAGACGACGATGTTGTCAGTAATCATCTGGCAGGAGTTTTTAATGAACAATCTGTTTTTGACGGGCGGTGTAATGTGAGGTTTGTGAACATTTTCCGGTTTGAGCTGGTGGACAGGGATTTCTATTTGATCCATGTTGAAATTGATGCAGGTTACAAGTTCTCGCCAAAATATGGTCAGCGGGATATGGGAGTGGAATATCAAATTTGGGGATATGCACGGTGTAAAGTTTCGTTTGGTAAAACATTAGTCCGGCCTTTGACATCTGTGGACAAACTTGTAGACAGATTTTTTTCTGTACGTATGAAGCTAAAAACGTCTGCGATTTTTACATCAAAGTATTATTTGAGCTCCAATCAAAGGAAGCATGTAGAGAGCAGGTTTAGAGAACCTTTTCTGGATGCTGTTGGAAGGATGGATGATGTGGTTCTTGTATTTGCGGGGAATGATCTTATTGTTGGAGTGCCCGCAATAATTAACGCTCATAATACAAAAGGGCTTCACAGGATGTTGATGGCAGCAGATTTTATAGAAAAGGCACTGAAAAATTAAATCATATGCAACGTTTGCGACACCGCTGAACTAATTATAGAAAACCGCACCCGCGGCATCAACGGTTTTTTCTACAACAAAGGCAACGGCCGCACAGAATTCCGGCGCCTCCGCCTGGAAAGCATCGGTGGAAGCTTATTGAAGGCAAACTAAATTGCTATGTTAAAAAAAGATATAACCAAGAGGTGGGAGATTGAGCATAACATGAGAATCGTTATTGAAGAAGTTATGCAATTATTCCAGAGTGGTGGTGAGTTACAGCGAAAGATTTCCTCTTTTGGTTTAATTGAAGGTAAAGCAGACTTTAGAGGGATTAATGCAAAAGGGAAGAGAATTAACAAGTGCTTGTTTGAGAATGTTGATTTTTCTTTCTCATCTTTTAAATCTACATGGGTTGAAAACTCAAAATTTGATACTTGCCGCTTCTATAAAGTTGATTTTTCTGATTTTTCAGATCATGGGAATATGTTTAAAGAATGCGTCTTTATTGATTGTAAGTTTAATAAAGCGGGAATCGGTTACAATGGTTCCTCATTCAGTAACTGCTTTTTTGAAATGTGTAACTATTCGAAGGCCATATTTATCAGGACTGAATATGTGGCTTCTTTTTTTAAAGATTGTAGGATTAAGAACATAGATTTCAACGCATCTTCTTTTGAAGATTGTATTTTTGAAGGTCTACTTGATGATGTTTGGTTTAGAGGTGGGTTTTCCCTAAAATCTGATTACGAATATTATGGATTACCAAAGGTAAATGAAATGAAGAATGTTTCATTTGAGAAAGCTGAACTTAAAGACGTAACGTTTAGTAATAATTGCGATTTATCTACGGTCAGAATCGATAGCGACGGCCAATACTATAAATATAACAATTGGAAAATGAGACTTGAATTCTTGAATTTGAGAATGAGTATGTTGAAAGAAGGAGAGAAAAAGGAAGTCTTATTTTTTGTGAACACGCATTTGGTTCACGCTAAAGATCAAGATTGGTATATTATCAATATAGACGACTTGGAAAGAGATTATGGAAAGAATGTTGCTTCAGAAATTATAAATGGACTCAATAATTTTCAATAGCATGATGCTGTAAATTCAGGTGGTAAACCAAGTAAAGTTTAAACAGTTTAAGTTAAGCTGCACGAAGTAGAAGATTGGTGCAGATTGTTGCCGTTATGGGTTTAATGAGAAGAATAATGATAGCGAGATGAAGTGTGAGTGGAATCAGCAAGGCTATGGGATGAAGATATATGACTCGAGGTTGGAGGATTTTTGAGTGTGCCCCAATTGACCAAAGACTATCCATTTTTATATCTCATATCAATTTGGGAGTGGTATAGGCAATTGATATTAATAATAACGCACCTTATTCATAACAACTAATTATTTAATCAACACAATTATCACATTTAAACACACCTACCTTAAACCTATGAAAGTATTAATCTTCCTTTGCCTGCTGATATGCATGCAGTCCCCGCTCTTTGCTCAATTCAAACCAATTGCGGAAAGTACTGAATTTGAAGAGCCGGATGAAGGTTTTACCCGGGTGCTGCAATTGAAGAATGGCTGTACCATGTTTTTTCACGTAACGATCAAAAGCGGGATCAGCGTGCGGCTCTTCGATGAAAAATACAAAGGGAAGCCTGTCAGAAATATTCAGCCGTCTTTCGGTAAACTGAAGAAAGCGCGGGTCGATGGTATCTTTGAAATCAATGGAGATGCCACTTTGCTTGTAAGTGAGCTGGAAGGGAAATCCCCCGTTTTATACCGCTTGATCATTGACGGGGCAACCGGAAAGCTCAAAAAGGAGGAAAAGCTCGCGGAGCTGGAGAAACTGGGCTTCATGAGAAAGCGCGTTACGTTAACAAGCAATTGGGGGGTGCCGGATTTTAAAGTGGCAAAGGACCCGCATAGCGATAACTATGCTGTATTTATTTACCGGGCGTCTGAATCTGCGTCGAAAAGAATGGAGGTCATACATTATGGAGCAGATCATAGCGAGCTTAGCAGGGCGTATTTTTCAATACTGAACGACAAATACAAACACCTGACTTTTTTTGATATGGCCGTGTTGGGCAGCGATAAGGTGATTGTTCTCGCCAGTGTTAACGACGAAGGGAAATATGTTTTTGCAAGCCTGGAAAAAGGGCGATATATTTTTAGCATCGAGGAATTGAACATACCTGTTAACCGTGACCCTGTCAGCGGCATACTTAAATATAACCAGGTCACGAAGAAAATGATGGCGTTGGTTTACCAGAAAACTACAGAGAAAAGAACTAATAAGTATTACACAAGTCTCACTGCCGTTGATCTCAATTCTTATAAAATGGACGATGTTGTAAAAATACAGGCAGCAACGATTGACCAGAAGAGTAAGGAGATCTTCGGGAAGAAAAATGACTTTGAAGGCATTCCGCAAAATATATGCATCAACGCGGACGGATCATGCTCCGTCATGTTGGAGCAAATCGAGTACATTGAAACACGTTCCTCCTCAGGTTCTGTTCGCTTGCATTCCATGCTGGGCAATGTCGGGGTCATTCATTTTGATCAACGGGGGAAACAACTGAGCAGCTATCTTATACCGAAACGCCAGTATATCCCCGGTTCCTGGCTGCCATCATTTTATGTTGCGTCACGGGGAACGGCAGGCCAGGAACTGTTTTGGGCGGATCAATATAAATCATTCGGTTACATCAGCGCACCGGATAGAAATTACCTCCTGCTGAATGATATTGATGAGAACGGAAAACATTTGAAAAAAGGAAAAGTGACAACGATCAGGACAGTTACATCCTGCGACTTGTTCGGTTATCCGCTTGAAGGAAGCGAAGTGGTACCTTCCCGTAAAATGGTGTTTGGGGAAGCTGGAAAGAAAAATGATCATGATCTGGGGGTGATATTAGGTGCTGATTATCTAACCTCGCTAAACAGATACGCGGCGCTTAAATTGGAGATCAGGGGGCGCCGGAAAAGGGTAAAAGTTGTGTGGCTTCAGCCGTCATAGGTTGCATAGGGACATAGTAGCTTACCTCGTACTGATCGCAGGTGACAACGAGTCAGATAAGAATAGCTTAACGAAGAGTGTCACGACATCTTGCAGGTAAACTTGGAAGATATTGATTCTTTTGTTTCTAAGTTTTTATCGAGGAAGCGCCGCTATTGCAAATATTTCACCAGGATTTCTTTTAATTCCGGATCACTTGGGCGAGGGGAATCTACATCTATAATCTTCCCCTGCTTGTCAAAAAGCATGAATCGCGGAATACCACTTATTTTATAGTCCCGTTTAATTTGCGCTTTTGCGCCCGCGAAAAGCTGTACACCGCCCAATTGCTTGTCCACGATAAACTTCTCCCAAACTTTTTTATCCTTTGGGTCGTCAACGGAAATACTTACAAATACCACATCCTGACCGTGAAACTCCTGTTCCAACTGCTTCAACGAAGGAATTTCCTTCACACAAGGCCCACACCATGTCGCCCAAATATCCACCAGCACTACCTTGCCTTTGAAATCCGCCAATGAAACCTGTTTGCCTTTTACGTCCGGATAGGTAAAATTGATCGCTGCAGCACCTGTCTTGTAAATATTGATCTTTGATTCGATCGCCGCCAAAGTCGACTGCTGATCCTCCCGGACAAAATATTTGCCGTATTGGGCAGCAATTTCCGCAAACCGGGCATACGATTTTGCCGTGGCAGCATAAGCCAGGGCGTAGTCCCCTTTCAAACGATCGTTTGGAATAGACATTACACGGCTCCCAAAATCATTATCCAGACCTTTATTCTTAAACGCCACCAGGTGGCCGAGCATTTTTAAACCATAAGGAAACCGAAGCAGGACTTCGTCTTGAAGGAATTGATCCGCATCAAAGTTCGTGACATAGGGGGAATAGTCCTCTTCGCGAGGCTTGGACGCCGTCGGATACAGCAATAAGGTCAGCGCATAATACCCGAGGTCATAATCTACCGTATGCTTCATTAACGCGTCGAATTCCACATTACCTGTCTGATGGAGGTTGCTCCAGTTTCGGGCCTTTTCCACCGTTTCCTCGAGGATGGGAAAAAATCCGGCGAAAGACCTCGGACCGCGATCGAAGTAAACGGTTTTACGCTCGAGCTTCCAGGCTGTTTTATACCATTGCTCCAATACCTGGTTTTCCTTGTTGTTCCTCCCCACAAGCATGTACCCTGCGTTTGTCAACTCCAGGTTGATCTGATCATCACCTTTGACATACACTTTAAACTTATCCTGCGTTCCATTATTAACACTTCCAACACCCACCAGGTAATACCCCTTGTAAAGCGGCTTGAATGTAAAGCTGAAAGCTCCGTTGGCAGCCGGCGTCACCACCGCCACCTCCGTCATCTGACCTTGCGTTACGCTGAATAATTTTACAGGTTCCCGCCTGGTTCTTTTTGAAATACCATTAATCATCGTTACCTGGGCACTGACCGTTAGAACGGAACAAATAATAATAGCAAGGAATGAAAAGTATCTTATCATGATGCCGATTTAGTTAATAATTCCTCCAGGTAAATTTTCAATATCGGGTTAGAAGGGCGCTTGCAGGAATTATAATCTATGATCTTGCCTGCTTTGTCCAGGATCACGAAGCGTGGAACCCCTCCCATTCCAATTCTGTCGAAGAAAGTGTCCTTTTTCCCGATCATAATGAGTTGTTCGCCATTCATGTTACGTTTCTGCATGAATTTCTTCCATAGTTCCGTGCTATTATCGCAGGACACGGAAAGGAACACAATATCCCGTCCTTTCAATTCATGTTCCAATTCCTTCAGGTAGGGCATTTCCGCAATGCATGGTTTGCAACCGGTATTCCAGATGTCGACATAGATCAGCTTGCCGCGATAATCCTTGATCGATACCGTTTCTCCTTTCACATTCTGAAAGGTATATTGGCTCATATCCGTTCCCGGCAATGCGTTCCTGAAAAAGGCCTTCCAGCGAACTATTTTGGGCTTCAGCGCATTGATCTTCGCAAGGTTGCTTTTATCCTTAATGAATGGCAATGCTTCCCTGATTTCCGCCTGAATAGATACGAGGTCCCCGTTCGATACGGAATAGCTAAGGGCGGCGGTCATAAATGCTTCCTTCAATTGCTGGTTTTCAATTGCGCTGCCAAAATCTGCGACCCAGGTTTCCGCTCTGCGGACCTTCAGCTCGCCTGCTTTCATTTTGGCATACATTAATTCCGTGATGGTTTGCAGCCAGTTGGGATACACCATGATCTCAGGGACTAAACGGATATTCAAACCGGTAAAAGCCGCTTCCTGTATCCCGGGATCCGCCCCATGTATTTTGGCCTCCACCAGCGGACCAAAAACCTTATTCAGATAAGCTCCTTGCGCATTCCCCTTCAACAGCGCCTTGTGGCGGACCAATTCGGGATTGGCCATTCCTTCGATGGCAGCCACCTGTTCCGTATACGATTTCCCGCTGATGTCGTGCAAAAACTGGTTGAGCACGCTTCCCTTGCCGGTAAAAGCAACCTGCTCTTTATTCATTTCCAGGACAAGCTGATCCCCTGGCCGGAGGTATATTTCCAACATAAACAGCCTGTCTTCCTCACTGGTCAACACATAAAATCCGGCGGTAGCCAGGTTCATGTCAAGCTGAAACTGTCCATCGGTTCCCAGAGAATCTATTACCTGGAACCCGTGGATGGATTCGCGCCTGTTTAATTGAATCTGTTCAACATCGAATCCTCGTATGTTTCCCTTAACGGTTGTGGGGATGCCACCTCCGGCAAAGGCCTGGCTGACAAACAACAGCGTGTAAACAATGACGAGCAATGGTTTGCATATTTGTTTCATGTATTTTCCTGATTTTTCATGAGATGGCGGTTCACGCAGCCTGATTAGCCTGTTCAATTTCAGCGATGACCCTGGGTGTTCCTGAAAACTTTGATGTTACGAATAGCAAATAGCGAACATCGACACATATCACCCGGTGAAGGTCTTTCTCGTAATTAAACTCCCGGGTCATGGATTCCCAGTTGCAGTCGAATACTAATCCAATGATCTCGCCTTGCGCATTCAGCATCGGGCTCCCCGAATTGCCGCCCGTAACATCACCATTGGTGATAAAACAAACCGGCATTGTTCCGTTCACACCGTATTTCCCATAATCCTTTTGCTTCCAGTACCGGGCTAAATCCCCGTTTAACAGGTAATCCCTATTCACCGTATCCGCTTTCGCCACCAGGTGGTCCAGTGTGGTTTGACAGGGCACGGCTTTCCCGCCGATCACCAGGTCCGACACGGTTCCATAGGAAAGGCGGATCGTCCTGTCGGCATCCGGATAGTACCTGCCGGCCTTAAACTCGCAAACGCTGTTATAGTAAGCTGTCGTGAGCGCGGAAATTCTGCGCGCGTTGGACTCTGCCAACCGGTACGTTTCCCTTTGCTTTTTCTCAATGGATTCCATCAGCTCCACCAGGGGATCGTTGGTTACGGAGCCCGACGTACTTTTAAACCAATCCCGGATTTTCACTGAATCCGCAAAAAACGACGTTTTGAACACCTCTTCCACATAGTGATCGATCTGCTCGTTGGACTGCAGATGTTTTACTGCAAATATTTCCGGCTGCAGGTCCGCCGGCAGGCTGTCCCTGATTATTTTCAACATGGCCTTTGTAATCTGCCGTTCAACAGCCATATCCATTTTCCTGTAATACAGTTGTGTGTTAACCACCAGGTTCCTGTTGCTCTCAGGGTATTTTTTCCGGTTGGCATTATAGTTATAAAACCCCGCGCCAAACGCCGTAAGGAATTGGGCAATATCACTGGATGTTGAGAAACATTCCGTATAATACGCATGCGCCCTTTTTAACCGGTCATTGGCCTCCGTTAGTGCTTTCAGCTCCTGCAAAGTATTTGCATACATGGCTTTTCTTGTCTCGTCCTCCATTGCCCAGCGCCACCAGTCATCCTGGAAAGCCTCTTTTTTATCGAGGATATGCAACTTGTCTACCCAGAAATTCATCCCCACAGCATTCTTGTAATAGTTGGCAGAGGTTGCATACTTTTCGGCGTACAGCAGCTTCAAGGCCTGGCTCTTCTCCATTCCCTTTTCTAAAATCGCCTGCGTAGCCGCGCGTACGGCAATCATCGGCGGGTTCAGCACCTGCGTCTTTTGCCGGATCTGGTAAGAAGTAGCATAGCGCTCCGACTGCGCCGGGTATCCCATCGACATGGCAAAATCGCCCTTTTCATATCCGCCGGTTGAAATGTGCAGGTAGTTTTTTACCTGCAAGGGAACATTGCTTCTGGAATAGGGAGCAGGCCTCCCATTTTTGTCTGCATAGACCCTGAAATATGCGAAATCCGCACTTTGCCGGGGCCACATCCAGTTATCGGTTTCTCCGCCAAATTTCGCTACGTTCCTGGGAGGGACGCCTACTAACCGGACGTCCCTGTATTGCAGCTGCAGGAAAAGCACAAACAACGTGTTGTTCCTGTAAGGTTTGATGAGGATATGATAACCGGGATGCTGCCGCTCATATTTACCGGCGACCGCAGCCACGGCCTTTTTTACACTATTAGCGTCAACTGCGTCCCGCAACTGCGCCTTCACTTCGGCCGTTACGTCCACGATCTTTTTATTGATGGTAATCGCCAGACCGCTCACGGCAAGCTCATCACTTGGTCTGGCGGCCCAATACCCATTACCTGTGATATCGTTAGACAGGGATAAATACTGCTGAATGGCGCCATAAGAGCAGTGATAATTCGTCAGTACCAATCCCGATCCTGAAATGAACGAGCCGGTACATCCGGACCCAAAAGCGACTACCGCTTCGCTCAGCGCGCCTTCACTTTCACCGGTCAGCTTTTCGACCGGGATTTTCAGCCCCATTGCTTTCAACTCTTCTGCATTGTACTGTTTCAACAGCGCCAGCAGCCACATGCCTTCGTCCGCCCGCAACCGGCCGGCAAAAGACAATATCAGTACGCCAAGCAGTGACCAGCGCACAATGGTTTTCCTGTACATGTTCAATTTTAATCTCTGTTTTGGTGTGGAGGTGGGTTACAATTTGGATTCCTGGCTGAATATGGAGGTCAGCAGCGCTTCGAGTGCTTCCCCTCTTACGCCTTCCGCGATAATTTTCCCTTTGGGATCAATGATCCAGATGGCGGGAATCCCGTCGATCCCGTATAATTTAGCCACCGGTGATTTCAGGCCTCCCACCAGGTCCGACGCATTTTTCCACGTCATGCCATCCTTGGCGATCGCTTCCCTCCAGAGCGCAATTTCATGGTCCAGTGAAAAAGAGATCACTTCAAGGCCGCGCGAGCGGTACTTTTCATATAATTGTTTTGTGTGCGGATTTTCGGCGCGACAGGGAACGCACCAGGAAGCCCAGAAATCCAGCATCACATATTTTCCGCGGAAGGAAGACAATGCGATTTTAGATTTTCCATCTGGCTGCAGCACGTTAAAGTCGGGAGCGATTGCGCCCGGGGCCACTTTCCGCAGTATATCCGCGCGTTTTTTCATTTGCAGATAGTAGGGGTGCCTGGAAAAATGGGGAGCAAACACGTTCAGCACGCTATCGATCCGGCTGTGTTTCATCATCATCAGCGGCATTTTGGCCACGTACAATGCAACGATGGACCCCGGGTAATTATTGGCCAAAGAATCCGCGTACGCTTTACTTTCCGATTGAAGCCGGTTGAATATAGCGGCCTTTTCTTCCTGACTGTACTTGTCTCCGCTCATGTTCATGTCATTGCTGACGATAGTCTGTCTGCGGGTAAAATGCTGATAGTCGTTCCAACGGTCGTTCTCCGGCGTTCCGCTTACTTCAGCCATGTACATTTTTTTGATGTCGCCGGCAACTTTCACCTGTCCTTTCTCCGCCACGAAAATAAAGGACCCTCTCATCCCCTCAATCCGAAAATCATACAATTGGTTGCACACCGCTTCCGGAAGCGTGAACTGGAATGCGCCATCGGCCTTAATGACCGCCTGTTTGATGCGCACGTCCGCCCCATGGTCTCCTCCGTTGCGCTGCACAATGATCCTGGATTCCTTGCTAATACCATCAATTTTACCTTTAACCACGCAATAGGGCTGCTCGGCCGCCATTCCCGGCACAACCGCCAGGGAAAGGCCTGCAATGGCCACCATACACTTTACTCGGATATTCTTCATGCTTGAGCTTATTTTTTTAGTTGGATTTATAATTCATTCCTGCTATTCTGCCAAAACCGGTATACTCCTTTATTGCTCCGAAAACACCGCTCACCTCGTTCACATCGATCTGCAGCAATGTTCCCGCGCCTGTAGCGGGATTGTAAAGCGCCACATAAAGGATTTTTCCATCATAATTATGGTTATTCACCTCCAATAACTTCATGCCTGTAATCACATGGCCGGGATACGATGCCGCCAGGTCGTACCTTAGCGTGGAGGAGCGGTCGCCCGCATAGTTGTTCTGATAAATTTTATTATCGGTAGCGTAGTACATGACATTGGCCTTATCTCCGAAAGCGAAGAATTTCGCTGCATTGAGCCCGGTAGCCGCGCTGATATCGATACGGTCTACGCCCCTGTTTCCATCGTCATACTCATCGAACCTGCATACAAACAACTCGCGGGAATCAGGGTTGGCTTCATCCTGCATGACGCAAAACCATCTCCCCTCAAACCCGTGTTCCGCGTAAACCATCTCTTTCCCCACATTTCTCATGTCAAATTTAGCCGTCGCGCCCGGCGCGTTAAATTGCTTTACATTTCGTTCGTAGTTGATATACAGGAAGCGCTGATTCTTCTTGTCATAAAACACCCCGTAGTAGGCCCAATTGAAAATCGTAGCCATAAAAGGCGCGGCTTTGTAATCTTCGCCAAAACATTTAATGCCAAACTTGCTATAGACATCCGGTGAAGGTTGCGGAATAAAATAAACATCACCCTTATTAACGAGCAGTTCATTGTAACCCCATTTTTCAAATGTCTGAAACCCGATATCGGCCGCCGAAAGCGGGTTGATGAACATGTCGGCGTAACTATATTTGATCCGCAGGTCATTCCCGCTCACCCGGTATCCTCCCTGGCCGGTTGCCGTGAATACACCAATCCAGTTGTGGCTCAGTGCTACGACATTCGCGCCCTGGCCCGGTATTTTTTCACCGTTGGTTTCTGAAAACACGTTGGCTTGCACGTAATCCGTGTTATCGGGCAATACACTGCCCAGTAATTTATTATTCACGACAATGCTGATATCGCTTTCGGTATTATTCCCGTGCATGACCATCCATCCCGGTGATGCATAAGAGCCGATCGTAAACGGCATTTTAACCATTTGCGTAATGCCGCCGTTTGCCATATCCTTCACATACAATGCCAGCACATAACTCCCGGGAGCGTCCACCACCTTATAAGACAGCTTCTTTGCATGGCCCAGCAACTTGTTAAAGAAAGCCCCTGTTGCCGGGTCCGGCGTATAGCTCTGCTGCACCAACCGCCACTCATATTCCAGGTTCACGGGAGCGCCCGGAGCGCTTATGGCATCCACCTCCACGCTTTCATTCTGCTTGACATAGAAAGTATTCGGCATTGCCGCTGTATCCACAAAGCGGGTGCTTAAGTCTTTATAATCGTAATTGCCTTCATCCTTGACGCAGCCGGACAAACACAATCCAGCTACAGCCAGAACTGCCATACAGTAGTTATATCTTTTCATTACTATTATCTATTTAATCAACCATTACTGCCTATACCTGTAAATACCGGGAACCCGACACTTCCGAGCTCATCTTTAAGGGCTTCATTTCCGGGAGTGGAGTTATATTCCAGCAACGCCTCCCGCACTACCGCATTATAATAACCCAGCAGCACGAGGTCCATCGGGTCAGGAAGTTCGGTTATATTGCAGGCCTTCAGGATGAAAGCATACCGGGTTTCCGTAAATTCGCCAAAGGCATTCCGGTAATTGGACTTGTCCCAGATATCCGGTTTCATAAATTTATCGCCCCAGATAAATACGGCTTTCCGATACCGTTCATAGCCTGCTTTGAAATGCTGGTTCTCGGCCACCTCTATTTCCAGCCTTACCGATCTGTCCTTTAAACCCTCCCTGTAAATCAGGATGGGAATACGTACGGAAAAAGCATTTGCCGGCAGTATCCTGCTTTCGAATTTATAATGCGTGCCCTCCACCGCCGTTGTTCCGGCGGCATTTATCCCGATTCCTATTTCCCTGTCCACGGGAGCCGCATTGCCCATGATGTTGGCATTGAACCAGAGCGTATCGTGGTCCCCGACATTCGGATGGGCGGGAAACGAATAGATGATAGAATCGCGCAGCGCGGTACTGCCAGTCCCCGGGATCTGGAAAAACAACCGTGCGTCATTCTCGTAAGCGGGAATGTCTTTTTTCGCACATGCGCCAAATGCGATCATGAAGAAAAGAAGCGCTCCGTATATTTCGATTATTGCCTTCATTTTTAATCGTATTAAAGTTTAGCAATCTCTATTTATTTCTATTTACCGAATTCAATCTCGGTTTCAGGCATCGGGAATACGAGCTGTTCATCCGTCAGGCTGATATAATGCGTCGGGAAATACTCCATCTTCGTTCTCTTGCAGTATCCGAACATTTGTCCCTCGCCCTGGAATTCCTTCCTGTATTCTTTCAATATCTCTTCCCTGACCTGCCCATCTGTCAGCGAGCCGGAAAGCGGCGTGGTTATTCCCCTGTGAGATCTTACCTCATTAAGCAACGCTACGGCCTTGTTGTTGTCTGTTCCAACATAGCATTCCGCAGCGATATAGTTCATTTCCGAACGTCTCACAAGCGGGATCATGGAAGCGTACGCTACATTATAGTTATCAGGTTGAAAGAATTTGTATAGGATATAATCCCAGCCGGACAACCTTGAAGTGAAGATCAACCGGTAGTCGTTTGCGCCGATCGTGCTTTTTTCAAACATTTCCTCATAATAGTAAGACCCTCTAAACAGCAGGTCCGTGGGAGTAGCCGCAAAAAACCACCTGTTGGTTATCGGTTTCAGGTCAAAAACGTTCAGCGCGAAAAGATTTTCGGTGGAAAAAGTAAAGTCTTTGTCCCTGTCTGAAGAGCTGGAAATATGAGCGGTCTGTATCCACGGGAAATATTGTTCTCCCGCCTGCATTACCTCTGTTGCGTACGCCAGCGCGTTGACCTTATCATTCTTCCAAAGACATGCTCTTGCTGCAATGGCTTTTACCGCAAAGTAGTTCAGGCGCTGATGGCGGTTGTTTAAAAACTCGTCGGCCGTCGACTTCTTGGCGCCTGTTCTTATCGGGTCCGCCTCCAGGTTGGCAGCCGCATCTTCCAGGTCTTTCAGGACAAGGGCCATTACCTGCTCGCCGGTAGATCTTGCCACCACATCATTGGAAAGGCGATTGACATAAGGAATGGCTGTTTTGGTCAGATCCGCGGATGCAAAACAACGCAACAGGTCAAAATGGGCAAAGGCCCGCAGCGCCAGCGCTTCCCCTTTAATGATCCGGTAATTATTTCCCGTAAATATGCCTTTATTGTTATCGATATTATCAAGGATATTATTCACATTTGCCAGCAGATTATACATGCCATTCCAGATACCGTCTATCTGGGCGCGCACCGCCGCATCAGTGGTATATTTGAACTGGGACACATTGCCGTAAGTGGAATTGTTATACGTATCGTACTGCTGGGCCACGGCCTCCATAAAGCCGAAAGTCAATTCGCGGCCGTATAATGACTGTGACTTCATCAACGTATAACAACCAATCAATGCATCCTTATATCCCTGCTCGGTTTGCAACAGTACATCAGATTTGATCTTGGTACGGGGCTGCACATCCAGCCATTTTTTACATGAACCGGCAAACAGCATCGCCATGATGGCGGTTAAGCCTATAATCCATCTATTTCTCATTTCTTATTGATTTAAAATGTGCGGTTAAAAGTTAGCCATAACGGTAAATGAACCATAACGGGCAAAAGGATAAGCTGTTCCCCTTTCCAGCCGCACGTTAGAGAACCGGTACACATCATTCATGTTGATCATGACCTGCAGGCGCTGCAGCTTTAATGCCTCAACGAAACTGAACCGGTAAAAATCGTAACCGATGTTTACCGAGGATATGTTCAATTCACTTAAATCCTGCACAAACCGGGAAGTAGCCAGGGTGAGCGCGTTGGACGTTCCAATGCTTTTGAACAACACATTGTCGCCGGGCGCTTTCCAGCTGTCGTAATAGGCACGCTTGTCAACATTATAATTCAATTGCGCGTTCTCTACCTTGTCAACCAGCGTCTGGTTGTAGATCTGTCCGCCCGTCCGGTACTGCGCAATGACGCCGATGCTGAAGCCCTTGTACTCATAATTCGCCCCGAGGTTTCCAAACAGGGTAGGCTGGTTTACGCCTACAACGGCTTTGTCATTGGCATCCCATACATCCGTGAGTGTTCCATCGGCTTTCACGAATATTTCCTTGCCCGTGGCAGGATCGATACCCCTGGAAGGCACGGCCCATATGGCATCGAGCGACTGGCCTTCCTGGAATCTGACAAACGGTTTATTGCTGTTAGCGGAAAGTTCATCCTGTTCTTTTGTAATGCTCTGCAACGAGTTGGAGATCTTTACGATTTTGTTCTTGTTCGAGATACCCGACACGAACAGGTTAAGCGATCTCCTGATGGATGCATTGGCCAGCAGCCGGTAGTTCAGTTTAAATTCCACTCCGGAATTGCGGATCTGCCCCAGGTTGGCTTTATAGGATGCGAAACCCAGTGACGGGGGAGTGGTAATATCTGTCAGCAGGTTGGTCGTGATCGCGTTGTAAACATCGACACGCACATTCAAACGCGACATCAGCTCTGCGTCCAGCCCAACGTTATAATCGAGTTTCTGCTGCCACTTCAGGTGCTTGTTGGCCAGCCCGTTCAGATACGTGCCGAGCATGCCCTGGTAGGAATTGTCAACAAAGTAGCTGTACAGCAACATTGCCTGGTAGGAGTTGAAATGCTGCGATCCGGTATAGCCCATGGAACCACGCAGCTTCAAGTGGGTAAGGGTATTATTCCCCAGCAGGAACTTTTCATTATGCAAATTCCAGCCCGCACCGGCAGACCAAAAAGTGCCCCAGCGGTTTTCCGCGCCAAACTGCGACGAAGCGGTGGTACGTATCGATAAGTCAACAAGGTACCTGTTGTCAAAAGCATAGTTTACCGCCGCCAGTCCGCCCAGTTCACGGTCGATGGCCTCCGTGCCGGAAGGTTTACCGTTGAGCGCGTATTGCTTGGCAAAAATGATGTTATCCATTTTGTCGTTCGGAAAACCTATTGCGCTATACAGGTAATTTTCGGCATTATCTTCACGAATATTCGCGCCAATGTTAGTATACAGGATGTGCTTTCCCCATATTTTCGAATAGTTCACGTTGATATCGCCGCTTAACATCGAAGATTTGCCATGACCTTTATCATAGGTCCCCTTCAAAAACAGGTTATCGCCCGTGAAATTGTTAAACAGGGTATGGCTGCCCGGCATGAATATTTCCGATCCATTGACGGTATTGGCAAATCCAACCCGGCCAATCACTTTCAAACTATTATTCAATGTCCATTCCAGGTAAGTATTGTTCGTAAAATCCGTATATGCTGAAGTAGATGCGGTATTAAGCGTAGCGTTATACATAGGGTTATACACATATTCAGAAAGGACAGGACCGATGCCCAGGAACTTGCGCACGGTGCCGTCGGGATTGAAAGGCCGCCAGTAAGGATTCAACTTTGCGTACTCCGAAAATTCGCCATATGGGGAATTGGCCGCTTTTACCCCGGTATATTGAAGCAGGTTTCTGAAGAGGATATTTTTATACCGGTAAGTAAGTGATATAGCGGCGCCCATGCTTTTGCGTTCGCTGCCTTTCATCACGCCCTGGATATTGTTCGAATAGAAGGTCAGTCCGGCTCTCAGTTTGTCATCACCCACCTCAAAGCCCAACGTATGCTTATTGGATATCCCTATCCTGACGGGTTGTGCCAGCCAATCCGTATTTACCCCGTTTTGTACTTCCTTCAGATTCGCATAATAAAGGCTATCGTACTCAAGTCCTACGATCGGTTGTGGCCTGTCGTATGCGCCAAGCTGCCGTTCCAGGTCGATTTTTTCCGAGGCATTTGCCAGGTTATAGCTTCCGAGGTCCGGGACTTCCAGCCCCACGGTGGCGGTATAGTTGATTCGCAGTTCACCCGGTTTTACTTTTACCGTTTCAATAACGATAACGCCGTTGGCGGCCCTGGAACCGTATAGCGCTTTAGCAGATGCATCTTTCAGAATAGTGAGGGATTCAATTCTGTTCATATTGAGATCCGACACTTTTTCGATGGTTACTTCAAAACCGTCAACGATAAATAACGGCTGGTTCGGGCTGGTTGCATACTGTCCCTTGAGGTCCGGAAAGGAGGATACGCCCCTGAGCTGCATTTCCGGCATTTTATTCGGATCCGAGCCAAATGCAAGGTTATCCTGGATGTTCAGGGAGGGTTCGAGGTTTTTCAGGCTCTGAAAGATATTCACGTTGCCGGCCCTTAGCAGCTCTTCCCTGGTGAATTTTGTAGCAGCCCCGGTAAAACTCTCCGCCCGCCGGTTATAAGGAATACCTGTCACCACCACCTGGTCGATGGTGGCGTCTTTCGGCTTCATGACGATTTTGAAACTTGTTTTCCCCGCTACATAGATCCGCTGATCGGCCATTCCCAGGTAAGAAACAACGAATACGGCGTCTTCCGCCAATTCGAACCGGAAGCGCCCGTTTTCATCGGTTATCGTTCCACGGTCGGCGCCTAGTTCCGCTATGGTAGCGCCGGGTAATGGTTTCCCGTTTTCGCCAACCACTTCCCCGGTAATGACGTTTTGGTAGGGTGTGGCAGTTTGGGGTTTTTCGATCTGCGGGCCGATGACGATACTGTTCGACCGCATACTGAACCTGAGTCCCGAACCTGCCAGCAACCGCTCCAGTACGTCGTTGATCTCGAGATCTTTTACCTTCAACGTAACTTTAGGTTTGGCATTTACTTCTTCGTGATTGTAAACGATGTAAACCTTCACCTGTTTCTGAAGGGCATCAAGCGCTGTTGAAAGCTGAACGTTCCTGAGGTTCAGGCTCACTTTCTGCCGGAATTGCGCCATGACATTGATTGAAAGGGCAAAAAACAGGAAGGTCAAAAAGGCTGTTCTCCTGAAGAACATTTTAGGGATTTTTTTTCCACCAACAAGTTCCTGGCATTCTTTTTTCATTAATCTTGGTTGAGTTTAGTTTGAACACAGTAAGTCCCTGTTGCCCGGTCGGGCAATTGATTTATTAAACCTGGCTTTATTCTTATAATTTATGGCTTATCTACAATAACGGTCCTGTCTTTGATGGTAAATTTCAGCGCTGATGTTTCCTCGATAATCCCCAGAATATTTTGCAATGATTCGGCTCGATCGGCCCGGCCCGTATAGTGTAATTGTTTCAATCCCTGATCTTTAAATTCAATCTCGTAATCGTATATCCTGGCCAGTTGCTCCATCAGATCGCCCATCGTCTGATTCGCGAATACGATCATCCCGTCTTTCCAGGCTACAGATGGAAAAACATCCACGTCCTGTTTTGTAAGGCTGCCGGTATTTTTATCAAAACCGGACTGCTGACCGGGGCTCAATATGAGCTGTTTCCCGGATGAGGACGATGCTATCTTGACCTTCCCCTCCACGAGGGTGGTCAGAATGCTGCCCGAATAGGTATGCATGTTAAATGCAGTACCCAACACCTGCACGTTCATCTGTCCACTGTGTACGATAAACGGTTTCCCTGTGTTTGGGGCCACCTGAAAATATGCTTCCCCTTTTTCCAGATAGACATCGCGTGTAGCGGTGCCGGCAAAATTCGCCCGATACCTGATACGGGAATCTGCATTCAGCCATATTTCCGTTAAATCGTCCAGTATCAATTTGTAAGTTTTGCCCCTGGGAATAATTAATGTATTAAACACCGCGGTGCCGGCGTTATGCTCATTTGCCTGATAAACCAGGGCATTTTCAGCGTCTGTGTGGATTTGCGTTCCATCCGGGTTTTTAATGGATTGACGCTGCTTCAGCGCAACTTTGCTACCGTCTCCCAGTATTAAAGTCACGTCTTTGGATGGCATATTGGGTTGGCTTTCAACCGTTGGCGCTTGTTTTTTGTGATCCGGCAGGTAGGTATAGATACCCAGCGCAACCGCAAGCGGCAACAGCACGGCAGCTGCATAGCGCACCCATTTCGATAACAGCGGAACGAGCCGTTTGCTGCCCGATTCTTCTTCCAACCGGCCTCCCATGGCATGCCAATCAGCGCTCAGATCGATTGCTTCCAGATCAGCCACGGCCTCTTTTAACTTTTGTTGGTTGTTGATTTCCGAGATATAGGCTCTTTCCTCGGCAGTCAATTCTTTGAAGCGGTCTTCACTTACTTCATTTCCCTGTGCAAGCGAACGAAGAACTTGTTCCCACTTTGGCTGGTCGATATTGTCTGGTTTGCTCATCATCTAAATATATGTCGTAAAAAATAAACCGGCGGGTGACAAACAATGCAAAAAATTTTGCTCCCCGTTATCAGAGGCAATGATTGCCGGGGACACATTAAAACAGGGAATTATATAAGCGGGAAGGGGGAAAACCGGGGCTTATCACTACGCGATGGGGATACCTTTCGAATACAATACGATAAAATAAATAAAGAGGAGCGGTTGATTTCGCAGCTCATCCCGTAAAAAAGCGTAGGCTCTTTTTATCTGGGTCTTCACCGTATTCACCGAGATCTGGTTCCGCTCGGCAATCTGGGCATAGGTCAGGCCTTCAAATTTATGGAGCATCAATATATCTCTGCACGCTGCCGGAAGTTTTTCTATAGAAGCCTTTAGTTTTTCATCCAGGTTCTCCCGGTCAGATTGCAACTCGGCTTCCAGCAGCGGATCATAACTCCCGGCAACTTTCAACTGATCTTTTTTCGCCTCGGTTGCGTCTCGCTCGCGCAGGTAAGAGATGCATAAATTCTTAACAGCGCGTGTTGCATATGACTGGAAAGAGCCTGTTAGCTGCAGCTCCTCGCGGCGTCTCCAGAAATCAATATAGAATTCCTGTACCAGGTCTTTCGCAACGTCCAAATCACCAACCAGCTGTTTACCGATCAAACACAGCAACTTGTAGTGTTTCCGGAACAGCTCTTCAAACTTGACAATAGACAGGATTGTTTGGCCGGTTTGCTCCATACAGGGATGAGTAAGATTACATCTATTGACCTCAAAAGTACCATTTTTCCCAGATTTTCCCCCTGAAGTTCAATTCCACGCGCGGCTGGCAGAGGGGGGCAAGCCGCGGCAAGGGTGGCGTTGGCGACCTCTCAAAAGCAAAAACTCCGGCCCAAAAGAGCCGGAGCAACCTAATCGAGACTTATGCTATTGCTATTTCAATTTCGCTTGTTCCGTTTTTGCCATTTCAAGGTGACTGCGCAGTTCAGGCAACGTCTTCGTAAACCAGTCCCTCACCTCGGGGTCCTGCGCATTCTGTGACGTTTTCTCAAACAGGTCGATCGCCTTTTCGTGCTTGTCTATCAGCTCATCCACAAAGGCTTTATCGAAGTCTGTACCGGTTTTTTCAAGGATATTGGCAATGTCCTTTTCCTTGGATGCTTCCAGTGCTGTGGGAATGGTCACGTTCTTCTTCGTGGCCAGTTCCGCCAGTTGCTGATTCAGCTTCTCATGCGCTTTCTGCATATGCTCCGCCAGTTTCTTCACGCTGGCTGAGCTGGCTTTGGCCTTGCCGGAAGAAACGAGCTTCACTTCATAGAGGCCGTCTTCCGCGGCTTTTGTAATGTTTTTGGAATCGTCCCGGAGGGAATCATCGCTCAACACATCCCTGTTCATATCCTGCGCCATATCCTGGGTCAAACCGGTATCTTCGGCAGGAATGGAATCCTGGTTATTGTTACGCGTACCGGTATTACAGGCTGCCATCATGCCTGCAAGGGCGAACGTTAATAAGATTGCTGGTGTTTTCATATTCGTCGGATTTAGTTTCAGCTTTATATAACGAAAAGATTATGCCAGCGCCGGAAACACACTGAAAACAACCGTGTTATAACTGCTTTTGTGGAAATGCATGCACGTTTTGCCCGATCATCATTCCACGAATGGTGAAAAAATATTATATTTATAATTGTTAAAGACCCTTACCTATGAAAACCAGGATATTGTTGATAGCCTTGCTGCTGGTCCAGTCGGCATGGGCGCAACCGAAGAACCGCCTGCGCTTCAACCATCAGGCTTTCACGCAAAAGGTAGCCATTGCTGAATGGATGGTGGAATACGACAGCATCGCATGGCGTATGTCCGAGCTGGTTACCATGGCTACGTATGACCAGCTGGCCCGCATGGGGCGCGAATGGTTCTGCTTCAAAGGGACGGACAGCCTCTGGAATGCGGTGTACGGCAAGTTTAACGACAGTGCCTATGACCTGGTGCTCCATTATAAACTGTTTGAGAACGATACGATAGACGTGGTCTGTGATCCGCCGGACACGGCCATGCTGCACAGCGTTTCCCGCGCCATTAATAATGCATACCGTGAGGCGGGACTGATACTCGGAAAATCGGATACCCGCTTTAACAAGTTCATCCGGTATCATGCCGACAAAACCGTTTCCATCTGGCTGCTGCCGGCGCTGCAGCCCCTCGGCATCGCCCTGTATGGCGGTGAATTTTATTACCATTTCGATCCCTCCGGCACCCACATCCTCGAAAAAGAAGAGTATTTCCAGGGCAGCTTTAAAGGCTTCAAAACGGGCAGGCCGCGGGAGGTGCGGCTGAATTACCAGGATGTGTCCGCCCCAACACAGGGCGCCGTCTACTTTGCCGTGCGTTACCGGGAGTTTTTCCCGAATATCCATATCGATACAAGAGAAAGTACCAGCGTACAATCATTCGATCCGGGAAAAGGCGCTTATTGGCGGCATGCTGATAAATTGCAGGCGCATTAATTCATCATATAGTATTCTGATGAGCGGAATGAGCTGATAAATTGCTGCCGAATTAGTAAATTACTGTATCAACCGCAATTGAACTCCAATGAGACAGATCCTTTTATACTTTTTGCTGGCACTCCCTTTCCTGGCTTCCGCGCAGCAGCAAGACTATGAAGCCCGCTGGTTCAGCCGCGACGGAGGCGTATTGCCCTACCGCATCCTGCTGCCCCTCAACTACGACGCGGCCAAAAAATACCCGCTCATCCTCGTGCTGCACGGCGCAGGGGAAAGAGGGAACGATAACCTCGCCCAGCTCAAACACGGCGGCAAACTGTTCCTGAACGACACCATCCGTCAGAAATACCCGGCCATCGTGATCTTCCCGCAATGCGCACAGGACGCCTGGTGGGCACCCATCCGCCCGAAACGCGACAGCACCGGCAAGTTCGCCGGCTTCGAATTCCCCGCGGACGCACCGCCCACCAAACCCGCCGCGCTCGTTCACCAGCTGCTGGACAGCCTCACCGCCTCCGGATCGGTAGATACAAGAAAGGTTTATGTAGGCGGCCTGTCCATGGGAGGAATGGGCACGTTCGACATCCTGGCCCGCTTCCCGGACCGCTTTGCGGCGGCTTTCCCCATCTGCGGCGCCGGCAACGAAGCTCTCAGCAGCCGGTACGCAAAGCACACCGCCCTGTGGATCTTCCATGGCGCGGAAGACAAAGTGGTGCCGCCCTTTTCATCCCGGAATTTCTATGCCCGCCTGCAGGAGCAAAAAGCAGACGTGAAATATACCGAATACCCCGGCGTAGGCCATAACAGCTGGGAAAATGCCTTTGCCGAACCGCAATTATTACCGTGGCTTTTTTCCCATGAATTAAAACATTAAAACCACCATTCATCACATAAGGGGGAACGGCTGTTTCCCTAAATCGTTATTTTTAGGCGTTTACAACAGTATCATCTAAATCAACCGCATGCAACGTTTCTATTCCCTGCTGCTGGCAATGGGCCTTTTCCTCAATGCTGCCGCACAGCAAAAAAAAGATCTTTCCCCGGACGACTATGGAAAATGGCAATCCATCTCCGGCACCGCTTTATCCCCGGACGGGAGTTGGGCGGCCTATGAAGTGAAAGTACAGGAGGACAACGATTCCCTGTACATCGTAAACCGCCTTACCAGCCAGCGTTACGCATTGGAGTTCGGTACCCGGCCCTCGTTTTCAAAAGATAATAAATGGCTGGCCTGGAGTATCGGCGTCGCCTACAAAGAAGCCGAAAAGCTGCGCGAGCAAAGGCAGCCTGTCCGCTTTAAAATGGGCCTGCTGAACCTGCAAACCGGCAAGAAGACCGTGATCGACGATGTGAGCGCTTTCCGGTTCTCTGAAAACGGAAAATTTCTCGCTGTGAGCCTGCGGCCGCCGAAAGACAATAAAGACAAAGGCGCGGTGCTGCTGCTGAAGAACCTGTCGGACAGCACTACCCGCACCATCGGCAACGTCACGGATTACGCTTTCAACGAAAAAAGCGATTACCTCGCCTATATCGTGGAATCCGCCAACCAGGCGGGCAATTCCGTAGAACTGTTCAACCTGAACAACTACACGCTCAAGGTCATTGCCAGCGATACGCTTAAATTCTCGAAGCTCACCTGGTCGAAGGAAGGCGATGGCCTGGCGTTTTACAAGATCATCAAGGACGAGGATTACGAAGAGGAGAATGCCAAAGTATATGTCTACGCGCCTTTGTACAAAAAGCCGTCGCTCGCCGTATTCGATCCCACCGCGCAGGCGTCCTTTCCCAAAGGGCAGCGCATCAATCCGTCGTCCACGCTTCGTTTGAGCGAAAACCTGGCGATTGCCTATTTCAATATCAATGAATGGACGGCGAAGCCGAAAAAGTCTGAAAAGAAAGACACTGCCTCCAAGAAAGAAGGACAGCAAAAAGATTCGGCTGGCATCGACCTGGCAGTCGAAAGGAGCATCGATACGGCGATCAAAAAGAGCGCCGATACGGCCATTGCGGCAAAAGAACGCAAACCGGCCGCCAGACCTTCCAAAGAGAAACCCGCCGCAGTAGATGTCTGGCACTGGAAAGACGCCGAGATCCAGCCCCGCCAGAAGATCACGTATGCGAAAGACAAAGATCAGAGCTACCTCTCCGCGTGGAATATCGCGGCCAACAGCTTCCACCAGCTGGCGAACGACACCGTGCCGCTGGCGAACTTCTACGGCAGCCATCCCTACGCGCTGAACTACACTGATAAAAAATACAAGCCTGCTTTCAAGGAAGACTTTACAGACGTATATCTTGTGAATGCCCGCACCGGCGAGCGGAAGCTGATCGGAGAAAAGATCATCATGCAGAACGGGCATCTTCCGGCGCTTTCACCGGATGGTAAATTCGCGTTGTATTACAAGGATAAGCAATGGTTCTCCTATAACGTGGCTACCGGCCATACGGCGAACCTCACGCAAAACATCCCCACCATTTTCGAGAACTTCCGCGACGATCATCCGGCTGTAAAACCGCCATTTGGTATGGGTGGATGGTTGAAAGGCGATAAGGAAGTTTTGCTGTACGATGAATATGATGTGTACGCGGTGAAGCCCGATGGTAAAGGATTCCGCAAGCTGACAAACGGCACGGCGGATGAAATCCAGCATCGCGTGATGCGCCTGGACGATAAAGAGCCTTTCCTGGACGACAGCAAGCCCATCTTCTTTTACCTGTACGGAGATAAAAGCAAGTTCACCGGCTTCGCAAAGATGGAAAAAGGAAAGCTGAACCGCGTGTTGTATGAAGATATGATGTTGTCCCGCCCCGATAAAGCGGAGGATGCGGACGTTTATCTTTTCTCCCGGATGGATTATGACCGCTCGCCTGAACTGTTCGTTACCAAAGGATTTGAGGGCGATCAGAAAATTGCTTCCACCAACGCACAGCAGAAAGATTACAAATGGGGCAAGAGCGAGCTGGTGTCTTTCACCAACAGGAAAGGCAAGAAAATGCAGGGTGCGCTGTTCTACCCGGCGGACTATCAGCCGGGCAAAAAATACCCGATGATCGTGTACATCTACGAAACGCTGTCCAACACGGTGCATGCGTACGTGGAGCCATCGGAGCGGAGAGCGTACAATACCACCAACTTCACTACCGGCGGATATTTCATCTTCCGCCCGGATATCGTATATGACATCAATGATCCCGGCATGAGCGCGGTGGATTGCGTGGTGCCCGCCGTGGAAGAAGTGCTGAAAACAGGCATGATAGATAAGGACAAGATCGGGTTGATGGGCCACAGCTGGGGTGCGTACCAGACCTCTTTCATCATTACGCAGACCGATCTGTTTAAAGCTGCCTGCGCCGGTGCGCCGCTCACGAACCTCATCAGCATGTCACTCGCCATTTACTGGAATTCCGGCGTGCCGGACCAGAAGATCTTCGAAACCAGCCAGGGCCGCTTCGATGGCCCCTGGTATGAAAGGATGCAGGAGCACATGCGCAACTCCCCGATCTACCAGGCCGCCAATATCAAAGCGCCGCTGCTGGTGGCTTTTGGCGACAAGGACGGGGCGGTGGACTGGCACCAGGGCATTGAAATGTACGGCACCATGCGCCGCATGGAAAAACCGCATGTGATGCTGGTGTACGCGGATGAAAATCACGGCCTCGCCAAAAAAGAAAACCAGATCGACTACCAGAAAAGGCAAAGGGAATGGTTTGATCATTACCTGCTCGGAAAGACCGCGCCGAAGTGGATCACGGAAGGAGTATCCTATCTCGATAAAATGAAGGAGCAGGAGAAATCAAAATCGAAGTAAAACGAATGTTTGTTTAGTGTTAGAAATAGTCAGCGCCTCGTGAGAACGGGGCGTTGATTTTTTATGGAATGCGCATAAAAAAAGCTGCCCCGCGGGACAGCTTATACACAAGTTCATTTACTTTATTTGATCGCCAGCATGGACGCTTTGGCGGCATTCACGGTAAACTCAATGTCCTCCTGCGTAAGCGCATGGCAGATGAACCATGTTTCAAACGCGGACGGCGGCAGGTAAACGCCTCTTTCCAGCATAGCGTGGAAGAAGCGCCTGAACAGCTCGTTGTTGGCGCCGGAAGCGGAGGTGAAGTCCACGATCGGGTATTCGGCAAAGTGCACGGACAGCATGGAGCCGATCTGGTTGATCTGGTATACAACGCCGGCGGCGCCGAAAGCCTCGCGGAGCCCGGTGGCGAGCTGCGTGGTCTTTTCTTCCAGCTGTGTATAGATCGAAGGATGTTCCTGTAAGGTCTTCAGCAGCGTATACCCCGCGATCATCGCGATGGGGTTGCCGCTCAAGGTACCCGCCTGGTATACTTTTCCCGCCGGTGCAACGTGCTCCATGATCTCCCTTCTGCCGGCGAAAGCGCCTACGGGCATGCCGCCGCCGATGATTTTGCCGAAGGTGATGATGTCGCCTTTAATGCCCAGCAGCTCCTGTGCGCCGCCTTTGGCAAGGCGGAAGCCCGTCATCACTTCATCCATGATCAGGAGGATGCCGTTGGCGTCGCAAAGTGCGCGCAGCCCTTCCAGGAAGCCCGGCTGCGGCAGAATGCAGCCCATGTTGCCGGCCACCGGTTCGATGATGATGGCGGCGATCTGATCGGGATTTTCCGCTACCAGCTGCTCAACGGCAGGCAGGTTATTGTAGGGAACGCTTAATGTATCTTCCGCCACGGCGGTGGTAACGCCGGGAACGGACTGTATGCCGAGCGTGGCAACGCCGCTGCCGGCGCTCACCAGGAAAGAATCGGCATGGCCGTGATAGTTGCCTTCGAATTTGATCACCTTGTTCCGGCCGGTATACCCACGCGCGAGGCGCAGGGCGGACATACACGCCTCAGTGCCGGAGTTCACCATCCGCACCATGTCTATGTTCGGCACCATGTCCACGATCAGCTCGGCTACCTTTACTTCCAGTTCCGTGGGCGCGCCGAAGGAGGTGGAGTAGGTGGCATATTCCTGGATGGCTTTTACAACAGGCTCATAAGCATGGCCGAGGATCATCGGGCCCCAGGAGTTGATATAGTCGATGTAACGGTTGCCGTCCACATCATAGAGATAAGCGCCTTTGGCGTGCTGCATGAATACAGGCGTTCCACCCACGCTCTTGAATGCGCGGACGGGCGAGTTCACCCCGCCGGGGATCACTTTCCCGGCCTGTTCGAATAATGCGTTGCTTTTTGTGTACATGCAGAGGGTTTTTATTTGTTCAACAATTGCACCGCGTCTTTCGCGAAATAGGTGGCAATGAGGTCTGCCCCCGCGCGTTTGATGCTGGTGAGGCTTTCGATGACGGCCTTTTCCTCGTTGAGCCATCCCATTTTGGCGGCCGCCTTGATCATGGCGTATTCTCCGCTGACATGGTAGGCGCTAACGGGAACGGTCACACTGTCTTTAATCAGACGGATGATATCGAGGTAAGCCATGGCGGGTTTTACCATCACGATGTCGGCGCCTTCTTCCACGTCCATCAGCGTTTCTTTCAGCGCTTCGCGCGCATTGGCGAAGTCCATCTGGTACGTTTTTTTATCTCCGAAGCCCGGCGCGGAATCCAGCGCATCCCGGAAGGGACCGTAGAAGCAGCTGGCGTATTTGGCGCTGTAGGCCATGATGCCCGTCTTTGAAAAGCCGTTGTATTCCAGCGCTTCGCGGATGGCGAGAATGCGGCCGTCCATCATATCGCTGGGCGCCACAAGATCCGCGCCCGCGCGGGCATGGCTCACGCTCATTTCGGCGAGCACGTTCACCGTGGCGTCGTTCACGATCTCCTGTCCCTCTACGATGCCGTCATGGCCGTAGGAAGAGTAGGGGTCGAGCGCCACGTCGGTCATCACCACCATATCGGGAATGGCGTCCTTGATGGCTTTCACGGCGCGCTGCATGAGGCCGTCCGGGTTGAGGGCTTCGGTGCCTTTATTATCTTTCAGCTCGTCCGGGCATTTGATGAAGACCAGCACGCTTTTGATGCCCATGGCCCAGAGGTCCTGCGCTTCCTTCACGGTGAGGTCCAGCGAATGCCGGAAGTATCCGGGCATGGAGCCGATCTCCTCTTTCACGCCCTTTCCTTCGGTCACGAACAGCGGGGCGATAAAATCGGCCGGCGTAAGGATCGTTTCCGCTACCATCGCGCGGATGGCGGGGGAGTTGCGTAATATTCTGTTTCTTCTTATCATCGCTATAGCTTTTTTAAGTTTTTACCCAGTCCCGCGGCTTCAGGTATTCCAGCAGCGTGGCTTCGGGACTTCCCGGCGCGGGGTGGTAATCATATTCCCAGCGCGCCCTTTCGGGGAGGCTCATGAGAATGGATTCAATACGCCCGTTCGTTTTCAGTCCGAATAAAGTGCCCCGGTCGTGTATCAGGTTGAACTCCACATAACGGCCGCGGCGGTATTCCTGCCAGCGCACGTGTTCATCTGTATACGGTATATCTTTCCGCTTTGCCACGATGGGCAGGTAGGAACCGATAAAGGCATTGCCGTTGGCGAACTGGAACTGCAGCAGCTGTTCGGCGGGGCGTTCCGGCTGCGGGCGCAGGTAATCGTAAAAGATGCCGCCGATGCCGCGGGCTTCGTTGTTGCGGTGTTTATTTACGAAATATTCATCGCAGTGCTTTTTGTATAACGGATATAGCGCTTTGCCGAAGGGGTCGCAGGCATCCTTAAAGCTCTGGTGAAAATGCGCGCCGTCTTCCTCGAAAATATAATAAGGCGTAAGGTCCGCTCCGCCGCCAAACCAGCTGTCGGCAATACTTCCATCTTCCCTGTACAATTCAAAATAACGGAAGTTCGCATGAACGGTAGGCACAAACGGGTTGACGGGATGTATCACCAGCGAGATGCCCGCGGCGAGGAAGCTGCTATCGCCCGGCACGGAAAACTGCTGCGCCATCACGGCGGGCAGCTGGCCATGCACCACGGAGGTGTTCACGCCGCCTTTCTGGAAAACGTTGCCGCCGGCGATCACGCGGGTAATGCCGCCACCGCCGCCCTGCCGTTCCCATTTGTCTTCCCGGAACTTCGCTTTGCCGTCCATTTCCTCCACTGCCTGGCAGATCTCGTTCTGCAGGTTGTGGATGAAAGGTATGAATTGATCTTTTATGCTCATGCTTCAAAGCTTTTCACCGCTTCCACGAATGCTTTTGCGTGGTCTACGGGGATGTTCGGCAGGATGCCGTGGCCCAGGTTCGCAATATAACGCTGCGGACCGAAAGCGCGGATCATCGCATGCACGGATTTTGTGATCTCCGGGATGGGGCGCATCAGCTGCGCCGGATCATAGTTGCCCTGCAAAGTGACGGCAGGCCCGGCGAACTGGCGGGCCAGTGCGGGTTTGATACACCAGTCCAGCCCCAATCCCTGCGCACCTGTAGCCGCCATTTCTTCCAGCGCGAACCAGGCGCCTTTGGCGAATACGATCACGGGACAAACGCCCTGCAATGCGGCCACGATGCGGCGGATATATTGTAAGGAAAATTCTTCAAAGTCTTCCGGGCTCAGCAGTCCGCCCCACGAATCAAATATCTGCACTACGTCCGCGCCCGCCAGCACCTGTGCTTTCAGGTAGGCGATGGTGGTTTCCGTTACGCGGTTGAGCAGTTCGTGCGCCACTTCCGGCTGTGTATAGCAGAAAGCCTTGGCCTCATCGAAAGTCTTGGAGCCTTTGCCCTGCACCATGTAGCACAGCAGCGTCCAGGGCGCGCCGGCGAAGCCGATGAGCGGCACGCGGCCGGCGAGCGTTTTTTTCGTGAGCGTGAGGGCTTCCATCACGTAGTGCAGGCGGTCGTTCACGTCGGGAATCACGATGCGGTCCAGGTCCCCCGCGGATTTCACGGGTTGGGGCAGGAGGGGGCCCACTTTTTCCACCAGCTGCACTTCCATGCCCATGGCCTGCGGCACTACGAGGATGTCTGAAAAGATGATCGCGGCATCCACGCCTACCTGGTCCACCGGCATTACGGTGATCTCGGTAGCCAGCTCGGGCGTCTGGCATCTTTCGAAGAAAGAATATTTATCGCGCAGCTTGATGTAGTCCGGCAGGAATCGTCCGGCCTGGCGCATCATCCATACCGGGGGGCGGGGAACAGGTGTTCCCTGCAAGGCTTTTAGCAACAGATCGTTCTGTAGTCCGCTCATTCTTGGGAATTGATATTGTCAAAATATAAAATAACTGTTTGTAGCAGCGCGTCCACCGAGGGTTCCGTGCTCACCACCACTTTGTTTTCCGTCACTTTCCGCAGCGCCGCGGCGGTCGTATGGCCGATGGCGAAACAGACGGTTTGCGCGGGCAGCGTATTGCCGGAAAAAAAGCTGCTGACGCTGCTCGGACTGAAAAACAGGAGGCCGTCATATGTCTCCGTCAGCTGCGCCGGTGTTTCCAGCGTTTCGTACACCAGGATCTCTTCTACATCCACGTTGCGGCTGCGCAGCATGTCCGGCAGCTCGTTCCGGCGGATGTTTCCGCAGAAAAAAACAACGAAGGTGATCGTGCTGTTCTGCAGGACCAGCGTTGCCAGCGCTTTGGAATCCGCTGCTGTTCCCGCGATGCGGGCGTTGGGGAAATGTTGTTCAACGGCTTCGCGGGTGGCGCCCTGGATGCAGTAAACGACGGCATCCATGTTCTCCGTGATCTCCGCTACGATCCTCACCGCATTCGGGCTGGTGAAAACGATCACGCCACCGTTCTGCAATATTTCGCGGCTCCGCTTTCCGGATGCCGCTGTCAGCGCCGGCCGCACTTCAATGAAAGCCTTTTCCGATACAACGATCCCCTGTGCGGCGGCTTGTTGTACCAGCTCCGCTGAAAGCGGCTTTGTGCTTAATATGCGGTGTTTATCGCTGGACATTCCTGATCGCTTCAATAACGGCATCGCCGCCCTGTTCCAGTATTTCCACAGCAGCTTCCCTGCCGAGCCCTTCAACGGCCGCAACGGGAACGGAACGGGTAACGGTCATCGAAGTTACGCCATCCAGGCTGCAAAGATTACCTTCAAAATGAAGCTGTCCGTTTTGTATGTAAGCATATGCGCTGATCGGTGTGGTGCAGCCGCCGAGCAATGTGCGGAGGAATTCGCGTTCCACGCCGGTGCAGATGGCTGTTTCCCTATGGTTCAGGGTGCTGAGGGCTTCCCGGCAGAAGTCGTCGTTCCCGCGGCAGGCCGCAACGATGGCGCCTTGCGCGGGGGCGGGCAGCATCCAGTCCAGTATCACCGAATTGGCAGGCCGTATGCCGATCCTTTCCAGTCCCGCCGCGGCAAAGATGGCCGCATCCCAGTTTTCGGCGGCGAGCTTTTGCAGCCGCGTGTTCACATTGCCGCGGAGGTTGTGCAGCTGATGCTGCGGGTAACGGCGCAGCCATTGGGCTTTCCGGCGGATGCTGCTCGTAGCGATGTTCGCCACGTAAGCGGGATCATCCAGGAAAGCGGTATCGTGCTTATACACCAGCAGGTCTTTCACCGGGCCGCGTTCTATGATGGCGGCGTTGATGATGCCTTTGGGCAATTGGGTGGGAACGTCTTTGAAGGAGTGAACGGCGATGTCTATACGGCCGTTGAGCATCGCAACGTCCAGGCTTTTGGTGAAGATGCCCTGCACGCCGATCTCGTAAAGGGGCGTGACCAGGTCTATATCGCCTTCACTTTTGATGGGTACCAGCTCGGCGGCATATCCCCGTTCTGATAATAAATTCCTGACCAGGGTAGCCTGCCACAGTGCGAGCTGGCTTTCCCGGGTGCCTATTCTGATCACTTTATCCATTATCTATTCCTGATTAACGCCGGTCTCAAAAATATCATTGATCATGGCAATGTACTGATCGCTCTTGTCGGTTTCCCGGCGCACTTTGCCGGCCATGAGATTGATCATTTTCTGGATGATGCGGGAGGAAACTTCTTCGATGTCTTCCAGCTTGTATAAGGCGCCGTTCTTCTGTGATTGTATTTCGCGTGTATGGATTTCCGTTAGTTTTTCCTTGACGGCTTTCAGTACAACGGCATGTTTGCGCATCTTGAACCAGTAGAGGAATTCTTCCATGTGCTCTTCGATGATGCCCATGGCTTTGGGCACTTCGTTGAGGCGCATTTGCAGGGTTTCGTCCTGCACCTTGCTCAGTTCGTCCACATTCACCACTTCCACGCCGGGCAGCTCGCTTACGTCCGGCGCCACGTTGAAGGGAATGGACAGGTCGATGATGAGCCTGGGGCGGGAGCCGTCCAGGTTGGCGCGGGTGATGGTGGGCTGGGGGGCGTTGGTAGCCACCAGGATGATGTCCGCTTCCTGCAGGGCTTCGTCCATTTCATCAAAAGCGGCATACTGCAGCCCGTGGTGCCCGGCAAATTCTTCCGCTACGGCGGTGGTACGGTTGATGAGCGTGATATTCTTCACACCCAGGTATTCCACCATGTTCTTGCTGGTGTTACGGCCGATCTTGCCTACGCCGAGCAGCACGATCTTTTTATCGAGGATGTTCTTGACTTTCTTTTCCAGCAGGCGTACCGCCGCGAATGAAACAGACACGGTGCCGGAGCTGAGGCCGGTTTCATTCTTGATCAGCTTGGAAACCTGCAGCACGCTGTTCACCAGTCTTTCGAGGAAAGTGCCGATGCAGCCGCGGGATTTGGCGAATTTGGCCGCTGTTTTAATCTGCCCGATGATCTCGTAGTCGCCGAGGATCTGGGAATCCAGCCCGGTGCCAACGTGATAGAGGTGGCGCACGGCGCCTTCGCCGGATTTGTGGTAAGCGATCTCTTTGAAAACCTGCATGTTGCCGTGCGTGACCTTGCACAGCAAGCCCGCGAGGATATCCGTGCTGGCTGCAAATCCGTAGATCTCGGTACGGTTGCAGGTGGAAAGAACAAAGAGGTCGTTTACACCGGCCGCTGTTGCTTCACATAGCAATTGATCGTATTGTTCCTGATTGATCGCGAATAATCCCCGGATCGCAGCGTCTGTTTTCTTGTAATTGATGCCGACGATGTGGAAATGTTGTATGTCTTTAGGCTGATTGACCTGCATGATTTTCTTAAAAGCTTCCGGGTGCAAAAATACTGGCATACGCTTCAAAACCGCGCCTGTCGCTGTCACTAGTGTGTCATTTCTAACTATGGTGAAAGTACACAGAAAAAAATGATTTCGATCATGTTTTGCATAGCCTGTTCCGGCGTATGTTTCAGCGGTTTTAAACAATGCGGTGACACTGCCTGGTGAGCATGATCATGCCACGGGTATTCTAACAATTTAATGACAGAAGTTGCCCTATAAAGGTAGAAAAGCCCTTACTTTTGCAACAATTTTTAAGGTCTATGGTCGCAAAATCTGATACAGCCATCATCCTGATGAACCTGGGATCGCCTGATTCAACGGCGGTGCCGGACGTGAAGAAATACCTGCTGGAGTTCCTGATGGACAAACGGGTGATCGATTACCCCTGGCTGATGCGCAAGCTGCTTGTTGGCGGGATCATCGTTCCGCGCCGCGCGGAAAAAAGCGCGGAGGCGTACAAGAGCATCTGGTGGGACGAAGGCTCCCCGCTCATTGTGCTCACCCGCCAATTGCAAAAGGCCGTGTGGCACGACCTGGAGATCCCCGTGGAGATCACCATGCGGTACGGCACACCGTCTCCGCAGGCGACGTACGACAAGCTCCTGAAAGAACATCCCGGCCTCAAAGAAGTGATCCTCGTGCCGCTGTACCCGCATTACGCCATGAGCAGCTACGAAACGGCGGTGGAATACGCGAAAGACATCCACCGGAAAAAACGCTATCCTTTCGAATTGAAGATCGTGAAACCATATTACGACCGCCCAGAATATATCAACGCACTGGCTGAAAGCATGCGGCCATACATAGAGCAGGAGTTCGATTACCTGCTGTTCAGCTATCACGGTGTTCCGGTAAGGCATATACGAAAAGGGGATGTAACCGGCAGTCATTGCCTGAAAATCAATGATTGCTGCCACGTGGCCTCCAAAGCGCATACCCGATGCTACCGCCACCAGGTGATCATCACTTCGGAACTGGTAGCGGAAAAGCTCGGCATACCCAAACAGAAATGGGGCGTTTCCTTTCAGTCCAGGCTCGGCCGGGAAGAATGGATAAAGCCTTATACGGCGGACAAGTTCGAGCAGCTGCCCAAAGAAGGCGTGAAAAAGCTGCTGGTGGCCTGCCCGGCTTTTGTGTCCGACTGCCTGGAAACGCTGGAAGAGATCGGCGTGGAAGGCAAACATTCCTTTATCAGTAATGGCGGCGACAGCTTTACGATGATCCCCTGCCTGAACACGCATCCGCTGTGGGTGAAAACGATCGGCGCGTTGGTGAAAGAGGAAATAGGAGAAGCGGTGTCATAAGTTAAAATTTTTCGGTAAATTTCATCATCATAAACCCATCACTGATGATCTTGGCCGTTCTCAAAGAAAAAGCAGGGGAAAACAGGGTATCGCTCGTCCCGGAAGTCGTAAAACAATTGGTGCAGCAGCAAGTGGAAGTTTGGGTGGAGGCCGGTGCGGGCGCCGGCGCATACTATACCGATGAAGCCTACCTGGAAGCAGGCGCTGTTTTGAAACCCCGTGCGGACATGCTGCGGCAGGCGGACCTGCTGCTGTCCATCCGCCCTCCCGACCAGGAAGACTGGGCCCAGGCCGGCGCCGGAAAAATATGGACCGGCGTATATCAGCCCCTTTATCACCCCGGCCTGATGCGACAGTGGGCGGACAGGCAATTCACCGTTTTCAGTCTGGATACCGTTCCCCGCACTACCCGCGCGCAAAGCATGGACGTGCTCAGCTCGCAGGCAAACATCGCCGGCTACAAGGCTGTTTTGCTTGCGGCGTATACCTATAGCCGTTATTTTCCCATGTTCATGACCGCTGCCGGCAGCATTCCGCCCGCGAAAGTGCTCATTCTCGGTGCGGGCGTAGCCGGATTGCAGGCCATTGCCACGGCACGGCGCCTCGGCGCAGTAGTGGAAGTGTTCGATACAAGACCGGCCGTGAAGGAGGAAGTGATGAGCCTCGGCGCGCGCTTCGTGGAAGTGGATGGCGCCGCGGACGCCTCCGCGGCAGGCGGTTACGCCGTGGAACAGTCCGCCGAATACCAACGGAAGCAGGAAGCGAAGATCGCGGAAAGCGCCGCCAAAGCAGACATCATCATCACCACCGCGCAAATTCCCGGCAAACCCGCGCCGGTACTGATATCGCAGGAAGCGATCGCGAAGATGAAAAAAGGCTCCGTGATCATAGACCTGGCGGCCGCCACCGGCGGTAACACGGCATTGACGAAGAACGCGGAAACCGTGGAGCATGACGGTGTGACCATCATCGGGGATTCAGACCTCGCCGGCAAAGCCCCCGCGGACGCCAGCAAGCTTTACGCCCGCAACGTGCTCAACTTCCTGAAGCTCATCATCAGCAAAGAAGGGCAGCTGCAACTCAATTTTGAGGACGACATCGTGAAAGGCGCCTGCATCGTGCATGGCGGAGCCATTGTGAACGACCGCGTGAAACAGCTGCAGCCCGCCGCCGTATAGCATTCCATCGAAATAACAACAACCTGCATATGACCGCAATACTGGAATTTTTACAATTGCACATAGAGATGGTATACATCGTGATACTGTCTGTATTCCTCGGCATAGAAGTGATCTCCCGCGTACCCTCCGTGCTGCACACCCCGCTGATGAGCGGCGCCAACGCCATCCACGGCGTAGTGATCATCGGCGCCATCATTGTAATGGGCAAAGCGGAAAGCGATAATTACCTCGCGCTGATACTGGGCTTCCTCGCGGTGATACTGGGAACGCTCAATGTGGTAGGTGGTTTTGTGGTGACGGACCGCATGCTGGAAATGTTTAAAAAGAAGAAATAAATCGATATGGCTGGAATTCTTTTGCAAAACAATGCGGTCACCGGCCCCGGCCTGTTATCCGTCGCCTACCTGATCGGCTCTGTTACCTTCATCATCGGCCTGAAAATGCTGAGCCACCCCGCCAGCGCCCGAAAAGGCAACCTGGTAGCGGCGGCGGGCATGTTCATCGCCATCATCGGCACCATCTTCCTGTATGAAGAAGGCGGTACAAAACTCGGCAACTACGGATGGATCTTCAGCGGTCTTGCCATTGGCGCCGTGGTGGGCGTGATCGCCGCGCGCAAGGTGAAGATGACGGCCATGCCGGAAATGGTGAGCCTGTTCAACGGCATGGGCGGCGCCTGCGCCATGCTGATCTCTATCGTGGAATTCAATCATATGGCGCATACGCCGCCGATCGATCTTTCCGGCCTCAAAGGCGAAGGCTGGGCGGCGGACCTGCTGCGCTCCGCCATCGAAGGTCTTGCCCCGGCGCTGGATATGCAGGTGCACGGCGGCGGAACACTGCTCATTATTTTGTTGGGGCTGATCATCGGCACCGTATCTTTTGCCGGCAGCATCATTGCCTGGGGCAAGCTGAATGGCCGCATCAAGGATTTCGCGTTCAATGGCCAGCACATCGTTAACCTGCTGGTGCTCGCGGTGGTGGTGGTTCTTTCCGCTTACATGCTGTTCAATATCAACGAAGGTTATCATGCGGAGGCGTCCGGCAGCTTTCAGCTGGATGGCGCTATCGTCACCTGTTTTTATATTGTGCTTGCGCTTTCAGTTCTCTACGGCGTGTTGTTCGTGATGCCCATCGGCGGGGCGGACATGCCCGTGGTGATCTCCCTGCTCAATTCCTTTACCGGCGTGGCCGCGGCCTGCGGCGGTTTCCTGTACGACAACCCGGTGATGCTCACCGGTGGTATTCTCGTAGGTTCCGCGGGCACCATCCTCACCATCCTGATGTGCAAGGCCATGAACCGCTCCCTCAAGAACGTGCTCATCGGTTCATTCGGCGGCGCCAAAACAGGCGGCGCGGCGAAGGAAGTGCAAGGCAACTACAAGGAGATCAGTGTGTCCGACGCCGCCACGGTACTGCGTTACGCCAACAAGGTGGTGATCGTTCCGGGCTACGGTCTTGCAGTGGCGCAGGCGCAGCACGTTTGCCACGAGCTGGAAAAGCTGCTCGAAGAAAAAGGCGTGGAAGTTACGTATGCGATCCACCCGGTAGCGGGACGAATGCCCGGGCACATGAACGTGCTGCTGGCGGAAGCGGACGTGCCGTATGAAAAGCTGCAGGAGATGGAGCAGGCCAACAGTGAATTCCCGACAACCGACGCAGTGCTCATTCTCGGCGCGAACGATGTGGTGAATCCCGCCGCGAAGAATGATCCCGCCAGTCCCATTTACGGCATGCCCATCCTTGAAGTGGAGCTGGCCAAAATGGTGATCGTGAATAAACGAAGCATGAAGCCCGGATACGCGGGTATTGAAAACGAATTGTTCTTTCAGCCTAAAACATCCATGCTGTTCGGTGATGCAAAAGCAGTGCTGCAACAGCTGGTAGCGGAAGTGAAGACGGTATAAAACCGTACCTTTGCCGCAAAAAATTACTATTGCCAGCACTACCAAAGGCTTTTACCGATACGCTCCGTGACTTGCCCGGCCTCGATCTGCCGGCTTTCCTGCAAGTGCATGATTCGCCGGAGCGGATCACTTCCATACGGCTGCAACCTGTGAAGGCGGCCACTCCACCGGTGCTGTTTCCGCAGCTCACCGTTACGCCGGTGCCCTGGAGCCGTTACGGGTACTATCTTTCATCCCGTCCATCCTTTACATTCGATCCATATTTCCATGCCGGCGCTTACTACGTGCAGGAAGCCTCGTCCATGTTCCTGGAAGAGGCGGTACGGCAAACGGTGAACACCGGCCAGCCCTTGAAGGCGCTGGACCTTTGCGCGGCGCCGGGTGGCAAGAGCACCTTGCTGCAAAGCATCCTGCATCCCGGAAGTTTGTTGGTAGCCAACGAGGTGATCAAGCCGAGAGCCGCTGTGCTGGCGGATAATATCACAAGGTGGGGAGCGGACAATGTGGTGGTCACCAACAACGATCCCCGCGATTTCGCGCGCCTGCCGGACTTTTTCGACCTGGTAACGGTGGATGCGCCCTGCTCCGGTTCCGGTTTGTTCCGGCGCGACCCGGAGGCGGTGCATGAGTGGTCGTACGACAATGTGATCCTCTGTAGCCAGCGCCAGCAGAGGATTCTGGCGGATGCGCTGCCAGCGCTCAAACCCGGCGGCATATTGATCTACTCCACCTGTTCCTATGCGATGGAAGAGGATGAGCAGATCGCGGACTGGCTGACCGGGGAGATGGACATGGAACATATGCCGCTGAACGTTGATCCCGCATGGAACGTGGTGCCGGGCGGAAATGGCTGTGGATACCGGTTTTATCCGGACAAGATAAAAGGGGAAGGATTTTTTATCGCCTGTTTTCGCAAAGCGGGAGCGGACATTTCTCCGAAAGATTTTCTGAAAAACTCTCCGAAGAAGAACAAAGCGCAATTGCCGCTGCTGCCGGAGAAAGATGCGGCCCGCATCCGCCCCTGGCTGAAAGAAGATATAGCGTCGCTGAAAGAAGGCATAGCGCCCGTCTTCATCCTGCACAACGGCGAAGCCATCATACTGCCATCGCAGCTGGCGGCCGACCTGCCCTTGCTGCAAAAGCACCTGTATATCCGCAAAGCCGGTGTGAAAGCCGGGCAGCTGACGCCGAAAGAGCTGGTGCCGGACCATCAGCTGGCGCTTAGCACGATCATCGCTCCCGGCCTGCCCGCCGTTGAACTCACGCAGGAAGAGGCCCTGCGCTATCTCCGCAAGGAAGACCTGCAGCTGGACGCACCTTCAAAAGGGTGGACGCTCATGCGTTTCGGCGGCATGAACCTGGGCTGGGCCAAGGTGCTGCCCAACCGCGTCAACAATTATTACCCGAAGGAAATGCGTATCCTGAAAGCCGGAACGCCGGATTATTAACATGTGCAGAAATAGAACCGGTAACGGTTGCAGGGCTGGCAACAAAATTGTTTTTTTGTCGTTTCGTAATAAATGAAAATTCGTTTTTAACACATATATTCGTTTCTTTAAAGTATTAGAAATTATGTTAAAGTCAGTTTTATTGGGTGTTTTGATGGCCTGTACAATGAGGGTAGCCGCTCAGGATGCGCTGCTTGCACAGGGCGCCGCGCCTGATCTGTATTTGGTGCATACGGTAAAGAAAGGGGAGACCTGGTACAGCCTTGGCCGCGCATATGGGTTAAGTCCGAAGGATATTGCGGCCAGGAATAACATGCAAATGGAAAACGGGCTGAGCCTCGGCAAGCAGATCACGATCCCGCTGAATAAAGGCAATTTTGTACAATCGAAGGATGCGGCTGCCAGCAGTGGTGTGCGCCCGGTATATCATCATGTGGGTGATAAGGAAACATTATACCGCATTTCATTGCGTTACGGAAAAGTGCCGCTGGACAATGTGCGGGAATGGAATAAATTCACCGGCGACGGTGTGCAGAAAGATGCGATGCTGATCGTTGGATATGTGAAAGGCACGAGTAATTCTATTGTGCAGACACCGCCCGCGCCCACCAGCACGCCGCCTGCTGAACCCGTGACCACGGCCAGCACGCCGCCGCCCGCACCGGTAACAACGCCGGCTGCTGCCACACCCACGCCTGCCGCTACAACTCCCGCGGTTGCCGCCACACCCGCGCCCGCACCGGAAAATACCGCGCCGGTAGCCACCACGCCCGCTCCCGTACAGGAACCCGTAGCCACCACGCCCGCTGTGGTGAAGCAGGAAACACCTGCAACAGTGGTGGAATCTGAAAAACAAAGCAGCAGCCTGGGCCGCACGCCCGTGATCCCTGACGGCGGATTTGAGCAGACCTATCTGCAACAAACCAACAACGGCCGGGACATCACTACTGAAAAAGGCCCCGGCACCTGGTTCCGCAGCAATGCCATCGTTGGCTCCGGCAAATACTACGCACTGCACAACAGCGCCCCCCGCGGCACGATCGTGAAGGTAACGAACCCGCTGACCGGCAAATCCATCTATGCGAAAGTGCTGGACGCCATCCCGCAGTTAAAGGCCAATGCCAATCTCATCATCAAACTGAGCGACGCCGCGCAGGAAGCGCTGGGCATCAATGAAGCGAGGTTTTATTGTGAGTTGCGCTACGACGAGAAATAAGATGTTTTTCAGGATATGAAAGAAGCCGCCTTCATAAGTCAATTATGGGGCGGTTTTTTATTTATGGAAGCTTATACATCCTGTGCCACGCCAGTGAAAACCGATGAAAACCGAACGGTCAAAACCGGTATCCTCTTAAAAATTCTTCCACCCCCATTTTCTTTTTCCCTTCCAGCTGCAGCTCCGTTACGCTGATATATCCGTCCTGCGCGGCGAATTTCAGGTAGGTCTTTTGATCGGTATCTACGCTGCCGATCTCCCGCGCATGGGAGGCCGGTTCTTTTTTCGCTTTGAATATGCGCAGCGTTTTGTCATTCAGATAGGTGAAAGCCGCGGGAACAGGGCTGAGGCCGCGGATGAGGTTATAGATGTTTTCAACCGGCGCGTTCCAGTTGATCAGGCAATCTTCCTTGAATATTTTGGGGGCATGTTTCAGTTCGGTGACAGGGATGTTGGCTTGCGGCACTTCCGGCGCGCGCCCTTCCGCAATGGCTTTTACGGTTTGCCGCAGGAGCCCGGCCCCGAGGACTTTCAACGCTTCATATAATTCTCCGGCCGTTTCATCTTCCTTTATCTGCCATTCAGCCGCATACATGATATTCCCTGTATCGATCTCATGCTGCAGCTTGAAGGTAGTGACGCCGGTTTTCTTTTCTCCGTTGATGATCGCCCAGTTGATCGGCGCCGCGCCGCGGTATTGCGGGAGCAGCGAAGCATGCACGTTGATGGTGCCAAGCGGCGGCATGTTCCACACCGTTTCCGGCAGCATGCGGAAAGCCACAACCACCTGCAAGTCCGCCTGGTAGGAGCGGAGCGTTTCCTGGAACGCCGTGTCTTTCAGCTTCAGGGGTTGCAGCACCGGAATGTTGTTTGCCACGGCATATTGCTTCACCGCGCTTTCTTGTAATTTCTGCCCCCTTCCCGCGGGTTTGTCCGGCGCCGTTACCACGGCCACCACATCATATCCTTCCTGTATCAGCACACCAAGCGAAGGAACGGCGAAATCAGGTGTGCCCATGAAAATGATCCTCATAACAAGATGCGAAAGTAGCTTTTTAGAAATCCTCGTACAAAAGGTATTTCCTGCGGACCTGCTGAAATGCCGCCAGTCCCGGTTCCCAGGTGCGGCGGATCTCATCCGGTGATTTGCCCGCTTTGATCTGCTGCATCAGCTCTTTGTTCCCGGCGAGTTTGTTAAAGAAAGCGTTAAAGAATTTTTCTTTGTCGGGATACAATTGATAAGCATTGATGATCCAGTCCAGCCGGATCTTGTTATCCGCATGCGCTTCATGCGACAGATCATACCCGTAGCAGGTCTGGTCCATCAGCACAGGCGATTTGGCGCCCGGCATGCTGCGGGGCGTGAAGGAAAACAGGTTTTTCGGCAGCTTCGGATGGCCGTATACCTGGAAAGGCTTTTCCGTTCCGCGTCCCAGGCTGAAAACCGTGCCTTCAAAAAGACAGGTGGAAGGATAAAGGTAGATGGATGCCATATTCGGCAGGTTGGGCGAGGGCTTTACCGGCAGCTGGTACAGCGTGCGGTGGGTGTAGTTGGCGCAGGGGATCACGGTTAATTCGCATTGCGCTTTGTAGCGCAGCCAGCCTTCGCCGTTCAGCATTTTGGCGTATTCGCCTACCGTCATGCCATGCACGGTGGGAATGGGCTGCATGCCCACGAAAGAGCGGAAGGCCGTGTCCAGCACCGGGCCGTCGATATAATGACCGTTGGGATTGGGGCGGTCCAGCACCAGCAGAGGTTTATGATGTTCCGCCGCTGCTTCCATCAGCTCTTCAAGGGAAGAAATATAAGTGTAGAAGCGGGTCCCCACATCCTGCAGGTCAAATACAAGTATGTCAACGTCCGCGAGGTCTGTGGCATCCGGTTTGCGGTGCTTGCCGTAGAGCGATACGATGGGCAGCCCGGTTTTCCGGTCTTTGGTGTTGCCGATTTTTTCGCCGGCATCGGCTTCTCCGCGGAAACCGTGCTCGGGACTGAAGATCTTCACGATCCTGACATTCCGTTGCAGCAATGAATCTACGAGATGGCTGTTGCCGATGATGGAAGTCTGGTTGACGAGCATGCCCACACGTTTCCCTTGCAGCAATGGAAGATAGGCGTCCGTACGTTCGGCGCCGGTGAGAACGGGTACTTGCGCGATGGCGGAAAAGCAGTTGCAAACCAACAGGATAAAGAGCAGACGTTTCATTTTGATCAGTTGATGACAGGAACAAAATAACGTAACATGCCCGTAAATCAAAAACAAAATCTGTACCTTCACGGGACAATTGTCTCATTTTAAATTTATTTTATGCAACAAGTCAAGACGGGAGATACAGTGCGGGTGCACTATCATGGCCGTTTAACCAACGGAACTACCTTCGACTCTTCAGAAGGCAGAGATCCCCTGCAGTTCAAGGTAGGCGCCGGCATGGTCATCAAAGGCTTTGATAACGGTGTACTGGATATGACCATCGGGGAGAAACGTACCCTGAACATCCCGGTAGAGGAAGCATATGGCCCCAAAAGCGAGGAACTGATCATGGATTTCCCGAAAGCGAACATCCCGGCAGACCTCAATCCTGAAGTAGGCATGGAGCTGCAGATGAGCAATCCGCAGGGCCAGGTGTTCCCGGTGAAAGTAGCTGCTGTTGGCGGCGAATTCATCAAGCTGGATGCGAACCATCCGCTGGCGGGAGAGCCGCTGATCTTCGATGTCGAACTCGTAGAGATCGTTTAATCAATCATCAAAGAAATACAAAAAAGTAAAAGACGGGAATACCTGTTTTTTACTTTTTATGTTTTATGCCCATGGATAAATATGCATATACTGTCACCGAACGCTTCCTGCGTTACGTGCAGATAGATACACAATCAGATCCGCTCAGCCGTACCTTTCCTTCCACTGCAAAGCAGAAGAACCTGTCTGCCCTGCTCGTCAGGGAGCTGCAGGAGATCGGCATTACAGACGCCATGACTGACGAATATGGCTATGTGTACGCCACCATTCCGGCCACTACTTCCAAAGACGTGCCCGTGATCTGCCTTTGCGCGCATATGGATACGGCCCCCGATTGCAGCGGCGCTAATGTCAAGCCCATCATACATAAATCATACGACGGCAGCGATATTGTATTGCCGGATGATACCACGCAGGTCATCCGCGCAAAAGACCATCCTTATCTCGCCGGAAAGACGGGCGACGATATTATCACCGCCAGCGGCAAAACCCTGCTGGGCGCGGATAACAAGGCCGGCGTAGCCGAGATCATGGATGCGGCGCAATATCTTTTGCAGCATCCGGAGATCAGACACGGCAAAATACGCATCCTGTTCACGCCGGATGAAGAAGTAGGCCGCGGCGTGGAGCATGTGAACATGGAGCAGCTGGGCGCGCAGTTCGGTTATACGCTGGACGGCGGCGAGCTGGGTTCCCTGGAAGACGAAACCTTTTCGGCGGACGGCGTGAAGATCTCCATCACGGGCATCAGCGTGCATCCCGGTACGGCGAAAGACAAAATGGTCAGCGCCATTAAAGTGGCCGCCGCCATTGTGGACGAACTGCCCAAAGGCATCCTGTCCCCCGAAACCACAGAAGACCGCCAGGGCTTTATACATCCCGTGCGCATAGAAGGCATGGTGGAAAAAGCGGAGATCGATTTTATCATCCGCGACTTCACCACCGCGGAGCTGGAAGGCCACGAATTCTATTTGCGCAAGCTCATGGAAACCGTGCTGGAACGCTATCCTGGCGCGGGCGCCACGTTTGAGGTAAAGGAGCAGTACCGTAACATGAAAGAGGTGCTGGACAAATATCCGCAGGTAGTGACGAATGCGGAGGAAGCGATCCGGCGCGCCGGCATCGATCCCTTGCGCATGAGCATCCGCGGCGGAACGGACGGCGCGCGGCTGTCGTTCATGGGATTGCCCTGCCCCAACATCTTCACCGGGGAAATGGCGCTGCACAGCAAACATGAATATGTGAGCGTGCAGGACATGCAGAAAGCCGTGGATACGATCGTCCATCTCGTTCAGGTATGGGAGGAACGAAGCTGATAATAATTTTGCGGGATGTCCGTTTTTATTATTACTTTAACCCCTTGTATAATTCGATTTTTTTAAAATTAAATACATGTTGCCAGGACTTATTACGTTTTTGCAGGATTCACTTTTGCTGCCGAAGGCCGACACGGTGGCCGCCGGCATAAATGCTGCCGCTACCACGGGCGAGGAGATCAAATTATGGGACATGATCGTGAAGGGCGGCCCGCTGATGATCCCCCTCGGCATTCTTTCCGTGATCGCGGTATACGTATTCATGGAAAGGTTCCTTACGATCAGGAAAGCAGGCAGGCTGGAAGATAATTTCATGCCGATGATACGCGATCACATCACTTCCGGTAACGTCAATGCCGCGCGCTCGCTGTCCAGGAACACGAACAGCCCCATTGCGCGGGTGATCGACAAAGGCATACAGCGCATCGGCAAGCCGATCGACAACATTGAGAAATCAATGGAGAACGTAGGCAAGCTCGAGATATACAAGATGGAAAAGAACCTGATCATCCTCTCCATCATCGCCGGTATCGCCCCGATGTTCGGCTTCCTCGGCACCATCGCAGGTATGATCCAGACCTTCTTCAACATTTCGCAGACTTCAGACATCACGCTGGCCACCATTGCCGGCGGTATCTACGTGAAGATGGTCACTTCCGCGGCCGGTCTTATCATTGGCCTGATCGCCTACATCGGTTACAGCTATCTGAATGCGCAGATCGACAAGGTGATCAACAAAATGGAATATTCCTCCGCAGAGTTCATAGACATTCTGCAGGAGCCAACGAAATAGGATTTATTAATCGTAATCGATATTCAATATGAATTTGCGGAGGCGTAGACAAACACATGCGGAGATGCACAACGGCGCGTTGAACGACATCCTGTTCATCCTGCTGCTGTTCTTCCTGATCGTGTCGTCCCTGGCCAACCCCAACGTCATCAAGCTGATGTTGCCGAAGGCCAAAAGCAATACCAAAGCAAAACAAACGGTGGTGGTGAGCATCGATGCGGGCCAGCAGTTTTATGTAGGAACGAACAAAGTAAGTTTCGAAGAGCTGAAGAACGCATTGGTGCCGAAGATCAACCCGAATGAAGTAGACAATACCATTGTGATCAATGCGGAAGAATCCGTTCCCATCAGTGCGGTGGTGAGCGTGATGCAGATCGCGCGGGAACTGGGAGCCAAAACGGTTTTAGGTACCGCCAATCCGCAGAGTACGCAGGGGAAAAAATAATGTAAATGATTTTATGAAGGAGAGGTTGTGTCCGCGGGCGCAGCCTCTTTTTTTGTGCACCGCACCATCCGGTCTTTCCCGAACATGTCCTGCTTCAGCCGCACATCTTCGAATCCTTCTTTCACCAGCAAAGCCACCACTTCCTGCCCGAGCGCTTCATTGATCTCGAAATACAGCTTGCCGCCGGGTTCCAGCTTTTCCTTCGCCAGCGCGGCGATGCGGCGGTAGAACAGCAGCGGGTCGTTATCCGGCACAAACAGCGCGATGCCCGGTTCAAACGCCTGCACCTGCTGCTGCATGCCGGTGCGTTCGCTTTCGCGGATATAGGGCGGGTTACTGACGATGATGTTGAGCGAAGGCAATACTTTGGAGGCATCGGGCGAGAGCACGTCCTGGTGCACAAAGCGAACGGGCGTATGCTGGATGCCCGCGTTGCGTGTGGCGACGGCCAGCGCGGAGGTGCTTACGTCCATTGCCCAGATGTCCGCCGCGGGCCATTGTTTTTTCAACGCGATGGGGATGCAGCCGCTGCCGGTGCCGATGTCCAGCAGCCGCCAGGCGGGTTGGGTGGGATGATCGAGCAATATCCATTCTACCAGCTCCTCGGTTTCCGGGCGGGGGATCAATACCTGCTCGCTAACGGTCAGCTCCATGCCATAAAACCAGCTTTTGCCGGTGATATGCTGTACGGGCCGGAGTTCGAGGAGCGACTGCAGCGCCTGTTGATACAGCGCTTCCTGCGCGGGAGGCAGATCTCCGTCCTTATGGATGATACGGTCCAGCTTCCCCAGGCCGGTCACATGCTCCATCACAAGATGCGCTATATTGGAGGCTTCGCGGGCATCATAAAGGGGCCTGATGGCTTCCATAATGCCGGCAAATGCGGATTGAATGGTCATGATATTTGAATGAACGGCAAAAAATCGCCGCTGAAACGATATTTTTGCGAAAATATATTATTTCGGACGCATTCATGGACAGCATTTCCCACGAAATTTTTATGCAGCGTTGCCTGCAGCTGGCGGCGACGGGCATGGGGCAGGTAGCACCCAACCCGATGGTGGGCGCTGTGCTGGTGCATGACGGCAGGATCATCGGGGAAGGGTATCACCAGGTATTCGGACAGGCGCATGCAGAAGTGAACTGCGTGAACAGCGTTCCGGCGGACCAGCAGGAGCTGATCGCGAAATCCACGATGTACGTGAGCCTGGAGCCCTGCTCACATCACGGCAAAACACCGCCCTGCGCGGACCTTATCATCTCCCGCCGCATCCCGCGGGTGGTGGTGGGCTGCGTGGACTCTTTTTCGGAAGTAGCCGGGCGGGGCATCCGCCTGATGCGGGAAGCGGGCATAGAAGTGATAACAGGCGTGCTGGAAGCGGCGTGCAGGGACCTCAACAAACGGTTCTTCACCTTCCATGAACAGCAACGGCCGTACATCATCCTGAAATGGGCCCAATCGCGGGACGGCTATATTGCCGGTGCCGAGGGCCAGCCGGTGCGTATTTCCAATGTTTATACGGACAGGCTGGTGCACCAGTGGCGCAGCCGCGAAATGGGGATCATGGTAGGCACCCGCACCGCATTGCGGGATGATCCGGCGCTGACAACAAGGCTGTGGCCCGGCAAAAGCCCCGTACGCCTCGTGATCGACCGGCATTTGCAGGTGCCCGAAACCCACCGGCTGCGGGATGGATCGGCGCCCACTATTTTCATTACGGAAAAGGTGACAGACGCGGTAAAGACCATCCGCCCGGACTTCAACGGGGAGATCATTCCGCAGATACTGCCGCAGCTGCATGCCGAAAATATACAAAGTGTAATCGTGGAAGGAGGCGCGCATCTCCTGCAACAATTTTTTAACAGCGGCTATTGGGACGAAGCGCGCGTGATCACCGGCAGCCGGGTAATTGGCGGCGGGGTGGCCGCGCCGCTCATGACAAACGCCGTACTGCGGGACGAGATGGAATTGCATGGCGACAGGATCGCCTGTTATGTTCCGTCCTCCTCATCAATTTAACAATGGAAGTTTATTATACGATCGAAAAGAAAGCAGCGGCGGAATTCAAGGACAGAGGCAGTAAATTCCTCGCATATGCATACCCCGTCAAGTCTGTTGAACAAGTAAAGGAGTGCCTGCAGGAAATCAAAAAGGAACACCCCAAGGCCACGCATCACTGTTACGCCTACCGGCTTGGCACGGATGGCCTGCAGTTCCGGGCCGTGGATGACGGTGAGCCTTCCGGTTCGGCGGGCAAGCCTATTCTCGGGCAGATCGACAGCAAGCAGCTGACGGACGTGCTGGTGATCGTAGTGCGGTATTTCGGTGGCACGCTGCTCGGCGTTCCGGGGCTGATCAATGCCTACAAAATGTCCTGCGCGCTGGTGCTGCAGCTGGTGCCCGCGGTGCAGAAGAACGTGGAAGCCCGTTACCAGCTTACGTTTGATTATACCATACTGAATGATGTGATGATCGTTGTAAAACAACATAACTGCACCGTTTTGTCGCAGGACGTGCAATTGTTCTGCAGCATGCAGATCGGCATCCCCAAAGCCAGCCTGGACTTGTGTTTGCTCCGGCTGAAAGATATCTACAATCTTGAAGTGAAGGCGCTATAAAGCCTTTTTGATCTCGTTTAATGTAACACCGAACAGTTTCCGCACAATAGGGTCGAGGCGCTTTTCATCTCCCTGCAGGTGAATGGTGCGGTGATAGTGTTCTATATGCCCGCCGGGCCTGAGCCCCGCGGCGGGAGAGGAGCTTTCCAGTTCAAAGAACGACCCGGTTTGCGCATCGCTGTTAGCGGCAGTGATCACGTCGCCGCCGAAGGGCGCCGCTGCGGGATTCCAGGAGGAGTTCGCGTAAAGGTTCCTGCCGGTGGGCAGGGTGAACTGTACAATGGTCAGCAGCCGTTGGGCTGCGTCGTAGCTGCCGAGGTAGTTGTAACAACTGTTCGGCTGCAACCCGATCTTGCTGCGGTATCTGGCGTCGGCCCTGAAATAGGCGATCTTTTCATTTACTTTCAGCCGCTCCGCGGGAATTTCCCCGAAATAGTCCGTGTTCACTTTTCCTTTGTTGCGGATAGGCACTACAACGGTATTCCGCTCTGAGGCGGTAAACATGCCCAGTATCCGGATGGAAGGCATGCCGTACGCCGTGTCCCATCGCTGTGTGCCAGCATTGGTGATGCTGCTGGCGGAATGGAAAGCTACGGCGTGCACGCTTTTGTGGAGGTCTGTGCCGATATAATTGCGGATGTCTCTCCGCGCGATGAGCGTAATGGTGCGGGTGGCTTTGATGTGGAAGGTGTGGCCTTTGTAGTTGATGAGCTGCATGTCCTTTTCAACCGTAACGGCGTGGCGGGATTGTGCGGTGACGTTGAAAGAACCGGTGTCGATCGGCGGGGGCGTCTGCCAGTGGGGGACATCGAAAGTATCGCCCGGCGCGAAGTAGAAGCTGTTGCGGCTGCCCTCGGGGCCGAGCGAGAAGCGGTCTTCTCCGCCGTAAGCGTTCATATGCTGCCCGTTTTCTATCAGTTCATGGTTCAGCCAGCCGAGGCTGCGCCCGGTATCACCCGCGGCGGTGCTCGTCATCACCCTGCCCTGCCACGCCGGCACAATGGCGATGGCGGCTTTGCTGGTGCTGTCCTGCAGAACGATCGTTTTCACATACTTTTGAAGAAAGGCCACGTCCGCGCCGAAATGGGTTTCACGGGGGATGGCGGAGATAACGGCTGCATCCTTTTTCCGTTCCCGCTGCTGTTTACCCGTACCACAGGCAGTCAATAACAGGGCCCCATAGAGAACATAGTGTTTCATGAATGATATGGTAATGATTTACAATGATAAAGTTTTACAGCAGTATGAAAAATTTTTATTTGCTGAATTCAAACTCTTTCCTATTTTTGCAATCCCAAAACGGCAAATGCGGAAGTAGCTCATTTGGTAGAGCACGACCTTGCCAAGGTCGGGGTGGCCGGTTCGAGCCCGGTCTTCCGCTCAGAAAGCAAAAAAGCCTGATTGATATCAATCAGGCTTTTTTTTGTGCCATGCAGTTTCCTTCCGGCCTGAAATATCCGCTAGCTTCTTATTGATTCCCTTATTTCGCGCAGCTGTTCATATTATGATCAGTATCGGATCGCTATGTGATCACTGAAGGATCGCACCGGGCAAGGTGGACTTGATGCGGAGATGGTCTGCATTTGGTGTGGGGTTGAAAAATCTGGTAAGCGGGATATCCGGGCAATGGCAAGCCTTTCACAAGAACAGGCGCTTGAGGAAAATTGACTGGAAATGTAGTATGGGAGGGTAGTTCAATGGATAGTTTACTCAACAAAATGCATCCGCTGGCGGGGAATGGCTTATTCCCGTTGGATGACAGGCGGGGATGCGGCGGCGTATGCCGAACCTTGGCCGGTTTGTTGATGCGTGGGGGCAGCCAGCGATTGCAGCCGCTGCTGCAGCATCACCTGTTGCTGGTGTTCCGGTTGGTGGAAGACCTGCTTTGTCTGCGGCTCCTGCACGGCAATGATATCTGCGGCGAGGTACTTTCTGTTAAAGGACGCCCGGTTGCCACACATGCCTCTTACCTGCAAGGCCACGATCAGGGTTCCCTTGCCGGGGACATCTACATTCAGCGCCGCGCCTGCGAATGCTTCGCGGGTATCCAGCACGATCATGGCGGTTTCAGTGCCCGTTACCCGGCGCTCCCCGAAGTGGATGCGGGCGGCGATCACTTTTACTTCCAGCGTGGAGATACCCCTGCACTGCGGCAGCGCCTGCGGTGGGATATGCAGTATGCCGTCTTCCGAGAGCGTTGGCGCTACGGTAAAGAAACGGTCTGTTCCCGTATGCTGGTTAAAGCGGAAGCCTGCAATGGCTTCGGTGTTACGGATGCCGCCTTTGATGATCGTTTTGTTCAGGCGGTTGATATGCCCGCCGTCGCAATGAACATCGAGGTCATTGGCAAATGCGCTGCGGATGAGGCGGGCTTTGCTGCTGGCCGCGCCGAAGCGCTGTGCTGCGCTGCGGGTGGCAGTCGTTTGCCGGACGGTTTCCGGCATGCTGCGGAAGTAGTGTTTACCGTCCCGGTAATAGCCGATCATATTGCCGGCTTTCCCTGTGAAGGTGAACAAAGAAGTTTGTTTTGCCATTGGGTGCGATTTTGTTGATACATGAATATAACACTTATTTCGGGAGAAGGTTGGGCAGGGGAATTAGTGAAGGAGCATAAAAAAAGCCGCACTCACGGAGCGCGGCTTTCTATCTTGTATATAGAATTATTTATACTTCGGTTCGTAGAGGCTGCTTTCTGGTACGGCTACTTTCGGCTTGCCTTTGTAACGGTGTTGATAGAGTTTATAACAACCGCCCAATACAAATGCCAGAATACAGGCAATTTTCACGTAAAACAGGAAACGGGAGGAAGACACCCAGTCACGGGTAAAATCATTCTTATTTTCAACTGTATGCTCCATATGTATTTTTTTCGCAACGCAAACTTACAAAGTAAATCCGCAAAGTCCAAATATTCCGATGCTGATTTCGGTCAGGATGCTGTAATCGTTTCAAAATGCTTGATCAGCTCTTCTACAGTGGATAATCTTACCTGTTCTCTTTTATCCCGCAGCATTGAATAAAGTAACGGGAGGCGCCAAAATTATTAACCAGGATTTATATGGGTTACTTTCGGGCAGATTCTGCGCCAGGCTTACCAATAGCATACCTCCTCCGGCTCCTGCTATGTTATCTACATTATTTTTAAGTGCTTTAGTTGATGATAGCTGGGGTTTTGCGGTTGCCAAACAATAACTATTTAAGGCCTAAAAATATATCTGTAAAGCTTATTACAGTATTTACATCATTCTTTTTGCCGAGGTCCAGCTCTGCAGTTTCGCCACTTTTACTTTTGATTTTGATCTTGCTAAAATGAACAAGCCTGCTTTTCAGAATTTTGAAAAGAGGAACAGAGAGTGTTGAAAAGAATATGAGCGCGATAATAATCGTAATGATATTGTTATTTGCCATTACTCAAGCATTAAATTGAGTATAAAGGTAGCGAACTTTTACATTCAAAAAGCGTCCCTATTACAAATTTGTTGTAGCAAATCGATGGTTATCAATAGTATTTCATATAGTGTTTAAATATTATTGATCCGCTTCCTGAAATGCGTCAGCACGTTGAAAGTACGCTTGTTGAGGAAGTAATACCGCCAGATCATGATACCGCGGAAAACGCCTTTGAGGTCATATAGTTTTTTCCGGGGGAAGATGTCGTGCGCCTTTTTTTCTTCGGTGCGGCGCCAGCGGTAATAATCGCGGTATGCGCGGAAGATCGCGGCCATATCACGTGGTTTTCCGGCCACGAGGCTTTTAAGGGCCGCCAGGAAGTCCAGGAAATGCCGTTGGGAGAGGATGATCCACTGCTCATCGAAATGCAGGTTTTTGCAAAGCATGATGAGATTATTGCGGAAATTGAGGTACAGCTTGCGGGGATTGCCCTGCGGCAGGCTGCCGCCGCCCACGTGATATACGGTGGACCGGGGGCAGAAGGTAATGCGGTACCCCGCCCGCTGCAGGCGCCAGCAAAGGTCTACCTCCTCCATATGCGCAAAGAAATAAGGATCGAAGCCGCCCACTTCAAAAAAGCAGTCGGAACGGATGAACAGCGCGGCTCCGCTGGCCCAGAAGATGTCCTGCGGCGTGTCATACTGCCCCTTGTCCTTTTCCGTTGTGTATAATATCCGCCCACGGCAGAACGTATATCCCAGGATGTCCATCCATCCACCGGCCGCACCGGCATATTCAAAGCTGTCCCGCTCATGATAAGCCCGCAGCTTTGGCTGGCAGGCCGCAATGGTAGGGTCTTCCATCATGGCGTTGATCACCGGGTTGATCCAGTCCGGTTCCACTTCCACATCCTGGTTCAGCAGCACGAATATGTCCGCCTTCACCTGTTGCAGCGCTTCGTTGTAACCACCCGCAAAACCGCTGTTGCTGGCGTTGCGGATGATCTTTACTGCCGGGAAATGACCTTCCACAAAGGCCACGCTGTCGTCTGTAGACGCATTGTCCGCCACATAGATCTCCAGGTTGCCATCATACGCGGACGCGCAAACGGAGGGAAGAAAGCTTTCCAGGAAAGCCCGTCCGTTCCAGTTGAGTATTACGACCGCTACTGAAGGCAATTTCGACAAAAGAGTTCCGTTTTAGTCCGTGACGAATAAATTTTTTTAGCGTTGCAAATATGCAACAAAGCCTCCGAATATTACTAATTTAGTTGATAGTTAACAGTCAGGTTGATTGTGGCTTTATTATCAGGCAGATGTTTAAACAATTTATAGGCTGGAAATTTACATTGGTAGCCGTGGCGGTGGTCATTATCGTGACCACCATCTGGTTTGTGAATAATTTGTCTGAAAAGATCCAGCAGGAAGAAACCAAAAAGGTAGCCACCTGGGTGGAAGCCAACCAGGAGCTGCTGAAAGCCTCGCCGGACGCCAATCTCAACCTGGCGGTAGAGATCATCCGCACCAACACGACTATTCCCATCATCCTGACGGACGATCATGGCAATATCATCGATCACCGTAACCTGGATTCCGCGGCAGTGACCGCCAATGGCAGCTACCTGCAAAACGAGCTGAACGATTTCCGGAAGCAGCATCCCCCCTTTATCATGGCCATCGACGCAAAGACCAATAACTATATCTACTACGGAGATTCGCTGATCCTGAAGCAGGTGCGGTATTATCCCTATATACAGTTGCTGGTGGTGGCGCTGTTCATTGGTATTGTGCTGTTTGCCCTGTCGTCTACCAACAGGGCCACGCAGAACCTGGTGTGGGTAGGCATGGCGAAGGAAACCGCCCACCAGCTGGGTACGCCGCTGTCGTCTATGGAAGCCTGGCTGGAAATATTGAAGGAAAAGGAGGAGATCGTGCCGATGGTAACGGAGATGGCGAAGGATGTGGACCGCCTGAAGCTGATCACCGACCGTTTTTCGAAGATCGGCAGCGTGCCGAACCTGGAAGAGCGGAACATCGTGGAGCAGGTAGCCAATATGGTCGCCTACATCCGGAAGCGCGCCCCGCAGAAAGTGCAGTTCAGGCTGCAATCCGAAGAGCGGGAGGTAGTAGCGATGATCTCGCCCCCGCTGTTCGACTGGGTAGTGGAAAACCTGCTGAAAAACGCGCTGGACGCGATGGAAGGCAAGGGAGAGATCATTGTGCTGATCGAAAACCATCTCGCGCACATTACCATTGATGTAACCGATACCGGAAAAGGCATCCCCAAAGCTTACCACGACAAAATTTTCCACCCCGGCTTCAGCACCAAAAAAAGAGGGTGGGGGCTGGGGCTTTCCCTTGCCAAAAGGATCATCCAGGACTATCATAAGGGCCGTTTGTCCGTGAAATGGTCGGAGGTGAACAAGGGTACAACGTTCCGGATATGGCTGCGGAAATAAAAATATTTGCTTATTCTCAAAAAGGATTTATTTTTGCACACCCTAATAACCGCGGAGGTGGCGAAATTGGTAGACGCGCTACTTTGAGGTGGTAGTGCCTGAAAGGGCTTGGGAGTTCGAATCTCCTCCTCCGCACCACACGAGACAAATGAGGAAGATCCTCGTTTGTCTCGTTTTCTTTTTGGCGAAAACCCTTATCCGGCATGAATATCAGCCGAACGTCCTCATTCACTCTTTTAGTTCGAAAACTTCGTCCGTCAAAAGTCAACTTTTCCGGATAAATCGAACTAAGGACTTATTTTTCTTTCGCCCGTCAGTGTCCTCAATTCCATCAATTTCATCTTTATCAGCGAAAGTCCTGAAGCCATTGATGTCAACACTCAGGCTGCGTACATCTATATGCCCCGGTTTGTTTTGTATGATCTCATAGCGGTACTTTTTCTTCGGACTATTCCGAATGCTGAAAAGTTTTATATATTTTAGTACCTCCACGCAACGTTATGAAAATGGACCGCACTCATCACCCGGAATCATTGTCCGTACGCCTCTCCGAAGGCGATGAATCTGCGTTCCGCGAGTTCTTTCACCTGTACAGTCATCACATTTACAACGTTGCTTTTATCATGACCAAATCTGCCGGGCTGGCAGAAGACATGGTGCAGGAAGTGTTCCTCAAGATCTGGCTCAGCCGCGCCAGCCTTACCGGCGTGGAAAACCTGAAAGCCTACCTCTATACCAGCGCGCGGCATCACATCCTGAACGAACTGCGCAAAAAATCCCACAACCTGCAGTTTACCGATGCTTTACTGGAATATTTCAGCGAGTCTGCGGACAATCCTGAGCAGGCCTTGCTGAGAAAGGAATCCCGCGGTTTTCTCCACCAGGCCATTGCCCACCTGCCTGACCGGCAGCGCCTCGTCTACCAGCTGAGCAAGGAAAAAGGACTGAAGCAGGAAGAGATAGCCGCCCGGCTCAACATCAGCCAGCATACCGTACGTAACCACCTGGCCCAGGCGTTGGTGAACATCCGTCACTTTCTGGAACGCGCCACCACGGGCACTTTACTGCTTATCTGCCTGTTACAGGCGGGCCTCTGAGAATTTTTTTACGGGAGACTAGTAATATTCCTACCGGGATGTGTCTTTATACATAACACATGCCTACAAGATTCGACATATTGCTGCAGGGCTACATTAACGGTACGCTTACGCCGCCGGAGGTGGAAGAGTTCCTGCAACTGGTGAAAGACGGGGACCTGCGCCTCCCCGATGCAGTGCAGCATCTGCTGGAAACGGCCGATCATCCACCATTGCCCCCTGAAAAAGAAGCGGAGCTGGCCGGCGCTATTCTCGGGAGAGCACGCCGCGCGGAACGCAACCGCCGCCCTGTTTACTGGCTGGCAGCTGCCATTACGCTGGCCATAGCGGGCGCCGGGTTGCTGTACATGCTGCGGCAGGAGCGGCCCGCGGTTCCGGTGCAGACCGCCGGTGTAAACAGCAAGGTACAGCCCGGTTACAACCAGGCCACGCTAGTATTGGCAGACGGCACCACCGTACCGCTAGACAGTGCGGGCAACCAGCAGATACGCCGGAACATCCGTCAAAGCAATGGCCAGCTGCATTATACCGCGGGCAACCGGGCTTCCCAGATCAATACCCTGGTAACGCCCAAAGGCGGCCGTTTTGGCATCACCCTGCCAGACGGCAGCAAGGTATGGCTCAATTCCGCCTCCTCTCTCCGCTACCCCACCGCCTTCACCGGGCAGCAAAGAGTGGTGGAGCTGAAAGGCCAGGGCTACTTTGAAATAGCGCAGGCATCTTCCCAACCCTTTGTGGTAAAGGTGAATGATATGGAGGTACAAGTGCTGGGCACCCGTTTTGACGTGATGGCTTATGAAGATGAAAAGGCCGTTAACACCACGCTGCTGAGCGGGGCTGTAAGGGTAAAGAATGCAGCGGTTGCACAAACGCTGCGGCCGGGGCAACAGGCGGTGCTGGAAGGCGGCGGCACGCACATTGCCGTGCAGCAGGCAGATACGGCCAAAGCCATTGCCTGGAAGAATGGCCTTTTCCTGTTTGACAACATGGACCTTGAAATGATATTAAGAGAGGTATCGCGCTGGTACAACGTAGAAGTAGTGTACCATGTAAAACCCAACGCGGAGCTGTATGGCGGGGCCATCAGTCGTACTATGAACCTGGAAGCCGTACTGCATATGCTGGAGGGCAGCGGGTTTAACCACCTGCAACTGGAAGGGAGAAAAATAACGGTACTGCCATAATCATACAACAACACAAAAACGCCACGTAATTATTTCAACCAGATAAAAACAGCAAATAAAGCTTTTACGGGAATACACAAAAAAACCGGAAGTGGTTGCTACACTCCCGGTTGCATCTGGTATTCCCGATAATCTGAGAAGGACTATTGTTAGACTACCAAACACTGCTAAAGTATGTATTTTAATGCGAATGAAAAAGCCCTGCGCCGGCACAGGCTTTTAACTACGTTGTGTAAAATGATCAAGATCACTGCATTTATCCTCTTTGTAACATGCATGCACGTGAGTGCAACCGGTCTTTCACAGCAGGTAACGCTGTCGGTCAAAAACGTACCGCTGCAAAAACTGTTCAAGAAAATCACCGCGCACACCGGCGTGTCTGTGATCTATGGCGAAAGAGTGCTGCGCAATACAGCGCCGGTTACGCTGTCTGTTAAGAACGCCTCACTGAAGCAGGTGCTGGATCTTTGTATAAAAGACCAGCCGCTCAGCTACACTCTTGAAGGCAACAGCATCATCATTAAACGCCGGCCTGCCGGCAACCCGCCCGAAGCGCCGCCGGGGCCCGCGGCAGACTCGCTGATCACGGCCACCGGCAGGGTTACAGATTCCAAAGGCGGGCCGGTGCCGGGCGCTACCGTGCTGGTGAAAGGCACTATGCATGGCACCAACACAGACGGCAACGGCCACTTTTCCCTGAAAGGCGTGCGGCCTGGCGCAGTGCTGCAGGTCAGCTCACTGGGTTTTGAGCCGCAGGAGCTGACGGCCCGCAGCGGCGCGGTGAGCATTATGCTCAAAGAATCTGCCAGCAGCCTTAATGAAACGGTGGTGGTAGGGTACGGCACGGTGAAGAAAAGCGACCTCACCGGCGCAGTGGCCAAAGTGGGAGAAGAGGCCATCAAATCAACCCCCATTCCCTCATTAGACAGGGCCATGCAGGGCCGCGCCGCGGGCGTACAGGTTACCACCAACTCCGCGCGGCCGGGCGGTGCGGCCACTATCCGCATACGCGGTTCCGGCTCCGTGAATGCCGGCAACGACCCCTTATACGTGATAGACGGCTTCCCCGTATCCGGTGGGCTTAATTCCATTAACGCAGACGACGTAGCATCTATCGAAATACTGAAAGATGCTTCCGCTACTGCCATCTATGGCTCCAGGGGCTCTAACGGCGTAGTGATGGTCACCACCAAACAAGGCAGGCCGGGCAAGGCCGTGGTGAGCTACAACGGCTACTATGGCTCGCAATCCGCACGCAGAACTATTCCGCTGCTGAACGCGCAGCAGTTCGCATTGTTCGTGAACGAAGCGCTGATCAACAACGGCGCGGCGCCTTATTTTAACGGCAGCACTCCGGAAAGGGCGCTGCCGGAAACTTTCGGAGAAGGCACAGACTGGCAGGATGTTATATTGCGCAATGCGCCCATCCAGAACCACCAGCTGGGCGTGAGCGGCGGCACTGAAAAATCCCGCTACTCCATTTCAGCAGGGTATTATGACCAGCAGGGCATCATCAAAAACTCCGGCTTCAAACGGTATACCCTGCGCGCCAACCTCACTAACGACATCAGTTCCCGCGTAAAGACGGGCCTTTCCATGCAGGGCGCCTACACGCAGAGCAACAGCGCCAAAACGGATGTAGACGGTACAGAAGGCGGCGGCGTTACCAGCTCAGCCCTGAGCTATTCCCCTACCTTCCCTGTGTTCAATGAAGACGGCAGCTATTATAAAAACCAGGGCTCGCTGAACGGGTACGGCGTAGATAATCCGCTGGCTGTTGCCAACGAGATCATCAACAAAAATTCCGTGCTGCGCCTGCTGGCCAACACTTACCTGGACTACGAGATCATTGACGGGCTGCATTTCCGCGCCAGCCTTGGCGCAGACCTGCAAGCCTCCAAAACCAACAACTACACCACGCGCAAAGCCCTGGCCGGCGCTTCCCTTGGCGGTTCCGCCGCTGTGGCTAACTCGCAAAGCATCAACTGGCTCAATGAGAACACGCTGCATTACACCCGCCAACTGGGCCACCGTCATTCTCTCAACGCACTGCTGGGCTATACCATCCAGGGCCTGAGCACAGAAAACGCTACGGCAAGGGCCAATACTTTTTCTGACGACTTTGCCCGGTACAACAACCTGGAGGCGGGCTCTACGCTGGTATCCCCCAGTTCGGACGCCAGCAACTGGAAACTGATCTCTTACATTGCGCGCGTCAATTACGGGTTTGACGACCGTTTCCTGCTCACCCTTACCGCCCGGCGTGATGGTTCCAGCCGCTTCGGCCCGCGGCGCAAATTCGGCATCTTCCCCTCCGGCGCGCTGGCCTGGAAGCTGATGAACGAGCGCTTCATGCAGCAGCAGTCCATTTTCTCCGATGCCAAAGTGCGCGTGAGCTATGGTCTTTCCGGCAACCAGGAAATAGGGGATTATCAATACCTGGCCAATATTGCCATTTCCCAATACGTACTGGGCGGTACCCTGCAGTCTTCCGCCCATACCTCCGGCATTGCCAACCCTGACCTGCGCTGGGAGAAGAACGCGCAGTTCGATGCCGGTATAGACCTGGCTTTCTTCAACAACCGCCTTCAGCTCACGGCCGACTATTACAATAAAAAAACCGCTGACCTGCTGTTTTCCGTGAGCGTGCCCACCTCTTCCGGCTTCACCACCACGCTCAAGAACATTGGCAGTGTGCGTAACCGGGGCGTGGAACTGGCGCTGGCCAGCGTGAACATAGACCGGCGTGATTTCCGGTGGACCACCGATTTCAACATCACCTTCAACCGTAACAAGGTACTGCGGCTGGATGGCCGGGAAAGTTTCACCGCCGGCGCGGATGCCCGCCTTTTCAACACCACCATCAATCCCATCCTGCTGCAGGTAGGCAGCTCCCTTGGCAATTTTTACGGGCTGGTGATGGATGGCATCTTCCAGAGCAAGGAAGAAATAGACGCCTCCGCCCAGAAAACCGCCAAACCCGGAGACATCCGTTACAAAGACCGCAATAACGACGGTGTGATCAATGATAACGACAGGGACATCATCGGTAATTCCAACCCTGATCTTTTCGGCGGCCTTAATAATACTTTCACTTACAAAGGTATAGAGCTGAACGTGTTCATACAGGGCAACTATGGGAACGAGATACTGAACTACGGCAACTTTGACCTGCTGAACCTCACCGCTGGCAACAACCAGAGCGCCCGCGTACTGGACCGCTGGACGCCGCAGCACCCCAGCAATAGCATGCCCCGCGCCAACGCGGCAGGCGGCTCCCGTGTGCTCAGCAGCTTCCAGGTGGAAGACGGCTCTTACCTCCGCTTCAAGAATATTTCATTGGGCTACAACCTGCCGCAGCGCTGGCTCAGCCGTCTGCATGTCAACTCCCTGAAGGTGTACATTGCCGCGCAGAACCTGTTCACCATTACCCGGTACAATGGCTACGACCCGGAGGTAAACCGCTACGGCAGCTCCTCTCTCAGCCAGGGGCTTGACTATGGTACCTATCCGGCAGCCAAAACCGTGCTGGCAGGCATTAACCTGAAATTTTAATCTTATGAAGATGATCAAACAAACAATATATATGCTGATGGTGGGTACACTATTGACGGGCACCGCCTGCGAAAAGCAGCTGGACATTGCATCTGTTACCAACCTCACCAACGCCACCTACTATAAAACAGCGGAAGACGCGAAGTCCGCCCTGGGCGTGTGTTACAAGAACATGGGCGTGCTGGACCCTTTCCCGGACCTGGTGACTACGGACGACGCTGTGCCTTTCCTTTCCGGCGCCGCAGACAGGGTGCTGCTCTGGCGGTACAACCTCACGCCTTCCAATTCTTTCATCAACGTTTACAGCGGCGCCTATGCAGGCATCAACCGGTCTAATACGGTGATAGACAGGCTGCCCGGCATTCCCATGAACGAAGACCTGAAAAACAGGTACATAGCGGAAGCCAAGGTGCTGCGCGCCCTGCACTACTTCAACCTGGTACGCCTCTATGGCGGCGTGCCCATAACCATTACGGAAACGGCTACACTGGAAGGACTGGACATACCGCGTAAAAGCGTTGACGAAGTATATGCGCAGATAGAGAAAGACCTCACGGAAGCGGAAAACGTACTGCCACCCAGCTATCCCGCTGCGGACGCCGGCAGGGTGACTGCAGGAGCCGCCAAAGGATTGCTGGCAAAGGTATACCTCACCCGCGCGGGTACGGACAAAAGCTCTCCCTTCTGGGCCAGGGCTGCCGCCAAAGCCAAAGAAGTGATAGACCAGAAGGTGTATGGACTCTACGACAATTTTGCGGACGCTTTTGCACTCACCGCCCGCGGCGGCAAGGAAAACATGCTGGAAGTGCAATACCTCACAGACGTTTACGGTCACGGCACAGGGCGTGGCTATGGCCCGCGCGCGGCGCCTATTTTCCCCGGCGGCGGCTCTGCCATTGCAAGGCCCACGGAAAGCCTCTTCAACGCTTATGCGGCTAACGACAAGCGGAAGCCTGTTACCTTCATGACCTCCTATACCTACAACGGCGTTACTACCAATCTTTCCATCACAGACCCCGATCCCAGCAAAGCCGTATCTTTTCAGAAGCTGTGGGACAGAAGCGCCAAAACCAACGGTGGCGAAGGCACCAGCAGGCCGGTATTGCGGTATGCGGACGTGTTGCTCATATACGCAGAAGCCGCCAATGAAGCTGCCGGCGCCCCTACCGTTGAAGCCTATACGGCGTTGAACGATGTGCGCGCGCGCGCCGGGCTGGCAGACCTGAGCGGACTGAGCTACCAGGCTTTCAAAGAGGCCGTTTGGCTGGAAAGAAGGCTGGAGCTGGCTTTTGAGAACAACCGCCGCTTCGACCTGGTGCGCACCGGCAGGCTGGTAGACGCCGTGAAGGCGGAGAACGGCTACAACCGGAATGCGCAGATACAACCCTTCCATGTACTGTTCCCCATCCCGCTGTCTGTTATGGACGCCAGCCCCACGCTGGAACAAAACCCAGGCTATTGATTCATTAAAACAATAACAACATCATGTATACACGCAGACACTTTCTGACCCAAACGCCGGCCATGCTGGCATTGCTGGCGGGCCTGCCCTCACTGGCCAGCTCCTGCAACAGCAAAAAGAAAACCATCTTGCTCCGCTCTTCATGGCAAACCGTCAACATCGGGGATATTGGCCATACCCCCGGCGTGCTCGCGCTGCTGGAAAAACATATTCCCGATGCGGACGTTATACTCTGGCCTTCCAGTGTAGATAACGGCGTGAAAGAAATGCTGCAGCGGCGTTTCCCGAAAGTAAAAATAGTGGAGGGCAAAGAAGCAATAGACGCGGCTATTGCCCAGTCTGATTTTCTGATGCATGGCTCCGGCCCTTCCCTGACAGCTCGCAAAGACGTAGCGCGCTGGGCCGCCACCGGCAAGCCTTACGGCATTTATGGCATTACCTTCCCCGGCTACTATGGAGAGCCGTCTGCCACCGCCAAAGCGGCTTTCCCCACAGAAGTGGAGCTGCTCACCAAGGCGCAGTTTGCCTATTTCCGGGATTCCATTTCGCTGCAGTTTGCGAAAGACCATGGTGTGAAATGTCCCATTATGGGCTTTGCGCCAGACGGCGCCTTTGCAGTAGACCTGCAGAACGATGCAGCGGCAGAGGCTTTCATGAAAGAACACGGGCTGGAAGCAGGCAAGTTCCTTTGCGTGATACCTCGGCAGCGTTTCACCCCGTATTGGGAAATACCTTCCAAAAAGCGTCCGCTAGACGAAAAAAAGAACGCACGCAACCAGGAGATGAGAGAGCATGACAACGCCCCCATCCGTGAAGCCATTGTGGAAGTGGTACGGCAAACACCCATGAAAATACTCATCTGCCCGGAAGATGAAACACAGGTAAAACTGGGCAAAGAAATTTTGTACGATAGACTGCCGGAAGCTGTAAAAGCAAAAGTGGTTTGGCGCGACCGTTACTGGCTGACAGACGAAGCGGTCAGCACCTACCGCCGCTCCGCCGGCATGTTCGGGCTGGAAATGCACTCTCCCATTATGTGCATCGGCAACGGCATTCCGGCCATGGTAGGCCGCTTTCATGAACAAACCAGCAAAGGCATAATGTGGCGGGACATTGGCCTGGGCGAGTGGCTGTTTGATATGGACAATGAGGCAGACATCCCCAAAATATTGCCCGCCGCACTGGCCATGGCCAAAGACCCCGCCGCGGCAAAACAGCTGGCAAAGAAGGGACAGCAGTTTGTAGAAGATAAACAACGGGAAACAATGGGCGTGTTGAAAAGCAAGCTGAATGCATAAGTGAAGAAGGGATGGGCTGCCCGCTAATTGTTGCGGGCGGCCTTTGTTCAATCTTCTGAAAACATACGCACAACAGATAATTCATAACTGATCTCCTGCGTAAAACTATCCTCTGCAGGTTTCAGTTCCAGCTCCAAAGGGAAAGCCTTTAATGCCGGATATGGCGCCCAGTAATGTTCTGCATCCTTACCAATATTCAACACGGCATCGCCGGAAAGCAGCTTAAACCTGAACAGCTTGTCACCTGCTTTAATTAAAATTGTTTGAGCGTCCGTTTTTGTAAACACCATCCCCTTGTAATGGATGATCGGTTCGATGATCTTTATTACGGGACGCGCGTCATGATAGATCAGGCGGATTGTTTTTACCACTGCGCTGTCAGAAAACTGGTAATTCATACGATAACCCACACCTGCGGCAAGCCAGTTCCTATCCTTCAATTCGCCCGATACACTCACTTCAAAACGGTTGGTCCTCCCTTGTTTTACCTCCATTCTGCTGTCAAATTCAAAAAGATTGGTGAAGTAGCCCAGGCTATCGGTAAATGCTATCCGTGGCGTCAGGGATTTCACACCAGGTACTTCCGGAAAGCTCATCGGTTCAGGTCTGGAATATTCGGTTACACTGGATGCTGTTAAATAGCCATGGCCCTTTACCCACAGGCTGGAAATTGCTCCACCGGCGGGACGGTACATGTATTTGCTTTTAGCGCCGGCCTTGTAGTCTTTATACCCATAAGAAGTAACGGTTGCCATAAAGTTGGCAGTCCGCAGCAAAGCTACATTGACCGTTTTAAAATGGTTTACCCATCCTGTTGCTTCGCTGGGCAGTTTAGCCAGCGTTCTGTTTTGCTTTTTTTCCAGTTCATAAGCCATTGCCAGGTTTTTAGCCTTGGTAAAAGTGGGATAGATGCAGGGGGGAAAGTCCATCACCTCTTCGTGCTGCGGGCCATAGGCAATGAGACCGCTGGCCAGGATGTTTTTCCGCAGGTATTGCAGGTTCTTCAATGAGGCTGACGCATACCTGGGATCTTCATCGGCATATAACGAAAACAAAACCTGGCAACCATCAGAGGTTGCGCCGCCGTAGGTTGTCCATTTGTTGGAGCGGATACCCCATGAATTGTCCATCGAACCATCGGGATAAATAAAATAAAGATGGCTTTTCAATGCATGTTTAACTGCGTTGTTCACCAATGTATCGCCCGTTAATTTTGCATAGAGCCCCAGTCCCCACAATGACATTTCCATGCTGTAGCCCAGGTCTGTTCCCAGTTTATTGGCATGCGTACGCCCTCCTTCACCATTTAAAAAGCCATCCTCGTCCATTTTCGAGATGGTGCGATGCGCGAGTTCCTTCGCACGGCGTGAATACTTTTCGTCCTTTAAAAGACGGGCCGCACTGGCCAGGGTAGCGCATGTGGTGGCCACGTAATTGATGCTTGCAAATTCGGGCGTCATCGTTTTGTGAAGGTAATCAGCTGCTTTAATGATGGCATTGCGCCAACTGGCTTTTTCAGTTTTGCCCAGCCGGCCGGCCAGATGGTCCCATGCCAGGATTAACATGAGCGCCTGGTCGGTGGTGGTACCCGTCCATTCTTCCGGGGTTTCCTTCCAGCTGCCATTTGGCTCCTGCTGTTTGATGAGCCAGTTACCGGTGCGGATGGCCGCGTCAAGGTATTTTCGGCTGCCTGTAATTTTGTAAGCTATGGCGAAAGGATATACTGCTTCTGAAGCCCTCGTGTGCAGTACTTTATCGTAGTCACATTGCAGGGCGCCGAAATCCGGGTTCTTCTTATCTTTTAACTGATGGTCCAGCAACACATCGGCCAACTGAACTAATGTTGCAGCGTATGCTGCTTTAAGGCTGGCATTTTGCGCCCGGCCTGTTGATGAAACAAAAACAACAAACGGTAAAATGAAAAGCAGCTTTAACCCATAGTCTGTCATATCGTATGCTTTTACTTCGTTGAACGATAAGATGCCGTATTGTTCAATGTAGTGATCTCGGGCTGATCCATCCACACCCTGACTGAAACCGGTGCTGTTGCCATGCCGGACTCAAGTTTAAAACGGGTTGTTTCCCAGCGCGGCGTAAGGTCGTTTGGCGCCGCTATTTCCGTTATTTTGGCGGAGCTGATCTTTTTATTTCCGGACCACAGTTCAACGGTGACATTCCTGGCTGCCACATTGCCTACATTATGGACCTTCACATGCAGTTGTTCCTTGTCTATTGAAATATCCCGGTCTGAAAGTGCCACATCGGCAAGCGGACCTGTTTTTGGATGAGCTTTTAGCTGTTCGATGGTTACCGCCTGTAGTTTCCCGGCGGGCACCTGCAATTGGACCTGGTTTGCTCTTTCTTTCAGCACAACCGTACGCTCCGTTCTATCTGTATCTATTTGCCCGTCATCATTGTTGTCTGAACCGGTGCATAGCCTGTAAACACCGGGTTCCAGCAACCAGGTCTGCATGGTTACGGTACGGCTTTCTCCGAAATTGTAAAGGGAAATTGTCGCTGATCTTTTGTTGCCCTGGCGTACGAACACACCCATGTCGGGCCCGGTATTTTTCCAGGTCACGATGGTTGACGGGTATTCGTATCCTGCCCCGAAATGCCCGGTGTACATGCCAAACAGCAGATCGCTGCCCGGTACATACACACGGTCGGTAAATTTCACTTCACTGGTTAGAAGCGGCAGGTTATACCGCAGCGAATTGAGCACTGTTTCCAATCCTTTGTAGATGGTGCTCATGTCCTTATCAACCAGGTATTTGTTGTAAGGATTGCCGTGAGCGGCGATAAAGTCGTTATACTTATCGCTGCCTCCAATCTGTCCCGCCATCGCGAAAACACCGGCCATGGGGTTATCTGCCGCCCCTTTGTCCACCCCGCCTTCCAGCAACACTTTTTTGGCCCAGTCCGCCGTGCCTTGTGCTGCATTTTCAGGCAGCTTTTCCCGGGCCGCCTGCCGCATCAGGTCGTAGCAAAAATCCACGGGTTTTAAAAAAGATGTATTCCCTGTAAGCCCATACATGCCGATCAGTTGTCCATACATTTCATTGATGTGACCAAGGCTTTCCCATTTGTAGTAATCGTAGGCCAGTCCCGGATCATACCATTTACCGGTATATGCGCCTATTTCGTCATTAGAAAAGGCAACGGCTGCAGGCATCAGCCCCGCAGGTTTACCACCGTCGGCGCGGGCAGCATCTGTTACCCAGGCATTCGCCCATTCGCTGAACAAACGGATCAACGTCGGGTTTCCACTGTACCACGCCGCCCATAAACCCGGTAGCACGGCCCTTGCATTGAGGGGTACATCTACATTCATTGGCTCCTGGTCCAGCACTTCGCTGGCCGAAAGGTAGCAGGACCTGAAATGGCGGTGCCCCCTGGGGGTTATGCCTGTCCACACCTTTTCAAAATTCTGCATACTGATCAGGCAGCGCTCTATGTATTCGGGATCGCCATAGCGGATCATGAACATGGCGGGATGCGTATCCCTGAACAGCTCGGCCGAATGTTCCACATCATCTACTGCTTTGGCAAATCCACGTTCCAGGATGCCGCTGTTCCAAACCCCGTCTGCCAGCCTGATGTAGCCTTTTTTTGCGGTGGAATCATCGACCCCTAAAATGGCTGGCAGCCACCAGCGCAATATTTCCACATCGTCACCATATTTGCCACCGAGTTCGCCATTGGCTATTTGCTTTTCGTTTACCCACCAATGGATCACCTTCAGCATTCTTTGCATGGCCTCATGCTGTTTCACGGCCCATTGTGGCGCACCTGCCGTATCCACTTTGTTTTGAATGGCAAAGGGGATCTTTTCGCCCAGGTACATTTTTATCAGTGCTGCATCCGGGTATTTGTTTTTAAGGATGGTAAAATATTTCCTGGCAGCTGCTTCATGATACGGATCAATAATTTCCAGGTTCAGCCAGTAATGGATCTTTGCGAGCAGATAGATGGCCCTGTCATACAAAGGATCGTTTTCCGATGCGGCGATCTGTTCCAGCATATCTGCAGCCAGGTACATCCGGAAGAAAAAATTGCCGGATTTTTTGACCGAAGCCGACCAGGCGCCAAGATCATAATACCGGGCTGCTGTTAAATACCTGTCGGCCAAATCCCCACCCAACTTTTTTACCGCCTGCGTATCCTGCTCAAACCCCGTGGCCGTATTGGCTTTTTGTGGCGCCACCGGACGAAATTCAATGTTTTGCACAGCCACCAGCGATGTTGAGCTGATCTTTACAATGGCCGTTCTGTTGCTGACATGAACGATCCTGTTTACACTTTTTATGGGGAGGCGGTACCATGGCGTGATCACCGAATCAGCAACCGGTACTCCATTGAAATACACAGCCTGGTTGAAGGGCTGTGCGGTATTGTTGCCCAGCGTGAGCGTTAAAAGATAGGCACCATCGGGAATATCAGTTCTGAAAACAAGGCTGTCCCTGCCCAGTACTCCATCCCTGTTCAGGTCATTGTTCCATTTTCCGGCAAGTGTATCAAAAGCGGCCACGGGTCTATTTAACCACCCGTACCCTTTCTGTGTATCGTAAGCTGTAGCCGGGTTAACCTGTATGTATCCTTTTTCCAGCGCGGAAGTTTCGCTGCCCATATCGTACAGGTAACTGTTGTTCATGGTTCCGGTTCGACAGGAAACCAGGCCAATAGCGACCCATATAAAAAACATTCTGCTCATCTGCGAAGTTTTGAAATTTCCAGGCCCGCCGTGATCACTGCTCCCATACCGCGGGGATCGTTGTCGATTGTTTTCCGTTTCATATAAAATTCCTGGTCATAGCCAATTTCCGTACCCTGGCAAATGCCATGTACCACGCCATCTTCATCGATCTTTGTCTGAATAGCGGCCCAGCCCGCGAAGGCATGTTTTTGATATGCGGCGCTTAACCAGCCTTCCCGTACCCCTCTTGCCAGGGCGAGGGTAAATAAGGCCGTGCAGGAAGTTTCTTCGTATGAATCGCGCCTGTCCAGCACCTGGTGCCAGAAGCCGTTCCTGTTTTGATAGCGCAGCAGGGCCTTCATATGCTGCCTGAAATTGCTGAGCACCTGTTTGTAGGCTGGATGTGTTTTGGGCAGTTTGGCCAGCAGTTCTGCGGTTGCCCAGGCAACCCATCCGTTAGCCCGGCCCCAGTAGGCGGCCGATTGCTGCTGTTTATGATCAAACCAGGCATGTTTATACAGGCCGGTCTGCGGGTTCAGCAGGTATTTCCTGAAATTCAGCGCCTGTTTGGCGGCATCATCGTAGTATCGGTGATCACCGGTAATTTTTGCCATTTGCAGCAGGAAGGGCACGCTCATAAAAAGGTCATCGGCCCATACCGTAAACTCAACAGGTTCCGGCCTGCAAAAAGTGCCATCTTTCAATCTGACCTGCTCCCTGGTAACATAATCTGCTATGGAGGTCACGAGTGCTTTTAACGCTTCATTCTTTTCTGTCACATACAATTCAGCAAAAGGTAGTATCGGAGCACCGGTATCGTCCAGCATCGTGCGCCTGAAGATCCTGTGGTAGCTGCCCCTCCAGGCAAACAGGGAGTTGTACTGATACCGGAAATAAGGCACCTGTTTTAAAGTGAAATCTATGTACTGCCTTGCAAAGGCATTATATTTTCCATCATTGTCCAGCGCCATGATGCTCCATACCATTGCACCATGTGAATAATGCCAGTCGGTATAAGGATCACGCTGGTAAGCCGCATGGGGTGGTGTTTCCAGTTCGGGAATAAAACGCTGCGGGCTTTTAACCCAGTTCAGCGCCTTTGTACCCGTCATCACATAATCTGGCATAGGGCTTTCTGGTTTCAGTCCTGTGCTGTTATCAACCGGTCCCAACAGCATCCATGCCGTGTTCATTCCGGAATTGAATTTTGCGGCAGTATCCAGACCGCCCGCTGCGGTAGCCGGCATCAGGAACACAACCGGAATGGCAGTTGCTATAGGTTTATAAGAAATAACTATCTCGTTATCCCCCTTTTTCAGGCTGGCGGAAAAACGCCTGTTAAAGGTAAAATGGTTATAGGAAATTTCTTTGGGTATCTGCATGGCCGGATTTTCCTCACGGTACGCCAGTTTCCTGTTGACCCAGATACTGACGCCGCCGGCGTAACCCAGGCCAAAACTTAGCGTGGTATCACTGATAGCCGTAAGCCGGCTTTGGGCATAGACATATTGCGCAGGCAAAGGGTGGAGACTTCTGAAATCGATAACCTGCATGCCCAGCACCTCTTTCTGCGGCACCAGCGTAAAACCGAAGCGGGTATCGGCAATTACCTTATCTGCCACCTTTCTGACGACAGACAAGGCATCACTTTCCTGCGGCAATGCCCTTAGTGACATACCGCTTAATACTGCTATACTTAGAAATAACTTGCTGACGGCCTTCATGACGATCTTTTAAAGAATGAGTGCTGCACTGTCTTTGTCTAAAAACAGGACGGCATTGCGGTGATTTCTTAAAGCGGTGGAAGGATATTTTGCGGTGACCGCCTCTGTGAGCGTATGCTTTATCGCTTGCGCCTTGTTCTTGCCCGGAACCATGCAAAAAATGTAGGTAGATCGCAGCAAAGCGGGGATGGTTAAAGTATAAGCCCAGGAAGGAACATCGGCCACCGAAGGAAAACAGCCATCGTGTACCTGCTGCTGCTTGCAGGGTTCATCCAGATCGATGATCCTGACCAGTGCCGCATCATTAAAATCGGCTACATGCGGGTCGTTAAATGCCAGGTGTGTATTTTCGCCTATTCCCATAAAGGTCACATCCGGCGGCATCTTTTGCAGCAGGGCCGCATAACGCGCGCTTTCAGCTTCCGTATCATCGCCGGTTTCATTCAGGTAATAGACCTTTTTCAGCGGCAGTTTTGAAAAGATCCGCTTATCCAGGAAATTCCCGAAACGTTGCGGATGGGTTACCGGCAGACCTATGTATTCGTCCATATGAAAGGCGTTTACCCGTTCCCAGGGGATGTTTTTTTCCAATGCTATAGCATCCAGGAACTCCACCTGGGAAGCCGCAGCAGCAAAGATGAGGTTAACCTCATCCTTGCGCTGCAGTAATTCCCTGAGGCATTGTGCTGCCAAAGCAGCAGCACTGTTCCCCATTCCCTCCCTTGTTGAATAAATTCTGACCTGCATGTTGTCTTTCAAAAATTCCCTTATCATCATGTCAGTTTAATAGCGGTATTTAAATCCGGCTCGTACCGAAAAGTCATAGAATGTTTTGCTATAAATGCGGGAGCGCTCGCCAAAGTATTCCACTTGTGGCTGGTTGGTTAAATTCACGCCCTCCGCGTAAATGGTCATTCTTTTGTTGATGCGGTAAGAGGCATTTACATCCAGCTGGTAACGCGCGGCCCTGACCACATCGCTGGCATCGTCCGTACCTAATGTTGCAGTGTATGCGCCGTTATAATTCAGGTTACCCTGTAAGGTGAACCCTTTTAAAGTATAAGACAGCGACCCGTTGGCAGTGTGATCGGCCTGGCCCGGCAAACGGAGGTTTTTCCTGTTTTGCGCATCAGCCCTGGAATGTGTGTAAGTATAATTGGCATACACAGAAATGCCTTTTAAAACGCCCGGCAGGAATGTCAGGTTAGTCTGTGCGTTCAGCTCAACACCAAGTACCTTCGCAACATCTCCATTGTAGGTCTTATAATACAGGTAATCCGGGTAAGCGTCGGCACCAGGGAATTCATTGCCGGTAAGCGTGATGACGCTGTTGTACTGAAATTTTTCCACGTTTTTATAAAACGCGCCAACAGAAAGAATGCCGAGGTTACTCAGGTACTGCTCGATTGAAATATCATAGTTGGTGGCAAACGCGGGCTCCAGGTCAGGATTGCCATCTGTTAATGTGGCGTTCAGGATGCTGATGACACGGCTTGGTACCAGGTCGTTGAAGTTTGGCCTGGAATAGCCGAATGATACCGCACCGCGCATGACCGTATTTTTGGCGATATCATACTTGCCTTGCAGGTTCGGCAGGAATTTGGTATAGCTGTATTTGGAATTTACAGGTACTGACGAGGTGAGGTTACCATCCGCATCCTGGTTCACGAGCTTCGCGTCGTAGTCAACGCCTGTTCTTTCCACACGCAAACCGCCCAGCAACATGAATTTATTGAATTGTATACGGTTCATTACATAACCGGCCGTTACATTTTCAATGGCATCGTAAAAGTAGGAATCGATGGATACCTGCGTAAGGTTGGTACTGGTATTGAACATTCCGGGATTATTGGCATAAAAGTTCATGGTGGCGGCTTTGTTTACGCCCAGGCCAAAACTCAGGTTGTTATCCAGGAAGTCAGCGGACACTTCTTCATCGCCCCTGAAATTGTTCAGGCTGCCATCTTCAGCCGCGCCTGCATAGTTGGCTACAAAAGTGCTGCTCACCGGCCTGAAGCGTTTGTTGTGCATGCGTTTCGTTTTGACGCCCATTTTAAAGCTGGCATAGTTGCTGCCTATTTTGTAAGGCAGGGTCATGTTTAAACGCGCTACAAAGTTGCGGCCCTCCGTGGTGAAGTTGTTGGCTTCGATCGTATTGTAGGTATACAAGGAAGCGTTATTCTTGGGATCTGTTTCGCCGGTTGCCTGTATATAATCACCTGATATCTCCGAGATGGTCATCGGCACGTTGCCGGTAACGTAATTGTAGGCATAAGCCTCCTGGTCGAACCTGGAGGTGGTAAAGAAAATACCGCCGTCCAGCTTTACCTTGCCCAGCATGGTTTCACCTTCCAGGCTCATATTGAGGTTGTTATTATCCATTTGCCGGTCCAGCACCTCATTATAGCCTCTTCCTCTCGGGGTGGTATACACGCCATCTGCAAATTCCGTCCTGGACGTTTGCATGCGCGTACGTTTACGGTAGCGGGTGGCATCATTGTCCAGGCTATTGAAAGTTACGTTAGCGACAATAGAAGTGGTAGGATTAAAGCTGTAATCGATGGTAGTGGTTGCTCCCATACGGGTACGTTCATTTTCCAGGTAAACCAGGCGGATATCTGTGGGAAAATAAATGGTCCCTTTTCCATCTTCAAAATCCTTTAACTGCCACTGCTGGGCATTGATCTCATCGTAACCGTTATTGGTTTTGTAGTAACTCCCCGTTACCGTAATGCCCAGTTTCCCGTTGGGAAGTGCTTCGGTGGCGGCAAAACGGCGGCCGACGCTGATGTTGCCGGTGCCATTTGCCTTGTTGCGCAGCTGGTTGTAGCCGCCGCCAAGGTCTACTGACAACTGAGGTTTCATGCTTATCGCTGTTGGTGTTTTCAGATTGATCGCCCCTGCGATAGCATCGCCATCCAGGTCCGGCGTCAACGTTTTGATCACTTCCATGGAAGAGAGCACGTTGGCCGGTATCAGGTCCAGCTGCGCATTCCGCTGCCCCTCTTCCTGTGTGCCCATGATCTGCTCACCGTTGATATTGATATTGGTATAACCGCCGGGCGTACCGCGCAACTGTACGGTAGAGCCTTCGCCCTGTTCACGGCCGATAGTTACACCCGGAAGCCGTTGCAGCGATTCGGCCACGTTGAGGTCCGGGAAACGGCTCATCAGGTCGGCGGAGATCACCTGTTTGATGTTATCCGCATTTCTTTGCTGGTTCAAAGCCTTTTGCTGGCCTTCAATTACAGCAGATACAGTGACGCCTTTCAGACCTATGGTGCTGCCCGTCAGCTTGATGTTCCGCACGAGTGTTTGCCCGGCCTGAAGCTCTATATTGGTTTCAACAGGGTCAAAGCCCATATAAAATACACTGATCACGTAGCTGCCGGGCTTGAGGTCGTTCAGTTGAAAATCGCCTGTTGTACTTGTAGAAACGCCTTTATTGGTACCTTTAATTTTCACAGATGCGCCCGGCAATGCACCGCCTCGCTCATCAATCACTTTACCCCTGATATTGCCCACTGTTTGTGCATGCGCGGGCAAGCTGATCGCCGCGGCTGAAATAATAACCGCTGAAATCCACATGAGATACGTTGAAATAATTCTTTTCATAACCTGTTTTTTTTGGTTTGGCATTGGTTGATATATGGATCTTAATCTGCTTCATGACTGTCCTGGTCCGCATTGATGGTATACTTATGTTTGTGGTTGGTGACAGATTCCGTGGTGCCGAGGCGGAAGGTGAAAGGCGCATTGTTTTTTACCTTCAGCAAAATGTAATTGGTGCCCGCGTTTAAGGGAAGGTGGTAAGACCTTTCTTTGGGCAGCGCGGCATACCCTGTGGAGGTAAAAGCACCTCCGGTGATTTTCGTGCCGTTGCAAAACAGTTCCGCGGCCGTATCATTTCCCAGCCAGGCTGGCATCTGTGTGGCGGTTTGGGTAGTAATGGTGCAGAAAGCATACACATAAGTATCACTGCCGGGATCTTTGAATTTGTTGATGATGCCGCCGTTATCCGTATTATACTTCATCCAGCGGAATTGCTGACCGTTGTGCTGTGCAAAGTCTCCTGGCTTGGGAGGATGATTGGCCTGCTGATCTTCAGAATAGAGAAAGGCAGGGAAAGTGTCGCTTTTAAAAGGCCCGGCAAGCAGCCAGAAATTGAAATAATAGCGGTCGCTTTCTATCACGTTTAACCCGATCGTTGCAGCCGCAGGTAAGCTGGTATTGAGTGTCTTCAGTTTTTTTTCAAGATCGTTTAATGCGTTGATGCGTGTTTGGTAAGGTGTCAGCGCATAATCCAGCGTATAAGGCTGGTTTTCACTGTTCCACTTGTCCCGGAAGTCCTTTTCCATCGCCACATAGCGGCTTTTTAACTTTTGCAGGGAGCTGATCTGCGGGCCCAGGGAGGAAACGGGTTTGCCTTCCTGCAGTGCATACCAGTTTGCCAGCCCGGCAACCTCAATGCGGGTATCGAAGATCAATTTGTACCGGTCTGTAATATATTTCAGGGTGGCCAGATCGGAAAGGTGTTTTACGGGGTTAGCCAGTTTTAATAGCTGTGCGGCTTCGTTCACGAGCTGCAAGCCTTCCGGCACATCCTTATTATTCAGGATAAGGGTTTCCCCGTTTTGCGGTAGAATATGTTGCCACCAGATCTGGTGGGTCATGTTGTAGGTAAGCGGCAGGTCCCTCAGTGCAAGCAGTTTGCCGATCGCCTTTACATAGGCGCCATTGGCAGTACCGTAAGCTGCTTTTTCATAACGTTTATCAAATGCGTCGTTGAGATCAGTTGTTACGTTCCAGCTTTTTTCCGCCGCCATATAAACCCCGTACCAGTCTTCCGAAAACAGCTGATCGCCGCCCTCGTCCCAAATGGTAGTATAGGCCCCGATAGTGCCTTTTTTGTAGCCTTCGTTGATAAATCCGTTGATATTGGCTTTGGCAATGGCCAGGTCAGGAAAGAGCCTGTTAGTATTCAGAATACCGGGGCATACCATAAATTGCAGGCCGCGTTTTACAAAAGGATCTATCCATTTGCTGTAAGATGGCGGATTGCCGTACTCCCAGGTCATGTAAACAATATCTTTGGGCAGCATATCCAGGATCTCTTCATGTTGCAGGGCTATGTCGCCCCACATCATGAGTTTCTTGCCATTCTTTTTGACTATATCATAGAGGAATTTCAAATGATCTGCATAGAATCTGGCTACCCCTACGCTATCCACATAATTTTTGGATTTCCCTTTGCCGAGGTCGAAGGTCTCGTCGCAGTTTACATTGAAGTAAGGAGAACTGAAGGCGCCGCACATCTCGGTGATCACGCTTTCCAGGAAGCGCTTTGCTTTGGGATCGAGCGGCGAGATCATGGTAGAAGTTTCGCCCATCGACTGGTATTGCGGCAAGGACAGGATGTTGTTGAAATGCCCGAAGGACTGGAAGCTGCCCACCAATTGCATGTGATGTCTGGCAGCATAGGCATCCAGTTCCCTGACATCGGCAATCGTCAATTTTCCATCTGCGGGAGCAAAATCAGGGTACGACCTGGTCTGGATCACGTGCTCGATGTAAAAGGACAGCCCGTTCACCTTCAGGGAGGCCATTCTTTCGATCTGCTGCCGGATATAGGCAACTTTGGAGATCGGCCCGCGGCTGATGTCATCAAATATCACCCGGTGCGGGAGGGACGGCCAGTCGGTGATCACCAGCTCTTTATTCCAGCCCGCATCCGCCAGCTGTTTCAACGTCTGCAATCCGTAAAACAGCCCTGCTTCAGTATTAGCCACCAATAGCTGATCTTTTTTATGCAGGACCAGTACATAGCCTTCTTTACCGATCCGGGTTTTCCAGTCGGTTTTTAATGGTGTGGTGTAAGCATCTATCAGTGCGTCGGCCATTTTATTCCTGCCGCTTATGCTCAGGTTCACTGGAAAGGCGGCCCGCTCATTGGTGCTGAATTTGGTAACATCTGCCAGGCGTTTCAGCATGGCCCCATCTATACCGTCAGCTTTCAGCGATATGGACTTACCCAGCTTTATGGTAGCTGTACCCTGCTGTACCTGCTGCGGATAAGGCACCACCGGAACATCTGCCGCAAATAATTCAATGTTCAGCGATAAGAGCAAAATCAATATGTTAATTCCCCTTATCATTTTATTTGTTTTTTAGTCCTGGAGATCTGGTAGTACACATTAAAAAGATAGCAGGGAACGAGCAGGAGGTAAGCCAGCTGGTCATTGGAAATATGTGAAAGCCAGCTGTAAACCAGCGGCAGAAGAGCGCCACCGGCAATACCCATGATCAGTATGGCGGACCCGCGGTTTAACAATGCACCGGTTAATCCACGTAAGGCGAGCGGCCAGATGGCCGGCCATAGCATGGCATTGGCAAATCCGAGCAGTGCAATAAATACGATGGATGTTTGCCCCGGAACAAATACCGCGAGCAGGGTCAGCAGCGTGCCCAGCAGGGAAGAATATAAAAACGCCTTTTCCTGGCTGATCAGTTTAGGAATGAACAAGGCCCCCAGAACATAACCCGTAAGCATGGATGCGAGTGTCCAGGAAGTCAGGCTTTTAGCCACATCGAGCCTTACGCCGTGATAGATACCGTAGTTGCCGATGGTATCACCGGCAATTACTTCTGCTGCAACGCTTACAAATATGGCCATGAATCCCAGTATAAATGCAGCGTTATGGCCTTGACCGGTGTTGGCCGGGCTTATAGCCGGTTCTTTCTCAGAGGGTGTAATTTCGGGCAGATGTGCATATTTTATGCTGAATGCGATGATGCAGAGCACAATGGTCAGCACGATGTAAGGCATGATAACATCCCTGGCCAGCTCGTCGAGACGTACGGTTTTTGCGGCGGGCGCCAGGCTTTCCAGCTCGGCCAGCAGGCCATCGGAATTTTTAAGGATGATAGCGCCGAGGATCATCGGAGCGAGTATGCCGGCAAATTTATTACAGATGCCCATAATGCTCATCCGCTGTGCAGCCCTGGCCGGATCGCCCAGTTTGGTGATGTATGGATTGACGGCGGTTTGCAGCAGCGTTGTTCCGGCTCCCACTACAAACAGGCCCAGCAGGAACAATGGATAATAGCGCATCATGGCTGCCGGAACAAACAGCAGGCAGCCTGCAGCCATAATGAGCAGGCCCACCTGCATGCCCTTGATGATGCCGGTCAACTGTAAAATGCGGCTGGACGGGAGGGCCATAAAAGTATAAGAGATGTAAAAGGCGAAGGTAACCAGGTAAGCCTGCCACTCTTCCAGTTCGCAGGCAATGCGCAGGTAAGGGATCAGTGTTCCGTTCACCCAGGTCACAAAACCGAAGATGAAGAAGAAAAAACCGATGGTGATCACCTGTTTGATGTAAGTGCCACCGGTGGCTGGTTGGGCTATATTTACCGCAGCATCCATAAATTACATTTTTAGCTTTTCGATGGCGTTCTTCACATTTCCATATTTCAACAGCGTTGCTCTGGCTTGTTCATAATCTGTGATCCCGGTTTTTTCCATCAGCATTTTTACGCCTCTGTTTACCAGCTTTTCATTACTGATCTGCATGTTCACCATGCGATTGTCGAGTATTCTCCCGAGCCGGATCATTACACTGGTTGAGATCATATTCAGGATCAGCTTTTGTGCCGTGCCGCTTTTCATGCGGGTACTGCCGGTTACAAACTCTGGCCCTACCACTGCTTCCAGCGGGAAATCGGCATATCCGGCAATCGGCGAACCCGCATTGCATACAATGCAAGCGGTAAGAATGCCTTGCTGCCGGGCTTTTTCCAATGCTCCCAGTACGTAGGGGGTAGTGCCGCTTGCTGCGATGCCGATCAGGATATCCCTGCTGTTGATGTTATATTTTTCAAGATCCAGCCAGCCCTGTTCGGGACTGTCTTCCGCATCTTCAATACCAAAACGCAGCGCCTCGTCGCCACCGGCCATAATGCCGATCACCACGTCATCCGGTACACCGTAGGTTGGCGGGCATTCACTGGCATCCAGCACACCCAGCCGGCCACTGGTACCGGCGCCGATATAAAACAGGCGTCCGCCCTGCTCCATCCGCCGGGCAGCAGCATCCACCAAACGGGCTATAACAGGCACCAGCCTCCGCACCGCACCGGCCACCGTTGCATCTTCATCGTTGATGTGATACAATAGTTCTTCTGTCGGCATCTTTTCAAGATGCCGGTAAAGAGAAGGCATCTCGGTTGTTTTGATAAAATTCATCTGTATATAAAAGCTATGTTGATTTTCTTCTTTTCTTAAAGCTTCACCTTTTCCATTTTAGGCGTAAGCAGGTGTATGACCAGCCATGCGACCAGGAATGAGCAGCCGCAGATCAGGAAAATGATGTTGTAACCGGCGACGATGTTTCCCATACCTTTATAAAAGTCAAGTATAAAACCGATGAACATCGGGAAAAGCACCCCGCCTGCAGCACCGGCCATACCCCCCAGGCCCACTACCGAGCTCACTGCTTTTTTAGGGAACATATCTGATACAATAGTAAAAATGTTTGCGCTCCATGCCTGGTTTGCGGCTACGGAAAGGCTGATCAGAGCGATCACAAACCACATATTGCTGGTGTAACGGGTGGCTATTACGGGGATCACACAGATGGCGGCCACCATCAGGGCCGCTTTACGGGCCTTATATACCGGCCAGCCTTTTTTAATGAGCCAGGAAGAAAGGTATCCGCCGCCAATGCTGCCGATCATGGTACCGGTGTAAACGATTACAAGTGGCAGGCTCGGCTTTTTAAGATCAAGGTGAAAATAGGTTGCGAAATAGGAGGGGAGCCAGAACAGGAAAAAATACCAGATCGGATCTGTAAAAAATTTACCTGCGATAAATGCCCATGTTTGTTTAAGCCCCAGCAACTTTTTCCAGGTGACGGTACTGGTGTCGTTATCTTCCGCAGCGGCATCCTCATCGCTATTGATATAGGCCAGTTCCGCCGGATTTAATTTCTTTTGCCTAGTGGGAACTTCATAAAAAATGATCCAGGCGGCAAGCCATACAAATCCCAATACCCCGGTTACAATAAAGGCCATTTGCCAGCCGTATAACGCAAGGATCCAGGGCACCAGGACCGGGGCCACGCAAGCGCCGATATTGGAGCCTGAATCAAAGATCCCTACTGCCAGCGCCCGCTCTTTTTTAGGGAACCATTCGGCTACCGTTTTAACCCCGGCAGGATAATTGCCTGATTCGCCAATTCCCAGCAATGCGCGCATGGCTCCGAAACCAAAGGTTGTTCTTACTGCGGCGTGCAGCATGGCAGCAAGGCTCCACACCGTAACTGAAATGGTGTAGCCCAGTTTTGTGCCTATTTTGTCGATTACCTTTCCATACAGCAGCTGGCCCAGGGCGTAGCAAGCGGTAAAGGCCATCACAATGTGACCATAATCGGTTTCCGTCCAGTTGAATGTTCTTTCAAGCCCTGGTTTCAACAGACCGAGAATCTGCCTGTCCAGGTAATTGATGGTTGTTGCGGCAAAAAGCATAAAACAAATGAACCACCTGTAATTTCCGACTTTGGTTTCGTTGATCATGATTAGTTGAGCTGGTATCTTTAAGGGCGTCAAACAACATGAAAGCCAGGCGCAGCACGCCCGGTGCCCAGTTATATAGGTATATACTGGTATATACTAGTACATAAATATAAACAACATAAAATTCTGTTCCAAGTCTGATCTGAACTTTAACATTTCAGGAATTACCTTTTAAAATCCTCATTTGTCAACCTTCTGTCGCCGGCATTGTTCCTTCCATGATCAAAGCCCCGTTCCCGTTCATACCTGATCATTTCTGCCGGCCTGAAGTTGAGGATAAAAGCCCTTCGGTCCGTACCGGTAGAATTTCCCCTGCTGTAATGCAGGGTACGGCCCTGGTGAAAGGTACAGGACCCCCGTTTAAGCTCCACATACGTTCCTTCTTCTTCGGAGGCGTCGCAGGTAAGCGCGCCGCCTTCCTTGCCGGCAAAGCGATGCGGCCTTACCTCTTTCAGATTGGAGCCTGGTACGAACCACATGCAGCCATTGTCAACCGTAGCCTCATCCAGGGCCAGCCAGCAGCTCGCGGCCCGCTTATCCGGCAGGTTCAGCCAGTAAGCCTCGTCCTGGTGCCAGGGTGTAATGGTATTGGAGTATGGCGCCTTATTGATCAGCATATCGAAGTCCATTTCTGCGTCAGCGCCGATCAGCTCACGGCTGATGGCCAGGGCCCGCCGGTGATAAGGCATCGTAAGCAGTTCCTTTACAAAATCGCTTGGCCACATGATCTGGGTAATGTTCTCTTTTGCCTGACTTTTGCCCAGGCCATCCCCCAGGTCTGACCGGTTGCCGCCTGTTTTTATTTTCTCCGACAGAAAATCGTTGTAGATAGCTTTATACTGTTCAATCTCATCAGGGGTAATAATATTTTCAACGGTAAGGTATCCGTTATCATTAAAAAAGGCGATCTGTTGCGCAGATAAACAAGTCTTTTCCATAAGTATGTATATTTATAGGTAAGACGCCCGCACAAGCAAGGAACCGGTACGGGTGTCATAGGCATATAATTGACTGGTGAGTTATTTTATCAAATTTACCTTTCAGACTGCTGTATAACTATCAATTTAGTAGGAACATACAATTTTATACATGTCGGATTTTGATAACTGCTCCACCGCAGAAAGGAGCATTATAAATTTCAGCAAGTTCAGGCTGGAGGGAAAGGTCAAGCTGGGCAGATATTCCTATAAACACGTGCATGACGAGCTGGAAACACATTCACATGACGGAATGATGGAGATTTGTTATTGTGACAAAGGCATGCAGGTTTACGAGGTAAACGGGAAGGAATACCACATCAGGGGCGGAGATGTTTTCATTACCTTCCCCGATGAACCGCATGGAACGGCCCAGCATCCTGAAGAGAAAGGCACTTTGTACTGGTTAATCGTACAGGTGCCGGAAAAAGAGCGTTTTCTCCATTTTGACGAGGAAGAATCGGCGGTGTTCATAATGGAGCTGATGGCCATAAAAGAAAGGCATTTTAAGGGAACCGAAGCCATGAAGAAAATGCTCGATCAGCTTTTTGCCATTCATGATGAACCGGTACAGCAGCCGGTACATAAACTACAGACACTGAACCTGATCAGCACCTTTTTGTTAACCGTCATTGAATATTCGCAGAAAAATGTAAGCAGGAAACAGTCGGACAGAATAGCTGAAATCAAGAACTACATTCATAGCAACATCTACCGGGACCTGCGTGTTGAACTGCTTGCCAAAGAACTTTGCATGTCTGGTTCCCACTTCAAAAGCTGGTTCAAGAAAGAATTCGGGATGCCACCGGTAGACTATATTTTGCGCGCCCGGGTTGAAGAGGCAAAAAAATTGCTGCTGCTACCCGATGGAGAATCGGTAACGGCCGTTGCCTTTAAACTCAATTTTTCTTCTTCACAGTATTTTGCCACCGTATTTAAAAAATATACAGGCGTAAGCCCGGCTGAATTTAAACAACGCGGCCTAAAAACCTAGATGCTGTAATTTCATCTGATTATAGCCTATTTTTGCCACCGAAAAATGAAAGAACAGGAAGATGGGTAACAAGGAAGATGCGATCATAAAAATTGACAATGCGCTACCGCTGCCATTGTACAAGCAGATTATTGCTTCTGTTCATGAGGCCATATCCAGGGGCAGCTTAAAGACCGGGGACATATTGCCATCGGTAAATTCTATTGCCGCAGCACATTCACTGGCAAGGGGCTCCATCTTCAAGGCGTATAATGAATTAAAAACTGCCGGTATTATTGATTCCATGCCCGGCAAGGGTTACTTTGTAACCAGCACCAACGTCCAGACAAAGAGAAACATTTTCCTGCTGCTCAGTACTTTTAATCCCTATCGGGAAGTTTTGTACAATGCTTTCATTGCACAGCTCAAGGGTCAGGCAAAAGTAGACCTTTACTTCCATCATCATAACATCAGCGTCTTTGAAACGTTGATCAAAAACCACACGGCTTATTACAACACTTTTGTGATCATGCCCGAGATCAACAAAAAGACCGGCGGCATATTAAAGCAACTGGGCCCTAAAAAACTCTATATTCTTGATTCCGGTTTAAATGAATTTGGCAACGATTACCCCTGTGTCTGCCAGAATTATGAAAAAGACATTTCAGGAATCCTGAAAGCAAATTTTGCGCGGCTTAAAAAATATAAAAGAGTCCTGCTATTATTTCCCGATAACATTAAAACGGAAGGAGTCGTAAGTGGTTTTACATCGTTCTTTAAAAAAAACGATTTTCCCGCGCAGGTGATCAGGAATACCAGTGACTATGAACCCCGGCAGTTTGATTGCTGCATCATTATGGACGACATTGATCTGGTCAGGCTGATGCGGGCCGCGAGGGGAAAAAAATGGAAGCTTGGAAAAGACATTGGCATTCTGTCGTACAACGAAACGCCGCTTAAAAGTATCATTGCTGATGGGATCACGACTATCACCACAGACTTTGAACAAATGGGAAAATCAATGGCTGATATGATCAGTAAAAACAAGCCCGGGCGTATTGAAAATCCTTTCCTGATGATAGACAGGGAATCTTTTTAATGAAAATATCCCCCCTTAGATTGTCGTTTTAACCCACCACGCCTCCGAGAAAACACCAGTACCTTTGAGGAACAAATCTGTAATTATGCGCAAATTAATAATGAAGATGTCCCTCTCCATCGACGGTTTTGTCAGCGGCCCCAATGGGGAGAACGACTGGATCTTCAGATCTTCCGATGAAACCTCAAGGGCCTGGGTCGTTGAGCGAAGCTGGGAAGCGGGCCTGATCATCATGGGCCGCAAGTCGTTTGAGGGTATGGCCCCTTACTGGCCGACTGCCACCGGGCCTTTTGCCGCGCCGATGAATGAAATACCCAAGGGCGTTTTTACACAAAAGGGATTTAAAGGCGTTGATCTACCCGGTACGGATTCGCCCGCCGCAGCTTCCTGGGTAGGAGCACAGGTTTTCGACGGTGATCTTGCCGAAGAGATAAAGAAACTCAAATCCCAGCCGGGGAAACCGATCTGTGCGATAGGCGGCGCCGGATTCATGAGCAACCTGATAGCGACCGGACTTATAGACGAATACATTTTGGTAACACATCCTGTGGTTTTGGGCAAGGGGCTGACGATCTTCAACGGCGCCACGCAGCCAATGGATCTGAAGCTGGCGGATGTAAAGGCTTTCCCGGGAGGGATCGTAGCACGCACTTATCGCATATAGGGCGTAGCGTAGAAGCATTATCAGGAACATTGAAACAAAAATGCAACGCCGTTGATATTAAAAAAAGTTGACAGATTCTGATTTTCGCTACTTTTGTTTCGATGAAATTCATTGCTTTCATAATGGCCATCATGTCCCTCTCGCTCAATGCATTCTCCTGCATGGACGGGATGGCGGGCCATACTGGGAAAGCATATGAACAGGCGCAGCATGACGACAGCAACCACCAGGACCATACAGATCTGTGCTCCCCGTTCTGTGCCTGCGCCTGCTGCTCCGTTCCGGTGGTGGTTTCCCCCGTTTTCCTTGTTCCCACACCGGTTTTGATTTTCACGGCGGAGTATAACAGTCTTCCGTTCCCTTCCACTACGGATGTTCCCTTTTCCGTATGGCAGCCTCCCCAATTGTAATCTGCTCCACTATTACTTCCGATACTTTTTTTGACTGCTATGCCTGCGGCATTCCAGGTTTCCCGTGTTTACACTGATAGCAGCGTAATGCAGGCAATGGCTCGTGCCCTTGCGTAAACCATCCATTTTTTTAGTCATGCTTAACAGAATTATTCATTTCAGCATAAAGAACAAGCTGATCATCGGCCTGATGACGCTCGCGCTCGTTGCCTGGGGCATCTGGAGCGCCAGCCGGCTGCCGGTAGATGCTGTGCCTGATATCACCAACAACCAGGTACAGATCATCACGCAAACGCCTACACTGGCCGCGCAGGAAACGGAACAGCTTGTTACCTATCCGATCGAGCAAAGCCTCGCCAACCTGCCGGACCTGGTGGAAATGCGTTCCATTTCCCGGTTCGGCTTATCCGTATTGACGGTCGTTTTTGAAGACGATGTAGATATTTATTTCGCGCGTCAGCTTATCAACGAAAGATTGAAAGAAGCGGAAGAAAAGATCCCTCCCGGCATCGGTTCCCCTGAGCTGGCGCCGGTGAGCACCGGCCTTGGGGAAGTTTACCAGTACATCCTCCATCCGAAAAAAGGCGCGGAGAACAAGTATACCGCGATGGACCTGCGTACCATGCAGGACTGGATCGTGGCCCGGCAACTGTACGGCACCAGGGGCGTGGCGGAAGTCAACAGCTTCGGCGGGCTCCTGAAGCAATATGAGGTCGCCGTGGACCCGGACAAGCTCAAAGGCATGAACATCACCATGCCGGAGATTTTCGAAGCGCTCGCCAAAAACAACGAAAATACCGGCGGCGCCTACATCGATAAAAAACCGAACGCTTATTTTATCCGCGGCATCGGCCTGGTGAGCAATATGGAAGATATCCGCAAGATCGTTGTGAAAACGGTGAACGGCATTCCCGTGCTGATCCGCGATGTGGCGGAAGTGAAGCTGGGAAGCGCCATCCGGTACGGTTCCGTCACTTACAACGGCGAGAAAGAAGTGGTAGGCGGTATTGTGATGATGCTGAAGGGGGCCAACAGCGCCGCCGTCGTGAACCGGGTGAAAGAAAAGCTGGCAACTATCCAGCAATCCCTGCCGGAAGATGTGGTGATCGAAGCGTTCCTCGACCGGACGGACCTGGTGGACCGCGCCATCAGCACGGTAAAGACCAACCTGATCGAAGGCGCGCTGATCGTGATCTTCGTGCTGGTGCTCTTTCTCGGCAATCTGCGCGCCGGCCTGATCGTGGCTTCGGCGATCCCGCTATCGATGCTGTTTGCATTGGGTATGATGAATGCCTTCGGCGTGAGCGCCAACCTGATGAGCCTCGGTGCTATCGACTTCGGGCTGATCGTGGACGGCGCCGTGATCATCGTGGAAGCGACCCTTCACCATCTTGGATTGCGTAAATCGGCGATGGCGCTTACCCAGGCGGAAATGGACGAAGAAGTGTACGTTTCCGCCGCAAAGATCAGGAACAGCGCCGCTTTCGGGGAGATCATCATCATGATCGTTTACATCCCCATCCTCACGCTGGTAGGCATTGAAGGAAAAATGTTCAAGCCCATGGCGCAGACGGTGGCCTTCGCCATCCTCGGCGCGCTGATCCTGTCGCTCACCTATATTCCGATGATGAGCGCGCTCATACTTCCCAAAACGTTATCCCGTAAAAGGAATTTTTCGGACAGGATGATGGACTTTTTTCAGCGGATGTATGCGCCGGTGCTGGCCTGGGCCATCCGTTTCAAAGTTGCGGTGGTGGCGGTTACGGTGGCGGTTTTTGTGTTGACGGTTTTCCTGTTCGGCAGAATGGGCGGCGAATTCATCCCACAGCTGGAGGAAGGCGATTTTGCTTTCCATTGCATTTTGCCGCAGGGGACCTCGCTTTCCCAAAGCATCGAAACTTCCATGCAGGCGAGCCGGATCATCCGTGAATTTCCCGAAGTGAAAATGGTAGTGGGGAAAACGGGCAGCGCGGAGGTGCCAACGGACCCCATGCCCCCCGAAGCAACCGACCTCATCATCGTGCTGAAACCCAAATCCGAATGGACCACTGCCAAAGATTACAACGAACTGGCGGAAGCCATCCTCGAAAAGCTGGAAGTAATTCCCGGCGTTTTCTTTGAAGCCAACCAGCCTATCCAGATGCGCTTTAATGAACTGATGACCGGTGTGCGGCAGGATGTGGCGGTAAAAATATTCGGTGAGAATATAGATACGCTCGCTTCCCTGGCGCCGCGGGTAGCCGGCATCGTGCAATCGGTGAAAGGCGCCACAGAACCCCAGGTCGAGCGCACCACCGGCCTTCCGCAGATCACCATTCAGTACGACCGCGCAAGGATCGCCGCTTACGGCATGAACATACAGGACATCAACAGAACGGTGCGCACCGCCTTCGCCGGGGAGGCCGCGGGCGTGGTGTTCGAGAACGAGCGGAAGTTCGACCTCGTTGTGCGGCTGGACAGTGCCAGCCGTTCTTCCATCGGCAACGTCAGCGATCTTTTCATTTCCCTGAACAATGGTACGCAGGTGCCGTTGTCGCAGCTCGCGGACGTTTCGTTTCGCGATGGCCCGGCGCAGATCAGCCGGGAAGACGGCCGCCGCAGGGTGGTAGTCGGCTTCAACGTTCGTGACCGTGACGTGCAGAGCGTGGTGAACGAGATCCGGGAAAAGCTGGACGCGGCCAACCTGCTACCCTCCGGGTACTTCTATACCTACGGCGGAACGTTCGAAAACCTGCAGGAAGCCTCCGCGCGCCTGCAGATCGCCGTACCGATCGCGCTGGCCCTTATTTTCCTGCTGCTGTATTTCACTTTCCGCTCCATCCGCGAATCGCTGTTGATCTTCACCGCTATTCCCATGGGCGCTATCGGCGGCGTATTTGCGCTGATGCTGCGGGGCATGCCTTTCAGTATTTCCGCGGGCGTTGGTTTCATTGCGCTTTTCGGCGTGGCCGTACTGAACGGCATCGTGCTCATCAGCACCTTTAACCAGCTGGAAAAAGAAGGGATCAGCGATGTGGTGAAGCGCGTGACCGAAGGCACCAGAATCAGGCTGCGTCCTGTACTCATGACGGCCACCGTGGCATCCTTCGGCTTCCTGCCGATGGCCCTGTCACGAGGCGCGGGCGCGGAAGTGCAAAAGCCGCTCGCCACGGTGGTGATCGGCGGGCTGATCACCGCTACCTTCCTCACGCTGGTGGTGCTTCCGCTGCTGTATATCTTCTTCACGCGCGGGCGCAACGTAAAATTGCCGGCCGCGGCTATCATGCTGACCGGCGGCATGCTGCTGGCCGGCACGGCCTCCGCGCAGGAACAGCGGGGCAAAAGGCTCGGCATCAACGAGGTGCTGTCCATGCAACAACAGAACCTGCAATACCAGGTGAACGCCGCCCAGCTCAATAAAAGCAAAGCCCAGGTCAGATCCGCTGGCATACTCCCGAAAACGGGTGTTTTCGCGGAGAATGAAGACCTCCGGCCCAGCGATCATACGGGCATTCTGAAGATCGGTTTATCGCAATCCATCGCCTGGCCGGGATTGTATAAAGCACAAAGACAGCTTTATACCGAACAGGCCCGGTATGTTCAGGCCACCGGCGCTGTGCTGGACCTTACCCTTCAACGCGATGTAAAAGCCGCTTACTATGAATTGTGGTATCTGCAGGACAACCGGCAGCTGTTCCTCCGGCTGGACAGTATCTATTCTTCCCTGTCCGCCGCCGCCGTACTGAAAGTCAGAACGGGCGACACGCCAGGACTGGACAGTATTTCAGCACAGGCAAAGATGAAAGAGATACAGGCGCAGCTCCGGCAACTGGAAGATGATATCGGCATCCGGCAGCAAACGCTGATGCAACTGCTCAATACCGGAGAAGCCATCCTGCCGCTGAACGAGCCGCTGGAAAAACTACCGCTTCAATATGACGGCAATTCCGGCGACACGCTGCACCCCTCGCTGGCGCTCCGGCAACAGAACGTCAACATTGCAACGGCAGGCGTTTCGGTAGCCAAAAACGAAAACCGCCCTGAATTTTCAGGAAGATTCTTCAGCCAGCGGCTGTACGGCGTGAACGATCCCTTCAGCGGCTTTTCCGTGACGGCTTCCATTCCGCTCTTCGGCATGGGCGCCTACCTCAACAAGGTGAAAGCGGCCAAAGCAGAAGCCAACGTGCAGCAGCAGCAATTTGAATATGACCGGCAGGTATTCCTGATGCAGCAGCAGCAAATCGCAAAAGAAGTAGAGAAGAACAACCGGATGCTGCATTTCTATGAATCGTCCGGCCTGCAACAGGCGGAAGAGATCATCAAAGCGGCGTCGCTGGCCTGGCGCGCGGGGGAGATCAGCTTCGCTGAACTGTCGCAGTTCCTGACGCAGGCCATCGGCATCCGTCAGAACTACCTGGACGCGCTCAACACTTACAATCAATCCGTCATTCAGTACAACTACTTTAACTAATAACTATGGGCAAAATAATTCTCCATATCACGCTGCTCGCAACAGCTTTCTGGCTGACCGCCTGCTCCGGTCCCAAAAAGGAAAGCGCTGGCCAGCACGAAGAAGAAGGTCATCACGACGAACACGAAAACACCAACACAGCCAGCCTTACACTGGAGCAGATAAAAAGCATCGGCATCCAGATGGGCGTGATCGAAAAGAAACAGCTGACGGCATCGCTCAAGGCGGCGGGCGTGCTGCGGGTGCCGAATCAAAACAAAGCCAGCGTTAATTCTGTTTATAGCGGAGTGGTGCGTTCGCTGCTCGTTCAGCCCGGTAACACCGTTCGCAAGGGACAGGTGCTTGCTACTATCGGCAACCCGTCTTTCGTGCAGCCGCAAAGCGATTACCTGGCGGTGATGTCGAAGATCAGGCTGGCGGAGCAGGAAGTGGCGAGGCAGCGGGAACTGAACGCGGGCAATGCCGGCGCGCTGAAGAATTTACAGGCGGCGGAAGCTGAGCTGCGGACCTTGCAGACTTCCCGCGCCACGCTGGAACAGCAGATACGGCTGATGGGGATCACGCCCGCACAGCTATCCAATGGCAAGCTCGTGTCCGAACTGGCGGTCCGCAGTCCGATCAACGGCGTGGTGAGCAGTGTGCCGGTAGAAATGGGTAGCTATGTGGATGTAACCACGCCCATCGCCGGCATTGTGGACAACAGTCAGCTGCACGTAGACCTTTTTGTGTATGAAAAAGACCTGTCCAAACTGAAAAACGGGCAAACCATTCACTTTACGCTGACCAACAACCCCGGTAAGGAATATGACGCCGATATCTTTTCACTGGGCTCTACCTTCGAGGGTGAGTCCAAAGCCGTATCGGTCCATGCACGGGTAAAAGGAGACAAGAATGGGCTGATAGACGGGATGGGCATTACCGCCATCATCAGCCTGGAATCGGCCAGTGTGCCCGCTGTACCGGTGGATGCGATCGTGAGCCACCAGGGCCAGGATTACATTTTCCTTGTTAAGGACGGGCATGCGGAAGATGAACACCATCATGAAGAAGCAGAAGGTCATTCGCACGACCAGGAAAAAAATCATGGCGTGACCTTTGAAAAAATACCTGTAGTGAAAGGCACAACGGATATCGGCTACACGGAGATCACATTGCTGAAGGAAATACCCGCAGATGCGGAGATAGTGGTAAAAGGCGCCTTCTTTGTGCTGGCTAAAATGACGAACGCCGGCGAGGCGCATGAGCATTAGTTGTTAGTTAAAAGAAAACAGCTTTTATGGAAAAGATCAAAATCGATCTGGACGTATTGCTGCCTGAAATTCCTGATGAACGGGATGCCTGCGTGCAGCGGATCATCGATGTTATGCAGCGTCATAAAGGGATAGAAAAAGCGCATATCATCCCCGCTGATAATAAAAACGCCGCCCGGCTGTGTTTCCATTATCAGCCGGACGAGATCAGCCTCGGCCAGATAGAGGGTCTCGCGCGGGAAGCGGGTGCGGCCATAACCGGGAAATACGGGCACCTGATCGTGGAGGTCGGTTCCATCCGTGAAATGATGGAAGCATCCGTCGTGGAAGCACAACTGAAAAAAGTGCGGGGCGTAATAGCCGCTTCGGTTTCAGCGACCGGCAACATCCGGCTGGAATTCGACAAAACCATCATCAATAAAGAAGCTTTGCTGCAAGCGGTCAGGAAGGAAGGATTGAAACCGGTCTCCGCCCGGCAGACAGATCACGGCCATGAGGGGCATGATCACAGCCACGAAGAAGATGATGGTCATGATCATTCCCATGGTGAAGAAACGCCGGCCTGGAAAGCCTGGTTGCCCGCGATCATCAGTTTTGTGATGCTCATGGCCGGCATCCTGGCGGACAATTTCATCCAGCCTTCGTTCTTTAAAGGATGGGGCAGGATAATATGGTACGGCATCGCCTACCTGCCCGTGGGCTGGCCGGTGGCAAGCAAGGGCGTCCGCCTGCTGCTGAAGGGCGACCTGTTCACGGAATTTGTGTTGATGACCATTGCCACGCTCGGCGCTTTCTACATCGGTGAATATCCGGAGGGCGTGGCCGTGATGCTGTTCTACACCGTCGGCGAACTGTTCCAGGATGCCGCCGTTTCCCGCGCCCGGCGCAGCATCAAGGCATTGCTGGATATCCGCCCGGATACGGCGATGGTGCTCGTGAACGGGGCCTACAGGGAAATGAAACCCACCGACGTGAAAGTGGGTGATACGATAGAGGTCAAAGTAGGAGAGAAGGTGCCGCTGGACGGCGTAGTGATCAATAACGGCAGCTCGTTCAACACCGCGGCGCTGACCGGCGAAAGCAAACCTTCCGCATTTGAAAAAGGCGACACGGTGCTGGCCGGCATGATCAACCAGGAAAAAGTGGTGGAACTGCAAGTGACCAAACTGTTTAACGACAGCTCCCTGGCCCGCATCCTCACAATGGTGCAGGAAGCCACAACGCGCAAAGCCAAAACGGAACAGTTCATCCGCCGGTTCGCAAGGATCTATACGCCGGTGGTGGTATTCCTCGCCATCGGTATCGCGCTCTTGCCCTACTTCTTCGTTGATCCATATGTTTTTAACGACTGGTTGTACCGGTCATTGATCTTCCTCGTAATATCCTGCCCCTGCGCACTGGTCATCTCCATACCGCTCGGTTATTTCGGCGGCATTGGCGCGGCGTCCCGGAAGGGTATCCTGTTCAAAGGATCCAATTACCTCGATCTGATCACAAGAGTGAACCAGGTGGTGATGGACAAAACCGGCACGCTCACCAAAGGCGTGTTCCGCGTGCAGGAAGTAAGGAGTTTCGATCTGCGGCAGGAAGACTGGCTCCCGCTGGCCGCCGCGCTGGAAAGTAAATCCACGCATCCCATTGCTACGGCGGTAGTGGAGTTCGCGAAACAGTCTGCGGATGGAGTTACAGTAGACGGATTGCAGGAAATCAGCGGCCACGGCCTGAAAGGGAATATCTCCGGCAAAACGGTGCTCGCCGGCAATGCAAAGCTGCTGAAAAGAGAGCGCATCCCTGTACCGGCAGAAGTGGAAAGCATTACGGATACGATCGTAGTAGTGGGGGTTGATGGAAAATTCGCCGGGTATGTGACGATTGCGGACGAGATCAAGGAAGACGCGAAAGACGCCGTAGACGCCCTCCATGCTATGAATATCCAGACCACGATGCTGAGCGGCGACAAACAATCCGTGGTCAACAGCGTGGCTGGTATATTGAAGATCGACCATGCCTACGGCGACCTTCTTCCGGAAAACAAGGTGGAGAAAGTGGAACAGATCAAAAAAACGCCGGACGCCGTCATCGCTTTTGTAGGGGACGGCATCAACGATGCGCCCGTACTGGCTCTCAGCGACGTGGGCATCGCCATGGGCGGCCTCGGCAGCGACGCCGCCATTGAAACAGCCGATGTAGTGATCCAGACCGATCAGCCCTCGCGCATCGCCACCGCAATCAAAATCGGCAAGGCCACCCGGCGCATTGTATGGCAGAACATCGGCCTCGCTTTTGGTGTGAAAGCGATCGTGCTGGTGCTGGGCGCGGGGGGACTGGCTACTATGTGGGAAGCGGTGTTTGCGGACGTAGGAGTGGCATTGCTGGCTATTGTGAATGCGATCCGGATACAGCGGATGAAGTTTTGAGATATTTTGTATCAGGTCGGTGCAATTGGAAAAAAGCCCCCGGTGTGTTACTTTTATAACATTCTTTTGAACACTCCCTGGAAAAATATCGCTGAAGGTCAAAGAGACGCTTACTCGAAAGTCTACCTGCTGCTGTACACACGGTTCTATAACTATGGATTGAAGTTTACGCCGGACGAAACAGTGGTGGAGGATGCTATCCAGGAAGTGCTGTTATCGATCTGGGTAGACCGCCGGCAACTTACCGGCATCGCCAACCCCGAAGCATATTTCTTCTCTTCATTCCGCAATAATCTGTTCCGGAAACTCAAGGCGCTCTCCAAACAGCTCCCGGCTGAGATGATAGAACCCGAGCCTGAATTCGCCCGCGACGCCATCCTCATCGACCAGGAAATCCATCACGAACTGCGTGCGCGCCTGCAAAAGGCGCTGGACTCCCTGACGGCGCGCCAGCGGGAAGCTATTTTTCTCCGTTTTTATGAGGGCCTTTCCTACGAAGATGTGGCGGAGGCCCTGGGCATCACCACCAAAGCGACCTATAAAATTGTAGCCAGGGCCTTGCTGGAGCTGAAGGGAAACATGTCCCTGCCGCTTACAGTACTGCTGGCGCTTTTACGGCATGCCCATTGACCCCTTTTCCCTATCCGAAAAAAAAAGTTTCCGTTGCCTGGGGTAAAAACCGGCAACCTTTACTCATTATAATACACGGCCATGCAGAACCAGGAAAAATACAGTGATTATTCGGTGCGCGACTTTATCTGCGACGAATCTTTTCAGGATTGGGTACTTCGTCCGGATACCCCGGATGCAGCTGCCTGGCAAACCTGGTTGCAGGCGAATCCGGGTAAAAGAACAGTAGTGGAAGAAGCGCGGAAAGTACTGGAGAGCCTGACTTTCCGGGTAGACAGGCCCGCAGCGGGAAGAGCGCAAGCCTCCCTGGAGAAGACCTGGCAGATGATTGATACACCCGGGCGGCGCGGCATCCTCCGGCGGATGAACCGGGTATGGCGCATGGCGGCCATGTGGATCATATTGATAGGCGCCGGCATATTCGTGTGGCTGTGGATCAGTAACCGCACGGTGCCGGTACTGGTGACCACGGCTTCCGGCCAGCTGGACAGCGTTTTGCTGCCTGACCGGTCGATGGTGGTATTGAATGCCCTATCCACTATCCGGTACCAGCAAAAGTGGGAGCGGGACGCGCCAAGGGAAGTGTGGCTGGAAGGGGAAGCGTTGTTTTCCGTGCAGCACCTGGATGAAGGGGATGACGTAGCGCCGCATGAACGGTTCCTCGTGCATGTGGGGCATACCACCGTGGAAGTGCTCGGCACCCGGTTCAACATCCGGCAACGCCGGGAAAAGATCGAAGTGGCCCTTTTATCCGGCGCGGTGCTCGTCCGTTTTAATAACAAGGCAAGGTCAGACATCCGGATGGAACCGGGAGATCTCGTAGTGATAGATACATCGTACAGGGATATCACCAAAATCAGTACAAACACGGAGAACTATTCGGCCTGGACCCGGAAACGGCTAGTGCTGACAAATCCGACGCTGCAGGAAATCGCGCATTATCTCGAAGACGTATATGGAAAACGAATTGTGCTGGATGATCCGGACCTGGCCGGCCGGAAAGTGGAAGGGCCTATATTGCTGGATTCCATCGATGACGCGCTGTTCGTCATATCAACCGTTTTAGACGTAACGATCATTAAAGAAAACGATACAATAACTATCAAACCACGTTGATTTATTTAAAGGACCACGTTTATTTTTCTTAACTAAAATCATGGCGTATGAACAGGAAACTGATACAGGTTTTCCTCATCTCCCTATTGCTTGGAGGCTTCTCTGCTTTGCAGTTCAGCGCATCCGCGCAGGTGCCGGCGAAAAAACAGCCGGTGGCAACCGCATTGAAACAGGTGACAAATGTTTTTGGAACACAGCTCGTATACGACCCGTCGATCATGGAGGGCAAGACCACTTCCTATGATGTTGACAATATCCGGGGGAAGCAGGTGGAAGAGGTGCTGAAAGGCATTCTCTATCCGCATGACCTGGTGTTCCTGTATGTGAAAGCGAATTACTACACCATCGTTCCGAAAGACCGCATCGGTGAACTTGTTCCGCAGAAGAAAACGGAAGATACAACAGTGCCGCCTACGCTTCCGAAGGCGGATCGCACAGTGATCACCGGCAAAGTGACCGACGAAAATGATGCGCCGCTTCCCGGCGCTACGATAGCGGTGAAAGGCACCAGCACCGGCACGCAAACCGGACCGGAAGGCCAGTTCACCATCAACGCGCCGGCGGCAGGTGCGGTACTGGTCGTTACCTTTATAGGGTATGCGGACCAGGAGATCCCCGCAGACGGCCGCAGCGTGATCAATGTAAAGCTGCAGGAAAAATCCAATGCGCTGGAGCAGGTGGTGGTAGTGGGATATGGCTCGCAGCGGAAAAGCGATGTCACCGGCGCCGTGACCAGCGCCAACCTGGAAGATTTCCGCAATGCGCCGAATACCAATATCGTGCAATCGCTGCAAGGCACCGTACCCGGACTGAACATCGGCCAGGTGACCAGCGCCGGCTCAACGCCCTCCATCAACATCCGCGGCGCCAACACCATTTCCGGCAACAGCAACGTATTGATCGTGCTGGACGGGATTCAGTACAACGGCTCCCTCGAATCCATCAACCCGGATGATATCGCTTCCATTGATGTATTGAAAGATGCCAGCTCCACGGCGGTGTACGGCGCGCAGGCCGCCAACGGCGTACTGTTGATCACCACCCGGAAAGGCAAGAGCGGACAAAAGCCGAGGTTCTCGTTCTCCTCATCCTATTCCACCCAAACGCCTACCGTAAAGCTGCGCCCGCTGAAGTACGATGGCTATCTTGATCATGTGCGGCAGCTCCATTACAATGAAGCATACCTCGCGCCGGATTATACAACGCCTAACCCGGATTTTGATATGGCGGGCAAAATGGATGAAACGATGAAGGATGCGGACGGGAATATTGTGACGAGGGAATTTGACTGGTGGGACGAAGCTACCAATCCCGGTTTTATCAATGATAACCAGCTGAGCATTTCCGGCGGAAGCGAGCGGGTGAGCTACCTGTTCTCCGGCGGCTACACGAACCAGTCCGGTTTCATTATCAACGACAAGTTCAAACGCAAAAGCCTCCGCATCAACCTCGACATGCACGCCACTAAATGGTGGAAGATCGGCATTCAGTCCTTCGGCTCATTTGTGAACAAAGACGGCGCGGAGCCCGGCATGTCTTCCATCATCCAGCAATCGCCGCTGATCGAGCCTTACGATGAACAGGGAAAGCTGAAACCGTTCCCCTTCAATACCAATTACAGCAACCCGTTCATGACTTATGATGTGGACGATTACGAACGGCATAATTACTTCTTCGTAAATCTCTACTCCGATATGGAGATCCCCTTCATCAAAGGATTAACCTACCGCATCAATTTTGGTAACAACTACCGGATCAACCAGCATAATAAAGCCAGCATCTACGGCGCCGGCCTGGCCGGAAGTGCTTCCAAAGATGTGGAAAGCTACTACGATTATACGTTCGACAACATCCTCACCTATAAGCGCCGCTTCGCTGAACACGATGTCACTGCTACTTTCGTATACGGTGCAATCGAACGCAAGAACGATTATACATTGTCGGAAGCGAATGGTTTTTCCCGGTTGACGCTGGGCTACAACAGCCTGGAACAAGGCACTAACCAGTATGCCACCTCCAATGCATGGAGAGAAGCGCTGGAATACCAGATGGCGCGCATCAATTACGGCTACGCAGGAAAATACCTGTTTACCGCCACGCTTCGCCGTGACGGCTTCTCCGGCTTCGCCGCCAATCACAAGTACGGTTATTTTCCGTCCGTGGCCCTGGGATGGGTGTTGTCGAACGAATCCTTTTTCAAACCGTCATGGGTTGATTTTCTGAAGATAAGGGCCGGCTATGGTATCAGCGGCAACCAGACCTCCCGCTACAATTCACTCTCCCGCATCAACAGCCGCGCATCGTATGTATTTGGTGAGGGCGGCAGCACGTTGTTTGGCCAGCAGGTACAATCTCTCGCCAATGCGGACCTGAGCTGGGAAAAAACAGCAGGCTTGAACGTAGGGGCGGATTTTACTTTGCTCTCAGGCCGTTTGACCGGTTCGCTGGACTATTACAGCAACCATACGAAAGACCTGCTGTTCAGCGTCACCATTCCCGGCATTACCGGTTTTACCAGCATCAACAGCAATGTAGGCGAGTTGCAGAACAAAGGCATAGAACTCGTGCTGAATTCCCGCAACGTGGATACGCGGCAGTTCAAATGGAATACTACGCTGAGCTTCTCCCACAATAATAACAAGATCCTGACGCTGACAGGCATGGATGCGAACAAGGACGGAAAGGAAGATGATCTCATTTCCAGCGGTCTTTTCATCGGTCATTCCCTCAGCACCGAATTCGACTACCTCACCAACGGCATCTACCAGATCGGTGAAGATATTCCCGCGGGCTACTCTCCCGGCACTTACCGCATTGTGGATGTAGACGGAAGCGGTGGTATCACGGTGGCAGACAGGACCATCATCGGGAAGCGCGACCCGGCATACCGCGTCAGCCTCCTGAACACATTTGAATACAAGGGCTTTACCCTCAGCGTATTCCTCAACTCCATCCAGGGCGGAAAGAACGGCTATATCGGCGCCAACTCACCGGTGCGGGTGCGGGACGATAATGCCATCCGCTATAATTACCTCGATGGCATCGACTACTGGTCGCCCGTGAACCCGGACGGAAAATACCCGCAGTCCCTCGTGGCCGGCGCTATTTCTCCCAACGTGTTCCAGCAGCGGAGCTTCGTGCGGTTGCAGGATGTATCCCTTTCGTACCGCTTTGGCGGCAACTGGGTGAAGAGCCTGAACATTCAGAATCTGAATGTGTATGTGAGCGGGAAGAACCTGGCTACCTGGACGAAATGGGAAGGCTGGGACCCCGAAACCAACCAGGGGCTGACCAATAGTGGACGGCCTGTTATGAAAGGCTTCGCGGCCGGTGTAAATCTTACTTTCTAAAACCTGATCTCATTATGCGAAAGATATCCAATCTTGCATTATCGCTGGCGCTTTGCTGCCTGTGCTCATGTGGAAAAGACTTCCTCAATGAAAAGCCGCTTGACTTTCTAAGCTCGGAGAATGCATTTGTTACTTACAGTGACTTTAACGCATCGATATACAACCTGTACGACCTTGTAAGACGCGAGTTTTACAACAGCGGTGAACGCCGCCCCTTTGACTACATGTATGGTACGGACCTGGTGTACGACGGGCAGCCTTCCGTAGAACGGCATACCAATATGGCCGCCGCTTATGCGCCCACCGGCAACCTGGATATTCCGCTGAATCACTGGACGGCGCTGTACAAGATCGTGTCGGAAGCCAATACGGTGATCAGCCGCATACCCGGCTCTTCCATGACGGACGATGAAAAAACGCTCACGGAAGCAAGAGCGAAATTCTTCCGCGGGCTTGCCTACCGCACGCTGGTATACCTGTATGGCGGCGTACCCCTGACGCTGGAAGAAGTGACCGTGCCCAGAACCGACTACACCCGCGCTTCCCGGGAAGAAGTGCTGGCGCAGGTGATCGGCGACCTGAAATTTTCGGCGGAACACCTGCCGGCCATTACCGTGGTACAGGACGGCGAGATCAGCAACCTGGCCGCCCTTCACCTGTTGTCTGAAGTATACGTTGCGGCAAAACAATATAAAGATGCGGTAGACGCCGCCACCGCGGTGATCGGCAACTCCGCCGTGCACCTGATGCGGGACCGCTTCGGCGCTAAAGCCAACACCAATCCCGGTGATGTGTATTTCGACCTGTTCCAGCAGGGCAACCAGAACCGGAAGTCCGGCAACATGGAAGGCATCTGGGTGATACAGTTCGAAACGGATGTGTTGGGCGGCGGCTCTTTGTCCACCGGCACTTCCGGCTCCTACCAGCTGGAACGTAACTTCGCCCCGCAGTTCCTGAACCTCCGGGTAACCGGCGGTGGTTCTGTTTCTCCCATTCTGTACCCGGTGAGCGACCTCTCCGGCGGCAGGGGCATTGGCTGGGCCATTTCCAGCACCTATTTCAGCGACAGCATCTGGCAAAGCGATTTCAACAATGATATCCGCAACGCCAATCACAACTTCGTGCGCGATTTTGTTGCCACCAATCCCGCGTCGCCACTATACGGCCAGACGATCTCCACCAAAAATCCGCCGCCGGGCGTAACCGTGCCCAACAGGTACCTGTATGCTTTCCAGTCGAAAATAACAACGCCCGGAGATCATCCTGACAACCTGTTTTCCGATGCGTCCAGACTCCTGCTGAAATCCACCGCGGGCGGCACTTATGCGGACCAATACATGTTCCGCCTCGCGGAAACGTACCTGATTCGCGCGGAAGCCTACCTGGGCCTGAACGACCCGGGGAACGCCGCTAAAGATATCAATGCGGTCAGGGAAAGGGCGAATGCTTCGCTGGCAGATCCGGGAGATGTGACGATCGATTATATACTGGACGAGCGGATGCGCGAACTCGGTGTGGAAGAAAAAAGAAGATTGACGCTGATGCGGTTGGGTAAGTGGTATGAAAGAGTGAAACGTTGCAATCCTTATTACAGTGACGCCCTGCCCACTTATAACCTGTGGCCCATTCCGGCCGCCGAGATCGAAAGAAATGCAAATGGTCATCTTGAACAGAACCTGGGATATGATTGATATGTTGAGAAGAGCATGGACGTTTTTCCTTTTTCTCGGCCTGCTGTGGTGTAATGCTTCCTGCATGAAAGCCGCCGCTATAACGCTGCATGGAAATACGCCGATCTATACGTCGGCAAAACCCGGAGAGCCGCTGTATAAAGCCGTGCTGGCTTTACAGCGCGATATGGAGAAAATATTGGGAGGGCAGCATACGATCCGGCCCCTGACCGAAATGGACAGGGCCGGCATCGTTGTGCTCAATTCCCTGACAGATAGCCTGCTGGCGCCGCTTGCAGGATGGGAAGCGCACCGGCTGTACACCGCAACGGTGGCGCAACACCCGCAGGTGATCCTGCAAGGCGCGGATATGAGGGGAACCATTTATGCCATTTATACCTTTTCGGAAAGGGTGCTGGGCGTGCCGCCGCTGTGGTATTTTTCCGGATGGCAACCCGCAGCACGCAATGATATCCGCGTACCTGCTTCGTTCTCCGTCAATTGCCCTTCGCCTTCCGTGAAATACCGCGCCTGGTTTCCCAATGATACCGACTTGTTCGCGCCCTGGCGCAAAGCGTCCCGCGACAATTCCGAACTGTGGCTGGAAACAGCGCTGCGCCTGAAGCTGAATACCATCGAGTGGTTCGACGGCGAACGCGATTACGGCAAGCCCTACAGCATTTCCCCGACCACCCGCCTGATCAGCGATTATGGCCTGCTGAACACCACCCATCACCACAGTCCGCTGAACGCAACATTTTCAGGCTGGAATGACTACTGGCGCAAAACGCGGGATACCGTTCCACCGGAGCTGTCACTCGCCAACGAAAAATACCTGGAAGAATTCTGGCGCTATAATGTAGAATGCATCGTCCGGAACAAGATACCCATGCTGTGGGTGATCGGGTTCCGCGGAAACGGGGATCATCCGTTCTGGTTCACGTTCAATGACGCGCCGTCGTCCATGAAAGAGCGGGGAGCGGTCATCAGCCGCATGATGGCCCGGCAGCGGGAGATCGTGCTGGAAGTGACCGGCGATCCTGCCACACAGTTCCGCACCATCTTCTACGATGAGCTGTCCGACCTGCTGGCGGAAGGATACATTCATCCACCGGCGGATACTTCGTTTATCTGGACGTACGTTGCGGCAAGAAGAGATCATTATCCAAATGAAGATATCCGGCAGCTGGACAAAAGCCGGAATTTCCATCTCGGTTATTATTTTAACTACCAGTTCACCTCCACCGGCAGTCACCTGGCGGCAGGCGAGGGACCCTGGAAAATGGAGAAGAACTATCGGTATGTGGCCGGCAAAACCAACCGTCCGCTTGCGTTTTCAGTCGTGAATGCCGGTAACCTGCGCGAGTTCGTTATGGAGCTTTCCGCCAACGCCGCCATGATGTGGGATTTTTCATCCTACCGCTCCGATGCTTTCCTGGAAGATTTTTGCCGCCAGTATTTCGGTAAACGTCACGCTCCTAAAGCAGCCCGTTTGTACAAAGCTTACTATCACGCATACTGGAACCAACGCCGCCCGGAACTGGAAGGCTTTGACCGCCAGTTCGTGTTCCAGGACCTGCGTTACCGCCGTGCGATCTTTGAGCTGGCCAAAGCATTTAACAATGATTTCGATCCCAACCCGCTAACAGACATTCCTGCTGAACAGGTAAAAGGCCGGACTTACCGGATCATTCCCGAAGACAATAACGCCGCCACCCAGGTAGACGCCGTCATCACGGGCACTACAAAATCGGCAGCGGCATTCCGCGCGGTGGCAAATGCTGCGGATGTTTTATATAGACGGATGGACGCGGATAAAAGAATGTTCTTCAGCGATAATCTGCGGCAGCCTGCGCAGTACATGTACTATCTCAATGAAAGCCTTTTGCTGTTATGCAAGGCATACAAAAGTCATGACGCCGCGCTGGTGGAGCAATCTGTGGCGGCGTTGCAGCATGCTGAAAAGGCGCTGCATGTAACGGCGCACGGGCGGTTTTTGGATTGGTATGATGGGGACAGGGTGTTTGGGTTTAAGGGTTTGTATAAGGCGTTGGGAAGTATCAGAGCAGGAAAAACCCCATAAAGGAAATAAACAAACATAAGGAAGAAGTCACTTTGCAAAAGGGTGGCTTCTTTTTTTATTTGGAAATAATAACATCGCAAATGAGTTTTGGCGATGTTATCTGAATTTGCTAATATCGTTTTTCGTTGCCCCTTCCCGATATATAAATTATTGTTCTGGTTGCAATCGCTTCCGGATGACCTTATTGTTTGAATATCTCAATTATAACCCGACATTAATGAGTTATATCGATACACTTGCGTCATGGTTTACAGATCATAGACGTACGTTGCCGCAAAGGATGGCGGTGATACTGGTTATCTTATTGGCCGTTTATACAACGAATGATATTCTCGGTTTTTCTTATTACTACCGGATGAACAGAAAAGTAGAGTTACTGGATAGATTAACGAAGATCATTACAAACGAAAAAACTGATTCTGCCGGACGGGCAGAAGCCTTTTCCATGAGAAATAGAATTGCATTCAAAGAGCCTTCCTATTTCAATTTGTTCAGCTTTTTGGGGAGGTTGTTAGGAGGAGGGCCAAAATCGGCAAACAGTACGGCTACACCACCTATTATAACTAATACTACAAATATTGCGGCAAATGTTTCCATGAGAAATGAATTTTTATTTTTTATTGCTTCAAGCGGGCTTTTTGCAATTGTAGGAATAATTTTAATTCCGATGATCCTTCTTTCAAACAGGAGGGACACAATTCCACAAAGAGCCGCTACCGCTATCTTAATCACTTTAGCCTTTGCCTTTATTACCTTCTCGATGTACGCGCTGATGGACCTGATACCGAAGATCTTAAAAAACTGGGCCTACAACTATATGCTGAATGCCATTTTTCAAATTGGATCTATTGCTCTTATGATAATACTTGCAAAGCGAAGTAATAAATTTAAGACGATGTAAATGTATGCAAATATTCGTTACAACTTGTGTGATAATCGTACTGTCATTACAACAACGTTTTTAACTCTTCAGAGCTGATCATTTTTTCCGGATGAAATTTTTCCGATTCCATATACCGCAAAATACTCGCATAAAGCTGGCGCGCTTCCGGCTGGCCGGAGATGGCGCGGAGGTTGGCCATACAAACGAGCAGGCTGCCCCTGCCCACTTTGAACTCGAATATCATTCCGAGCTTATGGTTTCTGTCGATGTTATCGACCACCTGCACGATAGGGCGGTAGTCCTTATCCGTTTTATCGAGGATCAGGGGGCGGGTATTTTTGGTGATAGACCACCATTGCCAGTTGGTATGGAAGTCTGTAGGAAAGCTGGAAAACAGCGGATGTTTGGGATTGGTGAGAATGCCGAGCGTGCCGGCGGACACCGGCCTTTTGCTTCTTTCCGCGCCATTTTTGAAAACGAGCCAGTTCCAGAATTCGGAGATGAACTGCGGCGATACTGATTTGCTTTTCACAGCATCGTGATCGGGGAACAGCAGCACTTTACCGCCTTTGTTCAATGTTTCAATAGTATTATCATCGAGTGCGGTAGCGATCTTTACGGATGAGGAAACAGTATCTGCATTCGCGGGATAGACCCATAGCGGATATTCCGCGGAGTAGCCGGTGCCGGGCATTTTCAGTTGCACCAGCAGTTTTGTGGACCGGGGGATGCCTTGCAGCGGGAACAGGACATTGCCTTTTCCGGCAGATAATTCCTGCTTCGTTGAGGCGTTGATGATATGCCAGCTGATGTGTTTGTCTGTAAGTTGCTGTGGACTGTAGTTTATGAGCTGCACGTCCGCCGTGAAGGTTTCGTTGTTCGTCCATGTGTATTTGTCCATCAGCAGTTGCAGGACCACATCGTTGTTGAAACGGCGGAATGCCTCGGGAGCGATCAATCCCTTGCTTTCCATAAAAACGTTGAGCAAGCCCACCAGCGCGGTGCCCTGTCCCGGGAAATCCTGCAGGTCCAGCAGCTGGAACCCCGCCATTCCGGGTGTTCTGAACACCATTTCTATTTCTTCGCGGTACAGCAGCGCCGTCAGTTTCCCGGAGGCTTTCATGAAATCCATCGCCTGATCTCCCATACCGGCATCCTGCAAGCGCTTTCTGAATATTTCAAAGTTCAGCGGGCGTAGTACGCCGGTATATTGGGGAATTTCGCTGTAATCGGGATATACCTGGTATTGCCCGGTTTCGTGGCCGATGACGGGCAGTTGCACGCCTTTCAGGGCGGATGAAAAATTGCGGCGGGTGGAGGGGGGCATGGTGTTGAGAATGCCGTTGCTGCTGTCTTCCGTGGTAGCAAAAGAGCCTCTTACATCATACTCCCTGCCGGGTGTTTCTTTCCCTGTGCGCATGGTCACCCAGAAATCGTCGGTGGCGCCGGGCTTCGGATCTGCGAAGAAGGCGTTGGTGCCGATTGCGTACAACGGCCGCCCGTCATGCGCGCGTAGGTCGCGTACCATTTTCTCGTGGATTGGTCTTTCGCCTTCCAGCTCGTTGCCGAGCGTGAACATCACAAAAGAAGGATGGTTGCCGTAGGCGTCCAGGATCGCTTTGCCTTCGCGGAACTGGAAACCGGTGTGGAAAGTGTCTTTGCTGGTGAAGCTGGCCCAGTTCGGCAGCTCGCATTGGATATAGATGCCTTCGTGGTCGGCGGCTTCAAAAGCGGCCTCCGGTGGCGTGTACGAATGAAAACGGTAATGATTGATGCCGTATGTTTTGGCGATCCGGTACAGTCGGCGCCATGCGGCGGTGTCTGTGGACGGGTATCCTGTCAACGGAAAAATGCATCCGTCATTTTTTCCGCGGAGGAAGGTGATAGTATTGTTGATGGTGAATCGGGTGCCGGAGGGTTTAAACTCCCGCAGGCCGCAGGAGGCGGACCGGCTGTCGATGATACGTTTTTTGTTCAGCAGATCAATTTTCAGTTCGTAAACTACCGGCGTGTATTCGCTCCACAACTGCGCTTTGTTGCCAAGTGGACAAACAAGCTGCAACACCGTATCACGGCTTTTGAGCTGAACGTTCAACCGGACTGACCGTTGCAGCGCAGGAACCTGTAAGGCGACCGTTATTTTTTGGGTGGATGGATGATGGTTTTTTAAATGAAGCTGCACATGGGCAGTTTTGTTTGTAACATCCGGTGTGATGCGTATCCCGGCTATTTGCAGGGGATTCGCCGCTTCGAGGTACATTTTCCCGATGATGCCGTTCCAGTTGGTTTGCGTATGCTCGCTCAATGCATGGGAGCCACCGACGGACACCAGCTTCGGGGAGTTGTCCACCATCACCGTGATTCTGTGTTTGCCGGGTGTCAGCTTTTCACCGAGGTCATAGGTTTGCGGGGCGGAAAGCAATGTGCTTCGCCCGATGTGCTGATCGTCGATCCATACCTGCGTTACTTTCGTCCGTTCGAGGAACAGCTTGGTACGCTTGCCCGCCCAGGATGCGGGGATGTTTACTTCCTGCTGATACCATGCGGCGCCAATGTATTTGAATGTCTGGTTCAGGCCGGATGTAGAAGGTTGCTGTACAAATACGCCTTTTTTATTTTCTTCCAGCGAGCCGGGTAGTTGCACGGTTTCCGAAAAGCTGCTGTCCTGCCAGTTATGTAAAAGTCCTTTCCCCGCGCTATCCAGCCGGAGGCTCCAGGCGCCGGCCAATGATAGTTGTTCTCTTTGCGCGGCCGCCTGCAGGCAAACGAACAGACAACCGATGATCAATCTTGTTTTCATTTTCTAACGATGGTTGTTCCGTCCGCCGGTAAGGTCAGACGGAATGTTTCATGACCGGTCTTTATATTCACGGTAATGCCCTTATGTGTAGGGTCGCTCGCATACAGCATGCCATCTTTCAGCATCACAAGGCAGGGCTGGTCCGCTTCTACATATCCTTTTACGGCGCCGGCTGCATAAAAAGCGATCATCAGCGCACCGTCATCAAACCGTACGGCCTGGCAATCCCGGTCATTCCGCAATACCTTCCAGGCCGGATGATCGGCAAGCGCCGCAGCCTGTGCCGGTGTTTCGCATAATGCCAACGCATATCCGGTGGCGGGCCGGTCGTGGATCATGACGGGTGTAAATATCTTTTCTGTTAATTGCTGCGGAGTTTCGGAGGCGTTGATGGTCGTCCAGTTGCCGGTCACCTTTTCCAGGCGGATGTTGAAAGAAACCGGTTGCAGCGGGATGTAGGCAAATCCCGCGTGATGTATCCATTTCAGGTGCAGGAAAGCATGCCTGCCGGCTTTCAGCACATTGCCGGGGCGGTTGACCGTTACATCGCCCTGCCAGCGGCACTGGTCAAGCGCCGTCCATGCGTCTTTCCCTTGCAGGTCCGCGATCAGGGCGATCACCACATCATGATGACAAGCCCAGAACTTGCGGGAGGAAAGTGTTTGTGTTGCGGTTGAGTCTTTCAGCACATAATCCATCGCCGACAAGCCGGACCGTTCATCCCCCGCACTTCCCACAAACGGTTTCCGCTCAATCTGGTGCGCGCCTTTGAACATCGTTACGCCGGGCAGGGCCGTCCAGTCCCACAACGGCAACAAGTCCGTGTATTCGTTACCGTTCCTGATCAGGTATGCGTCGCCGCTGTGCAACAGCTTGCCTTTGAGGTTTTCCTTGTTGATGGATTCCGTTGTATACGTTCGTGCGGAAATTGTTTTCAGGAAAAAGCTGAATCCGGGGCGGTGGAAAGCGGCGAAATCGGAATACGGATAATAACGGAAGCCGGTCAGCTGCGCTTTTCCGTTCTCCACTTTTTCCATCTCCCGGAAGGCGGCTGCTTTATCCGGCCGCAATTCCATCATGAAGGGAATGAGCGTGCGCAGGTCCGCGCTTTTCAGCTCGCCTTTCCGCGAAGCGGAGCGGTCCATCGTTCCGGGCACGGTATATATTCCTCTTGCCATCCACTGCCAGCCTTTCAGCACGAAATCGGCCAGTACATCCAGTTGCGGATCGGGGAATGCCCACGCCGTTCCCCGGCATTGCCACGCGATCCGCATGCTTTCCGTGACGAAGGCTTTACCATATTGATACATCTGTAAACGCTTGCCATGCTGGTGAAAGCTGTAATCCGGCTGCACGCCTTCCCCGGTGGTGATGGCGATCTCTTTCACCATCCAGTCGCGGCAGCGTTTGATCAGTGCTTCATCGCCGGTCAATGCACCGTAGTGCATGCCCAGGTCCGCGCACCAGATCAGGTTGCCTCCAACGAAATCTTCGCGGATGAGGAATTGATCCAGTATTTCGAGGGACAGCCGCAGGCGGTCGGGGGAAAGCTGATCGCGGAGCAGCAGGATGATATCGCGCATCTGCCTGGGCACACCTATTTCGTTGTGCCACCAGTTTGCACTTTGGTAGCGGTGTTGCAGCCAGTGGTCCAGCGCGCTGTTGATCTGCCGCCACAACTTTTGATCGTGATAGGAGGGTGATGCGGGATGGGCCCAGTCCAGCGCCATTTGCCGGATTCTGACGAGGTGGCTGGAGATTTTCCATCCGGCCAGGTCTTTATTTTCGTAGTTGATGTCCGGCCACTGCCCGTTGGCATTGAGCGTGGCGGCCCAACTCGTTTCAAGCAGCGGTTCCGTGCGGAGCAGGTAGGCCTTGTAGCGGTTCAGCAGGGTGTCCGCCTGGCCGTGCGCGGAGAGCAGCAGGAAGAACTGTAAACATAAAAGCGTTGCGATCCTCATCCGTCCGTTTATTTTTTAAGCGCGCGATACCGCATCAGTGCTTCGGTGTAATAATAATCCGCGTAGCTGAGCGGTACGTCCACTTCCACGTTCCCTGGCACGCCGCCGGAGCTGTGCATCAACAGGAAGCCGCCGTTTTCACCTACCTTTGCGCTGTATCGCGGGGAGGATAAGGATTGCAGCATGGCTTCGGCGGTATTGAGATATTCTTTGCCTTTTTTACCACCTACGTACCCGGACAGCTCGATGAGCGCCGAAGCAGTGATGGCCGCGGCGGATGCGTCGCGCGGCACAGGGTTGTAGCGCGCCGGATCGAAGTTCCACAAAGGCGTATACCCGGGCTGACCCACGTTGAAATCCCAATAAGGTATTTTGTCCGCCGGCAGGTTCGGATGATGGATGAAGAAGTCGGCCATCTTCTGCGCTACCCGCAGGTATTTTTTATCTTTTGTTTCGCGGTAAACCATCGTGAAACCGTAGATGCCCCAGGCTTGCCCGCGCGACCAGGCAGAATTGTCGGAGAAGCCTTGCTGGGTTTCCTTGCTGAGGGGCTTGCCGGTTTCTGGATCATAGTTCACCACGTGATAGCAGCTATAATCCGGCCGCAGGTGGTTTTTTATCGTTGTATTGGCGTGTGTGACGGCGATGTTTTTGAAGGAAGGGTCGCCGGTGACGCGCGAAGCGAAGAAAAGCAGTTCGAGGTTCATCATATTGTCGATGATCACCGGGAATTCGAGCATCCTTTTGCCGTCCAGCGATTTCACGCGGTCCCATGACTTGATGCATGCGGTTTTGGGGTAGAACCTGGTGGCGAGGGACTTTGCCGACTGTACCAGGATGTCTTTTGTATGTTCGTCGGGCTTCAGCCGGTAAGCATTCCCGAAGCTGCAATACATCATGAAGCCCAGGTCGTGGTTCGCTGTAACGGTCTGTAGTTTCTCCATGATCGCGAGTTTCTTCGCCGCTTCATTCCAGAGCGCGGTGTCGCCGGAAAATTCGTACAGGTACAGCAGCGTACCGGGATAGAAACCGCTGATCCAGCCGTAGGGGCTCGTGGAAAGCAGCTGTCCTTTTTCATACGTCCTCGGCAGCTGATCCGGCGGAACATGCTGCATCAGATATTTATATTGCTGCACAGATTGCTGTAAATGCTGGTCCGTATTCAACCATCCTGCCAAAAAAAGAAACAGGGAAACAATACCTTTCATATATCGCTATTTTTATTTTATGCCGACAGGATAACCGGTTACATGATAGCCGCCGGGCGACATGATCTCGAACGCAAAGCGCTTTTGCATATCATCCAGTTCTATCGTTATTTTTTCTCCGGGTTGCATCACCGGAAATGTTTTCGTGGCCGCTGCGCCATTCGTTGTTTTCCAGCTGATCTGGTAATTTCTCAATGTGTAGGACGGCAGGCTGTTTTTGTTTGTCAGCGTGACCTTTATCCGCGTATCTGAAATTTTCTCTACCAGCGTGATCTCCACTGGTGAGGCCAGTTGTTTGTACACGTAATAGGAGGGCTTTTTGTTAAAGTACAGGTCCGTGATGCCGTGAATGCGCGCTTTCAGGTTGGCCGCGCCGTCTTCGCCGCGCTGTGTGCGGTAATCGTTCAGGCTGAAATAAATACAGCCGACGATGTAATCGCGTTTCGCCCATTCGCCGTAGTGGTAGATCATGTCTCGCACGCGGCTGAGGTCCCCGCCGGGGAAACGCGGCTCGCAGAGGCCGTTTTCGGTGATGAGGAGGGGGCGGTCGCCAAGGAAGCTTTCAATTGTTTTAAAGTATTCCGGCAGCTCGTGCATATCGTTGCCGAACCAGGTGCCGATGTATTCGTTCCAGGTAGGGAGGTCGCCGATCAGAGATTCGTCTTTCTCTTTTCGTTTGAATGTTTCGTTGGACACTACGTTGGCCATGCGGGTATCGTCCAGCGAGCGCACGTGTGCTTTCAGTTCATGGTACTGTTCGCTGTCTGTGCTGAAAACTTCGTTGCTGATGCCCCAGGCGAAGATGCAGGGATGGTTGTAATCCCGTTCGATCATTTCCGTCAGCTGCTGTTTTGCGGTTGCTTTCAGTTCCGGCGTGAGCTTTCCGGGTTGTTGCCACCAGGGGATCTCTTCCTGTACGAGGATGCCTTTTTCGTCCATCATATCGAGCAGGTGCTCATCGATCTGCCAGTGAAAGCGGGTGATCACCACGTTGAGGTCTTTCATCATGTTCACCACGGAATCCATTACCCATGCGGGTTCCGCGCTGCCATAGTCCGGGTGGCTGGAAGGCATGTATTCAATGCCGGGCAGGCGCACCGGCTCGTTGTTGACGAGTAGTTTCTTTCCGTCCAGCACAATTTTCCGGAAGCCGGTTTGCGTTGTTTGCTGGTCGCCGGAGGTTTTCACTTCTACCTGGTAGAGGAAGGGATCGGAAAAATGCCAGAGATGTATTTTTTTCAGGTCGATGGAAGTATTAAAAACATCCCCCTGTTTGCGCAGGCTGCGCTTTTCGGAGAAGACGGCCTTGCCGGATTTCTTTTCGCGGATAGTGATGTGGAAATCCGTTTTCGTTACTTTTTCTTCCCAGAGGCGGATGGCGATCTTTGTGCGGGCGGAGGTGTCGGTGAAGTTGATCTCCGGCGTGACGTGAATGTAGCGGAGGGAGGGTTTGCCGGAAACGATCAGGTCCACATCGCGTATGATGCCGCCGTCGTTGGGCCAGTCGAAAACCCTTTTCCAGGGCAGGTTCTGTTCGGAATAGGCGTTGTTGACGGAAACGACCAGCGTGTTTTCCTGGCCGTAGCGGATCTTGTCGGATATATCGGTGTAGAAAGTGGTGTACCCCGAGTGGTGGTGTTCTCCGGCTTTCTGGCCGTTGAGGTATATCACGGCGTCGTGATATACGGCGGCGAACCTGATCCTGACGTGCTTGTCTTTCCAGTCCGCTTCGGCATGGAATTTCTTTTCGTACCAGGCGAGGCCAGCATAATCCTCATATCCTTTCATGACGTTCCAGGTGTGCGGCACGGTTACTTCCACGGCTTTGGCGTTGAGGCCGGACTGCCAGCCGGATGGCGCCCCGGAGCTTTGTGGGTCCGGGGAGAAGCGCCATTGGCCGTTGAGGGAAATCTGGTGCCGGGGGTTTGTTTGCCCGGCAACCTGTGTGCTTATCAACAGTAGAAGTATTGTGATTGCTTTTATGTTCATATGGTATCAGTTCATTATTTCGTCAGCATATAGTAAAAGAAGGGCAGATAGTTTCCGCGTGGCAGTATGTAACAGGAAAAAGTTTTCCCGTATCTGGAACGTGGATATCCTTCATACGTGGGAATTTTTTGTTGAAGAATGCTTGAATGTGCAATATTAATGCAGGGGGGATAGGGTTAAAATGGAAATTCTTGTGGAACTGATGGATAATATTATGATCGCTGACAATGCGGTCGTGAGAGTAGACCTGCCAGGAATGGCAGGTCCGGTCGAAAAAAGAATGCTATTATATAATGTCCAGGATAACGTACTTGTTTTAAACCTGCCAGGAATGGCAGGTTTGTTGTTGTGATCTCTAAGGGTTTAAGTACTACACTTGATTAAAGAAAATTATCGGGGCAACAAACATTCCCCTCTCTGGGATAACGAACATATGTTTCCGTCAGGGCAAACACCCGGCACTTCGGAACCAAACAAATGTTTCGCTCCGGGTCAACAAACTGCAATGCCTGGCTACTCGCTCGCTTCTGGCCAATATTTCCTGACACTCCGCCACTCGCTCGCTTTAACCAACTTCCCGAATACTCCGCCACTCGCTCGCTTTAACCAACTTCCCGAATACTCCGCTACTCGCTCGCTTTAACCAACATCCCCAACACTTCGCCACCCACTCCCTCCAGGTCAACAAACAGGAACCCGCCAGGAATAGCAAGTCCGTTGGGAATGAAATGAAAGTTTGTTACCCAAAATTTCGTTAGTTATCAAAAGTGAAGGTCCTGCCAGGAATAGCTGGTCCTTTTTCTAAAGCGATTACCCTGCAGGATACAGTCGCATTGTGCTGAATTCCTCAGTTTAACCAAAATGCCCACAAAAAAATTGGCCGTATTGATTTAAATATTATCATTTTGCTTGTTACAAAATTATCACCGGCCCATCGGATCACCTGAAAAAAACAGCGAGATTATATCGGTCCGACGATAGAATTTCTTCGTTTTACAAACATTTTTTCATCCATCTACATAAAAACGGATTTTTATATTTTCAAACCCGTCACCGGCAAGGGCCCTCATTATCAAAATATTCCGGAATCCCCGCAAAGCTTTACTAACAGAATGTTTCATCTACCCTGAAAAATCTCATACCTTTACATTTCCCAGCGTATATACATTGCGTACAGCACGTAGAAATTAGCTGGCTAAATCATTCATTATGGCAACTTCGATCACTTGTCCGAATTGCAAGCATCCATTCGTTATGGAAGAAGCGTTCGCGGCCGATATAGAAAAGGAAATGCGCGGCAAAATGGAAGCCGAATGGAGAAAGAGAATGGAAACCCTGCAGGCGGAAAAGAATGAAATGGCCCAGCTGCGGCAGCAGGTGGCCGCTGAAAAACAACAGGTGTTGCAGGAACGCCAGCGGCAGGACGAAGAGCTGGACCGCCGCCTGCAGCAGGAGAAAGCCAGGCTGCAGGAAAGCCTGACCGACAATATCCGCAAGGACGTAACGGCGGATTTCGAGAACCGCATCCGCCTGCTGCAGGACGCGCAGCGGGAAAATGAAGAGAAGCTCCGGGCCGCGCGGCAGCAGGAGCTGGACTTCCTCCGCAAGGCGCAGGAGCTGGCCAACCGCGAGCAGGAACTGGAAATAGACCTGCAGAAACGGATGCTCCAGGAACGTAACCAGCTGATGGAACAGATCCGCCGGGAAGAGGCGGAACGCACCTCCGTGCGGGAAACCGAATACCAGCTGCGCCAGAAAGAACTGGAAAAGCAGCTGGAAGACCAGCGCAAGCTCGCGGAAGAGATGCGCCGCAAAGCGGAACAGGGTTCCATGCAGCTGCAGGGCGAAGTACAGGAACTGGCCCTCGAAGAAATGCTGCGCAGCACATTCCCCTTCGATGCCATCTCCGAAGTGGGCAAAGGCATACGGGGAGCGGACTGCATTCAAACCGTGCGCAACCAGTTCGGGCAGGAATGCGGCAAGATCATTTATGAAAGCAAACGCACAAAAGATTTTTCGAAGGACTGGATCGAAAAGCTGAAGGCGGACATGCGCAGCCAGGGCGCGGAGGTGGCCATCCTCGTTACGCAGGCCATGCCGCGGGACATGGAGCGGTTCGGGGAACGCGACGGTGTTTGGGTCTGCACTTTTTCAGAAGTAAAGAGCCTCGCCTATGTGCTGCGGGACGCCGTGCTGAAAGTCTTCAATTCCGCCAAAAGCCAGGAGAATAAAGGAGATAAAATGCACCTCCTCTATCATTACCTCACCAGCAGCGAATTTGCAGAACAGTGGAGCGCCATCCGTGAAGGCTTCCGCGCCATGAAAACATCCATCCAGCGCGAACGCGAAGCAATGGAAAAGTTGTGGAAAGCCCGGGAGAAACAGCTTGAAAAAGTATTGCTCAACGCCGCCCACATCAAGGGCTCCATCGAAGGCATCGCCGGTAATGATTCGGTAGATCTTCAATTACTGGATGATGCCGCGGAAGCATTGCTGTCCCCGCCACCCAACGGGAAACCCGATCCAGATGACATTTAACAAAATTTTTCTATATAAATCCTTGCAAGGTTAAATCTGCCAGTATATATTTATAGATATGAAAGACCGCACCTATCAATCTATCATTTTTGATCTCGGAGCTGTGCTTGTTGACTGGAATCCGCGTTATCTCTACAATAAAGTATTCGCTACGCCGGAAGAAACAGAACATTTCCTGGAACACGTCTGCACATCAGACTGGAATGAAGAGCAGGACGCAGGCCGCAGCCTGGCGGAAGGAACGGAGCTGCTGGTGCAGCAGCATCCCGCCTTTGAAGCGCAGATCAGGGCATTTTATGGCCGCTGGAAAGAGATGCTGGGCGGGCCTATCGCGGCAACCGTAACCCTGCTGGAACAATTGAAGGCATCCGGAAAATACAAGCTGTATGCCCTCACCAACTGGTCCAACGAAACATTCCCGATCGCACTGATGGAATATGACTGGCTGCAGTGGTTCGACGGGATCGTGGTATCCGGAAAGGAAAAGCTCCGCAAACCTTATCCTGATTTCTACCAGCTGCTGCTCGACCGTTATGCGATCGATAAGGACAGTACCATTTTCATCGATGACAATATCCGGAATGTGAAAGCCGCGGAAGAAATGGGCATCGAAACCATCCATTTTCAAACATCCGCGCAGCTGGAAGAAGAACTGCTGCAACGCGGAATATTGAATTGATACGATTCATTTTTCATATTCAGATTCGAGAATATATACTTAAAAATCCCCATGCAAAACCGCCACTACGGCGGTTTTGCTTTTAACATTTCTTTATGCTGATTTTAACGTTTTTGCTGTAAACCGGCAGTAACATTCCCGTGTCTATTCCGTTGAATATTAGAACGGCCGATATAATGACGGTGTGGTGCGAAATTTGGAGGAAGTAAGGAAGACCGCATTGCCGGCCACGTTATTACCCCGTATATAAAATTCAAATGCATATGAAAAGGACAGGATTGTTGTTAAGTATGATTGCCGTTGGCGCCCTGTTGATCAGCAGCTGCAGGAAGGACCCGCTCAACGACATGACAGCGGAAGAATCCCGCATCTATGTCACCAACTATGATGAGCAGGTTGATTTTTCTTCTTATAAAACATTCAGCATCGTGGATTCCGTAGCGGTGATCAGCAACCGCGACGCCACAAAGGAATTGACGCAATATGATGCAAAACTGCTGGCCAGCATCAAAGCCAACCTTACCGCAAATGGATATGCGGAAGTGGACAGAAATGCTGACCCGGACCTCGCGGTGAATGTTTCCCGTATCAATACCACCAGCACTTCCATCGGGTATGCACCCGGTTATTGGTCCGGATGGCCCGGTTACTGGGACCCCGGATACTGGGGATACCCCGGTTGGAATTATTACTTCCCGCCGTATTATTCCGTATTCCAGTATAATGAAAAGTCGGTTGCGATAGATATGCTGGACCTGAAAACGGCGAAAGACGATAACCAGCTCACAGCGGTGTGGAACGCCATGCTGCGCGGTACCGGCGTATGGAACAGCGACAATATCGATACGATGGTCAAAGCCGTTTTCGATCAGAGCGCTTATCTGAAAACATCCGCCAACTGATTGGTCAAAGTTAAAAATGAATGAAGATGAAAAGTATTAAAGTAATGATATTGATACTGGCCGGCACGCTCGGCGTACATACCGCTTTTGCGCAAAGCCGCCCGCCCGTATCCTTCCAGCTGAATTATTCGATCACGCAGCCTTTCGGCTCATTGAGCGACTATGCCGAGGGAACCAGCTTCCGCGGATGGAACGCCGGTTTCCAGTATTCGCTGAACGACCGGCTCAGCCTGGGTGTGAAAGCAGGCTTTGCCGATTTTTATGAAAGAGTGCCACGCGCTGTTTATCCCGGTAAGGGAGAAGATATCTCCGCGGTGCAGACGCGCACCCTGCAAACGATCCCCATCCTCGCGGCCGCGCAGTACAACTTCGCCGCGCCTGAAGCAAGGGTGATCCCTTATGCGGGGCTGGGCATTGGCGTGGCGAGCATGAGCTATGAGAAATACTGGGGCGAATTTGTGGAAAAGCGTAACAAGTGGGCATTCCAGGTAAGCCCCGAACTGGGCGTGAATGTGCCCTTCGGGAAGTATTCACCGGTGATGTTCAATGCCAATGTGCAGTACAACTACGCTGCCTACAAATTCCAGGAGATCAGCAATTTTAACACCTTACAGGCGAATATAGGATTGAAGTTCCATATCCAGTAAACCATTGAACGTAACACTTACAGGCGGGTATGGAGCTGAATTTCCATACCAGGTAAACCATTAAAAACGGAACAAGTGCGAATGGCGGGGCCGGCTGAAAATGCCGGCCTCATTTGTTTTGCGGGAAGAAACCGGGAGAATATTTTTCACTGATGCGGCCGTTCGTTTCCTTGTAAATGTAGTAAACCTCCAGGCCCAGTTTTGCATGTTCTTCCACAAACTGTAAACCTTTTTCCACCCCCAGCAGGATCAGCGCATTGTCGTATGCATCAGCGGTAATAGCGTCCGGCGCGGTGACGGTAACGGCAATGATGTTGTTGTGAAGGGCTTCGCCAGTGCGCGGGTCGATGGTATGCGCGAACCTTGTGCCGCCTTCATCGAAGAAACGGCGGTAGTTGCCGCTGGTAGCAATGGCGCGGTCCTTCAAACGGAGGATGGCCTGTACCGGTTCGCCGGTGCTGTCTGCTGCCGGCGGGCGTTCAATACCCACGCTCCAGGGCTGGCCCTGCACGTTCAGGCCGGAAGCGACCAGCTCCCCGCCAACGTCTACCAGGAAATTCCGGATGCCGCGTGATTGCAGGAAACGGCCGAGCACGTCGGACGTGAAGCCTTGTGCAATACCGTTACAATCTATTTCCACTCCTTCTTTTTTCTTGATAAGATATTTTGCGCGCAGCGTGAGGTGCTGATAACCCACCACGCGCATCGTGCGCCTGATCGCTTCCGGGGAAGGGCGGCCGTTGTTGTGCCGTATGACGCCGAATCCCCAAAGGTCCACCAACGGCTTTACGGTAATATCGAACAGGCCGTTGGTGAGCTTGCTCACTTCCTGCGCTTTTTTTACTACCGTGCGCATATGATCGTCCATCACCACTTTCGGGCCTTTGTTGAAACGGTTGATGAGGGAATTGGGTATGTAGAGGGACATGGAGCGGTCGATATCCCGGAAGATATCCTCTACGTCCGCCTGCAGGGAAACCGGTTGGCCGGTGGAAATGTACTTGATGATGTAGTAGGTGCCCTGCGCTTTGCCCTGGAGGGTGACAAGCTGTTGCGCGGAGGCGGTGACAGAAATGCACAGGATCATGCAGGATAAAAGCCCTTTCATATCCGCAAAATAATAAAACGATCAGGAAAATGCACGCCTTGCGGGATGTGCTTCCTGCGTAAGCGGAAACATCAGGAAAATGCATTTAGCCCGGTAATATCCATCCCCGTAATGAGCAGGTGCACTTCATGTGTACCTTCGTAGGTGATCACGCTTTCGAGGTTCATCATGTGCCGCATGATGGGGTATTCGCCGGAAATTCCCATGGCGCCGAGTATCTGCCGTGCTTCCCGCGCGATGTGCAGGGCCGTTTCACAGGCGTTGCGTTTAGCCATGGATATCTGTTCCGCGGTGGCCTTGCCTTCGTTGCGCAGCACGCCGAGCCGCCAGTTCATCAGCTGGGCCTTGGTGATCTCCGTGATCATCTCCGCGAGCTTTTTCTGTATCAGCTGGAATCCCGCAATGGGCCGGTCGAATTGCACGCGCTCTTTCGCATACCGTAGTGCCGTATCGTAACAGTCCATCGCCGCGCCGATGGCGCCCCAGGCGATGCCGTACCGGGCGGATGACAGGCAGGAGAGCGGCGCTTTCAGTCCACGTGCGCCGGGCAGTATATTGGTTTTGGGAATGCGTACATTGTCCAGCACCAGCTCGCCCGTTGCGCTGGCGCGCAGGCTCCACTTGCCTTTGGTTTCCGGGGTGGAGAAACCCTCCATGCCGCGCTCCACGATCACCCCGCGGATCTTCCCTTCCGGATCTTTGGCCCACACCAGCGCAATATCCGCGAAAGGCGCGTTGGATATCCACATCTTGGCGCCGTTCAGTAAAATATCATCGCCATCTTCTTCAAAGTAAGTCAGCAACCCCGCAGGATTGGAACCGAAGTCCGGCTCCGTGAGCCCAAAACAACCCATTATTTCACCTGTTGCCATCCTGGGCAGGAAGCGGCGTTTTTGTTCGTCGCTGCCAAAAGTATAGATCGGATGCATCACCAGCGACCCCTGTACGGACGCGGTGGAGCGTATGCCACTGTCCCCGCGCTCCAGCTCCTGCATCATCAGGCCGTAAGCAAGATAATCCAGCCCGCCGCCGCCCGCTTCCGCGGGAATGGTAGGCCCGAAGCAGCCCAGCGCGCCGAGGCCTTTGAGGATGTGGGAGGGGAAGACCGCCCGCTGGCAGTGGTCGTCAATGATCGGGGAGATCTCGCTTTTCACCCATTGCCGCACTGCTTCACGGACCATCTTGTGCTCTGCCGTCAACAGTTCATCTATCAAAAAATAATCGGGCGATTGAAACAGGTCCTGCTGCATGGAAAAGATTTTTGTTGCTAAGTACCACAATATCAGAACCTAATTTACGGAATTAGCGTAAAGTTGCTACCTTGTGCCTGCAAATCTGCGTTTATGGCTAAACTGTTGCCTGTACTACTACTGGCGGTGTTCCTGACATTTGTGATCGCCACCTTCTCTCCAAAAAATTTTCCGAATGCTGCCGCTCCGGCCGCCGCAGCGGATTCCATCCCTGCCACCGAAATCAAACAATACTGGATGGTTTTCCTGAAAAAAGGCCCCTACCGGGGAGAGGATACGGTGGCGGAAGCGATGATCCGGAAAAAGCACATCCGCAATGTACAACGCCTCGCATCGCAGGGTAAAATGGTGCTGGCCGGCCCGTTTGGCGGGGACGGGGAGCTGCAGGGTATTTTTATTATGGATTGTAAGGACAGTGCGGAAGTGGCCGAGCTGGTGAAGAACGATACGGCGGTGATGACCGGCCGGCTGGATTTTGAGATCGAGCCGTGGTGGACGACGAAGAACTGTTTGTTCCAATAAAAAAGGAAGCCTTGCAGCTTCCTCTTGCTATCTTACAAAATTCTTTCTACAGATATCCCGCCATTTCCTGCTGATATTGCAGGGCAGCATTACGCGCATCCTCCGCAAAATTCTCATCATTCCCCGCATATATCACGGCGCGGCTGGCATTCACCAGCAATCCCACATCCTTGTTCATCCCTTTTTCCGTGATCGCCTGCAGGCTGCCGCCCTGTGCGCCCACGCCGGGCACCAGGAAGAAATGGTCCGGCACCAGCTGACGGATGGCCGCTACGGAATCCGCCTGTGTGGCGCCCACCACGAACATCATGTTCTCCGGCGTGCCCCAGGCCGCGGTGGTCTTCAATACTTTTTCATACAGGTATTCATCGCCCGTCTTTTGCAGCTGGAAGTCCTGCGCGCCCGCATTGGAAGTCAATCCCAGCACGATCGCCCATTTTTCAGAAAAGCCCAGGAAAGGCTCCACGCTGTCACGCCCCATGTAAGGCGCCACGGTCACGGAATCAAATCCGTAGGTTTCGAAGAACGTTTTGGCATAATAAGTGGATGTATTGCCGATGTCGCCGCGCTTGGCGTCCGCGATCGTGAAGATGTCTTTCGGAATATACTCCACCGTACGCTGAAGGCTCTCCCAACCCCGTATGCCCTGGCATTCATAAAAAGCCGTGTTGATCTTGTAGGCCACGCAAAGGTCCTTCGTGGCGTCAATGATCGCTTTGTTGAAAGCAAAGATCGGGTCGGGATGGGATAGAAGATGTTTGGGGATTTTGTGAATATCCGTGTCGAGCCCTATACATAGATAAGATTTCCGCTCCCGGATAAGATGCACCAATTCCTGTCTGTTCATAGTTTGATTGTCAATTCACGGCGAATTTCCGGCATTTTTATCAAAACCTGATTTTGATTTTCGGAATTAAGTTCTTAATTTTTCCCTCACCACGATTATAGAAAAACAGTGTCCCAATGAAAAATTACATCTTTATCCTGCTATTCCTAGGTACACAAGCCCTCTTTTTGCAATCGAATGCACAGGAGGGCGGGTTGCCGGCGTTAGGAGTAGCCACTTCGTTTGACAACGATAGTTTACTGGCTGCGGCGGGCTTCGACTACATCGAAGAATCGGCCCGCAAGCTGCTGGCGCCTTCCGTGGAAGAAACCACGTACCGGAAGCAACTGAAAAAAATACAGGGAATGAAACTGGATGTTCCTTCCTGTAATCTCTTTTTGCCGGGCAGCATCCGGCTGACGGGACCGGAGGCCAACGAAAAAGTGATCCTCGGGTTTGTGGACTCCCTCATGCAGCGCGCGCAGGAAGCAGGCGTGAAGATCATCGTATTCGGCAGCTCGGGGTCCCGCAGGCTGCTGGATGGACAAGATCCCGCGCAGGCGAAGAAAGAGCTGATCGCCATCTCGCGGAAAATGGCGGAAGTGGCGAAACGGTACGACCGCATCATCGCCATCGAAAACCTGAACAGCACGGAAGACAATTTCATCAACCGCCTGTCCATCGTAACAGAGATCGTGAAAGCGGTAGATCATCCCAATTTCCGGATCACGGCGGACATCTATCATATGAAAATGGAGAATGAAAGTCCGGACGCCATCATTGAAGCAGCGCCATACCTCGTGCATTGCCACATCGCCGAAAAGCAGGGGCGCACCGCGCCGGGAAAAACGCAAGATGACTTCGTACCCTACCTGAAAGCCCTGAAGAAAGTGGGCTACAAAGGGCGCATCACCATCGAATGTAGGTGGACAAGCCTGAAAGACGAGTGCAGGTCCGCGCATGATTACCTGCAGCGGCAGCTGGTCACCGCTTACAACATCAAATAACTAAAATAAAAACATACTAAAAATGACAGACAAAAAGAACCGCCGCGAATTCCTGAAATTATCCATGATGGGAGGCGCGGGCATTGCGCTCAGTGCAATGGGAATGCCTGCAAGCAGCTATGGCCGCATCATTGGGGCGAACGATCGTGTGAATGTTGGTGTAGTGGGTTTTTCCGATCGCTTCAGACAGGCATTGATGCCCTGCTTTCTCAACCACAAGGATAAGCTGAACTTCGATATCGTGGCGGTATCTGATATCTGGAACCGCCGCCGCGAAGAAGGGCAGAAAACCCTCTCGAAAAAAATGGGGCATTCCGTGAAGGCCTGCGTCAATAACGATGAACTGTACCGTATCAAAGACCTGGACGCGGTGATGATCGCTACGGCCGACTTCCAGCATGCTTTCCATACCATTGAAGCGGTGAAGAACAAAAAGGATGTGTATTGCGAAAAGCCTTTCGCGGAAACGATGGAAGACGCGCGCAACGCGCTCAAAGCGGTGAAGGAATCCGGCAAGGTGTTCCAGGTGGGTACGCAACGCCGCAGCGGCGCTACCTATCATGAGGCCGCCAAATTCGTACAGGCCGGCAAGTTCGGTCCCATTACGATGGTGGAGATGACCTGGAATGTAAACCAGCCGGGACGCTGGCGCAGGCCGGAACTGGTGAAGGACATCCGGGAGTCTGATGTGGACTGGAACCGCTTCCTCTGCAGCCGTCCGAAAGATAACTGGGACCCGCGCAAATATCTTGAATACCGCCTCTTCTGGCCTTATTCCTCCGGCATCTTCGGCCAGTGGATGACGCACCAGATCGATACCGTGCACTGGTTCTCCGGCCTGAAGCATCCGCGCAGCGCCGTCGCCAACGGCGGCATCTACCAGTGGAAAGACGGCCGCACCAATGCGGACACGCTGACCGCAGTATTCGATTACGGTCCGTCCAACGACCCGTCCACCGGCTTCCAGGTAGTGTACAGCTCCCGCTTCCATAACTCCGCGGGCGGCACCAAAGAACTGTACTTCTCCAACGGCGGCATGATAGACATGAGCACCAACAAAATTTCTCCCACCGGCGGCCTGCGCGAAAATGAAGCAAAGGCCATGGGCATGAAGGCCAACCTGCTCCCGAGCATGGACCTTTCCGCCGAAGCCGCGAAAGTAGAAACCAGCGCCAATACCGGCGGCGACGAAACAACGGACGCGCATGTACGTAACTGGATGGAATGTGTGCGCAAACAGGATGTGAAAACGAACGCGCCGATAGAAGCGGCTTACTCGCACTCCATTGCGCTGATCATGGGCACCGCCGCATACCGCTCTGGTATGAAAGCCACCTTTGATGAAGAGAAGCAGGACGTGATGGTAGGGGGCAAGGTGTTTACACTGTAGAAAGACTGACTATTATAAACGAAGCAGCCTGGCCGTTACAGTACGGTCAGGCTTTCGTTTTTGTAGGACGACATGAGCGGATGCTCCGGCGAAAGTTCAGTCACCAGGTAATCCACCTGGTTCAGGTCGCATATTTTAAGCCGCCGGCTGCTGTTGAGCTTTTCGCTGATGCACAGCACCGCCGTTTTCCTCGCCGAACGCACAATGGCTTTCTTTACCTGTACAATTTCCCAGTCCACGTCCGTCAGCCCGTCTTCCACAGAAAAGCCGTTGGCGCCGAGCAGGCAGAGATCGGCGCGGATCTCGGACAGCTGGTTGATCACGCTGGAGCCCGTGTGGAGGTTGGCATTCTTGCAGAGCTTGCCGCCGATGGTGATCACCTCCAGGTTGCTTTTTTCTGATAGCATGATGGCTACCTGCGGGCTGATGGTAAAGAAAGTAACGGTCACATGATCGGGAATGGCTCTTGCAAATTCCAGCATGGTGGTGCCGCCTTCCGTTAACACGACCATATCTTTTTTGATCAGCGATAATGTTTTTCCGGCGATCAGCTGCTTGGATTCCTGCGCGTACACCGTGCTGTCTTTCATGAACGGCGTAGCGAGGGATTTGCTGATGGCGCCGCCATGTACTTTGATAACCTGCCCTTCCTCCACCAGTTCTTTCAGATCGCGGCGCACGGTATCCTCGGAAACGCCCATCAATGCGCTGAGGTCGTTGGATAATACTTTGTTATGCAGGTTGATTTCCCGCATGATCAGCTTGTGGCGTTCTTCTTTAATCATATCAGGTTGCTTTAAATCATTTCGGGGGATGCAGTTTTGCGGTTTTATGCGTTTTTGTATTGAAAGCTGTATAAACCCGCATAATTACCCCGGTGCGAAATTAAGCTTTTGTTACCATTTTCCAATAATGATGAAATAATGCCAGTTTTATGAAATAAATATCAATAACTACGAGAATATCGTATCGAAATAAGCCTTTTGAATCATAAATGTTATTTTATTTAATGTGTTTATTTGCGGATTTTTTTTGAAAAAAAGCGCATTGAAATTTGCTTTTTGCGTTTTTATGCTTTTATATTTGTTCACATAACAGCAAGATTTAGCAAAATACGCAACTGTCAGATCAACCTTTTCAACCAGCAATAAACACATCACAATGGGTTTTCTCAACACCAGCCTTGTACGCAGGATCTCAACATTCTCTATGTGCGCCTTTCTGCTGTTAGGAACTACAAGCGCCTGCACAAAGGGCACCTCCGGTGAACAGGAGGAACCGCCGCCCGCGGAACAGCCAACGCTCCGGATCATGTCTTACAATATTCACTGGGCCACCGGCACCGACGGCATCCTCAGCCTGCCGAGGATCGCGGAAGTGATCAAAGGCAGCAAGGCGGACGTAGTGGTGTTGAACGAAGTGGACCGCCACTATGATCCCCGCAGTCAGTATGAAGACCAGCTGCAATACCTGGCGGATGAACTGAAGATGCAATACCTGTTTCAGAAAACTACCTGGAAAGCGGCCATACCTGCTTCCGGTAACAAGCCCCGCGAGTTCGGCCATGCCATCCTGAGCAAATATCCGCTGGAGCAATTGAATGCACGGATCTACGACGCCTACAGCACGCACTATCACGGTTTGCTCGAAGCCAAAGTAACGGTGAATGAAAAGCCGTTCCTGTTTTACATCACGCACCTGGACACGGACCCCGCCAGCCTGTCGTCACAAGCCACACAGCTGCGGCAATGGATGGCGGAGCGCACCGGTACCAAAATACTTTGCGGAGATATGAACGCAGTGCCGGAGAACCCGGCGATTACGCACATCAGCGAAGGCATGAAAGATGCATTTGCCGGTAAGCAGAACGCTTTCACTTTTAAATCGAACAATCCTACCATCCGCATCGATTACATTTTAGGCAGCGGGGACCTGAGCTTTTCCAACAGCAAAGTGATCAATTCCCTGGCTTCCGATCATTTTCCAATTGTAACAGACATCATTCTAAAATAAGCAGGCATCCTTTTATTGTTCAGAAAATTAAACCTTCGGGAATATGCAAAGAAGATCTCTTATAACTATGACTACAATGGCTGCAAGACCGCGCTTTATCGCAGGCGCAGTTAGCTTGCTGGTATGTCTCACATTCCAGTCCTCCGCCGGAAGCCCGGTGGCGGCAACGGTTGTACAGCAGGCTCAGAACGGAGTGCTCCGGGGCCAGGTCACCGATGGCGAAAACGGAACGCCGCTGCCAGGCGCGCAGATCCGCTTAAAGGGCACACAAACCGGCACGGCTACAGACGCCAACGGCAAGTTCACGCTCGCTGTTCCGGATAACGGCGGCACGCTTGTCATCAGCTTTGTGGGTTACACCACACAGGAGCTGGAGATCGGCGGCCGCAAAGAACTGAACATACGGTTGGCGCCGGACGCACAAACACTGAAAGACGTGGTGGTGGTGGGCTACGGCACCCAGTCGAAAACAAAAGTGACCGGCTCGGTAGCGCAGGTCGGCGAAGAAGTATTCAAGAACCGCCCCATCGTAAACATTGCGCAGGGCTTGCAGGGCGCTATTCCCAACCTGAACATTTCCTTCGGGGACGGGCAGCTGAACAGGGGCGGCACCTTCAATATCCGCGGCTTTACGTCCATCAACGGCGGCGCGCCACTGATCCTCATTGATGGTACACCAGGAGAGATCAACCTCATCAACCCGGAAGATGTGGAAAGCGTGACCGTACTGAAAGATGCGGCGTCCGCCGCCATTTATGGCGCCCGCGCGGCTTTCGGCGTCATACTGGTGACCACCAAAAGAGGCAAGGAAGGAAGGCCGCTGGTGCGTTATACCAATAACTTCGGGTTCGGCAAGCCCATTGGTATTCCCAGCGTGGTCACAGACCCGCTGAAAGCTGCCACTATCCAGAACGAGGCTTACCGCGGTTACGCCGGTACGGACGCTCCGGGCATGGTGGCGATCATCGACTACCTGGAACAGCGGAAAGCAGACCCCTCGCTTCCCGAACTTGGCGTGGACGCCAGCGGCAACTTTATCAGGGGAGCCGCTACAGACTGGTACGATGAATTTTACCGCGACCAGGCGCCCTTCTCCAAAAATTACATCAGCATCTCCAACTCAAAAAACAATACGTCCTATTACCTGTCCCTCGGCTACGAAAAGCAGCAGGGTATTTTTGAACAGGCGACAGATAAATACGAGCGCATCAGTTCCCGCCTGAAAGTGGATACCCGCGTGTGGGAATGGCTGCAGGTGTTCGATAACATCGAATTCAACCAGGGGTTGTACGACGCGCCCAACAAATTCGTGAGCGACGGCGGATATAACGTGTACCGCTATCTTTCACTCTACGCAAACCCGTACGAGGCCATCAAGACCGCTAACGGTAATTATACCATCGCGGGCATGTCCGTATTCGGCCAGCTGAACGATGCAGGCCGCACGAAGAACAAAGACCAGGTGTTCAAAAACACCGTTGGCTTCCGCACGAACTTTCTTAACAACCGGTTACGCCTCAACGGAGATTACACTTATTTCCTGACGCAGACCCGCGACGATATTCAATATTTCCGCCTGAAGTACGAGAACAGGCCGAACAGCATCGTGAACTTCACCAATCCGGATTACTATTCCTCCGGCGCGGCAGACCGCGCGCATCACATCATCAACCTGTATGCGGAATACGAAGAACGGCTCGGCAAGCATCACTTCAAGGGCCTCGTAGGGTTTAACCGCGAGCTGAACCAGCTCAGCTCCTTCATTGCGCGGAGAGATGAAAATATTACTTCCAGCCTCGGCTCCATCAATCTCACCAACGGCATCACCACACTGGATGCGGATAAGTCGGAATGGGCGCTGCAAGGCATTTTCGGCCGCCTGAACTATGATTACGACAACAAATACCTGCTGGAATTTAACGGCCGCTACGATGGTACTTCCCGTTTCGCGAAGCAGGACCGCTTTGGATTTTTCCCTTCCGTTTCCGCAGGATGGGTCGTATCCAACGAGCCTTTCTTCGAGCCGTTAAAAAATACGGTCGGCAGCTTCAAGCTGAGAGCTTCCTACGGCTCCCTGGGTAACCAGCTGGTGGGCAACTACGCATACATCAGCACCATGTCGCCGTACACGGCAACAGACCTGCTGGAACTGAACGGACAGCTGCCGCTGGCGGTGCGCGCGCCGAACCTCGTGCCTTTCAACCTCACCTGGGAAACCGCCAGCACGTTCAATGCGGGCTTTGACATGGCTTTGCTGAAGAACAGGTTGAACATCGGTTTCGACTGGTACGACCGCCAGACGAAGAACATGCTCACCAAGGGACGTACATTGCCCGCGGTGCTGGGTACGGCAGAGCCCCGCGAAAACGCGGCGGACCTGTCCACCAAAGGCTGGGAGCTGTCGCTGAAATGGAACGACCAGTTGCAGCTGGCCGGCAAGCCCTTCAGCTATCATGCTTCCGTGGTGCTGTCAGACAGCCGTTCCTTCATCACCCGTTTCAACAACCCTTCCCGGTTGCTGACGGATTTCTACGAAGGAATGGAAGTAGGAGAGATATGGGGCTACACCACGCTCGGATTTTTCAAAACGGATGATGAATCCGCCAAACATGCGGACCAGTCCAGGTTACACCTGTACCCCGGCCTGCCCAAAGCGGGTGACATCAAGTTTGAAGACACGAACGGCGATAACGTGATCAACTTCGGCAAGAATACGGTAGACGATCCCGGTGACCTCCGCAAGATCGGGAATACCACGCCCCGTTATGCATACGGTGTGAGCGCGGGTTTCAACTGGTATAATTTTTCTGTGGACGTGTTCCTGCAGGGCATCGGTAAAAGAGATTTCTGGCCGGGCACGGAAGCCGCGGTGTTCTGGGGTTTCTACAACCGCTGGAACCAGCCGGTGTATTCTCACATCGAGAACAACTACTGGACGCCTGAAAACCCGGATGCATACTTCCCGCGCCTGCGTGCATACGAAGCGCTTTCAACGGACAGGGAGCTGGGTGCCGTGCAAACGCGCTACCTGCAAAATGCCGCATATCTGCGCCTGAAGAACCTGAGCGTTGGGTATACCATCCCGCAGGCGGTTACCACCAGGGCGAAGATTGCGATGGCGAGGGTTTTCTTCTCCGGGCAAAACCTGTTTGAATGGACCAAACTGTCCAAAGCATTCGATCCGGAAGGGCTGAGCGATGAAGTAGATGCTTCCCGCGCAAACGGCGCCGGCTTCGTATATCCGATCATGCGCACATTCACTTTTGGTGTTGAGCTGAACTTTTAAAACTGTAGTTATGCAAATCAGATCCATATTATTGTTGCTATTAGCAGGATGCAGTTTTCTGGCCTGCAAAAAGGATTTCCTGGAGCGTTATCCGCAAAGCGAGATCAGCCCGCAACTGTTCTTCAATACAGAAAAAGACCTTGAATTATATACCAACAGCTTCTATGCAAGTCTGCCGGGAGACGGGATTTTTACGGCGGATTTTTCCAGTGATAATGTGAATGTTTCTGCTATCGATGAAGTGGTGACCGGCAGAAGAAGGGTGTTCACGGATGCCGCTTCCGCGGGCTGGACGTGGACGGCGCTGTACAACGTCAATTATTTCCTGGAGCAGTACGACAAGCCGTCCATCCCCGCTGAAGCGAGGAACCACTACGGCGGTGTGGCCCGTTTTTTCCGCGCCTGGTTCTATTTCGAGAAGCTGGCGCGCTTCGGGGACCTGCCCTGGTACAGCAAATCGCTGAACGCCGGCAGTCCCGAGCTGTACAAAGCGCGAGACCCCCGCACCCTGATCGTGGATTCCATCATCGCTGATCTGGACTTTGCCGCGGCCAACCTCCGTTCCGCCAAAACGCCGGCCCGCATCAGCAAATGGACAGCGCTGGCTTTCAAGTCCCGCGTTTGCCTTTTTGAAGGAACATTCCGCAAATACCACCCGGAGTTTGAGCTGCAGGGTTCCGCGGACGCATTGCTGCAGGAAGCCGCGGATGCGGCGAACGAAGTGATGACGGACGGTCCGTATAAAGTGGCTACCGGCGATCCAGCGAATGTTTACCTGAACCTTTTCGCCGCGCAAACACCCAACACCAACGAATTTATCCTGAGCCGCCTGTATGGCCTGGCCGTGAATAAATCACATGCCGCCAACCAGATCTTCACTTCGCCCACGCGCGGCAATCCCGGTCTTACCAAATCACTCATCGAATCTTACCTGATGAGCGACGGCAGCCGTTTCTCCGCCACGCCCGGTTCTGCGACCATGCCTTTTTGGGAAGAAGTGGCGAACAGGGACCCGCGCCTGGCGCAGACCATCCGCACCCCGGGCTACACCCGCATCGGCGCTACCACGCCGCTGGTGCCCGACTATGCCAACTCGTTCACCGGTTACCAGAATATAAAATTCGTGTCCACGCCCGACCAGGACGCCGCAGCATACACGCCGCTTCCCATTATACGTTACGCGGAAGTATTGCTGAACTACGCCGAAGCCATGGCCGAACTGCAACAGCTCACGCAGACGGAAGCAGACCGCTCCATCAACCTCCTGCGGGCTAGGGTGAACATGCCGGGCCTCACCGTCAGCGGCCTGACGGCCGATCCTTTCCTCACCGCGCAATACCAGCACACCACAGATCCCGTAGTGCTGGAAGTACGCCGGGAACGCCGCATAGAGCTGGCGATGGAAGGATTCCGGTTCAACGACCTGATGCGGTGGAAAGAAGGGCATCTGCTGGCAGAAGTGTTCTACGGCGCTTACTATCCCGCGAAAGGTACGTACGACCTGGATGGTGATGGAAAAGATGATATAGCGGTGGTGGATACGAAACCTTCCCCTTCCACGCCCGGCCTGCAATACTTCGTGCTGCAGCCCGACAAAGCGCTGAGCGAAGGCGACAAAGGCAAGATCATCGTACATGCCAACGTGGAGAAAACATTTGATGAAGATAAGGACTACCTGTACCCGCTGCCGCTCAGCGAGCTGCTGCTGAACCCGAAACTGGAACAAAACGACAACTGGCCGAAACAATAACCACAAGCATGAACATCCGACAAATTTTCCTCGCTTCGGTATGCATCTTTTTATTGTGTGCCTTCACGGGGCGCGGCGGTAACACCCCCACGCTGCGCAGCAAACTCTTCTACCTGCCGGTACAGCTGGACGCACAGCCCGGACTGCTGGCAGGAGATACCGCGCTCCAACGGCTGACCCGCGTTTACCGCGAACGGGTGCAGCAGTCACGCCGCGAATGCGGAGAGGCCGCCTGTTACGCGGAGGCGTTGCGGCTTCGTCCCGATGAGATCGCGCGCATTGGCGACCGGCTGCTGGCGCATTATGCACCGGGCAATGGAATGTCGGATGTAGTGCAGGCCGTAAGAGCGGCCGGTTATTACAACAAGGAAGCTGCCCCGGGCGATACGGCTTTGCTGCGTTTCGCCTGGGAGCAGACGGCCGCCGGCATGAATTATATTTTCGATACTTATGTGGCGGGCAAGCGCTGCCGCTATCCCATCATCGATTCCATCTCTTTCAACACCAGCGATCCCGCTTTCAGATCAAAGCTGAAAAAGATGCTGGACCGGCAGCTGCGTAAAAAGCCCGCTTCACTGCACTGTTACACGTTACCGCTCGCCTTCGCCATGGACGTGCTGGCCATCAACGGAAGAGATGAAGCCGCGCGGTACGAGCCGCTCACCGCCGGGCAGAATGCCGGCGCATACAACCGGATCGCAGGCACCCACTGGAATGATTATCCCTATACCGCTTTACTGGTGCCCGGCTTCGGGCCGGATTCACCCGGCGTGCGCATCGACTACCGCGCCGTGGCCCGGTGCAAGCTGGCAGCTGAAAGGTTCCACAAAAAAATGGCGCCTTTCATCATCGTATCTGGCGGGCATGTATACCCGCACCGCACGCCGTACAGCGAAGCGGTGGAAATGAAAAGGTACCTGGTGGAAGAACTGAAAATACCCGCGGACGCCATTATCATAGAGCCCCATGCACGGCATACCACTACCAACATGCGCAACGCCGGAAGGCTCCTCTACCGCTTTAACATGCCCGTCAACAAACCGGCGCTGGTGGTGACGGATGCCGCGCAGATAGCGATGATCAGGAACCTGGACAAACGCTGCATGCGCGAACTGGGCATAGTGCCCTACCGCGATGTGAAAGTGCTCAACGAACAGGAAGCCCTGTTCTATCCCGTTAAACATTGTTTTTACATCAACGTCCAGGACCCGCTGGACCCCTGATACTATTGAGGAGGATTGGTTTTTATCAACTTAAAAATCTTCTGTAATGAAAAAAGTTTTATTGTTATCGCTCAGCATGATCAGCCTGATGTTTTCCTGCCGCAAAATGAGGGAAGCGGAAAACCCCACAGCACCGCGCCCCGACCTGCAAAGCAACACGCCGCTGAACGCGCTGGCGGACGTAAAGGTGATGAGCTTTAATATTCATGCGGGAATTGGAATAGACGGCGTTTACAACCTCCAGCGCATTGCAGACACTATCCGCAACTCCGGTGCTGAAGTAGTAGGGCTGAACGAGATCCATAAAAATTATGATGCTACGACCAACTATGACGACCAGGTAGCCTGGTTAGCCAATGAGCTGGGGATGTATGCCGTCTTTCAGAAAACAACCTGGAAGTCGGCCATCCCCGCTTCCGGCAACAAACCCCGGGAATTCGGACATGCCATCCTCAGCAAGTACCCCATAACAGTGCTCAACAGCCGGATATACGACGAGCACGACACGCACTACCAGGGCCTGCTCGAAACCAGCATCACGATAGACGGGCATCCCATGCTGTTCTATCTGACGCACCTGAGCGCGGACGCATCCGTTCAGGCCGCGCAGCGCATTCAATTGCGGCAGTGGATGGATGAAACGTACGGCACAAAAATATTGCTCGGCGATCTGAACGCCATCCCCACCAGCGCGAATGTACAGTCTATCAAGGAAACGATGGTGGATGCATTTGAGGGCGCGGCCACGGCCTACACTTTCAAATCCAACAATCCTACTCTCCGCCTGGATTACATCCTCGGCACTTCCAATATCACGTTTTCGAACAGCCAGGTGATCAACACCCAGGTATCCGATCACTTCCCCATCGTGAGCTTTGCTTCGGTAGGCGCATCACGACTGAAGCTGATGCAATATAATATCAAACACGGCGAGGGAACGGACGGCGTGGTGGACCTGCAAAGGATCGCGAACGTGATCCGCAATTCAAAAGCGCATGTGGTGGTGCTGAATGAAGTAGACCGGAACTACGATCCCCGCAGTAACTACGAAGATCAGCTGGTATGGCTGGCTAACGAGCTGGGCATGTATTACGAGTTCCAGAAAACCACCTGGAAGTCGGCCATCCCCGCTTCCGGCAACAAGGAACGGCAGTTCGGGCACGGCGTATTGAGCAAGTACCCTATCGGCAACGCCTCTACGCAGGGCAGGTGGATCTACACCGATTACACCACGCATTACATGGGCCTGCTCAAAGTAAGGATCAGCGTGAACGCCAACCCGCTCTACGTGTACATCACGAACCTCGGCTCTACCGCCGCGGAGCGGCTGTCGCAGGCGCAGGAAGCCATGTCCTTCATCAACCCGCCGAACCATACTTGGAAAGTTTTTGCCGGAACGTTCAGCGATATCCCCGGCAGCCCGCCGATCAACACCGTAACCGCCAACTTCACAGACGTTTTCGCCGGGCAGACCGCTTACACTTTCCCGGCGGACGCACCGGACAGAAGAGTAGATTATATCTTTGTGAAAAGCCCCGTAACAGCGAGTAACAGCAGCGTAATAACATCAGAAGCCTCCACGCACAGGCCCATTGTTTGCGACATCGAAATGCAATGAGATAAATGCGATAAATGAGATATTGAGCTTAAATAAATGTAAAACTATGAACATGTTAAAAGTAACGGAAGAGCCTTCTCCTTACAGGCATCTTGAGAAAATGACCATTGAAGAGATCACCGCCCGCATCAACCAGGAAGACAAGCTGGTTGCCCTGGCGGTGGAAAAGGCGCTGCCATCCCTCAATCTGCTGATCGGCGCCGTCGTGAAAAAATTGAAGGATGGAGGAAGAATGTTCTACCTTGGCGCAGGCAGCGGCGGCCGCCTGTCTGTGCTCGATGTTATTGAAATGCCCACCACGTACGGCGTTCCGAAAGGAATGATGAACGCGGTGCTGGCAGGAGGCACAGAGCGGCTCGTGGAAGCGCTGGAAGAAATGGAAGATGATACGGAGGCAGGATGGCGGCAGCTGCAGGAATTGCAGGTCAGCAAAAATGATATTGTGATCGGCATCTCGGCGAGCGGCACCACGCCCTATGTGCTGTCTGGCTTGCAGGAATGCCGGCAACGCGGCATTCTCACCGGCTGCATCGTCAGCAATCCGGGTTCGCCCATCGCGGCGCAGGCGGACTTCCCCGTGGAAGTGATCACCGGGCCGGAGTTCATTTCCGGCAGCACCCGCATGAAATGCGGCACCGCGCAGAAAATGATCTTCGATATCATCAGCACCACCACCATGATACAGATCGGAAGAGTGGAAGACAACCGCATGGTGAACGTAGCGCTCATCAACAACAAGATCATCGACCGGGCCGTGAAAATGCTGATGGCCAAAGCCGCCATACAAAATTATGAGGAAGCGAAGCAGCTGCTTATGAAACACGGCAGCGTGAAAAAAGCATTGGATCATCTTTCAGAAAAAATATAACAGATGAAAAGGCGTTTGTTTACCGGGCTGGCACTGTTTTTCAGCATGTCGCAGGTTTTTTCGCAGGACGGGTATCTGACAGGGACCGCCACCGTACACATCGATCCGGATACGAATGCCGTGTACTCTGCCGCACTGGCCGGTTACGGCGTGCCGCGGGATGGACGGTTCAGTCTTACCTGGCAGCCGGTGCAATCCCTTCCGGATGTTACCGCCCTCACGGCATCCAACGGCAAACTGTTTGCCGCCACCCGCCGTGGCGACTGGATGGTGGGCACGCCCTCGGCGGATACCGTGCAATGGGAAGTGGCCGGAAAAGCCACAGGGATCAAAGCGCTCACCGCCATGAACGGCAAGTTCTATGCCGTGAACAGCAGCCACGAAATACTCGAAGGCACCCTGCGAGCGAAAGGCATCACCTGGAAAAAGAAAGGCAGTCCCGGCCCGGTAACGGCGCTCACATTCCTGCACGGCAAGCTGTATGCGTCCATGGGCGATGCGCTGCTGGAAGGGACCGTTGGCAAAAAAAAGATCACATGGAAGCAGCACGCCGCCGCGCCTTCGTTCGTTTGCATGACCAGCAACGGGAGGGAGGTTTACGGTGTGAACAGCGGGGATAGTATGTGGACGGCGGAGCCCGGCAAGCCGGGCTTAACCTGGCGGCAGATCGGCCGGAAGAATGACATCACGTATACCATCTCCGTGCGGCAGCTGGCCGTATGGCATCATGCATTGTATGCGGTGGACAGCGAAAACAGGCTGTACAAGGGCCGGCATAAAACAATGAACGACCTCACCGCCCGCGCGCTGGCTATCCGCAAGAACGGCCAGACGGCAGTAGTAGTGGGTATTGACGTATGCGGCTTCAACGCATCACTGGGAATGGCCGTGAAGGAAGCCATCTTTAAAAGCCGGAACATACCGCCCTCCGCCATTCTGCTCAATGCATCACATACCCATTTTGCGCCGGTCACGCAAACATGGATCACATGGGGCGATTTCTATCATTTCCCCGACAGTAATTATCTGAACAACGTGGTGAAAAAAGGCATTATCAAGGCCATAGAAACGGCGGTGGACAAGCTGTCGCCTTCCAATCTCTATTTTGCCAGGGGCACTACGCAGATCGGGCATAACCGCCGCCCCGGCGTTCATCCGGATAATCCGTATGATAATGTGGTGGACGTGTTGAAGATCACAGACGCGCAGGACAAGCTCAAAACCGTGCTGTTCCTGACCGGCTGCCATCCTGTATTCAAAAATGCGGGAGAAGAATCCTTTACCCTCAGCGCAAATTATCCGTCTGTAGCCCGCAAAGCGATCGAGCAGGCGACAGGCGCGGAGGAAGCCATTTTCATACAGGGTTGCGGGGGAGATATTAACCCGCGCAGCAGCGATCACCGGCAAACGGGCTCGGAGCTGGCCGTGGATGTGCAGGAGGCGCTGGCCGCCGGTCTGCAAAAGATAGACGGCGGGATCAGCTTTTTCTTCGACACATTGAACATACCCGTGAAACCCTGGAGCATCGATAGCATACAGCGGTTCCGCAAGGCGAATGAAGGAAAAACCGGTGATGTGGAAGCAGAAAAGAATGTACGCTGGGCCAACCTGATGCTGGAGCGGTATAAGAACAACGCCGTGGCGCAGGTATTGCCGGAGTACATACAGACGATCAACATCGGGAACTGGAAGCTGGTGGGCATTTCGCGGGAAGCGGTAACGGAATACGGCAAAGGCATCCGCGGAATATGGCCGGAACAGAAAGTTTCCGTGGCGGGGTATTGCAACGATGTGCCCAGCTACCTGCCGGTAGGATGGCATATCCGCGCAGGCGTGTATGAAGGGTATGGCTCGTTCCTGTGGTACGGACAACCCGGCATTCCGCCCCTGGACGTTTACGACAGGATCATCAGTTTCATCAAACAGCAAAACAGATAACGATACGCATGATATTAATTGCAGATAGCGGGTCTACGAAGGCAAACTGGTGCCTGATAGGCCGGGAGCGGGAAGTGTTATATTTTGGTACGGAAGGATATAACCCATATTATGTAGACAGCCAGTACATCCGTCAGTCGCTGCACAGCGCGCTGCCCGCGGATGTGCCGCGCGCGGAAGTAACGGAAGTGCATTTCTACGGAGCGGGCTGCGAGCCGTCCACCGAAATGGTGATCAGCCAGGCGCTCGGCGCGTTGTTCGAACGTGCGGCGATCTCAGTGGGCAGCGACCTGGAAGCCGCCGCCAAAGCCTTATTGGGCAACCAGCCCGGCTTCGCGGCCATCCTCGGCACCGGCACCAATACCTGTATTTACGACGGCGCCACAGTTACCCATTCCATTGATCCGCTGGGGTACATGCTGGGAGATGAAGGCAGCGGCAGCTACATCGGGAAGAAACTCCTGATCGCCTATTGCCGGGAATACCTGCCCTTGCCCATGCGGCAGCAATTCCTGTCAACTTACGGGCTCACGAAAGAAAAGATCATGGAGCGCGTATACAAAGATCCGCTGGCAAACCGCTTCTGCGCCGGGTTTGCAAAGTTTGTAAAGCAGCATCTGGATGATGATTTTGTACGCGGGCTGGCGGAAGATGCTTTTCATGATTTCTTTAACGCGCTGGTTTGCCATTACCCGGGCTACGCCAGTTATACGCTTAACTGCGTAGGCTCGATCGCCTTTCATTTTGCGGACATGCTGAAGGAAACCGCCGCGCACTATGGAATGGCTACCGGCAGAATTATACAGAACCCGATACAGGGATTGGCGGAATATTACCAGCAGGCCATGACCGTTGAAAGCAAATGATCTATGTACCGTTCCATCGCACTACTGATTACCTGCTTATTACTGTGTGCATCTTCCGCATTCGCGCGTATCACTTTACCCGCGATCTTCGGTGATCACATGGTATTGCAGCAGCAGTCGCCAACACGGTGGTGGGGAACCGCCCGCCCGTCGGCAACCGTGCGCATCACCGTTTCCTGGGATAAGTCCGTGTACACGCTAAAAGCTGACAGGAACGGCCACTGGAAAGGCGTGATCAACACGCCGGCCGCCGGAGGGCCACATACCATCGCGCTGGATGACGGGGAAGATAAACGGGTGATCTCTGATGTGCTCATTGGTGAAGTGTGGTTGTGCGCCGGTCAGTCCAACATGGAAATGCCGGTGATGGGAGGGAGGAATCAACCGGTGTTGCTGGCGGATGAAATATTGCTCAACAGCCATCAACCTTCAATCAGGCTTTTTCACATCAAAAAAAATATTTCGGATACACCGCTGACTGATTGCGATGCAGTCTGGGCGCCGTCCACACCCGCAGCGGTGGGCAGTTTCAGTGCGGTAGCTTACCTCTTTGCCCGGCAGTTGCAGGAGAAACTCGGTGTACCCGTAGGCGTTATACAGGCCGCATATGGCGCTACGATGATAGAATCCTGGATGAGCCGTGAAGCGTTGCAGGCATTTCCGCCCATGCAGCCGTTGGACGCGCTGAACCTTCAGCAGGCGGCGCACAATCATCCCGCCGTGGCCTTCCATGCCATGATCCATCCCATTGCCGGTTTCGCCATCCGCGGCACGCTCTGGTACCAGGGCGAGCAAAATGCGGGACAGCCGGCCAAATACCGCGAACTGCTGGCGGCGATGGTAAAGGATTGGCGCAGGCGCTGGGAGATGGGCGACTGGCCTTTTTATTATGTGCAGATCGCTCCTTTTCCGTATGTACGCGCGGGCGACAAAGTGCCCTATTTAAGGGAAGCGCAGCAGCAGGCGGAGCAGGATATCGTCAATAGTGGAATGGCCGTAAGCATAGATGCCGGCAGCAGGTTCACCGTACATCCGCCGGATAAGCAGGTCATCAGCAAACGCCTGTTATGCCTGGCATTGGCGGGCACGTACGGATGGAAGGGATTGCCGCACCGCGGACCTGCATTCAGGAAGATGGAGATAAAAGACAATACCGTGCAGCTCTTTTTTGATCATGCGAAACATGGTCTTACAGCGTATGACCAGCCTTTGAGCTGTTTTGAGATAGCGGGGGAAGACAGGATATTTTATCCCGCGAAAGCCGTCATCAACGCCGGCGGCGTACGTTTGGAAGCGGAGCAGGTGACAGCGCCGGTGGCCGTGCGCTATGCATTCAAAGACTGGGTGAAAGGCGATCTCTATAACACAGCCGGATTCCCCGCGGCGCCGTTCCGGACGGACGACTGGTGATCCCGGTACCTATTTTCTTTCCCTTCTCTTTTCCATTTCTTCCGCGATCCTCCGGGAATGATCGTCCCCGTTTTCCTTCAAATGGTCCACTACACTGAAATAGTCGTGATCATTACGGTTCTGGCTGAGCTTGAAACGGGTATCCACTTTATCCATACTGATCTCGAAACCGATGATCGCTTTCAGATTGTTTTGCAGTTCCTTTTCCGCGATGTCGCTCATCTTCACCACTGTTTCATAACGTTCCATCAGTCCCGCAAGCGAGTCCACCAGCTCGTTTTCGTCGAGCACGCGCAATTGCCCGTACACATGCACGGCGATGTAATTCCACGTGGGGATCTTTCCTTTTTCATACCAGGAAGAGGAAATATAGGCATGGGGATCGGTGAATACCACAAGGAACGGCTGGTCCGCAACGAACGTGGCCGATTGCGGGTTCGCCCGCGCGATATGGCCGCGCAGCACGAATGTTCCGGGCTCTTTTTCTTCCAGCTCGATGGGAAGGTGCGTGCCCACCGGCAGGCCGTTGTCTGTACTGATCAGCAGCCCGAAGCCGTTCTGCCGGATAAATGCCGCCACGGTATTCCAGTCCGTTTCCTGGTTGTACTTGGGTGAATACATAAACAATTTTTATATATTGGGACAAATTCCTGTACCATGCAAGAAACCACCGTTTCTTACCCCGTTCTCCTCAAAAGAGTGCAATCCGCGTTCATCGACCTGCTGGTGATCGTTTCCATGATGTTCCTGGCTTCCCTGCTGCTGGAAAGGCTCGGCGAGGAAACGCCGGACGAGATCAATATCATCCTGTTCATTGTGATCTGGGCGCTGTATGAGCCTGTTTGCACGGCATTCGGCTGTACGGCCGGCAATCTGCTGACGGGGATCAGGGTGCGCAGCCATATGGACGTACACCGCAGGATCCCGTTCTGGAAAGCCTTTGTGCGATATTTGCTGAAGGTCAACCTGGGCTGGCTGTCGTTCGTAACGATACATTTTAACTCCCAGCGCAGGGCGATTCACGACCTCGGCGCCGGGAGCGTAATGATAGAAAAGCTTTAAACCACGATCTCCACGATCTTCGTCGGTTCCATATTTGCGTTGCGCATGGAGATGCTGCGGGCGGTAGCTGCCGCAAAATCGCTGAACGCCTGGCGGGTAACGGCGTCGTTGCCCATCACGGCCGGAACGCCTTCATCGCCGCCTTCGCGGATGCTTTGTACCAGCGGTATCTGCCCCAGGAACGGTATTTCCAGCTCTTCTGCCAGCCTTTTGCCGCCTTCCTTGCCAAAGATGTAATATTTGTTCTCCGGCAACTCCGCGGGCGTGAAATAAGCCATATTTTCCACCAGGCCGATGACCGGTACGCGGATTTGCGGGCTGTTGAACATGCTGATGCCTTTTTTCGCATCGGCCAGCGCAACGTCCTGCGGCGTGGTAACGATCACGGCGCCGGTTACCGGTACGGTCTGCACCAGCGTGAGGTGAATATCTCCCGTGCCCGGCGGCATGTCAATGATCAGGTAATCCAGCTCTTCCCAGTGCACATCGCTCACAAACTGCTTGAGCGCGCTGCTGGCCATGGGGCCGCGCCATACGATCGCCTGCTTTTCATCCACCAGCAAGCCGATAGACATGAATTTAATACCGAATTTCTCCATCGGCACGATCATGCCTTTCCCTTCCACGTTCACCATCATCGGCCGTTCGCCGCGTACGCCGAACATAATGGGAACGGAAGGTCCGTAGATGTCCGCGTCCATCAGCCCCACCTTCGCGCCGTCCTGCGCCAGTGCCAGCGCCAGGTTGGCCGCTACGGTAGATTTACCAACGCCTCCCTTGCCGGAAGCGACCATGATAATATTTTTGACATTCGGTAAAAGGGACTTCCCGTCCTTGCGGTTGGAGCTTACGTTAGCGGTCATTTTAACTTCCACTTCCGCATCCTTGCTCACCAGGTGAATGATCGCATTCACGCAGGCGTTCTTTATCATTTCCTTGAGGGGACAAGCCGGTGTGGTCAGCACCACGGTGAACGTCACTTTATTGCCGTTGATCTCGATGTCTTTCACCATGTTCAATGTCACCAGATCCTTACCCAGATCAGGTTCTTCCACATTCGACAGGGCCTCCAGGACCTTTTCTTTTGTGATCATAAATTACTGTTAAAATTGTTTCCGATCTGCAAAGTTAACCTAAAATGAGGTTTAATTTGTTTGTTTTATATTGGTGTTTCCGGGAGGTAACATGTATCTTAGTACCTACACATGCAGAAGAAACTGATCATACTTTTTGCGCTGCTCGCATTGCCCTTTCTTGTGAAAGCTCAGTTCCAGGCATTTAAAGACAGCATCATACAGATCTCGGGTATCACCATGACATCTGACAGCCTGCGCGCGATCCCCGCCGTGAGCATTCTCGTAAAAGGCCAGGGCCGCGGCACCATCTCCAACAGCCAGGGCGTTTTTTCCATTGTTGCATTCAAGGGCGATACATTGACCTTTAGCGCGGTCGGTTTCCAGAAAAAAAACTACAAGATCCCTACGGACCTGGTGGGCAACCGGTTTTCCGTGATACAACTCATGTCTGAAGACACCATTTATCTCTCCGAAACGATCATCAAACCGTATCCTTCCCGGCGAGAGTTCGAAAAAATGTTCGTCAGTATGGACATTCCGAACGACATGTATGAGATAGCCCGTAAAAACAACGACCAGGCCAGACTCCGCGCGCTTTCGCGCTCCATTCCCGTGGATGCCGCCGGCGCTTATAACGTCTATATGCAGAAACAGCAGCAATCGCTTTACTATGCAGGGCAGACGCCGCCACAGAACATTTTCAACCCCATCGCCTGGGCACAGTTCATAGAATCCTGGAAACGCGGCGATTTCAAGCGGAAGGATTAACTTTACGCCCATTCACCAAAATAGATCTCTTATGCAGAAAGTAGCTGTGATCGGCGCCGGCACAATGGGCAACGGCATCGCGCACGTGTTCGCACAAAACGGTTTCGCAGTACACCTCATTGATGTTTCACAGCCCGCGCTGGACAAAGCGCTGGTGACCATAGGTAAAAACCTGGACCGGCAACTGGCCAAAGCCTCCATTACCGAAGAAATCAAACAGCAAACGCTCACCAATCTGCAAACCTTTACCAGCCTCGCCGCAGGCGTGAAGAATACGGAGCTGGTGGTGGAAGCCGCTACAGAACAAACGGAGCTGAAGCTCAAAATATTCCGCGAGCTGGATGAACATACCGGTCCGGACGTGATCCTCGCCACCAACACCTCTTCCATTTCCATTACAAAGATCGCCGCTGCTACCGGCAAGCCCGGTAAAGTGATCGGCATGCACTTCATGAACCCGGTGCCGGTCATGAAACTGGTGGAGATCATCAACGGATATGCCACCGAAAAGGCCGTTACGGAAAAGATCACCGCACTGTCTGAACAACTGGGCAAAGTGCCCTGCGTGGTGAACGACTATCCCGGTTTTATCGCCAACCGCATCCTCATGCCGATGATCAACGAAGCCATCAGTTCGCTGTATGAAGGCGTAGCCGGGGTGAACGAAATTGACACGGTAATGAAGCTGGGAATGGCGCATCCGATGGGGCCGTTGCAACTGGCGGACTTCATTGGGCTGGATGTATGCCTTTCCATCCTGAACGTGCTCTACGACGGATTTGGTAACCAGAAATACGCGCCCTGCCCATTGCTGGTGAACATGGTAACGGCAGGATTTCTTGGTGTGAAAAGCGGGGAAGGATTTTACAAATATACCGCGGGCAGCAAGGATCTCGTAGTGAGCGCGCGGTTCAGCAGATAGATATTTTACGTTGGCCGTCGCGGATCAGGCGGCGGCCGTTTACCCCGCGTATTTTTCCCGGTACTCTTTGGGAGAAAGCCCCACGATCTTCCGGAATACCTGCCGGAACGCCTTAGCATCTTCATACCCCGCATGCATCATTACACCGGTAATATTTTCCTGCCGTTGTTCCAGCAGTTTTTTCGCGGCTTCAATGCGGATGCGCTGTAAATATTCGATCGGCGTAATGCCTGTGGCCATTTTGAACCGGCGGATAAAATTACGCCTGCTCACCGGCAGGTCGCGGATCACCTCTTCCACCGTAACGCCGTCCCGGAACCTGGTTTCCATGCGCTGCTGCGCTTCAGATACCAGCTCGTCCTGGCAAGCCCTTTTCGGTTGCCAGTCGGCAAAATAGGACTGCTGGTCCCGGTCCATATCAATGGCAAACACCTTCGCGATTTTAATCGCCACTTCCCGGTGGCAATATTTTTCGAGGATATGTAACAGGAGATGGAAGGTAGATGTAGCGCCGCCGCTGGTGTAGATGCCCGCATCGTCCGTCACCACCGCCTGCGGATGCACGTCTACCTGCGGAAATGCCGCCACCAGCTCGTTCGCCACGGCCAGGTGGGTAGTGGCTTTTTTGCCGTTGAGCAGGCCGGTGGAAGCCAGCAGCAATACACCCGAACAGAAGGCCGCCACTTCAGCGCCGGCGCGGTGCTGTTGTTGCAGCCAGGGCAGAAAAGGGGCATTTTCCTGGAGCGCGGCGGGAAGGCTGCCGTTGCGGAAAGCCGGGATGAGAATGAGATCAGCGCGGGGAGCCTGCTGCATGGGCACCGTCACAAATTCCTCCTGGAACGGAGATGTTCCGGAAGGGCCGTCAGCCGTTACCAGCGTCACCTGGAAAAAAGGTTTTCCCGTAGATTCCTGGTAATAGTTGTTGACAGTCTGAAAAACATCCAGAATAGCGGCAATACTGAGCGGCCTGTATTTTTGGGTGACAAGTACAGATAATTGCTTCATAAACGGGAGAATATGCTTTGCAAGATAACGCTTTTGGCCTAAATGCCCCTGAAGTTGACGGTTTTGCCATCCGCGGAAAAACCGCTTCCCGGTAATTTTATAGCATGGAAATAAAAAAGAAAGTGGGCACCCTCATTGGATTTGATCTGACGGTGCCCGATGCGGAAAAGATCAGCCAGTTTTACCACGAAGTGGTAGGGTGGGAGATCGGCGTTCAGAAGATGGGCGATTATGAAGATTATTTCATGAAAGATCCGGAAACGGGCGAAATAATGGCCGGCGTATGTCACGCAAAAGGAGTTAACAAAACGCTGCCCCCTGTATGGCTGCTGTACATCCAGGTGGAAGACCTCGATGAAAGCCTCGCCAGCTGCGAGAAGCTGGGTGGCCAGGTTATCGGTGAAAAACGTTCATGCGGTGCGATGGGAGAGTTTGTATTGATACAGGACCCCGCGGGCGCTTATGTAATGCTGTGGGAAAACAAGGCATAGCCTGCATTATTCCTCTTTCCTTTTTTTACCGGGATCGCTGTTGAATTCATGCCCGCAGAAAGCGCAATGCGTAAGCCCCGGTTGTTTTGCACGGTGCGCCCCGCATGCGGGGCAATCTTTTTCCCGTACAGGCTGCGCGGGCGGGTCCAGTTTTAATTTGTTGATGATGTGCTGCGGGTTGTTACTTTCATCCTTCATGTTGATCCTTATTTTTCATCTTTACGTCCTTTATAAATATAAGAAAAATATTTAATTGAATCGCCCGGCATTTTGTTATTTTTAGCCCTCAAATCCTTGCCTGTATTGCATTAATATGTTGAGACACAAAATCCTATGCCTTTTACTCCTCTTTTTTGTAACCCGTCAGGCTGTAGCGCAGGGTGATTGCACCACCATCGGTCAGAACCCTTCCACCGCATTTCCGGTATGCGGAACGGAAGTATTCGAGCAGCAATCTGTACCCATTTGCGGATCGCGTTCAGTGCCCGGCCCATCCTGCAGCACACCCGGTGATTTTAACCACCAGGATAAAAATCCCTTCTGGTACAAATTCACGTGTTATACCACGGGCACGCTGGGCTTTGTGATCACGCCGCTTGACCTGGAGGAGGATTACGACTGGCAGCTGTGGGACATCACCGGCCGCGATCCGGACGAAGTATATACGAACAGGAGTTTGTACGTGGCAATGAACTGGTCCGGCGAATACGGTATTACCGGCGCATCTGATGAAGGCGCGTCAACGGATGTCTGCGGCGGCCGCGGCCAGCCTTTGTTCAGCGCCATGCCCGTGATCACCAAAGGCCACGAATACCTGCTGCTGATCAGTCACTTTTCCAATTCACAAAGCGGCTACAAGCTGAAGTTCGGCGGCGGCACCGCGGATATCAATGATCCCGTGCTGCCGGAGCTGAAGGATATAAAATATGATTGTGCAGGATATTCCATCGGCATCAGGCTGTCCCGTAAAGTATTGTGCAAAAGCCTTGCCGCCAACGGTTCCGATTTCCGGCTTTCCACCGGTGCTTCCATTGTAAAGGCAATGGGCGCCAGCTGTAATAAAGGTTTTGATCTCGATTCCGTGATCCTCTACCTTGACAAACCCTTACCGCCCGGCACCTACACGGTGACTGCGCAGAACGGCAGCGACGGGCATACGGTGCTGAATGCCTGCGGCAAGCAATTACTGCCCGGCGCCACCATCAGTTTTTCCGTACCGGTAACACCACCGCCGCGCCTGCCCGCCCTGAAAGCCCTGCCCTGCGCGCCGGACCGGATCGAGCTGGAATTTCCCGATCCCGTCCGCTGCAGCTCCATCGCTGCCGATGGCAGCGATTTCACCATCACCGGCCCCTCCGCCATCCAGGTCATCTCGACAGAAAATATCTGCGACGCGGCGGGGCTAACGCAGATGGTTACACTAAAACTGGACCGCCGCATTTTACGTGACGGTGATTATACCCTCACGCTCACCGGCGGAACGGACGGCAATACCGTCACCAGCGCCTGCCACGTGCCCCTGATACCCGGCAACCTCCCGTTCAGCATCCCGGCGCAGCCGGCCATATTGCTCGGCGACTGCGCGCCACCCGGCTGCGCGCCCTCCTCCGTGAAGATCGGGCTGAACTTCCCCGTGCGCTGCAGTTCCATTGCGCCGGACGGCAGCGATTTCATGCTGAACGGCCCGCATAACATACGCATCACCGCCGCCGCGGGCATCTGCAACACGAACGGCATGGCGGATTCCATCGTACTGCAGCTTTCAGAAAAAATACAGACTGCCGGCAATTACCGCGTGACCACCACCACCGGCAGCGACGGCAATTCCCTGCAGGGCGAATGCTGGCAGTTGATGACCGCCGGGCAAACCGCAGATTTTCGTACGTCCGATACCGTGAATGCTTCCTTCAGCATGAGCCTGCAATTCAACTGCAAGCTCACTACCGCCAGTTTCTCTCACGACGGCCGCAACCATGTGAACAGCTGGGCCTGGGAGCTGGACGGCGAAACCCTGCACACGCAGCGCCCCGTGAAGGTCTTCAGCGACTTCGGCACCAAACCCCTCCGCCTCAAAGTTTCCAATGGCGTATGCAGCGCAGGGCTGGACACCGCCATTGTTATCACCAGCGAGCTGGAAGCCGCCTTCACCGTAGATCCGGGCCCGTATTGCCCGATGGAGGGCATCACGCCGGTTAATATCAGTACCGGCAACATCGTCGCCTGGGAATGGGATTACGGCAACGGCAGCAGCAGCTTCGGCCCGCAGCCGCTTTCACTGCGGTACTTCCCGCAGCAGAAGGAACAGGACTACCGCATCCGCCTCATCGTGCGGAATGATATGAATTGCAGGGACACGATGGACCAGTACATCAAAGCGGTATCTTCCTGCTACATTGACGTGCCGACGGCCTTTACGCCCAACAACGACGGGCAGAACGATTTCTTTTATCCGCTCAACGCATACCGGGCGCAGGACCTCCGTTTCCGGGTGTACAGCCGTTACGGCTGGCTGATGTTTGAATCGCGGGACTGGCGCAAGCGCTGGAACGGCCGCGTGAACAACGTTCCCGCCGATGCGGGCGCCTATACCTGGATGCTGGAATACACGGAAAAAGACAGCGGAAAAAAAGTATTCCGGAAAGGCACCGTAGTTTTGCTGCGGTAAGGCAAGGATTTTGATGAGATCAAGTCAAAAAAAAGCATCATGAACTACAAAGCGTTAGGCAATTCGTACCTGAAGATCAGTGAAGTATCGTTTGGCTGTATGTCAGTCGGGCAGGATGAAAGCAAAGCCATTCCCCTGATCCGCCGTGCGGTGGACCTCGGCATCAATTATTTTGACACGGCGGACCTCTACGATAAAGGACAGAACGAGATCATACTGGGCAAGGCGCTCCGCGATATCCGCGACCAGGTGGTGATCGCCACCAAAGCAGGCAACCAGTGGCGCGAAGACGGCAGCGGATGGGACTGGAATCCCCGTAAGGAATACATCCTGTCATGCGCGGAAGCAAGCCTTAAGCGGCTGCAGACGGACCATATCGACCTGTTCCAGCTGCACGGCGGCACCATAGATGATCCGATCGACGAGACCATCGATGCTTTTGAAACGCTCGTAAAAGCCGGGAAGGTCCGCTATTACGGCATCTCCTCCATCCGCCCCAACGTCATCCGCGAATACGCCCGCCGCTCCAACATCGTCAGCGTCATGATGCAATACAGCCTGCTGGACCGCCGCCCGGAGGTGTCCTGCCTTCCGCTGCTGGAACAGAAGAACATCGGCGTGCTCACCAGGGGCAGCGTGGCCAAAGGTCTGCTGATCGACAAACCCGCAGAGCCCTACCTCGAATATTCCGCGGAACAGGTACAGCAGGCGCGCGAAGCCATCGCCGCTGCATCCGGGCCGCAGCGCCTGCCCTCGCAGACCGCCATACAGTACGTGCTGAAACATCCCGCCGTTACCTCCGCCGTAGTAGGCATCCGCACCCCGCAGCAGCTGGAAGAAGCCGCCGCGGAAGTGGAACGGCTGGATGCAATGGAGTACGAAGCGCTTACCCGCGCAGTGCCGGTGAAAGACTATGCGCAGCACCGGTAAAACATTCTTTTCTTGTCCGCCTGCGGGCGGACGTTGTATCAAAACCGGACACTCCGTACAAAGAACAATATTGATAATCAACATATTTAACAACGGTATCCAATTTGTGCGCGGACATGCACAATCGCTTACGTATGTTCCGTAACTACCTCAAAATTGCCTGGCGCAACCTGCTCAAGAACAAGACATTTTCCATCATCAACATCGCGGGGCTCGCGATCGGCATGGCGGCATGCATTACCATCATGCTGTTCGTACTTTATGAAAAAGGTTTTGACGGCCAGCATAAAAAGAACATCTACCGCCTCTGCGAAGTGCAGTCGTGGGAAGGCATGAACGCCTCGCAGAAAGTAGCTTTGTCCATGTACCCGATGGCCACCGCCTTGCAGCGGGAATACCCCGAAGTGAGGAATTACACGCGCATTATGCCGAACGGGCATTTCGACCTGAACTACGGAGAAAAAAGATTTTATCTGCCGAAAATGCTATGGGTGGATTCCACTTTTTTGCAGCTCTTTGATTTCCCGCTGCTGAAAGGCGACCGGCGTACGGCGCTGCAGGAGCGCAACAGCGTGGTGCTCAGCACCAGCGCCGCGGCAAAGCTCTTCGGCACGGAAGATCCCATCGGTAAAACCGTCCGCCACTTCGTGGGCGATACGCTGCCGTTTACCGTTACGGGGCTGATGGAAGTGCCGCAAAATTCCCATCTGCAATTCGATGCGCTGTTTTCCGCCAATACCGTATATAATCCGCAGTGGGACCAGAACTGGGGCGGCAACTGGCTGATCACCTATCTCGAACTGGCGCCCGGCGCCAACGTGGCGGCGCTGGAGAAGAAATTCCCCGCATTCCTTAAAAAATACATGGCCGAAGATGACCGCTGGAAAGACTATGAATTGTTCCTGCAGGCGCTCCCCGACGTGCACGCGGGCTCTACGGAGATCACACACGACTATGCCAATTTCCGCAAATTCGACCGGCGTTATACCTACATCTTTTCCATGATCGCAGGCATCATCCTCCTCATCGCCTGCATCAATTTCATGAACCTGTCCACCGCCCGTTCATCCGAAAGAGCGCGGGAAGTAGGTATCCGCAAATCCATCGGCGCGCACCGTTACCAGCTGGCCAGGCAGTTTATCGGTGAATCCGTGATCCTGTCGCTGATCGCGCTTGTCTTTGCCATCCTGCTGGTGAAAGTTACATTGCCCTGGGTGGCCGCTTTCAGCGAACGCCCGCTGGAGCTGCCGTTGTTCAGCGATCTTCCGAAGCTCCTGCTGATCATTGGCGGTACCTTGCTGGTGGGCGTACTGGCGGGATTGTATCCGTCGGCATACCTCTCTTCGTTCAAAGCCGTGAGGGTGCTGAAAGGATCGCCGCAAACGGGGCGTAACAAGGGCACGCTGCGGAACGTGCTGGTAGTAGGGCAATTCACCGGCGCGGTGTTCCTGATCATCGCCACCATTTTTGTGTTGAAGCAATTGCGGTATATGCAAACGAAAGACCGGGGATTTAATGGCGATCAGATCATGCTGATCCCGCTGGACAGCGAAACGAACCGGCATTATGAAACGCTGAAGCAGGAACTGACAGGCAATACGCTCATCACCGCCGTGACCGCCTCGCAGCAGCGCCTCGGGAATAACATCCACCAGGGCGGCGTAAGATTTCACGGCAAAGGTCCTGTAAGAGATCTGGTGACCTCCGGCGTAGTGGTGGATTGTGATTATCTGCGCACCTACAGGATCAAGCTGATCGCGGGCAGCGACTTTTCGCGGGATAAGGCCAACAACGCGCGGGAATACATCATCAATGAATCGCTGGCAAAAGAGCTGCTGCGCGAAGAACGCTCGGACGAGCCTTTGGCGTCGCTGGTGGGCAAGCATTTTGGTTACGGGGGGATGGATTCTGTAGGGCGTATCATCGGCATCACAAAGGATTTCAACTTCAATACGCTGCATCACAAGATTGAAACGCTGATGATGTTCTCGCAGCGGGACTGGGGATATGGTGAGATGTCCGTCAAGATCAGCGCGGAGAAAGCAAAGGAAGCGGTCGCTTATATTGAATCTGTCTGGAACAGGCATGTGACGGGCCATCCGTTCGAATATACATTCCTCGACCAGCATTTCGCCAGCATATACAATGCAGACCGGCAGGTGAGCCGCATCGTAGGCATCCTGGCCACGCTGGCCATTATCATTTCCTGCCTTGGCCTGTTCGGGCTGGCGACATTCGCGGCGGAAAGGAGAGTGAAGGAGATCGGCATCCGCAAGGCATTGGGCGCTACCGTGGAGAACATCGTTACCATGCTGTCCAAAGACTTTGTAAGGCTCGTAGTGATCGCCAACCTGATCGCATGGCCGCTGGCCTGGTTCGGGGTGAACCGCTGGCTGGAAGATTTTGCCTACCACATTGATATCAGCTGGTGGGTGTTTATCATGGCCGGCGTGATAGCCGTGATGATCGCCCTGCTCACGGTGAGCTTCCAGGCGGTGAAAGCGGGTCTCACCAATCCCGTTAAAAGTCTCAGGATGGAATAAGCGCCGACGATTCGCGGATAATAAGGCTGCTGGGCAGCACCCTGTTCTCAAACTCCGTAACCGGGCGTTTGCTTTCGATCATCCGGATCAGCAGCTCCGTAGCGCTTTGCCCGATCTCGAAAGCAGGCTGGCGGATCACGCTCACCGGCGGCGTGAAAAGCTCTGCCAGGTTGGTATTGGTAAAACCGATGAATCCCACCTGCTTATATTTCTTCGCCACGTTCTTCAATGCGCTGAGCGTAACCGTCGTCAGCCGGTCGCCCGCCGTGAAGATCGCGTCTACTTTTGATCTCGACTGAAAAAGACTTTCCACCGCTTCTTCCACTTCATCGTAGATCATGCCGCCATGCGTGCAATGTTTCACAAGGCCGGCATCATAGCTCATGTTGTGTTTTTCCAGTGCATCCCTGTAGCCTTGCAGCCTTTCGCGGGTGATGGAAAGATTGCTGGTGCTGGTGATATGCCCGATCTTCCTGAAGCCCTGCGCGATCAGGTGTTCCGTAGCCTGGAAGGCGCCCATATAATTATCCGCCGTTACGCGGTGCGTGTCAATTTCGTTCGTTACCCGGTCGAACTGCACAATAGGAAACCCTTTCTCATGCAATTGCTTCAGGTAGGAAAGGTCCGTTGTTTCACAGGAAAGCGAGAGCAACAGCCCGTCTACCGAACGCGATACAAGATGCTGTATGTTCACCATTTCCCTTTCTTTCGATTCATGCGTCTGGGTGATGATAACATGATATCCATTATTATATGCGATGGATTCTATGCCGTTGATCGCCTGTGAAAAGAAGTTGTTGGCGATCTCCGATACCACTACGCCGATCGCTTTGCTGCGTTGTTCTTTCAGGCTGAGCGCAATGGGGTTGGGGCGGTAATTCATGCGTTCTGCGTATTCCATGACCAGCTTTTTTGTTTCCGCAGAAATCTCATAACGTCCCCTTAAAGCCCTTGATACAGTGGATGTGGAGAGGTTCAGGGCTTTGGCAATATCTTTTATCGTGATAGCGTCGTCGAATTTCATATTTTGGTTGAACGTGGTCCGTACGTAAAATAAGAAATTAATCCAACTCCACCTGTTTTTTGTCCCCCGCCGCTGCTGTGCAAACGTTATCGGGAACGATTGCACAAATAAAGTCAGCATGTTGTTGAGTTGATGGCGAATTAATATGTAGACTTGTCTAACCACGTTTTATCAACCTTCCACATATGAAACTGATATTATCCACATTGCTGGTATTACTCACACTCTGCATGCCTGCGCTCGCACAAAGCCGGAAAGTTTCCGGCCGGGTGACCGCTTCCGGCACCGGTGCATTGTCCGGCGTCACTGTCCAGCTAAAGGGCACGAAGACCGGTGTAGCCACGGATGCAGACGGGAAATACAGCATAGACGTACCCACCGGCAGAGACGCCGTTCTCGTGTTCCGGTTCATGGGCTTTAAGACGCAGGAAATTGAAGTGAACGGCAGAAATTCGATAGATGTAACCATGACAGAAGAAGCTTCTTCATTGAACGACGTAGTAGTGGTGGGTTATGCCACCGCCCGCCGTCGTGATCTGACCGGCTCTGTGTCTTCCATCAATGCGAAACAGATCAAAGACATTCCGATCAACTCAGCTGCGGAAGCGCTCTCCGGCCGTCTTGCCGGCGTGCAGGTGACCGGCAGCGAAGGCGCCCCCAATGCGGAAGTCACCATCCGCGTGCGTGGCGGCGGCTCCATTACGCAAGACAATTCCCCGCTGTACGTGATCGACGGCGTGCAGGTGGAGAACGGCCTCAACGCTATTTCGCCGCAAGACATTGAATCCATCGATGTGCTTAAAGATGCTTCCACCACCGCCATCTACGGTGCGCGCGGCGCGAACGGCGTAGTGATCATTACTACCAAAGGCGGCCGCAATGCGAAAACGCGGTTGAGCTACAACGGTTTCGCCGGCATCCGCAAACTGGCCAACAGGCTGGAAGTCATGAAGCCGCACGACTTCGTGATGTACTGGTACGAGCGCACGAGAGGCAGCATTGCAGACAGCACTTCCTTTGCCAATACTTACGGCACTACGTTCGATACGCTGGCTAACTACAAGAACATGCCTTTTACGGACTGGCAGGATGAAATGTTCGGCCGCAACGCGCTCATGCAAACGCACAACGTCAGCGTGAACGGCGGGAACACCAACACGCAGTACAACCTCAGCCTCACCTCCAACACCGAAGAAGGCATTATGCGCGGTTCCGATTTCGACCGCAAGCTCGCATCTTTCAAATTCGATCATACCGTTAACAATGCTGTGAGAGTAGGCTTTAACACCCGTTACAATCATACCGTGGTGAACGGCGCCGGCACTACCAACGAAGGCTCTTCTTCCACGAACCGCCTGCGTCACAGCCTGAAATACCGTCCCTTCCTGATGGAAGGGCTGGGGCTGGACGAGTTTGACCAGGAATACTGGAACGAAACCAGCGGCAACAGCCTCAGCCTGGGCAATCCCATCCTGCTGAACGAGGCCGAATACCGCAAGGCCATCACCAATATCCTGAACCTCAGCGGCTATGTGAACCTGAACCTCACGAAGTTCCTCAGCTTCAGGATTACTTTGGGTTACGACCTGTTCACGGAAGAAAGACGGGCGTTCGACGATACGCTGACCAACAACGCCCGGCAGTATGGCGTTACGCCGCTGGCGAACATTGGCAATACGAAACGCACCACCATCAATAATTCCAACGTATTCACCTTTACGAATGCGCAGCTGAATGGTGATTTTCATAAAAAGAACGAGATCACTTTCCTGGTAGGCCACGAGCTGTATACCAGCAAAGTATCCACCAGCTTTATGGAAACGCGCTACTTCCCCGCCGGCATCAAACCCGAGTGGGCATTGAACAATATGAACCTCGGCACTCCGCCCCCCGGCGTGCAGCAGCCGAAGCCGGTCACCACGGAAGTGGAGAACAGGCTGGTATCTTTCTTTGGCCGGCTGAATTATGCCTATGACAAGAAGTATCTGCTCACTTTGTCCATGCGCGGGGATGGTTCTTCCAAATTCGGACCGTCTAACAAGTGGGCTTACTTTCCCTCGGGATCAGTGGCCTGGCGGCTCTCCGAAGAAAGCTTCCTGAAAGGAAAGCTCGGCCCCGTCAGCGACCTGAAGCTGCGCGCCAGCTACGGCGAAGCAGGTAATAACCGCATCGCGGATTTCCTGTACCAGATGCAGTACAGCGCCATCCAGCAGAACGTGCCGCTGCCGCAATACGGTCTGAACGAACAGGTGGTGGCGGCCTACGCGCCCGTTGCGCTGGCGAACCCGAACCTGGTGTGGGAAACCACCGTGTCCCGCAACTTCGGTGCGGACGTTGCGCTCTGGAACGGCAGACTGGTATTCACCGCCGACCTGTATAAAAATACAACGGACAACCTGCTCGTGGCCGCACCGATCTCCACTACCGCAGGCTATTCCCAGCAGATACAGAACGTTGGCGCCACCACCAACAAAGGCGTAGAGTTCCAGGTGAACGCCACGCCGGTGCAAACCAAAACTGTCGGTTACAACGTTACCTTCAACATTTCTTTCAACAAAAATACGGTAGACCGGCTGGCGGCCAACCAGATCAACGGTTACCTGCAAAACTCCGGATGGTTCCACTCCGTGCAGGGCGCCTTCGATTACATCGTACGTGTAGGCGATCCCGTTGGTTCCATATGGGGACTGGAAACGGACGGCTTTTACAGTATCGGGGATTTCGATTACGATGCCGGCACACAGACCTACACGCTGAAAGAAGGCGTGCCTGACAACAACGCCATCACGTCCACTCCGCCGCAACCCGGCACCCTCAAGTTCCGCGACCTCGATGGTGACAGCGTGATCACGGAGAAAGACAGGACCATCATTGGCCGCGCGGCGCCGAAATTCTTCGGTGGCCTCAATCAGCAATTCACTTACAAACAATTCGATCTCAGTGTTTTCCTCAACTTCCAGGTGGGCAATGACGTGCTCAACGCCAACCGGCTGGAATTCACATCCGGTTATACCAATAACTCCAACCTGCTCGCCATCATGAACGACCGCTGGAAAACAGTGAACGCGCAGGGCCAGGTGGTGACCGACCCGGTGGAGCTGGCGGAGCTGAACAAAAATGCGAAGCTCTGGAAACCCGGTATCGGCGCGGCCTCATTCATACCCCACTCATGGGCGGTGGAAGATGGTTCGTTCCTGCGGATCAATAACGTGACACTGGGTTACACGCTGCCGTCTTCCCTGCTGAAGAAGATCGGCCTGCAATCCGCGAGGTTTTACGGCACCGTGAACAACCTCGCCATCTTTACGAAGTATTCCGGGTATGATCCCGAGGTGAGCACCCGTCGTGCGAACCCGGTAACGCCCGGGGTGGATTATTCCGCCTATCCCCGCAGCCGGTCATTCCTCCTCGGGGTAAATCTTTCATTATAAAAGATAACATCATGAAACTCGGCAGATTTATTATTCCAGTTATATTTCTCTTCACCTCCTGTAAACAATACCTGGAGGTGGAGCCGGTGTCCTCTTTCAACCCGGACATCGCTTTTTCTAATGTGAACAATGCCCGGATGACGGTGTTGGGGGCCTATGGCTCCCTCACCGGAGACCAGGGTTACGGCATCCGCATCAGCATGTATTATGCATATGACAGTGATGAAATGATGGGGCAGGGCGGCACGCCGTACCCGGACAATGAGCGGCGCGATATTGCGCATTACAATGTCAGTCCCAACAACACACAGTTGGCGCAGCCTTTCAACCAGCTGTACCAGGGCATAGAAAGAGCAAACCTCTGCATCTATTACATCCCGCAAATGGAGATGTACACCAGCGGCACCGAAGAAGAAAAGAAACAACTGAAACGGCTGCACGGAGAAGCGCTGACCCTGCGCGCCCAGTTCTATTACGAGCTGATCCGCAACTGGGGAGATGTGGCCGCGCACTTCCAGCCATCGATGCTGGAAACAGATCTCTTTAAAGCCAAAACGGACCGTGATACGATCTACGACCGCATCCTGGCGGACCTCGCGACGGCGGCCACGCTGGTGCCCTGGCGCACAGAAGCCGGCGCCCGCGACGAGCGCATCACACAGGGCGCTGTGAGGGCCCTCCGCGCCCGGATCGCCCTTTTCCGCGGCGGCTACTCCCTCCGCAAATCCAGGCAAATGGAACGCCCGGCAGACTACAAAAAGTTCTACGAAATAGCAAAAGCAGAATGTAACGAGATCATGCAGCACCGCGGCGATCACAGCCTGAACAGCAGCTTTGAAGCGCTGTGGAAAGACAACGTCTGCGCCCACCAGCTGGACCCCACCGGCGAGATCATCTTTGAAGTAGCGATGGCCGGCGGTAACAGCGCCACGGGCGACAGCAAGCTCGGCTACTACAATGGCCCCCGCTACAATAACCGCGGGAACGGCGCCCTCACCATCCTGCCCACTTATTTTTACACCTTCGATTCCACAGATACCCGCAGGGACGTTACCTGCGCGCCGTATAACATTGACGCCGCGGAAAACAAAGTAGGCCGCACCTTGCAAACGATGGTGGACGGCAAGTTCCGCCGGGACTGGATCACCAACCCCGTGTCCCTTACTTCCGCCGCGCAGTACTTCGGCCTGAACTGGCCGCTGATCCGCTTTTCGGATGTGCTGCTCATGTTCGCGGAAGCGGACAATGAACTGAATAACGGTCCCACTGCCGCCGCCATCTCCGCCTTTGAAGAAGTAAGGCTGCGCGCTTTCGGTGGCGACGCATCGCTGATCGGCACTACGCCCGCTACTTACGAGGCGTTCTTTAACGCCATTGTAAAAGAAAGAATGCTGGAATTTGGCGGAGAAGGCATCCGCAAATACGATCTGCTGCGCTGGAACCTGCTGGGCGATAAGATCGCGGAAACAAAAACAGCGCTCGCCGCCATGGCCGCACGCACCGCGCCTTACAATAATCTGCCCACGACGATGTATTACAAAGCAGGCTCCAGGGACCTGATCTGGGCCGGATCTTTTTATAAACCCACGGTATCGCCCGCGCCATCCGGTTACACCAATGTGGCCTGGCTCGGCAGCGGCATCACCAGCACGATACTCCGGTATTATGCGATCGCATTCGAGGAAGGAAAGAGCGAACTGTTACCGATCGCCCAATCCATCCTGGATGCCAACACGAAGCTGAAACAGGATTATGGCCATTAGAACACTTTTTGCAATATTGACCATTCAGCTATGCGGCAGTTGTGCTCCGGCGCAGCTGCTGCCGGCTTTTCCCGGGGCGGAGGGCTTTGGGAAATATACCACCGGCGGCAGAGGCGGCAAAGTGCTGATCGTCCGGAACCTGGATGACGACGGCCCCGGCAGCCTGCGTTGGGCGGTTAAACAGAAATTCCCGCGCACCATCGTATTCGCCGTATCCGGCACCATCGCGCTGCAATCGCCGTTGAAGATCAACTACGGTAATTGCACCATCGCTGGGCAGTCCGCGCCCGGAGACGGCATCTGCATAAGGAATTACAATGTGAATGTGAATGCGGACAATGTGATCATCCGCTACATGCGTTTCCGCCTGGGCGACGAGCACCGGCAGGCGGATGATGCGCTGACCGGCATCCGGCACCGGCAGATCATCATCGATCACTGTTCCATGAGCTGGGCGGTAGACGAAAATGCATCGTTTTACGACAATGTGAACTTCACCATGCAGTACTGCATCATTGCAGAAAGCATGCGCAGTTCCGTACATCCGAAAGGGGAACATGGCTACGGAGGCATCTGGGGCGGCCAGGGCGCCAGCTTTCATCACAACCTGCTGGCCAGTAATTCCAGCCGCAATCCCCGTTTTTGCGGAGCCCGCTATACGCATGAACCGGAAAAGGAGCTGGTGGATTTCCGCAACAACGTGCTCTTCAACTGGGTGTTTAACAGCGCCTATGGCGGTGAGGGCGGGAACTACAATATAGCGGACAACTATTACATGGCCGGTCCCGCTACAAAGACCAGTGTGCGCATGCGCATCCTGAACCCCGCGGACACGCCTTATGGTAAGTTCTACGTCAGCGGAAATTACGTAGACGGATATACGGAAGTAACAAAAGACAACTGGGCCGGTGTGCATTGCGCGGATAAAACTGCGGCAAGGCGCGAGCAACCGGCCAGGGTAACGGAGATTCCCCCGCAACGCGCAACGGACGCTTACAACGAAGTGCTGGAAAAAGCCGGCGCCAGCCTGCACCGCGATGCGGTGGATGAGCGGATCATTGCCGCTGTGCGTTCCGGGGTGGCTACAGTAGGGAAAGACGGGATCATCGATTCGCAAAAGGATGTAGGAGGATGGCCATCGCTGCGCTCCCTGCCGGCGGCGGCGGACAGCGACGAAGACGGGATGCCTGATGCCTGGGAGATGGAGAAGGGGCTGGATAAAAATAATGCGGCGGACGCCGTTGCTTTTACACTGGACAAACGATACACCAATATTGAAATTTATCTGAACAGTCTGTTATGAAGATGATTTATGCACTGGCGGGCTTTTTTTGTTTGCCTGCGATGGCGCAGGATGTGGAGCAGCCGGTCTTTAAAAAAGACACATTTTCCATTGCCCGCTACGGCGCGAAGGCGGACGGCATGACGCTGAACACCCGCTCCATCCAGTCCGCCATCGACGAATGCCACCGGAAGGGCGGCGGCGTGGTGCTGGTGCCCGCGGGGTTGTGGCTAACGGGGCCGCTTACACTGAAAAGCAATGTGAACCTGCACCTGCTGAAGAGCGCCTTGCTGCAGTTTACGGCGGACAAGCACCAGTATCCTTTGGTAGAAGGCAATTGGGAGGGGCTTGAACAAATGCGCAACCAGTCGCCCATATCCGCCACGAAAGCGGAAAATATCGCCATTACCGGCAAAGGGATCATCGATGGGAACGGGGATGTATGGCGGGTCGTTAAAAGAGCGAAGCTCACAGATTCGCAATGGAAAAAGCTGGTAGCTTCCGGCGGCGTGCTCAGCGATGACAAGAACACCTGGTATCCTTCCGAAGGCATGAAAAAAGGTTCCAAAATGAAGAACCCCGGTGTTATCAGTCCCGAACATTCACCGGAGCATTTTCAGTCCATCAAGGACTTCCTGCGCCCGAACCTTCTGGTGCTGACGGAATGTAAAAAGATATTGCTGGAAGGCGTTGTTTTCCAGAACTCCCCGGCCTGGTGCCTCCACACGCTGCTCTGCGATCAGCTTACCGTGCGCGACATCTTCGTGAAAAATCCCTGGTACGCCCAGAACGGCGACGGCATTGATGTGGAATCCTGCAAAAATGTGCTGATAGAAGGCAGCACCTTTGATGTGGGCGATGATGCGATCTGCATCAAATCCGGCAGGGATGAGGCCGGCCGCAAAAGAGGTGTGCCTACCGAAAACGTATGGGTGCGGCATAACCTCGTATATCACGCGCACGGCGGGTTTGTGATCGGCAGTGAAATGAGCGGCGGAGCGCGTAACATTTACGTGGAGGATTGTACGTTCATGGGTACGGACATCGGCCTGCGTTTCAAAACTACCCGTGGCCGAGGCGGCATTGTGGAGAACATCCACATCAACCGCATCAACATGAAAGATATTGTGGCGGAAGCCATTCTCTTTGACATGTACTATATGGCGAAAGACCCCGTGCCCTTGTCCGGCGAGCAGCGCGATGCGCCGAAGGTAGAGCAGTTCCCTGTGACCGAAGCCACCCCGCAGTTCCGGAATTTTTCCATCCGCAACGTGGTATGCGAAGGCGCGGGTACCGCCATTTTCATCCGGGGATTGCCGGAGATGAACATCCGCAACATAACGATGCAGGACATGGTGCTGAAAGCCAAAAAAGGCGTGGAGGTGACCGAAGCGGAGCAGGTAACGTTGAAGAATATACGGGTCATTACCGGAGATACACCCGCCGGGGAATTACTGAATAAAACCTACAATAACTGATGTTGGGCATTAAAAGATACACGCTGCTTTGCTGCCTGCTGCTTTGCAGCGGATGGGCGCAGGCGCAGGAAAGATCATACGCGAAGGAAATGGCGGCTACGGTTATGCATATATGGAAGGATTCCCTGTCCATGCACCCCGGCAGGCCGGTGCGGTGGACTTATGACCAGGGCGTGGTGCTGCGCGGCATAGAAGCGCTGTGGCGGCGCACCCATGACGATGCTTACCTGGCGTACATCCGCCAATCCATGGACCATTTTGTGCAGCCGGACGGCACCATCCGCACCTACAAGCAGCAGGATTTCAACATCGATAACGTGATGCCGGGCCGCAACCTGCTGCTGCTCTACAAAGTGACGGGCGAAGAAAAATACCGCAAGGCAGCGGAAACGCTGCGTCATCAGCTGCAGCTGCACCCCCGCACAAAGGCCGGCGGCTTCTGGCATAAGAAGATCTATCCCTGGCAAATGTGGCTGGACGGCTTGTACATGGCGCAGCCGTTCTACGCGGAATATGCGGTGGCTTTCGGGGAAGACAGCATCTTCAATGATATCACCCGGCAGTTCACATTGATGGAGGCCGTTTCCCGCGATACGAAAACCGGCTTGCTGTATCATGGTTACGATGAATCCCGCGAACAGAAATGGGCGGACCCGCAAACCGGCCGCTCCCCGCACGTTTGGGGCCGCGCCATGGGCTGGTACGCGATGGCGCTGGTAGATGCGCTGGAACATTTTCCGGATACGCATCCCGGCAAAGCACAGCTCACAGCCATTCTTGAACGGCTCGCCGCAGCGGTGGCGAAGTATCAGGATAGCAAATCCGGCCTCTGGTGGGATATCATCGACCTGCCCCATAAAGAAAAGAATTACCTGGAAGCTTCCGCCTCCTGCATGTTCGTGTATGCATTGGCGAAGGGTGTGCGGCTCGGGCTGCTGCCGGCAAAATACCGGAAAGTGGCTTCGAAGGGATACAAGGGTATCATCAAAACATTTATCAAAAAAGATGAACAGGGATATATACACCTGCATGGTACGGTGAGCGTATCGGGTCTCGGCGGGAAGCCTTACCGGGACGGCAGTTTTGAATATTATATGCGTGAAAAGGTAGTGGTAGACGATCCCAAGGGAGTTGGATCATTTCTGCAGGCTGCCAATGAAATGGAATAAATATGATCTTGTCAAGATTTACGTTGAAGAATATTGTGCCGGGTACGGTAGACGTGCCGGATGAATCGATATTCAGCCTGCCCGAGAAAGTGCTGCAGTTCGGTACAGGCGTATTGTTGCGGGGATTGCCGGATGATTATATCGACAAGGCTAACCGGAAAGGAATTTTCAATGGCAGGGTGGTGGTGGTGAAATCCACCAGCCAGGGTGATACTTCCGCCTTTGAGCAGCAGGACAACCTGTATACACTTTGTGTGCGGGGCATCCGCCAGGGAAAGAAAGTAGAGGAGAACCGCATCAACGCGGCTGTCAGCCGGGTATTGAGCGCGCAGGAAGATTGGGAAGAGATACTGGAATGCGCACATGATGGCGGCATGCAGGTGATCATTTCCAATACAACGGAAGTGGGCATACAGCTTGTTAACGATGATATCCGCCGTCATCCGCCCCTGTCCTTTCCCGGCAAGCTGCTGGCATTCCTGTATGAACGCTTTCAGGCTTTCGGCGGAAGCCCTCACAGCGGCATGGTGATCGTGCCTACGGAGCTGGTGCCGGACAATGGAAAGAAGCTGGAATCCATCGTGCTGGAGCTGGCGCACCTGAACAGCCTTCCGGAGGAGTTCATTGAATGGCTGGAAAAGCATAACCACTTTTGTAATTCGCTGGTAGACCGCATTGTACCGGGTAAGCCGGATGCGGCGCAACAGGCCGCGCTGGAAGCGGAGTTCGGGTACCGCGACAAGCTGCTTTGCATGGCGGAGGCGTACAGCCTCTGGGCGATAGAAGGCGATGCGCATATCCGCAAGGTGTTAAGTTTTGCGGAGGCCAATGAGGAGATCGCTATTGTGCCGGACATCAACCTGCACCGCGAACTGAAGCTGCGCCTGCTGAACGGCACACATACGCTCAGCTGCGGCCCGGCTTTCCTGGCGGGTATCGATACAGTGAAGCAGGCAATGGACGATCCCGCGATGTCCGTATATATACAGGACCTTATGATGCAGGAGCTGGCAGTGTCAATTCCATTCCCTGTGGAGAGATCACTTGCAGCGGCATTCAGCGCCAGCGTGCTGGACCGCTTCCGCAATCCGCATATCCATCATCTCTGGAAAAGCATCACCGCGCAATACAGTTCAAAGATGAAGATGCGCTGCATTCCGCTGCTGTTGCAGCACTATAAAACATCCAATACGCCACCGCCGCTGTTCGCGTTCGGCTTCGCGGCATACCTGTGGTTCATGAAAGGCGAAGGGCATGAGGTAACGGACGGGCAAGCCGGCGTCTTCAGCAGGCGCTGGCAAACGCTGCGCCCCGAAGAAGTGGTGCTGCATACAATGACAGACAAGGCTTTCTGGGAAACAGACCTGACCCTGTTACCCGGATTTTATTCCGCCGTAGCCGCCGATCTGCAAACGATCATGCAGGAAGGCGCAAAAGCGGCATTGCGTAAACATACCGTACAAACTATATGAAACCGGCATGATAAAAATTATCTGATGAAACAGTTCCTGGACGAGCACTTTTTACTGGAAACACCAACCGCACAACAGTTGTATCACGATTTCGCGAAGCACATGCCCGTGATCGATTATCATTGCCATCTCCCGCCGGACCAGATCGCGGGGGACATCAACTTCGGCAATCTCACTCAGGCATGGCTATACGGAGATCATTATAAATGGCGCGCCATGCGTACCAACGGCATCAACGAGCGCTTCTGCACCGGCGATGCAAAGGACGAAGAGAAGTTCGCGAAATGGGCGGAAACCGTACCGTACACCATGCGCAACCCACTCTATCACTGGACGCACCTTGAACTGCAGCGTTACTTTGACGTGCATAATATTTTAAACGCACAATCCGCCGCCGGCATTTACGCTGCCTGCACGGAAAAACTGCAATCGAAAGAATATTCCGTCAGGAACCTGCTGCATAAAATGCAGGTGAAAGTTGTCTGCACAACCGATGACCCCGTGGATTCGCTGGAATATCACCGGCAGATCAAAAAAGAAGGGATCGGCATCCGTGTGCTGCCCGCTTTCCGGCCGGACAAAGCGATGGCCGTGGAAGATGCCGCAACGTTCAATCAATATCTCGGACGGCTGGAAGCCGCTTCCGGCATAGCGATCGTCACATACCAGCAATACCTGGACGCGCTGAAGCAGCGGCACGATTACTTTGCGTCGATGGAATGTTCTGTTTCAGACCACGGCCTTGAACGAATTTACGCGGACGACTACACGGAGCAGGAGATCGCCGCCGCATTCTCGAAGATACGCAGCGGCAAGGCACTGTCAGTGGAAGAGCAGTCGAAATTCAAATCCGCTATGCTGACCGTCTTTGCGCAGTGGGACCATGAAAAGGGATGGGTGCAGCAATACCACCTCGGCGCCTTGCGTAACAACAACAGCCGTATGCTGCGGCAACTGGGACCGGATACCGGCTGGGATTCGATCGGGGATTTCCCGCAGGCCGTAGCCCTCGCGAAATTCCTCAACCGCCTGGATGCAAACGACCAGCTGGCAAAGACCATCATCTATAACCTGAACCCGTCTGACAATGAGCTGATGGCTACCATGGCAGGCAATTTCAACGACGGCAGCTTCCCCGGCAAAGTGCAGTTCGGCTCCGCCTGGTGGTTTCTGGACCAGAAGGACGGGATGATCAAACAGCTCAACGCCCTCAGCAACATGGGCCTCCTGAGCCGCTTTGTGGGGATGCTGACGGATTCAAGGAGCTTTTTGTCCTACCCCCGCCACGAGTATTTCCGCCGTATTCTTTGTAACCTGTTCGGAGAGGAGATCGAGAAAGGAGAGTTGCCCAACGATATCAAATGGGTGGGCAGCATGGTGGAACAGGTTTGTTATCACAACGCCGTACGATATTTTAATTGGATGTCGGAATAAAACAGTGAACAAAGGTTTACAGGCACTGCCAGACGGTGTCTGTAAACCACCTTTTGCTATCGTAGAACTGCCGCACAGGTGAAAAGCCGGCGCTTTCCATCATCTGGTGGATCTCTTCCACCGTGTATTTCTGCGAGATCTCCATGTACAGGGGCTCGTCTTTTTTGAATCTTACCGTTGCCATCCCTCCGCCGATTTCCACCACCTGTTCCGTCAGGCTGATGAGATAGCTTTTGCAGCTGCCGGATTGCGGATCGTATACGGGGTAATGATCGAAATTATCGGCGTTGAAATTGGCTTCCAGCTCGCGGTTGATGCGGTGGAGGAGGTTGAGGTTGAACGCCCTGGTAATGCCTTGCGCGTCATTGTAGGCCGGCAGGATGATCCGCGGATGTTTTTTAAGATCGAAACCGATGATGAGCATGTCGCCGGGAAGCATTTGCTGGCGCAGCTTGCAGCAGAACTGCAATGCCTCCGGTGGCGTGAAATTGCCGATGCTGGCGCCCATGAACATGATCACTCTTTTCCGCCGCGCATAGTTCCGCGTTTGCTGCAGCATTTCCAGGTAATCGCCGTTCAGCCCTTCCATCTGCAGTCCCGGTAATTTGGCCGGCAGCGTATGTTCCAGGTGCGCGATGATATTGGCGGATATATCGATAGGGTAATAACGGTGCAGCGTGCCGCGGTGCAGCAGTTCCTTCAGCAGGTGAAATGATTTGGAAGCATCGCCGGCGCCGAGTTCAATGAGATCGAAAGGTTCGCCGCCGGAAGCGGCAAGCACCGCCGCCATGTCCCCGGACTGCCGGGAAAGTATTTCCATTTCACAGCGCGTCAGATAGTATTCCCTGCATTGCATGATCTGCTGGAAAAGCGCGTCGCCTTTCGCGTCGTAAAAATATTTCGACGAGAGGTATTTTGGGCTTGCGTTGAGCCCCGTGATCACATCCTTCAGAAAAGAAGACGCCTGTTTCCTTGCCGTAGCTGCTGTACTCATAACGTTTTTGTTTTTACTGTGCAAGCCGGATGCCGGTTAGCTGCCAGCGTAAATGCGGATGGAAAAAATTCCGGTAAGTGACCCGCGCATGGCCCGGCGAAGTGAAGGCGGATGCGCCACGCAGCACTTTCTGGTTGACCATGAACTTGCCGTTATATTCTCCCACGGCGCCTTCCGCCCGGGTAAAGCCGGGATAGGGGAGGTAAGCGCTTTCCGTCCACTCCCAGCAGGCGCCCCAGGTAAAGCGGTCCGCTGCCGCTTCCCATTCAAATTCCGTAGGCAGGCGCTTTCCCTGCCAGGCCGCGTAAGCCGCCGCTTCGTAATAGCTCACGTGTATCACCGGGTCGTCCATCCGCACAGGCTGCAATCCCTGTAACGTATAATTGAACCATTGCCCTTCTATAAAATGCCAGTATAACGGCGCTTCTATGTTGTTATTCCTGACCCAGTCCCATCCTTCCGCATGCCAGTGCACAAAATTCTTGTAGCCGCCTTCGTTGATGAAAGCGAGGTATTCCTCATTCGTCACCAGCTCCGTGGCCATCATGAAATCCTGGATGTAAACGGGGTGCCGGTTCTGCTCGTTATCATAACAGAAGTCATCACCGTCGTACCCGATATCGTACAGCCCTTCCTGTATCTGCGCGAGGGGGGAACGCGACGTTTTCCGGTGTGCCTTTGGCGGCTGATCGCTGTAAGCGGGGAACAGGGGATTGTGGCCGAGGATGTATTTGATGTCCGTCCACAGCAGCTCCTGGTGCTGCTGCTCGTGGTTGCAGCCCAGTACGATCAGCGTTTCCAGCTCCCTGCTGACCGGACCGGCCAGCAATTGTTCCATGGCTTTGTCCACATGCGCGCGGTACAGGTATATCTCGTCTACCGTCGGGCGGCTGAGGTTGCCGCGCTGCGTGCGGATCACCCGCGCGCCGAGGCTTTCGTAGTAGCTGTTGAAAACGAAATTGAAATTCGTGTCGTATTCCGTATAGCCCTTGGCGTGGGCTTTCAGTATCAGTGTTTCGAAGAACCAGGTCGTATGCCCAAGGTGCCATTTCGGCGGGCTCACGTCCACCACCGGTTGCACCACGTAATCTTCTTTCTGTAAAGGCTTGCAGATGCTTTCTGTCAATTGCCGCACGGTTTTGTATTGTGTAAGCAGGTTCATCTTTTGTTATTTTTTTCCAGGTAAGCGGTGAGGTCCGAAATACTATTGATCTGCAATTCCTCCGCGGTCCCTTTCCGCATCATCAGCGCATAGGCGTTGTTGAAGCCGATGGGTTGCAGCCAGCGAAGATCATATTGCCGCAAGAATTGTTCCCGAACGTAATTATACACACTATCCTTGCTTTTTGTCAGTTCACTGACAAGTATGGCAGGCGGTTGCAGGATCACGAGGAGGCCGGTGCCGGTATATTCCGGGTACAGATCGATCTGGTCGTTGACGAGCGCATCGAAACATATCTTCGTGCCGCCGAGACCGGTTTTGGAGGAAACATCCAGGTCCGTATACCCTTTGATCAGCATTTTGTACATTTCTACCAGGATGTATTGTTCGGTGAATATTTTGGAGCCGATGCGCACCATGCCTTTGCTTCCGCTGCGCGGCGGCTGGTAAAGGCCCTGTGTTTCGAGGAATTCACGCGCCACTGTGGCAGGCGCTTTTTTCAGGAAGTCCACGCGGTAGTTCAGCATCGTCATAATGGAATCGTTGATCCTGCCCGCGAGCAGGTTCAGCGTTGCTTCCAGCTCCGGGTATTTTTCCAGCGCGGAGGTGCGTATCACCGGCGCTGCAAAGTAGGGTGGGAAGATGTGTCGGTCGTCTTCCAGCGTAACGAGGTTGTACGAGCGGATGCGTCCGTCGGTACTATATCCGCTGACCACATCCAGCTTGCCTTCATACATGGCCTGGTACATCACCGCATCATTGATCACCACGGTGCGGATATTCAGATGATAATGTTCCTTCAGGCCTAGATACCCATCCGTGCGCCCCATGAATTCCGGCGTGAAGCCGGCTAGCAGCTTGCCTTTCGTGGCCGATGGCAGCATGGAGAAGAAAAGCAGTGAAATTGCCGCAATGCCGATGATGCCAGCTTTCAGCTTGTATTTCCGCCAGTTGAACTTTTGCAGGCGGGAAAGCAGGAAATCGAAAAGCAGCGCCAGCAAAGCCGCGGGGATGGCGCCGGCGAGGATCATGTTGGTATTGTTCAGGGCAATGCCGCCGAAGATAAATTCTCCCAGTCCGCCCGCCGCGATGTAAGCCGCCAGTGTAGCCACGCCCACGTTGATCACGGTGGCCGTCCGGATGCCCGCGATCAGCACGGGCATGGACAGTGGCAGTTCCACTTTGAAAAGTATCTGGCTGCTGCTCATGCCAAGGCCCCTGGCCGCTTCTATCACGGTAGCGTCCACGCCGGTGATGCCGGTATAGGTATTCCGGATGATGGGCAGCAGGGCATAGAGGAACAGCGCAACGATGGCGGGTTGCGGACCGATGCCGAGCAATGGTATCATGAACCCGAGCAGCGCAATGCTGGGAATGGTCTGCATCACGCCCGCGGAACCGAGCACAGCGCCGGCCAGCTTCGGCCTGCGCGCCACCAATATACCGAGCGGCACGCCGATCACGATGGCGATCATCACTGATACCATCGTCAGACTGATATGCGTCAGCGTTTGCTGTATCAGCTTGTCCGACTGTGATTGCAGAAATTCAAAAAATGCGTTCATAATCCAGCTAGTTATATTCTCCTTTCAGAAAGCGGCTGACAAAATCGTTCACCGGCTGCTCCCGCAGCTCCTCCGGCGTGCCCAGCTGCACGATGGAACCTTTGTCCATCAGGCAGATGCGGCTGGCGAGGGCAAATGCGTCCTGCACGTCATGCGTGACCATCACGATAGTTTTTCTTTTCAGTTCGTCCACTTCCTTAAAATCATTCCGGATCTTTTGCCGGGTGATAGGGTCCAGCGCGCCGAAAGGCTCATCCATCAATAATATCGGCGGATCAGCCGCCAGCGCCCTTGCAATACCCACGCGCTGCTGCTGCCCGCCGCTCAGCTCATGAGGAAACATGTGCGCCTGCTCTTCGTACGACAACCCCAGCTTTTGCATCAAGGTTCGCGTACGCTCCGCGATCTTTTCCTTCGGCCATTTCTCCAGCTTCGGCACAATGGCGATATTCTCCGCCACGGTATAATGCGGGAACAGGCCGGTCTGCTGCATGACGTAACCGATGCCGCGGCGCAGCTTTTCGGGTTGCGCGGAGCGCACGTCCTGCCCGTTGATACGGATGTTGCCGGATGTAGGCAGAATGAGGCGGTTGAGCATCCGCAATGTGGTGGTTTTTCCACAACCGCTGGTGCCCAGGAGTATAAGGTTTTCGCCCTTGTTCACTTCAAATGATATATCCCTTACCGCAATGGTGCCGTTAAAGGATTTATGGAGGTGCTCTACTTCAATCATTATCCAGTGTCATAAACAGATTATTCAATGATTCCGTAAAAGTAGGGTGTGCAAAAATATTATTGCGTATTTCATCATAAGTCATATGCCCCATCATCGCTATTTGGAGAACGGACATGATCTCGCCGCCGCTGACGGACAGGATGGATGCGCCCAGTATCTGCCCGGTATCCGCATTCACCACCGCTTTCATGAGCCCGCGTGTTTCGCCGGATTCAATGCCGCGGGCCACTTTTGTAAGGGGTAATTTAGCAACTTTTATGTTAAATCCTTTCTCACCGGCTTCTTTTTCAGTGAGCCCTATTCTGCCAAGCTCGGGGTCGGTGAACATGCAGTAAGGCACAGGGCGGTTTTTGATGGAGGAATGTTTTTTTTCAAGGATGTGCTGCGCAACGATGAGATGATCGTTGTAGGAAATGTGCGTGAAAGCGGGGCCGCCTTTTACATCGCCGAGGGCGTAGATGCCTTCCACGTTTGTTTCCAGCTGGTCGTTTACGATGATGTAACCTTTCTCATCGGTTGCTACGCCGGTTTGGGCCAGTTGCAGCGTGCCTGTATCCGGCGCGCGGCCGGCGCCGATGAGCAAATGTGAGCCGCTGACCGTCTGTTTTGTTCCGTCCACTTCAAACGTCAGGCTGATCTTTTCCTGTTGCCGGGCCGCTTCTTTCACCTGCGCGGAGGTGATGATGGTAATGCCGTCCTCCTTTAAAATTTCCGCCACCGCTTCGGCCACGTCTTCGTCTTCTTTGGTGAGAATGCGGGGAGCGCGTTCGAGGATGGTCACTTCCGAGCCGAAGCGCCGGAACATCTGTCCGAATTCCATGGCAATGTAGCCGCTGCCGAGTATCAGCAGGTGCGCCGGTTTTTCGCCCACGTCCAGCAGGGTAGTGGAGGTGAGGTATGGAACGTCCGTCAATCCTTTTACCGGTGGTATGACGGGCCGGGCGCCTGTGTTAATGCATATCAGTTCTGCTGCGAGCGTTTCGGTGCTGCCGTCTGTGTACTGTACCTGCAGGGTTTTGTGGCCGGTAAAGGAAGCCGCGCCGGTTAGCAGGTCCAGCCCCGGTGTTTCCGTTAACGCTTTGAGTGCGCTTTCCCGGAAGCTGCTCACCACTTCGTTTTTCCGGTCCAAGACCTTTTTGAAGTCTATCTGCGCGGGGTCTGAAGGAACGCCGAACTCCTGCGCGCGCTTCGCCATATAGGCCATCCTGGCGGCTCCGATCATGGTTTTGGTTGGCGTACATCCACTGTTGATGCAGGTGCCGCCCACGAAGCTTTTTTCGATGATGGCGGTTTTCTTTCCGGCTTTGGCGAGTTGCTTTGCAAGGGGATTGCCGGCCTGCCCGGACCCGATGATGATGGCGTCGTAGCGTTTCATAGCCGGGTAACAACAACTACCATACCTGTTAGCATAAAAAAGCAGGTACAAGGAGATGTACCTGCCGCAGGGATGTATAAAAAGTAACCTGGAACTTATAAGACAATCAAATTAATAATATTTATATGTAATATAATTTATGGAAAATGATCTGTATCGTTCGTTAAATATATGACTTATATCATAAAAACAAAGAAATTTTTATAATTTTATAATTAAGTCAACTGATAAGAATTGTATAAAAATTTATGTAATGCATTAATTATGCCAAATCCTCAATTATCTTTGGTCGGTGCGGGGCCGGGGGACCCGGAGCTGATCACCCTGAAAGCGATCAACACCATCCGGCAGGCAAATGTAATATTATATGATGCGCTGGTCAACCAGGATCTTTTACAATATGCGGCTCCCGGCGCGCTCACGCAGTTCGTGGGTAAACGTTACGGCTGTCATGCCTTATCACAGCGGGAGATCAATGACCTGATCGTGGAGATGGCTTATGCGCACGGGCATGTAGTGCGGCTGAAAGGCGGAGATCCGTTCATCTTCGGCAGGGCCGTGGAAGAGATCGAAGCTGCGCGCAAAGCGGGTATCCCGGTGACGGTGGTGCCCGGCATTTCCAGCGCGCTGGCCGTTCCGGCCATGCAAATGCTGCCGCTTACCTGCAGAGGTACCGCGGAAAGCCTCTGGATCACCACCGGCACCACGCGCACCGGCGATATCTCCGGCGACATCCGGCTGGCGGCGCAGTCTACCGCCACCGTGGTCATCCTGATGGCCATGAGCCGCCTCGCGGAGATCATGGATATTTTCGCTGCTAACGGTAAGGAATACACGCCAGTTGCGATCATCCAGAACGGCACGACCGCGGAAGAACGTTTTATAACCGGCACTGTGCGGGACATTGCGCTGGTGGCGGAAGCGGAAGGCATCACCAATCCCGCTATCATCGTAGTGGGAGAAGTGGTGAACGTGCGCGCGCAGCTCCTGGAAATGTTGCAGGAGCGGCATGAATATCGGAATGTAATTACAGGAAATGAAGAAAGACAAGCAAGGATGTGATCTGCAAACCTGCCTTTTATGCAGAAGAGGCATGAAAGAGTGGCTGCCGGCCATTCACGCGCACAAGAAAAATTTTATACTGAAGAAGGGCGATACCATTTTTAAAGAAGGGGATGCGGTGACGGGGATCTTCTTCCTTTCGTCAGGAAGGGTAAAAGTGCATAAACACTGGGCGGACGGCAAAGAGCTGATCGTGCGTTTTGCAAGGGAAGGAGATATTGTGGGGCACCGCGGCATTGGTACAGAGCTGGTCTATCCCGTTACCGCCACGGCGCTGGAACCCTCTTCCGTCTGCTTTTTTGAAATTGATTTTTTTAACGCCAGCCTGAAAGTAAATCATGAGCTGCTTTATGAACTGATGCAGTTCTACGCAAAGGAGCTGATGGAATCGGAAAAAAGCATGCGCAACCTGGCGCATATGTCTGTAAAAGGCCGACTGGCCAACGCCCTGCTCGCATTAAAAAACAAATTCGGGCTCGACAAGGATGGCTTCATTGCGTTCCCGCTCAGCAAGCAGGACCTTTCTTCCTACGTTGGCGCCACTTACGAAACCACCTTCCGGATGCTGAACGAACTGATCAATGACCATATCATCGCGGTGTCCGGCAAGCATATCACCATCAGGCAGGAAGAAAAGCTGCAACAGCTGACCGGCGAAGATTGAGAATGGAATAAATATCCGCATCTTTGCACAAATACTAATAGGTTGGCATCTGAATCAATGAGCGGATCAAAATATTTTTCACTTATTCTGATCCTTGGCTCCCTCACCGCATTGGGACCATTTACCATAGACATGTATCTCCCGGGGTTCCCGGCCATTGCAAAAGACCTGCACACGGATGTTTCCACCGTGGCGCTTACGTTATCCAGTTACTTCATCGGCATTTCAGCGGGACAACTGCTATACGGCCCGCTGCTGGACCGCTTCGGCCGGAAGCCGCCCCTGTACGCCGGTCTTGCTTTATACATCGCTACTTCCATTGGCTGCGTGTTCGTCAATACCATAGACGGATTGATCGCCCTTCGCTTTCTGCAGGCCGTTGGCAGCTGCGCCGCCACCGTGGCGGCGATGGCCATGGTGCGTGACCTTTTCCCGGTGAACCAGACGGCGAAAGTGTTTGCCCTGCTGATGCTGGTGGTCGGCGCTTCGCCCATGGTGGCGCCCACGATCGGAGGATACGTTACCAGCGCGATGCACTGGCATGTGGTGTTCATCATCCTTTGCGGGATGGGCGTAGCCATCCTGCTGTCCACCATCTTCTGGCTGCCGGACAGCTATAAGCCGGATACCAGCCTTTCCCTGAAACCGAAGCCCATCATCCTGAATTTTGTAGCCGTTGTAAAGGAGCCGCTGTTCTACACGTATGCATTTTCCGGCGCGGTGGCGTTCAGCGCTTTGTTCGCCTATGTATCCGGCTCGCCGAAAGTGTTCATGAACGTGTTTGGCCTGAGCGATAAGGCCTACGGATGGGTCTTTGCCTTGTTGTCCGTTGGCTTCATCGGATCGAACCAGCTGAACAGCCTGTTGCTGAGGTGGTTTGAAAGCACGCAGATCGTGCCGGTGGCGCTGGCGGGGCAGGTGGTAGCGGGTTTATTGTTCGTAATTGGATCGATGAACGGATGGTTCGGGTTATATGGAACGATCATCGTGTTATTTGTACTGTTAAGCTGCCTGGGGCTTATTCTTCCTAATATGTCCGCATTGGCGCTAAGACCTTTTGAGCGGAACGCGGGCAGCGCCTCCTCCCTGCTGGGCGCCCTGCAAATGGGCATGGGCGCGCTGGCCTCCGTGGTAGTGAGCTTGTTCGAAGAAATGAGCGCTGTGCCGATGGCGGGCACCATGGCCGCCGCCGCCGTACTGGCGCTTCTTATCCTCCTGATCGGCCGCAGGAGCAGCGTCAGGGCCGGAAGTCCGCCTCTTTCCTGAAAGCCCCGCTAATGCCGCTGAAAATGCTCATCCTGCGCAATGCTGTTGAGCAATTTCCTCCACAGGTACCACGCTTTTGACCCTGTTTGCGCTGCTGTTAAAGGTGGCACAGAATTTTACTCTTCTATTGAAAAAAGCGCTATGAAAAAAGATATCAGTGATAATGCCCGCGATGAAAAACGCATGCAGCCGGAAGAAGTGAATATGGAATTGCCGGAAGTAAAAGACATCCCCGGTCAGGAAAACATCGATCCGCCACCCGCCGGTGAACTGGCAGACACCACCGCCTCGTCTGACGACGAAGAAGGAAAAGGCGTGCTGGACGAAGTGAACGACGCGGACGTAAGCGATGAGGAAAGGGAACTGCTGGAACAAAGCGCCAACGCAGACCCCGCCTACCGCGATGAAAGGAATTTTCAGCAGGCGGCGCTGGACAACCGGGATGCGGATGGTGAACCGCTCAATGAAGAAGATTCGGTAGACGACCTGGACGTTCCCGGCAGTGAGCTGGACGATGAAAGCGAAGCCACCGGGGCGGAAGATGAAGAGAACAATGCTTACAGTGACAGCGACACCGATTGATCACCATAAAAATATTCTTATGAAGAAATTCAATCCCCAACATGAAGAAGGAAAGATGGCGGAAGCGATAGAGGAGCAAACGGCGAAAATGCCTTCCGACCTCTTTTTATGGGCGGCCATTGGCGCAATGACCGTATCGTTGTCACTGCAATGCATGGGCAGGAAACACACCAGCCTGTTCATCGGGCAATGGGCCGCGCCGTTCCTGCTATTTGGCATTTACAATAAGCTAGTGAAACAGCTTGGTCATGATTGATGAGTATTGCAAGGGTGTAAACATGTGAGGGGGCTGACCAGAAAGTGATGGTCAGCCCTATTTTATTCCGTTCCCGGCCACTGAAAGGCTTTGTTCTCCGCGGGTGTTTTTGCCTGCCGCGCGACGGCCAGCAACTCCTTCACTTTGGCGGGCTGTGTGGCCGCAAGGTTGCGCGTTTCGCCGGTGTCGCTGCTCAGGTCGTACAGTTCAACGGTTTCGGGCTGATCCGCCTTTTTCAGGCGCACCAATTTCCAGTGCCCCTGTACGATGGCTTCTTTGTAGTATTGCTTTTCATAAAACTGCCAGTACAGCCAGGGATGTTTGACGGGCTGCCTTTTACCCGTCAGCGCATGGGTGAATGAAAGCCCGTCGATATTCTCCGGCGTGCGTGTACCGGTGAGCCTGCACAACGTAGGGAGTACGTCCCAGAATGCCCAGATATCGTCGCGCACCACGTCCGCGGGTACTTTGCCCGGCGCCCGCACGATCATCGGCACGCGGATGCCGCCTTCATACAGGTCGCGCTTGATGCCCCTCAACGGCCCGCTGCTGTTGAAGAACTCCGGATCGGCGCCGCCTTCGCGGTGTGGGCCGTTGTCGCTCGTGAAAAATACGTAAGTATTGTTGTCTAGTCCAAGTTCCTTTACCAGCGCCATTACACGCGCCACATCATCATCCAGCTTCGTGATCATCCCTGCAAAAGCCGCATGCGGCTGTTCCTGCGAGCGGTAGGTGACTTTCCCTTTCTGCACGAAGGGCATTTCCGGTCCCAGCTTGCTGCTGCCGTCTTCGTTCCGGAAGCGCTGCATGTAAGGCTCCGGCACGTGCAGTTCCGCATGCGGGATGGTCAGCGGGAGGTAGAGGAAGAAAGGTTTGTTTTTATTTTCCCGGATGAAGCCCAGCGCTTTCTGCAGTATCAGCTCGTCTGAGTACGCGGTGGTATCTACAGGCACTTTCACGGACTGCCCGTTTTGTATTTCAAAAAGGCGATTGGTATAATAATGATGCGCATGCGTCTGGTTGATGTAACCGAAGAAAGCATCAAACCCTTTATGCTCCGGCGCGCCGGTGGTGCCGGCTTCTCCCAGCCCCCATTTGCCGAACATGCCCGTTACATAACCGTTTGCCCGGAGGCGCTCTGCAAGCGTGGTGTCCTGCGGGCGTAGCGCCTGCCCCGCATTACCGCGGATATAGGCATGCCCCATGTGTTTCCCCGTCATCAACGCACAGCGGCTCGGTGCGCAAACCGGGCTGCCGGAATAGAACCGCGTGAAGCGGGTGCCTTCTTTCGCCAGCTGATCGATATGTGGTGTGGGAACTTTATGCGAAGGATTGTAGCTCGTCAGGTTACCATAACCAAGATCGTCGGCAAGGATAAATATGATATTGGGCGGTTGCTGCGCGGCCGCAGCCGTATGTATAAGGAGGCATGCCGCCAGCAGATGGAAGATTTTCATCCCGGGAATTTTTATCGCTCAATATACTGTAAAATATATTGCTGTCAAATGCGGTGGCCCTGTATTTGATGGAGGATGCCTTTACATATATTCATCACGCAAACAACCATATCATGCCTACTATCAACAAGCATAACCGGAACAAATACTGCCTGATCACGGGCGCTACCAGCGGCATCGGTTTTGAGCTGGCGAAGTGTTTCGCGGCGGACAGCTATAACCTGATACTCGTGGCCCGCAACAAACAACGCCTGCAGGAAGTGACCGATCTGCTGAAGCAGACCTACACCGTAGAGGTAACGCCCGTTCCGAAAGATCTTTTCCGTCCCGCCGCGGCCCGCGAGCTGTACGAAACCACCAAGGAAATGGGGATTACGGTGGACGTGCTGGTCAATGATGCGGGGCAGGGAGAATGGGGGCCGTTTGTGGAAACCAGCATCGAAAGAGATATCGATATCATCCAGCTCAACATCATTTCCCTCCTTTCCCTTACCAAATATTACCTGGAAGACATGCTGCAGCGGAATGAAGGAAAGATACTGCAGGTAGGCTCCGAGGCCGGCACCACGCCCATGCCGCTGCTGTCCGTCTACGCCGCTACCAAAGCTTTCGTGCTGTCATTCAGCGCGGCATTGTCCAACGAACTGAAAGATACCGGCATTACCCTCACTGTACTGCTTCCCGGCGCCACGGATACCGACTTCTTCCACAAGGCGCACCAGGAAGATACCTACGTTTACCGCGAAACCGCGCTGGCCTCGCCGGAAGAAGTAGCGAAAGACGGCTACGAAGCGCTGATGAAAGGCGAGAACAAGATCATCTCCGGGGCAAAGACCAAAATGCATGTTTTCATGAACGACCTCCTTGGCACAAAAGCCAGCACCGCCAATGCGCGCAAGCAGAACGAGCCCAGTGAAAAAGCGGGAGAGCCGGTAACGCCCGGACATGCTGCCTCCCGGGTAGAGCGGGAACGCATCAATGAAAGGACCGGCGGTAGTGACGGGGATCTTCCGTAGACATTTCACCCCCCGGTTTTACAGCTTCAGCCGCCGCGGCCGGACATACTCCGGTGTTTTTTCGCATATTTACAGCCGTGAACAAACAGCTGGAAAACAGGATCGTATTATACAGTGTGGCGGTCATTGCGCTGCTCGTCAATCTTCCCAAGCTGGCGCTGATATTTGAAGGCAGCCTGGCGAGGCGGTTCGTGAGCTTTGACTTGTGGGAATTCCTTTACCTGGTATGCATCACGGCCCTGTTCGGGTTGGCCTGTTTCCGGATGAACCTGCACTGGCTGCCTTCCCTGCGCAGGGACGGAACGGAAAGATTCCGCCCGTACATCTGGCAAAACCTGCTGTTGCTGCTGGTCTGTTGTATAACAGCCATCCAGCTGCACAAATGGCTCTTTCATCCTCCCATCGCCATCAACTTTGTACGCGGCGCTTACTTCCTCCGTTTCAGCATTTGCGTGCTGCTGGAAGTGCTGATCGTGCGGATTATCTACCAGATCAGGGAAACCCGGCGGCACGAAGCGGAAAAGGAACAGGTCATGCGCAGAAGCGCGGAAACAGAACTGGAACTGATGAAGCAACAGCTCAATCCTCATTTCTTCTTCAACGCGCTCAGCACCTTGTCCGGCCTCACCCGCGAAGACCCCGCCAAAGCGCAGGATTACATCGCCCACCTGTCCAGGGTTTTCCGGAACCTGTTGCAGGCTTCGCAGCCGATGGTGACCGTTGGGGAGGAGCTGCGGCAATTATCTTCCTACACCGCTTTGCTGAAGATGCGTTTTGAAGAAGGCATTTGCATATCCGTGGATGTTCCGCCGGAATTCGCCACCAGGATGGTCCCGCATTTTTGCCTGCAGCCGCTGGTGGAGAATGCCGCCAAGCATAACCTCGCTACGCCCGCGCAACCGCTGCGGATAGACATCTACACGGCGGGCGCCGACCTGGTGGTAGCGAACAACCTGCAGCCGGTGCGGGGCATGACCGCTTCGTCCGGCCTCGGTTTGCACAACCTGCATGAACGCTTCCGGATACTGATGGGAAGAGCCGTGACGGTAAGCATGACCAACGATCAGTTCATTGTTAAACTGCCCACGGCATGATGAAATCATTGCGCATACTGATCATAGAAGACGAGCCCGTGAACGCGCGGAACCTGGCTTTTGTATTGCAGGACGTGGACGCCGCCGTGGAGATCGTGGCAACGCTTCCTTCCGTGGATGCTTCTGTGAGCTGGCTGACGGATAACAGGTGCGATCTTATTTTTATGGACATTCAGCTGGCGGACGGGCTTTCGTTCGAAATATTCAACCGCGTGAATATCATGCAGCCGGTCGTGTTCGTCAGCGCTTTTGATGAATACGCGCTCAAAGCCTTCCGCGCCAACGGGATCGACTATGTGCTGAAGCCTTTTCTCCGGGAAGACATTGAGCGCGCGCTGGATAAGTACAAACGCTGGACGCAGGCCCCCGCGGACGTTACCGCCCTGAAGAACATGATACAGGCTTTGCAGCAGGCGCCCGTTTACAAACGGTCTTTCCTGGTGCATTACCGCGACCGGCTGATACCGGTGCCCGTGGCCGGCATTGCCTGGTTTTATTCCAAATCCGAAGTCGTGCAGGCATGCACCGCGGAGCGCAAACAGTATTTTATAGATCATACGCTGGAAGAGCTGCAGCAGCTGCTGGACCCGGCTGATTTCTTCCGGGCCAACCGGCAGTTCATCGTGCAGCGTAAATACATCCTGGAAGTGGATTTTTATTTCAATGGACGGCTGCTGCTCAACATGGAAGCGCCCGCGCCGGAGCATATCCTGGTCAGTAAAGCCCGCGCGCCGTTTTTCCGGGACTGGATGAACAGCTAACGGCACCGTATATACGATGCCGGTCAAAGATAAAGCGCGTTCCCGTCGCGCCCAGGGGAGCCCGTTACTGCCTGCTGATGTTAGCGGGCTTTCCCTTTTTAAGGGGATGTTGATTTTTTTAATAGCTTTGACATTCATCGAAAAGCCATTATTATGTCCGGAACATTCTCAAAGATCAGGAACGCTTACAAGCTGTTTAAAAGCATTGATTTTGACAAGCTGAGCAAGCTCTCGCAGAAAGTGGACCTGCAACAGGTCATGGACGGTTTCTCAAAACTGGATGACAGTCAGTTGAAAGGGTTGATGAAGATGATGAACAGCGGCGGCGGAAAAAAGAAGGAGCTGCCGGTGATCAACGGTGATTTTTATGAGCTGCACCTCCGTTTAAGCGAAGAAGACCGCGCCGTGCAGCTGAAAGTACGCGAGTTCATGGAACGCGAGATACAACCGATCGTTAATAACTACTGGCTGCATGACGATTTTCCCTTCGAGATCATTCCGAAATTCGCGGAGCTGGACCTCTGCGGTGTTACCTATAAAGGATACGGTTGTCCCGGTAAATCTTTCCTCATGGAAGGCATTATTGCCATGGAAATGGCGCGGGTGGATGCTTCCATTGCCACGTTCTTCGGTGTGCAAAGCGGGCTTTCGATGGGCTCTATTTATATGTGCGGCTCGGAAGCGCAGAAACAGGAATGGCTGCCCGGCATGCAGCAGATGAAGATCATCGGCGCATTCGGGTTGACGGAACCGGAAGTAGGCTCCGGCGCCGCGGGCGGGCTCACTACCACGGCTAAACGTACGGCCGATGGTTGGGTGTTGAACGGGCAGAAGAAATGGATCGGCAACGCGCCCTTCGCGGACGTAACGGTTATCTGGGCAAAGGACCTGGACGACGGGGAGGTGAAAGGGTTCCTTGTGCGCAAGGATACGCCGGGCTTTGAAGTGGAAAAGATCAAAGGGAAAATGGCGCTGCGCATTGTGCAGAACGGACTGATCACCATGAAAGATTGCGTGGTGGAGGAGAAGGACCGGCTGCAGGATGCCAATTCATTTAAAGATACCGCCAGGGTACTGCAGATGACCCGCGCGGGCGTGGCCTGGATGGCGGTAGGATGCGCGCGCGGCGCGTACGAAAATGCGCTGGACTATACCCGCAAACGCAAGCAGTTCGGCAAGCCCATTGCGTCCTTCCAGCTGATACAGAACCATTTGGTAGAAATGCTGTCTAACCTCACCGCCATGCAATCCCTTGTGTTCCGTTTGTCGGAATTGCAGGACCAGGGCATGCTGAAGGATGAACATGCTTCCCTGGCCAAGGTGTTCTGCTCGCTCCGTACGCGCGATATCGTGAGCCAGGCGCGGGAGGTGATGGGCGGCAACGGCATTCTGCTGGACCATAACGTGGCTCGTTTCGTGGCCGATGCGGAAGCGATCTATTCCTATGAAGGCACGAAGGAGATCAATTCATTGATCGTAGGCAGGGCGATTACCGGTTTCAGCGCCTTCGTATAGATTTAACGGTGAATAGTACTTTTTTAACCAGGCTAGTACGGGGAAAGGAATTTTTATATCTTACCCCTTCTAATTCCACTTTTATCTATGTCAACACCTAAATTCACGGAAAGGAAATTCATCGTCACCTTTATTTTCGTTACTTCTCTTTTCATGCTATGGGGCATTGCCATTACGATGGGCGATGTGCTGAACAAACATTTCCAGAATGTGCTGGATGTATCGAAGGCGCAGTCCGGCCTCGTGCAGTTCTCCATTTTCGGCGCTTACTTCGTGATGGGTATTCCCGCGGGGTTGTTCATGAAGCGGTTCGGGTACAAGAACGGCGTATTGCTCGGCCTGTTCCTGTACGCTGCGGGAGCGTTCCTGTTCGTGCCGGCATCCAATGCGGAATCCTTCCTGTTCTTTCGGGTAGCCTTGTTCGTGTTGGCCTGTGGGCTGGCTACGCTGGAAACGGTGGCGCATCCGTTCGTGGCTTCTTTGGGTGATCAGCGGACGAGTGACCAGCGTATCAACTTTGCGCAGTCGTTCAATGCTTTGGGCGCTGTGATCGGCCCTTTGCTCGGTGCGCATTTCATCTTCGGGAATACGGAAAGCGTAGGGCTGGATTCGGTGAAGCTGCTGTACATTTTCATCGGGCTGGTGATCGCCATGGTGGCAGTTTCGTTCTTTTTCGTAAAAGTACCGCCACTGGTAGACCCGCATGCCGCTTCGGCCGCCGCGGTGGAAGAAGGAGCCGTGAATGTGGACCTGGAGCCGGGTAAAAAATTGATCCAGCACCGCCATTTCATCTGGGCGGCCATCGCGCAGTTCTTCAACGTAGCGGCACAGGGCGGCACCTGGGCTTTCTTTATTAATTACGGTGTGGAGAAGATGGGCTTTACGGATGAGCGCTCGGCGCATTACTTTGCCCTCAGCATGGTCATGATGATGGCCGGCCGCTTCGCGGGAACCTACCTGATGAAGTTCATCGCCCCCAACAAACTGCTCGCAACCTTCGCCGCATGCAGCATCCTGATGTGCGTGATCGTGGCGCAGAGCTGGGGATGGCCTTCTTTCATCGCCCTGCTGATGATCAACTTCTTCTTCAGCATCATGTTCCCCACCATCTTCAGCCTGGGCCTGAAGAACCTCGGCGCCCATACGCAGCGCGCGTCTTCCTTCATTGTGATGGGCGTTGTAGGCGGTGCGGTGTTCCCGCCGCTCATGGGTATGCTGGCGGACAAAGATGTGGCGCATGCTTACTACCTGCCGATCATCTGCTATACCGTCATCTTCCTGTTCGGCTACAGGCTTTACCGCACAAAATAAAGTGCCGTCAATACTAAAATAGCGAAGCCTGATATTTTTTTGGCAATACGTGAAAGTAGGGTTGCAGTAAGAAGTTTTCATGGTGTAAATTCCGGAGAAAAGACTTAATTTACTGCAACCAGACATTCACTTTCACCAGTGTAATTTGCCACGTTATGCCACAGCCTGAAACGGCGGAAAAAATATTATTTCAATATGTGCAGCAACTGGAACGCGGCGATCAGCAGGCGCTGAGAAAGCTCGTGTTACACTTCAGCCCGTCCCTGCACCGCTTCGCCTGCAGCATGATGGGCAATATGGAGGAAGCGGAGGAGATCGTATCCGATGTTTTTGTGAAACTCTGGCGGCAGCGCGCCAACCTTCCCGCGGTGAACGCCCTCAAATACTACCTCTACAAATCCGTCAGGAATACCGCCCTGAATTACATCAAGCAGAACAACCGGCGGTCCGCCGGCCACTATAACTGGGAAGTGACCGCCAGGAACGCCGGGATGCCCACCCCGGAAGACTTCCTCATCTCCAAGGAGCAGCTCGTTTTTATCCGTGACGCCATCCGTGCCCTGCCACCCCGCTGCCAGGAAATTTTCATGCTGGTAAAGGAGGAAGGGCTTAGCTACGCCGAAGTGGCGGACCTGCTGGATATTTCCGCGGCTACCGTGAACGTGCAGATCACCATCGCCCTGAAAAAAATATGGAAAACGCTGGACCCTGTGTTGCAGCTTCCCACCTCCTGAACACATTCCCCGGCCTACATCCACCGTTATCTGCCGCTCAATTTGCGGTGTTCCCCAAAAAAAACCTCTTTTTTCCCGCTCCCTTAATTGGATTTCCCTTTTCCGTTGTCTTATACACATTATCACGATTTAAAATGACCGACAGATTTTGGGAACTGATGGCCAGGAACTGGAGTGGCAACATCTCGGAGGAAGAAAGGGCCGAGCTGGAACGATACCTGCTGGAACATCCGGAATACTGGCTGAAAGCAGGATTGGAAAAGCGGCTGGACTACAAGGCCGGCACGCACTTGTCCGCTTCACAGGCCGGCGCGCTGGCCGACGAGGTGCTGGCCAGGATACAGGCGGAAGAAACCGGGGAGCCCGCTGCTGATGCGCCTGGCAAGACGCAGGCAGACGAAGCGGGGGAACCGGCGGAAAGCAAACGCGGCCGGGTAAAACGCCGCGTGGCGCTGATGCTCGCAGTGCTTATCGGCGTCGTCTTCACCTGGTACCTCTGGAAACCGGCCATGGATAAACCGCTCAAGGAAATTGCCACCATTCCCGGCATGAAAACAAGCATCAATCTTGGAGACGGCACCACCGTCTGGCTGAACGCCGGCAGCACGCTGCGCTACCCGGAAGTATTCAACCGGCAGGATAACATACGCGAAGTATTCCTGGAAGGCGAAGGGTATTTCCAGGTGAAACAGCAGGCCGGCAAGCCTTTTATCATCCATACCTCCACCATGGATGTGAAGGTGCTTGGCACCACCTTGAATGTAAGGGCGTATGCGGACGAAGACTTTTCCGAAACCGCGCTGGTGAACGGCGCTGTGATGGTGACCGTGCAGGGGAAAGACTTTTACCTCAAGCCGCGCGAGAAAGTGATCGTCAGGAAAAAGAACAATGCCGCCCCGGCGGGCGGGCGGCGGAAAACCCCGGCGGAACAGATCTCCCTGGAACCCGTACGCGGCGTGAGCGACAGCCTGCTCATGGAAACAGCCTGGCGGGAAGAAAAACTGGTGTTCCAGGATGAAACCTTTGCCGCGCTTGCTTTGCGGTTAGAGCGATGGTATGGTGTGAAGATCACCATTAATGACCCCGCGCTGCGCAACAGCCGCTTCAGCGGGCGGGCGGACAATGTATCGCTGGAACAGCTGCTCAGCATTCTCAATGCCATAACACCATTCAACTATGATATAAAAGAAAGGGAAGTGATCATTCAATAAACAGGAATACCGATGAATGCAAATTTGATACTGGGGCATCCGCCCTGGTCAGGGCATCTTATTGCCGCAACGTTATGAAAAACGGGGAATAGTGACGTATTCCCCGCCGGAAAATACAGGTGTATCCTCCTTAGTTTAAATTAAAACCACTGTAATTTATGAAAAAAAATTCTGGGCGGGCATGCTATGTCATGCCTGCTGCCATTCGAAAGCTTCTACTCATGCTTAAATTTACCGGCCTGTTCCTGATAGCTTTTCTGGAAGTTGCCGCCTCCGGGTACTCGCAGCACAAGGTTTCCATCTCCGTAAAGAATGCCAGCATGGAAAAGATCCTGCATTACCTTGAAAAGCGTTCCAGCTATGTATTTTACTATAATAACGAGGACCTGGAAAAACTGCCTCCCATCGACCTGTCCATGAAAGAGGTCACCGTCAGCACCCTGCTCGATTCCCTCGCCCGGCGGCTGGACATTCAATACAAAGTGCTGGAAGATAACCTGGTGGTCATCCGTAAGGATGTCAGCGCCGTACGTGCGAAGCGGATCACCGGCAAGGTGGTGAATGCCCGTGGAGAGCCGCTGCCCGGTATTTCCGTGCAGATAAAAGGTACTTCGCAGGGCGTTGCCACGGGGGAAGACGGCACTTTCAGCCTGGAAACGCCGGAGAACGCCACGCTGGTATTTTCCGCGATCGGGTTCCTCAAAAAGGAGGTCGTCATCGGCAGTCAGACCACTTTGTCCATCATCCTTGAAGAAGATGTGGCGGGTTTGAATGAAGTGGTGGTGGTAGGATATGGCGATCAGAAAAAATCAGATCTCACCGGTTCCATCACCTCCGTAAAATCAAAAGAGATAAAGAACCTGCCGGTAAGATCGGTGGCGGAAGCCTTGCAGGGCAGGGCCGCCGGCGTGATGATCAGCAAGGATAACGGCAGGCCCGGCTCCGGATCGCAGATCATCATCCGTGGCGTGGGCTCCATCAACGGCCTCAATCCATTGTTTGTAATTGACGGTGTGCCCCGCGGCAATAACTCCGACTTCAACCCCAAAGACGTGGAATCCATCGAGATCATCAAAGACGCCAGTGCCGCGGCCATCTACGGCGCGCAGGCGGCGGGCGGCGTGGTGCTCATCACCACCAAAAGAGGCAGCTTCGATCAGAAAACGAATTATGATTTCAGCGCCACCCGCGGCGTGCGCAAGATCACCGATTCTTACCGGATGCTGGAAACCCCCGATTACATCCGCGCAAGAAGAGGCATCAAGCAGGACTACTCCCTCTGGAACAATCCCGATCTCCCGAATACGGACTGGTTCAACGAACTGTTCCAGGACGGCCTGGAGCAAAGCTACCAGCTCTCCGTGAGCGGCGGCACCAGCAAAAGCCGTTATTATATTTCCGGCAGCTACGAACGGGAAGACGGCATTCAGAAGAACAACTTCTGGGAACGCTTCGCTTTACGGGTGAATGGTGATTATAAACTTGGCAAGCGCTTTACGTTCGGCCATCAGCTTTATATGGCGAAGATCGGCGCCAATCCCACTACGCGCGACTTTCCCTGGCGCACATTGCCCTACATGGCCGTTTATAATGCGGACGGCAGCTTTGCCCGCGTGCCCGCGGAAGTGGAGTTCTCCGGCGGCAACGACGTAGCCTCCCTCGCTTACAGCCACCGCAAGGAAGGCGAGCTGCTGCTGGACGGTGTGCTGTACCTCGAATGGAACATACTCGACGGGCTGACGCTGCGCACCACCACCGGCGGCGGTTTCAGCGGCAGCTTCACCGATAACTTCACCGAAAGGAACGACCTCGCAAGAACTGTTTACCCCGAATCATACTCCAAAGCATCCGGCTACAGCGAAAGTTATACGTGGACCACGTTGCTGACCTATTCAAAGGTCTTCGCAAAGAAACACGACTTCCGAATCATGGCCGGCTACGAAGCGCGGAAATCCTTTGCTTCCGGCCTGAGCGCCAACGCCACCGGGTTCCCCGTGAAAGTCGCCGAATCTTTTTCGTTGTCCACCAACCCCAACAAAACCGCCAACGGCGCGCTTAGCTACGGGCGCTTCCTGTCGCAGTTCGGACGTTTAAACTACAGCTATGACAATAAATATCTACTCACTGCCAATATCCGCCGCGACGGTTCTCCCAAATTCGGGCCCGCCAACCGCTGGGGCGTATTTCCTTCCCTCGCTTTCGGCTGGAAAGTGCAGGAAGAGCCATTCTTCAAACAGCTGGACCAGCAGCTGATCACGCAGCTGAAACCCAGGGTGAGCTGGGGCATCCTCGGCAACGACGCTGCCATCAGCAACTTTGCGTACCTGCCTTCCTACCAGCAGGTAGAGCAGCACAGTTTCGATGAATCCACGATCATCGGCGGATTCAATTCCATCAAAGTAGTGAACGAGAACATCCGCTGGGAAGAGATACATACCGTGAATGTGGGGCTGGACCTGAGCATGTTCCGCGACCGCGTCGCCGTTTCCGCCGAATACTACAGCCGGCAAACGAAAGACATGCTGTACAACCTCCCCACGCCGTTCTCCTCCGGCATTGCCAGCTATTATTCCAACACCAGCACCATGCCGGTGAACATCGGCAAGATATCCAACAAGGGATGGGAGCTGAGCGTGACGTACCAGGACCGCCGCGGAGATTTCAACTGGTCCGTGTCCGGCAACATTTCGCAGAACAGGAACAAAGTAGTGGACCTTGGTTTGCCTTCGGCCTACATCTACAGCGGCAGCGCCATGTTCATGACGGGCAACTCTCCGTTCAAGACCGTGAACGGACAGCCGATAGGGCAGGTATATGGCCTGGTGGCGGAAGGGCTGATCAAAACCAAAGAAGAAATAGATGGATTGAACGCCACCGCCACGCAGAAGGCGCTGGAAGCCGGCACCATCAATCCCGGACAGGTAGCCTGGTACAATCATCAGCTCACCGGCCCCGGCGACCTGCGGTATAAAGACCTGAACGGCGACGGCAGGATCACCGACGCGGACCGCACCTTCATCGGCAACCCCTGGCCGAAGCTGCAATACGGCCTCAACGTCAACCTCGGGTACAAGGGCTTCGACCTCACCGCGCTGGTGGTTGGCGTGGCCGGTCGAGATGTGATCAACGGCGTGCGCATCTTTGAACAATCCTTCAAACAGGATTATCAATCCACCTACGATATTTTCAACGCATCGTATTTCCTCGGCAACGGGCTCACAGATCAGCCAAGGCTGGGCGTCACCGATCCGGCGAACCCGAACAAGTTTATCCAGGACCCGAGCAACAACTACTCCTGGTATTCTTCCTACTATGTGGAAGACGGCTCATACCTGAAGATCAAGAACATCTCGCTCGGTTATACCATTCCGCGCAAGCTCACGGAACGCTACAGGATCAAAAATCTCCGGGTGTACGTAACAGGCCAGAACCTGTTCACGTTCACCAGGTTTTCCGGTCTTGATCCCGAGTTCTCCAACGACGTGAAGAACCACGGATTGTACGGCATCAACACCTACCCGATGACGAAGCTGTTTTCCGCCGGGCTTGATCTTAACTTCTAACTACAAATCTTGACTGATGAAAAAAATATTCGCAGGTTTTATATCGATGATGATGGTGGTGGCCGGCAGCGGATGCAGCGAATCCTTCCTCGATCTGGAAGATACCGGTTCCATTTCCCAAAGTAATTTCCCCAGCTCGCTGAATCATATCGACCTGATGCTGGTGTCTGTTTACGGCGTGCAGCACGAAAGGGGCTTTATGGGCTACTGGTGGCATGGTTATTCTGTCTTTTGTCTTGATCACACGATCGACATGCAATGGCGTAACGATGATGCGTGGATCGGCATCAGCACCGGCATGGCAAGGCTCGGCGATAACAAGATCAGCTTTCAGTGGCGGGATATCCAGAAAGGTATTTACTATGCCAACAGTACGCTGGAAGCCATCGAGCGTTACCGCGTTACGGCGCCCCCCGGCGAGGCGAAGGCGCTGGACAACAAGGCGGGCGAAGCCTATTTCATGCGCGGCTTCTACCTCTGGCATTTACAGGTGCTGTACAGCCAGCCGCAGCTGAATGGCATGGGCGTGCCCATTATCCGCGCCGTGCCGAAAGATCTGCAAAGCATGTCCGTTCCCCGCGCGTCCACCGGCGAAGCCTACCAGGCCATGATAGAAGATTTCAAAAGAGCGGAAGTGCTGCTGGACGGCCAGGAGGATAATCACCGCGCCACCAGATGGTCTGCCAAGGCGGCGCTGGCCAGAACCTATCTCTTCGCCGGCAAAACAGACAGCGCGAAGCTGTACCTCGAAGACTGCATTCAGAACAGCGGAAAAACGCTCGTGTCCTTCGATCATTACAAGAACATGTTCAACGGCGATACAAAGTTTGAATACAACTCCGAATCATTCTATGAAGTAGGCAACAGGCTGAACCCCGAGCTGCCCAACAACAACGGCTCTACGCAACAGAATACCGGCTCCGGCGCATCGCAGCTGTATACGCCGTTTTACATCAATCCCGGCGACGGTGAACGCAAAGCGATGGGATACAGCAACCAGTTTATGCACGACCGCAACCTGTTCCGCTTTGGTTATCACGATGCGCCGCCGCTGACCGTAACAGAGCAGGTGGGCGGCACATGGAAACTGCAGGATGATTATGTAGCGCAGCAAATGGAACGCAGGGAGCAGGCAGGCCGGCAAGCGGACGGTCCGGACCCGCGCCTGTATGTCTGCGCGCTGCAACCCTTCTTTGATTCTGTAAAAGTAGCGGGACAGTACTACAGGGTGGCGCAGGCGGAATTCGGGAAATGGTATACCCTCGATCCCGCTACGGGACTTGACCCGGACGATTTTTACGGCTGGCCGCTGCGGAAGAACCAGTATCTCGAAGGAAAGCTGGAAGAAGCCAGGAACATCGCGGGCGCCAACTATTACTTCATCCGGCTGGCAGACATTTACCTGATGTATGCCGAAGTGCTGAAAAGCTCCAATCCCTCGCTGGCGCTCGAATATATCAATAAAGTGCACCGCCGGGCTTACAACTACGATCCGAATACCGCATCGCCGGTGGATTATGCATCGCTGACAGCCCGCACAAAAGCGGCGGCTGATGATCATCTCGCCAACGATCCGCTGTTGTATGAGCGCTGGGCGGAGTTCTTCGGGGAAGCGAAATGGTGGGAAGATGTACGCCGGCTCAACCTCGGCCAGCAGGAGGCGAATTATTACAAAACAGTAGCGGCCGGCCGCAAGATCACCTGGCGGGATGAACATTATGCCATGCCCATACCGCCGCTGGAATTTGAAACGAACACCAATCCGGGTATGAAGCAGAATCCCGGTTATTAAATAATAATAACAGATGAAAAACGATCTTTTAAAACGAAGGGAATTCCTCGGCAACATTTCAAAAGCAGGACTACTAAGCTGCCTGCCTATTGGTCAGCTCAGCGCCGAAACCACGGCGCCCCGCGAAACAAATACCTTCCTCACAGCGCCCTATCTGCAGCACATGACGCCGGAAGCGGTCACCCTGATGTGGATCACCTCGCAAAAAAGCCTGAACTGGGTGGAGCTTGGCGAACCCGGCGGTGAGAAAAGAAAGCTGCAAAGCGCCCGTCATGGCCTGGTAGAAGCCTACAACCGGATCAACAAGATCAGGGCCACGGGCCTGAAACCCGGTACTACCTACGAGTACAGCATCTTTTCAAGAGAGATACAGGTGTTTGAACCGTACAAAGTAGTCTACGGCGAAACCATTCAGCAAGGCCCTTTCACCTTCACTACACCGGCGGCAAAGCCGGATGAAGTAAGCCTGGTGGTGTTCAACGACTTGCACAATCATCCCGCCAACATCACAGAACTGATAGAAAAATTCGGGAAAGAAGATGAATATGATTTTGTGGTGTTCAATGGCGATACTTTTAATTGGGTAGATGGCGAGGAGCCGATCGTGAAAGACCTGCTGACGCCCTGCGGCAAAGCGTTCTCCACAAAACGGCCGTTCCTGATGATACAGGGCAATCATGAACCGCGGGGGAATTACGCCCGGCAGATGTTCGACTATTTTGATTACCCGGAAGACCGCTGCTACTATGCCTTTACGCAAGGCCCGGTACGTTTTGTGGTCATGGATTCGGGAGAGGACAAGAACGATACGGACGTGGAATATTCCGGTCTTGTTTCTTTTGATGATTACCGGAAGGAACAGGCGGAATGGCTGGAAAAGGAAATACAAAGTAAGGAATTCAAACAGGCGGCCTTCCGTGTAGTGTTCATTCACATCCCCGTATGGCATGCGGGAGACCGGCATGGCACCCTGCATTGCCGGGAGCTGTTCAATCCGTTGTTCAACAAGGGAAAGATCGATATAGCGATCTCCGGCCATACGCACCGTTACAAAACCTGGGACGCGGACCCGCAGACACATCATTACCCGATCGTGATCGGCGGCGGCCCCGGCTTTACCGGCAGGGGAGGCGGCACCCGCACCATCATCAAGCTGCATGCTACCCGCAGGCAATTATCGCTGCGGATGCTGATTGACGACGGAACAGTGGTAGGCGCCTATGATCTGAAGAAATAAGGTGGTCCTGTTATAACAAAGAAGGCTGTGCCGTGAAAACGGTGCAGCTTTTTTTATGCCCTGCTTCCGTAGTAAAATGTTAAGATTCTGCAATAATTTGTCTATTTGCCAACGTATTTCATCCGCGAAGATGAGTATCATTGTAAGATATATGTGATTACCCGTATGAAGTTCATATGAAAACAAATATCAGCAAATGAAGAAACACATCGTTTGTATCCTGTTCACTATGCTGGCAGGTCAGTTATCCGCGCAACAACAACCCCTGAAACTATGGTATAACCGGCCTTCCGGCGATGTCTGGGAGAACGCATTGCCGGTCGGCAACGGCCGGCTTGGCGCCATGGTATACGGGAATGTAAAGGAAGAGGTCATTCAGCTGAATGAAGCAACGGTGTGGACCGGCAGCCCGAACCGCAACGATAATCCCGATGCGCTGGCTGCGCTGCCGGAGATAAGAAAGCTGGTATTTGAAGGAAAGCAGAAGGAAGCGCAGGAACTGGCGGCGAAAAAGATGGAAGCGAAATCCCACGGGCAAATGTACCAGCCTGTCGGCAGCCTGCATATCTTTTTCCCGGAGCACAAAGAGCACAAAGATTATTACCGCGAACTGGACATAGAAAAAGCGATCGCCACCACTACTTACACGGCTAACGGTATCAGATATACGCGCGAAGTATTCGCTTCCGTACCGGCGCAGGCGATCGTCATCAGGCTTACCAGCTCAAAGCCCGGCGGGCTTTCGTTCGACGCGGCCTTTTCCTCTCCGCAAAAGAACGCGGTCATCACCACCGGCGCAAACGAGTTGCTCATCAAAGGCATTACGGAAGGGCATGAAGGGGTAGAAGGCAAAGTAGTATTCAACGGCATCACGAGGATCAGAACAACGGGCGGCAGCATGCGCCGCGGTGATACGGCCATTCATATCAGCAAAGCCACCAGCGCCGACATTTGCATATCCATCGCTACGAACTATGTGAACTACCGGGATATCAGCGCTGATGCGCAACAACGCGCGGCGGACCATCTGGCGGGCGCATGGAAAAAGTCATACGCACAATTGAAGCAGGAACATATAACGGCATACCAGCGCTATTTTAACCGGGTGAAAATAGACCTCGGCACAACGGATGCGGCCAAAGCGCCGACAGATGAACGGCTGCGGAATTTTTCGGTGGATAACGATCCGCAGTTCGTGTCATTATATTTTCAGTATGGCCGCTACCTGCTGATCTCCTGCTCGCAGCCCGGCGGGCAGCCCGCCAATCTGCAGGGCATCTGGAACGGCAGCATGCGCCCGCCGTGGGACAGCAAGTACACCATCAACATCAATACCGAAATGAATTACTGGCCCGCCGAGAAAGATAATCTTTCCGAAATGCACGAGCCGCTCATCCAGATGGTGAAGGAACTGTCCGTCACCGGGCAGGAAACCGCCCGCGTGATGTACGGGGCGAGAGGCTGGCTGGCGCATCACAATACAGATTTGTGGCGGATCACCGGGCCGGTGGATGCGATCTTCTGGGGCGTGTGGTGCATGGGCGGCGCCTGGCTGAGCCAGCATTTGTGGGAGCGCTACCTGTACAACGGCGATAAAAAATACCTCGCGGACATTTACCCGGTGCTGAAGGGCGCGGCGATGTTTTTTGTAGACGACCTGGTGGAGGAACCTTCGCATCAATGGCTCGTTATCAACCCCGGCACCTCGCCGGAGAACGCGCCGAAAACAAGGCCCGGCGTTTCCTTCGACGCTGGCTGCACGATGGACAACCAGATCGTGTTCGACATGCTGAGCGTGACCATCGCGGCGGCGGAAATACTCGGGAAAGACCCGCTGTTCACAGACACCCTCAAAGCCGTACGCAACCGCCTTCCCCCCATGCAGATAGGACAGTACGGCCAGTTGCAGGAGTGGCTGGAAGACCTGGACGATCCGGAAGACAAGCACCGCCATATCTCCCATCTCTACGGACTATTCCCTTCCTCACAGATATCTCCCTACCGCCATCCGGAACTGTTCAACGCGGCAAAAACAACCCTGCTGCAACGCGGCGACGTATCCACCGGCTGGAGCATGGGATGGAAAGTAAACTGGTGGGCGCGCCTGTTCAACGGTGAACGCGCCCTCAAGCTGATATCGGACCAGCTGAGCCCCGTGGGCACCAAAGGCGGTGGCGGCACTTATAACAACCTCTTCGATGCGCACGCCCCTTTCCAGATAGACGGGAACTTCGGCTGCACTTCGGGGATTACCGAAATGCTGATGCAGAGCCACGACGGCGCCATTCACCTGCTGCCCGCCCTGCCCGCCGCATGGAAGAACGGCAGCATTAAAGGGCTGCGCGCCCGCGGAGGCTTCGAGATCGTGGAGTTGGCATGGAAAAACGGGAAAGTGGAGAAGCTGGTCATCCGCTCAACCCTCGGCGGCAACTGCCGCATCCGCGTTGCCAATGCGCTGCAATCACCGGCATTGCAGCCCGCCAATGGAGAAAATCCAAATCTGTTCTTCCACATTATCAACATAAAAGAACCGCTGGTATCTCCCAAAGCGAAAGCGGACAAGTCCGCCCCGGCGCCTACCATGCTGTTCGACCTGCTAACGGCGGCGGGAAAAACTTATACGTTGACAAAGCAGTAACAATTTGTTTTCTTTGTTGTCAAACACAAGATCATGAAGCTCCGGACCCTGTTATTACTGCTTGGCTTTTCGCTCCCTGTTTTTGCGCAGGACACCGCCACCTATGCCCAAAAGAACAATGTTCCGTACCGCACCGGTGAACAGACGGATTACATGAAAGAACGCTGCCGGTTGGACGTGTACTACCCGGCGCATGCAAAAGGTGCTCCCGTGATCGTGTGGTTCCATGGCGGCGGCATTACCGGCGGCAGCAAAAGCATCCCGGCGGAGCTGAAGAAACAGGGCGTGATCGTGATGGCCGCCAACTACCGCCTCAGCCCGAAAGTCACTTGTCCCGCTTACATCGAAGACGCGGCGGCAGCAGTGGCCTGGGCCTTTGAGAACGCGCGGCGCTATGGCGGCGACACCACGAAGATCTACGTGGCCGGCCACTCCGCGGGCGGTTACCTTGCTTCCATGATCGGGCTGGACAAACATTACCTCGCCAAATATCATATCGACGCGAACCGCATTGCGGCGCTGTTCCCCTTCAGCGGGCATGCCATCACCCATTTCACCGTGCGGCAGGAAAGAGGCATTCCCGGCACACAGGCCATTGTAGACGAATATGCGCCCCTGTATCATGTTCGGGCGGACGCGCCGCCGCTGTACCTCTATACCGGCAACCGCGAGCTGGAAATGCTCGGCCGCTATGAAGAAAACGCTTACCTCGCCAGGATGATGAAGCTCGCCGGCCATAAGCATACGTATCTGTACGAGATGGACGGATATAACCACGGGGATATGCCCAAACCTTCCTTTTACCTGATGCTGAAGGAGATCAAAAAGAAATAAGCGGAAAATGTTAAAATACGATAGCGATTGGTCAAAATAGGCTCACCGGATATCGGCCCTAATTTCGTACCTATGCAATATCCACAGTGAACTATGAAAGGACTTTAGCGCCTGGTATTCAATGGACATCACACTGCTACAGGAACAGATTGCCATTTCCCGGAATGAGGACGCTTACAAGCGGTTGTTCCTCCATTTCTATAAAGGGCTTGTTCGTTTTGCGGACACCTATGTGCGGCAAAGCGAAGTAGCGGAGGAGATCGTGTCAGACGCGATGCTCAAAGTATGGACCATGCAGGAATCCCTCCTGGGCGTCCGCAACCTCAAAGTGTACCTCTTCACGGCGGTGAAGAACGCCGCCATCAATTACCTCGTAAAGAACCGGAACTATACGACCTGGGACATCGACCATATCGCGCCCGAAACCTTTATTTCCCCCACCACGCCGGAAGATGAAGCCATCAGCCGCGAGCTGAAACATGATTTTGCCACGGCCGTCCGACAGCTGCCGCCCAAATGCCAGATGGTGTACAAGCTCGTGCGGGAAGACAGCTTTACTTACAAAGAAGTAGCCGCCATCATGGACATCTCCGAAAATACGGTGGACCGCCACCTGAACATTGCCATGCGCCGCCTGGCGGAAGTGCTGAAAACCCACCGCAGAAACATCCGGTAAAAAAAATTAAAAAATATTGAAAATGGATTGGGGAATTATGCCCCGGATATTGTCTTACCTATAATCACCCTTTGTGAAATGCAGGAGCAACGCTTTTATTATTTAGTGCACCAGGTCTTGTCGGGAACCGCAACCGAGCCGGAAAAGGCCGAATTGCAGCGGCTTGCCGATGAAGATGAGGAATTGCGGATATTATACCGGGAGATCTTCCCGGCAGTGGAGGAGGAGGATGATAATGCGGACGCCTTGCTGGCCTATACGGCGCATTACACCCGGATGCAGATCGCGGGGCTCTTCGAGGAAACGCCGGTGGAGGAACCACAAAGCAGCAGATGGCGCCGGAGCAGCCTTTTGATCGCCGCCAGCGTATTGGTAGTAGCAGCATTGGCGGGATGGTGGCTCTGGCCCGGCGGCAGCGTAAAGCGAACGGAGACAGCCAGCCGCGAAGTGAAAACGCCCAAGGGATCACAGTCGTACCTGACGCTGCCGGACGGTACTGAAGTGTGGCTCAACGCCAACAGCAAGATCGTGTATGACGACAATTTCAACCAGTCGGACCGCCGCGTAAAACTGACCGGCGAAGCATATTTCAAGGTAGCAGAAGACGAGAACAGGCCATTTATCATCCAGGCCGGAGGGCTGAAAGTAAAAGTCCTCGGCACCGTATTCAACGTCAGGTCCTACCCGGATGAATCCAACATTGAAACCACCCTGGTCAGCGGCTCCGTAGCGATCACGCTGGATGACCAGCCGGGGAACACCATCCAGCTGAAACCGGGCGAAAAGCTGAGCGTGCACAACAGGCTCCATGCGGATTACATCGCCACACGGCGTACGGCGGACAGCCTGGATACAGCCGTCACGCCGTTGCTGCTGCTGAGCAAAATGCGCGTAGACCCGTCTGACAGCACACTGATAGACGCGGCGTGGAAAGAAGGGAAGCTGATATTTGACGGGGAAGGTTTCGGGAAAGTAGCTTCCAAGATCGAGAAATGGTACAACGTAACGGTGGTGGTGGAAAATGAGCACCTCTACAGCGCCAGCTTCACCGGCGTTTTCGGGAAAAAGCCGCTCACAACGGTATTGAGCACATTACAGGCAACAGGTAAACTGACGTACCGCCAGGAGAATGACACGGTATACGTACGCTGACAACGAGATCAACTGATATACATTTCGCTAAACTAAACTAATCTCACGTTACCACATGAATCGAACAACAACACAAGCAACAATCAACTAAAATCAGCCAAAAGGAAGGAGAATGTTGACGCATTCTCCGTTCCTGCGGTAATGCTAAACGTAACGGCTTTCCCCGTAGTAAAGGGAAGGGGAAGCCATTTTTACACAACCTAACACCAAAAGTATGAAAAAATTGAGACTAGCCCCGGCACCGCGGCCCGGGTCGCCTGTCATTCCACTTGTCAAGCTCCTGCTCATGATGAAATTGACTGCCATTATTATCTGTATGTGCTCCATACAATCCTTTGCCCTGTCCGGGTACGCGCAGGAAACAGTCTCGCTCAACCTGAAACAGACTTCCCTGAAGAAAGTGCTGAAGGCCATCGAGCGGCAGACTTCCATCCATTTTGTGTATAACGATGAAATGCTGCAGGGCGAAGCGCCGGTAGACGTATCGGTGAAGGACAAGGCCTGGACGGAAACGGTCAGCCAGCTGCTGAAAAACACCAGCCTTAGTTACAAGCAGGTGGATGACAACCTGGTAGTGATCACTTACGCCAGATCGGCCGTATACCAGACCGCAGTGCGCGGAAAAGTGCAGAGCAGCGCGGGGCAGCCGCTGCCGGGCGTGACCGTGCTCGAAAAAGGTACGACCAACGGCACCACCACCAATGAGGAAGGCGTTTTCTCGCTCAATGTGAAGAATGATTCGGCGGTGATCGTTTTTAAATATATCGGCTTTGCCACGCGGGAAATGGTAGCTTCCGCCGTGTCCGGCACCATTGTGCTGCAGGAGGACAACACGGCGCTGAATGAAGTAGTGGTGGTGGGATACGGCACCCAGAAAGCCGCGAACCTCACCGGCGCGGTGGGTACTGTTTCCGCCAAAACACTGGAAAGCCGGCCGCTGGTGAACCTCGCGCAGGGCCTGCAGGGCACGATGCCGGGTTTGAATATTTCGATGGGGAACGGCGCCCCAGGGCAGGGCGCTTCGTTTAACCTTCGGGGTATCACAAGCCTGAATGATGAGGGCCCCGTTTCCGGCAGCCCGCTGGTGCTGGTAGACGGTGTGGTGATGGACCCCAACCTCATCAACCCCGATGATGTGGAAAGCGTAACCGTACTGAAAGACGCCGCTTCCGCCGCTATATACGGCGGCAGGGCCGCCTTCGGCGTGATACTGATCACCACCAAAAGCGGCAAAACGGGCAAGATCAACATCAGCTATTCCGGCAACTACACCATCTCCCGCCCGACACGCCTGCCCGAATACCTCGGCGGCTCCGAATACATCAACATGTTCCGCGATGCCGTGCGCAGGGCCGGCGGCAACAGTTACAACTACACCGATCAGGATTCCATCCTCGCGGCAAAATACCAGGCAGACCCTGCCAACAATTCACCGGTGTACGTTGATCCTGACCGCCCCAGCCGCTACCGTTATGTAGGTAATACGGACTGGATCGACGTGTTGTATCCCGGTTATCAACCGCAGCAGCAACATAATATTTCATTGTCCGGCGGAGAAGGCAAGACCACCTACGCCGCCAGCCTCGGATATTTCAACCAGGAAGGTCTGCTGAAAGAAGCCGACCAGGATTACCGCCGCTACAACGCCACACTGCGGCTGATGAACAAAACAACGGACTGGCTCGACCTGAATTTCAAGGCAAGCCTGAACCGCACCACGTTGAACACGCCCAACGGCACGCAGTTCGTGGATGGAACCTCCGAAACATGGTCATTCATCCCCACCGACCTTACGCCGCTGATGCCTGTAATGCACCCGGACGGCAACTTTTCCGGCCAGGGTAATTATACGAACATGATCGCGCTGATGAAGCTGAACGGCCGCCAGAAATATGACATCAATGATATCTGGCTGACAGGCGGATTTGTGATCAAGCCGGTAAAGAACGTGCGCATCGTTACGGATTATACCTGGAACGGTTATTTCTACAACAAAACGCAGCATTATAAAGCATTCAATGAATATGGTGTGGATGGCGTGCTGCTCGGCACTTATCCCTGGACAACGCCCAGCCGTCTTTATCAGACCAACAGCAGCGACAGCTATTACGCGCTGAATGCCTACGCGGAATACGAAAATACGTTCGCCAGCAAGCACTACCTGAAAGCGATGATCGGCTATAACGAAGAGCTGAAGCAGAACAGGAGTTTCGGCGTAACGGCCCGCAACCTCATCGACCCCACCATGCCGAGCCTCGTTCCGAATAACGACAAGAACCCGCTGTTGTCCGCCTCACAGGGCGAATGGGCGGTCAGCGGCTCTTTCTTCCGTTTGAATTATATCTATGCGGATAAATACCTGCTGGAAGTGAATGGCCGGTATGATGGTACATCGCGCTTCCGCCGGGGCAACCGCTACCTGTTTGCGCCCTCCGTATCCGCGGGCTGGCGCGTTTCGCAGGAGAAATTCTTTGCGCCGCTCACGGATTATATCAATGATCTCAAGATCAGGGGATCTTACGGTACGCTCGGCAACCAGCTGACCACCACCAATTATCCCTACATTGCTACGATGCCGGTAGGGCAAAGCGGTTACGTGTTCAACGACAACCTGACCAGTCCCACGGTAAGCGCGCCTTCACTGGTGAACCCGCAGTTTACCTGGGAAAAGGTGACCACGCGGAACATCGGTATAGACGCCACTTTCCTGAAAAACAGGCTGGGACTGACGTTTGATAAATACACGAGAGAAACGAAAGACATGCTCTGGCGCTCCGCCGCATTGCCCGGCATTATCGGTGTAGACCCGCCGCAAAGCAATTCCATCGATCTGAAAACCGACGGATGGGAGCTGTCACTCACCTGGCGAGATAATCTCGCCAGCGGTTTCAGCTATAACGTGGGTTTGAATGTGGCCGACTACACGGCGAAGATCTCGAAGTATGATCTCAATCCCACCGGCATCCTGGCTGATTATTACCTGGGCAAGACGCTGAACGAAGTGTGGGGATATACTACCGCCGGATACTTCCAGTCCGCCGACGAAGTGACGAAGTCCGCTTCGCAGCGCGGTATCTGGGGCGGCGCCTGGCTGCCGGGAGATATCCGTTATGTGGATCTGAACGGTGATGGCAATATTTCTCCGGGCGATAATACCTTGTCCAACCCCGGCGACCGCCGCGTGATCGGCAACACCACGCCGCGTTACCAGTTCGGCCTGAACCTCGGTGCGGAATACAAGGGCTTTGACGCTACCATCTTCTTCCAGGGAACGGCGAAGCGCGATTACTGGCTGGGAGGCGCGTATTTCTGGGGTTTTGTAGATGAATGGTCCGTGCCCCTGAAGTACCACCTCGATACCTGGACGCCGGAGAACCCGGACGCTTATTATCCCGTGAACAAGATCGGCGCATGGTACAACCAGCAAACACAGACCAAATACAAACAGAACGCCGCCTATGCACGCCTGAAGCAGGCCACGATCGGATATTCCCTGCCGCAGTCTTTGCTGTCGAAAGCGAAGGTCAGCCGGGCGAGGGTGTATGTAACCGGACAAAACCTGTTCGTTATCACCGATCTGCACAAAGCGTTTGATCCCGAGCTGCTGGGTGTGCAAACCTATCCGTTAAGCCGCTCTTTTGCTTTTGGCTTGCAGGTAGGTTTATAATTCTGTTCATTTCAAATTCGACTATCATGAGGACGATACACGTTGTATATATATTTGCGCTGATCCTGCTGATAAGCGCCTGTAAAAAGGAAGATTTCCTGGACAGGTTCCCGCAGGACGCTATCAGCGAACCCACTTATTTTAAGAACGAGAACGACCTGAAGCTCTTTCTCAATTATTTCTATGATGCATTGCCCGTGCAGCGCGGCAACAGCGAAGGTAATTCTGACAATTTCGCACCGGGCTCCCGCGATGTATTCCTGGCCGGTGAATATGTGGTACCCGCTACAGACGATAACTGGAATTATACCGGATGGTCCAACATCCGCAATGTGAACTATTTTCTGAACCGCTACCAGCGCGCGGAAATGGACGCCACATTGAAAAGCCATTACGCTGCCGAAGCACATTTCTTCCGGGCGTTGTTCTATTGGGAAAAAGTAAAACGCTTTGGCGCCGTTCCCTGGTTATCTACTGATCTCGCGGATACCTCCACCGCCATTCTTTACGGCGCGCGTTTGCCGCACAAGCAGGTGATGGATTCCGTGCTCGTTGATCTGAATTTCGCGGTATCCAATGCGGCGGAAGCCAGCAACGCGCAATTCGCCGGCAGGATCACGGTGGATGTAGTCAATGCTTTGAAAGCCAGGATATGCCTTTGGGAAGGCACCTTCCGTAAGTATCATGCGCTGGGCGATCACGAACCCTGGCTGCGGGAAGCCGTCACCGCTTCCGACGAGCTGATCATCAGCGGGCGCTACGGCATTTACAAAACCGGCAACCCCGACAGGGACTACTACAACCTGTTCATCCAGGAAGAACTGCGCGGCAACACTGAATCGATCCTCGCCCGGAGATACATCAAGGACGTGAGCATGCACAACCTCACGCGCCAGATCTCCGACGTATGGCCCGCACTCACCAAGAACTTCGTGCGCTCCTTCCTCGATAAGAACGGCGTACCCACAGCACTCAGCCCCCTCTACCAGGGCGACGAAACGCTGGACGATGAAATGATCGACCGCGACCCCCGCTTCCGCCAGATCATCGCCACCCGCGGCTTCTCCTTCACCAACAACGCCAACGGCACCCGCGATGAAATGACCCTTCCCCGCATCCCCGGCGTGGTAACGGGTTACGCAGGCGTGAAGAACTACAGTCCCGACCCCGCGCAATGGAACGCCAATCAGTCCACGCTCGACCTGTTCATCTTCCGTTACGCCGAAACACTGCTCATCCACGCGGAAGCCAAAGCGGAACTCGGTGAAGCGGACCAGGCGGTGATCGACAAGACCATCAACAAGATCCGCGAACGGGTAGGCATGGCCGACATGGTGATCGCATCGCTGGTGAAAGACCCGGATTCCGATTTCCCCACCTTACCCGTGCTGCTGGACGAGATCCGCCGGGAAAGAAGGATAGAGCTGGTGGGCGAAGGCTTCCGGTTCGATGACCTGCTGCGCTGGAAAGCCGGCGCGCTCATCAATAATGCGGAAACCATCCTGGGCATGAAGCTCACGCCCGCGCTGCGCGCGCAGTACCCCTCCGGCCAGGTGAGCAACGTACAAGTAGACGCCAATTTTTACATCCGGGTATATCCCAACATCACCAACCGCACCTGGCACGACAAAATGTACCTCTACCCGGTGCCGATCAACGAACTGACGCTGAATCCCGCCCTGCTGCCGCAGAACATGGGATGGTAATGAACACTTAATATTTAAAACATGAAGAGAATATTCCTATATACGCTTTTCGCCGGGATCATTTCCGCCGGGGCGGCCTGTAAAAAAGATACCGCTTTCAGCAAGAATGACGCGGACGTGCGCGTCTATATGTCGCAAGCCGTGAACGGCGCTTTCCAGGACATCACGGTCAACCGCAGGGCGCCATCGCAGGAGGATTCCACATATACCTTTGATGTGAACGCCTTCTTCGCCGGCTCCGGCTATGTATCCGCGCCGCGCGACATCAACGTTACATTCGCTGTAGATTATACAAAGTGGGATTCGATCAACGACGCCCGCACCAATGCCGGACAACCGGCTTTCGAAAAGATACCCGAACACATTTTCAGCTTCGGCACTACGCAGTCCGTGATCCGCAAAGGCACCAATGTGAGCGAGGATATTTCGTTCGGTATTAATGCAAGGCTGATTGAAGAAGGACATGCCTACATGATCCCGGTGGAGATCACCGCGGCGGATGGCTATACGCTCAATGCAGCGATGGCTTACACCTATTTCGTGGTGAAGGTAACACCGCCCGTATTCGCGGAGATCGACCGCAGCAACTGGACGATTTTTGATGTGGATTCGGAAGAAGCGAGCGGCGAAGGCCCCAACAATGGCCGCGCCATCTTTGCACTCGATGGCGTATTGGGTACTTTCTGGCATACGCAGTGGGATGGGGGAGAACCGCCCCTGCCGCATCATATTGCCGTAGACATGCAAAGCGAGCACAGCCTTTCCGGCCTCTACCTGACCGCCCGCCAGAACGCGCCTAACGGTGCGCCGAAGACGGTGAACGTAGAAGTGAGCACCAACGGCACCACCTGGCAGTCCGCCGGCACCTATGAGCTGGAGGCCATCAACGCCCGGCAGCCGGTGTTCTTCGCACAGGCGTTTACCGCCCGGTATTTCCGGGTGACCGTCACCGCCACGCATGGCAATACCAATATCACTTTCTTTGCCGAGATCAGCGCATTCTGATGCATTGACGGATAAATGGAGGAAAGGGGCCGCGATTTTTGCGGCCCCTTTTTTGCTCACGCGCCGTCGCCTTCTACCCCTCAATTTCTCCCATTCAACCGAAAATCTCTTTTTATGCTGCAACTTTTTCTCACCTTAGCCGTCTATAATGTAAGGTGTGGATACAGGGGCGCCTGTTGGCTTATGGCATGCTCCCCGCTTACTGACCCTGCTTGATAAATTGGCCGCTGTTGCCGGAACACCCCTGGGCAACACCACGCGGGAAACAAAAATCAAAAACCTGGTATGAACAGATTCATCCTGTCCGGATGCCTGCTATTGTGCGCCGTAACGGCACTATTCGCACAGCAGGCGCCCAAAGGCAAAGTATTGATAAGGATCACGGATGCCGCAGGCAGCGCGCTCCCTTACGCCAGCGTAGCTGTACGCAAGGCGGTGGACAGCGCTGTGGTGAAAGGCCAGATGAGCGATGCCGGTGGTAATTGCGCTTTCGAAGGCATTCCCGAAGGTTCTTATTTTGTTCATGCCACACAACTCGGCTACGCCGAACAACGAAGCCCGGTATTCCGGATCACCGCCGCCCATCCGCAGGTGCGCCTGGAACCATTGAAGCTGACAGCCGTTTCGCGCGACCTGAAAGCAGTAGACGTAGTAGCACAAAAACCATTTATCGAAAGAAGCGAAGGCAAAACGATACTGAACGTGGAAAGCAGCGTAGCCGCCGCAGGCAATACAGCCATGGACCTACTGCGCCGCGCGCCGGGCGTTACGGTGGATAAGGACGAAAACCTCTCCATCAAAGGCAAACAGGGCGTTACCGTGATGCTGGACGGCAAGATCACTTATCTTTCCAATGAAGCGCTGGCAGAACTGCTGAAAAGCATGCCTGCCGAAACCATCTCCCAGATAGAGATCATCACCAGCCCAAGCGCCAAGTACGACGCCGCCGGCACATCCGGCATGATCAACATCAAAACAAAAAAAGGACAGCTGACAGGCTTTAACGGTACGATCAATGCCAGCACCGGAGCAGGACGATACTGGTTTTACAATACCGGCCTCAACCTCAACTGGCGCACGAAGAAGCTGAACGTATTCGGCAACCTCAACTTCGGCGACCGCCAGAGCTTCAACACCCGCCTGCTGCACAGGCGGACCGGCGGCGCCGTGCCATTGCAGTTCCGCCAGGAAGTATACCAGACCAATGACTTCCTCAACAGGTCATACAAAGCCGGCATCGACTATAACCTGACGGAAAAACAAACCGTCGGTGTGATGGTCAGCGGATACCATAACGCATTCTGGCGGAAAGCGCCAAGCGCCACAGAGATCGCCAACAAAGGCGGCAGCACCGATTCGGTCCTCCATACCGGCATCAACTCCAACAACCGTTTTTCCAATGTGTCCGTCAACCTCAATTATAAATTCAAGATAGATACCAGCGGCTCCGAGTTCACGATGGATGCAGACTACGCCCGGTTCAACAACCGCATGAGCACCGCGCTGCAGGACAGCGTGGTGGACGTGCACAGCAACGTGGTGAAGCAAAGCAACGCCCTCAGAACGCTGCCATATACCTACATCACCATCAAAAGCATCAAAGGCGATCTGGTGAAAGTACTGAACAAGTCCATGCGCCTGGAAGCGGGCGTGAAGGCCAGCTTCGTGAATACCGAAAATCACATGCAATATGATTCGCTGAAGAACGGTGTATATGTGCCCGTGCCGTCGCAGTACGATGAATTCATCTACGATGAAAACGTGCTCGCCGCTTATGCTACCTACAAACAGCAATTCAAAAAAACAGATTTCGTACTGGGACTGCGCCTGGAACAAACCATCTCGAACGCCAACTCGGTATCCCTGAAAACAAAAGTAGAACGCCGCTATCTCGATTACTTTCCCAACCTCACCGTAGACCACCGCTTCACAGACGATCACAAGCTTTCACTGGCCTACAGCAAACGCATCAACCGCCCGGGATACGGGCAGCTCAATCCTTTCCTGTTCTTTCTCGACAAATACACCTTCTTCCGCGGCAACTCCTACCTGACGCCGGAGTACACGCACAACACGGAGCTGACCTACATGCTCAAACAGAAGTTTATGGCCACGCTGGGCTACAGCCGCACCAATGATGTATACGACGAATACCTGCTGGCCGATGAAAAAACGAATGCAACGATCAGCACCAACAAGAACCTGGGCCGTCAAACCACTTATTCCATCAATTTTACCCTTCCTTTCGACGTGGTAAAATGGTGGAACACCAGTACAAACTTTTCTGTTTACTACAACCAGTACCAGATAAAAGATACCGTGCAGGACTTCTCTACGGAGCAGCTGGCCTGGAACTTCAACAGCACGAACACATTTATCCTGCCCCGCGATTATAAGCTGGAGCTGAGCGGCTGGTACGAAGCGCCGAACGTATACGGCATCTGGCGTTCCAAAGCAATGTGGAGCATGAATTTCGGTGTGCAAAAATCAATATTAAAAAAGAAGGGCACGATCAAGGTGAACGTGAACGATATTTTCGCGTCCGCGCGCTTCCAGGGCGTGGCGGAATACAATGATATTTACCTCAGCGTGAATAACCGCTGGCAGAACAGAACGGTGAACGTTTCTTTCAGTTACCGGTTCGGGAATAACAAGATAGAGGCGAAGGAAAGGAGGACGGGGAGTGAGGAGGAATCGCGGCGGGCGGGGAATTGACGGGGTGCCGTGATGGTATTTTATGCGTTCATTTTCTAAAAAAAAACAGTATATTACTGTTATCGTTGTAATATTTATATCTTTTACCCACTAGTCGTAGTTAACCGCTTTAGAACCCGTTTGCCTCATTTTTTTTAACCCAAAATCTAATACCATGAAAACATTATCCAAAGTACCCGTATTCGTCCTGGTTGCAATGGCAGGACTTGTAAGCACTTTTACAGCATGTAAGAAGAGTAATAGTTCTGAACCTCCGATAGCATCATCCCCGGACCAAAGTTGTGGTTGTGAAAATGAAATAGCATACAAAGATATACCTGGTGAAGTAGTATCCTTTACCAATAAAATGAAGAATGTTACATTTGAGTTGATCAAAAAAGGAGATAAGTATATTCTGGGAGGAGACATTATTTTGACAGCAGAACAGGTGGCCCGTTTGAAAGGCGAAACTGATCCTGGTGGAAGAACTGGAGTAAACTCAATCGCTCAACTTTGGCCGGATAGAACGGTTTTTTTTACAATAAATCCAGGACTGGCTAATCAGTCAAGGGTTACTGATGCGATTGCTCATTGGGAGAGTGTGACCAATCTCCAGTTTGTGCAAAGGACAACTCAAGCGAATTTTATCGAATTTGTCACCGGTACTGGATGTTTCTCCAACTATGGTATGACAGGAGGAAGGCAGGAGATAAATTTGCATCCAAATTGCACCATGGGGAATGTTATTCATGAAATAGGACATGCCATCGGATTCTATCATGAACATATGAGAAAGGATAGGGATAGCTATATCACAGTGCATTATAACAATATACAGCCTAGCAGCGTAACTAATTTCTATAAGTATACTGAACTTGGGCTTGGAGGATTTGAAATAGGGACACTGGACTTTGGTTCTGTAATGATGTATGGGTCTGATTTTTTTCAAACTGCCCCGGGATTATGGACGATCACAAGATTGGATGGAAGCACATTCAATGCACAAAGAGTCGGATTGTCTCCCGGAGATATACAAACCTATAACAACATGTACAACCGGCCGTTTATGCGTCTGGAGACTTCGAACTATCAATATCAGATACCGATACAAAATGGCTGGCGGGATTCTTATGATGTACATATCAGGGCTTACGCGAATGCCGCGATGACTATACCGGCCACCCTGACCATACCAATTATCTTTAAGGTCTCAATGGATTGGTATCGAACGGGGATACCGCCATATTCGACTATCACGGAAATAACGATGCAGCCGGGACAGGATGAATATTTTTGCGGTACCGCATTTAGTGAAGCGACATTTGAAGGAGGCCAGATTTCCGAGAGCAATGTAATATTCGGGTTTAACCCGCTTGTATACTAAAATAAGCTGAACTGTCCGTTAGGTAAAAGAAGGAGGGGCCGGCAAAGTATAATTTTACGTTTACCGGCCCCTCTTAGTAACATTTCGGTTTATTCAATCACTCATATCCGCTATTTTGCTGACCGGCAAGGCCGGCGTTCACATCTATCTCTCTTTGCGGAATGGGCAATATTGTAAAATCATCTCCGGGATTAGATATGGGAGCGGTTGGCCCTGTCGTGCGAAGCGGCTTCCCATTCCGCAACAGGTCCATTCTTCGATGACCTTCAAAGCAAAGCTCTTTTCGGCGTTCGTTCAGAATAGCATCGATGAAGGCCTGCTTGGTAAGGAAAGTGGCAAGTGTCCAGTTCCCTAATCCCGCTCTTCCTCTGAGCTCGTTCATCAGGTTAATTGATGTTATATTAATACCATCGCGTTGAGCCAACGCTTCCGCCCTGTTGAGGTACATTTCTGTAACACGGATCATGGGCGCATTGTCTGCATTGGTTGAAGCGTCCGGGTACTTGGTTGTGAACCTGCGTTGGACACCACCAACTGAACTTCCCATTGTGCTAAGAAGGAAACGTTTATCATCCGGTTCTTCTTCAAATGCCGCGATCAGGCTTGCGGAAAATGGACAGTCGCCCCGGCCACTTGTTTCGGTCGGGTTGTAATAACTGGCCCATCCACCGGCACTGGTGGCGCCGTTGTCGGTAGGGGTGTTCTGAATAGTGAAAACATCCTCTGCTGTATTACCATCATAGAAACCGTAGTTCGGTGCCAGGTCATACAATGCTGTATTGGAAAGCACATCATCTGCATAATCTGCGGCCTGGGTCCACTCTCCCCTGTAAAGATGGAAACGGGAAAGTAAGGCGTTAGCGGCGCCTTTAGTCGCGCGTCCCCTGGTGAATGCAGCGTTAGGGTTGAAATCATTCAGCAAATCAGGAAGCGCTTCTTCGAGGTCTTTCTGAATCTGCGCATGTACGGCCAGAACTGTTGATCTGCCGGGATATTCTATATCTCCATTGAAATCGGCAGTAATAAGCGGTACACCGGGGTTGCTGCCTTGGGAGATCTGCCAGGGGTGTGCAAACAGGTTAACTATCTGGAAGTAGACATATGCCCGTAGAAACTTGGCTTCGGCAATATACTGTGCTTTTTCCTGGTCTGAGAAAGTCGGATCATTCACTTCAGGTACACGTGCGATTACTTTATTGGTAGCGAGGATCACTTCATAGCTGTACCGCCAGATATCCCTTGAACTGGAGTTGTCAGAGGTACCTTCATAGAGGTAGTATTGCTGTAAAGTAGGGAACGTTCCACGGAATTCAACGTTGTCGGCCATATAATCCTCCAGAATTTGAGGAAGCGATCCGAATATTTCAACCAGTTGACAACGGCTGTAAACTCCCAGCAATGCACTAAGGGTTGTAGACTTGCTTGAGAATGTTTCTTCTTCGGTTAATGATTGCTCCGGCTGAAGGTCCAGCCTGCTCTTACATCCGGTACTTATGGCAAAGAGCAGGAAAAGTATTGTTAGTATTCTATATGTTGCATTCATAAAAGTCTGATTTATGGGTCTTAAAAAGTAAGGTTGACGCCTACTGTTATTGTTTTCGGCTGCGGTAATGCAAAGAAGGATTCGCCAACCACCTGGTTGCTGCCGCCATTGGCAGAAACTTCAGGATCTGCTCCTCTGAAATCCTTGTTCTTGATTGTCCAGATATTTTGTGCTAGCGCATATATTCTCGCGTTGGACAAGAGTTTTGTGCGAGACATCAGGTCTTTGGGCAGGCTATAGCCGAGTGTAAGCATTTTCAGGCGGAGGTAAGAACCATCCTGCAGCTGTAAGGTGGACAGGTTGGAGAACCTGCTGGTGGTTGGGCTGGATAAGGAAGGGGCATAGGCCTTGTCGCCTGGTTTTTTCCAATAGTCCAGCAAATCTGTGCTTTTGTTCAAGCCGCTGGCGGGGTTCATGTTTCCGGTAAATCTTAAACCATCGATCAGTACCTTATTTCCATACATGAAGTTAAAATTAACCCCAAGGTCAAAGCCTTTATACGTAACAGTATTATTGAAACCTCCATAAAATTTCGGATCTGCATTACCTGCAATCACCCGGTCCGCATTACCCGGAGTAGTAGTTGGCTTACCATCTTTGGTTAACCATTCAGCATCACCTGTTTCCGGATTAATGCCATGAAAGCGATAGAGGTAGAAGCTGTTCAGGGAGTGACCAAGAATGGCTCTTTGGGCGTTGGTGGCCTGTATTATCGATCTACCATCTTCGTCCTTGCTGTCATCCGGCAATGCAAGCATTTTATTCTTTACAAAGCTGATATTAATGCTCGTGTTCCATTCAAAATCTCTTGCACGGATATTAGTGGTGTTCAACCCAATTTCAATACCCCTGTTCTCCATTTTGCCCACGTTCTTTCTTACGATATCAAAACCTGTTGTATAAGGCATTGGAATGCTGACCAGCAGGCCGGGAGCTCGTGTTCTTTTCTGATAAAAGTTAACGTCCAGTTTGATCCTGTTGTCAATAACAACGGTAGATAAACCGATATCAAATTGGGCAGTCTCTTCCCATGTCAGGGCAGGGTTTGGAGTTTGAATCGGCCTCAAACCAGAAGACCCACCATAGTCAGCTTCCGTACCTCCCTGATAAAGACCCGGGTAAGGGAAGTTGGTTACATCGTTATTACCGGAAGTACCATAGCTGGCAGTCAGCTTGAGGAAGTCGAGCCATGAAGCGCTTTGAAGGAATTCTTCTTCTGTCAATATCCAGCCACCGGATACAGCCCAGAAGCTGCCATATCGCTTCGATGCATCAAATCTGGAAGATCCGTCGCTTCTGAAAGTACCTTCCAACAGATACTTATCGCGAAAACGGTAGTTAGCACGGAAAATATAGGATTCCAGGGCCCATTCGGTGCCTTCGGAAGTAGTGGTAAGAGGAGTGGATGCTGATATCACGTTGATCAGCTTGTCACTGGCAAAGCCTGCTCCTTCAACGGTGATATCCTCAAACCTGGACGTTTCAAAGCTATGGGCCGCAAACAACCCGATCGAGTGTGTATTATTAAACGATTTGTCGTAGTTAAGGGAGTTTGTGGTCATCCATTTGAAATCCTGGATGATAAATCTGGAGCCGATTCCTCCGGGCGTAAACAGATCTACTTCCCGGTATTTTTCTTCAGTCTGTATCCGATCAATACCCCAATCTGTTTTGAACTTCAGATTGTCGATCAGCCTGAATTCTGCATATGCGTTACCAGTAGAACGGCTCGAATAAAACTTATTGGTGTTGAGCGCTTCCAAACCCAGTACGTTCTGCGGAAAACCTGTATTTACATATTTTCCTTCATCATCAAATGGCTGGATGAAGGGGAGGAAGAGGAAGGCGGATGTTAGAGGTGCATAAGTACTGTTCTCTGCACCAATCCTGTCCATATCCACATATGAAGTACTGAAATTAACACCAAATTTTACTCTTGAACTGATATTATGTTCGAGGTTCAACCTGCCGGATAACTTTTTGAGATCATTACCAACCGTAAAGCCGGTTTCTTTCGCGTAATTTCCACCAAAGTAGAATTTGGTCTTTTCATTACCTCCTGCCGCAGAAATCGAGTAATTGTTAACGCGCCCGGTCCTTGATACACCCTCTACCCAATCAAACTCGCCATCAGGGAACGTTTCCGGCTGCAATCCTTTTGCTTCATTATATTCATTAACATAATTTTTGAACTGCTCGGCATCCATCATGTCTATTAATCCCGTTGGCTTTGACCAGCCGGTAAAATAGTCAAAATTAACCCGTGTCTTTTGTCCTGCTGCGCCTTTCTTTGTAGTGATCAGCACTACGCCATTAGCCCCCCTTGAACCATAGATTGCCACGGCCGCGGCATCTTTCAGCACAGTCATGTTTTCAATATCATTAGGATTGATGTTAAGCAGCGGGTTTAAACGGGCAGATCCCCCTTGTCCGGTGGAGTAAGCACCTTCATTCATAGGCACGCCATCTATCACAAAAAGTGGCTGACCACCTGCAGTGATCGAAGAAGCCCCGCGTACTCTGATCTGCGCAGCACTACCGAGCAAACCGGAGGAATTGGTCATCTGCACACCAGCAGCCTGCCCCTGTAACAATTGTTGCGGGGAGATCGCCGGCACGTTCTTGATATTTTCCTCACCAACGACGGATACGTTCTGCGTTTTATACCGCTGCGTCTGCTCACCATAACCCACTACCACCACTTCAGACAATTTTGCCTCATCAATAGCCAGGCTGATATCAATACTGCTCCGCTGTCCAACGGTTTCCTCTATCGTAACATAACCGAGGAAAGAAAAGATAAGCACTGCGTCATTCGGCGCAGTCAATGCATAGACTCCGTTTTCACCGGAAACGGTACCTGTAGAAGTACCTTTGATCTGGATGGTCACTCCGGCAAGTGGCTCGCCGGTGCCGGCTTCGGTGACGCGACCCGTAATTCTTCGGCTTTGGGCATAGGTGATCGTAGTGCAGATTGCAACGAGCAGCCCGATAAGTAAAGCTTTTTTCATAATCGATATTGGGTTTAATTTAAAATCTCCGCTCCTGTACCACAGGAGCCGGGAAAGATCTTGGTTATAAGAATGGGATGTCTACATCATGTTATTAATGAAAAGGATCTGAAGTAACGGGTTGTGTTGTGGTACGCGGGATAACGGAACATTTAATACTAATACCCTGAATCATAAGCTAACGTGCCGTGGTTTAGAGGCTGCCTCAACAACTCACAGGTATACAGGCATTAGTAGCAATGCGTTCATAAGCATTCACTTCATCGATTAGATTTTGTTTTTCATTTCAGGTCCAACACAACAAAAATTGACGTTTACTTAAATCTGGTGAAATTGGTATTTGTTATAGATTTTGGTTTATACGGGTAATTTATTTGTATACAAATTACGAAAATTTATTAAAACCATCAAAAGGCAGCAGAATTATCGGGGCATTAACAAACATGAAAAAAAGAGCCATCCACCTCCCTAAAATAAGCCGGTATTGAGATTATTCAGGCTTCCATGTAAAGCTATTTCAGGATTATCCCTGCAAACCCTCTCCCATAGCGGTCTCTGTGGGATAACCCATATATAAGCCATATATAACCCTTATGCAACTCATAAATAAGACATCCCAATAAAATACGGCTTATCTATAGCTTACCTATGTTTTACCTCTTATTTGACGAAGGTTTATCCAGCCTGGATCGCTATCCAAGGGCCATATCCACTATATAAAAAGGCCGGCCCCCCTGTCAAAGGAGGGCCGGCCAAAAAGGTAAATTTCAGAAGACTTTTAAGACATTCCACCCATATAAGGATCCGTAAAGCTCTCTTTCCCAGTTTCCACGCGCCCGGCGAACCGTTGCTCAAAACCCGCAGCGCCGTTCACCTGTAGGCTCAGATCATACCAGCCGAAGCTTTTACCCACCGGCAGCACCACTTCTTCCTGCTGCCCGGCGGCCAGGGTGCGGGAAACGGACCGCTGACCATAGGCGTTGTCTTTTATAGTGAGCGACAACGGTGTGTTTCCCTTGTTAACCAGCCGGAGCCGCAGACTGGCTGCGGAGCGGTCTGCCGCGTATTCACAGCGTACGTCCAGCGCGGGATCTTTACTGTTCCCTTTGAACTCGCGGTAGAAGCCATTGGGGCCATGTAACCGGAGATGGTAACCGCCATTTTCAAATGCTTTGCCGGGCCAGGTGTAGCTCAGCTCATCGCCGGCTATCACGGCGAAAGACCAGTTCCTGCAGATCTCCGTTTTGCCCTTTTCAGCAAACTTGCCGGGAGCGTACACTGTAAACGGTGAACCGGCGGACCTTTTGCCGAACACCTTGTTGCCGGCGGCCATCCGGATGCGGAAGCTCTTTTGCGCCGCGTCCCAGTGGCCATCCGCGTATAGCTCGTAAGGCAACGCGGGAGAAGGACGTATGCCTTTTTCCTGGTGGCCGGTGATGCCTTCGGCCGTTGCGCGGGCGATGTCTTGCGCGGATAATTTCTTGAAGCCGGAGGGCGCTTCCTTGAACTTTGCATTATAAATATCCTTCACGAACTGCTCTCTTTCGAGGAAGGGAAGGGCTTTCGGGCGGGCGCCGTCAAACGGGCTGAACGCGGATGTGAGATCGCCGCTGATGGTGCGGCGCCATGCGCTGATGTTTTCCAGGTGGATGTTCTTCCCGAATTTCTGGTTGACAAAAGTTTCGAGGAACTGAAGAGTGGACGTATGTTCAAATACCTGCGAGCATACTTTACCGCCACGGCTCCAGGGTGATGCAATGAGCATCGGCACACGGAATCCCAGCCCGACCGGCGCTTCCCGCGCCTGCTTGCGCGTTACGCCCTGCTTCAGTTCGTGTGCCAGCCGCACATGTTCCACTTCCGTTTCGATGCCCGCGGAGCATTTGCCGGTTCCCGGCTTGTTGTTGTCCGGAATAGAGAAGGGTGGTATGTGATCGTAATATCCGTCGTTCTCATCGTAAGTGACGATGAAGATGGTCTTCTTCCATACTTCCGGATTTTTGGTGAGGATGTCCAGCACCTCGGAAACATACCATGCGCCGTACCAGGGCGCGCTGGGGTGATCGGAAAAATTTTGCGGGCCGGCCAGCCAGGAAACGGTGGGCAGCTTGCCTTCGTTCACATCTTTCCTGAACTGGAATAATATATCTCCTTCCGGAATGGTCACCTCGCGTTGCTGACCACCGTCCTCGTACTTCAACTGTGTAACGGAGCGGTAGGAAGGATCGCCGGAGTTGACGGTGAAGGCGCGGTGGTGGAGGCTTTTTTCTTTATCTGACAGCCGGTTGAACTGTTCTTTATTCCATTTTTTTAGTTCGGCCTGCGCGTTGTCCAGCACCTCCTGTTTTTTTGTGATGGCGGCTTTTATCTTTTTGGCGGCATCGTCGGAAGAAGGGCTTTCTTCCTGGAGCTTGTTGATCTCGTCCGGCAATGTATCCACCAGCTTTTGCAGGCTTTGTACGTACTTGGGTGTGAATTTCACATTGTAGGGCGCGAAAAATTCCAGCAGGTTGCAGCCGAAGTTGGCCAGCCATGATCTTTCTTCGCCTTTGAAACCGCCGCCGCAGCTGATCTCGTTCTGATAGAATTTCCAGGCGATGCCGTTCTGTTCCAGCAGTTCGGGGAAGGTGCCCCAGTCCAGCTTGCCGTAGCTGAAATCGCTATTACGGATATTGGCCTTTGGCGTGCCGTCTTCTTCGTTCACGATCCTTCCCGTCCAGAAAAAGGAACGGTTCGGCGTGGTGCTGGTCATGGCCGAGCAGAAGTTCTGATCGCATACGGTGAAAGCGTCCGCCATTGCGTAGTTAAAGGGCAGGTCCTCGCGGCTGTAATACCCCAGCGTCAGCGGCATGGCGGCGTATTGCTTGTTGCCGGACCGTTTGGCGATCAGCCACTGGTCGTATTTGCCTTCGTTATTTGCATCTACCTGGCTGGCGCGGGAGTGTGGCAGCGAGCCCATCCAGGTGACCTTGGTGTCTTTGATGTCCAGCCGGAAAGGCGCGTAAGTTTCGCCGCGTTCGTTGGTTTGCAGCCAGACCGGTTTTTGGTCCGGCAGCGACACGGCCCTGGGATCGTTGAACCCGCGGACGCCCTGCAGGGTACCGAAGCAATGATCGAAAGAACGGTTCTCCTGCATGAGGATCACTACGTGTTCTGCATCGAGGAAAGTGGTACCGGGTTGCGGGTCGATGGCCAGCGCACGCTGGATCGATGCGGGGATAATAGTAGAGAAGCCGGCAGCGCCGGAAAGTAGCATGGATTTCCGGAGGAAATCACGTCTTGAGTCCATCATAACGAATAGTGCTTATCAGATTATCCAGCCAAAATAATAAAATATGCATGCGGTGGGAGAAAAAAATGACGGCTGGTAAGAACGCTTAAAGTTCGTATTTTGACCATTCCCATCCCTTACCTTTACCACAAAAAAAATGATCACCAGAGAACAAGCCCTGCAATTTGCAGCTGAATGGGTCAGCGCATGGAATGACCACGACCTTGAAAAGGTACTTGCCCATTACACCGAAGATTTTGAAATGAGCAGTCCCGTGATGATGCAGATGGGATTGAGCGCCACCGGCACCCTGAAAGGGAAAGACAAGGTCAGGGATTACTGGCAGCAAGCCATGAAAAAATACCCCGATCTGCATTTCGGATTGATAGAAGTACTTTCCTGCGTGGATACTGTTATCATCTACTACACCAGCATCGCCGGAAAGAAAGCGGCGGAGCTGTTCTTCTTCAATGAAAACGGAAAAGTTTACCAGGCGATGGGGCACTATAACTGATGTTTTTGCAGGATTGAGCACCGAAATGTGCATTTTTTTGCGGTTTTCTCAAAAATATTGCTGTAAATTGGAGAACCAAAATCTGCAGTAATGTTGAAAAAGGAGCGGCAATCATTTATCCTGCGACAGGTAAATTTGCATAACAAAGTATTATCGGTAGACCTGAGCCAGCAAATGGACGTATCGGAAGATACCATCCGCCGCGACCTGAACGAAATGGCGGAGCAGGGCAAGCTGATCAAAGTACATGGAGGGGCGCTCTCCCGGTCCTTCCATCTTTCCATCGCATCAGACAACGTATATGCGCTGAACAGCAAAAAGCATATTGCCATGAAAGCATGCCGTCTTATTAAGGACGGCATGTTCGTGCTTACGACCGGCGGCACTACGATCATTGAGCTCGCCAAAGCGCTGCCACCCGAATTATCCGCCACGTTTATCACCGTCAGCTTACCGGCTGCGTATGAATACATTCACCATCCGAACATTGAAGTGATCTTTCTTGGCGACCGGATTTCCCGCAGCTCGCAGATCTCCGTTGGCGGCAGCGTAGTGTCGAGGATCAAGGGGATCAAGGCCGATCTTTGCTTTTTGGGAACGAATGCCATCGATCTGCAGCATGGCATTACCGATAATGACTGGGAGGTAGTGGAAGTGAAAAAAGCCATGATAGAATCTTCCGACCAGGTGGTTTCACTCGCTATCACGGAAAAGCTGAACACCGCGCAAAGGATCAAGGTCTGCGATATTACCCGCATCAGCACGCTGGTCACCGAGCTGGACCCGGACGATCTCCTGCTGAAGCCCTACCAGGAAACGGGTATCGGAATTTTATAACGGAATAATTCATCAACAACATACAAGCATGTCTCCTGTCATCTTATTTTCCCTGGTTATTGCTTATTTTCTGCTGTTGCTCGGCGTAGCCTGGTTTACTTCCCGCAATGCGAACAATGAATCGTTCTTCATCGGTAACCGCGGCTCCAACTGGATGCTGGTGGCCTTCGGCATGATCGGCACTTCCCTGAGCGGCGTTACCTTCGTGAGTGTGCCCGGTACGGTGGGTATTGAAGCCTTCAGCTACTTCCAGATCGTGATCGGCAACCTGATCGGTTACGGCGTAGTGGCGTTCGTGTTATTACCCGTTTATTACAAACTGCAGCTTACATCCATCTACAACTACCTGCAAGGCCGGCTCGGCTTTTTATCGTACAAGACCGGCGCATCGTTCTTTATCCTTTCCCGCATACTGGGTGCTACGGCGCGGCTGTACCTGGTCGTGAATGTACTGCACCTCACTATTCTGAAGGATTTCGGCCTGCCGTTCTGGGTGGGCGCATTTGTGATCCTGCTGATGATCCTGCTGTACACGTTTGAAGGAGGGGTAAAAACGATCGTGTGGACGGACACGTTGCAGACCGGCTGCATGCTGATCGGTCTTGTTGTATGCGTGGTATACATCCTCAACGACCTGAACCTCGGCCTGTCCGAAGGCGTGAAAGCGCTGGGAGATAAAGGATATTCCAACATCTTCGTCACCGATCCTTCCAGCCGGTATTTCTTCGTGAAACAGATCGTGGCCGGCGCGTTTATCTCTATTACGATGACGGGCATGGACCAGGAAATGATGCAAAAGAACATCAGCGTGCGCACCCTGAAAGATTCACAGAAGAACATGATGACCTTTGCTGTGATCTTTATGCTGGTGGTGCTGCTGTTCCTGTTCCTGGGCGGCCTGTTGCACCTGTTTGCGGAAAGCAAAGGCATTGCGGCGCGCGGCGATGCGCTGTTCCCGACCATCGCGCTGGAATACATGCCGGGCGCGGTGTCCATCATCTTCATCATCGCGTTGATCTCCGCCCTGTTCCCCAGTGCGGACGGCGCCATCACTGCACTCACCGCCTCCTTCTGCATAGACATCCTGGGCATACAACGCAACGCCGGGCTGGACGATCACCGGCGTAAACGCATCCGCCAGGTGGTACACCTCGTTTTTGCCGCGCTTTTCCTCCTCTTCGTAATGGCCTTCAAATGGATGAACAATCCAAGCATGATCGGCCTTATCCTGAAGATCGCGGGATACACCTACGGGCCGCTGCTGGGGCTGTTTGCTTTCGGCATTCTCACGAAGAGAATTGTGAATGACAAGCTGGTGCCTATTGTGGTGGTAGTAGCGCCGCTTCTTTGTTTCCTGGTAGACTATTATCAGCAGTATATTTTCGGTGAATTTCAGATAGGACTGGAGTTGCTCTTTCTGAACGGACTGTTTACTTTCCTCGGCTTGTGGATCATTTCCGGGAAAGGCAAACCGTCCTGAAAATTTGAGGTATGAACAAGAACATATTCCGCGATGTAAGGAAGCAGCTGGAAGGAGATATTTATTTTGAAGATAATGTGGCGGACAGAACGGTGTTGATGGCATATGCCACGGATGCATCGGTGTACCAGGAACATCCCCTCGGTGTGGCGCTTCCGAAAAGCAGGGAAGACATCCGCCTGCTGGTGAAGCTGGCGCAAACGCATCACATCCCCCTGATACCCCGCACCGCCGGCACTTCGCTAGCGGGGCAAGTAGTGGGTAACGGACTGGTAGTGGACGTTTCCCGTTACATGAATAAAATGCTCGAAGTAAACACCGAAGAAAAATGGGTGCGCGTACAGCCCGGCCTGGAACGGGACGTACTGAACGAGCTGCTGTTGCCGTACGGGCTTTTCTTCGGGCCGGAAACTTCCACCTCCAACCGCGCCATGATCGGCGGCATGATCGGCAACAACTCCTGCGGCCTGCATTCAATGGTCTGGGGCACTACGCGGGACAACCTGCTGTCCGTAGACGTGGTGCTGAGCAACGGGGAAGAGGCCGTGTTTGCGGATGTGGATGAAAATACATTGCAGGAAAAGCTGGCGCTGGATAATTTTGAAGGATCGATCTACCGGTCGATGCATGCTATGTTGTCTGACAAAGACAATCAGCAGGCGATCGAAGAAGGATATCCCGCCCGCTCGCTCCGCCGCCGGAACACCGGCTACGCGCTGGATGCGCTTGTGCATACAACGCCCTACGGCGGCGGCCTGGCCCCTTATAATCTTTCCCGTCTTATTGCAGGGTCGGAAGGCACGCTGGCTTTTATCACGGAAGCAAAGCTGAAACTGATGGACCTGCCGCCGAAGGTGAACGGACTTGTATGCGTGCATTGCAGCAGCCTCAAAGAATCATTGCAGGTAAACCTCATCGCCATCCGCCACCCCGTTACCGCTTCGGAGCTGGTGGACGATGTGATCATGGGCTTTACCAAAGATCATCCCGAACATCAGCAGAACCGTTTTTTCGTTGCCGGCGATCCCGCCGCGATACTCATGGTGGAGTTCATGTGCAACAGCGAAGAAGAACTGAAAGCACAGACCGATGCGTTCATCGATGAAGTAAAAGCAAACGATCTCGGATATGCGTACCCGTTATTGCGCGGCGCGGACATCAATCCCGCCTGGAACCTCCGCAAATCCGGCCTCGGCCTGCTGCGGAACATCAAGGGAGATGCGCAGCCGGTGAACCTGATCGAGGACTGCGCCGTAGACCCGGCGTACCTCCCGGATTATATCGCTGACGTACAGGAAGTATTGCGCGCCATGAACCTGCAGGCATCTTACTATGCCCATGCCGGCGCCGGAGAGCTGCATGTGGAGCCGATCATCAACCTGAAAAGCGATGAAGGCCGGATCATCTTTCGTTCCCTGCTGGCAAAGACCGCCGCGATCGTCAAGAAATACAAAGGCTCGTTGAGTGGTGAGCACGGCGATGGCCGCCTGCGTGGCGAGTTCATCCCCTTCATGCTGGGAGAACATTGCTACCGGCTTTGTAAGGCCGTGAAACAGCTGTATGATCCCGCAAACCTGCTGAACCCCGGCAAGATCGTGGATACGCCGCCGATGGACCAGTCATTCCGCTACAAGGAGCCCGCCAAAGGGCCGAAGGTCAAAACACATTTCGATTTTTCGGAAGAAGGCGGCATCCTTTCCCTCGCGGAAAAGTGCTCCGGCTCCGGCGACTGCCGCAAGACGCACTTTGCCGGTGGCACCATGTGCCCCAGCTACATGGCCACCCGCTTCGAAAAAGATACCACCCGCGCAAGAGCGAACGTATTGCGGCAATTCCTCGCGCAGGACAATACCGCCAAAGCATTCGACCACGACGAAATCCACCAGGCCATGGACCTCTGCCTTTCCTGCAAAGGCTGCAAATCGGAATGCCCTTCCAGTGTAGACGTGTCCAAACTGAAAGCCGAATTCCTGCAACAATATTACGATCAGCACGGCATTCCCCTGAAAGCCCGCATGATCGCCGAGTTCCCGGCGCTGACGAAACTCGCCGCCGCCACACCACGACTTTTCAATTTTGCCATCCATAACAAACTCACCGGCAGTATTCTGAAACGGATGATGAACATGGCCCCCGAAAGGGAAATACCCGCCTTGCACGCCTTCACGCTCAAAGCCTGGTACCACCGCTTCCGGCGCGCGCAGCAGGGCGTTCCATTCACCGGGAAAGTGTATCTCTTCTGCGATGAGTTCACCAATTACAACGACGTTACCATCGGGATGCGCTGCATTGAATTGCTGACCGCGCTGGGGTATGAAGTGGTGATACCGGAACACCGGGAAAGCGGGCGCACCCATTTGTCCAAAGGCTTGGTGAAGCGCGCCAAATCCATCGCGCGGAGGAATGTGGAGCAATTGTCTTTTATCACGGAAGGGCCATATTTTTTAATAGGGCTGGAACCTTCCGCTATATTGACTTTCAGGGATGAGTACATAGACCTCGTGCCGCCGGAGCTGAAGCAGCAAGCAAAAGCGCTCGCCGGAAAAGTGATGCTCTTTGAAGAGTTCATGGCCGCGGAAATGGACAGTGGCCGTATTCCGAAAGAACGTTTCCGGAAAGCGCAGCAGAAGATCATCATTCACGGGCACTGTCATCAAAAGGCGCTTTCATCTGTAAACTTCATCAAAAAAATTCTGTCGTTCCCCGAAAACTACGAGGCCAGCGTGATCGCTTCGGGTTGCTGCGGCATGGCGGGCTCATTTGGTTTTGACAGGGAGCATTACGCCACGTCTATGCAGATAGGGGAGCTGGTGTTGTTTCCCGCGGTGCGGAAGGAGCGTGAAGAGGTGATCGTTGCCGCGCCGGGCACCAGCTGCCGGCACCAGATCAAGGATGGTACCGGCAGAGTGGCGCTGCATCCGGCGGAAGTGTTGTGGGAAGCGCTGGTGTGATGCGGTCTGTACGTGTGCCGCCGCAGGGTGGCTTATTCCGCCGGCGGTGAATATTTCACGATGTCGATACCAATGCCGTTAGGGTCCTGTATCGCGAAGTGCCGTTCGCCCCAGGGTTCATCCCTTATATCGATCTTGATGTCCACCCCCTTCTTTTTCAATTCCTGGTAGAGCTTGTCTACGTCTTCCACTTCAATGGTAAGGTACATGCCCTGGCCGGTAAACGGTTTCTGGAACAAGGGCTGCTGCGAGGGATGGTCCGGCAGCAGAAAGCTGATGGCCATACTGCCGTCCGGCGTGTTCAGCAACAGGTAAAAATCATTCTCGAAGAATACGCCGAAGCCAAGAACATCCGTGTAAAATGCTTTGCTCTCCGCGAGCTTTTGGGTGACAATGCCAGCATTCAGTTTCATTTTCGTCAGGTTTTTATTCGTTTGTGCGTAAAGTTTTGTTACGCAGCAAACGGTGATGATGAGAGTGAGTAACTTTTTCATACCACAAAGTTGCGGCAGCCGGAGCAGAAAAGATTGTAAAAAACGGACAAAATCAGCCGTTCAGCGCCTGGCGCGGCGTAGCGCCGTAGAAATTCCGGAAGTCCTTGATGAAATGGGACTGGTCATAATACCCCGAGGGCTGCGCGCGCAGGCTGTTCTGAAAGCGCACCACCTTGCAAAAGGTCTTGGGCGTATCACCGATGTAAAACTCGAACAGGCGGCGCAGTTGACGCGGGCTGATGCCCGTGTCCAGCGCTTTTTCCGTACTGAGCGTTCCCTCATGCTGCAGGATGATGCGGATGGCATCGTACAGCCGCCCGTCTGCATTGAATACCGTTTTCGCTGCCTGTCTGGAAAGATGGATGTCCAGCCGGTCTTTGATCTGTTCCATCGTAAGTCCGGGATGAATGTCGCTGGCGATGAACTTTGCTACGGTAGGCACCACGGCATGCAGGCTTTCAAAGCGGTTGCTCAGCTCGGCGGCGTTGACAGAAAAGAGTTGAGGGAACATGGTGGGGAGGAATCTGATGCCGATGTAATGGAAAGTATGTTCCAGCAGGAATTCCGTATATTGATTACAGAATCCCATCACAAAATTTTCCTGGGGCTGATGCAATTCGAAAAATATATCGATGCAGCCGTCCGCCACCACGCGGTAGTTGAATGGTGCGTCCAGCGCGCGGGTCGTCTTCAGTTCCCAGTAGCAGTGAACAAACGGGACCAGCGGCGCAGCCGGCGGCAATTCGCGGTAAGCCACATCGTCCGCCGCCTGCCGGATCAATGGCTGTATGGGCTGATAGAGCGCTTTTATGTCGGAGAAGATTTTCAACGATGGCGTTTTTATAAAGATAGGGCGTATTTGTCGCAATTCACCTCGCAAAAGTCATTTTTACCACCTTCAAACCCCGGACAATTTGCCCATTTTTGTCTTCATAATAAAACCTTATAAACATGAAAACAAAAAACATTCTTTACTGGATCTGCACTATCCTTTTTGCATTATTTATGGGCGGTACCTCCATCCCCGCGCTGATCTCACCGCAGCAATCCATAGAGCTGTTCAAACTGCTGGGATACCCCGCTTACCTGGTCGGTTTCCTCTGTGTCGCCAAGATACTTGGTTCGATCGCGATCGTTGTTCCCGGATTTCCGAGGCTGAAGGAATGGGCTTATGCCGGCCTTTTTTTTGATATCACCGGCGCCACTTTTTCCATGGCTATGACCGGCATGCTGGATGCCGCCGCTGTTGGGTTCATGCTGGCAGGATATGTATTGTTCGCCGGTTCTTACATCCTTTATCATCAAAGGCGGAAATCAGCAGCCGGCGCGCATCTGCAGCCTGCGATCTGACGGGAGTTTGTTTATTAGCGGGAACGGAGTATCTTATCTGTCATTTATCCACTTATGATTGCCAGATACGTTATCCTTGCCGCTATTTTTTTGTCCTGTTGCAGGCAGGCCGAAAAGAAAACCTCCTGGGCCGAATACCTTGGCGGGCCTGACAGAAACCATTATTCGTCACTTGATCAGATCAACACTACGAATGTGGGGCAGCTGAGGATCGCGTGGGAATATCATGCCGGGGATTCCGGACAGGTGCAGTGCAATCCCATCATCATCGATAGCGTGTTATACGGCGTGACCGCCTACAACCATGTGTTTGCGTTGCATGCCGGGACGGGGAAAGAAATATGGCGGAACCGCGCGAGCGGGGAAGGCGCGAAGAATGTTAACCGCGGTGTTACTTATTGGGAAGATGGGGATGATAAAAGGATATTATTCGCGTATGCCGACTGGCTGGCAGCCGTGGATGCCCGTACCGGAACGCTGATCCCCTCGTTTGGCGACAGCGGAAAAGTAAGCCTGAAAACCGGGCTGGGCGCAGATGCCGCGGACAAGTACGTTTGCTCCACCACCCCAGGCACCTTGTTCAACGACCTTATCATTATGCCTGTCCGGGTAGGAGAAGGAGAGGGCGCGGCGGATGGGCATGTACAGGCATTCAACGTTCGCACCGGCAAGCTCGCCTGGGTATTTCACACCATTCCGCAACCCGGAGAAAAAGGATACGAAACCTGGCCGGCAAACGCATACCGGGATGATAACATCGGCGGCGTGAACAGCTGGCCGGGCATGTCCATCGACCGGGAACGGGGAATCGTCTTTGTGCCGACAGGCTCACCCGCATTTGATTTTTACGGTGGAGAACGAAAGGGACAGAACCTCTTCGCGAATTGCGTACTCGCACTGAAAGCCGCTACCGGCGAATATCTCTGGCATTTTCAGACCGTACATCATGATGTGTGGGACCGCGACCTGCCGGCGCCGCCCAATCTCGTGACCATCCATAAAGACGGCAAACGGACAGACGCCGTAGCGCAGATCACAAAATCCGGCTACATATTTCTTTTCGACCGGGAAACCGGAACGCCTTTATATCCTGTTGAAGAAAGACCATTTCCCGCTTCCACGCTTGCCGGAGAAGAAACCTGGCCCACCCAGCCGGTGCCGGTATTACCCAAACCTTTCACAAGACAAAACATCACAGAGAAAGACATCAGCCCTTTCGCTGAAAACAAGGAGGAACTGTTAAGAATTTATCACGATGCGCAAAAAGGAACATTCCGACCGCTTGCGTTGAACAAAATGACCATCCTGTTTCCCGGCGCGGATGGTGGCGCGGAATGGGGTGGCGCGGCAGTTGACCCTGAAGGTATCCTGTACGTCAATTCAAATGAAATGGCCTGGCTGCTAGGTCTTGTAAACACGCCCGCATCAGGCGCGCAGCAGCAACTGAGCCAAGGAAACGTACTGTATAATACTTATTGCACCTCCTGCCACAGCGGTGACAGAAAAGGCAATCCCAACAGTGGATACCCTTCCCTGGAACATATCAAACAACGCATGCCCCGCGAGCAGGTAGCGAAGCTGATCATGAGCGGGAAAGGCATGATGCCGGGCTTCACAAATATCAGCGCGATAGAAAGGCAGGCTATTATTGATTTTCTTTTCGATGAAGAAAAAACGGAAGCGCCGGCTAAGGGAAGCACTATAGCCAGAGGCCCTTATCAATTCACCGGCTATAACAAGTTCCTCGACAGCAAAGGTTATCCCGCTATCAGCCCGCCCTGGGGCATGCTTACGGCCATCGACCTGAATACCGGCCAGCATCTCTGGCAGCAGACGCTTGGGGACTTCAGCGAGCTTTCCGCCAAAGGAAACGGCCCTACCGGTACAGAAAACTACGGTGGCCCTGTGGTCACGGCAGGCGGGCTGCTGTTCATCGCGGCCACGAAAGACGGTATGTTCCGCGCGTTCGACAAACGGACCGGTAAACTTTGCTGGGAAACGAAGCTCCCGGCGGCGGGGTTCGCTACGCCCGCCACGTATGAATGGAAAGGAAAGCAGTATGTGGTGGTGGCCTGCGGAGGAACGAAGCTCGGTGCGGAGAAGGGGGATAGTTATGTGGCGTTTGTATTGCCGTGACCCTTATTGTCTGTCTGATTCTTTCTTGCTCATGCCATCTGACAAGTATTTCTATGTTTATGAATAGTTTTTCATAAAATAGAAAAATGTTCATAATTTTAAATTATGATGAAACATCAAATAAGCTCAAAGAAAGCCTACCACGAAACCATGATCACCATCTACAAACTCATGGACAAAGGCGAAGAAAACCTCAAACCCGAAGAGCTTAAAAAGCTCTCCGCGATGGTAGTAGCGGCAGAAAAATACGAAGATGAAGTGCTCGGCCTCAAACCACAGAAAGAACCCGGGTCCATCGCGGAAGCGGTGGAGCTGAAGATGTTCGAAAAAAAAATGTCCCAGTCCCGGCTCGCGGAGGAGCTGGGACTCGCCAAATCCAAACTCTCTGAATTGCTTTCCGGAAAGCGCAAACCGGATGTACCGTTCCTGAAAAGTTTGTACAAAGTATTAAAGATAGACGCCGGCTTTTTGCTGGAACATGCCTGAGCATCACCAGCCAACGTACGCCGGTGGCTTGATGCCGTTCAGCCGTAAATAGACCAGCAGCTGCCCGCGGTGATGGGTTTGATGGTCATTTACAAGATTGATGATCTGCAATTTGGTTTTTGGCCCCGCGAAAAATTTCACTTCGTCCCCCAGGTGCGCTGCTTCAAAATGCCCGAGTGTTTGCAGCGCATAATCATAGACCCTTTCGAGAACCTTTAATATCTCTTCTTTGTCCTGCAGCTTCGCATCCTGTTTGGATACAGGATTACTGCCTTTCGAAAGATAGGAAGAACTTAACCAGCCAAGATTGGCGCCTAGGTGCAGCAGCTGCTCCCCGAAAGACATTTCCTCCGGCACCGGTTTGAAAGCATATTTTTCCGCTGGCATCAGCTGCGCTACTTTGAGGGTATATTCCTTTGCGTTCTTCAGTTTAACGATGGCTGCTTTCAGGAAAAGAGAATCGGTCACCTGCGCGCGGGCAGAAAACCCGGTGAACAGCACGCAGCTGAATAGTATCCAAAAATACCGCATACAATGATTTTAAGAATTAAGATAGTAATTAACGTATCGTGTTATTAAGATTAAAGCATGCCTGATCTTTGACATTTGTCCATTTTTCAATCCTTATAGATCAGTATCGTTATCTTCCCGTCCTTCGTCACACTGCCCCGGTACATCCCCGCAGTATTAAAAGGCATCGCCATGTTCCCGTTTTTATCCAGCGCGATCAGGCCGCCATTACCGCCAAGATCGCCCACTTTTTTAATAACCGTTTTCCCTGCTTCTTCCACGGAAATTTCTTTGTACGCCATGAGCGCGGAAAGGTCATACGCCACTACATTCCGGATATAAAACTCACCCCATCCCGTGCAGGAAACCGCCACGGTGTTATTGTTCGCATAGGTGCCCGCGCCGATGACCGGTGAATCCCCGATGCGTCCGAATTTTTTATTTGTCATGCCGCCGGTGGAAGTGCCTGCGGCAAGGTTCCCCTGCTGGTCCAGCGCCACGCAGCCCACCGTCCCGAATTTATGATCGTGATGCCCGGCGCCCGGCACAAAGCTGTGGTCCAGCTTCGCTTTGGTGGAATCTTCCTGCAACGCGCGCTGAAGGCTGCGCCAGCGGTCTTCCGTTCTGAAATAGGCCGTGTCCACGATCTCGATGCCCGCCTGCGCGGCAAATTCTTCCGCGCCGCGGCCGGCCATCATCACGTGCTCTGATTTTTCCATGACGGCGCGGGCCAATGCGATCGGATTGCGGATGGTGCGCACGCCAGCAACAGCGCCGGCCGCCAGCGTTTTGCCATCCATGATGGAAGCGTCCAGCTCATTTCTGCCGTCGTGCGTGAACACCGCGCCTTTGCCGGCGTTGAACAGGGGATTGTCTTCCAGGATGCGGATGCAGGCTTCTACCGCATCAAGACTGGAGCCGCCGGATTGCAGCACGGCATATCCCTTTTTCAGCGAGGCTTCGAGCGCTGCTTTATACTGTGCTTCCTTTTCAGGCGTCATGTTCTGCCGCGTGATGGTGCCGGCGCCGCCGTGGATCACCAGCACGTAATTCCCGGCCGTTTTTTCCTGCGCGTTCGTGCAGGAAGTAGCGAGCAGCGGGCATAAAAAGATCAGTAGCCAAAGTTTCCGCATCATCGTTTTTGTTTTAAGATACCATTTTCCACCCGTCAAAAATACCATTTTCCGATATTTGCGGGTAAACAAGCACATCATTGATCATGATACGGTTTAAAAGAACAGATCACATAGCGATCACGATCCCGAAAGGCAAAACCGGGGAGGCACGGGCATTCTATGGCGGCATTTTACAGTTAAAAGAAATCCCCGGCAAGCATCCCAACTGGGCCACCTGGTTTGAACTGGGCGATATAGAGCTGCATGTGGTGGAAGAAGAAGGAGCGCACGGGCTGTCCGCCCGCCATGCGGCTTTTGAGGTAACGGACCTGGAAGGAGCAAAGGCTTTTTTATCCGCTAAAGGCATCGATATAACCTATTCCTCCAAAATAACCGGCCGCGAACGATTTTTCTTCCGCGATCCGTTCGGCAACAGGATAGAGCTGCTGGAATATGAAGCCTGACGCCGGATGACAGGGAAGCTGCCACCCGGCCGGCTCTATCGGGAAACTAAAAAGGAATATCAGGAAAACCTGAATACACTCAATACGAATACGAGCACAAACAACAGGAACTGCGTAATGTGAAAAATGCTGATCCTTTTTTGAAGGGCGGACACTTCCTTGCCGTTCTCCCCCAAAGGCAATAATTTCCGCAGCTTCGTCATCGAAGGCCGCGCGATGAGCAGGCCGTTCAGCAGGATCAGCAGCACAATTCCCATCTTCACCCTGAACCATACCTGCGTGGTGAAAGCATGCCCGTAAACACTTACCATCAGAACCCCGCTGAGGATCAGCAAAGCCAGGCCGAGCCCCATCAGCATGGAAAACCTTGCTGTGGCTGTATTCACGGCGATGGCTTTTTGCGCGTCCTGCCGGAGGTATTTCAGCATCTGGCGGAAAGTGAAATAATCCGCGAAAGTGGTGCCGGCCATGATAACGATGCCGATGATATGTAGTAATAATGAAATTTTCAGAAGGATATAACTTGACATGCGCTGGTGAATTTTAGTTTAGAAGGATGGTCCCAGTTTGCGTAAATACCTCACGCAAAGCATATAGACCGTGAGGTCGAACAAGGGAAAGAACGCTTTGTATATCGGGTCGCCGCTGCACAGGTGCGCAATGGAAGCGGATACCAGCACGATGATGAAACCTGCGTATACCCATTCCCGGTACCGCTCGGGCGTCTGCGGGAACAGGAGCACAATAGCGCCAATCATCTTCATCACATTCAGCTGTATCCTGAAATAATCAGGGAACCCCAGCGCCCGGAACGCCTCTTTCATCGACAGCGAGTAAACCGCCGTGAACAGCATGAATGCGCTGATAAAAATGTTTAACGCCCAATAGGCCCTTATTTTCTTTTCCATGATATGAATACGTTTTATTCATATGACAGGACAGGCCATCTTTTTGTGACAGCATATTATTAAATAAGGAACTGCTTCAGCTTTTCCGGGTTGGCCTGTATATAGATATTCCGGATCTGGCCGTCTTCCGGTTCAAAGGAGAACAGGGCGGCAGGCACTCCGCCGATATAGGAAATCGTAGAAGGCAAGCCGTTCGCGATGATGATCTCCTGCCGGAAGCCCGCTTCAAGCTGGTAGAGCTTGGGCATGACCGAGAGTATCAGGCGGCTTACATTTTCCTTTCCGAAAACAGGTTTCAGCCCGGCGCCGAGGCGCTGGCCGTTGGTCGTCACAGTGGTGGCGCCGCCTTCGGACTGGAACACGATATCGTCTTTCAGCATGCCGATAAGCGCCTCCATATTTCCCGCGGTCACCGCCTGCAGGAATTGCTGCAGCAATTTTTCATGCGCTTTTACGTCCACCTCATACCGCCGGGCATCCTTGCCAAGATTATCTTTCGCGCGTTTCAAGATCTGCCGGCAGTTGTCTTCGCTTTTATCGAAGATGCCGGCCAGCTCGTAATAATCATATGCGAATACTTCCTTCAGCAGGAAGATGGCCCTTTCCACCGGGTTCAGCTTCCTTAACAGCACGAGAAGCCCGATGGACAGCGCGTGATACAGCTCTCCGCGCGCCTGCGGATTCCCCGGATCATAGTTCACGATCGGCTCCGGCAGCCATACGCCGATGTATTCCTCCCGCTTCAGCCTCGCGCTATTCAGATGATTGATGCATTTGCCGGTGACCATCTTTACGAGGTAAGCCTTCGTATGCCTGATCTCCAGGGTTTCTATTTCCATCCATTTGAGATAGGTATCCTGCACAATGTCCTCCGCATCCGCCACCGCGCCGAGCATGTTATAGGCGATGGAAAAAAGGAGGGCTTTGTATTCGAGGAATACTGCTGTTTTGTCGCTCATACGCCGGGTGTTTTCATTATAAGACAAGGTACGCGGGTTTTTTGTGACAGGATGTGGAAGATTTTTTTATATATTTATCCCGCACTTGTACCGGATGTCAACGGTAGCGCTATCAACCAGAGAACGATTGACCAAAACGTATTATTTTAAAGTTATCTTATGCCCGCGTGAAGGGTATTTAATGACCGCTTCTTTACTTTTATCGCGTTTTTAACTTTTTAAACTACAGTTTAAAATGCACAGAATTTCTGAGTTAAAGGAGAACAACGAAGCTGTTTTCAGGGACATCTTCAATGAATATCAATATCCTTTATATAGATTTTTATATCAAAAGATTGATTCGGAGTTTTATGCGAAAGAAGTAGTACAGCTGACCTTTATCAAGCTGTGGAAGTACCGTCAGCAGCTGGACCCGGACCTGGACATTTCCATTCAGCTGTTCCGCATCGCGCGGACCACCCTGATAGATGAGATCCGCAAACTGCAGACGAGGGACCGGCATTACTATAATTACGGCGCTTCTCCCGCGGGCAAAGGCATTCCGGACGATTCCACCACCCACCTGATATCTTACCGGGAAACAAAAGCAAAACTGTTCCGGCTCATCAACATGCTGCCGCCGAAAAGGAGAGAGGTTTTCAAGCTGAGCAGGATACACTGCCACACCAATAACGAGATCGCCAGTATGCTTTCTATTTCACCCAAAACGGTGGAACATCACCTGACGCATGCATTGCGTTTCATGCGGCCTTTTTTCTCTTTACTGATAATTTTTTATATCCTTGTCGGATAATAGTAGTTTTGTCATGTATTCGCGTCAATGAAAGAACATCATCAAAATAGTGATAACGCCCAAAAGGAAAAGGAGATAGCTGATCTGGCAAGGTATCTTGAGGAAAATTCATTGACGATCGAAGAATATCTTTCTGAAGACGAGTGGAACAGGTTCCTGGAAAGCAGGGACAACATGCAGGAAGAGCATGCCGCCGAAGAAAGTTACGGCCCTGTTTACAAAGCCACCCTGCGCAAAAGCAAAATAAAGAAGAACATCTACACCGGTATGAAGCTGGCCGTTTTCCTGGCGATCTGCGCCAGCGCCTGGTTCCTGCTGGACGTGAACAGCTACTTCGCCCAATCCCCCGCCACCGAACGCATCGTTTACCAGCATACGAACACTTCCGGCTTCGATGAAAAGATCACCCTGCCGGACGGCTCCCGCATTATGCTGCAAGCCGGCAGCGCAATATCTTACCGCGAAGGCTTCAATACCAGCCGCCGCGACCTGTACCTCACCGGCAGCGCCGTTTTTGTAGTGGAGAAAAACGACAGAGCGCCGTTCACCGTTTATTGCGGCAGCATTGCCACCACCGCGCTCGGCACCATCTTCAGTGTGGACGGCCGCCCGGAAAATCCTGTGGTGCATCTCTATGAAGGCAAAGTAGTGGTGAAAGGTATAAAAGACACCACCGTCCGCAGCTATCTTTTCCCCGGGGAAACCGTGGCATACCTCGCGAGCGAGAATATTTTCAAACCCGTGATACAGACCGCCGCGAAAACTCCGGTGAAAGAAAAAACAAACACCGTTACACCAAAGAAAACACCGGAGGAAGCATCCGCCGCACCGGTGGAAACGAAGGACCCCGCCACCAGCCGGTCTTACCTGAACTTCCAGAATAAAAAGCTGAGCACCATTTTCGACTACCTGGCGGACCGCTACGACGTGGAGATCCGTTATCCTACAGACATCGCCCTGTCCACCAACGTGCTCCTTTCCGTGGACGCGGACCAGCCGGTCGGCAAGATCCTCGAAAATATTTGCCGCACGAGTGGGTTGACAGCCAACAAGTTAGATGACCGTACCTACCTGATCACAAAATAATTTTACGCGCATTAGGGGATCGCCGGTTTGCGGAACGTATTAGGGTTGAGAATTCTATTCAGAAAAATCAATCCGCTGGAATATGCATAAACTTTTACCGCTACTCAAACGGCATTTCTTCCTATCCTTATTGCTGCTAACGGCCACCGCCGGTTTTGCGCAGACGCAGACGGCAACGATACAGGGCGTTGTATCGGATGAATCGGGCAACCCGCTTCCCTTCGTGTCCATTTCCTCGAAAAACTCCCTTTCGAAGAAATTGTATCACGCCATCTCCGACACCCTCGGCCGGTTCAGCTTTACGAACCTGCCGGTGGAAGGCACTTACAGTTTTGACTTCTCAACAACCGGCTACCAGAAACGTTCCGTTACCGGGTATGTCATCAAAAGCGGCGTACCGAACACGGTGTATGTAAGCCTGGAAATTGACGAAGCGAAGCTGGATGAAGTGATCGTGGTAGGTTACGGCACACAGAAAAAAGTGAACCTCACCGGGGCCGTGAACCAGATCAGCGGCGACGAGCTGCGGGACAGGCCGGCCACGAACATTACTTCCATGCTGCAGGGCGTCATGCCCAACCTGAACATCCGCGTAGCCAGCGGTACACCGGGAGAAATGGGCAACCTGAACATCCGCGGCGTTACCTCCATCAACGACGGCAACTCCATGCAGGGCGCGCCGCTCGTGCTGATAGACGGTATCCCCGGCACCCTCGACCGCTTGAATCCTGAAGAAGTACAATCCATCTCCGTACTGAAAGACGCGGCCTCCGCCGCGATCTACGGCGCCCGCGGCGCTTTCGGCGTGGTGCTGATCACCACCAAGAGCGGCCACTCCGGGCGCACCAGCGTACGGTATAATAACTCTTTCGGCTTTTCCACACCAACCGTAAGCACCGATTTCATGACCACCGCGTACGACTGGATGAAGCTCAACGACGCGGCACTCGCACACATAGGTGGATATTCCGGCTATACCGAAAGGGATTACGAAGAGCTGCTGGCCAGGAGAAATGACAAGACCGAAGATCCTTCCCGCCCCTGGGTGACCATCCAGAACAGGAACGGCCGTGATCAGTATGTGTACTATGGGAACTACGACTGGTGGGATATCATGTTCACCAAATGGCAGCCGATGCAGAACCACAACATCAACCTCACCGGCGGCAACGACAAGATATCCTTTATGCTGAACGGCAACCTGAAAACAAAAGACGGCATCAACCGCATCAACACGGATAAATACAGCTCAAAAACATTACGCTCGAAAATATCCGCCCAGTTATATCCCTGGCTGAAGATCTCCAACAACACCAATTTCTATCATTCCAGCTATGAATATTTCGGGCGGCAAAACGGCGGCTCCGCCAACTTCACGCACATCAACGTACACGCTTCACCGGCTTACGCGCCCATGAATCCTGACGGCACGGCTACCTACATCACCGGTCTCAATAACTACGATATCGGCGACGGCATCTTTGCCATGATGATAGACGGCAACACACGTGGCCGCAAAAGGAAATATGAGCTGACCACCATTAATGAGATTACCATCACGCCGCTGAAGGATTTCAACATCACGGCGAACTACAGCTTTAACATGTACACGGACCCAACCTTCTACCGCCAGGTGCCCGCCAAGTACTCGCTGTATCCCGGCGTAGTGGAAACCACGCCGAAATATAATGTAAACAAGCTCACAGAATCGCAGCAGTTCAACCAGGTACACGTGGTGAACGTATATGCGGATTACTTCAAAAGCTTTAACAATACCCACAACTTCAAAGCGCTGATAGGTTATAACCAGGAGCTGGCGATTGCTAAAGAACTCACCGGCGCCCGGATGGATGTGTCTTCCGAATCACTCAACGACCTTGACCTCGGCACCGGTGATCAGACCGTGTTCGGTGGTTCCAGCGAATATGCGCTGATGGGATTTTTCTACCGCCTCACATATGATTATAAAGGCAAGTACCTCCTGGAAACGAATGGCCGTTATGATGGCACTTCCCGTTTTCCGAAAGACAGACGCTTCGGCTTTTTTCCGTCGGTATCTGCCGGCTGGCGCGTGAGCGAGGAAAATTTTTTCAATCCTTTGAAGGATGTGGTAAGCGATTTGAAGATCAGGGGATCGGTTGGCTCCCTGGGCAACCAGGACCTGAGCGGAATGAATCACCCGAATGAGGACCGTTACCCCTACATCGTGGCGATGGCGCCGGGTACAATGGCCTATATGCTGGACGGAGAACGCGCCAAATACTATGGCGCTCCGCTGCCGGTAGCCAGTGACCTCACCTGGGAACAGATCACCTCCTACAATGGTGGTGTGGATGTCAGCTTCCTCAAGAACAGGCTGAGCATCAGCTACGACCAGTATGTGCGTAATACCTCACGGATGCTGAGCGGAGGATTGCAGTTGCCGAACGTTTTCGGCGCGGATGAACCAGTGCGGAACGTAGCCAGCCTGCAGACAAAAGGTTTTGAGCTGACCGTGAACTGGCGCGACCGCTTTATGGTGGCCGGCAAGCCGTTCAGATACAATGCCGGTTTTATGATCGGCGACAACCACTCGAAGATCACAAGCATTCTGAACTCAACCGCGCTGACCTATTCCCTTTACGTAGGAAAGGAAATAGGGGAGATATGGGGATATGTTACGGACGGTTTTTTCCTGACAGACGCGGAAGCGAAAACATACCCGGTTGACCAGGTGTGGCTGAACAGGGTAAGAAGGGACAACAACATCCCGCTTCGCGCCGGCGACCTCCGCTGGCTGGACCTGAACGGCGACGGAAAGATCAGCGCAGGCGCCAATACGATAGGTGATCCCGGCGACCAGCGCGTAGTCGGTAATTCCACTCCGAGATACCAGTATTCTTTCAACCTGGGCGCTGACTGGAATAACTTTGACCTCTCCATTTTCTTCCAGGGCCTCGGCAAAATGAACTGGTACCCCGGTAATAACGCGGACCGCTTCTGGGGCCCGTATTCAAGGCCGTATTTCTCCTTCATCCCTGCCGACTTTGAAAAGGACGTTTATTCCGAAACGAACAAGGACGCCTATTTTCCCAATCTGCTCGCTTACGTAGCGCTGAATGCCAACAACGAATTGAGAGCCACCAATAACCGGTACATGCAGGACCTGGCTTATCTGCGCCTGAAGAACCTCACGCTGGGTTATACCCTGCCGCGCCACCTGCTGCAGCGGTTCAAGATACAGCGCTTCAGGATCTTTGCCAGCGGTGAGAACCTCGTAACATGGACCAAGTTGCGGACAAAGTACATCGATCCTGAACAGGCGATGTCGCAGATAGACGGGCGCGTTTACCCGTTCAGCAAAACGTATGCTTTCGGCTTTGATGTTTCATTCTAAGAACTTATTTGTATGAAGAAGAATATTCACAACAAGTTATTCATATTGGCGTCCGTCCTGTTGCTTTCGGCCTGCAGCAAGGATTTCCTGGAAAGGTATCCTACGGCCTCCGTTACGCCGCCTACTTTCTTCCAGTCGGAGAGTGATTTTATTACCTACACGAACCAGTTCTACGGCTACCTTCCCGGCGATGCGGAGATCTACGGAGAGTCCGCGGACAATATCGTAAAATCATCCGTAGACCAGCAGGTCAGCGGTACCCGCCTGATCCCCACCACAGACAGCAAATGGGGCTGGAGCGAATTGCGGACCATCAATTTCATGCTCACCAGCGAGAACGTAAAGAACTATCATGATGCCGCCGTTCGCGACCATTATGTAGGACTGGCAAAGTTCTTTCGCGCATATTTTTACTTTGAGAAGATCAGGATATTTGGCGACGTACCCTGGTACGGCGTAGTGATCGCAACGAACGACGAGGCCAATCTCATGAAGCCCCGCGATTCCCGTGTGCTCATCGTGGATTCCATCCTCTCCGATATCAATTTCGCCATCGATCACCTCGATGCCGGGAAAAAGGTGGAGCGCGTTACCAAATGGACCGCCCTCGCATTGAAATCAAGGATATGCCTGTACGAGGGTACCTGGCGGAAATATCATACCGAATTTAATCTTCCCGGTGCGGAGGAATTGCTGAACGAATGTGTGGCCGCTTCGCAGACATTGATGGAGGAAGGGCCTTACATGGTATATACCAAAACGGATGGCCCTACCGGAAAGCCTTACCAGGACCTGTTCGCCACGCTCACGCTGGAACCTGTTGCGGATGAGGTGATCCTCGGCCGCCGCTATTCGAACGAACTCTCCTTAAAGCATGGCCTCCAGTTTTACATCACGGCCAGAACGCAGGGTAAACCCGGACTGGAAAAAAGACTGGTCAACAGCTACCTGATGGCGGACGGTTCCCGTTTTACGGACATTCCCGGTTATGACACGCTGCAATACTACGAGGAAGTACAGAACCGCGATCCGCGCCTGGCGCAGACCATCCGCACGCCGGGCTACACCCGCATCGGGCAGACAACGCCGGTAGCCGTGGATTTCGAATCCACCATGACCGGCTATCAGCCCATCAAATGGATGAACAATCCTTCCTTCGATGGTAACGGGCAGTCCATACAAGACCTCGTGCTCTTCCGGCTGGGTGAAGTGCTGTTGAACTACGCGGAAGCAAAGGCCGAACTTGGCACCCTCAACCAGGCGGACATCGACAAGTCCATCTGGCTGCTTCGCGACCGGGTAAGCATGCCCAACCTCAACATGGCCGCCGCCAACGCATCCCCCGATCCGTATCTCGCCGCATTGTATAAAAACGTCAACGGCGCCAACAAAGGAGTGATCCTTGAAATAAGAAGGGAACGCCGCATTGAGCTGATCATGGAAAGCCATCTGCGCTGGGAAGACATCATGCGCTGGAAAGAAGGCCAGATTCTCACCGCGCCGTTCCAGGGCATGTATTTCCCGCGGCCGGGCTTTTATGATCTCGACAGGAATGGTGTGATGGACGTGGAGATATATACCGGCAGCAAGCCCCCGGCCACCGGTCCCTACCAGATCCCCGCCAGCGACCTCTCCGGCGGCACGAAAGGCAACATCGTTACCAACCGTAACATCGTGAAGGTCTTCGATGAAACGAAAGATTACCTGTGGCCGCTGCCGATCGAAGATCTCACCCTGAACAAGAAACTTGAACAGAATCCTAACTGGAAGTAATTATGATACGCAAGCTAAGTTTTATACTGTCTTTGTGCGCAGTGTTATCCTGCAACAAAGATCCCTATATCCCGAACACAGATCCCGTGTATGTGGAACTGGGGAATGGAGATGCTACTTATGGCGGAGGAAATGATCAGCAGCAGCCTTTGGGTGCTATCCGTTACATGACGTATAACATCCACGCTGCTGCGCCTCCCGCGCTGCCCGGCACTACGGACCTGAATGCCATCGCCGATGTGATCAAACAGGCGAATCCCGATATCGTTTTCCTGCAGGAAGTAGACAAGAATACCGGCAGGAACGGGTATTCCGGCGATCAGGCCGCGGAGCTGGCGGCAATGACGCAGATGAACTTTACGTTTTTCTCTGCCATCCCTTACCAGCGCGGATTCTACGGCGTGGCGGTATTAAGTAAATACCCCTTGAAAGGGATCAAAAAATACCTGCTGCCCAAGGAGCTGCCGGAACATGAGCAAAGAGTGCTCGGCGTAGCGATGGTGGATTTGCCGGGCGTGGATTCCATTGCCGTGGCGGTAACGCACTTGCAGCACAACAGCGCCGCCGCCAGGGTACTGCAGATCAATAAAGTGGCGGAGATCCTGGGCGCGATCCGGCAGCCTTTGCTGCTCGGCGGCGATATGAACGAAAAGCCGGACGCCGCTGATTTCTTTTCCGTATTTGACGGGGCTTTCACGCGCACCTGCATGGGCGTTAATTGTCCAAATACCTTCAGCGCACAAGTGCCTTCGTCCATCATCGATTACCTGGCCTTCAGGCCGGCGCAGGCATTCACGATCAGCACACACCAGGTGATCAACGAGCGCGCCGCATCCGATCATTTGCCGGTATTGGCAGAACTGAAATTTAACCGATAATCATTACTTATGAAATATTCTCTGCTTATCATCACCTTCCTGGCATTGTTTACAACAATAGCAGGATGTAAAAAGACCGAAGAAGAGATACAGGCGCCGGTGATCACGATCAGCGACGAGTTCGCGAACGTGGATAACTTCAACGTCGGGGAAGAGGTCAGGATAGATGTGAATGTTAAATCCGCCGCAGGCGTGAAAAGGCTGGCATATTACTTTATCACCAGAACAGCGAACGGCACCGAATCCGGCACGCCTGTGTATATCGATAAAACGGATTTCCCGCAGGAAATAAATGAGGAGATCGTGTTCAAGGTGCAGGAGAACATGGTGGAGCTGGTGATCATTTCTTTTGACAGGATGCACCGCAACTCGGAGATCCACATCGCACCCAAAAATATCCGCGCTATTCCGGTAATGGCGTTTAAAGACGACATCAAATACCGGGAGACCGTTTTCGAGAACAAGCAATTGAAGGTGGAGGGGACGATCACTTCCGAATTTGACCTGACCGCCGTAACTTACCAGACCATTGTGGGCGGCACGGCGTCAGAAGAGCATACCATCGCCATCACCGATCCGAAAAGCATGCCTTTTGCGGCCAGCGTGGTGGTGGTCAGGAATATGACCGCTATTGTGATCAAAGCAAAGAACACCTACAACGGTACAGCTATTGATACGTTCAAAATTGGTTCGGTGGCGGATGACGATGTGGCGATCACGCTGGAAGGCGGTAACACGAATATCCCGATCGCGTACATTGGTGTGGAGAATACCCTCGCGGGTACGGTGTCTTCCGGCTCCGGGGTGTCCAGCCTGAGCTACGCGGTGAAAATGAATGGCGTTTACGGCGCGGAAACGCCCATCACGATCGGCGATCCGAAAGACGAGTTTCCTTTCTCCATTTCATTCTCTGCCGCGAAAGGAATTGAAGCGGTGCGGATCACGGGCAGCAATGAAGGCAGCAAAACGAAAGTAGCGGAGTATGCCGTGGCGAAAGTATATACAAAACTGGTACACTTTACGGATATCAGGCTGACCACGGAAATAGGCCCCGGTAAGAACAACTGGTTTGCCGCCTACCAGGCGCCGCATGTGTTCGATATCACCAATGCCGCGGCCAATCAGCTGATGGTAGACATCGCGCTGGTGAAATACAGCGGTACCAGCTACCGCATAATGCCGGCAGCTGTATTTGATGCCGGCGCCGCTTATGCCACAGCGATGGCGCCCTATATGGTGGGCTTCACCAAAGCGCCATATTCCCTGGTGACCGCGAACCGGCCAAGCATCACGCCAGAAGCTTTTGAAAGCCTGGAATGGGACGGCCAGATGATGGAGTTCCTCGATACCAAAGTGAGAGCCCCGGTGGCCGCAGGTGGTGAGAACTACAATTTTTATGGTACGAACCGCCGTACCAACAGCGATCTGAAAGCGGGCCAGGGCTTTATCATCGGATGGGGACAGTGGGACCCGATCGAGAACAAAGCTTTCGGCATCGTGATAGTGAAAGAATACGCGGTAACGGATGGCGTTGCAACGGCTACTTTGGAGATCAAGGTGCCGGAGGAAGATAACAGGACGAAATACAATCCTGTTTCCATTTTTGATTATCCTTGATTATGATCAGACTAATATCAGCAGCATTGCTGCTCACCGCCTGCGGCGGAACGAAGCAGCTTGCATCAACGAAAGAACGTATGCCCGTTAGCGTGATGACCTACAACATTCATCACGCTAACCCCCCAACACAGCAGGAAGGGTTTATAGACCTGGATACGATCGCACAAACGATCCGCAAAACGGGGGCAGAGCTGGTGGCGCTGCAGGAGCTTGACAGTGTGACGGTCCGCTCCGGCAAGCAGTTCCAGCTCAAGGTGCTGGCGGAAAAGCTGGGGATGCATTATTACTACGGCAAGGCCATCCCTTACCAGGGAGGCGGGTATGGGGTAGGCATTCTGTCCAGGTACCCCGTCAGCGACATGAGAACGGTGAAGCTGCCGAACGTGGAAGGCTTTGAAGGGGAAGACCGGGTACTGGCGCTGGTGAAAGTTACGTTGCCGGACAACCGGACGGTATATTTCGGCAGCACCCACCTGGATGTGAAGCTGGAGGGGAACAGGGTATTGCAGGCGAAGGAAATAGCCGCCATTGCCTGCCAGCTGCAGGCGCCGGTGATCATCGGGGGCGATTTCAATTCAACGGATGACAAAGCGCCGATGAAGGAGCTGCTGGGCTGCCTGACAGACGCCAGCCGGCTGAAAGCGCCGACCATTCCTGTAATCAATCCAAGACGAAGGATCGACTATATTTTATACAAAGGTGATTTTGAAGTACGTGAAGAAGAAGTGCTGACGGCGGACAACTACGGGTCAGACCACCTGGCGTTCCGGGCAAAGCTGCAATGATACGGTTTTCAGTCCCGCTACGAGGTGGATCGTCAGCGCCACGATAAAAGTATTCAGCGCAAAGGACAGCAGGCCATGCCCCAGCGCAGGCAGGTCCGCAGCATGCCGTGTAAGAATAGCCCAAAATGACTATTTTTAGATCATGCGAAGATGTTTGCGGTGCTTTATATACCTGTTCCTGCCGGGGCTGCTGGCGGATGCTGCGGTGCTTTGCGCGCAGGAGGCCCCTCCCCGTCATTATATCTGTTATCAGACAAAAGGTTTTCCGGATGCAGCGGCCTGGCAAAAGGCGCCCTGGTCCGAAGATTTCACCGATATAGAAGGCGCTTCCCGCCCCGCGCCGCTGTACCGCACCCGCATGAAGATGCTCTGGGACACAACGTACCTGTACATCCTGGCGGAAATGGAGGAGCCGCATGTCTGGGGCACTCTTCGCCGCCACGACACCATCATCTACCAGGATAACGATTTTGAAGTATTCATCGACCCGGATGGAGATACCCATCAGTATTTTGAAATAGAGGTGAACGCCCTCAACACCGTGATGGACCTGTTCATGTCCAAACCCTACCGCAACGGCGGCCGGGCCATGATCAACTGGGACACGAAAGGGCTTCGCACCGCGGTGCGCATCAACGGCACCCTGAACGATCCCCGCGACCGGGACAGCTCCTGGACCGTGGAGATAGCCATCCCCTTCCGCTCACTCGGCTTTTACAACGCCCGCATCGTGCCGGAAGACGGCGCCACCTGGCGGATCAACTTCTCCCGCGTGCAATGGGAAGCGGACGTTCGCGGCGGCCGGTACATCAAGCGGCCGCGCACCCCGGAATACAACTGGGTCTGGTCCCTGCAAGGCATCATCAACATGCACGCTCCCGAAAAATGGGGCTACCTTCAGTTTTCGAAGCAACCGGCAGGTGGTGAGAAAATCGCTTTCCGCGAACCGCCCGCCGCAGCCGCGCAAAAACAATTGTGGGAAATTTATTACCGCCAGCAGCAATACCGCCGCCAGCACCGCCAATATGCAAAAGATACCGGATCTTTGGGATGGAGCGGCAACGCAACGATAGAAGCCACTTCCTCCCAATTCACCGCCACCATCCGGGAAGAAGGCATCGTATCCATTATCAACGAGGAAGGAAAAATCACATCTTACCATGAATAAGCGTGACTTCATAAAATCGGTAGGGCTGGGCAGCCTGGCATTCGTGCAGCCTGTCCGTGCCATGGAAGCGATAAAGCTTCCCGGAAAAGTGCAGCACCGCGTCTGGATCAACCCCGATCACCGCGATACCGCCGCTGACCTGCAACAGCGCTACCGCGAATACCGGGAGGCCGGCATCGGCGTTATCTATTTTGAAGAAGACAGCCCGCTGCATTTCAAAACAGCGAAGGAAGCCGGCATATCCGCCCACCGCTGGTTCTGGACGATGAACCGTGGCGATAAGGAGCTACTGGCCGCGCATCCTGAATATTATTCCAAAAACCGGAAAGGCGAATCCTGCGCCACCAACCCGCCCTATGTGAATTATTACCGTTTCCTCTGCCCGAACCAGCCTGGCGTGCAGGAACATTTGCAGCAGCAGGCGGAGCAGATATTGTCGAAAGACTATGTAGACGGCCTTCATCTTGATTATATCCGTTTTGTGGACGTGATACTGCCCGTGAACCTGTGGCAGCAATATGGCATCGATCAGTCCAAAGAACTGCCCGAATATGATTTCTGCTACTGCGATACCTGCCGAACAAAATATCAATCTACTTATGGTACAGACCCGCTGGAAATGGAACACCCCGATCAAAGCCCGTCCTGGCGGAAGTTCCGCTACGACAGCATTACCCGCGTGGTAAGCGGCATGGCCTCCGTAGCGCGCAAACACCGCAAACCCATTACCGCCGCCGTATTTCCCACACCGGAAATAGCGAAGCGCATCGTGCGGCAGGATTGGGTGAACTGGCCGCTGGACGGCATTTGTCCCATGATCTACCACGGATTCTACAAGGAAAGCGTGCAATGGATCGGCGATGCGGTGGCCGAAGGCGTGAAGGCGCTGCGAGGCAGCTTTCCGTTATATGCGGGGTTGTTCCTGCCGGATTTTAAAGGCGATGAGGCGCAGATACGGGAAGGAGTGCGGCTGGCGCTGGCGAACGGGGCGGCGGGGGTGTCTGTTTTTGGAACGTTGACGCCCGCGGTGTTGAAGATATTGAAGGAAACAATACGTTAAAAAATTTCGCATTGCGTAAATCTTTTTCCCGCTTGCGTAAACCGCTTCTCCCTTAGCGATAAAATTTTGTGCCCGCCAGACCAAAAATTTATCGCTGATGAAAATGAATTTAATCTTACTCGTTTCCCTGCTCTGTTACATTTGTTTGCCGGCATCGGCATCCGACGATCCCGGCGGCACGGGGAACATCGCGGGGCGGATCACCACTTCAGACGGGCAGCCGGCATCGGCCGTGACGGTGGAGGTGGAAGGCTTCCGCAAGATTGCGATCTCCAATGATAAAGGAGCTTTCCTGATAAAGAATGTGCCGTCCGGCCCCCGCAGGGTGCGTATTTCCCTCGTAGGCTACGAAACCGTGATCCGCGAAGTGACCGTGGAAGAAGGCCGCACCACCGATGTGGCCATACAGTTGCAGATATCGCAGACACAGCTGAAGGAAGTAACGGTAATGGATAGACGGAACAGGCTTACCGACAAAAAATCGGACCAGGTAGCGCGCATGGAGCTGGAGAACCTGAACAACCCGCAATCCTACAGCGTAGCCACGAAGGAGCTGCTGCTGGAGAAGAATGTGCAGGACTACCAGACCGCGGTGCGCTCCATTCCCGGCATCGCGCTGAGCACTGAAAACTATCAGGGCACTTCAGAAGTGATGATGCGCGGGTTTTCCGCGCTTCCTTATATCCGGAACGGTATTTATTTTATAAACCTTGTGGCGGGCGATCCCCAGAACATCGAACGCCTCGAGGCCATCAAAGGCCCCGCAGGCACTTTGTACGGCTCACAGGGCGTTGCTTACGGCGGGCTGATCAACAAAGTGACCAAGAAACCCTTCCAGCGCCGCGCCGGCGAAGTAGGGCTCAGCATCGGTTCCTACAGCTTCAGCCGCCTGACGGCTGACCTCAACACGCCGCTGAATGAGGATCATACCGCGCTGCTGCGCGTCAACGCCGCGGCAGGCTGGCAGGGCAGCTTCCAAGACAACGGATATGCCCGTTCCTACATGCTGGCGCCCAGCCTCTCCCTGCAGGTCAATGAACGCTTTGAAATACTGGTGGACGCCGAGCTGAACAGCGTGAACCGCCCGGCCCTCACGTCTTATCCCGTATACAGCGCCGCCGCCGCGGGATACAAGCGTTACGACGAAGTACCGCTGGATTATTTCAAAACTTACGGCACCAACCGCGCGGACTATCCGCCGAGCCTTACCAATAATTTCTTCGTACAGCTGAACCATAAGCTCGGCGGCACCTGGAAGCTCAGCGCCAACATCGCCTATGCTGATTTCCATTACAACGGCGGCACCATCGGCCTGACCCTCGGCGCCCCGGATTCCCTCATGCGCGACATCTATGATTTCTACTGGGACTACAACAGCATCGAAATACAACCCAACGTCACCGGTGAATTCAATATCGGCAACGTACGTAACAGGGTGCTGGCGGGCGTGGATTACCAGCACATCAAAACCCTCGCCACAGGTTACTGGATCGGGCCGGTAGATACCATCAACTACACCACCGATTTCAGGATATTCCCCGTAAAACCGGTGCGCGCTTCGCAGGCTTACAGCGATGCATATTACGAAGCGGATTTCAGGCAACGCACCTATGCCGCATATGTTTCCGATGTGATCAGCTTCACCGACCGCCTGAACGTGTTATTGAGCCTGCGTTACGATCATTATGATGATGGCGGCTACCACTACCGCAACGCCACGGAGAAGCCTGTAGGTCCCGATGCCGGCGCATTCGCGCCCAAGCTGGGCATCACCTACCAGGTGCTGAAAGACAAGATGACCGTCTTCGCCAACTACATGCAGGGCATCAGGTATATTGCGCCGGACATGGCCGGCAATACCTTCAAACCGGAAAGGGCCAGTCAGATGGAAGGCGGCGTAAAGATCGACCTGGCAAACGGAAAGCTGTCTTCCACCATCAGCTATTATAATATAGAGGTGCAGGACAAAGTGCGGCCCAGTCCCGCCAACCCCAACATTTCCGTGCAGGACGGCACGCAGAAGAGCGCGGGCGTGGATGTGGACATCATGGCAAGCCCGGTGGACGGGTTGCAGATCGTGGCCGGTTATGGGTATAACGACAGCAAATTCACAAAAGATGCTGCCGGCAAGGAAGGCAAACGTCCTTTCGCCACACCGGAGCATACCGGCAATCTCTGGGTAAGCTATACGCTGCATCAGGGCCTCGGCATAGGAGCCGGAGCGGTGCACAGCGATGAATATTTCGCGACGGACGATAACGATCTGATCATGCCCGGCTTTACGGTATTTAACGCGAACCTGTTTTACAACAAGCCGAAATACCGGCTGGCGATCAGCGTGGACAACATCGGTAACGAGCGCTACTTTAATTTCTATGGTACGCCGCAGATGCCGCGAAGAGTGGTAGGTTCTGTGAGCTTCAAATTCTAACATATAAAAGGGGCTGCATCAATAAAAAACCGATGCAGCCCCTTTTAGTTTACAGCCTGATCTATCCTGCAAAAAACTCCGGCAGCATATCCCTGCATATCTTCCTCACGCCACTCACCTCATCTTCCGCAATCCATTTATAAGGCCATCTCAACCGCGTACCCACATCCGCCCAGCCACCGATGGCAGCCAGGAATTTATCTACGGCCTGGTTGGAATATCCGCGCTGCGTGATGTAAGGAACGATCTGCTCATTCATGAACCGCTGGATGCGGGATTCCAGTTCCAGCGCCGCTTCCATATCGTTTTGCATGCTGTTGTACCATTGCTGCGCCACCTGTGGATGCAGGCATGCAACATTGGAGTAAGCGCCGTGCGCACCCGCGCGTACGCCGGTGGCGAGGTGATGGCCGGGGATGAAAACGGACAGCTCCGGGTTCAGTCCAAGTATTTCCCGGTACCAAGCCGCATCTCCGCCTGGCAGCTTGCAACCGGCCAGTGCAATGCCCGCTTCGCGGATGGTTTTGAAATCCGCCGGGCTCAATCTTTTTTTGGAATGTGGAGGATTATATAAAATAAGCCGGATATCGCCGGCGGCATCCTGCATCTTGTGCAGGAATGCGATGATTTCGTCCATGCCCGGCGGGAACCAGTCCGGCAGGATCACCTGTATAGCGGATGGTTGCAGTAATACCGCCCGCTTCAGCCGCTCCAGCGATATTTGCGGGCTCATGTGGCTGCAGCCGAGCTGGAAGGGCATACCGGCGCTGTTGCATTTTTCCGCCAGCAGGCTGCTCACCGCATCAAACTCCGCTTCCGTCTGGTTATAAAATTCGCCCGCCGTTCCATTGGAATAAATGCCGTCCACTTTCATGGCGATGAGCTGGTCTATTTCGTGGGCCAGGCGGTCGTAGCCAATGCTTTCGTCCGCGTTCACCGGCAGCAGCAGCGTAGCCCAGTTTCCCCGGATCTCGTGGTGTTGTAAGGGAATCATACTAGCTTTTATTTCGTTCCGATCTCTATTTTGCCACCGTTCCTGAACAGGTCATGCGGCACAAAATATCCATCCTGTTTTTTACCGTTTACTTTTATCGTATGCAGGTGCCTGCTTTTGCCGGTTTTCACCAGTGTGAGCGTTTTGCCGGTGGAAGTTTTCCATTTTACTTCATCAAATAACGGAACAGTCACGAGATATTCCGGATCTGTTGCGGAGAAAGTGTACAGTCCCAATGCGCTGAACACATACCAGGCGGACATTTCCCCCGCATCATCCATGCCGCAGAGCGCCAGCCCTTCATCACCGATGCCGTACAGGCTGTTCAGGATCGTGTCGATCATTTTTTGGGATTTTTCCGGCTTGCCGATGAAATAATAAGCAAAAGGCGCTTCATGGTCCGGCTGGTTGCCGTGGCAGTACTGGCCGATCATCGTTTCCACGTTCCGGGCAATGTGCTTCGGGTTCCAGGGCACCGTGAAAAGAGAATCCAGCTTTGATTCAAATCCTTCTTTCCCGCCATACAGCGCTATCAGCCCCGGCATGTCATGCGGCGCGAAAAACGATACCTGCCAGGCATTGGCTTCCCGGTACATGTATTCGTAGTAAGGGTATTGGGGATTGAAGGGTGTTATCCAGTCGCCATTCTCCAGCCTGCCTCTCATGAACCGTGTAGACGGATCAAAAACATTTTTGTAGTTCTTTGAACGGGCCATCATGATGCGGTAGTTGGCCGTATCACCGATTTTTTTTGCTATCTGCGCCACCGAATAATCGTCATACGCATATTCCAGCGTTTTTGAAACACCGGCTTTTGCTTTTGTTTCTACATGTGGATTGGGAATATCAGGATCGGAAATGTATCCTTTTTCGATGTATTCGCGGATATGCGGGCGCGCGCCGCCTTCTACGTTCGCATTCTTCAGCAATATTTCATACGTGCCTTTTATATCAAAATCATCAATTCCTCTCAGGTAAGCGCCGGCAATGGACGAAGCGCCATGGTCGCCATGAAAGAAAGTTGGAATGAAACCCCTTTTATCGCCCACGTCTTTCATGGATTTGATCACATCGAGCGTCACCTTCGGCGAGATCAGGCCCAGCAGTACGTCCTTGTTCCGGTAGGTGTCCCACAGGGAAGGTTCGGTGTAATAATTAAAGTCCGCTTTTACCACGTTGCGTTTGGCATCCCTGTATTCGCCGTTCACATCGCTGCGCAGGGCCGGCCAGAGGAAGGAACGGTAGAGGCAGGAATACAGCATTTCCTTTTGTTTGTCCGTTCCGCCTTTTACCTGTATGTTGGAGAGGAGTTTTTCCCAGGTGCGGTTTGCTGCTTTACGGATATCGGAGAAAGATTGCTTCCCGATCTCCTGCTCAAGGTTCTGCTTTGCATTTTCCATGCTGACGAACGATATGCCTATTTTCAGCTCAACCGGTCCCGCGCCATTCTTGAGATGAACGATGGCGTTGCCGCTGCGTTTGCCCTCTTCTTTCTTTTCCAGCTTTTCGATATCCGTATTCAGCACCGCGTAGAAATAGATGCGTTCGCCGGTGCGCTGATAGCCTTGCAGCACGTTGCTGCCCACTTGTTCAATGTTCCAGTCAGACACCCGGTTATTGGCCCTTGCCAGATCGAAGAGTATCTGCCTGCCGGTGTTGTTCGTGTATTCGTACCGGTGAAACCCGCAGCGCAGGGTAGAGGTGAGGCTTACGTTCACCTTGTAATCATCGAGGTATACCTGGTAGAAGCCGGGTGAAGCGCTTTCTCTTTTGTGCGAGAATCTTGATCCGTAAGTTTCACCGGGATTGGAAAGCGGCAATATGGGAATGTTGCAAAGGTTCCAGTGGCCCTTGTTGGTATGCGTGAAGCCATAAATAACGGAATCCTCATACTCATAACCCGCGCCGGAGCCATACTCCGTCATAGGGCTCAGCTGCACCATGGCGTTTGGCAGCGAGCTGCCGGGAAAGGTAAGCCCCGCCCATGACCGCCATCCTTCGGGCAGCTCATAGCCGAGTATTTTCGGATCGGTCAGCGGCGCGGTGCCGATGAAGGTGTTCACATACTTTGTGTAAGTGGACTGGCTTTTGCCCGTGACAGTGAGCAGCAGTAGCAGGACAAAACCTGGCAGGCATCTAACATGCATCATTCGTGTGGTGCTAAATCGATTAACTAATATTGAAAACAGATGTCAATATAACTTATCCTGTGGAATAAAATACTGAATTATTGATCAGTGGTGAGAAATCAGCTTTTCAAACCGGATACGGTGAAAACGATCAGCAGCAGCCCAATGACGATCAGCCCTCCGTAAACATACCGGAAGAACGGCCGCCCATGCAGCTGGTGGTTAAAATACCGGCCGAGGAAGATGGCGGGTATCATAGCAGGCAGGCAGAACAGAAAGTATTTTATCACGGTCCACCCCAATAATCCCTGTACGGCATAACCGACCACGCCGATAAAGCTGGCGGGTAAAAAGTAAGCCTGCAGCGTGGCGCGGAAATGTTTCGCGCTCCATCTCCGCATATTGCCATACACGATCAGCGGCGGCCCGTTGAGGCCATAAGCCCCGCCAAGCACGCCGGACAAAAATCCGCAGACGAAAAGCCAGCCGCGGCTGTCCTGTTCCAGCAGGGGAGCGTTCTTCGCCAGCAGGGAATAGCCGCTGTATAATACAATCAATATGCCGAGTACAATTTTTACCCAGTATTCGTTTCCGCAGGTGAGGATCAGCAATCCGACAGGAATGCCCAAAAGCGCGAACAGGATCAGCCAGCGCGCGCTGCTGAAATGAATTTCCTTATGGTCCTGTATCACCACTACCAATGCAACAAAAATGGACATCAGCACGGATAACGGAACGGCTACGTCCAGCGGGATAAAGAGCACCATGAGCGGGACCGCGATCAGCGATTCCCCGAACCCGAAAGTGGAACGGACCAGTGTGGCCAGAAAGCTGATGAGTATGATGGATACGATGGTTGAAAACATGCCGGGCAAAAGTATAAAATATGCCAGGGTTTTGCTGCAAATTTTTACTTCGTATCCGGGTTAGTATGACAGCGGAAATTCCAGCGGACCGTCCAGCTTCCCGCGGCAGGTGGTCCTGAAAGTGCCGGGCGTGATCCCCGTTTTCTGCTTGAAAAAAAGTGTGAAGTAATTGGCGGATTCAAAATTCAGCAGGAACGCAATTTCCTTGATGGTCATGGAAGAGCCGAGCAGCAATGCCTTGGCTTTCCGCAGCTTTATCTGCAACTGGTACTGCGTGGGCGAGAGGCCGGTGTATTGCCGGAACATTTTGCGGAACCAGGAATAGCTCATGTTCAATGACGACGCAATTTCTTCCAGGCTGATATCACCGCCGGGGTGCTCGCGCATCAGCAAACGCGCCTGTTCAATTTTATGGATCACGTTGTTATGCTCGAACTGGTTGTTGCGGATGATGTAATACAACAATCCCAGCAGATGCATGGTCATCCCGGAAGTGATCTGCTGAAACCCGGTTTTTTCCTGTTTGGTGATCTCGATGATATCATTAAATAGATCAACGATCAGTTCGTTAAAGCCGATGTGATAGATCGGATGCGTTTTCTGAAAGAAATTGCGGTTCACGAGGTTGTCCGCAAAGCCCCCTTTAAATCCCACCCAGTAAGTGCTCCAGCCGTCCTTCCTTTCCGGGTAATAGGTATGCCATTCATTCGGAAAAAGCATGAGCAGTTCCCCGGCTTCCAGCGGCATGCGCTGGCCGAGATGCGCGGAGCTGAAATATCCCTTCCCCTTGGTGATGTAGATCAGCTGGTATTCCTGCAATGTTCTGCCGGTAGATGGATTGAACCAGTAAGGAGAAGGATGTCCTTTAGGCGGGTACGCCGAAAAGGGCGCGATACACTGGTAGCCCACGGAGGCGACGGTCAATCCCCAGTTTTCATCTTCTTCACTGAAGGCAGGATACTTTACATTGGCGAAAAGCGTGTTTTTCATACGGGAGAGTTTCTCGATTTATTGAATATCCTGATCCCGGGCTATACTATCCAAAAATAAGTCAAAAATTGAAGTTAATGAATCAGATTTTGGAATAAAAATATCCCTGCTGTGAGTAGTATTACTGACATGAAAACGCCATCCTGTTTCCACGTCCGGGGCTTCTACTGCTGATCTGCATGCTGTCCTGTTTCTTCAGCTGTTCGCTTCGTGCGCAGGACCCTGCTGTTACTATCCACTGGAATGACACTACGGTTGTTTCCAAAACCACGCCTGCCTTGCAGGTGGTGGAGGAGGTATGCTGGACTTACAACCAGGGAAGGGAATTGCGCGAACGGCAATAGCCTCCGCCTCGAACCTTTCCCCGTGGCAGTGGTAAAATTTAAAGAACGTTAAAAGTGATCATCTTATGCGCTATTATTACCTATTGTTCATTTTGATGCTAACGGGAACGCATGTATTCTCGCAACAGGTTTCCGTAAAAGGCACGGTGACCGGTCCGGATAAAGCCCCCGTGCCCGGCGTTACCGTGCTGGTCAGCGGCACCCGCACCGGCACCACCACCATGGCGAACGGCCAGTATGCGATCCAGGCAAAGGCCGGCGATACGCTCGTCTTTCAGTTCATCGGTTTTGAAACGGAGAAAGTGACGGTGGGCACTTCGCCCCTCATCAATGTGCAGCTGTCGCTCAGCAACCAGGGCCTCAACGAAGTGGTGGTGCTGGGCTATGGCTCCCAGCGGAAGCGCGATGTGACCGCGGCCATCTCCACCATCGACGTTTCGAAACTGCGGGATGTGCCCGCGGCCAATGTCAGCCGCCTGCTGCAGGGACAGGCGCCCGGCGTCACCGTGAAGCAGAACTCCGGCGCCCCCGGCCGGGAATTCTCCGTGGTCGTGCGGGGCCTCGGCTCGCTGGGCGCGGGCAGCAGACCGCTGTATATCATCGACGGCTTCCCGGTAGGCACCTCCGTAGGGCAAAACCTCAACCCGAACGACATCGCTACCGTGACCATCCTGAAAGACGCTGTTTCTACCGCCATCTACGGCGCAAGAGGATCAAACGGCGTGGTGCTCATCACTACAAAGAACGCCCAGGAAGGCAAGAACAGCATGATGATATCCGCCAACTACGGCATTCAGAACATTCCCGAATCCAGGAAAACAAAAGTGCTGAACGGACCGGATTTCGCACAGTTCAAAAAGGACATCTTCATGGACAAGATCCGCTATTTTGAACACCGCGAACCCTCGCTGGATGAAGTGCCGCTGGATTTCCGCTACCCGGAACAAACAAAGTATTCCACCAACTGGTACGAAGAGATCCTCCAGCAAAACGCCTCCTTCCAGGATTACAACGTTACCTTCTCCGGCGGCAAAGGCGATATCCGCTCCCTCGTGTCGCTGGGGTATATCAGCCAGGAGGGCGCGCTCATCAACACGTCATTTAAAAACTATTCCGTCCGCGCCAACATCGGCGGGAAAATTAACAGCTTCATCAACATGGGGCTGAACACGAACATTTCCTACTCAAAAGAAAATGCATACATCACCGAAGGCCGGGACAACCTGGTAGGCGCTGCCCTGCTGCTGGACCCGCGCGAACCGGTGTATAATGAAGACGGCTCCTATAACAGCTACATCGGCGGGCACGACGGTGTTTTCGGATTTTTCAACCCGGTACAGTTCCTCAACGAAGTAGAACGCGGCGATGAAAGCGGCGATATTCTGTCCAGCGGTTTCGTGGAATTTTCTTTTTTGCGGCACTTCAAATTTAAAACAGCGCTGAACGCAAGGCTCAAATATGATTCCTACAAACAGTTCGTGCCGTCCACCATTGCGGGCATCAATGCGCCGCCGCCGAGGGATGCTTCCGAAGCGGATAATTCCTACCGCACGATCAATCTCGCCTCCGATCAGCTGCTGACGTACGACAATAATTTCGGGCAACATCATGTGGATGTGCTGGCCGGCTTTACGGCGCAGGAAGAAACGGTAAAAGGCATCGACGGCGGCGGCAGCCAGTTCCCTGACGACCTCACGCCCTACCTGAGCAACGCCACCCTGAAGACCGTCAGCACCACGGAATACAGCTGGAGCATGATCGCTTTCTTCGGGCGGCTGAACTATTCCTTCCGGGACAGGTACCTGTTCTCCGCCACCTTCAGGCGGGAAGGCAGCTCCCGCTTCGGCTCCGCCAACAGGTATGGCAGCTTCCCCGCCGTGTCCGTAGGATGGCGTCTTTCAGACGAGCCTTTCATGCCGGAGATGCCCTGGCTGAACGACCTCAAGCTGCGCGCCAGCTGGGGCGTAACGGGCAACAATGACATCGGCAACTACACCAGCCTGCCGCTGATGGCGCTGAACAATTATATTCTGAACAACAACTTCGTGGGTGGAAAGGTGATCAGCGCATTTGCCAACCCGGAATTGCGGTGGGAGCGGTCGAAGCAATTGGACGTGGGGCTGGATTTATCCGCCTTTGACGGCAAGCTGAACTTCACCGCCGAATATTATAACAGGATCACCAGCGATATGCTGCTGCCCATTCAGCTGCCCGCCATCGCCGGTTTTACCACCACCTGGTCCAATGTAGGGAAGGTGCGGAACCGCGGTGTGGAGCTGGGAATCGACTACCGCACGCGGATCGGTGAAGTGGGCTTCAACGGCAACTTCAATATTTCCTTCAACCGCAACAAGGTGCTGGAGATCCAGGGTGCAAACGACGAAATATGGAACGGCACGATGTACGGCGATTACAACGTTTCCAAACCCGGCCGCCCCATTGGAATGATCTACGGCTACAAAGTGCTCGGCATCTTCCAGAACCAGGCGGAGATCGATGCATCGCCCACGCAGGACGGCGCCATTCCCGGCGTATACAAATACGAGGATGTCAATGGCGATGGCGTGGTGTCTTATGATCAGACGGACATGGTGGAAATAGGGAACCCTTATCCCAAGTTCAACTGGGGACTGACGCTGGGCGCCGACTATAAGAATTTTGACCTGAGCGTACTGTTGCTGGGCGCGCAGAAATACGACCTGTTCCGGCAGATAGAATCCTCTACCATGAACCTGGACGGCGTATTCAACGTAGGTGTGGAAAGCAAGGAACGGTGGCGGTCCGAATCGAACCCCGGCGCGGGAAAGATCGGCACTACCAATACCTGGAAGTGGTCAAGGGAAAGCAATTCGCGCTACATCTACGATGCCAGTCACATGTGGATAAAGAACGTGAGCCTCGGCTACACGATTCCCAAATCAACCCTTGGTTTCAGCCAGGTACGGCTGTACCTGAGCACGGATAACCTTTTCCTCATCACAAACTATCCCGGCAACAACCCGGATGTGGACAATAACGGCGGCACCAATCCGGGTCTGGACGATGAGGCTTACCCGGTACCCAGAACATTTTCTATTGGCGCAAATCTTTCTTTTTAAAACTGCATGGATATGAAACCGATCATCATCATAACAGGCTTGATAACGTGTTGCTGGCTGCTCTCCTGTAACAAGTACCTCGATAAAACGGACCCTACAAAAGTGAATGCGGATAATTTTTATAAAGACCAGAAAGAGGCGGAGCAGGCGCTGAACGGCGTCTATGGGCAGTTGCAGGGTATTATGAACAACCAGTGGATGTTCAACGAACTGCCTACGGACAACACCACCATTGATTTTAATCCGGATGACAGGGGGCAGGCGGATAAAATAGAAGCATTTGAATTTTATACGGTGACAGCGGGCAGCGTCAATATCCGGGACATGTATACCGCGTATTACAACGCGCTCTACAACATCAATACCACGCTCGAAAGAATGGAGCCGGCTTCCATCCCGGATTCCGTGAAACAGGAATACCAGGGCCAGCTGCAATTTCTGCGTGCGTACTATTACTTTAACCTGACGCAATATTTCGGGGATGTGATCCTCATTACCAAGCCCATCAAACAACTGTCAGAAGCATGGGAATACCTGCGCGAGCCGCAGGAAAAAGTCTATGCGCAGATCGAAAGCGACCTGAAGGCCGCGGCGGCTTCGCTGCCGGAAAAGTACGACGCCGCCGGCACGGGCCGCGCCACCAAAGGGGCCGCGCTGGGCCTGCTGGGCAAGGTGTATCTCACCCGGAAAAATTATCCGGAGGCGGTCACCACCCTGCAGCAGATATTACCGCTGGGCTACGCGCTGCTGCCGTCTTACGCGGATGTTTTTGATCCGCAGAAAAAGAACGGCCTGGAATCGCTCTTCGAGGTGCAGTACCAGGGCGGCAACGACCTGGGCGAATGGAGCAGCTTTATCTACACCTTCGCGCCAAGGCTCTCCGCCGGCGCGGTGACCGGCTTCGCGCAAAGCCGGCCCGGCGGATGGAACACGCCTACAAAAGACATGATCGCCGCTTATGAGCCGAACGACAAACGCAAGGACGTATCGCTGAAAGAAGGGTATACGAATGGAGCAGGAGCGTGGGTGCCGGTGCCGTATATCAACAAGTACAATCATCCGCATACCATTTACACCCGCACCGATGATAACTGGCCGGTATTAAGATATGCGGACGTGCTGCTGATGCTCGCGGAAGCGATCAACGAGCAATCAGGCCCGGCTAACGCTTACGGCTATCTGAACGAAGTACGGGAGCGGGCGGGCTTGCTGCCGCTGAGCGGACTGAACCAGGTAACCTTCAGGGCTGCCGTGTTGAAAGAAAGAAGGGTGGAGCTGGCATTCGAGAACCATCGCTGGTTCGATCTCAAACGCACCAAAACACCTGAAGAGCTGGCGCTGTTCCTCAACGCTTATGCCGCCAGGGAAAAAGCAGATCCGACGGTAGGCAGGCAAGGCATACCTTACTCCAACAGCGATTATATTTTTTCATCTTTCGAAGCGCTGTACCCGATCCCCACACAGGAACGGCTGGTAAATGACCAGCTGACGCAGAACCAGGGATATCATTGATCCGGGCCGCCTCTTTTGCTTTTGATGAAGCTGGAAGGGGACATGCTGAACTGTTTATAGAAGATGCGGTTGAAGTGGTTCGGTGAACTGAAGCCGGTGATGTTGGATACCTCGAAGATGCGGTAGTGCCCTTCCGCCAGCAGTTCCGCCGCTTTCTTCAGTCTTGCCAGGTTGATCAGCTCGTTGAGCGTGAGGTTGGAGATCGCTTTTATTTTCCGGTAGAGGGTGGGGCGGCTGAGATTGAGCAATTCCGCGAGGTATTCGCCGTCGAGTTCCGTTTTGTCCATATGCTGCACGATCACATCGTTCAGCCGTTCGAGGAATGCTTCGTCCGCTTTGCCGCTGGCCATGGATTTCATGTGCACCAGCGGGGATTTCGCGAAGTATTCCCTGATCATGTTCCTGTTGGCGATCAGGTTGGCGATCTGCGCTTTGAGGTGACGGGGGGAGAATGGTTTTTCGATGTAGGCGTCCGCGCCCAGCTCCAGTCCCTCTATGCGGGACATCATGGTGTTTTTCGCCGTTAGCAGGATGACCGGAATGTGACAGCATTCAATATCCGACTTGATCCTTTTGCAAAATTCAAAACCATCCATCACCGGCATCATCACATCGCTGATCACCAGCTGAACGGAGCTGGTACGCAGCGTTTCCAGCGCCGCGGTGGCATCGGTCATTTTGATGACCTGGTATTCTTCGCCGAGAATTTCTTCCACGAATTCCAGTATCTCTTTATTATCGTCTACGATCAGGAGCGTTGGTTGCATACAATTTAAATTCTATTGCCTGATGTACCGGCAGCGTCAGTACAAAAACGTTGAAAATATCGTTTGGCTGCTGTAGCGCCAGTGTTCCGTTATGCAGCTGGGTAAGCGCGCGGGCGAGCGACAGGCCGATGCCGGAACCGGGTTGCCCCGTGGCTGTAAGCCGGAAGAACGGCTCGAAGATCTTTTCCCGGAACTGCCAGGGAATGATCTCGCCATCGTTGCTGACCGTAATGCTGAACGTGTCTTCCGGCCCCGGAGGAAATACCTGCACCATCACCTGTCGCGACGCATATTTGATCGCATTGCCGATCAGGTTGCCCATGATCTTGTAAAATGCCTCCACGTCAATGAATGCCTGAAAGCCCTTTTCCGGCAGCTCGATCCTGAAAGACAGCGATTGCTTTTCCGCGGCGGGCGCGAAAGTCAGGAAGTACTCTCTCGCGAGCTTCGGAATATTGGCCTGCACGAAGCTGAGGGAAAACCCTTTGTTTTCCGTGCTGCGGAAGTCCAGCAGCTGATCGGTGAGGCTGATGAGCCGTTCGGTATTTTTTTCGATGTTTTTCAGGTTCTTTTGTATGCCCGGTTGCTCCCCGACGTTGTCCATCACCATTTCCAGCGGCCCTTTGATCAAAGTCAGCGGCGTGCGGATCTCATGGGCTACGTTGGTGAAGAACTCGATCTTCGCGCGGTAGATCTCTTTTTCTTTTTCCTGTTCGAACAGCGCGAGCTTTCGCCGGTGCCTTTCTTTCTGCCGGCGGTGATACGTTCTTACGATCATATACACGAGCAATACCACCAGCAGCGCATACACGAAGTACGCGGCGGGGCTTTGCCAGAAGGGCGGGGCGATGATGATCACCAGCCTGCTCTCCGCATGTTGCCGGTCGCCGGCCTGCCTGATCCTGAAAATATATTCGCCGGGCGAGAGGTCTGTAAAATAGACTTTACGGTTGGTGGTAAGATGCGTCCACTTTTTTTCCAGTCCGTCCAGCCGGTAAACGTATTGCGTCATTTCCGGCGCGATATAGGTTAACGCGGCAAAGCCGAGTGTGAAGGATGACTGGTCATATGCCAGCGTAATGGTATCGGTGCAGGTGATGGAATGTGGCAGCGCGGCGCTGCCGATGGGCAGCTCCTGGTTGTTGACCTGGAAGCTGGTGATGTACACCGGCATGCCGGAAGCATCGGGCGCTATGCTTTGCGGATCGAAGCTGATCAGGCCCTTCACGCTTCCGAAGTACAGCTGGCCTTCCGGATCGCGGTAGCCGGAGTTGTAGTTGAACTGGTCCGTAAGCAGGCCGTGTGCTTTGGTGAATATTTTCCAGCGCTTTGCCGCGGGATCGTATTGTGCCAGTCCGCGCGAGGTGCTGATCCAGATGTTGTTGTTTTTATCTTCCAGCACTTTGTACACCATATTGCCCGGCAATCCGGAATCGGTATTGAACCGGGTAAAGCTGCGGGCGCCTTTCGCAAGCAGGCATACGCCGCCGCCTTCAGTGGATATCCAGAGCTGCCGGCGGCTGTCCCCGAAAATACCGCAGACGCTGTTGCTACTGAGGCTGCTGCTGTTACGCGGGTCATTCCGGAAGTTCCCTTTTTCGCCGGTGGTGGTGTTGAAATAATACAGGCCGTTGCCAACGGTGCCGACCCATACCGTTCCGTCTTCTTCCTCAAAAACCGACAGCACATAGCTGTGTTCCGGCACTTCCTGTACATGCGCAAACCGCCCGGTCTGCCGCAGGTAGCGGTACAGGCCATAGCTGGTGCCCAACAGGATGTCGCCGGTCCTGGTTTTACAGAAGGTGATGATGAAGTTGGACTTGAGCCCGTTGCCCGCGGGATCGGCATTGTAATGGCGCAGCCGTTTGCCGGTCCGGATATCCAGCACGTCCAGACCCTGCTGGAAAGTACCCACCCAAAGCTCGCCGCCGTCGGTCAGCAGGCCGTGGATGTTCGTTGCGGGCATCTGTACCCGCGTTATGTTTCCCGAAAGCAGGTCGAGCTTGTTCAGTCCCGCGTCTTCGGTGCCGATCCACAAATGCCCTTCACCATCTGCGCACAGCTCGCGGACGGCGTTCCCGCTCAGGCTGCGGGCGCTGCTGCCGGGGAAATATTTTTTGAAGGTGCTGTGCCGGTTGTGGAAGTAGTTGATACCGCCGAAGTACGTTCCGCACCAGATACCGCCTTCGTTATCCTTGTACAGCTTGTAGACCGCATTGTCTGAAATGGAGTAGGGGTTGGATGCTTCTTTGACGAGATGGATGGGGTGGTTGCTTTTCAGGTTGCAGCTGTAAATGCCCGATTCCGAAGCGATCCAGTATTCATCCTCTGAGATGAAAAGAATATCGCGGACGTAGACCGGTTTGTCCCCCAGCGGTTGACCGAGCAGCGGCCGGAACGTTTTACTGACGGGATCGAAATGCGTGAGCCCGCGGATGGTCCCGATCAGGATGCCTCCATCGGGGCTGCAGGATATGGTGCTGATCTCCTTCAGGTTATCGCCGGCTTCTGAAGGTGTGCATGCCGTGTCAAAGTTGTCTTTTGCGGCATTGTATTTAAACAGACAGCCGTCTGAGGAGCATGCCCACACCGTATTATCCGGTGCGATGCAGATGGCCGATATCATCCGCCGTTTACCGTTCCTGAAATCGTATAGCCGGGTACGCTGTGTTCGCTCGTCAAAGCAATACAGTTGCAGGTTTGAGGTGAACCATATCTTCCCCTCGCCGTTGGAGAGCACTTCCAGTATCTCGGTGTTCCGCGTTGGCCGGAGCAGTGAAAGCGTTTCCTTTTGCTGATCGAACCGGTACAGTCCTTTCCGCGTGCCTACCCACAGTCTGCCGTTCATTCCTTCATCGATGCTGTATACAAATTCCCTGGCCTCGCGCCGGTTGTCCTGCGGCATATTGAACGCTTTGAACGTGATGCCGTCGAACCGGTTGAGGCCCTCTTTGGTGCCGAACCACATGAAGCCCCGCGTATCCTGGAAAACAGTGAACACGGTGTTGTTGGCCAGTCCGTCTTCCACCTGGTAGTGCCGGAAGTAGAACGGCTGGCCGTATACGATGCCGGAAGCGGCCAGCAAAGCAATCAGCTGCAAACAATATTTCATCCCCATGTGATTATTCCAAAAATAGAAAAAACGCCCGCAAAAAGGCCCGGTAAAAAAGCGGTGATACAAATTGGGTGAATTTTGATACGGAGGGTTAAGCCGGTGATTTTTTATTGGATTTACTTTGACCTGCTGATGTGAATGCGGCGGATATGTCAACCATCCGCCCGGAAATTAACTACAATGCCTGCATACATATGTCACCGGCCAGACCAATATTATTAAACAAATTCCTCATCATGAAAAAACGCTTACCTATCTCAACCTGCGTTGCGCTGCAATTGCTGATTGCGGCAGTTCCATGTTCCAACAGTTACGCAAAAATGCCGGGGGCAATGCCGCTTACTTCCGGCGCAACCAGGATCTTTCCGCCCGCTTCAGGGCATGGAAGCCGTATCATTTTCCGGGACGTAACCATTTCCGGCACTGTCACCGATGAATCCGGTACGCCGCTGCCCGGCGTGGGCGTGCGGCAGAAAGGCGGGCAGATCGCCACCGTCACCGGCGCGGACGGTAAATACAGCATCCGCCTGCCGGAAAATGCCGGTACACTGGTTTTCAGCTTCATAGGGTATGCTTCGCAGGAGGTGGCGCTCGGCAACGGCACCACGGTGAACGTAACGATGACCGCGCAGGAAACATCCCTCAATGCCGTTGTGGTGGTAGGTTACGGCACGCAAAAGCGCGAGCGGGTGACCACTGCTATTGCCAGCGTGAAGTCGGAGAACTTCGTGAAAGGCGCCGTTACCGATGCGGCGCAACTGATCCGCGGCAAGGTGGCCGGGCTGAATGTGGTGACTACAGACGCCAACCCCACCAGCACGGCGCAGATCAACCTGAGAGGCATCACCACGATACTTTCCGGCACTTCGCCGCTGGTGCTGATCGATGGCGTGCCCGGCACGCTCACCACGGTGGCGCCGGAAGATATTGAATCGATCGATGTGCTGAAAGACGGCTCCGCCGCGGCGATCTACGGCACGCGGGGCACCAATGGCGTGATCCTGATCACCACGAAAAAAGGCCGCGTTGCATCCGCGCCAACGATCGATGTGAATACTTACTTCACCACGCAGCATATCACCCGGCGGCTGGACTTCATGGATGCCGGTCAATACCGCCAGCTGGTAGCGCAGGGCAAGCCCGGCGCATACGACTACGGCGCCAACACCAACTGGCTGGACGAAGTAACGCAGCGGCCATTTTCACAGGTCTACAACGTCAGCCTGAAAGGCGGTTCGCAGAACACGAGCTACATCGTGAACCTCAACTACCGCAAAACCGAAGGGCTGATCAGGAAATCCAACAACAACATCCTCTACCCCCGCATCGAGGTCAATCATAAGATGTTTGACGGCAAGCTCAAGCTGAGCGCGAACCTCGGCGGTTACCAGCAGCAGTTCTTTTCCGGTTCCGATGGCGGCAGCTACCGTGGCGATGTGTACCGCAACGGCCTCACTTATAATCCCACCGATCCTGTCAGGGATGCGGACGGCAACTGGACCGAGCATACCGATAAAACGGATTATGCCAACCCGGTATCGCTGCTGGAAGAAACGCAGGGCCTGAACCAGAACAGCAACCTGCGGACCATCGGCACCATCACCTATACGCCGGTGAAGAATCTGGACATCATGCTGCTCGGCTCCCGTGACCTGTACAACAGCGTCAGGGGATATTATGAAACCAAACGCCATTACTCCACGCTGCACGACGGCAGGAACGGATACGCCTCCCGCGGCACCACCCGCACCGAAGAAAACCTGCTGGAGCTGACCGCCAATTACGACAAGCGGATCGGTGACCACGACTTCACCGTGCTCGGAGGATACAGCTGGCGGCAGACCAATTACCAGGATTACTGGATGCAGAACTGGGACTTCCCGACGGATGATTTTTCCTACAACAACATGGGCGCGGGCCTTGCGCTGAAACGCGGCGAAGCGCCACAGAACTCCTACCAGAGCGAGAACAAGCTGATCGGTTTCTTTTTCAGGTTGAACTACAGCTACAAGAACAGGTACCTGCTGATGGCGAGCATCCGCAGGGAAGGATCTTCAAAGTTCGGGGCCAACAACAAGTACGGTAATTTCCCGGCGATCTCTCTCGGCTGGAACATCGCGAACGAAGCGTTCATGGAAAATGCAACCTTCGTCTCCGCGCTGAAGCTGCGCGGCGGCTTCGGCATCACCGGCACCGAACCGATCGATCCCTACATGTCGCTCAACCGCCTGAACTTCGATACTTATACGCTGATCGACGGGCAATGGATACAAACCATTAATCCCTCTACCAATGCGAATCCCGACCTGCGTTGGGAAAAGAAGGAAGAAACGAACATCGGGCTGGATTACGGCTTCCTGGACAACCGCATCACCGGTTCCATTGATCTTTATAAACGCACGACCAGGGACCTGCTGCTGGACTATACCGTGCCCACGCCTCCCTACCTCTACAACACCATCCGTGCGAACGCGGCTTCCATGGAGAACAAGGGCATTGAGTTCCAGGTGAACGTAGCGGCCATCGATCAGAAAGATTTTCAATGGAACACCTCGCTGAACTTTTCCACCAACAAGAACAAGCTGCTCTCGCTGTCGGACAAAAACTTCCAGCTGGCGAGTGGCTACTTTGACGCCGGTACTACCGGGGAGCCCATCCAGCAGGCCATCAGCCGCGTGCAGATCGGGCAGCCGATCGGTAATTTCTGGGGATTCAGGTCGGTGGATATTGATGATGATGGTCACTGGATCATCGAAGGAAAAGACGGGAATCCAAAACCCATCGCCGATCAACAGGCGGACGACAAGCAGATCATCGGCAACGGGCTTCCCAAACATTACCTGAGCTGGAACAACACCCTCAACTATAAGAATTTCGATCTGAACATCACCATGCGCGGCGCTTTCGGCTTCCAGATTCTGAACACGGCCCGCATGTTCTACGATGCGCCGGTGATGCTCACCCGCGGGAACCTGCTGTCCACCGCATATGATAACGTATACGGCAAACGGCCGCTGGCGGATGACCAGTCCCTCAACTACGTCAGCTACTACATCGAGGACGGCGACTACTGGAAGATCGACAACATTACCCTCGGATACAATTTCACGTTGGGGAAAATGGCGATAAAAGCCCTGAGAGTGTACGCTTCCGGCTCCAACCTGATCACCTTCACCGGCTACAAAGGGATAGACCCTGAAGTGCGCGTGGTGGGCCTCACGCCCGGGCTGGACGACAAGAACCGTTATCCTTCCACCACCACTTACACCCTCGGCGCTTCCTTCACCTTTTAAAACAGTTTTTCCATGAAATCCATCATCAGATATACCCTGGCGCTGCTGCTCACTCCCGCGGTATTCAGCGCCTGCAATAACGACCTGGACGAAACCGTGTTCTCCGACGTAACGGAGCAGACCTATAATTATAAAGACGCTTACCAGGCCATGGGCATCGTATATGCCAACATGCGAAACCTTTTCGGTCATACCAATTTTTACATGGTGCAGGAAACCACATCCGATGAACTGGTGATGCCCGCCAACCCCTCCGGCTGGGACGACGGCGGCATCTACAAACGGATGCACCTGCATACCTGGAATTCGGAGAACCCGCAGCTGCTGAACATGTGGAACGCCTTTTACCGCGGCGTGATCAACGCCAACAGGGTGATCGAGCAACTGGAAACCGACAAGGTGCCCGCACCTTCCGGCGTAAGCAAGGAAGCCCTGGTCGCTGAAATGCGCACCGCCAGAGCGTTCTTTTACTGGCTGATTTGCGATAACTTTGGTGACGCGCCACTGGTGACCACTACCGCTACCGATCTTCCTGAAAAGGCCAGCCGCCGCCAGATATATGATTTCATTGTGACGGAGCTGACAGCGGCCATCCCATCCCTCAACGAAGAAGCGGGAAGGCCGATGTACGGACGGTTTAACAAGTGGGCCGCCAAAGCGCTGCTGGCCAACATCTACCTCAACGCACAGGTGTACACCGGCGAAGCAAAATGGCAGGAGTGCCTGAAAGAATGCAACGACATCATCATTGCGGATAAATATGACCTGGAAGCGGTATTCCGCGACGTGTTCAAAACGCAGAATGAAAATTCCCCGGAGATCGTTTTCGCCATTCCCTTTGACGAGAACCAGGGCGGCGGTTTCTTCGTAGACATGTTCTCCTGGCATGGCGCGCTGAAAGACAAACGCAACATGCAGGTCACTCCCTGGGGCTCCGGCTCCGCGATGGGCGTTTCACAGTTCATTGATACTTATGATCCGGCGGACAAACGGCTGGAAGATACCTGGCTGATGGGCCCGCAGTTCGCGCTGGACGGCGTGACGCCGCTGAAAGGCTCTTATGACGACGCCGGCCAGAACCTGGTATTCACCAAAGACCTGCCCGACGGCCTGTTTACCGGCGAAGCGGAAGGCTACCGCATGAACAAATTCGATGTAAGAGTGGGCGCCCGTTTTGACCTGGGGAACGACTTCCCCTTCTTCCGGTATGCGCAGGTGCTGATGATGAAAGCGGAATGCCTGCTGCGCAGCGGCGATGAAGACGGCGCCGCGCTGCTGGTATCGGAGGTGCGTGACCGTAGTTTCACCGACCCCGCCAAAGCTACCGTGACGGGCGCCATGCTGCTGCAAAACAGCGGCTACCAGTACGGCTTCGTGCAGAACTACAACATCGTGGACCCCGGCCATACCGGCGCCGTGCAGTACGGCCGGTTCATGGACGAGCTGGGATGGGAATTCGCATGGGAAGCGCAGCGGCGCAGGGATAACATCCGCTTCGGCGTATTCACCACCAAAAGCTGGCTGTCCCACAAGCCGCAGGGCACGGACAGAACGGTGTTCATGATCCCGCAGTCAGCCGTCAATTCAAATCCTAAACTTCAATAGCGAACAAAGCAGATTATGAGAAGATTATTCATGTTGCCGGTCCTCTGGTTGGGAATGGCATTGCAAACATCAGCGCAGGAAACAGTTTACAGCCGCGCGCCCTTACGCCAGAATCCTTACCAGGAGCTGCCGCTCGGCGCCATCAGGCCGCAGGGATGGTTAAAGGAAATGTTGCTGAGACAGAAAAGTGGGGCGACCGGTAACCTGGACAAGCTCTACCCGCTGGTGATGAACGAAAGGAACGGATGGCTCGGCGGGGATGGGGACCAGTGGGAGCGCGGTCCATACTGGATCGACGGATTGCTGCCGCTGGCTTATATCCTGGACGACAAGGAGCTGATCGCCAAAACCAAACCCTGGGTAGAATGGGCGATCAACAGCCAGCAGCCGGACGGCTACTTCGGTCCATCGAAAGATTATGGGCCGGAACCCGGTGTGCAGCGGGATCATAGCCATGACTGGTGGCCGAAGATGGTGATGCTGAAAGTATTGAAGCAATACTATTCGGCGACGAACGATCAGCGGGTGATCAAGCTGATGACCAACTATTTCCGCTATCAGCTGAAAGAACTGCCCGATAAACCGCTCGATCACTGGAGCTTCTGGGCGAGATACCGCGGCGGCGATAACCTGATGGTGGTGTACTGGCTGTACAACATCACCGGCGACAAATTCCTCCTGGAACTGGGCGAGCTCATTCATCGGCAAACCTTTGATTATACCAATGCATTTCTTGACAGGGAGATGCTGTCCACCAAGGCAAGCATTCACTGCGTGAACCTGGCGCAGGGCATCAAGGAACCGCTGATTTATTACCAGCGCCATCCCGAGCAGCAATACCTGGACGCAGTGAAGACCGGCTTTGCGGACATCCGCAAATTCAACGGCATGGCGCACGGCCTTTACGGCGGTGATGAAGCGCTGCATGGCAACAATCCCACACAGGGATCGGAGTTGTGCTCGGCGGTGGAAATGATGTTCTCGCTGGAAAGCATGCTGGAGATCACCGGCAATGTGGGCTTTGCGGACCATTTGGAGAAGATCGCCTTCAACGCGCTGCCCGCGCAGGTGTCGGATGATTTCATGACCCGGCAGTATTTTCAGCAGGCCAACCAGGTGATGGCTACCCGCAAGATGCGCAATTTTGAAGTCAACCACGATGGCACGGACCTATGCTTCGGCCTGCTTTCCGGTTATCCCTGCTGCACAGCCAACATGCACCAGGGCTGGCCCAAGTTCACGCAAAACCTCTGGTATGCTACGGCAGACAAAGGACTGGCCGCGCTGGTGTATTCCCCCTGCGACGTGAAAACCAAAGTGGCCGATGGTGTTGATGTAGCTTTCAAAGAAGAAACCACTTATCCGTTCGGAGAGCAGATCAGATTCACGCTAACGACCTCCGCAAAAGAAGTGACCTTCCCTTTCCATTTGAGAATACCCGAATGGTGCAATGGCGCTTCGATCCGTATCAACGGCCAGCACTGGAACAACGCGGAAGGCGGTGAGATCGTAAAGATCGCGCGCGCATGGAAGTCCGGCGATATTGTGGAACTGTCCTTGCCCATGCACATCTATACGAACAGGTGGCATGAAAACTCCACATCGGTAGAACGCGGTCCGATCACGTATGCGTTGAAGATCGGGGAGGAAAGAAAGCTGGTGAAGAATGATAAAGACCCGATAGATTACGGCAAGAGCTATTACGAAGTAAGGCCCACCACGCCCTGGAACTATGGTTTGATCCGCACTGAGAGGGACAAGCTGGCGGAGCAGTACATCGTGCAGAAGAAAGACACGCTGAACAAATTCCCCTGGAACCTGCAAAATGCGCCGGTGGAGATCAAAACAAAAGCCCGGCGCATCCCGTCATGGCAATTGTATAATGAAATGGCGGGGCCGCTGCCATTCAGCATCACTTACCGGTTTGAATCGGCTCAGGAAGAAGAAGAGATCACGCTCGTGCCGTATGGTTGCACGAACCTGCGGATATCACAGTTTCCGGTTGTGAATAAATGATAATGTTGTAAACGGCAAGTACGTGTAGGGATATACGTACTTGCTATTTTCTGCGAAAACTGCAAAACAGGAAATTCTGCATAGTGCCAAAAGGTGTTGTATGATCTTCCGTGATGCATTTCAGTTTGCTGAAAGCGCCGCTCAGGCTGGAAGCAAGCTCTTCTTCAGAATACCGTCTGATAGTCAATCCGCTGCATTTTTCCGGGCCGCTATGTGAAAAGGTGCCGATCGACATATAACCTTTGACTTTCGAAGCCGCTATATCGATGTACTTATTTATTTGTTCCGGCGTGGTCAGAAAGTGAAAAGTGGCTCTGTCGTGCCAGATGTCGTATTCCCCCGGCGCATCGAATTGTGTGATATCGCTTTCTATCCATGTAACGCGGGTTGCTCTTTCCCCTAACCGCGTTTTGGCTTTATCGAGCGCGGCAGCCGATATATCCAGCACGGTAATGTTTTCATACCCCTCATCCAGCAGGAAATCCACCAGTTTACTGTCCCCGCCCCCGATGTCGATGATGCGCGCGGATTTGTCCATGCCAAAGCTATGGATCAGGTCGAGGGAAGTTTGCGGCTTCTCCTGCGTCCAGCTTACTTCAGCGGGACTCTTTTGCTGGTAGACGTTCTCCCAGTGTTTTTTATTTTCAGGATGCATATAGGCAAATGTACCCAACTTCGCTAAAAGACTCACCATATACAGCGTAATATCCGCTTACTCACGATATATCGTGAAATGTCCTCCATCCGGTAATGATTAATTGATTGATCTTCAATTGACTACTCCTGTGGCATAAGGGTTGCAAATCCTACTGCGCAAAATGAAAACATAACGCATGCACATAGGAAAATCATACAGGCTTTCTGATTTTCTCTTCTGGACGAGAAGGAAGATCTACACGTTGATCATACTGGGCACCGTGCCCGTAGTGCTCTACCAGCTTTTCGATATCAAATGGCTGGTGGTGCCGTGGACGTTCGTGTCGCTGTTAGGTACGGCCACCGCTTTTATCGTGGGGTTCAAGAACACACAAACGTACAACCGCACCCGTGATGCGCAGATCGTATGGACCAGCATCAGCAACAGCAGCAGGGCCTGGGGCATTGTATGCCGCGATTACTTCAGGGATGCGGAGCTGACCCGCACGCTGATCTACCGCCACCTGGCATGGCTGACGGCCCTGCGTTACCAGATGCGGGAGCATCGTGTATGGGAAACAGCGGATGCGCGCTATAATGCCGAATACCGGCGGTATTTCAACATCCCCGAGCGGCAAAACGCCTTTGAAGACGAGATGCTCCAATACATCCCGAAAGAGGAACTCGACCATATCGCAGGCGCCCGCAACAAAGCAGGGCAGCTGCTGGCGCTGCAAAGCCGGACGGCCAAAGCCATTTATGACAGCGAAACGATCGTAGCCACCCAGTTTGTAGATATGCAGCGGACACTCAATACCTTCTTCAGCCTGCAGGGCCAGTGCGAATCGCTCAAAGACACCCCTTATCCCCGGCAATATTCCATCATCAATACCATTTTTATGCGCATGTTCTGCCTGCTGCTGCCGTTTGGCATGCTGCGGGAGTTCGACAAACTGAATGAAGGGGTAACGGGGTGGATGAGCGGGCATATGATCTGGCTGGTCATTCCCTTCAGCGCGATCATATCCTGGATGTACTCGTCTTTGGTGCAGGTGGGGGAAAGCACGGAGAACCCGTTTGAAGGAAGCGCCAACGATGTGCCCATCTCGCAGATCTGCCGGGCGATAGAGATCGATCTCCGTGAAATGATCGGCGAAAAAGAACTGCCGCCACCCATCGCGCCGCAGAACGATATCCTCGTCTGAAAAAAAAATCCGGGAATTTGTCCAATCCGGGAAAAACGATTGTCATTACTGTATACAACAAATCAAAAAAGAATAAAAATGGAACAAAGACTTAACTTTCAGGAAAAAGGGCCCGGCGCCCTCAAAGGGCTTTTTCAAATCGGCGCCTATCTCAGGAAATCCCCGATAGAGGAGTCACTACGTACGCTGGTAGAGTTCCGGGTATCGCAGATCAACGGCTGCGCTTATTGCCTGGATATGCATTCGAAAGACGCCCGCCTGCATGGCGAAACCGAGCAGCGGCTGTACGGTCTGAGCGCCTGGCGGGAAACGCCGTTTTATACCGACCGGGAAAGGGCCGCGCTGGCATGGGCCGAAGCGGTGACCGCCTGTCACGTACCGGATGAAACCTACAAACGGGTGAAAGAACATTTCACCGATGAGGAACTGGTAGACCTGACGCTGGCCGTTTCCAACATCAACACTTGGAACCGTTTCAACATCGCGTTTTCGAATCCTGCGGTTGTAGGCACCTACCAGCCCGGCCAGTTTGGCTGAGCATAGCCGGAAGCATGTTAGAAAAACCATGATATATGAATGATTTCTTATTAGTATTTCGGAGAGATTACAAAACGAAGGAGATTCAACCGTCACCGGAGCAACTGCAGGCGCATTTGAGCCGGTGGCGGGAATGGTTTGACGATCTGAAGGCGCGGGACGTGCTGGCAAGGCCATTGCAGCCCTGGGAGAGCACGGGAAAGGTACTGAAGAACGACAAGACGGTAACAGACGGTCCCTATGCGGAGATCAAGGAGTCCATCGGAGGCTTTATTGTGGTCAGAGCCGGGAGCTATGACGAAGCGGTGGAAATTGCGAAGGGTTCGCCCGTCTTTGAGCTGGGCGGAACGGTGGAAGTGCGGATGGCGCTCGGATAACACGGTTGCGGCGGCAAATAGGAATGCCTTTCTTATTTTTGCAGCAAGCATTTTTGTTGCCGCATGGAGGGAAATGAACTATTACCGCATTTATTCAGAACGGAATATCAGAAGATGGTGTCGGTGCTAAGCTCGCTTTTTGGCATCGAACATATAGAACTGGCCGAAGATATCGTGAGCGATACTTTTCTGACGGCTACCGAATCGTGGAGCGCGAAAGGTGTGCCGGAGAACCCGGTTGCATGGTTATATGTAGTGGCAAAGAACAAAACAAAGAACTGGCTGAAAAGAGATACTTTTTTTCAACAGAAATTGCTGACGGACCTCCGGCGCAATATCCCGGAAGGTGAAGAGATAGCAATCGATCTTTCCGACCGGAATATTACGGACAGCCAGCTGGCGATGATGTTTACGGTATGCCATCCTTCCATTCCCGCTGAATCACAGGTGGCGCTTGCCCTGAACCTGCTTTGCGGATTTGGCGTGCAGGAGATCGCGGACGCTTACCTGACCAACAAAACGGTGATCTATAAACGGCTGAGCAGGGCAAAGGAAAAGCTGAAGGAAGCGGAGATAAAGATCCGGCAGCCGACATTTTCCGAAATAAACGACCGGCTCGAAACAGTGCTGAAAACATTGTACCTCCTGTTTTCCGAAGGCTATTACTCCATCTCTCATAATACCGTGCTGCGGAAGGAACTGTGCGTGGAAGCGATGCGGCTCAGCTATCTGCTGGTGGAGCAACCGCATACCAATCAGCCGGCCGTCAATGCATTGCTGGCTTTAATGTGCTTCCATTCTTCCCGCTTCGACGCGCGTGTGAACGATACCGGCGAAATGGTGCTGTACCATGAGCAGGATGAAACGCGCTGGAACCGGGAGCTGATAGAAAGAGGCGAGTATTACCTCAACCAGGCCGCCGCCAGTCCCGTGCTAACGCGGTATCACCTCGAAGCCGCCATTGCGTACTGGCATACGCATAAAGAAGATTCCGGCGAGAAATGGAATAATATACTGGACCTGTATAACCAGCTGCTGGTGCTGGAATATTCACCGATCGCCGCGCTGAACCGTACTTTCGCGCTTGCCAAAGCAAGAAGCAAACAGGAGGCGATCATGGAAGCCGAAAAGCTGCAGCTGACTGATAATTACTTCTATTACTCCCTGCTGGGTAATCTTTATACGGATATAGACGATCAAAAAGCCGTACAGCATTATGAAACGGCGTTGAAGCAGGCAAGCACCCCGGCGGATATCGCCTTGCTGGAAAAGAACATAGAACAGATAAAGCACAAAATGCGCCATTAAGCATTGACATTATCAGGCAAAATTTTCGCTGATCCCAACGGACCGGCATGTCATTCTGTTGCCTAAAAATTATTTTCATCATGCAAAGTTTCAAACAATTCTTCCGTTCATCCCTGGGCAGAAAGCTGATAATGTCCGCCACCGGGCTCTTCCTTTGCCTCTTCCTGATCGTGCACCTGGGCGGCAATCTCACGCTGTTCGCGGGCGATGAAGGGTACACGTTTAATATTTACGCACATTTCATGACGAACTTTCCGCCGGTGGAGATCATCGGTTATGTGCTTTACATTTCCATCCTGGTGCATGCTGTGTACGCGCTGGTGCTCACGCTGAAAAACCGCCGCGCCCGCCCGGTGAAATATGCGGCGCCGCCCCAAAGCCCCGCCCGCTGGGCTTCCCTGAATATGGGGTTGCTGGGCAGCATTATTTTCCTGTTCCTGGTGATCCATATGAGCAACTTCTGGGGCCGCTACAAGTTTACCGAAGGAACGTACCGCGAATACCGGAAAGACCTGCTGACGGGGGAGCTGACCTCTTCCGTGTACGTACCGGCTTCGCCGGACTTTGAATACGCCGTAACGATGGAGCAGCATATTGAAGTTGTGCGGGTAAAAGACCTGTATGCGATCGTTACGGAGAGCTTCAGCATGCTTTGGTATGTATTGCTTTACCTGTTTGCGATGGTGGCGGTTTCCTATCACCTGTACCACGGTTTTCAAAGCGCTTTCCAGACAGCGGGACTGACCCACCGGAAGTACACGCCTGCCATACAATTCATCGGCGTCTGGTTTTTCGCGGTGCTGATCCCGCTAACGTTTGCATCGATGCCGATTGTTTTTTATATCAAAAGTCTTTTATAAAGAAAAGCCGCTGCCATATACTGCAGCGGCTTTTTTCTGTTGCGCCCGTTCATGCCACGGGTACGGCCATACGCACTTCAACAATAGCGCCGTACTGAATGATGGGGCAGCCTTTCGCTATCTCCACCGCATCGTCATAATCCTTTGCCCTGATCAGGAAAAGCCCGCCGATAGACGTTTTGCCTTCCGCATAAGGACCGTTGTACACCTGCTCTTTCTTCTTTTCAGATCTGATGACCCGGCCGTCAACGTCCCAGCGTTTGGGCGGCGCCACCAGCCTGTTTTGCGCGGCGATCCCCGCTACCCAGTCCTGGTACGGCTTCAGCGCTTCTTTCATCTGTTCGGGCGTGGGCGCGGGATTGTCGCTGGTCAGGTCCCGGTGGATCACTAAAAGGAATTCCTGCATGTTGCTGTTTTTAAAATGAATACTGAAATGCTATGCTTTCACAGGCCGGCTGGCGAACCATGTTTCAAAGCCGATCTGGCCGATGCGGGCATTGGGGCCGGGAACGAGGGACTGGTCGTTGAGCTGCGCGCCGAAATACCGGGCGGAAGCATCGGAAACCACTTTGCGCGGGTCGTTCATTTCAGTTAAGTAACGCGCCGCCAGGGCGGAAAGACTTGCTTTCTCCGGTCCCGCGATCTCTACAGTGCTATTGACCGGCGCAGCTGTCGCAACATCCGCCACGGCAGCAGCAACATCGTCTGATGCAATCGGCTGGATCGGCGCTGGCGACAGATGAATGGTTTCTTCTTTGGCCGCTGACGCTACGATGCCGCCCAGGAACTCGAAGAACTGCGTGGAGTGAACGATCGTGTAAGGGATGCCTGATTGCTTGATCAGGGCTTCCTGTGCGGCTTTCGCGCGGAAGTATCCGCTTTCCTGCAAGCGGTAGGTGCCTACTACAGACAAGGCCACATGATGTTTAACGCCGGCCCTGGCTTCCGCGGCCAGCAGGTTGCGGCCGGAGGTCTGGAAAAATTCCAGCACGGCCTTGTCCTCAAAAGAAGGGGAGTTCGCCACGTCTATCACTACGTCAGCGCCGGTCAGTACTTCGGCCAGCCCTTCGCCGGTAATGGTGTTCACGCCGGATGCGGGAGAGGCCGCTATCACTTCATGCCCCTGCAGGCGGAGCTTTTCTACTGTTTTGGAGCCGATAAGGCCGGTGCCGCCAATGACTACGATTTTCATGGTTTGATCATTTAATGATGATGGTAAAATTGTTTTCGCGTATAGCTTTGCAAGCGCAGTGCCATTGGGGTAATGGTTTGGGGGTCAATTATTTATACTGATGATGCGGTTTTTTATTTCACGGTATTAAGCGCATTGCGCCGCATTTCACGAAATATAGCGGGTTGTTCATGGCGGGGCATAAAAAAAGGCCGGAAACTCCGGCCTTTCCTGCGGTCATTTTATATAGTAATCCGCTTTTGCGATCTTCAGTTTCCTCATTTTGGAATGCAGGGTAGTACCGGGTATCTCGAGTATTTCCGCGGCCCCTCCGGTGCCGGAGATCTTGCCGCCGCACCGCTTCAGTACGTCGATGATATAAGTCCGCTCGATTTGTTCCAGCGCTCTGGCGGAAGGCGGCTGCGGCTGCCCGTTTTCTTCCTGCCGGCGTCCGGGCAGATGCACTTCTTGCAGTATATCGCCGTCGCTGAGCAGGATGCCTCTTTCGATCTGGTGTTCCAGCTCCCGCACATTCCCCGGCCAGTCGTAACCCTTTAACTGTTTCAATACTTTCGCGGAAATGCCGGTGACCTTTTTGCCGATGTTCTTGTTGAATTTGGCGATGAACGCATTGGCGAGGGGCTCGATGTCTTCCAGGCGTTCCCGTAGCGGCGGCAGCTGAATGGGGAACACGTTCAGGCGGTAATAGAGATCAGACCGGAAGCGCCCTGCCTGCACTTCCGCTTCCAGGTTACGGTTGGTGGCTGCAATGATGCGCACGTCTATCCTGATGGTATTTTTTCCGCCGATCCTTTCCAGTTCCCGTTCCTGCAGTACGCGCAATAGTTTCACCTGCAGCTCCGGCGGCATTTCGCCGATCTCGTCCAGGAACAGCGTGCTGTGATTGGCCAGCTCGAATTTCCCGATCCGCCGGTCTATTGCGCCGGTGAAAGCGCCTTTTTCGTGGCCGAACAATTCGCTTTCGATCAGGTGCGTGGGTAAAGCGGCGCAGTTCACTTTTACCATCAGCTTGTTCCTGCGGCGTGAAGCATTGTGTATGGCGCGCGCGATCAGCTCCTTTCCGGTGCCTGTTTCACCCAGCAGCAGTACGGTGGAGGCGGATTCCGCTACCTGCGTCATCAGGCGGTAGACCTTCTGCATTTGCATGCCGTTGCCCACGATCTCTGAAAAATTATAGATCGTTTTGATCTGCTCGCGCAGATAATCGTTTTCATGCTCCAGCTTCTGTTTATATGCCAGTATCTTTTCATTTGCCTGTATATTGGAAATGGCGATGGATATCTGCGCGCAGATGCCTTTCAGGATAGTGAGGTTCACCTCGTCCGTCAGCAGCCAGAGTGTTCCGATATTGCTGTTGCCCACGCGCAGCGGAGCCCCGAAGGCATTCTTCATTCCTACATTCTTCCAGAACTGCACCACCGGGCTGTCGCTGCCGCGTGCTATTTCTTCCGCGATATGGAAGATCACCAGTCCATCACTTTTCAGTACTCTTGCCGTCAGTTCTTCGTTCGTATCTATATTCCGGGCAGCCAGCGCCCGGAACATATCTTTTTCTTTTCCCCACACGCTTTCGTCGTACATATATGGGCTGAGCGTAACGCCGTCATCCTCTATGATGCGGATCATCACGAGTTTGATGTTCAGGACGTTCTGGAGAACGTTGGAGATGGCCCGTTGCAGATCGTCTTTTGACCGCAGGGCGGCGATATCGCGGCTGAAGTCAAGCAGGAAGGACTGTTCCCTTTCGCGGCGCAGTATTTCCTCGTTGGCAATGATGTTGTACATGGCAATGGAGATCTGGGCGCAGATGCCTTGCAGCAGGGGCATGTTGATCTCTTCGAGGTTCAGCCAGAGGATGCCCAGCGTTACGTCGCCGGTGCGGAGAGCGGTGCCTATAACGGTTTTGAATCCCGCCTTTTTCCAGAGTTGCAGGTAGCGTGCCTTGTTGCCGCGGCTGATCTCCGTGTTCACGCTGAAGAACAGGGGAATTTCGCTGTTCAGCACCCGGTTCTGCAACCCGTCGTCAACCGGCAGCCTGGCCGTGATCATTTCCTGTACCAGTTCTTCATCGCCTGTTGAAATACTTTCGTCATAAATATAGGTGGTGGATGTAAGCTGGTCTTCGTTGAGCTTGCGGATCACATAACCGTTGAGCGAGCTTAGCTTTTTTAAACTTTTGCGTACGGCCTCCGCCAGATCGGCTTTGCTTCTTACCGCCGCGATGTCGCTGCTGAAATCGAGCAGGAAAGACTTTTCATTTTCCCGTTTGATGATCTCCTCGTTCGCGGAAATATTGCTGACAGCGGCGAACAACTGGCTGGAAATGCGGTTGACGATGTTGACCGCCTCTGTTCCGAAACTGCCTTTGGCGGCGGAGAACAGCATCAGGCTGTATTTCGAGGAGCCGTTACCGCCGAGTATCTTCACGATCATTTCCCGCGCGCCCGCTTCATAATGCAGCCTGAACCAGAGCGGGGTATTTTCCAGCTCGAAAGTGGTCATGTCAAACACCAGCGGCTTGTAATACAGTGATGCGATGTCGTAAATGCCGTCTTCCGCCGGAGTGGACATGCGCAGCACATCCCCCGAATCCGTTAGTTCTTTCAGCTGTGCTTCCGCATCGATCAGGTATGCTTTATAATATTCTTCCCGTTCATCCATCACCGTGATCATGCTGCCTGAAAACGGCACCACGTCTTTCAGGCCGGAGTTGATGACCTTCAGCAGGTCCTGCCGGTTTCTCACCTTTACGATGTCGTTGCTTAGCGACAGGAGCACTGCGTTGATCCATTCACCGTGGCGCATCGCTTCGTTCTTCCGGATGTTGGCGACGGCGCTTGAAACCTGCGGCGCGATGCCGGTGATGATGCGCATAAATTCATCCGTGAAGCCGGCGGGATCTTTCGTGTAGGTATGCAGGAAGCCGATGATCTGGTCCTTGTCTTTTAAAGGCGTCATCAGGATGACGCGGATGCCCGCTTCGTAGTTGACTTTCAGGAACACCGGGCTGCCGGGAGCGTCCATGATGTCCGTCATATTGAAAGTGGTAGGTTCGCCGTTGGTCAACACCTGCTGAATGAAAGGTTCATGCAGCGGAAACCGTGCGGTTACCAGCGAGGGGTATAGCTCGTGGCCCTGAATGGGAGAGGAGTCGGGGTCGAGCAGGAAGGGAGTGTAGCTTTGTGCGTCGTCATTGATGAGCGTAACAATGGCGTGCGAAAAGGGAAACATCTCCCTGATCTTTAATGAAAATAAGGTAATGAGGTCTGTTTTTTCTCTCACTTTGGTAAGCTCGTTGCCCAGCTCCAGGAGGATCCTGCGTTCGGTTTCCAGCGAGGGGGTGCGGCTTTTCGTTGTTTTCATGGTTGCTTGACAGATTGAGGTGGCAGATACGATATAACAATCGAAAACATGTATCTGGACAAAATTTACCGATTATTTATTGTATTTCCGAATTGCTGCTGGAAATCAATCTGTTGCCATTAAAAGCGGCTGTTCATGTTTATTTATATCTCAAATTGAAAAGCTTAATGCATAGCGGTATCAGCCCTATTGAGATAGCAATGTATATTCCCACTCTTACATAATTTAACGTCTGCCACAGTGATGCCCTGCTCAGCAGGTTCTCCCCCGCACCCGGCGTTTCCGCTGCTTTCTGAAAGTCGATGATATTGGGTGCGAAGTAAGCAAGCGTCCACGCCCTTACCGCAAAATGTATGGCAAATAAAATTAACAGTCCGTTCCTGATGGGCGCCAGTTTCCAGCAGAAAACGATGGCAAGGATAAATGTAAGTTCGTGTATGGAATGAAGTACGATCCAGAAGGTTTTCAGGCTTGTGCCGTTCTTGTCGGCTAACAGGCTGAAGGATTCGGGGGGCGATACGGTCCATTTGGGCACCAATACGGCCGTTTCAAAAATTTGCGCGCCATTCATCAGGAAGTATATCAGGGTGGTTATAAAAAGCCATATCTCGGCTTTTGCGAGGTACTCTCTTGTAATATTTTCCATGTTCATGATTATCGTTATTTAATTGTTCTGTTATCTCCTTCATTACACCCACGGCTGCGGTGAAGTACCGTTCAATGGTGTCTACCTCGCTGTCGCTAAAGGTAGAGATCAGCTGCTCCGTTCTTTTTTGCAGTTCTGAAAACAGCGGTTCCAGCAGCTTCATGCTGTTTTGAAGATTGGGGACGATGATCACCTTGCGTCTGTCGTCTTTCGCAAATGTTCGTTTTACCAGCTTTTTCTTTTCAAGCCGGTCGATCAGCCCTGTCACCGCTCCTGTGGTGAGCCCTGTCACCTGGCTGATCTCACCGGCGGTCATTTCGCCATGCCGGATAATGAATCCCAGGAATTTGTGATCTGTTCCTGATAGCCCCGCCCGCCTTGCAATAGCTTCATGCATCAATATTGATGTGTCTGAATATTGGCGGCTGGCGGCGCGAAAGCGGTTGATCCTTTCCTTGTCTTTCATCTATATTATCTTATTTGATAAATATCTTAGTTGCAAAGATAAATATAAAAACGTATGCTGAAGCAAAAAATTCCGGATTTTGGGATGGCTGGTCTGTTTGGCTAGATGTCGGCAGCCATGGCGGGATCGCTGATGCTGTGCCTGCCGGTTTCCACTCTGCCCGCAAAGCGGTGCAGGTATCCGTTTGTGGTGGTAATGGTGAAGTCGTACCAGTTTCCGCTGCCGGCCAGGTCCCAGCTCTTTTTTGTTTTGTTTCCGGGTGCTATTTCGATGGAAGCTTCCTCTGCGTGATCATATGCATTGGAGGATATTTTCAGGCGTAACGCACTGCTGCCGGCATTTTCCAGCGATACGGATATGCGGCCTTTTTCATGATCGTAATCTATCTGAGCCACAGGCGCATCCAGATGGATGTTGCCGGCGAATCGCTGAAAATATCCATTCGGGCCGTAGACTTCCAGATCGTATTCCCCTCCGGCGGCCAGCATCCATTCATCGTCCAGGGATTTGCCGGATTCTACGGTGTATCGTTTGGGAATATCATCCAGATGATGAAGGTCATACACATGATATACCGCTCCGGCCGTGCCTTTATTGTCAAAAGTCAGCCTGACCTTGTTTTCGTTTTTCAACGCCTGGAAATGGCAATGCAGGCGGTAGGGCAATGCGCGTGAAAATCTTGTGCCTTTCTCCTGGTAGAGCGATGAAGGTGTTGTTGGCGCAACGGCTTTCGGCAGGCGCTTTGATGCTTCATCCCGCGCGGCATGGTCTGACGTATCCGGCAGCCGGGGGAATTTCGGATCGTTCGGTGTGATAAAATCGAATGCGGATGTAAGATCGCTGCACACGGCGCGGTGCCAGGGGCTGATAGCCGGTATTTCCACGCCGAAACGTTTTTCGATAAATTGTCCTACGGACGTATGATCGGCGACTTCCGAGTTGACCCAGCCGCCTTTGCTCCAGGGAGAGAGAATATACATCGGCACGCGCGGCCCCAGGCCCCAGGGACGGAGGTTACCGGATATCACATCGCGTTTGTCGATATAATTATGATCGCCCTTGCTGTTGTCAAAATACATGCCCGCCAAATTCACGGTAGATTTACCGGCCAGTGTGTTATCCAGGTTGAAAGAAGGCACTGCGGGCGCGGGGAGGTGATCAAAGAACCCGTCATTCTCATCGAACGTCAGAAAGAAAACGGTTTTGCTCCAGACCTCCGGGTTTGATGTAATGGCTTCCAGCACCGCATGCGTGAAATCCGCTCCCCGGTATGGGCTGGACGGCGCACCGGGATGTTCGGAATCCTTTTGCGAGGGGAGTACCCAGCTTACCTGCGGCAGCGTGCCCTTCATCACATCATTTTTCAGATTTTCAAGCGTCCAGTGACGCATGCCGTTCTCATAAATTGATGAGCCGGGTTTTGCTTCCCGGAAGCTTTCGAATGCCAGGCAGCCGTGCATGGCGCCCGTCCAGTTGTCATTCGGGTTCTGATAAATGCGCCAGCTGATGCCTGCTTTGTCCAGCACATCAGGAATGGTGGGCCATTTGAAGGCATTGCCTTTATACTTATACCCCGGTTCGGGTAACGCGCCGGTGATCCAGCAACGGAGGTTAACAGGCTCCGAGTCCTCGTCCGTACAATTAATGCCGGCGGCACGTTTTTCCGGATCAAAATTGGCGCCGGACCAGAACATGATCCTGTTGGGGTCGGTGCCTGTGGCGATGGAGCAGTGGTAGGCATCACATATCGTAAACGATTCCGCCATGGCATACTGAAAAGGGATTTCTTCGCGGGTGTAGTAAGCCATGGAGTAAGGGGTTTTGAACAAGGGCCAGAAGCCGTATTTCCCCTGGTTCCAGGCGGCCTGCATGTCGGAAAAATTATGGGGCGTGCCGGTGACCAGCGCTGCGTTGGAGGTTTTACCATGCGCCCGGTAGGGGGGAACGATCTGCTGTCCATCGGACTGATGAAAGGCCCGCTGGCCGCTTTTTAACGGAACAGGGAACCTGTCGCCAAACCCCCGTACGCCTTTCATCGTACCAAAGTAATGATCAAACGAACGGTTTTCCTGCATCAGGATAACGATATGCTCCACATCTTTGATGGAACGGGTGGCGTTGTGCGCCTGTACGGCCAGTGCTTTTTTCAGCAATGGTCCCCAGAGGGCTGTGGCAATGCCTGCTCCGGCCGTCATGGTAATGAATTTCCGCCTGTGTAGCCTTGTCATGTTTGCTGGATTCTGCCTTTAAAGTTAATACATGACGTGATATTTCCTGACGATGCCGGGAAAGCATTTGTCATGCAATATGTTTATCTTGACAACAATTATAAAGGAGATGAAGGAAATCCCGGTTAAATCTAAAATTACCACGGAAGACTTGTTCAAGATCAGCATGATGAAGACGGTCATCAAACCCACAAGTCCCCATCGTCATGCGGATTATCATGAATTTATTTTCCTGCATGCAGGTTCGGGTTTTCATGATATTGACGATATGAGCTTCGAGGTCGTTCCATCGGCGGCTTTTTACATCAGGCCGGGCCAGACCCATTGCTGGAACTTTTCAGCGCTGCCCAAGGGATATGTGCTGTTGTTCAGGGAAGACCTGCTGCTGAAGGAGGATATCGATATTCTATTCGGTTTGCCTTCACATATTCCTCTCGGCGACCAGCCTTCCTTATTCCGCCTGCTGTCTGACCTGTATGAAGAATATAAGGTGACCGGGCCCGCCAATGCCTTATACAGCGCCTATCTTCATTTATTGATAACGAAGCTGAAGACGTTCGCTGGCGTGAAAAAGGATGTACTTACATTTTCAGATGGACTTTTTCAGCAATACAAGCGGCTGGTGAACGACAATTTCCTTGACAGCCGGCAATTGAAATTCTACATCGCCAAACTGAATACTACCACGGGCACATTAAACGAAATCTGTAAGAAGTCGGCCGGCAAAACGGCCTCCGCCATCATCAACGAGCGCGTGTTACTCGAGGCCAAAATGTTGCTTTCCGCCACGGTCAAGCCGGTGAAAGAAATTGCCGCGTTATTGAAGTTTTCGGACACCCCTCACTTCGCGAAATTCTTTAAGCTGTACACGAATCTGACTCCCGGAAAGTACCGTGAACTGGCGCTTTTGAAAAAATAATTGTACAATAATTGCCCTGAATCTTACAATGGAGGTTTAAACCGGGCTGGTATATTTGCGGTGATTTTACAATCATTCAGATGAACCTTAGATTTATTCTCCTTGCTGTTTTACTGGCGGCTACACAGGTAGCGCTTGCACAAAAAGCCTCCATCACCGGAACCGTTACCGATAAAAAGAACGGCCAACCGCTGGAATATGCCAGTGTGGCCGTGTTTAAAACCACAGATTCTTCCCTGATTACGGGCGCCGTCACCAATGCAAAAGGGGGCTTTTCACTGGAAAGGCTACACGCCGGAAACTATCATCTGAGGATTTTGTATATCGGGTACGAAACCATATACGTCAGCGGCATTGCGCTGGCGGAGGGGCAGCAGCTGAATCTTGACAAGATCGTTCTCAACCGCGGAAGCGCCTTGCTGGATGAGGTGAACGTCACCGGTACTCAGTCGAACGTATCGAACCGGATCGACAAACAGACATTCCGCGCGGGGCAGTTTGAAGCGGCAAAAGGAGGGAACGCGGTGGACGTGCTCAAAAACCTTCCTTCCGTATCGGTGGACGGTCAGGGTAATATCAGCGTGCGCGGTTCTTCCAACTTCCTGGTACTGGTCAACGGAAAACCGGTTGTTACAGACGCACAGACTGTTCTGAGCCAGCTTCCTGCAAATGCTATCGAGAACATCGCGCTCATTACCTCTCCGTCTGCAAAATATGATCCGGACGGCAAAGGCGGCATCATCAATATTATCACCAAAAAAGGCGCTGCCGACGGATTTACCATTTCGGCCAATGCGCTGGCGGGGCTGCCCAGCACCACCGATCATGGTAACAAGGAAAAACCACAACGCTTTGGCGGCGACCTGACCGTCAGCTTCAGAAAGAACAAATGGGATGTTGCTGTCAGCGGTAACTATACGCGGAACGATAATTCCGGTTACCGGGAAGGGGATGTTTATACGAAAAACTTCGACGCGGATATCATCACCCGGTTTCCATCGGAAGGAGAAAGAAGCTTTGACAAATACAATTATGCGGGCCGGGCTTCCGTCACTTTTTCACCGGATACAAACAATACGTTTTCCGCGGGATTTTTCATCGGTAAAAGGTACCAGGCGCGGCTGGCGGACATTCTTTACAATAATACGGCCTCCGACCTTACCAGCGGAGAGCTGATCCGCAGCACGACCTATTTTAACTCGAACCTGCAGATCAAGGAAGGGAATTTTTCGCTGGGTAATATCGACTACACCCACCGGTTCCGGAACAAGTCCACTTTAACCGCCTCCGCCTTGTTTGAAAGTGCGCGGCTCTTTGGCAGTACCCGGAACAAAAACCTGGACTACCCGGAAACCTCGCACATGTTGCAGGAGGTGTACAATCCATATGAAAACCCGATTGACGGCTACCGGTTCAAGCTGGATTATGCGGTCAATATCGGGAAAGGGAAACTCGAAAGCGGCTACCAGTTCAGATACGATACGCAGAACGGCAAATTTGATTATTTCGTTACACCGGCCACTTCCCAGCCGGATGCAGACAGGTTCAGGGGATCAGCCAAAACCCGCAACCGGATCAATTCAATTTATACCCAGTATTCCGGAAATGAGCAAAAACTGGAATACACGGCAGGTTTACGATATGAGTACGCTGTGCGGACCGTAGCGCTTTCTTTCGATCCCACGGCACACAAGCTGGATCTCTCCAATTTATTCCCCTCTCTGAATCTGATGTATACCCTCCGTGAGGGCTGGAAAGCAAAAGCAGGATATAGTAAAAGAATTCAACGCACCAACAATTTCGAGCTGAACCCGATACCGGAACGCGAGCATTCCGAAACGCTGGAACAGGGTGACCCGAATCTGCTGCCTTCGTTCATTGACCTGGCGGAACTGGGACTGATCCATGATTTTAAAAAGGGATCATTTTTCACCACCCTCTACTATCAGCATATCAAAAACCCGATCCAGCGGGTGAACAGCGTGTATGCCGATACGATCCTGAACCGGGTATTCACCAATGCCGAAGCCGCGCGCACATTCGGCCTGGAAGCCGGCGCGAGCCTGGAGCCGGTAAAATGGTGGAGCCTGTACCTGGGTGGCAATATTTATAATTACAGGATCAACGGTAACCTGAATATCCTGGGCGTAAATTCCCGTGTTGATAACAGTAACTGGGTGTATTCCGTTAATGTTAATACTACTTTCAGACTGGGATCATCATGGAGCTTGCAGGGGAATGTCAACTATCTTTCGGCGCGGCCAACAGCGCAGGGTGAAGATTCCAGGTTCCTGGTGCCGAATACTTCCCTGAAAAAGACGTTCCTGAACGGCCGCTTTTCCGCTACGCTGCAATGGCAGAACATGGACCTCGGGTGGGGGCAGACGCAACGCCAGCGCATCACCACGAGCGGCCCGGATTTTTATACTACCACGAATTACATTTATGAAACGGACGTGTTCCTGTTGAATCTCGGTTTTAACCTGAACAGATTGAGCGGGAAATCGAAGCTGCCGGCCAGTGAGTTTGGGGATAAGGAGTTTTAGCAAACCGCTTCAGGAACGAGTTATGGATCAGCATGTATACAGAATCCAAAAAAATACTTTGCAGATTTAAAACAATTCCTATCTTTGCAATCCCAACGAAAAAAGTTCTTATTCATAAGCGGAAGTAGCTCATTTGGTAGAGCACGACCTTGCCAAGGTCGGGGTGGCCGGTTCGAGCCCGGTCTTCCGCTCCAAGCGATGTTCCAAACTGTCCAAAGCGGTTTGGAATTTTTGTTTAAAGTTCTTTGTGAATGTTTTACATTTACAAGGCAGGATACCCGGGTGGTGGAATTGGTAGACACGCCGGACTTAAAATCCTGTGGGCTGCAAGGCCCGTACGGGTTCGACTCCCGTCCCGGGTACACGGAAGCCTTTAGCGTAAAACTAAAGGCTTCTTTTTTTTCCTCAAACGCTGCACAATTTTCCATCTGAGTAATTGCAATAGGTTCTCGTAGGGATCATTTTTTTCTCATAATAAAAACAATACCATCCGTTCCTCCTGATCCCATGTAACTTGACGCATAATCAAGTGTTTCAACAAGCTCAAACTGGTTTTCAACCATATAGTTCAATACTGCTGCATAGGATTTCTTGTTTGTCAGTTTTTCGGAAAATTCCTTGCCTGCTTTTATCTGTTCTGGCGTGTCACCGAAGTCAACCGTCACCTTCAATTTTTTAGAAAACAATTTCCCTTCAACTAAGATATAAGCGTAGGAATATTTCCTATCCTGTGTTTGTTGGATGCTTTGCGAAAAGCTTGTCATACATAGTGCCGTGATAAACACTAATGTCAGAATCATTCTCATATATAATCGTTTTGGTTAATTATAATCGTATCCAGCTTATTAAAAATAGCTGGGAAATTCCTCAGACGCAAGCTATCTTCCGGTTAAATTCATTTTGAGCGTATGAAACCACGTTTGCCGTTTCTCGTCCTTTACACTCTTTTCTCCTGTCATCTGGCCGCGCAGGGGCAAACAAAGCCCGATGAGATAAAATTCGTCAGACAGGGCGTGCAGCGCATGATCTTTGACGAAAAGCAGTCCATCCCGCTGGCAAAACTGGAACCGGCGAACATCGTTGGTATGACGGCCATGCATCCCGCCCGGCATTACCTGAAAGATCATGCAACGGTATCTGTTGATAAAGACAAACTGGTGATTGCATCAACGGAAAAATCGGCCACCGCTATCTGGTTCGGCGGTTTCAATCCTTTTGCCACCTATACGATCGATCTTCATGCCTGGACTGGCGAAGGGGAAGCAGGTTTTGAATTTGGAGATACTGTTAGCGGAGAACAGCTGTTTATCACAGTGAGTGCTAAAAACAATACGCTAACGGATGTACGCTTCCTGTTCCGGAAAGATGCCCTGGCGCAGCCGGTAGACCGGTCCATTATGGTTACGCAGAACAAAATAGCGGACCTGAAAGGAAAGATCATCCTGCAAATGCTGGGCAGCGGCCTGGTGCTGTACCATCAGTCTGCTGGTTTGCCGGTGGTAATAGGGCAGGTCGATTTTAATATGTATGCCGATCTGCGCGCCAAGGACCGTATCCATTCTTTTCAGTCGAATCTCTTTGTGGGCCTTACATCCGGGCAGGTTGCCATCAACGGGGTGGAAGCAGCGCTGACAACCGGCATGGGACTGGCTGACATCCGGCCGATCACGTACGAAGACGGAGCGCCTTTTCTGGACGGCGGCCGGTTATGGTATACCATGTCCATCCGCGGGCGGGCATTGCCGCACCATATACAGGGCGTTTTCAGCATGAACCCCACCGTGTTCGATGTTAAACTGGAAGGCGTGATCCTGTTCGACCGGCAGGATGGCCTGCTCAGGAACGAAATAGCCTCCCATATTTTTTACGACAGAACGCAACGCATCTGGCGCGGCATCACCACCGGATTCAGTGCCTATGCGAATCCCGATAAAGAAAAGAAACAACTGCTGGCGGTGGAAAGTAAACGGGACCCAAGGTTCGGTTTTTCCGTGATGAACGCTGCTGCTTTCGGGGTTGTAGGCGATATAGAAGATCAGCATATCCTCTATGATGAAAAAGCGAAGAAATGGCGCATGCTCACCTGCGTTAACCAGGATGGCTACAAGGCCATCATCCTGGAATCAGACCATTGGAACAAGGGGTATAAAAAGATCGCCGGCCCCGTGCGGCACAATTCCACCGGTACTTCCATTCAAAAGATCGACGGTAAATTGTACTGTTTCTCGGGAAGCTCCGAGCGCGAGATATTTATTTACACTTACCCGGACCTGAAAGAAGCGGGTACTTTGAAAATGGACCTGCCGCCGTGGGATGAAACGGCTAATACCAGGGTATGGCCCAATGTGGTGCAAATGCCGGAGGGCTATCCTTTCAGGTACGTTTCATTGATGATGGACAGGTTCAATTACCCGGGTATGAAGGGGCCGAACTGGACGTACGGGGCTATCTACCTGTACCATGGCCGTTAAAATATGGCATAAAACACCTCCCAGTTTGTCCCGTTTTGCACAACACCGGGGCGGCGGTAAATGTTAAGTTTGTAGTGAAACAGACAACGCATTATCACCACTAAAAACAACATCACATGAAAGCAGCATCTGCACTTATAAAAATCGTCATCCCCCAGTACCGGATGCACACCCGCGTGTTCGACAATGTGCTGAACGGCATTAAAGACAAAGACGCTGGCGTTAGGGTAGAAGGAAGGACCAACCACATCCTCTGGATGACGGGCAACCTTGTCAACTGCCGTTACTGGCTGGGTGATATACTCGGGCTGGACCACAAAGACCCGCATGAAGCGCTTTTCAAGGATGCAAAGGCCCTTGACCCCAACGCGGAATACCCTTCCATAGACACGCTGAAGAAAGAATGGCACAAGATCTCCGCCCCGGTTTACGAACGGCTGCTGGCGGTGACCGAAAAGGAGCTGGACGAAGCGTATCCCTTCGGGATGAATGTAGGTTTTGTGGAAGAAAACAGGCTGAACATGGTGGGTATGGCGATGGATCGGGAAAGTTACCTGTTCGGGCAGTTGGGGCTGATGAGAAGGATCCTCGGGTATGAGGGGATGAAATATGATATGGATGAAACGATCCCTTATTAAGAAATCTCCGGAAGCCCCCGCCACCAGGGGCTTCCGGCTTTACTGAAAGTATTCGTAAGTATACCGCACCATCCCCAGCAGCTCATTCCCTTTACCATAACAATCCTCCCGCTGCGGCAACCCCTTTTCATCGTAGCTGTATTTCCATATCAGATAATCTCCCCGCTCGATATTGATCACGGTCATCTGTGATACTTTCCCCGCGGCGTCGTATTCAAAGCTGTAGTCCGGCAGCATGCGCTTGCGGCTCGGATGGTAACGCAGCACGTCCGTCAGCCTGCCTTGCGCATCATAATTATAATATACACGCTGGCGGCCGGGATGCGCTTCTTCGGTAACATGCCCGCTGGTATCGGTCTTGATCGTAACAAACGTGGAATCCAGCCCGCCTTTTTTAATGGCCAGGCCCGTGAGGTGGCCCAGAGTGTCATACTGAAACCACCGGTCTTCCGTCATCCGGAACTTCTCTTCGCGGCCTTTGGAGCTGGTCTGGATGTGCGACAGCCGCCCGGCCGCATCGTAATGGTACAGCGCGGTGCTGATGGCGGTCTCCGAGCTGTCTACCGTTTTGGTGAGCCGGCCGGCGCTATTGAAGGATGAGGTGAGTACCGAACGGCCGCTGACGCGGCTTTGCGTTACCGCCCGCATCTGCCGGAAGCTGGCGTTCATCCCCCGGATGCAAATGAAATCATTGTCCGTCTGCTGGTTCGCATCCAGCGTTTTCACATGCTGAAAGCTGACTTTGTTGGCCTTGAAAGTAGCCATGGTAGCCGCTGTTTGCTGCGTATTGTACACATCCTGGTAAAAGTACTGTGCTTTAAGACTGCCGGATGCCAGTAAAAGCCCGGCGAATAGTGTTTTCAGTATATTCATAATTCTGATGCCCGCTTGTGGCAGCGCTGCAAAAATACTAACGTTCGAACAAAACAAAACGTATAAATCTTTTATCTTTAGCCATCTTTAACCGAAATCCGGATCGTGAAAACACAACACCTGAGAAAAGACAAAACCTGCCTGAATTGCGGAACGGAGGTGCCGGACCGCTTTTGCTCGCATTGCGGGCAGGAAAATGTAGAAACGAAAGAATCGTTCGGCCACCTGCTCAACCACTTTTTCCAGGATATCACCCATTATGATTCCAAATTCGTTCTCACCCTCAAATACCTCTTTTTTTACCCGGGCTACCTCACCAAAAGGTACCTCATCGGCCACCGCGCGGACTTCGTCAACCCCATACGGCTATACGTATTTACCTCTTTCGTGTTCTTCCTGATGCTGGGCATTGTGAGCGGCGGGGAAGACAGCATTAACGTGAAAACCGGCACCAAAGCCCGGGAATCGGCCAGCAATACGATTGCGGAGGTTCAGCAGCGGTTGCAGGATTCGCTGGCTCACGCCGGAAACGCGGAAGATTCCATCGAAATAAAAAAGGCGATGCGCGCGCTCGAATTCGGCGGCGCGCCGTTCCTCGGCGGAGAAAGCCGCACCGTGCGCGAATATGATTCCGTACAGCAGTCGCTGCCCGCCGTAGAACAGGACGGATTCCTGCAACGCAAATTCATCGCCCAGATGCTGAGCCTGCGGGAGCGGTATGGCGACCGCACGGAAGACGTGCTCAAGGAAAAATTCACGCATCACTATCCCAAGCTTATGTTCATCCTGCTGCCGTTCTTTGCATTAGTGATGAAGTGGTTCTTCATGAGGAACAAAATGTATTATGCGGAGCATGCCATCTTTTCCATCCACATCCATACCTTCATCTTCCTGCTGTCCATCCCCTTCATGCTGATCAACCAGCTGCTGCACTACGAGGATCTTTACATGTGGATGATGTGGGTGGTGTTCTTCTATTATATTTTCGCATTGCGCAACGTTTACCGCAAAACATTCATGGGCGCTTTATGGAGAGGCATACTCTCGCTGGCCGTTTATTTCGCCGGCACTATCATTGTGTTGCTGTTATTTTTGTTATTTATACTGATATTTGCCTGATAATATCGTCATTATGACCCCTGAATTTTTAATCATACACCAACAGGCGCAGCCGCATGTGGCGCACATCGCGCTGAACCGGCCGAAGGAACTGAATGCGCTCAACCTGCAATTGATGACCGAATTGCGCGATGCGCTCCGGGCGCTGGACGAGGATGAACAGGTGCGGGTGATCGTGCTGAGCGGGAATGAAAAAGCATTTGCCGCCGGCGCGGACATCAGGCAGATGGCGGGCCGCACGGCGATGGACATGTATAATGTAGACCAGTTCAGTACCTGGGATGCCATCAAAAAAATAAAGAAGCCGCTTATTGCGGCGGTCAGTGGTTTTGCGCTGGGCGGAGGATGTGAGCTGGCGATGCTTTGCGATATGATCGTGGCCAGTGAAACGGCGAAGTTCGGGCAGCCGGAAATAAAGATCGGCGTAATGCCCGGCGCGGGCGGTACGCAACGCCTTACCAGAGCAGTGGGAAAGGCGCTGGCGATGGAAATGGTATTGACGGGGAAATTCATTACGGCGGATGAAGCATGGAAGGCCGGTCTTATTAACCGCGTGGTGCCGGTGGAATTGTACCTGGAAGAAGCGTTCCGCCTCGCCGCGGAGATCGCGCAGCTAAGCCCGCTGGCCGTGAAGATGGCGAAAGAATCCGTTCTCCGGGCGTTCGACAGCACGCTGGACGAAGGACTGCATTTTGAAAGAAAGAATTTTTACCTGCTCTTTGCTTCGGAAGATCAGAAAGAAGGCATGCAGGCCTTCCTCGAGAAGCGGGCGCCGGTATTCACCGGAAAATAATCTGTAAGCATGAACCCATTTGAACAACTGCTGGCGAATAACAAAGTATGGGCCGCGCAAAAAGTGGCGGAAGACAAACATTTTTTTAAACGCCTGCAAGATCAGCAGGCGCCCAAGTTTTTGTGGATCGGTTGTTCAGACAGCCGCGTACCGGCCAACGAGATCACCGATACGCAGCCCGGCGAGATCTTCGTACACCGCAATATCGCCAACATGGTCGTGCATACGGACATGAACCTGCTCACCGTGCTGGAATATGCCGTGAAGGTCCTCAAAGTGGAACACGTGCTGGTGGTGGGCCATTACGGTTGTGGCGGTGTCAGGGCGGCGATGACGAGCGACAATCTCGGCATCATCAACCCCTGGCTCAAACATATCAAGGACGTATACCGCATCCACCGCGACGAGATCAACGCGCTGCCCACGCATGACGAGCAGGTGGACCGGCTGATAGAGCTGAACGTACAGGAGCAGGTGATGAACCTGGCCAAGACCATCACCATCCAGGAAGCCTGGCGCAAGGAACAAAGGCCGCATTTGCACGGGTGGGTATACGGATTGAAAGACGGACTGATCAAACCCGTTTTCCATATGCCGCCGGATTCCCGGATAGACCCGATCTACGAATTCGACATCAAACCATAAATCATGAAACATATCGCATGGACGGCAGCTTTCGCGATCTTCGTATATGCGTGCCAGTCCACTTCCAGTACGCAGGACCAGCAGCAGACGCCGGATTCCATGACCATGATCCCGACGGACACCATGATCCAGATCACGGATACCGCCCTGACGCCTACGCTGGTGGAGTCGTGGACGGCTTATGAGGGCTTCGACGGGAAGTATGCGGCCGATGTAAAACTCCTGCAGCAAAAGCCATTGAAAGACCGCATGAAGCAGCTGTTGGGAAAGGAAGAAAATGATTTCATCCAGCGGTACAAAGTAACGCCGCCCATTGAAGTGGAATCAGGCGTTCTTTTTAACGAAGGATGTAAACCGCATAACTGCACCGTGGAAGAAGCGGCGCTGGCGGTGGACATGAAGCAGGACCTGTTATATGTGGGGATTGCGCGGAATAAGGTGGTAACGCTTTTCGGGGAACGCGGCGATACGGCTTATCCGCAGAAGCTGCGGGACTGGAAGAAGAAGTTTGAAGAACCGGTGGGGGCAGCGCAATAGACGACGGAAGTATTTTTTACGGGATAAAGAAGCGGGTGTATCAAATCTGATACACCCGCTTTATTTTTCACGTTATTTGAACTTCGATTTCAATGCCAGCAGCTTTGCCTGGAAGTCGTTCAGCGGCGCTTCCTTCGCAGGCTTGCTGTCCTTCCGCTCACGGCGCTGTCCGCCACCACCGGCGGCAGGCTGACTGTCCTTCATGGAAAGTGAGATGCGTTTGCGCGCGATGTCTACTTCCAGTACGGTTACCGTCACTTTCTGGTTCAGCTTTACCGCTTCATTGGGGTTGCTGATGAATTTGTTGGACAGGTGGGAGATGTGCACCAGGCCATCCTGCTTCACCCCGATGTCTACAAACGCGCCGAAGGCGGTAATATTGGTCACCACGCCGGGCACTACCATGCCGGGTTTCACGTCTTCCATGCTCTTGATGCCTTCGGCATATTCGAAGATGGATATCTCGTCCCGCGGGTCGCGGCTGGGTTTGGCGAGTTCCTTGAGAATGTCTTCCAGCGTGAGCTGGCCTACTTCCTCGCTGACAAAATCTTTAATGTTGATGTGCTTGCGCAGGTCTTCGCGGCCCATGAGTTCCTGCACGGTGCATTGCTGCTTGCCGGCGATGGCTTCCACCACGGGGTAGCGCTCGGGGTGCACGGCGGAGTTGTCCAGCGGGTTGTCGCCATTCTCGATGCGCAGGAAGCCCGCGCACTGTTCAAAGGCTTTGTCGCCCAACCGCGTTACTTTTTTCAGTTCCTGGCGGTTTTTGAACGCGCCGTTCTCCTTGCGGTATTTTACGATGTTCTCCGCCAGGGAAGGGCCGAGACCGGAGATATACGCCAGCAGGTGCTTGGAGGCCGTGTTCAGGTTTACGCCCACGTTGTTCACGCAGCTTACCACAATGCGGTCCAGGCTCTGCTTCAGATGGCTCTGGTTCACGTCGTGCTGGTACTGACCCACGCCGATGGATTTGGGATCGATCTTCACCAGTTCCGCCAGCGGATCTATCAGGCGGCGGCCGATGGATACGGAGCCGCGCACGGTCACATCATGATCGGGAAATTCTTCGCGGGCTACTTCAGACGCGGAGTATACGGAGGCGCCGCTTTCATTGACCATGAACACGTTCACCTTCCGTCCGAAATCGATCTTTTTCACGAACTCTTCCGTTTCGCGGCCCGCGGTGCCGTTGCCCACGGCGATGGCGGCGATATCGTATTTATCCACCCATTTGCGCAGCAGGTGTTCTGCGTCCTGGCTTTTGTAGTTCTTTTCCAGCGGGTAGATCACGTCATTGTCCTGCATATTGCCCTGGTTGTCCAGCGCCACCACCTTACAGCCGGTACGGTAACCGGGATCGACGGCGATCACGGCCTTAGGGCCGAGCGGCGCTGCCAGCAGCAGCTGGCGCAGGTTTTCGGCAAACACTTCTATCGCTTCGTTGTCGGCCTTTTCCTTGGCCGCCGCGCGGAACTCGTTTTCGAGGGATGGGCGCAGCAGGCGTTTGTAGGCGTCCGCGGCGGCTTTGGTCACCTGTTCGGAGCTGGCGGTATGGCCGGTAACGAATTGTTTTTGGATGATCTCCGTTGCTTCCTCTTCCACCGGCGTAATGCTGGCGAACAGGAACCCTTCGGCCTCGCCGCGGAAAATGGCGAGCACGCGGTGGGAGGGGATGGAGAACAGCTCCTCGCGGAAGTCGAAGTAATCTTTATACTTGACGCCCTCCGCTTCCTTGCCTTCGTTCACTTTGGAAGAAAGCACGGCGGTATGGGTGAAGAGCTTGCGCAGCTTGTCGCGCAGCTCGGCATTTTCGTTGATCCACTCCGCGATGATGTCGCGCGCACCTTTGAGGGCTTCTTCGGTGGTGGCTACCTGTTCATTGATGAATGCTTTGGCGGCTTCTTCGGGGGCATTGTCCGCTTGCTCCAGCAGCAGCTTCGCCAGCGGCTCCAGGCCCTTTTCGATGGCCACGGTAGCGCGGGTCTTGCGCTTGGGCTTGTAGGGCAGGTACATGTCTTCCAGCTCCGCCAGCACCCAGGAGGCTTCGAGCTTTCCCAGCAGTTCAGGGGTCATTTTCTCCTGCTCCGTGATGGTCTTGATAATGAAGGCCCGGCGTTCATCCACCTCCTCATACCGTTTTTTCATATCCTCCACCTTGCCGATCTGTACCTCGTCCAGACTGCCCGTCTGCTCTTTCCGGTAACGGCTGATGAAAGGCACAGTAGAACCTTCTGCCAGTAAGGTCATGGTATTCTCAGCCTGCTTCTGGGATATGTTCAGCTCAGCAGAAATGAGTGCCACGTGTTTCGGATTCATATAAGTTTCTTTTACGATTTTGCTAAGGCCGCAAAGCTAAGTAAATTGGATTTTCCGCCAAGAAAAAGAAATTAACAATGGAAACGGCCGGAAATTTGCGGAAAGGGGGATATCTTGCCCGGAATTTCCTTAATATGTACCTTATGCAGCCTGAACAAGCCTTTAGCCGATTATTGCAGATCATGGACGATTTGAGGGAGAAATGCCCCTGGGACCGGAAACAGACGCTCCAATCCCTCCGCCAGCTCACCATAGAAGAGCTGTACGAACTGGCGGACGCCATTACCGAACAGGATTTCAAGGGCATTAAAGAAGAACTGGGGGACCTCCTGCTGCATATCGTCTTTTACGCGAAGATCGGCTCCGAGCAGCGGCAATTCGATATCACCGACGTGATTACGGGTATCTGCGACAAGCTGGTGGCCCGTCATCCGCATATTTACGGGGACGTGAAGGTGGAAAACGAAGAGGATGTGAAGCAGAACTGGGAAAAGCTGAAGCTGAAAGAAGGCAAGGAGTCCGTTTTAAGCGGCGTGCCGGTGTCGCTGCCCGCGTTGGTGAAATCCATGCGTTTGCAGGAAAAGGCGAAGCAGGTGGGGTTTGAATGGGAGAACAGGGAACAGGTGTGGGAAAAGGTGAGGGAGGAAATGGAAGAATTGAAAGAAGCGGTGGAAGACGGGCGCCCGGATGAAATGGAGGCCGAATTTGGCGATCTGCTCTTTTCCCTGGTCAACTACAGCCGGTTCATGAAGATCGATGCGGAGAATGCGCTGGAACGCACGAACAAGAAGTTCATCCGCCGTTTCCGCGCAATGGAGGGAATGGCCGCGGCCGAAGGGCGCCGGCTCGATGAAATGAGCCTCGCGGAAATGGACGGCCTGTGGAACAAGGTAAAGGAAGGGGAATAATCTATGCTCGATATAAAAGAAATAAGACTGTTTTTCCTCCGTAACGGCTACCTGCTTATTATATCGGCATGGCTGTTCACGTTCGCATTCCTGTTCAACAACTACTGGAGCTATTATTCCTCCCCGCACGGCGTGCAGCGCAGCCTGGAAAGCGACATCCGGTCGCGGCAGGAAGATTTTAACGAACTGGCGGATGATACCGCCATCGTTAATGCGCTGTTTAAAGGCTCCTACGAGGAGCAAACCTTGCAGGATATTTACCGGGAAAGCTATTATGTTTTTGCGTACGACAGCACCCAGACGGGCCTGCAGCCACGTTTCTGGAGCACCAGCTCCATCGCCCCCCCGGTGCAGGAAGGCCTGCGGGAGGGCGTGACCTTCCGCCGCCTTGTGAACGGATACTATGTGATGCTCTGCCGCAAGGTGCAGCCGATGAAATATGTAGTGGGACTGATCCCCGTGAAGCAGGAATTCGCCATCAACAACGATTACCTGCAGAACCAGTTTTACGGCCGCCCGGCCATCGGCCGGGAATACGCCATCCATCTGCGTCCGCCGGGACTGCCGGTGCTGGATGCGAATGAGAAGATACTGTTCTACCTTTTTTATAATCCCGGCCTGCAGGAGCCGTCGCCCAGCCTCACGAGCATGCTGCTGCTGACGGTGGGTTGTATTTGCGTGCTGATCTTCATCAACCTGTTTGCCACGCTGATGGCGCGCAAGCTCACGCCGCTGTGGGGGTTTTTGTTTTTGCTGGGCGTGGTGCTGCTGTTCAGGGTGCTCAGCTACGTTTATAACTTCCCGATAGACCTGCGCGCGCTGAATCTTTTCGATCCCACGATCTACGCGAAAGACGAGATATTCAAGTCGCTGGGGGACCTGCTGCTGAACGTGCTGCTGGCCTTCTGGCTGATCCTGTTCTTCCGGCAGCATGTGCGCACTATTCACCCGCCGGTCGTCCGCACCAAATGGCAAAGCCGCCTGATCATCGGCGCGGCGGGGCTGGTGATGTTCATCGTGGGGCAGTTTCTGCTGGAACTGATACGCAGCCTGGTGATCGACTCCAAGATATCTTATGACGTTACCAACTTTTTCAGTCTGAATGAATACAGCGTGATCGGCAGCATGAGCCTCGGTTTCATCGCCATCAGCTTTCTTTTCTTTTCACAGATCGTCAACTACCTGCTCAACCAGCTGACGGATTTTCAGTACCGCGCCAAGTATATTTCCCTGCTGGTGGTGGGACTGGTATGGCTGGCGTTCCGCTTCAATGCGCCGGACCTCAGCGCTTCCGTGGCTTTCATGTTCTGGCTGCTGGGGTATGTTGTGCTGCTGGACTTGCTGGAACTGCGTTTCAGCCAGGGTAGCGCCACGCTGCCTTTCATCGTGTGGATGCTGGTGATGACCGTCACTACCTCCGCCGTGCTCATCTACTATAACAACCAGAAAGAGCAGACCAGCCGCATGCGCGTGGCCATGAACCTTTCCAAGCAGCGCGATCCCTACCTGGAAACCCTGCTCAACGATGTAGGCGAACGGCTGGCGCAGGAACCCCAGGTCAAAAACTTCTTTTCGGAACGCACGCGCACCAGCAAACGGCAGCTTGAGCGCACCTTGCAGGAAAAATATTTCTCCCGCTACATCAGCCGGTTCAACGTGCTCTTCTTTACATTCGATGAAGAAGGCCAGCCGCTTTTTAACAGTGGCCGCACCAGCTTTGAATCGTTGCAGGACCGCATCATGGTGGGCAGCGAACTGCCGCATGTGCTCGGCCGCGATCTTTATTACGATGAAAGGAGCTTTAATGACTATAGCTATATCGGTAAGAAGGAGATCTATGGGCCGGGGGACACCGTGTCCGGCTACCTCTTTTACGAAGTACGCTCGGAACCGGAAATAGCGCAGCCGGACCGGCTTTATCCCGAATTGCTGATCGAAAGCGCCATGCACGATGCCGCGTCGGAATACACGGACCGGTACTCCTATGCCGTCTACAACAAAGGCGTGCTCGTGACCAATCACAACAATTATCCTTTCAAGGCAAGGCTCACGCCCGCGGAGATCCCCGTGGCCGATGCGGTGTTCGATGAACAGAAGGGTTATTCGCTGCTGTACTATAAAGATTCGAAAGACAAGCTGGTGGTGGTGGCAAAGCCCACGCGGAACTTCCTGGAGTTTATCACGCTGTTCGCTTACATGTTCTGCCTTTTCCTGCTGATCATCGGTATTTACAGCCTGGTAGACCTGCTGGTAAAGGCGAGGCTGCGCATTTCCAACCTTCAGTCCCTCCTGAAGCTCAGCATCCGCAACAAAGTGCAGAGCACGATCATCTTTGCCGTGGCCTTTGCATTCCTGGCATTGGGGCTCGCCACCATCCTGTTCTTCATCAACCGTTACCGCGCGGAGAACGCGGAAAGGCTGAGCAGAACGGTGCACAGCATTGCGCGGGACATAGAAGCGGTCTTTTATTCGCAGCGCATGCTGGACCAGGTGGAGACCATCTACGATTCCATTTTCCTTGCCGATCTGTCCCGCAACATCGGCGTCATTGCCACAGAGCATAATGTGGACGTGAATATTTATGATACGCGCGGGAACCTGCAACTGTCCGCGCAGCCGCTCATGATAGAAAAAGGGCTGATCTCCGGCGCTATGAACCCGGTGGCTTTCTATCAGCTGTCGAAGCTCCGGAAGATCCAGTACATCCAGGAAGAGCAGATCGGAAAAATGAAATACATCAGCGGCTACATTCCGCTGCGGGACAAGGATGGCGCCTTCGCCTATCTCAATGTGCCGTATTTCGCCACACAAACGGAGCTGAACCAGCAGATCTCCACGTTCCTCGTGGCGCTCATCAATATCAACGCATTTATTTTCCTGATCGCCGGCCTGCTCGTGTTGCTGATATCCAATACCATCACCAAATCTTTTTCATTGATCACGGACAAGCTGCGAAGCGTGAACCTTGGGCAGCAGAACGAGCCGGTGGAATGGGATAAGGAAGATGAGATAGGTTTGCTGGTAAAGGAATATAACAAGATGGTGCAGAAGCTGGAAGTGAGTGCCGCCATGCTGGCGAAAAGCGAGCGGGAGGGCGCCTGGCGGGAAATGGCCCGGCAGGTGGCGCACGAGATCAAGAACCCGCTGACGCCGATGAAGCTCAGCATCCAGTACCTGCAGCGTGCTATCGCCAACGATTCCCCGGATGTGAAAGCCCTTTCCAGGAATGTGGCGAACACGCTGGTGGAGCAGATCGAACACTTGTCCAACATCGCATCGGACTTCGCTGCTTTCGCGCATATCACGAAGGTCAACAACGAAGTGTTCTCGCTGAGCGAGCTGCTGTCTTCCGTAACGGGACTGTACATGAGCAACCCCGAATGCCATATTTATTTTGAGCGGAATGAAAAGCCGTATAAGGTGGATGCCGATAAAACGCAGATCAACCGGCTTTTCACCAACCTGCTGCAAAACGCCATACAGGCCATTCCCGAAGGGAAGGAAGGGCATATTGCCATCAGCATGCAGGATGAAGGGGAAGATGTGGTGGTAAAGGTGACCGATAACGGTACCGGCATTCCGCCGGAGGTGCAGCCGAAGATCTTTGTGCCGAATTTCACCACGAAGTCGTCTGGTACGGGCCTGGGCCTGGCGATGTGCAAGAACATTGTGGAGCAGGCTGGCGGGGAGATTTGGTTTACTACTTCTCCCGGTATTGGCACTACGTTTTATGTGAAGCTGCCGGTGGTGGGGTAGAGGAAACAAAAAAAGATGACCACGTGGTCATCTTCAATTATCTTTCGGAGAGCATAATTATTTCACTTCCACAAAGCTCTCCCTGATCTTCTCCAACAACTTGCTTTCGATCATTTTCTTCGCCAGCCCGATCATATTGGAGAACGCGCGCTGCCCGGAAATACCATGCCCGATGATCACCGGCTCCGCCACGCCGAGCACAGGCGTACCGCCATATTGCTCGAAATCGAACTTGTCCATATAATCATCCTTGATATTGCGGCGAACGGCCACATCGTGGAAAGATTCGGCCATTTTCAGTATCACGTTGCCGGTAAAGCCTTCACAAACGATCACATCCGCCGTATCCTTGAAAACGTCCCGTCCTTCTACGTTACCGATGAAGTTCAGGTGCGTGTTCTCTTTCAGCAGGGGATAGGTGGCCTGAGCGAGAAGATTGCCTTTGCCTTCCTCTTCACCGATGTTGAGCAATCCCACTTTCGGTTTGTCCGTACCCATGATGTACTGGGAGTAGAGGGAGCCGAGAACGGCGAACTGTACCAGGTTTTCCGGTTTGCAGTCCGCATTGATGCCCACATCCAGCAAAAGACCGTACGAGCCGTTCTCCCGTGGAACCACGGTGGAAATGGTAGGCCGCTGAATGCCTTCGATCAGTTTGATGGAGTAGATGGCGCCCACCATCATGGCTCCGGTATTGCCGGCGCTGATAAACGCATCGATCTTTTTGTTCTGAAGAAGATGAAAGCCGATGGAGATGGAGGAATGCGGCTTTTCCTTGAGTGCTTTGGTAGGATGTTCATTCATCCCTATTACCTGGGATGAATGAACAACTGTATATCTTGACTGGTTCAGCTGCGCATCGGCTAACAGGGGTGTTAGGGCCTGCTCGTCACCGATCAGCACAAGATGCGCATTGGATGCATCACCGTCTAAAAATAATTTTACTCCTTTTACTGCTTCTGCGGGGGCAAAGTCGCCACCCATCATATCTAGCCCGATTCTCATGAACTGTAGTTTGTCTGTTAGCTCGGGGTAAAATTAGTAAAAATTATTATTTAGCAGCGGCTTGTTTTTCCAGTACTACTTTTCCTTTGTAGAACAGTTTGTTTTCTACCCAGTGGGCACGGTGTCTCAGGTGCACTTCGCCGGTAGCGCTGTCTGTGCTTAAAGTGTCAGCAAAAGCCTTGTAATGCGTTCTTCTTTTAGCTGATCTTTGTTGCGAATGTCTGCGTTTAGGATTCGGCATTTTATTTGTTTTTTAATTGTTCTTGTTAATATTAATTGTCCCTGAACTTCTCCAATCCTTTCCAGATCGGGTTCGTTTTGTCCTCGCCCTGCTGCTTCATTTTATCCAGCATTTCCAGCACCTTGGGATCGCAACCGCTTTTGCCGTTGCTGTCATCCGGGTGAATGCGCTGCATGGGAATGCTGAGGTTGATGAACTCATATACAAAATCGGCCACATTCAGGTGTGATTCCGTTCTGGCGATATAAGTCACATCCGGATCTTCATCCGTGTTCAGCTCTTCCGGATTTTCCACCAGCTTTACCACCTGGTTGAAATCGTCCCACAACTGCATTTCAAACGGCTGTCCGCAGCGGTCGCAGGTAACGGTTACCGTACCCCCCACCTCGAATTTCAGCAAAAAGAAGTTATTCTTCTTGTCAAATTGTAACTTTACCGTGGCGTTACAGTTCGAGAAATCCTGCGGCCCGTAGTTTTCAAAGAAACTATCAGTGATCTGGTATTGGAATGTGTGCACTCCGGGCGTCAGACCGACAAAAGCTATGTCAAATTCGCGGAGATGCTTCATATCAAAAACCTCACTTTTAGAGGGATGCAAAGGTAATCAAATATTTCCAAAAGCAAAAATTTCCTACTTTTGCTGATACTCATACTGATTTTATATATAAAAATTTATAAAAATATCAGATATTTATTGATAGACAGTTGTGTCAAATTTCCTAACTTCATACCGTTTTAGGATAAATTGTACAAATGCCTTATGAAATCCTATAAAGTACCCTATTCAGCAGACGACATGACACCCAAAGGAAGAATAGGCCGGATCAAGAAGCGTTCTTTGAAGTCCCCTTCCTCCCAGGCGGAAGGACTGCCCCATATATTTGCGCTCCCCATTGCTGTTTACCTGCAAAATACCAATGCAGGCGTCCTGGTCTCGGATGAAAAGCACCGCTTTATCTGGGGCAATGACGTTTTCATGGAATATTTCAACACCGGCAACGGTTACGATGGCAATATCATTAACAAGTCATTCCGCGGGATGATCGAATTTATTACGCCTTACGTGACGGACGCTGCCGCGTTTGAGTTGAAAATGAAGGAGTTGAAGAAGCGGAAAAAGCCGTTTTTCGGCTGGGAAATGGTGTTCAGGGATGGTCATATCCGGGAAGTGAGCTATATTCCGGTGTACGACGAAGGCCGTTTCGCCGGCAGCATCTGGCAGATCGTGGACGTGACCCGTCACCGCGTCTGGCAGGAAGAGCTGAAACGCACCGACGAGAAGTACCGGGTGATACTGGACAATCTCAATGCCGCCCTGTGTGAAACGGACCTCGAAGGCAATATCACGAAGGTATATGAAAGCTTCTGCCGCCTTTCGGGGTATACGGAAGATGAACTGATAGGCCGCAATATTACAGATATGTTCGTACCGGAGGAGAACCGGGAATACGCCCGCAATCTCCGCCGTTACCGCGTGGAAAAGAAAGTGGCCCTGCTGTACGACATGGAAATAGTGCTGAAAGACGGCTCCCGTAAATGGGTGCTGGCCAGTTCCGGCAATATTTACGACCGCGAAGGCAACGCGGTGGGAGGCGTGGGCATTCATATGGACATGACGCCGCAGAAGATCCTGCAACAGGAGCTGGAAGCGGCCCGCCAGGCCGCGGAAGACGCCCAGCGCGCGCAAAAGGAATTCCTGGCTAATATGAGCCACGAAATCCGGACGCCGCTCAATGCCATCATCGGCATGGCGCATTTGCTGGAAGAAACAAATCCGGACGAGGAACAAAAGGAGTATATAAAGATACTGAAGCATTCATCCGGCATCCTCCACGGCCTTATTACGGACATCCTGGATATTTCCAGGATAGAGGCCGGCAAACAGGAAGTGAACGCCCGGGAATTCGACCTCCGGGAGCTGGTGCAGAGCATGAAGCACACTTTCCAGCTGAAGCTCGGGCAACGGCCGGTAAAAGTGACGGTAGACATCGACAAAAGGATCGATACCCTGCTGATCGGTGACGACATGATCCTGAACCAGATCCTCATGAACCTGCTGGGGAATGCGGAAAAGTTCACGAAAGAAGGGGAGATCGCCATCAGGGCCAGCCTGGAAGATATACAAGGTAACGCTCTCTGGCTCCGGTTCTCTGTTTGCGACACCGGCATCGGCATTCAGAAAGACAAACTGGAACTGATCTTCCAGAACTATAAGCAGGCGGAGAAAGATATCCGCGAGCGCTACGGCGGCACCGGCCTCGGCCTGGCGATCGCCAAGCAGCTGGTGGAGCTGCAGGGCGGAAAGATCAGCGTACAGGAAGGAGGGGAATACAGTACCTGCTTTTCCTTCACGCTGCCTTTCACAGACACGGGCAAGCCCGTGCAGCCGGACGCTGCGTCAGACCTGGAAAGCCGCCACGCCCGGTTTAACTTCGGGCAGTCGAGAGTGCTGGTGGTGGAAGACAACCAGATGAACCTGAAATATGTTATCAGCTTGCTGGAAAAATATCATGTGGATTACCAGCTGGCAACGAACGGGCCGGATGCGCTCTATTTCCTCGATTCCCGGCAGTATGATCTTGTGCTGATGGACATCCGGATACCGGGAATGGACGGGTTCGAGCTGGCGAGAAAGATCAGGGAAGATGAAAGCAAGCCCAATGTGGCCACACCCGTGATCGCCACCACCGCGGCCGCCATGCCAAGCACGGTTACGCTGGCCCGCAACATCGGCATCACGGACATTCTAACGAAGCCCTATACACCTGATCAACTGTTGCAGGTGTTGAACAAATACCTCAACGAAGACGAAACTGAAATCATTATGGAAGTGCAAAATATTAGTGGTTATGAATTTCACCCCGGCCTGGATGTCCGGTACCTGAATACGCTTTACGAAAGCAACATCGGTTATGCGATCGACCTGTTCGAGATCTTTGTAATGACCATCCGGGAAGAGATGGGCAAGCTGGAGACCGTGGCCAGAGATCATGATTGGGAACAGCTCAAGTTCCAGGTACACAAGATCAAACCTAACTTCTCCATGGTGGGGCTGACCTGGATCACACAAAAGATGGAAGGGCTGGAAGCTTATCTCCGTAAAGCTGTAGAGCTGGAGAAATTACCGGCCATGCTCGAAGATATCACCAAAGAAGTGAACCAGCATTTTCCGGTGATCGAAGAAGAACTGCAAAAGATGTACGAATTTGTGAAAGCCGGGCAGTAACCGGCTCAGACCCCATTGAGTATTTCCTTCACATCGTTGTAGTAATTACCACCGAACAGTACAAGATGTACCAGCAGCGGGTACAGCTGGCATAGCCCTATGCGCTGCTGCCAGCCTGCTTCCAGCGGTTTTATGGCGTGATAGGTATAGTAAAAGCGTGTGTCAAACCCGCCGAACAGCCGCGTCATGGCCAGGTCCATTTCCCGGTGGCCGTAGTAGACCGCCGGATCGAAAATATATGCCTTGCCGTTAGTGCCTACCAGGAAGTTCCCGCTCCACAGGTCGCCATGCAGCAATGCGGGCGGTTCATCCGGGAACAGCTCCGGCAGCCGCTTGCAGATGGATTCCAGCTGCTGCATCATCTGTTTGTCCAGCCGCCGCAGATCATACGCCATACGGCCTACCGGCAGCAGGCGGTTGAAGGCGTAGAACACAGACCAGGTGGAGTAGGGGGTATTATGTTGTTTGATGGAACCGATATAATTGGGCGCGCCCAGCCCGAAGTAAGGCTGTGTTTGCTGATGCAGCTTCGCAACGGCGGCGGCGAAGTTTTCCCAGAAATCGTTGGAGGCGGTGCCTTTTTCCACGTACTCCGTGACCAGGAAGGAGCGGTTGCCCGCCCGGCCGTGACAGATGGGCTGGGGCACGCCGATGTGGCCGGTCTGGCGCAGCTCCTCCAAGCCGTCCTGCTCCCGGAGGAACATATCCGGGTAGCGGCGGGCGTCGTTGAGCTTCAGGAACCATTCGCCCGCGTTGGTCCGCAGGCGCCAGGTTTCATTTATGTCACCGCCCTGTACTCTTTCAGCGTCTTTTATCTGTATTTTCACGGATAATTGTGTGGAGAGCGCCCCGGCAATATCCGGTGTGATTTTTTCATCTATCATGTTCCTTTAAGTTAAAATGGAGACGAACGACCAGATCAGGAAACAGTTAATATCGATCGCCATCTGTATGTCAGCAATTTTGTTGTTGAACGGGTTGTTTGCAGCGGGTGGCTGGCTGGCGGACCTTTATTTTCATAGGTGGTACGTTTTTATCAGTACGCTATTAAGAAAAATTACCGGCATGGTGCCAATAAGCATAGGCGATGTAATATACATCATCTGGCTCATAGTTGGTATAATTTTTATATTAAGAATGATATGGAACCTGGTTCGTGGCCGGTGGAAACGCTTGCTGTATATGGCTTTGAAAGGAGCAGCCGTTTTGATGTGGTTGTATTTTACGTTTTTGTTATGCTGGGGAGGACATTACCGGCGGCATACGCTGGCGGAGGACCTGCAGCTGAAAATGGAGCGATATACGACGGCTGATCTGTACATGCTCACGGATACGCTGGTGAAGATCACCAACCGGGAGAAAGCGGCGCTGGAAGCATCCGGATTGCGGCCTTTGGAGAAAACGGAGATGTTCAGCCTGGCGGCGGAGGGGTACCGGCGTTTGTCGGATTCCCTGCCGGTATTGCGGTACCAGCATCCATCCGTTAAATCGTCCATGTTCGGGGAGTATCTGAACTACCTTGGTGTCACGGGGTATATGAACCCCTTCACCCACGAAGCCCAGGTGAACACCACCGTGCCCGTCTTCATCCAGCCCTTCACCACCTGCCATGAAATTGCCCACCAGGTAGGCTATGCCCCCGAGGAAGCCGCCAATTTCATCGGGTATATTGTGGCCAGCAATATGACGGATAGCCGTTTCCGTTATGCCGCCAGCTTCGAGATGCTGCTGTACAGCGTCCGGCAATTGGGACGGCGGAACGCTTATTACGCGAGGCTTTTGTGGGACCAAACGGATACCGGCGTGCGGGAAGATGTGCGCCGCCTTTCCATGTTCTACCGGAAATATGAAGGGCCGATCGATGATTATTCCGCTGTGCTGTACGACCAGTACCTGAAGGCGAACCAGCAGGAGCATGGCATCAGGAGCTATAGCGAGGTGGTGGGATGGCTGATGGCGTATTTCGGGATCTAGTTTATCATCAGCTTCAGCACGCGAGCGGGCAGTATGGAAGCCAGCGGTCAGTTCATCATCAGCACGTTGACGCTGCGCTGCAGGATATTGAACGCGATCTCCGCCATGAGGTTCTCGCGGTCTAGCGTAGGGTTCACTTCCGTGATCTCGAAACAGCAGATCTTGCGGTGCTGCATGAACTTGGAAATGAGATCTTCCGCCTCTCTTTCCCGCAAACCGTTGCTGACGGGCGTTCCGGTGCCCCGTGAAATAGAAGCGTCCAGGCTGTCCACGTCAAACGACACATAGATATATTCACAATTGCTGAGGTAGCGGAATACAGAACGCGCCACATTCTCCGGCCCCTTGCGGCGCACTTCGCCGGTAGTGATCACTTTCATCCCGTATTTCTTGATGAGGTGATCTTCCTCCTTCTCATAATCCCGCAGGGAAATGAATACAATATCCTCCGGCAGCACCTTCGGCGCTATCTTGCCGATGTTCTTCAGCTGGTTCCACATCTTCACCGTATGCTCGTCCACTTCATGCACCTTATGGTCCATATTGTCTTCCGCAATGGATGCCGCGATGGGCATGCCATGCATATTACCGGAAGGTGTGGTGTAAGGCGTGTGGAGGTCCGCATGCGCATCGATCCAGATCACGCCGAGCTTGGCCTTCGGCCGCGCCATTTTCAGCCCCGCGATGGTGGCGCCGGCGGTGCTGTGATCCCCGGAAAGCACCACGGGGAACCAGTTAGCTTTGACGGTATCGCACACGCTTTTGCTGACGCGCTCGTACATCGTATAGGTGCCTTTGATGCGTTTGGCGTAAGGCGATTCTATCGGTTCAAACAGGAGCCTGTTTTCGGTTTCTATTTCTTCTGTGGGAAAATGAACGAAGAAGCTGCTCATAAAGTCCAGCGCGGCGATCTTGATCGCATCCACGCCAAGGCTGGCGCCACGGGTACCCGCCCCGATTTCGGACTTGACTTCGATGATCTTGATGTTTTTCATATACTGTTTTGGTGTAACCGCATACATTTTTTTTAGCCAAGTATGCTCCGGCTGATCACGATCCGCTGCACTTCGGAAGTGCCTTCGTAGATCTGTGTGATCTTTGCATCGCGCATGAGGCGCTCCACATGGTATTCCTTCACATAGCCATAGCCGCCGTGTACCTGCACCGCTTCGGTGGTCACCCACATGGCGGTTTCGGAGGCAAACACCTTTGCCATGGAACCGCTTAGTGTATAGTCCAGGTGATTATCTTTCTCCCATGCCGCGCGCAGGCAGAGCAGCCGCGCCGCTTCAATGCGGGTGGCCATGTCCGCCAGCTTGAACTGGATGGCCTGGTGCTGGCAGATCTCCTTGCCGAAGGCTTTTCTTTCTTTCGAATATTTCAATGCCAGCTCATATGCGCCGCTGGCAATGCCCAGGGCCTGTGAAGCGATCCCGATACGGCCGCCGCCCAGTGTTTTCATGGCGAACCTGAAGCCAAAGCCGTCTTCCCCGATCCTGTTCTCCTTCGGCACTTTCACGTCCTGGAACATCACGCTGTGCGTATCGCTGCCGCGGATGCCGAGCTTGTTTTCTTTTGCGCCGATGGTCACGCCCGGCATGCTTTTTTCTATGATCAGCGCGTTGATGCCTTTACTGCCCAGTTCAGGATGCGTTTGGACCATCACCAGGTAAACGCTGGCGGTGTTGCCGTTGGTGATCCAGTTCTTGGTGCCGTTCACCAGGTAATGATCCCCTTTATCTTCCCCGGTGGTGCGCTGCGAAGTGGCGTCGGAACCGGCTTCCGGCTCGCTCAGCATGAATGCGCCGATGATCTCGCCTTTGGCCAGCGGTACCAGGTATTTTTGTTTCTGTTCTTCCGTACCGAAGGTTTCCAGTCCCCAGCATACCAGTGAATTATTAACGCTCATCACCACGGAAGCAGAAGCGTCTACTTTCGATATTTCTTCCATCGCCAGTACGTAGGATACGGTATCCAGCCCGGCGCCGCCGTATTGCGGGTCCACCATCATGCCCAGAAAACCCAGCTCGCCCAGTTTTTTTACCTGTTCCGCCGGAAATTTCTGCAATTCATCCCTTTCTATCACGCCCGGTAATAATTCATTTACAGCAAAATCCCTGGCTGCTTTCTGGATCATCAGATGTTCTTCGGTCAATTGAAAATGCATATGTTCGTAGATTGTGGTGTTTACAAACCTATTTTAAAATGAGGATGTAAAAAAATCGGGGTATCAGAATTAAACGGCTTTTAGCAATTTCCCTGAATTGTTGAAAAATTTGCAGCAATGTAGGCCGATAGATGCGGCAATATATAAAGGGACTGCTCATAAATGCCGGAAGTCTATTATTTTTGTAGGAATATGGCAGTGAATTTAACCGCCTACCGGCAGGTGCTCAGCGAAACCGACCATCATCATGCCCGCCTGGTAGCCGTATCAAAGATCAAACCCGTTTCGGACATCATGGCGCTGTATGAGGCCGGTCAGCGCATTTTCGGTGAAAACTACGTGCAGGAGCTGGTAGATAAGGCTTCGCAGCTGCCGCAGGACATACAGTGGCATTTCATCGGCCATCTTCAAAGCAACAAGGTAAAGTATATCGCGCCCTTTGTTAGCATGATCCATGGAGTAGACAGTGCAAAGCTGCTCAGGGAGATCGATAAGCAGGCGGCGAAACAGGGCCGGGTGATCGATTGCCTGCTACAGGTGCATATTGCCACGGAGGAAACGAAGTTCGGGCTGAACGGACAGGAACTGTATCAGTTGCTGGATGAAACCGGCGATTTACAGCATGTGCGGGTAGCGGGACTGATGGGAATGGCCAGTAATACGGATGATGAGGCGCAGATACGCCGCGAGTTCGCGGAGCTGAAAGAGCTGCATGCAGCCGTAAAGGAAAAGTATTTCGCGGGCCGCGATGATTTTAAAGAGCTGTCCACCGGCATGAGCGGGGACTATAAAATAGCGCTGGAAGAAGGCAGTACGCTGGTGCGTATTGGTAGCCTGCTGTTCGGCGCGCGGAATTATGTTTAAAAGGATCAAAAAAGTAATGATGAGAAAATTAATATGGATATTGATGACGGGCCTTGCCGCATGCAGCACGCAACCTGCACCGCAGCTCGCCACAGGCACCTGGCAGGGGCACCTCGTCCGCGAAGATGGCGGTGATATTGTGTTCAACTTCAACGTGTCAGACAGCAGCGGTAAAAAGACCATTCATATCATCAACGCCGGCGAACGCATGCTGGTGGACGATATACGGCAGGAAGGGGATTCCGTTTTTATCCGGATGCCTTTCTTTGATTCTGAATTCAAAACTGCCTTGCAGGCGGACGGCAGCCTGCAGGGCCAATGGGTCCGCCACCTGGCTGACAGCGATGCCAGCATAACGTTTAAAGCGTTCCCCAACGTGTCCGAACGCTTCCCGACTTCCACAGAGGCAAAGTTCAATGTCAGCGGACGCTGGCCGACATATTTCAAAACGCCCGGTAAAACGGACAGCAGCTTTGCGATCGGGGAGTTCCGGCAGGAAGGGAACAAAGTGCAGGGCACGTTCCTGACCACCACCGGCGATTACCGCTTCCTCGAAGGCGTGGTGGACGGCGACACGCTGAAGCTGTCCACTTTCGACGGCTCCCATGCCTACCACTTCTCCGCCTTGGTGAAAAATGATTCTACGCTTACCGATGGCGTGTTCCTGCAAGGGTTTACCGCCACGCGGCAATTCAGCGCGAAGAAAGACAGCAGTGCACAATTGCAGGACGCCACCACGCTTGCTACCGTGAAAGAAACCGGCGCCGTGCTGGATTTCACGTTCCCCGATCTCAACGGTCAGCAAGTATCCATCAAAGACGACCGCTTTAAAAATAAAGCTGTGATCGTTCAGCTCTCCGGTTCATGGTGCCCCAACTGCATGGATGAAACCGCTTACCTGAGTGAATGGTATAAGCTGAATAAAGACCGTGGTGTGGAGATCATCATGTTGTGTTACGAGCGCACGACAGATTTTGAAAAATCGAAGAAAGCAGCGGAAGGTTTTGCAAAAAGATTTGATGTAACATATCCTGTGCTGCTGACCGGTGTAACACCTTCCGATCCGCAGAAAGCAGAGAAAACTTTACCGCAGCTCACAGGCATCAAAGGTTTTCCAACTACGATCTATGTTGATAAGACCGGGAAGGTGAAGGAAGTGCATACAGGGTTCAACGGGCCTGGTACTGGCGTGCATTTCGAGGAGTATAAGAAGGAGTTCAATGCGTTGATGGATGAGTTGTTGAAGTAGTTATTTCGATGAATATTTCTGAAAGAGAAATGCGGGAAACTGCGTTTCTCTTTTTCATTTACAATCATTCTGATCGAATCAAAATCAAATTTTCAAAATTGATTTTTTGTATTGTCAATTCATCTATATTTGAAAAACATGAAGTGCTTTTTCATGGATTGGAAATTGCTGACCCAATCAAGAAATTTAACATTGTGATTAACACATTAGACATGTAGAAAGCAATGTTATTGGCTGACAAAACAGCCAGTTCTGTTTAATGAAAAATAGAACACAAAAAAAACCATCCAGGTTCAGAGTTATCCTGGATGGTCTTACTAGAGTAGTAAGTTTAGCTACAAAACTCAAGAATCTTTTTGATCTGTTTCATTAAGATTCGGAGACCTGGGGGAAAAGCACTCCTCCGGGTTCTTTTATAAAATTACATCATTTTTTAATAACCCGTAAATCATTTTGCAACTCCTCCCCTTAACGCTTCCATTTTGATTTGTGCCTGATCCGGATTATTTTTCTGGCACAATCACGATTATGAAAAAGCTCCTTACCTTTTTGTTGCTTGCCGGCATCACCTTCCAAACCAATGCGCAGCAACAGCTTAAACCCGCCGCATCTGTTTCCGCCGCGGGCTTCTCTCCCGAACGGCTCAAGCGACTGGACAGCTTCTTCAACGAAGCCATCAAAAACGGTTACGCGCCCAACGCAGTCACTTTCATTGCCCGCAACGGCCAGATCGTTCATCATAAAGCCTACGGCTTCAGCAACATTGAAAAACGCATCCCGGCAAAAACTACGGATATCTTCCGCATCGCGTCGCAGACCAAACTTATCACGACCATCGCCATGATGATGCTCTACGAGCAAGGGAAGTTCTTCCTCGATGATCCCATCGCCAAATATTTGCCGGAATTTAAAGACATACAGGTGCTCGTGAGCTATGATAAAACCACTGGTAAGATCGAAACGCGCGCTCCCAAAACTCCACCAACTATCCGGCATTTACTGTCGCACTCCGCTGGCATTGGCTATGGTACGGAGCTGGACAGCCAGCTGTTTGGCGGAAGCATGACTTACCTCAGCTCCCTGGACGCCATTACAACGGAAGAGATCGTGAAAAAAGTAGCCAAACGCCCGCTGTCGCACGACCCCGGCGCACAATTCACCTACGGCTATAATACGGACGTTGCCGGCAGGATCGTGGAAGTGCTTTCCGGCAAATCCCTGAACGATTTTTTCCAGGATCGGATCTTTACGCCGCTGGGTATGCAGGACACCTGGTTCTATCTGCCGCCGTCCAAAGCAGACCGGCTGGTGGAACTGTACGCCAAACCAACCATGGAAAGCCCTATCACCCTGCACGCCAGCGAATCCAACCGGAAATTCCCCATTGCCGGGAAGCAGACGCTGTACCTTGGGGGAGCGGGGTTGGTGAGCACGGCGGCGGACTATGCGAAGGTCTGTCAGCTGATCCTCAATGGCGGGGAGTTCAATCATGTACGGCTGCTTTCACGCAAAACAGTGGCGCTGATGGGCCGCAACCAGATAGGGGAGAGTGAGGTGTGGGACAGGCATGATAAATTCGGGCTGGGATTGCAGATCATTACGGAGAACTCCCGTTACGGAGATCAGGCCAGTGTGGGCTCCCTGACCTGGGGAGGCGCTTACTGCTCGGAATATACCATCGATCCGGAGGAAAAACTGATCATGCTGGTATTCACCAACGTATCTCCTTACGCATATTATGGGGAATTCGTACGGAAATTCAGGATACTGGCGTATCAGGCATTGGAGTGAAAACTGATGCTGGTAGCCGTTGCCAGCAGAAGCTTACCATGCGGGCTTTCCCGGTTAAAACTCGTTCTTCCACATCATGCTCTCCACCGGGCGCACGGTGCGACCGTTATATTTAGCATTGCCTTTCTTGTTGTAAAAGGTCTCGATCTCGCCTTCCACCGCGAAATAGATCAGCTGTCCCACCGGCATCCCTGCGTATATGCGTACGGGTTGGGCGCAGGAGATCTCGAGCGTCCAGGTGTTGCAGAATCCCACATCGCCCTTGCCGGCGGTGGCATGGATGTCGATACCCAGTCGGCCGGTGCTGGACTTGCCTTCCAGGAAAGGAACGTGGGCGTGGGTTTCGGTATATTCCAGCGTTACGCCCAGGTACAGGGTGTCCGGCTGCAGTACAAAACCTTCTTCCGGTATCTCGAAATGCTCGATCTCGTTGTGTTTGCGGGCATCCAGCACGCGGTCCTTATACGTCGCCAGGTGTTTCCCCAGATGCACGTCATATGAGTTGGTCCCCAGGTATTTGCGATCATAAGGGCTGATCACGATAGTCCCTTTTTCAATTTCCTCGAGTATCCGTTTGTCAGACAAGATCATGATTGTGATTTGTTTAGGTTAGGCCAGTTGGGTATTTCCCGTTAAATTCGCGTTTAATGCGGCGAATTTATGCCTTTAATACGTACGATACAAATAGATGAGGATACGAAACTCGGAGTGTGGAAAATTGGTGAAGAAGAAGCCTTTTTCAGGACAAAAGTGGCGATCGAGCCGGAAGTACATCATCCCCATAAGCGCCTCCAGCACTTCGCCGGCAGATATTTGCTGGTGCAGCTGTTCCCGGAGCTGCCGGTGAACGATATCCGGGTCATGGACAGCCGGAAGCCTTATATTCCGGGAAATCCTTATTATTTTTCCATTTCCCATTGCGGGGAATTTGCCGCTGCCATTGTGAGCACCCGGGAGAATGTGGGCATAGACATCGAGCAGGCGCAGCCGAAGATCGGCAAGGTAGCCCACAAGTTCCTTGCCCCGCGGGAAGCCGCATTCCTGTCGAAGGACAACAAGCTGTACCACCAGACGGTTTGCTGGTCTGCCAAGGAAGCGGTGTATAAATGGTATGGCATGGGAGGGCTGGATTTCAGGGCGCACATGCAGCTGCAGGCTTTCCCTTTTCAAACTACCGGCATGCTCACCTGTGATTTTCTGAAAGGGGAAACGATGGCCTGCCTCAGCTTGCAATATTTATTTGATAACGACCTATGCCTGGTTTGGGTATCAGGAGCTAAAACATCAAGATGAAACTATTCCTGATCGGCTTCATGGGAGCCGGAAAATCCTATTGGGGCAAACAGCTGGCCGGGCATTTCGGCCTCCCTTATTTTGACCTGGATGAAGTGATCGTGGAGCGGGAAGACATGTCCGTTGCGGATATCTTTTCAGAAAAAGGAGAAGAATATTTCAGGACGCTCGAAGGCGAGGTATTGCGCGAGCTGACGCTCTCCAACGACGCTTTCCTGATCTCCTGCGGCGGCGGTACGCCCTGCTTTTCAGACGCGATGGACTTTATGAACGCGAACGGTATCACCATCTGGCTGAACCCTTCCGTTCCCGTTATCGTGGAGCGCCTTCAGCGCAAACAATATAAACGCCCGCTGATACAGGACCTTTCGCAGGAAGATCTGACGGCGTTCACAGAAAAGAAGCTGGCGGAACGGCAGCCGTTTTATGAGCAAAGTCAGATCATTATCAGCGATGATGAGGTATCTTTGGAAACATTTGATAAACTGATCCGTAATGCATAAAACATTTCTCGTATGGGCGGCACTGTTAGGTGCGCTCGCCGTGGTGCTCGGCGCTTTTGGCGCACACAAACTCAAAGAGCTGGTGCCCCCGGAGTCCGTCGCCACTTTCCAGACCGGCGTGACCTATCATTTTTACCATGTGTTCGCCCTGCTGGCAGTCGGCATCCTGTATGCGCACATCCCTTCCACGCAGCTGGTATGGGCCGGCCGGTTTTTCCTGCTTGGCATCCTGCTCTTCTCAGGCTCGCTGTACATCATGGGCTGCCTGAACATGAGCGAGCACGTGGGGCTGCGCAAGCTGGGCATTGTTACGCCTTTCGGCGGATTGAGCTTTATTGCGGGATGGGTGATGCTGTTGCTCGGCGTGCTCAAAAAAGCATAACCGGAGAACATCCGGCTTTGAAAACATAAAAATGCGAATGAAGATACCTGCGATTTTTTTTGTCCTGATGACGGTTTGTTCCGGCGTGTCCGCCCAGCGGCCGCAGGAGCCGAAACCGCCGTTCCCTTACGCAACGGAAGAAGTGGAGTTTGAAAACACCATCGATACGTTGACGCTGGCCGGCACCTTTTCAAAGCCGCAGGGAAATGGCAAATTCCCCGCCGTTATACTCGTAACCGGCTCGGGGCCGCAGAACCGCAATGAGGAAATTATGGGCCACAAACCCTTTCTCGTATTGGCGGACCAGCTTACCCGCAACGGGATCGCGGTATTGCGGTATGATGACCGCGGCGTAGGGAATTCTACCGGTACCTACAGCGGGGCTTCCATCAGCGATTTTGCGCGTGATGCGAAGACCGCGTTTGAATACCTCCTGCTAAGGCCGGATGTGGATGCCAAAAGGATCGGGCTGATCGGGCACAGCGAAGGCGGCCAGATCGGGCAGATCGTGGCGGCGGAGCAGCCGGGTCTTGCATTCCTGGTAGCGCTGGCGGGGCCGGGCGTGAACGGTGTGGATGTGATGATCGCGCAAACAGAGGCCGTTAACCGGTCGATGGGGTTGCCGGAAAAGATGGTGACGCACAACGTAGGCATCCAGCGCAGCCTGATGGAGCTGATAGCGGAGGAAACAAATGATGATATGCTGCGGGTGAAGCTCCTGCAGCGATTGCAGGGTGTGTATGCGGCGCTGGACAGCAACACAAAGAAAATGGTAAAGGCGGAAACATTCGTCAACAGCGGTGTACAGAAGGTAATGAGCAAGGAATTTCTTTCCATCATCAGGCATGATCCGCAACATTTCTATCCAAAGATAAAATGCCCCGTACTGGCGCTTAATGGCACACGGGACATACAGGTGATATACGATATCAACCTGAAAGGATGGGAAAACGGGCTGAAGCAGGCGGGCAATAATAATATCACCACCCGTTCGTTTGAAGGATTGAACCATTTATTCCAGCATTGCAAAGCCTGTACGGTACCGGAATACGGGCAGCTGACAGAAACCATATCACCTGAAACGCTGGACGTTATCACCGCATGGGTGCAACAGCAGTCGGGCATCACGAAATAATTTTTCCCGTAATGCCCCGGCAATAGTTAATTTTGATTTCGAATATGGCAGGTAATAAACTGAAATCAGAAAAGAAAGAACCGAAAAAGAAAAAAGAGCAGGCCCCAGATCCTGATATACTGAAGCCGGATAAAGAGGCGGAAGTGAAGGTGAAGGAACTGGTAAAAGACGAGCGCACCCACAAAGTTCTTGGCGCGTTCTTTCTTTTGTTGTCCCTTTATTGCTTTATTGCATTCACCTCTTATCTTTTTACCTGGGAAGAAGACCAGGACAAGGTGTTCCGCTATTCTTCACAGGTGCTGTTCATGCACGAAATAGAGGTGGACAACCTGCTGGGGCGCCTTGGCGCTTTTGTGTCGCACTGGTTCTTTTACAAGGGCTTTGGCGTGGCATCTTACCTTTTCTGCTTTTTCTTTTTCATCATCGGTATCAATTTCATTGTGGGCCGCCGGGTGTTCCGGGTATGGCGCAATGTGAAATATATTCTTTTCGGCCTGCTGTTCATCAGCATGGCTTTGTCGTTTGTGGCCGGCAGCGCGGTATTCCCCTGGGGCGGCGCGCTCGGCGATGCGCTCAACAAGTGGACCAGCGGGTTCCTGGGCAAAACCGGCGCGGCGCTGTTGCTGATACTGGCCGGCCTTAGCTGGGTGATCTGGAAGTTCAATGTGGACTTCAAGTGGCCGGAACGCAAGCCCAAACCTCCTAAACCGGAGCCCTTCGCCGGCTTCGGCGAGCCGGATGAAGAGGAAGAAGAAATGCAAATGCCGGCGCCGACGCTTGTCGCTAAGAACAACGCGCTGAAAGGCGACGGCAGCACCATCACCGTGATCCCGCCGTCGGAAGAAGAGGAATATGACACCGGGTTGCAGCTGGTGGAAAAAGAAGAGCAGGAATCCGTTATCACCTACATTCCGCCAACACCGGAGCCTGAACCAGCACCGGAGCCGATGCCTGAACCAGAGCCTGAACCAGAACCGGCGCCGCTTCCGCAGCCAAGGAAAAAGCCTTCCGTTGCGGAGGAAGTGGCGTTCGAGATCAAGCCTTCGCATGAAGATCCGGCGGACGAAGAGATAGAAGAGATCGCAGTGGTGAGGGAGCCAGTGCAGACCGACCCCTACGAGCCCACCCTCGATCTGCGCGATTACAAATATCCGGCGCTCGACCTGCTGGAAAATCACGGATCGGACAAGATCGTGCAGGACGCATCGGAGCTGGAAAAGAATAAAAACCAGATCATCGACACGCTCAAGAACTACGATATTTCCATCCAGAAGATCAGCGCCACGGTAGGTCCCACGGTAACGCTCTACGAAATCGTGCCAGCCGCGGGCGTCCGCATCTCCCGGATCAAGAACCTGGAAGATGACATCGCCCTGAGCCTCTCCGCCCTCGGCATCCGCATCATCGCGCCCATCCCGGGGCGCGGTACCATCGGTATTGAAGTGCCGAACGTGAAAAAGACCATCGTATCGCTGCGTAACATGCTGGCATCAGACAAGTTCCAGCACAGCCAGATGGACCTGCCCATCGCCATCGGCAAGAAGATCGACAACGAGAACTTCATTGCGGACCTGGCCAAAATGCCCCACCTGCTGATGGCGGGCGCCACGGGGCAGGGTAAATCCGTCGGCATCAACACCCTGCTCGTATCACTGCTGTATAAAAAACATCCGTCCCAGCTGAAATTCGTGCTGGTAGACCCGAAGAAAGTGGAGCTGTCGCTTTACAAGCTCATCGAAAAGCACTTCCTCGCCAAACTGCCCGGCGAAGAGGACGCGATCATCACGGACACCAAGAAAGTGGTGCATACCCTCAACGCATTGTGTATTGAAATGGACCTGCGGTACGACCTGCTCAAAGAAGCCGGCACCCGCAACATCCGCGAGTACAACGGCAAATTCACGCAACGCCGCCTGAACCCGCAGAAAGGGCACCGCTACCTGCCGTTCATTGTGCTGGTGATCGACGAGTTCGCAGACCTGATCATGACGGCCGGCAAGGAAGTGGAAATGCCCATTGCGCGCCTCGCGCAGCTGGCCCGTGCCGTGGGCATACACCTGATCATCGCCACGCAGCGCCCGTCCGTCAATATCATCACCGGTACCATTAAAGCCAACTTCCCCGCACGTATTGCCTTCAAAGTGTCGTCTAAAATAGACTCCCGCACGATCCTGGACATCGGCGGCGCCGAACAGCTGATCGGGCAGGGAGACATGCTCATTTCCTTCAACGGCGAGCTGGTACGCCTCCAGTGCGCCTTTGTAGACACGCCCGAAGTGGAAAGCGTGGCCGAGTTCATCGGGGAGCAGCGCGGGTATCCGGACGCTTTCCTGCTGCCGGAATACATTGATGAAAAGGAGATGGAAGGGAAGGACTTCAGCCTGGCGGACAGGGACCCCCTCTTCGAGGAAGCCGCCCGGGTGATCGTACAGAACCAGCAAGGCTCCACATCACTGCTGCAAAGGAGGATGAAACTGGGCTATAACAGGGCCGGAAGGCTGATGGACCAGCTGGAAGCCGCCGGCATCGTAGGCCCTAACATGGGCAGCAAGGCGCGGGACGTGATGGTGAAAACCGAATCGGACCTCGAGGAAATCCTTAACAGTATGTTATAATTTGGGTGAATGACGGGTAACGGCTTCCGGTTTTGCCGGAAAAATGTCAATTTTGCAAATCTTTAACAGGAGCGCTTAAACGTATCGGCATAACATTTGTCTTACTTCCTGCAACTAATTAAAACCAAGAGAATGAAGAAAACAGTATTAACGGGATTGATCATGTGCGGAATGGTATTCGGAAGCGTGGCGCAGACCAGGACGCCTGCGGCAGCATCGGGGCAGAGCGACCCGAAAGCCAAAGCGGTGCTGGACAACGTGAGCAAAAAGTTCAAATCCCTCAAATCTGTGATCGCCAATTTCATACTGAAAATAGAAGGAGCGAACAACAGCGTATCCGACTCAAAGAAAGGATCGGTATACGTGAAGGGCCCGAAATATAAAGTAGTGATGGGCGAACAGGAGATCATCAGCGATAACCAGACTTCCTGGACTTACGTGAAGGATGTGAACGAAGTGACCATCAGCAACGTGGACCATAGCAACAACAGCATGACGCCCGCCAAGATCTTCACCAACTTCTACGACAAGGACTTCCTGTACCGCCTCACCGGTGAATCCACTGAAAAAGGCAAGGTGCTGCAGAACATAGAGCTGACACCGACCGACAAATCAAAGACCTTCTTCAAAGTGCTGGTAGACGTGGATAAAAAGACGCAGACGCTGGCGCGCATGAAAGTATTCGAGAAAAATGGCAACAAATATACTTACGAGATCAGCAACTTCACGCCCAACGGCGCTGTAAGTGACGCCACCTTTACTTTCGACCCGTCCAAATACCCCGGCGTGGAAGTAGTAGACCTCCGGTAAACCTTAATATCGAAATATAATAGAAAGAGGGTGTATCCGATACGCGATACACCCTCTTTCTATTATGGGCAGCCTGCCAGCCGTTCAGCGCTTTCATCTGTTTTGATGCTATCTCCTGCCACTGTCATCTATACAGCCGTATCTATTTAAACTTTACTTTTTTTTGCTACATTTGCCAAGTTTTATTATAAAAATCTAGCAATATGGCATACGACGTAATCGTAATTGGTAGTGGCCCCGGTGGATACGTGGCGGCTATCCGGGCTTCTCAACTGGGATTCAAAACAGCTGTGGTGGAAAGAGAGAATCTGGGCGGAATCTGTTTGAACTGGGGATGTATCCCGACCAAGGCATTGTTGAAATCAGCGCAGGTAATGGAATATATCCAGCATTCCAAAGATTACGGCGTAACGGTGGGTGATGCCAAAGCGGATTTTCCCGCGGTGATCAAACGCAGCCGCGGCGCTGCCGATAAAATGAGCAAAGGCGTTCAGTTCCTGATGAAAAAGAACAAGATCGATGTGATCATGGGGAACGCGAAGCTCAAAGCAAAAGGACAAGTAGAAGTGACCGACAAGGACGGTAAAGCTGCCGTTCATGAAGCCAAACATATCATTCTCGCCACCGGCGCCCGCGCCCGTGAGCTGCCGAACCTGAAGTTCGACGGCAAGACCGTGATCGGCTACCGCGAAGCGATGAACCTGCCCACACAGCCGAAAAGCATGATCGTGGTAGGCTCCGGCGCCATCGGCGTTGAGTTCGCCTATTTCTACGCCAGCATGGGCACCAAGGTGACCATCGTTGAGTTCATGCCGCGCATCGTTCCGGTAGAAGATGAAGATATCTCCAAAGAACTCGAAAAGATCTACAAGAAGAAAGGCATCGACGTAATGACCAACGCCAGCGTGGAAGCAGTAGAAGCTACCAAGTCCGGCGTAAAGGCCAAAGTAAAGACCGCCACCGGTGAAATCTCCCTGGAAGCGGACGTAGTGCTCAGCGCCGTAGGCATCACCGCCAACATCGAAAATATCGGCCTGGAGACCCTCGGCGTGAAAACCGACAAAGGCAAGGTGCTGGTAGATCAATATTACCAGACCAATGTTCCCGGCGTTTACGCGATCGGCGACATCGTTCCCGGCCAGGCCCTCGCGCACGTTGCCTCCAAAGAAGGCATCATTTGCGTGGAAGCCTTCGCCTACAACGAGAAAAAATACAACCACAAGCCGACACCGATCAACTATAACAACGTTCCGGGCTGTACTTATTGCTCACCCGAAATAGCTTCCGTAGGCTATACCGAGAAGCAGGCGAAGGAAGCCGGCTACGAAGTGAAAGTAGGCAAGTTCCCCTTCTCCGCATCCGGAAAGGCTGTGGGCGCAGGCGCTACCGAAGGTTTCGTGAAAGTGATCTTCGACGCCAAATACGGCGAATGGCTCGGCACCCACATGATCGGCATGAACGTAACGGAAGCCATTGTGCAGACCGTTACCGCCCGCACACTGGAAACCACCTACCAAGAAGTGCTCAACAGCATCCACCCGCACCCGACCATGAGCGAAAGCGTGAAAGATGCGATCGAAGTGGCTTACGGAGAGGCGATACATCTGTAATAACGAACTACTTCATAGTAAAACGAGGCTGTTTTCCGAAGAAAGGAAGCAGCCTCGTTTCGTTTTGAGCATTCAATGAACGATCCGGAATTTCCGGATCGTTCATTTTTATGTACGGGATAGCAATGAAATACCGGTCTTATTCAGGCAATTTATTATAAAGTAATTATCAACACAATGATAAGCCATAGATAACCCATATCTTATTAGGATGGCTTATATATGAGTTGTATATGGGTTATATATGGCTTATATATGGCTTATCTCATAGAAATAGCTATGGGAGAGGGGGGCCTGACCAAAGTGTACTTTATTCGAATAACTCTACAATAAAAATAAATTTTAACTCTTCGGTAATGATTGTTATTTTCGCATTATGAAATCATCTACAATAAAATAAAAATGAGGGAGTCAATTCGTGCAAATGTGAAAGATATTGCGAATATTCGCTTTGGATTACATGTAGTTCCCATAGAACGGGGAAATATTCTGTACTTGCAGGTGCGGCAGTTCGACGAGGAAGGAAGGTGGATGCCGGAAGAGGAAGAGTATATCAGCTATGACGAAAAAAGTGCGGAATTTTTACTCAAGGATGGTGATGTGCTGTTTGTCGGAAAAGGAAACAGGCTGTTTGCCTGGTGTTACCGGGAAGAATACGGCCCTGCGGTTGCGTCTTCTATCTTTTTTGTACTCCGGCCGAAATCCTCAGCTATTTATCCGGAATACCTGGCAGCTGTACTAAATGCACCACAAAGTAAATCAGCATTCCGGCAACTGGGTGGAGGTACCAATATTTTTTCTATCCGTAAATCGGAATTGGGTGCATTGGAAATCACGGTTCCTCCACTGAAGCGTCAGCAGCAAATAGTGGCATTCTCAACGGGTCATGCGGCCGAGATACGTATTGCGGAAGAAATGATCCGCCAGAAAAAGGAATTATATAAAATAATTATGTCAAAAATAATCAGGTAGTCATATGAAGAAGTTTACTCAAAAGGAGATCAATAATATAGTCTGGAAAGCCTGCGATACATTCCGCGGTACAATTGATCCTACACAGTATAAAGATTACATTCTCACCATGCTCTTCCTGAAATATCTGACGGATGTATGGAAAGACAGAAGGGAAGCTTATGCGGAAAAATACAAGAACGAGAAAATTCGTGTAGAGCGAGCGTTGCGGAATGAGCGCTTTATGGTGCCGGATGATTGTACTTTCGACCGGTTATTTGAAGAACGGAATAACAAGGAGTTGGGAGAAGTGATCAATAAGGCACTGGATATGCTGGAGGACGCTAACCGCACTAAGCTGGAGGGCGTTTTCAGGAATATTGATTTCAACAGTGAGGCAAACCTCGGCCAGACGAATGACCGGAACCGTCGCCTGAAAAACCTGCTGGTTGATTTTTCGGCACTCGATCTTCAACCTTCTCATTTGGAAGGAAATGATGTGATCGGCGATGCATACGAATACCTGATCGCAAGATTTGCCAGCGAAGCTGGTAAAAAGGCCGGAGAGTTTTATACGCCCGGCGAAGTATCAACATTGTTAGCGAAGTTGGTGGATGCACAACCGGGAAACCGCATCTGTGACCCGACCTGCGGTTCCGGTTCTTTGCTGATCAAAGTGGCGAGGGAAGTCGGTAATAATAACTTTTCCCTCTATGGCCAGGAAAATAATGGCAGCACCTGGGCGTTGGCCAGGATGAATATGTTCCTGCATGAAATGGATAATGCTACAATTGAATGGGGCGATACGATCAACAATCCGCGTTTGCTGGAAGACGATGAATTGATGAAGTTTGATGTTGTGGTAGCCAATCCGCCTTTTTCACTAGACAAATGGGGCGCGGAAAATGCTTCAACTGACCGTTATAGCCGCTTTCACAGGGGGATTCCACCTAAAAGCAAAGGAGATTATGCTTTTATTACGCATATGATCGAAACGGCGTATGAAGATACCGGTAAAGTGGGCGTAATTGCGCCGCATGGAGTATTGTTCCGTGGCAGCGGCGAGGGAAAGATCCGGAAGGAACTGATACAATCTAATCTGCTTGAAGCAGTGATCGGGTTACCTGCCAATCTTTTTTTTGGTACCGGCATACCGGCGGCCATCCTCATTTTTAATAAAGGGAAAGGAGAGAATAAAGATGTACTGTTCATTGATGCCAGCCGTGAGTTTGAATCCGGGAAAAATCAAAACAGATTGCGTCCCGCAGATATTGAACATATGGTAGATACATATAAGGCCTTTAGAGCGGCTCAACCACTAGCTGGTGAGAGAGGACAAGTGATTGAGGATAAATATGCTTACCGGGCTACTATAAAAGAGATTGCTGAAAATGATTACAACCTGAATATCCCCCGTTATGTAGATACGTTCGAGGAAGAAGAAGAAATTGATATCAAAGCTACGCAGGAAGAAATAAAGAAGTTGAGGTTGGAACTGGATGTGGTGGAGAAAAAAATGGAGGAATATTTAAAGGAGCTGGGTTTTTAAATCATGCACATGGAAAAGTTTCAGGTCTTACTTTACTCCACCCCGGAAGGGAATGGTAAAATTGAAGTGTTTTTTGAAGATGAAACATTCTGGTTGTCACAGAAAAAGATGGCAGAACTGTTTGGTGTGGATGTTCGTACTGTAAATGAACACATTAAAAATATATTCAATAGTTCTGAGCTGGAACCGGAGGCAACTATCCGGAAATTCCGGATAGTTCAAACTGAAGGCAGTAGGGAAGTTTCGCGGGAAGTTGAGTTTTATAACCTGGACGCTATAATAGCGGTTGGTTACCGGGTGAACAGCCTTGAAGCCACCCGTTTCCGCATATGGGCTACCAAAACCCTGCGTGAATTTATCATCAAAGGATTTGTAATGGATGATGAACGGTTGAAGCAGGGCAAGCAGTTCGGAAAGGACTATTTTGACGAATTGCTGGAACGCATCCGCGAAATAAGGGCCAGTGAACGCCGCTTTTATCAGAAGATCACGGATATCTACGCACAATGCAGTATCGACTACGATCCAGCGGCAGACACTACACAGGTTTTTTATAAAACGGTGCAGAACAAGCTGCACTGGGCGATCACCGGTCAAACTGCCGCGGAGATTATCCACAATCGGGTGGATGCCACCAAACCTAACATGGGCCTCACAACCTGGAAGCATGCGCCGGACGGTAAAATCATGAAATCCGATGTAAGCATTGCCAAAAACTACATGAGCGAAGAGGAGATAGACGAACTGAACCGCATTGTTTCCATGTACCTCGACTATGCAGAGAATCAGGCTAAACGGCAGATCCCCATGAGCATGACAGATTGGGTGGGTAAGCTGGACGGATTCCTGCAGTTCAACGAATATAATATCCTGAAAGACGCCGGTAGCATCCGGCATGATATTGCAAAGAAGCTGGCCGAAAAGGAGTTTGAGAAGTTCCGCATTGTGCAGGATCAGCGGTTTGAAAGTGATTTTGATAAAATGGCGAAAAAACTTCCTGCTAAAAATAAAAGTAAGAAAGATGAGTAATAAGACAATTCCAAATGTTAAGGGAAAAAGTATTACAGATAAAAGACCACAAGGATGGAAAGCTAAGAGACTGGGGGATTTAGTTAATATTATTAGCGGGAATAGTCCTGATAAGCAGAGTCTTCATTTGAAGGGGATATATCCTTATTTAAAGGTTGAAGATTTAAACAATAATAGTAAATATCAGAAGACAAGCAGAGAATATACAGATTTGGAGAAAAATTTGATTCCTGAGTACTCGATTATTTTTCCCAAAAGAGGAGCTGCTATTCTTAATAATAAAGTGCGGATATCTAAAGTTAAAGCTCAAATTGATAGCAACTTAATGGCTATTTTTCCACTGGATGAACAACTGGATAGCGAATTTTTGTATTATAAAATTAGCCAAATCGAACTTTATAAGATTGCTGATACATCAACTATACCTCAAATCAACAATAAACATATTATACCTTATAAAGTGCTTTTGCCTCCAATTTCCGAACAACAAAGCATTGTTAAAATTTTGGCAAGTTGGGACGAAGCTCTTTCAATTACACAGAATCTGATTTCTGCCTTACAAAACCGGAATAAAGGATTGATGCAGCAGTTGTTGACAGGAAAAAGGAGAATTCCTGCTTTTGCAAAGAAAAAATGGAGAAAATTGGCTGCAAACGAAGTTTTTAAAAGTATATCAAATAAAAATACCGATGGGGAGATACTATTATCTGCTACACAGGATAAGGGAATTATTCCAAGAACTATGCTGGAAGCAAGGGTTACTATGCCAACCGGTGACGTAAATTCATTTAAGTTAGTAGAAAGAGGAGACTTTGTTATTAGTCTGAGATCATTTCAAGGTGGAATTGAATATTCCGAGTATCGAGGAATCGTAAGCCCTGCTTATACTGTGTTGAAGCCCAAAAGGGAAATCTCCCCTCGATTTTATAAGCACTATTTCAAATCTTATGATTTTATTGGCCATTTAGCAGTAGCAGTAATAGGAATACGTGATGGCAAGCAGGTAAGTTATGAGGATTTTAGTATGATAAAATTGCCTCATCCTTCACTTGAAGAACAGGATACAATAGCTAGTGTTTTGGATGATGCCAGTAGAGAGATAGAATATTATAAAAGCAAGCTCGAATATCTTCAACAACAAAAGAAATACCTCATGCAAAAACTCCTCACCGGCGAAGTCCGCGTGAAAACACCCGAACCGGCCGCATAAAATCAATCTACAATGAGCACACCGTCTTTAAAAGAAACCCACATTTCCCAGATACCAGCGCTTCAACTCCTGATGAAGCTCGGGTATCGCTACCTGACGCCCGAGGAAGCGTTGGAGGCCCGGGGAGGCCGCAATGCCAATGTGCTGTTGGAGAGTATCTTAAAGGAGCAACTGAAGAAGATCAACAAGATCGAGTATAAGGGGAGGGAATTTCCCTTTGACGATGCGAATATCAATAACGGTATTGTTGCGTTGCGCGATTTACCGGTATATGAAGGATTTATAAGTGCCAACCAGGCTTTCTATAATCTTGTAACACTGGGTAAAAGCCTGGAACAAACCATTCTAGGGGATAAAAAGAGCTTTACATTCCGGTATATCGACTGGGAACATCCGGAAAACAATGTATATCACGTCACGGATGAATTTGACGTCACAAGAACAGGCAGGAAAGATACTTACCGTTCCGATATCGTACTCTTCATCAATGGTATTCCCATGGTGGTGATCGAATGTAAAAGCCCGAAACTGAAAGAACCGGTTGACAAAGCGATCGAGCAGCATGCCCGAAACCAGCAGGAAGATGGCATCCGCTCGCTGTATCACTATTCCAACCTACTGATTTCCACGGCTGTAAACGATGGAAGATACGGCACCACCAATACTCACAAGAAATTTTGGGGCGTATGGAAAGAAAAATATCGGACTGCCGAAGCCCGGGAGCAAGATCCGGCAAAACTCCTGCAATTGAAAAATGCTCCGTTGCCGGATAATGAACGTACCGTACTTTTTAAAGACCGCTACCGGGATGTATTGCCTTATTTTACCGAACTGGAGCAACAGGAAGTAGCCGTAACGGCACAGGACGAGCTGTTGTATCACCTCTGCAACCGACACAGGTTGCTCGACCTGATGTATAATTTCATATTGTACGATGATGGGGAAAAGAAAATAGCCCGTTATCAGCAGTATTTTTCAGTCCGCAAAATCATCGACCGTATCACAAGAAAGCAACCGGACGGTACCCGTCAGGGCGGTGTGCTCTGGCATACGCAGGGGAGCGGAAAATCCCTGACCATGGTTATGCTGGCGCAACTGATCGCCAACCATCCGGCCATCAAAAATCCCCGGCTCCTGCTGGTGTCGGATAGACTGGAACTGGATGAACAAATAAAAGAGACATTTAAAAAATGCAAGAAGCCGGTAAGGCAGGCTACCACCGGACGCCACCTCGTAGAACTGCTGGAGGATAAGGACGATGCAATCATCACTACTATCATCAACAAGTTTGAGAATGCAGTCAAGATAGCCGAGCCCTTTACTTCTCCGGATATTTTTGTACTTGTAGACGAAGGACACCGAAGCCAGTATGGAGCGTTTAACGTAAATATGCAAAGAGTGTTCCCCAATGCCTGCTTCATCGCTTTCACCGGTACACCTTTATTAAAGGCGGAACGGAATACAGCCAGCAAGTTTGGAGGTCTGATCGATATTTATGCTATCAATGACGCGGTGAAAGATGGGGCGGTTGTACCCCTGTTGTACGAGGGCCGTCATAACCTAATGGATGTAAATGCGAAGCCGCTGGATGAATACTTTGATATCGTTTCCGAGGATGTGTCAGACTACGGCAAGGCGAACGCGAAGCGGAAATTCTCGGCCAGAAACAAGATCGTTCAATCCATCAACTTTATTGACAATACGGCGAAAGATATATTTCTTCACTTCAGAGATCATATCCAGGCTACAGGGTTTAAAGCGCAGCTGGTGGCGCCTACAAAACTGGCAGCCGTCCGCTACCGGGACGCCTTTAAAGCCTTGGGTAAAGTATCGGTGGATGTGGTCATATCTCCACCGGACGACCGGGAAGGGGAAGAAGATGCCTTCGAGGAAAGCGATGACCAGATAAAGAAATTCTGGAAAGCCATGATGGGCCGGTATGGTACGCCGGATAAGTATGAAAAGAATATTGTACACAATTTTAAATACAGGGATCAGCCGGAGATTATTATCGTAGTAGATAAATTGCTCACCGGTTTTGATGCCCCGGTAAACCAGGTGCTGTATCTCACCCGGTCCTTAAAGGAACATACCCTGCTACAGGCCATTGCAAGGGTAAACCGTTTAGCGCCGGGGAAAGATCATGGCCTGATCGTTGACTATTTCGGCAACCTCGAAAATCTTGACGGCGCATTGAAAATGTATGCCAATGATGACACCCTGATAGATGATATTGATCTCGGCGATACGCTTGTTGATATTGCGAAGGAACTGTTGCAACTTCCGCAGGCACATTCCGGGTTGAAGGAGATTTTTAAGGACGTCAGAAATAAGCTGGATAGCGAAGCATATGAAGTTTTGTTGGGTGATGAAGCCATCCGGTATGAGTTTTACAAAAAACTGTCATTGTTCACCCGTTTATTAAAACTGGCCCTTGCCAGTGTTACCTTTATCAGAGATACCCCGGCACAGGTGGTGGATACTTATAAAAATGATCTCGCATTTTTCCTTGGCCTCCGGGCTTCCGTGATGCGCCGTTACTCGGATGAATTGAATTACAGCGAATATGAGGCCCAGGTGCAAAAACTGATCGACAAACATATCACTACAGATGGGGAAGTTTTGAAGATCACTGGCCCGGTAAATATATTCGACAAGGAAAAAAGGGAAGCGGAGCTGGAGCGTATTACCGGCAAGGCCGCCAAAGCGGACCACATTGCCAGCCGTACAGCCAGGGCTATCAGTATAAAAATGAATGATGATCAGGTGTTTTATAAACGCCTGTCAGAACTTATTCTTCAGACAATAGATGACTACCGGCAGCATCGGATTGATGAGGCCGAATACCTGGCGCGCATGATGCAACGGGAGTCTGAGTTTTTTGCCGGCCACGGCAATGATGTGCCGGAGGAATTGTTGGATAATGCCAATGCTATAGCCTATTATAACCTGGTATCGGAAGAGCTGAAAGAGATATTGAAGCAAGAGCGGGATAGTGTGGGCATAGCGGTAGCGATTGCATTGGGAATTGATAATGTGGTAAACGATAATATTTATGATAATGGTAAACCGGTGATAGACTGGTACAAAAACGAGGACGTCAAAGGTAAGATCCGTATTGAAATAGATGATCTGCTTTTTGATTTCACCGACAAATACAAATTTGATCCGGATCTGGAGCGATTTGATTACCTGATAGATGAAAGCATTAAAATTGCAGAATCGAAACACAGATAAGTAATGCAGCGATTCATACGATTTGGCGCAAGGAAGATTGATTTTGTATTGCAATGCACCACGAGGAGAAGCCTGACTATCCAGGTACGACCGGATGGTATGGTGGTAGTTAATGCACCGAATAGTTTTCCCGAGGATAAAATATTGGAAAAAGTAAAATTGAAGGCGCCCTGGATATTAAAACAGCAGGAGTACTTCAGCCGTTTTCCGGTGCCGCTTTCGCCCCGGCGGTTCGTTAGCGGGGAAACTCACCTTTACCTTGGCCGTCAACATAAACTGAAGGTAGTAAAGGCTACGGAACGAATGATAAAAGTATATAGGGGGCAGCTATGGGTTTACAGTGATGATACAAGTCCGACGGTTGTTAAGGCAATTATCGGCAGTTGGCAAAAGGAAAGAGCAAATGCGGTATTCCGCGAACTGTTTGAGGCTTGGCTTCCGAGGATAAAACGATATTGGAAAGAAACACCTCGCTTGGTCATTCGCAAGATGTCCGGAAGATGGGGAAGTTGCACGGGAAAAGGGAGTATTATTTTGAATCTGGAATTAATTAAAGCTTCCAAAAGCTGTATTGAATACGTGATTGTTCATGAACTATGTCATTTGGTGCATCACAATCATACCCGGCAGTTTTTCAAATTACTTGAAAAACTATTGCCGGATTGGAGGAAAAGAAAGCAAAGGCTGGAGGATCGCCTCGCGTAGGTACCCCCCCCCCCGATTGTTAGTGTCTTTTAAACGGTTATTATTATGCAGCAGTGTTCACCGATATTCCATTATACACATTTACAGAAAGATGAAGTGGCTGACCCGCTAAGGGCCATTCACCGTTTTTGTGTTCTCTATGATCTGCCGGAACTAAGGGCGAATCTTTGGAGCTGGTTATCTGAAATGCTATCCAGTAATGAGACGTCATACGATAGTCCTGAACGTAGGGCAGACCTTCTGCTGCTCTATGAAAAGTTGCAAGGCTTGCTGGACGCTGTTTTTCTGATTAACGATCGTGCTGCGAGTATCCCGGGCTTTGATCAACAGTGATTTTGCCAGATTCCGACTTCCCCGTCATCAACCTAACGATCCTGTCAAATATCCCCGTATTTTCATACATCCCCATAAACGCCGCCGCTCCCGGTCCATAGGCGAACACCGGCACCATGATGTCCGTATGATCATCCGAACTGAAATGACCGCGCACAAACCTCCTGCGATAAGATGCATCCTGGATGCTAAGCCCCCCGGTTTCATGGTCCGCTGTAACGATCACCAGCGTTTCACCGTCCGTATCCGCGAAACGAAGCGCATCGCCAATCATCCTGTCAAAATCATGCAGCTCGGTGATCACATAAGGAAGATCATTGGCATGGCCGCCGTAATCGATCTGCGCGCCTTCCGCCATGATAAAAAAGCCTTGTTCATTCGCGGATAACAGGCTGACCGTTTTTTCCAGCGAAGCCTGTAACATGGCGCCACGGCCTTTTTTTACGGGTCTGCATACAGAATCATGCAGTAATACCAGGTGCTTCCCGCTTTCAGTGCTGTTAAAAGCGGCAAGGTCTGAAGAGTAAGTAAATCCTTTCTGCTGCAACTTCTTCATCAGTTGTGCATCCGGGTTGGCGATGAAACTTTTACGGTTACTGCCAACGAGTATATCAATGTTACTGGTCAGCAGGTCGGCTGCAATTTTAAAGGTGGAAGAACGTTCGGGTTGATGCGCGTAAAACGCAGCGGGTGTGGCGTCTGTGACATCACCGCTGCTGATGATGCCGCTTTTGATGCCGTACCGGGAAAGCGTATCCGGAATAGCCGTCAGCGGCCGGCCGGCAGTATCTACGCCCACATAGCGGTTATTCGTTTTTTTACCGCTGGCCATGGCCGTGCCGCCTGCGGCGGAATCAGTGATGTCAGAGTTCACCGCTTCCGTACGGGAAAGCCCGATGTGCCGGAACATACTCAAATGCAGCGCTCCGCCATTGGCGGTCAGTGCCGCCTGTATCTGCGCCAGCCCCATGCCGTCACCGATCAGCAGGATCACGTTCTTTACGCGCTTTTTAGCGCCGTCTGTATTGTAGGTAGGTTGATAGATGTTGTAAGCAGCGGGACTGGTGTATTGCAGCCTTTCACGGCCTGCGTAGAAGCCGCGCAGGTCTTCCGGGTGGTCCGTCCCGATCCAGTCCGCGCCCAGCTTTTCCAGTTCGGACCAGGTGTTGGGGTTATCTTTCGTTCCCCAGAAGCGGAACGGCTTTCCCTGATCATGTGCTTGCCGCACTACAGCGGCGAGTTTTTTCGTGTCCTCTGGCGTGGGTGTTCCCTTGCCGTTCCAGACGGAGTAGTTGCGCAGGTTATCGCTGATCATCGCGATCCGTTCGAGTTGCGCTGCATTGTATTTCACCGCGGGTCGTCCGTCGTAAAAAATATAATCCGGGTAGTCCGCGAATTTTTCCGGCGGCGGAATATTTCCGCTGAGCACAACGCGCACAGCGTGACGGTTCAGATCATGCAAATAGGGTTGCAGTGCTTTCACCAGCGCGGGAATCACGTCTTTGTAGCTTTCTTTGATGTCGATCAGTAGTTGCAGCGTTCTTGCGCTGTCTGGCGGGAGTTTGGCAATGGCTTGCAGGTAGAGGCTTTCCAGTGTTTTTGCAGTGGATAGCTCTTCCTTTTCATGTGCTACCAGCAGCTGGCCGTCACGGAGATAAACATCGGCCTCTATGGAACCCATGCCGGCGTAATAGGCCAGCAGAAAGGGAATGTGCTGTTTGTAATCATTATGGCTGTGGCCGTTTGCGGCGGTGTAAACGCGCTGCTGGGCTGAAACGGCGGGAGCGATCAATAGCAGGAGAAATAAATACTTCATGTGTTGCAAGGTTAGTAAAAGAGCTGTCCCGGTTACTTTTGGGACAGCTCTTTTGGGTCAGGCAGGCATTATTGGGGCCAGCCCGGTGTTTGTTTATATTTTCCGTTGCTGCGGGAAATTTCATCCGGGTTGATCGGCCAGGCCATGTGGCGGTTGGGATCGAAGCTGCGTTTCGGCCATATCTCTTTGATGGTATAGGGGGATGCGGGATCGGTGGAATTGGCGTGGCTCCGTCCATGCAGCGGGGCATTGATCATATCGTAATCGCCCCAGCGTTTCAGGTCCTGCAGCCGGTCCGTCCACTCGCAGCCCAGTTCCACGCGGCGCTCATGCTTGAGGTCTTCCAGCGTGGGCACGCCGATGTTTCCGAGGCCCGCGCGGTTCCTGATCTCGTTCAGCGGCGCGGTAGCTTCGCCGGCCCTGTTGAGGTTGATGAGCGCTTCCGCTTTGAACAGCAGGATCTCCGCGTAGCGGATCAACGGGAGGTTGAGGCGCGTAGTGGGATAGTCGCCATTCGGGTTGATGTTCGGGTTGCTGCCGGCGTCTTCATCAGCGCCGTAGCTGTAGGGTTCCATGTATTTGTTGATCTGGAAACCGGAGAGGCTGTTGGTGGAGAAGTAATCGCGTTCCACGCCGAAGTAGGTGAACTTGTCGCCGAACTTGAGAATGGTCACTTCGCGCCGCGGATCGTTGGCTTCATATTCGTCGTACAGTTCTTCCGTGGGCTGGAAGTATCCCCATCCATTGTAAATGCCCCAGCCTTTGTTTTCGAGGATAACGCCGGGAAACTCGGAGCCGCCCTGCACGCCGGAGGTAACGGACCAGATGTATTCCGACCCCCAGTTCTGGGCGATGGTAAATACGGCGCGGTAGTTCGCCGCTCCGCTGCCCATGCCGGTTACCAGCCCGCGGTTGCCTTCAGTGCGGATCTTGTCACATAATGCGGGAACAGGTTCCCATTTGGTCTGATCGAATTGCGCCCAGTAAGCGTAGGCTTTTACCATGTATGCCCAGGCCGCGGCTTTATGCGCTCTGCCACGATTGGCGGCGTCGTAGGATTCAAAGAAGGGCAGCAGTTCAGCGGCTTTTTCCAGGTCTTTGACGATCTGCGCGTAGTTGTCTTTTACAGAAGCCAGCTGCGGCGGGATGCGGCTTCCATAGCCTTCCAGCTCCGGCCCGTCGAAAGGCACGCCCTGGTCCTCATGCCCCCAGATATAAGCGATCCAGAAATGCGCAAAACCTCTCATGAAATACGCTTCCCCGAGCGTACGGTCACGCACGGATGCCGTTACATTCACGGCATTGGGGATGCCTTCAATGATCTGGTTGGCTTTGTTGACCAGCCAGTAAAGATCATTCCATGCGGTGGTGAGATAACCTTCGCGGCCGGAGGGAATGAAGTTCTTGATGTTTTCCGCTTCCGCCTTTACACGTCCCACTACCAGGTCGTCGCTCGCTACCTGTATCCAGAACAGGTCACGGCCCCAGGTAGATTCGTAACGCATGGGCACATACAAAGCGGCCGCGGCTTTTTCAAGGTCTTCATCGCTTTGCCAGAAGAAGGCGGTGGTGGGTTCGCCGTTGGGTTTGGTATCCACCCAGTTTTTGGTGCAGGCGCTCAGTCCTGTCACCAGCAATGTCAGCAATAATATATTGTTTAGTTTCTTTTTCATCCGTTTAGATTTTTTGTTTGCTAGATCAGAGGTTCAGTTTAACACCTACGGAAAAGATGCGTGAAAGGGGAAATTGCCCGCCATCCAGGCCAATGCCGCCTACTTCCGGGTCCATGCCGGTGTATTTGGTGAAGGTGAGCAGGTTGTCGCCGCTCACATATACGCGCAGACCCGCGTTCCACGACATTTTAGGGAAAGTGTAGCCGATGAGCAGGTTCTTGAGACGGAGGTAATTACCGTTTTCGAGATACCAGTCAGACACTGTCTGGAAGTTTTTGTTCGGATCGTTGGCGGATATGCGCGGGATGTCCGAGCCGGTGTTTTCGGGGGACCAGGCATCGAGGATTTTATCCCAGCGGTTGTAGCCCTGTTCGGCGCCGTTGAGCGTGGATTGTTTGAAAGCATGGAAGATCTTCACGCCGCCTACGCCCTGGAAGAACATGCTGAGATCGAAATTTTTCCACGTCAGGTTAGCGGTGAAGCCGTAGGTGAAATCCGGGAAAGCGCTGCCCATGAAAACCCTGTCCGCATCATTGATCTGACCGTCATTGTTCTCGTCGATGAATTTCAGGTCGCCCGCTTTTGCATTCGGCTGGATGCGGGTGCCGTCTTTTGTATAAGCCGCGGCTTCCGCATCCGACTGGAAGATACCATCGTTACGGATCAGCCAGTAAGAATAATAAGGCTGGTCAACAACAGAGCGGTAGGGATTCAATACGCCTCTCCACGCATCGCCGTGCGACCAGAAAGAGTTGGCATTATCATCGATATAAGCTACCCTGTTCTTCAGCGTGGCGATGTTACCACCGATCTCGTAGCGCAGCATGCCCACCTGGTCGCGCCAGCTGGCGGCCACTTCAAAACCGGTATTGCGGATCTCGCCCTGGTTGATGAGCGGCGCGCCAAAACCGAAGGTATTGGGCCAGTCGGTATCCTGCAATTTGATAAGGTCGTACGTCAGCTTGTCAAAATAATCGACGGTGATGTTCAGTCTTTCATCCATCAGGCTGATATCAAGACCGATATCGGATTGCCTGGAAGTTTCCCAGGTAAGATCAGGATTGTAAAGGCTGTTCATATACAGCGCATTGGACTGCGGAGAGGTTTCTCCCACCTGGTAGGTATGGTTGGAGCTGAGCTTGGGATAGCCGTAGTAGCGGCCAACGGAACCAATGTTGCCGATGCGTCCCCAGCTGGCGCGTATCTTGATCAGGTCAACGCCTTTCACGTTAAAGAACGGTTCGGAACTGAGTTTCCAGGCCGCGGTAATACCGGGGAAGCCTTTCACGCGGTTGTCTGCCGCCAGGCGGCCGGCGATATCAAAACGGTAGCTGCCGGTCACAAAGTAGCGGTCTGCCCAGCTATAGGAAATTCTTCCTACGTAAGAGAGGTTGCGGTCTTCCCACTGATCGTCCGTCGGGCGGTTCTGATCGAAGATGCTGGCGTTGATGAAGAATCTTGACCAGTCCGCTTCGTTCTCGATGCCTTTTGCTGCCGCGCTGAAGGAGCGCGCGCCGTTTTCCTGCGCCGTTACAGATGCCATGGCGCCGATGTTATGTTTGTTAAAAATGCGGTTGTACGTGGCGGTGTTCTCCCATATCCAGCTATACTCGCGGTTGGTGGAGTAGGAGAGCGTGTTCTGGTTGTTCGGCTTGCCGGGCTCGGTCCTGCGCGGCTCGAAGTTCTTCCACAGCGAGCTATTGCTGCGGTAGGCGAAACGGGAGAGGAAGCTCAGGCCTTTCACGATGTCGGATACCGACAGCTCGGTGACGGATTGCAGGTCGTTGCCTTTGTTGAAAGGTTTGTTCCGCAGCAGGGTGGCAACGGGGTTGATGGCGTCGCCGTGGATGCCAAGGTAGTCGGATTCGCGGGGGCCTACGCCGCCGAATGTTCCATCTTCATAATACGGTGTGGCGGAACGCGGCATGTAGATCGCGGAGAGGATGCTGCCGCTGTAGCCGCTGGATGTTTCCGTGCCGCGGTTGTCGTTATTGTTCCAGAACAGTTCCTGGCGGACCTTGATGTTGTGGCTGAATTCGTAGAAAGCGTTCAGGCGGAGCGAAAGGTTTTTGTTGTAGGTATTGATAAGGGTGCCTTCTTCGTTTTCATATCTCGCCTGCAGGAGGGTGGAGAATTTGTCGGTTCCCGCGTTCACGCTGACGGTATGCCGTTGAACGATGCCGGTGCGGAAGATCTCGTCCATCCAGTCCGTGCGGGTCACCTGTGCGTAAGGGTTCACGGAGGCGTCCCAGCCGCTGAGCGGCGTAAGGCCGGCGTTGGTGTACGCAAGGTTGGATACTTTGGCTTCGTCTTCCGCGCGGAGGGACTGCGGCAGCCTCCAGGCGTTCTTGATGCCGGTGAAGCCGGTGTATTCAACGCCGGGCGCCCCTTTTCTGGCCTGGCGCGTGGTGATGAGTATCACGCCCGCGGAGCCGGAGAAAGCGCCGTATATCGCCGCGGAAGCGGCATCTTTCAGTATGGTGATGGATTCAACGTCCGCGGGATTGTACGGGGCGTTGGGCACGCCGTCCACTACATACAGCACGCTTTCCGTTGCTCTTGAGCCCACGCCGCGGATCGTTACCTTGGGGGAACTGTTGGGATGGCCGCCGTTATTGACTACGGTCACACCGGCCACCTTCCCCTGGATCATGGCGGGTACGTTCAGCACGGGGCGGCTCCTGATCTGCTCCATGTCCGGCACTACGGAAACTGCGGCGGACAGGTCCGCTTTCTTGGCGGTGCCGTAGCCGAGCACCACTATTTCGTTCAGCGACTGCCGGCTGTTCGCCAGCACTACGTCCATTTCCCCCGACTTCTCTACCGGCAGTTCCCGGTTCTCGAAGCCCACGGAGCTGAAGCGCAGCACATCGCCTTCATTTACGCTGATCTCGTACCGGCCGTCCGCATCGGTGATGGCCCTTTTTTCGGTGCCTTTCACCCATACGGTCACACCGGGCACGGGTTCGCCGTCAGAAGTGGCTACCCGGCCTTTTACCTTGCGGTCGCGGGACTGGGCCGGGATGGTTGTGGCGGCCGGTGCGGCTGCTTTGCGGAAAAGTATGGAAGTATTGCTCACGTTGAATTCTATGCCCGCCCTGGTGCGCAGGAGGTTCAGGGCTTCGCCCAGCGTGATGTTGTTTGCTTCAAAATCATTTACCGTGATCTTGTCGAAATCCCCGGTGATAAAGCTGAAAGAATAACGGCTTTGTTTGTCAAGGGCATCCAGTACGCTGGAAAGGGATGCTTTGCTGATATTTAATTTCACACGCTCATTCAGGGCTGTCTGCTGGCTGAAGCCGGGAGCAGATAGCAGTAGCAGGCCCATGAACAGGCACAGGCGCAACAATGTGGGAACAGCCGTCCGTTGCCGGTGGGCATGCTGTTCCGGTCTGGTAAATTTTTTCTTCATGATGTGTTGTTTTTACAGGGGTATTTCAGGGGCCCTGCGTATTAATAAATAGTTACCTGCTTCCCGGAAATGCTGAACCGTTTGTGATTCATATAGCACAGGTTGCCGAGCATTTTTTCAAAACTTTGCGGAGGGAAGGCCACCGTGATATTTTTCTCTATATCTTTTTTATTCATCCAACGCACGCTGTATCCGTTCTTTTCGCAAAGGCGCACCATGGCGTCGTGTACGGAAAGGCCGGAGGCTGTAAATCCTCCTTCTTTCCAGGTGGTAGCCAGTTTCATATCTTCTTCGGCTACCAGCAAGCCGGTATCTCCGGGCGTGTACTTCGCGGCGTAACCGGGCCGGAGAATGGCGCCGACCGTGTTGTCCGCTTTGGCATGGACCTGTACCTTTCCGCTAAGGAGAGATACGCGGCTCATTTTTTCGCCGGGGTAGGCTTCCACGCTGAAGGTGGTGCCGAGCACGCGGATCGTGAGGTCCCTCGTATGAATGATAAAGGGCCGGCGGCTATCGTTCTGCACATCAAAAAAACCTTCGCCGGTAAGCGCGAGGTGCCGTTCCTGCTTTGCGGGGTCTTCTTCCCAGCGAAGAGAAGCATTGGCGTTCAGCCACACTTCGGAACTATCGGGCAGGATGACCTTTTTGATGGCGCCCGAGCCGTTTTGTACGAGCAGGGTATTTTTTTCGGATGGAGCAGGCGGCGTGCGGCGGGCATATATCCAGGCAACGGCCAGCCCGGCCGTCAATACCACAGATGCGGCAAGCATCCGCTTCACGGCGGGCCGGAACAGCCAGAAGACCCTGCTTTGCGGCAGGTTACCGCGGAAGCTGTTGAGGAAGGCTTCCCGCATGGCGGTGGCTTCACCGGTAGAGAGGCCGTCCGCATGCTCTTTGCCCAGGCTCTCATACCATTCGTCCAGCAAAGCCAGCTCTTCGGGCGTGCATTTGCCGGCATGAAATTTTTCCAGGAGGGCTTTTGCCCCGGGGTATTTTTGTGGTTCCATCTATTGAAGAATACCCGGCGGAGCAAAAATGTTAACCCGGAACAGATTAAGGAATTGTAAACAAGATGATGGTGGACATTAACCGGGCGGCCAGGGCGGGGTTGGAGTGGATATACGATTTCACCTGCTGCAGCGCCCGGGCATACAGCACCCGCGCTGAAGCGGGCTCAATATTAAGGAGTTGCGCTATCTTCCGGTAAGAATACTGGTGCCGGGTGCGCAGCAGGAACAGCTGCCGCTGGGAAGGTGAGAGGGTTTCCAGCGCCTCGTCCAGGAATGATTCGCGGAGGGTCTGCATGTCTTCCCGGATGAAAACCACTTCGAGCGTTTCCTGCAGCATCTGTTCCAGCGTTCTGAGATGCGCCTGGTAGCGGCTGGTGGTGCGGTAATAGTTATAGATGCGGAGCTTCAGGGCATGCAGCAGGTAATATTCGAGGGATTCGCCTTTCGGGGCTTCCTCCCATTTTTCCCATAAAGAAAGGAACACGTCCTGCACAACGTCCGGCGCGTCATTGCGGTTGGTCTTGGCCGTGGCGATGCCCAGCAGCTTATCCCAATAGCTGATCACCGCAGCTTCAAAAGCGGCCTGCCGTTGCGTATGAGAAAACCGACCCTGATGCAAAGCCATAGTGGAAGTATCTTAGGCAAATGTAATGGGTTAATATTAAATGAGTATTAACATCTGTTATTTCCCTAAATTGCCGTTTTGATGACACTAAAGACAATCTTACTTATGAGGAAATATTTACTGCTGGCAGCGCTTTTCCTGATCCACTTTTCTGCCGCCGCCACGGAAGGCATGTGGCTTCCCCATCTGCTCACCAACCTCAATGAAAAGGAAATGAAAGGCATGGGCATGAAGATCAGCGCGGCGGATATCTATAGCGTGAACAAAGGCAGCCTGAAAGATGCGATCGTGAGCTTCGGGGGATTTTGCACCGGGGAGATCATTTCCTCGCAGGGCTTGCTGCTCACCAACCATCACTGCGGCTACAGCTCCATACAGAAACATTCCTCCGTACAAAACAATTACCTGGAAAACGGCTTCTGGTCCCGCAACCGCGGCGAAGAGCTGCCCAATCCGGGACTGTTCGCCACGTTCATCGTGCGTATTGAAAGTGTCACCAAACAGGCGCTGCAAGGCGTTACCGCACAGATGACGGAGCGTGAACGGCAGTCGGTGATCGACAAAAATCTTCAAACGATCCGTAGCGGACTTAAAAAGGAAACCTACCAGGATGTAGTGATCAAGCCTTTCTTTGAAGGCAACCAGTATTTCCTGTTCGTGACGGAAACCTATAAGGACATCCGCCTCGTGGGGGCGCCGCCTTCTTCCATCGGGAAGTTCGGCGCCGATACGGATAACTGGATGTGGCCGCGCCATACCGGGGACTTTTCCCTTTTCCGTATTTATGCCGGCAAGGACAACAAGCCTGCCGAATACTCGAAAGACAACGTGCCGCTGAATCCCAAACACTTCCTGCCCATTTCGCTGGATGGTGTTGCGGAGAACGATTTTACCATGGTATTCGGTTTTCCGGGCCGCACCAGTGAGTACCTGCCCTCGGAGGCGCTGAAGCTCACAGTAGAGGGTCAGGACCCCGCAAAGGTAGGCATGCGCGATGCCGCCCTCAAGGTGATCGACGGGTTCATGCGGAAAGACGAGCAGATCAAAATACAGTATGCCGCCAAATTCGCCAGCACCGCCAACGCCTGGAAAAAATGGATCGGCGAGATGCAGGGCGTCCGCAGCACCGGCGGCATCGACCGGAAACTCAAATATGAAGAACGCTTCCGCCAGCTGGCCACCCCGGCGCAGCGCAGCGTGCTCGATTCACTGAACAGCCTGTACAAAGCATCCGCGCCGTTCGCCGTAGCGCGCGATTACTACCAGGAGCTGATAAGAAATGTGGAAATGCTGGATTTTGCGGATGACGCCATCACCATGCTGCAGCAGCCAAATGCAAAAGAGGAATATGAAACATTGAAGCAGCAGTACCTGGAAAAAATGGAATCCCTCTACAAAAACTATAACAACAACGTAGACCGCGAAGTAGCCACCGCATTGCTGGACATCTATTTTAAAGAAGTGCCGTCAAATAAAATTGGCGGAGAGGCTTATCAGATCTGGATGGAAACGAATAAAGACGGGAAGACCACTGCCACGAAGATGTACAGCCAGTCCGCTTTCACATCATTCGAAAAGCTGTCGGCGTTCTTTAACCGGCCTTTTGATACGGTATCGCGGGAGGTATGGACAGATCCCGCCACGCGCTTGCTGATCGGCCTGCGGAATGGATATGTGGAACATGTCAGCGACCCCTACAGCGCTTTCCTGCCCGATATGGCCCGTTTACAACGCGCTTATATGCAGGCGCAGATGGACGTGCTGAAAGGCCGCCGCTTTTATCCCGATGCCAACAGTACGCTGCGCATTACCTACGGTAAAGTGAACGGCTACACGCCGCGCGATGCCGTGGAATATGGCATCTCTACTACGCTGGACGGCGTCATGGAAAAATACAAGCCCGGTGATTACGAGTTTGACGTGCCGGAAAAACTCCGCACCCTCTACGAGCAAAAAGATTACGGTCCATATGGCGCCAAAGGCAAAATGCCGGTATGCTTCATCGCCTCCAACCATACTACCGGCGGCAACTCCGGCAGCCCGGCGCTGGATGCCTACGGCAATCTTATCGGCCTGAATTTCGACCGTACCTGGGAAGGCACCATGAGCGATATCAACTACGATGCGTCTATCTGCCGCAACATCATGGTAGATATCCGGTATGTGCTGTTCCTTATCGACAAGTTTGCCGGCGCTAAGCATCTGGTGGATGAAATGAAGCTGGTGCATCCGAAAAGGAAAAAGACCTCCACGCAATTGCGAAAGAAAGCAGCATAAAAAAAAGCGGGTGATGTTGTGTCACCCGCTTTTTTTTATGCCTAATTCGTTTGCTTGCATTCATACACAATGGAACTGCATTTGTCCACATGCCGCCAGGCCTTCCAGTAAGACCGCAGCCCGTTCCAGCCGGCTTTCAGCATGCCGCCGGAGCGGTATTTTTCGCTCAGCAGGCTCACGTAAAACGCATCGAACACCATCGGATGTTTCTGCACAATGCTCAGCCGGTGCTGCCGCAATAACGCTTCCATGGAAGCGGGAGAGAAGTGGTAGAGATGCCGCGGCACATCGTATGCGGCCCAGTGGCTGCCATAAATGCGCGCGTCGGTGGAAGTATAGTTGGGTACGGCAATGAGCAGTGCGCCGCCGGGTTTGAGGAGTTTGTGGATCTGGTCGAGATAGCCGTGCAGGTCGTGCACATGCTCCAGCACGTGCCACATGGTGATGCAGTCGAATTGCGCGGCTTCGAGTTTGAACAGCTCTTCCACAGAGAAGGTTTCGAGGTTGTATAGTTTCCGGGCATTGTCCCGCGCGCCGGCATCGGGTTCCAGGCCGGTCACTTCCCATCCGAGCTGCTGCATATAATGGAGGAAGGCGCCGGAACCGCTGCCGATGTCCAGCAGCTTGCCCTGCTTTACGCCGGAAGCGGATTTTACCCAGTTCTGCTTGGAGCGCATGGTGATCTTGCGCACGCTGTGGTACAGCCTGTTGATAAGCCCTTCGCGTGTTTCAGAATGCGAGATGTAGTCCGCCGACTGGTAATATCCGCCGATATGGCGGATGTCCGGTATGTCCTGCGTGAACCTGCCGGTACAGGCATCGCATTCCCATATGCTGAATGTTTCGCCGGATACGGTATGGTCTTTTGCCGTAAGCTGCTGGCGGATATTGGCTGATCCGCAAATGGGACAATGTTGGTAATGAATAAGATTCATGCGGGAATTAAAAGCTGCAAGATAATCATTTAACGATACTCTCCCCATACCTTTCGCAGGGCGTCCGCGATCTCTCCGAGGGTGCAATAATTTTCCACGGCTTCCACTACCAGCGGCATCAGGTTCTCCGTTGTCTTTGCCTTGTCCTGTAGTGTTGCAAGCAGGGCGTTTACTTTGCCGTTGTCCCTGCGCGCGCGGAGCGATTGCAGTTTTTCAGATTGCAGTATGCGGATGCTGTCGTCTATCCGGAATACCTCCGCGGAGGCTTCTTCCTGTACGGTAAATTTGTTGACGCCGACGATGATCTTTTCGCCGTTCTCGATCTCCTGCTGGTATTGATAGGCGTTCTTCGCGATCTCGTCCTGCACGAATCCCTGTTCAATGGCGCTGACGGCGCCGCCCATGGCATCGATCTTCCCGATCAGCTCCCAGGCGAGGGTTTCCACTTCACTGGTCAGGGCTTCCACATAGAAGGAGCCGGCCAGCGGGTCTACCGTATCGGCGATGCCGCTTTCATAACCGATGATCTGCTGCGTGCGCAGGGCGATGCGGGCCGCGGCCTCGGTGGGCAGGGAGATCGCTTCGTCGTACCCGTTGGTATGCAGGGATTGCGTGCCGCCCAGTGTAGCCGCCAACGTTTGTACGGCCACCCTTACGATGTTGTTGTGCGGCTGTTGCGCGGTGAGCGTACTGCCGCCGGTCTGTGTGTGGAAGCGCAGCATTTGCGCCTTGGGATCGGTGGCGCCGAGGTCTTTGGTGATCTGCGCCCACATCCGGCGGGCGGCGCGGAATTTGGCTACCTCCTCGAAGAGGTGGTTATGCGCGTTGAAGAAAAAGCTCAGCCTTTTGGCGAATATGTTGATGTCCAGCCCCTTTTCCAGCGCCGCTTTCAGATAGGCTTTGCCGTTAGACAGCGTGAATGCCAGCTCCTGTACCGCATTGGCGCCCGCTTCGCGGATATGATAGCCGCTGATGGAAATGGTGTTCCATTTCGGCACTTCGCGGCTGCAATAATCAAAAATATCCGTGATCAGCCGCATGGAAGGCTGTGGCGGGTAGATGAAAGTGCCGCGGGCGGCGTATTCCTTGAGAATATCGTTCTGGATCGTGCCGGAGATCTTTTGCAGGTCCGCGCCCTGTTTTTTAGCCAGCGCAATGTACAGCGCCAGCAGGATGAAGCCGGTGGCGTTGATGGTCATGGAAGTAGATACTTTTTCCAGGTCGATGCCGGAGAACAGCACCTCCATATCTTCCAGCGAATCGATGGCCACGCCCACTTTTCCCACTTCACCTTCCGCCATCGGATGATCCGAATCGTACCCGATCTGCGTAGGCAGGTCAAATGCCACGCTAAGGCCCATCACGCCCTGGCTGAGCAGGTAGTGGTAACGTTTGTTGGATTCCTCCGCCGTGCTGAAGCCCGCGTACTGCCGCATCGTCCACAGCTTGTCCCGGTACATGGAAGCGTGAATGCCGCGGGTAAAAGGGAAAACGCCGGGCATTTCCGTCATCGGCAAAGGGTTGGTGTACAAGGGCCGGATTTCAATGTCCGAATCGGTCCTGATCTTCTTTTCCATAGGCACAATGTTACTCTAAAAACGATAAATTGCGATAAAATTTGTTGACTGGTTTATGATCACCTACTTGTTACTGGCCATTACGATCGGAGCTGGCGTGCTGAGCATTTTCCTGTTAAGGAAAGCATGCAGAAAACCGTTGCGGGACGGTATGTTAACGGCGCTGATGTCGTTTTCCCTTTGCCTGTTCATCTACCTTTACGGCACCTGGGTTTTCCTCAGCATTTATGCAAAGTATGTTTTCGGCGGGCTGTACCTCTTGCTGGCGCTGTATTTCCTGTGGACGCGCAAGCCCGTGGCCCGCGCCACCAACCCACTGTACAAAATATTGCTGATCGTTTTTTTCGGCACCTGCTGCGTGCTGTATTTCACCGGCACCACCGGCGTGCCGGAGAAGGTGGAACTGGATTTTCCATTGAAGAAGGGGCGTTATTTCGTGATACAGGGCGGCAAGGGGTTGCCTACCAACCTGTTCCATTTCAGCCTGCGCGGCGCTATCTATGCAATGGACATCGTGAAGCTGAACGATTTCGGTAACCGCGCCAATACCGTGTTCTCCCGCAACCTGGAAGACTACGCGATTTTCGGGGATACGATTTACAGCCCCTGCAGCGGTACCGTCGTGCGCGCCCACAGCAGCAATCCCGACAACATTCCCCCGAATATGGACCGCGGGCCGAAAAATACGAACATGGTGGTCATCGAAACGGATACTTACACCGTATTTATGGGGCATATGAAGCAAAACAGCGTGATGGTGAAGGAGGGGGATGTGATAACGGTTGGACAGCCGCTGGGCCGCGTGGGAAATTCAGGGTTCAGCAGCGAGCCGCATCTGCACATACAGGTGCATAAGAAAGAAAATGGAAAGGCCTGGTACCGGTCCACGCCCTTGTATATACTTTTTAACGGAAAGGGATATCTGTTGAATGAGGTGATCAAAAAGAAAGACCTGTGATCATTTCATCAGCTTCTTCGCTTCTGCGTTGATGATCTCTGCGGCAATATCCACCGGAGATTCCCTTTGCTGCATGAACAGTTCCAGTATCTGCTTGTTCAGTTCGATGGAAGGTGCGTCTGGCGGGAGTTTCAGCGCTATCTGGTTGACGATCGAAATGGTTTGTTCTTTCACCGTTTTCACAGCTTCCCAGGCTTGCTGCGATACGTAGATCTGCTGGGATACGTTATGATCATATTCTGATTTGATGCTCGACACCATGCTGAGCTGCATGTCCAGCACGGTGAACCCGGGCTGGTTAACGCGGCTGATCAGGTTTTGCGGAGATATGCGTTCCACGAACAGCACGATCCTTTCATATGCCTGCAACTGCAGGGGCAGCACCACATTGCGCGGGTCGGCGGCGGGCGGCGTGGCGGCAGCGTCCGTTTTGTCCGTTTTCTTCAATGAATCTTTCAACGTCCAGATCACCAGCACTACCGCGCCGGCTCCGAGTATGATAAACAACCAATCCTGACTGGTCATAAATTAAAGCGTTTTTACAGTCGCAAATATATAAAAGTATTTTATTATTTGTAACTGTTGATAGAAATTTTAGCGGGATGCTGATGCGGCAGGCGGAATTTTTCGGGGCACTGCCAGCATCCGGCAGGTCAGAACTTTTCGAACGCTGTCAGCATCCGGCAGGCCGAACTTTTTCGAACGCTGTCAGCATTCCGGCAGGCTGATGGGGATGTTCACGGCAAGGCCGCCGTCGGAGGTTTCCTTGTATTTGGAATTCATGTCCAGCGCAGTGTCCCACATGGTTTTCACCACAGCGTCCAGCGATACTTTAGCCAGCTCGGGATTGCTTTGCAGGGCGAGCTGGCTGGCAGTGATGGCTTTAATGGCGCCCATGGTATTGCGTTCAATGCAGGGCACCTGCACCAGTCCACCGATGGGGTCGCAGGTAAGGCCAAGATGGTGTTCCATGGCGATTTCCGCGGCCATGAGCACCTGTCTTTGTGATCCGCCGAGGCATTCGGTGAGCGCGGCAGCGGCCATGGCGGACGATACGCCTATTTCGGCCTGACAGCCTCCCATGGCGGCGGAGATGGTAGCGCGTTTCTTGAAGATGCTGCCGATCTCGGAAGCGGTAAGCATGAATTGTATGATGCGGTCTTCATCCAGCCCGTCACAAAACGCAATGTAATATTGCAGCACGGCGGGTATTACACCGGCGGCGCCGTTGGTGGGCGCGGTGACCACACGGCCGAAGGAGGCGTTCTCTTCGTTGACGGCCAGGGCAAAGCAGCTCACCCAGTCCAGCGTATACGAAAAATGCTGTCCGCCGTCGCGGATGGCCATGATCCAGGAATTATAATCGGTATACGTGCGTCCTTTCAGGAGTTTTTTATTGAGGGCTGCCGCTCTGCGCCCCACTTTCAGGCCGCCGGGCAGTTCCCCCGTGGTGTGGCAGCCGCGGTAAATGCATTCCTGCATTACCTGCCATATTTTCAGCACGCCTTCTTTGGTGGCGGCCTCGCTGCGCCATGCCTGCTCGTTTTCCATCACCAGTTCAGAAATGGAAAAGCCTGTTTTGATGCACCATTGCAGTAACTGCCGCGCGGTATCCACGGGAAAGGGCAGTTCCACGCTGTGCTGCTGACTGTTGAGCTCTCCTTCCTTCACCACAAAACCGCCGCCGATGGAGTAGTAGGTGGCGGCCAGCTGTTCGCCGTTACGCAGGGTAACGAGGAAAGTCAGCGCATTGGGATGGAAGGGCAGCGATTCTTCAAAAAGAAATTCAATGTCCGTAACGGGATCAAATCCGATGGTATGCTGTCCGTTCAGCACCAGCTTCCTGTCGCGGCGGATACCGTCGATCTTCGGTGTGATCTGGTTTACATCGAACGTTACGGGATCATCGCCGGAAAGGCCGAGCAGCACGGCGATATCGGTGCCGTGGCCGTGGCCTGTCTTCGCCAGCGAGCCGTAGAGCAATACGGTGAGCGCCGTTACTTCGGGCAGCTGATCGCCCAGTTCATCGATGAAACGCATGGCCGCGCGCCAGGGACCCAGGGTGTGTGAGCTGGATGGTCCTACGCCGATCTTGAAGATGTCAAATACTGAAATGCACTCGTGTGGCACAATGAAAATGATTTACCGGTGAAGGTAAAGAAAAAATAAACCCTGCCGGTTGAGGGCAGGGCCGATTATGATAATGGGATGATAATTCCCTTTAAAAATAGAAATTGTTGAGCGTGACCTCGAATACGAGTACCGAATTGGCCGGAATGGAACCCGAGCTGCTGTTGCCGTAGCCAAGTCCGGACGGGATCAGCAGCAGCACCTTATCGCCTTTGGCGATTTTGCGCAGGCCGATCTGCCAGCCTTTGATCAGTCCTTTCAGGCGGGCTTCCCGCAAGGTGGTATTTTCGCCGCTGTCAAACACATTGCCGTTGAGCAGCTTGCCGGTATAGGTGATGTTCATCCGGTCTTCCAGCGTGATCGTATCGTTCGGCGTGGTGCCGTGTGCCAGTATCTTGTAGTGCAGCCCGCTGGTATCGTCTTTCAGCGTGCCGGTGATGCTGCTGTCCGCAATATATTTTTGTATCAGCTGTTCATCGATGGCGGCCTGTTTCACCGGATCATGCGGTTCCTCCTTTTTGTCTTTCTTACATGCTGCGAACATCATCATAACTGCCAGCAGGCCCAATAGCCCAAAGTAGTGTCTCTTCATTACGAATATTTAAGGTGTTTATTTAAAGTCGATCAGTTTTACGTCGCAGACGAGGATGGCGGAGGGCGGGATGGTGCCCGGGATGCCTGTTTTCCCAAAAGCGAGGCTGGAAGGGATATACAGCAGGATGTGGCCGCCTTTGCTGATGAGGCGCAGGCCGATCTGCCAGCCGGCAATATGGTCTTTGAGCTTGCGCCCGTCGAAGTCGGTGGGAAGGTTCTGGGACGATTCGAGCACCCGGTCGTCCCACAGCAGCATGCGTTTGAAGATAACGGTGGGCGTCTGGTCCAGGCGGATGGTATCTACGCCGTTACCGGGTTCCAGTACTTTGTAAACGAGGCCGCTGGGGTGGATGATAATGCCGGAATCCCTGGCTTTGGCGCGCAGGTAGGCGCGGATGGTCTGTGTATCATTCTGCACAGTCTCAAAAAAATCGGCCGCGGGGTCATCCTTTTTGAGACAGGAACTTGGCAGTATGGCGATGGCCAGTATAGCAAGACCGGAAAAAAAGAGACGTTTGATCATCATACGAACAGCAGGCATTTGTCAAAAATACAACAGTTAAACGCGATACCCGCGTGGAAAGTTACAGGAAAAAATGGAGGATGTTCCCAAATTAAAATGCAGGCCCGGGAATCGTTTAAACGGCTACCTGTATCCATCAGGTACCCCGAATAAGAAGAGGGTGCCTCTTATTTTCGAGACACCCTCTGATATTTTGGCTGAGCCGGGAGGATTAATAATCCATGCCCATTCCGTGGCCGCCCGGCATTGCGGGAGCTGCGGATTTGGGTTCCGGTTTGTCAGCGATCACGCATTCTGTGGTCAGCAGCATACCAGCGATGGATGCGGCGTTTTCCAGGGCGATGCGGGTTACTTTGGTAGGATCGATCACACCGGCGGACAGCATTTTTTCATACACTTCCGTGCGGGCGTTGAAGCCAAAGTCGCCTTTGCCTTCTTTCACTTTCTGTACCACGATGGAACCTTCGATGCCTGCGTTAGCGGTGATCTGGCGCAGCGGCTCTTCGATCGCGCGTTTCACGATGGCGATACCGGTCTGCTCGTCTTCGTTGTCGCCTTTCAGCTTTTCGAGACCTTCGATGGAGCGGATGAATGCTACGCCACCACCGGCTACGATACCTTCTTCAACGGCAGCGCGGGTAGCGTGCAGGGCGTCGTCCACGCGGTCTTTCTTTTCTTTCATTTCCACTTCAGTGGCAGCACCTACGTACAGTACGGCAACACCGCCGCTCAGTTTCGCCAGGCGTTCCTGCAGCTTCTCACGGTCGTAATCGGAAGTAGTTACTTCGATCTGTGATTTGATCTGGCCGATACGTGCCTGGATGTCTTTTTTACCGCCTTTACCGCCAACAACGGTGGTATTGTCTTTATCGATGATCACGGATTCAGCGCGGCCGAGGTAAGTCAGGTCGGCATTCTCCAGTTTATAACCTTGTTCTTCGCTTACCACGATGCCTGCGGTGAGGGTAGCGATGTCCTGCAGCATTTCCTTTCTGCGGTCGCCAAAGCCGGGGGCTTTTACAGCAGCCACTTTCAGGGTGCCGCGCAGCTTGTTCACCACGAGGGTGGCCAGTGCTTCGCCTTCCAGGTCTTCGGAGATGATCACGAGGGGAGCGCCCTGCTGTGCTACTTTCTCCAGGATGTGCAGAATGTCCTTCATGGTGCTGATCTTTTTGTCGTAGATCAGGATGTAGGGGTTCTGCAGCTCGGCCTGCATTTTTTCGCTGTTGGTGATGAAGTAGGGGGAGAGGTAACCGCGGTCGAACTGCATGCCTTCTACCACTTCTACGGTGGTTTCGGTGCCTTTCGCTTCTTCAACGGTGATCACGCCGTCTTTGGTTACTTTGCGCATCGCTTCAGCGATCAGTTTACCGATCTCGCTGTCGTTATTAGCGGAGATGGAAGCTACCTGCTCGATCTTTTTGGTATCGCTGCCAACTTTTTCGGATTGTTTTTTCAGGTTCTCCACAACGGCTTTCACCGCTTTGTCGATACCGCGTTTCAGGTCCATCGGGTTAGCGCCTGCGGCTACGTTCTTGAGACCTTCTCCGATGATCGCCTGAGCGAGCACAGTGGCGGTGGTGGTACCGTCGCCGGCGATGTCAGCGGTTTTGGAAGCAACTTCCTTCACCATCTGGGCGCCCATGTTCTCGATAGCGTCTTCCAGTTCAATTTCTTTAGCTACAGTAACACCGTCCTTTGTTACGCTGGGTGCGCCGAATTTCTTTTCGATCACCACGTTGCGGCCTTTGGGGCCGAGGGTTACTTTAACGGCATCTGCCAGGGTGTCAACGCCTTTCTTCATTTTGTTGCGGGCGTCTGTATTAAAGAATATTTGCTTTGCCATAATGGTAATTGTTTTCTTGTCTTTTGAGTGGAATAATTAATTAGATGATAGCCAGAATGTCTGATTCACGCATGATCAGATATTCTTCACCTTCGAAGGGGATTTCCTGGCCGGAGTATTTGCCATACAGAACGGTGTCGCCAACTTTCACGGTGGTGGGCTCGTCTTTTTTACCCGGACCGGCCGCTACCACAGTACCACGTTGAGGTTTTTCTTTAGCGGTATCGGGGATGATGATACCACCAGAGGTTTTTTCTTCTGCTGCTGCGGGTTTTACGATCACCCTGTCTGCCAGAGGTTTAATACTTAATTTTTTAGCCATTTTGAATCTATTTTTAAAAAGGTAAGTTGAAAAATGATGGTTTTTCCGTTAACGAAGATTATGCCAACCGCTCGTTCGGGTCAAATTTTCAGGAAGCAAAGATAAGTAAAGTTATGAGGGACTGTCAAGAAATGACATTTTTTCATTTTGAGATGGCAGTTTTTGGGAGAAACTGCCGTTTGGCGCGGAAAATACCCGGTTTCAAAGTTGTCAGGCCGGAAGTATCTGACCCGGCCTGATCATGTTGGGGGGACCAGAAGATGCCTTTCCCGGAACTATTTTTTAAAAAGTCCCCCTAAAACAGTAGATTTGCGGCCATTTTCCTTAGCGTACATGATCAGTAGAAGAAACATCCGGGTAAAAGTTATGCAAACGCTGTATGCCATGGACACCATGGAGCAGGGCGCCCTGAAACCGGGAACCGCCACCAGTTTGCTGAATGAGAAATTGGACCAGACCTGCCAGATATTCACATATTTGCTGTATTCCATCGCCCGCGTGGCGCAATATGCGGAAACAGACGCGCAGGCCCGGGCCTCCAAGCATCTGCCCTCCGCGGCGGATCTGGCGGTGAACACCAAGATTGCGGGGAACGACTTTGTATTCCAGGTGCTGGGGGACAAGGGGTTCCAGGTGAACCTGGACAGCTGGAAGCTCCGCCGGCAGGAAGATCCCGAGCTGATCCGCAAGCTGTACTACCAGCTCACGGAAAGCGAGATCTATAAAACCTATATCAGCGAGCCCTCCCGCAGCAAATCTTCCGAAAAACAGATCATCGAATATATTTATAAGGAGATCCTTGAAAAGAACGAGCTGTTCCGCCAGCATATGGAAGACAGCTTCCTGCACTGGGGGGATGATGAGGACATGATGGGCATCCTGGTAGGCAACTACCTGTCCAAACCACAGCTTTTCAACTTCCTTCAGCTTATCAGCCGGGAGAAGCTGGACTATGCGAAGGAACTGCTGCTCACCGTGATCGATAAAAAAGATTACTGCATGGAGCTGATCCGGCCCAAGCTGCAGAACTGGGACCCCGAGCGTATCGCCGCCATTGATATGCTGCTGATGGAAATGGGCGTTTGCGAATTCCTGTATTTCCCGACCATCCCTACCAAGGTGACCATCAACGAGTACATCGACCTGGCGAAAGCCTACAGCACGCCGCAGAGCGGGCAGTTCGTGAACGGCATACTGGACAATATCCTCAAGGACCTTGTGCAGACCAACCAGGTGCAGAAAACAGACCGTACCCGCAAATAATCAGTCACCATAAAATATTCCTGATCATGAAATCATTCCTGTCTTTATTATTGTTGTTCGCCGCGGTGCTCGCCGCCTGTAACAACAATGCGAAAGAACCCGGCAGCGGGCAGGCCGCCGGCGCCGAAGTTTCCGACTCCGCCCGCCTGTACCCGGTCATCACTTTTGAAAAAGAATCCCATAACTTTGGGAACGTCGTGGAAGGTGAGGTAGTGGAATATTCCTTTAAATTTACCAATACCGGCAACAAAGACCTGCTGATCACCAAAGCGGAAGCCAGTTGCGGCTGCACGGTGCCCGAATGGCCGGAAAAGCCCATCAAACCGGGCGAAAGCGCTTACATGAAGGTGCGGTTCGACAGCCGGGGAAGGCCCGAAGGATACACGGAAAAGGAGCTTTACATCCAGGCCAATACCAATCCTCCCTCGGTGAACGGCCCAAAGATCCAGTGCACGATCGTAAAGAAATAGTAACTTTATTCGTTCAAACAACAAACAACATACGATGTACAACTTATTAAACGTATTATTAATGACGCCTCAGCAAGGCGGTGGTCAAGGTGGTTTTGGCGGGATGGGGTCCCTGCTGTTCTTCGGCGGTATGATCCTGGTAATGTGGCTCTTCATGATCCGCCCACAGACCAAAAAGGCCAAACAGCAAAAGCAATTCATCGATAACCTGAGAGAAGGCGACAAGATAGTGACCATCGCCGGCATCCACGGTAAAGTAAAAAAGATCAACGAGAACAACACCCTTCAGATCGAAGTAAGTCCCGGTACTTTCTTCACGATCGAACGTTCCGCCGTAAGCATGGAATACACCAATGCTGTTGCGAAAGCAGCGGAAACGAAATAAGGACTAGTTGCCTGAAAATAAAAAACGGGGTTTCATCTGATGAAGCCCCGTTTTTTATTTATTTTAGTTCAATGTACATCATCGGCATCACCGGCGGCATAGGTTCGGGAAAGAGTACGGTCGCCAGGGTTTTCAGGTTATTGGGTATTCCGGTATATTCAGCGGATGACGCGGCCAAAGAGATCATGGTAAAAGATCCCCAGTTGGTAGAGCAGATAAAGGCGCATTTCGGGCCGGAGGCATATTTGGGAGACGGCACCCTTCACCGCAAGTTCATATCCGGTATCGTTTTCAATGACAAGGAGCAGTTGGCCGTATTGAATTCCCTGGTGCATCCCGCCACCATCCGCGATTCGGAGAACTGGGCCGCCCGGCAGAAAAGCCCCTACGTGATCAAGGAAGCCGCGCTGATGTTCGAAACAGCATCTTTTCATCATGTAGACAGCGTGATCAGCGTATATGCCCCCGAGGCGCTCCGCATCCACCGCGTTATGAAACGGGACCATGTATCCCGCAATGATGTGCTCGCCCGGATGCACAAGCAGATCGATGACAGGATCAAGATGAAGCTGGCCGACTATGTGATCTATAACGATGAGCAGCAAATGGTCATCCCGCAGGTGCTGGCGCTGCACCAGCAGTTCCTGGCCGTCGCAAAGCAATAGGGCGGCTATGTTAAGCCTGTGCAAACTTTTTTGAAAGGGCATTTTTCTGTCTGCTGCATCTTATACCTTTAACCACGTTATTAAACAGATATATGACCCTGATGCAAGACAGCCTCGTGAACCGTTTCCGCGAAGGGCATTTTGATGCGTTTGAAGAGCTTTTCAATACTTATTGGGAGGCGCTTTACCAGTACACCCTGCGCATTCTCGGAAGCGAAGAAGATGCGCAGGACCTGATCCAGGACCTCTTTGTAGAACTGTGGGAGAGAAGGGAGTACCTGGAGATCAGCACGCATATCCGCATCTACCTTTTCAGCGCTACGCGCAAGAAGATCCTCCGTAAATTCCGTGACGACGGCCTGAAGCAGAAGCATCTCGAAAAATTTATCCTCCACGGGGAGCTGCGCTCCGAGCTGACCCTTAACACCCTGATCCATAAAGATATCCTTTCCCAGCTGCAGGAAGACCTGCACGCCCTCCCCGCCAAGGAAAAAGAAGTGTTCCAGTGTTATTACTTTGAAGAGCTGAGCATCCGCGAGATCGCGCTGCGCAACGGCACCGCGGAGCAAACGGTGCGCAACCAGCTCAGCAACGCCCATCGTAAAGCATTGCCTATCATTCACAAATTGTTAATGCTCATCTGATCCGTATTACCAAACTGTTAAGAACGCCCTCCGGATAGTTAAAAAGGCAAGGTTGTGGAACTTTCCAATAAACGACCACCTTGATCCGTTCCGCTGTAGAAAAATTAATAGACCGTTACCTGCGTGGCAACGCCACCCCGGCAGATGAAACGCTGGTAGCGCAATGGCTGGACTCCCTCGCTGCCGAAAGCAGCCACACCGGCAAACAACTATCGCCACAGGAAAAAGAGCTGCTGCGAAAGAAAATGCTGAAGGCAATCCGCAAACGGACCCTCGGCGGCACCGTCTGGTGGAAACCGGCCGGCATTGCCGCGGCAGTAGTGTCCGTGCTGCTCGGCGGGTACCTGTTGCTGCGCCTTCAATCCCCTTCGCCGAAGCCCGTTTACCAGGTGTTCCGCACCGGCCTGGGAGAACAGAAAATGATCCTGCTGCCGGACAGCTCCCGCATCTGGCTCGGCCCCAATTCCGAACTGCAATACCCCGAGCAATACGCCCACCTGCGCAACATCGTGCTGGTATCGGGAGAAGCGTTTTTTGATGTAATGCCGGATGCATCGCACCAGTTCACCGTGGCGGTGGACAGCCTGCAGGTGGCCGTGCTCGGCACATCCTTCAATGTCAGGGCCTACCGCAATCTGCCGGCGCTGAACATTGCCGTGAATACGGGAAAGATCAAAGTAACGCGCAGCGGGAATGTACTGGGACTGCTATCCGCCGGGCAAACGATCCGGTACGACCGCAGCGGGGGAGCCGTGGCTACGGGCACTTTCAACCCCGAAGCGGCGGAAGGCTGGAAGAACAACCGCCTCAATTTCGATAACACGCCGCTCGCGGAGGTGCTGCATATGCTGGAAAATTATTACCCGGTGCGGTTCACGCTGGAACATCCGCAGCCCGTGGTGATCAGCGGCTCCCTCAACATGAAGATGAAGCCGGAACAGGTGATGAATGTGCTCCGCGAGATCACCGGCAACAGCATCCGGTTCGTCCGGCAATCAGACCAGCAATACCTCGTACAATAATTTATCCTTTAACGCTTATCATATGAACACGATCACTACATTATCACGCAGGCTGCTGACCTTCGCAGTTTTGCTATGCTCCATGTGCTTCATAGTACAGGATGTTTCCGCGCAGCAGGTAAAACAGACCGTTACCGCGCTGCAGGTAAAGAAAGGCCCGCTTGCCGCGGCGCTGAAGCAATTGCAGACGCAGGCGGGTATCGATATCATGTACAACGCGGCCCTGCTGGAGAAATTCCAGGTGGAAGAGGCAACTTATAGTAACCAGACGGTGGAAGCCGTGCTGCGCGATCTGCTGAAACGCACCGGCCTGGAGTTTACAGAAAAAGAAGGCGTGATCATTATCAAAGCCCCCGAAAAGCAACGGGTGCCGGTGAAAGGCTCCGTTACGGACGCCGAAAGCGGTATTGCGCTGCCGGGCGTGAGCGTGCAGGTGAAAGGCACTTCTTCCGGCGCCACAACGGACGATGCGGGTGCGTTTGTATTGAATGCGGACCCGGCTACGGACACGTTGCTGTTAAGTTATATCGGTTACAAAAATGCGCTGATGCCGCTGGCCGGCCGCAGGGAGCTGGCGCTTCGCCTCAAAGCGGATGCCAGCATGCTCAGCAGCGTAGTGGTGGTAGGATATGGCGAAACGAAAAAAGACAACCTCACCGGCGCCGTAAGCCACGTAACGGAAAAGGATTTCAACCAGGGCGTATTTTCCTCTCCCGAACAATTGCTGCAGGGAAAGGTGCCCGGCCTCAATATCACCCGCAGCGGCGATCCCAACGGAACGCCGGCCGTCATGCTCAGAGGCCCGTCCACTTTGCGCAGCGGCGAAGCGCAGGAACCCTTTTACGTGATCGACGGTGTGCCCGGCGCTTCCATTCAACTCGTTTCGATGAATGATATCGTATCCATCGACGTATTGAAAGATGCATCCTCCACTGCCATCTACGGCGCCCGCGCCGCCAACGGTGTGATCATGGTCACTACCCGAAGGGCGAAGGAAGGACAGAAATGGGTCAGCTATAACGCATACGCCGCGCTGGAACAGGTATCCAACCGCATTGAAATGCTCACCGGCGATCAGCTGCGCAAATGGCTGGACGATAACGGCAAAAGCCTGAACCCCGCGTACGATGATGGCGCGAACACCGACTGGCAAAAGGAAGTGACCCGCAACGGCGTGTCGCACAACCACAACATTTCCCTCGGCGGCGGAGCGGGGAATACGGTGTATGATGCGAGCATCAACTACCTGAGCAATGAAGGCATCATGAAAGGTTCTTCACTGGAACGCATCAACGTTAGAGCCAGCCTCGAGCAAAGAGCGTTTAATGACAAGCTGAAAGTTAACCTGGCATTGAGCAACAGCATCTCCACGCAACACCGCATTCCCCAGTTGGTGTTCCAGAACATGCTGCTGTACATGCCTACCGTCAACATTAAAAACCCGGACGGCACGTATAAGGAAGACTTTACAGCTACAAGGGATTATTACAATCCGGTTTCGCTGATCGATAACAATGAGGACCGCACCAAAACGAAGATATTGTTAGGGAATATCCGCGCGGAGCTGCAAGTATTGCCAGGATTGAATTACACGGTGAATGCTTCCATGCAGGACGAGCAGATCAACCGCGATGTGTATTACAATCACGCCTCTGCGCTCGCCCAGCAACTCAACGGCAAAGCCACCCGCGGCGCGTTCAGCAACACCAAAAAAATACTGGAAACGTACTTCAATTATGATAAAACCTTCGGCCGCCACAACCTGAAGCTGCTGGCGGGCTACTCCTGGCAGGAAGACCGCCGCAACGACGGTTTCCAATCCTCCAACCAGGGTTTTGTATCCGATGCGCTGAGCTATAACAACCTCGGCGTGGGCAATCTGCCGGTGGGCGTAATTCCCGACTGGGGCAGCTCCAGCATCGATGTATATCGTTTCATTTCATTCTACGCACGTGCGAATTATGTGTATGCCGATAAATATTTGTTACAGGTGTCCGCCCGCCGTGATGGTTCCTCCGTATTCGGCGTCAACAACCGCTGGGGCGTATTTCCGGCGGTGTCTGCCGGATGGCGGATCAAGCAGGAGCCTTTCCTGAAGGAAGCTGAATGGCTGGATGACCTGAAGCTGCGCGCGGGTTATGGCGTGACGGGTAATGCGCTGGGCTTCGGCGCATTCACCGCCGTACTGCTCTACAATACCACCGGCAAATTCTATTACAACGGCGGCCTCGCCAATTCCATCGGCCCCACACAAAATGCCAATCCCGACCTGAAATGGGAAAGCACCGGCATGGCGAACATCGGGCTGGACTTCTCCATTCTCAACAACCGCATCGGCGGCTCCATTGATTTTTACGACAAACGTACGTCTGACCTCATTTGGGAATACAGCGTGCCCACCACGCAATATTTCCTGAACGAGCTGATCGCCAACGCCGGCAAAATGAGCAACAAGGGCATAGAAATACAGATCAACGCCATGCCGGTAAGGAACCGGAAATTCACCTGGACCACCGCCGTGAATTTCGCGCATAACAGGAACAACATCGAATCATTATCCAACGATAAATTCACGTTGACTTCCATTCCCACAGCGGTACTCGGCGGCAAGGGGCAATCCGGCAACACTTCGCAGAAAGTGGTGGAAGGCCAGCCGGTAGGCTCGTTCTATATCTGGAGATACATGGGCAAGAATGATGATGGCGTATCACAATTCCTGAAAAACGACGGAACGCTTACCGTATCACCTACTTCCGACGATTTCCTCTACGCCGGCAGCGCGCAGCCAAAGCTTTCCTACGGATGGAACAACAGCTTCACCTACGGCGATTTTGATTTCAACTTTTTCCTGCGTGGTGTTTCCGGTAACAAGATACTGAACGCCACACTCGCGAACCTGAACAGTCCCAGTGACGCGGCCATCCACAACATCCCGGTATTTACGCTGCAGGAATCGGCGATGGACGACAAGGCTTATTTCCTCTCCGACAGGTACATGGAGAGCGGAAACTACCTGCGGATGGACAATGCCACACTGGGTTATACCGTGCCGTTGAAGAGCGGGTCCGTGCGCAGGCTGCGCTTCTATGTGTCCGCCAACAATCTTTTTGTGATCACCAGCTACAGCGGCATTGACCCCGAGATCAACCTCGGCGGCCTTGAACCGGGCATCGATAATAACAACTTCTACCCGAAAACAAGATCGTTCCTGCTCGGCGTGAATATGACCTTCTAACCATTAACACCATCTGATATGTTACATATAAAAAATAGCATCCGATTGTCCGTTCTGCTGGCCGTTTCCGCCTTCAGCGCCTGTACGAACCTGGACGTTCCCATAGAATCCGTGTACACCGAGGAGAACTTTCCCACAACGGAGGAAGGTTTCATTGCGGCTACCGGTCCCGTATACACGCAGCTGGCCTCCCGCTTCGCGGTGGACTACTGGCGGATGCAGGAATTTTCAACGGACGAAGCCATCATCCCCGCGCGCGACGGTAACTATGACGACGGCGGCCAGTACCGCGTACTGCACAAGCATGAGTGGAACCCGGACCATACCAATGTAAAAGGTGTGTGGGAGTGGGGCTTTGGTGGCATCAACACCACCAACCGCATCATGCGCCTGTTTGAACCGGCGCCGGAAAGCGCGGCCAAGACCACGGCTATCGCCGAGATGCGCACGATGCGCGCGCTGTTTCATTTCTTTATGATGGACCTGTACGCGAATATTCCCATCGTTACGGAATGGGGCAGCAGCGAACCGCCCGAACAGAAAACCCGCGCGGAAGTTTTCACCTTCATCGAAACAGAACTGAAAGCTGCCATCCCCGGCCTGAGCGCCGAAACAGGCGCATTCACCTACGGCCGCCCCACCAAATGGCTCGCCTTCGCCATCCTCACCAAAATGTACCTGAACGCCGCGTATTATATCGGTACGCCCATGAATACACAAGCCGTAGCGATGGCGGACAGCATCCTGGCAAAGGGAGGGTATAAGCTGGAAGCATCTTTTGCCGCTATCTTCATGCCCGATAACGGCCCGCAGATCACCGAAACGATCTTTGCGGTGCCTTACGATGCCAACCAGATATTCGGCAACCAGTTCTCCCGCTTCGGCCTGCATCCCGCGCTGGTGGATAAATACGATCTGCCTTTCAGGCCCAGTATCGCGCAAAGCACCATTGCATCCTTCTACGCGAAGTTCAACCTGCCGGATGATGAACGGAACAACACCTGGCTGGCAGGAAAGCAGTATGAGGCCAACGGCGACCCTATCCTGATCCGCACTACCAACAAGGCGCTGGACAATTCATACAACGGTCCCAATCCGAATGCGGAGATTCAATGGCACCTGGAATTTTTCCCCGAAATGCCGCTTATACGCGAGGCAACGATGGACGTAGGCAATGACGAACTTGGGAAAGCACGCGGCGTGCGCTCCATCAAGTATTTCCCCGACAAGAACGCGAACCCGCAGGAAAGACATTCCAACAACGACGTGCCGGTGTTCCGCCTGGCGGACATCATGCTGATGAAAGCGGAAGCCATCCTCCGTGGCGCCGCTCCCACAGCGGTGAACGGCGAGTTGCAGACCGCGCTGCTGCTGGTGAACAAAATACGCGCCCGCGCCAAAGCGCCGGAGCTGGGCAATGTTACGCTGGACGATATGCTGGATGAACGCGCCCGCGAGCTGGCATGGGAAACCTGGCGCCGCAACGACCTCATCCGTTTCGGAAAATTTGAAGACAGCTGGGGCTTTAAAACGGATAACGATGTGAATAAAAGGATCTACCCGATCCCTACCAGCGAAAGGTCATTGAACCCGAAGCTGGACCAGAACCCGGGATATAATTAATGAAAACAGGGCTGGCCGGAAAATAACGGACAGCCCTGTTTTGTTTTATACAAGATGGGCGGTTGCAATGCCGCACCTGTTTGCTTATTGCTATTGCAATTTCCCCAACCATTCCTTCATTCGCTTCATACCCTCCTCGATCCGCGGCATGCCGGTAGCATAGGAAATACGGATGCATTCCGGCTGCTGAAAGGCTCCGCCCGTTACAACGGACACATTGGCTTTGTGCAGCAGATACATGCAGAGATCGTCCGCATTCGCGATGTGGCTGTCCTCATAAGATCTACCAAAGAAAGCGCTCACATTCGGGAACATATAAAATGCGCCGTCCGGTTCATTGACCTTCAGGCCGGGGATCTCCTGCAATGCTTTGTAGATAAAAGCCCGGCGGTCACGGAAAGCAGCGACCATTTCATTTGTGGCATCCAGCTCTCCGCGTAGCGCTGTGATGGCGCAGCGTTGCGAGATGGAGCAGGTGGCGGAAGTGAACTGGCTCTGGATCATGTCGCTGGCCTTCGCGATCTCCAGCGGAGCGGCCAGGTAGCCGAGGCGCCAGCCGGTCATTGCGAAGCCTTTGCTAAGGCCGTTGATGATGATGGTGCGGTCTTTCAGGCTGCCGAAGCTGGCGATGCTTTCATGCGGCCCTACATAATTGATGTATTCATAGATCTCGTCGGAGATGATGAAGATATCCGGATGTTTTTCAAACACGGCCGCCAGTCCTTCCAGCTCTTCGCGGGAATACACGGAGCCGGTGGGATTGCAGGGAGAGGAGAACATGAACAGCCGCGTACGGGGAGTGATGGCGGCTTCCAGTTGTGCGGGCGTGATCTTGTAGTTATTCTCGATGCCACAGGGCACGAATTTCACGACGCCCTGGCAGAGCTTCACCAGCTCGGAATAAGTGACCCAGTAGGGTGTGGGAATGATCACCTCGTCGCCGGGATTCACAATGCTCAGCACAGCGTTGGCGATGCTTTGCTTCGCGCCGGTGGATACAACGATCTGCTCGGGACTGTATTCCAGCCCGTTGTCCCTTTTCAGTTTATATGCTACGGCGGCTTTCAGGTCCGCATAACCGGCTACGGGCGTATAATGTGTAAAGCCTTCATCGATCGCCTTCTTGGCGGCTTCGCGGATATGTGCGGGCGTATCAAAATCGGGCTCGCCGATGCTGAGGTCCACAATGTCTATTCCCTGTGCTTTCAGCTCGCGGCTTAGCTTTGCCATCCTGATGGTTTGCGGCACAGAGATGCGCGTTAATCTTTCTGCTAGTTGCATATGCTATAATTTTTCCTGGGTTGACCGCGGCAAACCTACTGCAAAAAAGTCAAAAAAAGGTCCCGGACCTTGTGAGCCCGGGACCTGTCCTTATAGTGATGAAAAAAAATTAGTGGTTCAGCACCGTGATCTTCGGTTTGAAATCACCGGTATTGGCGCTGATGCCGGTCAGTACAATGGTGTGCGGATATCCCTGTGCAAGCTGTACATCATTTTTGACAGCGATCGTGGAATCGGTGCCGGCCGCTTTCACGGTGATGGTAGCTGTATTGGGATCTACCGCCATGAACTCGTCGTACATGCCGCCCTGGAAGTCGTTATAATAACGGCTGGGAGAAACCTTGTTGGTATTGATGTAGAAATCAACCGGCCCTACGTCTGCGCTCATATGGAAGAAACGGACGTTAGACTTGGTGGTGCTGATATCAGCGAAGGTCAGTGATTCGTCGATCGTATATACATCGAGGGGGGAGGTACCGTACAGAAAGTGCGTGTAGTAGCCCATGGTATCATAGCTGGCGGTAGTGGTAGCGAGCAGGCTGTCGCCGGAGCTGCGCTTGAAATCTATTTTGAGGCTTCCCGGATCGGCGTTGATACCGCCGCCTGTGGCGTATGTTAAATTAGATGCTGCTTTTGCGCCATTCACCCAGATGTCAGTTGAATAAGACACGGGGGCTGCACTAAAGAATACCAGTGTAGTGTAGGGTTTCTGTGGTGTCGATTCGTTCTTCAGACATGAAGCCAGGCCGCTGATGGCCACTACCAATGCAAGCATTGCCCAGATACGGTTTTTCTTTGTTACCATGCTCTCTTTTTTATTGATGAATTGATTGAGTTGACGGTTGTTATTGTTTATCATATGTCAATTTATAACGTTCCAGGTCCGGTTTGTATTTCCTTGTTCTTTGTATTTCTGCTTCATATATGATCTTCCCCAGTTCCCGCAGGAAAGGTTTGCCGGTTGATTCAAAATCGTATCTGTCATCTCCGATCACACCATCTTTATTGACGTACAGGGTGGCGGAAAGCAGGAACTCCACGCCTTTGTCAACATCCACGATATAAGCTACATCTGTCAGGAACCCGTATGCCCATCCCGGTTTGTTAAAGATCCTTACCCCGGGCGGCAGCTGCACCGCTTTATCTGCTCCGGCCAACAGGTATTTTACATAATTCCTGTGAAATTCCGTGGAATCGTAGGCCGGCCAGGTGGTTTCCGTGGGTTGTTGCGACATATACCGGTACAAGAACCGGTAATCGTCTTCAGTTAAACGAAAAGCGTGCCCGGATGTTACACTTTCCGGAAAAATTATGCTTTTGAGCATCTGGTGGAGGTCTGACAGCGAGATCCGGTTCTTGGCGGAGAAGTTGAACGGCCCCTCCACGAGCCGGCCGTTGGCCATATGGGAGGTTCCGGCCTCGTCATGCCGCGGGGAAAATTGAATATTGCTTTTTTGCGCGGGTTGGCGGTACAGCTGTTTCCCGTCTTTTTCAAAGCGCACGGCGTTGGTCGTGCCGTTGGCTTCTGCGGAAAGGGAAACGCTGAGGCGGTGGCGGATTTCGGCGGAAGCATAGCCTTTTTCCCATAACGCGCGGTTGAACTCCTCCTGGCCGAGGAACTCGTACAGCCGGTTAAAGGCGTCATTATCACTTACGAGGAATATTTTTTTAATATAATGGGCCACGGAGGGCTGGCCGTCCGCCGCACTGCTGTCTGCCGTCACGGCCTCCGAGATACCTTGCAGGCTGTCAGTGTACATGGGCGTAAATTTGTCCACCCCCAGCCGGTTGAGCTTTTCCAGGGCGAGCAATGCCGTCGGCATTTTGACGGTGGAGGCGGGATAGAAATATTGTTTGGGGGACAGATGGAAGGTAAAATCGGTGAAAACCGGCTTGTTTCGGGCATCACGGTCGATTTGCGTATAGATGATCTGGAGCCGGTGGGCTTCGGGATCTTGCAGCACGGGGGAGAGGCGGGAGGCGTTGGCCTGGAGGAGCGAATCCAGGTATTTATGGTTGTTGGAGGCCATGGAAGCAGAATTTATGCGCCCGGATGTTTGGCAGTTCGTAAAAAAAACCAATATTGCAACTGCCGCCGGAAAACGGTGCATCATGATAGGAAATTTTAAAGCCTGAATCAGCTCAAAATCAGCCGGATATTGATTCTGTAACTGTTTTTATCCGGGCTTTAATATATCAATTTAAATTCTATCTTTGCAACTCTTAAAAATTTTTATTTAATCCGAAACAAAATGCAACTAAAAGGACTGGTTAGATTTTTTGCTGTCGCACTGATCCTTATCTCTTTGTATCAATTGTCCTTCACGTTCGTGGTGCGGAACTATGAGAAAAAGATAAAGACCGCCGCCGAAGCGTATGTGGCCGGGCAACACCCGACCGCAGAACAAAAGTATCCCGGTAACAAGGAGTTACAAGCCTTTTACCAGGACACGCTGAGCGACCTGGTAAAAGAGAGAATGGATCAAATGCTGGACAGCGCCAGTGGCAAGCAGATTGCGGGATTTCCCTGGTTTACCACCTATACCAAAGCGAAAGAAAGGCAACTGAACCTTGGCCTGGACCTCCAGGGCGGTATGAACGTGGTGCTGGAAGTGAGTGTGGAAGACGTTGTTCGTGCCCTCTCCGGTCAATCCAAGGACGCTGCTTTCAACAAAGCCATTGAAAAAGCAAAAGAGCGTAAGAAGAATAGCCAGGCCGATTTTGTGACCCTGTTCGGGGAAGCCTATAAAGAAGAGGCGCCTAACGGGAAACTGGCCTCTATCTTTGCTAATGCGCAGCAGAAGCAGATCACTTTCAACACTTCCAATGAGCAGGTGCTGAATATTATCCGCAACGAAGCAAAAGCAGCGATCAGGAATACGCATAAAGTATTGCAGAACCGTATCGACAAATTCGGGGTTGCTTCTCCGTCTATCAACCTGGACGAGAACCGCGGTATCATTTCCGTGGAGCTGGCGGGTGTGGACGATGCCGAGCGCGTACGCAGGTACCTGCAGGCTAGCGCCAACCTGGAATTCCGTGAAACATACAAGACCGGCAGTGAGTTCTACGACGGCATATTGACGCCGATGAACGAAGCGGTGAGGATCGGTCTGGGTGGCACTGCCGCGAAAGATGATTCCACCGAAGAGGCAGATTCCGCCAAACCGGCTGCAGCAGCGCCTGTTGCCGCAGACACAACGGGAAGCCTTTCCAGCCTGCTGGCAGGTGACTCCGGCGCGGTGAAAAAAGCCGGCGATTCCGCCAGCCTGGAAGCTTTGCAGGTAGAACAGGCCCGCAAGGAAAACCCGCTGATCGCGATCTTCATGCCGAACGTGAACCAGCAGGGACAGATCATCCCCAGTTCCACGCTCGGTTATATGTATCCCCGCGATACCGCCACCTTCCGTAAATACCTGGAAATGCCCGGCGTAAAGGCAGCAATGCCCCGCGACCTGGTATTCGTATTCGGCCCTTCCAACAAGGAAGACCGCAATATGCCGCTTCCTGTATATGGTATCAAAGTAAATCCCGCCAATCCCAAGGCCAAGATCACCGGTGAACGTGTGATCGCCGCCAGGGCTGATTTCGGGCAGGACAACCACCAGCCGGAAGTATCCATGAGCATGGATAACATCGGTACGCGCGACTGGCGTAACCTTACCCGCGCGCTGAAACCCACCAATCCTGACGATCCCGGTACCTACAACTATGTAGCGATCGTGCTGGACAACGTGGTATATTCCGCCCCTTCCATCCAGTCGGAAATCCCGAACGGTAACTCTTCCATCAGCGGAAGCTTTACCCTCGAAGAAGCCACTGACCTGGCGAACATCCTCGTATCCGGCCGTATGCCCGCTCCCGCGAAGATCGTTCAGGAACAGGTGGTAGGCCCCACCCTCGGACAGGAGTCCATCGAGGCGGGCGCCAAATCCTTCATCATTTCCTTTGCCGTGATCTTCATCCTCATGCTGGTATACTTCAATACCGGCGGATGGGTAGCCAATATCGCACTGATCCTCAACCTGCTCTTTACCGTAGGTATCCTCGCATCCCTGGGCGCCACGCTCACCATGCCGGGTATCGCAGGTCTGGTGCTCACGATCGGTATGGCCGTGGATACGAACGTAATTATATTTGAAAGGATCAAGGACGAGCTGAGCCGCGGTAAAACCTACCAGCAAGCTGTGGAAGACGGTTACAAGCGCTCCTATGCGCCGGTACTGGACGGTCACATCACCTCCCTGCTCACTGCCTGCATCCTGTTCTACTTCGGTCTTGGCCCCGTACTGGGCTTCGCCACCACACAGATCATCGGTCTGCTGCTGTCCCTGTTCTGCGGTATCCTCGTATCCCGTATGATCACCGACTGGTGGACAGGCAAGAAAAGGCACCTGGAATATTTCACGCCTATTTCCCGCAGGATCTTCAAACATGCCAACTACGATTTCGTAGGCATGCGTAAATACACCTACATCATTTCCGCTATCGTGCTGCTGCTCGGTATCGGTTCCTTCATCAACGGTTTTGACCGTGGTGTTGACTTCAACGGCGGACGCAGCTATACCGTTCGTTTCGACAAAGCAGTGAATCCTGAAGCGGTACGCGAAAGCCTGAGCAAAGTGTTCGAATCAGAGCCTTATGTGAAGACGATCGGTGAAAGCAACCAGCTGAACATCACCACTGCGTACAAGATCGAAGACAACTCCGATGAAGCCGCAGCAGAGGTTTCACAGAAGCTGTTCGAAGGCCTTAAAGCCAACTACGAAGCGAATGTGGATTACCAGACATTCGCCAGCAAATATATTGTAGGCTCACAAACCGTAGCGCCGACCATTTCGGACGACTTGCGCACGGGCGCCGTGAAAGCGACGATACTTTCCGTATTGGTGGTGTTCCTGTACATCCTGTTGCGCTTCAACAAATGGCAGTACTCTATCGGTACAGTGATCTCCCTGCTGCACGACGTACTCGTGACGCTGATCGTGTTCTCGTTCTGCCGCAACTGGGTGCCGTTCGCACTGGAAATTGACCAGCACTTTATCGCGGCGATCCTCACCGTGATCGGTTTCTCCATGAACGATACCGTGATCGTGTTCGACCGTATCCGCGAAAACTTCCGCCTGACGAAGAGCGCCGATACGAAGACCGTGATCAACCGCGCGATCAACGAAACGTTGAGCCGTACCATTATGACATCCGTAACCGTGTTCCTGACGATCCTGATCCTCTTCATCTTCGGTGGCGAGGTAACCCGTGGATTCGCCTTTGCAATGCTGGTGGGTGTAATAACCGGTGCGTACTCCTCTATCTTCGTGGCAGCGCCGATCCTGGTGGACTTCGACAAGAAGAACACGCTTTCACAGGAGAAAGAGTCTGTGCAGATCCAGAAAGCACCGCCTTTATCCGCGAAATAATCAACTTTTGTTAAATAAGGCAACGGCCGCTCCTGTATGGGGCGGCCGTTGTGTTTTAATCCATGGCGTTCCTTCTGAACCCGATCATGGAACGTGGTTCCTGCGGAGGCGCGAGGAGTTGTTTGAGGTATTCGAAGATCAGCGTGATCTGGTCGTCATGCCCGGCGGTTTTTCTTTCCAGTTGTTCGAGTTGGAGGAGGATGTCTTTGTGGGTGAGCATCATTTCCCGCATTTGGGTAAATATGCGCACGATCTGGATATTCACTGCAATCGCCCGGTCGCTGTTCAATATGCTGGCCAGCATAACGGCGCCATGCTCCGTAAAAGCATAGGGCAGGGTTCGGGAGAATTTCAGGCTTTCGAGGTGGTCGCAATTTGCGACCACCTCATTTTTCTCCGCGCGGTTCAGCTGAAACATGAAATCTTCAGGGAAACGTTTAATGTTGCGCTTTACCTGCTCGTTCAGCCTTTTGGTTGGCACGTCATATAATTCCGCCAGATCTTTATCGAGCATTACTTTCTTGCCTCTGATAAGGAGTATTTTACTCACAATGGCTTCATCCGGTAGATGGTTCATCTTAGGAGAATGTTTAGGTTAACAATGTTTATCCTTTTAAGAGAAAAAAATCATCAAAAAGGGTGAGGCATCAACAAAAAAAAGCCCCCGCAAGCGGAGGCTTCTGTCTACATACAAATTTCTTTCATCACACCGCGAACGAACTGCCGCAGCCGCAGCTGGAACTTGCATTCGGGTTACTGAACGTAAACCCGCGCGCGTTAAGGCCGTTCTGGAAATCTACTTCCATGCCCATCAGGTACAGACCGTGCGACTTCTTCATCACTACCGGGATGCCCTCGATCTCATACACCTCATCGTCCGCCATCTTCTCATCAAAACCCAGCACATAAGACAAGCCCGAACATCCACCGCCCTTTACGCCAATGCGCAGGTACTGGGACTTATCAAAGCCGTCTTCTTCCCGGATACGTGTCAGCTCCTTTACAGCGCCTTCCGTCAATTTTATAGGTGATTGCGTGATTGTTTCCATATCTGAACTATTTATCTTGCAAAAATACGGAAAAATGAAGAATGTGCGTTGTCACATGAATGTCAGCGTGTTAATATAGAATTTAAAAATTGTATGTAATTTACTTCCCTATGCGAAAAATTCTATGCCTGGCCGCCGCTACCGTCCTGTTACAACAGGCTGTGGCGCAGCAATTCGGCGGCAATCCGCCTTCCCTCAAATGGCGGCAGATCAATACGGATACGGTCCGGGTGATTTTCCCGGCGGGCATGGATGCGGAAGGGAGGCGGGTGGCCGATATCATTCATCATATCAGCCGGTACAACCGTGCTTCCATCGGCGATCTGCAGCAAAAAGTAAGCATCGTACTGCAGAACCAGACGCTGCAGTCCAACGGCTATGTGCAGCTCGGCCCGTTCCGCTCGGAGTTCTTCCTGACCCCGCCGCCTTCCAGCAACGACGTGGGCGCTTTGAACTGGGTGGATCAGCTGGCCCTTCATGAATACCGCCACGTGTTGCAGAACAGCAATTTCCGGAAGGGACTGAGCAAAGTCTTCTATTACCTCGGCGGGGAGCTGGGGCAGGCGGCCATCACGAACATTGCGGTGCCGGACTGGTTCTGGGAAGGCGATGCGGTAGTGACGGAAACGGCTCTGAGCAGGCAGGGCAGGGGGCGCCTCCCGGCGTTCTTTGACGATTTCCGGGCACTCACGCTGGCGGATAAACGATATTCCTACATGCAGATCCGCAACGGGTCTTACCGCAAATACATCCCCGACCACTATGCCACCGGCTACCTGATGACGAGCTATGGCCGCAGGTCATACGGACAAAATTTCTGGAAAGACGTAACGGACGATGCGGTCCGCTACCGCCGGCTGTTCTACCCGTTCTCCCAAAGCCTCAAACACCGCACCGGCAAGAATGCCGCCGCTTTTTTCGCGGCTTCGCTGGAAGATTATAAAAAGCAGTGGACACCCGCATCCACGCCACCGGCCGATACGCTCACGCCTGCATCGCGCACGGTGACGCATTACAAATACGTGTACGCGCTGGAGAACGGCGGTTTGATCGTATCCAAACGTTCTTTCAAAGAGATCCCCGCTTTCTACGAGCGGGACGCGGAAGGGCATGAAACCCGGATCGTGGCGCCGGGCATCGGTTTCGACGATTATTTCAGCTACCGCAATGGCCGGCTGCTGTGGACTGAAAGCCGGTATGATGCGCGTTGGGGATGGAAAGATTATTCCGTTGTGAAGATATACGACCGCAAAAGCGGCCGCATGCGCACCCTGCGGCAGGAGCGCCGCTGCTTCTCCCCCGACCTTTCTTTCGATGGCGCGAAGGTAGCTGTAGTAGCCGTATCCACCGCACAACAGTATGCGTTGAAAATACTGGATGCACAATCCGGCGCCGTGATCAAAAGCTTGCCCAACCCGCACAACTGGTACTACACCTATCCCAAATTCACGGAAGACGACCGCTTTATCATCAGCGCCGTGCGCGACCATGAAGGCAAAATGGCGTTGATCCGGCAGTCCACAGAAGATGGTAGTGTGGAGGAGCTGGTTCCTTTCGGCATCCAAACCATCGGCATTCCCGCGGTGCAGGGCGACGATATTTATTTCACCGCGGCCTTCACGGACGTAAATAACGTATTCGCCTGGAAAGACGGCCGCGTGGAGCAGGTCACCGACCGGCCGAATGGCGTGCAGCACATGGCGCCGGTGGGCGGCAAGCTGGTGTTCAGCGAATTCACGGCGGAAGGCTACAAGCTGCTGCGCACGGCAACCGGCGGCAAGCCCATCGATCTGCAAAAAGACCATCACAGTGCCTGGCTGCGGCCGGATTTCGGGGAAGGAGATATTCTCGGCAAGATAACGCCGGGCAATTACAAGGTCAGCAAATATTCCAAAGCCCACCGCATCTTCAATTTCCACAGCTGGCTGCCCCGCATCGACGATCCGGAATACGGGCTGTTCCTTTACGGCGAGAACGTGCTCGGCACTTTGCAAAGCAACGTCGGATATTATTACAACACCAATGAACAAAGCTCCGGCGTGGGCGCGAGCCTGCTGTATGGCGCCTGGTACCCCTATATCAGGCTGGGCGGGGATTACCGCATGCAGCGCTACCTGCGCGTGAACGATACGGTGCAGGTGATCTGGAATGAACTGGACTGGTACGGAGGATTGAGCCTGCCGCTGAACCTCACGTCCGGCAAGTATTACCGCAGCCTTACGCTCAATACCAATTTTCACCAGCTGACCCGCTACCGCGCGGGGAACTCCAAATACCGCTTTACGGACGACAACATCCAGTACATCGACCTGGGCTTCAGCTTTGCCAACCAGCGCATCCGTGCGGTGCAGAACATCTTCTCCCATTTCGCGCAGACCTTGCAGCTGCGGTATTATAAAACGCTGAACAACGTGCCGGCGGAGCAGCTGTACGGGCGGCTGGACCTTTACCTGCCGGGGCTTTCCGCCAATCATAGCCTTGTATTGCAGGGAGCTTACCAGCAGAAGGATACCATGCAGCGGTATGCGTTCTCTGACTACTTCGTGTATGCGAGAGGGTATGAGAAGCCGTTTTATGCGCACATGTACAAGCTGGGTGCGAACTATCATTTGCCGATCGCTTATCCTGACTGGGGATTTGCGAACCTGCTGTACTTCATGCGGCTGAGGGGTAATCTTTTTTATGATCACAGTGTATCCTGGCATTTCCGCCGCAGGCAGCATTTCACCTATGCGTCGGCGGGAGGGGAGCTGTTCTTTGATACGAAGCTCGGGAATGTACTGCCTTTTACTTTTGGGGTGCGGTACAGTCATTTGTTGAATGATGATCCGTACGATCCTTCGCGGAAGGGGCGTTTTGAGCTGATCGTTCCGTTGCAGCAATTGTTCAGTTATTAAATCCAGACGATGAGAAATACGCACAAACAACCGTTCTACCAGAAGCTGAGCCTCACCTTGCTGAGCCTGGTGCTGATCGTGGTGATCCTCCGTACCACCAAAGACATCCTGGCGCCGGTGGCCTTCGGCTTCCTGTTTGCGCTGTTGCTGCTGCCGGTGGCGCAGGGGCTGGAGAAACTGCGGATGCCGCGTGGGCTGGCGGCTACACTGGCCGTGTTGCTGTTTGTAATTTGTATGCTGGGGTTGCTGTATTTCATTTCCTGGCAGACTTCCACTTTTTTGTCTGACCTGCCCACGCTGGAAAAGAACCTCATGGCGCAGGCCAACCAGCTGACCTTGTGGATCGATGAAAAATTTCATGTCGATTCCGATCAGCAGATCGCCTGGATCAACGACACGGCGGCGAAGAGTATCACCACGGTGTCGCAGTTCGCCGTAAATACTTTATCCTCGCTTTCTTCCCTGGTGCTGTTCCTCGTGTTCATTCCGTTGTATACCTTTTTTCTGCTGTATTACCGCAAGCTGCTGGTGGTGTTCCTGCTGAAGCTTTTCCGCCGGGAACATGCGGATGAAGTGCATGATGTGATCTCCCGCACAAGGGTGGTGGTGAAAAGCTATGTAGTGGGCCTGTTCATTGAAATGGTGGTAGTTGCGGCATTGTATATCACCGCCCTGTTGCTGCTTGGCGTCAAATATGCCGTGCTGCTGGGCACGATCGGCGCGATCTTCAATGTGATCCCTTATATTGGTATGGTGATCACGATCATTATAACGTTACTGGTTACACTGACTACCGGCACGGTGAGCCTGGCGCTCTGGGCATCACTGGTACTTTTCCTGATTCATTTACTGGATGCGAACGTGCTGCTGCCGAGGATCGTAGGTTCGAAGGTATCTATCAACGCCATGATCACGTTGTTGGGCGTGTTTGTCGGCAGCATGGTATGGGGGATTGCGGGCATGTTCATTTCCATTCCGGCCATGGCTTTGCTGAAAATTATTTTCGACAGGATACCGTCTATGAAAGCCTGGGGAATATTGATGGGATCGGGGGAATAGATCAGCGGACGATGATCTTCAGTTCCGGCGCGCGGTACAGCTTGTCGCCGGTATACCGGATGACGATGTTGTTGAAAAGCAGCACATCTCCTTTCTGTAGTGTTTCTTTCAGGTGCTTGCGCCACAATTCCGACAGTTTGTTGTCCTTAAAGGAATCGCCGGTTACTTCCGTATAAAATCCCACCTGGTTCGTAGTGTCGTTCAGGTAAGGTTCTTTCTGCTCGTAGGTGAAATCAAAGGAAACAACGGGGAATTTGTTGTTGCCGCCGTCCCGCACCACCAGGGAGGAATCGAGTAGTTTCAACACGTCCGGCCGGGGGAGCGAATCGCTCAGGTAAATGGCCCAGGTTGTGCGGAAACGCAGTGGTTTTCTCTGTGCGGTGGCATGCAGCGTACAGAAAAGAACGAATATGACAGTATGCAGGAGTTGCTTGCTCATAGGAAAAAAGACCGTCCGGTTACTAAAACGCCGGACGGTCCCTGAAATTATAATGTCTTCAAACTTTCTTCGATCGCCAGGATCTTGGCTTCGCAGTCCGCTTTCTTTTGGCGCTCTGTTTCAACTACTTCGGGTTTTGCGTTCTGCATGAAGCGTTCGTTGGCGAGCTTCTTTTCCACCGAGAGCAGGAAGCCTTTCTGGTAGGCCAGGTCCTTTTCCAGCTGCGCTTTTTGTGCGGCGGGATCTACCTGCATGTCCGTTACGATGTAGAATTTATCTTTCTGCACCACCAGCGTGATGGCTCCGGTGATGGCATCTTTCGTATAACCGATCTCGTTAGCATTCACCTGTTTGGCGATAATGCTTTCGATGCGCTGGAAGGATTGCCCCTCGCGGGTTTCGATATGCAGTGCGATCGTGTCTTTCGGTTTGATCTGGTTTTTATTCCGCACATCCCGGATGCTGCTGATCACTTCTTTCGCGAGCGCGCCTTCCGCGAGGATGCCGCTGTTAGTGGCTGCGGGCGCGGTGAACTGGCGGATTACGAGATCGTCTCCCGCCTTGCGGTCACGCAGCAGGTGATACAGCTCTTCGGTAACGAAGGGCATGAAAGGATGCAGCAGCTGCACCAGTCTTTCAAAGAAGCCGATCGTTTTTTCATACACACCGGCATCGATGGGCTGTTCAAAGCCGGGCTTGATCCATTCCAGGTACCAGCTGCAGAAATCGTCCCAGATAAGGCTGTAGATAGCTTTCAGCGCTTCACTCAGGCGGAAATCGGTGAACAGCTTTTCCACTTCTGCATGTACTTCGTTGAGGCGGTGCTCAAACCATTCCACGGCAAAGGTTGGCGCGGGTGCAGCTGTATTTTCCGCTGGCGTCCACATCTTCACGAGCTTGAGGGCGTTCCACATCTTGTTGTTGAAGTTGCGGCCCTGTTCGCAGCTTGCTTCGTCGAACAGCAGGTCGTTGCCGGCAGGAGAGGAGATCATGATGCCGAAGCGAACGGCATCCGCGCCGAACCGATCGATCAGCTCCAGCAGGTCCGGCGAGTTGCCGAGCTGCTTGCTCATCTTGCGGCCCAGCTTGTCCCGTACCATACCGGTGAAGTATACGTCGCTGAAAGGCTTTTCCTGCTTGTATTCCAGGCCGGCCATGATCATGCGCGCCACCCAGAAGAAAATGATATCCTGTCCCGTTACCAGCACGGAAGTGGGATAATAATAATTGATGTCCGCGTTGCCGGGCTGGCTGATGCCGTGGAACACCTCTACCGGCCAGAGCCAGGAGGAGAACCAGGTATCCAGGCAGTCTTCATCCTGCTTTAACGTTGTTACTTCGCGGCCGAACTGCTTTGCATATGCCTGCAATGCGGCTTCATGCGTTTCGGCTACCACGAACTGGCCGCTTTCGTCGTACCAGGCCGGTATCTGCTGTCCCCACCAGAGCTGGCGGGAGATACACCAGTCCTTCACATTTTCCATCCAGTATTTATAGGTGGCCAGGAAGCGGTCACCGGGGTGGATCTTCACATTGCCGTTCACTACGGCATCCAGCGCGGGCTGTGCCATATCGGCCATTTTCACGAACCACTGCGTGGAAATGCGCGGTTCCACTACCGTATCCGGATTCCGCTGGCTGTAACCGAGGCGGGTGGCGTATTCTTCTTCTTTCACCAGCAGGCCCTGTTCGGCGAGTGCGGCGATCACTTTCTTGCGGGCGCGGAAGCGGTCTTCTCCCACAAATACTTCCGCGGCGGCGCTGAGGGTGCCGTCGTCGTTCAGCGTATCTACAATGGGGAGGTTGTGCTTCAGGCCGAGGTTATAGTCGTTGATATCGTGCGCCGGCGTTACTTTCAGCGCGCCGGTGCCAAATTCTTTGTCCACATACGTATCATAGATCACCGGCACTTTGCGGTTCACCAGGGGAACCACGGCAAAGTGCCCTTTCAGATGGGCGTAGCGTTCATCTTCCGGGTTCACGCAAATGGCGGTATCGCCCATGATGGTTTCCGGGCGTTGCGTGGCGATGGTGATAAATTCGCCGGTAGCGTCGCCATTGGCGTTCACCACGGCGTATTTCACGTGATACAGCTTGCCGGTCAGCTCCTTGTATTCCACTTCTTCATCACTCAGCGCTGTTTTGGCCTTCGGGTCCCAGTTGATCATGCGCGCGCCGCGGTAGATGAGCCCTTTCTCGTAGAGATCGACAAATACCCTGATCACGGCTTTGTAATAGTGGTCGTCCATGGTGAAGTTCACCCGTTCCCAATCTACCGAGCAGCCCAGTTTTTTGATCTGGTGGTAGATGATGCCGCCGTATTTGTCTTTCCACTCGTAAGCATATTTGAGGAATTCGGCCCTTGTCAGCTGGCTTTTCTCTATCCCTTTTTCATCCTTCAGCATGTTCACCACTTTGGATTCGGTGGCGATGGACGCATGGTCGGAGCCCGGCACCCAGCAGGCATTGAACCCGCTCATACGGGCGTGGCGCACGAGGATGTCCTGCACGGTTTCGTTGAGGGTATGCCCCATGTGCAGCACCCCGGTCACATTCGGCGGGGGGATCACGATGGTGAAGGGCGGGCGGCTGTCCGGCACGGAGCGGAAATATTGTTGCTCCGTCCAGTATTGATACCATTTGTCTTCTGCCGAGGCAGGGATATAGTTCTTCGAAAGTTCCATGCTGTTTAATATATGCAGTTTCTTTTACAGGAGTGCAAAAATATTGAATCTGCGGCTGATTAGGAAATAACGGGGGCGGACGGCGCCATTAGCCTGAACGGCTGATCCAGATAGTACGAACTAGGTCTGGCCGGGCGCCGGTGCGTATTGCCGTTTCCGTTAGGCCATGGCGCGTATCACGTCGATGGTCTTTTCCACCATTTCGGGCGTAATGCCGAGGTGCAGCACGATTCTCACCTGCGTGGGGGAGATGGCCATCACGCGGATGCCTTCCCGCTCGAGATAGTCACGGAATTTGACGGGCGTCCAGCCGCCATGCACTTCAAAGATGAGGATATTGGTTTCCACGGGCAGCATGTGGCCGGTGAATTCTTTTTCGAGCAATGCGGCGGCGATCATTTTGGCGTGCTGGTGGTCTTCCGCCAGCCTGTGCAGGTGGTTTTCCAGCGCGTAGATGCCGGTGGCGGCCATGTAACCCGCCTGGCGCATGCCGCCGCCGAATTTTTTGCGGACGCGGCGGGCTTCGCGGATGAAGCCGGCGGAGCCCATCAGCACGGAGCCAATGGGGCAGCCCATGCCTTTGTTGAGGCATACGGAAATGCTGTCGAACGTAGCGCCGTAGGCGGCGGCTGTTTGTCCGGTGGACAAAAGGGCGTTGAACAGCCGGGCGCCGTCCAGGTGCAGCTGTAGATTATGCGCGGCGCAAACAGCCTTGATCTGGAGAATATCGTCCCAGTTGTAGCAGCATCCGCCGCCGCGGTTGGAGGTGTTTTCGAGGCATACGAGGGAGGTGCGGGCCTTGTGTACGTCATCGGGATTGATAGCGGCTTCCACGTCGGGCGCGGAGATCATGCCGCGGTCGCCTTCCAGGGCGCGTACCTGCGCGCCGGCGTTAAAGGCGATGCCGCCGCCTTCGTAGATGTATACGTGGGCGAGGGTACTGCAGATCACTTCGTCGCCGGGTTGTGTGTGTACTTTGATCGCCACCTGGTTGCTCATTGTGCCGGAAGGACAGTAAAGCGCTGCTTCCATGCCAAAAAGTTCTGACATCATGGCTTCCAGTTTGTTTACCGTGGGATCTTCCCCGAAAACGTCGTCTCCGGTGTCTGCCGCCAGCATGGCCTGCAGCATGCCGGGAGTGGGTTTTGTGAATGTATCGCTCCTGTAATCCATTGAAAAATTTGCAATGAGTATTAGAATAAATTAGAGAAGTTGTTAATCTGAATGTGTTTCTTTCTCAATTGTTAAAATTTGCCTAAAGCCTGGCAAATAGTGACTAAAACGCTATAAAATTCCGTTAATATGCTGTACTTTGTTATAGCGATACAGGCATAGAGACTGTATGGCCAAAGTGCGGAACAGTTGACAGTGAAACGTTTAGCGCACATCTTGCCCCGGTATTCGTAACCCATCTTTAAACCATATCAAGTTATTTGGAAGAGTGGGGGATTAGCACGATCTTTGCAGGCTAATTTCGCAACCGTGTAAGATATAGCATTTAAATGTTACAACAAAATATTCTTTTCGGCTGTTATAATATTCGTAAACCAATACTTTAAAAATATGAGGCAACTTAAAATTGCCACCCAGATCACCAATCGTGATTCGCAGGCGGTAGAAAAATACCTGCAGGAAATCTCGAAGATCCCTTTGTTAACTCCAGAGGAAGAGACCATACTGGCCCAACGTATCAAAATGGGGGACCAGCGGGCGCTCGAAAGATTAACTACAGGAAACCTTCGTTTCGTTGTTTCCGTGGCCAAACAGTATCAGCACCAGGGCTTGAGCCTCAGCGACCTTATCAATGAAGGAAATTTAGGGCTGATCAAGGCGGCACAACGTTTCGATGAAACCAAAGGTTTTAAATTCATCTCTTACGCGGTATGGTGGATTCGCCAGTCCATTTTACAGGCGTTGGCAGAGCAGGGGCGTTTAGTCCGCCTGCCGCAAAATAAAATTGGCACTTATAACAAAGCGAATAAGGCTTACATGGCATTTGAGCAGGAGAACGAGCGCGAGCCTTCCACGGAAGAGCTGGCCGAGATACTGGAAATGTCAGAGTCGGAGATCAACAATATCTTCCAGAGCAATACCCGCCATATGTCCCTCGACGCACCTGTGCATGAAGCGGAAGATGTGGCGATGGGCGATCTGCTGGAAGGCGGCGATGTGACCGATGACGATGTGATGCAGGATTCGCTGAGGGAAGAGATCCGCCGCGTGCTCAAATCCCTGAGCCCCCGCGAAGCGGAAATTGTGAACGCTTACTTTGGTCTGGATGGTGAAAACGGCGCAACCATTGAACAAATAGGACAGAAGTACGATTTGACGAAAGAACGTATCCGCCAAATCAAGGAAAGGGCCATCAAAAGGCTGCAGAAAGCCCGCTACAGCGGCGCACTTAAATCCTATCTGGGATAATTGGTTTAAAACAATCTACAAATCTGGGATAAAGCATCCCGCCCTATGATCATGGGCGGGATGCTTTTTTTGTGGAAATCTGTGAATGCCTTGATCCGCGGGATGCCGGCCAAATGCTTTTTTTGTGGAAATCTGTGAATGCCCGGCCTGCGCAGTGCCTGCCGCTTGTCTTTTTTGCGGAAATCTGTGATACCTTCGCGGATCACCGGGCAGTAAATCCATCTTATGCGAAAAGCTTCTGTTACGCTCCTGCTCACGGCCATGCTTGCCACCGCATGTGAGAAAGAGATCACGGTAGACCTGCAAAGCAAGGAAGACCAGCTGGTAGTGGAGGGGATCATTGAAGACGGGCGCTTTCCCATGGTGATCCTCAGCCGAAGCCTGAATTACTTTTCCAGGATCACACCGAAACAGCTGACGGCGTCGTTTGTGCATAACGCCAGGATCACCGTGTCTAACGGAACAAGCACGCACGAGCTGCGTGAATACAAAAGCGATACAACTGCGGGGGTAATTTTGTACTTTTATACCGTGGATACGGCGCGGCTAAGCACCGCATTCACGGGGGAACGCACGGTGAGCTATACGCTGAAGATAGAAGCTGAAGGGAAGACCATGCATGCGACCACTACCATCCCGGCTGCGAGCCTGAAGCTGGACTCGATGTGGTGGAAGAAAGCGGAGGGGAAAGACAGCGGCACCCGGGCAAGGGTGCTTGTCAAAGTGACAGACCCCCCGGAACGAGGCAACTACGTACGCTACTTCACATCCCGGAACGGAGAACGGTTTCTGCCGGGCCTCAACTCGGTCTTCGACGACCAGGTGGTCAACGGCACAACCTTTGATGTACCGGTGGATGCGGGGGTAGATAAAAACCAGTCAATAGACTTTGATACGTATGGATTTTTTGACAGGGGGGATACCGTTACCCTGAAATTCTGTAACGTTGATCACAGTACCTATGATTTCTGGCGTACCGCCGACTTTGCATATACCAGCACCGGGAATCCTTTTGCCACACCCACGCGCATTACAGGCAACGTGCAGGGAGCATTGGGCTATTGGGGCGGGTATGGCGTCACTTACAGGACCATTATAATACCAAAATAAACAAAATCAAAACCAACAACAGCTAACAACAGCATGGAAAACAACACATCTCAAGAGCATGTACATGTATTGATCATCGGATCAGGACCGGCAGGCTATACCGCGGCGATCTATGCAGCCCGCGCCAATCTTAAACCAGTACTGTACCAGGGCATCCAGCCCGGCGGGCAGTTGACGATCACCACAGAAGTTGAGAACTATCCCGGCTATCCCGAAGGCATCCAGGGACCGGAAATGATGGTGGACTTCGAAAAGCAGGCCAGCCGCATGGGGGCGGACATCCGCTATGGCATGGCCACCGCGGTGGACTTCAGCTCGCAACCTTATAAAGTAACGATAGACGAAGAAAAGACGATCACCGCCGACGCGATCATCATCGCCACCGGCGCCTCCGCCAAATGGCTGGGCCTCCCTTCCGAGCAGCGTCTCAACGGCAGCGGCGTTTCCGCCTGCGCGGTGTGCGACGGGTTCTTCTTCCGCGGAAAGGAAGCCGCGATCGTGGGTGCGGGAGATACGGCCGCAGAAGAAGCGATCTATCTTTCCAAGATCTGCTCCAACGTGCATATGCTGGTGCGCCGTCATGAAATGAGGGCGTCCAAGATCATGCAGGACCGTGTGCTGAAGACCACCAATATTATGGTGTACTGGAACACGGAAACCGTGGAAGTGCTTGGCGAGAACAAAGTGGACGGCGTACGCATCAGGAATACCGAAAGCGGGGAGGAAAAAGACATTCCCGTTAGCGCGTTCTTCGTAGCCATCGGCCACCAGCCGAACTCCGATATCTTCAAAGGCAAACTGGACATGGATGAGCAGGGATATATCAAAACCATCCCCGGCAGCAGCCGTACCAGCGTGGAAGGCGTATTCGCCTGCGGCGACGTGCAGGACAAGATCTACCGCCAGGCCGTAACAGCAGCCGGCAGCGGTTGTATCGCGGCGCTGGATGCGGAGCGTTACCTTTCTGCCAAAGAGCATCAATAATAATGACGCCCGCTGCCAGCGGCAGCGGGCTGTTTTAATAGCCGCCACAGGAGGAGGGAAGCCAGGTACGGCAGACTGCTTTGAACAAGGGTGATCCAATGATAGCATAAGGAGAGGAGCTGGTAACGGCCATAGGCCAACTGCTTTCAACAGCGGTGATCCAATGAATGATAGCATGAGGAGAGAGAAGCTGGTAACGGCCAACAGGGCCAACTGCTTTCAGTAGCAGATCATGATGCCGCGTTTACGGATTGCTGTCAACACGTTCGGCAGCAATGGACTGGCCACGCCGCTCGTCACATTACTCACCGGTTTGCCGCAGGCAGACCTTTTTTTAATCTTCAGACTATGCTCACAATTGCATTGGAAGGGCTGCAATTCTACGCCTACCACGGCCTGTATCAGGAAGAGCAGATCATCGGAAATCATTTTGTGCTGGACATCCGGGTGAGCATCCCCGAGCCGGAAGATCCGGAATCGCTCAGCGAATCCGTCAACTACGAAGTGCTCCACGCGATCGCCCGCCAGGTCATGCAAACGCCGCAGCCACTGCTGGAAAAGGTGGTGCACGACATCTCCGTTCAGATCAAATCCGCTTTCCCCGCTGTCCGCCGTTCCAGCGTGACGCTGAAAAAACAGGCGCCTCCGCTCGGAGGGGATGTGGCCTGCTCCGTGGTCAGCCTGGAGAAGGAATATTGATACCACTTATATAATAGATAAAGATTTTCTGCATATTATATTCATTTTGCAATGATTAAACCTTAAATTTGGTTTACCCATTAAAAATTTATCATCCTATGCTTAAGAAAACCATCCTTCTTGCCTTTTGCTGCTGGGCAACTTTGTCCACCCGGGCGCAGACTGTAGATGAACTGGTCGCGCAGGCGCAGCAGCTTGAAAAACAAATGAAAGAGGTCGAGGCGCTGAATAAATACAAGGAAGTGCTGCAGGTATCTCCCGGTCATGCGGTGGCGCAAAGCCAGTCCAGCCTTATTTGCTCGCGCGAAGGCCAGCGGCAAAAAGACAAAGCCGCCAAACAGGAATATTTTAACGAAGCGAAGATATTTGCCTACGAAGCGCTGAAGGTGGAACCTGAGAACGCCGTTGCCAACTACGCGATGGCCGTTGCCCTGAATCACATCGCGCTGATCTCCGGGGCCAAAGAGAAAGTAGCGGCCTTCAAGGAGGTGAAGAAGTATGCGGACCTTGCGCTGAAGTTCAACCCGGAATATGGGGAGGTGTATCACCTGCTGGGCCGGTGGAATTATGAGTTGTCCAACCTCAGCACGCTTGAAAAAGCCGCGGCCAAAGTATTGTTCGGCGGCGTGCCGCCCGGCAGCATTGAAGCGGCGATCGCGGACTATGAAAAATGCAGGAAGCTGAAACCCTCCTATATCCTCAATTACTACGATCTCGCAAAAGTTTACCGGGAGAACAACCAGGAAACACAGGCATTCGAGGTGCTGAACAAGGTGATGCGGCTGCGCCCGATCTACCAGGATGATCCGGGGATCAAGGCGGAGTGTAAAAAGATGCTGGAAGATATGCAGTGAGGTGGGCGCATGTGCGCCGTAAATAAACGGCCTGTTTGTAATGGAGCATCAGATGCTGCTTTCAGCAGTGGCCGGGCATTCTCCTTTAATTGATCACCTTCCCTTTCCACTTGCCGCTTCTTAGGTACCACAACGCCAGCAGGCACATGGTGGTCCAGTACACGAACTCCGCGCCCCAGGCCCAGTGCAGCGGGCTGCGCCAGCGTTCGATCACGATCACACAGTAAACAAGGTATATCGCCACGGCGGCAAATTCGATCGCGAGGTTGATGCGCGTATTGCCAGTGCCGGTCACCCCGTTGAAAACGATGGCGGTGACGGCGGACAGCAAGGTAACAAGCGTACACACGCGGATGGAGGGAATAGCTTCCGTGATCATCGTCAGGTCTGCCGTGTAAATGCGCAGCAGCTGATACGGGAAGAGATTGATCAGCAGGCTCACGCCCATTGCGCAGATGATGGCGAAACCGGCTATCTTCCTCACCATCTTCAGCACGTCTTCTTCTTTCCCCTGCCCGATCAGATTACTTACCATCGTATTACAGGTAGCGGCCAGCGCCCAGGTGAAAATGCCGAACAGCCCGAAAATGCTGCGCATCATATTGGAAATGGCCAGCGGTCTTTGCCCAAGGTGTTCTATAAAAATGAAGAATATCAGCCAGCTGCCGATGCTGAACAGGAACTGCACGATCAGCGGCGCCGAAATGGTGAGGATGTTGCGGATTGCCGCCCAGTCCGGCTTCAGGCGGGCGAACAGGTGATAGGTACGATGGAATTTCAACCCGAAGATCATGGCGAAGGCCACGGCGCAGCCGGTGATCTCGGCCATCACGGAGGCATAGGCCGCGCCGTTCAGTCCCAGTTGCGGCAGCCCCATCTTCCCGAATATCAATCCATAATCCAGCACAATATTCAGCACTTCCTGGAACAACGAGGTAATGACCAGCAGCCGCGTATGGCTGGTGCCGATGTACAGCGCGTTGCACAAGCCCATCAGCATCAAAAAAGGCAATCCCCAGATACGGATACGCATAAACGCAGCGGCGGCCTCGCGGATGGCGGGATCATGCAGGGTACGTCCGAAGAAAGCGGGCACAAAAAGGCTGGTGGCCGTTACGGCAAAAGAGGAGAACACCAGCGCCAGCACGATGCCGTTGGAAAAATACCGGCCCATCCCCGTGTAGTTCAGCTCACCGGCGCGCCGCGCGAACAGTACCTGCAGGCCGTTGTTCAGTCCATGCGCGATCATGTACATGACCAGGTAATAGATACCGGCAATGCCGTTCACGGCAAAGGGGAATTCCCCGAGATGCCCGAGAAAGGCGGCGTTCGTCATGTGATTGACCTGCGGCAGTATGAGCGCCAGGCAGATAGGCCCCGCAATGGAGAAGACCTGCCTGTTCGATAAGTTGACTTGCATATTGTTTTCCGGCGGGGCAAAAATACACCCTTTGCCCAAATTTGATTATTATTGTGCTTTACAATCAGAAACGCATGCCCGTGGCTTACACGATACAACCGACATACGCGATAGACGATGCCTCTTTGCTGGAAACGGACCTCACTACCTGCACTCTGCTGGTACTGATAGGCAGCGGTACATTCAGTTATGCCGTGCTGTCGCCTGTTACCCGGAGGTTCCTGGCCCTGAAGAGCTACAGCTACCAGCCCCGCACCCTTGCGGTGGCGGACCTGGAAATGATCGAGCAGATCTTTGATGCGGACAAGCTGCTGTTCACGGCTTTCAAGGATGTGCTGCTGGCTTTTGATTCGCCGGACAGCACCCTGGTGCCCGAATCGCTGTACCAGTCGCAGCTGAAAAAGGATTTCCTGCACGCGGCGCACCTGGAAAAAATGCAGGAAGCCGTGCTGGCGGACCATCTTCCGGACCTGGGCATGGTGCATGTGTTCGCGACCGACAAGGACATACTGGGCTTCCTGCGCAAGGAGTTCTCCTCCGACCGCGTGGTGCATGCCTACACCGCATTGCTGAAATCGTACCGGCAGGATAATGATGTGCAGTTCTCGGACGGCGTGGTGTTCATAGAAATACAGCCGCAGCATTTTGCACTGACCATCTATGCCGCGGGAAAGCTCCTGCTGCAGCAGCAGTTCGCCTACCGCAGCGGGCTCGACATAGTATATTATATCGTCAACTCCCTGCGCCAGCTGGGCCTGAACGAGCAGCAGGCAAAGATCAAACTGGGCGGCGCCCTCACGCACGACTCACAGGTATACCAGGAGCTGAACCGCTTCCTGCCGCGGCTGGACTGGGTAAAGAAGCCGCATAACTTTTTATACATCGCGAAGATGAACGATGTGCCCGCCCATCATTTTCACAATCTTTATGCGTTGGCCTTATGCGTATAATAGGAGGAGAGATGAGCGGAAGGCGCATCAGCCCGCCCGCGAACATGCCGCATACCCGTCCCACTACGGACATTGCCAAAGGCGGCCTCTTCAACATCATCGAAAATAATCTCGACATAGCTTCCCTGAAAACGCTGGACATATTCGGGGGCACGGGCAGCATCAGCTATGAGCTGGCGTCCCGCGGCGCCACCGATCAGACCATCGTGGAGAAGGATACCGCCATGGCGGATTTCATCAGCAAAACCGCCGCCATGCTGAACATCCCGCTGAAGCTGGTGCGGATGGACGTGTTCAGATTCCTGCAGCAATGCAACGAGCAGTTCGACTTCATTTTCGCGGGACCGCCATACGCGCTCGGGAATATCGACGAGCTGCCGAAGCTGGTGTTCGAAAAGCAGCTGCTGAAGCCCGAAGGCTGGTTCGTGCTGGAACATACGCCGCGCAACAACTACAAGCAGTTCAGCTACTACCGCACCGAGCGGAACTACGGCACCACCATTTTTTCCATATTCATCAACCGGGAAGAACTTAAAAAATAGCCCGGCCATAATATCATCAGCATGCAACGTATTTGCTTATTTCCCGGTACTTTCGATCCTGTTACGCTCGGCCATACCGATATTATCGACCGTGCGCTGCCGCTGTTCGACGAGCTGATCATCGGCATAGGGATCAATGCCACGAAAGTGCCGATGTTCAGTGTGGAGCAGCGTGTGGAGTGGATTCAGGAGATCTACAGGCATGAGCCGAAGATCCGGGTAGCTTCATATGAAGGGCTGACCGTCAACTTTTGCAAAGCGGTGAATGCGCGTTTTATCCTGCGCGGTATCCGTTATGTGAGTGATTTTGAATATGAAAAAGCAATTGCGGACATCAACCGGAAGATGGAGCACGAAGTGGAAACCATCTTTCTGACCTGTTCGCCGGAATATTCCACCATCGCCTCCACGCTGGTGCGCGATGTGATCCGTCACGGTGGCGATGCCGCGCAGTTCCTGCCGGAGCCGGTGGCAAAGGCCATTCAAAACAAGAAGCCTTAAAAAATCATCAACATGAAACCTGTCTGGTTCTCCCTTGATATTTCCCTCGATCACCTCAACGAGAACGCGCAAAACACGATGGGCGCCTACCTGGGCATGGAGTTTACGGAGATCGGCCCGGATTACCTGCGGGCGATGATGCCGGTGGACCACCGCACCGTACAGCCGTACGGGTTATTACACGGCGGCGCTTCCGCGGCGCTGGCGGAAACCGTGGGCAGCGTGGCGTCCGCGTTGATCATCGATCCGGCAAAGCAAATATGCGTGGGATTGGAGATCAATGCCAACCACGTGCGCGGCGTACGGGAAGGGTATGTGCATGCGGTGGCAAAGCCTTTGCACATCGGCGGCACCACGCATGTGTGGGACATCCGCATTTGTGATGATCATGAGAAGCTGGTCTGCGTCAGCCGTTTGACGGTGGCGGTATTGCCGAAGCGGTGATTGGCCGGCTTGCATGGCCCCGGGGAGCCTGCCCCGCTTAATCTTTCCGTTTCACTGCCACCAGGTAATGCATCCGCTGTATCACCTCATGGTCCTGCACCACAAAACCCGCGGCGGACAGCATGATCTTCACCTGCTCGATGCCGAGCCGCAGCTTCTGATAGCTGCTCACTTTCTGGATCCATTGCCCGTTCTGCTTTTCCATCAACATATCAAACACCCGTACAAATCCCGGAAAATATTCCAGGAAGCAGGTATGGATGCGTTCGTCTTCGGCGCGGACGGGAATGAAGCGCTCTTCTTTTTCCAGTTCCTGTGTGAGGTCGCGGAAAGAAAGCACGAGCTTGCCGCCTTCCGGCAGGATGCTGTTCCATTCCCCGAGCAGCGTGTTCACCTGCTGCACGCTTTCCAGGTGCGTGAGCGTATCGCCCATGCAGGTGATCAGTTCGGCGTTCATAGTGTACTGCGCCGCGTTGGCGATGTTGGCGAGGATGGTGCGCACGGTCATGCCTTTGGCGCGGGCATTCAGCTCGGAGAGCAGGTGCTGGTTGAAGTCCACCGCATACACGGTAAAGCCGAGGTTAGCCAGTGAAATGGTCTGCAATCCGTGTCCGGCGCCGAGATCGATGGCTACGGCACTGCCGGTGGGCGTGATGTGCTTGTTGGAGAAATAGGCTTCCTGTTCCTGCTGTTTGGTGTCGAAATTGCCGGTCATCCAGGCATAAAACGCGGCCAGGTGGTTGTCATAGTGGGCTTGAGCATTCATAGGTCATAGTTTATAGCCAGCTTTGAGAAGCACATCGATGATGTTTTGATAGGAATATTGCATGTATTTGCCCAGGTTTTCGGGGCGTATCCATTGAATATCCATGATGTCTTCTTCTATCTGTGGTATGGTCAATTCAGTTCCGGTGAACCGCATGCGGTACCAATGGCTGTGCTTCAGCACCTTCTTGTTCTTCCAGGGATAGTAGTGGAAGGTTTCGGTGATCTTTCCGTCGAGGCTGATGTTATGCAGTCCTGTTTCTTCCTGTACTTCCCGCAGGGCGCAGGCTTCGAGGGTTTCCCCTTCGTCCAGCTTCCCCTTCGGCAGGTCCCATTTACCCCGTCTGAACATCAGCAGCACTTCTTCCGCAGGATTGCTGATCAGTCCGCCCGCCGCTTCAAACACCGTAAAGTGCGCTTTTACCCGGTTGAATAAAGATACGGGGTCGGCGTCAAGAAACACAGCATTTGCCAGTTCATTCTTTTCCAGCTGGTCTATTATCCGGCTGATCTCCTTTTCATCGGGCGCCCTGTATACAGGGGCGTTATGATATTCCGTGGGCAGGGAGGCATGTTCATCCGCGATCACCAGCGGCCTTTCGTTGATATATATATTGACGGGTGTTTCCATCCGGCAAAAATAATCCATCCCTGCATTCAAATTCGTACTTTTGCGCCGTTATGAACAATGTCAGCGAAAAACAGGTAGCAGAGAAGCTGCTTCAGATCCAGGCGATCAAGCTTAGCCCGGCAAAGCCCTTTTCCTGGGCTTCCGGCTGGAAATCACCCATTTATTGCGATAACCGTACGGTTTTGTCTTTTCCATATGTTCGTGATTACATCAAATCGGAATTGTGCAACACGGTATTCGAGACTTTCCCGGATGCGGCGGTGATCGCCGGCGTGGCAACTGCGGGCATTCCCCACGGCGCCCTGGTGGCCGATCAGTTGAAATTACCATTTATTTATGTGCGCTCCAAGCCTAAAGAGCATGGTATGGGCAACCAGATAGAGGGCGTATTGCAGCCGGGCCAGCCGGTGGTGGTGATAGAAGACCTGATCTCTACCGGCAAAAGCAGCCTGGAAGCGGTGGCGGCCATCCGCGCCGCAGGCGGCGAGGTGATGGGCATGGTGTCGATCTTTACCTATGGATTTGATGTGGCCGCCAAAGCGTTCGAAAGCGCGGGGGTGCCGTTCAAGTCCCTCAGCAATTACAGCGCCATGATCGAACTGGCGGTTGAAAAGGGCCTGGTATCCGCTGATGACCAGGAGACTTTGCAGAACTGGCGGAGTGCGCCGGACGTTTGGGGGAAGTAAGGATCGATATATTCATTATTTTCGTATATTGTATAAAATATATCATGCTATGCGTACAATCAAATTAGTGCTGGTGCTGTTGCTTTGCGGGGCAGGAGCGGCGATGGCACAGGTGAAAAAAGGGACCCTGGCGACCGCCAAGATCAGCGTTCCTACCGTGCAGTGTAAAATGTGCAAAGAAAGGATCGAACGTTATTTCTACCAGGAAGAAGGGGTGAAATCCATGCTGGTGGATTACAAGAAAAAGGTGGCGACGGTTAAATACTATACTGACCGCACCAATGTGGAGAACATTAAGACCGGCATCGCCAATGCGGGATATGATGCGGACGATGTGACGGCGAATGAGGATTCTTACAAAGAATTGCCGAAGTGCTGCAAGAAACCGGAAGACGGCGGAGGGCCGGAACCGAAGAAGAAAGGCTAGAAGATATTTTCAGGGCTTTGTGCCTGAGGGGGCTGACCAGATTCCTGGCCGGCCCTTTTTTTTTGCCGTTACCAGATCCCCTTTACACCGCGCACAAAAATCAAAAAAAGTCGATTTTCTGGCGGGTCTCGCACTTGATCGGGAAGGGCAGAAATACGCCCTTTTTGCCCACTTTACAATTTCCGGCGGCCTTGATGGTCACTTCTTTATTGGTCAGCGCGCCGAGCACATTCCGGAAAACATTCCCCATATCCACCTCCAGTTTTACCGGGAAATAGAAAGTATCCTTCGCCGGGATATCGATCATCGTGTCCTGCAGGGAATGCCCCACTTTGGTGTCGTCCAGGAAAAGATCGAATTCGGCGTCTTTAAGCCGGAGGGAAAAATTATTGGGGTTGAAATAGGCGAGCTCCATTTTTACGATGCTTTTGGAAAAGCCAAGCTGATCGAAATTAACGCTGGCTACCCGGACAAATTCCAGGTCTTTTACGTTCCCGCAAGCGCTGACCACTCCCCAAATGAGGAACACTAAAATTGACTGTTGAATCCTTTTCATGAACGGCGGATAATGAAATTTCTCCAAACCTACGAAACTATGTTCTAACAAGACGTTAAGATTTGATCGCTCCGAAGGGTCGGAGAGAACTTCCCTATTTAAAATTTTACTTTAAGTAAAATGAGCCCAAAATCAATCATTTTTTCAACTAATAACTTTAGTATTTTTGTTGACTTTTAAATTTCAGCTTAAAATGACATTTTGCTAAAGTAGATAGCATATTTAATTAAATTCTATGAACTGTTTTCCAATAAATTACGTTGTTATAACTGATGCTTAACATTTAATTTGAGGAGGGCAAAAACAATGGATTTTACACCTTTTAATTTCTAATCGTGACTATATGACAGAGCAGTCGAAATTCAAAACATTATTAATTGAATCTCAATATTTTCCGCCGATTTCATTTTATAAAACTTTAATTGAGGTCGACATATTAAAGATTGAGCGATATGAACACTACCAAAAGGTGAGTTACAGGAACCGGTGTTACATTGCGGGACCGAATGGAGTGATCTTGTTGAGCGTTCCGTTGACGAAAGGAAAAAATCAGCGGACGATCATGAAGGACGTCCGGATCAGTCATGAAGAAAAATGGCAGGCCCTTCACTGGAAGACTTTGACTTCGGCTTACCGCCGCTCCCCCTGGTTCGAATATTTTGAAGACGGCCTGGCTGATCTGTATGAGCGGAAATTCGATTTTCTGCTGGACTGGAACATGGCCTGCTTTGAATGGGCGGAAACGGTCCTTGGCCTGGAGAAGCCGGTAAGCTATACGGAGAGTTTCCGGAAATCGTATGACCCGGCGGAGGGGATACAGGATCTGCGGGATGTTTTGGCGCCGGGTAAAAGTGCGGGGGAGCTGCCGCAGTACACCCAGGTTTTCGGGGAACGCACCGGGTTTGTGCCCGGCCTGAGCATCCTCGACCTGATTTTCTGTGAAGGAAAACGGGCTTCGGAACTATTGAAATGATAATGAACGCATTGTAAAAGAAAGAGGAGCCGGCATAAAACCGGCTCTTTGTTGATATTTTAATTGTAATTTCATCGATATAAATAATTAATAATCAATTTATAGTATCACATTTTCCCCTTTCATAAAAAAGATGGAAGATTTTTGGAATTCCATTCGAACAAAATAGTAGATTTGCATCCAATTTTGCTGGTGAAACGACTTACGTAGGTGTATAAACCAGAAGTTTCCAGCTCATTTAAATGTGGTTTAAGTTTTATTGTTTAATCCTTAACAATCATTCACAGCGTTAAATGAACAACACCTACACGGATCTCGTTAACCAAACCTTCGAGTTTCCACAGGATGGCTTCGAAGTGAAGGATAACAACCTGGAGTTTAATGGATTGGATATCCGGGCATTAATTGACAAGTACGGAACACCCTTCAAGCTGACGTTCCTTCCCAAGATCGGGATGCAGATCAACAGGGCGAAGAAAATGTTCCAGGACGCGATCAAAAAGAACAGGTACGACGGCAAGTATTATTATTGTTACTGTACCAAGAGTTCACACTTCTCCTTTATCATGGAGGAGACCCTGAAGCACGACGTGCACATTGAAACTTCTTTCGCTTATGATATAGATATCATCAACAAGCTGTACGAGCGCAAGAAGATCACCAAAGACACGTTCGTGATCTGCAACGGTTATAAGACCAAGACTTATACCCGGAGCATCGCCAAGCTGATCAACAGCGGGTTCACCAATGTGCTCCCGGTGCTGGACAATAAACTGGAACTGGACGACTACGCAAAGTTCGTCCGATCCAAAGAACCGGTGAAGCTGGGTATCCGCATCGCGGCAGAAGAGGAACCGACATTTGATTTTTATACGTCCCGTTTGGGCATCGCCTCCCGCGACATCCTCGAGTTTTACGTGGACAAGCTGAAGGGCAATCCGAAGTTCGAGCTGAAAATGCTCCACTTCTTTATGAACAAGGGGATCAAGGATGATATCTTTTACTGGAGCCAGTTCAACAAAGTGCTGAACCTTTATTGCCAGCTGAAGAAGATCTGTCCGGAACTGGAGAGCATCAACCTCGGCGGCGGCTTCCCGATCAAGCACTCCCTCGGGTTCGACTACGATTACGCTTACATCGTAAACGAGATCGTGGCCAACATCAAGAGTGTTTGTAAAAAGAACAAGGTACCCGTGCCGGACATCTATACCGAGTTCGGTTCCTTTACAGTGGGAGAGAGCGGTGCGGTGATCTACAGCGTGCTGGGTGAAAAGATGCAGAACGACCGCGAAAGCTGGTACATGATCGATAGTTCTTTTATTACGACTTTGCCGGACACCTGGGGCATCGGGGAGAAGTTCCTCATGCTGCCTATTAATAAATGGGACCAGGAATACCAGGAGGTGCATCTTGGCGGGCTGACCTGTGACGGGTACGACTTCTACACCTCGGAAGAGCACATCAACGCTGTGTTCCTTCCCAAACTGACGAACGGGGAACCGCTGTATATCGGGTTCTTCCATACCGGCGCCTACCAGGATCAGCTGAGCGGCTACGGCGGTATCAAACACTGCCTAATCCCGTCGCCCAAACACGTGATTGTAGGCTACGACAAAAATGGACAATTAAAAGACTGGTTATATGCGAAGGAGCAAACCTCCCAGAGCATGCTCAAGATTTTGGGTTATTAAAATAATGGGTTAGTAATCCACTTAAAAACCCCTCGGTTCTCCGAGGGGTTTCTTTTTTCAATAAGGCGCTAAAAAAAACAGGCCCCCTTGTCAGGAAGCCCATAATTTCATAGGATAGATCGATCCAACATTCATAGTAAGGGATAAACGATTTCAAGGCATAGTGTAAAACGGGACATATTTCATATGTAAGGAATAACGAACACTCATGGTATAGTTATAAAAAGGAACGTTCAGGAAAACTTATGGTATGGAATAAAAAGAAATGCCTCACGGCGGCGGCTCAACGGTGGCCATCAACCTTGCTCTCATCGGGTGGAAGCCCGCTCGTAATTTGTTTGTAGGTCCGTGCTGAAAGTTCGCAGTCTGGTCTGTATAATATATCCTATCCTGTCCTGTCATTAAAGGCTGCAAGTGCCCTGTTCGCCATCTGGCCGTTCTTCGGTGTGGTGCGGTGTGCTGTCTGCTTCAAGGTTTCATATCACGAACGGCCGCAACTAAATCGCACAGCACAAAAATAGTTGCACCTGCATCGATTGCAAATACCAATTAGTTGTATCTTTTAATATGATCCGCCGGCGGCTGATGTATTCATATACTTATTTTTGATATTATGAAACAGCGTTATGTAATCCCGTTGCTATTATTAGTCATATGTTCAAGTCCAGTGTGGGCACAGTCTTCAGAGGAGGAATTTGTTAAGAGCGCCATTAACAAACTGTTTGAGGGGATGAAAAATGGTGATAGCGCGATGGTAAAGGCTGTGTTCGCGGATAATGCCATTTTGCAGACCATTTCGGGCAAGCAGGAGGGTGCTCCGGTACTGGTCACCGGCTCCCTGCAGCAGTTTCTCCGGGCGGTGGGCGCGCCTCACACGGACGTGTGGGATGAGCGGATCACTTTTGAGCGGATCATGGTGGACGGGGCCCTGGCAAGCGTGTGGACGCCCTACCGGTTTTACCTCAACGAAAAATTCTCGCATTGCGGGGTCAACTCGTTTCAGCTGATGAAATCGGCCTCCGGCTGGAAGATCATTTATCTCGTAGATACGCGCTATTCCTCCGGCTTGCTGCCGTCCAGGAAATGAATGGCGGTATCGCATTGTTTCTCGATCTCGGAGAAGCAGGCATCCAGCAACTCAATATTCCCATCTTTGTATTCACTCTTGCCGGAGCGGGAGAGGCCCTTTACCAGCAGGAACTGTTTGGTGAGGTTCTGCGCTACCAGCGCGGAGTGCTGCTGCTGCTTTTCCAACGTATGCAGCTGCTCCTGCCTGGCGAGGTTGCGGTAATAGTGGCCCCATACGCGGAGGCAGACCAGCAGGTAGCCCGCCATGATAAAGGGAGTGGCCATATACTTGTCCGGCGCCGAATACGAGGTGGCCAGGAAAACCGGTATGTGCCGGATCTTGATGAACGCCACCAGCCCCAGGTAGAGGAAGAGGATAACGCCCAAAGCCACCGCCGTGCGCATGCCCGCCACGAAATACCCCAGCAGGCAGGCCATCATCCAGGGAATAGCATATAAGAGGGACACGTCCAGATCATTCGTAAAGGAAGAGAACATGGGCATCACCAGCGTGTTGAGCGCTGCCACCACGCCCACCACCGCGGTGCCGTTGCCAGCCATCATCATCCCGGCGCAAAGCACAAAAATGGCGAGGAAGCCGGTATGGATAGTGAGATTCGTATAGTCCTGCCCGTACATCAGCAGCATGATCACCGGTATCAGCAGCAGGCTGTAGAAGAAGATGAAGTCGAACAGCATCTTAATGCGGGCGCGTTCCAGCGGGTCCGGCGTTCTGGATAAAAGTGTGCCCGTTACCGTTAATTCGGTATTTCCATAGAGATCATTGGCCAGGTTCCGTATGCTTTTAAGCACAGGTATCATTGGGGAGCATTATAAGTACCGGCAAGGTAATACCATCTGTCAACCCGCCTATTCAACGTTAGTGGTAAATTTCCGGGGGGAGCGGCATAAAAAAAGCCGCTCTGGAGAGAGCGGCTCTTGTACTTACTATTCCTAACCCTTATGCAACTGTAATATCTTTAACGGTGTCCTTTTTTTCTTCTTTTTTAGGCAGGGTCAGCCTGAGGACGCCATTTTCGTATTTCGCGTTGATCTTTTCAGCGTCTACGCTTTCATCCAGCTTGAAGGAGCGGGAGAAGGAGCGGAAGCTGAACTCGCGGCGAATGTGTTTTTCATTTTCTTCTTTCTGTTCGGCCTTTTTCTCCGCCTTGATGGTCAGTGTGGGACCTTCCAGGTTGATGGAGAAGTCGGCTTTCTCAAAGCCCGGCGCTACTACCTCAAGGGCATACGCATCTTTGGTTTCGCGGATGTTCACCGGCGCATGGCTGCCGAAGAAATCCGATGTAATGAAATCCCTGTTCAGGAATTTGTTGGAAAAAATATCGTCCATGATGCCACCAAGGGTCTTTGCAGGCTGATGATTGAATTTCACGAGTGTCATAGTCATTATTATTTTTAGTGTTAAACCATTTTTTTCGGTTACGCCCGGTATAGATCAAAGGAGATACCAATGCCGGAAAGCTGCTAAAAAGCCTGATTTTAAAGACAATTTGTCGTAATAAAACAACTTATAAAGACATAATGTCATTTTCTTAATTTATTGAAGAATATCAATATATTGTTTAACTTTGCAAAAAACATAGATTATGTACCCTGCGGAACTCGTGATGCCTATGAAGGCAGAACTTACAGATAATGGTTTTGAGGAGCTGCTGAGCCCCTCCAAAGTAGATGAAGTGCTGGCTCAGAAAGGCACTACCCTGGTGATGATCAATTCCGTATGCGGATGCTCGGCCGGTACTGCCCGTCCCGGTGTGCTGATGGCCGTTGCCACCAGCGAGAAGAAGCCGGACAGGCTGACGACCAGCTTTGCCGGTTTTGATACGGATGCGGTGAAACAGATCCGCACGCACCTGATGCCTTATCCGCCGTCTTCCCCGGCCATTGCATTATTTAAAGATGGACAGCTCGTTCATTTTATAGAGCGTCATATGATCGAAGGACGCTCGGCACAACTGATTGCAACCAATTTGCTGGCTGCATTTGACGAGTACTGTTGAGACCGAATGTGAGGATCATCCGGATTACGCAAAAGTTAATTATTGACAAAACGTAATTCATAATTGATTATTCACATTTGAAATGTAACTTGGTGGTTTGATTTTCCTTTTGATATAATTCGGCTTTGTTCATAGGAAAACTCAGATCACCATTTTTTTTGTCTATGTATCCTAATTTATACTACGCGTTCAAAGATCTCTTCGGGATCGAAATACCGGTTTTTAAGATATTGCAGACGTTCGGCTTCTTTGTGGCCGTTGCTTTCCTGGCCGCTGCTTATGTGCTGACCTCGGAGCTGCGGCGCCGGGAACGGCTTGGCCTGTTGCAGGGAGTGAAGGAAAAGGTAATGGTCGGGCAGCCGGCATCGGTGGGAGACATGACCGTTAGCGCCGTGATCGGATTTATCCTCGGTTTTAAATTGATAGGATTGATTCCCGGTCTTGGTGGCAACAGCGGGGGAGATCTGCGTGATTATATATTATCCGCGCAGGGAAGCTTGATCGGTGGCATATTAGGCGCTGCCGCGATGGCTTACTGGAAATACAGCTCAAAGAAAAAGACAGCGCTGGCCAAACCGAAGGAAGAGGAAGTGCTGGTAATGCCGCACCAGCGGGTGCCGGACTTTACCATACAGGCCGCGGTAGCCGGGCTGATCGGCGCCAAAATATTTCACAACCTCGAGAACTGGGGCGAGTTCGTAAGAGATCCCTGGGGCTCTCTTTTCTCCGCCAGCGGCCTCACCTTTTACGGTGGCCTGATCGTAGCGGCATATGTGATCATCCGCTACGCCAGCAAAAAGAAGATCAACTGGAAACACTTGGTAGATAGCGCCGCGCCCGCCCTCATGCTGGCTTACGCGATCGGCCGCATGGGCTGCCAGTTTTCCGGCGACGGGGACTGGGGTATCAATAACAGCGCATATGGCACCGATCCCACCGGCAAAGTGGTGAAGATCTCGCCGGCGCAATATCAGGAGATACTGCACCGGGATTCCGCATACTTCGTGCGGCAGTTCGGCAGTCTCGAAAATGTACCGCACCGCAGCTTCGAGAAGCCCGCTTCCCTCAGCTTCATGCCCGATTTCTTCTTTGCATACAGCTATCCGCATAACGTGGTGAACGACGGCATCCAGCTGCAGAACTGCGATCATGAATATTGCAGCGCCCTGCCCGTTGGCGTGTTCCCGACACCGTTATACGAGATCATTGTCTGCGGACTGTTCTTCGTTGTACTGATGGCGATCCGCAAAAAGGTGACCACGCCCGGCGTGATCTTCGGTATCTATCTTATATTGAACGGCATTGAACGTTTCTTCGTGGAAAAGATCAGGGTCAATACGAAATACGACATCTTTGGCTTTCATCCCACGCAGGCCGAGATCATCGCTACCGGCCTCGTGATAGGAGGGGCGCTGCTGATCTGGTACGCCCGTAAAACGAATCCGCTTAAAACCGCCTAGCGCACATCATTAATATATGCAGCGTCATCCCAATCTGATTCCACTATCGCATGAGCATAAAAGCCTGCTGTTCGTTTGCAGGTATCTGAAAAAGGACGCAGCCCCTTACGAGGGGTTCCCGCTGGATGCGCAATCCAAGCTGGCCTACATCGTAAAAGTATTCCAGGAAATTATGGTGCCGCATATTCAGAAGGAAGACCATCTGTTTGAGGTGTGCCGCGGGCATCATCCCGAAATAGATGTGCTGCTGGACGAGCTGCTGGAGGAACACCGCATCATTTCCGGCATGTACAGCGCGCTGGTAGACCACGCGGACCTGGTGGAAGGCATGCATAACATCGCCTGCAGCCTGGAAGCGCACATCCGGAAAGAGGAAAGAGTGGTGTTTGAAAAGTTACAGGAGATGCTGCCGGACGTGATCGCGAACATCAGCTTCGATAATCACCCCTGATTGTCCGCCGGCCAGTGGAACCATAACCCATACCCATCCGGATCGCTCAATGTGACCGCTTTAAATCCGTATCCCGTTATAAAGGGCGCTTTTACGGCAACGCCTTTCTCCGTAAGATAACGGTGCATCGCATCCGGGCATCTAAATCCGCCCGCAGCATCCCGGTTTCCGCCCGCTCATCCCCATTTCAGCTTCCCCTTTGTAACAAACCCCCTTTCCCTTCGTCTTCCTTATAACCGGCTATATCGTACATCCCCGTTTTACCCGAATCATTAAAACAGGTTTTTACCAATCGTCACCAGAATATGACCATTTGTGTAAACTTATGTACTATGTAAAGCATAATACCTACTTTTGCATTGTAGTTGTTTAAGAAAGGAACTACAGTTAAGAAAGGAACTATAGGAATTGAAAAAGCATCGCCAAGTATCTAAATCTACATCCGCCTTATATGAAAAAGATCATCAAATTGTTGACCCTGAGCGTTTTACTGATTAGTATAAACAACATGGCTCAGGCGCAGGCCCCCAACGGCCAGCAAACCCAAAAGGGAAGAATCAGTGGTACGGTCGTCCGTACAGATAAAAAACCGGTGGAATTTGCCACCATCACCCTGCTGCGGGTAAAAGACTCCTCCCTGGTGAAAGGGGCTATCGCCAGCGTGGAAGGCAAATATGAGTTTGAAGGCATCCCCGGTGGCCGGTACCTCGTAGCCGCCGTAAACATGGGCATGAAAAAAACCTTTAGTGTACCCTTCACCGTGAACGGCGCCCCGGTGAAAGTGCCTGCCCTCGTGCTGTCAGAAGACACCCGCAACCTGAAAGAAGTGAACGTGACCGCCAAACGCCCCTTCATCGAGCAGAAAGCAGACAAAATGGTCGTGAACGTGGAAAACAGCGTGGTGGCCGCAGGAGGCACCGCCATGGAAGTGCTGCAGCAATCCCCCGGCGTACAGGTAGATAAAGACGACAATATATCCATGCGTGGCAAGAACGGTGTGATCATTATGATCGACGGCAAACCCACGAACATGTCAGCCCAGGACGTTGCTCTGCTGCTAAAAAACATGCCAAGCTCTAACGTAGACCAGATAGAGCTTATCGCCAATCCTTCCGCCAAATATGATGCAGCAGGCAACGCCGGGATTATCAACATCAAGCTGAAAAAGAACAGCACCTACGGTACCAACGGCAGCGTGAATATCGGAGGGGGACAGGGCAAGCTGCCCAAGCTCAACACGGGCGTCAGCGTCAACCACCGCAATGAGCACATCAACGTGTACGGTTCCTATAATTACAATTACAACGGGAACTTCGAGAACCTGGACATTTACCGCGATAACATGGAAGAGAGCGGCCGGATGGTATTTGATCAGAATTCTTACCTGGACAAAAAATCCAATTACCACGGCGCCAAAGCCGGCCTGGATTATTTCATCAACAAAAACCACACGATCGGGGTGATGGCGAATGTATCGCTCGGCGACTGGACGGGGAAAGGCAACAGCATGACCTGGATCGGCAACGGCGAGGCGATCGATTCCAGCCTGAAAACGAAGACAGACAACCGTTCCAAGTGGGACCGGCAGTCCTGGAACCTGAACTACAAAGGCCGGCTGGACACTACGGGCAAGGAGCTGAACATTGACCTGGACTACTCCCGCAACGTGGACAAGCGCAACAACCTCCTGTATTCCGCTTACATGGACGGCGGCGGCAAGCAATATTACCGCGGAGATACCACCCGCAGCCTGCAGCCTTCCATCATCGACATCAAAACCGTGAAGATCGATTACACGCATCCCCTGAAAAAAGAAGCGAAGCTGGAAGCAGGCATCAAGCTGAGCTTTGTGAATTCGGACAACAATTCCCGGTTCGATTCGCTCAAGCTGGCGCAATGGGAGTACGACATCAACCGCTCGAACTATTTCATCTACGAGGAAAACGTGAACGCCGCGTATATCAACTACAGCCGGCAGTTCAAAAAGCTGGGCGTACAAGCCGGCCTGCGCGCGGAGCAGACGAACGTGAAAGGCAACTCCATTACCTTGCAGCAGGTGAACGACACCAGCTACCTGAACTTTTTCCCGAGCGTGTTCCTCAGCTACCAGGCCAGCACCGATCATCAGTGGGGAGTGTCCTACAGCCGCCGGCTGCAGCGCCCGAACTACAACAACCTGAACCCCTTCGAGTTTTTCCTGGACCGGTATACGAAGGCCGGCGGCAACCCGAACCTTCGGCCACAGTTTTCCAGCAACTTTGAGCTGCGGCACACCTTCAAATCATTCCTGAACACGGCCATCGGGTACAGCCATACCAACGATATGCTGTCCCGCATCCTGGAACCGGGGGTAGACCCCAAGACCGGAGACACCACCGTGCTCGTCTATAAATACATGAACGTCGCCAAAAGGGACAACGTCAACCTGAACATCTCCGCGCCTGTTCCCGTCACCAAATGGTGGAACAGCTTCACCAACCTTTCCGTTTTCTACAATGCGTTTGAAACGGTGGTGAGCGGAGAGCAGATCAAACGCTCTTCCGGCGGCTTCTACGGCCAGACGCAGCATACTTTTACTTTGAGCAAGACCCTCTCCGCCGAGGCATCCTTCTTCTACGTATCCCCGCAGATATCCGACGAAGGACTGTTCAAAATGAAAAGCATGTACGCTTTCAACATCGGCTTTTCCCAGCAGGTGTTGAAGAAGAAAGGCACCGTGAAGCTGAATGTGAACGACGTTTTCAATACCCAACGCTTCCGCGGCGAGTACAGCACCGCCAACCGGGACGTGAGTCTGGGCACCCGCTGGGACAGCCGCCAGATCCGTGCATCCTTCACCTACCGCTTCGGCAACTCCAACGTAAAAGAGGCCCGCAACCGCAAGACCGGGCTGGAAGACGAGCTGAACCGGGTGAAGTAGTATCAACAGCGTACCTAATCATGTTTTAGGTATATAAGGATGGAAGGAACGCAGTCCCTCGTGGGCTGCGTTCTGTTTTTCGTATTTTCGGAAAAAATTCCCGTTCCCCGTGCAACCCTTTTCCTGAACCACCGTCTTTAATATGAGCTTATTACCAGAGACCTTGGAAAAAATGCCTGTAACAGATCAAATCGTGGTACGCTGCCGCAAGGGCGACGTTCGGGCTTTCCATGAGTTGTACGAGGCGTATTCCAGGGCGATGTACAACATCTGCCTGCGGATGACGGGGCATTCCAGCGATGCCGAAGATGTGCTGCAGGAGGCATTTGTGCAGGTGTTCAAAAACCTGGAAAAGCTGGAATCAGACAGCAGCCTCACCGCCTGGATCAAGCGCATCGTGGTCAATCACTGCCTTAGCTATTTGCGTAAAAAGAAGGTCAGCTGGGAGGAAGTGGGAGAGATGGAGGCAGCCGTTGAAACGGAAGTGGATGAAGAAGCGCACGCGCTCACGGTGTCTATGGTAAAAGAGGCCATCCGCGAGCTGCCGGACGGGTACCGCACCGTGCTGAACCTCTACATCTTTGAGGAATATTCGCACCGGGAAATAGCCGCCCTGTTAGGGATCACCGAATCGACCGTTAAAACACAGTTCATGCGCGCCAAGGAAAAAGTGCGGCAGCTCGTGAAACTAAAAATAAAGCAATGAAACTGGAAGATTTCATACAGCAGCATCGCAGCGAATTTGAAGAAGAAGGGCCGGGGCCGCGCGTCTGGGCCGCCCTCGAAAAAGAGCTGCCGGTACGCCAACGTCCCACGGTGGTGCGCATGCTCGCGCGTCACTGGTGGAAGGCCGCCATACTCGTTGCACTGATCGCCAACGCCGGCATCCTGCTGAAAATGAACGCGAAGAAAGACGCCGGCGTCGTACTGCCGGAAATAGCGGAAATGCAGGGATATTATACTACGCAGATCGAGCAGAAGCTGGACGAGCTAAAGGCGCTGCCGCCGGAAGAGCTGGGGCTGGACAGCACCACCCGCCGGGAGCTGGAGATCCGGAACGATACCTACAAACTGCTGGAAAGGGAATTGCAGAACAACCCGGGAAATGAAAGGATCCGCGCCGCCATGATCCGCTACTACCAGATGAAGCTGGAACTGCTGGACAGAATACTCTCCGAACACGAAAAATACAACGATGAAATTGTCACACCTTCAAATAAAAAAGATGTTCTCTAAATCTACCATACTGCTGCTTTTGCTTTGCCCGCTCGCTGTATTTGCCGGGAAAGGGGACCAGGAGTTCAGGATCCATCTCACTAAGGCATTCAAGGTGAACCCCGGTTCAAAAGTGGAAGTAAATAATAAATACGGCAAGATCGTCATCAAGATATGGGACAAACCGGAATGCAAGGCAGACATCGAGATCGTAGGATATGGGAAGAATGATGAGCAGGCGAAGAAGATGGCCGAAATGGTGGAAATAAAAGAATCCGCGCCCGGCGGCCAGGTAAGGCTGGAAACAAAATATAATCCCGCCGGCGGTTCATGGCTCTGGGGTGGGGGAAGACGGGATTCCAAAGAGTATGTGAACGTGAATTATGTGATCTCCGTGCCGCCGAGCCTCGGCGCAATGGTGCTCCGCAATAACTTCGGCGACATACTCGCGCATGAGCTGCCCTTCCGTGTGTCCGATATCGCGATCAACTACGGCTTCCTGGATATCGGCAGCGCCGGCCATCTGCTGAAAGTAAATATGAACTATACCGATAAGGCCAGGATCGGCAATGCCGCAGACCTGCAGGTGAACGCCAACTATTCCAACCTGCGCTGTGAGAATGTAGACAACCTGCAGATCAATTCCAACAACTGCAACTACGTGATCGGGAACATAGAAGAACTGCGCCTCAATTGTAATTACGACGATTATAAAATTACCACCATCAACACCATCAACCTGAATGGAAATTACACCAATGTGAAAGCGGAAAAATTGAAAGAAAGAGGAGTGTTTTCCACCACTTATTCGGGTGTGAAAGTAGGGAAGGTGCTGCCTTCATTCAAGGGCCTCACCATCAGCGGCAAGTATTCCGATTTTCAATTCGGGATAGACAGGAATACCGCTTTCCGCGTGAGCGCTTCCCTGCGGTACGGCAACCTGCGTACCAATGACTTTGAGTGGAAGAACGTGAAGAAAGAACAGAAAAATCAAAACCTCTCCTTTTCCGCCATAACTACCAATGCTACAGACGCATCCGCGCTTATCAAAATTGATGGGGCTTATTGCGATGTAAAATTGGGAGGAGATTAATTCAAAAAACCATTCTAAATCCGACAGTTTATGAAAGTGAAAGCATGTATGATGCCCCTGCTGTTGTCCGCTTGTATATTGGCAACAGCAGGAGTACAGGCGCAGCAGAAGATCACCGGCAGCGGTGGTGTAAAAAAGGAAACCCGCGATGCCGGCAGGCCCTTCGACGAGATCGCCGTATCGGGACAATACAAAGTGTACGTTAGCCAGGGCAGCAGGCAGGAGGTCACAGTGGAAGCAGAAGAAAATTTGCTGCCTTACATTGAAACGAAGATCGACGGGGACGAGCTGGGCATTGGCACAAAAAGGGGATACAATATCCGCCCCACAAAAGATGTGGTGGTACGTATCACGGTGGTGAAGCTGGATGCCATTGCCGCCAGCGGCAGTTCCAACTTCTTCAGCGAAGGTTCCATCAAGGGCGATGACCTCGAGATCTCGCTGAGCGGCAAGTCACTGGCTGAATTGAGCCTGGACTACAACAAGCTGGAAGTGAACGTTTCCGGCGATGGAAAGGTAAAGCTGAATGGCCGGGCCGATAAATCGGAGATCGCTATTTCCGGCTCCGCGGATATCGCGGCTGCGGACCTCAAATCGAGGGATGTGGAAATAGCCATCTCGGGTAACGGCAACGCGCATGTGCAGGCTAACGGAAAGCTGGAAGTCGCCATATCCGGGAGCGGCAAGGTGAAATACCGCGGTTCGCCGTCGAGTGTGGAGCAGTCGGTTTCCGGGCAGGGGAAGATCGTGAAGGAATAAAAATATTGACGGGGCAGTACAGCG
>NZ_BKAU01000003.1 GCF_007992715.1 Chitinophaga cymbidii
GGGGCAGTACAGCGTACTGCCCCGTTTTTTTTTTCGATCATAAGAACCGGAGCATTTGTTACTTGCGGAGAATGTCGAAATCAGGGTAATGCCGCAGGGGGCCTTCCGTGACCTCCAGGTGGCTTACTTCCGCGCCGGACGGGCCGTAACGGCACCAGTCGATGAACTCTTCCAGCACACCTTCGGGACCTTCCGCTGCGATCCATACATGCCCGTCCGGCGTGTTTTTCACAGCGCCGCGTATGCCCATCTTGTCGGCCACAGACTTTGCGGTGGCCCTGAAGTAGACGCCCTGCACTTTTCCTTTTACCAGGATTTCCTTGTGGATCATGATATGGACGGATTAATAACTAAAAATAACAAAAAATCTGCTCCGGCGCCCGGACTACGCGCACCTGTATATGATAAACGGATGAAAGTAAACATACCACATGGGAGTTCCGTGTGAACAACGATGAGCCTCGCACAAACAGCGATGAATCCCCGTGTGAACAACGATGAATTTTATGCCAGCAAGCAGAATGTAAGAGTCAGGAGATGAACGCCCGACCCGGTCAATTGGGATATATGATACTGACTGACTCTTGAAAGCAGTTTGAATAAAAGATACTATTGCCGGGGGATCAGGCCGCGTGGTTAAACAGCGGATGATCGGAGGGGTGATCTTTCCCGAACAGGAATTCCCGTACTACTTCATATTTACCCGCGCCTCCGGCCGGTTTCTTCAACAGGCTGAAGCTGTGGCAATGAAAGCTGCGCACAAACATCTTGTTGGAAAAGTAAGGCGACAACTGGTTCATCTGCTGGTGGCTGATGGCCCGGGCCAGCGTGATATGCGGTTTGTAGCTGTTCGCCCGCAGCTCAAAGGTTTGCAGGATCTTCCGGTGCAAATCTTCCACCGGTTTCGGGTTCGCCACATTCACATACAGCATGTGCTTCGATTCCCCCTGTTTGCAGTGATCAATACGGGAAGTATATACCGTAAAGGCGGACTGGTCCATTACCACTCTTTCCAGCATGCCGATAAAATCAGCCTCGTACCGCTCCGGGAACTCCGACCTGAATAAGGATATATGCGCCTGCGTAAAAGCCCCCGGAAGACCGCCCAGCTCCTCCGAGATCAAATGCCTGAACATACTTACATCCTGCACCGTCTGCGCATCCGGATGAATCACCAACATGTAGTCATATAATACTTCGTGTTCCATATCAATATGATTTTTCAATCATCAATTTGAGGTGGTTGCTATCATCAACAGCAATCAGATAGCTGCCTTCCTTTCACAATACGAATATACGAACATTTTTAGTAAATACTAATAAATTTAGCAAAAAATACTAAAAAAAGTGGCTGCAGAAGAAAACCCGCAGCCACCATATGATCAGAAGCTTTTTACGATCGCCGTAAAGTCCGCCGCCACCAGGGAGGCTCCGCCGATCAGGCCGCCGTCCACATCCGGACAGGCAAACAGTTCCGGCGCATTGGACGGTTTTGCGCTGCCGCCGTACAGGATGGTGAGGCCAAGCGCGGCTTCACGTCCATATTTCTCCGCGATCTGCGCGCGGATGAACGCATGCATGTCCTGCGCCTGCTGCGCGCTCGCGGTAAGCCCTGTGCCAATGGCCCAGATCGGCTCGTATGCGATCACAATATTTTTCAGCGCGGCCGCATCCAGGTGAAAGAGGCTTTCCTGCAGTTGCTGCGCAACGAAAGCGTTCTGCGTTTCCGCTTTTCTCACTTCCAGCGGCTCGCCGCAGCAGAAGATCGGTTTGATGCCGGCGGCCAGCGCCTGGTCTATCTTTTTCGCCAGCTGCGCATTGCTTTCCTGAAAATACTCACGGCGCTCGGAGTGGCCGAGGATCACGTAATCCACGCCGATGGACTGCAGCATGTCCGCCGCTACCTCACCGGTGTACGCGCCTGATTTTTCACTGGCGCAGTTCTGTGCCGCCACAAAAATGCCGGGGTAATTTTTTGTCAGTTGCTTTACTTTGGTCAGGTAGGGGAAGGGCGGTGCGATCACCACTTCCTGGCCTTCGGATAACTGAATGCCGGCCGCTACGATGTCGTTCACCAGCTGTTCGCCTTGCGCGAGCGTGAGGTTCATCTTCCAGTTGCCTGCTACGATCTTCTTTCTCATATCATTTTAATATTTCTGATTCGGGTTTGAGGCGCGAAAAATACGGCTTTATCCCGGAAAAACATATGTCAATATTTGCGTGTCGCTTTCCGTCAGCGTTTGCCCTTTCAGCTGCATCCAGGCCGCCGCGTCCCGCAGGGCTTCATCCAGCCGGTAACGGTCCGTGCCGCCCCAGCTGAAGGAGGGCATGAACTTCGGCGGGAAATTGCTGCCGAAAACGTTGCAGGACACGCCGATAACGGTGCCGGTATTGAACATGGTATTGATGCTGCAACGGCTGTAATCTCCCATCAGTACGCCGCACTTCGGTCCGGCGGACCAGGCTTCCTGCCTGGCTTCCATCCAGATGCGCACCTCCCGGGCGTTGTTCTTCATATTCGAGCAGCAGGTATGCGCGCCCAGGTTGCACCATTCGCCGATCACCGCGTCGCCGAGATAGCCGTCGTGCCCCTTGTTCGAATGATCGAAGAAGACGGTATTCTTGATCTCTCCGCCCACCACGCAGCGGTGGCCCACGGAAGTAGCGCCGTAGATGCGGCTGCCCATTTTTACGACGGAAGATTCGCCCAGCCCGAAGGGCCCGCGGATCATGCTGCCTTCCATCACCTGCGCGTCTTTACCAATGTAGATCGGGCCGGTGGCGGCGTTCAGGATGCAGCATTCCACTACGGCGCCGGGCTCTATGAATATGTTGTCTGTGTTGAAAGTCTTGTTGGTGGATGAAAGGGGCGCGGAAACACGGCCGGCGGTCAGCAGTTCAAAATCGTCCCGGATCGCCTGGTCGTTAAACTGAAAGATGTGCCAGGGGAGGTCTATCCGTACAATGTCCCCGTCAAAATTCACTCTTTCCGAAGTAGCGGGAGAAAAGAAGTCTTCCCCGCTGATCACCTTTACCAGCAGCCTGCCGTCCTTATACAGTTCCTGCCCGGGTTCCAGCAGGCGGATGGCTTCCAGCAGGGGAGCGGAGGGCAGCAGATGGCCGTTCAGCAGTATCGTAAGGGCACTTTTGGGCGCTTTTATCAGGGGGTATCTGGCCTGGAGGTGGTCCATCGTGAAATAGCTGATGGGCGTGGTGTTCAGCCAGCGCTCCCATTTTTCCCGGATGCTGAGGAGGCCGACCTTGATGGCGGCTACGGGCCGGGTGTGGGAAAAGGGGTATAACAGATCCCGCTCAGGCGTGTCAAACAGGATATAGTGTGGATTCATAGCTGGCTAAAATAAATAAATCCCGCCGATTAAACCGGCGGGATCATGAAAAGATATTCACAAAAAAGGCTTATTTAGCCTCTTTCTTGTAGCGCTTGTTGAATTTGTCGATACGGCCTGCGGTATCCACCAGTACGTTCTTACCGGTATAGAAAGGATGAGATGTATTGGAGATCTCAAGCTTGATCAAAGGATACTCGTTGCCATCCTCCCATTGCACAGTTTCGCGGGAAGGCGTAGTGGAACGGCTCAAAAAGCTCTGTCCGTTAGACATGTCTTTAAACACTACGAATCTATAATTTTCCGGATGAATTCCTTGTTTCATATCAATCAGTTAAAAAAATACAGAGTGCAAAGGTAACAGAACTTTTTATAATAGCCAAGAAATTTAGCTTTTCATATTTACATATTGCAGGGGGATGCCCAGGTTGGCTTCCTTGCATTTTTGTATAACTTCCTGTAAATCATCTATTTTCTTGCCTGTCACCCGTACAATGTCGTCCATGATGGCGGCCTGCACTTTCAGCCCGGCGTCCTTGATCAGCTTGACGATCTTTTTGGCGTCTTCCTGTTTGATGCCGTTCCGTACCGGGATGTCTTTTTTAAACACCTTTCCGCTCTGGTAAGGCTCCTTGCTCTGGTCGAAAATGGAGGCGTCCAGCCCTTGCCGCATCGATTTGCTGACCAGCACGTCTATGACCTGGCCGAGCTTCATATCGCTTTCCACTTCCAGGTTGAGCACCAGGTCTTTTTTATTCAGCTCGATGCTCACATGCGAATCCTTGAAATCGTACCGGGTGGTGATCTCCTTTTTAACGGTATTGATGGCGTTATCGAGGGTTTGCAGGTCTACTTTGCTCACGATGTCAAATGACGGCATAAAAGGGTTTTTAATGGTGATGAAACGAAGGGCAAATATAATAAAAAAGCCACGACCGGTGAAGGCCAGTGGCTTTTTTTAGCTGATAGAATGGCGAAAATAAAATGAATGGTTAATCCTGGTCCTGAACGTTTATATGGAGATTTGTCTTATTGCCTGATATTGAAACGTTATCTTCCTTCAGATATTGCGAATACTTCCGCATTACTTTGGCGGGCTGCTTCTTCCCGTTGATGTACAGGTGGCCGTCCTTTTTCTGGATATCGAAGTTTTCACTGCGGTCGATGAGCTTGTCGTTTTCCAACCCCTTCAGGAGGTCGTTCATATTCCTGGAATGTTTCTCTGCCCTGGCAGCCTGGCCGGAACGGAGGTAGGCGTTCCTGGCCTCGGCCACTGCCCGGAACTGCTGCTGCTGTGCCTTGAGGGCTTCGGCGCGGGCCAGCTGGAGCGCCTGCTGCCGGGCGCGGAGGGCTTCCATGCTTTCCTGGTGCGCCGCCTTGAGGGCTTCCTGCCGGGCGCGCATGTCGTGGGCGCGGGCCTGGTTCATATCGCGGAGGGCTTCCGTGCGCGCGGCATTGATCTCCTCCCAATTGATCTTGTCCAGGCTCTTTTTGATGTCCTGCTGCATCTTTTCCCAGTCGGCCTTGTTCATCTTGTCCTTCAGCTGGTCCTGTATCTTGTCCCACTGGATGTTCTTCATCTGCTCCTGGATATTCCTGTTCATTTTGTCCCAATCGATGTTCTTCATGCTTTTCTCAATATCCCTGTTCATCTTGTCCCAGTCGATCTTCTTCATGCTCTCGGCCAGCTGCTGGTTCATTTTATCCCAGTTGATGTTTTTCATGCTTTCCGTCACATTCCTGTTGATCTTTTCCCAGTCGATGTTCTTCATGCTTTCCGCGATCTGCTGGTTCATTTTGTCCCAGTTGAAGTTCTTCATCCTGGCCTGCGCGTCGCGGGCGCGCTGTTGCGCCTGTTGCATGCGGATGTAGCTTTCTTCCATTTTTTTGCGGTCGCCCGCGGGCATCTCGTCGATGCTGTTGTATTCTTTCACCTCGCCTTTATCGTTGGTGATGATGATCTTGCGGTTTTTGGCCGGAAGGGTGTCATTATCAAAATCATAGATGAAATCGGGCGGTGTGGGCGGAGCAGGTGGTGCTGGCGGCGCTACCGGGGAAACGGGCGTACCCGGCGCCGGCGGGGCAGGCGGCGTTACCGGAGCTATGGGCGCTACCGGGGCGGCGGTGGCTGTTACTGGGGGTGGTGCGGGCGGCGCCGGAGGCGGTACGGGCACAGTGTCCCTGTTCCAGCTGAAGAACGTTTCCGCTTTGGCGGTGTTGGCCGAAGGGTTCAGCCAGGCGATAGACACCAGCCCCGTGAGAATGATCAGCATGGCCATCATCCGTTGCGTATAGTTAAGATTCTTCTTTTTCATTTCCATGATGCGTTTGATGCGATGAAGTAAATGGTGTTTGTCATCTGCCGCCGCCATGGCCATCGGGTTGGCTGTCAACCGGTATTCTTCCAGCGCAACCAGCGCCCTGGCGTATTGCAGGGGCTGTACGGTACCTGCTATCACAAGATCGTCACAGCAATGTTCCCTTTCCAGGCGGATGTTTTTGGAGATCCACCATACAAAAGGATTAAAGAACAGGATGGTTTCAACAATGGACTGGAAGATATTCAACAGGTAGTCATTACGTTTGATATGCGCCAGCTCGTGCAGCAAGATGGCTTCCAGCTGGTCCGGCGAAAGGTTGTTGACCATCGCGGCGGGGAGGAGGATCACCGGGCGCAGGAAGCCGATCATCACGGGCACCTGCAGATGCTTCGAGATGAACAGCTGCACCTTGCGGGCCACGCCCATGCGGCTTGCCAGCCTGAACAGATGATGTTCCCATTCCTTACCCATGGCGGTAACGTCCTGCTGCCGTATCTGGCGCAGCTGGGCCAGGTCAATGCACAGCTTGATGGCCATGATCACCACGCCGATGGCGTAAATAGAAACCAGCACCGGGAAGTACACTTCCATGCCCGGCAGCATCATATGCAGCCCGTCCGTTTTTTGCGCCGGTACATGCTGCGCCACCGCGGCCAGCGTGGAAACGTCCATTTTCATCGCCAGCTCTTCCACCACATGCTCCGCTTTTACAAGCGACAGCTCATGAAAGAAGGTCCATACGAACCAGCCGCTGATACCGGCCAGTGAGAGAAACGACAAATGATATTTGATGGCGGCGCTGGCCATGGGCCAGATCTTCAGCACTACTCTCAGGCACGCATACACGCAGAAGGCCTGCCAGAAAGAATGCAGCAGCGTCCAGCCGAAGGCGCGGATAATGTCAGTGGTCAATGGTAGCAAGGATGTCATGGCAAAAAGTTTAAGACTGCTTTTTTTCCATCTCGTTCAGATACTGGCGGATACGGTCCAGCTCTTCCGGGGAAGAACGGTGATGGCCCAGGGCCTGCATCACCAGCTGGGTGGCGGAACCATTGAATACCGTATCTATCATTTTGTTCAATAGCTGCTGTTGTGTGCGCTCCTGCGAAACGCTGGCTTCGTAGATGTGCGTCTTCGCACTGGCATCCCGCTTCAGCAAACCTTTTTCATGCATGATCTGCATCAGCTTGAGGGTAGTGGTGTAACCCGCTTCCTTGCTTTGCTCCAGTATCTCATGCACTTCCCTTACCGTACTGGCCCCGCGTTCCCACAGGATGCCCAGTATTTCCAGTTCACTTTCCGTTGGTTTAACCTGCTTGTTCATTGTTGAATTTTATAAATGATACCTGTTCTACGAATATCTTCGTAAACAAATGTACGATACTTTTCGTAATAGCAAAATAAAGGGGTGATTTTTTATTTGGATGGTGATGGGGTGGGAGGAGTGGTGGCAGGGACAAAAAAAAAGGGGTGACCAAAAAGTAATGGCCAGCCCTGATTTATCCGGTTACCTGGTGGGAACCGTTGCTGTTCAAGCGATTCTCAAAGCCTTCGTTTTACTTCTTGGTCACTTCCTGCCATCTGTTTTTTGTCAGATCAGAACCGGCCTGCCTTCAGTGTAAAGTGTGCGGCTGGCCCGCTCAGCTGGCTGTCTGTAATGCCGCTGGTATTGGAGCCCTGTACGTAGCGGTAGGAACCGCCCACGCCTATACGCAGGTATTTTGTAATGTTCATTTCAAAGCTCACATGCGGCTCGCCAACGAAGAAACCGCTGTGGTCCCAGTCCGTATTCTCGTCGCTCACCCCGTGATAGCGTTCGCTCTTGAATACGCCGCCACCGCCTATAAGCAGTCCCACAGCCGCATGGAACAGCTTGTCCGACTTGATGGTATATTCCGGCACAAAACCGGTGTACCACATGTTCCAGTACTGCGTAGGGGAACCGGGACTGTTCTCCGGCGCTTCAATGTTGTTCACCAGCGCATAGCCGCCGGCGCCGAGCATGATCTTGCTGTTGAGCATCACGCCGGCATAGCCGCCGAGCAGTATCGCGCTCTGGTCGTAGAAAGTGGTGTACTTGATCGTAGGTGCGCCGAAGCCGCCTACCCGGATGCGCTTTTTACCGCCGCCGGCAAGACTTTCGATCTGGCCATCCTGCGCCTGCGCCGTGCCGGCGAGCAGCACGATCATCACAGTGGCGAGGATGGAGTTGATGGTTGCTTGCATAAATGGAATTTGGGATTTATCGGATCACTTTTTCATTGTATTTCACACCGGAGGTACCGAACCAGCCGAGCACCCGCGCCTGGCTTGCCGTGTTGGTATTCACGAGATTGCTCTTCACGTTCTGCAGGATGGAGGCGAACAGGCCGCCGTTGTTCAGCTGCGATTCCACATGCGTCAGGAAAGTATGGCTGGCCTTCGTGCAGGAAGCGATCCGAACGATCACCGTTTCATTCAGCTGAAAGGGCTTGTCGTATTTCGTGATGCCTTCGCTGATGGGGGTAATGAATACCGCGCTGTCCGTAATGCCTTCGTTGAATGCCGCGTTGATCGCGAACACGTCGGCTTCTTTTCTCGCCAGTGAATTACGGTAGCTGCGAATCCAGTAGTAGTCCGTTTGCCCCGGCAGGTCCCTGCCGTGAAAACGTGCGTAGTAGCCTTCTTCACCGCTTTCCGCATCTTCTTCCTTTTTGTATTCGTAAGTGATGGAATCAATGGCGGGCACGTTGCGGATGGTGTCTGTCGCTTCAAAGATCTCTTCACCCAGCTGCACCCGCAGGCGGTACGCATGGTTCAGTTTGCCAATGCTGTTATCCGCCCCGGGATCGTAGCTGTATACGCCGTCGGCAAAGGTAAAGTTGTAGGTAGTGCCGTCTGTAAGATCGGAGAGAATGACTACCGCGTTGTCCACAACGGGCGCGGGCTGCGTGCTGGTGTAGGGAACGGTTTGCGTGATGCGGATGTCCTGTTTGCCGGGCGCATTCGTGATCCATGCATCCACCACGGTGTAGGTCTTGCCTTCCGGTACATCCAGGTCTATCACATCTTCACAGGCGGTAAAACCCGCGCCGGCAGTCAGTATGGAGAATATATAAAGGAATCGTTTCATCTGTCAATATTTATTTTTTACGGGCCAGATGGAACCTCGCATTAACATGGCCCTGTGTGAATATGTCATGCTCGGTTTCATGATCAGAATTTAAAGTTGTAAGTAATGCCGGGAATGATAGAGCCGATGATGGAAAGACGTACGGCCTCGGTTTTGGTAGGATCATCCTTGTTCTGCTGGAAGTATACCGTATAGGCGTTCCTGCGGGCATATACATTGTACAGCGAGAATACCCATTCCCCTTTCCAGCGCTTCAGCTGCTTGCCTTTCCAGGTGAAGGAAAGATCAAGGCGGTGGAAGGGAGCGAGGCGGTAGTTGTTACGTTTGTCGGTCGTGTTGTAGGGAATGTCCCAGTCCTGGTACTCCATGCGCGCGTCCGCGAAGGTGGCGGGCGTTCCGGAAGCGAATACCCAGTTGGCGCCGAGGCTGGTGCGTTTGGTAAATTCATGCGATACCACCAGGTTTACGTTATGCGTACGGTCGTACCGGTTGAGGAACCATTCGTTCTTGCTGATGCCGGGCGTTTGCCTTTCCGAGCGGGAGAGGGTGTAGCTGAGCCAGCCCGTTGTTTTACCGATGTCCCTTTTGGCGTAGATCTCCAGCCCGTAAGCGCGGCCTTTGGCGGACACCAGGTCGGCTTCCAGCTGCTCGTTGAGGTACATGTTGGCGTTGTCGATGAAGTCCAGCTGATCTTTCATCGTTTTGTAAAATACTTCGGCGGATACTTCGAATTGGTCGCCGGGGGCATTATAGAAATAACCGGCGGTCACCTGGTCCGTCACCTGCGGCTTCACGTTGTTGCTCACGGGCGTCCAGATGTCGATCGGTGTAGGCGATGCGGTGGTGCTCAGCTGATGCATGTACTGCGCGCTGCGGGCGTAGGACAGCTTTACGGACGAAGTGCTGTTCAGCCCGTAGCGGGCGGACACGCGCGGCTCCAGGAAGTAGTAATCCGCGATCACTTTCCCGGAAGCAAAATCTTCCGTGCCGGTCAGGCGCTTGCGGATGCCGGGCGTGGTGTCCGCATAATAAAACGCCGTGCTTTTGCCGAGGAACTGGAAGCCGGATAAACGGGCGCCGTATTGTATCCCGAATCTGGAAGTGGGTTTCCATTCATGATCGATGTAAGCGGCGGATTCCAGGGCATGTTTGTCGCGGAGGATGATCGCGTCGGAGCGGCCGTCTTCCGTGGCGATGCTCTTGCCGGGCTTGAAAGTGTAGTAAGTGGATTGCAGCCCGAAGTGCAGCGTGTTTTTGGCGTTCACATAATAGGTGAAGGCCGGTTTCACGCCATAGTTGATGATGTTTGATACCCAGCTGAAGTTCTGCTGCACCTGGTCGGTCTCATCACTTTTGAACTCGAGGCTGTAATCGTATTTCGTGTAGTAGGTAGAAAGGTTGAGGAAGAGGCGGCTGTTGAAGATGTGGTTCCAGCGGACGGTGCCGGTGGTGTTACCCCAGTTCATGTTGGCCTCGTTGCCGAATCCGAATACATCCCGACCCAGGTACCCGCTCACGAAGATGGTGTTGTTCTTGTTCAGCTTGAAGTTGGCCTTTGCCGTTACATCATAGAAGTAGAGCTTGGTATCGGCCATGTCACCGCTCAGGAAAGGTTTCATGAGAATGTCCATATAAGACCTTCTGCCGGCGATGATGAAAGAGGACTGATCCTTTTTAATGGGACCTTCAATGGCGAGGCGGCTGAATATATTGCCGATGCCGCCGGTGAGGCCGAGGCGCTGATCGTTGCCGTCCTTCATGCGGATGTCCAGCACGGAGGCCGTTCTGCCGCCGTATTCGGCCGGAAAGCCGCCTTTGATCAGGTTGATGTTCTTCACGGCATCCGGGTTGAATACAGAGAAGAAGCCGAGCATGTGGGTGGAGTTGTAAAGCGGGGCTTCGTCCAGCAGGATGAGGTTTTCGTCCTGGTTGCCGCCGCGCACGTTGAAGCCTGCGGCGCCTTCGCCCACGGTATTTACGCCGGGCAGCGTCTGGATGGTACGCAGCACGTCCACCTCACCCATGAGGGTAGGCAGTTTTTTGATCTCTGCAATATCCAGCTTGTTAAGGCTGGTATTGAGCGTGTTGATGTTCTTTTCCTGGTGCTTGCCGGTGATCACCACCTCATTCAGCTGGCGGTCGGCCTGCGCGAGGCGGATGTCTTTACGGATGTTACTGGTCAGGTCAATGGTAAATTTCATCGGCGCATAGCCGATGTAAGTGTACTGCAGCTCGTGTTTGCCGGCCGGCAGCGTCAGCGAATAGAATCCATATTCGTTGGTCACGGTGCCCAGGGTGGTGCCGGTTTTACCGATGGAAATACCGATGAGGGATTCGCCGGACTGCTCGTCCCGGACGTAGCCGCTGATCGTGTAACGCTGCTGCTGGGCGGTGGCGCGCTGTATGGACAGCATGCCCAGGCAAAGCAGCAGCAGTGTGCAGGCTGTACTTTTAAATGGCCTTGTGAGCTTCATACTGGTTTTCAGGTTTTTAGCGTTTCGTTGGGTGGAAAACATTTTGCTTTCCGGAGATATGACGTGCAAAAGGGCGGTTACCCCTACAGGTAACAAATAAATCACGGAAAGGGGAAGGAAAAAGGCGGTAGCTGACCGATATCATGTTTTATCAGCCAAAAAGGATGCAATTTCATAAAGACTGGCTAGTCCAGCAGGGCACAATGGTAGCCCAGGTTGCGCACGAAGGAGATCAACCGTTCTTCTTCCAGTTGCTGGCAAACAACCCGTAACACCTTGTCGCAGTCTTCCAGGTCTACCGTGCAGGCAGTTGGGCTGAAATGCCCGGCAATCGCATTGACAACGGTGTTTTTATCTTGTTGCGTACTGATGTTTGTTTTGAAAATGCCGATCATGTGTCTGAATTAAATACTTTTACACAAAATTCGCATCCATCTCCGTTTTGATGTTATACCAAACGGATTATTATTTATACTAAACGGATTTTTATGCCAGTTACGATCAGGAACGACGCCCGGGAGGTGCTGTTTCACAGTGACGAAAGCTTTGAGCAGGAGCCAGCGCCGTCAACGGAGATACAGGAGCAGGTCCACCGGCTGAACTTCGATTTTGGCAATGCCCGCTTCCGTGATATCTCTTTCGACGGATTCATGCTTGGATATGGTGATGTGGAAGTGCATCAACGCCTGCATGTGGAAGCCCAGGAAGCGATGCAGCGGGTAGGAACGCATTTTATGCTACGGGGCGAAATAACGGCCAGCATCGCCGGTGTGGTCAATAACCTGAAGACTTCCACGCAGCAGTATAACATGGTATATACGCCGGACATTGAGGAATCTTTGACGCTGGAACGCCAGCCGAAAATGAAGGTCTTCGCCCTTTCATTCACACGGGGCAAATTCATCGAACTGGCGGCAGCCAACAACGGTCCTGTGCTGGACAGGTTCGCGGAGAAGGTAGAGAACCGCAAGCCCATGTATTTCGATAAGGGGATGCAGATCACACCGCGGATGATGAAAGTGATCGAAGAAGTACATACCTGCCACTTCAAGGGCGGATTGAAAAAACTCTTCCTGCAATCAAAGGCCATCGAGCTGCTGGCGCTGCAATGCGAGCAGGTGGAACTGGAAGAGCGGGGGAGCCGCAAGGCGGAGAAGGTGTCCGGTACGGACGAAGAAAGGATCTATCATGCGCGCGACCTGCTGATCGCCAGTTCGCATGAGCCGCCTTCCCTGCATGAGCTGGCGCGCAAAGCAGGATTGAACGAGTTCAAGCTGAAAGTAGGGTTCCGGAAAATATTCAACAATACCGTATTCGGATATCTGAGCGATTACCGGCTGGAACAGGCAAGGGAAATGGTGCACCGGGGAGACCGGTCGTTCACCGATATCGCGGATGAGCTGGGATATTCATCCATACAGCACTTCAGCCATGCTTTCAGAAAGAAGTTCGGCGTAAGCCCGAGGGAAGTGAAAAGAAGAGTCTGATCATCTCATCGTTTTAAGCATAAAGGCCATCTCAGGAATATTTGAGATGGCCTTTTTCATTAGCCGAACAATAGCCATCCATGTACGATAATCCTTTGAATATCATTATCTGAAACATAGATAAGCCATAGATAACTCATATCTTATTAGGACGGCTTGTATATGAGTAGCATAAGGGTTACATATGGCTTATATATGGGTTATCTCCGGTAAATCGCTATAGGAGAGGGTTTTCAGCCATAGTTTTGTAATATTGATAGTGTATTGTATTGATTTATAGCAGTTAAAAGACATAAAAAGGGCTGCCTCAATTTAACTTTCGAGACAGCCCTGATATTTTTACCGGAAGGACTTTCTATTTCACCAGCATGGCAGTTGCTTTCGCGGGCTGCGGCTGTGTTTTAACTACCTGTTCAACTTTAGGCGCAGGCTGTTGTTTGTTTGCCGCTACGCTTTCGCTGTGAATTTCAGCAAGCGTGGGCGCAATCACCAGCGAAACGATGGACATCAGCTTGATGAGGATGTTCATGGACGGGCCGGAAGTATCCTTGAAGGGATCACCTACGGTATCGCCGGTAACGGAAGCTTTATGCGGCTCGGATTTCTTGTAGAAGATCTCGCCGTTGATGTCCACACCTTTTTCAAATGATTTCTTGGCGTTGTCCCACGCGCCGCCGGCGTTGTTCTGGAACATGCCCATCAGTACGCCGCTCACGGTAGCGCCTGCCAGGAAACCGCCGAGCACTTCAGGCCCGAAGATGAATCCCATCAGCAGGGGAGAAACGATGGCGATCGCGCCGGGCAGCATCATTTTTTTGATGGACGCCTCGGTGGAGATGGCCACACATTTGTCGTATTCCGGCTTGCCGGTGCCTTCCATAATGCCGGGGATGGTCCTGAACTGGCGGCGTACTTCTTCCACCATGCTCATCGCCGCTTCACCTACCGCGCGGATGGCGAGGGAGGAGAAAATAAGCGGGATCATACCGCCCACGAAGAGGCCGGCCAGTACATCGGCTTTATAAATATCAATACCGTCGATCCGCGCTACGCCTACGAAGGCAGCAAAGAGCGCAAGGGCGGTCAGTGCGGCGGAAGCGATCGCAAATCCTTTTCCGGTGGCGGCGGTAGTGTTACCCACCGCATCGAGAATATCTGTTTTTTCGCGAACGTCTTTCGGCAATTCGCTCATTTCCGCAATACCGCCGGCGTTATCGGCGATAGGGCCGAATGCGTCGATCGCCAGCTGCATGGCGGTGGTGGCCATCATACCGGCTGCCGCGATGGCAACGCCGTAGAGGCCCGCGCAGAGGTAAGAACCGTAGATACCGCCCGCGAGCACCAGTATCGGCAGGAAGGTGGATTCCATGCCCACAGCCAGCCCGCCGATCACGTTCGTGGCATGCCCGGTGGAAGATTGGCGGATGATAGACATCACAGGGCGTTTGCCCATAGCGGTGTAATACTCGGTGATAATGCTCATGAGCGTACCCACAGCCAGACCTACCAGGATCGCGCCGATCACGCCGTTCTGTGTAATGGCTTTGGCGCCTTCTTTCAGTTCGGTGGTGCCTGCTATGAAATCACGTTTAAGATAAATGGCTTCTGTCGGCAAGATCCAGTATACCAGCCCGATAGCGGCAATGGCGGTGAGGATGATAGAGCCCCAGTTGCCCATGTTCAGCGCTTTCTGCACGGCGTTCGTGCTGAGGCCGGCTTTATCGCTGATGCGTACGAACCAGGTGCCCACGATGGAGAAAATGATCCCGATCCCTGCGATCAGCATCGGCAGGATAATAGGGGAGAGCCCCCCGAAATTGTCGTTGGCGGCTATTTCGCTGCCCAGCACCATGGTGGCGAGCACGGTAGCTACATAAGAACCGAAAAGGTCAGCGCCCATACCGGCCACGTCGCCCACGTTATCACCCACGTTATCCGCGATGGTAGCGGGGTTGCGGGGATCATCCTCGGGGATGCCGGCTTCCACTTTACCTACCAGGTCAGCGCCTACGTCCGCCGCTTTGGTATAGATACCGCCGCCTACACGGGCGAAAAGCGCGATGCTTTCCGCGCCCAGCGAGAAGCCGGTCAGTACTTCAATGGTCTTGATCATTTCGTCCGTATTCGCGCCCGCGCCAAAGTATGCTTTGAGCACGATGAACAGTCCGCCGAGGCCGAATACCGCCAGGCCGGCCACGCCCATCCCCATTACGGAGCCGCCGGTGAAGGACACCTTCAGCGCGCGGGAGAGGCTGCTACGCGCTGCCTGGGCAGTGCGTACATTGGCTTTGGTGGCTATTCTCATACCAATGAACCCGGCCGTGGCCGAGAAAATGGCGCCGATGATAAAAGCCAGTGCGATCGTCCAGTCCGAGTTCTCATGCGAAAAACCCATATAGCCCAGCAGCAAGGCTGCTATGATCACGAAATAAGTAAGGATCTTGTATTCTGCCTTGAGAAAGGCCATCGCGCCTTCAGCAATGTGTTTGGCAATTTCCGTCATCCTTTCATTGCCGGCATCCTGCCTGGAAACCCAGGCGCTCTGTACGGCGGTAAATAACAGTGCAATCAGTCCGAATAGTGGAATAATGTAAACGATACTCATATAATATAAGCCTTTTAAAATTTACAAGGTTGACGAAGATAATGTATTGGATTTTATTTTACTAGTGGGCGGGACATATTATATTGAGGCATGATATTTATCAGGTATTCCTGACGTTCAGCCAGGCCTGGCCGAGATAATTGATGATGTCTTCCGCGATCAGGGATTCTTCGGAAATATCGTCCGCCGCAAGGTCGCCGGCCAATCCGTGCAGCCATGCGCCCAGCAGCAACGCCGCCTTGGGCGTGTATCCCTGGCACAGCAGGCCGGTCAGGATGCCCGTCAGCACATCTCCGCTGCCCGCGCTGGCCATGCCGGGATTGCCGGTGGGGTTGAAGTATACGGCGCCGTCCGGACAAGCCATGGCGCTGTAACGGCCTTTCAGGAGGATGTACAGTTGCAGTTCCCGGGCCTTTGACGACAGCAGCTCCAGGCGCTCAAACTGGTCTTCCGTGGCGCCGAAGAGCCTTTCAAATTCTTTCGGATGCGGGGTGAGGATGGAGCTGTGCGGTATTTTGTGCAGCAGGAAAGGGTAGGTGCTGATGATATTGAGCGCGTCCGCATCCAGCACCATTGGTTTTTCGTACTGGCTGAGCAGCTTTTCCAGGGCTTTGGCGGTGGCGGCTTCCGTGCCGATGCCCGGCCCGATGCCGATGGTGGCGTAGCTGTCTTTTACGGTTTCGTGGAAGTGGGTGTTGATATGCTGCGTGTCTTCCGTTTCGCACATGGCTTCCGGTACGGCCGTTTGCATGATCTCGTACCCGCACCGCGGTATATGCGCAGTGACCAGGCCGGCGCCCGCGCGCAGGCAGGCCCTGGCAGACAACACCGCGGCGCCCATCTTGCCGTAGCTGCCCGCTATTATCAGCGAATGGCCGTAAGTGCCTTTGTGCGCAAAGGGATCGCGGGGCTGGTAAATAGTCCGCACGATATGCTTATCCACCACATGAAACCGCGTTTGCACCTGCGTGATATAATCCGGGTGAAGACCGATCTCCAGTATCACCACCTGTCCCGCTCTATCCGCATTCTCCGGCAGCATGAACGCCAGCTTGTAGAACTGAAAGCTCAGTGTATAACGTGCATGGATACACGGTGCGTGCCCGGCAGGCTTGTCCGCCATGAGGCCGGAGGGCATATCGATGGAAACGATGGTATGCCGGCCGCGCTGATCGTTGATCTTGTGGATGATCCCGGCTGTCCATCCCTCCACCGGGCGGGACAATCCTGTTCCGAAGATCGCGTCCACCACCACGCCTTCCGCATCGATGGAAGGGAAGTCTGTAAGCGAATGAATATGCTGCAGTTCAGGGTAATGCGGCTGATTGGCGAGATTGTCTTCCGACGCTTTGTCCGAGTGATGCACCAGCCACGCCTGCACGGAAAAGCCGTGTTCTTTCAGCAGCCGCGCGATCACGAGGCCGTCGCCGCCGTTGTTGCCCATGCCGCAGAAGATGTAAAAGGGGGGCGGGTTTTCGCCGAAGGTATGTACCATCCATCCCGCGCATTCAGCGGCGGCGCGTTCCATCAGCAGTACGCTGCGGATGGGCTCATGCTCGATCGTATAGGCGTCCGCCGCCCTGATCTGTTGTGCGGAAAGGATTTTCATCAGGATAAATATAGATATTTCTGTTCACTTGCCGGTGAGCTGTTGAACAGCTGGCAGCAGTGATTCTTTATTCCACCCAAATGAAACAGGGCTGACCAGTTTGCTCTGATCAGCCCTTACAATCAAATGTCGTTGAATTATCTGAAAGTGTAACGCGCGGACACGCCAACGATCTGCTCACCGATGAAATCATGTCCACCGGAGAAGTTGAAGAAAGGCTTGATGTCGCCGCTCAGGTTCAGCGGGATGTTCTTGAAAGTGTATTCCACACCGAAGATCCCGTCAAGACCGGCTACCACGTCCGTTCCATCATTGTGACGGCGTCCGTTGTCCCAGTAATAATCTCTCCAGAAGCCAAGATGCGCGCCACCGCCGGCGTACATGTTCCACTCGGACCGGTTGGTGAAGCCCCAGTGATACTGGTAGAGGCCGGTAAACGTAACATTGGAGGCGGCATCATCGCCACCGCCGAAGTAATGGGAAACGATCCCTTCAATGGCATGCGGCCCCTGTATGAAATGTTTGGCAGTGAAACCTACCGTCCAGGGGTTCAGGCGGATACCGAGCGCTGTTTTGTAATCTGCGGGTGAACCGCCGCCACGTTGTGCATTTGCCTGGAAGGCCATCAAAGAAAGTACTCCGAAGAGCAACAGAATCCTTTTCATATTTGTGTCTTTATTTTAAAAATTTTATTTCTTCCGTCCGAAAATATACCTCGCCGATATCGCAAATTCCGGCAGGTCGGGAGAGGTGTTAAAGTGAATGGCGGGCTTCCAGTCCAGGCTCAGGTTGAGCGGGATATCGGAGAAATTGTAGTTGATGCCCGCGATCCCGTCCACACCCGCCAGGAACTCCTGGCTGCCGTCGATATCCCTTGTGCCGATGTGCATGCCACCGCCCGCATACCATCCAAACCCTTCCACGGTAAGGGTGGAAAGGTCAAAATGATATTGATACAAGGCCGTCAGCGAAGCTGTCTTGTTATACAACCCTACAATGGCCTCCGCCGCGGAATGCTCCGTAAAAAAATACCGGCCTGTTACGCCCAGGGGTAGTCCAAGTCTTATGCCAGCTTCTATCTGCCGTGGGGCTTCCTGCGCTTTTACGCCGGAGGCAAAGCTCAATATCATTAAAACGGTAATGATGCGGTATCTCATGCGATCTCGTATTTGCAATAACAATGCCAAAGGCTCATTCCGGGGCCTTGCCCAGCGTTCTCAGAAATATGAATCCCGCTACGCCGGCAATCACCGAAGCCAGTATGACGGACATCACCGAGATCACCTGTATCTCTATTTCACTAAACGCCAGGGTGGCAATAAAAATGCTCATCGTAAAACCGACGCCTGCGATCATGCCAATCCCCCATAGCTGCGTCCAGTTTGTTTGGGAAGGCAGGCTGGCGAGCTTCAGCTTTACGGCTATGAAACAGATGAGGAAAATGCCCAGGGGCTTGCCCAGTACCAGTCCCGCTATCACGCCAAAGCTCACGGAATGCGAGAATGCCTGCAGCAGGTCCGCCGGGAACGCGATGGCGGTGTTGGCCAGTGCGAATGCCGGCATGATCAGGAAGTTCACCGGGTCGTGCAGGTTGTGTTCCAGCGCATTGATCTTGCTCAATGGAATGGTAAACGCCAGCAGCACGCCGGCTATTGTGGCATGGATGCCGGAGTTGAAAATGCAGTACCAGAGAATGACGCCCGGGATAAAATAAAAAATGAGCCTTTGCACTTTCAGGTAGTTGAGCAGCAACAGCAATGCAAAAATACCGCCGCCGATGTAGAGGTACATCATGTGCAGCTCATCTGTATAAAATATCGCGATGGTGAGGATCGCGCCAAGATCGTCTATGATGGCCAGGGCGGTGAGGAAGATCTTCAGGCTGATGGGCACGCGCCTGCCGAGCAGGGAAAGAATGCCGAGGGAGAACGCGATATCGGTAGCCATGGGAATGCCCCAACCGTGCCCGTAAGGAGTGCCGCCGTTGAAAAGTGAGAATATCAAAGCGGGCGCTACCATACCGCCTACCGCGGCGAGCACAGGCAGCAGGGATTTGCGGATAGAAGCCAGCTCGCCGGTGGTCAGCTCGCGTTTGATCTCCATCCCCACCAGGAAAAAGAAGAGGACCATGAAGCCGTCGTTGATCCACAGCAGCCAGGAGTTCGGCAGATGAAGGCCGTTCCATTCATAATGATGGCCGGTAGACGGATCGAAAAATGCGGTAAAGAAGCTGATATAGGATGTTGCGAAGGAAGAGTTGGCAAGGATCAGGGACACTATCGTACAGGCTATCAGCACAATGCCCACCGCGCGGCTGTCTGCCAGAAATTGAAAGATGGGCGATATCAGTTTGTTCCTTACTTTTCCGATAATATTCATTTATACATACAGGTTTATTGACCGATCAGTTCGTACTTTGATTTGGGCTTCCGCTGGATCATCCACCTGAAGCCCGGCAGCAGTTTCTGTTCTTCCGGCATCTGGGTGAAGGGATACATGGTAGCTTCCGCTTCCTTGATGAACACCACTCTTTCCAGTTCGCCGTTCTCGAAATATATATGTGTGGAGGCGGACAGCAGCCGGTTGATGCTGATGTAGGCGCTGTCGTCGTCCTGCACATAATACACGTTTTCCGCGTTCCCGTTCACATGCATGGAATCCAGCTTGTCGTTACTGAAGAATCCCAGTACGGTGTTGCCTTTTACCTGGTTGTACATGTCGGGGCCCGCTTCGCTGATAATGAGGGCGTTCTGGTCCAGCAGCAGCCTGTCCGCTTTCTGATTTTTGGTGAACAGGAAGATGGTGTCGCCGAACATCTGGTTGTCGCTCGCCCAGAGTACGGGATCTTTATACATCCGGAATACGGAGTCGATGCTGGAATAGTATACGCTGTCCGCCACGCCTTGCAGGGAGTCGGAGTAGATCTTTACGTTGTGGTAGGCGATGATGTATCTTTTCTCCGTGGTGTCTTTGGGCGCCGCCGCCGGTTGGTCGGCGATGGTGATGGGGGCGGGGAAGCCCAGTAGTGCGGAGTCTGCCTGGATCACGGAGGAATCAGGTTTTATCACGCGCTGCAGTAGTGCGGTGGCGGCGGAATCTGCTTTGGCAAGATGCGCGGGCAGGGAATCCGGGCGGGTTCGCTGGGAGAGTAGGAGGCTGTCTGGTTTTGGGATGATGGAATCGATTTTGGTGACGATGGATGAGTCTGTTGTTTTGATGATTGAATCGGCTTTGGATGTGTCTATTATTTTGATGATCGAATCGGCTTTAGCTTTTGCAGCGCGGCCAGAATCCACTACCACTTTATCCAGCAGCAAGGCAAAGCTGGAATCTGCTTTTGATGCGGGTTGCAATTTAACCGTCTTAGAAGTATCCGCCGTGGCGGCGTTTGCGGTATCCGGCAGGGCAGGAGTGGCCGCTGTCGTATCCTTCCGCTCCAAACCAACAATACCTGAGAACAGGGTATCCGCCGCCAGGAACAGCGTGTCGCTCTTTCCTTCCAGGATCATCACCGGCTTTTGCGTGGCCAGCACCGTTTTCAGGTTCTGGTCTACAATGCCGTAATTGGCCAGCACGGCTATTTTCTGGGCAGTGTCGCGCCAGATCATATTGCCGGTAGCGATGGAAATCCCCGAGGCTTTGTCCGTCTGGATATCATTGGCGGTAAAAGTATTGGTGCTGTCTTCGATCACCGGGCGCTGCCCGAAGCTACCGTAGCCGCTTTCGGTATTGTAAAACCCTTCCGTTACGTACATGGTGGTCTTGCCATCGTTGATGGTCGTGGGCACCAGGATGGTGGCGATCTTGGTGGTCGTGTTGTACAGCAACGTGTCTGTGCTGAGGGTAAAATCCGGGTCTACCACCACTACATCCCTCTTGAAATATACATCTTTCGTATCTGCGTAATAGATACCTTCCTGGCTGGTGAGCACGGAGGATTCATTTACCAGCCGACCGCTTTTGGTATAGGTGCCGATCTTGGTGTTCATGTCGTACTGCAGTTCCGGGCTGGTGAGCACTACCTTGTTGTCCGTCAGCTTGGCGTTACCGGTAAGCGTTGCCAGGCGTTCGTTCCCGAGGTAGATGAGATAGTCTGAATAAGTATGGATGCTGTCGTCCTGGTTAATGTGCACGCGCCCCCATGCCTCGATCCTGTTCTTCAGCGCATCGATGTCCGCGCTGTCGCAGTACATATAGCTGGTGCCCTGCCTGAAGGCCACATTTCCCTTCACTCTCCGTTTGGAAACGGAATCGGTGGTGATGTTGGTCACAAAATCCGCATGCAGGAGGTTAATACGTTTGGTGGTATCGTTCTGCCGGAGGGTGCGTATATGGTCGTGACTGTTTGCAGCCAACAGCCCGGTTGCACCTGTTACAGCGAGCAGGATGAGGCCGTATCTTAGGTTCCTGATCATTTCTTATTGTAGTTGCGCTGTATCGGAAGGAATGGGCACTACTTTGTTTTTCCTGCCGAATACGCTCAGGTGCACATACCGCCATGGATTGTAGCGGAGATCTTCCAGCAGCTTGTTCAGGCTGCTGAGCGAGGTTTGCAGGTTGTTGTATGCTTTCCTGTCGTTCATCAGCATGCCAAGCGTACCGTCTGTGCTGTTCACCTTGGTAACAACGGCGTTCAGCTGGGTAACGGTGTGGCTCAGTTGTGCGAGCGCGGTGTCCAGCTGGCCATTGGCGAGGGTGTTGGACGCCTTGTCGAAGTTGCCGAGTATGTTGGATATTTTGTCGTTATTATCTTTCAGATTGGCAGACACAGCTTCGAAGTTGGAGAAGGTGCCGCCGATCTTGCCGTTTTCCGCCAGCATGCCGTTGATGGAGCGGGTGGCATTGTTGAGGTTGTGCATGGTACCGCTGAGCCCTGCCACGGCGGTGCGTATGTTGTGCTTGGTAGTGGTGTCGAACACGGAGTTCACGGTGAGCAGGAGGGTGTCTACTGCGCCGAGGGTCATTTCCAGCTTTTTCACGAGCGGGCTGAGCTGTTCTTTCAGCGCGTCGGTGATGGAGCCGTCTACCGCTGCATAGATGGTGTCTTTATTTTTCAGATAGCTGTTGGCGTTACCAAAGTCGATCTCCACTTTTTTGGTGCCGAGCAGGTCTGAGCTGATGCGGGCCACGGAGTTTTCCGGTATTTCTATCTCTTTGTTGATCTGAAGGGTGACCAGGATGCGGCCGGCGCGTTTGTCCATTATTTCCAGGCCGAGCACGCTGCCTACGGTGAGGCCGTTCACTACCACGGCGTTGGAGGGGGCGAGGCCGTTCACCTGCGTGTATACGGCATAGATAGTCCTTTTGTTGGAAAAGAGGCTTCTGCCTTTGAGGATGTTGAACCCAATCACCAGTAACACTATTCCGAGCGCAGTCAACACGCCTACTTTTGTTTCATTAGATATTTTAAGCATCGAGATAAATCTAAGGTTTCGTGTGCAAAAATAGATAAAAACAACCGTGCGGCAGTCGTAGGCAAACATATTTAACGCAAAACACGGGCCAATTGAACTTATTGTTCGATCCTTTCCCCGTTCTGATAGGCCACTACAAAGGCATCTTTAAAGCCGCTCTGCTTTGCTTTGTATACGGCGGAGAGGGCTTCTGCTTCGGTACGGAAATTTCCCCAGGTATATTTATTGAGTTTTTTGCCGCCCTGTTTTACTTCCTCGCGGTCGATGGTGCCGTCCAGCTTCGCGAAAAGCTCGTTGCCGCGGGCGTACACTTTCTCGGTGGTCATGAGCTGCACTTTATAGTATACGGCCTTTGCGTCCGCAACGGGCGCGTTGTCTGACTGCACACTAACGGAAGCGGGTATATTCTGGCGCGCAGGGGTCACCGGTGTTTCTGCCGGCGTGTTGGTCCTGGTGGCGCTGCTATGTACGGTATTGTATACTTTTTCCAGTTCATCCTTGTACCTTTTAACGGCGCGGTAGATGCACTGTGCCATTTCATTCTGGCCGCTGGCGGAGTTCAGGTATTCTTCTTCTTCCGGGTTGCTGATGAAGCCCAGTTCCACGAGCACGCTGGGCATGGCGGTGGCATGCAGTACGAGGATGCCTTTTTCGTTACGCTGACGGGCGCCGCGGCTGATCCTGCCTGCTTTGGTGAATTCATCTTCCACGAGGCCGGAGAGGCGCAGGCTCTGGTCGAAGAATACGTTGCGGAGGGTGTTGAGCATAATAATGGTCTCCGGGTCGTTCGTGTCCATCAGCTGCTGCGTTTCTTCCGAGTTGGCGTCCAGTACGATCACGGAGCTGTTGCGCAGCGATTCCGTTTTTGCGTTATTCTTGGTGGTGGCCCAGATATAGGTTTCCGTGCCTTTTGCGGGATTGGGTATCTTCTTGTAGATGGGCACCCGCCTGGTATATTTTTTCCCTTTGCTGTTGCGGCGCGTCACGTTCTTGTAGCCGGTCACCCGGGAGAGGGCGGCCGCGGCATTACAGTGGATGGAGATGAACAGGTCGCCCTGCGCTTCATTGGCAATGGCGGCTTTCTTGCGCACGTCGTCAAACCGGTCGGTTTTCCGCGTGTATACCACCTTTACATCCGGCATGGCGTCTTCTATGATCTTCCCCAGCTTGAGCGCCACGTCCAGCGCAATGTCCTTTTCATAAGAATACTTGCCTCTTGCGCCAACGTCATTTCCTCCGTGCCCGGCGTCGATCACGATCGTACGGATGGGCTTGTCCTGAACCGGTAAAACCGGTGTAGTTTTTGCATGAACGGACAGGGAACAGATCAATCCTATACCCAGCCCGGAAAATAAAACTCTTTTCCAGCGCATGTCAGCAGTTTATTTTTAATGGGTTGTATCAATTTTGTCAAAGGTCAGTATCAATTGTTCACAATAATTTTATACTTATATGATGCACGCCAATCCGCTATTCCATACCATTTCCCTTTACCGGGCCGTTAGCGTACTATGTAATAATTTGTATAAAATCATGTAGGTTTGTGCCCGCTTAACACATGGACCCTTTCTGCAAAAATAATTATAAAAACTTTTTAAGGCGGCTGTTCCTGCCTTTGATTCTTCTTTTATTAATGGCGTTGCCTTTACTAAAAGACGAATTTGCCCGCGCGGCCGTACTTCCGTCCGGTTACTTTAACAAAATTTTCACAGATACCCTGCCGCAGCCGCATCCCGTCAGGTTTCCATCCAAAGAAGAGATCGATTCGTCGTTTTTCAGGAATGATACCGTTCCTTTAAAAGCCACTGCTCCTTTAAAAAATGACACCACTCCGCGGTTAAAAAACGATACCGTTCCCCGCCCCGTCATTAAAAGAATGGCTGACAGCGTTCCGCCCCTGCCGGTGGTGGACAGCCTGTTTCTGCCGGACAGCTCGGTGATGGCGGACAGCGTCCTCATTGCCGAGGCAGACACCGTTCCGGTGAAATTATCGAAAGACAGCCTGTCCGCTCCCGTATATTACAAGGCGCAGGACTCCATCGTTATGCTCGTAAAGAAAAAGGAATTCCGCTTATATAACAAGGCCGATGTAAAATATGAGCAAACGCAGCTGACAGGCAACACGATGGTCTTCAACCAGTCCACCGGCATTCTGACCTCCCGGATGGGGGTAGATACGGCCGGCAAGCCTGTTGAAAAGCCGGTGCTGAACGACGGGACCACCAGCTCGGAAATGGACTCCGTGCAGTACAACTTCAACAGCGGCAAGGCCATGATCTTCCAGACCCGCGCGCAATACGGAGAAGGATATGTGAACAGCACCAAAGTGAAAAAGCAGCCGGATAACACCGTGTTCGGCTTCAGGAACGGGTATACCACCTGTAACCTCGATACGCCGCACTTCGCTTTCAGGGCCAGGAAGATCAAGGTGATCCCGAACAAGCTCATCGTTTCCGGCCCCGCGAACCTCGAGATCGAAGGCATTCCCACGCCGCTTTTCATCCCCTTCGCCATCTTTCCCATCAGCCACGGCCAGCGTACCGGGCTGCTGCCGCCAAGTTACGTGGTGAACCAGCAGAAAGGGATCGGCCTGGAAAACGGCGGTTATTATTTCGGGCTGGGGGAGTACCTGGACCTTACGGTGCGGGCGGATGTGTATTCTTACGGCAGTTGGGGTATGACGCTCAGCCCCACTTACCGGAAGCGCTACAAGTATAACGGCGGCTTCAATATCGCCTTTTCCAATTCCCGCTTCGGCGATCCGGAAGTGAAGAGCGAGTTCACCACTTCAAAAGACTTCCGCGTGACCTGGAGCCACAGCATGGACGGAAAGGCACGGCCGGGAACGAACTTCGGCGCCAGCGTGAACTTCGGTACCTCGTCCTACAACCAGTTCAATGTTACGAATGCGGCCACCCGTATGAATAATATGATGTATTCCTCCATCAACTATTCAAAATCCTGGGCCGGCAAACCTTATAACCTCACCCTGGCATTGGGTCACGACCAGAATACGAGCACCCGCCAGGTGAACATCAAGTTCCCGGACGGATCATTCACCGTGAACACCCTTTATCCCTTCCAGAAAAAAGAAATGGTAGGTACGCCCAAATGGTACGAGAAGATCGGCATCAGCTATAGCGGCCTCCTCCGGAACAATATCTCTTTTGCGGACTCCACCTTCGGCAAACCCGCGATGTTCGACAAGATGCAGTCCGGCATCCAGCACCAGGTGCCCATCAGCCTGTCCATTCCCGTGCTGCGCAACCTCACGCTGACGCCCAGCATTTCCTACACGGAAAAATGGTACCTCAAGCAACAGGTGGTAAGCTTTGACCAGGCAACGGAAACGTACGATACCACCTTCAACAGCGGATTTTACAGGAGCAGCGCCATGTCTACCTCCGCGTCGCTGGCCACCGCCATCTACGGGATGTATGCTTTCAAGAACAAGAATTCAAAAGTGCAGGCCATCCGCCACGTCATGCGCCCGAACATCGGCATGAGCTATACGCCCGACCTCGCCAGCAAGGATTACTACCTGCTGCAGATCAACAAGGAAGGGAAAATGCAGCGGTACTCCTATTATGATAACTCGCCGTTCGGTCCCTCCAACCCGGAAACATTCGCCGGTATCACCTTCGGCCTGGATAACAACCTGGAAATGAAGGTGAAGTCGGACAAGGATACATCCGGCGTGAAGAAGATCAAGCTGCTGGACGGCTTCGGCTTCAGCGGGTCTTACAACCTCGTGGCTGATTCGTTCCGGCTGTCGCCTATCTCGCTGAATGCCAGGACCAACCTGTTCGACAAGGTGAACGTTTCCGCCGGCGGTACGATCAATCCTTACCAGGTAGACAGCTTCGGGCTGCCGGTAGACCGGTACATGTGGCAGGGAGATAAATTCAGCGTGGGCCGCCTGACCAACGCCAATATTGCCATCAGCACCTCTTTCCAGAGCCAGGATAAGAAAAGCAAGGAGAAGGAGCAGCTGAAGGAAGATCTTGCAGACCAGGAAGAAACGCCGGACGCACAGCTGGAAGAGCAGCGCCGGCAGGCGGAGCTGATGCGCACCAACCCCGGTGAATACGTGGATTTTGATATTCCCTGGCGGCTGGACCTATCATACAGCCTGAACTATTCCCGCGCGCGAACGGTAGACCGGTTGCGGGATACCACGATATTTACGCAGTACCTCGGCTTCAGCGGCGACTTCAGCCTGACGCCGAAATGGAAGATCATTATGACCAGCGGTTTCGATTTCCGCCTTAAACAGATCTCCTATACCACGCTCACCATTTCCCGCGACCTGCACTGCTGGCAGATGAGCATCAACCTGGTGCCCTTCGGCAGTTACCGCCAGTTCAGCATCACCATCAATCCCAAGGCAGGCATCCTGCGCGACCTCCGGATCAACCGAACGCGGCAGTTCTTCGATTTGTAGCGGGGCAGGGAAAGCCCCGACAGGTAATCAGAGCATTCCACTGCAGCCTTCAGATGCTCCGGACGCCGCAATGCCCGTCGTGTTTGCCGCCTGCATCCTCTAAAAGTTAAACAGGCAACCCAGCTGGAACAGGTTCAGCCTCGCGCTGCTCAGCCCCCTGAAATAATACATCCTGATCTCGATATTTTTACTTTGCCGGCCTGTGCGGATACGGAAACCGCCGTTAGCCGCCGGCCCGAAAGTACTTCCGCCTGTATTGATCAGTTCCGCGTTGCCATACTCGTCGTAGATCGCGTCATCCGTAGAGGCGTTGTAGTTATATCCGAACCCTCCGCCGATATATCCACCGAAACGGCTTCTGTTCGCTTTTGATGATCCGGCCCCGAAGTTCACATTGAACATCACGGGAATATTCGTGTAGAAGTTCACCGTATAATCATCGTACAAGGTGCCGTATGAGCCATCATAATAATAGTCGTAGCTGAAAGAGCCGCCTACTGTGAGGGGAACGGCAACGGAAAGGGAGGTGCGGTCGTTTTCGAGGAAGTCGATACGCGGGGCGTAGATGAAGTAAACGCCTACACGCGCATCCGTCAGTTCTACTTTATCTACGGAATAACCGAGGCCGGCGCCGTGGCGGAAAGTCTGGGAGAAAGCGCCAGCGGTGAAGAGGCATGCGGTGGCAAGGAGTAATATTCTTTTCATGAGGTATGCGGGATTTTTTTGGGAGCAAATATAATGCGGGACATCAACAAAAAAGCAGACCTTACAGCCTGCTTTTACTATTTAGTGAACCGGATTGGATTCGAACCAATGACCTGCTGCTTAGAAGGCAGCTGCTCTATCCAGCTGAGCTACCGGTCCGGTAAAACATTAAATATTTTTTATTGGGAGTGCAAATTTATATAATTTTCCACCAATTTATCAAATATTCCGTTGTTTAAAGCTAACGTAATGGATGTAAAGATTGAAAGCAGTTGGAAAGAAGTATTGAAAGACGAATTTCAGAAATCCTATTTTGAGCAGATCGTCATGTTCCTCAAACATGAAAAAGCACTCAACAAGGTCATCTATCCCCCTGGAAACCTGATCTTCAATGCATTCGAAAAAACGCCCTTCAACGACGTAAAGGTAGTCATTCTCGGCCAGGACCCCTACCACGGGCCAGGGCAGGCGCATGGCCTCTGCTTCTCCGTCCAGAAAGGCGTGAAGCCACCGCCATCGCTCGTGAACATCTATAAAGAACTGAATAAGGACGTAGGCATCCCCATCCCGGAAACCGGCGACCTCACCAAATGGGCGGAACACGGGGTGCTGCTGCTCAACGCCATGCTCACCGTGCGCAACGGCGAACCGGCATCCCACAGCAAAATAGGATGGGAGAGCTTCACAGACGCGGTGATCCGCAAGATCTCCGACCTGAAAGAAGGCGTGGTGTTCATGCTCTGGGGCAAGTTCGCGCAGGACAAACAGGTGCTCATCGACGCTACCCGGCATTACATCCTCAAAGCGGCACACCCTTCGCCATTCAGCGCAGACAAAGGATTCTTCGGCTGCCGGCACTTTTCCAAGGCCAACGAGCTGCTGGTAAAAGATGGCAAGGCGCCGGTGGATTGGCAACTGTAACATTCAATATATCCTCCCTTTACATGAACTATGAATTGGCTTAGAAATATAGCAGGCCGCGTTTATGCAGTGTATGGGCTTTTGATCTTCGTCGTCACCCTGCTGGTGATGGTGATCCCTATCTGGATCACTTCCCTGTTACCAGACCCCCGCAAGACCCGTTATTTTCTCTTTCTCGCCCGCGGCTGGATGAAGGTGTTCATGCCGATCGTGTTTTGCCCCGTTTACCGCCGTGGTAAAGAACATTTCAAAAAAGGACAGGTCTACGTAGTCGTGTGCAACCACAATTCACTGATGGACGTACCGGTTACCACACCCGGTGTGCCCGGCGTGAACAAAACGCTCGCCAAACAGGAAATGAGCAGGATACCCCTCTTCGGCATGATGTACAGGATCGGCAGCGTAATGGTGAACCGGAAAGACGAAGCCAGCCGCAAGCAAAGCATCGAGCGGATGCGGGAAGCGCTGGACATGGGCATGCATATGATCCTCTTCCCCGAAGGCACCCGCAACCGCACCGGTTATCCGCTCAAAAGCTTCTACGACGGCGCTTTCCTGCTGGCGATCGACGCGCAGGTACCCATCATCCCATCACTTGTGTTCCACACCCGCAAAATACTCGTGCCCGGAAAGGTCTTCTTTGCCTTGCCGCATCATATCGACTTCCACTTCCTGCCGCCCGTAGAAACGAAAGGTTTGAAACGGGAAGATGTGCGCATGCTGAAAGAAAAGGTGTTTATGATGATGTGGGATTATTATGGGGAGCATAATCAGGACTGATCACACAGCCGTGATCCACCACGTATTCCCGAACGGATCACGGATGCCCGCCGCCCTGCCGTAGTCCTTGCTTTCAGGCGCCTGGCGCGAAGTAGCGCCGGCTTCCATCGCTTTTTTATAGGTTTCGTCCGTATCTTTTACATATACAAACACTGCCCCCGTTTCCGGCGCCCAGTCCTTGTTGCTCTCGCCGAACATCACCACCGCGCCGTCTATATCCGCTTCGCCATGCATGAGGCGGCCGGAGGCATCGCGGTGCGCCGCCTTTTCATGCGCGCCAAATACTGTTTTCAGGAAAGCGAAGAAACCATCGCCGTCCGGTACGAGGAAATAAGGTGTAACTGCCTGATACCCTTCGGGAATATTTGCTTTTGACATAACAGAAGTTTTTATTCACAAACAAAGTTAGAAGCGGAGAGCGTGGGCAAATTGGATAAAAACGACATTTTTATCCTTCCCTGTATTCGATCCCTTCCGGCCGCCCGGAGAAATACTGGCGTGGATGATAGCCGGAAAATTCTTTGAACTCATGAATGAAATGCGACTGGTCATAATACCCGCATTCGTACGCAATGTCCGTCATGCTCCGCGCGGCATTGCCATATTCCGCCAGCGCGCGCTGGAAGCGGATGATGCGGGTGTACATCTTGGGAGAAAATCCGCTGAACTCCTTGAACTTCCGTTCAAACTGCCGCGTGGAAAGGCATATCTGTGATGCCAGTGCCGTAACGTTCACCTGTCCTTTCGCCTGGATAATATGCCGTATGGCAATGTGGGCGGCCGTTTCATCCTGCCGGCGTTTATGCAGCTGTGCGATGAGAAAACGGCTGACGATCTGCACTCTCCGGTGATTGCTGGGAGCCGTCATCACCTGTTCCTGTAAAAATTCGCCGTCGTTGCCGAGAACGGCGGTAATAGCCGGCATCTGGTTGCTGAAGGCGGTGGATGACAGTCCGAAGAGTTGCGGTAACGCGGAAGGGTAGAGGTAGGCCCCGAATATCCCGAAGCTGCCATGCGTCAGGAACCTGCGGTGGCGGCTGCTTTGTGCGTGCACTACGGCGGGGTGGTAAGACTGGCCGCCCGCATCCAGCTCGAAGAAATTATTCTTGTAATGAAACACCATTTCCGCGCAGCCGTCCGCCATGGAGCGGTATACGTACGGCTCTCCGTCCGGCACATCGTGCTCGAAGACCCAGAACATCCGTACATGCCGGGCCAGCGACGGCGGTGGTGGAAAGGTAGCATACATATCCACTGCGAAGTTAAATAAATATCATACGGCCCATTTCCAAAAGTTTTATATATTGTCGCCACTACGTTGTCGCAATTTAGAGCTAAAACAGATCATCAAGAACCGCAAGTGAACCACCTTCAGCATTTTACAGATGAAAATGCGCTATGGACAGCCATCCGGGAAGGTCAAACCGGGGCGTTCAAAGTGCTGTATGAAGCATATGCTGATGTGCTGTACCGCTATGGCCTGCGCTATTTCCGGGAGGAAGAAACGGTGAAGGACTGTATGCACGATCTGTTTGTGGACCTCCACCGTTATCACCGGAACCTTTCCCCGTCCGTGAACATCCGTTTTTATCTGCTTGGCGCTTTCCGCCGCAAGCTGCATGAGGTACGGAAAAAATCAATGTCCCTGCACCTGGGCGCTTACGCAGACCCCGCTTTCATGATAGAATATGATACCGAGCATCACATCATGGCCGGCGAACAACAGAAGGAAACCCTGCGCCGGCTGTCTGCCGCCCTGCAACTGCTGCCGGCGCGGCAGAAGGAGGTTTTGTACCTGCGTTATAATACGGAACTAAGCTACGAAGAGGTGGCGGAGATCATGAAGATCAGCATTGCCACCTGCCGCACCCTGGCCTATCGCGCCTTCCAGCAATTGCGTGAGCAGCTCAAAAGCGTACCCGTATATTACCTGGTGATCTGCCTCTTCAATTGTCTTTTTTAAATTTTTTTTGATCCCGGCGTCTATATCCCGCCTATTTCTCACTCTATACAATAAATCAAGCATGAGCCAGCGAAACGAACAGCCTTCCGGTGAAAAGGACCCATTGGAGCCCGATGTACGGCAGATCGTCCAGGCGGCGGGGAATGAAGCCCTGGCGCCGGAGGAAAAAGCCGTGCTGTGGGAGCGGATCGAGTACAGCATATCGGAGGAAAAGCCGGTCTACCGCCGTCTTTGGTGGAAGGTAGCGGCGGCTGTGGTGGTGCTGGCCGCTGCCGGATGGTGGATGCTGCGGGAGAAACCCGCCGCCGAAAACGGCGTGCTCGCATTTGCAAGACAGCAGCAGCCTGTTGCGGATACCTCCACCGAAACAAGGCTCGTATTAGGCAACAACAGGCAGGTGACGCTGAGCGGCGCGAGCGCTTCGCTGACCTACGGCCAGAACGGCACCCGGGTGATGGTGAACGAAGAGCAGCAGTACGAGCAGGGCGCAGGTAGTGACATACAGTATAACACGCTGATCGTTCCCTATGGCCGCCGTGCGAAGATCATCATGGAAGACGGTACGGAAGTCTGGCTGAACGCCGGTTCCCGCATGGTATACCCGGTGGTGTTCAATGGAAAAAGCAGGGAAGTGTTCCTGGAAGGGGAGGCTTATTTTGATGTGGCGCAGCAGGCGGACCAGCCCTTTTTTGTATTTACGAACGAATTGAAGACCAGCGTGCTGGGCACCGCATTCAATATCAGCGCGTATGCGGACGATGCCGAGCAAACCGTTGTGCTGGTGCAGGGCAGCGTAAAAGTAAATGCCAACGCCGGTGATGCGGAACAGCTGCTGACGCCGGGTTACAAAGCCGGCTACTCCGTGGCGGGCCGCGGCATCAGCAAGGAACACGTGAATATACTGGCCTATACCGCCTGGAAAGACGGACGCCTGGTGTTCACCCGCGCGCCATTGCCGGACATCCTGAAAAAACTAAGCAGGTATTTTAATATTCTTATCACCACCGAAACCAATTCAAAATCGACGTTTTCCGGTGATCTGGACCTGGCGGACGATATCAGCACTGTGCTGGACGCCGTCAGCGTAAGCACCGGTCTGAAGTATGAACGCACAACAGACGGCATCATACTGAAAAAGAAGTAACAGCATACGCAACCAATGATCGCTTTATAAAAAAAATCCGGAAGATGGTGCAAACATCTTCCGGTTACTGGTCCCGATGGGCATCGGGACAGGCTTAACTATTGTCTTAATTAAACATCGTAAATGTATGCAAAAAATCCATGTCGGCAAGCGCTTCCCGCGCAGGGGAAGCGCTGTATTAAAAGTGCTACGGATTATGAAGTTGACTACTTTTTTATTGTTCGTGGGAATTTCCTGCGCCTTTTCATCCGAATCCTTCTCGCAGGGCAGGATTACCGTACGGATGAAGGAAGGCACCTTGCCGGATCTTTTCTCGCAGATCAAGCTGCAAAGCGAATGGCGCATCTTTTATAAAGATGAGCTGATCAGCGCCGACCAGAAAGTTACGCTGGACGTAAAGGACCGCGACATCCGGGACGTGCTGGACCTGGCATTGAAAGATACCCGCCTCACTTACCGCATTATCAAAAAGCAGGTGGCCATCGTGTCCAAAGACCTGCCCGTTTCCACCAGGCCGCTGCAGGAAGACACCGGCTTTGTGATCAAAGGCCGCATCTACGATACGCACGAACCACCGCAGGGCATTCCCGGCGTGACCGTCCGTATCAAGGATTCCAATAAAGGCGCCATGGCGGATGCCGATGGATATTTCAGCATCCGTGCTACAAAGAATGATGTACTCATTTTCTCGCTCATGGGCTATCATCCCGAAGAATTTACCGTGACGCGCCCGCTAAGTAACCTGACTATTTCGCTGAAAGAAAATATTTCCGCGCTCGATGAGGTGGTGGTAGTGGGGCTTTCCGAGCTGCAGCGCAAACATATCGCCAGCTCTGTGGGGTCGGTGGATGTGGAATCCCGGATGTCCGGCAAGCCGGTGACGCAGATATCACAGGCGTTGCAGGGCGGTGTGACCGGTCTGCAGGTACGCCAGGGCTCCGGCCTTCCCGGCGGCGATGCCGCTTCCATCAAAATCCGCGGCCTGACCACGCTGAATAATGGTGATCCGCTGGTACTGGTAGACGGTATTCCGATGGATATGGACTTCATTGATCCGCTGACCGTGGAGAGCATCACCGTGCTGAAAGACGCGGCGGCTGCGGCCGTATATGGCGCGCGCGGCGGTAACGGGGTGATCCTGGTAACTACCAAACGCGGTGTGCCGGGAAGGGTAGCGGTGACCTACGACGGGTATTTTGGCATACAGGCCCCTTCTACCATGCCTGATCTGGTGGATGGGCCTACTTACATGACGATGTATAACGAAGCGTTGGTAAACAATGGCCGGCCTGCGTTCTATACGCAGGATGCGATCGACAGCACCCGCATGGGCGTTGATCCGGTGAAATATCCCAATACGGACTGGCAGGATGTGATCATCAAAAAGAATCCGGCCATTACCAGTCATTCGCTTTCCGTGAGCGGTGGTAACAGTATGGCCCGCTTTGCACTCACGGCTAATTACCAGCTCCATGACGGCATGGTGCCGGTGAGCAATTCCCGCAAATACAATATCCGGGCAAACACCTCCGTTTCCCTCAGCAAGAAATTTCTCGTAAATGTGGACATGCTGGCCATTAAACGCAATGTCAGCTATCCCAATCGCCCGAACGGCAATGACGGTAACCGCATGCTGGAAGACATTTACCGTGTTCCGCCGACCATCCTGCCTAAATACCCTATGGTTAATGGTTCACCCGCCATCTACGGCCGCTATGTGGATATCGTAAATCCGCTGGCTTATGCGGAAGTAGGCGGCGCCAGAAAATATGAATCCATGCAGAGCAGCATCAACCTGCAACCCAAATGGGAAGTAATACCCGGCCTGAACCTGAAAGGACAGTTCAGCTACCGCCTGAACAGTGATGTAACACGGACCAGCAGAAACAATTATCATTTCTTCGATTATTACACAGGCCAACTGGTACAGACGTGGGGGCAGCAGCGTACTTATGAGACAGGCCGTACCACTTACTATTACGCCAGCGCTTCCGCGGACTATACCTTCGATATTGGCAAACACCATTTTTTTGCATTGCTTGGGTATTCGCAGGAAGAAACGCAAAGCAAACAGTGGGACATATGGTCTATACTCGGCACTTACAGCAAGCTGAATTATTCTTATGCCGACAAATATCTGGTGGAAGCCGCGTTCCGCATGGATGGTAACTCGAAGTTCGGCCCGGGCCATAAGTACGGTTACTTTCCCTCTCTAGCATTGGGCTGGAACATGCACAAGGAAAATTTCCTGAAAGATTCCCGCACGATCAGCAACCTGAAACTCCGGGCGTCCTATGGTCAGCTCGGTAACCAGAACATTGACCCCTATCTCTATCAAAATCTGATCAATACTTCAAGCGGTGTGGAAAGCACCTGGGGTAACCCGGATATCACCTGGGAAACGGTGAACCTGCTGGATATTGGCTTTGATCTGGGATTGTATAGCAATCGTATTGAAGTAACATTTGATTATTACGATAAAAGAACGGATGGTATTCTGTTGACCCCTCCGGTATCCTACGTCGGCGGCCTCGGCACGCCTCCCATCAATGCCGGCAAAGTGCGTAACCAGGGCCTGGAACTAGCGGTGAATTACAATGAAAATTTTGGAAAGGACTGGAGCATATCTATCCGCCCCGGTATCACTTACAACGAGAATACGATCCTTTCCCTGAAAGGCGGGCCGTACATCGATGGAACACGGATTGACCAGGAAAATAATATCATCAACAGCATTTACGGCTACGAATCCGACGGCCTGTTGCAGGCAGATGATTTTGAAGCGGACGGCAAAAGCAAAGTGCCCATCTTCACCGGCCAGCTGCCCGGCGATATCAAATATGTGGATCAGAACGGCGACGGCATCATCGACGGAAACGATCAGAAGCTGATCGGCAACAGAACGCCTAAAGTGGATTACTTCTCGAACTTCCGCATCGGCTATAAGAACTGGGACCTCGAATGGCTCATCCAGGGCGTTTCCAATAGTGATGTATTGTTAGCCGGTATGCTGGCTTACCCGCTGGACATGTCATTCGACGGCGGCGTGCCCACTAAATACTATTCCGAGAACTACTGGACGCCTGAACGTACCGATGCCCGGTTCCCGCGATTGAATACATCACCCGCGTCTAACAAGCTGACATCGGATTTCTGGTTCCAGGACGGCGCTTATATGCGCCTGAAGTATGTACAGCTGGGGTACAACCTGCAGACCGTTGGCCTGAAACGCATGGGCATCCGTAACATCCGCCTGTATGCGAACGCACAGAATCCATTTGTGATCACTGGCATGAAGCTGACAGACCCCGAAAGCCAGGGCAACCAGTGGACTTACGGCATTATGAAAACCTATATGGTAGGATGTAACGTTCAATTCTAAATCAGCAATTATGAAAAAAATGAAATTTTCCTATATGTGGATCGCGGCCTGTGCTGGTATCACAACGTTGTCGGGCTGCGAAAAATTCCTCACCAACGATCATCCCACCCAGATATCCGACAGCGAATGGTGGAATACAGAAGCCAACGCCACCGGTGCGCTGGAATCTGTGTATGCCGGCGTGCCCGCTGGGTCTTCCGGCCGTAACGTGATGCTTATCTCCGGCATGACGGACGAAGGTGTGAGCAGGGGAGAGAACCGTGGTAATTACGACATATACACCCGCGGACTGCAAAACGCCACCTGGGACGTGGCGGAATGGATCTGGCGGGATAACTACCTGGATATCCGCCGTGCCTGCCGTTTCCTGGAGAACGTAGACAAATGTTTCATGGACGAAGCGCTGAAAGAACGCATGAAATACGAAGCCCGTGCGCTCCGTGCCTATTACCACATGGAATGCCTCCTGTACTTCGGCGGCATCCCCATCGTTACAAAATCGCTCACGCCCAACGAAAATTTTCTCAAAAGGAACACGGAGCAGGAAGTATATGATTTCGTTGCTTCGGAATTGAAGATATGCGGAGAGAACCTTCCCCCGGAATACGACAATAACGATGCAAAGCGTATTTCCGCCAACGCCTGCTACGCATTACTGGCACGGTTAGCCATGTACTACAAGAAGTACGACGTAGCAAGGGACGCCGCGAAGAACGTCATCACTTCCGGTAAGCACAGCCTCTACCGCGCCTCCAATCCGGCCAACAGCTACTCCGAATTATTTATGTATGCGGGAGAGCTGAACAAGGAACGCATCTGGTTCAAAGTGAACGGCTGCGGCAGCGCATGGACCACCTTCGCGCCTTACGGCATCGGCGGGGAAACCTACCTGTCGCCCACCCAGAGCGTAGTGGACAACTACGAAACAAAACAGGGATACACTATTCAGGAGCTTGGTCCGGATTCTGTGGACATCTACCGCAGAAATCCCAACTACAACAACAACCGCGATCCGCGCCTGTCTGCTTCTGTCCTCTATCCCGGTCAATCTTTCGTGCAAAGCTCCTACATCCTGAAGCCATTTGATCCTTCCCTGCAAAACCCGGACAAGATCGGCGTGCAGAAATCTACCGCTACAGGCTACTGGGTGCGTAAATACCTCGATCCGAAAGACCGCCAGTCCGGCCCCCGCAATCTCGACTTCATGTTCATCCGCTACGCGGAAGTACTGCTCAACTACGTGGAAGCCCTCGTGGAGCTGAACGACTGGCAGAATCCGGATATCGCCGTCCACCTCAACGACATCCGCTCCCGCGCGGGCATGCCCGATGTAGACTTCGCAAGGTACAATACACAGGAGAAACTCCGCGCCTTCATCCGCCGTGAGCGCCAGGCAGAGCTGGCTTTCGAGGGGCAGCGCTACTTCGACATCCGCCGTTGGGGCATCGTGAACACCGTGATGAATGGCTCCGTGTACGGCGCTACAGACCCCGATACAGGAGAAGCCATCCTGGTGCAGGACCGCGTTTACCGCGCCCGCGACTACTACTGGCCCATCCCCGAAAGGGAAATGCTCTCCAATCCCAACATGGAGCAGAACGAAGATTACTAGTTTGTTTTGATAGCACGCCGGCAAACGGGACACTGCGCCCGTTTGCCTTTTATTTTTTATAGCAGCAAGCACAGATTCTAATTTGTATTTTGTAAGGAAATTCACTTATACACCATGGGAAATAAAGAAAACCATTCTTCCAGGAGGAAGTTCCTCCGGAACTCCGTGGGAGCCCTGGCCGCATTCACCATCGTGCCCCGGCATGTACTGGGCCGCGGCTACCTGGCCCCGAGCGACCAGCTGACCAAGGCGGTAGTGGGTACCGGCGGCATGGGCCGCGGTCACTTTGGTTACGCCGGCACAAGGGTAGTGGCTATCTGCGATGTGGACAAAACACATATCCAGAAAGGGCTGGACGCCCTGAAAGACAAAGCCAGGGGCGTTAAAACATTCACCGACTACCGCGAGCTGATACAGCTGCCGGAAGTGGACATCGTGCACGTAGCCACGCCGCCGCACTGGCACGGCATCATCGCCGCGGACGCAGCCAAGGCCGGGAAAGACATCTGGTGCGAAAAGCCCATGACCGCCACCATCGGCGAAGGCAAGCGCCTCGTGGAAGCTGTCCAGCAGCACGGCCGCATCTTCCGGCTCAATACCTGGTTCCGCTTTTCCGACCGCTTTTACGGTATGGGCACTACGGTAGAACCGATCAAAAAGCTGGTGAACAGCGGATTGCTCGGATGGCCGCTGAAAGTCACCGTCAGCCGCCATACCGGTTTCGACTGGAAATTCTTCTGGGTAGGCAAAACCAATCTCACACCGCAGTCCGTTCCCAAAGAGCTGGACTATGACATGTGGCTCGGTCCCGCTCCCTACAAACCCTACCATCCCCACCGTGTGCACGGCACCTTCCGCGGATACTGGGATTACGATGGCGGAGGATTGGGTGACATGGGCCAGCATTACCTGGACCCTATCCAGTACTTCCTCGGGAAAGACAATACCAGTCCCGTTTCCGTGCAGGTAGACGCACCGCAGCAGCACATCGACGCGGTAGGCACCTGGCGCAAGATCACCTACACGTATGAGGACGGATGCCAGATCATCCTGGACGGCGCCGGCACGGAAACCAAAGCCGCCTACATCGAAGGGCCGAACGGCAAGCTGTACCCCGGTTTCAAGTCCGATATCCCGGACCTGGAAAAGAAGCTCGCCGCATTCCCCGACCCCGAACCGCAGGTCACCGACTTTGTGGAAGCCGTGAAAAAACGGCAGAAATTCGCGCTCAACGAAGAGAACGGCCACCGTTCCGCTACCATCGTGAACATGGGCAAAATAGCGCTGCAGCTTGGCCGCGACCTGAAATTCGACCCGGTGAAACAGGAGTTTATCGGCGATGAGGGCGCCAATAAATTGATCTTCCAGCCCATGCGCGGACCCTGGACCATTTAGTTTGTATGATTGATCTTATTTAATTCAGTATAATGAAAAAACTACTCCTCATCGTTGCATGCTGCGTGCTGCAGCTGGCCGTAATGGCACAGCCAAAGCCCGATATGCGTACAACGGATACCAAAATAGCAGACCTGCTCGCACAGCAGCCTGCCGCCGGCAAAGCCGCCCTGCAAGCCAATATGGAAGCAATGGCAGCCCTTGGCGAAGAAGGCATCACCGGCATGGCCGCCATGATGAACGCGCCCGGCAAAGGTGATAACACCGCGATAGAATACGCGCTGGGCGGCTACTCGTTCTACGTGACCCAGGCCGGAAAGGAAAAGGAACGCGCAGTTGCCTCCGCTGCCTATTGCAAAGCATTGCAGCAGATGGCCGATAAAGAGAACAAGGCATTTATCATTGCACAGCTGCAGCAGGTGGGAGATGACAAGGCTGTCAGTTTCGTACAACCTTACCTGTTAGATGAGCGCCTTTGCGATCCCGCCGCGCGCACATTGGTGAAGATCAGCACGCCCGCGGCAAAGCAGGCCCTGCTGGAAGCCTTGCCCAAAGCGAACGGACGTACGCAGCAGATACTGGCGCAGGCCATCGGCGATGCGCGGGTGACGAACGCCACCGGCGAATTGACCGCCCTGCTGACGAAAGGGGACCCGATGCTGGCAAAAACAGCGATGTATGCCCTGTCTCAGCTCGCATCACCCGCATCCGCCTCGGCGGCCGCAAAGTCCGGTTATAAATACGATGTCACCAATGCAACATCATCTTACCTGCTGAGCGCCCTGCAGATGGCTGAAAACGGCCAGTCTGCCGAAGCTGCCACCATTGCGAACAAAGTGCTGAAAGCAGCGAAAGAAGTACATGTGCGCACCGCCGCATTGTATGTGCTCACTAAAGCCGAAGGTGCGCAAAGCATGCCCCGGCTGCTCGCCGCCGTCAATGATCCGCAAACGGAATACCGCGACGCTGCTTTGAAATTCGCGGGCGCCTTCCAAAGCCCCGGCAACAACGCACGCTGGCTGAAAGCCCTCGGCAAAGCCAAAGGAAGCAGCAAGGCCGCGGTAATATCCATGCTCGGTGCGCATAAAGCCGCTGAAGCATTGCCCGCTATCACGAAGGCGCTGAAAGATAAAGACGCGGACGTAAGGCTGGCGGCCATCACCGCAGCCGGACAAACCGGCGGCGCACAGGCTATTCCCGCTTTGCTCGAAGTACTGAAGAAAGGCGATGCGAAAGAAGTGGTAGCCGTACGGGACGTACTTAAAACCATTAAAGGCAACGAAGTGGTCAGCCAGTCCGGCGCCGCAATTGCCGCCATGCCGCCTGCCGCGCAGGTGGCGCTGATAGACGTGCTTGCGTCCCGCAAGGCGGACAGCCGCTTCCAGGACGTGTTGCCGCTCACAAGATCTGCGGATGAAAGTGTCCGCACGGCCGCGTATGCCAGCCTGAAAGACATCGCAGGCAGCAGTCAGCTGTCAACATTGTTCACGCTGTTGTCCGGTGCGGAAAATGCGGCGGATATCAGGGCATTGCAGGCCGCGGTGGTCAGCGCGGCTACAGACGCCGCACCGGTGATCGCGCAAATGGAAAAGGAAGCCCCTGCCAAACAGGAACGCTATTACCAGGTGCTGGCCGGGATCGGTGGTCCCGCCGCCCTGAAAGTCGTTGCCGGCGCATTCGAAAAAGGCAGCCCCTCCCAGAAGGCCGCCGCCGTGAAAGCGCTCAACGCATGGACCGATGACGCGGCTACCAGCGCACTGCTGAAGATCGCGCGGGACAGCAAGGACTACCGCAACACTGCCCTCAAAGGCTTCGTTCGCCTGGCAAAGACCGCCGGCACGGCAGACCAGCGCCTCCTTATGCTGCGCGACGCCATGGAACTGTCCCCGGACGCGGCAGTGAAGAAATCCATTTTGCAACAGACCGAACAATGCAAAACATTTCCCGCATTGCTCTTCGCTGGTAATTACCTGGACGATCCCGCGGTAGAGCAGGAAGCCGCCCAGGCCGTGATGAACATCGCACTGGCGGATAAAACGTACAACGGCGCACTGGTGCGCAGCCTGCTGGAAAAAACATCGAAAGTGCTCAAAGGCGGCGATGCCGATTACCAGCGCGAAGCGATCCGCAAATACCTCGCGGAAATGCCCGCAGGCGAAGGATTCGTTTCCATGTTTAACGGAAAAGACCTGCAAGGCTGGAAAGGGCTTGTTGCCGATCCCGTCAAACGCGCAAAAATGAATGCTGCTACCCTGCAAAAAGAACAGGCGAAAGCAGATGAGAAAATGCGCACCGGATGGAAAGCGGAAGACGGCCTGCTGATCTTCACCGGCAAAGGCGATAATCTGTGTACAGAAAAAAAATATGGTGATTTTGAAATGTTCGTGGACTGGAAGATCACGAAAGACGGCGACGCAGGCATCTATCTCCGTGGCACCCCGCAGGTGCAGATATGGGACACCGCGCGTCACGACGTAGGCGCGCAGGTAGGCTCCGGCGGCCTGTACAACAACCAGCAGAATCCCGCCAAACCCTCGAAAGTAGCAGACAATGCAATCGGGGAGTGGAACAACTTCCGCATCATCATGAAAGGCGACCGCGTAACGGTGTATCTCAACGGTGAGCTGGTGGTGAACAACGTGATGCTGGAAAATTACTGGGACCGCGCACTGCCCATCTTCACAGAAGAGCAGATAGAGCTGCAGGCGCATGGCACCTATGTGGCATACCGCAACCTCTATATCCGTGAGTTCGAGCAGGTGAAACCGTTCACCCTCAGCGAAGAAGAAAAGAAAGAAGGCTACAGGATACTGTTTGATGGCACCAACATGCATCAGTGGACCGGCAACACTTCCGGCTATGCGATCGATAACGGCGATATCCTTTGTTCTCCGCAAAAGGGCAGCGGTGGTAATCTTTATACGAAAGATGAATTCAGCGATTTCATTTTCCGCTTCGAGTTCCAGCTCACGCCCGGCGCCAACAACGGCCTGGGTATCCGCGCACCGCTGACCGGCAATGCGGCTTACGAAGGCATGGAGCTGCAGATACTGGACAATGAGGCCGATATCTACAAGAATCTGCACATATACCAGTACCACGGCTCTGTGTACGGGGTGATCCCCGCCAAACGCGGCTTCCTGAAGCCGGTGGGAGAGTGGAACTATGAGCAGGTGACAGTAAAAGGCACGCATATCACCGTGGAACTCAACGGCACCGTGATCCTGGACGGCGATATTGCAGATGCCCGCGATAACGGTACGCTGGACCATAAAGAACATCCGGGGCTGAAAAGGGATAAGGGACACATCGGTTTCCTGGGCCACGGCTCTGTTCTCCGCTTCCGGAATATCCGTATTAAGGACCTCGCGAAGAAATAATCTCCCCTTTTCAGGGTAAACAAAAAAGCAATAACGACATGTTATTGCTTTTTTGTTTAATGCGTACCGTGTACCCTTTTCCCCATAAAGCCCCGATTTTTTCCACATCCCGTTTTTCTTTTTTCCTGTCTGTTAACCTTTTGCGGTTTGGCACGTTATAAGCTAAAGGAACATGTAACCGAATATCAGATTAACCCAAAAACGACCTTATGAAATCGATCACCATCATCGGCGGTATAACAGGGATTATACTGGCAGTGGCGGCCTACTTTGCGGAACTTTACAGCTGGATGAGCATAGAAACAGCTATGACAGTGGGGTTTATTGGTTATGTGCTGATCATCACGGCTGTCGCGTATTTCCTGCTGTCCTGGTTATACAAGGGCGACAAGAAGTTTGAGGCGTTATAGCCGTCAGGCGGAGTGCCTGTAATGTAGTTTCTCTATTTTTTCCTCTGCTTTCCGCAGATCGTACTTCGTCTGCAACCGTATCCATACGTCGGCATTTCCGCCGAATACCCGGGAGATCCTGACTGCCATTTCGGGCTACCACCAATAAAAAAATCGCTACAACCCCTATGAAAGGGTATAATAGCGATTCTAATTGTCTATTTTCCGGGTTGACTACTTCTTCAGCTTATCCTTGAACACTTTCTTGAATTTTTCCAGCTTCGGCCGGATCACATAAGAACAATACGGCTGTGAGCCGTTCAGGTTATAATAATCCTGGTGATAGTTCTCCGCCACATAAAACGCTTTAAAAGGCGTTATTTCCGTCACAATAGGGTCATCAAAAGCCTTGGACTCATCCAGCTTCTTCTTGTAAAGCTCCGCCAGCCGGTGCTGTTCCTCATCGTGATAGAAGATCACAGAGCGGTACTGCGTGCCGATGTCGTTCCCCTGGCGGTTCAGCGTGGTAGGGTCATGCGCCTGCCAGAACGCCTCCAGCAGCGTCTCGAAAGAGATCTTTGCCGGGTCGTAGGTGATCTGCACTACTTCAGCATGGCCGGTGGTGCCGGTGCACACCTCTTCGTAAGTGGGATGGGGCTTTGCGCCCCCGGAATAGCCGGATTCCACTTTCAGCACCCCTTCCAGCTGCTGGAACTGCGCTTCCGTACACCAGAAACAGCCGGTGCCGAACGTAGCCTGCGCTGTTTTCATGTTTTTGTCAATGGTCATATCTTCGGGTACTTTTTCTGTTTGCCGCGGCTGCTGTGCGCAGGAGGCCAGGCTGGTAACCAGCAGGCAGGCGGACAGCAGGTGTTTTGTCAATCGTATCATAAATTTGATCTGTACATCAAATTACGATATACCTGGCGTATTGGTTCAACAAGTTAAGTAACTTTAACATTCTTTTGGAAAACACATGAAATGACGAACCGCATTTGTCACTCATGACAGTCTGTTGATCAATCATTTTTTATCAATTCAGACGGATAGGCCAACTTTGCGGGAACAAAAAAAGGAAGGGCTGCATGGGCCGGCAGCCGGTAACTATTAAAAATCAGACAAGAAGGTGAAGTATTTTCCAGAGTCGGCGCCGGTGCAGTTGGAATTTGACAAGGTAAAAGGATTATTGCAGGAGCATTGTAAAACGGAGTTGGGCAAACAAATGGCCGGAGAACTGCGACTGCATACCCATATAGATTACGTGAGAACCGCGCTGCAGCAGGCGCATGAATATAAACAGCTGATACTGCTGCAACAGCATTTCCCCAACGACTTTGTGCTGAACCTCCGCAGGGAACTCCGCCTCCTGGAGATCCAGGGATCGGTGCTCACCGGGGAACAGTTCATGCAGCTCAGGAAGCTGGCGGACAACATGAGCAGCATCGCGCGTTTTTTTGACGCCGACAGAAAAGTGACCTATGCGGGATTGTATGAGGTCATTGCGAAGACATATTACGAAAAGAAGATCATTTCGCTGATAGATGAAGTGCTGGACGAAGCGGGGCAGGTGCGGGACAATGCCACGCCCGAGCTGGCGAAGATCAGGATGTCCCTCTTCCGGAAGCGGACGGAGCTGCGCAGGGTGTTTGACCGCATCCTTGGCAAGCTGCAGAAACAGGGCTACCTGGCGGACATTGAAGAAAGCTTTCTGAACGGACGAAGGGTAGTGGCCATTTTTGCCGAACAGAAACGCATGGTGAAAGGAATCCTGCACGGTGAGTCAGATACCCGCCGTACCGCGTTCCTGGAACCGGAGGAAACCATTCAGCTGAATAACGAAGTGTTCTCGCTGGAAAGGGATGAACAACGCGAGGTCTACAAGATCCTGCGCACCCTTACAGCACAGCTCCAGCAGTACCACTCCCTGCTGGAAGGCTATCATGATATCCTCGGCATCTTCGATTTCATCCGGGCCAAAGCCCGGCTCGCCCTGGACATCAACGGCAACTACCCGACGCTCGTGCCGCATGCGCAGGTGCATCTCGTAGAAGCCTATCACCCATTGCTGCTATTGTATAACCGCAAACAGGGCAAGCCCACCATTCCCGTTAATATGTCGCTGGACAAGGATCATCACATCCTCGTCATCAGCGGTCCGAATGCCGGGGGAAAAACGGTGACGCTGAAGACCGTAGGGCTGATACAACTCATGCTGCAGGCGGGCCTGCTGGTGCCGGTACATCCCACCAGCCAGCTCGGCATCTTCCGTCAGCTGATGATCCACATCGGCGACACGCAAAGCCTGGAGTTTGAACTAAGTACCTACAGCTCGCACCTGAAGAACATGAAGCACTTCATGGAGAACGCCAACGGCAAAACGCTGTTCTTCATCGATGAGCTGGGCAGTGGCTCCGATCCCAACCTGGGCGGCGCTTTTGCCGAAGTGATCATGGAAGAGCTGGCCCGGAAACACGCTTTCGGCATCGTCACCACCCACTACCTCAACCTCAAGATCATGGCAGGAAAGGTGAAAGGGATCGTGAACGCCGCCATGGCCTTTGATGAAGAGAACCTGCAACCCATGTACAAGCTGATCGTAGGGAAACCCGGCAGCTCGTACACGTTTTCCATCGCGCAGCGCATCGGGCTGGACCAGTCGCTGATCAACCGCGCGAGAAAACTGGTGGATGAAGGACATTTCCGGCTGGACAAGCTGTTGAATAAAGCGGAACAGGACCTGCAGAAAGTGGAAAGCAGGGAAAAGGAGCTGCAGAAGCTGCTTCGTGAGAATGAAAGACTGAAGAAAGAATATGAAGTGCTGTCAGACAAGGAACGTGTGCAGCAGCAATACAACATCCTGAAGCTGCAGAACAAGATCCGCGAAGAAGAGATCATTTACCTGAAAGACATGGAGCGCAAGCTCAAACAGATCGTAGCGGAGTGGAAGCGGACGGATGACAAGCAGAAGGTGATCAAGCAGGCCGAAGCATTGCTCTTCCGCCGGAAAGAAAAAGCGATCAATGAAAAGATCCAGAAAAAAGTGCAGGACAAGTTCGAGGAGATCAAAGGCGACATAAAGATCGGGGACCGTGTAAAAATAAAAGTCAATAACCAGGTAGGAACAGTAACAGCGCTCCGCAACAAGAATGCGATCGTACAGGTAGGGAACATTCCCATCACCGTAAAAATAAATGACCTGGTACTCGTCCGGGAAAAGCAAAAGGTGGAATAACCACCGCACCATTTAACCTGATAAAATTCGTATCTCATGCAACTGACTAAATATAGCCGTACATCGCTCATTAGCGTCGGGGATCCGGAGAGTATCACCGAAAGCTCTCAGTTTGTCATCCAGTTGATGCACCTGAAAGATCTCAACTGGGAAGGGTTAAACATGCCCCGCCGTCACGATGGCTATAACATAAATATATTGCTGAAAGGTTCAGTTACCGGGTATATCGACTTCGAAAAACATACTATCCACGCGCCGGCTATTATCATGCTGGAGCCGGACCAGGTACATCAGCATAGCATGAGCACCGATGCAGAAGTGCTCACGTTGTATTTCACACACGACTTTCTCATTACGGAAACACTCGGTGTGCTGAGCTGCTGGCAGTGCATATTCAAGGATAACATCGTGCATCTGGATGAAAGCCAGCTGCAGGAAGTGCTGTCCTTCGCGCGCATCCTGCTCCATGAGTACCGGAACGACAAGCCGCGCAAGGAAGCCGTGATCCGGAACGTGCTGAGCGCCTTCATCATTGCCTGTGGGCGTATCGCGCGGCCGGAGAACGACGAGGATTTCCGGGCGGACATTTCCATCAACGGCCTCGGCATCCAGTTCAAAGTACTGGTAGACCAGCATTTCAGGGAAAAAGTGCAGGTATCCGACTACGCGGAAATGCTGCATGTAACGCCCGGTCATCTTAACGATACGGTAAAAAATGCCATCGGCCGCAGCGCCAAGCAGATCATCGATGCGAAGCGCATCATGGAGGCAAAACGGTTGTTGTTCTGGCAAAGGCTGTCTGTAAAGCAGATAGCGGGGGAACTGAATTTTGACGACGATGCTTATTTTTCGCGGTTCTTTAAAAAGCATACAGGATTGACGCCGGCAGGATTTCAAAAGACTATCCGTGAAAAGTACAACTAAACCCCCAATTTGGAACATACATCGTATAGCTTAAACGTATTACATTTGCAATGTCAATTCAACGCATCAATTCGATAAGATTATGAAAATGTAATCAGTCCATCATCCCCCCTCGCTTTTTTTTACGACAGCAGTAACAAAAAGCAATCTCAAACGATGATGGATATACTGCAAGCCCAGGCAGTTGTTTAGTCTTCCTTTTTTCACACCATGTTTTGAATACACAGGCATTTTTGTGCCCGTATGTTCTCTATGTTAACTGCTTTTTTGCACAAAAGAAGCGGTAAAGCATACGCCATGCCTGATATGTTCAATATCATATCTGCCCTGGCGGCTTAAATCAAACGCACGTTAAATTCTATAATATAATAACACATGAAACGATTACTGAAAAAAATGATCACACATACGCCACTCCGTTACGCACCAGGCATCCTGATGTTGGCTGTACTACTATATGGCTGTTCAGCTCCCCAGGCAGGTACGCCTCAGCAAGGGCCTCCGCAGTTGCCGGTGATGGTAGTTGCATCGGCCCCGGCTACTACGTACCTGGAATTTCCCGCTTCGCTGGAAGGAAAGGTGAATGTAGACGTGCGCCCGCAGGTGTCCGGCTATCTGGAAAAAATATTTGTAGATGAAGGCGCGCATGTAAAAGCAGGGCAGCCCTTGTTTAAAATAGACCCGAAAGTATATGCTGAACAACTGAACGGCGCCAGCTCCAACCAGCTTGCAGCACAGGCGAACGTTGAAAAGGCGAAGGTGGAAGTGGACCGCCTGGAACCCCTGGTAGCCAGCAACGTGGTTTCTGACGTACAATTGAAAACAGCGAAAGCAAACTATGAGGTAGCGAAGGCTGCTTTAGCCCAGGCCAAAGCGGCAGTAGGCAGTGCGCGGATCAATGTAGGCTATACCCTCGTCACCGCACCGGTGAACGGCTATATAGGAAGGATTCCTTATAAAGTAGGCGCCCTGGTAAGCAACACCGATGCCCAGCCCCTCACCGTGCTTTCCGAAGTACATGAAATGTACGCCTACTTTTCAATGAGCGAAGCGGACTTCATCACATTCAAGAACAATTTTCCAGGCAAAACGCTTGAAGAGAAACTGAAGAACGCACCTCCGGTAGAGCTGATACTGGCAGATAACAGTACGTTCTCCCAGAAAGGGAAAATAGGAGCGGTAGAAGGCCAGTTCGATAAAACAACCGGCGCCATCACCTTCCGCGCCACCTTCCCGAATGCGGACGGCATACTGCGTACAGGCAACACCGGCAAAGTAAGGTTCGCACGGGAAGTTCCCGCCGCCATTACCATACCGCAGGAAGCTACATTCGAGATCCAGGACAAAGTGCTGGTATATACAGTAGCTGACAGCAACAAAGTAGCCAGCAGACCCATCCGCATCGCCGGTAAAACAGCCAACTTTTATTTTGTAAGCGACGGACTGAAAGCAGGCGAAAGGATCGTTTTGTCCGGAACAGCCAATTTAAAGGATGGAGCTGTAATCACACCACAGCCGGTACCGGCGGATAGCGTGCTCAAATCAAAACAATTGTAAGTAACAGGAGGTACAAAAAATCCATTTTGCTTACGAGCTAAAAAGTGAATTCATCATGTTAAGAAGATTTATATTAAGGCCGGTCCTTTCTACGGTAGTGTCCATAATCCTGTTATTATTGGGCATCATATCATATTTCGCCCTGCCTGTTACCTTGTTCCCGGACATTGCGCCGCCCAGCGTGACGGTAACAGCTGTCTACCCCGGCGCCAACGCCGAAGTAGTGGCCCGTTCCGTGGCGAACCCGATAGAGGAATCAGTGAACGGGGTGGAGAACATGACCTACATGACCTCCAACTCCAATAACGACGGCAGTATGGTGCTGACGGTCTTTTTTAAACAGGGGACTGATCCGGATATCGCTGCCGTAAACGTGCAGAACAGGGTATCCAAAGCCACCAGCCAGTTACCCGCGGAAGTGGTAACGGCAGGCATCAGCACGCAGAAAGTGCAGAACGGTTTCATCATGTTCATGGGTTTGTATAGTGAAAAACCTAAAGAATACGATGAAAAATTCCTGCAAAACTATATCAAGATCAACCTGATCCCCCAGATCCAGCGTGTGCCCGGCGTAGCCCAGGCGCAGGTCTTTGGCGCGAAGGACTATTCCATGCGTATCTGGTTAAAGCCGGACCGCCTTGCAGCCAATAACCTTGCCCCGCAAGACGTGCTGAACGCGATCAGGGATCAGAACATAGAATCCGCCCCGGGCCGTTTGGGCGAAAACAGCACGGAAACCTTTGAATTCGTATTGAAATACAAAGGGAAGCTGAGCCTGAATGAAGACTATGAGAATATTGTTGTAAGGGCCAACAGCGACGGGTCCATGCTTCGCCTGAAAGACGTAGCCCGTATAGAATTCGGGTCGCTCAACTACGGCGCGAACAACCTGCTGGACGGTAAACCGGCATCTGGTTTTGCGATTATCCAGACGGCCGGCTCCAATGCCAATGAGATTCTGGAGAACATCGAACAACTGCTGGTGGATTTCAGAGCGAATCTTCCTACCGGCGTGAAGACAGTGGTGATGTACAACGCGAAGGACTTCCTGGACGCCTCCATACATCAGGTACGTGAAACGCTCGTGATCGCATTTTTGCTGGTATTCCTCGTGGTTTACATATTCCTGCAGGACCTCCGTTCTACGCTGATCCCTGCGATTGCGGTGCCGGTAGCCATTTTAGGTACGTTCTTCTTCCTGCAGCTATTCGGTTTCAGCATCAACCTGCTCACCCTGTTCGCCCTGGTGCTGGCGATCGGTATCGTGGTGGATGATGCGATAGTGGTGGTGGAAGCGGTGCACGCCAAGATGGAACACACGCGATGGCCGGCAAGAAAAGCAACGCTGAAGTCGATGGACGAAATATCAGGAGCCGTTATTTCCATTACCCTGGTGATGATGGCGGTATTTATACCCGTTGGTTTTATGGAAGGCCCTGCCGGCGTATTCTACCGGCAGTTCGCATTCACACTGGCGATTGCCATCATGATCTCGGCGATCAATGCATTGACCCTGAGCCCCGCGTTGTGCGCCTTGTTCTTAAAACCCGCGCACGGTGAGCATGGTGGAAAGACGGGATTTGGAAGCCGCTTCTTTAATTCTTTTAATGCCGGTTTCCGCGCTATGACGAACCGGTATATCAAGAGCCTTAATTTCCTGATCCGCAGGAAGGTAGTTGCCATCGGCCTGCTGGTGATTGTATCCGTCATAGCTTTTATATTGGTAAGAAAGACGCCCACCGGATTTATTCCTACGGAAGACCAGGGCTTCGTATTATATGCACTGAACACACCTCCGGGCAGCTCATTGGACAGAACGCACAAGTCCACGCAGAAATTGGACGAAACGATCCGCCAGTTCCCCTCAGTGAAACATACCTGGACGGTGGACGGCTTTAACTTTATCAGCAATGCCGCCGCATCCCCGTATGCCGCAGGTTTTATACGCCTGAAAGAAAAAGGGGAGAGAGGGGATGTGGAGAACATCGACGAGGTCACCGGCATGATGTATGGGCCGGCAAGCCAGCTGAAAGATGCCAGCGCCTTCTTCTTTACCTTCCCTACAGTACAGGGCTTTGGTAACGTGAGCGGTTTTGAGTTCATGTTGCAGGATAAGCAGGGCCGCCCGCTGGACCAGCTGGGTAACAGTGCCTGGGCTTTCATCGGTGCTTTAATGCAAAGACCGGAAATCGGCGCAGCCTTCACCACCTTCTCCGCGGGTAACCCCCAGTATAAGGTAGAAGTGGATAATTTCAAGGCTAAACAACTAGGCGTATCCGTTAGCGATCTGATGCAAACCATGCAGATATACTACGGCAGCAGCTATGTTTCGGATTTTAACCGTTTTGGGAAGTACTATCGTGTTGTAGCGCAGGCTGATGTACCTTATCGTAAGGATATCCACTCGCTTGATGGTATTTACGTGAAGAACAGCCAGAACGAGATGGTGCCGGTAAAATCCATGGTGTCGCTCAAACGTGTATACGGTCCGGAAACAGTGACCCGTAACAACATGTTCAATGCCGTTACCATCAATGGTACGCCCAAGCCGGGTTACAGTACGGGCGATGCCATCAAAGCCATTGAGGAAACCGCAAAAGAAGCGTTGCCGCATGGATACGGGTACGAATGGACCGGAGCGACCCGCGAAGAGATCAGCGCCGGCGACCAGCAGATCTACATCTTCCTGCTCAGCATCCTGTTCGTATACTTCCTGCTGGCCGCTCAGTACGAAAGCTATGTGCTGCCGCTCGCAGTTATCCTGACCATCCCCACAGGTATCCTGGGTGTATTTGCCTTCATCGGTTTTGCCGGTCTGGACAACAACATCTACGTACAGATCGGTATGATCATGTTGATAGGTTTGCTGGCGAAGAACGCCATCCTGATAGTAGAATTTGCCGTGCAGCGGCGGCGCAACGGCATGGGCCTGCTTGAATCGGCGCTGGCCGGGGCAAGAGCCAGGCTGCGCCCCATCCTGATGACTTCATTCGCCTTTATCGTAGGTCTGATACCCCTGGTATTTGTGCAGAAAGGCTCCGCAGTGGGCAACCATTCAATTGGTTATAGCGCCATCGGCGGTATGTTGACCGGTGTAATATTGGGCGTATTCATTATTCCTGTGCTGTATGTAATATTCCAGTACTTGCAGGAAAGAATAACCGGCCGCCCTGGTTTAAGGGTCTATGAAGAAGAGATGGAAGAAGAGCTGGAAGAAGCAACCGTATAAAGTAAAACAAGGATCATGACGCAATATTCAAAATATCTGATAATTATACTGGCAGCCGCTTCCTTCGCCGCGTGCAAAGTGGGTAAGGACTTCCAGCGGCCGGAAGTGGCGCTGCCATCACAATTCGGTAATACCGCCGCAACAGACAGCACCGTGGCCAAAGCGCCCTGGAAGCAGTTCTTCCCCGATCCTGCATTGCAGCAGCTGATCTCCGAAGCACTGACAGGCAACTTCGACCTGCAGATAGCGCTGAAGCGCATTGAAGCAGCTTCCGCCTACGTAAAACAGGCCAAAGCCGCCCTGCTGCCCTCCGTAACAGCCAATGCCACGGCCAATACCAACATACCGTCCAAAAACAGCCTGAACGGGCTGAGCCTGAATGAGTTCCTGAAGACCAGCCACATTGAAGACTATACGCTGGGCGTAGGCATCTCCTGGGAAATAGACGTATGGGGCAAGATCCGCCGGCAGAAAGAAGCCGCGCTGGCTTCTTACCTGCAGAGCTTCGAGGCCGCCAAGGCCGTGCAGACCGGTATCGTGGCGAACGTAGCCAACAGCTACTTCAACCTGCTGATGCTCGATGCGCAGCTGGCCATCGCCCGCCGCAACGTTTCCCTCAGTGATACGATCGTGAACATGATCAGCATGCAAAAGACCGCCGGGGAAGTAACGGAGCTGGCCGTACAACAGGCCATCACACAGCGCCAGGCCGCGGAACTACTGATCCCTCAGCTGGAACAGGCCGCCGCGATACAGGAAAATGCCATCCGCATCCTCACCGGGCAACTACCGGGTACGGTTATACGGAACGGCACGCTCGAACGTTTCCCGCTGTGGGACAGTCTGCATACCGGCGTACCCACGGAAGTGATCGCCAACCGCCCGGACGTGAAAGCCTCCGAACTGAGTCTGAAAGCCGCCAATGCCAATGTGGGCGTAGCACAGGGAAGCATGTATCCCACGTTAAGCCTCACGGCCAACGGGGGGCTCAATGCTTACGAGATAGGGAAGTGGTTCTCCATGCCCAACTCGCTGTTCGGCACCGTAGCCGGGAACATCGCGCAGCCCGTATTCCAGCAGCGCCGCTTAAAGACGCAGCTGGAAGTGGCCAAAGTGGAACGCGACCAGGCCGTGATCTCCTTCCGCCAGGCAGTGACCAACGCCGTGCGTGAAGTCACCGATGCGCTCGTGCAGCTGGACAAGCTGCAGGACCAGCAGGAGATAGCCGCATCCAGGCTGCAAACCACGCAGCAGGCCGTATTCAATGCCCGCCTGCTCTTCCGCAGCGGCCTCGCTAATTACCTCGAAGTCATCTCCGCCCAGAGCAACAGCCTCCAGGCCGAGCTGACACAGGTAGATATCCGCCGCCAGCGCCTGACAGCGATGGTAGACCTCTACCGCTCACTGGGCGGCGGCTATCAATAAGGCTATCAATAGAAGAAAAGGGAATTGATGACAGGTGATAGTTGTTCATTAAACAAAGACAAACAGACAGGTTTAAGGGAATCAATGCAGATAGCAACTGTCATCTGTCAACAGTGACCTTTCTTCATGAACATCAGGTTTAACCGGTAAACGCAGCCTCGACGGGCGGTTTACCGGTTTTTTTATACGTACGTCTGTCCATTTTTTAACCCGTTCTCTTGTTTTTCTCATCAAATTGCTACTTTTGACAAGTATCAACCAGGTATCGATCAAAATCAGAAATTTGCCATCCCATCCCCCCGATATGGAAAAAGAGCTGCTGTCACAGATTGCAGAAGGCAATGAACGCGCGTTCAGGCAATTCTATGATCTGTACTGGGCAAAGCTGTACGGCTACCTGATCAGGATCATCAAATCCCCGGAGATCACCGAAGAGATCGTGATAGACATCTTCCTGAAATTATGGACAGGCCGGGAACTGCTGCTGGATATCCAGCATCTGGATGCCTTCCTGCGAAAAGTAGCCTACAACAAAGCCATGGATTTTTTCAAGATAGCCAGTCGCGATGAAAAGCTGAAGCGGATCGTTGCGCGTGAAATGGAAACGGAGGAAACCTGTGGCGCCGATCACCGGCTGCTGGATGGCGAATCGCGTGACATCCTTCAGCAGGCTATTCTTCAGCTATCTCCCCAACGCCGCCTTATTTTTACCCTCAGCAGGGAAAAGGGATTAACACATGACCAGATAGCCCGGCAACTCAACTTATCCAGGAATACCGTCCGCAATAGTATGGCGGAAGCCCTGAAATCCATCCGCCATTACCTGAAAAGTAATGATATCGAACCCCTGATAGCGCTTGGCGTATTCTTCAGATGCTGACCCCGGAAAAAATTATTACCCGGCCGCAATAGTACCACCCCCTTTTTTTAGCCGTCTTATAATTATGTCATCCAATCCCATCAGGCTAAAATATCTGTTCGAAAAATATTTACAGAACAATTGCAGTAAAAGCGAATTGAACGAGTTCTGGCAGCTAATGTCGCAGCTGTCGGAGAATGACCTGGTCAGCGAAGAGATGTTGGCGTTATGGGATAAGATGCCGCCGGAATATCAGCCATCGGGGAAAGCAGATAAAGAAAAGATCTATGCAAGCATCCGGGAGCGGGCAGCCGCGCAGCAGATAGATTATAACAGGCTGCATCAGAAAAAGAGGCATAAACCTGTAATACGGCTTTTAAAAGTAGCGGCGGTGTTATTTGCCTGCCTGGCGCTGGCATGGTGGCAGCGGGAGAGGAAAGCACCGCAGACCGCGCCGCTGTCTGCGGATCACGCCCAGCGGCCCGTACGCCAGGTGATCAGCTTGCCGGACGGCACCACCGCTATATTGAATAGTAACAGCAAGCTGGACTATCCGCCCGTGTTCCAGGAGAATAGCCGGGATGTATACCTGACCGGGGAAGCCTACTTTGATGTGCAGGAACATGCCGGGCGGCCTTTTGTGGTGCATACCGGGAAGTTTACCACCACGGTGTTGGGCACCCGGTTCAATATCCGCAATTATCCCGCGGAAGAGGATGTGACGGTCACTGTGGCCAGTGGCAAGGTACAGGTGTCAGAACGGGAAAAGATGCTGGGCATACTTACCAGGAACGGTCAGATCGTAGCGGATAAAACTTCAGGAGCCGTTATACAGCGGCAGGTGGATGTGCGGCAGGTGACGGCATGGAAACGCCAGAACCTTTTCTTCAAGAATATGACGCTGGGAGAGGCCGTTACCGTTCTGAATGACCATTACGATGTAACGATCCTGTTCCGTAACAAGGATCTGCGGCACTGCAGGTTCACAGGCACTTTTTTGAGCGACAGCAAGTTGGAGCAGGTGCTGGATGTGATTACCACGGTGACGGACATCAGGTGGGAACATGAAAAAGATACCATCTGGCTGGATGGTGATGGATGTACAGGAAAAGAATAAAGCATATACCAAAAAAAGAGGCTACACTGACTCAGGATCAGCGCAGCCTGGCGTTTTAAGTGTTTCGAGGACTTTAAAACTTCTCCAAGTTATGAATTTTTTCATTATGGAGTTGTACGGCAATGTCGTGCTCCGCCAGGATGTCTCCTGAAAATGTGTTTATATGCGCCTCGATTCTCTGATACCTGTTTTACTCTTTTTATTCGTCAATGTATTGCCGGCGATGCCTGTGAAAGGACAAAATATAAAAAGTACAATGGTTACGATCAGCTTGAAAAACGAGCCGTTAGTGGCGGGGCTACAGAAAATAGAACAGCAGACCGATTTCAGGTTTGCTTATGTAGATGCGCTGCTGAGCCCATACCAGCACTGGAACCTGCCGGCAGGCATGCGTTCCCTGGAAGAAACGCTGGACCTGCTGCTGAATAACACCCCACTTGTTTACAGGGTGAACCGGAGCAGTATTGCCATTCTCCTCAGAAAAAAAGAAACAGACAGCAGCTGTACTATACGGGGCAGGGTTTTTAACGAAGAGGGAGCGGCGTTGCCGGGCGCAACGGTCCTTATCAAGGCTGCCGGCCGCGGCACCACATCGGATACATCAGGAGCGTTCATACTGGAACATGTAAAGCTGCCGGCAGGCATACAGGTGCGCATGGTAGGCTATGTTACGCGGGAAGTGGAATTAAAGGAAAAACGTTCGGCGCCCTTTAACATTACGCTGGAAAATGATACAAGGTCCCTGGACCAGGTAGTGGTGGTGGGTTATAATGCGCAGAAGAAAAGAAATATTATCAGCTCGATCGCCACGGTGCCGGGCGCTGAAATACAAAAGACGCCGACCCTGAATATCTCCAATACCCTCGCGGGACGGGTACCCGGCGTACTGGCAACCACCACGAGCGGCCGGCCGGGTATCGGAGCATATTTCCGGATCAGGGGAAAAGTATCCCTTAATGAACCGGGCCCGCTGGTGGTGGTGGACGGGATCATCAGGAACGACGAATATGGTAACATCAATCCGTACGAAGTAGAAACCATTTCGGTGTTGAAAGATGCGGCCGCCACAGCGGTATATGGCGCCAGGGCCGCCGGCGGTGTGATCCTGATCACAACAAAGAGAGGAACGGCGGACCGCCCCGTGCTCACTTACAATGGCTCCATCGGCATGGAAAGCCCTACCCGGTATCCGCGCCTGATGAACGCTTATGAATATGCTGCTATGTGGAATCAGGCCAGCCTGAATGCCGGCTATGATCCCGATAATCCCGTTCATGCCAGCAGGTTTTACACTGCGCAGCAACTGCAGGATTTCAAGTCGGGCAAAGCCGGTACAGACTGGTGGAAGACCGTTTTATCAGAGAAAGGCTCCCTGTCGCAGCAGCATCTTTCCATCAGGGGCGGTTCCGAACACGTGCGCTTTTTTGGTATGCTGGGAAGCGCGTACCAGCGGGGATTATGGGACTCCTATAATTTCAGGCGCATCAACCTGAGAGCCAACATAGATGCACGTATCAACGCAACACTCACCACAGGGCTCAACCTGGAAGCAAGGCGCAGCATTACCCGCGCCGCCGGCCTGGACGCCTACAACATTTTTGAGCACACCGTACAATCACCGCCTACCGTTCCCGCCTATACGGTCAGCGGAAGATACTATGATGCCATGATCCCGCATCCCCTTGCAGATATCAGGGAAAGCGGGGAGAACATGCAGCGCGACGAAGTATTCCAGGGAACCGTGTTCTTTGAACAGCAACTGCCTTTTATTACGCAAGGCTTGTCCATAAAAGGCACTGCGGCCATGGTAAGAAGGCAGTACTTCCAGAAATGGTGGAGAACGCCTTACCTGTTGTACCGCGAAGATGGTCAGGGGAATATCACCGGCATACGGTCCATCGGTATCGGCAACCAGATAAGCACCTCTTTGTTCGAAGAGTCGCGGCAGTTTACCAACAACACCTGCAACATCTCGCTGAATTATGCGAAGACCGCCGGGAAAAGCGAATTCAGCGGACTGGCTTTATACGAACAGATAGAACAGAACAGCGATTACTTTAACGCCAGCCGCCGGCAGTTCCCTACCAACCGGCAGGATTACTTTTATGCCAGCGGCCCCGATCAGCAAACGATAGACGGAAGATCGGCCATTGACGATGCGAGACGGTCACTGGTAGGGATCGTGAATTTCACTTATAACAACCGGTACCTGATGAACGCCACGGTGCGTTACGACGGTTCCTACCGGTTTCCGCCCGGCAGGAGATGGGGGCTCTTCCCCTCCGTTTCAGCCGGATGGCGTTTATCCGAAGAACCGTTTTTACGCAACACCAGCTTTTTCAGCGATCTGAAATTGCGGGCTTCCGCCGGCATCACCGGGAATGATAACGTAGGCGCATTTCAATACCTTGATGAATATTTTTTTTCACAGGGTCAGGTCCCCGGAAGCTTTCCGCCATTCTATGCGCCGGTACTGGACAATGAGGCTGCCATCGTACTGTATAATGGCGTATACGCCAATCCCGATATTACCTGGGAAAAGCTGCGCACCGCCAATATCGGGGTAGATGCAACGGTGCTGCAAGGCAGGCTGGACCTGAATTTCGATTATTATTTCCGCACAACAACGGATATGCTATGGAACCGCGCCCGTTCCGTACCGGCCACATTCGGCAGAACGCTGCCCAAGGAGAATTACGCGGAGATGAAGAGCAATGGCTGGGAGCTGGTGCTGCATTATACCGGGCACACGCGGGCGCTGCAGTATGAGCTGGGCGTGCAGGGCACCTTTGCCTCCAATGAAATTACAAGAATAGATGATCCGGTAAATGGCCCTTCCTGGGAGAAGCGGCAGGGCCGGCCGGTCGGTTTCCAGGTAGGATACCGCGCGGTAGGTATTTTTCAGTCGGAAACAGAAGTGGAGAAATGGTACGGCGGAAAGCAATTCGGACAGAAGCAGGCGCCGGGAGATATCAAATATGCGGATGTGAACGGTGATGGAGAGATCACCGACCAGGACCAGGATGTGATCAGTCCATATGATATGCTGCCCGAATTCATTTACGGTATTTCAGGAGGTCTCCGCTGGAAGGGATTTGACATGGATTTTTTATTCCAGGGTGCGGCCAGGCGGTCGTTAATGCTGAGCATGGAAGCGATTACGCTCTTCCGCGGCGGCAAGTACAACTCATTTGCCTATCTGCTGGATGCATGGTCGCCCGAAAACAAAGATGCAAAATATCCGCGCACCACGATCGATGCCAGCTTTAACAATAACAGGTACTCCACTTTCTGGCTGCGGGATGCATCCTATCTTAGATTGAAAACGGTCAACATAGGCTATACCTTCAACTGGCCCTGGCTGAAGAAGAATAACAGGAAATTACGTGTGTACATTGCCGGAACGAACCTCCTTACCTGGAGCCCTTTCAAAGAGTTTGATCCGGAAGCGGAAAACGGGGTAGGATACTATTACCCGCAAATGAAAAACTTCACAGCGGGCACAGCCCTTTCATTTTAGAAACAACCGGAACAGCAGCGGATGCACCGGTGCAGATCATCACCTGATCTGCGCCTGGCGGCTTATTGCATATACATTTCTTAAACAACCAAATATCAATTCATTCCAGTTATGAAAAGAAAATTGATCCGTGGAATAGGGATCATCCTGTGTTCCCTTTCCGCCCAGTCATTGTCCGCGCAAGTGACGGACATTACCAACAACGGCGGCGTAAAAAAAGCCCAGTTCGTTCCTGAAAAGATAGAGGAAGATGTAGACAAGCTGTTTGATAACAACAGGAACACCAAGTACTGCTACGGCTTCTCCGGTAACCTGTGGGTACAGTACCAGTCGCCCGAACCGGTCATCGTGAACCAGTACGCCATATCATCGGCAAACGATGTGCCTGAAAGAGATCCCCGCAACTGGAAGCTGCTGGGGTCTGTAGATGGTAAAAAGTGGGTGAAGCTGGACAGCCAGGCAAAGGAAAGTTTTGAGGAAAGGATGCAGACGAAAGTATACTCGTTTGAAAACACAGTTCCCTATACCTGGTACCGGCTGCACATCACGGCCAACAACGGTGATCAGGCTACACAGCTGTCGGAATGGCGACTGTTCTATGAAAAAAAATAAACGATGATCATTCACCACTTATTTAAATGATGATAGTATGAAAAAGATCTTTACCACAATGTCCCTTGTGCTGCTTGTCACGGGAATATTGGAATCCTGCACCAGGGAGATAGACACTTCTCCCTTTACGCGGGTGGTGGCCGTTGCAGACTTTACCGCCACCATCCAGGCTCCCGAGAATCTCACGGTCAGGCTGGCGAACAAATCGAAGAACGCCAAAAGCATCACCTGGAATTTTGGCGACGGCAGCCCCGTTTCCAATGAGACGGAACCAACATATACCTACGCCACCCCCGGCGATTATACCATCGCATTGACGGTAGTCAGCGTTACCGGCATTGAATCCACCAAAGAGCTGACCGTAACTACGAAGCCGGTAGACATTATTCCCCAGATCAACTTCTCCTATGCGGAAGACCCAGCCGATCCCCTGAAAATAACGTTCACCAACAAATCCGTGAACGGCATATCCTTCACCTGGGATTTTGGCGACGGCAGTCCGGTTTCCACGGAAGAATCACCTACGCACCTGTACCCCGCAAACGGCAGGTACAACGTGGTGCTCACCGCCAAAAGCACTACCGGCAACGAAAATTCGAGGACCATCAGCATCCGCGTGCCGAAGTTAACAGCGCCGGAAATGATAGCGATCGCCAATCCCGGCTTTGAGATGGACCCCAAGGACAGCTATGTGGTCACCGGCTGGGAACCCGTGAAGGTAAGCTATCCCGGCAGTCCGGGATGGGGCGGCTTCTTTATCGCGGAAAGACCGAAAACAGGTACCCGCTGCCTGCTCTTCTGGACGCCGTCTGTAGACCCGGGGAACGGACATACGTATGAGCTGGCTTACATCGGCTCTGTTACGCAGCAGGTCACCGGACTGGAAGATGGCAAGTACACCTTCAAGGTATGGATCAATTCCACCGATATGGAAGGAATGTACCTGGTCGCCAACGGTGGGGAAGGAGACGTAAAGAAAGCGGTAGGTAACAACAACGGATACACGCAATTGAGCATCGATTTTAACGTCGTAGGCGGAACGGCCAGGATCGGCTTCCTGATGGACAGGCCGAATGACGCCGGAGATAACTGGAGCCCGAATTTCGAGGCCGACGATGCTGAGCTCTGGATCAATCCGTAAATAAACATTTTTCGCACTCATCAAAAAACGATTATGAAAAACAGATTAGCCGCACTTATATTTTTCCTTCTTGTCATCTCCGGCTACAGTCCTGTATTTGCAGGCACGGCGCCGGTTGCGGATATAACAGTGAACGGCACGGTTTCCGATAAATCGGGGAAGATGCCCGGCGTTACGGTACTGATAGAAGGTTCCGGCAAGCATGCCGTGACGGACGAAAACGGGAACTATACCATCACCGTTCCTGCAAATGGTGTACTGGTGTTTTCCATTGTAGGCTACAAAACGCAGCGGATGCCCGTAAACAGCCGGGTAAGAATAGATGTTACCATGACGGAGGAAATCCGCGGGCTGGATGAAGTGGTCATCAAAGGATATACCTCGCAGACGCGGGCGAACCTGACCAGCGCTATTTCCACTGTTTCCGGGGACGAGCTGAAACAGACCGCCACCTCCAATATCACCAACGCATTGGCGGGGCGTGTTACCGGCGTGCTGGCCACTACACAGTCCGGCCGGCCGGGTATAGGCGCCTGGATACAGATCAGGGGTAGAAGCTCGGTGAATGAACCCGGCCCGCTGATCCTTGTAGACGGTGTGGTAAGAGATGATTTCGGCAATATAGACGCAAACGATGTAGCCAGTATTTCAATTCTGAAAGATGCATCTGCCACGGCCGTATACGGCGCCAGGGCAGTTGGCGGCGTGATCCTGGTAACCACCAGGCGCGGGCATATCGGTAAGCCGGTGATCAACTATACCGCTTCCACCGGCATCGAAAGACCCACCAGGTATCCGGATATGATGAATGCTTACGAGTATGGCATCACCCGCAACCAGGCGCAGCTGAACGGCGGCTTTGATCCTTCTAACCCTTCACAGGCAAGCAAATTCTTTACCGCGGAGCAACTGGAAAGCTTCAAAACCAGCAGTACAGACTGGTTTAAAGAAACCTTTAAAGGCAATAGCATGCTAAGTCAGCACAACATATCCGTAAACGGCGGCACGGAAGCGGTCAGCTACTTTGCATCCCTGGGCTATACCAACCAGAATGGCATGTGGGACCAGTATAATTATCAAAGGTATAATCTCAGAAGCAACGTAGACGCCCGGATCAACAGCACGCTGAAAGTAGGGCTGAGCATAGATGCAAGCAGGGCCAACACCAATGCCGCCGGCCTGGACGCTTATCCGATCTTTATGCACGCCATACAGGCCGCGCCGATCTACCGGCCGTACAATTCTTCCGGACAGTTCAACTACATCAATGGCCAGCCCAATCCTGTGGCTGAAACCAGCGCGTCAGGGTACGACAGGAACCGCATCGAAACATTCGGCGCCACGCTGAACGCCGAACAAAAGCTGGACGTTCTCACACCCGGTCTCAGCCTGAAAGGCACCGTTTCCATTATCCGAAATTCCACTTTTCATAAAGTGTTCAACACCCCTTACATGGTGTATAAAGACAATGGTGAAGCAAGCCTGATCAACGTCAACAACCTGAATAAAACACAGCTTACCCAGGACATGAACGAAGCCAATCAGCTTACCCTGAATGCTTCGCTGAATTACACCCGGCAATTTGGCAGGCACAACGTTTCCGCGATAGCCTTATACGAGCAGCTCGAAAGCAAAGGTTTCCTGATGGGTGGCCTGAAGCGGGATTTTGTGTCGTCCATAAAGGATGAACTGAATGCCAGCGGACCGCTGGAACAATCGCTGTCCGGCACCTCCACGATCGGCGATGCCAGAAGGTCTTTTGTGGGAATACTGAACTACGGCTACGATAACAGATACCTGCTGGAAGTATCGGCCAGGAGGGACGGTTCTTACCGGTTCGCCAAATCCCGGAGATGGGGATTGTTCCCCGCGGCATCCGCCGGCTGGAGAATATCGGAAGAATCCTTTTTTAAGGAAACCAGCGCTTTCGATTTTATCGACAACCTGAAGGTCCGCGCTTCCATTGGTGAAACAGGGAACGACAAGATATCTTCCTTCCAGTTTATGGATTCCTATAATTACATGCAGGGAAAATATCCGAACATCTGGCCGGACTTCTTTCCGCCGGTGATAGAAAACGAATCGCAGATCAATCTCGTTTCCGGTGTTTTCCCGAATTACAATCTTACCTGGGAAAAGCTGGTATCGAAGAATATCGGGTTGGATGCTACGCTGTTCAATAACCATCTTGGTATAGAAGCGGATTATTTTTTCCGGACTACGAGGGATATGCTGAGGCCGCGCATCCTGTCTACCCCGGCTACATTCGGCCGCAGGCTGCCGGATGAGAACTACGCCGAAATGAAAAGCAAGGGGGTGGAGCTGACGCTTTCCTACCGCGGAAATATCAATTCCTTCGGCTATAATTTCCGGTTCAATTTTTCATATGCTACCAATAAGCTCACCAGGCTGGACGTGCCGGAGGGTATCGCTGATTACCAGAACAGCCTGGGCCGCCCCCTGAATGCCATGGTAGGATATGTTGACATAGGTCTTTTTCAGAGCCAGAAGGAGGTAGACGAATGGGTCAACCAGTTTGGCTCCAAACCCAATGTGGGCGATATCAGATATGCTGATATCAGCGGCGATGGCGAGGTGACCGAAGCCGACCAGATGCAGATCAGCGACAATTCCGGCGCGCCCCTCATGGTCTTCGGCTTTTCTTCCGACCTGCGCTGGAAAAATTTCGACGCTAATATTTTCTTCCAGGGAGCAGGTAAACGGACCATTATGCTGGGCGAGGAAGCGATGGTGTTTTTCAGGGCGGAAGTAAACAATAGTTTTGCCTATCTTACCGATTACTGGACGCCGGAAAACCCGGACGCAAAGTATCCAAGGCCGACGATAGACTACAGTAACAACAACTCCCGCAGCTCTACCTTCTGGATGAGGGACGGCGCTTACCTGAGGCTGAAGTCGGTGAACATTGGTTACTCATTAAGCACGCTTCCGTGGATGAGAAAACGCAATCTGAAACTCAGGGTATATGTAGCCGGGACCAATCTGCTTACCTGGAGCCCTTTCAAGGAGTTCGATCCCGAGCTGGGCGATGGTACGGGCAGGTCTTATCCGCAGCAACGTAACCTTTCATTGGGCCTTAATTTTTCATTCTAAAGAACTGTTTTTATGAAGTATATATCTTTGAATATATGGCTCCTGGCCGGTGCATCCCTGCTTTTCAGCGCATGTAACAGCGACCTGCTGGACCAGAACAACCCGGATGCCATCACATCAATAGACCTGTGGAAAGATCCCAAGCTCATCAGCCTGTACCTGAATACGATCTATGGCGACCGGCCCGGCTGGAATTATAACTTCTACGATAATATAGCCGACGATTCCAGGAGCAACTGGACCGGCAATGAGCCCAATAATCATATTTACGATCAGTGGGTGGATGGAGATGTAGGTGGATATACCGCTTATTGGAAGTATGAAGAGGTAGTGCGGATCAACGACTTCCTGGCTAACATTGATGGCGCGCAGATGGACGATGCCACTAAAACCCGTTATAAAGGCGAAGCCCGGTTCATGCGGGCATTTCTGTACTTTGAAATGGTGCAGCGCTATGGCGGTGTGCCGATCATTACCAAAGTGCAGCATATTACAGACGATTTGAGCGTTCCGAGGAACAGCCTGAACGATTGTTTCAGGTTTATCATTGCCGAGCTGGATCAGGCCGCCACCGAGCTGCCGCCGGATGCGCCCCGTGGCAGGGTCAGCAGCGGAGCGGCCCTGGCGCTAAAAGGCAGAGTGGCCTTATACTGGGCCAGCCCTCAATATCTCACCACGGATGATAATGCCTTGTATAAGGATATTGAAACCATTCATTCCAACACGCAGGGCGCCGGAGCGGCGGAACGCTGGAAGGCCGCGGCAGATGCCAACCAGGCAGTGATAGCGCTGGAGAAATATGAGCTCAACCCCGATCTGAAGGCGCTCTGGCTGGATAAATCCGTCAATAACAAAGAAGCCATATTCGAGGTGCAATACAAAAGGGGATTTAAATCCCATGGCCTGGATGCACTGGTTAAACCGCCGTACCTCGGCGCCGGCGATGGCGGGCAGCGCTTCCCCTTGCAGGAGCTGGTAGACGCTTTTCCCATGAAGAACGGAAAGCTGATCGGGCAGCCCGGTTCCGGTTATAATGCCAACGATCCCTACACGGGCCGCGACGATCGTTTTTATGCGAGCATCGGTTACAACGGTGCTGCAACCTGGGGCAACAAAGGAGGCGCGCTCACACAGATCACGCTTGAAACCTTCGAGGGTGGCCGTGACTATGGGAATATGGACGCCGGCAATACCCTTACCGGGTACTACACCTTGAAAGCGCTCGATACCCAGAACATCAACTATTCCTACCGCGCCGGTTCCGACCAGCCCTGGCTGGAGATCAGGTATGCAGAGGTGCTGCTGAACTATGCGGAGGCCGCCAATGAATACCTGCCTGCCCCGGACAAATCGGTGTACGATGCCGTCAACGAAGTGCGAACAAGAGCGGGGATCACCACAACGTTAACCGTGGGCAGTCTTTCAAAGAATGAAATGCGCGACCTGATCAGAAATGAGCGGTACGTAGAGTTCTGCCTTGTGGAGCAAAAGCGGTACTGGGATCTCAAGCGCTGGGGAGTGGCGCATGAGATGCTGAATAACACAAAGTATCACAGCGTGTATATCACCAGGACCGGAAGCACCTACACATATGAATATCCCGAGCGGGACCCGCGTCCGCTCAAGTTTGATAAGAGGATGTACTGGTTCCCGATCCCTGGTTCCGAGCTTACCAAGAACCTCAAGCTGGATCAAAACCAGGGTTGGCCGCTGCCGCCCGGCCGATGATACAATTCCGGATACCCCCGCACGCCAAGGGGCGGGGGTATTCTTCCCGGAAGAATTAAATCCCCTTTCTGCATTGAATGACTATAAAACGAAAAGGGGGCTTACTCATGGCGAGATTATGAGGCTCCTCGATTTCAAAAAGGTCTGTTAATCCATACCTGCTAAAGTCACGCTTGACAGTTTCCATATCATAAAAAAATATTTGCCCGCCCTTCCCAATCTCGAATGTATCAACAGCCACCTCCTTTCCTTTGCCGTAGTTCGGAGAATTTTTAGAAACTACGGAAAAGATCATCCAGCCTCCCTGCTTTAGTTGATTGTAGCAATCACGTATCATCTTTTTCCGTTGATCAGCATCCAGCAAATAAAGCAGTCCGTAACAGAAGATACCATCATATAAATGGCTGTCAAATGGCATATCCGTAACAGAACCATTGTAAATTTTCATCCCCGAGCCGTAATAGTTTTCAGCCATTTCGATCGCTGCCGGGGATATTTCGATGCCCGTTACCTTCATGCCGCTTTCTGTAAAGACACGTGCATTTCTACCATATCCGATACCGGGAACAAGAACATCTTTCACGCCATGCTGCATAAACAGGTCTTTCGCTATGGCGGCAGATCTGGTTGGTTCGAAGCCCCACATGGCTTTGTGTTCAACAAAGCTTCCATCCCAGAACCCTTTCATATTCTCCGCAGAATTACGCATATCCGGACAAACTTTATCAGGTATTACGTTGCATTTAAAGCCGAGGTTCCCGACGGTAGCAACTACTGCGTCCGTATCAATGTCCGGGTTTTCGATGCGGAGTACCTTATCCCGGTCATCCAGGTCAAAGCTGATCCTGGCGTTCGGCAAGACCTTTGCCAGCGCATCCATAACTTTTTCTGCCTGACTTTGCGCTTGAATATTGGTTTTAAAAATTTCAATCATAGTTAGCCGCAAAAGTACTTACATTTACTTTCCAACCGATAGTACTTTCCCTTTGGAAAGCACTATCCGGATTGAAAGTGGCTTAAAGTTGAAAATATGCTGCCCGAAAAAGATTGTTCAAGAGCGATGCTCTCTATCAAGGATGCGCTGGAAGCCGTTGAAGGAAGATGGAAATTGCTGATTCTCTATTCACTTTGCAGTGGCCCTAAACGCTTTTCGGAAATTGGGAGAGAAGTAGCAGGCATAACGGACAAAACATTGGCCAAAGAATTGAAGGCCCTGCAAGCTAACAAGCTTATTAAAAGAGATGTTTACGACACATCCCCGCCAACTGTAGAATACACTATTACCAAACATGGAAGATCGCTCAATAAGGTTTTATATGAGCTCTGGAACTGGGGACTTGCTCATCGGAAGGAGGTGATTGGAAAATGAAAGGTATTCCGCTTTGCATTCCTGGTATCAAGCAAAAAGCACTGAAAATCAGTGCTTTTTGCTTTCAGCGGAGGAAGAGGGATTCGAACCCCCGGACCTGTTACAGTCAACAGTTTTCAAGACTGCCGCAATCGACCGCTCTGCCATTCCTCCGCCGCAAAAGTATAAATCCGGTTGAATTAAAAAAAATATTTTTTACTTCCGTTTTTGAAAAATGCTGAAAGGCTGATGAATAGAGCGTTTCAGAGGAAATATCCGAACGCGGACCGTTCCTTCAACAGACAATAACGGCGATCAGGATGCTTCCTTCGCCAACTCGATCATCGCTTCCAGTTCATTGATCAGCTCCGAATCAGACGAAAAACCCGTGCTCATAAAACGCATCCTGCCCTTGCCGTCAATCACCACTTTGGCCGGAATACCTTTGGGCTTGTAGTCCGAAACCACCTTGTAATTTGCCGGCTTGTCCGCCAGCGGTTCATCCATCAGCACATGAAAGGAATATTTATTCTTCTCCATGAATGATTTCACCCGCTGCAAAGCACCCTCTTTCTTTTCCTGCGTGGCAATGAACAGGAACGCCACTTCAGGATGACGGTTCACCATTTTCTGCATGGAAGGGAAGGAGGCAATGCAGGGCATGCACCAGGTAGCCCAGAAGTCCAGTACCACTACTTTTCCGCGGAAATCGGACAGCGATACCTTTTTCCCGCTCAGGTCCAGCAGGGCAAAGCCCGGCGCTTCCACGTCCTGCATCTTGGGCTTCAACGATTCTTTCAGCGCCGATTGCACACCCTTTTGCAGCTGATCAAGATATGCTTCAAAGCCGTTGGTGTTGCCGTGTTTGCGGGCATACAATTCTTTCAGCTGCGCATTCATGTCCGCCGTTGCTTTGCCCTTCCGGGTCAGGGCCACCAGCAGATCGTACGCTTTGTTCTGCTGGCCGGTCTTTGCCAGCAGGCGGGCATAGCGTTCTACGGAAGACGACATCCCTTCTTCAGGAGGGCCGTCAAACGCCTTTTCCTGGTATTCCAGCGCTTTCCGGTATTTACCGTTAACGAAAAGCGTGTGGGCGTAAGTGTCGTAATAAGGATATTGGGCAAAAGACATGAACCGCTTCCAGTCGGCTTCCGGCATGCTTTCGGGCCGGGCGGCAGGATCATCTTTATAAGAAAAATAAAGGTCGAGCGTTTCCCTGGCGATTTTTTCCGCCATCACCGTGTCGATCTTTTCTTTCACGAGCATACTGGCGCCCATATTCATGTAGGAAGTCCGGTTGAACTTGTTCTGTATGCCGTCGATGTATTTTTTATACCCGTCGTACCGGCGCTCGTGGAGGAAGGTGAGCGCAACAGTGCCTTTGAGCATATCGATGGTTTCGGCATCTTTTACCGCGTCCAGCTTGTTGTCTGCAATGATCCTGTTCATGATGAGCACGCCCTTTTCCGGATCATGTTCCTCTCTCAGGCTTTTCATCTGCTTCATCAGGGCGGTCTGTTCCTGCGCGCTGACCAGCAGCGAGCAACAGCTTAACAAAGCGAGTAACGAAAGTTTGATCTTTTTCATGTAACGATCTGTTTTTTATCAGTTGATTGGTTTCTGTTTTATGGATTATCGTCCATGCCCGGGTTGGTAAGCAGCATCCTGGGCGGAATTTTAAGCACGAGCCGTTCCGGCCGCAGCGGGTATACCGTGGTAGTGCCGTCTGCCTGGTAGAGCGTATGGTTATAGGAAGGATTGCCGAATAACGGATCAACGGAAAGCCTTCTCATATCAAACCAGCGGACGCCAAGCCCGGCGTACTCCCGCAGGCGTTCATCCATCACGAACCGCAGCAGTTGCAGCTGATCGCCGGCGATGGCGGACGGTACCGCGGCATCGGCTTCCGGCATGCGTTTAACGCGCAATTGTTCCAGCATTGCTACGGCGCCGGGAAGGTCTTCCAGTCTTGCTTTACATTCCGCCGCCAGCAGATAGATTTCCGGTACTACCACGCCGAAAGGCACAATGCTGGGCGCTGTTCTGCGCTGTGCGCCCGCCTGGAATTCAGCACCGGCGGGGAAAGGCGTTTTCGAGTAGAGGAAGAGGCGAAGGTCTGAAGGTTCATATAACTCCATCGTTTCGCCTTTTACCTGCAGCGTGTTGAATAATACATGGAAGTTCGAAAACTGGCGCAGGTATAATGCTTCCTGGTTTTCGGCGGTAACGGGATAATTAGGGCCAAACATATCGATCGGCGTAAATGCGCCGCCCGGTGCAAATGTTTCATTATAGTCGTACAGCTGAACAGGTACCTGCGTGTTGGCAAGCCCCTGCAGTGCGGATTCCAGCAGCGGCAGCGCTTCTTCGTACCGCCGCATGAAAACATATACTTTACCAAGCAGCGCTTGCGCGGCAGGCTTGCTCATGCGGAGGCGGTGAAAGACGGGAACGGAGAGGGCCGGCAGCGCTTCTTCCAGGTCGCTGATGATGAAATCGTAAACTTCCTGCACGGAAGCACGGCTGAACTTATTGGCGGTGATGTCGGCCGTCGTGATAATGGGAAATCCCGGATCACTGGCGGCTGTGGACGACTGGTACGGTTTGCCGTAGTAATTGATCAGCAGAAAATAGGTCCATGCGCGCCCCGCAAGCGCTTCCGCGCGTATCATCCTTTTCTGCTCCGGCGTTCCGTCCGGCGCGTCCATCACTTCGTTAATGATCTTGTTATAGGTATAGATGCTGGAAAGCGGGCCGGAAGTTTCCGCGCTGTTTTCATCCGGCTGATAGATCTGGTCGCTCCAGGTAAAAAGCCGTTGTTCCCGTAAGGTAAGGCCGCTGTAATAAGGCTCGATGGCGGTTACTTCGTCCCCCATCAACAGCTGCGCATCCGTACCCACATTCAGCAGGTTAGGATTGTTCAGCAGCAATTCATAATCCTTATAACCAACCGCGATCACTTTACCCTTGGGCAAAACCTCCAGGAAACTTTTTTTGCAGGATATGCCGGCTGTCAGCAACAAAAGCAGCAAAGCCGGAGCAGCAATATATTTTTTCATGTCCTTCTTTTAATAAATGTTCCTTGTTAAAACCGAATATTCAAACCTGCCGTAACGGTGCCCTGATTGGTGCGCATGTAGCGGAGGCCGCCGGCTAGCTGTCCGGCCGCGCTGCCACCCGGCGCATCATGGAATTCAGGATCGATGTCGTATTTATTGGCTTTCCACAACATCACGTTGGATAATTGCAGGCGCAGCCTCACGCCGTTGAGCTTCGCTACAGACACGAGCTTGCGGGGAAGGTCGTAGATCAGCGATACGTCCCGCAGCTTTACATAGGCGGCGCTCACAACGTTGATATCGCCCTGCGTATAATATCTTGTATCGCGACGGCTGGCATTCACGCTGTTCACCGGTATCCAGGAAGGAACATTGGTGATCAGCTCATCGCCCGGCTGCTGCCACCTGTCGGCAAATTCCGCGTGCACATTGCCGCTGCGGAAACGCAGGTCGCCGCTTTGCATGGCGTTGTTGGCGGTCATCGTGATCAGTCCGTTACCGGAATAGAAATCATTCACATCCCTCCGCATCACGTTCCCGAAGTTGTATATGATATTTGCCGCCAGCGTGATGTTCCCGAACGTAAAGGTGTTCGACAACCCGCCATTCCATACCGGCTGATAGGTGCCCATGTATACTACGTCTTCAGGCATGGCGGCATTTCTTTCCTTGGTCACTTTACCGTCCTGCAGCCTGATCTGCGGATCGCCCTCACCGTCCAGTCCCGCGAAGTCATAAGCAAAAACAGCAAATGCGGGATAACCCGCGAGATAGATGGTGCTTGCCTTTTGTGCTCCGGTAGCGATCAGTGCCGGCTGATTGAGCTTTGTGATCTCGTTGCGGTTATAGGCCAGCACCAGCTGGCTGATCCAGCGGAAACGGCCGGCTTCTACGTTCAGCGAACGTATGGAAGCTTCAATGCCGGTGTTGCGCATATTCCCGAAATTCCCGACAACCGTGTTATACCCGGAGAAAGGGTTCACCTCCATTTGCCCGATCAGGTTATCCGTCTGCTTGCTGTAAAAATCAAGCGAGCCGCTGAGCCTGTTGCCTTTCAGGACGCCAAAATCAACACCGATATTCAAGGTGCGGGAGCTTTCCCAGGTAAGCGCCGCGTTGGCTGGTGTTACAATGGTAAGACCGGTATTGCCCGGCAGCGTGGCACCTGACTGCGCCGTGAGGATGTCGTAGGAAGCAGCGGTACCCGGCATCGGGGAGTTGCCGGTAAGGCCGTACGAAACCCTCAGTGCAAGGTTATTGAATGCATGCTGCTGCCCCATGAACGCTTCATCTCCCAGTTCCCAGCGCCCGCCGATGCTCCACACAGGCTTGCTCTGCGAAGAGCGGTCCTTGCCGAAGAGGTTGGACTCGTCCAGCCGGATGCTGCCGCTGAGCGTGTAGCGGTTCAGGTAAGTATAACCCATGTTGCCATAGTAGGAAAGGAAGCGTACGCGCGTTTCCGTTTCACCGAACGGCTGCGCATTGGCGAGCAGGCTTCTTGATCCGTTGTTCGGCATAACGGGGTTGGACACGCCGGTAGTGGAAAGCGTGGCATAATCGATCGCCGGGTAGGTCTGCAAGAGTTCGTTATAGCCGCGGGTAAGTGACTGACTGCTGACCAGCAGCTGCTCCTGCGCCTCCTGGCCGGCCAGCAGGGAAAGCTGATGCCTTTTGCCTTCCCAGGCCCGCTCATAGGTCAGCTGGTTACGCACCGTCCAGTTGTTTTGCGAAGCATTTGTAAGCGCGTATCTGCCGCCCGTAACGGGGAGATAATATTTGGGTTGCTGGCCCGGCACGGTTGACGGTACCGCAAACTGAACGGCCTCCGACCGCACAAGATAGCTGCGGCTGTCGTCATAAGACCTGATCTTCTCCGCCGTTTTGAACAGTCCGTATACGCCGGAAAAAGACAATCCATCCAGCAGCTTCACAGTAAGTCCCGCTGTGATCCTCGCCTGCAGCAGGTCAGCTTTCGTGTAACCGTACTCACGCTCCAGCAGCGGGTTATAATCGAGGTTGATCCCGCTTTTCCCTTCAAACGCCCGCCGCGTTGAATCCGACAACTGCTTTACATAAGGGATGGAAAGCGGGTTGCCCTGCGCGTCCCGGAATAACTGGTAGGGGAGGAAGCGGTTATCGGCTTCTACATTCCTGGGCGCGCTGGTGCTGACGTTCGTCAGGTCGGTGATCAGGAACAGGTCGAGGCGTTTGTTGACAGTATAATCCTGCCTGACATTTATTTTATAAGTGTTGTTCGTTTCACCCGGCTTGTTGCTTTGCGTGCCGGTGTATGCGATGGAGCCGTAAATGCCGTAAGACTTTCCGCCTCCGCGCACGGAAAGCGTATGGTTTGTGAGCAATCCCGGCCGGTACCAGATATCGCGTATCTGCTGGATGTTGTTGATCGCCGCCAGGCTGTCCAGGCTCGCGGCCGCCTGCGCATCGGAGATGAGGCCCCGGTGGCGGTTGTACAGGATCACGTTGTGCGGCGGTACGCCGGTAGATCCCAGCCCCGTGTAGGCGCTGGCGTTAGCCCAGGGATACAGGTCCGGCCTGAAAATATCGCTGGCGGCCTGGATGAACTGTTGGCTGCTGAGCACAGGATAGTAGTCAACATCCGGCCGTCCCTGGAAGTTCACAAAACCATCGTATTCGATGGCGAGCTGTTCATTTCTGCCGCCCTTGCGGGTAGTGATAACGATCACGCCGTTGGCCGCCCGCGCACCCCAGATAGAGGCGGCGGAGGCGTCTTTTAATACGGTAATATCTTCTACGTCCTGCGGGTTCAGGGAGTTGATGTTATCCAGCGGAACGCCGTCCACTACCAGCAGCGGGGATTTGTTGCTGTTAATGGAAGTAAGGCCCCTGATCAGCACGGGCGTACCGGATGCGGAGGGCGCGTTGTTGACCGTGAGCCCCGGCACCAGTCCGTCCAGCCGTTGCAGGATGTTCATGGACGTAGTTCTGTCCCGCAGCGTTTGCATGTCCGGCTTGGCATATGCGCCCGCGCTCCGCTTCACGGAAAATGTCTGGTAGCCGCTGCTTACCACAATTTCCTTCAGCTGGCTGGATGATTCGTTCAATACGAAATCAACGTACGTATGCCCGCCTTTACTGACATAGGCTTTTCGCACTTCCGGGCTGTATCCTATGCAGGAGATCCGGACCGTATAAAATCCTTCGGGCAGATTTTTGAATTGATATTCTCCCCGTTCATTGGTAACAACGCCCTGTTGCTGTGGTTCCAGCATCACCGTAGCCGGTGCGATAGGCGCGCCCGCTTCATTTTTCACGGTGCCGCTGATCATACCCGGTTCATCCGGGCGTTCATCCACCGGAACAGCAGGCCGCGCTTTCAGAAAAATGGTTTTGTTGCTCACCTCATAGGAGAGATGCTGGTTGCGTAATATCAGCGCAAGAAATTCCGTCAGCGGCATGTTGCGCACGGCGCAGGTTACAGGCTGGGTTTCTTTCAGCAGGTTCTTGGCCGCAAATACCGTGTAGCCGGTTTGTTCGCGGATAGCCTGGAACACTGTCACCAGCTGCACATCTTTTCCGGTATAGGTAATAAGGGGCCCTGCCTGTTGGGCATTCATTCTAAGACAGATCGACATCAGCAGCATAACGCCAAGCCACGTGGCTTGCCATCGTGATACAGCTGTTTTTGATTGAGCAGCCATTAAAAACACATTTAGTTGATAAAATGAATAAAAAAATGAACACAAAAGTCGCCCTGATCGTGGATGACGCCCTCCACGAACCGGATCTGGTTGGTCTTTGCTTTCTTCTTTAGTTGATGTAAATGTTCATCATGGAGATACAATCAGCCGCTTTCCATTTTCAAGGCGGAAATTTACTCCGGACATTCTTAAACCTTTCAATACTTCCGATAGCGGAAGCGATCTTTCCATTCCACCGATAAATTCCAGGTCTGGAATCCCTTTTTCATACACCACTTCTATATCGTACCAGCGGGACAATTGCCGCATGATCTCCTGCAGGTTCACGTCCTGGAAGTTAAACCGCCCCTCTTTCCAGGCCATTGCTTCTGAAATGCCGTTCCGCCCAAGCGCTTTGACGGATAGCTGCTTAACGGAAGCCTGCGCCTGCTGCCCGGGTTTCAGCGTGACCTTTTTCCCGTTGCTGGCGATGCGTACAGCGCCTTCCAGCAGCGTGGTGCTGATCAGCTCTTCTTCGGTATAGGCTTTTACATTAAAATGTGTGCCCAGTACTTCCACTGAATTTGTTTCGTTGACTTTCACCCTGAACGGCATCTGCGCATGCGGCGCCACTTCGAAATAGGCTTCGCCCGTCATGGACACTACGCGCTCTTTACCGGAAAACGCAACAGGATAGCTGATAGCGCTGGCCGCGTTGAGCCATACTTTGGTGCCGTCCGGCAGGCTGAGCTGGTACATGCCGCCCCTGGGCGTACGCAGGGTGTTGTAAGTGAGCACGCCCTGTTCCCCGCCAGGAGGGGTGTAGATGAGCTGTCCGTCTTTTTTCATGACCTGGCTGCCTTGCTGGGTGGCTAACCGGCCGTTGGCGGCGCTGTCCAGCAGAATGGTACTGCCATCGGCCAGCGTCAGCACGGCTTTTTGCCCGCCGGGGGCGATGTCGTTCACCGATGCAGGGATATTGACAACAGCAGGTTTGGGCTTGCCCGTATTGGTAAGCCATACATAAGTGCCCGCGCCGGCTATCAGCACAACAGCGGCTGCATAGCGCAACCAGGGCATTTTGAGAACGCGCACCGGCCGGGATCCCGGCTTGTCCGCTTCCAGTACTTTCATCAGCGAATGCCTGAGCCGTTCCTCATCCACCGGACGGTCAGCAGCGGGATCATCCGCCAGCATCCCGGAAAGCAGCTCCTGCAAAGCAGTATCATCAGCATCTTCCGTCATGCGAAGCAATTGCTGTCTTTCCTCCGGGGAGAGGGTGTTATTCAGATATTTCTCAATTAATTGCCTGGCGATTGCATTTTTCATATGCTGATGACGGCTTTATGTATGATAGAAGAGCGGCGGAAAAGAACGTACTATTCGCCTTTAAAAAAATTATTGAAAAGAAGGGTGGCAAACAGGGGGATGATGGTGTGGCCGTGTGCGGAGAGGAATTTGCGGATGTCGTGCAGCGCGGTGACGAGGGTATTTTTAACCGTATTGACGGAAAGATTAAGCCTGGATGCGATTTCAGCGGGTTTCAGCCCTTCTTCGCGGCTCATCCGGTAAATACGCCGGCGGGCAGGCGGCATGCGCGCAACAGCCTCTTCCACGAGGCGTCTTATTTCCCCCGTCTGCGCGATATCAGCGGGCGTTTCGGGACCGGTGGACGGCTGATTTTTCAAAAATACCTCGCTGGTCTTCTGCGTCAGCAGATGCTTGCGTATCAGCGCAATGGCCTCCCGCGATGCGATGGTGAACAGCCAGGCCCTGAAGTTATCGATGCTGGGTAATTGGTCACGGGCCATCCACACGCGGATAAAGGTTTCCTGGATGGCCTCGTCCACATTGGCGGAGCTTTGATCAAAACGGCCGAGGAAGTGGAGCAGCCTGGGATAATAGAAACGGAATAGCTCACTGAAGGCAATTTCATCCCCTTCTGCTATCTGCAAAAGCAATGCTTGCTCATTATCTGGTAAGTAGTCCGTCAATCAGCTGGCTGTGATGTTTATCCTGCAAAAGTGCAAACTTATGGGAAACTTTCAAATAGCAATATGGATCAGCATACTGCCGCCTGTAAGGGCCGGTCAACTTTCCAAGCCTTAAAAACAACACCCGTATCCGGCATCTTCTTTTTACATTAGTAGTGTGTGTTGCCCGCTTCTTATGTTATAACCCGATTTCCCACGTTTTTTCATTTCTATCACCCAAAATACATTGTTCCCATGAAGCTTACATTGCATTCTCCAATTGGCTGGATTCCGGCGATCGTTATTGCCGTGTCCTTTTGTTTTACCAGCTGCCGCAGGACCGTTGTACTGCCGGAAGAAAAAAGTAAAATGTCCCTCCTCAACGCCAGGGAATTTACCCTTACCCCGGATGTCAACGGCCGCCTGATGATCGATAATAGCAACGACTATTATCTGCCGGGCGACATACTTAACCTGGACGGTGATTTTTCGGCCGTCTTCTTTACGAATCTGAGCGGTTCCGCTTCCGAGCCGATCATTATCCGCAATGCTTCCGGCACGGTGACCACTATCGGAAACCCGGCCTGGAACGGCGGTTCCTGGGCGGAAGGGCTGGTTTTTACCAATTGCCACCACATTATACTTGGTGCGGAAACCGACAAATCGGACTTCGTCATTAACGGCTCCGCGCAGCCGGCCCGCCAGGCTTATATGAACCTGGTGCTCCGCCGGCATACGGATAATTTCGAAATAAAGAACCTCACCATCAACGACGGCGGCACCGGCATCTGGGCCAAAACAGATCCGCTGATCACCGATACGAGCAGCTGGTATCCCAACTCGCAGATGTTCAACCTGAAAATTCATGATGTTGAAATAGACGGCACGCATAACGAAGCCATGTATGTGGGGCATACGGCCACTTACTGGGACCTTACGGCGGGAACGTCCTATTACGGCGATTCTTCCGGGTTCATACCGGGGCATCAGTATGTGCAGCCGATAAAATGGTACAACGTAAAAATATACGACAACTATGTGCACAACATTGGCGCGGATGGTATTCAGACTTCCGCGATCGATCTGCTGGAAGTGTATAACAACGAGGTGACCAACTGGGCTTTGCAGCACAATTATTCGCATAACGGCGGCATCCTGATCGGCGGGCGCACGACCAACACCAATACGCACGACAACTATGTGCACAACGGCTGGGGCGAGCTGCTGCAGTTCTACGGTTCCGGCGAAGGCGGCGCCACGCATGTGATACACAACAACCTGTTCCGTACCAACGAGGCCGGGAACGACGGCGTGAGCCTGCGGCCCACCGCCAACGGCGTTGTGCAGATCACGAACAATACGTTCGCCAAAACAGGAGGGAACCTGATCCGGCTGAACGGCAACAGCGGCGCGGCAACGGCCGCGCATATCATCAATGCCAACGCGCTCATCGAACCAAGAACAGCCGGAGGGACTGTTTACCCTAACGCTTACATATACACGGAAGGCGGCGCTACCTACACCGAAGGCACCGGCAGCAATGCGAACACCAAATTCCTGACGGTGGCGCTGGCGGATGTGGATACGACCAATTACTACCTGCCTAATCCCGGCTCGCCGGTGGGCGTTTCCGGTTACAGGAAAACACCGTGAGGAAGGTTACATCATCCGGAAAGGGCAAACTATCCTATGGTTTGCCCTTTTTCGCATGCGCGAAGCAGAAAAAAATAACACTGCCCTTTGAAAAAACCGATTTTATGTTTTACTTTCGGTAACGTTACCGTAAATCACCAAAATCGTTTTCCGAATGGCAAAAATCACATCATGGCTACGGTCCCTCGGCCCCGGCCTGATCATCGCCGCACTGGTCTTCGGCCCAAGTAAGATGACCATCACTTCCAAGCTCGGCGCCAACTATGGCTCCGACCTGTTATGGATCATCGTTGTGGCTATTTTTTTCATGGTGATCTTTACGACGATGTCCGCCCGCATCGGGTACGCCACACAGCAATCCCTGCTGAAGACCATCACCGCCCGCTGGGGCCGCCCGGCGGGGATCATTGCTGGCATTGGCATCTTCCTCGTCTGCACCTCCTTCCAAGCCGGCAATTCAGTAGGTGTGGGCGTGGCGCTGGCGGAACTGACCCACACCACGGTAACGCCCTGGATCATCCTTTTCAACATCATCGGCATCAGCCTTCTTTTTTTCAGAGGATTTTATAGAACGTTGGAAATACTGATGATCGCATTGATCGGCATTATGCTGCTGGCCTTTGTGGTAACGGTGTTCCTCGCCAGGCCGGACCCGGTGGATACCGCCGCGGGCTTCATCCCTGTTATTCCTGAAGGCTCGCAGGGGCTGGTGATCGCGTTCATGGCCTCCTGCTTTTCCATCGTCGGCGCATTTTACCAGTCGTATCTCGTACAGGAGAGAAGAAGGATACAGCAATCGGGCCCGCAGCGTAAAAGCGACAGTGTAACAGGTATTATCATCCTTGGGTTGATGAGCGCTATTGTAATGATCTGCGCCGCCACGGTACTGCACCCGAACGGTATTAAAGTGAATACGGCCACGGACATGTCCCTCGCGCTGGCGCCGCTGTTCGGAGAGTATGCATCCGGACTTTTCCTCGTCGGTCTGTTCGCCGCTTCCTTCTCCTCCATTGTGGGAAATGCCGGTGTTGGGGGCACTTTGTTGGGAGATGCCCTGGGCTATGGCAGTGATTTCAGCGCCCGGTCCACCCGCTTTTTCATCGCCCTGGTAATGGCGTCCGGCGCGGTGATCGCCATTGCATTCGGCAAGCTGCCGCTGGAACTGATCGTATTCGCCCAAAGCGTCACCATCTTCATCGTTCCCTTTATCGGCATCGCCATGTACCTGATCGCCAACGACGAAAAGATCATGGGGCCGGCGAAGAACAGCGCTTTTGTGAAGATCGCGGGCGCAGTGGGGCTGCTGATCGTTCTGTTCCTGGCGGGACTGAATTTCCGCGACCTTTTCCTTTCATAAAAAATCAATTGAGATCATGGAATATATTTATCAGGAATTATTGAAGCCCTCGCCGGCGTTGTTGCGGGATATCGCGCAGCTGGACGGGGATATACTTTTGCTCGGCGTGGGCGGAAAAATGGGCCCCGCCATGGCCCGGCTGGCAAAGGCCGCAGTGGACGCCGCGGGTATAAAAAAGAAGATCACCGGTGTTTCTCGGTTTTCGGAACCGGGCCTGCAGGAAGAGCTGAACAGCCTGGGCATCGAAACCATTAAGGCGGACCTGCTGAATGATAAAGAGCTGCAAAGCCTTCCCGTGGCAAGGAACGTTATCTACCTCGCCGGGCAGAAGTTCGGCACCACCGGTAAGGAAGCCTACACCTGGGCCATGAATACTTACCTGCCGGGCAGGGTAGCGGAAAAGTACAAAGACGCGCGGATCGTGGTGTTCTCTACCGGTAACGTATATCCGCTTTCCCCGGTGCTGAACGGCGGCCTCACGGAAGAGGCGCCCGCGGCTCCGGTAGGGGAGTACGGGCAGTCCTGCCTCGGCAGGGAAAGGATGTTCCAGTATTTTTCTTCGCTGCATGGTACGCCGTTATTCATTTACCGGCTTAATTACGCCAATGATGTGAGCTATGGCGTGTTGCTGGAAATCGCGAAAGCTGTCTATGAAGAAAGAGAAATAGACCTGCGTATGGGGCATGTGAACGTGATCTGGCAGGGCGATGCCAACGAAATCGCGATACGCGCGCTGCTGCATTGCGAATCACCGGCGAAGACGGTGAACGTAACTGGGCCGGAAACGGTGGCTGTCCGCTGGCTGGCCAACGAATTCGGGAAGCGGATGCATAAAACGCCTTTCTTCGTGAACGCCGAACAGCCGGATGCGCTGTTAAGCAATTCCGCCGAATGTTTTTCGCTTTTCGGCTATCCGAAAGTAACGCTGAAGCAGATGATCGACCTGATCGCCGGATGGGTGACAGGCGGCGGCAAAACCATCAACAAACCCACACATTTCCAGGAAAGGGAAGGGAAATTTTAAAACGATCCATGTGAAATATTTGAACGAACAGATCAATGCCCTTGTGCAGCAAGGCGCTTTCATCCCGGCTCATCCGCTGGCGCTGCGGGAAGATCTTACCATCGACGAGGAGAGCCAGCGCAGGCTCACCCGCTATTATATGGCGAGTGGCGTGGACGGCGTGGCGGTGGGCGTGCATACCACGCAGTTCGAGATCAGGAAACCGGCATTCAGCTACCTGGAACCGGTTTTAAGGATTGCGGCGGAGGAAATTGAAAAGGCGATGGGAGATCAACCATTTATCAAAGTGGCCGGCATCTGCGGGCCGGTGGAAGCCGCGCTGGAAGATGCCCGGCTGGCCGTACAATACGGCTATCATCTCGGTCTTGTAAGCATGGGCGGCCTGCAATCGCTCACAGAGCAGCAGCTGATCGACCGGACAAAAGCCATCGCGGAGCTGATACCGGTTTTTGGTTTCTACCTGCAACCCGCTGTGGGCGGCCGTTTGCTGAGCTACGATTTCTGGAAGGCCTTTGCGTCCATCCCCAATGTATATGCCATCAAGGTCGCTGCATTCAACCGTTACCAGACGCTGGATGTGGTACGCGCTGTATGCGATTCCGGCAGGGCGGAGGAGATCGCGCTGTATACCGGTAATGACGATAACATCGTGGCGGACCTCCTTACGCCGTATCGTTTTTCAAAAAACGGAACAGTACTGGAAAAACGATTCGTTGGCGGATTGCTCGGGCATTATGCGGTATGGACGCATCGCTCGGTAGAGCTGTTCCGGCGCATTAAAAGATCGCTCGCGGAAGGCGTTGCGGATTTTAACAGCCTGCTCGCGAATGGTGTGGAAGTGACGGACATGAATGCCGCTCTTTTTGACGTAAAACATAATTTTAAGGGAAGTATTGCCGGTATTCATGAAGTACTGCGGCGGCAGGGACTGATGAAAGGCACCTGGTGCCTGAGCCCCGAAGAGAAGCTGTCTCCCGGCCAGGCGGAGGAAATTACCCGCGTCACGGAACAATATCCCTATCTTGTGGATGATCCGTTCGTAACGGCATTCATCAGAAACGACAAGATATGATACTGGAAGAGATCAAGAAGCTGGCCGCTTCCGTTTATCCGGAGGTGATCGGCAACCGGCGCTACCTGCATGCGCATCCTGAACTTTCTTTCGAAGAATACGGTACCTGCGCTTTTGTAAAGAAGGCGCTGGACGCGCTTGGTATTGAATGGAAACCTGTAGCGGACACGGGCGTGCTCGCGATATTGAAGGGCGGACTTGCGTCGGACAAAGTGATCGGTCTTCGTGCGGATATGGATGCATTGCCGATCACAGAAGCGAATGAGCTGGAATATGTTTCATTGAATAACGGTGTGATGCATGCCTGCGGGCACGATGCGCATACGGCTTCGCTATTGGGCACCGCGGCCATTCTGCATTCGCTGAAACATCTGTTCGGCGGTACGGTCAAGCTGCTTTTTCAGCCCGGCGAAGAAAAGGTTCCCGGCGGCGCGCCGAAGATGATACGGGATGGTGTGTTGAAAGATCCTGCTCCTTCCGCGGTGATCGGTCAGCATGTAATGCCCTCGCTGCCCTGCGGCAAGATCGGCATCCGCCGTGGAAAATTCATGGCGTCGATGGACCAGATCACGTTGCGGATCACCGGCAGGGGAGGCCACGGCGCCATGCCGCATCTGAACGTCGATCCGGTGACTATCGCATCGCAGGTGATCGTGGCATTGCAGCAGGTGGTTAGCAGGATGGCGAACCCCTCCGTGCCAAGCGTACTGTCTTTCGGCCGTTTTATCGCAGATGGAAGCGTGAACGTGATCCCGGACGCCGTATACATCGAAGGCACTTTCCGTACAATGGACGAAGCCTGGCGGAACGAAGCGCATGCACGGATACGCCGCATCACCGAATCCGTTGCCGAAGGCATGGGCGCCACCTGCGAGCTGGAGATCACACGGGGCTATCCCTGTCTTGTTAACGACGAAGCGCTCGCCGCCTCCATCACCGGTTTCATGGAAACCTATGTGGGCCGGGAAAATGTGGTGGACCTGGATATCTGGATGGCTTCGGAGGACTTTGCCTATTACGGGGAACAGGTCAGTTCCTGCTTTTATTTACTGGGCGTAGGGAACGCCTCGAAAGGCATCACCGCTTCCCTGCATACGCCCGTTTTTAATATCGATGAAGATGCGCTGCGGATCAGCACCGGGCTGATGGCTTACATCGCCGTTAAAAGCCTGGGCAACTAGCGCAACTTACGCTCCCATTTCAGCAGCCGCGCACAGAAAGTCAGGGATTCTTCTCCCTTGACCAGGTAAGCGGCGCGAATCGCCTCATATACCGCGGGATTGCCGGATGCCAGTTCCAGCCAGCCATGCAGCTGGTTGAAGTAAGGCGGATGCTCCGGCCCTTTACCATCCACCCGTCTTCTTACACCGCTGCGGTCCGGCATTAATACATGCAGCAGCAGCGTATTCGCAAACCGTTTCATGTCGGTATCGTCAAACACCACTTTGTTTTCCGCCGCTGTTGTCACCATCGCAATATCGAGTATACCGTGCGAAACGTCCTCTGTAATCGCAGCGGGGCGGAAGTACTTTACATTCGCGGAGAGGCTGTCTGCCGGTTTCCAGCCGGTAGTGGTCATCGGCTCGTACCAGTAATTCCACTCATACAGGTCCGCGCTGCTGTTATACCGCAGGCGGTTTTTGAATAACCGGCACATTTTTTCCGCGGCGGTTTTGTAAGCCGCTTTACCGGTGAGGCGGTGCAACGCAAGCAACGCACACACATGCCTGCCGAGGAAATTGAACGGCTGCCCCACATTATCCGCCGGGAACGATTCCCCTTTTTCGCAGGTGAGGATGTATCCTTCGTCCTGCCCCGGACCTTCCCGCCAAAGCCTTTGCAGCACATCGGCATACGATTGTTCAGCCGCGAGGATGAAGCTGTCGGCCGCCGGCAGCAAGGATTTCAGCGCCGGATCTTTTTTTACCGTTTCCGCGAAGCGCAGCATCGGGTGATAGATCACGCCGTAATAACCGGTGTAGGCAAGCGGTATGGGCGACAGTTTGACGGTCTGCGCCGGCAGTGGGTTTTGATTCAGCACAGTGATCCGTATCAGGTTGGAGCTGGACGTGTAGCTGCCGGAACCGGAAGAGTAGGGCGCCATGGGGTCGTTGATCACTTTTTCAGCGAAGCGCTCGTCCGCCGGATCGAGGCTGACGCCGGTAAAGGTTTCGTACCGTTTGTAAAACGGGTTGTGCGCTTTGATCGTCACCTTTCCGGGTGATACCGGAATCACTTCTACCGAGGTCACATGATTGTTGGAGGAAGGCGTGGAGCGGATGTAGATAACCGGCTGGTTGTTGCTTCCCTTCAGCTCGCCGGCGGCCACCACATATTTGAAGGCCATGCTCCAGCCGGGGCGTATGTTGCCGGAGCCGTCCGGCACACTGCGCCTGTCGTTCCGGTGAGAAAGCACGAGTTGCGCGCGCCCGGCCAGTGTGGAAAGGTAAGCCGGGTCATGAGAGGTTTCGTAGAGGTCTGCCAGGGCGTGCAGTACCGGGGATTCGCCCCAGGCAAGCGTGCTGGCGTCTTTTAATCGTAGCCAGGGATCGCCTTTGGGCAGGGCGTCCAGCATTTCGTTGGCGCGTTTCAGTGAGATGGCGGTGTCGGGGATCGTAGAAAAAGAGTAGCATCCATTAAAAAGTGTCGCCGCCAGTATCTGTATGATCGTTAGCATATCGGGATGTTTTTACATGAGCCGGGAAAAAGCAGGCGTTCTGTTTGATGCTGCCTTTTCCCGGTAAAAACTGATATGGTTTATGCTTATAAAGAACAAATTATTTCCGCTTCTACCAACGGCAGTTTACGTTTGAAAAGAACGTTTCGCTTTCCCTTTACCAACGACCGTTTTGGATTGGAAAGAATGTTTCGCTTCCCCTTTTACCAACGGCAGTTTTGCGTTTGGAAAGAACGTTTCGCTTTCCCTTTACCAACGACCGTTTAGTTTGGAAAGACAATTCGCTTCTGTCGTTTACGAAAGCGGCGCATAGTACGTACAATAGCCATTCACTTCCACCGGCCCCTTGAACAGAGAGCAGCTTCCGCAACTCTCTCCTTTCCCCGGCGGCAGGTACAGCTTGCAGTTGCCGCAATTGCTGTCCGCGATCGGTGTTTCATCCACATATCCCAACCGCTTCCGCTTTTCTATTTCTTCCGGGCTGATGCCTGACAGATCGCTGCAGGAAACGGGCTTCTTGCTTTCCCCGGCGTCTTTGGCCGGCTTCTTCGGATTGCCGCAGCGGCTGACTAAAAAAGAACCTCCCAGCAGCAGGCCGCTCATGCCGATGGCGTTCCTGATAAAATCTCTGCGCGTATTCATATTCGATCAGTATTTTGTTGCGATCAGTTTTTCCAGATCAGTGACGGTTTGTCCGGATACATCTTTCAGCCCGGATTTGAATGTTTTAAGCCCGGCTTTCAGCGCGGGATCAATGCCTTCCGATCTTTCCAGTCCGCTTACGAAGCCTTTCACGGCGGAGGCCAGGCGGTTGCTGATTTGCATGTCCGCGTGTTTCAGCAGCTGGAAAAATTGTGTTACCTGCTTGCTATCGTTACGCGAACCGGTCACAAATGCGATGTCGTGAATGAAGCTGGCAGGGATTTTCACGGTGTCTTTCCCGGTTGGACTGTTGAACAGGGTTTCCAGCAGTGGGGGGGCAGAGCCCGTTTCAGCGCTGAGCACGGCCATCTGTATTACTTTGCTGTCGCCATAACGGCCGAGCACTTCGGCAAGCGCGTTTGTCACGCTTGCATGATTGAACTGGCCGAGGCTGAGCGCCACCTGCAATGTTAATTTGGCGGGACTGTCCTTCACCATTGCCAGCAGGTCCGGGAGGCACTGCGGGTAGCTTTCTGCGAGGATAACCGCGTGTTCACACACGTCTGTGGAGCTGTCTGCCAGTGCTTTTTTAACGATGGAAAGGTTCAGGGCGTTCAATGCTTCCAGTACATACAGTGCATGCAGGCGGGCGCGGGGATCGGTGTGTTGTGCCGCCATTGTTTGCAGGGCGGGGATCACCGATTTGTCCTGCCGCTCCACCAGCAGGCGATGCGCCTGTTGCGCGTACCATTGGTTGGGATGCGCGAAAAGCTGTACGAGGCTGTCGCTGCCCGCTTTGCTCAGCTGCGGCGTAGCTTTTTTATATGCGCTGCCAGCGGGCATGATGCGGTAAATACGTCCTTTGTCCGATCCTTCGTAGAAGTCCATTTCCGCTTTCAGGTCGTCGGGAATGGATACCGGTGTTTCGATATGCTGGCGGTAATAGTCCAGCACATACAGGTAACCATCCGGCCCAACGGAGAAGTTCACGGGGCGGAACCAGTTATCTTTTGAGTAGATGAACTCCCTGTTGAATTCGCCTTCCGCGCGTTTTGCGGTAAAATGAACATCGTCTTTTCCGATGCTGAGAACGTCCCTGTGCACAAGGTTCCCCGCTACTTCACCTGTAAATATATTCCCGTAAAACGATGCGGGCAGACCATCGCCGTTATAGAACGTGCCGCCGGAAGCGCCGGTAAAATGCCCTCTTTCATATTCCACGCGGTTCAGGTTCTTTTCCTGGAACTCCTTATTTCTTCTGCGGCTCCTTTCGGCTCTCCAGTAAGGAGTTGCGGATTCCTGGAACATGATGGGATCATGATCGGAAATATTCTTGATGGAGCGGGTGGACGGCAGATGCGGATGCCGGTGCGTATACCGCCATGCAATAAGCGTCTGCTGGATATGTATGGAGTTCTCGGTAACAAAGCGGTTGCGGTAATCGTCCAGCACCTGCCCGAACTGGCCGGGACCGGTTTCCAGTTCAAAAAGCCCGCGGTCCAGGCGAAAGCGGAAGTCCGCGCCTTTTACTGACAGGGGAGGAGCGTCCGGCCGGTCACGAAAGGTAACGTTACCGTCCTGGCCGCGGTTATTCGCATAGATCCAGTTATCAACCCCGAAGCGTAGATTGGTGATCTGCGTTTCAGGATTGTCCTTGAAAAAGCCGCTGAACATCACTTCGCGCGTGTCGGCCACGAAATCGCCGGTCGTGTCTTTCATATATAATATCTCGGGCGCGGCGGTCACGAGCAGGCCGCCTTTCCAGGGAAGGATGCTGGTGCCTTCGGACAGCTTGCCGGCAAATACAATAGATGTATCCGCCCTGCCGTCCCCGTCCAGATCACGCAGCACAAGGATATGCCCCTTTTCTGTGCCCGGCGCGGGTTTGTCCGGGTAGTCGGACATAACCACCACATAACAGTTACCGTCTTCATCAAATTCCATGGATACAGGGTCAGTTACCAGCGGCTCCGCGGCAAACAGTTCTGCTTTCAGTCCGTCGATCACCTGGAGGCTTTTTAATGCTTCCTCCGGCGATAGCGGGCCCGGGTATTTTTCTTTATTCCCACAACTTCCGAATATTAACAGGGCTGCTGGCAAAAGCAGTCCAGCGCACAGTTTGAGAGTATTCCGCATTGTTAGTCGAATTTTAATCCTGATTGATAAAACGGTATAAATTTTTGATGATGCAAGTAAAATGACTTGCTTTTTATGCTTTTAAAAACTAGATTTGTTCAGTTTCCGTTAACGTACACGAATATAGCGTTAAATTTCTGACATTCTATAATGGCAGGGCTATAAAAACCAAAATTTTTTTCGGCGGATCGTTCTGGTCTTAGTGGGAAAGCCTGTGCAGCGCAGGCAGGGGACATTTTCTAAAACATTGATAATTCAGAGGTATTGCAAGTGCTGGTGCAGCGAAGTTGATGGCTGTTGTCGGGTGATGTTATGGCGACGGCGCAGCAAGGTTGATGGCAGGTATTGTGACCGGGCCGGCGATGGTAACATCAGCGCGATCAGGTTTATGGCAGATGCCCTTGCAACACTTCTACAATAATGTTCAATTCCGGCATTGTAATTCCGCCGGTCATTTACCAAATACAAAAATTTTATGGCGACAAATAAATCGAACAGCCGGCGGGAATTCATCCGCATGCTGTCTTTATCAGGCTTGGGAATAGGTGTTGCCGGCAGCTTTGCGGGTACGCTTCCCCCGGGCGCGGCGGCACAGCCGGTAGTGCCGAACAGGATCATCGCACCGCAAAACATACCGCCGGGGCCGGACGTGCCATTTGTGCCACGCCGGGTAGCCAGCTGGTGGTGTACGCTGGAAGACCTGCTCTGGTCACAGAAGAAGATCACGGACAAGATAAAGCGCCGTGCCGCGGGCTTCGCGGAAGCGGACATTGATACCGCCGTCAGCTTCGGGTTTCATATCCGTTTTGATTTTGCCAATTACTTCGGGCAACTGCACGGATACCTCGCGGATGTGCGCGAAGAGCTGCACCAATACAACATCAAATTCATCGAACATTATTCCTGCAATCATGTGGAACGCCCGCGGGGAGAAGCGGAATTCAGAAAGCTGCACAAGCGGCAGCGGCATCATACCTTGCTTTTCCACGATCCCGTCGCGGCAAAGCACGCGCAATATGAGGGCCATCTTTTTCATGATCTCTGCGAAACAGATATCCGCGACGGCAGCCGTGGTTATGCGCTGCAATACCAGATGGAAACTTTCTGCCACAATAATCCCGGCTTCCTGGACATGCATCGCAAATACCTGGAACGGTTGGAAAAGGAAGTAGGGCATGACGGTTACCAGGTAGACGATATGTGTAACTACGCCGGACTCACCACCTGCGGCTGTAAGTATTGCCGGGAGCGGTTCCGGAGAGATTACGGGCATGAAATACCGCCATTTGAAGACAAAAGCTTTTTCGGTGATACCAGCAAGCCGATGCTGCAATGGGGCAACTATGAAAACCCGGCATTCCGCGACTGGCTCAAAATGAAAGACGACAGCATTGCGGACCATGTGCAGATGGTCAAGTCGGTGATTGGCCGGAAACCATTGATGACCTGCTGTTCCAGCACAGGGCCCATTGTTTTGAATGCCATTTCCCTCAACCTCGAAAGGATTGCGAAGCACGTGGATTTCTTCATGCTGGAGAACGTGGGCACCAATATCAGGTGTGTGGACTGGATGGAAAAAGATGCGGAAGCCTTGCAGCAGAAAGACATCGCGGAGAAAAGAGGCCATTCCCCCGCGATCGCATTGAGCTACACCATTTATGAGGAAGGCGGTTACCTGGGCTGGAGCCTTGCACGCTTCTGGGGCGTAGCCAACTGGATCAGCACACTGGAAATGCGGCTGGAAGAAGATCCGGTGGATGCCGCCAGCAATGAGGATGTAGCACGGCCGTCCAACAACTGGGAGAAGCAATACAGTGACCTGGATTATATGGAAGGAAAAGATATCGCTGAAGTGCGGCTGGCATATAACAATTTCTGCAAGGCGAACGGCTGGAAAGGCCCCGACGGCAAAGAACACTGGACAAAAGTTCGGGAATGGTCGGAGCAGTTCATTGAACATAATACCGGTTACCGCTTTGTGCGTTACGAAGAGCTGGCGGATGCGGATGCGCTCTGCGCGGAGGAAACGCCGCTGGTGCTGGACAGTATGGGCTGCGTCTCCGACCCGCAATTTCATGCGATCAGCACCTATCTGTCGAAAAACGGAACGGCCTGGCTGGTATTGCCTTTCGGTACACATGATGAGAAGGGTTTCCGTCGGAAATCCCCTTTGTCCGAAACATTGCTGAAGAAAAAATACCGCGGCCTGCATATAGTAAAAACAGCCGCACTGGAACAGCTCATTTCCGAAGGAAAGTTCAGTCCCGCCATCCGGCAAACGGCAGGGGACAGGGGATGGGCCATCCGGGCCAGGGACCACAAAGGGAAAACGGTCCTTCACTTCATGAATACCGCCATGAAGCCCGTGCCGCATCCGGATATCAGGGATATGGGTAACGTTCCCATTCTGAAACAGATCACATCGGCCATCCAGGATAACCGGTTGCAGATAGAGATCGACACGGCAAAAATACCGCTTTCATCCCTGCATCTGCTCAGCCCGGAAACCGGCGGCCGTCAGACGCCTGTGGAAATACGGCGGAAAAATAACGGCATGGCGGTGCTGCAACTCAACCTTGAAAACATGAAAATCTATGCCGTTGCGCAATAACAATCATCCCGGAAAAAAAATCAGCAAAAAATAGACAGCATATAAATTTTTTAGTTATTTTCGGGTACGTTAACGGAAATCAGCCAAAAGATCGTTTTTCAGTCTGCTCAATTATTATCAACAGTTATAAACATATTCAAATGGGTCACACTTCAAGAAGGGAGTTTTTACGGCAGGGTTCATTAGGAACGGCAGGATTCCTGTTTGCATCAGGCCTGCTCAACAGTTCCTTTGCCGGCACATTATCTCCCCGTGTACCGGCCGCCCTCGGCGGCAGCCCGCTCTGGGCGGATTCCCACTGGATAAAATGGCCGATGTGGGTACAGGCCGAAGATGAAAAGGTGCTGATGGACAGCGTGCGGAGCGGCGTGTGGTCAAGAGCCAAACTGGTAGACGAGTTTGAAAGCAAATGGGCGGAAGCCATCGGCACCAAACGGTGCCTGACCGTAGTGAACGGCACCAACGCCCTCATTACCGCCATCAATCAGCTGGACATCGGCGCGGGTGACGAAGTGATCACCACACCTTATACATTCATCGCTTCCGTACAGGCCATCCTCGCCAATAATGCCATGCCCGTGTTTGCGGACATCGATCCGGCTACTTACCAGATCGATCCGGCCAAACTGGAAAGCAAGATCACCAAACGTACGAAAGCCATCCTCGTGGTGCATATCCTCGGCCTTCCCGCGGATATGGACAGGATCATGAGCATTGCGCAGAAACATAACCTGGCGGTGATCGAAGACGCCTGTCAGGCGCACCTTGCGGAGTACGACGGTAAGAAGGTCGGCTCCATCGGCAAGGCCGGCTGCTTCAGCTTCCAGAACTCAAAGAACCTGCCCATCGGTGAAGGCGGCGCCATCGTTTCCAACGATGAACGGTTCATCGACAATTGCTTTGCCGCACATAACCTCGGGTATGCCTACGGCACCTCTACCGGCGCGGTGGCGGGAGACAGCTTCATGAGAGCATCCAAGATAAGGCTCACCGAATACCAGGCCGCCATCGGGCTGGCGCAGCTGAAGCGCGTGGAAGAACAGACGAATACCCGGCATGAGAACGCCGCCTACCTGTCGTCCATGCTGAAAGATATCGACGGCGTTAGGCCCATCAAACTATACGACAAGGTGACCCGCGGCGCCTATCACCTGTACTCCTTCCGCTATCATCCCGAAAGTTTCAAGGGCCTCAGCAGGCAGAAATTCCTGGAAGCCCTGCGAAAGGAAGGACTGCCCTGCTCCGGCGGCTATAAAGTGATGCATACACAGGAGTTCATGCGCAACACCTTCGCATCAAGGGTATACAAGAGCTTTTATTCGAAGAAGATGCTGGACTTCGAAGATTACAAACAAAGGAACAGTTGTCCCGAGAACGAAGCGCTCTGCAAAGACGCCGTATGGCTGACGCAGAACGTACTGCTCGGCTCCCGGAAAGACATGGAAGGCATCGCCGATGCGGTCCGCAACATCAGCCGTAACGCTGACAAGATCTAAAAAAAATCAATTCGAATATCAAGTTCATGCAAGTAGAAAAGCAAGGTGAGCAGAGCATTTTAACGCCCTTAAATTCACACGGAGAAAAACTCATCGCCAAAACATTTGATTCGGGATTCGAGCTGGCGCATGATTCCTATAACGCCATCACGGTGGCGAGCGACGGCCGGATCTATTATGTACTGTCTTCGGACAAACACGACGTGGCAGGCAGGATGTATACATATGATCCACAGAACAACAGCATCCGCATGTTGGGCGATCTCACCGAAATATGCGGTGAGAAAGGGAAACATTTTATATCGCAGGGAAAAAGTCATGTGGAGTTCTTTGAGCGGAACGGCAAGCTTTATTTTTCCACGCATGTCGGCTTTTACGAGCTGATCGACGGGATGGACAGGCTGCCGGTGAACGCACCGGAAGGATACCGCCTGTACAATGGCGGTCACATCCTGGCCTATGATATGAAAACAGGCGCTTTTGAAGACCTGGCGGTGATTCCCGGCGGTGAAGGCGCGGTTTCCATGACGATGGACGTGCAGCGGGGGAATATCTTTTGTATTTCATGGCCGCTGGGGAACTTCATACATTATCATGTTGATTCGGGAGAGATGCGGCAATTGGGGCAGGTGGCAGGCAGGGGAGAAGGCGGCACGCCGGGGAAGGATTTCCGGTCGCTCTGCCGCTCGCTTTTTGTAGACCAGCGGAACGGAACGGTGTACTTTTCCACCGCCAACGGCGAGATCTACGCCTATGCGCCGGAAGACGGCTTCCTCCGGAAGCTGGAAGAAGCCAACCTCCGCATCGATTACTTCGGAAAATACCTGCCGGAACAGCCCGGCAGCATGGGATATAACTGGCGGAAGATCTGCTGGCACGAAGAAGATGAAGTGGCGTACGGCGTGCACGGCAATTCCGGGTACCTGTTCAGATTCGATCCGGTATCGGAAAAAATTGAATTGATAGAACGGATCACGTCCGGCCTTTCCCGGAAAAGCGGGATGTTCGACCAGTTCAGTTACGGCTACCTCGGTTTCCAGGTGGGGCCTGATAAGGAAACGATATACTACCTGACCGGCGGCCCGATCTACATCAACGGCAAACGCCTCGGTGGGCTGGATCAGATAGGGAAAGGAGCAGCGAAAGGATTGGAGAACCTGCACCTCGTCACCTATCATATTCCGTCCGGCACTTACAACGATCACGGCCCGATCTTTTATGAGAACGGCGACCGGCCGCTGTACGTGAACTCGATCGCGGTGGCCGCGGATGGTACGATCTATACGCTTGCGCGCATTGACAGGAACGGAAAAACGGTGACCGATCTGATCAGCATCAAAAATCCATTTATACAGCATGGCCATTAGACTGAAATATGCGTTGTTATTGTTGCTGCTGATATTACAGCAAGTATCGTTTGCCGCTTTCGTGAAAGTGGGTACCGGCAGCGTTGTTATCACACCGCAGCTGCCTTTCCATCTCACGGGGTATGCCGGCCGGGATAACCCGACCGCGGAAAAGGTGCATGACCTCTGGGCGAAAGCGCTGGTGATAGAAGAAAGTGCTGACAGCAGGATCATCATCGTCACCACCGACCTGCTCGGCTTGACGCCCGCGATCTCTGATGCGGCAGCGGAACGCCTGGAAAAGAAGTACGGCATCAAACGTTCACAGATCATGTTCAATTCCTCCCACACGCATTCCGGTCCCATGATCTGGCCTGCGCTGAGCGTGATCGGGGACTATGATACCGCTACGATCAAGGGCTTTACGAGATACGCGGTCAGTCTTACCGACAAGCTGGTGGAAGTAGTGGATATGGCGATGCAGCACCTCACGCCCATGGAGCTGAGCTATGGCTCCGGTTCCGCGGAATTTGCGATCAACCGCCGGCAAAAGATGGCCAACGGCAGCATTATTCCGGGCAGGAGCGGGCATGTAGATCATGATGTGCCCGTGCTGATGGCAAAAGACGCGCAGGGCACGGTGAAGGCGATCCTCTTCGGTTACGCCTGCCACAATACGACCGTAACAGGAACGCATAATGTTATCAATGGGGATTATGCCGGCTTTGCACAGATTGAGCTGGAAGAGAAATATCCGGAAGCAACGGCGCTCTTTTTCATCGGATGCGCGGGAGATCAGAACCCCTCGCCCCGCGGCACCCTTGAACTGGCCGCGCAACACGGTCACGAACTGGCGGAAGCCGTGGAAAAAGTGGTATCCGGCAAAACGAAACCGGTCGGCACTCCGCTTCGCAGTGCCTTCGTAAAAACAGACCTCACGTTCCAGCCCGTCACCACCCAAACCATGCAGCACGACCTGCTGCACGGCAACAAGTACGAACAGCGAAGGGCAAAGCTCATCACCGAAGCCATGAACAAGGGATGGGACCTCTCCGCACACAGCTACCCCGTGCAGGCCATGCGCATCGGCAACAAGCTCACCATCCTTTCCCTCAGCGGCGAAACGGTGGTAGACTACGCCCTCAACGCAAAAAAACAATACCCCGGCGAACAGCTCTTCGTGGCAGGATATTGCAACCAGGTGGTCTGCTACATCCCCACGGAACGGATACTGGAAGAAGGAGGCTACGAGCCCGTGTCCAGCATGATCTATTACGGCATGCCCGGGCCTTTTGATAAAAGCGTGGAAGAAAAGGTGAATGCGGCCATCAGGGCCGTCATGCAAAAAATCGGTGTCAGTAAAAAATAACAACATGCAACGATTGATTTTTCTCACATGCCTGCTTTGGCTGACAGCCTGCGCTGACAGGAAGATGCACCAGGCCAGCCATGCCCCGCCGCTGAAGAACACCTTCGGCACCTACGGCGCCCCGCCGCGGCAGGCGGATGGCCGTGTAGATCAGGCGAAGCTCCTGGCCGAACTGAAAGACCTGCATGCCACCACCTATCACTGGCTGATCTGGCAGAATGAAAACGACTGGGAAGACCTGCAGCTGTTCCTTCCGCTGGCGGCAAAAGAAGGGATCAAGGTATGGGTGACCGTAGTGCCGCCATCAGAATCAAAACCGATCGCCCGGTTTTCATCCGAACCCTTCGGCATGGATTACAAACGCTGGGCCGCCGAGTTCGCGCGCCTCAGCCTGAAAGCACCCAACCTCGTAGCCTGGAGCATCGATGACTTTGCGCACAACCTGAAGACCTTCACAAAGGCTTATACGGACTCCTGCCTCCAGGCCGCGGAAAACATTAACCCACGCCTCGCTTTTGTGCCCTGTGTGTATTACAAACAGATCACGCCGCAGTTCGCCGCAACATATGGGGAGCTGCTGGACGGGATACTGTTCCCCTACAGGGCCGAATCCGCCGGCGCCAACCTCACGGACCCCTCGAAAGTAGGGCCGGAGATCGCTTCCATCCGGAAGCTCTTCAGAAAAGACATGCCGGTGTTCGTGGATATCTATGCCACCGCCCACTCAAGACTGGGCGCATCCACACCGGAGTACGTGAAACAGGTGCTGGACCTGAGCAAGCAGTATGCGGACGGCGTGCTGATCTATTGCCACCAGGACCCGCAAAAATTCTCTGCGAAATATAATATCATCAAGGAAGGCTTTAAATAAGCGTCGGTCATTGTAGGCCCGAAGAGGGGAAGTTTATTCGTTATCAACTTGCATTCATTGTCGTGTACGTACCCGTAGTAGGCCAAAATTTAATCTATCATAACTATTCTGCTATGGAACGAAAGTGTAACTATTCATTTGCCGCACTTCTCATCGCATTGTCCTTTGCCATTCTTTTACCTTTTCGGTCAAGCGCCCAGGGACAGCCTGTGGTCAAAGGCCGGGTAGTGGAAGCCGGCACGAACAGCATCATGAAAGGAGTGACGGTCACTGTCAAAAACGGCACCAGCAAAACCTATACAGGGGAAGATGGAACCTATTCCATCAATGCCGGTCCCGATGACATACTGGTTTTTACCTTCATCAGCATGAAGCCGGTGGAGGAAAGGGTGGCGGGAAGAACCACCGTTAACATCACCATGGAATCCAAAGAGGAAGCCCTCGGAGAGGTAGTCGTGATCGGCTATAACACCGTTCGCCGCGGAGACCTCACCGGCGCGGTAGGCAAGGCCAATGTGGAAGACATGGCCAAAGCTCCCGTCAGCTCCTTTGCGGAAGCGCTCGCGGGCCGCGTGGCCGGCGTGCAGGTGTCCAGCGTAGACGGACAGCCCGGCGCAGGCGTGAACATCATGGTGCGCGGCCCCGGATCGCTGACGCAGGACGTGTCGCCGCTCTACGTGATCGACGGTTTCCCCGTGGAAGACTTCGATCCCGCAACGCTCAACCCCGAAGACATTGAATCCCTCTCCATCCTGAAAGATGCCTCTTCCACCGCCATCTACGGCTCCCGCGCCGCCAACGGCGTGGTGCTCATCCAGACGAAAAGAGGCAAGGCCGGCAAAGCGTCCATCACCTTCGGCGCATCCACCGGCTTCCAGCTGGAACGGAAAAAGATGGAGCTGATGAGCCCCTATGAGTACATCCGGTACCAACTGGAAAGATTTCCCTCCACCGCCGAAGGATGGCGTTACCTCGCCGGCGGAAAAACACTGGAGGATTATAAGGATGTAAAAGGAGAGGACTTCCAGGATTATGTGTTCACCAAAGGCAAGGTGAACATCTACAACCTCGCGCTGAGAGGCGGCAACGAACAGACAAAATATTCCGTTTCAGGCTCCCTCTTCGACCAGGAAGGCATCATCATCAACACCGGCCTGAAAAGATACACCGGCAGAATATCCCTCGATCATACCGTCAGTAAACGCATCAAAGTAGGCTTTACCGCGGGCTATTCCGACGTGACCTCATGGGGGCAGGTGATCAGCAGCACGCCCACCAGCAGCACTTCCAGCTACGTGATGTTCCGCACCTGGGCCTACCGCCCCATCGGTTTCCCCGATTCCGAAGGAAGCCTGGTGGAGGAACCGGCAGACGAATCGTCCATCACGCCAAGCGATTTCAGGATCAACCCCGTGCTGGACCTGCAGAACCAGTACCAGTATAACTACAACGAGCAGTTCGAAGGGCTGGGAAATGTGAGCATCAACATTCTCGACGACCTGGTGCTGAAGGTTTCCGGCGGCGTGCGGAAGAACGGCATCAAATACGACAAGTTCTTCAACTCCAAAACCTCCAAAGGCAGCCCGAACAACCCGAATAACCTGGACGGCATCAACGGTTCCGTGCTCCACACAAAGACCAACAGCTGGTCCAACGAAAACACGCTGACCTACACAAAAACATTTAACCAGAAACATACCATCACCGCGCTGGGCCTGCTGAGCTTCCAGGAAAACAAGCTGTTGTCGGACGGATATTCTTCGCGCATGCTGCCGAATGAAAGCCTCGGCTTCGCCGGTTTGAACGAAGGCATTCCCTACAACCCGGTGAACACCAATTCCTACAACACGCGCAGCTCCTATGGCGGCCGTCTTGATTATAATTTTGATTCGCGTTACATGGTCACGCTCACCTTCCGCGCGGACGGATCATCGAAATTCGCGCCCGGCAACAGGTGGGGGTATTTCCCCGGCGCGGCCATTGCCTGGAACATGCACAACGAGAGCTTCATGAAAGGGAACGGCGTGATCAGCAACTCCAAGCTGCGGGGAAGCTTTGGCGTGGTAGGGAACGACCGGGTGGGGGATTTCAGCTACATTTCCATGCTGATCACCTCCACGAACGGTTACGGCTTCAACAACGCCACGCCGCTGCTGGCCGTGTACCAGTCCAACCTCGGCAACGAAGACCTCACATGGGAACGCACTACTTCAACAGACGTGGGCTATGAACTCGGCCTGTTCCGTAACAGGATAGAGCTGACGCTCGATCTCTATAAAAGAACGACGGACAACCTGCTGCTGAACGCACAGCTGCCGCCGACCGTCGGCTTCAGCACGGCGTTCAAGAATATCGGCAAGATCGAGAACAAGGGGCTGGAACTGACGCTGAACGCGAGCGTGGTGGAATCAAAGGATTTCAGCTGGGAAAGCAGCTTCAACATTGCCTTCAATAAGAACAAAGTGCTGGCGCTGACGGAAGGCCAGCGTTCGCTGGACAATGCGGTGCAAACGGACGTGAACTACAGCGATAACCTTTACACGTCCGAGATCGGCAAACCTTCGGGGATGATGGTAGGATATATCTGGGAAGGGAATTATCAGTATGCGGATTTTAACGAACCGGCGCCGGGGGTATACGTGCTGAAACCGGAAGTGCCTTCCAACGGCAGGCCCCGCAACACGATCCAGCCCGGCGATATCAAGTACCGCGATCTGAATGGCGACGGCATCGTCAATTCCGACGATAAAACGATCATCGGCCGCGGCCAGCCCATCCATACCGGCGGCTTTGTGAATAACTTCCGCTACAAAGGCTTTAGCCTGAACGTCTTTTTCCAGTGGTCTTACGGCGCGAATATCTACAACGCCAACCGCATCACCTTCGAAGGCAATCCGAACGGACGGCGCAACATGAACCAGTTTGCGAGCTATGTGAACCGCTGGACGCCGGAAAACCAGACCAACGAGCATTTCCGCGCCGGCGGGGAAGGTGTGATCGGGTATCATTCCTCCAAATACCTGGAAGACGGTTCCTACCTGCGCCTGAAGACCGTGGCGCTGGATTATGCGCTGCCCGCGGGTTTCCTGAAGAAGTTATACATGACCAACCTTTCGCTGAGCGTGGCAATGCAGAATATTTTCACCTGGACCAAATACACGGGGCTTGATCCCGAAGTGTCTACCCGGAACAATATTCTCACGCCGGGCTACGATTACTCGGCCTATCCGCAGCCAAGAACCATCACATTCGGTCTGAAAGCAAACTTTTAAACCGCTTAAAAATTTTCAGGTATGAAAATCAGACATATCATCATACTGGGCCTCCTCTGCATCTCAACCGGTTCGTGTAAGGACTTCCTGGACACAAAACCGAAGGATGCGCTTTTTCCCGGTAATTATTATAAAACGGCGGAGGAGCTGGATTTTGCCCTCACCGCAGTTTATCACTGCCTCGGCGCCGATGCGATGTACGGGAACAACGCGCTGTACCTCCTCGGCTGGACGGCGGACGAAGGTTTTATGAACCGGAGCAGCATTGCCACCGGCGCGTTCCGGCTGAATCACGCGCTGGGCGACAGCTACGTGACCGCATTCTGGCGGGAGCTGTTCAATGGCATCAACAGGGCGAACATCCTGCTGGAAAATGTAGATAACAACACGGCCATTCCCCAGGAAAAAAGGAATACCGTAAAAGGGGAAGCGCTTTTCCTCCGCGCCTACTTTTATTTTCTGGCGGTGCAGAACTTCGGCGGCGTGCCGCTGAAGCTGGCATCCAGCAAATCCGCTGTGGACGTACACCAGGAGAAAGCCACCGTCAAGCAGGTATATGACCAGATCGTAAATGATATGACGGAAGCGGAAGGACTCGTGCAGGATATTACGGCGCTGGGCTTTGGCGGCCGTGTATCGAAGTCCGCCGTACGCGGCATTTTGATGCGGGTAAACCTCTACATGGCCGGTTACCCGCTGAAAGAAACCGCACGTTATGATGAAGTGATCAAGTGGGGGGATAAATTGATGGGTGACGGACTGGCGGCGCATGCCATAAACCCCAGTTTCCCGAACATCTTCATCACCATGGCGCAGGAAAAATACGATATCAAGGAAAGCATCTGGGAAGCGGAATTTTCCGGCAACGGATCGGATATCTATGTAGAAACAGGCCGCAACGGATGGATCAACGGCATCCGGACCACCAATACCAATACCGGCCGGTCAGACGGCTACATGAGCTATACCGCCAAGCTGTACAATTGCTACGAGCCCGGCGACCTGCGCAAATACTGGTGCATTCCGCTTTTTGACTACGCGAACCTGCCGGCTGTTTCCGGCACCAAAAACCTGATCGGGGAGATCACGTCTGAAGCCACGAAGTACCTGCGTTATCCCGGTAAATTCCGCCGGGAGTACGAAACGCTGATCCCGAAGAGCGCCACCCGCTCGCCGATCAATGTTCCGCTGCTGCGTTATACGGACGTATTGCTGATGTATGCGGAAGCGCTGAATGAGAAGAGCGGTCCCGTTGCTACCGCGGTGAACATGGTGAATGAGATCCGCCGCAGGGGATGGAGCAAAGGCATCAAAAGCTTTACGATCTCGAATGGCGGCAGCGGTTACACGTCCGCGCCCACCGTTACGATCAGCGGCGGCGGCGGCAGCGGCGCATCCGCGAAAGCCGTTGTGACCGGCGGCGTGGTAACGGCCATTACGCTGGACCGCGATCCCACCGGCGAAGCATTCTCGCTCGCGGGTGCCTATACGTCGGCTCCCACGGTTACGCTCTCCGGCGGCGGAGGCTCCGGCGCACAGGTGACCGCGGAGATCTACACGCCGCAGGATGCGGATGTGAAAGCGCCGTTCACCGCGTCAAAAGAAGCATTCCGGAAATTTTTGCAGGATGAGCGCATGCGCGAGCTGAACTTCGAGAACATGAGAAGGGCCGACCTTATCCGCTGGGAAATTTACGAAACCGTGAACCGGGACATGGCTGCCACCATGTCAACCGACATCCCCGGCCACGTTTTCATTTCCTATTATTCAAACATCGAAGTTCCCAAACACCTGTTGTTGCCGATCCCGAACGCGGAAATGCTCACCAATAATAAAATGGTGCAAAACCCGGGTTGGTAAAACATTTAAAAAGCAATGTTATGCAATACAAATTCTTGTGTCTGATATATATCTGCCTGGCGGCCGCCGCCTGCTCAAAGCTGGATGATGTGGACCCGCCCACTTTTGAGGTAACGGTGGAGAAAACAACATTTAAGGTGGATGAGCCGGTCGTGTTCAGCTTCAGCGGTGAACAGGACAATATCTCATTCTATTCCGGGGAGGTGTACAACGAATATGCATTCCGCGAAGGGCGGGAAGTAGACCTTTCCGGTAAGGGCGCCACGCTGGATTTTTTCAGCCAGCTTGCAGGCACCGGCACACAGACCGGTCAGCTGAGCGTATGGTTGTCCACCAACTACAACGGCAACGGCGATCACGCCAGCGTGAAAGCCGCTACGTGGACGGACATAACGGCGGACCTCACACTGGCTTCGTCCACTACGAACGTCGCTTCCGGCAAGGTAGATGTCAGCAGCTGGCTCTCGCATGACCAGCCGCTTTACATCGGCTTCAAATACATCACCCAGCCGCAGGCAACGAACGGGCTGGCGCGTGTGTGGTGGATACAGAGCTTCGCGGTAAGAAGCAAGGCGGACAGTCTGGGCGGCAAAGAACTTCTGCTGACCGACCAGGAAAACGCCGGCTTCAGGACCATCGACCAGTTTCCCGAAGACGCGCCTTCCCTCACCACGATCAACGCCACGCGGATCACGCTGCTGGGGAACAAATACAAAGACCCCGCCGATTCCATTTACAACCCGGAATATTCCATCTATGATCCGAACAACCCGATCTATGATCCCACCAGCCCATTATACCAGCCAACCGCGCAGCTGCCGGTATTCGTGCCGTATGATCCCAACAGCCCGTATAACGATCCGCCGACGGAAACCTGGGTGATCTCCAAACCGATCGTTGAAGGCGTGGTGAACCTCGGGCCAGACAAGGCTATTTCCGTGAAGGGGATTAACACGGACGTGGCGGACGGGTACACGTACACCTACAAAAGGCCGGGTACTTATAAAGTTTATTTCATCGCTTATAATCATAATATCGATGGGGTGGAAACAGTCGTGCGCCAGCTCGACCTGACCATCACCCCTTAATTTAAACTGCAACGAATGACAAAAAACGCAACGATCCAGGTAGGCTCGCTTAACCGGCGGCAGGTGACGATTTCCATTGCCATCATCGGTGTGATGTTCTTCATGTTCGGGTTTGTATCATGGGTGAACGCCATACTGATCCCGTATTTCAAGATAGCCTGCGAGCTGAACAATTTCCAGGCTTACCTGGTGACCTTTGCCTTTTACATTTCCTATTTCATCATGTCCGTTCCCGCATCCTATCTTTTAAAATCGACCGGTTTCAAAAGAGGGATGATGACCGGCTTCTGGATCATGGCGGCGGGCGCTTTTCTGTTCGTACCGGCGGCGGCTACACGCACTTACGGTATTTTCCTGGTAGCGTTATTCATACTGGGGACCGGTCTTGCCATCCTGCAAACCGCCGCCAATCCCTACATCACCATTTTAGGTCCGAAGGAACGGGCCGCGCAGCGGATCAGCATCATGGGCATCTGCAACAAGGCAGCGGGGATACTGGCGCCGCTGATCTTTGCGGCGGTGGTGTTGCGTGCAACGGACAGCGACCTGTTCAGGCAGCTGCCATTGATGAGTGAAGCACAGAAGGATGCGGCGCTGGACGAGCTGATAAGCCGCGTGATCGTGCCGTACATCTGCGTGGGCGTGTTCCTCTTTTTGCTCGGCCTGATGATCCGCTTTTCCCCGTTGCCGGATATTGATACGGAGCAGGAATCGCCGGAGATCAGGCAGGCCAACGAAGGCAAATCGGGCATCCTGCAATTTCCGCATCTCGTGCTGGGCGCCGTGGCCATATTCCTGCATGTAGGCACGCAGGTGATCGCCATCGATACGATCATCGGTTATGCCGGTTCCATGAACATCCCGCTGCTGGAAGCAAAAGTGTTTCCTTCATACACGCTGTTCTGCACCATTTGCGGGTATGTGACCGGCATCCTGCTCATTCCAAAATTCATCAGCCAGGTGAAGGCATTGCAGATATGCACCATGCTCGGCACCCTGTTTTCCCTGCTGATCATTTTTGCAAAAGGGCAGATCAGCTTGTTAGGGCATCAGGCGGACATATCTATCTGGTTCGTGGTGCTGCTGGGGCTTGCCAATTCCCTGATATGGGCAGGCATCTGGCCGCTGGCGCTGGAAGGACTGGGAAAATTCACAAAGCTGGGCGCATCCGTGCTGATCATGGGCCTTAGCGGCAACGCTATCCTTCCTGTGATCTACGGCCATTTCGCGGACCTTCACGGGCTGCGGGAGGCTTACTGGGTGCTCGTGCCCTGTTATCTGTATCTTGTTTATTATGCAGTGTACGGCCATCGTGTGCGTCACTGGTCGGTAAAATCATCAGAAGGGAAAGTGGCTGTACAATGATAAAAATAATTAACGCGAATATTGTTACACCCTTCCGGATCATTTCCGGAGGAACAGTGCTGGTAAAAGGTACGCGGATACTGGCGGTAGAGGAAGGGGACATTGAGGCGGAGGCCGCCACGGTCTTTGATGCGCAGGGGTATTACGTGACGCCCGGGTTTATTGACATTCATGTGCACGGCGGTGGCGGGCATGATTTTATGGATGGAAAGGAAGAGGGATTCCGGAAGATCGCGGCCACGCACCTCCGGTACGGCACCACCGCCATGCTGCCCACCACCCTCACCAGCGACCGGGAAGGCATTCTCCGCACGGTGGAATGCTATCAGCGGGTGGCCGCCGGAAACACAGGCGGGGCGCAGTTCCTGGGGCTTCACCTGGAAGGGCCGTACCTTTCCATGAACCAGCGCGGCGCGCAGGACCCGGCGTACATCCGTGATCCCGATCCGGCGGAATATGAAGCCATTGTGCGGGCGGCCGGCCAGTCGGTCAAAAGATGGAGCGCAGCCCCCGAGCTGCCCGGCGCCCTGCCTTTCGCCCGCTTCCTGAAAGCAAACGGCATCCTGCCCTCGCTGGCGCATACCGATGCCATCTACGAGGAAGCGCTCGAAGGTTTCGAGAACGGTTACACGCTCGCCACGCACCTGTATTCCGCTATGTCCGGCGTCACCCGCAGGAACGCCTACCGCTACGCCGGTGTGATTGAAACAGCGTTTTTGCTGGATGATATGGACGTGGAGATCATCGCGGACGGCCGACATCTGCCCGCGCCGCTGCTGAAGCTGATCTACAAGATAAAAGGGGCGGACCGCATTGCGCTGATCACAGACGCCATGCGCGGCGCGGGCATGCCGCCGGGAGAAAGCATCCTCGGCAATATTCGTACAGGCATGAAAGTGATCATCGAAGGCGGCGTGGCGAAGTTGCCGGACAGAACGGCGTTCGCCGGAAGCGTGGCAACAGCCGATCAGCTGGTGCGCAACATGGTGCAAATGGCGGAAGTGCCCGTGCCGGAAGCCATCCGCATGATAACGGCTACGCCTGCACGTATATTGGGCGTGGAGAACCGCAAAGGAACGATCGCGCCGGGGATGGACGCGGACATCACGATATGCGATGCGAACTTTTCCGTAAAGGCCGTCATGGTCATGGGCGAAGTGCTGTACTCGTTACAACCCGCCACCACGTTATAAAATTCAGTTTATATGGACAGAAGAGGATTTGTCAAAAATACCGGCTTGCTGGCCATGTTATTCAATTTACCACGCTGCACAGGCAGCGGACAACGTATGAAAACGATCAAAGTAACCGGAACGAACGCCGGGTTTGAGCGCGAGCCGCTGAAAGGCCGCTTCGGGTTCAAAGGCGGCTACCTTACAGAATTATGGCAGGTGTTTTCCCGCCTGGAATCCGCTTCGGGCGCCAGCGGAACGGGGATCGCCACGCAAAGCGTATTATACGCGGATGCGGACTTGTTTGCGGATAACACCGAAGCCGGCGGCAACGCGCTGATGTTCGTGCTCGTCAACGAAGCGCTGAAGATCGTGAAAGAAACGCCTTTCACAGACCCGGTGGAGCTGATGGACAAGATCCGGCCGCGGGTACACGCCGCCGGCGTGCGGATCACCGGCAAAAAGGACCTCAACGCCAACTTCGTGCACAACACCCTCGTGAGCATCGACAATGCCGCCTGGTTGCTGTACGCCAGGGAAAACGGCTTCACGTCCTTCGATGAAATGATACCGGCGCCTTACCGCTCCGCGCTGTCGTTTCACAACGAAAAGATCGCCATCATGTACCAGGTGTCTTACGACATGCCGGTGGAAACGCTGGTGGATGCCGTGAAAGACGGGTATTTTGTTATAAAGGTCAAGACCGGCTATCCCGGTACGCAGGAAGAAATGCTGGCGAAAGACATGGCGCGGCTGACCGAAGTGCACCAGGCCCTGAAAGACCTGCGCACGCCGCACACGCCCGACGGCCGGCTCGTTTACACGATGGACGCCAACGGACGGTATGAAAGCAAAGCGCTGCTGCAGCGGTATTTCGATCATGCCCGGAAGATCGGCGCGTTCGATCAGATACTCGTGTATGAAGAGCCGTTTGTGGAAGCGAATAACGAAGGGGTGGGGGACCTGGGCGTGCGCATTGCCGCCGATGAAAGCATCCACGAGCCGGCAGATGCGCTTAGGAAGCTGGACCAGGGATACGGCGCGCTGGTGCTGAAAGGCATCGCGAAAACACTCAGCCAGTCCATGAAGATCGCGCAGGTGGCGCAGCAACGCAACGTTCCCTGCCTTTGCGCCGATCTCACGGTGAACCCGGTGCTGGTGGACTGGCACAAGAACCTCGCCGCGCGCGTGGCGCCCTTCCCCGGCATTGGCATGGGCCTGATGGAAACGAACGGCGACATGAACTATGTGCACTGGGAGCAGATGAGCAGGTACCACCGGCTGGCCGGCGCATCATGGATGGAAAGAAGGAACGGCGCCTTCGAGCTGAATGCTGACTTTTACAAGACCAGCGGCGGCATATTCGAAGTGCCACATCATTATGAAAACAAATTAGTGATCCTATGAACAGAAGGAATTTTGTCCGTAACATGGCTACCTCCGCTTCAGGCATCATCCTGGGCAGCAGCCTTTTGCAGGAAACGGCCGCCGGCATGGCCCCGCGCCCCACGCCGGCTGACCGCATGAAGGAAGTGTTCAGCTATCGCAAGCTGGACGCCCATGTGCATGTAGGCCTCACGAACGACGGCCCCGAGCTGAACGTGGACTACGCGGAGCGGCTTGGTATCGACAGGATGTTCATCTCGAAGCCCGTTACGCGCGGGCCCGCTGCCCCGGAGGATTTCAGGGCAGCGAACGATTTCATCCTCAAATGCATGAAACGCTTCCCGGAGCGGCTGACCGGCATGCTCACGCTCAACCCCACCTACAAAAGGGAATCGCTGGAAGAGATCAAACGGTGCACCGGCGAGGGAATGTGGGGCGTGAAAGTATATTACCAGGTGAAGATCAACGACCCGCTTTTTTATCCCATCATCGAAAAACTGATCGACCTGAAGATGATCATCCTCATGCATGCGGAAACAACGCTCGGCATCGCCGGTTATCGCATGAAATATGACCAGAAGATCAAACCGCAGTCATCCATCCCCGAAAACTTCGTGGATATCGCCGCGCGCTACCCCGAGGCCATGTTTCAGTTCGCCCACATCGGCGGCGGGCCGGACTGGGAGTACGCCTGCAAGGCGCTCCGCAACAGCCCGAATGTTTACGTGGACGTGTCCGGCAGCAACAACGAGAACAACATGGTGGAGTTCGCCGTGGAATGCCTGGGCGCGGACAGGGTGCTGTATGGCTCCGACAATATGTACTACCAGTCCGTCGGAAAAATGATCGACGCCCGGCTCACCGAAGAGCAGAAACGGAAAATATTCTTCGATAATTACAATAACATCCTGAAAAAAGGAGGCTATCATGTTGATTGATATTAACGCATACACCGGCCACTGGCCGTTCAAACGCCTGCTGAACAACCATTGCGAAGGATTGCTGGAAAGAATGAAGGAATATGGCGTAGACCTGTCCGTTATCACGAACCTGAACGGCGTGTTCTACAAGAATACCCAATCCGCCAACGAAGAGCTGTATGAGGAGATCCGTTCGAAGCGGGCTTATAAAGACAGGTTCCTGCCGTTTGCCATCATCAATCCTATCTATGCCGGCTGGAAAGATGATTTCAAAACATGTGTGAAGGATTTCGGGATGAAAGGCATCCGGGTGTTCCCCAACTATCACGATTACACGATCACCGACCCGAACCTGGTGGAGCTGGTGAAAATGGCCCGCGATCATGATGTGGCCGTGGGGCTTACCATGCGCATCGTGGATTCGCGGCAGCGTTCGTGGATGGACCTGGCCACCGAATGGGGCCTGAAAGATTACGTGCCCCTGCTGCGGGAAGTGCCGGACGCGCGCTATATGCTGCTCAACCTGAGCACCGGTCTTGCGCTGCCGGAAGAAGACGAGGCCACCCTTAAAAACGCCAATGTGCTGTTCGACACCTCCGGCCGGCATATTACCCATTTCGCCAAAGTGTTCAACCGCTTCGGCAAGGAGAAATTCGCCTTCGGCTCGCATTTTCCCGTATTTGATTACTATACCGGCCTGCTGCGGATAGAATCCCTGCGGAAAGAGGAGGCGGATGAAGCCGACAGGGCCCTGTTCCGGCAAGGAAATGCACAACGGTTCCTGAAGCTGTAGGGTATCCGGCAAAGGTTTCATAATTTCGGGCATCCATAACTGATTAATGCCATGCCATCACCAAAAAAAGAAAAGAAGAATAACCAGCTTTCAGGGATCAAGGAAATTGCCCGCCGGGCAAACGTTTCGATCGCTACGGTGGACCGTGTGATCCATGACAGGACGGGGATTGCGAAGGGTACCAAGGAGCGGATACTCAAGATCATCAAGGAGCTGAATTATCAACCCAATATCCATGCCCGGCGCCTCGCACTGGCCAAACAGTTCAGGATCGCCACGCTCATCCCCGTACGGTCTAAAGAGACCAGCTTCTGGGAAGGGCCGCTGAAAGGCATTGAAATGGCATCCGCGGAGATCAGTCAGTATGGCGTGGTGGTGGAAAAATTCTTTTACGACCAGGAATCCGTTACTTCTTTCCAGCAGCAGTCACAGGCGCTGCTGAAAACGAAACCGGACGGCCTGCTGTTCGCGCCTTCTTTTATGGAGGAATCCGTGGTGTTTGTGCAGAAATGCATCAAGCAGCATATTCCTTACGTACTGATGGATTCCGACCTGCCCGTGGAAGGCAGCCTGGCTTACATCGGCCCTAACCAGCAGGCCAGCGGCCACCTTTCCGCGCACCTCATCAGCTATCTCATCGAGAAAAACGACAGCATTCTCATCGTAAACATATCAAAGGAGCTGGATGATCAGCACCATCTGCTCAAAAAGGAAGAAGGATTCCGGAATTATTTCCGTACGCATCGCTGGGACAACCAGATACTGAAGATCAATATCAATAAAACCGATCCCAAATCCATCGAAAAGGGGCTGGCGAATATGTTTAAAGAACACGGCAATATCGGCGTTGTGTTCGTTACCAACTCCCGTGTGTCCAACGTGGCGGCCTTTGTGGAGAAGCTGGACAGGAAGGTGATCCTGATCGGTTACGACTTCGTAAACGAGAATATTGAATACATAGAGAAGGGGGTGATCGATTTTCTCATCTGCCAGAAGCCGCTGGAGCAGGCGTATAAAGGCGTGATGGCGGTCTACCAGCACCTGGCCATCTCTTCGCCGGTGCAAAAGGTCACCTTTATGCCGATCGATATCATTACACGCGAGAACTACCGTTTCTATAATTATTAAAAAAGACAGGATTTCGTGAAAAATGCCGCGCTTTTTTGTTAATTTTTCGGGTACGTTAACGGCAGTTTATTTAAAACAGGAATACGCAATGCAAAAGTATCAACCAAGAAGGGATTTTATCAGGCAGGCATTATATGCAGGCATCGGCGCGGGCGTGCTTTCCCAGTTGCCGCTCGAAGGATCGGCCGCATGGGCGCGGGAAACAGGCAAACGTGTAGGCATTATCGGTCTGGATACCTCACACAGCACCGCCTTCACCAATCTGCTCAATAACCCCAATGCCGGAGAGAAGTTTGGCGGATACAAGGTAGTGGCAGCGTATCCCTACGGCAGCCGCGATATTGAGAGCAGCGCCAGCAGGATTCCCGGGTACATCGATGCCGTAAAGGCGAAAGGCGTGCAAATCGTGGATTCCATCCGGGAGCTGCTTAAAATGGTGGATGTAGTGTTGCTGGAAACCAATGACGGCCGCCTGCACCGGGAACAGGCGCTGGAAGTGATCAGGGCGGGCAAACGCATGTTCATCGACAAACCGGTCGCCAACTCCATGCGTGACGCCATCGCCATTTTTGAAGCGGCGAAGCAGCATAACGTGCCCGTTTTTTCCTGTTCCTCTTTGCGCTTCACGGAAGGGATAGACGATATCGTAAGTGGTAAAAAGATAGGGAAGATACTGGCGGCGGACGCTTACAGTCCCGCCAAGCTGGAACAGACGCACATCGATTTTTACTGGTATGGCATTCACGGCGTGGAGATGCTGTTCACGGTGATGGGCACCGGCTGCAAAACGGTGACCCGTTTCTACCAGGATAATATGGACGTTGTGGTGGGCGTATGGGAAGATGGCCGCATCGGTACTTTCCGCGGTACGCGCGCGGGTAAAGCGGCGTATGGCGGCACCATCTTCGGAGAGAAAGGCGTGGTGAACTACGGCGCTTTTTCTTACGAACGTTTGCTGGACAGGATCATTCCATTCTTTGAAACAGGTAACGTGCCCGTGCGCGCGGAGGAAACGCTGGAAATATGCGCCTTTGTGGAAGCGGCGCAGAAGAGCCGGGAGCGGGGTGGACGACCGGTAGCGATCAGCGAAATAAAATCCTTATCATATGGCAGGTAAAGAAATCGGGCGCCGCTACTTCATCGGTACGCTCACCGCCGCATCCGTTGCGGGTATGATTCCGCGGGCTTTTTCAGCCCCGCCTTCCCGGCTCGCTGTGTTCGGCGGGCAACCTGTAAGGACCGCCGCCAAAAAGTGGCCGAAGTGGCCGCATGTAGATGAAAGGATGATCGATGAGGTGGTGAAAACAACCAGAAGCGGCGTCTGGAGCCGGATACAATCGCCCATTAACGGCGCGGTGGCTACTTTCGAGAAACAGTTTGCCGGCATGATCGGCTCAAAATATTGCATCGGCACCGGTTCCGGCACACAGGCCCTTGCCATATGCGTGGAAGCCATGGGCATCGGTCCCGGTGACGAAGTGATCACCTCCCCTTATACGGATTTCGGTACGATCTCCGCGATCCTTACCAGCAGAGCGCTGCCGGTGATGGCGGACCTCGACCCCGCCTCTTACCAGCTCGACCCCGCGGATGTGGAACGGAAGATCACGCCTGCTACCAAAGCCATCATGCCGGTGCACATCATGGGATTGCCGGCGGATATGGACAGGATCATGGACATCGCGCGCAGGCATCGCCTGAAAGTGATTGAAGATGCCTGCCAGGGCGCATTGGCCAAACACCGCGGCAAATCGCTGGGTACTATTGGCGATCTGGGCTGCTTCAGCTTCCAGGCCAGCAAATCTATCGCCTGCGGCGAAGGCGGCGCCATCGTGGGTAATGATGAAAGCCTGATCGACGAATGTTATACCGTACACAATCACGGCACGAACCGCAAAGGCAAACATGTGACCATTGGCCCGAAGAACCGCATGAACGAATTTGAGGCCGCCATACTGAACGGGCAATTGCCGACTGCCACCGAACGTTTCCTGCTGCGGAACAGGAATGCCGCATACCTCTCCTCGAAGCTGAAAGGCTTTGCCGGCCTGATACCGCAGAAACAATATGACGGCACCGAAAGCGGCGGTTATTACAATTACGCCATGTCGTATAAAAAAGAAGCGTTCAACAACGCCAGCCGCCAGCAATTCCTGAAAGCAGTTGCCGCGGAAGGGATCGCGCTGAGCCCGTACATCCGGAACGGCCTGCATCACGAAGCATGGATAGACCACATCCTTGCGCTGGATGAATATAAACAGCTGTTCCCCGCCGCAAGGCTGCAAAAATACCGCGAGGAAGCGCGGCATCTTCCCGGCTGTGACCAGGTGTGCGAGGAGATGGTGGTGCTGCCGGGATCGGGGCCGCTGATCGCCGGTACGGCGGATATGGATGATGTGATCAACGCCGTGATGAAAGTATATGAAAACAGGGATCAGTTAAAATCGTTATAGCGGAGATAAAGTAAAAGATCAGGGAGATCGGTTAAATCGTTATAAGTCGATGATGAAATTTATCAATACAAGTTCCGAACGGCTCATCAAAGGCGCTTGCTGTCTGCTTTTGCTGGCAGTGATCTGCTGCCCGCGCGCATATGCTTACGCCGCACCGGGAGATACGCTGAAAATATCCAGCTTTGATGTGGACGCCACCCCGCCCGTGGGCTCCTGGCTGGTGTACGACAAGATGATCAACAGTTGGGACCAGAGCCTGCGTGCAAAAGGAATCGTGCTCACAGGCGCCGGAGATCCTGTTGTGCTGTGTGTGATCGACTGGATCGGCATCGCCAATGAAGGATATGATGAATTCTGCAAGGCGCTGGCCGAAGCCGCCGGCACTACGCCGGACCGGGTGGCCCTTCACGCCCTGCATCAGCACGATGCGCCGGTCTGCGATTTCGGCGCGGAACAATGGCTGAAGAAAGAGGGGATGGACCCGCTGGGCTTTGAAGGCACCTTCGCCCGCGAGGTGATCCGCCGGTTACGTGTAGCCGTAAGCGGTTCCCTTAAAAATGCAAAACCCGTTACCCACATTGGCCTCGGACAGGCGGAAGTGCATAACGTCGCTTCCAACCGGCGCATAGTAGGAGAGAACGGCAAAGTAATCGCCTCCCGGACCTCCGCCACAAAAAGCGCCGAAGTCCGCGAAAAACCCGAGGGCCTCATAGACCCCGTAGTATCACTGATCAGCTTCTGGAATAATGATAAACCGGTAGCCGTATTAAGCTACTACGCCACGCACCCGCAAAGCTACTACCGCACAGGCGTAGCCAACCCTGACATTCCCGGCGTGGCCCGCTTCTTCCGGCAGCTGGCCGTACCGGACGCGCTGCACCTGCATTTCAACGGCGCCGGCGGAAATATCACCGTTGGTAAATACAATGACGGCTCGCATGAAAACCGCTTGCTGCTGGCCGAACGCCTGGCGGATGGCATGCAACGCGCCTGGAAGCAGACAAATAAAGAAAAGATCACCGCCGCGGATGTAACATGGCGCACAACGCCGGTCGCGCTGCCGCCCAAAGCCAGCCTCAACGGCCTGGGAGAGCTGCTGCACAAGGAAACCAGCGTATTTGTCGCTAATAACGCATCCAAGCTGGTCTGGCTGGAAAGAACAAAAAAAGGAAAGAAGATCAGCCTCAGCTGTCTGGGTATAGGCAAAGCACGGATGGTGCATTTGCCCGGAGAATGTTTTATTGAATATCAACTGGCCGCCAAAGCGATGCGCCCTGATCTGTTTGTGACCGTGGCGGCCTATGGAGATTATGCGCCGGGGTATATCGGTACGGCTGCGGCTTATGATGAAGGAGGGTATGAAACCGGGCAGGCGTCTGCTGTAACGGCGGATGCGGAGAAGGTGTTGCTCGGAGCGATGAGGAAGTTGCTGGCGAGATAATCAGGCTGGCGGTATCTGCCCGGCCTGATGTACCGCTGCCGTCAGCAGCAAGTTCGCGACCCGTTTGCCGGGTGGCGGCAACACCCCCCATTTACCCTATGCCCCACGGTAAACGCCGCGCCCCACCGCCGGCGATACCCGCTCTATTTACCCCTGTAGTACGAGAAAACCCGGAATAGCATCATAAAAGCTTTTAAGAAGAACCTTGGTACGCTAATGACAGATTATTGCCTGCACAAATTCCGGGTACGTTAACGAACAAGTTTTATTTCCGTAACAAACCAAAATTGAATTGCTTATGGCAATCACCGCTTCGCCGGGCACCGGATGGTATTCACTCCCTGCCCGCATGATCTGCAAAGGCCGCCGGCCCTTTATCCTGCTGGCTTTCCTGCTGCTATGCACCGCTGCCAACGCTACCGGCATCGTTACCAAAGGCACCGCTGCCAACGCTATCGACATCGCTACCAAAGGCACCTTCGACATCGTTGTAAAAGGCACGGTGACCGGCGAAGGAGGCACACCGCTCCCCGGCGTCACCATCGTGCTGAAAGGAGCAAGCCGCTCCGCCATGACGGACGAAGCCGGCCGCTTCAGCATCAGCGTACCCGAAAACGGCGTGCTGGTATTCACTTACACCGGCTATGAACGAAAGGAAGTACCCGTAAACGGACAAACGAACCTCAACGTCAATCTCGCCCCCTCGGTCACCGCACTGGAAACAGTGGTGGTAACGGCCCTCGGCCTCGAACGGAAGAAAAGAACGCTCACCTACAGCACGCAGGGCGTCAGCGCCAAAGAGCTGACGGAAGCCCGGGAACTCAACATGGTGAACGCCCTGCAGGGAAAAGTCGCCGGCCTCAACATCAACTCCGGTTCCAGCGGCGTTGGCTCCCAGGCAAGGGTCACGCTACGCGGTAACCGCTCCATTAGCGGCAACAGCCAGCCGCTGTATGTGATCGACGGCGTGGTGGTGCGTTCCAGTCCGGCCGACCTCAATACAGACAACATCGCTTCACTGAACGTGCTCAAAGGCGCCAATGCCGCGGCATTGTACGGCAGTGCGGGGCAGAATGGCGTGATCGTCATCGAAACGAAAAAAGGAAAGAACGGCCTGCAAGTCAGCCTGAACAGCACTTACATGATCGAAAGCGCCATCCTTTCCACCCCTTATCAATATGAATATGGCCAGGGCGTTTCCGATAACTATCTCAAAACCTCCGAATCTTCATGGGGCCCGAAGCTGGACGGCCGCATGGTCGATCACTGGTCGCTCGATCCAGCGGATGCCAATACGCAATACAGTTTCCTGCCGCAAAGGGACGCACGCGAAAACATCTTCCGCAATGGCCGCAACTCGGCCACCAATCTGTCTGTCAGCGCCGGCAATGAAAAAGCGCGGACGCTGTTCACCTATACGTATACAGATGGCGCCGGCATTCTTCCGGGCAACGAGCTGACGCGGCATAACGCCGCCCTGCGGATCACCAATCAGCTGACCAGCAAGCTGACGCTGGACGTGAAGCTCGATTATATGAAACAGCAGATCGATAACCGGCTGGACGAAGGAGAATCCAGCTTCAACCCCCTGCGGCAGGTCGCCACCATGCCAGCCAACATCCGGGACCAGGACGTGACGCATTTCGAATATGTAGACCCCGTGCTCGGCGTAACGCGCCAGAACTACTGGAACCCCGGCACCGTCACCGGCGCAAACCCTTACTGGACGCTTTACCGCAACCTGCGTTATAACAAGATCGACCGGCTGATGGGAATGGCATCGTTAAGCTATCAGTTCACCGAAGGCTTCCGGGCCATGATACGCGGCTCTTTCGATATGGAGAACAACGCGCTGGAAGAGAAATCCTATTACGGCACCTACCGCGATCCCTCCGGCCGTTACGCCGTGGGCAAAGGCTCCGCCTCACTGGTGAATGGCGATTTCCTGCTGAGCTATACCAAAGCGTTGCATGCCGATTGGTCTTTCACCGCCAACGCGGGCGGAGAGATACGGCATATGAAGGACGATGCGCTGAACACCAGCACCGGCGCGGGTATGAGCGTGCCCAATTTCTTCGCGTTGTCCAACATCTCACTGGCGCCGGTAGCCACCTACACGCCAGGTGTAGCCATGGAAACACAGTCCCTCTACGCCAACGCGCAGGTCGGCTGGAAGAACGCGCTTTTCCTTGAGCTGACGGGCAGGAACGATTGGAGCTCTACACTGTCCGCCAACAACCGTTCGTATTTCTATCCGTCGGCGGGCGTCAGCGCATTGCTTTCCGAGCTCGTGCAGCTGCCAAAAGTATTTTCCTACCTCAAGCTGCGCGGCTCCTGGGCGCAGGTAGGCAATGGCGCTTCCCCCGGCCTGTTGCAGCGGTTTGCGTCCAGCGTGGCAGGCGGCAATCTCGGGTACCTGCAGCTCGGCACCACGCTGCCCAACAAAGACCTCAAACCTGAAATGACGCGCTCCCTCGAAGCAGGGATCGAACTGCGGCTGCTGAACGATCGTATAGGTCTTGACGTTACAGCTTACCGCACGAATACGGACAACCAGATATTCCTGCAGGCGCTGCCCCCCGGCAGCGGCGCTTCCAGCTTTTACACCAACGGCGGCGATGTGCAGAACCAGGGTGTGGAAGTGATACTTACTACCACGCCTGTACGAAACGGACAATTCATCTGGGATTTCAACATCAACTTCGCCCGGAATGTGAACGTCGTGAAGGAGCTGTCCGACGAGATCCCCACGCTGATCGTGGGCGGCGACACCTACATGCGGAATTTTGTACTGGAAGAAGGCAAGCCCTTCGGCCAGATCTATGGCAAGGGCCTCGCGCGCGACAGCAAGGGCCGCGTGATCGTAGGCGTCAACGGTCTTCCGCAGACAACGCCCGGCAAAACCGTGCTGCTCGGCAATGTGAACCCGGACTGGACGGGCGGCATTTCCAGCAATTTCAGCTGGAAGAACTGGAGCGCGGGTTTTGTGATCAGCCATAAGCAGGGCGGGGACATTGCCTCCTTTACCGACGCGATCCTCTACGGTGAAGGTCTGGTGGAAGAAACGCTGCAAGGCAGGGAAGGCGGCCTGATATTCGGTAAGAACATTTTTACAGACATCCCGGCTGTGAAAGCGGACGGTTCGGAGAATGACGTACCGGTAAAAGCACAGCAGCTCTGGCAACTGCTCGGCGGCAGAAATGCGCCGGTCGGGGAGATGTTCGTGCGCTCCGCCACCAACACCCGGCTGCGGGAATTTACACTGGGCTACATGCTGCCCGAAACCCTCTTTCAGAGAGGCCCGCTGGCCTCCGTGCAGATCTCCCTCGTAGGCAGGAACCTCTTTTTCTTCCACAGGGCCGCATCCAGCCTGGACCCGGATTATACGCAAGGCACCGGCACCGTTTCCGAAGGCTTCCAGTCATTCGCCCTTCCCGCATCGCGTTCATTTGGCGCCAATCTTAAAATCAACTTTAAATAAATAAAGATGAAAAAGCATTCAATAGCATTCGTATTGCTCCTCTGGGCCGCCGTAGCAGGATGCACGAAAAATTTCGACGAGCTGAATACGCCGGACAACCTGCTTCCGGAAGACGAGATCACGCCCGCGCTGATCGGGCAGGCATTTGCTTTTTCCCAGTACCATGGCCTCTGCGCCGTGTATGTGGAAGTAGGGCAGAACCTGCATGCGGACATATACGCCCAGTATTTTATGAGCGTGCCGGCCACTTTCAGCACAGACCAGTTCGTGCCGAACGGCACCTGGGTAGACCTGTTCTGGAATGATTTTTATACTAAAGCCGCTCCGCAACTGTTCCTCACGGAAAAAGTAACCCGCGAGAACAACCTGGACGTAGCCAATGCCATCGCAAAGATCTGGCGGGTGATCATCTATGGCCGTATGACGGATTACTTCGGCCCGGTCATCTATTCCCATTTCGGCGAACAGGCGAACACGGTGCCCTATGATTCGCAGGAAGCGATCTACAACGATTTCTTCAAAACGCTGGACGAAGCCTCCGCTGTGCTGGCGCAAGACCCCGCCGCCAACGGCTTCGGCGCGCACGACCAGGTGTACGCCGGCAACGCGGCAAAGTGGCTCAAGCTGGCTAATTCCCTGCGTTTGCGCTTCGCCATGCGCCTCGCTTATGTGGATGCAGACAAAGCAAGAACAGAAGCGGAAAAAGCAGTCGCCGCCGGTGTTATACTGGCGAATGAGGACAATGCCAACGTGCTGTCCACCACCAACAGCGTCAACATCCTTTCCCGCATCACTTACCTGATCGACTTCCGCGCCAGCGCCACCATGATCAGCGCATTGAAAGGTTATAACGATCCGCGGATGGCGGATTATTTTTCTCCCGCCGTATCCACCGGCGAGTACACCGGCTTGCGGAATGGCCTGCCCGCATCGGAACGGGGCAGCCAGCTGGCGGACGTGACTTCTTTCGTAGGCACGAAATGGTTGTCGCCGGACAGGAAGGGCACGCTTACGCCCAACCGTGTGCTGTCCGCCGCGGAAGTAGCTTTCCTGCGCGCGGAAGGCGCTTTGCGCGGATGGAACATGGGCGGTACAGCGAAGGAACTGTATGAGCAGGGCATCGCGCTGTCGCTCACAGAGCGGGTGTCCGCAACACCGGAACTGATCATCAACTACCGTAACGGCACCACCACGCCCGCGCCGCTGCCGGATAAATGGGGCAGTCCCGCCATGAGCGACATCCCTGTTCAATACGACGAAGCCGGCAGTTTTGAAAAGCGGCTCGAGCAGATCATCACGCAAAAATGGATCGCCCTGTATCCTGACGGATGGGAAGCCTGGTCTGAGCGGAGAAGGACCGGCTATCCAAGAGGCTACGCCATCATTGCGTCTGAAAGTCCGGATGTGCCGAGGACCGGCCTGGTGCGCAGGGTGACCTATCCGCCGGTGGAAATATCCACGAACCGGGCGGCCTATGATGCCGCCGTAGGCATGCTGGGCGGCGCGGACGAGAATTTCACACGGCTCTGGTGGGATAAAAAACCGATATCGGATTATCCGCTGCCTACTGATTGATGAGTAGCGCGTTTGCCTTACTTTTGAAGCATGATCAGAATCCGTTTACTCCGCAACGCCACGCTGCTGGTTGAAATGAGCAATAAACAAATACTGGTGGACCCGCTGCTTGGCGATAAAGACGCTTATGACCCGGTGCCCTGGACCAGCAACGGCATCCGCAATCCCCTGACGGAGCTGCCCGTCGGCGAAGAGGAGCTGCAGGAGATCATTGAAGATACGGATGCCGTTCTCGTTACCCATACCCATAACGATCACTGGGACGAAGCCGCCCGGCGCCTGTTGCCGAAGGACATATTGTTACTCGGACAGGTGGAAGATGAACCGGCGTTCCTGCGGCAGGGATTTACGGAAGCCACCGGCATTGCAGGCGCTTACCAGTATGAGGAAATTACGTTCACGCGCACGGGCGGGCGGCATGGTACGGGAGAGATCGGGGCGAAAATGGCGCCGGTGTCCGGCTTTGTGCTGGACAATGATGAATACAAGCTCTACATTGCCGGGGACACGGTCTGGTGTGAAGAAGTAGAGGAAGCCATCAACATGTATGAACCGGATTTCATCATCCTCAATGCCGGCGCCGCGCAATTCGATATGGGCGATCCCATCACCATGACGGTGGAGGATGTGTTGAAAGTCTGCGAATCCAGCTACGCTGAAAAGATCATTGTAGTGCACATGGAAGCGGTCAACCACTGTTACCTCAGCAGGGAAGAGCTGCGGCGCGCCATCCGGGATGCGGGGCTGGAAGACAGGTGCCTGGTGCCGGAAGATGGAGAAGAGATTGTGTTGGTGCAATCCTAGGAAGATGGCGCCCCGGCATTTTTTGTCTTGATGACGAACAGTTTTTGCCTGAGCAGATGTCTTTAATCAGCGCATGTTTCGTAACTTGATGTAAACTCGCATATGGACACCCCGCTTGATTCCTTTCTTCGTGAAAGCGCCTGGCATGGCCCGCTGGATGCCGCCAATGCCATTCTTGCCGCAAACCCTGCAATAGCGGACGATAATATCTACGCTGCCGCGGTACTGGGCAACGGCAAAGCTGTACAGCGTTTCCTGGAACTTGATCCGCAACTGGCTACTGCCAAAGGCGGGCCTTTCAACAGGGATGCGTTAACTTATCTTTGCTTCTCCCGCTACCTCCGGCTGGACCCGGACCGTTCGGAAGGATTTATGCGTGCGGCGAAAGCATTGCTGGACGCGGGCGCCAGCGCCAATACCGGTTTCTTTGATAACGCTCACCTGCCGCAGCCGGAATGGGAAAGTGCATTGTACGGCGCTGCGGGCGTAGCCTTCCATGCTGGTCTTACGCGCCTGCTGCTGGAACACGGCGCAGACCCCAATGATGAAGAGGTACCTTACCATTCCCCCGAAACATATGACAACGCGGCGCTGGAAGTTTTGATTGAAAGCGGCAAGCTCTCGCAGGAGTCGCTTTCCACCATGCTGCTGCGCAAAGCGGATTTCCACGATCATGATGGCCTGAAGCTGCTGCTCGAAGCGGGTGCGGACCCAAACCGCATGACCCGCTGGCATCATACCGCACTCCAGCAGGCGCTGCGGCGGGACAATGATCTGAAGAACATTGAAGTGCAGCTGGACTACGGTGCAGACCCCTTGCTGCCGAACCGTGAGAACGGCCGCAACGCCGTTTCCATTGCGGTGCGGCGGGGGCGGGGAGATGTGCTGGCGGCATTCAAAAAACGGGGCATACCCATCAAATTGCAGGGCGTGGAGCGGCTCATCGGCGCATGCGCCATGAATGATGCCGGGGCCATCGCCGCGGCGGAGCCTGCGCTGGTGGCCGCCGTACTGGCGCAGGGAAGTATTTTGCTGCCGGAGTTTGCCGGAACGGACAACGCCGAAGGCATTCGTCATTTGCTGGATCTGGGCATAAACGTAGATGTGCGGTATCACGGAGACGGTTACTACCAAATCCCGCCGCATAGCACCGCCCTGCATGTAGCAGCCTGGAAGGGCATGCATAGCGCGGTGAAACTCCTGGTAGAAAAAGGTGCGGATATAAATGCGCGGGACGGGAACGGAAGAACCCCGTTGATGCTGGCGGTCCGCGCCTGCACGGATTCTTACTGGGTATACCGCCGGAAAGCAACGTCGATAGCAGCCCTGCTGCAGGCGGGCGCATCCACCGCGGGCATCAATATCCCGACCGGTTATGATGAAGCGGATGCGTTATTGAAATAAAAAAGCCGGTGATGAACCGGCTTATATTAGATTATGCGGATTGATCATCGACACTGGCATCCGGCGCGTTCTTCTTTACAGATTCAACGCCGCCGCTGCGCCCCGAGCTGCTTTCATACATTTCACTAGTACCAATGATCTGCCCGTTCGAGGCTTTGAGATTGAAATAATACTTGCCGTTCGATGAGGTCTTCAGATCATACCTGTCATCAATTACAGCGTTGGTTTTCACAGATGCGATGCCGTTCTCGCAGTTGGCTTTGGAAGAATATCCTTCGCTGCTGAGGATCGGTTCACCGTTACCCGCTTTCAGTTTAAAACGAAATTCTCCGTTTGCGCTCTTTGTAATGACAAATGTTCCCATAACTTGATGTTTTAGTTACCGGAATTTATAAAAATCCTGCGAAAAGTTTTATTAAGAAATTGTCATCCGCTGGATTCTCTCGCGATCAGTTCTGACGGAATGATCACCTGCTGCTGCGCAGGCTTCCCGCGTTTTTTGTCCAGCGCCCTGAGCAACACGGTGGCAGCGGTTTTCCCGATCTCGAAGGCGGGTTGTGTGATAGTAGTGAGAGAAGGTTGAAGGATGGTAGCGATCTCAAGGTTGGAAAAGCAGATCACTTTCACATCGCCGGGAATGGACAGGGAAAGCTCCTGGCAGGCCTGGTACACCGGTGTGGCAAGCTTTTCCACCGAAGCCACAATACCGTCCGGCCGTTTCTTTCGTTGCAGCAGCTTTTTTACCTGTTTATAGTTGAAGGCGGCATCTGTGCCGCACTGCACAATATTTTTTCCCGACGACCGGAGCTGGTGGTCAGCCAGGGCTTTCAGATATCCCTCCATCCGCCGCGTGGCGATGGAAAGGTTTTCGGAAATAGTAAGATAGGCGATCTGTTTGCATCCTCTGCTGATCAAATGTTGGGTGGCCGCATAACCGCTTTCAAAATCATTGGTCACCACTTTGTCCGTCTCCACCTCATCCAGCGCCCTGTCAAAGAACACAACGGGCACCTCTTTTTCCATCAGGTCCCTGATATGCCGGCCGGAAACCGTTTCCCGGGAAACGGACATCAGCACGCCATCTACCCGCCCGCCCTGGAACTCGTGCAGGATGGATTGCTCATTCGCCAGCCGCTCATGCGTGAGGGAGATGAGCACATGGTACCCCTGTTCCTTTACAACGGATTCAATACCGTTAATGGCCAGCGAAAAAAAGCTGTCCGCCACCTCCGGGATCACCACGCCGATGATCTTGCTGCGCCTGCCGCGGAGGCTGCTGGCATAAGGGTTCGGCATATAGTTCAGCCGCTCGGCCAGCGCCAGTACCCGCTTTTTGGTATCCTCGCTGATCTCGTAACTGTCCCGCAATGCTTTCGAGATAGTAGAAACGGAAAGGTTCAATTCTTTTGCCAGCGCCCTGATGGTTACATGCTTCATTTTTACGAAAACGGTTTCGTAAATAAAGCTAAGCTATTATGCAAAGAATCATTAAAAAACGTCCGAAATTGTAGACAAAGGTTAAGCACTGATTTTTCCACGTAAAAAGTTCCTCATGGCGGCCACTCAAAAATTCAACGAGCAAGAACGCAATCCTTTGAATAGTCTGGATGAATGGGAAGACGCGGTTTTAGAGCGTTACCCCGATCCTGAAGCGATCGCTTCCTCCAAATCCACGGAAGAATACCGTAATTACGACAACCCGGAAAGGGACACCGTTCGTGAGTTCTACCGGCTGAACCACACGTATCAGACCTATGATTTCGTGCAGGAAAAGCGGAATGAATTTTTGAAATTCGATAAAAAGGAAATGCCCGTTTGGCAAGCCTTCGATTTCCTGAACCAGCTGGTGGATGATTCAGATCCGGATACGGACCTGGACCAGTTCCAGCACCTGCTGCAAACCGCCGAGGCGATCCGCGCGGACGGGCACCCGGACTGGATGGTGCTGGTGGGCCTGATGCACGACATGGGCAAAGTACTCTGCCTGTTCGGAGAGCCGCAATGGGCCGTGGTGGGAGATACCTTCCCCGTTGGCTGCGCGTATTCCGATAAAGTGGTATACCCGGAATACTTTTCGAACAATCCCGATTTCAACCGCCCGGAATACCAGACGCCCACCGGCGTGTATGAAGAAGGATGCGGACTGCGCAACGTACATATGTCCTGGGGACACGACGAATACGTGTACCAGATGATGAAAGACCATTTACCCGAGCCCGCGCTCTATATGCTGCGATACCACTCATTTTATGCATGGCACCGTGAAGGGGCCTACGGCCAGCTGCTGGACAGCCACGACCGGGACATGCTGAAATGGGTGAAATTATTCAACCCTTACGACCTGTATTCCAAGAACCCGGTGCCGCCGGACTGGAAAGAACTCAAACCATATTACGAAGACCTGGTGGCAAAATACCTGCCCCGTACACTTAAATTTTAATCAACCAGACCGGAGGAAAGAGCGCTGTGGACATAACTAACTTCCATGAATAGATTGCAGCTCGCAGATTACATTGTTTTTTTCATTTACTTCATCATCATTGCGGCCTACGGGTACTACGTTTACAGGAAAAAGAAATCAGCTGGCAACAGCGCAACGGACTTCTTTCTGGCGGAAGGAGCATTAACTTGGTGGGCTATCGGCGCTTCGCTGATAGCCTCCAATATTTCTGCGGAGCACTTCATCGGCATGTCCGGCTCCGGCTTTGCGCTCGGCCTTGCCATTTCCACCTACGAATGGATGGCCGCCGCCACGCTGATCATCGTCGCCATTTTCTTCATCCCCCTGTATTTGAAGAACAAGATCTACACCATGCCGCAATTCCTGGCAAAGCGGTATAACGGGAAGGTCAGTACGATTATGGCGATCTTCTGGCTGCTGGTGTATGTATTTGTGAACCTCACTTCCATTATCTACCTCGGTGCGCTGGCGATCGCGTCCATATCCGCCATTCCGTTCGAATGGTGCATTGCGGGCCTGAGCGTTTTTGCGATCGTGGTAACATTGGGCGGGATGAAGGTGATCGGTTATACCGATGTGATACAGGTGCTGATACTGATCATCGGCGGGCTGGTGACCACTTACCTGGCGCTGTCCCTGCTGTCCGAGAAGTTCGGTTACGGCAGCGATATCTTCAAGGGGCTGGCGGTGTTGCGCAAGGAAGCGCCCAGTCACTTTCACATGATATTCGATAAAGGGCATCCTTATTATAAAGACCTGCCGGGATTGTCCGTATTGATAGGGGGAATGTGGATCAATAACCTGGCGTACTGGGGCTGCAATCAGTATATCACACAACGTGCGCTGGGGGCGGACCTTAAAACGGCGCGGCGTGGCATTCTTTTCGCGGCTTTCCTGAAATTGCTGGTGCCGGTGATCGCCGTGCTGCCGGGTATTGTGATGTATGTGCTGCATCAGAACGGTATGTTCCAGGAGGAGATGCGCGATGCGGCCGGCGTTATCAAGCCGGACCATGCGTACCCTACATTGATGAACCTTTTGCCCGCCGGGCTGAAAGGCGTGGCGTTCGCGGCGCTCACAGCGGCTATCGTGGCTTCGCTGGCGGGGAAGGCGAATAGTATCTCCACCATTTTCTCCCTTGATATTTACAAGAAATTCTTCCACAAAAATGCATCGGAAAAAGAGCTGGTGAGAACAGGCCGCTGGGCCGTGATCATCGCCATGCTGCTGGCGGCGCTGGTAACGCCCGCACTGAAATCGCTGGACCAGGCGTACCAGTTCATACAGGAATATGTGGGCTTCATTTCGCCCGGTGTGCTGGCTATTTTCCTGCTCGGCTTCTTCTGGAAGCGCACAACGGCGAACGCGGCGCTCACCGGCGCTTTGCTGACGATCCCCATTTCCACGGTGCTGAAATTCCTGCCGGTATGGACCGGCGGCGCTTTCCCGGATTACCCGTTCCTGGACCGGATGTCCATCACCTTTGTGCTGATCGTGCTGATCATGATAAGCATGAGCCTCGCATCGCGGCGGCCGGTGAGCAGTGAGCAGGTGATAGAAGTCGATACTTCCATGTTCCGCGTGTCCGCGGGTTTCATATTTGCTTCCGTGATCATTATCGGGATACTGGCCGCATTGTATACGGTCTTCTGGTAAGTGGTCAGCGTTTGCGCCGTTTCACCTGGTCTTTGATAACATAGTGGAGCAGGCCGTAATGCCCGGAAATATTGAGTTTCTTGGCAATGTTGTACCGGTGGTTCTCCAGCGTTTTCATACTAATGCTCAGCTCTTTTGATATCTCCTGCGCGGTGAGGCCGTCGGATACCATGCGGTATATCCTGAACTCCGTTTTGCTGAGCTTGTCCGCCACTTCGGCGGGGATCTCCACTCTTGGCGGCTCGCCGGCCGCGGTGGTCTGCGCCGAGAAGTCGGCAATGTTCCTGAAACGGCTCAGGCGCGCCTTGATGCTCATCAGCAGATGCTGGCCGTTGAAAGGAGCGGGGAGATAATCGTCCGCCCCGAGGTTCATGGCGAACCTGGCATGGTCCCAGCCCGGTTTGCCGTTGATGAAGATAAAAGGGATATGGTTCAGGTGCATGCTGTTACGCACCTCGATAAGAAACTGGTGGCTGCTGATATGGTGCAGCTGCATGTCGCAAACAATGAGGTCGGGCATCGTCTGCATGCTCAGCGCAACCGGTGAATCAGCAGAGCCGGCCGTCACCACCTCGTATGATTGCTGGCGAAGCAGGGGCTCCACCTGCCGGTTGATTGCAGGATCATCTTCCAATAATAATATTTTGATGATCTGATTTTTCATGAATGCTCAATAGGCTCCAATGGAGCCATTTACGCCTGTTATGGATATGGTAAAGCCCAGGCGCTTGAATAGAACCCTGTTTGTAAACGACCTCCGGCCCGCATGTCAGGACGGGCTGAAGCTCAGTAATGAGAACAACAATAATGCTGAAGAATGAACGCAGTTGTTTGAACCTCTGTACCTCTCATATACAATAGGCCAATCTTAGCGGGAATTAGTGTCAATCATATCTCTCAGTATTGTCGGTGTATCCGAGGTGTTGCTTCGGTATTCGCTAATTGTTTTTCTTTTTTAATGGATATGCATGCCCGGTTTATCCGGACAATATCTTGGCAGTTTTCATGGAATGACTTCCGGCAATAAGATGAATCTTAAAGGATCGTGTCTGGCATTGTGCCTGATGCAGGAGTATAGGACCATGGTTACTGTTCTGATAAATTGGAATTAAAAAACACCCGGGATCACCTGCCCATTGTTCCGTTACTGATCAGCAACGGCTTAGCATTCCAACACATGTTTCCGGGAGTGTGGGGTTTTTTCGGAAGATAAGGCTAAAGTTTTTGGGTGGTTCGTCAGATTTTGTCGTCAGCATCAAATAAATATATCCAGGTAGGACCTTTAATCCGTAGTATTAAAAAACTCCATAGGTATATTCGGAGGGCAAAATAGATAAAAAAGTCGCAGATTTTCAAATAGTGCGCCCGAAAAATAAGCATTCCTTCGTCTTTGGGAACGATCCCAAAGGCACGGCCTGGGTGAATGCCCCTGATAATGAAGTAGAAACAGGGCAAATATGAAGTTGGCTTTTTTTTCTTTTCGCCCTGATATTTTCCCTTCCTCCGGCCCCAAAATTGGGTGAAAACACCCAGATCAGCGGGTGTATCCACTCAATTATCCTTGCATAAACCAGCTTCCCGCAATTTTTGGATCATACCGTCTCATCTTTGCGCTGTAATACTGATTACAAGCCTATACGAAATTTTGCAACCATTCCTATCATAACCAATCCCGGTGGGGCTGACGAAGAATGAATCCTTTTAGCCTGTTTCAGGCGTGTTTTTAACCACATGTCAGCAAGCGATATAGTCAGCCCCATCTGGGTATCCTTTCCCGGGTACACATATTTTAACCATGCTTTTTGATAAAGTCGGATTTATCTATGCATCCTTTTGCCTGTGAGCAGCCAACCTGCTTTTAGTCAACCGGGATCAATTGGTTATTATGAAAATTAATACTACCGGTCTTTTATATGCAAACACGTTACCTCTATTCCCTTAGGTTTATCCTGGCGGCGAGGGACCTGTTGCTGGTAAATGCTGCTTTCTTTATCGCCTTTTATCTTACCAGCGGTCTGAATACAGGTCTTTCTGTCCGGGACTACCTTCCCTATGAAATTGCGGCCTGCCTGCTTTGGCTGTTTTCCGCCAGCTGGTCTGGTTTGTATGATCATGACAGGGCGCAGCATTACCGGCAGGTGCCGCGTTCCGCCTGGCGGGGGCTTGCCTTGCATTTCACGCTGGTAGCCTGTTACATGACCTTCTCCAGGGACCAGGAATTGTCCCGCTTCTTTATTGTGGCTTTCTATGCTGTTCTTCTGACGTTCTTCCTGCTGATCCGGTTGACCGGTGTGCATGTGGAGAACATGCTTTCCCGCCGGTTCAGGATTTACAAGAGCGTGGCGGTGCTTGGCAGGAACGGCACCGGTTCGCGGCTGGCGTCTTACTTCCGGCAGCATGACCGGCGGTTCCGGTTCGAGGGGTTCCTGGAAGATAATTACAGCAAGCTGGTAGAGAAAGACGGCGGTATTATGGTATCCACCGGTGATCAGATACGGCAGGCGGCTGACAATGGCATTACCGATGTGTATGTGTCGCTGGCGCCGGAAAGGATCGCGCAGGCGCAGATATTGATGGAGGAAGCGGAGCGCCAGTGTGTGCGCCTCAAGTTTGTGCTCGACCTGGAAGACAAGCTGAACATGCCTTTCGAGATCGACTACATGGGAGATTTCCCGGTGATCAGCCTCCGCAGGGAGCCGCTGGAAGATATGCAGAACCGCCTTTACAAAAGGGTGGTAGACATATTCTTCAGCCTTTTTGTGCTGGTGTTCGTCCTGAGCTGGCTATACCCCCTGCTGGCCGTGATCATCAAACTGCAAAGCCCCGGCCCCGTACTCTTCCGGCAATTGCGCACCGGCCGCAACAACCAGCCCTTCTACTGTTACAAGTTCCGCAGCATGCGGTTGAACAACGACAGCGATACGCGGCAGGCCACGAAAAACGACAGCCGCATTACGCCCATCGGGCGCTTTATGCGTAAGTACAGCCTGGACGAGTTCCCGCAGTTCCTGAACGTGCTGATCGGCAACATGAGCATCTCCGGCCCGCGCCCCCACATGCTCAAACATACCGAGCAATACAGCGCCATCATCAACCGCTTCATGGCACGCCACTACCTCAAGCCCGGCATCACCGGCTGGGCGCAGGTGAACGGCCTGCGCGGCGAAACGCGCGACCCGCGCCTGATGGAGCGCCGCGTGGAGCACGACATCTGGTACATGGAAAACTGGTCCCTCTGGCTGGACCTGAAAATAATTTGCAAAACCGTGGTCAACCTCTTCGGCGGAGAAGAGAATGCCCGTTGATCCCTTACAACTACAGACATGAAGAAACGTTTACTGTTCTTTTTTACCGCCGCCTGTATGCTCATGGCCTCGTCGCTGCGGGCACAGTATTACTATAACGAAAGGTACGGCTACTTCTTCCAGCAGAAGTTCGGTTTTCACGCCGGCACACAAGGGCTGGGCATGGACCTTTCCCTGCCGCTGCACCAGCAGGTGGCGCTTAATATCGGCGGCAGCATCCTGCCGTTCAATATGCCCATGAACAGCGTGCTCGGCAGCTACCAGATCCGCTCAAAGGCCCGTGCCGAACTATACAATATTCATTTGATGCTGGACTGGGCGCCATTCCCCGAAGGCGGCGCTGTGTTAGGAAAATTCGTGATGAGCGGGGGGCTCGCCTATTTCTTCAAAGCAAGCGGAAGGGTAGACAGTCATCTTAAAGACAATTATTTCTATGGCGACATAGAAGTGCCGAAAGAAGATGTGGGCATGCTGCGCACGGAAATAAACTGGAAGAACAAGCTCGCGCCATACGCCGGCATCGGTATGCAAAACATGTATACCAGCGAGCGCTGGAGCCTCGGCTTTTCGCTCGGCACGTATTATATGACCGCGCCTCCTGAAGTGAAGCTCACCGGCACCAACCTGCTCGCGGGGAATGAAGTGAACGAAGCGACCGTTACCCGTAACATGAGCACCTATCGCTGGTGGCCGGTATTACAGATCACCCTCAGCCATGATTTTTAAGGAAATACTATGCAACCGAGCATGCTAATGCGAGGTTCCATCTGGCTGTCAAAAATTAAATATTAACAGATGAAATATAAACTCTACTTACTCTTGTTGAGCGTTCTTTTATTGCAGTGCCAGAACCCTTTGCAGGATGTGGAAATACAGATCAGCACGGACATCCTCCATTACACCACGCTGGTGCAGGTGGAAGACGGCAACGGCAATCCGGTGAGCAACCTCACAGTCGCCATTACCGGCCAGGACGCGGACCAGATCTATAACCTCGCCGGCACCAAAACATTCCTGCTGCAAAGCGGCGTGCTGGGCCTCGGCGTGCATCCGCGAAGCGATCCCGAAGAAGGCATGCCGGTGATGTTCAACATTGAGCTGAGCGGCACTGGCTTCCTCACGCAGAACATCCCGATGACCATTCACAAAGGACAGCTGCAGCAGGTGATAAAAACAGACGTGCTCAACATCCGCGAAGCGCCCGCCGGCATCGCCGTTGCCACGCCCACCGCGCCCCTGCAGGGCGGCGCCACCGCAGAGGAAGTGACGCTGGAAACCGCTCCGCAGAACCAGGCCACCGAAGTAACGAAGATCACCATGCCCGCCGCCACACAGTTCCAGGATGCGGGCGGCAATACGCTTGCAGGCGGGCAGCTCGGCGCTGTGATCGCACATGTGGACCCCTCCAAAGAATCCGCATTGCGCATATTCCCCGGCGGCGGCCTTATCTCCAACAATGTACAGACGCCTACTGGCAACACCGCGGGCACGTTCATTCCCGCGGGACTGGTGAACATAGACATGTCCGTTGGCGGCGTAGCCGTTAAACATTTTTCCCAGCCCATCACCGTGGGCATACAGATAGACCCTTCATTTACCAATATGAACACCGGCGGTATTGTGAAAGCCGGCGACGAGCTGAGCATTTACAGCTACGAAACCGGTGCGGCAAACTGGAAGTATGAAGGGAACGGCACGGTAGAGATGATCGATGGCAAGCCAACAGTCGCCTTTGAAACCACGCACCTTACCTGGTTCATGGTAGGGAACTTCGTGTCCAGCTGCCCCTCTTACCAGTCGCTGACGCTTACCGGCACCTGGCTGACGGCGGGCATCAAATACCCGATGGTGGTAGAAGCCATGGTGGCCGGAAAGGTAGTTGCCAGCGTTAACGCGGACATCAGCGTGTCGGAGAACACCGTGCGGATGAACAATCTGCCGGAGCAGGGCGTCAGCATCCGCGTGAAGAACGAAAATGGCGAGATACTGGCCATGCGCGCCATCACCGGCTCCTGCAGCTCCGTGAACACCATCACGCTTTCACGTCCCTCCGTGATCAACAAAAAAGTGACCATGCAGCTGCATGTGCGCTGCCCGAATAATGTAGCCACCATCGGCGTACTGCCCACCTTCTACCTGTATTACCGTCTGGCTAAACCTACCGCCGACGTATCCGGTTACAAGCTGCTCGGCGTGGTGGAAAAAGGTTTCATCTCCACCACAGCGCTGACGCCGGGCACCGTGGGCTATGATTTCAAAGCCGTGTGGGGCGACCAGGTGAAATACGCGCATAATAAAATAGTGGCGGCGGACAATACGGCAACCGTAGGAGATGGAGAAGGAGAGCTGATCGGAGAGATCGATCCGGCGAACAACCTTCAGATGTTACAGGAAAAATGTAAAGAATTCGGATTGTGATGAAGCGAACGCACGGTGCATGGCTGATCAATGATATGGCAGATACTTCCGGCGTCCGCTTGCGGACGCCGGCTACTTACTACCCTTCAATTTTACACTATTCCTGTGGACCCTTGCAGCTTACCGGTGCTTCACCAATGGAGTTGCCTGGCGGTCTGTGCCGACCCACCGGAGGTTTTCTGTTCCGTCATTCCGTGCAGGCACGGATGTTCCCGGCGGGGCAGAAAGCCGCTGCTTTCAAAACAACTTTTTTATGCTGAACGCGATACACATATACCGAATGGCGTTCTGGCTGAAACAGCGCCGCATTCCGCTTTTACCGCGCCTCCTCACGCTGCTGATATTCCTGTTGTACAACAGCAAGGTGCCGGCCACCGCCAGGATCGGCAAAGGCTCGCTGTTGGGATACGGCGGTATCGGCGTGGTCATACACGACCGCGCGGTGATCGGCGAAGGCGTGATGATCGGCCCCAATGTAACGATCGGCGGACGTTCCGGGCATCATGAAGTGCCCGTGATCGGTGATCATGTAGAAATATCCACCGGGGCAAAAGTGCTCGGCCCGGTCAGGATCGGCAATCATGTGATCATCGGCGCAAATGCCGTGGTGATAAAAGATGTACCGGATCATGCGGTGGTGGCGGGCGTACCCGCCAGGATCATCCGGATACAACAAAATGACAATTGATGGATTACGGAACGATCGTTTTTGTGGGCGTGAGTCCCGATGATAAAGGAGGGATTGCCAGCGTACTGAAAATGTACCGCGAACATTTTGATGGCGGAAGGTTCTTTACATCCAGCGCCCGCCCGGCGGGCTTCCTGTTTACCTGCCTCCGTTTTTGCCGGCTGCTGGCCTTCACGCCCCGGATCAGGGTGGTGCATATGCACGGCGCATCGCGGGGCAGCTTTTACAGGAAATACGTGCTGTTCCTGATCGCCAGGTACATATTCCGCAAACAGGTAGTCTATCATGTGCACGGCGGCGGCTTTCGTCAGTTTTTCGAAGGATCGGGAAAGTTTGTGCAGGGGAGGATCAGGCATTTCATAGATCAGGCGGACGCCCTGATCTGCCTGTCCGAAAGCTGGAAACAATTTTTCCTGCAGCATTTCTGGCCCTCGCACATCATGGTATTGCCCAATGCGGTGGCGAAAGTAACGCCCCGCACCGGTGGAGAAGCGGAGAAGATCATCTTTCTCTTTATGGGAAAGATCGGCGAACGGAAAGGCATATACGATCTCGTGAAGGCCGCATCATTATTGAACACGCAATACAAGGGGCAGTTTGAAGTATGGATCGGTGGTGATGGAAATATGCAGACGCTGCGCCTGCTGATAGAAAGTAACGGGTTGCAGCAGACCATCTTCCTCAAAGGTTGGGTAACCGGTAATGCAAAGGAGGAGCTGTACAGGAAGGCAACCGTTTTTGTGTTGCCTTCCTATGTTGAAGGACTGCCGGTATCCGTGCTGGAAGCCATGTCTTACGGCATGCCCGTCATCGCCACCAATGTGGGCGGTATTCCCGAGCTGGTAAAGGACGGCGAATCCGGTCAGCTCATTGCGGCCGGAGATATAGCGGCATTGCGCAACGCGATGGAGCGCTTCATCCGGGACCGCCGGCTGGTGCGGGACATGGGACGCGCAGCGGAAGCGACCGTTCAGCAAAACTTTGTATTTGAACAAACGAAAATGAAGCTGGACAAGCTTTATGCAGAATTAACCGATAACGAAAATGTTGGAAAGGCTTAAAATATCCCTGTTGAAGAACAGCCACCGCCTCCCGGCAGGGCTGAACTTTGCATTGTCGAAATTCAACAACGACCCGGTGCGGGTTTTCGGAAAAGCATACGGTCGCTACCGGACGGAGCTGCAAGGGCAGGAGGGCAGGGAAGCGGAAAGAACGGAACGTCTCCTGAGCATTGTAAACTATGCGGTGCGGCAGATCCCTTATTACCGGGAACGCTACGATGGAAAGACGATCCGCAGCACCGCGGAGCTGCAGGGTACCTTCGGTTTTACGGACAAGCACATCCTGCTGGAAGATCCGGCGGCATTCCGGCCGGAGCATTTCAACGAACAGGCGTATGAGCTTGTCACCACCGCAGGTACCAGCGGTAAGCCCCTGCAGCTCTATGTTCCGCGCAACCGCTATGCGCGTGAATGGGCCACCGTGCACGATGCGTGGAGCCGCGCCGGATTCCGGTTCGATCACCGGGCCGTTATGCGGAACCACCGCCTGCCCGCGGGAAAAACCTTCGTGGTGAACCCCTTCACAAAGGAGATCATCTTCGACAACTTCCGCCTTACAGACGAGTACATCCCCGAAATATACCGGATGATCCGCAAATACCAAGTCCGTTTCGTTCATGCCTATCCTTCCGCCGTACACCATTTCGTTACTTACTGCCACCGGCATGGACTGGACCTTTCATTCATCAGGGCTTTCCTTTGCAGCTCTGAAAACGTGTATCCGCATCAGTTAGAACAGGTGCGCCAGCAAAGCGGCGCCAGGATGTTCTCCTTTTACGGGCATACCGAAAAACTGGTGTTCGGTGCGTTCTGCGAGCATACGGACCACTTTCATATGGACCCGGACTACGGCTTCTTTGAACTGGTGGACGAACAGGGCAGAACGGTTAATACACCAGGCATGACCGGAGAGATCACCGGCACCACGCTCAACAACATCGGCATGCCGCTGATCCGCTACAGAACAGGGGATTACGCGGAATACCTCGGCGATCACTGTCCGCATTGCGGCCGCAGCATGCCCGTGCTGAAGCGGATCATGGGCCGCTGGAACGGAGACCGGGTGTACAACCGCGATGGCTCCTATGTGACCACCACGGCGCTCAACCTGCACGGAGAAATTTACCGGAGAATTGACGGCCTGCAATATTACCAGCCCGAGAAAGGCGTACTGGAAGTAAGGATCATCAAAAATGCGCTGTTCACGGACGCCGATGAAGAGCAGCTGCGGAACCTCATCAGCACAAAACTGTCACCATCCTCCACCGTCACCGTCCGGCACGTGGAATGGCTGGAAAGAAAGCAGAACGGGAAGTTCCTGTTACTGATCAGTAACGTTGAATTATAAACATGGATATCGTTTCTTCTTTTAACAGGCTGAAGGATTACTGCGAACGCGAGGATTTCCGCGGCTGGGACCCGTACGACGGTCTGAACAGCACACTGTTCAGACGCCTGCCGTATATCTCCGGCAAACGCTGGCCGCGGCTGGCCTGGATACAACTGATGAAACGCTCGCCCTTTAATTTCAGGCCGGTCGTGGGCGTGAAGAAAGAGCACAACCCCAAAGGGCTGGGCCTCTTCCTGGCCGGCTACTGCAACCTGTACAAGCGGGAACCGGCCGCTCCGTACCTGGACAAGATCGTTTATCTCGCGGACAAGCTCATCAGCCTGCGCGCGGAAGGCTACAGCGGCAGCTGCTGGGGATATAATTTCGACTGGCAGGCGAGAGCCTTCTTCCAGCCGCGGAACACGCCTACCGTGGTGGCGACCACCTATATCGCCAACGCGCTGATGGATGCTTACGAGATCACGAAGGAACAGCGTTACCTGACCGTGGCGCTTAGCAGCGCCAACTTTGTGCTGTATGACCTGAACCGCACGGACGGCGCATTTTCCTATTCGCCGCAAGACCATACGCAGGTCTTCAACGCATCGCTGCTGGGCACGCGCCTGCTGTCCCGCATCTACCATTATACCCGCGACGCTTCGCTGCTGAAGCCCGCCCGGCTTTCCGCGGCGTTCTGCTGCAGCCGGCAGCAGGAAAACGGTGCATGGAGCTACGGCACATTACCTTTCCATCAGTGGATAGACAATTTCCATACCGGCTACAACCTGGAATGCCTCACTGCCTACCAGTATTACACGCACGATCACAGCTTTCAAAAATCGATCGAAAACGGCACCGCTTACTATCTCCGGACTTTTTTTACGGAAGATGGCAAGCCCAAATATTACAGCAACAACCTGTATCCTGTGGACGTACACAACACCGCGCAGCTGATCATCACCCTTTCCCGCCTCCACCTCTTCGGCGAGCACCGGGCGCTGATCGACAAAGTGCTGGGCTGGACCATCCGCAACATGCAGGACGATGAAGGATACTTCTACTACCAGCTCCGCCGCGGCCTCCGTTCCAGAACGCCATACATGCGGTGGGCGCAGGCGTGGATGTTCAATGCGATGTCTCTTTACCTCCTTGAAATAAAAAATCAAAATGACCAGAACAGCTATTTGTAACGTTCCGGTGGATATGCTCACCATGCAGCAAACGCTGGACCACATAGAAGACGCCATTATCCGGCGCAAACAGATACATCACGTAGTGATCAATGCCGCGAAAGTAGTGCATGCGCAGAAAGACGTGGAATTGAGAAACGCCATCGTCAACTGCGATATCATCAATGCGGACGGCCAGTCGATCGTATGGGCCTCCCGCTTCCTGGGCGCGGGGCTGCCGGAGCGGGTGGCGGGGATAGACCTGATGGAGGCGCTGGTGAACATGGCGCGCAAAAAAGGATATAAGGTATTCCTGCTCGGCGCCCGCGAGGAGATCGTCACGAAAGTAGCGGATACCTACGGCCCGCACATCGTTGCCGGTTACCGCAACGGTTATTTTTCCAAAGAAGAAGAAGCGGAAGTTGCCGCGCAGATCGCCGTATCCGGTGCGGACATGCTGTTTGTCGCCATCACCTCCCCAAAGAAAGAATTGTTCCTGGATGCATACAAGGACGTGATCAACATCCCGTTCATCATGGGCGTAGGCGGCAGCTTCGACGTGGTGGCGGGGCTTACCAGACGCGCTCCCCGGTGGATGCAGCGCATCGGCATGGAGTGGTTCTACCGCGTAGTGCAGGAGCCGCGCCGCATGTGGAAGCGCTACCTGTTCGGCAACAGCGCATTTATCTATCTCGTTCTGAAAGAAAAAATGAAGAAAGCATTCCTATGAAGATCACGATCATTGCAGGCGCCCGCCCGAATTTCATGAAGATCGCGCCGATCATCGACGCCATCCGCAGGGCCGCATCGGGCGGAACAGACATCCGTTACCGGCTCGTGCACACCGGGCAGCATTACGATAAAAAGATGAGCCAGGAGTTCTTTGAGCAGCTGGATATTCCCGAGCCGGATGCCAACCTGGAAGCCGGCGGCGGCACGCAGGCGGAACAAACGGCTAACATCATGGTGCGGTTCGAAAAGGAGCTGATGGAACATCCGGCGGACCTGGTGCTGGTGGTGGGGGATGTGACCTCCACCATGGCCTGCTCCATCGTTGCCAAAAAACTGCATACGCGCGTGGCGCATGTGGAAGCGGGCATCCGCTCCGGAGACATACGCATGCCGGAAGAGGTCAACCGCCTTGTTACGGACGCGCTGACGGACTACTACTTCACCACTTCAGACATTGCCAATGAAAACCTGCGGCGGAGCGGCGTTACAGAAGAACGGATATTTTTTGTCGGCAACACCATGATCGACACGCTGATCAAACAGATGCCCCGGCTGCGGAAGCCGCCGGTATGGGAAACTGCGGAGCTGCAACCAAAGGCATATTTTGTGGTAACCCTGCACCGCCCCGCGAATGTGGACCAGGAAGGCCAGCTGCGGGTGCTGCTGCAGGAGATCATTGCGTTAAGCCGCGGCCTGCCGGTGATCTTCCCCGTACACCCGAGAACAGCGAAAGTACTGGCCAACGCGGGCGTGGATGCGCCCAACCTGTACATGACCGGCCCCATGAGCTATCTTGAATTTAACTACCTCGTGCGGCAGGCCAAAGCCGTGATCACCGATTCCGGCGGCATCACCGAGGAAACCACGGTGATGGGCATTCCCTGCATGACGCTGCGCGACAGCACGGAGCGGCCGGAAACCTGCCTGACCGGCACGAATGAATTGCTCGGTACTTCGCCGGAAGCGTTGCGTCCCGCCATGGAGCGCCTGTTTGCCGGAGCATGGAAGAAGGGCGGTATTCCCGCGCTGTGGGACGGGAGAACGGCGGAGAGGATCGTGGGGCATCTGGTGGAATTAAAATAAATCCGTATTTTCACATTCCATTCTTATCCACCTTACATGACGTAGCGAGCAGGTAAGCCGAAAACTGTTGATTGAAGAGTAGGCACAATCTTTTTTGATGATGATCATCATTGCTATGCTTTGTCCCGGTCTTTCCTTTCTGTTAAGAGGAAAGATCATCTCCGCTCTTTTTGCCTTCATACTGCAGGTAGTGGCCGTGTTTACGTTCGTATTTTTCGGCGCCGGTTTTTTATTGTGGGGATTGCTGGCCTTCTGGGCCGTATCGTCCTATAACAATGCGCAGGCCAATAAAAGGAACCGCGAAATGATCAGAGCCATGCGGTCGAGGAACTAATGCAGATAATCCACCGCAGCATATGAAGAAATATCTGCCGCTTATTCTTTTCTTTTGCTTTGTTAAACTTGCCATTCATCTTGCCGGTAACTCCCGTTACGGCTTTCACCGCGACGAATTGCTGCATTTGTCCGCCGGCTTTCATCCCGCCTGGGGATATATGGAGTTCCCGCCTTTCATTGCGTTCGTCGCCCGGCTGTCCGTATGGATCTTCGACGTTTCCCTGTGGGGAATGCGGCTTTTTCCCACGCTGGCAGGGCTTGCCATATTAATACTTTGCTGCGCGATGGCAATTGAAATGGGCGCGAAGAAAATGGGCGTAATGCTCGCCGGTGTGAGCGTACTGGCCTTTCTGCCTTTTTACCGCAATCACCTGCTGTTCCAGCCCGTGGCGTTTGACCAGTTATGCTGGACGCTGGGGTTCTTCCTCCTGTTAAAATACATCAACACCCGTAAGCCCGCTTATCTCCTGTGGATGGGATTCGCGGCGGGGCTTGGCCTGATGAACAAATACACTTTCCTTGTCTGGGGCCTGGGCCTGGCCAGCGGCCTGCTGTTTTACGAAAGAGGCCGCCTGTTTCGGGACAAGTGGCTGTACCTGGCCGCAGGAATCGTGTTGCTGATGACGCTGCCCAATCTCTACTGGAACATACAGCATCATTTCCCCATCCTGCAGCATATGAAACGGCTGGCGGAGCTTCAATCGGAAAAGCAGGCATATTGGGAGTTCGCGGCGGGACAGTTGAAATTGCCTTTTACATTAGCGATAAGTCTTCTTGGGCTATACGCTCTTTTTTTTGACCGGTTATCCAGGAAGTACCTGCCTTTTGGCGTAGCCGTAACCGTTATTTTTATATTGATGTGGATGTTGCAGTCCAAATCCTATTATTTCTTTGCAGCCTATCCCGTACTATTTGCCGCAGGCGCCGTTAAAACAGAGCGGCTGCTCGTCCGCCGGCTGAAATGGAACTATGCCGTTGCGGCCATCCTGGTAATACCGGTTGCGCCTTTTGTTCCGGACGCCATTCCCGTTCTGCCGGTGGAAACGTACCTGCGCTACACGGATAAAACGCCACGGCAGCTCACCAGCGACTATGCGGACATGTTCGGATGGGAAGAGCAGGTAAAGCTGGTGGACAGCCTTTACCGTGCGTTACCACAAAATGAAAGAGACCGCTGCGTGATATGGGCGGAGAACTATGGAGAAGCCGGCGCCATCCTCATATTGGGAAGGAAGTACGGGTTGCCGGAGCCGGTATGCAGGCACGGGAGCTTCTGGCTTTGGGGGCCGGGGGAGAAGGACGGCGATGTGGCGATCAGCATCGGAAATGAAAAGGAAGTAGTGGATTATTTGTATGAAGATGCCCGGCTGATCACAATGATCACCCATCCCTACGCCATTGAAGAAGAAAATAATATCCCTGTTTACATCTGCCGCAAACCCCGGATTCGTTTCCGGGACCTGTGGCCGAAGCTGGAAGAGCGGGTGTTTGAATAAGCGGAAATATTCCTATTTTGTACGCATGGATACGAGAAGGGAATTTCTGCGAAAAGCAGCATTGCTCACGGGAGCAGGGGGGCTGGCCAACATGCTTCCCGAAACGATTCAGCGTGCACTGGCTATCAACCCCGCGCCGGGCAGCACTTACCTCGATGCGGAGCATGTGGTGTTCCTCATGCAGGAGAACCGTTCCTTCGATCACTGCTTCGGCACGCTCAAAGGTGTGCGCGGTTTCAACGACCCCAGGGCGCTGAAACTGGAAAACGGGAATCCCGTATTCCTGCAGTCCAATGCCGCCGGAGAAACGTATGCCCCTTTCCGTATGGACATAAAAGACACCAAAGCCACCTGGATGAGCGCCCTGCCGCACTCCTGGGCGGATCAGGTGGATGCGCGCAACAACGGGAAATATGACCGCTGGCTGGACGTGAAGCGCTCCGGCAACAGGGAGTACAGCCGGATGCCGCTTACAATGGGCTATTACAACCGCGAAGACCTGCCTTTCTATTACGCCCTCGCAGACGCATTTACCGTTTGCGACCAGCATTTCTGCTCCTCGCTTACCGGCACTACGCCTAACCGGCTGTACTTCTGGACGGGCACCATCCGCCAGGAGCAGCACGCCCAGGCAAAGGCGAATGTCTGGAATTCAGATGTGGATTACCACAAGCCCGCTCACTGGAAGGCTTTCCCCGAGGTGCTGGAAGAACAGGGCGTTTCCTGGAAGATATATCAGAACGAGATCAGCGTGGGCGTAGGATTTGAAGGGGAGGAGGATGCCTGGCTCGGTAATTTTACCGATAATTCCATCGAATGGTTCTCCCGGTATCATGTAGAATATTCGGAGGCCCATCAACGTTATCTCAAAAAATTAGTGGATACCTTGCCGGCGGAGATCGCCGCACTCGAAAAGCAGCCGGGTGACAAACGCATCGCCCGTTATAAGGCCACACTGGAAAAAGCGAAGGAAACGCTGGCCCGCATTGCGGCGAAGCCCTTCGATACCCTGCCGCCGGAAGAACAGGCGCTGCACAGGAAAGCTTTCACCACCAACGAAAAAGATCCCGCTTATCATCAGCTCACCACATTGCAATACAAGGATGGCGATACCGAACGCACGGTGCAGCTGCCGAAAGGCGACATCCTGCATCAGTTCCGGCAGGACGTACAGAACGGCCAGCTGCCCACCGTATCCTGGGTGGTGGCGCCGGAAAATTTCTCCGATCATCCCGGTGCGCCCTGGTATGGCGCCTGGTACCTCTCCGAGGTGATGGACATCCTGACGCAAAACCCGGAAGTCTGGAAGAAGACCATCTTCATCCTTACCTATGATGAGAACGATGGCTATTTTGACCACGTGCCGCCCTTTGTGGCGCCCCGTCCCGGTGATGCCGCGGCCGGTAAAGTTTCCGCGGGCATCGATACCTCCGTGGAATACGTAACCATGGATGCCCAGGCGCCGGGGGACGATGCCCGTGAAAGCGCGATCGGGCTGGGGTACCGCGTGCCGATGATCGTAGCTTCGCCCTGGAGCCGTGGCGGGTACGTTAATTCGCAGGTCTTTGACCACACGTCAGACCTGCAGTTCCTCGAAAAATTCCTGTCGCACAAGCTGCGAAAGAAGGTAGCCAGCGAAAATATTTCCGCCTGGCGGCGTACCGTCTGCGGTGATCTGACCTCCATCTTCCGCCCCTATAACGGGGAAAAGATCCACCCTCCCGCATCTGTCAACAAAGAAGCTTTTATCGAAAGCGTGCACAAGGCAAAGTTCCGGGAAGCCCCCGCCAACTTCACAAAGCTGGACGCAAAAGACATCGCATCGCTCAAAGCCGGCGGCAGCGCCCCCTTCCTGCCGAAACAGGAGCCGGGCATACGCCCGTCCTGCGCCATTCCCTACGAGCTGCACGCCAATGCAAAGCTGGATGCCGGCCGTAAAAACATCACGCTGGAACTGGCCGCCGGCAACCAGCTCTTCGGCGCCACCGCTGCGGGCGCGCCCTTCACCGTATACACCGGCAGCCAAATGCAGAACCGCTCTTACGCCGTTGCCGCCGGTGACCGCCTCACAGACGCCTGCGCATTGCAGGATGGAAAGTATGCCCTGACCGTATACGGCCCCAATGGTTTTTACCGGGAAATAAAAGGCGCGGCGAATGATCCCGCGCTGGTCATCGCCACCAGCTATAAAAAGAACGGCATCCTGATGCTGGACCTCCGCAATGCCGGTAATAAGATGCTCGAAGTAGAGATACGGGACAATGCCTACAACAGCAAACCGCTGCACGCAAAAATAGCGGCGGGCAAAGGAGCGGCCTTTCCACTGGACCTTTCAAAAAGCCACGGATGGTATGATTTCAATGTGATCGTGAAAGGGGCGGGGGATTTTGAAAGAAGATACGCCGGCCATGTGGAAACGGGAGCGCATAGTTACAGCGACCCATATATGGGGATGACAGGCAGTTGATTCGGGGATTACCCATAGATTATCCATGGATCATCCATAGCATATCCATGGCATACCCATAGATACGAAAAGTTGATGATGATTTATTGATCAGGAAGGAAGAAAAGAGAATATCAACCGGTGAATTTACATTCACTTTTTATACTTCCAGTGCCGGGTCTTCCCCCCGACCATCCACTCCACCGCGGTGCCGATCCGTTTTGCGCGGGTTTCGTCCGTTTTCGCTTCCGTGATCCATTCGATATACTCTTTCCTGTTGGAATAGCTGAATGCTTCAAAGGTCTGCAGGGCCGCTTTGTTTTTCTTCAGGGCAGACAGCAGGTCTGCGGGCGTGACCAGTTCCTTTTTTTCCGCCGGGCTCTTTGCGGGCAGCTTTACGCCATCTTTGTTCAGCTTGTCCGCCTCCCTGATATAAGCGATGAGCACTTTATCCGCCGGAAGGTCTTCCAGCGATGTGATCCTCCCCAGGTGCCCCATAGCGGCCTGGGCCCGGAGGATGCCCTGTTTGTCCTCCAGCAGCGAGCCTTTCCAGAACCCGAAGGCGCAGTGCGCTGAAAAAGCGGCCATGTGGCACAGGTTGCTGCCATAGCTTTCAAAATGCGGGGAGCTCCATTTGATGGCTTCGGTGGCATGCGGGCAGGCTTTGTGCACCAGCGCCCGCAGGTGAAGGAGGATCGGCCGGGCAAAGGGCGCTGCTTTGCGGATATACTCGTCCATGTTCTTCATATTCCAAGTTACTGAAATTCCCTATCTTGTATCCGCTGACTCATCCATGTAACCCGGCCATATCATTCTATACGTATTTATACCTTTTTTTTCGGGAGCTTCTACTTAGAGCATCTTTGATCCGCTGCGTTATCTTGCAATCACTCACATAAAAACACAATGGTTATGAAAAGATCCCAATCAGTTTTGTATCTCGTGATCCTGCTGCTGCTTGTTTTGCTGGTCTACGCCTGGTTCTTCCGCCGTACGCCCATACCCGTGAATAATGAGCTGGCAAAGGAACATGTTATACCGATGACTGAGGCGGCGGCTTACACCCGCGCGTTCGCGGACGCTAAAAACCGGCTGGCCGCGCAGTTGAAAGACACTTCCTACCTCACCCGGGAATTTAACCTCCCCGTTTGTGAACTGTTCAACAAGGATGCCATTGCCACCCTGCTTAACAAGGAAGGAGCTACCGGCATCCGTATCTATCTCGGCCTGAATGAAAAGCGTGAGGTTTGTTTTGTGATCGTGCCCACCAGCCAGGAAGGAAAAGATATCCGCGGCAAGCTGGTGGCGGACAACGGCTTTTCTATCCCCGGTATTTCCAAAGCCGTGGCATTGCCCCCGGACCAGCTGGAAGAAGCCCTCGAACGCGGCATCCGCTGCCCGCATATGTGTGACTTCGACAGCCCGCTTTCTTTACCCTGATAATTGTAAATACGCACCGAATGTCGCTGGATATATCCCTGCTGTTTAGTTGTACGGTTTTAATACCCCTGATCATGGGATTGGTACGTGTGAACCGCGTCCGCTCCAGCTATCAGCCATTTTTGTTATTCCTGCTGCTGGCCTTCACCGCAGAAGTGGTAGGCTATGTGAGCGCAAAGCTCACCCGCAGCAACATGCTTTCCGCTAACATATACACCTTGCTGGAAGCAGGTCTGATCCTCTACCAGTTCTACGCCTGGGGCTTCCTCAAAAAACGCCCCGGTTTGCTCATAGCGCTGGTAGGGGCTTACCTGCTCACATGGACCATCGAGAACCTCGTGGCCGGTAACCTCAGTGAAAACTTCTGCTCCTATTTCGTAGTACTCTACTCCCTCGTCACCGTACTGCTCTGCATCAACGAGATCAATTCCCTCATCACCGCCTGGAGCGGCAACCTTTTCACCCATGCAAAGTTCCTGATCTGCATCGGCTTTATCATCATCGGCGTATACAGCCTCATCACCGAAGGCACCATGCTGATAGATCCCGGAAACTCCTTTGTGACCAACAAGATCTTCACACTCTACATTTTTATCAATGCTTTCGTTAATATTGTCTACGCAGTAGCCGTTTATTTCATGCCCGTCAGGGATGACTACTACTTTTCCAAACGGTTCAAAGCGTAAGACGCCCCATGGAAGACAGGATATTCTATACAACGATCCTTTTATGCTCACTGCTCGCGGTGATCATCATTTTCTTCGTCACCTCCATCATCCGCTATCACCGCCGGTACATCCACCTCCAGCGGGAACGCATCACGGCGGAGATCAAGCTGCTGGAAAACGAACGCAAACGCATTGCCACCGATCTGCACGACAGCCTCGGGCCGCTATTGTCCACCGTCAAGCTTAACATCTGCAGCGTAGAGGTCGGCGACCCGCGCGATCAGCAGGTCATCTCCAAATCATCCCGGTATATCGACGAGATCATTTCCAGCATGCGGCAGATCTCGTACGACCTGCTGCCCAATACCCTCGAACGCAAGGGCCTGCTGGAAGCCATCCGGGAATTTACCGACCATCTCGGCCAAAGCCAGCTATTGCAGGTGAACGTCTACGCCATGAACCCCATCCAGCCCAATCCGGAAAGAGACATCCACATCTTCCGCATCGTGCAGGAGATCATCCATAACACCATCAAACATGCCGGCGCAAAGAAGCTGGACATCGGCTTCAGCCAGGATGAAAAAGAACTGCTCGTGCTCATTCACGACGATGGCAAAGGATTCAATGTGGAAAAAGCAAAAGACTCCCGCGGCCTCGGCCTCAAAAGCCTCGAAATACGTACAGACATCATGCATGGCGCCATCTCCATCCGCTCCACGGCAGGCGAAGGCACCCACTATTATATCCGCATACCAGCCAGATAATTTGTATCTTTATTCCGGAACCCTCTCTCTGCACGCATGAATTACGATATCAGGCTGGTGGTAGCCGACGATCATGAAATATTCCTGGATGGGCTGGCCCTGATGCTGTCCCGGCAGGATCATATTGTCCTCGCCGGCCAGGCCGCCGACGGACGCGAGCTTATCGAGATCGTGGAAAAGGAAAATCCCGACCTGGTGATGACAGACATCAAGATGCCCCGGATGGACGGCATATCCGCCACCAGGCATATCATCAGCCGCAACCCGGAGGCGCGCATCATCGCCCTTTCCATGTTCGATGAAGAAGACCAGATCGTGGAAATGCTCGAGGCCGGCGCCAAAGGATACCTGCTCAAGAACGCCGACAAACAGGAGATACTCGAAGCGATCACCAGCGTGTATGAAGACGGCACCTACTATTGCAGAAGCACCTCCGCCAAGCTCGCCGCCATGATCGCGCGCAGCAAATTCAATCCATACAAACAGAAAGAACAGGTCACTTTCACCGACAGGGAACAGGAGATCATCCAGCTGATCTGCCAGCAGCTCACCGCGCAGCAGATAGGCGACAGGATATTCCTCAGCAAACGCACGGTGGAAGGATACCGTACCCGCATCCTCGAAAAAATGAACGTGCGCAACACCGCCGGCGTGGTCATGTATGCGCTGAAGAATAACCTGATAAGGGAAGAAGACCTTATCCTGTAAACCGGCAGCTCATCCTTCCCAATAGCCGTTCATTTCACTTTTTTCGCTTCCTTCCTTTTTTTACCCGGCCTCGAAGGTTTTACCCGGATATATCGTCCAATTCAAACAGTATAATCGACGAAATATGCGGCATGCACTGATCTTTACTATTTTATTGCTGACCTGCGCCCAGCTTACCCACGCGCAGACCATGACCCTGAAAGGCATCCTGCGGGACAAAACGGACAGCGCCGCATTGCGGAACGCTACCATCCGCCTCACTTCCCCTGACGATGCGCAATTCAGAAAACAGGCATTGACGGACAAAGACGGTGCTTTCCAGATACCGGAGCTGAAAGCGGCCCCCTACATCATCACCATCAGCTATATCGGCTATGGCGAACTGACCCGCGCTATCATGCTGCAGGCCGAAACGCAGGACCTGGGTACCATTTACATGCCCAAATCTTCCCGCGACCTGAAGGAAGTAGTGATCAAAGGCCAGGTGCCCGCGGCGCAGCAAAAGGGAGATACCCTGCAATACAACGCAGATGCGTATAAGACCAACCCGGACGCCAGCGGGGAAGACCTCGTGAAGAAGATGCCCGGTATTGTGGTGGAAAACGGCACCGTGAAGGCGCATGGTGAAGATGTGAAAAGGGTGTTGCTCGATGGAAAGGAATTTTTCGGGGAAGATGCTACGCTGGCGCTCCGCAACCTGCCCGCCGAAATGATCTCGAAGATCGAAGTGTTCGACCGCCAGAGCGACCAGGCGCAGTTCACCGGCTTCGACGACGGCAATTCCCAGAAAACGATCAACGTGGTCACCCGCGCCGAAATGCGCTCCGGCCAGTTCGGGAAGGTGTTTGCGGGATATGGCACGGACGGGCGCTACAGCGCCGGCGGCAGCGTGAATCTCTTCAGCGGCGACCGCCGTATTTCCCTCATCGGCCTCACCAACAACATCAACCAGCAGAACTTCTCGCAGCAGGATCTGCTCGGCGTCATGAACGCAGGCTCCAGCCGCGGCGGCCGCGGTGGCAGAGGCGGTGGTGGCCGTGGTGGCGGCGGTTTTGGCGGCGGTGGCGGCAACTTCATGGTAGGCCAGCAGGACGGGATCAACAAGACCAATTCATTCGGTGTGAACTACAGCGATGAATGGGGCAAGAAGATCAGCGTAACCGGCAGCTACTTTTTCAACAACAGCAATAACAGCAACGAAGAATTCACCAATACGCAAACGGTGCGCGACGACGGCACCAGCCAGTACAGCACCGAAGAACAACGGTCTTCCGGCAACAACTACAATCACCGTCTGAATATGCGGATGGAGTACAAGATCGATTCTTCCAATTCGATCATCTTTACACCCAGCATCAGTTTCCAGAATAACCGTTCATCTTCCAACAGCTTTACCACCATTTCACCGGAAGGTTTCAATCTCAACCCCATTTCCAGCTCGGAAAACATTCGCAGCGCGAAGAACTCCGGTTATAACCTCAACGGTAACCTCACGTACCGCCACGCTTTTGCAAAGAGAGGACGCACCTTGTCCCTCGGCATCGGCTTTGGCGCCAATGACCGCGAAGGGGAAACGCACAATCAGAACTATGTAACCGATATCAAGAACGGTAACCTGACAGACACCGTTAACCAGCAGGTATTGCCTTTCTCCGACGGCTACAACCTCAGCGCGAACATTGCCTACACCGAACCGATCGGCAAGCAGGGACAGTTGCAGTTCGAATACAGGCCCTCCGTTTCAAAAAGCAATTCAGACCGCAAAACGTATGATTTTGATACGGACCTGGACAAGTTCGCATTGATGGACACCAGCCAGAGCAGCCTTTTCAATAATACTTACACCGCGCAGAACACCGGCGTCAGCTACCGCCTGGGCAACCGGGACAAAATGCTGTCCTTCGGCGTATCCTACCAGCATTCCACGCTGGCCAGCGACGCGATCTTTCCCGTGGAGGCGAAAGTGCGCAAGTCATTCAGCAACATTCTGCCGAATGCCATGCTAATGATGAAAGCGGGCGAGTACGGCCGCATCCGCTTGTTCTACCGCACCAACACCAACAATCCTTCCATCCAGCAATTGCAGGACGTGCTGAACGTGGGCAACTCCATCAATGTATCGATGGGGAACCCGGAACTGGACCAGTCCTTCGGCCACACGCTGGCCGCCCGGTACAACTACACCAATACGCAGAGCGGGCATAATTTCTTTGCCAACGTATTCTTCAGCAGCACGCAGGATTATGTGACCAACGCGATCTATTTCGCAAAATCAGATACCGTGCTCACGCCTACGTTCACGCTGCTGCAGGGCGGGCAGATATCCAAACCGGTGAACCTGGACGGGTACTGGAGCGTTCGTTCCTTCTTCACCTACGGCGTACCGGTGAAGTTCATCAAATCGAACTTCAACCTGAATGCCGGCGTAGGCTTCACGCAAACGCCGAATATGATCGACAATGTATCCAGCCTCACCGGCAATTACAATTACAATCTTGGCGCGGTAATATCCAGCAATATCAGCGAGTATGTTGATTTCACGGTGAACTACTCCGCGAATTTCAATACGGTGAAAGACCCTACCGCCGAGCAGACCACCACGAAATATTTCTCCCACACGGCCGGCGTGAGCTTTAACCTGTTGAGCAAGAACGGATGGATCATGCAGCAGGACCTGAACAACCAGCTGTATACCGGTTTGAGCGAAGGCAATAACCAGAGTTATGTACTCTGGAATGCCAGCGTGGGCAAGAAGTTCCTGAAGAACCAGCGGGGCGAGCTGCGTTTGTCCGGCTTCGACCTGCTGAAGCAGAACCGGAGCATCAGCCGTATACAGAACGGCAAGATCACGACGGACGTGAGGAGCCAGGTGCTCACACAGTATTTTATGCTTACATTTACTTACAAGCTCAGGAATTTCGGGAAGGCGCCGGCCCGCTCGGAGGAAAACAACGAACGGCGCTGGGGACCGCCCGGTGGTGGCGGTCGTCCGGGTGGAATGATGGGCAGACCGTTTTAACATCATATACTGAACATTGACGGATATCATAGCACATTTGAAGCAGGGGAGCGAGACGGCCTTCAGGCAACTGGTAGGCCAGTGGCAGGGCATGGTATACAACACCGCTCTCGGTATCCTGCAGAATGCGGAGGATGCGGAAGACGTGTCGCAGGAAGTGTTCATGCAAGCCTATGAATCCATCGGAACATTCAAAGGGGAATCACAGATATCTACCTGGCTGTACCGCATTACGGTCACCAAGTGCCTGGACCATCTGCGGAAGAAAGGCCGCAAAAAGCGGTGGGGGAAGGTGTACAGCCTGTTCGGCCAGCAGAATGAACTGATCATCGATCCGCCGGATTTCCATCATCCCGGCGTTGCGCTGGCGAATAAAGAGCGGGCCAACCTGTTATTCAGGGCCATTGCCCGTTTGCCGGACAGCCAGAAGGCCGCTTTTGTGCTGCACAAGCTGGAAGGGCTGAACAGTAAAGAGATCGCATCCGCTATGGATTCCAGCGTATCCGCCGTGGAAGGGCTCCTGCACAGGGCCAGGCAGAACCTGCGGCAGCAGCTCGAAGATTATTATCGGCAGGAAGATTAAAAAATCCGCAAGTTTTCAAGTGTTTTATCGTCTAATTTAAATACAGCGATTATGGAAAAGAGACGGGATATTGAATATGAGGTAGAAAGCACCCTCAACAGCCTCGACGGGGCGCAAAGGGCGGAGCCGGGAGAATTCTTTTTCACCCGGTTGCAGGCCCGCATGCGGCAATCCGGCGCAACGGATGCGTGGGAACGCTTCATCAGCATCATCACCCGGCCTTCCGTGGCCATTACGGGCATAGCGCTGGTGCTCATGCTGAACGCCGGCCTGGCGCTTACACAGCTGAGGCCCTCGCAGGAACGGTCTGAGCAGGCCATGCTGCAGCAAGCCTTTGCGGACGAGTACCAGCTCGGCATCGTTACTTATTATGAATACGAAAAAACAGAACCATAATGAAGGAAGCATTCGCCAGGAATAAGGTGCTGACTGTGCTGGTGCTGATCCTGCTGTTAACGAACATCCTGCTGGTGGTATTCTTCGTCTGGATGAAACCCGCTTCCGGCGATCCGGGAAGATCGGGGCGCGATGACCGCGGGCCCGGCGTAACGGAGCTGCTGAAAAAACAGGTAGGTTTTACAGACGGGCAGATGACACAGTATAAAGCCCTGAAAGAGCAGCATTGGGTTAAAATGAAGCCTTATTTCGGGGAGATCCGCGCTGCGAAAGACAGGTTTTACGGCCTGCTCAGCAGTTCAATAGCAGCGGATTCCCTCACGATCGCCTCGGCGGCGGACTCCATTGCGGCCAAGCAGAAACAGATAGACATGCAGACCTTCCGGCACTTCCAGCAGGTGCGCAATATCTGCACCCCCGCGCAGCAGCCGGCCTTCGATTCCATGGTGCAGCAGGTCATCCGCCGGATGAGCGGCCCCTGGAAGAAAACCGTAAAGAAAGAGAAAGACAGCTTGAATACACAACATCACTAAAAACTCCCGTCAAACAACCCTCTAAACGATCCATCATGAAACAAAAGATCATGCTTTTGCTGGCCTTTGCGCTGGCCTTGAACATCAGTGCCTTTGCACAGCAGGGCGGCGGTCAGCGCCGTTCCGTGGAAGAGCGTGTGAAAGCTACCATTGAAAGGCTCACCAGCGAGCTGCAACTCACCAAAGAGCAGCAGGTGAAACTGGATACGGTATTCACCGATTCCTTTAAAGCCATGCAGAAAATGCGCGAAGATGCGCAGGCATCCGGCAACCGCCCGGACCGCGCGGCTTTTGAAAAGCTTAACACAGAAAGAAATGAAAAAGTAAAGGGCATCCTCAATGCTGAGCAGTACAAAAAGTATGAGGAGCAAATGCAGGCCATGCGCCAGCGCGGTGGTAACCGTGGCGGCGGTGGCGGCGCCCGCGGCGGCGGAAGATAGTTCCGCTCCGCTCATGACTTTGGCCGTATTATGCTGCACTATAACGTAGAAGAATGCACGCAGCATAGTACGGCCTTTTTTGTGCCCTCACGTCCGGAACACCGCCCGCCTTATTACCGCCCCACGCCCCGTTCCGCGCCCGCCCGCTTTACTTCCTTGCACCCGTGCCCGCCGAACACCTTTTGCTATCGCTGAATAACGTATTATTGTATACGTTTATCAACTCGATATGTGGCAATTCCTCCTGGATCACTGGCAATCCATCGGCATCATCATCCTGTACGGCCTCACTACGCTGGTGGCCATCAAAGCCCTGCTGGAAACAAAGACCACCGGCAAAACGCTGGCATACCTCATGCTGCTGTTCTTCATCCCCGGCATCGGGGTGCTGGTGTACCTCATCGTAGGCATGAACAGGAGAGTGAACCGCATTTACAGCCGCAAATGGCTCAGCAACGTGCGGTTGTCCGAACGCCTGAAAGCCTACCTGCAGCAGGAAAACCGGCAGACGCTCGTGGAGCATTCAGACCTGGTGAGCAACAAAACAGGCATCGCCCGCCTTTTGTTCCGTGATTCACTTTCTCCCATTACGGCAGACAACGAGGCCATCCTCCTCATCAACGGCGAAGAAAAATTCCCCCTGCTGCTGGAAACCCTCCGCGCCGCAAAACATCACATCCACCTCGAATACTACATCTTCGAAGAAGATATCATCGGCCGCGAGGTCATGGAAGTGCTGAAAGAAAGAGCACGGGCCGGCGTGGAAGTACGTTTCATATACGATGATTTCGGCAGCGGCGACATCAACCGCCGCTTCCTGAAACAGATGCGCGCCGCCGGCATCCAGGTGTTCCCTTTCTACCGGGTACGGCTACTCGCTAACCGGCTCAATTACCGGAACCACCGCAAGATCGTGGTGGTGGACGGACATACCGGTTTCATCGGCGGTATCAATGTGGCAGACCGCTATATCAATGATCCCCGGTACCGCGATGCCCACCCCAAATGGCCCTTCTGGCGCGACACGCATCTTTGCATCAAAGGCGCCGGCGTGCACACGCTGCAGTTCCTTTTTATGGGCGACTGGAATTTCTGCGCGGAAATGGACATGCCCATCACGCAGGAATATTTCCCCGATATCCCCGATACCGGCGACGACCTCGTGCAGATCGCCGCGAGCGGACCGGATTCCGAACGCTCTTCCATCATGCTGTCCTACCTCGCCGCCATCAACCAGGCCGAACGCTCCGTATTCATCACCACGCCTTATTTCATCCCCAACGATTCCATCCTGAACGCATTGCAGCAGGCCGCGCTCTCCGGCCGCGACGTTCGCCTGCTCGTGCCTTCCGAAAGCGACAGCAAAGTGGTGAACAAAGCATCCGAATCCTTCTTTGAAGACCTGCTCACCTGCGGCGTACGCATCTTCCGCTACAACAAAGGGTTCGTACATGCGAAAACGATGGTGGTGGACGAGAACCTTTCCGTGATAGGCACCGCCAACATGGACATCCGCAGCTTTGATTTCAATTTCGAAGTGAATGCGTTCGTGTACAGCAAGGAAATGAACTGGAAACTCACCGAAACCTTTTTGCAGGACCTGCTGCATTGCACCGAGCTCACGCTGGAAACATGGGTGGAGCGGGGGCGGTGGAAGCGGCTAGGGGAGGCCGTGGTGCGGCTTTTCTCACCCTTGCTGTAAAAGTTTTCTCTATAAATGAAACTTTCCCTATTTTTGTATAAAATTTCATTTATACATGAAATTAATAGAAAGACCTGTTTACACAGGAAGGATAATTCCTTTTATCAACAAACAAATCATTAAGGTATTAACCGGACAGCGTCGTGTCGGGAAAAGCTATGTTTTGCTTCAGTTAATGGACCATATCCGCAGCACTGATCCAGCAGCAAACATTGTGTATATCAATATGGAACTGGATGAGTTTGTTCCCATCAAAACACACGCGGACCTGAGTGCTTATTTGAAAGACAAGTTTCCTTCAGATAAGAATAACTACTTTTTTATAGACGAAGTCCAGGAGGTGGCTGCCTTCGAACGGACCTTACGCAGTTTACTGGCTAAGAATGTTTGTGATATCTACTGTACAGGTAGTAATGCAAATATGCTCTCCGGTGAGCTGGCTACTCATCTCGCCGGCAGGTATGTCGCCTTTCATATACATAGTTTGGGTTATAGGGAGTTTATAACTTTTCATCAATTGGATAATACGCTTGATTCCGTGTTGAAGTATCTACGCTATGGTGGCATGCCTTTTTTGCCAAATATCGGGTTACAGGAAGATCTTCCCTTTGAATACCTGCGTAATGTATATTCCACAATCCTGTTAAAAGATGTTGTAGCTCGTGAAAATATCCGGAATGTTTCTTTTCTGGAGAATCTGGTAGTATATCTGGCGAATAATACCGGTAGCCTGTTCTCGGCAAATAACATAAGCAAATATCTGAAATCGCAACGTGTTGACATGTCGCCCCAACTGACTATTAACTATTTGAGATCGCTTAGCAATTCCTATTTTATACACAAAGTAGCGCGTGCGGAAATAAATGGTCTGAAGATATTTGAGATTGGAGAGAAATATTACTTTGAGGATGTTGGACTGCGCAATGCAATCGTTGGGTTTAACCAGCGCGCAGATATTCATAAGCTGTTGGAAAATGCAGTCTATCTCCATTTGATACAGCAGGATTTCAGCGTTTTTGTTGGAAAAATGGAAGATAAAGAGATTGATTTCATAGGAATTAAAAACGCAACCAAATTGTACGTACAGGTTTGTCTTACACTTGATAACGATGGAACGGCGGCACAACGTGAATTTGGCAATCTCCTGAAGATCGAAGACAATTATCCGAAATATATAGTAACCTTAAATGATATTTCGACTGGCATAAGCAGGGAAGGAATCATTCATGTGAATCTGATAGATTTTCTGACTGCTGATCAAAGCTGAAATACCGGTTTTCAAGGTTCTCTCCAAAAAACAAAAAAAATAAATCGATAGATTTCGATATTTCAAAAAAGTCCCTATATTTGCATCATGAACGCAGCGATAGCGATGGTTGAAAAAGCAGCGAATGCACTCGCAGACAAGCACAGGATGGCGATTCTCATGAATATCGCCTGTAACAACTGTGTCTGCTGCGGAGAGATCAAGGATCTGACCAGCCTTTCGCAACCGACGGTTTCCCATCACATCAAGATCCTCGTGGATAGCGGCGTGCTCATCAGCACAAAAGAAGGCCGCAACATCCAGCTGACGATCAATAAAGAGATGATGAAGCAGCTGTCCATGTTCTTCCTGCAATTGAGTTGACTTTTTTTTGGGTAAATATATCGATATTCTTAAATAAATCTATATAAACTCAACATACATCCAACCGTCAGCCACCGATCCGGCCCGCAGCAATTTGGGCATTGCTGCAGGCCGGGGAGGGGCGGACGGTAGACCAAAAGACGAGTAAAAGATACAATCGTGGGTTGTTAATTAGTAAGACTGCATATTTTCATGATCCCATTGTAACCCTGATGCGTTTAAAACAAATTGACATAGCAATGCCGGGCAGTTTCGCACTGATCCCGGCTTTTTTGTTACATTCACCTTTCAAAATCATGCAATATGATCATCACGGAACCGGAAGCATCCTACCAGGTCCGCTTCAATGATTGCGATCCTTTCGGGCATTTGAACAACGCCGCTTACATCAATTATTTCATGAACGCCCGCGAAGATCATCTGGCCGCTTCCTACGGACTGCACCTGAAGGAATACGCGGCAAAAGGTCTTGGCTGGGTGGTTTCGCAGCACCAGATCGTATATCTGAAACCCGCTTTCGTAGCGGAAAAAGTGCACATCTTTTCCCGCGTGCCGGAATTTTCCAACAGCCACATCCTCGTGGAAATGTGGATGACGGACGAAGCAAAAAAGAAAATAAAATCCTTCCTCTGGTCAAGGTTCGTGCACATCGATCTGAAAACCGGCAAACGCGCCGAACATAACCCGGAACTGATGACGCTCCTGGAACAGATAAAGGTGGATCATACCGGCATCGGCAGCTTTGAAGACAGGGTAGCCGCCGTACAGTCATCCCTCTCCATCTAAAAAAAATCCGCGCAAAAATTTGGAAGATTGTTTCGATTCCCTACCTTTGTCTAGAGTTTAACCAATTGGTTAAATAAATCAGTTGATGCAAACGAACAATACCACAGAACAACAGATCATAGCTGCCGCCAGGAAGATATTTGTGCAGAAAGGTTTAGCAGGAGCGCGCATGCAGGATATTGCGGACGAGGCTGGTATTAACAAGGCGATGCTGCATTACTATTACCGCAGCAAGGACAAATTGTTCGAGATCGTTTTTGATGAAGCCGTTTCGCAGCTGCTGGCAGGGGTGAACGATATTTTCGAGAAGGACATGCCGGCGCGGGAAAAGATAGTGGCGGCGGTAGAACACTACATCACCTCCCTGAACAAGGCGCCGTACCTTCCTTTGTTTGTTGTGCACGAGATCAGTCAGAATCCCGAACGCATCCTGCAGAAATTTTCCAATACGGCGCTGTTGCCGAACATGCGGATGTTCCTGAAAGAGTTGGCGGTGGAAATGGAAAACGGCACAATGCGCAAGGTCGATCCCTGGCAACTGATGGTCAGCCTCATCTCCATGTGCGTGTTCCCCTTCGTTGGAAGACCCTTGCTGCAGGCCATCTTCCAGGTGAATGACAAGGCTTTTGCCAAAACGATGGAAGACAGGAAAAAGTTCATTACCGATTTTGTGCTGACCTCATTGAAGCCCTGATTTTTTTTGCCATGCAATTAACCAAATAGTTAAATAAACGAGTTAATTATGAGATGCTTACCTCCGCTGCTTTTGCTGATGCTGTCCTTACAGCTTTCCGCGCAGGAACCGGTCCTGAGCCTGGACTCCGCGCAGCAGCAAGCGCGGCAAAACTATCCGCTGCTGCGGCAGCAGGAAGTGCAGGACAATATTACGCGCCTGCAGCTCCGCAATATAAAGACGAACTACCTGCCGCAGGTGGAGTTGAACGGACAGGCCACTTACCAGTCCGCCGTGACTTCCATTCCCATCAAGCTACCGAACATGGACATCCCCGAGCTGTCGAAAGACCAGTACAAGGCTACCATCGATGTGAAGCAACTGATCTACGACGGCGGGGCAACGGCCAGCCAGCGCGACTTGCAGCTGGCGCAGCAGCAGGCCGAGAACCAGAAGACCGAAGTGGAATTGTATAAACTGCGGCAGCAGGTATTGCAGGTCTATTTCAACGCGCTGCTCTGGAACGAGCACATCGCCGCGAGGGAGCAGATGATGGCGGAAATGAAACAACGCAAAGAGCGCCTGCAGGCAGGCGTGGAAAACGGCACGGTGCTCGCCAGCCAGGTAGACCAGCTGCAGGCGGAATTACTGAAAACGGAACAGCAGCATTTTGAAGCGAAGACCGGGCGGACGGCCGCATACAAAGTATTGTCGCTGCTCACCGGTAAAGACGTTCCCGAAAACACCCGCCTTCAGCTGCCCGCCGCCGCACAGGAGAAAAGCGAAGCGCTGAACCGTCCGGAGTTACGTTTGTTCAGACTACAGACGGACGTATTGCAGCAGCAATCGAAACTCACCGGCACCCGCGCCATGCCGAAGGTCAGCGCATTTGCACAAGGCGGCTACGGCAGGCCCGGCCTCAACATGTTGGAAAACAAATTCGATTTTTATTACCTCGCCGGCCTCCGCCTGAACTGGACGCTCTGGAACTGGCGGAAGGACCGCACCGAACGCGCCATCATCCGCGAGCAGGAAGAGAACATACAAACGCAATCCGACGCCTTTGCGCTGAATACCCGCGTGCAGCTGCAGCAGCAGTCTTCCGAGATCGCCAACCTCACCGGCGCCATTGAAAGGGACAGGGAGATCGTGGAGCTGCGCACGAAAGTAAAGAACGTGTCCGCCGCGCAGCTGGACAACGGCGTGCTCACGGTGCATGATTACCTCACGGACCTCAATGCCGAAACGCAGGCGGTGATCGCGCAGCGCACGCACGAGATCCAGTTGGTGTACGCAACATTATATTACCAGGTTATTAAAGGATATTAATATGAACTATACAACCCTCACGGCTATACTTTTTACCGTTCTCTTCGCCGCCTGCAATTCCAATGACGATGCGGCCGATGCCTATGGCAATTTTGAATCCACGGAGATCATCGTGTCCGCCGAAGCCACCGGCAGGATCCTGCAGTTCGATGTGGAAGAAGGCGCGGTACTGCCCGCCCATGCTGTTGTAGGCGGCATCGATTCCACGCAGCTGAACCTGAAGAAAGCGCAGCTGGGCGCCAATATCAAAGCCGTGCTCAGCAAGCGGCCGGACGTTTCGCCGCAGCTGGAAGTGATCCGCCAGCAGATCGCCACGCAGCAGCGGGAGAAAAAAAGAGTGGAAAACCTGCTCAAGGCCAATGCCGCCACCACCAAGCAGCTGGACGATATCAACGCGCAGATAGCCGTACTGGAAAAGCAGTACGCCTCCACCGCATCGTCCCTCAACACGCAGGTCAGCGGCCTGACCAGCGAAACGCAGCCGCTGCAGTACCAGGTGGAACAGGTGCAGGAGCAGCTCGCGCAGTCCCGCATCGTGAATCCCGTACAAGGCACGGTGCTCACGAAGTACGTAGAGAATGGCGAAGTGGTGAACTTCGGCAAGCCGCTGTACAAAATTGCAGACCTCCGCACCATGTACCTCCGCGCCTACATCGCCGGGGACCAGCTGGGGCAGTTCAAGGTAGGGCAGGCCGTTACCGTGCAGACAGACCTGCCGGACGGCGCCATGAAAAGCTGGAACGGCACCGTAAGCTGGGTTGCGTCTGAAGCGGAGTTCACGCCCAAGACCATCCAGACGAAAGACGAACGGGTACAGCTCGTATACGCATTGAAGGTAAAAGTACAGAACGACGGCAGCCTGAAGATCGGCATGCCCGGAGAGATCAGGTTATCTAAAAACTAACGGTATGCAACCTATCGTAGTACAACACATTCATAAAAGCTTCGGCAGCGTAAAAGCGCTGCATGATATTTCGTTCACGGTGGAAGAAGGCGAACTGTTCGGGCTGATCGGTCCCGATGGCGCCGGCAAATCAACGCTGTTCCGCATCCTCGCCACTTTATTGCTGGCGGACAAAGGCAACGCTTATGTGAACGGATCGGACGTGGTGAAAGATTACCGTTCCGTCCGCCGCCATGTAGGCTACATGCCGGGGCGTTTCTCGCTGTACCAGGACCTCACCATCGCGGAAAACCTCAACTTCTTCGCTACCATCTTTTCCACATCGGTAGAAGAAAACTATGAGCTGATCCGCGATATCTACGAGCAGATCGCGCCGTTCAAAGACAGGCCGGCGGGCAAGCTCTCCGGCGGCATGAAGCAGAAGCTGGCGCTGTGCTGCGCACTCGTGCACAAGCCCCGCGTTCTTTTCCTCGATGAGCCCACCACCGGCGTAGACCCCGTATCGCGGCAGGAGTTCTGGGAAATGCTGAAGCGCCTCAAATCGAAAGGCATTCCCATCCTCGTATCCACGCCCTACATGGATGAAGCCATGCTCTGCGATAAAGTAGCGCTGATCCAGAAAGGCGAGATCATGCAGATCAACACGCCCGCCGCCATCGTAGCCGGTTTCGGCCGGCAGGTATGGGCCGTTCGCGCAAAGAATATGTATCATCTGCTGAAAGACATCCGCGCATTTGAAGGCACGCACAGCTGTTTCGCTTTCGGTGAATTCCTGCACGTAACGCTGGATACGGACGAAAGCGCGCTGCAGAAGTACCTGCGGCCATTGCAGCATGAAGACCTGGTCATCCGTCCCGCGCAGCCCGGCATAGAAGATTCCTTTATGCAGCTGATGCTGGAACAAAATGAAACGACATGAGTAAGCAATATGCGATCGTCACCAAAGCGCTGACCAAACGTTTCGGTCATTTTACCGCCACCGACGCCATCACCTTTGAAGTGGAGCAGGGCGAGATCTTCGGTTTCCTCGGCGCCAACGGCGCGGGAAAGACTACCGCCATGCGCATGCTCTGCGGGTTGCTCACGCCTACCAGCGGCGAGGCCACCATCGCCGGTTATGATATTTATAAACAAACCGAGCAGGTGAAGAAACGCATCGGTTATATGAGCCAGAAGTTCTCGCTCTACGAAGATCTCACCGTGAAAGAGAACATCCGCTTCTACGCCGGTATTTACGGCCTCAGCAACCAGCAGATCAAAGAGAAAACAGCCGAACTGCTGCGCAAGCTGCAGATGGAAAAAGAAGGCGGCCAGCTGGTCAGCTCCCTGCCCCTCGGCTGGAAGCAGAAATTGTCCTTCTCCATCGCCGTGATCCACGATCCGTCCATCGTATTCCTGGATGAGCCTACCGGCGGGGTAGATCCCATCACCCGGCGGCAGTTCTGGGACCTCATCTATGAAGCGGCGGACCGCGGCGTCACCATTTTTGTGACCACGCACTACATGGATGAAGCCGAGTACTGCAACCGCATTTCCATCATGGTAGACGGGAAGATCAAAGCGCTGGACACGCCGCGCAAATTGAAAGAACAATTCAACGCTGATTCCATGAATGACGTATTCCTGCAATTAGCAAGAGCCAAATCATAAATTATGCGCCAGTTCCTGGTTTTTGTACGAAAAGAATTTTATCACATCTTCCGCGACAAACGTACGCTGCTGATCCTGTTCGGCATGCCCGTAGTGCTGATCGTGCTGTTCGGTTTCGCCATCACCAACGAGATACACAAAGCGCAGATCGCGGTGCTGGACAATGCCAGGGATGCCTTCAGCAGCCGCCTGGTGAGCCGGCTCACCGCTTCAGGTTACTTTGAAGTGAACCGCTACCTGTCTTCCCGCGCGGAAGTAGAACCCGCTTTCCGGGAAGGCGATATCAAGCTGGTGGTAGTGATCCCTGAAAAGTTCGGGCACAACTTCCATCACGCAAAGAAAGCGCCGCTGCAGCTCATCACCGATTCCTCCGATCCCAATACCGCCACCACATTGACCAATTACGCCAACGCCATTGTGATGCAGTACCAGGAAGAAATGGGCGGAAAAATGGAGCTGCCGTTAACGATACAGACCGCGGTGCGGATGGAATACAATCCCTCGCTCAAAGGCGTCTTCCTCTTTGTACCGGGCGTGATGACGCTCATCCTGATGCTCGTGTCCGCCATGATGACCTCCATCACCATCACGCGGGAGAAGGAGCTGGGCACGATGGAAATATTGCTGGTATCGCCGTTGCGGCCGCTGCTCATCATCGCCGGGAAAGTAGTGCCCTACATCGGCCTGTCCTTCATCATTTCCCTGCTGATCCTCGCGATGGGGGCGGGCGTATTCGCCATGCCCGTCAAAGGCAGCCTGGTATTGCTGCTGCTGGAATGCATATTGTTCGGATTAACGGCCCTGTCGCTCGGCATTCTCATATCCACCATCACCAATTCGCAGCAAACCGCCATGATGATCTCCATGATGGGCCTGCTGCTGCCCACCATCCTGTTATCCGGTTTCGTATTTCCGCTGGAAAGCATGCCCGTGGCCCTGCAGGTGATCTCGAATATTTTCCCGGCAAAATGGTTCATCATCATCCTGAAAAGCATCATGCTCAAAGGCGGCGGCCTGCAGCAGGTATGGCTGCCCACGCTGATCCTCAGCGGCATGACGCTCTTTTTCCTCGCACTGAGTATCCGCAACTTTAAATCAAGACTAAGCTGATGCGTACCATCTTCTTCATATTACAGAAAGAGTTCCTGCAGATCTTCCGCAACCGCTCCATGCTGCCCATCATCTTCGTGGTGCCCGTGGTGCAGTTGCTGGTGCTCTCTTTCGCCGCTAATTACGAGATCAAAAACCTGACGGTGGATATCATCGACCAGGACGGCTCCACCTGGAGCCGCCAGCTGCGGGACAAACTGCTGGCCTCGGACTACTTTTCCCTCTACCGCCAGACCTACGATCCCAAAGAAGCGTACAACGATCTGGCAATGGACCGTGCGGACCTGGTGCTGACCATTCCGCCGCATTTCGAGCGCGACCTCGTGCGGGAAGATGAAGCCAGCCTGCAAATGATGGTGAACGCCATCAACGGCAGTAAAGCGGGACTGGCAGCGGGTTACGCCAGCAGCATCATCGGCAGCTTCAACCGGCAGATACGGCTGGACTGGCTGGCGCTCGACGAAGACAACGGCCCCGCCCGCATTGCGGTGGACTTCCGGTACTGGTACAACCCGGATATGAACTACAAGTATTTCATGGTGCCCGGCATCCTCGGCGTGCTGGTGACGCTGATAGGCGGTTTCCTCTCCGGCATGAACATCGTAAAAGAGAAAGAAATGGGTACCATAGAGCAGTTAAACGTAACGCCTATACGCAAGTTCCATTTCATCACCGGCAAGCTCCTGCCGTTCTGGATCATCGCCCTGTTCGAGCTGGCCTTCGGACTGCTGGTGGGCAAGCTGGTGTTCGGGCTGCCGGTGGTGGGCAATATCGGATGGGTGTTCCTGTATGCCGCGGTGTATTTGCTGGCGATACTGGGCCTCGGCCTGCTGATCTCCACGTTTACGGACACACAGCAGCAGTCCATGTTCATTTCATGGTTCTTCCTGATCATTTTTATATTGATGGGCGGCCTGTTCACGCCGGTGGAAAGCATGCCGGAATGGGCGCAGCAGATCACTTTGTTTAACCCCGCAGCGTATTTCATCAAGGTGATAAGGATGGTCATGCTGAAGGGAAGCGGCTGGGAAGACATCCGTTATTACTTCGGCATCATGTTCGTGTTTGCGGCGGTGATCAATGGTGTTGCCATCTGGAACTACCGTAAAACCGTTTAGTAAACAGTTGTAGGGTAACAGTCGGCCGGGGCTTTGCTGCCCTGGCCTCTTTTTTTACAAGCGTTGCGCCGGGCACAGCAGTTTTGAAGATGTCCGTCCGCACGTTTGCCGCTACAACAATTGATGCGCCAGCTTGCCGATGGTCTTCAATCCGTCATCCACCTGTTTGCTCCACGGGTTGCTGTGGCTGATCCGCAGGCAGTTGGTATACCGGTCCTGCAAAGAAAATATCCTGCCCGGCGCAAAGCTTACTTTCTTTTTCATGGCGAGATCATATAGCTCAAAGGTGTTGATGGACTTATTCAATTCCAGCCACAGCACGTATCCGCCCTGCGGGCGGGTCACGCAGGTATCTTCGGGGAAGTAGTCCGCGATCGCCTGCTGATAGCGCAGGCATTGGGTATGCAGCATCTTGCGGAGGTTGCGGAGGTGGTGCTCGTAACGGCCGTTTTCCAGGAAATGCGCGATGGCGGCTTGCGGCAGCGTGGCGCTGGATACGGTATGGTTGAGCTTGAGGCGCAGCACTTTGTCCTTGTACTTGCCGGGCATCGTCCAGCCCACGCGGTACCCGGGGGCGAGGGATTTGGAAAAGGAATTGCACAGCAGCACATTGCCGTGGCGGTCGTATTGCTTGCAGCTGGAAGGGCGCGTTTTGCCGAAATACAGATCAGCGTAAATATCATCCTCGATCAGCGGGATATCATATTTATTCACCAGCTTCACCAGTTCCCGTTTATGCTTGTCCGGCATACAGGCGCCGAGCGGATTGGAAAAGTTGGTGACGAACACGCAGGCTTTTATTTTGAACTTGGGGATGGCTTTGTCGAGATACTCCAGGTCAACTCCTGTAACGGGATTGGTGGGCACTTCCAGCACTTTCAGCCCCAGGCTTTCCGCCAGTTGGAAGGTGCCGCTGTAGGCGGGGCTTTCCAGCGCTATCACATCACCGGGCTGGGTGGTGGCGGAGAGGCATAGCGTCAGCGCGTCCATACAGCCGGTGGTGGTCACGATGTCATCTTCGGTGAAAGTGGTCACGCCCCAGTGCATGTTCATCCGCGCGATCTGCCGCCGCAGCAGGTGGTTGCCCTGCAGGCTTTCATAGTTCACGCCGCCTGCCGGCAGGGAGCGCATGGCCTGGATGAGGGACTTGCTGAGCTTCGCTGCAGGCAGCAGTACTTCCGGCGGCACCGCCACGTTGAAGCGCAGCACATCGTCAGGGGAGAGGTGGTTGAACACTTCGGTGATCATATCGCTCACGTTCACTTCAGACGCCTTTTTCACCGGACGGCAGGGCTTTGGCATCTCCGGCAGGCGGCGCGGCGAAAAGCGCACGTAGTAACCGGATTTCGGCCGCGGCTCAATGAAGCCCTTGCTTTCCAGGTGATAGTACGCCTGGAAGACCGTGCTCATGCTGATGCCGTGCTCTTTGCTCAGGGAGCGGACGGAAGGCAGTTTATCCCCCGTTTTCATCACTTCCTTTTCGATCATCGCCTGGATGCGTTCCGCCACCTGCATATATAAGTGTTCCATAAAAGATTTATACTGATATGGCCAAATTTACGGAAATGCAATCTGTTTGGTATTTATTTTATAATTTCAATTATGGAACAGATCATCCTGCCTTTTTCGCTCGATAAACGTTTGCGGGTACAGCATCTTGCCCTCGGGGAGATCATTGAGCCCGTATCACAGCAACAGCTGCAAACCGAAGTGCGCCCCGGCAAATGGACCGCCTTCGAGAACGCCGCGCACCTCGCCGCTTTTCATGATGTCTATAAGAAACGCATCGAAAGAATGCTGCAGGAGAACGCGCCTGCGTTCGAACCCTACGTCTGGCAGCAGGACGCCATTTTTGCAAACTTTAAAGGTATGACGAAGGAAGCGTTGCTGGACCGGTATGTGGACGACCGGAATGCGCTGCTCGCTTTGGTGGACGGCATCTCTGAGGAAGACCTGCAGCGCACGGGCGTGCATGGCGTATACGGCCGTTTCACGATTGTGCAATGGCTGGAAATGTTCGTGCTGCATGAAGCGCATCATCTGTTCACGATCTTTCAGCTGATACACGTAAGGCCGGCGTAAATGGAAGCGAACGAACAACTCATCTATACAGCATCCCCCGTTGGTTTATTGGCGATACACGGCACTGCGGAATACATTTCCGCCGTATCCTTCACCGATGAAAAGAAAGCGGAACCCACGCCGGACGCGCCGCCGCTGCTGCACGCCTGCGCCCTGCAATTGCAGGAATATTTCGAAAAGAAAAGACAGGTGTTCGATCTCCCCATACAACAGCCCGGCACAACGTTTCAGCAAACCGTCTGGCATTACCTCACCACTATTCCCTACGGAGAAACCATCACTTATCTCGCGCTGGCGAAACGCATCGGCAATGTTAAAAGTATCCGCGCGGTAGGCACTACAAACGGACGAAACCAGCTGGCGATCGTGGTGCCCTGCCACCGCGTGATCGGCGCCAACGGCGTGCTTACCGGCTATGCCGGCGGATTGTGGCGCAAGCAATGGCTGCTGGACCATGAAAAGGGCGGCCGCCTGTTCTGATGACGAATGATGTTCGTCATGGATCATTCTTTTTGATCAACCCATCTGATCTGGTCAAAATTTACAAAACTGCATCTGTTTTTTTATTGGAAAATGGTGGAATTTTGAGCTGTCAAATTACAGACTCAATCACAGGTTATGAACGCTTCTTTCCGCCACGACCTCTTGCAATTTCCGGAGCTGCTGCAGCAGACCGCCGCATATGCCGGTGATTTTCTGAGCCGCCTTCATGAAGAGAAAGTGAGCAAGCCCATGCCCGCATTTCCCGCTCCGGCTTTACCGGAAAAGGGTGTAGGGGCTGCGGCTGCGCTGGAGCTTTTTGATAACCGCTTTGGTGATCACCTGGTGGCCAATGCCGGCCCGCGCTACTTCGGTTTCGTGACCGGCGGCGTTACGCCTGCCGCGCTGGCGGGTGACTGGCTGACCAGCACCATAGACATGAACCCGGCGGACAGATCGGCGGTGTCTTTTCACATTGAATCGGACACCATTGCTTTGCTGCGGCAGTTGTTTTCGCTGCCGGAAGATTTTCTCGGCTGTTTTGTAAGCGGCGCCACCATGTCCAATTTCACCGGCCTCGCTACCGCCCGGCAATGGCTGGGCGTACAGCAGGGTGTGGACGTAGCGGCGGAAGGGGTTGGAGCATTGAAGGAGATCAACATATTGTCCGCCACACCGCATTCCAGTATTTCCAAAGCATTGTCCATGCTCGGCCTCGGGCGTAATGCGCTGACGAAGCTGGCAACGCTGCCGGATCGCGAAGCGGTAGACATCAACGCGCTGAAGGCATGGATCAACGAACATCCCGGTCAGCCTTTCATATATATCGCCAGTGCCGGCACCGTGAACACGGTCGATTTTGACGATATCGCGGCACTGGCCGCACTGAAAAAGGAACATCCGTTCTGGTTGCATGTAGATGCGGCCTTCGGTGGCTTTGCCGCTGTCAGTCCCCGCTACAGGCACCTGCTCAACGGCTGGGAAGCGGCGGACAGCATTACCATAGACGCGCACAAGTGGCTGAACGTGCCGTACGATGCCGCGATGATCTTCACCCGGCATCCGCAGCTGCAGCAGGCCGTGTTCCGCAACGAGGGCGCCGCTTACCTTGGCGACCCCGCCGCCAATTTTAATTACATTAACTACGCTCCCGAGAACTCGCGACGGTTGCGCTCGCTGCCGGCGTGGTTCTCCTTGCAGGCATACGGAGCCGAAGGTTACAGGGATATGGTCGAATCCAACATCCGCCTGGCCCGGCAACTGGGAGAACGGCTTGCCAGAAGCGGGCGCTTTCAGTTGCTGGCCCCGGTACGGATGTGTGTTGTGTGCTTTACGCTGAACCATCCCCCGCGGATGCTGGCGGAACATGTGAACCTGTTCCTGCAGCAGCTTGTCAAGCGGGGCATCGTATACGTTACACCCACGGAGTACAAGGGAACGCCCGCCATCAGGGCTGCACTCGTCAACTGGCGCACTACGGACCATGACATCGACAAGGTCATGCATGAACTGGAATCCGCCGCCGCAGCCGTCTCCGACCTGTCCGCCATCATCGGTAACAATTGATTTAGAGGTTGATATTAATATATGCGGCGATGGGTCTCTACCTGTCGCCACGTTTTTTTATTCTTTCATTACATACGCAATCATGAAAAAGCAACATACGAACGCCTACCTGGCATTGATCATCGTCAGCATATTCTGGGGAACCACTTATCTCGCGGCGCGCATCGGCGTACAGCACATGCATGGCATGATGCTCGCCGGTTTGCGGCAGACCGCCGCCGGCGCGATCCTCACCGCATTCTTCCTGATTAAAGGCTACAAGCTGCCGCAGGTGCCCGTTTTATCCAAACTCTTTGTGATCGGGGTGATCATGCTTTGCGGCAGCAACGGCCTGATGACCTGGGCCATGCAATACATTCCCAGCGGCCTCGGCGCCATCATCGCGGCTACGGTGCCTATCTGGATCACCATCTTCAGCTTTTTCCTCGTACAGAAGACCCGCATTTCGGTGCAGCTGGTGATCGGCATGCTGATCGGCCTCGCCGGCATCGGCGGTATCTTTTACGATAACCTCGCGCATCTTATGGAGCCGGAGTACCGCTTCGGGGTGATGCTCATCACGCTGGCCTGCGTGTTCTGGGCGCTGGGCTCCGTGCTTACGGCCAAATGGGCGCTCGGCATCAACTACCTGTACGGCGCGGGTTTCCAGATGCTGTTCAGCGGACTGGTAATGCTGGTGATCGCCGGGCTGATGGGGCAGCACCTGAGCGTAGGGAACTTTACCGGCGAGCTGTGGGGCAGCCTGCTGTACCTGATCTTCATCGGCTCCCTGCTGAGCTACTCCGCTTATGTTTTCGCACTGAACAATTTACCGCCCTCGCTGGTTGCTATTTACGCATACATCAATCCCATTGTGGCCGTGATACTGGGCTGGCTGATCCTGAGCGAAAACCTGAACTGGCTGATGGGCGCGTCCTGCATGGTGACGCTCTTCGGCGTATATCTCGTGAACAACGCATTTAACAAGAATAAAAGTTATGAACGCAGCAAATGACATCCGGGTATTAAGCTGGCATCCGTCCCTGCAGCCGCATTTCGAGCAGCTGAACAAACACTGGATACGCAAGTATTTTTCACTGGAGCAGGTGGACATAGATGTGCTGGAACATCCGCAGGAGCATATCATCGATCATGGCGGCGATATTATTTTCGTGGCCGTGGGCGCACAGGTGGCGGGCACCGTTGCTTACAAGCGGCTGGACGATGAAACAGTGGAAATGACGAAAATGGCGGTGGATGAGGCTTTCCAGGGCAGGAAGCTCGGCTGGCTGCTCGGCACCGCTATTCAGCAGCGCGCGGCGGAAGCCGGTTTTACGAAGATGGTGCTGTATTCCAGCCGTTCGCTGACACCCGCCATCACCATGTATCACAAGCTGGGCTTTGAAGAATCGGAGCTGGAAAAAGGAGGATATGAAAGATGTGATATCAAGATGGGGATCGATCTGCAACCACCGCCGCTGCTGCCTCTCGCCCGGGAATTGCAGGCAACGGTGGAGCAGGCGGCGGAAAAGCTGATGCTCTTTTCCGACGAGGAAGCTGCTTTCAAGCCGGCGCCGGGGAAATGGAGCCACAAGGAGATACTCGGCCATCTCATTGATTCAGCGGTCAACAATTATGCGCGCTTTGTCCGCGGCCAGCAGGCGGATTACACGGAGCTGCCTTCGTACGATCAGGATTTCTGGGTGGACGCGCGGCAGTACCAGCGGGAAGACTGGCAAACGCTGGTATATTTGTGGAAACGGATGAACGGGCATATCGCCGCTATTTTTCCGCTGATATCTTCCGCCGCGCTGGAACATATCTGTGTGATCGGGCAGCATGCGCCCGTAACGTTGCGTTTTGTTGCGGAAGATTACCTCGTTCATTTACGGCATCATCTTTTCCAGATCTTTCCTGTTCAGGCAAACTATTAATATGCAGATCACCACAGCTACTACGGCACACCTGCCGCAACTCGCCGCGCTCTTTGACGCTTACCGTCAGCATTATGAACAGGCGCCGGACCCGGAAGGCGCGAAAGCCTATTTGTCCGAACGCCTTTCCCGGTCGGAAAGCGTGATCTATGTAGCGGTAGACGATGGAACGGTCATCGGCTTTACCCAGCTGTATCCCGTTTTTTCTTCGATAGGGATGAAGAAAGCCTGGATACTGAACGACCTGTTCGTGGACCCGGCGCACCGCCGGAAGGGCGCGGCGCGGGCGCTGATAGCGGCTTCCCGCGCACTGGGAGAAAATACTTCCGCCCGTTACATCATGCTGCAAACGCATATCACCAACAAAAATGCGCAGGCGCTGTACGAGCATACCGGCTTTCAGCGCGATGACGAGTTTTATTACTATTACTTGTCCATTTGATTTATTTTGCGGGCATGGACACACAGCAGAGCCCCTGGCAGATATTGGCCACCGCCGTACAATACGATAACAAATGGATACGGCTCACGGAGCACCAGGTGATCAATCCCGGTGGCGGCAGGGGCATTTACGGCGTGGTGCATTTCAAGAATAAAGCGATCGGTGTGGTGGCGATGGATGCGGAATTGAACATTTACCTGGTAGGGCAATACCGTTTCCCGCTGGAAGCCTTCAGCTGGGAAATACCGGAAGGCGGGGGTCCCCTCGGTGAAGACCCGCTGCTGTCCGCCCAACGCGAGCTGCTGGAAGAAACCGGCCTCGTAGCCGCCCGCTGGGAACCCATCGTGCAGATGCACCTTTCCAACTCCGTCAGCGATGAATCCGGCATCGTATACCTCGCGCGGGAACTGGAACAGCGCACCGCCGAACCCGAAGAAACCGAACAGCTGTTCGTCCGCAAGCTCCCCTTTGCACAAGCCTATCAAATGGTGAAAAACCACGAGATCACCGATTCCCTCTCTGTTGCCGCCATTCAAAAGATTCAACTGATGATGCTGGAAGGGGAGCTTTGATGCGTTATCTTTGCCGCGATGAACCATCGATTCAAACCATCCCCTCCCAAACCGAAGCAGTCTGCCCTCATCATCGGCAGGCAGCCGCTGGTAGAGGCCATGAAGGCCGGGAAGGCCATAGAGCGCATTTTCCTCCTGAAGAACGCTTCCGGGGACATCATTCCCCAGATCCGCCAGCTGGCGGCGGCACAGCGTATTCCCATCAACACCGTGCCCGTAGAGAAGCTCAACAGCCTCACGCAAGCCAACCACCAGGGCGTTGTGGCCATCACGGCGAAGGTAGCGTACCTGGACCTGCAGGACGTGATCTCTCATGTGGTGGACAGCGGAGAAACACCGCTTTTCCTGATCCTGGACGGTATCACCGATGTGCGTAACATCGGCGCCATCGCGCGGAGCGCCGTCTGCTGCGGCGCACAGGCGATCATCATTCCGGACAGGGGCATTGCCGCGCTGAATGAAGAAGCTATCAAATCCTCCGCCGGCGCGCTGGAAAAGATCTCCGTCTGCCGGGTGGACAGCCTGCTGAAAGCCATCGACACCCTTCACCTGAACGGCATCAAAATACTCGCCAGTGAAATGGAAGCCGAACAACAGCTTTTTGACTGCCCCTGGCAGGAGCCGGTGGCGGTGATCATGGGTTCGGAAGACAAAGGCGTGTATCCGGCACTGTTAAAAGCGGCGGACCAGCAGTTCAACATCCCGATGAAGAATAATTTTGAATCTTTCAATGTGTCCGTGGCCGCGGGGATCATCCTGTATGAGGCCATGAAGCAGCGGATGATGGCGAAGTAGGCATATTTTCCTTATTTTTAAGCATGCTCAAATTCATCGAATGCCCCCGCGATGCGATGCAGGGCTGGCCAAAACAGATCTCCACGGCAGACAAGACCGCTTACCTGAACACTTTGCTGGACGTGGGTTTTGACACGCTGGACTTCGGCAGCTTCGTTTCCGCCAAAGCCATCCCCCAGATGGCGGACACGGCGGAAGTGCTGAAAGGGCTGCGCACCGGCAGCCGCACCAAACTGCTGTCTATCGTCGCCAATGTGCGCGGCGCGGAAGAAGCGGTGAGCCATGACGCCATCCATTACCTCGGCTTTCCCTTTTCCATTTCGGAGACCTTTCAATTGCGCAATACCAACAAAACCATCGCGGAAGCGCTGGAACAGGTGCAGACCATCCAGGAGCTGTGCGTGAAGAACAGCAAGCAACTGGTGATCTACATTTCCATGGGCTTCGGCAATCCCTACGGCGATCCGTACGATGCGGCCACCGTGCTGTACTGGGCCAATGCCTTCGCGGAGCTGGAAGTGCCTGTCATTTCCCTGGCGGACACCGTGGGCGTAGCGCAGCCGGCAGGCATCGCGCAGCTCTTTGCGCAGCTCATTCCCGCTTACCCCGAGATCGAGTTCGGCGCCCATTTCCACTCCACGCCGCAAGCCTGGGAAGAAAAGATCGCCGCCGCCTACGACAATGGCTGCCGGCGCTTCGACAGTGCGATCCGCGGCATCGGCGGCTGCCCCATGGCGCAGGATGACCTGGTGGGGAACATCGCCACGGAGAACCTCGTTGCTTTCTGCCGCTCCCGCAACATCACCATACCGCTCGATCCGGAGCAATTCTCAGCGGCCGGCGAATTTGCAGACCGCATATTTCTGCATTAATTTTGCACCATGAACTTCCGCCTCACTTTTCCCGTCGCTCCCCTGGAGCCATCCATCCAGTACAGTGACAAGCTCCTGCTGTCCGGCTCCTGCTTCGCGGAAGAGATCGGCACGCTGTTGCGGCAGCACAAGTTCAACGCCCTCATGAATCCCAACGGCATTCTCTTCAACCCGCTGAGCATCGCGCAAAGCATGCAAAGCTACCTCGACGGAAAGCGGTACACCGCCAAAGACCTCTTTCAGCATGAAGGCCTCTGGCACAGCTGGGACCATCATTCCCGTTTTTCCGCTTCCACCGCAGCGGATGCCCTCGAACATATCAACCACTCACAATCCGCCGCCATACAACGTTTGAAGGAAGCGGACTGGCTCATCATCACCCTCGGCTCCGCCTACGTTTATCATCTGAAAGAAAACAACAAAATGGTGGCGAACTGCCATAAAGTGCCCGACGCCGCTTTTTACAAAAGACTGCTGCCGGCGGACGAGATCATCGCGGCGCTGGACAATATGATGCACCGCCTGTTCTTCACCAACCGCAAAGTGAACATCCTGTTCACCGTCAGCCCCGTGCGGTATGTACGCGACGGGCTGGTGGAAAACAACCTCAGCAAAGCGATCCTGCTGCAATCCGTTCATCATCTGGTTAATAAATTCGACCGGCTTTTTTATTTTCCCGCTTATGAGCTGGTGATAGATGATCTGCGCGACTACCGTTTTTACAAGGAAGACCTGGTGCATCCGAACGAGCTGGCCGTCCGTTATGTGTGGGATCATTTCACCAACGCCTGTTTGCATCCCGAAGGGCAGCAGCTGCTGGCGCAGGTGAAAGATATTCTCCGCGCGCGGCAGCACCGCCCGTTTAACCCCGAAACCCCGCAGCATCAGCAGTTCCTGGCGGCCTATGCTAAAAAGGTGCAGGCGTTGACCGCCGCACATCCTTTCCTGAACATGGAGGAAGAAACTGCGTATTTTTCCGGCAGCCCGCATTAGCGTCCACGAAATAAAAGAGGCCACCCCGCGGGACGGCCTCCTGAAAGAGAATAAATATAAACCTGGCTCATATCTCCGCTACTTCCGCATAGCCGTCTTTTGTTTTTTTCTCACGGATGTATATCACCCCGATCACCATACAGATCAGCGCAATACCGATGGGATAGATCAGCCCCGCAAGGTGATTGCCGGTTTGCTGCACCAGCAGCGTGGCGATCGCGGGCAGCAGGCCGCCGAACACGCCGTTGCCGATGTGATAGGGGAGCGACATGGAAGTGTACCGGATACGAGTAGGGAATAATTCAACGAGGAAGGCGGCTATCGGGCCGTATACCATCGTTACGAATATTACCTGGATGAATACGAGGAACACCAGCCAGGCAAGGTTCGCATTGCTTACCACCACTTCTGTTTTCACATCTGTCTTATCATTCACCGTGGTGGTGATCTCCCTTACCCTGGTGCTGTCCGAATACGTGCGCACCTTGGTGGACTTCTGTACAGATGCGCCGTCCGCATTCGTGGAAATGCTGCCTTCGATGCGGTACATGTTTTCCAGTTCGGTTTTCCGGGAGATGTCCGCCGTGCGGTCCATCGCCGCGTAGATCGGGAAATACGCCAGCGCCGCGATCAGCATGCCCGTCATCATGATTTTCTTGCGGCCTATTTTATCGGATAAGTGGCCGAAGTAAATAAAGAAAGGCGTGCCCAGCAGCAATGCCACTGCGATGATGATATTGGACTGCACAAATTCGATGTGCATGGTATTCTGCAGGAAAGACAGTGCGTAAAACTGACCGGTGTACCATACTACCCCCTGACCCATGGCCGCGCCGAAAAGCGCGAGCAGCACCAGTTTCAGGTTCTCTTTATTGCCGAAGCTTTCTTTCAGCGGATTTTTGGAGGTTTTGCCTTCCGCTTTCAGCTGCGTGAACAGCGGGGATTCCTGCAGCTTGATGCGGATGTAGTAGCTCATCAGTACCAGGAGAACGCTTAACAGGAAAGGAATGCGCCATCCCCATGCGTTGAAGTCGTCCGGCGTCATCAACACGCGGGTCACCAGTATCACGCCGAGCGATACGAAGAGGCCCAGTGTGGCGGTGGTCTGGATGAAGCTCGTGTAGTAACCCCTGCGGTGGTCCGGTGAGTGCTCGGCCACGTAAGTTGCCGCGCCGCCGTATTCCCCGCCGAGCGCGAGGCCCTGCGCCAACCGGAGGATCAGCACCAGGATAGGCGCGAGAATGCCGATGGTGGAATAGCCCGGGATCAGCCCGATCGCAAAGGTAGAGCCGCCCATGATGAGCAGCGTCAGGAGGAAAGTATATTTACGGCCCACCATGTCGCCAAGCCGGCCGAACACGATAGCGCCGAAAGGACGCACGATGAAACCCACGGCAAACGTTGCCAGCGTAGCGATGTAAGCCAGCGTGGGATTGGAATCCGGGAAGAATTTTTCAGAAAGGATAAGAGAAAGGCTGCCAAAGATGTAGAAGTCGTACCATTCGATCAATGTGCCTGCAGACGAGGCAAAGATCACCTGCCATATGTTCTGCTTTGAATGCGATGCGTTCATAATGTGAAATTGTTATCCTGAAAAGATAGAAAATTACTTTAATAAATAAAATCACTTTCCTTCAAATGCCGCCGAATGATTAAAACCTTTATCTTTATTACAGGATGGTTAACCGCATGCATCGTATACTTTTCTTATTGTTTCTGACCAGCCTTTATCCTTATACCGTCACTGCACAGCAGGCGCCGGAGCACAGGCCGGGTATCGGTCTGACGCTGAGTGGCGGGGGAGCGAAGGGATTGGCGCACATTGGTATCTTACAAGCGATAGACAGTGCAGGGTTACATATCGATTATGTGACCGGCACCAGCATGGGCAGCATTGTAGGCGCGCTGTACGCGATCGGGTATTCCGGCGATTCGCTGGACATGATCGCGCGGCGGCTCGATTGGAGCACGCTTTTCTCCAACCAGCCCTCCATGGAAGAGATCAGCTATGAAGAAAGAGCGGAGTACAACCGCTATATGATAGAAGTGCCGTTCGAGTACGGTAAGCCCAAGCTCACATCCGGCGTGATCTCCGGCGAGCAGTTGTGGCTGGAGCTGGCGCGGCTGGCGTGGCCGGTGCGCGATGTAAAAGATTTCTCTCAATTCAATATTCCATTTAAATGTATCGCCACCGATGTAGCCACCGGCCAGATCGTGACGCTGGACAAAGGGGAGCTGGTGACCAGCATCCGCGCCAGCATGGCTATCCCATCAGTTTTCACAGCGGTGAAGATTGGCGATAAAAAGCTGGTGGACGGCGGTGTGGTGCGTAATTTTCCGTCGGTCACCGCAAAGGAGATGGGCGCGGATATCATTATCGGATCGAATGTCAGCGGCGGATTAAGAAAGGCCGATGAACTGGTGACGCCCATCGATATTATTTACCAGCTTGGTTTTTATAAAGATGCAGATGATTTTGTGGACGCGCGCAAGCTGGCGGATATCTATATCCAGCACGACATGAAGAATTATTCCGCCGCCAGCTTCGGCAGCGTGGATTCCATTCTTGCGGAAGGCAAGCGGAGAGGCCGGGAGATGTACCCGGTCTTCAAGCACCTGGCCGATTCGCTGAACGCCCTGTACCCGCAGCCTCCTTTTGTAAAGAACCGCCTGCCCGCCGTGCCGGACGTGGAGATCACGAACATCACCATCAAAGGGCTCGTGCATTCCGATGAGCGGTTCTTCCGCGGCCGCCTCAACCTGGAGCCCGGCGGCTGCTACACGCCCGAAAAGATCCGCGAAGCCGTGCTGAACGTATACGGCACCCGTTTCTATAAAGAGATCACCTATCACCTTAACCCGCTCGGCTATGGCCGGAGCGAGCTGGAGATCGACGTGGAGGAAAACCCGCTCACCTATGTGAAGCTGGCCCTGCATTACAACACTTTCACGAACGTAAGCGCCATCGTCAATCTTACGCAGCGCAATTTCATTGTGCCGAACTCCCGCGCCTCCGTAACCGCTGCTATCAGCGAGAACCCGCGGCTGCGCGGTGAATATTTCAAATATCTCGGCCGCAAGCGGAACGTAGGCTTCGGCATCAACGCCTATTACGCCAACAACCCCCTGGTCGTATATGAAGAATTCCGTAAAAGCCAGGAGTACCGCAGCAAATACGCCTCCATCGGCGCGAACCTGCAATTCATGCTGAACCGCATCATGGCCGTGGGCGCGGGTACCCGCTGGGAATACATGCGGTTCAAGCCGGACATTTCACCGAACATCGAGCTGGAAGGAAATACCAAGCAGATGAACACTTTTGTGTATTACGGCCTGAACACGCTGAACCGCAAGCAATATCCTACGAAAGGCGCGCTGATAGACCTGGAAGGAGGGATCGTATATCAGCAGAACCCTGACTTCCGGCTGCGGTTAAGCGGGGAGGAGCTGCCGCTGGACAGCCTGGGATTGGAGTTCGGGAATTACCAGCGTATGCTGCTGAAGATGAATTACTACGTGCCGGTCGGCCGCCGCGGAGCCATTAACCTGGGCGGTTATGCGGGTATCAACTTTAACTACGACCAGGCGCTGGTGAACGATTTTATTATTGGCGGCATTACCGATTTTACCCGCAACCAGATACCATTTGTGGGACTGTATGAAGGAGAAGTGAGTACGCCCAGTGTTACTTCGGTGCAGCTGGGCTTTCAGTATGAAGCGTTGAAGAATGTGTTCCTGATCCCGCGGGCATCGGTGGCCCTGTACAACTTTAACGGGCTTGCGGAAACGAAGTACAACTATCTCAGCGGCTACGGCATGACGCTGGGCTACAGCACCCGCCTCGGGCCGCTGGAAGGTTCCGTGATGTATTCAGACCAGGCGGGCATCCTCAAAGCGTATGTGAACCTGGGTTTTCATTTCTAGTGCATCCTGTCGCCCCGCACTTTCAGCGTGGCGATCATCTCCGCTTCAAACGCCAGCCATTCCTGCCAGCGGTGGCGCACTTTTTCTTCCGGGAGATATTCATTGGCAAGGTCTATGAAAAGGCGGTAATGACCGGCCTCTGAAACCATGAATTTGCGGTAGAACTCGCGCAGGTAGTCATCTTCCAGTCCTTCGCTCAATAGCCGGAACCGCTCGCAGCTGCGGGCTTCAATCAGCGCGAAGATCAGCAGCCGGTCCAGCAGCACGTCCGCCGGATGCCCGCCTTTCATCTGGAAGCTCATCAGGTTATTCACATATTCATCTTTCCGTTGCTTGCCCAGCGCGAACCCGCGTTTCTTCATTTCCGCGAGCACCTGCCGGAAGTGGCCCCATTCTTCGGTCACGATGGGCGCCAGCTCTTCCACCAGCCTTGATCTGTCCGGGTAACGCTGTATCAGCGAGATGCAGGAGGTGGCGGCTTTCTGTTCACAGAAGGCGTGATCGGTTAATACTTCTTCCAGCGAAATGGCCGCCAGGTTCACCCAGCGCGGGTCTGAAGGGAGCTTGAGGCCGAGGATGGAAACTTTACTGCTCATACATATCTCTGCTTGAAGGCACGAAGTTACAGAGAAGATACTTAGTTTTGAAGCATGAATGGGGAAGACTTCCTGTTGAATGCACTGAACAAACGCCGGGAGCAGCATGCTTTCCGGCAGTTGCGCCTGCCGGGCCGGATGGCCGATTTCTGTTCCAACGACTACCTGGGCCTCGCGCGCAGCGAGCGTGTGCAGGAAGCTGCGCTCACCATCAGCCGCCAGCTGGCGCAGGTGCATGGCAGCGGGGGATCGAGGCTGCTGGCGGGAAATTACGCGCTGGTGGAAGAGGCGGAACAAATACTGGCCGCCTTTCATGCTGCGCCCGCGGGGCTGATCTACAATTCCGGCTACGACGCCAACCTCGGCCTTTTCTCCTGCGTGCCGCAGAAAGGGGATACCATCATTTACGATCAGCTGATCCACGCTTCCATCCGCGACGGCATCCGTTTGTCTCCCGCGCAGGCTTTTTCTTTCCTGCACAATGACCCGGACGATCTCCGGAAAAAGCTCAACAACGCCGCGGGGCGTATATTCGTGGCCGTGGAATCCGTTTATTCGATGGATGGCGACATGGCGCCGCTGGAAGCGATTGCGCGGTTGTGCGAAGAGCGGGAAGCCTTGCTGATCGTGGACGAGGCGCATGCCACCGGCGTAGTGGGGGCGAAGGGAGAAGGGCTCGTGCAGGCGTTACAGTTAACGGGTAAATGTTTTGCGCGCGTACACACCTTCGGCAAGGCCGTGGGCTGCCACGGCGCGATCATACTGGGTTCCGGCGCCTTACGGGATTATCTCATCAATTTTTCCCGTTCTTTTATCTATACCACCGCTTTGCCGCCGCATGCCGTGGCCGTGATCATGGCCAGCTACGATATTTTCCCTGAAATGCATGCCGAAAGAGCGCACCTGGCGCGGCTGATCGGGCAATTCCGGGCCGGGATCGCGCCGGAGCGGCGCCTGGACAGCGAAACGCCCATCCAGGTGGTGATGACGCCGGGGAACGAGCAGGCACGGGAAATGGCCTCAAAATTGCAGGAGAAAGGGCTGGATGTGAGGCCCATCCTGCATCCTACGGTGCCGAGGGGGCAGGAACGCCTGCGGGTGGTATTGCACAGCTTTAATGCGGAAACGGATGTAGAACGATTACTACAAACGGTAAATATTTAAAATGATAATATAACATATTGAGGGATTGTTGTATATTAAGATTGAAATACACCGAAACCGAGTAACCAAACCTAATGAAATAACCATGGTATTACAGCCATTAATGAAAAAAGTCCTGGAGGAGCTGGACTTTGTGAACTGGTACAAAGCGCTGTCTGCATCGCATCAACCTGTGCAAAGGTTTGCAGATTATGATGCGGACGAGGCCCGGGAGATGATCGCCGAGTTTGGCTATCCTGGTACCACCTATATCCCCGCGGCGCTTTTCTACATCGTGGTGGATGCGGATGATGAGGACCTGGATGCCGGCCTGAACCTTTCCCTGAAAGACGGTCAGCTTGAAATGGTGCTGAACCTTGCGATCGGCGGCAAGCACCGCTTTTCCGGTTCTTTTTCGCTGGTCTGCGAGAAGCTGGGGCATAAGGAGGCCATTGAAAAGCCGGCCTTTGCAAACTACAAGGAGCTGTACGCCCTGCTGAAAATAGTATTCGCAAAGTTCGAGCAGATCAAGGAGCGGATGATGGGCCTCTCTTCAAAAAATACCACCATGCTTTCTTTCGTGAAAGAGTAGGAAGTCTTAACTTCCCGTCATGAGATTCATACCCCTGATCCTTACGATTGCCCTCGTAGCGGCGTTGCATACCCGTTGGGCAAACAAACCCGCCTTCGGCATGCTTTTCAGCCCCCAACATGGATTCTGGCAACATGCGGAACCGGTGGGCCTCCACGACGACCAACACCTGAATTTTCCCACGCTAAAAGGCCGCTCGGAAGTATGGCTGGACGAGCGGATGGTACCGCATATTTTCGCGGAGCAGGAAAGCGATGCTTATTTCATACAGGGTTACCTGCATGCGCGCGACAGGCTCTGGCAGATGGAACTGCAAACGATGGCCGCCGCCGGCCGGCTCTGCGAGATCCTCGGTCCCGGTATGCTGGACTACGACCGCCGCCAGCGCAGGATCGGCATGGTGTACGCCGCGGAGCAAACCGTAAAGGAAATGGAAAAGGACACCGCCACCAACATGCAGGCGGACGCTTATACCGCCGGCATCAACGCTTATATCCGTTCCCTGCGCCCCCGCGATTATCCCCTCGAATACAAGCTGCTCGGCTATGGCCCCGAGCCATGGAACAAGCTCAAAACAGCGCTGCTGCTGAAATACATGAGCTACGACCTCGCCTATAACAATAACGATCTTGAATATACGAACGCCCGCCATCTGTTCAGCAAAGCGGACTTCGACCGTATGTACCCGGATTTCACCGATTCCCTCGACCCGATCATCCCCCAAGGCACTGCATTCCCTCCGCCCGCCGCGCCCGCCATACCGCCGCCGGACAGCCTGCTGGCGGCCGCTTATCATTTCGCGCCTGATCATCCCGATCCGGACAATGGCAGCAACAACTGGGCGGTAGCCGGCAGCAAAACGCGCTCCGGCGCCCCCATCATCTGTAACGACCCGCATCTCGGCCTGAGCCTGCCTTCGCTGTGGTATGAAATGCAGATACACACGCCCAACATGAACGTGTACGGCGTGTCCCTGCCCGGCGCGCCCGGCATCATCATCGGCTTCAACGATCACATGGGATGGGCCGTTACCAACGGCAGCGAAGATGTGCTGGACTACTACAGCATGCAGTTCCGCAACGGCAAGGAAGAATACCTGTTCAACGGCGCTTACCGCAAGGCGGACCTGCGGCTGGAGAAAATAAAGATCAGGGGAGGGAAGACCTTTGTGGATACGGTGGCATACACCGTCTGGGGCCCGGTGATGTACGACGACAGCTACAAAGGCCCCGGCTTTCTGTCCGTCCGCTGGAAAGCGCACGACGCCTCCAACGAGCTGCTCACCTTCAACCGCCTGAACCACGCCCGCAATTATGAGGATTACCTCGAAGCGATCGCCACGTATACCTGTCCCGCCCAGAACTTCATCTACGCCGGAAAGGACGGCAATATCGGCATCTGGCATAACGGCCAGTACCCGAAACGCTGGAAAGACCAGGGCAAGTTCGTGATGCCCGGCGCTGACAGCACTTTCGCGTGGCAGGGATACATCCCCTTCGAAGAAAATCCGCATATCTACAATCCCGCTGAAGGCTTCGTCAGCTCCGCTAACCAGCATCCGACAGACAGCACTTACCCGTATCACATGATCGGCGAATACGATCTTTTCCGCGGCAAACGCATCAACCAGCAACTGCGCGGCATGCACGGCATTACGCCGGAAGACATGATGAAACTGCAGAACGACAATACGAACCTCTTTGCCGTTACAGCCATTCCGCTGATCATGGACCATCTGGACCCGGTGAACTTCAAAACGGACGCGCAGCGCAAATGCATGCAGTGGCTGTTCGCCTGGGACGGCGAAGCGAACCCCGACAGCGAAGCCGCCACCGTATTCAACATGCTGTGGGAAGAGCTGGAAAACCAGGTATGGACCGACGATCTCGTGCGCGACAGCCTCGCGTTGAAAATACCACAATCCAAAACCATGCTGCTTTGGCTGCTCCGCGACACCGCCATGCATTTTGTAGACAACATCCACACCCCGGAAAAAGAAACGCTCTCGCAGCTCGTACAGCGCTCTTTCGACAGCGTGGCGCAGCGCATCTCCCATATGGGCAATAACGTGGCGCTGGGCACGGCCCGCGGCACGGACATCCGCCACCTGACGCGCAGCATCCCCGCATTCAGCCGCATGGGCCTGCCAACCGGCGGCGGCCAGCATATCGTGAATGCCACAAAGAAAACACACGGCCCGTCCTGGCGCATGGTAGTGGAGCTGGGTACTGAAACAAAGGCCTACGGCATTTACCCCGGCGGCCAAAGCGGTAATCCGGGAAGCGCGTTTTATGATAATATGGTAGACGATTGGGTGGACGGAAAATATTATTCACTGAATATATATGACCAGCAATCCCAACCGGCGCATCTGCGCGGGAAGATATTTTTTGAGCCGGGAGAGTAGAGTGGGAGAGGGTTTCAGCGGATGATGAAATTTTGTTTGTTGAATTATTTGGGGAAAATAATTTAATACATATCTTTGCACTCCCATTGAAAAAGAAGGGGATGATCCTGTAGCTCAGTTGGTAGAGCAATACACTTTTAATGTATGGGTCCTGGGTTCGAGTCCCAGCGGGATCACAACGAAACAAAAAAGCTTCACGTCTTTGTGAAGCTTTTTTGTTAGATATAATATGTCCGATTTGCGGGCATCTGCTTATATTTAGGAATGGATCTGCAGATTATACCCACAAACCTGTTAATAGCGTTTAAGGAAGAAATAGACGAAAACGCTTTGTCTGCTGCCTTCGAAGCATTGGTGGATGCAGAACTGTCTACCGATGGTTTCAGCTTTTACACCTCCGTAGCTTCCGTCTATTCCAGTAAAATTGAAGGAGCCGGAATCGAACTCGATTCTTACGTCAAACACAAATTATTTGGCATTAAATTCCAGCCCGATTATACGCGAAAGATCGACGATCTGTACGCCACTTATCAGTATGCCAAAGACGCCCCCTTCGATCGCACTACATTGGTAGAAGCACACAAACTGTTGACCCGGCATATTCTTCCTGCATCTTCGCAGGGAAAGTTCCGTAACCAGAATATGTACGTAACTACAACTGATGGCCGCATCGATTATGTGGCAGCATCGCCATTTGCAGTAACAAATGAGATGGAGAAGTTGTATGCAGATATTACCACATTAACAGCAGCTGATCTTTCCATTGGCGAGGTTTTCTTTTTTGCCAGTATGATACATCTCGTGTTCGTTAAGATCCATCCCTGGGCGGATGGCAATGGCCGTAGTGCGAGATTATTGGAGAAGTGGTTCCTGGCGGTTAAGTTAGGCGAAAAGGCGTGGTTTGTGCAGTCTGAAAAGTATTATTACGAGCATCACCAGGAATATTATAGGAATATACGGGCGTTGGGATTGGAATATGAGGAGTTGGATTATGAAAAAGCGGGAGGGTTTGTGAGGATGTTAGTGAGGTCGGTGAATGGAGGGTGATTTACTTTGGAAATGAGCAAAAAAAAGCATTCTCACAGTATTTGGTACTTCAATATCAAAAAATGAAGAAATTCAGGCCCCTATTAACCGAATCTGAATTAAATTAGAGCAGCTGCAAGGCTTGTTTTACAGTGTCTCTGTTGGGCTTGGAAATGGGTATTTTTTCACCAGAAATTAAGAGTAGAATACCGCCGTCTTCTTTTAACCAGCTTTTCACGTATTTTGGATTTACCAAGTGGCTTTGGTGAGTTCTTAAAAATCCGTTGGGATGTAGTAAATCTGCATATTCTTTAAGCGATTTAGAAACCAATATTTTTTCACCACTCGAAAGGAAGAAGTGAGTATAAGTATTGTCTGCTTCACAACGTACGATTTCTGACAAAATAACATACCTTATTTCGCCTTGCATCTGTAGGGCAATCTTGCGAACGTTTGTTTCCGGCTTTTTTAGTTGTTGCAGTAAAAAGTCGAGCTGCGAAGTTTGTATTTGTGTTGCCAGTTTATACCCGGCTTTATTTACCGAATTGATCAATTCTTCAATATCGATAGGTTTTAAAAGATAATCTAAGGCGGCAAATTTTACAGCTTGTATTCCATATTGGTCGTAAGCGGTAACAAAAACAACTTCGAAATTACGAGATGGCAGCAGTTTTAGTACATCAAAACCTGTTTTGTCGCCCATTTGAATATCCAGAAATACTAAATCAGGCAGATACTTTTCAATAGCATCAACCGCATCACTTACATTTTGCGCTGTGGCGATTACAGTTACCTGCGGACAGTGCTTTTCCAGCAAAGCCCGTAAGTTTTCCAGGTTGGAAATTTCGTCATCTATTAAAACTGCTCTCATCATATTATAGCCAATCCGTTAATGTTAAACATATTTTAGTGCCGTTGGCGGTTGATTGTATAGCTAAGGTAAAGCGATTTCCTTTATGAATTTTATTTAATAGCGCTATTCTACTGTCACTTAATTGAAGACCTAAACCATTGTACTTTTTTTCCGTGTCAAATCCATTTCCATTATCGGAAACAGTTAAGACCAAATTATTTGCCTGCTTAATAAATTCAATGATAATTTTTCCAGCGGCAGCTTTTTGCGATATGCCGTGCTTTACCGCGTTTTCTACAAATGGCTGTAGTAGCATACTTGGTATTTCTACGTTATCCAGGTTTTTGGAGTAGTTGATTTCGTACTTAAAACCAAACCGCAATTGCTCCATTTGCAGGTAATCGTCTAATAAATTTTTTTCTTGTGACAAACTGATCAGTTCTTTATCATCAAGTACGTTACGGGTTAACCGGGCGAATTTAGAAAGGTATTTATTGGCATTATCTATTTCGTTTTTGTTCATTAAATTTTGAATGCCGGAGAGTGCATTAAATAGAAAATGAGGGTTTAATTGGGAACGGATCGAATTTAGTTGGAGCCTGGCGGTGTTTTTTTGCTGCTCTTGTTCCGTCAGCTTTTTTTTGTTTCTTTTTTTGGTGAAGTAAAGGATAACAAGGAAGACTAATCCAATAGAAAATGCTACGATAAGTGCATATTTCAAAAGTTCATTTTTGGTATAGTTCTCCTGCTCTAAAGTGATAGAAAGCGTATGTCTGGTTATGTATTTTTCTATATCTTTTGGCGGCGAAGTATTCCATTTAATCAATGGCTGAATAATAATTTCATAATTCCCCGATTTTTTGAAAACGGCTTTGTCAATCTTTACGTAAGGTAAAAACTTATGCTCTTCAACGTAACCACCATATAACCAACTGGTCGATTCGAAAATTATTTTATTTGTTTGCTTGTCTTTTATGGAGATGTAGTAGAGATAATCAATTTCTGATCTGTCTTTAACAATGGTTAGCTCGTCGTCTTTTTTGGTGAAAATAATGTTTCCTCTTTCTTTTGGCTCTGTTAAATGGATGTAGCCAACGCCTTTGTCAGTTGCGAAACGTTTTGCAAAAGCCTTGATTTCCGCTCTTGGAATAGGCTTCCCGTAAAAAACAGATTTCTCAATATCAAGAGGGTTTTCGATGCTGTAGATTATTGTTGTAATAGTTTTGCCTTTTATAGGGAAAATACCAAGTGTTGTAGAGCGGAATACTTCGTCTGGCCTGTCAACATCCTTTAGCAGCTCTTCGTTGATCGGTTTATTTACTACTATTGGTTTATTATCAGCTAAAATTGTGTATCGATAGTGTTGTACACTATCTTTCTTTCTAAAGTAAATTTGGATACTTACATTGTTGACCTCCGGTAAATAACTAAAGGAGGTATTGGGTTGATTGGGAAATTTATTGTCATAATAGACATTTTTTGCTGAACTATCAACAGTCATGAGTAATTTTCCTCCAGCTGGGTACGTGTGGGAAAAGTTGATGCCTTTTTGTGCATTTACCGTAGGTAGTGCGACAATAAAGCTGAGAAATGTAAAGATGATCTTTTTCATGGTTTTAGTTTAATTTTCATCAAACTTGTCGCAATAATAGCAAACTTAAAACCATAAAACAGTAAAGGCAGTGTTTGAAATAGTAAATGTGGTGTTTTGTGCAGTATTTGAATACACCAAAATAGATTTTCATACGTCAATTGGCCAGCCACTTTACAGTATCACAAGTGCTTTCTTCAACTGGAGCGAAAGGCCCGAACAATGGTATTGCTTATATTTTGGGCGATCTGCCCGGTAGTATCAAAGCGGGGATTGAAGATAGTAACATCAAAACCTATGATCCTGCCCGTGCGTAGAAGCTGGCTGATAAAATATTCCGACTGTTCAAAATCAAGGCCGCCGGGCAGGTGATATTCTACTGCGGGGTTCAGTTCATCAGCCAGTACGTCGGTGTCAAAATGCATCCAGTAGCCATCCAGGCCGGGATCAAGGTCTGCTATTGCAGCAGCTGTAACTTGTTCTATTCCCTCCCTGTCTATGTTTTCCAGGTCATAACGGATGATATTGGTTTCGCGGATATCCTGCGAGCCGTATTTTTTTGTTTCCTCCCAGTCCCGCTGACCGATATGGATCACGTGGTCATCCTGCACATAGGGTTTTGCATTGTTGATATTGGTAAGTATATCCGGTCCCCGGCCGGTAACGATCGCCAGGTCCATATCCGCCACTTCGCCGGTCACGGATTTTTCGGGTTCGTAGAAGTCGGCATGCGCGTCGATAAAGATCAGCCCATATTTACCACGGGCTTTGAGACCTGACATGATACCCAGCAGGATGCTGCAATCGCCGCCCAATACCAGCGGGAAGCGGTCTTTATCCAGCAGTAGATTGACGGCTTTTCCCAGTTCTATAGAGAAATCGCGCAGCGGCACCGGGTTGAGGCAGTGGGTATCGGGGTCTCTTTTATCACTGTACAGCGCGTTGAGGGTAGCCAGGTGCTGCACCGGGTGTTCGGGCTGCAGCTGCCGGCCGAGGCCGGCTTTGAGCAGGGCAGCTGCCAGGTACTGCACACCATTCGTGCGGAGCCCCAATATAGAGGGCGCCGCCAGGATCTGTATGTGGAGACCTTGTGTACGCATATACGGAATACCGCGCACAAAATCTATTCCAGATCGCAAAGGCGCGGTTTTTGTGAAATTGCAATTTTTCACATTTCAATCCTGTAACATGACTCCCCATATTAACCTGAATCCAGCAAACCCCATCATCAAACACAAGTTCACTGCAGATCCTACTGCTGTCCTCTTTGAGGACATCGTCTACTTATATACAGGGCACGATCAGGCGCCGATTGGCATGACTGACTATGTCATGGAGGAATGGCTTTGCTTTTCCTCCACTGATTTGAAACGCTGGACGGAGCATGCTGTTCCTTTAACGGCAAAAGACTTTCAATGGTCCTCCGGCGGTGCATATGCAACAAAGATGGTCCACCATGCAGGAAAATTCTATTGGTATGTTGCTGTGAAAGACGCAGTGATGGGAGGGACATCGATCGGTGTAGCTGTTTCTACACGACCTGCAGATGGCTTTATCGATGCCAGGGGCACCGCTCTCATTACTATGGATATGTTGCCGGACAGCAACACTAATGAAAAAGCCAATCTGGACCCTTCAGTTCTCATTGATGATGATGGCGCGGCATATATCTTCTGGGGAAATAAGCAATGCTATTATGCCAGGCTTGCCCACGACCTGGTTAGCCTGGATGGAGAAATACAAGCTGTTGATCTTCCCGGTTTTGAGGAAGGCTCGCACCTTCACAAGCGAAATGGCTGGTATTATTTGTCATACGGATATGGAATGCCGGAGAAGGTGGCCTATGCTATGAGCCGGAGTATCCATGGCCCGTGGATGTTTAAAGGGATCTTAAATGAAATCGCCGGTAATTGCCAGACCAATCGCCCATGTATGCTGGACTTTAAGGGAAGAAGCTATTTCTTTTATCACAATGGGGCGTTGGTGAATGGCGACAGCTACCATCGCTCGGTATGCATTGAGCGGTTGTATTACAACGATGATGATACAATGAAACGTGTAATAATGATCTCCGAAGGCATTCAGGGCTCACCTGAAGGATGACCGCAATTTTACAGCGAAGTAATAGTTGTATATGAAATTTATTATATGTAACTTAGGGCGAGCACTAATTAAACGAGGGACAATTACTATATCCTATGCCTACAAGAACATGCCTGAAAAACCTGCTTTTCATTACGCTGGCAGCGGTCACCTGCAGTTCCTGCAAATCTACCGAGCTGGTTTACATTAATGTGTTGAACCCGGCGCCTGTGACCATACCGGCCTATATTAAAAGTCCCGGTGTCCTGAACAGGACCTCCGTCACCTCACAGCATAAGGCAGTAGATGTGGTTGACAAGATATTCAGCCTGGAAGGGGTGCAGCTTGACAAGGAAGGGGCAGAAAGCAGCGTGAGCGGGCTTACCGGCGAATTGCTGAAGAACGACCGGTTCAGCGATGTAAAAGCGCTGGGCGGGCTGGATCTGACCACCAATGCGCCGGGGCTTTTCTCTGCGCCGCTCTCCTGGGAAACTGTGGACGAAATATGCCGGGAACATCATGTGGACGCCCTCTTCTCGCTGGAGCTTTTTGACACCGATTCGAAGATCAGCTATGCCACTATACCGGTTGCTTTGAAAACACCGCTGGGCAATGTACCGGGCATAGAGCACCAGGCCAGCATGCTTACCAGCGTGAAAACAGGCTGGCGGATCTATGATCCCGCCAGCAGGAATATCCTGGATGAATTTCCGCTTGTCAGGGACCTTACTTTCTCCGGCAGGGGTATCAACCCGGTAGCCGCCGCCGGCGCACTGATCAACCGCAAAGAGGCGGTAAAGGAAGTGAGCGAACAAGCGGGGCAACATTATGCCATGCGAATTATTCCCTACCGGACAAGGGTAACCAGGGATTACTATGTGAAAGGCACTGACAATTTCAGAACAGCCCGGCGTAAAGCGCAAACCGGCAACTGGGACGGCGCCGCCGAGCTATGGAAGAAAGAGACCACGAACCCCAGCAGCACCGTGGCCGGCAGGGCATGCTACAATATGGCCATCATCTGTGAGATTAACGGGGAGCTGGACCTGGCGATCAAATGGTCGCAGAAAGCTTACGAGGAATATAACAACCGTCTTGCGCTGAAGTATATCCGGTTGCTGAAGAACAGGCAGGCGGGCAACGAATTGCTGAAGCAGCAGCAGGCGGAATAATGTTTTATTGGTGATGCTATTTCGGTAAATCAATCATAACCGCTTTTTAATTCACATCCTTCCACCATTCCCTGAACACCTGCCCGTCATCGCGCAGGTCCACCACCTGGCCGATCATCGGTGTCGCCAGCGGGATGTCTGCAATGGTCTTTATTCTTCGTAACGGTTCATCCCAGGCATGATTTCCCAATGTAAACTTGGAAGAGTGTACAGGCAGCAGCCGCTTCGCCTTCAGGTCTTTTGCAGCCTGTAATACTTCTTCCGGCTGCATATGAATATATTTCCAGGCCAGGTCGTACTGCCCGTTTTCAAGAATGGCCAGGTCTACAGGACCGAATTTCTCCCCGATCTCCGCGAAATGGGTATCATAACCGCTGTCGCCTCCTATATAGATCTTCATACCGGGCGTTTCCAGTACGTAGGACTGCCACAGCGTATTATTCCTGGAAAAGCTTCTGCCGGAGAAGTGACGGGCGGGCGCCGTGTGTACTATGAAGCCGTCTTCCAGCTCCACGTCCTGCCACCAGTCTTTTTCAACGATCATTTCCGGTGTGTAGCCCCACCTTTCCAGGTGCGCGCCTACGCCCAGTCCACAGATCACTTTACCTACTTTTCCTTTCAACGCCAGCATGGTCTTGTAATCGAGATGATCATAGTGGTCGTGCGAGATAAACAGGTAATCAATGGCCGGGAAATCATCTGCTGTATAAATGTCCGCTCCCCTGAATGCTTTTGTACCTCCCGGCAGCGGCGATGCGCTGCCTGAAAGCACAGGATCTACCAGTATATGCTTTCCACCTGTCTGTATAAAGTAGGATGAATGGCCAAACCATACCAGCACATCCTTGTCAGGCGGCAGGGCCAGCAGATCGGTCTTCACAGAAGGCAGGGAATCTACCGGCCGTAAACGCAATTTCTTTTTGAATATAAAGTCATATAAAACGCCTCTCATGCTATATCCCTCTGAAAGTTGCGGGGTCATGTGGACGTTCTGGAACTTCCCGTCCTTATAATGAGGGGATTGGCTCATCAATTCTAATCTCTTCCCGGAAGGTTTTTTCCCGAATTGCGGATGTCTCATATATATTAACGCTGTGATTGTCAGTAATAAAAATATAGCAAGTGATACTTTTAGGAATTTTAGTGTTACCCTGGCTAATTTCTTCATATGAGTTTGTTGACGAATCAGGCAGCGGAATATTTTAGCGGCGGAGAAAAAATCCAGTTTCCGCCGCCGGGCTTCTCCAGACGCAAAAGGCTACCTGAAAGAAAATGTGCTCTCCACACTTTGCTTTCAGGTAGCCTTTGATATTGTAAAGACGCGGCAGCGTTATTTGGCAGTGCCCGCCTTACTTACGTTTAATGCGCTGTAGCCCTTGGGGGTTCTTTCCCATTCAAACGTTACTGCGTCTTTCTCCTGCACGGGCTGCTGTAATTCGTTGAGATGGAAGAAAACGCTGGTGCCGGATTTGTCGTCTTTAATAAAACCGTATCCTTTCGACTGGTTGAAGAAGGTAATGGTACCGGTTCTCGTCGTTTCTTCCGGCAGGCGGGCGGCTGCGCCCAGCTGAATGTCGCTCAGCGAAACTTCCTGCCGCTGACCCGGATCAACCGGAACCGAACTCAGGTTCCCGTTCTCATCAACATAGGCCAGCATGTCTTCGAGCGTCTTGCCTTTATCTTTGTTGGCTTTCCGCTCTCTCATCTTTTCTGCTTTCTCTTGTTTGGCTTTCGCCTTCTTGTTTTTCTGTTCTTTCTTTGAAAAAGAATCTCCCATTTTTTTGTTTTTACCCTATGACCCGCATAACATCTGGCAATAATCAATTTCATCTATATTAAGAAACTGATTCATAAGGTCGGTTATTGTATTTATTTATCTGGTCGCTTACCGGCCATCATCCCGATGGCTGAATAGCTCGAAGCTGCCCGGCTGGAAAGCTGGACGGAGAGAAGAAATATCCGTACTTAGTCAGAGAACGCAAGAGCGGGCAAGCTGATCTATGCAAAGGTACGATAATTAGGCGAATAAAGCTAAAGGTTGCCGGATTGAACAGACGCACAGGATTAATTGTTATTTGGTAAAGCTTGTGTTGTTATGATCATAAAAACAGCTACAGCAATGGATGAAGCCCGCGCCATCAGCGTATTAACCTTGGCTTTCAGCGTTGATCCGATGGCCCGGTGGTCCCTGCCGGACTCCGAAAAATATCTGGCAACTTTCTCTCCGATAGCGAAGGCTTTTGGAGGAAGCGCCTTTGGGAAGGGCACGGCTTACATTGCCAGTGGCTTCACCGGCGTCGCCCTATGGCTGCAGCCCGGCGCCAGGTCCGATGAAGAAACCCTGACAAGGCTGTTCAATGAGAACACAGACGGTAGCATAAAAGAGGATATGCAGGGAATTTTTGAGCAGATGGAAAAATTCCATCCAACAGAACCGCACTGGTACTTGCCGATGATCGGTGTTGATCCGGTACATCAGGGGGCGGGGATAGGCGCTGCGCTGATGACCGAAGCGCTCAGGGCCGTTGACCGTGACGGGTCGATCGCATATCTTGAATCTTCCAACCCCAGAAATATTTCACTCTATCTGCGGCACGGCTTTGAGGTTATCGGCGAAATTCAATCCGGCAGCTCGCCTGTTTTACGCCCCATGTTGAGAAGAGCGAGGTGAATGATCAGCTATAAAATTTCTTATCAGTGTCAATACTTCATCAAAATGCGTGTCCAGCACATCGTGCCCTCCGTCCAGGATATGGATTTGTGCTTCGGGCAAGTCCCGTTTATAACAGGGAGCTTCTTTCACCGAAAAAAATATTTCATATTCCCCCCAAATGACAAGCGCCGGTGGTTGGTGACTACGGAAATACTCCTGGTAAACGGGAAACATTTCCAGGTGCGTTTTGAAATCACAATTCAGCTCAAACTGCTTTTCAATATTACCCGGCCGCCTCAAAAGCTCCCAGTCAACCATCCACAATTCGGGACTGACCCTGGATAATACATCCGCCGGAAGCCCGCCGAAATACTGATTTTTTATCCCTTCCGCGCTCAGGAATTTAATAAGCTCTTTCTTTTTTTCAGGTCTTGGGTTGTACCAATATTCAATATATTCATCCCATTCCGGACCCATGCCTTCCCGGTATGCGTTGCCGCTCTGCACAATGAGGCCCGCAATTTTTTCGGGGTGATTCACGCATAATTGCAACCCGATCGGTGAACCATAATCATGGAGATAAATAAAGAATTTATCCAGATCTATTGCTTCGGTCAGTTTGTTCATTAAAGCAGATATGTTCCCGAATGTATATTCAAAATCATCCGGTACAGGAAACTGGCTAAAGCCAAAACCCGGATAATCCGGCGCGATAAGGTGGTACTGGTCGGACATGGCAATCATCAGGTTTTTGAAAGCTATCGATGAAGTCGGAAATCCATGCAGGAGCAGTAAAGATGGATTTTTTCTATCTCCGGCCTCCCGGTAGAAGAGATCAATTCCGTTAATTTTGATGTTCCTATTGTAGATTTGTCTTGACATAGTGTTTGAATTTTCCTGAAAAATTGCCGGTTTAATCCGGGAGAATTGCTGCGATTGTTTAAGCAGCAACTTTCATGCTACAATTTTTTGATTTATGTGTCTATCCCTGGTTTTGCCCTCCCCCTGAAATTCCCTATCTTCATGTCTCCTGGAAACACCCTGTATGCCCACCATTTCCCTCTGCATGATAGTGAAGAACGAACAGGAGGTGATACAACGCTGCCTGTCATCTGTAACCGGCGTTATGGACGAGATCATTATTGTTGATACCGGTTCTGCCGATGATACGGTAGCTATCTGCAGGCAGTTCACATCTCATGTATATGCTTTTCCCTGGCAGCAGGATTTTGCCGCTGCCCGCAACTTTTCATTCAGCAAGGCGTCGTGCCAGTACATTTGCTGGCTGGATGCGGATGATGTGCTGGACGCTCACAGCCGCGAAGCGCTGCTGGCACTGAAAGACCGCCTGAGCGCCGACGTGTATTTCCTGCCTTATGACTACAGCCAGGACGAGTACGGGCAGACCGCCTGCACCCTGTACCGGGAGCGTATTGTTCGCAACGATGGTACGTTTGCCTGGAAGTATCCCGTTCACGAAGTTATTCACAACATCCACAACCGCAGCCATGCATATGAAGATATCCCGGTGCGGCATGCCAGAACGCAACAGGGTATGGAGCAGGACAAAGGGCGCAACCTGGCCATTTTACAGCAGGCGGTTTTGCAGCCGGCTTATGCCGCGGATGCCAGGGTATGGTTTTACCTTGGCCGCGAACTGCACGACCATCAGCGGTTTGAAGAAGCCATTGAAGCCTTTGCCCACTTCCTCACATTTGAAAATACCTGGCAGGAGGAGCGGGTAATGGCATTGTTCCGCACGGCCCAATGCCACGCTTCGCTGGCGGAAATGAATGATGAACATGTGCAGGCCGCTGAAACGTTTGCGCGCAAAGCCAGGGAGCTGGACGGTCGCTGGGCGGAGCCGTATTTTGTACCGGGCGAACTGGCGTACCGCGCAGGCCGCTACGAAGAAGCAGCTTTCTGGTTCCGGCAATGCCTGCGCGGCCTGCCCGATGTACTGAGCCCCGTAAATACCGCACTCTACACCATCAAACCATCGCTCTACCTCGTATTTTGTTATGACAGGCTGCAGCAGTATGAAGAGGCATGGCGGTATAATGAGCTGGCGTTGCAATACAAACCGCGGGATGCGGGCCTGTTGCATAACAGGGCGTACCTTGGCGGACGGCTGGCGGCTGCTTCGGGCATTGCATGGTATGGCAGGAGCGTTTCGCCGCAGTTTCCCGCATACCGCATCAGGGCCATGCGCATGCACGCAACACTGCTGGAAATGGGCGTACCGGGTTGCATGACAGATAGTGCGGGTGAGTTGTACAGGTATCATACCGTCATTTTCTTCCGGGCCTTTACCGGTGAAGAATACCAGGTCATGCAGGAAATGAAGGCTGCCGGCAAACAGGTGGCGCTGGATGTATCTGAAAACCTGCTGCCGCATACCGGCGATTTCCCGTACTACCTGCCCATGATCACCCTGGCAGATGTAGTGATCTGCTGCTCACCGGTGCTGGCAGACCTGCTGCGTCCTTACAACGTAGCCGTTACCGTTATTGAAGATGCGGCAGAGCCGGTAACCTGCCGCAGTGAAATAAATACCGAAGGCCCGCTGAAAGCGGGCTGGGCCGGCATGCCGGAGAATGCCATGCTGGCGGAACAATTGCGCCCGCTGCTGCTGCGGCATAATTGTGAGCTGGTAACGGTCCACACCGGGCCAGGGCATAACCGCTACTGGACGCTGGACGACTGGCAGCACCATCTTGCCGCCTGCGATTTTGTGATCGCACCGCAAAACGTGGAAGCGCAGCCCGCTAAATCCGCTAATAAAGTTACCACCGCCATGACGCTTGGCCTGCCGGTAATTGCTGCGCCACTGCCCGCTTACCTGGACGTGATCCGGCATGGCAGTAACGGCCTGATAGCAGACAGCCCGGAACAATGGGAGACAGCTATTTTGCAGATGCGATCGCCTGCGCTCAGGGCCTTGCTGCGCCGGAACGGACTGCACACGGCGATGGCCTGCCGGCCGGAGAACATGGCGCTCAAATGGTGGAAAGCATTGTCTGCCGCAACTTATAATGAACTGGCGGTAGATATCATTATTCCCACTATCTACGATACGCCGCATATCTATCATTGCATTGACAGCATTATGGCCTGTACGCAGGTACCGTTTAATATTATCGTGGTGAACAGCGGCGGGCACCCGCTGCAACTGCCGCAAAACGTTCAGGTGATGCAGGCGGAACGGCTTAATTACGCCGCGGCGGTGAACCTTGGCATAGCTGCCGGTAAAGCGCCTTATATCTGCATCATGAATGATGATGTGATCGTGTCGGACGGCTGGCTGCCGCCCTTGCTGGAAGATGTGAAGGCGGGTGCGGGATTCTCGAATCCGTTATCTAATTGCGATGCCGGCTTCCTGCACAACTATGACCTGCAATGCGGAAACCTTGTGCTGGGAGCGGGTGTGAACATCCTGCACGAAGGGCTGGTGCGTCACCGGCAAAATCTTTCAAAAGGCATTTCTCCGCAGGACCTGTGGACGTACCGGCCGGGCAATCAGCGCCGCCGTTATGAGCGGGAGTGGGTGCCTTTCTTTTGCACGGTCACCAGCAGGCGGGTGATAGAAAAAACGGGTTTGCTGGATGATGGTTTCAACAACGGCTGTGAAGATGTGGACCTCTGCCGCCGTGCGGGCCTGCTGGGCCTTCGCAGCAGGGTGAACGAAAACAGTTTTGTGTTCCATTTCGGGGGCACGAGCACCATTCCTTATGTCACCGCTCACCCGTCAGAAAAAGATGCTACGCATGCATATTTCCGGGAGAAGTACAGGTTGCCGCTGCTTTGCATACACGCAGGCTACGCTTATGAAAGCTGGAACGCGGCCACCATACGGGAAACCGGCATGGGTGGCTCGGAAACGGCGGTGGCGGCGCTGGCGCGTGAAATGACAAAGCGGGGATACCGGGTGGTGGTGTGCTGCCACTGCACAGGCCATGAAGGGATGATAGATGGTGTGCAGTACCTGGCCCTGGAAAATTTCCGGCATTTTATCGACCGCCATTATATGGATGTGTTTGTGATTTCCCGCTACGCGGATACGCTTCGCCACCCGGTACGCGCGGGAAAGAAATATTACTGGCTGCACGATGTGTTTGCAATGGGCAACGCGGAAGATCTTGGCCTGCTGTCTGCCAATGTGGATGAACTGGATGGGATATTCTGCCTCAGCCCCTGGCACCGCAACTTTGCGTCTGCCCATCATCAGCTTCCTCCTGAAAAATTTATACTCACCGGTAACGGTATAGATATTGAGCGGTTCATGCCGCAAGTGGAAAAAGAACAGAACAGGTTCATTTATTCTTCCAGTCCCGACCGTTCGCTGGATGTAGTGCTGCGCCTCTTCCCGAAAATAAGGGCCGCGCTGCCGGGCGCTACGCTGCATGTGTACTACGGCTTTGAGAATTGGGAGCGCAGTGCACGCCGGCAGGGTAATACGCAGCAACGCGCGCTGATAGCAGAAATAAAAGATTTGATGCAGCAGGAGGGCGTTTTCTATTATGGGCGCGTCAGCCAGCGGGAGCTGGCACTGGCCTTCCTGCGAAGCGATATCTGGCTATATCCTACTTCATTCACAGAAACATTCTGCATTACGGCGCTGGAGGCGCAGGCCGCGGGAACGCTGTGCGTATGCAGCAACCTGGCCGGCCTGAACAGCACGGTGGCAGACCGGGGCCTGCTGCTGGAACAGGCGCCCGGCAGCGAAGGCTTTGAAGCATATGTGCTGCGGCTGCTGACGGACATACAACATAACACCGCCCGCAAGAACGAACTGCTGCAACGCGCCAGGGAATGGGCATGGCAACAGTCGTGGAGCACCGTGGCAGACCAGTGGTGCGGCCTGTTTGATAAGCGCTCAGCTGAAATCGATCACGTTGGTGGGCAGGTACACGCCTTCCAGCGTTAACACCGGATGATGCATGTCTCCACTGTTAAATGCAAACAGGGATACGATGAACCGAAGGTTGCCGGTAGTACTCACACCCTCCACAGGCTGATTGCCGAACCATTTCAGAATGGCGGCGGACAAAGGCGAGAGCACTTCAGCTATGCTGTTGCCGGTAATTTCAAGCGGCGTCATCAGCACAATGGGCAACGTTGGGCCTACTTGCAGGGCTGCCGGGGCATCGGGCTGCAAGGCAAAAGAATAACCCGCCTGCATCTGCAGCATCACCTTTCTTTCCGGGTCTGCTTTCAGTAATTCAATAAAGAAATTTACCAGCAGCGTTTCCAGCTTTTCTTTAGTACTGCCCGCGCCCGCTGTGGAATCCGCTATGTTGATGGGCGCCTGGCTGGTGAGGTTGGGATAACAAACATTGGCGAAACGGATGTAGGGTGTGATGTACCGGAAGTCCTTATTCGTTGGTTGTCCGGCCAGCTCTTCGTTACGGTGAACGGCTACGCCGGCCCAGGCGTTTTCATCAATCAATACATGGTTATCCCTGATCACCACGCCGCGCTCGCTGAATTTTTTGCGTTCGCTGAAAAGCAATGGCGTTTCTGTTGTGTCTGTTACTTCCACAAAATAATAGGTCTGTTCACCGTCTGCATGCGCAAATTCTTTCGTGCTGAAACCATTGATGGTCACCAGCGGCAGCGCTTCCGTTGTTACCCCCGGCTGTGCGGAGCGGATGGTGATCAACAGGTTGCCGGTGTCTGCATCCGGTTCTTCTTTGATGATGTAGTTCAGGGTCTTCGCAGCTGGGCCGGCAGCGTTTGCTGTTTGAGGATCGAACCAGCCGGGCCATGCGTCCGCCACCTGTTTCACCATCCAGGCAAGAGATTGCAGGGCTATCAGGCTGTTGCTGTCTTCCCGTGCGATGTCCGCTATCACAGCCTCATACGTAGTATTGAACTGCATGAGCGCTTCAAAGAGGTCCGGCGGGGAATCCGCCAGGGCTGCACCGGGAGCGTTGGCGGTGTTTAGCTGGATGTCCAAATAGATGAGATCCTGCCGGGCTATCACGTAGTTGTAGGAGAAAGTATAATTCCACAGCAGCGCTTTTTCGAGATTGTTGGTGGTATTGCCTTGTGGTTGCTTTTCTCCGACGTTGTTGCCGGTAGCTGCGGAAGGCGTTGCCTGCTGATTTATCAGCGATGGCGCTGTGGGGTAAGCTTTGAGCGGCACGGGAATGTCTGCATTCATCAATGCGTCGCTGCCTGTTCCCGTTTGTAAAATGGGATTGGCAAACGTGAGCCAGGAAGAGGGTACGTAGCCGTTCAGCGGCGTACCGAAGTTGTGTTCAAGGCCGGTGATCTGGAGGTTTAGCCCTGCTTTGAACCGGTCTATCAGATCAACGTCCTGGCCCGCGCCCGCGGTGCCGGTTTCCTGCCGCACGGAAAAGAACGAGTTGAGTTGCTGTTCGCCTTTTGTCAGCGGTACTTTCACGGGTGTGAAGCTGTAGCTGTTCTCCGCCACGGTGGTGTCCGCAAAAACAAGTTGTCCATATAGATTGGCGGCATGCTCATCGAAACCCTGCGTTACCGTTACGGCGGACTGTATCACCGCATCTGTTTTGTACATGTTACCCATCACCGTGAGCATCTGCTGCTCCAGCGCCTGCTGCGCTGAAGGCAGTCCGTCAATGCCGGCGTCCTGCAGAATATTGGTGAGTTGCGATGTGGGCACTGCTCTGGCAATACTGCGCTTGGCATCCTCCAAAGCCTGGAAGGGCGAGGGGAAATAATCGCTCTTGCCGGACTGCTGCACCCGCCACGCCTGCGTGCTGCTTTGCGCAGAGAAGAACGTGTCTGTCGTTGAAATGAACGTTCTGGCCATCACCTCCATGTCAATGCCGGCAAAAGCTTTGTTCTGAACGGTTTCATTGCCTAAGTATTTCCCGGAAGTGTAGGCACGCAGCGGCACGGGCCTTGTGTTGGTCTCGTCAGGCCGGGATATGAGCGTAGTGGAAAGCGGTTTGATGCCAAAGCTCACCGGCGCTGCGTTCACCGTAAAGCTGATACCGGCATCTGTACCATTGGCAAACCTCACCAGCCAGATATCTTTGGGTGTTGTGTTGTTGCCGTCTGCAACGCTTTTGACTGTGGCCTGATTGTCCGGTGCGCCCACGGCCACCTTCATCACCGGCAATGCCTGTTCCAGCGCGGTGGCGAAAACAGATAATGCGGTCTCGCTGGCGGTTGTACCATGATAGAGGTCCGGCGGAATGATGGTAGTGGCGCTTTTAATAGCCGCTTCCTGTTCAAACTGCGGATCGATATATTTTGTACGGGTAATGTTGATGGATACAGACAACTGGAAGATGAGCGCCGCATTGAGCTGCGCGGCGTCGATGCCGCAGGTGAGCGTGGTGGTGATGGGCGCGTCGTCTGCCGGTGGCGTGGCGGGTACTTGTTCCAGGTAGCTGATAATAGCCGCCACGTATTGCTGCAGGGTGTCCAAAGGCGTGGCAGCCGGGGCTTCCAGTGTACCAATGCTGCATTCCACTGCGGCGGTAACGCCCTCCTGCGCCAGTTGAAGCGCCACCTGCCGGTACTGCTTCAGGTCCTGCGTGGCCAGTGCCTTTGGATCTGTTGCATTCACGTATCGCAGTACATCAAAGCTCAGCGCTATGCTGAGCGCTGGCTTGCTGGTGGTGTCTGTGGCTATTTTATATGTTCTGGCTACATTGATCCATTGGTCTACACCTATCACAGGATCTGTATAGCCCGGTGTGAGCTGTTGCGTGATCTGGCTGGCGCCTTCTTCTGCAAGCGTGTTCCCGAAAATATCGAGAAAGTTAAAATATACGGTGGCGGTTTTGCCGTTGGCGGCGTACGGGTCTTGTACCGGCCCGGCGCCTCCGTTGTCCGTAAAAGGAAATACCGGCAGCACGGCGCCGTAATTCCAGGTAGTGGTTTGCATGGGAGAAGGTAGCCGGCTGATACAGTTTACAGCGCTCTCATCTGTATCCAGCGGGCCTGTGGGCAGGGCGTAGTTGGATTGCCTGAACACGCCGGTGGTGGCCAGTATGCGGTACTCCATCAACTGAAACAGTTCGCTGAGCTGCTGGTCTGCGCTTTCTCCAAGTGTAGCCGCCCGCAGTATTTGCGGGTTATCCCGCTTGCCGCTGAACATACCTGTGCCGGGCAGAATGGTTGCCTGAATTTGTTGGAGTATGGGATCGAACGTGGTTTTCTGCTCGGCGGTGAGGGCGATGCCGGCCAGTAAAGTGTCCTGTTGCGGATCTACCGGTGTATCCAGTACGGCGCTGTTAACGTACGGCGGCAACACATATCCTTCTGAATCTACGTGTATGGGGATGTTGTAAGATACCAGTACCCTGATGGCGCCGATGCCGTCCTCATCAAATATGAATGCCGGTAAACCGCCGCCGCTGCTGGTGCGGTAGTGAAGGTAGTAACCACCGGAGCGCACAATGGAACATTCCCACAGGTAAGTGAGAAAGGTGAACGCATCCATCCCTTCCAGGTTAGACGCGGCCAGGGGCACGGCATCGGCTGCAAGGCCGGGGTTGGATACGGTAGAAAAATTGGTTTGCAGCAGGAAGGTCGTGTAGCTGGTAAGACTGTTGGAAATCAACCCGCGCACTTCTTCGCCGTTATTCGGTTTGGCGCTGTTGTCTGCAAAAAGTATGTCGAGATTGGTAATGGCGGGGCTGCCGGCCAGCAGCACCTGTTGCAGCAGTTGACCGTCGCTTTCGCCGCAGCCGTCTACGAGGTAGATGTTGTCTGCATAACTGCCCGGCGTGGCGGAGTCCGGCACGCGGCGCAGGTTCACGGTCACAAAAGTGCTCCAGTACATGGGCGCGACAGGCGTGGGCGCGGTTTGACTGAAAGCCGTGTTGGCAGATTGCAGGAGCAACTGGTAGGGAATGGACGGATAAGTACTGAGATAGCTTTGCAATTGCGGCGGGAAAGCCCAGATGAAAGTATCTCCCAGGGTGGTTTTCAGTACTTGTGTGTCGGGCGCCTGCCACGTAAAGCTGGTGGCCAGCGCAAAGGTGCGCGGTTGCAGGCGGTAACGTTTCACATCTTCCTGCTTGTGGAGGGTGATGCCGGGTACATAGGCTGAACCTGTCAGCTCTGCAACGGCATTTGCCATATCCTGGCTGAAGCTGAACGTTACTTCTGTGCCGGTTCCCAGTTTAAGCCAGGCGGGACTTCCGGCTGTTACGTTCAGTGCCACGCTTTGATCCGTGACGGTGCCGGTGAGGTTGAATTGCTGTCCCGTGCCTTCGTAGAGGGCGATCCTGTCGTCGCCGGTTGCGGCTTTAGGTATGCGTAGCCCGTGCAGGAAGAAGCGGCTCACCACGCCGGCGAGGTTAGCCAGCTGGAATTGCGCGCCGTTCTGCAGCTCGTCCAGTATTTGCTGCACTGTTTTGGTGTCCGTAAAGGCGTGGAGCAGCCGGGTGCCTTCTTCAAAGATGCCTGGCTGGTCTGCATTATAAAACGCCAGCGCTTCCACGCTCACACCAAAACGCGCGGCAATGCTACGCAGGGTGACCGGCCTGACGTTCTTCTCCGGAATGGTGTACAGGAAGGACGGTACGGATACGGTGCCGCCTGCTTCCTGCAGCACAATATCGGAAACGGGCAGTTGCGCGGCAAAGGATTCCCGCGTTTCGTTGTGCCGTAACCGGTAGTTAAAGGCGGGAATGTGAAGACTGGCGGAAGTTTTCAGTGGCTGATGCCTGTTGGCCGCGGCAAGGGCAGCGGGGGTGGCGCCGTAACTTTTATAGCGGGCGGCGATGGAAGCAAAGCTGTCATCCGCCCTGGCTACCAGCGTTGTTTGCTTGAAACCGTTGATCACATCCTGCATGGCGGTTTTGGCCATCATCACAAAATAGTCGATGAACAGGAACTCCGCCATCGTAAGACCGGTGGCGGTGCGGGCCTGGGTGCCTGCCGGTCTTTCTTCGTACTGTACCTGCATCTCCCTGAAATATTGCCGGATGCGTTCCAGGTACGCCGTATCACATTCGTTATAATCCGAAAACTCCAGCGGTGTGCCGCCGTTGATGGTCATGGCCAGCAGCGGGATGATGGGGAAAAATGCCACCTGCGTATCTGCATCTTCCAGCATTTGCTGCGCACTGCCATCCGCCGTGCTAATGTTCACGGATGTGAACGCTTTTGCAAAAAGATAATCATACAGGTCCGTTACCTGGAATGCGTCTTTCGCGCCGGTGGCGATTTCAGGCTGGTCAAAATAATTGTATATGGCGTTGGCATCTTCGATGGTCACAGGCTGGTCTAGTATCTTTTCATCTTTCACATCCTTGCCGGCAAAGTAGGCGTTGAACACCCATGCCAGCACGGCTCTTGCCAGTACGGTGAATGCGCTGCTGTCTGCCGTGCCGGGCGCGTTCTGCACAAAGAGGAGGGAAGCGGCAACCGCCTGTTTGTGTTGAGCGGCGGCAGCATCATATTTTACCGACACCTGTGGTATGAAAAGCAGGTTGAGTTGCTCCGCCGGATAGTCCAGCGGGGCAGACCATACCATTTTGGGAACCTCGGCGGGCAGCGGCGCATCCAGCGGCGTGAAGTAAGCGCTGCGGTCTGCCAGTTGCCCGGTATCCCAGGGCGCTTTTTCGTTGGAACCGATGGTGAATGTATCTGTAATGCCTGTTCTGAAAGAGCAGCTGATAGATATCTTAAAGAGGCCAAGGTTGATGCGGACCGTGATGGAAGCATATACTTCGGCGGTGAAGGTAACGAGTGACTGGCGGTAGGATTCCAGCACCAGTTGCAGCATGATGCGCACCATAATATCCAGGGAAGCGCTGATGATCACAAAGTCAATTTCTCCGTATATGCGGCCTACCAGCGCGGCCTGCGCCTGCAACCTGAAATACAGCACCTCGTTGCCGGCCTGTGCGGGCGGGTTGGCCTTGTACCAGGCGAGTACGCCTTCCAGTATCACTTGTATGGTGAGGCTCAGCTCGGCTTTCAGGGGGCCTTTGTTCAGGCTTTTACCAAGTCCCGCCCGTATGCCGATGCCGAAAATGATAACAGGATTGAACTGCCCGTCTCCTTTGGGCACCATCGTGGCGGTGTCGTTGCTCAGCTTTCCGAAGTAGAATCCGCCGGCGCCGGTGAATATGGAAAACTCCAGTCCGAAAGAGCGGGAGAAGTCCGCGTTTTTCGGGAAGCCCATGTCTATGGTAAAATCTCCGTTGGTGTAAACTGACAGCGAGATGGACGGCAAAGTAACGGCCACCGCGCCAAACTGCTGCTGCCGCACAAAATCAGGCAGCGAAAGATCTATCTGGTACACACCTACATTGTCGTTCACCTTTTTGTAAAGGATCTCAAAATAGAGGTCTTTAAATTTCCCGTCTTTGACGCTGATTGAAATGCCGTACATCACCGGATCGTAGAATACAACGGCGAGGTGAATGTATTTGACTACAATGAACTGTGCACCGAAAAGAATGCCGTAATTCTTGTCGAAATACAGTTCAGGCGGCAGCTTGGCGCCTCCGTTGGTATTGAAAGCTTCCGCGAGGTTGGTGATGGCCTGTGTAACAGAAGCAGGCGGTGTTTTCTGTTTGATGGCTACCTGGTTGCCGAGGCCGAGGAACTCCAGCTTGAAGGAGCTGTCTCCGAAACCGGGTACTGCCGGCGCTTTGCTGGGGTCCCGCAAATCCCAGTCCGGCCGCTGCTGTTGGGGCAGCTCGTCAATGGGCATGCCCAGGAAGGTCCCTTTGGTAACACGGAACTCTACCGGGCCGTTGTTGCCGTCCGGCCCCGGAGAATAGAGCAGGCTCAGTTCATCGATCACAATAAAGCCGAGATTGATCTTGGGCTGCCAGGTAAGCCCCACGGTTTTAGCGTTGGTGGTTTTGTTCAGCACAAAGAGGAAACCGAAGTTATTGATGGAGATGTTCAGGATGAAACTCCAGGGTGCGGGTATTACCGGCGCCTCTCCTGTGGCGGCTTCTATGAGGGCCGCAATAACATCTCCGAGTGTGAGCGGCTTGTTGATATTGGTAGACGTCAGGTTGAAGCGGAAGGTAGTAGTGGTGGCCGTATCTTCCACGGTGGCTTTTGCCACCACATGCATGAACGTGAGCAGAAACTCATAGTTGCTGAACCGGCCCGCGCTGTATTTCGCAATGGCGGTGAAAGATATGCCGCCGAATTTCACCAGCCCCTGCAGTTGTGTGCCTTCATACGGACTGGTAGTATTCCGGGAATCGTACTTTACGTCTATATTAGCCTGGATGAGCAGTTTGTCCAGCAGGGTCAGCTCACCGGAGAAAACGAAATGGAAAGTATTGTAAGTGGTGCTGGTAGCCGTTGTGCCTTTTACGATGGCCACCAGCACTTTCAGTATTTTCAGTTGCGGGATGGATGCGCTGTCTATGCCGGTGATATACTCCGCCAGCACTTCATTGATGGTAATGCCTCCGCCGGTGGTGTTGTCGTAGGTGCCGGAGAAGTTCCAGTCTTTATTGCTATAACCCGCGGAAAGCTGAACGGTGGAAGTCTTTTTGGTAGCTACCAGTGTAAAGGTGCCGCTGGCAGACATTTCCAGGTTCTCCGCATATTTCTGCACCTCAAAGCCGATGTTTTCCATGTTCACATTCAGCGAGCCAATGGTCAGGATCGTCCAGGTATCTACAGGGGCAATAGCCGTAGCTATGGAGAACGAACCGGAGGTGGGTTCAATGGAAAGATCGAACTGCGTTACTTTCAGGTTGGGCAGCAGGTCCACTACCGCCGCGGGTGTGTGGAGCGCGATCAGCAGGTCTTTCAGCACCAGGTCTTCTTTCAGGCTGCCGGCGAATTTCCAGGGCGCGGCGGAAGATGATTTGGTTGCGAGCATGAACAGCACCAGTTTGCTGTTGGTACTTTTGTTCAGCACCCAGGTAACGGTAGCACCTATACTACCGGAAATGTCTTTATCGCTTACAGATTGGTTCTCGATGGCGATGGACACAAACAGCTCGGTCAGTTCAAAATACCCCGGCACCAGGTTCCACGCAGGCGTTTCCGGCGTAGAGCTGATCGTGAACGCGAAGCGTTGCAATTTGGATACGGTGCCAAAGATCCAGATCAGTTCCAGGTCGTAGATCGCAAAGTTGCCCACCTTCATCAATCCTGAAGGGGAGGCCGTGTCCAGTATGCCGCCGCCCATGAAACCAGACAGTGAACTGATGGAAGGCAGGGGGATTTCGTCTGAGGTGACCTGCAGCGTCCAGTTTTCTGTAACGGGTGTTTTGGATAGCGAAATGGGGATGGAAATATTCCCGCTGTCTATCTGTATCACGCCCGCAATCTTTCCGGACATGGTGGCCGCCGCGTAGGGCAGTGGCACGTTCAGCGCCAGGCTGAAGTCTTTATCCAGGTAGATAGCCTGTTGCAGCGCGGGCAACTGCCAGGGCGTGGCGGAATAGATGGAAAAGGCAATATTGGTAAACGAAAAGCCATCACTGAATTTGAACTTGATGGTGAGGTATTCCAGTATGATCTCGTTCAGTTTTTCATACATGCCGGGCGGCAGGAAGTCCTTCACGCCGGGCACCAGCGCAGCCAGTTTGCCGAAGCCGAGCGGCTGCTGATCGTTAGCCAGGGTAATGGCCCAGTCTGCGCCGGAGAGTGGTATGGGAATGATGGCGGAGGCTTGTACTTCTTCTTCCGGGTTGGCGTAATTGACCGCGGCCGTGCCGGTGATGCAGCCTGAGTACTGCAACGGCTGGCCGTCTTCCATCCGGAAGCCGTTCAGCAGCAGTGAAATGCCTTCTTTTATTTTCAGCTTGTCCTGTACGATCACCCAGTCTGCCTTGGTTTGTACCTGCAACTGAACGCTGCGCAATGATTTTTTGATGGGATCAAAACCCGCGTAAAAGCCGGTGATCTCTATGTTGGCGAGCAGGTCTGTAAACCCCTCCGGCAGCATGCCTGATACAGAAATGCCGGTGAGGGCATCTATGATGCCGAGGCCATTGTCCAGCGTAAGCGGGCCGGCGGAGATGCTCCAGCCGGTGAAACCTATGGGCAGGCCGATGGTTAAAGGGATATTCACCGTAGCGGTATCGCTGGTGAGGGTGCCGGACACAAACCATTGGTAGCTTTGTGAAAGGTCTTTGAAGGTGCTCACCAAAGTGAGCGCGGGACTTTTAACATAGAGACCGGTGTACCCCAGGAATGTCCACTGGTCACCGGTGCCCTTCAGTGTGAAGCTGCCGGCATCAGAGTCCAGCACAAAAGAAATACCGCCGATGTTCACGGCGGGAATGTATCCTTCCGTGCTGCCACCGGGCACCAGGCCGGCCTGGTAAATGGCACTCAGCAGCATGCTGGTATCTTCAAAACTGTTCATGGTGAGGGAGAGTACATCCTCATCGTCTGCAACAAAAACGGCTGTTATTTTTATTTGTTGAGAAAACAGGGCAGCCACGGCGGTTACCTGCAAAGCATTGTCATCAGGGTTGCTGAACACGGGTGCCGTGAGGGTAACGGAATCCTGGTTCAGCAAAATTTTGAACAGGTCAGTAATATTGCTGGCCTGGATGGAGTCTTTGCTAAAGGCGTTGCTGGCTGCAATCTTTTCCTGCAACTGCTGGATGCGTGGATTAACTTCCAATATAACAGGGCGTTTTTTCTTGCTCATAGGGTTGCTTGTTAGATGCTGAACAGCGCGTCGTTATCGTTCCGCAGACCTGAGAATTCATGTATGTTCCCGGCAAAGGCCGTCCGCAAGAGGTCCAGGTCTTCCGTCTGCTGGTAGAATACTGTCATCCAAACCGACCAGTTGCCGCTGTACCAGGCCGTCATCGCAATTTGTTGAATGAACATGCGGCGCAGCAGGGCGGGATCACCGGGTCCGTTGGCGGCATGCCCTTCCAGTTCCCGTAGGCGTTTCACACTGTCATGCGCCTCCATCCAGGCGGCCGTTCTTTTGAACATGCGGTTGTCGCTCCGTTCTGCATGTACGGCCAGGGGTACACGCAGTTCGCCGGTGTTTTCGTTATAAAATTCCAACTGCATGTTCAGCTGAAAATGGGCGATGGTGTTGAATGCTTTCTCGTACAACGTTTGTCCTGCATCGCGGTTGGGTACTACAAATACGAGGTCTTTTGTTTCTTCAGATACCTTGTTGCCTTCATCCATCACCAGATATTTTACGGTACGCAACTCGTATTGGAATGGACTGTTGACGAGTGAAAAGGTACTGTCTTTGTCCGGCCAAAGGATGGCTGCGGCGCTCGTGGCATTGAGCGTGGGCATGCGGATGTGGTTGCGGCAATCGTTGCAGATAAGCAGCAGGTCATCCCACTGGTCTAAAGAAAGCTGCTCCGGCCATTCCGCGAGATGGCGCAGGTGTTCAATGTGATAGTCGCTAAGCGGCATTTCGCAGTAGGAACAATAATTGCCGAGCGATTCGATGAGCGCGTGATGAATGGCGCCGCGCTGCTGTTCGCTGCCGGTGGCGGAGAGTTCCCGGAGGTATGCCGGCGGTATTTTATTGACAGGTCTCATAGCGTTAGTTATTGTGTGGGCAGATCGTTGATGTTAGTACCCGGAAAATAATAGAACTGCTGATTCGGATTCGTGGAGGCCGTTCTGAAATAGGTGTAAATGGAGTTTTGCACATTAGGCGGTGAGATAAGATAAAACAGCCATGACCATATTTCGAAGAATCCGGCATTCTTTGCCGTAATGAATATCTGCTGCAACATGAGCAGCCAGCCCTGAGACCCTACCTGGAAGGCCTGTAGGTTGGAAAGGGATAACAATACGTTCAGCCACGCAATGGTGCGGTTGGTTACCCGCCTGTCTGAGTACACGTTGGGCTGGTAGGCATTCAGCTGAACAATGTTGAGGAAGTTGTTTTCCCGCAGCTGCTCCGTCGGATTGCTGAATGAGATGGTTACCAGGGCGGCCACGGTGATGGGCTGGGCGTATCCTGCAATATTGGCCTGCACGGTATTCTGTACAACGCTTACCTGCCTGTTGGTGAGGTTCTCCGCGACGGCGGGGACAAGGATTAAATTATTGGTAACATCGTAAAGATACGGAGGAAGACCGCGCCAGGATATCATGCCGGAGTTAGGCCATACCTGGCGGACCATCCCGCCAGTCAGCACATTCTGGTAGGTGGGCGGATTGGCAATATTAGCCGCTGCAAACTGATAGGATGTTACATAAGTAGGATTGGAACCTTTATAAGAATTGCAGGAGGGGCAGGACAGGAAAAAATTAGTGTAGTTCAGCATTTCTGAGGGAAATTCTGCTTTGGGCAGGCAGTGCTCTATTGCCAGTGCCGTATCCTGAACAGGCGTACCGCAATAGGCGCAGTATTGTCCGTAGTTGTCAATCAGCGAGCCCCTGGCATTGCCGTACTTCATGGTGGCATTTTCCGAGAAGTAATTGATCAAAGCCTTCATGAAAGCTTTGTTTACCGGGAGAAGGTTGCCCCATTGAGCAGCGCCGTGATTGACAAATGTGAGTCCCGCTGCAACACCCCTTACAGCAGCCGTATTGAAAGTACTATTGCCTGCCACCGGCCCAACGCCGTTCGCCGCCAACCCGGCTATGATAGCGGCCGTATAAGTGACCATCGTGGGTGGTACCTGGTACGTAGGATTTCCATTTGTAAGTACTGGTCTCATAATTTATTTGTTTATGTACGCTCCGTACCAACCCAGGGAGCCCGGTTGCTCTGCATCGCCAACAAGCACGAGGTTGGTATTTCCTGCCGGCGGTAGTTTCACGCCGAACAGGCTGAGAGAAAGGTTTAAAAGGAAAAAATTATAGCTGATCTTATCGCCGCCATGTTCTACCTGCTTCAGCTGGAAGGGGCCGGCAGACAGTTTCAGCACGTTCTGTATGCTGAAGGTATTGCCGCTGCCGGCGCCGGGAAGCCGCACAAATATTTCCACGTTCACACTTGCCGCGCCGGGGCTCCAGGCCAGCATGAGTTGCGGAATGAATCCCGCCTGGCTGGCCAGCGCGCCGGGGCCGCCCCAGTGCAGGTCAAAATTGATGGCGTACCACACCGGCTGCAAGCCCGCTGTGCTGAAATCAGGGGGCGGCACCACCTGCAGGTACCGCAGTTTTTTAGGCGTGTTGTCGCCGGACCCGCGCAGAATGGCATTGGGGCTCACGGGGAAGGCGGCCGCAAAACTATTGTTGCGGATGGTGCTGAGAGACTGGTCAAACGAAACGTTATCCGGGTTCAGCACAATTTCAAGTCCGGATGTGGTATTCGCGGCTGTATCCAATGAGAAGGAAACGTCCAGGCAGAGGTTGCTGAAATACAGGCCCCTGTTATGTTGTGTTTCCTGCCCTTTTTCGGAGCCATATGAGAAGCAGTCGAATTTCTCCTGCTGCGAAAAGTTGAGATAGCCGTAAAATGTGAACCTGGCTTTTACATCGTCTGTGCCGGGAAGGGTAGTGGATGCCACGCTGGAAATGGTTTGAAACTGCGCCTTTACAAACTCGATGCAGGTCAGCACCTTGCTGGTCAGGAAATACTGGTAGGTCAGGTCCTGCTGCGTCAGGAAGGTGTAGGTGCGGTGACCGTCCTGGTTTTCGTAGTGGCCGTTGAAGATCATGGCGTAGTTGGCGGGTTCCGTAGTTTCGTCATCATCGTCACCGCTGTCAGGCACGTTCAGCGAGGCCGCCTCTTCAAACCATTTGCGCGCGGTCAGTTCCAGCTTGCTGTTGAAGTTGATGAGCACGGAATTGGCGAAGACTACCTGCAACACCAGTACCTTGTAGGCGTATGATACATTGTCCACACTGTTCTGGCCCGCTTCAAAAGCACGCAGACCTGTGGTTGCCGCGGTGCCGCCGCCCTGCGTTTGCTGATAGGCAGGATCGATGTAGCTGATGAGGCCGAACAGGTTGCTCTTTTTCAGCGCCAGCGGTTGCGTGGTGTTGCTGCTGTTTTCCTGTACAAAGCTGACCTGTACGCCCACGTGATGTGCATAGAATCTTGTGAGGTCCATAGCCCCCAGCAGTCCGCGCAGGTCGGGTGGAAAATTGCCGAGGCTGATATCTGTGCGGAGCGCCAGGATGCCGTACCACTCAGGGTCCTGTATGATGTTGGCGAAACTGGCGAAGTGAGGATTGTTTTTCGCCATGTCTGTCGCTTCCGTACAATATTCCATCAGCCAGGTCTGCGTACTGGTAAGCTGGTCGGCGTCATAGTTGAAAGTAACACCGTCGGTCCATTGCGTGGTGTTGGTGATCAGGTCTGTGATAGCGCCTTTCCTGAATTTGAGTATGAGTATGTTTTTCTGTTCCGGGTCTTTATCCGGGTCGCGGGTGGGAACGTTTACGTTAAACTCCCATCCTTCGATTGACAGCGCATTATCGAACGTACCGATATTGCCGGCATCGGATATAACGAGAAAAAGATCTTCGGTCTGGAATGCGCTGCGCAACGCGGCGGGCAGGTTGGTGAACCGGAAGTTGACCGGCAGCTCGGTGTTCAGCGCGAGCAATACTTCCTGCCACTGCATACCTGATATGGTCGCCAGCAGCCCCTGCGGTGTTGTAGTGGTTACGGGGTCTGCCGTAACCTGGCTACCGGTGGGTACAGGCATCGCTGCCATTTTCTGTTCTCTTGCTGTGCCCAGCAGGCTGCTTTCAAAAGAGGCGAGATACTCCGGCGGAAAAGCGTCAGCCTGTACAGTACTGATGCCGGCGTACGGCGTCATCGGGAAACATAGTGTATCGCTGCCGGCTGCCGGTAATTGCGCGGAGGGCGCATAAAACGGCCCCAGCAGCCCGCTGGTGGCAGATGCCTGGTAGAGACTGGCCACCGGCGGAGCGGCGGAATACACTACGGCGGCAGCGGTGCGTGCTTCTATAAAGGCGTATGAAGCGGTGTAGGTATTGTTCAGCTCCTGGCTGGCCAGTCCGCTTGGCGCATTGGCAGCGTTGCCGGGATAGAAAACGATATGATCTCCCGGTGTGAACTGCAGGCTTTCCGTGCCGGAGAGGCCTGGCAGCAATTGACATACGCCATCATCGCCGGGTTCCGCCTGCAATTCAAAAGCTCCTTTGGGAGCAAGGTAGTATGCGGGCGATTTCTCCGGGTCCGCATACAGCTGGAACACCAGTTGCGCGGGATTGGCGCCGTTCGTAACGGGGCGCAGGGTAACCGGCTGGCCGTATATCGTACGCCACCAGCTGTCAAGTGTGGCGCCTGTTGCCGGTATTATTTCAAAGCGGTCTTCTTCCCCGGTTATTTTTTGCAGTCCGAAAGAAATGCCTGTGAAGGCCATGTAGGAGCGGCTGTCGTCCAGCGGATGCAGCGGGTCCCAGTGAACATCCAGGAGCCAGTAAGTTGCAGGCTGGTTGTTGAACAGCGGGTAGTATTGGCTGCATGGTACGCCCGTGGCGGGATTGGGCATGTTATACCGGAAGCCGGCAGACCATCCCGCATAGATATCGTTAGAAAAATCGCTGATCATCACTTCCCCCGTTAATACACCAGCCTGCTCGCCTGTAACGGTGATGGATAAACTTTTCTCCGCAGCGGCGGCCTGCGCTCCCGGTACAACGGGGTACCCTGCGCATATCACACCTTCCGGCTGAAACACGATGCCCGCTCCTTCAAACAACGGAAGCTGGTAAGTGCCGAAACCAAGATCAACGGCAGTCTGAATGCTTACATTGCCACTGTCTGTACCGGTTTGCAGGAGAGCCTGCACGGTAAGGGTGGTTCCGTTCAGCAGCCAGCAGGCGCCGGTATGCAGCGGGTTTTGCAGGGAAGCTTCGGCGGTCAGTTGCTCCTGCAAAGTTTTCAACGCATCGGTGTTGTCTGCTGCAATGGGCGTGGAGAGGAAAAAATAATATCCTTTGAAAGCATCCCAGCTGTCTGCCAGCGAAATCTCCGCAGGGGGTGTGGTATCACCCGGCAGGTAATAGCCGCTGGTGACCGATTCGGGCAGGGGCGAGGGAAGGAACAAACTGGTATTATCAAACGGCGTGTACTTCATTGAAAACGGGTTTACAGAGTTCTCCCGGAAAGGGTGTTACAATCTGAACGCGGCTATGTTGTCTTCATTCCATGCTCCTCCGCCAAATTGCGATAATGTTTGCGTGGTATTTTCCACCTGGCAGTTGCCGGCAATGTAGTAGTAAGTTTTATTGGAGGATGAGGAGTTGTTGATGATCAGCAAACCCGACACGGTACTGAACGTAGCGGAGCCGCCCAGGCATCCGCTGATGAGATAGGAACCAACGATGTCGGTGGAAGGGGACAAGGGCCCGCTGGTCGTGCCAGCAAATGAGGTTCGCAGCCAGAACGCTGAATTGGCGGGTGCATAGGGCAATACGCGCATCAACATGGAAACGATCACGGCGTAGGTGCCTGGTGGCAGCGTAATGGAAGAGCCGGTGAGCTGGAAGCTGTTGGTACTATAGGGAATGTCGATGGGACCGGCGATAATGCCTGCCACACCAGCGCTGCCGCCGCCGCCTGCGGGGCCGGTGGCGCCTGCAACCCCGGTTGCGCCTTGCGGTCCCGTAGGGCCGGAGATGCTGGTGCCTTGTGCGCCGGTTGCGCCTGCCAGACCTGTTACGCCCTGCAGCCCTTCCGGGCCGGTGGGGCCTGCAAGACCGGTAACGCCGGGTACGCCCTGTGGCCCTGTGGAGCCGGGAACACTGGTACCTTGTGCGCCTGTTGCACCCGCCAATCCTGTTACGCCCTGTATGCCTTCAGCGCCGGTTGGGCCTTGAGGTCCGGTATGGCCGGGAACGCTGGTGCCTTGCGCACCGGTAGCGCCCGCCAATCCTGTTACGCCTTGTATGCCTTCAGCGCCGGTTGGACCCTGCGGTCCGGTGGGGCCGGCAACGCTGGTACCCTGCGGCCCAGTGGACCCTGCTATTCCCGTTACACCTTGTATGCCATCCGGCCCTGTAGCGCCCGCGAATCCCGTTATACCCTGCAACCCTGTTACGCCCTGGAATCCCTGTATTCCCGTTACGCCCTGCGGACCAAGGGGGCCGGTAAGGCCATTCATGATAGCATAGCTCCAGGTAGTGCCGGGAAAACCGGTTACGCCCTGCACGCCACGCTCACCGGAAGTGCCTGTAGCACCCTGGATGCCCGTTGCGCCCAGCAGGCCGGTTACGCCCTGCAAGCCGGTAGCGCCCTGAAAACCTTGAATGCCGTCGCTGCCTTGCGGGCCAGTGGCACCGGGAGGACCAGTAGGACCCTGCGGGCCGGTTGGACCAATAATGCCGGTGCTGCCGGAAGTACCAGTGGGGCCTGGAGTGCCGGTACTGCCAATGGATGTGTCGGATAGTAGGGCCATAGCGGGTATGTGGGTTTAAATAAGAAATCTTTCGGGTTATGATTGAGATATTGTCTTATGCAGTCATCAGTAGCTTATGTCTTATGCATCATCAGCAATTTATTAAAATTAGTTCACATTAAGATCAATGCCTGACCGGAAATATCTTTATCGCCTGCGAAACAGATCAATGGTAGCGCCTACTTCAAAAGCGCCGTCTATATTGTTTTGAATACCACCTGTTTGTGCGTTGTATAACGCCTGTATCTGCACTGTTTTCATGATGTTGAAGCCAAGGCCCGCCGTTACGCTTTGGGATGAATGATACATGCCCATTACACTGGCCACGTTGTTGAGGAAGCTGATCTGCACGCCAGCGTCCAGTATATTGTCATATCCCCTTACCCCGCGGTAGCCCACTTTAGGTTCAATGCGGCTGATAGCGCCGGGAAGTGTAAACCGGTAGGAGGCCGCGGTGAAGAAAACGCCGCCGCCGTTCACGCCGCGGTCTTCGCCGGTGAAAAGGGCGCGCACATTGGGAATGGCGGCCTGCAGGGTCCAGGGGCCGTCTGTATAAGCCATGCCGTATTCCGCTTCAAAATAATCATCCCGACGGTTGAAAGCAGCGAGGGAGGGATCTGTTACATCACCGTCTACATGCTCATAGTTCAGCCGGTGCACATTAAAAACGAATGAAAGCCCGAAATGCAATCGCTGGCCGCGGGCGCCCAGCGGCAGGTGGTAAGCGTAGGTAAGTCCTACGCGGGTGCGGTTGATCAGCCCCGCCTGATCGTTGAACACGTTGATACCCGCGCCAACCCGGCCCGTCACTACACCGTCTGCTGTAAAGAAAGCGGTCTTCGGCGCGCCTTCCATGCCATTCCATAGCCGGCGGTAGGCCGCGTTGATGTGCATGCCGGAATCTACGCCGGCCATAGCCGGGTTAGCGAGATATTGGTTCTGATACCACTGCGTACCCGAAGGTTGTAATAATGCAGGCGCTTCGCCGAGGCTCTGGGCAGCGGCCTGGCTGATACTTCCCGCTGCCAGCAGCAGCATATAAAAGAAGCGTGTATATATCGGTGTTGTTATAAATTTTTTCATCCTGCTCAACATTTAATAGATTATTTACTGTCCCGTACAATGGTGATGTAACCCCTGGCCGTAGCCTCGCCGCCGTTAATGGTCAGAATGTAATAATAGGTACCTTCTGCCAGCGGGCTGCCGTTGAGGGTGCCGTCCCATTCATTGCTGTAGTTCCTGCGCTGGTACACCATGCGGCCGGCGCGGTCAAAGATCTTCACTTCGTTGTTCGGGTAGCTGTCCAGGTTGCGGACCACCCAGCGGTCGTTGCGCCCGTCACCGTTGGGAGTTAATATGTTAGTGGCGTCTACTTTAAAGTCGTTCACCACGGCAATGCTGATACTGCCGGTGCCGGTACAGCCGGCGGCGTTCGTGGCGGTTACCTCGTAGGTAATATTGGCCTGCGGCCTCACTTCCAGTACAGCGCTCTGCCGTCCGCTGATAATACCGTCTGCATCCGTCCATTGATAAGCAGCGCCGCCGGAAGCGGTGAGCCTTACAATGTCTCCTTTGGAAACACTGGTGCCTTTATCGCTGGTAATGGTCACCGCGATCGGGTTGGTTACGGTTACCGTGAATGTACGGCGCAGGGTATCTGTGCCGCCGTTGAGCGTACCGCCATTGTCTTTTATAGTAACGGTAACGGTTATATTACCTGCCGCGGTGCCGGCTTTCAATTGATAGCTCAGTACATTGGAAGCGTTTACGGTCAGCAGATCAAATACGTCCTGGCTGGCCGTAGCGGCAATGGTAAACGTTTGGTCCGGTTCTACGGCGGAGGCGCCGGTGAGCTGAATGGTATGTGTTTCCGTATCCGGACATTGGCTCACGTTCGCAACAGGGTCCAGCGTGGGCGCCTGGTTCACGTAGGTCACCTGTATGGTCACCGGTATGGCGGCGCTGGTATTCAGCCCGTCACTTACGGTAATACCCAGCGTAATGGTGGTGCCGCCAAGTGGGCCGAGCAGGTTCACATCTTTCACGCGCAGCATACCCGTGGCCGTAATTTCCAATGCACCGCCAGCGCCATCTGTGGCAATGGTCCAGTTCTGCAGGGCATCTGCGCCCGCAGTGGCCGCAACCTGGCCTATTTCAGTGCCTGTTGGGCTGTACTGGTTGACGCTAAAGCTTTGGCCGGCGGTGATTACCGGGGCAGTAGCATCGTAAGTGAAAGAAACGGTATTAGACGCATTGTTGCCATTACCAGCGATGTTCACTGCCATGTCAGCCGGCAGGCTTACGTTCACGGCGCCGTCTGCGGCGGGCGTTACAACCGCTGTGTAAGTGATGTTGTCTGCCGTTTGCAGGCCGGAGGCCGCGCCATTGGTAACATTGATGTCCGTCGCATCCAGTCCGCTAACCGCCTCACTGAAGGTAAGTGTTACGGTTGCCGGCGTGTTCACGCGACCGGCGGAAGTGGTGGTCACTGTTACATTGGGGCGCTGGGTGTTGACGAATACGCCGCTGGTGTTGCCGGCGTTGTTCAATGCCGGCAAGGCATTATTGCCTGCTGCATCCAGTACGGTGGCGCCGTTCAGTTCCAGGTTGCCGCCGATCGCAATGCCGTCCATGTCCATATCTCCATCCTGCACGGTGTAGCGGAAGGTGAGGGCATTGGTGCCGGAACCGCCGGTGTAGGCCGCTGTTACGGAAGCGGAACCAATGGTCAGGCTGATGCCCGGTGAGCCACCGGTATTGACAACAACATTCTCACTGAAATGCACGGTGAAATCAAGGTGTTCCCCGGTGCTGTAATAGCCATTGGCGGGTACATCTACGGAGGTCACCGCAGGTGCGGTTCCATCGTACGTATAGTTGATCACGTTAGATGCCTGGTTGCCGTTCCCTGCGATGTTCACCGTAACATTGGCCGGTACGCTGATTGCTCCGTTTGCGGTGTGTGTTACCAGTACCGTGTAGGAGATATTATCAGAAGTTTGCAGATTGCTCAGGGTAGCATTGGTAGCGGTGAAATCCGTTAATGCAAAACCTGTTACCGCTTCGCTGAATGTAACTGTCAGTGTGAACGGTGCATTGGCAGATGGTGTACCGGAAAGCACAACGGTGGGAGCAATGGTATTGACAAATACGCCGCTGGTGTTACCGGTATTGTTCAATGCCGGCAGTGCATCGTTGCCCGCGGCATCCTGTATGGAGGCGCCATTGAGTTCCAGGTTGCCACCTAACGCAATGCCGTCCATGTCCAGATCACCATCCTGCACGGTGTAACGGAAGGTGAGGGCGTTGCTTCCGGAACCGCCGGTATAGGCCGCTGTTACGGAAGCGGAACCAATGGTCACACTGATCCCCGGCGAGCCGCCGGTGTTGACAACAACATTTTCGCTGAAATGCACGGTGAAATCAAGGTGTTCCCCGGTGCTGTAATAGCCATTGGCGGGTACATCTACGGAGGTCACCGCAGGTGCGGTT
>NZ_BKAU01000004.1 GCF_007992715.1 Chitinophaga cymbidii
ACCGTGTAGGAGATATTATCAGAAGTTTGCAGATTGCTCAGGGTAGCATTGGTAGCGGTGAAATCCGTTAATGCAAAACCTGTTACCGCTTCACTGAACGTAACTGTCAGTGTGAACGGTGCGTTGGTTGACGGTGTGCCGGAAAGCACAACGGTAGGGGCAGTAGTATTGACGAATACGCCGCTGGTGTTGCCAGGGTTATTCAATGCGGGCAGTGCGTTGTTGCCCACTGCATCCTGCACAGTACCGCCGGCCAGCTCTACATTTCCGCCTAACGCAATGCCGTCCATGTCCAGATCACCATTTTGCACTGTATAGCTGAACGTCAGCTCATTGCCCGTAGAACCGCTGGTGTAAGTTGCCTGCCGGGTCACGGCGCCAATAGTAACTTCGATGTAAGGGGGGCCTGTCACTATCACATTTTCACTGTAAACAACTTCAAAGGTCAGCACGTCATTGGCTTTATAGTAGCCGTTGGCGGGGACGGTCACCGAGTTCACTACAGGGGCAGTGGCATCTACCAATACACCGGAGGTTGGCTGTATGCCCGCGAGTGTAAGGGAGGCGTCGTTGCCAGCCGCATCGCGCAGGGTGGCTCCGGCCGCCTGAAGCTGCGCGCCAACGGCTACACCGTTGGCATCCTGTTCACCATTTTGTATAGTGTAAGCGAAGGTAAGCGCAGTGGAGCCTGACCCTCCCGTGTACAACGCCTGTACAGTTGTACTCCCGATAGTGATGGGCAGTGATGGTGTACCGCCCGCTACTGTTACCGCCTCGTTGTAGTTGACGGTAAATGTTAACACCTCGCTGCTTACATAAGTCTTATTGGCCGGTACATTTACCGTAGTGATGGCAGGCGCGGTTTGATCATATGTAAGGTTGAGCGTATTGGAGGCAGCGTTGCCGTTGTTCCCGATATTTTGCGCCGCGTCGGCAGGCAATGACAGGGTGATGGCGCCATCAGCAGACGGGGTTACCGTAATTGTGTAAGTAATGTTGTCTGTTGTAGACAGACTGCTCAGGGTGGCATTTGCGATGGAGAAGTCCCCCAGCGTCAAACCTGTTACCGCTTCGCTGAAAATAATAGTGACCGGGAACGGCTGGTTCACGGGCGAGGAAGCGGTGGTGGATAATGTAACGGAGGGGGATGATGTGTTCACAAACACACTGTTGGTGGACGCTACGTTCTGCAATGCGGGCTGCGCATCGTTGCCCGCCAGGTCCCGCATGGTACCGCCGTTCAGCATAATATTGCTGCCCAGCGCAATACCGTCCATATCCGTATCTCCCGCCTGTACGGTGTAAGAGAATGTATGCGTATCTGTTCCGCTTCCGGCCGTGTGCGCCGCCTGTACGGTAGCGCTGCCAAGTATCAGTTCCACGTAGGGCGTTCCGGTCACAACTACATCTTCACCAAACTGCACGGAAAAGGTAAGCGTAGTTCCCTGGTTATAGTATCCGTTGGCCGGCACGCTCACGGTGCTGACGGCCGGTGCGGTAAGGTCTATCGTCCAGTTAAAGCTGGCGGGTGCAGCATCTATGTTGCCGGCAGCGTCTACAGCCCTTACGGTGAAGGTATGCGGGCCTTCGGCCATACCTGTGAACGTAAGCGGGGTAGTTGCCGGCGTAAAGGCGCCACCGTCCAGTTGAGCTTGAAAGATAGCGGGCGTTTCGCTGGATGTGAAGGTGAAAGTAGCGTTCGCACTGTTGGTGAGGACGGGCGGGCTTGTTACGATGGTAGTGTTTGGCGCGGTTGCATCCAGTGTTACCTGGTCTTGCAGCGGTGTTATATTTCCCGCAGCATCCCTTAACCGCATGTACACGGTTTTGGTCCCGTCTCCGGCAGCGAGCGTCCACGGGGTGCTGGCGGCCAGCGGCGTGTAGGCGCTCCAGGTAACGTTGTCATTCGAAAAGCTGGTGGTATAGGCGGGTGCGGTACCATCCGCGGTAATAGTAAGCGTTACGTCGGGATCGTTGGTAGCGGCTGCGCCGCCATTAATGGACAAGGTGCCGGTGGGAGCCGTTTTGTCAATCGTATAAGTTTCACCGTTAGTAAACGGAGCATTGGTTATTATACTGCTGATACCACTACCCGTTACATTCAGCCGCAGTGTACCGTCGCCGGTACCCGTATTAACGGTGACGGTATAGGAGGCGCCGCTTCCGGCTACGCTGGCAACGCTGGCGCCGCTGACGGTACCGGTGGCGGTAAGGGAGAAAGCGGCAGGGGTAACGTTGCTGACGGCACTGCTGAAAGTAACTGTGTAATCTACCCCGGTTGCGTTGGTAGGATTTGCATCAGCCCTTGTCACGCTCTGAACGGAAATTCCCGGTGGGCTGAGTTTAACCAGGCGGCCGCCGGTAGGAGAGCTGCCGTCACCAATAAATACCTCTCCCTTGCTGTTAACAGCCAGCCCCCAGGGTACAGCCAACCCGTCTATACTCATGCCGCTCAGCAGCACATCGCCTGCCGGTTGTGTTATATCCGCGCGTTTCACTACGCGGTAATCAGTACCATTGTATTCCGTCGTATAGAAGTTGCCGTCGCCATCAATGGCAATTGCGCTGTAAAACCCTCCGGAGGCCACAACAGTAGAGGTGGCATAGCCGCCAGCTGCGTTCATGCGTATGATCTGGCCGTCATTGTTCTCATGAAGGTCGAGAACATAATAGTTATTTGCCCCATCTATAGCTACTCCCCAGGGCCAGGTCGATGTGGCGCCGGGGTGAACTGTTATGGGAAGCGTCAGCCAGGTGCCAGACTGATCTTCCTGGCCTTCAGGCCAGCTCCTCAGGCGGTGCCTGTCCGGTGCAAAAACATATTCTATCGTCATCAGGGTATTGTCAGACTGCATGCCAAGCGCTGAAAACCATGCACCGCTTTGTATCATCTGGGGCGTATAAGTACCACCTGCTCCAGGGGTTAGTTTGATGATCTCCCAATTGTTGGACGGGTTGGGGTTGGTCACGAACACCACGCCGGCGGCATTTACAGCAAGGCCCCAGGGCAGCCTGCCCGGCCCGAAGGCCAGCCCGCTATAGATGACGGTAGGCGTGCCTGTACCGTTGGTATATTTGGCTATTTCGCAACTAGTACCGTTGTAACGTACCACGTAAACATTATCATCAATATCGCAGGCCACCGCGGAATAATATCCGCCGGTCTCCATCGTTGTCATGGTATATTGCGCCCTGGCGCCCGCGCCACCCAGCAGGGAAGCGAATGTAAGCAATAATAGTAGCCTGGTGTACCGGGTAAAAATATGCTGCATAGAATTTTGTTAAATACAGAGAAAAGGATTTTGCCATCCTGACACGCTGCCGTTGTGTATCTCCTCCAATTCCTTCGCATCGAAGCGCATGCCTTGTCCCTGGTCAAGAATGATCTTATGTATTTGATTATTGGTAGTAGTTATCTTAATAATGTTGGGTGCCGGTAATGCAAAACCGGAAGCGGGGTAGAAATTCTTTTCCCCGCAAGGGCCGCTGATGATGCCGGTACGCAGTTGCTGCTTCACCGCATCCCAGTCTTTTTTCTGCGCATGTGGTAATAGCTCTTTCCAAATCAGACCGGCCTCATATCCCATCAATGCATAGATATTGGCGGGTTGCTGCGCCAGTTGCTCAAATTGCTGAACAAAGGTGCGGTTGATCTTGTTCTCGTCTTCCCGCATCCACAACCGGGATGTATATATTTCGAGGTTGATATGCCTGATATCGTCCAGGATATCATCATATGCCATTGTTTCGTGTACAAGCAGCGGGATTTTCTTATGAAAACCGCTGGCGATCCATTTTTGGAAGAAGAGCCGGCCCATGCTGCCGCAGAAGATGGCGTGCACATACGGGGGATGCTCTTTTGCAAGGGATGCAAAAAAGCTGTCCAGTTCCATTTTGTAAGGATCGCTTTCGTCAAAAGGAAGTACGGTGAGCTTTAATTCCTGTCCGCCAACGGAAATAGCGCCCTGCCGGAAGGTGCTGTTGAAGTGATAACCCGCTTCGTACACCGGCATGATCATATGGCCGCCGCCGCCAAAGGTTCTTTCCGCCCAGCGGCCAAGTGCGTACTGGGATTGCCACAATTGGTGAGAGGCGTAAAATACGTCTGGACTGAGATAGGGGAAATGCGGCACGTATTCTCCCATATCAAAAAAGAATGCCGGCCGCCGCTCTTTTTCAATAAGTGGTATCATACCCGGCATAGCTTTGTAGCTGATGAGGCCGGACAGGATGTCTACACGGTTAAAAAAGAGCAGCTTGCGGGCTGCAGCTTCCGAAGCCTTCATGCTACCCATTTCCGTATATTCCTGCACAAACCGCACGGTATTTTGCCGCGCAGGATCAAGTCCCATGCCCAGCAGCCATCCTGTGAAGAGGTGCTGGGCATAGTATGGATAAATGCCGGAATAAGGGCTCAGAAAGCCAACGGTAATGGGAGTGATCATGAAATGCAGATCTTGGTGGTTCGTGCGATACGTTATATGATCAGCTTCTGGAAGGGAAAATGCCTTCCGTGGCGATCAGGTAATTCATTGCCAGGTACGGGTTCTGGATGCTGAACGGCTGGGTGCCGCCGGTCATGCCGATAACAACTGAACCGGTTACCTTACCAGGTGCCAGCGTGGTAGTGTTATCCTGTTTCCCGTAAGCGTTCATTGTTATGGCGCTGGGACCGCTGCCCGCAGGGGGCACCTGGGCGGGCACCAGGTCTATCGCCGGAATGTTGGTAGTGCCATTGGCAGTACTGGCGGATGGTACGGCGGCAAGCCCGCTGGAATCCGCGATATGGGTATGCGCGGGCATGTTGGGGATCAGCAGCGTGGTGCTTGTTGTTCCGGCCATCTGGCCGAGCACGTAGTTGGGAAGACCGGGGCCCTGACCCATGCCAATAGGTGCACGGCCCCTGAGGTCCGGCAATCCGAAAGTAGTTTGACCGTTACCGCCATAGGTAGTACCGAGCAGGGAGAACAAAGCTGTGTTCTGGGCAATGGACATGATCTGCCCCTGGCAGAAAGCCCAGCCTCTGATAGCGAAATTTCCACCGAAAATGCAAATTAGCGCGAGGTAAGGTTCCATAGATTACACTGGTTTAGGATTAAACAATATTTTAGGATAATGATTGTTTTGCTTTAATTATTTCAGTTAAAGACATCCTGGAAGACTGTTACAGACAAAGCATAAGCGCCTTTGCCGGGAATTTGACAATAATTTTCAAAAGGTTACTGGGCAACCGGGAAAACATTAGGACTTCGCAAGGGTCGAGTTGTGAAACGATGTTCAAATATAGGGTATATCTTCTTTTTTCAGGGAAAAATATTTCTTCCATACGGCGGCGGTTGCAAATGGGGGGATCGCGCAGCCGGAAATGCTCTTGTTTTGTTACGCTGCAAATCATTACCTTCATCATCAATTTAAATACCTATGAAAGAACGCAATCAGGGTAAGTGGATGATCGTTATCTTTAAACAAGAAACCCGCGTAAATTAAGGCTTACGCGGGTTTCTTTATTTTGACGTCGCTTCATCCATTTACCACACCACTTTCAACTCCGAACGCCTGTTCTGCCGGTATTCATCTTCATCACACGGAACCCCGTCCTTACACCCGTTCACCGGTTCCGTTTCGCCTTTGTTGGCATAATACAGCCGTTTCGGATCGATGTCTTTTCCGGCGAGGTAATCGATCACGGACAGGCAGCGCAGGGCGGACAGATAGGTGTTGTACTGGTCCGTGCCGCGGTTGTCCGCATAAGACGAGATAATGATCTTCCAGTCTTGCCGGCGTTTCATCACTTCCGCCGCTTTGTCGAGTATCTGCCGTGATTCCGCCAGCAGGCGGGCGCTGTTGTAATCGTACAGGAATTTCAGCTGTTCCAGGTTTTGTTTATCTGCTTCCTCTTCGGCGGTGAGCTGCCTCGGTGTGCCTGGCTGATGAGTAGCAACGCCCGGCGCGTGATGATTTTCGCCGTTTGCCGGCGGCCGCACGCTGTGATCGGTCACTTCCGGAGATTGGATGCCGTTCAGCCTGTTAAAGAGGTCTATGTCAACGAAACGATAGATGTCATCGCTGCCCATGCCGCCGTCCCTGTTGGAAGCAAAGTAACCTTCCGGCCCGTTGTTGTTCAGCACAAAACTGATATCGTCCGCACCGGAGTTGAAGGGCGCTTTCATATTCATGGGTGTTTCCCAGCTGCTCTTTTCTCCTTTAACGCGGAAGATATCATACCCCCCGAGGCCGGGATGGCCTTTGCTGGAGAAGTAGAGCACGTCGTCTTCATTCATTGTCGGGAATGATTCAGCGGCAACGGTGTTGATCTTGCCGCCACAATTCACGGGTGTACCCCAGCTGCCGTCAGCCTGCTTTTCACAATACCAGATATCTGTCTGTCCAGCGCCGCCGGGGCGGTTGGATACAAAATACAGGATATTGCCGGCGGCATTCAGTACGGCGTGGCTGGATGAATGGTGCGCCACGTTGATGCCGGGCAGCAATACCGGTTCGGTCCATTTACCGTCTTTTTTCACCGACTGAAATATCTGTAGCTGGCGCACTCCGTTCACAGGGCCTTTGCCGGTGAATGGCACATCTTTGCCTTGTATGTTGATGGTAGCATACAGCGTATCCTGGTGACTGCTCATGCAAACCGGCCCGATGTGGTAATCGTATTGGCCGAGCAGGGCAGGGGCCAGTTCTTCGAGGAACATCGTGGGGTTTCCCTGTTTGTTTTGCCGGTAGGCGTAGGCGTTATAGTAGGGTTGCTGTGTACGGAGGTCTTTTTCTCCGTTTCCTTCCCTCAGCAGCCGGTGATAGCCGCTGGACATCAGCAGCAGTTCTCCGCCGTTCATACCGGTAACAATGTCCGAACTGCGGGTATTCAGTTCCTTTACCGGGTTCATCTGCAGGGAAGCGGGAGCTTGCAGCCACAGCGCGGCGCTGTCGCAGCTTTGAAGCGCGATTGCTTTCAGCTGCAGGCTGTCTGCATGAGCAGTGTTGAACAGGTTGTATTGCTGCCTGGCGGAATCGTATTGTTCCAGCTGCCGCAGCGCTTCACCATAGGCGAAATAAGCGGAAGCGGGATGGTCCGGCCGCGTGACGATCTGCTGGTAGACGCCGGCGGCTTCCCGGAAGTTGCCTGTTTCCTGGAAACTGCGGGCCATTTTCATCAGCAGCGTCACCGGCGTTTTATCCCCTTTGCTGCGGGCCTGCCGTTTGTAGAGCGCGCCGGCTACCGCGTATTCTTCCCTTGCATATGCTTCTTCAGCCAGTTTCAGCACGCTTTTCTGCTCCTGTGCAAACAGGCTGCCGCCAAGCATCGTCAATAAGGCAATAGATAAACTGCGTTGTATCATACTGTTGAATGTATGTGTTTAAAAATAGCGTGGGTTTTGTAAGGAGAATTTTTTGGACGGGAACAGGATGCCGAGGGATATCTCATGAGAGCCGCCCTGGTAGCCGGCCAGCTTGTTCACGTTCAAATCGTAGGCATAACCGATGCGCAGCTTCGGCGTAGCGAAAAACTCCACCATGGCGCTGGCGGCATTCTGCTCTTCCAGGTCGCGCTGCAGGGCGGTCTTCTTCCACAGGTTCACGCCGGTGCGGTAGGAGCCGCCTACCCACAGCCTTTCACCGATCAGCAGGAAGGCGTTCAGGTCCACGTTAGTCGGACCTTTAAAATCTTCCTTGATAAGGATGGAGGGTTTCAGCTGCAGGTTTTCATTCAGCGTGAACATGGCGCCGGTGGTGAGATACATGTGCTGCGTTTTACGGATCGTGGCGTAGTTGTTTCCTTTCCAGCTGTAGCGCGTGGCGTCTGAATAAAGGGAGAACAGGTCCATCACGGAAACGCCGGCGTAAAAGCGCGATGTGTAATAGTAAATGCCGAAGCGCGCATCAGGCACCCAGGTGCTTTGTTTCCCGGTGGGGATGGCCACGTCGTCGTTATCGGTATACTGCAGCATCGTGCCATCAACGGAGTATTGGGAAACCCCACCGCCGATGCCAATGCAAAGGCGGCGGGTATTTTCTGCGTCCAGCGGAATGCGGTAGGAGTAGGAAGCGTAGAATGACAATGCTTCCTGCGGCCCCAGCTTGTCGAACATCATCTGAAGCCCGAGCCCCACTTTGTTCCCGCTGGCGGGCGTCACACCGTCTATCGATACGCTGCCGGTCTTTGGCGCGCCGGGGAAGCCCGCCCACTGATGCCGGTACGTCGCATTCAGGTAAAGGTCTTCCTTATAACCCGCATAAGCAGGGTTCACACTGAGCCCGTTGAAAACGTACTGGCTGAACTGTATATTCTGCTGCGCCATTGCGCGGCTTCCTGAAACGAGGAGCAAGATCATGATCCCTGCCCTGAGTATTTTTTTCATCTTTTTACTTTTAAGATCAGCAGATGATATTTTAGGTCTATCGGGTGATAAATACCCATCCTTTATAAATCTTCACGCCATCCGGTTTTCTCACTTCCAGTATGTAGTAGTAGGTGCTTTCCGTGAGGTCCGAACCATTCCAGTCGTTGCGGTAATCGTTCGACCGGTATACCTGGCCGCCCCAGCGGTTGAACACCTGTAGCTTCGAGCCGGGATATTTTTCCAGCCCGCCGATCACGAACCTTTCGTTCTTACCGTCGCCGTTCGGCGTGAATACGTTCGGGAAGCTGAGGTCCTGACCTTCTATCTGCAATCTCATTTCCGCCTTGTTATTGGTCAGATCCGGATCCGCCGAACCGCTGGTAACATCCGCTTCGGCCACCAGCTCGCCGCCTTCGGTGATCCGGCAACGTATTTCCAGCTGCACGGCATCTCCCGGCAGCATGTCGCCGATAGTCCAGAGTACCAGTTTATTGGCGGTGGCAACATCTACCTGTCCTCTTCCCGCGTTGGTGCTGGTGGGCAGCGCAAGCTGTACCGGAAGGGTGTCTTTCACGGCTACGCCGCTGGCGAGGCCGTTTCCAACGTTTCTCACCGTGATGCGGTAAGTGATCTCCTGGCCCAGGCGGTAAGGCCCGGTTACCGGCTGCACGATCTCTTTGGTGATCATCAGGTCGCCGACCGCAACATCTTCACTGGTGATGGTAACGGTAGCCTGACTGGCCGCGCCGATGGCCCAGGTGAAGCGGGTGGATTGCCCGCCGGTAATGGTGAGGGACACGGTTTCCGGATCTTCCACAAAGATGTCGTCCAGCACCTGTACCGGAACGGTTACGCTGTTTTCGCCCGCGGGGATCGTAATGGCCCCGGCGATAGCCTCGTAATCCGCGTCCGGCGTAGCCGATCCGCTGACCGTGTACTGGATGGTAACGGGCTCGGATGTACGTTTGCCTTCCGCGATGCTGATGGTGAATTCTCCGTTTGTAGTGGGTTCGGCTGCATTCGCGCGGCTGGCCGTTATTTCAAGACGGAGGTCGTTGTTATCATTGTCCGCGATGGTAGCCGTTGCGCTGCCGTTGCCCGTAAAGGCGCCGCCGGTGCTGGTGCCGCCTGTTAGCGTCACGATCACGGTTTCATCACCTTCTATCACGTCATCATCCGTTACGGTTACGGGAACGGCTACACTGCGGTCGCCTGCCGGAATGATGGCGGTGCCTGTGAGTGCTGTGTAATCCGTGCCTGCCGTGGCCGTGCCTGATACGGTGTAGGTTACGGTAACAGGGTGGGCGGCCGTGATGTCCTGCGGCAGCGATATGCTGAAGCCGCCGTTGGTGGCGGGCTCTGCCGCATCGCCAGTTTTACTGATCGTAAGTTCCATGTTCGCGGGGATATTGTCATCGTCCGCAATTTCCACGGTGGCGTTACTGGTGGAGGTGAAGGCGAAGTTGGTGCTGGTACCTCCGGTGAGTGTAACGATCACTGTTTCGGCGCCTTCAATGATGTCGTCATCAATAACGGTCACCGGTATGCTTACGCCAGGCTCTCCGGCCGGGATCACTACCGTGCCGCTCAGCGCCGTATAGTCTGCTCCGGAAGCCGTACCGCCAATGGTATAATTGACGGTGATGTCTTCGGATACGGTGATATCATCCGGCAGGCTGACGGTAAAGCTGCCGTTCGTGCCAGGCTCCGCGGCATCGCTGCCTTTGGTGACTTTCAGATCGAGATTGGCGGGCAGGGTGCTTTCGTTGTCCGCGATATTCACCGTTGCGTCGCCCGTGCCGGTGAAAGTGAAGCTGGTGCTGGTACCGCCGTTGAGCGTCATGACAACGGTTTCCAGCGGCTCTATCACCTGGTCGTCCGTTACAGTAACAGGTACGGTTACACTATGTTCTCCCGCCGCAATCGTTGCGGTGCCGGTAAGCGCGGTGTAGTCGTCTCCTGCCGTAGCCGTGCCGCCGATGGTGTAGTTCACGGTGATGTTTTCGGTGGTGATCAGGTTGCCGGGCAGGCTGATCAGGAAGCTGCCGTTAGTGCCTGGTTCCGCCGCATCGCCGCCTTTGGTGATGATCAGACCGAGATTGGCAGGTACGGTGCTTTCATCGTCGGTAATGTTAACCGTTGCGCTGCCGGTGGCGGTGAGCGTGAAGTTCGCGCTGCTGCCGCCGGTAAGGGTAGCTATTACCGTTTCTGTTGTTTCGATGAGGTCGTCGTCCGCAACGGTTACCAGTACGTCCACGCTGCTTTGTCCTGCGGGGAGCACTACGGTGCCGGTGAGGGCGGTGTAGTCATATCCCGCGGCAGCCGTGCCGCTTACGGTGTAGGTTACCGTTATGTCTTCTACGGACTGAACGCCGGAGGGCAGGCTGATGGTGAAGCTGCCGTTGGTGCCGGGTTCCGCGCCGTCTGCGTTTTTAGTGATGTTCAATACCAGTTTGGACGAATCAACATCATCATCCGTGATATCGATGGACGCCGTTTTATCCGGGCCCGGATCGAGGTTGAGGCTGGTACTGGAACCGTCTGTGATTTCCAGTGTAACGGTTTCCGTGCCTTCGATAAGGTCGTCGTCCTGGACGGATACCGGTACGTCCACGCTGTTATCACCCGCGGGGATAACAACCAGGCCGGGAAGCAGGCTGTAGTCGTCGCCGGCCGCGGCGGTACCGCTTATTGCATAAGTAACCGTAATGTTCTCTGTAGCGGTGATGCCATCCGGGAGAGCGATCGTAAAGCTGCCCGGTGTGCCTGGCTCGGCTGCGGGCGTAGTGCTGGTAATGTTCAACACCAGGTTGGCCGGCGTATTATCATCGTCCGATATGTCTACCGTTACATTGCCGGCGCCGGTGAAGGTAAAGTTGGTACTGTTGCCGCCGGTGAGCGTGAGCGCTACTGTTTCCAGCGGCTCTATCACCTGGTCGTCTATTACGGAAACCGGCACCATTACGCTGTTTTGACCCGCAGTGATCACGGCTGAGCCTGTCAGTGCCGCATAATCCGCGTCAGCGGTCGCGCTGCCTGCAACGGTGTAGTTAACGGTGATGTCTTCCGCGGCGGTAACGTCCGTAGGCAGGGCAATATTCACGCGGCCCGCTGAGCCCGGCTCGGAGGCATCGTTCAGCTTGGTGATGCTCAGCGTAAGGTTGGCCGGCGTGTTGTCGTTATCCGCAATATTCACCGTAGCGGCGGCGGTGCCGGTGAAAGTAAAGTTTGTGCTGCTGCCGCCGGTGAGGGTAGCTACTACGGTTTCGGTCGTTTCTATGATATCATCATCCGCAACGGTAACCGGAACGGATATACTGTTCTGTCCCTGCGGGATCACCACGGTGCCGGTAAGGGCCGTGTAGTCATCGCCAGCTGCGGCCGTGCCGCTCACGGTGTAGTTTACCGTCACGTCTTCCGAAGCAAAGACCGAGGGAGCCAGGCTGATGGTAAAGCTGCCATTGGCGCCAGCTTCCGCACCATCCGCATTTTTCGTGATGTTCAGTGTGAGGTTGGCCGGCAGGGCGCTTTCATCGTCCGCAATATTCACCGTGGCATTGCCGGTTCCGGTGAAAGTAAAGTTGGCGCTCGTGCCGCCGGTGAGCGTAGCGCGTACGGTTTCTGTTACTTCTATCAGCTGATCATCGCTGACGGTAACAGGAACGCTTACACTGTTCTGCCCCGCGGGGATCACAACACTGCCGCTGAGCGCAATATAATCATCGCCTGCAGTGGCCGTGCCGTCAACCGTATAAGTCACCGTTATATCTTCCGGCGCAAGGATGCCCAAAGGCAGGCTGATGGTGAAGCTGCCGTTAGTGCCCGGTTCCTCGCCGTCCGCACCTTTGGCGATCGTAAGCACCCTGTTGGCCGGGATGCCGCTGTCATCATCGGTGATGTTCGCGGTGGCGTTGCCGGTACCGGTGAAAGTAAAGCTGGTGCTTGTTCCGCCGGAAAGCGTCACGGTCACCGTTTCTGATGTTTCGATCTGCGGATCGTCCATTACGGTTACCGGCAGGTCCACGCCGTTCTGACCGGCGGGAATGATCACGGAGCCTGTGAGCGCTGCGTAATCAGCACCCGGGGTAGCGGTGCCGCCGGCGGAGTAAGTTACCGTTACGTCTTCCGAAGTAAGGATGCTGCCGGGCAGCTTGATGCGGAAGTTGCCGTTTGTAACGGGTTCCGCCGCATCGGTTGTTTTAGTGATCGTCAGCGCGAGGTTGGCCGGTGTGTTCTCGTCGTCGAGAATGTTGACGGTTGCGCTGGCCGTACCGGTAAAGGTAAAGCTGGCGGAGCTGCCGCCCGCAAGCGTGAGCATCACTGTTTCCGTGGGTTCCAGCAACTGGTCATTGAGTACAGCCGCGCTGACGGTTGTGCTATGCTGGCCGGCGGGGATCACCACGGTGCCGGAGAGGGCGGCATAGTCGTCGCCGGCGGTGGCCGTGCCGCTTACCGTGTAAGACACGTTGATGTCTTCCGAACTGGCGATAGCGGTCCCGGGCAGGCTGATCGTAAACTCAGCCGGAGCGGCGGAGCCTTCCGTTACATCGGCGCCGGCTGTTATGCTCAGTGTGCGGTTAGCTGGCACATCGTCGTCGTCCAGTATCAATACGGAAGCTGTTTCGCTGCCGGCGGCAGGGGTGTAGGGCGTTGTATTGGCGGGCCCGCCTGTGCCGCCGGTGATGGTAAGTTCGATGGTTTCTGTTTGTTCGATGATGTCGTCATCTTTTATCGTTACCGGTACCTCTACTTCGTTGAACCCGGCAGGAATAACCGCCGTGCCGGTGAATGCATCGTAATCCAGGCCGTCTGTGGCAGTACCGCCGCTTACGGTATAGCTGACGGTAATGTCGTGCGCCGCGGTAACACCGGCCGGCAATTTGATCTTCACTGCACCGTCCGTTCCCGGCTCACTGGAATTGAGATGCGTGGAAATACTCAGCACGCGGTTGGCCGGTATATCGTCGTCGTCCGCGATGTTAACAGTGGCCTCGTCCCCGGCCGGGTCAGCGGAGTAAGGGAAAGCGTTGCCGTCCGTCCCCCCTGTGAGATTGTAGGTGGCCGTTTCCGTTCCTTCGATGATCAGGTCGTTCAGTACACTGACAGGGATGGTCACACTGTTTTTGAAGGCAGGCAGCTCGAAGATGGGTACCTGGTAATCCGTGGCCAGGGTGGCCGTGCCGCTCATGTTATAGGAGAGCGTTATGACGGAGGCGGAAGTGTAGCCGTCCGGCAGGCTGACAGTAAATGCGCCATTGGTGCCCGGCTCGGCGCCATCCGCTGCAGGGGCCACTGTCAGCACCTGGTTGGCGGAGGTGGCGTCATTATCGGCAATGTTTACCGTGATGTTGCTAAAAACCGGGTCCGGCGGGAAAATATAGGCATTGCTGCCGTCTGTGGCACTTCCGGAAAGCAGGGTAAAGGTCATTGTTTCATCCGGTTCAATGATCTGATCATCGATGACGTTCAGGTTGACAACGATACTGTTTGTACTCGCCGGAATGACGATCGTGCCGAAGCTCTGGTAATCCTCTCCGGACACGGCGGTGCCGCTAAGCATGTACCCCACGGTAACCGGCCATGCGGAAGTAGATCCGGCGGCCAGCTGGAGGGTAAATGAACCATTGGCGGACGGTTCTTCGGCATCCGCTCCGCCTGTCACCTGCAAAGGCGTAGTGCTGGCGGCATTGGCATCGATGATGGTTACTGTGGCGCCGTTGCCGGATGGATCTATAGTGTAAGGGTGTGAAGCGGATGATGCGCCATCGAGGGTGAGAATTACACTTTCCGGCCCTTCGATGATGCCATCGTTAGAGGCATCCACATCAATGATCACAAAGTTGTCACCTGCGGGTATCACGATGTTGCCCCCGATGAGTCCTGTCAGATCATAATCGTTTTCAGGCGGAGTTTCCTTGGCGGTACCACTTAAAGTAAATTCTATCGTTACGTCTTCCGAACTGGCAACGCCCGGTGGGAAGGAAATCCTGTATTTCCCGTTGGTGCCGCCTTCAATAGCATCTGAAACCTTTGTAAGCAATACGATCCTGCTGCCGGTCATAGCATCATCGTCCGCAATGCTGGCGGTTGCGCTGCCGGCGGTGGGGCTGACGGTGTAAGCGAAATTTGCCGAGGAGCCACCCGAAAGGTTGAAAATTACTGTTTCGGAGCTCTCTATAATATCGTCGTCTGTTACATTCAACGGAACTACCACTGCATTTTCACCCGCAGGGATGATAACGGAGCCGGTTATCGCCGTATAGTCCGCCGCGGGAGTTGCCGTGCCTGCAATTGTATAGGCAATCGTAATGTTTTCCGCCGCCAGGATGCCCGTGGGCAGGCTGATGGTGAAAGAACCCGATGTGGCGGGCTCCGCGGCGTTTTGCGCGCTCACGGAAAGCGTCAGGTTAGCGCCGGTATTTTCATCGTCGTTGATGTTCACCGTTGCAGTCCCCGCCGCGGGATCAGGCGACAATGTAAACACGGCAGTACCGCCTTCACTGGCAACACCGTTCGTGATATCCAGTATCACCGTTTCCACCGGCTCAATGGCATTGTCATCGTCAACATTCACCGGAACGGTGACGCTGGGCTGACCGGCGGGTATGACAGCAGTGGTGGAAGGCCCGTTATAATCCACGCCGTTCGTAGCCGTACCGGCGATCGTATAGGTTACCGTAATGGGCAGGTAAGCAGTATATCCCGCGGGCAGGCTGATGGTGAAGCTGCTGTTCGTGCCAGGCTCGCTGGCGTCGCCGTTACCTGTTACGGAAAGCAGCCTGTTGGCGGTGACATAGTCGTTATCCTGCTGGTTGAGCACGGCCGTAGCCTGTGTAGTGCTTATCGTAAAGCTGCCCGAGGCCGGCGTACTGGCGCCCGTTAGCGTCAGCTCAATGGTCTCGGTCTTTTCCATGATCTGGTCGTCGATGGCCGTTACGTCGATCACCACTTTATTCTGACCGGCAGGGATCACGATGGAAACGGGGAAGGTTTCATAATCTACCCCGTTGGTGGCCGTGCCGCCGAGCGTGAAGGTCACGGTGATGTCTTCAGGTGCCAGCGTACTGCCGGGCAGACCTACAGTAAAGGTGCCGGTATTGGTGGGCTCCGAAGCGTTCAGTTGAGCTGTTACGCTCACCACGCGGTTAGCGGGCGTATCGTCGTCGTCCGCGATCTCTGCGGTGGCGTTGTCCGCAGCACCGTCGATCGTGTACGTATAATTAGTGGAAGTGCCGGCGGATAAAGTCACGATCACGGTTTCCGCGCTTTCGATCAATGCGTCGTTCTGCACGGTTACCGGAAGCGTTACGCTGCTTTCACCGGCTGCGATCACCGCTGTGCCGCTCAGTGCCGTATAATCGGCCGGCGCGGTGGCGGTACCGCCGATGGTGTAAGTGATGGTAATATTTTCCACGGCCACAGCACCTGCGGGCAGGCTGATGGAGAATCCGCCGTTGGTGGCCGGTTCTGCGGCATCCGCCGTTTTTGTTACTGACAGCACACGTTTGGCCGGGGAGAATCCATCTACCGTTACGGTAACGGTTTGGGCGGACGTACAGCCGTTTACGTTGGTCACCGTATAGGTGATGTCCGCCGTGCCGCCGCTTACACCGGTTACAATGCCACCGGCATCTACAGTAGCTACGGCAGTGTTGCTGCTGGACCATGTGCCGCCGGGCGTGGTATTGGAAAGGGTAGTGGTGCCGCCTTCAAACAGGTCTAGCGTACCCGTGATGGCAGGTACAACCGGCAGCGCATTCACCGTTACAGCGAGCGTTTGGGTGCCCGTACAGCCGTCGCCGTTAGTCAGGGTGTAGGTGATGGTGGCCGTGCCGGGAGCAACGCCGGTGACTACGCCTGTGGCGTTCACGGAGGCAATGGCGGCATCGCTGCTGCTCCATGTGCCGCCGGGCGTGATGGTGGCGAGGGTAGTGGTGCTGCCTTCGCAGACATTACCGGTGCCGGTGATGGGATCGATCACTACATCGCTGCGGGTGATAATGATATCGTCCGTACGGGTACAACCGTCAGGGTAACTCACCGTTACACTGTAGGTACCGGGCCCGCTGGCTGCCAGCGTTTTCCCCGTGCTGCCGTCGTTCCAGGAGAACGATGCCAGTGGCGAAGCGAAGAATCCGTTCGTGTTCAGTGTATGGGGGAATTCATCCGCGCAAAGCGTGATATCCGGCCCGAGGCCGAGGATGGGCGTTGAACCGTTGTACGGCGCAATGTCCCAGTTCGTATTGCCGCCGAGGTCTTCACTGTGTTCCAGTGCTTTGAACGGCGTAATGCCCGCCGCGGTAACGCCGCGCAGCCGCACGTAGTCAAACTCCACTTCTCCCGCTGTTTTTGTAACGGTAAAGGGGCCGGTGGATGACCTGGTGATCTCCGTCAGGTTACAGGGCGTACCGCTGCCGAACCATTCTTTTGTAATGGTGGTGTTGGAGCCGCTCAGGAAAGTATACGTTTTGCCGGGGGAAAATATCAGCGTATCGATCGTGTTGTCTGTACCGTTGATAAGTCCTTTTCCTTTAAATTCAAGGCGGCCGATGGTATTGCCAAGTGCTATGTAAGCCTGGGATGCAGTGGAGGTATTGCTGAACAGAAGATCCGCAATAGTTGCGTCCCTGATGCCAATATTCTGTGAGGAGCCGGTAGTTACGTCAACTTTGTTGTATACATTGCCGACGATTTTGAAAACCGGTGCCGTTATATGAGAACCGGATGCCTGCAGGGTACCGTTGCTGTAAATATATTGCCACCTGCTGGTAATGTTCGCATTCCTGATATCAAGACTCGTAGGGTTGTTGGCAGCATCGTCGGTGATTACACTTGCCACGATCGTGCGGCCGCTCAGATTCAGGCCGCCGCTTTTCAGCAACATTATCGAGTTGGCATTGTTGTAATTTCCAAGGAATGTAAGCGTGCTGCCGGCGGGCTTGTTGATTTCCATGCTAAAGGTGCCCAGGCTGGCGTTGTTGGGGGTCAGGGTGGTATTGGCGGGGCCTGTAAAGGTCACCCTGGCATTGGAGGTTACAGCCGGGTTCATTACCAGGTTCCCCCATATTTCCAGTGTAAGCGTTTCTGTTTTCGTGAACGTTGGAGCATTTGTGGCTCCCGTCCAGTCCATATTCCGGCAATAAGCGTTGCCCTGCGAGATGGTAACGGTGCTGCTGCCTGTTGTAAAGCTGCCGGCATCGAAGAATACGTCGTTGCTGACCGTTGGCACGCAGGCGCCGCCGGGGCCGCCGCTGGTAGTGCTCCAGTGCGCGGATTCGTTCCAGTCGCCTGAACCACCTACCCAGTAGCGCGGGCCTCCTGCTGAGGGTGTGATGTTAAAACCGGTATTGCCGCCAGCATCGGCGCCTGATACTGAAATAGGAACGCCGCTGCCCGTGGCGGTTATATTCTGCAGGTAAACATTGTCAAAGTCACGTGTGGAAGAAGGCGCAAAGTTAAGTGTTGCGCCCGTGCCCTGGAAATCCCTCAATTCGCCGAGACCGCTGCAATCAGGGTTATTGAAGCGGAAAAGGCCGGTGATGGTCTGCGTGCCCCGGAAAAAATAAGTCCGCGCGGGAGTCAGTAGCAGGTTGGTGATCGTATTATTGCCTCGAACGTGTACGCCGCCGCAGCGGATGTCCAGCGTGCCGATGGTATTGTTGCCGTTCAGCGCAATGAGGTCGTTTGTGTTAGGATTGGTATTGGTGAACACCAGTTCGCCGATGTTGGTGCCGCCGGAGATGTTCACCGTGTTCTGGAAGGCATCGCTATGTACTTTCGAGTAAGCAAGGCCATTCGCGGAAAAGAGGGCCTTGGAAGTGACAAACGAGCCGGCGCCATTGTTCACGGAAGTGCAGTTCCTTGCATCCATCGCCCAGTCATTCACGGTGATGGTGGCGTTGCTGATATCTATCGTACGTACGGTATTGGTCTGGCTTCTGATTTCGGCAATGTTTATTGTACGTCCGGGCAGCAGGAACTTCCCACTGGCCACTCTCAGGCTGCAGGCCGGGAATGCAATGTCGTCGGTGATGGTAATCCCGCCGTCCGTGCCGGTTTTTTCGATATTGAACAAAGGGTTGCCCAGGTTGCATCCATTGAAGGTGAATGTGGATGCTTCGGTACCTTTCAGTCTTATCACATCTCTTACGTAGGTGGTATGTACCGCTTGCAGGGTGAGGGTGGGGTCTAACACCACAGAGCCCCAAATTTCCAGCGGGTATCCGCCCGTCGCTAAAATGGGTGAATTGGCCACGTTCGTCCAGGTCATATTATGACACCAGCTGGTATTGGTTAAACTAACTGTCTTGCTTGCGCTGGTAAAACCGCTATTGGCGTCGAACACCACATCGTCTGTCATAAACGGCACGCAGGCGCCGCCCGGCCCGCCGGTGGTAAAGCTCCAATGGGCTTTGTCGTTCCATTCACCGCCGCCGCCTACCCAGTACAGGGTGGCGTTGCCGGCAGCCCGCGGCTGAATGTTCCAGCCGGTATTGTCGCCGCCGTCTACACCCACCGCCGTGATCGGAGTGATGCTGCCCGCAGCGGTGAGGCTGGTGATCAGAACGTTCCTGACATCGGCCGTTGCACCCGCCCCGAAGGTGAGAATGGCATTAGCATCCGCGCCCCTCAGTTCACCCAGCGCCTCACAGTCCGGCGTATTCGCCTGCATTAAAGTATTGATCGTGTTATTACCATGGAAAATGTAACCTTTCCCCGGCGCCAGTATAAGCTCATCGATCACGTTGCCCCCGCCTCTAAGACGCCCGCCTCCCTTAAATTCCAGGCGGCCGATCGTATTGTCCGATCCTATCCGCAGGGTCCCTGTATTTGCCGCCGCGTTGGTGAACGTCAGCTCCTCGAAGGTGTTGCCGTTGATATTCATATCGGGGTTGTTCCTGCCCGGGAACACTTTCGAGAACGTAAGGCCCGTGGAGTGGAACATATCCGAAGTAACGGAGGAACCTGCAGCACTGAGCGTCATATTGGAGCCCTGGGTATCCCAGCCCTGCGTTAATATGATCGTGGCATTGGTGATGTCCAGGCTCCTGACAGTAGCACCATTCCCCGTAAAGTTGGCGAATTCGTGGGTCTGCCCCGACAGGTTCAGGGTTCCGGCAGTCAGCACCAGGTTCTGCACCGCCAGGCCGGCAACGATCCCGTCCAGCAATGTGAGCGAGCCTCCGGGCTTGTTCACGATAAACGAGTTGTAAAGCCCAACGGTAGGAATCCTTACGGCCCCGTTCGTGCGGTAGGTAGCATTGCCGCTGCCGGTAAAGTTGATGGCCATAATAGCATAACGCACCGTGCCGGAAAGCTCCAGGTTGCCATACACATGCAACTGGTAGGAGGTATTATTCCTGAACATGGCGGCGGTAGTAACGCCCGCCCACGACATGTTCCGGCAGTAGGCATGGCCGGTGGTGGGCATGGTCACAACAGAATTGGCGACCAGGCCGCTATTCGCGTCGAAATACACATCGTCACCGGTGCCGGGAACGATCGATTTGTCGGCCGCGCCGCCTGAAGTGGAGGCCCAGTGGTTGAGATCGCTCCAGCTGCCCGCGCCGCCTACCCAATAGTAGTCATCGGCGTACGAACGGGACACAAATAATGCAAGAATGCTGAACAGAATTAGCTTTTTCATTCTAATACGGATATGAAAGGGGACAAAGAAATAGCCTGCCATCCTGCAATTTGCAGGTGGCAATAGATACGGGCTTGTTATGTTTCCGGGAAAAGTAAATTTTCTCTACATAGGACCTGGGTTTGATTTATAGGTTATGGTTTACTGACAAATTCGTATGAAAGCGGTAAAAGTAAATGTTGTGCTCCGGATTTCTTGTAGTAGTATTTCGACATGCGCCGCTTTCCATTCCTTTCAATCCTGCCATACCCCAAATTATTTTTTCTTTCGTTTGCTTTTAAATCTGGATTATATTCTTTACTTTTTGTTAAAACCCAACAACACCAAAATCCAGATCGTTATGAAAAGAACATTGCTACTCCACAGCCCGCCGGACTGAAGAACCGCGTATTGCAGGGAAGGAATACGGTCATTGTTCAACAGGTTCTTCAGATTATGAATTTGTTAATTGCGTGTTTCGCGAATGCACTTCTAGCCGGAATTTTTCAATTTTATCCCGCCGCACGACTTCTTGTATGATTCTCGGGAATGCAGCCGCCAGTGCGGCATGGCGGAGCTATGTCAATACATTTCGTCTATACGTTGTTGCCTGTCATTATTATTTACGTGAAAACCAATTTCTCATCATCAAAATCTACTTTATGCATTGCTCCAAAAACAGCGTTCATCTGCCGGGCCACCTCCTGCAAAAAGCACTGGCCTGCGTTGCGTTGATCTTTTTGGGTGGCGGCGCCGGCTGGGCGAAAGCCGGCATCCATGCGCCGCACCTGAACGCCATCGCTCCGGTGGCCGAACACCGGGTATCGGGCCGTGTTACCAACGGCGCTACCGGCGAGGGCTTGCCGGGCGTAAGCGTCGCCATCAAAGGTACCCGCACCGGCACGCTCACAGACGCCAACGGGAATTACGCCATCACTGTTCCGAATGAGGAGGCCATACTGGTATTTTCCTATATCGGTTTCCTCAGCCAGGAAGTGAACCCCCGCCAGCGCGGTACCGTTAACGTACAGCTGGAGGCAGACACAAAATCGCTCACCGCGGTAGTAGTAGTAGGCTACGGCACGCAGAAGAAAGTGAACCTTACCGGAGCGGTAGACCAGGTAGGCCCCGAAGTATTCCAGAACCGGCCGGTGCCGAACCTGGCGCAGGGGCTCGTTGGCGTAGTGCCTAACCTGAACCTCAAGATGCTGGACGGAAAACCTACGCAGTCACCTTCCTTCAACATCCGCGGTACTACCTCGGTGGGGCAGGGCGGTAGCGCACTGGTGCTGATCGACGGGGTGGAAGGCGACCCCCGCATGCTCAACCCCAACGACATCGAAAGCATCTCCGTACTGAAAGACGCGGCATCCGCATCCATCTACGGCGCCCGCGCGGCTTTCGGCGTAGTGCTCATCACCACCAAGACAGCAAAGGGCGGAAAAACCAACGTTACCTATTCCGCCAACTACGCCATCAAATCACCCACCGAAGTGCCGGACAACATCACCGAATCCTACCCCTGGGCCCAGGGGTTCAGCGATGCATGGTCCCGGTGGAACGACAACGGCAACACGCCTACGGCCGTCAACAAAACCATCAGCTTTTCTCCCGCCTACCTCGCGGAGATCAAAAGAAGATGGGAAGATCCCTCGCTGCCGAGAGTGGAAGTAAACCCCACTACCGGTGACTACGAATACTACTACAGCACCGACTGGTACCGGGAACTATATAAAAGGAACTTTGGCGCGCACGACCATAACCTCTCCGTTTCCGGCGGCAGCGACAAGGCTGCTTTTTACCTCAGCGGCCGGTTCAACGGGCAGGATGGTTTATTCCGCTACAACAGCGACGAATTCAAGGCGCACAATCTGCGGGCGAAAGGCAGCATACAGGTCACACCCTGGCTGACGGTGGAGAACAACACCGAGTATTCCGTTCAGAAATACCACCAGCCGCTGAACGTAGGCGAGGGAAGCGGGATTTACCGCAACATCGCGGACGAAGGCCATCCGCTGGCGCCGCTGCTGAACCCGGACGGCACGCTGTCGTTCTCAGCGGCCTATACGGTGGGTGATTATTACATCGGCCGGAACGCGATAGACAATACGCAGCGTTTCCTGAAAAACAAGATCGGCGCCAAGGCGCAGTTCTTCGATAATAAACTGACCGTCCGCTCGGACTTCACTTTCCAGACCACAGACATCGCTTCGCAGCAGAACCGCGTGCAGGTGCCATACAGCCGGACGAAAGACGTGATCGGTTATACCGGCACCAACACCAACGACCTGCAGGAGCGGAGAAGAACGACCAATTACCTCGCCACCAACTTTTATGCGGACTATGCAATGCAGCTCACCGGCGGGCATAACTTTAATTTCCTGGCGGGTTTCAACTATGAACAATCGCATTATACCAACCTGACGGCGCAGCGGAACGGTATTGTTTATGCGGATGCGGACGATATCAGCCTGGCGCTCGGCCAGCAGATCACCACTACCGGCGGCAACCAGAAATGGGCGATCGCGGGCGGTTTCTACCGTATCAACTACAACTTTCGCGAACGCTACCTGCTGGAAGTGAACGGGCGTTATGATGGTTCTTCCAAGTTCCCTACAGACCAGCAATGGGCGTTCTTCCCCTCGGCGTCGGTGGGTTGGAGAGTGTCTGAAGAGCCGTTCTGGAACGTGAGCCCGAAAGCATTGTCCAATGTAAAACTGCGGGCGTCGTACGGTTCCCTGGGTAATGGTAACATCGATCCGTATTCCTACAACGAAAAGTTCAGTATCAGGCAGTCCGGCCGCATCATCAACGGCATCCGGCCGCAAATGACCAGCCAGCCAGGCGTGGTGCCCGCGGGGCTTACCTGGGAAACTTCCACTACGGCCAACATTGGTCTGGATTTCTCCAGCCTGAACAACCGCCTGACGTTTACCGGCGATGTTTACCGCCGCTGGACGAAAGATATGTTCACCGAAGGCCCTACAGTGCCGGAAGTATTTGGTACCACGGTGCCGAAGGGGAACTATGCGGACCTCGAGACCACCGGCTGGGAGCTGTCCATTAACTGGTCAGACCAGTTCGAGATGGCGTCGAAACCCTTCCGGTACGGTGTCCGGTTTACGTTAGCGGATTCATGGGCATACATTACCAAATTCGACAACAACGAGGAGAAAAGGCTGACCGACTATTATGTAGGCCAGCGTATCGGAGAGATCTGGGGTTACCGGGTAGAGGGCCTGTTCAGGTCGGCTGACGAAATTTCAAAGTCACCTTCGCAATCCAATATTCCCAACACCAACACCCGTAAAAACTACCCGGGCGACCTCAAGTTCAAAAACCTGGATGGCGACAACGTGATCTACCAGGGCCTTAACCAGGTGGGCAACTCCGGCGATAAAACCATTATCGGCAACTCCGAGCCGCGCTATGTGTACGGTCTGACGCTTTCCGGCGACTGGAGCGGATTTTTCCTGTCCGCTTTCTTCCAGGGAGTGATGAAACAGGACTGGTATCCCTCGTCTGAAGCGCGCTTCTGGGGCCAGTATAACCGTCCATATAACGCATACCCGAGCTGGCATGAAAACAATATGTTCCGCGAAGAGCTGGGCAATTTTGACGCCTACCTGCCACGCCTCGTAGGGTATGTAGCCCAGGGCTCCGGCCGCGCGTTACAGGTGGCCAACGACCGCTTCCTGCAAAATGCGGCTTACATCCGGCTGAGAAACATACAGATCGGGTATACGCTTCCGCAACGCCTGGTATCCAGGATACACGCCCGCGACCTGAAAGTATATGTGTCGGGAGAAAACCTCTGGACGTGGTCGCCCTTATACAAGTGGACCCGCGATACGGACATCACCAGCATTTACGGCTCTGACCGGGACCTGAGCGGAGGCACCAGCGGCGATGGCTACAACTATCCCATGCTGAAAGCGGTATCAATTGGTTTGACCCTTAATTTTTAAATCATGAAGACTGGAAAAATATTCAACTACACCCTCGCATTGACGATGCTGTTGTCAGCCAGCTCCTGCGACCTGAAAGAGGAACCGGTAGACACAGCCACCAATGCCGCTGTTTTCGGGTCGGAAAGTGGCCTGGAATTATATACGAACTCGTTTTATGACCTGCTGCCGGGAACGGACGTAGGCGTATTCCAGGGGGATGACAATTCGGACCTGGTAGCCCGCAATGGCGTGGATAACTACCTGGCCGTGGGCGCTCTTTCCCCCATCACCAGTTCCGGCTGGAGCTGGACGGACCTGCGCAACATCAACTACTTCATTGAAAACGCCGAAAAGAGCACGGTGGCTACCAAAGGGCATTACCTTGGCCTGGCGCACTTCTTCCGCGCCCTGTTCTATTTCGAGAAAGTAAAAAGGTTTGGTGATGTGCCCTGGATCGATAAACCGATCGATATTACCGATGTTGAAAAGCTGAATGCGCCGCGTGATGACCGGTTTGAAGTGATGGACAAAGTGCTGGCGGACCTGAACTACGCGATCGAAAACATCAGCAGCACGCCCGCTGTTGATCCTACCTGCACCCGCATCACCCAGAACGTGGCCCGCGCATACAAAACAAGGATCTGCCTGTTTGAAGCGTCGTTCCGCAAATACCATACGGAATACAACCAGCAGGCTACGGCTGCCGCCTGGTACGGGGAAGTGGTAACGGAAGCGAACGCGATCAAAGGCTACTCGCTGCATGAAGGCGCGGCGCCGGACAGGGGCTACCGGGAGCTGTTCATCACCCGGTCGCCCTTCAACGATGAAACCATCCTCGCTGTGGCGCTGAGCAGCAACCTGCAGGTTTTCAGCTCCGCCAACCGCCGGTTCATCAGTCCCACCTACGGCAACCGTCCCAGCCTTACCCGCCGCTTCGTGAATACCTATCTCAATCTTGATGGAACACCTTTCACCAGCAACCCCGGGTACGCCACAACGCCGTTCGTGGACGAAGTGAAGGACCGCGATCTCCGGCTTAAACAAACGATCCGCCTCGGCGACTACCGCAGAACGGAAAACGGTCTTCCTGTTATTGCCCCGCCGAATTTTAGCCAGACCGTCACCGGCTACCAGCCCATCAAATGGTGTTACGACGAACGTTACCCGTATGATGACGAAAGCCGTAACGACAACGCCCATATCATCATGCGCTGGGCGGAAGTGCTGCTCAACAAAGCGGAAGCACTGGCGGAGCTTGGCACCATGACCGCCGGAGACTGGGCGGCCACCATCGGCGCGCTGCGCGAAAGAGCGGGCATCACCGGCCCCACGCTGACTACATTGCCAACGGTGGCGGACCCGTACATGCTCGCGTTCTTCGACAATAAATTCACGAATCCCGTGCTGCTGGAAGTGCTGCGTGAAAGAGGTGTGGAGATGATCTTTGAAGGTCTTCGTCCGGATGATCTGCGGCGCTGGAAACTCGGTGAGCTATTTGAAGACGCGCCGATGAACGGGATGTATGTTCCCGCATTGGGCGAGCATGATCTGAACGGCGACGGCATCATGGACGTGGTTTTCTATCAGGGCACCAAGCCGCCTTCCACCACGCCCGGTATTGCATTTGTGGATGTAAGCCCCTCCACCGCGGTGGGCCGTATACAACTGTCAAACGGTACTTCCGGTGAAGTGATGTGGAACCCCGGGGCCAGGGAATGGATAGACGCCAAATATCTCTACCCGATCCCGCAAACGGTGCGGGAGAGGAATCCCGCACTGGGACAAAATCCCGGTTGGCAATAAACAAAAATGGCCGGTCAGGGTAATGGCCGGCCATTTTTGTAAATACTGGCATTATTCTTTGGTCACCAGAAAATTTCCCGAATCCGGGATCTCTTTTCCATATCCCCAGTTGCCGGATAATTTCTTCTTCGCTCCATCCAGCTTTGCTGTTAAATTCATATAAGCATCCTGATCATGATAAACCGCCTTGAACACATCTTTGTTCAGGCTCCAGGTGCCGGGCATTACATACGGGTCGGCCGGATTTCCTGACTTGACCTGCAGGGTGCCATCGCGATGAATGACCAGCTCAAAGTAAAAGGCAGGGTCATCATTATCCTCGGCATACAGGCCATTCCAGTTCCCTTCCATTATTTCTCCGGGAGCGGGGCCATCTTTATCTTTTTTGCAGGAAACAAACGTGCAGGCTGCGATCAGTATGGCAGCCAGCAGCGATGAAATGTTGAACGGTTTCATAATTGCTGTTTTTACAACGTAAAGTTGCACTTCCGCGGAAGACAAAAAACGGCAGTTTAATGAACAGGGTATTTCAGTTAACCGATCATCGCGTTATTTGAAGTTGAACTTTGCCAGCGGTTCGTTACATATCTGCCGGGGCCGGAATACGAAACAACTTTTGCCGGAACGCCCACGGCGGTGGCGTTATCGGGAATGTCTTTCACCACAACGGCTCCCGCGCCAATAGATACATTGTCGCCGATCTTCACATCCTCCACAATACAAACAGACGGGCCAATGTAAACATTGTCACCTATAACAGCGGCTTTCCCGTGATTTGATCCGATAGTGGTGAACTGGCTTAAATTGCAGTTATTCCCGATAATTGCCGTCGGGTTAACGACGATGCCGATCCCGTGGCCGATAAACAGGCCATATCCTATTGAGGTATTACTGGGTATCTGGATGCCATATCTGACGGCGTATCTCCGCAGCATGAATTTCGCCGGTAACCGGAAGATGTTCTTCCGTGAGCTAAGCCGGAACCAGATGGAATAACGGAGGCAATGATTACCGCTCCAGATCAGCACTCCCAGGATTTTTGGAATACTGGGCGTCATATTATACCGGGTGCAGTCACTTTTAATGTATTCGAAGACGGCTTTTAAATCATTACCCATTTGATTTTTACTTTGACAGGTGTATAGGGATGTATCGGCAAATGACATCAAATATACACAAGAAAAGCCTTCAGGCCGCAAAACCTGAAGGCTTTCCCACGTCCTTACGCATTCTCCAGCGCGCTGATATCGAACTTTTTCATTTTCATATACGCCTCCATTACTTTCTGCGCTTTGTCCGGGTTGCTGAGCAATTTGGGCAGAATGGTGGGCACCACCTGCCAGGATATGCCGAACTTGTCTTTCAGCCAGCCGCAGCTGCTTTCGCTGCCGCCGTCGGCTGTGAGCTTTTCCCAGTAGTAGTCGATATCTTCCTGCGTTTCGCAGTCTATTACAAAGGAAACCGCTTCATTGAATTTGAACTGCGGGCCGCCGTTCAGGCCGATGAACTTTTTGCCGTCAAGCTCAAATTCCACCACCATCTGGTTGTCTGCTTTGATCTTTGAATTCCTGAAAATGGAGCAGTAGAACTTTGCTGCTGCCTGGGCCTGCCCGTCAAACCAGAGGCAGGGATAGATGTTGTTTGTCATGTTGATTATTTTTATTGATACCTCAAAATTATTCACATCCGCAACGGTGAAATAGAACGAAACTGACAAAATCACCAGGCCAGGTACTGGCTGGGCGTCATGGAAGTAAATTCTTTGAACGCGCGGATGAAGTGGCTCTGGTCTGCATAACCGTTGCTGTAGGAAATATCGGTAAGGCTTTTGAACCGGCGTGTGTTGAGCTGGCGGAAGGCGGCATTGAACTGGCTGATCCTTCTGAACTGTGTGGGAATAATGCCGATATTCTTTTCGAACAGGCGCTGGAACGTGCGCCCGGTCATATAGAGGTCCTGCTGCACTTCCACCAGGTTCTTTTTGGAAGGCGCCCCGGCGATCTTCTCAACGGCATACCTGATGACGCGCATATCCGTTTTGATCTTCGTCGTGAGGCGGAAGATATAGTTGTCCAGCAGCGAGATCATTTCGCTGCTGGAAGATGCGTTCAGCAATTGTTCCTGCAGGCCGGTTCTCACGGATGCCGGCAGCAGGTTGAGATCAACCGGACTGTCCGTCAGCTCCTGCGCGGACACGCCAAACAGCGCGTTCAGGGCGTATGGCTTGAAGAAATAGGCGATAAGGGTGAAGTGCTCGCTGATGGTAAGCGTATCCGGGAATACCGTTTGCCCGAATAACGTAAGGTTGTTGGTGGCGTTCCCTATCTTTCCTTTAGCCGTCTGGAAAAGCAGGGTAGGCATGCCATTGGGGAAAAGCGGCAATACAAAAGGCGTCGTTACCCGGAAATGCTCGATGACAAGTATTTCCTGCACATATTCCGCAATGCCCGGCGCCGGGGGAAGATAGGTTGCTTTCATATGCCAAAATTAGCGGATGGGCGCGTTTCTTCGGGGGTGAAACGCGACAATAACAGGGGGTATTTGTCTGCTTACCGGCAGAAACAGTGCTGATTTGCGGTGAGCTTTTAAAGAATGAGAAGTCAGCGGCATTTACTACCGGTATTCATCAGCCCATAAAGACGTTCAGCGTCTTCTTTGTTGCAAAGTGCTGTACCGGGATTAAGGGTTGCGGCTGTTCCGCAGGCTATCCCGAATCGTGCCGCCGCGTGGATATCCTGTCCGCGTTGCAGGGCCAGCACGATGCCCGCCACCATCGAGTCTCCGGCGCCTATCGTGCTCACCCGCTTCACTATAGGAGCGGGGATCTTTTCCGATATATCTGCGGTGACCAGTAATGCCCCCGCTTCTCCCATTGAAATGACGAACACCTGGCAGCTGCCTTGTCGTATCAGGCCGCGGGCGGCTGATACGGCGTCTGCTTCCAGCAAAGTTTCACAGCCGGTCAATGCAGCGAGTTCGCCCAGGTTGGGTTTTACGAGGTATATGCCGGCTTCTAATGCTTCCCGCAGGCCCTCTCCGGAAGTGTCGGCTAATAGCCTGACCTTTTTTTGCATCGCGGTTTCCGCGAGCGTTTTAAATATTCCCTGGCTTCCGTTCGGGGGCAGACTCCCGCTGAAGACGAGGTATTCAGTGTTGTCCATTTCAGCCTGAGCAGCCTGCATCAAGGACAGGTATTCGGCGCTGCTGACCGTGGGGCCCGGCATAATGAACCGGTATTGCCGTCCGGTAGACCGGTCGGTGATATTCAAATTTTCACGGGTTTCCCCGTGGATCTCCACCGGCAGGCCCGTAATATCTTCTTCCGCCAGCAACGCTGTAAGCCGCTTCCCGGAATTACCTCCCGAGAAGTAGAGAGGTAAGGCACGGCCGCCCAGGCGGTTAATGACCCTCGCTACGTTGATACCACCTCCGCCGGGCTCGAATACAGGCGCCGAGCACCGCAGCTTTTTTTCAGGTTGAAGGGAGCCTACTGAAGATGTTTCATCTACGGCCGGGTTCAGGGTGATGGTAAGGATGCGCTTCATACTGTGCTCAGTTGTACGCCAGCCGCTGTTGCTGTATCGCTTTGCCAACCAGGTACAGGAACTGCGGCTCGAAGTCCTTCTGATGATTCATCGGCCGCAAGCCATTATGATCGTCCCGGGCAAAACTCACTTCAGTGCCGTCGATATCAACGCAGATCTTGTAAAAGAAGCCTTCATGAATGATCCGTACCGGTAATTGCAGGACCTTGCCTGCATAGGTGATGTTAATCAGATATTGTTCGGTAGTCATTGTCATAAAATTTTGAAAGAATGTTAGCAGAGATTCATAATGAATATTTCGTAGAGCTTCAACAACGTCCAGATCAGTAGTTCACGCAGAAAGGGAAGGCCCAGATAAGCCAGCAAAAGCGTAATGCTCCAGGCTATTTCAGCGGAAGTAAGTACCGGTCTGATACGTTGCCGGGCGGCGGTGTGAGGATGAGCAGTTTGCATAACCTACAGTTTAAAAGTGAAATGTTCATGCTGTAAATCTCGTATAAACAGTAGCTGTTTGCAATGACGGTCAGAAGCCATTCCGGTGATGCCTGTCATCCATATCCATGGCATGGGTCATTTTGCGCCACTGGTAATAGCGGTGCACCGCATTTCCCGCACCGGTATTTGTAGCGGCGGTCTGCATGGTAATCCTTTTAAAATGGAATACAGCAGGAACGGTAAAACGCCGGAAGGAGCGGATGGTCATTTAAGTTGCAGGTTCCGCATTTCCTGCAGCAAGCGGGGGCCGTTCCAGTTGCCATTCACCATGAGGCGTCTAACGGTAAATTGAGGAAACTTGCTCGTGCTGCGGCCGGATAGCTGAAAGGCAATTTTAAACCCGTTTTCCTGTAGCTGTTTCACTATTGCTTCATTCCATTTCCCGAAGGGATACGCAAAGCTGGTGACTGCCGAGCCGGTGATCTTTTCCAGCGTTTCCCTGGACTGGTAAAGCTGCCGTTCTGCGCCTGGCAGGCCCTGATCACCGGAAGCCCGCGGATGATCCCAGGTATGACAGCCAATCGTATGACCTCGTGCATGCAGCTCATCCGGACAGATACTGTGATACCCGCTGTCTGATAATGTTCGCATTTGACCGAGCAGCTCATTTTCGCTTATATAGAGTGAAGATGATGCATGTGCGTGCCCGGCAGTGATATTATGATAACACAAAACGGGCACGCTGACGGGCTGCGGCGCAGCCCTGAGGAAAATCAGCATGATGAAGAGATGCAGCATTCCGGTAACTATGAACGGTGAGCAATGAATAGCGGCAGCTTGTGTTCGTTGATGATCTCTGCCGCAAAGCTGCGCCTGAACATCATGGACAGGTCAGAGCGCCCATAGGAACCGGTGACCATAATGGGGGCCCGCAATTCCCCCAGCAGCTTGCTGAAGTGATGTTTGGGCGTATTCTCCAGCTTCCTCACGGTCAGGCGGGGGAAATGCCGGGCAGTCAGCTCGGTGATAAGGTCTTTGTCGGGCAGCTCCACATGCTTTTTTTCCGTGGCATATACCAGCGTAGTTTCCAGCTTGGCCAATAAAGGGAACAGGCAGGCAAATTGTTTGATGGCAAATACTGAATCTTCGCTTCCGTCGTAAGCCAACACAACATTTTGTGGAATGGGGCAATTTTCAGGAACGGCGATTACAGGGCATTCCGAGTCCTGCACCATCATCCGGAGGTACTCATTTGGCGTTTCAAAGCCAAGCTGATGATAGAAAGATTCGCTGCCAAGTATCAGCACATCTGCGAAGCGGCTTTCCTTTCGAAGTTCCGGGATCGCCATATCGTAACGGCTTTTGTGAATCCTGTATTCAATCCCGTACCGCTGGCAATCGGATTCAAAAAGCTTTATGTTCTCCTCAATCACTGTTGCGCTGAATTCTTCCTGCAGGGGCATTGTAGCGGCAAAACGGCCGGTATTATAACTCCAGCTGGAAGAAATGTCTATTTGCGGAAGGAATGAACCGATGAGCAATAAAGGTTCGAGCTGGTTCAGGCGGCGGGCGAATGTAAACGCCCCTTTTGAATAATTGGTGCCGTCGAAGGCAAGGAGTACTTTTTTCATGGTGAATTTTTTTAGAATGAAAAGTGAATTTTCACCGGACAACAAGGGGCAGCTATTGATACTGGATGTAAACAGGAGAGGGGTATAACCTTAGCACTTCCTCCGGCTGCATCAGCCGTCCTCCGGTACGCACGTCGTTCCTGTAAAACAGTTTGAAACCGGTGAACTGTACCGGCTGTCCGGCTATCCAGGCATTGTAGGAATCTTTTTTCTTAGCCACGCCGCCAAAGCCGTCCATGTTCATCACGATCTGCACTTCCGGCCGCAGCTGAATGGATCTGTAGTTGGTCACCATTGCCTGTGTAAAGCGGTGCACAACCAGTATTTTCGGCGGAAGTTCGTAACGCTGTACCAGTTCGGCCAGGAACGCCGATACTTCATTAATATCCGCCGCATCCATGGTGCCGATCACGGAACATGGCACCTCCCCGTTTTTCATATTGTATTCCGGATCAATGCCAAGGTGAACATCCGGCTGCATGAGATATTCCGCTAAGGCCTTTGCTTCCACGATGGCGGCGCTGTGACCGGTCTGGATATCCAGGAATACGATGGCTTTCGCGGATCTTGCCATTTCAAGGGCTTTGTCGATTTCGGAGAAGGGCATCCGCAACCGGTATTGCCGGCTGTTGCCCGGAAGGCGCTGGGCGGTGACCGCAACGTAATGTAATGCGGGCAATACGGGAAGCAGGCTGTCTGCAGCCTCCCATTTCCTGGCTTCTTCCTTCAGCCTGCTCAACATCGTATCCCGCTGAAGCGCCCCAAGGATACCCATCTGCGCGGAATAGAGGTTACCGTAATATGCTACTACGCGGTGATAAGGCAACAAAGCGCCGGGAAGCGGCGTATCTGTTTGCACAGGCCATTTTGACAACTGGCCGTGCAGCAGGTGCCGCATGATGTCAGTATATTGAAGCCTCTCCGGTGGCAGGGAATCTTCCGGGGGGATTTTTCCCGGCGGGATCACAATGTGCCCCTCGATCCCGGCGGCATTATATTGTACTTTTTCACGGGAACAGGCAAGTACAAAAAGAAGATGGATGAAAAACGCAAGCAGTATAATTTTCCGGCGTGTCATAACAGGAAGTTTGACATCATGAAATCATGCAGGAGCGGCAGGCGGACTATCTAAAAGCCCGGCGCATTGGCATGCCGGGCTTTTAGGCCGGGGGAAAGCCATCCGTTATTGTACCGTTATCTGCCGGTCGGCTGTGGCTTTCAGGGCTTCTTCCTTTTTGGGCAGCGTAAGCAGAAGTACGCCGTCTGCATAAGCCGCGTCGATCTTGTCTGACAAAACGCTTTCCGGCAAGTCAAAAGAGCGGGAGAAACTGCTGTAGTTATATTCCTGCCGGGTAAACTTTTTCCCTTTCTCTTCCCTGGATGATGTGGTTTCCGCGCTGATCGTAAGCAGGCTGCCGGTCACATTGATGTTGAAGTCTTCTTTTTTCAGGCCGGGCGCCGCCAGCGTAATTTTGAAGTGGTCTTTTTCTTCGCTGATATTCACAGCGGGAACCGTCAGGAACGGCGTATTTTTTTTACCGTTAAAATCCAGCCATCCGGGGAAAAGTTCATCCCAGAAAGCGGGAAGCAGGCTGCCTCCCTTTGATAATGAAAGTGGTTGCATTGTACTCGTAATTTAAAGATGATAGGATAAAATTTATTGTTCGAATTTAGCTTTACAACTTCCCGGAAAAAATGATCCTCATACGGTCCGGGAATGATGGTGATCAGCGTGCCCCGGCTTACCGGCATCCTGCAGATTTTCTTCCGCCTCCCGGATAGTCTTTATGCCTTTTATCAACGCATCGGGGTTGAACGAAATGCTGTTGATGCCCAATGAAACAAGAAACGATGCGTAGCCGGGAATGTCGCTGGGCGCCTGCCCGCAGAACCCTACCGGTACGCCGGCGCGGCCGGCTTCCCGGATCATCTGAGAGATCATGAGCTTGCAGGCGGGGTCTTCTTCCGAATACAAGCCGGCAAGAATGGAAGAATCGCGGTCCACACCCAGCACCAGCTGCGTAAGATCATTGGAGCCGATGGAAAAGCCGTCGAATATCTCCGCAAAACCGGCGGCATTGACGACATTGGAAGGGATCTCCGCCATCACATACACCTCCAGCCCGTTTTCCCGTTGGCTCAGGCCATAAGAACGCATTACTTCCAGTACCTTGCGTCCTTCCTGCACCGTCCGGCAGAAGGGGATCATCACTTTTACGTTCGTAAGTCCCATTTCATCCCGTACTTTTTTTACGGCCTGGCATTCGAGCCCGAAACCTTCCCGGTACAAAGGATGATAATACCGCGATGCGCCGCGGAAGCCAAGCATGGGGTTCTCTTCTTCCGGCTCGAATGTTTTGCCGCCGGTCAGCTGCGCATATTCATTTGTTTTAAAATCGCTCATTCTCACGATCACATTCCGGGGATAAAATGCGGCGGCCACCATGGCAATGCCTGAAGACAGCCTGTCAATAAAGTATTGCTTTTTATCGCGGTAGCCCTGTGTCAATATTTCTATCTGGCGGCGCGCGGCATCGTCTTCCAGCACGTCAAAGTTTACCAGGGCCATGGGATGCACCTTCACGGTATGCGTGATAATGAATTCCATTCGCAGCAAGCCTACACCGTCACCGGGTCCGGCGGCGAGTCTGAATGCCTGGTCCGGGTCGCTCAGTATAAGTGTTACTTCGGTGCCGTCCGGCATCATCAGGCCGTTTCCCGCTTTACTGAGCACTTCGAAGGAAATCTTGCCCGGATATACAAAACCGGTTTTACCCTCGCTGCAGGATATGGTGACGGCGCTGCCGTCCCTGATGGCGGCGGTGGCGTTGCCGGTGCCAACAATGGCAGGAATGCCCGTTTCACGCGCAACAATAGCAGCGTGGCTCGTTCTGCCCCCGGAGTCGGTCACAATACCGCCTGCTTTTTTCAGCAGCGGGTCCCAGTCCGGCGTAGTGTTCGCGGTAATGATAATATCGCCTGGCTGCAGGGTTTCCGCTTCCAGCGGTGAATGAAGCAGGCGCGCGATGCCGGCTGCAATACCGTTGCCAACAGCTTCGCCTTTTACGATGGCTTCCGCGCGTTCCAGCAAGCGGTAATCTTTTTCCTCACTTTTATCCGCACGGGAATGCACCGTTTCCGGGCGAGCCTGAAGGATATAGATATCACCGGCGGAACCGTCTTTTGCCCATTCAATGTCCATCGGGCAGCGGTAATGCGTTTCAATGGCCAGCGACCAGTTGGCCAGCATGGTTATTTCCCCGCTTTCGAGAACGGGTGTCATCCTTTTGTCTTCCGGTGTATCCACGCGTTCAAGTGCCGGGCTGTCTTTCGCATAACGGAGGATGGTTTCTTTTCTACCCGTTTTCTGCATGATGATGGCTTGTTTACCCATCCGGAGCGAGGGTTTGAACACATAATATTCATCCGGTTCTACAGTGCCCTGCACAATATTTTCGCCGAGGCCCCAAACACCGGTGATCAGTATGATATTCCCGCAGCCGCTTTCAGGTTCGAGGGTAAAGCAGACGCCGGAGCAACCGGTGTCCGCTGCTACCATTTTTTGAACACCCACGGAGATGGCCACCGCAGCATGTCCGATCTTTCGTTCTTCCCGGTATTTAATTGCCCTGTCAGTAAACAAAGAGGCATAGCATTGTACAACAGCATGCAGCAGATCCTTTATGCCGGTAATGTGGAGAAAGGAATCGTGCTGGCCGGCAAAACTGGCGTCGGGCATATCCTCGGCGGTGGCGCTGCTGCGTACCGCTACAGACAGTGGCGTACCGGCGGACAGCTTTACATATGCCTGCACGATCTGTGCGGTAACAGGCTCCGGCAACCTGCCTTCCAGTATCCTTGAACGGATCGCGGCGCCGGTTTCATGCAGGTTCGCGTAGTTCTCACGGTCCAGCTGATCCAGCAGGTTAAAACAGTCCCGCAGCTTGTTGGCATCCATGAAATCCCTGAATGCCGCTGTTGTAACAGCAAAACCTTCAGGAACGCGGATACCGGTACGGGACATGGCTACGGTCATTTCACCGAGGGACGCATTTTTGCCTCCTACCTCCGGAACATCTGCAAGCCTGATGTTGGAGAAATCCATGATATAATTTTCCATGATAATGAATTGACGGTGTATCAAATCGGAGGGTTCCGGGATAGCAGCATCCGGAGGCCCTTCCAGTCATTCATATGGTCTGCCACGATCTTGAGTATGGCTACAAAGGGAATGAACAGCACCATGCCTGCCATACCCCAGATAATGCTCCCCGCGAGAATGGCTACCAGCGTTGCCCATGTACTGACGTTCAGTTGTACCGCTACCACTTTCGGAAAAATAACATTCGCTTCCAGGTATTGCACAAAAGAGAATACGCCGATCACTCCAAGCGGATACCAGATGGACTCATGGGTGGCCCAGGCGGCGGAAACCGGTAACATCGCACTGATGATGATGCCGAAATAGGGTATAATGGTCATGATCGCGGTAAGCATGCCGAATAATATGGCGTGAGGGATGCCCAGCGCCATCAATCCAAGGCTGTTCAATATGCCCACGATGATATATACCATGATCATTCCTTTGATATACCTGAAATAGGTGCCGATCACCTGTTGTATTATCTGTTCCAGCCGGCCTTCATACCGGGGGCCGAAAAACTGCCGGAGGAACCTGACGAACACCTGGCGGTGATAAAGGAATAAAGCCGCAAAAACGGGGATCATGAACAGCATGAACAAGGTATTGGCCGATACATTCACCATGCCTCTCAGCGCCGGGGCCAGAAAACTGACGAGGTTGCCGGCATGGTTCTGAAGCCATCCATCCTGTACTTCCGTTGTCAACTGGAAATTTTTCGCCAGCCACAGCTGGACTTGCCGGAAGACCTCTTCCAGCTTATGCGCGACCATTGGCCAATCCCGTATAAAGGTCCGCATCTGCCAGAGCAGGAGACCGATCAAAGCTGCAAAAATGACGGCAACAATGGTGATGCAAAAGGTGACGGAAATGATCTTTGTTACGCCTTTATTTTCCAGGCGCCGGGCTATGGGGTACATGACCATGGCGATCAGCAGGCCCATGAAAAGCGGAATGAAGAGCGTTTTCCCGAAATATAAGGCAGCGCTGCCCAGCACGGCGATCTGCAGATATTTGAGAACGTTTGTAATATTTCGGGTGGATGATATCATGGTGTTGATATAACTTGACAACCCGAATTTCTGATGGATACAATGAAAAAAGAATGATGGTGGTGACGGGTGGGGATGATGTACGTCATTGAAAGGCGAATCCGGCGGGAGCGGCCGGTGTTATTTTATTTTCCTGCCTTTCCCGGCTGAAACCTGATCTCGTCCGCATACCAGTTGATTCCCTTCCCGCGGCGCACCGGTATCACTGTAAACATCCATTTGGGTGGTACCTGCCAGTCCAGGTCAGGATCGAAGGCGCTCATCGGAAGTTTCACCAGCACGGTATTCCATCCCTTTTGAACTTTCACGGCGCGGGGCGGGCGGTAGTAAAATCCTTCATCGGTCATGGGCTCTTCCAGCCTGCCGGAGGAACGGCCGGGGTGCGCCCATTGCGGAGGCGCTATCACTTCCCCGTTGATCCATAACCTGCTTTTCATATAATCCCATTCGCCTTTGGGTGGCGTGGCATCGGCGCCTGAGCGGGAAAGATCTTTAAAGTTCAGCCACATTTGCATCACCGCATCAGCATCGCTCCAGAACCGCGTATAGGCATACCAGGTAGTGTTTTCTTCCGGCGTCGGAAGCCAGGCTTTAACGGGAGGGCCATGCGTATGCCACAACCATACTGTGCCACCGGTGGCCTGTACGGCAGGGGTGGAGTCCTGCGGCGAGGCGGTTTTCATTTCCGGCCAGTAGGATGCGCTTAGATCGCCGTTGTTATCGAAAGGGCCAAATAAATTCCATTTGATATGGGTTTGTTTCACATAAACAAACGGCAGCGTGGTAAAATATTTCCGTTTATGGTCTGTTAACCGTTTTTCGAATTGCGTAAATGCCTGCGCCCTGTCCGCCGAATCGGGACCTATGCTGAATACCACGCCGGGATAGCCTTCGCCTCTCCAGCTGCGTTCGGAAAAAGCCAGCATAGCAGGGTAAACAGGGTTCATGGTGATGAGGTCGGATTCCTGCCGTACTTTCCGGTCGTTCCACAGGCAAAATTCCGCGCCCAGTAAGCTGGAATCACCATAGGACTTTCCGCCCATCTGCCGGTTAAAAATGGTCACCACGCTGTTGAGCGGGTCAAAGTCGCTGATGTACAGGAAGCGGGAATCTATATACCGGGTGCCGCCTTTAACGTCTTCCGGCTTCCATAGCTGGTGGATCGTGCGATCGTCGTAATTGCCGCCGGGCGCCCATCCCACCACTTCCTTTTTATATTCCCGGATGATCCTTGTGATCTCCGGCAGGAACTGTTCGTTCGTTATTTTCACCTCGTCAGCGCCAATGTGCAGATAAGAGATGTCATAAGTGCTGCACACCTCGCGGATGATATCTGTTATGATGCCTACACCCCGCGGGCTTTGCATATCCACTCCCATGGCACGGGTGAATGCTTTGCTGTGCCCCGGCATATCTATTTCCGGCACCAGCATAATATACCTGTCCTTACAATACCGGATCAGCTCCTTCATCTGATCGATACCGTAAAATGATCCCTTATTGCGTAACATGTTTTTCGCCGCCGTCAGCTGCGGGTATTTTTTTATCTGCAACCGCCAGGCAACATCTTCCGTCAGGTGAAAGTGAAAAACATTCAGCTTGTAGCGGGCCATGATGTCTATCTGCTGCTTTAGCAGGGCAGGGGACTGGTAATTCCGGCCTACATCCACCATATATCCCCGCCATGCGAATGCAGGATAATCGGTAATGCGGCAGCCTTGCACAAATCCGTTACCGTCCGTCAGCTGGGAGAGTGTTTGCAGTCCGTTGAATATGCCGTGAGGAGTGTTGGCGGTGAGGATGATGGCGTTGCGGCTGACTTCCAGCCGGTAAGCTTCCGCGGCCAATCTGCCTGCCTTTACCGTATCCAGTTTTAGTGTGATGGAAAGCTTTTCCGCTGCGCTGGCCTCAACAATGCTTACAGTATGCGCCTTTTCAGCGATCATCTGTTGCAGGTGTACCGCTTCTTTTTTTAACGAAGGATGTGTTATGACGATAGCCCTGCATTTTTCCAGTGCAAACTGATCCGTGTTCCATTGTAACGATTGTGGTAATGGAATGACAGATGGCCGTTGGGCATTTGCGCAGACGGTGCTGAAACAGAGCAGTGCGGCCAGTAGGGTGCTTTTCATGTTCATACGATAGTACATTTTTGTACCTGTTTTCAAAAGGAGAATACTTTCCGATACAGAACGAACAAGCGCCCATAACTAGTCGTGCAAAATTCGTTTATCGAATATAAAAATACATAAACGTGACATTTTAGGAGAAGTTCTTTTGTTTATATTCGAAATAGTTTGTACTTAAAATCCCACTATTTCCATGAAGAAAATTTTATCATAATGATACCCAATTATCCCGGTAGTTTTGGCGCGAGTGGACATGTGAATGCAGTTTATTTTTGAGAACTTCACTAATTTTTAAAAAATGCGATATTTTAAACTGGTCTTATTGGCAATATGTTTTTTTTATGGGTGTGCCTCTCAAAAGCGCCAGCCACAGAAGGAAGTATGGACGGACACGTACAAAAACATAGTAGCTATTTCCGCTATTAAACAATCGAAGCCACAAGTCGATTCTAATGATGTTTCGCCGGCAATAAATTTCGACTTGATCGGGCACGATGATTTTGCAAAAGAGGCAGATAGCGTAGGGAAGGCATTTTATCAAAGTATTCTTCCGCCAACTGTGTACAGGGAAGAAGGCTTAAAGGCAGTCTTAAATCGAACTTTGTTGTATTATAAAAGCAAGGAGCTCGATAGGCTCGCTAAGTCCGCTTATAAACGCTATAAAGAAGTTCAAAAGAGAAATCAGAAAGACAATTAAGGTTCCAAACGTACACCACTTATACTTCCTGCAAGGCAGCCTTACAGGAAGTATAAGGCATTTATCACAACCGCGGCTCATTCTCAGATCAAATCTCCAACTGCATAAAAGTATTTTTTATCCCTCGTTGATAGGAGGTCTGGTAACGTTCTTTTATTTGTGTTATATTTACAATAACCAAAACAATCGCTTTATGGCTACGCAAACATCTTTGTTCACCTTCACGGGGAAAGCCGCCAACATGATCGGCTATTACCGCGATGGTAAACATTATTTCCGCAGCATGCCGGCCTCCGTCCGGCAGACCAAAGCCACTAAACGCGCCGCCCTGCGCTTCGGTGCAGCCAGCAAAAAAGGGCGCCTCATCCGCAGCGCTTTCGCTGATGCGCTGGATATTCCTTACGACGGCAGTCATATCAACCGGCTGAACAGGCTGCTGATCAAAGCCGGCAGGGAGAACAACGCCGCGCTGGCGGGCTTCCGGTTTAATCAGCACACGGGAACAGACCGGTTCTTCTGCATGGACCCCACACTCTCTGAAGACGGCGTATTGCATATTCCCGCGCAGGAGCTGCCGCAGTTCAAAGGTATCACCGCGTTTGAAGTAAAAGTGATCGCCACCCGCATCAGTTTTACAGAGCGCCGCGTAGTACGTACAGATACTGCCATGATCATGCTCAACACCCGCGAATCTTTCGCAGGTGCCGCACTGGATGTGGATGTACCGGGCAAGGGCACATTAATAGTGACTTTGCAGGTAAGAGGCATGAACGGCAACGCTCCCTCCAATAACAGGAAATACCTTGCGGCAGACATCATCGCCGTAAGAGAACCGGAAACAGCACAGGTCTTTCACAAGCCCTCACACGGGCAGCAGACCGCTTTACAGCAACGGTTACAAGCAATACTGGATGCATCAACCCCAATGCAGGCACGGCAAGAGCAGCAATCACAAGCGAATCATCCCCGGCATGTTATCCAAAGGGAATAGGTCTTCACCCGGCCAGAGCGCAATATTTTGGTGAACATCCGTTGAACGTTACAACCCACACCTTCACAAAAACATCGAAACCTCCATCTTTTCCTGCAATCTCCATCTTGCGGGAAGATTCTCCATGCCCTGGAAACACTGTCCCCCGCATTCTTCTACTGCAAATCAAAACCGTATCATCACCACATCAAGTCCACCTTGCCTTCAGCGATCTTTCGGTGTTCCCATACTGATCCCATACCGCCGCAGCATGGTAGCAGCAGAAAGAAAGATACGTTAACCCAAACCCCCGTTCCGTTAAAACCATCAGCGCCTGCGTCCCCGGCCACACTACCTTGCACGCATAAACCTCAAAAAAATCTAACGAAAATGAAAACTATGATCAAAACAGCCGCTATCGGGCTGGCCCTCACCGGAGCAGTTATTTCCGGTTGTAAAAAAATCGATGATTTTGTAAACAAAGGCTTCGACGCCGAACTGTTCCGCAAAAACCTCAAAGCTGCCTGCGACGGCAAAACGGTCGGTTATTCTTTTGCGATCAGCCAGAACGGCAAGATCGTGAAATACGATTTCGGTGGTGAAGCCCGCAACCCCAAAGACGGAGAAGTAGACTACGAGATACTGACCCGCCAGGGCACCGGCAGCTGTTCAAAAACGATCACCGCCTTCGCGATCCTGCAGGCGCTGGAAGACAAAGGCCAGAATGAAAAAGCACGCCTCGTTGACCTGTTGCCTGCATGGTGGAACATCCCTGAAGAGAACAATCCGCTGACTGTGGCTCTGTTGCTACAGCATTACGCCGGCCTTCAGCACGTAGGCGATGGCGATTACCAGGCCATACGCGCCACCATGCAGCAGCCCACAACAGGCTACGGCAAAGCCGCTTACGTTTACCGCAATGGCAACTATTCAATTTGCCGTGTACTGCTCTATTGCATCGTTAACGGCACCAAGGGCCTGGAAGGTCTGAGCGATGCGGCGGCGGACGAGGTGGTATCGCAATTCCACCGCACCTACGTACGTGAAAAGATCTTCAAGAAGGCGGGCATCCCGGACTGGTCAAAGATCAACGTAGGCCCCTGGAACGAATCCGGTACGATCACTCCGAAGAACATGGACAGAAGGATGACGCTCTATTACAATTTCAAACAACCCGGTCTGTCCGGCATCACAACCTACACCACTTACCTGGAAGCCGGTCCCGGTGGCTGGTACATGAACAGCCCCGAAATGGCAGCCGTGCTGGCGGCAGGAGAGGAAGGCAAGCTGGTGAGCGATACGATGATGAAAAAGATGAAAGAAGATTTTATGGGTTACGACAGAACGATCACCGGCAAACATGGTGCTTACTATTACAAAAACGGCGTGTGGGCTGATAGCCTGACGAGGGGCGTGTATACCGTAGTAATGCATTTCCCCAATAACGTACAGGTAGCATGGCACAGCAATGCCCGCAATACAAACCTGGGATCACCCGAAGCGCTGATCAAAAATGCGTATGACGACGCATGGCGCTGATGACAGTTATGGGAGGGGCTGCCATCGAGTTACTTTTGAGGCGGCCCCTTTAACTTTATATCCGTACCATGAAATGCTGGAAGGCTCTTGATTTAAACCTGTTGCACCGGCAGGGTAAATTCTTTCACTGTTTCCCCCAGATCATATACGCTGGTTTTGCCGCGCAACACTTCCGCCATGATGCTGCTTCCGGCAGCGCTGCGGTAGCCTCCCGCACAATGCACGACCACCGGTTTTTCTTCTGGTACTTCGCCTGCTCTTTCCTTGAGCTCATGGAGCGGGATGTGCAATGCATCCCTGAACACAGGCATGGCAGCTACTTCAGCCGCATTGCGGATGTCGAGGATCGTATAAGCAGCCTCGTTCAGTTTGAAATCCGCGATATCCAGCTGTTCCATTTTAACCGGGCCTTCCTTTAGTACAAATGCCCCTTTTATGAACGGCTCGTACCCGATCTTCGCAACCCGTGCGGCAAGCACGGAAAATTTTTCCGGATTTTCAGCAACGAGATAAAAGGTTTCACCGGGTTTCACCAGTGTTCCCAGCCAGGTTTCAAAGGCATTGCCTTCCTGCAGGTTAACCGACCCCGGCAGGGCGCCACTTTTGAAAATACCGGCAGGCCGCGCGTCGATAATGAGCGCACCCGGCTCCGGCACAACAGGCGTACTGGAAGTGCTGACCTTCGCGAGCGCATCTTGCAGGGTATCGGCACCTTTCCGGTTTACCTCCACATCATATCCGAAATAAGGAGGAATAAACGGCTGGTCGCTGATCAGTGCTGCAATAAACTGATCTTCCGTCATCTCTTGCAATGACCAGTTGGAACGCTTTTCATCGCCTATGGTGCTGCTGCTTTCCTGGCTGAGGGATTTCCCGCAAAGGGAGCCTGCGCCATGTGCGGGGTATACTTTCACGGCATCGTTCAGCGTGCCCAGCTTGTTGCGGAGCGAATGATACATTTGCCTGGCGAGCACCTCACGTGCCGCCATGATGCTTCCCGCATGCTCACGCAGGTCCGGGCGGCCGCAATCGCCCACGAACAGTGTATCGCCGGTAAACACCGCTTTGTCCGTTCCTTCATGCTCCAGTACGATGCTGATGCTGTCAGGAGAATGCCCCGGCGTATTCAGCGCCCTTAGTTTCACTTTTCCCAGTACGATCTCGTCCCCATCGTCAAAACCCGTATGCGGATAATACGCGCCCAGCAGCCGGGAACAGTAAACCGTGGCGCCGGTATGGCGGTGCAGTTCAAGGTGGCTGCTTACAAAGTCGGCATGCGGATGCGTTTCTATCACGCCTGTTATCCTGGCGTTGTGATTCCGCGCAAACTCCAGATAAGGCGTTATGTCCCGGGCGGGATCGATCAATATTATTTCCGATACGCTTTCATCAAGAACCGCGTAGGAATAATGCGCCAGCGGCCGGTCTTCGAATTGCTGTATTTTCATTATCTGATCATTTTAATCTGTATGCAAATTAGTACGATGATGGGAGGGAAACGGTGACCTCAGTCACCAAAAGCGGTGATGATTGTTTCATCAATGCGGCAGTTTTTCACGGTACCGGCCGTATACCCAGGTACCCGTAACCGCGCTCAGCAAAGTGACAGTTACCACGGTGGCGCCTGTGCCTATCTGGGCAAACAGCGGGCCGGGGCAGGCGCCGGTCAGCGCCCAGCCCAAACCGAATAGCAAACCGCCGAAGACCTGCCCTCTATGAAATTTTTTCTTTTGAAAAGTGATCTGTTCCCCGTTCATGGCCCGCCATCTGAATTTTTTGATCAACCAGACGGACAGCATGCCTGTAAGCACCGCGCTGCCGATTACGCCGTACATGTGGAAAGATTGGAACCGGAACATTTCCTGGATGCGGTACCAGCTGATAATTTCCGCTTTTACGAATACGATCCCGAACAGGAGGCCAACCAATGCATATCTGAACAAATAATACCATTTTTGTCCGGACCATTTTTCTGTGAGGCCCGCATAAACCGGTACAGGTATTTTCTGATGCTTCATCATATTTTCAGCAGTTTTTTTTAAAGAGAAAGAATAAGCGGCAGCAGCCAGTTCGTCATCAGCAGCCCGCCCGCCATGAAGCAGCAGGTCGCCACCAGCGAAGGCCATTGAAGCGTTGACAGGCCCATAATGGCATGCCCGCTTGTACAGCCTCCGGCATACCTGGCCCCGAAGCCCACCAGGAAGCCTCCGCCCGCTATTATTAGCAACCCCCGAAAACTGAAAAGCGATTGCCAGCTGAACAGGTCTTCCGGCATCAGCCCGCCGGTACCAATCCCGTAGCCAGCCAGTTCTTTGACCAGCGCAGGGTTCACCTCTACGGCGCCGGGAGCAGTTAGCCAGAAGGCTGATACAATGCCGCCCAGGAATATTCCCGCTACAAAGAACAGGTTCCAGGCTTCGCTTTTCCAGTCGTAATTAAAAAATGGAATTCGCGGAGAACAGGCCGCGCACATATGCCGGAGGGAAGAGCTGATGCCAAAGGATTTGTTGCCGAGCAGCAACAGGGCCGGCATCGTAAGACCTATTAAGGGGCCAGCCACATACCAGGGCCAGGGCTGCAGCAAAGCCGCAGCCAGATAACCAATGATCATTGCATGGATGTTTTAATAATGCAAAACTCATCCATGCCGCGGCCAAAATTGGTGACTTTGGTTACACAGGGAAATTTATTTCCACTGCATTGCGGTGAAGGCTTACCAGGCCCCGCTGCTCCATCTTTTTCAGCAGCCGGGAAACAACTTCGCGGGAAGAATTAAGATCGGTGGCTATTTCCTGGTGGGTCAGTTGTAATATGCTGTTGCCAAGCTTTGCAGATTGTTTGGCAAGGTAAAGCTGCAAACGTTCGTCCATACTGTGAAATGCTATGCTGTCCAGTACTTCCAGCAATTCCTCGAAACGGCTCCGGTAAGATTCTACCACAAAGCGGTACCAGCTTTTGTATTCACGCATCAGGTTTTCCATTTCCTCAATGGGCAGCATAACAACAACGGCATCGGTTTCCGCTTTTCCCATCACTTTGCTTTCCTTTGCGGACGCCGCGCAGATCATGGACAATGCGCAGGCGCTGCCTGGTTCAAGATCATACATGAATATTTCTCCTTCCGTTTCTCCTTCACGGTATACCCGTATGCGGCCTTCCGCCACCAGCATCGTATACTTCAGGAACTGCCCGCTGCGCATGAGTGTTTCGCCCGCGGGCACTTCACGGAGCATGCCGGTACGGGCGATGGCTTCGCGCAGGGAAGGTTCCAGGTCGGGGAAATGCAATTTCATATATCCGGCTATATCCGTTGTTTGCATGGGTTTAACGAATTTGCCCAAAAGTATGAAAAAAGGATGTCCAGGCAGCAACCACGCGCATTCTGCAAGCGGCCCCGGCTCCGTTATCCTTATAGATAACTTCTTTTCTTATGGGTACGCAGGCATCCAAAAAAAAGAATTAACAGAAATTTGTTTTTCTCCAAAACTTTAGTATGTTTGAACATTCATACATGAGTTTGAAGATAGACCATAAAAGCAAATTACCGCTCCACATACAGGTGGAAGAACTGCTGCGGGACCTGATCAGCCAGCCGGAATATCAGAACGGCTCCTTCCTGCCGAAGGAAGTGGAGCTGGCCAACCGGCTCGGCGTTTCCAGGAACACCATCAGGCAGGCCACCAACAAGCTGGAATACGAAGGTTTGCTCGCCCGGAAAAAGGGTGTGGGCACAAAAGTGGCGCAACGGCAGCTTTCCACCAGCCTGCAGGACTGGCAAAGCTTCACCAAGGAGATGTCCAAACGCGGTATCATCACCTCCAACCTGTTGCTGACGCTGGAAAAAGTAAAAGCCGATGAAAAGCTCGCCGGCTTTTTCAATATTGCGCTCAACACGCCCGTCTGCAAACTCAGTAAACTCAAAGGCGTAAACGGCGAACCGATCGTTTACTTCGAAAGTTACTTCCATCCACGTATCACCCTTACAGCAAATGACGACCTGAACCGGCCGTTGTATCAATTGTTGTCCGAAAAATTCGATATCGTTGTCGTGCGTTCCAGCGAACATATCAGTGCGCTGATGGCCGGCAATGTGGCTAAAAAGCTGCAGGTAGACCCTAAGTGCCCCGTGCTCTTCAGGGAACGCTTCGTGTACGATCCGGGCGACAGACCAGTGGAATACAATGTCGGCTTCTACAGGTCCGACAAATTCACTTATTCGATTGAAATCAGATCAGAAAGCTGATCCGTTATGACCTCCTTTTTTTGCTCCACGCAGGAAAAGGAGAATTTTTTTCTTCATTCTTAATATGTTCAAACATATGAACAATAATTATGTGATCGGTGCGGATATTGGTGGTTCCCACATTACGGCGGCTTTGGTAGATCTTGCCAATGGCGCGGTAGTCGATGAATCCAAGTACAAGGAACCCGTGAATGCCGGCGCCGGCGCAGAAGATATCCTTTCCCGGTGGACGGCCGCTATCGAGCATGTGCTCTCCGCCGCCAACAAGGAAGTGGCCGCCATCGGCATCGCCATGCCGGGGCCTTTCGATTATCCCGGTGGCATATCGCTGATCAAAGGTGTCGCCAAATACGAATCTCTTTATGGGCTTAATATCCGCACGGCACTGGAAGCGTCCCTGCAGTTTGAGAAAGGCATCTATTTCGAAAACGATGCCTCCTGTTTCGCCCTCGGCGAAGCCTGGGCGGGAGAAGGCGCCGGCTGCAGCCGGATGGTGGCGGTTACGCTGGGTACCGGTCTTGGCGGAACTTTCCTGCGGGATAACATCATCGTTCACGAAGGAAAAGGCGTGCCGCCGGAAGGATACATCTATCATCTGCCTTACCGCTCCGGCATTGCGGAAGATTATATCTCCTCCCGCTGGCTGCTGAACGAATATCAACAGCGCACCGGGCAGCGCCTGAGCGAAGTGAAAAGCATCGGGGAGCTGGCGGAGAAGGAGGATGCCACGGCATTGGCGCTGTTCACGGAACTGGGCCACGCTTTAGGCGAAGTATTATCTCCCTGGCTGCGGGATTTTGAAGCGGAGCGGCTGGTGATCGGCGGCAATATCCGCAAGGCACACCCTTACTTCCTGCCCGCACTGCAGGCTAGTCTGCGGAAAAACAGCATACAGACAAGCGTGCATATTTCCGGCCGCGGTGAAAACTCCGCGCTGTCCGGCGCCGCGTGGTTATGCAAATCCATACTCGGTCACGACAATAACAATGCGCGATAGAAAATGAACACTATGATGAATTGGAGAAAAACAACCCAACCCCTGCTGCCGGCTACAACGGCAGAAAAACAGCTTCCCCCGGCGGGTACGTACGACATGTACCCTTTCGCCCGGCTGGAAGCAGGCAGGATCCGGAGCGGATATGCCAGCCTTGCTGACTGGATGACCGGCCGTAATGTTATTTTGATTGACGGATATATCGGTAACGACTGGGAGTATATGGGCAGCTCCCTCGAGCGGGAGCTGACGGCTGCCGGCGTAGCCGTGAACCTCGTATACACCTCCACACTCATGAAATCTTCCGGTGAAATAGAAACGCTGGTAGCGCCTTTCCTCGGGGAGAAAGGAACGGTATGGGGGAGAAGGGCTTCCATTACTTTAAAAGACTTTTTCGATAACGAAAAATTACAAAATATACAGCCCGCCGCTGAAGGCATCACCCTTGTTATTGGCGTGGGCGCGGCACTCGCGGCGCTGCAGGCGCCGGTGGTGTATGTGGATCTTCCCAAGAACGAATTGCAATACCGCATGCGCGCCCGTACGGCCAACAACCTCGGCAAGCAGCATTGGGACGATAACCAGGAAACCTACAAGCGTTTCTACTTCGTTGACTGGGTGCTGCTCAATGCGCACAAGCAGCAGATACTGTCCCGCATCGAAGTGATCGCGGACGGTCAGTGGAAAGAAAAGATCAGCTGGGCCAGTCACGCCCACATCAGCGAAGGGCTGCAATACCTCTCCCGCAACGCTTTCCGCGTACGACCCTGGTTCGAGGCCGGCGCATGGGGCGGTGACTGGATGAAGGAAAAAATTCCCGGCCTCAACAAGGAAGAAGTGAACTATGCCTGGTCTTTTGAAATGATCGTTCCGGAAAACGGGCTGGTGTTTGAAAGCGATGGCAACCTGCTCGAAATAGCTTTCGACTGGCTGATGATGGAGCATTCAAAGGAAGTGCTCGGACAGGATCAGCAACGCTTCGGCATTGATTTTCCCATCCGCTTCGATTTCCTGGACACCTTCGATGGCGGTAACCTCTCCATCCAGTGCCACCCCCGTGTGCAGTACATACAGGAGCAGTTCGGTGAAACCATCACGCAGGACGAAACCTATTACATGCTGGATTGCAAAAAGGGCGCAAAGGTATACCTGGGCTTCCAGGACGATATCGATCCCGCCGCTTTCCGCCAGGCGCTGGAAGAAAGCGTAGCCGCTAACCAGGCGATCGACATTGAAAAGTATGTGCAGGTGCATGAGGCGAACAAACACGACTTTTTCCTGATCCCCAACGGCACGGTGCACAGCTCCGGGAAAGACAACCTGGTGCTGGAAGTCAGCGCCACGCCCTACATCTTCACCTTTAAAATGTACGACTGGGTGCGGCTGGACCTCAACGGCAAGCCAAGGCCCATCAACATCGATCACGCTTTCAAAAACCTCGACTTCAGCCGCAAAGGCGCGAAGGTAAAGGAAGAGCTGATCTCGAAACAGCAGGTGATAGATAAGGGAGCAGACTGGCAACTGGTGCACGCACCTACCCACGCGGAACATTTTTATGATCTGCACCGGATAGAATTTGCCAGCAGCGTTAAGGTGGAAACCGGCAACAAATGCCATGTGCTGATGCTGGTGGAAGGCCAATCCATACTCGTAGAAACCGCCAATGGATTCCGGCAGCGGTACAGCTACGCGGAAACATTTGCGATACCTGCCGCGGCAGGGTCTTACAGGATCATCAACGAAGGCGATGCTACCGCGAAGGTGGTAAAGGCTTTTGTAAAATAAAACGGAACAGTCCGGGGTATATATATACTCCGGACTTTCATCATCACAAAACAATTAAGGTATGAGAAAGGTAAATTGGATGCTCTGGTTGTTGCTGCTGGTTACAGTATCTCATCTCAGTGCGCAGGAAAGGAAAGATCTCGTCAGTTATGTAGATCCGCTGATCGGTACGGCGCATTGCCGCTGGTTCCATTTTGCGCCCGGCGCATCGCCATTCGGTATGGCAAAGCCGGGCCCGTCCACCAACGGGCATTATGGAAACCCCAACGGCTGGGAAGCCGTGGGATACGACTACAGGCACACCTCCATTGAAGGGTTCCCCAATTTCCACGAGTTCCAGGTAGGCGGCGTTTCACTGATGCCCACGAAAGGACAGCTCATTACCATCCCCGGCAAGCTGGAAGACTCTTTATCCGGCTACCGCTCCGCTTTTGACCGCGCGGACGAACATGCCACCGCGGGCTATTATTCCGTATTACTCAAACGTTACGGCATCAAGGCGGAAGTAACCTCCACCGAGCGCGTGGCCTTTCAACGCTTTACCTTTCCCGCCGGCGAAGATGCCCATATCCTTTTCGATATCGGCAACAAGCAGGGCGAAAGCGGCGAAGTGAAAGATGCGCGCGTTTACCTCACGCCCGACGGCCGCATTGAAGGCTACGTGATCACCCTGCCCGAGTACGTGCAGAAGTATCAGCGCGGCGCAGAGGTAGCCATGTACTTTTCCGCGGAGGTAGACAAAAAGCCCGCCTCCTTCGGTACGTTCTGCGGTGAAACGCAGAACGCCGGGGAAACAGCGATCAGCGGAAAAGGAGCGGGGCTGTACCTGACCTTTGCCACCAAAGACCGGGAAGCCGTTACCGTGCGCCTCGGCCTTTCCTATACCTCCATCAAAAATGCCCGCCTCAACCTGCAGGCAGAAGCCATTTCCCTGAACTTTGATCAGGCGCAGCAGCAGGCCCGCAAAAAATGGAACGACTACCTCGGCCGCATCACCGTAACCGGTGGCGCGGAAGCTGACCATGTGAAATTCTACACCGGCCTGTATCACGCGGTGCTGGGCCGCGGCCTCGCCAGCGATGTGAACGGCGCTTATCCGAAAAACACCGGCGGCGTGGGGCAGATCCCCCTGAACGCACAAGGTGTTCCCTTACATAACCATTACAACACAGACGCCGTATGGGGCGCTTTCTGGAACCTGACGCCCCTCTGGGCGCTGGCCTATCCCGAATATTATTCCGACTTCGTCAGCAGCCAGCTGCTGGTATACAACGACGCCGGCTGGCTGGGTGATGGCATTGCCTCCAGCAAATATGTGTCCGGCGTAGGCACCAACTTCGTGAGCCTCGTGATGGCGGGCGCGTATAACTACGGCATCCGTGATTTTGACGTGGCCAAAGCGTACGCCGCATCGCTGAAGAACGAGATCGGTTATGAAAACCGGCCGGAAGGTGCGGGTAAAGACGATGTGGAGCGCTTCCGGAAATACGGCTATGTGGACCATATCGATCCGGCTCCCGGCCAGTGGTGCTTCTCCGGCTCGCACACGCTGGAATATTCCTTCAGCGCTTTTGCCGTGGCCCAATGGGCAAAGAAGCTCGGGAAGAAAAGCGATTACGCCACTTTGCTGAAGCTCTCGAAAAGCTGGGAAAATATCTTTGACCCGTCAACAAAATATATGCGTCCCCGTTACGCCGACGGCCGCTTCGCAGACAATTTCAAACCCACCGAGCCCTGGCGCGGCTTCCAGGAAGGGAATGCGGGGCAGTACTCTTTTTACGTACCGCACGACCCGCAGGGCCTGATCAAAAAAATGGGCAAGGCGGAATTCAACAAGCGGCTGGACAGCATCTTCACCGCGGCGCAAAAAACAACTTTCGGCGGCGGTACTACCATCGATGCTTTCTCCGGCCTCAGCGCTCCTTACAACCACGGCAACCAGCCCTGCCTGCAGATGTCCTGGATGTTCAACTACTCCGGCAAACCGCATCTTACCCAGAAGTGGGTGAGGGCCATCTGCAACGAGTTCTACGGCACCGAGGGCATTCATGGGTACGGTTACGGGCAGGATGAAGACCAGGGTCAGCTGGGCGCATGGTACGTGCTGAGCGCCATCGGCCTCTTCGATGTACAGGGCGGCGCGGCAGCCAAACCGGAAATGCAGATCGGCTCCTCCCTGTTCAACAAGGTGGAGATCAAACTGAATAAAAAATATTACAAGGGCGACAAGATAGCGATCGTAACGCGCAATAACGGCGCGGAGAATATCTATCTGCACCGGCCCACATTCAACGGTAAAAAACTGCGGCGCAACGCCATTCCCTTCGAACTGCTGACGCAGGGAGGAACGCTGGAGTATGAACTGTCAGACAAACCCGCTGCGTTTTAATGCTGTGGGCTTTATATAAAAATCATTCCACTCTGATCAAAAAAATTATAGCCTATGCTATCACACAAAATCAAGCGCCCGCTTATGGTGCTGCTGCTGTTACTGGCAATAGTCAACAGCGCTTATTCGCAGGAATCTCGTACGATTACCGGCCGCGTTACCGATGAACAAACGAAGCAGCCGATACCCGGCGTATCCATTTCGCTCAAAGGCAGCGGTATTGGTACCGCCACAACTGCCGAAGGTAACTTCTCATTAAAGATCCCGGCGGGGAGCAACCAGTTGCTGGTATTCTCTTCCATCGGTTATGCCAGCCGGGAAGTAGCCGTTACCGATGCCGCCCAGCTGAACATATCGCTGAAACAATCCAGCAGCGTTTTGTCGGATGTGGTAGTGGTAGGCTATGGCACGCAAAAACGCACGAGCCTCACCGGCGCCGTGAGCGTGGTAACGGCAAAAGACCTGGAAGGGAAGCCTGTTACCAATGCCGTACAGGCGCTGCAGGGCGCCGCGCCTAACCTGATCATCCAGCAGAACGCCACGGAACCGGGCGCCGCCATGAACATCAACGTGCGCGGTGTAAGTACCGTCAACAATTCCAGCCCCCTGGTGCTGGTAGACGGTGTGCCGGGCTCGCTGGAACTGATCAATCCCAACGACATTGAAAGCGTCAGCGTACTGAAAGATGCGGCTTCTTCCGCGATCTACGGCTCCCGCGCCGCGAACGGCGTGATCCTCGTCACCACCAAAAAAGGAAAGCTCAACAAAGTGCCCCGCATTACCTACAACGGTTTCGCCGGTGCGCAGCAGCCTACCTTCCTCATCAAACCGGTAAGCGGCGTGGAATATATGCAGCTCAAAAATGAAGCGCTGATCAATTCCGGTCAGTCCGCGCAGTTCTCTCCCGCGCAGATCCGCGAGCAGGGTGAAAAAGGTACGGAGAAATGGTGGATGGACGAAGTGATGCGCCCCGCCGCGCTTCAGCATAATCATAACCTGGGCGTAACTGGCGCCGTTGGTAAGGTATCCTACCTTGTTTCCGGCGGGTACCTCGACCAGAACAGCCTTTACCGCGGGCCGGATTACGGCTATCAGCGCTATAACGGCCGCGCCAACCTTAGCACCCAACTGGGCAAATTGAAGCTGGGCGGTAACTTTGCTTATGCGAAGCAAAAGATCTGGGAGCATGCCTATTATTCCGACTGGCTGATCTCCACCGCCATCCGCATCCCCACCATCTATCCCATTAAGGATGCGGACGGCCATTACTTCCTCGCGCCCACCGCTTCCAACAACCCGCTCGCGCAACTGGAACAGGGCGGACGCCGGTTGTACAACAACGATAGCTACAACTATATGGCTAACGCGGAATACGCGCTTACCAGCCATTTGTCCGCCAAAGTGGTGTATGGTGCGGACATCCGCGTGAATAACATGGATGAGTTCCGCAAGTCCATCGACTACACGCCTTACTCCGGTTCAGACAACCAGAGCGCCAGAACGGTCAACCATGCCAGAAGCATACAGGACAACTTCCAGGCGCTCCTGAACTACGACCGCACTTTCAACAAAGTGCACGAAGTAAAAGGTTTGCTGGGGTATGCGACGGAAGGATGGAAGAACGAGTACAGCCAGACGCGCCGGCTCAACGTGGATAACGTAACAGGTGATTCCACCGCCGGCACCGAAACACTCACCGGCTTCAACGATACTTACGGTACCCGCGTGGACCGCTGGGCGCTCAACTCCGCATTCGGCCGGTTCAACTACGCCTACGACAACAAATATTATTTCGAGTTCAATTTCCGTTACGATGCTTCCAGCCGCTTTGCCAAAGGGCACCGCGGCGCTTTCTTCCCGTCGTTCTCCGCCGCATGGCGCATCACGGACGAGCCTTTCATGGAAACAGTGAAGCAGAAGGTCGGCGATCTGAAGCTGCGCGGTTCATGGGGACAGCTGGGTAACCAGCAGATCATTTCCAACTATGGCTACCTGAACGTATACACGACGGTGAGCAATATGTACGGCTTCAACAACCTGCCGCAATCAGGCTCTTCCTTTGCGGTAGGCAACCCGGTGATCACCTGGGAGTCCGCCAACTCCGCCAACATCGGTTTCGACCTCTCCATGCTGGACAACCGGCTGACCATCAGCTACGATTACTTCCATAAAATAACAGACAACATCCTGCTGCAACTGCCCGCCCCCGGCCTGTACGGCGCTACGCCGGCATTCCAGAACGCGGGCAAGGTGAAGAACCAGGGCTTTGAGCTGGCCGTGAACTACCGTGCAAAGACCGGGGAGTTCAACCATACCATCGGCGCCAGTCTTGCCGATAACCTCAACGAGATCGTAGACTTCAAGGGAAGGACCTTTATACAGGAAGGCGATGTGACCTATATCAACCGCGAAGGATTCCCGATCAGTTCTTACTACGGGTACCAGGCAGACGGCTTTTACCAGAGCCTTGAAGATATCAAGAACAGTCCCAAGCCTACTTTCGTGAACCAGGTAAAACCCGGTGACATCAAATATGTAGACCGCAATGGTGATGGCAAGATCGACAACAACGACCGTTTCGTGATGGGCAATCCATTCCCGCGCTACACCTTCGGGCTGAACTACAGCGTGACCTGGAAAGGTTTTGACGCCAGCATTTTCATACAGGGCGTTGGTAAAAGGAATGTATACCTGCGTGGTGAAGGCGTGGAAGCTTTCCACAACAACTGGGATAACGTATACTCACAGCACATCGACCGGTGGACGCCGAACAATCCGCATGCATCCTATCCGCGCCTGACCATCGGCACGGAATCCGTTAACAATGCGGCCAACTCTACCTTCTGGCTCACCAATGCTTCTTATGCGAGGCTGAAGAACGCGCAGCTCGGTTATACGCTGCCCGCCAGCCTCACCAACAGGGCGAAGATCCAGAAAGTGAGAGTATACCTCACCGGGCAGAACCTGATCACGCTTACAGGCATGAAGAACGGCATGGACCCGGAGCTGACGGAGTTTAACAGTACCCTCAACCTGAACCAGCTGAGCAGCGCCACCAGCGGCCGCATCTACCCGGTTCAGAAAGTATGGGCGGTAGGGCTGGATATCAACTTTTAACCACGTTTAAATGATCGCATTATGAGGATAAGCATATTTTGTTCAATTGTGATGGGGGCGCTGCTGCTCGGAGCGGCAGGGTGCAAGAAGCTCGACCTCGGGCCTTCCTACCAGGACACAGACCTGACCTTCTGGGAAAACCCGGATGCGGCGGAGCAGATCCTGAATAACTGTTACGCCGGTATGTATTCGGATGACTATTATTTCTTCAACGAAAGTCTGAGTGATAATTCCTTCAACTCCAGCTCCGTGAATGGCGGCGCCGTGCGCAGCATTGCCGCGGGCGCTTACGATGGCCGTACAAGCCGGATCGCGGGGGAGTGGAGCTATCACTTCGGCGGCATCCGCAACGTCAATAACCTGCTGGCGAACATAGACCGGGTGCCCAACCTGGATGGCAGCCTGAAGGCGCGCTACCTCGCGGAAGCCCGCTTTATCCGCGCCTTCCATTATTTCCATCTCGTTAACTGGTACGGCGATGTGCCGCTGATCAAACACGAGATCTCTTACGATGAAAGTTTCCAGATCGCCCGCACCGCCAAAGCGGAAGTGCTCAGCTTTATCCTCACAGAGCTGGATGAAGTGACCGCCACCTTGCCGCTGAACAGCGAATACGGCGACAGCGATAAAGGCCGTATCACCAAAGGCGCCGCCGCGGCCCTGAAAGCCAAGGTGCTGCTGTACGAAAGCAAGTGGAGCGATGCTGCCGAAGTGCTGGACGAATTCATGAAGGGCACTTATGGCGTATACACCCTGTTCCCTTCTTTTTCAGGCATCTTCCAGCCGGAAAATGAAAATAACAGCGAAGTAATTCTCAACATGGAATTTGTGCCCGTGCAGCGCACACAATCCATGCAACGTTTCTTTATTCCTTTTACCGAAGGCACCCTGATCACCGGTATGGCTCCCTCGCAGTCACTGGTAGATGATTTCATCATGACGAACGGAAAGGGCATCAGGGAAACCGGCTCCGGGTACAACGAGAACACGCCGTACGTGAACCGTGATCCGCGGCTCGAAGCCACCATTATCCATGATGGCTCTTCCTTCGTCACTAAAAAAGGGGAGACCGTTACCATCCGTACCGCGCCCGGCACCGGGGATAACGCGATAGACAAGGCGGACGCTTCCCAGACCGGTTATTACTTCCGCAAGTATTACGACCGCACGGCGGACGGTAATAACAACTCAGGTCTGAACCTGATCCTGATCCGTTATGCGGACGTTTTGCTGATGTATGCGGAAGCAAAAACAATGATGGGGCAGATGGATGAGGACACCTGGAATAAAACGATCAAAGCGCTCCGGCAGCGCGCGGGGTTCACCGATCCCGCCGCCCTGAATTTCTCCAACTATTCCGGCCTCGGCACTCCGGGCATGACAGACCTCGTGCGCCGAGAGCGCAGAACGGAACTGGCGCTCGAAAGCCAGCGGATATTCGATATCCGCCGCTGGAAAATTGCGGAAACGGTGATGAACGGCAACCTCTACGGCATGAAGGTAGGCAACAGCCACGTAGTGGTGGACCGCCGCGTGTTCGACGCCAGCAAACATTACCTGTGGCCGGTACCGCAGGCTGACATTGAAATGAACAATAACCTGCTGCCGAACAACGCCGGCTGGTGACCGTTCGCTTGCATAACCTATATCAACACTCATCAAAAGAAACTATCATGACACATACTTTCAAACTCAGGATATATAGCATGATGGCCGCAGTACTGGCCATCGGCACATTCGCTTCCTGCGAAAAAGAAGACACCATCAACAGCAATATTTCCACTGTGAAAGAATTGTATTACCCCGAAACGGGCAAGTACTACAAGCTGCAACCCGCCACCAACGCCGTGGTGACCTTTGAATGGAGTCCCGCCAAGGCCGAAGACGGCAGCCTGGTGATGTATGAAGTGGCCTTTGATACCGTAGGCGGAGACTTTACGCGCCCCATCTATACCATCGCCTCCAACGGCAACGGTGTGCAGAACTCCCTGTCGCTTTCCCACAAAGTGCTGAACTCTGTAGCCAGCAAAGCGGGCATTCAGCCTTCCACCTCCGGTTCCCTGCAATGGACGGTGATCGCCAGCAAAGGGCTCAATGAAAAGCGCGCGGATTCTTCGAGAGTGATCGTGATAGAAAGACCGGCCGGCTTTACCGAAATTCCCGCCAATGTTTTCATCACCGGTGAAGCCACCGAAGGCGGCGCGGACCTGGCTGCCGCCAAAGCCATGAAACTGGGCGCCGATGGCGTATTTGAAATATTTACCCGCCTGAAAGACGGTGCGTACACCTTTGTGGACCGCAACAGCGGCACGCCGGTGACCTATTCTATTCAGGGCCCCAGGTTGCAGGAAGGCGGAGAAAACCAGCAGACCGGTGAAAAGATCTACCGCATCCGCCTGGACTTTGCCAATGCCGCCGCTGAAATGATAGAGATCACCGATGCGGGCGTTTTCGCATCCGCCTACAATAAAGTGATCGGAAAGCTCACCTATGCCGGCGACGGCACCTGGGCCGCGCAGAACGTAGCCATCGCGTACTATGACTTCGGCAGCTGGAAAGACGACCGTTTCAAATTCCAGTTCACCACCGCGGATGCCAGCGGAACGCCCGGCGCCATGTACTACGGCAGCGTGAACCAGTCCAACTCCACGCCACCGGACGCCAACACGCCGGAGGCTTACTACACCGTAGTGGCCGTGGATAATTCACAGTGGGATTACACCTACAAATACCCGGCGGGAGCAGACGGAAAAACAGGGGACTTTACCCTGCAACTGAACGCACAGGGAGAATACTCCTACGAACTGACCGTGCATTAATTGCTGAATCATTAAAGTCATTTACATGAGATCGATCATTTTAGTTATAGCAGTCGCGGCGGTTTCCCTTGCAGGATGCTACAAGGAGCGGGAAGATGTACCGGTGAAGGTGGAGGGAGATACCACCACCGTGGAACTCACCTACAAGCTCAAGGCACGCCAGGCGCTCGATGACATATACAAAAACTACGGTATCAGCGGCAGCAACTACGTAAAGGAAAGCTTCCCCGCGCAGCCCGGCGATCCTAAGTATGCTTACCTCTGGCCGTATTCCGCCATGTTCACCGGCGCTACGCTGCTGAAGCAACTGGGTTATACGGACGCAACCGCGCAGGGTTATTACACCAGCACCCTGGCCGGCATGGCTGGTTACCTGGACGCTTCCAGAACGCCCGCCGCCTACCAGTCCGTTCCCGTGAGCGAAGGACTGGCGGATCGGTTCTATGATGATAACGCCATCACCGGCATCGACATGCTGGAAGCCTTCAAGGTTACCGGCGACGCGCAACTGCTCGGCAATGCGAAGCTCTGTTACACGTTCTGTGCCTCCGGTGAAAGCCCGGAAGCCGGCGGCGGCCTGTACTGGAACGAAGGCGTGATGGGCAATCCGGACGATCCCAATTACATCAAGGCCACCAATGTGACCGCGCTTTCTGCTACGCTGGCCCTGCAATTGTACCAGCAGGAAAAGAACGACACCTATCTTGAGTCCGGCAAACGCTGGTATAACTGGGTAAAGCAATACATGCTGGATCCCGTGGATAAGGCTTTCTGGAACTCCATCTGGATAAAGGACGGCAGCATCAACTATGCGAAATGGACTTACAATTCCGGCGCCATGATACAGAACGCAGCCCTGCTGTACAAGATCACCGGCGAAGAAGCATACCTCGCGGACGCGAAAGCATGGGCGCAGGCGTCTTACAACGTCTTCACCCGCGAAGTGCCCCAGGGACGGTTCTTTGTACCGCATGACCCCTGGTTCACCGCGGTGTTATTGCGCGGCTACCTGGAACTGTATGAGCTGGACGAGAACGCCACCTACATCAACACGCTGGTGCACAATGTGGACTACGCCTGGCAGCACGCCCGGCTGCCGGAAACGTTCCAGTTTTATGAAGACTGGTCCGGCTCCGACCTCGGAAGATATTATTCACTGCTGACGCATATTGGAATGGTAGAGATCTACGCCAGGATCTCGATATGGAAAAATGAACAATAATGAAGAGGACGTTATTCAGTATAGCCCTGACCGTTATAGTGATGTCGGCCGCCGCGCAGCAGGTGCAGACGGCGGATGAATACAAGCGGCGGGCGGAGGAAATGTTCCATCGCGTATGGACCCTGTACCGGGTGCCGCAGCACGGGCTTTTCTCCGAGTACTACCCGCAGCAGTTCAAGGATTCCCTCACCTATATGCAGGACGGCAATGTGCAGTCGAAGGAGGTGAGCTACCTGTGGCCGCTCAGCGGTGTAGTGTCTTCCGCCAATCTCATGGTGCGGCTGCCGGATGAAAAGGCTGCTTATCAACCTTACCTGGATTCGGTGATGACGGCGATGTACGCATACCGCGATACCACGCGCACACCCGCCGGTTACCAGGCCTACCCCTCGAAGTTCGAAAAGGTAGACCGGTATTATGACGATAACGGGCTGGTAGCCATCGATTATGCGGAAGCATACGAAAATACGGGCAACCCGGTTTATCTTGCCAGGGCGAAGGAGGTATTTGCCTTTATCATGAGCGGGTGGACGAGCGTGCTGGGTGGCGGGGTGACCTGGCTGGAAGGGCACGGAGATCAGAAGCCCGCCTGCAGCAACGGCATGGCTACACTCTCCGCCCTCAAGCTGTATCAGGCCACGAAGGACCCTTATTACCTGCAGCAGGGCATCCTGTTCTACGAATGGATGAACACGCATCTGCGCGATTCCGCCGGCCTGTACGTGAATGATATTAAAACCGCTACCGGCGCCATCAACCCGACTTATTACACCTATAATTCCGGGGCGATGCTGGAAGCGGCGGTGATGCTCTACGGGTTTACACGGGAGAAAAAGTACCTCCGCGATGCCAGGGAAACCGCTGTATCCGCTTACCATTATTTCGGCAAGCCGCAGAAAGACATGCGCAGCGAATTCTGCGATCTTCCCTGGTTTGCCACGGTACTGTTCCGCGGATACAGCGCACTCTATGCGGTAGACAAAGATCCGGTGTACCTGAAAGCCATCATCGCGCGGGTAGACCATGCATGGAACAACAAGGACCGGTACGGCCTGCTGAACCATAACTGGAGCGATCCGCGGGACGAAGCAGGCAAGCCCAAATGGCTGCTGGATGAATCCTGCATTGCGGAGCTGTACGCACGTATGGCGCTGCTGAACTTAAAATAATTACAATGTCAAGCAACATGAGCGTATTACGGCTGGCCCCCATTTTATTCGGCTTCTTCATCATGGGCTTTGTAGACGTAGTGGGCATTGCCACCAACTACGTGAAGAAAGACTTCGCGTTGTCGGACACCTTGTCCAACCTGCTGCCCATGGCGGTTTTTCTCTGGTTCCTGATCTTTTCCGTACCCACGGGCATGCTCATGAACAGGATAGGCCGCAAACGCACGGTGCAGCTGGGTTTGCTGGTGACGGGGCTGGGACTGCTGGTGCCGATGGTATCCTATACCTTGCCGGTGGTGCTCACGGCCTTCGCGCTGATCGGCATCGGGAACACGCTGCTGCAGGTGGCGCTCAACCCGCTGCTGACCAATGTGGTGAGCAAGGAAAGGCTCACCAGCAGCCTGACGGTCGGCCAGTTCATTAAAGCCGTATCGTCTTTCCTCGGCCCGATCATCGCGGCTTTTGCCGTTACCCGTTTTCATAACTGGCAATGGCTCTTCCCGGTATTTGCCGGCATCACGTTGCTGTCGCTCATTTGGCTGACGGTTACTTCGCTGCATGAAGACGGCCGTAAGGAAAATACTTCCACGATCGCGGATTGCTTCGCGCTGCTGGGAGACCGCGCCATCTTCCTGTATTTCCTCGGCATTCTTACGCTGGTGGGCATCGATGTAGGATTGAATGTTTCCGCGCCCAAGATATTGATGGAAAGAACGGGCATGGCCCTCGAGGCGGCAGGATATGTGGCGAGCGTTTATTTTGTTTTCAAAACCGCGGGTGCTTTCCTCGGCGCTATTTTGCTGGCTAAACTGTCCGCCAAACGCTTCTACCTGGTATCCGGCATAGCCGCCGTCGCCGCGATGATCGTATTACTGTTCGCGCGCGATGCCGGCATTATCTATGCGGGTGTTGCACTGGCGGGTTTTGCCTGCGCGAATATCTTTTCCATATTGTTCTCCTTTGCTTTACAGCGGATGCCCGAAAGGTCCAACGAAGTATCGGGCCTGCTGATCATGGGCGTTTCAGGGGGCGCCATTTTCCCGTTCCTGATGGGTGTGGCCTCCGATGCCGCCGGTGCGCAATGGGGCGCCGTGGCCGTGCTGCTCGTTTGCTGCCTGTATCACTGGATGCTCGCGGCGCGGCAAATGCGGTAGGTGCTTCTAACATTGCCTTCTGCGCCATTTTTCCGGTGACGGTCACCGTAGGAAGTGCTGAATTATATGATCCCGTGCAATACGCCGCCCTTTTTACCCATCTCGTCTACCCGCGCTTCCACAGCAGCGTCTTTGATCAGTGGCGGCGCATGATGGGGTTTGATGCGGGCATCCAGAATTATAGGCCCGTGGCATCCCCAGTGCTTGTGTTGTGTAAAGCTGTTAACGCCGTGTATATCATGCGAGGGATTACTGCGGGTAAATGTCACCCAAACGAAATTGGAAATGTTGTCCGCCGTGAAACCCGCATCATCACATAACACCATCAGCGGCAAGCCGTCCAGCTTTTCATTTTTGAGCGCTTCGTGGAGGATATTTATTTCGTTTGCGGTATGCGCCTCGCTGGCGTAGGATGGCGCTTCCACCGCCAGTACGCCCGGCATCACCATCTTATACTGGTGGAACGGGCGCGGCAGGCTGAACGTGGATGGCAGTTCCCGCCACAGCTCGCGGCGTTTTTCCCCCGCCGCGGCGATCGCTACCTTGCTGCCCGCATTCAGGCCGCTGCCGGTATAATCCAGCGTATCGATGGTCGTGTTGGTATAAAAGTGCAGGTCGCGCGCCGGATCGATGCGTTCCAGCATATGCGTCAGGAACCGCGCCACATCATGCACATGCAGCGAAGGATCATCTTCCTTCGCGCAGATGAACAGGTATTTGGCCAGGCTCAGCTGGTTGCTGCCCAGGATGTGATTGGCGATGGTCAGGATCTCCTGCGGCCTGCGTTCTTGCAGGTAAGGCGTATAACGCTCGCTGCCGATGGCGAACAGTAACGGATGTACGCCCGCGGCGTCTACCGCATGGATCTCGTGCACGCCGGGAATTTCTTTCGGGATGGCCGTGCCCGTGATCTCATGGATCAGCGCGCCGAAGCTGGTGTCTTCCTGCGGCGGTCTTCCCACTACGGTAAACGACCAGACCGGATTTTTTTTATGATATACCCGGCTTACTTTCATTAACGGGAAAGGATGGGTGAGGCTGTAATAACCAAGATGATCGCCAAACGGGCCTTCCGGTTTGTTCTCATGCGGCATTACCGTACCGGTGATCACAAAATCTGCATCGGCGGATATGCAATAACCTTCATCGTCATAAAAATACCGGAACCTGCGGTTGCCCAGTGCGCCGGCAAAAGTCAATTCGGACAATCCTTCCGGCAACGGCATCACTGCCGCCAGCGGATGGGCGGGAGGCCCCCCAACGAATATGCTTACTTTAAGCGGCAGCCCCTTTGCATTCGCTTTGGCCTGATGGATGCCTATGCCGCGGTGGATCTGGTAATGCAGGCCGATCTCCTCGTCCGGGATATAATCGTTGCCCCCCAGCTGAATGCGGTACATGCCAAGGTTGGCGTTCATTACGCCCGGCTTGTCCGCATCTTCCGTATACACCTGCGGCATGGTCACGAACGGCCCGCCGTCCATCGGCCAGTTCACGATCTGCGGCAGCGCGCTGACCTTCGTGCGGCCAAAATTAATGGGGGCGCCTTTGCCGCTTTTCATGGGCAGGGCGGACAGCGCCGTGGCTGCTACGTTCAGGTACCGGAAAGGGTGTTTGATGGCTTTTACAGGGTCGCCTTTGATGTCTACCAGCACCTTGATCTTTTCCAGCGTATCACGGAACATGAATTTCGACCGTTCCAGCGTGCCGAACAGGTTGGAAACCGCGGGGAACGGGCTGCCCTTCACATTTTCGAAGAGGAGGGCGGGGCCTTCGTGTTCATATACCCGCATGTGGATGGCCGCCATTTCGAGATAGGGATCTGTTTCCTGTTTGATGCGGATGAGATGACCATGCTGTTCCAGATCATTGATACAGTCTTGTAAGCTATTGTAACCCATTGTGCCGTTGGAATGTTGAACGGGTCAAAATTAGCTTATCTTTGGCAGATGTTTACCACCTATACCTGCCGCCGGCCAACGAATATCCGGCGCTTTTCGAACAGGGCCGTTTTCCTGCTGGTCCTGCTCACACAATCCCTGCTCTCCAATGCCCAGCACAATAACAGATCGAATTACCAGCTGCTCTGGCGCATCACCGGCCCCGGCATGCAGGAACCGTCTTACCTCTTCGGCACCATGCACCTGAAAGACAGCCGCGTGTTCGAATTCAGCGACTCCGTGCTCACCGCCCTGCGCAATACCCGCTCGTTTGCCATGGAAGTAGATATGGATTCCATCATGACCTTTATGCTGTCGCCAGGCGGGCCTTTGCTGGATACGGTGAACCATATGCGGCGTTTGCTGAATGCGGATGAATATCATTATGTGGACAGCCTGGTGCAGAAAAAGACCGGGGCGCCGCTGGATAAATTGAACCTGAAAAGATTGTGGTTCATAGAAAAGCTGCTCATCGACGAGGAAGAAGCGCTCAGTAAAAATGCGGGGCCTTCGCAAAAGCCGGAAAACATTTTCCTGGACGCATGGTTCCACCAGAAATCCACCGGCCTCGGCAAGCCCGTACACAGCCTCGAAAAGCTGCAAAACCAGCTGGGCATCTTCAGCGCCGATGCCACGGAAGTACAGAAGGAGGTATTCCTGTGGAGTATCGGTTATAGCAAGGATACCGGCAGAATGGAGGCCGATGAAGAGATACTGGACAGGAGAGTGGCTTTCCTCGATGCCCTGGTGAACCTTTATTATGACGGCGATCTGCAGGAGATCACCAATGTGGTAAGCAGCTGGGAAAACGACGGGGAAGATCTTCACCTGGAATCCCGCAACCACGAAATGGCCGCCAACCTCGCCCGGCTGATCGGCAAAGGCAGCGTTTTCGCCGCGGTGGGCGTGGCCCATTTACCCGGCAAGAACGGCATGCTCTCCCTGCTGAAGAACAAAGGCTTTACCGTTACGCCCGTAGCCGCCACGTTCACGGGCGTCACCAAACGCGAACGCAAGCGCCTGGACAGCCTGAAAGGATACCCGCTGAACAGGATCGCGGAAGGGTATAGCGTGGTATTGCCCGGCAACCCGATATCTTACCCGCTGCCCAATATGAACCGGAACATGTATACCGGTGGTAATGATAGTGAAGTAGGTTTCGCTTTTTGTATGGACATCCCGCAGCTGGCTGCCGACAGAAAAGAACTGGTAAACGCTATGATCAACAACATGGCCACGCAGGGCAATGCCGAACTGCAAAAGTCCTACCCGGTCACCTACCGCAATATGCCCGGTACAGAGGCGGTGATGCGGCAGCAGAAAATGCTGTTCTTCCTGCGCGTGTTCATTCACAATAACAGGGTCTTCCTGTTCATGCATACCGGCAGCGTGGCAGACAGCAGCAGCCGGAAAGACTTTTTCCAGTCCGTCCGTTTCTACGATATCGTAAGGCCCGTGACGAAGTACGACACGCTATCCCGTCCCCAGCTGGGGTTCTCAGCCATATTGCCTTCAGATGCCAGCCGGATGATCCTCGGCAGCGACACTGAACGCCCCGAAGAAGCCTATTCCGCGCTGGACAATGCCAATCATATTTCCTACGTATTCCGGACGGTGAAGATGCAGAGAGGATATTACAACACCAGCGACAAAGCCCTGCTCAACGGTCTGCAGACCGTGCTGGCTAAACAGGACAGCACCATGCATGCCGTAGATTCGTTGGTAACCAGTCTGGACGGCCTGCCGCGGTACCAGTACACCTACCGGCACGGTAACGGTTACACGTCCCGCCTGCACTTCATACCGCGCGGCAACCTGGCTTACTGCCTGTTCTGCACATATGACGACGCCCGCACGGACAGCAGCTACTGGCAGCGGTTCCTGAGCTCGCTGCACTTGCTTCCCCTGCACGCAAAGGCGCTATCGGTGCCGTTTGTATCGGAAGACAGCAGCTTTACCATAGCAGGACCGGAGCGCTTTACCGGTAATCCGCTGGAACACGGATATGGGTCGCAGGTGGAGAAAGGGCATATTTACAGCGCGATGGACAGCGCTTCCTACTCCATGTATATCATCGAGGAAAACAAATACGCACAATATTATCATATCGAGCCGGATTCGCTCGTAAAACCATTCGTTCATCCTTCCGACAGTACTTTTAAAGAAACCGACCACCGCCAGTATGCGGACGGCAACATGAAAGTTTATGAAACGGAGTTGAAAGGTCTGGAGAACGGCTTGCGCTGGTACCGGAAAGCAGTGGTCGCCGGTCATACTGTATATTGCCTGTCCGCCATACTGCCGGAGGAACTGGCATCCGCGAAGCTGGCCGCGCAATTCTTCGCTTCTTTCCGCCCCGGCACGAAAGAACAGGCAGATACTTTAAGATTGCAGCAAAAGAAACTCCATGTGTTGCTGAACGATCTCCAAAGCAGCGATACAGCGGTATTCCGCCGGGCGAACGCTTATCTGTTCCACCTGGCGCCGGACAGCACGGATGTGGAGCCGGTATTGAACGCCCTCAGCAAACCATTCCCCGCGGACACCGGCAATACCTATGCAAAAGTGAAGCTATTGTACAGGCTCGATAAAAAGGCCGGCAACGATGTATTGCATGCAGCGGAGAAATTGTTTGAAGTCACGCCGGATAGTGACCAGCGGAGAAATATCCTGCGGTATATCAACGGCATTGCTACCGATTCCGCCGTTCGTGTTTTCCTGCGGCTGGCCCCGCAACTGCCGGCAACGGGGGCTCCCGGCTACGGTACTTTCAATTATACTTTCCGGCAGGACAGCCTGTTCTACCGTTACATGCCCGAGATGATCGCCACTGCCGCGCGTTCGGAAAGCTTCCTGCAGGCGTTCACCACATTTACCTATAGTGACTCCATCTGGCTCGCCCCGAAGTTCGGTCAGTACAAGCTGGAAAGCCTGATACCGGGCATAGAGCGGACGTTCAAAAAGAAATTGCACGAATGGAAAAGTAAAAGGAATGATGAAGACAGTACCTGGATGTGGCAAAGCAGCCTGCTGACCACAGGCTATGTACTTGCATTGCCGGGAGTACCTTCCACCGTTGAAGGCAGCTTCCGCGAGCTGCTGGGGGACAGCGTTATATCACTCCGCGCCCTCGGCGCGCGCGGGCTGATAAGCCGCGGCATCAAGGTGCATGACAAGGCGCTCAAAAGCATCCTGGCGGACTACGAAATGGCGTATCCGTTCATCACCACCCTCAACGACCAGCAACAGCTGTCGCATATCCGCCACCTGCTGAACCAGGAACTGATCAGCCGCAGCTACGTGACTTCGTACCTCGCGGAAGAGTACGGCGTGAGCGACATCCGGCAGGTGTCCCGCATAAAGGTCCGGCATGGAAAAAAGCCCGCCGAATGGCTGACATTATATCGCTATAAAATGGATGAAGAAGAAGAATGGGAATATATCCTGAACGGCCCCCAGCCGCTGGACGCTTCGAAGCTGAACTTTGAACCGGCGCTGCTGGAATGGATCGAAAAGGATGTTGCGGAAGATGAAACGAAGCTGCAGGCCGCGGCGCAGAAAATTTACGAAAGCCATCAGGAGGAAGGCGGGGAATAAGCCCGCTTATAACCTTTGTATCCTTCAAACCAGATGACCGTTCCAAAAGCTACTGCCACGCAAAGCAAAATATCGGAAAAGGTCAATGGCAATAGTCCGAACAGTTCCCTTGCCATGGGAACGAAAAGTATAATGGCGCTAAACAACAGCGAGCTTATCAGCACCCAGGGCGCCAGTTTGTTTTTATACCGGAGGGTAGTGAAAAGGCTGTCTCTGAAAGACCGGTTGGTGAAAGTGAGGAGAACATTTGCCGCCAGCAGGGTGGAGAACACCAGCGTCCGGATCTTTTCCAGCGGCATATTCGTGCTTATGCCGGAATAGTAAAGTCCGAGTACGCCCATAGTGATCGTCAGGCCCAGGCATACACTGATGATCAGCTCTTCTTTTGTGAAAATGCCTGCGTCGCGCTTGCGCGGCGGCAACTTCATTGCGCTTTCCTCTACAGGTTCCCGTTCAAAAAAGATGGAGCAGGTGGGGCCCATGATCAGTTCCAGGAAGATGATGTGCACAGGACTGAATATATTCGGATACTTCCACCCCAGCAACACGGGCACAGAGGCTGTCAGGATAATGGGAATATGAATGGAAATAATATACCGCACCGATTTTTTCAGGTTGATGAATATTTTCCGGCCTTGCCGTACCGCTTCCATTATTCTCGCCAGGTTGTCGTCCGTTATCACCAGGTCCGCCGCTCCCCGGGCCATTTCCGTACCTTTTTGTCCCATCGCAATGCCAATATCGGCCGCTTTGAGGGCGGGAGCGTCGTTCACCCCGTCGCCGGTCATGGCCACTACTGCTCCGTTTGCCTGGAGGCTTCTGATCACTTTCTCCTTCGCCTCCGGGAACATCCGTGCGAATATGCTGGTGTGCCGCACGGCGGCGGCCAGCTCTTCCTGTGTTTGGGCCATGACATCATTACCCGTAAGGCAATTGCCTGTTATGTGGATGCCCACCTGCCTGGCTATGGTGACGGCGGTTTCCATGAAATCGCCGGTAAGCAGCTTTACATCGATCTGTGCATCATGCAGCGCCGAAATGGCGGCTTTTGCATTTTTGCGGGGAGGGTCATAAAGGCAAATGATCCCTGCCAGCTTCCATGCAAAATCATCTTGCCGCTCAGGCAGCGCTCCCTCCGGGCAAACGGCGCTTGCCACCCCGAGGATACGGTATCCGAGCGCAGCCTCCCGCCTGATCAGGTCACGCATGTTTGCCGCGGCTTCGTCAGCTATTCCGCAAACCCGCAAAATGCGCTCGGCGGCGCCCTTTGCGGCGGCAATGCGTTGAGCCCCTTCCCGGAATATATGCGTCATCATAGGAGGGTTTCCTTCCAGGGGGTATTCATCGACCTGTATCAACCCTGTCAACGGAAAATTTTCCGCAACAGGTGCAAATGCCATGAGAATGGCTTTTTCCATGGCGTCGAAAGGCGACTGTTCACTGGCCAGCGTGGCGAGGCCGAGCACTTCCGCAGCGGCAGGCGTGGAGGCTTCCTTTAATACCAGCATGCCATCTTCAAACCGGAAAACTGATTTTACTTCCATCCGGTTTTCCGTAATGGTGCCCGTTTTGTCCAGGCAAACAACGCTGACCGCGCCAAGGTTCTCTATCACCTGCGGGCTCCGGGAAATAATTCCCAACCTGCCGAGATGATAGGCGCCCAACGCCATGAACGAAGAAAATGCAACAGGTATTTCTTCCGGTATTGCAGCCATCGCAAGCGTCAACCCGAACAGCAAACTCTCCGCAAGTCCTCCGCTTCTGACGTAATTAGCGAGCCAGATCAGCACAAAAGCGCTGAGCCCGAACAGCGCCAGCCGTTTGACATAACGGCCGATCTGTTGCTGCAATACTGTTTGCGTGTAAGTATAGGCCGATACGGCTTTGCCTATTTTTCCCAGCGCCGTCCTGTTGCCAATAGCCGTGATCCTGGCGTAACACCGCCCGCTGTTGACGACCGTGCCGTGGTATAGAAGATCTTCGCCCGCCTGCGTGCTCTTTTTTACCGGGAAAGATTCTCCCGTTAGGATGGATTCATCTACCGAGAGGTCATTTTGCTGTACAACCCGGGCGTCCGCAGGCACAATATTCCCTTCCGCCAATATAACAATGTCGCCGGGCACCAGGTCCTGCGGAATGACGGAAATTTCCCGGCCGTCTCTCAACACTAGTGTCTTTTGCTGCGTAAACGTTTTCAATGCTTCGAGCGCGCGGTTACTGCGTAATTCCTGGTATACGGATATGGCGGTTACCAGCATAATGGCCGTTACCGTCATGTAACCTTCCGCCGGCTGCCCCAGCACAAAGTATAATACACCGGCAATGATCAGCAGGATGAACATCGGCTCCCTTACAACGGAAGCGATCACATGCCTCATATTCCCGGTCCGGCCGGTATATATGATGTTTTTCCCCTCGCTGGCTTGCAAAGCAGCGGCCTCGGCCTGGCTGATCCCTTTCAGGTGATCTGTTGGTATGACTTTGTCCGGCATAATGGATGATTCTTCCGGTAAAGATAACCGTAAAATGAAACAAGAGGGGATGACCACAGTCATCCCGGACAGGCACCACCGTCATTTTCAGGCGGCATGCATCGTCCTAATTTGCATGAAAACATTCGGTCATGAAAAAGGTAATCGCCGCGGTAGACGCGTTCAATTTTACCGAACAGGAGCTGAGGAGTTACAAGTACCTCGCGGAGAAAGCCCGGGGTGAACTCACCATCCTGTTCCTCGAAAACATCCTGGGTGAATCTGTTGTATTCGCAAATGCCAATGCGGAAAGCGGGTATTTTGACTATGATTCCCTGTTCGGAGAGGAGATCAGGGCGAGAGGGCTGAAAGCCGAAGCCAACAAACAAAAGTTGAAAGACTTTTATCGCGATAACGGAATGGACGTAGTAGTTCGTGAGCTAACCGGCGCGCCCGCCGCGGAAACGATAGCCGAAAGTCAGTTTGCAGACCTGCTGCTGATACGGAACACTACTTCCTTCGCTGTGCTCAGGGACTCCAACCCGCCCCGTTTCGTCAGGGACCTTCTCGCGGATGCGCATTGTCCCGTTATGATCATCCCTGAAAATGTACACTACATCAGGGAGATCGTTTTTTCCTACAATGGTTCGTTATCATCTTCGTATGCGATCCGCCAGTTTACGCTGTTATTCGGAGAACTAAGTGAAACGCCGGTGAAAGTTGTATATGTGGTGGAAAACGACGAAAAGCGGATACCCAAAGGGAAGCTGCTGAAAGAATATCTCAATCATCATTACGAGGAAGTTTCCTACGAATCTTTTACCGGCACGCCGTCCGCCGAGCTGATGGGGCTGCTGCTGCATGCGAAGAACAGCGTTGTCACATTCGGCGCATACGGCAGGAGCCGGACCTCCCGGTTCTTTCACCGGAGCGACGCGGACAGCCTGCTCCGCATCGGCAACGTTCCGGTTTTTATCACACATCCTTAAACCTTTGTTGTATGAACGGACTGATGCTTTACAAAGGAAAATACGGCGCCACGATGCAGTATGCCATGTGGGCCGCGGATGCGCTGAAGATCAGGATCGTCAGCGCTGACGACGCCAGGGAAGCGGATTTTGAAGGGATAGACTATGTGATCATCGGCACCAGTGTATATATAGGCAAGCTGCAAATAGCAGCATGGCTGGAGAAAAATGGACACTGGCTGAAAGACAGAAAGCTGATCTTTTTTATTGTTGCCGGCACGCCTGTAAGTCAGACCGCAACGCTGACAGGCTATTTCGTCAAAGGAGTGCCTGAAAAGCTGCGCGATGGCGCCAGCTGCTTTTTCCTGCCGGGACGCCTGCATTTTAAAGGACTTTCCCTGTGGGACAAGATATTGCTCTCCCTTGGCGCCCGTCTTACTGCTAAAGAAAAAGTAACGATCAGCCTGAAAGATTATAATGATGTAAAGAAAGAACACCTGGAGCCCTTGCTGCAGGAAACCCGTCACCTCGAAAACTGTCTGTCATGAAAGTATTTATCACGGAGGAATTCCTGATCAGTTCCATACAGAACGAATTCAGCGCTATCTATCCTCATCTGAAACTGAAATTTTACGTAAACCCGCACGGGATCTACGAAGGGTCCGCAAAAAATGAAGAACTCGCCCCGTCTACGCCCATCGACGAGATACGCAACATCCATACGGCGGCGTGGATAGACATGGGTAAAAACCAAACAGCAGCCGGCCTCGAAAGCGAGTTCGCCCGCTTGCTCGGGCTTAACGCCCAGGTATTCAGAAAATCGGGTAACGTATGGCTGGAAACCACCGCTACGGACGGCCGCACGCTCGGCGAACTGGAAGCATCCGCGGCCGGTTCTCAATTTGTTACCGCATTACCGGAAACAGATCAAAACGATATGTCATGAGAATCCTGCTCTTGCTGATCCCGGCCGCGCTGTTGCTGCCCGGATGCTATTCGATGCGCCTCACCGGAGCCTGGGAAGCGCCTCATCCTCCGCCCCGTAAATATCAAAAGGTCTTTGTACTCGGTATGATGCCGGATACCGCGTTGCGCCGGCGGATGGAGCTGCATGTGGCCGGAGACCTTGCCCGCCGGGGAATACAGGCTTTTACGGCCAGCCAGGATTTTGACCCCTTCGCATTCACGGCTACAGAAGACAAAGACCCGATGCAGCAATTCAGGGCGCGGGGGTACGACGGCGTATTGACCATTACCCTCCTGCATCAGTTCAACGAAGGATTTTTTCTGCCAGGCAGCCTGTATTACCTTTTATGCGATCAGTATGCAAAAGACTATTTAAGGCTTTATGCCCCGGAGTTTTACCGCGAGGCGGAGCAATATTCCTGGGAAAGCAATTTCTACGATGTGCGCGAAGGCACGCGGGTCCTGGCCTTGCAGACATACTCATTCAACCCCGGATCACTGGATAAAATGGCTCACCAGAACGGGAAGCTGATCACCAGGCAATTGTTCCGGCGCAACATATTATCCCGGCGCTAAGGCCGGGATAATCCGCCGTTATTCTCCCAGGAAAATGAATTTCCGGTAGATCTTTTTTCTTTTCGCGCGATATTTGAGCGCCGCGAATTTCTCCAGGTGCTTCAGCGCTTCGCCGGTATCATCGGTGATCAGGATATATTGCAGGTCTTCCGGAGAGATCATATGTTCGCTCAGCATTACCGTCAGCATATCTGAAACAGGTTCCCAGTATGTTTTGCCCATCAGTACGATCGGAAAATCAGGAATTTTTTGTGTCTGTATCAATGTAAACGCTTCATAGAATTCATCAAGCGTGCCAATGCCGCCGGGCATGATAACGAAGCCATATGAATATTTGAACATCAATACTTTCCTCACAAAGAAAAACCGGCAGTTGAAATAGGTATCCATCCAGGGATTCGGTTGCTGCTCGCGCGGCAGCCGGATGTTGCAGCCAACAGCCTTTCCGCCGCCTTCAAATGCTCCCCGGCTGGCGGCTTCCATGATGCCAGGGCCGCCTCCGGTCATCACCGCAAATCCAAGGTTGGCTATTCCACGGCCCATTTCCCGGGCGCTTTCGTAAAACTTTGAGCCAGGGCGTACACGCGCCGATCCGAAAACGGCGATGCATGGCGGAGCAAAGTGAAAGACCCTGAATCCGCGGATGAATTCACCCATTACTTTTAACAGGAAGAAGAATTCCCGCACTCTCGAACGGGGCCCTTCGAGAAAGTATTTTTCTTCGCGGAGCGGTGCTTCTTCCCTGGGCGTTGGTGGAACGGCAGTTTGTAACAGATCTGAGGGCATAACGGGTGTTTTTTGCAAAATCCGAAAGAATGTCCGGCAAGCCAATGGCTGCCATCATACCTTGTGATGACGGTCATCAGCCGTTCCGGCAGCCATATGATGCCCGTCATGCCCGCGGCTTCCGGCAGTCATTGTGAAGCTGACGCCATTTTATGAACTTCATACCAGTATGAAATATTTGTTTTGCATAACCTTTAAATTCTTTTTTATGAAAACCGAGGAATACAATATCAGTTTTTCATACCAGGATAAAGCCTGGCGGCTTCCGGTCAGGATCATTCGTCAGGGAGCAGATTACAAGATCAGTGTAAACATAGAAGGGAAGGAAGTTTGCTTTGCCAGAGACCCGCATAACGGACTTAGGCCGCTGAACCATCACAATGATTTTGAAGCGCAATTGCTATACCTGATCGGGCAGGAGGTGGAACAGCAACATTCAGCTTCGTTGTTGTAACCGGCGGCACACTTATTTTTTGGTTGGATACACCTATGGACCAATAACGGGCAGCTGTCAACTACCATGCTCATCATAGTGCTTTTCAGGGTAATTTCAGTGTACCAATAAGCTTATTGTTAACCAAAGACAAATTTATCCACCCACAAAACCCTTTTTTTATGAGATTAACCCGCTATTGCCGGACTGGAATAGTCCTGATGCTTATGATAGCCGCTTCCTGTACAAAAGAACAGAAGGTCACATCCCCCGACGGTAAGGTCACAAATGAAAATGATGTTGGTAAGAACGCGCAGATGATGGCATGTATGTATGGCATGGTAGGCTACTATGCCAATAGCAGCGGCGTGACGGATACCGTATGGGAGCATGCGTATGTAACGGATGGCGTGGCCCGCCTGGGCAGCAGTCCGTTCTTCGGAACGTACTGGACGAGCCTGCACACCTGGAGTTCTATTCCCTGGTACTGTTATCTGCTTCCCAACACGGTCGGCGATACCCTGGCCTTTTCCGTGCGGTTAAAAAATCCCACGACCGGAAGCGGCTCCGTTTCAGCCTGGGATGTTGGATTGTTTATGGTCGGGGACCAAAACACCGCCGGCGTTTCGCTGATCGGTAACACGCTGAACCAACACTACACCTATCTGCGGGTTGGTTCGGAAGACGTGGTCAATCAGGCTTCCCTGGTACGGACATTCGATAACTGGACGGTCGTAAAGCTGCAGGCGGTTAAAATTCCCGGCAGCACGCTGCATACGTTGAGCGTTTCGCTGGACGGCACCATTATTCAAAGTATCAACTATGATCCGGTCGCTGACGGCATCGGGCAGATCAGCAGGTTTGAAATTTCCTTTAAAGGATCGGGGAGTGTGGACTGGTTCCGGGTGTCTGGTTCCGGTTCCGGCACGGGTCTTTTAAGGAACGAGTTTGATGATATGTCGTTCTGGAGCGGCCTTGAATGGTACTGAAGATTTTACCGCATAGTAATGAAAGCGCCCTCAAAAGCTTGTAAGCTTCTGAGGGCGCTGCATGTTATCAAACATAGCGCAGGTTTTTTGCTGTACGGATGTCCATATCCGGACACTTTCATTCGGAAGCGAACATTTTTTACCCGAAACAGGAAAAACAAAGATTGATTTTCAGATATTTAATATCTGGCACTCTCTTCGCGGCCGGAATCGTAACTCAAAAAGCTATGATCAACAGCTATTTCAAAATCGCTTTCCGGAATCTGTGGCGGCACAGGATATTTTCCCTCATCAACATCCTGGGACTGGCTACGGGTATGACGGCCTGTTTCCTCATTTACCTGTATGTGAACTTTGAACTGAGCTATGATTCGTTTCACAGCAAGGCCGATCGCATCTACCGCATTGTCGCCGATATCAAAATGCCATCCGGCATGATTGATGACGACGGCCCCGCCTGGGCCGTGCCGCCTCATATCAAAAGCGAGTTTCCGGAGGTAGCCGACTTTGTCCGTATATCCAGCTGGGACAACATATCCGTGAGAAAGGACGATAAAAGATTCGTTGAAAAGAGCATCAACTGGGCGGATTCGGCTTTTTTTGAAGTGTTCGACTTCCGCTTGCTGAAAGGCGATCCGCGTACCGCCCTGAAAGAGCCCTACAGTATTGTGCTGTCCGAAACAGCCGCGGAAAAATATTTCGGTAACGAAGAACCCCTGGGCCAGACCCTGCTGCTGGCGGACGACGAGCTTGTTGTAAAGGTGACCGGCGTGATGAAAGACATCCCGGAGAACTCGCAGATAAAAGCATCGCTGATCATTTCGATGTCTACCATGACCTCACAGCCCGATGCGGGGCTGGATAACAACTGGAACGGTTACGGGGCCTTTGCCTATTTGCTGCTGAACCCGGGAACAGATGCAAAGGCGCTGGAACAAAAGCTCCCCGCTTTCCTCGAAAAGCGGAACGGCGCGGAAATGAAGCAGCTGCAGATGTACCCCACGCTGATACTTGAACCATTGAGAGATGTATACCTGTGGTCTACCCGCGAAGGGCAGCAGAAAGCGAATATCGTCAACGTATATATTTTCTCCGTCATTGCCATATTCATCCTGCTGATCGCCGGTTTCAACTTTATCAACCTCTCTACCGCCCGGTCTGCGGACAGAGCGCGGGAAGTAGGCATCCGCAAGGCAGTTGTGCGGAAAGGTGGCAGCTCATCCGGCAGTTTACAGGCGAATCCATGATCATCTGCGGTATCGCCTTTTTACTGGCCCTCGTTTTTTCCTCGATGTTGCTTCCCATGTTCAACCAGCTGGCCGGTAAAACGATCAGCCAGGGCATCTCCGGCGGCTTCCGGCACGTTTTGGCGCTGTTCTTCGCGGCCGCGGTGCTGGGTTTGCTGACCGGCCTTTACCCCGCACTGGTGCTGTCATCTTTCAAACCTGTTACCGTACTGAAAGGAAAGCTCCCCGCCGGCGGCAGCGCCCTGCTGCTAAGGAAGGCGCTCGTGGTATCGCAGTTCGCGATATCCACCGGACTGATCATTGCAACGATCATTGTATACAACCAGATGCGCTACATGCGTACCCGTAACCTGGGCTTCAATAAAGACCAGATACTGGTAATGGACACCTATGGCGATCCCGCCAAAAATGCGTTTAAACAGGCGCTCGCAGGGATTCCCGCGGTGAAGTCGGTAGCCATGTCCGGCAGCGTTCCCGGAAGCGGCCATGCCAGCGCCCATTCCGAGATCGAAGGTCTGCATGGCGATTTTCAGACCACCGCACTCAACCTGTATTTTGTTGATTTTGATTACATCCGCCAGTTCGGGATAGCGATGGCCGCCGGCAGAAGCTTCTCCCGTGACTTCAGCACAGACAGCACCAGGGCCATGTTGCTGAACGAAGCTGCGGTAAAGATGTTAGGCTTCGCCTCCCCGCAGCAGGCCATTGGCAAGCGCTTCCGGCAGTGGGGCGCGGAAGGTACGGTCATCGGCGTGATAAAGGATTTTCATTTTCATGCTTTGCAGCAACCGATCAAGCCGTTAAGCATGCGCTTCAGCCCGGAATATTTCCATCTTGTATCCGTGAACATCGCGCCGGAAAACCGGCCGGCGACCATAGCAGCCATTGAAAAGCTGTGGAAAGAGATGATCCCCGCGCGGCCTTTTAATTATTACTTTATAGATGAGTACTTCAACAGGCAATACCACAGCGAGGAGCAATTCGGGAAGCTGGTGCTGAACTTTGCTGTCCTGGCCGTTTTTATATCCTGCCTTGGCTTACTTGGACTGGCCGCCTACGCCACGATGCAGCGTACAAGGGAGATTGGCATACGTAAGGTACTGGGGGCTTCGGTGCGGGATATAGTAGGTCTTTTGTCAAGGGATTTTTTAAGGCTGGTAGCCATCGCCGCTGTGATCGCTTTTCCGTTGGCCTGGTTTGTGATGAACAGGTGGCTGCAGGATTTTGCATACCGTACGGGAATATCATGGTGGGTGTTTGTAGTGGCGGGGATGCTGGCGGCGCTGGTTGCTTTGTTCACTATCTGTTCCCAGGCTGTAAGGGCGGCTGTGGCCAATCCGGTGGAAAGTCTGAAGGTAGAGTAGTGTTACTGCTCTTCTTCCCTGATCTTCCGGATTTTTTCCAGTTCGATTACGTCCACCTGGTCTTTCGGGCGGTTCACTACTTTTTTATTCTGAATGAGATGATTGATATGCAGGAAAGGGATCGTAACATCTTCCAGGCTGGCAACAGAAGCCATTTGTAAACATTCATCAAAGGATAACTGTTCCAGTCCTTTCATTTCGCCAAGGATGTCCAGTTCGATTCCTCCACTGATTGTTATAGTTGAAAAGCCAGGTACAAAAGGTATTCTTTCCAAAGGTTCCAAATCACCATATCCTAGTTGCCGGAATGTTTCTCTCAGTCTTTTTCTATTTTCCGGGGTATCTTCCAGCCACATATCCAGGTCGTCTGTACTTCTGTTGAATCCATGAAAACGGATGGCAAATCCACCGACCATGATATACCGGACCTTATGCTCGTTTAAGGTCCGCCAAAACTTTATCAATTCCTCATCCAGAATATCCATCTATTTATGAACAACTTTTACTTTCTTAAATAAAGCGTTTACCCGTAACATCTGCGTAAAAAGATGCAGCTTCTCCATATCCGGACGATATATATCTTGCCGGAGGCGCTCCGCCTCGTTAGTAAAAGATACCCTGGACATTGAAGCGGATAATGGAGTGCTTTGTTTCTTTGTTGACATTAAATACGATTTTGACAATGCGATACCCAAATATAAAGAAAATATCAGGCTTGTTGTGCCTGGTCCGGCAGCAGGAAGTTCAAAAGCCCCCAGGCACAGAATCCTGGAGGCTTTCCAAACAAAACAGTCATCTTATTTCTTTGCCTTGAACGTATCCTCATTCTCCTTCTTCCTGAACGCAATGAGCCGCTCAATAAAATCCACCGGCAGCGGCTCGTTGTTCGGCAACTGGATCGCCGATTTACTGACCTTGTATTTTTTCAGCTCCTTCGAGAATTTTTCAAGGAGGGCTTCGCTGAACGGATGGGAAAGCGAAATATGTTTGGCATATGCCGAATAGTAGATCAGGTAACCTTTGTACTTGAAGCAGGGGATCTGGTAGCTGATCACTTCCTCCGCCTCCGGCGCCACTTTGTGAACGATCTCTCGGATGGCCTGCATTCTTTCCTGCAGCTCCGCGGGGAAGACGCTTTGATACTCGTCTATCGTTTTATAATCTGTTTTTGCCATGGGGGTAGTTATTTGGTTAATTTCAGTAAAAGTTCGTCCAGCCTTGTCAGCGTAGCCTTCAGGCCCTCTTCCATGCCCATCTGGATAACGGTTTCCAGCTCGGAGAGGGAGTTATAGGAAACGATGGTTTGCACCAGGGCATTGTCTCCCTTGTCGGAAAAAGTAACGTCCCAGGCCGCGCGGGGAAGTTCCTCGTTCAGCACGCCGTTTTCGTCGCAGAAGCCGTCCAGCGCCGTATAGGCGTCGATAGGCCGGATCTTCAGGTAGTCCATGCGGTTCCAGTACTCCGGGCCGGAAGGATCTACCATCACATATAACCAGTGACCGCCTTCCCGGAAGTCCATAAACTTCGTTTTGGTAGTAAATGGGGCAGGGGCGAACCATTGGTCCAGCAATTCCTGCTTCGTATAGGCATCCCATACCAGCTGGCGGTTTGCCAGGAATTCGCGCTTGATGGTGATCGTGTTCTTGTCCTTATCGACCAGGAAGTCGAATTGCAGATTGATCGGCATTGTTACTTGTTTTTTATAGTTAGGAGTAAGTTGTCAAGTTGCTTAAAACGGCCTTCCCATATCTTTCTGAACTGCTCCAGCCATTTATCGATCTCCTTCATCTTACTGACCTCAAGCTGGTAATAAATTTCCCTGCCGCGGTGCTCCTGCTTTACCAGCTCACATTCCGTGAGTATGCGCAGATGTTTGGAAACCGCCTGCCGCGTGGTATCAAAATGCTCGGCAATGGCATTCGGCGTCATCGCCTGTAAAGCAATCAGCGCAATGATCGCCCGCCGCGTAGGGTCGGCAATCGCCTGGAAAACATCTCTTCTCATTGCTGAACTTATTTATGAAATCGTTCGGTTGCGAATATATGTGCAACTTTTCGGTTTCGCAAATTTATTTTGACAGGGCTTAGGACCGCGGGTATACCGTTATTTTCGGCGGCGGCCCCCAGGACAGGAACGTTGCGCTTGTGAGGATATCAAACGGCGCGCAGGTGCCGCCCAGCTCGCCCGCTGTTTTGGCAAAGACCACTTCCGATATCTTATGATGCCGGATCACGTAGGAGCACAGGATGCAGGGCTCCACATTGGAATACAGCACAGCGCCGGAGAGGTCTGTGGTATTTTTCAGCGCATCGAGAATAGCTACGGTTTCGGCATGCCGGGTAACGTCTTTCAACTGGCGGCTCTTTTCGTACCCTTCACCGATGATCTTTCCATCCTTTACGATCACACAGCCTACAGGGCTTTCCCCTTCGTCCAACGCTTTCTGGGAAAGCGTAAGGCATCGTTTCATGTATTCCTTATGTTCATCCATGCGAACAAAATTACTGAATTGACGGGGATCACAAACCTGTCATGATATGCAGCGAACGCGCCGTACCGGCTTTCAGGATTCCTCAAATAGCCGCAATATTTTCCCCGTGCATTAACGATTTAGCAGTATGTTTGCAGTGCACAGTCTTTATATCTGATGTTTTTATTAGGTTAATATTTACGTCGATGGGACTCAAAGATCTACAATCATACGGCGACCACGCGCTGCTACAGTTATTACAGGAAGGTGATCATCAGGCTTTCCGGGAGATTTACAGAAGGTATTGGGATAAGCTTTTTTACTTAGCGGGAAAGAAACTCGGGGATCTTGCCGAGGCGGAGAGTATCGTGCAGGACGTATTCGTGGACCTCTGGCAGCGGCGTGAAACGCTGGCGGTGCAGCAGGGGCTTGACGGTTACCTTGTGGTGGCCGTCCGGTACCGCATGCTGAATTTTCTCGCGCGGCAGCATCGTGCGGACGAATACCGCCGTCACAATGCTCAACGGTTATCTGCCGGGGACCAGTCCACCGAAGAATGGCTTGGCTTCGAAGAGCTGCGCGGCTGGCTGGAAAAAATGGTGGCCGGTCTACCCGAGAAATGCCGCCTGGCCTACCGCCTGCGGGGCGAAGGCTATAGCCAGCGGGAGATCGCGCGGCACATGAACGTATCGGAAAAAACAGTGGAAACCCATATCAGCCGCGCGCTGAAAATATTACGGAGCGGATTGGGACAGCTGATGTCCAGGATGTGGACGCTGTTCTGAAATTTTTTTTATCCCGGTTCAGGGAAAGGTCTTTTTCGATTGACCTTGTATCAGATCGTAAGACTGATGCAAAATAATTCCACAAACGAACGCTACCAGGAGCTGGCCCGGAAACGGCTGTCAGGCGCCATTTCCCCGGAAGAAGCCGGGGAACTGGCGGAATGGCTTGCGCGTGATGACGGCCATCCGCTCGAAGTACCGCCGGAGGTAGCGGAGGATTTTGCACGGCATGAGAAAAAAATACGCGCCGGCATCGAAAAGCGCATCGGCAGAAAAAGCCCCGTCGTCCGCGCATTGCGTCTGACCGCCGCCGCAGCGGCCGTGCTGCTCATCATTACATCAGGCTACTGGTATTTCCAATCCGGCAAGCCTGTTCATCCACCTGCAATAACTGTAAAAAGCAATGACCGTCTGCCTGGCGGCAACAAAGCAGTGCTCACGCTCGGCAATGGCCGGCAGATCGTGCTGGACAGCGCCGCTGTGGGCACCCTCTACAACCAGGGCGGCATCCAGGCGGTGAAGCTGGACAGTGGCTGCCTCGCTTTCAACCAGGATGTTTCCGCATCGCCGTTACAGTTTCATACCCTCAGCACTCCCGTCGGCGGGCAATACCGGATCGTGCTGGAAGACGGCACCGGCGTATGGCTCAATGCCGCGTCTTCCCTGCGGTTTCCCTCGTCGTTCATGGGGAACGAGCGTGTTGTTGAAATTACAGGGGAAGCCTATTTCGAAGTGGCAAAAGATGTATCCCGGCCCTTCAGGGTCAACTTTAACGGCAACACCGTGGAAGTGCTGGGCACCCACTTCAACATCATGGCCTACCCCGATGAAGAAAAAAGCAAAGTGACCCTGCTGGAAGGCAAAGTGGCCGTCAGCAACCCTGCCGGCCGGCGCTTGTTGCAGCCGGGCATGCAGGCGCTGATAGGCAGCACCATATCTACCCGCCGGGCCAACGTAGAAGACGCGGTGGCCTGGAAGAACGGCTATTTTATTTTTGATAACGAAGACATCCACAGTATTGTACGCAAGCTGGCCCGTTGGTACGATGTAAAACCCGCGTACCAGGGAGACCTGACGGGCCTCACATTTTCCGGGACCATATCACGTTACGAAAATGTTTCCGGCGTGCTCAGCATGCTGGAGCTGACGGAAAGCGTCCGGTTTGAACTGACGAATGACGCCCTGCGGGTGTCCCGCTAAATAAACCGTTGAACAAACTGTTGAACGACCGCTGAACAAACCACTGAAAGACTGCTAAATCGAAGCTAAACGACTATATGCCATTTATTGTAAACCACCGCAATCAAGATCTATGCAACGGTTCCACCACTACCGGTTCCTCCTTTATGGAAAACTGACCTTCGCATTATGCATTATCGCGTTCATCCAGGTGCAGGCATCGGCCTACGCGCAAAAGATCACCCTGAACGTCACGGACGCGCCTGTTGAGCAGGTGTTGCAGGAGCTGAAAAGACAGAGCGGTTATAAGTTGTTGTACAACGATGCGCAGTTGGCCACCGCCCGGCCGGTCAGCATTTCGGTGAAAGACGCCACACTCGAGGAAGTGCTGCGGCTGTGCTTCGCGGGGCAGCCGCTGGATTATACCATCCGCGAGAACACCATCGTGATCAAGCCCCGCAGCGGCCCCGTGCAGCAAGCCTTTTCGGTGAAGGGAAAAGTAACCGGCGAAAATAACGAGCCGCTGCCCGGTGTGAACGTTGCCGTGAAAGGCACCACCAAAGGCACCGCCACCCGGGAAGACGGCAGCTATGTGCTCTCGGTGCCCGAAGGAACGGAAACGCTCGTGTTCACCTATATCGGTTATGCATCACAGGAGATACCCATCCAGAAAAGAGCCACCGTTGACGTGAAAATGGCGGTGGAGAACAAATCGCTCTCCACATTGGTAGTCGTTGGATATGGCGTGCAGAAAAAAGCAACGCTCACCGGCTCGGTGTCCGCCGTCAACAACGCGGAGATCGTTACCACCAAGAACGAAAGCGTGATGAACATGCTCACGGGCAAAGTGCCGGGCCTGCGCATCGTGCAGAACAGCAGTGAGCCGGGCTCGTTCGATAATAACTTCGACATCCGCGGCCTCGGATCACCGCTCATGATCATTGACGGTATTCCGCGCGACAATATCGCCCGCCTCGACCCGAACGACATTGAAAATATTTCCGTGTTAAAAGATGCATCCGCTGCCGTGTACGGTGTACGCGCGGCAAACGGCGTGATCCTCGTCACTACAAAAAAAGGCAAGACCGGCAGGAACCTCACCTACAACGGCACCTACACCTGGCAAACGCCCGCCGGCCTTCCCCGCTCGCTGGACGCCATCGGCTACATGACGCTCGTGAACGAGAAGCTGATGCACAATGTGAACGGCGGCCGCCTGGCCTACACCGACGCTGATTTCGAAGCCTACCGCAACGGCAGCAAAGTGAGCACGGACTGGTATACGCCCACCATCAAGGACGTAGTGCCGCAGATGCAGCACAACCTCAGCGCATCCGGCGGCGGCGAGAACGTGAACTATTACCTCAGCCTGGGATACATGGAGCAGGAAGGGTTTTTGAGAAGCAAGGACCTCAACTACAAACGGTATAACGTGCGCTCCAACATCAGCGGCAAGGTAACCTCCGATATCACCGTTGATCTCAGCATGAACGCCATACTCGACCAGAAGAACCAGCCTTACCAGGATTCCTGGTGGATCATCCGTTCCTTCTGGCGGCAGAACCCGCTGGAGCCGGTCTATGCCAACAACAACCCGGCCTACCTCGCCCATACGCCGGTGGACGGCACCAACCCGGTAGCGATGTCAGACAAGTCCATCGCCGGTTACAAGATCTTCATGAACCGCTGGTTCCAGTCCTCCGTATCCGCCACCTACCAGGCGCCGTTCCTGGACGGGCTGAAGTTCAAAGGCATGTACAGTTACGACTTCAATACTTACACCTACAAGGAATACAAGCAGCAGTACAACCAGTACACCTACGACGCGGCGTCCGACACCTACACCGCCAGGCCGCAACAATCGCCGTCCAGCCTCCGCCGCGAATATTTCGAACGGCCGAACACCCTCTTCCAGCTGTCCGCTACGTTCGACCGGAAATTCAACGGAACGGAACACGAAGTGAGCGCATTGCTGCTGTATGAGAACCAGGTGCGTTCCAGCGATAACTTTTATGCGCTGCGCGAGCTGTCCCTCGCCGTAGATCAATTGATGGCGGGCAACAGCAGCAATCAGCAGGGCAATATGTCCTCCGATTTGAACGACCTGTACCGGAATGCGAACCGCGCGCTGGTAGGCAGGCTGAACTACGCCTTCCGGTCGAAATATTTGCTGGAAGCCAGCTTCCGCCGGGACGGATCTTCCAAGTTCCCGGAAAATAAACAGTTCGGTTTCTTTCCCGGTATTTCAGTCGGATGGCGCATTTCCGAAGAGGACTTCTGGAAAGGTTCTGGCAAGCTCGGCTTTATCAATAACCTGAAGCTCCGTGCGTCTTACGGTGAAATGGGGGATGATGGCGCGGTGGCTTACCAGTTCATTTCTGGTTACACCTATCCCGCTTCGGGCAGCTACAACGAGTTGCCGCCGGGCGCTGTGTTCGACCGGGAGTTCATCAACTCCCTGCAAAGCAAGGGCATTCCCAATCCCTTCATCACCTGGTATGTGGCAAAGACCATGAACGTGGGTATTGATATCGATGCATGGCGGGGACTATTGGGCGCCACCGTGGAGATATTCCGCCGCGACCGCACCGGCCTGCTCACCACCCGCGCGCAAAGCCTGCCCGGCGTGGTAGGCGCCAACCTGCCGCAGGAAAACCTGAACAGCGACCGCTCGCAGGGCATCGATATAGAGATCAACCACGGGAACAAGATCGGGGAGTTCACCTACTACGCGAAAGCGATCTATTCGTACACCCGTACCCGTAACAGGTTTGTGGAACGCTCACAGGCCGGCAATTCCTACGAGAACTGGCGGCAGAATTCCAACGACCGCTTCAACAATGCCCGCTGGGGGCTGGGCGCCGGCGGACGGTTTTCCTCTTATGAAGATATCATCAAGAGCCCCACCTATGTTGGCAGAGGTACCGTCCCCGGCGATTATGCGTATGAAGACTGGAACGGGGACGGGATGATCAGCGACCTGGACGTGCATCCCATCGCTTACAACGGCATTCCGCTTATCAACTACGGCCTTACCCTCGGCGGTTCCTGGAAAGGGATCGACCTGAACCTGCTGATACAGGGCACCAATATGGTGAACATCGGCTACAATGAACAGCTGCGCGAATCCCTCTGGGGCGGCGGCAGCGGCCTGGCGTTGTTCCTGGACAGATGGCATCCCGCAGATCCTACGGCGGACCCTTATGATCCGAACACGGTATGGGTTCCGGGCAAGTACGCTTACACCGGTACGGTGCCCGATGAAAACTCCGCCTTCAACGTGCAGGACGCATCGTACATCCGCCTGAAGAGCGCGGAGATCGGATATACCTTATCGGAAAGACTGGCGGGAAAGGTAGGACTGAAAGGCGTGCGGGCGTTCGTGAACGGCTACAACCTAATCACCATTACTGATATCAAGTATGTAGACCCGGAGCATCCCGCCACTTTGTACAGCTACCTGTATCCGTTGAACCGTACCTTCTCTGTTGGCCTGAACGTTAAATTCTAGTGTTATGAAACCGCAAGGTTCCATCTGCCCTGTAAAAATTAAAAACTGAACAGATGAAAAAGATATTGCAACTTTCCATCGCCTGCATGATCGGCCTCGCCGCCTGCACGGACCTGGACATACCGCCCATGAACGTGATACAGGACAAGGACGTTTTCACCACGGAAGGCGGCATCAAAATATACATGGCGCGCTGCTACAGCGAGCTGCCTTTTGAAGACTTCCGGTATTCGCCCACCAGGGGCACCAATCACTTCTGGATCATTAATCCCACCAGCGCCAATACCGGCGAAGCATTGAGCCGCGATCTCACCAGCGCCACCGCGGAGCAGTTCAATTTCTGGGAACGCGCTTACCCGCTGATCCGGGAAGCCAATTATTTTCTGCAAACGCTGCCGGAATATGCCAATAACTTCCCGGAGGCGGACGTGAACCACTGGCTGGGGGAAGCGCGCTTCGTTCGCGCCGTCACCTACATGGCGCTTGTGAAAAGATACGGCGGGGTGCCGATCGTAGACAAGGTGCTCAACTATCCGGAACAAAGCATTGAGGAACTAAAGACGCCCCGCGCATCCGAAGAAGCGGTGTACGACTTCATTGCGGCGGACCTCGATTTTGCATACAACAATATGAAAGAAACGAGCGAACTGGGCCGCGCGAACAAATATGCGGCGGCGGCCTTCAAGTCCCGCGCCATGCTGTACGCCGGCTCCATCGCAAAATATAACCAGGTGCAGTTGTTCGACGGCAGCCAGAACCGCCTTTGCGGTATTCCCGCTGCAAAAGCCAATACGTACTTTAAAGCCGCGCACGATGCCGCCATGCTGCTCGAAGGCAAATACAGCCTTTATAAAAAGACCTGGGCGGCGGGCGATAAGGAAGCGCAGATGCAGAATTACATCAATCTCTTTTTTGATGAATCCAGCCCGGAAAATATCCTCATCAAAGGTTACAAATACCCTGAATCCGTTCACGGCTACGACGCTTACAACGTGCCCCGCCAGCTGATGGGCGGCAACGGTTATTCGTCGGAAGTCAATCCTACGCTGAACCTCGTGGAGCTGTTCGACGGCTTTCCCAAGAACGCGGACGGCACCATCATGACGCTGGACGCTTCCGGCAAATACATCCTGTACGACAACCTCCCCGATATCTTCGCCAATGCGGAGCCGCGCCTCCGCGCCACCGTGATCGTGCCGGGCGACATGTTCAAGAATGAAAGCATCGAGATATGGCGCGGCATTTATACCAGCAGCGTAGCGGGCGGCATCAGCCGCTTGCTGCCTGAAGGTTCCACCGCTCCTTATCCGTCCACGAACATCGTTTCTTCCCCCAACGCGCAGCAAACGCCGTACACGCTGCCCAACGGAGATAAAATGAATCCCGCCGGCAGAAGCGGCGTGTTCACGGCGGACGGCACCTGCGCCGTATCCGGTTTCTCAGTACGCAAATACCTCGTGCCGGACAAACCCACGGCGGAAGTGCTGGAAAACCGCGCCGACCAGACCTGGATCGAAATGAGATACGCGGAAGTACTGCTGAACCGCGCGGAAGCCGCTTATGAGCTGCACCTGGCAGGGCAGGGCGGTAACTATTTGCAGGACGCCTTCACCGTCATCAACGAAATACGCGAAAGGGCGGGCGCCGGTCTGCTGCCTTCCGCGGCCGCGCTGGACGATATCACCATCGTGCGGAACGAACGCAGAAAAGAGCTGGCGTTCGAGAACAAGATCTGGTGGGACCTTAAAAGGTGGCGCATCCTGGACAAGGAACAGAACGGCACGGTGTACAGAACGCTGATGCCTTTCTATGCGGCACAGGCCGGTAAATGGTTCTTCGATGCGCGTCCGGATGAAAGAAACGCCCGCTACACCTTTGACACCCGCTGGTATTACCAGGAAATTCCCGGTGGCGAGATATCCAAAAGCCAGAACCTGATACAGAATCCGGGTTATTAATGATTAAAAAGCAAGCCATGAAAAATTCGATCTATCATACCGCGTTATTCATTTTACTGCTGGCCAGCGCCTGCACAAGGGAGTATGACGACTACCCCGAACCCTCGGAAACGCTCGCCGGCAACATCCTGGACGCCGCCTCCAAAAAGAATGTACAGTCCGAAGCCGGAGACAGGGGCATGCGCCTCGTACTGGAAGAGCTGAGCTGGAGCGATACGCCCACGCCGTACTATTTCTTCGCCATGCAGGACGGCACTTTCCGGAACACGAAGATCTTCAAAGGCAATTACCGCATTTCCGTGGAAGGTCCCTTTGTGCCGCTGGTGCAGTACGACGGATCGGGGAATATTACGGTGGATAAACGGAAGACGATGGATATTGCCGGTACTTCCAATGTGGACTTTGAAGTAGAGCCGTTCCTGAATGTGGAATGGGTGGGAGAACCGGTTTACAACAGCACGGACCAGACGGTGAGCATACAGGTACGTTTTACGCGGGGCACCGCCAACACAGGCTTCCATCAGAATATCACCGACGTGTTCCTGTTCGTGAGCCCGAATACCTACGTGGGCAACAATAATTACGACAACAAATATTCCGCGCAGGTGAACTACAATGGTACGGACGGAAACGCCCAGCTGGGGCAAACGATCACCATCACCACGAAAGACAGGCTGCCGGGCAAACGCACCTGGTATCTTCGTGTAGGCGCGAGAGTAGATTACGGATTAAAGTATTATAATTATACTGACATCAAACCCATTATTATACCATGATAAAAAAAGCCATCACCATTGCCTGTTACCTCTGCTTTCCCGCGATCGCATCCGCGCAGCAAAAAACAGCATTCCAGACCAGTAGTCCCTGGATACCGGAAATAGATGTCCGGGCCGATATTGCTATCGTCTACGGCGCGAACGACCGCCGCGGAATGACGTTTGAGCAGCGCGTGCGGTCGTGGCGGGAACGCGGGTACCAGACGCATTTTATGACCGGCATCGCCTGGGGGCAGTACGCGGATTTCTTTACCGGCAAATGGGACGGCAAGAACCATTTCGGCATCGGACAGGTGGAGCGGGACGGTGATACGATCTGGCATGGCCGGAATGTGCCGTATGTGGTGCCGGACAGCAGCTTCATTGCCTACATGAAAGAAGCGGTCGTTAAAAAGGTGATCGACGCGGGCATCAGCCATATTCACCTGGAAGAGCCGGAATTCTGGGCGCGGGCGGGGTACAGCGGGGCGTTCAAAAAAGAATGGCAGCGTTATTACGGCGCGCCCTGGCAGCCGCAGCATACGTCGCCGGAAAACACCTATCTGTCCAGCAAGTTGAAATATCATCTCTATTTCAACGCTATTAAAGAAGTATCCACCTACGCGAAGGCATATGGTAAACAAAAGGGGATGGACGTAAAGGTGTATATCCCCACGCATTCACTGGTGAACTATTCCTCCTGGCGGATCGTGAGCCCGGAAGCAAGCCTGGCATCGCTTCCCAGCATTGACGGATATATTGCGCAGGTCTGGACCGGCACCTCCCGCGAACCCACCTTTTATAACGCGGTACGCAAAGAGCGGGTGTTTGAAAATGCATTTCTGGAATACGGATCGATGATCTCAATGACGGCGCCAACGGGTCGCAAAATATTCCTGCTGACCGATCCGATCGAAGACTGGCCGCGGGACTGGGGCGATTACAAACGCAACTACGAAGCTACTTTCACCGCCAAGCTGCTGTACCCGATGGTGGCCAACTATGAAGTGATGCCCTGGCCGGAACGCATCTACACGCGCCCGTACAAGCTGCCGGACAGCGATTCCAGCATCCTCATCCCGAAATACTATTCCACCCAGATGCAGGTGATGATCAACGCGCTGAACAGCATGCCGGTATCAGAGAGCCGCGTGTCCGGCGTAAACGGCATCGGGGTGCTGATGGGCAATTCCATGATGTTCCAGCGGTTCCCCACCCACCAGGGTTACGAAGATCCGCAGTTCTCTAACTTCTACGGCCAAACGCTGCCGCTGCTGAAGCTGGGCATTCCCGTGCAAACCGTGCATATGGAAAACCTGTCCTTTGCCCCCACGCTGAAAGACATCAAAGTGCTGGTGATGAGCTATTCCAACATGAAACCGATGAGCCCCGACGTGCACCGGCACCTTTCAGACTGGGTGAAAAAAGGGGGCGTGCTGATCTATTGCGGCCGCGATGATGATCCTTACCAGTCCGTGCAGGAATGGTGGAACACCAAAGGCAATACCTTCAAAGCGCCGTCTGAGCACCTGTTCCGCCAGCTGGGCATTAAAGGGGAAAGCAGTCTCTCCCGCGTAGGAAAGGGAAAAGTGTATATCATCCGCCGCGATCCGAAGACGTTCGTGATGGAAGCGGGCGGCGCCGCGGATTATGTGGAGGTGGTGAAAAAAGCCTACGAGGGAAACGCCGGAACACTGACGATGAAAAACAGCCTCTACGTGGCGAGAGGGCCTTATGACATTGTAGCCGTAATGGATGAAAGCACAGACCAGGCGCCGTACGTGGTCAAAGGCCCCGTGATCGACCTGTTCGATCCGGCATTGCCGGTGCTGGACAGCAAGTCCGTAGCCCCCGGAGCGCAGGCCCTGCTGCTGAACATCCCGAGAGTGCCGGAGCCGGGCACGCCTAAAGTACTGGCCGCCGCCGCGCGGGTGTACCAGGAGGAAAGAAGCGCGGGGCACTACCGCTTCGTTGTCAAAAGTCCCGCCCGCACCATCAACGCCATGCGCATCCAGCTGCCGGCGGAACCGGAAGAAACGGTGCTCACGGGGCATGACGGCCAGCGGATAACGCCCGCCGCATCCACCTGGGACGCGAAGTCCCGCACCTGTTTTTTGCAGTTCGATAACAGCCCGGAAGGAGTAACGGTAGATATCCGGTGGAGAAAATAACCGGCAGCGTTGTCAAAATCGGCCCCGGAAATTGTCCCAATTGCACGCTGTAATATTGAAGTTTCCAGCGTAAGTTTGCCTTCCCAAAATTGAAGGGAAACCATATGCAGACTTCCAAAAAAGCAGCCTTAGGCTTTATTTTCGTAACATTATTGATCGACGTGATGGGGTGGGGGCTGATCATCCCCGTGATGGCGGACCTCATTGCGGAGCTGAAAGGCATCCCGGTGAATGAGGCCAGCACGTACGGCGCGTATCTGCTGTCCACATTCGCCATCATGCAGTTCGTGTGCGCCCCGGTGATCGGCAACCTCAGCGACCGGTTTGGCCGCCGCCCGGTGCTTTTACTTTCGTTGCTGGGTTTCGGGATCGATTATATCATCCTGGCGCTGGCCCCGACTTACGGCTGGCTGTTTCTCGGCAGGATCATCGCCGGCATTACGGGCGCGAGCTTTACCACCGCCACCGCTTACATTGCTGATGTAAGTACGGACGAAACTACCCGCGCGAAGAACTTCGGGATGATCGGCGCCGCTTTCGGGCTTGGCTTTGTGCTCGGTCCCGCCCTCGGCGGACTGCTCGCGAAGTTCGGCATCCGCGCGCCATTCTACGCCGCGGCCGGGCTGTGCCTGCTGAACTGCCTCTACGGCTATTTCATCTTGCCGGAATCATTGGGCAAGGAGAACCGCCGGTCTTTTGAATGGCGCCGCGCCAATCCTATAGGCTCCCTGTTGTTCCTGAAAAAGCATCCCGAGATAGGCGGGCTGGCTTTCAGCTTCTTCCTGATATACCTCGGCGCACAGGCCGTGCAGGGCAACTGGAACTTCTTTACCATCTACCGGTTCAACTGGAGCGAGGAAATGGTCGGTTATTCGCTGGCCGTGGTAGGTGTGCTGGTAGGCGGGGTGCAGGCAGGGCTTACCCGCGTGGTGAATCCCCGCATCGGTAACGAGAAAAGCATTTACCTCGGGCTTGGACTATATGTAGTGGCGATGGTGCTCTTCGCCTTCGCCACAAAAAGCTGGATGATGTTCGCTTTCCTGATTCCGTATTGCCTGGGCGGGATATCCGGTCCCTCTTTGCAATCTGTTATATCCGGACATGTATTGCCTAACCAGCAGGGCGAGCTGCAAGGTTCGCTGACCAGCCTCATGAGCCTGACAACCATTTTCGGGCCGCTGCTCATGAACGGCTCCTTCGCCTATTTCACCTCGCCATCCGCTCCATTCCATTTCCCCGGCATACACTTCCTGTTAGGCGCGGTCTGCATGCTGCTGGGCCTCCTGATCGTCAACAGGGTGTTCAACCGCGAGAAGCGGGAAAAACCGGAACTGATCGAAGTGATACAGGGCACGGGGCCGGTGAGTGATGTGCTGCAAAACCCCTAACTTTATTCAAATGGTGACTATGAAAACACCCGTCCTTGCCATACTGGCGCTATTATCATCCGTGACCATGCATGCCCAGCAACATAGCAACCATCTCATTCCGGTAGCAGAATTCGGCAGCTCCCGCGCCATCGGCGTAGGTGTTTCTTCCGGTAACCGCGTGTTCGTGTCTTTCCCGGCTCCCGGCAAGGATAATCAATACGGCCTGACGGAGATCATCAAGGGCAAGGCAGTTCCCTTCCCGGACGAAGCCATCAGCAAACAATTTGTAAGCGTGCAGGACCTGTTTGTGGATGCGGCGGATAACCTGTGGGTACTGGACCCGCGGCCATTCAAGCTGTACAAAATAAATCTCGCGGGCAACAAGGTGGAAAAGATCTACACCTTTGATGATCTGGATAAAACACATTCCGGCCTCAACGATGTGCGCGTGGATACCGAAAAACAACTCGCCTATCTGTCCGATCCGGGAGCGGCCGCCATCGTGGTGCTGAATTTGCAAACCGGCAAAACACGCACCGTACTGCGTCATCATTCATCAACACAGGCCGATACCAGCGTCATTCTCACTTATGATGGCAAACAGATGCGCAACGCCGCCGGAAAGCCTTTCGTTTCCAACGTGAATGGTATCGCGCTCACGAAAGACAACCGCTATTTCTATTATAAGCCCATCAACAAACGTAACATCTACCGCATCGCTACAAAATACCTGGCCGATGCATCCATCAGTGAACAGGAGCTGGCCGCTAAAGTGGAAGAGATGAGCGAAGTAGGCGTTACGCATGGGCTGGAAGCGGATCGGAAAGGAAATATCCTGCTGAGCACATCCACTGACTACAGCATTAAATATTTAAGTCCTGACGGAAAGGTACACACCCTCGTGCAGGACGCCCGCCTGCTCTGGCCGGATTCCTTCGGCATCGGGGCTGACGGTTATCTCTATCTTTCCTGTGCGCAATTGCAGCGTGATCCGCAGTGGAACAATGGTGTGGACAAAACCGAACTGCCCTATACCTTGTTCAAAGTGAAACTCCCCTGAGAAAAATATCGAACTATTAACTCAACCGGCGCATTCGTTAATCCGCCCCACTTTCTGCGCGCTGCATTTCGATATTTGTGCTGTAATCAAATTCATTCATTTCAAAACAAACCTCATGAAAAAAGTAATCTTCTCTTTTGCATTGTTGCTGACAAGTGTAAGCCTGTTCGCGCAAAGAGAAACGCCGGCGGTGATAGAAGTTACCGCGGAAGTGACCGATGGTCAGAATACGATCAGGATTCCGGAAGAAAGGGCTCGCATCCAGTTTACCAAACGCGGTGACCGGATCTTCAATGTTGTATTATCCACCGATGATGGCGGAGTGCTTCGCCTCGAACAAAGTGAGGATGAGGGCGGCATTTGTTTCAGCAATCCCGAGAACCAGGAATCAGCGGTATGTTTTTGTGAAATAACAAACATACCGGGAGATAGCAGCACTTTAATCAAAGGAAAAGTGATAAAAAGAGCGATCCTGACCTGCCGGAAAGCAGGAGGAACGCAGCAGGAGTACTAGATGCTATAAAAGCCGGGCAAGCGCCCGGCTTTTATATACTTTACAGCAAAACGAAGCCCGCCAGCCGGCAGGCTCCGTTGCTGCGGGGTCTATCCTTCTGATTTACTTCTTAATTGCGTCGTACGAATGGCGGATGACTGCAATGCCGGAAGGTTGCTCGAAGGAGTGGCAAGATAAAAGTATGCGGTGGCGGACACATCGTCGGAACGATAGAAGTTCGTCCAGCCTTCGGGTAAAGACGGATCATCCAGCGATACCACGCTGTCTTTGCTGAACAAAAGATTCGATTTCGCGTAATCACCGCCGATGGTTACTGGTATCAGCTTCGCTTTCCCGGCCTGTTGTATCGGCAGCACGTTCTTTTTAAAATCACCCCCGATCTGCTGGATGGTCACCCGGCAATCCTGCGCAAAAAATACGGGGTCGGGTATATGAAAACGGTAGAACGCCCATTGTTTGTTCGGCCAGTCGTCAACAAGACAACCGGAATACCGGTTGCAGAACCAGCCCTGTGACCAGGCGGTGCCGATATAGTCTTCCGTACCCGTTCCCGCCAGTGTAGGCAGATCCTTATCGCCATCGAGGAACATTTTCACTTCTCCTTCGCCCCACCAGGTCATGTTATAGGCAGGGTTCGCATTCACGCCAATGCTCACGCCAAGGAAACGGCCTTTCCCTTTCACCGCTGGTAACAGTTCAAAATCTTTCCCTACGGTAGTGGCCGTATCGCGGTGCCAGTACGCATGGAAATACATGAACCGCTCGTCCCAGTGTTCCAGGAGCTGAAAGTTCACATCGAAAAAAATGTGGCTGAGCTTTTTACCGGATTCGTTCGTTACCACGATCTTCGCCGCTTTGCGGAAGGGCATGGGAATGTAGCAGAGAAAAGAACGGCCTTCCGGACTGGCGAACAGCGCATTTTCAAACGTAGCCATCCGTCCGAGGCCCACGCCGAAGAAATCTCCCAGCGGGGCGGTGACAGCGGGTTTGGTTTCATTGTCCCAGTACATTTCTAGCTTCAGCGAGCGCAGCATTTCCGGGGAGCGGTCGTTGATCGTGATCCAGATGCGGTTGATGATCCCCTGGCCCTGCACGTCCAGCAGCACTTTAGACGCCCCGCTGTTGATGCTGTCGTACGGATGGCCTTTTGCGCCGTGGTTGGCGGTAGCGCCTTTCCCTTTTTCGGCGTTGATGTTTTCCGGGCTGCTCCAGCGGGTCTGTGCGCCTTCCATATACGTGAAGATGTTATCCGGGTAGGCGTTGTGCTGCCGCGCCGGCTGCTGGTTGCAGGCCAGCATGCCGAGCGACAGCGTGCATAAAACAGTGACTACTCTCATAATATGGTAATGGTTTGCGTGATGGTGCTCCGTTGCGCTTCGCCGGTGATCCCTTCCACCGTCAGCGTTACGTCGTAATCACCCGCGGCGGTGTAGGTATGTTCAGGGCTCCGTTCGGTGGAAGTACCGCCGTCCCCGAAATCCCAGCTGTATGTCAGCGCGTGTGTAGCCTGACCGGAAAAGCGAATTTTCTTCGGATCGCCGTCTACTGCTGTGTGCTGGAAAGCCGCTGTTGGCAATAGTATCGCGGGATCGATAATGAGTATCAGCTTGTCCATTGCCGGGTTAGTGCTCACGCTGCTGCCGCTGATCCGCAGGCAGAGCGCCTTGGGCTTGCCGGCATTGGCGAGCAGGTAATCGAGATTGATGCTCACGGCGAACGGCGCCAGCTCCTGGCCGTTGGCGATCTGCAGGAAGTCCGGCATATCATACTGATGTGCGGGCAGCAGCTCCGTGTTCTGCAGCGTGCCGTCGGTGATCAGGCCGTTGATCGTATCATTATCCACCTGGATGTTCACATCGATGTTGCCTGTATTTCTCACGGCGCCGCGGAAAACGCTGAGCGGAACGTTCAGCCGGCCGCTGCCCGCAACATATTCGTAGCGGTACGGCTTGCCGGGTTCGGCAACGCTGTTGATCACGAAGCGGCCTTCTCTTGCCGCGGGGAAGTATACCTTCTGGTCGAGATAGCTGGCCTCCACGATCTCTTCATATTTGCAGGACGCCGCGCCCGCCAGGAGCCCGCAGAGCAGCGCCAGTTTACAGATATTTCTCATTGCTTGCATTTTAAAGTTTACCATAACGGGTTCTGCACAAGTTTTGGCGAGATGAACAATTCTCCCTGCGGGATGGGATAGAGGTACATTTTCGGTTCAAACACCCGTTGTTCCACGATCACCGGCGCGTATGCAAATGTGCCGTCCGTGTTGCGGGTGATGTTCACGCCGCGCAGCGGCGTACCGAAATATTGCGGTCCCTGCATCCAGCGGCGCACGTCCCATGCGCGGTGATCCTCAAACGCAAACTCCACACGCCGCTCATTGCGTATCCGTTCCCGCATCTGGGCCTGCGTAAGGCCGGCAGGCAGGGGCGGCATGCCGATGGTGGTGCGGCCGCGCACGTAGTTGACGTAGGTGGCAATGTCAGGATTGCCCGGATCGTATTCATTCAGGGCTTCCGCGTAGTTGAGGAATATTTCCGCCACGCGGATCAGTATCCAGCTATGCACGCTGGTCCTGTTCTGCAGCAGGTCCGTATTTTCGCCCAGGTATTTTTTCAGGTAGTAACCTGTTTTGCTGGCCAGCGGAATGCCGTTACCATCGCGGCCGCCCGTCCACAGCTCCACATTGCGGTTATAGAACCAGGTGTTGTTGGTGATGATGCTGAGGCCAAGGCGCGGATCGCGGTTGGCGTAAGGATCGGCGGCATGCGCGGGATTGTTCCAGTTGAAGGGTGTTCCGTCCGTCATTTCATACGCATCCACCAGGTTCTGCGAAGGCGTGTTGCCACTTTCTCCCAGGTCGAAGCCGATGGGAAAGTTCGCTTTTTCGAACTCGTTGCTTGGCCCGTTCCTGCGCGTGAGGATGATCTCGGGAGAGTTGTACGTATTGAAAAGCGGGCGGTATTCCCAGTGTATCCAGTAACCGGCCTCCGCTATTTCCAGTACGGCTTTGGCCGCGTTGGCCGCGGCTTCCCATTTGTCCCTGCGGTTGCCGGTGACAGATATCAGTTCGGGATTGCCGTATCCGCCGGCCCAGGAAGGATCATTAAAGAGATCGCTGGCGGCATAAAGCAGCGCGCGGCTTTTCAATGCAAGGGCCGCGCCTTTGGTGGCCCTGCCCAGGTCCGCATCGCCGTATTTGGGCGGCAGCCCCACCGCCGTTTCATCGCATTCCTTTACGATAAAATCAATGCACTCCTGCAACGTATTCCGTTCCACGTCCGCAAAATTATCCTGCACGCCAAGCTCGGCTGTGAAGATGGGAACGCCGCCGTAGCGCTTCACCAGTTCAAAATAAAAGAACGCCCGGAGGAACCTTGCTTCCAGTTTCCAACGCACGATCTCCGCGGAGCGTGTTTGGTAGATCTGCTGGTCGGACGGGTCATCGCTGAGGCGGTAGGTGTCCAGGTTGATGCTGTCAGACGACACCAGGAACTGGTTCACCTTCCGGATAGCTTTGTAATATTTGCCCCATGCATTGTCCGGGTTATCGTAGGTATTCCAGGAGCCGTTATTGAATTTCTGCACGGTGCCGTTTTCGCGCGTGTATTCCGCTTCATCGGTGGCGGAAGCCATCATGGCCCTGTCCACCTGCAAAAAGCCCTCCGGCAGCTCCGTGTAAAGGGCCGCCTGCCTGTAACCGGTATATTGGTAGGATTCCGTCACCTGTTTTTCCGTGATGTTCGTAAGCACTTCACGGTCCAGCTTCTCACAGCCGCTCAGCAGGAAGAGCGCCGCCACACCGGATAGTAGAATATTGTGTTTCATCCGTAATGTTTTAAATGTTATAACTCTATCCTGAAGCCCACGGAAAATGTGCGCAGCGCGGGATAGCCGATCGTCAGCGTTTCGGGATCAAGATCCCCTTCGATATCATCTATCGAGAACAGGTTGTTGCCGTTGAGGAATACCCTCGCGCTGTTCAGCTTCACTTTGGCAATGGTCCGTTGCGGCAGCGAATAGCCCAGCTCCAGGCTCCGCAACTTGAGATAGCCGCCGTTACGTTGCCAGAAGGAGGAATACCGGTAGTTGTTCAGGTTGTTCTCGGAAGACAGCCGCGGATAGGTGGCGGACGATGCGGTCGCCTGCGTCCACCGGCCTTTGGCCATTTCCGGCGCGTTGCCGTTGTTCTGGAAAGCGAAGAACTGGTTGCCGAGTGAAACGCTGTTGCCGCTCACGCCCTGGAAGAATACGTCCAGGTCAAAACCCTTGTACTGCACGCCGGCATGCAGGCCGTAGTTAAGCGTAGGGAGGTAGGTTTTGCCGATCGGGAAGGCATCATTCTGATCGATGATGTTATCGCCGTTCTGATCTTTGTATTTGATATCACCCGCCTGTACGGTGGTGAAGATCTGGCGTGGACTGGCATCAATGTCCGCCTGGTCGCGGAAGAAGCCGATGGCTTCGAGGCCGAAAGGCTGGCCTACCGGTTGCCCGGTGAGGTAGAGGTATGTGTCCTCCTGCACAGCTTCCGCGTTATACACGATCTTGTTTTTGGCGTATGCCGCATTGCCTTCCACAAACCATTGTACCCCTGCATCCGGCGCGTTGCGGTAGCCGATGACGGCTTCCAGCCCTTTGTTGTCCACCTTGCCCACGTTGAGGAAGGGAAGGTCTACCCCCACATACTGCGGAACCGTGAAGAAAGGCTGCGCCAGGATGTGTTTGCGTTTGTTTTTGAATACATCCAGCTGGAACGTAAGGCGGTCGATGAAAGTAGCTTCCAGGCCGATGTTCATCTTCGTTTCCTTTTCCCAGGTCACATCGGGATTGGCGGGCGTGCCTTCGGAAAGGCCGCCGGTGCTGTTATTGCCGGTGCCGAAGTAGGGCGATGCGCCGAAGGGGAACAGCTGGTCGAACATAAAGCGCGGGCCGCCGATCAGGTCATTGCCGGTGAGGCCGTAAGATGCGCGCAGCTTCAGGAAGCTGATCACCCGATTGTCTTCCAGGAAATTTTCATTGGAGGCGATCCATCCGGCGGACACGGCGGGGAAGTATCCGAAGCGTTTTCCTTTCGGGAAATTTTCGGAGCCCATGTAAGACATGTTCACTTCACCGATGTACCGCTCGTCGTATGCATAGGTCACGCGCGCACCGCCGTTGACGTGCTTGTACGGCAGGTTGCCGCCGGTGATATTGTAGCTGTCCTGGTTATACATCAGCATCGCGGAAACGTTGTGTACGCCAAAGCTGCGGTCATAATTCAGGAAGCCCTGCAGCGCATAGTTGCGCCACTGGTCCGAGCGGCTTTCATCACCCGCCAGCGAGGTTTTCTGGCCGAAGCGGGTGATCACCGTATCGCCCGCGCCGTTGCGGGAGATGGAAAAACGTTCGTATTGTTTCGTTTTGTTGGAATAGCTGGTAAACCAGGTGTTGAGCGCCAGCGCGCCGGATATGCTCAATCCTTCGGTGATAAAATCCAGCTGCTGCGTGAGCTTCAACGATCCCTGCAAGGTCCTGCCGTTGGAGGTGTAGGAACCTGTTTGCAGCACATTCCCGAGGGGATTAGCGTAGAGCGCATTGCCGCCGAAGCTGCCGTCCGGTAAATAAACCGGGAAAGCATTCGAAGGAATGGAAGCCGCCAGCCCGAAGAGCGAAGCGGTGGTATTGCCTGCCGGATTGGCCTTGTCTTCTACGGTACCGCCGAGCCGGATGGCGGCGGTGAGCTTTTTGGTGATGTTGATGTCTATATTCGAGCGGAAGTTGTAACGCTGGAATTTGGCGTTACTGCTTTCCTCTTCCTGGTCGCCCGCTTTGATCAGCAGGCCCTGGCTGGTCAGCGCATTCAGCGCCACGAAATAGCGCACCGTTTCATTGCCGCCGTTGAAGGTCAGGTTGTAGTTGCTCTGGGGCGCCGCCTTGCGGAGTATCTGGTCGTACCAGTTCACATCCGGGTGGAAGTAGGGATCGTTGCCGCTGCGGTAAGCTTCGAGCGCGGTGTTGCTGTACATGGGCGCCTTGCCGTCGTTCTGCAATGCTTCGTTGTACAGCGTGGCGTAGTCGTATGCCCGCAGGTTTTTGGGCAGGCCCACCGGTTTGTTAAACCCGAACTGCACGCCGAACCCTACTTTCAGCGGGCCCTGCACGCCTTTCTTCGTGGTCACCAGCATAACGCCATTGGCCCCTCTGCTGCCGTAAAGCGCGGTGGCGGCGGCGTCTTTCAGGATGGTGATGGTGGCGATCTCATCCGGCACCAGCTGTGCGAAGGTGCTTTCAAATCCATCCACCAGTACCAGTATTTTGGTATCCGCGGCGCCGAAGGTGCCTACGCCCCTGATCACCATGCCGGGCGTGTTCACGCCGTTCTCGCTGCTGCCCGCCTGTACGGTCAGTCCCGGCAGGCGTCCGTAGAGCGTGTTGCCGAGATTGGTGTTAAACGTTTTCTTCAGCCCGGCGCCCTGCACGGTGGAAACGGCGCCGGTCACCATCCACGCGGGTTGTACGCCGTAGGCGATCTCCGTAGTGCCGGAGGAATCGGTGCGGACGGCCTGCGCGGAAGCGTTCCATCCCGTGGCGCAAGCGAGGGCCGCGGCGATGAACCGTTTTCCGGCCCGTCCTGTAAAGCGATGATATATGTTTGATTTCATGTGATGCTTTTTACGATAGACGAATACATTTACCAGCCGGGGTTTTGAGCGATGTGGCCTTTGTTCACTTCAGACAGTATGAAGGGGTGCAGGTACATCTTGCGCAGGAAAGTGCGCTGCTCGAAAATGAAGGGCGTAAATCTGATCTCCGTGCTGTTGGGTATGGCGGCCAGCTTCAGTCCCCAGAAATCCCCCCGCATCACGCCGTTCTCCTCCGCGATCATCCAGCGGCGGATGTCCCAGAAACGGTGATCTTCAAAAGCCAGCTCCACCGCTCTTTCATTCCGCACCCGCGCACGGAATGCATCTTTGGAAAGATTGTCCGGAAGGTCCGGCATGCCGGAGCGGCGGCGGATCACGTTCACCGCTTCGTATGCGTCGGAAGGCGGTACATCGTAATATTCATTCAGCGCCTCCGCGTAGTTGAGATATGCCTCCGCCAGCCGGAATATCTGCCAGTTGGGGATCTGCGCCGCGCCGTTATGCAGCTCCTCGGGGATCAGCTTGTGCATCCAGTGGCCGAGGGCGCTGTTCATGCAGTTGAACTGCGGGTCTTCCCGGTTCCAGTAGGAGTTGTGATAGGCCACCGTTTGCTTGAAGCGCGGGTCCAGCTCGTCGTACTTCTCGAAGAGGTTGTTGCCGCCGGCTTCGGGCCAGGTTTGCGGGGTGCCGTCTTTCTTTTCGTATTTCCGGATGAAGTTCATGGTCACCATGGCGCCGCCCCATCCGGAGTGGGTGAGGGTGTTCGGTTTCATGGTAGCCCAGGGAATTTCCCAGTTGTTACGAAGACCGTATATTTTGGCGGCGAGGATGATCTCCGGGTTGTCGTTCGTCGTCCATTGGTATTTGTAATTCGCGGTCACGCCCCGGTCCGTGATCAGGCGGGTGCCTGCGGAGGGCGCCTGGTCGATCACCGCTTTGGCGGCATCCGCCGCCAGCTTCCAGCGTTCCTTGTCGAAGTTGCCGTAACAGATCAGGTTGTTCTTGTCGCCAAAGTTGAGATAAGGCTGGGCGGCATTGAAAAGCGGGCTCGCGGCGTACAGCAGCGTTCTGGCTTTCAGCATAAGCGCGGCGCCTTTGGTGGCGCGGCCGCGCATATTGCTCGGATAGCTGGGCGGCAGCTTGGCCGCTGCGTCGGTTGCATCGCTCACAATGAAGTTGATGCATTCTTCCAGCGTGTTCCTGCCGATGGCAAGATCGTCCGTCAGCTGAAACCTTTTATCCGCAATAGGCACGCCGCCGTAGCGTTTCACCATCTCGAAATAATTCAGCGCGCGGATGAACCTGGCCTCACCATATACCTGGTCGCGGTAAACGGCCGTGAGGTTCGGCACTTCATCCAGTCTTTCCATGATGATATTGGCCATGCGGATCGCCGTCCACCGAAGAAAAAACCGGTAATCTTCCAGGTTCACGATGTCGCTGGCGGTGATGCTGGCGTTGTTCCAGCGCTGGGAGGTCATCCAGCCTACTGCGTATTCCACCTCGTCCGTAGCGCCGGCGGAAATATCGTACGTTGCGGCGTTGGTAAGACTTCTGTCTTCCGTCGGAAAGCCGTGATGGATGCCGTGCCGGTAAAGGCTGGCCACATACATTTCCAGTTCTGTTTGCGAAGAGAACATGGTGTTTTCCGTAACGTCCACACCGGGGGCCTTGTCCAGGAACTTCTTCTCGCAGGAGACAGAAAGGATGCTGCACAGGCCCAGTATATAAAGTGCATGTAATTTTTTCATCGGTTTCATGCCATCAGAATTTAAGATTAAGGCCGAAGTTGATCGTTTTCACAAGCGGGTAAGGCTCTGCGCCGTTGCTGTTGCCGTCCCATACGCCTACCGGCTGTTCCGGGTCGATGCCCGGCGGCAGGTCGTGCCAGGTCAGCAGGTTATTGCCGTTCAGATAGAAACGCGCGGCGCTGATGCCGATCCTTCTCAGGGCGCTGGCCGTGAGGGAATAACCGATCTCTACGTTCTTGAGGCGCACATAGCTCGCATCCCTGATCCAGTAGCTGGATTCCTTGTAGTTATGTTGTTGCGCATCGGTGCCGATGGCGAGGTGCGGATAGGAGATAGGCAGTCCCGCATCATAACGTTCCTGTGACCAGCTTTCGAGCAGGCCCCGGTACGCGCCGATGTCCAGCGGAAAAGCGATCTTGGCGCGGGAAGGGAGGTCTGTGCTGACCTTTGTGGCGCCCTGGAAGAGCACGGAAATATCAAACCCCCTGTAACTTGCACCTAATGAAAGGCCGTACAATTGTTCCGGGAAATTGGAGTAGCCGATGGGCACATAATCTTCTTCGGAAATAAGTCCGTCGCCGTTCACATCCTTGTACCGGATATCGCCGGGCTGGATCTTGTTGTTGTTCCATTGCGATGCGGGCCTTTTCGCGTCGTTCACTTCATCCCATGAATTATACAATCCTTCCGCGATCAAACCGAAGTACTGCCCCACACGATGTCCGGTGCGCTGCTGGTAAGGCATGGGTTGGGGAATTTCATCCATCTCCAGGATCTTGTTGCGCGCGAACGTAAACGTTCCTTTCACCCAGTACTGCACATTCCCGATGTTGTCGTTAAAAGAGATATCGCCATCAATGCCGCGGTTCTGCATCTTGCCGAAGTTGTACGGCGGGAAGTTGGCGCCGGTGATCACAGGCGTGGTCTGCCGGGTGGCGAGGATGTTGTTGCGCATTTCGGAGAAGTAGTCCGCCGTTATCGCGAACTTGTCTTTCCAAAACCGCATTTCCAGCCCTACGTTCTGCTTCACCGCTCTTTCCCAGGTGAGCAGCTCGTTGCCGAGCGCGCCTTCCACGGGAGTGGTGTAGATCGAATAGTTGACGCCGGCTTCGCCGAAATAGTAGCCGGTGGAATAAGTGTAGGAAGTGGGACGGTAGAGGAAGCGGGCATTGTTGAGCTTGTCGTTGCCCACTTCACCATAAGAAGCCCTGATCTTCAGGAAGGTCAGCACGTCGTTCTTCGGGAAGAACGGTTCCATCGAGGGTATCCAGCCAATGGAGTAGGCGGGGAAGAAGCCGAAGCGCCGGCCTTCCGCAAAGTTTTCCGTGCCGTTATAGCCCGCGTTGAACTCGGCCATGTAACGGTCTTTGTATGCATAGGTCACACGTCCCACCACGCCCTGGTAACCGTTCGGCACCAGGAAGGCCAGGTTGGGATCGAAAAGTTTTGTCTGGTTGTATAGTACGAGGCCGGTAACGGCATGATCACCGAAAGTGCGGTTGTAGTTGATGCCCGCTTCCGCATAGGTGCGCCGGTTCTTGGCGATGGCCTCGGCGTAGCCGAAAGGCTCTTCCAGGCTCTGCGGGCGGAATTGCAGCGATCCGTCCGGTAATCGTTTAACCGAGTACGTTACCACGTTCTTGCTGTAGGTATCGCGCTTGCTGTTGAAGTTCTGGTAGGAGATTTTTCCGTGGATGGACAAGCCTTCGGTGATGAAGTCCAGCGCATAATCCGCTCTCACGGTACCGTTGAGGTAGCTGCGGAATTCCTTGGAGTAGCCGGAGCCGAGCAGGTTCACGATGGGACTCACCGGCTGGCTGTAGCCCTGTGTAACGATCTTGTTGTCCACAATGCCCGGCGATTGCCATGGTGGTGCGTCGCCGATGGCCTGTATGATGCGGTTGGTATTCCAGTTGGAGCCGCGCCGGTTTTCGTTTTGCATGGAAAGGTCCAGCGCGATCTTCAGTCTTTTTGTAACGTCGAAGTTAAAGTTGGAGCGGAAGTTATAGCGCTTGAATTTGATCTGCGCGTCCCATCCGGGGTCCAGCGTAGTTTGTTTGAAAAGCGCTTCCTGGTTGAACAGGCCGCCGGATATGAAGTACTTTGTTTTTTCAGTGCCTCCGCTGATGGTGAGGTTTTGCTGCGTTTGTACGGAGGTCTTTTTCAGCAGCATGTCGTAATAGTTGGTGCTGGGGTACATAATGGGATCTTCGCCGGATTCGTACTTGGCGATGTCCGCATCACTGAAGCGCGGTGTGTAAACGGCGCCGGTGATATAGCTGTCGTATTTCCTGGCCGCATTGTACGAGCGGGTGTATTCCGCGCTGTTCATCGGTTCGCGAAGGTCCACGAAGCTGTTGAGCGCCACGTTGGTGGTCAGGTTCAGTTGCGGTTTGCCTTCCTTGCCGCGGCGGGTGGTGATGAGCAATACGCCGTTGGCGCCGCGTACGCCGTATATGGCGGTGGAGGAGGCATCTTTCAGGATGGTCACGCTTTCGATCTCGTTCGGATCGATGTTGTTGTAGTTGGATACTTCAATACCGTCTACCATGATCAGCGGCTCCTGTGAACCGGTGAACGTGCCGATGCCCCTGATCCTGAGCGTGGAGGCGTCCTGCCCCGGCTCGCCGCTGGATTGCCGGGCCAGCAGGCCGGACATGCGGCCGGCCAGCGAGTTGCTGATGTTGGCAACGGGCGATTGCAACAGGTCTTTGGTGGTCACAGAAGAGATGGCGCCCGTTACGGAAACTTTCTTCTGCGTGCCGTAACCCACCACGATCACTTCTCCCAGGTTTTCGGAAGAAGTGGGCATCGTTACGTTGAGCGTGTTGTTGTTGCCCACGCTGCGTTCCTGCGTAACGTACCCCATGAAAGTGAAGACCAGCACTACGTTGCGGTCCGGCACCTTCAGGGTGAATCTTCCGGATTCATTGGTAATGGCTGCGATGGTTTGGTCTTTGACGCGCACCGTTACACCGGGGAGCAGCTCTCCCTTTTCGTCCTTAACGGTGCCGGTGATGGTGGTTTCCGCCTGGAAAGCGGCCTCCGGAGGCATGGTAGGGCTGTGACCAGCCGCTGTTCCCCCGGCGAACAGTGCGCCGGAGGAAAGGCATGGGATCATGCACAGCAGTGATAGAAATTTTTTCATGACATGCGATTTTTAACTTTCTACATACTTGAACAGATGCTTATTTCTTCAGGAGAATATAGGCAGGGCCTTCGCCGATAGTAAGACTGATAGAGTGGTCGCCCTGCTGTTCCCAGGCAGCGTCCGGGGCTTCGCCCGCGGCGGTGGACATAGCTTTTACGCTGACGGCTTTGCCGGGCATGTCTGTCAGCGTGACTCTGGCTTCGCGTGGCTGGTAGCCGTCTTTTTCGTGGGACTTCACGCCGGTGGGGGACCAGGCCACCCAGATGATGTTATTCGCATCGCTGCCGTGTTTGAACTCGTACACATACAGCTGCCCGTAATCTTCTTTCACGATGCGGCTGAAACGGTAATTGCCCAGTGTTTCATACAGCTGCCGCACAGCGTGGAAAGACATCTTCGGCTCAAACTTCCGGGTAAGGCCGGATGCCGCATGGAAAGACGCTTCATCATCATCGTTATAATAATACAGGTATGCGCGCTCTATATCCATTTTGGCAAACGCGAGGAAAGACCGCACGAGGTATTGCGCCTGCTGCAGGTCGGTATGCCCCTGCCAGTCCAGCTTCTCCCACCAGTCTTTCCGGTGCTGCATGGCGCCCGGTGTGCAGGCATCATAACCGAATTCCGTTACCCATACTTCTTTGCCGGGTGCGGTGCTGTTGCGCCAGTCGATCGTTTCCTGCACTACTTTCTGATAGATAGCGGTGGTGTCTTCCGGCCAGGTGCGGTTCCAGGAATTGGGATTATTGCCGGATTTCGGGAGGGTGGCGTAGGTGTGCACGTTCAGTACATCGTAGAGCGGCAGTACGTCCGCATCCGCATAGAAGGAATGCACGTCCTGCGAATAGTCGTCCGCTGTGCGGGCGTGTACGGTAGGCGTAACGATCTTTGCCTTGGGATCGCCGTCGCGGAGGCCCTTGGCCATTTGTACGAAGAGGTTGCGGAATACGGGAAGGTCCACCCGGCGGCCCGGCTCATTATCGATCTCGAAAGATGTGGCGAGCTTCTCCGTGCCGGAGGGGCCGTAATACGCCGCCATGGCTTTGGCATAATTATAGCTCCATTGTTCCTGCCCCTTCCATTTTTCGATGAAACCATCATGCCCGCCGCCGAATTTTGCGAACTGCATGCAGATGTCGGTTTCAAAGCCGCCCTGCTTCCAGGGCCCGTATACATCCCTTTTCCAGTTGATGTTGTTGATCGTATTGGGAATGGTGATGGAATCCCCGGGCTTGTTTACATCCCAGTCTATATTGTGATAATTCCGCACGAGGCGGCATACCTGTCCGTATAAAGCCGGTTTGAAATGGAAATGTCCGTTAATGCCCATGAAGTCTTTCATCAGCGGTTTGTTGCTGGCCGAATCTTCCGTTCCGGCTGCTGTTTTCTCCTTGTTGTCCGGCGTTTTACAGGACAGGAAGGAAAGCGTGGAAATGGAAATAAGCCCCAATACAATTTTTTTCATATTGATCTTTGTTTAATGATTTTTTGTGAAAAGCGCGCGGGCGGTCGGTTGCATGCATTCCCGCAAAGTCCGGTCAGACACCGGTTCCCGTCATTCGATGATATTGGTCAATTGAAGTGTTGCAGCACGTGCTGAAGAGAAATTGGTAATCTCTGAACGTGGAAAATTGAGTAATGGAATGCTGCCAATTCCGTGTAAGTTGACAACAAGGTAGAAATTAATTTTAAATAACTGTTTCTTTAACAATTAAAATTTTTTTATCCTGATAATCTTTCCGTTTTTTCTTTTCATGATAATTATTTCGCGCCGGTTCAATTGTAATTGCTTCAAAACCAGCTGCTATGGCGGTGTTTGGGCGATGATGGCGGGCGGGTAAAATTTGTAGCCTTATTATTTATACTGCAAAAAGCGGGGTGGAAGTACAATCGTATAAGTCGCGTCCGTTCAAATAATTTTAGCAGGCATTTAAATTGAATTTTTTATTTTTAAATAATAAATGTTCCCTTTACAATTAACGTTTTTCCACTTTATTCCACCGTTTCAACCAATCACTGTTTGCAAGAGGGACTTTACATACAGGAATTTCAGAGAGGCGATCACCATGCCTTTGCTACTTGCTTCGACCGGTATCATGCAGCCCTGTGCTATTTTGCGAGGGGATTTTTACCGGATTCACCGGTGATAGCGGCGGATGTGGTGCAGGATGCTTTTGAGCGGCTGTGGGAGCGGCATGCGGATTTCGCGCATGAAGCGGCTATCCGTTCTTTCCTGTATGTGACGGTGAAAAACGCGATCCTGGACATGCAGAAGCATGACAAAGTGGTGCGTAAATACTCCGCGATGCAGCGCACGGAGGCGGACATGCAGGATACCATGCTGGAGCGGATGATAGAGGCGGAGGCGCTGGCGGATGTGCACCGCGCCCTGCAAAAGCTGCCCGAAGGTTGCCGCAGCGTGCTCAATCTCGGGTATTTCCAGGGGTTGCGGAACGCGGAGATCGCGCGGCAGCTGCAGGTTTCCGTGAATACTGTAAAGTCCCAGAAGATGCGCGCCATCAAGCTGCTGAAAGAGCTGTTCGCCGGCTCCGCCAATACCAGCCTGATGGTTGCGCTGGTGCATATGGCGGCGCTGTTCCGTTAATTTTTTTTCTTCCTCTTCCATCCTTTCCGTCCGTGTAGTCGTTTTATTGTGCATGATGCAGCACGAAGATTCGCATTTTGAAATTTCGCACCTCCTCGCGCGGCTGATCGAAGGAACGATCACGCCGGAAGAATCAGCGCGGCTGGAGGCATGGCGGCAGGAAAGCCCGGCCAACGAACAGTTGTATCGCCGCATGACAGATCCTGCGTACATCGCGGCGCAGCTGCGGGACTGGGAGGATGAGCATCATGTGCGCACAAGAGAGCTGCTGGTGAAAAAAGCGCGCGGTACCGGGAAGATCAGGATGTTCCTGCGGTATGCCGCCGCGGCTGTAGTGCTGATGCTGCTGGGCGGCGGCATTGTGTACCTGTTACAGCGGGATGCCCGGCTTTCCGCGCCGGCACAGGCGACGGAACAGCGAAACAATACGCCGGTCCCCCGCGGAAATGTGGCGAAGCTGATCATGAGCAACGGGAATGAGGTGCTGCTGCAGGGCAATGTGCTGCAGGAGTTCGAGGAAGCGGACGGTACGCGCATGCGGAACGGCGACAGCGTTCTGCGTTATAACGCCTATGCCGCGGCAGACGCCACGCCGGTTTACCATACGCTGAAAACCCCCAAAGGCGGCGAGTACGCGGTAATACTGGCGGACGGCACCACCGCCTGGCTGAATGCCGCGTCGTCACTACGGTTCCCTACACACTTTGAAGGAAAGGAAAGAGTGGTGGAGCTTTCCGGCGAGGCTTACTTTGAAGTTTCCGGAGACTCCAGGCGCCCTTTCATCGTGAAGACCGGCCGCTCCCGCGTGCGGGTACTCGGCACGGCATTTAACGTAAATGCCTATACGGACATGCCCGAAGAACGCACCACGCTGGCCAGCGGCGCCGTGCGGGTCAGTCCCCTGAAACAGGGCGCCGGCGTTGTGCTGCAACCCGGTTACCAGGCTAAGGTACAGCCGGGTGAAACGGTGAAGGTTTCCCGCGCGGACATGGAAGAGGCGCTGGCCTGGAAGAACGGGCTTTTTGTTTTCAACGCCGCTTCCCTGGGCGAGATCCTCGGCCAGATAGAGCGTTGGTATGATGTAGATATAAACTGCGAAAGCGGCATGGAACGGAAGTTCCATTTCACGGGCCGCATCCATCGTTATGAAGATATCACCGGTGTGCTGGAATTGCTGGAAATGACAGGAAAAGTAAAGTTCACGCTCGAAGGGCGCACCCTTAGCGTAACACCGGCCAAAGCAAGGAAATCCTGATTGCCGTAAGTAAACCAAAAAACAATCGTTATGTAGAAATTCGCCAGTTACAAAGGAAGCCGGGAAGGCTGCCACCTCCGGGCTTTTGAAGTGTAATCGTATTTATTCCGAAATGCCGGTTCCATGTAAGTTATGAAAATCATCTTTCCGATGGGGGAAGGTATGCTTTGCCGTTCCACCACCGGATCAATCCTTCGTGTATGCGAAACATCACCTTTCTCATGCTGGCATGCCTGTTGCAGGCATCTGCCGGCTATTCGCAGGATGTGCGCCTCTCGCTGGACCTGAAGGATGCCAATTTGTCCCGCTTGTTCGGCATCATTCAGCAGCAGAGCGACTATAAATTCCTGTACAACCTGGAAGATGTCAACAATGCGCCGCCGTTGAACATCCGCATGAAAGACGCCACCATCCCGGAAATACTGGCCGCATGTTTCAAGGATTATCCGCTCGGCTACCGCATCTCCAACAAAACCGTGGTAGTGGTGCCCCGCGAGGACGCACCCGCGCCCGCGCCGGAAACGCCCGTTAAAAAAAGTACCGCCATCACCGTCAAAGGCACGGTCACGGACGACAAGGGGCAACCGCTGCCGGGCGTGACCATTTCACTGAAACAAAGCACGCTGGGCACCACCAGCAACACCGAAGGAAATTATTCCATCACGCTGCCGGACGGCAACGGAACGCTGATATTTTCCTATCTCGGGTTTGTAAAGCAGGAAGTATCCGTGAGCGGCCGCACCGCTATTTCCGTGCGCCTGGTGAGAGATGTAACCGGTTTGCAGGAGGCCGTGGTAATCGGCTACGGCACCTCGCGGCGGGCGGACCTTACGGGCGCCATCGCCACCGTATCCGCCGCTTCCTTTGAAAAGCAGCCCATCATCCGGGTGGAAGATGCATTGAAAGGCCGCGCCCCCGGCGTGCTGGTGCAGAAGCCGAACGGCACACCCGGCGCGGGCATGAAGATCCGCATCCGCGGCGGCAACTCCATCACAGGCAACAGCGATCCGCTGTACGTGATAGACGGGATCATCGGCGGAGATATCAGAACGCTGAACCCTAACGACATCGCATCGATGGACATTCTCAAAGACGCTTCCTCCACCGCCATCTACGGCTCGCGCGGAGCCAACGGCGTGGTGATGATCACCACCAGGAGCGGCAAACCGGGACGCAATGTGCTTTCTTTCGATGCTTTTTACAGCATGGATAAGGTCAGTAAAAAATATGACCTGCTCAACGCCGCGGAATATATGGAAGTAGCAAATGTAAAGCAGGATGTGGACGGGCTGAGCCCCTTGTTCACGCCCGCGCAGATCGAGGAAGCGCGCCGTAACGGAGGCACGGACTGGCAGGACGAGATATTGCGCACCGGCGGAACACAGAACTACCAGCTGTCCTTCAGCGGCGGGAGCGACAACACCCGCTATTATATTTCCGGCAACCTCGCCGATCAGAAAGGCATTGTGGAGAATTCTTCCTACAGGCGCTACGGCCTCCGCGCAAATGTGCAGTCGAAGATGGGCAAGCGGCTGGACTTCAATCTGAACCTCTACGGCACCTTTGAAAAATCCCGGAACACTTATAGCTACGATGGCCGCAACACCGCGCTCGGAAGCGCGCTGATATTTTCACCCAACGTTCCCGTATGGGATACCGCCACAAAAGATTATACCCGTTCTCCTTCTTACGGGCCGATCACTTCCAACCCGGTGTTTTCCACCGATGCCTGGATATTCGATGCCAACGTATTGAATGTGCTCGCCAGCACACAGCTTAATTACCGCATCACGGATGAGCTGTCCGTATCCATCAGCGGCGGCGTGAACGGCAACAATTACAACAACCCCTACCTGAAAAGATATCTGCCCGGCAATAACCTGTCCAGCACGGAAGCCGGTTACGACAACGGCTTCACCTGGACCCTGCAGAACACCAACATGCTCAACTATGCCAAAGTCTTTAACACTATTCACTCGCTGAAGGTCACGGCGGGTTATGAGCAGCAACTCAGCACCTCGAAATACAGCACAGCCTGGGCTACGGGGTTTCCGTCCATTGCACTCGGGTATAACGATCTTTCCCTGGGCGCCACGCGCAGGGTGGGCTCCGGTTATTCGCAATGGTCCCTGCAATCTTACCTCGGCCGCGTCAATTATACGTTGAAAGACCGGTACCTGTTCACCGCAACTTTTCGCGCGGACGGCTCCTCCAAATTCAAAGGGGATAACCGGTACGGTTACTTTCCTTCCGGCGCCTTCGCCTGGCGGATGTCTGAAGAACCTTTCATCCGCAACCTGAACGTCTTCAGCGATCTGAAGCTGCGAAGCAGCTACGGGCTGACCGGCAACCAGGCTATCGGTCCGTATAAAACACTCAACCTGCTGCAAACATTCGAAAGAGGCTATCCTTTCGACGGCAACAATTTGTCCGTGGGCATCGGCCCCGGTACGCCCGCCAATCCCGATCTGAAATGGGAAACCACCGCGCAGCTGGATATCGGTATCGACTTCGGTTTTTTCGGCGGCCGGCTGAGCGGCGCGCTGGATTATTATCATAAAAAAACAACCGACCTGCTGCTGGACGTGAACATCCCGGATTACAACGGCGGCGGCACGCGCACGAGCAACGTAGGCTCCTTGCAGAACAAAGGCATTGAACTGATGCTCAACGGCGTGGTGATCGAAAAAGAAAACCTGCGGCTGCAAACCGGTTTTAACATCAGCGCGAACCGCAGCAAGGTGCTGGACCTCGGCGGCGCCACGGAGATATATACCAACGGCGGTTATAACGTCGGCCTCAATCCGTTCATCGTAAAAGTAGGAGAGCCGCTGGGGCAGTTCAGGGGATATGTGTACCAGGGCGTATGGAAAACCGCCGAAGCGGCGGAAGCCGCCAAAGTGCAGCGGCAACCCGGTGATGCGCATTACCTGAATGTAAATGGCGACGGAGAGATCAGCGGGCCGGACATGATGAAGATCGGCAGCGCCATCCCTGATTTTACCTGGGGCTGGAACACCACGCTGGAGTGGAAAGATTTTGATCTCAACCTGCTTTTGAACGGCATGCAGGGAAACGATGTCTGGAACTTTACCCGCTGGCTGCCCATGAGCTTCAGCACGGATGCGCGTTATGCCACGGCGCGGGAAGTGCTGCGCAGATGGACGCCGCATAACGAAAATACAGACATCCCCGGCATCACCACTTCCACCAACACGCTGCAACAAACCAGCCAGTTCGTGGAAGACGGGAGCTTCATCCGGCTGTCCAACCTCACACTTGGCTACAACCTGCCGCTGCCGCTCATGAAAAGCATGAAGATCAGCCAGGCAAGGTTTTATGTAAGCGGACAAAACCTTTTTGTGATCACGAAATATAAAGGATTCGACCCGGAGCTGTCCACCACGCCCAACACCTCTGATGTGGCCGTGGGAATAGACAACAGCACCTATCCGGCGTTCCGGACCTTTACCATAGGCGTAAGGCTTGTACTTTGAAAAATTGCAGGACCATGAAAAAACTGAAAATATTCGCCGTTGGCATGCTGTTATTGTCCGGCTCCTGCCAGAAGCTGGATGAGAACCTGCAAGGCTCTCTCGTGAACGAGGTGTTCTTTCAGACGGAATCCGACCTGGATGCAGCCGTCACGGCCATCTACAGCCGGCTGGTCAGCGATCCCTGGAATGGCTTCGGATCTACGCGGGTGTGGGTGCCGCTGATGGGAGCGGATGACCTCACCACTTTGTCCGGCGGCAACAAGCAGGACTTCAAGGAGTTCGACCTCTTTGCCGGCACCTCCCAGAACGGCGCGATGCGCAGCTCCGGCTGGCGCATTCCTTACTCCGTGATCTACGCCGCCAATAACGTGATACAGAACTATGAGAAGGTCAATGCCTCCAACCCTGACAATGTAAACAAACTCGTTGCGCAGGCCCGTTTCCTGCGCGCTTTTTCCTATTTCTGGATCGTGCGGATCTTTGGCGATATCCCGCTGATCACATCTGTCGAGATGGATTATAATGCAGAAAAATCTTCCGTGAAGGACGTGTACGATCTCATCGTGGCGGACCTTCGGTTTGCGGAAGACCACCTTCCGCCAGAATGGCCCGGCAACCCTGGCAGGCCCACGGTGTGGGCAGCCAGGTCTTTGCTGGCGCAGGTATACCTGACCATGGCCGGATGGCCGCTGAAAGATGAAACGAAGTACGCATTGGCCGCCGCGGAAGCGAAGGATGTGATCGATCATTCACCGCATGACATCCTGGACAATTTTGCCGACATCTGGCTGCTGAGCAATGAGAACAACGAGGAAATTGTGTGGGCCATACAATTCTGTTCGGTGGAAAAGTGCAACAGCCCTTATTACATGACGCAGGGCGGCTACACCACCATGCCATCGGAAGAATCCGGCTGGGACGATGTGTTCTTTGAACTCGGGTTCTATAAAAGATTTCCCGCCGGTTTGCGGAAAGATGCTACTTTTCATACGCAGTTCACCAACGGCATCAGCTTTGAGCAGAGCAGCACCAAACATCCCTACATTGCGAAATACAGGGATGGCGCGGAGAAAGGGAAGGCTTCCTATGAAAACGACTACATGACTTCCCGGAATATGAACTACCTGCGTTTTGCCGAAGTGTTGCTGATCTATGCGGAAGCGCAGGCGATGGCGGACGGAACGCCTGACAGCGAAGCCTATAAGGCCATCAACCGCGTGCGTGACCGCGCGGGACTGGATGACCTGACGCCGGGCCTCGGCAAGATGGCCTTCCGGGATTCCGTGATAGCGGAACGCGGATGGGAGCTGGCTGCGGAATTTTCCCGCTGGTTCGATCTTGTGCGGACGGAAAAAGTAGAAACGATAAAAAGCCTCAAAGATCCGCTGGACATGCAGCCGGTGGTAGAGGTTACCAAAAAACAATATCATTCACCGATCCCTGATTATGATGTATTGCTGAACCCGAACCTCGCAAAATAGGATAGGAACTAATGTCCGAAGATGGGCATCAACAGGAAGTTTTTAAATGGACATGATAAAAATGAATGTATTTACAAGGATATGCCTGTTTTGCCTTTGCGCCTTTTTTCAAGCGCAGGCACAGCAGGCCGCATGGACCTATACAGATGGCGGCCTGCATTTTGAATGGAATATTACGGACGATCATGCCAAACTTTCGGAAAAGCCCGGTGGTGCTGTAACCTGGCAGGGCGGGCTGCTACCTTCGTTCTGGATAAAGGACGGCAAGGGGCAGTTCCGCTATCTGAAAGCCCGCGTGCGGGGAACGCTTCCCCCGCTCAGCGGCAAGGTGACAACAGTGCCGCTGGAGCTGGGAAACGCCGGTACCGGTACGCTGTTGCTGGAGCGCGCCCCCTGGGGCATCCGCATCAGCAGGCTGGAGATCAGCTGGCGGGGCAAAGTGCCGCAGATCGTTGAAATGTATATCGGGGCCACAACCATTCCCGCTAACGCGGTGAACGTTAAACCCGTATGGGACCGGCCTTTTCTGCCCGGCTGGCAGTCGATGGGCTATTGTGTGCCCGGTGCGAAAGCCGGAACGGTGCAGAGTTATTTTCGGATGTGGGATTTCGGGCAGCCGGATATTGCGCTCGGCAATTTCGGGCCTTCTATGAGCACGCCGTATGGCGCCGCTTTCCCGCGCCCTGTGTTGTTTGCAGCGATGGGCAACGGCCACGCATGGATCAGCATCGGCGCCGGCAGCGTGCCGGACGGCGCCATGACGCTGCAAATACGCGGCAGCCGCGGCTGCTTTCAGTACCTCTGCCGGGAAGACCTGTGGGGCGCGCCTCCTTCACAGAGCCGCACCTGGAACGATCTGCTGCGAATCACCATAGACACCTCCGCCATCGGCGCGTTCCATAAATACTACGCTTCCTTTCCGGTTGACCCGGATAAAAAAGTAGCACCGGTATCATCCGTGTGGAACACCTGGGGCATGTGGCGGCTGAAGAAATACCCGATCCGGCCCATCGCGGACTTTATGGAAAATATGAGCAACGAAATGATGGTGCTCGACGATCCCTGGGAAACATCGCAGGGCTCCGGCCAGCCGAACCTTCAGAAGTTCCCCGATTTTTTTGCGGACGTGGATTATATCCGTCGGAAGAACACGGAGATCGGAATCTGGGAAACGGTGGGATGGATAAAAGATACGGCCGCGGCGGGGCTTGGCGTGCATGATCTCATTGTGGATACGGCAGGAAAACCCTGCCTGGCCAATTGGAATTTTGATCCTTCCGGCGATGCCTATTATTGTCTGGATGTCAGCTCACCCCGCACCCGCGCTTTTTTACAGGAAAGAACGCGGAAGGTGATGCGTACCCTGAAGCCGCGGCTGATCAAGCTCGATTTCGGATATGGCATGCCTAACCCGAACATGGGCGCGCCGAGAGACCCGAAGTACCGCGGCGAGCGCTCTTCCTGGGAAATGGTGCGGCTCATTGCGGAAGCGGCAAAAAGCATCGATCCGGAAGTTATCATCCTGTATTACGGCATCAGCCCGCTATGGGCGCCGCTGGTAGACATGGTGTCACTCGACGACCAGGGCGACCTGTGGTACGATACCCGCCAGGGTCATGCCGAATGGAGCATGTGGGCTTCATTGTTGTCGCAGCAGAACGTGGCCATCAGCGGTTCTTCTTCTTACGAATGGAGAACGGACGATGAAGTACTGATGAATACCATTATTCTTGGATCGCCCGGCGCGGTGCTGCCCACAGAGCTCGAAAACGGCGATCCCGTTCCGGACCGCTTCCTGAACCGCCGGCTGGCGGTGAATAAATGGTACCGCCGTACTATCCTGTGGAAACCCGCATGGCTCAACAGTCACACCGGCAGTATGGAAGCCCCGCCGCGCCTTCGCTGCTGGGGCAGGCTGGAACATTTCGCCGGAAAAGATGTGCTCACGGCATTGACGTTAAGGGAAGATGATCATAAACAGTTGGCAGACATCCAGTGGTCCGGCAACTGGGGCCTCGTTGCGCAGGATGACCGGGCGGTGACCGCTTCGGCGCGGCTGGCCGTGATCCCTTTCAGTGAAGGAAAGCTGAACATACCCTGTGCCCGCAAACCTTCGAAAGTAACGAAACTCAATATGCAGGGCACTACGTCCGCGGATAACTGGTCATGGTCGCAAGGCCGACTCACCATTACCGTAACGGCGGCACAACTGGATAATACCGCCGGGTTTCTCGTAGAAAGCGAAATTGTTGAACGATGAGATTATTCTTGCTGATGGCCGGCCTGTGCCTGCTCATAACGGACGTAACAGGGCAACAACCGCCTTACCGCGACCTGACCCACAACAGCCGCGTATTCGGTCATCCCAAAACATACCGTTTATACCTGCCTGAAGGTTATGATGCGGATAACCGGCGCTATCCCGTCGTTTATTTTTTTCATGGATGGGGCGGCAGGCATTTTAAGGATGATAACGCCAAACTGGATTATACCGCCTTACAGCGGTTAGTGAATAAATACCGTGTGATCATGGTGATGTGGGATGGGAATATCGATGAAAGCGAGCCGCGCCCGTACAATATCGGGAATCATGAGGATGTGAAGTTCCGCGTGCAGATGAAAGATTATTTTCCCGAACTGACCGCGCATATCGATAGCACTTTCCGTACGTTGACGGACAGGCAGCACCGCGGGATCATCGGTTTCAGCATGGGCGGGATCATGTCTTTATACCTCGGTGGTAAATACCCGGACGACGTGAGCGCCATCGTCAGCATCATGGGCAGTCCCGAATTTTTTATCGGCTATCCTGAACGGCATACCCTGTACCCGGTCCGTTACACCTTCGGTAACCTCGAAGGCGTGCGGGTGCGCATACATACCAGTCCAACCGACATCCTGTACTGGCTGAACGAAGAAGTGCGCGCGGGAGCGGCGTGGGAGGGAGGCGTGCAGCCCGATTATCAGTCTTTCGAAGGCGGGCATATGGTGGATCATGCGGGAGAAACAAAAGTGTTTGAAAGCGCGCTCCGCTTTGTGGCGGAGGGGTTTAAGCATCCATTGCCGCTTCCCGCCGTATGGTCGCATTACGATCTGTATCCCGCTTTTGAAATAAGGGATTATAAAGTGGAAAGTAATCTCCGGCAACCGGGCTTCCTGTACCTGCGTCATGTGAATAAAAACGGATGGGGTTTGTACACGCGGCGCTGGCTGCCGCTCGGCCCGTCCGCGAAAAATGTGGAAGCGAAGATCACCACGCCGGCGATCTATGAAGCGGGGCAGGAATACCAGGTGCTACGGTATGATCTCCTAACAGGCCGCTTACGGCTTGCGCAGTCGCGGGCCAACGCCGAAGGCCGTTTGCAGCTGACGCAATCCGCCGGTGCAACGGAAACCGCGATCTACCGGGAGGGGGATGCGGTTGCATGGATGGGGCTGGAATATAAGTTACAGCAGGCTTCCGGTGTTGGAAGACCGTCGTTGATCAATGATAGTACGAATGCCATGCCTGAAAGCGGCTACCTTAAAACCGGACACAACACCCTTACGCTGCGTTTACTGAACCGCGGCGGAGGCAACAAACAGATCCAGCAGGTGCGCGTCCGCATCCGCTCCAATGACCCCACCGTAACGGTCATCGATTCGCTGGTAAAGGTGAGGGCCGCGCCCGGCATACGTGTACTGCAATTGCCGTCCGTTCGCGTGGATTGCCAGAAGCAGCCGCCGCCGCATGCAGCGCCTCCGGAAATAAAATTACTGTTACAGATCACGGCAGACGGCGACCAGGTGTCTGAAGATGAAATGATCGTACCGGTATGGTCCGATGCGCCGGAATGGACGGATATCAAGATAGACGACGGCAGGCCGCTGCGCGATTCAGCTTTTGGCAGCGGCAATGGGAACGGTATAACGGAAGCGGGGGAACGAATTATGCTTTACAAGGATGCTTCCCGTCTGCGGCTCTATACCGAAGACCCCTGGGTGGCCTATGACGAAGAAACGCTGGCGGACGAAATTATCCCCGCACGCTGGCCGGACGGGTTCACACTCAGCTCGGTGATCAAAATAAAGCCGGGTTGTCCGCAAGGGCACGAGATCGTTTTCCTGGCGAGCTACGAAACAAAAACATTCAATCCTATCGAACGGAAAGTGCATTGGGGAACGGTGCGCATCAGGGTGGGGCATCCTTAAAGCAACCTTAAACAGACAAAACACACAACATGAAGAATATTCGGATCATCAGCCTCATCACGGCGTTTCTTTGCTGCAGCCTGGCGGGCGCGGCGCAATCCAGGCAGCTGCCTTCATTTGTAAAAAAGCAACAGGGCAAGGGCTACAGCTTTCTGGTAGACGGCAAACCTTACCTGATGCTGGGCGCCCAGCTATGGAACAGCAGCAACTGGCCCTACATCCTGGAAAAGACCTGGCCGCAACTGCGCGAGCTGCATTGCAATACGCTGGAAGCACCTATCTACTGGCAAAACGTAGAGCCGGAGCCGGGACGGTTTAACTTCAGTGAACTGGATTCCCTCATAGCCGGCGCCCGCAGGGAAAACATAAGGCTCATCCTGCTGTGGTTCGGTTCCTACAAGAACGGCAGCTCCCAGTACGCGCCGGAATGGATACTTTCCAACCCGGACCGCTATCCGCGCATGAGAGATGCCGGCGGCGCGGAGTTATTATTGCTCTCGCCCGTAGCACCCGCCAACCTCGACGCGGATAAGAAAGCCTTCGCCGCCATGATGCGTCACCTGAAAAAAACAGACGCGCAGCAGCAAACGGTGATCATGGTACAGGTGCAGAACGAAGCAGGCTCGCTGGGCACGGACCGCGATTATTCAGAAGGCGCCAACGCCGTATTCAACGCCGCTGTTCCCGCAAAGCTGGTACAGCAACTCGGCAAGCGCGCCGGCATCTGGAAAGAGGTGTTTGGAATAGACGCGCCGGAATCATTTAACGCCTATCACATCGCCAGTTATATCAACGAAGTGGCGGCGGCCGGCAAGCAGGAATATGCGCTGCCGATGTTTGCCAACGCCTGGCTGCGCGAGCACCGGTTCAGGCGCCCCGGCGATTACCCCAGCGGCGGCCCCACTTCCAATATGTTCGATATCTGGAAAGCCGTGGCCGGCAACATGGTGCTGCTCGCGCCGGACATCTATCAGAATAACCTGGCCGCCATCGATGATATTTGTGGTAAGTACGACCGTCCTGACAATCCGCTCTTCATACCTGAAACCGGTAAAGGGCTTGACTTCGCCCGTTATCATTTTCATATGATCGGCAACCACGGTGCGCTCGGTGTAGCCGTGTACGGTATTGATCCTTTTCATGCCGATCCGCATGATGAACGCCGGAAAGACCGGCTGGACGACAAGTTCGCCGGCATCGCCGCCAACTACCGTTTACTGCATGGCGCCATGGATGAAGTGCTCGCCCTGCAGGGAACAGGCCGCCTGAAAGCCGTGATAGAAGAGCATAACCGCTCCGAGCAGCTGGTAAACTTTGACGGATACGATATTCTTTTCACCTTTGGGTATCCTTCTTATAAAAAGGACCGCTCATCTTCCGGCCGTGCGCTGGTGGCTCAGCTGAATGCGAATGAGTTTCTGCTGATCGGGTTTGACGCCAAATTCCAGTTCAGGCCCACTTATGGCTCCGGCGCGCAGAGCGCGGAGATGATCCTGGTGGAGGAAGGGTATTATGAAAAAGGAAAATGGGTGCGCAAGCGGCTCTGGAACGGGGATGAAGTGTACCATTCCACGCTGCTGCCGGAAGGCGTGATCCTGAAAATAAAATTACGCCCGGCCGGCAAAGCCTTTTCGGGAGAAATGAAAGCGAACTTTGAATGATAAGATTATCGTTTTTCTGTTTGTACATGCTTTTTGCGATGGAAGCGGCCGCGCAAACTGCCGCTGCAACATTTGTGCGTATAGCGGAATCATCATCAGCAGATACGACCATCCGTATCATCATCACGCTGGATGCTCCGGCTGCAGATGCCAACGTTAGTATAACACCGCTGCGCTATAACAAGCGTTTTGCATGCAGCTTTACGCTGGATGACGGGCTGGTTTCAGCCGCCCGCGTAGCTTTCCCCTTCTTCAACGGCGGGAAAGTTGCACCATCTTTCAAAGACCAGTGGGGATTTGATCAGGGTGCGGACGGAGCAGCGCATCCGGGTTTGTTTTATACGGACGGATGCGGAAACCCGCGGCCATTTACCGCCGCGGTAGCCGTCAATGCGCACTCCGTGCGGAAAGACAGCACACCCGATGCTGGCAATCTTTCCTGGGGCCAGCTGGAACGCATGACCAGCGCGGGATGGGATGTACTTAACCACAGCTTCACTCACGCCACAGGAAAAGATGTAAAGGCCGCGGAGGAAGTGGACAGCAACACCAGCGCCGTGCAGCGGCATCTTCACACCAGCATGCGCCAGTTCGTAATACCGGGCGGAAAGGATGACGTACTCAGCCTGCCATTGTACACCGCCGCCGCTTTTGAGCAGGGCCTGCAGGTGGTGCACAGCAGCCGGTACCGCGACTACTGGATAGAACCGGCCACTTGCAAAGACTGGGACCATCTGCTGGCCGGCCGTTATTTCCTGCATAGCAACATGAAAAAAGATGTCTTTCAGGAGATCGCCCAACGGCTTGAAACAGGCAGGTACTACTGGCTGAACACCTTTACGCACAGCGTGGGGAACGACAATCTCTGGAATATCAGCTTTCGCTTCAACGATTTCTCCGCCTTTTTCAACCGCCTGGCCGCGGCCTATGGCAAAGATGGCGCGGACAACATGTGGTTTGCACCGCCGGAGGCCGTTCACGCCTACGAATCCCTGCGGCGCGCCGTGAAGCCCGACATCAGTTACAGCGATAACAAGCTGTTGATAACATTTGATACGAACAGCCTTCCTGCGGTGGAGCAGCACCGGGCGCTGACCTTCCGGGTGCAGGGCAGCGCCGCTATTGCGGAAGTTTCCGCGGAGAATTGCACCATCGAAAGTTATGGAGGAAAAGAAAAGATCATTAATATAACATGGTAAAATCAAGATCATGAAAAAACAGCTTTGGGCATGGATGATGGCCTGCATCATGCTTCCCGCATTATTGCATGCGCAGGCAGGGAAGGTATCGGATAATCTTACCCTGCCCAGTAAAATATTGAAAGGGGACAGGAAGTACGCCATTTACCTGCCGCCGGATTATGAATCGTCCAGCCGCAGCTATCCTGTGCTGTACCTCCTGCATGGCGCCGGCGACGATCAGACCGGCTGGGTGCAGTTCGGGGAAGTTTTGCATATTGCCGATAAGGCCATCCGCGAAGGCAACGCCACGCCCATGATCATCGTGATGCCCGACGCCAACACCGGCCGCCGTGGATACGCCAATGATATCAAAGGAGAATGGCAGTATGAAGATTTCTTTTTCAAAGAGCTGATCCCTTTCATCGAAAAAACGTACCGCGCCAAAAAGGAAAAGCGCTACCGTGCGGTGGCGGGCCTTTCCATGGGTGGAGAAGGTACGTTCACTTATGCCCTGCATCATCCCGAGCTTTTCGCCGCGGCCTGCCCCTTGAGCGCGGCTACCGGCCCGCTCGCGCTGGAAGACGCCACCAGGTGGCTCAAACGCCGCGGACAGGATTCCACCGTTTCCGATGCGCAGATCAAAGCCTGGTATGAAAGACAGAGCGTGTTGCACATGGTGAACAATATGCCGGAAGATCAAAAGAAAGCCGTGCGCTGGTACATTGATTGCGGCGACGATGATTTCCTGTTTGAAGGCAATTCCCTCGTTCACATCGCCATGCGTAAAAAAGAAATACCGCATGAATTCCGCATCCGGGACGGCGGCCACTCCTGGGGCTACTGGCGCACCGCATTGCCCGAAGTGCTGGCATTTGTATCCGCATCTTTCCACCAGTTTTAAATCATCCCGAAACAGACATCATGATAAAGACCTGCATTTTATTTGCGGGCCTGGCGTTCGCGCTGCCCGCATTTGCGCAAAGTACCATGGAAGTCACAGACCTGCGCTGTGAATACATGACCGATCCCCTAGGCATTGACGTGCAAACACCAAGGTTTAACTGGAAGCTCACAGACAAAGAACATACACGGGGGCAAAAACAAACCGCGTATCACATACTCGTCGCCAGCAGCAAGGCGCTGCTGGACAAAAACAGGGGAGATATCTGGGACAGCGGTGAAGTAACATCGGATCAGTCGTCGCTCGTGCCGTTTAAGGGAGCAGCGCTGCGCGCCAACCAGGATTGCTACTGGAAAGTGCGTACGCGCGACAAGGACGGGCATACTACCGCATGGAGCGCGGCCGCGCGCTTTTCCATGGGGCTGCTGCAGCCTTCTGACTGGAAAGGCGCCTGGATCAAACATCCCGATGCGGCGAAGGAAAACCATATCTGGTACCGCCGGAATTTTACACTCGGTAAAGTGAATACCGCTTTTGTGCACGTAGCTTCCATGGGATATCATGAGCTGTACATCAATGGCCGGAAGGCGGATAACCGGGTGCTGGCGCCGGCCCTTACGCGGCTCGACAAGCGGGTGATGTATGTAACATATGATATTGCCGGCCTGCTGCGCGAAGGAAATAATACGATCGCGATATGGTATGGGCCGGGATGGTCGCGGAACGAGTTTTTCGGCAGGATCATCTTTCCGTCGCTGCGGGCGCAGCTGAACGCGGAAGATTTTGTGCTCGCCACGGATGCCAGCTGGAAATGCCAGGTAAGTTCCAGCAAAAACACGGGGAATAATACCTATGAAGATCACGGCGCCGAATGCGTGGACGCCCGGCAATACCTGGCAGACTGGAATACCACCGGCTTTGACGACAGTAAATGGCCGCATGCCGTGGAAACCGGGCATAAAGTGGCTTTGTCCGCCCACATCATGGAACCCGCCCGTATCATCGATACCGTCACTGCTAAAACGGTGACGGATACACTGAAAGGTATTTACAAAGTAGATCTGGGCAAGAACTTTACAGGATGGGTGGAAGTGAAGCTGAAAGGAATGGCGGCGGGCGATTCCGTCAGGATCATGGTGGCGGACGATCCCGAAACCGTCCAGGACTGGGCGCAGGGAAATATCTATATCTGCAAGGGCGGCGGCGAAGAAACATTCCGCAACCGTTTCAACTACATCGCAGGGCGCTATATCAATATATCCGGATTAAAAAATAAACCCCCGCTCAACAGTGTGAAAGGATATGTTATTGCGACGGACATTGAGCGCACCGGGCATTTTTCCTGTTCAAACACCCTGTTCAACAAAATATACGAAACCGATCTGTGGACGTACCGGATGTGTACCACCGAAGGGTATACGGCGGATTGTCCCCACCGCGAGCGGCTCGGCTACGGAGAGGAAGTATTTGCCACGGCATGGGGGATAGGCATGCCGAACTATAACGTGGGCGCGTTTTATACGAAGCATGTGCGGGACTGGTCGGATGTGCAGGAACCGAACGGATGGATCCATCATACCGCGCCGCAATGGAACGAACATTATGGAGGGCCGATGTGGAGCAGTGCGGGATTGAATGTAGCCTGGGAGTTTTACCGCACCTACGGTGATAAAAAAATACTGGAAGCCAATTATCCATCCAGCAAAAAATGGCTGGAATTTCTGCATACCAAAAGCCAGTTCGGCCTGCTCGAAGCGTTTTTCGGCGGCGGGAAGTTTCTGGGCGACTGGGCCGCGCCGGGCGGAAGAAAAGAGTTCGGCGGCACCCCCGAGGCCACGTTCTTCAACAACTGCGTATACGCCATGAACCTGGAAACGATGATCAACATAGCCGGCATACTCGGTCATCAACAGGACGCAATCCTGTACACCAAAAGATTAAGATTCCTCAAAACCCGGATCAACGCGCAGTTCTTCGACCCCGCGCTGAACATCTACATGAACGGCGACCAGGTGCAGACCGCTTTCCCGTTAATGACCGGCATCGTTCCCGAAAAATTGTATGCGCCCGTGCTCGCCGGTTTCCGGGAAAAGATCACCGCGCCGGACGCCTATTTTGATATGGGCAGCTCCGGCCTGCCGGTGCTGCTGAAGTTCCTGATAGAAGACAAGGAATATGATGAAGCGTTTTCCCGCATCCTTTCCAAAACGAATGAACCGAGCTATGGTTATTTCCTGGAAATGGACGAAACCACCTGGCCGGAATACTGGAGCGTGAACGTCACCAGTAAAATTCATACCTGCTTCACCGGCATCGCATCCTGGTTCATCAAGAGCCTGGCCGGCATCCGCCCCGATCCCGAACATCCCGGCTACCAGTCCTTCATCATCAAACCCTCGCCCGTCAGCAATGTGTCCCACGCCGAAGCGGAAACCGCCTCCCTGTACGGCATCATTAAAAGCAGCTGGCAAAAGGAAAACGGCCGGTTCCGCCTGAATGTAACCGTGCCGGTGAATGCGCAGGCCACCGTTTATTTTCCCGCGTCTGCAGGGGAGCGCATCACCGAAGGCGGCAGGGATATCAGCAGTATAAAGGAGATAAAGGTGATCGGGAAAAAAGATGGCCGCCTGCTGGTAAAAGTACCCGCCGGGCAGTATGTGTTTGTGGCCGGCAGGTAAGCTGTTACCGCAGGAATTCGTTTATCAGGGAAACCGTCAGCTGCGGCATGTAGCTGTCTGGATCCGGCGCGCAGATCTCCCCGATGTAATCTCCGTGCCCGGCCGGCAGGATCGCCAGCTTTGCGTGGGGCAGGGCGCGGAACAGCTCCAGCGCATGTTCGGGAAGTATCACATCGGTATCGCCGTTGATAACGAGCGCGGGCGCCTGGATGGCTTTGATGTCCGCCTCGCTGATATCCCTGAAATGGATCATCCGGGTAGCGTCGCGGGTGAACATGGCTTTCAGCCCTTCCGGGTCGGGGTTGATCGCGCGATAAGCGTCTTTCAGCGGCTGCGGCATATTGTCCAGGGACGCCTGTTGCATGCCTTCGAAAAAGCCGGCCGGCACGCCGCTCCGTTTGTAAAGCGTGGAAGCCAGCACCAGTTTGTTCACCACCTCGGGATGACGGATGGCGATCTGCAGCGAAGTGGTACCGCCGTTGCTGAAGCCCATGATGTCCGCTTTGCTGATATCAAGCTGGCGCAGCAGGGCCGCCACATCGTCCGCATCCTGTTCAAAGGTCATTTCCCGGTCGATGTCCGCGGTATGCCCGTGCGCCTGCAGCTCAACAGCAATGACCCGGTGGCTTTTTGCCAGTTCAGGAAGGATGCGGCCGAAGGTGGTGCCGATAGTTGATCCCCCGCCATGTATCAGCACGAGCGGTTTTCCGCTTCCATGAACTTCGTAGTACATTTTCAGGCCATTCACTGTGGCATATTGTGCATTCATTTGCAAATGTGTTACCGTTAAAAGAAATATGATGAATAAGAACTTGTGTTTCATGGGGTGTGCTGTTTTGATGGCACAAACTTAAACGGATTTTTCATATTCCGGGGGATGTGGAAGTGCCAAGTTGCAGGGGCAATTTGGCTATCCGGCAAGGATATCCGACGGTAATTTCCCAAAAAAGTATTACCTTTTTCCCATCTTCCACAATATGCCAGGATACAAATATTCAGATCGGGATACCATAGACAGGAATGAATGGTATGTTGCCTTGTACAGGCAGCATTACAACTACCTTGTCGCGATCGGGCTGAATGCCGGCTACGGGATGGAAACCGTCAAGGACTGCATTAATCAGCTCTTCCTGCATTTTATTGAAAAGAAGATCGACTGGAATGCGGTGGACAACTGCAAGCACTTTATTGCCGTGAGCTTCCGGCGCCGGCTGCTCAACCTTTCCGCGGCCAAAGAAAGCCGGCTGGTATACGATCTGCCGGAAACGGACGATGCGGAAGACAATGCCGAAGAGAAAATGATCCTGGACGAAGAGCAGCGTCAGTTACAGGAGAAATTGAAAAACGCCTTCCTCCGCCTGCCGCCACGCTGCCGCCTGGTAGTGAAGCTGAAATACTACGAAGGTCTTTCATCGGCCCAGATCGCCGAAAAAACCGGCCTGAGCCATCGCAGTATATATAATAACCTGTCTGTGGCGCTGAAAGAGCTGCGCCTGATATTGGAAAAACAGGAGAAGCACCCCGTAAAACATCTCAACTTCCTGTTGCTGACCCTTTTCTAACGTTTCCCGCCTGTGAGCAAAAAAAAATTGGAAAAAGTTGGTAAATCCTGCCAGCCATCTTGTCTATTAAGTACAATCGCCGCTGATGGATAAGGTTTTCACGCAGGATGAGCTGGAACAAAGCTCGTCGTTCATTAAATATTGCACCCGGCCAGATACTGCGCTGCAGGCGGAATGGGAGGCGTATGTGAAAGCATATCCGGGTGAGATGGAAACGGTGTGGAAAGCCAGGGCGAACATACAGGCGCTGTACGCCATGCTGGGCGACGTATACAGTACGGAAGCGGCGGAAGGGTTCCGGCAATTGCTGTTGCAGCGGGAGAATCAGCTGGAAAGTAGCCTGCCGGAGGAACCGGCAGCAGCGATCCGTTCCGGAACAAAAAAATACTGGCTGGCTGCCGCAGCGGTGCTGCTGTTGATCCTGGGAGCCGGTGGCGCGCTGCTGTTCCGGCGCACAGCGGACACCGCGGTTACAACGCCTGCACTGGCGGAGCAGCTGGAAACCGGCTACGGCACCAAGTCAAAACGCATACTGCCGGACGGCACCACCGTATGGCTGAACGCCGGAAGCAAGCTGTCTTACAACGACAGGGAAGCAACGCTGGAAGGAGAAGCCTTTTTTGATGTGGCGAAAGACGCGGGCCATCCCTTTATCGTGCACGCCGGCGGCGTTACGATAGAAGTACTGGGCACCACTTTCAATGTGAAAGCCTACGTCTGCGAGGAAAATGTGGAAGCCACGCTCATCAGTGGCAAGATCAGGGTGCAACTGAACCACCTGAAAGGAGAAAAGATCACGCTGGCGCCCAATGAAAAACTGATCATCCGCCGCCTGCCGGCCACCAATAATAATACACAGACAACGCCGGATAGCCGTGAGCGTGAGAAAGAATACCGCGTGCAATCCGTCGTGAAACCCGATAACAGCCCATATCTGGCGGAAACCGCATGGGTGAACAACACCCTGGTGTTTACGAACGAAACCTTCGGCGACGTAGCCACCAAGCTGGAACGTTGGTACAACGTGCATATCCGCTTTGAGAACGAACAATTGAAACAGGAACAGCTAAGCGGCGTCTTCGAAGAGGAGGATGTACAGCAGGCCCTGCAGATCCTGCAAATGACCACGAGATTCAAATACCGGATAACGGATAGCGAGATCGTAATATTCTGACGGCCGTACTTTACAACGGCCCCTGGTAGCAAATTATTCCCTGACTTAAAACACTTGTTATGGCGTAAACAGTACTCATGTCCCTAATGATACAGCAAAAAGGGAAGAGCGGCTACTCTTCCCCCGCAAGGCTGTCAAAAAACGGCCGGATAAAGCAACTACTTGCAGGTGATGCTTTTCCGTATTATTTCTCAACCTTACAATTCTTAAAGTTATGAAAAACAAAAGACTTCATTGGCCCGGCGATATGCCGGCCAGGGTAGTTAAATTTTTGCTCGTTATGAAATTATGTGCGTTGCTTATGCTGACTTGTTGCCTGCAGGTATCCGCCGACGTGTACTCCCAGAAAAGATTTACACTGAAGTTCGAGCAGGCGGGAATTGACAAGATATTCGCACGGATACAGAAGGAAAGCGAGTATAAGTTCTTTTATAATTACGGGTATATCCGGCAACTCGGCAAGATAGACCTGCAGGTGGCCGATGCCACCCTGCCGGAGATACTGGACCGGGTACTGAATAACAGGCTGGATTACAGGATACTTGACAGAAACCGCGTGGTCATTTCACCGCCGGAAGAGATCAACACGCAGCAGGATGTAAAGGGCCGCGTAACGGATTCCACCGGTCAGCCTTTGCCCGGCGTGTCTGTGCGCGTAAAGGGGCAGACCACCGGCGTGATCACGAACGCGAAAGGGGAGTTCTCCCTGATCGTGCCGGATGGCGCGGTGCTGGAAGTATCTTATCTCGGTTTTGAAACGCAGGAAGTGACCGTCAGCGGCAACAAGTTCCTGGACATACAATTGAACGAAAGCGCCAGCGGCCTGAATGAAGTGGTGGTAGTGGGATACGGCGCGCAGCAGAAGAAAGACCTCACCTCCGCGATCTCCGTGGTAAAGGCCGATGACATTAAAAAACGACAGGCCACCACCGTGGCGGAAGCCTTGCAGGGCCTCGCTTCAGGTATCAACGTGCGTGGCGGCGGCCTGCCCGGTTCGGAAGCCAAGATCGAGATCAGGGGCACGAAAAATTTCACAGGCACCAATCCCCTGTATGTGATAGACGGAATGATCACCACGGCCAACCGCGACTTCAACCCCAACGACATTGAATCCATACAAATATTGAAAGACGCCGCCGCCGCTGCGATCTACGGCTCCCGCGCCGCCAACGGCGTGATCATCATCACCACCAAAAAAGGCCGCGAAGGCCCCATGAAAGTAGAGGTCTCCGCCAAAACCAGCGTGCAGACCATCCCGCGCTACGAACTCGCGGAAACAGATGAGTTCTCCCGTATCAACTACATGGCGTATGACAATGCCGGCGCAACAAGGCAGCAGCTGGACCTGGCGGTGAATACCGACTGGCAGGACGTGGCCTACCGCACCGGCACCATGCACGATCTCAACGCCAGCTTTTCCGGCGGCGGAAAAAGCGGTACTTATATGATATCCGCCAACTACTTCGGGAATAAAGGCACCGTTATCAGCACCAATTTCGACCGGTTCAGCCTGCGTGTAAATTCACAGGGCTCCAAAGGCATCTTCAGCATCGGGGAGAACATCGCCATCAGCAATGGCCGGGCGGATGAAATGTCCGGCAACCCGATCATAGACGTGGTGCGCCTGCTGCCCACCATACCGGTGTACGATGCCTCGCATCCCGGTGGTTACGGCTACGGCGATGAAGCCAAGGCGCGTACCTTCGGCACCAACCCTGTAGCGATCGCCAACCTGGAAGACCGTATGAACGAGAACTTCAGGGTGCGCGGAAATATCTGGGGAGAAATACAGATACTGCCCGAACTGAAATACCGCCTCAACCTCGGCTACGAAACCAGCAACGATCACTACTCCTATCTGCGCAAGGAAGGGAACTGGACGCTGAACCAGTCTTACGATCCCGCTATCGCGAACGAGAACAGGGCAAGATGGCAGACCGCATTGGTGGAAAATACATTGACCTTCACCAAAACCATCAACAGGCATTCACTCACCGTGCTCGCAGGGCAGACCTATCAGCGCGATGACTATGGGCAGATCTGGGGAACGAAGCGCAACATTCTGCAAAATTCCAACACGGGGCAGTATTATCCCGTACTGGACCAGGGCAATGAACCCCAGACCGGCGGCTACCTGCGCAAGGGCATACTGCTTTCCTACCTCGGAAGGGCGGAATATAATTTCGCGGACAAATACCTCCTCAACGCCGTATTCCGTCGCGACGGCAGCTCCCGCTTCGCGAGCGCCAACCAGTGGGGCAACTTCCCCGGCTTCTCCGCCGCATGGCGCATCAGCCGCGAGAACTTCTTCCAGGTGAGGTGGATCGACGACCTGAAGCTGCGTGGCAGCTATGGTGAAGTGGGCAACAGCAACACCAGCCAGGGAGGATATTGGGATTACCTCGCGGTCATCAACACCCTGATCACGACTACCATGGGGCGCGACCAGCACGTAGAGCCCGGGGCCACGCTTGTGAAGCTCGTGAACGCGGACCTGCGCTGGGAAAGGCTGAAACAAACGAACATTGGTCTGGATGCGGCCTTCCTCAATAACCGGCTATCCGTTACCGCGGAATACTTCATCAACCAAACGGACGACGTGCTCACCGCCATGCCCATCGCGCTGACGACAGGTAACGACGGCGGCAACCCCGTTGCCAACGCGGCCAGCCTGAAAAACACCGGCTTCGAAGTGTCCGCCGGCTTCAACGACACGCATGGAGAGTTCAGCTACAACATCGGCGTGAACTTCACCCGCCTGCGGAACAAAGTGCTCGGCCTCGGATACGGAAGAAATAACATCTACGTGGGCAACACCGTCACCAAGATCGGCCAGCCGATCGGCATGTGGTATGTATTGCAGACAGACGGCCTTTTCCAGAGCCAGGAAGAAGTGGATAACTACAAGAATAAAGACGGCAAGATCATTCAGCCGACCGCAAAACCCGGCGACATCCGTTTCCGCGACAATGACGGCAACGGGCAGATCACCAATGCGGACAAAGTGGTAGTAGGCGATCCCTGGCCCGACTTTGAGGTGGGCCTCAACCTGGGTGCCTCCTGGAAAGGGTTTGAGCTGTCCATGAACTGGTTCGGCTCTTTTGGTGCAAAGGTGTTTAACGGCCCGCGCAGCGTGACGGACCGCTTTGACGATAATTCCAATTATCGCAAAGGCATCCGCCCCTGGACGCCGGACGATCCCAACACGGACGTTCCCCGCGCATACTACGGCACCACGCTGAACTCCCGCGGAGATATCGACCGCTGGCTGGAACCCGGCAGCTTCGCCCGCATGAAGCTCGCCAGCCTCGCCTGGAACGTGCCGAACGATCTTGTCAAAAGGATCGGCTTCGAGCGCGCGCAGGTGTCCATATCCGGGCAGAACCTGATCACGATCACAAAATATACCGGCCTGGACCCCGAATTCAACAACGCCTCGATCTACGAAAGAGGCTACGACTTCGGCGCTTTCCCGAACCTCAGGACCTGGTCCGTTGGATTGCAATTTGGTTTTTAATTCATCAAGCCGTTTTTTATGAACAAACATCTGCTATATATAACATTGCTGGCGTCCACACTGCTGGCGCCATCCTGTAACAAGGACCTGCTGAACGTTGAAAATCCGAATACGATCACAGAAGATCAGTTCTGGAAAACAGAATCCGATGCGGAAAAAGGCGTGAACGCGATCTACTCCATGTTCTATCAGAACGGCGGATTCAACCGCTGGATCTATTTCCGCCTGGACCTCACGTCTGATGAAGGATTCAGCAGAAGCCCCTGGCTGGAGCTGGGGGACTGGACGCGCTTCCAGTATATCAATTATAATTTCTGGGAAGGCAACGTCAACACCTGGCGCGATGTGTACAAAGCCATCTTCCGCGCCAACCAGGTGCTGGCCTATGTTCCCGACATTCCTTTTGCGGACGAGCAGAAGAAAAGCCGGCTGCTGGCACAGGCGCATTTCCTGCGCGGACTGTATTACTATTATGCAGCCATCCTGTGGGAGAACGTGCCGCTGGTGCTGGAACCTTCCGAGCCCGCTGACCTGCCCCAGCAAAATACGCTCGAAGAAGTATGGGCGCAGGTGGAAAAAGACCTCACCGCCGCCGCTGCCGTATTGCCCCCGCAATGGGACGATCCCAACGTAGGCCGCGCCACGAAAGGCGCCGCGCAGGCCATGCTGGCAAAGACCTACATGCAGCAGCATAAATGGCCGGAGGCCAAAACCGCCCTGGATTACCTCGTCACCGGCGAAGGCCAGGGATACTACGATCTCGTGCCGGCATTCAGGGATAACTTCCGCGGCAACACCGAAAACAATATCGAATCCGTATTCGAGATCCAGTTCTCCGACGCCAACAAAACCGGCGAAGGCGACGGCCCCAACAGCAACATGGGCAGCAACCGCTCGCAGTTCTTTGCCCCGAGAGGCATCGGCTGGTCAGACGGACAGGCCAGGAACTGGATCATCGGCGAGTTTAAAAAAGAAATGAACAAGGATGGCGCGCTGGATGAAAGACTGCGGTATACGCTTTTTTATAAAGACCTGGAAGCGGACTTCGGCGATAAGGTGTATGGCCGCGACTGGCAATGGGATGCGGACGAAGCCTGGTTCAGAAAATATCAGCGCGATTATTACCGCAGCAATGAAGATTATTTCAACGAGATCAATTTCAGGATGATCCGCTATGCGGACGTGCTGCTGATGTACGCGGAAGTGCTGAATGAGCTGGGGCAGACGGCGAACGCTTATCAGTATGTGGACAGAGTGCGCGAGCGTGCCAACATGCGGCCGCTGGCTACCGCTTATCCTGCCATCGGGAACGATGCCGCCGCTTTCCGCGAACGGCTGAAAGTGGAAAGGGAACTGGAGCTTTGCGGCGAAAGCGTGCGGTGGGCGGACCTGAAGCGCTGGGACGACCTGCGCTCCGACGCCGGCGTTGATAAAGTGGCCGCCCGTGATCCGGACTTCAACAACTTCGTGGTGGGCAAACACATCCGGCTGCCGCTGCCGCAGATAGAGGTGGAGAATAACACCAATCTCGAACAAAATGATGATTATTGACGGATTTAGTCGGATATTGATACGTTAAAACAGGCACTATGAAAAAATTCTGTTTGGCGGCGGTCCTCTCGTTCGCCGGCATGTATGGCTTTGCGCAAAAGACCGGCCATAATCCCGTACTTGACAAGAATTTTCCGGACCCTACGGTCATCCGCGCAGAAGGAAAATACTATGCCTATGCCACCAACAGCAACGCGCACATCCAGGTGGCGTCATCCACCGACCTGATGCACTGGCAGCCGGAAGGCGATGCCCTGCCGCAACCGCCGGTATGGGCGGACCGCGATTTCTGGGCGCCCCACGTGCTGTACGATCCCGTCATGAAAAAATACGTGATGTTCTATTCCGGCGAGTCTACCGATAAAAACATGGGCAAATGCCTCGGCGTGGCGTATGCAGACAAGCCGACCGGCCCCTTCGTGGATAAAGGCACGCCGCTGATCTGCGGAGAGGGTTTCGTGAACATCGACCCGATGGCTTTTGTAGACCCTGTCAGCGGAAAGAAGCTGCTGTACTGGGGTTCCGGCTTCGAGCCGATCCGGGTACAGGAAATGTCCGACGACTGGTCAGGTTTCAAACCCGGCACCACCGCCAAAATGGTGGTGTGGCCCGGCAAAGATAAAGTTCCCGCCGACGGAAAAAGCTACGACCGGCTGATCGAAGGCGCATGGGTCACCCTGCATAAGGGATGGTATTACCTCTATTATTCGGGCGATAACTGCTGCGGGGAAAATGCGCATTATGCCGTGATGGTCGCGCGTTCCAAAGATCCATTCGGTCCCTTTGAAAGATTCGGGGAAAAGCATAACAACGGCAGCAGTGTGATACTCGGTCTGAATGAAGAATGGCTGGCGCCGGGGCACAACTCCATCGTAAAGGATGACCGGGGCCGTGAATATATTGCCTATCACGCCATCCCGGCAAAGAAAAAGACCGGCGGCCGCGTGATGCTGATCGACCGCATTACCTACCGCAAAGGCTGGCCGGTGGTGGTACCATCAAAATAGTTACGGCATGAACTACAGCATGATGTTCCTGTGCGCCTGCTGCCAGTTGCTGGCGTTGTATGCAGGCGCACAAAGACCGGAACATATCCATAACCCCGTACTGCCCGGTGTGGCGGACGCGGGCGTGATGAAATTCAACGGGGAATATTATATCGGCGGCGTGTTTACCAACGGCGGCTTTTATGTGTCGGACGACCTGGTGAACTGGAAAGGGCCGGTGCATGTATTTTCGATGAATAACGGCTGGACGGAAGGAGCTTCCGCCGGCGATAACCAGATACATGCGAACGATATGCGGTACATCAACGGCGTGTTCCATCTCTACTGGTCCGTGAACTACTGGGGGCAGGACAGGAACGTGGTGCACATCGGGCACGCCGTGTCAGACAGCGTGCTCGGTCCTTACAACGAGCCGGTAAAAGACACATGGCTGGATAACCGCATTGATCCGATGCTTTTTACAGATGACGACGGCCGGCACTACCTCTACATGGTAAAATTCACAGACGGTAACACCATCTGGGCGCGGCCCATGAAAGATCCTTACACGTTTGCAGGGCCGCCGGTATACCAGTTCGCATCACTGCCCAACACCTGGGAAACAACGGACAACCGCGTGGCGGAAGGCCCCTGGGTCATCAAATACCGCAACCGGTATTACATGATGTACAATGCCAATCACACTTCCACCGCCTGGGGCAATTACATGCTCGGTGTGGCGGAGGCGGATAGCCCGATGGGCTTCGGGCATGGCGGCAAGTATCCCGGGCCGGTGGTGTTCTCCAATCAATCCGGTCTGGAAGACCGTTTTGCTGATCTGCTGAAATACAATACAAATCCATACTTTCAGTACACCACCGCCAGACCGGCTGAAAACTGGCATCAGTCCGGCTTTGATGCAAGCGGCTGGCAGCAGGGGAAGCCCGGATTTGGCTCCGGCGTTATCAAAGGTTCCACCGTCCGGAATGTCCGTACGATGTGGAATGAGCCGGAGATATGGGCGCGAAAAGTGTTTTCCCTGAACAGCCAACTTCCGTCCAATCTGTTACTGCGTGTGTATCATAATGGCGATACCCGCATCTACCTGAACGGCCAACCAGTTTACGAAAGATCCGGCCGTCAGTACACCACCCTGAACATCGATGCGCGTCAGCTGCTGAAGAACGGAGAAAACATACTGGCCATCCAAAGCAGCCGCGGCCGGCAAAACTTCCTCGACATATCGCTTTTCGATATGAAAAATGAAAGGGGGGATGATATTTTATATTCTCCCGGCCAGCCGAACATATTGCGCGGTCCAAACGGTTTTGAGTGGTGGCTGGTGTACATGGCGAATAAAAATGCGGATCGGAGAGGACAGTATATTGACCGGGTGCATTTCTTTAACCGCAAACTGGTTGTTGATGGTATTACCAGCGAGCACACGCCCGGTTATCATCCGGCGCCTGCGATGCCGGATTTCAGGGATTTGTTCAATGGTGCAGATAGCCTGACGGCGGCGGTAACATCAACGGTCAAACGAACTGATGTGGATTTTCTGCAAAAGTGGCGAACATCCGGTGGCGACTGGCAGCAACGCCACGGCCAGCTGACGCAAACCGCAACCGGTACTGCGCAGGCTTTGATAAAAAGCACGCCGGCCAGCAACTACCTTTTTGAAACCGGCGTCCAGCCCAATAAAGCAAAAGCAGGCATCATAGCCGCATGGAAAGATGAGTCAGATTGGCTGAAAATATGGCTGGACCCGCAACGCAAGGCATGGGGATACCGCCTCAACCAGAAAGGAAAACAAACCACCGCGTATCATCCGCTACCGCAGGATTTCAATTTTGACCGTTATCATACGCTGACTGTTTTCAGGAATGCCGCGTCGTTTGAAGTGAAAATAGATCACCTGCCCGCACCGGGCATGCCGGTGATCCGCACGGCGCTGAACGGCAAACATATTCCCGGCCTTTATACAGAAGGCGCGGGCGCGGCATTTGATGGTGTGCTGTATACGATCGGATGGGATGAATTTGACAACATGATCAGCGGATGGGGTACGCCGGCCAGCATCTCCGGCAACGGCCTCACGCTCAACGCCGGTAACCGCGTTTTCAAAGGTGATCTGCTGGACAGTTACGAGATCGGCACACAGGTGACGCAAACCGCAACCGGCAACGCAGGTATCTACGCTGTTTATATCGATGATGAAAACTATTTGCAGGCGCAGTTTGACAACAAAACGCAAAAGCTGGCCATCACCGGTAAAAAAGACGGTACGCCTTTATCCACCGAAGCAATATCCCTCGAAACCGCGAGCAGCTATTATGTGGACATGAAGTACAGCGATTTTTTTGAAAGACATTTTAGCTTCGATCATCCCGTCTACATCAATTCCATCAGCCTGAACAAAACGCCTTACCAGCAGCCGGACACATTGATAGAGCGCATCCATGAGAAAATGAACATCTTCTATCAAAGCGGGGAAAAGTGGCATCCGCTGCCGGCTTTCCGGCGGGATACCACCGGCCATCCGGGTTTCGACAAAATCGTATTTAATCCCGTAAAGGCGGAAGGGCTGAAGTTCGTCAACAAAGCACCCGGCGAACGGATGATATATGTCAACAAAATACAGGTAAACGAAACCTGCCGCGAATCGTATCATTTACGCGCGGTGAAGACCGCCAGCGAAGTGATCTTTTTTGTAGACGGGCGGGAAGTGAAGCGCTATCCCGCGTCATTCCCCGCATCCCGGGTAGGATTGTGCGGCAACGGCACGTTTAACGGCATCACGTATTTTCATATTCCGCAATAATGTAGAAGGCCCTCGCATCGTTGGATGGGAGGGCCTTTTCTGTCTTAATTATCTTCCTTCGAAAGCGCCAGGAAACTCACTACGTCACGGATCTCTTTTTTGGAGAGCACGGTTTTCATATCCGGCATGCTGGAAGGAGAAAATACCTTTTTCACGATCTGGCTGTTGGGGATGGTCCTTTCGGGATCAAGTCCAACTTTTACGGTGATACCGTTTTTATCTTCTCCCTGCAATACGCCCGTCACTTTTTCACCGTCTTTCAATTCCAGTACCGCCATGCCGAAACCCGGCGCGAGGCGCGCACTTGGCGAGATAAGCGCTTCCAGTATCTGCTGACGGGAGATCCTGCCCGCGATGCCGTTCAGCCGCGGGCCGGCATTGCCGCCGCGGTCGTCATAAGCATGGCACTTCATACATTGCGCGTTCTGGTTGCGGTAGAATATCTGCCTGCCGCGCTGCGGGTCACCGCCTTGCAGGCTACCCGCATAGGCGGCCAGCTGATCGTCCGGCGACAGTTTGCTGCTGATCTCTTTGTACTGCGCGATCAGTTGCGGAGAACGGTTACTGTCCACCGCTTCACCCAGTTCAAGATAGATGTCAGGGCTCAGCTTGCCGGCGGCCATTTTATGCAGCAGGTCTTCGAGAGCTTTATTTGATTTCGCCGGCGTGAGCTTTCCGAGCGTGAGCACGGCGGCTTGTTTCTCTTCCATGGTTTTGCTGGCGATCACCTCTGTCAGCAGGCTGACCATCACTTCCTGCGGGATGCTCATTTTGGGCAGGAGGTCGAGGCCCGCTACACGTACTGTTTTTTCTCGGTCAGCGAGCGCATAGCGGATGGCTTGCTCTGATTCCGGCGCTTGCAGCGATACCAGTGTTTTGAGGGATTCCTCGCGCATGGCGGCTTCCGGATCGCTTTTCAGCACGGCGAGCAGGGGCGTGGCGGCGCGTTTGATGGCGAGCTTGTGGATGGCTTTCGCAGCGCTGGTCCTTACAGGTAGCTCGCGGTCTTTTAACAGGCTGATCAGCGCATCGGCGGAGGTGCTGACCAGTTGTGCGGCATTCCTTTCGATCTTTCCTCTTAAACGCCCGTCCACTCTGTCAAGCACGGAAGGCTTGGCCCAAACGCTGATCGCGTCTACGGCTTCGGCTCTCATGGCGGCGGGACTGCCGTTCTTCTGCGCGTAGCTGATAAGGCTTTGCAAAGCGGCGTCCGTACCCACGCGCAGGCTGGCGTTGATGGCGCGGCGCAGCAGGGCTTCACTGGTGAAGGTGGTGGTGTTTAAGAGATTAGCTAGTGCGGGCAGGGCTTCTTTGATGGACAGATCATCATTGATCGCCCGTGCTGCTTCTGTTACAATAAATTCGTCGGTATCATTGAGGAAACCGGCGATGCCGGGGTGGGACATTCTTCTGAGCGTTACCACGGCCGCGATGCGCAAGGCCCTGGAGGGGCTGGATGATAATGCGATCACCGGCTCCGTTTTGCCAATGCGGGACAATGCGAGGCAGCCTGCATGGCGCAGGTAAGCGTCCTCATCATTATTGCTTTCGAGAAAATCGATGATGGGTTGAACGGCGGGCTCGTATTTGATCCGGCCAAGCGCTTCCGCCGCAAAGAAGCGGGCGCGGCTGGCGGTATCTTTCAGCAGTGGCACCAGTGCGGGGCCGGCCTCGCTGTAACGGATATCTCCCAGCCATTTTGCGGCCTGCGCCCTGATTTCGGGATCGTTGTCTTTTAATACGGGGATCAGCACGGCGGCATATTGCTTATCCTGCCGCGCGAGCTGGCAGATACCCCAGATAGCGTGTACCCGTGCCAGTTGGTTATCCCGCTGTTGCAGCATTTGCAGGAAAATATCGTTGCCTTTCGCTTTGCGTTTCACCAGCTCGAACTGTGCTTTCAGGCGCACCCGCATGTCCGGGTTCTTCAGCAGCCCGCCGAGCGCGGCTTCTTTGCGTTTGCTGAAGTCCTCCGCCAGCAGGGATTTTACTTCCATGCGAACGGGAGAGGAGGCGCTGGCGGCATGGTCGAGCTTCCAGATGCGGCCATAGTTATGCGTATCCCATCCATCGATCCAGTCCGCCACGTACAATGCGCCGTCCGGGCCAAAATCCAGTCCCGTTGGCAATACGCCGCGCAGTACTTCTTTATGTTCTCCCAGCTCAAAAGTGGCGCCTTTGGGATTGAGCCGGAAGCTGTGCACGCCGGAGCCGGAGGGATTGCCCACGAACTCGGCGATGAAGAAGGTATTTTTGTATTCGGGGCCCAGTGCGGTTCCGGGGTTGTACACCATGCCGGCGGGACCGCTGACGAAGTTGCTGATGCAGGGCGTGATATAGGCCGCCTGGCCTTCAAAGCGCGGGAGGTACATCTTTTCTTCCATCCACACTTTGTAGGTGTTGTTGTCCGGGTCGCGGTATTTGCCGTATTGCCAGTTGCTGCGCCAGCCCGCGTCTGATCCGTTCACGATGTATACGAGGCGTTCTTTTTCACCGGGATGATCGCCATCATTGTCCTCACTGATCAGGTTACCGTATTCATCAAAAACGAACTCATGTGTGTTGCGCAGGCCGTGTGCGAATATTTCGAAATCGCTGCCGTCAGGGTTGGAGCGGGCGATCACGCCGCTGTTGGGGTGTTCCCATTTCTGCCCGTCGGGCCCTTTGCCGGAAAATCCGATATCGCCGATCTGCCAGTAGATCCTGCCGTCAGGCCCCATTTCAACGCCGGACATGCCGTGGCCGCTGAAGCCGATGTGAATGCCGTATCCGGTGGAGATAGATGTTTTCTCATCCGCGAGGCCGTCCTTGTTCTTGTCTTTCATCCGCCAGAGATCCGGCGCTACGGCCACATAGAGATCATCGCCGTCGCTCAGCACGCCGCCGGCCACATCCGTTACCTCATCGTTAAAATCATCTACTACCAGTTGCGACAGATCCGCTACGCCATCGCCGGAGATATCTTCCAGGCGGAAAACATTTTCTTTTTCGATGGTAAGATCGCGCCAGTCGTGGGAGCTGTCGCCGTTCAGGTCTTCCAGCCAGCGGTTCCTTTCACTGTTTTCGGGCGAAAGCTCCTTGTGCAGGAAAGCGCGCCGGTCTTCCACGGTCTGCAGGCTGATGGACGGAATTTCCCAGTCCCGGTGCCCGCGGATATCAAATTCGGAATGTTTCTGCCGGTTGGTGGTGGTGTAATACAACTTTCCATGATCGTCAATATCAATGGCGATCGGGGAGATCACCAGCGAATCGATACCCCATAGTTTCAGGGTAAGACCTTCCGCCAGTACGGGTTTTACCTGTGCTTCGATGGAAGCCGCGATCTGCGCGGTCTGGGCCGTATCCATCTGTTTGATGCGTTTGTCGGCAGGGCCCTGTTGCCCGCAGGCCGTGATAAGTACCGGGGCCAGCAGCAGGGATGCCGGGAGCGCTGAAAATGTTCTCATGGTGGAATTTTAAATAATGCCGATCAAAATAGGGAAAAAATAACGGAAAGCAAAGCCCTGCATATTCATTCAGGGCTGGGGCATTAAATGCAGCGGCGTATTCAATGGTGAGCGGGCGGTGGTTACCTGGTTATCCCGTACGGCCTGCAGGTAGAGGCTGTAGTGCCCGGGAGATTCGGGTATGGTAACGGTGATGGACGTTCCGGAACCGAGTTTTTTGAGGAACACCTCGTTGCCGTAATTGTCCGTTTTCACAAGATGCCAGTTAAACGCCAGGCTGTCCGCTGCTGCGCCGGGAAACGCCCATTCGTTGTTGCGCAATAGGAGCGCATGATAGGTCAGTTGGCTGCCCGGAAAGGTTGTTCTTGCGGGCCGCAGAATGTGAATTTGCGGGAGATGTGGTTGCTGTATTGCCGGGTTCCAGGAAGCTGCGAGCTGGTAATACGCCGGTTTGTACCGGCCCCAATGGTCCGTCAGTCCATTAAAGGTCACGTAATCTCTCGTTTCAAGGTCCTGCCAGGTAGTGATGAACGCCGGAACCCGGTCATCAGGCAATTGCCGGTAATATTCCACGGGGATCTGGCTGATGAAATGCGGAACGGACATCTTTCCGAGCTGTGACAAGCCGGAAGTATCATGCTCGGCGACTATGCCAAACGCATCCACCCGCGGTAATTCCCGTTGCAATAATTCCAGGACTTCGTCGATATTGTCTGAAAGCGCGACATCCATTGTCAGCGGTCTTGAGGCGTCAATCGCCTTGATCCTGACGGAGAGGTTTTTCAACCAGTGCAGGAAGGCTTGCTGCTGGTAAAGAAGGGCGGGCTTGCTGTAATGGCCGGCCAGTTCCTGCCAGCTGGTATTCCCGATGCTCCAGGCTGTAATATCGGGGTTGTGCTGCAGCTCTTTTACACGCCGGAGTATTGTTTTTTCCAGCCGGTCAAGCATCCTGCCGTTCTTCCGCATATCCTTTACCGCCGGCACCCAGAAGCCATAATGTACTTGCATGCCGGTCGTTTCCGCTACACGGAGAATGTTCCTGTCATAGATGCCGGGCCCGAAGCGCCGGATGGCATTCACACCCAACGCTTTCATGCCTTCCATATCTTTCTCCACCTGCCGGCGGGTAAGCGCATGCAGATTACGGAACCAGTTTTCTCCTTTGTGATAATTGAGCCCGCGCAGCGTGTCCGGCAACCGCCGGTGTCCGCTGTTGCCTGTAGTAGTGGCGAACTGCACAGGAGCATAATATGCGGTGTCTTCCCGCAGATATTTTTCCTTCGCGGCAAATACCTGCCGGGGATGCTGCAGTTGCCAGTCCAGCACGCCGCCTGCAACGGGCCGGAGAATATTTTTATCCTGGTTGCTGTTGAAGAACACCATTGCCTGAATTTCGGGGAAGCTGTCCCGCGTCAGGCGGAACGCATCTTCCATCCATTGGTCCTGCCGCCCCGCCATGGCGAGTGATCCCATCTCGGCGATCATCACCGGTAATCCCGATCTGAAAACCGGCAGGCGGTGGAAAGGCATATACAGTTCCCCGAAGGAAAACCATTGGCCGTTTTCATTTTGTGGACCGTAGTTCAGTCCGGTAACGCCGATCCAGTCCACATAATCTTTCCCCGGAAAATAATCCGCCGCAGCTTCCGGCCGCCAGGGATTCCAGACCCATATTACGTTATGGGCGCCCTGCCGGGCAAAAAAGCGGTGAACATACTTCCACGCCTCCCGGAATTCTTCCTTCGTATTGCGGCCGGTTGGCGACCAGGGATATGCAGGATTGTCTGCTTCATGCGCAAAACGCAGGAAAACGGGGCGTTTCCATGCTTTTATCTGTCCGGCGAACCGGAGCAGGTAATCATCAAAAGAACCGGCACTGATATGCGCGAGCACTTTTTGCTCATGAAGTGACGCCGCGTTTTCAAACAGGCTGGTCCATGGCTCCCATGTGATCATCGGCAGGGAACGGTTATCGTAAATAGCCTGCAGTACCGAGTCCTGCAAAAAACACTGGCTGGCATCGCCCCAGGGAATATACAGTGAAATGATACTGAAATGTGCGCTGTCCCGCTGCTGGTATTCCGTTACCTGGCGCATCGAAGTAAGGCCATCCGTTTCGCCGGGACTGTAGATGCCGGTATAGAATGTTTTTCGCAGGGCATGGCGTTCAATAGCGGGGGTGGCGGGCTCCGGGTTCATGGTTGTGCCGTACCAGGTCAGGAAAACCGTGATCAGCAGCAGCGGCAGGCCGAGCTTTCGGAAACCGGCATAGAGGTGCAGGTGCCGGAAAAGCCAGAATTGCTTTTTGATCAGCAGGGGATATACAAGCATGGTGCTTATCCACCGGGATCGTGCGGAGAGGCGGCGGAGCCTGAAGCTGGCGATGATGTTAAAGGCCATGATCAGGCAATTGATGCCGGCGATGCCCGCCATGATCAGCGTATAGGGGTTCCAGTCATACGACAGGCCGTAGATGATCGCAACAAGCGACACCAGCAGTACCGCAATATTGGGAATGTTCAGCTTCCAGTTATCCGGTTCGCTGTCATCTTTCGGCGTGGGGATATACGGTACTTTTTTCCTGATCACGGTGTAAACAAGACCGAGGATATATATCCACCATGTGCCGATCAGCAGCAACCCGCCTACCACGTGAAAGCCCCGTTCTTTTTCTTCCATCACCCATCGCTGTACGAAGTGGCGGATCAGGATAATGGAAGCGATGGCCGGCAATCCCAGTAACGTGAAATCTACAATGTCTACCCGGAAAGGGATGAAGCCTGTGAAAAGGGAAAGAACAGGTATGAGGAAATTGATCAGGAAGACGATGCCAGACAGGTAGTGAAGCGGTATGGTGCCGTAGTGCAGCTTTTGTTGCCAGGTGAAATGCCGGAACAACTTCGGATAGGAAGTTACCAGCAGCTCCAGGGTGCCACGGGCCCACTTCAGCTGCTGCGCGTAGTAGGCGGACAAGGTAGAAGGCACGAGGCCCCGTGTGAGCACAGCTGGTACGTACACCGATTTCCAGCCACGGGCATGCAGCTGCATGGCGGTATGCATGTCTTCCGCCAGCCCGCTGGCATGTCCGCCGATAGAATCCAGCGCAGCCCTCCGGAACGTACAGTTCGCACCAATGGCGAGTACGGTGCCGTAGCTGTTCATGGTCGCCATGATAGGGCCGTAGAACTGAAAAGTCTGCTGTGCAGCGCCTTTGGCGACAAGACTGTCCCCCAGGTTGCTGTATGCCTGCACGATCTGCACAAAGCCTACTTCGGGATCGTTGAAATGCGATATGATGGGGTCCAGGAAATCGGGCGTCGGCACATGGTCAGGGTCCATTACCACACAAAGCTCGCCGGTAGCATATTGCAATGCATTATTGATGTTGCCGGCCTTGGCATTCAGACGGTTGTTCCGCGTCACGTGCCGCACGCCCAGCTCCCGGCAGATGGCTATCAGGTAGGGATCATTGGCTTCATCGCAGAGATAGGTGGTGTGGGGATAACGGATAGCCTGTATGGCCTTCAGCGTTTCCACGATCATGGGGTAAGGTTCTCCGGCACAGAAAGTGGTCAGGATATCAACGGTGAACATATGCTGTTGCGCCGGTGTAGCCGGAATGGAGATGGAAAAGTAATGGTACCATTCATGCAGTATCCGCAGGCAGTTGAAGGTAAGGCCGGCCATCAGTATCCAGTAGAAAGGCGCATAACCGATCTGCCTGTCATCAAACAGGTTGTACAGCAAATAACCGATACTGCCTACGCCCAGTATGATCATCAGCCGTAAGGTAAAGCGTTCCCGCCGCGAGGGAGGGGCAATAGGATCTGGTAGTTTTATCATTGACCGACTACGTAAAAAGGTGTATTCGTTGATGCAAAATGCCCGTTGTTGTCGTAGACCGTAGCAAAGATCCTGTAAGGACCTTCTTTTGCCGGTGAACGGAATGCGGCCGTGTGCGCTCCGAAAGAAAGCAGAAGGCTGTCGAAAACAGCAGGCTTTTGCGTATTGGTTTCATATTTGTTTTTGGTATACCAGTCCTCTTCCAGTATTTCCCAGTGAATGCGCAGTGAATCGCCGGGAGTGCCCTGGAACAGTACTTCCGCTGATTGCAGCGTGTTGGGCCTGAACATGATATTATCCCTGGCGCCTCTGCCGGCAAGCAGCATGTATTTCAGCATGGGAGCTTTGCTGCCGGGCCATTTGCCTGTCCACAGGTACTGCATGACATCAACCGTTTCAGATTGGGCGCCTTCTTCCGTGAACAGGCTGAACCAGGTGTGGGTGACTTCCTGTTTGCGGCCCCAGTAGAAGATGCAGGAACCGAGGTACCTGGGGTGCTGTACAGGCATGAACTGCTCGTAAAGTTCCCGGTATTGCTCTGCTTTTTTCGTACTGGTATTCTCGATAGGCGCGCCCCATGCCGTAAATTCCGATTCCCAGGGGCCATTAATACCCCATTCGGTGATCAGGAACGGACCGTCCCAGAACCATGCGAAATCTTTCAGATCTTTTTCGATCTCCTTCAACGCACCGAATATGTTAAAGGAGATAAGATCAAGGTCGGGTACCTTAAACCTGATATTGTAAATGCACCGCCGGTTGACATTGATCAGGGCTGTGGTCACGGGATGGTCCGGGTCTTCGGCATGGATCATTTTCACCAGCCGACGATACGCGCTGTAAAAGGCGTTGTAACGGGGCCTGCTGGGGAAATCCACTTCGTTTCCCAGGCACCACATCAATAGCGCCGGATGAGATTTATACCTGTTTACAATATCCCGGAACGCAGCGTATTGCATGGATACCTTTGACCGGTCTTTATAGTAAGGCAGAAAGTTGCTGACGGGCATGGGGAATCCAGCGATAACAGCGATGTTGTTGGCGTACGCACTATCGAGTATGCTGCCAAGGTGCAGCGTGTCCCAGGTACGGATGGTGTTACCGCCCGCTTCATGCAATTTCCTGAGGTCTGTGAAGCCCGCCGCGCCCTTTACTGTAAAAGGCTTGCCGTCGCGATAAAGTATATATTTTTCTCCATTCCGGGCAATAAACACTTTTCGTTCAGGGGTAGACGTGGTTGATCGTGTACATCCTGCAAGTACAGCCATTAGAACAATTGCGACCCGGTGGAAAAACTGAATATTACATGCCGATCCCTGCATTATTTGATGAATTGCCGCTTTAAATTTAAGTTTTTTCTGTATCTGTGACAGCATTGGTAAAAATCAGATGGGGCAGGGGGCAGATATGGAGGGTTGATGTCGAAAAAAAAACCGGCGCTGCAATGGCGCCGGTTTTTTTATAGTGCTTATTCTATCGGTGATATCTTCCTGATACAATGATTGCCAAGGTCCGCTACAAATATATTTCCATTCGCATCCACACAAACATCCACCGGCGATCTGAACTGGGCGATCACGCCCGCGCCGTCCGTGAAGCCGGCATTGGTGCCCGCGATGGTGCTTACTTTCGCATCGGTGGATAACTTCCTGATCTTCGCATTATTCAGGTCGGCAATGATGATATTACCGTTTTTATCCACCGCAATACCATACGGGTCGGCGAATCGTGCAAGTGAGGCGTCGCCATCGCGGAAGCCGCTGATGCCTTCGCCGGCCAGTGTTGTTACCACGCCTTGCGGCGTGATCTTGCGTATCCGGTGGTTCAGGCGGTCTGCTACCAGTACGTTGCCTTCCGCATCCAGCGTGATACCGCTGGGGTTGCGCAGTTTCGCGGCGGCGCCTGTGCCGTCCGCATAAGCAGCCGTGCCATCGCCCGCGAGCGTGGTTACGTTGCCGTCCGGATCGATCTTCCTGATCCGGTGGTTCAGATTGTCCGCCACATAAATATTGCCGGTTGCGTCTACGGCCACATCCAGCGGCTGGTTGAATTGGGCGGTATTTTTATCGCCGTCCACAAAGCCCGCCGTTCCTGTTCCGGCAATGGTGCTTACCACGCCATCCGGTGTTATTTTGCGGATGCGGTGGTTATCGCGGTCTGCTACGATGATGTTGCCTGCTGCATCCACGGCGGAACGCCAGGGAAGCCGGAAGCGCGCGGTGCCGGAAGGGCCGTCCGCAAAGCCCGCGGCATCGGCGCCGGCGACAGTGCTCATGATCCCTGCCGGCGTTATTTTGCGGATGCGGTTATTGCCGCGGTCCGTGATGATGAGGTTGCCCGCGGCATCGATGACCACGCCCTCCGGGCTGCGCAGTCGGATGTCGGCCAGCGCGCCGTCAACAGAACCCGCTGTTCCGTTACCGGCATATGCTTTCACCGTGTATTCTTCCGGCGGCGCGGCGTAGGTGAACACCGGCCCTGTTACGGAAGCATTGCCCACGGATACGGTAACGGGACCGCTGGTGCCGGCTTCGGGGCTGACTACCTGCAGTTCACCGGCGGAGGCTTCGATCACAACCGCGTCTGTGCCGTTGAATTGCACGATGTTCTCCGTGCGCACGCCGCTGAAATTTTTTCCTTTGATGGTTACGATCGTGGAGGCGGTGCCTTCTTCCGGCCAGATGTACCTGATCTGCGGGGAAGTTACGCTGCCGGTCTCATTGTTCTTGTCGCAGCCGGACATCCATACGAAGCCCAGCAGTAATGATAGTATAGAGAGTTGCTTCATCAATCCGGAGTTTAAGGTTTTGAAACGATCATCCATGCATTGCCCACGGCGCGGTTGGTGCCGTCAGATGGGCGGTTGCGCACCTGCCAGACTTCCGCGAGCGGATGACGGATCATGAAAGTGGAAGAGCCGCCACCATCTACATTGATAGCGATGGTAGCACCGCAGGCGCGCAGCATTTCCCCGAGCCGGGCAATGGTGATGCCGTTGGAATAATAGAAGCTGCGGCCATCCACCACCGCGAAATACAATTTGCCGTTGTCGTTCATGCCGATGCCGGTTCTTGGTTCTATGGACAGGTCCGTTTGCGGCAGCATTTCATTGTCTTTCACCAGCATCGGCCCGCCGCCGAGCGCATCTTCAAATTCATCCTGCATGTTCACGAAGTCAGTGCGGTCGCCGATGAACAGTTTGCCGTCTTTCCGCACGCCGAGGAAGCTGCGGCTGCGATCGTTCGCCCAGGTGGTTTTAACGATCTGCCCGTTTTTGATGTAGATGCCGCGCGGCTCTCCGGCGGTGCTGAAGAAATCCGCGTTAATGCCGGCCACTACGCGCGCTTCCGGCGACTGCAGGTACTTTGCCATTTCAGGCACCGTTTGCAGCGCATAAGCGGTGTTATCGTAAGGGGAGGCGGCTTCCAGCTTCAGGGAAGGATTGTTCATGTCTATTTCAAGGATGAACACATGCATGGAATAGCCTTCCCGGCTGAGATAATGTATATCCGTTTCCGTGATGCCTTCGCTGATCTGGAAAATAGTATCGGAGAACACCCGCGCCATAATGTCCGTGCTGTCCGCAATACGCTGCGTCAGCGGGCTTTCGATGGTTACCGGCGGCACCTGCGCCTGGCTGTCCTTTTCACAGCCCGCTCCGGCAACGCCGAGCAGGATGAGAAAGGAGAATAATCTGATGGTGTGCATATGTCGTTCTTTTAAGATCATCAATAGTCATAATTCTGTTCGAGCAGGTTGTTCAGCGCCCGTTCGTTCATGGGTATGGGGTATTTCACTTCGCGTTCCAGCAATCCGAGCGTGGAAATGGCGCGGCCAGTGCGCACCAGGTCGTACCAGCGGTGGCCTTCGCCGAGAAATTCCTTCCTTCTTTCCAGCAGTACAGCATCGAGATAAGCGCTCTCATCAACCGGTGAAATATCCGTCAATCCCCGTTCTCGGCGTAATTCGTTCAGCCTGTCAAGACCGGCGAGACCCCGGCCTTCGGCGCTGATGAGGTACATCTCGGCGAGGCGGATCACCACAATGGGATCCGTGCCGGATTGGCCGCTCGGGTATTTGTTGATCACCCGTAGCCCTTCATAAGTGTCTACGGACATAGCCGTGCGCTTGTCTTCGGCGCTGAACATGTCCATCACTTCCTGCACGGGGCGGTATACGTAGCTGCCTTTTACGTCATGGGCATACGTGTAGAACAGTGTGCTTACACGGATGGAGGATTCTATCGTGAGATTTTTAAAAGAGAAGATCTCTTCGTTGTTCTGCTGTGCGCGGAAGATCTTTTCGAATGCATCGAGCTGGAAATAATTGCTGTTGATGACTTCTTCCGCAAGCGTGGCGGCTTCCGCTTTTTTGTCCTGCGCCAGCTTCACACGCGCCATCATGGCTTTGGCGGCGATGGAAGACACCTGGTAATACTGGCCGGTAGCGTATGCAGGCGCACCGTCTATCGCCAGCTGCAGTTCTTTTTCGATGAACGCCCATACTTCCGCTTCGGTATTGCGCTTTACTTTTTCCTTGGTGTTCTTTTCCAGGATGGGCACGCCACCCCAGCGGGTAACGAGGTTGTAATACAGGTAGCCGCGGAAGAAATGCCCGATACCGGCGATCTCTGTGTTACGCGGCGATTCCGGCAGGGTAGCGGTCACTTCCAGCAGGTTGTTCACCTGGTAGAGCGCTGAATAGTACCCGTTCCAGGCGGCGGACATCAGGCCGTTTTCCGGCCGCAGCACGTTGCTGATAAAGGTGTTCAGCCCGCCGTCTGACGTAGCGCCTGCATTGATCAGGTTGCCGCCGGTGATGTCGAAGGCGATGTAGGATTCCGCGCCCGGCGCATTCTGCACACGGTTGTAGATACCTACCAGGAAGGCTTCCACATCCGCGGCCGACAGGGTGTTGGTAGCAACGGCGGAATGCGATTTCACGTCCAGCATCTTGCTGCAGGCAGTAAAGAAGCAAGCGCCGGAAAGCAGGATCGGAAAAATGATTCGTTTCATGGGAATATTTTGCATCATTTAGAAATTCAGGTTAATGCCCGCGTTGAAGGAGCGCGGTTGCGGCAGCACGAGATTGTCTTCCCCGATAAAGCGCGGGTCCATGTTGGAGCTTACTTCCGGGTCCAGGCCGGAGTAGTTGGTCAGCAGCCAGAGGTTGTCCGCCTGCAGGTACACTCTTAACCGGCTGATCTTCGCGCGGGACAGCCAGGACTTCGGCAGCTCATAGCCGAGGGATACCGTGCGCAGGCGCAGGAAAGAACCATCCTCCATCCAGCGGCTGGAATTATACAGGTTGTAAGCAAGGTTGTAGATCGCGCGGGGCGTTGTATTGCTGGTGCCGGGACCAGTCCACCTGTCTTTCACCACGCTTTCGCGGATGTTCACCGCATTCTGCCCAAGCCGGTCGATCGTAATGCGGTAGGTGGCATATACGTCCTGCCCCTGCATGTAGTTCAGGAATACGGAAAGGTCGAAGTTGCGGTAACGGAAAGTGTTGTTCCATCCGCCGTAGAAAGCAGGATTGGAGCTGCCTACGATCTGCCGGTCGTTGATGTCGATATTACCATCGCCGTTCACATCTTCATATTTCACGTCGCCGGCCCTTACGCCGATCTTCTGCAATGGTTCGGGTACTTCCTTATCATCCTGGTAGATGCCGGTCATTTTGTACACCCAGATGCTGCCGATATCATAACCCACCTGCAGGGCGCGGTTGCTGCCGATGGACAGCACATCGTTGTTGCCGATGAGCGACGTGATCCTGTTTTTGACGAAAGAGATATTGAAGTCGGACGACCAGTTGAATTCACCGAAGTTGAAGTTGGTGTTCACGGCGGCTTCCAGGCCGTGGTTCAGCATGGAGCCGATGTTGCTGGTCACGCTGGTGAAACCGGAGGTGCCGGGTATCGGCATGTTGTACAGCAGGTTGGTGGTGTTCTTCCGGAAATAATCCACCGTGAGGTTCAGCGCGCCGCCCATCAGGCCGAGATCGATGCCGGCATCCAGCTGGTTGGCTTTTTCCCAGGTGAGCGTTTCATTACCGAAACCGGTAATGGCGATGCCGCTTTTACCGTCGTAATTATATCCGCCGCCGGTCAGCGACTGGTAGGCGTAGTTGCTCACGCCTTCCTGGTTACCGGTAGCGCCGTAGCTGAGGCGCAGCTTGAGGTCCGTTTCCGGCATCGTCCAGAAGGGCTCGCGGGAAACCAGCCATCCTGCGGAAACAGAGGGGAAGTAGCCATAGCGGTTGTCCGGCGAGAAGCGGGAAGACCCGTCCGTACGGATGGAAGCGCCCAGCAGGTACCGGCCTTTCCAGGCCAGGTTGGCCCGGCCGAAATAGGATTCCATGGCGTTGCCGTAAAGGTTGGTGGATGCGTTGTTGATGACGGAAGCGGCTGCCAGCACGTCGAATGAAGGAGCGGGGAAGCCGTTGCCGTCGATGCCGGAAGTGGATACGGAAAGGCGCTGGAAGGAATGACCGCCTAACAGGTCCACTTTCAGGTCGCCGAAGGAGCGGGAATAGTTCAGCGTATTTTCCAGCAGTATGTTGGTCAGCAGCCTGTTTTCATCCACGATGCGGCCATTGCCGGTACCATAGGGATGCTGCTGGTTGTAGTAGATATAATCATGCGTATACCCGATATCGGAACCGAAGGATGTTTTGAAGGTGAGGTCGCGGGTGAATTTCAGCTCTGCAAAGGCATTGCCCAGCAGGCGGTAATTTTTCAGGTTGGCCACTTCTTCCTTCAGTATCTGCACCGGGTTGTGGTATACGAGGTCAGGCGTGCCGCCTACATAATAGCTGCCATCCGGTTTATACGGCCGGTCGAACGGTCGCTGGGGAATGCTTCTGCCCATCACGGTAGAGCCCATATTGGAGCCCGGCACGCGGTTGTTGTCGGAATAATTGAAGCTCACGTTGATGCCTGTACGCAGCCAGGATAAAGGTTCGGCGGTAAGGTTGATGCGGCCGGTGTATTTTTTCAGGTCGTTGTAGATCACGGTGCCCTGCTGGTTGAGGAATCCGCCGGAAACGTAATAGGTCGTTTTGTCGTTCCCGCCAGAAACGGACAGGTCTATATTCTGCGTATAGGCTTTCCGCATCACCACGTTCGCCCAGTCCGTATCCGGCAGGCCGGGATAAGGATGGTCTACGCCGGGAATGAATTTGCTGTTGCCAGGCAGGTAGCCGTATTGCTGGTTGTAGTTGTCGATGGCTTCATTGATCACTTCGAGGTATTGTCTGGAATCCGCCATTTTCACCTTGTTCAGGTTGGGCACTTCCTGCATGCCAGCCCAGGCGTTCAGGGTAAGCTGCCCGGCGCCTTTGCGGCCGCTTTTGGTGGTGATGAGCACTACGCCGTTGGTGGCGCGGGAGCCGTAGATGGCTGCGGATGCCGCATCTTTCAGTACTTCTATGGAAGCGATGTCGTTCGGATTGAGCTGGGAAAGCTGGTTCATGGGCGAGCCGAAGCTGGTCATGTCCGCCGAATGCGGGATCACGGGCACGCCGTCGATCACGTACAGCGGTTCGTTGTTGGCGCTCAGGGAGCCGATGCCGCGTACGCTGACGCGCACGGCGCTTCCCGGCATACCGGAAGAGGAAGACACGTTCACGCCGGCCACACGCCCCTGTAGCAGCTGATCAGGACCCAGCACCGGGCGCGCATTCAGATCATTGGGCTTGAAGGTGCCGATGGAGCCTGTCAGCTCTGTTTTTTGCTGCGTGCCATAGCCGATCACCACCACCTGTTGCATGGCGCGGCTTTCGCGTTCGAGCCGTATGTCGAACTGCCGGCGGTCGCCCACTTCGATGGACTGCGCGGTGAAGCCGATGTAGGAGAATACCAGCACGGCGGGCGTGGTCACATCGTTCAGCACAAATTCCCCGCCGGCATTGGTCAGCGTTCCTGTTTTAGTGCCTTTGATGCTGACGGTCACACCGGGGAGCGGATCGCTGTTCCCGGCGTCCCTGACCGTGCCGGTAAGCCTTACTGTTTGTTGCTGAACGCTTTCATCGCCGCGCTTCACCAGTATCACCGTGTTGTCCACAATGCGGTAAGTCAGCGGCGAGCCCTCCAGGCAGCGTTCCATCACCTGTCCTATAGTAGCATCCTTGAGGCGGAAGGTGACTTTGGTATCAACATTGGCAAGGTTTTCATCCCTGAATATAAAAAGGTAGCTGCTCTGCTTCCGTACGATATCGAATACGGTCTCCAGGCTGGCGTTATTAACGTTAACGTTTAAACGTTTTTCCTGACCCTTGCCCCGGGCGACAACCGTCAGTTGCAGGCCGCCTGTGAACAGGAGCACCAGCAGCATTTTGAGCGCGCCTAAACTGCGCCTGTTGCGTAATGATCGTTTCATGATGTCTTTTTTTTGAGCATGACAGCAGCGTTACCCGCGGTAGCCCGCCGGTTCAGCCTGTCGGAGATTTAATTGATTATTTGCTGACGGTGACAGTGCGTCCCTGTACCGAGAAATGCAGCTCAGCTGTCAGTTCCAGTATTTTCAGCGCCTGCGAGAGTTGTTCCTGCTTCCGCATGGCGCCCGTTACATGAATTTTTTCGTCTATTCCTGCTGCGTATATGATCTCTACATCGTACCAGCGGCTGATGTCGCGCATCACGGCGGCCAGTTCGTCGTTCCGGAAGGTGAGGATGCCGTTCTTCCAGGCAACGGCGTCTTCCGTATCGGCGGCGGCGCGGCGCAATGATCCGGAATGCTGCTCCAGCACGGATTGCTCACCGGGCGCCAGCGTCGTCTGCCGTTTGCCGGCCACTACGCGCACGGCGCCTTGCAGCAGGGTGGTGGTGAAGCTCTTTTCTTCCGGGTAGGCGTTGACGTTAAAGCTGGTGCCCAATACCTGCACGGTCATGCCGTTTACTTTTACAAAGAAAGGCTTTGACGCATCCTGCGCTACTTCAAAATAGGCTTCGCCCGTCAGGGCCACGGTACGGTCGCTGCCGTTGAAGGATGCCGGGTATTGCAGGCAGCTGGCGGCATTCAGCCAAACTATGGTGCCGTCGGCAAGCTGTACGCGGTATTGCCCGCCGTTGGGCGTGATCAGTTTGTTGATGCCGGAATGTGTGGATGGTTCGTATACCAGTCCGTCATCTTCCTTGTTCACCCGTTCGCCATCTCCGCTGATGCGGCCCTCTGCGGCCTGTTCCAGGGAAACGGTGCGGCCGTTCGCGAGCACCAGCCTTGCTTTGTTGCCACCGGGCAGCACATCTTTCCTGTCAGCGGGCGTTGCCTGTTTGGCGAGCTGCTGCGGTTGTTTCCCGGATGGCTGTGTAAAGAACCATGCGCCGCCTGCTATGGCGGCTATCACGGCAGCGGCAGCCGCTGTTTTCCAGGGGCGGCGGCGCAGCGGCACCACCGGCGTTTCGCCTTGCGGGCGGATGCGCTCGTGGATGCGGTCCAGCAGCCTTGCCTGCAGCGCGCTGTCCGGCACTGTAATACCCTGCCGCCGGAAGCGTTCCAGCAGGTAGCCGCGCAGTTCGGTACCGGGCGTGTGTTCCAGGTAGTGCAGCAGCCAGCGGCATTCTTCTTCCGTCCAGGTGTCCCTGGCCAGCAGATCAAGCAAGTATGGGTCCGGTTGATTCAAATGAACGGTTTTGCAGTAAATACACCGAAGTGATGAAAACGGGGGGCTGTGTGCGGAAAATTTTTTTTAACGGCCGATCATGCCCGTGAACAGGGGCAGGGTAACGATCAGCGCCTGCCATTCGGGCTGCAGGCTTACATATTCGCGGATGAAGCGGGTGGCTTTGACGATATGCTCTTTCACGGTATAGTGGGAGATCTTCAGTTCACTGGCGGCTTCCGCATAGGTCTTCCCCTGCATCTTGCAGAGCAGGAATACTTTTTTTCTTTGCGGCGGCAGTTTTTCGATGGCTTTCTCGAGCATGTCCAGCTGAATGGAAGTGATCTGCCATTCATCGTCTTCCGTGACGGTATTTTCCAGGCTTTCGATCTGCAGCCGCTTGCGCAGCACCGCGCGGAGATGGTTTACGGAGCGGTTGTAGCTGACCACGAACAGCCAGTTGCCTGCCGGCTGGTCGTCATGCAGCGCTTTCCGTTTTTCCCAAAGGCGGATGAACACTTCCTGCACGATGTCCTGCGCTGCCGCCTCATCTTTCACCAGCGAAAGGATATTGGCGTACACACCGGGAAAATACATATTGTAAAGCGCATCGAATGCAGCAATGCTATCTTCCCTTAATGATCTGACTAATGCTATTTCTGCTGGCTCACTGAACGGCATGCCTCTTTACTGTTTTAAGATGACAGCAAATATTTGAATTATTGGTTGAATGATTAAGCGGACAATGCCAAATTAATATAAAAATAATATCCCGCGAATAAAAAGTTGACGGCGTCCGGCAACCGGGGAGGATTCCGAAAAACGCTGTATCTTGTTATGATGAGAATGTTATTATTCCTGTTGTTTTTTCCCATGCTGCTACAGGCGCAGCAGCCCACCATCACATTCCGCGTAAAGAACGGCGAAGGAAAGCTGGTGCGCGTGATGCGCCCGCTGGACGGCAAATATTTTGTAGCATTTCCCCCGGAAGATACGCTTAATGCCAGTGGAGCGCTGGTACTGCCCAATAAGGAAAAAGTCCCCGGCGTTTTCGGCTTTACATACAAAAAGATGTACCGCCTCTATGTCCGTCCCGGCAAACAATATATCATCACTATCGACGAAAGCAACAAAACGGCTCCGGTAACCTTCGAAGGGCCGGATGCGGAAGGGCAACAGGCATTGCTAAACCTTTCCTTTGACTTTTACCAGTCGGCAGCCATGCGGCACTACCGGAAGGATACGGTATTTGCCAGCAGCAGCCGGCAGATATTGAAGGAAATGGACAGTTGCCTGCAACCGTTCAATGATCTGCATGCGAAGCACAAGATCGATGCGGCCTTTTATGCTTATGCCCAAAGCCTTGTGAAGAATTATTATGCTTCTGTTCTGGGCGCCACGCTGATATTGCCGTTGAGGGCGATGGAATTTAATAAGGACAGTGCGCGGTATGATGCTGCGCTGGTACCCGAAATGGATGCGACCTGGCGGCAGGTGCTGGCTGTGGCCGATCCCGCCGATCCGGCGTCTATGATCGCCGACACTTATGTGGATTACAACAACCTGTATACCATGTGGTACCTGGACTATTTCCTGCCGAGAACAAAAGGACCGGTGGTGCAGCTGGAACGGGAAGCATATGATGAAAAGCTCTATGCTACCCTGCGGGACAACTTCCGGGAGGAGCCCCTGCGGGAATACCTGATGGCCACGAAGCTGCAATACCTGCTCCTGGAAAACCGCTTTGAATCTTACATTCCCGCCTGGTACGACGATTTTGTCGGTCAGTATCCCAACAGCCCGTACATTCCTTTGCTAAAGGACGGTGCGGAGTATGTGAAGACTTATTTCAAAAAGATAAAGACGGATTTTGCGGAAGGACAGCAGTTCGTGGAGAATTATGCGGCTGTTGAAACGATGGATGAGCTGGCGGCGAAGTTCAAAGGGAAAACGGTGTACATCGATCTCTGGGCTACCTGGTGCGGGCCTTGCAAAGCGGAGTTTGCGTTTAACGAAGGGCTAAAAAAATTTCTGAAAAAGAAAGGAATTGCTTCCCTTTATATTTCGATCGACCGCGATCAGGCGGACCAGCATTGGAAAGACATGATCAAGTTCTATAATCTGGAAGGATATCACGTCCGCGCATCGAAAAAGCTTTCGGAAGACATCCGCAAGGTATTCGGGAAGAACGGCTCTTTATACATTCCGCGGTACGCCGTGCTGAAAGACGGGAAGCTCGTGCTGCCGGAAGCCAAGGCGCCGAGTGAGCAGGACGCTTTGTACAGGCAACTGGAAGCGTACCTGTAGTTTTTTGATTAATTTGCCGCGCTATTATGGAAGATTATATCATATCAGTCAATAAAATTGAAGAGCTGCAAACCATCAGGGATGTACAGGCGCTCGAAATGATCCTCGAAAGAGCGCGGCGTACCATCATCGGCGGTGCTGCTGTAGTGCTGGTGCGGGAGCGGAGCGGCGGGCAGCCGGAAAAATTTGAAACCTTCACGGACGAAGAGGAGTTCAGAAGATACCGCGAGCGGGTGCTCCGGTATCTGTAGCCCTATCTTGAACGGATCTCCTTTCTCATGAATGAAAAATAGGAAAGCGCAAAACAAAGTACTGTAGCGGCAACGAGCCCCGTCAGCTGCGGCCATATCAGCAGCAGGCTTTGCGTTACCGGCAATGGCGCCGGAATAGCGCCGTACACCTGTTCCATGGTGAGTATGCCCAGGCTCCGCACGGAGGGCATCAGCAGGGTAACGGTGGCATCGCTGAACAGCTGGCTGGGCGCGATCCGCTGAAGGTTCAGGATCAGCTCCTGGTAGTGGACCATTTGCAGGGGCGACGCTTCGCCCGCGGGAATGAGCCCTTTCGCCACCAGGTTGATAATGATCGGGTAGAAGATCACGAAGAAGAGCCAGACGGCAATGGAGGCCAGCGCGGAAGTAGCTGCCTGCCGGAACCTTACGGAAAAGAGAATGGAGAGGTTCAGCCAGAATGCCACGTACAGGATATTCAGCAGGATAAAGAAGATCACCCGTATAAACTCTCCCGGCGTAGGCGGAATGCCAATGAAGATCAGGCCCAGCCCCATCACCAGGAAACCGAGCGCAAAGAATAACACGCTGATAAGTCCCAGTGCGGCCACGAATTTGGAATTGATGATGTAGTCGCGGTGTATGGGTTGCGCCATGATGCGGCTCATGGTGCCGGCGTTCTGCTCCGAATTGACCGCGTCAAACCCCAGGCTGATGCCAAGCAGCGGGCCCAGCAAGCCGATGAAAATGTGAAAGGGCGGCAGCGTTTTGTCCGAAATCGTAAAGAGCTTCAGAAAGAAAAAAGAGCCGTCCGGATCCTCCGCCTTGATCGCCGCGCTGAAATTCGTTACGGATATGTAGATGGCGCTCATGCAGGTCAGCAGAATGAGCAGCAGCAGTATTTTGAAACGCCAGCTGCGCACGTGGTCGGACATTTCCTTGTACACCATCACCTGGAAGGGGTGTGGCGCTGATGTTTCAGACGGTTTCCACATAAGCTTTGTCTCCTTCAAAATAGCGGTTATAAATATCATCCAGTCCGTATTCCTTCCTGGACAAATGCATCAACCCGTAACCGGACGCGACAATAACGCCGGCGATATCCACCGTAATGTCCCGCAGGCAGTTTATCTGCAGCCGGTTATCCTGTAACGATACGGAACGTACGCCATCCATTTGCCGCAAAGCGGTTTCCAGCTTTTCCGCGCCTTCCGCGGCGGCAATACCCGCTTCAATCGTGAAAGCGCCCTTGTTGAAAAGCTTTTCGGAGAGGGAGGCAATATCGCCTTCCGCGAGCAGTTTGCCGCCCACGAAGATGCCCACCCTGTCGCATACCTTCTGCACCTGGTGAAGGTGATGGGAGGAGAGCAGCACGGTGATCTTTTCTTCGCGGCTGAGCTTTACGATGAGGTCCAGGAATTCGCGGACCCCTGCGGGATCGATGCCCAGCGTAGGCTCGTCCAGGATAATGATCTCCGGGTTTTTGATGAGCACATCCGCCAGCCCGAGCCGCTGCCGCATACCGCGTGAATATGTACCTGTTTTTTTGTTCTCTGATCCCTGCAACCCGATGCGCTGAAACAGGCGTTGCGCCTTTTCTTTGGCTTCATGCAGCGGAATGCGGTTCAGTTGTGCGGTATACAGCAGGTTTTCGAGGCCGGTGCGGTGATCATAAAAACCAATATCATCCGGCAGATAGCCTACTTTTCTTTTTACTTCCACGGGATTCCGGGTAGCATCGATGCCGCAGATCTTCGCGGAGCCGGAAGCAGGTTCCGTCAGTCCCAGCATCATCAGTATGGTGGTGGATTTGCCGGCTCCGTTGGGACCGAGCAAACCGAATATTTCTCCCTTTTGTATGGAGAGGTCGAGATTGTCTACCGCTGTGAGTGCCCCGTATTTTTTGGTGAGGCCGCGCAGTTCAATGATAGGCTCGTTCATGATCTACCTCCTTCCGTATTTCCTGAACAAGCGGTACACGCCGCCCAATGCGGCGAGTATGATCAGGATGCCCATCCATCCCCAGATCATGGAGGTTTCTACCGATACCCTGAAAGCCGCGCGGGATGAAACTTCCGGCGTTTTGGCCTCCAGGTTCGTGACGTAATCGCCTGCGATCGCTTTTTTGTCGGCTTTAATGACGGCGGTCACCTGCGCTGTTTGCCCTGCCGGGAGCTTTTCTATTTTTTTCGGCTCGAAAGTGACGCTCCAGTTGGCGGGAGCGGCGGATTGCAGATCGATGTTCCTCAGTTCGGCGGAGCCGGTGTTCCTCAACACGAGGTCTATCTTTTTATCGTCGCCCGCGGTGATGTCCGTACTCAGCAATCCCTGCGGCGTGGTCAACTCCATGGCGTAAGAGCCGGTAATGCCGGCTTCCAGTTCCAGGTTGGCGGAAGTAGCTTCTGTGGCGGCTTGCACGGGAATCTTGTATTTCCCCGCTTTCAGCTGGTCCGGCGGGTTTACTTCGATGGTGATATCCTGTGTGCGGTTGGCTTCCACATTCACGGAAGACACCTGCTTGTAATTCGCTTTGAAAGTAACATTCCATCCCGGTGGGGCGAACGACCGCAAGGCATACACCTGCGCGTCCGCGGTGCGGTTCCGCAAGGTGGCGTTGTAGGTGAATGTTGAGTTGGCCGCACCTTCCATATTGGCCTGCCCCGTAGAGAATTCCGTTTTGAAAGTACCCTGTTCGGATACGATCACGGCAATGGGCAATTGCGTCAGACCCTTTGCGAGCACCTGGAACGCATATGTTCCTTTGTTGATCTTCAGCGGCACCTGTACCTGCAGGGAGAAATTCTTCTTTTCACCCGGCAGCACGGACAGCCGGCTGACATTCCATCCGCCGGACTTGATCTCGTAAGTCCAGTTTTTCGGCAATCCCGCTACTGCTATGTCTGCGTTCTTCACAACTTTACCGTTGTTGATCACATCAATGGAATAGTCGATAGATTGCCCCGGAGGAACAGCGATGCGTGTGTAAGGTGTGTACAGCGTAACGTTTTGTGCTGAAGTAGTGCTGTGGAATCCGGTTTGCAATAACCCCGCAAGTAATAACGGGAACAATAACTGTTTTGGTTTGTAGGCACGTGTTGGCATAAGAAAATCCAGATAAACTTTCAGTGACGAACAGGTACGGCCATAAAATTATAAAATGATTCAAAAATCAAAAAAAAATTTTAAAAAAAATTCGTGCGGTGATTGTGTGGGAATAATAGTGACTGGAAAAGTCTTATCCTTCAAAAGCCGCTTTCAGTACGGCAAGATCAAGCTTACCTTCCATTTTGAACATCGCGTTCATGACTTTGGCGACTTTTGTTTTGTCTTCATGGTGTACAATTTCGGTCAGAAAGTCGGGAACGATCTGCCAGGACACGCCGAACCTGTCTTTCAGCCAGCCGCAGACCTGTGCTTTGGGATCACCGCCTGCACCAAGCTTTTCCCAGTAATAGTCTACTTCTTCCTGTGTTTCACAATTCACGATGAAGGAAATGGCCTCGCTGAATTGGAAGTGCGGCCCGCCGTTCAGCGCCACAAATTCCTGTCCTTCCAGCGCAAATTCAATGGTCATCGGCGTATCTGTCGTCATGCCATGGAGCTCGAAGCCTTCCTCCGTGTAATATGCAACGCGCCCTTTCTGCGAATTTTTGAAAACCGACAGATAGAAGTCAACGGCTTCTTCCCCGTTTTTATTGAACCAGAGGTTGGTGGTGAGTTTGCTGTTTGTGATTCTCTTTTTCATATTTGTTTTTTTTCTTTGGGTTGATACAAAAATAGCTGTATAATTCAAAGCCGGGGCGGTGTAAAACGACTTTCTACAGGGGTGTTTGCGACAAAAAAAACCGGGAGCGGACTCCCGGTTTTTTGCTTATTCAAGGGCTGGATTGAAAGTTCCGCCCCAGTTACTGTTCTGTTCAAGATTATGATTGCGGTCCAGTATATCGCTCTGGATGGGGAAGAAATAATACTTCTCCGGCACCGATGTCACCTGCACGCCGGAGCGCGGCACCTGCAGCAGGCTGTATTTGAAATTGGTTTCGGTCAGCTCGTATGCATCCGCTTTCGTACGTGCTTCACCGATAGGCATTTCATTACCGTTGGGCAGAATGGCGATCGATTCCACGCCGTGCTTGGTGAGGCCGTCCAGCCGGTTCAGCATACGCAGGCGGCGCAGGTCCCAGAAGCGGTGCCCTTCAAAGCAGAACTCGATGTTCCTTTCCGCGATGATGGCTTCCCGCATGGTTTCGCGGGTGGGCGCTACGATGCCGTAGTTGCCGTCGGCGCCCGGTTCAATGCCGGCGCGCTGGCGGATCTGCCTGAGGATGTCGAGCGCTTCGGCCAGCTTGCCGGTTTCATTGGCGGTTTCCGCATAGTTCAGCATCACTTCGGCGAAACGCATCAATACAAAATCAACATCGTATTGCTGCACTTCCGCTTGCGCGAGCTTCAGCAGGCTGTTCTTCAGGATGAAGAAGCCGGTATAGCGGTTGAGGTTGCTGGAGTTCAGGCCGGCAGCCGGATTGATGCCGAAATCATCCAGCTCATGCGCCACGCCCAGCGCGGTGTACTGCCGCTTGCCGGCTTTGCCGGATACGGGATATTCCTTGCCGTTCCATACGATGGACTTGTCAAAACGCGGATCTCTGTTCAGCCAGTAACTTTGCAGGAACTCCGCGTCTGTTTTGTAATAGGCGCCGGCCGGGTCGTTGTACAGCTTGCCGTCTTTCATCGGGAAGGCTTTTACAAATTCCCAGGTGGGGCAGGAGTTGGCAGGGCCGCGGCTTTCCGATCCCGGCCTTACGCCGTTGTCCCATTCCGTGGATTTGTTCGGATAGGCGTTGATGACGGAAAATACTACTTCCGGGCCTTTTTCCACCAGCGCAATATTGCTGTAATCATCCGCCAGTGCGTAACCCTGCGCTTTCAGATCGTCATACGCTTTTTTATTGACCGTATAAGCGTCGGCCCAGTAGGCATTGTTCCATGGAGTGGAAGGATTGAACTGCGGAGATGCCTTGTACAGCAGCACTTTGGCTTTAAAGGCCAGCGCGAAGTTCCCGTCGATCTTGCCGTAATCCGGAGCGGAAGGTTCAATATGCTGCGGCAATTTTGCGATGGCGTCGTCCAGGTCTTTTACGATGAGATCGAAGCATTCCTTCGTGGTGTTGCGCGCCACGAACAGGTCGTCTTCATACCGGTCCTGCGGTTTGGTGATATACGGTACGCCGCCGTGGTACATGACCATTTCAAAATACGTGTAGGCGCGCATGAACAGGGCCTGGCCGGTGATATTGTCCTTCACGTCCTGCGACAGGCCGCCTTCGCCGATGTCCACGATTGCCTGGTTGATGAGCCGGATGCGGCTGTAGTTCCACAGCTTGAACTCCCCGTTGGAAACGGTGATCCGGTCCGCATAAAAATAAATGCCCGCCAGTTGTTCGCTTTTTTGTTCGAGGCCGGGGCTCCAGTTGCCGAACATGGTGTAGAGGTTGGCCATGTAGGCATTGGCGAGGTTCTCGTCGTTCCACACCTGTTCCGGGCTGTAGTTGTTGATATCTTCGATATCGAGTACTTTTTTGCAGGATGCGCATATCGCTGCAAACAGTAGTGTTATATAGATTATCTTTTTCATCAGTTCACATTTGAAAATTATAGGTCTGATGGAACGCAGATGGCGTTTCATCAGTACACATTTTTTAAAACCTTAAATCCATTCCGAATGTGAATGATTTCATAACAGGGTAGGAATCGTAGTTCTTTTGTTCCGGGTCATGAAATTCTTTCATCTTCGAAATGGCGAACAGGTTGGTGCCGTTGAAGTATAGCTGCGCGCCGGTCAGCTTCAGGGCGGACATCCAGGATTGCGGAAGGCTGTACGCGAGGTTCAGCATTTTCAGGCGGAGGTATGCGCCGTTCCGTATCCAGAAGGAAGTGGCGCCTGTTCCGGATTCATACCAGTTCTGCCCGATGGGCCGCGGGTATTTGCCATCCGGGTTGTCCGGCGTCCATACATCGTCTGCCCAGATAGGATAGTAGGGCCTTACCGTACCGCCATGCTGCCGCATGCCTTCGCCTTCCTGGTTGCTGATGATCCGGTCGTACGCGCTGACGCCCTGGAAGAGGGATTGTAGTGAGAAATTCTTCCAGGCGATGTTCAGACCGATACCGAAGTTGATGCGGGGCGAGGCGTTTTCAGACAGCAGCTGTACATCGTTGCCGTCGATCTTGCCATCCGGACCGGGAGAATATCCATCTCCGCGCACATCTTCAAAATACAATCCCCCGAGATAAGGCTTCCTGCCGTACTGCGTGAAACCCTTTGACAGCAGCTCATCCAGCTGTTCCTGCGTGCGGATGATGCCCAGTGATTTCAGCCCGATGATCCGGTTTTCCGGCCGCCCGATCCTTGACTGGAAATTGCGGAGACCACCCGGCCCGAAAGCCGCGGATTCATCGAAAATATCCCAGCGGTCGCGCGAGTAACCGATGTTAGCGGTCACAGAGTAATTGATCTTGTTGGCTACCGCTCTGTCCCGCCACTCGAGGAACAGTTCGCCACCGCGCCAGGAGCGCGCGGCGTAGTTTTCCGGCGCCAGCGCCTGCCCGTAGTTATCCGGCAGCGTTACCAGCCGGGAGCCGAGGATATCCGTTTCTTTTTTGATGAACACGTCCAGCGAGCCGTTCAGCCGGTTGTTGAACAGCGCAACATCCAGCCCGGCGTTGTAGATGGTGGAAGTAGCCCAGGTTAGGTTCGGGTTGGGCGTGGGGCCGGGCGCGATAGTTCTGTACAGGCGGTCGCCGAACATATAGCTGCCGGCATTCGTGTAGAAGTTCGTGTACGTGAAAGCCTGGATCTTTTCGTTGGCCACATCCAGGTCGTTCCCCGTAGTGCCATAGGAGGCGCGGAGCTTCAGGTCATCGAATATGCCGTTGTTCTTCATAAAGTCTTCTTCGGAAATCCGCCATGCCGCGGAGATGGACGGGAAGAAGCCCCATCTGCTGTGACTGGGGAACAGCGTGTTGCCATCGTACCGGAAAGAAAATTCTGCGATATAACGGCTGTCGTAATTATAGTTAACGCGGCCGATCCAGGATTGGCGGGCGCCCAGCTCTTCCCATCCGTCCGCATCCTTCATGCTCCGGTCATCGGAATAGGCAAAAAACTGGTCGAGGGAAGTAACAGGATTTTCTCCTCTTGCCAAAGCGGCATACCCGCCGTTCTCCGCCTGCTCGAATACTGCCAGCGCTTCCAAGCCATGCTTGCCGAAGCTGCGGTTGTAGTTCAGGAACCAGTTGAGCTGGTAGTTCCAGCCGGTGGTGACCTCGTAGCTCATGAAAGGCTGGTTCTGGCTGAAGGTGAAAATGTTGATCTTCTCCGGGTCCGGCGCGGCGGGAATGAACCGGTTGCCGTCCGGGTCAGCCTGGTTGAACACATAGTTCTTCTGGAAGGTGAGATATTTTTTGCGCATGAAATCTTCTCCCATATAGCTGCCGGTCACCTTGGTGGACAGTCCTTTGATAAACCGGTCCAGCTTGATGTCCAGCGAAAGAATGGAGCTCATCTGCCGTTGCCGGGTGCGGATGTAGCGGTCGCCGATCACCTGGTCTATCACGCTCCATGCCTGCCAGCTGCCCATCGGCGTTTGCACGGGATAAGGCGTTACATAATTGGCCGGTGTGCCGTCCGCTTCCGTATAGAAGGGATAGGTCTTGGGCCAGTTGAAGGTTACGCGGTAAAGGTCGGACACGTCAAAGTCGTCATCACCCGTAAATGGCCAGTAGAACCGGTCCAGGTTCTGCTGATTGGCGGCCACGTTGAGGTTTACGCTGATCGCGTCGGTGACCTTTGCGGTAACGTTGCTGCGCATGTTGAATTTGTTATGCGACAGGCTTTTGTAGGAGCCTTCTTCCCCGCGATAGCTCAGCAGTGAATAGTAGCTGATCCTTTCGCCGCCGCCGGTGACGCTCAGCGAATGCCGGTGGCTGTAAGGGTTTTGCCAGATGAAATCGTGCACGTTATAGCGTTTGTCCTTAAAATAATCGAACTCCTCCTGGCCGTTGGGAATGGGCGTGCCGTTGAATTCCGCTACGCGGTTCTGGTACGTCAGTTCATCTTCAGCGGTGGTGAGGTCGGACAGCAGCGTCATCGTAGGGCGGCTGGTGGTGTAGTTCGATTGAAAGTTGAAGGCGGGTTTCTGGCTGACGCCTTTCCGGGTGGTGACCAGCACTACGCCGTTGCCCGCGCGGGAACCGTAAATGGAAGCGGTGGCGGCATCTTTCAGAAAGCTGATCTGGTCTACCTCCGCGGCTTCCAGCGCATCGAATGCCTGTTTGTCCCGCACGATCCCGTCTATCACATACAGCGGATCGCCGAAGCTGCCGCGTATGCGCACGGAAGAGCTGGCGCCGGAAAGGCCGGAGGTGTTGGTGACATTCACGCCCGGCGCGCGTCCCGCGAGGGTGTTGGACAGATTGGAGGGCGCGATGTTGTTCAGATCGGCGGCGTTTACCGTTGTAATGGCGCCGGTGAGGTTCACTTTCTTTTGGGTGCCGTAACCAACGACCACCAGTTCGTTCAGTCCTTTTGCATTGGAGGTCAGTACCGTGTTGACGCGCGTTCTGGCGCCGACGGTGATTTCCTGATTGTTGTATCCGATGAACCGGAATACCAATACCGTGCTGGTATCGCTTACGGGAATGCTGTATTCGCCGTTGGCGTCTGTTACGGTGCCCTGTGTAGTGCCTTTTACAAGAATGGTCACGCCCGGTAGTCCGGCCCCTGTTTCGTCCGTTACTTTACCGGTGACGCGCTTTTCCTGGTATACCGCCGCGGTTGCTGAAACGGTGAAGCAGAGGAGGAGCAGGGTGAGCAGAAAGTTCCGGCGGGTTGGCGGGCAACAGCCGGAGGAAGACCTAAAAGGTCTGCGGATAAAAGTGTTCATGTGGGTGAGGATTTTGGATTAAATGGTTGAATGTTTTGGGCGGATGGCGGAGGAGTGCCGCATCAAGGGCTTCGTGATCTGGATTTCATACAACAATATTTGAGTGGTGAGTAATGGCATGACAAGAGCGGCCCGGCGAAACAACCGTTCGCCCGGCAACGATATCTTTGCAGGAAAATCTTACCGCAGCCGGATAGCTGCGCGTATATGTGAGCAGGACTGGTCAATATAACTGACCGGTACCAACAATGCCGAGTAGCAAAAAATTAATTTGTCTGGATGTTACATGTAGGTTTTTTTGTTTTTCAAAAGCATATGATCAATGACACGGTTAACAGCCGTTTACGTTTATCTCGATTTTCCCGCCGGCGTTAACGGTGGCGGGTTTTTGGTCTGCATCATAATATTACAACAAATAAATTTGCGGTGCTTCCATTTTTTTAGCAATAACGGTTTGCCGCTTCAAATTTGTCCCTCATAAAGGAACCCGCGGTAAAATGTTTTAAATTAACAGCCTAATACGCATTTATGAAAGTAATCCTCGCCTGGATATTGTTTGCAAGCATCAGCGCTTCACAGCGCTTTGAATGTTCTTCCGTAAAAGCTGACGGCATTATCACCGGCGCTGATCAGACGGAGAAGTATGTTCCTTATCTGAAAAACAAACGGGTGGCCATACTCGCCAATCCTACCACGATCATCGGAAAAAGACATCTGGTAGACAGCCTCCGCGACCGGGGAATCAATATCGTAAAGGTTTTCGGGCCGGAACACGGCTTTCGGGGAAAAGCCAGCGCCGGCGTGGTGGTGAAGGATGAAACCGATCCGGAAACGGGCATCAAAGTGATCTCTTTATACGGCAACAAACGCAAGCCCTCAAAAGAAGATATGGCGGATGTTGATATCATGATCTTCGATATACAGGATGTGGGTTGCAGATTCTATACCTATATCAATGTGTTGCGCGACGTGATGGAATCCTGCGCGGAGAACGACAAAGAGTTGATGATCCTGGACAGACCCAACCCGAACGGGTATCTTGTGGACGGCCCTGTGCTGGACATGCGGCTGAATTCCGGCATCGGCAGGTTTCCCATACCGATCGCCCATGGCATGACCATAGGTGAGTTTGCGCAGATGGTCAACGGGGAAGGATGGATGGCCGTGAAAAAGAAGTGCAGGCTGAAGATCATTCCTGTAGCAAACTACGATCACAACATGCCGTACACGCTGCCGGTGCCGCCTTCGCCCAATCTGAACACGCAGCAGAGCATCATGTTATATCCCTCCACCTGTCTGTTCGAAGGCACTATCCTCAATCATGGACGCGGTACTTACTTTCCCTTCACGATATTCGGCAGCCCGCTGCTGAAAGGCAAGTACGATTTTTCATTCACGCCGGTGAGCATCCCCGGTATGAGCGAAACGCCGATTCATGTGAATGAAACCTGTTACGGCCTCGATCTGCGGAATTATGATATTGCGGAATTGCGGAAAACGAAAAGGATCAATATACAGTGGATGATCGATCTGTATAACGCCTATCCGGATAAGAAAAAATTCTTTGACCGCTCGCAGCACAGGGAAATAAGGAATATCGATCACCTTACGGGAGATTATGCTTTCACCAGGCAGATCATGGAAGGGAAATCGGAGCAGGAGATACAGGCTTCGTGGGAGCCGGAATTGTCCAGGTACAAGGTGATGCGGAAGAAATACCTGATATATCCCTGAATTCTGTAAATCTTATCCATAAGCATGTTCGAAATAAAATGACCGCTATTTCGGTCATTTTTTGTATTTTTGACTGAAATAACGGTCAATGCGAACTAGAAAACCGAGTTTGCTCCCATCAGCAGAAGACACTTTAGTAGAACTGGGCACCAATATAAAGCTTGCCCGCAAGCGCCGTCGGCTCACAGAAGAGCAGGTGGCGGAAAGGGCTGGTATTGCCCGGTCTACCCTGCAGCTTATTGAAAAAGGGGAAGCTGGCGTGGCGATTTCATTTTATGTGCAAGTTCTTTTTGTACTCGGTTTGAGTAAAGATTTATTGAAAGTAGCTGCAGATGATCCCTTGGGCAGGAAACTGCAAGATGCTCAACTATTGAATAAAAAGAAATGAATGTGGCGAAAGCTGTATTACATAACAAACAGATTTACGTTTACGCTGACTGGCAAGAGCTGGGTACGCCGCGATTCATGGGCACTTTGACGGTAGAATCCGGCCGCGGAAGGGAAACGTTTTCCTTCTCCTATGATCAGGATTGGATGGTAAGTGCTTCTGCCTTGTTGCTGGATCCGGACCTGATGTACTTTACCGGGCCGCAATATCCTGTTAATGAAAAGACCAATTTCGGGCTGTTTACTGATTCATCGCCTGATCGGTGGGGCAGAGTATTAATGCAGCGCCGCGAAGCGCTTAAAGCCCGTCAGGAAGAACGTCGCGCACGGGCTCTGATGGAAAGTGACTATCTGATGGGTGTCCACGATCTTCACCGGATGGGTGCGTTACGGTTCAAACTGGCGCCCGATGGGCCGTTCCTGGACAATAACCATGAAATGGCGGCTCCACCTATTACATTCCTGCGCACGCTGGAAGAAGCCAGCTTGCAACTGGAGCGTGATGATGCTGCAGACGCGCCGGAATTCTCTCAATGGCTTAATCTGATCATGTCGCCCGGTTCATCTCTAGGCGGCACCAGGCCGAAGGCCAGCATCATAGATACCGCGGGGCAGCTGTGGATTGCAAAGTTTCCCAGCAGAAATGATGATCACGATATTGGTGGATGGGAGCATGTTGTGAATACACTGGGAGCACAAGCCGGCCTTAATATCGCGGAAAGTGCAGCGCATCGCTACACTCACCGTCATCATACATTTTTATCAAGGCGTTTTGATCGGGTCGGCCCTGTCCGCACACACTTCGCATCTGCCATGACGTTGCTGGGGCAAACTGATGGCGCTGGTGCGCAGGCAAATGTATCGTATCTCGATCTCGCCGAATTTATTGTGCAACATGGCGCAGCTCCAAATGACGATCTGGAAGAGTTATGGCGGCGAATCGTTTTTTATACCAGTGTAAGTAATTCCGATGATCATTTGCGTAATCATGGTTTCCTGCTTACGCCGCGCGGCTGGCGGCTATCTCCGGCTTATGATGTAAATCCGGTGTCTAACGCCACCGGACTCAGTCTGAATATTTCCCGGTACAACAACGAGCTGGACATCGAGCTAGTTCGGGAAGTAGCAGAGCGCTTTCGGGTATCGCCAGACAGACGAGAAGAGATTATCACCCAGGTAAGTGATGCGGTAGGCCATTGGGCAGAAGTGGCTGCAGATGTAGGGATTCCGCGCCGTGATATGGAATTAATGCGTAGCTGTTTTCTTCTTTAAGTCGTGTCTGTATTGAGTTGCACAGATTTGATCTGTTTTGTACCTCTGTAAAATAAATAGTTCTTTTACAAAGCAGATCAGAACCAGCGATTTCAACTGGTCCGCATGATCAGACCTGGTTAACGCAGTTCCTTGCTCACCGTTGAACTTTTTTCATCCGGCCTGATATTGCTGAACAGCTCCACGATCTTCCGCCAGTCCGTACCGTAATTCAGAAAGATCATCTTTCCCTCCGGGGACACCAGGAATTTGGAAGGGTATCCGCGGACGTGGTAGTCATACTGCACTTTGGTATCAGACAGCGCCGCGGGCAGCGTATACCCTTTCTGGCTGAAAAGGGCGTTCACTTTTTCAGCGTTGTCGAAGCAGGCGATGGAAAGAAATGCTTTTTCAGGATCGTTTTTCACCTGGTTGGCAAAGGCGTTGATCTGCGGCAGTTCTTCCCGGCAGGGATGACACCAGGTGCCCCAGAAATCGAGCAGCAGCCATTTCCCCGCGTAGTCCGAGAGGCGGTAGGTCTTTCCGTCCACTCCCTGCAACTCGAACGCCGGCGCTGTTTTCCAGGACCGCATCACCGATTGCTCAAAGAACTCCGCAAAGTTTTTTTCCGGCAAATGCTGTTTGAATGATTTTTGCACGTCGGGCAGTACGGAAGGGTCTGCGGAAATCTGTTGGGAGAGCACCATCAATGCTTCCTGGCTGGCGCCTTCTTTCAGCAGCTCGTCCGCAAAATCCTGGCGGTAGCTTTCCTTTGAGCCGAGCAGGGCGCGGTCATAGAAGCTGTCGTGCACATTTTCTTCGGGGGATTTCGGTGAAGCGGCCGCGGCCTTTGCGAGGAATATGAATGCCTGCTTGCGGTTGGTATGCTTCAGGGTATCGTATTTCAGCTTGTAGGCGTAGGCAAGGATGTTCTGTTCCGCGTGGCGGGTGTTGCTGGTGGAGTCCGCGGTGGTTTTTTCCAGTCTGCTGATGGTATTGTCCAGCAGCCTGCCGGCTTCCGCGGGATGCCCGCTCTGCTGTAGTTTTTTGTATAGCAGCAGGGCGTAGCGGCCGGCATTGCCTGCTTTGAAAACGGCGGGCGGGAGGTTGCGGAACTGGTTTGTGATGTATTGCAGGGAATCCTTGCGGCGGAGGTTTTTCGCCGCATGATAAAGGTACATCGGGTAGGTAACATGATGGATGAGCGTATCCGGATGATGGGCCGTTCGTTCGATCAGCATGCCGGCGTAGCGTTCACGTCCTTTTGATTCTTCGATCATCCTTTCGATCCGCTGCTCCGGCCAGCCGATCTTGCGGAAATGGGCAACGGCATCATCAATATTGAACTTCTCCGGACGTGCCAGTTCCTGTGCGAAGCTGTGCTGCACCCAGCCCCGGAAAGACTGGCGGCTGGCCTTTGACAGATACGTTATCAGCATCATGGCGCTGTCCGCATCCTGACCAATGGCATTTTGCAATCGGTTATGCAGGTGCGAGCTGTTGCCTTCCAGCAGGTAGATGGGCACCGCGCGCAGCGAATCATCATAGAGGTAGTGGCTTTCCTCGCCGGGCAGGCTTTGCAGGGAGCTGAGCTTCGCCTGCACATATCTTTTTTGCCGGCCGTATTGCGGATCGAACTTTGCAATGGCGGTATAGAGTTTTGCAGAATCCGTTTCCCCGTTCACGTTCAGCCCGTCGCTCCAGAAAGAGAACAATACGCTCATTTCCTTTAATGTAGCCGGTACAACGGGTGGTGTGAAAGACGTGTCCAGCAGTTCCAGTTGCATGTTGTCAGAAATCCGGAAAGCCTTGTTTTCGCCGTTGATAAGGCCGGTGCCGGTCACGTTGTTCTGCAGGTTTGCGCCGCGTATCTTTTTACCGGCATCGTCCCAGTCATATTCATAACGGTATTCCCGCCGGTCGCCGCCGGTTTTTTTAGCGGTATTTTCCCGCGCGGAGATATGCATGATGCCGCCGGGAGCGCCGGAAACCGAATACAATATGGAAGAATCCTTGCTTTGCCATGTTGGCTGGCCTTTCGGGTAAGTAAAGAATATCGCGTTGGTTTCCTGCAGCAGGTAGTACGGGAGGCCACTGGTCATTGCCTGCAGGTGATCCTTCCTGATATGCCATTCGCGCCCTTTCTTTTGCAGCACCTTCACCAGTTCCGGCTGCTCCGGAGGTGTGCCGCCCAGGGTCAATTCCACCGGTTCATGCAGCAGCGCCAGCTGCAGCAGTTCATCCGAAGAGCTGATGGAGGTTTCATGCAGACGGGCTGCGTCAAAATGCGCCTGCCCCCGGGTGTTGCGGTAATCGAGCAGGGTGCTTTCTATCCGCCATCTTCCTTCCGGCAGCTGTTCAAGCACTTTGAACCGGTAAATGGCCGTATTCGATACGGAATCCATATCCGTTTGATGGAGCGTTTTTGTCACTTTGTAAAGAAGGGTAGTGCCGGGCTGTACCTGGGCGGGGGCAACGGTGGCATGGCAGGCGCCCAGCAACAAGGATAATATCGTCCTGTATTTCATAGCTTTTATTTGGAGCGGTTAAATGTAATTATTAATTTCCAATTACATTATAAGTCTGTACCTATGCCTGATCTTTCTTTCTACCCGCCCAACCCCCTGTCGGTAAACCCCGGGCTGACCGTTCCCGCTGCTTCCTTCCGGAAACAGGTGATCCGGGTGATCGGTGCGATCATCCTGTTCTGTTTCGTATACCTGTTGCTGTTACTGATGGCCGCCGGCCTTGCCGCGCTGTGCATTATGGGCGGTGTTTTCCTGATCGTGAACATGCCCAAGCTGATCACGCTGATACTGGGATTGGGGATCATAGGCGTAGGGGTGATGGTGCTCATCTTCCTCATCAAGTTTGTATTTGCCCGGCAGTCCCACACCAATCCCAACAGGGTGGAGATATTCGAAGAGGACCATCCGGACCTGTTCGCTTTTATCCGCCAGCTGACCATCGATACGAACACGCCCATGCCACGGAAAGTTTTTATTGTGCAGGATGTGAACGCCGCCGTTTTTTATAATTCCAGCTTCTGGAGCATGTTCCTGCCGGTAAGAAAGAACCTGGAAATAGGGCTTGGGTTGGTGAACGTACTGAACCTGAGCGAATTCAAAATGGTGCTGGCGCATGAGTTCGGCCACTTTTCCCAGCGGAGCATGAAGCTCGGCAGTTATGTGTTCACCATGAACAAGGCCATTTATAACATGCTGTATGAAAATTCGGGTTACGATAAAACATTGAACGCCTGGGCCAACATCCACAGCATTTTCGCGTTGACGGCCACGCTCACCGTATGGATCGCGCGGCTTATCCAGTCCGTGCTCCGCGGCATGTACAGCGTCATCAACCTGCAATACATGAGCCTTTCCCGCGAAATGGAATTTCATGCGGACGCGGTGGCCGTATCCGTTACCGGCAGCGATATCGCCACCTCCGCGATGCGCCGGATAGAATATGTGAACGGCGGCATGAACTATTGCATCAACAAGGCCGGGGAACTCGCCGGCAATAACAGCGCCATGCAGAACATGTTCGAAACGCAACGCAGGGTGAACCATTATTTTGCGGACATCAACCAGATTGCGATGGTGGACGGCCTTCCGCATATTACCAACGAATGCCTGTCGAAATTCACCGGCAGCCGCCTGAAATATAAAGACCAGTGGGCGACCCATCCCTCGATGGAGGAGCGGGAAGAACGTTTCCGGCTGGCGGGGGTGGAGAATGCCGCGGACAACCGCAGCGCATGGGTGCTTTTCTCCGATAAAACGGGGCTGGAAGAATCCATGACCCGGCATTATTTTTCCGTGAACTTCCCCGATGCGGAAATAAAGGAAATGGTGGACAGCGAAACGCTGATCGATAGCGTAAAGGAATACCGCCAGCTGTATGAATTCCCGGCGGCGTTCAATGATTATTACGATAACCGCTCCTTCCAGCCCATCGATCCGGACCGCATTGTTCCCGATGCGCATTCGTTCGCGGAGCGGTATGATCCGGCCGTTGTGCAGCGCATCAAACGGTATTTTCAGAATATGCACGACCTGGCCTGCCTGCAGGCTATGGAAAGAAAAGAGATCGATGTGAAATATTTTCAGTTCGATCAGCAGCATCATACGCTCAGCGAAGCCGGCGGCGTGATAAAAGAACTGGAATCGGAAATAGAAACGGACAAGCAATGGCTGCTGGACATGGACCATGCGGCTTTCCGCTTTCACCAGCAAAATGCAGCCGCTGCGGCGGAGCTGAAGCAGGCATATGAACACGTGATAGCCCTGCAGGAAGAAGCTGGTCAGCTGGATGCCATTGTGCAGAAGATACTGGGGCGCATCAATTACCTTTACCAGGTGCAGCAGTTTTCACTGGAAACCCTGAAAAGCGAGCTGGATACGCTGAAAGCCGATGAACAGGCTTTCCGCGAAGCGCTGGAAAAGATACGGCGCAGCGGTGTGGTGGAGCCGGCTGTTGATAAAACTTTCGCGGAGGATGCGGCTACGTTCCTGGGAAGCCAGGCGGAATACATGAAAGACGATGTGGCGCAGGGGCCCGCGATCGTTGCGTTGTACGAGCTGGCTAACCGGACGGCCGTATGTTTCTCCAGGGCCATTGAGCGGAAGCGCAAGCATTACCTCGAAATGGCGGCATCATAAAACGCCCCGCCACTTATTGCAATGCCTGCACCTTTGCTGCCGGATAATCATTGAAAGATGCATCCGTATATGCCTGCCTGTTTAAAGCCGCTGCCGTGCCTGTGTTGGCAATGATCACGAGGCGGATACGGTGGTGCCAGGATTGCGTGGTGGGCGTGCCGTTCTGGTCTTTCCGGAGTAGTACGGACCCGACCTTCACCTCCGCCGTTACCCGTATATTCCTTTCCGTATGATAGGGAACCATGCCCCATCCCGAGAAATCTGACGTATACACATATACGAGTATGGTGCTGTTCTCAAGAACGCTCGCCGTAAGCACTTTGGGCGCCGGAACGCTGAGGTAGGAGTAGGTGCCAGAGGCCGTCCAGGTCATTGTTGCAATATCCTTTTCGTAGACCTTCACATTGGCATTCCCGGCGGGGCCTTGCGGGCCCTGTGGCCCTGCGCCGCCCTGCGGGCCTTGTTCGCCCTGCGCTCCCTGCGGTCCGGCAGGGCCTTCCTTGGAGCAGGAGAAAAGTAACAGGGGCACCGCCAGGAACAGAATTGAAAGCTGTTTCATAACAAAAATATTTTTGGGGTTTAGTGATGTAAAAATAGGAAGGAGGGAAGGAGGAGGGCAAGCGTATTTCTACCTGAATTTGCCATCTCGCGGGAGCAGATTGCAGCTTACCGCCCAAAATGCTATGTTTACCGAATAAATTTCATACCCCCCGCCGCGCCGGATAGCTTTACGGTATAAAAATCCTTCATCATGAAAAGAACGATCATTGTCACCACACTGCTGCTGTTTGCGCTCGGTTTCAGCGGATGCCTGTACACCCTGCATCCGCTGTTCACGGCCAAAGACCTTTCCTTTGATCCACGCCTGGCCGGCAACTGGAAGATCGACGAAGACAATACCGCGGTCTTCGAAAGAGGCAGCTCCGCATCCTTCAGCAGGTTGCCCGCCGCCATCCGGCAGCTGGCGGACAAAGCCTATACCGTTACCGTAAAGAACAAAGAGGGAGCAGTGGTACAAGCCTATTACGCCTTTCTGCTCCACATCGGCGGAAATCTTTACCTGGATTATTTTCCGGCGGAAACATCCTGGCAGCAGGCATACGATAGCTTTTACCGGCAGCATTTCACGCCGCTTCACAGCATCTACAAGGTCCGTTTCAATGGCGACCGCTCCTTTGATGCCAGCCAGTTCAATACGGATTACCTGCAGGGGCTGATCAACAAAAAGCAGATCCGCATTCACCATGAAACCCGCTTTGACGGCGCTACGCTCATCACGGCGTCTACCGAAGAGCTGCAACAGTACGTGCTCAAGTACGGCGATGTGCCGCAGGCTTATGAATCCGCATCCACTTACGAAAAAATCAATTAAGCATGAAAACGATCAGTTTATTCGCCATCGCGGCCATCATCATATTTTTACCGTCCTGCATCACCACACTGCAGCCGCTGGCAACGGAAGACAGGATGATCACGGACAGCCGCCTTACCGGCACATGGAACAGCGCGGAAGGAGAGATGCGCATAGAGCCGGTATTGCTCAGCCGCACCTACCGGCAGGCAAAGATCACGGACGCGGGGGGAGACAGCGCCCGGATGTCCAGGACCTATATGCTGTCCTACGAAAAGAACGGCATCCACTACAACATGTTTGCATCATTCATACAAGTTGGTGAACATTTGTTCATGGACCTGCGGCCCGCAATAATAGCAGACGCGCAAAGAGAAGATGATAATAACGGCTATGATTTTAACCCCGATTACATGCCCGGCTATACGATCGCAAAAGTGGAATGGAAGAACGACCGGCAGCTGGCGGTGCAGTTCGCGGACGGCGCTTTTGTACGACGGCAGCTGGAAAGCGGCCATCTGCGGCTGAAGCATGAGCTGGACGATCTGTTCGGCACCTGCATTATCAGCGCATCTTCCGAAGAGCTGCAAAAGTTTGTTGAAAAATATGCGGCCGACGAACGTTTGTTCAGCAACCGGAATTCCGTTACCTTGACGAGAAAAGGCTAAGTCGTATGCGTACCGGATTTTGGCTCTATCACCCCATTCCCCGTTTTTTACAACACCTCTTTTTCTGGGCATTCACGTATTTCATATTCGTGCAGGTCTTTAAATCAGGCGCCCGCGTAGCGAAAGTAGATTACATCTACGCGGCGCTTTTTCACGTCACTTTACTGCCGGCGGTTTACGTCAACCTGAAAGTATTGATCCCCTATTTTGCCAACACGGAAAAATGGGCGCGATACTTTGCGCTGCTGCTGCCGCTGCTGGTATTGTGCACCTGGCTGAATCACCAGTTCTTCCAGGAATGGTCGGTGTATTTGTTTCCGGATTTTTTTTTCATCTCCTATTTTTCCTGGTGGGAACTGACATTGTTCTTTGCTGCTTACGCAGGGCTAAGCGCGCTGCTGAAGTTCTCGAAGTCCTGGTTCATGGTACACGACCTCAAACGGCAGCTCCTGCAGGCGGAAACAGACCGGGTGCAGCTGGAACTGACAGCCCTGAAAGCGCAGATCAACCCTCATTTTTTCTTCAATACCCTGAACGGCATTTACGCCATGGCGCTGGAAAAGGACGAAAGGTTGCCGGGCACGGTGTTGCAGCTGTCCCACCTCATGCGGTATTTCCTGTATGAAACGCAGATGCAGTTTGTGCCGCTGGAAAAGGAATGGGCGGTGTTGCAGGATTACATTGCGTTGCAAAAGATCCGATCGGGCCATGCTTTGCATGTGAACGTGCAAATGGAAGGAGAGATCGCCTTGCAGCAGCTGCCGCCGATGGTGCTGATCACGTTTATGGAAAATGCCTTCAAACACGGCGCGCGGGGAAACAACGGGCAGATGCTGGTAGACGTATACCTGAGTGTGGAGCCGCGTTCCATCCAGTTCAGGCTGGAAAACACCAAAGGCACGGCAGACAATGCGGAGGCGGACAATCATAAAGGCGTTGGACTGGAAAACGTAAAGCGGCGGCTCGCGCTGCTGTATCCGCAACGGCATACGCTCAGGGTAACGGAGCACCGGGAAGATTTTGTGGTAAGTCTTAACTTGCAGCTATGAGCGTCGTATATCAATGCCTGGTAGTGGAAGACGAGCCGCTGGCGCAGCAGGTGCTGGAAAAATATATCCGGGAGCATCCCTGCCTGGAGCTGGCGGGCATCTGCGGCGATGCGCAGGAAGCGCAGCAGTTCCTGGCAAAGCAGCCTGTGCCCCTTATTTTCCTGGACATCAACCTCCCGCGGCGCTCCGGCATCAGCTTCCTGAAAGGATTATACCATCCGCCGCACATCATTTTTACCACCGCATACCCGGAATATGCCGTGCAGGGCTTTGAGCTGGATGCGGTGGACTATCTCCTGAAACCCTTTTCCTACGAACGTTTCCTGAAGGCGGTGAACAAGCTCCTGGAAAAAGCCGGGCCAACACCGGCACAGCCGTCCTCCATTTTTGTAAAAGCTGGCAAGAAGGTATACCGCGTGAACCTGGAAGACATACTGTACCTCGAGGCGGTGGACGATTACGTGAACGTTATTACACCCGCATCGCAATACCTGGTGCACGATACGCTGAAGAGCATGCTGGAACAACTGCCGGCATCGCAGTTTGTGCGGGTGCATAAAAGCTATATCATTTCAAAGGACCATATCGTATTCCTCGAAGGCAACTATGTGCGTGTGGGTACGAAAGACATTCCCGTTGGGCTTTCTTACCGCGATGGACTGCAGCAGCTGACCGGTGCAAAGAAGGGCCGGTAAGCGGTCAATGCCTGTCCGGAAACGAACACTTTAGCCCGGAGATATCTTTACAAAGGATTGAAAATCATATATTGATATTGTTGGCATATTTTTCCCGGATGCATCCTCATGATTAAGAACTACTTTCTCGTTGCCTGGCGGAACATTGTCCGCAACAAAGTATTTTCCACGATCAATATACTTGGTCTTGCGCTGGGCCTGGCCTGCAGTCTGCTGATCCTGTTATGGGTGCAGGATGAACTGAAAGTGGACGGCTTTCATGCGACCGGCGACCGGCTGTACCAGGTGTACGTGCGCCAGGCATATGATGGCAAAGTAGGCGCGGGTTATACCACGCAGGGCTTGCTGGCGGACGAACTGAAAAGAGAAATTCCGGAGGTGGAATATGCCAGCGGGTTTGAGGCCGTGAGGACTTACACCTTTGAGCGGGACGGCAATATCCACAAGATGAACGGCACGAATGCCAGCGGGGACTTTTTCCGGATGTTCAGCTTTCCGCTGGTGGCCGGTTCCATTGATCACGCATTGACGGCTCCTGAATCGGTGGTCATTTCCCGCCGCATGGCGGAAACTTTCTTCGGCAACGCCGCCGCCGCCATCGGCAAGCCGCTCCGTTACGAGAACAAGCTGGACCTTACCGTTACCGCCGTGTTCGAGAACATCCCCGCCAATTCCACCCTGCAATTCGATTTCCTGAGAAGCTGGACGGCCTATGTGCAGGAGAATCCCTGGGTGCACAACTGGGGCAATACCAGTCCCGCTACTTACGTGCAGCTCCGACCTGATGCGGACGCCGCAAAAGCGGAAGCGAAGATCAGGGATTTCATTTACCGCTACGCGCCGAAAACAAAAGACCTGACCACGGAACTGGGCTTGCAGCCTTTTCCAGAGAAATACCTGCATTCCAGGTTTAAGGACGGTCAGATCGATGGCGGCCGTATTGAATATGTGCGGCTTTTTACCATAGTATCCATTTTTATTTTGCTGATCGCCTGCATCAACTTTATGAACCTCGCTACCGCGCGCGCTGCAAAGCGGGCGAAGGAAGTGGGCGTGCGCAAAGCGGTGGGGGCGCAGCGTTCCACCCTGGCCTGGCAGTTCGTGGGAGAAGCGGTGCTGCTGACCTGCCTGGCCGTGATCATCGCCGTTGGCGTGGTAGCCATGCTTTTGCCGGTGTTCAACACCCTCACCGGCAAACAGCTTTCACTGCCCTTTTCGCAACCGGTTTTCTGGATGATGTTATTGGGATTGATGCTGGTAACAGGTTTTATCGCCGGCAGTTATCCGGCCATCTTCCTGTCTTCCCTGAAGCCCGTGCACGTGTTGAAAGGCGGCCTGCAATTCAGCGCCGGCGCGGCTTTCTTCAGGCGTGGACTGGTGGCTTTTCAGTTTATGCTGTCCATCATTCTCATCGTGGGCATGATCGTCATCTACAAACAGATGAAATATTTCCAGACCCGCAACCTCGGTTATGACCGCGAAAACCTGGTGTACATCCCCATAGAAGGCGACCTGGTAAAGAATTACGCGGTGTTCAAGGAAACGGCGCGCAACATGCCTGGTGTGCTGAACATCTCGAAGATGCGGAATTCCCCGACTTATATTGAGCATCATACCGGCAGCATCAGCTGGACGGGTAAAGATCCTTTGCTGGAAGTAGGTTTTGCGGATGCTGTTGTGGGATATGATTTTGTGAAGACGATGAATTTGCAGCTGAAGGAAGGACGCGATTTTTCGAAGGGCTTTTCCGATTCCGCCAGCTATATGCTGAACGAAACGGCCATCGCCAAGATCGGTTATAAAGACCCCATCGGGAAGCCCATTTCCTGGGGGAATCGCGAAGGCAGGATCATCGGCGTATTGAAAGATTTTCATTTCAGCTCGATGCACCAGACCATCGATCCGCTGATCATCCGCCTGGATGAAGACTGGACCTGGGGCACGATCATGGTGCGCACGCAGGCGGGGAAAACAAAAGAAGTACTGGCTGGTCTTGAAAAGCTGTGCAAGTCCCTGAACCCCCGCTTCCCGTTCACGTACCAGTTCTCTGACGAAGAATATACGAAGTTGTACCGGAGCGAGCAGGTGGTGAGCAAGCTCTCCGGTTATTTTGCATTCCTCGGTATTTTCATTTCCTGCCTCGGCCTGTTTGGCCTGGCTACCTTCATGGCAGAGCAGCGTACGCGGGAAATGGGCGTGCGCAAGGTGCTGGGCGCCTCCGCGCCGGACATCTTCCTGCTGCTTTCCACCAACTTCCTGAAACCCGTTGCGGTAGCTATTCTGCTGGCATCGCCGGTGGCCTGGTATGTGATGGAGCGATGGCTGGAAGGCTTTGCCTACAAGATACCTATCGACTGGTGGATATTCGCGCTGGCCGGCGTGATCACGGTGATCATCGCCCTGTTGACCGTCAGCTTCCAGAGTGTGCGCACCGCTTTTATGAGCCCGGTGAAGAGTTTACGGGTGGAATGATGGCTGCCGCGGCGGAAAAATTTGTACATTTCCGGTAGTTATCAAATCGCGCACATGGATCAACATTTGCTTGAGAAACTGATCCGCATCAGGCGGCAATTACATCTCCATCCTGAACTGGGCTTCCGGGAATTTAACACCTCCGCGCTGGTACAGCAGGAGCTGCACGCGATGGACATCCCTTTTGAAACACTGGCCGTTACCGGCGTGATCGGCAGCATCACCAAAGGCACGGGACCGGAGATCGTGCTCCGCGCGGACATGGATGCGCTGCCTGTGCGGGAAGAAACGGGGCTGGACTTCAGCTCCGTGGAGGAACAGGTGATGCATGCCTGCGGGCATGATATGCATACCACCATTTTACTCGGCGCCGCCGCCTTGTTGAAGGAAATGCCGTTCGAAGGTACGGTGAAGCTGGTGTTCCAGCCTTCGGAAGAAGGGAATGAACGAAGCCCGGAGAAAGGAAAATCCGGCGGGCAGCTCATCGTGGAAAGCGGGAAGCTGAACAACGCCAAAGCCGCATTGGGGCTGCATGTGCATCCGCTGCTGCCGGTGGGGTTGATGGGATTCAGGAACGGGGAGGCGCTGGCGAATGTATGCAGCTTTACCTTGCGCATCACGGGAAAAGGCGGCCACGCCGGCTCGCTGGAGCACGTCATTGATCCGGTGCTGGTGGCAGGACAGATCATCGTGGCTGCACAATCCATCATCTCCCACAACGCCACGCTGCAATCCGCTGTGCTGGCATTTACACATATGGAAACCACCGCGCCGCCGAGCCATAACGTGATCCCCCAGGGCACGGTGCTGCAGGGCTCGCTTCGCGCTATCAACATAGATACTTATAACCTCCTGCTGGAAAAATTCCAGCAACTGCTTAAAGGAATGGAAACATCCTACGGATGCAGCATCGAATTTGAACAGATCGCCTATTACCCAAGCCTGCTGAACGATGCCGGCATACACCACAAGCTCAGCGGTGTGCACGATGATGTGATTGGGAAAGGGAAGGTGTTGGAAGGTACGGTGCATCTTGTGGCAGAGGATTTCGCTTTTTATTCCCGCCTCATGCCATCGCAATTTTATTACCTCGGTGCGCAGGTACCGGGTAACGACCAGTATTTCCTGCACCATCCGAAAGTGACGTTCAATGAAGCCTGCATCCCTTACGGTGTGAGGTTTCTTGCGGAAGGGGCGCTGGCGTTGATCAAAAGTTCGTAAAAGCAGGGGCTGACCAAAAAGTAATGGTCAGCCCCAATTTATCCGGTATCTGATGGAAACCTGTTGTCGTTTAAGCAATTCTCAAAGCCTTCGTTTTAATTTTTAGTCATCCCCTTCATTTTAATTATTCTGCTGCAACGCCCCCTGGCTTCTGTCGATCTGCTGCTGCGGGATCGGATAGATAGCATCATTCGCGTCAAACGTCAGGTTGCGGTATGCGGAGAGCAGGCCGCCTTCAAACGAGGAATAGCTTTCCAGCACCTGTTTGGCAACGCCCCACCGCACGAGATCGTAGAAGCGGTGCCCTTCCAGCGCCAGTTCCAGCCGTCTTTCAAAACGGATGGCATTTCGCGCGTAGTCGGGGTTCGGGAAGCTGGTATACTGCCCTACGCTGTAAACGGCCGCGGGCGTACCGCCGATCTGTTTGGCCGGCAGCATGGAAGCGCGTTCGCGGATGAGGTTCACCAGCCGCATGGCTTCCGGCAGGTTGGCCGCTTCCACATAACATTCAGCGGCCATGAGGTAAACGTCCGCCAGCCGGATGATGTTCACATTCAGCCCTGTGATCTGTAACGAGCCCTGCACCGCCTGCCCGGAGAACTGCGCCTGCTCGATCATATGTTTCACGCCCACGAACGGCCCGGCATAGGCGGGGTCACGTATCCAGGCATCGCCCGCCATCAAGCCCCAGTCGCGGTACGGCACGCCTCTTCTCCCCACCGTATAATCCAGCCGCGGGTCCACCACAATTGTTTTGTCCACCTGGTAATTCGTCTTCGCCGTACCTGTCAACCCGAAATCGGATTTGATGGGATTGGTGCGGTAAGTGTTATCCAGCATGGGAAGCCCGGCGGGAGTCACTTTAAAAGAATTGACAAGATCGAACGTAGGCTGGAAGAAGCCGCAGCAGTTCACGGGCGCGTTGCCGTAAAATCCGCCGAGCATATCGCCGACGTTTGCATTGTCCCCGCTGCCGTCCGGGTTGATGGCATGCTGTGCGGCGAAGATGGTTTCGGGGCCGTCTTCTTTGGTCACATCAAAGTTGTCGGTGAACGGCATGGTGGTGATGCTGGGTTTGGCGTCGATCACATCTTCGAAATAAGGCAGGGCCTCCGCGTATTTTTTCTGATAGAGCAGCACCTTGCCGAGATAAGCCTGTGCCGCCAGTTTGTCGACACGACCAACCTGGTCCCTGGGCTTGGTGGTGGGGAGGTTTTCCACGGCAAAGCGGAGGTCTTCCTCGATCTTCGGATATACGTCCGTGTTATTAGGCACTTTGGCCGCATCCGCGGTGGAGGTGATCGTTTCATCCACGTAAGGGATATTCACGAATACGCGGCGGAGGAAGAAGTAGTAATGCGCGCGCAGGAACCTTGCTTCCGCCTGTATTTCCGTGGCCCTGGCTTCGGTCAGCTTGTTGCCGGAGCCGGCCTGTACCGCGGCCAGCAGGCGCAGCGTGTTATTGCAGCGGGCGATGCCTTCATAGTACCGGTTCCACATCACTTCGAGGTTGTCGTTGGTGCTGGTCACCTGGTACAGCTCTATCTGGTTCATGTTGGGCTGGTCGCCGTTGTTACTGCCTTTGTGGGCGTTGTCGGCCGCCACTTCGCCGAAAAGCCACTGGCTCGGGGCGGTGGAGTAGTTGCCCCATGTGCCGTTCACGTTCCCGTTCAGCAGGCCGTATGCGCCTATCAGCACGCCTTCCACGCCGTCCGGAGTTTCCAGCTGGGAGGTGGTCAGCTCGCCCTGCGGGTTGCGGTCCAGGAAATCGCTGCCGCATGCAGCCAGTAGCAAGCTCAATATCGGGAAGATGATGTTCTTGATCTTTTTCATCTGTCAATGTTTATTTCGTAATTCATAATCTTTAGAAACCTGCGGACAAACCGATCAGATATTGCCTGCCTACAGGGTAGATGCCGAAGTCAACACCGAGCGCGGAGAACGTACTGTTCGTCTGGCTCACTTCCGGGTCGAGGCCGGTGTACTTCGTGATCGTGAACAGGTTGGTGCCGCTGGCGTATATCCTGAGGTTGCGGACCTTTCCGCCGAAGAGATTTTCGGTGGGGAAAGTATAACCGATCTGCAGGTTCTTCATCCGGAAGAAGCTGCCGTCCTGCACATAATAGCTGGAAGAAGCATATTCAAAATCGGATGCGCCCCTGTAAGGCGACGGCGTTTTGCTGCTGCTGTTGCTTTCGCTCCAGGCGTTCAGCATGCGTGTGCTCGCCGATCCGTCGAACGTGCTGAAGTCTGTAAAATAGCGGGTAGCTTCATAGAGGTCGTTGCCCTGGGAGCCGTTGAAGAACATATTGATGTCGAAGCGGCGGTAACGCGCGGTGAGGCTTAGTGAATAAAGGAAATCAGGATGCGGGCTGCCGATAACGGTGCGGTCGTTCGGATTGATGACGCCGTCAGGCTTGCCGTCCGGACCGGAAACGTCCACATATTTGAGGCCGCCCACCCTTGCGCCGGAGTAGGAAGGGCCGTTGGTCACCTCGTCCGCGTTCTGGTAGATGCCCGCCACCTTGTACCCGTAAAAAGCGCCAAAGGGCGCGCCGGGAGCGAGCAGCGTGGTTTGCAGGCTGCGGTAGTCGCCGTAGACCTGCTGGGTTACAGAAGGCGCAAGCGATACCACTTCATTCACGTTGCGGGAGAAGTTCACACCGGCATCCAATGAAAAGCTTCTGCTGTCGATCTGCCCGTAATGGTAATTCAGCGCTATCTCGAATCCCTTGTTGCTCATGTCCCCGATGTTCACAAAAGGAGAGCTGCCCATACCGCTGGCCGTGGCGGGAAGCGGTACGGGGTAGAGCATGTCGGATGTTTTGCGCGTGTACCAGTCGAGCGTACCGTCAAACATGCCGTTGAGGATGGTGAAGTCGAGGCCGAGGTTCAGCGATTTCAGTTCTTCCCATTTTACCGCCGGGTTGTCGTATGCGTTCTGCCATACGCCGGTCATCACACCGGAGCCGCCATTGATGGGGTAGGCGGATGACGCGAGCGAGCTTTCCCAGCGCCGGAGGTACTGGAAGCCGGGGATGCGCTGGTTACCCGTTACGCCATAGCCCGCCCTGATCTTCAGGTCCGTCAGCCAGTCCGTTTTCAGGAAATCTTCTTCAGACAGGCGCCAGGCAACGCTGGCGGCGGGGAAGGTGCCGTATTTGTTTTCCGGGCCGAAGTTCGAGGAGCCGTCACGGCGAACGGTGGCGCTGAAGATATAGCGGTCCAGCAACGTATAGTCCACCCGTCCGAAGATGGAGAACAATGTGCCGATGGAACCGAGGCTGTTGTTGCTGATGTTGGCGGAACCACGGGAGAGGTAGTAGTAGTCCAGGTTGCCCAGCAGAAAGAATTCATTCCTGCCGCCATTGAGCTGCCGGTAGCGGCCCTGGTTGGCCTCGGTGCCTGCGAGTATGGTAAGGTCGTGGCGGTTGTTGACCTTCAGCTTGTAGGTGAGCGTATTGGTCCAGGTCCAGTCCACATAATATCCCTGGAATTCATTCAGGCTGTTGGCGTTGCTGCCTTCTGAAAATTCGAGGTTGGGATAGCCGATGGACATGCCGCTGTAGTTCTCGTAGCGGATGCCGATGCTGGATTTTGCGGTGAGCCCTTTGGCAGGGTCTACTTCCGCATATACGTTCCCGAAGAAGAAATTACGTTTGTTGACATTGTCTTTCGCGCGGTAAAGCATCGCCAGCGGGTTCTGCGCATTCCCTAATTTATCTCCGCGGCTGCCGGCAAAGTTGCCCATGATATCGTACACCGGGATGATGGTGGGAATGCGGTAGGAAAAGCCGAGCGGACTGCCTTCACCCTGGTATTCCCCCGAAACGTTCGGGTTTACGCCCACGCCGTAGAACTGCTCAAAGCTGTACTGCATGTTTTCACCGATGCGCAGTTTTTCATTGAAGGCGGAGAAGGTGGTGTTGGAGCGCACGTTGTAGCGCTGGTAGCCGGTATGCCTCACGATCCCTTTCTGCCCCATGTATCCGCCCGAGATGGAGTAGGTGGCGTTTTCGCCGCCGCCGCTGACGTTGAGCTGGTAGCTCTGGATCGGCGCGTTCCGCGTGATCTCTTTGAACCAGTTGGTGCCGGTTTTGTTGGCTCTGGTGATCTGGTAGAAGGTGGAAGCATCCCTGCTGTAATTGTATTTGGATGGATCAGCATCTGCCGGCGTAATATTCTGTCCGGTAGCCGAGCCGGCAACCAGGTATTCCGGCAGGGTGGGCGTGGCGCCGGTGCCGTAGTTGCTGCCGGTGGTTTCGGAAGTGCCCGGTGTAATGCCGGCGTTCTTGAATGACTGGAACAGGTAGTTGGCGTATTGTTCCGGGTTCATCATCTCGGGGAAGCTTTCTCTTCTCGGTACCTGCGTGCCGTAATACACGTCCAGCGAAATGCGGGGCGGCCCTTCAATGCCTTTGCGGGTGGTGATGATCACTACGCCGTTGTTGGCGCGCGCGCCGTATATGGAAGCGGAAGAGGCGTCTTTCAGCACCTGCATCGTTTCGATATCATTCTGGTTCAGCCAGCTCAGCTTGCCTTCATACGGAACGCCGTCCACTACGAACAGGGGATCATTGTTATTGATGGTGCTGAAGCCCCTGATCCTGATCTGCGGTGTAGCGCCGGGAGCGCCGTCGCTGATGATCTGCACGCCGGTAGCCTTGCCCTGCAGGGCTTCTACCGGGCTGGCGACAGGCTGCGCCTTTAACTGTTTAACGTTTACTACGGCCACGGAGCCGGTGAGGTCTTTCACTCTCTGTGCGCCGTAACCCGTCACTACCACTTCGTTCAGCGTGCTGTTGGAAGTGGCGAGTACAATGTCGTACACGCTCTTGCCGCTTTGCACGGTGAATTCCTGTGACGAAAACCCGATGGAGGTAACGAGGATGACATCATTCACTTTGGCGCTCATGGAGTATTCGCCTTTGTCATTCGAGATGGTGCCTTTGTTCTGCCCCTTTATCTGTATAGCTACGCCGGGAACGGGAGCATTGTCTCCCTCGCTGGTGATGCGGCCTTTGATCACCATGTCCTGGAATGCCGCTTCCGCCAGCGCCGTAACATTGCCTGCGGGGGGCGTATAGCCTGCATAGGAGAAGGAAATGGCGGTGAAAATGGTCAAAGTATGCAAAAGAGTGGTCCGCATTGCTTTTTCTAAAGCAACATTTGTCCTTTTTTTCATTGTTTGAAGGATTATTTTTCCAATAAGTTTTTGAAAGCGGTGCCGGTGAATACACTGCCGGCGGCAATGGTATTGCCTGTTGTGCTGCTAGGTGTCTGTTTTTTTCATAAACATTTACTGATTAACGTGGTGAGAAAATAAACCCTTGTCCCGTTGATATTCTTTCAACAGGCGTGGAATTTCGGGCTACAGTCAAAGCAAAAGAATGGCGCGCCGCGCTGACCGGGCGGCAGTAAATGATCTAAAATATTTCCGGATGTTGGCCAGCTAAGGTTCTCTCGATTTTTAATAAAACTGGCGGATGTGTCTGGGCAAAAATGAGCTTTCTTCGATTAGATTTTGGCTTTGAAATGCAGCATTTTCTTCAGACTGGACAGATGTTTTTTATAAGCATGAAAAAATAAGGGTACACAACGTGGTTTTCTTTGGCGGGTTAATCCATTCTATCTCAACTTTATCTCAACACTAGATAAATTTACATTTTCTTTCGAAGAATTCCAAAAATCAAAGGCCCTTTACGTTTTGCATTTGCTTTGATAGTATTTTGCCTTTTGATTGGAAACGGTATCACACACGGCCGGGAACCGGCCATGGTCGCTGAAGGAACAGGCCGGGTATGGTGGAGGTGAGGTGGACTTGAGGTGGACTTGATCTGCCGTTGATTTTGTGAATATGCTATCACCTGGATTTAGTACCCGGTTCGGCATTTACGATCGATAGTGGTTTAACGCTGGTCTGGAAAGCCGGGTGGTGGGGTTCCACATCGGCAAATCGCCATGCTTCGTCAAATGCCGGCTTGATCTTTTCCGCTTCGCTGTTTTTGTTTTGCGCAACTAACGAATGATATAGTCCTATCAATGCCCATCCGTTCTTTTTCCATGTTTGCAGATCCTCCCGGTAAACGCTTTCGGCTTCGCGGTATTTTCCGGCATCCAGCAGTACTGTTCCCAGATAATGCCTGACGGAGAAAAACCAGTCCGGCGGTTCGTTGTAATTCAGATCGTCTTCTATGGCTACAGCTTCCCGCAGCAAAGCAATGGCGGCAGCTGGATCGTTGTTCTTTACGGCTGCTTTGGCAGACAACACCTTCAGGGCTATTTGTACAAGATCAGCGGTGGTGTTGATGTCCCAGACAGTAATGTGTTGAAGTATGGTGTCGGCCGCCAATGTTTTTAGTTTGTCCAGCTCCGCTTTTGCACCGGAGATACTGTTCTTGCCCAGCAATGCCATTCCTCTTGCATAATGCCGGATGGCCCGCGGGTACACCAGGTCTTTCGGCGGCGCGGGAATGGAAAGAATCGTATCCCACATGCCAAACTTGACCGCAACGTAATACGGTATCGTATAGTAATGCTGCAAGGTGCCCCATTCCGGTAGATGCATGATATCCTGCGCGGTGTGTTCCTGCAGTTTCTTTGCGGCCTTCCATGCCATTGCGGAATTGCCTTCAAGCGTTGCCAGCGCCGCCAGGAAATGATAATTATGCGGATAATAGGCAAGCGGGTACGCTCCTTGCGCATGACAGGCGGCAGCGTAGCTGCTGTCAACTTCCACGGCGCGTATATTGGAAAGTGCGCCTGCATGATAATCGCCGGTATTGATATAGATATGTGAAGGCATGTGCACTAAATGTCCGGCGCCCGGCACCAGGGTATCCAGCGCCCGGGCGCTGGGCAGTGCTTTTTCAGGAGTGGCGGATGCTTCCAGCGCATGAATATAGAAGTGATGCGCTCCCGGATGCCGGGGATTCAGTTTGATCAGGTGTTCCAGTACCGCCAGCAATTCCTGCGTCCAGGGATGGGGCTTCTTTGTTTTCTTTTCATACAGGTCCCAGGGATGAATATCCATCAATGCTTCCGCATACAGGGCGCCGATATCAGGGTCCGCCGGATATTGCTCATATACTTTTTTCATCGATGCCGCATAGGCGATGTCCAACGGTTTCCGGTCTGATGGAGCAGGCATTGCATAGCGGGAAGTCAACGCATGGATAAGTGCTTTTTCTTTTCCGGTGCACGGTGCATCGAGGGACTTTGCTTTAGCCGCCGCTTCATAGGCGCGCTGAAAATTATCTTCTTCCATGCCTCCATTGTAATTGGGGCCCAGCACATAAGCATACCCCCAATACGCCATGGCGCAGGTAGTATCCAGCCGGGCGGCTTCGTAAAAAGACCGCGCTGCTTCCGCATGGTTAAAGCCATACAGCAACATCATGCCCTGGTTGAAGTATTCCTGCGCTTCTTTATTTTTTGTGGAGATACTGAAATTTATGCCTTCCAGTCCTTCCAGCCTGGGCGCCTTTTTGCCGGAAGCATACCAGTCTTTGTCCGTTACCCTGGTAGGGTAACAGGAAATATCCGGTGCTTTTTGGGAGGTTTTAGTGTTGTTATTACACGCAATGAGGAGTAAAATCGGGGTAAATACCAGGTAGTGAGGTTTCATAATCCCTGTATTAAGGTCTTTAAAGATTTGGGGAATAGTAGATTTTGGGCAATACTAATTTACAAAATAGATCGCAGATTTTAAATATTAAAGAGGAGATAAATTTGACGACACATTAAGTGTTAATTTGATGTATAATCTTTGTGATCTCCGCTAAATAAGAAGGAGATTTGCATCCTAACGATCCGCTGTATATCTTTAGCAGCGCGTGACCAGTAGTAACAAAATCTTAAATCCGGGCGAATCTTATGCCAGCCTGCCTGATAAAGCGCTTTGGAGCAAGTTGATAGAAGGCGATAAAGACGCATTGGCCTTCATCTACCGGTCATATTTCACTTCCCTTTTTAAGTACGGCATGAAGCTGAACCCGGACGAAAGCCTCGTCAAGGACAGCATCCACGATATCTTCGTCAGCATCTGGTTGAGCCGGGAACGCCTGTCCCTTACCGATTCCATCAAGTATTACCTGCTCGCCAGCCTGAAAAGAAAGATCTCCGCGCAATTGCAGAAAGGTCAGCCGGACGGGTTGCTGGAACACCTTTCCGGTAGCGAGCATTCCCCGGAAGATGCGCTGATCGGGGAGCAGTCCGGCCTGGAGCTGCGGGCAAAGCTCGCAAAGGTAATGGACCAGCTGCCGCCGCGCCAGAAGGAGATCCTGCACCTCCGCTTTTACGAAGGGCTGGACCCCCGGCAGACGGCCGCCATTATGGACCTGAGCATTAATTCGGCTTACGTGCTGCTGTCCAAAGCGCTGAACTATCTGAAAAAGCACAGCGACCAGATCATGATCAGTCTTTTTTTACTGCTCGAAGTGATTCATTATTAATTATTTGTGAATTTTTTTAAAAATAGGCGGAAAATGGCGCTAAGATTCCGGCCATTCCCTGCTTTATCAGTTAAGTACCGATAATGACTTCCAGAGATTTTTCTACAGAGGATTTTTTACAACATCCCGGTTTCCGCAAATGGGTGCTGGAAGAGGATGCAACCGAGGCTGCCTTCTGGGCGGATTGGGTGCGGCAGCATCCGGACCGGCAGGGCGACCTGCTGAAGGCAAAGGAAATGCTGCTGCTGATAGGTTCGGAGCACACGCCCGCGGCCACTGATGAAGCAGCAACATGGAGCAGGATACTGGACACCATCGGCAGCGCCAGGGTGATCACGCTTCCGCGCAAAAGGAGCTTCATCCGCCGCTGGATGCCTTATGCCGCCGCAGTAGCGGGCATTGTTGCCGCCGCATACCTGGTGCAGTTAAATTATGGCAATAAAGAAGTACGGTATGACACGGTGATGGGCGAACTGCGTACCATCGAACTGCCGGACCATTCCGTTATAAAACTGAACGTCAACTCCAACATCCGCTATGCGAAAAGCTGGGACAAAGACCAGCCGCGCGAGATATGGCTGGAGGGAGAAGCTTTCTTTTCCGTGACGCATCAGCTTAACAGCCAGCCCTTCATTGTGCATACCAATGATGTGGACATACGGGTGCTCGGTACCGAGTTCAACGTGAATACCCGCCGCGTGCAGACGCAGGTGGTGCTGGCAAAAGGAAAGGTGCAGCTGAAGCTGAACGGCCCGGAAGCGGAGCCGATCACCATGAAGCCGGGGGATATGATCGTATATTCCGCCGCCACGGCCGCGCTGACCAACAAGCAGGTAGACCCGGAAGCCTACGCTTCCTGGCGCAGCAAGGAGCTTCGCTTCAACGAAGCCACCATTACCGAAGTGATCAGGTCCCTGCAGGACAATATGGGCATCACTGTAGAGCTGGCGGATACCGCCATCGGATCACAGACATTTACAGGTACTATACCGCTTGATAACATCGAGGTGTTCTTCAGAACATTGTCACGCTCTTTTGATTTGCAAACAGAACAAACAGGAACGAAGACTTACAGGATCAAATAGTATCAACTGAAATTTTTTAATCAGAAAAATATCTCCCAAAAAGGGGGAAAGACAGTGCTATGCCTTATTCGTACACAACCAACCTAAATCATTTGCTATGGTAGAAATTTACGCCGGGAGATTATGCGGAAGCCTGGCGCTGGCATTGCTGACCGGACTGGTTTATCCGTTAAAGACTTCAGCCGCCCGCGTGAGCCAGGGCCAGTTAACTATGGTACAACGGGAAGTGCCTTCAGAAGGGCGCAAAGTACCGTTAAAGAGTGTGCTCGCAGAGCTTGAGCAATTGTACGAGGTGCGCATCAACTACACCGGTAACACTATTAACGGCATCACTACGCAGAGACCTGCGGCCAAGGTGAATGCCGAAAAGCTGATCGACTATCTCAGCAATTTCCTGCGTCCGCTGGGCCTTGACGTAGAGCAGGCAGCGCAGGACCATTTCATCATATACAAAAAGGAAAGGCGGCATCAGCCCGCGGAAAAGCAACCGGAAGCGGCCGCTATCCCGGATCAGCCCGCTACCGGCACGCAGCAGCTGCACCTGGAAAGCGTTACGCAGCAGCAACCTTCCGTTTCCGGCCAGATAACGGATGAATCCGGTGTGCCTTTGCCGGGCGTGACCATTGTTGTGAAAGGCACTTTCAATGGCGCAAAGACAGATGAAAACGGCCGGTACACCTTACGGAACGTGCCGCCGAACGCCACGCTCGTTTTCAGCTACATCGGTTATAAAACGCAGGAAGTAAAAGTAAACACCCGCAAGTCCATCGACGTAAAACTGCTCACAGATGTGCAGTCCATGAAAGACTTTGTGGTCAACGGTTACCAGAAGCTCAACAAGGAAAGCTATACCGGCTCGGCGATCGTGATAACGGGAGAGGAGATCAAGCGCTTCAACCCGCAGAACATCCTCGCCAGCATACAGGCGTACGACCCGTCTTTCCGGATCATCGAGAATAACATGGCGGGCTCCAATCCCAATGCCCTGCCCACGATCAACGTGCGCGGCGCTACGTCCATGCCTACCGGCGATCCACAGCTGCTGAGCCGCAACGATCTTGCGCAGATCACCAACCTGCCCATGTTCATGCTCGACGGTTACCAGGTGGGCATTCAGACCATCTATGACCTGGACGCGAACAGGATCGAAGCAATTACCTTGTTGAAAGACGCGGCCGCCACCGCCATCTACGGCTCGCGTGCTTCCAACGGGGTGGTGATCATCCGCACCAAACAACCGAAAGAAGGCGCGCTCGAAGTGTATTACAACTACGAGCTGAACGTTACAACGCCAGACCTCACAGCCTACAGCGTATTGAACGCTTCCGAGAAGCTGGAATACGAAAGGCTCGCCGGGCTGTACACCTCCAACGGGCTGGATAGCCAGGATGACCTGGAAAAACAGTATTTCGATAAAAGAAGGAACGTGCTGAGCGGCGTGAACACTTACTGGCTGGCGCAACCGCTGGCCACGGATTTCGGGCACAAGCATTCCGTATCGCTGCAGGGCGGTTCGCCTTCCCTGCGGTACGGCGTGGACGCGCGGTACCAGACCAACAATGGCGTGATGAAAGGCTCCGGCAGGGACCGTTACAGCCTTTCCACCAGCCTCGCCTACAACCTGCAGAACAACAAGCTGCTGTTCCGCAACGCCTTCACCATTTCACAGGTGAACGGCAGGGAGTCCAACTACGGCGGATTTGAAAAATATGTGCGTATGAATCCCTACTATCCTAAAACGGATTCCAGCGGCCGCATCATGAAGGAAGTAGGTCAGTGGCGGTACCGTGACGGTGTGGACCGCGTGAGCGGGAACCCCGTGAACGCGCCGGTGTTCAATCCCCTGTACGAAGCCACCATCGGCAGCTTCGACAAGAACGAATACCTGGAGTTCATGGATGCATTTTCCGCGGAATACAATCCCAGCGCCGCCTGGAGGATACATGGCACCATCAGCCTCACCAAAAGGAAACAGGTGGCGGACAAGTTCGTATCGCCGTTGAGCAACGAATTCTGGCACTATTCCACGGCGGACCTGAAAGACCGCGGCAAGTATTATTACAAAAGCGAAGACTTTACGCAGGTGGACGGTAACCTGACCGTGAACTATAACAAGTCCTTCGCCAATGCGCACTTCCTGAACTTCTCCCTGGGCACCAACATCCAGGCATCGAAATTCACTGGAAGGGAGTTCGTGGCGGAAGGGTTTACGAACGACCGTTTTACGGACGTGTCTTTTGCACGCCGCTATGAAAGGGACAAGGCGCCTACCGGTTCCATTTCGGAAGACCGGCTGATCGGCGCTTTCCTGTCCTTTAACTACTCCTGGCAGAACCGCTTCCTGATGGACGGTACCGTGCGGGTGGACGGCTCTTCCAAATTCGGCTCCGAATCAAGGATGGCGCCCTTCTGGTCTTACGGCATAGGCTGGAACCTCCACAACGAAAAGATGTTCCGCAACACCATCTTCAATCAATTGCGGATCAAGGCCACTACCGGGCTTACAGGGGATATATCGTTCCCCGCCTATTTGTCCAACACCACTTACACTTACTACACGAACGACTGGTATTCCACCGGCGTGGGCACAGTTTTCGCGGCATACGGCAACTCGCGGCTGCAATGGCAGCGCACGCAGAACTACGATCTGAGCCTGGAAGCGTCCATGTTCAAAGACCGTTTGTACATCTCTCCGCGCTACTATCACAAGCTGACGAAAGACCTGCTGACGGACATCAACGTACCCCCGTCCACCGGCTTCTCCCAATACAAGGAAAACCTCGGTGAAATGGTGAACAAGGGTTTTGAAGTGTACTTCCGCGCCAACGTGCTCCGCGGCCGCGACTGGTCCTTCAACCTCAACGCCAACTTCGGCCACAACACCAACGTGATCACCCGCATCTCCGATGCGCTGAAGAACTTCAATGATGAGGTAGACAAGCTGCAGCAAGGCGACTCTTCACTGAGAACGCGCCCGCTGCTCCGTTACCAGGAAGGGCAATCCCTCAACACCATCTACGCGGTAAAATCCCTCGGCATCGACCCCGAGAACGGCCGCGAGATCTTCCTCAACTCAGACGGCACCACCACTTACACGTATGATGTGCGCAACACCGTACCGGTAGGGGACCAGACGCCGAAGCTCGACGGCTATTTCGGCGGCAGCTTCGTGTACAAGAACTTCGTGCTGGAATTCAGCTTCTACACCCGCCTCGGTGGCGATATCTACAACCAGACGCTGATAGACCGCGTGGAGAACGCGGACCCGCGGTATAATGTGGACAGCCGCGTGCTGGCCGAAAGATGGCGGCAGCCGGGCGATCATACCTTTTACAAGGACATCGCCGATCTGTCCTTTACACGCACCACTTCCCGGTTCGTGCAAAGAGAGAACAGGGTTGAGTTCAAATCGGTATACATGTCGTACGAGCCACCGGCGAAGCTATACAAGCGCCTGAAGATGAAGAACCTCCGGTTCGCACTGAACATGAACGACCTGGCCTACTGGTCCAGCATACAGGTGGAAAGAGGGATCAACTATCCTTTCGCCCGGAGCTTCACCTTCTCAATATCCACCAGGTTCTAAAAAGTACAGCGATGAAGAAATATCTGATATCTATCATAACAATATGCGCTTTCGCTTCCTGCAGCAAATGGCTGGATGTTACGCCGAAGTCGGAAGTATCGAAAGACGCGCTTTTTGAAACGGAAGACGGGTTCAAGGAAGCCATCAACGGCCTGTACAGCAGGTTCACCAAAGAGCAGCTGTTTGGCCGCGAGCTGACGGTGGGCACGCTGGACGCCATGGCGCAGAATTATAACATGGATGCATTCGACAGCTGGGGGTACCGCCAGGCCATGCAGTTCAGCTACGGACAGCAGACCTTTATGGAAAGAAGGGATGAAATATGGCTGGGCTATTACAATGTGATCGCTAACGCCAACCTCATCCTCGAAAATATTGATGAAAGAGCTGGCATCTTTTCCGGTAACAACTATGCGGTCATCAAAGGTGAAGCGCTGGCGATGCGCGGCTTCAGCCATTTTGATGTGCTGCGGCTGTTTGCCGATTCCTACGCGGCGGACCCCAATGGCAAGGGTATTCCCTACGTGACGGCGTTCAGCAAAGACATCCCGCCGCTGTTCAAGGTGGGAGAGGCGATAGAGCTGGTGATCAAAGACCTGCTTGCCGCGAAGGAGTTGCTGCGCGCAACAGACCCCATCGTGATGCCGGGCTACAAGGTCGGTTATCCGAATGCGGATACCGCCACCGAAACACAAGGCGACCTGTTCCTGCAGGTACGCCGCCACCGCATGAACTATTACGCGGTATGCGGCGAGCTGGCAAGGGTGTACCTCTACAAGAACGACAAGGAAAATGCGCTGGCCAATGCGCTGGAAGTGATCAACTCCGGCAAGTTCCCCTGGACGAAGCAGGCGGATTTTATGAATTCGGATGATGAGAAGAAAGACAGGATATTGTACAACGAACTGCTCTTCGCCTTCTACGCGCCGAATGCCACCGACCGCATCCGGGACGTGCTCAACAGCCAGTCCGCGCTCACGCTGATACCCTCCGAAGCGCGCAACATCTATGAAACAGGCGGTGTTGGCGCGGACGATTTCCGCTTCAAGCAATGGTTCCAGGAAGAATCCGGCAGCGCCGGCACTTACCTGCGGGTGATGAAATACGTACGCGACCCGGACGCCAACCTGTACGACCAGGTGGTGCCCGCCATCCGCCTGAGCGAGATGTACTACATCGCTGCGGAATGCACATTTGATACAGACCCGGGGAAAGCATGGGACTATTTCAATACGGTAAGGCTGTACAGGGGCATCGGCACTCAGCTGAGCGACCCTTCCAAAGCAGTATTCATGGCGGAACTGCTGAAAGAATTCCGCAAGGAGATGTTCTCCGAAGGCCAGCTGTTCTACATGTACAAACGCCTGAATACCCACATCACCGGTCCCTCCGGCAGCTCTATAGCGCCTTCCAGGGCCATTTTCGTGGTGCCATTCCCTGACGATGAAATCGCATACGGTAACAGATAAAAAAGCAGCGATGAAAAAATTACTGACAACAGGAATATTCGGGATCATATGCTTCTGCGCCTGTGAGAAAACAGTGGAGCAGGTATATACCTCCCCGGACAACATATATTTTGACTTTGACAATCCGGAAGAGGATTATGAAAGGATAGACAGTATCACCTATTCTTTCGCGCTGTATCCTGAAAAGGGAACGGATACGGTATACCTGCCTGTGCGCATCACCGGCATGCGCAAAAGCGCGGACAGAAAATTCAGGCTGACGGTGATCGACAGCGTTACCACTGCCGTAGCCGGCGTGCACTACAAGGCGATAGAGCCGGAGTACATCATGCCAGCGGATTCCGGCAAGGTAAAGGTGCCCGTGATCCTCTACAGCTCCGATGCTGCGCTGAAGGAACGCTCTGTGCGGATAAAGTTCCGCCTGGTATCTACCGAAGATTTTGCCGTGACCAACTACGCTTACGATACCGCGAAGGTGATCTTCTCCAACCGCCTCGAACAGCCCACCTGGTGGAACGTATGGGCCGGCGAGCTGGGCGCTTATTCCCGTGTGAAACATGAGCTGTTCATCCGTACCTCCGGTACCACAGAGCTGCCTGCCGTGCCATCCGGGGAAGTAGTGCCCATGGCGCTGTTCTTTACCCGTACTTTCCGCAGCTTTTTGTCCGACCCCTTCGCATGGGTAGCCGCCAACCCGGAGAAAGGGTATGTGCTGGAACCGGCGGGCGCGGGGAAGTATAACTTCTTCAGCACAACGAATCCCGACCTGAAGTATCCGCTGGAATTGAACACGGCGGACAACAAATACTATTTCCGGGATGAAAAGGGTAACCGTATTGTATAACTTATTATTGACCGTACATGCAAAAATATCTGATATATATGTTGGGCGGCCTGTTGTTGCTGGCAGCCTGCTCAAAGGATAAGGGCAATTACGATTACATCGATGTTCCCGATCCGGTTGTTACCAACCTGGATACGGCTTACGTAGCCATTTCGGGAGACAGCCTGATCGTCAGCCCGAAAATAACGCTGCGTTCCGGTAACAACGATTACTCCTGCTTCTGGAAGATCAGCGTGCCGGAAAAGGCCACCACACTGGATTATGAAGGGAAGGAACTGCGGATCGTATTCGGTCTCGGGCCGAACCGTTATAATGTATTGCTGAAGGTGCAGGACAATAACACCGGCCAGCGGTACTTCTATGAGTTTGTGATCAAAGGCCAGACCGAGTTTACAAGAGGCACCCTGGTACTGAGCAACCAGGGCGAGCATTCCATTCTCTCGTTCCTGAAACCGGACGGCACCGTGCAACCCGACATTTACCAGGCGGTGAACGGCGAATCCCTGCCGGGCGGCGGCATGCAACTGGTGCCCATCCGTCACCAGTTCTACATGAACCAGCTCAATTTCTACTGGCTGACCTACAGCGGTGGCGGCAGCGGCGCCGTGCAGCTGGATGCGAGCACCCTGCAACGCTCCAAAACCCTCGCGGAAAATTTCTACGAAGCGCCTGACAACATCCGGGTAGACTACATGCTGAATATGATCGACGGATTGACCACCGGCGTTTTCAACGGCAAAGTGTACCGCGGGACCTTTGAAACAGCGCCGTTCTGGCCGTACTACGGCTTCTGGGGCGTGCCCATCGAAGGAAATTATGCACTGCATCCGCAGCTCTTGCAGAACGGCTACGACAACCCCGGCGATTCCTACCTGTTCGGCTTCGAGAAGAACAAAAAGCAATTCGTCCGCTTCCTCGGCAATACTTACTTCGATACCTCATCTTATACGGTTGCCATTCCCGATACGGCCTTCAATCCGAAGAATCTCAAAATGGACCTGATCCACATGGAGCGGTTCAACGACGATAACCTGTATGCGTATTGCGACAGCATGGGTAAAAAAATAGAACTGCGCTTCTCCGTGCAGTTCACCGGCGGGAACAGAACGTTCAGGGCTTTGGAGAAACGTGAGTTTGCCGGCGCTTCCTTGCTCACGGCAGACACCAAATGGGCCAGCTCGCCCATCCGCGTGTTCTTCTTTACGTCCAACGACAAGATATACCGCTACAATCCGCTCAGTGAAGAGCTGCGCACGCTGGACGCCGGTTTTAACGGCAAGAAAGTGACCATGCTCAAAGTGCTGAACAACGGCGACCTGCTGGTGGCCGGAACGGAGGGCAGCCTCTACTTCCTGGATATCAGCACCGGCCACAACGGCACGGTCATCAAGCAGGTGGACGGTATCCCCGGCGCACCCGCGGATATTCTGCACCGGGAAGAATAACATAAACAACTATTCTATGAATAAAAGGCGCATCCTGAAAAGCAGGGTGCGCCTTTTTTGCGTCAGCTACCGGGGCACGAAAATTGATCCGTTCCGCAGCAATAAAAATCCGTTTTTCCGTATAACAGCCGCCAGGCAATGCAGAAATTGCGGCAAATCTTTTTACCATGCAGCAGGAATATATCAGGATCAGGGGCGCCCGCGAGAACAATCTCAAAAATGTATCGCTGGACATCCCGAAAAGGCAGATCACGATCTTTACCGGCGTTTCCGGTTCCGGGAAATCATCTATCGTATTCGATACCATCGGCGCAGAGGCGCAGCGGCAGCTGAACGAAACGTTCAGCATGTTCATCCGCAACCGCCTGCCACGCATCAGCCAGCCGGAAGCAGACGTGATCGAGCATCTATCTACCGCTATCGTGATCGACCAGAAGCGCCTCGGCGGCAATTCCCGCTCTACCATGGGTACCATCACCGATATTTACGCCGTGCTGCGCCTGCTGTTCTCCCGCATCGGGCAGCCGTTCGTGGGCTATTCCAACACTTTCTCCTTCAACGATCCCTCCGGCATGTGCCCGGAATGCATGGGCGTTGGGCAGAAGATAGAAGTGGACCTGGACAGGTTCCTGGATAGATCGAAATCACTCAATGAAGGCGCTATCCTGTTCCCCACCTTCGGCGTAGGTACCTGGTACTGGAAAAGCTATGTGTATTCCGGCCTGCTGGATAACGACAAAAAACTGGAAGACTACACGGAAGACGAGTGGCAGACGCTGCTTTACGGAAAGGGTACCTTTGAAACCGCGCTGGACAACAATGTGCCCATCACAGCGAAGTTCGAAGGGCTGATAGATAAATTCAACCGGCTGTACATCCAGAAAGATGCCGCCGAAATGTCCGAGCGGACAAGAAAAAATGCAGAGCAGTTCCTGAAAATGGGAACATGCCCCGCTTGCAAGGGCGCGCGGCTGAACGCCGCCGTGCTGGGCTGCCGCATCAACGGGCTGAACATCGCCGAGATGTCCGCCATGGAAGTTTCCGCCCTCGTAGGCATCGTGGAAAAGATACAAGACCCCATTGCCGCGCCGATGATCGCTTCGCTGGCCATGCGCCTGCAGCACCTGGTGGATATCGGCCTCGGTTACCTGAGCCTCGACCGGGAAACGGCCACGCTTTCGGGCGGGGAATCACAGCGCATCAAAATGGTGAAACACCTCAACAGCAGCCTTGTTGATATCATCTATATTTTCGACGAGCCGAGCATCGGCCTGCATCCGCGGGACGTGCACCGTCTGAACGAACTGCTCGTGAAGCTGCGCGACAAGGGCAACACCATCCTCGTGGTGGAGCACGACCCTGATGTGATCCGCATTGCCGATCATATTGTGGACATCGGCCCCAAAGCCGGCAGCAACGGCGGAGAAGTGGTATACCAGGGCAGCTATGACGGGCTGTTGCAGGCGGATACCCTCACCGGCAGGTTCCTCCACAAAAAAACAACGCTGAAAGACAAAGTGAGGCAACCCACCGGCGCGCTCTCCATCCGTAACGCCCATATCCACAACCTGCGGAACATTTCCATCGATATTCCCACCGGCGTACTGACGGCCGTAACCGGCGTGGCAGGCTCCGGCAAAAGCTCGCTGATCAACAAAGTATTCCTGTCGCAACACCCGGAAGCGGTGGTGATAGACCAGTCCGCCGTAGGCGCCTCCATCCGCTCCAACCCGGCCACCTATACCGGCATCATGGACGACATCCGCCAGCTCTTCGGCAAAGCCAACAAAGTAAGCGCATCGCTGTTCAGCTTCAACTCCAAAGGTGCTTGTCCCGGTTGCCAGGGCCTCGGCTTCATTTTCACCGACCTCGCTTTCCTGGAACCTATCCGCACCATCTGCGAGATATGCAACGGCAAGCGCTTTTCCGAAGAGGTGCTGCAATACACCCTGCATGGCAAGACCATCACGGACGTGCTGGAAATGACGGTGGAACAGGCGCTGGATTTCTTTCAGCGCAAGGAAGTAAAGAACAAACTGAAAGCCATGTACGACGTGGGGCTGGATTACCTCACGCTGGGCCAGCCGCTCAGCACGCTTTCCGGCGGCGAATGTCAGCGCATCAAGCTGGCCGGCGAACTGCACAAAAGCGGAAGCATCTATGTGATGGATGAACCCACCACCGGCCTGCATTTATCGGATACCGGCCATTTGCTGGAGATCATCGACCGGCTGGTGGACCTCGGCAATACGGTAGTGGTGATAGAACATAACACGGATGTGATCCGGCATGCGGACTGGATCATAGATCTCGGTCCCGGTGGCGGCAAAGACGGCGGCAGGATCGTATTTGAAGGAACGCCGCAGGAAATTCTGAACGCCGAAGGATCACTAACCGGGAAGTATTTGCTAATTTAGGAGTAGCTTAACAAACAGTCCATGAAGATCATCATCCCGCTTTTGATGTTGTTTGCCGCTCCATCCTTCGCACAATCCCTGACCGCCACGATCCTGGAAAAGGACAGCCTGTTCTGGCAGGCGTACAATCAATGCGACCTGCCGGCGTTCCGGCAGTTTTTTACGGACGATGTGGAGTTTTATCACGACAAAGGCGGCCTCACGCAGGGAGCCGACAGGCTGACCAGCAACATGAAAGCGAATTTGTGCAGCAACACGGGCTTCGGGCTGAGACGGGAAGTGATCGAAGGTAGCGTAAAGGTATATCCGCTGCAGCAGTCAGACACTATTTACGGAGCGATCATCTCCGGCGATCATGTATTTTACATCCTGGAAAAAGGTAAGGCGGAGCGGCTGGACGGACAGGCGAAATTCACGCACGTATGGGTGCTGAAGAACGGTGAATGGAAAATGTCCCGCGTACTCAGCTACGATCATGGCCCCGTGAAGTACGTCAACAAACGCAAGGCGGTTACGCTGCCGGATGCCGTGATCAGCGGTTACGCCGGAACGTATGCCGGTCCGCATACCCCATCGCTGATCATCGAAAAGGAAGAAAACCGGCTGGTGATCGTCAATGGTGATAAAAAGATGGATATTTATCCTGAAAATGATCATCTCTTCTTTTCCCGCGAGCGCGATCTTACTTTTGACTTTGTTGAGAAAGGATTGATCGTGCGGGAAAGCGGTGAGATAGTGGAGCAACTGGCATATAAAGGAAAATAAAAAGTATGGAAGAACTGTACGCCGGCAAATGGACGGGGCAATATACTTACGGGGATGAGTACGCTGAGGAGCTTAGAGGGCTCTCCGTGCCTTTTATTATCGACATACAGGTGGATGACGATGGCGAGTTGGAAGGGATGTGCATGGATATGGATGAAGAGCAGCTGGAAGCAGTTGTGAAAGGTTATATCGAGGACGGCTACATTAGTTTTATAAAAAAGTATATGGAGACCGATCCGGGGGGAGAGCCGGTATTTATGGATATTCATTATTACGGAGAATACCGCGATGGGGCATTTGCGGGAGAATGGGAAATTGAATGGTCGGTGATTAATGAAGCAGGTAGCCGGGTGGAGTATTTGAGCACGGGTATCTGGGAAATGCGGAGGTTATGAGCAGAATCACGATCGAAGATTATTCCCCGCAATGGCCAGTGGAATATGAACGTCTTAAAAAGATATATGAGCAGCATCTCGGCCATCTGGCCGCGGACATACAGCATGTAGGCAGCACTTCCGTGCCCGGCTTGCCGGCCAAGCCGATACTGGACATCGATATCATTATCGATGATGAAGAAAAGCTGCCCGCGGTGATAAAAATACTGGAAAGTATCGGGTATCAGTATGCCGGTGACCTGGGCATCAAAGACCGTTACGCTTTCAGGGCGCCTTCATCTTCCACAGTTGCGCATCATCTTTACGTTTGCCTGGCCGGCAGCGATAGCCTCCTCAATCATTTAAAGTTCCGTGACTATCTGCGTGCGAATCCCGAAGCGGCGGTGCAGTATGGGTCGTTGAAGAAACAACTGGCCGTTGCATTTGCCGATGACATAGATGGATATGTTGAGCAAAAGACGGCATTTATTACCGGTGTGCTGGAAAGAAGCGGGTTTGCGCAGGATGTGATCAAAGAGATCGCTTTGCAGAACAGGAAGAAATAAGATAACATCCTTCGTTGCGGCCCCATTCCACCTGCTTACCTCAATTTCCCGTAAATTCGCGCTCATAAAAATCAGTAATATGGAATTAGGCATCAGCACCTTCGGAGAAGTACAGCCCGAAGGCGTATCGGGAAAGGCAGTAGCATCGCACCGCAGCATGCAGGAATTGATCGCGGAAGCAAAAATGGCCGATGAGAGCGGGCTGGACGTGTATGCGCTCGGCGAACATCATCGCCCCGACTTCATCATATCCGCCCCGGAAGTAGCGCTGGCAGCGGTGGCAACGGCCACAAAGAAGATACGTCTTTCCAGCTCCGTTACCGTACTTAGTTCGGCGGACCCGGTGCGCGTATTCCAGAACTTCGCTACGCTGGACCTGGTATCTGGCGGAAGGGCGGAGATCATGGCAGGCAGGGGCTCGTTCACCGAATCATTCCCGCTGTTCGGCTACAGCCTGCAGGACTATGATGCTTTGTTCGACGAGAAACTGGACCTGCTGCTGCGCATCAATGAGCAGGAGGTGATCACCTGGAAAGGAAAATACAGGGCGCCGCTTTTTCAGAAAGGCATATATCCGAGACCGTTACAGCCGTCGTTGCCGGTGTGGCGCGCCGTGGGTGGTACGCCCGCTTCCGCTGTCAGCTCCGGGCGGCTGAACCTGCCGATGATGGTGGCCATTCTCGGTGGAAGACCGGCGCAATATGTACCTTTTGTTGAACTATACCGCAAATCCGCCCGGGAAGCCGGGCATGACCCCGCAGCACTGCAACTCGGTATTAACTCACAATTCCACATCGCCGAAAATTCAGATCAGGCCGCCGACGAATTTTTTCCTTCCTACGAAAAGCTGATGAACAGGGTAGGAAAGGAGCGCGGATGGTCACCCATCACCCGCGACCAGTTCGAGATCATGCGCCTGCCGGAAGGCCCGCTGTTCGTGGGCAATGTGCAGGAGGTGACGGACAAGATCATTTACCAGCACGGGCTGTTCAAACATACCCGCTTCCTTGGGCAGCTCATTAAAGGATATATCGATCATGGGAAGGTGTTGAAGGCGATTGAGTTGTTTGGTACGAAAGTGGCGCCCGCGGTGCGGGAGGCTTTGGGGTAGCCCTGTGCAGACGTGTGCTCCTGCTGTTGCTTATTTTTTTACTATTGACAACCTTTTGAGCAGACCGATGTTTAATTGAGTATATGAGCTTTTGAACAACCCTATAATAGTAAAGAGAACCTGCCTTGCACCCCGACGGCAATATCCTGTATTTTGCTTCGGAAAGGCCTGGAGGGCTCGGCGGAACGGACATCTATTACTGCGTTAAGAACGATTCCGGATGGGCGGCTCCGGTGAATGCTGGCCCGCTCATCAATACGCCGGGCAATGACATGTTCCCTTACATCAGCGTTGCCGGGGATCCTTATTTTCCTTTATCTCGTTAATTCTTCCTGCAACGACGTTATACGACCCGGCTTAACGAAAGCTCAGGAATGAGCCCTGATCATCTGTTCCAGCTCTTTTGCCTGCACGACGCCTGATTGCCGCCACAATGCCTTGCCGTTTTTGAACAGGATCAGCGTGGGGACGCCCTGCACCTGGTAGGCCATCGCTGCCGCGGGGTTCTTGTCCACATCCACCTTAATAATGGTGGCGGCTTCTCCGAGATCACTTTTCAGATTTTTAAGGATGGGTTCCATCGTTCTGCAGGGACCGCACCAGGTGGCGAAGAAATCCACCAGTACCGGCTTGTCGCTATTGATCATTTCAGCAAATGTGGCCATGCTCGTTGCTTTAAGGTCGTTTTACGCAAAAATCGTGCTATTTCGCCACATAAAAAAAGGGGGCCGGCTACAAAAGCCAGCCCCTCTTCTCATGCATCATGAACTGGTTACTCAAACCCGTTCGGTTTCAATAAAGGATTGGAATTCAACGCCCTTGCAGGTATGGGGAATACACTTCTGTCCCTGCTGTCAGCCGGTTTGTCCCACCATTCATTGCCGAACCTGTTCCAGCGCACGAGGTCCGTTCTGCGGTGACGTTCACCAATAAATTCGCGGCCCAGCTCATTTACAAATTCATCATCCGTCAGTCTTGCGATGTTCGTTACATAGCTTTGCGCCGGCCAGTCCGCAAGCGCAAAATTCCTGCTGCGCACGGCATCCAGCAACGCGGCTGCGCCCGGTACGTCGCCCGCGCGGTATTTGCATTCCGCGAGCGAATAGTAGATCTCCGCGAGCCTGATCTCCGTGGCGGAGTTGAACTGGAAGAACTGCTGCGACATGGGCAGCCAGGGGAACTTGATCAGCCTTACGCCTGAATTTTCTTCCCCCGTGATCACATGCGAGCCCTCATTCCAGCGCCCGCCGGGCTTTTCAGAGAACCTCGCCACCTGGTCCACATACACCAGCGGCTTGCCGTTGTACTCTTCCGTGCCGTTGACGGGCTTGGTACTGTCGAAGCCAAAGTCGGTCGCGGTATTAAATTCATATTGCGGGCCGATCAGGAAGAAGCCTTCGTAATCCGCATTTTTGGAAGTGGTCCGGAATGCCTGTTTCCTTTTGTCGGTGGCGGCAAACCTTTCGTACGGCATGCCGAGCTTGTAGGTGTACAGCGCGCCGTCCGGGTTGCGGGAAGGGGTGAGGTGAATACCGTTCCAGGAACCCCAGTCATTGTCCAGCGAGTAACGTGACTGGTAATGCATCGTAGCGTTGTACATCCAGCTGAATTCGTAGAGATTCTTGGCGTGGGGGAATTCGAAGATGTTTTCCGGGGAACGGTAATCCTTGATACCGGAGCGGAACGGCCCGCGGTAGTCCGTGTCAATGGAGTAGGTGCCGTAATCCCCGTCAATGAGGTCCTGCGCTACGGTGGCGCATTCTGTGTATTTCGCTGTGCCGATCCATTTTTCCGCGTTCAGATACAGGCGAACGAGCAATGCGGCCGCTCCGCCCTGATCCCAGCGGCCAACGCCGCCGTTCTTGGGCAGCAGGGGAAGTGCTTCTTTCAGCTCGGTTTCGATGTAGGTGAATACTTCCTGCGGGGTGGACTGCGCTGCGATGGTCTGGGGTTCCGTATAGATCGGAATGTCCCGGAAATAATCGATCAGGAAGAGGTAGAACCAGGCGCGGAGCACGCGCAGTTCGGCAACATGCTGCTGCTGGTCTTCCTCGGTCATGTCAAACAATGAATAGTCAAGGCCGGCGAGATCTTTCATGATCACGTTGCACTGTGCAATGCCCTGGTAGGGGCCTACCCATCCGCCGTTGATATGCCCGTCGTCGGGCGTCCAGGTGTGGCCGTGCATGCGCACCCAGTCGCCGCCATCATAACCGTGTTTTCCTTTTTGCGTCCATACGAACTGGTCCGCGGTTAGCTCGGAGAGTATCCAGCGGTCGCCGTCCCATCCGCACCAGTGCGCATGTTCATACGGCCGCAGCAAAGCCGCGGTCACCGCTTTTTTACTGGTATAATACTGGTCGGCGGGCGCTACATCAAATGGTTCTTCGTCCAGGTTCGTGCAGGATGTAGCGGCGAATATCGATAACAGCATGACGCTGCATAGTTTCTTCATGTTCATGTCTGTGAGTTTAATGTTCATAGTTAGAATGTTACCTGCGCACCAAAAGTGAAGGTCCTTGTGATCGGGTATACGCCCAGATCGCCATAGCCCGGTGTGAGGCCGGTTACATTCACCACCGTGGGATCAAGCCCGGTGTATTTCGTAATGGTGAATACATTCCTGACGCTGCCGTAGATCCGGAAGTTCCTGATCGCCTGTACGCCAAGGTTGGGCGACCATCCGAGCGTAAGGTTGTCCAGCTTGAAATAATCGCCTTTCTCCAGGAAGTAATCGGTGATCACTTTACCGGATTTGATGTGGCCGTTGCGGGAGTAGGCGTCCGCCAGCAGGTTGATGCCGGGCTCCGCCTGCAGGCCGTAGTACATCTGGTAAAGGTTCAGGATGTCATAATCAAAACGTCCGCGGAAGAACAGGCTCAGGTCAAGGTTTTTGTAAGTGAAGTTGTTGCCCCATGCCAGCTCGTAGCGCGGCGCGCCGTGGCCGATGTACGCCCTGTCGCGATCCGCATTGCCTTCGCTGGAAGCAATGATCTTCTCTTTACCTACCACGCCGTCTTTCCAGATCAGTATCCTGCCTTCTTCATCCACGCCCGCATATTTGTAGCCGTAGAAGCTGCCCAGCTCGGTGCCGGGATCAAGGCGGTAAGCGGGACCGGGATTGCCGGGAGAGGGAAGGTTCTGCAGGTAGCGGAAGTTGCCGTGGAATTCGTTGTTGGACCAGGTCACCAGCTTTGTTTTGATATAAGATGCGGTGACATTGGTGTTGTACGTGAAATCCTTTGTGGCGGCTACTTTCCAGTTAGCGGTCAGCTCAACGCCTTTGGAGCTGGTGGTACCTACGTTCACAAACATCTGTTCATGCAGGTAGGCGCCCACGGGCACGTCGTAGTTCCCGAGGATGTCCCGGCTGCGGCGGTCGAATACATCGAGGCTACCGGTCAGCCTGTTGTCCAGCAAGGCAAAATCAAGGCCGATGTTGTAAGCGACTGCTCTTTCCCACTGCACGTTGGGGTTGAAGTTGTTACCCGGCCCGTAAACACGCACCCATTCACCTTCATCGTTGAGGTAACGGCCATACGGCGCGTACTTGGCGAGGGAGGTGTAGCGCGGAAAGCCGGAGCGGCCGGTAACGCCATAGGATGCACGAATTTTAAGGTCGTTGATCACGCTGCTGCCTCTCAGGGCTTCCAGGTTGGAAATGCGCCATGCGGCAGACACTGCGGGGAACATCCCCCATTTGTTGTTAGCGCCGAACTTGCTGTTCCCTTCGTAACGGAACGAAGCGGTGAGGAAGTAAGTGTTGTCGAAATTATAATTAAGACGGCCGAGGAAAGCGATGAGCTTTTCCTTGCTCTTGTAGGAATCCATGCCCAGGCGGCCTTCTTCGAGGTTCCAGCTGCCATCGTCCAGGTTGTTGTAGCCGAAGCCGTCGGAAATGAAATCCATGTTCTCCGCCCAGAAGGCCTGGTTATTGAATTCCTGGTAGGAGTAGCCGCCCATCAACGCAATATCATGTTTGTCGATGCGCGTGTTGTAATTGCCGAGCCATTCCAGCGTATAGTCCGTCCATTTTTCGCTTTGCAGGCGCGCCCTGCCCAGGCGGTCGTTCTGCACGGATTCCGCTGATTTGGAAGTATAATATTCCCTTCTCAGCATTTCATGTCCCTGGCGGGCCACTTTTACTTCGGTGCTGAGGTTTTTGAGGATGTTGAGCTTCACGTTGAGGTCCACGATGGAATAGTTCTGATCGGCGCCGTTCTCCCGCGCCAGGAGGTCCTGCACCGGATTGTAGGTATCATACCCCTGCAGGGTGTTATAGTTCAGCGGGTTGTCCGGATCCATCACGGGCAGGGTAGGGTTGAGCTTCACCGCCTGCTGGAAGGCATTGTAATTGGTGTACTCTTCTTTCGCGATACGCTGCGAGAGGTTGCCGGTAAATTCCAGCACGCCGTCGAGCGCTTTCTGCTGGAAGTTGGCGCGGTACCCGTATTCCTTCCGTTCGGTGGCGATGTCTATCCCTGTTTTGCTTCTGTAGTTGCCGGAAAGCCGGAAGATGCTGTTGGGCGTACCGCCTGATACGGTGAGGAACTGGTTGGTACCGAAATTATTGGTGCGGAGCAGCTCGTTGTACCAGTTGGTGCGCGCGCCTCTGTCCGTATCCCGGCCTTTTTCCAGGAACTCCTCGGCAGACAGCAGCTCGGGTTTGGCGGCCACCACGTCATGTTCCACATAGCTGTCGTACGTAACGCTCACATCGCCGCTTTTGCCTCTTTTGGTCTGCACCAGCACCACGCCATTGGCGCCGCGGGAGCCGTAGATGGCTGCGGCGGATGCATCTTTGAGTACCGTGATGGATTCAATATCCTGCTGCGCAATGTTGCGGAGGTCTCCGCCCGGCATACCATCAATAACCACGAGCGGGCCGTTGCCGGCTTCGAGCGATGCGGCGCCGCGTATCTGTATGTCCGTGCCCCGGTTAGGGTCCGCGGCAGCGGGATTGGATACGGTAACACCCGCCACTTTACCGTCGATCATCTGCAAGGGGCTGTTGTAACCGCCTTGCAGGAAGTCTTTGCTGTTAACGGTGGTCACCGCGCTGGTGAGGTTTCTCTTCTGCACGGAGCCGTAACCTACCACCACAATGTCCGACAGCTGGCTGACAGAAGTTTTGAGTGAAATCTTGATGTCTGTCTGCGATCCAACGGTCAGCTCCTGTGTTTCGTAGCCGATGGTGCTGATCACAAGCACAGCGGAATCGTTGGGCACATTGAGCTTGAACTTGCCGTCGCCCCCGGTGAAAGTTCCGCTGGTAGTACCTTTGATGCGGACGCTCACGTTGGGGATGGCAACACCGCTGTCATCTGTAACAGATCCGGTCACCTGTTTTCCCTGTGCAAATACGGTTGCGCAAGCCAGGAGAAACAGCGCGGATAAAATGGACGCCCTGCCCGCAAAGTGCCTGCAAAATCGTTTTAGCAACTTGTGCAAATGCCGGGCTTGAAATTGGGTTGAGTTCTTCATGATGATAAAATTTTGATTGTGAGGATCAGGTAACAAAAAAGGGATGAGCAGAATTTTATTTGATTCCGGTTAGACGTGGTTTATGTTGAATGTGGAGAAAATACCCTGTAACGTAGTCTGGTAGCAGAAAAGTCAGGGCATGACAGTAACTGAATGAAAAGTGTTTTTTTCATACGCGCACACAATAGTTTAGTTCAGTAAATCAGTTATTCATCGTTCGTGCAAAGTTTCCTTCATCGCTTCCTTCATCGGATAATAAAAGTTTTTTTGACAAAAGCGCTCCCGTTCCGTTGATCCGTCAACGGTGTCCCCTGATCTGTTCGTCATTACGCAAACAAACTCCTCCTTCCATGGATTTATCAACAGGTTTACTGCCTGTCAACTGTTGCAGGCAATAAATCTCCCCGCTGAATCATCAACGGCGTCGATCAGTCGATCAATTAATAAAAGTGAATGGCTGTTACTTTACTGGCGGATGTCGCTCGATTAGATTTTTAAATTTGGCACTGTTTCTTTTTACTTGTTAACAATCATAACGTTTACGTTCATTTTGCGATACGGTTATTATATCGCGGTTTTCATGGGTACTTTCGGGTCTTAGTAATGGCTCGTAAAACTATCACTGTCTTCAAAAATAAGGCCAGTTTATGGCATTTCTGTAATGTAGACGCTTTTATAGTTATTGTGGGACCAAGGTACATATTTAGGTTGAGTTTTCAAATAAACTTTCCATGATCGGCGCTGCTAAAATTGAATGCGTTTTAGCGGTATAAATGCAAAAGCCTTGCGGACGGGGCGTTCGGCAAGGCTGAAGGATGCAGCGAAATTAGTTGCGTGTAACCGTTCTTCCTGCTGCTTCGCGGGAATGTCGTAACTCACCCCGTATGTTGTCGTAATCCCCCATCAGCATCCTTGAAAAATGCTCCTATGTTTGCATCAACAAATCAAAAAACACTAAGTATATGGCAACACAAATTTTCGTGAACTTACCGGTGAAAGATCTCAACAAAAGTGTGGAATTCTTTACCAAACTGGGCTACACATTCAACCCGCAGTTTACAGACGAGAATGCTACCAGCATGATCGTTTCCGATAATATTTTCGTGATGCTGCTGGTGGAACCTTACTTCCAGACGTTCACAAAGAAACCGGTGACGGATACTTCCAAATCCAACGAAGCGATCATTTGCCTCTCCGCGCAAAGCCGCGAGGAAGTGGATGAGATCGTGAGCAAAGCAGTGAGCGCCGGCGCTACTACGCCGCTGGACAAACAGGACCATGGCTTTATGTACGGGCATGGCTTTCGTGACCTGGACGGTCATCTCTGGGAGTACATGTTCATGGACATGAGCGCAATGCCGCAGGAATAAAAACGGAGATCAATAAGCAGCGGGGCCGGTGATATTTACTGGTCCCGCTTTACGATAGCTTTTTCCGCAAATACTCCTGCAATACCTGCGCATTGTTATGCGCTTCATCGCGGGCGGCGTACAGCAGGGTTACTTTTTTATGCTGCCTGATATGTTCGATCAGCGTTTGCAGCGCATCCGATCCTTTCAGCTCCGTTTGGTACTTTTCTTTAAACGCGGTCCATTTGTCGGGATCATGCCCGAACCATTTGCGGAGGGTAGTGGAAGGCGCAATGTCTTTCAGCCATTCGTCAGCGTGCACGGCTTCTTTTTTAAGCCCCCGTGGCCAGAGGCCGTCTATCAGCACCCTGAAACCGTCGCTTTTCTCAAATGGCTCGTATACTCTTTTAATATGAATGGTGTATGACATGGCTGTCAAGATATATTTTTCCGTTGGATGCCGTGAGCGGATAAACGGCAATGGCCGTTTTCGCAGGCCCCGCGGTCACGGCGCCGGTTTTCACATCAAACTGCGACCCGTGCCAGGGGCATTGTACCGTGCCGCAGATCATGGCGCCTCCGGCCAGGGAGCCGCCGCGGTGTGTACAATGATCTGCAAAGGCCACGTATCCCTCTTCCGTTCTGCCGATCACCAGCCGCCGGCCATGTAAATGTACCAGTTTCATCTGGTTGATCTTCAATTCATTTTCTTCCGCTACGATCAACGGCCCTTCCTTGCCGTCCAGGTACACTTCCTTCCATTTCCCGGCATGCGCGTAGCGCGGGTCTACACCGATCTGGTTGCGGTATACCAGTGTGCCGCCCATCCATCCCGCAAAACCCATCAATATAAAACCCGCCAGCTCCAACCCGATGATCACGAAAGGCATGAACGCCCGGTCTTCCCGCAATATCAGCGCTATCACAAACAGCACGAGCATGGAGATGTTCAGCAGTGCATGGCTGGTGGCTCTTTTCTTTGCGCTGCTGCGCGGCGGAACGGTACCGAAATAATCGATAGCGCCCGGAATGGCCGCAAGTATCGCGGCTACCACGCCTGCTGCTTCGAGATATAAGCCCGTTTGCCAGAAAGCGTCGCTTTCCCGGAGCACGGCCAGTACATCGAACAACAGGGCGCCGGTAAAGAAGGCGATGGGGAACGCTACAAGCATGGGGTGCATGGGGTGGCTCTTGATGGAGGCTTTGCTTTTCATGAGTGGGTCCGTTTGATTGTGAAATACAAAACAATCGGTATGCCAGACCGGTTGCGGGGAAAATGTCGCAATACCCCCTCTTATTGCCACAATCGCCCTTTCCCCGGCATTTTAACAGGCGTAAGTTTACATTAAAAAAGAGGCCATGAAAAAGATCGCAATGCTCGTATATGAAGATGTTATTCTGTCTTCCGCTTCAGGGGTGATGGACATGCTGATCGGCACCAACAGGTTGCTGGAGGGCGAAGGAGAGCCCCCGGCCTTTGAAATAACACTGGTCAGCGAAAAGATCAGGAACATACAGCTGCAGGTCCCCGCCCAGTTCGTCAGCTGTAAAACGCTGGATGAAGTGGGGGAAACCGACCTGATCCTTGCGCCGGCATTCAACGGCGTACCGGATGCGGTGCTTGCAAAGAACGAAGCGCTCATCAGATGGCTCCGCGCCAGGCACGATGAGGGTACGGAAGTTGCCAGCCTCTGCCTCGGCAGCTATTTCCTGGCTGAAGCAGGTTTGCTGTCCAACAAGTGCTGTACTTCCCACTGGATGGCGATTGCGGACATGCAGCAACGGTACCCGGATGTGAAGCTGCTGGCGGATATTGTGATGACGGACCAGGAAGGCATCTACACCAGCGGCGGTGCTTTCTCATCGCTGAACCTCGTGCTGTACCTCATTGAGAAGTTCTGCGGGAGGGATATCAGTATCCAGGTCAGCAAGATGTTCGCGATCGATATGGACAGGGTGAGCCAGGCGCATTTTACCGTATTCCAGGGCCAGCGCAGGCATGAGGATGAAGAGATACTCCGGGCGCAGTCTTACATCGAACAGAACTATCACATGCAGATATCCATCGAGCAGATCGCGGAGCAGACGAATATGAGCAAACGCAATTTCATCCGCCGTTTCAAAAGCGCCACGCAGAACACGCCGCTGGAATATCTTCAGCGCGTAAAGATCGAATCCGCGAAGAAAGCGCTGGAAAAGAACAACCAGAACATCAGCACGCTGATGTATGACGTGGGGTATAATGACCTGAAGACGTTCCGCAGTATTTTTAAACGGGTGACGGGGCTGACGCCGCAGGAATACCGGCGGAAATACCGGCGCTCTGCGTAACTTCTGACATATAAAATCGGGGCTAACCAGTGCTTTGCAGCCTCCCAAAGTGGAGGTAATGCATTTGCTGGTCAGCCCCTTTTCTCTTACAGGAATTGTTTTGATGTATCCTCTGCCGAGCATTAATATTTCAGCATCCGCCGCGTGTATATTTTCTTGCCGGCCATGACGCGCAGGATGTAAACGCCCGCGGGCACAGCGGATAAGTTGACCGTTTGTCCGTTCAATATCTGCTGCGGCGCTGTTACTTCCATACCGCTCATATTGTACAACCTTACCTGCAGCGTTTCTTCCATAGTATTTTCAACTGTTATTTTCACCACATCACGGAATGGATTGGGGCCGGCGATGAGCAATGCCGGCGTGGCTTCCATGATCTGCGGGCGGTAAGCCATGCTGCCGGCGGAAAGCGGCGTGTACAGCTGGCTTTTCGGTACCACTTCTCTTGCCTGTGAGGCGCTGGCCCATTCCAGTTTGCAGTCCGCCCCGCCGTTGTGCTCGAAATATTCCAGCCGGATGTCGTACTGCTGGCCCGCGGTAAGGCTGATCGTACCGGAATATTCCACGCCCCAGTCATCGATCCATTTATCGATGATCAGCTGGTTGTTGATCCAGAGCCTCCGGCCGTTGTCGCTGTTGACGTAGAAGGTGTAGACTTCCGTGTAGCGCGGCTGTATCTTCCCTGTCCAGCGTACGGAGAAGCTGTCCGTATTCACCCGGTAATCCGGGGAACCGTTGCCCCATACAAAATTGATGGCTTCATCATCGCGGCTGAAACGGAAGGTGTTAAAGTTGATGCCGTTGAAATATTCCGCTGACAGGCCGTCGCCGGCCGTATGATTGATGATGACGGACGATACGCGGTCGTTCCAGTCCCCGCCGATCCAGCCTTGTGTAGCCGTGCGGGTGGTGCTGGCGCCGGCAAAATTGTCGTGCTCGAACATCTGCACTTCAAACCCTGCGGGAACGGTGAAAGAGGTGATGTCGTCATTCGCCACGCCACCGGCGATGAGGCCGTTATGCGTATGGCTGCCCGCGGAGAAGCCGCCGGAATAGCCGCCGAAGTTCAGGTGTTTGTAGAAGAACACCTGGTCCAGCGTGGCGGCGGCTTCCAGCAGCATGATGCCGCTGAGCTGTGTAGAGTAATCTGTGGTGGCGCCGGGTTTGGTCGTCCAGTTGGGATTCATGAGCAGGTTGCCCGCATTGATGCCGCGGCCGTTCAGCGCCTGCGCGCTGGAGCGGATGGCGTTCTCGTACCGGGCTTTGGTGGCCGCGGGCAGGGCGCCTTCACGGGCAAGCAGGGTGAAGTAACGGATGAATATTCCTTTGAACAGCCCGCCATCTCCGGCGCCGGTTTCATTCGTAAAGAATACGCCGCCGCTCAGATGGTTGTTCATGGCGTATTCCGCGGTCTTCACCGCATCATCAAGGTAGGATTGCGTGCCGGTGACCTGGTAAAGTTCCAGCGCCGCGCCGATCCAGGTGCCGATGTTATAGGAGAATATCCACGAAGTGTTGGTATTGCCGGTGGCGGCATCATAGCCATCCCACACCGCGCCGTTGACAGGATCTACGAGCACGCTTTTCTGCCATGCGTAGATGGACTGCGCGCGCTGCAATGCTACCGCGTTGCCGGTGACCTGATGCAGCCGCGCCGCGAAAATAATGGCCGGGCCGTTGGAGCAGGCGTTGAAGGAATTGGGCTGGCTTTTATTCCATTGCACGGCATAGCTTCTTTCGGGATGCATGCCGGTCTGGATGTCCGTCCACAACGTATTGGCAACGTTCAGGTAATCCGCGTCGCCGGTGTTCTCGTAGGCGCGGAGGCTGGAAATGGCCAGCCATTCCATATCATCATAAAAGTGATTGATATAGGTGTTGCCGTTAGAAGTTCTGATACCGTTCAGCAACGTTTTCATCCGTTGCAGGTACGTTTGCGAGTGCGTGCGGAGATAGCCGTCCGTCAGCGCATCCAGGCCATTGGAGTTCCACCAGTAGTGGAAGGTGCTGCTGCCGGAGTTGTTTTGCTTGTAATAATTTCCGTTGGAGGAAATGAAAAGGTTGTGCGTGTTCGCCTGTATGGCTTCGGCCACGGGACCGTAGACAGATTGCTGGGCCTGCGCAGACAGTACGGGCAGACAGATCAGCATAAGGGTAGAAATCTTTGACATACGTGTAGAATTAGTGGAATGAGAGATAACTGACGGGTTAAAAAAGGTTCTTCAAACAAACTGCACGGGGCGGGCATTTTTCATTGGAACGGGCCTCATATCTGTACGTGGAATGCCGTATCTAAATATAAAAAATAATTCCGTCATTTGGCATGGTTTTCCCACTTTTTACCGGAAAACGGTATTGTTATGAAAACATCCAATCAGCAGAACAAACAGCCGAAACAGGGGATGGCGCATACGCCGAGGCCGGAGATCAGGGATAACCTGGACAGCCGGAAGAATGAGGAGCAGGACGGTAAGGGCGATGATACTACGCACAACAAAAAGGTGCTGAAAAACGACAAGCTGAAGAAAAAATCCTGAAGAAGCAGCAAAATGGGGAATCTCTTCCCCGGATTGCTATAACAAGGGCGTGGTGCTGATGGCACCGCGCCCTTGTTGTTTTTGCCGGTCTATTACGACTGATTTTTACTTTCCACATAATTTTTAAGCAGCTTGCCGATGATCTCGGTCCATCCGGCGGCAAAGCTTTCCCTTTTGAAATCGCGTTTGTCCGGGAAGGTTTCCAGCCCTGTGTGCGTCAGCTTCACCCGGGTTTTACCGCCTTCGGGGAACAGCTCGAAGGTGACCTCCGACTCGCCGGGGTAGTTCTCGTATTTCCAGGTGTACGCCAGTTTTTTGCCCGGCTCCACTGCGGTCACCCTGCAGAGATGTACATACGTTTCCTCCTCGCTGCCGCCGGAAAATGTAAATTCAAAACCGACTACCGGCTTGAATTCCGCCAGGTCGAAATACCATTCCTTCATCTGGTCGCGGTCTGTGATGGCCTGCCATACAGCATCCGCGGGTGCATCAAGGGTGCGTTCAATAACAAAGGGTTCCTTGTTCATATTGTACGTGGTTTTAATTGTGTAACTATATGGTTACAAATATAAGGAACCTTTTGGTTACACAATGCGACGGATTAAAATTTTATTCTTATACCAAGATTTGCGCCCAGGCCGCCGATGTTGATGTATGATTTCAGTTCGTCGGCGGGGGAGTTGTCATCCTTGTAATTTGTTTTCGTACCGGTGGTGCCGGTGGGCGTATTGGAATTTTGATCCAGCGTGGTCACATACCTTGTTTCCCTTTCGGCCGTGCTGAGGTCGGAGAGGCCGCGGCTTTGTTCGGAGATGACCTGTCCGTTGGTGGTGTTGACCACACGGGTCATTTCATCGTATTCGGTTATTTCTTTGCTTTTGCTCTTCACGGCAACGTTGCGGTATTCCGCTTCCAGGAAGATATCGAGCCGCCGGGAAACAGCGTACGTGGCGCCCAGCGCGCCCTGGTAGCCGAGGGTAGGATGGGGGTCGATCTTTTCCTTTCTGTGGATGGTAGTCTGCGCTACAACGGCGGCCGGCTGGCCGGGTACCGCGCTCGTGCGCGCGGCGTCCGTTTCAATGGTCATCTTGCCCCACAGCGGCACCACCAGGCCGAAGCGCACGTAGGGGTTGAACTTTTCGTAGCCCGGACTGATCACCAGGCTTGGCGCGAAGTCCACCGCATTGACATATCCGCGTGATTCCACGCTTCCGGCTACTGTATTGGTGCCTTCTATGGTGGTAAGGTTGCGGGTCATGAGGTTTTCCTTGCTGCGGTAATAGTTGAAGGTGCCTTCCAGCGCGAGGTACTGGTTCATCTGGTACCCGAACGTCAATCCGCCTCTCACGCCCGCGCCGTATGATCCGCTGAGCACTTTCTCGGATATGACGGTGGTTTCGCCGGTGACGGGATTAACGGAATTATGCTGGTCCCTCGGCGGGTAGGGGCCTACATCGGGGAATTGTCCGGGTGATACGCTGAAAAAATATCCACCGGCTGCTTTCAGATAAAATTTTGTGGGGGTCGTCTGTGCCCGGGTTAAACTGGTACTTGCAAAGAACAATACCATCACCGCTGACAGGGTCAAGTGTATGCGGTCCATATAAAATTGTTTTGGTTACAGGAAAGTTACCGATTTTTCGCTGAACGCTGTGGCTGTTAGACTGCTGTTATCTGCGTCATTTCTGTATATTGCGGTCATGACACAACCATTGGAAGCGTCTGCTCCCTACGCGGAGCAAATGGATGCCGCAGATCCATTAGCTTCATTCAAAAACCAATTCCATTTCCCACAGCACCAGGGAAAAGACAGTATTTATTTTTGCGGCAATTCTTTAGGATTACAGGCGAAGTCCGTTTCAGCGGCTGTTGCGCAGGAGCTGGAGGACTGGCGGAACATGGCGGTGGAAGGATACTTCCGCGCCAGGAACCCATGGCTGTACTACCAGTACAATTTCAGCAAAACCCTTTCCGGCATGATGGGATGCAGCGAAGATGAAGTAACGGTCATGAACACACTCACCGTGAACCTGCACCTGATCCTGCAAAGCTTCTACCGCCCCGGTAAAGAACGTTTCCGCATTATCATGGAAGCCGGCGCTTTCCCCTCTGACCAGTATGCGCTGGAAACCCTTGTGAAGCTGCATGGCCTTGATCCGGACAATGCGATCATCGAGATCAAACCCCGCCCCGGCGCAAAGCTCCTGGAAACGGCGGACATCCTGGAAACCATACATACGCACCGCGATTCACTTGCACTGGTACTAATGGGAGGCATCAATTATTATACCGGACAATTCTATGATCTTCCCGCCATTACTGCCGCGGCGCATGCCGCGGGCGCTTATGCGGGATATGATCTTGCGCATGTGGCCGGCAACATTCCGCTGCGGCTGCATGAGTGGGACGTGGATTTCGCGGTATGGTGCTCGTACAAGTACCTGAATGGCGGCCCCGGTGCGGCGGGCGGTCTTTATGTGCACGAACGTTTCGGGAACGATGCTTCTTTTCCGCGGCTGGCGGGCTGGTGGGGGAATGATGAAAGCACGCGCTTCAAAATGGAGAAGGGGTTCATCCCGCGCAAGGGCGCGGCGGGCTGGCAGATCAGCACGGCGCAGGTGTTTAACATGGTAGCGCTGAAAGCATCGCTGGAAATATTTGATGCCGCGGGCATGGAAAGATTGCGGGAGAAAAGCCTCCGGCTGACGGCATACCTCGAATCGCTGTTAAAACAGTCGCCGCTGCCCTGCGAGATCATCACACCGGCGGACCCGCAGCAACGGGGCGCCCAGCTGTCCCTCTTCTTCCCTGAAAACGGGAAGGCCATTCATGCGAAAATGATGGAACAAGGCATCATCTGCGATTACCGCGAGCCCGGCGTGATCCGCCTTGCGCCCGCGCCGCTGTACTGCTCGTTTACAGATGTGTACCGTTTCTACGAAGTGCTGAGGAATTTTTAACAGGAACGCCCGCCACAGGGCGTTCCAACAAAATACAAACAAATGAAAACCTGGCTCGCTTTAGGCGATTCCTATACCATCGGGGAAGGAGTGCCCCTGCACGAAAGCTACCCCTACCAGGCATTGCAGCTGCTGCGCGCGGAAGGCCAGCGCCTCCATGCGCCGGAGATCATCGCAAAGACCGGCTGGACGAGCGATGAATTGATCGCGCATATGCAACAGACACGCCTGTTGCCCGCATACGATCACGTGAGCCTGCTGATCGGCGTCAATAACCAATACCGTGGTATGTCTGAAGATGATTATGCCGCCACTTTCGAATGGCTGGCAGCGAAAGCGCTGGAGCTGACGGATAAGGAAAGGATCGTTGTGATCAGCATTCCGGACTGGGGCGTTACGCCCTTTGCGAACGACCGGGATAATACGGTCATCAGTGCGGCGATAGACCGGTTTAATGCCATTAACCGGGGGATCAGTGCGGACAGGGGATTTCATTACATCGACATTACAACGGACTACCGTAAGAACGGCATGCTGCCGGATAGTGTGGTGGCCGACCAGCTGCATCCATCGGGAAATATCTACACGTCCTGGGCGGAAAAAGTAGCGGCCGTTTTCGGGAAGTATTGATGGTTACTCCGACCGCAGGCTCCGCTTCTGATCGCTCAAGGCCAGCTACTCCGACCGCAAGCTCCGCACCGGGTTCGCCAATGCCGCCTTCGTCGTCTGATAGCTCACCGTCAGCAAAGCGATCAGCACTGCGCCCGTTCCCACGCCGCCGAATATCCACCAGGTAATCTCCGTATGATATTCATATTGCAGCAGCCACCGGTGCAGAAAATGCCATGCCAGCGGCGTGGCGATACAGCAGGAAAGCAATACCAGCATCACAAAGTCGCGGGACATCATGCGCCATAAATTAAACGCCGATGCGCCCAGCACCTTCCGGATGCCGATCTCCTTGGTGCGTTGCTCCGCCATGAAAGAAGCCAGGCCGAACAATCCCAGACAGCTGATCAGGATCGCCAGCGCCGCGAACAACGTGGCCAGCGTGCCGATACGTTCCTCTTCCCCGAACTTCTTGCCATATTCCTGGTCGGCAAACGTATATTCAAACGGCGCGGCCGGATTGTATTTTTGGAAGATGCCCGCCGTTCTCTTCAGCGCCTCGCTGGTGGAAAGCGCCGGATTCAGCTTGAGGTTGACGAAGTTACCCGGCTCCGGCAGAATGTAAAATACCGTTCTCGGTACGGGATCGTAGGGCGAAACCATGATCACATCCTTCACCACACCTATAACAGTATAGCGTTTATCCCTCCACGTTATTATTTCACCCACCGGGTTTGTCAGCCCCATATGTTTTACGGCCGCTTCGTTAAGCACGATGCCGGAGGAATCGCTTGCGAGGTCAACGGAAAAATCCCTTCCCGCCACGAACTTCCATCCCAGCGTTTTTCCGTAATTGTGCTCCACGCCGATGGTCGCGAAACCATTGTCGATAGAAGGGCTTCTGCCTTTCCATTCAAAACCGCCGTTCCACGACCAGATGTCGGTGAGCGGGCCTTGCGACACCGCTACATAAGTGGCCGCGCCGGTATTGAGCAGCTCCTGCTGAAGCATCTTGTAATTTTCGTAGATGTCAGGCGTGGTCATCTGCACGGACAGCAGGCCGTTGCGCTCATATCCGGCGGGGCGGTTCTTGGCGAATTGTATCTGTTTATAAATGATGGCCGTGCCGGAGATCAGCAGGATGGAAACGGAAAACTGCACCACTACCAGCGCTTTTCTCGGCAGCGCCGCATACCGGCCCGCACGGAAAGTTCCTTTCAGTACTTTGACCGGCTGGAAGGAAGACAGGTAGAATGCGGGGTAGCTGCCGGCAATAAGTCCGGTGAACAGGCTGAAGCCGATGCCCGTCAGCCAGAACCCGATATCGCTAAACGGAATACTGATCTGTTTGTCCGCCACCATATTGAACCAGGGCAGCATCAGCTGCACGATCAGCAGCGAAACGGCAAAGGCCAGTAAAGCCACCAGCGCGGATTCGCTGAAGAATTGCCGGATGAGCTGCCCGCGCAGGGAGCCCACGGCCTTCCGTATCCCCACTTCCCGGGCGCGTTTTTCTGAACGGGCGGTACTGAGGTTCATGAAATTGATGCAGGCCAGCAGCAGCACAAACAGCCCGATGACGCCGAACAGCCACAGGAACTGTATCCGCCCGCCGGTATTCACGCCGTTCTCGAATTTGCTGTATAAATGCCATTTGCGCATGGGATGCAGGAAAAGCGATTCCTTTACATCATCGTCCCGCTCAACGAAACGGTTTTTGAAATCCGCTATTTTGGCCGACGCCGTTTCCATATCCGCTTGCGGCGCCAGCTGCACCAGCAATTTGAAAGCATTGTTTCGCCATTCATCTTTCATATCATGCACCCATTTCCATTCCGATACAAAAAGCGCCCAGGGCGCCAGGAAGGTGACATTCGCGAAGGTGGTATTGTCCGGCAGGTCCGCATACACGCCCGTTACCTTCAGGTTCAGGCGGTTATCGATCTTCACGGTGCTGTCTACCGGATCGGCGTTCCCAAAGAGCGCGCGGGCCAGGCTGGCGGACAGCATGACGGAATAAGGGTCTTTCAGCCCGGCATATGTACCGCGCAGCATTTTCAGGGACAGCATTTCCGGGCCTCCGCTATCCATAAAATAGCCCTGCTGCGAGAACTTCTGCTGACCGGTTGAAATATTATGCGTGCCGAGGCCGGACATCAGCACTACTTTTTCAAAATCGCCGCTATAGGCGTTCCGGAGCGCGTCACTTAGCGGAATGGGGATGGAGTTGCTAACCCCCGCTTCGCCGCCTTTGCTGAAATGCTGCCAGACCTCCGCGATCCGGTCGTAATTACAGTGGTACCGGTCAAAGGACAGCTCGTCCCTGATCCATAACCCGATCAGCAAAGCCACGGCTATACCCATGGCAAGGCCGGTAATATTGATGAAGGAGATGTTCTTTTGCTTCAGCAGGTTCCTGAAGGCTATTTTAAGATAGTTGCTGAACATGGGCGGCGTTTTACCGGTAAGCCGCCCGCAAGAACGCTGCCATATTCGAAGAACGGCCACAGGCTTGAGGGAAGGCTTTGTCCGGGTACAAATATACGTTCACATGCGAACGGTGCATGTTCAAAACCGGACAGCGGAGGAAGCCCCCGCATTCTGAAATCCGGCTACGGTTCACTATTTTTACGCCCCAAACGCAAATACATTGACCAAGCCCATACTCGTCATAAAATTCGGAACGGCGTCCATCTCCCGGGAGAACGGGGAGCTGGATGAATCCGTGATGGCCGATATCGCCAAACAGGTATCGGAAGTGCACCAGGAATACAATATCGTGCTGGTATCTTCCGGCGCTGTGGCGGCCGGTAAGAAGTACCTGAAGGAATATGGCGGCACCATCAGCGAGCGCAAGGCCGCTGCCGCCATCGGCAATCCCTTGCTGCTGAACCGCTATGCGCACTATTTTTCGGCATACGGCATTCCCATCGCGCAAAGCCTTTGCGAACGCCAGCATTTCTCCAACCGCAACCAGTTCCTGCAGCTGAAAAAAACCTATGAGGAACTGTGGGCCAGCGGCATTATCCCCATCGCGAACGAGAACGATGTGGTGAGCGACCTGGAACTGAAGTTTTCGGACAACGATGAGCTGGCGACCCTCATCGCTGTGGGTTTCGGCGCGTCCCTGCTGCTTTTCAGCACGTCGGTAGCCGGGGTGCTGGACAAGGAGGGGAAGATCGTTCCGCAGATCGATGTGATCGATGAGGCGGCGCTTGGCCTGGCGGACACGAAGAAATCCTCGCTTGGCCTGGGCGGCATGGTGTCCAAGCTCACTTTTGCACGCCTGGCTACCCGCATGGGCATTAAAGTGGTGATCTTCGGCATCCGTACGCCCGACGGCATCCGGCTGGCTACGGAAGGGAAAACCGGCACGCTTTGCCTGCCGCAGCCCTGCAGCATGCCCGCCCGCAAGAAATGGCTCGCCAGTGGAAGCCTGGTGACCGGCCGCGTACAGGTAGACGCCGGCGCCGTGCAGGCCCTGAAAAAACGGCACAGCCTGCTGGCCGTTGGCGTGAAAAGCGTGCAGGAGAAGTTCGAGAACGGCGAAGTATTCGAGATCGTGGACGAGCAGAATGAAGTGATCGCTGTTGCCCGCGCAAAAGTTTCCTCCGCGGCGTTATCCGCCGGTAATAAAACGCAGAACAAGGAAGTAGCGCATGCGGACGACATCGTGTTGTTGTAACTTAAATGAACAGAATTATGGAATCGATCATACCCTTACTGGAAAAGGCCCAGCTGGCCACCCGCTCTATCAAGTCCCTGCCCGACGCGGGGAAGCAGACGCTGTTGCGCGCACTGGCTGCGCAGCTGATAGCGCGGGCGGAAGAGATCATCGCGGAGAATAAAAAAGACCTGGACCGGATGCTGGATACCGATCCGAAAAAGGACCGCCTTCTCCTGAATCCCGAACGCATTAAAAGCCTGGCGGATAGCCTGGAAGATATCGCGCAGCTGCCGGACCCTTCCAACCAGGTGCTCTCTGAAAAAACACTGGAAAACGGGCTGCTCGTGCGCAAGCAAACGGCGCCGCTCGGCGTGGTGGGCGTCATCTATGAATCCCGCCCCAACGTAACGGTAGACGTGGCCGCGCTCTGCATCCGCTCCGGCAATGCCTGCGTGCTCAGAGGGGGGACGGACGCTTTCTATACCAATACCATCCTCGTTCATATCATCCGCGAAGCGTTGCAGAACGCCGGCGCGGACCCCGAAGCGGTGCAACTGCTGCCCACCGACCGCAGCCACATTGCGGAGCTGCTGACCGCTGTGAAGTATGTGGACATCCTCATTCCGCGCGGATCGCAGCAACTGATCGACTATGTGCGCGCCAACGCGCGCGTACCGGTGATCGAAACCGGCGCCGGCGTATGCCACACTTACGTGGAAAGCACGGCGGACCTGGCCATGGCGGGCCGCATCGTTACGAATGCCAAGGTATCCCGCCCCTCCGTATGCAACGCGCTGGACACCGTGCTGGTTGACCGCGCGGTGGCAAAGGATTTCCTGCCGCTGCTGGCGCCCTCGCTGGCTGCTTATAACGTAGAGGTATTCGCGGACGAAACCGCGTTCCCCATCCTGCAATCCGCCGGTTACCCGCAGCTGTCAAAAGCCGCGCCGGAAGATTTCGGCCGCGAGTTCCTGGATTTCAAATGCTCCGTAAAAGTGGTGGAAGATGCGGAAGAAGCGCTGGACCACATCCGCCGTTTTTCTTCCAAACATTCCGAAGCCATCATCACCAATAACACTACACTCACCGAAAGATTCCTGAACGAAGTGGATGCCGCCGCGGTATACGTGAACGCATCTACGCGCTTTACGGACGGCGGCGTATTCGGACTGGGCGCGGAGATCGGTATCTCCACGCAAAAGCTGCACGCCCGCGGGCCTTTTGCGCTGGAAAAGCTGGTGACGGAAAAGTGGGTGGTGTATGGAAACGGACAGGTGAGAGGTTAATCCTCCAGCGTAGCGCCGTCTTTTTTGGACACCGCCAGCCGCTGCGAGGTGTAGATGCCCGAATGCCCGCTGAAGTAGTAAGCGGTAAAGCAAGCCACCGCATAATACAGGATATAATCCGAACCGAACAGCTCCACACCCATGATGGTGCAGGCGATCGGCGTATTGGTGGCGGCGGCGAATACCGCAATGAAACCCAGGCCGGCAAACAGCTCCACCGGCGCTCCCGTGAGCATGGCGATCGTATTGCCCAATGCCGCGCCGATGAAAAACAGGGGCGTTACTTCACCGCCCTTGAATCCCGTACCTAATGTAACTGCGGTGAAAACCAGCTTCCACAGCCAGCTCCAGCTTGTTACACCATTTTCGTTAAATGCATTGACGATGGAAATGCCGTCCGGTGATGAAGCGGTGACGCCAAGCCCGAGATAATCTTCCGTACCCGCGATGAAAGTGAGCAATATCACGATGCATCCGCCGGTGACAGGGATCAGCCATTTATGTGTTTTGATGAGCCGGTTAGAGAACGATTTGATGCTGTGTGAGGAAAGCGCGAACACGTATCCCGCCAGTCCGAATGCCACGCCGCCAAGAATGATCTTGCCGAGCAGGAGAAAGTCGAAATCCGTAACAATGCGGATGTGGTATTTCGTATGATGCAATCCCCAGGCACTGCAAACAATGTCCGCAAAAACGCTGGCAATGAGGCAGGGCACCAGCGCGTTGTACTTGATGCGTCCGATGGCTAATACTTCCAGCGCGAAGATGGCGCCGGTCAGCGGGGTACCGAATACCGCGCCGAAACCCGCGGCAATACCCATCATGAGAATGATGCGGGTATCTTCTTTCGACAGCCGGAACCATTTCCCCAGGAGGCTGGCCAGGCTGCCGCCGATCTGCACGGCTGTGCCTTCCCGGCCCGCGGAGCCGCCGAAAAGATGGGTGATCAGCGTGGTGATCAGTACCAGCGGCGCCATGCGCGCCGGTACGCCGCCGCCGGGCTGATGGATCTCGTCCATGATAAGGTTGTTGCCTGCTTCCGAATTTTTACCCCAGAGCTTGTACAGGAAATGTATCACAACGCCCGCCAGCGGCAGGAGGTAGAGCAGCCAGGCGTGTTCCCAGCGGAAACGGGTCACCACATCCAGCAGCCAGAGAAATAACGCCACGAGCGAGCCCGCGGTCAGCGACACGGGGATAGCCAGCAAAGTCCAGAAAAGAAGATGTTTTGTAACGGAAAGCTGTTCGAAGATTTTCTGCATACCTACAAATATTTTATACCGGCCGTGGCCGGTGATTCATTTGTAGGCGCCATCAGCTTTGGTAAGCGGTTGGGTCAGGAAGACACCATTTCCTGTTTGATGCGGCAAGATAATAAATAAAACCGGATTACGGCATCTTCATCGGGTCTACCAGCCGGGGCAGCCACACCCTGAAGATGGATGTTCCGTCATTCGTATTTCCCGCGGAAGCGTAATCGCAGAGCAGCAGCGAGGCGGGCTGCACCGGGCCTTCCCTGTAAGACTCGGGGTAGAATGTGGCGGCAAACTGCATCCAGATATCTTTTTGGGGCGCATCCACCGGTTGCAGTTGCACATATCCGTCCTTATCCGCTGCTATATTCAGCGGTGCGGCATTGTCCGGCCCCCCGAGCCGCGCATCCCTCGTCAACACCACCGGCCCCCTTACAATCGCGATGAACTGCCCGTTATCGCCCGCTTTCAGCATCCGTCCCCGCATGTCCAGGGCCATGCGGATGCTGTCGTCCGCTTTCCACCGGCGTTGCAGGGAAAGATATGCGCCGGCCTGTACGCCTTCCTGCAATTCGCCGTTCACCCAAACGCTGGTCTGTTTGCTCCATGCGGGTATCCGCAGGCGTATGTTGTGTGTGCCGGCGGTCTTTACGCTGATGCGGACATCGCCCGACGCAGGGTAGTCCGTGCGCTGCTGTATGCGCATTTGATTGGGCAGCTCGTATTCGCCATCCACATAAAAATTGATGCTGCAGCCGTTCCTGCTTTCCATGACGATGGTGGAAGGCAGGGTGAACAGTCCGCGCGGGCCGCTGGCTTCGCAGCAGTTGAGGCCCATTTTGCATTGTTCGCTGCCTGGCATGCGCATGCCGGAGAGGGGCGTGTATTTGGCCCATCCCGCGCCGTCCGGCGTCATGGAGCCGAGCAGGGCATTGTAATATGTCTGCTCGACCGCATCCGCATATTTCGATTCACCGGTGAGGCGCAGCAATTGCTGGCTGAGCTTTACCCAGGTGGCGGTTACGCAGGTTTCCTGGTAATGTTTGACGGGCAGGGTCTGGAACTGTTGTCCGCCGAACCAGCACTCCATCGCGGAGCCGGAGCCCGCGATGTTCATTTCGGTGCGGAGGATATTGTCCCAGGTGCGCTCCACCGCTTCGCGGTAGCCGGGTTTGCCGGTGATGCGGTAGAGTTCCAGCAGTCCTTCATAACAGCTCATCATTTCATACGCCTTTTGCCCCTGTTTCCAGCCGTACCAGTCCTTGCTGTCAGGCTTCGGGAAGCGTTTGCCCACGTTCACGGCAGATTTGCTGATCAGCTGCGGCCCCTCGGGGGATTCCCATTGCGCTACGATCGCTTCCGCGAAATCCAGGTATTTCTTTTCCCGTGTGCGGCCGTACAGCAACACCACGGGTTCCAGTATGGAGGAGGCGGCCATGCCGTGATGATTGCCGGCCATGACGATCTTTACCTGCTTGTCGGACAGCTCTTTCATCAGGTGGTCCGCCACTTTCCGGGCCGCTTGCAGGCTGGCTTTATTTTTTGTGAGGTCATACCAGGCGAGAAGGCCGAGCATGCAGTACTTTCTTCCCCAGATGTCCCACGCCTGCAGATGTTTGCTGTCCGCATAATTCCCGATATAACCGTCCGGCGTCTGCGTGGCGATGAGGCCCTGCACGGCTTTGTCCAGCTTGCTTTTCAGCGCGGGATCAGGATGATAGCGGTAGGCGAGTACGGCGGAGGTGAACCATTTTCCCCAGAACTCGCTTTGCCAGCAGCGTTCTTCCGTGCGTTCGCGGAAGGGCGCTACCAGGCGGTCTGCATCCTGCGCCATGATCCGGTTGTGGTAAGACGCATCGAGCTTGCCGCCGATGAAGCCGTGTACGGCAACGGTGCTGGCGGGGATGAGCTGGTCTTTTACCTGTGCATTTACCTGTGAAAAGGAAGACAGGGCGCAAAAGAGGGCGCAAGGGAAAAGTAAGCTTTTCATAAAGTGGAATTAGCGGACTAAAATATAAAAATATCATTGCCCGGCAAACGGGTGGTTTTGTTCAAATGAGGTTGTACCGGCAAAAAAAAGAGGCTGCACCGGGGTGCAACCTCTCTATATGTTCTATTGGCCGCTTATACGGTGTATTTTTTGAAGATGGAGCTGGCCGTATGCCCGCCGAAACCGAAGGTATTGTTCAGCACATAATTAACAGGCTGGTGCAGCGACTTGCCCAGTACGATCTGCAGTCCCGCGGGAATATTCTCATCGAGATTTTCGGTATTGATCGTTCCGGGGATGATATCATGTTTGCAGGCCATTACGCTGATGATGCTTTCAATCGCGCCGGCGGCGCCTAACAGGTGGCCCGTCATGGATTTGGTGGCGCTCACGGCAACGGGAGCGTCGCCGAGGGCGGCTTTGATGCCGTTCAGTTCCCCGATGTCGCCCAGGGGCGTGGAGGTGGCGTGTGCATTGACGTAGCTGATCTGCTCCGGTTTTAGCTGTGCGTCCGCCAGGGCTTTGGAAATGCCGAGGTAAGCGCCGAGGCCGTCCGGCGGTGTGCCGGTGAGGTGATAGGCGTCCGCGGCCATGCCGCCGCCTACGATCTCCGCATGTATCTTCGCGCCTCTTTTGATGGCGTGTTCATATTCTTCGAGTATCAGCGCGCCGGCGCCTTCACCGATCACGAAGCCGTCCCGGTCCTTGTCGAAAGGCCGGGAAGCCCTTTCCGGCGCGTCGTTGCGTTTGGACAGCGCCTGTGAGGCGTTGAAGCCGCCGATGGAAGACGCGGTGATAGGCGCTTCAGAGCCGCCGGCCACCATGATAACGGCCTTGCCGAGGCGGATCGTGTCGAACGCATTGATGATCGCGGTATTGGAAGAGGCGCAGGCGGAAACGGTGCAATAGTTCGGCCCGTGCAGCTGATGGCGGATAGAAATAACGCCGGCTGCGATGTCCGCGATCATTTTGGGAATGAAGAACGGATTGAAGCGGGGCGTACCGTCTCCCGCATAGAAGTCCCGCACTTCGGCTTCAAAGGTGCCGATGCCGCCGTTGCCGGAAGCCCAGATCACCCCCACTTCGTAGCGTTCCTTTACATCCATCGCCGCAAAGTCAAGCCCCGCATCGCGGATCGCCTCGTCACTGGCGGCAATGGCGTATTGGGTGAAGAGGTCGTATTTCCTGATTTCCTTTTTAGGGATATAATCTTCCGCATTGAACCCTTTTACCTCGCATCCGAATTGTGTCTTGAACTTGGTTGCATCAAACTTTGTCAGGGGGCCGGCGCCACTTTTTCCCGCAACAATATTTTCCCAGAACGTATCGACGGAATTTCCCAATGGCGTAATGGCTCCCAGGCCCGTAATAACAACTCGTTTCATTTTTTCCATTTATTGTGGCGATAAATGTACCGAACGGGCTAGTGATATTCAAATTTTTTTTTCATTGTCCCTGCAACGACCGTACGGAATCTTCCAGCCGCCTGATCCTGTTCCGCCACATCCTGATCAGTATCCACATCTGTATAAGAAAAATAACAGCAATGCCTGCCAGTATAATGTACTTCCCGGTGTTGAAGGATATGGCCGCCGTAAAGAAAAGCAGCAGGCAGACGGCTGTGGCGGCCCTCGAGGAAATGGACATAAAGGCGAACCGGCGCATGGCGGAAAGAGAGCGCATCAGTGATTGGGAGAGGTTCGCGTCATAGATTTTCCGGCGCGCGAGCAGGTAGCCGCCAATGCTGTGCAATACAGCAAACAGCAGTGAGCCCGCCAGCAGGAGGTTGGCGTACAGGGGCTTGCGGTCCCCGTCGAAGAAATCATAGTATACCAGCAGCAGGACGCTGAAAATGATCACTTCTATGATCATCTGCCAGCGGATATCCTTTAATACCGGGTGCCTGCGTTCCAGCAGCATCCCCCGCAGCTTTTCCTGCTGCGTATGTTCCGTTTCCATGCCTTTCCAGGCCGATTTTAATGTATCCATTGCAGTAATTTTGTTTTGATCCTGTTTAATTTTACGCCCACATAATTTTCACTGATGCCGGTGATCTCCGCTATTTCCTGGTAGCTGAGATCTTCCAGGTACAGCGTGATCAATGCCTTGTCCGCATCATCGAGCTTTTTCACCGCTTCCATCAATCGTTCCGACTGTACCTGCTTTTCATCCGGCGCTTCTGTTTGCTCGGGTAACGTTTCCGGGTACACGATAGCAGGCGTTTTCTTCCGGAATCCCGCAACGGCGGTACTCAGCGCGATCCGGTACATCCACGTACTGAATTTTGACCGGCCTTCAAAGGAGGATGCGGATTTCCAGAGCTGGAACACGATCTCCTGGAACAGGTCTTCCCGGTCTTCCCGCGAATCCCTGTACAGCCGGCATATCTTGTGGATGATATGCTGATGCTGATCAATATGTTGTATGAATTGTGATTCGTTCATATTATCGTTTGGAAAACCGGTGTATTTGTCCACGTAAGGCGGCTTCCAGCCCGCCGTCTTTAAAGATAAGCCGCACATTCACTTTCCTGCCGTAAAACTCCCGTTCGCTGGCCGGATAGATCTCAAACGGCGGGTGATTGCCCATTTTGGCATACAACTGATGGCCCTGTTGCAGGATACGCAGTTCCTGTCCTTCAGCTACATAAATACCCGTGAACGCCTTCAATTGTTCATCGCCGAGGTGGATCACCGGCGGATGGGGTGCCGGCATGTCGAATGGCTGACCCGATACGATCTTTTCAATATCCGCCAGCATTTCATTGACCGGCAGCACGGATACGTTGCCGAGCAATACGATGGACAGCTTTTCTTTTTCATACACCGCCGAGATCGCGGAGCAGCCGAAGGTGCCGCCGCCGTGCCAGTATTTGCCCTGCTCCGGGCGCAGGTACCAGCCGTAACCGTAGGAAAGCGCGCGGTTGTGAACGGTAAAAAGCTGCTGCCGTATGTTTGTGCTCCACTGCCCGTCGTTCAGCAGGCTGTTGTTCCATATCTGAAGGTCTTCCGCGGTGGAATACAGGTCGCCGGAGCCTTTCATCAGGGAAGGATCGCGGTATGGCGCGGGTATCAGGCTGTCGCGGAGCAGATGATAACCGCTGACGAGGCTGGGAATGATCTGTGTGTGCGTGAATACGCCGGTATGTTGCATGTGCAGCGGTTGCAGCACTTTTTCCTGCAGCAGCGCCGGATAGTCTTTTCCGTATGTTTTTTCCAGGATGCAGGCCAGCAGGAAGTAACCCGGACTGGAATACAGCGTATCCGGCCGGAGCTTCATCTGAAAGATCTCCCGCAGGGCCTGCTCCTTCGTTAATGGCAGGCGGGATTTGATAGTCCAGTAATCCGCGATGCCCTCGTTATGCGGGATGCCGGAAGTGTGGGACAATAATTGCTCCACCGTGATGCGGCGCCATTGCGCGTGCTGCAACGTGGGGAAAAAGAGGGCCAGGGAATCCGCCGGGCGCAGTTTCTTTTCTTCCATCGCCAGCACCGTGAGCAGCGCGGTGAATTGTTTGGAGATGGACGCCACACGGAAACGGGCATCGAACGTCAGTGGTACGTTCAGCTCCCGGGAGGCCTGGCCGGTCTTTACCCGGTACAGCGGCTGGCCGTTCTGGTACGCCGTCAGCACACCGCTGAACCCCAGCCGCTCGTGTTGTATCTGCAGGTAACGCTCCAGGCGGTCCTGCTGCGTGCCCAGTAAAAGGGACAATAAGAATATCTTGTACATGAACGGTTAGTTGCGGAAAGATGTGAAAACTTACAGCCAGCCGTAAAAAATGTAATTTTGCCGCACGCTATGGACATCAGCATTAACAAATATATCAGCGATACCGGCTTCTGCAGCCGGCGCGAGGCCGACAAGTACATCGAGCAGGGGCGTGTAACGATCAACGATAACATTGCCCTGAAAGGGAACCGCGTGCAGGAGGGAGATGTGGTGGAAGTGGACGGGGAACCGCTGAAAAAGAAAAAGAACACGATCTACATCGCCCTGAACAAACCCAAAGGCATCACCTGTACAACAGACCTGAAGGACAAGTCCAACATCATCGACTATGTGAACCATTCCTCCCGGATATTTCCCATCGGGCGGCTGGACAAACTGTCGGAAGGTCTGATCTTCCTCACGAACGACGGCGATATCGTCAACAAGATACTACGGGCGGGCAACCAGCATGAAAAGGAATATGTGGTAACGGTGGACAAGCCGGTAACGCTGGAGTTCGTCAAGACGATGCGCAGCGGCGTCCGTATCCTGGGCGTCTATACGAAAAAATGTTTCGTGCAGCAGGAGGGCAGCCATCGTTTCCGTATTATCCTCACGCAGGGGCTGAACCGCCAGATCCGCAGGATGTGCGAAGCGCTCGGCTACAAGGTGGAAACGCTGAAGCGTACACGGATCATGAGCATGACGTTAAAGGATCTGCCGCCCGGTAAATGGCGGTATTTCACGAAAGACGAGATCGCTGCGATCAATACGATGGTGGCAGGCAGCAGTAAAACGGAGAAAGGGCAGGGGAGTGAAGGGATGGATGAATGATGCTCAGGCCAGTTTTAATAACTGCGGCAGCTCATGCATGCTATAAAACACGGTAGCGCCTTCATTTTGCAGTTCTTTAGCGTTGTGCTCCTTCGCATATCCGAAAACCCGGAAGCCGCCTTTTACACCGGCGGTGATGCCCGCTTTGCTGTCTTCGATCACTACACACCGCTCCGGCGGGAAGCCCATTTCTTTGGCGGCGTGCAAAAAGATCCCCGGATCGGGTTTCCAGCTGTGAATATCATAAGCGCTAAATATCCTGTCTTCAAAATAACTGATCAGCCCGGTGAGGGTGAGGTTGAGCCGTATTTTGTCCACCGGGCCGCTGGAAGCCACGCAGAACGGGATGGTGAGGCTATCCAGCAGGGCCTTGATGCCTTCCACCGGTTCCACTTCCTGCTGAAATACTTCAAAAGAACGTTCCCTGAAACGGTGTTCCAGGTCTTCCGGGAAGGGTTTATCCGTGCGGGTTTGTAAAATATCGATCACTTCTTTCAGGCGGCGGCCGGCAAATTCTTCCAGCGCCTCCGCTTCGTTCATCGAAACGCCGTACGGCGCTGTCATTTCCAGAAGCAACCGGATGCCGATCACCTCGCTGTCCACCAATACGCCATCACAGTCGAAAATGATACAATCAGGTTTTCGCATATATAGATTTAGAGGTTTCGGTGCCAAGTATAATAAAAGTATAATAAACATTTATTATTTTTCGCAACTGATGATGCATTATTTCCCATTCCTTTAGCAACAACGCTATGCAATTTTCACGTTACTGTATATGGCTGGTACTATTGCTGGCTACCGGAGCATTTGCACAGGGGCCTGTGAACCCGGCGCTGCTCAAAGGCCATTGGCCGTCCAGATGGATCGCCGCGCCGGAGGCGCCCTCCCGCGAATATGGCGTATACCATTTCCGCAAAACGTTCGAGCTGCCGGCAAAGCCCGGCCGCTTCGTGGTGCATGTGACGGGCGACAACCGTTATCGTTTATTCGTGAACGGTACGCCGGTGTGCAGTGGTCCCGCCCGCGGCGACCTGTACAACTGGTATTTTGAAACGGTGGACATTGCGCCCCTGCTCAAAGCGGGGAAGAACGTGGTGGCGGCGCTGGTGTGGAACATGGGCGAGCATTCGGCGGTGGCCCAGGTATCCAATATGACCGGCTTCGTGCTGCAGGGAGATACGGATGCGGAAAAAGCCGTTCAATCCAACAGCAGCTGGAAAGCATATAACGATACCGCCTATACGCCCTGCTCCCTCGATAATGGCCGGCGCCTGCGCAGCTACATGGTGATCGGGCCGGGCGATGATGTGAAAGGCAGCGCCTATCCCTGGGGATGGGAGCAACCGGATTACGATGATAGCCGCTGGCAGCAGGCCCGCGAGATCACCAGCCCGGTAACGGCGGGTTACGGAACGGATAACATATGGACGCTCACGCCGCGGAGCATTCCCCTGATGGAGGAAAGCCTGCAGCGGATGTCCCGCGTACGCAGGGCCGGCGTAAAGGTGCCGGACGGGTTTTTAAAGGGCAGGCAGCCGCTGACCATTCCTGCGAACCAGACCGTGAGCATCCTGGTAGACCAGGATTTCAATACTGTGGCTTATCCGCAATTGCTGGTGAGCAAAGGCGCGGGCAGCAGCATCCGGCTGACCTACGCGGAAGCCCTGTTCAAAGACGGAAAGAAAGGCCACCGCGATGCGATCGACAGTATGGAGATCGCCGGGAACTACGATATCTTTCAACCGGACGGCGGCGAACAACGGATGTTCCGTCCTCTCTGGTTCCGCACGTTCCGCTACCTGCAGCTGGACATCACCACCGCCGCGGAGCCGCTCGTGATCAACGATCTTTACGGCATGTACACCGGTTATCCCTTTGAAGAAAGAGCGTCGTTCCGCAGCAGCGATCCCAGCCTGCAGGATATCTGGACAACCGGCTGGCGCACCGCCAGGCTCTGCGCCGGGGAAACCTATTTCGACTGCCCCTACTACGAACAACTGCAATACGAAGGCGATACCCGCATCCAGGCGCTCATCAGCCTGTACGTAACGGGCGACGACCGCCTGGTCAGAAAAGCGATCCATGATTTTTATTGCTCCCGCGTGCCCGAAGGGCTTACGCAGGGCCGCTATCCGAGCAACCGCCTCCAGGTGATCGCGCCGTTCTCCCTCTACTGGGTGTCTATGCTGTACGACTACTGGATGCACCGGAAAGACGATGCCTTCATCACCCGGTACCTCAGCGCCGCGCGCGGGGTGCTGGACTGGTACGAGGGGCATGTTGATAAAAAAATGGGCATGCTCGGGCCGATGAAATGGTGGAACTTCACCGACTGGAACGACGCATTCCCGAATGGTGTACCGGACGGCGCGGATGACGGGCATTCTTCCGTGATTAGCCTGCAGTTCGCGTATACCCTGCAACAGGCCGCCCCGCTCTTTGAAGCGTTCGGGCAAACCGCGCAGGCCGCGCACTACCGCGAACTGGCCCGGCAGCTGACTTCCTCCGTATACAAACATTGTTATGACGCCGGAAAAGGAGCGATGGCCAATACGCCGGAAAAACGGACCTTTAGCCAGCATGCCGGCATCATGGCCGTATTGTCCGGCGCCATTCCCGCGGCGGATGAACAGGCATTCCTGCAGCGGGTGATCACTGATCCGCAGCTGAGCAAAGCCACGATCTACTACCGCTTCTACCTGATGCTGGCATTGAAGAAGACCGGCATGGGAGACCGGTACTACGAGCAGCTGACGCCCTGGCGCGACATGCTGAAGATCGGGCTGACCACGTTCGCAGAAAAAGAGGAACCCACCCGTTCCGATTGCCATGCCTGGAGCGCCAGCCCGAACTACGACTTCCTGGCTACCATCTGCGGCATCATGCCCGGCAGCCCCGGTTTTGCATCGGTGCTGGTGGAACCGGCGATGGGCGCATTAACGGAAGCGGAAGGCAAAATGCCGCTGCCGGACGGTGAAGTAACGGTATCGCTTAAACGAAAAAAGAACGACGGCGTACGCGCCGTTATCATCCTGCCCGGAAAGCTGAACGGAACGTTCAAATGGAAGGGGAAAACAGTGCCGCTGCACTCCGGCAGGCAGGAGATCAATTTATAAACTAAAACACAGACATCGATATGAAACAACTCCTGGCAGCTTTATTACTGGCTGCATCTTCCTTACAGGCGCAGGACACCTCCTGGCAGATCGTGCCCGGCAGGATCACTTCTCCCTGGAGCGAACAGGTTCGTCCTGATTCCGTGCTTCCCGAATACCCGCGCCCGCAGTTCGTGCGGGATAACTGGAAGAACCTGAACGGACTTTGGAACTATGCCATCACCTCCCGCAAGGAAAGCAAACCCGGCAGTTACCAGGGAAAGATCCTGGTGCCCTTTGCCATCGAGTCCGCCCTCTCCGGCGTAGGCAAAACGGTGGGAAAGAACAACCTGCTCTGGTATCAAAATACGTTCATCCTTCCTTCTTCCATGAAAGGAAAGAAGATACTGCTGCATTTCGGGGCAGTGGACTGGCATGCGGAAGTGTATATCAACGGCAAGCTGGCCGGCGGCCACAAAGGCGGCTTTGATCCATTCTCTTTCGACATCACCACCTACCTCGCCAACGGCAAGAAAAAGGAACAGGAGATCGTAGTGCGGGTATGGGACCCCACAGATGAGGGCACGCAGCCAAGAGGCAAGCAGGTCAGAAAACCGGAAGGCATCTGGTATACGCCCGTAACCGGCATCTGGCAGACCGTATGGCTGGAAGCGGTGCCGCCGACCTACATTGTGGAAGCAAGGCAAACGCCGGACATCGACAAACGTACCATCACCGTGGCTACCACCGTGCAGGGGCCGATGGAAAACGACAAGGTAAAGATCTCCGCCTGGGATGGCGAGAACATGGTGTCTGAAGAAGTGGTGGAACCCGGCGCCACAGCGGTATTGAAGATCAATGAACCGAAGCTCTGGTCCCCCGCCCAGCCTTTCCTCTATGATCTTAAAATGGAGATCATCCGGAAAGAAAAAGTGGTAGACGAAGTAAAAAGCTATTTCGCCATGCGCAAAACATCCATTGGTAAAGATGACCAAGGCGTATTGCGGATGCTGCTCAATAATGAATTTGTGTTCCAGTACGGCCCGCTGGACCAGGGCTGGTGGCCGGACGGCCTGTACACTGCGCCAACGGACGAAGCACTGCGCTTTGATGTGGAGAAGACAAAGGAGATGGGCTTTAACATGATCCGCAAACACATCAAAGTGGAGCCCGCGCGCTGGTATCATCATTGCGACAAACTGGGACTGCTGGTGTGGCAGGACATGCCGAGCGGCGACCTTGGCAACCACTGGGAACCGCGCCCCGGCATCGTTGGCCGCGGCACCGAACAGAACCGTAACAAAGAGTCCGAAAGGTCTTACCGCGAAGAATGGAACGCGATCATAGACGCCCTGTACAATGTGCCCTCCATCGTGGTATGGGTGCCTTTCAACGAGGCGTGGGGTCAGTTCAAGACCGCCGAGATCACCGAATGGACGATGCAGAAAGACCCCTCCCGCCTGGTGAACAGCGCCAGCGGCGGCAACTTTGTGCAAACAGGCCATATCATCGACCTGCATAACTATCCCGATCCCGCCATGCCCGATCCGGCCATTTACGGCAGCAAACAGGCGATCGTGCTCGGCGAGTACGGCGGCCTCGGCCTGCCGGTGGACGGTCACGTATGGCAGCAGAAAGATAACTGGGGGTACCAGAGCTTTAAAACGCCGGAAGAGCTGTTCAAACGGTATGAAGGCATGATCGGCAAAATGGAAGAATTGATAAAAATAGGTTTATCCGCCGCGGTGTACACGCAAACCACGGACGTGGAAGTGGAAACGAACGGATTGATGACCTATGACCGGAAAGTGATCAAGAACCCGGTGGAGAAATTCAAGGCTGTGCATGAGCAATTGTACGATCCATCACTGGTGACGATCGTACCCTGATCCGGAGTTAAATCGAAGCAGACCCATAGATTACCGGGGGATTATCCATGGATCATCCATAGCATATCCATGGTATACCCATAGATGCGAAAAGTGGGTGATGATTTATTAGTGTTTTTTCTTGTTTTACTGCGATTAGCAGATAATTGAACATAAGAAGGTGTCTCAAAAATAGAGGCACCTTCTTTTGTTTTAGACAAAGCTTTTCCTTGTCTTCCAGCCACTGGTAGTTTTGCTCGCTGCCGTAACCGGCGTCCAGACCCTCGTACTGGCCTCGTACTCGCATACTATCGGCCTTGGATCGGCCTTAATCGGCCTTTAATCCGCTTCATACCCGCTTCATCCTGGCCTTGCCCTTGCCTTTATCGGCCATTAATCCTCATCCCTGCCATCAGAAAAACGCCCGCACATCCTCTTTCGTCCGGAAATAAATCCTTGACCGGACTTTGTAGGGTTTGAGCTTGTCGTGCCTGATCCAGTCGTAAATCGTGGGGCGGGTAACCTGAAAGATGGTGCATACTTCCCGATCCTGTACAGTGGCTTGTAGGTAAGGCCGGGAGTTTCGTAAGCCGTCTCAAAAGTAATTTTACCCTGATTTTATTCGGGTATCTGATGGAGAGAATTTTCGTCTGTGCGATTCTCAAGCCCATCAAATTACTTTTGAAGACGGTCTCTTATGTCGCTAAAATATGTATCTTGTCCGGGCTCTCGCATATTTTTAGTTATTTATAAAGGGGATCAACCATTGATGAATATGGATATACACGACGAGAAAGCTTTGCTTCGCCGTGTTGCGCTGGGAGACGAAGCGGCCTTTACGCTATTGTTCGAGCGATGCCAGCCGGGGATCAGTTATGTGGCCTATCAAATGTTGCATGACCTGGAAGATACCAGGGACGTGCTGCAGGAGATCATGTCCAAAGTGTGGCAGAACCGGGCACGGCTACCGCAGCTGGATAATTTCGGTGCTTACCTGCATACGCTTACCCGCAATCATATTTATGACCAGTTCCGAAAGAAGGCGAATGAAGATGCCTTCATCGCACAGGAGTTGCAAAAAGGGCCGTTGTCTCACAATGCGTTTAACGAAATCCAGTACAGGCAGTTGCTGGACCGCCTGCATCACCTGATGAAGCAGCTTCCGCCGCAGCAATACCGCGCGTTCCGCCTTAGCAAGCTGGAGGGACTCCGGTTAGAGGAAGTGGCGGGCCATATGGGCATTGCAAGGGAAACGGTGAAAAAACACCTGAAAGAAGCGCTGAAGACCATCCGGCTGCAATTGCAGCGGCAGGAGAATGGATGGCTGTTATGTATGCTGCTGGCCCTGCACAATTAATTTTTTTTACGCACTACCCCTTTTTCTTTTTTCAATCGTTCATTTATTCAGATACGAGGATCGGTATGAAAACAACACGCAGACAATATTTACTGGACCTATATAAAAAAGGTGGGTGTACCCTTGCCGAAAAGCGTGAGTTGTGGGAGATCATCCGGTCGTCCGGAAGCGAAGAATGGCTTTTGCAGGAGATTGAAACGGAGTTAAAAGCTGCTTCAGCGCCATTTTCGGTGATACTTTCCGAAACGGAAACGGCCGGCGTGTTGCGGCAGGTATTGTCTGAAAACAAGGTAGCAGACCGCCGGTATGTTGTACTCCGGCGGGTGCTTTCAGCGGCGGCAGTTGTACTGGTCGTGGCGGCCGCCGGGTACTTCCTGTTGCGGGAACCGGTAAAGCAGCCCGCCGCAGGCACCGTGGTGGAGGTAACGGCCGATATTGCGCCGGGTACCAGCAAAGCGGTTCTCACGTTGGCGGACGGCACCACAATTATGCTGGACAGCACCGGCAATCAGATCCTTGCGCAAGGGGGCACGGCCATCCGTCAGCATGGCGGCGCCTTGCAGTATGATGCCAGCGCCGGAGGAGAAACGATCGGTTATAACATACTTTCCACCCCGCGCGGCGGCCAGTTCCATATTCTGCTGCCGGACGGTACCGGCGTATGGCTGAATACCCTTTCTTCGCTGCGTTATCCCACTGCTTTTACAGGAAAGGAAAGACGCGTGGCAGTAACAGGGGAAGCGTATTTTGAAGTAGCGAAAGATGCCGCCCGTCCATTTATCGTGCAGGTAGATGACCAGTCAGAATTGATCGTGCTTGGCACCAGCTTCAATGTAAATGCTTACAAGGATGAAGAGGCAACGAAAACAACCTTGCTGGAAGGCAGCATCAAGATCGTGAAAGGCGGGCGGCACGCGATATTATCTCCCGGCCAGCAGGCGCAACTCGGAAAGTCGGGTGCTATTCAGGTGCGGGAGACCAATACGGCCAGGGCCGTAGCATGGAAGCACGGCGTATTCAATTTTGAAAATGCCAGCCTGCCGGAAGTGATGCGCCAGCTGGCGAGATGGTACGATATAGAAGTGGCATTCGCCACAGATGCTCCCCGGATAGAGTTTGTAGGTGAGATCAGCCGCAGCACCTCTTTGAAGGGCGTATTGAAAGGACTGGAAAAAACAGGGGTCCGCTTCCGGTTGGAGGGCAGGAAGCTGACCGTAATGCCTTGATGCAGGGCAGGAATTAAATACATATCACATATTCTTACGTACAGGCATGAGCGGTAGCCATTAGCTGCAGGGGAAACGCATGCCTGTACAGGAAACGAAAATTCCTGGCGTGGCACAGCCCCGTCAGTCCACATAAAGGCCGTCCATAAAAAAACCGGAAGTGCTGGTAACACATCCGGTAGTGTGTGATGGCTGAACGTTCGTAACAAAGCGGCCTAGGAAACTGCTTTATTTAATTGATCAACCAAACAATGCAAATCTATGCAAAAAAAATGTGATCGCTTGCCGGTTCATCCGGCATTACAGCGATGTGTAACCAAAATCTTGCTGGTGATGAAATTGACCATCATGCTGCTCACCGCGGCTTTCATCAACGTTTCTGCCGCGGGTTTTGCCCAGGGCGTTACTTTGTCCGGCAGCAATTTGCCACTGGAAAAGGTCCTGGATGCCATCCGGGAGCAAACGGATTACGTGGTGTTTTCCACCCGGCAGGACCGGGAACATACAAAGCCAGTGACGCTTTCCGTAAAGAACATGCCGGTGGAGGAAGTCCTCAGGATCGCACTGAAAGACCAGATGTTGGGCTTTACGATCGAAGACAAAACCATCTTCCTGTTCCGCGCTTCTCCTTCCGCCCAGCCATTCGCCGCAAAACCACTGGATAACAAACCGGTATTCATTCCTGTAACCGGCAGGATCGTGGATAAGGCCGGCCAGCCGGTGCCGGGTGTTTCGGTACGCGTCAGGAACAGCCAGACGGGCACCATTACGGATGCCGAAGGCCGTTTTTCGCTGGTGAATATTACAGCGCATGCGGTCGTTGATATTTCCGCCATCGGATTTGCCAGCCTCACCATTCGCCTGTCCAACGGCGCATTTGCCGCCCAATTACCGGCGGGTGCTGCTTCTGAAGAAGCTGGCAGTATACTGCGCAGCGCGCCGGAAGACCTGCTGATACAGCTCGCAGCAAGCACCGCCACGCTGGCGGAGATCACCGTCAACAAAGGATATTACCGTTCAAGCCAGCAGCTGAATACCGGCTCTGTGTCTACCGTCACCGGCAAAACAATAGAAAAGCAACCGGTCAGCAATGTGCTGGGCGCGTTGCAGGGAAGGGTGCCCGGCATGGAGATCACGCAATCCAACGGTTTGCCCGGCAGCAACTTCACTGTGATGATACGGGGTAAAAATTCTATCGATAATGGTAACGAACCGCTGTATGTGGTGGACGGTGTTCCCTGGCTGAGTAACTCCCTCACCGTGGTATATGGTGCACAGGGCTCCCAGAGCCCTTTCCATAGCCTCAATCCAGTGGATATCGAAAGCATAGAAGTGCTGAAGGATGCGGATGCCACCGCCATCTACGGCAGCCGCGGTGCAAACGGCGTGATATTGATCACCACCAAAAAAGGAACTGCCGGCAAGACCACCGTGGATTTCAACTACTATCGCGGTATGGGCAGGCCCACGCATCTGATGCCGATGATGAGCACACAGCAATACCTCGAAATGCGCCGCGAAGCCATGCAGAACAACGGCCAGACGCCCACCGTGGTCAATGCGCCGGACCTCCTGCTGTTTGACACCACCCGTTATACGGACTGGCAGGATATGCTGATCGGAAAGAATGCGAATGTGGATGATGCCAAGGTGACCGTGTCCGGTGGTAACGGAAATACCCGCATGCGCCTCTCCGCAGGATTCCGGAGGGAGAACACGGTGTTCTCGAAAGAGCTGGCAGACAAACGCAGCACCGTGCAGCTGAACGTTTCGCAGGGCAGCAATAACAAGCGGTTCCTGGCTTCGCTGACCGTCAATTATTCAAATGATGATAACCGGCAATTGCCAACTGATCTGACCTCGCTGACTTATGCCATGCCACATATCAAGTTGTATGAAGACAACGGCGATGTTGCATGGACGGAGAACGGCTCCTCCGTGTATACCAACCCCCTGGCCAACTTCAGGGAAACTTTCGTTGCAACGACCAATAACCTGATCAGCAACCTGAACCTGGAATACAAGCTGGCCGAAGAACTGACCCTCAAGCTGAACGCCGGGTACACCAATACGCATCTGAAAGAATCCTCTGTACGTCCGCTGAATTCCATTCAGCCCGGCAACTCCAGAACAAGCGGCTGGGGGTATTTTGGAGACAATGCTTTCAAAAGCTGGATACTGGAACCGCAGTTGCTGTATTCCACCTCCCGCAAGTCGGGCGATTGGGACGCGCTGTTCGGCATGAGCTGGCAGCAGGACCACAACCAGGGCCAGCGGCTGATGGCCGAGAACTACAGTAGTGAAGCGCTGCTTTATTCGATTGCCGGGGCAGGGCTTATTACGGCAACGGATCGTTACAGCCTTTACCGGTACCAGTCTTTCTTCGGCAGGATCAACTATTCCTGGCAGAAAAAATATGTGGTCAACCTGACAGGGCGGAACGATGGATCTTCCCGTTTTGGCCCCGGCAGGCAATATGCATTGTTCGGCGCCGCCGGCGCGGCATGGGTATTCTCTGAAGAAAGCTTTGTGAAGGAAGCCCTGCCGTTTCTGAATTTCGGCAAGCTGCGCGCCAGCTACGGCATTACGGGGAACGACAGGATAGGGGACTACCAGTTTATGGATACCTACGGTGCGGTTTCTTACATCTACCAGGGTATCAAAGGCATCTCGCCGCAGCGCCTTTTTAACGCGGACTACGGATGGGAAAATAACCGCAAGCTGGAAGCCGCCCTGGAACTGGGTTTCCTGAATGACCGGATCAATTTTTCCGGCGACTGGTTCAAGAACCGCAGCGGCAACCAGTTGGTGAGCTACACGCTGCCTACGCAGACCGGCTTCAGCGGTATTACCCGTAACCTTCCTGCGGTTGTACAGAACAGCGGTGTGGAATTGCAGCTGGATGTGCTGCCGGTGAAGACCAGGAAGATCCGCTGGAACAGTGTTTTCAATATTACCATTGCGCGCAACAAGCTGTTGGAATTTCCGAACCTGGCTACTTCCAGCTATGCAAGCACTTACGAGGTGGGCCAGTCCCTCAGCATTCTCAAGCTTTACCCGTACCTCGGCGTAAGTCCTGAAACAGGCGTCTATACCTTCGACCTCAACGCCGGAAGATCAGTTATAAAAGATATGACCACGAAGTATTACGGTGGATGGGGGAACAACCTGCAATGGAAGAATTTCAACCTGGATGTTTTCCTGCAGTTTGTGAACAGGCCCGCGCGCGATTTCAGGAACTCGTTGAGCGCTTCGCTTGCAGGCATACGCGGATATAACATGCCGGCAGTGATGGCGGAACGCTGGCAGAAAAAGGGCGATGAAAGCCGCTTCCAGCAATATTATGTATCGGGCGGCGATCCCTCCGCGGCGATGACCAACTTCCGGAACTCCACCGGCATTGTGGTAGACGGTTCTTTCATACGCCTGAAGAACGTGGCGCTGAGTTACCAGTTGCCGGAAAACATCAGCCAGCGTATGCATGCCACCTACAGCAGAGTGTACCTGCAATGCCAGAACCTGCTGACGCTTACGGATTATGAGGGACATGACCCTGAAACCCAGGGCGTGCGGGTTTTGCCACCGTTGAGAATGCTCACGGCAGGCGTGCAGGTATCTTTTTAACCACCGTTTCAGGATTTAAATGTTTTATCATGAATTTCATCAAGCCTTCTTCTATTCTATCATATAGCTGGTACCTGGTGTTGCCGGCCATGCTGCTGACATCCTGCAAAAAATTCCTCACCATAGATCCGCCTGTGAACCAGCTGGTGAAAGCTAATGTGTTCACGGACGATCAAAGTGCGCAGGCCGCCGTTACCGGCATTTACAGTTCCCTGAACAGCCTGATGGGCCCTCTCAATTTCTGTGCTTCCGGTAATGCGGACGACGTGGAATATTCCGGTTCGGATGAGAGTTATATCCAGTTCTGCAGCAGCAGCCTGCAGATCGATAACTCTTATATAGCGTCTGCCTGGCGCTATCTCTACAAAAGTATATACGATTGCAACGCCGCCCTGGAAGGGCTAACCGGCTCAAAGTTGAGCGAAAGCCTGCGCACACGGCTGACGGGAGAAGTGCGGTTCCTACGGGCGTACTGCTATTATTGGCTGGCCGGTTTATGGGGTGATGTGCCGCTGGTATTGACTACCGACTATGACAAGAACCAGTCCCTGCCGAGAGAAAAGGTGGCGCTGGTATATGCGCAGATCATCAACGACCTCACCGAAGCAAAAGCGTTGCTGACGAATGAATATTACGGCGCAGAGCGCGCTTATGCGAACAAAGCAACGGCGTCAGCCCTGCTGGCGAGAACATATCTCTTTCTTGGCGACTGGGAAAAAGCGGAATCCGAAGCCGGCCTGGTCATTTCCGATAATCAGTATCAAATGGCCGATCTGGCCGTGACATACAAAAAAGGAAGCACTGAAACGATCTGGCAGATCGAGCCTTCTGCGCTCTATACCGCTGTGGGGTTGCAATACGTGCCCTGGTATGTTACCAGCGTTCCCTACTGGCCGCTGGCCGCTACGTTGCTGGACGCATTTGAGGCGGGCGATGAAAGGAAGACGCAGTGGATCGCCAAAACCACCGTTCGCGATGAGGATTATTACTATCCCTATAAATACATGGCGACTATACATGAACGGACGGAAAAGAACGAGTACGTGATCGCCTTCCGCTTGGCCGAAATGTACCTGACGAGAGCGGAAGCCCGTGCGCAGCTGAACAAAGTCAACGGAACGAACAGTGCGGAATCTGATCTGAATATCATCCGGGGAAAAGCCAACCTGCTCCCGCTCACCGGTATGGGCAAAGAAGCTGCGCTTGCTGCAATAGCGCAGGAGCGGCGGCTGGAGTTCTTTTCGGAATGGAGCTTCCGGTGGCTGGACCTTAAAAGGACCGGCAAGGCCACCGCTGTGCTCGGCAGCCTGAAAGGCAGCAACTGGTCTGAAGACGATCTGCTCTGGCCCATCCCTTTTGCGGAAAGACAAGCCAACCCTTTTCTTGAACAAAATAAAGGATACGAGTAAAACTTCCCGCGGCCCGGGTAAAGATGCCGGGCCGTTTTTCTGACCGCCAGCCGCGGTGTTTTCATCCACATCTATAACGCAGTATCCGCCGCCTTGCATGCAGGGCGGACAGGGGAGCTGCATGCTTCAAAGCATTCATCGGAAAAAATAAAAATACATATGAGAACATTCATTTTATTACTACTGGCGATGATCGCCGGTACACAGGCCCTGCATGCGCAGAAAAAAGTCATACAGCTGCATGCCATGAAGATAGGGGATACCGTACTCGCAGGTATTCCGATGAGGCACATGATCAACCATTCCGCTCCGAAAGCCACCTTCGGGGATTTCAGAGGTAAATGGCTGATCCTGGATTACTGGGCGATCAACTGTCCCGCCTGCATCATTGATATGCCGTCTATAGACACCTTGCGCAGAAAGTTCAACGACAGGCTGAACATCGTGCTCGTGACCATCAATAACGAAGAGCAGGTGAATAAACTGTTGCAGGAACGGAAAGAAGTGGTCAAAGGCGCGGTGCTGCCTTTCTCCCTGAAAGATACGCTGGTGACCCGCCTGTTCCCGCACCGGATCATCCCGCACGAGGTATGGATCGATCCAAACGGCGTAGTGAGGGCTATCACGGACGGGGACCAGGTGAATGAGCGGAACATTGAAGGGATGCTCTCCGGCAAGATCACCTCCCTGCCGCTGAAAGACGATTTCCCGAAAGAATCCACTGCGCCCGTTTCCGCGCTGCCGGACAGTCTTTTTGTTGGGCATTCCTACCTGCTGAAGTATCGCCCCGGTATTGGAAGCCGCACGGGAGACCAGCTGGATTCGGTCAACCATGTCCGCAAGCTGAAACTGCAAAATCTGCCGGCCCTGTCGCTGTTCTATCATGCATTTTGCAGCGCAACGGATTATGGTTCCAACATCAACAGGATGCGTGTCAGCATCGAGATCACAGACAGCGCGCTGTATGAGTTGTACGGCCGGCCGGTGGAGGAAAGGGGCCGATGGGCGCCGCATCCCAGGCATTTTCCCTTTCTGCGTTGGCCAGACAAGGATGCGTACTCGAAAGACATGTTGTACACCTATGAGTTCTTTTCCCCCGAAAACATGCCTGACAGCTTGCGTTTTAAATATGTGATGCAAGATCTGAACCGCTATTTCCCGATCAAAGGAAGAATAGAGCACAGAAAAACGCCGTGCTGGATACTGGTGGCGGATACGTCTGCACAACGACTGCTGGCAACGAAAGGAGGCGAGCCATACTATCTGCATAATACTGACTCGATCGGCACAAGGAACCGTTCCTTCCGTGAAACCCTGTTTAACTACGGCTTGTCCCGCTTCATGGACCATCCGCAGATCATCGACGAAACCGGACTGGACCCCGAAATGAAAGTGGATTTCTACCTGGATATGACGGCTTCGCCGTACCATGACCGCAAGAACGGGTTGGTGGTGAATACGCCCCTGCATTATCAAACGGCAAAAGACCAGCTGGCGAAATATGGCCTGCATCTGCATCAGGCCTGGCGTGAAATACCCATTCTTGTCATCTATAACGAATAGTATTTCCTCACGCTAAAAAGAAACAGATGCAACAGAATATTGTCAGCGTACAACAGCTGTCACATCGCTACAGCAAGTCCTGGGCGATACGCGACATCAGCTTCGACATCAGCCAGCACGGCATTGTGGGTCTGCTCGGCTCCAACGGTGCCGGGAAGTCCACCACCATGAACATCCTCTGTGGTGTACTGAACCAGACGGAAGGCAAGGTGTATATCAACGGCATCGACCTGCGGGAAAATCCACGCGAGGCCAAGCGACTGATCGGCTTTCTGCCGCAAAATCCGCCATTGCATTTCGACCTTACGGTGGATGAATACCTCGCCCACTGCGCTGTATTGCGGCTGGTGGAGAAAGACCAGGTGAAGGCGGCGGTGGAAGCGGCCAAGGAACGCTGCGGGATCGCGCATTTCAGCAACCGGCTGATCCGCAACCTCTCCGGCGGTTACCGGCAAAGGGTGGGCATTGCGCAGGCCATCATCCACCGCCCCAAGCTGGTAGTGCTGGATGAGCCCACGAACGGCCTCGATCCCAACCAGATCATTGAAGTGCGCAGCCTCATCAAGGAGATTGCGGCGGACAGGGCTGTCATCTTCTCCACGCATATCCTTTCCGAAGTACAGGTGATCTGTAAAGACATCAAAATGATAGAAGGCGGCAGAATGGTCTTTGCCAATACGATGGACGCCTTTAATAATTATATCGCACCGTCCAGCATGCTGGCCCATATGGAAAACCCGCCGGAAGAAGCGGAGCTGTTAGCGGTTCCGGGTATTGCAAAGGCCACTTTCCTGACCGGCAAACTGGTGCGCCTGCACTTCAACACTGCTGAAAAAATAACGGAAACGTTTATACGCGTTTCCATCGAAAGAAGCTGGCGTTTAACGGAGATATCGCTGGAGAAAAGCTCGCTTGACGAGATTTTTGCACAACTCTCCCAAAAAGCATCATAATACTATAGCATATGAGAATAATTTTCAGAATAGCCCGCCTGGAGCTGAGCATATTGTTCTACTCGCCGATCGCCTGGCTGATACTGGCCGTATTCATTTTTCAGGCCGGGCTGCAGTTCTCGGACCTTGTGCTGAGGCATGAAGCCGCGCAGCAGATCGGTACGCGCCTTCCGTCGCTCTCTTTCAGGATATTTGCGGATCGGCAGTACAATGGCGTGTTCCACGAGATACAGAGCAAGCTTTTCCTGTATATACCGCTGCTGACAATGGGGCTCGTCAGTCGGGAAATATCCAGCGGTTCCATCAAGCTGCTGCTGTCTTCTCCGGTACGCACCAGTGAGATCGTGCTGGGCAAGTTCCTGGCGATGACCGGTTATGCATTTCTCCTGGTGTTCCTGGCCAGCTGCATTGTGCTCGCAGGAGGCATTGCCATTGAATCGCTGGATTACAAATTCATGTTATCCGGTCTGTTGGGCATCTTCCTCGTGATCTGCGCTTACTCCGCCATCGGCCTGTTCATGTCCTGCCTCACCTCTTACCAGGTAGTAGCGGCCATTAGCACGCTGGTGGTGCTAAGCGTACTGAACTATGTGGGAAAGATAGGGCAGGATATAGACCTGGTGAGGGATATCACTTACTTCCTCTCTATCGCGGGACGGTCAAACCAGATCATCAGCGGGCTTGTTTCCAGCAAGGATGTGCTGTATTATGCGATCGTAACGGGTATGTTCCTGGGCTTCAGCATGCTCAACCTGCAGGCAGCCCGCGAATCCAAACCGTTCTGGGTAAAGGCCGGTAGATATGCGCTGTTGATCGCTGCATGCCTGACAACAGGCTATATTACCTCACGCCCGGCATTTACACTGTATTACGATATGACCGTTCACAAAAGCCGTACTTTAACGCCCGCCAGCCGGGAGATCGTGAAGAACGTGAAAGAGCCGCTGCAGATCACCACCTATGGTAATGTGCTGGACAGGTATTTTTATATGGTCACGCCGAAGCAGCAGAATTTCGACATGCAGCAGTATGAGCTGTACACCCGTTTCCTGCCGGATATGAAGTTGTCTTACGTGCATTACTACGACACTGTACCTAATAAATCACTGTTCACGAACAACAAAGGCCTGTCGCTGGAAGAGCTGGCAAAGAAAGTAGCCCGTTCCCGGAACATGGATTTTGACCGGCTCCTTCCGCCGGCCGAAATCCGGCAGCAGGCAGACCTTGCGCCGGAGGAGAACCGGCTCGTTCGCCAGGTGAGCCTGAACGGAAAGACCAGCTTTATCCGTACGTTCGATGACATATTGCATTATCCTTCGGAAGCGGAGATCTCCGCGGCTATCAAGCGCCTGCAGCATCCGCCGGTTAAAGTCGCTTTTCTGCAAGGCAGGGGCGAAAGGGATTTCGCCAGGGCGGGAGATAAGGACTACAAAAACGCGACAACGGAACTGACCTTCCGTTACTCGCTGATCAACCAGGGATTTGATGTGATCGGATTGAATCTCGCGGAGCAGCATATTCCGGCCGGTGTTGCCGCCATCGTGGTCGCGGACCCGAGAGCGGCCTATACATCCGCCGAGATCGGCAAGCTGAAAGATTTCCTGGATGCCGGTGGTAACATGCTGATTGCCGGGGAACCCGGCAGGCAGGAACTGCTGCAACCTGTTCTGGACCTGCTAGGCGTACATTTTATACCCGGCCAGGTGGTAGGGAACAACAAGGAATATCCACCCAATTTCATCTTCGCTGATATAGACACACAAGCGGTCATACTGTCACCCGTTTTTGAAAAGCTGCTGGAAGACAGGATAAAGGTCAGCCTCTCTGGCGCTTCCGGATTGCAGTATGACGAAAACGGCTCCTACAAGGTCATGCCCCTGCTTTTCAACAACCCCGCCGATACCTGGAACAAGGCTGGGAAGTATAATGATGATTCTACCCATGTGAGCTTTCTGGCGGAAGCAGGAGACCGGCGCGGAACGTTCCCCGTTGCGCTGGCGCTTTCCCGGGATGTGAAGGGGAAGGCGCAAAGGATCATGATACTCGGGGATGCGGACCTGATGAATAATGTAGAGTTGGCGCGAGCGAAACCCAGAGTGGCTAATTTTTATTTCAGTATTTATACCTTTAAGTGGTTGAGCAATGATGTGTATCCGGTGAATACGGACAGGCCGGAGCCGCCGGACAGGAAGTTCAAGGTCAGCCGCGCAGGCGTGCAGACGCTTAAATACCTGTTGCTCGGCGCCATCCCCGCGCTCATCTTCGGCGCCGGAGCGTGGACGCTTGTAAGGCGTAAACGGAGCTGACATTAAACTGTTAAAAATGCATATATGAGACGCTGCCTGATAGTAATGTGCCTGCTTGGTATCACATACGGTCTTCATGCCCAGCAAAAGGAACCTGTTAGCTGGCAATACACCGTAAAGCATCTGGGAGGCCGGAAAGCGGAATTGCATCTTACCGCTTTATTGGAGAAAGGCTGGCACCTATATAGCCAGCATCAGCCGGAAGGCGCCATCGCCACGCCCACCAGGATCGAATTCTCCAAAAATCCGATCCTGGCACTTGGTGGGCCGGTAAAGGAGATCGGCCGGCTGGAAAAGTACACGGTCAGGGAACTGAACGTGGTGCATCATCAGTATGAAGGGACGGTGGATTTTGTACAGTCCATCACCCTTAAAACAAAGGCGAAGACGGTCATTAAAGGTACCGTTCGTTACCAGGTATGTACAGATGAGATGTGCATGCCGGAAGAGCTGGCGGCATTCGCCGTGGAAATACCGGCAACGGTAAAATAACATAAAAGGCCGTCTCAAAAGAAATAGAGGCGGCCTTTTACTTATGAGATACTAATTCCATTATCTGAGAGAAGACAGCAGGAACGACACATCACAAACTGATATAAATCGACAAACAATTGAACAGATTTTGCGGTCTTAATTGGGTTACTTTAATGCCAAAATTATTATTGTGTACAAAAGATTATTTACCACGTTACTCCTTCTGCCTTTCCACTTCCTGTTTGCCCAGAAAAATACGCTGACCGGCTTTCCCAAAGGGTATGCTCCCGAAGAAGTGGGGAAGCTCATCGCCTACCGTTTTATTGACAAGAAGCATGCGCTTCATGCCGGGAAATGGATCAGTTACCCGGAAACATTTTACTGGAGCGGCGGCCTTAAATTTGCCACATTAACAGGCGATACCGCCCTCATGACCCTCTTGCAAAACAAGTTTGAACTGCTGATAACTTCGGAGAAGCAATTGCTGCCGATTAAGAATCATGTGGATTTGAACATGTTCGGCAGCTTGCCGCTGGAGCTTTATCAAATAACCGGGGATAAAAAATATTTTGAATTAGGCATGCCATATGCGAACACCCAGTGGGAAGTGCCTGGTAATGCGAAGCCTAAAGAAAAAGAATGGGCGGAGAAAGGATATAGCTGGCAAACGCGCCTGTGGATCGATGATATGTATATGATCACCATTGTGCAGACACAAGCCTATAAAGTGACCAGGGACCTCAAATACCTCGATCGCGCCGCCAGGGAAATGGTGTTGTACCTGGATGAATTGCAACGCCCGAACGGCCTTTTTTACCATGCACCGGATGTTCCTTATTACTGGGGGCGGGGCAATGGATGGATGGCCGCGGGTGTAACGGAGCTGCTACGTTACCTGCCAAAGGACCATAAGGACCGTCCGCGTATCATGAAAGGCTACCGGAAGATGATGAAAAGCCTGAAAAAATATCAGCGGCCGAACGGCATGTGGAACCAGTTGATCGATGAACCGGATTACTGGGCGGAAACCTCCGGCTCGGCCATGTTCGCCTATGCCTTCATCACAGGCGTTAAACATGGATGGCTGAATGCCAGGCAATATGCGCCGGCGGCCCGGAAGGCATGGATGGCGATGGTGCCGTATGTGAATGAGCAGGGCGCTGTGGCCGAGGTTTGTGTTGGAACGAATAAAAAGAATGACAAACAATACTATTACGACCGCCCGCGCAGAACAGGCGACTATCACGGCCAGGCGCCCTATCTCTGGTGTGTGAACGCCCTCCTGGAAAAGGTGACCGACTAATTCGCCTGATCCTTGTCCAGGGAATTGATGTATTCCCCGGGAGAAACATTGAAGTACCGCTGGAAATTTTTGTTGAAGAGGCTCTGGCTGCTGTAACCCACCATCCTGGTGATCTCGGACATCGTAAATTCATTCTGCGCGATCAAGCGCGTAGCCTTTTTAAGGCGGGTGATATTGATCAGCTCTTTGGGCGATAAGGTGGAAAGGGATTTTATCTTGCGATAGAGTGTCGGACGGCTCATGTTCATATGTTCGGCCAGCTGATCGATATGCAGGTTCGGGTCGCTGATGTTTTTACGGATGTACTCGTCGAGCTTGTTCAGGAAGGCTTCGTCGGTTTTGGAATGCGCCATCACACGTACGTCTTCAAAAGGCGAGCTGGCAAAATGGGTCTTTATCTTCGCGCGGTTTTCCAGCAGGTTGGCTATTTGCAGCTGCAGCAGTTCCGCGGAGAATGGTTTCTGAATATAGAGGTCGGCTCCCACTTCCAGACCTTCGATATGCGACTGGTAAGTATTTTTGACCGTCAACAGTACTACCGGGATGTGGCAATATTCAACGTTCGATTTGATCAGCTGGCAAAGCTCGAAACCATCTATCCCCGGCATCATGATGTCCGATATGATGAGGTCTACGATCTCTGCGTCCAGTATCTTTTGTGCGATCTCTCCGTTGCCGGCCAGATGCAGTGTATAGGTGTCGCCCAGCACCTGCGACAGGAACTCCAGGATATCTTCGTTATCGTCTACGATCAGAATTCTGTAGGTCATGCTTTTTTTATCTTTTTCCAACTGCCTAATTTAAATTCAATTTTTTGATGGACCGGCAAAATTAACTCAAAAACGATCATATCTGTATTGCCGGATACGAGCTTTAGCGAGCCGTTATGTAATTCCGCCAGGGATTTGGCCAGTGAAAGCCCGATCCCGGTGCCGGGTTTGTCTTTGCCGCGCCATCTGAAAAACGGCTCAAATATCCGCTCTCTGAATTCAGGAGGGATGCCTTTCCCGTCATTACTGAACCGGATGGTAAATTGTCCGTCCACCGCACTTTCCGCCACTAAAGCTACGCTGACTGTGGTAGCGGCGTATTTGATGGCGTTCGAGATCAGGTTGCTGCAGATCTTTATCAGCGCTTCCCTGTCTATAAACGCTATAAAGGAATTTTCAGGCAGCCCGGCATGCAGGGATATATTGCTTTTTTCGGCTTCCGCCCTGAATGCTGCAATTTGTTCTTTCAGCAGCCTGCTGATATCGGTATTGACGAAGTTTAACCCGAACTGGTGTATTTCGGTCTTACGAAAGTCAAGCAGCTGGCTGGTTAGCTCGGCCAGGCGTTTGGCGTTCCTTTTCACCATCAGGAGGCTTTTTTTCATTTCTTCTTCCTCCGCCTTTTTAGCCATCAGCTCCACCGGCCCCAGGATCAATGTGATCGGGGTCTGTATCTCATGCGCGATATTGGTGAAAAACTCGATTTTCGCCTGGTAAATCTCTTTTTCCTTTTCGTGCTCAAACAGCTTCTGCTTGTTGAGGTTCTTATGCTCCAGGTAACGGTGATAGTAGCGTATGGCCCAGAACAGGATGGTCATCAATACGAGCAGGTACACAAAATAAGCGGTATAGGTTTTCCAGAAGGGGGGAAGTATCCTGATAAAAAGGCGCCGCTCTTCCCCCGTCCAGCTACCCGTATTGCTGCGGGCCCGCACGGTGAACGTATAATCGCCGGCAGACAGGTCGGTAAAATAGGCTTTACGGTTTTTGCTTAAATAGGTGCGGGTTTTATCGAGTCCCTGCATCAGGTACTCGTATTGGGTCACTTCCGGGGATGAATAATTCAAGGCGGCAAATTCAATGCTGAAATTGTTTTGATCGTACACCAACACAACGGTGTCTGTATAAAGAATGGAGGTGTCGAGCGGACTGTTTTTCACGTGGGGGATCACTTCCTTGTTGTTGATCTGGAAGCCGGTGATATAAGTGGGAGGCCCTGACGCTGTTTGTTCAAAATCCTTCGGGTCAAAAGCGATCATTCCCTTTACAGATCCAAAATACATTTTACCATGGCTGTCTTTGTAAGCCGAGCTGAAGTTGAACTGATCGGTGATCAGCCCGTTGGATTTCGTGTAAGTGCTGAACTGTTCTGTACGGATATCAAAGCATATCAATCCTTTGAGCGAGCTGATCCACAAATGCCCCGAATCGTCTGCCAGCATACGGAACAGGATATTGGTGGGCAAACCGTTTTCGGTACTGAACTTTTTTAAGGTCTTCCTGTCCGGACTTAACCTGATCAGACCGCCGCCTTCCGTAGTAAACCACATGGCGCGGCTGCTGTCTTCCAGTATGCCATATACCGGGAATTCGTTGATGACGGTATTGTTGACCGAATCCCCAAAGCGGATATTGCCATGTTTCCCCGTCCGTGGATTGTAATAGAACGCCCCCAGCTGCACGCTGCCCGTCCAGATATTGCCTTCGCTGTCCTCATAAATGTCAAAAACATACGAGTTGTAAGGTATTTCCCTGATGCGGCTGAATGTCTTCCGCTGCCTGTCGTACGTAAACAAACCGGAACTGTGGTATCCTGTGCCCACAAGCAAGGTGCTGTCCCTGGTAAGATAGATGGACAGTACAAAATCACCCGCGTCGCCGTTCTTTTCTCCAATGAGCTTGAAACGTTCCGTTACCAGGCCGGTGCGCATATCCATTATTTCCATCCCCTTGTAATACGGGCCGATGAACAGCTGATCGCCCAGGGCCAGCAAGCCGTGTACGTTAGGATAGGAAATATCTCCTTTTTTTCCGCCTGCGGTATAGTTGGTAAATTTTCCTGTTTCCGGGTCAAACTTGCTGATGCCCGCATCTTCCGTACCGATCCATAAGTTACCCTTATCGTCCGAACAGATTTCCCGTACGGCATAGCCCGTTATGGAATTGGTGCCCGCCACCGGATAGTATTTTTTAAACCGGGCGTTCTCCTTCGAATAGTAATTCAATCCGCCAAAAAAGGTGCCTGCCCACATGCCGCCCTGGTTGTCCCTGTACACCGCGTAAACGGCATTATCTGAAATGGAATAGGGATCGTCCGCCCGTTTGCGCAGGTTAACGCTGGTGTTGGTAGCCGCATTGTAAACATAGATACCGGATTCCGTGGCTATCCAGTATTCCCCGTTGCCGGCAGCGGTGATATCGCGCACGTATATATCGGTATTGTGGCTTTTTTGCAGCGGTATGGTATGGATCTCTCCTGTTTGCATGTCATAGCTTTTCAACCCCTGTTGAAAGCATCCTATCAACACCCTGTTTTCACCGGCGGGCAATATTTTGCTGATAGACCGCAGGTTCGCGGGCACATGCTGGTCAATTATCCGCACGCGGTTTATAACCGATCTGCTTCGCGGGTCGTAGATACCGATAACGCCGTCCCTGTTCCCGATCCATACATTCCTGCTGCTGTCAATGGTGATACAGGTTACCTGCATTTTAAGATCTTCCAGCTTTTTTGTTGCCTGATCGTATTTGTACAGCGAAGTATTAACGAGGAACCACAGGTTGTTTTCATGATCTATCAACAGGCGGTCTATATATGATTGCGGTGCTGTATCAAGCGCGGTAAAGACTTCCTGGTAGGGATCATACATGAACACTCCTTTGCCGGTACCGACCCACAGCATTCCGTTATGGTCCTCCGCAATAGCGGTGATGCGGTTGTTCCCTACATTGCCGAATTTGTTTTTTTCATCCCTGCAGTTTTTAAAAGTATAGCCGTCAAAACGGTCCAGCCCCCCGCGGGTGCCGATCCACATCAAACCTTTCCGGTCCTGTATGATGGAGGTGACGGAATTATGCGCCAGCCCGTCATCCGCCTGGTAGTGTTTAAAGTAAAGAGATTGCCCTTTGCATGCAAAAGCAGCAAAAAGAATTATTCCCGTGGAAAGAACAAGTGAAGAAAGAAACCGCATAATGTATGACTGTCAAAGATATAATAAATAGCATCTGATCGCGTGAGACGAATCGACAAAAAGATGATCAGAATTTACAGGCATTATTGCTTTCCTTTGGTTACACCTGACAGGTAATACCCAAAATCTCTTTTTCCACGACACAAAAATTCCCCTTTATGAAAAACAGAACCTTTCCCCAGCTGGTCGTACTCATGGCGATATTAGCGACCGCCTGCCAAAAAGAAACATCAAAAGATGTAAATGATCCGGCAACTATTAAACTGGAAGGCCAGATCAGCGCCGCACCGCCACTGGGCACGCTGATCGATGGCGCCATTTACCGCATCAGAGGGCAGTCGTCTATGCCCGGCGGCCCCGTAGTGGAAGTTACCGGCAACTCAACGGCTGAAAACCAGAAAATTCAGCAGTGGTACTGGTTTCCGAACAACGGGCAGAAATGGAAACTGGTAAAAGTGGATGCCACCTATTATAAGCTGATCAACGTCACCAGCAACAAATGCCTGAAGTCGCCCTCGGCAACATCAGGGGATATTCTGCAACAGGGTACGGATGATGGTTCCGACGCACAGCGCTGGGCCATTACCTATTCCGGCAGCAACAATATGTATTCGCTGGTGAACAAGGCTACCGGTATGAAAATGGCGGTGGACCCCGGAGATGATGTTCCCGGAAGAAAAATAAGGCAACTGTCTTCCGTAAGCGGCACGCAGGACCTGTTTCATTTCCATAACGTCAATTTTCAGAACCCGCTGATCAACGCCAGCAGACCTGATCCGTATGTAACACAAAAAGACGGTTACTACTATTTCATGTACACCCGGGGAAACAAGCTGGGCCTCAGGAAAACAACTTCGATGTCATTACTGTCCACAGCAACGGAATCGGTGATATGGACCCCGCCCGCCGGTACGGCCTATTCTTCGAATATATGGGCGCCCGAGCTGCATTTCCTTTCCGGTAAATGGTATATCTATTTTGCCGCGAACGATGGCGGGGGAGACAATCACCGGATGTGGGTACTGGAAAACGGGAATGCGGACCCCATGACCGGAACATGGACGCTTAAAGGCAAGATCACCGATCCAAGCGATCAATGGGCCATCGACGGTTCCGTATTGACGATCGGTTCGAATAATTATTTTATCTGGTCAGGATGGGAGAGTACAGCCTCCCGGTACAAACAGTACATCTACCTGGCTCCCATGTCGAACCCCTGGACGATCAATGGCCCGCGGGTAAAAATATCATCACCAACGAATACCTGGGAAAAGCACGAGCCTAATTCTATCGGCGCGGGCGTTAATGAAGGTCCCATTATGCTGCAGAAAGACGCCGGCAGCCCGGTGTTTGTCATTTATTCCGCCAGCCGTTATACCAGTGACAATTACTGCCTGGCGCAGATACAGCTGAAAAGCGGCGGCAATCCAACCGTGGCGGCCGACTGGATCAATAAAAAACAGGTCTTTGTAAGGAATGATGCGAACGGCGTTTACGGACCGGGACATAACAGCTTCTTCACCAGCAGCTATACAGATCCCAACGGCGTATTCCGCAACGAAACCTGGTTTGTATATCACGCCCGCAGCGTGCCCGCTACCACCAATGGCGCCAGAACGCCAAGAATGCAAAAGCTGAGCTGGAACGCGGACGGCTCGCCCAATTTCGGCACCGCCACAGCAACCGGTGTGGATATCCCTATCCCTGTAGGGGAATAACGTAAAAAATCAGGGGATGAACCGCATAGGCAGTTCATCCCCTTTTCGTTCACTGTTTTTCCAAAAGTCTATTTCAGCTCCAGCATCACCACCGATTGCGGCGGCAATACCGCCGTCAGCTGATCGCCCTGTTTGCGGGCGCCGTCGAATTTTTGAATCCTGATTTTATCCGGGGCGGCAAAAGTGTTCACGTCCGTGAATTTCGCGGAGGTGATCACCTGGCCCGTTACATTTTTCCATTTTACGTCTTTCAGGGTGGTTTGCAGGCTGACCTTTTGAGAGGGATGCATGTTCACGATGGAAATATGCACCGTGCCGGTGGAATCCTGCGAGGCGGATACGTTCAGCGCGGGGATCTTTTCGCCGCCTACGTTGTAGTCCGGGCTGTTCAGCTGAATGGACAAACGCTTCGCGTCGTGATGCGCCTTGTACAGGTCGAACACATGGTAGGTGGGCGTCAGCAGCATTTTTTCTTTCTCTGTGAGCACCAGGGCCTGCAGTACGTTTACGGTCTGCGCGAGATTGGCCAGGCGCACCCGTTCGCTGTGGTTATTGAAGATGTTCAGCGTTACGGCGGCGATCATGGCGTCGCGGAGGCTGTTTTGCTGGTAGAGGAAGCCGGGGTTGGTGCCGGGCTCCACGTTGGTCCAGATGCCCCATTCGTCCACTGCCAGGGCCACTCTCTTTTTCGGATCGTATTTATCCATGATGGCGCTGTGTTTGGTCACGAGGGTGTCCATGAACAGGCATTTCTGCATGGTGGTGAAATATTCCTGTTCAGAGAAGGCTGTGGCGGAACCTTTGTCGCCCCATGTTTTGGGGACGGTATAGTAGTGTACGGAGAGGCCCCACATCTGGTTGAGGGGAATGCCTTTCATACAGGTTTCCGTCCAGTGATAATCCCCGGAGTTGGCGCCGCTCACGATCTTTTTCAGTGGGGCGCCGGGGTAGTTGCGGGCGTAGGTGGCATAACGCCGGTATTCGCCCACGTAATACTCCGCGGTCATATTGCCGCCGCAGCCCCAGCTTTCGTTGCCCACGCCCCAGAAGCTCACTTTCCAGGGAGCGGCATGGCCGTTCTGCTTTCTTAATTCCGTCATGGGGCTGAGGCCGGAAAAATTGAGGTATTCTACCCATTTGGACATCTCGTCTACCGTGCCGCTGCCCACGTTGGCGGAAATATAGGGCTCGCATTGCAGCAGCTCGCACAGTTCCAGGAACTCGTGGGTGCCGAAGCTGTTGTCTTCCGTAACGCCGCCCCAGTGGGTGTTGATCATTTTGGGGCGCTCCGTGCGGGGACCGATGCCGTCCCGCCAGTGGTATTCATCCGCGAAGCAGCCGCCGGGCCAGCGGAGATTGGGAATATTGATCTTTTTCAGCGCTTCTACCACGTCCAGGCGGATGCGGTCTTTTTTGGGCACGTTCAGACTTTCGTCTACCCAGAAGCCGTCATAAATACAGCGGCCGAGATGCTCTGAGAAATGGCCGTAGATATGCCGGCTGATCACGTTCCGGGGGGCGCCGTCCACTACCAGGCTGGCAGTTTGTTGGGCAAATGCGGTCGTTGTGGCGAACAGCATGCCTGCGGCAAAAAGGATTTTCTTCATATCGTGGTGCAAGTTTTGTGGAAGAACCACAAGATAAAATAAATAATTGTCAATTTTACATGTAATTTCCGGATGATGATCGTTATGTCGAATATTAATGCATGTTTATATCGATTTATCTTTCATTATGATGAATATTTAGTAGTGTATAATTGACAGTAATTGATGATGGGGAAGGATGGAAATTATCCTGTCCGTTTCCCGTTCATCCATTCCACCCCGTATTTACATCCCCCGATTGTAGTATATTAGCCCCCCGGTCCGCCGACCGGTTACCTGTTATGTTATACAACAAGATCAAAACAAAAAACCAACATCATCTTATGAGAAGAAATTTCCTGGTGCTGGCGCTTGCGGTTTCAAGCGTCTTTTCCTTTTGGAATAGTCCCGTCTCTGCCCAGAAAAAGGCTACGGCAAGATTTGCCGGTGAGCTGATCCCGGCGGACGCCGGGGTGAAAATAGGCAAGCTCCCCAACGGCCTGACCTATTACATCCGCAAGAACGCCGAGCCAAAGAACCGCGCCGTGCTGTACATGGCCCTCAAAGCCGGCTCCCTCATGGAAACCGATGCACAGCAAGGACTGGCGCACTTCACCGAGCACATGTCATTCAACGGCACCAGGGATTTCCCCAAGAACGAGCTGATCAACTACCTGCAGAAAGCCGGCGTGAAGTTCGGGGCTGACCTGAACGCCTATACGTCTTTCGATCAGACCGTTTACCAGCTGCCGATCCCTACAGACAGCGCCGCGCTGTTCCGCAACGGGTTCAAGATACTCGCCAACTGGGCGGGACTGGTAACCATGGAAGCCTCCGAGATCGACGCGGAAAGAGGCGTGATCGTGGAGGAAGACCGCCAGCGGGGCAAGAACGCGCAGTCCCGCATGCAGAAAGAGCTGCTGCCGGTTCTCCTGAAAGGCTCCCGCTATGCGGAACGCATCCCCATCGGCAAGATCGACATCATCCAGAACTTCAAACATGAAGAGCTGAGGAACTTTTATAAGGACTGGTACCGCCCCAACCTGCAGGCCGTGATCGCCGTCGGCGATTTTGATCCCGCACAGGTGGAAGCGCTGATCAAGGAGCACTTCGGCCCGCTGAAGAACCCCGCCAATCCAAAGCCGCACCCGACCTACGGCCTGCCCGACAACGACGAGCCGCTCATCAAGATCGTAACGGACGTGGAATTTCCCTATCACCAGGCATTCGCCATGATGCGCCACCGCGGCAATATCTCCAGAACAACCGCCGATGTGCGGGAAAGCGTTGTGGAAGGAATGATCAACAACATGATGGCCAGCCGCATCAACGAGCTGATGCAGAAAGGCACCGCGCCCTTCATTTACGGCAAGTTCGGCTACGGCCCCTACCAGGGCGGCCTGATACCCGGACTGGATGCCACCGAAGTGGCCGCGGTATCCAAAACGCCGGAAGGACTGGCAGACGCGCTGAAAGGTATGATGGTGGAAGCGGAAAGAATGGCGCAGTTCGGCTTCACGGCCTCCGAGCTGGAAGTAGTGAAAAAGAACATGGACGCCGGCAACGAAAAAGGCTTCCGCGAAAAAGATAAAACACCCTCCAATGCATACGTGCAGCAATACCTCCGGCATTTCCTGCAGGGCACCGCTATTCCGTCGGCCACCTACCGGTATGAGCTGATGAAAAAGCTGATCGGCGAGATCACCCTCGAAGAAGTGAATAAAGCCGCAAAAAGAATGGTGAAGGAAGAAAACCTGACCATCATTGTGCAGGCCCCGGAAAAAAGCAAAGACAAGCTGCCCACAGAAGCGCAGTTGCTCAATGCGATCCGCAGCGCCGGCAAAGGCGTGACGGCGTATGTGGACAATGCCGTTGACAAACCCCTGCTGGAAAAGAAACCGGTAGCCGGGAAAATAGTGGACGAACAGAAGATCGATGCGATCGGCGTTACAAAGCTCACGCTGTCCAACGGCGTGAAAGTAATGCTCAAACCCACCGACTTCCGCAACGACCAGATCATCTTCTCCTCCTTCGCTACCGGCGGTACTTCCCAGGCAGACGATAAGGACTACCTCGCCATCAGCTATGCCAGCAATATTGCCGGCGACGGCATCGGCGAATTTGACAACACGCAGCTCCGCAAGCTGCTGGCCGGTTCCACCGCCAGCGCATCCGTTTACATCAGCGAGCTGCACCAGGGCTTCAGCGGCGGCGCTTCCCCGAAAGACCTGGAAACCGCGCTGCAGCTGGTGTACGCACATGCCACCAATCCCCGTAAAGATCCCGTGGTGTTTAAAAAGAACATCGATGACTATAAGGTAGTGCTGGCCAACTCCGGCGTTTCCCCCGAGGTGGCGTACCGCGATACCGTGAACGCAGTGTGGACTTCCTACAGCGAGCGCGAAAGAAAAGCTACGCCCGCGGAGCTGGACAATGTATCCCTCGATAAATCCTTCGACTTCTATAAAGCCCGCTTCGCGGATGCGAGCGGCCAGACCTTTGTGTTTGTCGGCAATTTTGAAGTGGAGAAGATCAAGCCCCTGCTGGAAACATACCTCGGCGGCCTGCCGGCTGACAAGCGCAACGAGCAGTACATCGACCGCGGCGTGAAACCGCTGCCCGGCAAAGTAGAACGGACCGTGCGCAAGGGCATTGAAGACAAAGCGCAGGTGCAGTTATTCTTCCATGGCAGCTACAGCTACGCGCCGGAGAACAACATGCAGCTGAGCGCATTGAGCGAGATACTGGAATTCAAGGTGCTGGAACGCCTGCGCGAAAAAGAAAGCGGCGTGTACAGCCCGAGAGTGGGCGTATCCTACGAGAAGCTGCCCGCGCCCTATTACGCCCTTTCCATCTCCTTCAGCTGCGCCACCGCGAATGTGGACAAGCTCATCGCCGCCGCGCTGGACGAAGTGGAACTGATCAAAAAGAACGGCGCCACCGCGGTGGACGTTGAGAAATTCAAAGCCGAAAGCAGGCGCTCCATTGAAGTGAGCCTGCGCGAGAATAATTTCTGGCTGAACTACCTCGTTGGCAAGTTCAGGGATAACGAAGATCCCACCAGCATCCTGAAGCAAAACGAACGCCTGGGCAAGGTAACGCCGGAATCTGTGAAAGCAGCGGCACAGCTTTACCTCAGTGGTAAGAACTTCTTCCGGGCCGTGCTGGTGCCGGAGAAATAAATAAAACTGATTTTTAAAAAAGGGAGTGTACCGGAACTTTTGGTACACTCCCTTTTTTATGCAGGCAACCATATATACAACCCTGTTTACCGCCGCTTTTATGGAATTATCCCCGCCCCGCATCTCTACAGCATGCCATACCTTCCGCTGTTCCTCATCACCTGCATGCTCCGCCCGGACGTATCCGCCATACAGCCCCCGGCAGGATATACCCGCATCCACCAGCCCGCAACCGCCTTCGGCAGCTGGCTCCGCAAAGTGCCGCTGAAAGCGGACAACACCGTGTATCTCTACAACGGTCAGCAAAAAGCCAATCAGTCCGCGCAGTTCGCCGTGCTGGACGTAACAGTAGGAGATAAAGACCTGCAGCAATGCGCGGACGCCGTTATGCGCCTCTATGCGGAATACCTCTACAGCCAGAAAAGATACGCCGGTATCGCCTTTCATGCCACGGACGGCACGCTGATGGACTATCAAAGCTGGACGGAAGGAAACCGCTTCGTGATCCGGCAGGGGAAGCTGAAGAAGCAGCGTATGGCCGCGGCCTGCGACAGCCGCGCCTGTTTTGAATCCTATCTGCAAACCGTATTTGCTTACGCCGGCACCCTTTCCCTCAGCAAAGAGCTGCAGCCGCTGCCGTCTGTAATGGATATCAGGCCGGGAGACGTGTTCATCAAAGGCGGCTCGCCGGGGCATGCGGTGATAGTGATGGATGTTGCGGTGAACGGGGCGGGAGAGAAGATGTTCCTGCTGGCGCAAAGCTATATGCCGGCGCAGGACATTCATATTTTAAGGAACCCATCCGGCGCACATTCCCCCTGGTACAGCACGCGCCAGGCGGATGTGCTGGTAACGCCGGAATGGACGTTCGAAAGCGGGTCGCTGAAACGCTTCAGATAAAACGCTTCCAATAAAAAAGGGCCGGTCAGTAATCTGTCCAGCCCTGTAAAACGATATTATTAAGCAAGCTTAATCGATACGTCTAACATTAACAGCATTCATGCCTTTCCTACCTTCCTGCAGTTCAAACTCTACGCGGTCATCTTGCTGGATCTCATGAATGAGACCGTTTACGTGTACAAAAGTTTCTTTGGCTGACTCATCATGTTTGATGAAACCAAAGCCTTTTGTTTCATTGAAGAACTTTACAGTTCCGGTGAATTTTTGTTCCATTGTGTAAATAATTAAAAAAAATGTGTGGAAGCGAAGGTATGATTAATAATCAATAGCACCTAATTAACCAGATGTTAATAGAACGATCGAATGGTGTTTTTGTTTTATATGGTGGATGGTAAAGCATTTCAAACGAGTTATTTTATTGTACCTTTGGCGGATCAGACCGTAAAATCATGGTAAAAACAGGAGAATACAACATTTTGAAGATTAAAAAGGAAACGGATTTTGGCGTTTTCATGGATGGAGGCGACCAGGAGATACTGCTTCCGAAAAGGTATGTGCCGAAAGGCGCGAAGCCCGGAGATGAGCTGGAAGTGTTCCTGTATCATGATTCCGAGAACCGCCTTATTGCCACTACCGACCGTCCGTATGGCGTGGTGGGCGATGTGGTGACCCTCAAAGCAGTGGACGCCACGGAACAGGGCGCGTTCCTGGACTGGGGATTGATGAAAGACCTTTTTGTTCCGCTTTCGCAGCAAATGATGCGGATGCGTAAAGGGCAGGAATATCTCGTCAGGATCTATCTCGATGAGCTGACCGGCCGCGTTGCCGCCACCGAAAAGATCGATCCGTACCTCAGTAACGAGGAGCTGACCGTAAAGGAAATGGATGAAGTGGACCTGATCATCTACCGCCGTACAGACATCGGCTTCGTTACCATCATCAACAACAAGCACACCGGCATCCTCCACAAAGCAGACCAGGTGAAGCCATACGATATCGGCGACCGCCTGAAAGGCTTTGTAAAAGCCATCCGCGAAGGCAACAAGATAGATGTGGTGCCCGGAAAAGCAGGCTATAAAAAAGTAGAAGACGAAGCCGGCAAGATCCTGCGGCTGCTGCAGGAACACGACGGGTATCTTCCTTATCACGATAAATCAGACCCCGAAGAGATCGCCGCATTCTTTGGCATGAGCAAGAAAACCTTCAAGATGACCACAGGCAGCCTCTACAAACAGCAGAAAATCGAATTTACGAAAACCGGCATCCGCCTGCTGGACTGAACGCCGGCAGTTACACAATAATTGCTAGTTTTGCATCCATATGAAGGACTACAAAAAGCATTTTGTGATCACCGCGCCGCCGGAAGACGTGTACCGCGCGCTCACGCTGCCCGCCACCATTCAGCTGTGGACAGGGGAGAAGGCCGTGATGAGCACAGAGCCGGGCTCGGAATTTTCCCTGTGGGACGGGAGCATCGAAGGCATGAACCTCGAATTTGAAGCCGACCGCAAGATCGTGCAGCAATGGTATTTCGGTGAGCAGGAAGAGCCCTCTATCGTTACCATCATTCTGCACCCGCATAAAAAAGGCACCTCCGCGGAACTCAGGCATACCAATATCCCCGACGAAGATTATGATAACATCACCGGAGGCTGGAACGAAGCCTACTTCGGCGCGCTGATCGATTTTTATACCGAATGAGGACCGCTACCATCAATGAACTGAAGAAGGAACTGAGTACGGTTCCGCATGCGCAGCTGGCGGAGCTGTGCCTCCGGCTGGCAAAGGCCAAAAAGGAAAACAAGGAACTGCTTACCTACCTGTTGTTCGACGCGCATGATCTGGACGGCTACATCCGCTCCGTCCGCGAATACATCGACCTGGAATTTGCATCCCTCTCCACCACCCATCTCTACTTCGCAAAGAAAACGCTGCGAAAGATACTCCGCATCACCAACAAGCACATCCGCTTCACCGGATCAAAGCAGGCTGAAACAGAACTGCTGCTGTTCTTCTGCGAGAAAATGAAGAAGTCCGGCATACGGATGGACAACAGCGTGCAGCTTACCAACCTTTATTTTCAGCAGTTGCGGAAGATCGAAAAGGCCATTGAAGCGCAGCACGAAGATCTGCAATACGACTACCGGAAGAAGCTGGACGCGCTGTCGTATCCCTGATAAAAATGATGAACGCTGTTGGTCAATCCATCAGCTGCCGGGTAAAAAGATTTGCTAATTTTATCCGGCATGACCACCACATTACCCTCTCCGGAAATCATTTATACAGACGATCGGGGCGCGCGGGCCCAAATCCGTTCCATTGAATACCAATGGGAAGATGTGCATATGTTCGCCACGGAATCCCGGCATGAGCAGCCGGTGCGTTATACGGACAAACAGGAAACGCCTTCGCTCTGCATGTATTTTTCGCTGGAAGGCACCGGGTATGCCGTTACCTCCAACCGCCGGGAAGACCTGCAGGTGGCCGCCAACCAGCATGTATTGTGCTACTCGCCTTACTTTGAAGGGCACTATGTGCTGGAACCCTCCGTCAGCCGTAACTTCGGCATCGATATCGGTCCAGCTTTCTTCGAACGCCTGCTTACCAGCGACCTGGACTGCCTGCTGCGCATGGGCGACAAGATCGCGCGGGGGCAGGTGGCGGACATCTCTCCCTGGCCCATGCACATCACGCCGCGGCAGCAATGGGTGATGAAGGAAATGATCCATTGCAGCTATGAAGGCCAGATGAAACAGTTGTATTACGAAGCAAAGATCATCGAACTGTTTCTCATGCAGGCGCAGCAGGCGGAAAACCTCATGGGCCGGAAGCCGCTGCAGATCAAGGCTGCGGACATCGAGAAGCTGCATGCCGCGCGCCAGTTCGTGCACCTGAACATGTTCGAGCCCATCAGCCTGCAGCAGGTAGCGCGGGCGGCGGGGTTAAATGATTTCAAGCTGAAGAAAGGATTCCGTGAGCTGTTCGGCACCACCGTGTTCGGTTATCTCAATGAGCTGAAGATGAATCACGCGAAGCGGTTGCTGCAGGATGGCGGCGTGTCCGTTGGAGATATTGCGATAGACCTGGGGTACAGCGAGCCGCAGAATTTTACGAAGGCTTTCAAACGCTATTACGGCTACACGCCGGGCGAAGTGAAGGGCCGCCATTGATCAAAATCTTCCTCCCGATACCGGAATATTCCCTAAGTTTAAAATATGAAACCGAGCATGATCATGTCAATGCGAGGTTTATCTCGATCATGTTTAGATCTTATTAGCCTCGATGCATCTTCGATGTCATCTGGCCCGTAAAAAATCAATATTAACAGATGAAAAGCATCCTTACCATTGCCCTGTTACTCGGCAGCACCAGCCTCTTTGCGCAGAAAACCCCCGCGGCCGCGGAAACGCATCAACGCGCTATAAAGATCGATTCTTTCGTAGCCACCAGCCATGAAGCCACCATCCGCGGGCAGAAAGTGCCGTACAAGACCATCGCCGGGACCCTGCCCGTATGGGACGATGACGGCAAAGCGATCGCAGGCGTGTTCTATACCTATTTCGAAAGGCAGAACGTGGCGGACCGCAATGCGCGGCCATTGGTGTTCTCGTTTAACGGCGGCCCCGGCACCGCGTCCGTCTGGATGCAGATCGGCTACACCGGCCCCCGCGTGCTCAACATTGATGACGAAGGCTACCCCGTGCAGCCATACGGCCTGAAAGACAACCCGCATTCCATCCTGGACGTGGCGGACATTGTGTATGTAGACCCGGTGAACACCGGCTTCTCCCGCCCGGCGAACAAAGACGTGCCACGCGACAAATTCTTCGGTGTGAACCAGGACATCAAATACCTCGCGGAATGGATCAACACCTTCCTTTCCCGTTACAAAAGATGGGCCTCGCCCAAATACCTCATCGGCGAAAGCTACGGCACCACCCGCGTTTCCGGTCTCGCGCTGGAATTGCAGAACGCGCAGTGGATCTACCTGAACGGTGTGGTGCTGGTATCGCCCACGGATCTTGGCATTGAAAGAACAGGTCCCGTCAGCGCCGCCCTGCGCCTGCCGTACTACGCCGCCACGGCATGGTACCACAAAGCCCTCCCCGCCGATCTGCAGCAAAAAGAACTGACCACGCTGCTGCAGGAAGTGGAAACGTTCACCGTCAGGGATTACATACCCGCACTGGCGGAAGGCGGCTTCATCAGCGACGCGAAAAAGAAAGAAATGGCCGCGAAAATAAGCCGCTACGCCGGCCTCCCGGAAAAATCCGTACTGCAGCAGAACCTGGACATACCCACCAACTTCTTCTGGAAAGAACTGCTGCGCGACCGCGGGTACACCGTTGGCCGGCTGGATTCCCGCTACCTGGGCATCGACCGGAAAGACGGCGGCGACCGCGTGGACTTCAACGCGGAACTCACCTCCTGGCTGCATTCCTTTACACCCGCCATCAACATCTACCTGCGTGAAGAACTCAACTACAAGACCGATCTCAAATACTATATGTTCGGCCCCGTTTTTCCCTGGGACAATGATGGCAACAGAACAGGAGAGAACCTCCGCCAGGCCATGGCGCAAAACCCTTTCCTGCATGTACTCATCCAGAGCGGATATTACGACGGCGCCTGCGATTACTTCAACGCCAAATACAGCATGTGGCAGCTGGACCCAAGCGGGAAGCTGAAAGACCGCCTCTCCTGGGAAGGCTACCGCAGCGGGCACATGATGTACCTCCGCAAAGACGACCTCGCCACCAGCAACGAACACCTCCGCAACTTCATCCTGCAGTCCATTCCCAAAGCCGGACAACCCGCAAAATATTAACATCGCGCCCCTTGCCTGATAAGTTGGCAAGGGGCGTTTACATACGCCGGCAGGAAGCCCTCTCTTTTGTTGAAATTTTGTAAAGTTTGTTTTTTGTTTTGCGTAACTTTAAGCTACACGCCATTGATCGTTGTCACTATAATGTCATTTCAGAAAGACCATATTTTTAACTTACCAGCAAAGTTGATAGTTTAGAAGTATTATCATCATACACCCAAAAGACCAGGAGAGAACTAAATCGCGACTTTTATCAGACATGAGAAAAGGCTACTCTGACTTTCACCAGCAAAAAAATTAGAACATTTACGAGGAAAGGATTTTATAGGAATTCAACATTTAACTGTTTAAACCAAGCTAAATCGATTTTTTCAGGTGCCTTATCGGATTTCCGGCAAGAGAGCGCCGTTGTATAATGCTGTGAAAAAAGGCACACCCTTCATTACATCAGGACCCAACAGAAGAGTATGATCAAACGCCGCCGGAAGGCGGCAGGGAGTTTTATTGTCTTTACTGTAACCAGCATCAAAATTGCCCGGAAGGGCAACAGGGCATGCTATGCCTGTAACATACCAGATTACTCACCAAAAAATGATACATGAAAGTGAACAACGTTTGACATCCACTCGCACATCCTTACCAATTATCCAAATTCAACAACCAAAATTTAAACGTATGTTTAAAAGAACAATTTACCTCATGTTCCTGGTGCTCCTATCCATGCAAGGGATAGCGCAGGAACAGAAAATCACCGGTACGGTGAAAGACAAATCCGGCACCGGCCTGCCCGGTGTAACGGTCGTGGAGAAAGGCACTACCAGCGGAACGGTCACGGATGCCGACGGCCGGTTTTCCATGACATTAAAGGGCACCTCCCGCATCCTCACATTTTCCTTTATCGGGTTTAACAGCCAGGACGTGAATGTAGAAGGCAAGACCGCTGTGCTCGTTGTGCTGGAAGACAACCAGAAAATGTTGCAGGACGTGGTGGTGATCGGTTACCAGGAAGTTTCGCGCCGCAAGAACACTGCCGCCGTATCCACCGTTAAAGGCGAGACCATCGCCAATCTTCCCGCCGCGAGTGTAGACATGATGCTGCAGGGGCGCGTGAGCGGCGTGAACGTGCAGAACTTTTCCGGTGAGCCCGGCATCCGCAACAGCCTGGTGGTCCGCGGCAACACCTCCGTACTGCGCGGATACGACGAAGCCCGCGCCCTCAGCTCCCCTTTATATGTGATCGACGGGATCATTACCACCACCAATGATATCGGCGCCATGGAGGGCAACGGCACCGGAACGAATGTGATCGCCGGTCTGAACCCCAACGACATCGAATCCATCGACATCCTCAAAGATGCCTCCGCATCCGCCATCTACGGCTCCCGCGGCTCCAACGGCGTGATCATCATCAAAACCCGCCGCGCAAAGACCGGCAAGCCGGAATTCAATTTCTCCACCTACATGGGCATCGCGCAAAAGCCCAAGCTGGTGGAAACCGTGATAGGCGCTGAAGAACGCCGGATGAAACGGGATGTGATGGAACTCTATAACCAGTACATAGACAATGAATCCCTGCCCATGATGCTCACAGACAGCCTCAATCCGGCTTTCAACAATGCAACGGACTGGCAGGGCATGTTCTACAAGACCGGCATCCTCAATAACTACGACCTCTCCGTGGCCGGCGCCACAGACGCCATCAACTACCGCCTCAGCCTCGGGCATTACAAGGAAGACGGCATCGTGAAAAATACCGGCTTCAAACGCTATTCCATACTCGGTACGGTAGGCGCCACCATTACGCCCTGGCTCCGTAACCAGACCCGCTTCCGCTATAGCCGCACAGACCGTCCACGCAGCGTGAACGAACGCACCGGCAGCTTCTTCGCCTTCAGCACCTACACCATGCCTTCGTCTTTCTACGCATTGACGGATGAAAGCCGGGAATACCTGCTGGGCAACAGCAACCGGGTGGACAAGAACATCGACAACGACCTGCAGTTCAGCACCTCCTTCACGGCGGACATTCTCAAGAACCTGCATTTCAACGGCACCGTCAACTACCAGAATAAAACGTCCAACCGCGATTACTATCAGCCTTCCGTGGTGCGTGACAACGGGCAGGGCTTTGCGTCTTCCTTCTCCTCGAAATCGGAATACATCACCGCGTATGCCACGCTGGACTATTCCGCGAAAATCGGCGAGCACGACATCAACGTGATTGCGGGGCAGAATATAGAATACACCCAATACCGCTCCAACTACGGGGATGCGGACCTCATACCGAATGACTATGTATGGCGCGTGATCGTGGCGAATAAAAATTATTCATATACCGAAAGCAAGATCCAGGAAACCGGCCTGCAAACGCTCTTCGCGCGGCTGAACTATTCCTTTAAAGACCGTTACCTGCTGTCCGCCGTATTCAATGCGGATGCATCTTCCAAATTCGGTAAGGATAACCGCTGGGGCTTTTTCCCTTCTGTTTCCGCGGGATGGATCGTGAGTGACGAACCTTTCATGCAGGGGACAATGGGGTGGATGAATTTCCTGAAGGTCCGCGGCAGCTTCGGCGTTACGGGGAACCAGCCGGAAGGCAATTACCTCGGGTATAATAACTACCTGGTGAACAATGCATCTTTTGCCGGCGCGGATGGTAACTGGGGCTCGGACCTGTCCACTTCCTACAACGGCACCCCGGTGATCACGCCTAACTATTTTAACGGCATCGCGCAGCGGAACCTCTCCTGGGAAGAGTCCCGCCAGGGCAACATTGGTATAGACATGGGGTTGTTCAAAGACCGCGTCCGGCTGACGGCCGACCTGTATAACCGGCAAACGACAAAAGGTTTCTTCAACTACCTGCTCCCCAACGCGAGCGGATACACGCAGGCGCAGACCAACGCGATCGGCTTACGCAACTCCGGCCTGGAAGTAACGCTGAACACCCGCAACCTCTCCGAACGCAGCCCGCTGCAATGGTCCACAGACTGGACCTTCGCCTATAACGAGAACGTGATCACCGCACTGCCCAACGGCGGCCGGAGCATCGTGTTCAATTACAACACAGGGGTATACGGACTGGATTACCTGCTGTCCGTGGGCCTGCCCGTGAACCAGTATTACGTGTTCGAGTTCAACGGCATTTACTCCCGCCCGGAAGATGTGCCGTACAACCTGCTCACAGGCCAGCCTATGAAGAATTTCGTGGGATGGGAATATCATGCGGGCGATCCTATCCTGATAGACCAGGACGGCAACTTTGACCTGAAAGAACCGATGGACCAGATCATCGGCGGTGATCCCAACCCCAAATTCTACGGCGGTATCCTGAACACTTTCACCTGGAAAGGCATTTCCCTCAGCTTTTTCCTCAACTACACTTTTGGCCGCGATATCATGAACAGCTATATGAACCGCCGCCTGGAATACCTGTTTGAAGCCACCGGCAACGACGGCGAACGCCAGCTGATGCAAAGGGCCATGATGGACATTACAAAGCTGAACTACTGGAAGAAGCCCGGCGACATTGCTGACCTGCCCACTTTCTCCATCGTGAACGGCCAGCGCTCGCCTTACCGTTTCCTGGACAAGAGCACCATGTATATCGAAGACGGCAGCTATCTCCGCGTGAAGAACGTGACGGTCGGTTACAATTTCAGTCCGGATGTGCTCCGGCGCATCAAACTGAGCCGCCTGCGCTTTTATGGGATGATCGATAACCTCTACACCTTCCAGCGTTCCAGCATCCCGGATGCGGAAGCGGTGAACGCATACGGCGTGTATACCGGGGATGGATATCCGATCCCCATGAAATTCACGCTGGGCCTGGACCTCAGTTTCTAAAGGGAACTTAATTGCTACAAGTAAAACAAATGAACATGAAACGACTTACATATATCATACTACCTGTATTGCTGGCCGGATGGTTCCTGGCGGGCCAGACATCCTGCAAGAAGGTATTGGAGCTGGAATCCAAGGAAACGCCTTCCAGCAACAAGTTCTGGAAGAACCAGGGCGATGCGCTGGCCGGCCTCCTCGGCGGCTATTCCCTGCTGCGGGATGCCCTCACGGACGAGAACCGCTATTACGTATATGGCGACGTGCCCGCCAATACGTTCCGCATCACTTATTATTCCGATTATTCCATCCACCAGATCCGCGACGGGTCTTTTGACGGCGTATACTACGGTTACCTGGAAAATCTGCAGAACTGGACGAAGTTCTATAAAGCCATCGCGCAGGCCAACCTGCTGATCATGAAAATACCGGGCATCCCGGAAATGACGTTTAACTCCGGTTACAAGGATTACTTTCTCGGAGAAGCCTACTTCCTCCGTGCATTTAATTACTTCTACATTTCAAGGGTATGGGGTGATGTGCCGTTGGTGCTGACAGCTGTGGAGGATGTGGAAGAAGCGCAGAACTACGGCCGCGAAAAGCAGGAGGTAGTGCTCGCGAAATGTCTGGAAGACCTGGACTCCGCCATCAGCCTGCTTCCCCAGATGCCGCTCGGCAGCGGGGACCGCGGCGTAAGGGCCACCAAAGCCTCCGCGCTCGCCTTGCAGGCGCATATTTATGCCTGGATGAAGGATTACACCAAATGTGAGGAGGTGACGCGCGACCTGGTAGCCAACCCCGGCAGCTACGGCCTTACCTTCATTACCGATTCCGCGGAATATGCGAAAATGAGCATTGGACGTTCTACCGAAGGCATTTTCGAGATCAATATCAATTATGAACAGAACGAATCATCCACTGACGGCATCGGGCAGAAAACCCTGTATGCCCCGTACCTCGCCACCCGCGAACCGGGCAGCGATCCGGAAAAAGTGCCCTGGCTGGTGCTGGGCGAAACGCTCAACAAAATATATGATAACCCGGACGACCTGCGCAGGAAAATGTGGATATATGAAGACCCCATCGGGCCGGACATGCTGATGCTGCGGAAATACGCCAGCGTATTCTACCGCGACGGCGATGAACGGAAAGACCCACGTTACTCCAACAACATCATCATCAACCGCCTGTCAGATGTTATACTGCTGCGGGCGGAAGCACTGTACATGAACGGCGATGAGCCCGGCGCCCGCCTGCTGGTGAACATGACCCGCAACCGCGCCCGCATCGGCGATCTGGACCCTTCCATCACCGGCGACGACTTCCTGCTCGAACTGGTTTATGAAAGGCAGCGCGAGCTGTTCGCGGAAGGCCATGCCTTCTGGGACCTGCTGCGCACCGGCAAGATCACGGAATTCAATTCCATCTTCAACGGCGCGATGGAACAGGGCACCACCACCTACGGCCGCAACTACTGGCCGATCCCCCGCGTACTGTTCAAAGACAACCTGCTGATGAAACAAACACCTTACTGGAACGGCAGGCTTTAAACGATCATCTTAAAAATGTAAACATGCAACCGTATATAAAATGGCCGCTTTTCGCCCTGCTGATCATCGCTTTTGCCTCCTGCAAAAAGAATGACTACCTCGTTGGCGGAAGCACCCACAACCCGCAATTCAATGGTACCACTTACGAGTACCTGAAAACAAACCCCCTGTTCGACACCCTGCTGCTGCTGATCGATAAAACCGGCATGCAGGAGGAAGTGAACGCCGCCGGCACCACTTTCTTTGCACCGACGGACTACGCCATCCAGAACTACGTGAAAAAGGTGGTGCAGGCCAGGAAAAGACTGGAGGCGAACGATGAGAATCTCGTATTCGAATTTGGCGAACTGGATTTTGACCTGCTGAAGGATTCCCTGCGGGCCTACCTCTTCGGTGAGAAGATCGAACGGACAGGGCTGAACGAAACCGGGCAGTTCTTCACCGCAAAGGATACCGAGCAAAGGCACATTTCCCTGCGGGAAGATCCGACAGGCGAATACCAGACCGGCGGCCTCACCATCGTTCCGGAATATATCTATTTCTCAAAGGTGATCGGCGCGGTAGACCCGGTTGATAATTCGGACGTGCCCGAAGCGGAGCGCGATCTCCGCGTCGTGGCGCAGACCACCGGCATCCTCACCACCACCGGCGTGCTGCACGTGCTGTCCAATACACACATTTTCACCTTTGCCACTGAACCTAAATAAACGATCATGACTATACGTAAATATATTTTGCTGAGCCTCCTCGTACTGGCAGCCGCGGTTGCCTGCAAAAAGATACCCGTTGGTTACATCAGCGACCAGATCAGGTATGTGAACGACACGTTCCGGGTGCCGCGGGGCACCAATTACAAGGCCGATCCCAAAGCGTTCGAGCTGGACGGCTCCAATTATCCCATCAGCGTAAAGCTGCTCGAAGTGCGCGACCTGGCTACCGGGAAGCCCACCACGCTCTTCTCCGAAGAAAAGGAAGTCTGGATATGGACCGCGCTTTTCAATCCCGATACGGACACTACCGTGGAGCTGCTGAACAAAAAGCGTGAAATGAAAATGGTGCCGCCGCTGGAACTGGTGGAGAAATCGGGGCAGCTGATCTTCAACGAAGGGTCTATCAATATTCCCGTCGGGAATTATTCGTTTGATGTGCAGGTTTCCAATGGCAGCGGCACGAAGGTATTCAAGGACATCTCCGTGATCCAGATACAGGACCAGCCGTTCCGGCAGGAGGGCGCGCCGGGCTGCGCTTATTTCATAGACGGCACCAACACCAGCGGGGACATTGCCACGCCTGTGATGACCTACCGCAAGATCTCCGATGAAGGCTACCAGGTAAGGTTGAAGATCACGGACAAGAACGGCATTCCCTTCAATCCCGATGCTGGTGAGCTGATCCGCCGTGGCGACCGGCCCACTTTTGAAACATATGCCAAGTTCAACCCGGTGGAATACACAGATACCACCATGGTCTGCAACTTCGAGCTGACGCCGTTCCCCATCCTGGAATACCCGGGCTACGGTTTCCTGATGTATTACCGCATCCCGAGCAATTTTGTAACCATCGATCCGGGTGTAACGCCAACGCCTGAATCCATTTATAATGTGAACCCGCGTTTCGCCTTCCGCCTGCTGGTGGCCGGAACGTACGAGGTAACGATACAGTTGCCGAAGGTCACACGGAAAGCCTGAAAACGGGGTAGCCATAAAAGGCGCCGGAGCCGCATTTTCGCGCTCCGGCGCTTCCCCTTTTTAAAATAACGTCAGTTGCCGGCTCTCTCCCGGTGGCTCTTCATTAAAATTGGACAAGGTGATCCCCAGCAGCCGGATCTTCACATCGTCCGGCTCCGTTTTCAAAAGCAGCTGCTTGGCCGCTCCGGCGATCGTTTCAAGATCACCGACAGGGTGGGGGAAAGACTGGTTGCGGGTGATCTGCCGGAAATCGCTGTACTTGATCTTGAGGGTGACGGTCCGCCCTTTCAGGTTATATTTCTTCAGCCGTTCTGTAACGGTAACGGCTATTTTATCCAGTTCCGCATTCATTTCATCCACCGTAGTAAGGTCAAAGGCAAAGGTATCTTCCGCGCCGAGCGATTTGGTTTCCCGGTGCGGCTGCACTTCGCGCTCGTCGATGCCGCGCACGATCCGGTAATAGAACCTGCCCGTTTTACCGAAATGCTGCACCAGGTCGTTTTCCGTGAGCCGTTTAAGATCGGCGCCGGTATGCAGGTTCATGCGTTTCATTTTTTCAGCGGTCACCCTGCCTACCCCGAAGAACTTTTCCACCGGCAGCTTCTCCATGAAATCCTCCACCTGGTCCGGCGCGATGAACGTAAGCCCGTCCGGCTTCTGCATGTCAGACGCGATCTTCGCCACGAACTTGTTCACGGAAATGCCCGCCGAAGCGGTCAATTGCAGCTCCTCGCGGATGGCCTGCTTGATCTGCTGCGCGATGGCGATAGCGGAGCCGATGCCGGGTTTGTCCTGCGTAACATCAAGATATGCTTCATCCAGCGATAAAGGTTCGATCAGATCGGTATAACGGTGGAATATTTCCCGGATTTTCTGGGATACTTCGCGGTAAACGGGGAAACGGGGGCGAACGAATATAACGTGTGGACAAAGCTGCTGCGCCTTTTTGGAAGGCATGGCGGAGCGGACGCCGAACTTGCGTGCTTCATAACTGGCCGCGGCCACCACGCCTCCGCGTCCTTCCGGTGAGCCGCCGACAACGATGGGCTTGCCTCGGTATTCAGGGTTGTCGCGCTGCTCCACCGATGCATAGAACGCATCCATATCAATATGAATGATCTTTCTCACGGCCCTGCAATATACACAGAAAAAGAGGGGCCGTAGCCCCTCCGTGATGACATTATTTTACCTGGTAGCGCGGCAGCACCAGGTACCGCACGATGGTGTGCGCCACGATGGACAGCACTGCCACCACCATCAGGATGAGCCCGCGCCTGACAGGTGTGTCAAACACGTCCACGATCCCGGATTCGCCGGTGCCGGCATACAGGGTGGTAAGGGTAAAGACCAGTACCCCGCTGATCCAGAGGGTCAGGTGCGACCAGAGATATTTGGTCTTGCTGTAGCGGTCTTTACCGAATGATGTGAACAGTAAAAATACATGGGCAACGAAAAACAGGGCTGCGGCCAGCGCAATGAGCATAAGTGTGGTCATAGTGTATGGTGTTAGTCAGGATGATCTTATAAATATAATAAAAATATGACAACTTTTATGGCCTGTGTTTTGTTGTACTACCATCTAAACGGTTCGATATGAAAATTATCCGTTCAATATTTGTCCTGCTGATAGTAGCCGCCGCCATTCCCGCCTGTTCCCCCACACAATCGCAACAGATCGGTCAGGGGATGGATGAGGGAACAGTGAGCCGGCTGATCGCCGACCGCAAATATGTTTTCCAGGCGCAGACCGTTTTCCCGATGAGAGGCCGCAGCCGGCAGATCACGGGCGACGGCTATGATGTATATGTGTCAAAAGATACGGTGATCTCTTACCTGCCTTATTTCGGCCGTGCCTACAACGCACCGATGGACCCTTCGCAGGGCGGCATCCAGTTCACCTCCACCAATTTTGAATACAAGGAAGAAAATGGAAAAGACGGTGGATGGAACATCACCATTAAACCCAATGACGCGCGGGACGTGCAGCAATTCTATCTCACCGTTTCGAAAGACGGATATGCATCCCTGCAGGTGACGAGCACCAACCGCCAGCCGATCTCCTTTAACGGCGTGGTCCGCGAGAAACGCAACCGGCGCTAAAAATACCGGAGCGGGTAGGGGCATGGCGCCTTTCCTTTCCGGATGCGCTCCAAATGCGCATGCAGCAGGCGTTTGCGCAAAGGCGCCAGTCTGTCTGTATACAGCTTCCCTTCGATGTGATCATATTCATGCTGGATCATCCTGGCCACGGGGCCGTGCCAGGTTTCCGTGCGGGCTTCCAGCGTTTCATCCAGCCAGCTGATGGTGATATGTTCCGCTCTTGCCACCGGCGCCTGTATGCCGGGGATGCTCAGGCAACCTTCGTCATCCAGCCAGGTGGCTTCACTGTAAGCGGTGATAAGCGGATTGATGAACGCCTGCTTTACATTCCACTCGTCCGCCTGCACTACAAAAACACGCGCGTCAATATTGATCTGCGGCGCGGCCAGCCCCACGCCGTTGGCGTTACGCATGGTATCCCACAGGTCTTCCAGCAGCAGGGGAAGTTCCGGCGATGTAACGTCTGCCGGCTGGCAACGCTTTCTCAATATGGGCGCGCCGTATGCAACGATCGGTTTAATCATGGATGCAATTTGCGGACAGGCGCGGTGGATGCATAGTAAATTTTAGACAAAACCACGGCGGCCTTTTATCGTATTTTTGCAGGATCATGCCGGTGCATTTACTCCGATATTTCATGCAGCAGGACGCGCTCCCTGCCCATAGCAGGATGTTTACTCCCGCGGCTGACCTGCGCGCTATCGTGGAAGGCTGCTGGCTGTTCAGCCGGCAGGAGGCTGTTTCGGGCACCCTGGCGTTCAGCGATGGTATTCCGGCATTGGTATTTTATCTCGATGCACAGCAGCGGGTGCAAAGCGGATGGTGCAGCGCGCAGCTGCTGCAGAACATTCACATGCGTCCTGCGCCGGGCGCCTTGCTGGTGCTGCGGTTTACCGGGACGGGGTTTTACCGCCTCGCGCCGGATAAAGTGCGGCTGCTCCGGCATCAGCCGGTTTGGTCTTTTGAAGAAGTATTCGGGGAAGACTGGATAGCGAAATTGCAGGCCGCGGAAGATATTGAAACGATGATCGGCATATTGCAAAACCTGGTTCGCGAAACTGCCGTCCGCCATGAACAAACGGTGCCACCCTTACTGGAAACAGCGCTGGCAGTCATCCGTAAAGCAAAAGGCAATCTGTCCATTGAATCACTGGCGGATAGTTTGAAGGTGAACTACAAATGGCTGGAAAGAAAATTCATCAGCATCACCGGCATCAGTCCCAAAGAATACGCCCGCCTGCAACGTTTCCTGCATGCGTACTTTCATTTGCTGCAAACCGGTGGCCGCGATCTCATGGGCACCGCGGTGCTGAACGGGTATTATGACCAGAACCATTTTACGAAAGAGTTCCGTTTATTCACGGGCAAACCGCCGGGCGCATATTTGTCCGTGAAAAGTTCTTATTTCCCTCATTCCCAAATAATTAATACTTTCGCATAATAAGCTAACCACCAAATATCCTTGCATGAAAAACAAAGTTGTTATTACCCTTTTGTTCCTGTTGACAGGTAGCATAGCCGCGCATGCCCAGTTGAAACGTTTCAGCATCGGGCCGTATGTAGAAGCGGGCTTTCCCGTTGGAGATTTTGGCGACACCCATAACACCGGGTACGGCGTTGGATTGAATGCCGATATCAAGCTGGTAGCCGGTCTTGGTGTAACAGGCTCCGTCGGTTACATGCGCTTTGGCGGTCAGCGTGATGCGGCAGGCGATAAATACCCCGCGGTATCAGCGATCCCTGTACGGGTGGGACTGAAGTACAAGCTGGTTTCCATCCTGTACATCAAGCTGGAAAGCGGCGCTGCCAACTTCACCGGCGATAACAGCGGTTCGGCTGTGATCCTGGCGCCGGGTGTGGGCATCAGGGTGCTTGGGCTCGATGTGCAGGCGAAGTATGAAGCCTGGTTCAAAGACGGCACTACCGGCTTTTTTGGCCTGAAGGCAGGATATAATTTTTAGGGCTCCACGGGCTGCGCTTCCTCCCATACTTTCTCTAAAGTCTGTTTGAAAGCATTCACCGGCTGCGCACCGGAAATGGCATACTTGCGGTCGAACACAAAGAAAGGAACGCCCCGTATGCCGAGCGCCTGCGCTTCCGCTTCATCCGCCCGCACTTCATTCGTATAAGCGTCGCTGTTAAGTACCTGTTCTGTGGCGGCAGCATCCAGCCCGATGGAACCGGCAATTTCCAGCAGGGTTTCCTTCCGGCCTACATGTTTCCCTTCCTCGAACTTCGCTTTGAACAGCTGCTCTTCCGCCGCGTCCTGCCGGCCATGCTGATGCGCGAACTGTATCAAACGGTGCGCATTGAATGTATTGGTGGGGATCACTTTATCGAAATCGAAGGCGATGCCAACGGCTTGTCCGGACATGGCCACGCGCTCCGTATTCTCCCGCGCCTGTTCCAGCGACATACCGTATTTTTTCGCCAGCAGCTCGTATTGATTTTCCTTGTATTCCGTTTGCGCGCCCGGGTCCAGCTCGAAGTTTCGCCAGATCACTTCCACATCGTTCCGGTGGGGGAATTGCGCCAGTGCCGCTTCCAGGTTCCGTTTGCCGATGAAGCAAAACGGGCAGGCCACATCCGACCATATCTCTATCTTCATAATTTCCGTTTTAAGTCTGCAAATTTACGATTTATTACCCGGTTGGCCCGCAAGCGGAGAATGCCGTATTTTAGCGATATGTTATTCCGGCAAATCCACATAAATCATCCTCCCCATTTTAAAAACCGGGATTTTATAACTAGATTTCAGGTTCGTTAATCAACAAATCTATGCCCGCAACAAGACACCGATTCCATTTGCTGGCGGTCCTTCTCGGATCACTATGCCTGCCAATGGCGCTATCCGCGCAGCAAAGCGCTTCCAACTTCAATGCATACAAAGCATTCGAACCCCTGTTCTATGAATCCGAAGGCGACGATATCAGGACCGCCAGCGGAAGACCAGGCGACAAATACTGGCAGAACGCCGCCGATTACAGGATCAACGTCACCTTTGACGATGTAAAGGAAAGCATCAGCGGTTCCGTTGTGATCACATACCGGAACAACAGCCCGGAAACGCTGCCGTTCCTCTGGCTGCAGCTGGACCAGAACATCTACAAACCCGAATCCCGCGGCGCGGCCGTAACGCCCGTGAGCGGCGGGCGCTGGGCGAACCGCAATTTCAACGGCGGTTACACCATCGGAAAGGTGGCGGTCATCACTGGCGGAAAGGAGCAGAAAGCGGACTACGAAGTGGTGGACACCCGCATGCGCGTAGACCTGCCCACCGCGCTGAAAGCCAAAGGCGGCCTGGTGCAGCTGAAAGTGAACTTCTCTTTCAACATCCCCGAATACGGCACAGACCGCATGGGCATCCTCAAAACAAAGAACGGCAAGATCTACGAGATCGCGCAATGGTACCCCCGTATGTGCGTGTTTGACAACGTGCTCGGCTGGAACACGCTGCCATACCTCGGTCAGGGCGAGTTCTACCTCGAATACGGCGATATCGAATATACTATCAATGCGCCGTCCAGCCACATTGTGGTAGGTTCCGGCGAACTGCTGAACCCCGGGGAAGTATTGACCGCAAAGCAATTGCAGCGCTACAAACAAGCGCAGCAAAGCGATAAAACGGTGATGCTCCGCGCACCGGAAGAAGTAACGGACCCGGCTACACGTCCGAAGAAAGACCGGCTGGTATGGAAATTCAAATGCGAAAATACCCGCGACGTGGCCTGGGCTTCATCGCCCGCCTTCATCTGGGACGCAGCCCGCATCAACCTGCCCGGCGGCAAGAAGGCGCTGGCCATGAGCGTTTACCCGGAAGAAAGCGCCGGTGATTCCGCCTGGCGCCGCTCCACCGAATTTGTGAAGGGCTGCATCGAGCATTACGCTGAAAAGTGGTACCCTTATACTTACCCGGTGGCCGTGAACGTAGCGGGCATTGTTGGCGGGATGGAATATCCCGGCATCGTGTTCTGCTCCGCCCGCGCGCAGAAGAATGGGCTGTGGGGCGTAACCAACCACGAGTTCGGGCATAACTGGTTCCCCATGATCGTGGGTAGCAATGAAAGAAGCCATGCGTGGATGGACGAGGGTTTCAATACGTTCATCAACGGCCTGGCGGACAAAGCGTTCAATAACGGCGAATTTGCGCGCGGCAAGAGAGACCGCCACCAGATGAGCCGCACCATGTTCTTCGATTCCGCCAGCGCGGTCTATCACCGCGCGGATGTAGTGCGTGGCGCCAGCCTGGGTGTGCTGGCCTACTACAAACCCGCCATGGGGCTTGACCTCCTGCGTGAGGAAGTGCTCGGCGAAGAGCGTTTCGATAAGGCGTTTAAATATTATATCGATAACTGGGCCTTTAAACATCCCACGCAATGGGACTTTTTCCGCGCTATGGAGAACAGCAGCGGCGAGAGCCTGGACTGGTTCTGGCGCGGCTGGATACTCAATAACTGGAAGGTGGACATGGCGGTAAAAGGTGTGAGCTACCAGAACGATACCACCGCCATCATCACCATTGAATGCCTGGAGCAGCTGCCGATGCCCGTAACCGTGGAAATAAAAGAAGCGGGCGGCGCCACCAGCAAGGTGAAGCTGCCTGTGGAGATCTGGCAGAACGGCGGCGAAAAGGCGTTCCGCCATACGGTGGGAGGCAAGATAGAAAGCGTGACGGTGGACCCGGACAGGGTGCTGCCGGACGTGAACAGCACGAACAATACCTGGAAAGCATTGCCATAAAGAAACAGGAGTGGTTGCCAAACGGCAGCCACTTTTTTTTGCCCTCTCAATTAACTCATCCTGATCGCATCGAGGAACTGCTTCACATAAGCATCTCCCACCGGCAGCGTGTGCTGCCCGATGAACACCCGCTGTTTGTCCACACTGCTGATCTTGTCTATCGCGACAATGAAGGATTTATGCACCCGGATAAAATGGGTGGCCGGCAGCAGGTCTTCGAAGCTGCGCAGGTTCTGAAGGGTCAGTATTTTTTGGGTGTCTGTCTGTATCGCTACATAATTCCGCAACGCCTCAATGAACAGGATGTCTTTCATATCGATGCGCACGATACGTTTATCGGTGCGGATGAAGATGGACGTTTGTTCCGTGGCCGGCGGCGCCGTTTTTTTGTTGATCACCTTTTGCACGGCTTTCACGAAACGCTCGAAAGACACGGGTTTCAGCAGGTAATCCACCGCTTCGTATTCAAAGCCGTCCAGCGCATATTCATCGTAGGCGGACACGAGGATCACGTCCGCGCGGCCGCGCAGCAGCTGCATGAACTCGATGCCCGTCAGTTCCGGCATCTGTATGTCCAGGAAAATAAGGCTGGTCTGATGGTCTTCTTTCAGCCAGGCCAGCGCCTCCGCGGGATTGTAAAAGCTGCGCTGCAATTGCAGCTCCGGCACTTTTTTGATAAGCTCGGTGATCACCTGTACGGCGAGCGGCTCGTCATCTATCACAATGCATGGAATGGCCATATGATTTACCAGTGAATGATCAAATTACAATAATAATCCCGTTCCGTATCCTTTATGTCCAGTTCATAACGCCCCGGATATACGAGTTCCAGCCGCTGGCGGACGTTGTGCAGGCCGATGCCGCCCGTTTTGTCGCGCCGGTGACCGGATTTGAAATTATGCACGGAAAACGACAGCCTGTCTGCCCCGCAATGAATATGAATGCTCACAGGAAATGCCGACTGATGGGTGATGCCGTGCTTGAAAGCATTTTCCACAAAGGGCACCAGCAGCAGCGGCGCGATCCGGTGTTGCGCGGGATCGCCTTCCATTTGCAGCTGAATGCAATCGTCACAGCCGGTACGCAGGCGCTGTAACGCAATGTAATCTTCCAGGTAACGCACTTCCTCCTGCATGCTGCCGCGGTAATCCGTCACCGGTGGCTGCCCGGTCATGTATTCCAGCATGTCCGTCAGCGTGCGGGTAGCGCCTTTTACTTCAGGCGAGCGCACGAGTGCGAGGGAATAAATGCTGTTCAGGCTGTTGATGAGGAAATGACTGTTGAGCTGCATCTTCAGAAAAGCAAATTCGGCCTGTTGCTTTTGCAGCGAGAGTTGCTTGCGGCGTTTGTCCTCCTGCAGCCAGGCGAAGAAGAGCACGTAAGCGAACGCCGCCATCAGCACGAGGGCGTTGGCCCACCCGCTGTATATCATATAGGCGTCAAAGGTGCGGTAGACCTTCGCCGCGCCGCGGGTGCCCATCAGCAGTACGTCTTCACGGAAGAAAGTAACGGCCAGCACGTATTTGAGCAGGGCCGCCGCCACCGCGAGCGTAATCAGCTGCAGCAGTAATGGTAGTAGCTTCCGGCGTTGCAGGAACTGCGGAACAGGCCAGTGAATGGCGGTAAAGAAAAGGAGAAAGTTAAGAAAGCCGAACACGCCGTTATGGATGTGTATGTACCGCAGCACAGCCTGCGTTTTCACCGCGGTGACGCCCAGGAAGCTGTGCGCATACATCAGCAGCATCCACACTCCCAATAGCACGAAGAAACGGCGGCTATACATTTTCCACATACAACCGTGTTTTAAAGCCCCGTAATGCCCGGAAATTCCTGATACGGGAAAGCAGCTTCGAAGGTGCTTTTTTCGGGTGAACGGCCAGCTCGAGTGAATCGTTGTGGATGTACAGCCATAAGGATAACGGCGCGGGATTTGCCTGCTCCTGTAACAGCTTTTCCGTGGCGGTTTGCAGCAGGAGGGGCTCTACGCTTAATCCTGTAGATGCGCCTTCGATGTGCAGCTGTACCGGTTGCTGCGGGAACAGCCGGTTATGGAGATCGAGGTAGATGCCGTAGTAATGCAGCTCTTTGGCCAGCGTGGTTTTCCCGGCCTGCACGGAACGGTCGTACAGCATGTACCGCAGCAGTTCAGACAGGGCGAGGATGCCGGGAACGCCCGTTTTGTCCCGCTCCGTTTCAACGTCCAGCACGCCTTCCAGCGCCCGCAGGTGGCGCAGCAGCAGCTGGGAGCTGAATGCCATCCGCTCATACTGGCGGGACGTTTCCATCACCGCTTTTTCCATCAGCCTGCTTTCCTGGTCGCTGTAACGCCAGTTCAGGAAAATGCGGTAGGCATATGCGGCCAGCGTTACGGCAATGCCGGTTTGCAGCGTATAGCGGAGATAGGTAAAGAACGGCGTGTAGGGCGGCGAAAAACCGACCAGCGGAATGGCGCGGCGGAGCACCTGTTCCGGGTACAGCAGGCCCACGCCATATTTGAGCAGGCAAAAGAACAGGATGGTGAGCACCACGCCCGCAACGGCCTTGCCATGCGCCTTTGCGGCATGCAGCGGCAATATCACGAACACCAGCGCATAAAAGAGATGGAAGTTGATGAAGCCGAACAGCAACCCTCTTATCATGATCCATTGCAGCGCAACGGGAGCCGACCAGTTGGCGAGCAGCGAGGGGAGGAAATACAGGCACACGAGGGCCATGCAAACGGCGAGGTGCACGAGGTAACGGTATGTTTTTCCGGCAGTCATCAACGCCCAAGTTACTGCATCCATGCAGCGTTTGGGCGTAGAAAAACGACTTTTTTTTTCGTCCCCGCCAGATGCCGGAACGTACCTGTCATCGCCCTTTATGTACAGTTTCCGGGGAAATGACGCAAAGGCTGATTATTTTGCGGAAGACCAACCAACAGATCATGTCATACACAATGAGAACAAAAATTTTACGAGCCGCGCTGTGGACGGGCATCCTGGCGCCGGCAAGCCTGCTGGCGCAGCAACAGCCCATGCCGAAGCAGATCAAGGTAAAGGGAAAAGTACAGTTCAACGTGCCGGCTGACCGGCCGGCGAAGATCTGGCTGTCCCGCGACAATGGCACGGGCAAAGCAATACCGGTGGATTCCACGGAACTGGGTCCCGATCTGACCTATTCCTTTACCATCAAGCAGGACCATCCCGGCATCTACCAGCTGAACGTGCTGCACTGGGACCGTATCAGCTTCTGGAGCGATGCGGACGTGACCGTATCTTCCCGCGGGTATGATACCGCGAAGATGAAAATGAAGATCCCGCATTTCTATTATGTGAAAGGCTCGCGGGACAATGATTTCATCAACCAGATGGAGCTGATCAGCACTAACGGCTATCTGCGCATGGTGGAAGATTACAACGAGGAATATTTTGCGAAGCAGCACAAGGAGAAATCCGGTGATTCCACGTGGATACACTACCTGCAGACCCGCAAGCGCTACAATACCGGATCGGATGACCGCAAGCAGCGGACGGACCTGGTGATGAAGATGTACGAAGACCGCCCGGTGACGATCTACGCCCTGCGGGGAAGGAGCGACGCGGAAGGGCTGGCGAAGCTGGACAAGCTGATCGCGCTGTATCCCTGGCTGACGGAAGCAAAGGATATGAAGGCCACCATCCTGAAGAACAAGGCACAGCAAATGAAGCTGCAACCGGGCCAGCCGGTGCCGTCTATCGCTTACCCGGATGCGATGGGTAAAGTACAGGGACTGGAAAAATACAAAGGAAAATATGTGCTGATCGATTTCTGGGCCAGCTGGTGCGGTCCCTGCCGCCAGGCCATCCCGAAAGTGAAGGCATTGTACGATACGTATAAAAGCAAGGGCTTCGATGTGGTGAGCGTGTCCATCGATACGAATGAAAAAGCGTGGAGAAAGGCGATGGAAGAAGAAAAAATGCCCTGGGAGCAATTGCTGAGCGATAACAAGGACAAAACGATGGAAGAATTCCAGTTCGGCGGTATTCCCACGCTGTACATGATCGATCCGGCAGGCAAGATCATGGGTAAATACACCGGGTTCAGTCCGGAAGCGGAAGCGGGTATTAAGAAGATACTGGAGGAAAGAACGGTTGCGCCGAAAGCGAAAAGCGCGGCTGTGCCGATGGCGTCATTTTAAAAAGATCAACCGTTAGATAAAAGGCTGTGTTGAAAGCAGTGCATTCGCAATTGCTATCAATGCAGCCTTTGCATTTGGGAGAAGCTTATGGTATGCGAAGTCTTTTTACGCGAGCCAGGAAACGATCTCTTCGAGGAAGCGCTGATCGGTTTCGTCAAACTTGTTCAGCTCCGTGCTGTCCACGTCCAGCACGCCAACTACTTCACCATTGCGTTTCAGCGGCACTACGATCTCCGAGCGGGAGAGGCTGCTGCAGGCGATGTGGCCGGGAAATGCTTCCACGTCCGGCACAATGAGGGCAGCGGCGTTGGCCCATGCGGTGCCGCAAACGCCTTTGCCCTTACGGATACGGGTACACGCTATCGGTCCCTGGAAGGGGCCGAGCACCAGCTCATCCTGTTTTACGAGATAAAATCCTACCCAGAGCCAGTTAAACTGCTCTTTCAGCGCCGCTGTGATATTGGCGAGGTTGGCGGTTTCGTCCGGTTCGCCGGTGATGAGCGCCTTGATCTGCGGGAGGAGGGAAGTATATTGCGCGGTTTTGTCGCCCTGCGCGATGTGGAGGTCTTCTGCCATAGCGGGTATTACATGAATCCTAATTCGAGCCTTGCTTCTTCGGTCATCATTTCCTTTGTCCATGGCGGATCAAAGGTGAGGCGCACGTCCGCGCCGGTGACGCCTTCTATGGCGAGTATCTTGTCGTTCACTTCCTGCATGATGGTGCCGGCCACGGGGCATCCGGGCGCGGTGAGGGTCATCACCACCAGCACCTGTCCGTCGTCACCGATCTCGATATTGTATACCAGTCCGAGATCAAAGATGTTGACGGGGATTTCCGGGTCGTACACGGTGTGCAGCGCTGCTTCTACCTGGTCTCTGAGTGTTGTTTCCATTGTTCGTCAGTTTTGCATTGATTTCATTTGATACCCGATAGCGTACAGCTTGATCTGTTTCAGCATGGAGAGCAAACCGTTGGAACGGGTGGGGGAGAGATGGCTGGTAAGGCCGATGGCGTCTATGAAGTAAATATCGGCTTCGGCAATATCTTTGGGCGCCTGGTCGCTGAGCACCTGGATCACGAGGCCCACAAGCCCTTTGGTGATCACGGCGTCGCTGTCAGCGGTGAAGTGCAGCTTGCCATCCTTCAGTTCCGCATGCAGCCAAACTTTGCTCTGGCAGCCGCGGATCAGGTTTTCGTCTGTTTTATATTGCGGGTCAATGAGCGGCAGGTCTTTACCCAGCTGGATGATGTATTCGTATTTCTCCATCCAGTCCCCAAATACCTCGAAATCCTCAATGATCCTGTCCTGTTGCTCTTTGATAGTCATAATATCATACAGTTTTATCCCAGCAAAGTTACGGCTTTCCGCACGCCTTCCACGAGGCGGTCTATTTCCGCTGTGGTGTTGTAAAAGGCGAGCGAAGCCCGCACGGTGCCGGGGCATTCGAAACGGTCCATCAGCGGCTGTGTGCAGTGGTGGCCGGTGCGTACGGCAATCCCCTGCTGGTCCAGCAGCACGCCCACATCGGAGGGATGCGTGTCACCGATCAGGAAAGAGATGGCGCCGGAACGTTCTTTGGCGTCGCCGACGAGGCGGAGGCCATCGATCGTGCGCAGTTGTTCCAGTGCGTATGCGGTGAGCTGATGCTCATATGCCATGATCTTGTGAATGCCTGTCTGCGTGATGTATGCGAGCGCGGCGCCCAGTCCGATCGCTTCCGCGATGGCGGGGGTGCCGGCTTCGAACTTCAGCGGGGGCTCGGCGTATGTTGTTTTCTCGAAGGTTACGTGTTTGATCATATCGCCGCCGCCCTGGTAGGGAGGCAGCTTGTTCAGCCATTCTTCCTTGCCGTAGAGGATGCCGATGCCGGTGGGGCCGTACACCTTGTGGCCGGAGAGGGCCAGGAAGTCCACGTCCAGCTCATGCACTTTCAGCGGCAGGTGGCCTGCGGCCTGTGCGGCGTCCAGCAATACGGGGATGCCCTGCTCATGGGCGAGGGTGATGATATCTTTTACCGGGTTGATGGTGCCGAGGGTGTTGGATATCCAGGCGATGCTCACCAGCTTCACGCGGGGATTGAGCATGGATGCGAAGGCTTCCATGTCCAGCTCGCCGTTATCATTTACCGGCACTACTTTCAGGTGCGCTTTCTTTTCTTCGCAGGCCAGCTGCCAGGGAACGATGTTGGAGTGATGTTCCATGGCGGAGATGATGATCTCGTCGCCTTCATGCAGGAATTCTTTGCGGAAACCGGCGGCTACGAGGTTGATAGCATCTGTAGTGCCTTTGGTGAATACCACTTCGTGGTTGTGCGCGCCGATGTAGTGGGCTACCTGGTGGCGGGCCGCTTCGTAAGCCGAGGTGGCCTGCTGGCTCAGGGTATGCACGCCGCGGTGCACGTTGCTGTTGTAGCCGGTGTAATAATCCTGCATGGCGCGGAGCACCTGCACGGGCTTCTGGGTAGTGGCCCCATTGTCCAGGTACACCAGCGGTTTGCCGTTCACGGTCTGCTTGAGGATCGGGAAATCGTTCCGGATCAGCTCCAGTTCAGGCCATACGATATGCGGTGCTGTGGTAGTTTCCATGGTTGTTCCGGTTTAGTTGTTCGCTGCCGCGGTCAGGTATTGCGAAGCAAGCTGCTCCACCCGTTTGCGGACGGCGGGAATTTTCACCTGTGCCGTAATGTCGAAAGCGAATGCCTTCACCAGCATGCTGCGCGCCGTAACGTCGCCGATGCCGCGGGCCTTGAGGTAGAAGAGCGCGTCTTCGCTCACCTGGCCGATGGTGGTACCGTGGCTGCACTTCACGTCGTCCGCGAAGATCTCCAGCTGCGGCTTGGTGTAGATGTTGGCATCCGGACTTAACACCATATTGTTATTCTGCTGGAAGGCGTTGGTCTTCTGCGCGTCTTCATGCACGAAGATCTTGCCGTTGAACACGCCGGTACCTTTGTCCAGCATCACGCCGCGGTACAGCTCGTTGCTTTCGCAGTTGGGCATGCGGTGGTCTACGGAGGTGTGGTTGTCTACCAGCTGGTTGCCCATGGCGAGGTAGAAACCGTACAGGTGTGTTTCGGTGCGTTCATCGTCCAGCGAAACATTCAGGTTATTACGGACGAGGTCCGCTTCCGTGAGGGTAAAAGTATAATTGTTGTACAGGCTCTTGCCGTGTTGCTGCACCAGCGTCTGGTTGATGAAGCGGGAGTGCTGGCCGGAGGTCTGCAGCTGATAATGGCTCAGCTGCGCGCGTTCGGTCACTACTGCTTCCACCACGCTGTTCACCAGCACGGTGCCGGATTGTTCAAGTCCGGCTACGGATTCGATGATCTGCATTTCGGCGCCGGGCTGTGCTACCCACAGATGGCGGGGCTGCACGAGCAGGTTGCCGGTGCTGTGGTACAGGTGGATGATATGAATGGGTTGTTCCACCTGCGTCTTGGCTTTGGCTTCAATGAAGAGGCCGTCTGTGAACAGCGCGGTGTTGAGCTGTGCAAAGTGGTGTTCATCGAGCTTTTTGCTTTTGGCGAAGTATTGTTGGAAGGCGGCTTCCTCCGCGGCTTCGCTCATTTTGCGGATCGTCACTTTAGAGGCCGGCGGCAGTTCGGAGAGCTGCGGCTGCAGTTCGCCGTTCACGAGCACCAGGCGGTAAACGTCCGGCAGCAGGAGGCCGGTGGCTTCCAGTTGGGCCGCGGAAAGCGAAGGAGCGGCGGGCAGTTGGATGCCGATGCCGTTCTTCAGGTAAGGAATTACGTTGGTGTATTTCCAGTCCTCTGTTTTTACGGTGGGGAAGCCCAGTTGCTGAAACCGCTCGAAGGCGGCTTTGCGGGCTTCGGGATAAGACGCGCCGCCGATCTGTTCAGCGAACAGTTCCGGCAGGCTGTCGTATAATGATATATTTGTGGCGATGGTGGTCATGTTTCTATTGTACAGGTTCTTCTAAACGGATGTCAGCTTTCAGCCAGTCGTAGCCTTTTTCTTCGAGTTCCAGGGCCAGTTCCTTGGTGCCTGATTTCACGATGCGGCCGTTGTACAGAACGTGCACATAATCCGGAACGATGTATTCCAGGAGGCGCTGATAGTGGGTGATGATCACAAATGCGTTGTCTTTGCTGCGCAGCTTGTTCACACCGGCGGACACTACGCGGAGGGCGTCGATGTCCAGCCCTGAATCCGTTTCGTCCATGATCGCCAGTTTCGGTTCGAGCATGGCCATCTGGAAGATGTCGTTACGTTTCTTTTCACCACCGGAGAAACCTTCGTTGAGGGAGCGGTTCATCAGGTTGGCGTCGAATTCCATCAGCTTCTGCTTTTGCTTCAGCATGTCCAGGAAGGCTTTTGCCTGCATGGGCGGCTGGCCGTGATGGGCGCGGATCTCGTTCACAGCTGTTTTGAGGAAGTTGATGTTGGAAACGCCGGGTATTTCTACCGGGTACTGGAAGGCGAGGAACACACCTTCGCGGGCGCGCACTTCGGGGCTCATGTCGAGCAGGTCTTTACCTTCGAATTCCACGGAGCCTTCTGTTACTTCATAAGCTTCCCTGCCGGCCAGCACGGAGGCCAGGGAACTTTTGCCGGAGCCGTTGGGCCCCATGATGGCGTGTACTTCGCCCGCTTTCACATTCAGATTAATGCCTTTCAGTATAGCATTGCCTTCTACTGCAGCATGCAGGTTCTTGATATTGAGCATTTCTTTGACTTTTATGTTATCCTACACTACCTTCCAGGGTAATGGATAATAATTTTTGCGCTTCCACGGCAAATTCCATGGGAAGCTGGTTTAAAACTTCTTTTGCGTATCCGTTCACGATCATGTTCACCGCCTGTTCGCTGTCAATGCCACGCTGGTTCAGATAGAACACCTGGTCTTCCCCGATCTTGGAGGTGGTGGCCTCGTGCTCTACCATGGCCGTATTGTTCTTTGATTCGATGTAAGGGAACGTGTGCGCGCCGCAACGGTCGCCTATCAGCAGTGAGTCGCACTGCGTGAAGTTACGGGCGTTGGAGGCGTTCGGGCCGATCTTCACGAGCCCGCGGTAGGTGTTCTGGCCGTGCACGGCGGAGATACCTTTGGAGATGATCCGGCTTTTGGTGTTTTTACCGATGTGGACCATCTTGGTACCGGTGTCCGCCACCTGTTTTTTGGAGGTCACGGCCACGGAATAGAACTCACCGATGGAGTTGTCGCCCTGCAGGATCACGCCGGGATATTTCCAGGTGATGGCGGAGCCGGTTTCCACCTGCGTCCAGGATATTTTGGAGTGGTGGCCTTTGCAGATGCCGCGTTTGGTCACGAAGTTGTAGATGCCGCCTTTACCGTCCTTGTCACCGGGGTACCAGTTCTGCACGGTAGAGTATTTGATCTCGGCATTGTCGAGCGCAATGAGTTCCACCACGGCGGCGTGGAGCTGGTTTTCGTCCCGCATGGGGGCGGTGCAGCCTTCCAGGTAGCTCACGTAGCTGCCTTCGTCCGCGATGATGAGGGTGCGTTCGAACTGGCCGGTATTTTTGGCGTTGATACGGAAGTAGGTAGAGAGTTCCATCGGGCAGCGTACGCCTTTTGGAATATATACGAACGAGCCATCGGAGAATACGGCGCAGTTGAGGGCGGCGTAGATATTGTCCGATTGGGGGACCACGGTGCCGAGGTATTTTTTTACCAGCTCGGGGTGGTCCTGTACGGCTTCCCCGAATGAGCAGAAGATGATGCCCAGCTCATTGAGCTGTTTTTTGAAGGTGGTAGCCACGGAGATGCTGTCGAACACCGCATCCACGGCCACGCCGGAGAGCATTTTCTGTTCTTCGAGGGGGATGCCCAGTTTTTCGAAGGTGCGGAGCAGCTCCGGGTCTACCTCGTCCAGGCTTTCATATTTCACCTTGTTTTTAGGAGCGGCGTAGTAAGAAACTCCCTGGAAGTCCACTTCCGGAAGCTCAAAGTTCTGCCAGGTGGGCATGGAGAGCTTTTTGAAGAGCTGGTAGCCTTTCAGGCGCCATTCCAGCAGCCATTCGGGCTCGTTTTTCTTCATGGATATGAACCGGATGGTTTCCTCATTCAGGCCCGGGGGCGCAATATCCATTTCGATCTGCGTCTCAAAGCCAAATTCATATTCGCGGCCCGCCAATTCCTGTAATATGTCTTGTTCTGCGCTCATGATATATGTTTCTTCTCTATCAGTTTGTCAATTTGTCAACTTTCAACGCTTCGTCCGATGACCTTTTCCGGATCGTCTATCTCAGCTTATTGCCGTAATTGCAAAGGGTTGGTGGTACAAAGATAGTACGTCGGGAGCGGTAATTTGTCAATGGTCTCCGGGAATTTCCCGCCCTGGTAATAAATAAAGCGTTTAAAATTCCGCACAAAGTTACGATATTTGCCAATAAAGCAAGTGAAAACTTGGAAAATTACAAGACACATATCACATCTTCTTCCGACCGTCTTTTATTGTTGTTAAAGACGAAGGGACCGCTGTCTACCGGCGTCATTGCGCAGGAGCTGGGGATCACGGGGGAAGGCGCGCGCCAGCAGCTGCAGCGGCTGGCGGAGGAAGGCTGGGTGCAGTTTGAATCGATCTCCCGGGGAGTAGGGCGGCCGTCGCTGATATGGCGCCTGACCGGGCGGGGCAACCGCCGTTTCCCGGATTCACACGCCGAATTGACAGTACAGCTGATCGATACGATCCGCGACGTGCTGGGTGATGAAGCGCTGGAAAACGTGATCAGCGCCCGCGAGTATAAAGTGCTGTTAAGATATTATGATATTCTTGTATTGGAAGACGGCCTGGAGGCGAAAGTCGCCAAATTTGCCGCCCTCCGTTCATCCGACGGCTACCTGGCCGAGTGGCGGAAAGACGGGGATGGCTACCTGCTGATCGAAAACCATTGCCCCATTTGCGCGGCGGCCAACGCCTGCCACGATATCTGTAAAGTGGAACTGCAGACTTTCCGGGAAATGTTCAAGGAATGGGCCACCGTAGAGCGGCTGGACCATGCCATCGAGGGCGCGCAGCATTGCGCGTACCGCATCATGCCCGTTTAATTCTCCTTACTTTTCCGGCTCAAAATCCAGCGACACCGAGTTCATGCAAAAGCGCTTGTAAGTAGGCGCCGGCCCATCGTCGAAGATATGCCCCAGGTGCGAATTGCACCGGCCACATTCTACCTCTATGCGGTGCATGCCGTAGGAATTATCCTCCTTGTAAATAACGCTGTTAGGCCGGATGGCCTCAAAGAAGCTCGGCCAGCCGCAGGTGCTGGCGAACTTGGCATCCGAGCGGAAGAGCACGTTGCCGCAGACAGCGCAATAGTAGGTTCCTTTTGTTTCACTGTCCCAGTACTCCCCTGAAAAGGCGCGTTCCGTGCCCTGTTCCCGCGCGATGTGGTAAAGCTCCTTTGGGAGAATCTTTTTCCATTCGGCATCGCTGACGTTGAGGTGGGTGGTGTCTGTACGGGAGTAGTAGGGATTGTTTTGATGGTCTTTCATGTGCTGGTTTTGTTGGGCGTTGCCTTTGCAGGCGAACAGGGTGATGATGAATGCGGACAATATGGTTGTCATTTTCATAGCCTAAAGGTCGGGAAAATGACGGAATTAAGAGGCGCTTGTTATTTTGGTTTTCTTTGGCGATGGTAGTGGGTTCTGTATGTTGTAATTATTTGATAATCAATATATAAGCCATATGTAAGCCATAGATAATTCATATCTCATTAGGACGGCTTGTATATGGGAAACATATGGGTTATATATGGCTTATATATGGGTTATCTCCTGTAAGTTGCTATAGGAGAGGGTTTGCAGGAATATTCTCTTCGGCGGGGAAATGCTTGTGGGCTTGATTGTTTGTTGTGGAGAGTGGTATTCGGATAGTTTATCGGGCGAGATTGATTTTTAATATTTTTTTTTACCTTTGAGCCCCCGGGTAAACGACCTGGGTTTTTTTGACTCTGTAGCTCAGTTGGTAGAGCAGCTGACTCTTAATCAGCGGGTCTAGGGTTCGAGTCCCTACAGGGTCACAACTACAAGAGATCAGAAATGATCTCTTTTTTTATGCCTGCTTACCCCAGGTATGCAAATTGGAAATTAAAATAGGTATTTTTGGTATATGCATATACGGAGCCTTCGCCTTGAAAATTTCAAACGGTTTACTGATCTTACTATTCAGGATATTCCTGAACAGGCGAAGCTTGTATTATTAATAGGCAGTAATGGAAGTGGGAAAAGTAGTGTTTTTGATGCATTCCAGGTATTTGGTACGCAGAGCGGTAAATCTAATAAAGCTTTGAATGTTGATGTGTTCAAAGATCCAGCTGTAAAAACATTCAAAATTACTGCTGACACTTTCGAATATGGTTCCATATCGAACGAAAACTATACTTCATATCACACAGAAGGCATCAATTATGGTAGTTTCTATGGCCGTACCAGCTTCCGGCAGATTCCAAGATTGACAAGATTAGCATTGGGAAGTCAAAATGTTCAGATTGAAAGAGACAGTGACAGGGCCGCTTCATTTATAGACAGAGACGAACGCTTTGAGAACGATCTTGAACATTTATTCGGGAAACTGTTAAAAGAATTTTTTCGTAGTAATGATGATAAGTCGGAGATTAAAGAACGGATCATAAATCCCATAAATGAAGCGCTTTTCAGGATCTTCAATAAAAGTTCTGACACGGTGATTTCACTTCTTGAAATTATCCCCCCATTGGAAGGGAAAGTAGCCGAAATTAACTTCAAAAAGGGGAATTCTGTATTTCATTATAACTATCTAAGCGCCGGCGAGAAGGAAGTATTTAATATTTTGTTGAACCTCATTGCCAGACGGGAATACTATCAAAATACGATATACTATTTCGACGAAATAGACCTTCATCTGAATACAGCCCTTCAATATAGTTTTTTAAAGGAAATAGCAGAAAACTGGATACCTGCAGATTGCCAGCTTTGGACCGCCAGCCATTCACTTGGATTTATTGAATATGCCAATAAATCTGAGCGTGCGGTTATTGTTGATTTTGATGACCTGAATTTCGATCTTCCCCAGGTACTGGTACCTGAGCCAAAAGAAAGTAAAGATGTTTATGAAATTGCGGTTGGCAAAGAGTTTCTCCCTTCCATTTTTGGAGAAATGAATATTTTCTTTGTGGAAAACAACGACAGGGATTACTATGCCCTGGCTGGAATTGATAATACCATATTCGTTTCAGATAATAGCCGGAATAATGTATATCATAAAGTACGAACCTCTGAGTTTATGGGAATTGTTGACCGGGATTATCTCTCAGATAGTGACATAAAAGAGATCAGAAATCATTATCCACGCCTTCATTTACTGGAGTATTATAGTATAGAAAACTACCTGTATCATCCGGATAACCTGGAAGAGTATTTTCTTGACCTTAAAAAGGATTTCAACAAAGAACAATACGTACGTGATCTGATCTCGGCCAAAAATCAGTGCAAAGATGGGATTATTCCTTCTCTGAGTCTTAAAAGGACTGAATATCCTTATTTTGGAGAACCCGAATACAATGGTAAGTCACTTCAAAACCGGTTTAAGAACAAGCAGGAAAATTTTGCAGAATCTCAAGTGATCGCCGGTTATCTTGCAAGCGACAACTTTGATGATTTCTATAAAGTACTTCCTATGAAAACATATTGCACTCAGTTACCACAGCGGCAAAATATCATCAAGTCTGATCTTGCTAAAACCGGGTGGTTTAAGAAACAGATTCAGAGAATCCTGGGTAATTTAAAGCATTAAAAAATACGAGTTTACGAGTTGGCGTTAGCTTATAAGTATCTCTTTAGGGCCTCTCCAGTTATATGACAGTAATTTTCAATGTCAAACTGTATAAATCGTATCTGGCGACTTTTCATTTCCCGTAATATTGTTCTCGCCATATGAGAAAAAATTAGGCCACCCTCCGGATTTCAGAGTGAGGTATCGCTTCTACAGTAAAGAAGAAGGAGGAAGGGACCGACTGCCGCACCAAGGTTATCGCTCGGATTTTAGCTATGGCAGCGGTGACCACTATGAATATTCCATGATCTGGCCGGAATTCGAAGACCCCAACGGTGAAGTGATATTGGAGGATGATTGTCCGGTGCCTCAAAGTGGCACAGCCAGAATGTGGATTATAATTCCCGAAAGGCGAGGCGTACATAGACAGAAAATAACGATCGGGCTTATTGGATATTTTATGGAAGGCTCCCGTAAGGTTGCAGAATGTGAAGTTATTGATCTGGGGCTGCCCGTTTTTATACCAACCTGTAAATAAACTCTTCTATCTCCATTTGCCGTGCATTTGCAAAACCCTTATCCGTACCAATCTTTATAAAACCACATTTTTCCAGCACCTTTTGTGAGCCAAAATTGTCAAACGCAACCCGTCCAAAAATAGGTCTTGCGCTTACAATGGTTAGAAAGTTGCTGAGTGCTGTTGTAGCGATCCCCCTTCCCCAAAAGCTTCTGTCTATCCAATATGTAATTTCGGCATCACCTTCCATTTCAAATTTTGCGATGCTGCCTACAACGGTTTCGTCCACCAGAATTGTCTGCATATTTATTGTAGGATCATCCAGAAATTTTGAAAATTTTGCAAAATAGGCTTCCAGGTTGGGTTGGTCTTTGGGAGTAAATGCTGCCAGGTAGTTCGCCTCCCTGTCGAGCTGAAACCGGAACAAGATCTCTAAATCGGATCTTTGTGTTTGTCTGAGTTTTACTGCTATATTTCGCATAATAACGCCAATCATTTATAAATGAAATTACGGATTCAACGTATTCTTATAAATCACCCCATCTTTTGTATAATCCAGCGTGAACTGAACCACTAAATCCGGGCTAAACTGGACCATTAATTCTGTGCCATCTTCTCTTCCTATCCAAAGTTCTTTGTTGCCGCGTCAATCCATATCAGATTCAGCAAGACAATATACCAGTGGAATTTCATCATTACCACATTCAAATATAAATAATGACATCAAAATACGATCGCCCTGAAATAGAATTATTTCAACCATCGTACGATGTACCAGGTATTTGAGACGAATCGCCAAAACATTGAACAGTACGTTTCGTACAGGTTTATTTATTTTGAAAAATTGGAAAGGATTGCTGCCGGGGGACTGCAGCTGTCATTAAAATTAATATCATGCGTTTGTTTTTATCGTTGCTGCTCTGCGCTCTTTTTCTTACAACGAATGCCCAGCAGCTGGTGTTGCCGGGCGATCATCCTGATCCTTCAGTAGTAAAAATCCGTGATCAATACTGGGCTGCAGGCACAACTTCCAACTGGTTCCCGATCTTTCCATTGTACCATTCCAAAGACCTTGTAAACTGGGAAGCTGCCGGACACGTGTTCACAGAGAAGCCTGCATGGGCCGATTACTATATGTGGGCGCCCGAAATCACTTATGATAACGGGAAAGTATATATGTATTATACGGCTCACAAAAAAAATGGAAGCTTATGTATAGCGGCTGCGGTAGCCGAAAAACCGGAAGGCCCATATAAAGATCTGGGGCCGCTTATATGCCAGGAATACGGATCGATAGACGCTTTTCCCATGCGGGACGAGAACGGTAAGTTATATATGATATGGAAAGAAGATGGCAATAGTGCTGGTAAACCTACGCCTATATGGGCCGCAGAAATGCGGGAGGACAGGACTGCATTGGTGGGAGAGAAGAAAGAACTTTTCCGTGCGGATGCCTCCTGGGAAAAGGGCCTGGTGGAAGGCGTTTCTATAATAAAACATAACAATTACTTCTATGCGCTGTATGCGGCAGCGGCTTGCTGCGGTAAGACGTGCAATTATGGAACCGGCGTTGCCAGGGCAAAAAACCTGCTTGGACCCTGGGAAAAGTTTCCGGGAAATCCTGTGTTATCGGGTAATGCCGACTGGAAATGTCCCGGCCACGGAACACCTGTTGAAAAGGACGGCAGGTTCTATTTCCTTTATCATGCGTATAGTACAAGCAGCGGGGCTTATGGCGGACGGCAGGGCTTATTGAATGAATTTGAATTTACGCCCGATGGATGGCTCCGTTTTTTAAACGGTAAGGATTATGTCAGGCCGGTAACGTCCCCCGGATTTGTTGACGATTTTCCAGACGCCAGGCTTGCCGGCAGCTGGTATTGGAGCATATTTCAGGATGTGCGGTACGCTATCTCACAAAATACATTAAGGCTAAAGGCACTTCCGGCCGCTTGTGGCGCGTATATTGGCCGCTCCGTTTTGTCCCGGAATTATAATGCGGAAGTTACGGTCATGAAGGAATCCACATCGCAGGCAGGGATTGCCCTGATAGGGGACGATAAGAATATGGTATACGCAACCATTCACAATAATCATATCCGCCTGGTAGAATTGAGGAAGGGCAAAGCAGCGGTAATTGCCCAAAAGAAGATCAAGATGCCTTCGCAGCTGGTGCTGAAAGTAAAGGTTGCAAACAATACACAGGCCTCTTTTATGTACAGTACGGATGGCGTACAGTTTAAAATATTGAATGTCAAGGCGGCTGATATTTCTTTTCTGCCCCCGTGGGACAGGGCTGTGCGTGTAGGACTGGTTTCGAAAGGACCGCTGGGAGCGGAGGCGCTCTTCCGGAAGTTTGCGCTTGTCAGCGAGTAGACAGCCGGGCATGATTTGATACAATTCGACAAAATGTTGAACAGAATTTGCGATCGGGATATATTTCCTTTGTGCAGGAATACGTCCACAATGTATTGGAAGACTGCGTCTGACCGGTGACCGTGATTTTACGCCCATACTTACGCCTATACTATGATAAACCGGCTAATAATAACGATAAAGAAAGCGGTATGAAAATATCTGTTATCATCGCTGGAGTTTTTTTCACTTCGGTTTTGTTGACATGTTGCAGCAAAGGAAGTGATAGTCCCGAGCCAGCCCCCGGGCCGGATATAAAAAAGGACTCCGCGGCGTATGACCTCGAAAACTTTCCGGAAGGGTCACAGCCTGAAAAAATAGGCGTAAAACTAACCGAACGTTTTCTGCAGACAAAACCCTCCTATTGGGGGAACGTAAATTCCCAGTATACGGCCGATCATATCACTTATCCTGATGTATGTGCCTGGCTGGGAGCATTCTGGTTTACAAAGGCTATCAAAAATGAGGAGCTGCAAAATGCACTGGTCAGCAAGTTTGAACCTTTATTTACGACTGAAAAGCACTTGCAGCCAAACTTGAATACCACCGCGGGTAATAAAGTGGATTATTATGTTTTTGGAGCGGTTCCGCTTGAGATATATAAGGGGAAAAAAGAAAGCAGGTATCAGGACCTCGGAATGAAGTATGCCGACGGGCAATGGACGTTACCTTCCAATGCAACGCAATCGCAAAAAGACTGGTACGCAGATGGTTATTCCTGGCAGACGCGCCTGTGGATCGATGACATGTTTATGATAACGGCATTGCAGGCCCAGGCATATCTGGCTACAGGAGATGAAAAGTACATGGAGCGTACCGCAAGGGAAATGGTGCTGTACCTTGACCGGCTGCAACGCAGCAACGGCTTGTTCTTTCATGCTCCCGACGCACCGTTTTTCTGGGCGCGTGGCAATGGCTGGATGGCTGTCGGAATGGCGGAAGTACTGCGCATCCTGCCCAAAGAGACCCGTTATAATGTTTACCGGGAAAGAATTATGAAGGGTTATCGGGCGATGATGGCGACTTTACTGAAATACCAGATGAATGACGGGATGTGGGGGCAGCTGATTGATAATATGTCGGCATGGAAAGAAACATCCGGGAGTGCCATGTTCACATACGCGATGATCACAGGTGTCAGGAACGGTTGGCTCGATAAGGAAAAATATGGCACGGCCGCCCGCAAGGCGTGGCTGGCGTTGCTCACATACCTGGATGCAAACTATGATATCAGGAATGTGTGCGAAGGCACCGGGGCGAAGAACGATTATCAATACTATCTGGATAGAAGGCGGTGGACAGGGGATCTGCATGGTCAGGCAGCCCTTTTATGGTGCGCCTATGCTTTGTCTCGTCCCGATAAGCCAGACTGATAAAAAACGAACAGCGAAAAAAATAACGAGAATATCAAATCCACGATTTATGAGAAGACTTCTAAAGAAGGTAAAAGGTGCGCAGTGTACTTCAGCACTGTGCAGGATACCACGTCTTGGAGCGCTTGCCGTGCTCTTCCAACTGCTAGGTACAGGTATCGCCTATTCACAAAATGATCCTGTTGTGCCCAGGGAGACACAACAAAACAAAAAGCGTATTACAGGCAGGGTAACGTCTTCAAGCGGAGAGCCGCTGCCAGGGGCTTCCGTGAGAATCAAGAACACAAGTATTGGTACTGCTACGAATAATGACGGGCTCTATGTTATTGACGCGCTTGCTACAGATGTGCTTTCATTCAGCTATACGGGCTTTTTGACAAAAGACACTACAATGAATGGCAGTGGCGTTTTGAATGTCATGCTTCAGCCGGATGTGCTGTTGAACGAGGAGGTGGTTGTAGTAGGTTATGGCAAGCAGAAGCGGGCGGCCATGGTTAGCTCCATAAGCACTGTCGGCTCGCAGGAATTGAGGTCTCCCTCCGGTAACCTTACAGGTAATCTTGCCGGTCAGCTTTCGGGTCTTATCAGCATCCAGCGTACCGCGGAGCCGGGCAGGGACGATGCGGAGTTCTGGATCAGGGGCATCAGCACCTTCAGGGGAGGCTCCAAACCTTTGATCCTGGTAGACGGTATACCACGTGAGATAAATGATATTGAACCAGACGAAATTGAAACCTTTTCCGTGCTGAAGGATGCGGCGGCAACGGCGGTTTACGGTGCTGAAGGCGCAAACGGCGTTATTCTTGTAACCACCAAGCGGGGGATCGTATCCAGGCCCAGGATATCTTTCCGTGCCGAACATTCAATGGCCAGTCCTCAAAGACTGCCCGAGTTCGTGGATTCGTGGGAATACCTTGAACTGGCCAATGAAGCGTTGTTCAACGATGGGTTTGACCCCTATATGACCGCGGAGCAGATTGAAAAGTACCGCAGCCGCGAGGATAACGATCTGTATCCAAATACCAACTGGATGGATGAGCTGCTGGCGAAAAATGTGCAGAACCAGCGCTACACTTTAAATTTCAGGGGCGGAGCGGAAAACGCCAAATACTTCGTATCGATGGCTTATTTCAACCAGGAAGGGGTGTTCAAGAAGAACCCGTTGGGCAAATATGACAGCGACTTTGATTTTCAGCGGTATAACCTCCGCAGCAATATAGATCTGAGAGTAAGCAAGACCACTCAACTGAATATCGACCTTGGCGGCCAGTATGTCAACAGGCTCACTGCTAACCGGTCGCCCGATGATGTTTTCGGCTTTATGCTCAATACGCCGCCGCACCTGTTCCCCACTATTTACAGTGACGGCACCCTGGCTACCTACGAAATACAAAGTGATGGCAACAACCGCAGCCCATACAATATGCTGTACAACCAGGGGTACCGGAAGGAGTTTAGCACACAGATACAATCCAACATAGGTCTGACGCAGGATCTGAAGGTGATCACGGCCGGTCTGAGCGCCAATGCCAAGGTCAGCCTGGACTATGAGGGGAATGCGTCTACGCTGCGTAACTACTGGCCCAGCCTGTACCACGCCACCGGGCGCGATGCAGACGGTAATCTGGTATATATAACATCTGTTTCCGGCAGCCCCCAGCTGACAGATCCAGAGTTTACAGGTACCAGCTCCTACCGCAATATATATGTGGAAGGATCGCTTAACTATGCGCGTGGTTTCGGGCAGCATAATGTAGGAGGCATGTTGCTCTACATGCAGAAGGAGAACCAGCGGAGCGATGCGGTGCTTCCCTATAGGAAACAGGGCCTCGTGGGACGTGTCACCTATTCTTTCGATAACCGCTATTTCATTGAGGGGAATTTCGGTTATACCGGTAGCGAAACATTTGCGAAAGGAAACCGGTTTGGATTTTTCCCCGCCGTGGGCGTAAGCTATTTCGTTTCCAACGAGCATTTCTATCCCGAAGGACTGAAGAATGTGCTGAACAGCGCCAAGATCAGGCTGTCCTACGGCCGTACCGGTAATGATAATACCGGCGGCTCCCGTTTTCTTTACCGGGCCACTTTCAAAACAGACGGTTATACATTCAACCAGGGCATCGGTTCCACAGGCGGTACCAATGGGATGGGCGCGGGCATCAACGACCTGCTGTTTGTCAATAATACCATTGCCTGGGAAATCGAGGACAAGCGCAATGTGGGGCTTGACCTGGGATTTTTCAACAACAGGATCGAGCTGACGGCAGACTACTTTAACAACCGCCGTTCAGGCATCCTGATACAACGCAATACCATCTCCGCTGTAGCGGGATTCCATGCCAACCCCTGGGAGAATTATGGCATCGTGGATAATCATGGTGTGGACGCAAGCTTCAAAAGCAGCCATAACATCGGCCAGTTCAGGATAACTACCAGGGGAACTTTCACTTTTGCCCGCAACAAAATTATAGAATACGATGAGCTGCCGCAAAACCATCCCTGGATGGAAGTTACCGGTACGCGGGTGGGAGACCGTTCCGTTTATATTGCCGAGCGGCTCTATACAGATGACGATTTTATCAAAACACAAAACGCCAACGGCACTTACTCCTACCAGTTAAAACCGGGGTTGCCGGTGGTATCCATGCAGGGAACACTGGGGCCGGGCGATATCAAATTTGCTGACCTGAACAATGACAACATCATTGACAACAATGACAGGAAAAGAGGAGTAGGCCACCCCGAAAACCCCGAGATCAATTATGGTTTTGGTGTAAATGCAGAGTATAAAGGAGCCTATATAAGCGTCTTCTTCCAGGGGACCGGAAATTCCGCTACTTTGCTGGGTGAGGGTAACAGTACTTTCTGGCCTTTCAACTGGGGTATAGAGAAAGCGAATTACCGGACGGCCTTCCTGGACCGCTGGACGGCGGAAGATCCCCGGCAAGACGTTGTAATGCCGAGAATCCACAGCCACTATTCCTACAACGTGAACAAAGAACCCAATACCTGGTGGTTACGGAACAGCAGCTTCCTTCGTTTGAAAAATGTGGAAATAGGTTATGCGCTTCCAAAGGAGCTGGCCCGGAAACTCAGGCTGGGCGGCGCCAGGGTGTACCTGATGGGGTACAACCTCTATGTTTGGGACGATGTAAAATACTGGGACCCGGAAATGGGGAATCGCAACAAGGGTATGAGCTACCCCATGTCCCGCTCTTTTACGTTCGGTCTTGAGCTAAACCTATAGCATTCAGAAGGAAAATCACCATTTGGCAGCGCAGGCTATCCGGCCTTAAAAATTTTACGAATGAAAAAAACAAAAATTATAAATACACTTTTGATAACTCTTTCCCTGGGATATTTTACTTCCTGTAGTAAGTATCTGGATGTGTCCGATGAGCTGGCAGGCGGTATCAGCGATATCTCCCAGGTATTCGATAACGTGGACCGTACCAGGAAGTGGTACTCCCAGGTTTTTGCCAACCGCCCCGACTATTCCATGATATGGGTAGAAACAGACGGTATGGGCAACCCGTGGACTGCTTACGCTGATGAGATATATACAAGGCTGGCCAACAACTCGGGAAAATATAACGAGTGGAACTCCTCCAACTCCGCCGCGCAAAGGTGGGGCAAGCTTTACGAAAGTATCCGTCAGGCCAATATATTCCTGGAACAGGTAAGGCCCATTGTTGAAGAAGGCGGCCCCGGCGCAGCAGTACTTACCGAGCCGGAAGTAGAAAGTTACAAAGCCAACGTGCGGTTTATGAGGGCGCTGTACCACTATTACCTGATGGAGCTTTATGGCCCCATACCGATTGTGGACCATTCCATGACTTTGGAAGATGAGCTGGACCTGCCCCGGAATTCGCTCGATGAAGTGATAAACTTTATCGATGCGGAACTGCTGGCATCTATGCAGGGCATGGAGCAGGAACCTTATCACAACAATGAATCCTATCGTGCCGTTCCCACGAAGGGCGTTGCATTGGCCGTTCGGGCAAAACTGTGGGCCTATGCCGCCAGCCCGCTCTTCAACGGAGGGTTTGCCGAAGGAAGACAATTAACGAACAAAGACGGCAAACGCCTGTTCCCTGACCGCGACGAAAGCAAGCTGCAGAAAGCTATGCAGACCTGTAAAGATCTTATTGAATATGCTGAGCAGGGCGGCCGGTATCAGCTTTATAGAAACAGCGGCACTTTCGATCCCGCTAAATCTGTATACGAACTGTTCCAGCAGTACAATACGGAAATTATCTGGGCCAACTCGGCCACATCCTGGAAAGCCTACAACGGTGGTGGTTTTGACCAGTACGCCACCCCCAGGAGCGAGCCTTCTGGTCTTGGCGGCTTTCACGTATTGCAGGAGCTCGTTGATGATTTTTATATGTCGGACGGTTATCCTGCCAAAAGCACTGCTTTCCTTGAGGCATCTCCTTCATACAGCGAAATCGGTTTTGGTACGCTGGATGGAGTAGAAGTTTCCAAAATGTATATCGGGCGTGAACCGCGTTTTTATAACACGATCACTTTTTCCGGCAAAAAATGGCATATCAGCAACAATGAGGTGCAGTTTTACAAAGGTGGTAATTCGGATAACTCGGTAGGCGATGGCGCCCCGTTTACCGGATATCTTTTATACAAGAGAATGAACCGTACGGTGTATGGCCGTTCTCCGGGCGTAACCTCCATGTACAGACCTTCCATCATCTTCCGCCTCGCAGAGTTTTACCTGCTGTATGCCGAAATGCTCAATGAAGTGTCGCCTTCAGATCCGGATGTGCTCAAATACGTTAACCTGATACGGGAACGTGCCGGCCTGCCGAAGCTGGAAGATCTGAACCCTGCCATAGCAGGCAACCAGGAGTTGCAGCGCGAAGCCATACGCCACGAAAGACGTATAGAGCTGGCTACCGAAGGTCAGCGTTATTTCGATGTACGCCGTTGGATGATAGCCGAAAATACGCCCGACCAGGGTGGTCAGGGCGGTGATTTTACAGGTATGACCCCGGATGGGAATAAAGCGGCATATCATGTACGCAGAAAGGTACAGACCCGTAGCTTCAAACGTAAGAACTACCTGTTTCCTATACCGCTGGCCGAAATGCAGAGAAGTAAAAACCTTGTACAGAATCCCGGCTGGTAACATAAAAAACTATCTACTTTAAATTGAATTGTATGTTGAACAATAATAAAGTATTCGCATTTGCGGCTACGTTCCTGCTGTTCGGCCTGTTGCTCGCAGGCTGCGGAAAAAGTTTCCTGGAGGTAAACGAAGTGGGTGTGGAAAGTATTACGATAAGCGAAGAGCTTGGCAACGGCGTTACGCTGCTGAAAGGCACTACGCTCGATGCTGGCTGGAAAGTGACCGTACTGCCCGAAAATGCAACGGACCGGGCGGAGAACTTTTCTTCCTCCAACCCGGATGTGGCCTCGGTAAACGGTATGGGCGTGGTAACAGCCAATACCGAAGGTACTGCAGACATTACCATATCAGTAGGCGGAAAGAACGTTGAATTTACGGTAACAGTAGTAAACAAGATTATTGTACCGGCTACAGGTATCCAGTTCCTGTCATCCGAACTGGAACTGAAAAAGGGAGAAACGCTCAGCTTGCCTGGTCAGATTACGCTTACGCCGGCTGATGCAAATGACGGATTGGATTATACCTCTTCTGATGCGGCTGTGGCTGCAGTAAATGAGGAAGGCCTGCTGGAAGGCATTTCGTTGGGAACGGCCACCATCACCGTTGCATCCAAACAAAATCCATCTGTTAAGGCTACGCTGACGGTGCAGGTAATGCCCTTTAGCGGCGATTACTCAAGGGCTGACTGGACGATGACAGCCTCCCATGAGCTGATGATAGCCACCAACAACCCGGAAGGAAATTCATTGTCGGCCGCCATTGACGGTGATCTTGCCACCAATTTCTGCCTCGTAAGGCCGGGTAAAACATCCGGTACTACCACCAAGGTAAGTGTGCCTTCCGGATCAGCTATTTATTTTATTGTAGACATGAAGACGGCCCAGGATGTGAACTACTTTAGAATACGTCACAGGAACATCACCCAAACCTTCATAAGATGGTACGCATTTGATGAAATATCAGGCAGCAACGATGGTACAAATTTCGAGGTGATCGCAACAGATGTGGTTATTCCCGATGCCGCAACAGCATCCGTGGAGGAGTCTGTTAATATACCCCTGCCAAAATCCAACTACCGTTACCTGAAATTCTATGCGCAGAAAGCACAATGTTTTAACCAGGCATCGTACACATCACAGGGCAATACGGTACAAATACAGGAGTTATATCTTGGTGTAACGCCCTAAGTAAAATGCATTTTATGAAACGATTAATAGTCGCGGTATGTATGCTCAGCATTGCATTAATAGGCAATGCCTGCCATAAATCATCGGATACTCCTGGCGGACCGCCGCCGCCGGAAAACCCACCCCCGTCATCCGGGGGTGGTGATTTATCCGCATTCACGATAGACAGTACATTTACCAACCCGATCATGCCCGGCGGCGCTGATCCCTGGGTGATCGAAAAAAACGGGACATACTACTATACTTATACCCAGGGCAGCAAACTGGTTATCCTGGAAACAAAAAACATGTCATCGCTTGCATCGGCACGCAGGCACGAAGTCTGGACGCCTCCCTCCGGTCAGCCTTATTCAAAGAACCTGTGGGCGCCCGAGCTTCACGAGATCGATGGGAAATGGTATTTTTATTTTGCAGCCGATGACGGCGCGAATGCCAACCATCGCATGTATGTGCTTGAGAATGCTTCGCCTACTCCTGTAGAAGGGAACTGGCTGATAAAGGGGAAAATATCCGACCCGTCAAATCAATGGGCGATCGATGGCACAGTATTAGAGCATGGCGGCCAGATGTATATGCTCTGGTCGGGAGGTAATGCCGGGGCGCCGCCGCAGCATATTTATATTGCAAAGATGAGCAACCCCTGGACCATCTCGGGCGAAAAAGTGATCATATCCTCGCCTGCCTATGATTGGGAAAAGAAAGGCAACCCTATCAATGAAGGACCACAGGTGCTGATCAATCCCCAGGGCCGGGTATTTGTGGTGTATTCCGGCAGCGGCTACTGGGTAGATGGCTACTGCCTGGGATTGCTCACACTTAAAGAAAACGGGAATCCTATGAATCCTTCCGACTGGACGAAGAAGGACCAGCCTGTTTTTTCCATGAGAGCAGAAAGCGGCGCATATGGCCCGGGACACAATGGCTTTTTTAAATCGCCCGACGGCAAGGAAGACTGGATCATTTACCATGCACGTACCCGCGCGGGCGGGGGCGACGGTAACGGCCGCAACCCGCGTATCCAGCGCTTTACCTGGAACGTTGACGGGTCCCCCAACTTCGGGGCCCCGGCGAATATTGCCATACCGCAAAACCGCCCATCCGGCGAGAAATGGCGATACATATATCCCAAGACGAAATGGGCCATTGCCGCATTCAGCTCGGAGGAAACCGTCAACAGCCGTTTGGCATCCCGCCTGATAGATAATAATACCGCTACTTTCTGGATTGCGCGGTATTCTTCCGATCCAACGGATTATCCCGGACATTGGGTGACCGTGGATATGGGAGAAGGATCCGGGGTTGATGGCTTTATCATCAATCAGAAAGAAGGTGACCGCAAAATAAAGGAACTGCAGTTGCTGATCAGTAATGACAACAATTCCTGGGAAAACCTTGGTGTGTTTACCCTCAATAATATCGATCTGTTGAAGCAATACATAGATCTGCCCCAACGCAAGCAGTTCCGCTATTTCAGGCTGGCTCCCAAATCCGGTTATGATGCGCAGCGTCAACCCGGCCTGGCGGAGGTATCTGCATTCAGATTTAAAGATTGATCAATGGTTCATCGAAAAATAGCTTTATGTTTAAAAATTTGTTTTTATCGTTACTAACCGTTTTTTCTATTCAGGGTGTATCCGCGCAGCAGAATTTCCTGTCGGGTTTCCCGAAGGGGTTTGCGCCGAAAGAGGTTGGGAAAGATCTGGCATATCATTTCATTGACAGCAGGCATGATCTGTATGCAGCGAGATGGATACATTATGCCGAAGTTTGTACATGGAACGGCGCACTGGACTATGCGCTGAAAGCAAAGGACCAGCAGCTTGTCAAACTGTTGCAGCGTAAATTCGAGCCCTTCTTTGGCAGGGAAAAGGCGCTGCTGCCGCCCATGAACCATGTGGATTATAATATGTTCGGAAGTATTGCACTCAAACTCTACCAGGTAACAAAAGATAACCGGTACCGGGATATGGGACTGGCTTATGCTGATGCCCAGTGGAACGTGCCGGAAAATGCAACACCGGCCGAGAAAGCATGGAGTGAAAAAGGGTATTCCTGGCAGACACGCCTCTGGATTGACGATATGTACATGATCACCGTTGTACAAAGGGAGGCATACAAAGTTACCGGAGATATAAAATATATTGATCGCGCGGCAAAGGAAATGGTGCTGTACCTGGATGAATTGCAACGCCCCAACGGTCTTTTCTATCATGCACCGGATGTTCCTTTATACTGGGCAAGGGGAGATGGCTGGATGGCTGTAGGGATGGCCGACCTGCTGCGTGATCTGCCCAAAGACCACAAGGACAGGCCGCGTATTATGGCAGGTTACCTCGCCATGATGAAAAGCCTGAAGGATTACCAAAGACCAGAAGGGATGTGGAACCAGTTGATTGATGAGCCGGACTTTTGGGCAGAGACATCCGGAACGGCCATGTTCACCTATGCGTTTATCCGGGGTATTCAACAAGGCTGGTTAGATGCCGCGGAATACGGCCCCGCCGCACGGAAAGCCTGGATGGCCATGGTCCCGTATATCGACGAACGCAAAAATGTGACCGAAGTGTGTATTGGTACGGGCAAGAAGAATGATAAAGCGCACTACGCCAACCGTCCGCGCAATGCAGGTGATTTTCATGGACAAGCGCCATATCTGTGGTGTTCGGCGGCGCTGATGGATAAATGATAGGCCCTTGCGCTGGTTCGTTATCTGCTATGGCGTCGTTTCTTTATACACCACACTGAATACTCCTTCATACTTATTGAATTCCTCCGTGAATGGGCCAGCGTATATACTGTCCTTTTTAAGATGGATGGAGAATTTTCCGAGGACGCGTCCTTCAATAGTATCAAATCCTACTATTTCAAGGCGGTTTTCTTTGGTGGAATCCAGGCTGTATTTAGCGATGATACCGGCACAGTGCTCGCAATTGGGAACGATCACGCCGGCGCCAAACTTCTCTAACTTTCCAGTGAACGTGGGGCTTCTTTTGAAATCAAACGTTATCCGTTCGTTGTTTTCTCCCCATCCTTCCACGTAATAGGTGCTGTCGTTGCTTTGGCGAAAGCCCAGCGCGGTATTCACCGCCCAGTGATCACCGTTCTTTTTAGCCCGGAAAGTGAATGTGTCCTCTTTATCCCCGTCATTTTCCATTTTTGATTTGGAGCATCCGGAGGCGATCGTCAGTAAAGCTGTGGAGATGATGATGATATATTTCATAAGTAACGTGTAAGCATGGTCCTGTTAAAAATAGTGCAAAATTGAAAAAGGCGGATCACAAATTTGACACTTGAAAAGCTGGCTGGCCGGATGATAAAAGCAGCAAAAATCCTACCTTTGAATTATATAACTGCTGCCATGGAAAAAACAATCCCCACCGAAAGCCTCATCCAATACTACCAGAGAACAGGGCAGGAGGTCCCCGCAGACCTGCTGCACCATCCCGCCGGCACCGGGCACTTCAATGTAAGGCTGGCCGTTACCGCCACCCGCAAAACTCCCTTCAACAGGCGGGACTACTTCAAGATCTGCCTCAGCAGCGGCACCGGCAAAAACAAAGGCACCCTGGTGTATCATGATAAAGAAATACAGCTGCAGCAACCCTGCATCATCTTCACGCATCCTTCCGTGCCGGCATCCATCGAAATACCCTGTCACTCCGCCAGCCGCTACAGCGTTTTTTTTAACAAGCCTTTTATAGAAGGACTTGTTCCGCCGGACGTGCAGTACGCCAGCCCGCTCTTTAACGCCGCGTTGCATCCGGTAGTGGCGCTTACGGAGGAAGAGAAAAGCCGGCTAACGATGTATTTCGCTGAAATGCAATCCCTGCAGGAATCGGCTTATCCCTTTAAAAGGGAAATGATCCGGAACATATTGCAATTGCTCATTCACGAAGGCATCCGGCTGCAGCAAAAACAGACCGGTCAGCCGGCTGTTATCCGGGACAGGCTGGTGAATGATTTCTTTGCACTCCTGAACCTGCAATTCCCGGTCGATTCGCCGGACAGTTCCTTAAAACTCCTGACCCCGGCACACTTTGCCGACCTGCTGCACGTGCATGTGAACCATCTGAACAGCGTGGTGAAAAAGCATTCCGGGAAAACTACCCGCACCATCATCCACGAGCGCGTAGTAGCAGAGGCGCGGGCCTTGTTAAGAAATACCAACTGGAACATTGCCGAGGTGGCCTATGCGCTTGGTTTCGAATATCCTTCCCACTTTAACAAGTACTTCAAGCAGTTTACCGGCGTCAGCCCGCAGGAGTTCAGGCAGCAAAAAATGACCCCGGCTGCTCACCTTTGATTTGTATAAGTATCTCTTTGAATGATATAACACGCATGGAGGCGCGGCGGTCTATCTTTGCACAGCCAAAAGCCATTTACCATGAGGACTATCAACGAATCCAATATACGGTGGAACACATACGTTGCATTAGGTTTAATACCGTTATCCGGCTTCGCGATGGACGTATATATCCCGTCCCTGCCGGATATGGCGGTGCAGCTGAACACTACGCCGGCGGCCATCCAGCTGACGCTTTCGCTGTTCATCATCAGCTACGGCGTTTCACAATTGATCGTAGGCGGCCTGATCGATACGTACGGCCGCTACCGGCCCAACCTGGCGGCAATGCTCGTGTTCAGCGCTTCCAGCTTTCTCATCGCCTATACAAAGAACCTGCCGCTGATATATGTGATGCGTGTCGTACAAGGCTTTGCGGTGGCGGTCATCATCGTGAGCAAACGCAGCTTTTTCGTGGATATGTACCGCGGTGACCAGCTGAAGAAGTACACCAGCCTGTTTTCTGTTATCTGGGCTATCGGCCCGATCGTAGCGCCGTTCCTCGGCGGTTTTTTTCAGACGACCTGGGGATGGACTTCCAATTTTATTTTCCTGGGATGTTTCAGCTTGCTGTTTTTTATCGTTGAAATATTTACCGGCGGCGAATCGCAAAAAGCGCCGCAACCGCTTAGTGTGCGGGTGATAGCGGACAGCTACTTCCATATGATCAAAAAGCCGGATTTCAGCGCGGGCATGGGAATACTTGGATTTACCTACGCCATGATCCTCCTGTATGGCATGGCCAGTCCATTCCTGATCGAGCACCGCCTGCACCTCTCACCGGCGGTAACGGGGTATTGCGCCCTGTTTTCAGGCGTGTCGGTGATGACAGGCGGCACCATCTCCCGCATCCTGATCCGGCAACCGTTCGTAAAAAAGCTGGTCATCGCGTCCGGCCTGCAGGTGGTGCTGGCCACTGTGATCATCATCAGCACTTTTTATCATCAAAGCCTGGTGACCTTGATGCTCTATGTATTTCTGCTGCACAGCACCGGTGGTTTCATATTTAATAACCTCATGTCGTATTGCCTCACGCGCTTCCCGCAATATGCCGGCAAGGCTACCGGCCTCGTAGGGGGCGGCTTTTCGGTGGTGACTTCCATTTTAAGCACTTTACTGGTGAAGGTGGTGTCTATCACCGATCAGACGGCCTTAGGCGTAGCTTACGCGGTATTGATCATCGGCACGCTGCTGCTGATCGTAAAAACGAAATGGAAGACGGGGGAAAGTGTTGTCTTCGAAACGGCGGACCGGAAGCAGCTGACAGCATAGATAAGTCAGCTTCCCGCCAGCGGCGTCCCGAAGATGCCCACGGCCAGCTCTATCCAGATCAATACCAGCGCCGCCAGTATCCCCACAACGATCGCGATCCGGTATTCCGTCTTCTTTACATTTCTTATCACCAGCTCGCACAGCAGCCCCGTGCCGAATAACAGTACGCCGGCAACAATGAAATCGAATGGCGACCAGTTTACTTCGGCCGTGAACTGCATGGCTACCAATGGTATCAGCAACAGCAGCGCCGCCGCGATCAGGATGCCGAGCAATCTTTTGTTTTGTGTGATCATAGTTGTGTTATTATGATGATTAAAAAGTACTTTGCATTACAAAGTTAATGCGTATTTTTATTGCGGAAAAATTTTTTTGGAAAGGAGAGCTGACTAGAAAAGAGGGCTGACTAAAAAGGGCACTCCCTCCCGGGTAGGTGATGGGAACAACGCGGTTCTCTGCGCCTTTTATAGTCAGCCCAGTGGAAATTATACCGTATAAGGAGCGTTTGCCGGAACCGGCGCCAGGTCCGCGTACTGGAAATGATACCTGCTCGTTTCATGGTTGCTCCAGTCGATATTCGCGCGCATGATCGCTTTCAGACCCTCCACATACCTGACGATCTCCATGTCCACCGCCTCGTTGAACGAGGGCAGGGTAGCGGTCAGCCGGATGAACCGCCGCACCTGGTGATCATGAATGGCGATTGTCCGGCTGATCGCCTTGTTGAGGGAAGTGTTCTTTTCATGCGCAAGGATCGTTACGAGATTATGATATTCTCCTTTTTCCCGTTCCTTCGAAAGGGAGAACAGATCGTTGGCCCAGCATACCGTGTTCCGGCATAACTCCGTCAGTTCCGTCAATACCGGATGCTCCCAGGCATCCGCCGGCAACGTAATGCGGTCGATCATTTCCACGCAGTCCGTCGCCACATTCGCCGCGCCGATATATTGCCGGCGGGCCATGTAATCTTCTACGGACGGCCATCGCCCGGCTTCGATGTTTTTATGCTGCCAGAGCGCCGCATGAAAAATACGCCACAGGCTCTTCTTGTATTTTTCCAGCCATTCGGGCGTGCCGAGGCGGATGAGCCTTTCCCACAGATCGGCCAGCGCGGCAAATACCGGCTCCTTGCTGTGATGCGCGATGGACGGGTTTTCGAGAATGGCCACAAAATGCCGGCTAAATTGCTCTACCGATGCGCTGTCGTGACCACCGGACACCATCGCGTCCTGCTGGTCCAGGAAATCATCTACGAGAAACAGCAGCGTGTTCAGATCAGAATACGCGCACAACGTTTCCCGGTCCGCATTCGGGAACATGCGCGCTACCATGTAGGCATAGCCTTCTTTGCGGTACTGCTGGATCTGCTGCTCGGTGTGAAGCAGGCCGAATTTCCGTATCCATTGTACGGTGTGGGCATCCGCTGCAAGCACATGACTGTTGATACGGGACGGGAACGGGCAGTAAAGCCGTTTTGGAAGAATAATGGAGTACATAAACTTTTCGTTTAATGGTTACTGTTATAGATTACAAAATCAATATATATAAATAAGGCGATAAAAGGTAGGTTCGCAAAAGACAGGGCATTATCGAAAAAAGAAGCCTGCGCTTGCTGCACAGGCTTCTTGCAATATTATACGTACCGTATCATCAGTGGGGCGTAAACTCCCGGAGAATCCTCGTAAGGGTGGAAAGCTGCATGGGTTTCACCACGTAATCATCCGCCCCAAGGTCCCAGGCCGCCACTTTGTCTTCCCGCAGGTTGCTGCCGGTTACAAATACTACCGGCACCGCATACAGGGAAAGATGGCTTTTGAAGACCTGCAGCAGCTCCCGTCCGTCCGTATCGGGCAGCCGCATGTCCAGGAAAACAATATCCGGGCGGTTCTGTTCCGCCATCCGCAGCCCTTCCGCGCCTGTATGCGCTATTTCTACCGTGCAGCCCATGCCGGTCAGCATTTTGCCGTAAAGCCGCGAACCGATGATGTCATCGTCAATGATCAGCACCTTCGCCGGATACATGGCGTTGACCTGCGGCGCTGTATATAAAACCGGCGATACCGCCAGGTCTGTTCTGAATTTTGCCGTGAACCTGCTTCCCGTGCCGATCTTCGTTTCTGCCGTGAGGCTGCCTCCCAGCTGCTCGGCGATCTTTAACGCAATGTGCATGCCCAGGCCCGTGCCGGAAGGATTGTTTTCGGTGGATGACATGTATGGCGTGAATAGTTTCGCCAGCGTATCGTCGGTCATGCCCGTGCCGCTGTCCTGCACGGTGATGTACCAAAACTCCCCGGCTGCATGCACCTCTATCTTCACCTCCGTGTCCTTTTTCGAAAACTTCAGCGCGTTGCTGATCAGGTTGTTCAGCACCTGCGTTACCTGTATGCGCGGAAAATTGATCGTTTCCGGCGTGCCGGGTCGTACAGCAGCAGTGATCACGAGATTTTTAACGGAGGCCTGGTAAGCAAAGAGCTGCACCGCATCCTGCAGCCAGTCGCGCACATTCAATGGCTGGATGTTCACGGGAATGGTTTGTCCCGATTCGATCTTCGCCAGCGCCAGTACGTTATTGATGATCTCGAGCGCCTGGTTCACGGAATAATCGATGCTCTCATGCATGCGCTTCCTGTCCTCGTCCGAAAGGTCCTCATCCTGCAGCAGCTTGTTGATCGCATAGAGCGCGTTCAGCGGAGAGCGCAGCTCGTGGGTGGTTTCATTGACGTAAACCGTTTTGTAAAAGCTTTCCTTCGATAGCTTGACGGCGGCATTGCTCAATTTGGCATTCGCATTACTGAGCTTGCCGATCAGCACATTGTTCTGTTGAAGATAAAAGAGGATCACCACAACATTCAGCAGGATCACGGTTGACCATGTTGCCACCCGGAACAGGGGATAGAGGCTGCTTTCAATTTCAAGCGGCGGAATGATGCGCAGCTGGGTAATGACTTCTATGCCCACCAGCGCCGCAACGGAACAAAAGATGCAGGCGGCCAGCAGCTTTTTTTCTTTCCGGGGAAAGATCAGCAACGGCCCTCCGATCAGGTAGCCCGCCATGTGCGTGGCATCAATGACGGTACTGAGCATCACGCCAAAGATCAGCGTGGCCGAGCAGAAGGTGAAATGCCATATGAGGGAGGATAAAAAATACTGCCGCCGGTAGTTGAGCAGGATAACGCTTGTGAACAGTAATGTTTCCGGTATTGCCGGGTACAGGATCACCGTTCGCCCGGAAAGGATGGTGAGCAGGCCGCCGAAGAAGAATACCAGCGAAGCTGCGATCAGGCTCGATATGTTGATGACCCGGGTTCGTTTGTTCTGCTCAGGCTCGCCGGGAACAACCCCTGCGTTTACCAGCGCATAACACCGCTTTCTTACAACTGCAGGTATCAGAAGCGGGCGCAATATTTTGGGCTGGATCATGCCGGTGAAGGGTAATTAGTGACCGAAAATACATCAATTCTTCAGTTGAATACGCATATTAATGTTAATCATCTGTGAATGGAAAGGGCCGTATTGTTGTTTATCCATTGATTTTCAACAGGAATGTGTTTAATGAATTGTTATGTGTATTTCCGGCACAAAATCGAAAGCCCCCGTCACCAGGGGCTTTCGATTTAAGATATCTGTCAGGTCCCGTCAAACGAGATCAAACCTGTCCAAATTCATCACCTTATTCCACGCCGCCACAAAATCTTTCACAAATTTATCCTGCGCATCCGCGCTTCCATAAACCTCTGCAACCGCTCTCAGTTCCGCATTGGAGCCAAATACAAGGTCAGCCCGGGTGGCCGTCCATTTGATGGCGCCGGTAGCGCGGTCGCTGCCTTCATACAGCTCATTGTCCAGCGATGCGGCTTTCCATGCGATGTTCATGTCCAGCAGGTTCACAAAGAAATCATTGGTCAGCTGGCCGGGGCGCGTTGTGAAAACGCCATGCTTTGAACCGTCGAAATTCGTGTTCAGCGCACGCATGCCGCCGACCAGTACGGTCAGTTCCGGCGCTGTGAGCGTGAGCAAATGCGCCTTGTCTATCAGCAATGATTCGGTGGACACGGGGAATTTTGCTTTGCGGTAATTGCGGAAGCCGTCGGCAAGCGGCTCGAGGTGGCCGATGGATTCAATATCGGTTTGCTCCTGCGAAGCGTCCATCCGGCCGGGCGTAAAGGGGACCGTAACGGCATGTCCCGCGTCTTTCGCCGCTTTTTCAACACCCGCGCAGCCGGCCAGCACGATCAGATCGGCCAGCGAAACTTTTTTACCGCCGGATTGTGCGCCGTTGAATTCTTTCTGGATGTTCTCCAGCGCAGCCAGTACTTTCTGCAGCTGTGGCGGATTATTAACTGCCCAGAATTTTTGCGGGGCCAGGCGGATGCGGGCGCCGTTGGCGCCGCCGCGCTTGTCCGAACCCCGGAAGGTGGAAGCGGAAGCCCATGCGGTGGAAACCAGTTCCGGCACGCTGAGCCCGGCTGCCAGTATTTTTGTTTTCAGGGACGCAATATCATTCGCATCGGTCAATACATGGTCCACTTCCGGGATCGGGTCCTGCCAGAGCAGTTCTTCCGCCGGTACGTCCGGACCGAGGTAACGCGCACGGGGACCCATATCGCGGTGCGTTAATTTGAACCAGGCGCGGGCGAAAGCATCCGCAAATTCATCGGGATTTTCCAGGAAGCGCCGTGATATTTTTTCGTAAGCGGGATCAAACCGTAAGGAAAGGTCGGTAGTAAGCATGGTCGGCAAATGCTTTTTGGTACCGTCGTAAGCGTCGGGAATAATGCCTTCCGCGTCTTTCGCCACCCATTGATGCGCGCCGGCGGGACTTTTGGTCAGTTCCCATTCGAAGCCGAACAGGTTTTCGAAGAAGTTATTGCTCCATTGGGTCGGTGTTTTCGTCCATATCACTTCAAGGCCGCTGGTGATGGTGTCCGCGCCTTTGCCGGAACCATAGCTGTTGCTCCAGCCAAGGCCCTGCAGTTCGAGGCCCGCGGCTTCCGGCTCTTTGCCTACGTGTGTGGAAGGCGCGGCGCCGTGGGTTTTGCCAAAGCTGTGCCCGCCGGCTATCAGCGCTACTGTTTCTTCATCGTTCATCGCCATGCGGCCGAAAGTGTCGCGGATATCTTTGGCGGCCGCAATCGGATCAGGGTTGCCGTCGGGACCTTCGGGGTTCACGTAGATCAATCCCATCTGCACGGCCGCAAGCGGTTTTTCCAGGTTGCGGGACTGGTGGATGTGGCCGTCCGCATCGTCATCGGATGACAATACCCCATGTTCTTTCGGTACCCCCTCGGAGCCGTCCGCATAACGGAGGTCGCCGCCTAGCCACGTGGTTTCTGCGCCCCAGTACACATCTTCATCCGGTTCCCAGGCATCTTCCCGTCCACCCGCAAAGCCAAATGTCTTAAAGCCCATCGATTCCAGCGCTACGTTGCCGGTAAGGATCAGCAGGTCCGCCCAGGATATCTTGTTGCCGTACTTTTGCTTGATGGGCCAGAGCAGCCTGCGGGCTTTATCAAGACTCACATTGTCCGGCCAGCTGTTCAGCGGCGCAAAACGCTGCTGCCCCGATCCCGCGCCACCGCGACCGTCGCCCACACGATAGGTGCCTGCGCTATGCCATGCCATGCGGATGAACAAGGGGCCATAGTGCCCGAAGTCCGCCGGCCACCAGCTCTGCGAATCGGTCATGAGCGTATGCAGGTCTTTTTTCACCGCTTCCAGGTCGAGGCTTTTGAAAGCATCGGCATAGTTAAAACCTTCATCCAGTGGATTGGATAAGGACGAGTGCTGGCGCAGGATGCCTACCTTTAACTGGTTGGGCCACCAGTCACGGTTCCGGGTACCGCCCCCGCCAACGTTCTGCTTCAGGCTGCCATTATGAAATGGGCACTTGCTGATGTCTTTTGAGTCTTTTTCCATCTTTATAATTTTGTGGTCGTGAAGAACATTTACCTGCTCATGCATTTGTGCAGGATGGTAAAATTAGGCTATTGAAGATATAGACAGGATCAATTGATTCTATCTTTTAATAGTTTAAATCTATTCTTATGCTGCTGCTTCGCTTCTGTGAATTTAACTTATTTACGGTATCTTCCGTACTATGGAAAAGGAAATACAGGCATATAACGATGCAATGACGGCGGCGGATAAAGCGATCTGCAAAAAGCTGGCGCAGGAAATAGATAAACATCTCACCGGCGCGGAAAGTAAGATATGGCACCGGCATCCGGTCTGGTTTCTGAACGGTAACCCGATCGTCGGGTATAGTAAACTGAAAGATTCCGTCCGCCTGATGTTCTGGAGCGGGCAGTCTTTTGAGGAAGAAGGTTTGCTGCCGGACGGAAGCTTCAAGGCCGCGGTGGCCCGTTATACGGATGTAAAACAGGTGGATACGGAGCTGCTGCAACGCTGGCTGGACAAGTCCGCGGAGATACAGTGGGATTACAAGAACATCGTCAAACGCAAGGGCGTGCTGGAACGGTTGCTGTAGTCAGACCTTCTGTAACAACTTCCTGCTCTCCTTACTCACGAAAGTGATCGGCACAAATTTGTCCGTCGGCGCACCGATATAATACACCATCCACTCCGGATCATGCTGCGCCAGCATTTCACTGATGCAATCCGCCCGGTGCCCCATGGGATTAGAGCAATCGTCCCAGTAAAACAACTCCACCCGGTAGTGCAGCTGCTGCTTCTGATTGTTGATCGTTACTTCAACATTTATTTCCTGCTTGCCCGGAAGGGGAGGAATGGGAATGACAATGTGGCTCATGGTTTTATGTTATGATAACCGCACCACAAGAAGGCTGCCATATCTGAACGCCGCACAGATCAAGCTGTTTATGTATTTTTTTTTCTGATAATCGTTCGTTGGCGTGCCTCCGGTGTCCGGAAACGGACAGTCCATAAAATAATCCATCTTTTCCATGATATTCCCCATTGCATGATCCCCGCGCGGGAAGTAGGTTTGAAGCTATAAACCGCCCGGATACCCACGTTATGAATACGGGCGCTGAACGCACATAATTAAAGACAGCATGCTCAGATCCTTATTCATTTTGCTTTCCGCAATAACGTTATGGAATACACGCCTTTCCGCACAGACAAAAGTATTACCGCTCGAAGGCATTTGGGATTTCAAGCTCGATCCCTTTGAAACCGGTGTGAACAGCAACGGCGTACAGTTGCAGCCGCAGCTCGCGGAAACCATTACGCTGCCGGGCTCTACAGACCAGGGCGGCAAGGGATACAAGACCCAGGGTATGACCTCTCTGCGCCTTACCAGGGCGTTTGAATACAAAGGGATCGCCTGGTACGAAAAAGAGATCTATGTGCCGGCAGACTGGCAGGATAAGGAAGTAGAACTGTTCCTTGAACGCGCGCACTGGGAAACACAGGTGTGGATCAACGGCCAGCCGGCGGGAAGACGGGAAAGCCTTTCCGTACCGCATGTTTATTCCGTTTCTTCACTGATCCGCGCCGGTGAAAAAAACAAGGTGCGCATCCGCGTGAATAACGACAAGATATACGACATAGAATATGCCCATGCCATCAGCGCGGAAACGCAGACGAACTGGAACGGCATCATCGGGAAAATAGCGCTGCAGGCGTACGATAAAGTGCACCTGGCCGATGTGCAGATCTATCCGGATGCTGCAAAGAGATCAGCAAAAGCAAAGATCACCATCAGGAATGCTACTGCAAAAGCCGTAAATGGCCGGCTGACATTTTCCGGCGCTGCCGGCGGCAAAAATATTCCCGTTTCTTCCGCCACATTTTCCGGCAAGGATTCCGTGATGATCGTAAACACGGAGATCGCGCTGGGAGATAGCCTGCTTCTGTGGGATGAATTTCATCCCAACCTCTACCGGCTTGAAGTAAAGCTGGAAGCGGACGGTCATTATGCTGATGAGAAGAAGGTGAATGTTGGGGTAAGGTCGCTGGCGACCAAAGGCACGCAATTCATATTCAACGGCCGTCCCGCTTTCATCCGGGGAACGGTGAATTCTTCGGAGTTCCCGCTGACGGGGTATCCGCATACCACAGTAGAAGAATGGACGAGGATCTTCCGCGTTTGCCGGGACTACGGTTTGAACGCCATGCGCTTCCATTCCTGGTGCCCGCCGGAAGCGGCATTTGTAGCGGCGGATGAACTGGGGATGTATCTGCAGGTGGAGAACCCCGACTGGCGGTTCACCGTGGGTAAAGATTCCGCCACCAACCGTTTCCTGAAAGAAGAAGGCGAAAGGATACTGGACACTTACGGCAATCATCCTTCTTTCATCATGTTCTGCGAAGGCAACGAAATGGTAGGGCCAACGGTAAAGGAATTCCTGAGCGCGCAGGTAACACACTGGAAGGAACGCGATCCGCGGCATTTGTACACCGGCAGCGCGGCCTATCCCATCGTGCCGGAAAGCGACTACAACGTGCTGTACGGCGCCCGCCCGCACCGCTGGAAAGAAGGACTGAAGAGCCGCTTCAACGTAAAACCGCTGGATACCTGGTACGACTACTCCGAATATGTAGCCAAGCACAAAGTGCCCATGATCACCCACGAGATCGGCCAATGGTGCGTATATCCCAACTTTAAAGAGATACCGAAATATACCGGCGTGCTGAAGCCTTATAACTACGAGCTGTTCCGCGAAATGCTGCGGGAGAGCAGGATGCTGGACCAGGCCGAAGAGTTTACAACTGCCTCCGGCAAGTTCTCGGTGATCATGAAAAAGGAAGAAGTGGAATCCTATCTGCGGACGCCCGGTTTTGGTGGCTATCATATGTTGCAGCTGAACGACTTCCCCGGTCAGGGAACCGCGCCGGTGGGCGTGGTGGATATTTTCTGGGACCCCAAGCCGTATGTGACCGCCGCGGAATTCAGCAGGTTCCAGGCCCCGGCGGTGCCGCTGCTCAGAACAACTTCCTTTACATGGACGAACGGACAAACCTTCCAGGCCACAGCGCAGTTCGCCAACTTCGGTGAATCCCCCATCAATGACGCCGTTGCGCACTGGACCTTGAAATATCCTGATGGAACAATATACGCGGAAGGAGATCTCGCGAAGACGGACATCCCCATCGGCGCACCATTCACGCTTGGCGAGTTGTCCGTTCCCCTGAACCGGATACAGGAAGCGGTAAAGCTCGATGTGGAGATCGGTATCAAGGGAACGGACTGCTCCAATAAATGGGGAATATGGGTGTACCCGGAGCAACTGAAAGCGCCGCAGTCCAAAGATGTGATGATCGCCCACCGTTGGAACGATAAAGTAAAAAGTTATTTGGAGAAAGGCGGAAAGGTATTGCTGCTGGCCGATACGGCGGATGTTCGTTCGGATGCTGATCCGGTGTTTTCCGGCATTTCGTGGAACACGGTATGGTCAGGCATGCCGCCTAACCTGTTAGGCATCCTCTGTGATCCGCAGCATCCCGCCCTCCGCCATTTCCCCACGCAGTTCCATTCCAACTGGCAGTGGTGGGACGTTGTGCGGCATTCAAAACCGCTGGTGCTGGACAAGCTGCCTTATTCCTTCAAACCCCTGGTGCAGATGGTGCCGGACTGGAACCGCCCCCGGAAGATCGGGCTGGTATTTGAAGCGAAAGTAGGGAAGGGAAGCCTGCTGGTGTCGGGCGCCGACCTCCGGAACGGCCTGGATAAAAGGCCGGTAGCACGCCAGCTTTTGTACAGTTTGCAACAGTATGTGAATAGTGATGAATTTGCGCCGGATGTTACGGTGGATGCGGCGGTGATAGATGCGTTGTTCAAATAAAGTTTTCATGCGGCACACGCCTTCCGTGTGCAGAAAGGCAGCACCACGAACTACGGTGCTGCCTTTCTTTTTTGAATTTTTACCGCGCTCTTTTGATGTTTTTTAGTAGCTTTAATAGTACACCAATAATTCCACGCTGTTGCCGGAGCATATATTATATGATGAGGACAGGGAACTGCTGAACCGCCTTGTAAAAGGAAATGAGGAAGCCTTTACCATCCTGTACGACCGATACTACAGGCGGGTAGCGCTCTTTGTGCAGCAACTGGTGAAACTGCCCGCGCTTGCGGAAGACATCTCCCAGGAAACCTTTATCCGCATCTGGGAAGCCCGCGAACAGTTAGCCAAAGTACAATCCTTCAAAAGTTACCTTTTTGTGGCCGCCCGCAATCATGCGTTGAACTGCCTGAAGCGCGGCGCTTCGGAAGAAGCCCTCAAAGGCGAGATCATCCGCCATTTCCAGCAGTTCCGCAACAACACGGAAGAAGAAATGCTGACGCAGGCGTATCTGCAGCATATAGAACGGGTGCTGAACGCCCTTCCCCTGCAAACGAGAAGAATATTCCGCCTCTGCCGCGAGCAGGAGCACAGCTACGAGGAAGTAGCTGCGCGGCTGGGCATCTCGAAGAATGCCGTTAAAAAACACATGATACGCTCCATAAAATCCCTGAAATCAGCCGCAGAAAAGGATCTCGGTATTTCCTTCGGCCTGGCCCTCATACTTGTTTCCCGCCTGTAAAATTTTTTTCCTCCCAGGGGTACCCTTCATCGCTATTTTTTTGTCTTCCTACTGAGCACATATTGCATCCACGTACAATGAAAGACAAAGAATTCTATCAACTGCTGGTGAAGCGGTATATGGAAAACAAGGCTACCGACAAGGAGCTGGAAGCCTTTTTTCACTACCTCGGGCAAGGTGTGCTGGACGAGCATATCGCTGCGTATATGGATGCGGGTTCAACGGCGGAACAAATACATAACACCGGAGCAACACATGATGCGGATGATACGTCGCACGGGCGTAAGCTGCGGCGCACGGCCTCCCTGCCGGCTGCAAAACCGGCACGAAAAATATGGCTGGCCGCCGCCGCTTTACTGGCCGCCCTTCTCCTCGCCGGTGGAGGCATCTATCTTTTCCGCAACAACAGCACACCGCTACCACAGGGAACCCTGGCTGCCGCCCCGCAACAGGAGATCGCTCCCGGCACGGACAACGCTGTGCTAACCCTCGCGGACGGCTCCACCATCACGCTGGACAGCACCAGCGCCGGTTCACTCTCCATACAAGGCAATACGAACGTTATACAACAGGCCGGCGGCAAACTCGCTTACCGCCTGCAGGGAGCCGCATCTTCACAGATCGTTCAATACAATACGCTTACCACGCCAAGAGGCGGAAAATACCAGCTCACCCTGCCGGACGGCACTACCGTGCTGCTCAACGCCGCGTCCTCGCTGCGTTTCCCGGTAGCCTTCCCCGGCAAAACACGCGAAGTAGTGCTCAATGGCGAAGCATATTTTGAAGTAGCGGAGAACGCCGCGCAGCCTTTCCGCGTAAGATTGCAGGAACCCGGCGAAGTCATAGAAGTGCTGGGCACCAGCTTTAACGTAATGGCCTACCGGGACGAGCCCCCGGTTAAAACAACGCTGGTGACCGGCAAGGTGAAAGTCACCAGCAACGGCAAAGCAGCTTTGCTGGCTCCGGGTGAACAGGCCGTAATGGCGGCGGATATCAAAGTACAGAAAGCCAGCATCGAAGAAGCGCTGGCCTGGAAGAATAACGAGTTCTATTTCTCCAATACCAATATCTACAGCGTCATGCGGCAGATATCAAGGTGGTACGATGTGGACGTGAAATTTGAAGATTCCCTGCAGGTTTACCTCAACGGGAACATCCGCAAGAACGTAAATGCATCACAGGTGTTTAAAATGCTGGAACTGACAGGAGAGGTGCGTTTTTCAACAAATGGAAAGGAAGTGACAGTCAGCGCCCGGCGCTGATCAACATATTCTTTAATCATTAAAAACTGACCACGTATGAAACCAAAAAGATCATAGCCTTCCGCCATGCATGAAAAAGCCGGGGACATCGGAAGTGTCTCCGGCCATTCAGGTGCTTCATTAAAATTCGGCAGAATCATCATTCCACACCTAAACTTTTTAAAAGTATGCAAATTTATGCACGCTGCAAAGACTTATGCATAAAGAGTCCTTACGTTTCCAAAATCTTACGGCGTATGCGATTAACAGGCTTCCTGATGCTGGCTTTTCTCATGGAGACAAGCGCAGAAGGGTTTTCGCAGGAAAAGATCACGCTATCAAAAAAGGACGCCGCCATTCAGCAGGTGTTCCGTGATATCCGCAGGCAGACCGGGTATGATTTCCTGTACAGTAACAAGGTGCTGGCCAATGCCAGACCGGTATCCGTTTCGGTGCGCAATGCGAGCCTCGACGAAGCGATGCGCCTCGTCCTCAAAGGGCAGCCGCTGACCTACAACATTGTAGACAAAACGGTGGTCATCAAACTGTATGAGCAGCAGCCTCCCGCGCCGAAGGCGGACACCGTTCAGCCGGTGCGCGTAAACGGGCAGGTGAAAGACGATAAAGGCGTACCGTTGCCGGGCGTTACGGTGCACGTAAAAGGAACCTCCGCCGGCACACTCACCGACCCCGACGGCAAATTCAGCATCAACGTGGAGAACACGGACGCCGTGCTGGAATTTACTTATCTCGGGTTTACGAAGGAAGAACGCGCCGTGGGCGAAAACACTACGTTCGACATCGTGCTGCGGCCCTCACAGGAAGGGCTGAACGAAGTGGTGGTAGTGGGATACGGCACGGTGCTGAAAAAAGACCTGACCGGCTCGCTGACGCAGGTGAAATCGAAGGAGATCAACGCAACGCCCGCTGCCAACGTGTTGCAGGCGTTGAGCGGCCGCGCCACCGGCGTACAGGTGATGCAGAACAACGGCTCGCCCGGTGGTCCCGTCAGCGTCCGCATCAGGGGCGCCAATTCCGTGCTGGGCGGCAACGAACCGCTGTATGTTGTGGACGGCTTCCCGGTTTCCGGCACCAATCCCACCATGCTCAACAACATGGACATCGAATCGATCGACATCCTCAAAGATGCCTCCGCCACAGCGATCTACGGCTCCCGCGGCGCGAACGGCGTGGTGCTGATCACCACCAAAAAAGGAAAGGCCGGCCGCACGAAAGTGGATTTTGAAACCAGCTACAGCACACAACGCCTCCGCAAGAAACTGGACCTGATGAATGCGAAGGAATACGCCCAGTTTTACAACGAGCAGGCCCGTAACGACAACCAGCAACCCTTCTTCACCCAAGAACAGATTGATGGTTTCGGGGAAGGATTCGACTGGCAGGACCTGGTATTCAAAACCGCACCGATGAAGCTCACCAGCCTGAACGTGAACGGCGGCAACGACAAAACGCAGTTCTCCCTTTCAGGAAGCGTGTTCGCGCAGGACGGTATTGTGGAAGGAAGCGACTACGACCGCTATTCCCTCCGCGCCAACGTCAACCACGAGATCAGCAAGAAGTTCACGGTCACTTTTTCCGGCACCTTTTCCCGCCTGAAAACAGACCGTAAGGACAGTCGCGGTGGAAGCAGGGGCAATTCCATGATCGCCGCCGCCATTTCCGCGCCGCCCACGCTGACGCCTTACAATGATAACGGCTCCTACCGTGTGCTGGCCCGCGCATATCCATTTGTTGCCACCGACCTCATCAACCCGCTTAATTTTATCAATGAACAGAACTCAACCACCAAAGCCAATGTGGTGCTGGCGAATGCCGCAATCATTTACCGCCCCTGGCCGGATGTGACCGTCAAGATATCCGGTGGCATCGAGAACAGGGACGACCGCACCGATTCTTATACCAGCACGAAATTTGTGAACTCCAAAGGCTCCGCGAGTGTGAGCGCCAGCCAGTTCACCAGCTTCCTGAACGAGAATACCATCAGCTACAACAAATCCCTCGGGAAACATAACATCGCCGCGGTGGCAGGCTTTACCTACCAGGATTTTCAGACCACGTTCATCAGCGGCAGCGGTGTAGGCTTCCTGAGCAATACGCCCGGCTCCAATGACCTCGGCTCCGCGGATGCGCCTGGGATTCCAGGCACAGGCTACGCCAAATCCGCCCTCGTATCGCTTCTGGGCCGTGTAAACTATAGCTACGATAACAAATACCTCGCGACCATCAGCTTCCGCCAGGACGGCTCCTCCCGCTACAGCGAAGGCAACAAATGGGGCGGTTTCCCCTCCGCCGCGATCGCATGGCGGTTGTCTGAAGAAGATTTCATCAAAGACCTTGGCTTCTTCTCCGACCTGAAGCTGCGCGCCAGCTGGGGATACACCGGCAGCCAGGCCATCAGTCCATATGCAACGCTCAACCAGCTCAGCTCCGGCAAAACCGTATTCGACGATGCACTGGCCACCACCTATGCACCCAGTACCACGTTGCCCGGCAACCTGAAATGGGAAGTGACCGAGCAAAGGGATGTAGGACTGGATATCGGTTTGCTGAGGGACAGACTGGTGATCACCGCGGACTATTACGTGAAAAATACGCGCGACCTCCTCAACAGGGTGATCCTCCCTTCCTCCATGGGCTTCACCCGCACCCTGCGCAATGTGGGTGAAGTGAAGAACCAGGGCTTCGAGCTGGGCATCAACGCCGCGATCTTCGATGGTGATTTCAAATGGGACCTCAACACCAATTTCTCCATCAACCGCAATAAAGTGGTGAAGCTCTATGGTGGCGACGATATCTTCGGCGGTACCGTTACCGCGGTGATCGTGAACGATAACAGCAACATCCTGCGGGAAGGCCGGCCGATAGGCCAGTTTTGGGGATACCTGGAAGAAGGGTATGATGAGAACGGCCGCATCCGCTTTACAGACCTCGATAAAGACGGCTCCGTTACCGCGCGTGACAAGACCTATATCGGCGATCCCAATCCCGACTTCATCTACGGCATCAACTCGAACATGTCTTACAAGAACTTCGGGTTGAGCATATTCATCCAGGGCTCACAGGGCAATGATATTTTCAACATGAGCGCGATCGGCAATACGATCGACTACGGCTTCGGGCTGAACATGCCGCGCGAAGTCTTTGAAAACCACTGGACGCCCGAGAACCCGAACGCCAAATACCCGCGTATCAGCTACAACAATACGGTGAGGGTTTCCAACCGTTTCGTGGAAGACGGGTCTTACATGCGCCTGAAGAACATAGAGCTGAACTATGCCGTACCGGTAAAGCAGGCGGGCCTCAACTGGCTGCAGAACCTGCAGGTATACGCCAGCGGGCAGAACCTGCTGACGTTCACGAAGTACTCCTGGTGGGACCCGGAAGTGAATTCACAGGGCGGTGAAAACTCCACCGCACAGGGATATGACTATTACAGCTATCCCACTGCGCGTTCGTTCACCTTCGGCATCAGGGCCGGCTTCTAATTATTTGACCGAAAAAATTGTGACATGAAGCATGTACATAAAACCTGGCTGCTGCTGACGATCATCGCACCGTTGCTGCTGGCCTCCTGCAAAAAAGCACTCGAAGAAAATCCGCCGTCACTGGCAGTGGAAACATTCTATAATACACCCGCGGAAGTGGAAGCAGCCGTCAATGCTATTTATTCCCCGCTCCGCTACAATACCATGCCGAACTATTACGCCACGCTCGAATGCCAGTCCGACTTCACCTACGGCCGCGGCAGCTGGGCGCAGATGAGCGAATTCCAGGGACTGAATGATGTAAACATCACCCGCGTAGGCGGTTTCTGGAACGACTTCTACCTGAGCATCCGCAACGCCAACCTGGTGATCGCGAATGCGCCCAACGGCAACGCCATCAGCGAAGCGGAGATCGCGCGCTACGTGGCGGAAGCAAAGTTCCTGCGGGCATTCAACTACTTCCACCTGGTGCGCAACTGGGGCGGCGTGCTGCTCCGCACGGAAAACAACATCAACGAAGTAGACCTGCCGAGAAGCAGCGAAGCGGACATTTACGCGCTCATCCTCGCGGACCTGGCTGATGCGGAAGTGAACCTGCCGGATGTTGCCCCGCAAGCCGGCCGTCCATCGAAATGGACTGCCAAGACCTTGCTGGCGGATGTTTACCTTGAGCTGGACCGGTTTGAGGAAGCGCGGGATAAGGCCAATGAAGTGATCGTATCGAACAAATACGAATTGATACCGGTAGACAGCACGGAGGATTATCAGAAGATATACGGGCCGGAAGTGATCACGTCGAAGGAAGAAATATTTTACATCAAATACATGCGGCAGGACGGCCAGGGTAACTACATACTCTGGATCACCAACCACCCGGATACCAAACTGTTCCCTGCCGGCGGCGCGTACGCCGTGTACGGCGACCGCACAAATTCCCTGTACAGCAACTGGGACGATGCGGATTTCCGCAAAGGGATGTGGGACCTCATCAACATCGGTCTGGGCGCCAATTCACTGGTGTGCAACAAGTACCAGGACAAGCTGGCGGTGAGCCAGCGCGGTGCGGGCACTGATCTGCCCGTATACCGTTATTCCGAATTGCTGTTGATGTATGCCGAAGCCGCCAGTCATGAGAACGGCGGGCCTACGGCGGAAGCGATGGAAGCCCTCAACAAAGTGCACCGCCGCGCTTACGGCTACGACCCGAAAACAGTATCGCCCGTTGATTTTGACATTGCGGATTACACTACGCACGACGCTTTCCTCGCCCTCGTTATGCAAGAACGCGGCTACGAATTGCAGTTCGAAGGCAAACGCTGGCTGGAACTGAAACGCACGGGCAAGGCCGCGGCGATCATCAGCGCCGTGAAAGGCAAGACCATCACGGAAAAGAACTGGCTCTGGCCCATCCCGCTTTCGGAAATGAACTACAACCAGGCGCTTGATCCTTCCACCGACCAGAACCCGGGATACTGAGTGTCACGAGCAGAGAGTAATCTCAAGGTTGCAATACCCGGGTTTACTTACTAACACAAACAAAAAGAGCATGGAACAAAAGAAACAACAGGACCGCCGTACATTCATCCGCTCCACCGTACTGGCAGCGGTTACCATACCCGCCTTATTTTCCGGCGGCACGCAGGCCGCTGATTTCATATCCGACGTAACCGGTCCCACGGAGCATTCCGACGTGGTGGTATACGGCGCTACGCCCGCGGGCATCGCGGCGGCCGTGGCCGCGGGCCGCGAGGGAAAACGGGTGGTGCTCGTGGAACCCTTGCTGCTGGCGGGAGGCATGATGAGCGGGGGGCTTAGCTTCAGCGATTCCAACCAGATGGCGAGGGAAACGCTGCGCGGCATCTTCGAGGAATTTCACCTGCGCGTGGAAAAACATTATACGGACAAGGGCGTTAAGCTGCCTTACGAAGTAAGCGTGAAAGACAACCGCCCCTGGACCTACGAACCGCATGTTGCGGAAAATATCTTCCACCAGTTGCTGGAAGAAGCCGGCGTGAAAGTGGTGCTGGGCGAAACGTTGCACCGCGCCCGGAAGAAGCGTGGCCTGCTGCAATCATTCCGCACCGTTTCCGGCAAAACGTTCTCCGGTAAAATGTTCATCGACGCAAGCTATGAAGGCGATCTCATGGCCGCCGCGGGCGTAGGGTACAGGGTGGGGCGCGAAAGCAGGAGCGAGTTCAACGAGCCGCTGGCAGGCGCCATCTATCCGAAAAAGCCGGTGACGATGGATGCGTATGATCCACAGCGTAAACCGCTGCCATACATTTCTTCTACAACAAGACCGCAGGAAGGAGCGGGGGACAAGCTGATCATGACCTACAGCTTCCGCTTCTGCTTCTCGAAAGATCCGGCCAATAGGGTCCCTTTCACACAACCCGCCAACTACGATCCGGCGGCTTACGAACTGGTACGCCGCTTTCTGAAGGCATACCCTGACACGCCGCGCCTGATCGACCTGTATCCCTTGCCCGGCAACAAGCTGGACGGCAACAACGGCATCGGCCTGCAACTGTCCATCGGCCTGGTGGGCCTGAACGCCGCTTACCCGGACGGCTCCGCACGGGAAAGGCAGGCTATCTGGAACGCACATACGGAGTATTGCAAGGGACTGTTCTGGTTCCTCACCACCGATCCCGCCGTGCCGGAAAAGATCCGGCAGCAGATGCAGGAGATCGGTTACGCAAAAGACGAGTTCCCGAAATTTGATCATTTCCCCCCCGTGCTCTACGTGCGCGAAGCGCGGAGAATGGAAGGCGCGTATTTCCTCACGGAAAAAGACATCCTGCATGATGTGGAAAAACCGGATTCCATCGGCATCGGGTCATTCCCAGTAGATTCCCATGACTGCCAGCGCATCGCCACGGACGACGGGTTTATCAATGAAGGAACTATCTTCCCGAAACATCTCAAATCCAGGAAGATCGGACAGCCTTACCAGATGCCTTACCGCGCTATCACGCCGAAGGCGGATGAATGCGGCAACCTGCTGGTGCCGGTTTGTTTGTCATCTTCCCACGTGGCGTTTTCTTCTGTGCGGGTGGAGCCGGCGTGGATCGTACTGGGGCAAAGCGCCGGTATTGCCGCGGCATTGGCGATAGAGGAAGGGAAGAAGGTGCAGGAGGTGGATTACACGAAGCTGGCGGAGCGGTTGAAGAAGAGCGGGCAGGTGCTGGAATTGCCGGAGATCGCATAACGGAAACAGGGGTTGATCGAAGCGGTCGCCCCTGTTTTTTTACCGCTTGCTCTTCATGGCTTTCAGTTGCTTCAGGCTACCGTCATGCGCATATTGCTCATATTCCGGCGAGCCCAGCGCATATATCGCCACTTTGCCATCGGCATCAAAATGAAAGCCCCATCCATAGCGCTTCGCCAGCGCCGACGAACGTAAACAGGCTTGTCCCTTTGAAAAGAACTGCTCGCGGGCCTGCGCGAGGTTTTGCCGTGTGGGATTATTTTTCATGACGTATCCTTCGAATATGACATCATCGGAAGTATAGCGGTAGGGGTGCGCCTGCAACATATCAAATTGGCGGTTGGCAATTGTTTCGCCGGAGGCTTTCTTTGGTGGTATCTCCGCTTCGGTAACGGGACAGTCGTCCGCCACGCTGATAAATGTATTATAGTAGTTGGTGGTATGCATCGTTCCGCAAATTAACGGCTTTTATCCTTGCGGTCGCCCATCGGCAGATAATATAACCAGAAAAAACCGATCAGGAAAAGCACGAGCGAGGCGATGAACGCGGGCAGGGCAATGTCTTTATGCTTGCCGAGCGCGTTATTCAGGCCGGTATACAGCAGCCATATCTGTATGCTGATGTTGAGGATCAGGATCACGATCAATGCGGACATCAGCGTGTTGCGCTTGTTGGGATGCGCTTTGTTCTGGGCGTCTTTGAAATTGCTCATAGCGATATATTCACGCGGTTACATAAACATCTTCTCCTTTCAGCACTACTTGTAATGCGGGCAACGGCCGTGGCGGCGGGCCGGCCAGCACTTCGCCTGTCGTGGCGTCGAAGAATCCCTCATGGCAGGGGCACACGATCTGCCCGCTGCCGGGCTTGTAGTACACGGCACAGGAAAGATGGGTGCATTTCTGTTCATACGCCCGCCAGTCGCCATTCTCCAAACGTATAAGAATATAGGGGATGGAGCTTCCTTCCAGCACAAAGGAGCGGGTGCCGCCTACGGGCACGCTGTCCGCCTTGCAAACGAAATGTTCTCCTTTGATCTCTTCCGGCGGAAAAAAATGCGCTTTGGCCGCTACATAGGCGCTGCCTACGGCGAGGCCACCGGAAACAAGGCACAGGAACCGCGCGAAGTCCCGGCGGCTGACCTGTGTGGAAGCGGTCCGTTCTATCGGGAAATCCTGTTTCCAGTTCGGGTCTTTTGCTGTTTGATCAGACATATCTTTCAGATTAATGAACTTTCAGATGAGTGCTGCCTTTCGGCATCATGATATTTACCTTGGTGGTCACCGTTTGCTGGCCGAAGATGAAAGTATTCACAGGCGTGCTGTTCGGCCGCATCCGGCTGATCTCTTCCCTTGTGCCGTAGAACAGCGCCTGGCTGGGGCAGACGGTGGCGCACATGGGCTTTTTGCCGGCGCTGGTCCGGTCGTAGCACATGTTGCATTTCATCATCATATCGTATTTCTCTTCCTTGATGGGCACGCCGAAGGGGCAGGCCATCACACAGTTGGAGCAGCCGATGCACCGGGCGGTATTGGCGCTGTGCACCACCCCGAAATCGTCTTTGGAGATCGCATCCGCGGGGCAGACGCGGGCGCACACGGGATCGTCGCAATGCATGCAGACCTGCACGGTGGTCTGAATGGACACGGCGCGTTCCACATAGTTGACATGTATCATGCTTTGATGGCCGTTCGTTTCGCATTCGGCGCATGCCATTTCGCAGGCTTTGCAGCCGATGCAGCGCTGCATGTCTACGAAGAATTCCATGTCTGTTTTATATGCGGTCACTTCCATAACAATGAATTAAAGGGTGATCAGATACTGTCAAATGCATGTGCTTCGCCGGGGGCGGATATTTTACCGAGCGGTTCCAGCTTGCAGGCGCAGACCTTGAATTCCGGGATCTTCGATACCGGGTCGAGCGTGCCGGGCGTGAGCTGGTTGGCGGATTTTTTGCCGGGCCAGTGGTAGGGGATGAACACGGTATCCTTGCGGATGGTTTCCACGATGTTCGCGGGAAATTCGCCGGAGCCTCTGCGGGTGGTGACCCTTACCAGCTCCCTTTGCCGGATGCCGTACTGCGCGGCCAGCACGGGGTGTATCTCCACGAGGGGCTCCGGGATCAGCCCTACCAGCTTGCCGATGCGGCGGGTCTGGGTGCCGCTCAGGTACTGCGATACCACGCGGCCGGTAGTCAGCACAACGGGATATTCGTCATCCGTTACTTCGCCGGGATCGCGGTATTTGACCGGGTTGAAATGCGCTTTGCCGTCAGGCGTGGCGAATTTCCGGTCTTCCCACAACCGGGGCGTTCCGGGATGATCTTCGGAAGGGCAGGGCCAGAATACGCCCATGTTATCCTCTATCTTTTTATAAGTGATGCCGTAATAATCCGCCGTACCTCCTTTGGACGCTACGCGCAGCTCGTTGAAAATCGCTTCTGTATCGGCATACCTGAATTTGTCGCCCGCGCCGAGCCTTTCCGCCAGTTCCAGGATAATATCTGTATCAGGACGGGCGTTACCGGGAGGGGTAACGGCCCTGCGTATACGAACAACGCGGCCTTCTGCCGTGGTCACCGTGCCATCTTCTTCTTCATGTAATGAACCGGCCAGCACAACGTCCGCATGCCGCGCGGTTTCGTTCAGGAAGAAGTCTATGCACACGTAGAATTCCAGCTTTTCGAGCGCTTCGCGTACGTAATTGTTATTCGGTAAGGATACGAGGGGATTGAAGCAGATGGACAGCAATCCCTTTACTTCTCCGCGGTGAATGGCTTCTATCAGCTCGTAGGCGGTAAGCCCCTTGCCGGGCAGTTCCGGTTCGGGAATGCCCCATACGTCCGCAATGTATTGCCGGTGTGCGGGATTGGTGATGTCGCGGTTGCCGGGCAGCTGATCACATTTATGCCCGTGCTCGCGGCCACCCTGACCGTTACCCTGGCCGGTGATGGTGCCGTAGCCGCAATAGGGTTTGCCGATGCGGCCGGTGGCCAGCACGAGGTTGATGCAGCCCAGCACATTTTCCACGCCTTTGGAGTGATGTTCTATGCCGCGCGCATGCAGCAGGAAACTTGTTTTTGCTTTTCCCCACAGTTCGGCGGCCTGTTGTATCTTTTCTTTTTCGATGCCTGTTACGGATTCGGCCCATTCGAGCGTGTAGTCCTTCACGGCGTCGAGCGTTTCCTGGAAGTTGGTGGTGTGATTATTGATGAAATCATGGTCCAGCATGTCGTGGTCCGCGAGATATTTCAGCATGGCGCCGTAGAGTGCGGAGTCTGTACCGGGTTTTACCGGCAGGTGAATGTCTGCCGTGCGCGCCAGCGGGATCACGCGGGGATCTATCACAATAAGCCGGGCGCCGTTGTCACGCGCGCGCCAGATCCAGTGCGTGAGCGTGGGGAAGGTTTCGCTGACGTTGGCGCCGGCAACGATGATCACTTCCGCATGTTCCAGGTCTTCGTAGTTATTGGAGGTGCGGTCCAGCCCGAACGCCTTTTTATTGCCCGCGCCGGCGCTGACCATGCAAAGCCTTCCGTTATAATCAAGATTGGCGGTTTTAAGCGCTACACGGGCGAATTTGCCCATGAGGTAACTCTTTTCATTGGTCAGCGATACGCCGGACAACACCGAGAAGGCGTCATTGCCGTATGTTTGCTGGATGCGGCGGATCTCGGACACTGTGCGGTCCATGGCGTGTTCCCAGGACACGGGCTTGAAACCCACGCCCTCCGCGCGTTCCAGCGGGCCCAGCAGCCGGTCGGGGTGATTGTCCTGCAAGTAGCGCTGCACGCCTTTGGGGCACAGCCGGCCCTGGTTGAACGGAAATTCCATCCACGGCTCAAAGCCTACTACTTTATTATTCTTTACGAGCAATTGAATGCCGCATTGCATGCCGCAGAAGCAACAATGCGTTTTCACGCTTTTGTCCGGCTCGTCCCTGCCGGGATAACCTTCCTGCGGTGCATAGTTGAGATGCGGCCCAAATTCATGAATGATCTTTTCCGGAGATGCGGGTAGTCTTGCCATTGGATAGTTATTTACCGGGATTAGCCAAAAAGGTTGCCGCCTTCCTGCCGTGCCTGCAAATGTGCTTTTGCCAGCAGGGAGCGTTTTCCTTCGGGACTGAAATCGAGATGCGAGCTGCCGTTTTCCAGCGTGAAATCGAAGCCAAGCTGCTGCGTAACGGTCTTCAGATCGTCCACATGCAATTGCGTGGCAAATGCCTGGCCAGTATGCGGACAAACGGCCATGCCTCTTTTCATGCCTTCTTTTTTATAGATATGCGCGCCGATCTGTGCCGGGCGCTGGATGATGTGAAAGAATTTTCCGAACGGTATCCACACCAGGAAGAGGATCACCGAAATAGCATGCGTAACGGCCATGAAATCGTAGGCCATTCCTTTCATAAAGGCATAGCTGTAATTCAGGCCGAGGCCGGTAACGGAAATGATGATCAGCAGGATCAGCGGCAGCAGGTCGCCTTCAAAAGTCTGTGTGGCGATCAGTCCCGCGTTGGTCATCCTCCGTACCATAAAAAAAACAGCACCGGCGATCACCAGCCAGGAGCACCATGTCAGCGCATGAAAGATGAGGAATGCCATCACGGAGCCCAGCTTGAAGCTCATCACCTGGAACCCGAAAAAGTTGGCGTAATAGAGGCGCGTGGTGCCGGGATCAAGCGCGGTAGCGGGGTCCAGCGTAAAGTTGATCCAGCCGAGCGTCAGCGGAATGGTGATGGCGAAGGCGGCCATGCAGCCGGTAGCCAGCAGGAAGTGCGCGATCCACCTTTTCTTTCCGCGGGGATAGATAAAGCGCTGGAACAGGAGGTTCTTTACGGAATCCGCGGCGAGGTAGTACAGGTGTACGAAAAAGCTTCCTGAAAAAACGAATTGCCAGGTGCGCCGGAAATACATCCAGGTGGGCGGGCGCTGCAGCCATACGCAATAGCGGTAAATGCCGCCGAACAGCGCGAACAGGGTGCCGAATAAATAGGCGATGAGCGCCGGGTCAAAATTCTGGAGCTTCCGCGACCCGTAAAACGAGATGACCACACATGCCAGGGTAACAACCAATGCAACCAGTAAAGCCTTTTTGTTTAAAGAGGTATGCATGTTACGTTTTTTTCTTCCTTATCGAAAATAGTTCTATCAACAGACCGATAAACACAATGACCCAGGTGGTTAAAGCTAATATAACAAATAAAGCCGAAATGGGTTTAAGGAAAGTGAATTCCGTTACGGCGGCATACGTGAACGTACACACGCCGTACATGCCGAGCGGAAAAACCATGGACCAGTACTGCGGATCATATTGCAACGGCACTCTTGCAATGAAATGCCGGTAAGCGAACATGAGGAACAGCAGCGGTATCCACCAGCTGGCAAAAGCCCAGAAGAACATCGTGAACGGCTGAATGAATCCCGCCCATCCCTGCAAGGTTTCATGCGCCCGCGCATACATCACCAGCCGCGAGCCCGCCAGCGAAATAATGGCCACGGCGCCCATGTTGATCCAGTACGGCGGCGTAATGGTCTTGGCTTCCATGCTGAAGAAAAGCCACCGGTAAAGGATCAGCCCGATCAGCACAAAGTAGAACATGCCGCCTGTCATGTACATGCACAGGGAAATGAAAGCGATGAGCCAGTGCACGGTGGAGCTGTTCGCGATAATGGCGCCCAGCACGGCCACCGATTCCGTAGCCACCACGATCAGCAGCCAGGCGCCGCTGATGCTCTGGTCCAGCGAAGGTTTCGGCTCCTTCAGGATATTCACAAGGAAAAACGTATAGAGCAGCAAGGCCCACAATACCAGCCCGGCTATCCAGATCCCCTGCGCAATGTCCATTCTGCCGGTGATCACGGCTACCTGGCTGCCCAGTACGTTGTTTCCGGCTACTAAGGTAAGGAATGTAACACCACGCGCGGAATGATGCAGATCATTCCAGACAATGACAGGAAACCGGACGATGCGGAGGATCAAGATGATCCAGAGCATTGCGTAGAAGAAAATATTTACATAGAGGAACAGCCGCGCCAGCCATTCATATTCCCAGAGGAACAGTCCCATAGATACGATGCCCGTAGCCATGACCAGCGCAAAGTAGCCAGGGAAGAAGTTTTCAAGGGATGTGTATCTGACCGGTTGCCCCGGATGGGCAAGTGCTTCCTGATGAGGCATGGATGAGATATTTAAATTAAAAATACGCAATCTGTTTTGCCTAAAAGCTGCCCGTGGTCATCCGCATTAGTATTTTTTTCGTTGCATCGGGATAAATAGTGATCAGATGCGTGCGAACGGAATCGGGAATGGGACTTTCCTGCCCGTTCGTCAGCAAGGTGATGGAGCCGGAGGGGAGGGCGGGCATGTGGCAGTCGATACAGTTCTGCTGAAGTGTAGAAGCGGGGAGGGTTTTCAGCTTGCAGAAATGCCCGCTGTCCGCCTGGTGGCAGCTCATGCAGCGGCGGGAGAATACCTGCATGTTGTTTCGCTCGGTGGTATGCGGATCATGACAGGTGGAGCAGTTCATTTGCTTGCTTTGCGTAAAACATTTGCTGGCGGTCAGGAGCTGGTATTGATTGCCGTGAACGTCCAGCTGCGAGGGTTTTGAAGGAAAGGCGACGGTAGGCAGCAGGAAATCGGCCAGCACATCGCCGGGCTTGAAGAGGAAAGCGGAGCGCAGCATGGGTTTCAGGCCGGAATGGCAAAGCGCGCACATATCCAGCTGTTGCTGGTTGGCAAGCGTATTGATCTTTGTGATGAAGCGGGCGGCCTTTTCTGCGGGATGCTCCGTATGATAGTTGACGTGCTCCGCGGCGGGGCCGTGGCAGCGCTGGCAATCGATACCGAAGATGGCTTCCTTTTTTTCAAATTCTTCCGTGCGCTGCACGCCGGTGATCTTCTCCGTGGATGCTACCATGGAGCTGTGACAGCCGAAGCAGGTGCTGGGGATCACCCGGCTGAAGTTGGGGTGCGATGCGGGAAAGCCGGGACTGTTCGCCCATTTTTGCACCGGTACGAAGTATGAAATGGGCAGCTGGAAATATTGTTTGTCCTGCCAGTAAAGGTATGTCTGCGCTTTTCTGCCGGAGCCGATGGTGATGTCGAAGGGGTATTGCTGTTGGGGTTTCCCGTCCACATAAGCCGTCTGAAAAAGAAGGCTGTCCTTCCGCTCCATGATCACATCCGTAGCATTCGCAAAATGAAAAACGTTATGCGGAGGGTCGAAGCTGCCTTTGACGGTGGAAGGGGAGGCGGGAGCGGAGGTATGGTAATGCGCCGTTGTGATGTAGGATTCGTAAATATCCTTATGGCAGCTCATACAGGTGGATGCAGCTGCGAACTGTTCGCCTCTTGCGTCCCTGCCGGCGGGTTTCTTGCCGGCGCAACGGGAGAGCATGGCAACGGCAATAACAAGAATGGATACAAACAGCTGACGTTTATTCATAACAGTGGAATAGTAAATAAATATACGGGTATTTTCTGCAGTTTCAGGTTTTCGGAAAAGCTGATAAAAATTAGTACATTCGGCAGGAAATTTCTCAGAGAACAGTTGACTTACTATACAGAAATATCTTTTGGCAAAAGGCTGCGAATCATCTTCCTGCTGGTGTTGAGCCTGTTCTCTACTGCATCCCCCATTTTACCTGACCGTATTGAGCCGGGGAACCGGCAGCTGCTGAAGTCGCTTGTTTACGAAAATGATAACCATGAAGTAGGCAAGACCGGTTTTGAGCTGACCGCTGCCCGGAAATACAGCAATAAGGCCCGGCAACAGGGCCCGGGAGCTTTTGTTCTTCAAACAACATCGTTTGGTAAGCCGGCAGCGCGTTTTGAGTGGCTCAGACCGGTATATTACATCTTTCTTCACCGGCTGACACCATTCTGACGGCTTCTTTTTTTAATGTAGATGCTTGCCCCGCCTGTAAAGTGCGGGTTATTCTTAATTTAAAAACGGAAGACCGTGAAATGTCCGAATTGTAATGAAACGCTCCTGATGACGCACAGGAATAATATAGAGATCGATTATTGTCCTTCCTGCCGGGGCGTCTGGCTGGATAAAGGTGAACTTGACAAACTGCTGGAATACGATGCCCGCGCTGGTAACGACCGTGAAAGAAACGACCGGAGAGATGACCGTGGAAAGTATGACGACTACCACAAGCACCAGCACCCCAGAAAAAAGAAAGGTTTCCTCGGTGATTTTTTTGATTTCGATTAAACGCAACATATTTAAACTGTAAAAACAAACCGATGGAATTCATCATTCCCGATTTCGCGGACCCGGCGGTCTGGATAAGCCTGCTCACACTATGCTTTCTTGAAATAGTGCTGGGCATAGATAACATCATTTTTATTTCGATCGTTGCGGGTAAGCTGCCTGAGAAGCAGCAGCGCCGCGCGCGGAATATCGGCCTGAGCCTGGCGATGATATTCAGGGTAGCTTTGCTGCTCTGCATCAACTGGATCATCGGGTTGAAAGACCCTGTCGTCAATTTCAAATGGTTGAACGGGATGGTGATCCCTTTAAGCTGGAAGGATATCATCCTGCTGGCGGGGGGCCTGTTCCTGATCGTTAAAAGTACGCTGGAGATACACCACAAGCTGCAGGAAGGAGGGGAGGAAACACAAAAGACCACCCGCAAGCCCCACAGCCTTGGCGCCGTGCTTTTCCAGATCGTGCTGGTGGACGCGGTTTTCTCTTTCGATTCGATCCTCACCGCGGTGGGCCTGGTAGATGAGGTGCTGATCATGATCATTGCAGTGGTCGTTTCCATTGCGATCATGATGTTGTTTGCCGGTCCTGTTACGAGGATCATCAACAAACAACCCACGCTGCAAATGCTGGCGCTGACATTCTTGGTCGTGATCGGCGTAGTACTGATCGCCAGCGGCTTTCACCAGGAGGTCAGCAAGAGTATCATCTACTCCTGCCTTGGCTTCTCGCTGGTAGTGGAGCTGCTGAACATCCGGCTGCGGGGGAGACGTGCGAAGAATATCGAACTGAACAATTCAGAGATGTAAATGAAGGAGGGCAGGCGTTTTGGAGCCTGCCCTTTTTTATCTGTTCGCATTCTTCAAACTATCTTTTACTCTCTTCTTCTCTGCTTTCTCCTGGTTCCTGAAATACCGCCTGAATAAGAAATTGCTCCTCAATGCCTCCATATTCACATCCAGCTTTTGCGTGGTGCTTTCAAGATTGGAAAGGGTTGCTTTCAGGTCTTCGGCGGCTTCGGGATCGTTGAGGAGCACGCCGGCGGCGGACTCACTGCCACCAAGCTTTTCATTGACGCTGGTAGTGATCTCTTTCAGATTACCTACCATATCATTCGCCTTTTGTGAGGCTGCTTCGAGTTCTACCGTAGTGCTGCGCAATTTACTGAAAACAATGGTGTCGCTGATAAGGTCGTTGGACAGCGAGCCTTTGGTTTGAAGTTTTTTAGCGTAGTCCGCCAGTCCTTCCGTCAGCAGCTGCGTGTTAGCCATCGTTTTCCGCAGGGTAACCATGGTCTGGTCCAGTTCAATGAACACGGAGGAATCATTGATCAGTCTGCCGAGCGTGCCCTGGCCGTTCATGATGTTCCGGGAAATATTTTTCAGATTACCGGTGATCTCTACGAGATTTTTGTTGTTCACCTGCAGGGTGTTCATCAGTTCATCGCTGCTGATGGTAGTGGCTACGGCGAGCTGGTCGCCGTTCTCGATCGGCTGTGCCTGCGAGGAGCCGCCGGTGAGCGCAATGATCTTGTTGCCTACCAGCCCGTCTGTGCTCACTTTCGCAACAACATCCTTGCGGATGAACTGCCGGGAGCTTTTTTCGATGTCCATCAACACTTCTATCCGGTTATGATCTACGAAGCTGATCTTGCGGATGGTGCCGACCTTTACGCCGGAGAACCAGATGTTATCGCCTTTAGCCAGGCCGCCCACATCGTGGAAAAGGGCTTTCACCTGAACGGACTGGATGAATGATTTTCGTTGTCCGCCCAACACCAGTATGGCCGTGGCAAAGATGATCAGGCCCACAAAAATGAATATGCCCACAACAACACCCCGTTTTGTACTTGTACCTTTCATAGCTTATTGTATAAAGTTATAATCATAGAACTCCCTGATCAGCTCGTCGTCCGATTCAAATACCTCGTCGAAGTTTCCTTTTTTGATGAACTGTCCGTCTTTCAGCACAGCGATTTTATCACCGGTGGCTTTTGCACAGGTGAGGTCGTGCGTAATGATAATAGAGCTGGTCTTGAACCTTTTCTGCACTTCGTTGATCAGGTTGTTGATCTCGATGCAGGTGATCGGGTCGAGGCCGGCGGTGGGCTCGTCGTACAGCATGATCTCCGGGCGGAGGATCAGCGTACGGGCGATACCGATACGTTTGCGCTGCCCGCCGGAAAGTTCCGCGGGCATCTGGTCGATCGTCTGGGACAATCCCACGGCGTCCAGCACGATCTCTATTCTTTTTTCACGCTGTTCGCGCTTCATGCCCGGTTCGTTGCGCGTGAGCGGGAATGCAAGGTTCTCGCCGACGGTCATGCTGTCGTACAGCGCGCCATGCTGAAAGCAGAACCCCACTTTGAGCCGCAGCTCCCGTAATTCTGCGCTTTTCAGCTGCGATACTTCCTGCCCGAGTACATTCACCGTGCCCGCATCCTGCTTCAGCAGCCCGGCAATGATCTTTATCAGCACGGACTTGCCGGTGCCGGAACGCCCGAGCACCACAATGTTCTCGCCTTTATAAAGATCCAGGTCAACGCCCTGCAGCACCCTGTTCTCTCCGAAGGACTTGTACAGGCCGCGGATGGAGATCACTTTCTCGTTCCAGTCGATATCAGGTGTAAACGGCTTCATGTCAGCGTATCATATTTACCAGTTGAACAATGATGATCTCTTCAATAAATATCAGGAACATGGAAACAACCACGGAAACGTTGGCGGCTTTCCCCACACCCTGGGTACCCTGTGTGGCATTATATCCCAGGTAGCAGGACACGGTGCCGATGGTAAACCCGAAAATAATGGCCTTGCACAGCGAGGCCCCGAAGTCCAGGAACGAAATATTCGAGAACGCGCTCTGCAGGAAGGCCGCCAGCGTGGTTTGTTCATTCAGGTGCACGTCCAGGTAAGACCCCGCCATCCCTATCAGCGCCGTATAGGCCATCAGGATAGGCAGGCAGATGGTGCAGGCCAGGATGCGCGTTACCACGAGATATTTAAAAGGGTTGATGGCCGATACCTCCATCGCATCGATCTGCTCCGTAACCTTCATGGAGGCAAGCTCCGCGCCAATGCTGGAACCTACCTTCCCCGCGCAGATCAGGGCCGTTACCAGCGGCGCCAGCGCGCGTATCACTGCAATGGCAATCAGCGAGGGCAGCCAGGAAGTGGCGCCGAATTCAGCAAGGGAGGGGCGCGACTGCTTCGTGAATACAAGTCCGGTTATAAAACCCGTTAAGCTAATGAGCGCCAACGATTTATATCCCACCATGTAACACTGGCGAACAAGCTCCTTCACCTCAAACGGCGGAAGCATCACTTCCCGGAAGAAATTGCCGATAAACTTGAAGATATTGTAAACCCCGGTAAAGAAAGCATCCAGGCTTTTGGAAATGACGGGCTTGTCAGGCTGTTCTGTTTGCTCCATTGGCCAGTTTTACAGGTAAATAAATATTATTAATATTACTTTACAATTTAAAGTGTCGATTTGTTGTACTGCTGTTGCGAATATATGATCAAACAGCATTCCATATATTTTCTCCATTTATTATTTTCATGCTATGCTTACACGTAGAGACTTCCTCGAAATGGCCCTGAAAGGCATCGTGGTCATCGGCGCCGGCAATACGCTGCAATCTTTTTCCCCTGCGGGATTCCGGTTACCCGACAGAAAAAAGGTGCTGCTCCGTTTTGCCCTTGCGTCAGACGGGCATTACGGGCAACCGAAAACCACTTATTACGAGAACCATAAGAAAATGGTGAACTGGCTGAACAAGGAAGGCAGGCGCCGGGGGCTGGATTTTTCCGTGATCAACGGGGATGTATTTCACAACGATCCGAAATTCCTGCCGGAAGTGAAGAAGACCTGGGACCAGCTGAAGATGAAATATTATGTGTCCCACGGTAATCATGATATGATCCCGGAAAAGGATTGGGAGCAGACCTGGGGGATTCCCTGGCATCACGCCTTTGAGCAGGGAGATGCGGCGTTCCTGATCCTCAACACGGCGGACGTAACGGGGAAATATATTTGTCCGGATATGGACTGGACGAAGGAGCAGCTACAACGCTTCAGCGCAAAAAAACACCTGTTCGTGTTCATGCACATCACGCCGGTAAAGTGGACGGAGCACGGTATCGATTGCCCGGAGCTGGTGGAGATGTTCACAAAGCAATCCAACCTGCGGGCGGTTTTCCACGGGCATGATCATATTGAGGACGGCATGAAGGAAAAAAACGGCAAGCATTATTTCTTTGACGCGCATATCGGCGGCAGCTGGGGCACGCCGTATACGGGATACCGTATTGTGGAGCTGCTGGAAAGCGGGGAGGTGTTGAGCTACCAGGTGAACCCCGCCCAGGATATGCCGGTCAACAGCACCACGGTGCCAGATAAAATGTAGAATTATCACTACAAAAAAATTGCGGTAACCGGGTTATCTTGGCAACGTCAATTATATCTCTCACATATCCTATGAAAATCCTTTCCTTACTCGCATTTTTGCTGGGCCTGCTGCTCGTGTCCCTCTCTTATTTTTCCGCAACCCATAACTGGATCTGGAACGAAGTGTTCGTGATCCTCGGTTTTATCGGTTATACCCTGATCATCAGCGCGATCGCTTATTTCCTGTTATGCCTGCTGGACAAACGGTTCGACGAGCTGTCGAAATGAAAGACATCGTACTTTAGCATTAAAACCGGCTTTTCCGGCAAAATCATCCCAAAGTATGAAGGGAAAAAGCGCGAAATCTTTCAATTTTGACGGGAACCTATAAATCGGACAAATATGAAAAAAAATGTGCTTGTATTTGGATTGATCTCCGGATTGATCCTGACCGCGCTGATGATCACCTCCACCGTAATGTGTTACAGGAAGGAGAATTTTGAAGGCAACATGGTGCTGGGGTATGCGGCCATGCTCCTTGCCTTTGCATTCATCTTCGTGGGCGTGAAAAATTACCGGGACAAATTCAACAACGGCCTGATCTCCTTCGGGAAGGCGTTCAAAATTGGTCTTTACATTTCGCTGATCGCGTCCAGCATGTATGTATTGGTGTGGCTGGTGGAATATTATGTGTTTATCCCGGATTTTATGGATAAATATATCCCGCATGTGATGAAGGCCGCGAGGGAAGGCGGGGCTACGGCCGCCGAGCTGGAAAAGAAGGCTACGCAGATGGCGGAGTTTAAGGAAATGTATAAGAATCCCGTTTTTGTGGTGCTGATCAGTTACCTGGAAGTACTGCCGATCGGGATTGCCGTTTCGCTGATCTGCGCGTGGATATTAAGGAGGAAGCCGAAAATGGTGGCGGGTTGATGATAGCCGGGTAATGAAATTACCGAAAGCTGGCCGGGGAAGGCCGGCTTTTTTTGTGAAGATGCGTGACGGGCAGGTATTTTTTCTAACTTAATGACCGGAAAACAGACGATTCCGCACAGTTTATAATGGCCAATAATTTTTTGTCAAAATACAAGCTTGTTTTTCTCTACGGCGGCGCACTGGCGTTGCTGCTGTTCCTGTTAAGATGGCTGGAACTGCATTTTGTGATCATGGACCATGCCCTTGAGCTGTACATCGGCGCCATCGCGGTGATCTTCACGGCGCTGGGCATCTGGCTGGCGCTGAAGCTCGCCCGGCCGAAGGTGAAAACCGTGGTGCTGGAAAAGACGGTGTATGTGAACGGGGAATTTGTGCGCAATGACACCGCACTGGCCGAGCTGAATTTAAGCAAACGGGAATTTGAGGTGCTGGAGCTGATGGCGGAGGGGCTTAGCAACCAGGAGATCGCGGCCCGCCTGTTCCTGTCGCTGCCCACTATTAAAACGCATGCCGCGCGGCTATTCGGTAAAATGGACGTGAAACGCCGCACGCAGGCCATCGAAAAGGCAAAACGATTGCAGATCATCCCATAACAGTTTACGATACGAGTTTGAGCGCCTTCAGCAGGCGGATCACCAGCAGGGACCCGGCGCTGCACAGCACAATGACCCCCCAGTTCCGCCATTCCATTTGTTCCAGCCGCAGCGCCTCCGCCACCGGCGGGATGGTCAGCGTGAGCAGGGTAATGGCGATGCTCAGCAGCACGGCGCCCCAGACGTACACGTTCCGGAACACGGGACCGCTGAAGAATTTTTCTTTGGCGGCCGTCATGCTGAAGGCATGTAAAAGCTGGGAGAAGATGAGCGTGAAGAACAAGGCATTGTTCGCATGTCCTTCGGTGGTAAAAGCCGCCGCTACCGCGCTGCCGCCGATCACCGCCGCGTATACCCAGATGGATATCCACTTTCTTTTATCGAGGATCGGCTGGCGGGGATCTTTCGGTTTCTTTTGCATCACGGTTTCGTCGCCTTTTGTGAAGCCCAGCGCCATGGCGGGTAATACGTCCGTAATAAGATTGATGAACAGTATCTGCAGGGCTACCAGCTGGAAAGGAAGGTTCAGCAAAGCGATCACGCCGATCACCAGCAGCTCGCTCACGTTGCAGGACAGCAGGAAAATGATGAACCGGCGGATGTTCTCGAATATGATACGGCCTTGTTTGATGGCCTGTACAATGGAGGCGAAGGAGTCGTCTTTCAGCACCATGTCCGCCACTTCCTGCGATACCTGTGTGCCGCGGATGCCCATCGCAATGCCGATGTCCGCTTTCTTCAGCGCGGGCGCATCGTTCACGCCGTCCCCCGTCATTGCAACGATATGATGTTGCTGCTGCAGGGCATCCACCAGGTCCAGCTTCTGCTTTGGGCTGACCCTTGCGAATACGGTGGATTGCAGCCACTGGTCCCGCTGCGCGTCCATATCCTTTCCATTGATCACCTGATCTTTTTCATCGCTGCTGATGCCCAATTGTTTGGCGATGTTGGCGGCGGTGGCCGGATGGTCGCCGGTAAGCATCATGATGCCGATGCCCGCGGTATGGCATTCATGGATCACCTGCTGCACGTCCGGGCGCGGCGGGTCCATGAAGCCCGCAATGCCGAGGAACACCAGGTCGTGCATGAAATCCTTTTCGGCGTTGTCCGTTTCCTTCATGGCGAAGGCGAGCGGCTTTAAGCCGGATGCCGCGAGCTGATCGGTTTTTTTCAGCCATTCTTTTTTATCCGCATCGCTGAAAGGCTCTGTCTGTCCGTTCCGGAAGATGTGGGTGCAATAGTCCACCAGGTTTTCTGTGGCGCCTTTGGCGGATATGAAAATCTCTTTTTCCTGTTGATGAATGGTACCCATCACTTTGGTGTCCGAGTTAAAAGGCGCTTCGCCTTTTTTCTGCCAGGACGCTTGCAGCTGCTGCACGTCCGCCCCGGATCTTTCCGCGAATTGCAGGAGGCTGACTTCCAGCGGGTCGCCGGTTTCTTCTGCGAGGGAGGCGTTGTTGCACAGCACCGCTACGCGCTGCAGGTATGGCAGGCTTTTGCTATCGTTCTGTTTTTCGCGGAAGTCGATTTTCCCTTCATCCAATACAGCCGCGGTCACTTCCATTTTATTTTCCGTGAGCGTGCCTGTTTTATCCGTACAGATCATCGTGGCTGCGCCGAGCGTTTCCACGGCGGACAGCTTCTTTACGATCACCTGGTGTTTCGCCATCTGTATCATGCCTCTCGCCAGCGCAAGCGTGGCCACAATAGGCAGACCTTCGGGGATCGCGGCTACGGCCAGCGCAATGGAGGTTTGCAGCATGTCCATGAAAGGCACTTTGTTGAGCAGTCCCGCTCCGAAGATGAGCAGCACGATCACCACCGTGATGCCGATCAGCCGCTTGCTGAAATCTTCCAGTTTCTTTTCCAGCGGCGTAGCCGTTTTCTTCGCGCCCGCCACCATCGACGCAATATCCCCCAGTTCCGTTTTCATGCCGGTGGCGGTGACCAGCACGTGCGCATTGCCTTTACGGATGAAGGTGCCTTTGTAGACCATATTGGTGCGCTCGGCCAGGGGCGTATCCGCTTCGAGGGCGTCCGTTTCTTTTTCCACCGGTACGGATTCCCCCGTCAATGCGGATTCGTCCGCCTGCAGTTCGGTAGCGTCCGCAATACGCCCGTCCGCCGCCACGAGGTCGCCGGCTTCAAGGAACAGGATGTCACCGGGCACGATGTTCTCCACCGGCACTTCCTTCAGGCTGCCGTTCCGCAGTACTTTGGCGGACAACCGGGTCATTTTTTCCAGCGCTTTCATCGACCGTTCCGCCTGCAATTCCATCACAAAGCCGATAACCGCATTGAGCAATATCACAATGCCGATAGCGATGGCATCCGGCCATTCCCGGAAGAAGACGGACATAGCGGCGGCTACCAGCAAGAGATACACAACGGGACTTTTGAACTGATGCAGCAAGATCATCCAGGGTGAGATCCTTTTATGGCTTTCGATCGTGTTCTGGCCATATTCTTCAAGGCGCTGCGCCACCGCTTCGTCCGTCAGTCCTTTTTGCACATCGGATTGGAGCTTTGCGGTGAGTTCTTCCTGCTGTAGCTGGTGGGGAGGAGCTTCCTGGGTTTGCATGCGGGTGTTCATTGGTCCGCAAAGTAACTGCAATATTCCTGCCTGATGATGACAGCCATCAGTGCAGCTGCCGGAAAGTGATGATGGGGATCAGCGCTTTGTACGCCAGCCTTTTGGTGATGCTGCGGTGAAACAGCCCTTGTTTTTTATGTACGGCGATGATCAGCGAAGGTGTTTTCTGCTGCGCGAAATGGATAATTCCTTCCACGGTATTTTCTTCCGTGAGGAATTCGTACACGGGGAAATAGGGTTCCAGCAAGTTATGCAGGCTGGTGAGCTCCGTTTTCAGTTCCGGCGGATAGCTTTTTTCCGGCGGTGCTACGTTCAGTACCCATAAACGGGCGTTCAGTGCTTTCAGCAGCCCATCGATCAGGGGCAGGGGCATGTTGGCGGCGATGTGTTCAAGGTCGGTGGTGAAAATGAGGTTTTCCACGGCAACGGCCGGTGCGGCGGGCGGTACCAGCAGCACGGGGTATTCGCAGGTTTCCAGCACGTCGATGGCTTTGCTGCCGATCAGCGCTTTTTCCAGCCTGGATTTGCCGGCAATGCCCATCACCACCAGGTCTGTTTTCTCCCGCCGGCAGATCTCGTTCAGCGACTCGGGCAATACCACGTCGTCCGTCCGCAGAATGATCTCCGTATTTTCATCCAGCTGATCTTCCAGCTGCGCCGCCAGCTCTTCCAGCCGCCGCATGGATTCCCGGGCGATCTGGCTTTCGTCCATCGTAGGGGATACTGGCAGGTCCGTGGTGGGAATCATGCTTTGAAAGGCATGGAACAGCACGATGCATCCGCTGTGCATCTGCCTCGCCAGTGAACAGGCATATTGGGCAGCATGCGATGCGGTATCTGAAAAGTCGGTGAGTACGAGTATTGATTTCATGGCAAGCGATTTTATAAAAAAAGAGGCTGTCTCGTTGAGACAACCTCCTTAGAATGTTTCTCTTTTCCCTACGCTGGCATTACCCAGATCAGGTTTTAGAGTTTGTTCTCAGATCCTTTTTTACGGGACCACCCCTTGTAAGAAACTTCTTGATGATTAATATGAAAGAATGATGCCGGTCAAATGGCTGTTACGTAGATGATATATTTATTGGCCGGTAAATATGCCGATTAAAGATCATGGATGAAAAAGGCATGTAGATTTTTCTACACTTATGTAGAAAAATACACAATATCGGGCCACGCTGATCGTCTACCTGAAAAGGCGAAGCATATCATTCCCATGCATTACGGCACGTTCGATCTGTCGGACGAACCTTTGGGCAAACCGATCGAAGTGCTGCTGGCGCATGCGGAAAATGAGCGCGTGTTGCCGCTGAAGCATGGAGAAGTGTTGCTGATGGATTAACGGACGATCATTTCCTGCTGTTGCAGGTCGATGGTGATGCATTTCCCGATCCAGTTCAGGGAAACGATGCCGTCGTAGATCAGGCCATCTACAAAGGATGCTTTGAAGCCGGATACTTTCACGGCGGAAGCGTCTTTCGCGGCAAGCGAGCGTACGTTCGCCCGGTAGATGACGCTGGTAAAGCTGGTGTCTATTTCGCTCCGGCGGCGTATTGTTTCCACACGGGAAGTATCGTTCGGGTCAATTCCCAATCTGGTCATATAACGTGGATGAAAGCGGAATACGTTGTTGCCCGCGCCGCTGTCCAGCAGCAATTGGATCACCGCTTTGCCGTCCAGCGAAAAGTAAGCGAAAATATCGAGGGCGAGGCCGCGCTGATCTTCGAGTTGCAGGGGAATGACGGCCCTGGCGTTGCTTTTCCTTGCGGCAAGACTGGCAGGTGTTTCGAGGATCAGCTGTTTATGTTCATAGTCGATCGTAACAGGTTTGTTACGATAGCTCATCAGTGATACAAGTCCGTCTATCGGCCCGAAATCGGCATCCACAACGGCGATCGTGGATGAATCCCCGGTGCTGTCCCCCAGTTGCCCTGCAATCGTATATAGTTGCGCATCGATCCTTTCGCCTGTTGCCCGGAAGCCGGTAAAACCACCGTCCCGCGGGATCAGCGTTTTTAATTGTGATGCAAATTTTCTGGTGACCACGTCCAGCCCTCCACCGGTATCAAAAATGAAATTTCCGGCAACGCCATCGATGCTGCCTTTCATCAGGATGTGCCCTTCAGGGGTGATGTCTACGGGAATAACAACCTGGGCCTGAGAAGTGGTGGATAGGAAGGCCAGGAGCATAGCAAGCATGGTTCTCATGCCTGCGAATATAGGAACTTATTTGTTTTTCGACAGCCAGGTTTCAATCTCCTGCCCAATTCCGCGCGTTTCCGCCGTTTCATTGTCCCTGTTTTCCTCAAACCAGTGACTGGCTCCTTCATTGTCCTGCCGCAATAGCAGGCGCATGGTGAAGCGGGGGAGGTGAACGGTGAAAAGTTCCTCGTCCTGCTGCACTACTTTTACTTCGTTATTGTGGTAATTGATATGGAATGTGCGCATGATAACAGGGTTTTGTTACACCGCCGCAATCATTGTGCCTGTATTTCCAGTTTCACCGGGCCGAGCAGGCCGGCGGACTGATAAGTGCTTTCCGGCTTGTACGGGTTTACGTTGCTCCATGTTTTTCTTTCGGCTTCCGGCAGCTTGCTGTCGCCGATCAGACGGTTCACCCAGGTGTTCACCACTTCAATTTCCAGCTGGTTTTCGCCTTCGCGCAGTGCGCCGGTGGCGTCTACTTTCCAGGGCGCAGTCCATACCGTGCCGAGGTCTTTGCCGTTGAGCTTCACTTTCGCCATTACCATCACGTTGCCGAGATGCAGGAAAACCTTTTCGCCCGCCGGCACTTTCACCGCGCGGAATATTTTCATGTAAGTGGCCGTGCCGCTGAAATCCCGGACGTGTTCATCCGGGTGTTTGCTCCAGTCTGATAATGTGTCGAGTATTACGGTGGTGTCGCCGAACTGTACCTTCCATTTGCCTTCGATATGCTGTAGCAGCGCGGGGGCGGGGAAGTTCTTTACACCGGTTGGTTTGGAGGCCGGTTTGCGGAAAACCACGAAGCCGCTTTCGAAGGCTTCGAGCCGCAGGGGCACGGTAGTGCTGCTGTCGTCAGCCGTGAATTCGGGAAGGTCGCGCACTTGTCCGGTTACCGCATCCCACCACTCGGGCTGCTTTCCATTGATGCGGAAGGTGGGTTTTATCTGTACCGTTTTGTCGGTTTGATTGGAGAGGAAATAATAGTCTGCGTCTTTTGCTGCGCGATGAGCGTACAGTACGTCTTTTCCTTCCATTTTTACATCGGGGGACAGACGTATGAATGCCAGGGCTTCTTCGATGGACATGCCGGATAAAATATAGCCGTTACCGTATTTCCGTTCTTTCCACATGGCCGCGGCGAGCGAGCGCACGGTTTTATCTGCTTCCGGATAGTGCTGCAGGCTGGGAGAGCGTTCCGCCGCCGGGCCGAACACTACGGCGCCCTGTTTCACGAGTTCGCTGATCTTTTGCAATACTTCCGGGCGCATGGTTTGCAGTTTGGGCAACACCAGCATCCGGTAGCTCATGCCGTCCGGCAGCGTCAGGCGGCCATTCTGCACGCTCAACCGTTGCAGGATCACTTCCGCATTGATGTAATCATAAGAATATCCGGCGGGCAATTCGGGGTCGCGCACGCCGGTCATTTTAGGCGCATCTTCCCCGATGAAATAGGCAATATCGTTCACGGGTTTGCCTTGCTGCAACAGGAAATTGCAGCGGCGGATGTAATCGATAAATGCTTTTCCCATGCTGAACCAGGTGTTCTTGCGGTTGAACTCCGTGCCGAAACCCACGTTCACGCCGGGATTGCGCTCTTCATAAGGTTGTGTGATGAAAACATGCAACAGGGTATGATTGATGCCTTCCGTGAATGACCAGTCCCCACGGCGCTTCAGCAACGCGGGATACCGCACGTATGCCTGGCCGCCTGCGGTAAAGGATTCCGCGGCTACCTTGTTCTTCCCGTAAATATGCGCGGCGGAAGAAGCGGCCCGGCATTCAATGTCACCGAGTGTTCCCTCGTTCCAGAATTCCCCGCCTATTTCATCCGCCTGCCCGCCATATTGCAGAAATTCAGCCGGGAACCCCCAGTGGCCGTAATTCTCCAGCCACAACCGCAACCCGTCCTTATGGCTAACGTCCCGTAATCCGCCTACATATTCATACGCCACACGGTCCGCCACCAGCCTGCGAAGGTCCCAGAGAAAGCGGTTGGATCGTTCCGCGGTGCCAACGATCCTGCCGGACAACACCGGGAGCCAGGGCAGGGGATCATAGCCGTACTGCTGGCGGAACGCTTTCTCCATGCCGTCTGTCCAGTTCTGGGAGCCGGTTTCATAGCTGTCCGCCACCACCCATTTTAAAGATGTTCGTTCTGATGCGGGAATGCTGTTGAATATTTTGCCGATGAAAGCATCGTAGTGATGTTGCATGGCAGCACGGTTGATCTTGTCGATCTCCAGCCCGCTGCCTTCGGGGGAGGCCGGTGCGTTTTGCACGCCTGTCGGCAGCATACCGTAGCGCAGGATGATCCATTCGCCCGCGGGCACATCCCAGTTTAAAGTTCCGTCTTTGCCGAGATGGGCGGAGATGTTGCGCACGCTCACCGGGTCGATGGTAAGCGAATCATTTTCTGGCTCCGCCTGTTGCGGCCACTGGTATTCGTTCCACAACGGCAGCGGCGTCTGGAACATCTTGGCGAGTTGTTTTTCTTCGAAGCGCTCTATCCGCGGGGCGCTCAGCAGTTTGATCTCCGTTAGTCCTGATGGAGAAGAATTGCTTAATATCAAACGGAATTCCCTGCCGGTCACCGCCGGAAAAGCAATGCTGACGGGCGCATATGGCCGGAAACCCACCTGCGGCATGGCATTGCTGCGGTCGAACGGAAATTTGGTAACCGTCACCCAGGAAGCGTCTTTTCTGACCTGCAGTTCCACATCGGAACGGTAAGTTTTGTTGATATACAGCACCAGGCTGCGCGCGGTGAAATCTTCCGGCACTTGCAGATCGATGTGCATGTTGCCCGTGGAATCCGGGCCGGTGCCGGTGTTGCCGTCCACCAGCTGGCGGAGGGCGGGAGCGATTTGCAGCGCGTGTTGCGAAATATCATCTTCATCCGCCGCGGGCGCCGGAAATGCGATGACCGCCACATCCTGGAAATCGTTGCCCGGCGCGGGGATTTGCTGTGATATTTTTTGCGGGCCTTTTACGCGCAGTGTTTCTCCCGCAAGGTACCGCATCGATTGTGAAGGTTGTATCCAGGGGCCGCCGCTCTGGCTCCAGCCGGGACTGTTGAACATGCCTATTTCAATATTCTTTTCCGAAGCGGTGCGTATAGCCGTGCGGGTGATCTTCATCCATTCGTCCGAAAACAGCTTTACGTTGCCGTACGGCACTTCCTTCGGGTTATAGCCGATGTTGCCGATGAACGCCCTGCCGATGCCGGCTTCGGCCATCGCCTCCAGGTCTTTTTTAACGCCTTCTTCGGAGATGTTATCGCTCATCCAGTACCAGTAAACGCTGGGCCTGATGCTGTCCGGGGGAGTGCTGAAGCTTTGTTCTACGGAGGTCTGCTGTGCGGTTGCGCAAGCGGAAATGGCCAGCAGCATGGATAGTGTTGTGATGCGGATCATTCCATCAAGATATAAAAAAATCAACGGATAAGCGTTACCGTGCCCTGGCGGCTGAACCGCCTGCCAAGGTAATCCACCCCCTGCACCATCCATACGTAGGTTCCCGGCCCGGCGGGCTGGCCGTTGAAAGTGCCGTCCCACGCCGTGGAAACATCCGCCGTCTGGAATATTATTTTCCCCCAGCGGTCCCACACCCGCAGGAAATCCAGCTTCGGAATCCCCGCAGCGGTGACCCTGAACAGGTCGTTACGCCCGTCATTGTTGGGGGTGAAAGCATTGGGCACATAAAACTCGGGACCGGTGTATGCTTTAACAGCGATCACATCTTCGTCCCTGCATCCTTCGGGAGAGGTGACGGTCACATGATATTCCTGGTCTTTCTGCAGGTAGGCAACGGGGTTGGCGATATAGGGATTGTCCATGCCGGTGGACGGCATCCAGGTGTACTGAAGATTGCTGCCGGTGGCGCGGGCGTTGAGCTGCAGCGGCTGGCCCTTGGCTACCACGGTATCGCTGCCGGCATGCAGCTGAAGGTCTACTACTTCCACATCCGTTTCCACCGCTGCGGTAGGACAGCCGTCCGTACTTACTGCGTGTAGCCGTGCGGTATAGCTTCCCCCGGCGGCGTAGGTGTAGCTGACCTGCCGGGTCCTGGCGGTATCACCGTTCCCCAACGCCCAGTACCAGTGAGCAATGGAAACGCCGGGCGTGAGGTTGCTGCCTTCCAGCTCCACCGGCTCGCCAATACAGGCGTTCCGGCCTGCCGCGGCTGTCAATGGCGTCTGGAACATATCGATGGTCTTGCTGCCTGTGGTGCTGCAGCCTTCGCGGGTGGTGACTTCCAGCTCCACGTTGTAGCGGCCGGGGGCGGTGTAGGGGATGGTGGCGTTTTGCGCGGAGGAAACAGCGCCGTTCCCGAAGTCCCATTCCCAGCGGGCCTTGGTGCCAACATCTACCCTGGAGGAGTCGCCGATCTTCAGCGGGCTTCCGGTGATGCAAAATTCTTCCGGCCCGAAATCCACTACGGGGTAAGAGCCGATAGTGACGGGCGAGCGCAGGGTATCGGAAATGCATCCGCTATTGTCTTCGATCACCATTTTTACTTCGTAGCTACCCGGACCGGCGTACAGGTGTGGCGGCGGTTGTATGGCGGTGGAGGTGGTGCCGTCGCCAAGGTCCCACCAGCGGCGGGTGATCACGCCAAAAGAGCTGGAATTGTCGGAAAAGCTCACCGGCGTACCGTCGCAAAGGATCTGTCCGGAGCTGAAGGCGAAATCCGGCCGCAGCGCGGCGCAGAATTGCTGCAGGTTGGAAGAGCCGCCGGTAGAGCCGGCGAATCCCCAGTAGACCATAGGGTCGCCGTGGAAGATATCGTTCACAAGGTCTTTTGTTATGGAGAACCGCACTTCGTTGTCTACGCTCACTTCCAGCAGGTGCGTGGAGGCGTTCCAGTTGATCCGCAGCAGGTGCCAGTTGCAATCCTCGATATTGTCTTTGCCGTCTATTACCTGTAACGCCGGCGTCAGGTTGCCGGTGGCATCCAGGTGGTCCGAGATACCGTTCATCTGGATGGCGATATGATCGAATGCCGGATCATTTTCATTGGCGTTGTGCCAGGTGTCTATCAGCACGCCGAGGGAGGGGCTGATGCCCTTGAAACCCAGTCCCTGACCGGATGAGCCGAGATTCGTGCCCTGCGTTTGCAGGATGAACCCGATGCCGTCCGCTCCCGATTCGTCCTTGCAGCCTAGATTGATATCGAAAACATAATTAAAGGATTGGGAAAGGTTGATCTTGTTTTTGTTCCATACGGTGCCGCTGGCGTTGTCCACCTCTTCCGTCAGAACATAGCAGTTACAGGTACGTTGCGTTGCGGAGCCGTTCAGGATGTACGGCTGCAGCGTTTGGGCATACGTATGTGCACTGAGAAATAAAATACCGGTGAGGCATAGCCACCATCTCAAAAAAGCGGGCATGGAAAACAAGATAAAGAAAAATTCAGGACTTATCTTTATATGATCCAAAAACAAATATCATGAAAGTCCCTGTCATCAAAGGGGTGATCGACCGCCGGATACTTGTCAACTTCACCGTTGCACCGGGAGCAATTCAAAATATACTCCCTGCGCCGTTCCGTCCGAAACTCTACAAAGGCCACGCGATCGCGGGCATTTGCCTGATCCGCCTGAAGCATATCCGGCCGAAGGGCCTGCCCGGGTTTGTGGGCATCTCTTCTGAAAACGGCGCGCACCGCATTGCGGTGACCTGGGAAGAGCAGGGCATCACCCGGGAGGGCGTATACATCCCGCGCCGGGATACGAACTCCCGCTTCAATGCCTTCGCCGGCGGACGTTTCTTCCCCGGCAAACATTATCATGCCAGGTTCGATGTCCGGGAATCCGGCGTTGATTATCATGTAGCGTTCAACAGCGAAGATGAAACCTTTATTTCGATGGACGGTTCGCTGGCGGATCAGCTTAATGAAGATTCCGTTTTTGAAAACCTGGCCGCCGCATCGGATTTTTTCGAGGCGGGATCTGCCGGGTTCTCGCCCGGTGGGGGAGGACTGGACGGCCTTCAATTACAGGTGAAGGAATGGAAAGTGGAACCATTGGCGGTGACCGCGGTGCGGTCCAGCTTTTTCGAGAACAGAGAGATTTTTCCCGAAGGTTCCGTGCGGTTCGACAATGCGTTGCTGATGCGGGAGATCGCGCATGAGTGGCGGAGCATGCGAGCGCCTTGCTAATAAAAACGCTGAATGAAAAATGAACAAAATGAACAACCCCAAAGTGTTCGTTTAACTGACCGTACCATTATATTTGCCTTGTCTTTCTAATTGCATATCGGAAAGAAACCTACCACAAAGCGTTACCCCCTTTTTTCTAAAAAAAATTTAAAAAACATAAAAAGTTTAGTTGTGACTAAACAAAATATTCCTATTTTTGGAGCACGGAAGATCGATGCGGTCACGGGCAGAATTCCTGTAAGGCAATTAAGTATAAATGGTATCGGCCAGCTTGATGCATTTGAAGCAGATCTGAAGGATACAACTTACCTGCCGGAGTACCGCACGCTGTTAACCTACATAAATTTTTATGCAGAGAACGGCACGCTGCCTCCCAATAAAATGAAGGATATCACGCCCGGGAAAGCAACGGTAAAAGAGTATGAATTCCGGACAAAACATCTCCGGGTTTACGCGATCCACGGTAAAGAAGGGAAGCTGATCCTGTTATGCGGATACAAGAACACGCAGGAGAAAGATATCAGGAAATTCAGATCATTAAAGGAACGATATTTTGAAAGTCTGCAATAATCATTTATCATGGAAAGAGAAGAATTACTGAGGTCCAGGGAGTACTGGACCACCAAGATCAGGCTCGATCTGTATAAATTGCTGGAAGATCACAAGCGCGCCAATCATCTTACTGTTGAGCAACTGGCGCAGCAGTTGGGCGTTACCAAAGGATATGTATCCCAGATTTTAAATGGAGATGCAGATCACAAGATCAGCAAACTTGTGGAACTTGCCCTGATGTGTGGGAAGGTGCCTGTAATCAGTTATGAAGATACAGACCAGTATATTATTGATGATATGCGCGGAAAGCAGGATGAAGACCGGCCCGTTGTTCATCTGAATCTCGAAACCGCTTCCGTTAAATCGGGCGGCAATATTTCAATCGGGGAAGATGCCGTCTTCTAAATCATTACCAGCGCAATTTGCATACGCGCTTAAAGCCGCGAAAGAAACCCGTTTTCTGTTTAACAGCCTCGAAGAGCTGCAACTGCAAAGTATTGATATTTCCAAAGTCAGGAACGAATACTACCACAAATGGAAATATGACCGGGCTAAGGAGGAATTCGGGCTTGATTTCCGGGTAGTGTTCAAGATAAAGGAACAGGTATTTATTGATTACGGCGTACAGGTGCTTTTTAAGACTTCAGGGCTGAGTAGTAACAAGATACCAGAGCTACTGCTGCTGAATTTTTATGGAATAGCTATTGCAACGATCCGCGGCATGCTGGTAGTCCGGTTAGCGGGAAGCGATTATCCGGCCATATTTGTTCCTATATTTCACCCTTCGGACATTCGGGAGCTCTTTTTACACGCATAACCCTTCCGGTAATTTCACTCCCCACACCTTGGATTTTCAATTTAAAAATGTACTTTAGACACCGATTGCCCTTGTAATGTACCGGGGGGATTCGAGATTCCACGTCAACCGATCTTGTACTCATATATCTATGTGTGAATGCATTTATGAATAAATATTCCCGGTATGAAGACTGACAAAGCTTACCTGAATACTTTATGGCAAAGGATTACGAAGGAAAATGACCAGCGGTCGTTCGAAGAGTTGTTTCATCTCTGCTATCAGCGGCTGGTGCGTTTTGCGGTGGAATATGTACATAGTCATGAATCCGCGGAAGAGATCGTTTCGGACATCTTTCTGAAGCTGTGGGCGGGGCGTGATGGGTACACGGACGTGCTGCACATCGAGAAGTATCTTTTTACCGCGGTACGCAATCAGTCCCTGAACTATCTCCGGAAATTCTCCGCTTACCGCGTAGTTGCTACCGAAAACCCGGAGCAGCTTCATATCGCTTATACACATGATCCTTATAAAGCTTCCGAATGGAAGGAGCTGCTGGCCAAGCTGGATGAGGCCGTGGAAATGTTGCCGCCCCGCAGGCGCAAGATATTCCGGCTCATCCGGGAGGAAGGCTTCAAACCCAAAGAAGTAGCGGAAATCATGAACCTCTCGCACCGCACGGTGGAAACCCAGCTCTTCAAAGCGGTGAAAACCCTGCATGTAGTGCTCCAGCCTTATTTGTCGTCCCGGCAAAAATCCGCCCCCGCCGCTATTGATTCCGCGGCTTTATTATCCCTCGTACTTGTCGCTTGTACAGTCTGAAATTTTTTTTCGGGAGAATACGTAAACCACTCCCTTTTGCGTGTCTTGATATAAGAGAGCAAACGCGGCTTTTATGCAAACGCACAAAGAACGGTATTTATGGCTGTTTTCCAGGAAACTCTCCGGTGAGATCCTGGAGGAGGAAAGACAGGAGCTGGAAACCCTTGTCCGCACAAACCCTCAACTCCGCAAGGAGGGCGAGGCACTGCAGGCCTTTTGGGGCCAAAGGGGCGGCCATTCGGATGATGACGACACCCGCTCTGCTTTTGAAAAGCTCAAAGCCAGGATGCATGCCACTGATCCGCAAATGTGGCCGGAACAGGATGCCGGCGCCGGAGGCGTGAAGTGGTGGATGCTCATGGTCCGCATGGCCGCCGCGTTGATTTTTTTTGTCGCGGCCTGGCATATTATGGTGGCAACAGGGCTGGTTCCCGGAAAGGAAGACGGCCTCCGTTCGGAATACAATATCCGCGGCACCCGCTCGCACATCAAGCTCGCAGACGGTACCTCCGTCTGGCTGAACTCGGATAGCGAACTCAAATACCCGCTGCGCTTCAAAGGCAATAAAAGGGAAGTATACCTTAAAGGAGAAGCATTTTTTGATGTGGCAAAGGACGCATCAAAGCCTTTTCTTGTATATACGGAAGCGATGACCATCAACGTATTGGGCACCAGCTTCAATATCAAGGCTTACCCGAATGACAGCACCAGCGAAACTACGCTGATCACCGGCGAGGTGGAAGTGGCGCTGAAGAACAAATCGGAAAAGAAGATCAGGCTGCGCCCCGCGGAAAAGCTGGTGATCACCAATGGCATGGACTCTGTGAAAAGCCTCGTACCCAAAGCGGAGCCGGTCATCATCAAGCCCACTTATTCCCTGAAAGAAGACAGCGCCATTATTGAAACGGCCTGGGTCGATAACAAGCTCATCTTCCAGGATGAATCCTTTGATCACCTCGCTTCTCGCATGGAACGCTGGTACAACGTGTCCATCCGGTTCGAGAATACTGCCATCCAGCAGCTGAGATTTACCGGCATCTTCACCAAAGAGCCGCTCTCACAGGCGCTGGAAGCCCTGCAGCTGACAGAACAGTTCAACTTTAGAATAGCAGACGATACCGTCATCATTTATTAAAAAAATAATCATCAGTCACCAATCATCGATCACCAAAATCATTTGCCTATCGTACTGGAATAAAAAAACGGGAAATGTTGAAGCCATTCCCCGTCCATTAGCCTAATGGAAGCAGTCTCTGTTGAAGGGATGGCTGTTTCCGATTATTAACAACTAATTCTACGTAAGTTATGAAAAAAAAGCATTTAGTGCATGCTTGCAGTCCACCGCGTGCGCTAATAAAGGTACTTGTGATTATGAAACTAACCTTTTGCCTTCTCTTATTATCTTTTTTGCATGTTTCCGGGTCTGTTCATTCGCAGGATAAAGTGTCCCTTGACCTGCAGTCTGCCGACCTGCGGAAAGTGCTGCTGATGATAGAAGCACAAACAAAATATCATTTCATCTTTAGCGAGCGCAAGCTGAAGACAGATAAAAGGATCGATCTGTCCGTGAAGGACGAAGCGGTCTTTACCGTGCTGGAAAAAGTGTTGCCGCTTGCCAACCTGCAGTACAAGCTGCTGGACGGCAACCTGATCGCCATTACCACCAAAGGTGAATCGGGTGATGTGATGATGCGGAAGGATGTGCGGGGTACGGTAACGGATACCACCGGTATGCCGCTGCCGGGTGTGACCATCGCCGTGAAGAGCGCCCCGAGCGTAGGCACCACTACCGACCTCAACGGGAAGTATGTGCTTGACATACCCGAAGGCGCCACCGTGCTGGTGTTCAGCATGATCGGTTACGACAAGCAGGAAATTCCGATCAGCGGCCGGGACGTGATCAACGTACAACTGGCGCTCGCTTCCAACCAATTGGAAGAAACAGTGATCGTGGGCTTCGGCACGCAAAAGAAAAAAGAAGTGGTTGGCGCGGTGACCACCATCAACCCTAAAGAGCTGAAAGTTCCCTCCAGCAACCTCACCACCGCACTCGCCGGCCGCCTTGCCGGTGTGATCGCCTATCAGCGCAGCGGTGAGCCGGGAGCGGACAATGCGGACTTCTTTATCCGGGGGGTTACCACCTTTGGTTATAAAAGAGATCCCCTGATCCTGATCGACGGTATTGAAACCACCACCACCGATCTGTCCCGCATGCAGGTAGACGATATCGCCAGCTTTTCTATCCTGAAAGACGCTACCTCCACAGCGCTGTACGGCGCCAGGGGCGCCAACGGCGTGATCCTTATCACTACCAAGGAAGGGGTGGAAGGTAAAGCCCGCATATCCGTGAGGATAGAAAACTCCAATTCAGCGCCCACCAAAAACGTGGAGTTTGCAGATCCCATTACGTATATGCGTTTGGGTAATGAAGCCGTGCTCACCCGCGATCCGCTGGGCAAGCTGCCTTATTCGGAAGCCAAGATCGACAATACCATCGCCGGCGCCAACCCTTATGTTTTTCCGGCAACGGACTGGCGGAAGGAGCTTTTCAAGGAATCTACCATGAACCAGCGCGCCAACTTCAACGTTACCGGCGGCGGAAAGGTAGCCCGGTACTATCTCGCGGCTACTATGAACCGGGACAATGGTATCCTCAAAGTGGACAAACGCAATAACTTCAATAACAATATCAAGCTGAATACCTACTCCATGCGCTCCAACGTCAACATCAACCTGACGAAGAGCACGGAAGTAGGCATCCGCCTGTCCGGCACCTTTGATGATTACAACGGTCCCCTCGGCGGCGGCACCACCATGTACAAGCGGGTGGTACAGTCCAATCCCGTATTGTTCCCTGCCTATTATCCCAAAGACGAAGAGCATTCCTACGTGCAGCATATCATGTTCGGCAACTACGGAGATGGCAATTACATCAACCCGTATGCGGACATGGTAATGGGATACAAGGAATATACCCGTTCCAAGCTGCTGGCTCAGTTTGAGCTGAAGCAGAACCTCTCGTTCATTACCGAAGGGCTTTCCTTCCAGGCGCTCTTTAACACCGCGCGCACTACTTATTTTGATGTGCAGCGCTTTTATAATCCGTTCTGGTATGGCCTGGGTAACTATGACAAGTATACGGACAAGTATAACCTGACGATGCTGAACCCGAATACGGGCACGGAATACCTGAACTATGGCGAAGGCCCCAAGGAGATCAGTGCCACTACTTACCTGCAGGCAACCGCCAACTATAACCGCACGTTCAACGACAGGCACAATGTAAGCGGCATGATCGTGTTCCTCATGAACAACGAAGTGCAGGCGAACTCCGGCTCGCTGCAGCTGTCGCTGCCGCGCAGGAACATTGGCGTGTCCGGCCGTCTTTCTTACGGATATGACAACCGTTATTTCTTTGAATATGACTTTGGCTATAACGGAACGGAAAGGTTTTACGAAAGTAACCGTTTTGGCTTCTTCCCCTCAGTGGGTGGCGCCTGGCTGGTATCCAACGAGCCTTTCTTCAAACCGTTTACAAGAGTTGTCAGCAACCTGAAACTGCGCGCCACTTACGGCCTGGTAGGGAACGATGCGATCGGTGATCCGAAATCCCGCTTCCTCTACCTGGCGGACGTGAGCATGACAGATGGCGCGAGGGCCTCCTCCTTCGGTACCGATTATGCGTATTCCCGTTCAGGTATTTTCATTCACCGCTATGGCAACAACGACATCACCTGGGAAACCGCCACCAAAACCAACTGGGGACTGGAAGTAGGATTGTTCAACAAAATAAACATCCTGCTGGACGTGTATACCGAAAAGAGAAGGAACATCCTGATGACACGCGCGGATATTCCCGTTACCATGGGCTTTTTGGACAATGCGGATATCCAGGCCAATCTCGGAGAGGCCAGTGGAAAAGGGTTTGATCTTTCTGTGGATTACAGCCACAGCTTCAACGCCGACTGGTGGATGCAGGCGAGGGGTAACTTTACCTATGCCACCAGCAAGTTTGACGTGATCGAAGAGCCGGATTATGTAGAAAAATATTTATCAAAACTCGGATACCCGCTGTCACAACAATGGGGATACATCGCGGAACGTTTGTTCGCGGATGATGCGGAGGTAGCGAATTCGCCGGTGCAGAACTTCGGCGAGTACACCGCGGGGGACATCAAATATCACGATCTGAACGGTGACGGGCAGATCACTACGCGAGACCAGGTGCCCATTGGTTATCCTACCACGCCGGAGATCGTATACGGCTTCGGCTTTTCACTCGGCTACAAGAATTTCGACCTGTCCGCTTTCTTCCAGGGACTGGGCCGGGAATCTTTCTGGATCGATGCGGATTCCACCGCACCTTTTGTGGGGGACCGCGCCTTGCTGAAGGCATATGCGGACAATCACTGGTCTGAGGATAGCCGCGACCTGTACGCCACCTGGCCCAGGCTAAGCGCCAGGAAAATCGGCAACAACGCACTTACCAGCACCTGGTTTATGCGCAACGGCGCATTCCTCCGCCTGAAAACGGTGGAGCTGGGCTATACGCTGCCGGCGGCCATTACCCGCAGATGGAGGATCGAGAAGACCCGTATCTATGCGAGCGGCATTAACCTGTTCGTGCTGAGTAAATTTAAAATGTGGGATGTGGAAATGGGTGGAAAGGGCCTCGGCTATCCCGTCCAGCGGGTCATTAACGTAGGCGCCCAATTGTCATTCTGATCGTGTTAAAATCAAAAAATATTCAGATGAAGAAACATTTTAAAAAATGGCTGATCATCTTATTCGGACCATTCATATTTTCCTGTAATTACCTGGATATTGTGCCGGACAACATTGCAACGGTGGACCATATCTTCCGTATGCGCAATACCGCCGAACAATACCTGTTCACGATATACAGCTATCTGCCTAAATATACGGATGCTTATAATTATCCGACTTTCCTGGGAGGCGATGAGCTTTGGGGGAACGATTATAACGTGAACCTGAGCATGCCTGCCTGGCAGATCGCCAAGGGATTTCAGAACATCGTTACGCCGTATTCCGATTACTGGGGCGGGGGCAACGGCGGCCGCGGCACCTTTGTGGCGCTGCGCGACTGCAACACCTTCCTGGAGAACATCGGCAAGGTGCCGGACATGGACGACTATGAGAAAGCGCGCTGGGCCGCGGAAGCTACCTTCCTCAAAGCCTATTACCACTTTTTCCTGTTCCGCATGTACGGCCCTATCCCGCTGATCAAAAAGAACCTGCCTATCACCAGCAGCACGGCGGATGTAAAAATATCGCAGTCGCCGGTGGATTCTTGTGTGGATTACATCGCCAGCCTGCTGGATGAAGCGGTGGTGAACCTGCCTGACCGCATCGTAAATGAAGCAACAGAACAGGGGCGCGTGACCAAATCCGTTGCAAAGGCCCTCAAAGCCCGGCTCCTCGTTACCGCCGCCAGCCCGCTTTTCAACGGAAACCCGGACTACGCCACCCATACCGGCAACGGCAAAGACAAAGTGAAGCTCTTTCCTTCCGCCTACGATCCCCAGAAGTGGGAGCGCGCCATGATCGCCTGCCGGGAAGCAATCGAAGAATGCCATGCCGCAGGTCACCAGATCTACTACTACAACCCGGCTTTCCTGGGCTTCCCCGCTTCTCCGGAAACGATCACGGAAATGAGCTTGCGAAATGCCGTTTGCGAGAAATGGAACCCGGAAGTGATCTGGACGAGCACCAATAACAGGGCTACTACGCTTCAGCTGGAAAACCTGCCGCGCCTGTATTCCACCGACAAGCAAAGCGCAACGCTCTCTTCCTTCGGCGTACCGATGAAGATCGCGGAACAATATTATACGAAGAATGGCGTACCCATTTCGGAAGACAATACCTGGAACTACAACGCCCGCTACGGCACAAGGTCCGTTACCAGCGCGGACAAGCTCCGCCTTAAATCCGGTTATGTGACCGCCAATCTCAATTTCGACCGGGAGGTGCGCTTTTATGCAAACCTGGGCTTCGACGGCAGCCGCTGGTTCGGGCAGGGCCGCTTCAACGAAGAAGAGCCGGTGTACGTGGAGGCCAAGCTGGGCCAGATCGCCAACAACCACGCCTGGGCTTACTCCATGACGGGCTATTGGGCCAAGAAGCTGGTAAACCCGCAAACGGTTTCTTCCGCCACGGAAGTGACCACGCAAACATATCCCTGGCCCGTGATCCGGCTGGCAGACCTCTACCTGCTATATGCAGAAGCCCTGAACGAATGGCAGGGACCCGGCATGGAAACGTTCAAGTGGATTGACGAGGTGCGCGCCCGCGCCGGCCTCGCCGGTGTGGAAGAATCCTGGGCGAACTTTTCCACCAATCCCGGCGCACCGCAAACAAAAGAGGGCCTGAGAAAGATCATTCACCGCGAAAGATTGATCGAGATGGCTTTTGAAGGACAGCGCTTCTGGGACCTCCGCCGCTGGAAAGAAGCAGAAAGCGTGATAAACCAGCCGATCACCGGGTGGAACATCTTCGGCAAAACTGCCGCCGACTACTACCAGGTCAGGTACGTGTTCAACCCCGTATTCCGGAAGCGGGATTACCTCTGGCCGGTAAGGGAAAGCAACCTGATCGAGAACGCTCAGCTGGTGCAAAGCCCCGGCTGGTAATGTCTTTCATCGATAATCATAATGTAACTACAATGCGAACACAACATATTCTCATATTCTCCATCCTCTTCCTGGCCCTGGGCTGTAAAGAGGAAAAGCTGGAGCCCCTGTCCAAAGGCGGCAATGCCCCGGGCGTTGTCACCAATGTGAGTGTAGACAACCAGAACGGCAGGGTCGTGCTCTCCTACGATATTCCGAATGATCCCGAGCTGCTGTACGTAAAAGCAGTCTATGAAATTCGTCCGGGTAAACAAATGGAATCCATCGCCACTTTTTACAACACTTCTGTTACGCTCGACGGTTTTGGCACGACGGATGAACGGGAAGTGAAGCTGTATTCGGTAAGCAGGTCGGAAGTAAGTTCCGAACCGGTAACGGTAAAAGTAAAACCGCTCACACCGCCCGTGCAGTCTACCTTCGCTTCACTCGATTTCGTTGGTGATTTCGGTGGTATCACCGTAAAGTTCGCCAACCCGGATTCCGCCAATATGACCATCGGTGTATTGACAAGGGACGCCAATGGCGATGCCATTCCGGCAGATATGTACTACACCAGCCAGAAAGAAGGTGACTTCTCCGTGCGCGGATTCGATGACAGCGAGCGCTGGTTCGGGCTGTATGTGCGTGACCGCTGGCTGAACTATTCCGATACGGTGTGGAAACAGGTAACGCCTTTGTTTGAAGAGCAGCTGGACAAATCGCTCTTCCGTTCCATGAAGCTCCCGTCAGACGCCAATCTGTTCGGTTCCGGCCCCATCGCCAATCTCTGGAACGACAAGGTGCAGGGCGGTTCCAGCTCCAACAACACCTGGTTCCGTTCCGCCAACGGCTCCGGCATACCGCACTGGATCACCTTCGATATGGGTGTGACTGCCAAGCTGAGCCGCTTTGTGGAAGTACCCAGGGGTGCATTTGACGAGCTGAACCTGCTGTACAGCGCCGGTGATCCGCAGCTGTACGAAATATGGGGCTGTACGGAGTATAACCCGGATGGCAGCTTTGACGGATGGACGAAGCTGGTGGATTGTGAAGTGGTAAAAGTATCCGGCCTGCCCACGGGAGTTAATTCGAATGACGACATTCTCCGCGCGCAGGAAGGCCATCAGTTCAAAGTGCCGCTGGATGCGCCCCCGGTACGGTACCTCCGCGTCAAGATGCTGCAGACCTTCGGCAACGCGGACTACTGCTGGATGGCAGAGCTTACTTTCTTTGGTCAAAAACAGTAATTACTGAAAATCGCACAGCATGAAAAAACTATTGAAATATATATGCCTGTCAATGGCAGCGGGTTTTTACCTTGCTGCCTGCGACAAGGCGGATGAAGCTTACAAGGACTTTGTGCCGCAGGGGGAGATCATATATCCCGGCAAGGTGGATTCACTCAAAGTAAATCCCGGCAAGAACCGCATTGAGCTGGAATGGCTGCTGAAAACAGATTCCCGCATCGTGAAATGCAGGATCTACTGGAACCGCAAAGCGGATTCCTCCGATGTCACCGTTCAGCGCACCACTGGCGTAGATACCGTCAGGACCGTGCTGGACGCCATGACGGAAGGACCGTACGTTTTTGAAGTGTACACCTACAACGCGCAGGGCGACCGCTCCATCCGGCAGGAAGTGAACGGTGATGTGTACGGAGAATTTTACGAATCCAATCTCATCAACCGCATCCTCAGAAGCGCGGTGATAGACAACGATGGTAACGCGAAACTGCAATGGGACGAAGCGGACCCGCGCTCTCCGGCGGTGCGGCTGACGTACACGGACCAGGACGGCGTTGCGCAAACATTGCTGGTGCCCTCCACGGAAAGCACCACAATATTGAACGGCGCGCCACAAACAGGTACAATGGAATTTAAAACTTTGTATCTTCCGGTGCCAAACGCTATTGATACGTTTGCAGCGCCTGTTGTGAAGGTGAATTTATAGAACGAAAAAAATATAACGTAAACCGTGCAACGAAGAACATTCCTGTCCACCGCCGCACTGGGCGCTTTGGCCCTGGCGGCGGACATTCCGGCGCTCGCCGGAACGGACGACCCGGATTACCTGGTGATCAACGCCGGCGTCGGCGGCAATAACACGAACGATCTGCTGAAGCGGATAGACAAGGACTGCCTGTCACACAAGCCGGCACTGACGGTGCTCATGATCGGCACGAACGACATGAACAGCATGAAGTACATTCCGCTGGAGCAGTACCGGAAAAATCTTTCCACGCTGATCGAAAAGATACAGGCGCAGCAAAGCAAAGTATTGCTGATGACCATTTGCCCGTTTATAGAGGAATATCTTTTCACGCGGCATAAACGTGAGCATTATGGTGCGGAAGGACCTTCCGGAAGAAGAGCAGAGGTGAACAGAACGATCAAGGAACTGGCCGAACAATATAAAACGACGCTGCTGGACCTCGGGTGTTTGTTTGACAAGGCGGGGAAAGTGGGGCTGGACAAATTATCGCTGATCCAGAACGTTGCCAATTCCAATAAAACGGATGGCGTGCATCCCACGGCGGAAGGCTACCGTTTCATCGGGCTGGCGGTGTACCAGGCCATCCTTTTCCACGGCCTGCCGCAGAAACGCATCGTGTGCTTCGGCGACAGCATCACGGCAGGGGATGGAGGCACAGAACGTAACAGCTATCCTGCTACACTGAAAAGATTACTGACACCGGCATAATTTTTTACACCTATAAATAACAGATCCAAATCATGAAGTGCAAATTCCTGATCTGCGCTGTAGCGTTTTTTTTATGTCAGCAGCTGGCATGGGCTAACTACAAAGTAGACGTATGTATTTATGGCGGCAGCTCCGCCGGCGTGATCGCCGCTTACACGGCGAAAAAGGCCGGACGTTCCGTATTGCTGATAGAACCGGGCAAGCACCTGGGGGGCCTGACCACGGGGGGGCTGGGTTATACCGACATTGGTAACAAATACGCGATCCGCGGGCTGTCCCTCGAATTTTACAGGCAGATCGGGCGGCACTACGGGAAGTTTGAACAATGGATATTTGAGCCGCACGTAGCGGAAAGCCTTTTTACCGATTATGTAAACCGCGCGAAACTGGAAGTGCTCTATCAGCACCGCCTGCTCTCCGCGAGGAAAGAGAACGGCGCCATCAAGGAAATTACGCTCGACGCAAACGGCACTACCGTTACCGTATCCGCAAAAATGTTCATCGACTGTACCTATGAAGGCGACCTGATGGCCAAAGCGGGCGTAAGCTACACCGTTGGCCGCGAGCCCAATTCGCAGTATAACGAGACCTGGAACGGCGTGCAAATGCTCGACGGCCACCAGATCCCCGACAACGTAGATCCCTACAAAGTGCCCGGCGATCCGTCCAGCGGCCTGTTATGGGGTATCAGTCCCGAAACGCTGCAACCGAAAGGCAGTGGCGACAAAAAAGTGCAGGCGTACAACTACCGCATCTGCCTTACCAACGATCCCGCCAACATGGTGCCGATCACGCAGCCGGACAATTACGATATATCCCGTTACGAGCTGCTGGCAAGGCTTTTTGTAGCCCAGCCGCAAAGAACAAAGCTCAACGACTATGTGATCCTCAGCAGGATGCCCAATAACAAGACCGACATCAACAACCGGAACGGTTTTTCCACTGACATGATCGGCGCGAACTATGATTATCCCGAAGCGGATTATGAAACCCGCAAAAAGATCATCAGGGAGCACGAAGATTATACAAAAGGACTGCTGTATTTCTTCGCCACCGATCCCCGCGTACCCGCGCCGCTGCAGGAAGAAATGCGTAAATGGGGTTATCCGAAGGATGAGTATACAGATAATGGCAACTGGTCGCCGCAATTATACGTGCGCGAAGCCCGCCGCATGATCGGCGCTTATGTGATGACGCAGGCGAACTGCGTGGGCGAACAGGTAGTGCCGGATGGCGTAGGCATGGCCGCTTATACGATGGATTCCCACAACACGCAGCGTATTGTGATAGAAAAGAACGGCAAAAAAATGGTGAAGAACGAAGGAAATGTGGAAGTAGGCGGTTTCCCGCCGTACCCCGTTTCTTACCGCGCGCTGATCCCCAAAGCAGAGGATTGCAGCAACCTGCTGGTGCCCGTTTGCCTGTCCGCCAGCCACATCGCTTACGGCTCCATCCGCATGGAACCCGTGTTCATGGCGCTGGGCCAGGCTACTGCTGTTGCAGCCGACCTCGCGATCGAAGGCGGTACTTCCGTGCAGGAGGTGGATGCCAAAAAAGTAGCGGAAGTACTGGCAAACAATCCCCTGGGCGATGGCCGGCAGGGGGATGTGCTGATGGACAACGCAACTGCCAATCTGCAGCTGGAAGGCGACTGGAAAACAGTAAAAGGGAAAGGCAGCTACGGGACCAATATGCTCACCGCGGAAAAAAATGCGAAAGCTACTTTTCGTCCCGTGATCCGCAAAACAGGCAATTACGCCATTTACATGTATTATCCCCGTTTGAAAAATAATGCGGAGGTAACCAACATTAAAGTAATGAATGGCAAAAAAGAGCAATCTGTGCCGGTGATCGCAAAAGATGTGAAAGTAGTGGGCCAGACCTCCGGTGAATGGGTAAAACTCGGCACTTTCCGGCTTAAAAAAGGCAGTTCATCCTATGTGGAGATCTCCGCGGGAGATGCCGGCGAAGGCGTGGTAGTGGCCGATGCGGTGCTTTGGGTACCCGAAAAGAGATAAATTACTCCTTCTTTACCGATAATTTGTTAAGTTTGCAGTATGTCAGGCATTGTACATACTGCAAACTTTTTTACTTTCCGGCGCTCATTGCCGGATGGTTTGCATTTTTATGCCTGTATCAAACAGCATTTCCGCGTTTTTTGCAACAAGCTGTACTATTTCTCAAACTTTAAGGACTTCAATACTTTCACCCTGGCCTGCTAGTTAACTCCCGCGGCACAGGGTTACTTCTTGTTATTTTATTATTCTGCTATTACCCGGACCAGGAAAAGGGCGCCGGCGTATGGCAGCTTTTCATTTTATATAGCACCCTTAAATCGATAAACTATGAAGAAAGCAGCACCAACACTCGTACTCAGAAATGATGATCATGAAATACTGACATCCTACCTGAGCAGCCAGGAACTGTCCGGCAATCATAGCATTGAAGCGTTGCAGGCCGAGTTGAAAAAGGCAAAGCTGGTCAGCAAGGAAGAATTTCCTGAAGACGCTATCCGCCTCAATTCCAGAGTTAAAGTCAAAGATGCCAATAACGGAAAAGAAATGGAATTGATGGTAGTAATGCCAGACGATGCGGACATCAAGCAACGTAAAATATCCGTGACAGCGCCTGTAGGCATCGCCCTCATCGGCTTCCGCAAAGGACAGAAAGTAGGATGGCAGGTGCCTGCCGGCATGAAAACCTTTACCATCACAGACGTGGTGAACCAGGATTAAGCTATGGAAGAGAGGGTGTGTCAAAAAACTGGCACACCCTCTTTTGCCTGGCGACCCCCAATCGGTAAAAAGTACCATAAAATCCATAAATCGCCATTGGCGGCTGATCCACTCCGGCGTACCTTTGTGCTGTCATGAAAACAGCTATCCCGGTATACGATATTTGCAGCATCAGCAAAGGCCATCATCAGCAGGACCTGCTGGTGGAGCGGCTGGACCACTACCTGCAAAAGAACTATCAGAAAGTGCATACGCAGCATGGGCATGATTTCTATCACCTGGCCATGTTCACCAAAGGCAGCGGCACCCATACGATCGACTTCACCACCTTTACCGTAAAGCCTTTCCAGGTCTATTTCATGGTGCCCGGACAGGTACATAGCTGGTACTTCAGGCCGGGCGTGGATGGTTATATCGTTCATTTTTCCGCCGCTTTTTTCCACTCTTTTCTGTTGAATCAGGATTACCTGGAGCGGTTTCCGTTCTTCAGCGGCAATAGTAAGGACCAGGTGGTCAACATCCCCGTAAACGCGCGGAAACAGATCACCTCGGTATTTGAGAACATGCTGCCGGAAACAGCCGTGCATGATATGGTCCGCGTACTGCTGCTGGAATTGTTCCTGCGGGTGGAAAAGATCAGCGCGCGTACGGCGCAGCGGACCATACCGCAGCAGAAGCAGCTTGTGATGCGGAATTTCCGGCAGCTGATCAACAAACATTTCCGCACCATCAAGCTCCCGAAAGAGTATGCAGAATTGCTGTACATCACGCCCAACCACCTCAACGCGCTTTGCCAGGACCTCCTGGGCAAGACCGCGGGAGAGCTGATCCGGGAACGCATTTTGCTGGAAGCAAAGCGGATGCTCACCAATGCGGACCTCACCATCACCCAGATCGCCTATGACCTTAACTTCCAGGATAACTCCTACTTTACCCGCTTTTTTTCAAAGTATGAAGGGGTCACCCCGGATGGATTCAGAAAAAGCTTAAACTGACAGATATATGTGTGCTCATCAAGACGACCACAAACCCAACCTCCTCCTTAGCGTATTGCAGAACAGGTGCCCCCGTTGCAGAAGGGGCCGGCTGTTCGAGGAATCCAATCCCTACCGCCTCCGCAGCTTCATGAAAATGAATGTGCAGTGCCCCGTCTGCGGCCAGCCTACCGAGCCTGAAACCGGCTTTTATTTCGGAACCGGTTACGTCAGCTATGCCCTGTCCATCGCCCTGAGCGTAGCCACTTTCGTGGCCTGGTGGGTGCTGATCGGTTTTTCGCTGGATGATAGCCGTTTATTCTGGTGGCTCGGACTGAACGGCATCCTGCTGGTGCTGATGCAGCCGTTGCTGATGCGCGTGTCGCGAAGCATCTGGCTGGCGTTTTTTGTGTATTACGACAAGAACTGGCGGCGCTTCAGAATTTCGCAGTAAAAAGAACAACATTTTGGTATAATTAGTGCGGTAGGAGATAAAAAATCACCGCCCATGCGAAAACTGTTCATCGAAAAGGCGATCATCATAGACGCGCATATTTCCGACGTATGGAAAGTGCTTACAGACCCTCAGCTGAATAAACAATGGATACAGGAATGGTGGCCCGAGCTGGAAACACTGGAAGCCGACTGGCGGCCAGGCGGCCACGTTGTGTGGAAATTGAAGGACGGACAGACCGGCGCTGACGGCAAAGTGACCATTGCGGACCCCTATACGATGCTGAGCTTCAGCTTCCGTATCAACGAACCGAATACCTCTAAACAGGAGATCATCACCTACAAGCTGGAAGAACGCGACAATCATACCTACCTGCTGGTAACGGTAGGCGATTACGGTGATACGCCGGAACATGAGCTGTGTTACCCCGGCGCGGTGGAGAGCTGGGACCTGTCGCTGCCGAAGATCAAAGCGCTTTCAGAAAAATAAGCAGGCATTATTGCTTTTTCCGCTGTATCTTATCATTTCCTAAAACCCTTTCCCATGTTCCACTCCCGTAGAAAATTCCTGCAGTATTCCGCTTATATGGGCGCCGGCGCGCTGGCGATGCCCCTGGCCGGTATGGCCTTTCCTTCCCAACAAAAGAAACTTGGCATTGCCCTGGTGGGCCTCGGCGGGTATGCCACCAACCAGCTGGCGCCCGCGCTGATGCAAACGCAGCACATTGAACTGCGGGGCATTGTGACCGGTACGCCGTCCAAGATTCCGCAATGGCAGGAAAAGTATAAGATACCGGAGAAGAATATTTACAACTACGGCAATTTCGACGAGATCGCGGATAATAAGGACATCGATGTGGTGTACATCGTGCTGCCGAACTCCATGCACGCGGAATACACTATCCGCGGCGCCAAAGCGGGCAAGCATGTGATCTGTGAAAAACCGATGTCCGTTTCCGTTAAAGAAGGAGAGGAGATGATCGCCGCCTGCAAAAAAGCGGGCAAACAACTGGCGATCGGGTACCGTTTGCATTATGATCCCTTTCACCTCGAATTTATCCGCCACAGCCGCGAGCAGGTTTTCGGGAAGGTGCTGGCGGTGGAGGCCAGTGATGGATTCCGGGCCGGCGATCCCAATCAGTGGCGTTTGAAAAAGGCGCTGTCCGGCGGCGGGCCGCTGATGGACGTGGGGATTTATGCGATCCAGGGAACTAGGTATACTATCGGCGAGGAGCCCATCGCCGTTACCGCGCAGGAGTTCCCCAAAACAATGCCGGAGAAGTTTAAAGACGTGGAAGAATCGCTGGCATGGCAACTGTATTTTCCCGGCGGCGCCGTTTCCAATTCCTTCTCTACTTACACAACGAACGTGAACCGCTTGTTTGCCGGTGCGGAAAAAGGCTGGTTCGAGATCAATAACGCTTTTGGCTATAGCGGCCAGCAGATGCGCACCAATAAAGGCCCCCTGCAGATCACGCCCATTAACCAGCAGGCCGCGCATATGGACGGCGTAGCTTTGTCCATCCTGCAAAACAAGCCCGCAAACAATGTTTCCGGCGAAGAAGGGTTGCGGGACATGAAAGTGATCGAGGGCATTTACGAAGCGATCGCCAGCGGGAAGAAAGTTGATCTCAAGATTTAACGAAGAAATGAATCCGGAGGGGCAGAGGTATTGGCAGAATGAGTCCGTATGGCAACTTCCTTGGAGCATTGCTTTAACGGCATCTACACAGGATGTCCGCTATGATGGCAATTGCTCAAACAGGTAGTAAAGCGGCGATTCTTCCAGCACCTTGCGTTCGCCCTCTTCCCATTTTATCAGCCGGATGAATCCTTCGGATATCTCTATCCCGGTAATATCCCCGTCATCAAAACAACAGCAGCCGGTGTTGAAGTAGGTCGGCTGCGCCATCGTTTTCACAAACTTTTTCCCCGCATATTCCGCCTGCCGTTTGGCCAGGTCGTTTTTCAGTTTGGCTGCAAGATCTGGATCACCGGCCTGTTCCGCGCGTTCCAGCTGTCTCGTCAGCCGGTCGATATGATCGAGGGAAGCGAATACTGGCTTGTGTGTATGCCCGGAAATGAGGAAGGTATTTTTGTACTGCAGCGTCCATTCATACATCACGATGTTGTGCGTATCCACCAGGTCGAACGAATCGGAAACGGTGTTCATGCGGATGTCCAGGAAACGCTGTATGGGCGTCCAGATGGCCGCGACGAACCATTTGGAGAAAGCGTTGCCATCGCTGCGCTGATCGCCCTGGTGCCCGTGTGTGAGCAGGATGGAAAAGGTTTGCTGGTTGTAAGGTATTTGCAGGATCAGCCCTTCATATACTTTCAGCTTCGCGCCGAAGAGCGGCTTGAGGAACTGCATGCGCGGCACCACGTAATTCCATTCCAGGTCGTGATTCCCGAAGATGCGGTAATAGCGTTCCTGCTGCAGGAATTTAGCTTCTTCCAATAATGACAGCCTGTTTTTTTCAATAACGGCGCCGGGCGTATTTTCCCAGAGTTCCTCACAGTCGCCAAGGTTGATAAAAGTGTAGCCTTCCCCGTAATACCAGCTTAATGCGGCCATGTAGTTGTCCGCCGCGTTCATGAAGTCGTCTGCCGCATCGCGGGCGCCTTTGTGCTGATCGGAGAAGATGATGTAGCGGGCTTTTTCGGGAAGGCAGGAGAGGAGCGGGCCTTTGTCCTGTTTACCGTTGAGGATGTCCTGCTGCAACTGGGAGAGCGAGCTGAACACAGCGGCGCTGTCCGGCCGGGAGGAAATCCTGTCTGCCAGCCAGATCACGGGTTTGCGGAATATTTTCTGGAGGAGTTTTTTCAATGAGATAAAGATAATATATATCCGGATTTACAGACTATAAAAACGGCAAGGTTTGTGTATCATCCTGTGTAGCCCCGAAACGGGTTTCATGATTAAATCGTAGCTTTAAATATGAAGCAGTTCATCATACTCACCCTGGTAGCCATGTGCTGCGCATGCTCACCGCAGCCTTACAAGGCTACCAATAAAGTGTACCGCCAGCAGGCCAAACAGTGGGCGGCCGTTTTAAGGCAACAGCCCGCGGGCGTAGCGGTAGATTCGGTGCCGGTTGTGCCCTGGTGGGCGGGCACCACCAACTTCAACCTGCGCAAGCCCAACTTCGTGATCATTCATCATACCGCGCAAAACTCCTGCGAACAAACGCTGCGCACCTTTACCCTCGAACGTACGCAGGTGAGCGCGCACTACGTGATCTGCCGCAACGGCACCATCCATCACATGCTCAACGATTACCTGCGGGCATGGCACGGCGGCGTGGCCCGGTGGGGGACCATGACGGACATCAATTCATCTTCCATCGGCATTGAGCTGGACAATAACGGCTTCGAACCTTTTGAACCGGCGCAGATACGCAGCCTGGTCATTCTGCTGGATACGCTAAAGCATCGCTATAATATTCCCGCATCCAACTTCATCGGCCACGGGGATATCGCGCCGCGCCGCAAGAACGATCCCAGTGCGTTGTTTCCGTGGGACCAGCTGGCGCAGAAGGGCTTCGGCCTCTGGTACGGCGATACTTCGCTGGTACAGGTGCCGGAACAGTTTTCCACCCTGCAGGCGTTGCGCACCGTGGGATACGATCTGAAAGATACCACTGCCGCTATACAAGCGTTCAAAAGACATTTTATCCCGTCCGATTCCACCGGCATACCCGGTGAGCTGGACGAAAGAGGTAAAAAAATACTGATCAGCGTGCTGGAAAATAATCCCTGACGGCAATCTTATATTTTTATTAACTTTAAGTTCCACGTCAACCAGAATTTATCCGTTCCTTATCTTTATCCGGAGATAAATGTTCAATGCTACGATGTCATTGTATGATACCTATACAGACGGAGAACTGATACAATCGCTGAAGAACAGTGATGAAGCTGCTTTCACGGAAATTTACCACCGTTACTGGAAGCTGATGTTCGCTGTTGCGGCCAACAAGCTCAACGACCTGGCCGTTGCGGAAGACCTCGTGCAGGACGTGTTCGCCGATATATGGAACCGCCGCCACACGATCGCTGTGGACGGCCCGCTCCGCGCTTACCTGGCGGTAGCCATGAAATATAAAGTGATCGACGCCCGCCTTCGCCGCAGCAGGATCACCGCGCATGAATCCCGTGCGGCGGAAATGCCGGAAGCAGCCGATCATTCCCTGGAACAGAAAGTGCATTTCGATGAGTTGCGGAACAAGTTAGCCCGCCTGGTGGCCGATCTTCCGGAAAAGGCCCGGCTGGTTTACCAGCTGAGCAGGGAAGAAGGCTTTGCCCACCGCGAGATCGCCCGGCATTTACAGATCTCCGAAAAAAATGTTGAATATCATCTCTACCGCGCTATTAAATCCCTTCGTATCCGTCTCGGACAAATTTTTTTTATGCTGGTACTAGGACTTTTCCTTTTTGCATCGACTTATTAGGAAAGGGTGCACCTTATGCCTGACCAACATCTCGACAAACGCTTACAGGAACTTGAAGAAAAATGGCTGAACAATACCATCACGCCCGAAGAAGCCCGGGAGTATGCGGAATGGTATAACCGGCACCAGGATGATCCGGTGTACGTTCCTTCCTCGCTGGCAAAGAACGAAGCGGAGCATGAGCAGCGCATGCTGCAACAGGTCCGCCGCCGCGTGGGGCTGGAGCCTGCCGTTATCAACATCCGCCGCCGCGTGGTACGGTGGACGGCTGCGGCCGCTGTGCTCGCGCTTATTGCTGCCGGCGCCTACCTGCTGCGTCCTGTACCTTCTCCTCCCGTTATTGTGGAAAAGCAGCCGCTGCTGAATGATAAGGAACCCGGCCGCCAGGGCGCTGTGCTTACGCTGTCTGATGGCCGCGAAGTGGTGCTGGACAGCCTGGGAGACGGGCAGGTGGCCACACAGGGCGGCACCCGGGTATTGATGCAGGGAGGAAACCTTGCCTATACCGCCGCGGCCGCCGCTACCTCCATGACCGCTTATAATACGATTACAACGCCCACGGCACGGACCTTTCAGCTGGCATTGCCGGACGGAACGAAAGTCTGGCTGAACGCGGCGTCAACGCTCCGCTTCCCCGTCGCATTTACCGGTAAGGAAAGAAAGGTGGAGGTGACAGGGGAAGCATATTTTGAAGTGGCCCACGACGCTTCGCGGCCTTTTATTGTGAAGGCGGATGATGCCGATGTGCGCGTGCTGGGTACGCATTTCAATATCATGGCTTACCGGGATGAAAAGGAGATCAAAACCACACTGCTGGAAGGCGCCGTGCGGTTCTCGCGTTCTTCAAAGAGCGTGCTGCTGAAGCCCGGCCAGCAGTCCGCCGCCGGCAGCAATGGCCCCGGGCGGCCGGAGAACGTGGAAACGGATGAAGTAGTGGCTTGGAAGAACGGGTATTTCGATTTCAGGAGCGCTTCGCTGGAAGTGATCATGCGGCAGGTAGCCCGCTGGTACGATGTGGAAGTGGTCTATGAAGGAAAAGACCACAAGGAAATGTTCTTTGCGGAGATCCCCCGCAACAGCCGGATGTCTGACGTGCTGAAAGCGCTGGAACTGACGGGGAAAGTGCGTTTCCGGCTGCAGGGAGCGGTGCTGACCGTTCAATATCTTTAATACAGCCTGACAGAAAAAAGCCAGAAGTGGTAGTGACACTCCTGGCGGCGAATTCTGGTCAGCTTGTTATAAACTCGACTGTTTAATACTTAACCAAAAAACTGATCTAAGTTATGGAATTATTTTCTTTCCGGCCGTCTTCCTGGCGGAGGCGCCGGAGTATTCGTGAAACGTTGCTTATTATGAAGTTTATCGCTTTTTTCTCTCTGGTGGTCTGCATGACAGCTTCGGCAAAAAGTTATGCGCAGAAGATCTCTCTTTCAGAGCAAAACGTTTCACTGGAAAAGATCTTTTCCAGGATCAAAAAACAGACCGGCTATACCTTCATCTATACCTGGACCGATTTGCAGAAAGCGCACAACGTAAGCCTTTCTGTTAAAGATGCGCCGTTCATAGCGGTGATGGACAGCGTGCTCAGCGGTCAGCCGCTGACCTGGACGCTCTTCAACAACATGATCGTCATCAAGCAAAAGCCCGAACCGGTTACTTTTTATCCCGTTGCCGAACAACCCCGCGATGTTACCATTACGGGCAAGGTAACGGATGAAAAAGGAGAGCCGCTGATCGGTGCTTCCATCCATGAAAAAGGTACGCAGACCAATACCATCAGCCGGGAAGACGGCAGCTTTTCGCTGAACGTTTCCGGTCCCGGTATTACGCTGGTGGTGTCTTTCATCGGTTATAAAACGCAGGAGATCGTCATCGGCACGCAAACCAGCTTCAATATCCGCTTACAGACCGCCAATAACGAGCTGACGGACGTAGTAGTGGTAGGATACGGCACCCGCAAGAAAGTAAACCTCACCGGCTCTTTGTCCGTACTGGAAATGAAAACCATGGAAGACAGGCCGATCACCAACGCCAGCCAGGCTTTGCATGGCGTGTCCGGCCTCTGGGTGAACCAGGCGGGCGGCAAACCGGGGCAGGATGTGGGAGATATCCGCGTCAGGGGCGTAGGCACCATGAACAACAGCAGCCCGCTGGTGCTGGTGGATGGTGTGGAATATAACCTGAACGAGATCAACCCGGATTTCATTGAAAGCATCACCGTACTGAAAGACGCTTCCGCGGCGATCTACGGTTCCCGCGCCGCCAATGGCGTTATTCTTGTCACTACCAAGAAAGGCAGAAAAGGAGAAAAGGCGGAAGTGAATTACAGCTTCTCCTATGGCAATCAGCAACCGACCTTCCTGCCCGACGTAGTGTGGGACCCGATCCAGTACATGGAAATGAAGAACCAGGCGCTCATCAACGAAGGCAAATCGCCGGCTTCCGTGAACTACTCCGCCGCACAGATAGAGGAATACCGGAACGGCATGGCTACTAACCCTTATGCCTATCCGAATATCAACTGGTTCGACCAGGTGATGAAGAACGGGTACATCCAGCAGCATAACCTCCGCGTTTCCGGCGGTACGGAAAAAGTGACTTATAATATCGGCCTCGGGTATATGGACCAGGACGGTATCCTCATCGACGCCAACCATGCCAACCGCTATTCTCTCAACATCAGCGTGAACGCCGATGTATCAAAACGCCTGAAGATCGGGGCGAGCCTCGTTGGAAACTACCGCGTGTATTCCGAGCCCGCTTTCGGCGGCTCCGACGCCACCGGCTACTACTTCAACCGCCTGATGCGCGTGCTGCCCATCTTTACGCCTTATACGGAAGACGGGAAGTATGGTTCCACCGTGTTCACCACACCGGGCCGCAATACCATCGAGAACCCCATCATGCTGCTGAAGGAAGGCCGGAACGATCACTACGTACAACGTAATCTTGTAAAGGTGAACGCCGACTACAAGCTGCCTTTCGATATTACCTACAGCGCTACTTTGGGGCTTGACAAGCTGGACGGGAAGGCCGAGACCTTCGTGCCTTACATCCAGTCCTTCCACCCGATCACCGGCGTGCCCAACAACTATAACGTCAATCCTTATTCTACCAATTATAACGAGAACCGCACCGGCCTTTCCCTGTATCATACCTTGAACTGGCAGCGCCAGTTTGCCAAAGACCATGATGTGCAGGTGATGCTGGGCAGCAGCTATAACAGCTTCCATTATGGCGATTTCAGCGCTACCTCTGAAGGGTATTTTGATAATACGCTGACCGACCTGGACGTGGGTTCCCTGAACATGCGCAACGCGGGCAGCGTTACGGATGACCGGCTGCTGTCTTATTTCGGCCGTGTGAACTATGCTTACCGCGATAAATACCTCCTGGAAGCAGTGCTTCGCTACGATGGCTCTTCGCGTTTTGCGTCTGATAACCGCTGGGGTGCTTTCCCCTCCGTATCTGCCGGCTGGCGGATAGATCAGGAGCCTTTCATGGAGAATGCCCGGAAAATAGACCTGCTGAAGCTGCGCGCTTCATGGGGCAAGCTGGGTAACCAGGCGGTGCCGCTGTACAGCTACGAACCTAATGTAGTGCTGGGCGAGCCTTATGATTATCCTTTCAATAACGTTGTCAGCCCCGGCGGAGCCGTAACGAGCTACAACGATCCCACCATTTCCTGGGAAACCACTACCTCCTACAATGCCGGTGTGGACGTAAGCCTCTGGAACGGATTGCTGGGTGGTAGCGTGGACGTGTTCAAAAGAAGAACAGAGGGCATCCTGCGCCGGGTGAACATTCCGCAGCAGGTGGGCGGCCTTGCCGGTCCGCAGCAGAACGTAGGCGTAGTGGATAACGATGGGATTGACCTTATGCTCACACACCGCAACCGCCTGGGTGATTTCAGCTATGAAGTAGCCGGCGCCGTTAGCTATGTAAAGAACAAAGTGGTAGACCTGAACGGGGAAGTGATGATCTCCGGCAGGAAGATCGTGAAAGAAGGGTATGCGCTGGATTCCTGGTACCTCTATGATGCCATCGGCATTTACCAGACGCCGGAAGAGATAGCCAACAGCGCTACCGTAGGCGGCGGTGTAAAGCCCGGTTACCTGCAATACCGTGATGTGGTGAAAGACGGCAAGATAGATGGGGATGACCGCGTGATCGTTGGCAGCTCTATTCCGAAATGGAACTACAGCTTCAATGCTAACTTCGGGTATAAGAACCTGCGGCTGGAAACCTTCTGGCAGGGCGTACAGGGCATCAATCACTATACTTCACTGAACCTGGTGGCGCCGTTCAACAATGGTGCGGGCGTTACCAAAGAGTGGATCACCGATTCCTGGACCCCTGAGCGCAGGAACGCCCGTCTGCCCATTCTGACTACCGCCACGGGCGCACCGGAAATGTACGCCACCGGCAACGCTTCTTCTTTCTTCCTGCAAAACGGCTCTTACCTGCGGTTGAAGAACATTCAGCTGAAGTACGAGTTTTCAAAAGCGATCCTGAGCAGGATCAGGATACAGCGGCTGGCCGTATTCGCCAACGCCGAAAACCTGCTGACCTTCACGAAGTTCAACGGCTTTGATCCTGAGAAAGACGTTGCGTCCAACGCGGCGGGAGACGATATTTATGAATATCCTTCACTGAAGACCGTGAGCTTTGGCCTGAATGTTACTTTTTAACCTGTTATTTTACAATTCGAGACCATGAAAAAATTACACATCAGCTATATATTATTCAGCCTGCTCATAGCCTCCGGCTGCGGCAAGCTGCTGGACGTAAAGCCTAATGACCGCTATACGACGGAAACATTCTGGGATTCAGAGAAAAAAGCCATGGCGGGTCTTGCAGGCTGTTATGCAGTGCTGCATGAAGACGGCCTTTTCGGATATGCGACCCCGTTATGGGAAGAAACGGCTACGCCCAATGCGTATAACTACGATAACTCCGGCGGCTTCGGGGTGATAGCGCTGGGCACGCATACCGCTACCAACGCCACCACCGGCAATATAACAGGCGGCATCATTGCCGAACGCTGGCTGCATTGCTATGTGGGCATCGGGCGTTGTAATACGCTGCTGGCGAATATCGACAAGGTGCCGGTTATGGCGGACGCGCTGAAAAACCGGGCGAAGGCGGAAGCCACCTTCCTGCGCGCCCTGTATTATTCCATGCTCGCTACTTACTACGGTGGCGTTCCCCTGATACTCGACGAGCCTGATCTGGCAACGCAGGGCAAGCTGCCGCGCAACACCCGGGAAGAAGTGGTAACGCAGGTGCTGAAAGACCTGGATGCCGCCGCCGCCGTGCTGCCGCCGAAATATACGGGCAACGACATCGGCCGTGCCACCAAAGGCGCCGCCCTGGCGCTGAAGGCAAGAGTGCTGCTCTTTGAGGCCAGCCCGCTCAACAATCCTTCCAACGACCTGACCAAATGGAGCGATGCCGCCGCCGCCGCCAAAGCGGTGATGGACATGGCTTCCACAGCAGGGTATGGCCTGTTCCCGAACTACCGCCAGCTGTTCATGCCGGCCAACGAGAACAAGCAGGAAACAGTGTTCGATGTGCAGTTTACCGTTTCCCAACCGGGTTATGGCAGCGCTTTTGACCTGATCTGCCGCCAGTACGGCACCAATGCGCCCCTGCGTGACATGATCGAAAGCTACCTGATGAAAGACGGCCTGCCCGCGGCGGAGTCACCGGAGTTCAACCCGGCGAACATCTACGAAAACCGCGATCCGCGCATGTACCAGACGATCGTATATCCGGGCGATACCTACCTGGGCGAAGTAACCACGCCTTCCGCGCCTTTCAAGCTCACGGGCTATGGCGTGAAGAAATACAGCATCTACGACAGCGAGCCCAGCAGTAACCTCATCAACCAGGCCGGCCGTTCCGAGATCAACTATATGGTGATCCGCTACGCGGACGTGCTGCTGATGTACGCCGAAGCGCAGAATGAAGCGGTTGGTCCGGATGAAAACGTTTACAAGGCGATAGATACCATCCGCGGCCGCGCGGGTATGCCGAAGCTGGCGGCAGACCTCACACAGGAGGAAATGCGCGCTGCCATCCGCCAGGAACGCAGAACGGAGCTGGCGTTTGAGGGATTCTATTACAACGACATCCGCCGCTGGAAAACGGCTGAAGTAGTGATGAACGCTGCCATCCGTAATTCGGAGGACGAGCAGATAGAAGTGCGCTCGTTCGACAAAACGCGCGACTACTGGTGGCCGATCCCGCATACACAACGGGAGCTGAATCCCAACCTGGAGCAGAATGACAAATACTAACGAAACGATATGAAACGAATTTCGATCTGGATGTTTGGCAGCATGATGTGCAGCATCATCGCCTGCGGAAAAGGAAGCGCTACGCCGGAAGGCCCGGGGGACGGAAACCCCGGGCCCGGTCCGGGCACGGAAGAACCGAAGCCGCCCGCTACGGTGGCAGATTGCAAAAAATGCATTGTGCTGGCGGAGCAGCTTCATAATCGTGTAGCCATTGCCGATGTTGCATCCAAACAGATATTCTGGGAATGGAAGCCAGAGGAGTCCAACGTAAAACCCGAACACCTGGCCTGGTTCACCAATACCAGCGACGCCAAGCCGGTTTACAATGGAAAGTACATCCTGGTAACGGCCTCGGGCGGCGGTGTGGCGCTGGTGAGGATCGCGGACAAAAAAACAGTGTTCTACGCCTACGCAGGCGGCAACACGCATTCCGCCGAGCTGCTGCCGGACGGCAATATCGTGAGCGCTTCCAGCACGGGCAACTTCATGACCGTTTTCAGGGTGGATACCACCAAGGCGGCCACGGAGGTCTACAGCAAAAATTTCCCGCTGGCTTTCGGGCATAACGTGGTGTGGGACGAGAAGAACCAGGTGCTGTGGTCCGCCGCGGACCATCAGCTGCTGTCTTTCACCTACAATTTCAATTGCGGGGAACCCGCGCTGACGCAGAAGGATGCGGTCAGCCTGCCGGGGAAAGATGCGCATGACCTGTTCCCGGTATATGGACAAAACGCGCTGTGGCTGACGAACACCACCAATGTGTACACCTACAATCTTGATACGAAGAAGCTGGAAGAGGCCAACGTGCTCCAGGCGAACATCAAGAGCGTGTCTTCCGGCGATGCTGCTTTCCCCACCATCATCATCCGCCCCAAAACAAGCTGGTGGACGGACGAGGTGATGGATGCAAAAGGGAACACGGTGTTTTACCAAAGCGGATTGAAGATCTATAAAGCCCGCTGGTACCTGAAGAACACATTCAGCTACCCGGCCGTGCATGATATGAAACAATGCCAATAGGCGCTACTCTTTATACTTGATACCAAACAAAAAAGGCGGGAAGAGAACTTCCCGCCTTTGTCTTTAATTCCACTTATGAATGTAATCAGTAAAAATCGTTCTGCTCAAGCGCAGGGTTCAAATCTCTTTCTGCTAACGGTATTGGCCACCAGTAGTCCCTGGCAGGATTGAATTTTCTTGTTTCGAGGCGGTCGCCGCTGTATTTGTATACATCTCCGTTGAGTTCTACTTCCGCGGTTTTCCAGCGGCGGATGTCGTTGTAATACTGGCCTTCACCTGCCAGCTCTATGCGTCTTTCATGACGGATGATGGTACGCAGTTCCGCCTGTGTTTTGTCGCGCGTAATTTTGGGCATGCCTACGCGGCCGCGCAGGGTATCGAGCGCATCGTAGACATCGCTGGTCGGGCCGCCGAATTCGTTTTGTGCTTCGGCGTACATCAGCAATATATCTCCGTAGCGCAGCACGATGAAGTTGGTTTCGGACTGGCCGTTCACGAGCGAGGCTTTGTCTGACGGGGGCTTTTCACGGTCGTAGATGCTGAATTTCTTCATGCCGAAGCCGGTGATCGCAAAGCGGGTGTTGGTCACTACTTCGCCCATGTACATGTCACCAGGGAAGGTCATGGTACCATAGAGGCGCGGATCGCGGTTCAGGTACGGATGATCCGGGTCGTAGCGCGGCGATTCGTCAGCGGGCAGGCCATCGTCCATCAGGTAAGCCTGTGCGAGGCCCAGCAGCGGCTGGTTGGTGCCGTACTGGCGGCAGATCAGGTCAAACGAGCTGCCCTGGTTCGGGAACATGTACTGCACGTCAAAGATCACTTCCTTGTTATTTTCATTGGCGATCATAAAAAGCTGGCGGTAGTCCGGGAACAGGCCGTAACCGGTTTGTCCGGATGCGTTCATCAGCTCCTTTGCCGCATCTGCCGCGGCTTTCCACTTCTGTGCATCATTCGTGCCGGCAAAAAGCGGGCTGGCTTCATACAGCAGCAGCTTTGCTCTCAACGCCATGGCTGCTCCTTTTGTAGCGCGGCCTTTATCCGTCGCCGCCGTGTATTTGTAAGGCAGCTTCAGTTCCGCGCTGTCCAGGTCTTTCAGTATCTGCGCTACTACCTGTGCACGTTCGGTGCGGGGGAGGTCAGACTGGGTGAGCGCATCCGGAGGGTCCAGGATCAGCGGTACATCTCCATAATAGTTTTGCAGCAGGAAATAATAGAATGCACGGAGGAAGAACGCTTCACCTTTCATCCTGTCTTTTACAGCATCATTCATCTCCGGTACGTCATCCACCTTTACAAGAAAGGTGTTGCAGCGCCCGATCCCGCCGTAAGCGTCCGCCCAGCGGGAGGAGATCACGCCGCCGGAATTGGATTCCTGCAGGCCGCTGGCAATGGCATTGTAGCTCATGCTGTTGCTGTAATTGTAGGCATTGGGTGAAGCCGTTTCTTCCCATAGGGCGGTGGCGTTGTTGCTGCCTTTACCGCCGTAGATCCCGTCGTTTCTCAATATAGAGTAGCATGCCGACAAACCTGCGTCGGCTTTTTCGGGCGAGCTCCAGAAAGTTTCTTCCACATACCGGTCTTTCGGGAGCTGGTTCAGCAGGTCGGTATTACAACCTGTGGCCATTATCAGGCCGGAACATCCGGCCAGTAAAAATATCTTTTGCATATGCATGATTTGTAGCATTATAAAGTAACGTTCAGGCCGGCGCTGAAGGTTTTCAGCATCGGGTAGGTGTACACGTTGGTCCTGTCCAGCAGGGATTCCGGATCAAAGTCGTCATACTTTGAAAAGGTCACCAGGTTTTCCGCATTCACATATACGTTCACCCGGTTGATCTTCACTTTGCTCAGCCATGACTGGGGCAGGTTGTAGCCCAGCTGGATGTTTTTCAGGCGGAGGTAGGAACCGTCGCGCAGCCAGAAGGTGGAGCGTTGTGAGAAGTTCCAGGTGGAAGCGGTGGTGAGTATCGGGAAACGCGCATTCGGGTTCTCGGGCGTCCAGGTATCGGTCGCCCATTCCTTTGTGGCGTTCGCACCGTTATTGAACGGATAAGCGAGGTTAGCCGTAGGATATACTTTCACGCCGGCTATGCCCTGGAAGGCGCTGCTTAGTGTAACGCCCTTGTAGTCCAGGTTCAGGCCGAACCCGAAAGTATATTTCGGCAGGATGGACGATGTGTTGATCACAACACGGTCGTCACCGGTGATGGCGCCGTCTCCCGTTACATCTTTATAGCGGATGTAGCCCGGCCTTACGTCGTTGCTTTGGGTGGGGCCTTTGGCAACTTCCGCATCATTCTGGAAATAGCCGTCTGCCTCGTAGATGAAGTAAGATTCGAGCGGGTAGCCGGCCTGGGTGATCGTGCCGGAGCCGTAGAGGATCTCGCCTTTCAGGTCAATCACTTCATTTTTGTTGTAGGCGACATTGCCAAAGAAGGAATAATTCAGTTCATTGAAATTATTCTTGTATTGCAGTGTAAATTCTACCCCGGTGTTGTCAACCGTACCCACGTTCCGTTGGGCGCCGGCGAGATTACCTACTTGTGAAGGCAGTTCTACAGGACGGAGGATGTCGCTCGTCCGTTTCTTATACACATCGATGGTAACGCCGATGCGATTTTTCCACATGGTCAGGTCGATACCGCCATTATAGGTAGTAGTGGTTTCCCAGTGAATAGTAGGGTCTGAATAAGCGGTTACCGCGCCGCCGGAAGAAAGTGTTCCCCCGAAGCTATAGTCCTGCCCCAGGCTTACGGTAGAAAAATACCTGTAGAGGTCCACCGCCTGGTTGCCCAGCTGGCCCCAGGACGCGCGCAGCTTCAGTTGATCGATGAAGTTGGACTGGAAAAAATCTTCCCGGTCGATGCGCCAGCCGGCGGACATAGCGGGGAAGTAACCCCAGCGGTTGCCTTTGGCGAAGCGGGCGGAACCGTCCGCACGGAAAGTAAATTCAAACAGGTATTTGTTGTCGAAATCGTAGTTCACACGGCTGAAGTAGGACATGATCACGTCGCGGGTGATGTTACCGCTGGTGGCATTCCAGATCGTGCCCGCATCCAGCACCGGCAGCAGATCGTCCTTATAGCCCGTCATGCTCGCATTGAACTGGTCCGTTTCAAAGTTGTCGTAGCTCGCGCCGATCATGGCGGAAACGTTGTGCTTGTTGAATGACTTCGCCCAGTTCAGCGTATTGTAGAAGTGTATGTTGAGATCGTTCTCGTCCGTTTTGCCGAACCTTGGCGCGGTAGCGGGACTGTTCCAGTTGATGGCGGCGCCGGTTTTCGGGTTGAAGGTTTGCAGCCGGGGGAAGTTCTCGCTCAGCAGGCCGTCGTACTTGTCCACACCGAATTTGATATTGTAGGTGATGTCGAACGGCAGCTTGTATTCCGCGAAAACCGTTGCCAGGAACCGTTGCACCAGCTTGGTGCTGATAGCGCCGTACGCCAGCATGCGCGGGTTTTCCCAGTTATTACGTCCGGGGGTGCGCAGCCAGGAATTGCCATAGCGGCCGTCCGCCAGTGTATCCGTCAGGATGGGCAGGGTACGGGAAAGGTATTGCCAGAAGCTGTTGTAAGAAGGAATGGTGTAGTTGCGGTAGTAGCCGTCCAGCGTAACGCCCACTTTCAGCTTTTTGGTAACGTTCATGGAAGCGTTCAGGCCGAGGGAATAGTTCTTGGCATGGTTGCCGGGGCCGAACATGATGCCGTCCCTGTTCAGGAAGCCGAGAGACAGCCGGTATTGATAGTCTTCCGTGCTGCCGGAAACGCTCAGGTCATGTTTCTGGATCATACCGTTCTTCAGCGCGATCTTGTACCAGTTATTGGAAGGGTAGGTGATCGGGTCTGTTTTCATGCCCTCCTGGTATTCCGCGATCTCCGCATCGGAATAGTCTACTGCTTTGTTCTCGTTGATCAGGGCCTGGTTTTTCAGCCGCATGTACTGGATCGGATCTTCGATCACGTCCGGCAGGTAAGTGGCTTTCTGCAGCCCGCGGTAAAAACCGTAGTTCACGCGGGGTGTGCCGCGGCCCTTTTTGGTCGTCACGAGAATAACGCCGTTGGCGCCGCGGGAACCGTAGATGGCGGCAGCGGCGTCTTTCAGTACGGAAATGGATTCGATATCGTTCGGGTTCAGCTCGTCCATGGAATATTCAATACCGTCCACCAGCACCAACGGGTTGTTGTTATTGAGCGTGCCCACGCCGCGGATGCGGATCGTGGAACGGTCAACGCCGGGCTGGCTGTTGCTGAGGTTCACGAAAAGGCCGGGAGTGCCATGCAGGGCGTTGGATACGTTGGCGATCGGTTGCCCTTCTTTCTCGGACATGTCTACTGTAGCGATGGCTCCGGTAAGGGTGGCTTTCTTCTGTGTGCCATAGCCTACCACCACCGTTTCGTTCAGCTTCTGCACATCTTCCTGCATCTTCACCTGTATCATGCCGGCTTTGGCGACTTTCACCTCCTGGGCGATGTAGCCGATAAAAGTGAATTTGAGCACGGAGCCCGCAGGCGCGCTGATACTGAAGGCGCCGTTCAGGTCGGTGGCCACGCCCTTTGAAGTGCCTTCTACCTGGATGCTTACACCCATCAGCGGCGTGCCGTCAGCCGCGGAGATCACCTTGCCGGTAACGGCCAGGTCCTGCGCCCGCAGCGATAACGTAGTCAGGCAAATGATCCCGAAGCAAACCGATAGGCATCGAAAGAGTTGGAATCGTTTAAATAGCTTCATAAATGTTGGATTTAGCAGTGTAAGTGGTAAGTTTTGCAGAGATGTCTGCCCGTTTTTCGAAAAGTGCGTAATGCCGGCATGGAACAGCCGGGCGCTGTACATTCATAAGCACAATCATTCAATTTGTAAATGGATAATTTAAAAGTGTTTAAAAGCCGGTAACGGTCACCGTTACCATGTTCTTCATAAGCGTTTTTTTCTTCTGTTTGCCCTCATATCCGCCAGCGTTACCCGGCTAAGTGTTTTTCAACGTGATAACTGATTTTGGCTTTTGGATTATTTCATTTCGCGACAAATCTATAAAAAATAAAACAAAAACAAATAAATCGTAACTAATTTATTTAATAATCCGTAATCTTGCCAAGGTAACCGGCATTTCATTAAACGGCTGAAAAAGAATGCTCAGTTTTGAATCTGACATCTTTATCCATGTTAACTAATTAATAATTCTATTTTTGCCCGATCTTTATTACCTGTTTTTTATAAAAACCTCCGTAATTTAAAGACCGGAAGAAATCACAGTATTTTGTAATGTGATGGTTTTCAATATGCATAAAAAGATTCCATCGTTCATCAGCATAAATATTATTCTCTATGTCAATGATCAATATCGCCGAGCGGCACAAGTTTATTCTAAGCCGGTTGTATGAAAAAGGGTATGTGAATGTGGTAGAATTGTGTAAGGAGCTGGATGTTTCAGGTGTAACAATCCGAAAGGATCTGAAGCTGCTCGAGGATAAATCATTGCTTTACCGCTCACATGGCGGCGCCACGGTGCAGAACCCTTATACGAATGACAAGCCTGTCAACGAAAAGGAGAAGATACGCCGTGAGGAGAAGAATAATATCGGCAAGATGGCCGCTTCGCTGATCGTTCCCGGCGATGCGATCATCATTGCTTCCGGCACTACGGTGCTGGCCCTGGCGAAGCATATACAGCCACGTGGCCCGCTGATGATCATTACTTCAGCGTTGAATGTGGCGCTGGAACTGAACCGTTATCATGAAATCGAGGTCATGCAGCTGGGGGGACTGATCCGCAATAATTCATCATCCGTGGCCGGCCCATATGCTGAAAAGGTGCTGGGCGATTTTTCCTGCAGCAAATTGTTCCTCGGCGTGGATGGCATTGATGTGGAGTTTGGATTGACCACTACCAATATCATGGAAGCGCACCTGAACCAGCAAATGATCGCGGCGGCGCAGAAAACCATTGTGCTGGCGGATTCTTCCAAATTCGGCAAGCGGGGTTTCGGAAAGATCTGCCGCCTGGAAGAAGTAGACCAGATCATTACCGATAAAGGGATTTCCGAGCATATGGTGAAGCTGCTGGAAGATATGGGGATTGAGGTGGTTATCGTTTAATGTGCAGCACCACATGCCGGATATTCTTTCGTTCTGCCGTATACGTTATATGCACCATGCCATCTTCGGCCTGTATGATTGCGGGATAGCTGTATTCTCCCTTCGGCTGGTTTTCCAGTGAAAAAACATATTGCCACTTGCGGCCGTCTTCCGAGGCCACCACATGCAGCCTGCTCCTGCCTTCCCACCATTCGCGCCCCTGGAACAGGGGATTGTACACCATCACCTGCAGGCCGTTTTGCAGAGTAACGGCATCCGTTCCCGAATTGGGATTGGGCAGTTCCGTAATGCTCAATGGTCCCCAGGTAGCGCCGTTGTCCGCCGACCAGGATTGCACGATGTAATTCTGCCGGCTTCTGCACAGTAATTGCAGCGAATCATGCGGGTATGTGAGAATGCTGGGTTGTATTACGCCGAAGGTATCGTTGTTGATGGGTATGCGCGTCCAGTTACGCCCGTTGCGGTCGGATCTTTCGATGTGTATATGCCATTCTTTTTCATCGGCGCTTTCCGTGCTGGAAGGGTAGAGGATGTCTCCGTTCTTCAGCTGCACGGGCTTGTTCTTGATTGGCCCGAGCATGCCGTCCGGCAGCCGTTCCGGCGCGCTCCAGCGCCTGCCGTTGTCCGCAGAGGTCATCATCATGCCCCACCATTCCCGCGGCGATTTGCCTACTTTGTAAAAGAGAAAAAGCTTGCCGGCGCTGGTGCGGAACAGCACGGGGTTCCAGCAGGGATAGCGAAGCGTATCGTTGATGATGCCGTTGGCTACTTCTTTCGGCGCGCCCCATTTTCCTTTTTCATATACGGCGGTCCATATACCCACATCACTGCTGCCTTCATGTTTGCCCGCAAACCAGGCGGCCAAGAGGCGGTTGCCTTTCAGCGAAACGATCGTGGAGGCATGGCAGCTTTCGAAGGGCGGATTGTCCAGGATAAATATCCGCCTGCCGAGCTGTGCGGTGATCGTTTGTGCGTGAACGTTTGACAGTGCGCAGAACAGGAAGATGGAAAGCAGGATGCGGATCATCACGTATCGGTTTATTTGTATGCTAAGGTAAAAAACGGGGTGTATCAAAGTCAGATACACCCCGTTTTAATTTGTATGGCTCAACATTTTTATCCTTCCGTAGTTTCCGCGGGAAGCACGGTGTCGCCGTTTTGTTGTTTGCCGAGGAAATCCGGCAGGTCCATGCCGGCCATGTTGAACATGTCCTGCAGCGGCGGCACGGATTTGTACAGGCCGGAAATGAAGTTGGCGGTGGATGACTGGCCGTTCTTACCGTTATTGCCTTCCCATACCGTTACCTTGTCGATCTTGATATTCTTGATCGCTTCGGTCTGCATTTTCACCAGCTCCGGCAGCTTGTCCGCGATGAGCAGCAGCACGGCATCTTTGGAGTTGTTGCCGGCAGCCTGCACGATGCGGTCCAGCCCTTCTGCCTGTTTCGTCAATATTTCGAACATACCTTTCGCTTCCGCTTCCATACGGGCATAGATCGCGTCTGCTTCACCTTTCGCTTTCTCGCGGATCTTTTCCGCTTCGGCCTGCGCTTCAATAATGGCGCGTTGTTTCTGTATTTCGGCGCTTACCACGATGTTCGCGTTCTGGGAAGCCCTTTCCCTGTCCGCGCGCGCATCTTCCGCTTTCTTTTCGGCGAGGTAGGCTTCTTCCAGCGCTTTGGCGGACTGTATTTTTTCCGCGGCGATGGCGCGTTTGCCGGCTTCGGCCTCTCTTTCCCTTCTTTCTGATTCGGACTGCGCGATCTTGATGCGGGCGAGGTTTTCCCCTTCCACGGCGATGGCGTTGGCTTCGGATTCCTTGATACGGGTATCTCTTTCCGCTTCGGCCTTACCAATGGCTTCGTCCCTGTTGGCGGCGGCGATGAGGATGGCTTTGTCCTTGTTCGCTTCCGCGATCAGCGTGTCGCGGTCGCGCTGTGTTTCCGCGATGCTTACGTCCCTGTTCTTGAGGGTGGTCTGAATGGTGATATCTTTTTCCCGGTCCGCTTCGGCTTTACCGATCTCACCGACCTTTTCCTGTTCAGCTACGCTCTTCTTCGCGTCGTTGATGGCTTTGGCGGCGGCTTCCTTACCGAGCGCCTCGATGTAACCGGATTCATCCTTGATGTCTGTTACGTTCACGTTGATCAGCTTCATGCCGATCTTCTTGATCTCCGCTTCCACGTTGGAGGCCACGTTGGCGAGGAACTTGTCGCGGTTGTTGTTGATCTCCTCGATGTCCATCGTGGCTACCACGAGGCGGAGCTGGCCGAAGATGATGTCTTTCGCCAGGTCGTGGATGGCGGGGCGCTGCAGGCCGAGCAATCTTTCCGCGGCGTTGGTCATCACACCGGGCTCGGTGGAGATGGCGACGGTGAAGCGGGAAGGTACGTCCACGCGGATGTTCTGGCGGCTGAGTGCGTTGGTGAGGTTCACTTCAATGGAGATCGGGGTGAGGTCCATAAAGGAATAATCCTGGATAACGGGCCAGATGAAGGCGGCGCCGCCGTGGATACACTTTGCGCTGTGAGAGCCGTCCGGCCCTTTGCCTACTTTGCCGTACACGACGAGTATCTGGTCGGAGGGGCAACGTTTGTACCGCTTGAACAGGGAATACAGTATGGTGAACACAAAGACGACTGCGACCACAATGGCGATCAATACATAATCCATAGGTCTATGAGGTTTGTTTGGTGACGAGGAGAACGTGGTTGTTTAAAACCTGGGTTACTTTGACGAGGGCGCCGGTGCGCAGCTCTTCGCCGTCGTCGGTAATGGCGTCCAGCTCGCGGAACGCGCCCTGGACCTTGAGGTTCACTTTACCGATGCCGGCCCGCGATGCGGGAATGGTGAGGTATACCGTAGCCAGCGCGGACACCGCGTTTTCCAGCTTCAGCGTGCCGCTGTAGGCCAGCTTGCCGGTATAATAGAAAAGGGAGGCCATCAGCACCATCATGGCAAGCCCCGCCACCGTGGAGATCACCACTACCAGGGTACCGGATTGCCCCGCATGGATACAGGCCAGCCCGGCCCATCCGAAGATGGTGAAAAAGCCGAACAGGTTACGGACCGTGAAAAACTGAAAGCCGATGCCGTCGTCCGCATCCAGCATTTCATCCACATCGCCCGTAGCGCCGTCATGCTCCCCGCCGAAAAGGCTCATCGCATTCTGCACGAGGAATAACAAAGTAAAAAGGATGGCAATGGACCAGTATATCTTTTCAAAAACAGGTAACTGACCGAACCAATCTGTTATGCTCAATGAAATCATCATGATAAGTATAGGTGGATTGAGCCGTCAATATAACGAAATTTCCTGATCGCAAAAGGAGAAGATCAATAAGTGTAAGTTAACATCGCATAAGTGTATACAAACACGTCAGGATCCGCTGCAAAAGCGGATCCTGACGCAAACTTCCTTCGGGTGTCATGCGGCCTGCCTCCAGCCGCCCAGCATCACTTTCACGAACCAACCGGTGGCTGCGGGCAGCCAGCCGATGCTCTTGCCGGTAAGATGAAGCGCTGCCAGCGCCTGGCCTTTCGGCAGCTGCTGGGCGGAATAAACGAACTGAAGGCCGTCCCGCTTCAATTCCATCAGTTCCTTTACCGGTATCACCATGCCGGACTGCTTGCCGCTGGCGTCAGCGAACTTCCATTCCTTTATCACCTTGCCCTTTGCATCCGTTACCGCTATCTTCCGGCTTTTACCGATCTCCCCGCAGTGGCTGTAATGGAAGGTCAGCTTGTCGTTGATATTGGCGTCCGCAAGCTGCAATTGCTGCAATGTGAAAGTGCGGCCCATATACTGCTCGATGATGAGCTTGTTGTTCAGGTACACTTTAAAATGGTCCGCGCCGGCTTTGGCATCCAGCGAAAGGGCGGAAAGAGAGGCGACGGCGAGGACCGCGATAATCCGGAAAAATTTAGTGTGTAACATATAACAGGTTTTTGGTGTCCACTACAAAGCAAGGCAAATGCCGCGGGCGCGCATAATTGCTTTGACGAGCTGCGGGGTTTTCTTGATGTGCTGCAGCTTCCGGCAAATTTATTTTGAGATGTAGTTTACTCTAGCTAATTTGTAGACTAATAGGATAAAAAGAAACATCATGCCAAACACATCATTACGATTCGAGACCTTGCAGGTCCATGCCGGCTACCAGCCGGAAGCTACCACCAAAGCAGCGGCGGTGCCCATTTACCAGACCACTTCTTACACGTTCGACGATGCCGCGCATGCGGCGGACCTTTTTCAGCTGAAGCAGTTCGGCAACATTTACACCCGCATCATGAACCCGACGACGGACGTGTTCGAAAAACGGGTGGCGGCGCTGGAAGGCGGCGTAGGAGGGCTGGCGGTCGCATCCGGACAGGCGGCGCAGTTCATTGCCCTGCACAACATCCTGCTGCCCGGGGACAATTTCGTGACCTCGTCTTACCTGTACGGCGGCACCTACAACCAGTTCAAGGTGAGCTTTAAGCGGATAGGCGTGGAAGCGCGTTTTGCGGACCTGGACGATCCGGCCAGCTTTGAGGCGCAGATCGATGACCGCACCAAAGCGATCTACGTGGAAACGATCGGCAACCCCGGCTTTGCGATCCCTGATTTCGAGAAGATAGCGGCGGTGGCGAAGAAGCATGATCTGCCGCTGGTGGTGGACAATACTTTTGGCGCGGCGGGATACCTTTTCCGGCCCATCGAGCATGGCGCGAACATCGTGGTGCAGGCGGCGACCAAGTGGATCGGCGGGCATGGCAACAGCATTGGCGGTATTATCGTTGACGGCGGCAATTATAACTGGGGCAACGGAAAGTTCAAACAGTTCACGGACCCGGATGATGCGTATCATGGCATGAAGTTCTGGGAGGTATTCGGCGCGGAGAGCCCCTTCGGCAATATCGCCTATATCATCCGCGCGCGCGTAACCGGCCTCCGCAGCTGGGGCCCCGCGCTGGCGCCGCAGAATGCATTCCTGTTCATACAGGGGCTGGAAACCCTGTCCCTCCGCGTGCAGCGGACGGTAGACAATGCCCTTGCGCTGGCGCAATGGCTGCAGCAGCACCCTTCCGTTGAATCCGTGAATTATCCGGGCCTGCCGGGCAATAAATACCACGAGCTGGGTAAAAAATACCTGAAGAACGGCTTTGGCGGCGTATTGTCATTCAAAATAAAAGGAGGAAAAGATGCGGCGGATAAATTCGTGCAGTCATTGGAGTTAATATACCACCTGGCGAATGTGGGAGATGCCAAAACGCTGATCATCCATCCGGCTACCACCACGCACCAGCAGCTGAGCGAGGAAGAACAGAAAGCCGCGGGCGTGGAACCCGGACTGCTGCGCATTTCCCTGGGGATCGAGCATATCGACGATATCAAGGGCGACCTGGATCAGGCGTTCAAAAAGGTATCCTGACGTTTTAAGAGTATCATAAGGCTTTCACTCAACTATCATCCGGAGCTGCTTTCCGCAAGGGGGCAGCTCCTTTTTTAGCTTCCTGCGGCTTTTAACCTCCCATAGCGCCGTGTAGGCGGTTGAACAGGAATTTCCGCGGATTGATGATCGCCATCTGTTCCAGCTCTTCCGGCGATAAGGCCGCCACCATGTTCGCCCACATCTGTTTGTCGGACTGCTGGCTTCTCACCACATAAAAATCCGTTCCGAACAGCACCCTGTCCGATACGCCGCTTTGCGGCAGCAGGGTGGTTTTCAGCAGGGGATGGGTTTGCGCGTCGTGGAGGATATAGCTGATGTCCGCGTATACGTTCGGGTACTGGAGCATGAGGCTGTAGATGATGCTGAACCAGCTGGCATACCGCCAGATGCCTTCCAGCGCGGAGTCTTCCGTAAAGTTCAGTCCCCTTTCCGGGTGAAACTGCAGGATGTTGTTCCGGAGGTCCCGGTCGCTTTCCAGGTAACGCGCCCATTCATCTTCCCCGCCGAAATGCCCGAAGCAGATCTTCAGCTTTGAGAGATCTTTTTGCAGCGGCGTATCCGCGTCCGTGAAGCCGAACAGGTCGAACAGCGCTTTGTCGTTATAGTGGACCAGCAATTGCCGCAGCCTTTTTTCATCCAGCAGGCAGAGGTAATTGAGGGGATGGGTGAAGTTGGTGGAGAAGTCCACGTTCTTTTTCTGGAAGAGCTGCAGCTTTTCATCGTCGGTGGACTGGGAGAAAACGGGATGGTAATTCCATTCTTTTTTCTTGGCGCCGCGGTAGAAGATCACGCCGCGGATGCAGTGGTTCAGCACGGGGATCTCATGCTCGCAGGCATAGAGCATCAGGGGCAGGAGGTCTTTGTCGAACGGATAGTAACCCAGCGCCGGGTAGGTTTTGATACCCGCAAAATGGTCTTGCTCAAGGCATTCTTTCACCACGTTCATATAACCGGGATCGGCCTGCAGGCGCCGCGGGTCCGCGAATACAAAAGGCAGGGCTGTATCGGGATTGTTCTTCCGCAGCCTTTTCAGTTCCGTGAGCTGCTGTATGTAGTTGTGGCGCGGCTTGCCGGCGTCCATGTAGTCCATGTCCATCGGCAGGATCACAAAGCGGGTGTGCAGCGGGTATTGGCGGGTGAGCGTGTGGAAGATATTGTGTTGTTTCCGGTAGAACGCGAACCGGCCGATGCTCATGTAACGGATGAGGTATTGCCGCGTTTTCGGGCCGGGCAGTATTTTCAGAAGCTTCAGCGTGCGGGTGGCTATGAACCACACCAGGTTGCGCCCGGAAGGGATGAGCAGCAGCACGAGCACGAGTATCCCGTATTGCAGGGCGGGCTGCACGGGAAGCAGGTGCCAGCGGATAAAGAACTGCGTAACGGCATCCAGCCAGGGATACCCGGTCACGCTCCAGCCCAGTACGATCAGGATCGCATCCAGCGTTAAAATACCGGCGATCACTTTCAGCAGCAGGCTGATGGCTTTGTGCTGATGCAGCCACAATCCCGCTTCGTAATAACGTTTCCTGAAACGGCGCGCGAAACGCCCGTACTGAAAGGGTTTGACCTTGTAGTACCACCAGCGGAAAAAGTTAACGACCAGCGGGATGGTAAGGATATATCCCAGCGGCGCCGGCAGCATTTTTTTTCCGAGGTAAGGGGGAACGTGGTCGCCGGTGAATACGTGGGTGTGACAGTTGATGAATGCCTGTTTCATGGTTTAACTATTCTTCATCCATACTACTTTTTGTTCGGAAGCGTGCGCCTGCCCGATCACATCCCTGTACAGCTCCGGTCTTCTTGCTTTTTTATAGCGGTAGCCGCCGGCCTGTTGCAGCTTTTCGGGGATTACTGTTGCGATGGCGATGTCGTTATCCAGCTTCCTGCATTCCGCGATCACGTCGCCGAAGGGGTCGAGGATCATGGAGCAGCCGTTTTTTAACTGGTCGTCGTCCATCCCGATGGGGTTGGAGAACACGGCGTAGATGGCATTGTCGTATGCGCGGGCGGGCAGCCATTTCATCAGCCAGGCGCGGCCTTTCAGCCCGTCAAATTCCTGCCGCAACGAGGTGGGGTCTTCATGGCGGCGTTCCCAGAGCGCCGGGTCTACGAAACCCGCGCCGGGACGGGTGGAGGGCGTGCACATGGTCACATGCGGCATGAAGATGATGTCCGCACCGAGCAGCGTGGTGGCTCTTACATTTTCGATGACGTTATTATCGTAGCAGATAAGGATGCCGCATTTCCAGCCCAGCAGGTCGAACACCACATAACGGTCGCCGGGCGTGAGGTGAGGGTTGATGAAAGGATGCAGCTTGCGGTATTTGGCCACCAGCCCGTTTTTGTCTACGCATACGTATGCTTTGTACAGCCGGTCTTCCGCATCTTTTTCAAATAGTCCGGCCAGTATCACGATGTTCAGTTCCCGCGCAATGCCGGTCAGCGCCTGTATGCTCGGGCCGTCCGGGATAAACTCCGCAAGGTCCAGCATCTGCTCTTTGTCGAGGTGCCGCGCGAACGTATACCCTGTCACCGAGCATTCATGAAAAGCGATCACGTCGGCGCCTTCGCCGGCGGCTTGCCGGGCGAGGCTGTGGATAACGGAAAGATTGTAAGCTTTGTCACCACTGCGGTTCTCAAACTGCGCGGTAGCGATCTGCAAGGTTTTCATAGTACGAAGCTAAGTTTTTCCATTGAACCAAATCCCCTAATAATTGAACGAATTTATAAAACCCGTTTGTCTTTTGTTTTGCAATTTTACATCGTCAATAGTGACATCATAATTTAAAACAATAAAAAATGAAACGTACTGCAAAAGCACACTGGACAGGAACCATAAAAGACGGCAGCGGTGTATTGACCACCCAAAGTGAAATTCTGAACCAGACCAATTATAGTTTCAGAACCCGTTTTGTTGGTGATGAAAAGGGGACCAACCCGGAGGAATTGTTAGCGGCAGCGCATGCCGGTTGTTTTACCATGGCCGTCAGTTTTGCCTTGACGGAAAAGGGAATGAACCCGGTTTCACTGGATACGGAAGCAGTGGTGTCAATGGATGCCACCGGAATAACCTCCGTTCATCTTTCCATCACCGGAAATGTACCAGGTATAGATATTGCAGCATTTGACGCGGTCACCAAAGGTGCAGAACAAAACTGTTTCATTTCTAAAGTATTGAAAATACCTGTTACTTCAGAAGCCCGCCTTATTTCATAACAACGGCGTTTAACGGATAGGTCAACATTATTACCTAAATTTGGTGAGTATTAAGACCGATGATCGCCGGATATAAAAAATTTGAGCTGTTTGGCAAAACATTCATTCAGAAAGTGGATGTAAAGCCTCCTTTTGAGTTTGCCTTTCCCGTGGCAGAGCAGGCCTGCTTTTTATATATGTTGAAAGGAGAGATGGAATATCAATCCGCGGATGATCATCTGAAAATTCCTACGCATCATTCCTTATTGCTAAACTGTATAAATTCCGGAAAGCAAATACATAATACCGATGCCGGCAGCGATGGTGAAATTGTAATTGTTACGTTCCATCCGGATATATTGAAGAAAGTGTACGATAAGGAAATTCCTTTCATCTTTCAATCCAGTAGCCAGGTAACCAATCAATCCAGGAGAGCGGTCAATAATGACTTTCTGATTCAGAAGTATATTGAAGGGCTGCTCTTTTATTTTGAAAATCCATCTTTGGTAAATGATGAGATTTTGATCTTGAAATTGAAAGAGATCATTCTATTGTTATCCCAAACGCAGGATGCCGAAACCATACAGGTCATCTTGTCCCAGCTGTTTTCGCCCGCTACCTATACGTTCAAACAAATTATAGCGGCCAACCTGTTTTCACAAACCAGCGTAGAAGACCTGGCGCAAAAGACCAATTTGAGCGTTTCTTCTTTTAAAAGAGAGTTTAAAAAGCTGTACAACGATTCCCCGGCCAATTACATCAAGACCAAAAGGCTGGAAAGAGCAGCTGAACTGCTTTTGGCTTCCGGTGAACGCATTACCGATATTGCTTTTGATTGCGGCTTCAACGACCTGGCCGGTTTTACCAAAAGCTTTCACGACAAATACAATGTTTCCCCAACCAACTACCGCTCCCTCAATAGTCTTTGAAATTCATACGTCCCCTTTCAGCACCATATTACCAAATAATTGAACCGATCTGCAAACCTGTTCTGCCTTTAGCGGCGCAATTTTGCAGTATCAATAAAACATTTAAAACTATGGGATTATCACATTTAGGTATTTTTCACACCGTTATTGGTGTTGTAGCCATTATTGCAGCAGTTATTTCTTTGATAAAAAGCGGTAAAATAGACCTCCGCCAGTTGACCGGCAAGCTGTATTTTTATTGTACGTTGATTGCTTCGCTCACCGCGCTTGGATTGTCCAGTGTCAACGGTATTAATCCGGGGCATATTCTTGCATGGCTGATTGTGGTGTTAATTTCGGTTGCCTGGTTTCTTCACGCCAGAAAACAGGGTAATAACCGCTCGCGGTTAATCGAGAATTTCTTACTTTCTTTCAGCTTTTTCCTGTCATTGATTCCCACCGTAAATGAAACCTTTAATCGAATTCCGGTTGGGCGTCCTTTGGCAAATGGACCGAAAGATCCGTTAATTGGTAAAACGCTTCTTTTACTTTTCGTCCTGTTTATTGTTGGGTCGGTTTTGCAGTTCAGGAAGCAAAGGAGGATCAATAAGGCGGTATAACCTGCAAATTTTATTAAAAGTGTATAACATTTTGTATTTTGATAGAATGAAATATTTACTGACCATCGTTATGTTAAGCTGCCTGCACGTTGCTGTTGCGCAGACGAAAGATGAGGCCGCCGTAGGCCGTGCCGTGGAATCATTACGTAAGGCCATGATCGCTGCGGATAAAGCGGAATTAAGCAGGCTGACGGCTGAAAAGCTGAGCTATGGCCACTCTTCAGGAAAGGTGGAGGACAAGGCCGCGTTTATCCAGAGCCTCGTCAGCGGCCAGTCCGATTTTGTAACCATTGATCTGACGGACCAGACGATCGCCGTAACCGGCGGCACCGCTATCGTGCGGCATACGCTGAGCGCCAAAAGCAACGACGGCGGGAAACCGGGTACCGTACATCTTCATATCATGCTGGCATGGAGCAAGGAGGGTGGTCAATGGAAGCTGGCGGGAAGGCAGGCGGTGAAGATACCGCAGCAGTAGGCTTTTTTTTCGACGGGCAAGGCAAACGTTTGCATAAAAACGGGAGCGGAACGTTCGCATTCGGACAAATGCTGTACAGAATCGCACAAGACAGGAAATTAGCAATCGTTGAAAATGAATGCATTACGATAAAACATCGGCATGGCATCATAGTTGCCTCACTGCCGGCAGTTTACGTTTAGCGAATTCCTGGCGGATTGCTACCAGCCAGGTCCCATCACCTTAACCACGCTTCGCGCGTGGTTTTTTTTATGCGGTGGTGTTCGCTTCCTTGCCGCGGAAGAGCGTGATCTTTTCCAGCACATCCTTTTCCCGGAAGGGTTTCAGGATGTAACCGTTCATGCCGGCGGCCATGTAGGTGTCCAGGTCTTCTTTCACCACGTTACCGGTAATGGCGAGAATAGGCAGGGATGCTTTTTTCGGGTCGGCCAGCCGGCGGATGTGACGGGCAAGTGCGAGGCCGTCCATCACGGGCATCTGGATGTCTGTAAGGATGATATCAAAATCATGTTGTTCAAGCAGCTCGAGGGCTTCCCGGCCGTCGGCAGCGGAGCGGAAGTCGACTTTTATTTTTTTCAGGATCAGTTCCAGCAGTCTGCGGTTAAGGGTATTGTCATCCGCCAGCAGCACCTGCGAAACCTTAGGCATCACGGCCGTGGGAGCTGTTTTGCCGGCAACAGGCGCCGTCTGCGGGGCCGCGGGTTTGTAGGGGATGGAGAAACGGAAGGACGATCCCTTTCCGGGCGTACTGTTCACCTGCACGGTGCCACCGTGCAGATCGATGATCCGCTTCACGATGGTCAGTCCAAGTCCTGTTCCTTCCGCTTTCGCGCTGTTGGACGCTGCCTGTGTAAATTCTTCGAAGATGAAGGGAAGATATTTCTTTTCTATGCCGATGCCGGTGTCTGTAACGGTTACGTCCAGCAGCAGCTTTTCTTTTTCGGGGCGCAGGCTGGCGTCTATGGTTACGCCGCCTTTGCTGGTAAACTTGATGGCATTGCCGGCGAGGTTGAACAGTATTTGTTTGAGACGGAACACATCGCCGTTCACCAGGGTGTCTTTGGAGAAATCGTACCGGGTCTGCAGCAGGATGCCTTTTTCGGCGGCTTTTACGGAAAGCCCCTTGGTGATGCCGTCCAGTATTTTTCCGGGTGAAAAAGGCTTCAGTTCCAGCGTGAGCTTGTTCTCTTCCAGTTTGGAAAAGTCCAGCACATTGTTCACGACGGACAGCAGCATGTTGGCGGAGAGGTTGATGGCGTCTACGTATTCGGACTGCTCGCCATCCAGCCGCGTTTTACCAAGTTGCTCGGAGAAGCCGATCACGGAGCTGAGCGGTGTTCTGATCTCGTGGCTCATGCTGGCCACAAATTCGCTTTTCAGTTTCGAGAAGTGGTCGGCATGATGGCGGGCGCTGTTGAGATGTACGCCGGTGCGGTAGTTGTACCACAGCAGGATGAGGATAGCAATGCTCAATCCGGCGATGAACAGGAGAATGTACAGCGTGTCCGAATTAAGATCATTCAGCTTCAGGCCGATGTCGTCCCTGAGCGCCAGCTGCTTCTGATGCGCGGCATTCACTTCTTCATCCTTCAGCAGGTTCAGGTTGCTTAACAATGTTTTTAAAAGCCTGTCATTGGAGATGACCATTTCGTATTCTTTCCGGTTCAGGCGGGCATGGCCTTCGGATATCCGGCGGAAAGCTTCGTTATAATATTCGTTGATCTTTTTAAGCTGCTGCCGGTTATACTGTTCCGCTTCAGCGGAATTGTCCGCAGAGATGATGGTTTTCACCACCTGGCTGCTGGTGGCGGTATCTTTTCGTTCCTTGTTGGATATGGCGTCCGCGATGCGGCCGAAGAGCTTCTTTCTTTTGGCGGGTTGTGTTTCAGTGCGGGAAGTGATCGAATCCACTCTCACCTGTTGCGTAAAAAGGCTTGCTGTGGCGGGTTGGGGGATCGTCCATTCCCGGGTGCTGTCCCATTCCTTGTTGATGGTCATCAATGAATCCATCATGGAGCGTACGCTGATGTAAATGCCGGTCTTGCGTGTTTTGTCCGCCAGCAGTCCTTTCAGATTGCCTTCGCGGCGGTCGCGGTCCTCAAGGGAATCCAGTTCCGCCGCTGCGTTGCTCAGCGCGGCGATATACTGGTTCAGGTGTTCCTTCTCGTAGGTAAGGGTAAAAAGGCGGAAATGGTTTTCCGCGGCATACATATTCTGGATGGCATTGTCGATCTGCTCTACTTCTCCGCGCACGTCCGTCAGCTCCATCACCGCATCGTTCAATTGCTTGAAGCGGTGCTGCTTGTAGTAGCTGATGACCACCAGGCCGACGAGCAGCAATACCAGTATCGCCAGCAGCACGTACCTGTACAGGAGGTGCCGGTTACCGGATTGCATGCGCAAGTTGGATTGTAGCGGTGTAAGGTCCATTATTGGAATAAGTAGATGTATTAATTTTTATACGCCGGTGGACGGCGACAGGTAACATATCGGGAAGGGGGCAAGATACGAAATAAAACGGAAGGAAGAGGAATTACCGGGACCAGTGGAGGGCCCCGGTAAAGCATACACTATCAATGTCCTTTTCCGCCGCCGCCGCTAAGCTGCATGCGGAGGTTCTGAATATCACGGTCAAACAGGTACAGGCCGCTTTTGTCTTCCCCGATCAGTTCCAGCTTTTCGTTGAGCGTACGGGCGAGCCTTTCTTCCTCGATCTGCTCGGAAACGTACCATTGCAGGAAGTTATGCGTAGCATAGTCCTTTTCCTGCAGCGCCATATGCACGAGGTCGTTGATGCTTTCAGACACTTTGATCTCGTGCTGGAGGAATTCCTCGAACACTCTTTTGAGCGACTGGAAGGTGATGATGGGCTGACCCAGGTGCGGCACGATGCCGAAGCCTCCGCGCTCGTTCACGAACTTGATCAGTTTAAGCATGTGCACTCTTTCTTCATCTGACTGGATGTAGAAAAATTCGGACACGCCCTGCAGGCCGGGCTGGATGTCTGCCCATGAGGCCATGGCAAGATATGCCTGGGATGAGGCGGCTTCCAGGGCTACCTGGGCGTTCAGCGCTTCTTGGATCGTTTTACTAAGCATATGTTTAAGGTCTGGTTATAACTAAATATACGAATTATAAGGACAGGTGTTTGCTTTTGACAGGGGCTTCAAAGAAGATGCCGGCCTGCCGGTCGAATGTCTCCGTATCGTCCGTGGTAAAGAACTCCCGGCTTCCGCCGGTGCTGCATTTCGCCGCCATCTCAGGATGCCTTTCCAGGTAATCGGCCAGGCTTTTCGCGGCAATGCTTCCCTGGGACAGCAGCTGCACGTCCGGCGGCAGGTATTGCCGCAACTTTTCGGCCAGCAGGGGGTAGTGCGTACAGCCCAGCACAATGGTGTCGATGTCTTCCGACTGTACCAGCAGCTGGCGGATGTATTTGCGGATAAAGAAGTCGGCCCCCTCGCTGCTGTACTCATCGTTTTCCACCAGCGGCACCCACATGGGGCACGCCTGCTGGTAAACGGTCACGTCCGGGAAGAACTTTTCTATTTCAATGGGGTAGCTCTGGGAGTTGACGGTGCCGGCCGTTCCGAAGATGCCCACCTGCCGGCTGCGCGTGTGTTTACCCACCACTTCCGTGGTAGGGCGGATGATGCCCAGCACGCGGCGGCCGGGATCGATCTTTGGCAGGTCGTTCTGCTGAATGGTGCGCAGGGCTTTGGCGGATGCGGTATTGCAGGCCAGTATGACCAGGTGGCAGCCCATATTGAACAGGTGCTGCACGCATTCCAGCGTGTAGTGGTACACGGTTTCAAAGGAGCGGATGCCGTAGGGCGCGCGGCCGTTGTCGCCGAGATATATGTAATCGTACTGCGGCAGTTCCCTGATGATCTCCTTCAGTACCGTTAATCCGCCGTAGCCGGAATCGAATACGCCTATCGGGCCTTGTTTTTTGTTCATACCTGCCAGTTTATAGCGTTGCATGGTGACAGGCAAATGCCGTGCCGCCGGTTAGGCCAATGCATCATACAATATCTCCACCGGGTGCATGGCATGCGCGCCGGTACCGTCTTTGATCTGGTGCCTGCAGCTGGTGCCGGGCGCCGCGATCAGCGTATCTCCGGCGGCATTGCGCACCGCCGGGAACAGCACCAGTTCGCCGATCTTCATCGATACGTCATAATGTTCCTTTTCATACCCGAAAGAACCCGCCATGCCGCAGCAGCCGGAAGGGATCACCTCCACGTTGTAGCCTTCAGGCAGGCTCAGTATCCTTTTGCTGTGCAGTACGCTGGACAGCGCTTTCTGCTGGCAATGCCCGTGCAGCTTGATCTGCCGGGGGGCTGCCTTGAACATGCCGCTGTGGATGTTGCCAAGGTCCGCTTCGGTGGACAGGAACTCGTCTATCATATATACATGCTTCGCCAGTTGCTTTGCCGCGTCCCGCAGCGGCTCGCCCACCAGGTCCGGGTACTCGTCCCGGAAACCGAGGATCGCGGAAGGCTCTATGCCCACCAGCGGCGTATTGTCGGAAATGATCTCACTGAACAGGCGCACATTCTTCTCCGCGATCACCTTTGCCTTGCGCAGGAAGCCTTTGGACAGCAGGGCGCGGGCGCTTTCCGGATGTTCCACCGGTATCACCTCATATCCGAGCTTTCGCAGCAGCTGCACGGCTTTGATGCCCACATGCGTATCGTTGTAATTCGTGAACTCGTCGCAGAACAGGTACACTTTTCGTTGATGCGTGCCCGTTTGCGGATTTTCTTTCAGCCATTTGCGCAAGGTCTTCCGTTCCAGCGTGGGCATGGAGCGGTCAGGCGCAAAGCCGGAGAATTTCTTGATAAGCCGGGAGGGCGCGGGCTTTTTCACGAGCCAGTTGTAGATGCCGGGCGCTATTGCCGCGAGGCTGGTCAGCATCCTGAAGTTGCCGATCATCCAGGTGCGGAGGGATACACCGTTGGCATCATAATAATGCTGCAGAAATTCCATCTTCAGCTTGGCCACGTCCACATTGGAAGGGCATTCGGATTTACATCCCTTGCAGGCGAGGCAAAGGTCCAGCACATCATAGATCTCCTGGTGATCGAATTTGTTCGCCTTGGTGGAGTGGGTGAGAAACTCGCGCAGGATATTGGCCCTGGCGCGGGTGGTATCTTTTTCGTTGCGGGTGGCCATGTAGCTGGGGCACATGGTGCCGCCGCTGAGGTGCGTCTTGCGGCAGTCGCCGGAGCCGTTGCATTGCTCCGCATGCTGCAGGATGGTTTGCTGCGGGAAATGGAAAACGGTCTTCAGGTCCGGCGCTTTTTTGCCCGGCTCGTACCGCAGCATGCTGTTCATGGACGGCGTGTCCACGATCTTGTGCGGGTTGAAGATGTTCTCCGGGTCCCAGGTATATTTGACTTCCTTCAGCAGCGCGTAGTTCTTCGGGCCGATCATCTGCTGGATGAACTCGCCCCGCAGGCGGCCGTCGCCGTGCTCGCCGCTGAGGGAGCCGTTGTATTTTTTTACGAGGGTGGCTATTTCCTGCGCGATGATGCGGAACAGCTCGTTGCCTTCTTTTGTTTTCAGGTTGATGATGGGGCGGAGGTGTATTTCGCCGCTGCCCGCGTGGGCGTAGTGTACGGAAAACAGGTCGTATTTCTGCAGTATCCGGTTGAAGTCCGCAATATATGCCGGAAGGTCTTCCACGGCCACGGCGGTATCTTCGATCACGGGCACTGCCTTTTCATCGCCGGGGAGGTTGCTGAGCAGGCCGAGGCCCGCTTTGCGGAGGGTCCAGATCTTTTTGGTGTCGTCGCCGAACAGGAGCGGGAAGTGGTACCCCAGGCCCGCCGCCTGCAGCTCCGCCTGCAATTGCTCCGCCACCGCGGTGATCTCTTCCCGCGTATTCCGGCAGAACTCCACCACCAGGATGGCGCCGGGATCGCCCTGCACGAAGAAGCGGTTCTTGCGCTGTTCGATATTATCTTTTGTGCATTCCAGGATGAAATGGTCGATCAGCTCGCTGGCGCTTGGTTTGTAGCGCATGGCGATGATGTTGGCGCGCAGCGATTCGTCGATCGTATTGAAATGTATGCAAAGCAGTCCCGTTTCCTTTGGCGGAAGCGGGGATATGTTCAGCTTGATCTCGGTGAGGAAGGCGAGCGTGCCTTCAGACCCGGCGATCAGCTTGCAGAAATTGAAGTCTTCGCGGCCGTAGGTGAACGGTGCCGTTTCCAGCAGCAGGTCTATCGCGTAGCCGGTATTGCGGCGGAGGATCTCCGGCTTGGGGAATTGTTTGCGGATCTCCTGCTGGTTGTCCGCATTGCTGAGCAATGTGCGGATCTGTTGATAGACCGCTGTTTCCAGCCTGCCGTCGTTGGCTTCGCATTTGGCATGGAAGGCTTCGGGGCTGAGGGTTTCGAACACGGCTTCCGAGCCGTCGCTGAGCAGGGCTTTCACGGAAAGCAGGTGCTCGCGGGTGCTGCCGTACACCACGGAGTTGGAGCCGCAGGAGTTATTGCCGACCATTCCGCCGATCATGGCGCGGTTGGCGGTGGAGGTCTCCGGCCCGAAATAGAACCCGTATGGCTTCAGGAAAAGGTTCAGCTCGTCGCGGATCACGCCGGGCTGCACCCGTACCCATTTTTCTTCCGTATTGATCTCCAGTATGCGGGTGAAGGTCCGCGAAACGTCTACGATAATGCCGTTGCCCACCACCTGTCCGGCCAGCGAGGTGCCCGCCGTGCGGGGAATGAGCGAGGTCTTGTGCGCACGGGCAAAACGGATCAGTGTCTGAATATCTTCTTCATCCTCCGGGATGGCCACCGCCAGGGGCATCTCCCGGTAGGCGGATGCATCTGTGGCATAGAGGGTACGCATGGTATCATCGAAATACAACACGCCTTTAAGAGTCTGGCCGAGTTGCATCAGCATTTCACGCTTGATCATGCCGCGAAATTAATACTTAACCGGGATTGTTAAAAGAGGGTATTGCCGGAGGGCTGTCCGGGGAACGGCACTTTTATCCCGCAAACCGCTTCCAGCCTGTCTGCGAGGTAAGCGCTCAATTCGGGCTCGGTGGTTTCGTCCGGCATGTGCATGAAGAACCAGGCGGTTTCCAGCCCGTGGTCCATCCAGAATTTAACCCGGTTCAGCCAGTCGTCGATGCGGGTGTAGTCGGTGGGGTGGAGGTGGTTGCCGACGTAACGGATGAATGTCCGCGGCACCGGCAGGTGCATGTGCACAATGTCCCGCCGCCCGGCCGTGTCCGTGATCACAGCGCCCATGTTCAGGTTACGCAGGGTGGTGAACAGTTCCTGGCTGTGGTGGGGATCGCTGAACCAGTCGGGGTGCCGTACCTCCACAAAGAATTCCAGGTCTACCGGCAATGAGGCGAGGTAATTGAACAGGTTGCTTTTGCGGGAGGGGCCGTAGCTTTCGCTCAGCTGCAAAAAGATCGGGCCGAGATGCTCTTCAAATTCCACCACGCCTTCGAGGAACGCGGCCGTCAGGTCCATAGCGTTCACCAGGTTGCTGTAGTGGCTGATGGCCTGGGGGATCTTGGGGCAGAACAGGAAGTCCTGGCCCTTTACCTTTTCCTTCCATTTACGGATGGTATCCGGGCCGTAGATCCGGTAGTGGGTGGCATTCAGCTCGATGCTGTTGTAGACTTTGGCGTATTGGGTGAGGAAATCCTTTTCCTTCGTGCCTTTCGGGAAAACGCTGCCCACCCATTCCTTGCGGTTCCAGCTGGTGCAGCCGAGCCGGAAACCGGGCTGCTTCACAGGTTTGCCTTTTAATGCGCCTTTATTGAAAGCCGGCTCCGCGGGAAGCTTGAAGTCGATGTCGTTCAAAATGGATGGGTCTGTTCTTCCGAATTGCATGGTGAAAAGGTAATAAAAAAAGAAAAACCGGATTTTATGAAGATATGAACAAGCAGGTTTAATAGTATTTTATCTTATGGTACCGGAGGTGTACCGGGTAAGGCCGGGAAACGGCCATGGTCGCCGAAGGAACAGGCCGGGCAAGGTGGAGGTGAGGTGGACTTGAGGTGGACTTGATCTGCCGTTAAAAAAGTGAATATCCTATCAGGCCGGGGTCTTATACTGAAAAAACTTTGCAGCCCATCCGGTTCCGGCCACCATTCCATATTCCAACGTCATCCCACTTTTTTACTTTTTATTTTTAAGTTTTAGTCTTAATTTATAAGCAATTACATCAGCATGGAGATTTTACACGTGAGCGCGGAGTGTTACCCGGTGGCAAAAGTGGGCGGTCTGGGAGATGTGGTGGGTGCCTTGCCGAAATATCAGCAGTCAGCCGGCGCCATTGCCAAAGTGGTGATGCCGGCCTACAACACCGCTTTCAGGGAAAAGCATTCTTACGAGATCGTGCACCAGGGCGGTTTGTGGCTCGGGCACGACTGGTACCATTTTAATGTCTGGAAAGAAAGTACGAACGAGCTGGGTTTTGATCTTTACCAGGTGGATATCCCCGGTCTGCTGGACACGCCCGGCGTTTACGGCTATCCTAATGACACAGAGCGTTTCCTGGCCTTCCAGGTGGCGGTGCTGGACTGGCTGAATGAATGGCAGCACCAGCCGGACGTGATCCATTGCCATGACCATCATACCGGTATGATCCCATTCCTGCTGCGTTTCGGTTACAAATACAGCCGGCTGAAGCATATCGCCACCGTTATCACCATTCACAACGCGCAGTACCAGGGGCAATTTGGCTGGGACAAATTATACCTCATCCCGTCTTTCGACCTGTGGAAAAGCGGCATGCTGGACTGGAACGGCGCCATCAACCCGCTGGCGGCCGCCATCAAGTGCGCCTGGAAAGTGAACACTGTATCGCCCAATTATATGGAAGAGCTGTTCCGGTCCGCCAACGGGCTGGAAGGCTTGCTGAACGCGGAGCGCGGCAAAGCCACGGGCATCCTGAACGGCATCGACGATAAAGTGTGGGACCCGGCAACGGATGAAATGATCCCCGCGAAATACGGCCTGAAAGACGTTACCAAAGGAAAGAAAGCGAACAAAGAGCAGCTGTGCAAAACCTTTGAGCTGGACCCCTCGCTGCCGCTGTTCGTGTTCATCGGCCGGCTGGTGGGCGACAAGGGAGCGGACCTTCTGCCGGAGATCATCGGCAGATCGCTGTACGAGCATCCCGGCGAGCTGAATTTCCTCATTCTGGGTAGCGGTGACGCACATACGGAGTGGCGGTTGCAGCAGGCCCGTCAATATGCAGGAGAACACTTTAACGTCTTTATCGGTTATAATGAAGCGCTTTCGCATCAGATGTATGCCGGTGCGGACTTTCTGCTGATGCCTTCCAGGGTGGAGCCCTGCGGCCTCAATCAGCTGTATGCCCTGCGTTACGGCACCGTTCCGCTGGTGCGCGTTACCGGCGGGCTGAAAGACACGGTGACCGATTTCGGCGACCCCGGCGGCTTCGGCATCCGCTTTTTACATGCTTCCACCGGCGATGTGTGCCACGCCATCGGCCGGGCACTGGAATTGTACAGGAGCAAAGTAAAATTTTCGAACATCAGAAAAACAATCATGCAGCTGGATCATTCCTGGGATAAAGCAGCGCAATCTTACATAGATCTTTATACCAGCCTAAAGTAAATCTTACGTTATGTCTAACGCAGTAATCTCAATCATCCTTGGAGGGGGCGCCGGCACCCGGCTTTACCCGCTGACGCGGAGCCGTTCAAAGCCCGCAGTGCCTGTAGCCGGAAAATACCGCCTGGTGGACATTCCCATTTCCAACTGCCTGAACGCGGACCTGCACCGCATCTTTGTGCTGACGCAATTCAATTCCGCATCGCTGAACAAGCATATCAAGAACACCTATCATTTTTCCCATTTCAGCAAAGCGTTCGTAGACATCCTCGCCGCCGAACAGACGCCGGACAATCCCACCTGGTTCCAGGGAACGGCGGACGCGGTGCGCCAGACCCTGCGCCACCTCGAGAACTTCGAATTTGAATATGCGCTCATCCTTTCCGGCGACCAGCTTTACCAGATGGATTTCCGGGAAATGATACAGCACCACATAGAAAAGGAGGCGGACATTTCCATCGCCACCATTCCCGTACATGCGAAAGAAGCTACCGAGTTCGGCATCCTGAAAACGAATGAAGACAGCTTCATATCCGCCTTTATCGAAAAGCCGAAGAAAGAGCTGCTGCCGGACTGGAAGTCTGAGGTAAGCCCCGAAATGCACCGCGAAGGCCGGGAATACCTCGCGTCCATGGGTATTTACATCTTTAACAAACAATTGCTGTTCGACCTGTTGAGCAACCAGCCGGAAGCAACGGATTTCGGGAAAGAGATCATCCCCAATTCCATCGACGCGCACAAAGTGCTCAGCTTCCAGTACGAGGGCTACTGGACGGACATCGGTAATATTTCCTCTTTCTTTGAAGCCAACCTGGGCCTGACGGACGATATTCCCCAGTTCAACCTGTTCGACGACAGCAAGACCATCTTCTCCCGCGCCCGCATGCTGCCGCCGGCGAAGATATCCGGCACCACGCTGGAAAAGACCGTGATCGCAGACGGCTGCATCATCAACGCCAGCCGGCTGGAAAGGTGCGTGGTGGGCATCCGTACCCGCATCGGGAAAGGCACCACCATCAGCAACAGCTACCTGATGGGGAACGACATCTACCAGACGCTGGACGAGATCAGCAACGCCCGCACCAAAGGCCGGCCGCCGATCGGCATCGGCGACCGCTGTTATATCAACAATGCGATCATCGACAAGAACGCCTGCATCGGCAATGACGTGCGCATCAACGGCGGCAAGCACATGGAAGACGGCGATTTTGAAAAATACACGATAAAAGATGGCATTGTAGTTGTGAAGAAAGGAGCAGTACTGCCGGACGGATTCCAGTGCCTCGCATAAGCGGGCCCGTTCGGTATTTTTCATCATACTGAATGCTTAAATGACCGGATATGAGATTGTCCATTGAACGACAGGCGATCAAAGTTGCACCTGATCTGAAAAGGGTGGTAGCGCGTTTTTTCTTTAACGGCGATGCGCGCGCAAAGGGGATCATCCTTAAAGTGCTGGAAATGACGGATGCGGAAGTGGATATAACGATCACGCCTATACTCCGTGATTTTTCCAAGCGGCACCGCAACATCACCAGGATATTTGAACGGCATGCGGAAAAGCTGAAAAACCTGTTCATCGCGCTGAAGATCGATTATGCCGCTATCGACATGAAACGGCGGCTGCTCATCGGCTCATTTTTTACGAATGAATTTTCCATAGAATCGGCTGCCTTCTTCAACCCTTCCATCGTGGAGGATGTGGACCAGAGCGGGCTGGAAGAAGGGGAAAAACGCATCGTGCTCAGCTTCCGCGCGGTCGGTGAGGGCCATATTTCCTCCATCGTGTTCCGCCGCGGCCTGATTGACAAGTATAACGATATCTCTATCGTTCCGGCGGGGAATTATGTGGATGAGCCGGACATTATCCGCGATGCGGAATATCACAAGAATGTTTTCTTCCAGAACGCTTCGTCCATCAAGCTGCCGGATTCCGTGATCCGCGAAGTGAGCAACAGTCTTCCTGATACGTTTGAATACGTGGGGCTGAAGCGGGTGATCCGGGAGATGCAGCAGCGTTACCAGGTAGACCATCTGCTGAAGCGCAATCTTGAACGCCTGCTCTGGCTGGCGGATTCGTATTACGAGATCAATTTTTCGCTGGACACGGATATCTCGGACCGGGTGATCTTCCCGTATTCCGACGCGGAAAGCCGCGGCATTGAAGACGCCCGCTTCGTGAAGTACACCGGCGATACCAGCGGGGTCACCTATTACGCCACCTACACGGCATTCGACGGCGTGACCATTCAGCCGAAGCTGCTGCAGACGCGCGACTTCTACAACTTCAAGATCATGCCCCTGTACGGTGAGGGCGCGCAGAACAAGAACCTCGCGCTCTTTCCCCGCAAGATCAACGGCAAATACGCCATGATGTCCCGCATAGACGGCATCAATAACTACATCATGTATTCGGACAAGATCAACATCTGGGAAAACCCCGAGATCCTGCAAACCCCCAAATATCCCTGGGAATTCGTGCAGATCGGGAACTGCGGCTCACCGATAGAAACGCCCGAAGGCTGGCTGGTGATCACTCATGGTGTGGGACCAATGCGTACTTACTGCCTCGGGGTCACGCTGCTGGACCTGGAAGATCCCACCAAGGAGATCGGCCGGCTGAAGGAGCCTTTGCTGGTGCCCAACAAGGATGAGCGGGAGGGGTATGTGCCGAATGTGCTGTATTCCTGCGGCGCGTTAATCCATAACGATGAGCTGGTGATCCCCTACGGCCTGTCCGACTACGCTTCCACCTTCGCCACCGTGAACCTGCAAAAGCTGCTGGAAAGGATCAAAGCCGGCTAAGCACTTTCTCGTAGACCTTCACGTAATCGCTGACCATTTTTTGCATGCTGAATTGGGACAAGGCCCATTCGCGGCAGGTTTTCCGGTTGATGTCCTTCAGCTGGTCTACCCGCTCCACGGCGTCTTTCAGGCTGCTGGCCAAGAATCCCGTTTCCCCGTCTTTCACCAGCTCGGGCATGGAGCCCCTGCGGTAGGCGATCACCGGCGTGCCGCACATCATGGCTTCCGCCACGCTCAGGCCGAACGGCTCTTCAAAGTGGATGGGGTGCAGCAGGGCCAGCGCCTTGCCCAGTAGGGCATTGCGCTCTGCGGGCCCGGCGGGGCCGATGTACTGTATCTGCTCGCCGTCGATAGAGGGCTGTACTTTCTCATGATAATATGCCTCGTCCTGTATGATCCCCGCCATGATCAGCCTTTTTTTATTCGCCTTCGCGATCTCGATGGCGTCGCAGGGCCCTTTGTCCGGGTGCATGCGGCCGAAGAACAGCAGATAGTCGTCCGGTGATTCACAAAAATCGAAGCCTGCCGGGTCGATGCCGTTGTAAACGGTAGCGGCATATTGCAGGCGCGGGCTTCTGTCCGAGTTACTGATCGACACATAATGCCCGATATCGTTGTAGCGCTCGTACACCGGGATGATCTTCTGCGAGGAGAAGCCATGGATGGTGGTTACTATGGGTGTGCGGACCAGCCGGGAATACGTCAGCGGCAGGAAATCGAAATGATTGTGGATGATATCATAGTCGTCCGCCTGCTCCATGAGGTAACTGATATGCATACACTCCATCACCTTTGCGTCCTGCGTTCTGTCTTCTTCGTACCCTTCGGCGTACAGCGATTTCAGGACGCCGTGCGTATGCGAGCCGGAAGTGGCGAAGAGCGTCACTTCACAGCCATGGCTTTCCAGGCCCTCCGCTACGTTGGAGGCCATTTGCTCCCAGGGGCCATAGTGCAGCGGAGGTGTCCGCCACGCTACGGGGGAGAGTATTGCTATTCGCATGTGGATCAGATGATTTTACTTACCATGCCGGCGGTGATGATCGTTGTTTTTTGCACCGGTTTTTCCTGCCGGGGTATGGCCATTTCGCTGCTTTTGAGCACGGCGAGATGGGAGATAAAGTAAGCCAGCGTGCTTTCCGCGCCCTGGTTGCGGTTCAGCCCATCTCTTTCCAGTCCGTCGCAGCAGCCGTGCGTTTCCGCGTCGTACAGGGAGATGCGGAGGGTGTTCTCACCGAGGAACCATTTATAGCAGGTGAACATTTTTTGCAGATAGAGGCGGTTGCCGGTCACGGCATGCGCCTGCTGGTACAGCAGCACCATGGCCATGGTTTCGATGGCCTGCTGGTCGAACACCGGGCATTCGCCGCCTTCGGTGTACCAGCCTTCATTGCCCACGGGCGTAAAGTATCCCTGCTTCATGGTCACGCTTTCCAGGAAGGCCAGGCTTTCCAGCCCGATCTCTTTCCATGCGGCATTGCCGGTTACTTCCGCCGCATGCAGCAGGGCCAGGGGCAGAATACCGTTGTCATACGTCATGGTTTTTTCGAACCATTTCCATTGTGGTGTACGGTTGGTTTCCCATGCGTCCAGTATCGGTTTTACGAGGATGTTCAGCGCGGCGAACTTGCCTTCGTCTGACGGGCGGTAGTTGAGGTAATGGCATACGCCGATGATGGCGTTGGCGCGGCCGCGGAGGTATTCCAGCGAATCGAAGTGCTGGAAGGAGCGGTGGAACAATTCGGACGCGAACTCGCGGTAGGAGTTGTTGGGAGCGAAGCGGATGAGGTAACCCAGCGCCCACACGGTGCGGCCGAAGGAATCTTCCGATCCCACTTCATCGAGGTACTGGCGGCTGAAGCTGAGGAAGTTCCGGAAGTTGCCGTCCGGCGTTTGCATGTAGTGAATAAAGCTCAGGTAGATGGGCAGCATGTCCTGCGCCTCCTTGCTCTTGCACATTTGCTGCGTCATCAGCACCATCATCAGCGCGCGTGAATTATCATCGAGGCAATACCCTTCCTTCAGGTTGGGAATGCCGTATTTAGCATGTTGCACGATGCCGGTGTCATCCGTCAGTCTTCGTACATGCGCCAGGTTGAGCGGCGGCATTTGGGAAGCGTCCGGCATCAGGCGGGTATTGTTCACCGCGGAACGTGGCGTGCTGTGTATCCGGTGCATCAGGTTCCGGTACCTGGCGCCGATGCGGCTCCACTGCAATTCCGAGCCATAACCGGCGGCCCGGCTGCGCAGCTCTTCCAGCGCCATTTCATCGTCCAGCAACGTGGTGATGATGTCGCACAGCTCATGGTGCTGCGAGAAGCCGAACAGTTTTCCCCTTCCTTCGTCCAGCAGCTCGCTGGCGTACCAGTAGGGCGTGGAAAGCACGGCGGCGCCGGCTCCCAGGGCATAGGTGAGCGTGCCGCTGGTGATCTGCGCTTCATTGAGGTACGGCGTGATATAGATGGCGCTGTGGCGCAGGTAAGCGAACAGGTCGTCTTCTGACAGGAACTTGTCTACGAATATCACATGATCTTCCAGTCCCAGTTCCGTGATGAGGCCGCGCAGGCTTTCGCGGTATTCCTCGCCGGAGTGGCGCAATACCGCGGGATGTGTTTTCCCCGCCACCACGTAGACCGTATCCGGGTGTTTGGCGATAACGCCGGGCAATGCCTTGATCACCGTTTCGATGCCTTTGTTGCGGCTCAGCAGTCCGAAGGTGAAGAGCACTTTGCGGTGATGCATGCTTTCAGGCAGTTGCACGCCATCGGTCCGGAGATGATCGAAGTCCGGCACGCCATGCGGAATGAGCATCAGCTTGTCTTCATTCACTTCATACAAGCTGGTGAGAAAGTTGATGGCCAGCTTGCTCATCACGATCACTTTCTGCGCATGTTTGGCGATCTCGCGCACCACGAGTTGTTGTGTGAACGAAGGCTCCCGCAGCACGGTATGAAATGTAACGACATAAGGCACTTTCAGCCGGTGGAGAAAAGGAAGGATGTATATGCCGCTCTCGCCGCCGAAAATACCGAATTCATGCTGCAAAACAACGATGTCCACACCGCTTGTATTCACATGGTCCGCCGCCGCAATGTAATCCTGCATGTGCTGCTGGCGGACGGTAAACGTGACTTCCGGCGGATATTCATACGTCTGGCCTTCATCGTTCATGGCTATCACTGATACTTCCGGAACATTCGCACGATCCGCGGACACGGCGCGGATCAGGTTTTCGGTAAATGTTGCAATCCCACACTCCCGGGGAAAATACGAGGCTATATACGCAATCTTCATATCTGATAAAATTTTTAGAATCATTCACAGGACAATTAATATTTGCAAATTAGTTGCCAGAAAAAATCGTTCAGAATTGGCACGCCCGTCATTTTGGCGGGCATAAAATGATAAATGGTAACATCAGGAAAAATGAAATATGTAATTTCAAACTTCAAATTTGGTAACAAGCATTTGCCTTATCTTCGTGCATTCAAATTTCGAGGAAGTGATCAATCATATACAGCCGGTTTTTAGTCATCATTATTTACCATTTGCCGATACAGGTTATTGTAGTCCTATCATAGCAGATTTTCTGGCGGCCCGCCCGCCGCTGCGGCCGTTTTACGCATATACGCCGGTTGATCCCGATTTCGGGAGGGCCATTGCGGAAAAATCAGCGCAGCCATTGCGCCGGGATTTGCTGGCGGAGGCGCTGTATCAACAATACGGTAAAATCGAAATGAAGGAAGAGGTGCGGGCAAATATCGGCCTGTTACAGGCTTCGAACACTTTTACCGTGTGTACGGCCCATCAGCCGAACATTTTTACGGGGTATCTCTATTTCGTCTACAAGATACTACAAACAATCGGTCTTTCCCGCGAACTGCAAATGAAGCATCCCGGCCACCACTTTGTGCCGGTGTATTATATGGGCAGTGAGGACGCGGACCTGGACGAACTGGGCTCCATCAACCTGAACGGTAAAAAACTGACCTGGAATACCGCGCAGACCGGCGCTGTAGGCAGGATGGACACGAAGGGACTGGAAGCGCTCATCGATCAGGTGGCGGACAGCATCGGTTATGCCCCTTTTGCTGGCGAATTACTGGAAATGCTGCGGAAAGCCTATCTCGGACATTCCAACGTTCAGGAGGCGACCCTGAGCCTTGTAAATGACCTTTTCGGGCAATACGGGCTGGTGGTGCTGATCCCGGACAGCCCGCTCTTCAAGCAACAGCTGATACCGGTGATGGAAGAGGAATTGTGGCAGCAAAGTTCCGCGGGAATTGTGGGAAGAACGATCGGCAAACTGGCAGAAAATTATAAGGTACAGGCCAATCCGCGTGAAATAAATCTTTTTTATCTCAAAGACGATCAGCGCGAACGCATTGTAAGGGATGGGGAATTGTGGAAAATCCTGCACACATCGTTGTCGTTCAATGGGGAACAGCTGAAAAAGGAATTGTACGAACATCCGGAACGCTTCAGTCCCAATGTGATCCTCCGCGGCATTCTCCAGGAAACCATTCTTCCCAACGTGGCGTTCATCGGCGGGGGCGGGGAAGTGGCGTACTGGCTGGAATTGAAAGACCTTTTCCATCATCATAAAGTGCCGTATCCGGTGATACTGTTGCGTAATTCCTTCCTCTGGATAAAGCAGGAGCAGCAGCAGCGCCTGGCGAAGCTGGGCATTGGCGTGGAAGCGCTTTTTGAAGATACGGAGCTGCTGGTGAACCGCTTTGTTTTTGAACGCACGAATGCCGCACTGGTGCTGCGCGATGAATATGCGGCCGTTGAAAAGCTGTTTAATGAGCTGGAAGAAAAAGCCCGCTCGATAGATATTACACTGGTGGCTTCCGTCAATGCCGAGCGCAGCCGCGCCGTGAAATCCATCGGCAAGCTGGAGCACAAGTTCCTGCGCGCGGAAAAAAGAAAATTCGCCTGGCAGACGGACCAGATCAGGGCTTTGAAGGAGCAGTTGTTCCCCGCGGGTTCGCTGCAGGAAAGGAAAGAGAACTTCATGCCTTACTACGCGGAATACGGGCCTGCTTATTTCGAACATCTGCTGAAGGCGCTGCGGCCGGTCACTGATCAGTTCTGTGTGATCAGGGAATGCTGATCATCCCTCCGCTATTATCGCGCCGCGTACCGATCGGTTCTGCATGATCAGAAATGCTGATCACCGCGGCCGGTTACCAATCAGTTCTGCTTGATCAGGGAATGCTGATCATCCCTCTGCTATCACCGCCCCGTGCACTGCGGCCTTCTTCATATCTTTCAATACGGAATACAACGCATTGAACTGATCCCGCACATGTTTAATTTCCAGCATTTCTTCCCGCTCCTGCGTATTGCCTTTCCCTTCGTTGATCTGCTGCTGGCGCACCTGTAACAGATGTTCCAGATGATCTTCCAGTTGCTGGAAAGCAGGTGTGGGTGGCAGGTCGGGAAAGATCACGCCTTCGCTGACGTATTGCCCGATCTGGTCCATGATGGTGAGCAGGAACAGCAGGATGTCCTTATACTCCTGGCGCTTGTACTGCAGCCGGTGCTGCCATGCGAAGGCGGACAGCTGCGCGATGTGGGAAGACAGCGTATGGCTCAGCACCACAAAGTGATATAGTTCCGAACCGTGTTTCCGCTTGCTTTTGGGTTCCGACAGCATCCGCTGGAACGCGGCCGTGAGGTTCGCGGTGTTCACATGCACTTCCTTGCGCGCCAGCTTGTAGGAGATCAGGCTGAAAGGCTTGTCCGTATACAGGTTGATCACCTGCGTGAGGTATTGTTTGTTGGAGGCGATCGTTTTGATCATGTAATCCGGCAGGAAGCGGTATTCCCAGCTCGGCCAGAAGAAATAGTTGAAAGAAAATGCGATGCCGCCGCCGATGACCGTATCAATGACGCGGTGGGTAAGGTTCTGGAAATCCGCCGGCTGCAGGAAATGCAGCAGCAGCACAATGAACGGCGTCATGAATACCACACTCACCACATAATTGTAAGTGGTAAAACTGTAGGCCCCGAGAATACATACCAGCATAATGGAAAAGATGATCGTATCATCTTTTGTGAGCCATAGAATGCCCGCTGCAAAGAAAGCGCCGATCAGCGTACCGATCACGCGCTGGAAGCTGCGTGTTTTGGTAAGACTGAAGCCGGGCTTCATGATCACCATGATGGTGAGCAATATCCAGTAGGTTTTGCTGATGCCCAGGGCTTGCCCGAGCAGGAACCCCGTTACCATGGCCAGCCCGGTGCGCACTGCGTGGCGGAAGATGTGGGAGTTGAAAGTAAGGTTATTGCGGAAGGTCGCCAGGTCGTACTGATGACGGGTGGTAAATTTGGACAGCTCCAGCTGATGATCGAAGGTGGCTTCCCTGGCTCTTTCCAGCCGTGTGAGGCGGTGAAGGTTGTAGATGCGCTGCGCGATGTGCTGCATGTTGTCGATCACCGCTTCAAAGGGCAGGAGGGCGGCCCTTTCCTTCAGCGTTGGCAGCTCGGCCTGGTAAGCTTTGAATTCGCGGCGGGCTTTTTCCAGCTCGAGCTTCAGGTTGACCCTGAGCATGGAACGTTGTCCCGCTGTTACGGCAATGCCTATCTGGTCCAGCTCGTACGCGAACTGCACGATGCTGTGGTGGAGCTGCTCCACTACTTTTGACTGCCCGAACTGTTTTTGCAGGGAAGTATAATCGATCTGGGAGGCCATGATCTGTTCATACATGTCTACCAGGTCAAGAAATATCAGCACCATGCTTTTGCTGATGCTGGTGGTGCCCTGTTGCGCGGAGCGCATCTTCAGCAGCAATTCCCGTACGGCTTCCTGTTTTTCATTGACCACCACCTGCTGCGCGAACACATCGCGGTAAGTATCGGTGATGTCTTTGGCCGGCTGGTAAAAGTCCGCCCGCAAACGGAGGTACCGGGCGGTGGATTGAATGCAGTCCCCGAGGGTTTGCTGCACGGTCAGGTACGGCCTTACCTGCCAGAGCAGGAGCGCCAGCAGCGAATACCAGATGCTGCCGCTCAGCGTGAGCACGGCCATTTGCACGGCTCCGGCCGGCGTGAAATTCTCTGCCAGTACGCTCACCATCACCAGCAAGCCCCCGACGCCGATGTTCCCGCCACGGTTGCCGTAAATCAGCAGCATACTGTAAAACACGCTGCAGAGGCCGATCCAGATCGTCAGCAAGGGAATGTAAGGCTGCAGCAGGCCCGTGCCGAGCGCGGTGAGAAAGATCAGCACCGTGCTGATCAGCAGGCCGTTCCGCTTATGAATAATAGTGCCCGGAACATCAGCCAGCGCGGTGCACAGGGCGCCCATCGAAATGGAAATGCCCATGTCCAGCCGCCCGATACCGGAAAAAATGAGGGAGGGGACAACAACGCTCAGGGTAGTACGAAGTCCGTTGCTGAAATGGTAACTGAATATAAAGGCTTTCGCTTCTTTGAACCAACGATCTTGCATTAGCGGCAAAATTACAATATAAGCGTCATCTTTTTAATCTACTTTAATAATCAAGCGATTATCGAATTGAATATAACATATATTTCATTATCAATTATTTAAATAATTTCCATACGGCCGTCCGTGTAAAAATTATCCCCAAGTGTGTATAAATAAATAGTAAATATTATGTGTTCTCTTTTAATTTACCAATTGTTTCAGGATCACCTCAAAAGAGCATGTTGTGTTGCCATATCTGTCTGACCGCCCGACCGGAAAGCAACCCCATGATACTGAAATCAACTTATTCGATTATCTTTGGCGGCTCATAAAAAGGAGGTGTTGTGCGTTTAAAAACACTAGAGATCAAAGGGTTTAAAAGTTTCGCGGACAAAACCGTGCTGCACTTCGATGAAGGTGTGACCGGTGTGATCGGTCCCAATGGCTGCGGAAAGAGTAATATCATCGACTCTATCCGTTGGGTGATCGGCGAACATAAGATCAGCAACCTGCGTTCCGAAAACCAGGCCGGCCTTGTATTCAACGGCTCCCGTACCCGTTCCGCCAGTGGTATGGCGGAAGTAAGCCTCACGTTCGAGAATACCAAGAACGTGCTGCCCACGGAATTCACCACCGTGACCATTACCCGTAAATTTTACAAGAACGGCGACAGCGAATACCGGCTGAACGACGTGGCCTGCCGCCTGAAAGATATTCATAACCTCTTCCTCGATACCGGCGTCAGCACCGATTCCTACGCGATCATCGAGCTGGGGATGGTAGACGATATCATCAAGGACAAAGAGAACAGCCGCCGCCGCATGCTGGAACAGGCTGCCGGTATTTCCATCTACAAGACCCGGAAAAAGGAAGCCAAATCCAAGCTGGACGCCACAGAAGGCGACCTGAACAGGATCGAGGACCTGCTGTTCGAGATCAACAACAACCTCAAGACGCTCGAAAGCCAGGCGAAGAAAGCCGAACGCTACTACGAGATCAAAAAGGAATATAAAGAAGCCAGTATTGAACTGGCGAAAGCCGCGCTGGAAGGGTTCAACATCACTTTCCGCGACCTTACCGAGCAACAGCAGCAGGAAACCGACCGCAAAATGGCCCTGGAAGCGGAGATATCCACAGACGAGGCCGCCGTGGAACAGGACAAACTGCACTTCGTAGCCAAGGAAAGGGAACTGCAGGTATTGCAGCGGTCTTTCAACGAATTGGTGTCCAGTATCCGCACAAAAGAGAACGACAAGAACCTCGCCACCCAGCAGCTGACTTACCTGAAGGAGCGCGAAAAAAACCTGACGGACTTCCTGAACAACGCGGAAGGCCAGTTGAACGGCCTCACCGAATCCATTGCCTTTACCGAAACGCAGGTAACGGAAGAACAGGAGGTGTTCGATTCCATGCAGGACGAACTGGAAGGGCTGCAGGAGATGGTGGATGAAAAGAAGCAGCACTTTTCCGAAAAGAAGCAGCAATTGGAGAAACTGCGACAGGACCAGCAGCAATGGCAGCGCCAGCAGTTTGAAGCGGAAAAGAAAGTAGCGGTGGCCGATACTTCCGTGCAGAACCTGCAACGCGGCATCCAGCAGCTGCAGGAAGAGAAGACGGCCCGTGAAACGCAGATACAGACGCTGGAAGAAGAAAAGGCCGGCCTGCAGGAAACGCTGGCCAACAGCAAGGACGAGCTGGAAGAAATGATCCGCTTCCAGGAAGAAACGAAAGACAAGATACTTACCACGCAAGGCGAAATAGAAGGGCTGCGTGACAGGCTGGTGGACGAAAACCGGAAGCTCGATTCGAAAAAGAACGAATACGACCTGCTGAAATCCCTGGTAGACAGTCTCGAAGGCTATCCCGAAAGCATCAAGTTCCTGAAGAAGAACAGCGACTGGAACAACAAGGCGCCCATCCTCAGCGATATCTTTTTCTGTAAGGAAGATTACCGCACCTGCATCGAAAACCTCCTCGAACCATACCTGAACTATTATGTGGTGAACAACGCCGAAGAAGCCATCCAGGCCATTCAGCTGCTCGACCTGCATAAAAAAGGGAAGGCCAACTTCTTCATCCTCGATCAGTTCAATCACCAGGCCGGCAGCCTGTTTGCGCCCCCGGGCACAACGCCCGCGCTGGACGTAGTGGAGATCGAAGAGAAATACAAAGGGCTCGGCAACTACCTGCTGGGTAAAGTATTCGTGGCGGAAACGGACCTCACCAGCGTCAGCTTCGCTGAACTGCCGGACCAGGACGTGCTTATTACCGAAAAGAGCGGCCGTGTGCACCGCGGCAAATACAGCATGAACGGCGGTTCCGTTGGCCTGTTCGAAGGAAAGAAACTGGGCCGCGCCAAGAACCTCGAAAAGCTGGATGCCGAGATCCGCGAGCTGGAAGGCATCTGCGGCAGCCTCAAAGCGCAGCTGCAGGCGAAACACGATGAAGTGCTGGGCTACAACAGCCAGCTCAACGAAAACAAGATCAACGCCGTGCGGGAAAAGGTGAACCAGCTGAATAACCAGCTGTTCGGCCTGCAAAACCGCATCGAGAATTTCCATCATCTTATCGAAACCGGCAACAAACGGCTGGCGGAAATGGAGCAGTCGCTCGCCGTTAACGAGCAAAGCATTTCCAGCGTACGCGATGAGCTGGAAACGCTGAACGACCAGGTGCACACGCTGCACGACAGCATTGTGGCGGCGGACCGCGCCTCGCAGGAAGCCGAGCAGCAGTTCAACCAGGCCAGCACGCAGTTCAACAACCAGAACCTGCAGCATACCCGCCAGCACAGCAAGGTGCAGGGGTTGAAGCAGGAGCTGGACTTCAAACGCAAGCAACTCAGTGACCTGCACCAGCAGATCACCAGCAATAAAACACAGCTCGAAGACACGGCAGGCAACATCGCCGCGGCGGAAGACCGCCTGCTGCACTCGGAAGACGGGCTGGTAGACCTGTTCCGCAAAAGGGAAGAAGAAGAGAAAGCGCTCAACGAAAAGGACCAGGAATACTACAACTTCCGCAACCAGCTGCAGGAGCTGGAAAGCGCGCTCCGCTCCAAGCAGAAAACGCGCGACATGCTGGAACAGAACCTGAACCAGATCAAGGACAAGGTGAACGAACTGAAGCTGCAGCTGGCCTCCATGAAAGAAAGGCTGAGCGTGGAGTTCAAGATCAACCTGGACGAGATACTGGACGAAGAACGCACCGGTACGCAAAGCGTGGAAGACCTGCAGTCCAACGCCGAACGCCTGAAGAAGAGGCTGGAAAACATGGGTGAGATCAACCCGACGGCCATCGAAGCCTACACCGAAATGAAGAAAAGGTACGAGTTCATCCTTGAGCAGAAGAACGACCTGGTGAACGCGAAAGAATCCCTGCTGGCTACCATCCAGGAAGTGGAATCCACCGCCAACCAGAAGTTCCTGGACACCTTCAACCAGGTAAAGGAAAACTTCATCCGTGTGTTCAAAGCGCTCTTCACGGAAGAAGACCAGTGCGATATGATCCTCAACGATCCCGCTAACCTGGCGGACACCGGCATAGAGATCATCGCCAAGCCGAAAGGCAAGCGGCCCGCGGCCATTACGCAGCTTTCCGGCGGGGAGAAAACCCTTACCGCCACCGCATTGCTGTTCGCCATCTACCTGATCAAACCGGCGCCTTTCTGTATCCTGGATGAGGTGGACGCTCCGCTGGATGACGCCAACGTGGGCAAATTCACCAACATGATCCGCAAGTTCTCCGACAACTCGCAGTTCATCATCGTTACGCACAACAAGCAGACGATGGCGGCTGTTGACGTGATCTACGGTGTAACGATGCAGGAGCCGGGTGTGAGCAAGCTCGTGCCGGTGGACTTCAGGAGCCTGAACTAAAAAACGTAGTTTAACATAAGGGAGCGCGCTGTTACGGCGCGCTTTTTCTTTGGTACAATCATTGTCCGAATCACCAAAACGCTGAAAAAATGGACTTGAAGCCAAGGCAAACGCTTACGGAACAGGACGTCAGGCATGGATTGAAAATGGTTATCAGGGATGGAGTGGCTTCAGAGGCCATGACCACGCTTACCGGCGGTGCGTTTATTATAGCAATGGCCATACTGCTGGGCGCAAGCAACTTACAGCTGGGCCTTATTGCGTCGCTGCCAACGCTGGTGAACCTGTTCCAGCTGATCTCCATCTGGCTGGTCAGGCGTTATAACAACCGCCGCGCCATTACCGTGATCTTTTCGTTCCTTGCGCGTTTCCCGCTGGTCATCATCGGCATATTACCCTTGTTCTTCCCGCAATTCACAACAATAGAGCTGATCATCCCCATCCTTTTCTTCTACTACTTTTCCGGCGCCATCGCCGGCGCCAGCTGGAATTCCTGGATGAAAGACCTGGTGCCGGAGCGGGAGCTGGGCGGCTATTTTGCAAAACGCAGCAGCTATATGCAAACGCTGAACGTGGTCCTGAGCCTGCTGCTGGCGCTTGGGCTGGATTTCCTGCGGGACCGCCGGCCGGAGCTGGAGATGGATGCTTACGGCTGGATGTTCATTGCCGCGGGCATCATCGGGTTGACAGGTTCCTACATCCTGTCCATGACGCCCGAGCCGCAGTCCTTCCTCACGAAAGAAAACATCTTCCGGATGCTGCGCCGCCCGCTGAAAGACAGCAACTTCAGGAAACTGCTGATCTTCAATTCCGCATGGATATTCGCCGTGAACATCGCCGCGCCGTTCTTCACCGTGTTCATGATGAAAAGCATGGGCCTCGGCCTGTCTTACATCATCGGGCTGACTATTTTGAGCCAGGTGTCCAGCATCCTCACGATCCGCCTCTGGGGCCTGTTTGCGGACCGTTACAGCAATAAAACGATCATTGCCATTGGTGCGCCGATCTATATATTGTGCCTCGTGGCCTGGTGTTTTGTGGGCATCTACTCGCAGCTGTGGCCGAACCTGGTGCTGCTGGCGCTGATCCACATCCTGATGGGATTTTCCAATGCCGGTATCAACCTGTCGCTGACCAATATCGGGCTGAAGCTGGCGCCGCAGGCGGATGCGATCATCTATCTCGCCGCAAAGAACGTGATCACCGCTATATTTTCCGCCCTCGCGCCATTGCTGGGCGGTTCCCTGGCGGATTATTTCACAGGCCGCCATCTGAAGATCGATGCGGAATGGGGTGGCCCCAACTGGACCAAATCCTTTCACCTGGTGGAGCTGCATGAATGGAACTTTTTGTTTGCCTTTGGAGCGATACTGGCGTTGATAGCGGTCAACCGGCTGGCCTTTGTAAAGGAAACAGGGGAGGTGGAAAAGGATGCGGTGGTGCGGATTATGCGAAGCACGCTGCGGCATAACCTCAAGGAGAATTTTATTGTGGGTAACCTGATGAACGGATATTCGCATTTGCGGAGCGCTTTCCGGAGGCGGTTCTTCTGATCTCCGCCAACCTTCCCATTCAACCGCTGATCAAAAATTTCCCCGCCATCCCGTCCGTAAATTTGAAATTACGCTCTCGCTATAGTATTTTGAAGCAAAATTCAATCGATTTCAATTTATGTTCCGCGGTACAAAAATGAAGCGTAAGACTCTTATTGGTGGCGTAATTGCCGGGTTTTTAACCATCTCCTGCAACAATGTTGAAAAAAACGCTGGATCAGACTCGCTGGCCATGCGGAAACTGTACGCGGAATCGCCGGTGCTCACAGCGGAGCAGTCCCTGGAATCACTGGAAGTGGAAGAAGGTTTTACCGTGCAGCTCGTAGCCGCGGAGCCGCAGGTGATCGTGCCGGTGGCCATGACCTTTGATGAAAGCGGCCGCCTCTGGGTGGCGGAAATGACGGGTTACATGCCGGATACCGTGGGCACCGGTGAAGATGCGCCCAACGGCAGGATCGTGATACTGGAAGATACGACCGGCGACGGCGCTATCGACAAACGCACGGTGTTCCTCGACTCCCTCATTCTTCCCCGCGCTCTTTGCTTTGTGGAGAACGGCTTGCTGGTAGCGGAGCCGCCGCGCCTCTGGTACGTGGAGGTCAACGGAGATAAGGCCGGCAAAAAAACGCTTGTAGACGCTGCCTACACAGAAGGCGGCAACGTGGAACACCAGCCCAACGGCCTCCTCCGGGCAATGGACAACTGGATATACAACGCGAAATCTTCCAAACGTTACCGCAAGATGGGTAACCGCTGGCTCAAAGAAGACACGCATTTCCGCGGCCAGTGGGGCATTTCGCAGGATAACTACGGCAGGCTTTTCTATAATAACAATTCGGAGAACGTACTGGGCGATTATTTCAGTCCCGGCCTCGGCTCCGCCAACCCCCACCAGCGCACGGTAGACGGCTTCAACCGCAACATTGTGCCGGATAACCGCGTGTATCCCATCCGCGCCACGCCGGGTGTGAACCGCGGATACATGAACGGCGTGCTGGACGACAGCCTGCGGCTCGTGAATTTCACCGCGGCCTGCGGCCCGCTGGTATACCGCGGCGGCCTTTACGGCGATGCTTTTGAGGGAAATATTTTCGTGGCGGAACCTTCCGCCAACCTGATCAAACGGAACATCGTGCGGGACAGCGGGTACTTTGCCAAAGGCAGGCAGGCGTACAAAGGCAGGGAGTTCCTGGCGAGCACGGACGAACGTTTCCGCCCGGTGAACCTGCATCTCGGTCCCGATGGCGCGATGTACGTGCTGGACATGTACCGTGGCATCATCCAGCATAAAACATATCTCACGCCTTATCTCAAAAACGAGATCGGGGTGCGCAACCTTTCGCAGCCATTGAATTGCGGCCGCATTTACCGTGTATTGCCGAAAGACAAAAAGAACCCCCAGCCTGTGCAGCTGACAGCCGATCCGGAAAAGCTGCTGGCGCAGCTGGATGACCGGAACGGGTGGGTGCGCGACAAAGCGCAGCAGATGCTGGTGGACGGGCATTACCGGCAGATCATACCCGCGCTCCGCGCCCGCCTGCAGCAAACGGACAGGCCGCTGGGCCTTCTGCATGCGATGTGGACGCTCGAAGGCTTGCAGGCGCTGGAAATGAAGGATATCGTGGCCTTGCTGCAGCAACCCGGTCAACAGATCCGGTCACAGGCCCTGGCGGCGCTGCCTTCCATTCTCAATGCCGCCAATAAAGCGCCGGTGTTGCCCTTGCTCGAAGCGCTGGCTACCGATCCGCAACAGGCTCCTGCAGTAGCTTACGTATTGCCCACACTGCAAAAAACAGACGCCGTTGCTGCCGCCCGCATCCTCAAAACCATCTGGCAAAAATTCCCGAACGACCGCTTTGTGGCCGACGCAGTGATCAGTAACGTAAAAGACAAAGAAGAAGAACTGTTCCGCGAGATCACTGCCTGGAGCGCAGATACCAATCTTGTCATCCGCCGTCATCTGAAAAAGGTGATCACCGATATTTCCAATCACCGCAAAGCGAAGCTGGACGAAGCTCTCGTGAAAGAATTCCCCCGCGGCAACCTCATCTTCAAAACCATCTGTCAAACCTGCCACGGCGCTGACGGCGACGGCATACAATCCCTCGCCCCGCCGCTCAACCACTCCGAGATCGTCACCGGCAGAAAAGAACGGCTGATCGCCATTGTGCTGTATGGCCTGACCGGCCCCGTGGAAGTGAACGGCAAAGTGTACAAGGCGCCCGAGATCAGCGGAGATATGCCTGGCATTATTCATAACGACGAGTTCTCCGACGGGGACATCGCGCAGCTGATGAGCTTCATCCGCAACGCATGGGGCAACAAGGCGGAGAAGGTAACGGAGAAGGATATACTAAAAGTGAAGCAGCAGTACAAAGGCAGGGAAAAGTCGTTTACGATGGAAGAGCTGCAATAACGCTACTGCTTCGTAAACGCGATCTTGTCGCCATACTTTATTTTATTCCGGTCGCTGAACCCGGCATTCACTTCCACCACGTACTGCGCCTTCTTAAAGGAAGGAAGGCTTTCTTCGGAAAGGGGCGTGGCATATTTCTGGATGGACACGATCTCCATCTTTTCATCCACGTACATAATATCCAGCGAAATGTAAGTATTCTTCATCCAGAAAGACTGTTCCTCCGGTTCGGAAAAGATGAACAGCATGCCTTGCGAATCGGCCATGGACTTGCGGTCCATCAATCCCCGCGCTCTTTCTTCATCTGTTTCTGCAATTTCAATATCGATGGTGCGGATGGTATCGCCTTTTTCCTTGCCGATGAAGGAGAGCACGCCTTCTTTTTTGAAGGCAGGCCCTTTGTCCGTTACTGTGGCGGCGGACTCTGAAGTAGCGGCGTTGCTGCCCTGCCGGGAGGACGGGTTGTTGTTGCAGGCGCCCATATACAGGCTGCTCATCACCACCAGTACGATCGAATATTTCATAATTGTCATCTTCAAATATTTCAGTTCATCAGCTCTTCGTCCGTGAACACTACGTTGGAATAGTCTTTTACTTCGTTGTACACCGTATCCCGCTCTACGGGAATGCGCCCTGCCTGCCGGATGAGCATGGCCAGCTGCGCGGTGTTCATGGACGGGCTCTGTTCTTCGGAGCCGGCCATGGAATAGATCTTCGTGGTATCGTCGATGGTACCGTCGAGGTCATTCACACCGAAGGAAAGCGTGAGCTGCGCGCTGTTGCGGCCCAGCATCGGCCAGTAAGCCTTGATGTGCGGGAAGTTGTCCATATACAAACGGGCAACGGCGTACATCTTCAGGTCTTCCACGATGGTGGATTCCGGAACATGCGCCATATCGTTGTCTTTATTACGGAATTTGAGCGGGATGAAGGTGTTGAAGCCGTTCGTTTCGTCCTGCAGGTCGCGGAGGCGGGTCATGTGATCGATGCGGTGCCAGTATTCCTCGATGTGCCCGTATAGCATGGTGGCGTTGGTGACCATGCCCATTTCATGCGCGGTACGGTGGATCTTCAGCCAGCCTTCGGCGTCTACCTTATCATGACATATCTGCTGGCGGATATCGGGATGAAAGATCTCCGCGCCGCCGCCGGGGAGGGATTGCAGGCCGGCCTCTTTCATGATGCGCATGCCTTCTTCCACGGTCACTTTCGCTTTGCGGAACATGTAATCCAGCTCTACGGGCGTGAAGCCTTTGATATGCAGTTCCGGCCGGTGCGCCTTGATCTTTCGCATCAGCCCGGTAAAGAAGTCGAGGTTCATTTTGGGATGCACGCCGCCGACGATGTGCACTTCCGTAACGGGCTGATCATCATATTTCTTCACAATGTCCAGCATCTCGTCGATGCTCAGTTCCCAGCCTTCTTCGCGGTTCTTGTACAAACGGGAGTACGAGCAGAATTTGCAGGTAAAAACGCAAACGTTGGTCGGCTCGATATGAAAATTGCGGTTAAAGTAGGTCTTGTTGCCGTGTTTCCGTTCACGTACATGGTTGGCCAGGGCGCCGAGGTAACCGATATCTCCCTTTTCAAACAGCGTTACGCCGTCTTCCTGCGTGAGCCGTTCCTGTTTCAACACTTTGTTGGCTATCCTGCGGAGATCTGCGTCCAGGGTGGATGCTGCGAGTATTGTCTCAAGTCCGGGCTGCGTAGCGATGGTCGTCGTCATTTTGCTTTCACTATTTTATATGTCCTCACCTGTTGCCTGTAAAACAACTTTACAAAGTAAACACCATTTGCCTCATTTACCAAATCAATTGTCACCCTGTTGCCTGCGCGGATGGCGGGTTGCCGGATGTAAACGAGCCTTCCCAGCGCATCGTAGACGGCGATGCCCTGCAGATCTTCCGGCCAGGGGCTGAATTCTATGAAGAACTGGCTGGTGAAGGAATTGGGCCAGATGAGGATGCCTTTTTCGCGGAGGGTGCGGTTGACATCTTTTTTGACGATGTTGATATTGTCGATATAAACATTGTTTTCGTAGTTGGACGTGTTGCGGAAGACCACCCTGAATTGCTGATGGTAGATGAAGGGCGTCAGGTCGATGGAATCGGTGCGCCATTCGGCAGCCATTGGCTGGTATTCATCGATCACGCGGGTGGGTTTGGTGATGAGCGTCTTGCCCCATTTTTTGTAGCCGGTGGGTATGAACGTTTGCCCGCAATCCGTGGTGAGCAGCACTTCCAGCGTGTCCCAGGGATTGCCCTGGAAGTCCGGGTCCATCGAAACAGCTGCCGCCACGTCAAAGAAAAGGAATACGGAATCCGCGGAGGTAGCGTCCACAACGGGACCGGCCAGATCATCCACCTGGTCGTTCACGGCGTAGCCGAGGTTGCGCACCACGGCGGAATAGTTGCTGCCCTTGCTGCCAACGCCGGCGCGTTCCCAGGTGAAGCTGCGGTCCGGATTGGTAATGCTGAAACCCGCCGGCGGGAATGTGCCGTCTTCAAAGGTTTCCCGGAAAGGCATGCTCACCGGCGCGCGATAGCTGAAGTTCACGGTGGACGTGTCATTCTCCGGTTTTTCGTCCGTATTGCCATTTGGCCGTTCTGTGTAGACTTTCAGAGTGAAGCTGCCTTCGTTGGCATTAAAGCCGGGCAGTATCACCGCGGTTTCGGCCTGTGAGGCCAGGGAGCCCGTCCAGTTCTGGTTCACCGGCGTGCCGCCGTTGATGGAATACCGGATCGTCACATTGGTGAGCACTGCTGTTCCGCGGTTCCTGAGCGTCACTACCGGGGACTGGCCAGTGACGCAGAGGTAGCCTTGCGGTTGTTGTATTTCCGTGATGCCGGCGTCGCTGGTTTTCAGGTCTACGGGGGTGCAGCCGTCAGAGGTCATCAGCGAGGCGCGCTGTGCGTCCAGCGCATTGCGCATGCGGTCCGTCTGCCCGGTGGTAAAGAGGTACATGCAGGCGTCGTTCACGTAATCCATGTAGTTCATGAACATGACGCCGGGCGCGGCAGCCTGGCAATTGTCCAGCAAAGGATAGGAGGGGCAGCCGTAATTCTGGCCGGCCTGTGTGGGTGTGTCGTCCACCCCGTCATCCTGTGTGCATCCGCCGTTGTCGTCCGCCCAGATATGCCGCAGGCCGAAGAAGTGGCCGATCTCGTGGGTGAGCGTACGGCCGAGATTGAAGGGGGACGAAGCGGTGCCGGTATTGCCGAAAGCGCGGTAATGCACCACCACGCCGTCTTCTTCCGCCGGATAGATGTTTCCCGGCGGCGTGGCTACGCCGAGGTAGTTATCGTCCAGGTTGCAGATCCAGATGTTAAGGTAACGGGTGTTATCCCAGCCGGGAGCGCCGCCGGTGGCGGTATATTTCACGTCCTGCGCGGCGCCGTTGATGGAAAAGGAGCTGCGGGCGGTCACCGTGCGGGTGATGCCGGAAGTGGGATCTCCGTCCGGCGTGCGCGCGGCGAGGCAGAATTGCACCTCCGCATTGCCCACCAGTCCCTGCCATACGGCGGGCACTTTGCTGATGTCGGTGTTCTGCGCGATGTAGTCCAGGTTCAGGCTTTCCAGCTGGTTCAATACCTGTATGTTGGTCACCTGTTCGGGATTTGGCAGTACGATGTGCACGACTACGGGGATCGTTACACGGGGATTGATGCGGAAAAAGCGGTTGTCCGGCCGCTGCTGGCGAAGCTGTGTTTCCAGGTTCTGTAATCTGGCGGCGAGTTTTGGCTGTTGGAGTATCCGTTGGGATAATGCTTCTTCAGTGCCGCATTTACGTTGTGCGGCGGCCGTTATGCAGATGCAGGTCAGGAAGATGATCAGGGTAAGATTACGCAAGTTGTGCTTTTATAGGTGATGGTAAATAGGCATCCGTTGTGTAAATGTAATAATGGCGGTCGAGATCTTTGTCATTTTTCGATCAATCCCCGTTTTTCCCGGTCAGCTTAGCGCTCCGGCTATACAACCGCACATGAGGCAGGCGATAGTACCGCCTATCAGGGCTTTTACGCCCAGTTCCGTGAGGTTTTTCCGCTGGTTGGGCGCCAGCTGGCTGATCCCGCCGATCTGTATGCCGATGGAGGCGAAGTTGGCGAAGCCGCAAAGCGCATAAGTGGCGATGAGCAGGGATTTAGGGTCCTGTATGACGTTGGTTTCCTTCATATGGCCGAGGCTTTTATAAGCCAGGAATTCGTTGAGCACGGTCTTTTCTCCCAACAGCTGACCTACGGCCACCATGTCCTGCTGCGCCACGCCGATCAGCCAGGCCACCGGCGAAAACACGTATCCCAGCAGCATTTCGAGTGACAGGGAGGTGTAGCGGCCACCGCTCATGGCGGCGATCCGCGGGTTCAGGTCGGTTTGCCCGCCTACCCATCCGAGCATGGCGTTGACCACGTACATCATGGCGGTGAACACGATGAGCATGGCGCCCACGTTCACGGCGAGCTTCAGGCCGTCCGTGGTGCCGAGGGAGAGGGCGTCCAGGAAGTTGTCGCCCAGCTTTTCCTTTGGAACGCGGAGGTCTTTGGAGATCAGGTGTTCCTGCGTTTCGGGGAACAATATCTTGGAGCATACGATGGCGGCGGGCGCGCTCATGATGCTCTGGCTCAGCATGTGCAGCGCGAAATAATGCTGCTGGTCGATGTCCGCTCCGCCCAGCATGCCCACATAGGCCGCCAGTACGCTGCCGGCGGTGTTGGCCATGCCGCCTACCATGATACACAGTATTTCGGAACGGGTCATTTTTTCCAGATAAGGGCGTATCATCAGCGGGGCTTCGGTTTGCCCCAGGAAGATGTTGGCGGCGGTAGAGAGGCTCTCGGCGCCGGAGATCTTCAGCTTGTTGAGCAGGTACGCGAACACATATACGATTTTTTGGAGTACGCCGAGATAATACAGGATGGAAGACAGGGCAGCAAAGAAAATGATATTCGGCAGTACCTGCACGGCAAAAATATATCCCCAGGAACCCGTAAAATCCGCCAGCCCCTCAAACATGAATTCCGTACCCTTGTGGCTGATATTGATCAGGTCCACGAACGCACCCGAAATGGAGGACAATACACTTCTGAAAACCTCCGGGTTGCAGAGCTTCAGGTAAACGGAAACGGTCAGTATAACACAGGCCGCCAGTATCGTCCATTTCAACAACTCCAGGCTGCGCCGCTGCAATATTTTTATCATCGCCACCACCGGTATCAATCCCGCAAAAAAAGCAATAGCGGGGTAGGCGTACAGGTGGCTGCGTATAATACCGAAGTAAAAGCCCACGAGCGCCGCGAGCGCCAGCGCCCAGCTGCCTGCGTCCTGCGGAAGGCCAAAGCCTTCCCGCTGCTTGCGGCGGAACCTGTTGATGATGAAAAGAAGGATCAGCGCGCCGAAGCAAAGCCAGAACACCGGCTGCCCGGCGATCTGCGTGTGCAGCACGCCCATGGCGAACATCACCTGCGCGAATACGCCGATGCCGACAAGTTTCCAGTTCACAGCCTTGCGGTTATTGCTGAGCAGGTAACAAACAGCGATCAGAAAGATCATGCCCAGGAGCCCTCGGGCAATATTTTCCCAATTTGCCATGCAGTGGTTTTGAGATGACTGAGGTTGATTATGTGGCAAAATAAGGGATTCTTGCCATATGACAATATAAAGAAGGTAAACCGGGGATAATGGGCACCCATAAAACGATAATGTTATATGAAGTCCGGCTTTAATTGAGCATATTTGCAGGATCGATTTGATCTATCTCTCTACCTGCTTATGCAAGTTTTAAGACTCCTGGCGATAATTATTGTTTTCCCGTTGTTTACTAATGCCCAGACAGCAGGCTTTAGCGCTCCCGACACTGTTTGCGTAGGATCGCCGGTGCAGTTGCAGAATACATCCACCGGTATAACCAGCTACTTCTGGAATTTCTGTTCCGGCAGCATCTACAGCAACCCGGAGCTGAGCAGCCTCGGCAATCTTGGAGGCTTGCTCAAAGACCCCGTCTTCACAGCTATTGCGAAGGACGGCGATAATTACTATGTCTTTGTGATCAATAATACGGATGACAGGCTTGTCCGGCTGGATTTTGGCACCAGCCTGCTTAATAACCCGGTTGGAACACAACTGGGCAATATCAGCATTCCTTCCAATGCGGAAGGTGTACAGGTTGTTCAGGATGCAGCAGGATGGCATATTATTGTCGTGGGAGGAACAGCGCTTGGCGGCTCCCGCGTAGTGACCATCGATTTTGGGGCCTCACTTGCGAATAACGCTCCGGTGGGAACGGACTGGGGAAATATCGGAAACATGGCCTATCCGATTGATCTTTACGTATTCGAGGATGGAGGTAAATATTATGGCTTCACCTGTAACTCTGAAAATAATACTATTACGAGGCTCGATTTCGGCGATGACTTTACGCAACCGCCGACTGGTATCAATCTCGGAAATCTGGGAGGAGTGCTGAATGCGCCTACCGGTATTTTTGCCATACAGGAAAACGGAAACTGGCATCTTATTGTGACGAATGAACGGGATAGCAAATTGATACGCCTCGATTTCGGACCTTCTCTTCTGAACACGGCCCCCGCGGTTGTTGATTTGGGCAACCCCGGCACAGGATTGAATCATCCCCGCGATATCTCTCTTATCAGGGAATGCGGACAAATAATGGCCATAGCCGTAAATGGAAGAGAACCGGGGACAGCCTCAGGAGGCGCTATCGGGCGTTTTGTTTTTCATGGTGGTATTACCGGTAACGTCACAGGTGAGTATCTTGGTAATCCTGGTAACCTCTTTGATCTTCCACACGCTATTTCCAGTATATTCAGAGTAGACAATGAGCTGTATGCATTTGTTCCCAATGCGCGCAACGGTACGCTAACGAGAATGTCCTTCGAGAGCTGCACGGACGCCAGCATTCCGTCTTCCACTTCAGCATCGCCTCCCGTTTATCAATATAACCGGCCAGGTAGGTATACGATCAATCTTATTACGGATGAAGGAACTGCCACGCAGCAAACCGCCTGCCGGAATATTGTGGTGGTAGAACCGCCAGCAGTAGACCTCGGACCGGAGGTCCGGCTTTGCGACGGCAGCGCAGCAACGCTGGATGCGGGCGACGGATTCAGTACTTACAGCTGGAGCGACGGCAGCACCGGCAGGTTTCTGACTGCCAGCACTGGTGGAACCTACGCCGTTACTGTCACTAACGGAGGATGCTCAGCTACAGACGAAGTGGAGCTGTTCATTTCACCTCCGATGCAGTTCAGCGCGGACATAATGCAGGAGATCGATTGCCGCCATACAGAGGGAGCGGTGCAGATCAATATTTCGGGAGGAACGGCTCCTTTTTCATATTCGCTTGACGGTGCTCCCGGCACTGACCAACCTGTTTTTAGCGCAGTGGAAAGGGGAATTCATTCCATCTCCGTAACGGATGACCAGGGATGTATTATCACAGACGATTTCGGGATGACAGAAGATGCTGCAAGGCTGCTGACTGCTGGTGCGGTCATTCAACCACCGTTGTGTGACGATTCCAGGGATGGCGCCGTCAGCGTGCAAGTCACGTTGGGCACACCGCCTTTTGAATATGCACTGGCGGATGGTGCATTTCAGTCGCAGCCAGACTTTACCGGCTTGCCCGGTGGAGCTTATAAAGTGTATGTTCGCAATAGCTATTGTATTGACAGCCTGGAATTAGAACTGACTACACCGGCGCCTCTTCTCGCCGGCATTGCCAAAACTGACGAAATCTGCGGCCGGGGTGATGGCGAGGTCAACCTTTCCCCTTCCGGCGGCACTGCGCCTTATAACATCACATGGGAAAACAACGCCGCGGCCGGCAGCGTCTTCCCGGACCTGTCCGCCGGTACTTATCATGTTGCGGTAGAAGATGCGAACGGATGCAGAACAGAAGAGGACGTAGCAATCATCAACCAGATTTATCCCAACATCAGGATACGCAACGAGGATATAACGATCAATATCGGCGAACAGGTAATACTGCAGGCGGAAAACGCGCCGGACTACCAATGGGAATCGGATCCGGTGGACGGCAACCTCAGCTGCCCCGTTTGCGCTACAACCATCGCCCGTCCGCTCCGGGACACGCGGTACATCGTGCGCACACTCACAGGACAGAACTGTGTTCCGGCCGATACGGTAAATGTACACGTCACTTATCTGCGGTCGTTTTTCATGCCGAATGCCTTTTCCCCGAACAACGATGGTCAGAACGATTACTTCAAGCCGGTCAGCAAAGGTGTGATGGTATTCAGCATGCAGCTTTACAACCGTTGGGGAGAGCTGTTGTTCCAGCAAAACGATCCCTACCAGGGATGGGACGGCAAGGTAAACGGGCAGCCGCAGCCCGTGGGAACGTATGTGTACGTTGTGACGTACGGTCTTTATTCAGATGTAGGGGAAATTGTACTGCAAACCCGCAAAGGGACATTCACCCTCGTCCGCTAAACCCACAAAAAAAGGGCGCCAATAAGCGCCCTTCCCGATTTTATGGTTACCTCTTTTAGAGGTTAGCCTGAATTTTCTTTTCCAGAACAGATTTAGGCACCGCACCCACCTGTTTGTCCACTACCTGGCCATTTTTGATGAACAGGATGGCAGGGATACTGGTGATACCGTAGTTCATGGAGATCTGCGGGTTGTTGTCCACATTCACCTTACCGACGTTTACTTTGCCATCGTAGTCTTTGGACAGTTCTTCGATCACGGGACCGATCGCGCGGCAGGGACCGCACCATTCCGCCCAAAAATCAACCACGCTCAGTTTGTCCGAGTTCAACACGGTGGTCTGAAAGTTCGCATCTGTGAATTCTAAAGCCATTGTTATGAATTTAAAAGTTGAAAATCTTGTAAATGATTGGTCTTGAATGTTTTCCGGATTTTATGTCTTTCAAACAGACATGCAATATATGCAAAAACCAAACCGGTGTAAAACTACTGCTTTTTTGACACGCCTACTTATTGAAAATGTCAATATAAGTATCGATGTCCGGATGGGTGTCCAAAAAATGCGCCAACTCGTCATTCATTTCGATGTGCCGGTTAAAGGTATGCAGCTTCACAGTGAGGTCTTCCTGCTGGTCGATCAGCTGCAGGTAGACTTCGCATTTCCCGGGATATTTTGCCGCGTTGTCTACGAGAAAGTCGATCACCTCGGTGGTGATATGCTGCGGCTGCGTCAGCAGCCCGATCTTTTTGGTATGCGTGCGTTTCACTTCCTGTAGCAGCTGCATGCCCTGTACTTTGAACTCGTATTCGTTCTCGTTGAAGCGCCGGGGCTTGAATGCGCCGTTCACGTACAGGCAAAGGCCGGATTTGAAGTGGGTGGTGAAGCGGAGGAAGTCTTCGCTCCAGAGCGCGAATTCGAACTTGCCGGTGTAGTCTTCCAGCGTCATGATACCGAACTGCTTGTTGTTGCGGGAGATCCTTTCCACGGCGCTGGTCACGTAAACGGCCATGCGGAATGCGCGTTCCCTGCCTTTGTTATTGTCGGAGGCGCCGCTGATCTGGTTCTGGTATTCCAGTACTTCGGCAATGGTGCTCATGTTGTAATACCGCAGCTCGAACTTGTAATCGTCCAGCGGATGACCGGAGATATAGATGCCGGTTACTTCGCGTTCGTTGTTGAGCTTGATGGTCAACGGCCAGGGATCGCAGGGGGGGATCTTCGGGGTGGGTATCTCCGGCATCAGCTCGTCCCCGAAAAGGCCGCCGGAAGTCTGGCTGCCGGCCTGCGCCTGCTGCCCGAATTTGATGATCTTTTCCAGGCCGGTGGTGCTTTCGCCCTCCGGTTTGTGGAAGTATTGCGCGCGGTGAAGGTCCGGGAAGCAATCCAGCGCGCCTGACATGGCCAGCGCTTCCAGGGATTTCTTGTTCACGGCCCGTTGGTTCACCCGTTTGATCATATCGAATACCGAAGCGTAGGCCCCGTTCTTTTCCCGTTCTTCGATGATGCTTTCAATGGCGGCTTCGCCCACGCCTTTAAGACCCGCGAGGCCGAAGCGCACCTGGCCTTTTTTGTTCACCGCAAAACCTTTGAACGATTCATTCACGTCGGGCGGCAATACGTCCAGCCCCATGCGCTTACATTCTTCCATGAAGAAAGTGATCTTTTCCAGGTTGCTGGCGTTGTTGAGCACGGAAGCCATGTATTCGGCAGGGTAGTGGGCTTTGAGGTAGGCCGTCTGGTACGCCACGAAAGCGTAGCAGGTGGCGTGCGATTTGTTGAACGCGTAGGATGCGAATGCCTCCCAGTCCGTCCACACCTTGTCGCACATTTTAAGATCGTGGCCATTTTCTTTACAGCCGGCGATGAACTGGGCCTTCATTTTGTCCAGCACCGCTTTCTGTTTCTTACCCATGGCCTTTCTGAGAATGTCCGCATCTCCTTTGGAGAAGTTGGCCATTCTCTGGCTGAGGAGCATTACCTGTTCCTGGTATACGTTGATGCCGTAGGTTTCCGCGAGGTATTCCTCCATCACCGGCACGTCGTAGGTCACCGGTTCCAGGCCGTGCTTGCGGCGGATAAAGGTGGGAATATACTCCAGCGGGCCGGGGCGGTAGAGGGCGTTCATGGCGATGAGGTCATCGAATTTGTCCGGTTTCAGTTCGCGGAGGTATTTCTGCATACCGGGACTTTCGAACTGGAATGTAGCGTTGGTTTCGGCTTTCTGGTACAGTTCATAAGTTTTGGCATCATCGAGTGGAATGTTGTCGATGTCGATGTCCACATTATGGTTCTTCCTGATCAGTTCGAGGGCGCCTTTGATGATGGTGAGGGTTTTCAGCCCGAGGAAGTCCATCTTGATAACGCCGGCGCTTTCGATGATGTTTCCTTCGAACTGGGTCACCAGCAGGTCGGAGTCTTTGGCGGTGGCTACGGGTATCAGTTCGGAGAGGTCTTTCGGGGCGATGATGATGCCTGCCGCGTGGATGCCCGTATTCCGTACGGAGCCTTCCAGTACGCAGGCTTCACGAAGCACTTCGCCCTGCAGGTCGCTTCCCTTGATCAGTTCCCGCAGTTTTTTCACGTTCTCGATATCTTCACCCATCAACCCTTCTTTTTCGGAAAGGCTCTTGTCGCCGTCCAGCGGCGCGTTGAAGATGCGGGAAAGCTGAATGCCCGGTTTGTCCGGCACCAACTTGGCGAGCATGTTGGATTCCATCAGCGGAAGGTCCATCACCCGCGCCACGTCCTTTATACTCATTTTAGCGGCCATGGTACCGTAGGTGATGATCTGCGCTACCTGCTGCTTGCCGTATTTCTGCACCACATAGTCGATCACTTTCTGACGGCCTTCATCATCGAAGTCCGTATCAATATCGGGCATGCTCTTACGTTCCGGGTTGAGGAACCTTTCGAACAGGAGGTTATATTTGATCGGGTCGATGTTAGTGATGCCGATGCAGTAAGCCACGGCGGAGCCCGCGGCGGAACCGCGTCCCGGGCCGATGAACACGCCGAGGTCGCGGCCGGCTTTGATGAAGTCGGACACGATCAGGAAGTATCCCGCGAAACCCATGTTCTCGATCACGTTCAATTCGAAGTTGATGCGCTCCTCGATCTCCGCCGTCATTTCCGAATACCGCTGGTGCGCGCCTTCCATCGTGATGTGGCGGAGGTACTGGTCCTGCGTCAGGAAGTTAGGGGGGATGGGGAAGTTGGGCAGGAGGATGTCCCGCTTCAGGTCCAGCAGCTGTACCTTGTCCACGATCTCGTTGGTATTGTCCAGCGCCTGCGGGAGGTCGTGGAACAGTTTGCTCATCTCGTCCGTGGTCTTGAAGTAGAACTGGTCGTTATAAAACGCGAAACGTTTGTTTTTCACCATTACATCATCATCCGCGAACTCTTTCATGGTGGGCGTGCTCTTCTTTTCGCCGGTGTTGATGCAGAGCAGGATGTCATGCGCGTTCGCATCTTCCTGGTCCACGTAATGGGAGTCGTTGGATGCGATGATCTTCACATTGTATTTCTCCGCGAGCCTTACCAGCACTTCATTCACCTTGATCTGTTCGGGGATGCCATGGCGTTGCATTTCCACGTAGAAATCCTCCCCGAATATGTCCAGCCACCATTTGAATTCCTTTTCACCGGCTTCTTCGCCGTGCTTGAGGATGGTCTTGGGCACGGAGGCGCCGAGGCAGCAGGTAGTGGCGATCAGCCCTTTGTGATATTGCAGGATCAGCTCTTTGTCGATACGCGGATATTTGCCGTACAGGCCCTCCATGTAGCCGAGGGAGCAGAGTTTGATGAGATTGCGGTATCCTTCGTCGTCCTTCGCCAGCAGCACCTGGTGGTAGCGGATGTCTTTTTCTTCCCGGGTGAACTGGCGTTTGTGCCGGTTTTCCACCAAATAAAACTCACAGCCTACAATAGGCTTCACTTTCAGGCGTTTATCTTTAGGATCATCGGGATTCAGCTTATGATTATAGGCTTCTGCTACAAACTGGAATGCACCGAACATATTACCATGGTCCGTGATCGCCAGCGCGGGCATGTTATCGGCCATTGATTTCTTGTAGAGCTGCTTGATGTCGGCAGCCCCGTCCAGCAGCGAAAACTGCGTGTGTACGTGCAGGTGAGAAAACTTCATCGTCGATCTTAAAATTAGGAGCGGGTCAAAGAGCAAAAAAACGACATTTTTTTTATATTGCAACCATTTTAAACGGGTGTACATGATGAGAAGAACGGGAAAAACCTATTTTATTCTGACAGTTTGCGCTGTATCCTTTGCCAGTTGCGCTATCACCAGAAAGCAACAGCAAACCGCCTCAAAGCCGGCGCAAAAGAGGGAAGAAAAGGTGGAGTTCATCGAGGACATCGCGATCTCCCCCGGCGCCAAATCTTCCGTTCACCATTACAAGGGGCGGAATACCCAGCCAAAGAACACACCTGCCTCCAACAGCCTCGAAGCGGCCCAGAGCTGGCAATTCAAATATGCGCAGCTGCTGGATGTACCCGTGGAGGAAGTGGGGAACGAAAAGCTTTTTTCCTTTATCGAAGACTGGTGGGGCGCCCCATACCGTCTCGGCGGCAATTCCAAAACGGGGATCGACTGCTCCAATTTCGTTAATACCCTGCTCGGCGCCGTATTTCACATGTCTATCGCCGGCAACTCCATACAACTTTACAACCAGGTGAAACGTCTCCGCAACAAGGCCGAGCTTCAGCTTGGCGACCTGGTGTTCTTTGCCATCAACAGAAGCAAACGCATCTCCCACGTAGGCATCTACCTGGAAAATGACCGTTTTGTACATGCCTCCTCCAGTTCAGGCGTTGTGATCAGCGACCTGAAAGAGCCTTACTGGAAACGGTATTACGCCGGGGCGGGGAGGCTGAACTGACCTGCCGGTAGCGAAGAATCCCGTGATTTTTAAGGTTAAACATTTATATTTACGGTCGCTTTAAATTAAGCCTGTAATTCATGAGCTATCTGAAGAGAATTTACCGCCGGATATTTCCCCGGCCGGTAGCACTTCCGCCTGATTTTGACACATTTCACTGTCATGTCGCGGGAAAAGTAAAACCTTATACGATGACCAGTCCTCAGCGGGTATTCGCCCTCGTTGAAGCGGTTAAATATATTCATAAGAACGGCATTGCCGGCGACATTGTTGAGTGCGGCGTCTGGAAAGGCGGCAGTATGCTTGCCGTGGCCGAAACACTCGTGTCGCTCGGAGATACGCAGCGCACGCTTTACATGTACGATACGTACGGCGGCATGCCGGCGCCGGAAGAAGTAGACAGCGATTTCCGGGGAGAAAAGGCGGCTGATCTTTTGCAAAGCAATGCCGACAAAAAAGAGAGCGATCTCGTATGGGCATATGCCACGCTGGATACTGTAAAGGCCACCATGGCGCTCAGCGCTTATCCCGCCGGTAACATACGTTACGTGGCAGGCAAGGTGGAAGACACCATACCGGCGATCATGCCGGACAAGATAGCGATCCTCCGGCTGGATACGGACTGGTACAGCTCTACAAAACACGAGCTGGTCCATCTGTTCCCGAAACTGAGCAACGGCGGCATACTGATCATCGACGATTATGGTCATTGGGAAGGCGCCCGGAAGGCGGTGGACGAATATTTTGAAGAAACAGGCACACGCATCTACCTGAGCCGAATCGATGAGACCGGCCGCGTGGCTGTTAAACAACAATAAAATCAATTTATGAAAATCAATCCCTTCCGGTTTCTGAAAAAGGTCAAGGTGGCGATCTGGGGTGAAGAACTTGCCGCATTCAAGCCGTACAGGGCCTTTTTTGAAGGAAAACACGGATTGGAGATCGGCGGGCCGAGTAAAATATTTTCCGCAAAAGCGCTGCTGCCTGTTTATAATCTCACAGACACAATAGACGGTGTTAATTTCTCCGCCAATACAGTATGGGAGGGAACTATAGCGGAAGGAAAAAACTACGGATATGCGAAAGGGAAAGCCGGATACCAGTTCATCTGCGAGGGCAACGACCTCCGGAAGGTGGAGAACGGCGCATATGATTTCCTGCTCAGCAGCCATAATCTTGAACATTTTGCAAACCCGCTCAAAGCCATTGAAGAATGGAAACGGGTGCTGAAGCCCGGAGGCGTAATGCTGCTCGTGCTGCCGGACAGACGTTATACTTTTGACCATCGCCGCTCTGTCACCACATTTCAGCATCTGATGGACGATTTCAAGGCAGATATGCAGGAGGATGATCTGTCTCACCTGGATGAGATACTGCGGCTGCACGATTTTTCAATGGACCCGCTATGCGGCGGGCCGGAACAGTTCCGCGAGCGGGCGCTCAGGAATTTTGAAAACAGGTGCCTGCATCAGCATGTATTTGATGAGCAACTGCTAAAAGAGATATTTGCAGCTTCCGGCATTCATACCCTGTTCAGCGCATTTGCGTTGCCATATCATATCATCATCATGGGACAAAAAAAATAAATATGATCAGTTCCGAATTCCGGCCAAGCGTATTTCACCCTTATTATTTTATCAGGAAAGGTCTTTTCAGGAAGATAAAGGAACATAGTCCCGTGCTGAAAGGGAAGCTCCTGGATTTTGGTTGCGGCTCAAAGCCTTACCGCTCTTACATCCATGCGGATGAATATGTGGGTGTTGACTTTGAAAATGAAGGGCATCCCCATGATAACGAGCAGATTGATATTTTTTATGACGGAAAACGTATCCCTGTTGAACCGGAGCTTTTTGATTCGGTATTGAGCAGTGAAGTATTTGAACATATCTTCAACCTGGAAGAGATGCTGGTGGAACTGCACCGGGTGATGAAGCCGGGCGCATCCATGCTGATCACCTGCCCATTTGTATGGAAAGAGCACGAAGTACCGAACGACTACGCCCGTTACACGCATTTTGCATTGAAACACCTGCTGGAGAAAAATGGATTCCGCGTGAAGGTGCTGGATAAAAGCGGCAATTTTATGGAAGTGCTGTTCCAGTTGCAGGTGTTGTATTTTCACGACAGCCTTTACCTGAAGTTCTTCCGTAAAATACCGCTGGTCAAAGATCTGTTCCGGCTGTTCTTCTTTGCACTGCCTAACCTGGTGGGTGCTGCCGCCAGCAAAGTGTTTCCCCGCAATACAAGGATGTATCTTAACAATATAATCGTTGCGGAAAAATGCTGACCAGGCCGCAACGGATCGTTTTTGTCGGGCACGATGCCAGCCTGAGCGGCGCTCCCATTCTGCTGCTGCAGCTCCTGTTGCTCCTCCGGCAGCAGCCCGGCATTACCATTACACTTGTCATTCACCGCGGAGGGCCGCTGATGGGTGCCTACAAGGAACACTTTGATGTGATATTGCTGAAACCGGAAGGTTACGGCAAAAAGAAAAGTCCGGTCCAACGCCTGCTGGAGATATTGCAGAACCGCAGGCAGATGCTTTCTTTCAAACGGAAGGTAGCGGCAGCCGACCTGGTTTTCAGTAACACGATCGTGAACGGAAGGCTGATGAAGAAGATCGCGGCGGCCGGCAAACCGGTGGTAACCTACGTGCACGAACTGGAAAATGTCATAAAAGATTACAAGCGTTCAGGCGATGCGGTATATCCCGGACTGGAAACCGGGGTGATCGCCTATCCCTCTCAAAAAGTAAAAGAAACGGTATTACAATACTACGCCATTCCGGAAAGCCGGTTGAGAAGACTGTCTTACTACTTTCCCTTTAGCCCTGACGCGGCGCAGAAAGCCCGCGCCGCCGAGGATTTCAGAAAACGCTTCCATATACCGGCCAATACCTTTCTCATAGGCGGCATGGGCGTGGCCTGCGACCGGAAAGGCACCGATCTCTTCATTGCCGTCTGTGCAGCGGTAACGCGGGTGAACCCGGATGTTCAGTTTTGCTGGACGGGTGTTTTCGAAACGCCGGAAACGGAGCTGTACCTGCGGCAGCTGGTGGCGGAAAAGCAACTCGGAAAGAAGATCATTTTTACCGGGCCAATGCCACATAGTTATTACAACACCGCGGCCTTCGACCTTTTTTTCCTTTCTTCCCGTGAAGACCCATACCCGCTGGTGGTGCTCGAAGCCGCCTTTATGGAAGTACCGGCTGTTTGCTTCAGCCCTTCGGGCGGCATTACAGAATTTGTGGGGGAAGACGCCGGCTGGATCGTTCCGGGCTTTTCCGTGGAGGAGGCTGCTGCTACTATGCTGCGCCTGGCGGGAAATGCAGACGCCGTCCATGCAAAAGGAAAAAGGGCCTGCGAAAAGAGCATCGCACTGCACGCCAATCCTTCATTGATCCTGCAACAATTCCGTGAGATACTTGGCCTGTCCGGGTTATCTTGATCTTGCAACAAACTCTTTTATTCTCCTCACTCCCGCGTTAAATACATTGTTGGCATCTTCAGAAACTTTCAGCCGGATGATCAGGAAGGCAGATAGTATGGTATATAGCGCGGTTTGCAGGATCGCTTCCAGTAAAGGGGATGCTACCTGAATTATAGCCGTTACAATAAAATAGTTGATGATCAGGATGACAATGGCGATCAAAGTCTGAAAAGTAAAGGGCTGCATTTTGAATTTGACCCAGATAAAGCCGAACCGGATGGAATTGAACAGGAGATAGGCGATAAAGGTAGCCCAAGCTGTTCCTGTTATTCCGTATTTCCTCACCAGCAGATAATTCAGCGGGATCAATGTTACGAGCAGGATAACAGTCGTAACAAAATCAACCCGCCAGTAGCGGGAAGTCAGGATGATCTGCGAGTTAACGCCGGTACCCAGCTCAAGTATCTTTGTAACGCCAAGGATCAGCAACGCCGTTTCTCCGCGTAGATAAATAGTATCGAGGTGGAAGATCGCGAAGGCGTTATGCAGGTTCATCCAGACGAGCGCGAAAATGAATCCCGAGAACAATAGCATATTGATCGATGTTTTCTGGTAGATCCTGAATATCCTTCCCCGGTCCTTGTTCTTCCAGGACTGGGCGATAACCGGCAACGACGCCGCTATCAGACCCCGTTGGGGAGCTTCCATGATAGAAGTAAGATAGGTGATGAAAGTAAAGATCCCCACGTAGGAGAGGTCCAGCACGCTTGAAATAAGGATGGTATCAAACGTTTTTGCCAGGATGCCGCAGAAGGATACAAGCGATATAAAAAGACCGTACGGCACCATCTTGTCTTTCATCCGCGTCGTTATCTGGCTCGTCTTCAACGTAAATACGATGGCGTGCTTTCTTCGCAGATAAAGGAACAACCCCAGCGATATACATCCGAACAATAACGAAAACAGCACGATAAAATGATCGAAATCAAGTATGTTCAGCAGAAAGAGAAGGATCAGTAAAGTTGTCAGCACCCTTAACACAAACTCTTTGTAAAACGCCGTTACCACCGAAGCGTAATGGTTCCATGCCTGCACTTCCAGCAGGGAATAGATCAGGAAAAAGAAGGTGAAAGGAAAAAGTACATAATAGTATTGCACCAGCAGCGGCGAATTACCACTGAACTTCTGGATAAAAAGATCCTTGAAAAGCAGCAGCATGGCGCTCACCAGCAGGAACCCGAACATGGATACCAGGAACATCTTCCCGAAAAGATCCCGCTTTTGCAGCGGAAGCCGGTCGCGGTAATACGGGTAGAACCGGTACATGACGGACACGCTTCCCAGGTTTGCGAGCGCAAACAGCGTATAGCCGATATCGTACATGATCCGGGTAAGGCCGTATTGCTCCGCGGTAAAGAAGCCGCTGGTAAATATCCAGGTGTTCAGTGCCCCCACGGCAAATCCAACATAGGTGATGACGGACGCAGTAATGCTTTGCTTCTGGATATTCCCCATAACCGTGCAAATTAAAGCAAAAAAGGATAGCTTGTAGCAATTGGATCGCTATTACACAGGGCTTAACGTATTCAATTATGTGATAAAGGTTGTATTTTGGCAGGAATTTAAATCCGCTGGCTTGATAACAGTTATAATTTGCACAGCAGTTCCCGGAAGGCTTGAAAAAGTGAAGGAAAGTATTGCGGACACGATCGGTTTGTCATATGAGCTGATCGCGGTGGATAATACGGATGGAAGGATGGGGCTTTGCGAAGCATACAATACCGCTGCCAAAAAGGCTTCCTTCGATGTCCTTTGCTTTATGCACGACGACGTACAATTCCTGACAAAAGATTGGGGAAAGCGCGTGGTGGCGCATTTCAGCGCGGATGATGCACTGGCGGCTATCGGGCTGGCCGGCAGCCGGTACAAGAGCCGTACGCTCTCCGGCTGGTGGAGCGGCCTGGCGGATTGCGATTGTTGTAATATCCGGCAGCAAAAGCCGGATGGTGAGATAGAACATGTTTATGTGCGGCCGCCTCTGTTGTCAGGGGACGTTATCCCGGTGAGAGTGCTGGATGGCGTCTGGATATGCATGCGGAAGGAGGTATGGCAGGAATTTCCCTTTGCGGAAGAACAGCTGCGCCGGTTCCATTTCTACGATGTGGACGTAAGCCTGCGTATTTCCGCAAAGCGGAAGGTAGCAGTAGTGTATGATGTGGACCTGGTGCATTTTTCATATGGCGCTTTCGGTAATGACTGGATACGGGAAGCTATCCGTTTTCACCGGTCTGTCAACCAGGTGAAGTTGCCTGGCGCTATTGGTACGCCGCATGAGAGAAACCCCGAACGTGCCGTTATGAGAGCCTGGCTGCTGCGCCTCCGCCGGGAAAAAATATCGCTTCGCAACAAGCTCGCCTGGTGCAAAACGGCAGGTGTTTGGCAGAACCCGGGCAACTGGCCATACATCTTCCTGTTCCTCACCTCCATTTCTTTTGCCCGTTTCAGAAAAAAGGCATGAATACGACCATCAAAGTTTCCGTGTGCATACCGGCTTACAAGAACGTCCAGTTCCTGCAAAAGGCGCTGGATGCACTGGTTATGCAGGATTACACGGACTGGGAGATCATCATCACGGACGATAGTCCGGATGACAGTGTACGCGCGCTCGCAGCACAATACCACGCGCGCCTGCCTTTGCATTACTACAAGAACGAGCCCGCGGCCGGGATGCCGGCCAACTGGAATGTCTGTTACGATAAAGCCCGTGGCGCTTACATCAAAATACTGCACGACGATGACTGGTTCACCAGCCCCCGGGCCATCCGTACAATGGCGGAAGCCCTGGATGCGCGGCCGGACTGTGACTTTGTGTTCTCCGCCTTCCGCAACTGCTACCTCGGTTCCGGCAGAACGGAAGACGTGCATTGCAGCGCCTTCTACCAAAGGCTGCTCCGCAAAGGGCCGGAACATCTCTTTCAGAAGAATTTCATCGGCCCGCCCAGCGTGGTCATGCACCGCAACAAAGCGGCTTACCGGTATGATGTAAAGCTGCGCTGGATGGTGGACAAGGATTTTTACATGAACATATTGCGGCAGGCGCCCGCATTCATTTACCTGGATGAGATACTGGTGAACATCGGCATCAGCGAAAACCAGATCACGCAGTCCGTGAAAGGGGTCCGCGAAGTGGAGGTGCCGGAGCAGTTCTATTTATTGTCGAAGACCGGTGAACAGCACCTGCACAATATTTACGTATACGATTTTTTCTGGCGGCTGCTGCGCAACCTCGGACTGCGGCGGCCGCAGGAGCTGAAGGAAGCGGGATTGCAAGGCGAACCGCCTGTATTGATCGTGCAGATATTGCAACGGCAGCGGCTTTTCCCGCTGGCGCTCCTGAAGATCGGGCCGGTATCGAAGCTGCTGATGGCTATTTCGTATATCTTACGCCATAGAAACGTTTAAAAAATGAAACCGTTAAGCATTATCATCATCACATACAACCGGCCGGACGATCTGCTGGACCTTTGCAGGAACATTGCGGAGCAGGAGGATGCGGCCGCGCTGCTGGAGAATGTGGTCATCGTCAACAACGGTTCCACGATCGATTACAGTCCCGTTACGGATTTCATCGCCGCGCACCGGGACATACCTTTTGAATATAAGTGGTCTGACCAGAACCTGGGCGTTGTCGGCGGCCGGAATATGGCCATCGGACTGGCCCGCGCGGCTATTCTTATTACATTGGATGATGATGCTTATTTCCGCGATGCGGACGCATTGAAGAAGGTATTGCAGGCATTTGAGCATCCCTTCACCACCACGCGCCCTTTCGGCGCGATGGCCTTTAAAGTGCTGTACACCGCTAACGGCGAGATGCAGCAAAACGCATTCCCGCACAAAGAGTTTGAGCTGTACCGCGATAAACCGCATTTCCTCGCGCCGTATTACATCGGCTGCGGGCATGCGATCACCAGAGAGGCGTATGAAGCAGCCGGACTATACCCGGAAGATTTTTTTTACGGGATGGAAGAATACGATCTTGGCTACCGCATTATCGACAAGGGATATGCGATCGCCTACGAAGCTTCGGTGGTGGTGATGCACAAGGAGTCGCCGCTGGCGCGGGTGCCGAACGAAACGAAAATGCGCATGCTGTGGACCAACAAGGCCAAAGTGACTTACCGTTATTTACCTTTGTTCTATTTTGTGACCGCCTCGCTGCTGTGGTCGCTGGAATACCTGAAAAAAACATCCTGGGACCTGAAAGGCTGGCTCAAAGGCTGGAACATCATCCGGCGCATTCCGGCGCAGAACAAACGGCAGCCGCTGAGCGACGAAGCGATGGAGTATTTACACCAGGCAGCCGCCAGGCTCTGGTATTAAAGCAAGCAGATCATCATGAAAATATATCCGCTGATCACATTAAAACGTTATGCCGAACAGGTTATCATGTTTCCCTTTGTGTTGCTGGGAAAGGGGATTGCCGTGCTCCGGCCGTTGCAGGAGGAATATGACGTGTTCATGTTCTTTCCTTCCTATGCGCTCGGTGGCGCGGAGAAGGTGCATGCGGCGGTGGTAGCGGCGATGCACAGCGAAAAGGTGATCGTTTTTTTTACCAAACGTTCGCAGAACGACAAGCTCCGGCATTTCTTCGCAAGACCCGACGTAAAGCTGGTGGAGATAGACCGGTACACCGGCAGTAAATGGATGTACTGGGCAAATTTCATCTACCGCGGCATCTGTGCCCAATATATCAACAGCCAGCGCAGGAAAACAGCGGTGTTCAACGGGCAATGCAACTTTGCTTACAAGCTGCTGCCGCATTTGCGGAAGGATATACTAAAAACAGAGCTGATCCATGTATCCGAAAAGAAATTCGGATGGGTCACCTTTCCCTACATTCCTTTCATCAATAAAAGAGTGATGGTGGCGGACAGCATCATCCGGCAGATCATGCAGCAGTACCGCGAGCTGGGCATCCCGGAAAAGTACGATGCGCGCGCCCGGAAGATATTGTATACGGTGCCGGTGCCGGAAACCCTGCCGGCGAGGCTGCCTCATCCTGTTAAAAAGATCGCTTACTTTGGCCGCGGCGGCTACCAGAAAAGACTGTACCTGCTTTTTGCAATCGTGCGTAAATGCCAGGCGGCGGCGTTGCCGGTGGAATTTCATTTCGCGGGTACGTTCGAGGATGAGGTGCCGGAGGATTTGAAACCGTTGGTACACTGGCATGGCCGCATCGGCAGCGACGAGGAAATGTACCGGCTGCATGCGCAGATGGATATTTTGGTGATGACCTCGCTGTTCGAAGGTTTCCCGGTGGTGATCATGGAAGCGATGAGCTGCGGCGTGGCCATTGTGGCTACGGCGGTAGATGGTATCCCGGAGCATATTGTTGATGACCGGAACGGTATGCTGATCCGCGCAACGGAAGAAGCGGCGATTGTGGAAGAAGGCTTCCGCCATGTCAGCCGCCTGGCAGCGGACGATGCGCTACTGGCTTCCATCGCGCAAAACAATCATCAATACGCTGTTGATCATTTTTCGAAGGCCGTTTTTGACAGGGCGTACCGGAACCTCCTTGAACTGCCCTGACAACTGAAAATGCTTCCGGCAGGAACATAAAAAAAGCTCCTCCACAGTAATATGGAGGAGCTTCTTATTTTAAACTGTAATTACTTCCCGGTAGCCGGCTCTTTCCTGAATTTCTTCCATATTTCCGCACCAAGCGCACCAAAGAAAAGCAGCAGCATCAGTATCGAAGAGTACCTGGACACGAGGTTCCCCACATAATAAGAGCGCGGCTCAAAGCGCAGCGTGATCTGGTGATCACCCGCCGGTATCTTCACGGCGCGCAGCACGTAATTCGCCCGTACGATCTCGCCGGGTTTATTGTCGATATACACATTCCAGCCCTTGGGATAATATACTTCAGAGAACACCGCAAAGCCGTTCTGGCTGTTGTGGCTCTGGTATTGCAGTTCGTTCAGCCCGTATTTGGTCAGCTTGATGCTGGCGGAGGAATCCTTGCCGAAAGTGTAATTCTCCAGACCTGCTTTAAAGCGCGCGTCCACAACGGCCGTGTCATCCACCTGCAAACTGTTCAGTATGTTCATTTCCTCATCGGCATTGGCCGCCCATTTGATCTGGCTCACGAACCAGGCGTTGCCTTTGGCGCCGGGGTTCCGCTGGTAGGTCAGCTGTCCCTGCTGGTCGGGCATGATCACATATTTGGTGTTCAGCATGTTGAGCACCTGCATGTTGTTTTTGGTGATCTGCCGGTCGATGATATCCTGATAGAGAGAAAGCCTGGCCGCGTGATAACCGCCGATGGATTTGTGGTGGTAGGAGGTCATCGCGTCGGCGAGGATGTTCTGGGTGACGTTCAGCACGCGGTAGTAGGGATCAGGGTCCTGTTTGATGGCCTGGTCTACCGGTGAGGGCGCAAAGAGGTTGGAATAGTCCGACGGCGTTACAAAGTTTTCCTTGTTGAGGTAACGTTTGTCGATCTGCCAGAGGTCGAACGTTACGATCAGGCCGGTGAGCAGGAAGAACACCGGCAGCTTGATCCTGTCTTTCATCAGCAGCCAGATCAGGCCCGCTACCAGCAGGATGATGAAAAGCGAACGGAAAGCATCGGAACGGAGGGCGGATGCGCGGTCGCTGATGATGGCGTTCAGCATTTTCTGCATAACGTCCGGATTATTGCCAAAATAGCGCTGGTACAGCGATTGGGCGCCGTCCGCTTCCGCTGTGAAATTCATCATGCCGAAAGAAGCGAGGATGAACAGCAGGCAGAGCCCCCCGGCGATGTACACCGCCTTTTTCAGCTGCTTCAGCAGTTCGGGTTTGGCGTATTGCCCGGTCACCACTTCATTCAGCACCCAGCAGCCCAGCAATGGCATCAGTATCTGTGGGATCACCATGGCCACAGTGGGCGTGCGGAATTTATTGTACATGGGCATGTAGTCGAAAAGGAAATTGTTGACGAGGGCGAAGTTCTTGCCCATGGCCAATATAATGGCGAACGCGATCGCAGCCAGAATCCACCATTTCTGCCAGTCCTTCACTAACAGGATCGCCAGTACGAAAAGGAAGATGATGGCGGCGCCATAGTAGGAGGGGCCGCCGGTAAAGGGCTGCGGGCCCCAGTATAACGGTACGGAAGCTACGAAAGTTTCCGCCTGCGCGGCCGGTACGCCCACCGCCGTCAGCTCCTTGTAGGTTTCCGACGAAGTGCCGATATTTTCATTGGCGGAACCGCCGTAGAGGTTGGGAATGAGGATGGTCAGCGTTTCCAGCGGCCCCTGGCTCCATTCAAAGGCATACCCGCGTTCCAGGCCGTCGGACGACTTCACCTCGCCGGAGCCGGGCAGCGGCGTCAGCTCGGAATGCCCGCCGCGCATGGTGTATTTGCCATATTCATAGGTCGTCCACAAATGAACGGTAGACGGCAGCACCGCCAGCATCCCGAACACCAGCAGCACGCCGGTAGCCTTCGCATATTGCGGCAGCGTTTTGGAACGGATGGCATGCACCAGGTGCGCTACCCCGATGATGAACGATATGATGAGCGTATAATATAGTATCTGGTAGTGATTGTTCATGATGAGCAGGCAAAGCATCAGGCTGGTGATGATGCCCCCCAGCCACAGCCGCCCCCGGTAGGTCAGCAGGATGCCCGCTATCACCGCAGGCATGTAAGTGAGGCAGAACATTTTGGTATCGTGCCCCGCTGCTATCAGCGACATGTTATACGTGGAAAGCCCCACCGCAATACCGCCGATCAGCGCCACCCAGTTCCGGAACCGCATCACGCAAAGCAGGAAATAAAAACCCAGCATGCCCATGAAGAGGTAATTCGCCGGCTTCGGAAGCCCGAGTGTAAATACGTTATGCAGGTAAGCCGTAAAATTGTCGAAGTGCATGAATATCTGGTAGGTAGGCATGCCGCCGAACAACGTATTGGTCCACAGCGGCGTTCCCCCGGTCTGCTCGTAGAATTTGACCGCCTCGCTGGACATCGCCTTCCAGTTGATGTTATCCCCCTGTTGCAGTTCCATCCCCTCCAATACCGGGCTGCAAAAGATAAACGAGAGCCCCAGGAAAATGAGGACAGCGTAAACATGCGGTAGAACGGCTTTTTGCCAGCTTTGCTTCATCGGGTATTTCAGGTTTAGTTTTTAAAGAATCCAAAATAACTGTATTTTATCCGAAATTTCAATATGAGCTGGCTTAGGTTTCTGGTAAAATTCAGCTTTATCTGTAATTGCTGCTATCTTTTGGGCTTTATTATCAGGATGACGGATTACCAGGATAGATTCGAAGGCATCGTTAAACATATATTGGTATTGGGTTACCTCGTTTCTCCCTTCCTCAATATTATCACCATCCTGTTGACGGTGATACTGTTGCTGGCTAAAAAAGCGAGGTGGGCGGATGTCCATCCCTATATTTTTATCCTGAATGTTATTATTTTCCTGATCCAACTGGAATGGTTCATATGATCACCAATATCCTGAAAGACAAATCGACCCGGCTTTTCATCATCCTCAGCGGATTTTTCGTAGCCAACGCGCTGATTGCCGAGATCATCGGCGTAAAGCTGTTTTCACTGGAAGCCACCTTCGGCCTGACGCCCATCAACCTGAAGATCATGGGTGAAGTGTACAATTTCAACATGACCGCCGGCGTGCTGCTGTGGCCCGTGGTGTTTATTATGACGGACATCATCAACGAATATTACGGCTCTAAAGGCGTCCGCTTCCTGTCTTTCATGACGGCCGGCCTGATCCTTTTCGCCTTCATCATCTTTTTCCTCGCTATCCGCCTCACGCCCACGGAGTTTTTCGTGACCAGCAAGGTCAATTCCGGGGTGCCGGATATGGACAAAGCCTATAACCAGATCCTCGGGCAAAGCTCCCTCATCATCGTGGCGTCCCTCATTGCTTTCCTTATCGGGCAGCTGGTGGACGTGTTCACTTTCCACAAGATCAAAAAAGTGACCGGCGAGCAGAAGATCTGGCTGCGCGCCACCGGTTCCACGCTGGTATCGCAGCTGGTGGACAGCTTTGTGGTGCTGTTCGTGGCCTTCAACCTGGGGCCGCGCATCTATAATCCGGACGGCAACCCCATCTGGCCGATGAACCTCGTGCTCAGCGTCTGCATCGTCAACTACATTTATAAATTCATCGTGGCTATCCTGCTCACCCCCGTGATCTACTGGATACACGGCATCATTGAACGGTACCTCGGGCACGAAACGGCCGCGGAAATGAAGCGGGTAGCCATGAACAGATAAAGAAACACATGCAAGCTTTTACGGTCCGTGTATACGGCATTATGATCAATGAGAAAAAACAGGTGCTGGTCAGCGACGAGTACATCCGCGGCGGGTACTATACCAAATTTCCCGGCGGCGGGCTGGAATTCGGGGAAGGCACGCTGGAATGCATCATCCGGGAGTGGAAAGAGGAGCTGGACCAGGATGTGGAAGTGGTGGAGCATATTTATACGACCGATTTTTTCCAGATCTCGGCGTTTGACGACAAATCGCAGATCATCTCCATTTATTATCTCGTTAAACCCACCTCACCCTTTACCAAACCCATTCTTGCCAATCCGTTCGACTTCGAGATACCCGAAGGCGTCACCCAGGTGGAAGGCGTGCGCTGGATCGACTGGAACGACTTCTCCGCCGAAACGGTGACGCTGCCGATCGATAAGGTATTGGCCACGATGGTAAAGGAAAAATACTAGAACCACTTTTTCTTCATGAAATACCAGCTCATGACCACCGCTGTAACAATGGCGATGGTAACGGGTATGTAGAAGGCGTACTGCGAGTGCGCGTACGGGATCTCCACGTTCATGCCGTAGATGCTGGCCACGAGTACGGGGAGGGTGAGCACGATGGTGATGGAAGTGAGGCGCTTCATCACAAAGTTCAGGTTATTGGAAATGATGCTGGCAAAGGCATCCATAGTGCTGCTGAGGATGTTGGTGTAGATATTGGCCATTTCAAGGGCCTGGGAAGTATCTACGATCAGGTCGTTCAGGAACTCTTTTTCATCTTCGTTCAGCCCCAGGAAATTGGTGCGTTCCAGCTTCATGAGCAGCAGCTCGTTGCTGCGCAGGGCGGTTACGAAATACACCAGGCTTTTCTGGATGCGCATCAGGTAGAGCAGCTCTTCGTTCCGGTTGGAATCGTACAGCTTTTGTTCCAGCAGGTTGCGGCGCTGGTTGATCTCCTTCAGGTAGTCCAGAAAATTCATCACCACTTTCTCGAATACTTTCAGCACCATCATGTTCCTTTTTTCCGGGTGGCGGTTGTGGAACGTGTTCAGGAATTTTTTGATGGCGGCGTTGTCGAACGAGTTAACGGTAACGATCTGGTGGTGGGTGAGGATGATCACGATGGGGATAGTAATGTAATGGGCGTCGCTTTCGTTGATGGAGTTGTTTTCTGTGGGGGTTTTGATAACGATGAGCTTAACGTTGTCCTCCAGCTCGAAGCGGCTTTTTTCATCGATGTCCAGCGAGTCCGTGAGGAAGTCCAGCGGAATATCGAGGGTTTCCGCCAGCTGCTCGAACTCTGCCTGTTTCAGGGGAGGGGTGATGTTCACCCAGGCCCCGTTTTCCGGCTCTTCTATGGCAACAGTGCGGTTATCGATATTTTTGAAGTACTGGATCATCCGGGCGCAAAGGTAGTGGAATTAATTTACCAAAATCAACCCGGCCGGCCGGGTCCTCAAATTTTAATATTTCCTTCAAATACCAGCGTGGCGGGGCCGCAGAGCCAGATGTCGCTGTAGCTGCGCTCGCCGGTACGGGTAAAGTGCACTTCCAGGTGTCCGCCGAGGGTTTCCACGGGGATGTTGTAGTCGCCGGGTTCCGCCGGCGCGGCGGTGAGTGCGGCGGCGGTAACGCCGGTGCCGCAGGAAAAGGTCTCGTCTTCCACGCCGCGTTCGTACGTGCGTACAAAGATGCCGTTATCCACTTCCTGCACGAAGTTCACATTGGTGCCTTCCGCTGCAAAGCGGTCGTTGTAGCGGATGCTGCGTCCTTCTTCATATACGTCCACTTCCTGCACGTCCGTCACGAACTTTACGAAATGCGGGGAGCCGGTGTTCAGGTAAAAGTAGAGGTTGCCCGCTTCCACCTGGTGCACGTCCTGCATTTTGAGGTCCACCCAGCCGTTCTCGCGGAGCCGGGCTTCATGTGGACCGTCCACTGCAATGAAGCGCAGCATGGGTTTGCTGATGCCCATATGCCGGGCGAAAGCCGTAAGACAGCGGCCGCCGTTGCCGCACATGCTGCCTTCGCGGCCGTCCGCATTATAATATTTCATTTTAAAGTCGTACTCCGGTTGCATTTCCAGCATCATCAGCCCGTCTGCCCCGATGCCGAAACGCCGGTCGCACAAATGCGCGATCTGTTCGGTGGTCAGGGAGCTGTATTCTCCGCCACGGTTGTCCACGATCACAAAATCGTTGCCTGTGCCCTGGTATTTATAGAAGTGAATGTTCATTTACTGCAAAGGTAAAAATTGTTTTTGATGATTGTGGAGCCGGCGGCAGGATCATGGTTGGGGCCGCCGTTGCGTCGCACACTTTAGCGGCCGGCCTGCTGTGCAGCTACTTAGTTCATAACTTCAAACTCGGAATATTCAATATATATCCTCTCCAGCCGTCCGTTTTTGAAATGCAGCGTTACCGTATACCTGCCGTCAACACCAGCGCTCACGGATTCGTTAAACACAAATCGCCACTGATCGTGATCCGCCATGACCGGGTCAAAGGGCTTGCCCAGGGACTTCTGCCCGAGCCTGATGGCATACCCTTCAAGAACGCCCGTGGTGTAGATCGCTTGCAGCTTGTTATAAATGCCGCCCAGGTTTTCATCCCGCCGCAAGGCTATTTCCTCCGGGGCATTTTGGGGCCATTGCGTTACCGGGGCCGTCAACCCCGATCCTTCATCGATGTTCGATATCTTGTCCCCGTAAAAAGAGATGATCACCCGGTCCGGATACGTTGCCTGCTGCTTTTCAATACTAATGCCGCTGTACAACGCCATCCGCGGACCTATTTCGTCCGGCTGGTTAAATAACGTGGATAGTTGCCCGGTCACTTCAACCTGGCCCAGGTTTTCTTTCTGTTGCCCCAGTTGCTGTAATTGCAGGTACACATCGGCGGCTGTGCTGCCGATCTGCATGCCCCATTTCTCACCTTTGGTGATCGTTTCCGTTCTCGGGAAGGAGTTGTCTTTCTTGCAGGAAAAGAACGCCAGGAGTAAGGGCAGGAATAAAAATCTTCTCATCAGTGTATTTTAATTAATTAGCCGGCAATGATTTCCATCGCTTTTGCGATCATCTTTTCTACCGCCGCATTCCCGTCGCGGCTGAACTCCTGGCTGATGCGGTTGGCAACGATCGCGCTTACGGAGAGGCATTCATGCCCCAATACCCGCCCCAGTCCATATATCCCCGCTGTTTCCATCTCGAAGTTCGTGATATGGCGGTTCTCGAAGCTGAAGCCTGTCAATTGCCCGATCAGGTCGGGGTGGGAGAGGGCGCCGCGCAAAACCCTGCCCTGTGGAGCGTAAAAACCCGGGCAGGTAACGGTGATGCCTGTATGAAAATCTCCGGTGAACCGCCCGGACAATTCCCCTGAAGCTTCTATCAGGTAAGGGCGGATCGCGCCGGGCTGCAGCCGGATCTGCCCGCGGAAGGCTTCCAGTAATTGCTGCTCTTCGGGCGTGTTCTGGTAGTTGTAAAAATGCAGTAGGTTGTCCAGCCCCAGCCCGTGTGAAGACACCACAAAGCTGTCTACCGGGATGTTCTCCTGCAATGAGCCGGCGGTGCCCAGCCGGATGATCTTCAGTGATACGGGCGTTTCCTTCACCGTGCGGGTGCTGAAATCGATGTTCGCTAGCGCGTCCAGCTCGTTCAGCACAATATCGATATTGTCCGTACCAATGCCGGTAGACACCACGGAAAGCCTTTTATCACCGATGTACCCGGTATGCGTAACGAACTCGCGGTGCTGCCAGCTGCCTTCCAGCCGGTCAAAATGTTTGCTCACGGCTTTCACCCGGTCGGGATCGCCAACGGTGATAATGGTGCCGGCCAGTTCCTCGGGGCGAACGTTGAGGTGGTATACCGCGCCGCGCGCGTTGAGTATCAGTTCGGATTCGGCTATGGTCGTCATAATATGTTGCAGGTTTTTTAATCCGTAATTGAATATATGCTAATCAGATTTGGCAAATATCGAAAATTTACTACTTTTGCAGTCCATCAAAATTAATGGTTCCGTGGCCGAGTGGCTAGGCAGAGGTCTGCAAAACCTTTTACAGCGGTTCGAATCCGCTCGGAACCTCAAAAGGATCGCAAATAGCGGTCCTTTTTTTATTGCGGACCCCAAAGCCATCTGCCTGATTAACAAATGTATTTCTGCCACAAATTACTATATTCGCTCATATAGTATCCCGCAATGCTGTTTAGAGGAACCAGAAAGTACGTTTATATCTTCCTGTTATTAATTATCCCGTCCATTCCGGATCTTGTTGTAGCCCAGGATTACAGTTACCGTCATTATAACGAGCGGGATGGTTTGACAGGACCGGTCGTGTACAGCATGTGCCAGGATCGGGACGGCTTTATGTGGTTCGCCACGGAAACCGGTGTGAGCCGCTTCGACGGCAGCCGTTTCACCAACTTCACTACCGGCGACGGCCTCCCCGGCAACGCGATCATCCACGTATACTGCGATGCTGCCGGCCGCGTGTGGCTCATCCCTTTCAAACACGCCATCTGCTACTATTACAAAGGCCGCATCCACAACCAGCAAAACGATTCCCTCCTCAAAAAGATCAGCCTCGATGAATACGTGGTAGGCATCGGTGAGAACAGCGAAAAAGAAGTCATACTGATGAGCGGTTCCCGGGTATTGCGGCTCACGGCGGACAACCGCGTGGTTCCGCTCACGGACCAGGTTTTCGGAAAGCTCTCCATGGTAAAAATGAACGTCACGGAATCCGGTGTGGTCACCATGCTGAACAAGCACGATATCTACCGGTACCGCAACGGGCGCTTCATGCTTGAATCCGCCATCAGGCCCATCAGCGCCGGCGCCGCCCAGATCCTCCTGCAGGACGACCTGCTTTGCTGGCTCACGGCGGCGGACAAGCTGCAGGTGCGCTCATCGCGGTATGGACTGAACTACGCATACACCGTTCCGCCCGTCAATACCCTGCAATGGATCAACGATTCCATTATCTGCATCAACAGCACCCAGGGCGCTTTTCTCCTGAATGTGCGCAGCCGGAAAGTGGAGAAGACCTACCTGCCCAACAAGAACGTCAGCAGCATGCTCACCGATTCGGAGGGCGGCATCTGGCTCTCCACCATGAACGACGGCGTTTACCGCATGGGCCCGGACGGCTTCCGGCATTTATCCGGCCCCGGCGGCGGAAAGTTCAGCGTGTACGACCTGCTGCGGCACGGGAACAGGATACTGGTGGGCGCGGACCTGGGATGCCTGCAGATCGTGGACCGGCGCCTGCAGCCATACCCCGGCGGCGAGCTGCCCGCAAGCCCCGTCACCAATATCCGGAAACAGGGCAACATGCTGGTGATGAGCAGCGGCCAGTATTTTTATGTAAAACGCGGGCGGTTGCCGGCAGTGCAGATCAGGGATATCAACGCCGTCAAGGACTTTATCATCCGGGATAACGAAGCGCTGCTGGTGGCGGGCGCAAACTCCCTTCATACAGTGAGCATCCCGCAGCGGCAGGCGGTCGCGGATGCATGGACCGGCAGATTGACCTGCCTGCTGGCGCATCCCGACGGCATCTATTTCGGAACGCTGCACGGGCTGCATCTCCTGAAGGCGGACAGCACCGTGATCCGCCTCGGAGACGCGCATCCGCTCCTGCATGAGCGCATCGTAAAACTCGTGGAGGGAGCGGACGGCACCATCTGGGTGGGAACGGAAAAGAACGGCATCATCGGATGGAAGAACGGCCGCATCATCCGGCATATCAGCCAGGACGCGGGGCTGAGCAGCAGTACTATCCGCTGCATCACGGCGGACGGGCCTTTTTTATGGGCGGGAACGGACAAGGGATTGAACAGGATAGACCTGCGCGCAAACCCCGCCAGCATCGTCCACTACACGCGGGCGGACGGCCTGGCGTCCGATATTGTCAACACCGTGCTGATAGACAGGGATACCGTATACGCGGGTACGCAGGAAGGGATCACCTATTTCAGCAGGGACGCGGTGCCGCGCAAAGCGCCCTGTTCCCTGAAGCTCACCGGCATCACCATCAACGGAGAAGAAGCGGATATGGACCACCTGCCCGCGCTGGAATACGGAACGAACAACATCCGCCTGGAATACGCCGGCATCTCCTTCAAAGGCGGCGGCGACATTCGCTATTTTTACCGCCTGAAGGGGCTGGACACCACATGGAAGCAAACCGTGCAAACCGCGCTGGAACTGATCTCCCTGCCGCCGGGGCGCTATGAGCTGGAATTATACGCCAGCAACCGGTTCGGAGAAAAAAGTCTGGTCACCGCCATTCCGCTCGTCATAAAAAAGCCGTTCTGGCAAAGCATCTGGTTCATTTTGCTGGCGCCTGGCCTGCTTTTTTTCGCGGTACATTTCGTCATCCGGTACCAGATCCGGCGAAGCAGGAAGAAAGAAGCGGCAAAACTGGCCATCGAGCAACAGCTGCAGGAACTGGAACAAAAAGCCCTGCGCGCGCAGATGAACCCCCACTTCATTTTCAATTGTCTCCATGCCGTGCAGGAGTTTATCATGGACCACGACACCGAAAATGCGAACCGCTACATCGGCCGCCTGGCCCGGCTTATCCGGCAGACGCTGGATATCTCGCTCCGCCCGCATATCACCATCGAAGATGAAGTGCAGTACCTGGATACCTACCTGCAGCTGGAACAAATGCGTTTAGAAAACAGGTTTACTTTCAGTATCATTGCAGACCCGGCGATCGATACGCAGGCGGCTTCCATCCCGGGCATGCTGCTGCAGCCTTTTGTTGAAAATGCGGTGCAGCACGGTATCCGTCATATGCGGCAGCAGGGGCACATCGCGGTGCATTTTGAGGCGGAAGGAAAATATATCACCTGTACCATTACGGATAACGGCGTTGGCAGAACGGAAGCAGAAAAACGGAAAGCAGGCAGAAGCTATGCATCGCTGGGCACGCAGCTTACGCAGGACCGCATTGCGGTGATCAACAAAAATCTCTCGGCCGGCATCACGCTGGAAACTACAGATTTACCGGATAACAGCGGGACCAGGGTCATCATCCGCTTCCCGCCGATTGTACATGAAAAAGTGAAACCATGATCAAATGTGTCATTATCGATGATGAATCCAGGAGCATTTCCGTACTGAAAAAAATGATCCGGCAATATTGCCCCGGCCTGCACGTAGCCGGTACCGCGGGCGATATCCGGGAAGGCGCGCAGGTGATTAAAGACGTGCGGCCGCAGCTGGTTTTCCTGGATGTGGAAATGCCTCCCGGCGACGCTTTTGAATTGCTGGGCGCGCTGATGCCGCTGAACTTCGATGTGATCCTCGTTACGGCGCATGACAGCTATGCCGTTAAAGGATTTAAATACGGCGTGCTGGACTACCTGCTCAAACCGGTGGAGATAGATGAGCTGAAAGCTGCGGTGGAAAGGGCGGAAAAGAGAATACACGAGCGCGACCTCAACCATCATCTCAATATGGTGATCCCGCATCTGCGCAACGAAAAGCCGTTCGGAAAAATAGCGCTCCGCGAAAAGGACGGCCTCACTTTGTTTGCGGTGGATGATATCGCCTATTGCAGTGCGGAAGGAGGATATACGCGCTTCTGTTTCAGCAACGCCAGCCCGCTGGTGGTGTCCGGCAATCTGAAAGAATTTGAAGAGCAGCTGCCGAAAGATATTTTCTGCAGGATACACGATTCCTGGCTGGTGAACCTCAACTACGTGAAGAAATATTATAACGGCAAAGGCGGGTATATAGAAATGATGGATGGAAAAACGATCGAAGTTTCGGTAAGAAAGAAACCTGAATTTCTCAGCCGCCTGAAACAATGAACGCTTATTCGCGAAACATCTACACCTGTCAATTAGCATTTAATGGAAACACTGCATTGGCGTAATTTTGGGGCTTGCCTTGCGACAACGGGCAATAGTGATGCAGTTAACCCATTGAGTACACATTTTGAGTAGTAAAGGCCGCCTGTATGGGGGGCCTTTTAAATTAAAATACCCCGGCCCAATGGACCGGGGCGTTTCTTTTACAATTTTCTCACCCAGATATTCCGGAAGCTCACCAGGTCCCCGTGATCCTGCAAAGCGATCGACATGGCGCCGTGCTTTTCGTAAAACGGTTTGCCGATGTAGAGGGTTTTTCCTTTCAGCTCGAAATTGTTTTGCACCAGCACGTTGTTCAGCAGTGCGGTCACGCGGGCGGGTGATTTCAGACTGCCGTCTTCGTTGAAGCGGGGGGCCGTCCAGATCACATCATATGTTTGCCATTCGCCGGGCTTTTTGCTCGGGTTGGCGAGGGGGATGGCCTGTTTGTACATGCTGCCCACCTGGCCGTTGGAATAGGTCTTGTTGTTGTAATTGTCCAGCACCTGCAGCTCGTAGAATTCCTGCAGGAAGATGCCGCTGTTGCCGCGGCCCTGGCCTTCTCCTTTCACCACTTCGGGGGCGCGGAATTCGATGTGCAGCTGGAAGTCTTCGAATTTTTCTTTCGTTTTGATGCCGCCTTTGCCTTTGGCAACGGTCATGGCGCCGTCTTTTACTGTCCAGGGCGCTGCGCCGCCTCCTTTTTCGGACACCCAGGCGTCCAGGTTCCTGCCGTTGAACAGCACGATGGCGTCAGAGGGAGCTGTGCCGGCTGTTCCGGGTGTTACAATGGCGGGAACGGGTTCCCATACTTCCGTGTCCTGTGGCTTGGCTTCCTGTGCGCAGGCGCTGATGGCCGGGAGCAGGATGGCGCTGGATACCAGTAAAGATTTGATACGATGCATTTTCTGTGTTATTTAGGCAGTTTATAGTTATTATGATATTGCGCGGTCATCAGCTTGTTCGCATCCCTGCTGGTGAATTGCTGCTTGTCTGCATTCCAGTACACTTTCTGACCGGTTTTATATGCGATGTTGCCCATTTGCGCGTTCACGGCCACGTTCGCGCCGGTGCTGATGTCGCAGTTGAGGTCTTCCAGCTTCCTGGATTTGATCACGTCTATGAAGTTGCGGGTATGTTTCACCAGGCCGTTGTCGGATGCTTTCTGGTAGGCGACGGCTTCCATTTTGTCTTTTTCGGGGATCACTTCCCATCCGCCGCGGTCCAGCACCAGGGTGCCGTTGTTGCCGATGAAGGCGATGCCGTGCGTTCTGCCGTAGGGGCCGCCGTCGATGCCGGTGGCGTGTTCCCATTGCATGTTGAAGCCGTCGAACTCATAGATGGCGGTGAGGGTGTCCGGTGTTTCGGAGGCATCATCTGGGTAGGCGAACTTGCCGCCGGAAGCCACGACGGACCGCGGGTTGGAGGCTTTCATGCCGTACAGGGCGTAGTCGATCAGATGCACGCCCCAGTCCGTCATCAGTCCGCCGGCATAATCCCAATACCAGCGGAAGTTGAAATGAAAACGGTTCGGGTCGAACGGGCGTTTTTGCGCCGGGCCTAACCAGGTGGTGTAATCTACACCGGGAGGTGGTTCGGTGATGTCTTTCTTCGGGATGGGCTTCATCCATCCCATATATGCCCAGGCTTTGACCAGCCTTACATTGCCGAGCTTGCCGGCATGTACAAAAGCGATGGCATCACTGAAGTGCTGCATGCTTCTTTGCCACTGGCCCACCTGCACCACGCGGTTGTGCTGCTGCTGGGCGTTCACCATGGCGCGGCATTCCGCGATGGAGTTGCCGATCGGCTTTTCTACATAAATATCTTTTCCGGCGGAGCAGGCGTCCGCCATTTGCAGGCAATGCCAGTGGTCCGGCGTACCGATGATGACGGCGTCGATGTCTTTATTCTCCAGCATCTGCCGGTAATCGCCATACAGCTGCGCTTTAATGTCTTTCTTAGCCAGCTCGGCGGCCCGTTTGTCCAGCACATTTTTGTCAACGTCGCAGATCGCCACGCAGCGGGCTTCGGGGTGGTGCAGCATACCGTTGAGGTCGCTCCAGCCCATGCCGTTTACGCCGATCACGCCAAAATTGACAATATCGCTTGGTGCAACGGCACGCAAAGCGGAGGGTAGCAACGCTGATCCTGCAAGGAAAGCGGAGGTGTTAAACAGGAAGTTCCTTCTGTCCATTGTAATCACTGTTTTATTTAACGTGGATATTGTAATGGACAACAAAATATAAAAAAATAGGATTTTTCGCAGTTATATTTCATCCTCCTCCAGGTCTTCCCGCGTTCCGAAATTCATCATGGTGCCCAGCAGGTCGGAAAACCGGGTTTCGTTTTCCAGCGTTTTTTTGCTGAGCAGGGAATAGGTGGAAAGGCCATGGAGGATCATCTCCATCATGAGCAGGCGTTCCTGCTTGTTGGACTGCGGAAAGAGCTGCTTTACGAGGTCGTGCAGCCCGGTGACCTGCATCAGGGCGGTTTCATACTGCTTGTCCGTTGCGTCCTGCAGCATTTGCAGCGCATTGCCCTGGTCGAACCACTGGATAATGGGGCGGTACGGGTTCATATCCGCCGCGCCGGGGTTCTTCCGTTTCTTGAAGGTATCCGGGTTGGGGAAGTAGGTGGCGAAGACGGTGCGGATGCTTTTTTCGAGCAGGTTTACGGCCACCTGCAGCGGGCCTTCCTGTTCGCCTTCGTATACCAGCTCTATTTTACCGGTGATGCCGGGGATAACGCCCTGCAGGTCGTTGATCCGTATGTAGGTGGATTTTTCCTTGTTGATGATGGCTCTCCGCTCGGCGGCGCTCACGGCGTTCTCGAATGCGGCGATGGTCAGGCGCGCGGAAACACCGCTTTTTTTGTCCACATACTCACTGCCGCGCGCTTCAAAAGCCACCTGTTCGATGATGCGCTTGATCATATCGGGCATTTGCACGGACTGCTGCTCTTCGTGCACGTTGGCTTCCTGTTCGGTGATGAGCAGGGAGTTTTCCAGCGTTTTCGGGTAGTGGGTGATGATCTGGCTTTCGATGCGGTCTTTCAGCGGAGTGACGATGGAGCCGCGGTTCGTGTAGTCTTCCGGGTTAGCCGTGAATACAAAGAGGATGTCCAGCGGCATGCGCACCTTGAAGCCGCGTATCTGGATGTCGCCTTCCTGCAATATATTGAAGAGCGCCACCTGGATGCGCGCCTGCAGGTCCGGCAGCTCGTTGATCACAAAAATACCGCGGTTGGAGCGGGGGATGATGCCGAAGTGGATCACGCGCTCGTCCGCATAGCTCAGCTTTTCGTTGGCGGCCTTGATGGGATCTACGTCACCGATGAGGTCGGCCACGCTCACATCGGGCGTGGCGAGCTTTTCGCCGTACCGCGCTTCACGGGGCAACCATTCGATAGGTGTTTTATCGCCGAGTGCGGCGACCTGGTCGCGCGCGAAGCGGGAGAGGGGCGCAAAGGGATTGTCGTTCACTTCGGAGCCGGCCACGATGGGAATGAACTCATCGAGCAGGTCCACCATTTGCCGGGCCATTCTGGTTTTCGCCTGTCCGCGCAGCCCCAGGAAGAGGATGTTATGGCGGGAAAGCAGGGCTCTTTCTGTATCGGGGATCACCGTATCATCATAGCCAATGATGCCGGGAAAGGTGCTTTCCTTCCTTTTCAGCTTGGCGATCAGGTTTTGCCGGATCTCTTCTTTTACAGACCTGTACACATATCCGCTCTTTTTGAGCTCTCCCAGGGTTTTGATCTTTTCCATTCCCATTGTTTCTTTTGTTTAAAGTGTTTTCCTTTTCCCGCTTTCGAAATCATAGAACAGGAACTGTCCAAGCTTGTCAGTGCCGGAGAAGAAGGCTTTGCCGTTATTGGTTTCCGTAAATTCCTTTACGAATTGCTGCAGCCACGGGTCGGTGGCTACCATGAAGGTGGTGATGGGTATTTTGAGCTTTTTGCACTGTGCGGCCAGGTTGAGCGTCCGGTTGAGTATCTTCCTGTCCAGCCCGAAGCTGTTCTTGTAATACTGCTTGCCCTGTTTCAGGCAGGTGGGCTTCCCGTCCGTGATCATGAAGATCTGCTTGTTGGGATTGCGCCGCCGCCGTAGAATGTCCATCGCCAGCTCGAGGCCCGCTACCGTATTCGTATGGAACGGCCCCACCTGCAGGTAGGGAAGGTCCTTGATCTCTATCTGCCAGGCATCGTTCCCGAACACGATGATGTCCAGCGTGTCTTTCGGATAACGGGTGGTGATCAGCTCGCTGAGGGCCATGGCTACCTTTTTGGCGGGGGTGATGCGGTCTTCCCCGTAAAGGATCATGGAATGCGAGATGTCGATCATCAGGGCGGTGGAGGTCTGCGTTTTGAAGTCGGTTTCCTGTATTTCCAGGTCGTCCTGCTGCATGGAGAAAGCCTCAATGCCGTGATTGATCTGGGCATTGCGGATGGAGGCGGTCATATCGATCTGTTCCAGCGGGTCGCCGAATTCATATGGACGGGTTTCCGCGTTCAGCTCGTCGCCCATACCGGATTTCCGGATGTTGTGATCGCCGATGGTGGATTTCTTCAGCTTGCCGAAGATCTCTTCCAGCGCGCGTTTGCGGATGGTCTGCTCGGTTTTGGAAGTGATGGAGATATTGCCGTTTTCCGGGTTTTCCTGGATATATCCCTTGCTGCGGAGGTCTTCAATAAAATCACCGATACCGTACTCGTTGTCGGACACCTGGTATTCTTTATCCAGCTCCGTCAGCCACTGCAGGGCTTCCGCTACGTCACCGCTGGTGTAAGTGAGCAATTGGGTGAAAATGTCCAGCATCTTCTCGAACGGCGACTGATTTTTATCAGAAGGCTCGAACTTTGAGAAAATAAATCCTTTCATACGTTCATCTAAATTACGTAAAAACTCATTACCGCCATTTTCCGGCGCCGCTGATCATTCCGTCCTTGCATTAGTGGGAAAAGGCTGTTAATTTTCCGGTCATTTTCATTACGATTCAAATTAAATACGCACGTTTATGAATTCTTTGCGAAAAAGCCTGCTGTTGCTCGGTATGGCTGCCATGACTTATGCTGCGCCCGCTGTTGCACAGCAGAAAGAAGCGAAACTGGGCTGGAAGCTCGGTGCACAGTCGTATTCTTTCCGACTTTTTACCCTTACGGAGGCGCTGGACAAGCTTGATTCCTGCGGATTGCACTATGTGGAGTGCTATAACGGCCAGAAGATCGGAGGGAATATCGAGGGGAATATGGATTTCAAGATGGATGCTGCCAAGCGAAAAGCGATCCAGAACTTGCTGAAATCCAAGAAGAAACAACTGGTGGCCTTCGGGGTGGTGAGCCCCAAAGGAGAACAGGAATGGAGGCAGATGTTCGATTTCGCTAAAGCGATGGGCATCCAGGTGATCACTTCGGAGCCCCGCACGCAGGACCTGGACGTTGTTTCCAGGCTGGCGGACGAGTACAAGATCAAAGTAGCGATCCATGACCACCCTAAACCGAGCCATTACTGGCATCCGGACAGCGTACTGACCGCGATTCAAGGCCGCAGTCAATACATCGGCGCCTGCGCGGACATCGGGCACTGGGTACGTTCCGGCCTCGATCCTGTAGAATGCCTGCAAAAGCTGAAAGGCCGCGTTTTCAGCCTTCACATGAAGGACCTGCATGAAAAAGACCGCAAGGGGCATGACGTAGTGTGGGGAACGGGCGTTTGCAATATCGAAGGAGTGGTGAAGGAACTGAAAGCACAGAAGTTCAAAGGCGTTATCTCCGCTGAATATGAGCACAACTGGGCTAACAGCGTACCGGACATTACGGCGAGCGTGAAGAACTTGCGGGAGATCATCGCGAAGAAATAAAAGAGATCACCGGTTTCAGATCGGAGGCTTTGAGAATCGCTTCAACGATGACAAGCCGACATCAGATACCCGAATAGAAACGGGCTGACCATTACTTTTGGTCAGCCCGTTTTTCTTTTCTCCAAAGAAAAGGGCCAGCCTTCCGGCCAGCCCTATGTTGATGATCTTGTTTTGTTTATTTGCTACTATCCGGCACCGTACTGAACTGCTTACCAGCCTCATTCTGCTGCGCGGAATCCGTCGCGGCGAAATCTATCTTCCATTGCTTCAGCATCAGCGAGAACTGTTCGGCGCGGCGCGCATCGTCCTGCAGGTCGTTGGTCAACAGGCGGGCGGGCAGGGCGCGGTAGTAGCGCATCTGCTGTTCCATGTCCCTGAGCAGTTGCTGGGAGATCTCGTCCGCTTTCTTCGCGTTGCCGGCGAGGTAGTAAGCGTAAACGATCTCCATGCTCCAGAGGTTGTGCATGTTGCCGGGCGTGGTCATCGCATACGGCATGTTGCCGGGGAGGAACACGGAATCCTGGCGGTCCAGCACCTGCAGCGCTTTATCGCGTTTGCCTTCTTTTACCAGCGCCACGCCCAGCTTCGTGTAGGCGTTGCGGAGGCTTTGCAGCATGCGGCGGTTGGGCTCATCGAAATAAACACCCGGAACGTCCACGCTGCCGTATACGAATTTGTTCATCAGGTTGTCATACATCTTGCGGGTATGCACCTGGTCGTTCAGGCCGGGCAGCATTTCGTCGGACGGCTGCCTGCGTGTGGGAACTAGGCGGTAAGTAAGACCCTCTACCTGCAGATAGTCGTTCAGACCGAGGTCTACCGGGCTGGTGAAGTATATCGGGCGTTTCCAGTTGTTGGTGGCGATCATGTCGTATACGGCGATATCTCCTTTGTAGATGACGTTCTTGGTGATGGAGAACTGCACGTTCGGCACAATGCGGCCGCTGTCCTGGATGTCTACTGTTCCGTTTTTGATCACTTCTTCCGCATTGACGGGGATGAACAGGTGCTGTGTGGGCAGGTAATTCACTTTGTCCCCGCTGGTCAGCGGCACTTTGGCGGCATCCCTGTCGTCACCGATGAAGGCAATCACTTCGCGGATATCGAAATATCTGTCCTGCGGCAATTTACCGTTGTCATAGTGCATCACGTAGCTGCGGGCGTCGCCACGGTATTTGTCCGGCGTCAGCGTCATTTCAATGGCTGGGCTTTCATTGATCTTTTTCCGTTGCTGTTCGATGTACCATTCCGCGCTGAGCAGGCTCAGGTTGATCACGCGGATATCCGGACGGATGCCTTCTACTTCCTGCGCGTACCAGAGCGGGTACGTATCGTTGTCACCTACGGTGAACAGAATGGCGTTGGGCGCACAGGATTCCAGGTAGTCGCGCGCTACATCGCGGGCGATCACTTTTTTGGAACGGTCGTGGTCATCCCATCCCTGCTGCGCCATCAGCACCGGCACGGCCACGAGGCAAAGCACGATGGCTAACGGTGCGGCTGCACGAAGTTTTTTGTTGATGAAAAAGTTGTATACGCTCATCACGCCAAGGCCGATCCATACGGCGAAGGCATAGAAAGAACCTACGTAGGCGTAGTCACGCTCCCTCGGCTGGTTGCCGGCCTGGTTGAGGTAGAGCACGATGGCGAAGCCGGTAAAGAAGAAGAGCAGACCAACGATGAATGCGTCCCTCCGGTGACGGTTGTAGTGGAAGAAGAACCCTATCAGCCCGAGTATCAGGGGAAGGAAGAAGAAGGTATTGCGGGCCTTGCTGTTTCGCAGGCTGTCCGGCATTTCCGACTGATCGCCGTAGATCAGGTTATCGATGGGGCCGATGCCGGAGATCCAGTTACCGTCCCGCGGATTGCCGAAGCCCTGTATATCGTTCTGCTTGCCGGCGAAGTTCCACAGGAAGTAGCGGATGTACATGATGTTCACCTGGTATCCCACAAAGAACTTGATGTTATCGAAGAAAGTTGGTTTTTCGCCGTCTTTCAGATTGAGGAATGCCTTGTAGTAATCGGCATGTCCCTGGTCGTTACTGGCGTCCCACACGCGGGGGAAGAGCATTTTATCGCTGCTGTTGTAAACCGGTGTTTGTTTCTGGCCTACTACAACGTATTTATCTTTCACACGCGCGTATATGTTCCCGGTAGGTTCGTATTTCTCAGGGCGGGCGGTGAATACCTGTCCGTATAAAAGCGGGAAATCGCCATACTGCTCACGGCCAAGGTACCCTACGAGTGAAACGGGGTTGTCCACATTATACATGTCCACGGAAGGATCGGCGGAAGAGCGGATCATGGTGGTCACGTATGTGGAGTAGCCCATCAGCAGGAAAAAGATACAGGCGTTGATCAGGCGGGTGGCATGCTGCAGCTTTTGGGCGTTGAGCGTAATGCCGAAAGTTTTAATGAAATAGGGAATGAGCAGTACGCCAACGGCCAGTATGAACCGGAAGATGCGCACGCCGGTGCTGTCTCCTTCTGCGAAAGCGGGGATCAGGATCACGGATGCGATTACGATCAGCGGCACATAGAACCCGAATTTGGGTTTCATATATCCATACACCAGCAGCCCAATGAGCGCTATAAAGTAAAAGGTAAAGCCGGAGAAGAACGGCAGGCCGAGGCTGTTCACAAAGAACACGTCCATCATTCCGGATACCTTGATCGTATCCTGGATAATGAATTTCTGCACGAGGCCGGTGATCACGCATCCCAGTACGAAGGCCCAGAAAGCGCCCGCGGTGGAGATCTTGTTACTGCGTTTGAAGTAATAGATCAGCACCATGGCGGGGATGGTGAGGAGGTTCAGCAAGTGCACGCCAATGGACAGCCCCATCAGGTAAGCGATGAGCACGATCCAGCGGTCGCCGTATTTGCTGTCCGCTTCGTGTTCCCATTTGAGCATGGCCCAGAACACTACGGCGGTGAAGAGGGAAGACATGGCATATACTTCGCCTTCCACAGCGGAGAACCAGAAAGAGTCGGAGAAAGTGTAGGCCAGTGCGCCCACGGCGCCGGCGCCCATTACAGAAAGCAGTTGCTGGCTGTTCAGGGGCTCACCTTTGGGAGAAAGGATGCGGCGCGCAAAGTGCGTGATGGTCCAGAATAAGAACAGGATAGTGAAACCACTGGCGAGGGCGCTCATGATATTCACACCGATGGAAGCTTCTGAGGGCGTAAAGGGCAGCGTAAAGAGCCGTCCGAGCAATACGAACAACGGAGCACCGGGGGGGTGGGGCACCTGCACTTTATAGGCCGCGGAAATGAATTCGCCGCAATCCCACAGGCTTCCCGTGGCTTCCATGGTCATTAAATAAACAACACAGGCAACTATGCACACGATCCAGCCTGTAATGTTATTGATCCGGTTAAAATTCATAAGGTTGTTTTAGATAATTCCGACAAAAATAGAAAAAGTAACCAATTAAGCTAATGTGAACAATAGTTTTAACTTTTTATAAATACTTTAACATATTAAAGTGTCGGTGTGATGTCGTCCAGGCTCCATGCTTCGGGTTTTGCGGTGAACCATGGCTTGATGGTGCCCCAGATGTCCGAAAACATCGCGGAATGCCGGTAGGCGTCCAGCGCATCCTGGTTATCCCAGATGCTGTAGGTCATGAATACGCCGGAGGGGAGGTGGTTTTTCCAGAGGGCGAGGTGCCGGCAGCCGGGGAAGTGGCGGATCTGCATCATTTTCTCCGTAAAAAGTCCTTCAAATGCTTTTGCTTTTGCCGGATCGATGGTGAGTTTCACTATCCTGACCATTATTCGAAGATTATGCGTACAGTTTGATAAAATGAAAGGTGCTGATAGGTAGCCTGTTGCAGCTGATCGCGGCTGAAGCCCTGCAGGCCGAACAGTCCCGCCGCATTGCCTTTGTTCACCGCTATCTCCAGGTAACCGGCGGCGTTGAAGAGCGCGAGCTTCTGGCCTTCGGGCACGTCCGCGTAGGTTTCGCTGATGTTGCGGATCATTTCGTCCCGGCGGAAGAAAATCGCAAACTGGCGGCCGTTGCGTTGCTCGTCGAACTGCTCTTTGGTGATGTTGACCACTACGTTCTCGAAGTTATCGATATGAATGATCTGGCCTTCAATATAATCGGCGCCGGTGAGGGGCTGCAGGTTGTTTTTCACCACGATCTCCGTTACCGGCGTGCCGGCGTCCTGCAGGGAGGCGCCGCTGCTCATCCGCTGAACGGCTTGCGCCATGGTGCGGGCGAGCGTCAATGTATTTTTCGGCACGGCGGGGTCCAAAGGCAGGCGCACGACGGCCGCGGGCATTTCACCGGCGATCATGGTGAGCAGGCCATTGTCCGCACAGCAGATATAATGACCATTGTGGGAAGCCATGAGCAGGTAATCCGCTTTCCGGTCGAACAGGTTGTTCAGTACCAGGTGAAAAGTGCCTTCGGGGAAATGCCGGAAGGCGGCGCGGCAGATATAAGTGGCCTGGGGGAGGTTGAATGGTGAGATGTGATGGGATACATCCACGACCTGGGCACCGGGACAGTTTTGCAGCAGCAGACCTTTGATGGCTCCTGTGAGGTAGTCCTGCAAACCGATGTCAGATGTCAGTGTGATGATAGGCATGTTATAGTTCCGGGCTGTAACGCTCAGGGGCCTTGTTTTTTCCTGTGCAAAGAACGTTAGAAAAGTAAAAAGTAAAAAATTAAAATCACTTTAATGGCTGGTTATTCCAGCGGGGAGCCCGGTTCTTTCTTGAAGTGGGAGAACACCAGTTTATCCAGCAGGGCGGGGAACGTTCTGCTGAGCAGTACCGTGAACCTGCCCTGGGAAGTGAGCACCAGCGTGCGTTTACGCTTCGCAATAGCATTGAGGGTATGTTGCGCCACCTTTTCGGCGCTCATGAGCTGGTCTTCCTTCAGCGGTGTTTCCTGCTGGGAATGCCCCGTTTTGTCCAGCGCCGTATTGCGGATATTGGAGGCCGTGAAGCCGGGGCATACCCACATCACGTTAACGCCTGTATGTAAATTCTCCGTCCGCAGCGCTTCGAGGAATCCCTGCATGGCGAATTTGGATGCGGAGTAACCCGTCCGCCCCGGCAGGCCCCGGTATCCCGCAACGGAGGAAACGCCCACTACGGTGCCCTTGTTGGCGAGGATGGAGGGCATGGCGAATTTGGTGCAATATACGGCGCCCCAGAAATTGACATCCATCAGGGTTTTCAGCACCTCTACCTCCGTATCCTTGAACAGCGCCCTCATGCTGATGCCGGCGTTGTTCACCAGGATGTCTACTTTCCCGAATTTTTCCAGTACACTGTTTATGAACGCTTTGCAATCTTCTTCCTGGCTAACGTCCGCTACAAATGTGTGGAGGGCCGCCGTGTTACATTCTTTTTGCATTTCGTCGAGAGAAGCCTGCCGGCGGCCACAGACGGCCACCTGCGCACCGGCCTGTAAAAAAGCAAAAGCGAGCGCTTTCCCGATACCGGAAGTTGCGCCCGTTATCACGACAGATTTTTGCTGGAAAGAGGTTTGCATCCTGCAAAAGTAATGGAGAAAATAAAAACTATGGAAACTTGTAGGGGGATTCGCGGGAATTATTTTGATGATTTTTTAGAAATGGCTGTCCGTGCAGGAGTTATAAGGTCTGTATAAGCGCATTGATCTTCCTGCCGATAAAAGCGGATTCCGGTAACGACGGCTTGCAGGTGAGCGCTATGCGGTAGTGCTCCAGCGCTTTGGCGGCCTGGCGCTGATCTGTATATATGCGGGCAAGGCTGCAGTGATAAAGATGATGGTTTTGCATAAACGTATCGTTACCAAGGGATAACAGTTGCCGCAACGCAGCATCCGGACAGCCTGCAAAATGTAAAGCTACGGCATGGTTGAGCTGTACAAAAGGAGAGGGGTTGACGCGGACCAGCTGTTCATATAACCCGCAGATCTGCTCCCAGGGTGTATTTCCGGCGGAGGTATGCAGCCATGCGATGGTGGCTTCCAGCAATAATGCGGAGCGTGGGCCGTTCCGGGCGGAATGAAGATAAGTGGTGGCGATGCGGATCATATTTTGATCCCATTGTTCTCTTGGCTGCTTTTCAAGTTCCTGCAATTCACCGTTCTCGTTTATGCGGGCGTTTGCGCGTGCGAGTTGCAGCAGCATAAGCGCGTACAGGGCCCGGGCATCTGTTCCGCAAACGCGGCTGTGCCGTATTACGGCTTTGGTAAGGCTGAGTGCGTCCTCACATAATTGTTCATCCGTCAACCCGCCATCGTCACCGATCTTCCATCCTTCGGTAAAAACAAGATAAAGCACTTTCAGCGCCATGCCTACTTTCTGTTCGCTCCACCAGACGAAGCCGCTGTGAAAGGCAATGTCCTGCGCTTTCACCTGCTGCCGCTGCCGGTATAATATCTTGGAAATACTTTCGGGCGAAGTGCCGAGCAGCCGCGCGATCTGCTGCACCTGCAAACCATGTACATACCGTAGGGAAATCACCAGCTGTGTTTTGGGCGGGAAGTCGGCATGCATGCAGGCGAAAAGCAGGCGGAGCAATTGTGTATCGCCGTCTTCGGAGGATGCGTGGGCAACGGTCAGCCGGTCGGCCTGATCGAGCGCTACATGCGGTTGAGTGCGGCTGAGCCGTTTGGACGCGATGTTGCGGATGGTGGCGTAGAGCCATGCTTCGGGATGGTCGGGCAATGTTTGCCGCCACTTGAGCGCGGCGGCGGCAAAGGCTTCCTGCACGATGTCCTCCGCATCAGCGATCACGCTGATACCGCTCCGGTACATCAGGGCGCTTACCATCTTGCCGAATTGCGCCCGGTAGATCTTTTGCAGGCAGTCTTCCGGTTTCATCAGCAATCCAGCACGGGTCTCACTTCGATGATGACGGTATTATTGAGTACTTCGGGGCATTGTGCAGCCAGTTCGCCGGCTTGCTGCAGGTCTTTTGCCTGGATGAGCAGGAATCCGCTGATGCCTTCCCGCGCTTCGGCGAAGGGGCCGTCTGTGGAAATGTGATCTTTTTTGACATAGAGGCCTTCCGTTTCGAGGGGTTCCCCGGCCAGGAAATGCCCTTTTTGGGCAAGACCTTCGGTCCACTTTGTCATTTCTGCGATGCAGGCTTGCATTTCATCTTCCGGTATGGTCTGCAGACGCTGAAGGTCCTCACGGATCAGCAAAAGGAATTTCTTCATGGTATTGACTGTTTTTTAAATATAGTACCAATACGGAAGGAAATCCGGACAGCAAAAGAGAATTTTTTTTGGAGGGCATGCTATAGCTGGTTGCACAACCGATGGCCGTTGCAAACCGGCTGTTCGCGACCGATGACAGCGAGGCCGTTGAGCGGGCTGTTTACTGCTGTGCGCTGGTCTTCGGAGAAGAAGGCCCTTTATGCGGCGCGCCGCCGCCTTTATTGTTTTTGCCGTGTTTGTGATGGAATTTGCGGTTATTGCCACCTTTGCCCCGGCCTTTACCCGGCCTGCCGTTGCCGCCACCACCGCCACCACCGGATTTCCGGTTTTTGGGCTGGTATACCGGCGCCGGCCCGAATGCTTCCGGCACGGGAACTTTCACCACTTCATGCCCGAGCAGCTGCTCGATGCGGGAGAAGCGGCCCTGTTCCTTGGGCGTGATAAAAGTGTAGGCAGTGCCGTCTGTAGCCGCCCTGGCTGTACGTCCGATGCGGTGGATGTAATCTTCCCCGTCGTTAGGCACGTCGTAGTTGATGACGAGATCGATGTCCTCGATGTCGATGCCGCGGCTAAGGATGTCCGTAGCCACCAGGATGTTCAGCTTTTTATTTTTGAAGTCCAGCAGCGCCTGTTCCCGTTTTTCCTGCTCCAGGTCCGAGTGGATCTCTTCCACCGAGAACTTCGCTTTCTTCAGCAGCAGGGTGAGCTGCTTCACGTTCTGCTTGCGGGAGCAGAAGATGATAACGCTTTGCTTGCGCCTGCTTTCCAGCACGTGCTTGATCAGCGGGGCCTTTTGCTCTTCATGCACTACAAAGGCTTCCTGCACGATCTTTTCCGGTGGTTTGGAAATGGCGATGTTCACCTGCTCGGGGTCCTTGAGTATCTTGAGGGCCAGCTTGCGCATCTTTTCCGGCATAGTGGCGGAAAAGAGCAATGTCTGCCGTTCTTTCGGGAGGTAGGAGATGATCTTTTCAATATCGTCATGAAAGCCCATGTCCAGCATGCGGTCCGCCTCGTCCAGCACCAGGTATTTCAGCCCCTGGAGCTTTACATAGCCCATGTTGAGGTGCGCGATCATACGGCCGGGCGTACAGATCACAATGTCCACACCGGAAGACAGCGCTTTCTTCTCCACCGCAAAGGAATTACCGTCACCGCCGCCATAAACGGCGATGGAGCTGATATTGGTGAAGTAAGACATTCCTTCCAGCACCTGCGCGATCTGCACGGCCAGTTCCCTGGTGGGTACAATGATCATGGAGTTGATCTGGCTTGCGTCATGCGTATGCGTGAGAAGGTTTTGTATGGTGGGGAGGAGGAAGGCGGCAGTTTTGCCCGTGCCCGTCTGGGCGGAGGCTATCAGGTCTTTTCCTGATAATATGATTGGGATCACTTTTTCCTGAACCGGAGTTGCGGTGGTATATCCCATCGCATCTATGCCATCCAAAAGATCATCGTCGAAGTCAAAATCGTAAAAATGCAAGGTAATTATACTTTTTTTTAATATAGGTATGTAAAGATACGTGAATATCGGGGATTTGGGGCATTGTGATTTGTTTAACATTATTTTGGCTACCTTCGGAGCGTAATAAAAGTTACAACTGCTTATTTCTGCTGCAATCTGCGTTCGCTCACATCTTTCAGCTTAACTTTCTGGTTACCTCCCCCGGGGATTTTATTACCCAACATCTGTCACCAACTATTTTTTATGTTTATCATTATCTTTTTTATTGCCATCTGGTATCTGTCGCTGTTTTCCCAGACTTTTCTGCAACATCGTTACGCATCGCACGGAGCCTTCCAGATGAACAGGTTCTGGGAAAGGGTCTTTTACGTTTTCGCATATATTACCCAGGGATCTTCCTATATGAGCCCGAAGGCTTATGCTATCATGCACAGAATGCATCATGCCTATACGGATACGGAGCGCGATCCGCATTCGCCGGAGTTCTCAAAGAACGTATTCTCCATGATGTGGCGGACCAGCCGCTTTTACCGGCAGATATTCCACGGGAAAATGAAGGTGGAAGAACGGTTTACGAAGAACCTGCCTGACTGGAGGAAGTTCGACCGCTTCGCCAGTTCCGGATGGAGCCGCCTGTTATGGGTAGCCGGTTACGTGCTGTTATTCGTATTCTTTGCTACTTCTCCCTGGTTATTCCTGCTGCTGCCGGTGGTCATTACTATGGGAGCGGTGCATGGCGCCATTATCAACTGGTTTGCCCATAAGTTCGGCTACAAAAATTACACCCTGAAAAATACTTCCGCAAACCTGCTGCGCATGGATGTGCTGATGTTAGGTGAATCTTATCACAACAATCATCATAAACATCCTTCCGCCATCAATTTTGGCATACGGAGATATGAAGTGGACCCGGTATATTATATCATCCTGCTGCTGAACTGGCTGCGGATCGTGAAAATACCCAGGCTGGCCACGGTGCACGCACATTAATTACAAACACACTTAAATACAATTATATGAACATTTATGTATCCAATCTTCAGTCTTACTTCAAAGACGAAGACCTGCACGGCCTGTTTGCTCCCTTTGGGAACATTGTTTCCAGTAAAGTGATCATGGACAGGTATACCGGTACTTCCCGGGGTTTCGGTTTTGTTGAAATGTCTGCTGCCGGCGAAGGGCAGGAGGCGATCAAAGAACTCGATGGTAAAGTAGTTGACGGGAGGGCAATTGGTGTTTCCGTTGCAAAGGAGCGTTCTGAAAGACCGGGTAACGGCAGGAGCTTCCGCTAATATTGCCTGACATATACAAAACGATCTGCCGTTCCGGGAAACCGGGGCGGTTTTTTTATTGACATAACGATGGAAAATTTGTAAAATTGAAGAATGAAATGGTGGATATTCTTTCCCATGTACGTCCTGCTATTCATCGGGTTCGCTGTACTGCGTGATCTGTGGTGGCTGGAGAAACCGTACAGCGATCACCTTATCCCCGACTGGATTGTTTGGGGGCTGATATTAGGCGGTCTTTTTTTCTTCCTGTTCCGGCCGCGTAAGAAACCATCATCCTGACTTCGCAGCCCCGCCTTTTGCGTTTTTCTTCCTCGCGTTTTTCTGCCCCTTCGCCAGGAAACTCTCCAGCGCGTCCAGCTTCCCTGTCCAGAAAATACGGTATTGTTCCGCCCATGACGCTACGTCTTTCAATTGCTGCAGCTGTACTTCGCAGTAGCGTTCGCGGCCCTGTTGCCGGATGGTGATCAGCCCGCATTCCGTGAGGATGCGGATATGTTTGGAGATGGCCGGCCTGCTGATATCAAAATTGTCCGCCACGGCATTCAGGTTCAGGGACCGGCGGGCCAGCAGGTCTATGATCTTTCGCCGGGTGGGATCTGCGATGGCCTGGAATACGTCTCTTCTCATTTCCATATTAAACAGTTATTACGAAACCTTCTGGTTACAAATCTACGCAAATTTATTTTAGGCGGCGATAACGGCGAACGATCGTCAGATGATCTATATACTGGAAAGCACTATTGTTTCAACCAAAATCCCCGTATGATGCCTCAACTTTTACGCAATCTATTCCTATTCACTTTACTTCCCCTTTTTACGATCGCACAGGTAGCCCCGAAGCGGGAGCTGCGCGGCGCGTGGATCGCTACGTACCTGGGCATCGACTGGCCGAATAAAAACCAGACCCCCGCGCAGCAGCAGGCGGCCTTTATCGCCATCGTGAACCATCATAAGGCGACGGGACTGAACGCCCTGTACATACAGGTGCGCAGCCAGTGCGACGCGCTGTACAACAGCCCGATCGATCCCTGGTCCGCCGACCTCACCGGCACGCAGGGCGTAGCGCCCAACCCGTTGTGGGACCCGATGCAGTTTGCCATCGACGAATGTCATAAACGCGGCATCGAATTCCATGCCTGGATCAACCCGTACCGCGCCGTGGGTAATTCCAACAACCTGCCGGGCTTCGCGGAGAGCCATGTTGCGAAGCAACATCCCGAGTGGCTGCTGAGCCAGGGCACGCTGCGGGTGCTCGACCCCGGCCTGCCGCAGGTAAGGGATTACATCACCAGCGTGATCGATGATATCGTGCGCAGGTATGATGTGGACGGCATTCACTTCGATGATTATTTTTATCCCGGTTCTCCCTCCACCTTTAATGATGATGCTACTTACGCCGCCGATCCGCGCGGGTTTACGGACCGGGGGGACTGGCGAAGGGATAATATCAGCCTGCTTATCAAACGTTTGAACGACACGATCAAGGCGATCAAGCCCTGGGTGAAATTCGGCATTTCGCCCTCCGGCATCTATCGTAACAGCACAGACCCTGAGATCGGTTCTCCCACCTCCGGCCTGCAACACTACGTTACATTGTTCGCAGACACCCGCAAATGGCTGGAAGAAGGCTGGGTGGATTACATCATGCCGCAGGTATACTGGTATATCGGCCAGCCCGGCGCGGATTATTCCAAAGTGATGCCCTGGTGGAACAATCACGCCTACGGCCGGCATATCTACATCGGCATGGCGGGATATAAAGTGAATGATGCCGCACAGGCGCAGCCCTGGAAGGAACCTGCACAGATCCCCAACCAGGTGCGGATGAACCGCGACAGCGCTTACAGCAACGTTTACGGCCAGTCCATCTACAACACCGGCAGCCTGCGGTCCTCCACACGCCTCGGCTTCCGCGATTCGCTGCGCCTGCATTTCTACAACACTCCCGCATTGCAGCCCGCCATGCCCTGGCGCGATAACGTGGCACCGGAGGCGCCCATCGCCCTGAACGCTTACCAGCACGCCAATGATTCCGTGACCCTCAACTGGGTGAATATGGCCAGCACCACCGATGAAATGGATAAGGCAAAACAGTTCGTCATCTACCGTTCCACGCAACCGGCGATAGATACCACTGTTATCCTTGCCATCACGCCGCAAAGCGAAACGGCCTACACAGATACTACCATCGAACCCAATACAACGTACTATTATGCCGTCACCGCGGTAGACCGGTTCCACAATGAAAGCGGCGCCTCCAATCTCTCCGCCAACCTTGCGCCGGAGATCATTTGTCCGGATACAACGCTGCGGCTGAATGCGGATGCCGCCTGCACCATCCAGGTACCGGACTACCGCCAGCTGGCGCAGGTCGGCGATACCACCGGCGTTACCTTCTCACAGTGGCCTTTACCGGGCAGCATCGTGCAGGGCAACCAGCTGATCCAGCTGATCGCTACCAACGCGGGCGGCAAGTCGGATACCTGCGGTATTGCCCTGATGGCGGGAGATACCATCGCGCCGGCGATCACCGGCATCAGCGCGGACCCGTCCATCATCACGGTGGCGAATAACCAGCTGAAAGACGTAACGGTGAACTACCAGGTGTCCGACTGCGGCCCGGTTACCACTACGCTGAGCGTTACCAGCAACGAACCTATCAGTCCGTCCGACTGGCAGGTGGTGAACGGTCACCAGGTAAAACTGCGTGCAATGCGCTCCATCTTCGGCAACGGCCGCATCTATACGATCACCGTTGCGGCAACAGACAGTGCGGGTAATGCCAGCACGGCCAGCACCGAAGTGATCGTGCCCGGTAGCAAGCCATGGACTTCCGGGGACGGCCTTGCCGTGGTAGCGGTGCCGAACCCGACGCTGCATCAGTTCGTATTGCTCATGATCAGCAAGCATCCGCAACCGATCAGCATCCGTGTGCTGAACAACAGCGGGCAACTGGTGGAAAGCCGTCAGAACATCGCGCCGAACAGCACGCTCAGGATCGGGGCGAACTATGTACCGGGCATCTACTATGTAGAGATCCTGCAAGGCACGAAACGCCAGATACTGAAGCTCATCAAGATCGGTCACTAGCCTTTCATATATTGATACACCCCCGCAGGGCCGCTCACTACGGTGGGCGGCCCTTTCTTTTATCCGTTTAACAACGTATCTTCCGGTATATGTTCACCAGGCGCCAGATATGGACCGCGGTCCTTGCGGCCATCACCAGCTTTTCCGCTTACACGGCTATCTTCACTTTCCGCAAAGCCTTCAATGTGGCGGCGTACGACGGCCATTCCCTTTTCGGGATGGATTACAAGGTGGTGCTGGTGATCACGCAGGTACTGGGATATATGACCAGCAAATTTTACGGCATCCGTTTTATTTCCGAGATGAAGCGCGTGCGCAGGCATGTGCTGATATTGCTGCTGACGGGCTTCTCCTGGCTGGCATGGCTGGCGTTCGCGCTGATACCGCCGCCGTATAATTTCTGGTGCCTGTTCCTCAACGGCTTTCCGCTTGGCATGCTGTGGGGCGTGGTGTTTTCTTACGTGGAAGGCCGGCGCACGACAGACCTGATCAGTGCAGCCCTTGCCGTTAGTTTCATCTTTGCGTCCGGACTGGCGAAAACAACGGCGCAGTGGGTGATGGATGCATGGGCTGTCAGCGAGTACTGGATGCCGTTCGTGGTGGGATGCATCTTTATGCCGGCGCTGGTGCTGTTCGTATTCCTGCTGGAAAAAATACCGCCGCCGGATGAAATGGACGTGCAGCAGCGGATGGACCGGCAACCGATGGGGAAGGGGGACCGGCGGGCGTTGCTGAGGAGTTTTTTGCCGGGGATCTTTTCGCTGGTGGTGATCTACATCCTGGTGACGATCCTGCGGGAGATCCGGGACAGCTTTATGGCGGACATGTGGCGCGAATCCGGTGTGGCCTTGCAGGCCGGTGTTTTTGCAAAAACAGAAACGACTATTTCCGCGGTTATCCTGGTGCTGATCGCCGCGATGATCTGGCTGCGGAATAACTTCAAAGCTTTTATGCTGGCGCAGGGAATGATGCTGGCGGGGTTCATCATCGCGCTGGCCGCCACCATACTTTATCAGCGGATGCAATTGCAGATGTATAGCTGGATGCTGATGGTGGGTTTGGGATTATACATGGTGTACATTCCGTTCAACAGCATCCTGTTCGACCGCTTCATTGCGGCGTTCCGCTTTGCGGGGAACGTGGGGTTTCTGATATATATCGCGGATTCTTTCGGGTACCTCGGTAGTGTGGGCGTGCTGCTGGTGAAAACAGTGTTTCACATAGAGGCGGACTGGCTGCGGTTTTACATGCAGCTGGTGATGATCGCGGGGATGGTGGGGATTTTAGGGACGCTGATCTCGATGATCTATTTTTCGCGGAAATACATCAAAGCACGAAGATCAGCAGCAACGTGATCAATGCCGGTAACGCCTGTACGAAGAATATTCTTTTGGATGCGGTGACAGCGCCATATATACCCGCCACCGCCACACAGCTCAAAAAGAAAATGGCCACATGCCGTTGCCAGGCTACGTCTTCAATCCAGAGGCACCAGAACAGGCCGGCGGCGAGAAAGCCGTTGTACAGGCCCTGGTTGGCGGCCAGCGTTTTAGTCGGTTCGAATAATTCTTTGGGTATTTGTTTGAATATCTTTGGCGCGCGGGTGGTCCATGCGAACATTTCGAGGTAGAGGATGTAGAGGTGGAGAAAGCAGATGAAGCAGATGAGGACAAGGATGATGATAGCCATAGGAGTATTTTATTGGATAAATATAGCGGATTTTGGTCACAAGGGATCAAGGCTGTACAGGAAAACCTTTAAAGACGTAAAAAGGCTGCCGCACCATACAAATGTTGATGCAGCAGTCTTTCGGAAATAACTATCAATATCTTCAGATCGTTTTCTTCCCGAAGAATTTCTTCTTCTTACTTTTCGCCGGCAGCAGGGGTTTGATGGCATCCGCGGCTTCAATGGAGCGGTCCGCTTCTATCAGGCTGGCGCCATCGCGGATGATCGCGCGGTAAGCGTTGGCGCGCTCTTCGGCGGAAGCCAGCTTGTCGTACGTGGGAGCAGTGGAGATCATGCACATCACGCCGCGCTTGTTGAGGTTCGCGTACAGCGGCTTCAGCTCGGGCTTGTTATCGGGACCAACGTACGCCATGATATGCGTCCACGGAATGCCGAGGGCTTCGTATTCTTCGAGGGCTTTTTGTGTTTTTACGAAGGCTTCAAATACGATCTCCCTGTTCCGGTCGTGATACCATTTTGCTTCTTTGGCGGAGTGCACGGTGACCATCACATTCGCTTCCGCGTTGTGTTTGGCGATGATGGCGGCGGTCATTTCAAAGGGTACGTCCTTTTTATCCAGTATCAGCACCGTTTTGCCCTTGCTCCAGATGATCGCTTCCTCGAGCGTGGGGATGCGGAATTTAGTAACATTGCCTTCCACATCTTTCAGGTAAAGCTGTTTCAACTCCGCCAGCGTGTAGTCGCCTACTTTACCGGTACCGGTGGTGGTGCGGTTGAGGGTGGCGTCGTGCATCAGTACGATGACGCTGTCTTTTGTGAGGCGCGGGTCGATCTCGAAAGTGGCGGGTGTGTGGCGGAGGGTGTTCTCGAACGCTTCGATGCTGTTCTCGGGGAAACCTACATTCACCCCGCCGCGGTGGCCGCTGATAAAGGGCACGTCCTTGCCGGTATATTTAAAGAAGGCGCGGAGGTCTTTGGCCGTTTTGATGTTCAGCACATTGATGGTATTGGATTGTGCGTACATCGTACCGCTCATGGCGATGGCGATGCCGCAGGCTGCTAACTTTTTATACCATGCGATCATATTCTCAGAATTTTGAATTAAGGTGTTCTAATGTGAAGGAGCCGTCGGATGAGAGTTTGAACATGGTGATGGAGGCGTTGTCCTGTACCAGCATGCGGTAGTTTTTCAAAGGCATGCCGAGCTTGTAAGCGAGGTACAGGCGGTTCACGCCGTTGTGGGCGGCTACGAGAATGTTGCCGGACGGGTGTTGCTGCACCAGCTCCCGGAAAAAATCATCTACACGGGTAACGATCTCCATGCCCGTTTCGCCGGTGCCACCTGCGCGGTGAATGGCGGGATCATCCATCCAGTTGGTCCACAGCGAAGGGTTTTCCGCGATAAACTCCTCTTTCGTTTTCTTTTCCCAATCCCCGAAGTCCGCTTCTATCAGGCGCTGGTCTTTTTTTACGTCCACGCCGGAGGCGATGGCGGCGGTCATGAAAGCACGCTCTAACGGCGAGGAGTACACGCCGTCGAACGTAAATCCTTTCAGCTGATCGCGCACCAGTTCCGCCTGCTGTATGCCCCTGGCGGTGAGGGAGATGTCCGACCGGCCACAGTAGCGGTTGTTGTCTGCATTCCAGGCAGTTTGTCCATGCCGTAACAGAAAAATATTAAGCGTATTCATCCGTTGATAATTATCGTTTAGCGGTCAGATGGAACGCCCGGTGTATAAAAACGTTGGGTGGGCGTTTCATAGCCTGAAATGTATCCTTTTTCTTTGAGTGTCTGTATGAATTTTATGTAATTATTCTCGTACACGGCCATAATGGCGGGCGCGGGCCTTACTTCCCGTTCTATTTGCGTCATGGCAGCGGCGGCTTCCATGATGGAAGAGAAGCGCGTTTTGGATGCGGCCAGGATGGCGGCTCCTGTGGCGCCGGTGACATGCTTCATTTTGTACAGCGGCAGATTCAGCACATTGCTGCGGATGCCGAGCCATACCGGGCTGTTGCTGGCGCCGCCCGCGGTGAACACGGCCTTTACCTTTTCGCCGGAGAGCTGCTCGATGACCTCGTAGGCATATCTTTCGATATAGGCCACGCCTTCCATGCCGGCGGCGAAGCGCGCCGCGGTGGAAAGTCCTTCCTCTTCAAACCCCCTTGCCTGCGGCGCGATGAACGGGAAGCGCTCCCCCTGCTGCATCAGCGGCCAGGAAAGGTGCTGCGTGGGAATGAGGGCGGCGGCGGCTTCGTTGAGCGAAGCAAGATCTTCATTGAAATTTTTGGTTACCCAGTCCGCGCCGGTGTTGCTGGCGCCACCGGGCATCCAGTATCCTTCCGGGTGACGGTGGCTATATAGCCGGCCTTCCGGGTCTCTGATCACTTTGGTGGTAACGCCTTTTACCACGAGCGTGGTGCCGATGGTGGTGTTCCAGTCACCGGGGTTCACCGCGCCGGAGGCGATCTGCGAAGCGCATCCATCCGTCATTCCCGCTACCACGATCACATCATTGCCTAAGTCCGGAACGTCTTTCACGTGGCCGACTGGTGTACCGGAGGGCACTACCTCCTGCAGCCATTCCTTTTTAAATGGAAGATGTTCCCATATGTATGCCGGCCAGTGCTGCTGCTCTACGTCGTAGCCGGATTTCAGCACATTGGTGAAATCCGTTACATCGAAGCGGCCGCATAATTTTCCGATGATGAAGTCGGCGGCGTGGATGAACTTGTAGAGCTGCGCGGTCTTTTCCGGATAATTGTTGATGAACCAAAGCATCTTGGGCAGGCCGCTGCTGGTATTGAAGGCCGTATAGCCGTGATCGTGATATTTCACCGCTGCGGCCTTGCAGGTATCGCCTTCGGCTTTCTGCCTGCCGTCGCTGTACATGATGGCGTTGTGCAGCGGTTGGAGGTCTTTGCCGAGGGGGATGATGGTGCCGGAGGTGGAGGTGACCGAAACGGCTTTTACGGCCGAGAGGTCGCATTCCGCGGCGAGCTGCTGCAGGGAGCGGAGGCAGGCGTCCCACCAGGTGGCGGGGGATTGCTCTTCGCGGGAAAGGGAGAACTGTTCCTCACGGCTGCCGAGCAGGTTGCCTTTGTCGTCCATCAGCACTACGCGCGCGCCTTGCGTACCTACGTCTATCCCTATAAAATGATGTTGCATAATTGTTCTTGCTAATTCATATTCCTGAAATACCCGCGCGTTTTTTCCCATTCAGCGTACAGCGCGGCGTAATGCTCCTGTTCCTGCGGGTGCACCACTTCAATGCTGTCGTTCATGGTTACGTTCAGCTGCAGCGCCTGGTTGCAGATCAGCGCGCCGCCGATGGCGGAGGACTGCTGGAACGCATGACGCATCTGCACTTTCTTGCCGGTGAGATTGGCGATCAGCTGCCGCAGCACCTTGCTCTGCAATCCGCCGCCGCATCCCCAGATATAATCCGGCCGGTGGCCGTCCACTTCCGCCAGGATGCGGTAGTTCTTCACGATGGAGCAGGCGATGTCGAAGATCGTGGCCCATACGAAGGAGCCGCGGGTGAGCAGGTGGGATACCGGCGCAGGGAAGATGAAGCCGCCGCGGGTGAGGGATACCTCCTCGTCCGCCAACAGGGAGCCAAGGGAGGCCATGCAGAACGTATGCTTGTTCTCCTGCAGCTCTTTTTCGATCACGTCATATCCTTCATTCGGATAAAAAATCTCTTTCAAACGCTGATAATTCAACCCGGTAACACCGGCATTCGCTTCAAACACAAACCGGTCCGGCTCAATATCCCGGCTCGTCCACGTCCGTTCTTCATCATCCAGTTTATACGTTCCTGTTAGTTTCACGATCGGGGTGGTGGTGCCGGATACGATCACCATATCGTCCACAGCGGGACGGGTACTCTTGATGGCGAGTTGTGTATCGCCGCCGCCTACAACCACTTTTACATCTTTATTCAGACCGAGCGATTGCGCTACATCCGGCAGCACGTCGCCTAATACGGTAGCGGATTCCGCAATAGCGGGCAGCAGATCCATGCTTAACCCGAAGACTTCACAGAGTTCTTTCGACCATTGCTTTTGCGCCACGTCGTAAAGCAATGTTTCGGATGCCTGTGAGTGCTCGTACTTCGCCACGCCGCTCATTTTATATTCGATCCAGTTACTGATGCTCAGGAAGGTGTGCAGCTCTTCCCATACGGCCGGTTTCCGCTCGCGGATGCCTACCAGCTTCATGGCGGAGAAAAGGGAAGTAGGGTAGCGGCCGGTCAGTTGATAAACACGGCTTTTGTCCCGCATGATGCCTTCCCATTCGCGTCCGCGGTGGTCGATGTTGGGCAGGCCGATAAGAGAAGCACCGTCTTTCCCTATCAGCACGATCCCTTCGCGCTGGCTGGTGGCGGTAACGGCTTTCACGGAAGCGGCGGGAACAGTGGCGAGCACCGTTTTCGCCAGCCGCTGCACCTGTTCCCACAGTTGCGCGGGATCAAAGTACAGCGCATCCGGGTAATCGTTGTCCTTGACATATACAATATCTTCCCTGGCCACGCCCAGTACTTGTCCGTTTTGCGCGGCAGCGGCCACGCGCACGTTGCCGGTACCGATGTCTACAATAATATATGAATCCTGCATCGTCATTGAATATGGGCTTTAAGTATAGCTTTGTTGGACAGCTCCGCGATCTGCCGGTTTCCCCGGGCGAACCACTCCTGCAGCGCCCTGTTCATGATCTCTACGTGATGATCTTCCACTTCGAAGGTGGCGCCGGCGATGTGCGGTGTGGCGATCACGTTCGGATGGTCGATGATGCGGTAGTCCAGCTCGTCCGGCGGCTCGTTGTCGAACACGTCCAGCACGGCGCCGCGGATAGCCTGCGATTCCAGCACTTCCAGCAGGTCTTCACGCTGCACCACTACCGCGCGGGCGGTATTGACAAAGATGGCATCTTTTTTCATCCGTTTCAACAGGCTGCTGTTGATCATCCCTTTTGTTTCCGGTGTAACGGGCAGGTGAATGGATACGATGTCGCTGCTGCTAAAGATTTCCTCGATGCTGGTTTTGCGGTAAGCCTTGTCGTATTCCGTCACGTACGGATCAAAGAACTGGATATTGCAGGGATAGTTGCGCACCAGCTTTGCGATCAGCTGGCCGATGGCGCCGAATCCCACCATGCCGATGGTCCTTCCCGCCAGCTCGTTGCCTTTGAACGCGAGGTACGAATCATGTGCGCCGGCCTGCCAGTTGCGTCCTTTGAGCCAGTCGATGCCCGGGATCGTTTTACGCAGCAGCAGGATCACGTTGGAGATGAACATTTCCGCAACGGCCTGCGCGTTCCGCGCGGGCGTGAAGAATACGGGTATGCCCAGTTCCGTTGCCGTAGCCACGGCTACGTTGGAGGGGGTGCCACGGCAAACGCCGATGAATTGCAAATGCGGGTTGGCCTGGATAACGGCGGCCGTCACATGGTCGTGCTCGGTGATCAGCGCCTCCGCTTTGGAGGACGCGAGCAGTTCGAGCAGCTCTGCTTCGTTATACGCTCTTCCATGGGGTTTCCAGGGCTTGTAAACAATTTCGCCGAATTGCTTTTCCAGTTCTTCTAACCCTTTTTCATGGTAGGGTGCTGTAATCAATATTCTCATGCTGTAATAATTTGCTATACCGTTTGCAGTGTTTCCGCCTGGTTGTTGTGATGATGCAGGGTCTTTGCATTATCGGGCAGGGTAATGAAGCGCGTCAGCACTGCGCTGATCACGTAGAGGACGGCGAGTATCCATATCACACCGGCTTCGCCCACGCTGCCGATGAAAAGCCCTACGATGGCGGGCCCTACGAATACCGGCAGGCCGGCGCCGAGGTTGAGGATCGCCATGGCGGCTCCTTTATCTTTCTTTACAAGTGACGGCACGAGGGCGGACAAAGGCACATATCCGGCGAGGAACGCGCCCCAGAGCACGCCGGCGGCCATCACCATCCAGAAGCTGCCTTCCCATATCTGCGGCGCGTAGTAGAACAGCAGGGTGCTCACCGCGCAACCCACGCCGCCGAACCACATCACCGTATTGCGCCATCCGAAGCGGTCGCCCACAAACCCGAAGATCAGGTTGAAGATGATGTTGGCGGTAAAGATGGTGCCCCAGATCTGCAGCCACTGCGTGGTATCAAAGCCATGCCGCGCCATGTACATGGGCAGGAACACCGGGAAGGCGAACTGCGCGGTGGTATTGATGATGCGCACAATTCCGCCCAGCAATACCTTCGGCTCTTCCTTCACGATGGTCAGCCCTTTCATCAGCTCTTTCGCCTGTGAGCCGGACGTAGTGCTTTTCTTCGTTTGCGGCCGGTTGATGATCAGCGCGAAAAGCGCGCCCAGCAAGGCCCAGAACAGCGAAGTCCATAATGTGTTCAGATGCCCGAATTTTATAATGGCCCAGCTGGAATAGTAAGCGCCGAGTACATTCAATCCTCCTGTAAACACGAACCAGAACCAGCCTACGGCCCGGCCCAGCTGTTTCTGCGGGCTCACGTACGCGATCCACACCAGGAAGGAATAAGCAAAAAGCGGGTATCCGAAACCCCGTAATGCATACGTCAGCAGCATTACGGGGTAGTTCAGTTCCGGCATGCCATATCCAACAAAGCCCACCGTTCCGAGAATGTAAAGCACCAGCCCCATGAACATCGTGCGTTTGATGCCGTATCCTTCCGCCAGTACGCCCGAGAACCAGGCGGAAATGGCGATCGTAATACCGTATACGGTGAACAGGGTGGCGGACTGCTGTACGGTCATCCCGTGGTCCACCAGGTAAGGGCTGAGCCATCCCTGTTCAATACCATCGCCCATCATGAAGATCATGATGCCGATATAGCCCCACAGCAACTGCCGTGGAATGCCTGCTTTGTCAAATAGTGTTTCTTTGTTGGTTGACATGCTGTATCAGTTTTTATTTTACGTGTTATCAGTTCGGCCACCTGGGGTCTTGTTTCAGGTTGCCGTTCAGCACGATCTCGTTGTACGGGATCGGGTAGAAATATTTATAGTCTTCGAATTTTCGTTCCAGGTTATCGAACAGGATCAGGTTGCCGCTGGTGCCATCCGATAGTTTGAACTGCACGTTATCTATCAGGAAGTAATATACGCCGGGCACTTTTGTGGTGGGGATGGTGGTCACGAAACATACGTCCATCTTGCCGTCCTCGTTCAGGTCCATCAGCGTGTTCAGCGAAGGTACGTACATGCCGTCGTATGTTTTTTCGAGCAGCCTGGCCGCTTTCCAGCGCAGGAGGTCGTCGTAGCGGAATCCTTCCAGCGCCAGCTCTATGCCGCGTTCCCGGCGGATTTCCAGCAGCGCCGCGTCGTCGATGTCCGGGAAGTAGTTTTGCTGCATATAGGCGTCCGCCACGGTGGGGAAAGGAGCGGCGGCGATGCCCGCGCGCTGGCGCAGCAGGGCGATGGTCGCGTTCCAGTCCGTGGTATTGAAGGTACCTGATTCCGCTTTTGCTTCCGCGTAGTTCAGTAGCACTTCGGCGTAGCGGATGATGGGCAGCGAATTGAAGTTCTCCGCCACACCATCCGTCGCTTTAGAGTCCACAGCCAGTTTAATGGGCATATAGCCCGTATAGGTATAGGTAAAATCCGGTGGCGCCGCCGCTCCGTCGCGGGTGTAGTTACCGAGGCGGATGGATTGTTTCAGGCGCAGGTCGCGGTCCTTTACTTCCGTTACGAAGGGAATGCTGTTGTAATTGGCCTGTGCGGTGAAGGGGGTGCCGTCTGTTTTCAGATAGGTGTTGATGAAGGTCTTGGTGAAATTCAATCTACCGCCGTAAGTGGCGCTGGTCCAGTACCAGTTGCCGTCGTTGAAAACGCGGAGGCTTTTGCTGTTCACCGCGGCGAGCATCACTTCGGTGTTGTTCGGCGTTTCGTTGACGAACAGGTCGCGGTAAGGCTGTGCGCCCGTGGTCAGCAGGCGATACTGGTTGCCCTGCATCACGAGGTTCGCTGCTTCCGCGGCTTCGGTGAACCATTCGCTGGCCGTAGCGGTCAGTTCCAGTTCCGGATGATATTTGCGGATGGAGCCTTCGAACAGGCAGATCCTTGACTTCAGCGCGAGCGCCACCCAGCGGGTGACCTGTGAAGCGGTGTTGTCTTTCGTGTTGCGGATGTTGGCGCAGGCGAAGTTGATGTCGGACAGCACGCTGTCCATTACCAAAGTGCGCGGGTCGCGGCCTTTGTACAGATCGGGATCGTCTACGGCGAGCGTCTTGTTATAATAAGGCACATCCCCGAACTTCTTCACCATTTCAAAATAGAACCAGGCGCGGAAGAAGCGCGCCAGCCCGATGTAGTGGTTCCGGGCTTCGTCTGTGATCTTTGCCTGGCCTACGTGTTCGAGGAAGTAGTTCACCTTGCGCAGGTTTTCCCAGTTCCAGCCGGAAGCCTGTGTGGCGCCGAAGGAACCGTAGATGTAGTTGGAGGGTGTTCTGCCTACGAGGTAGTCGCTCAGCGCATCGCTTTTAACGATGTCCGTGCCGGTGGGCAGGATCAGGTAGAACGAGTTGGCGTAGAGCTGCAGATCTTTTTCCGTATTGAAAGCATTGTCCGGGGACAGCTTGTCGAAAGGCTTCAGGTCCAGTTCCTGCTTGCAGGCGGAGAACGCGACCAGGGCGATGAGTAATATGTGGAGAATACGTTGCATGATCGTTTTATTTGAATGTCACATTGATCCCTACGGTGTAGGTTTTCATCATCGGATAGGCCATCCCGTTACTGCCGCTGCCGCTGGTCAGTTCGGGGTCGGTGCCTTCGATCACTTCAGGATCGAGCGTTTTCACGTGCCTGTACATGGGGCTCCACGTCCAGAGGTTCTGGCCGGTGAGGTAGATGCGCGCGCTTGCCATGCCGGCTTTGGATACCCAGGCGGAAGGCAGCGTGTAGCCGAGGCTCAGGTTCTTCAGGCGGACGTAGGCCACGTTCTGCATGTACTTGCTTTGCTGCACCTGCAGCTGGCCGCGGGAGTTGAGCGCGGTATAGCCCCGCAGGCGCGGGAAGTAGGTGTCCGGGTTGTCTTCTGACCAGATGTTGTTCACCACATCTTCCGGGTGCCAGCTATATGGACGGTTGAAGGCGCCCCAGAACAGCGAGTTGTCGGTTCCCGGCCAGAAGTCGCGTTTACCCACGCCCTGCACGAACAGGGAGAAGAAAATACCTTTCCATTCCAGGTTGGAGGTAAAGCCGTAAGTGTAGCGCGGCTGCGTGTTACCGATGATGGCCTTATCGCCGGGATCGGAGAGGGAGCCCGCTCCTTCAGTGATCTTCTTGTCGCCGTTCAGGTCCTTGAACTTGATATCGCCGGGTAATGGCTTGTTGGCGGCCGATACGCGGATGAAGCTCTGGTCGATGCCGCGGTTGTTCACTTCGTCCATGTCCGCATAATATCCGTCATTCACAAATCCCCATACATCACCAACGGTCATGCCCACGTAGTACGTGTTGATGAGCCCCTGCGGGTTGTTGAAGCGGGTGATGGTGCTTTTGTTGTCTGACAATACAAAGCGCAGGTCGTAGGTCAGTGGATTGCTGCCTTTGGTGCGGTCTTTCCAGCCGATGGACAATTCCCATCCTTTTGTTTCCAGGTCCGCGTAGTTGCCTTTCGGTTCGGCGGCGCCGAATACGCCCGGCAGTGGCAGCCCGGTGGTGAACATGTCCGTTGTTTTACGGGTGTACCAGTCGAACGTAGCATTGAGGCGGTTGTTGAGGAAAGCGATGTCTGTACCGAAGTTCAGCGTGGTGGCTTTCTCCCAGGTGAGACCGTCGGGTACCACGCCCGGTTGCTGCGTGTAGTCCGGGCGGATGCCGTTCAGCACGCGCGCCAGCTGGGCGACGGACATGGTTTCGAGGAACTGGTAAGGGGAGATGTTCCCGTTGCCCAGGGTGCCGTAGGAAGCGCGCAGCTTGAAGTCGCTGACGGTGTTCACGGGCAGCGTCCAGAACTTTTCGCGGGATACGCGCCATCCGGCGGATGCGGAGGGGAAGAAGCCCCATTGCTGGTTTTGCGGGAATTTGGAAGTACCGTCGTAGCGGCCGTTCACTTCAAACAGGTAACGTTCATCAAAGATATAGTTCAGGCGGAAGAAGCCGCCGATCGTTCTCCATTCGCTGCCGCCGCCGCGCAGCTGGAAGTTCACGCCGTTCATCAGCGAGAAGTCCGGCAGGGCGTTGTTGATCAGCCCGTCCCGTTGAATATAGCGGCTTTTCAGGAGAGAATGTTCGTAGTTGTAACCGATCATCCCTTTGAAGTAATGCTTGTGGAAGGTCTTTTCATAATCCGCGTAGATGTTGGCGGCGAGATAGCTGGTCTTGCCATCGTCTTCATTCATCTTGCTTTCGCCGCGTTCCAGCATCACGCCGGGTTTCTTGCTGTAGGGCACCGGCGTGTAAAGGCGCGTTTCCACGTTGTTCTGCTGGGAGAAGGTAAGGTCGCCGTTCACATGCACCTTGTTTTTAAACAGGCTGGCCGTAAACCGGGAGGTATTGCGGATCAGCTGGCGGCGCTCTTCCGAATAGTTATTGCCGGAAATGAAGCTGCCGAACACGATGGCGGCATTCTCCGTTAAGGTGCCGTCCGGATTGCGCAGCATGGCAATGGGAAACGCTTCGTCCGAGATCCTTCTCCATACCGGCGTATTGCTGGGGTGGTTGAGGATGGGGAAGAAGTAATCCATTTGCGAGAAGTTCAGGTCGTTCTCCACCTTCAACCACGGGAACGCCTGTACGGAGCCGCGCGCCCGCAGGTTATAGGTGGAGAAGTTGTCCGGGTTGTAGCGGAAGACGCCTTTCTGGGCCATGTAGCGGCCGGAGAGGTAGTAGTTGACGTTCTTGCTGCTGCCGGATACGCTGAGATTATGTTCTGTGGAGGGATTGGCGTCGGCGTATAATTCCTTCAGCCAGTCCGTGTTGCCGTAATAGACATAGTCGCCGTTAGCGGGGTTGATGTCTACCTTCGGCAGGGAAGGATCTGCGTCGCGCCGTTTCAGCTCGTCCAGGTAATCTAACGAGAACGGGAATACGGAGTTTGCTTTCTGCGGATGGGAGGCGTAGTCGTTCCAGGAGGCGAAGGCTTCATCGAAGTGTTTGGCCCACTGGTAGCCGTTGGTGACCAGCTTGGGTTTGATGGTGCGTTCGTTGAGGGAAACGTTGGCCGTATAGTTGACGGTGGTTTGTTCTTTTGTCGGGTTTTTGGTGGTGATGAGCACCACGCCGAAGGTACCGCGGGAGCCGTAGATGGCTGCCGCCGCGGCGTCTTTGAGCACGGTCACGCTTTCAATATCGTTGGGATTGAGGAGGTTCGGATCTCCCGGCACGCCGTCTATCAGTATCAGCGCGCTGCCGCCGGCGCCGATGGAAGTGGCGCCGCGCACGTTATAGGTGGCGCCGCGGATGGGCTTACCGTCCGTCATGCGGATGTTCAGGTTGGGGATGACGCCCTGCAGGCCGCGTGTAGTGTTGGTCAGGGGCCTGTTTTCGAAAACTTCGCTGCCCACCTGGTCTACCGCGCCGGTGAGGTTGATCTTTTTCTGGGTGCCGTAACCCACTACCACCAGGCCTTCCAGGTCACGGGAGGTGGATACGAGCTGCACGTTGATGGTGCTGCGGCCGCTTACAGGAACTTCCTGTTCGGCGAAGCCGATAAAAGAAAATTGGAGAACGGACTGCCCGCCGGGGACCGCAAGCTGGTAGCGGCCATTGTCGCCCGTGGTAACGCCCGTGTTGCTGCCTTTGACCCGCACGTTCACACCAATGAGGATCTCGCCTTTGTCATTGGTCACTGTTCCGCGTACAGTGTGTTGGGACTGCCCGTTCATAACTCCGGGCAATGCAAGCAGCAACAGGCTTAGCATGTACCTGCAGCACATGGTAAGGATGCATCTTTTGCTCATGTTCATCAGTGTTTTTTGGTTTGACATTTCATCAGTTCTGAAAAAATTGTGGTTGAATAACTGATGTTTCATATCAGTCGTGGAATTTGAACGTGCTGTGGAATATCTCTTCAATAAAAGTAGAAATTAAACTTAATTAAACAAAATTAAATTAAAGTTAAGTAATGGTTAAAGCAATATTAAGGGAATGAAAAGAAGTGAAAACAGTTGAAAATAAACGAAATAAGCGGGGTGGAGGAAATTTAAAAATAGTTTCATCTACCCTGTAAGAGTATGTTTATTTTTATTCCTTAAATTTGATGAAAGATTATTTAAGTTAAATAAGACCAGTATTCAGCCATGAATATTACAGACAGACATCAGCTGATCCTGCAAAAGCTGCAGGAAAACGGCCGGGTAGACATACAGGAGTTAAGCGAATCGCTGCAGGTTTCAGGTGTTACCATCCGGAAAGACCTCAAGCTGCTGGAAGAGAAAAAGCTGCTGTTCCGCACCAAAGGCGGCGGTTCCACCCAGAACCCCTATACTATCGAACGCCCCATCAACGAGAAAGAATTCATCAAAACAGAAGAAAAAAAGAAGATCGCCAGGGCCGCTGAAACCCTGATCGGGCAAAACGATTCGATCATCATCGGTTCCGGTACAACCGTATTTGAACTGACCCGCTTCATTCATCCCCCGAAACATCTTACAGTCATCACGCCGGCCCTCAAAGTAGCGCTGGAGCTGTGTAACAGACCTTTTGTAGATGTATTGCAGATCGGCGGCCTCATTCATCAAAGCTCCTCTTCCGCCGCGGGCTCCTTCGCGGAAAGGCTGCTGGAAGACATTTCCTGCGGCGTGCTCTTCCTGGGCGTGGACGGCATCGATCCCGAATTCGGCCTCTCCATCACCAACCTCGCGGAAGCCAGCCTCAACATGAAAATGATCAGCCTCGCGCAGACCGTGGTAGTGATGGCGGACAGCTCGAAGTTCGACAGAAGGGGGATCGGCCGTATTTGCAGTCTTGAGCAGGTGGATTATATCATTACAGATAACCTCGTGTCGCAGGATACGGTGAAGATGCTGAGCGAGCGGGGGGTGAAGGTGATCATTGCGGAATAGTTTTTTTAATCATGAGAAGACCCAACCGGAAACCGGGGGAACCTGATGTGAACTTTAAAGAAAGGATGGCGGCGCTGCGCAACCTGCCCGCATTCTTCCGGCTGGTATGGCAAACCAGTCCCTGGCTGACCGCCGTGAATGCCCTGCTTCGCATTCTTCAATCCGCCATGCCGCTTGCCATGCTCTACACCGGCAAGCTGATCCTCGATGAAGTAGTGCGCATGACGCAGATCAAAGGGGAGCAGAGCTTTCTGCATCTCTGGGAATTTGTAGCGCTCGAATTTGGACTGGTGATCGCCACCAGCGCCCTCAGCCGCGTGATCACTCTGATAGACGGCCTGTTAGGCGAGCAGGTGGCCAACCACACCTCGGTACGCATCATGCAGCACGCCGCTATGCTGGACCTTGACCAGTTTGAAGATTCCGCTTTTTACGACAAGCTTGAACGCGCCCGTCAGCAGACGCAGGGCCGCACCGTGCTGCTTTCGCAGGTATTAAGCCAGGTGCAGGACCTGATCACGATGGCTTTCCTCGCCGCCGGCCTGCTGGCATTCAGCCCCTGGCTGATCCTGTTGCTCGTGGTGTCTGTTGTCCCCGCCTTTTTTTCGGAGACTTATTTTAATGACAAGTTCTATGCGCTCGCATGGGGACAAACGTCCGACCGCCGCGAGCTGGACTATATCCGTTACCTCGGCGCCAGCGATGAAACCGTGAAGGAAGTGAAGATCTTCAATTTGTCGGATTACCTGATTGGCCGGTTTAAAAGGTTGTCGGACAAGTTTTATCATGACAAAAAGCAATTCTCTGTCCGCTACCATTCCTGGGCGGTCTTTTTCGCGATAGTCGGCGGCGCGGGGTATTATACCGCTTATGTTTTCATTATCCTGGATACGGTGCGGGGCAACCTGAGCATTGGCGATCTGGCTTTTCTCGGCGGTTCGTTCCGGCAGTTGAGAAGCTTGCTGGAAGGCGTGCTGATCCGCTTCACCAGTGTAACGCAGGGCGCTATTTATCTGCGCGACCTGTTCGAGTTTTTCGAAATACAGCCGCGCATCATTCAGCCACAGCAGGCAAGACCGTTTCCCGATCCGATCCGCGAAGGGTTTGTATTCGAGAACGTTGGTTTTAAATATTTGAATTCGGAAAGATGGGCGAACCGTCATTTGAATTTTACCTTGCATGCCGGTGAAAAGCTGGCGCTGGTGGGAGAGAACGGTGCGGGAAAAACCACGCTGGTAAAGCTGCTGGCACGCCTGTATGATCCTGTGGAAGGGCGCATTCTGCTGGACGGGCACGATCTCCGCGAGTACGATCTTGTACAGTTGCGAAAACAGGTGGGCGTGATCTTCCAGGATTTTCTGCGGTACCAGATGACCGTTTCGCAAAACATAGCAGTGGGGAATATCGGGGAGTTGGAAAACGAAGAAATGATCACTACCGCGGCGCGGAAAAGCATGGCCGACGAGCTGGCACAGCGGCTTCCCGGAAAATACGAACAAATGCTGGGCCGCCGTTTCCACCAGGGTGTGGACCTCTCCGGCGGCGAATGGCAAAAGATAGCGCTTGCGCGCGCATACATGAAAGACGCCCAATTACTGATACTGGACGAGCCTACCTCCGCGCTGGATGCGCGGGCGGAATACGAAGTATTCCTGCGGTTCGCAGACCTTACAAAAGGGAAATCCGCCGTGCTGATCTCGCATCGTTTTTCCACGGTAAGAATGGCCGACCGCATCCTTGTGCTCGAAAGCGGCGAGCTGAAAGAGATCGGCAGCCATGATGAACTGCTTGCCCGCGGAGGGCGTTATGCGGAATTGTTTCATTTGCAGGCGCAGGGGTATAGGTGAGAATTTTACAATTCGAGGAAAATACTAGAATTTTGTCATTATTACATTGTTTATCAATAAATTAGTCTGAATGACCCATTGGCTTTCCTGCAATTTTACTTTAAGTGTCTTCGTGAAGGCAGGGACGCCCCGCAGTGCACCTGACGAGGATCATATGCCAGGAAAAGATTGTGGCGTAGTATTGCCGCATGGAAAATAAAACACCCGCGTCCGTCAAGCGGCTGAAATTTATCGCCTTGCTGGAAGGTATTTCCTTCCTGGTACTGCTTTTCATTGCCATGCCGCTGAAATACTTCGCGGAAGAGCCCTGGCTCAACAGACAGGTGGGCATGGCCCACGGGGTGTTGTTTGTGCTGTACGTGATACTGGTCATTGAAGTGAAGATCGCGCTGGACTGGTCTTTCAGAAAGATGCTCATTGCGCTGGGCGCTTCAATTGTACCTTTCGGCACGTTCTACATTAACGAAAAGTGGATGAAGAAGCCGTAAAATTGCCGTCTCCAATCGTTGAAGGGGACGAGGTGTAAAAAGGGCCCGTCCACATACAGTTTCCGGGCCCTCAATGGCGTCCGTTCAAAGATCTTTACTGCTCATCCGCGCTCGGCCCGTAGCTGCCGGGAATGGGAACGTCCAGCAGGCGCAGGTAAACACCCAATTGCGCGCGGTGATGCACGATCTGGCAGTAAGTCATCCTGATCATTCCCGCTTTGGAGGTTTCAGAAAGTACATCGGGGCCTGCGCGAAGCGTCCATATATCGTCCAGCTTCTGCTCGTCTGCCGCCGCAAGGCTCTGCTTCCCGTTTTCCAGTGATTGCTCGAAATATTTCATCAGCTCATCCGTATTTTTGATCGGCACCTGTTCGTACGGCGTGGTGGCAAAGTCCAGCCCGTCCGTTGTAACGGCCAGGGTCACCCAGACAGGCAGCTCCGCCACGTGTGTGGCCAGTTGCCGGATGCTCATGCTTTTGGGGTGCGGCTGCCAGTCGTATTTGTCATCAGGAATACGGGACAGCATTTTACGGGTGGTTTGCGCTTCTTGCTCCATTTCTTGCTGGAGGGTGGAAATGATTGACATGATCGTAAGGTTTTTGTTTCTGTTACAAAGGAACAGCCGGGGTTTGACAACCTTATGTCAGCAGGAAATCAGGATGTTGAAATTTTTTTTGAGGGAGGGATCAGTACAGCTGGTTCCGCAATATTCTTTTGATCATCTGGATGGTGGAGCGGCTGATCTGGCCTTTATATTTCTGAAGGATGTGGCTTTCGCTGGCGCCATCGCCCAGCTCGCTCACCACGCGCAGCCATTTGCCGAGGAATTCTGAATTGGGGGTGCGGTACCTTAACAGCCTTCTGACGGTTTCGATAATGGCTTTCTGCACGGTGCCTTCATACAGCTCGAACACTTCATCATTGCTAAGCCCGAGGTTGATATCGTCCGCCACTCTCGAATAATCCTGCAGGTATCTTTCATTGGCTTCCATCACCTGCAGCATGGGGTTGTCGCTAAAGGCGATGTCCGCATATTTCCGGCGCTGTTTCTGGAGGGATTGCAGGGCGTAATTCCGGGCCACATTGTCGCAGATGATCAGGTCATCTTTACTCAATTCAAACCATTCGCCTTTCACCCGTTTGTGCTGAAAGAGGATGTGCAGGCTTTCTTCCAGGTCCGTCATATTCAAGGCGGCATATTGCCGGATCACCCGGAACATCACGGGCAGGTGGGTATGATAGGCCGCCAGCCGCCTGTGCAGGTCCTGCGTCTTGCCGATCTTGTACAGGTTCCGCCCGGTATTCAGGATGTACACACACTTGCCGACTTGTACTTGTTCCATGAGGTAATCGCCCTTGTTAAAACAAAGATATCAATTTACGACTTTGATTATTATATACAAAATCGGGCTATGATTTCGCCGCGGGACCGGGGGAATTTCCTTAACTTGAACCCTACGATTTTACGACAGTGAACTATGCCGGCGATGTTATCCAGGAGATCATTTTTAACGATACTGGTATTTCTGCATACCATTTTCTGCTTTGCCGGCGGATTGCCCGTCCGTTACCTGGGAATTGACCAGGGCTTGTCCAACAACGCTGTCATGAGCATTTACCAGGATGATCACGGTTTTATGTGGATCGGCACGTACGACGGGTTGAACCGGTATGACGGCTATAATTTCAGGGTCTTCCGCAATGTCATTGGCGACAGTACTTCCCTGTCCACCAACAATGTGTATTGCATTGAGGGGGACGACCGGCACAATATCTGGGTGGGCACCCAGAACGGTCTGAACATCTATGATCCCCTGTCTTCTTCTTTTTCCGCTCCGGGCTATCTTTCCGGCGAAAGCCACACCGTGCGGCGCGTAAGCGGGGAGATCGCCGCTATCAAAAGCGCGCAGGGCAGCGTGATGGTCGGTTCCCAGCGGAATGGCCTCCTGGTTTTTGAAAATGCGCGGTCCGCCGGCACACAGATCCCGCTGCCCACCGCTTCAGGCCCTCAGCACGACTACCACGTGCACGTCATCGAATACGACCAGCGCCACCAGCGGATCTGGGTGTTCATCGAAAATCAGGGGCTTTATCTATTTCATCTTTCCAACAACACGTTGGAAGCGGTATCCACGCAGGTCAAACATGCGAATTGTGTGAAAGCCGATGAACAGGGCAACTTGTGGATCGGTACGGATAAGGACCTTATCTATTACGAGGTGGCCAGCCGCTCGTTCACCCGCAATCACATGCCCGTCAGAAGTTCGGTGATCAGCCTTTGCTTTGATAAAAAGGGCACCTTGTGGATCGGATGCGACGGCGCCGGCGTATACCGGCTCTTCGATAAAGCCGGCAGCGCCGTTCCCTTCTCCGGCGATGCGCAGGCCCCGCAGATCAATAGTAATGCGGTGTACGCCGTGTATGTGGACAGGGATGAACGTAAATGGGTGGGCACCCTGCGGGGAGGGCTGAATATCATTGAACCGCGCCCGCTTCCGTTCAGGCATGTCCGTTATAGCGGCGCGGGCAGGAAAGGCATTGCGGAAGACTTTATCCTGTCGTTCTGCGAAGACGCGCAGCAGAACCTGTACATCGGCACGGATGGCGCCGGTCTTCGTTACTGGGATATCAAAAACAACAGGTATACCGCTTATAAATACGATCCCGAAGACCCCGCGTCCATCGGCAGCAACTTTATTACCAGCCTCGCCAGGGATGCGCATGAGGACATCTGGATATCCACCTGGTTCGGCGGCATCAGCCGGCTGAAGCACAATGCCCGGAAGTTCGAGCGGTTCCGGCTCTACAATCCCGCCACCAACCGGGAAGAGGCCAACGCCTGGATCGTGTATGAAGATCAGCAAAAGAACGTATGGGCCAGCGCAACGAACGATGGCAGCCTGTACCGGTTCAACCGGGAATTCAACCGCTTCGAGCTTTTCGATCCCGAGATCGTCAACCTTCAGAGCATGGCGGAAGACCGGCGGGGCGAGCTGTGGGCCGGCAGTTACTCATCACTGATCCGGATAGACAGAAAAGATAAACGGCACCGTATTTTTCCCATCGGCCATCCCGTCCGCTGCATCCATGAAACAAAAAAAGGCGGGTTCTGGCTCGGGACACAGGGCGCCGGTTTGCTGCTGTTCGACCGGAACACCGGCAAATACAGGCAGTTCACCACGGCGGACGGATTGCCCGGCAACACCATCCTCCGCATGCTGGAAGACCCGCAGGGCAACCTGTGGTTAAGCACTTACAGCGGCATCGCCCGGTTCAACCCCGCTACCGGTTCCATCGACACCTACTCGCAGCCGGACGGCCTGCAAAGCAGCCAGTTCAGCTTCAATGCCGCGCTGGCGCTGACATCCGGGGAATTCGTTTTCGGCGGGATCAACGGGTTTAACATATTTCATCCCGATAGCATTGTCACCGAAAAACGCAGCGCGGCGGTCTTCCTCAACGGGCTGCGGGTCAATAACAGGCCGGTAGCGGAAACGCCGGCTTATATTACGGAAAGGGAGGTGGAAATGATACGCGAAATAACCATCCCTTTCAGCCAGGCCGTACTGTCACTGGATTTTCTGGCGCTCGATTACTCGCGGGCGGACAAAATAAAGTATGCCTATTTCCTCGAAGGATGGGACAAGGACTGGAATTACCCGAACGGCAGCCGCACCGCGAATTACTCCCGCCTGCAGGAAGGCGATTATGTTTTTAAAGTAAAGGCTTCGCAGCCGGGGCACATCTGGAGTGAGGGAACAACGCTGCTGAAAATCACCGTGCTGCCGCCGTGGCACCGCACCTGGTGGGCCTATGCGGGATACGCCGCGCTGATCTTCGGCAGCATCTACGGTTATATCAGGTATACCCGCAAGCAGGAACGGCTGAAATACGAGATCAAGCTCGCGCATCTTGAAAATGTAAAGGATAAAGAGCTGACTGAAAAGAAACTCACCTTTTTTACCAATGTGTCGCATGAATTCAGAACGCCGCTTTCCCTGATCATCAATCCGCTCAAACACCGCCTTCATCAGTCTCCGGACCTGGAGCTGACGGTCGCTTACCGCAATGCCCGCCGCCTGCTGAGCCTGGTAGACCAGCTGTTGCTTTTCCGGCAGGCCGGCTCGGGAGCGGATGAGCTGAAAGTCTCGGCGTTTAACATCATTCACCTTTGCAATGAGGTCTACCAGTGTTTTACGCAGCAGGCCGCCGCGCGGAGCATAGATTACAGGTTTGTTTTTCCTTCGGATGAAATAGCGGTGCAGGCGGATTATGGAAAGATCGAGATCGCGCTGTTCAACCTGCTGTCCAATGCGTTCAAATTTACGCCGGACGGCGGAGCTATCAGCCTGGAACTGGAAGAAGGAGGGGAAGACATCACCATCATCGTCCGCGACAGCGGTTGCGGCATTGATGAGGCGGACCACGCGAATATTTTCAGCAAGTTTCAGCGCTCCACGTCAGAAAGACCGCAGAAAGCCGGCTTTGGCATCGGCCTGTACCTCGTCCGCCATTTTATTGAAAGCCACCAGGGCGCTGTAACTGTCAGCAGCAAATTGAACGAAGGAAGCGCGTTTACCATCGTGCTGCCCAAAGGCAATGCCCGCCTCATCGCAGATTACCCCATGCAGCCCGGGAACGGCGCGAGCGAGCTGCTGGAAGAACTGGCGGAGGAAACGCCGGCCCCCGCCGCTGCCGTTCGGGAAGCGCCGGAGGACGGGAAGTCCGCCGAAGAGATCGTCACGGAAAAAAAATCCGTGCTGATCATCGACGATGATGAAGAGATCCGGGAATACCTGCAGCATCTGTTCAGGGATAAATATTACCTCCTGACCGCCGGAGACGGCACCACCGGCTTTGAAATGGCCGGCAGCCATTTGCCCGACCTGATTGTAAGTGATATAAATATGTCCGGAATAGATGGGCTGGACCTCTGCCGCCGGATAAAGGCGTCGCCGGTGCTCGGGCACATCCCGGTGATCCTGCTAACGGCCGCCTCTTCTGCTGACAGGCAGCTGGAAGGCGTGGAAGGCGGCGCCGATGATTATATTACCAAGCCGTTCGACAGCCAGCTGTTGCTGGCCAGGGTGGAAACGATCCTGAAAAACCGCAACCTCGTGCAGCAGTTCTTCTTCGACAGCATCACCCTGCGGCAATCTTCCGTAAAAGTTCCCGCCGCCTACAAGGAGTTCCTGCAGCAATGCATCCAGGTGGTGGAAGCCAATCTCGACACCGAAAATTTCACGATTCAGAAGTTCTGTAAATCCGTGGGGCTGAGCCGGTCCACTTTATATGCAAAGATCAAACATGTGTCCGGCCAGTCGCCCAACGCCTTTATCCGTTCCATCCGGATACGGCGCGCCGCCGTGTTAATGATCCGGGAGAACATGAACGTCAACCAGGCCGCCTTCCAGGTGGGGATCGGGGATGCCCGCTACTTTCGGGAGCAGTTTGTGAAGCTGTTCGGCATGACGCCTTCCGTGTATATCAAGAAATACCGGCAGTCGTTCAACCTCGATCTGAACCTGATCCGGCAGGGAGAGGACCAGTAATTTACCCCCGGAACCATACAATTTACCCCCCATATTTTGACAGTTGATCCACCGTCCGCCGCCCGCACCCGCTATACCTTAGCGGCAGAAAAGGTCATCTGACCGACAGTATCCAAAATCCAAAATCCAAAATCCAAATTCCGCGTATCATGATGAAACGATTACAGCCAGTCCGTAATCCGGCGGTTATCCATTTGCACCGTTTCCGGCTTCTTCCGTTTTTCCTTTTGTCCTTATTCCTTCTTTTCAGCCTGCCGCTCTTCGCGCAGCGGTCCGTTTCCGGCACCATCACCTCCGGCAATGCGCCGGTGCCCGGGGTAACGGTGAGCGTGAAAGGCGCCTCCACCGGCACCACCAGCGACGAGGCGGGGAAATTTTCGCTGAATGTTCCCGCCAATGCCATACTGGTATTCACGCATATCAATTACATCCCCCGCGAAATGCCGGTGCCCGCATCCGGCACGCTGGATGTAAGCCTCGAGCCAGAAAGCAGCAACCTCGGAGAGGTGATTGTAGTGGGGTATAACGCGCAGCGGAAAGCCACGGTCACCGGCTCCATTTCACAGGTAAAAGGGGCGGACATCGTAAAAAGCCCCCAGCCCAACATCTCCAATTCCCTCGCCGGCCGCTTCTCCGGCATCATGATCAACAACCGGGGCGGGGAACCGGGATATGACGGTTCGTCTTTCACCATCCGCGGCCTCGCCACCACCGGCAATAATGACGTGCTGATCGTGGTAGACGGCGTGCCCGGCCAGGTCGGCGGACTGGAAAGGCTGAATCCCAATGATATTGAAAGCATCTCCATATTGAAAGACGCCTCCGCCGCCATCTACGGTAGCCGCGCCGCCAACGGCGTTATCCTGGTCACCACCAAACGCGGCAAAAGCGGCAAGCCCGTTATCAACGCCAGCTTCAACCAGGGCTTTTCTTCCCCCACACGCCTGCCCAAAATGGCCGATGCCGCCACCTACGCCACCATCGCCAATGAAATTGCCTATTATAACAACAAGGCCGGCGGCATGAACCAGCAATATACCGCCGAAGAAATAGAGAAGTTCGGCAATGGCACAGACCCGCTGAATTATCCCAATACGGACTGGACGAAGGAAAGCCTGAAGAAAACGGCTTTGCAGAACCAGGCCAATGTGTCCGTTGCCGGCGGCACCGAGAACGTACGCTATTACCTCTCCGCCGGTATGCTTTACCAGGACGGGCTGTATAAGAACGGGGCCACGAAGTACAAGCAGTACAGCTTCCGCTCGAATATCGATGCGGACGTTACCAAAGATTTCAGGGTCAGCCTGTATTTGTCCGGCCGTCAGGAAGACCGGCAGTTTCCCACCACCGGCGCGGGCGATATCTTCCGTTCCATTTACCGCGCATACCCGATCATCCCCGCACGGTATCCCAACGGACTGCCCTCTTCCGGTATTGAAGGCAACAACCCGGTGATGATGGCGACAGATGCCGGCGGGCTTAACAAGAGTCCCACACAGGTTTTCAACGGCATCCTGAAAGGAAGATATAATATCGCCGCGGTGGAAGGCTTGTCAATAGACGGTTTCGCGGCGTTCGACAAATCCTGGTCCTTCTCCAAAGCGTTTGCCGTTCCGTATGTATTGTATACCTATAATAAAGGAACGGATACTTACCAGTCCCGCATCGTAGGCGGCAACAACAACGCGGCCACGCTGAATGAAAGCCAGCGGAATCTGTCACAAACCACCTATAACTTCAAGATCAACTACCAGCGCGGATTCGGCGTTCATCATCTCAACACGTTCGTCGGCTACGAGCAAAGCAAAATAACGCAGGAAGATTTCGCGGCATCGCGCATCAACTTCCTCAGCATTCTCACGCCGGAGCTTTCGCAGGGAGGAACCGCGGCCACAGACCGGGACAACAGCGGCAGCAGCTACGTGTTCACCCGTAAAAGCTACATCGGCAAGCTGGCGTATGACTTCGATGAAAAATACCTGGCGGAAGTGCAGATGCGCATCGACGGATCATCTACTTTCCCGAAGGGCAATCAATATGGTTATTTCCCTTCTGTGTCCGCAGCCTGGAGAATTTCAAAAGAGCCCTGGTTCAGCAGCCTGTCCTTCATCAACGACCTGAAGCTGCGCGCATCCTACGGCGCGCTGGGTAATGACAGCGTGGGCCTGTTCCAGTATTTCACGAACTATGCGCTGAAGAACCAGTTTGTGATACAAACCAGCAACGGGCCGGTGATCGTTCCGGGCCTTGACCTCACCAAGCTGCCGAACAGTAATATCCATTGGGAAGATGCGCGTAAAACGGACATCGCCATCGAAGGCACTTTGTTCAACGACTTCTTCTTCGAGTTTATCTATTTCCGGCAGCAACGCTCCAACATTCTCGCGGAACGCAACGCTTCCATCCCGTTCGTATCGGGCATTGTGAATCCCTTCACCGGCAATCCGCTGGTGCCCTCCGAGAATATCGGGAAGGTGAGCAGCCGCGGTATTGAAGCAACGGCGGGATACGAAAAACGCAGCGGCACATTCCGCTACGGCATCTCCGGCAATATCACGTACGCGAAAAGTAATATCGACTTTATTGATGAAGCCCCCGGAGCACTGGAATACCAGCGGCAAACCGGGCACCCTTTGGGCACGTACCTCCTTTACCGCGCCACCGGCATTTTCCGCAGCCAGGAGGAGATCGACAAAACGCCGCACCTGAGCGGCGCGCAGCCGGGAGATCTTATTTATGAAGATTATAACAAGGATGGAAGCATCACAGCGGACGACCAGGTGAGAACCCCCTACGGCAACATCCCCCTGATCTCCTACGGCGCCTCCCTGTCACTGGGCTACGGAAATTTTGATCTCTCGGTCATATTCGCCGGCCAGGCGCAGGTAAGCCAGTATGTGCTGCCCGAATCCGGCACCATCGGCAACTTCTATAGCTCCTGGGCAGACAACCGCTGGAGCCCTTCCAACCCCAACGGCAGCTACCCCAGGGTAGACACCCGCGCCTCTTCCTCCGTGAACGGCGGGCTTTACAACAGCACGTTCTGGCTGGATAACGCCGCCTTCCTGCGGTTGAAGAACATGGAACTGGGATACAATCTCCCCGTGAAAAAAATGTCCTTCCTGCGCATGCAGTCCGCCCGCATCTACGCCAATGCGTTCAATCTTTTCACCATCACCAAAGTGAAAGACTACGATCCCGAAGGCAGCAGCAGCAGCGGGCAGTTCTATCCGCAGCAGCGGATCGTCAACGTAGGCGTTAACGTGAGTTTCTAATTTTAAAAGACTAACAATGCAGATCAGAAATATTATACATACAGCATGCGTGGCGGCCATCCCGGTGATGATATACGCATGCAAGGGAGATTTCCTGGACATACAGCCAACGGATAAAATTGCGCAGGAAGTAGTGCTGACCGATTCCATGGTGTTTGAAGCATATGTGGTGAACCGGTATATCGGCGCGCGCCTGCAGGACAAAGAGGGTGACGGCACAGATCCGGGCTTTGGCCGGGGCTTTGAATACAGCATGTGGAGCTCCATCACCGATGAGTCCATTTACAATAACGACGATAACACATGGCTGATCCAGCGGGGCCTCCTCGCCCCGGAAAACCTCGGCATGGCCGGCACCATCTGGCCGCGCAGCTACCGGAGCATCCGCGAATGCAACATTGCGCTGAACGGCCTGGCAGACATTACCATGAGCGACGAACGTAAGAAACGCCTGAAAGGCGAGCTGCAATTCATACGCGCTTTCCGGTACCATGATCTTATCCGCAACTACGGCGGCGTAGTGCTGATGGGGGAGAAAGTAGCCCAGCTGTCGGATAACCTGCAGGATGATTCGTTCTTTCAGCGAGCCACGCTGAAAGAAAGTATCGACTATGCCGTGGCGCAGCTGGATGAAGCCGCCGCCAATCTTCCAACGGATAACGACGGCAACTGGCCGTTGGGGCGCGCTACCAAAGGCGCGGCGCTCGCGCTCAAAGCCCGCCTGTTGCTGTACGCCGCCAGCCCGCTGTATAACACCGGCAGCTGGAGCGATGCCGCCAACGCCGCGCAGGCCGTAATCGGCATGAATAAATACAGCCTTTACCAGGGCGGTTATGACCGGATGTTCCTTTCCGCCGACCACCAGGAAGTGATCTTCGCGCGGCTGTATACCCGGAACGCCAATCACGTGCACCTGGAAATCGCCAACGGTCCGAACGGTTACGGCGGATGGGGCGGCAACCTGCCGCTGCAGAACCTCGTGGATGATTATGAAATGTCGAACGGCAAACCCATCACCGATCCCACATCCGGCTACGATGCGGCGAATCCCTATGCGAACCGGGACCCGCGTTTTTATGCCACCATATTGTACAACGGCGCGTCCTACCGCGGATCTACCGTGGAAACTTTTACGCCCGGCGGGAAAGACAGCAAGGACGGTCCCGATAACTGGAACACCTCCAAAACCGGCTACTACCTGAAGAAGTTCATGAACGACGCTTATCCCTTGCAGAACCCCTGGGGCAACGCGGGCTTCCAACCGTGGATATACATCCGCTACGCCGAAGTGCTGCTGAATTATGCCGAGGCCGCGAACGAAGCCTTTGGTCCGGAAGCAGTGCCCGCCGGCGCAACGCTTTCCGCCAGGGCAGCGCTGAACCTGGTGCGCGCAAGAAGCGGCGTGAACATGCCGGCGCTCGCCGCAGGCACATCACAGGCGCAGCTGCGCGAGGCCGTAAGGTATGAAAGAAGGGTAGAGCTGGCGTTTGAAGAACACCGGTACTATGACGTGAGAAGATGGAAGATCGCCGATGTCACCGAAAATGAACCCGCACTCGGTGTTATCATCACAAAGTCCGGCGCTAACTTTTCCTATACTTCGAAGATCGCGCTGGAAGGCCGCCACTTTGAAAACCAGCACTACTGGCTGCCCATCCCGCGTGCGGAAATACTCGCGTCTTCCAACAAACTGCAACAGAACGATGATTATTAAAAGTGAACAATGACGACAAGCATCGGTAAATATGTTTTGCTGGCTACCTCTTTTTTATGCAGCAACGCATTGCACGCGCAATCAAAGAAAAGCCTGAAGATCATTATTGATGACACCAGGACGTTCCAGACCATCCACAACTTCGGCGCATCGGATGCATGGGCCTGCCAGTTTGCAGGCAACTGGCCGGATGACAAGAAGAATAAGATGGCGGACTGGCTCTTTAGCCTGGACACCACCGCAAACGGACAGCCCAAAGGCATCGGGCTGTCCATGTGGCGGTTCAACCTCGGCGCGGGCAGCAGCCAGCAGGGCGATGCCAGCGGCATAAAAGATGAATGGCGGCGCGCGGAATCTTTCCTGGAACAAAATGGACGATATAACTGGGAAAGGCAGGCTGCCCAGCAATGGTTTTTACGCGCCGCGAAGCAGCGGGGCGTGCCGTATTTCCTGGCCTTCCTCAACAGCCCGCCCGTGCAGTTTACGGTGAACCACAAAGCGTATGCAGATAGCGGCCGGTGTAATATCGACAGCGCGCAATATCCGGCAGTGGCGGCTTACGTGGCCGCTGCGCTGAAAGGGCTGGAACAGCAAACAGGGATCGTTTTCAATTATATCAGTCCTGTGAACGAGCCGCAGTGGGACTGGAGCGATGGCGGACAGGAGGGATGCCCTTACAGCAACCGCGAGATAGCCGGCATCGTGAGATCGTTATCAGGCGCCTTGCAGCGGGAGCGCGTTGAAGCCGGCATCCTGCTGCCGGAAGCGGCGCATCTTAAATATTTATTGGCGGATGACGACAAACCCGGCCGTGGCAACCAAATAGATGCTTTCATGTCGCCCGGCGCTGAAGAGTATGTGGGCGATCTGCCCGCTGTTGCGCCCGTGATCGCCGGGCACAGCTATTTCAGCACTTCGCCGTACGACGCATCTGTTGCACTGCGCCGGCAGGTGGCCGGCCGTGTGGCGGGCATTGACGGGCTTTCTTTCTGGCAATCCGAATATTGCATCCTCGGTGATAACAACGGCGAGATCGACGGCAATAAAAGAGATACCGGCATACAGGCGGCGTTGTACGTAGCCCGCACCATTCACACGGACCTCGTAATCGGTAATGCCACGGCCTGGCAATGGTGGCTGGCGATCTCGCCTTATGATTATAAAGATGGATTGATCTATATCGACAAAAACAAAACAGACGGAAATTTGCAGGACAGCAAAATCTTGTGGGCGCTCGGAAATTACAGCCGGTTCATCCGGCCCGGCATGCAGCGTATCAATGCATCCGCGCCGGAAACAGGAGATGATCTGCTGGTGTCCGCCTGGAAAGATGCGAAGAATCAAAAGATCGTCGTCGTGATTGTCAATACCGGCGATGAAGAGAAAATAGTGGATCTGTCGCTGTCCGGAAACAAAATGATGGAAACGTATACCACCAGTGCGCATCAGGCATTGGGCAAAGCGTATGTATCCGGACCGCTGCGCATCGGGCCGGAGCGTATTGTTACCGTGGTGATGTGAACTTCCCGTTTTTTCGTAGATTTATGAAAACGAACCATCTATGAGAAGCACAATTGCCACCTTCCTGATCTTTTCCTTTGCAGCCGCAGCCTGCGGCAGTGGAGCGCAGCAAGAAGCCGCAAACGACTCCCTGCCGGCGGACAATACGGTTGTGGACGAACCGGCCGCCAACACTGCTTGCTATCTGAAAGCGGTAGGGAAAGATACGTTCCGGCTGAAGCTGGTGGTGAATGAAGAGCAGGTAGCGGGCGAGCTGCGGTACGATCCGCATGAAAAAGACAAAAGCAGCGGCACCATCACCGGCGTGCTGAAAGATAATATCCTCCGCGCCAGCTACAGCTACCAGAGCGAAGGCATGAACAGCACCCGGCCCGTGGTGTTCAAGGTGATGGGGGAGCAGGTGTATGAAGCGCTCGCGGATAATTTCGACAAGAACGGCATCCCCGTATTCAGCGAAGTGAACGATCAGCTGAAATTCGATCCTACGCCATACAACAAAAAAGAATGTGAATAATATGGATGCGGACATCCATACGTTATATACCTCCGATCTCTACCGCATTCTCGATTTCAAATGCCGGTGTACAGATTGCCGTACCTCCAAACCCGAGTACAACGAAACCTTTTGCATCAGCTTCGTACGGAAAGGCAATTTCGTGTTCAACGTTTTCCGGCATGCGCTTGATTCCTACACCGGCTGTGTGCTCATCACCAAACCGGAATACGAACGTACGGTCACGCATACACACGAAGTGCCGGATGAGTGCACCATCTTTGAATTTTCTAACGAGATGCTGCAACAAATAAAGGAGCAGTACGGCAAAACCGTCTTCTTTACCAATAAGGACCTGCATTCCACGCTCATCCGCGCGGACGCGGAAACCGAGTTCCTTCATTTCTATATTACAGAGCTGGTAACATCCCGCGCCGGCAGCCGTTTGCAGATCGATCAGCTGGTGCTGGACATGATCGCGAAGGTGATGCTGCACATCACGGATTATCAACCGGATGAAAAGATCCACGCGCGGTTGAAAAGGAATCATCTTATCACGATAGAAAGGGCGAAGGAATATATGATGCAGCATTTCGCCGGCGACATTTCCCTGAAAGAGATCGCCACGTACAGCCTTGTCAGCCCCTTTCATTTCAGCCGTATCTTCAAGACCTTCACAGGCAGCAGCCCACATCAGTTCCTGCTCTCCCTGCGCCTCCGCCATGCCGCGATGCTGCTGCAGAACACCGCATTGCCCTTGTCGGACATCGCCTATACCTCCGGCTTTAACAGCATGGAATATTTTCATGCCGCCTTCCGCCGCCGTTACCAGGTGCCGCCTTCACAGTACATGAAAATGAGCAAGATTTCTTAATTCCTTCTCTGGCCCGCAGCCTAGCTTTGTTGCATAAAACTTTCAAATCTATGGAACAACAAATCATGCAACGGCTGGATCAGTCGGAACAGTACACGCTTGCCGTGGCGGACGCAATGCCTGAAAAGGAATACGGGTTCAGGCCAACAGGAGAGGTCTGGAGCTTCGGGGAGCTGATGCACCACATCGCCTACGGCATCCGCTGGTGGGAAGCCAATTATATCCGCAAAACGGAAACACCCTGGGACCCGCCGCCGGCCAAAAAAGGGAAAAAAGCATTGATGGAGGAATTGCGGAAAGCGTATGCTGATCTGCGGCAAACGGCCGGCAGCGCCAAAGCGGAAGCGGGCTTCCATTCCACGCTGGACCATGTCACCCATCACCGCGGGCAGGCTACGGTGCAGCTGCGCCTCAAGGGCATTGTACCACCGGAGTACATGTACTGATCAGAGCGGGCATTTCTCATGGTAATTCACCAGCTGGATAGGCGTATGCGCCATCTCGAAGCCGTCATAGGCGCGTAATACCTCATCCAGCACAGCTTCTATTTCTTCGGGCACGTTCAGGGTCACGAGGCGGTTGCGGAATTCCTTGATGCCGGGCAGTCCTTTCAGGTAAGTAAGATAGTGACGGCGCATGGCGTAGATCCCGGCCACAGGGCCTTTCCATTGCAGTGATTGCTGGAGGTGCCTTTTGCAGACCTGCACTCTTTCCGCCACTGTGGGCGCGGCCAGCTGTTCACCGGTATCCAGGTAATGCCGTATCTCGCGGAAGATCCAGGGATAGCCGATAGCGGCCCGCCCGATCATGATACCGTCCACACCATAACGGTTTTTGTATTCCAGCGCTTTCTGCGGGCTGTCGATATCCCCGTTCCCGAATATGGGGATGTGGATGCGGGGATTGTTCTTCACTTTGGCGATGAGCGTCCAGTCCGCTTCGCCTTTGTACATCTGGCAGCGGGTGCGGCCGTGAATGGTGAGGGCTTTCACGCCCACGTCCTGCAGCCTCTCCGCCACTTCTTCGATGTTCTTCGTATCATCGTCCCAACCCAGGCGCGTTTTCACGGTCACGGGCAGGGAAGTGGATTTTACGCATGCCTCGGTAAGACGCACCATCAGCGGGATATCTTTCAGCACGCCGGAGCCTGCGCCTTTGGCAACAATGCCTTTAACGGGACAGCCGAAATTGATGTCCAGCAGCTCGGGGTTGGTCACGTCCACGATCTTTGCGGCCATGCCGAGGCGTTCTTCGTCACCGCCGAAGATCTGTATGCCTACCGGCCGTTCCTCGTCGAAGATGTCCAGCTTCCTGCGGCATTTGATCGCGTCGCGGATGAGCCCTTCGCTGGAAATGAACTCCGTATACATAAGGTCCGCGCCGTTCTCCTTGCATACCACACGGAAGGGTGGATCGCTGACATCCTCCATGGGAGCCAGCAACAGCGGGAAATCCGGTAGTGTTATGTTATCGATCTTTACCATGAGCGGATGCAAAAATACGGTAAAATAGACAAAGGCTGACCATCGTCGTTGATGGCCAGCCTTGTTGTTGTGTAGGAGTAATCGGGCAACCTCCCGGCCGGGAAGCCGGGCCCGAAGCTGTTTGGAAAGTTATTTTCCCAAAGTTATTTCCCCCAGACGGCGCTGAAGCGCCCGTTGTTGTCATAGTTCTGCACTTTGATCAGGCGCAGCCCTTCCGCCGCGAACTGGTTGAACTTCACCTGGTAGCCGGTGGAAGTCATGCCATAATAAGCCGCGTAGTTGTTCTTTTTCGGGCGCCATACGCCGCCCACTTTATTGCCGTTTACGTTGATGCTTTTTAATTCCCATTTGTTGTAAAGCTCCTTGAACTTCTTGTCGAAGTCCGTGCTGCTCAGGCCGTAAAAAAGATAAAAGCCGTTGTCGTTCGGTTTGTTGACAAAAACGGCGGCATGGTAGCGTTTGCCGTTCACGATGTAGTCCACATGCTCCTGCACATGCCATTTTTTGTTGACCACATACGTTTTCCAGACGTTGTTGAAAGCAGCATCGTCACGGTTATGCACGGAATAGGCGCTCTGGCCCGCGGGTTTCTTTTCCCAGATAGCGGTGAAGCGCGGATTGCCGCTGCCGTCGCGGGTAACGGAAAGCTGCCGTGGCCGGAAGCCCTGTTTATCGTACGAAGTGAAATAGCTCTGGTAAGTAGCCCCCGTCATGTAAAAGCGGGTATACCACGCGCCCGGCAATCCCCACTGGAAGGACCCCGCGGCATAAAGATTACTGCCGTTCCTGTCCACGCTCACCGTCTGCAGCGCCATGCCCATGCCGGTGTAATATCCCCAGAACTTGTTCACCAGGTCCAGCGGTACATTGTGGAAGCTCGGGTAGAAAGGAGCGAACAGCCGTGCGAAAGGCGTGCTGGCTTCAAGATCGTAGCAGTCTACCCCGCCGTGATTATACGCGCCGTAAGGATCTACCAGCACCCATTCCCCGCTGTGCCCGTCACGGGTATCCTGCACACGTATTTCAAAATGAAGGTGCACGTTGAAGGAGCGGGTGTTCGGATTTTCGAGGGTGCCGTCGTCGTTCAGGATGACGCCGATGCCGCCGGAGCCGGTGTTGCCTGCATAGGCGATGAACTGCCCGTCCCGTACGATGTCATTGACCTTTACGGCGATCTTCTGGCTGTTGGTGCCCCAGCAGAGCTTGCTGGTGGTGCCGTCGTCCGCAAAAGCCTTGTATTTGCCCGAAGTGCCCTGCGCCTTTGCGCGGTCGTTATCGTATCCGTTGCGGAGGTGCAGGTATTTGCTGCGGTATTTGTAGCCGTTGGGCGCGGTGTGCTCTATCTCCACGATGTTCCCGCCGCCGTTGGACCATTTTACGTCGATCACCTTGCCCGGCGCAATGGCGTACACGCCAAAGGTGGGATCTTCATTGGCGGCAACGGATGTTTTGCCGTAGTCGATAGCGCGGTGCGCGTCGTTGGCGCCGTCGTCATTGTTGTCCCAGCTGTAATAAAATCCCTGCCAGATGCCGGTAGTGCTGTTCTTGTAGGGGAGGTACAGCGGCATGTGCGCTTTCACCGAGCTGTACACGGGTTCCAGTTCTTCCTCGATCACCGGCGCTGCGCATACGGCGCCGCGCATGAGCTTCGAAATGCCCGGCGCATCGTTTTCCGTGATGATCAGCTGTTGGGAAGGTTGCAGCACGGCGCTGCGGGTGGCCGTTACTTTTTTCATTCTGCCCCGTACGGGAATGTCGGAATCTTCATCGCCGTCTTTGCCTTTAGGGATCTCGATCGTAGGCTTTTTTACTTTCTGATAAAGGATTTCCTGTGCATTCTCTTCTTCCCGCGGGATGTCTTGCGCGCCGGCCCGGCAAACAATGAACAGGGCCGCCGCTGCGGTGCATAAAAGTTTCATAATTTTTCAATTTGGGTGTTAACAATTTTCAGTGCCGCAAACCTAGCAACATTCGCATCGCGGGAGAAATACCAATAGATATCTGGTATGTCCGCGGCGATAGCTGGCCGGTTTCATCGGGTGAAAGGGGTAGGTGTTATCACGCGCATCAGCGGTTCCTCCCGCGTTCGCCGGGGTATAGTTTCATCACTACATCGCTTTGCAGGAATGCCTTCGTTTCCACATCGAGGGCGGAGATCCTGCCTCTGAAAGCCGCGCCGGTATCCACATTCCAAACGTTGCATGCCTGCATGGGAACCGTTACGTCATAATTGGTAGTAGGGGTATGGCCGATATAGATCTCGTTAAACAGCAATAACCGCTTTGGATAGAGCAGTGAATTTTTGGGAATGCGTTGGTCCATGACCAGCGCCATTTCCCACAAAGTACGGTCCCAGGAGAAATTCGTCATGTAAGGCTCGCGGTGCGGGCCGTGCATGGAAGAGAATCCCGCGTGAATAAAAAGACGGTGGTGTTCATCCACATAATAATTCACCAGCGCATCAAAGAAAGCAAGATGTTCCTTCCTGGCAGCGGTAACGAGCCTTTCGTAGCTTTCTATCGTTGCTTCCCCGCCGTGAAACAGCCATACATCATCCCGCAGCCCGCCGCGCAGCCAGGCTTCGCACCAGGCATCGTGGTTGCCCCTGATGAAAATGCAGTTATGCTGTTTGTCCAGCTCCATGAGGTAAGTGATAACTTCCGCGGATTGTGACCATCCGTCCACATAATCCCCGAGAAAGATCAGGCGGTCGCCGCCGCGTGGCTGTATGAGGCCGATAAGCTGTTCCAGGGCCCTGAGTGCGCCGTGAATATCTCCTATTACGAAAGTCCTTGCTGTCATGTTCAATCGTGAAAATACGTCAAAACCGGCAATACATGGCTGTGTACTGACGAATAAGCTCCACCCTGTCTTTCCGGAAACGCGGGCCCCAGAAGAAATTGGACCAGTCCTCGAAATTGTCGTGCTGAAAGCCCAGGTAATAGACCCAGAAAGCATAACCGAAGAAAGGGATGGCCGCGATCTCGTTGTCCGTCAGCGGGCGGACGGAGCGGTAGGCGTCCAGGAAAATGCCGAACGCGCGTTCCGTTTCTTCCACCGGCGTCTTATGCAGGTAAAAATGCGCCAGGAAATTGCCCATGTCCGCCGCCAGCCAGCCTTTGCCGGCGAAGTCGAAATCGAAGATCGTGATGCCGCCCTGCTCATCGAAATGGAAGTTCTTGGGCAGGTAATCGAAATGGATATATCCCGTGCTGAAATCCCCGATGTTCAGTGCATGGAGCTTGCCGATCACCTTTTCGGTCGTTTCCAGCAGGTACGTGTAACCGTCCGGGTTATCCGCGTAGGAATCCGCTACTTTTTGCAGCGGCACACGCAGCATACTGTCGATATCGAACGTTTCACGGGGCCAGGGCAGGGAGAGGTTGGCGGTGATGTTGTGGATGGCAGCCATTTCCCGGCCAAGTGTGGTTAACGCCGCGTCCGTCAGGTCAAAGGAACATTTTCCTTTGGCGTAACGGAACAATACGCCGTGACGGGGGCCTTCGGCGGCATCGAAATGCTGCACAGCCCGCCCCTCCGCATCGCGGACCACGCCGGCCACCTTCGCGCCGTTTTCTTCGAGGGCGTCCAGCAGCGCTACTTCGCCTTCTACCGCGTTCCGCGAGCGGTGGCAGTTGCGGTACACCTTGAAGACGTATTTATCAGCCGCATCCTCCACAATATAAGTATCGCTTACGCCGTGGAGCAGCAGCCGGCATTGCACACCGGGAAGACCGTAGCAGCGGGCGATATGCTCACCCAGCGCGGGAGCGGAAAGGAGGGAATAACGGGTCGGGAATATTGTCATGGGATGGAAAATTGGGGATGCAATATACTTCAAATTATCTATCTTGGATACACAAGCTACTCATTGTATGACAAGATACTTTATGGCGGCGTTCCTGTTGTTGTCCGCCTTTGCCGTGTCCGCGCAAAGAAAACCTAATATCATATTCATTTATGCAGATGATCTCGGTGTGGGAGAGCTGGGCGTATATGGACAAAAGAAGATCAAAACCCCGCACCTCGACCGCCTGGCGCGGGAAGGCGTGCAATTCAATAACTTTTATACCAGCACCCCCGTGTGCGCCCCGGCCCGGTGCATGCTGATGACCGGCCGTCACGGCGGGCATTCGTATATCCGTGGCAATTATGAGCTGGGAGGATTTGCGGATTCGCTGGAAGGCGGGCAAATGCCGCTGCCGGAGGGCGCCATGACCATCGGAAAGATGCTGCAGCAGGCCGGTTATAAAACCGCGGCTATCGGTAAATGGGGACTGGGTATGCATTACAGCACCGGTAACCCGAACGCGCAGGGCTTCGATTATTTCTATGGTTACCTCGATCAGAAACAGGCGCATAATCTGTATCCCTCGCATCTATGGGAGAACGGCCGTTGGGATACTTTGCAGAACCCGCCCATCAATGTGCATAAACGTCTTGAGCCCGCTACGGCAACGGCGGCGGACTTTTCCTACTATAAAGGAAAAGAATATGCGATCGACAGGATGACGGACAAGGCTGTTCGTTTCATAAAAGACCACCGGCAAACCCCGTTCTTCCTGTACCTGCCTTACACGCTCCCGCATGTGTCCCTGCAGGCGCCGGATGCGGCTGTAAAGCAGTACATCGGCCAGTTCAGCGAACAACCCTACTACGGCGCCCAATCCTACGCATCCACTCAATATCCATTATCTACCTACGCCGCCATGATCACTTATCTGGATGCGCAGGTAGGCATGATCATGGAGCAGGTGAAGCAACTGGGGCTGGATGAAAATACGGTTATCATGTTTTCCAGCGATAACGGCGCCACGTTCAACGGTGGGGTAGATGCGGCATTTTTCAATAGCGCGGCGGGTTTGAGAGGATTGAAGATGGACCTTTATGAAGGCGGCATCCGCGAGCCGTTCATCGCAAGATGGCCGGGCAGAATACCCGCGGGCAGGAGGTCTGCGCTGCTTTCCGTGCAATACGACCTCATGTCCACCTTCGCCGCCATTGCGGGCATCGAAGCGCCGCCGAACGACGGTATCTCCCTGCTGCCGGAAATGACGGGCAACAAAACCGCACAACAGCAGCGTAAATACATCTATTTTGAATATCCTGAAAAAGGGGGACAGGTAGCCATTCGCATGGGGCATTGGAAGGCCGTTAAAACCGGATTGAAAAAGAATCCGCATCAGCCCTGGGAACTGTACGATCTGTCCGCAGATCCCGCTGAAAAAAATAATGTAGCAGCTGAAAATGCTGCGCTGATACCGGAGCTGGACGCCATTGTAAAAAAAGAGCACCGCCCCGCGCATATCCGCGAATGGGAGTTCCTCGATTCAAAAGTGGCAACGAATTTGCGGTAGATCAGCAAAACGTTCAATTATGTCCAGGAAACTCACTGCCAAGACCTCCATCCCCGTGAAAGCCTCTATTGATAACGTGTGGAAAGCGTTAACCGACCCTGCTATCATCAAACAATACCTGTTCGGCACCGATACCAAAGCGGAATGGAAAAAAGGCGGTTCCATCACCTATACCGGCGAATGGGAGGGAAAATCGTATGAAGATAAGGGAACAGTGGTGGAGATCATCCCCGGAAAACTGCTGCACACCACTTTCTACAGCCCTATGTCCGGCCTGCCGGACCTGCCGGAGAATTACGCCAATGTCATTTACGAGATCACGCCTGAAAAAGAGGTAACGCTGCTGACCATCAGCCAGGATAACCTGAGCGACGAGGAAAGCCGTCAGAGGGCGGTCAGCAATTGGGACCGTGTATTGCAGAGTTTCCGGGAAACGGTGGAGAAGCTATAGCAAACGCTGTTCCACGGCCATCTTGATCAGCGCGGCGGTATTGCTGGCGTCGAATTTCTGCATCAGGTTCCTGCGGTGCGTTTCCACGGTGAACTGGCTCACGCAAAGCTCATCGGCAATGCTGGCGGAAGTTCTGCCCGCCGCGATCATGCCCAGCACCTGCTTTTCCCTTTTGGTCAGATGCGGGATCTGCTTCAGCTCGTTTTGTACCGGGCGCGTCATGATGGCCGTTATTTCCGCACTCAGCGCGATACGTCCGTTCAGCACCTCATGTATGCAATGCACCAGCTCGTCGCCGGAAGCGTTTTTGAGCAGGTAGCCGCTTGCGCCCTGCTGTAACATTTGCATGATAATGCTTCGCTCGTTATGATTGCTGATGATCAGTATTTTGGTATCGGGCGCATGTATTTTTATTTCGCGGCATACTTCCACGCCGTTCAGGTCCGGCAGCGTAATGTCCAGCAAAACGATGTCGATGTGCGGCTGCTCTTTTAAAAAGGAAAGAAATGCGCCGCCGGTGGTGAATGACTGCACGATATGCAGCCCCTCTTCTCCCTGCAGCAGGGATTGCAGCCCTTCTATCACGATAGGGTGATCATCAACGATCACCAGTGTTGCGTCCGTTTTATTCGCTGACATTCAGTTCAATATTAATCGTAGTACCTTCACCGGGCACGGAATCCACTTCCATTTTTCCTTTCAGGAAGTCCACGCGGTTGCGGATATTATTCCAGCCCAGTCCGGCTTTTTTATTCATTTGCGGGTCGAAGCCCTTGCCGTTGTCTTCAATGGCGAGGTAGAACATATGCTGGTTCTGGCTGCATTGCAGGATGATCTTGCTGGCGCCGGAATGCTTGATGGCGTTGGCGAGCAGCTCCTGCGCGATGCGGTAGATCACGATCTGCGTTTTCTCCGGCAGGTCAGGCTGCACGCCCAGCGCTTCGAAGTGGATGTCCAGTCCGGGTACGGTGTTCAGCTCGCACATGTCTTTCAGTGCTGTTTCCAGCCCGAAGTTCAGCAGGGATTCCGGCATCATGTTGCGGGCAATGCCCCGCAGTTCGTTCACGGAGTTGTCCAGCTGCTGAATGATCTGTATCAGCCTGGCTTTTCCGGGCACTGTGCCCGGCAGCCCTTCCACGGTGCCGGAGAGGTTCATCTTTACACCGGCCAGCATGCCACCAAGGCCGTCATGCAGATCGCGGGCCAGCCGCTGGCGTTCCCGTTCTTCGCCTTCCAGGATCGCTTTGGTCAGTTCCAGCTGCTTCTGCTGCTCCGCTTCCGCTATTTTCCGGGCGGAAAGTTTTTTGTGGCTCCTGTAATACAGCAGCGCGAATACCGTAACGATCAGCAGGAAGATGCAGGCGGAGGCCAGCAGCCACGTCATCAGCCAGGCGTTCCGCGAAGAAAGGTCCGCCTGTTCGTTAGCCGCTTTCAGCGCAATGATCTCTTTCTGGTTTTCCGCGTTCCGGAACTTTACTTCCAGCGCGTTGATGTCATGCAGCAGCCGGCTTTCATACATGCTGTCACTCAGCTGGCTGTAACGTTTCAGCCAGGTGTAGGCAAGCGGCATGTTTCCCAGCCCGGCGTAGGCTTCAGACAGGCGGGAATAGGTTTCGATCTGGTTATCCACCAGTGACATGGCATCCTCATCCTTCAGCAATCCGGTTAATACCTGCCGTGCCTTTTCATAGCTTTTTTGCGCCAGCAATGCCCGTACTTTCGCGTATTGCAGCTCCTGTATCCGGTATATTTTGTTGGCGCCGCCGGCCGTAGCGATCCCTTTATCAAAACTGTTTAACGCTTTATCATACTCCTTCCGTTCATGATGGTACATGCCTTCCACCAGGTAATAGCCGGAATTCATATCGGATTCCGGATGCGGTGCGAGGATGATCCGCATGCTGTCCAGCATTACCTTTACACGTTGCAGGTTTTTCAGGTAGATGTAGTTCTCGCCCGCGCGGTAGTAGGCGGATACCAGCATGGCCGTGCGGTCGCTGCCCCCCTGAAGATAGCTGATGGCATTGTTCAGGTACGGTTCCGCTTTGCCGTATTGCTCCGTATTCATAAAGGCCAGGCCGATGCTCGTGTATTGCGAACCGATCAGCACGCTGTCCCCCGACTGCTCGGCGAGCGGCAGGGCCTTGCTCAGCAGGATGTCCAGGTAACCTTCATCATCATCCTGGCGTTGCCGGATGACCGCCATGTTGCGCCAGGCGTTGGCCCGTACCCGGTAGGCATCTTTGGTAGCAAATCTGCTCATCAATGAATCCGTTTTCCGGTAAGCCGCTTCGCTTTTTTCCATGTCAGTGCCATAGTAAAAATAACCCTCCTGTGAAGCGGCGTAGCCCTGCATGAAAGGAGAGTGCCGGCTGAAGCGCTTTCCTTCTGCAAGATGATGCGCTGCTTTCGCGGAATCCCTGGCCAGCCAGTAGATGGTGAGGGTGAAGTGAAGTTTGGCCTTCACGCTGTCGTTGGTTTCCTGCTGCAAAACCTTGCCCAGGCTGTCAGCATACCCCGGCCCGAACAAGGGCAATTGGGCTGAGCAGAGGGAGGGAAGGCTGATAAGAAAATAAAGGACGTAGATGTAACGGGTCATAAAACAAGGTAAATAAACAATCGATACGAAGGCGAATTAAAGTAAAATATACCGGAAAACCAGTAGAAAAAAATACAGGTTATCAGTATTGTCCGGCACTGGTAAGTGAAAGTAACTTTGCAAAGCAGAGAAAGCGGAAACTAAAAAAGCGATCGAAGCGCACCTAACTTAAATCTTCTCACTATGAAAATGTTCATGAAATTGTTTTTGCCCGTCATGTTATTCACGATGATTTTTTCGGCATGTTCAAAGGATAAGGACAAACCTTCCGGCGGCAACCACAAAGTGGTGTTCAAAGCGGTAGGATCGGCCGGCACCAGCATCAGTACGGTTGTCTATGTTGACGGCGGTGGCGAGAATGTCACCAAAACAGACCTGAGCGGCAGCACCTGGGAAAGCGGCGAGCTGACCTTTTCTTCCTCCGTGCAGGCCATTAGCTTCGGTGTACAGGCAACAGGCCCCAATGCCAGCGCCACGATGAAAGTGCAGATCTTTGTAGACGGTGTTATGAAGAAGGAAAGCTCCGGCACCGGTACTATACTTGTTCCTTCCGCTACTTATTATTTCTAAACTGTCACACTGCCCCAATAAAGTTTCAAAGCCGCTCGCTGAGTGGCTTTGATATTTCGGGGACAGCCATTGTTTGTTACCCTTTCTTAGTTATTGTTTTCGGTGAGCTTTGCTGCTGACCGCGCTGAAGCGCTGTGCGGCCCGATATGATCATCCAGTGCGTAGCAGTTACCGGGCGGCCTTATATTTCTCAACGGCTTCGAGCATATTATATTTTACCAGCTCCCATATCTTTCCTCGTTTACAATCGGGGTCAAAGTCGCCATCCGCCTGCTTAAAGTTGACCAGTTGCAAAAGAAGCTCCTCTTCGTTATGTGTGTAGGGATGGCGTTGCTCATGGAGCTTAATCAGATCTTCTAAAGCGTAAGTGTCCATCATCTCATCGATATCCCAAAAATCTTTCTTACGGCCAGTGCGGCGTATGACATCCATTTTCATAGCCGCGATCTCGTTCACCGTAGCCATACGAACACCATCCTCCTCGTGCGCCGGCTGAATAAATGGCTCCATCGAGTAGTACAGATCAACCTTCAAATTTTCATCCTCACTGTCCCCAACGTAATAAGAACCACCCATGGCATTTATCAGGCCGTCCCCGGTTTTATAGAAGTAGGCATACTTATTTTTCAGGTAATTCTCCTGCTCAATAAAATCGATCGACTCATACGGTGCATCAGTAAATAGGTCAATATCTATAGACATCCGGTGTCCCAGGTGCAAGCTGAGGGCTGTTCCACCCACCAAACGGAAGGAAGCAAACGCAGGCGCAGCCATCAAATCTAAAAGTACCGTTTTTAATAAATCGGAGATCGTATCCCAATAAAGCATTACGAACGGGTTAAGGCGTGCGGGAGAATGCGCTCAATGGTGCTTTTGCCATAAAAGCGGGTGATTTCCTGTTTTTCCTGTTCATTACCCCGCTCAAAGATACGCTTGATGATGGCAGGTTTTTGCTCGTCCCATCGGATATTCTCTATCCGCGTATCCCAAAACAGCGCCCTACGGAACTTTTTGACATCAGGCCTGGCGATTGGGTCGCGGTGTCCGTTGATATCCCTGCTTTTTTTGAGGTTATAATGATATTGCAGGGCGGAAAGGAGTCCATCATTGAGTTGAAGCTCATGCTCAATCTTTGTAGCAAGTAACTTGCTCAAAGAACATTTGCCGGAAATAAAATCATTGATAATTTGCGGATCGGAACCAATGGTTAGAGCAATATCGTTCCCCGAAAGCTGTCTTTTCTTCAGCTCCCTTGCCAGGAATATGCCAGGATGAATTCCTTTTAAAGCATTTATTTGCTCTTCGATCTTCATTACAACAAATTTAATCAAAAATCGGGCAAAATTCGTCATTCGCTTCTTGTGCCCGCCTCAATGATATGAATATCAAATGTTTATACAAAGGTCATTCTCCTATAAAGAGCGGTTCAACTAGTAATAAACTCGTAGCCGTTTTCTGTTTTGTGAGATTATACGGGGTGAACAAATTTTATGTCTTTGAGTGACGATAACGGAATACCTTTGGCAATAGCCTCTTTGATCCTTCTTTTATCATCCATCATTTTGATGAAAGGATTTTCCCGTTGAGGGCGAGGTTTGTTATTTACCTTTTTGTTTTTCACCACGTGTAAAAATAGTTCCCCGGAAATTATAAATAAAACTTTTACTTGTTAAAATACTAACTGCTTAACTTTTTATATATTTATCCCTTTTGGATCAACTATTCCACGTTATGAAGAAATTACTTTTCCCTTTATGCCTTCTGATCTCTACGCAAATCCTGGCGCAGCAAAAACTGGATGCGGACGTGGTGATCTACGGCGGTACTTCGGCGGCGGTGACGGCCGCTGTGCAAGCGAAACAGATGGGTAAATCTGTTGTGATCGTTTCTCCTGACACACATCTGGGAGGTCTGTCCTCCGGGGGCCTCGGTTTTACCGATACCGGCGATAAGTCGGTGATCGGCGGCCTGGCGCGCGAGTTCTACCACCGCGTATACCTCCATTACCAGGAGTCCGGCGCCTGGCAATGGCAGAAAAAGGAAGAATATGGCAACAAGGGGCAGGGAACACCCGCCATGGACGGCGCCGAGCGCACCATGTGGATCTTTGAGCCGCATGTGGCCGAGCAGATCTTCGAAGACTTTATTAAAGAACATAATATCCAGGTATACCGTGACGAGTGGCTGGACCGCGAGAAAGGCGTGAAGAAAAAGAAAGGCCGCATCGTTTCTATCAGAACGCTCAGCAACAAGACCTTCACCGGTAAAATGTTCATCGACGCCACTTATGAAGGCGACCTGATGGCCGCCGCCGGCGTAAAGTACCATGTGGGCCGCGAGGCGAACAGCGTGTACGGCGAGGAGTGGAACGGCATACAGGTAGGTGTGCTGCATCACGGGCACCATTTCGGCAAAATGAATATCAGCCCCTACAAAGTGCCCGGCGATCCCAACAGCGGCCTGCTGCCCAAGGTGTCTGGCAAAGATCCCGGTAAACGCGGGGATGGTGACGACAGGATACAGGCTTACTGCTTCCGCATGTGCCTCACCAACCTGCCCGAGAACCGCATTCCTTTCCCCAAACCGGAAGGATATGATCCCGGCCAGTATGAGCTGCTGCTGCGCGTGTTCAATGCCGGCTGGCGCGAAACTTTCAATAAGTTCGACCCGATCCCGAATAAAAAGACAGACACCAATAACCACGGGCCTTTCAGCACCGATAACATCGGCATGAACTACGATTATCCGGACGCTACTTACGTTAGAAGAAAAGAGATCATCCAGGAGCATGAGCAATACCAGAAAGGGCTAATGTACTTCATCGCCAACGATCCCCGCGTACCGGCAGACGTGCAGAACAAAATGAAAGAGTGGGGCCTCGCCAAAGACGAGTTCAGGGATAACGGCGGCTGGCCGCACCAGCTCTACATCCGCGAAGCACGCCGCATGATCGGCCAGCATGTGATGACCGAGCATGAAACCCTCAGCAAACGCGACGTGCCGCACTCTGTGGGCATGGGCTCTTACACGCTGGACTCCCACAACGCACAGCGCTATGTAATGCCCAACGGTTTCGTGCAGAATGAAGGCGACATCGGCGTGTCCGCCAAGAAACCTTACCGCATTTCCTACGGCTCCATCATCCCTAAAAAAGAGGAATGTAAGAACCTGCTGGTGCCGGTATGCGTATCCAGCTCGCACATCGCCTTCGGCTCCATCCGCATGGAGCCCGTGTTCATGATCCTCGGTCAGAGCGCCGCCACCGCCGCCGCGCTGGCGATCGATGGCAAGGACGCCGTGCAGGACGTGGATTACGAAAAGCTGAAAACACAGCTGCTGAAAGACAAGCAACGCCTGGAATCAGCCAGATAAATTCATATCTTAAACGCATAAACGACAGAAGCCCTGATCATTCAGGGCTTTTGCCGTTTATATAATAAATACCCGCCCCGGAAATTTTAACATTTTAATGGCTGTTCACATTTGCACCCGCCGCATTACCGCTGCTTTCCTGCGTTTCAGGGCATCCTTCCGCTTCATAATTTGTTAAAAACGAACTAAATAACACAGCTGTTGGTATAACACCAATGTACCATTCTGACGCAAATCATTTTGACTTCTTCGGGTGAAATTTTAATTTTGCGTTTCATGTATCCGGACTGGCACATATTAAAAAGATGGATGATCTGCGCCGTCCTGCTGACCATTCAGCTGGCCAGCTTTGCCATGCCCGTAGCGGCCGCCCATCGCCAGCTGGCGGATGGCGCATGGCGTTTTTACGACGAAGGGCACCGCGCGCCGGAGCATGTGGAAGCGGATGAACAGCCCGCTCACGAAGTCGGTAAAACGCAAAAGCACCGCCGCAAGCACCGCCTCTATATTCCCGCGCCCTCACGGCAATATACCTACGAAAATTACGCGATTTTCCAGCTTTCGCAAGACTACTCCCTCAGCATCTTCATCCCGGAGAATAAAACCGGCGAATACCGTTTCCAGCACGCATTTCTGCCTGCCTATTATCACTTCCTCTTCCGGCTGACCCCGTTCTGAACAAGACACTATTTCGGGTTTTTATTTGATTGTAACCGGCCGCCAGCGCGGCCAGGAGTTGTTTTTTGTTGATTTTAAAGACCAATAATATTTTGTTATGCGCCTGATCAAGTGGATTTATATGTCGCTGCCCGCCTTTGCTATGGCCGGATGCGCCGCGAAAGGAGAGAAAACGAATGAAAATGAAATCAAGGTATTGCCTGTTACGCAGCTGATCGCAAAAGATACCATGCTGTACCGGTCTTATGTGACCAATATACAGGCCGTGCAGAATGTGGAGATACGCGCACGGGTAAGCGGTTTCCTTGAAAAGATCTATGTGGATGAGGGACAGGAAGTGAAAAAAGGACAGCTGCTCTTCAGCATCAGCGATGCGGAATACCGCGCGGAGCTGGCGAAAGCCAAAGCCGTGCTGAGCAATGTGATCGCGGAAACAAAGGCCGCCGAGCTGGAAACCGAGCGCGTAAAGCTGCTGGTGGAAAAGAAAGTGGTCGCCGAATCCGAGCTGGATGTGGCAAAGGCAAGACTGCTGGCCGCCGAAGCGAAGATCGACGAAGCCCGCTCCGCGGAAGCTAACGCAGAAAGACGCCTTTCCTACACCGAAGTCCGAGCGCCGTTCAACGGTATTATTGACCGCATCCCGCTGAAGACAGGAAGCCTCATCAACGAAGGCTCCCTCTTCACTACGGTATCGGACACACGTGAAGTATACACCTACTTCTCCGTTTCGGAGACAGAATATCTTCGCTATACAAAATCCCTGGCCAAAGGAGCCGATCATTACAAAAAGGTGCAGCTGGAACTGGCGGATGGTACCAGGTATCATCATACCGGCACCATCGAAACCATCGAAGGAGAGTTTGAAGAAAACACCGGCTCCATCGCCTTCCGCGCCCGTTTTCCCAACCCGGACAAGCTGCTCAAGCACGGGGCCAGCGGTAAAATAAAGTTGTCCAGCGAGCTGGACAGCGCCGTGATCATTCCGCAAAAAGCGGTCTTTGAGATGCAGGACAAAAACTATGTTTTCGTGGTAGATGCGGACAACAGGGTAAAGATGAGAAGCTTTACGCCACAAACCCGCTTCGCACATTTCTACATTGTGGAAGCCGGCCTGAAGCCCGGTGACCGCGTGGTTTGCGAAGGCGTCCGCAGCATCCGCGACGGCGTGCAGATAAAGCCACGCCCGGTTGCGATGGACAGTTTGCTGCGTATTTGATCAAAGACCTTTATCGGAAAATCACGAGAACATGTTTGACACTTTTATAAAAAGACCGGTGTTATCACTGGTCATATCTCTTATTATCGTATTGATAGGCTTGCTGGCATTGTTCACATTGCCGGTAACCCAGTTCCCAGACATTGTGCCGCCCTCTGTAACGGTGACTGCCCGTTACACCGGCGCCAATGCGGAAGTTTGCGCCAAGGCCGTGGCCACGCCGCTGGAACGCGCCATCAACGGCGTGCCGGGCATGACCTACATGTCATCCGTATCCAGTAACGACGGCATCACGGTGATCACCGTCAATTTCAACGTGGAAACAGACCCGGACCAGGCCGCGGTGAACGTGCAGAACCGCGTTGCCACCATTATCGACGAATTGCCCGAAGAGGTGATCAAAAGCGGCGTCACCACCGAAAAGGAAGTGAACAGCATGCTGCTCTACCTCAACATCATGAGCGAAGACACTACGCTCGACGAGCAGTTCATCTACAACTTCGCGGACATCACGGTGCTGCAGGAGCTGAAACGTATAGACGGCGTGGGCCGCGCCGAGATCATGGGCGCCAAGGAATACGCCATGCGTATCTGGCTGAAACCCGACCGCATGCTGGCCTACAACATATCGGCCGATGAGGTGATCGCGGCCATCCGCCGCCAGAACATTGAAGCGGCGCCGGGCAAGACCGGCGAAGGCTCCGGCAAGCATCCCCATATGCTGCAATACGTGCTGCGCTACACCGGCAAGTTCTTTGAGCCGGAGCAATACCGGCAGATCGTGCTGCGCGCGGGCAGTGATGGCGCCGTGCTGCACCTGAAGGATGTAGCCGATGTGGAATTCGGTTCGCTCACTTACAGCATGGTTTCCAAAACAGACGGAAAGCCATCCGCCTCCATCATGCTGAAACAGCGGCCCGGCTCCAACGCGCGGGATGTGATCAACAACGTGAAGGCGAAAATGGAAGAGATGAAGACCACGTCCTTCCCGCCGGGCATGACCTATAATTTCAACTACGACGTTTCCCGCTTCCTGGACGCATCCATCTCCGAGGTGATGCATACGCTCATCGAAGCGTTCCTGCTGGTGTTCATCGTGGTGTTCATCTTCCTGCAGGATTTCCGTTCTACATTGATTCCCGCGCTGGCCGTACCGGTAGCCCTTATCGGTACGCTGGCCTTCATGCAGATGATGGGCTTCTCCATCAACCTGCTCACCCTGTTCGCGTTGGTGCTGGCCATCGGTATTGTGGTGGACAATGCGATCGTGGTGGTGGAGGCCGTGCATGTGAAGATGACGGAGGAGCATATGCCGCCGATGCAGGCCACGCTGGCGGCCATGAAGGAGATCAGCGGCGCATTGGTGGCCATTACGCTGGTAATGTCCGCCGTATTCATACCGGTGGCTTTCCTGTCCGGCCCCGTGGGCGTGTTCTACCGGCAGTTCTCGCTGACGCTCGCCATCGCCATCGTGATCTCCGGCATCAACGCAGTAACGTTAACGCCTGCACTCTGCGCCATTATGCTCCGGCATGATCCGGGCAAAAAACGCGGCCTGCTGCAACGGTTCTTTAACGGCTTCAACCGCGGCTACAACGCCACGGAGCGCGGCTATTCCAAATTCATTAGCCTGATCGCCGGCAGAAGGCTGATCACCATGTTATGCCTTGTGTTCTTCTTCATCGCCACCTGGGGGATCAGCGCGATCCTGCCGTCAGGCTTCATTCCCACGGAGGACCAGGGAATGATCTACGTGAACGTGACCACGCCGCCCGGCGCTACGCTGGAACGTACGGAACAGGTGCTGGACCAGGTGCAGGAGATCGCGGAGCAGTTCGGAGAGGTGGAATCTATCTCCACACTGGCCGGCTACAGCCTCGTGAACGAAGTGGCCGGCGCATCTTACGGTATGGCGATGGTGAACCTCAAACCCTGGGACGAGCGCGAAGCGAACGTGAGCGCCATGATCGCGAAGCTGCAAAAAGAAACCCGCAGCATCACCGACGCTTCCATAGAATTTTTCCCGCCGCCCACCGTTCCGGGATTCGGTAACTCCAGCGGCTTTGAGCTGCGCCTGCTGGACCGCAGCGGCAGCGGTGATCTCATACAGACCGCCCGCATCACCAACCAGTTCATCGAATCGCTGAACAACCGCCCGGAGATCAGCGGCGCTTTCACCAGCTTCGACGCGGAATTCCCGCAATACATGATACATGTGGACCAGGCCATGGCCGCCAAGAAAGGCGTGAGCATCGACAACGCCATGAGCAACCTGCAAACCCTGCTGGGCAGCTATTATGCTTCCAACTTCATCCGCTTCGGACAGATGTACAAGGTGATGGTACAGGCCCTGCCGCAGTACCGCACCAAGCCGGAAGACCTGCTGCTGCTGCACGTGAAGAACGACAAAGGAGAGATGGTGCCTTATGCCGACTTCATCCAGCTGGAACGTGTATACGGTCCCGAGCAGCTGACGCGCTATAACATGTACACCGCCGCCATGATCAACGGGGACGCGGCTTCCGGCTTCAGCAGCGGCGACGCCATCCGCGCCGTGGAAGAAGTAGCGTCCAAAGAGCTGCCGCGTGGCTTCACCTACGAATGGAGCGGCATGACGCGCGAACAGATCGCTTCCGGCAACCAGGCCATCTTTATCTTCCTGATCTGCCTGGTATTCGTATACCTGCTGCTGGCCGCACAGTATGAAAGCCTGCTGCTGCCGCTGCCCGTGATCCTTTCATTGCCCGCCGGCATATTCGGCGCCTTCCTGTCCCTGCAATTACTCGGACTGGAAAATAACATTTACGCGCAGGTGGCGCTGGTGATGCTGATCGGCTTGCTGGGCAAGAACGCCATCCTGATCGTGGAGTTTGCGATCCTGAAGAATACGCAGGGCGCGTCTGTGCTGGAAGCGGCCAAACAGGGCGCTGTATCCAGGCTGCGGCCCATCCTCATGACCTCCTTTGCGTTCATCGCGGGGCTGATACCGCTGTGTATCGCTTCAGGGGCGGGCGCTTTGGGGAACCGTTCCATTGGTACCGCCGCCGCGGGCGGGATGTTGATAGGCACGCTGTTCGGTGTGCTCGTCATCCCCGGATTGTATGTGCTGTTTGCCTCCATGACCAGGAAAAAGAATGTTGAACTTAAAGCCTACACGAATGAATAAGATAAGCAGGGGATTATTTGTACTGACGATCGCGGGGATAAGTGCCTGCAGCCTGCCGAAGCCGCTAACGTTGCCGGAAACGGTGGCGTTGCCCGTAACGCAGAAGGATACGTTATCGCTTTCCGGCTTTTCACAGATATTCCGCGACCCGCATCTGCGGTCGTTGATAGATACCGCGCTGGTGCGCAACAACGATCTGCTGGCCGCCGCGCAGCGCATACAGGCCGCGCAGGCCAACCTGCTCATGGCCCGGAGCGCCTGGCAGCCTTCGGTGGACCTCGCTGTTTCCGCGGGCGTGGAGAAATATGGCGATTACACGATGAACGGCGTAGGTAATTTCGATACGAACCTTTCGCCGAATATCAACAAGGACCAGCGCATCCCGGACAAGGTGCCGGATTATTTCGTAGGGCTCAGAAGCTCCTGGGAGATCGATCTGTGGGGCAAGCTGAAAAGCAGGAAGAAAGCCGCGTACGCCCGGTTCCTGGCTTCCCGCGAAGGGCAGCGCCTGCTGAAAACGCAGGTGGTGGCGGGTATTTCGTCCATGTACTACGAGCTGGTGGCGCTGGACCAGGAGCTGGCCATCATCCGGCGCAATATCACTTTACAGGAAAGCGCGGTTGCTACCGTGAACATCCAGAAAGCCGGTGGACGCGCTACAGAGCTGGCAGTGCAGCAATTCACCGCGCAGCTGCTGAGCACGCAGGCGCTTGCTTTCCAGGTGAAGCAGGAGATCACCATGCTGGAAAACCAGCTCAATGCCAGCCTGGGCCGCCTCCCAACGCCCATCACCCGCAGCGTTACCACCGTACTGCTCGACGCCGTGAACGGCGGCATCCCGGCCAGCCTGCTGTTGCAGCGGCCCGATGTGCGGCAGGCGGAACTGGAGCTGCTGGCGGGGAAAGCGGACATTGAAGCGGCGAGAGCCTCTTTCCTGCCTTCATTGACGCTGACGCCATATGCGGGGTTCAACGCATTCAAGGCAGGCTTGCTGTTCCAGACGCCCGCCTCGCTGGCCTGGGGCCTTGCGGGCGGCCTCACGGCGCCGGTCTTCAATAAAAGACAACTGAAAGCGCAGTTCAATATCTCCACCGCCGGTACCATGACCGCGTTCTACAACTGGCAGCAGTCCATCATCAACGGTTACCAGGAGATCGCCACGGCATTGAGCAAAGTGGAGAACCAGCAACAGGCGTATCAGCTGAAAAATAAGGAAGTAACGGTATTGCAGGGAGCAGTGGCTACGGCCAATACCCTGTTCTCCACCGGTTATGCCTCGTACCTGGAGGTGATCACGGCGCAGAAAAGCGTGCTGGAAGCGGAATTGGCGCTGATCACATCGAGAAGGGAAGTCTATCGCGGCCTGGTATCGCTGTACCGCGCGCTGGGTGGCGGCTGATCAGCGGATGCCGTAGCTGGATATCTCGATCAGCTGTTTGATATCCTGGATGAAGATCCGCCTGCCCGTAGTATAAAGAATGCCGGCGAGCTTGAATTCCTTGAGGATGCGCACAACATTCTCCTTGGCGGTGCCTACGATGTTCGAAAGATCGTCCCGCGAGATGTTGATGCTGGTTTCTTCAGCAGGCACGCCGGGTTCTTTGTATTTCTCCCGCAGCACTATGAGGGCAATGGCCAGCCGTTCCTTCACCGAGCGGTGCGCAAATACGGAAATGCTGTTGGCGAGCACGGCGAACTCGTGGCTAAGGGCTTGTAACAGCCGCCGGGAGAGGAGGGGGGACTGCTGTAATGTTAAGAGGAAGTCTTCTTTCGGGATGAAAGCGATCAGGCTGTCTTCGATCGTTGCGGCCGCGTCGGGGTAACGCTCTTCGGCCAGGATGGCGTGGTAGCCCAGCATTTCACCGGCGTTGGCCACGTAGATGATCTGTTCCCGGCCTTCCCGGTCCACCTTGTATTTCTTCACCTTGCCCTCCCTGACGAAGAAGATGCCGTCAGGCGCCGCACCCTCGCGGAAGAGCACGCTGCCCTTCGCATATGGCTGTTCGGTCATATGCTTTTTCAGCTGCGAAGTCTCCGCCTCCGGCAGGTTGGTGAAGATGGATTGCGATTTAAAATTCCATTTGTCAATCGGGAATAGTCCGGTCAGGCTCATGGCGGTGTATGAAAATTGATAATTTGCAATTCGCGGTAAGCGGTATAAAGTTACCTTTGTAAGATGAATATATCAACTAATGTAAGGCCGCGCATACATTTTACGAAAGAGCATGAGTGGGTGGATTTCAATGGCACCGTAGGTTTTGTGGGTGTTTCGGCATTTAAATTATCTGGTATCTCGAAGATCGACCGCATCCAGTGGTCCAGGCACAAGGGGACTTATGAACGGGGCGCCCTGGTAGCCAGCATCATAACGGGGGAAGACGAAATACACGTACACGCGCCGGTCACCTGCAAGGTACTCGGCCCGAACGCCAAGCTGCAGGGCAACCTTGAGCTGGTGCTGCGCAGCCCGGAAGACCAGGGCTGGCTGTTTTTCATCACGCCGATGAAGTTCCAGGATAAAAGCATGGATGAGCTGTTGCCGCCGGATGACTATAAAAAGATAATCAGGAAAAAAAATGTATAACCCGCGTATCAAGAGCCTGACAGATACACTATTCGACCTTTATTATCCCGAGCATATCCAGCGTCTTTCAAGACGCCACTGGTCTCCCGTGGTGATCGCGGAAAAAGCGGCTGCTTTCCTCGCCGAAGGGCAGGGTAACAGGATACTGGACATTGGCAGCGGGGTAGGGAAGTTCTGCATCGCCGGCGCACAGCTGTTCCCGGACGTTCAGTTCTATGGCGTGGAGCAGCGAGAAACGCTGTACAACTTCGCTGTAGCCGCCAGGGACAGCATCGGCCTGAAAAATGTCCATTTCATACATGACAATTTCACGCACATCGACCTGGATGCGTACGACAACTTTTACTTCTATAATTCCTTCTTTGAAAATATCGATGAGCAGGACCGGATAGATCACGAGATCGCTTACTCCGCTTCGCTTTATACGTATTATACAAGATATCTTTATTCGGCGCTGGATAAAAGGCCGCGCGGCACAAGGCTGGTGACCTTTCACAGCCTGGAAGACGAAGTGCCGCCTTCTTACCGGATGGTGCACCGGTCTGACGACCTGGTGCTGAAGATGTGGATCAGGCAATAGGGGGCTGCGCCGCCGGTAAAGCCACATAAAAAGTGGTGCCTGCATCTACCTCGCTTTCAAACCAGATACGGCCATGTTGCAGCTCAATGCACTGCTTGCAAAGGAACAGCCCGACGCCTGTTCCTTTTTCATTGGCGGTGCCGTACCGCACGTTCTGCTTCAGCGCCTGGAACTGCCCGTCCCGCAGATGTTCCGCGATCCCTACGCCGTTATCCTTCACCAGGATATATCCTTCACCGTTATCCAGGTATGCAGTTATTTCCACCAGTCCACCAGGGCGGGTGAACTTGATGGCGTTGCCCACGAGGTTGCGCATCACGAGTTGCAGCAGGTCAGTGTCCGCCATCACATACAGCTCCGGGGGCACGTGCTGCTCCAGCCGGATGGATTTTATGCCGGCGGTGATCCTTTGCTGCTCAATTTCTTTTTCCGCTACCTCCCGCACGCATACCGGCGCAAGCCGTGTATGGCCGCCCTCCATGCGCGCCCGCGACCAGGAGAGGAGATTCGCCAGCAGCTCGCTCGTATGCTGTGAAAGCGTAAGCAGCCGCTCTTCCAGCGCCCGCCTTTCCTGTTCCCCAAAGCTGTATTGCTCCATCATCTGCATATAGCTGATGATCGAATCCAGCGGCTTTTTCAGGTCATGCGAAATAATGGAGAACATACGGTCCTTTTCCCGGTGCATCTCTTCCAGCTCCCGGTTCTTCGCCATCAGCGCATCGGTAATGCGGTCCGCTTTCTCTTTTTCCCGCTGGTAGATGTTTTGCAGGTATTTTGTGAGCAGCAGCGTCAGCAACAGGCAGATGATGTAGGTGGATACGATGTCCATGAAACGGTGCTGGGGCGATGTGTACGGATCATAAATGAACCCCTTGTGAAAATACTCCACGTACAACATGGCGGACCCCACAAGGGCATGCAATCCCAGCCACACGAGATGCTGTCGTTTGGGCGTAAACGTTACCAGCAGCATCAACGTCAGAAAGAAAAGATATAAAGCCGGACCGTTGCTGCCGGAATTGAAGAAGTAGGTGAAAACAAGGGTGAGGTAGCTGATGGCCGCATAGATATTCATTCCTATCGCCATCCTGCCGCGGAAACGGGAAAGATAATACAGCACCACCTGGAAAATGATCAGCAACGTTATCAGCAGCGCCATATGGTACAGCCGGAGGAACAGGTTGAACGGCAGCAGGGCGGTCAGCACGATCAGCGTAAACACGCTGATGGCGTTGAATGCACGATGCCCTTCAACCGGAAAATCCTTTTCATCACCGATGAGCTTGAGCCAAATTGGATGTTGAAACAGTTTTTGAAAGATCATTGACAGGTTATCTCTCCTTAATTTAGGTATAACGATTTATCGTAAATTGTTGCAAATTTACGCAATACCATTTAATCTTTTTTGTAACGGGTTTTTAAACTTAATATTTTATTAACCCGGGCGCTGACATGAACCGCCTATTTTTGAACATCTAATTTTAAAATCATCCGGCAAAAAATGAAAAGATCATCACTGGTGGCATGCCTGCTCATTGTTTCCACCGCCGCAATGTCGCAGGGCATTGCGAAAGGCGTTGTGTATGAGGACAGGAATGCGAATGGAAAGAAAGACAGGAAAGAAAAAGGTATCCAGGGCGTATCGGTATCCAATGGTACGGACGTGGTACAAACGGATGGCAGGGGAACGTACACCTTGCCTGTAGGGAATGACAACATTCTCTTTGTTATCAAGCCCTCCGGCTACAAAGTACCGGTTGACCGGAACAACCTGCCCGCATTTTACCGTATTCACAAACCGCAGGGCGCCCCGGCGCTGGAATTTAAAGGCGCCGGACCCACCGGCAAGCTGCCTGCTTCTGTAGACTTCGCGCTGGAACCATACTCCGAAGCGGACAATTTCACCGCCCTGGCTTTCGGAGATCCGCAAGCCTACAATCTCGCGGAAATGGACTACTTCTACCGCGGCGTTGTGAAAGAAGTGGAAGGCCAGCAGGGCGTGAGCTTCGGCATCAGCCTTGGCGACCTCGTGGGGAATGATCTTTCGCTGTTCAATCCCTATATCGGTGCAATAAAGAAGATCGGCATTCCCTGGTATAACCTCATGGGCAATCACGATATGAACTTCGATGCAAAAGTGGATTCCCTGTCAGACGAATCCTACGAAGCGCATTTCGGTCCGGCTAATTATGCGTTCAACTACGGCAAGGTGCATTTCATTGTGCTGGACGACATCCTCTATCCCGATCCCCGCGACGGCAAAGGTTACTGGGGCGGCCTGCGCCCTGACCAGCTGGCGTTTGTAGCCAATGATCTGCAGTTCGTGCCGAAAGATATGCTGATCGTACTCGCATTTCACATCCCGGTTTGGGAAGAAGGCGATTCTTTCCGGGATGAGGACCGCCAGCAATTGTTCGATCTGCTGAAAGATTATCCGCATACGCTGAACCTCTCCGCGCATACGCATATCCAGAACCAGCGGTTCTTTGGGGAGAAGGAAGGATGGAAGGGCGCGAAGGAGCATCATGAGTACAATGCCGGCACTACTTCCGGCGACTGGTATTCCGGTGAGCTGAATGAGCAGGCCATCCCCGTTTCCACGATGCGCGACGGTACGCCGAAAGGCTACGCCTACCTGCGCTTTTCCGGCAACCAGTATGTGATCGACTACAAAGTGGCGGGCCAGCCGGCGGAATACCAGATCGGGATATTTGCGCCGAAAGTAGTGCCCGCGGGGAAACGCACCTCCGCGTTGATCTACGCCAACTTTTTCATGGGCAGTTACCGCGACACGCTGGAATACCGCATCGACAACGGCAAGTGGAGAAAAATGGCGTTTGAAGAAACGTTTGATCCCGCTTACCTGAACCTGCTGAACAAGTGGGACCAGACGGAGGAACTGATGCCGGGCCGCCGCCCCGGTAATCCTTCGCAAAGCACGCACCTGTGGTCAGGCGCCATCCCGGCCAATCTCCGGGAAGGAGAGCATACCATAGAAGTGCGGGTGAAGGACCGTTATGGCAGAACGTTTTCACAAAAGAAAACGATCCGCGCAGCGCAATCTCAACAAGCCAGATAAAACTTCAGAGATTTCAAGACAGAAGCGTGGCCGGCTTTTTAGCCGGCCTATTTTTGTGCGGAAGCTGACCCGGCTCCGCCATAGCAGCTGCCATCCGGCTGACCGGTCATCTATAAAAGCCATGCCCCGCAATCGCATTCGTCAACCCCTGTGCCTTCCATCAACTTATACCCGCTCTCATCCACATTCACTATCCTGTACCATCCTGCTTTTGCCAAGTTTTTCATTCATCGCGTTACAAGATTGCCTATTTTACAAACCAATCACTCAATCGATTTAGCATGAAATTGTTCAGCGCCTTCCTGGCAACGTACTTATGGTTTTCCACGCTTCCGGCAAATGCAGCAACACCCGGTGATCCCGCAGACCTGAAATGTGAACATCTCGTTAGTCCGATCGGTATCGACGCAAAACATCCGCGCTTCACCTGGCGGATAGCGGACGACCGCCCCGGCGCCAGGCAAACCGCTTATCAATTATATGTTGCTGAAGATTCATCCGCGCTGGACAATGGATGGACATCCTCCAAAACCAACACCGCAGACAACCTCGCCATATACCAGGGCCAGCCGCTAAAGCCCTTTACGAAATATTACTGGAAGGTAGAAGTGTGGGACAAGGATGGAAAGAAACATTCCGCCGGTTCCAGCTTTGAAACAGGCATGATGGAAATGGGCAACTGGAAAGGCACGTGGATAAGCGATGTGAATGATGTGGACGTAAAGCCCGCCGGGCTTTTCCGGAAAGTATTCCAGGCAGGAAAAAAGATCCGCTCCGCACGTGCATACATTGCCGTAGGAGGACTTTATGAACTGTATATCAATGGCGATAAAGTCGGTAACCACCGCCTGGACCCAATGTACACCCGCTTCGACCGCCGTAATTTATACGTGACCTACGATGTGACCGCACACCTGCAGCAGGGCAACAACGCCATCGGAGTGATGCTCGGCAACGGATGGTACAACCATCAGTCCACCGCCGTATGGTATTTCCATAAAGCCCCCTGGCGCGCAAGACCCACGTTCTGCCTCGATCTCCGCGTGACATATGAGGACGGCTCCGTGGAAACCATCACCTCCGGCAGGGACTGGAAAACATCGCTCGGCCCGGTGATCTTTAACAGCATCTACACCGCGGAACATTATGACGCGCGCAAGGAACAGCCCGGATGGAACACCATTTCGTTCAATGACGGCAAATGGAAGAACGCCATACCGCGTGCCGCGCCTTCCACGAATATCGTGGCGCAGGCCATGCACCCCGTGGAGAACGTGCAGGCCATTCCCGCAAAATCGATGCGTAAATTCAGCGATTCCGTGTACGTGTTCGACCTCGGCAGGAATATTTCCGGCGTAAGCCAGCTGACCGTAAAAGGTGATTCCGGCACCGTTATCCGCCTCGTACATGCGGAACAGTTATACAAGAACGGCCGCGCCGATCTGTCCAATATTGATGTGCATTACCGTCCCACGGACGATAAAGATCCCTTCCAGACGGATATCTTCATCCTCAGTGGAAAAGGCGAGGAAACCTTCATGCCGAAATTCAACTACAAAGGTTTTCAATATGTGGAAGTAAACAGCAGCCAACCGGTGCAACTGAAAAAAGAAAGCCTCACCGGTTACTTCATGCACAGCAATGTGCCGCCCGTAGGGAAGATCAGCTCTTCCAACCCGGTGATCGATAAAATATGGGCCGCCACCAATAACGCTTATCTTTCTAACCTCTTCGGCTACCCGACGGATTGCCCGCAGCGTGAAAAGAACGGATGGACGGGCGACGGACAGATAGCGGTGGAAACCGGCCTGTACAGCTTCGACGGCATCACCGTATATGAAAAATGGCTCGCCGACCACCGCGATGAGCAACAGCCGAACGGCGTACTGCCCTCCATCATCCCCACCGGCGGATGGGGCTACGAATGGGGCAACGGTCCGGACTGGACCAGCACCATCGCCATCATACCCTGGAATATTTATCTTTTCTACGGCGATACGAGCCTGCTGGCAGCCTGTTACGATAACATCAAAAGGTATGTAAACCATATCGATGATCTTTATCCTTCCGGCCTCACCACCTGGGGGCTTGGCGACTGGGTGCCCGTGAAATCCAAATCGCCGGTGGAGTTCACGTCTACCGCCTACTATTTTACCGATGCCACCATCCTCGCAAAAACAGCAAAGCTGCTGGGTAAATCAGACGACTATACGAAATATACTGCGCTGGCGGAAAAAATAAAGAAAGCCTTCAACGATAAATATCTCGATGCGCAAACCGGCATGTACAGCAAAGGTTTGCAGACCGAGCTGAGCGTTGCATTGTTCTGGGGCCTTGTGCCGGAAGATATGAAAAGCAAAACGGCCGCTCATCTCGCCAAACGTGTGGAGCAGGATAATTTTCACCTGGATGTCGGCCTCCTGGGCACGAAGGCCATCCTGAACGCACTGAGCGAGAACGGTTACCCGGATATCGCTTACAGGGTAGCCAGCCAGGAAGACTTTCCTTCATGGGGCTGGTGGATCGTGAACGGCGCTACTACGCTGTACGAGAACTGGGATATCAACGCTACCCGCGACATTTCCCGCAACCATATCATGTTCGGGGAGATCGGCGCATGGCTCTACAAGGGCCTCGGCGGCATTTACCCCGATGAGCGCCAGCCCGGTTTCAAAAATGTGGTCCTGCGTCCGCACTTCGTACCGGGACTGAACCATTTTGAAGCCGAGCACAACGGCCCGCAGGGAAAGATCATCACTTCCTGGAAAAGAAAAGGTAACAAGATCGCCTATACGATAACCATACCGGCCAATTCCACCGCCACGGTGCATTTCGACAAACCGAACGCTTATCTCAAAGGGAAGCAGGCAGGGCAGGAGGTACAGGTGGCCGCGGGCACGCATGTGTTCGAGGTCAGGTAATGTTACCCGTTATGCGCATGCTGGTATTTCTCCTGCAGGATTTCCCGCAGCGGCTGCTTCTTCAGCTTCGCTTCTATCCACGCGGAGAAATCGAACAGCTTCATCAGCTGCATTTCATACCGCGATTCCCGGATCTTGTCGAATTGCTGGCTGATCTTTTTCCACATCGCCATGCGGTTCGCCATCACCGGTGAAAGCTCGCCCAGCCGCAGGAAACGGATCACCGTTCGTTCCAGCAGGTGCGAACGCTTCGTATCCGCCTGCAGATGCCTGCGGAAAGCGCGCGTTTCATAATGGATGTATTCATAGTTCCCCATTTCATAATGCAGCAGCAGGTGAATGAGCTTGAAAGTGCGGAAGATCGGCAGATGGCTGTACGTGCCCCCATGCTGCAATACCTGTTCCAGGCTGGCGTATGCGCTGTTGGAATCCTCGTTCCCCAGGTGCACCAGCGCCTGGTAGAGATATATTTCCGCCTGCTTGCCCGTATCCAGCAGGTGCATGTTCCGGAATAAGGACTGTTTATATTCCTTTTGCAGGCTGAGCGCATGTTCAAAGTCGCCGCAGTCGATATAGCTCGCCGTATCATAAATGAACAGCAGGCGCTGCACCATCACCTCTATATACGGCGCCTCGCTTTTGAAGCGGCGAATCTTCCAGAGGAAAAGGTGCAGTTCCTTGTAATGCCCGGTGGAACGAAGGCTGTCCAGTATCCCTTCGATCACGTACAAGTGCTCCGCCGGCGTATCCGCCCACACGTTCTCATGGCTTTCCAGCAGCTTGTCCAGCTCGTAAAAGGTCTTCAGCGCTTCGTTGTAGTTGCCCGTGATCAGGAAATAGTTGGCCTGGAAGAGAAGGTGCGTTTTAATGCTTTCCAGTGTTTCCGGCGGCATTTTGGATACCAGGTCCAGCTCATGAAGCAGCAGCTCGTTCAGCGCTTCGCTTTGCTGGGCGGTGCGCACGGTGCCCTTATGCAGCAGGCGGTGGCGCAGCAGTTCATATAAATTGTGATGCTGATGGTTATGGCGGATGGAGCGGATCACGCCGCTGATGACCGTTTGTTTCGCCAGCAGTTCCTTTTCGCTGATCTCCGCATAGTCCAGCATATGCATTGCCTGCATTTCCTGCTGCAGGGCCGTTAGCAGCAGCACGTGTTTTTCGCTGCTGCGGGCCGATTGCTGAATGCGCTGTAATTCATGCATCGCTTTTTCATGCAGGGAACGCTCGAACAGTATCTCAGTTTTCAGCAGCAGCCCCGTAAGGCTCGCCTGCTGGTTATGCTGCAGGCGGAGGTGGAGCAGGCAGTCCATGATCACTTTGTAAAGGTACTTGCTGCATACCTCGTAGCTGGTGCCCGGCCAGGCATGGGAAAATGCTTCACGTGCGGCGGCGGTATTCGGATAAATGTTGCTCTCCAGCAGATCGAACAGTTTGACGTAGTCCTTGCTGCCCTGCTGTAGTGATGAATACAGCCGGAAGTAACGTTTTTCGGCTTTGGTGAGCGTATGCACAAGCCTGATAAGCGTATCTGCTCTCGACATAGCGGTAAAACGAATGTATTGATCAATAATGGCGTCAAATAAACGAATTATAACCCATGGGAACGCTCCCCGGCCGGGCGGCCTGTTTTTTGGGTTTATCCGTTTTGTTCACTTCATGTATTTGGTTGACCCCGACAATTTAGCGCTTTTTATAAATAAATACGTTTTTTGGGATTATCGCTTAACATGTAAAAATGGTAAAAATATTATCATGAACCTGTCTATATTTGGTCTTAATAAACGTACAAAATACATTCAACCAGATCAGGAACCCAGAGTAAAAGGATAGCCGCATGTTGCGACACGTTATGTTTCCTGGAATCGCTTAATAAATGATGGACTGATTAAAATTTCCCGACTAAAAAAAATTCCTAAGTATGCAAAAGCTATGAAAGAGCCTCCAAAAACTATAAGCTGAATGCTAAATCGATTTAGGCTTACAGTATATTTTCGACGTTCAAATGCTAAATCGATTTTCTAGCGAAAGGTTAACAGGTATTTTTTCAAGACTATTTATTTTTTCCACGGACTGGACAGTGTAACCACCGCTGCCGGGCAGGGCTTTTTCTGCCTATAAAAAATATATACTTATGTGTTCATTTGTACGGATCAACATCACGTGCCTGCTGATGTATTGCCTGGCCCATGCCCATGCCGCCGGGGCCACCGGCACCCGCCTCATGCAGGATTCCACGAAGCCCGTGAAGGCTCCGCCCGTTACCCGAAAGGCGGACACCTTAATAATGGAGCGCGAAAACATTTATCCTTATTCCTCGCTGCAGCAGCTCATAAAAGGCAATGCCGCGGGCGTGTATGTACAGGAACCCAGCGGAGAGCCTGGCAGTAACATGAGCATGTTCCTCAGAGGCACCGCTATTCCCATTATCAGCAGCCGCGACATTTATGAAGCGCAGCCCACCGTCATCCTCGATGGCATCCCCATGATCATGGACCATCCTTTTGCCTTCGACATCCAGTTATATGATTATAACAGGATCGGGCCGGCTACCAACATCCTCTCTTCCATCGACCCGGACAATATCGCTTCCATTGAAGTGATAAAGGATTTCGGAAGGGCCGCGATGTACGGCCCCAGGGCGGCCAACGGCGGGGTGATACTCCTCACCACCAAAGCTCCGGTAACGGGTAAACGAAGGATCAGCTTCAATACATATTTCGGCATGGTACAAAGGCCGTCCACATTCACCACGAACGCCAAATTCGAGAACGATTTCCGCCAGCCGTTCTACGATAAGTACGCGAACACAGACCAGTTGCAGAACTATCCGCTGTACCTGCGCGACTCCACGAACGACGCATATTATGGCCCCTCCAACTGGTCTGACCTTTACTTTAAGAACAGGATGGTATATGGTGTGAACGCCAGCCTTTCCAGCGGTACCGAACGCGCGAACTTCATGTTTGCCGTAGGCAACCGCAAAACGAACAACCCGGCGGATGGCGCCCGCCTGGACCGCTATAACGCCATGTTCGAGATCAACATGGTGCCCATCCGCGGCTTCACCGTGTCCGCCATGATCAACGGCACCCGCCTGGAAAGGACCCGCAATACTTTCCTCCGCGACCGCTTTGCGGAAATGCAGTACATGCCGGACCTGAGCAACCCGCTTCCCCCGAATAAAGATTATTACGCGCGTTTCCGGAATGAATACACCAAGTCATTCGATGAAAACAAGCTCAACGAAGTGAACGGATATTTCAAAATGAACATCCGTTTCTCCGACAAGTTCCAGTTCAATTCCGCCTTCGGCTTCGATTACAACGAAGGTCTGCGGGACCTGTTCTATCCCAGCACATTGCTGGAAACAGTGAACTATGTTTCCAATTATTTCGGCTATAACCAGCGCGTGTTCTTCGATAACACCGTAACGTTCCGGCATCAGTGGAACAAGGTGCATGACCTCACCATTGAAGCGGGTGAAGTGTTTCAGTCGGATTACAACCGCTACAACTACGCATACGCTTACAAAGGCCCGAACGACCTGATCCGCGTGAACCTGCTCAATACCGAGGACGGCGACAATAAATTCCGCACCAAGTCCTTCCGCCACGAGCTGACCTATATGTTCCTGGACCAGCACCGCCACCGCCTGTTATCTTTTTACGGCCGCGGCGCCTACAAGTACAAGGACCTGCTGGACTTTTCCGTGTTACTGCGGGCAGACGGTTCTTCGAGCGCGCAGCCGGACAACTGGTGGATGTTCGCGCCTACTTTTGCCGGCGGCCTGAACGCCAAACAACTCTGGCTGGCGGACCACGCAGGCATCAGCAGCCTGCGCCTGCACGCCAGCTGGGGAAGGGTAGGACGATTATTGCCGGACGACCGCTTTGGCGAAGGCCCGCAATACACGTCTGACCTTTCATTCAGCAACAACCCCGTTCGCTTTTCCTATAACGGCTTCCCCGGCATGAGCCGTGCTTATTCCTCCGGGTATATCGGCTACGGTATCAAATGGCCGTATACCGATCAGCTGGAAGTAGGTTTGGATGCAGGTTTCATACAGAACAGGCTCAACCTGTCCCTTGCCTTTTATGACAGGGTAGACAAAAATATGCTGCTCGGCATTCCTTTCTCCGCGGAGTATGGCTACAATATTCAGTACAAGAACGGCATGAAAGTGCGCAATAGGGGCGTTGACCTCTCCGCGCAAATGTCCATGCTGCCAGATGATTACAAGGTACGGTGGGTAGCAGGTGTGAACGCGAACTACAACCGCAACACCCTGCTTGCCCTGCCGGATGGATTGCAGGAACTGGTGGTGGCCAACGGCACAAAGCTCCTGAAGGTGGGCCATTCCATCGATCAGTACTGGCTGCTGCAAAACGACGGTATTTATAACCGCGATGGCGATGTGCCCGTAGAGCCGGGTTCACAGAAACAGCTGAACTACAAAGGTATTCCTATGATCGCCGGTGATCCGAAATGGAAGGATCAGAATGGCGATTATGTGATCGATGATAATGATAAAAGACTGACGGGCCATGCATTGCCGGTTTTCTCCGGCGGCTTCAACAGTGATGTGAGCTACCGTGGCTTTACCCTTGGTTTTGCATTCTATTATACCCTCGGCCGCAAGATCATGAACCATGAAATGGCGAACCGCATGGACTTCGTGAACAGGGAAGGAAAGATAGACATGAGCGCCGTGAAGGAGATCACCTTCTGGACGAAAGCGGGCAACTACGATCAATACCCCGTTTACAATCCCTGGAGCACCGTCATTCCTTACCGCACGGACCAGGACCTGTTCCTGGAAAATGGTTCCTTCCTCAAGCTGCGCACCCTTTCGCTGCAATATGATATGACGCAGGCAAAATGGTGGAAGAAGAACGGCGCGCTGCACAGGCTCACCATTTACGGCACCGGCAGCAACCTTTTCACCATCACGCCTTACACCGGCGGTGATCCCGAGCTGGTGGACTACAACGGCTTTGACAATGGTTATGGCCTGCCCATCCCGAAGACTTATACCATCGGTTTAAAAATGGAACTCTAACATGAAGCAACTATTCATATCTACGATCTTACTGGGCTGCCTGCTGACGGCAGGTTGCAAGAAGCTGCTGGACATCGATTCAACCCACGCAGTGTCTGAAGAGAACTTCTGGAACTCCCATGAAGATACCCGCACGGCGCTGATCAGCGTGTACGGCCTGATGCGCGCCGCGCTGGCGGACAACAATGCGTTCTGGATGTACGGCGAGCTGCGGAACGGCGACTTTGTGGCGCTGCAGCGGCAGGACCTGAAGGCGATCATCCGCGGCGATCTCCGGGCGCAATACCCGCTGCTGCAATCGCTCTCCAACTGGCGCCGTTTCTATGCCGTGATCAACGCCGCCAACATGTTCCTGGAACACGTCGGGGAAGTGAAGGAACGCGATCCCAAATACACGGACCAGAACATGCGGGTAGACATTGCGCAGATGCGCTTCATGCGTGCCTACACTTACTTCTGCCTGGTGACCGTATGGGGCGACGTGCCGCTGATCACCGCTTCGCACGATGGCGTGTTCACCAGCAAACCCCGCGAAAAGCAGGAAACGGTGCTGGCCTTCATTGAAAAGGAAATGCTGCAGTCCGCCGAAGATCTGCCATACCAGTACAGTGCGAACGACCCCCAGCAGCTGGGTAACTACTATAACGAAAGCAACGCCCGCTGGATGGGTACCCTCGCCCGCAAGCTCACCGCTTACGCCATGCTCGCCCACGTGGCCGCCTGGCAGGGCAAATATGTAGACGCCTCCGTATACGGAAAGTTTGTGCTGGACAACTACGGAAAATCCGGCAGCTACTACCTCAGCACTGAAGACCTTACCCGCAGGGGCGGTTACTTCCACTGGAAGCAGCACAACCACATCCTCGGCTTCAACTTCGACTGGGGCCACGTGGACGCATCCTTCTCCGGTCACATCGAAGAGCTGACCCTCGCCCGGCCGGTGGTCAACAAAGCGCTGCCAGATATTTATGTGCCGAAAGACACCATCCTCTCGGTGTTCAACCTGCCGCAGGACGAGCGCTTCAGCCTGGACACCCTTACCGGCGCCCCCACGTCCCAACGCTATTTCACCAGCTTCGCCAGCCAGGTGCCCATTTTCAACAAAGTAAAAGAAATACAGGACGGCGGCACCACAGACCCCTCATTCCGCATTTATTCCAGCAGCATCCTCGTTACGCGGCTGGAAAACATCGCGCTCCTGCAGGCGGAAGCGCTGGCCGTCATCGGTCAGCAAACGAGCGCCATCGAACTGCTGAACACGATCCGCGATCTGCGCAAGATCAAAAAATATGACGCCAGCGAAGGCGACCTCATCGACGCCATCTTCCTCGAGCGCCGCAAGGAGCTGATGGGAGAGGGCTGGCGCTGGTTCGACCTGATCCGCTACCAGAAGATCAAACAGAATAATCCCGCTTTCCTCGAGCTGATCCGCAACGGCGGCATCTACTGGCCCGTGGCGAACGACGTACTGACACAGAACCCATTGATCAAACAGAATCCTTATTGGCAATGATAAAAACTAGTAAAGCAATGCGCAACATAACAATGCTCGCTGGTCTGCTCGTTCTCCTGACCTACCTGGGCTGTAAAAAAGATAAGGGTTTTTATGCGTATGAAAACCAGTTGAAAAGCTATGACGGGAACATCTACGATTTCCTGAAAGAGCAGCATCAATATGATTCTTTCCTGCTGGCAGTGGACCGCGTGAACCTGGGCGACAGCCTCCGGGATGGCGCCTATACCGTGTTTGCGCCCGCCGATGCCAGCTTTAAACAGGCGGTTGATAATATGAACACGCTCCGCGACCTCCAGGAACGCCCGCTGATGCACATCGGTACCGTTCCGGTGGAACAGCTGGATTCACTCGTCAGCCGCTACATTGTGCGCGGCGTGATCCGGGCGGACAGCATGCTGTTCCAGGACGGTCTAACGATGCCGGCTATACGGTACGGCTACCTGATGCACGGCAAGCTGAACTACGCCGATGCCGAAGGGCACGTGAAAGGCGGTCCCGGTGTGATCCGCTACAGCGATACCAAAGGCGTGATCTACACCAACCGCTGGAGCTCCGCCAACACCATGGCCATCGATATCCGCACCACCAACGGCTTTGTGAACATCCTCGAAAAGGACCACATGTTCGGTTTCGACGAGTTCATCCGCAGAATGAACCCCACCAACTCAACGCCCTATAACGAATATCCCTTCTACGTGCCCGGCGTCATCGGCCTGGAACAGTACGACCGTGGCGGCCCCCGGGTGGCATACCAGGATCATTCCCGGGATAACTACGGCGGCAAGCGCCCCACCGAATGGGTAGACGTGACCAACGCGGAAGAGAACGGTATGAAAGTAGGATGGACGGAAGCGGACGAATGGCTGAAATATACGGTAGACATTACAGAAACCGGCGAATATTACTTTACGCTGCGGTACGGCAGCCCCAACGACAACGGCCGCATTCACCTGGAACTGGACGACCAGCCCATTGTCGGCAGTTTCCTCCTCATGCCTAGCTCCGGCGGCTTCAACCGGTTCCAGGATATCACCACCACCATTCACCTGACCGCGGGAAAGCACGTGCTGAAGCTGTACGAAGACTTCGCCAACTACGATCTCCGCTTTATCAAATTCCTGCCGAAAGACCGGCCCCTGCCGATCCCTGGCACCATCACCCTCGAGGATTTCATTCCCGGCGGCGAAGGTATTGGATACCATGATAACAACACCGGCAACAACGGCGGCAAATACCGTCCCAATGAAGGCGTGGACATAGATCTGACAAGGAATGAAGGCGGCGGATATCATATCGGCTGGATGGATACGGGTGAGTGGATGAAATACAGTGTGGACGTGAAGAACACCGGCTTCTACAATATTTATGTGAGAACAGGCACGCCCAACAACAACCGCAAATTCAGGATAGAGTTCAACGGTGAGAACAAGACGGGCACAGTGGTCATTCCCAATACGGGGGATTACAGCAACTGGGGCACCACCGTTACCACCGTGCACCTGGAAAAAGGGCCGCAGGAAATGGTCTTTTTTGTGGAAGACGGCGGGTATGATACAAAGGATATCACCATCCGTCCATTGAACTAACAGCCAAACTTTAAAATAAGATCATGCAAAGGAAAATACTAACGGTCATCATATTTGTGCTGGCAGCGGCCGCCTGCCGGAAGTGGGCGCCGGACGACCTGGACTACCTGAGCCCCCGCGCAGTGTACAACCAGAAAGTGTTCAGTCCCGTTATGGGCAGGACCACGCTGTATTCCCAGATATTCAATACAGACAATTCCAGCACGCCCATTCAGTTCAAGATCACCAACGTACGTTACAAAACAACCGGCGAGCCGGCAACGGACCTCGGAAAGCCGGTGCAGACGCTCGTATGGAAGCAGGCCTACACCGGCGAGGAAAAATCGCTCGCGGAGATAGATGCGAAGCGGGTGGTGGAAACGCACCCGGCCTGGGAGATCCGCCCCAACTCCGGCGAGTTCATTCTCTGGGCGGCAGCGGACAACTCCATCCTGCGTGAGCAACCGGATTCCGGTTATCTCTTCGATGTGGAAGCCTCCAACTCCGGCGGCAAGAACGTGTATACGGACCTGGCGCTGATGCCCTACCGCGAACAGCCCTACGCGCCCTATGAATATGACGCCGTAACCGGTCTTCAGCGCGCGAACTATCCCAATCCTTCCGATTCCTCCGTGTTCAAGCTGATCTACAACAATCCCGGCGTGCAGAACGTGACAGATGATGAAACGAACCTGGGATTGCGCAGCGACAGCGTGCGTGTGCTGTTCAACAGAAAGGGCGACGGCAACTCGCTCACCTTCAAGTTCATGGACAAGGACTCACTGCCCATAGACCCCGCGCGGTTCAACCGCACGGCCTGGGATACCTTAGTGCACGGCTTCAACCGCGTTACCACCAAAACGGAAGTGCGTTATGATGTGGCTTATCCCATCCCGCTCATTCGCTACCGGACGAAATACACGAATGGAGACGGCTCGCAGGCATATGTGAAATTCATCTGGGACCGCGTTGGTTTCGGCAATATCCGCGAAACCTGCTCCATCGACTTTTCCTTTTCCATATACCGGAAAGGCGACTGGGAGATCATATTCTTCTTCCAGCATAATCCAAGGTTCCGCGACGAATAAATACAATCACAGTTAATGATAAACTCTACACTCATGAAATTTCCAGGTATTGCAGGCTTATTGCTGTGTATATTGTCCTGCGCCGTTGCACAGGCACAGACACCGGCAAAGATCCAGGTAAGGGGCGTGATCAGGGATGCCGAAACCAATGAGCCGTTGGTGGGCGTGAGCATCCAGGAAGGTACGCCGCCCAAACCGGTGGGCGTGACCAATGAGAATGGCGCATTCTCTGTGATGGTACCCGCGAACGGCACGCTGCTGTTCCGTTACATCGGTTTTTCCGACTACAAGGTCAAGATTAACAGCAAAAGAGAGATCAACGTGCGGCTGTCCGTGAACGAGAACAAGCTGAATGAAACAGTGATCATCGGCTACCAGCGTAAAACCCGCGAAACCTCCACCGGTTCCACGGTGAAGATCAGCGGCAAGGACCTGCAGGACATTCCCGTGTCTAACGTAGAACAATTATTGCAGGGCCGCGTGCCGGGCCTCAACATCCAGAACAACACCGGCACCCCCGGCGGCCGCGGTATGATACAGATCCGCGGTTTGTCCAACATCGACGTGAAAGGCAATGGTAACGACGCTTTCCTGTCGCCGACCTCTCCGCTGTACGTGATCGACGGGGTGCCCATTGAGGCGGATGCCAACTTTGAATACGGTTACCAGTCCGTCGGACCCGGTGTAAGCCCTCTCTCGCTCATCCCGCAGGAAGACATCGAGAGCATGGAGATATTGAAAGATGCGCAGGCAACGGCCCTATACGGTTCAAGAGCGGCCTACGGGGTGATCCTCATCACCACCCGCCGCGGCAGCTCCGCCGTGCCGCGTGTGCGCTACACCGGCAACTTCTTCGTGAATACGCCACCGAAGCTGCGGGAGACCATCGGCGGGGTGGAAGAGAGACGGCTGCGCATCAACCAGATCTACAACAGCAAGAACCTGGACGATATCTACCGCATTTCCGCCACGCCTTTCCTGGCGGACAGCCTGAACCCTTACTACAACAACTCCACCAACTGGCAGGACATCTTCTACCGCACCACCTATAACCAGTCGCACAACGCCAACATCAGCGGCGGCGATCCCAAGTTCAACTACAAAGTAGACCTCGGTTATTACCACGAGAATGGCGTGATCCGCAATACCGGCTTCGACCGTTATTCCATCAACACCAATATGCTGTATCAGCCTACGCCCAAGCTCCGCGTGCTGACCACGCTTTCCACGCAGGTTGGCAAAAGGAACAAGGGGGACGGTAACGGCCTTATCCAGAACGGGGTTTCCAGCAATGCCAACGCATCGTCGCTGCTGCCCGGCCCTTCGTTCTACCAGAGCACTTCATCCGTATTGTCCGCGCTGGGCACAGAAAACGATAACAAAACAGCGAACGTGCGCACCAGCGTAGACATCAACTACCAGTTTGTGCCCGGTCTTAACGCGGCCACTTTCGTCAGCTACGACTATTCGTCCAACACCGAAGACCGCTTCACGCCCGCGGCGGCGCGTAACGACTTTTCACAGGTGTATGCGTACAACGACCGCAAGTTCACGTTGAGCAACCGTAACATGTTGTCCTATTTCCTCTCGCTGAAGGAGAAGCATAATTTTTACATCGCCTTATTCAACGAAATTCAGAACCGTGGCTTCCAGGGCCAGCTGATCCAGCAGGAGAAAACGCCGAACGACCAGTACCGCGGCCCGCTGGGTTTTGATGGATGGGCCTCCCGCGGCGGCGGCCTCCTGGACAACTACAGCAAGGGGCACATCGCCTCCTTTGCCGGAACGTTCAGCTACAACTACAAACAAAAGTATGTGCTGGACGCGAGCTACCGGCTGGACGGCTCCTCCGGCAGCGGCTTTGAAGATCCCTATTCAAAAAACCCCTCCGTGGGCGTCCGCTGGAACTTCAACAAGGAAAACATTTTTACGGAAAGCTCCTGGCTCACCTACGGCTCCATCCGCGGAAGCTGGGGGCAGAACATCGTGCCGCAGGGCGATATCTTCGCGATCTACGGAACCTATGACCCGCGCGGGACCTACAACGCGAATCCCCGCCTGGGCATCAACTTCGGCCAGCTGCCCAACACCTACCTGAAACCCACCACCACCACGCAATACAACTTCGGTATGGAGCTGGGGCTGTTCAACAGCCGCGTGGAAGTGCTCTTTGACGCATACTACAAAACGGTGCTGAACCTGCTGCGCAATAAATCCGTGTCGAACATGACGGGCTTTGATTTCATCACCACGAACGAAACATCGCTCATCAACTACGGCTACGAGCTGATGCTCACGTTCCGCCCGCTTCCGCGCACCGCCGCCGTGAACTGGACCATCTCCGTGAACGGCGCTATCAACAAAGACATCCTCACCAGCCTGCCTGACGGCGCGCGGCAGCTCGTGCAGTTCGACGGTAACACCTCGCAGCACATTCTTTACCGCGTAGGCCGCAACTCGCTCACCAACTACCTCTTCAATACGATCGGCGTGTATTCGTCCGACAAGGACGTACCTGTAGATCCCGCTACCGGCCTGCCTTACCGCAACGGCGGCGGCACCAGTTACTTCCGCGCCGGCGACCCGATCTGGCAGGATGTGGACGGCGATTACATTCTCACCAATAACGATTACATCGCGGCCGGCAACTCGCAACCCCTTGTTACAGGCGGTTTGCAGTCCAGCCTGAACTGGAAGAGCTTTTCCTTTAACATGAGCGCTTCCTACACCGCCATCCGCGATGTGCTCAACAATGCGCTGGCGCAAAGGATGCAATACCTCGGCAATCCGTACGACCCGAAGGCGATCGTGGATTTCAATACCGTGAATTACTGGAAAGGGCAGGGCAGCAGCGCTGCATACCCGAATCCGTTCGATTACGTGCGTTACTCGCAGATCAGGCCCTACCGCTACGATCAGACGCTGATACAGGAAGACGGGTCTTATTTCAAGATCAACACCATCTCGCTGGCTTACCTGCTGGACAGAACGTTCACGCAGCGCTACGGCCTGAATTCGGTACGTGTTTACCTTTCCAGCAACAACGTAGCCACGTTTTCCAGCTACAGCGGCCCGAACCCCGAGAACGTGTCCGCGCTCGGCCGCGACCAGTCCGGCGGTTACCCGATACCGCGTTCTTATAATGTTGGTTTGAACGTAGAATTTTAATCATAAAAGCATTGAATATGTTTCGCAGGATAATATATATCACGGCACTGCTCACGCTGACCACGCATTACGGGTGCAAGAAGTTCCTGGACGTGAAGCCGCTGGACCGCTTGTCCGGCAACGCATTCTTCCAGACGCCGGAAGATGTGGAGCAGAATGCCTGGGACATTTACGGCCTGTTCCGGGATGCTACCGGCGCATTTCCGTTGTTCTCCGCCGCCGGCGAGTTACGCGCGGGCATGATGGGCGAATCTCCCCAGAAGAACGACGGGAACGATCGTTCATTCGTTGGCGTTATTGCGCAGAACGACCTGATGAATGTGGTGAACACCCCCTCCGGCAAGGATTTCTGGAATATCTTCAACTTACGCCGCTTCACGGAATGGAAACCTTTTTACCGCATCATCCAGGCCAGCAACATCCTTCATTATGAGCTGACGCGCAGGCAGATCGCCGGCCTGTCCGCCGACGATGTGCGCAAATACCAGGCGGAAGCGGTGTTCATGCGTTGCCTTACGTACTTCATCATGGTCAGGCTCTGGGGCGATGTGCCTTATTTCACGGACGCCTATCATGAAACGCCGCTGCCCCGCGAAAAGATGACGGTAGTGGTGAATAATTGCATCGAAGAGCTGAACAACACCAAGAACGACCTGCCCTGGACCTTCACCGACCCCGCCTACCGCGGCGCGCGCGCCAGCAGGGGAGCGGCGCTGGCCCTGATCATGGAGCTGGCCATGTGGAACGCCGGTTTCGATAAGGCCAATGCAAGGAAATATTACGAGCAAACGGCCGCCGCCGGAAAGGAGCTGGAAGAAAGCGAATCATACCGGCTGCTGCCCATCGAGGAATCTTTCACCATCTTCAAAGGCCGTTCGGAAGAAAGCCTTTTTGACATCGTGATCAATTCCAACTACGGCGAAACGCTGGGCGATAAATGGAACGACCTCTCCGAGTTCGTAACACACTGGCCATACAAGCGCCCGGCGCACAACCACCAGTACAGCTTTACGTTCATCCGCTCCGAGCACCTGCGCCGCCTGTATCCCTCCGGCGTACCGGACGCCCGTACCGAAATGTGGTTCGATGCGCAGATGTACGCGAACGACGGCACTTTCCTCTTCCTGAAATATAACAGTCTGCACGAACAGGGCAACGCGGACGTGAACGTGGACAACGACCTGATCGTGCTGCGATACGCCGGTTCCCTGCTGATATATGCCGAAGCGCTGGCGGAACTGGGTACCCAGGACGGGGAAGCCACCCGTTTGCTGAACCTGGTGCGCGGCCGCGCAAGAACGACGCTGTACCAGGGCGGCGGCGGGCCGGCCCTGAAAGAAGCCATCTTTACCGAAAGGGTGAAGGAGCTGATGATGGAAGGACATTATTATTTCGATTTGGTGCGCACCGGCAGGGTGATGAACGCGCAATGGTGTTATTACCCGCTTACCCAGGCGCAATTCGAGAACGGCGGATGGACCTGGCCGCTCAGCCCTTCCGTGCTGGATAACAACCCGTACATGCAACTGAATAATTATTGGTTACGATAAAACATATTTTATGCAGCAGATCAACAGGCTACCTGTTTTAACTGTTTTACTCGGCATCCTGGTGTGGATGAGCGCCTGTAAGAAAGATGAGTATTACAGGGACTCCGGCGTGCACGACCCCAATTTTAAAGGCAGCACCATGGATTACCTGGATGCGGTGCCTTTCCACTTTGACAGTGTGGCGGCCGTGGTGCGGCTGGCCGGCATGGAAGAAGTGTTCCGCGAAGATACGCTCACCTTCTTTTCACCAACGGACCGCAGCATCGGCCGGCTGGTAAAACGGCTGAACCAGAACCTCTATACGCTCGGCTATGATACCATCGTGAACCTCGAAGACGTGCCCGCGGTCATCTGGAGCCAGTACCTGCAGACCTACATGTTCCGCGGCGCCAACCAGCTCAAGGATTATCCGCAGATCGATTACAACCTCCGCTCCATCTATCCCGGGCAAGGTTATCTTTCCTGGAACGGCACGGCCATGAACATCGGCGTGATCTATAACGATGATAACGGCGTAAAATATGTAGGCTACCGCCAGCTGTCCATCGCCTACATCCCGAACCCCGCCAGGCCGCTCGATAACTGGTTCCGCACAGATGTGGCATCCAGCAACATCCTCACCTACAACGGCGCGGTGCATGTATTGCGGGACGATCATAACTATTTCGGATGGGACTACAGCAAATTCCTCGCAGACATGCAGGTGATAATGGATTCCGATGATTGATAAAAACAGAACCACGAACATGAAACTAACGAAATATACCGGCCTGGCCTTGCTCGCCTTTGGCGTGTTCATGGCCTGCAAGAAGGACAATAAAACATTCCCGGACCCCTATGCAGGCGGACGCAAGCCGCTGGGCGTGCAGCTCAGCACCGATCCGCCCACGCCCGGAGATGGAGCGCCCGGCACGGTGATCCGCTTCAAAGCTACCGGCCTCGTGCCGCACAAGGATTCGATCAGCTTCAACTTCAACAGCGAAGCCGGTGAGATCGTATCTGTAGACTCCGCCGGCATCCAGGTGAAAGTTCCGGCAACGGCCAGCACCGGCGTTTCCTCCATCACCATCGGCGATCAGATCTTCTTCGGCCCCGTTTTCTCCGTGAAAGGCAAGCTCGAAGTAGACCCCAACTTTAAAGTGGTCACCGGCTCCAACAACCGGATCTCCGATGTGTACCAGTACCCGGACGGGCGTCTTTTATTCACAGGCTATTTCTCGGACTTCGACCGCAAAGGCGTGGTGAAGCCGCTGAACCGCATCGTGCTTACTTCCCGTGACGGTGAAGTAGACCGTACGCTGCTGTCCGGCAAAGGCGCGGACGGCGGGCTTTCCTCCATCGCCGTGCTGCCTAATGGCAAGCTGGTGATCGCCGGCGGATTTTCATCATACGATATTCACCAGGCGGAAATGCGCAACATCACCGTGCTGAACAACAACGGCTCGCTGGATACCGCTACGGTGAACACTTTCACCAAGCAGGACACGCTGCCTGCTTTCAACGGCGGTACGGACGGCGGCATAGACAAGGTATTCGTGCATAACAACATGATCACCGCGGTAGGAGGGTTCAACTACTACCTGCAATATGTTTACGACAAATCAGATTACCTGATGGAGCGTGACTCGCTGATCACGGACAGTACGATGGTACGCCAGCTGATCCGCTTTTACCCGGACGGATCGCTGGACTCTTCCTTCAACTACGACCTGGCCCGCCACCGCAGCTTCGACGGCGCCAACGGCCCTATCTTCGACGCATTCATGCAGGACGACGGCAAGCTGATCATCGTAGGCCGCTTTACAAGATACAACGGGCAGGATGCGCCTTTCATCGCGCGGCTCAATACAGATGGTAGTCTGGATGCGGGCTTCGGTGGACTGGGCGCGGACAATGGCATCGGCAGCATCCGCTACAACGCGGTTACGCAGAAATACATCCTGGCCGGCAACTTCCGCAAATTCAACGGACAGGACTACAACGGCCTGGTGCTGCTGAACAAGGACGGTACGGTAGATCCAACCTTCCAGCCGCTGCCGATGGGCAACAACGACAGCTATTTTCATGCGCAGCAGCTGAACAACGGCCTCATTGTAGTGAACGGTTACTTCCGCAATTATGGTCCCGTTCACCGCACAGGGCTGATGATCCTGAATCCCGACGGTACGCTGGCTACCGGCTACAACAACGTCGGTGATTTCGAGGGATCGCTGTCGAAAGTATTTGAAACGAAGAACTCTTCCGGTCAAACGCAGGCATTGCTGCTCGGCAGCTTTTACAGGTTCAATGAAAAAGATGCCGGCAACATCATCCGGTTGTTATTAAAAGAATAAAAATCACAGCTCATGAACAGCAAGTTATGGATAGCGCTGATACTGGCAGGTCTTGCAGTGATCGCCTGCAACAAAGGATTTGACCGGCTGATAGAACCAAGGGAATATGAAGATACGACCGGCGTCACCAGCAGAACGCCCAAGGTGCTGATGCTGGTGGTGGACGGTGCGCGCGGGGAATCCGTCCGCGACGCGAAAGCGCCGACCCTGCAGTCGATGCAGGACCACGCGATCTATTCCTGGCACAGCATCAGCGATACGCTCAGTATAAACGCAACCGCCTGGGCAGACCTGCTGACGGGCGTGCGCAAGGAAAAACACCGCGTTACGAACAAGGATTTTTCCGGTAACCGCCTGCAGGAATATCCCGTATTCTTTTCCCATATCAAGGAACGGGACCCCTCATTCCGCATCGGGGCGTACAGCTCCGCGGATTCCCTCGGCACCATGCTCATCACCGGCGCGGACGTGAACGAGACATTCGGGAACAACGACGAAGCGATGGTGAGCAGCCTGCTGGACGAACTGAAGATCGATACGGCCGGGCTTGTGTTCGGCCAGTTCAGCGGCGTGGCGATTGCCGGCAACACGTACGGCTACGACATCAGCCACCCGGAATACAAAGCGGCCATCCTGAAAGCAGACCAGCAGATCGGCAGCATTATGACCGCATTGAAGGCCCGCGCCACCTATGAGCAGGAAGACTGGCTGGTAGTGGTGACCTCCGGCAAAGGCGGGCCCTTCCAGATAGACCCGGGCGAGGATGATGGCACCATTCTCAGCAATACCAAAGTGAACACCTTCACTTTCTTTTATTCCCCGCGGTATACGCCTAATTTCATCGACCGGCCGTATACGGGTAACCGTTATTCCGGCAAGGCCGTGCGCCTTTATGGCGATAATGCTTCCAATGCTGTATTCGCTACCATCGAAGAAGGCCGTGAAGACTACAACCTGGCGGATACCAATGAGGTGACCATCTCGCTGAAACTCAAGAAAAACCGCACGCCCTACGGCGATTTCTCCTATACCTATCCTTCCGTGATGGGCAACAACATGTCCCTCGACTGGTGGAACAACACCGGCTGGAACATTTCACTGGAAGGGAACGGATGGGGCGTACACTTCGGACAGAACGGAAAAGGCTTCAACATGGCTACCGCCGCCAATATCGCGGATGGCCGCTGGCACGACCTCACCACCGTTTTCCTGAACCGCGATAACAAACGTTTTATCCGCCTGTATACGGACGGTGCTTTCAACCGTGAAATGGATATCACCCAATACGGCAGCTTTGATACGGACGCGCCGCTGACGCTTGGCTTTATGCCGGGGAACGTAACGGACAACCAGCGGTGGCTGAACGCCTATATCACGGAAGTGAAGTTCTGGCGCGCCGCGTTGCCGGACAGTGTGGTGGCTAACTACGTATGCAGTCCCGAGTTGCCGTCTTCCCACCCGTACCGGGATTACCTGATCGGTTACTGGACCTGTAAAGACGGTTTCGGTGGCGTATTCAAAGACCAGAGCGACTCGCGGCACGATTTCCAGATCAAGGGAGGTTATGTGTGGGAAGACTTCAGCGATCTGATGTGCCCCACGTCCGCCACCAACCTTTCACAACTGGTGCCCCAGCCGATAGATGTTGTGCGGCAGGTGATGAACTGGTTGCAGATACCGGCGGACACGCGGTGGAAGCTGGACGGACGTGTATGGGTGACCTCCTATACCGGCATTTGAAAAAATGAATTTTCTGACTTACAAACCGTTCCATATGAACATCAGGCTGATCCTACTTTTTGCGGCCATATTCGTTGCCTGTGAAAAAGATAAAAAATTCCAGGATGAGGCAATGGGCCCCGTGAACGTGTCTTTCGCCAGCACGGCGGGCAAGATCAACGTTCCGGATGAGAACAACTACATCCTGACGACGGACAAGCTCAGCATTCCGCTGAATATCGTGATGTCGGCTTCCGCACCGAAATATTTCTCGCTGAACATCAGTGTGGACAATGATACCATCCAGCAGCTGATAGATGAGCAGGCATTGCCAAATACGGTGTTGCTGGATGAATCCTATTACGAGCTGCCCAAGGGCGCGGATATCCGCTTTGGCCTGGATTCGCTGCCGGTAATGCTGGAAGTGAACATGCAGGCGGTAGAAAAGCATTTCGGCAAGGACCTCGCACTGGCGGTGCGGCTGGATAATGTTACCAAGCAGAATATATTATCGCCCACGGGGAAGATGGCTATTGTGGTGATCAAAACTTCCGAGCTGATCAGTGAAGACGACCTTCATTATCTTTCCTTTACGGAAGCCGGTAACATACTGACGTTGCCGTCTTCCGACGATCATACGCTCGGTGAGGTGGAAGTAGTGCTCCCCATCAGCCTCTCGCTCGGTGGTGTAGCCGGTGGGGCTTTTACCCTGAGTGTCAGTGAAGCGGCGGACACCGCGCAGCAGCTGATCGACGACGGCACCATTACAGATGGGGTGCTGTTGAGAAAGGACGATGACTTTACCTTGCCGGAAAATGCTTCATTCGACGCATTTACGAATACCGCGAAGTTCAACCTGCGGGTAAAAACGGCCTCGCTGAAAAATAACGTCACCCGTAAACCGGTGGTGGCGCTGACGATCAGCGATCCTACAAAGCACCTTATAGACGAGGCAAAGAAAACGCTGGTGATGGTGCTTGATCCGAACAAGCTGATAGAAGTGGATATAACGAATACGAATATACGCTATACCACACAGCATGAGAATGGCAACACCAACGAGAATTCACCCAAGCTGATCGACAACAATTCAAATACCAAATTCCTGCTGGGCAGCTTCTCATCCTCCTGGATGAAGCTGGAGTTCGCCGAGCCCACAAGCTCCGGCGCTTACACCATGACTTCCGCCAATGACGCGATAGACAGAGATCCCAAAGCATGGAGAATAGAAGGTTCGAATAATGATGTGGACTGGGTGATACTGGATCAGCAAACGGAACAGTTTTTCGGATCGCGTTTCCAGACCATGAAATATTATTTCCCTGATAAAACGCCGTATAAATATTACCGTTTGTACATTACTGCCCTCAGGAAGGGCACCACGTTCCAGATGGCGGAATGGCGCCTGTTGAAAACACCCTAAATGCTGTTTATGAAGAGCACATTCATCCAAACTAAACAAACCCTCAGGCCCCGGATCACTGTTGCAGGCAGCTCGGCTACCAACATGGTGATCCGGGCCCACCACCATCCCGTTCCCGGCGGAATGGTCATGGGCGATCAGTTTTTCACGACGCCGGGCGGCAAGGGCGCCAACCAGGCGGTGACCGCCGCGCGTCTCGGCGCCGCGGTGACTTTCCTGTCCAGGATCGGCAACGATCTCTTTGGCCGGCAGGCCATCCAGCAATTGATGGAAGAAGGCATCAACACCGATTTTATCCTCTCTGACCAGCGCCTGGCTTCAGGTGTGGCTTTTGTTACGGTGGATGCGGATGCCCGCAGCAGCATGACCATCGCGCCGGGCGCCAACAGCGCCTTTTCGCCCGAAGAGCTGCTGCCCGCCGCCGCGCAGATCGGTCAGTCAGATTACCTGTTACTGCAAATGGATATTCCTGAAGAAACCGTGCTGCAGGCCGCGAAGATAGCGGCCGGCCGGCACGTTCCCGTGATGCTGGACCCCGCGCCGGCATATGCCTGCAGCGAGGAGCTGCTGCAATACGTAACCGTATTCACGCCCAACAGGGCGGCGGCCTCACAGCTTTCCGGCATCGCCGTTACCAGTATGGAAAGCGCTGTGGAAGCGGCGGAGATCATCTGCCGCAAAGGCGTGAAAGCGGTGGTGATGACGTTAGGGGAGCAGGGTGCATTGGCGCTGCACGGCGATCAACTGCATGTTATTCCGCCCGTTCCCGTGGAAGCGGTGGATACCACCGCGGCAGGAGATGTATTCAATGCCGCGCTGGCAGTAGCGCTGGCCGAACAGAAAAACCTGCGTGAAGCAGCCGTTTTTGCAGCGAAAGCCGCCGCGATCGCCGTCACCAGGTGGGGAGCGCAGGCAGCCGCACCATACAGAAGAGAGATGGAGAAGAAAATTTTCCATACATCAAACACATCCGTTTAAACTGGCGCGGATGTGGTCTACAGTATAGCAAAGTCCAGTTGTCTAGTCTATCATCATATAATGTGGCCGGATGTTTCTTACATCCGGCGCTTCTCATAGCTTCACTTTTTTCCCTGTACGGGCGGACTCTTTCGCGGCTTCCAGTATCCGCACCACCAGCAGGTTGTTCTGCAGGGCGTACAGTCCCGTTTCCGGGTTCTGCTTCCCGTTCACTACGTCCGCGAGATAAAGAAAAGGATCTTCATATACCGGTATATCCGTTGCCGTTACTTTCTCCGCTACTGTGCCGGAGGGATCGCGGCGCAGTATGTTGTTCTTGTCCGGCGCCATCACATAGCCTTTGTCGCCATAGATCTCCATGTCTTTGCGGTTAAACGGCCAGTTCCACGAAGCCTGGATGATGCACTGGGCTTCGGGGTAATCCACGATGATGGTCGCGTCGTCTTCTACTTTCGGATAAACGGAAGGCTTGTAGTGCCTTGTTACCGCGGTAACGGCGATGGGCTTTTCGCCTTTCATCAGGTGCGTCATCAGGTTGGCGCCGTAACATCCGAAATCGACGAGCGCGCCGCCGCCGTTCAGCACCGGATCTGTAAGCCAGGCCAGGAACTCCGGGCTGCAGCCGATCTCTTTGGGGCCCTGGTGGCCGTCGTGGATCACCACTTTGCGTACCTGCCCCACGTAATTGCTGTCCTGCACCAGCTGGAAGGATCTGGCCACGGAGGGGTACCAGCTGGTTTCATAGTTGGTAAGCAAATGGATGTTGTGCTGCTTCGCCAGCGCCTCCATTTTCCGCGCATGCGCAACACTCACGGCCAGCGGCTTTTCCACCATCACATGAATGCCGCGCGGAGCGCAGGCTTCCACCACCGCAAGGTGGCTGTGTATAGAGCCGAAAGCCAGTACGGCCTGCGGTTTCACTGCATCCAGCATTTTGCCGAGGTTGGAATAAATGATGTCTTCTGAAAAACCGTAACGTTTGGCATAACGTTTAGCCAGTGCCGTGTCGGCGCTGTACACGCCGGCCAGCTGAATATCGGTTTTGTCTTTCCGGCCAAGTATCCAGCCCACATGTCCGTGGTCTATACCGGCAACGGCCACACGAAGTTGTTGTGCGGCGAGGTCTGTGTGTACCTGCAATACCAGCAGGAGAATGAGTAATGAGCGCATGCATAAATATACTCGTTTTGTGTACCTTTAGCATACTAAGGAAAATATTAGCAGACCATGGAAAATAAAGACCAGCAATATATCGCGGGACAACTGAAATGCCCCGCGGGAGAAGACGGCATCAAAGCGGCGGAGCGGATGAACGACAACAATGCGGGCGTGATCGGCAAAACGTTGGAGCTGACCGCTCCGGCGGACGGAGATGCGATCCTCGAACTGGGACCGGGTAACGGTTATCATGTAAAAGAACTGCTGTCCGCCGCGAACAACCTCCGCTATACCGGCATCGATATTTCCAAAACAATGGTGGCGGAAGCGGGATTGATGAACCGTGAGCTGGTATCCGCCGGTGTGGCGTCTTTCCTGACCGGCGATGGCCGCAGCCTGCCTTTCCCCGATCATTCTTTCGATAAGTTCCTCACGGTGAACACGCTGTATTTCTGGGAAAATGCGCAGGAGATGCTGCGGGAAATATGGCGGGTGCTGAAGCCCGGCGGCAGCATGGTGCTTTCCTTTGGCAGCCAGCGGTTCATGCAGCATTTGCCTTTTGTGCAATACGGTTTTCAGCTTTACAATGAGCCCGAAGTGCTGGCCATGCTGGAAGCGCAGGGGCTGCAAGTGCAAAGCACCGGTCTCTATTTTGAAGATGCGAAAGGCATGAACGGCGAAGTGATAAAGAAAGAGTTCATCCTCATAAAAGCAGTAAAATAATTTTATCGCGCGGGCTCGATCAGGTCCCACAGATTCCCGTACAGATCAGCAAATACCAGCACCTTGCCCCAGGTTTCCTGCACAGGCTCCCGCACAATGCGAACGCCCTGTTCCAGCAGGTTCCGGTGATCCCGTTCAAGATCATCCGTATGCAGGAAGAGAAAAACCCGTCCGCCCGTCTGATTGCCGATCCTGCTTTCCTGTTCCTCATTGGCGGCCCTGGCCAGCAACAGTCCGCATGCGGACCCCGGCGGCGCTACGCGCACCCATCTTTTCGTATCGCTCAATACGGTGTCTTCCAGTAATGAAAAGTGCAGCTTTTGTGTGTAAAAAGCAATGGCCTCGTCGTAATCCCTTACTACAATAGCGATGTGCGCCAGGTTTTGTTGCATAAGCGGTTATTGATGGATGTATCTTTTTTTGAAGTCCCGCGGATTTTCCCCGTTGATCTTCCGGAAAACCTTGTTGAAATAGGAAAGCTGCTCAAACCCGGTGGCAAAGCAGGCGTCGCTGACGGATTTATCCTGTAGCAGCAGGTTTTTCGCCTGGTTGATGCGGCAATGGTTCACAAAATCGGTGAAGGTCATGCCCGTTTGCTTCTTGAAATACCGGCAGAAAGCGGCGGTGGTCATATGCACCTGCCGGGCCACATGGTTCACGTCCGGCCGGAGGTGGTAATTGGCGTCCACATACCCGTAGATGGCGGACATGCGCTCTTTGTCTTTCTGCAACTGGTGATGACTGCCGGCGTGGTCGTTCAGCTGCAACACTTCCTTGCTGGTGGCCATGATCTGGAAGATTTCCAGCAGGCTGATCAGCTGGTGAAAATGATCGGCCGCCGGCATTTGCTTCAGCTTTTCGGCGATCTTTTGCTTGGTTTCGCCGGTGAAGGAGAGGCCGAATTTGGCGTTTTCAAATAGTGTTTTGATGGCGGATAATTCCGGCGCAAGGAGGAAACGCTCGCCCAGGAAATCTTCTTTCAGCTGTACAACGATCTGGTTGATCTCCGTTTTCAGGCCGTAGTCAAAATTGAGATGCGGCACATCGGGACCGATAAAGATCAGGTCGCTGTCCACGTAGCTGGACAAATGCTGGCCCACATGGCGGGTACCGGAGCCGCCTTCCACGTACACGATCTCGTATTCCGGGTGAAAATGCCAGTAGAAGCATTCTTTGAAGCAATCTGTCTTCAACCGGAACGATTTTCCGGCGTCCGGCTGTATCTCCTCCAGCTCGATATTCTTCATAATGGCAAAATTAGGATATAAATCGATATCAATACAGTGCAAATAATAGTCATTATAAGAGAAATTCAGTACAGCAGGTTGCAATAATTTTGCATCATCATGCAATTGGCTTATTCCATATCATTACGTGCGCCGCGGGCTTACCGGCTGGCGCTTTCGGTATTTTTCTTCATCCAGGGCCTGGTTTTCGCCAGTTGGGCGAGCCGCATTCCGGATATCAAGGAGCAAATGCGTCTGAGCGACGGCGCGCTGGGCGGGCTTTTGCTGGCTTTGCCGGCGGGTCAGATGGCGGGGATGGCGCTTTCCGGTTACCTGGTATCCCGCTTCGGGAGCCGGCTGATCATGCTGATCGCGGCATTTTTGTACCCGGGCGGCCTGATCCTGCTGGGCGCGGCTAACAGCGTAACCTTGCTGGCCGGGGCTTTGGTGTTGTTCGGACTCTGCGGCAACCTGATGAACATTGCGGCCAATACGCAGGCCGTAGGAGTGGAGGCGCTTTACCGCCGCAGCATCCTGGCGAGCTTTCACGGGCTGTGGAGCCTCGCCGGTTTCACGGGAGGTTTGCTCGGCGCCCTGATGGTGGCCCGGCATCAAACACCGCTGGTACATTACGCCATCGTTTTTGCGCTGACCATGCTGCTGGTGGCTACTTCCGCGGCGTACCTGCTGCCGCGCGACGCACCGAAGAAAAGCGGCGGGCACTCCATTTTTGTAAAGCCGGACCGGAACATCATCGTGCTCGGCCTCATCACCTTCGCCTGCATGATCTGCGAAGGCACGATGTTCGACTGGAGCGGCGTGTACTTTGACCAGGTGGTGCATGCGCCGGTAGAATGGAGCCGCCTTGGCTTTATCGCTTTCATGAGCGCGATGGCGGGCGGCCGTTTTGCGGCGGATTATTTTATCACCCGCTTCGGCGCCAAACCCATGCTCAAATCCAGCGGTATCATCATATTGACGGGTCTTTTATTGTCCGTTTTACTGCCTTCCATTGTAACGGCTACCATCGGTTTCCTGCTGGTAGGGCTGGGCGTGGCCTCCGTGGTGCCGCTGTCCTACAGCATTGCCGGAAGATCGAAAACGATTCCTCCCGGCGTGGCGCTGGCGATGGTTTCCTCGATCGGGTTCCTGGGCTTCCTGCTGGGGCCGCCGCTGATCGGGTTTGTAGCGGAGGGGTATGGACTGCGCTGGTCTTTCACACTGATCGCCGTACTGGGATTGGGAACAACGCTGCTGGCAGGCAGCATTAAAAAATACGAATAGGGCTTATGGAAGCAAGACGGCGGGCAAGGATAGCGATCGCTTTATTCTTTTTCATTTCGGGTTTGGGGTTTTCAACGTGGGCTTCGCGGATACCCGATCTGCAACAGAAGCTTCATCTGAATGAAGCGGAGCTGGGCAGCGTATTATTTGCGCTGCCTTTCGGCCTTATGTTCACCATGCCGCTCACAGGCATGCTGTTGCAGCGTTTCAGCAGCAATTCGATCATGTTCACGGGGGCGCTGGCTTTTAACGGGATGCTGAGCGTGCTGGGGTTTGTAACGGAGATCTGGCAGCTGGTGATCGCGCTGTTCTGTTTCGGCGCTTCGCGCAACCTGCTCAACATTTCCATGAATGCGCAGTCCGTCGGCGTACAATCGCTGTACGACCGGTCCATCATCACCACGTTCCACGGCATCTGGAGCGTGGCGGGTTTCAGCGGCGCGGCATTGGGAGGTTTGATGGTGTTCTGGCGCGTTTCGCCGGGCATTCACTTCCTGGCGGTGGGTGTGCTGATGGTGATCATGGGATTCTTTGCTTACCCCGGCAGTTTGCACCAGCCGCCGGCATCCACCGGCAGGCGCCGTTTTGCGTGGCCGGATAAAAGCCTGCTGAAATATGGATTGATATCTTTTGCCGTCATGTCCTGCGAGGGCACGATGTACGACTGGAGCGGCATCTATTTCCAGAAGGCCGTGCAGGCTTCGCGGGAGGTGGTGACCGCGGGGTTTGTGGTATACATGGTAGCGATGGCGGTGGGGCGTTTTAGTGGGGACAGGGTGGTGAACCGCCTCGGCGTTCACACGATGATCAAATGGAGCGGTATCCTCATTTTCATTGGACTGCTGCTGGCAGCGCTGGTGCCACGGCCGCTGACCGCCGGATTTGGCTTTATGATGACCGGTATCGGTGTTTCCTGTGTTGTGCCGCTGGTGTTCAGCATGGCCGGCAAATCCACCACCATGGCTAACGGCCCCGCTATTGCCGCGGTGTCAACTGTTGGTTACCTCGGTTTTCTGCTGGTGCCGCCGGTGATCGGTTTTATTGCGGAGGCATTTAGCTTGCGCTGGGCCTTTGGCCTCATGTCCGGCTTCGGCATCGTGATCACCGTACTGATCCTGCTGCTGCACAAAGGCGCTACTGCTCCCGCACGATCCTCGTCAGCTGTACCGGCTCCCCCTGTGGGTCATACGTGATCCTTTCCACAATGAAATCATTTTTATCGTAGACCAGCACGGTGTTATGCACCGAGCTGTCTTTCATATCAATATAACCCTGCTTCGTAACGTTCCGTTTTCCGTTGATGGTGTTGAAGAACTTGTGCGTCAGCACATTTTCGCCGTTATAAACGTTGTAATGCAGCGAAGTATCCGTATCGCTGACCAGCTGTGATTTTACAACGAGCTTTCCTTCCTTGTTGAATTCTTCGGACAGGGCTTCGTCCCCATGTTTATTGTAGGCGTACCGGAAAGCATAGATCATTTTCCCCGCGGCATCATAACAGGTCAGTTCCTTTATCTGCTGCTGATCATCATATGTGTAAACGATCTTCCGGTCCAGCTGCCCTTCTGAATTATAGAACTGGCGGGTCGTATTCAGCCCCTGACCGTCATATTCATTCCTGATAACGGCGGTCACGCTTCCTTCGCTGTCTTTTACAACGGTAGCGGAATCATCGCCCCGGCGGTTGTAGAAATATTCTTCGCGGGAGTTCAGCGTAGAGTCGTTCCTGTTATACAGGCTGCTGTAGACGGCACGGCCATCCGTACCATAAACCGTTAGCTGAAAGAGGAATGCGCTGGCGGTATCCGGCTGGCCGAACCGGTAATCGTACTGATATGCTTTTTCCGTCCGAATCTTGTTGGCGGCGATCTTTTGCCGGAGGATCTCTTTTTTGGTTTCGTTATCGGAACGTTTGGGCTGGCAGGCCAGCAGCAAAAAGGGAAGTATAAGGGACAGGAGGGTGCGCTTCATCGGTTCAATGTTAAGTAATCATCAACAAGATAGAAATAAATCGCTCATCCTTCGCTGATCTTTCGTTTATCCTTCGCTTTTCCAGTCAATTTTCACTGGCGGAGTAAAGGATAAACGAAGGATCAGCGATGGATCACAGAAGGCAACGTGGACTTGATGTGGAGGTGGTCTGCCGTTCATCTGGGCTTGCGGAATCAGGAGGGAAGGGCTTTGGTGGGATGTTCCGGCAATAGAAGATAGTCCGCAGGACAGGCTTGCGAAAAAATGGATGGGCAATGATGATGTGGGAGGGTAGAACGTTCAATGGATATATTACTCACCTGGATGCAACTTTCTGGCAGGGAATGACCTATTCCCGTTGTATGGCGGTCTTATCCGGGCGGAGTTTCCCGGAATCTGCCAGCCGGTTTTGCGCTGTTACCTGTTGCGGAGATGGAGATGCGAAGAAGCTGGCCGGTTGGGGATATGCGGGCTTCTGGAAGACTTCCGCTGTTCCCGGCTCTTTAACGGCGATGATGTCTGCGGCGAGGTATTTCCGGTTACGGGAGGCATCGTTCCCGTACATGGCCCTTACCTGCAGGGTCACTATCAGCGTTCCTTTGCCCGGTACGTCCACGTCCAGCGCGGCGCCGGCAAAGGCTTCATTGGGATGCAGGGAAAGCAGGGCGGTTTCGGTGTTTACTACGCGGCGCTCCGCGAAATGAATGCGGGAAGCGATCACTTTTACTTCCAGCGTAGTGACGCCTTTGAACTGCGGCAGCGTTTGCGCGGGGATGTGCAGTATCCCGTTCCGGGCGAGCGTTGGCGCTTTGGTAAAGAACTTGTCCGTTCCCGTATACCGGTTGAACCGGAAGTCCGCCAGGGCGCCGTGGTTATTGCTTCCGGCCTGGATCAGCAGCTTGTTAAGCCGGTTGATGTAGCTGCCGTCGCAGCGGACATCGAGATCATGCGCGAAAGCGCTGCGGATGAGACGGCCTTTTTTGCTCGCCACGCCGAAGCGAGGGGCGGCGCGGCGGGTGGCGAACGTTTGCCTTACCTGCGCTGGCATGCTGCGGAAGTAGTGTTTACCTTCCCGGTAGTAGCCGATCATGTTACCGGCTTTGCCCGTGAAGGTGAACAAAGATGTTTGTGTAGCCATAGTAGTTGTATTCAGGTGATAAAATAAATATAACACAATCCCGGCAGGAAGGTTCGGGCGGGGATTAGCGGTTATCAAAAGCCGGTTCGCCGGGGGCTGAAGAATATTCAATGCGGAACGAACCAGGTTTTGATAATAGTAAATGCCGGGCGAAGGGGGATTGGATGATTTGAAAAGTCATTTTTCGATGTAAGGTTCAAAAAAATTGATATTCACTACTTTATCTGGGGAGATTTTCGGAAAATGTCCTTGAGGCTCGTGTTGGAAGATATATAACTCTCCAAAACAGCCCTATTTAACTATATTTTGGAGAGTATTAATATGTATCACTCGCCAAAATTTATAGTGATGAGGGAGGTTAGCATGGAGGATTTGTTTAACTAAATGAAAATATGATCCCCATATCGCCGCATTTTGTTTTCATTTAAAATCCGTTCACAATCTGTTTACAATTCAACAGGATTCATCCGACTTTTTGTCCATTCTTCAATTAATTATTCCATCCGTAAGAAACTATTCATATTTTAGCGACCATGGTACTAAGATCAAAAAACAGTCTTTTAAGCCGGTCAGGGATCGGCTTTTTAATTATGTGCAGTGCCGGTCTGGCATTGAATCAGAAGGCCGCGGGCCAGTCTTCGCAGATATCTTTGCAGGACCTTTCTTCGTTTAAAGATCCCGGCAGCAGCTGGCAGATCGCTGGCGATGTAAATGCCAACCTGGAAAAACAGAATGTGCTGCGCACCGCAAAGGGCACAGGCATCCTGGTAAACCTTCCCGGTAAAAGGAATCACGGCCAGGACCTTTTCACCGGTTTTGAACATGGTGACATTGATCTTGAACTGGATTACATGATGGCGGCTGGCTCCAATTCCGGCATTTACCTGCAGGGCCGTTACGAGCTGCAGCTGCTGGACAGCTGGGGCGTAACAACACCCCGCCCCGGCGATAACGGCGGCATTTATGAACGTTGGGACGAAAGCCGTGGTAAAGGGAATGAGGGATATGAAGGCTATGCGCCCCGTCAGAATGCCAGCAAAGCGCCCGGCCTGTGGCAGCATCTGAAAGTATCATTCCAGGCGCCCCGCTTCGATGCTTCCGGCAGGAAGACGGAAAACGCCAGGATCCTGCGTGTGGAACTGAACGGTGTGATGATCCATGAGAACATAGAGCTGAACGGCCCCACCCGCGGCGCTATCGGCGGCGGCGATGAAAAGGCCTCCGGCCCGCTGCGCATCCAGGGAGATCACGGCGCGGTGGCTTTTAAAAACATCAGTATCCGTCAATATAATACACCTTTGCCGGAACTCGCCGGCCTGCAATACACCGCGTATGCTGGTCCCATCGGCAATGAACCGGACCTCAGCAAGCTGAAGGAGCTGTCCAAAGGAAACGCGGCGGCGCTGACCGCTACTTCGCCGGTGCTGGCGAATGAATACGCGCTTGCTTACAAAGGCACGCTGCGCGTGAAGGAAGCAGGGGAGTACACCTTTTCCCTGAATACTTCCGGCGGCGGCGGCATGCTCCGTATCAATAATAAAGAGAGCAGGGGCAACCGCGTGAAGGAAAACCTCTCCGCGGGCGACGTGCCGGTAGAGATCTTCTACGCGCGTTCCAACCAGTGGGGATCACCTTCTCTCGGCCTGACGGTTCAGGGGCCCGGTTTCCGCCAGGCTTACTTTGGCGACGCCGTTACGCCGGACGAGACGGACCCCATTCTGCTGGACGCTTCTTCCAACACCATTCTGCGCAGCTTCATGGACGTGCCCGGCCAGCCGAAGATCGTGCATGCCGTTTCCGTGGGCAGCCCGGAGAAAGTGCATTACACGTATGATATGGACAGAGGTATGATCGTGCAGGTATGGAGGGGCAACTTCCTGGAAACAACTCCCATGTGGCATGAAAGAGGCAATGGTACTTCCCGCCCGCAGGGCGCCGTGCAGCGCTTCGGCGTTCCGTACTTCACGCTGGGCCGCCTTTCCGGCCAGCAGGACGCATGGATAACAGATACCACTGGCAGCGGTTACCGCCCGAAAGGATATGTGCTGGATGAGCAGGACCGGCCTACTTTCCGTTACCAGATCTTCGGCTCCGCCGTGACCGACCAGATCCGTGTATCGGCGGACGGCCACGGCATTCAGCGCGAGCTGAACGTTACCGCGCCCGCGGCGGACCTGTACGCCAAGCTGGCGGAAGGCTCCGTGATAGAGGTGCTGGACAAAGACCTGTACGTGATCGATGGACGCGCTTACTACCTGCAGCTGCAGGACGACGGCGGTGCAAAACCCCTCGTGCGCGACGCCAACGGCCGCAAAGAGCTGATCATCCCCGTACGCGGCAGGTTAAGCTATTCCATCCTTTTTTAAAAACTTTGACTGTTTTAGTAATGAAAAATATTTCGCAAAAGCTTTTTAAGAAAGCAGCATTGTACTTACTGCCTTTGTCCGCCGCCGTTACACAGCTGGCGCCGGCATACGCGCAGGAAACGCCGAAGGAAGAAGATTATTTCAGGATCATGAAGATGAGCGCACCGGAAGGCACCCTGCTGGAAGTAGGCGGGCTGACGGTATTACCGAACGGCGACCTCGGCGTGGCTACCCGCCGCGGCGACATCTTCATCGTGGAAAATCCTACCAGCCGGCGCCCCTTCTTCCGCAAGTTCGCTTCCGGCCTGCACGAAGTGCTGGGCCTGGTGTACAAGGATGGATCGCTGTACTGCGCGCAACGCGGCGAGCTTACCAAAATGACCGATACGAACATGGACGGCAAAGCCGATGTGTTTGAAACCGTATATGCGTGGCCGATATCCGGTCACTATCACGAATACAGCTTCGGGCCGAAGCTGGCACCGGACGGCTCTTTCTTCGTATCCGGCAACGTAGCTTTCGGCGATGAAGAATGGTGGCGCGGTGAAAGCCGTGTGCCCTGGCGCGGATGGATGATGCATATCAGCGCGGACGGCAGTAAAATGGAGCCCTGGGCTACCGGCATGCGCTCTCCCTGCGGTCTTGGTATGATCAACGGTGAATTGTTCTACACAGAGAACCAGGGCGACTGGATGGGTTCCGGTGGCATCTGGCATGTAAGGAAAGGCGATTTCGTGGGGCATCCCGCCGGTCTCCGCTGGGCTAACCTCCCGAACTCTCCGCTGAAGCTCACTGCCGAGCAGATCTATGCGCAGGTGGACGAGCGCAGGATCAAGAATGAACAGGGCCGCTATATCAAACCGGAGAACAGGATCAATGAAAACTTCAAGACCATGTTCGAGGTGAAGAAAGCGATCCCCGAGCTGCGTCTTCCGGCAGTTTGGCTGCCGCATGGCGTGTTGGGGATCTCCAATTCTGAAATGGTGGCCATACCGGAAGGGTTCTTCGGGCCTTTCGGCGGGCAGGCGCTGGTGGGCGACCAGGGACAGAGCAAGATCATGCGCGTGGTGCTGGAAAAAGTAAAAGGAGAATACCAGGGCGTAGCATTCGACTTCCGCAGCAATTTCCAGTCCGGCGTACTACGCCTGGCCTGGGCGAAAGACGGCTCGCTGTTCGTGGGCGAAACGAACCGTGGCTGGGGCTCCGCAGGTGACGCCAACGAAGGTTTGCAACGCCTGGTATGGAACAACCGCGTGCCTTTTGAAATGCGCACGGTGAAAGCCATGCCGGACGGTTTCGAGATCGAGTTCACGTTGCCGGTAGATAAAAAATCCGCATCCGACCTCGCCTCTTATTCCGTGGAAAGCTTTATCTACAAATATCATTCTGTATACGGAAGCCCTGTTGTGAACAACGACACCTGCGAGGTAAAAGGCGTGAAGGTTTCAGAGGATGGGTATAAAGTGCGCATCATCGTTGATAACATGCGTCAGTATTACATTCATAACATCACGCTGAACGGTGTGCGAGAAAGGGATAACTTCTATTCACTGGTGCACCCGACCGGTTACTATACGCTGAACAATTTCCAGGATGGCGCAAAGCTGTCCATGAACGAAGTGAGCACGTATAATTCAGAGAAGGAAGCGAAGGCCAAAGCGGAAGCTACCGCAAAGGCGGAAGCAGCTAAAACTAAAGCGAGCGCTGCGGCAGCAGCCAAAGCAAAAGCCGCCGCTGCGTCCGCTGCAAAAGCGGTGGCGAAAGCGCCTACATATGAAGAAGTGAAGCCGCTGTTGGCGAAATTCACCTGCAATGCCTGCCACAATCCTGACAAAAAACAGGTAGGCCCCGCGTTCAGGGATATCGCCAAACGCAATTATACGAACGACATGATGGTGAAGCTCATCTACAACCCGAACCCCGAGAACTGGCCGGGCTACGCGACAGAAATGCCGCCGATGCCGCAGGTGCCCAAAGCGGATGCTTTGAAGATCGCGGGCTGGATCAATTCATTGAAATAGTTTTGAAAAGCACATAAACAGGGGCTGGTCTTTTGGGGCAGCCCCTGTTTCGTTCTAGCAGTTTTGTAACCATTTTGCGCACATGCAGCGCATATTCCCAAACCTGCCTGCTCCGCGTTCATTCAAACCGTAACCGCATCTTTTCCTCCTCCACATCCAGCAGCAACTGGTATTTGCGGATCACTTCCTCATCCGTGGATACCTCCTTATTCCATTCCCGCAACCATGCCCGCTGCTGTGCAAGCAATTGAAGATATACCGCACGATAGCCGTCCTGCATCCATTCACTTTCATCCGGCACAGTTTCCTGTTCCCACTTTGCGGCGAGCTGCTGCAAGGCCGTATTGCTGCCCAGCGCATCGCTGTGATGCTCGCGCAGCCAGGCGAGGCTGCGGTCGGACAGCTTTTGGCGGATGATCCGGTTCTGCTCCGCTTCGGGCAGGAAATGGTCCGGATCGTCCAGCTGCAGCCAGCGGATGACCAGCGGCAGGGTAAGGCCCTGCACCACCAGCGTGAGCAATATCACCACGAAGGTGATGAACAGGATGAGGTTGCGTTGCGGAAAAGCCGCGCCGCTGGTCACGTACACGGGTATGGACAAAGCCGCGGCGAGTGAAACCACGCCCCGCATGCCCGCCCATCCGAACACCAGCGGCGCTTTCCATCCGGGGCGGCTGTCTGCCGTTGTGATATAGCGGCTGATGAATACGGTGAACGCCGATGCGCCAAGCGTACTGAGCACGCGCGCGACCATCAGTACCACGGTAATAAGCACGCCGTAACCAATGGCCTGCCGAAGGCTCACATCTCCCAGTCCCGCTACGATCACCGGCAATTCCAGTCCTATCAGCATAAACACCAGTCCATTCAGCACAAACCCGAAGGCCGCCCAAACGTTGGCGCCTCTTAACCTGCTGCGGTGGCTCAGGAACAGGTGGCTCTTCGCGGAGAGGAAGAGGCCGCCGCTGACAACGGCCAATACGCCGGAAACATGTATCGATTCGGCGGCGATGTACATCACGTAAGGCGTTGCAAGCGACATCACCACATCGGTATTGGCGTCTGTCGGTAATTTTCTATGCAGAAAATAGAAGACGCAGCCGACGGCGAGCCCCGTCAATATACCCCCCGCTATTACCCATACAAAGCTCAATGCCGCTTCATGAAAAACGAACCGGCCGGTATCCACCGCGATAAACGCAAAACGGAAAACGATCAGGCTGGATGCGTCGTTCAGCAGGCTTTCTCCTTCCAGGATGGAAGACATTCTTTTCGGCACTTTCACATGCTTCAGGATGGCGGTGGCGCTCACCGCATCGGGCGGGGAAACGATGCCACCGAGGAGGAATCCCAGCGCCAGCGTAAATCCCGGGATCAGGTGGCTCGCCACCAGCGCTACCACGAGCGATGTGGCGATCACGATCAGGAAAGCAAAGCTGCCGATCACGCGCCGCCATCGCCAGAACTCTTTCCAGGAAGTATACCAGGCCGCTTCATACAGCAGGGGAGGAAGGAAGATAACAAATATCAGTTCGGGGTTGATGTGGATGACCGGCATACCGGGGATCAGGCTGATGGCGAGGCCGCCGAGCACGAGCACGACAGGGTAGGCGGTCCTGATCTTGTGGGCGAGCATCACCAGCAGGAGGATCAGCATCACCAGCGCGATGTACAACGTAAAATCATGCAGCATATGAACCGGCAATTTAATAGTACAAAAACGCATTTGCCAGCCGCGGCGAAACAGGAAATTACGAAAATCAGCTATGCCGTGGCTCGAGCCGGAATTCCTTTGCTAGCAGCCGGAAAGATTCCATCCTGGCGGCGGCGTCTTCCGCGATGGTGCTGAGTACGATCTCGTTCACGCCGTACTGCGCGCAGAGCGCTTCGATCTGCTGCCGCATGCTTTCGGGTGTGCCGCAGATCATGCGGCCGCGGTTGTAGTTGATGCGAAGCTGTTCGTCCGGCATGTACTCTATCTGTTCGATCTCTTCGTAGGAGGGAATGGGCGTGTCCCGTCCTCTTTCGATGTGCAGCAGGCGGTAATCGAATTCGGCTTTCCATCTTTCAATGACGGCGTCATCTTCCGAACAAAAGGCAAAGATGGAAAAGTTGGCTTCGGGTGCTTTCAGTTCGGCGGAGGGCCTGAAGTTTGCGCGGTATTGGGCTACCGCTTCGGGGCCGCCGTTCGGGTTGATGAACTGCGCGAAGGAAAGCGCCGTGCCGAACCAGGCGGCCAGCTGGGCGCTGCCGCCGCTGGAAGTAAGCAGCCATACCGGGGGCACGGTTTCGGCCTGCGGCATTGCTTTTACTTTTTCCTGCACGGAACCGGGCTCCGCATGATCGGAAATGAAATGTTTCAGGTCTTTTATCTGCTGGATGAACTCGCTTTCTGAAAAGGAGTTCTGGGGGTTCAGCAGCCGCGCCGTCAGCCGGTCGCCACCGGGCGCGCGTCCGATGCCGAGGTCTATGCGGCCGGGGAACAGGGCTTCCAGCATGCGGAAGTTTTCCGCTACCTTGAGCGTGCTGTGGTTGGGGAGCATGATACCGGCGGCGCCTAAACGAATATGGCGGGTTTGTCCCGCCAGGTAAGCTATCAATACTTCCGGTGTGGAACCGGCGATGTTGGGAATATTGTGGTGTTCCGATACCCAGAATCTTTCATAACCAAGCTGGTCCGCCAATACGGCCAATGTTCGGGTTTCCTGTAAAGCCTGTTCCGTTGTGCTGCCCAGCCGTACATGCGACTGGTCCAGGATGCTTAATCTGATCTTTTTCATCCGCTACTGTTCTGTCGTGTGATAAATCTGTCGTGAAATAAAGATACAAAATTAAGGCTTGCACTAATTTAATCCGGGCTTTTGATCGGGGTTTAAAATATGTTTGTCAGACATGCTCAGCAATATCACTGCCATCACCCCCAGCACGATCAGCAGCGTCATTTCCAGGTGCGAGCTGAGCACGGAGCCGCTGGCAATATTGTGCGAGCCGGTTTGCAGGTTCTTGCCTTCGCCCACCTGAATTTCCGTGAGGTTGTTCAGCAGGGTCACCGTCTGCCGGAAACCCTCATCCAGCGAAACCTCCCCATCCACTGAAAGCCCGCCGGGCCCGGTAGCCAGTGTGAAGCTGGCAGATTCCAGCCGGTTGTACCGCTGCAATTGCTCCTTGAAACGCAGCCACAACGTTTGCTCGTTCTTTGTCAGGTAAGTGCTGTCATATGCCTGCACAAGGCTGTCGATCTCCCCGTCCCTGGCCTTTTTTAGTGCCATCCAATCCTCGGGCAGCCCCGCCTTTTCTTCCAGCATCAGCCGCTTCTGGTAAAGCCGGTTGGATATTTCGTATAGATAGGTGGCCGGCAGCAGCCTGTCCTGGTAAATGGAAGAAACAGATTCATCCAGCCGCGAAATGTTCTTCCTCGACCGCAGGTTATTCAACAACACCAGCACAATAATGACGATCAGCACACAGCAAATCTTGAATTTATTCCTGATCTGGAAGAATCCTTTCATAACGTAGCGTTTAGCTCTAATATAAGCATTATTCCGGCTGTTCGCGGGCATGGCGCCACAAAGTCGTCCGATAATATTTTTTTTCTTTAGATTTACGCAACGGCAACACACCAAAATCACAAAACGTTATGGATCGGATGTTATCCGCGAAGGATTGGCTGGTACGCATGAAAGAAGGTGACGAGTCGGCTTTCACCAGCATTTACCGCCACTATCATCCACCGCTTTACTATTACATACTGCGCTTTTGCAAGATACCCTCGCTTGCGGAGGACCTGGTGCACGATGTGTTCATGAAGGTGTGGGAGATCCGGGAACGTATTGACCCCGAGCTGCCTTTCTCCGGCTATATCTACCGCATTGCGCGGAACCATGTATTCAAAACCCTTCAGAAGATCGCAACGGACCGCTCGCTCCGGGAGCAGCTGTTACAGCAGCTGCACGTCAGGGAAAGTGAGCAGCCCGAGCAGATCGCGCAGGCCAGGGAATATGACCGTCTTTTCCACGAGGCGCTGGACCGCATGCCGCGCCAGCGTCTGAACGTTTTCCGCCTCTGCCGCCAGGAGGGCAGGAGTTATGACGAAGCCGCCGCTATACTGGGCATTTCCCGCAATGCCGTAAAGAAACACATGGTATTGGGCATGCGTTTTATCCACGATTATGTCTTCCGCTACGGCGATGTGATCTGCGCTTTGTATCTCACCTCGAAAAATTTTTTCTGACGGAGGTACCCTCCACGCACAATTCCGGATAATATTACCAGGTACCCGCCAAAAAGGGCGCCTGTTCATATGGCTCCACACGAAGAACTGTTACAGAAATACCTGGATGGCCAATGCACCCGTGAAGAAGCAGAGACCCTCATGAAATGGCTGCAATCCACCGGCTCCCACCGCGCCCTGCTCCACAGCATGCAGCAGGAATTCGAACGTTCCATGCATACACATGCAGAGATCCCCGCCGCCATCAGCGACCGGATAGAGACTCGCCTGCTGCAGGACATCAGCGCCGGCAAGGTGGTGAACATGCGCGCCCGCGCCCGCCGCAACTGGATGATAGCGGCTTCTGTAGCGCTGCTCATCGCCGCGGGCATCTATTCATACAGGGTCACCCGCCCCGCCGGAACACCGCCGGCGCTCACCGCGCAGCGCACGGAAGACGTGGCGCCCGGCAGCAACAAGGCCGTGCTCACGCTCGCCAATGGCGCCACCGTGATGCTGGACAGCGCGGGCAACCAGGTGATCCGCCAGGGAAGCACCACCGTGCTGCAGCAGAATGGACAGTTACAATACGACAGCAAACCGAATGAAGGGACTGTAGGTTACAACACACTCTCGGTGCCGCGCGGAGGGCAGTTTCATGTGGTGTTGCCGGACGGGAGCAAGGTATGGCTCAATTCCGCATCCAGCCTGAAATACCCTACCGCGTTCACCGGAAAGGAAAGATCGGTGGTGCTGCAGGGCCAGGGTTATTTTGAAGTGTCGAAGAACGCGCAGCAGCCCTTCCTTGTGAAGGTAGGCGAAATGGAAGTGCAGGTGCTCGGCACCAGCTTCGACGTAATGGCTTACAGTGATGAAAGCAGCATCAACACCACGCTTGTGGAAGGCGCGGTAAAGGTCGCCGGCCGCGTGCTCAAACCCGGGCAGCAGGCGCGTTTCGACCCGCTGACCGGCAGCTTCAGCATACGGCCCGCGGACGTGCAGCAGGTCATCGCCTGGAAGACCGGTTTCTTCGAATTCGATAACGCGGGGCTGGACGACATCATGCGGCAGGTAGCCCGCTGGTATGACATCGATATCACTTATACGGATAAACAAACGGACCGGACGTACGGCGGCCGCATCAGCAGAAGCCTGCCGTTGTCTGAAATACTGCATATGCTCGAACCCAATGGCGCCAGGTTTACGCTGGAAGGAAGAAAACTGAAAGTATCATCAACCGAATAAATGGATCAGGCCCGCGCTTAAACAAAATTAAATTCACCGTTATGAAAAAAACAACTGAAACAGGTTAAGGTAGCGGCATGCCCAAAAAAGAACCGGAAGCGCTTGCAACACTTCCGGCCAATAGCCTGGGTATCCTGCCAATAGTCCCTCTAAGAACTATTATTTCGTAATTCCCAAACAACACAAAAGTATGAAATTAAACTTTAGTGGCGGAGCTTTCTATATACGAAAGCGCACATCAACCAAATTGTTCCAAGTTATGAAACTGACCACCTTTTTGCTGTTCGCCGCCTGTATGCAAATCAGTGCAAAAGGGCTTTCACAGCAGATCTCCATTTCAGAGCGGAACGCCCCGTTGAAAAAGGTGCTGAAGGAGGTCGCCCGGCAGGCGGGCATTTCCCTGGTGTATGACGAAGTTTTGTTATCCCGTTTGAAGCCTGTGACCGTTGAGCTTAAAAATGCCACCGTGCAGGAAGCGATGAGCACCTTGCTCAAAGATCAGCCGGTAGCTTACAGCATCGACGGCAAACGTATTATTATCCGGCAGCCTGCGCCTGACGGCCGGGCGCCGGCGGACACGTCCATTACGGTCAGCGGCCGCGTCACCAATGATGCCGGAGAAGCCATCCCCGGCGTTACCGTGCGCATTGCCGGCACTTCGTCCGGCACGGCCTCCGATGCCAGCGGACGGTATTCCATCCGTGTCCCGGGCGCCGGCGCTTCCCTGATCTTCAGCTTTCTCGGATATAACTCCCGCACGCTGAAAGTTTCCGGCAACAGCATGGACGTGAAGCTGCAGCTGTCTGAAACCGAGCTGACGGAAACGGTCGTGGTAGGCTACGGCGTGCAAAAGAAAAGTGTGGTGACAGGCGCCATTTCCAGCGTACGGGCGAAAGACCTGGAAGACATGCCCATCACCCGCCTCGAACAGGCGCTGCAAGGCCGTACCAGCGGTGTGACCATCGCGCAAAGCTCCGGCCAGCCCGGCTCCGGCGCCACCGTTCGCGTACGCGGCATCACCACCTTCAATAATAATGATCCTTTGTGGGTAGTAGACGGCGTGGTGGTGGATAACGGCGGTATCGGCTATCTGAACCAGTATGATATTGAATCGATAGAAGTATTGAAAGACGCAGCCTCCCAGGCCATCTACGGCGCGCGCGCCGCGGCAGGCGTTATCCTGGTGACCACCAAAAAAGGAAAGGCCGGCAAGCTGACGGTCAACTATAACGGCTACTATGGCACCTCCGCGCCCGCCCGCAAGCTGAAGATGCTGGACGCCACACAGTATGCCACCCTGCGCAACGAAGCCTCCGTGGCGAAAGGCGACGGGATCGTATTTGCAGACCCGGCATCGCTCGGCAAGGGCACCGACTGGCAGGCGCAGATCTTCAACAACAACGCGCAAAGACAAAATCACGAGATCAGCGTGAGCGGCGGCAATGAAAAATCCACATTCTATACTTCCTTCGGCTACTTGCAGCAGGAAGGGATCGTGGCCTCCGCCATCTCCAAATACAAACGCTTCAACATTCGTCTGAATTCCATTCACAAGCTCACGCCCTGGCTCGTTTTTGGCGAGAACGTTGGGTATGCGTACGACAAGAACGTTGGCCTCGGCAATACGAACAGCGAATTCGGCGGCCCCCTCAGCTCCGCGATCAACCTCGACCCGATCACGCCGGTGGTCATCACAGACCCCGCCGTGGCAGCCGCTTTCCCTTACACGGAACCCGGCGTGCGCAGGGATGCGATGGGCCGTCCCTATGGCATATCTTCCGATGTGACCCAGGAAATGACCAACCCGCTGGCTTATATCACCACGCGCCTCGGCAACTACGGCTGGTCGCACAACATCGTGGGCAACACCTACCTGGAAGCCGAGCCCATAAAGGGATTGAAACTCCGTTCCACCCTCGGCGCCAAGATCGCTTTCTGGGGATCGGAATCCTTTACTCCTATATCTTATCTCAACTCGTCTACCATTTCATCCCGCACTTCCTTTAACCGCACCTTCAACAGCGGTTATAACTGGAACATAGAAAACACGATCTCTTACACCCGCTCCATCGGCGATCACAATTTCACCGTGCTGGCGGGGCAGGGCGCGTATATGGACAACCGCACGCGCAACACCAGCGTAACGTTCAATGATGTGCCGGCGGATAATTTTGACGATGCGTCCCTCAACTTCAAAGTGCCGGAAGACAAGCGGCTGACCAACGGCGGGGAAGGAGCGGACCATCGCATCGCCTCCCTGTTCGCAAGATTGAACTATAACTACAACGAGAAATACATGCTGGAAGCGATCGTTCGCCGCGACGGCTCTTCCCGCTTCGGCGCGAACAACAAGTTCGGCATATTCCCTTCCTTCTCCCTCGGCTGGGTAGCGTCCCGCGAAGACTTCTGGCCGGAGAACCAGGTGGTGACCTTCCTGAAGTTCCGTGGCGGTTACGGCGTGGTGGGGAATGATAACATCGGCGACTTCGCTTTCCTGTCCACCATCGGCAGCGGCAGGAACTATGCTATTGGCAATTCCGGCAGCTACTTTGTGGGGTACAGCCCCAATGCGCCCTCCAACCCCGATCTGAAATGGGAGGAAACCAGCCAGGCCAATATCGGCTTTGAAGCGACGGTATTGCGGAACATCACCGTGGCGTTCGACTGGTTCAAAAAAGCAACGAAAGACATCCTCCAGAACCCGCGCATACCTTCCTATGTCGGCGCTATCTCCAATCCCGCCGCTAACGTGGCGGATATGGAGAACGCCGGCGTAGAACTGGAACTGGGATACCGCAACAGCATCGGGGAATTTGATTTCTCGCTGAACGGCAACGTATCTTACCTAAAGAATAAAGTCACCAATCTCGGTGAGGGCATTGAATTCCTTTCCGGCGGCTCCAGCTTCCAGAATATGGGCGCCATTACCCGCACCGCCATCGGCCAGCCGATCAATTCTTTCTTCGGCTACCGCACGATGGGCATCTTCCAGACACAGGCCGAAGTGGATGCTTATGTAGGCAAAGACGGTACAAGGATCCAGCCGAATGCGAAGGCCGGTGACTTCCGTTGGGAAGACAGGAACGGCGATGGACAGATCACGCCGGATGACCGCGATTTTATCGGCAACCCCACGCCCAAATGGACGTACGGCTTTACCGCCAACGCCGCTTACAAAGGTTTTGATATTGTGCTGTTCGGACAGGGCGCCGGCGGCAACCAGATATTCCAGGGGCTGCGCCGCCTGGACATTGCTAACGCGAACTGGCAAACGAAAGCGCTCAGCCGCTGGACAGGCCCGGGTACATCCAATGATCATCCCCGCCTCGTTACCAACGACCCGAACAAGAATTTCACCAACAACTCCGAATTCTACCTGGAAGATGGCAGCTACCTGCGCATCAAAACCCTCCAGCTGGGATACACCCTGCCCGGCGCCGTTACCAAAAGGATAGGGCTGGAAAGGCTGCGGGTGCATGTGATGAGCGAAAACCTCATTACGTTCACGAAATACACCGGCTACGATCCCGAGATCGGCGGCGGCGTTTTCAGCATCGACCGCGGCATCTATCCGCAGGCGCGTTCTTTCATGTTCGGTTTGAACGCAACTTTCTAATCACTTAAAGCAGATCAACAATGAAGAGAAAATACATTCCATTCATCATCATACTGGCGGCAGGACTGCAAATGACAAGCGGGTGCGGCACGAAGTTCCTGGACGTAAAACCAAGAGGTCTTGATCTCGAATCGAATTATTACCGCAACGAAACGGAAGCGTTCAACGGGCTGGTGGCGGCATACGATGTTGTCGGCTGGCAGGGCGGCGGTTACGTTACGCGGGTAGGCGCTTTCGATGCCGCGTCAGACGACCATTTCGCGGGTGGTGGTAACTCCACCGACATCAACGACCTGCAGGTGATCGACAACTATACACTGACACCGGAGATCGGGCCGCATAACGAGCTGTGGAGAAAAGGATTTTCAGGCGTGTTCCGCTCCAATGTGATCCTTTCAAAATTGCCGGACGTGCCGATGGATGAAAACCGCAAGAAACGTTTCATCGCTGAGGCGAGATTTCTGCGCGCCTATTTTTATTTCGACCTGGTGCGCATGTTCAAGAACGTGCCGCTGTTCACCGAGCCCGTTTCCACCAGCGAAATGTACGACGTGCTGCAGGCGCCGCCCGCAGATGTATACAAGCTGATCGAAGATGATCTCCGCGCCGCGATAGACGAACCCAATCTGCCGGACCAGGTGCCGGTTGCTTCGGAAGGGGGCAGGGCCACCAAAGGCGCCGCGCATGCGCTGCTCGGGAAAGTATATCTCTACCAGGAAAAATGGGCTCCCGCCGCCGCTGAATTTGCAGAGGTGAACGGCGCAACGCCGGGACAGGCCAATGCCAAATACGGGTACAAGCTGCTGGAAAATTTCGGCGACCTCTGGAAGTCCGACAACGCCAGCAAATTCAACAGCGAATCCGTTTTCGAAATTGCCTTTACGTCCACTTCCGCCGGTACCTGGGATTGTGTGGCCTGTACGGAAGGGAATGTGCTGAACATCCTCGTTGGCCCGCGTGGCTACAATGCCCTGCAGGCAGGCGCTCCGGATTATGTTTCCGGCTGGAGCTTCCTCACCGTTACGCAAGACCTTTTTGACGTGATGCACTTTGATCCGCGTTACCGGTATACCATCGCGAACCTTGACAGCCTGGAAGCGAACGGCATCGCCTCCTATCAGAAAGCGCATAACAATACCGGCTATTTCCTCGAAAAATTCGCCGGCCGCGTATCCAATCAGACGCAGGGCGGCGGCTCCAAGGAGCTGAACTATCCGCAGAACCTTTACGAGATCAGGCTGGCGGATACCTATCTCATGGAAGCGGAAGCGCTGGTGCGCAACGGTGAAAGCGGCGCTGCGGGCACACGTTCCTACAACCTGCTGAATGCGGTGCGTGCGCGCGTGGGACTGACCGCTATCCCCGCCACGATCGAGAACATCTTCCTGGAAAGAAGGCTGGAACTGGCCGGCGAAGGCCACCGCTGGTTCGACCTTGTGCGCTCCGGGCAGGCAGCGGCGGTGCTCGGTCCACTCGGCTTCAAGCCGGAAAGGCATTCCATTCTGCCGATACCCTTGCTGGAACTGGAGAACACAAAAATGGAACAAAGCAAGGAATGGGGAGGAACAAAATAATCAGGCTATCACTTTCAAATCAATATCATGCGATCTTTATATATTATCGGGTGCGCACTGCTTTTCGCGGCCTGCTCCCCGGAAGCTTCCACCACACCTTTGCATCCCATACCGGAGGCAACATTCAGCGCAACGCCCTTGCCGGACAATGCCAACAAGATCGTCGTGAAAAGCACGACGCCCGGCGGGTTCCTCTGGCTCTGGAACTTTGGCACGAACGGCACGGCGCGCCGTGAACAGGATACCCTGTCGTTCTCCAAAAAAGGAGAATACACCATTCAGCTGACCGTGTTCACACAAGGGGGCTATGCCACCACCGCGCAGAAAGTGAACATCGCCAACGACATGCCGGCGGTGGATATTCTGAAGGGCGGCGATATGTCCGCCGGCAGCGAAACCTTCTGGCCGCTGCTGAATACCGGCGGAACGCAAACCACCATTGTCGTTGCGGACGGCGTGCTTAAGTTTTCCAGCGCCGGCGGTACCAATGGCGCCGTTTACCAGGCCATCACCGTGAAAAAAGGCAGGGAATACACTTTCGCCGCGGATATCAAAGGCGGCGGCGCCGTGGAAACCTGGTTTGAAGTGATCTTCGGGACCACGGCGCCCGAGCAGGGCAAGGACTATTCCGGCACCACGCTTATTGCCATGAATACCTGGGCAGGATGCGGAAACATGCCGTTCAACGGTGCGTTCGTGGGCATCGGTTGCGAAGGCGTGGGAAAAAGTGACGGCAAGATAAAATTTGATAAGGACGGCACCGTTTATATGGTGATCAAAGGCGGCAGCACCGGCGCCGGCACCATGGGGCCGGACGGTATTACGCTTGACAACGTGCAGTTCCTGGAAGAACAATAATCCTGATATCATCTAAATATCCAACGATGAAAATACTGCAATACACGCTGGGCCTGCTGATAGGGCTGCATGTGACAGCCTGCTCCGGCCAGGAGAAAGATACGGTCAGCGCCCCGGTTCCCCCGGCCGCGCAAGGCCCGCAGGATAAAGGCTGGAGCTTTGAAACAACACCGGTATGGCAGGATGAATTCGATTATACCGGCCTGCCCGACACCACCAAATGGGGATACGACATCGGCGGAAGCGGGTGGGGCAACAACGAGCTGCAGTATTATACGAACAGCATCAACAACGTCTTCGCCGGCAACGGCGTGCTGACCATTGCGGCCAGGAAGGAAGCCTTTGGCGGCCGCCAGTACACGTCCACCCGCCTGATCTCCAAAGGCAAAGGCGATTTCCTGTACGGGCGCTTCGAGATCAAAGCAAAGCTGCCGCAGGGCAGGGGCACATGGCCTGCTATCTGGATGCTGCCGACCGACTGGGCGTACGGCGGCTGGCCGAAGTCCGGGGAGATAGACATCATGGAACATGTAGGCTACGATACCAACAAAGTGCATATCAGCGTACATACCGAAGCCTATTATTTCAAGATCGGCACACACAAGACCAGCACCAAAGTGATAGAACAGGCCATGCACAAGTTCCATCTCTATCGTGTGGACTGGACGCCGTACGCCATCCGTGGTTATATCGATGATGTGCTGATCTATCAGTTTATCAATGAAGGGAAGGGGTACAAGGTCTGGCCGTTCGACAAACGTTTTCATCTGCTCCTGAACATTGCCATCGGTGGCGATTGGGGCGGGCAGCAGGGTGTGGACGATACGATCTTTCCAACCAGCATGGAAATCGATTATGTAAGAGTGTATAAAATGATCGACAAATGAGCAACAAAATATTAACGGCCATCGCATCATTGCTGCTGTCTGTGACGCTTTCGTCCGCCAGCTGCAAGGGCGGCGGCGGCGACAAGCCCGATCCGGTTGACCCGCCGGAAACCGGCCCCGTTAAATCCGACGTAGCGGTATGGCTGACAAAGCCGGACAGATCGGTGCTCTTTGCATCGCAGAAGACGGCGATGGTATTTAAAGATACTTTTAACGTGTATCCCACGATCAACATCGATGAAACACAAACCTTCCAGCAGATCGACGGCTTCGGCTACACGCTGACCGGCGGCAGCGCCACGTTGATCAATGCATTGCCCGCATCCACGAAAGATGCGCTGCTCGAAGAGCTGTTCCACTGGGACAGCACCTTCATCGGCGTCAGCTACCTGCGCATCAGCATCGGCGCGTCCGACCTCAGCGCTGAAACATTTACCTACAACGATCTTCCGGCCGGTCAAACCGACGAAGACATGGCGCATTTTTCCATCGCAAAGGAGCAGAAAGACCTGGTCCCGGTATTGAAAAAGATCGTAGCGCTGTACCCGCAGATCAAAATACTCGGCTCGCCGTGGAGCGCGCCGGTGTGGATGAAGACCAACAACGCATTCATAGGCGGCAGCCTCAAACCGGAATATTATGCGGCCTATGCGAAATACTTCGTAAAGTACATCCAGGCGATGAAAGCCGAAGGCATTACGATCGATGCGATCACCCCGCAGAACGAGCCGCTGCATGGCGGCAACAACCCGAGCATGGTCATGCAGGCGGCGGAGCAGGCGGACTTCATCAAAAACCACCTCGGTCCCGCTTTCAGGGACGCGGGTATCACCACAAAGATCATCGTGTACGATCATAATGCGGACCGTCCGGATTACCCGGTGGACATCCTGAAAGATCCCGCCGCGAATGCCTTTGTAGACGGCTCGGCCTTTCATCTCTATGGCGGTCAGATATCCGCGCTGACGCAGGTCCATAATGCTTATCCCGACAAACACATCTATTTCACGGAGCAATGGGTGGGCGGCCCCGGCAATTTTGGTGGCGACCTGCAATGGCACGTCAAGAACCTGATCATCGGCGCCACCCGCAACTGGAGCCGCAATGTGCTGGAATGGAACCTGGCGGCAAACCCTTCTTATGATCCGCATACGCCGGGCGGTTGCAGTACCTGCCTTGGCGCGCTGACTGTTTCCGGCGCCAGTATAACCAGGAATGTGTCGTATTACATCATCGCCCATGCCGCTAAATTCGTGCGTCCGGGATCGGTGCGCATCGGATCGGATAATCCCGGTACGCTGGAAAACGTAGCGTTTAAAACCCCGGATGGAAAGAAAGTGCTGATCGTGCTGAACGACGGCAACGTACCACAAAAGTTCAACATCAGGTATAATGGTAAGATCGTAACAGGCGAGCTGGTTAACGGCAGCGTCGCAACGTATGTTTGGTAATAATCATTAGGTTGATGAATGAGCAAAGCTTCCGGTTCTCCGGAGGCTTTTTTTATGTGAATGCTTACATGAGTTGAAATTTTTTTTGGTGGGAATTAAAAATATTTTAATTTACAGTTAGTGTTAACCTAAATTGTATCTTTGTAGTGAATATCACATTTGCAGACCGGAAACTCGGAAAATTGATCACTAACGATCGAAGGCTGGATCAGGCTTTAGGAAAGATCAGAGCAGATAAATTACGGTTGAGGCTGGCACAGTTACAAGCTGCTGAAACCCTTGAGGATGTACGTTATCTGGCGGGTGGCTATCATCAGCTGAAAAATGATCGTAAAGGCCAGTGGGCCTGTGATCTGGATCAACCCTACCGGTTGGTTTTCAAGCCACACGAAGATCCTATTCCCATGAACGATAACGGGCAATGCACCTGGATTGAGATCACGGGCGTAGAAGTTTTGGAAATTGTAAACTATCATAAAGAGAAATGATCATGGCAAAGAAAAACGCATATTTTCCGCAATCTGTTCCGCACCCCGGTACAGACCTTGCAGAGAAGCTGGAAGAGTGGGGGATGGGGCCCAAAGAGTTTGCCATCAGAACCGGCAAACCTGAAAAAACCATTACGGCCATTCTGAAAGGTGAAAGCTCCATCACCCCCGATATGGCCGTACAATTTGAGAATGTAACCAGGGTTCCCGCGCATTTCTGGCTCAACAGGCAGCGTAACTTTGACGAGTGCAATGCCCGCGAGCGGCAGCGGGAAACGCTGGTTCAATCTATCGGCTGGGCGAAGCAATTCCCTGTTTCTGAAATGGTGAAAAAAGGGTGGTTGCCGGATGTGATCACCTGGGAGGAAAAGACGGCCGTGCTGTTGGCTTTCTTCGGTTTTTCAAATCATCACGCCTGGGAAGATTATTATTTCAGGCAGCAGCTGAAGGTTTCATTTCGTATATCACTGGTGCAAACCACGGCGCCTTTTGCGATCTCTGCCTGGCTGCGAAAAGGTGAGCTGCAGGCGGCGGAATTGTCTTCAAAGCCTTATTCTGCGGCTGCATTCAAGGAGGCGTTACCAGAGCTGAAGAAGATCATGGCCAGCCATCCTGCTACGTTTTTTGACCAGCTACAGGCGATTTGCCAGGAGGCCGGGGTCAAAGTGGTGCATACGCCCTGCCTGCCCAAAACGCCTATCAGCGGAGCAACGCGCTGGTTAAACAATACGCCGTTAATTCAACTGACAGGCCGGTATAAAAGAAACGACAGCTTCTGGTTTACTTTCTTTCATGAAGCAGGTCATATTCTGCTGCATGGTAAAAAAGATATTTTCCTGGAAGATGTGGAGTATGAAAAAAGAAAAGTGACAGAAGATGCGGAGATGAAAGAGAAAGAACAGGAGGCGGATGAGTTTGCAGTAAAATGGACGTTTTCGGAGGACGAAGAAGCGGAGGTACTTGCAGTAGCTCCTATATCTGAACAGCATATCCGGCGTTTCGCAAAGAAATTCGGTACGCACCCGGCGATTATTACCGGCCGGCTGCAGCATAAAGGGATCGTTCCCTATACCTTTGGAAAGCAGTATTTTCAGGCGGTAGACTTTGCCTGAAATAGTTATATTGTGTCAGCTAATTTCACCCTCAACCACGTTATTTCACATGCAAAAAATGCTTCTCCTCAGCGCGCTTTTCATTACCGCCGCTATCACCGCTTCTGCGCAAACCCGCAGTCTCTTTAACGGAAAAGATCATACCGGCTGGCATATAGATGTGCCGGCGAAAGACAAGGACGCCAATGCGCCCAGTCCCTTTATTATCCGCAACGGTATGATGGTCAGCCTCGCCAACCCGCAGGGGCATATCATTACGGATGCCGTTTATAAAAACTACCGCCTCCGGGTGGAATACCGCTTTCCCGGTAAACCGGGCAACTGCGGCGTGCTGGTGCATGCTTCCACGCCCCGCGTGCTGTACGGCATGTTCCCCAAATCCATCGAAGTGCAGCTGATGCACAGTAATGCCGGTGATTTCTGGTGTATCGGTGAGGACATTGCCGTGCCGGACATGGAGAAACGCCGCGGCCCGAAAGAGAACTGGGGGGCGGTGGATGGAAAAGAGCGCCGCATCGTTAACCTGACGGACGATTCAGAACGTCCGCTGGGCAAATGGAACACCATGATCGTGGAGTGCCTCGGCAATGAAGTGAAAGTATGGGTGAACGGCGACCTGGTGAATCATGGTTTCAACGCCACGGCGAGTGAAGGCCAGATCGCCTTGCAGGCCGAAGGGTCGGAAGTGGAATTCCGTAAAGTGGAGCTGACGCCGATCAGCAAGCTGACGAAATAGTTACCTATGATATCCTGTCCGTGGCTACTTTGTAGTCCGGATCTTCCAGCACATTTACTTCAATAACGTCCGCCGCATTTTTCAGCAGCAACTTGCAGTCTTCGCTGAGATGCCGGAGGTGAAGGGTTTTCCCCGCCTTGCGGTATTTTTCCGTGAGCTTGTTCAGCGCCTCTATGCCGGACATGTCCGCTACGCGGCTCTCCCTGAAATCGATGATCACTTCCTGCGGGTCGTTCTGCACATCGAATTTTTCATGAAAGGCCGTTACGGAGCCGAAAAATAAAGGACCATAGATCTCGTAATGCTTGACGCCCGAGGCGTCTGTATATTTCCTGGCGCGGATGCGTTTGGCGCTTTCCCAGGCAAACACCAGCGCGGAAATGATCACGCCGATCAGCACCGCTAGCGCCAGGTTGTGCAGCCACACCGTAATAACGGCCACCAGTATGCCGGTGATCACATCCTGCTTGGGCATCTTGGTAATGATGCGGAAGCTGACCCATTCAAAAGTACCGATCGCCACCATGATCATTACGCCCACGAGCGCCGCCATCGGTACTTTTTCAATCACCGGCGCTCCGAACAGGATCACCGCCAGGATGGTAATGGATGCGATGATGCCGGACAGGCGCGCTCTCGCTCCGGCGGAAAGGTTCACGAACGTTTGCGCGATCATCGCGCAGCCGCCCATCCCGGAAAAAAAGCCGTTGAAGATGTTGGCCGTTCCCTGCGCCACACATTCCTTGTTGCTCCTGCCGCGGTTACCCGTAATTTCATCCACAAGGTTCAGCGTCAGCAGACTTTCCGTAAGGCCCACACCAGCCATGATGAGGGCGTAGGGAAAGACCGTTTCCAGCGTATCCAGCGTAAGTGGTATGGCCGGAAGATGGAAAGACGGAAGCCCGCCGCTGACGGATGCGATATCTTTTACGGTTTTTGTATCGATGCCAAATCCGAGCACAATGCAGAATACGGCGATAATCGCAACGAGCGATGCCGGAACCGCTTTGGTCAGCTTCGGGAAGAACACTACAATGGAAATGGTCAGCATCACAAGCCCTGTCATGATCCACAGCGGTTGCCCCGAAAGCCAGGCGGGTTCGCCGTTGACGACGGTACGGAACTGTTCGAACTGCGAAGTGAATATGATAATGGCCAGCCCGTTCACAAACCCGTACATCACCGGTTGCGGCACCAGCCGGATGAATTTTCCCAATTTAAAGATCCCCACCGCCACCTGCAGCACGCCCGCCAGCGCGACCGCCGCGAAAACATGCTCCAGGCCATGCGATTGCATGAGCGCCATCAGCACAATGGCCGTAGCGCCCGCGCCTCCGGAAACCATGCCCGGTCTTCCGCCGAGGAGTGAGGTCACCAATCCCATAATGAATGCGGCATACAGTCCCACCAGCGGCGGAAATCCCGCAACAATGGCAAATGACAGGGACTCCGGCAGCATGGTCATGGCTACGGTAAGGCCGGCAAGGACCTCGTTTTTATAATTCACTTTCTGGGAAAAATCGAACAGGTTCAGGTACGCTTTCATGCAACATGCTTTGGAAGGCGCAAAGGTAGCAAAGAATGCCTAGACGCGGTGAAATATATGCTGCCGGTACTGTTCGGGGCTGCTGCCGGTGTGCTTGCGGAAGAAACGGCAGAAATAGGAACTGTCTGAAAAGGAGAGGTTGAGGGATATCTGGCTGATAGTTTGTTCTGTTTGCACCAGCTGGGCTTTGGCTTCCAGCAATAGCTGCTCCTGGATGTAGTAACTGGCGGATTTGCCGGTCTGCTCCCGGATGGTGTCATTCAGGTAACCGGGCGTAACGAACAGCATGGCCGCATAATCCGATATCCGCCTTTTGTCCGCATAATGTTGCGCGACCAGTTTTTTGAATTGCGCCACGAGCAATTGCCGGCGGGGGATGGCGGTGTCTTTTGCCTGCTGCAGATGTGCGTACAGGCGTTCCAGCTCTATCAGCATCACGTTCAGGTAGAGCCTTACCAGCAAATCGTCATTCATTGTTTTGCGGCGGCAGTACTCGGTATTCATTTTCGAGAATAACGCAGTGATCTGGCCGACAGCGGTGGCGGACAGCCGGAGAAAAGGCGGTTTGTCCGGCTGGAAAAACGGGTAGTGGTGGAGTTTCACCTGGTTACGCAGGCAAAGCAGGAAATAATCTGTATCAAAGATGCAGTGAAACCCTTTGATATCCGGGCTCCAGTATTCCGTTGCGTGCAAAGTGTTTTCGGGAATAAAATATATGCTGCCCGCCTCAAAAGTATAGGAGCGGTGGCCGATGGTTTCCCGCGCGGTGCCGGCGGTGATCAGCACCATGGTGTAGAAGTTGCGGCGATCGGATGGCTGGTTACCGTTTTTGACGGAAGGGCGCAGCTTTTCGAGCGGCACTACTTCCATGAAAGCCGTGTCTGTACTGGCCTGGCACTGCCGCGTTTCATAGGCGAAGTGTACTTTGAAATCGCGCGGGTTCTTTATGTTGATAGTGCTTTGCATGACGATGTCCTGCAAATATATACAAAATGCATCGTTGTTGCAAAATTATATCATGGCTTTATCTCCAGGCACAGCAGCTTCCCGTCCATCGAGGAAGTGATCACGGTGTTGCTATCCACCGGCTGCGCGGTGTTGACGAGGCAATTCGAGAATTTATGCTTCCACAGCAGGGAGCCGTCGGCAGCGGACAGGGCATACAGCACGCCGGAGCCGGTGGGCACGTACAGCACGCCGTTATATTCGTTGAGGGGAGAAGGGCATATCTCGTAACCCATCTCTACCGGCGATTTCCAGATCATTTCCCGTTCGTTGCTGCGGGCGTTGAAGGCGAGCACCTGTCCCTGCATGGTCTTGGCATACACGCGGTTGCTGTCCGGCGAAATACCCATGGATTCGCGCACCCAGTTGGCGGTATCGCGGAAACGCCAGACTTCTTCGCCGGTGCCGGTTTGCAGCACGGTCATATAGCGGTCCGGCGAAACGATCCACGCCTTTTGGTCGAAGGCCACCGGCCAGCATGCGGCGGGAGAGAACATGCGGTTGTTGGCGCCGTTGGTCCAGTCCCACAAAGGCTTGCCGGTAGCGGCGTCCAGCGCATAGAAATGATTGCCCCAGGAGCCGAAGAGCACTTTGTTCTCATAAATGAACGGCTTCGTTTCCACGAAACCCTTCACGCCGTCATAATCCCAGCGGAGCTTGCCGCTGCTGATCTCCCAGGCCCTGCAATGGCCGTCCGATCCCGCAACGACCGCAAGTCCGTCATATGCCGCGGCGGATGATACGATGGCTTTGCCGGTAGCTCGTTTCCAGGCGGGTTTGCCGTTTTTCAGCCGGAGGCAGTACACGGTGCCGTCTGTGCAGGGAACGATCACATGGCCGTCATGCACTAACGGCGTCGAATATATTTTCCCGCCGGCTTTGTACGTCCAGCGCCGCTTGCCGGTTTTCAGGTCCAGCGCTTTGATCTCGCCGTTGGTGTTGGTGTAAATGACTTTGTCTTCCGTGATGGCGACGGCGCTGCCCATATCGCCGGCTTCCTGTACCTGCCATTTTATTTGTACCTGTGGGTAAGCAGCGTTCATGCTGTAGGAAGGACGCGGCGGGTTGGGCATCCAGGCGGGCTTGCCGGTGGTGTTGACCTTGTGCCAGGCCGCCAGCGTTTCCATGCCGGGTGTGCGCTCGTTGAACACCAGTTCTCCGGGCGTAACGGAAACGATGTTGTATCCGCCAACGGGTTTTTTCGCGCGGAGGTTGGAGCGGCACATCACGCCGGGCACGCCTTCCCAGTTGTACGCCCTGTTCACATGCCCGTGCCCGCAGAGCATGATCTTTACGTTGCGGTCGCGCAGGCGATCCAGCACGTCATACCAGTTGTTGAGCCCGCTGTCCTGCGGATAGTGATTGATATAGATAATGGGTAATTCCCTGTTCTGTTGCTGTTGCAGCTGCCCGTCCAGCCACACGAGGTTTTCCCGCGGCACCTGTCCCGGTCCCATGCGCATGTTCGGGCCGCAGTTGGTGCCGAGGAACCAGTATCCCTTGTGCATGAAGCTGAAGGTTTCGTTACCGTATACGGTCCTGAAGGAATTGCAGCCGCTTTCGGACCATTTCGTGTCGTGATTGCCGGGAATGATGTGCCAGGGTTTGTTGAGCCGGGTGATGATGCTTTTGGAGAGGCGCAGCTCCTCATCGGAACCAAACTCTGTAACGTCCCCGGAAAAGATCACGAAATCGATCTGCGGTTGTTGATTGATGTCCGCGATGGTGCGTTCCAGGTCTTCCTGCCCCGTTTGCGTGCCTACGTGGGTATCTGTGACCAGTGCGAAGCGGAAGAGGGTATCTTGTGCCGGAGCGGCAAGGGCCGCCAGGCACAGCACCTGGAAAATGAAGAGTAGCTTTCTCATGACGAGAAAAATACAACTTTCCTCTAATTTTTAATAGATAGCTGGATGGATGGTCATTTGTAGTCTTCCCGCACGGGGCTGAACGAATCGATCAACCGGCATTCGGTTACCGCCTTTCCGCCGTGTGGCGTGTGGGGCGGGATGAGCAGCACATCGTGTTCCCGGAGGATATGCTTTACGCCGTCCAGCTCCATTTCCAGTGTGCCGGAGAGGACGTAGGTCATTTGTTCGTGCATATGCTCATGTACGGGGAACACTGTGCCGGCTTTGGCTTCCCAGTAGGCCAGCGTATGTTTTTCACCGTGAACGAAGCGGCCGGTCATACCTGGAAGCGTTTCACGGGAGGGTTTGTTCTGGAATGATTCAGGATTCATTGTGGTAAAATTACTTATTCTGCGGAATATCATCTCCGGGCGCATCCTTGCGGGGATTGTACACGGCCACGGCTACACGTGAATCGGCGCAACCATAATACAGGTACCATTTCTTTTTGAAGTACACGAGGCCCTCGATGAACACGGTGCCATCCACATACTGACCGCTTTTTTCAAAGGGTTCCACCGGCCGCAGGAACGGCACGTCCAGCCGCGCGATCGCTTTGGTCGGGTCCTGCAGGTCGAACAGCACCTGGCCGGCGCAGTAGGCGTTGCCGTTATAACGCTGGTCGCCACCGGCGCCGCGTTTGTTCTTGCCGTTGTACAGCAGCACGATGCCTTTGTCCGTCATCACCGCGGGCGGCCCGCACTCGGTGAGATCGCTGTCGAAATAACCCCTACGTGGACGAATAAACGCTTTCAGGCTGTCCTTTTCATTCAGCACCGGCGCCCAGTTCACCAGGTCATCGGAAGTAGCGCCATATACGGCGTTCTCGCCCCAGTACATAAAATACCGGCCGTTTACCTTGCTGATCACCAGCTTGCCGTCCACCACCTTTGTAACGATCGAAGCGGACTTGCTCCAGGTATTGAGGAAGCGGCCATTGTAGGCATCCTCGAAAGCGGGGCCGTGCTTTTCCCAGTGCACAAGGTCCCGCGACGTGGCCACGCCCAGCCGGGCATTCTTCCGGTTCCATTGCGTATAGAGCATCACGTACAATCCATCTTCCGTAACGGCCACCCGCGGGTCTTCACATCCGCCGGGATATTCATTCTCCCGCTGGCTGTCTTCTCCCGGATAGAGCACCGGCGTGGGCAGCCGTTTGAATGAACGGCCGTTCCTGCTTTCCGCGTAGCCAATGCGGGAAGTCCTTTTACCGATGCCGACGCCGGATTTGTCTTCCGCGCGGTACAGCACCACGATCTTTTTCTTTTTCACGGCAGCGGCGGGGTTGAATGTATCGTTGGATTCCCAGGCTACCGTTTGCTTTTGCATCGGGCAGCTGAACCAGGTGTCTTCACGGGGAGAGATCACGGGATTGACCTTCGCGGGCCGCACAAATCCTCCCAGCGCCCAGTCGGGCAGCACATTCTCCTGTTGCGCGTAAAGGGTGGAAAAAAGAAAAAGACAGGCGGTCAGCGGAACAAGCAGCTTTTTTATCATAATACGGTCTTTGAACAACCCGATAAATATATCTAATTTGATGACAAATCGTTAACCGATGGAAGCTTTTTTTGAAACGGTGCGCAGCTTTACGCCGCTTTCCCCCGAAAGCAGGGATGCTTTTGCCGGCATCCTGAAAAAAATGGAAGTGCCGAAAGGAGAAACGCTGGTAACGGAGCATGGCGTTTGCAATTACATCTATTTTATTGAAAGCGGGCTCACCCGCACCTATTATCTGAAAGACGGAAAAGATATCACGGACTGGATCAGCCTGAACGGCACATTTGCCTGTTCCATCGTGAGCTTTATCACGCGCCGGCCGGACATCCGCATCATCGAAACGCTGGAGGACTGCGTGCTGTGGGCTATTCACTATGACGACATCGAACAGCTGTTCCGGCAGTTTCACGAGATAGAACGTTTCGGGCGTCTGCTGGTCAACAGCGGTATCGTACAGATGCAGCAGCGTTTTGACGAACTGTATTTTGCGACGGCGCAGGACCGTTATCATACATTGATGAACAATCATCCGGAGATCATTCAGCGGGTACCCTTAGGCATGGTGGCTTCCTATCTCGGCATCACGCAGGAAACCCTGAGCCGCATCCGGCGGCATTGAGCTTTTTTTGACAAATGTCAAAGGAACCCCCGGCACGCTACCCCAACTTTGTGGTAAATAAACACACATTTACCATGAACACTTTGCTCTGGATATTACAGGGATTCCTCGCCCTCACATTCGCCTACTCCGGCTTCATGAAATCATCACAGGAACGGGAAAAGCTGGTCAGCGCCGGCCAGACGGGCGTGGCTAATCTTTCATACCCCATTATCCGTTTTATCGGCATCAGCGAGCTGCTGGGCGCGGTGGGCATCACCGTTCCCTGGCTGACCGGCATCCTCCACATCCTGACGCCGGTTTCCGCCGTTTGTTTCGCCGCCATTATGGTCATGGCGATGCGCATCCATTACAGGAGAGGTGAATACTGGAGCGTAACGCTGAACGTGCTGCTGTTCGCTGCCAGTGTTTTTGTGGCGTATGCCCGTTTCCGGGAAATTTAAGCCGCTGCGCTTATCTTTATCCCCATGCAGAAAACTGTACTGATACTCGGCGCCAATTCAGACGTAGCAAAAGCCGCCATCCGGTTGTATGTAGATAAAGGTTACAAGGTGATCGCGGCATCGCGGAGCCTGGACGAGCTGAAGGCTTTGCCCGTTGAAGCGATGTATTTCGATGCCACGGATTTTGACAGCCACCGCGCGTTTTATGACAGCCTGCCACAGAAACCGCACATTGTGCTGTATGCGGCGGGTTATCTCAAAAATAATGAAGCAGCGCTGCTGGATTGGGAAGGCAGTTTCAGGATGATGAAAGTACATTATTGCGGTGCGGTATCTATCCTTAATATCATCGCCATGGACACCGAAAACCCGCACCTGGAAAAGATCATCGGCTTATCTTCCTTGTCCGGCGTACGGGGGCGCAGGAGCAACTTTATTTACGGCAGCACCAAATCGGCTTTTACGCAATACCTCGCGGGGCTGCGGCAATACCTGTTCTCCCGCGGGATCACGGTAAATGTGGTAGTGGCGGGTTATATCCGCAGCAAGATGACGGCGGGGCTTGATCTGCCGGAATCCCTCATGCTGGAACCCTCGTTCATCGCGCGGTCTGTCGTGGAATCAGGAAAGCGGTTCACCATCGTTCCGGGTTTTAAATGGAAGGTGATCTACCAGGTGTTAAGGCTGATGCCGGAGCGGCTGGTAGCCAGGTTGCCGTAATACCCGGATCACGCAGGGCCTATATCAACAAAATATCAATACGGTGCGCCTGCACCATCTGCGCGGTTTCCGACCAGGAAAAAACGGTAAAATATCCGTCCTGCGACGCTACCAGCGCCAGCGCATCCCGCTGGTCGTGGATGAACTGCGCGGCGGAAAGATGGCGGGTGCCGCCGATCTTGGAAGGATGTATCTGCAACGGCGTGCCGCCGATGATAGGTTCGGTGAACAATACTTCATCTACCGGGGTGGACCAGCTGGCGCGGGCGATCTTCACGCCGAAAGCCAGCAGCTCCTGCTGGTCGTTGATCACAGTGGCGCCGTCTACCGCCGTGAGGCCGGTCACATTTTCCACTTCGCGCCGCAGGGCGTTCTGCCAATAGATCTCACTCACTGTATTGCCGTCCTGCCGGATAAGATCTGCCACGCCGGTGAAGGCGGGCGCTATGGGATATTGCATCGGATGAACGATCGATTCTTTCCATCCGTCGTGATTCGAAGGCGTCACCAGCAAAATGCCGCCACGCCGGTGTGCGCGCATGGACACGGCTATCTGTATCAGCACATTCACAGGATGGTTCCACACGGTGGTGGATTCCACGCCAAGTAACGTAGTGAGAATGGCCGGGCTGTCCGGCAGCAGGCCGCTGTCTTCATTCACGATCTTGATCTGGTCGCCGCGCAGCACCGCAACGTTGGTGAATTTGCCCAGTCCCGTGATGCGGCGGTGTTTCACTACCAGTAATCCGGGTTCGGACACGTCCACCACAAAACAATAATTCGGCAGCTGGATGGTAGTGCCCCAGATGTACAGCTCGTCGTCCTCAAACCAGATGCCCACGTGCACGCCGGCTCTTTCCACGCCGGGCGCGAGCTTGGTGAGCAACTTGGCGTTCAGGGGAATGCGGTGCTCGAACAGGAGCGGTTTGCCCACCTGGTCCGGGTGCATAAATGCCAGTGATATGCGGGTAGTGATGCCTTCTTCTTTGCGCAGGCTTGCCCAGAATGCCACATCAATGATCTTTTCGATGAGCATCGCGGAGGGTGCGGTGGCGAGGTCTTCTTCTCCGTTCCTTTCCGCACAGGCAAGATGTTTTACAAAATGTTCTTCTATCGGCGCCGCCACTTTGGAGGCCGCCTGGTATGTTGATCCGCTCGTCAATTCCATAATTTGATCTCGTTTACGGCTCAAATTTAGCCCTTTTTCCGCATGCGCCGGAGACGGCGTCGCGCAACGAAAAGCCGGTATACGATTTCACATACCGGCTTCTTAATGCGGTTATCGGCGCATGTTTACTGGGTCGCCGGATGCTCCCACAGCGGTTTATCAGCGCATCGGTGTTTCTACAGGGACGCTGCCGGATGCTCCCATGGCTGGCGGTACGGCCGTTGCAGCAACGCCGTGGCCTGCGGGTCGCCCACAATGATCCGCTTTTGCGGATCGTAGACCAGTGCCCGGCCGGTTTGCATGGATAGATTGGCGAGAATGCAGCTGGCCGTGGAAATGTGCCCTTCTTCAATATCCGCCACCGGCCGTCCGCCGGTCTCGATCGCTTTCAGGAAATCCAGCATGTGCAGGCGCGTAGCGGGGGCCGCATTCAGCTCGATATCCCGCTCTTTCAGATCTTCGGGGTATTTTTCTTTTTCATATACCACGTCCCCGTGAATGGGTTCGCCTTTGCCTTGCGGGATGAAGTCGTATGACATGGTGCTGGCCTTTAGCGTTCCCTTCTCTCCGTACAATGTAAAGGCCCAGGGATATTTCGGGTCCGCCGGCGTGCCCCAGCTGCGGTGCTGCCAGACGCAATTAAGGTTGTCGTATTCAAAAATGGCCGTCTGCGTATCCGCAATATTCGATTTTCCTTCCGTCTGCAAATAAATACCACCGGTGGAGGTAATGCGTTTGGGCCAGCCGAGCTGCAGCATCCAGCGGACAGTATCCAGCATATGTACGCACATGTCGCCCATGATGCCGTTGCCGTATTCCATGAAAGTGCGCCACCAGCGTTTGTGCGGAATCCCGTCGTATGGCCGCAGCGGCGCAGGGCCGGTCCACATTTCATAGTCGAGGAAATCCGGCACCGGTTCCACAGCGGGGTTGCCGTTGGCGCGCATGTGGTAATAGCAGCACATTTCCACATGCGATATTTTACCGAGCATGCCGGTATCTACAAATTTCTTTTTGGCTTCGATGAGGTGCGGGGTGCTTTTCCGCTGCGTGCCCACCTGCACCACGCGGTTGTATTTCCTGGCGGCGGCCACCATGGCTTCGCCTTCCAGCACATCCACGCTGATAGGTTTCTGCACATATACGTGCGCGCCGGCTTTCATCGCTTCAATGGCGGTGAGCGCATGCCAGTGGTCCGGCGTACCGATCAGCACAATATCCAGCTTGTTATCCGCCAGCATCTTGCGGTAATCCGTATACAGCTTCGGCTTTGCGCGGGATTGCTGCCGCTGGCTGACCATCTCCGCCGCGCCGGCCAGCATGTTTTTGTCCACATCACACAGCGCTACCACATTCACCGGCGATACCTGTATCAACCTGAACAGGTCGCTTTTGCCGTACCAGCCCGCGCCGATAAGACCTACGCGATATGTTTTTAACGGATCGGTGAAATCAAGCGCTTTTGCGCCGAGGGTGGATAATAACAGGGAAGCCGTAGTCCCTTTCAGAAAATGACGTCTTTGCATGAGTGGAATTTTCGTTAAACGCTCTTTAAGATACAATATTCTTAGTTTTGCGTCATGCTGAAACTGAATAAAGTACATCATATCGCTATTATCTGTTCAGATTACGAGCGTTCCAAAAGATTTTATACGGAAGTGCTGGGTTTTGATATCATGCAGGAAACCTTCCGGGCGGCGCGGCAGTCGTGGAAGCTGGACCTTTCCCTGCAGGGCGTTTATATCATCGAGCTGTTTTCTTTCCCCGATCCGCCGCCCCGCCCTTCACGCCCCGAAGCGCTGGGCCTGCGCCATCTTGCTTTTGAAGTGGACGATGTGGATGCCGCGGTGCATGCGCTGCAGGCAAAGCAGGTGAGCACGGAGCCGGTGCGGGTGGATGAACTGACCGGCAAGCGCTTTACTTTTTTTACCGATCCTGACGGTTTGCCGCTGGAGATTTATGAACGGTAGATGACATCGTTGCCGGGAACGATTGCGTAGAAAAATAACCCCCGATCTTTCGTTTAACCGAAAGTTCTGTTTAAGATTGTTGCAAAGGTTCCACTCAATAGCACACGTTATGATAGCAACCTTCGTTTTCCTGCACTGTAAAATACCTGTTGCTAATGAAAAGCATAGTATTGTTCCTGTTGTTGTCCCTGGTGGCCCCGCCCGCCAAAAAAAAACTTACGATCTGGATGATCGGGGATTCCACCATGTCCGTCAAGAGGCCGGAGGCTTACCCGGAAACGGGATGGGGTATGGCATTGGGCGCGTTCTTCCGCGATAATGTGCAGATCGAGAACAGGGCGCTGAACGGCCGCAGCACGTTGTCTTTCATCCGGGAAGGCCGCTGGCAGCCGGTTATGGACGGATTACATAAAGGCGATTATGTGCTGATCCAGTTCGGGCATAACGATGAGAAGATTGATAAAAAAGGCGTGGGCGTTATGTTGCCGGAATACAAGGCAAATCTTGCGCGGTTCGTGACGGAAGCCCGCAGCCGGAAAGCCATTCCCGTGCTGCTCACGTCCATTGCACGGCGGCATTTTGAGAACGGCGTGCTGCTGAACACCCACAAGGGTTACCCGGACGCGATGCGCGCCGTGGCGGACAGCCTCAAAGTGCCGTTGATAGATATGGAAAAAAAGACGATGGCATTGCTGACAGCACTGGGCGATGAACGCTCCATCCCGTTGTTCCTGCACGTAGCGCCGGGACATGAACATTACCCGAACGGGAAAAAAGATGATACCCATCTCAGCCCCGAAGGCGCCAGGGCTGTGGCGGCGCTCGCCGTGGAGGGCATGAAGGAAAACAAATTGCCGCTCACCAAATATCTGCGTTAAATGAAGAAACTGTCAGGCATTATATGTTTGCTGCTGGCCGCCCTTTTTGCGGCGGCGCAGCCGGGTTATCCGTCCCGGCTTACCGTGGCGAAAGACGGCAGCGGCGATTATACCACCATACAGGAAGCCGTGGATGCGGTAAGGGCGTATTCTCCCGTGCCGCTGACCATCCTGATCAAAAACGGCACGTACCATGAAAAGCTGGTGATCCCTTCCTGGGTGACCAATATCACCTTCACCGGCGAGAGCCGCGACAGCACCATTATCACGAATGACGATCATTCGGGGAAGGAAGTGAACGGCAAAAAGCTGAGCACTTTTAATTCTTATACCGTCTGGGTACAGGGCAATGACGTAACGATGGAAAACCTTACCATACAGAACACCGCGGGGCGTGTAGGCCAGGCCGTTGCTTTGCATGTGGACGGCGACCGCTTTGTGATCCGCCGCTGCAACCTGCTGGGCAACCAGGACACGCTGCTCACGGCGAATGATAACAGTTGCCAGTATTACGAGGACTGCCTGATCGCCGGCACGACCGATTTTATTTTCGGGCCGGCTACGGCGCTGTTCCGCCGCTGCAAGATCCGGAGCCTTTCCAACTCCTACATTACGGCGGCCTCTACCACGCGGAAGCAGGCATATGGTTACGTGTTCATGGATTGCAGGCTGGAAGGGAGCAGCGAGGCGGAGAAAGTATACCTTGGCCGGCCCTGGCGGGCCTACGCGCGGACTGTTTTCATCCGCTGTGAAATGGGGAAACACATACGGCCGGAAGGCTGGCACAACTGGGGTAAAACGGAGAATGAGCAAACTGCTTTTTACGCGGAATACGGAAGCACCGGAGCAGGAGGAAAGGCAGGTGGCAGGGTGCCCTGGAGCCGGCAACTCTCCGCAAAGGAAGCGAAACAGTACACCGACGTGAAAATATTCGGGGGTTGGAACCCGGCAAACATGGAAAAATGATCAGGATGAATAAAACAGGAATTTTAGTGGTTGCAGGCATGCTGCTGACTGTAACCGGCTTTGCCCAGTACTCCTGGAAGAACCTGCCCACAGCAAAGCAGCCCGTTTTCAGGAAGGATACGCTCAACATCCGTAATTACGGCGCGGTGCCGGACGGCGTTACGCTGAATACGGAAGCGATCAACAACGCGATCGCGGCATGCAGCCGCAAAGGCGGCGGCGTGGTGCTGGTGCCCGCGGGCCTCTGGATGACGGGACCGGTAGAAATGAAAAGCAATGTGAACCTGCATCTCCGGCGGGCAGCCACGCTGCTGTTCACGCCGGATAAAGATCAGTACCCGCTGGTGGAAGGCGTTTACGAAGGCCGGTCCGCCGCCCGCAACCAGTCACCCATCTGGGGGAACAACCTGCAAAATATAGCCATTACCGGTAGTGGCGTGATCGACGGGAACGGTGAAGTGTGGCGGGCGGTAGGTAAAGGCGAACTGACAGAAAGCGAATGGAAAAAGAAAGTGGCCTCGGGTGGAGTTGTTCGTAAGGATGGAAAGGAATGGTACCCGAGTGAGCAATACCGTGCCGCCAAAGAAGAGAATATGAGCATGTTGCTGACGCCGGGCAAACCGTTAAAAGATTACGCGGTGATGAAGGACTTCCTGCGCCCGAACCTGCTGGTATTTAACAACTGCAAAAAGGTGTTGCTGGAAGGCGTGACCTTTCAGAACTCTGCCGCTTGGTGCCTTCATCCTTTGATGTGTGAGGACCTTACCCTGCGCAACCTCCTGGTGAAGAACCCCGCGTACGCGCAGAATGGTGACGGGCTGGATATTGAATCCTGCCGCAACTTCCTGGTGGAAGGCTGCACGTTTGATGTTGGTGATGACGCTATCTGCATCAAATCCGGAAAGGACGAAGAAGGCCGGAAACGCGGCAGGCCCACGGAAAACGGCGTCATCCGGCATAACGTTGTTTACAAGGGCCACGGCGGCTTTGTGATCGGCAGCGAGATGAGCGGCGGCGCAAGGAACCTCTTCGTGCATGACTGCACTTTCATGGGTACCGACAAGGGGCTGCGCTTCAAGTCCACCCGCGGGCGCGGCGGCGTGGTGGAGAAGATCTATGCCAGGAACATTTTCATGAAAGACATTGTGCAGGAAGCGGTGTTCTTTGACCTGTACTACTTCGTGAAATTCGCGACGGACAGCGAGCGGGATGAGCGGCCGGTGGTCAACGAAGGAACGCCGGTATTCCGGGATATGGAGTTTGACAACATCGTGTGCAACGGCGCCAATAAAGCGATCTTCATCCGGGGGCTGCCGGAAATGCCGGTAAGCAACATCCGCATCAGGAACAGTGTTTTCAACACCACGATCGGGAAAGAGGAAACGGATACGAAAGATATTGTGCTGGAGAATGTTCGTATGAACGTTCCCGTTAAGCAGTGAAATTTTTTTGCGTTTTTATCAGAAAGGCGGTTGCCGAAATTTTCCTCCACCGTACAAGTGTGCGACGCAACGGCGGCTGATGGAAGCTGCCAAAGCCGGCCTCCCCCAAAACGGTTATGAATAATGCTGTCAGAACAAACGGAGCTGGCTTTGCGGATGTGGATTATTTCCCGGCAGCGTATTAATATGAAACACCTGCGTGGCCTCATAGCGGGAGGCCACCACGATCTGCGTGCCGTTGGCATGCTGCGTGAACAGCGAATGCACCAGGTCCGGCGAATTATTGTCTTTCGACAAATGGGAGAGCAGCAGATGGCTCATGTGCGGTGGGCGGTGCGCCTTGAACAGTTCCAGCGCCTGGGTGTTGGAAAGATGGCCTTTCCCGCCGCGGATGCGGTTCTTCAGGAAGTATGGGTAGCGGCCCTGTTCCAGCATCGTTTCATCGTAATTCGTTTCTAAAAAAGCGGCGTGGCACAGCCGGAAGTGATGAACGAGCTGTTCGCAGGGCAGGCCGATGTCTGTAAACACGCCGATCCTTGTATCCGTATGATTGCAGCGGATGATGAAGCTGTGCGGGTCGGAGGCGTCATGGTGTTTGGGAAAAGCGGTGATGTTGAGCTGCCCGATAGTTACCGGTTCGAACGCCCGGAAGGGCAGGACCTGTTGCAATTGCATGCCGCTATAGCTCAACGTGCCGTCTGTAATGTACACCGGCAGGCGGTATTTTTTGGAAAGAACGGGAATGCCGCGAATGTGATCGGTATGCTCATGTGATACGAATATCGCTTTCACCTTTTGCATGCTCAACCCGATGCGGTGCATGCGGCGCTCCGTTTCCCGGCAGGAAATACCCGCGTCAACAAGAACAGCTTCCTCCTCATTGCCGATGTAATAACAGTTTCCGTTACTGCCCGAGTTAAGTGATGTAATGAATAGCGACATCGATCTGCAAAGTAAAGGGATTTCCCCAAATTATCCGACCTTTGCTTCCTCGTATGAAAGTCTGTATAGCTGAAAAACCCAGCGTGGCAAAGGATATCGCTGAAGTGATCGGTGCGCGGCAGCGCAAGGATGGCTATTGGGAGGGGAATGGCTACCAGGTTACCTGGACCTTCGGCCATTTCTGCACCCTGAAAGAGCCGCACGACTATACGGAGCAATGGCGTTTCTGGCGGCTGGAAGACCTGCCGATGATCCCGGCCAGCTTCGGCATCAAGCTGATCGACAACGCCGGCGCGCTGAAGCAGTTTGCCGTTATAGAAGGACTGGTGCAGCAGAGCGAGGAAGTAATCAACTGCGGTGACGCGGGGCAGGAAGGCGAGCTGATCCAGCGCTGGGTGCTGCTGAAGGCGAAATGCACCGCGCCGGTGAAGCGGCTCTGGATATCGTCGCTCACCGAAGAGGCCATCCGGGATGGGTTCGCGCACCTGAAAGACGCGGCGCAATACGATAATCTTTATGCGGCGGGCAGCGCGCGCGCTATCGGCGACTGGCTGCTGGGGATGAACGCCACCCGTTTGTTCACCAAGAAATTCGCGCAGGGCAAGACGGTGTTGTCCATCGGCCGGGTGCAAACGCCCACGCTCGCGATGATCGTGGCGCGGCAGAAAGAGATCAACGCCTTTGTATCGGAAGAATACTGGGAGCTGAAAACGGTCTACCGTGATGTGGAGTTCACCGCATCTATCGACCGGATCAAAATACAGGACCGCGCTGCAAAAGGACTGGCTTACCTGAAGGAGCATCCTTTCGAAGTGACCTCATTTGAAAGAAAGGAAGGCAAGGAAGGCAATCCCCGCCTGTTCGATCTCACCGCCCTGCAGGTGGAGGCCAATAAAAAGTACGGCTATACGGCGGATGAAACGCTGCGGCATATTCAAAACCTCTACGAAAAAAAGCTGGTCACCTACCCGCGGGTAGATACCACCTACCTCTCCGAAGACCTGCATCCCAAAATAGAAGGCATTCTCCGCGATCTTACGCCTTACGCCCCGCTGACGGCCCCGGTGCTCGAGAAGCCCATTCCCAAGCTGAAATCCGTGTTCGACGACAAGAAGGTGACGGACCACCACGCCATCATCCCCACCGGCATGTACCCGGAGCAGCTGCACCTGGATGAAAAAAGAATTTACGACCTGGTGGCGCGCCGCTTCATTGCCGCGTTCTACCCGGAATGTAAGATCGCGAACACTACGGTGCTCGGGAAAGTAGGGCAGGTGCCTTTTAAAGTGACCGGCAAGCAGATACTGGAACCGGGCTGGAAGCTGGTATATGAGAACGATACCAGCGCGAAAAAAGAAGGAGAGGAGGAAGAAAAGATACTGCCTGTATTTGAAGCAGGGGAAAGCGGTCCACATGAACCGCGCATCCACCAGGGCAAGACCACTCCGCCCAAGCCCTTTACTGAAGCCACTTTGCTGCGCGCCATGGAAACCGCGGGCAAGCAGGTGGAAGACGAGGAAATGCGGGAATTGCTGAAAGACAACGGCATCGGGCGGCCATCCACACGCGCCAATATCATTGAAACCCTGTTCCGCAGGAAATACATCGAGAAGAAGAAAAAGAACATCTTCGCCACACAAACCGGCATGGACCTGATCGATACCATACAGTCGGAATTACTGAAAAGCCCCGAGCTGACCGGGCAGTGGGAACGTAAATTGCGGTTGATAGAAAAAGGGGAGTATGCGATGGAAACGTTCAAGCAGGAGCTGGTGCAGATGGTGATAGACCTTACACGGGAAGTGAAAACCGCCTCATACAAAGCGATCGCCGTTGCGCCGGAAGCGCCGCCGGTGGAGGAGAAGCCGCGGAAGAAGAAAGGCTCCGCATCTCCGCAGCAGCCTACAGACTCCACCTCTCCTCGGAAGCCTGTTGATCCCAAGACTCACAAACAGCCCTTCGATCCCGGTTCGCTAACCTGCCCCAAATGCAAAGCCCATCCACTCAAGAAGGGCAACACGGCCTGGGGCTGCGCCAACTTTTCCGCCTGCGGCTTTAAAATCCCCTTTGAGGCCGGTGGTAAAAAGCTGACGGACAAACAGCTGGCCGATCTCGTGCAGAAGGGCCGCACCGGCAAGATCAAAGGACTGCAAACCGGCACTGTGCTTGTGTTGAATGCGGCTTTCGAGATCGTTGCGGAATAGGCGCGCGCCTTTTATCCTGCTAAAATCCGATCAATATTCATCAAAAACGGTAACTACCACCGTTGATTATCCCTGTAATTTTAAGTGTTTATTTGATGGTTATTAATGAATGTAAACCGTTGATAGGATTATCAATGCTGATAGTCGCTGCCTGGAAATAACTGATCTCTGAATCGCTGAATATCCCATTTTCTCACCCGAAAAAACTACTTGCTTATGATACGTTTCATAAGGCAGACAGGCATCCTGTGCCTGCTAATGATCTCCACATGTTTATATGGCGCGGCTCCCGCCATTACCGTTTCCGGCACTGTTACCGACAAGGTCAGCGGTGATCCGCTACCGGGCGTATCTGTTCGTGTCAAAGATACACAAACAGGCGCCGTTACAGATGCAAAAGGACACTTCCGGCTGGACGTGCCGGGCAGTGCAAGCGTGCTGGTGATTTCCTTCACCGGTTATGCCACGCAGGAGATAACCGTTGGGAACCGCAGCAGCCTGCTTATTACGCTCGAAACTTCTTCTTCCAGCCTGGATGAGGTAGTGGTGATCGGTTACGGCAAACAGCGCAAGGGTGATGTGACCAGCGCCGTGGCCAGCGTGAAGCGGGATGATTTTGTGAAAGGATACGCGCGTGACGCGGGCCAGCTGATACAAGGGAAAGTAGCGGGTCTTGCTGTAGTGACCAGCAGCGGCGATCCCAACGCCACCACGCAGATATCGCTGCGGGGAAACAGCACGTTGATGTCTACCACAGAGCCGCTGGTATTGATTGACGGCATCCCCGGCGCATTGAATACCGTGCCGCCGGAAGACATCGAATCGGTGGACGTGCTGAAGGATGGCTCCGCCGCAGCGATCTACGGCACGCGGGGAACGAACGGCGTTGTGCTGATCACCACCCGGAAAAAAAGCGCGCGGCCCGCAACCATCAACTACGACGGGTATGTGAGCGTTCAGACCATTGCCCGTAAAATGGAATTCCTCGATGCGGAAGACTACCGCAGGCTGATCCGGGAGGGCTTTTTTGTGCCGACGGCGGATGAGAAATATGATTATGGCACTTCCACGGACTGGCTGAAAGAGATCACGCACACGCCCGTCAGCCACACGCATAACCTGTCCCTGCAAGGCGGGAACGGGCAAACCAACTATGTGGCGACGATCAACTACCGGCAATGGGAAGGGCTTTTTAAACGTTCGAAAAACGAGCAGCTGACGGGGCGTGCGGACATCAATCACTCGATGCTGGACGGCAAGCTCAAAATGAACCTCAACGTGATCGCCCGCAACCGCGTTTATTTCTCCGCGCCGAACTATGCGTACATCTACCGGCAGGCTATTATCCGCAACCCGACGGACAGCGTGTACGACTATGCCGGTAAATGGAAGGAAGATCCCAATGGTTACTTTTATGATAACCCCGTCCGCCCCATTTATGAAGTGGATGGCGAAAGCCGCGTGAGCGAAACGCGGTATAACGGTAACGTGGTCTTTACGCCTGTCCGTGATCTGAACATCAAGCTGCTGTTGTCTTCTGTTAAATCTTCCAGCGTAACGGGCTATTTCGAGACCTTTGACCACAAGGCGTCCGAAACGAGCCGCCGGAAAGGGTATGCTTCCCGCGGTACGTCCATCGTCCGCGATAATATGATGGAGCTTACGGGCGATTATTCACGGTCCGTGCAACGGCACAAGTTCACGGTATTGGGCGGTTACAGCTACCAGGACGTGACGTTCGAAGGCTTTTCCATGTACAACTCCGATTTTCCCACCGAGCTGTATACCTATAACCGGTTGCAGTCCGGCGACCAGCTCCGGCTGCAAACACAGGGCGAGGTAGGCTCGGGCATGTCCAGCTACAAGAACAACCACAAGCTGGCCGGTTTCTTCGGAAGGCTGAACTATGCGTGGGACGACCGTTATCTGCTCATGTTGTCCGTCCGCCACGAAGGCTCTTCCAAGTTCGGGCGTAACTATAAATGGGGCACATTCCCCGCTATCTCGGCGGGGTGGCGCATCAGCAAGGAATCTTTCCTGGCGGGCAGCGGGTTCGTCAATGATATGAAACTCCGTGCAGGCTTTGGCGTTACAGGCACCGTGCCCACCGATCCTTACCTTTCGCTGATCAGCCTGAACTACGACGGCGCCAGCCGCTTCCTGTACAACGGCACCTGGGTGCAGCCGCTGGTGCCGGTAAGGAACCCCAACCCGGACCTTCGCTGGGAAAAGAAAGAGGAATATAACGCGGGGCTGGATTTCGCGCTATGGAAAAGCAGGATCAACGGCAGCATTGACTTGTACCAGCGGGATACGCGCGACATGCTGTATAATTTCCCCGTGCCGGTGCCGCCTAACCTTTTCGGCTCTACGATCGCCAATGCGGGCAGGATGAGGAACCGCGGGGTGGAGGTGCTGCTGAATTATGATATCATCCGTACGAAAGATTTCGGGCTGACGAGCAATATCACCTGGTCGTACAACAAGAATACCCTGTTGTCCATTTCCAACGATCTGTACAAGACCACCAACGATTTCTTCTTTGCCGGTCACACGGGCGAGCCTATTCAGCTGACGACGCACCGCGTGCAAGTGGGGCAGCCCATCGGTGATTTCTACGGCTATAAATCCATCGACATCGATGAAAATGGTAAATGGATCATTGAAGGAGAAGACGGCAAGCCGAAGCCCATCGGCGAGGCGCAGCCGAATGACCGAAAAGTGCTCGGCAACGGCATTCCGAAACACACCGCCGGCTGGAACCTGGCATTCCGTTATAAGCGCCTGGACCTGTCCGTTAACATGCGCGGGCAGTTCGATTACCAGATACTCAACTTCCAGCGCCTCTATTACGAAAACCCCACCATCAAACAGTATAACATGCTGAAGACCGCTTTCCACAACGTATACGGCAAACGGCAGCTGGATAACCCGCTGGCATACGTTTCCTATTACATCGAGGACGGCGATCACTGGAAGGTGGACAATGTGACGCTGGGGTATAACCTGGACCTCGGCGCGGCCTCGTACCTCAAACAGGCAAGAGTGTATGCGTCCGCGTTAAACCTGCTGGTGATCACCGGCTACAAGGGCATCGACCCGGAGGTGAACCGCCTGGGCCTGGACCCCGGCAATGATTCCAGGGACAAATATCCGACTACACGCACCTTCACACTGGGTATCAATTTTACATTTTAATCTGAAAACAGATCCGATATGAGAACGATATATTTAACTGCGGCACTGACGATCCTGTTCTGCGGCTGCACCAACCTGGAAGAGGATGTGTACGACCAGGTACTCGAAACATCTTTCGAAGCCACGGAAAATGACCTGCCGTCCGTCATAGCACCGGCATATACGGTGATGCGCAACCTGTACATCGGCTGGCAGGGCAACTTTGACCTCCAGGAAGAATCCGCCGATGCGATCGTAACGCCGGAGCGCCCCAATGGCTGGTACGATGCGGGCACCTATCAGCGCATGCACTGGCATGAATGGCCATCGAACCAGTGGCAACCGCAGAACCTGTGGAACAACTGCTTCGCCGGCATCAATAATGTGAACCGCATTATTTCCCAGATAGAAGCCGGTACCATTCCCGTTACCAGCGGCAAGGAAAATGTGATCGCGGAGCTGAAAGCGGTGCGGGCCTTTTATTATTCCGTGCTGGTGGATACGCATGGCAATGTGCCCATCGTATCGGATTTTAACAACGCGGAGCTGCCGATGCAGAGCACACGGCAACAGGTATACGATTTTGTGGAAAAGGAGCTGCTGGATAATATGGAGCTGCTCAGCACCGAGGTTTCCAAAGCTACTTACGGCCGCCTCAACAAATGGACGGCTAAAGCCGTCCTTGCCCGTCACTACCTGAACGCGCAGGTATATACCGGCACGCCGCAGTGGGACAAATGCATCGCCGCCTGCGACGACATCATTGGCAGCAACAAGTACATCCTGGAAGCAAATTACAAGACCAGCTTCCTCACCAATAACGAAAATTCCAAGGAGATCATTTTTGCCGTGCCTTATGATGAGGTATTTGCCACGCAGAATTCCATCCACCGTAAAACGCTGGCCACCGCGCACATCAATGTGCTGAACCTGGCTGCACCCATGTGGGGCGGTAACTGCGCGGTGCCTCAGTTCATCAACACCTATGATCCGGACGATACGCGCCTGAAAGATACCTGGATCATGGGGCCGCAGTACAGCGTAACTACCGGCGCGCTGATACTGACCTATACGAAGAACGTGCCGAGCATTGAAGAAACAGGCTTTTTCGACGGCTACCGCATTGGCAAATACGAGATCAAGCCCGGCGCCAGCGGCGGGCTCAGCAACGATTATCCCATCTTCCGGTATGCGGATGTACTGATGATGAAAGCAGAATGCCTGCTGCGCAAAGGATTGGCAAATGACGCGGCCCTCCTGGTAACCGAAGTGCGGCAGCGCGCCTTTGCCACCACCAATGCCGCAAAAGCGACCGTCACCGGTGCACAGCTGCAACAGGGTAGCATATACGAATACGGTTACTGGCAGCCCAACGGCACCGTGGCGGACCCGGAAGGCGGGGCAGACATCCAGTATGGCCGCTTCTTTGACGAGCTGGGCTGGGAGTTTGCCGCGGAAGGGCACCGGCGGATGGACATGATACGCTTCGGGGTATTCTCCCGGAAGACCTGGTTCAATCATCGACCTAAAAATGACGGGAAAACGCGCTCACTGTTCCCCATCCCCCAGGAAGAGCTGGATAAAAATCCCAACCTGGATCAGAATGGGGATTATAAGTAAGGTATGTAGCCGTGTTTTAAGCGGCTACATATTTTAATTCCGGATAAATTATTTTCATTTATAATAAACATGATAAAAATTTATTATGTAACAGCGATGTTTTTGTTTATTTTGGCGGCAGTTTTTAACAAACCCGATACCAGATGAGATCAACATTGCTGCTGCTGACCCTTGCCACCACGTTAGCTGTTTCCTGCAAAAAGAAAGATAAACCGAAACCCGATCCCCTTGAGCCGCCGGTGGCAGGCGAAACGGTGCGTACCCGCATCCGCTTGTCCGGAGACATTTTTTCGTCTGAATCGCCTTTGCCTAACGGGCGGAAGGTGAATGATGCGCCGCAGTATGCGAAGGAGTTGAGGGATAGCACGCTGTATGGAATCATGGTGAAAACCGGCCAGTATTTCAACACGACGATCTCACGAGGATTGTTTAACAATACTGATTCGATCGTCATTGACCTGCCCGTGGAAGGACAGTTCAGGATTATTGCTTATGCCTATAGAAGGGGAACCGGCTCAGGATTTTTCTATGAGTGGCAGGCAGGGGAGCAATATTTTGGCTGGCCTATTTATACAACTCTCAGGAACCGGATGGATACCAGCGGCCCGATCACGGAGCATTTTAACACAATCATGGATACCCTCAGCAGCTTTCAGCTTTTTGATCCGCTGGATTCAACGAAGACCATCCCGGCGAGGGAATACACCGAAGCAGATGTGTACCGCGGTGCGATAGATGTTACCGCTACCGGCGCCCCGACGATCATTGAGCTGCCCGTGAAAAGAATGGTCTTCGGTATTAAGTTCGACGCGGCAAACTTTTCCGAAGGCAAGCTCCATGCGGGATTTTCGGGTGGATATATGGCCGTGCAGCAAGTGACGCCGGAGAATATCAATGACAAATATTTCATTTATACCGCGGGCGATTTCAAATACGCCGATACATTACGTTGGCCTGTTACCGTAGTAATGTCATGGGAAAAGCCGGATGGCAGCACGGTGGCTTTGGGTGAGAAAGAGATCAAGTTCAAGCGGAATGTGCTGACTACGATCCATGTAACGATTCCTGGTACCAGCGGCGGAATTATCCTGGACCCCATCATTACCGAATCAGAATGGTCAGGTACGGAAACAGTTACATTTTAACAATCGAAGGATGACAGGATTCAAAAGTAAAAACTGTGTTTTCAACAAACCCAATACCCGGATGAGATCAACATTGCTGCTGCTGACCCTTGCCATCACGTTAGCCGTTTCCTGTAACAAGAAAGATAAGCCCGCCCCGAATCCGCCGGAACCACCGGTTACGGGCGAAACGGTAAGCACCCGCATCCGGTTGTCAGGAGATATTTTTTCGTCTGAATCGCCCTTACCAAATGGACGGAAGGCGGAGGATGCGCAGCAGTATGCGAAGGGGTTGAGGGATAGTACGTTGTATGGCGTGATCGTGAGTTTTGCAAACAGTTATGGCCGTTTTTCCTCTGGATTGTTTAATAATAGAGATTCCATAATGGTTGACCTGCCGGAGGGAGAATACGATATCAGCGTAATCGCTTTTAAGCGTGGTTCAGGGCCTGGTTTGTATTATGAATGGAAGGATGGGGTTCCTTATTATGGTGAACCTATTAATTCTTCGCTGACAAACAGCATGTACGGTCCTAACCGCATCCAGATGCGTGATTCCTTATACTCTATGCAGCTTTTTGATCCGCAGGATTCAACGAAATCCCTTCCGTTAAAATTCATTGCTGAAGTAGATGGTTACCATGGCAGAAAGGTAGTTGCTGTTAACGGAACTCCTTCGGTCGTTACGCTGGAAATGAAAAGAATGGCGTTTGGTGTACAGCTTAGTGCCGATAATTTTACGGAAGGTAAACTACATGCGGAATTTATCGGCAACGGTGCTATGCTCCCTAAAACTGTAACGCCGGAGAATATGGGTGGGCATTTCATTTATACTTTACACTCTTTTATCGGTCAGGAGGATACTTATAGCCGTTTACTGAATGTCAGGATAACCTGGGAAAAGGCGGATGGCACGATGGTGCCGTTGGGAGAGAAGCCGGTTTATTTCAAGCGGAACATTCTCACCACCATTCATGTAACGATTCCCGGCCCTGATGAAGGAACTATTCTGGACCCGGTCATCATCGAATCAGAGTGGGTTAAGATAGAAACAGAAGAATTTTAAATAATTGAAGGATGAAGAGATCACTGCTGCTGATATTGTTGGCGATAACTTGTTCAGTTTCCTGTCGGAAGGCCAAAGATGCTGCACCCGCTGCCGGTACGCCTTTTTCAACGATCAGGTTACGGTTGACGGGGGATATGCTCATTGCTGAATCTCCACTGCCTCATGGCCGTTGGGCAGGCAATATTTCCGGCAACGCGCGGGAATTGAGAGATAGCACATTATACGCGGTGATGGTTTACAGTGGAACACCGTATTCCCACACTGTCACCAGGGGATTATTTAATAACCCTGATTCGATAGTACTGGATTTACCTGCAAGCGGCCAGTTTACTATCACAGTGATCGCGGTGAAACGAGGGACAGGCACCGGGATATATTACACCTGGAAGGACGATATTCAATATTATGGTTCTCCTTTTTACAGTACGATAACTAACAGAATGGACGCCTCCCCAGGACATCCTATGACAGATTCAATGTATTATTTTGCTTTTGATCCGGAGGATTCCACCAGGCATTTACCCCAAAGCGGGACCCCGGAAATAGATGCATACAAAGGAGATACGGCGATCGATGCTTCGTTGCTGCCGGCATCAATTACGCTGGCTCTGAGAAGGAAGGCATTTGGGATGAGGTTCAGTGCTACCGGATTTAGCACCGGAAAACTGGTTGCCGAGTTTAGCAATACGTCCTTGCCGCCTAAGATCTTTACACCGGAAAATATAGGAAGCAAAGATTTTATTCACTCATATGATTTCGGAAATCACGGTTGGTTTTCATTGCCTGTCAAGATCAGCTGGATAAAACCTGCTGGTGATACCGTTGTCCTGAATGAAAAATCGGTGCTGTTCAAACGCAACGTCCTGAGGCACATCCACATAACCATCCCCGAAACCGGCCGCACCAGCTCCGGCAACGCCGTACTGAGCTATTCCGAAGAGCCCCTCCGATAAAATTGCAATCATAGCATACCAATTTGAAATCCTGGCATCAGCGCCGGGATTTCTGTTTTTCTACATTTGCCCCGATACAAAAAATTGTTTACCCAATTTAAAATTACCCTATGGACCAAAATCAGGGAAGGGCCTTCCCGCGTTGCGCCCTTATCTTAACAGCACTCGTATTATTATTCACCGGAGCGGCAAAAGCCATGATCCGGGATTCCCTGCCCAATCCCGCGGTCAGCTTTTCCTTCACCCTCGGCAGCACGCTCCGCACCAGCGCCGGCGTATACACGGAAGACAGTGTGCTGGTCAAAACCCTCTGGAGCGGCATTACCTATTCCTCCGGCACGCATACCGCCACCTGGGACGGTACTACCGACGAAGGAACGCTGGCGGCTGACGGAAATTACAAAGTGCGGGTGCTCAGCAACAACGTGCAATACGCATGGGAGGGCACCATCGGCAATAACTCCGATGCGGACACCGGCGCTTCCGTGCAGGGCGGATACGCGCCGATCATCACCATGGCCGTCGCCGGGCAGTACGCCTACATTGCCAAGGGCTATTCTGAAGGCACGCCCAGCCAGGTCAAGTTCAACCTGAACACGCCACGCGCCGGGATTCAGATTCAGCCGCCTGGTGAGAACACCGGCCAGCAGACCACCTTCGTGGCCAGCGACAGCACCAATGTGTACTGGGCGGGTAATGATCCGTTCAACAAGACGCTGTATTTCATCTTCGCTACAAGAACGAGCGACGACCAGGAAGTGACCTTCCCGGTATACGGAAGCCCCGTAGACGCCGCACGCGGAAAGCTGTACAAAAGCTGCATCGACACGGTGAAAAATGAAAATTCCATCATCACCGGCATGGCGGTGCAGCCCACCGGTAAGTTCCTCTTCGTTTCGCACGGTCAGCTGAATGCCCTGCATGTATTGGATAAAACCACCGGTCAGCTGCTGCAAACGCTTTCCTACACCGCGCCGGGCGTACTCGCCACCGATACGGCCAATCATCTCTGGATGGCACATACTTCCGGCGGCAGCGGAACGATCGAACAATTTTCCGTGGACACGAGCGGCATCCTCACGTCTACCGGCGTTACCGTCTCCGGCGTTATCAAACCGCTCGCACTTGGCGTTTCGCCCGACAACCAGCTGATCGTGGCGGCGGACGGTGATTCCACCAGCCAGCAGCTGAAAGCCTACAGCAACCTTACCGGCGCCGCCAGCTGGACGTACGGCCTCGCGGGCGGTTACGTGAACGGTCCGGATGTTACGAACGACAAGTTTTATTTCCGGGACGTACGCAGTACCATGAATACTTTCATCGCTTTTGAGGCCGATGGCTCTTTCTGGGTGGGAGATCCCGGAAACTGCCGCGTACAGCATTATGCGGCCGACCGGACTTTCATCGACAACATCCTGTACCAGCCCAATTTCTATAGCTGCTTTGTGGATTACAATAATCCCACGCGCGTATTCGGCGCGTTCCGGGAATACGAGATCGACTACAGCAAACCGCTCGCCCGGAACAACGGTTCCTGGAAGCTGGTGAAAAACTGGGGATACAATGTGCCCGCGGCCTATGCAAATCAATACAACATCCTGCGGAACGTGAACACCCTGAGCAATGGCCGCACCTACGCCCTGTTGCGCAAATTGGGCACTACGAAATGGGAGGTGGTGGAGCTTCCGGCTTCCGGCAATCTGCGGTTTACCAATACGCTGGTGGAGGTGGATAATACCCATCTTTATCCTGATGGATCGTTGCGGAAAGTGACCCGCCTTTTCCTGAACCAGCCTACAGTATGGTCTAAACGCGAACTGACGGGATTTGATGGCGCCAACAACCCGCAATGGGGGGCATTTACAACGGTCGCCAAAACGCAACCCGCCACCGCGTCCGACCCCGGCTATTGGGGAGATGCAAACAGATTAAGACCCGGTGAGGTGACCTCCTCCGGCATCGTGCTCTCTTTCGATGGCGCCGGCGCGCATGCGGGGTTTGACAATTATCACCTCGGCGGCGTCAGGGTGGGAGACAGCACCTGGCTGTGGCGTGTGGCGCCCAGCACAACAAAAGATTACAATGGCCCGTTCCCGCCGGACGGAGCTTATGACATCGGCAACGGTGTACAGTATTCCGGCGTTTCCGCCATGGCGGTAGACCGACATATCTTTTGGGGATATCACGGCGAATTCTGGAAAAACAGCCAGACCAACAAATGGAACCACGTGTATGACGATGGCCTTTTCGTAGGGCAATTCGGGATCACAGGCCCGGAAGTTGCCGGGAAACTGGCTCCCGCGGAAATGGCGGGCAATGCCTTCAGTGCCAACATGATCCGGATGGGCGACACGGCTTACCTCTATCACAATGATGAGGGGCTGAAGCTCAGCGGCGGCATCCACCGCTGGCGGGTGACGGGGCTGAGCACCGTGCAGGAACAGGAAGTACCCGTCAGCTTTTCCATGACGGGCAATGGCCTGTTGGCATCCTACTACAACGGCACCGATCTCAACAACATGCGGCTGGCAAAGCACCGCATCGACAGCACCGTGCATATGGACCTGGCAGATACGGACCTCGCCGATACCACCGATTTCTCCGTGAGCTGGACGGGCTACATCGTGCCGCAGTACTCTGAATTATACACCTTGTACGCCAATGCCAATAAAAGAGTACGGTTATGGGTAAACGACAAAATGCTGATCGATACCACTGGTCCCGGTGAGTTTAAAGATAGCCTGATCCTCGCGGCAGGACAGCGTTATCCCGTACGCCTGGAAATCATGCAGGACGGCGGCGGTGCGGTTGCCTCGCTGTTATGGAGCAGCAGCAGCCAGCCAAAAGCGGAAGTGCCTTACAGCAGGCTATACCCGGCTCCGGCGCCTGATTATTCTGGCGGTTACGACCTGCTGGAAAATCTGCCGTTCAGGAGTATTATGGAGGATAGCATGTATGGGTGGAGGAGAGATCCGGTTCCGGAAGACTACACAGACCAATACACGAAATACTGGTCTGTAAAGACCAATATCAAGACATATGCAACGAAGGACCGCGATGTGTATATCCGGTTCCGGTCCAAAATAGCGAATACCGTCGCGACGGTTGACCGTGACCTCGGAGAGGTCAGCAGCGCCGCGTGGGAATTGTCCGGCGACCTGAATTATGAACGGAACTATCCGAATGAAGATTCGCTTAAACTGGGCCCGGATGGTAACGGCGGCAGCTTCATGGAAGTGCTGGACGATCAGGGCAGGGTGATCGTACGTTTCTTCTGGAACATGAAATACAGGTCCAAAGACACGCGCCTGTACGCCAACAACAAGATCATCATCAATGGTCATAATGATGTGATGAAGCCGATTTATTCCGTGGCGCAACCGTTCAGCATCAACATGTCCGGCGACAGCGCAACGGTTACCTACGCTGATTTCCCACCCGTGACCGTTGCCGCGCTGGACACGGCCGCGCATACGGACAAGCCCGCAAAAGTGCGGTTCTATTGCTGGTATAAAAGCTGGAACTCCGACCGCATCATTGATATCAGTCGCCTGAAATTCGCGCTCGGCACCCCAATGCCGCTGCTGATGAGGAACAGCAATTCAGAGCAGCTGAAGGAACCTTTGCAGCCGCAACCGCCGGTATTCAAAGTGTTCCCGAATCCCGTGAACGGCGCCACCTTCTATATCCGTTTCACAGACCCGGTGACGAAGGATGTACGTGTAAGGATCACCGATATGTCCGGTAAAACGGTGTTTTACAAACGCATCAGCGGGAGTGTTGTGGAACTGGACAGGAAGCTGCCTGCGGGAGTGTATATCGTGACGGTGAATGAGAAACATTCATCGAAGTTGATGGTATATTGAGGTACTAAATGACAAGGAGGGGCACTGCAAAAACAGGATAGCCCCTCCTTTTATTTAGACCGGTTTTCCAGCGATTTGATCCTTTCTTTTAATTGTTGCATGTCCTCATTCATCTGGATGATGTACAACATTTGTTCTTCAACTTTTTGCACAAGCCTTCTGTTTATTTCACCCAGATCGATGCCCTCTCTTTCTACTTCCGATGCTGCAGGCATATCCGGGAGATGTTTATTTTTCCTGATGTATTGGTTGACTTCTTCCAATGATGGCAGTGTAAATTTTTCATCGAAAACATAATCAGGCCAGTTACTATAGGATTTGACTTTCACTTTTGTAAAAATCCCGCTGCCATTAACGGCAAGCCTGTAGCCCTTGGTGTCAGAAGTTCCGATGCCGACCGATCCATCGGCCTTTACCATCAGGAGGTTTTTGCCCACCGTATTGACAGCAAAGATATTATTGTTAGCCGGTCTCGTTCCCGTTTTAGTCCTTCCATCAACCATTACAGCCGCATAGCTAGTGTCAGATCCCACTGGAACAAAGTCATCCGCCTCTCCAATGAGATATAGCCCCGAAGGCTTTCCGGGCACATAGGCTCTTCCCATAATAGTGGGAATAAAATAGCCGGAAGCAGAGGTTCCGTTTTGGATATTCAGATAGCCATCGGAGGTCGGTATGTTCGATTGGGTAAATTTTCCGATAACAGCACCCTGTACGCCATTAACATGTAGTTTTGAGGTAGGCGCAGCGGTTCCTATTCCGACATAACTATTTGACCGCTGAATGGTAAATGCTGAGTACAGATAGTTTCCGGTATTATTATACCCCCATATGGTGAAATCTGAGCCGCTGTTTCCGGTGCCTTCCACACCAAAAAGACCGATGTTCCAACGGAGGCCTGTAGGGGTGCTATCCGTAGATAGCAGGCTAATATGTCCTATGCCGGCAGCACTGGAGCCTGCGGTTGTACGAAACCTGGTGGCGCGGCCTTCCCCGAAAATTCTAAAGTTGGCAGGCTGTACTGTATCCAGTTGGTTATTAATATACGATTGCGCATCAGCAGCATGTATGCACAACAAAAGTGGAATGAAAATGAGGCAAAGGAATTTGATTTTCATGTTATTTGACTTATTGGTTTAGGGAGATGTGGGTTATCTGAGCAAATTACATTTTTGTTGAATGCATTTTTCATCCTTTTTTTACAACTCAACCCCCAAATCCTGCAACTCAACGGAAATTTCGCGGAATCCCACCCGCATATGCCAATATTGCAGGCATGAAACCGGAAAAAATCCATAACAAGGGGCAGGCCTCGCTTTTCAGGAGCAAATTCCTGGAAGTGCTGACCAAAACACACCCGCTGGTGATCTTCTGTATCTATCTGCCCCTTATCGGGTATATGCTTTATTTCAGCTACACAGCGTTGCATTTTTCGTTGCTGCGTATACTGCTGACATTTTTCGGGGCGGTGCTGTTCTGGAGCTTTTTTGAATACATCGCTCACCGCTACCTTTTCCACTGGGTGAGCGAACGTCCGTCCATCCGCCGTTTTACATATGTGCTGCATGGCAATCATCATGAGTTTCCGCGGGACAAACAGCGGCTCTTCATGCCGCCGGTGCCGAGCATTATCATTGCAGCGGTGCTGTTCAGTCTGTTCTATTTGCTGATGGGCGATCACGCTTTTGTCTTTTTTCCGGGATTCATTACCGGCTACCTCGCTTACGGCAGCATGCATTACGCTATTCATGCCTGGGCGCCACCGTTCAAATGGATGAAGCCGCTGTGGCGCAATCATCATCTGCATCATTATAAGGATGAAGAACGCGGTTTCGGCGTCAGCTCTACGTTGTGGGATCTTGTTTTTGGAACGATGTTCAAATCCCGGGAGGGGAAATAATATGCATACAGCAACTTATACACTGATCACCGGCGCCAGCTCCGGGCTGGGAAAGGAGTTTGCGATCCAGTGCGCCGCGCTTGGCAGGAACCTGATCCTGATCGCCCTGCCGGGCGGCAACTGTGCGTCCATTGCGCGGAACCTCGCGGCGGAATTCGGCATCAAAGCGGAAGTATTCGAATTTGATCTGACGGACAGCCTGGCACTGCAATCACATGTGGAGCACATCATGACGCACTTTAACGTGGACTTTCTCATCAATAACGCCGGTATGGGCGGCACTTCCGCCATCATGGATACTTCATTGGAGCGCATCGACCAGATCATCCAGCTGAACGTGCGGAGCACGGCATTGATCACCCGCCTGCTGATCCCGCACCTGCTGAAAAATCCGAAGAGCTATATCATGAACATTTCCAGCATGGCGGCTTTCACGCCTATCGCTTACAAAACGGTATATCCCGCATCCAAAGCCTTTATATCCTCCTTTTCACTGGGCCTCCGCGAGGAATTCGCCGGCACGGGCCTTTCCGTCAGCGTGGTATATCCCGGTCCCATTATGACCAATTCCAACACCACCCGGCGCATCATCAGTCAGGGCCTCAAAGGCAAGATGGGCCTGCTGTCTACCCCCGAGCTGGCAGCCATCGCACTGCGGAGAACATTGCTGCATGATCCGGTGATCATTCCCGGGCTGATGAACAGGATCAACCATTTACTGATGAACCTGTTACCTTTGGGTATGAAGCTCAGGATCGTATCCCGGGAAGTCAAAAAAGAAATACAATATGCCTGAACGCAATAAAGTGCTGGTGACCGGCGGCAACGGATTTCTCGGCTCCAACCTCACCCGCGAATTGTACCGCCTTGGCTACGACGTGCGGGTGTTGATCCGCCCCAATGCGGACATCAAAGGCATTGCGGACATTCCCTGCGAGATCTTCCGCGGGCATATCGACCGGGAAGAAGATGTATTGCAGGCCGTAGACGGATGCCGCCTCGTGATCCATGCCGCTTCTGTCACGGAGCAGTGGGCCATTGCCTACGAAGAATACGAGCGGGTCAACTTCACCGGCACGCAGCACATCGTAAACGCCTGCCTCGCTTACGGCGTGGAGCGGCTGGTGCATGTGAGCACCGCCAACACCATCGGGCCGGGCAGTAAAGAGAAGCCGGGAACGGAGCTGAACGGGTTTACGCTGTTCCATGCCAATTCGGGTTACATCAATACCAAATACCTCGCGCAGCAATATGTGCTGGAGCAGGTGGAGCGCAGGCAGCTGCCGGCCGTGATCGTCAATCCCACTTTCATGATCGGGCCGAATGATGTAAAGCCCAGCTCGGGCAAGCTGCTGCTGTACGGGCTGCACAAAAAAATCCTGTTTTATCCGCCGGGCGGAAAAAATTTCGTTTATATTCATGATGTGTGCCAGGGCATTATCAACGCCCTGCACAAAGGCGAAACGGGGAATTGCTACCTGCTGGCAGGGCAGAACCTCAGCTACCAGGAGTTCTTCGGGCTGGTGGACAGACTGGAAAACAGGCCGCGATGGCTGATCCGCATTCCGGGATTCTTGCTGAAGCTGGCCGGCTTTGCCGGCGGGATCAGGAAATGGGTGACGGGATCGCCGGGAAAACTGAACCCCTCTACCGCTTACATGCTTTGCCTGGACAACTATTACTCCGGCAGGAAAGCGGAAACGGAATTGTCCATCTGCTACACCCCCGCCGAGGAGGCGGTACGCAAGGCATTGCAATGGTTTAAAGAGCATAATTATTATTGATGAACGAAGAACAAGCAAGCGCGGAAAGCAACGAATTCCTGATAAAGTTACCCGAGAGCCGCTGGTTCCGTTACTTGTCCAGGATACTCATTCTGTACATTTTCAGTTTGATCTTCAAGTCCTTCGACCTTTCATTTATCAACGACGTAGGCAATTACACTTTCCGTTCGCACATTTTCAGCCTTTATTTCGTGCTGCTGGGCCTGCTGGTCTGGGAAGGCGCCACCTGGCTGACGCGCATTGTGGAAAAGATATCCGCGCATGCCAGCGTATTTGTCCGTTTGCTCATCATCTGCTGCGTGCTGCTGGTGTACGGCGCATTCACCGCATTTCTATTTGCTTTCGTATACTCGGTCACCGATATCTGGCTGTATAATGAATACGAAGCCTGGAAGCATTTTACAGCGTTTAGCTATGATATGATATTCGGCATCTTCATGTTTTACATCATCGCCGTATGTTTCAACGGCATCATCCTGTATTACAAAAGATGGAAGGAATACCAGGTGCAGACGGAAAGGCTGATGCGGGAAAACATACAGGCAAAATATGATGCGCTCCGCAACCAGATAGAGCCGCATTTTTTCTTTAATTCGCTGAGCGTGCTCACCAACCTCGTTTACAAAAGCGCGGACCTTTCAGCGGAATATATCACGCAGCTCGCCAAGATCTATCGGTATATCCTCGACAAGAAATTCGAGAACCTGGTGAGCATACAAACGGAGCTGGACTTCCTGGAATCCTACCTTTTTCTTATCAGCATCCGCCATCAGAACAGCATCGTCTTTTCCGAAGAGATAGAAGAGAAGGTGAAGGAAAAAGGCATGATCCCGCCGGCCACGCTGCAAATGCTGGTAGAGAACGCCATCAAGCACAACCGCTTTTCTTCGAATGACCCATTAAAGATCACCATAAAAAGTGAAGACGGGTTCCTGCTGATCTCCAATCCGCTGAAAACAAAGGCCCTCCGTGAAATGTCGCCGGGCATAGGGCTGGACAATATCCGTAAACGTTATGAGCTGGCCAGCAACAGCTCCATTGAAATACTGGAATCCGTTGATTATTTTATCGTAAAAATACCGATCATCACTGCGCCATGAGGATTGCAATTTTTGAAGACGAGATACATAACTGCGAGCGGCTGGTCAGGCTGCTGAAGCAATGTGATATGGACATTGAAGTGACCGCTGTTATCAGTTCGGTGGCGGACGGCATCAAATGGTTGAAGGAACAGCATACGGCAGACCTCATCCTGATGGACATCCAGCTGTCAGACGGCAATTGTTTTGAATTGTTCGACCAGGCAAAGATCACCACGCCGGTCATCTTCACAACGGCTTATGACAACTTCGCGCTGCAGGCTTTCAAAGTGAACAGCATCGATTATCTGCTGAAGCCCATCGAGCTGAAAGAGCTGCGCCGGGCGCTGAACAAATACGAACAATTCCGCCCGGTACCCGCTACGCCGGGCATTGACATCTCCCGGATCGCGGACGAGTTCCTGCGCCGCAACAGCACCCGTTTCATCGGTAAGATCAATAACCAGCTCGTATACGTAAAAGCGCGCGACATTGCGTACCTGCAGTTCGTAAAAGGCATTACCTACGCTACCACCACCGCCAACCAGCGCATCCCCCTGGATTACTCTTTAGACCAGATCGAGCGGCTGCTCGACAAAAACCTCTTCTTCCGCATCAACCGCCAGTTCATTATTCAACTGGACGCGATCCGCAAGATCACCACGTACTACAACAGCCGGCTGATCCTTCAGTTGCAGCCCGCGATCGAAGGCGATGTGATCATCAGCCGGGAGCGGGTGGGGGATTTCAAGAGCTGGCTGGAGGGGAAGGATTATGAAAGTCGTACATAAAAATGTGAAATTTTACATAAAGTCGTACATAAAAATGTGATATACTTCAAAAAGTCGTACATTTTTATGTATTTTTGCTTTATGAAGCGTGATAATATCGCACATTTACTAAAGTGGAAAAAATCAAAAAATCGTAAGCCGCTGATAATCAGAGGTGCAAGGCAGGTGGGGAAAACCTGGCTGATGAGAGAATTTGGCCGAAAGGAGTATCAACAATACGCTTATTTGAATTTTGAAAGCAGCGCGGTACTTAAATCGTTATTTGCGGGAGATTTTGATATAACGAGAATTCTCACTGGTATTCAGATTGAAACGGGCGTGAACGTAGATCCGGAAAACACATTGATCATCTTTGACGAAATTCAGGAAGCCCCCAATGCATTAACAGCTTTAAAATATTTTCAGGAAAATGCTCCCGAATATCACATAATATCTGCAGGGTCACTGTTGGGCGTAGCGCTTAACAGTCATGTATCTTTTCCTGTTGGGAAAGTAGCTTTCCTTGATCTTTATCCGTTCAGTTTTACTGAATTCCTGGAAGCGCTGAATGAGAAACCCCTGGTTGATCTGTTAAAAAGCCATGACTGGCAGCTTGTGACTAGTTTCAAGTCGAAGTATATTGAGCTGTTGAAGCTATATTACTATATTGGAGGCATGCCTGAAGTAATATCCACTTTTGTTCAAAACAGGGACTTCGGTGAGGTGAGAGCAATTCAGCAACGAATATTAATTGCCTACGAACAGGATTTTTCAAAGCATGCCCCGCATGATATAGTTCCACGTATAAGGATGCTTTGGAATTCAATTCCGGCCCAATTGTCAAAAGAGAACCGGAAATTTATCTATGGAGCGATCCGTCAGGGGGCACGGGCAAAAGATTATGAGCTGGCATTATCCTGGTTGATCGATTGCGGCCTGGTCCATAAAGTGAATAACATCAAAAAACCGGCAATACCGCTGAAGGCTTATGAGGATTTTGGCGCATTCAAATTGTTTATGCTGGATGTCGGATTATTGGCTGCAATGGCTGAACTGGATGTCAGAACATTGCTGGAAGGAAATATTGTATTTGAAGAATTCAAAGGAGCTTTAACAGAGCAGTACGTCTTGCAGCAACTGGTTACACAAAATGAAGGGGTGGTTTATTATTGGTCTCCTGAAAATGCGCGCTCCGAAATAGATTTTCTGCTGCAGATCGCTGGCCGTATTGTTCCGGTTGAAGTAAAAGCCGAAGAGAATCTGCAGGCTAAAAGCCTGAAAGTTTTCTGCCAGAAATACCAGCCGGAATTGGCAATCAGAACATCTATGTCTGACTTCCGCCGGGAAGAATGGATGACCAACTTGCCTTTATACGCGATCCATGAAATATACCGCCTCACTGACCCCGTTAACACAAAATGATGAACGGCAACCCCCACCTGTGAAAAACCCGGTTATTCTGTTAATTTTGATGCCTTCATCAAATTAACAGTGGACAAATATGTTCAGACGCACGAAGTTTCCTGTATTACTGGCGCTCCTGTCGGTTTTACTCTTGCAGGCATGCTCAGACAGCACGCCGCGCATTCTCGTTTTCATGAAAACGAAAGGCTGGCACCATACCTCGATCCCCTCCGGCGCAAAGGCACTCATCCAGCTCGGCAAAGATCATGGCTTCAGGGTGGATACCACGGCTGACGCCTCCGTATTTACCGAAAGCAAACTGAAGAAATACCGCGTGGTGGTGTTCCTGAGCACTACCGGCAATGTGCTCAACGGCGACCAGCAGGTGGCCTTTGAACGGTACATCCAGGCGGGTGGCGGCTTTGTGGGCATACATGCCGCGGCGGACACGGAATATGGCTGGCCCTGGTACAACAAGCTGGTAGGCGCTTATTTCAAAAGCCACCCGCAGGACCCGAATGTGCGCAAAGCTACCGTTATCGTAACAGACACGTCATTCATCGCCATGAAAGGGCTGCCGGAAAAATGGGAGCGTACGGACGAATGGTATAACTACCGCAACATCCACGCGGGCATCAGGGTGCTCGCGCGGCTGGATGAAAATACCTACGACGGCGGTGAGAACGGCAACGATCACCCGATCGCATGGTATCACGACTACGACGGCGGCAGGGCCTTCTATACCGGCGGTGGTCACACGGACGAAAGCTATGCGGAGCCGCTGTTCCTGCAACATATTCTCGGCGGCATCCAATACGCTATGGGCAATGGCCAGCCGCTGGACTATTCCAAAGCCTACGCCGTGAAAACGCCGGAAGACAACCGCTTTACAAAAACGATCCTTTCCAACGACCTGAATGAGCCGATGGAACTGGCCGTAGCGCCGGACGGCAGCGCCTATTTCATTGAACGTAGCGGCAAGTTCTTCCGGTATGATGTCAAAACCGGCCAGACGAAAGTCGTATATACGTTCCCGGTGATGCCGGATACGAAGGAAGGATTCGGGAACGGACTGTTAGGGCTTACCATCGACCCCAACTTCGCAAAGAACAATTATATCTACTTCTATTATACGCCCGCCAAACAGCCGGCGGAGCAGTATGTCTCACGTTTCAGCATGGCCGGCAAAGATTCGCTGGACCTTTCTTCTGAAAAGGTATTGCTTAAAATACCGATCGAGCTGGAAGTGAGCGCGCACACCGGCGGCTCGCTGGAATGGGACCAGCATGGCAACCTCTTTATTTCCACCGGCGATAATACGGTGCCTTTTGCGTCTAATGGTTATGCGCCGATAGATACTATCCCGGGCCGCATCACCTTTGATGCGCAGCGTTCCGCGGGCAATACGAACGACCTGCGCGGCAAGGTGCTGCGCATCCATCCGGAAGAAGACGGCAGCTATACCATACCGGAAGGCAATCTCTTTCCCAAAGGCACCGCGGGCACAAGGCCGGAGATCTATACGATGGGCTGCCGCAATCCCTACCGCATTTCGGTGGACCAGGCAACAGGCATCCTTTACTGGGGCGAGATAGGGCCGGATGCAGGTGAAGATGGCGAGCAGGGCCCCCGCGGGTATGACGAGATCAACCAGGCGCGCAAACCGGGCAACTATGGCTGGCCATACCTGGTGGGCGACAACAAGCCTTACCATGAATATGATTTTGCCACCAAAAAGCTCGGGCCGCTGTTCAACCCCGATGCGCTGCAAAATCCCTCGCCCCACAACACCGGCCTGAAGGCCCTGCCTCCGGCGCAAAAGGCGATGATCTGGTACCCCTACGGCCAGGCCCCCGAGTTCCCGGAAGTGGGCGCCGGCGGCCGCTCCGCCATGGCGGGGCCTGTGTATCATTTCGATGCTTCGCTGAAGTCGGAAACGAAGCTGCCGGAGTATTACGATAAAGCACTGTTCATCTACGACTGGATGCGTAACTGGGTATTCGCCGTGCGGCTGGATGAACAATACAACTACAAACGCATGGAGCCTTTCATGTCCACCAACGGGGATTTCAAACGCCCGATAGACATGGCGATGGGCCCGGATGGCGACATCTACATGCTGGAATACGGCTCCGTGTATGGTGTGGACAATGATGATGCCCGGCTGGTGCGCATCACCTACAACGGCGGCAACCGCGCACCCGTCGCGAAGATCACTACCAACGATACCGTGGGCACCGCCCCGCTGAAAGTGAATTTCAGCAGCGCCAGCTTTGATTTTGATGAAGACGACCAGCTGCAATACGAATGGTATTTTGAAGGAAGTAAAGTAGGATCTGAAGAAGCCAACCCGGTGCATACCTTCACCAGCAACGGCCTGCACAAGGTAGTGCTGAAGGTAACAGACCCCGCGGGCGCTTCCAGTCAGGATACCATCACCATCAATGTTGGAAACACATTGCCACAAGTGAAGGTTCAAACCTCCGGCAACAGCACCTTCTTCTTCGGCAACGCCCCGCTGGCGTACAGCGTGTCGGTAACAGACAAGGAAGACGGAGAGATCAGCAAGGACCGCCTGATGATCGCGCTACATTATGTGCCGCAGGTAAAAGGGCAACCGCAGATGGGACATCAGCAGATCACCGCCGTACCGCAAAGCGCCGGCAAGCTGATGATGGAAGCGAGCGATTGCAAGGCTTGTCATCAGCTGGATAAACCTTCCGTGGGCCCGGCTTTCGTGGAAGTGGCGAAGCGGTATAAAAATGACAGGAACGCCATCAGCTATTTGTCCGACAAGATCATCAAAGGCGGTGGCGGCGTATGGGGCGAGCATTCCATGAGCGCCCATCCCCAGATGTCGAAAGAAGATGCGGCGGAGATCGCGAAGTATATTCTTTCCACCGGCGATCAGCAAGCCGCGGCAAGCCTGCCGCAGGAGGGAAGCGTTGCGCTGAAGGACCATTTGTCCAAAGGCGCGGACGGGCGCTATGTGTTGTCCGCTACGTATACGGACGGCGGCGGCAGCACCGTTCCGCTTACCGGCAGCGACCTGCTGGTGTTGCGCGCGCCGCGTGTGCAGGCGGAGGATGCGGATTCTGTGCGGAACATCGGCCGTACTTCCGAACACCTCGGCTCCATTCATAACAAATCGTTCGTCCTGTTCCGGCAGATAGACCTGAAAGGCATCCGCACCATCACCTACCGCTATTCCTCCCTGAACAGGGACGCGGTGCTGGAAGTGCATGTGGACAAAAAAGACGGCCCGGTGATCAGTACATTCGCGTTCAAAGCTACCGGGGACTGGAACAACTGGAAAGAAGTAACCGTACCGGTGAAAGATCCCGGCGGCAAGCATGATCTTTACTTTGTGTTCCGGAAAGACGAGCAGCCGGATCAGCATTTGTTTACGCTGGACTGGCTGGAGTTCAAATAAGATATCTGGATAAAATGGGGCTGACCACATACAGGTCAGCCCCGTTTCGTATTTAAAAGTTCGTATCCACGATCAGCTGCGCTCTCGTTGAATTGGCAAAGTCCATCGGGATGATGCCGTAATGCCCCGAAGTATTGCTTGTAAAATAGGTGTTGATGCGCGGGTTGATGTTATTGGAAACGGAGGTGATGCTGGGAATACCGAAGATGAGTGAGCGGTAGCCGCTGGTGAAATTGATGTACAGTGTGTTGTTGGTGCTGCCGGCTGCTTCCGTGAAGAGGCTGGTGATGCCGTCCCATTTGTCGTCATTGTCCGGCACCACGTACTGGTCCTGCACCCGGAGGTTCGCATCCGGGGTGTTGATGCTGAATGTGGTATTGTCCGCCCAGTTGGTGGCATTGATGCCTTTGGGCGTTGAGGACGCGCCGAACCTCCGCAACAGTACGATCTTCCCCCTCACGGTGCCGAGGTTGGGCACGGAAGCGGAGAGATGCCAGCGGCCGGGGTCTTGGGTTACATAGCTGTCGAACGTCTGCTCAAAGCTGCGCGTGTTGTTGGATGGCGTGTGCTCTTCCTTCACGCACATGATGATGGTTTCGCCCGGATGATTGTTCAGGAAAGATGTGCAGGCATTCAGCACATCCTGGAAGTTGAGGTTCTGGTAAATGGCGCCGTGATGGATGGCGAACGCATCGTCGATGTGGCGGCAGCGCACGTCCAGGAAGCGGATGCCGGCATCCAGCTGCTGCGCGATGGTGAGGTCCTGGCACTTGGCCGTGCCGGACACCGGCTCAAAGCGCGCGCCGGCGTCATGTGTACCGGGAATGGAAATCTGCGCGAGGCTGGTGTTGTCCGGCAGGTCCGTCATCCAGCTGTTCAGCGCCGCGGTCAATGCCTGGGGGCTGGCGGACTGCAATTCGTTCGTTAACAGGGGAGCGCTTTCCTGCGCGTCTTTGCGGCAGCCGAAAAATGCAATGGCTGCAAGACATAAAAGGGTTGTTCTTTTCATACTGTATAATTGAGGGTTGTGGAATATGCGGGTTTCGGGTACACGGGTTACATAACGTTTGTGAAAATACGACAGATTTTCGGGCTAATTCGATTTTCTCATTATCTTGTCGTTAAATTCAGTTATGATCATCGATACATTGCAGAACGCGCATCGCTACCACAGCCTCGGCCCGAAATTCATCAAAGCTTTTGACTATCTCCGCCAGACTGATTTTACCACACTGGAGAAAGGGAAATACGAGATCGATGGCACAGATATTTTTGCCATCGTGAACGAATATGATACGGTAGATCCTTCCGGTGAGCAGATGGAATCCCACAAAAAATACATCGACGTACAATATATCGTAAAAGGAAAGGAACAGATCGGGCATGCGTTCTTGCAGCAGCAGGTGCCGTCCAAAGCCTACGATGAGGAAGCGGACTACATGCTGTTCGGCGAAAAACCTTCTTTCTTTTCCCGTTTTGAGGAAGATATGTTCGCGATCTTCTTTCCTTCAGACCTACACATGCCCAACCTCCGCGCGGAAAAGCAGGAGCGCGTTAAAAAAGTGGTGATCAAGGTCAGCGTGAACGGCGTTCACCAGTAAAAATAGATCCGCCCGATATCGATCAGCTTGAACAGGATGAACCAGGTGACCAGGAAGGCGTGGAACTTCCGGTTCGTGCTTTTCATGGCAACGATGCACAGCACGATGTCTATTGCGCTGGTGGTAAGGTAATACGGGTAATTCAACGACAGGAAATGCTGCACGCCCTTGAGCAGTGTGTCGGCCACGTCAAATACGTTGGTGATGGCCAGCAGGCCGAAGAACCATTTGCGCCGGGAATAGAAGAAGTCTTCATAACCTTCATAATCCTTGATATCGTCCGGGAAGAGGAGGGAAGCCAGGCCGTAGAAGGTCATGATGTAACAGACCGTAAAGAAATACGCGGGGAACGTCCAGTGCAGGATGCCCGACAGTTTCCGTTCCCACCACCAGAACAGCAAAAGCTCCAGGAAAATGAAAAAGGCATAGAGCATATGTATCCAGTAAGGCTTTGTGCGATGGGGATGCTGAATGAATTTTACAGCGGCTTTCAACAGGGTGGCAAGACTAAGGCTGAGGATCATCCCGAGGACGATCCGGATATGGGGAAATGCTTCCATAGCGAATTTAACTGGTTCCTATAAAGTTATTGTTTTTTTTTAATGCTGACGGAATACCCGGGGCGGTACGCCTTCCAGCCGCCTGAATTGCCGCGTGAAATAATTGAGATTGTTGAAACCCGCGCGGTAGCTGGCTTCTGTGATGCTCAGTGAAGGATCGGCGAGCAATTGCTTGGCGAGCCTGATGCGTTCCCGCGTGATATATTCCACCGGCGAAATGCCGAATGTTTCCCGGAAGAGGCGGAAGAAAACGGACTTGCTCATGCAGGCCGTTTTACAGAGGCTTTCTATGCTGATGGAGCTGGACAGGTTTTCGCGGATGTATTGCACCACGGGCGCAAAGCGGTGAGCTTTGACGGGATTGTTCTCCAGGATGGATAACTGTTGCGTCTGTACGACGCGCACCAGCAGGGTTTTAATAGTGAGGTCGGTCAGCGCGTCCCGGATACCTTCTTCTTCCATGCTCACGCTGATGAGCTTGTTCAGGCTGTTGGCCAGCTCCTGGTTATTGAAAAAATGGAAATAGGAAAAGTTGAGTTCCCAGGGAATTTCCTTGGGGTAGTTCTGGTTGAGGAAATCCATCGTTTTGTTCACCATGTCCCAATCCAGCGCCAGCGTGGCGCACTGCACGGGGTGCTGCTCATCCGCTTCGGGGAAATCCACTTTCATGGAAACGCCTTCCGGCAATATCACGGTTTCCCCCGGCAGAAAATCAAAGCCGGGTTCCCCGGAGAGGTACATCACTTTTTTGCCCCGCATCATGCTGGTGATCACGAGCCCGTCGTACGACAGGGCTACGTTCTCGCATTTCCGCCAGGTTTCGAAAATGTTCAGCTCGCAATGTTGCAGGTTGAAGACGCGGCGATGTTCCACCAGTGAATCCACTTTGGAAATATCGCTCAGATTAATGGTCTGGATCGGGTATTTTTTCATAGTAGGCGCTCGACGGGATAAAATTACGGATATCCGGCAAAAAATAGGAGAATTGTGCTGTTTTCAGGGATGATCGTGCTACTTTTCTTTGCCCGGGACACTTATTTTTGCCCCGTATTACCCCATGGCGTTATGAAATACCGCCTCATTACTATCTCCAAATTAGCATCAGGAACTTAAAAATACTGCGCTGAATAATATTTCCCGGCGGCGTGCTGTCGAACTTGCCAAAGGTGAAATATCAGCGCAATTGATGTCGCCGGCGACAGTTGAAATTGATTTTGCGGAGATTGGCAGGAGTTTGCCGCCGGGCTGCGGCAACAATGGACGGAGGACGTGGGAGGCCCTTCATCCTTCCGGTTCAGCCCACAATGAAATAGAAGCCGTTCGCAGGGACGGCTTCTTTTATTGGTTGCCGTCCTGATAGACGATCCTGCCTTTTACCATGGTCAGCTTCACGTTGACGCCGGCGTCCATGATAACGATATCGGCATCTTTTCCCGGTGTGAGGGAGCCTTTGCGGTCGTCTACTTTCATGATCCTTGCGGGGGTGAGGCTCATCATCCTGACGGCGTCGGGGAGCGGCACGTCCGCCATCCGGATCATATTCCGCACCAGCCGGTCTGCCGTAGCCACGCTGCCTGCGAAGGAGCTGCGGTCCGGCAGCTTCGCCACGCCGTCTTCCACGATCACGTCCAGCCCGCCGTTGAGGGGGCCGAGTACACTTTTGCCGGGCGGCATGCCGGCGGCGCGCATGGCGTCGGTGATCAGCGCGATGCGGTCCGGCCCCTTGATCTTGTAAATGAGCTTCAGCAGGGCGGGCGGCAGGTGAACGCCGTCCGCGATGACCTCCGCATCGATTTCGTCGATCAGGTATACGCTTTCGATGACGCCGGCATAGCGTACCAGGTCTTTCCGCATGACGCCGGACATGCAGGAGTAGAAATGTGTGGCCAGCGTGTAGCCGCATTCCACGGCTTTGGCTACATCTTCATATACGGCATCTGTGTGGGCGATGGCGGGGAGGATGTTGCGGGAGCGGAGGTGCTGGCCGAGTTCCAGGGCGCCGGGCAGTTCGGGGGCGGCGCTCCACCGCACGATATGCGGGCTGTAATCCAGGATGGCGCGGTACTCCTCGGGGTCGGGGTTCCGGATATAACGCGGGTCCTGCGCGCCGCGCTGGTTCATGGCAAAGTAAGGCCCTTCCAGGTGTATGCCGAGCAGTTCGGCGCCGGGATGGCCGCTTTTATGCACCCGCTCAAATACATCGAGTGTGCGCAGCAGGTCTTCCTTTTCCGCCGTGAGCGTTGTAGGCACCATCGCTGTTGTGCCGTAACGCGCATGCAGCGCGGCAATGCCAAGAAAAGCCGCCTCCGTGCCGTCCATGAAATCATGTCCGCCGCCACCGTGAATATGGATGTCAATAAATCCCGGCGATACGTAACACCCCTTTGCATCGATCACCCGCGCCTCCGGCGCTTCCATATTTCCTTCGCTGATAGCCGCGATCACCCCGTCCCGTATCAGCAGGCTGCCTTCCGGGATAATGCGGAAAGGCGTGATGATCTGTCCGTTGATGATCCTGATCTGCTCCATTTACACAAGATACGTATAAGGGGTGAGCAATATTTGACATATATTTGCCGGAATCTTATCTCTTACGCTATGAAGAAATTACTTACACTTTCTGCGCTGGCAGGCGCCATGCTGCTCTGCGGCCAGGTAAAGGCACAAGACATTACCAAAGGTAACCTCGCATTCCTGAAAGGCGTTGACGAAATCAACGTTTCCTTTGTTTACACAGACCTCAAAGTGGGCAAAGAAGGCAAAGAAGCCAATTACATCAAAAAGAAAAAAACGGAACGGGAAGCCAAGGAACCCGGCGGCGGCGCGGCATGGGAAAAAAGCTGGTATGACGACAGGCCCAAGCGCTATGAGCCCAGGTTCATCCTCCTGTTCGGCAAGTATGCGGAAATGAAGATCGGCGATGAAGATGTAAAAGGCAAATACACGATGGTGGTGGACACCAAATTCATTGAGCCGGGCTACAACGTGGGCATCTCTTCCGGCGCCGCTGTCATTGACCTGGATATTTCCATCTTTGATGCAAGCGATATGACCAAGCCCCTTTGCAAGATCAGGATGGATGATGTGAAAGGCGGCAAAGGCCAGTTTGATACCGGTATGCGCATTGGTGAGGCATATGCCAAAGCGGGCAAGGAACTGGGGAAGCTGGTGGCGAAGAAGGCGAAGTGATGTTTTGTGGATGAAGTTATAAGGCCGGCCTCTTTGGAAGCCGGCTTTTTTATTCTTTATACCAGACAAATTGCCCCTGTTTAAGACTTCTGACCTTCCCATCATCATCGGCAACAAATTCATAGTGTATGGAATGCCCGTTCGCGCCTTCTACCTTAAAGCGGAGCCCACCGTCCGGGATCATAGGTTTGCCCGGTAACAGGTCCTGCAAATAGGAAGAATAGAGCGTATCGTTCCGCAGGGATATTTTCATTTCCGCGTATCCACCGGGCAGTTTGTAAGTGCCCACATAGCTTGTAATATCAGGCACTTCCTTTTTGCCATAAACGGTGTTGACGATATCCGCAATCTGCCCGTTGATCTGGTTGAAATCCACATCAGAAACATTGGTCAGGATCACCCAGCCTACTTTACTGTCCGGATTGAACACAACTATGCTGCGATAGCCGGGTACTGCTCCTTCGTGCAATGTGTAAGGGTAAGCGGGTTTCCATGCCAGTCTTGAATAGATCATCCTGGCTTTGCTTTCGGCTGAAAGCACGCGGGGCTGATCGTTAAACTGGAAGGAGATAAAACGGCACATATCTCTTGCGGTGGCGTACATGCCGCCGGCATATAATGCGGAGTACGGTTCAAAGTAGGGAACGGTGTCGGTGGCGCCGGTTACCGGGTTGTAGCGGTAGCCCTTGGCGACCTGTTTTCTGGCAGCCGGTTCGGTGAGGAACCCGGAGTTTGTCATGCCGAGGGGCTTGAGTATATTATTGCGTACATATGCGGAGAAGTCCGTTTTTGCAGCCCTTTCCAGCGCTATGCCCAGCACGCTGTAGCCGAGGTTGGAATAGTGCCGGTCGTTGTGGTGCAGATAATGGTAGGGTGGATATTCCAGTTTGATGAACTGCAGGGACCGGAGCAGCGCTTCGTCTGTCGAGAACCATTTCAACTTTTCTTTTCCCCCGGTGATCATCCAGCGGTCATACGAAACAGAAAAATCAGCGTCCGCCGGGGTGTTGCGCGGCAGGCCGGCGGAATGGGTCACCAGCTGGAAAAGTGTAGTGGGACCGGTTCCGGGGAAATCCGATTTTACTTTGTACTCGGGAACGTATTTTCTTACGTCATCGTCCAGCTTTACGGCGCCGCGCTCTGCCAGCTGCATCAGCATGGTGGCGGTAAACGTTTTGGTGACGGACATGATCGGGAATTTTGCATCGATGCTTGCGGGTGTTTGATGCGCTATGTCGATATATCCCAAAGATGATTGATAAACGATATCGTTTTCGTGCACCACACAAACAGCAAGGGCGGGCGACTTGCATTTATCGCTGAAACCGCTGATCGCTTTATTCAGTTTGACGGCGATGGAATCGGGAAGGCTTTGAGCCTGTGCGGGCCGCTGGATTAAAAGGATAGCAAATGTGAGCAGTACCGGGAAGTATTTTCTCATTTTATCGTTTTGGCGGAGAGGGATGAATATGATGCCAAAATGGATTTATTTAGACGGTAGGGGTTTACAGATATAATTGCATTGTATGTGTCCGGTTTCAATACAGCTGCCGTTCGCTTGCGGGCGGAAAAAAAGTGCCGGAGCTGATCTGCTCCGGCACGCCTGAATGCTATTGTTTGATCAGCCGCAAGGTTTCCTTTTTGCCTGCTCCTTCCAGTGAAAGGAAGTACATGCCGCTCGGGAAAGCGCTGATGTTCCTGCTCACATCTTTTTCTCCCCGCGCCACGTTCCATACGGTGATCAGTTTACCGTTCACGTCGTATACCTTTATTACCCTGCAATCGCTGCTGACGGGCGTGATCAGGATATTTCCGCTGGCGGGGTTGGGATAGACGATCGTTTTTGATGCCTGCATGATCTGTTTGCCCGGCGCCAAGGATAACAGGTGTTCTTCCGTTCCGGCGCTGGTCCCGCAATTATCAATGATGAACCAGTTGAACTTGAACGTGCCGGACACTACGTGTATGCCGGTATAGCTCAATGCGGGCAGTGTAATCGTATCCGTTATTGTCTGCCACTGGCCACCGGTGGAAGGAATATCCTTGATACCGAAGTTGAAGCTGCTATGCCCCACCTTTATCTGCGCGGGCGCTGTGGAGGATACGCGGAAGCTGATCCTGTACAGCCCTGCGGTTGGTACGTTCAGCGTGTTGTAAGCGAAGTAATGCCCTGGGGCAAGGCCGGTGAAGTTTTGTCCGCCGCCAATGTCCGTGCAGCTTTCCAGTGTGGGACCGGAATGGCGGGCGGAGAAGCTTTCGGCCTCATAGAACGTGTTCACAGAGCAATCGTAGACATGTAATGTGGCGGTATCGGTAAACCCGCCGGCGCTGGCTGTTACATGATATGTACCGGGCGCTGCGTTGGCGGTTACCAGTCCGGTGCTGTCCACCGTATTGCCGGAACCGGTGACGGACCAGCTTACTGCCGGCAGGGAAACGGGCTGGTTGCCGGCGTCATAGCCGGTAACGGCGAACTGGTGCCAGTCTCCTGTGCCGAGGGTTACCGTGTCAGGCGCCAGCTCAATACGGGCGAGGGGTTCCGGTTCTTCCGCGCAGTTATCGATGGCGAACCAGTTGAACCGGAAGCTGCCGGACACGGCATGTATGCCGGTGTAGGAAAGGGCGGGCAGCGTAAGGGTGTCAGAAATCGTTTGCCATTCACCGTTAGTGTTGGGTACGTCTACGATGCGGAAAGTGAATGTGCCGTGGCCGATCTTTATTTTCGCTGCTGCGGTGGTGGACACGCGCAGCCGGATATTGTACTTGCCGGGTGAGGGTACTTGCAGATTGCTGTATGCGAACCATTTTCCCGCCGTGATGCCGGCAAAATGCTGGCTGCCGTCCACGTCGTCCGTGGTTTCCAGGTAGGGGCCGGCGGCGCGTGATGAGGCGGATTCCGCTTCATAGCGGTGATTGACGGTGCAGGTATAACCCAGTTCCACCGCCAGTGTGTCGCTGACTGCGCCAGACCGGGCGATCACCGCAAATATGCCCGGTGTATTGCCGGCGGTTAATACGCCGTTGGCGTCAATGCTATTGCCGCTTCCGGTGACTGACCAGAATACTGTATCCATTACGGGCACCTCTGTGTTGTATTGATCATATCCTTTTACCGAGAATTGCTGTGAAGCGCCTACCGGTATTACCACCGAATCGGGTAGTATTTCGAGGCGGGAGAACACGGGCATGTTGTTGACGGTTACAGTGGCCGTGTCGGCAAGTGTACCTGACGTGGCGGTAACGGTGTACAGCCCCGCGGAATCCGCCTGCAACAGGCCGGTAGCACTGATCTGGCTGCCTGTGCCGGAAACGGACCATACTTCCGCCGGCGAAAGCATCATGTAGTTGCTGTCCGCGTCATATCCCCATGCGGTGAATTGCAGGGACTGCCCGGTAAAGAGTTGGGCACTGTTCGGTTTTATCACCACGCTTTCCGCTTCGTACGCGGATGCCGGAACGATTTCCAGCCAGTTGAAATTCCAGCCGGGAGTAGTGGATGTCACGCGGATCGTTTGCTGTCCCGGGCCAAAAACAATAGGTGCGGACGCAACGGTTATCCACGTTTGCCAGCCGCCGCTGGCGGGTAGCTGCACGCTTGCGAGCGCAGTGGAATCCCTTGTGACAGAAAGCCCCGAAAGCGTATTGGCGGCTACCCGGAACCTGATGCGGTAAGCCATGCTGTCCGGCACATCAATATCGTACTCAAACCAGGTCTGGCCGGTGATGCGGCTCATGTTCAGCCCGCCGCTGGTATCGGCGGTGTTTTCAGAACAGCAGGCATTGGTGTTATCGAAATCCTCGGCTTCTATTCTTGCCGGTATCGGTTTATAGTTTGTGGACCTTACCTGCACGTTGGTGGAGCCGGATAAGGTGATGGTATCGTGCGTGGCGGTGGCGGTAACAACGCCTGTGCTGTTGATGACGGCAAAGCCGGAGGCGCTGATGGTGTTGCCGCTGCCTGTGATGCTCCACACGGGCGTAATGCTGTCCATCACATGACCGTTCTGGTCCCATACTTTCGCGGTGAACTGTTGTGTTGCGCTAGGCAGTACGGATATTTCAGATGGAATGATCTCAACAGAATCCGGCACAGGCGTTCCCAATCCTTTTTGATAAACGCGCACATAGTCCACCAGCATGCTGTCCGGCCAGTCGGCTTCCACGATATTTCCACCCATTCCTCCACCGATGGCGATATTCAGGATAATGAAAAAAGGTTTGTCGAAAGGCCAGTCCCGCCAGTCCGTCTGCGGATTTACGTAAGTATAGAACGCCCTGCCGTCGTGCGTGAACCGCAGGGAGTCCGGCGACCATTCCAGTCCATACACATGATATACGGTATCCACGTCGGGCATTATTTCGTTTCCGCCGAGGTTGCCGCCGTTCGTCCAGTTCCTGTTCTCTGTATGCACGGCGCACATGGCTTTGCCGAAGGTATTACCGACGTGTTCGAGTATATCTATCTCGCCGCTTTTGGGCCAGTTGCCGTAGCTGCTGGTGGTGGGCATCAGCCAGAAGGCAGGCCAGGAGCCCCGCGCCTTTGGCAGCTTCGCTCTCATTTCCACCTTGCCATACAGGAAATCCATTTTACCCTGCGAGATCACCCGCGCGGACGACCAGGGCTCGTTGGGATTGCCGGTCGGGAAATCTTTTTTGCCGGTCAATACAAGATTGCCGTCCCTTACTCTGGCATTATCATGCGCAGCGTCCGTATATACCTGTTCTTCGCTGTTGATCCAGCCTTTCGGCCGCGGATCGATCGTCCATCTGGAAGCATCGGGCAGGCCGTCCGTTTCAAATTCATCGTTATATATCATCGTCCAGTCCGGGTTACCATCGAAGACCACGTTGCCGGTGGCTTTATAGGCGGCGATCTGCGCGTTCTGCAATTCATTTCCGTCCACCGTCAGCGTAAAAGCCGTTCTGGAATAATTGGCCGGTGAGTTGCCGCTCAGCACGATGCTGGCGGTGGTATCGTTTACCCGTAATATGCTGCCGACGGACACGCCGGGCGGCAGGGAGGAAGTGGTCCAGTTGGCGGGGGCAAGCGTTGCGGCAAACACATCGCCATACAATTTTACTTCGATCGTTTTTCCGTTTTCCTGTCCCATTGGAATATTCATACCGGTCATCCTGATGCCGGTGGGGTCGGGTGCGAGGATGTGGTCAAAATATAATATCCCGTTTGCCTTCCGGCCGTCGATGAACTGTACGGTGATGCGGTCCAGGTCCGTTCGGTGGCTCACGCCGGGAAAAGTGAACACGGCTTCTTCCCATTGATTGGCCTGCTGTATCTGGTACGTCTGGTACACAGCCTGCGTGTAGTCGCTGCCGGGCTGTAGCTTGAAGAGCACTTCTTCCTGCACATTGCTGTACACCAGCATTTTGAAAGTGCTGCCGGCGGACAGGTCGAACGGAGCACTGAGCGTGCATGCGGCGGCCATGTAGGGAGAGCAGGTCGTGTCCTTGATAAATTTAGCGACATGAGAACTTGGGTTGAGGGCGGAGGGTGCCGGGTTCGGCTCATTGAAAAGTACAGTGCCGGTGGCGTTTGCGCCGGCATTATAGATCCATATCCCCGAAGCGGGGCCGTTACCTTCCATGTCGTCGATCAACCGGAGCTGGGCCGGTAACCGGTGGCACAGCAGGATGGATAAAAGCAATAAAGTAGTGATCTTTTTCATATCGTGGAATATTAGGTGTCTAGGATGATGGTATAAAAGGGTGAACTGGGAACGGGCTACTGAATAAAAATATGGAATTTTTTTAATGCAACTATCACCTCTGCATGAAATATTCCCTGAACGCTACACTGGTACCGGTTTTTTGCTACCTTTGCCCTTACCGAATAAATTAACACCTACTCCTCTATGAAATACTGCGTTAATGCTGCACTGGTAGTACCGGTGTATGTTATCATTTCCTTACCAAAGAAATTAATACTGCCTTTCTATGAAATACTTTCTGAACGCTGCACTGGCAGCGCCGGTTTCCCTTTGCCTGAAATTACCGCCCTCAGCTGAATACGGACGCAAAACCCGCTAACGCGCGGGTAAGAACCCGATTTTTAATACAGCAATATTCAAATCCCTCCATGCAAAGGAACCCTTACCATTTCACCAGCCTGGCGCTGTTATGCTGGCTGGTCGTCCATCTTACCACTTCCTGTGCCGTAAGCAGGAAAACGGTGTATTTCTCCGATCTGCGGGATACGGCCGCGGAGCTGGCTTCATCCCGGTTTGATGCGCCGGTCATCCGGCCGGATGATATCCTGTCCATTCACATTCAAACAATCGATCCCACGGCCGCCGCGGCGATCAATGATATTCCGGCTGCACCCGCCACCGGATCCGCCTCACCGGCGGGAGCACAGGAAACCACGGGTTTTGTGGTGGACAAAAACGGGAATGTGGACATTCCCCTGCTGGGGGAGCTGCACCTGGCTGGTCTTACCACGTACGACGCCTGCCGCATTGTTAAACAGGCGGCCGCAAAGTATTTCGTAAATCCCGCTGTACAGGTGAGGTATGCGAACTTCCGGGTGACGGTGCTGGGCGAAGTAGCGCGTCCCGCAACCTATACGTTCCCCAATGAGAAGGTCACCGTGCTGGACGCCATCGGCCTTGCCGGCGACCTGACCATCTACGGAAAAAGAGATAATGTAATGCTCATACGCGATGAGGGGGGCGCCACAAAAAAAATGGTGCGCTTTAACCTGAATTCTTCTTCCATGCTGAAATCCCCTTACTTCTACCTGCGGCAAAACGATGTGATATACGTAGAGCCGGGTAAAGGCAAGATCGCATCGAATAACGCCGGCAGAGCGCAGCTGATCACGATCATCGGGGCGGTTGTTTCTGTCGCTATTGTAGCCCTGTCAAGACTTTAAACGGATGATGTATGACGGAATGGACTAACCCCGATATGGAAAACACCGTTAACGACCAGCAACAGGTCATTAACCTGGTGAACAGGCTGAAGGCGCACTGGTACTGGTTCGTGCTGAGCGGTATCCTGGGCCTGGCCGCGGCATTCGTGTACCTGCGCTATGCAACGCCGATGTATATGATCAATGCCAAAGTGCTGGTCAGCGATGAGAAGAAAGGCGCGGGCCTCGCCGGCGAAAACCCGATGCTGGAAGGCATTTCAGGTATGCTGGGCGCCAAAAGCACCGTTGATAACGAAGTGGAAATATTGAAAACGCGCACCCTCATGGAGCGTGTGGTGGAAGATCTCTGCGCGTATATTACTTACTTCCATAAAGGTAATTTACGGGATGCGGAATTGTATGAAGCTCCTTTTGAAGTGAGGCTACCCCGGCCCCGGCAGGATTTCAGTCCCGCTACTTTCAGCGTGCAGCCCATTGATGAAGGCCGTGTGGAAGTAAGCGCGGAAGATTTTTCCCGGACCGTACGTTACCATGAACCCTTTGACCTGAAGGGCATCGGGACCGCCTCCATCGCACGCAATACGGCGGTGCCGTATGAAAAGGAAAGCTACCTGTTCACCGTGACCGCCTTCGATCAGCAGGTGGCCAATTACCTGGGCAGGCTCAACGTAAAAGTCACCAATAAACTCGTAACGGTCATCGACCTGGGATTTCAATACCCCGTGAAGAAGAAAGGTGAAGAGATATTGAGTACGCTGATCAGCGCGTATGTGTCTGGCAACGTACAGGATAAAAACACGGTGGCGGACAGTACGATCGCTTTCATCGAAGACCGGCTGCTGCTGGTAGGCCGTGAGCTGGAGGCTGTGGAAAAACGCATCCAGCAATTCAAGCAGGTGAACAAGCTGACGGATATGTCCGCGCAATCGCAGCTGCTTATTGAAAATTCCAGCGAGCACGTGAACGATCTCGCGAAAGTGGAAACGCAGCTGAGCATTATGGACCGCATCCGGACTTACCTGGAAGACGACAAGGGCCTGCGGATATTGCCCAGCGCCGAGCTGTTGAACGATGTTGTTTTCAAGGGCCTCCTCGAAAGATATAATGTGCTGTTGCTGCAGCGGGACAGGGCGCTGCTAGGTTCCACGCCCAACAACCCCGCCGTGGTGAACCTCAGCAACCAGATCACTTCGCTCCGGCAGGATATGCTGGGAAATATCGGCAGCACGATCCATAACCTGGAGATCACCCGCAATGACCTGGAAGGCAAGATCGGTCAGATCGAATCAAAAATAAGAACAGTGCCGGCTACCGAGCGCATGTACCTTGGCCTCGCCAGGCAGCAGCAGATCAGGCAGGAACTGTATGTGTTCCTGCTGCAGAAGCGGGAAGAAACCGCTATCGGCAAAACCTCTAACCTGTCCAACTGCAAAGTGATCGATTTCCCCAAAGCGGCGGTCAAACCGGTAAGCCCGAGAAGAACGCTGGCAATGGCGCTGGGATTCATGCTGGGACTGGTGATCCCGGCCTGCGCCGTATACCTGAACGAGATATTCAACACCCGTGTGCGGAAAAAAGAGGATGTGAGCAGGGAAACATCGCTGCCGGTGATCGCGGAGATCAGCCACAACGATCAGAAGGGGAAAGACCTGGTAGTGGAGGAAGGCGCCCGCTCTCAGATATCCGAAGAATTCCGCTCGCTGCGCACCAACCTGGCCTTTTACCTGAAGTCGGACAACCAGAAGACCATTCTGCTAAGCTCCAGCATGGGCGGGGAAGGCAAATCGTTCGTAGCGGTGAACCTCGCCATGGTCATGGCGCTGTCCGGCAAAAAAGTGGTGATGATGGAGATGGACCTCCGCAAGCCCAATATCATGACAAAACTGGATGTCAAAGGAAAGCTGGGTTTTAGCAACTATGTGATATCGGGCGATATAACGCCGGAAGATATCATTGTCCCTTCCGGCATTCATCCGGACCTCTACGTTATCAGCGCGGGCCCCATACCGCCCAATCCTTCGGAAATGATCATGAGCAGCCGCACATCAGGGTTGATGCAGGCGCTGCACAAACAGTTCGATTATATCATTATCGATGCGCCGCCGGTGGGCCTGGTAACGGATGCACAGCTATTGAGCGAGTATGCGGACATCACTCTGTACCTCGTCCGCCATGCCTATACACACAAAAGCCAGCTGCGGCAGCTCAATGCGCTGTACAAGGAAGGGAAGATGGGAAGAATGGCGCTGCTAATGAACGATATCAAACGGAAGGGCGGCGGATATGGTTATGGATACGGTTACCAGGGATATTATACTGACAGCAGATCATAACGGCATGGAGGAGGCAATAGCAAGCAGATACCGGAAAATGGGCATGCGCGTGCGGGAGCTGATGCCGGCCATACTGGCCTTTGGCGTCCCGGCCACCATCAACCTCGCCAGCATCATGGTATTTACCCGGTTGCTGTCGCTGTACGCTTATGGAGAGCTTTCACTGGCCTGGGTAACTATAGAGTTCACCTGCGGGATATTCTACCGGTGGAGCAAGATGGGTATGATCCGTTTTTTCGACAGAAGCCAGCGCTCCATTATTGTGGGAATACAATTCACCTTCGGCGTATCCTGCCTGATGCTGCTGGTGTTGCTGCTGCTGTTCCTTTTCGGTGAAAGGTCGGGCTGGGTGAGCAGGCACACGTTTATCTTTCCTGTAATGCTCGGGATCATTGCGAGAGGGGTGGCCACTTTTATACAGGACGTGCAGCGGATATACCATGAAAAACTGGCGCGGTACACCTTCGTTTCTTTCCTCTGCAATGCGGCGTACTACCTGCCGGTGATCGGGCTGGCGATATGGACGCGGGGAAATATCCGTGTGGACGCGATCCTGTACATCCAGGCGTTCGCATTGCTGCTCCTGTGCCTCGGCATATCCGCGCGCCCGCTTTGGCTGCTCCGCAAAAAATTATTCCGCAAACAACAGCCGGGGATGTACCGGGGCATCATGCACTATGGCATACCCATCGCCATCGCCTCTGTGGCGATCGGCATGTTCGCACGGATAGACCGGTATGTGATCGAATACGTGCTGGGGTTCAGGGAGCTGGGCATTTATTCCGCCGCTTTCAGCCTCTCGAACCTGGTGGTCAGCTCCATTTTCACCGTGCTTACCATTTCCTCCTATCCGGAGATCATCCGCCGGCTGAACAGCGGCAGGCAGGCGGAGGCGAAAGTTTTGTTCAGACAGAACGGGCAGCTCATTCTAACGGCTGTGCCGGTATTTGTGTGCTGCGCCTGCCTGCTGAATACTTTCCTGTGCCAGGTATTGTTTGGCGGCAAGGCGCCTGAAATATCCGGCGTGTTCCCTTATGTGCTGCTGGCTACTTATCTCTTCAACCTGCGCATCCATTATTTCGACCAGGTGTTTCAGTTTTCGCACACTACCCGCGTATCCATGTACCTGGCTATCGTGCTGGGAGCGGGCCACCTGGCATTGAGCTTCCTGCTGACCCGTACGGCCGGCATTCATGGCATTGCTTTGTCTAACGCATTGATGAGCCTGGCGGGAATAGTGTTCACCTGGGTATTTGTAAGAAGAATTTTCAGGATAGAACTGAGCAAACCTGTAGTTGCGCTCAATATTGCGGGCCTGATCGCCATAACGATATACCTGATGCTGATATGAGGAACACCGCATATATCACTAACCGGTACCTGCTGATCTTTGTGACGGTGCTATGCTTCCTGGGCATCGGCCTGCTGGGCGCCGTGGGGTATACGATGGGCAAAGATGCGTCCAGCGCGGTCACCAAGATACATCCGCTTTCATATGTACTATTGTTTATCAGCATGCTGAACCTGATGCGGGTAAGGGATAAGGAGCAGATACTCCGCGGGCTGTCTTACAACAAGCCGGAATACCAGCTGCTCTTTTTTATCGGTGTCATTGTCTTCTACCTTTACCTGATACAGAACCTTTCTTCTATTTCCTTCATTGTGGATACGCTGGTGTGCCCGGCGCTGCTGGCCATTAACTTCCGGTATTACCCCGAGCGGTTCAAATGGTCTGCCCGGAAGCTGTGCCTGCAGCTGCTGATGATCAATGCATATGTTGCTATAGCGGAACGTTTGTTGTCAATGAACTTCTTTCCGATCGTGACCACCTTTGGCGAGGAGTTCCGTTCCACGGCATTGCTGGGTCATCCGTTGAATAACGCGCTTATCACGTTCGTAGGTTTTTTATATGCCGCTGTGGTGCCCTTGCCGGTGACGCGCAAGCTTTATACGATGACGGTGCTGCTGATCGCCATGGTGTGCTTCGGGGCGAGAGGGGCGCTGTATGCCAGCATGCTCAGCCTGGTCCTGTTGTTCATTGTGCCGGTATTCACATCCCGCAAGGCGTACTTCAAAAAGATCAGCCGCCCGCTCATCATCACAATGCTGACGGTGATGATAATGCTGGTGGTCTATCTCATTCTTTATACTTCATTCGGTGAAAGGCTGGTGGAGGCGTCTTTTTACGACAGCAGCTCGGAAGTGAGGGCGCGGGCTTTCGATATCATAGACCTGGACAATCTTGGCAATTATTTCTTTGCGAAAGACCAGGCGGAAATGGATATGCTGAGCTATTATGCGGATGTAGAGATCATAGAGAACTTTTTTATTTTCTGGGTCTTGAAATTCGGGCTGATCCTGGCGGTGGGGTTGTGTGTGATGATCTACCGGCTTTTTTATCTGCGGATGCCGATACAGAGCAGCTTTAAACGGCATGTTGTTGTTTTACTGCTGCTGCTGGCCGCGGCTACTAATAATTCGCTGAATACGAATACACAGCTGCTGTCCATATTCGTCCTGTTCTTTACCATTCCGGATACGGCAAAGGCTGTACATACTAAACAATGATTTGACCATGAGGATCGCACATGTAATTTTTTCACTGCAAACAGGCGGCGCTGAGCACATGCTGGTGGATATTATCAATGAACAGGTGTCGCAGGCTGAAGTAGCGCTGTTTGTCTTGAATAACGAGGTTAACCCGGAGATCGTCGGGCGGCTGAACAGCGCTGTTCGCTGCAGGACTTTCGGCAGGCGGGAGGGGAGCCGGAATCCCGTTCCTGTGGCTTTGTTCAATGCGGCGCTGCTAAGGGGTAAATTCGATGTCATTCACTGTCATAACCTGAACATGGCGGCCCTGCTGCTGCCTTCGCTCCGGAGAAAAGCAATGCTCACCGTGCATGATACTATCAGCACACCTGAAAATCTTACGCGGTACAACCGCTGTTTTGCTATTTCTTATGCGGTGCGGGATTCTGTGCAGACACATGCATTTACGCACTGCAGGGTTATACAAAACGGTGTAAACTTCAATGAAATAGCGGAACGCCGGGTGATACCGCTCCGCACCGGCAATTTCCGCATATTGCAAGCTGGCCGCCTGCGGCATAAAAAAAAGGGGCAGCACGTTTCAATTGAGGCATTGAGAATATTGAATGAAAGGGGCATTCATGATGTGGAGATCGACTTCATTGGCGAAGGCCCTTCCTGTTCATACCTGCAAAAGCTGGCAGAAGAACTTGGCGTCAGCAGCCATGTGCGCTTTCTCGGTTGTAAAGACCGTGCGTATGTGTACAATAATATACAGTGTTACGACCTAATGGTTCAACCCTCTGTTTATGAAGGCTTCGGCCTTACAATAGTAGAGGCGATGGCCGCAAAAGTACCGGTGTTGGCATCTGCCATTGAAGGCCCCATGGAAGTGCTGGATTCCGGGAGGTATGGTTTTCTTTTCGAGAAAGAAAGCGCCCCGGATATGGCGGACAAAATCATTCACATCATGGGCATTGCGCCGGAGGCCATGCGTGCTTCGGTGGACAAAGCATACGACTATGCGCTGGAAAGGTTCAGCGTAAAAAGAACTGCACGCGATTACCTGGAGGAATACCGGAGGAAAGATTAAAAAGAAAGGCTGTCTCAACAATAAAAGAGACAGCCTTTTCTTTATCAATCCTTCAATATCCACATCACCGCATTCACATTGTCGCTGCCGCTGAACTGCCGCTGGATGGCCTGGTCCAGGTTCTTGTTGTTATAGCTCAGCTCATTGGAGGGATAGAGCCAGCGCAGGGGGAATTGTGTGGTGGGGGTGTTGAGGTTGGTGCTGGAATTGAGCACGAACGCCGGATACCCGGTACGCCTTTGTTCATACCAGGCGTTATAGTTGCTCCCCTGCAAAAAGCCCGCGATATATTTTTGCGTGATGATCTGCTTCAGCTGGTCCTGCATGCTGCCGGTGAGCGCGTTGTTGGTGACGTATTGCGCGATGTAGGCGTCATCTATTTTCATGTTGTGATGATAATCCGCTACATCCGGCGTATAGGTTGCGGTGAACTTCATGGCATTGGTAATGCCCGCTGCGTAGTAACTCTGCGCGGTGGTTCCGGTTACCCAGCCCCTGATGGTTGCTTCGGCCAGTATGAACTGCTGCTCCTGGTAGCTGAAAACGCTCACGGGTTCCGCGTTTACAAGATTCACGTAGCGGTTGTTCAGGTCTGAATAGTCTTTCGAAACACGCATGGTTTGCAGGTCGGGGAATGCATCGGATGGCTCGGCGCCGAGATAGGCGTCCCAGTCGTCCGGCTGCATGCCGTTCGCTATTTTAACGGGAGAGGGCTTGGCGTAGTAGAACAGCCGGCGGTCGCCCATGGCTTTCATGGGATCGATGAGCGTTGCGGAAAGCATGGTGTAGTTGGATTTTACGAAGGAATTTCCCGAGCCGGCCGGTACGTCGGACCATGGATAGTTCTGCCCCGCGGTGGCGTTGTAGGCCAGCGCGAAGTTATCTTCGTATGTGCGTAACAGTGGCCGGTTGGCTACGATCTCCTTAAACCGCCCGATCACGTCCAGGTCGGTGTCTGCTGTTTTCCGGTACAGGTTCATGAGCACATGCAGCTGGAAGCCGTTGGCAAGCCTCCGCCAGTTATCGGTTTTCCCGTTAAAGATCGGATCGCCCGCGAAATCGGTGCCCTGCGCAAAGAGCATGTCTGCGCTGTCCAGCTCGTTGATGATGCCGAGAAAAACTTCTTTCTGCGTATCGTAGCGCGGCTGGATGATATCTTCCGATTCGCCTTTCACGGCTTCGGAATAGGGAATGTCGCCCACCTGCATGGTGGTCTGGAAGAATTGCCAGGCACGGATGAAATGCCCCAGCGCTTTGTAGGACTTCGCCTGGCCTTCATCCTGCGCGGCGGTGATCATGGGCGTAACATTGCGCAACAGCAGGATGCGGTCGAAGCTGGCCCGCCCGAACCTGTTATACTGCAGGTTTTCCTGGCCTTCTCCCCAGGTGAGATATTTGCCCAGCAGGTAGGGCTGCATGAAGCCTTTCGTGTTGCTGATGCTGCTCCTCGTAACGTTGAGGATCATATTGGTGGCGAGCATGGCGGAAGTAACCTGCGTGGTCTGGTTGGGATTGGTATTGATCTCGTTGAATTTCGAGCACCCCGCCCAGAGGACCACAGCTGGCAGGATGATGAAGATGTATCTGGACATTGAACGTTTCATGTGATTGCTTTTTGATGGATGATGCTGATCAGAATCCTACCCTGAAATTGATGCCCACCATTCGCTGGGAGGGAGCGTTCAGGTTTTCGTCGTCCACATCCGGGTCAGAGAACCTGAATTTGGTAAAGAGGAAGAGGTTCTGCGCGGTAACGGAAACAGATGCGCTCTTGATGCCGGATTTGCCCAGCACGCTGGAAGGCACCCTGTAGCCGAGGGACATTTCACGAATTTTCACAAAGGATTTTTTCTGCACGCCGTAATCTCCCGCCCGGAAGTTCTGCGTATAATCCTGGTAAGAAACCTGTACGTCGTTCGTGGCATATTTGCGGGAGTCGCTGGTGATGTTGCCGAAGTTATCGTAGGTAACGCTGCCGGAAGTTACTTTCACGCCATTGCCCACATAGTTCGTTTTTCCGTTCACCACTTCATCATACCGCCAGTTATTGTCCGTATCCGGATGCGTGCCGGTATCAAACATCTTGTCGTTGACATAGTTGTACATCAGGCCGCCGATGCGCCCGTCGATATTCAATCCCATGGTAAAATTCCCGAACAGGAAAGTGTTGATGAAACCGAAGCTGAAGTCGGGGTCCGTGTAGCCGTATTTTTTTACATAGTCGCTTTCCATGGGGTAGCCGTTATTGTGGATCACGTTGCCCTGCGGGTCCCGCAGCCAGTAGTAGTCGGTATAGTTATCCAGGCGCTCGCCTTTTTTCACCCAGGGGCTTTTGGCGGAGTACACGGAGTCCAGGTCTTTATAATAACGATGCTGGTTGGAGAAGTTGATCGTGGATATCCATTCAAACCGGCTGTTCCTGATCACAGAGCCGCCGAGCGTTATCTCGATCCCTTTGCGGACGTATGTTTCGTCTGTATTCACCAGCGTGCTGGAAAAGCCGGAAGCGTTGGAGATGGAGGCGGGTATCTGGCGGTTATAATAGTATTTGTTGAAATAGGCCACATCCAGGTTTACCCGTTTCTGGAAGAGATAGGCGGCCGTACCGATCTCCCAGGTGCGCTGTGAGCTGGGCAGGAGGCTTGCACCCAGCAGGTTGGAAGGGTAGCTGGCGGAGTTCAGGGTATTCCAGGCGGCTGTGGAGGTCGAGTACAGGCGGTTGATGGCATATACATCCGCCGGTGTTTTAAAAGTGGCCCAGGAGCCGCGGACCTTCCACATGTCTACAAAACCGGGCAGCATCAGGAATTCGGACAGCACCACGCTGGACCCGATGGAGGGGTAGAAGTAGGCGCGGTTCTCTTCGGGCTGCGAGGAGTTCCAGTCGTTACGCCCGGTAGCGTCAATGAACACGGCGTTCTTCCATCCGATGGCGGCTCTTCCGTACAGGCTGTTCACCTGCCTGCTCTGATAGCCGGGCGAAATGGTGGGCGGCTCTACAGAACCCGCGAGGGAGTAAAAGGTGGGGGAGGTGAGGCCGTTCTTCGTGCTGGCGGAAAGGGTTTCATCCACCCAGCGGTAGATGGTGCCGCCGGCCATCACGTCAAAAGTAAAATCACCTGCTTTTTTCTGGTAGTTGAGCATGATATCATCGTTCGTGCTCCAGCCGTAATCCTTGTCGATCCGGTAAAGCCCGCGTGCGTTCCAGCCTCCGCGGGTGGAGTAGATGTTGGCGGTGGGATTGGAGAACGTTTCCTTGTTATCATACACATCATAGCCTATCCGCAGCAGGAGGCTAAGCTCCGGCGTGAATTTGTAGTTGGCGGTAAGACTGGCGTTGATGGTGCTTTGCTGGATGCCGTTCAGTTTTTCGTATGCGATCAGGTAAGGATTGTCGTACCAGTTGGTGTACATCCAGTTTTGTGTCTGATACGGCACTTTCCAGTAGTCGCGGTACTGGCGGATGTCGTATTCGGGACCCGTCCACATGGTGAGCTGGTAAATGTAGCCCTGGTTGCCGTAACCCGAACCCCAGATCTGCGGCGCTGTTCTCCGGCTGATGCCTACGTGGCTTTCCAGCGTGAATTTGTTGGTAGCCTTCAGTTCCCCGCCTACGGTGAAGTTGAACATGTTGAGTTTGGCATTGGGGAACTGGCCTTTGTTGTAGATATGGTTCAGTGATGCGCGGAAGCTGCCGTACTGCCCGCTTTGCGCAACGCTGATATTATTGTTGGTGATCAGGCCCGTTTCCATGAAGTTCTTCAGGTTGTTCTTGCCGAGGGAGTTGAGCGGCCTGTCATCTTCGAATTGTTTGGTGACGGGGTTCCAGTCCCGGGCGGTTTCGCCGATGTCCAGCTTCGGGCCCCATACGTAGTCGTTGTCGATCTCTCCATTCTGCCCGCGAGCGTAGGAGCTTTGTATTTTGGGGATGGCGAGGAAGCCGGTTTGCAGCATGGTGTTGCTGTTGATGGAAATGGAGAGGCCGCCGCCGGAGCCTTTTTTGGTGGTGACGAGGATCACGCCGCCCGCGGCCCGGGAGCCGTACAAAGCGGAAGCGGTCGGTCCCTTCAGGATATCGATGCTTTCGATGTCGTCTGTCGGCAGGTCGCGCAAGCTGGTATTGCCGTAGGGCACGCCGTCTATTACCAGCAGCGCGCCTTCGCCCCGCAGCTCAATGGTGGGCCGCGCAAAGAACTCGGTGGAATTTTTGATCACCAGTCCGGCCGCCTGCCCGGTCAGCGATGTAGCCACGTCTACGCCCTTCACCGTTTGCACCGCATCGCCCTTTACCTTTTGTACGGCATATCCGAGCGCTTTTTCCTGCCTCCTGATGCCCAGCGCCGTTACCACGAACTGGTCCAGCGCGATGGCGGATTCGCGCAACACGATGTCAATGGTCTGCTGGCCGGTGAAAGCCTGTTCCACCGAGGTGTAGCCGAGCAGGCTGAACACCAGCACATCGCCGTTGTTCACGGGGTCCAGCCTGAACTGGCCGTTCATGTCCGTAGTTGTTCCCCTGCTGCTGCCTTTTATGTGCACGCTGACGCCCGGCAGTGCGTTGCCCGCGGAGTCTTTTACCACCCCTTTTACGGGCTCGCGCTGCGCTTCTTCAATAATGTCCAGGATGCTCTTGTGCGTATCAGGCTGCCCTGCTTTCACAACGTACAGGCGGCCGGCGATCTTCCGGCAAACGAGGCCCAGCGGCGAAATGTATTTGTTGAGCCGCGTTTCAATATTCCGGGCCCTGAATTCCCGTATATCCGGGATCGTTACCTGTTTCCCTTTTAACAGTTCCGTGTTGTAATTGAAACGAACATCGAGCCGGCTTTCGAGTTCATTGATCACGGTGATAAGCGATACTGCCCGGGGGCTGGCGCCGGACTGGGTCGCGGATAGCTGCAGACTGCATAGCAACAGGATAGCCATGATCAATCTGGAGCGGATAGATCTTATTTTTTTCATAGTGTTATCTTGGTTGTTGGCGAGATGCTATTTGTTAACGTGAATCTGGTTGTTTTGTAAGTGAATTTTAAGTGAGAATGCCTGTTCCAATGTTGTTAATGCCTGTTGCAGGTCGTTGGACGGGAGATAGCCGGTAAAGAGCAGATCTTCCGCGCCGGTGTGGTCGAACACTGCTTCATAGCCATATTGTTCCCCGAGTTGCCGCATGACCGTTTTCAGCGATTGTTCGCGGAAAGCGATCAGGTCGTATTTCCAGGAAGTGTAGCGCAGCGTGTCCGCCGGCTGTGCGGAGAGCTTTCCCGTTGCGGCGTCGTAGTCCGCCATCTCACCCGGCCGGAGTATGATGCTTTGCCGGGCCGAGCCTACTTTTACACTGCCTGAATTCAGCACTACCTGTGTTTTTTCTTCCTTTGTGTTGACGTTGAAGGAAGTGCCCAGCACGGTAACATCGAGCTTGCCGCCCGCATGCACTACGAAGGGCCGGCTTGCCTGCTGCTCAACGGTAAAGAACGCTTCCCCGTTCAGCCATACTTCGCGGCTGTTTTTTAAATTGACGGACAGGCGGGCCTGCTGGTTCAGTTTGATGATGGTACCGTCTTCCAGCTCGATGGTCTGAACCGTTCGGGTGCCGTTCTCATAATGTTGCAGCGCATTTTTGGGGGAGTATTGCAGGGCGATCAGCGAAGCGATAGCGATGGCCGGCACTATCACCGCCGCGGCCCTTACCCAGGTGCGTTTCCAGAAGGGCTTTATCCGCCGTATGGCGCCGGACCGGTATAAAATGGACGTTAGCACAGCTTCGGCGGCCCATGCGGGCATTTCCGGCCAGCTGCCGTCCGGTTGCAGTTCTTCCACGGAGGGGATCGCTTCCGGCGAGGGGTTGTGCCGCAGGTACCCGAGGATCTGCCGACGTTCCTCCGGTGTGCAGGTGCCTGCCGCCAGCCTGATAAACAGTTTTTTTATGTGATCCTGCTTTTCCTCCATCGGATTCAGATAAGATTGATCTATAGTAATACGGTCAGGAACGGGATGAGGACGATCGGGGAATAAAATATTTTTTTCAGGCGGGTAAGAGGATGTTGAACGCGGCCAGCAGCATGGCGATGTCCGCATGGCGGTGGAGGTACGCGCGCACAAAGCGGGAGGCTTTTACGAGCTGGTCCCGGACGGTGTTGACGGAGATGCCGAGGCGGTCGGCGATTTCCTGGTTGCTGAGCCCTTCTACTTTGCTCATTTTATAGATCAGCTGACGTTGCGCGGGGAGGCGGGAGATGGCGTTCATCCTGAGTTCTTCCAGCTGCTTTGTATAGAGCTGATGATCGGAGGCGCCAAAGCCTTCTTCGAAGGTTTGCAGAAAGCGTTTCCGGAATTTTTCGTCATGCACGGCTTTGCGGAGGTAATCGAATACGTAGTTGCGGGCAGACCGGAAAAGATAAGCCTTCAGCGGTCTGGAGGGGTCCAGCGCTTCATGCCGTTGCCATATCTTCATGAAAACTTCCTGTACTGTGTCCAGCGCCACTTCCGGCGAGCCGCACAGCTTCAGGGAGTACCCGTAGATCTGGTTCCGGTACCTGTCATATAATACGCTGAAAGCCGCCTGATCCCTGTCCCTGATCATTCCGCACAGCGCTTCGTCGGTTGTGTCCAGCATTGCCCCACAGATTTTGGTTAAACGGTACTAACTGTTACGGGTTAGTGAGTCAAATATATAAAATAACAAATGGCAAAGCGTTCCGTGGTATGAATTTCGGATTATTTTCATGTTAAAGGGGGGCTTGCGTTGCCATGAAGCGATTGTTTTTGCTTGCGTACCTGTTTGGGCTTAACTTTGGATCTGTCACTATTTTATTTCATGCAGAACATCGGATCATTCCTCCACATCTATAAACAGAACAGCGTACTCCCCATCCGCCTGGTTTCTCCAACCTTCGGCCATCTTCCGGCAGATATTACGGACAAATATGGCCTTGCCCACCGCAAGCCGCACTACTTTTTCATCTTTATGCTGAAGGGCGTCACCCTCCACGGCGTTGATCTTCAGCAGTTCGACATAAAAAGGAACGAGCTGCTTTTCATCGTCCCACATCAAATCCACCAGCTGCCATCTACCAAACTCGGTACGGACTATTTCAAGCTCGGTTTTGATGAGGACTGCCTTTCTCTCTTACCCAAACAGTATCCCTTCCTCATCAACCCTTTCAACAGGCAGAAAATTCAATTTTCCGCATCATCCGCGGCAAGACTTAAGTCTGTTTTCGAAATACTCCGCGAATTGCTAAGTGATATGAACACCAGTCCTGACCTCGTTCTTGCGCACCTCAACAGCTTGCTGGCGGAGATCAACGCCGCGTATTTCTCGGCGGACAAAAATCCCGCAGACGAGAGGCTCTCGAAATACACCCGGTTTAAAATCTTTGTAGAGGACAACCTTACGGATCACATGACCGTTCAGGATATTGCTGAAAAACTTTCCCTTAACACCAATGGCTTATACAACATCGTCAAGCACTATTCCGGGCTTTCGCCCAAGGAGTTCATCACCAACCGCCTGATACTGGAAGCCAAACGGCGCCTTTATTATGCCGAAAGTTCTTCGGTGAAGGAGCTGGCTTACGGGCTTGGCTTCAATGATCCCGAATACTTCTCCCGCCTGTTTAAAAAAGCCACCGGCAAAACGGTTTCCGCCTTCATTCAGGATTTGTCAGGGAACTAATGTGTTTTGTCCGGTTCCTTTACTGATGTTCGCGGGATATTTGTTCAAAAAAAATGATGAACAGAAAACTGGGAACAAACGGCCCTGATGTATCCGCAATAGGATTGGGATGCATGGGAATGTCCGGCGTTTATGGGCAAAGTGACGATCAGGAATCTATTGCCACCATTGAAAGAGCTTTGGAACTCGGGCATAATTTTTTAGACACGGCCGATTTCTACCGGGTAGGCCACAACGAAGAGGTGATCGCACAGGCCATCAAAGGTAAGCGGGGCAAAGCTTTCCTTTCTGTGAAGACCGGCATGTTCGTTGCACCCGGACCTAATAAAGCAATGACCATGGCGCGTGTAAACGGGCATCCTGATTATATCCGTCATGCTGTGCTTTTCAGTCTTCAGCGGCTCAAAACGGATTACATCGATCTTTATACACCTGCGCGGGTAGATCCCAACGTTCCCATCGAAGACACCATCGGCGCATTATCCGAGCTTGTTGAAAAAGGCGTCATCCGTTACATTGGTCTTTCAGAGGCCTCCGCGGCAAGCATCCGCAAGGCCGCCGCGGTGCATCCCATTACGGCGCTGCAAATTGAATACTCCCTGTGGAGCCGTGACATTGAAGCGGAAGTGCTGCCAGCCATCCGCGAACTGGGCATTGGCCTCGTGGCTTATTCTCCGTTGAGCCGCGGTTTTTTGAGCGGGGAGTTCCAAAAACCGGAAGATATAAAGGATAACCGCGCGCACATGCCGCGCTTCCAGGGCGAAAACTTTTACAGGAACCTGGAGCTGGTGGAAAAGATCAGGGCGCTGGCCGCTGAAAAAGGGTGTACGCCGTCGCAGCTGGCGATTGCCTGGGTGTTGGCGCAGGGAGAGGATATTATTACCATTCCGGGTACGAAGCGTATAAAGTATTTAGAGGAAAATATTGCATCGGAGCATGTGCGGCTGACGGAGGAGGATTTGCGGAGTATTGAAGCTATTATGCCGGCGGGAGTGGTTTCCGGTACGCGGTATCCGGAGATGTTCATGCATCATTTGAACAAGTAGATCAATTGATAACAACCCTCATCCCCTGGTACTGCACCGTATGCGCGCTGAAATACCCCAACGCCCCCCCGGTCACATTACTCACCGGGTTGGCCGGCGTTGCCAGCACATCGGAGCCGCTGGCGCCCGTGTTCAGGCTGTACCAGAATTTGTAAACGTTCGGATCTATGCACTGCATCTCCACATAAAGGCTGTCGCCTTCTTTCAGGTCATCTTCTTCCCGGATTTCCGCGGGGGAGTACAGGGCAAGAAACACGTCGCGGCCATTGGAGAGGTTGTCGTTATTCACAAATATATCCGGCCGTTGTTCGCCGTTCACGTATTGCACGAAGTTATAGCTATTGCCCGGCGCCTGCGGGTCGCGGTATCCCACATTCGCCACCACGCGGCTGCGCCCGGCAACGGACGCACGGCCTACCCACAGCGCGTCGAAGTTCACGGGGTCGGGCATCTTGCTGGATGCGGTAAAAATGTGATTGTCTATCGTCGCTTTCAGCTGATAGGTATGACCGGGAACGCCGTGTAGGCTTAAACTTTCATATACGCCCTTCCTTACTTCAGCCAGCGTCACGGGGGCGCCGCCGTTGTCGGACACCTGTATCACCGCGCCGCTGACGCCGCGGAAATTATTGTCGTCTGTAAAATTGCTGGTGGTGGACAGCAGCACGCGGCAGGTATCTTCATTGGTGATGATGCCTTCTATCACATATTTTTTTTCCGCAGGATGCAGGCCCGCATTGATCACTTTCTCGCAGGCGGTGAAAAGTCCGGCGGCCGTGATAGTACATATGAGTTGAAGTATCCTGTTCATCAGCATTAAAAATTGAAATTGTAAGTGATGGAAGGCACGAAACGGAACAGGGTCACCTGCACCGCTTCCGTGTAATCCGGGTTTTCCCTGGACTCGCGGAAGTAGATGGAATAGGCGTTCTCCCGGCCATAAGCATTGTACACGCCGAAGTGCAGCGCGGAGTTGCGCAGCTGCAGCGTTGCCGCCACGTCCAGCCGGTGATAGGCGGGCATGCGGTAGCCGTTGCGTTCGGTGTAATAATACACCAGCCTGTCGTCCATGACGATGTACTTGCCGGCGGGAAAGGTCACCGCATTGCCGGTATGGTACACCCAGTTGGCGGAAAGCACCCATTTTTTCGACACCTGCCAGGAGGAAACAACGGATATCTCGTGCGTTCTGTCCTGCTTCGCGTTATACCATTCGTTATCATTGATGCCGTTGATCCTGCGTTCTGTTTTGGACAGCGTATACCCGATCCAGCCGGTCAGCTTCCCTGTTTTCTTTTTCAGCAGCCATTCCATGCCGTATGCCCGGCCTTTTCCCACGAGCAGCATGGTTTCTATAGGCTCATTGGAAAATATCTCGGCGCCGTTGCGGTAGTCCAGCTGGTTTTTGAGCGATTTGTAATAGGTTTCCACCGTCAGCTCGTACCTGTCGCCGGAGATGCTTCTGGAATAGCCGGCGCTTACCTGGTCGGCAATTTCCGGTTTGATCAGGTTGGAGCTGGCAATCCATTTATCGGTTGGATTGGCGGAAGTGGCGTTGGAGATCAGATGCAGATGCTGCACGTTGCGGGTGAAGGCAAGGCTGAGCGAGCCGGTCTTGTGCACTTCATAGCGGATGGCAACGCGGGGCTCGAGGTTGAGGTAGGTTTTTACCACTTCACCGCGGCCGGTGCGCAGGGTATCGGTGATCTTTCCATCTTCGTTGATCCGGTAAAAATCCCCGCCGCCGAATACCATGAACCCGGTTGCGCGAAGGCCATATGAAATGTTGAGCTGGTCGCTGGCTTTCCAGGTGTTGTTGACATAGAGAGCATTGTCCAGCGAATATCTTTTGGGTTGCTGCTGGTTATTGATGCCGGAGTTTTCGCCGCCTTCCAGCAGCAGCGGGTACATTGTATGCCAGGTACTTTGCCATCCGGCGCGGGTTTCATGCCGGGCGTTAGCGGTATAGAGAAATTCCGCTTTCGCGGTGTAATCCCTGATCCTTGAATAGATGGACACAGCTTCGTCCGCCAGCAGGGTGGAAGTGGTGTTCTCGTAGCTGCTGTAGTGCACGGACAGGAAAGACATGAGCTTGTTGCTGTAGATATGCCGCCAGCGCAGGGAAGCTACGCTGTTGCCCCATTCCAGGCCAAAGGCATTGCTGAGCCGCATCACATCTTTGCCGGTGTAGGCGGAAAGGTCCAGCTCGTCTTTCAGGCCAAGCCGGAAGTTCATTTTCAGGTTCAGGTCGTAAAAGTTCAGGTCGCTTTTGCGGATGGCGGAATCCCGTGAAAGCTTGGCGAACAGGTCCGCATACGTTCTTCTGCCGGACAGGAGAAAGGAGGATTTATTTTTGACGATGGGGCCTTCCACGTTCAGGCGCGCGGCGATCAGCCCGGCGCCGCCGCTGATATGATACTGTTCGTCGTCGCCATTGTTGGTAGTGGCGTCTACCACCGAGGAAAGGCGTCCGCCGTATTGCGCAGGCATGGCGTTCTTGTAAAAGGAAAGGTCTTTGATGGCGTCGCCGTTAAAGGTGGAAAAGAAGCCCATGAGGTGGGACGCATTGTACACCGGTGTGCCGTCCAGCAGAATGAGGTTCTGGTCCGCGCTGCCGCCTCTTACGTAGAAGCCACTGTTACCGTCGCCGGCGGATTTGATGCCTGGCAGCAGCTGTATTGTTTTCAGGATGTCCCGCTCGCCCATGAAAACGGGGATATGCTCCATTTCTTTCAGTGAAAAGTGCTCCATGCCCAGGGTGCGGGGCACTACCTTGGTAATGGTGACGCCTTTCAGGGTATCGCGGGATACGATCACGCGGGAGGTGTCCTGCGCGTACAGGGAGGTGTAAACAAAACAGGATAATATGGCGGGAAATAGTTTCATTGAAAAGGTTGCATTGAACGCGTTTACCCCTGCACCTTCGCTTCCAGCTCCATTACTTTCTCAAATACGTTCTCATATTCCTCATTCGCCTGCGCAAGCGCCGTTCCGGCCTGTTTATATGCTTCTTCGGCTGTGCGGAACTTTTGCTTGTCGCTATACACATCGGGGTTTCCCAGCGCCGTTTCCAGCTGCTGCACGTCTGCTTTCAGCTTCGCGATCTTTTCTTCCAGCTGCTGGAATTGCCTTTGCTGCTTTTGCAGCTCTTTTTTCAGTTCTTTATCGATGGGGGGATTTTTAGCGGCCGGCTGCTGCGGGGCTGCCACGCTTTTTTTTTCAGGTTTGGGTGGCTGCGCCTGCTGGGCCATGCGTTTTTTCCATTCTTCCCACTCTGCATAGGTGCCTTTAAATTCCTTGATCTCGCCGTCTACGATCTCCCATATTTTGTTGGCCGTGCGGCTCACAAAATAACGGTCGTGCGACACGAGCACCAGGCTGCCTTCGTATTTGCCGAGGGCGTCAATGAGCATTTCCACGGAGTTCATGTCCAGGTGGTTCGTGGGTTCGTCCAGCAGCAGGAAGTTGGCCTGGCTGATGATCACTTTGGCGAGCGCTACGCGGGCTTTTTCACCGCCGGACAATATCCGGATCTTCTTGAACACATCGTCGCCCTGGAACAGGAAGCACCCGAGCAGCGAGCGCAGTTCCATTTCCGTTTTGCCGCTGCCGCAGCTTTTCAGCTCTTCCAGTATCTCGTTGTCCATATGCAGCGCTTCCAGCTGGTGCTGCGCATAAAAGCTCATCACCACGTTATGGCCGGGGGTGCGGTTGCCTTCGATGGGTTCGGTGCCGGCGATCACGCGCAGCAGGGTGGATTTACCCTTACCGTTGGCGCCGATCAGCGCGATCTTGTCCCCACGGTTGATCTCGGCGCTGGCATTGCTGAGGATGTGCAGGTTGCCGAAGGATTTGCTCACGCCTTCCAGCGTGCTTAATATCTTGCCGGGCATTTTGTCTACCGAGAAGTTCATGCGGATCTTCGAGGGGCCGCCATCTACCTGCTCCACGCGCTCCAGTTTGTCCAGCCGCTTGGCGATGCTCTGCGCCTGCGCCGCTTTGGAGGCTTTCGCCTTGAAGCGTTCGATGAACTTTTCCTGCTGGCGGATGTAATCCTGCTGATTTTCGTATGCGCGTTGCTGTAACTCGCGGCGCAAGACTTTCTCTTCTTCAAAAGCGGAGTAGTTGCCGCTGTAGTGATGCAGTTCCTCCTGGTAAAGCTCCACTACTTTATTGACCATCCTGTCCAGGAAAAAGCGGTCGTGCGATACGATGATCACGGCGCCGTTGTAGTTGGAGAGATATTTTTCCAGCCATTCGATGGAGGGGAGGTCGAGGTGGTTCGTCGGTTCGTCGAGCATGAGCACATCGGGCTGCTGCAGGATGAGCCTGGCCAGCAGTACGCGCATGCGCCATCCGCCGGAGAACTGGTTGTAAGGGCGTTCCAGGTCCGCCGTGCTGAAGCCGAGACCTTCCAGCACCGTGGCGGTCTTGTGACGGATATTGTAGCCGTCCAGCGTATCGAACTCGTGCAATTTGTCGCTGTACTCATGCAGCAGGGCCTCATCCTGGGAATGTTCCAGTTTTTCGGTAAGGATCTCCAGTTCCTTTTCCACCTTGAGCGCCTGTTCAAAGGCCGTCATGCCCACGTTCAGGATGGAATCGTCGGTTTCAAAGCTGAGGAGGTCCTGGTTAAAGAAACCGATGCTCAGGTTCTTTATCTTGTTGATGCTGCCTTTCGAAATGGTGTATTCCCCGTTGATGATACGGAGCAGGGTGGATTTACCGGTGCCGTTCAGCCCCACGAGGCCAACGCGGTCGCCGGGCACGATGTGCCAGGAAGAGTCTTCCACGATCGTTCTTGCGCCAAATTCAAATGTGATGTCCTGCAGTGCGATGAGCATACTAAAATTGCTGTTAAACGCGCAAAGATAGTACATTTTTTGGTGGTATATTTGCCCAAAAACCAATCGTATGCGTTTGAAACAATGTTTATGGATACTGGCTGCGGGCGCTGTTTTCGCCGCCTGTCAGCAACCCGGCAAGACGGCGGCGGCTGACGACACGCAGCAGGAAACGGCCGGATTGCCATCCAGCCTGTCCCCGGAATTTTATGATTCTCTGAAACTGGCCATGAGCGCATACTATCAATTGTCAGGCGCACTGGTGAAAGCGGATACGCAGGCGGCGGACATAGCGGCGGCGGCGTTGAAATATCATCTGGACAGCCTGCCGGTGGCCCGGCTGGAAGTGGATTCCACCCGCAAGGGCATCCTCCTGGGCAGCGCGGGCGACATCGCAGCGGAGCTGAATGGCATGCTGATCGAGAAAGGCGGGCTGGAAGCGCGGCGTACGTCGTTCAAAATGGTGTCCGACCAGTTGTACGACCTGTTACAGAATACCGGGCTGAAAGGCGGCACCGTGTACCGCCAGCATTGCCCCATGGCGTTCGGGGACCGCGGCGCCTACTGGCTCAGCGATAATGCGGAAATACTGAATCCCTACTTCGGGGATGAAATGCTGCATTGCGGCAGCGTGACGGACACGTTGCGCTTTCAGTGATCATTGCCCGTAAAATGCATCTTCGGGGAGAGGGTTGTTACATGTGAAATACATTGAACCGGTGACCGTCAGGGTCAGCAAACACAAAACCGTAATAACCCTCTCCAAACTCTTCCGGCCTGGAAACGATCGTTCCCCCGGCTTCCTGCACCGCTTTTTCCCAGTTATTCACCTCTTCCTTCGTGTCGGCAGAAAGGGTGAATATTATTTCATTCCCGGCTTTTGCATCAACTATCGGCCCCTTCATCGCCGGCTCAAGCACATCCTTCAAAAAGAAATGGATGATAAAATTGTCCTTGCCAAAGAAGAAGCTGGTCAGTTGCTCCGACGCTCCGTTTTGTTTAAACCCGATCTTTTTATAGAACGCCGTGGTGCGTTCCAGGTCCTGTACACCGAAATTGGCCCAGATTTTTGTTTTCATTGCTAAAGGTTTATAGTGAATAGTTGTATTGGTTTCAAAGATAGCCTTTAAGCTTGTCAGGCACGATGGCTATTCATGAAATTCTGCGGGGGGATTTCCGCCAATCTTCCGGCAATAATTTTGCAACAAGCTTTGTGGCGCCGGCAACAAAACACCGGTGCTGTGCGTATATACCTTATGCGCCATATCTTTATCATGGTATATATATGCCTGCTGGCATTGCCGTCGCTTTCACAGCAGCGCTTTGCCATCAGCGGGTATGTGCGGGACAGTACCACCGGCGAATCCCTCATTGGCGCGAGCATCGGCCTGAAAGGCTCCAGCCGGGGCGTGCAGACCAACACCTACGGCTTCTACGCCATTACTTTACCGCCCGGAGCATACACCCTCGTTTTTACTTACATCGGCTATGAACAGCAGGAGCGCACCATTCAGGTAAAGGGCAGCATGGGCGTGAACGCATTGCTGGTGCCTAAGTCTTTCCAGGCCAGGGAAGTGGTGATCACGGACCGGCGGAAAGATCAAAATGTGAAGAACACCGACATGGGCACCATCGCGCTGACCACGGAGCAGATCAAAAAACTGCCCGCGCTCATGGGGGAGGTGGACCCGCTGAAGACCATACAGCTGCTGCCGGGCGTGCAATCCGCCGGGGAAGGGAACGCGGGCTTTTATGTGCGCGGCGGCGGGCCGGACCAGAACCTGATCCTGCTGGACGAAGCGCCCGTGTACAACACCGGGCATCTCTTCGGTTTCTTTTCCATTTTTAATGCGGATGCCATCAAGGATGTAACGCTGATCAAAGGCGGCATGCCCGCGAACTATGGCGGACGCCTTTCTTCCGTGCTGGACGTGACCATGAAAGATGGCAACAACCAGCACTTCCAGATGGAAGGCGGCATCGGGGCGATCGCTTCGCGCCTGAGCCTGCAGGGGCCTATCCAGAAAGACAGATCGAGCTATATGATCTCCGGCCGGCGCACGTATGTGGATATTCTTGCACGGCCTTTCATGAACGACAACAGCTCCTTCAGCGGCTCCGGCTATTATTTTTACGATCTGAACGCCAAAGCCAATTACCGTTTTTCAGACAAGGACCGCATCTACCTGAGCGGCTACCTCGGGCGGGACGTGTTCCGTTACCGCAATAAAGAGCGCAGCTTCGAGGTGCACATCCCCTGGGGCAACAACACCGCCACGCTCCGCTGGAACCACGTGTTCAGCAAAAAGCTGTTCGCCAACACATCGCTCATCTACAACGATTATAATTTTATGTTCGACGCGGCCCAGCAAGGCGTCAACATCCGCCTGAATTCCGGCATCCGCGATCTGAACGGCAAGCTGGACTTCGATTATTACCTCAATTTTAAACACCACCTGAAATTCGGCGGCAATTATATCTACCACACTTTTATCCCTTCTTCCGTATCCGGGCGGCAGGATACCACGGTTTTTCAGCCGGACAATGCGTTCCGCAAATACGCGCATGAAGCGGCTTTGTATGTGCAGGACGACTGGGAGATCAGCGATCAGTGGAAAGTGAATATCGGCATCCGTTACAGCGGGTTCCGGCAGATCGGTCCGTATACCCGCTACACGCGGGACCGGGAGGGCAACAAGCTGGACAGCGTGGTGTATGGCCGCGGCGCCAATGTGCGCAGTTACGGCGGATGGGAGCCGCGCATCATGCTGCGTTATGCCTGGAACGATCAGAACTCCATCAAGGCGGCCGTATCCCGCAACAACCAGTTCATTCACCTGGTGACCAATGCGGGGAGCACATTGCCTACGGACATCTGGGTGCCGAGCACCTACCGCGTGAAGCCGCAGTTCTCCTGGCAGTACGCGCTCGGCTATTTCCGGAATTTCAATGATAATGCCTGGGAAACCTCTGTGGAAGCCTATTACAAAGACATGCAGAACCAGGTGGAATACCGCGAAGGGTATACGCCTTCGCTAACAGACCCCGAAGAAGATTTTGTGTTCGGGAAAGGATATGCCTACGGCGCGGAGTTTTTTGTGCACAAGATAAAAGGTAAGCTGACGGGCTGGATCGGGTACACGCTGGCGTGGACCTGGCGGCAATTCCCGGCGCTGAACGGCGGAAAACGCTTCCCCGCCAAATATGACCGCCGCCATGATCTCTCCGTTGTGGCTACGTACGAGCATAACAAGCGGTGGACCTTTTCCGGCGTGTTCATCTTCGGCAGCGGCAATACCAGTACGTTGCCGGAGAAGTTCTACTTCGTGGAAGGCGTGCTGGTGCAGGAATACGGGGATGTGAACGGATACCGGATGGCGCCTTACCACCGGCTGGACCTGTCCGCCATCTACACGCCGAAAAAGAAAAAGCCGGAACGCCGCCTGACCAGCACCTGGGCGTTTTCCATTTACAATGCCTACAGCCGGATGAACCCGTATTTCATCTATTTTGATCAGATGGGGAATGTGCTCAACGGCAACCTGGAGATCAAGGCCCGGCAGGTATCGCTGTTTCCCATTATTCCGTCGGTTACCTGGAATTTCAAGTTTTAACGGGATGATCGTGGAAGGCGGTCAGGTATTTGTCGATATACTCCTGCTTCCGCTTGTTCCGGTATTGCATTACAAACCGCGGGTGTTCCAGCGGGATGATCTTTCCGAAGAATTTCTCCTTTTCGTTCAGCCGCATGACGAAATCCGCGTTCTTGCCGGTTCCCAGGCAATACCCCACGCTCCGGTCGATATTGAACTGCAATTGTTTCCGCAGGCTGTCGATCATAAATCCGTACACCGCATCGGTCAGTGCTTTGCTGTCGTAATAATTATAGTTGATCTCCTTGCCGCCGGGCTGCAGCGCGGTGAAGCCGAGGGGCGACATGGCGGCGATGTAGAAATCACCGTAAAACCGCTCCGGACCGCCGTAGGCGGCGATCACATCGTAGACGTAAACGGAGGAGGGCTCGTAGGTTTTAATGCCTGGGATCACTATGCCGCAAGGGTCCGCCAGCCGCTGGGAGTCCGTGAACGGAATGCCGGTGACGCCGGCGCCGAACCTGCCGGGATTGATGCCTACGATCATCTGCCGCCGGCGATGGTCGCCGTAGAACTTACCGTAAAACTGCCGCACGATGTCCATTACACCGTGCTGTTCCCGGAAAGGGTTCATGATGCGGATGCCCGGCGGGAGCTTGCCGGTGAATTCCAGGTTGGCGTTGAAATCAATGATTTGCGCTGCTGTTGTTTCCATTTGGTAAAAATAAACCGTATCTTTTTAACTCGTTTTCAAAAGCGTGGAAATGAACGGAAACACTATCATCCAGGCAACTGCATTAACCCGGTCATATGAGCGCAAAGTTGCGCTGGACAAGATCGACCTCAACATTACAAAAGGAGATTGCGTAGGCATCGTCGGGCGCAACGGCGCCGGGAAAACCACTTTGCTGAAGATCATCCTCGGCCTTTTACAGCAAACGGAAGGGACCATGCTGTATGAAGGACGGCCCGGTCCGGATACGGATTTCAAAAAGCGCACAGGTTTTTACATCGGCAGGGAATACCTGCCGGAAGAGCTTACGGGCCTGCAATATCTTCAGTTCCTCAATCACCTGTACAATAACGGCAAGCTGCGGGCGGAAGCTGAACTGCTCGGGCTGATCGGTTATTTTTTTGAAGGGACGGACAGCAGCGGAAAGGCCATCGGCGCTTATTCTTTCGGGATGATGCAGAAGATTGGCGTATGCGGGGCGCTGGTGAACCAGCCGGAGTTCCTGGTGCTGGACGAGCCTTTCTCCGGCCTGGACGCTTTTGGTTGCCAGCGGCTCATCGGCTTTCTGCAGCAGTACCGGCAGGGGAGGACCGTGCTGCTTTCTTCGCATGACCTTTCCTTCGTGGAGAAGAGCTGTAACAAACTGCTGGTCCTCGAACAGGGAAAAATACTGTATTACAACACCATGGAGGATTTCACCCGGAACGGCCGGCATTCGCTGGAAGAATCCCTTTTTTCATTATTGCGCCCGCAGGAAACGGACGGGGAAAAGATCAACTGGCTGATATAACTTATGCGCTTCCTGTTATTTATCATCATCCTGAAAGGCAGGGCTTTCCTGAACGACAGCAGCTTCAGCGGCGGCTTGCGCATTCTTTTTTTCTTTTTGATGCTGTTGACGACGGGGCTTTATGCCGCAGGGGCGGGGTTGCTGCTGAATAGCCAGGGGAGCAGCCCCGCGCGGTTCATGAGCTATCTGAACCTGGCCGTGGGGGCGCTGGTGGTGCTGAAAGGTTATTTCCCTTCGAATGTTCCGTTCAGGCATATTTTTTTGGTTGCACACCCGCTTTCCGCCACACGGAAAGCGCTGCTGCAGGCTTGTTACGACCTGGTGACGCCATTTTACCTGCTGGTGGCGGTGTTTTACATCGTGCTGGCATTGACGGCGGACGGGTTCAGCGGGCGGTTATTGGCGATGTGCGGATTGAATCTGCTGGCTTTTTATTTTCCGGAAAGGATTTTGAAGATGCGGCAGTGGTGGGCGTTGTTATTGCTGGCGGTGGATGTTTGGGGCGGCATGATTCTCACGGAAGGGCTGAATGCGCGCACGGGCATAGTGCTTCCCGGGAATGTACTGTATATGCAGATGGGCATCATATTCCTCGCAGGCGTGCTGTATGTACGGCAATACAAAAGAACGCTGCAGAAAACTCCGGTGGCCGCGGCGGCCCGGCGGGGAAACGTCCGCCAGTCCCTCGCAGGGCTTACCTGGGCTGCAATTGCGCGCCGCAGGCAGCTGCGGGTGGGCATTATGGCGGCGTATGTTTTCAAGACGATATTCTGCGTGCTGGTGCTGGTGACACTGGACCGGAACCGGGCGCGGCTGGACGATCTGTCTATCCTGCTGGCGGTGTTCTGCTCGCCGGTGGTCATCTGCAATTATGTGCTGAATAACCTGTTCGGGTATGTGCCGCAGGTTTTTGTGCGGATGGCGTATATGGTGCCGCAGGGCGTGCTGTTCCGGAGGTTCCTTTCGTTCAGTCTGCGCCTGGCGTGGCCGGACTTCCTGCTGTCGCTCGGCGTGCTGCTGGCGGTGGAGCTGTCCTGGAAATATCCTCTTTTCCTGATCTGCGCATATGCCAACGCCGCCATCATCAGCTTCCTCGTGTCCGCGCTGGCGCCGAGGAAAGTGAGCAAAGCCTTTGATATCGCCAGCTTCCGGTCCAACACCTCCATCCTGGGGAACATCCTGCTCGGCGGAAGCACCTTCGCGCTGTTCTGGTACGCCGGCCGGCCGCTGGTGTTCTTCACGCTGGAAGCGGCTTTCCTGCTGGTATTGCTGCTGGTATGGCGATTTGGTTTCAGCCGGGAATACGACCGGGTTGTGAGCGCGATGGCGGGCAGGATTATCTGACGGACTGCGGAGGTATCTCCACCGGGATCTATTATTTTTAAATGCGTTTAACGAAAGCTGGCATTTACTGATTGATTTCGTAATTTCGCATGCTATTTATTTGAGAAAAGGATTTATGATCAACATTACATTCCCGGATGGCGCAGTCAGGCAGTATGAACAAGGCGTATCAGCACTGGACATTGCAAAATCCATCAGCGAAGGGCTCGCGCGCAAAGTTTTAGCGGCAAAAGTAAACGGACAGGTGGTAGATGCTTCCCGCCCCATTACGAAAGACGGAACATTGCAGTTGCTGACGTGGACGGACGCGGACGGCAAAGCGACCATGTGGCATTCTTCAGCGCACCTGATGGCGGAGGCGCTCGAGGCCCTGTACCCGGGAGTGAAATTCGGCTATGGCCCCGCCCTGGAAAACGGCGGTTTTTTCTATGATGTGGACCTGGACGGCCGCCAGATCTCCGATGAGGAGCTGCGCAAGCTGGAAGTGAAAATGGCCGAGCTTGCCAAACAGAACAACGCTTACGTACGCCGGGAGATCTCCAAGGCGGACGCTATCCAATATTTCACCGACAAGCAGGACCCCTACAAGCTGGACCTCCTGCAAAAGCTGGAAGACGGCAGCATCACGTTCTACACCCAGGGTAATTTCACCGACCTCTGCCGCGGGCCGCACATCCCCAGCACAGGGTTCATCAAGGCCGTGAAGCTCACCAATATTGCCGGGGCTTACTGGCTGGGGAACGAGAACAACAAAATGCTGACCCGCATCTACGGCATCACTTTCCCTTCCCAGAAAGAGCTGGATGAATATCTCGCGCTGATAGAAGAAGCGAAAAAACGCGATCACCGCAAGCTGGGCAAGGAGCTTGAGCTGTTCGCCTTCTCCGAGAAGGTGGGCCTCGGCTTGCCGCTCTGGCTGCCGAAAGGCGCCATGCTGCGCGAACGCCTGCAATCCTTTCTGCAGAAAGCGCAGGTGGAAAGCGGCTACCTGCCGGTGATCACGCCGCATATCGGCAACAAGAACCTTTACATCACCTCCGGCCACTACGAGAAATACGGGAAAGACAGCTTTCAGGCCATTCACACGCCGGAAGAAGGTGAGGAGTTCATGCTGAAACCCATGAACTGCCCGCATCACTGCGAGATATACAAAACATCGCCCAAATCGTATAAAGACCTGCCGGTGCGCTTCGCGGAATTCGGTACCGTATACCGCTACGAACAGCACGGGGAACTGCACGGCCTTACCCGTGTGCGGGGCTTTACGCAGGACGATGCGCATCTTTTCTGCCGCCCGGACCAGGTGAAGGAAGAGTTCTGCAAGGTGATAGACCTGGTGCTCTACGTATTCAACAGCCTCAGCTTTACGGATTTTACGGCACAGATTTCGCTCCGTGACCAGGAAGACCGTGCTAAATACATCGGGTCAGACGAAAACTGGAACCTGGCGGAACAGGCGATCATCGAATCCGCCGCTGAAAAAGGGCTCCGCACCGTGGTGGAATACGGCGAAGCCGCTTTCTACGGCCCGAAGCTGGACTTCATGGTGAAAGACGCCCTGGGCCGCAAATGGCAGCTCGGCACCATCCAGGTGGATTACAACCTGCCGGAACGTTTTGAACTGGAATATATCGGCGCCGATAACAAACCGCATCGCCCTGTAATGATCCACCGTGCGCCGTTCGGCTCCCTGGAAAGGTTCATTGCCGTGCTGATAGAGCACTGCGCAGGTAAATTCCCCCTGTGGCTCACGCCCACACAGGTGAAAGTTCTGCCAATCAGTGACAAGTTCCTGCCATATTCAGAAAAAGTGGCAGAATTGCTAAAAAAAGCGGAAATTCGCGCTGAAATTGACGATAGAAACGAAAAGATCGGTAAAAAGATCCGTGAGGCAGAACTGGCCAAAGTACCGTACATGCTCGTGGTAGGGGAAAAAGAAGAAGCAGCGGGAAAAGTAGCGGTGCGCAGGCAGGCGAAAGGAGACCTCGGCACCATGAGCACGGAGGAATTCACACAGCTCGTGCAGGACGAAGTGATCAACCGTAAACCTTTTGAATGATCCGCTTGTTTATAAAGAATTTTAACCAGCAAGATGTATCGCCGGCATAAAAAAGTAACATCTCCGGCAACTACATCGATTTATTTAACAATTTATCATTTTAATGCAACAAGGACCAAGACCAAACTTTAACCGGGGTAGAAACCCTAATTTCAGAAGAGAGCAACAGCAGGAACATCGTACCAACAGAATGATCCGCGTGCCGGAAGTCAGACTGGTTGGCGATAACGTGGAGCCAGGAGTGTACCGGACGGAGGAAGCTTTGCGTATGGCCGAGGATCAGTCGCTGGACCTGGTAGAAATATCCCCCAATGCAGCCCCACCTGTATGCCGTATCATCGACTACAATAAATTCCTTTACGAGAAGAAGAAGAAAGAGAAAGAGATGAAAGCCAACGCTCACAAGAGCGAGGTGAAGGAAATCCGTTTTACGCCGAATACGGACGATCACGACTTTGATTTTAAAGCCAAGCATGCCGAAAAATTCCTGAAGGAAGGCAACAAGGTGAAAACATATGTTCAGTTCAAGGGACGCGCCATCATGTTCAAGGAACGTGGTGAGCTGATCCTCCTGAAATTTGCGGAACGTCTTTCTGAAGTAGGCGCCCTGGAAGGGATGCCCACAATGGAAGGCAAGCGTATGATCGCCATATTTGCGCCGAAATCCGCCAAGAAGAAACCGGCGAAAGAGCCGAAAGAAGGCGGAGAACAGCAGCAGGCGCAGGCCCCGCGTGAACCACGCCCGCAGCAACCCGCAGGCGCACCGCCCGTACGCCGGCCCATCGAGATCAAATACGCCAACAGGCCGCCCCAGGGAGATAAACCCGCTGAAAACAAACCCGCTGAAAACAGCGGTAACTGATAAAATGAAATTTGAAACAGCCCGGCGTGAAAGCGCCGGGTTTTTTTTATGCGGAAGATATTTTTCAACGCCGCTGGTGTCCGAAACGTCACCAGGCTTCAGCCTTTCATCATCCTCAGCCCGATATACCGTCATCAGGCTTCAGCCTTTCATCATCCTCAACCCCTGATCTTCGACAACTCTTTCAACGTCTTCTTCCCACGGCTGATAAACGCCGCCGTAGCGCCCTCCCGCAGCTGATCCTCTATCAGCAGCACGATCTCGTGTCTGATATCCGGGTATTGCTTCGCCAGCCCCGCCAGCACGGTCATGGAAAAGGCGCGCACCGCCACGGTTTCCTGCGGGTCTTCCAGGAAACGGAAGCAATAGTCCATCACCGGCCCCTGCAGATCTTCCGGCACTTCCAGGTATTGCAGCACCCGCACCACATTTCGTTTAACCGCCACCGGTATGCCCGCATCGCCCATGCGGTGCACCATGCTGTGCAAATGAGGCGTTAGCAGCGCAGGATGTTCCTTCGCCACCAGGCTCATGATCCACGCGGCGCGCTGCACCACGCGGTATTCATCGTGCAGGAAAAGCTGCATCAGCGCTTTCATGCGCGCGGGATCGTTACCGATCCATCCGGCGATAACAAGGGAATGCGCTTTGGAATGTTCTTTCAGGATTTCGTTGCGGAGCTGCATAGCTGTATCGCTAATTTACAATAATGACCAGTTATAAAAAAATCACCGTTTTTCTGTGACTTTCCTTTTTCTTTGCCTAAAATCACCCGCTTTTGATTAGGAAGGAACTTCGGATCATCCTGCTTTCGCTTGGCATCAGCCTGTTGCTTACCACCGCCAAGTTCACCGCTTACTTCGTGACACACTCGGTAGCGATCCTTTCGGATGCGCTGGAGTCTATCATCAATGTTGTGGCGGGAGGATTCGCATGTTACAGCATTTATCTTTCCGGCAAACCCAAAGACGCCAATCATCCTTACGGCCACGGGAAAGTAGAGTTCTTTTCCATCGGGTTTGAAGGAGCGATGATATTCATCGCCGGCTGCCTCATCCTGTTCAAGGCCGCGCAATATTTCATTCACCAGCCGGTGCTCGAGGAAGTGGACCAGGGTATCTGGATCACCGGTGGCACAGCCATGGCGAATGCGCTGCTCGGCCTCTACCTGGTGCGCGCCGGCAAAAAACTTCCTTCCATCACCATCGCCGGCAACGGCCAGCATATTCTGACGGACGCCTATACATCCGCCGGGCTGATCGTGGCGCTGGTGCTCATACATTTTACGGGACAAACCTGGATCGATCCGGCGGTGTCCGTGATAATGGGATTGCTGATCCTGCGTAAAGGCTATCAGCTGATGCGCCAGTCTATTTCCGGGTTGATGGATGAAACGGACATGCAGGTGGTAGACCGGGTGATCGCCATCCTCAACGAGCACCGCCACCGCACCTGGATCGATGTGCATAACATGCGGGTGCAGCAATACGGGATCGACTATCATATCGATTGCCATGTTACCATGCCGTATTACCTCGAGCTGAGCCGCGCGCATGAGGAAATGAAAGCGTTCGAGGAGCTGGTGGACCGGGAGCTGAACGGACATGAAGTGGAGTTCTTCATCCACATCGACCCCTGCATTCCCGCCAGCTGCCAGCATTGCCAGCTGAGCGAATGCCCGGTGCGCAGCCATCCGTTCCGCAGCAAGGTCACCTGGTCGCGGGAGAACGTGCTGCCTAATCATAAACATATCGATTAGAAGATGCAAAGGATATTGATCGTTGAAGATGAAGTGAAAGTAGCCAACGCCGTGCGGATGGGATTGGAAGAGAACGGCTTTGAAGTAGAGCTGGCGTATGACGGCCGCGTGGGCAAAAGCCTTGCCGCCACGCAGGATTACGACCTGGTGATCCTGGACCTGAATCTTCCCTATAACAATGGCTACGAGATCTGCGAAGTGATCCGGCGGCGGAATGCCCGGGTGCCGGTCATCATGCTCACCGCCCTCGGCGGTATGGACGATAAAATGCAGGCGTTCGAGCTGGGTGCGGACGATTACCTCGTGAAGCCTTTCGACTTTCGTGAGCTGCTGGCGCGTATCCGTGTTTTCCTCAAGCGCGCCGGCGCCGAAGTGCCGTCCACCAACCGCTATAAGATCACGATCGCGGACCTGGAAATTGACCGGGAACGCAAGGAAGTGCTGCGCGGCGGCAAAAAAATTCCGCTGACGGCCAAGGAATACCAGCTGCTGGAACTGCTGGCGCTGCATAAGGGCAAGGTCATCTCCAAAACCACCATCGCGGAAAAAGTCTGGAATATCGATTTTGACACCGGAACGAATGTGATAGAAGTCTACATGAATTTCCTCCGTAAGAAGATCGACAAGGATTTTGATCAGAAGCTGCTGCATACCAAAACAGGCATGGGCTACTATCTTTCCGAAGAATGAAGATCAAATACAAAATAGCGCTGTATTACACTTTGTCCGCCGCCTTCCTGCTGGTGGCCTTTGCGGTGCTGGCGTACTATTTTTCCGCGCAAACCCGCCATGAAGAGTACCTGGGCAGGCTGGAATACCGCGCAAAGTCCATCGGCGCGGTGATCATCGAGAACGACGAAGTGCAGATAGGGCTGTTGCGGAAACTGGATAAAACCACCTTCCAGGACCTCTACCAGGAAACCATTCTTGTGTATGACGACCGCTACGACCTGCTGTACACCAACATGCGCGACACGGCCGTGCGTACGCCGCATTCGCTGCTGGACTACATCAAAACGAACAAACGTTATATTCATAAAGACAGCGGGGGCGAGCGCGCCGGGATCTACTATACGGAAGGCAACACCTCCGTGTTGGTGATCGTGTCGTCTTTCGATAAATACGGTTTCCAGAACCTCCGCAACCTGGAACGCATTCTCATCATAGAGCTGGCCGTGGCGGTGATCCTGCTCGTGGTCATCGGTTACTTTTTCGCGCGCAAGATGGTGCAGCCGATAGACAGGCTGGTGGAGCAGGCGGACAAGATCAATGCCAGCAACCTGCAGGACCAGCGTGTGGCGATCAAGGGGAAGGACGAGATCGCGCAGCTGGGCGCGAACTTCAACACCATGCTGCAACGCCTCAGCCATTCCTTCGACCTCCAAAAAAGCTTCGTGAGCAATGCCTCCCACGAGTTGCGCACCCCGCTGGCCGCGATCATCAGCCAGCTGCAGGTAGCCCTTGCCAAACGCAGAAGCGGGGAGGAGTACGAAGGTCTGCTGCAATCCGTGCTGGAAGATGCGGAAGGGTTGTCTGAATTAACGAACGGATTGCTGCAGCTCGCGCAATCCGAGCTGAGCAGCGAGGAATTCGTGTTCACGCCGGTGCGGGTGGATGAGCTGCTGCTGGAAACCGGTGACCTGATCCGCCTGAAACGGAAGTCCAGCAGCAAAGTGGATATACAGTTCATGAAAGAACCGGAGCAGGACACCTACGTCACCTGCAACGGCAACGAAAGCCTGCTGAAAGTGCTTTTCATCAACCTGTTCGATAATGCCTGCAAGTTTTCAGAAGATAACACCGCGCAGGTGCATATTGATTTCGACAGCCGGCGGATGCTGGTGCACGTGCGTAACACGGGCCCCGGCATCCCTCCGGATGAACTGAATAAAATATTCGAGCCCTTTTACCGCGGCCGCAACGGGCAGCATGTGCGGGGGCATGGGCTGGGACTGTCTATCTGCAAAAAGATCGTGCAGCTGCACGGTGGTGAGCTGCTGGTACGGTCCCGCGTAAACGAAGAAACCGTTTTTATCGTGCAGCTGCCGCACCTCTAATCCGCTTTCAGGCTGTTCACAGGATTGGCCATGGCGGCTTTCAGGGCCTGGAAGCTCACTGTTAGCAACGCAATAGCCAGCGATGCGGTACCGCCCGCAAGGAAAATGCCCCAGCTGATATCTATCCGGTATACATAGTTCTGCAGCCACTGCTGCATGAAATACCATATCAGCGGCGTGGCGATCACAAATGCAACCCCGATCAGCACCATAAATTCCTTCGAGAATAAAAAGACGATATTGGAAATGGTAGCGCCCATCACCTTGCGCACGCCTACTTCCCGGATGCGCTGCACGGCCATGAAAGAGGCCAGTCCGTACAATCCCAGGCAACTGAGAAAGATGGCGATGCCGGCGAAGATTTCGTATAGGCGGGCCTGTTGCTGCTCCTCGCGGTAATACCGGTCGATCTTGTCGTCCAGGAACTGATATTCGAATATCTGTTCCGGAAAATTGGCCGTCCACAGCTTTTCAATGGCTTTCATGGAGCCCGGCAGGTCTGTTCCCGAAAGCCGGATGCCTGCTGTATTGTAGCGCCTTTTCACGTTCGCCATGAATGCCGGTCCGATCGCTTCTTTAAAGGTGCCGGTATGAAAATCCTTCACAACGCCTACCACCGGCCCTTTGGCGAATCCGTCCCACACATTGATTTCTTTATGGAGGATGTCTTCCGGATTGGTGATGCCGAGCTTTTTCAGCAGGGTTTCATTCACGATGAACTCGCGGACGGAATCCGTGCGGGTAAGGTTCCTGCCCGCTACCAGCTTCAGCTGGTACGTATTAATGAAATCGGCGTCTACCCACTTGCTGATGGCGGCAAAATCGGTTTGTTTTTCCGCATGATCGAACTTGAAGGGCGTCCACCAGTTGTCTGATTCGGAAGGCGTGGAGTTGGAAAAGCTCACTTGTGCAACGCCTTTCATGGCAGACAGCTGGTCCCGCAGATAGTTGATCTTGCTGTTGCCGGCGCTGTCGTTACGGAACGATACATTAACGACGGCGTCTTTCGTAAATCCCATCGGCTGCCGGCGGAAGTAGTTCAGTTGTTGAAGGATGATGAGCGTGCCGATGATAAGCCCCTGTGCAATGATGAACTGGAACACCACCAGCCCCCTGCGCAGGGAAATGCCTGCCGTGCTGCGGATGGCCGTCACCTTGCTTTTTAGGGCCCTCACAGGATTGAAACCGGATACCACCAGGGAAGGGTAGAAGCCGGCCAGCAGCGTGACGGCAATAAAGATCACTAACAGTAACGCATATAGGTATTGATCCGTCAGCATACGCGCATGTAACGGCAGGTCCATGGCCCGGCCGATGTATTGCAGCGCGGACGCGGCGGCGGGCACGGCCAGCAGGAGGGAGCAGAGCACAAGTATCGCCGTTTCCGCCAGGAACTGCACCTGCAATTGCCAGCGGTTGCTGCCCAACACCTTGCGCACACCGATCTCCCGCGCCCGGTTCACGGCCTGCGCGGTAGAAAGGTTGATGAAGTTCACGCAGGCGATCAGCAGGATGAAAATGCCGATAAGCCAGAGCAGGCGAATACGGTCATCCGGCACCACACGGCCCAGGAAATTGTTGGTCGCTTTATCGGAATGTACGGCAGACAAGGGTTGCAGCTTGTAGGTGTAGCGGTTGTTGGCGGTCCTGTATTTCTCCGAGAAGGCGAGGAGCTGCCGGTTCACAGCGTCGGGGGACTCGCCGGGGCGGAGCAGCACATAACAATGATGAATGCCGTCCAGGCTCACCCAGTCCTGCGAATCACTGAACCGCGGGTGGCTGTAAGGCACCACCACTTCCAGCTGAAATTCCGTGTTGGGCGGCGGATCGGCCAGGATGCCGGTCACTTTCAGGTTGAATATCAGATCAAGCCGCACGGTTTGTCCCAGCGCCTTCGTCCAGTCCCCGAAATATTTCTCGGCAACCGACTTGGTAAGCACCACGCTTTCGCGTTCGTTCAGCGCGGTGGCTTTATTCCCCGCCAGCCAGGTGTAATCGAACATCCGGAAGAAAGGCGGCTCCACGAAAAAGATGCGCGGCTTGAATTTTTTGATGGTATTGCCATGTTTATCCGCTACAGACACCTGCCGGAAGCCGAACGTTGCAACGCCGGAAACGCCTTCCATAGCGGGAAAGTCATGCGGCAGGGCGGTAGGCAGCGGAAAGGGCACCGCTTCTGTATACGTGCTGGTATTCCCCGGCTGCTCCATGATGGTGAGCACCCGGTAAATGCGGTCTTTTTGCTGATGAAAATCATCGAAGCTCCGCTCGTACCGGATGATGATAACGATTACCAGGAAAACAGCGATGCCCGCCGTAAGGCCGGTGATATTGATGATGGAGTAACGCTTGTTGCGCCAGAGGCTTCTGAATGCGGTCTTGAAGTAGTTTTTGAACATGGCGGATGAATTGACGACACACTTTCTGCAAAAACGGTACAAAAATATCAAACGCTTCATTATGAAGGTATTGCGGGATGGTGATGCAGCGAATTTGTCCGGTTTTAGCCTTTGTCATGTCCGGAATCGAACATTTACCCGGGATGCAACATTTTAATTTCTTTTTAATCCGCTTTAAAGGTGGCTTTAATGCCTGCGTCGGAGCTTTGCAGGGAGAATCATTGGCGGCGGCGGACAGGTCGAAGGCAACATAGATCCGCTCATTTAACTGGCAGGCAAGCGAAATATACAGGTACAACTGGCCAGCCTGAATGCAGCTACGTCTGCCGCTGCTTTTCATGACTTTACCACAACATGGGAACATATTTTTTCTCCATCCTCCTTCTCATTTTCCTGGCGGGATGGAGCGGTTGCAAACAGCGCCAGGAGCAACAGACCGAAGCGGTCACATTTGTGCTGAGCGATACTATGATGGCGTCTGTTTGTATAGATACCACTATTGTCAGACCTGTGGAAGGAGAGCTGCGTCTCCGGGGAACAGTGGCGGCGGACAGGATATGGATCACGGCCGATGTGCCGGACAGTGACGTTTTTCGTTTGAAGGCGGGAAACCCCGTGGAGGTGACGGCTGCGGGCTACCCGGACCAGGTATTTAAAGGGCGGATCGGCAAAGTGTACAACCGGCAGGTGCGTATCCGGCTAAGCAGTGAGGGCATGCAGCTGCGGCCGGAAACACCTGCTACCGTGGTGTTTCGTTATCGCGAGGACAGGCAAATGCCCGCCATCCCGTCTTCCGCCGTGATCTTCGATAAGGGCAGGAGCTTTGTGATGGTGTTCCGGGACAAGTATAATGTTCATACGCGGGAGGTGCAGGTATCCGGATCGCTCAACGATGTTTCCTACATCAGCAAAGGGCTGCGGCCGGGCGATAAGGTGATCTCCCGCAACCAGCTGGTGATCTATCATGCATTGAATAGCATAAACAGCAAATAACACAGGTTTTAGTTCGCAACATATAGGTTGATAGTATCCTCTCCGCCCTGCCAGCAAGAGAAATCGCGGGGCGGACTTTTTTCACTGTTTGAATGCAAATAGCCGGGTATGCGCCCGGCTATTGCTGTTGGATGGATCTATCTATGGGTTTTAAGGTGCCTGCGATTTATTCTTCTCCGGCCTCCTCGCCGTCCCCATGCCCGAGGATCGCGCGGAGGGGGCGTACGGCCTGGTAAATGCCGCGGTTATAGCGGTTACCGAGGATGATGAGCGTGGTGGAGTCTGCCACAAAACGGTAGAAGACGGTGTTGTTGCCGTGCCACCAGCCGTTGTGATATACGATGTTCTTTGTGCTGTCCGGGTACACCATCAGGCGCCAGCCGTAGCCGTAATTCCTGATGCCCGGTTTTTCGTTGCTGTATGGTGTGAATGCGGCTTTGAGGGTTTCGGGCTTGAAGAGCTTGCCGGAATAAATGGCCTGGTCCCACTTGAGCATGTCCTGCACAGAGCTGTAAATGCCTTTGTCGCCTACCACGCCGTCATACGGATCATCGGGTTCCGCTTTCCAGCTGAAGAGGTGGCTGGTGGTCTGATGCGGGCGCGGCGCCTGCGTGGGGTCCGCCACGAAAGTATGGGTCATTTCCAGTGGTGTGAAGAAAGTTTCCTGGAGGTAATCCGCATATTTTTGTCCGCTTGCTTTTTCTATGATGGAGGCCAGTAACAGGTAATTGGTATTACAGTAGTTAAAGTGACGGTCCGGCTGGTATTGCGCCGGCGGCTTGTGTTCCGTCATCATGCGGATCACGTCGTCGTTGGTAAGAAAGATGGATTTATCCTTGATGAGGCTGTCGCAGAAATAGAGGTAGTTGGGCAGGCCGCTGCGGTGGTTCAGCAGCATGCTTATGGTGATGCCGAGGTAGGGAAAGTCCGGGAAATATTTTTGCAGGGGATCGTCCAGCCCCAGCTTTCCTTTTTCCATCAGCGAAAGTACGGCCATACCGGTGAAGGTTTTGGAGATGGATGCCAGCTGGAACGAAGAGCTGTCGGTAACCGGTACCTTGGTGGCATGGTTTTCCATGCCCTGGTATTTTTCATATAATACCACGCCTTTTTTAGCTACCAGGATAGCGCCGCTGAATGTGTTGGGAGACAGGCGGTGCTGCATGAGCGCCGATACTTCCTGCCGGACGTGCTTCGCATAGGAGCTGGTGGATATGGCCTTTTCTTCTTCGTCGCTTAAGCCGATGTTGTAGACCGATACTGGTTTCAGTGGCTTTTTCTCGGTGTTCCTGTGGGCGGAACTGCTGTTACATCCGGTGTAAAAAGTGGTGCTCGTGGATATGATGGTAACACAGACAATTGCCTTCAGACGGTTCATTCGTTGCTCGGTGATAATAGATTTAAAATCAGGATTTTCAGCAATTTTCATGCCCATTGCTGCGATTCCGGTAGAAAATATTCAAAAAAACTTAACAAGTGGGCATCTTTTTTAAGCAATCTCTAATATGTAGGGCTCCATGTTTGATTATTGCTGAAACTCCGCTAGGTTTGTGCCACTTTTTAGTGACAAAAGCACCCTCGCGATTGTCATTTTTATGTCACAGAAGAATTAACGATCACCATGAGCCAGAAGAAATTAACCAGTTATCCGAAGGAGAAGATCAACATCCTTTTATTGGAGAACATCAGTGATGCCGCGGTAGCGGAGTTCAAAGATGCCGGTTATGTCAACACGCGCAAGATTACCGGCGCGCTCAGCGAGCAGGATCTTATTAAGGAAGTGAAAGACGCCCATCTGCTGGGTATCCGCTCAAAATCGCGGATCACGCCGGCCGTACTGGCTGCTGCAAAAAAGCTGCAGGCCATCGGCTGTTTCTGTATCGGCACCAACCAGGTAGACCTTAAATCGGCCACCGACCAGGGTGTTGCTGTTTTTAACGCACCATATTCAAATACCCGTTCGGTAGCCGAACTGGTGATCGGATTGTCGATCATGCTGATCCGCCGCATTCCGGATAAAAATAACGCCGCCCACAAAGGCATCTGGATGAAAGAGTCCGCCGGCAGCTATGAATTACGCGGTAAAACGCTGGGCATCGTGGGGTATGGTAATATCGGCAGCCAGGTGAGCGTGCTGGCCGAAGCAATGGGGATGAACGTGATCTATTATGATGTGGAAACAAAGCTGCCGCTTGGCAATGCTACGCAGATCCGCACGCTGAAAGACCTGTTCGGGCAGGCGGACATCATTTCCCTGCACGTGCCGTCCAACAAGAGCACGACCAACATGATCACCAAACAAGTACTCAAACATGCGAAAGAAGGCGCCATCTTCATCAACTACGCCCGTGGCGAGGTGGTGGACCTGGACGATCTGAAGGACGCGCTCGAGAAAGGCCAGCTTTCCGGCGCCGCGATAGATGTGTTCCCCGTAGAGCCGGAAAAGAACGGCGCGGCATTTTCCACACCGCTGCAACAGCTGCCCAATGTGATACTCACCCCGCACATCGGCGGCAGCACGGAGGAAGCGCAGCATAACATCGGGCTGGACGTGAGCGCCAAGATGCTGAACTACCTGGAAAAAGGCGCCAGCTTCGGCTCGCATACCATCCCGGCGATCAGTGTGCCTGCCGTGGAAAATACCCACCGCATCCTGCACATCCACCGGAACGTGCCCGGCGTATTGTCCGAGATCAACAGCGCGCTGTCTTCCAAAAACATCAATATCCTCGGTCAGTATCTGAAAACGAACGACCACATCGGGTATGTAGTGCTGGACGTGGATACGAAGCTGTCACAGGAAGCCTTCGCATTGCTGAAAGAAGTGAATCATACGATCAAAACACGATTGCTGTATTGATAAAAGATAAACAGGTAAAAGTCCCGGTTCACAGACCGGGATTTTTTTTGTCCCGGATTTTAGGGAGATTTGGGGACTTCAATTCATTCTCTTGTTATGACGAAATTACTCAAACTGGAAGAGCTGTTCATGTTCCTGCTGGCTTTGCTGATGTTTAACCAGCAATGTTCCCTGTCCCTCTGGTGGTTTTTCGGCTGCCTTTTATTGCCGGACATCAGCATGATCGGTTACCTGGCCGGCCCGAAGGCGGGGGCGTATGTATATAATTTCTTCCATCATAAAGCCGTGGCGATCGCTGTATATTTCGCAGGCACTTACTTTTCCAGCGAGATCGTCACTTTCATTGGCATCATTCTATTCGCGCATTCCTGCATGGACCGGTTGTTCGGTTACGGGTTGAAGTTCATTACGGATTTTAAGGATACGCATTTGGGGAGGATAGGGAAGGGGTGATCTTTATAAAGCATCAATTTCGTCACATACCTGGCTTACCTGGTCCAATCCATAGAATAAGGAATCTACATCGATGGACATCCATTGCAGCAATTGCAGGATGCAGGCATAATGTTGCCGGATATAAACCGTGTCCTTTACGGGTTGCCGTTCCAGAAAACATATAGGTTCATGATGAGCGATGCGGTTGCGTATATTATTGATCCGGGTAAGTTGCCGGAAAATAAATGGAGCATTGTATTTAACTGCCGCCGTGCTTTGTGGCCTGGAGGAAAAGAGGGAAAGCAGATTCTGACCCAATGCCCTGTATTGATGACGGGAGAAAAGATAACGCCAGAAACCGAGGCCAAGCCCGGCTACCAGTTTATTATGGGAGTATCTGTCCGCCAGCGACGATAACACCTCCCTGATCGTGCCGGCGGTTTTTGCGCAGTTCTCGTTATCAAACAGCCCGCCTTCCAATGCGGCATCCCGCAGCCAGTCTGGTCCGAGCGCTGCAGTGCAATGCCGGTTGATCGTGTTGCGCAACGTAACTTCAAAGCAACTGATGATCGTAAACAGTTTTTGAGAAACTTTGAGATTCTTGCGGTAGAGTGTCATGGCTTTTTGTGTATTGCCCTGGCAGGCGATACGATACCGGTCCAGCCGGGCAGGAGAAATATTGTGCTCGAAATCTTTAAAATTCATGAATTTTTTTTTGAAGTCTTAAAAAAAGGTATATATTTGTGGTATCTAATTCCCGGTCGTCCCTGGCGCAAGTCAAACTTCCGGGTATCGTTTTTTTAGCCCATTCCGTTTTCTGGTGCGGATATCTTCATCAGGCTTTTCCTACAATTTTGCTGATAATACTTTCTCTTTGTTTTGCAGTGCAGATATGCCATTGCGCGTGATATTTTTTCTGAAAGATTCCGGGAGAAATCTTCCAGGGTTAACAAATAAATCTTTTGACGGCTGCAATTTAAGCAGGTTTTCAATTCGAAAATCGCTATGATAAAAATGAATGGAAAATGAGCGGACAAAAAGTTGAAGAGTGCGACGCAAGTAAAGTTGATAGTTGAACAATTGCCGGCTGCATAATAAATAATACAGTTTCTAAAACGCAAAGGGGCGGCTTACTTCGCCGCCCCTTTGCAAGGATTGATATAGTGTTTGTTGTTACCTTATCACAGTTACATCTCCTTTGATAATGAAGCTCGGGCCGTTGACCACTTTCTTGTAGGTCATCCACCATACGAAGGTGCCGATATCTACCGGGCGGCCTTTGTACCAGCCGTTCCAGCCCTCGTTCATGTCTTTGCTGAGGAATACCAGCTCACCCCAACGGTTGAAGATGCGCAGCTCGTAGTCGTACATTGGTCCTCTCACTACGGGGCGGAACACATCGTTATTGCCGTCGCCGTTCGGTGAGAAGGCGTTCGGGAAGTCCGGACGGCTGTCGCATTCCTTCACATCGATGGTGATCTCGTCTGTTGTGCTGCCGCAATCGTTGAAGGCGGTCACGCTGTAGGTGCCTGGTTCCGTGATCTCGATGGAGCTGCTGGTCTGACCGTTGCTCCAGAGGTAGGAAGTGGCGTTCACGGCGTTCGCTTTCAGCATGAAGCGGCGGCCTTTACAGATGACGGTGTCGTTGCCCAGGTTCACGGTCGGCGGACCGGCCACGATCACGTTGAAGCTGTCTTCCTTATAGCGGTCGCAATACCTGTCGAGCACCCCGAGGATGTACTTGCCGCCTTGCGAGAAGGACTTCACAGGGTTGAGGTCCCCGTCGTTCCAGCGGTAGGTGGATGCATCCGGGTGGCGCGCGTCTACGAGGATGCTGCCGCCGGGGCAGATGATCCTGTCCGGACCGAGGTCTAATTCCATATCCGGGCGTTCGGCCACTCTCACCATTTCACGCACCACGCAATTGTCCCTGTACACGGCCACGGAGTAGTTGCCTGCTTTGCTCACCAGGATGGAGTTGCCGATCTCGCCGGTTCCCCATTGTATGCGTCCTGCATCGGTGCTTACCGTGAGGAGCACGGACTGGCCGGGGCAGATGCTGGTGTCCCTGCTGAGGCTGATATCCGGCGGCGGGTTCACGGTTACGTTGATGGTGTCGATGGTGATACATCCGTTCTTCGCTACGCGCACCCAGAACTGTTCCTGTGTGCTGACGTTGATAGACGGCGTGGTGGCGCCGGTGCTCCAGAGGTAGGAGGCTCCCGGTACGGAGGCATCCAGTATCACGTTCTGGCCGCGGCAGATGGTGGTGTCCGGGAGGTTGACGAGCGGCATCGGTATAACGCCTACGGTGATCTCGTCTGTTGCCGTACACATGCCGTTGCTGACAGTTACCCTGTACGTGCCTGCCTGTGTTATCCGGATACGCTGGGTGGTTTCACCGGTAGACCACCGGATCTGGTAGCCGAAGTTGGCGGCGCCAGCGTCCAGCACCATGCCGTTACCGCCGCAAAGGCTGGTATCGTTGCCGAGGTTCACCACCGGCATCTGGAGGTAGGTGATGTCGTACGTCATGGTATCGGAAGCGCAGCCTGTTGCACCGTCCCTTACAATGAAGGATGCGGAGGTGGCGCCATTCACATTGAAGCGCGGGTTGGAAGAGGTCATCGGTACCCGTACCGCATTGGCCGGCGTTACGCCTACCAGTGTATATACCGGCCTGGTCACTCTGCCATTCGTTTTCAGCGTGATGAACGGATTGCTGGAGCAGTTCACGATCACATCCGCCGCCAGTTCAGGTTTCGGACAGGGCAGCACAATGATCCGCTGTGTCACTTCCTGCGCTGCGTTGCCGCATGCATCGGCCACGCTCCACCTTCTTACGATCGTATAGCCGTTGCAGATATCCCTTACGAAAGGATCTGTGGTGTAGCTCACGAGTTTCGGGAAGGAAGGATCGCAGTTGTCCGAAGCCATCAGCCTGACATCCGCCGTCGGAACCGGAGATCCGCAAGGCACGGTGATGTCTGCCGGCGGCATGGCGATCACGGGGCTGGTGGTATCTACTACGGTGATCACCTGGCGCAGTTCGGAGGTGTTGCCACATTCGTCCCTGGCCGTCCAGATATTGATCAGGCGGTAGTTGCCGGTGCATTCGCCCGGTATGCTTTCTTTCACCTGGCGGTGTGTTACCCTTACCGCGCCGGGGCGGCTGCAGTTGTCGGAGGCGGTAACGATCACCGGTGCGGGGATCGCTTCACAGCTTACCGTCATATCCTGCGGAACAGGCGCGTTGAATATCGGGCCGGTAGTGTCTATCACGGTTACGATCTGTGTAGCCACTGCCTGGTTACCACATTCGTCGGTGGCCGTCCAGGTGCGTGTGAGCCTGTAGTTATTGATACAGGTTGCGGAGAGTATCTGTTTCCGGAAGGAGTAAGCCACGGTCACGTTGTTGCCGGAGCAGTTGTCCGTTGCCGTTAATACCGGTGCTGCGGGCACTTCATGGCAATTCACCGTGATGTTTGCCGGCGGCAGGATGGTGAATACCGGCGCCGTTCTGTCCTGCACGGTCACTACCTGTCTTACAGTGACGCTGTTGCCGCATTCGTCGGTAGCGGTCCATGTACGGATCAGGCGGTAGCTGTTGATACATTCGCCCGGTATGTTTTCCCTTATTTCGTTTTTAACGATGTTGATGCTGTTTACGGCGCTGCAATTGTCCGTTGCCGTCAGGTCCGGCTGCGCCGGGATGGCGTCGCATTCCACCGTTACATCTGCCGGTACCGGCATGGAGAAGGTGGGCGCTGTTCTATCCACTACCGTGAGCACCTGCGTCACTACGGCGCTGTTGCCGCATTCGTCGGTAGCCGTCCATGTACGGATCAGGCGGTAGTTGTTCATGCAGGCGCCGGGGATGTTTTCACGGCGTTCGGCCTTCACGATGCTGATCGGGCTGGTGGTGCAATTATCCCTTGCGGCCAGGTCCGGCTGCGCGGGGATGGCGCTACATTCCACGATGGCGTTGGCAGGCGTGGCCACGGTGAAGGCGGGCGGCGTTCTGTCTACTACCGTGAGCACCTGCTGCACGGTCCTCGTATTGCTGCATTCGTCTGTAGCGGTCCATGTGCGGATGAGGCGGTAGTTGTTCACGCAGGCGCCGGGGATGTCTTCACGGCGTTCGGTCTTCACGACTGTTACGCGGTTGGACGGTGTACAGTTGTCGGTCACCTGGAGGTCCGGCATTACGGGGATGGCACTGCATTCTACGGTAGCATCCGCCGGAACGGACTGGGTGAATGTGGGCGCGGTGATGTCGCGTACAGTGATCACCTGCTGTACCGTGGTTTCATTGCCGCAGAGGTCCGTAGCGGTCCATGTGCGGATGAGGCGGTAATTGTTCACGCAGGCGCCCGGTATGTTTTCACGGCGTTCGTTCTTCACGATGCTGATGTTGCCGGACGGCGTACAGTTGTCCGTTGCGGTCAGGTCCGGTTGCGCCGGGATGGCGTTACATTCTACGGTTACGTCCGCCGGTGTTGACATGGTGAATGTCGGCGCCGTGTTATCCACTACGGTGATCGTTTGCGTAACGGTGGAGCTGTTACCACACTGGTCGGTAGCCGTCCATGTGCGGATGAGGCGGTAGTTGCTGGTGCAGATAGCGCCGGGTATCTGTTCCATCCGTTCTGCGCGGGTCACTGTTACGCCGGTTCCTGCGCTGCAGTTATCCGCGGCGGTGAGCATCGGCTGCGTGGGGATGGCGTTACATTCCACGGTGACGTTGGCCGGTGTTGCCATGGTGAATACCGGTTTGGTGGTATCCTGTACGGTGATCACCTGGGTCATTACCGTGGTGTTGTTGCATTCGTCGGTGGCAGTCCATGTGCGGATGAGGCGGTAGTTGTTGACGCAGGCGTCGGGAATGTTTTCCCTTCTTTCTGCCGCCACTACGGCAATATTCGCGGTAACGGAGCAGTTGTCCGTCGCATCGATGTCCGGCTGTGCCGGGATGGCATCGCAGTTCACCGTGGTGTCCGCGGGAGCTGCCGATACGAATTGCGGCTTCGTGGTATCCCTTACATCAATCACCTGGATCACGGTGGTGGCGTTGCCACATTCATCCGTGGCGGTCCATCTGCGCAGCAGCCGGTAGTTGTTGGCGCATGCGCCGGTGATGTCGATATGTTCCTGGGTGTACGCGATATTCACGTTCAGGGTATCGGTACAGTTGTCTTTCGCCATCATTACCGGCGGTGCGGGTATTGCGTTGCAATCCACGGCGGTGTCTGCAGGCGTTGGCGTGAAGAACACCGGTTTGGTGCGGTCTTCCACGGTCACGTTCTGCGTCCATTGGGTGGTGTTGCCGCATTCATCCACCGCGGTCCATGTGCGGACAAGGCGGTAGCTGTTGGCGCATGTACCATTTATGCGGGTTTCCGCCGGTGTGATGGTGATGCTGGCAGGAGCGGAGCAGTTGTCCGTTGCCGTGAGCTCCGGTTGTGCCGGCACTGCGTCACAGGATACGACGGTGTCGCGCGGGTGGGTGGTGAACACAGGCGCAACGCGGTCTTCTACGTTGATGGTCTGCGTGATCACTGTTGTATTGCCGCATTCATCCTGTGCGGTCCATGTGCGGATCAGCTGGTAGCTGTTGGCGCAGGCGCCGTCTACCCGTACCTGTGAGGTGGTAACGGTCACGCGGTTGTCGGCCGAGCAATTGTCGGTAGCGTCGATCTCCGCTTGTGCCGGTACGGAATCACAGGCCACGGTGATGTTGGCGGGCGGTATCATGTCGAATACCGGCGCGGTGGTGTCTATCACCGTGAGCGTTTGCGTATGTGTAACGGTGTTGTTGCAATCATCGATCGCCGTCCATGTGCGGATGATCAGGTAGTTGTTGACGCACCTGCCGGGCAGCGGTTGCCTGGTTTCGTTCTTCACTACGAGCACCTCGCTGGTACAGTTGTCGGTCGCTTCCAGATCCGGCTGGTCGGGGATGTTGTCGCATTCCACCGTCATGTTGGCCGGGAGGGGGAGGACGAACCTGGGCAGGGTGGTGTCTATCACATTGATGCGCTGGCGGATGAGGGTGTTATTACCGCATTCATCGGTGAGCGTCCATTCCCTAACGAGCTGATAGGTATTTGCGCAAGCGCCGTTGATACGTGTCTGTCTGAATGTTGTATCAATGTTGGCTTCCACTGAGCAGTTGTCTGCAACCGGGAATGTAGCCGGGTCGGGCACTGCATCGCAGGATACGGTGGTATCCCGTGGTGCCGGTCCTACCACTATCGGGCGGGTGGTGTCTATCACGTTGATGCGCTGGCGGACGATTGTACTATTGCCGCATTCATCTCTGAGCGTCCATTCCCTTACCAGTTGATAGGTATTGGCGCAAGTGCCGTTGATGCGTGTTTGTGTGAATGTTGTATCGATATTGGCTTCCACGGAGCAGTTATCGGATACCGGGAATGTGGCGGGATCGGGCACGGCATCGCAGGATACGGTGGTATCTCGCGGAGCAATGCCTGCCACTACCGGGCGGGTGGTGTCGATCACGTTGATGATCTGA
>NZ_BKAU01000005.1 GCF_007992715.1 Chitinophaga cymbidii
CCGATTATGCCTACGATGGCAACGGCAACCTGAAGCTGGATAACAACAAGGAGATCACCTCCATCACCTATAACCACCTGAACCTGCCCCAGCGCATCCTGCTCAAGGGCAAAGGGATCATCGATTACACCTATGATGCCGCAGGCATCAAGCTTCGCAAGCGGGTAACAGACAGCACGGCCAACCCGGTCAAAATAACGACAACGGACTACATGGGAGGATTGGTGTACGAGCAGGACACCCTGCAGTTTGCCAGCCACGAGGAGGGCCGTATCCGGACGGTGTTCAAGACCGGCCAGCCGATCCAGTACTTTTACGATTACTTTGAAAAGGACCACCTGGGCAACATCCGGCTGGTGTTGACCGAGCAGCCGGACTCCTCCTTCTACCTGGCGAGCATGGAAACGGAGAGCGCCGCCAAAGAGAATGCGCTGTTCAGCAACATTGAAGGCAGCCGCAGCGCCCGGCCTACAGGTTACCCCGAGCAGGAGAAGACCACGGCACAGAACGAGTTCGTAGCCAAACTCAATGGCAATGACCCGGACCGGAAGATCGGCCCTTCGATCGTGCTGCGGGTAATGGCCGGCGATACCATCGCTATCGGAGCAAAGGCTTTCTACAAGTCCACAGCCCCGGTACAAAAGAAACAAAAGCTGGCGCCGGTGGGTGACATGGCGGCGGCACTGGTGAAGGCCTTCGGTCCCGGTGGCATGGCCGCAGACAAGACCACGGCGCTGGACAACAACACGACACCATTCAATGAAGGCTTCCTTGCTAATGACTACCAGCGCTTGAAGGAAAAAGACCCCGGTAAGGACCCTGCTTCGGACCGTCCGAGAGCTTACCTGAATTTCATGTTATTCGATGACCAGTTCAAAATGGTGGAGGATAACAGCGGTGTAAGGCAGGTACAGGCGCAACCGGATGAAGTACAGGTGCTGGGCCAGGACAAGATGGTGATGCAGAAGAGCGGATTTTTGTATGTTTACACCAGCAACGAGACGCCACAGGATGTTTATTTTGATGAAGTGATGGTGGTGGGATTGCCGGGGCCTGTGTTGGAGGAAACGCATTATTATCCTTTCGGGTTGACGATGCAGGGGATCAGTAGTAAAGCTCCGGGGAAGCTGGAGAATAAGTATAAATTCACTGGCCAGCTACTAGACGATGATCTAGGGTGGAATACTTACCAGATGAAATGGCGTACAATGGATCCGCAGATAGGGCGCTTTTTGCAAGTCGATCCTTTGGCAAGCAGCTATGTTCATAATAGTACTTATGCTTATGCTGAGAATAAAGTAACTACAGGGATTGATTTGGAGGGGCTGGAATGGGTTTCCAAGATAGACGGTTCCGGGGCGACTAATGTAAGCGTTAATGTAAATTTTAGCGTTGATAAGAACCTGAAACTTTCGCCGGAGCAAATAGCCGCGTATCAATCTGCTATTAGTAGCCAGTTAAACAGCACAATGCAATTGTCTTCAGATGGGACGATGTCAGGCAGTGTAACATATAATGGTGGTGATTCAAAAGCGTTAGGGGTGGTTGTTCCGAGTTTGAGCCTTTATGGTGATGCAAGTATAGTGGGAGGGCAAACTACATTTTCTGCTTCAAGTGTAAATATTTTTGACAAGAAAGGCAATTTACGTTCTCCTGAAATGGTGGCTAATGATGCAGTTCATGAGCTTTTACACACAGTAAGGTTCGAGCATCCCTTTGAAAAGACACAAGGTGCAGATACGAAACTTGTTAGTGAGGGTGGGAATAATTATTCAACTACACCTGCCACAGATTCTAAAATTCCATTCAATATAATGAATTACCCCATGATTAATATAGATGGGAAGAAGTCTGGCGATTTATGGAAAAGCACGGGCCAGTCTCCTTCTTATTTGACTAAAGACCAAATTAAAATGTTGCTAAACGAAATTAAATTACAGAATAATGGTGCTGGTGTGCCGGGGAGTTCGGGTTATTTGAATTATTGGATCAATACACCAGGAGAAGAAGTTAAAAAGAAGCAGAATGAATAAGGTTATATTAATATCGTTGTTGCAGCTTTGTATGTTATGGAGTTGTGATGCGCAGCATAGGGTTAATAGTACTGCACAAGATTGTAGTCAGGAATATGATTCCATTTTGCAGCGCCGGGTATACACTAACGTGGATAAGATGCCTGAATTTGAGAAGGGAGAGGTTAGCCTTTTGGAATTTTTCAGGAATAATTTTCGATATCCAGAGAATCAGGATCATTTTCAAGGTTCGATCAACTTAGTGTTTATTATTGATGCTACTGGCCGGGTAATAGATGGTCATATTTATAAGAAATCAGAGACGGAGTTAACATTAGTAGACAAAGAAGCGTTACGAGTATTATCTATTATGCCCAAGTGGAAAGCAGGGCGTTGTGCAGGGCGAAAAGTTCCAGTAAGGATGTTTTGGCCTGTTAAATTTTAATACATTATTAAAACACACAGCCCGCGCGATCCGCGCGGGCTGTGTGTTTTAAGCGTATGCCTTGCGTGCTTTATAATCACGGAGATAAGTATCAATAACATTAAAGAGAGTTGCCCTGGTGTTGGCATCGAGCGCCTGAATATCCTCAATTCTTTTAACGACTTCTTTATCATAGGCGGCATGTTTGCCCTTGCCGATCAGGTAATCCAGTGTTACATCAAATGTGTCAGCAATTTTAACGGCCATCTCGATAGAGGGGCTGTTTTCGTTGCGTTCGTATTTACCAATGATATCGCGCGAGGCATCCACGGCCTTTGCGAGGTCTGCCTGTGACCAGTTTTTGCGTTTGCGCAGTTCTGCAATTTTGTCTCCTATGTTGAGCATATTACACTAAAGATTAAGGTTAACGGCCTTATTGGGCAAATTTAGTTAAATGGGTTACACAAAAAAAGAACATATTACTTGTTCAAATGAGAAACAAGTTCTACATTTGTGCCAGATGTTACACAGTTAAAATATTTTTCCTAATTTTAAGGCCCCGGAGTGATAGGTGAGCGCCTATAAATTTACAAACCCCATATAATTACTTCTATTTACAATCCCGTCAATACTACCGGGATAGGCTTCCATAAATGCTGCAGGAATCCGGGCCTTGCTTTTTTCATTCCATTTGAATTCCCAGGCATATAGCTTTCCACCCGTTTCTTCGATCAGGTCTATTTCCTGTTGCTGGTGGGTCCGCCAGAAGTAAGTGTTTACATGGTGGCCTGTATAGTGATTAGCTTTTTTCCTTTCGCTGACCAGGAAATTTTCCCACAAGGCGCCGACATCCTGTCGCAATTCAAGCGGAGAGAAGTTCTTGATCAGCGCATTTCTGATGCCGTTATCATAGAAATAGATCTTTTTACCTTTTTTGATTTCATTACGCAGATTACGGCTGAATCCTCCTACCTGGAATACCACAAAACATTTTTCAAGTAGTTCTACATACCGGTCTACTGTTTTATTGTCTGTTCCGATGGTCTGCGCGATTTCGTTGTAAGAAATTTCACTGCCAACCTGTAGTGCCAGTGCAACTAATAATCTTTCCAGTAAGGCGGGCTTGCGGATATCCTGCAGGGAAAGTACATCTTTAAAAAGGTAGTTGTTGGCAAGTTCCAGCAGGTTGGCTTGTGCGTCCGCCGGTGAATTTACGATATCGGGATAAAAACCATAAATCATTCGCTGTTCAAGCATCCGGCCTTCAGATAAAACAGATGTTTCCGCTACCAGTTCTGAAGTAGAGAAAGGGTATAAATGATACTCCCTTTTCCGGCCTGTCAGAGGTTCATTGATTTCATTGGCTAGTTCCAGCGCGGAAGACCCGGTTGCAATAACCTGTATTTTTTTGAGATTATCCACAAGCAGCTTCAGGGTAAGACCGATGTTTTTCACGCGCTGTGCCTCGTCAATTAATACCAGTGTATTATTTCCTACTAGTGCCTTCAAAGAGGTTGAACTTGCATTTGTAAGCATGGGCCGGATATCCGGTTCGTCGCAGTTTAAGTAAAGCGCCTTGCCTTCAGCCTGTTCCATGATCGTACGAAGCAAGGTTGTCTTACCTACCTGCCTCGGGCCAGTAATAATAATCGCTTTTCTATTGAATAACTGACCGATAATTTGATCGTATATAGCTCGCTTGATCATTGTAGCCTTCTTGTTATAAACCTAAAATTAGCATAAATTTAGGGATTATAAACCTTAAACTTATATAAATCCTAGGTTTATAAACCTAAAATTAATATAAATTCTAGGTTTATCATGCAGTGAGGGACTTGGATATGTCCCTTTTTACCCCAAAAATGTCCCTTTCACCCACCTCTGTCCCCCCTTAACCCCCTTAGCTTTACATTCAAACTCAAAAATCATGAAAAGCACCATCGCCGCCAACATCGACGAATACATCGCCGCCTTCCCACAAGCAACGCAAGCCATCCTTCAGCAAATCCGCGCCACCATTCAAAAAGCCGCACCAGCCGCCACGGAAGCCATCAGCTACGCCATCCCCACGTTCAAACTGAACGGCAACCTTGTGCACTTCGCCGCCTTCAAAAACCACATCGGCTTCTACCCGGCGCCCACCGGCGGCGAGGCATTCAAAAAAGATCTCTCCGCCTACAAAACCGGCAAAGGCTCCGTGCAATTCCCCATCGACCAACCAATGCCGCTCGGCCTCATCACCCGCATCGTGAAATTCAGGGTCAAAGAAATGGCGAAAAAGAAATGACATTTTAGCTTATATTGGCTGTTCAATTCCACACATGCGAACAGTGATCATGATATTCCTGCTATGTTGCTGCGGCCAGGCGATGGCCCAGCACAAGACCACGGGATATCTCGGCATTGAACAGGGATTGTCCAACAACTCCGTCACCTGCATCCATCACGACCGCAACGGCTTCATGTGGTTCGGCACCTACGACGGGCTGAACCGTTTCGATGGATACGCTTTTCACACTTTCCGCAACCGCCTGCACGACAGCACTTCACTGGTTTACAACCGCATCTCCGTTGTGGAGGAAGATTCCCTCGGCAACATGTGGATCGGCACCAAGCGGGGCATCAGCCGGTATAGCGACCACTCCGGAACGTTTTCCCCCGGTTACTTTCAGCCTTATGCAACACGGGAACGCCGGCAGGTGCTGTCGGACGTGTATTGCATCGGCACAGACCGCAACGGGAATGTATTTGCGGGAACGGCCGGGCAGGGATTGCTGATCAGCGCGCCAGGCGCAAAGCTGATGCGGCAGGTGTGTTTTCAGTCGGGAAAACAATTCACGCCTTATGCGGTAGCCGCCCTGGCATTCGACAAGAGCGCGCATTGCTGGTTGTTTGTAATGGGAACCGGCTTGTGCCGCTACGATGAGCAGCAGCAGCGCGTGATCCTCGTAAACGGTGAGCTGCGCTCCGCCAACTGTCTTGCTATGGACGGGGATGATAACATCTGGGCCGGAACGGACGAAGGGGTGTACCGCTACGAAAGGGCTACCGGCACCTGGAAGTCCTTTAACGACATCGCCGGCTGCCACGGCAGCAAAGTGATCGATCTTACGCTGGACCATGATGAACAATTATGGATCTCCACGGACGGCGACGGGATCTTTGTGCTGCCGGTGAAGGGAGGGCGGCCTTCCCGGATGAAAGCGGGAACGGACAAGCACGCGCTGACCAGCAATGCCGTGTATGCAGTGTATGAAGATAAGGAGCAGCGCAAATGGATCGGCACGCTGCGCGGAGGCATCAACATCATCGATAAGCAAAAGACCCGCTTCAGGACCGTCAACCAGGACCCGAACACGCCCAACAGCCTCGTCCATAATTTCACTTTTTCTTTTTGTGAGGATAATGATCATATCTGGATCGGCACGGACGGCGGTGGCATTTCGCTTTGGAACAGAAGCCGGAATAACTGGCGGCAATTCGTACACCAGCCGTCGCAGCCCGGCTCGCTGAGCAATAATAACGTGACCAGCATTGTGCGGGACGGGAAGGATGATATCTGGATCGCCACATTCGGCGGCGGGATCAACCGCTTCGACCGGCGTACGCAATCGTTTATCCGTTACCGGTGCTTCAACTGGCGGGAAGACCGCTTTATCTGGAAGCTGTATATCGATACCGAAGGAACGCTCTGGGCGGGCGGCTGCATGGACGGCACCCTGTATAGATACAACCCGGCGGCCGACAAATTTGAAGTATTCGACCCCTCACTGCGCGACGTACTGACCATCTCCGAAGACCGCAGCGGGCAGCTCTGGGCCGGCACCTACCAGAAACTCATCAAACTGAACAAAAAAGGGACCGGCCACCAGTTCTACGATATCAATTTCAGCGTGCGCGCCATTTATGAAGATGTATCCCGGCAGTTCTGGGTGGGCACGGAAGGCGGCGGATTGCTGAAGTTTGACAGGAAAACGGGAACATTCGCGCAGATCACGGAGAAAGACGGCCTGCCGAATAATTCCGTGCTGAATATTGAGGAGGATAAAAAAGGCAATCTCTGGATGAGCACCTATAACGGCATTGTGCGGTACAGTACGGCGGATGGCCGTAACAAGAACTTTTATGAGTCGGACGGCCTGCAAAGCAACCAGTTTTATTATAATGCCGCGCTGCGGCTGGCTTCGGGGGAGATGATGTTTGGCGGCATCAAGGGCTTTAATATCTTTCACCCGGACAGCATCGCGGAATACACGGCGTTCCCCGCCCTGCGGGTAACCGGCCTCCGGGTATCGAACGAGGCCGCGCAGCCAGCGGAAAAACTGGTGCTGCCGTACGACAAAGCGGTGTTCTCCCTGGACTACGTAGCGCTGGAATATTCCGCGCCGGACAAGATCTCTTATGCTTATTATTTAGAAGGATGGGATAACGACTGGAACTACGTGCGCCACCTGCGCACGGCCAACTACTCCCGCCTGAAAGAAGGCAGCTACGTGCTGCACATCAAAAGCACGAATGCGGACGGCATCTGGAACCCGCAGGAGCGCGTGGTCCACATCACCGTACTGCCTCCCTGGTACCGCACCTGGTGGGCTTATGGCATTTACCTAGCGCTCGCCGCGGGGATGCTTTACTGCTACCGCTTCTATCAGCGCCGGCAGGCGCGCCTGCAATATGAAGTGGAGCTGTCGCATTTACGGGTAGAGAAAGAAAAAGAGCTGAACGAAAAGAAGCTCACCTTCTTCACGAATATCTCCCATGAATTCCGCACCCCGCTCACGCTGATCATCAACCCCGTCAAAGAATTACTTTATAGCGACGGCAAAAATATCGAAAGCAAAGACCTGACGATCGTCTACCGCAACGCCCGCCGTCTGCTGAGCCTGGTAGACCAGCTGCTGCTTTTCCGCAAGGCGGACCGCGAGGAAGATGCCATGAAGATCGTGCAGCTGAACATCACCGACCTTTGCCGCGAAGTGTTCCTTTGTTTCTCCCACCAGGCGGAGCTGAAGAAAATACATTTCAGCTTCCACGCCGCCGAAGGGTTGCCGGATGTTTATGGTGACCGGGAAAAGATCGAAGTGGCGCTTTTCAACCTGCTGTCTAACGCTTTCAAATACACGCCGGATAACGGCATGGTGTCCGTTTCCCTGGAAGCGGCGGAAGGGGCGGTGGTCATCCGGGTGGAAGATAGCGGCTGCGGCATTTCCGGTGAGATAGGGGACAAGCTGTTCGAGTGCTTCTACCAGGTGCGCGGGCGGGAAACCCTGCGCAACGGGTTCGGCATCGGCCTGTACCTCGTGAAAAAATTCGTGACCATGCTCGGCGGTACCGTCACCTACCGGAGCGAACCGGGCAAAGGAACGGAATTTACGGTTACCCTGCTGACGGGCGCCGCCCACCTGGAACAATATCCCATCTTCCACGAAACCCCGGCGGACAACACCCTGCTGGAAGAGCTGGCGGAAGACGAAGAGCTGGAACAGGCCACCCTCGAAGCGGAGGAATCCGCCGCGGAAGATACGCTGGAAGTGCTGCTCTCCGCGCAACCTTCCATGCTGATCGTGGATGATAATGAACAGATGCGCCATTATATAAGGAATATCTTCCGCCCCACCTTTACCATTTATGAAGCAAAGGACGGGAACGAAGGATTGGCGCTGGCGGCCCGGCACCTGCCGGATATTATCGTCAGCGACGTATTGATGGACGGCCTCAGCGGCATTGAGCTTTGCCAGAAAATAAAACAAGACCCCGCCCTGGGCCACATCCCCGTGGTGCTCCTCACCGCCAGCTCTTCCTCGGAAGTGAAGCTGAAGGGCATCGAAGGCGGGGCGGACGATTATATGAGCAAGCCGTTCGACAAGGAGCTGTTCGTGGCGCGGATCGACAACATCATCCGGAGCCGGAACATCCTCCAGCGGTATTTCTACAGCGAGATCACCGGCAACACCGGCAACCAGAAAATATCCGCCGAGTACAAGGACTTCCTCAACCGCTGCATTGCCATCACCGAAAAACACCTCGAAAACCCCGATTTCAACATCCGCCTCTTTGCCCAGGAGATCGGCATCAGCCACTCCTCTTTATATAAGAAGGTAAAATCCATCTCCGGACGCTCCGTCAGCGAGTTCATCCGCTTCATCCGGTTGCGCAAGGCGGCGGAGCTGCTCATCAATACCGGCTGCAATGTAAACGAAGCCGCTTTCAGGGTTGGCTTCAACGACGTGAAATATTTCCGGGAGCAGTTCACCAAGCTCTTCGAAATGACGCCCTCCAAATATATCCTGAAGTACCGCCGGAAATTCGACAAAGCGCCACAGAATCAGTCCTGATTTCCCGATTTACCCCCTAAATATCAGAATCTCTCCCCCCTCATTTAACCGTATTCATACGAATTTTACCCCTGTTCAACCAAAACGTCCGGCCGGACAGTTCCACCCGGCGGCATCAAACTTTTATCATTGAAACTTAAACAACGTTATGAAGAAATGCTACTATGCCCGTTCCTTTTTAAGGGTCAGCCTTGCAGCGATTTTATCCCTCTTTGCATTTTTTCCGGTGCTTGCGGCAGCCATTCCGCCGGCCGGCATCATCACCGGTAAAGTGACCGACGAAACCGGCGGCCCCCTCATCGGCACCACCGTAGTTGTGGAAGGCACCATGCGTTCCACCTCGGCGGACGAGAACGGCAACTACCGCATAGACGTTCCCGAAAGCGGCCGCGTGCTCGTATTCTCCTGCATCGGCTACCAGACCCGCAAAATCCCCATCGACGGGAAAACAGTGATCAACGTGCAGCTGCAGCCCGACCAGAAAAGTCTGGGTGAAGTGCTGGTAGTAGGCTACGGCGTACAAAAGAAAATGACCGTCACCGGCGCCGTATCCTCCATCGGCACCAAGGAACTGCTCCAGTCACCCGCCGCCAACATCAGCAACATGCTGGTAGGCCGCCTGCCGGGACTGGTAGCCGTACAGCGCAGCGGTGAACCGGGGCAGGACGGCTCCTCCCTGAAAATACGCGGCATCGGCACCCTGGACGCCGGTAAAGGATCTGATCCCCTCATCATGGTAGACGGCGTGGAACGCTCCAACATCAACCAGATCGATCCCAACGAAATAGAAACCATCAACATCCTCAAAGACGCATCCTCCACCGCCGTCTTCGGCGTGCGCGGCGCAAACGGCGTGATCCTCATCACCACCCGCAGAGGCAAGATCGGCAAACCGCAGCTCAGCTTCACTTCCAGCATCGCGGCGCAAAAACCTACGCAACTGCCGGAAATGCTGAACAGCTACGAATACGCCACCCTCAAGAACGAAGCGCTGGTGAATGCCGGGCAGCAGCCTTACTTCACGCAGGATGATCTTGATAAATTCCAGTCCGGCGAAGATCCCGTCTTCCACCCGAGCATCGACTGGTTCGATATGATGCTGCGGCCTTATTCCACGCAGTCGCAGCACAACCTGAACATCAGCGGCGGCACGGAACTCGCGCGGTACTTCATCTCCGGCGGTTACTTCGATCAGAACGGCGCCTACCGCTATGCGGATTACAATCCCGAGTTCAGCGCCAATCCCAAATACAAACGTTATAATTTCCGCTCCAACTTTGATTTTGACGTGACGAAGATGTTCACCGTGAAGGTGAACCTGGCGGGACAGGTGGAAGATCAGAACTATCCCGCCCGCTCCGCCGCGGACATCTTCTTCGACGTGCTGAAAGCCAATCCCTTCAGTAGCCCCGGTATCGTAGACGGCAAAATGGTGACGCTGGACAAGGCCGTGAACGGCACCAACCCGCTGATGACGATGCTGAACGCGGGATTCCAGCAGATATTCAAAAGCAATGTGAATGCCTCCGTGATCCTCGGCCACAAACTGGACTTCATCACGCCGGGCCTCTCCGCCCGCGGCACCGTTGCATACGACAGCTGGTACCAGCATTCCGTATCCCGCTCCAAGAACAACGTCACCTGGCTGGCGGTGAAAGATCCCGCGAATGCGGATAACGTTCTCTACGTTCCCCAGGGCGAGGAAACCACGCTCGGCTTCAGCGAATCCTACGGCAAGAACAGGAAAATATACACCGAACTGGCGCTCGATTATACCCGCGCTTTCGGTCCCCATAACGTCGGCGGCCTGCTCCTGTACAACCAGAGCAAAGCCTATGCGCCCGGCCTCACGTACAAAGTGCCGAACGCCTACCAGGGCCTCGTTGGCCGCGTGACCTACAATTACAAAAGCCGCTACCTGCTCGAATTCAACATGGGCTACAACGGATCGGAGAACTTCCCCGAAGGCAAACGCTTCGGCTGGTTCCCGGCATATTCCGCGGGATGGGTGGCGTCTGAAGAAGCCTTCTTTCCGAAGAACGACTGGGTGACTTTCCTGAAGATCAGGGGCTCTTACGGCGAAGTGGGCAACGATAAAATATCCGACATCTTCAACGGCGGCGCCCGTTTCCTGTACCTGCCCTCCACTTATGGCTACAGCGGCGGGTATAACTTCGGTGAAGTGGGCTCGTCTTACCAGTGGTACGGCGGTTCTTACGAAGGCCAGCTCGGTAATCCCGATGTTACCTGGGAACGTGCCGTGAAGATGAACGCCGGCCTTGAACTGAAACTGTTTAACGACCGCTTTTCTTTCACGGGCGATTATTTCGAGGAGAAAAGAAATAACATCCTCGCGCAGCGCGGCGCCGTGCCGGGCATCGTGGGCGTAAGCAGCCTGCCCGCTTACAACCTCGGCCGCGTCAGCAATAAAGGATTTGAAATTGAAGCAGGATATAATGACAATGTAGGTAAGCTGAACTATTGGGTGAAAGCGAACTATTCGCTCGCGCGCAACAAGGTGCTGTTCAAGGACGAAGCGCCGAAGACCTACGCTTACCAGAATGAAACCGGCAACCCCGTTGGCCAGTACATCGGCCTGATCGCGGAAGGGCTGTACAATACATGGGACGAGATCAACGATCCGAAACGCCCGCAATCCTCCTACGCAGCCGGCACCGGCGGCCGCGACGGCCTGCAGCCCGGCGATGTCCGCTACCGCGATGTGAACGGGGACGGCATCATCAACGATGACGACCGTATGCCGATGGGCTATTCACAATTCCCGCAGGTCATCTACGGCTTCTCCTTCGGCGGCAACTACGGCGGATTCGATTTCTCCGTGTTGTTCCAGGGCGCGGACAAAGCATCCGTATACCTCAGCGAAATGGCCGCCTGGCCTTTTGATACCGACTGGCGCAACGCCATGAAGATCCATCTCGAAAGATGGAATGAAGAACGGTACGCCGCAGGAGAGGAGATCAGCTTCCCCCGCCTTTCGCCCAGTCCCGCGGGACATAACTACCAGTATTCCAGCTACTGGCTGAAAGACGCGAGCTACCTGCGTTTGAAGAACGCCGAGATCGGCTACACCTTCCGCAAAGGCTTCCTGGACAGGATCAAGGTCAGCAGCCTCCGGCTATATGCCAACGGTATGAACCTGCTCACCTGGTCATCCCTGAAAACCTACGACCCGGAAGCTCCGGCGGGGCGCGGACAATTCTATCCGCAGCAGAAAGTATTTAACGCGGGGCTGAACCTGCAATTCTAAAAAACTGGTTATGCGAAAGATCACATACTGTATCATATCCGGCGCACTGTATCTCACTACGTTTTCCTGCAAAAAGGATTTCCTGGAGAAACCGCCGTCAGTGGACATTACGGAAGACACGGTGTTTTCCCGCATCCGTAATGCCGAAACTTTTTTGTGGAGCACCTACGCCGCCTGCATCCCGTCAGGCTTCCCGACAGGATGGAGCGCAAACAGCAGCGGCGGCATTGTAGCCGGCATGCTCGCAGCGGCCTCGGATGAAGGCGACATTGCAGACAGCTGGCCCGGCGCCAACCGCTTCAATGAAGGGCAATGGAATGCGAACGATAACCCGGAAGACGATTTCAACGCGCATTACGTAGCCATCCGCCGCACGAATATTTTCATGGAACGTATCGATGACGTGCCCGATGCGGAAGATGCTTACAAATCACAGCTGAAGGCCGAAGCGCAGTTCCTGCGCGCGTTGCAGTACTTCGAGCTGGTGAAGCGCTACGGCGGTGTTCCCATCATAGACAGGAGAATGCTGAACAGCGACGAGCTGAAAGTGCCGAGGAACGCGCTGGAAGATTGCATCAATTTTATAGTGAGCGATTGCGACGCCGCATTGCCGGCGCTCGCGCCGAACCAGACGGGATTCCTGCGCGGCCGCATCCACAAAGGCGCGGCGCTGGCCCTGAAATCGAGAGTGCTGTTGTACGCCGCCAGCCCCTTGTTCAATACCGGCCAGCCATATAAGGAAGCCAGCGGCGACCTGGTGCAGATGCTCTGCATGGGCGAAGTGGATGATACGCGCTGGCAGAAAGCGGCGGATGCCGCGAAGGCAGTGCTGGACTGGGCCGAAGCAGGCAACAGCCGGCTGATTACAGACCAGGGCGTGGAGAATAATTATGAATATGCCTGGTCGGAGCCTGACAATGCGGAGATCATCCTGGCGAACAAATCGAACGGATGGTGGGGCATCTACAGCGACTACTTCAACTTCACCATGCCGCCCGGTGTTTACGGCGGATGGTACGGTATTTCCGTGCCGCTGAATTTTGTCAAACTATATGAAAAACGCACAGGTGGCCCGCAAACCTGGCCGGCATCCGGCGATAACATCAACCAGTTGTATGCGGAGCTGGACCCACGTTTTAAACAATCCATCGGCTATAACGGCGCGAAATGGAACAACGAGACCGGCAACCTGCAAATATTTATCAAGCCGGACGGTAAGCCCGCACCGCATGGCGGCGACCGTGGCGGCGGACAATGGATGCGCAAGTTCCTCCCGCAGGCCGTGAACTGGTCGTCTTACGGCACCACGCTCAACTGGCCCGTATTCCGGCTGGCGGAGTTTTACCTGAACTATGCCGAAGCCCTGAATGAAGCCAAAGGCCCTGTGCAGGAAGTTTACGACGCCATCAACGAAATACGCGGACGTTCCGGTATGCCCATCTTGTCCGGCCTGGACCAGGATGCCCTGCGCACCGCCATCCGCAATGAACGCGCCGTGGAGCTGGCGTTTGAAGAACACCGCTTCTGGGATGTACGCCGCTGGAAAACCGCCGGCGACGAAGGCGTGATGAAAGGTGATATGTACGGCCTCCGGCTGAAGCCCATCGACGGCAGCACCGATTTTCATTTCGATCAGGTGGTATTCGAAAGCCGGGTGTGGGACGACAAGATGTACCTCTATCCATTCCCCAACAACGAAGTATACAAGCAATATCTCGTACAGAACCCGGGATGGTAACTCTCAAAACAGATCAATATGAACACCAGATATATATCCATTTACATACTAACGGCCATGAGCACACTTTTTTCAGTGGCCGCCCACGCACAGGCCCGGCGCGACTCACTGCCCGATTCCGTGAGGATGGTGCCGGTGGCTTACGGCATGCAGCCCGCGTGGAAAGTGACCGGCGCGCAGGCCCACGTCAGCGGAGAAGAGCTGCGCAAATCTTCCGCGCCTACGCTCAGCAACGCATTGTACGGCCGCCTGCCGGGACTGACAGTCATGCAGGGAAACGGTGAACCGGGATATGATGCGCCGGGTCTCGCCATTCGCGGCGCAGGCTCTTATCAGAATGCCGGTATACTGACTTTTGTGGACGGATTTGAAAGTCCGTTTGACCAGCTGACGGCAGACGAAATAGAAACGATCACGGTGCTGAAAGATGCCGCCGCCACCGCCTTGTACGGCATCCGCGGGGCGAACGGCGTACTGCTCATCACCACCAAACGCGGTACTACCGGTAAACCGAGAATATCCTTCAGTGCACAGACGGGCTGGCAAAGCCCCACGAAGCTGCCGGAATTTTTATCTTCTTATGATTACGCAAGTCTGTATAACGAAGCCCGGCTGAACGACGGGCAGCCGGCCCGTTTCACACAAGCCGACCTGGACGCCTACCGCAGCGGCAATGATCCGTATTTTCACCCGGACGTGAACTGGTACGATGAAGTGCTGCGCAAATCAGCGCCGTTATCGAATTACAATCTCAACATCAGCGGCGGCAACAACAACGCGCGCTTCTTTGTGCTGCTGAACGTATTGCAGAACACCGGCCTCTATAAAAATACGGACCGCAAGAAAGAAGACAACTCCAACGCAAACTTCCTGCGGTATAATTTCCGTTCCAATGTAGACATCAATGTTACGCGCCGTTTGAGTGCTTCGCTCGATCTGGCGGGAAGGGTGGAAGACCGCTCTTATCCCGGCGCCAGTGCGGGCGACATCTGGGGCAATATGATGCTGATACCGCCGAATGCTTTTCCTGTTCATAACCCGGACGGAAGCTACGGCGGCACGTCCATCTACCGCAACAACCCCGTAGGGCTGGTGCTGGGCAAAGGTGTGGCCACAACGCACGACCGTAACCTGCAAGCCACCATGCGCCTGCATTACTCGCTGGACCAGGTGACCGAAGGGCTTGCTATCTCCGGCGCTGTTTCCTTCAACAACTGGTTCCGCGGTAACGACGATAAAACGAAGGACTTCGCTGTATTCCAGCTGCTGCGCGGCACGGGTGGAGATACGATCTACAACAAATTCGGTGAGAACACCACCGCCACCGTAAACGACGGGCAAAACAGCCAGTGGCGCCGCACCAATGCGTTGTTCCATGTTACCTACGACCGTTCTTTCGGTCTGCATGCGGTGAATGCCCTGCTGCAATACCAGCAGGACGTGTACACCATTTCCGGCAATAACGTGCCCTATGCGCACCAGGGCATTGGCGGCCGCTTTTCCTACAGCTACGATCAAAAGTATCTCGCCGAACTGACCTTCGGATACAACGGCTCCGAGAACTTCCCGAAAGGCAAGCGCTTCGGTTTCTTTCCGGCCATATCCGCCGGCTGGATACTGTCCCGCGAGGAATTTTTGCAGTCCGCCGGCTGGATCAGCTTCCTGAAGCTGCGTGCATCTTACGGCCTCACCGGCAACGACCAGGTGGGCGGCAGAAGGTTCCCGTACCAGCAATACTACAGCGGCGGCAATGGCTATTATTTTGGAACGGACAACCACTATTCCGGCGGCATGGACGAAGGCAGCCTTGGCAATCCCGGCATCACCTGGGAAAAAGCGAGGAAAGTCAATGCAGGCATAGACGCATCGTTGTGGAAAGACCGCGTGAGCTTTATGCTGGACGTATTCAGCGAAAAGAGAACGGACATCCTGGCCGAACGCACATCATCCATTCCGGGATATCTCGGGGTGGGGCTGCCCGCGGAGAACGTAGGCAGCGTGAACAACCGCGGCTTTGAAGTACAGGCGGGCTACCGCAAGGAAGCTGTTTCTTCCCTGGGATTTTTTGTCAACGCCTCCGCGGCATACGCCCGCAACCGCATCCTGTACATGGCGGAAGCGAAGCAACCTTATGATTACCTCAACAGAACAGGCCAGCGCATCAACCAGCCTTTTGGTTTGCAGGCCATCGGATTTTTCAAAGATGAAGCGGAAATAGCCGCCAGCCCCCGGCAGACCTTCGCGCCGGTGAAGCCGGGAGATATCCGGTACAAGGATCAGAACGGCGACAACATCATCGATATCTATGATGAAGTGCCGATCGGGAAGCCCGCACTGCCGGAATGGACTTTCGGCCTGCATGCGGGCGTGCAGTTCAGGGGATTTGACCTCGAAGCATTCTTCCAGGGCGTGACCAACCGCAGCGTGATGCTGCAGGGGCCGCTGGTGTGGGCTTTTGTGAACGATGCGAAAGCCGCGCCGATCGCACTTGGCCGCTGGACGCCGGAAACCGCCGCTACTGCTACCTATCCGCGTTTGACCAGCACGGCGAATGACAACAACTACCGGGCTTCCGATTTCTGGCAACGCAACGGCAGCTTCATCCGCCTGCGCAATGTGGAGCTTGGATATACCATTCCCGCTTCCCTTACACGCCGCGCTGGATTGCAGCAGACACGTTTTTATGTGAACGCTGTCAACCTCTTTACGATCGACGAAGTGAAGCTGGCCGATCCTGAAGTGCTGGTAGGTTATCCGGTGATGAAATCCGTGAACATCGGTTTGAAGCTGCAACTGTAACATCCAAAAAAAATGATCATGAAACCGAGCATAATACATCATAGCAACCAGGGGGTTGAACAGCGAGGTTACATCTGGCAATTAAAAAAACATTTAGTACAGATGAACTATATCAAAATATTTCTTTTAACCAGCCTAGTGGCGGGCCTGTTCACATCCTGCAGGAAGGATTTCCTGGACCGGCAGATCAGCACGGAACTGACGGAAGATGAGGTGTTCTCGTCCTACGCCAGAACACGTGACTACCTGATCGGCACCTACGCTTACCTGCCGGATGGTTTTGGCCGGTTTAACGGCGCCATGCTGGACGCCGCAACGGATGATGCGGAGTTTACCACGGAAGGCAACGACATTCAGCGCTACAATACCGGCAGCTGGAGCCCTTACGCCAACCCGGACGATAACTGGAACCGCGCTTACACCGCCATTCGCAGGACCAACAAGTTCCTGGAACAATCCGGGAACGTGAACCTGGACAATTACAAGCTCAACCCGGATGCCACGGCGCAGCAGACCTATGCCAACATGCTGGCTGATCTTGAACGCTGGCGCTATGAAGCCCGCTTTCTCCGGGCATATTTTTATTTCGAGCTGGTGAAAAGATACGGCGGCGTACCCCTCATCACCAGAACCCTCAGCATCAACGAAGACCTGGACATGGCCAGAACGGAATTTGACGCCTGCATCCAGTTCATTTCTGATGAATGCGATTCTGCCGCGCTGCACCTGCCGCCCAACGCTCCCACGGCTGACCTTGGCCGTGCTACGAAAGGCGCCGCGCTGGCATTGAAAAGCCGCGCTCTGCTGTACTGGGCCAGCCCGCTGAACAACCCCGGCCAGCTGGCCGAACGCTGGGAGAAAGCCGCTTCCGCCGCGCATGATGTGCTGGCCTTGCAGAACTATCAGCTGGAAGGCGACTACCGCAACCTGTTCCGCTCCTTCACCAGCAAGGAGATCATCTTCGCGCACCGTTACGCCGCTACCAACGATTTCGAGCGCGCCAACTACCCGATCGGGTACGACGGCGGGCAAAGCGGTACCACGCCCACGCAGGACCTCGTAGACGCCTACGAAATGCTGGATGGCAGCGCCTTTTCCTGGAACAATACCGCCCACGCCGCCGCGCCGTACGATAACCGCGATCCTCGTTTGGGCATGACCGTTATACTGAACAACACCAGCTGGAAAGGCCGCCCCGTGGAAGCATGGACCGGCGGAAGGGACGGCAGGGGAGTGGACCGCGCCACCAGGACGGGCTATTACCTGAAAAAATATGTGGACGAAAACCTCGACCTCCTGCAAAACCGTACCAGCGTGCATACATTCATTCTCTTCCGTCTTGCTGAAATATACCTCAACTACGCGGAAGCCATGAATGAAGCCTACGGCCCGGACCAGGACCCCGAAGGCTACGGCCTCACCGCCACCGGCGCTATCAACGAAGTGCGGAAAAGAGCTTCCGTGAACATGCCCCAGCTGGTGCCCGGCGATTGGCAGCAGGACGCCTTCAGAACGAAACTGCGCAATGAAAGAAGGGTGGAGCTGGCTTTTGAAGAGCACCGCTTCTGGGACGTACGCCGCTGGGAGCTGGGAACGCAGCTGTTCAATGCGCCTGTTCGCGGGGTAGACATCACGCGGCAGCAGGATGGCACCTTCACCTACGCGCCATTCGTGCTGGAATCGAGGGTATTCCTGCCGCACATGCACCGGTACCCCATCCCGCAGGCGGAGAAAATAAAATCACCAGGCCTTGAGCAAACGACCGGATGGTAATTATTCAATCGCAATACATGATCTTATGAAACCGCGAGGTTCCATCTGACCATAAAAGATAAACATTAACAGATGAAACGACTTTTTGTGTTGGGCTGTTTACTGGTTTGCGCTATCGGTGCTGTTGCCAACGGCATTTATTATATCGATGCGATCAACGGAAAGGACAGCAACAGCGGCTTATCGCCGGAGCAGGCATGGCAAAGCCTGGACAGGGTGAACCGCCATGTTTTTCAGCCGGGAGACAGGATACGCTTCCGCGCGGGCAGGATATTCGAAGGACAGCTGAAGCCGCAGGGCAATGGCAGCAGCACGCAGCTGATCACGATAGACAGCTATGGCGAAGGTCCCAAGCCCCGCTTGCAGGGGAATGGCTTAACAACCGCCACGCTTCACCTGCATAATGTTTCTTACTGGCTGGTGAGGGACCTGGATATTTCCAATTACGGAGCCGAACGAAAGCCCGGCCGCACCGGCGTGCTGGTGGAATCCAAAGACCACGGCACCGTATATTCCATCACCCTGCGCGCGCTGGACATTCATGATGTGAACGGCAGTCTCGTGAAAAAAGAAGGCGGCGGCGCGGGCATTATTTGCAGTAACGGCGGCAACAAAGTGCTGTCGAATTTCGACGGTTTGCAGATCGATAGCTGCACGGTACGCAGAACAGCACGCAACGGCATTCTCCTCAACGGCAACTGGTCAAGGCAGCGCTGGTTTCCCAGCAAACGTGTAGTGATCCGCGCCAACCTGATCGAAGGCGTGCCCGGAGACGGCATCGTGCCCATCGGCTGCGACAGCGCGCTCATTGAATACAACGTTATGCGCGATTGCCCCCGCCTGCTGCCAGACGGCGAATCCGCCGCGGGCATATGGCCATGGAGCTGCGACAATACCCTCATTCAGTACAATGAAGTGAGCGACCACAAGGCGCCCTGGGACGGGCAGGGATTCGATTCCGACTGGAACTGCAACAACACCATCATTCAATACAACTACAGTCATGATAACGAAGGCGGCTTCCTGCTGGTATGTGACGACGGCAGCGCCGGCAGGCAATACAGCGTAGGCAACCGCGGCACGATCATCCGTTATAATGTAAGCATCAACGATGGCTTCCGCACTACCGGGAAACATGCCGGCTTCTCGCCCGTGATCCATGTGACCGGTCCCGTTGTGAACACACAGATCTACAACAACGTGATCGTAGTGCCAGACAGGAAAGGGATGGACAGCACCATTATTGAAATGGGCACCTGGCATGGGTATTCGGACAGCACCTTTTTTGCGAACAATATCTTTTATGCCGCCGCTGATGTGGACTATGTGATGGCAAAAAGCAAGCGGAATTTTTACAACGGTAACCTGTATGCCGGCCGGCATCTTCACCGCCCGGAAGACAGGAACGGCGTGTATGCTGATCCGTTATTCAGGAAAACACCGGCCTCCGGGCAGCACGGTTTCTCCGCACTGGATGCGCTGCGCCTGCGCCCCGGCTCGCCTGCCATCGGTAAAGGCGTACCGGTGAACATGCCGGAGAAGGACATTTTCGGTCAGCCGCTGGTGGCGGATGAGATAAATATTGGGGTAGACGGCATCTCCGCCGCTCATTTTTCCACCGGCGCGGTCTGGTATGACAATGCCGGCGATACGATCAACGCGCACGGCGGGAATTTGATATATGCGGAAGGCAGGTACTACTGGTTCGGGGAATACCGCGGCAGAAGGGCATCGCAGGGCGTATCGGTGTATTCATCGCCGGACCTCCGTAACTGGACCGCCGAAGGTATCGCACTCGCCCCTTCCGAAGATCCGGACAGTGACATCACAAGAGGATGCCTGATGGAGCGCCCCAAGGTCATCTACAACAAGAAAACGAAAAAGTATGTGATGTGGTTCCATCTGGAACTGAAGGGCAAAGGGTACAGCGCCGCACGTGCGGGCGTAGCCGTTAGCGACCGCATCACCGGCCCATACCGCTATACCGGCAGCTTCCGGCCGAACGGGCATATGTCGAGAGACATGACCCTGTTCGTGGATGACGACGGTAAAGCCTATCATATGTACGCGGCAAATGAAAACTACGACCTGCGCATCGCAAGGCTGACAGACGACTACCTGCGCCCCACAACGGCGGACAGCCTGCTGTTTGCGAACCATCGCGAAGCACCGGCGATCTTCCGGCGGAAGAACACGTATTACCTGATCACAAGCGGCTGCACCGGATGGGCGCCCAACAAGGCGATGCTGCACACGGCCAGTTCTCCCTACGGCCCCTGGAAGCCCGCCGGCAACCCGATGGAAGGAACAAATGCCGATCTCACCTTCGGCGGTCAGTCTACTTACGTATTTCCGGTACCGGGAAAGAAAGACGCATTTATTTACATGGGCGACCAGTGGAACCCCGCGAACCTGAAAGACAGCCGCTATCACTGGCTGCCGGTGCAATGGCGCGGCGATTTGCCGTTTATCGCGTGGATGGACTACTGGAAGCTCGCCTGGTTTGATGAAGGAAGGAATGCAACCCTGGCTACAGATTTCTGATCATATCATGTTTGTACCATTTGTTTACCTAAATCCACATTATGAAATCCATCAACAGAACCCTGCTGGCCATCGCCAGCCTGGCAATGCTATCCTGCCAGAAGAACAAGACAGAGAACAGTGAAGACCTCGTAAAGCTGTCCCGCGAAAAAGCGCTCGCCGCCTCTACCTGGGAAACGGTGCTGGACCAGTCCACTTTCGCGAGCTACACCGCGTTTGAAGCAGCATGGAACTACCTGTACCCCTGGGGCTCCGATCATAACGGCTCCGCCCGCATGTACGGCAGCAGCACCGATCACAATCACATCTATCTCAACAGCAATGTGCTCACCATCAAGGCCACGCGCATCAGCTGGGACGAAGGCAGCAGTCCGCACGACCCCTGGCTGCCGATCCGCTATCATTCCGGCGCGATACACGCAAAGGAACATGTGCTGATCAACGATCAGTTCCCGAACTGGGAACTGAAATGCGACTTCCAGGTGCCGACGGTAACCGGCTCCTGGCCCGCGTTCTGGCTCACCGGTGTGAACAGCTGGCCGCCGGAAAGCGACATCATGGAGTTCAAGGGAAGCAATGTCAACTGGCAGAATACTTTCCGCACCTCCTCCGACGTGTCCAGCACGCTGACAACCGTTTCCAACGCCGGCAGCTGGCATACCTACCGCGTATGGATCACGAAGGTCAGCGCAACGAACGTAGATATTCATTATTATATCGATGGTCAATGGAAAGGCGTGCATACCGGCAACTTCGTCGGCAAGCCGATGTACGTGATCATCAATATGCAGATGGAAGGCTCCAGCGGCAGCCCCGGCCCGACCGCTGACACTTACCTGAATGCCCGCAACATTTACATCGGGCGCACCCGCGAATACTGATCGGACAGATCTGTAGCAACACTTTAAAGGACCGGCTGTGAGGGCCGGTCCTTTGTTTTCTGGCCGATCTTGCCTAAATTCAGGAATGATGGCATTTCAATTGTTATTCCTACTGTTGATGCATGCACAACAAAAGCCCGTTCCCGTGATCCTGGACACGGACATCGCCGGAGATTACGACGACGTGGGCGCGATGGCGATGCTCCACGCTTTTGCGGACAGGGGAGAAGCGAACATCCTCGCCGTGATGTCCTGCAACGCATTTGAAAGCACCGTGCCCTCCATCAGCGTGCTCAATACTTATTTCGGCCGGCCGGACATTCCGGTGGGCGTTACCCGCAAAGCCGCGCCGAACAAGAATTGCCCGCAGCAATGGGCCGAAGCGATCATCGCCAGGTATCCCCATCGGTTAAAATCCAATGCTGAAGCCGAAGAAGCCGTGTCACTGTACCGCCGCATCCTGTCGCAACAACCCGATCATTCCGTAACGATCATTTCCATCGGCTTTTTCACAAACCTCGCAGACCTGCTGGCCTCGCCGCCGGACCGGCACAGCACGTTGAACGGGAAAGACCTGGTGCGGAAGAAAGTGAAGCAGCTGGTATCCATGGCCGCCAGCCTGCCCGATGGCAAAACCACCGGCCGTGAGTACAATGTGTACGTAGACGCGCCATCCGCACAGCAGGTCTTCGCGGAATGGGATACGCCCTTCCTGCTGAACCCCTTCGAGGTCGGCGAAAAGATCCATACCGGCATCCCCCTTATTCATAAAACATCCATCCGCAACAGTCCCGTGAAAGATGCCTATGCGGTCGCGCTGGCGAAAGATAAAAATACCACCGGCCGCATGAGCTGGGACCAGACCGCGGTACTGGCCGCCATCAAAGGGCTGCAACCCTGGTTCACTTCCCGGAAGCTGAACATGCGGATAGAAGCGGACGGCAGCAATACCCTCATCCCCGGAGAAAAATTTGTTTACATGGAACTGCAACAGCCGGAAACGCTGCGGCAGGAAATAGAAACGCTGATGCATCATCAGCCGAAGCCCAAAAATTAAATCATGGACACCAATAAAACATCAGGCGGAAAGGCCACCGACCACCTCGCGAATGAACGGACGTTCCTGGCATGGATCAGAACGGCCATCGCCATCATGGCGTTCGGATTTGTAGTGGTGAAATTCTCTTTGTTCATCCGGCAGCTGACGTATGCGTTCACGGACAAGGTGATTGCCTTGCCGAATCACGGGTATTCCGGGATCATCGGCGTATTCCTGGTATCGCTGGGCGGCGTGATATCGCTGCTTTCGTTTATCCGGTACAAGAAGATCGAGCGGGATTTGAATGATGATGTGTTCTATCCGTCTTCCCGGCTGATCATTCTGTTGACGTTGTTTATATTGATAGGGGCGGTGGTGATGGTGTTGTATTTGTTGCCGAATATATAGTGTTCACGATTCATGATTCATGATTCATGAATCATGAATCGTGAATTGGTAGCAGGATCATCAGCATGTTGAAACAAAGCTTTTTATCAGATTAAATCAAAATAAATGGAACCAGCAGAAATATTCGTACAAGCCGCCCTGAAGTCCTGGAACATCCAGCTTAAAAGAGCGGATGCCTTTTTTGACACGATCAGCGATGAAGGCTTGCAGCAGGAAATTGCGCCGGGAAAGAACCGCCTTATTTATTTAATGGGCCACCTGATCGCGGTGAATGACAGCATGACATCGTTGTTTGGCCAGGGAGAACGTTCATTTGAACATCTTGATGATGCTTTTGTGAAGAACCCCGACAGGTCCGGCCTCCCCATGCCCGATGCAGCCTCCCTGCGGGAAGACTGGCGGAAAGCCAAAAGCATATTGACGGCGAACTTTGCCGCCCTCTCGCCAGCCGACTGGATGAGCCGGCATACGGCGATGACGGATGAGGACTTTGCGAAAGAGCCCTCCCGCAACAAGCTCAGCGTGCTGCTGAACAGAACGAATCACATGGCGTACCACATCGGGCAGATGGTGCTGGTAAAAGGCAAAAGCTAGTATCAAAAAATACAATCGAAGCGCTTACCCTTTTCCCGTTCTGAAGGAGGATGGCGTTACGCCGTTCTTCTTCTTGAACAGCTTGGAGAAATAGAACAGGTCGTCAAACCCCGTTTGCTGCGCCACCTGGTCGATATTCAAAGTAGTGGAGCTTAACAGCTCCTTTGCTTTTTTCAGGCGGATGTGCAGGTAATATTGTGTGGGGGACATGCCTGTGATGCTTTTGAAGGCTTTCCTGAATTTTGAATAACCCATCGGCAGCTCCTTTGCCACATCGGTCATTTTTCTGGGTTGCTCGATCGATTCGCGCATGAGGAAGCGGGCTTTGTTGATGAGCAGGGACGTATCGTCCTGCCCGAAATCTTCCAGTGTGGAAATGGCGTTCACGAGCCCGAGTATCTGCATGGTGATGCCGGCCACGATCTGGTGGTATCCTGTGCCGGCGGCTTTTACTGTGCTGAGCAGCAGGTGGAACAGCTGCTGCAGCTCTTCGTTGTGCCCGGCATTGACGAAGGGCTTTTCCGGCGTGAAAAAATGCCCGCTCATCAGCTCGTCCGGGTAACTCCCTTTAAATCCTACCCAGTATTCTTCCCACCCCGATTTCGGATCGGGCTTGTACCGGTGCCATACGCCGGGGAAAAGGAAAAAGCAGGTGCCTTCCCGTACCGTGGCCGGTTGTGTGCGCGACGATTCGAACACGCCTTCTCCCTTACTGATGAATACGAGATAATAACCGTCCAGGATGCGGCCTTTGTTCCAGGTGAAGTAATGGCTTTCCGGATGAACGGACGTATCGGGATAGCTCGTTCTGGGCGCGATCTTCGAATAGCCGGTAGTAGTGAGATAAAAACCCCACTTCATTTCCGTCGGCGTGATGGGCAGATATTTATTGAAATTGATCATGACGTGGTCGTTCAAATGTAGCTTTTTTTTGCCGGACGATTTATCAAAAAGTACAAATCAAATATTATATTCTGCATGTTCATTCGTTCCGGCACGAAGTAGCTTTGAAGACAGCTAAAAAACCACGATTATGAAACATGAAATTTCTGCGCAGCAGGTGGCGCAATATCAGCAGAACGGGTTCCTGGTGATAGAAGATTTTCTTTCTCCCGAAGAGCTGGCACAGTGGCGGGAAGCGCTGGACGAGGCGCTGGCAAAACGCAAGGGTTTCAAGATGCCGGACAGAAAAGAAGTGTATGGAAAAGGGGATGATGCCGACAAATCGTATTACGATAATGTATTCGATCAGATGATCAACCTTTGGCAGGACAATGAAAAAATGCGGAACATCATGCTGGACGAGCGCCTCGGCAAAATGGCCGCCACGCTGGCGGGCGTGGAAGGTATACGCATCTGGCACGACCAGGCATTGGTGAAACGGCCGTGGGCCAATCCTACGTCCTGGCACCTGGATACGCCCTACTGGTCCTTTACCGACCGCCGCGCGCTCTCTATCTGGGTGGCGCTGGACGATGCCACGCTCGAAAACGGCTGCCTCTTCTTTATTCCCGGCTCCCACCAGGAAACGACTTTCGAGAATCCCGGCATCGGCAAGAACATGGGCGCTATTTTCGATTTCTATCCGCAGTTCAAATCATCTTTATCAAAACCCGCTGTCATGAAAGCCGGCAGCTGCTCTTTCCATAACGGCCTCACCATCCACGGCGCGCATGCGAACATGACGCCCGGTTTCCGCCGCGCGATGACCTGCGCATATATGCCGGACGGCAACGTGTACAATGGCACGCAAAATATTCTTAGCGATGAAACGGTGGCGCGCCTGAAAGTGGGAGATCCGTTGAATGATGACGCGCAAAACCCGTTACTGTATCATAAATAAGTGAGTCGGAATACAGGGCTGTGTCAAAGGTAATTTGATGGGCAGGCGGATCGCAGAGATTTCTCCACCAGATACCCGGCTAAAAGCGGGGAACATTACTTTTGAGACAGCCCTGTTATTTTACAACGGAATATTGCCGTGCTTTTTCCGCGGCAGGTTCACCACTTTATTCTCCAGCATTTTGTACCCTTTGATGAGCTTGCTGCGGGTTTCTTCGGGTGTTACCACTTCATCGATATACCCTTTTTCCGCCGCGAGGTACGGGTTGGCGAAACGCTCCGTGTAGTCGGCCACCAGCTCGTTCATTCTTGCAGCGGGATCAGGTGCGCTGTCGATCTCCTTTTTATAGATGATCTCTACGGCGCCTTTCGGGCCCATAACGGCGATCTCTGCCTGTGGGAACGCGAAGTTCAGGTCCGCCCCGATATGTTTGGAGTTCATCACGCAATACGCGCCGCCATAGGCTTTGCGGGTGGTGACGGTGATCTTGGGCACCGTAGCTTCGCTGAGCGCAAAAAGCAGTTTGGCGCCGTTGGTGATGATGCCGTTCCACTCCTGGTCGGTGCCGGGGAGGAAGCCGGGAACATCTACCAGCACGAGCAGCGGAATATTGAACGCATCGCAGAAGCGGGTGAAGCGCGCGCCTTTAACGGAGGCATGTATGTCCAGCACCCCGGCCAGCACAGCGGGCTGGTTGGCTACGATGCCTATGCTCCGGCCTGCTATGCGGGCGAAGCCAACGATGATGTTATCCGCAAAATCTTTATGCACTTCGAGGAAGCTGTCCGTATCCGTCAGCTCGGCGATCACTTCTTTCATGTCGTACGGCTGATTGGGATTTTCGGGGATCATGTTGTTCAGCGAAGGGCGGGTTTCGTTGCCCGGTTCGTAAGGGTATACGGGCGCCGCGTCTTCGCAGTTCTGCGGCATATAGGAAAGCAGTTGCTTGATGTTCTGGATGCAGGCCACTTCGTTGCTGCATGCAAAGTGCGTGACGCCGCTTTTGGTGGCGTGCGTTTGCGCGCCGCCCAGCGCTTCGGAAGTGACTTCTTCATGGGTAACCGTTTTTACTACGTTCGGGCCGGTCACGAACATGTAGGAAGTGTTCTCCACCATCAGGATGAAGTCGGTGATGGCGGGGGAGTACACGGCTCCGCCGGCGCAGGGGCCCATGATGGCGGATATTTGAGGGATCACGCCGGAGGCGCGGGTGTTGCGGTAGAAAATATCGGCATAGCCGCCGAGGCTGACCACGCCTTCCTGTATGCGGGCGCCGCCGCTGTCGTTCAGGCCAATGACGGGCGCGCCGTTCTCCATGGCGAGGTCCATGATGCGGCATATTTTCTGGGCATGCGGTTCGGAGAGGCTGCCGCCATATACGGTAAAGTCCTGCGAGAAAACATATACAAGGCGGCCGTTGATGGTGCCGTAACCGGTGACTACGCCATCGCCGGGAAATTGTTCCTGTTCGGTGGTGAGCCCTTTGTTGCGGTTGTGCACAAACATGCCCAGCTCTTCAAAAGAACCTTCGTCCAGCAGCAATTGCAGCCTTTCACGGGCAGTGAGCTTTCCTTTCTTGTGTTGGGAATCGATACGTGTCTGACCGCCGCCCAGCTGGGCCGTAGCGATCTTGGAATGCAGTTCCTGGATCTTACTCATACCTGTAAATGTACGGAATGCAGCAATAATCCGTATACAATTGATAATTAACGGTGGATGGCTATTTTGGGAAGTGTGATGGTGTCGCTGCTGTTGCCGGCATTGTCCAGCACGAACACGCGGTATTGCATGGTATCGGGGTTGGGCACGAGGTCCGGATCGCGGCCGTCGCGGAGACGCATGAAAACCTGGTCCGGCATATCGCTGACATAAAGCGTCAGCTCCGCATCCAGCTTGGTGCCTTTGTGGCTTTCCAGCGCGGGCATGCGCACCATTTCGAATTTGGTTTCATCCTCAAAACGGATATCATTTATATACATTGCATCTTCCGTATCACCATCTCCATCCTGCAACTGGAATTCGAAGGTGACCATTTTCAATTCCGCAGGCACGTCTTCGGCAGATACTGATTTGAAGATCAGCTTCGGCTTGTTGCCTTCAACATTGTCTTTCTTACATCCCGCGAAAGCAAACAAAATGGCAGATAAAGCAATTATTTTCTTCATATAACAAACCTACATTAAATTGGCCAAAAGGCAAAGGCTGTTGTTTAAACGCTCCCTTGGCGTTGATTGTTACATGACAGGTCGTAAATTTGCTCCCGATGAACGATTCTTTTGCCGGCCGGATATTCGCTGAAAGGGGGGAGTTCCCCGAAAACCTCGCGCTGGAGCTGTTCCGCTTCCAGTACATGACCAATGCGCTGTACCGGGCCTATGTGGATGCCCTGAAGATAAACCCGGCGTCCGTACGGTCCCTTTCCGCGATCCCGTTTTTGCCCATCCAGTTCTTCAAGACCCGCCCGGTGGTCTGCGGGGAATTTGAGCCGGCGGTGGTTTTTGAAAGCAGCGGCACCACCACCACCGTGAACAGCCGGCACCTCGTGAAGGATACGGGCATCTATACACGCAGTTTTATGGAGGCTTTCCGTTTGTTTTACGGGGATGTGAAGGACTTCGTGGTGCTGGGATTGCTGCCGTCCTACCTCGAACGGCAGTCCTCTTCCCTGGTATACATGGTGCAGGAGATGATCCGCCGCAGCGGCCGGCCGGAAAGCGGTTTTTACCTGTACGAACATGAAAAGCTGGCTGCCACCCTGCAGGAACTGGAAGCCCGCCAACAGCCGGTGCTGCTCATCGGCGTAACTTTTGCCCTGCTGGACTTTGCCGAAAAATTCCCCATGCAGCTCCGGCATACCATCGTAATGGAAACCGGGGGCATGAAAGGCCGCCGCGAAGAATGGACGCGCGAAGAGCTGCATGCCTTTCTCGGCCAACAGCTGGGCGTGCCCGCCATTCATGCGGAATATGGCATGACCGAACTGCTCAGCCAGGCGTATTCCAAAGGGAACGGCATTTTTTATTGCCCGCCCTGGATGAAGGTGCTGGTACGCGATGAGAACGATCCTTTCCAGCTGTACGCGGAGAACGCGGCGGGCGTGATCAATGTGATAGACCTGGCCAATATTTACTCCTGTGCTTTCATTGCCACGGACGACATCGGGCGTATTCATGCGGATGGCGGCTTTGAGGTGATGGGGCGGCTGGATAACTCGGCCCTGCGGGGTTGCAGTTTGATGGTCAGTTAGTATGCATAATTAAGATAATATGATTAACTTTCCGGCGAATTCAATGCCGGGTACCTATGAAAAAACCAATACTCCTGCTGATCATCTTTTTATGTTGCGCGCCAGCGTTGCATGCGCAGTTGCTGAAAAAATTCATCAAGAAAAAGGAAAAGACGGAAGAAGAAACGGAAGCGACCATGCCCATGGCTACAGGCAAGCCAGCGGAAGTGAATACCACGCTCATCATCAACGGAGATGAAAGCGTGACCATTGATTCTTCTTACGAATATGACTGGGCCGTATACCAGGAGAGCGAAGCTTTCCAGGGCAGCCAGCGGGTGATAGACGGCGGAGAAGACATTGTGATCTACTATAGCAGTACCAGTCCCGCTTTCTGCATTCAGCTGCTCAGCCGCAGCACCGGCACACGCTATCATTTCTATGGTGATTTCGGGAAGGAATCGCAGCTGAGCCTGGCCGGCGTAGCTGGTATTGCGAGCGGCGACAAAGCCAAGCTGGAGCTGGAGGGAATGGAACCCGTATACCCCGGGGAGATCGGTTACCTGAGCCAGCTGAAGCGCACCGGCGCCAAGAAGGTGATCGCAGGCGTTGCCTGTGAAGAATATGTGGCGCATAACCTCCGGCATGATCCGCGGGTGGTGAACACCAACCACGCCAAGGTAACGGCGTACGTCTGGATACCAATGGACCCCCACGCCGTATTCCCCGGCTACAGCCTGATGCCCGATCATTTTAAAAACCAGATCGAAAAGATGCGCATCGCCGGATCATATCCGCCGGTGGTGATGCCGCTGGAAATGTTCCTGGAATACGGGAACGGCGACAAAGTATTTACCCACACCACGCAGATCATCATCAATGAAAGAAGAAAAATACAATTGACCGACATCAACAAGTAGCGTATGCCCGGCGCCGTTATTGTTGTTTTTATTCATGTATTTTTTTTGTCGTATGCAATAATGTATCTACCTTTATCACGAACCGTTTAGTTAACCTTTTTCTTCCCGTCTGAACTCGTCTAAGCAATGAGTTGTCATGTACTGGCAGCAGTACTATTTTTCAATTATTAAAACCAAAACCAAGATCTCCCTGTACTTGCATTGCTTACGGTACATGAAGTAACCTTCGTTCTTCCAAAAATCCATTTCCATGAAAAAGCTTGCATTGACACTATTGCTGGCCTTGCCGGTTATTGCCGCATTGGCACAGTTGAAGGTGGGCTCCAACCCCAGCCAGATCAACAAATCTTCCATTCTTGAACTGGAAAGTACCCGCCAGGGTCTTTTACTGCCTCGTGTGAACGGCGCAAACCTCACACTCGATCCGCTGAACACGGCGCCGGACGGTATGATCATTTATGTGCCGGATTCGTCGAGCTTGTTCATCCGTAAGAACAGCCTCTGGCAACGCATGTCCGCGGACAGTGTGGCGAACGCCCGCAACTGGAATACGACGGGTAATGCGGGGTTGGATTCCACCGTGAATTTCCTCGGCACCACCGATCAGCAGGCGCTGGTATTCAAAACGAATAACGCGGAGCGCATGCGCCTGACAGCGGGCGGCAGCATTGAAGTGGCGCCGGGCACCATTGCGGACGGCACCGACCAGGTGCAGGTACTGGTGCTCGATCCCGCGACGGGGACCATTCTGCAGAGAACGATAGCAGCGGCTGCATTCAATAACGCGATCGTATCGTTGAACGGTTTGCGGGATTCGGTGCAGGTGTTCGGGATCGACAGCGCCGTGACGGTGGACGTAGAGATCAATTCCGCGAGCGTTTCCGATAGCGGTAAACATATCTTCAACTTTCCTACGCAGGATGGCAATGGCACTACATCGCGCGGTTTGCTTTCGTATGCCGACTGGTTACGGTTTGATTCTTCCGCGCGGGCGCAAATATTGAATACGGCTTTTTCGCTGGATGCAAGCCCGTCTGGTCTTAGCATCAGCGCTGATTCCATTCGTCTGCATGCCGCTGATGAAAGCAATCCCGGCGGTGTGTCTACCGTTGGGCAAACTTTCGCAGGCGCGAAGACTTTCCGGGATTCGCTGGGTGTGGGGCTTACCGCGGGTATGGCCGCAAATTCCACGTTCCAGGTGAATGGTTCGATGTCTTCCAACATTACATCGGTAAATGCTAACTATGCCGTTACCGCGGCGGATAATACAGTGCTGGCTGATGCCAGTGCTGGCGCAATTGCCATTACGCTGCCTTCACCTTCCGGTATCGCGGGCCGCATGTATACGATCAAAAAGATCGGAACGGGCGGGATTGACAATGCCCTCACCATTACGCCTGCTTCCGGCACGATCGATGGCAATGGCAATTATATTATCTACAATGACTGGACGTTCGTAACGCTGCAAACAGACGGCACCAACTGGTATGTGATAAAAAAATAAGCATGAAAGGAACACGCTGGCTGCGCCGGTCCGTGCTTGCACATGCTTTGCTGCTATGCTGCTGTATCGCCAGTGCGCAGTTGAAACTGGGAACCAATCCTGCCGTGATCAACAAATCTTCTATTCTGGAGCTGGAAAGCGACCGGCAGGGGCTTTTGCTGCCCCGCGTGCCGGACACTACGGTGGCTACTTTGGCTACTGCACCGGATGGGATGATCATTTATCTTATGTCTGACAAAAGTTTGCGTATCCGTAAAAACGGGTACTGGATCAGGTTGGCGGATGCTGGTGAGCTGACGACGGGGTGGTTGTTGGGTGGGAATGATGTTGCCACTGTACAGAGCCTGGGAACGATCAACAACCGCGCGCTCCCCATTATCACGAATAATGCGGAAAGAATACGGATACTTGGGAACGGGCTTGTTGGTATCAATACATCTACGCCTACTTCGCAATTGCATGTGAGAACGGGAACGTCGGGGGCTTCGGGATTGCGGTTGGAGAACCTGACTGCTCCCGATCCGGTAACAGCTTCAGCCAGAGCTATAGGCGTAGATTCAAGCGGTAACGTAGTGAGAGCGCCAGTACCGGTGTATTTCAGCGGAACAGGGGCAACGGCTGCGGTGGGAACGGTTTCGAAAGTGTGGGTGGCTGATGTGGCAAATACTTCAACAGGGGTACAGACAATCAACATTCCCGGAAATGTCGCGTTTACCAACATCCTAAATATACAGGTCACTGCAAATGCAAAGGGAAGTAATATAGATGTTGCTAATGTACCTATCGTCACAGTTACTAATAATACGCTAAGCAGCATAACAATCAGGGTAGTAGAAAGCAATACGATTAACACCCTGTTGATAAGCATAGCGGATGGCTTGGCAGCTCATACCGCCACCACCACCCGCATCTACATCCGCGTAGAAGGCAACTAAACATGCACTCTTCACCCCACATATTACTCCTCGCACTCATCACCATCTGCAACATTTGCCGCGCGCAGACCGGCATCTTCATCCCTCCGAACAGCGACATCATGGTGTTCAAAACAGACACCGTTTCCATCTTCAGCAACGTGCAGAATGCCGGCCGCTTCGGTTCCATGAAAGGCTCCATGATCTATTTCTACGGGCAACGCTGGCGCAATGAACAAACCGCCCTCATACCGGATGAACACTACTACAACGACACGCTTCGTCCAGACGCGGGCACCTTCAGCTTCGCCGCCCGCAACGGCCCGCAATTCCTTTTTGGCGGATATAATACCGGCACACACAGCGGCGCCAGCTTCCCGCGGCTGCGCCTCGCCAATCCCAATGGCCTCTACCTGGAAGACCTTGGCGATGCGAAGGTCCGCTACCTCCTTCAGCTGGACAGCGGGCATTTTTTCCTGAACGGATGGAACCTGGCCATAGGGCATCAATCGCCGGGCAATATCACCGGCTACAGCGATCGGCGTTTCATCGTCACCGGTACGCAGCCCGGCGGCGGATATCTTTTCCGGGAGCATCTGACCGGCGCGGAAGTAGAGGTGGCTTTTCCCGTGGGCACGGCGCCCGGCAGCTATTCTCCGCTAACGGTACACTACCAGGGCCATGCCCCCGCCGGTTTCCACGCGCGGGTGTTTGACAGCGTCTACGCCTCCGCGATCTCCGGCCCCGCGCTTGTTGAAAACCATGTGCTTAAAACCTGGAACGCCGGCAGCGAAAACGGCAACGGCCCCGTTCTCATCCGCCTGCAACACGAACGCGAGCAGGAAGACACCCTGTTTTCCTATCATCGGGACAGCAGCTACATCTCCCGCTACCTCCCGTCCACAGGATGGGATACACTGCCACCCGGCGGCATCGCCACACCGGGGCCCATCACCACGGAAACACCGCAGCTGCAATCCTATCACCATACCCGCCTCTTCCCGGATGGCATCGGCAACAACCTCTACCTCGCAAAATCCGCCATCCCCTTCCCGCGGGAATCCCGCTCGCTGGTAGACCTGCTGTTCTTCGCCTACCGCAAAGATGTCAGGTGGGTGCAAACCTATTGGTACACCCGGCGGGAAGTGAATGTGCTTCATTTTGAATTGCAGCGCCGCCGCGAGCATGAAGACACCTTCTACACCGTGAAGACCATCCTGCCCGTCATCACCGGCGGCAACAGCGACCTCGCGCAATATTACAGCTACGAAGATGATAACCAGTATGATAACTGGACCTACTACCGGGTGAAGACCGTCACGCGGGACGGGCGCATCTTTTATTCGGAGATACGCAAGGTATCCTGGTTCTACCGCGTCACCGTTTATCCTAATCCCAATAACGGCAACTTCCGGGTAGATCTTTTTGGTATCGACAAAACTGTGCGGATGAATATGTACGATATGGCAGGACGGCTGATGAAGAGCATGCTGCTGACCGCCCAGAGCAATCCCGTGTCCGTCAACATACCCTCGGGTACCTATGTACTGGTATTTTACGATACCGCTCATAAAGACAAACGTATCGGCGCGCAGGAAGTGATCATCCTCAAGTAAGGAAGATTGCGTAAATTGGTGCAAAATCATCAAAATTTAAACACTGATCTATGCAACGTACCGCAGCCTTATTTTTGATCGGAGGAGCAGTAGCGCTCATGTCTTTCATCAACAAACCTACCGCCGTGTACCGGGTGGATAACCAGCAGAGCACGCTGAACTGGACGGCCAAAAAAGTAACTGGCCAGCACACCGGCACCATTTCCGTTTCAGAAGGAACGCTGGAAGTAGAGAACAACGCCCTGAAAGGAGGCGCCTTCACGCTGGATACCCGCACCATTACCGTAACGGATATCACCAATCCCGATATGAACAAAAGGCTGCTCGGCCATTTGAAGAACGATGACTTTTTTGCGGTGGACAAACATCCATCCGCCAGCTTCGTGATCACCAGCGCCGTGCCGAAAGGAAATGGCAATTATGATGTGACCGGCAAACTGACCATCAAAAGCATCACCAATAATATTACCTTCCCGGCGCATGTGGTAGTAGCCAACGGCAAAGCCACCGCCAAAGCCACCATCACGGTAGACCGCACCAAATTCGACATCAAGTACCGCTCTAAAAACTTCTTCGAAAACCTTGGCGACAAGACCATCTACGATGACTTCGAGCTGGATGTGACGCTGGTAGCGAATGCGCAATAAAAGCTCCATATTCCTTTTCTTCCTGTTTGTTGCATGCCACGCGAGCGCCGCCGATTTCGTTATCGCGGACGGACGGACGTGCGCATCCATTTATTATGATCCCGGGCAACCCTCGCTGGATTCCATCACAGCGCATTTGCTGGCGGATGACATCCTGCGCGTAACCGGTTGCCGGCCGGCGGTTATCACCGATATCAGCAAGGCAACAGGCCGGCTGATCATCACCGGCAGCATACGATCGAAAGTGATCACACAACTGTTGGGAGCGCACGATGCATTGTACCGGGCATTATCGGGCCAGTGGGAATGTTACGGGCGAAAGCTGATAACGATGCCCGGTGCTGCCCCGGCGCTGGTGCTCACCGGCAGCGACCCAAGGGGCGCGGCTTACGGCGTCTTCAGCCTGTCGGAAGAAATTGGCGTGTCGCCTTGGTACTGGTGGGCGGATGTGCAGCCGGAAAAGAAAAAAAGGCTGGTGGTGCGCGCGGATGAATTTGTATCTGCGCCGCCCTCCGTCAAATACAGGGGGATATTCATCAATGATGAGGACTGGGGCCTCCAGCCCTGGGCCGCTAAAACCTTCGAGCCGTCCACCGGCGATATCGGTCCCGCTACCTACGCGAAAGTATTCGAGCTGCTGCTGCGCCTGAAAGCCAACCTGCTCTGGCCGGCCATGCATCCATCTACAAAACCGTTCTACCATTATCCCGGCAATCAAAAAGTAGCGGAGGATTACCAGGTCATCATCGGATCTTCCCACGCGGAGCCAATGTTGCGGAACAATGTTGGCGAATGGAACAGCCGCGAAATGGGCGCGTTCAATTACCGCAGCAATAAAAACAGGGTGTTCCGCTACTGGGAAGAACGGGTGAAAGAAAGCCGCCGCTTCAACGCCATCTATACCATGGGCATGCGCGGCGTGCACGACAGCGGCATGGAAGGCGTGAAAGGCCCGGATGAAGCCATTCCTTTGCTGGACAGCATTATCAGGGATCAGCGCGGTCTGCTCGCGAAGTACCTTCCGGCCCATGTGCCGCAGGTATTCACGATATACAAGGAAGTGCTGGATATTTATAATAAGGGATTGCAGCTGCCGGATGATATTACGCTCGTATGGCCGGATGACAACTACGGTTACATCCAGCGGCTGAACAACGGAAAGGAAAAAAGCAGGAGCGGCGGATCGGGCGTGTACTATCATGCATCGTACTGGGGTCGTCCGCATGATTATCTCTGGCTCAGCTCCACGCATCCCGCATTGATCCGCGAAGAAATGATGAAAGCATGGGAAAGCGGGTCAGACCGGCTGTGGGTGCTGAACGTGGGAGATATCAAGCCGCTGGAATACAACATCCAGCTGTTTTTGGACATGGCCTATAATGCGAAGCCCTTCACCCGCAGCGCCTATGTGCGCACACACATGCAGCAGTGGCTAAGCGGCATGTTCGGGAAGGAACATGGCAGCACGTTGACCGGTTTGCTGTGGGAATATTACCAGCTGGCATTTGAGCGCAGGCCGGAGTTCATGGGATGGAGCCAGACGGAGCCTACCACGCCGGTTGCGCTGACTGCGTACAATCATTTTGCTTATGGGGACGAAGCGGTTAAAAGAATTGAGCGGTATGAACGCCTGCACAAGCAGGTTAAGGATATCAGGAAGATGATCGCGGCGAAAGATACCGCCGCATTTTATGAATTGATATATTACCCGGTCGCCTGCGCTTCCTTCATCAACAAAAAATTCCTGTACCGCGATAAATCATGCCACTACGCCCGGCAGGGCAGGCTCAGTGCGGAAGACTATGCGGCTTTGTCCCGCGCCGCCTATGATGCGATCGTGCGGGAAACGGATTTTTATAATAACAGGTTGATGAACGGGAAATGGAAGCACATCATGTCCATGCGCCCGCGTGATCTGCCGGTTTTTGATCAGCCTGATCTGATTAAAAAAGAAGAATGGGCTGCATCTGCAAAAAAGCTGGCCGCCCCGGGTTCTAATACCGGCCGTCAGATGTGGGACATCTCGCCTGAAGAAGGCGGTGTGCCAATGACACTGCCGGATTTCCACGCAGGCCGCAACGAGGCATATTTCATTGACGTATTCCTCCGCGGTGACACCACCGTGCAATGGACAGCGCGCACCAGCGAAAAATGGCTGCGCATTTCACCCGCATCCGGAACGCTTTCTCCCACCGGCAAAAAAGAAATAAGGCTGACCGTCACGGCAAACACCAATCAGCATAAAAAAGGCAGGATCATCATCAGCGACGGAAAGCAGTCGTTTACCGTTTTCTCAAACGCCCTTCCTGCTGCGAAAACCACCGGTGCAGTGGAAGAGAACGGCTACGTATCCATTTTCGCGCAAAGCTTCAGCCGCCGGAAAGACCAGCCGGGAGAGCGCTGGCAGCTGATGCGCAACATGGGGCATACCGGAAATGCGCTGGCCGCGGAAAGAAACGGCATGAATACCGGTAATGCGCTGACCGCGGAAAAAAACAGCGTGGATACCGCATTCATCCGGGAACATGCGGCCTGGGTGGCATATGATTTTCACACCATCACAGACACTGCCCCGGAGATCAGCATTATAACGCTGCCCACACATCCGCTCAACGACAGCACCGGTATGCGCTATGCCGTGAGCATCGATGATAAAGCGTTAAAGATGGTGGATTTCCGCACGTTCGGAAGAAGCGCGGAATGGAAACAGAACGTGCTGAGCAACACCGCCATCCGCCGGATCAAAGGCCCGTTCCTGCATAAAGGGAAACATACGCTGAAGATCTACCTCGTAGATCCCGGCGTGATCCTGGACCGGCTGCTGATCGACATGGGCGGGCTGAAGCCTTCCTACGGGATCATCCCGGAAACAAGACCATGAAAAAATCGTATTTTACAAGAACCAATCGATACATCCCCATATGTTCTTTTATAACATCCAGTTGAATCCGGTGATCTTTATGATCATGTTACTGGAAGTCATCATCTTTAGTCATCAATTGTTATCCTGGCTTGCACGCCCGCAGGAAAAGGAAAGGCTGTGGCATATCATCGTGGTGGCCCTGCTCATCCTGTACAACCTGGCGGAAAACCTCATCGTGATGCCGGACCCTCACATCCCGCTGCCCGTCACGTTGCAGGTGATCATCAACCAGGGCTTCGGATACGTAGTAACGGCGTACATGCCGCTGTACTGTTACCATACCATGAACTTTAACCGGCTCGGCTTTCACCGCAGATACGGTTTTCTGCTGATTATCATCCCCGCCCTTGTGGGATTCGGGATATATTACCCGCTGAGCCTCGACCTGCCCGGCACCCTCGATTATGTATACATGACCACCGGGGTGTATGCCATTGTTGCGCTCACGGCAACGGCGCGGGCCATTTACCTGCAATACCGGGAAGACAGGAACCGGACGGCTTTCGTGGAGCGGTGGTGGATATTCGCCGCGCTGGTATTCTGGTGCGTTTCACCGGTGATAGGGCTTGTGCTCGGCCAGCCTAACTGGGTGGTGGGTGTTTTCAACAACGCGGTCTTCCTGCTGCTGAACATCCTGCTGATGCGAAAAACGGTGAAGCAGTCCAGGTACGAATACCGCCAGCTGCAGGAATCCAATATCTCCCTCGCGCAGCGCGTGAAGGAAAGGACCATCCAGCTGGAAAGATCCAACGAGCAACGTACCAATGCTTTCGTGAACCTCGTGCATGAAACAAAAACGCCCATCACCCTGATGAACAACTACCTGGAAGAATATATCCAGAAGCACGGGTCGAACGACGATCTGCTGGTGGTGAAAAGGAATCTCGACAAGCTCAATAACGATATCAGCAACCTGTTCGACCTGGAACGGTACAACAAGGGCCTCGGCATTTATCATCATGCGCAGGTGATCAGCTTCAGCCGCATCCTGGAAGATAACCTGGTGCTCTACCGGAGCTATTGTGAAAAAAAGCAGCTGGCGCTGACGGAGCAGATCGGGGAGGATATATATATTAAGGCGGACCCGGAGGCCATCAGCCGGATCATCAATAACCTGGTGGAAAACGCGATCAAGTACACGGACAGGGGAGGAAAGATCAGCGTGATGCTGGAAGAAAAGGAGGGAAAAGTGCGGTTTTCGGTGGATGATACCGGCATTGGTATTCATCCTGACCAGCATGTAAAGGTGTTTGAGCCTTACTACCAGATCAACACGCAGAAACGCAGCTTGCAGGGCATGGGCCTCGGCCTGCCGATCGTGAAAAAGATCGTGGACGGGTTGCAGGGAGAAGTGGTGATAGACAGCAACCCGCAGCGGCGGCAGGGCTCCTGCATCTCGGTGTGGCTGAACGGGCATGTGCCGGCGGAGGAAGAAACGGTGACGGCAGGTTACAGCGTGCGGAAATATTCCGGGCTGGAAGCGGAAGGCTTTGATCTGCCGGATACGGCCTATGATGAAAGGAAACAGACCATCCTGCTGGTGGAGGACAATAATGCCATGCTGCGGTACCTGTTCAGGAAGCTGAGCGAACGCTACAACGTTTGCGTGGCGCTCAACGGGAACGAAGCCATGAAAAAATTCAAAAGTTACCCCGTAGCGCCCGACCTGATCATCTCCGATGTGATGATGGACAAGGTGGACGGGTTCAAGTTCGCCCGGATCATTTCCGAGAATCCCGAATATAACCACATCCCCTTCATCTTTTTATCCGCCAAGTTCTCGAATAAAGACCGCACCCAGGGCCTGAAGCTGGGCGCCCTCGATTATATCCAGAAACCCTTCCGTACGGAAGAGCTGATCCAGAAGATCAATTCCGTGCTGGAAAATGCCGCCCGCCAGAAAAGAACGCTCCTGAACAACACCATCCGCGCGCTCCGGGTCATGAACGGAGAGCTGCCGCCCCCAAAAGAAGAAGGAGTGTCAAACGGGTTTGAGCAGAATTGCAGCACCTACAACCTGACCGCCCGGGAAGTGGACATCGCCCGGCTGATCTGCGAAGGGCATTCCTACAAAGTGCTCGGCGATACCCTGTTCATTTCCGAAAGAACGGTGAAGAAACACGTACAGAATATCTTCGAAAAAGTAGGCGTTTCCAACAAGGTGCAGCTGATCAACCGGCTGCAATCGTAAGCTGGTAGGGCATCGTACTCCCTTATACGTACAAAAATAGGGCGAACGCCGTATTGTCTTTTTGCGCCAAACGGGCAAAATTTGCTACGCATGCTGCCCGACAACAAACCCGAACAGCCATCCGTAGAAAGAATGAAATCCATTTTTTATACATCCCTCCATGAGGTGGGAACCCCTGTTAACGGCATTGTGTCCGCATGTCTTTTGCTGAAAGATGAACTGGACAAAGGCAATACTGCGTACGCGCAGGAGCTTTTGCAAGCGATATTCTCCGCAGCCGGTAACCTGAACGAGATCTATGTGCGTGTAAAGCAGTTGGTACGGGAGGACCAGCTGCCCGAGTTCCGGCTGACGGAGACCCTTTTTGACTTCCGGAAATGGCTGGATGAACTGCTCCAGTCCATGATGGCCCTTTTTATGGAGAAGGAGATCTCCGTTGTAAAACAGGTGCCCCGCGATTTTCCCCTGCTGGTGTTTGCGGACAAGGTCTACCTGACCCAGATCCTGTACAACATCCTCATGAATGCGCTGAAATTCAGTCCCGAATCCACCGTAGTGTCCGTTTCCTGCTTTGTGACGGCGGACAGGCAGCAGTTCTGTATTGAGGTAACGGATATGGGCACCGGCATCCCCGAAGAGAAACTTCCGCTCATATTCCAGGATTATTACCAGGTAACGGCGGACGTAACGGCAAGATTTGGCGGCATGGGCCTTGGCCTGGCCATTGTAAAAAAACTGCTGGCGGTAATGGGCGGCGATGTAACGGTCCGCAGCGAGGTAGGATCAGGTAGTTCGTTCACAGTCTTATTCCCTTTGAACAAATTCCATTCCTCGTGAACAAACCGTCCGGCATGGAAAACCGGGAAACCGGCACCTACTGTCCATTGTTTCTCAATACGTGAAGAGCGTTCCGTCCGGGGCGCTCTTTTTAATTAATTGAAGCAGCGGCGTATCTTTGCCCATAATTTTGCCGATATGTTCAGACATAAAGGAAAGAGCCGTACAATGATTCATAACCTGAAACTCGCGTCCCTGCTGTCTTTTGTGGCGGGAATCGTAAATGTGGCCGGTTTTATGGCGGTGAACAGGCTGACGACGAATGTTACGGGGCATTTTGCCTTTTTTGCGGACGGCGTGATAGCGCAGGATTACGCGGTGGCGGGTGTTTATCTTCTTTTCATCCTGTCTTTCCTGGCAGGGGCCTTTGCTTCCAATATGGTGATGGAGCTGGTGGCCACCAAAAATCTGAAATACATCTACACGATCCCTGTATTGCTGGAAACCGGCATTCTTGTATGCATCGCATTTATATCGCCGGAAATGCTTTTACGAAAGGCAAACATCATTGCCTGTGTGCTGCTTTTTTCCATGGGGCTTCAGAATGCGCTGGTAACGAGTGTGTCTAACGCGGTGGTGCGCACCACGCATCTTACCGGGTTGTTCACGGACCTGGGCATCGAGCTGTCCCAACTCTTTTTTTACCGGAAAAAGGAGCAGCAGCAAAAGTTACGCGCGTCCATCTTTTTGCGGACCGTGATCATCGGTTTTTTCTTCCTGGGATGCCTGACGGGCGGTTTCGGCTTTTTCCGCTGGGGCATTCACATTCTCTGTCTCGCAGCGGCCTGTCTCCTGGCCGGCCTCATGTATGATACGCTGAAATACCGTGTGGTGGTGCTCCGCCGCAGATACCTGCAGCAGTTTTAATTGTCCATATACTCCCAGGCGCTCTGGTACGCATTGCTGGTTTCCGCATAAGTAAGGAAATCCGCATAGAACGGCGTTTGCGAAAGCGTGGCGCTGTCCCCGATGATCACCAGCTTTTTCCGCGCTCTTGTCATCGCCACGTTCATCCTCCGGATATCCGACAAAAAGCCGATCCTGCTTTCGGGATTGCTGCGCGTCATGCTGATGTATACAATGTCCCGCTCCTGGCCCTGGAAGCTGTCGATCGTATTCACGCTGATCCTGTCGCCGTACTGGCGGAGAGCAGGAGAATGTTCCAATTGTTCTTTCAGCAGGGTGATCTGTTGCCGGTAAGGGGAGATCACGGCGATGGAGGGGAAGTTCTGTGCGTCGTAGTGCGCATCCAGCGCTGTTACGAATTGATGCAGGTGTCTGAAGAGGAAGGCGGCTTCTTCGGGGTTGGAGGTGCTGGTGCCTTCTACTTTTTCTTCAAATCCGCAACCGGCCGTATCTACAAATGCCAGCGGCGTGTCGGTGGAGAACAGGAGGTGCTGTGCCACGGAGGCATGCGCTTTCAGCCTGTTCTGATAGAATATGCCGGAAGAATATTGCATGATCATTTCGTGCATGCGGTATTGTTCTTCGAGCAGCGTCACCGCTTCGGGGTGCAGGGTCACGTTCTTTTCCAGCAGGGTAGTGCTGAGGCCCTTCCGGGCTGCTTCGTCCGACTTGATAGTGGGGGAGAGCTGGCAGTGATCGCCGGCCAGCACTACTTTTTCCGCTTTGAGGATGGGAATCCAGCAGGCGGGTTCCAGCGCCTGCCCCGCTTCATCGATCACGAGGGTTTTATAGCGGAGGTGGCGGACGGTATAATGATTGGCGCCTACCAGCGTGGCGGTGATCACCTGGGCTTTGGCGAACAGGTCGTCCGTGATGTACTGCTCCATTTTCTCCACGGACTTCATAATGTTGCGGGCTTCATCAAAGAGCGCCTTGCGCTGCTCGCGTTCCGCTTTCCCGAAGTTGCGCTTGTATTTGTGCGCCATGTTCCGGAATTCATTGGCCTGCTTTTTCAGCCGGCTGATCTCTTTCATGCTGCTGTGCTCCGCTATTTTGCTGTCCAGCGTGAGGGACATCAGGCGGTCGGATACCCGCGCCGGGTTGCCTACCCGCAGCACATTCAGCCCTTCGTCGGACAGCTTTTCGCTCAGCAGGTCCACCGCCGTGTTGCTGGGCGCCACCACGAGTACCTGTTGATGGTCCTGCCGGATCAACGCCTGGATGGCCTGCAGGAGCGTGGTGGTCTTCCCGGTGCCGGGAGGGCCGTGTACGATGGCCAGCTCGTTGGCGGCCAGTATTTTGTCTACGGCTGATCGCTGCGAGGCGTTCAGTCGGGTTGACTGAAATTGTGGAAGATCCGTCTGAAAGGTGGGCGTTTTTTCCCCGGTGAGTATTTTTATGAGATCAGTTTCCGATTTGGCGGCGGATTTCAGGGCCTGCTGCATTTCTTCATAGCTGTTGTCATCAAACAGCAGGTCGATGCCCAGTTTGCCGTCGTTCGCCCATTCGGGCAGCTCGTCCGTGCGGAGTGTGAGCTTCAGCCGGTTGCCGCTTTGCCAGGAAATGGTGCCGTCTGCATGATGCCGCTTCGCGTCGTGATTGGAGAACAGCATGGCGGATACGCCGAACCGCAGCTGGTGCGCTACATCCTGGTGCGTGGTGCGTTCCACTTCCACAATGAGATAATCCCCGCGTCCCATTTCCGTGCCCCTGATGGCGACCGGATACCATGAAAGCCCGTTGGCCCTGCGTTGGGCCACGGTTGTTGTTTCCGTCTGCGCCTGGTAAGATCGCCTGTCTGCATCGCGTTCCATCTTCAACAGATCGAGCAGCCGTTCAAAATAAGCCATGCGCAAAGGTAAGAAACCTTATTGCTCCTGCAGCACGGATAAAATGTTACCGCCGGGATCTTCAAACCAGGCGATGAGCGGCCCGCCGCTGTCGCGGGCGATGCCTTTTTCATCCGTTTTGATATCGCCTTCATATTGCAGGAAACGTACGCCCCGTTTGGCCAGCTCGTCTACCGCCTGGTCGATGTCATCTACCGGGAAGTTGAGCACCGTAAAGGTGGCCGGCTCGTGCCCGGGTTTGGGATAAACGATCACCTCGCCGCCGGTTGACAGCTTTATGGTCAGGAACGGCATGCCTTCCATATCGGACTCTTCCACTTCGAGGCCCAGCGTCTGCCGGTAAAAATCGCCGGTCTTTTTGGCGTCATTGGTGGAAAAACTGCTGAATGCTTTGGAGTTCTTGAGCATAACAATCATATTTAGTTATAAAGCTACGATCAATAAACAGGCCGGAAGGGGGGTATATGAGGCAATATTAAGGTCGGATTGCGCCATTACAATACTTTTTTTGTACTTTTAAATCATCCGGGATAACCAGGATCAATCGAATAAAGCAACCGCCCATCCGGACATGCGCGATCAACCACATAGTGAAAAAGAACTGCTGCGCCAGATCGCAAAGGGCAGCCAGGACGCCTACCTGGTGATCTTTGAACGGTATTGGGATACCGTATTTTCCACATCGTTACTGTTGACAAAATCCCCCGAGCTGGCGGAAGACATTGCGCAGGACGTGTTTGCCATGATCTGGGAAAAAAGAGAACAGCTTACCACGATAGAAAAGCTGGAGCCTTTCCTTTTTATTACCGCCCGTAACATGATCTACAGCCGTTTGCGGAAACTGTCGTCGCAGGAAGCGTACCGGCAATACATCATGGCGTATTTCAGTGAAGCCGGCGCGATGGGCGTGGATGAACAGACGGAGCTGCGGGAGCTGGAAAGAGCGATCCAGGGCGCGATTCTCCGCCTGCCTTCCCAACAGCAGAAGGCGTTCCGGCTCAGCCGTTTCGAAGGTATGCGGCATGAAGAGATCGCCGCTACCATGGGCGTTTCGCGGATCACCATCAAAAGTTACATCGTACAGGCGTTGGCAACGCTCCGCAAAGCGCTGGCCAACTATCCTTCTTCCGCCGTGATGGCGTTCGCTTTCTTCCGTATATTTTTTTAAGTATTACTGCCCGTCCATTTTAGGAAACGCGCTATTCGGCCGGTGTGCTTCCCGCATCAGTGCGCGCATCTTCTCCACGATCTCCGGATGCTGTGCCGCCACATCTTTTTCTTCACCGGGATCACTGTCCAGCTGATAAAGTTCCACCGGTCCATCTGGCTGCGCTATTACATCCAGCTGCACCGCTTTCCAGTTTCCCATCCGCACGGCGCGCCGGCCGCCTTTCTCATGAAATTCCCAATAGAGATAGTCATGTTGCCGCTGCGTTCCCTTGCCCGTCAATGCCGGCAGGAAAGAGATGCCGTCTGTTTGCGATGGAGCAGCTACACCGGCCAGTTCCGCGAAGGTGGGCATGAAATCCCAGAAAGCGCCCACATGCTCCGATGTGGCGCCGGGCCTGATATGCCCCGGCCAGCTGACGATCATCGGTTCGTGAATGCCGCCTTCGTATACATCGCGTTTAATGCCGCGGAAGGGGCCGTTGCTTTTGAAGAAATCCGGATCATGACCGCCTTCCTGGTGCGGACCGTTGTCGCTGGTGAATATCACGATGGTATTGCTGTCCAGCCCGAGGTCCCGCAGTTTGTGCAGCACCTGTCCGGCATAAGTATCCAGCCGGCTGACCATAGCAGCATAGGCGGCGTGGGGATAAGCCTGCGGCTGGTACCCTTTACCGTCCCATGTAGCGGGAACAGGGCGGGGCTGTTCGTTAAAGGCTTTTTTATAATATTCGAACGTGCTGTCACCCGCGGGCAGCTGCAAAGCGGCGTGGGGCAGCGTGTAGGGGAGGAACAGGAAGAACGGTTCCTCTTTATGCGCATCGATGAAAGCCAGCGCGCGCTCCTGTATTTCCTGCGCGGCATAAACGTTCTGGCTGTCCGGCGTGTTCGGGTAATCGATGCGTTGATCGTTATGCCAGAGATGGTCCGGGAAGAAGTTGTGAGATTGCCGCTGGCAGTTATAGCCGAAAAATTCCCCGAAGCCTCTTTTCACGGGATCGCCCACAGAGCCCACAGCTCCCAGCCCCCACTTGCCGAAAGCCCCGGTAGCATAGCCGGCCTTTTGCAGTATTTCCGCGATGGTGCTCACGGTATCCGGCAGCGGCCACTGGCCTTCCGGTTGTATCTCGCGGTTGCCGCGGATAGGCGTATGGCCGGTATGCTGGCCGGTCATCAAAGAGGAGCGGGACGGTGCGCAAACAGTGGTGCCGGCATAGAATTGCGTAAGCCGGATGCCGCGGGTGGCCAGGCTGTCCAGGTAAGGCGTATGTATTTTGGTTTGCCCGAAGCAGCCAACATCTCCGTATCCCAGGTCATCCGCGAGGATCAGTACGATGTTCGGCTTTTTAGTGGCTTCCTGTTTTTGCTGTGCGGTGCAGGAAGCGGCCAGCAGGCATAGTAGCAGTAATGAGCGCATGGATCAGTTTTCTTGTATTGGAAATATAAGGAGGGCGTATGGATTTTCATAACGCCCTCCTTTTAAAAGATCAGAAGTTCGGGTTCTGGTCGAAATTATCGTTCAGCAGCACTTCCTGTTGCGGAATAGGGAAGAGGTAATCCCGTTCCTCATCAAAGAAGCGCACCACGCCGGTGTAAACGAGGGTATCTACTTCGGTTTGTCCCTGGCGGATATAGGTCATGCCGGGGATAGGGCCCTGCATGAGGTCTTCCGCGGTTTTCCAGCGGCGGATATCAAAGAAGCGCAAACCTTCCAGCGCCAGCTCCACCATTCTTTCATGCCGTACGATCTCCCTCATTTGAGGTTGTGTCTTCGGCGCGAGTACGGGCGGCAGGTTTACGTCCTGCCGCTGGCGCACTTCGTTGAGTGCGGTGAAAACGGTATTGTCCAGCTGGTTCAGTTCCGTTTTTGCCTCCACATAAGCCAGCAATACATCCGCATAACGGATCAAAATGAAGTTGGTGCCGGAGTTCCGCGGATCGTTCAGGTCTTCCACGTTGATGTACTTCTTCATGCCGTATCCGGTTTTGGTGCGGCGGTAATCCACTTCCACTTCATCCGCTGTTCCCGAGCCGGGACGTGGGTCGTACGCCCTGTTGTTAAAGAGCACATCGCCGGGCACCGCATCGGAGAAGGCCGGGATAAAGAGCGTGTACCGCAGGCGCGGATCGCGGTTGGCATATGGATTCTCCGGGTTGAAAGCAGGATCGTCGTGAATGGAAAGCCCGTTGATGGTTTCGAACGCATCCGCGAGCGTGCGGGTGGGACAAAGCCCCACGTCGCCGTTCATGCCACGCGGGCCGAAGCTGTAGAAGAATTCGGTGGATGCGATGTCTTTGGCATATTGCCGGTCGAAGATCACTTCGGTATTGTTTTCCGCGCCGTATGTAAAGAGTTTGGAGAACTCCGGGTAGATGTGATACCTGTTGAGGTCTATCACCGCTTTCGCTGCGTCCGCGGCGCGTTGCCAGCGGCCGGCGTATAACATGGCGCGGGCCTGCAACGCCATGGCGGCGCCCTCGGTCACCCGGCCGATGTCGTTGCCGGTGTAACTGGGTGGCAGCATGTCTGCAATGGCCGTCAGCTCTTCATCCACAAAATCCCATACCTGGGCGGCAGGCGTTCTTTCCAGCACGGCCGCTTCTTCAATGTTAAGTGTGCGGGTAACGAGCGGCACATCGCCGAAGAGCATCACGAGGCGGACGTAGAAATAAGCGCGCAGAAATCTTGCTTCGCCTTTCAGCCGGTCGCGCAGCTCATCCGTGAGGGAAGCATCCCTTTCCTGCACCTGGTCTATGTTCTCGAGAAAATAATTGGAAGCGCGGATGGCTTTGTACCCGGTGTTCCACAAATCCTGGAAGAAATCCATGTTCGCATGCGTCGTTCCTTTTTCAATGTTGGAAGTAGTAGCGGCGTTGGAGTTGGTAGTGGCGATATCAGACAGCATGTCCCAGTTCAGCTCGCCCGTGCCGGGGAGGAACCGGTAAATGGCATTGACGGCATTCACCGCATCTTCACGGTTGGCCCAGAAGGTAGCGCTGCTCAGTTTGTCTTTGGGATAGGTGTCCAGCAGGCCCCTTTTACATCCTGCCATCAGGCTGATCCCGCAGATCAATATCAGAAAGTATGTTGTTCGCATGATCAGTTCGGTTTAAAAGTCAAGATTAACACCCGCGGAATAGGTCTTTACCTGCTGGTAGAAGTCGCCGGCGCGTCCGGCGGGCGTTTCCGCATCCATTCCCCATTCTTTCAGCTTAGAGAAAGTAAGGAGGTTGGTGCCGCCGATGTAGAAACGGAGACTGTTGATCTTCGCTTTTTTCAGCAGCGTTTTCGGGATAGTATATCCCAGCTGGAAGTTCTTGAGGCGCAGATAAGACGCATCGAGCACCCAGAAGTCGGACGGCTCCGTGTTCTTGTTGGCGGACTTCTGCGGACGGGGAAAGCGGGCGTCCGTGTTTTCCGGTGTCCAGTAATCTTTCCCGATGTCCAGCGTAAATCCTTCCCAGCTGCCGTTTTCGATGAAGGCGCCCCAGACCATCATATCCTGTTTTCCTACGCCCTGCCAGAGCATGGTGCAGTCGAAGTTCTTCCAGCCCAGCTCGATGTTCATGCCGTAGGTCCAGTGCGGCATGCTGGAACCGAGCACCTTGTTGTCCGTAGCGGTGATCTTGTTATCGCCGTCTATGTCCAGGTACTTGATATCACCCGGTTTTGCATCCGATGAGAAAGTAGGATAGCCTTTGTCGATGTCTTCCTGCGTGAGGTAGCCGGCTGTGGGCCTGCCCCAGAGCGCGTTGATCTCTTCGCCTTCCATGATCACGTAGCGGTTCTTTTCCAGCGAATAATACGGGCCGGTGCCGGCGAGGTCGATCACTTTGTTCTTCACATCGGAGAGGTTGAACGTAACGCCGTAATGGAAGTCGTTGATCTTGTTGCGGTGGGTGAGTTGCAGCTCCCAGCCGGTGTTCTGCACCTTGCCGGCGTTGGTGGCCACGGGGTCGAGGCCCACGGCGCCGGGGATGGGAAGGCCCAGCAGGATGCCGTCCGTCAGCTTTTTATACCAGTCGAACGTAAGGCCGAATTTCCCGTTGAGGAAGCTCGCATCCAGGCCGATGTTCGTTTGGGTAGTGGTTTCCCAGGTCAGGTTCTGGCTCGCGAAAACCGTTTGCGCCACACCAACGGCCGGTACGCCGTTGAAGGAATAATAATTACCTACGCTGAGGTTGTTGAAATAAGAATACAGGCCGATGTTCTGGTTGCCGTTCTCGCCATACGAAGCACGGATCTTGAAGAGGTCCGCCACATGCTTCAGCGGCTGCCAGAAGTTTTCTTCAGACAGCAGCCAGGCGCCGGAAACAGAGGGAAAGAAAGTATACCGGCTGCCTTCGGGGAAGCGGGAAGACCCATCGTAGCGCATGTTGAATTCAAAAAGATATTTGTTCCGGAAGCCGTATCTCACGCGGCCGAAGAGGGAGCGCAGGCCCCAGTCGGAATACGCGCTGCTCACGCCGCGGTTGAGCGGGTCGCTCTGGCTGAGGTTGAGCAGGTCGTTGTTATAAAAATCCCTGCCGTTCGCCATCAGGTCGTCGTAACTGTAAGCGATCTCGGAATAACCGCCCAGCACGCTGATATCATGCTGCTTGTTGATGTTAAGATCGTATGTGAGCGTATTGTTCCAGGTTTGCTGGAGGGACTGGCTTCTGTTGTTTTCAAGACGGTTGATCTCGTTGCGGCTGAGGATGATCTCCGGGTCCCAGTAGCTGTGTATCTCGTAAGCGGGCCATTGGCTGAGGGCGTCGTACTTTTCCGTTTCAATAGCGTATTGCGTGTTGAACGTGAGGCCCTTCAGTATCTTCCAGGTACCCTGCAGGTTGATAACGGCGTTATCGTTGGTGGATTTCGTATAGCCGGCAATGTCAGGGTCCGTATAGGCGAGCGGGTTACGCCCCTGGTTGCTGACGCCGTAGGTGCCGTCCGGGTACCGCGGAACGGTCAGCTGCGAGCCGTGGATCATGTAATGATAGATGCCGGAGCCCACGGTGTTGGTGGTGTAGCGGTTCTGCCGGCGGAGCTTGATATCCGCATTCAGGCTGATGCTTTCGGAGATCTTCAGCGTATTGTTGAGGCGCATCTGGTAGCGCTGCATGTTGCGGTTGGGATAGATGCCCTGCTGGTCCATGTACCTTGCGCTGAGCAGGCTGGTCAGCTTTTCGCTGCCGCCGGACAATTGCAGGGAGTGGTTTTGCCAGGGGGCGTTTTCCCGGATAACGGCATCATACCAGCTGTTCGGAAGCGGGTAGCGGAGGCGGTCTTCGCCGCTTACGTATTGCTGGATGGCTTCTTCGGTGTAGAGCGGATTGCTGCCGCGGTTTTCGTAGGCGAGGTTCTGCAGACGAAGGTAGCTTTCGGTATCCATATGCTCGGGCACGGCCACGAGGTTTTGCAGATCGAGCCAGCCGTTGTAGCGTATCCTGATATCGCCTTTCTGCGCGCGTCTGGTAGTGATCAGCACTACGCCGTTGGCGGCGCGGGAGCCGTAGATGGCGGTGGACGCCGCATCTTTCAGCACGGATACGGAAGCGATATCATCCGGGTTGATATCGTAATAAGCCTGCTCCACGCCGTCGATAATGAACAGCGGCGTATTGCTGCCGAGTGTGGTAACGCCGCGGATGCGGAAGTAAGTGCTGTTATTACCGGGTTCGCCGCCCTGATCCCATACGGAAAGGCCGGGAGCGAGGCCCTGCAACGATGCCTGCAGGTTGGGCGCGTGACGGGCTGCCACTTCGTCGCCACTCACGGAAGATACCGCCGTGGTCAGCGATATTTTCTTCTGCGTGCCGTATCCTACTACTACCACTTCATTAAGTCCGCCGGGATTTTCCCGGAGGCGCACGTTCAGCTGCTGCTTGCCGGCTACCGGCATTTCCAGCGGCTCGTAGCCAACGTAGCTGAATACCAGCACCGCATCTTCCGGCGCTTCGATGGTATAACGCCCGTTGTTGTCGCTGACCGTTCCTTTCCCGGTGCCTTTCACCTGTATGGACACACCGATCAGCGGCATGCCGGTAGTATCGGTCACCGTTCCGGATACTTTTAGCACCCGGATCATCCGTGATGCCGGCGCTACTACCACCACTTTGTTTTCAAGTATCCTGTAGTGAAGCCCCATGCCCGAAAGCAACTCGTGCAGCACGTCCGTCAACGGTTTGTCGGACGCATGCACCTCCACCAGTTTATCAACCGGTACCAGGTCGTTGCTGTAAAGGAACCTGACATCGCTTTTCTTGCCGATCAGGGATAATGCCTTACCGAGCTTTATGTCTTCAAGGTGTAATGTAAGCCTGACATTCTGGGAATATCCGTTGGCGGCGGCCTGCAGGCAGGTGGCGAAAACAAGAATAAAACACCATTTCATAAAGAGCAGGACTTTGAAAATTCTTCCCCGCCCGGCAATGGCCGGCAGGAATGAAGTTTTTTTCATACTTTCATGCAGTTAAGGTTTAATAATGGAAATCTCCCCGCTGTTAGAGGTGCAGGAGGTTTCATAACTTGACAGGCGGGAGATGTTGCGAGCATTTCCCGTTCTTTTTTTACCGGTTATTCGCTGTTGAAAAGCATCGGCATAAGTAAAAGATTTTGGTGAGAGATGTGGAATTTATTGATGGATAATGATCGTGTCTTTCTGCGCCGAATAATGGAACGGTCTTGACAGTTGCAGTTCATGCAATGCCTGATCGAGCGATTCGTCCCGGAAAATACCGGTGTACCGGTAAGCCTTTACAGGCGCGTCCGCAAAGCGGATGGTCACATTGAACCGTCTTTCCATGCTGGTGGCCAGCTCCGCGAATGACCGGTCGTGGAACGCCAGCAGGTCATTCATCCAGGCCGTTTCTTCTATCATATGTTCGGCGGTGACCGGTGTAACGGGTTTTATGGCTATCTCCATATTACCGGCCGGCATTGCGGGCGTGGCGCCCGCGAGCAGGGTATCCGGGTTGTAGTAAGTGACTTTCTCCAGCGGCTTCAGCAGCACTTTTCTGCCGTTTTCATGTTTGAGCCTGACTTCTATGGCGCCTTCCAGCAGCGTGGTTTCCGTCATCGCCTCGCCGGGATATGCCTTTACATTGAAGATGGTGCCCAGGTCCACGATATCCATATCGCGCGTATGAATAATAAAAGGCTGTTGTTCATTGTGCAGCACTTCGAAGTAGGCTTCACCGCTGAGGTGTACTTCGCGTTGCGCTTTCCCGCGGTAGCTGGCATGATATGCCAGGGTGCTGCCGCCGTTCAGCACAATGCGGGAGCCGTCTTCCAGCCGGATGACGGCAGTATCGCGCGGGCCGACGGTCCTTTTGATCAGGCCGGCTTGTTGTGTGGCGGGTGCAGGCAGACTGGTTGTACCGGGCCGGGTAAAATAATAATATATGCCCGCTGTTGCGATCAGTAACAGTACGGCCGCTGCTGCGGCCGGCATCAGCCGAAATAGGCGGGATGGGCGGGGGCGTTCGGTCATTCCGACCCTTTCATCCACCTCATCCAACCACCGCTCAACCTTCACCGCCAGCCCCGCATCACCTTTCCGGGCGCCGGCCTGTTTCTCCAGGATGGCTTCATATGCGCGGGCGGCCGCTTCCACCTCTTCATCTGCGGAGGTGTGCAGCCAGTGGATAAAGCGCTCGTGCTCGGGTTCCGAATGGTTGCCTTCGGCAAACCGTTGCAGGAATTGCCTGATCTCGGATTGGTTCATACTAATGCTTTCTGCATGATATGACGAACGGGAAAACCGGAAAGACCCCTGCGTGAGAAAAAAAATCAGGGAATAAAGAGAAGCAGCAAAAGGCCGGTAAGCTCGGCATGCTCGCGCAGGTACCGGCGTACATAGTGCTGCGCCGCATACAGCTGCTTTTTAACAACGGATTTCGAAATATTCAGGCGGCGCGCGATCTCGTCAAGGGAAAGGTCTTCTTCGGTATTGAGCCGGAAGATCAGCCGCCGCTTGTCCGGCAACCGGTCTACCGCCTGCCGGGCAATGGAAAAATACTGGCTGGTCAGCGCTTTGTGATCGCCGTCGGCGCTGCTGGCTGCATTGCCCGCCAGCAGGTCTTCCGTTACGCGGTGATGCAGCCGTTGGGCGCGCACATGGTCTACCACCTTGTTGCGAGCCATGCGGAACAGGTACTGCCGGAAAGAACGGATGCTGCCAAGGCCGGACCGCTGCTCCCAGAGCCGGATGAATATTTCCTGGATGATGTCTTCCGATGTTTCGCGGCAACGGGTGAAGAGATAGATATACCGCTGAAGGTCATGCAGGCAGTCCACATACAACTCGCTGAACGCCTGCCGGTTTCCGCCGGCCGCCAGCAGCAGCAATTCTTTCTCTGTATAGGCGCGATGCATGTGAGGATGTTTGTGGATACCAGCCCTAAGTTATCATATAATAGATAAAAACCAATGGTTTTTGCCATGTTAAGTTTTTTTTATCAAGACACCTCCCTTTTGATCTTTCATGCGTCTTTAATCCAAGGAGCACACAATTTTTTTATGATGGACGACAAAGCGCTTGCCCAACTGATCAACCGGTACCTCTCGGAGGACCTGAGCCGCGAAGAAGCGGAACGGCTGCTGGACTCCCTGTCCCGCGGCGACGCGCGGGAGCAGTGGGAAGCCGCGCTCGCCGCTTTGCTGCAGAACAGGGAAGCGCATGGCTTGTCCGATCCCGCCAGGATGCAGGCCGCCTTCCGGTCCATCACGCAACGCAAACCGGCCCGCATGATACGGTTGTGGCATGCCGCCGCTGCCGCGGTGCTCTTCATCGGGCTGACGGCTGGCGCCGCTTTCCTGCTCAACGGCAGGCAGGCGAAAAGCCCGGTTACAGCGGCGGACAACAAACCGCTGCACAATGTAACACCCGGCGGCAACAAAGCCGTGCTCACCCTTGCGGACGGCAGCCAGATCACGCTGGACAGCGCCGGCAACGGCGCCATCGCCAGCCAGGGAAACATGCAGGTGATCAAGCTGAACAGCGGGCAGCTGGCTTATAACGCCGGCAACGGCGCGAAAGATTCCAGGATGATCAGCTATAATACCCTCGCCACACCGCGCGGCGGGCAATTCCAGATCATCCTGCCGGACGGCACGAAGGTATGGCTGAACGCCGCCTCCTCACTCCGTTACCCCACCACCTTCGCGGGCAAGGAAAGAAAAGTGAAGCTCAGCGGCGAAGCCTATTTTGAAGTGGCGAAAATGGACGGTAAACCCTTTTCGGTGGATGTGGACGATATGCAGATACAGGTACTGGGCACCCACTTTAACGTGATGGCGTACCGGGACGAAGCCTCCATCCGCACCACCCTGCTGGAAGGCGCCGTGCGCATCCGTCACGGTGCGGGGCAAACCAGCCTGCATCCCGGCCAGCAGGCGCAGCTGAAGACCTCCGGCGAAATGAAAGTGTTCGATGATGTGGATGTGGAGGAAACCGTAGCCTGGAAGAACGGCTACTTCCAGTTCAACCGCGCCTCGCTCGCGGGCGTGATGCGGCAGATATCAAGATGGTACGATGCGGATATCGCATTCGAAGGAAATTTGCCGGAACGTGAGTTCGGCGGAAAGATAGCCCGCAACAGCAGCATCGACGAAGTGCTGAAGGTGCTGGAACTGAGCAACGTGCATTTCAGGATAGAAGGAAAGAAGATCACCGTATTGCCATAAATTGAATGACCAAAATGTAAATCATCTACTGCGCGTAAACCTGATTATTAAATGTAAACACAAAACGTTATGAAGACTACCAGCGTTATGAAAACGTAATACACGCGCACCCGCCCATAAAAAAGCCGGAAATGCTGCGAACACTTCCGGCGAAATCGTTGGGCTGCCATGTAAATCGTTCCACGGCCACATTCCTTACCTGAGTATTATCAAGCGCCCAGGCGGGGATTTTATTACCCTAACAAACCAAAATTATGATTTTTAGTTCTATTTGTACGCGGTTGTATGAAAAACGGCGACTGACTGCAAAAACGCTGCTTGCTATGAAACTTTCTGCCATCATCTTGTTATCAGCATGTCTACAGGTAAGCGCAAAGGGTTACGCTCAACGTGTAACGCTCTCTGAAAAAAACGCATCGCTTGAAACAGTGTTCCGGTACATCGAGAAACAAACCGGGTACGTGTTTTTCTTTGATCAGCATCTGCTGGACAAAGCGAAGAAAGTATCCGTTGACCTGAAACGCGCTTCCCTGGAAAAAGCGTTGCAGGCCTGCTTTGCGGACCAGCCTTTGTCTTATTCCATTGTAGGAAAAAATATAGTGATCCGGAAGAGGGAAGTTTCTTCCGATGTGCCCTGGCTGGCCAACCTGCCCGCGCCCCCGCCACAGGTGGATATCCGTGGGAAAGTGACGGACATAGACGGCACCGCATTGCCTGGCGCTTCTGTGGTGATCAAGAACACCACCAAAGGCACGGTAACGGACGCCAGCGGTAATTTCAGGATGGACGTTCCGGCGGGTACCGTACTGGTGATCTCTTATGTGGGCTATGAGTCGCAGGAAATCACCGTAACGGAATCGCAGGAAGCGATGAGCATTGTGCTGAAGCCACAGGTCAGCAGCCGCGAAGAGATCGTAGTGATCGGCTATGGCACGGCGAAGAAAAGCGATCTTACCGGTTCTATCTCGCAGGTGAAGTCAAAAGACATCACGGCGTATCCTTCCACCAACGTAATGCAGGCCCTGAACGGCCGCGCGGCGGGCGTGCGCGTAATGCAGAACAACGGCGCACCCGGCGGCAGCATGAGCGTGCGCATCAGGGGCACCAACTCCATCCTCGGCGGCAACGAACCCTTATATGTGATCGACGGGTTCCCTTACAACGGCAATCCTACTTTCCTGCAGAACTCCGACATCGAATCCATCGACATCCTGAAAGATGCATCCTCCATTGCCATCTACGGATCAAGAGGCGCGAACGGCGTGGTGATCATCACCACCAAATCAGGGAAGAAAGGGGACCGTACCCGGGTGGATTTTGACGCTGGTTATACGGTGCAGCAGGTTTCCAAGAAAATGGACCTGATGAATGCCCGCCAGTATGCGGAGCTGTACAATGAACAGGCCGCCAACGATGGCCTTGCGCCTTATTTCACCCAGCAGGAGATTGACGACCTGGGCAACAGCAAGGGCACTGACTGGCAGGACCTGGTGCTGCGCAAAGCGCCCATGTTCGTGACCAGCGTGAATGTGACCGGCGGCTCCGAGAAAACGAAGTTCTCGCTCGGCGGTTCCGCTTTCCTGCAGGACGGTATCGTTCGCAACAGCGATTACAAACGGTACAATGTGCGGGGCAGCATCGACCACGAGATCAGCAAAGTGTTCAGCGTATCCTATAACGCGATCCTCACCCGGCTGAACAGCCAGCGTCAGAACTCCGGCCTCGGCAACCGCGGCAGCGACCTGATCTCCGCCATGCTGATGGCGCCCGAATCGCTTTCGCCTTACATGCCGGACGGTTCGTACAGAAGGCTCACCACCGCGTATCCCTTTATCTCCAATGCGATCATCAACCCGTTAATACCTATATACGAAATTTCAGACAAGATCAAGTCTGACAGAGTGTTCTCAACCGCGGCACTCACCATCAAACCGTTCAAAGACCTGTCCATCCGCATTTCCGGCGGTATCGACAATCTGAACGACCGCACGGACTATTACGCCAACATCGAACCGTCCACCAACTCCGTAGGATCGGCCAGCGTAGGCGCCACACAGTTCACCAGCCTGCTGAATGAAAACGTGGTGAACTATACCAAGACCATCAATAAACATGCGATCAATGCTACGGCAGGCTTCACTTACCAGGATTTTGCGACCACCGCGGTAGGAGGCTCCGGTAACGGCTTCCTCAGCGATATCACTTATACCGGCAGCATCGGCAGCGCGGATACCAAAGGCATCGGCAGCACCCGGTACGAAAAGAGCGTGATCATCTCTTACCTGGGGCGTGTGAATTATACGTATGACGACAAATACCTCCTGACCGTAACGTTCCGCCGCGATGGTTCTTCCCGTTACTCCCAGGACAACAAATGGAGCAACTTCCCCTCCGCCGCCGTTGCATGGAGAGTGTCCAGCGAACCGTTCATGAAAGGCTCCAAAGTGTTCTCCGATCTGAAGGTCCGCGCCAGCTACGGCGCTACCGGCAGCACGGCCATCAACCCGTACGCCACGCTGAACCAGCTGAGCCCGAACAACACGATCTTCGGTGATGCATTGTATACCACCTATGCACCGAGCACCACGCTTCCGGGCAACCTGAAATGGGAAACCACCTACCAGACAGACATCGGCATCGATGCAGGTTTCCTGAACAACAAGCTGCACGTGACCGCGGATTATTATCACAAACGCACGAAGAACCTCCTGAACAGGGTGCAGCTGCCCGCATCCATGGGCTACAGCACCACCTTGCAGAACGTGGGCGAAGTGCAGAACAGCGGCGTGGAACTGGCGGTTGACGCAAACGTATTGCAGGGAGATGTGACCTGGAACCTCGGCGGCAACATCGCCTTCAACCGCAATAAAGTATTAAAACTTTACAACGGGCAGGACATTCCCGGCCGTACCCTCTACACCGGCTCACTCAACGATTATGTGAACCTCCTGCGTGAAGGCGAACCGCTGGGCAGATTCTATGGTTATGTGGAAACGGGGTATACGGACAATGGCAACCTGGCGTATGAAGACCGTAACAAAGACGGCTCCATCAACGCGGAAGATAAAACTTTCATCGGCGATCCGAACCCGAACTTCATCTACGGCCTCAACTCCGTGACCTCCTGGAAAGGATTTGAGCTGACCTTGTTCCTGCAAGGCTCACAAGGTAACGATATCTTCAACCTGAACAAGGCCGCCACGCTGGACCTGGGCATGGGCCTCAACCTGCCCGCGGATGTTTATTACAATCACTGGACGCCCGAGAAGACCAATGCCGCGTACCCGCGCATTACCCGTTCGCTGGCCGGCAACATGTCTACCCGCTTCATTGAAGACGGTTCCTATCTGCGGTTCAAGAACATCCAGCTGGCATACAATCTGCCTACGGACAATATGAATATGAAATGGTTCAAAAGCGCGCAAGTATATGTAAGCGGTCAAAACCTGATCACCTTCACCAAATATTCCTGGTACGATCCGGAAGTGAATGCATACGGCGGGTCCAATTCCATTGATCAGGGTATCGACTATTCAACTTATCCCACCTACAAATCTGTAACAGTGGGTATCCGGTGCGGCTTCTGATTTTTCTTTTCATGACTCAATCTATTTATATGAAATATTCTGTTCTGATCATATTTTCGTTATTCCTTTTTTCTTCCTGTACGAAAATGCTCGAAGAAAAGCCGCAGTCCATTGCGGAAGAACTGTTCTACAACACGCCCGCGGAAGTGGAAGCCGGGTTGAATGCGATCTATGTGCCCGTGCGCGGCTCCGGTGTTTTCGGCGCCTTGTATGAATGCCAGATGGAGATCTACTCCGAGTACCTCTATGGCCGCGGCAGCCATGCGCCTTTGAATGATTACAAGGGGCTGGACAATACCAATATCACGCGCGTAACCGGCATGTGGGGGGCATTCTACGAAGCGATCCGCAACGCTAACATCATTATAAAACGCGCACCCGAAGGCACGGCGCTCACCGAAGACCAGATCAGCAAATACGTGGGAGAAGCACGCTTCCTGCGCGCCCTCTGGTATTTCTATCTCGTGCGTGACTGGGCCGGCGTGCCGATCCGCAACGAAAACAATATGGACTCTCTGAACGTACCGAGAAGTTCCAAAGAAGCAGTGTATAACCTGATTGTGGAAGACCTGCTGTTTGCGGAAGCCAACCTCACGGACGTTCCGCGCCTGGTGGGTACGCCTTCCGTATGGGCTGCCAAAACGGTGCTGACGGACGTATACATGAACCTGCATCAATACGATAAAGCAAGGGACAAAGCGCTCGAAGTGATCAACTCCGGCAAGTTCTCCCTCGTGAATGTAACGGTGGCGGATGATTTTGACAAGCTGTTCGGTCCGGAGATCATCACTTCTTCCGAAGAGATCTTTTACCTGAAATATTCCCGCTCACCTTCCGGTCAGGGCTTTTCTTATCCGCACTACACGCATTACCCCGGCGCCGGTTATTATCCTCCCGGCGGCTATTACACGTTCTACAGCGATGCGGAAGAAAATCCTTTCGTGAAGAACTGGGACAAGAACGACCTGCGTTATGAATTCAACTGGTATGTGCAGACGTTCGGCCTCGGACCCACCACCATCCTCAATAAAAAATTCAGCGACCGCGTCACCACCACCGCCGGCGGCAACGACTTCCCGATGTACCGTTATGCGGACGTGCTGCTGTTCTACGCGGAAAGTGTGGCGCAGGCCGGCACCGCGCCCACGGCGGACGCAATGGAAAAGCTGAACATGGTGCACAGAAGGGCGTACGGCAAGAACCCCATGGTAGCAGACCCCACGGTGGATTTCAGTCTGGCCGATTATGCGTCCAAACAACCTTTCATAGACCTGGTGGTAAAGGAAAGAGGATATGAGAACTGCGCGGAAGCCAAGCGCTGGCATGAGCTGAAGCGCCTGGGCATTGCGAAGCAGGCGATCCTCGCGGCCAAAGGGGTTACGGTGGAAGACAAACATTTGCTCTGGCCTATCCCGACTACAGAGTACAACTATAACAAAGCAATAGACCCGGCAACGGACCAGAACCCTGGTTACTAGGCGGTCACGTATTTTCCAGCAGCCCTGCAGGCCAACCGCTTGCAGGGCTTTTATCTGGCGTTACCCCGCCGCCAGTATCTTCGCGCATCCGCCATATTTCGCCGGATTGATCATGGTACTGCTCATAGGCATGCCGGTTTCAATGCCGATGCTGAGCAGAAGAGTACTGCTTTTCAGCAGAGCAGCATGGCTGAATTCCAGTTCCAGTATTTGCGAAGGGAAAGGTTGCAGCACCGGATGCCATTCCGTTTGCATCCACACCGCATAGCCCGTGGACATATTTCCCTGCCTGCCATGATCGTTCATGATGCCAAGGGAGGCTACAAAGCGGAACACCGGCCATTGCCAGGGAATGCGGAAATTGACGCCCGGCACCAGGTGCGGCAATTGGATGGCCGCGGTGGCTTTATCGATGCTATAGGATAGCGGATGACGAACGACGCTATCGAACGGATTTTGCCGGTTCAGGTTAAACCCTTCCAGGAGATACCGGTGTTGTGAAAACGGCACCTCCCGTTTCCCTCTTGCATTTTTTTTGTCCATTCCCTGCACATGTTTCGCCAGTGCGATCAATGTGGGTGTGAAGTTATAGTCCGCCATGTGTTTCACGGGCCATATCGCCGCGCGGATGCTGCTGGCTACTTTGGCGCATCTGCCGAACTCGCTGTTGTTCTCTCTTGTTCTTGCGAATTTTGGGGATGTCTTGATTTTCTTTTTGGAAGCGCCTCCTTTCGTGCGGAGGATAACCTTGTCAGACCCCTGTATCGTGTAAGCGGACAGGTGGCCGAGGCTGCCTGTGAATTGCAGCGGATTCTTCATGATAGCCATAGGATACGATTGTTTTGGTGATAACGATCTAAACTTAGTAAGCTTTTATTGAGCCTGATGTTAAACATTGGTTAACCATATATAAGCCATATCTTAATAGGATGGCTTATATATGAGTTAGATATGGGTTATATATGGCTTATATATGGGTTATCCTCGAAAGATCGCTATGGGAGAGGGTTTTCAGGTACACTTTCAGGTACACACTTCCGTCGACTATTTTATTAAAGCAAGCAAGATTTCTTTGATGTAAAAAAGCCCGGACTTGCCGGGCTTGATGTTATGGTACTTTCTTCAATGCTTTTAAAGCCTCCTTTCTTATTAAGGCTTTTGGGTGATTAGTCAACATTGCTATTTTCTCCCTTGCCTTGCTTGATTTCATTCTGCCTAATGCTTAACGAGGTGCATGATATGCACAAGTGGAATGACTATAGATCCACCCTCTGCTTTCTAATAATTTTCTTTCGATATTTAAAAAACCAGCGGTTGGAATTTGTTGACCAGAATATTCTCCAAGAACCAATTTTTCGCAATCTCCAATTCTTCCTTCGTGGAAACGGAGCCCAACTGGATGAGCCTGAAAAGTAGTTGAAGATAGCTTGCTGTTGAATGTGTAATAATCTGTAATATCAATGTGGTTCAAAATTCTAAAATCCTACCGGAAATCTGAAAAAACGTAATTCCCCTATCTAGGTCGCCCGCGGAAAAGCTTCTATAAAATATCAGAACTCTTTAATTGTGATATTTTTTTGTCCTGCTTGTTTGTTTCTATCTGCTTTAAAAACTCATCCCTGCTCGATGTGGTTGCCTGCAAACGTTTAAGCCATTCGTTTACATCTACACCACACGCTTTAAAGTGGCTTACATCCCAATTTCTTTCATTGATTTGTTCCAATACACTTTGAGCCTCTGCGACTCCAATAAATAAAGCTATTTTGAGTTTCGCTTCCTGAAGGGCTGCCTGCAAGTAGGAGCTAGAGGCGGCACCCAATGGTGGAGTTTTAGAATACTCATCCAGCACAGATATTAGCATTTTAAAAGAAATATCACTCTCAAAAGGCAATAGTGTTTGTGTCTTTACACTGTCTGTCACATCATCAAAAAGTATACGGTGCTTTTCATAGGGTATATCATATTGAAAACCCTTCTTATTTTTGAAGTCCTTTAAAATAATAGGATAATCAAGGCACGCTTTTACATCCTTTTTCCAAAGCGAGTATATCACAAAATATGGACTATAACTCTCCATGTATGGAGATTTTATTAATTCCAAGCCAATAATCATCGAACCTACTACTTTGTATAATTTGCCCTGTGTATATAACGTCAATTGAGGGAAGGCATTTTGCCAATCCTCAATAACTTTCTTCTTTGTTGCTTTATCTATTGCCATTCCTAACTAAGGTCTGATTATTTGTATTGAATATCCCGGGAAGCTGTTTTGAATATTTCAGGAACTGACTGTTGCTCATTACTGCATTACCAAACTTGAAATCGTAAATCGTCATAGTTTGATGATTGAACACATCTAAAAATCCTCTTTCCGCTGGGCTATAACATACTGATTGAATTGCAATCCTCTATTTCTGTATACACTTTGATAACGGTTAGCAGATTGTTGGCGTAAGTATGTTTGGCAGTACCCGCAAATCTTCCTGTTTCTCCTATTGCCGTTTCCACTTTCTGTGCAGCCCTTGTCAAAAGCTGAAAATCAGTCATTCCCGTCTTAGCGGCAATTACTTCCCTTGCACCCAAAAAAAACACTGTTCGCAGCGTTTGTATTCGCCACAAAAACAGTCTCATTGATTGAGATTCAGCCAACGTTTCACCACGCTAAAACGTATCCAGGATATTGAGAAGCTGTCCCAGGACACTAAAAAGCACCTGTTCTTTCTCACTGACAACGTTATTCAGAACTATAAAACGGAAAAAGCTTTTAATAAATAACAAAGTGGGTGCCTCTGTTTTTGAGACACCTTCTTTTGCTTTATTCAGGTAAATGGAAATGTCGCTTCACTACCAGCGGAATGTTATTTAAGTGCGGTTGCTTTTTTAACTCCACCAATACATCTGCTTCTGTATTAACCGAACTAACTTTGTGAGCTAATTTTTCAATCAAAACCTTTTTAAGGCCGCTTGCTCTCTCTTCATCAGAGATACTATTTTCAAGGTTCAATAACTCTTTAATTCTTGCATTTTCATTACTATCCAAAGAGCCTAAGCCGCCAAAAACGTGCATTGTCAAACCATTTAAAGGGATAGTATTTAGAATGTAACCGTAGTTTATGTAAAAGCAGTTACTAAACTGTGATTTTTGAAGATTAACCATTTTGGTAATTTCAGTACCATTGACAACCCAATAATTTCCTTTTTTCTTAAACCCAATCGGAACAAGTATCTCACTCAAGATACTTGCTAATTCTTTTTTTTCCATTGCAAGTATTTTAATAGTGCTCTAAAACTGTTTTCCAACTGCCACCATAATTCTGCTCAAAAAGAGATTTGTATTTGTTGAGTTGTTGCGTACCCATTTGAATACCTCTTGGATTGAAAGGCTTTAACTCGTAAATCGTCTTTGTTCCAAAATCTACGAAGTCGGGGCGTATGCCTTTGATGCCTGTAAACTCTTTAAACCTGCCAAGCTCTGGGGCGTGTTCAGCTAATTTGTACCCCTTATGCATCTCTCTTCCAAGTGATAAACTTGATTTGGTATATCGTATTCCCTCCTTAGCGGCACTCGCCGCACCATCCGCAGCCTTTACAACTTTACTGCCCGTTTTGACGCCGCTTACAACATTTCCCAGGATCGGAACAGCCGAAAGAATGTTGGTGACTCCTCCCAGGTAATCTCCGCGGTAGAAAGATACGCCTGCATTTATAAGATCTATAACTTCTCCATATCCCGGTATGTTACCGCCAGCATCCAGGGCCAGCTGTATATTGTCCAGCTTTTTTTCCTCTTCAATATGTGCGGTAGCCTTTCTTACATCTATTTTCGGCATCTGCACTAAGCCCCATTTGCCCGCATTTCCGTTTTCATCCAGGATCGGGATTTTCTTTTCTTTATCCTCGTACCCATAATAAAAACCCGCTTTAAAATACCAAAAATTATCATCCTGCCATAATCCTCCCGCTAAAAAAGTGAAATCATCGGCGTACGAAAGAATCCCTTCTGTCCAGTAGACAGCACTATGATTTTTAGAATTATCCCACATGTAGTTTATCAGGTCAGTGACCTTGTTAAATTTTGGGGTAGCTTCCAGACCCATGGGGTCGTTCATATTAATGGGATCATTGACAGCGTAGGTATATGGAGACCAATCCGGATAATCTGTTGAGAGTGGATCCATTTGATGGAACCGGCCGATCTGTGGATCATAAGATCTGAAAGGTGTTTCGTACCAGTTCAGACCGAGACTTTCATTGAATTCCGTTCCACTGTTATAGCGTGCCCTGTTTTCGGGGTAGCTGCCGCTGGTAAATGCCTTGCCACTGATAGCGTACATCGTTTCGCCGAAGGGATAATAGTGATATTCCTCGAGAACCGGGCCTGGATTTAGAATTACCGCCAGGTTATCGAAATAAACGTCTTGTGAGCTTTCATTGCTGGTATATACGTACAGGAACCCGCTTTCTTTTACAACCATTTTGCCGTTGGCAAGCGTTTGTAACTGGTCAGGATTTTCCTGCACCTGTTTTGCCCCGCTGTTTTCCTCTACCAGTTCAAACTGTCTGTTGAACATTGCGTAGTTCAGGTAGGAGCGCAGTTTTTGTGAATGCCCATTGTCGTTTTCTTTTTGACGTAAACGCTGGTAGCTGTTCCCGATAGCATTGCTCATGGAACTGTTGCTGCTGCCGATTGGTATATTGATTTTGTCGTGCCCCAATTGCCGGGTTGGGCCAAATACATTCACCAAAGCACTTGCCATATCCTGTGCAGGAATGGTATTAGCCGGTTTTTTATAGCCGATGGATTTATAGAAAGCATTTACGCCGATTTGAATAGTGTCGCCTGCTGTAACTTTCAGTACGATACCTGGTCCGATCCGGTGTTCAGGTGTGTTGCCATTTAGCCTGGCTACAAACTGGTTGCCTTGTGTATCCGGATATCCTACTGGTTTTGCGGCCCTTGAGTTATCAAGATTGGAGAACAGCGCATTTTCAACAGGTGCAAGCTGTTGCTCCATGGAAGCCAGGTACATGGAAAAATCAGTTTGCTCAGTTAGTACCATGCGGGTGTTCCCCCGTTCGTCACTCAGAAAATAATCGTACGTGTATTGTATGGGAGTGCTGTTTTGGTAAACAGGCCTGATGCGCCCCTCAGCATGTAAGATGAACTTAAGACTATCGTTGATATATACATTACTACCTATATAATCCGTAACTTTTGTAACGGATGGGTTAATACTATTGTCCACAACTGTTTCCCGCAGCTTGACGCCCCCTGCACTGTAGAGGTAGGTTATAGTGCCTTTGCCGGTAACGGTGATCTCTTCAGGTAGATCAAGGTGATTATAACGGATCCCCGATATATTTTTATTATCGTCTTTGGTGAGGTTGCCATTGCTGTCATACAGATAGTCACTAACCCCGGAAAGGTTGGCTGTGTGATTGGCGGAAGGTTCCCTGAAATCCCCGAGGATGCTATTTTCATCGTTCTGATCGTCTCTTACATACCTGAGTTTGTTGCCTTTGTCTGAATAATTATACACCAGCTCATCTATCGTAACAACAGCGGAACTCCGTACGCCCTCCTGATTCATTTTCAGAATGTTACCATTCCGGTCATATGCAGTGGTGGAATTAACACCATCACCCATTGTAACCGTGAAATCCATCACTGATTTTCCCCAGTTTCCATTTTGCTGCGTGAAATCTGCCTTTAGTAGCTGCCCCAGGTTATCATAGCTGTAATCATATTTTCTTTGGATGCCATCTGTGGCGCTCATCCAGATGGTGCCGGCTGCCTGACCCGTATATCGGGGATTGGAATAAGTGGTGCTGTTTACAGAAGAGTTTGTGTTATCATATGCGATCTCCATGCCAAAGAAATGACTTTCCTGGCCGGTCAGGTATTTACGATTGATGCCTGATAGCCATCCGCGGATATTATAATCGTATTCCAGGCTCTCCAGGTTGCTGCCGAGTACTTTCTTCTGTAACAGACCAGCATCGTCGTATGTTAACGTGGCAATGAGTTTGTCGGTTGATTCGTTATTCAGCCGCTTGCGAATGTATTTTAAACGATTATCGCTACCATATTCAAACTTGGTAAGTACCTGCGTTGTTGGTATAATTCCAGCGCGTGGATTAGTAACATATTCATACTGGCTTAGTAGATTGCTGGCAAAGTCGTATTGGCGGGTTAATATGTTGTGACCGCCTGCGATGTTATCCGTAACTATTTGAAGCTCCCGGCCTTTGTCATCGTAATAAACAGTATAATTAAGCCACTGGTCTGTACCTATGACTCTTTCCCGTTTGCCGGTCAAAGCGCCACGGAGTTTGGTGGTATACGTAGTATTGACCTCTGCATTCGTATTGTTACCGGCATCCAGCTTGTTAAGGTCTGCAGCTTTGAATGTCCCGGCGCTCGCATCATAGGCATCATAAAAGAAATATGTCAGCGGGTATATATCTGCCTGATCAATACCGTTGAGTACATTTGATCCTGCGATAGTAACGGTACCGCTTGTTAAACCAGGCACTATCTCCGCCGTAAACTCATCATTAACGGCACTTTCAAAACCTTCCGTAAAAGTAATGCTGGATCTTGCCTGGTATCCAGGAGGCACTAATGTGCGGTCTGCAATTACCAGGTCTACCGGCCCGGGCGTGGAGTATGTAAAAGTACTTCCTTCGGTAGCGGAATTCATTTGCGTTTGCAGATCCGCCCTTGTAGCACCAGAAAGATAAAATCCTTTCAATACAGGCCTGTCTTCATCGTCGTATAAAACAATATTCCATTTGGGTTGGGAAGCATTACGAAGATTGCCATCCCGAGTGAATACAATCCTATCCCGGACATCGTACACCATTTCCTTTAATTCCGCTCCCGGCGAGCTTTGAGAGATAATGCGATTTCTTTCGTCATATTGAAACTGATAGCATAGCTCGTTGATCAGTTCATTATCATTCAGGTTCCAGCTATGTGTACGTAAATATTCAGTAGCCTTGGGTGGAATGATGAATACAGTGTGCCCGAAATCGTCGTATACATAATATGTGCATTTCCAGTTTTCATGATTATTGCCCGGATTTTCCAGGGCCTCCATTTTCAATACCAACTGCCCGCTTTTATCAAGGAAAGTAACCTGCTGATGGTTATTTTCATCTACATTCACCACTTTTATCAGCTCATTTTCGGGGTAAGTAGCGGTAGTGACCGGTATAGATCCGGACATCTCCCAAATCCGGATTGCATCTGCAGTGGAGTTGGACTGATAACTGGATTGCTGTTCCCGGTTGCTGCCGACCCAGCTTTTTCCCGCAGCAGCACTTTTCAATATGCGGTTCAAAGGAGAGTTTTCATAGCCGATCTTGCCGTAATAAAAATCTTCTCCCGGGTAATGCGCCTGCATGTAAGTTTGCTGTTCACTGAACGCATTGAGTTTGAATTCTCCACTGGATGTCCCGGAAATGTATGGCAGGTATTTTATGCTTTCTTTTCCGTTGACGTCATACAGGATGGGTATCACATAGTCCTTCCCCAGGGGAGATGCGGCTTTAGCCACTATTTGCAGCGGCCGTCCAGCTCCATCCAGGTATTTAGTGACCAGTGTTACTTCCCTGGCTGTTCTGGCTGAATGGATGACCTGGGCAGGATCACTAACAGGGTAGTGGGGAATCCATTTTTGGGAAATATTCAAGGGAATATTAGATGGATAGGCGGACGGTATGGGCTCCGGACTTTGTGCAACCGTATATTGAAGAGGGTTGATCAAAAGCAAAGCCATCAATAACTTTAATATTCTATATCGCACGATTTTTATATTGGCGATATGAAGTGTCGCGAGTTTCATATCTACGAATTAGGGATTGACAGATATTGTGACATTATTCATCCCGCTGGTGAGGGTCACTGCGGAACTAACTCCCGGGGTGTATACACTATTATTGAACATGATTTGACTAACCGGGTTGCTGGTTCTCATATACAGCCGGTAAGTACCTGTGGGAATCTCCGTACGATAGATCTGGCCAGGAGTAATAAGTACCTCCATTTCCACGAGGCGGCCAGTGAAACTATCGATCAACTCGATGAGTTCGATATTTACAGGCGACGGGCTTAGTAAATCATAATTGTTTCGGATTTCCACTTGAACAGTGCTACTATAAATAACATTGTTTGCGAGAGAAACCGAATCTACTGATAGCACATTTCCCCGTTGATCTTTTGTATAAGAAGGCTGACCCAGTTGATTATAAAAGATGGATGTGTAATCTCCGGTTTGGTCATAAACGATAAAAGGGTTGCCATCTGGTAAATAGGAATATGCTTTGAATATGCTGTTTGATGGCAATGCAACAAAACTGCCTTCGAAGGACGACAGCTTAAATTCGATTTCTTTCAATTGAGAACCGGAAGGCAAGCCTGATAGATTTATCGTAGCCTTCTTTACTTTGTCGCTTACATTGGTAGGTGTCGCCAGGAAGGAGTCGCCTGATGTAGAGCCATTATTGTAGTATAGTTTCCCATAAAGGGATGTTTCGGGATTGTTAACCAGGTAAACGTCCAGGTGCTTCCCGGATGTAACAAGATTATTAACATTCACCTTGATTCTTGCACTACCGGACTCGTCGGTCGGTATGACGGGATTTTTTTCAGCCAGGATAACGTCCTCGTAATTCTGATAATTAGCCATGCTGCCGTCAGTAAAGAGACTATTTGTAAGTTCCGAAACATATATCCACATTTCGTGGTAGTAAAAATTATATCCACTTATGTCATAGTTTGATAGTGTAGCCATTTCTTGAGGCGTGATTTGTTCCATTGCCTTCCGTAAATTATAAATTGCCTGGCTAAATTCGTTCGTGGAAACCCGATCTTCTACCTTATAGAAAAAACCGGTCAAGGCCCGGAACATTTCAATGTCGTTGTATAGCGACTGCCATATAGAGGGGTATCCATCATGAAAGCTATCCAGTTGAGAGATAACCTCTGAAATGTATCGCATATGGTCCATTTTAAAGAGATCTATCGGAATAAAGTTAAAGAAGGGCTTTTCAAAGAAACTGATATATGGATATTCTGTCAATGCCGGGGATGCTTTCTTAAACAAGTTGTAATTGTTGTAGTACGGGTGAACCTGATATGAAGAGAAGTCAATTGCTGTAGCATTGTCGGGATCAATATAGTTGCTTTCCAATAGCAACGTTCCCCGGAAATTATCATAAATTTTTACATCGGTAATTCTGCCTGCTCTGTCAACTATAGCCGTCGGCCGCATGAAATCCGCATATTGTTTCCATTTTAGCGTGTTTTCAGCTTGATATAGCGTATTATTGTCCCATGCTATACTTGTATATGGAAGGATTGTTGATAGGTTTTCTGAAAATCCATAAATAGAGGGGTTGAAAGATGTTGATTTCTGGAGAATCCGTTGTTTATTTTGCAGGAAACCAGACTTGCCGTTATTAATAGCTTCAGCATAGTCAAATCGTTCGCCATTCAGAAATTCGTAGGTAATACCCTGATCCCTGGAAACCCAACCCTGCTTTTCGATAATTGCGCTCTTAATATGATACATCTGCATCCTGGAAATTATTTCATTCTGGGGTAATTGATAATCTGCGGCATATTTGGTGCGTACCGTTGACAGGTGCCCCTTACTGTTAATTGACTGTATTTTTGTAGGCATAAGATGCGCCGGGTTTTCATAGCTGAACTTCGTCTCCGTTTTATTGACCGGAATATTCGGCGCCGCCAGCAGTCGTTCAAACAAATAAGCTTTCTCATCAGGAAGGCCAGGTACATTGGAAGAGGCATAGGCTATAGCGGTATCGTAATCCCCAAAATAAAATTCTTGCTTTTCTTTTAGTAGCAAAACCTGCTTAAAAGGAATGGTATAATCGAACGTGGAAAAAAAGGTCTTACAGCGTGGTGCATAATTTGGAAGGAATATCCGGGAGTAAGGATTTAACCAGAAGTTGTAATCTCCAAAAGAAAGATGATAGGAGTTAACATCCGGAAATTGCAGAGCGAGTGAATTCGCTTCGTAGAAAACAGGCTCTTTTGATGTCTGTGTTAATTCTGAATAAACAGCGCTTGTGTATGGTTGAAAATAATCGTAAGATACCAGATTCAGATCTTCATCCCTGCTATCTAAATCTTGATTGGTTAGATAACTATAACGCTCTATATACACAATTTTTCCACTAGAGTCGTAGAAAATTTTAGCCAGTAATGCATCATCAAATAAGCTTTTATGGGACGCGGAGGTGTTAACAGGTGGAATTGCAGCATATTTATATCCAATACAGGATTTGTCATTTGAGATTTCTTCAACATAGTGGTATAAGACGCCATTGTTACTATTCGATATGTCAAGATTTCCGAAGTCAATAGGGTCTGTAGATACCATGACATCCGGGGGAGATGTGGGAGAATACGAATATTGATAGATGAAATTTCTTTTTAAGAGGTCTACTAAACGGCCTGAACTGAGGTGTTTGGTGGGATCGCCGGTAGCAGGAAAATCATATTTATATTCCTTTACCATAGGGGTACCAAAGCCTGGATCATGCGTTATCTTCTTAATTCTCAGACCACCTGTATGAACGGGATCCGGGAAGGCGCCGAGATACACCGTATTTCCTTCATACTCGAAATTGGTTTTGCTACCCATTAACGTAGTTACCTGCTTTAAGGATCTGGCCTTTGCCATACTGGAGTCAGGCCTGCGGTCTGCAGCGGCACCATAGGTATTAGTAACTTTATCAAGATAATCACCTGGAACGTTTACATTTCCGAAAACCGGTAATATTCCCCCCGACCCCGATACGATATAACGAGGATCATCCATTAAAAGCGTTGTATTATTACTTTTCCCATTGTAGTATCCCCAATAGTCCTGGGCGTACATATGCAGGTCTTCGTCTTCATCGTAATAATCGAACTTGTATTCCCTTTCAACCGTTTTGTCTGCAGCTACAACCTGGACCTTTTTTAGATAACCTTTTCTGCTATAGTCAAATTGAACGAATTTTATCACCTCACCATTGATCGAACGAAATAATATCCGGTCATAAGTATAAATTTCTTTGGAATTAATGAGCGGGATGTATTTGAATTCGATAATGGAATTACGTAGTGATATCTTTTTAATAAGCTTGTTGAAAAGTATATTGTGCTGACCTGCTTCGGTGATCTCTGACTGTATAGTATGATCATTACTATACATTTGGCCGATAATACTCAGAACATTATTAAGGATGTTCTCAAGTTCCCAGTTAACATGCTGAATTTCATATTGTTGTTGTTGAATTCGCTCGTTATACGACAACAAGTCCATTTGGTTCAGCATGTTTACGCTGGGAAATACATAATCCATTGAGTTAGGTGATAGCGCCCGGAGTGTTTTATCCCGGTTTGCGGTTAGCTTTCGTAGGTTGTCCGTAAGCAATTCCAGATTTTGAATATTGTTTTGACTGCTTGCCTGCAAACTTGCTAAAGCGCTGTTCAGGCCCGGGTCACTGCCTAAAATCGGTAAAACCAGCGGAACACCGTAGAAACTATATGTACTCGAGTAGGAATTAAAAGCTTCGGCGTAATGTTCTTCGTAGTAAGTATAATCAATTTTCCCATCATTCATCAACTCTACTGACTTTAAATGCCAGGAAGTTATAATGTTCTCTGAAAAAGAGTTCGTTGGTGTAAGGTTTTTGATAAACGTGTTTCCAGGGTGGGAGGCAATAAATTCATAAATATTCCCGAGCGGATCCTTAACAATCCACCCGGAAATACTGGGCCCATCAAATTGACAGGTTATAGATACATCAGTTTTTATTAATGGTTCAACTTCAACATTATTGTCTTTTTTTACAAGTATAAATTTGACAGAATAGCCATTCATCTCCAATTGAAATATATCAGATTCTCCATCTATTTTGTTAGCATTTATATTTCTTTTATATTCTTCATATGCGGGATATGAGGTGGGAGCCGGATGGTTTAAATAGCCAATGTTCTGATCTTCGTCAGCAGATGCTCCTTTCATTGTTCTTGTAATGATTCCGCCACCAAAGTTTAACCCCCAACCGAGCCCGGCTAACCCTGGCGTCTGATTCACCTTTACACCACCAGCACTGTAAGTTAATGCTACTGGCAAACTATATTCATCCTGGCTGGCCTGGAATAGCGGAATGCTATAGTGCATTATTCCTGTAGAGAACGATACATTGGCACCTCCTTTTTGATCGGCTAGACCTTTGACAACATCGCCCGGACTAACGGTTTGGGCCTTGGGTATCTCCTGTAGACACAACAGGATTAGAAGCAGGAAAGGGAATAATTTCATACATAAGGGATTCTGGGTTATGGACACTTGATCATTTGCCCAATTTCAAATTGACAAAGCTGATAGCGTTTCCATCTAATAAATTCAGGTATAGCTCGCACTTTAACGTCAATCGGGTTGGGTTCATGGATCAACTTTGATCGTTAAGGGCAATGATTACATCACAATATAATTATATTTATTAATTGGGCATATTTTTTTTCAATAGTGCTCGGCTATCATACTGTCAGTATTTTTGCGCATCCGCCATACTCCACTGGTTGGATAATTGTACTGCTCACAGGCATACCTGGTTCAATACCGATGTAGAGCGGCAGGTCGCTCAATTCCAGTTCCAGTGTTTGCGCATTGAAAGGCTGCGACGCAGATTGCCACTCCGTTTCACAAATACCGTGTATCCTTGCAGCGTAGCGCCGTTATCACTCATAATACTCTTGGCTGCATGGCAGAATAGATAGTCATCATCCATTTCGTGATCTATGATTGCTTCATCTATTCTCATTGCGACATTAAGTCCTTAATTACGACATAAATATAGTTTTATATGTCACAATGTTAATTATTACGTCATAAAAGCAAGTTTATATGTCTTAATACTACCGATTAAGCTTGTGAAATAATGGTTGGGGGAATCATTATTACAATTCCCCAAACAAAACATCATCAATCCTCCACCCCCGGCCTATACACCTCAAACCCCGTCACCCCCACAGCCCCATCCCCATTCGGCACAACCTCCAGCGTATGCACCCCGTTCTCCAGCCCCCAAACCAGCGTGGTCTTGTACAATTTCTTCTTATCCGTCATATCCGGCGCACGAAATGTATCCACAAACATCGGCACCACAGACCAGTGGGTAATAAACCCAACCGGGACCGCAGTTTTGAAAGTATTTTTAATATTCGCAAAGATCACATCTGAAGGCTCAATCACCACGCGCCCCGATTTTGATACAAAAGTTTCCGCGCTGCTGCCGGCGCCGTCGTTGCCGGTTTTAGTGCCATGCACGCTGTAAGTGAACACCGTCGTATCCGCATTGATGCTTTCTATCTTCAGCGTCCAGTCTTCCGGAATGAGAGGTTTGATATGTGATACTTTGCGGATGCCGGGCCACCAGGTGCCGGGGCCGGCGCTGGGGCGCGTCATGGTATATGCGGTGGGCGGTTTGCCGTCGATCAGTATGCGTGCGGTGCCTGTTGACGGCAGTTCGGTGATCACGTCTACCCGGTTGCCGTGAAAGGTCAGTTTCATTTTGCTGTTACGGGAATCGCTCACCGCCGTGCCTTTCTCATTCCGCCAGGGTGTGCCGGAGTAGGAGATAGGGCTGGTGTTTACTTTATCGAAAGCAGGTGCGGTGAAATACGTTTGCACGCTGCGGTACGAGGGATTTGGAAATAGCGGGTTGTAACGGATGTGGCGGCCTACCAGCTGCGCCAGCAGCCAGTTGCCGTTGCGGTTGGGATGCACGTTATCACGTAGCAGATCTTTGGGTGCCAGGTTATTGGTTTCGAGGTAGACGGGCCATTCCGCGGAAATGTCCGCCAGCTCGCAGTCATATTTCTGCGCGATGTAGCGGAGATAGGCGGCGGATGTTTCATTCGGTTTTTTCTGATCACCGTTTACATGATGGTTCATGAGCAGTACGTCTGCCGTAGTGTAGCGGCGGATGCCGGTGAACAGCTCTTCCAGCTCGCCGGTTTTTTCACCACCGTATACATGAAAGATGATGAGGTCGGCATTGGCATTAAAGATATCGTGCGGCGCGGTACGGATGATCTGGCTGGCCCCAAACCCGCCGATGCAGCGGTTTTCGAGGGTGATGTCCGCATGCGGGAAATGCGCTTTCAGGTAGTTGGACATTTCCGCGGTGAACAGGGAGCTGCCGGTAATGGATTGTCCATATATAATGATCTTCACCGGCAGGCGGCGCTGCGCGGTGCTGGTAGCCAGCAGGGTGGCGCTTCTTACAAGATGTGCGCCGAGGAATGCTTCCTGTTCGGCGGGTGCGGGCATAGGCATGGAATCGCGGGGAGGATGCGCGGCTTCGTACTTTTGCAGCGCTTCCTTTTCCGCGGCTTCCTGGGAAAAATCTTTCTCCTGGCCGAACGCATAGAGTGCGCTCAGCGTCAGGAGAACTAACGGGAATTTTAAAATGCTCATTTCTTGATTTTTGCTATTGAAGATGTAGTTATTTCTTTTGATGCTTGCGGCAAAAAGCTATTCATTGCTTACTACCGTATGAAATACACTGCCGGCCAGCTTCAGGCTGTCACCCGTATTGATTGACCGGTTATTTTCAAATATGCTGCCTAGTATGCCGGGCGCCCCTTTGGCAACGATCTCCCCGCTGCCATTGGCGTTGAAATACCCTTCCCCCTTCACGAAACTGCCTTTCACCACGTTCGGCGTATAGGCGCGCACGGTATTCCCGCGCACGGTCATGTTCAGCATGCCGGTACCAAAGATGTTCGCGTTTTTCTCCTGCGCAAGATAAGCGGCAATGAAGGCGGCACGTCTGCCGTCCGTGTTCTCCACGGTGTTGTTGGTGATCAGCGTGTTCCAGGAAAGGTTGTAGCGTTTGTAAGCCAGCCGCTGGTCTGCCCGTATGTAGATGCCTTCCGAGTTGACGAGCTTGTTGCCGGTGATCACAAGGTCCGCATTGCCGCAGTACATCCATATTCCGCGGTTGTTGCCTTTCAGGATGTTATCTCTTACCAGCATCTGGTAACAGGACCATTGGGTGATCACATAATGGCTGCCGGGCGCGGGCACTACGTCCCAGGGCCGGTCGATCGTGAGTACGGTATCATTATTTTTGACGATGGTGCGCCATTGCCCCGCGCCTTTTCCATGCACGATGGCTACGGTATAGTTGGTGGGATGGATGGCGTATTGCCATTCGGTCATCACCCGGTCGGTGAAGTCCTGCCACTCCGTTTTCCAGTCTTCCAGCGTAAGGGCGCCGGCTTTGGTGACTTTGCCCATGCTTTGTTGATGCGGGTTTCCGCCCTGGCTGAGAATGGTTTCGCCCTGGTTCCTGTTCAGGACAGGCGTTCCCGTTACTTCAAACGTGTTCGCCTGTACGATCACATCTGTTACATAATCAAGACTAAGCCCGCCGGTTTCGCCTTTGGCCTGGTGATCGCCGTTTCGGATGAAGCGGTTGTTTTCGAAGATCGCATGATGGCAGCCGTTGGCGCCGAATCTTCCGGCATTGTATTCATAAGTGTTGTTGCGGCAGATGACGTTATACGAATTTTTGATGTCCTGCGGCCAGGTGCGGGTAGGGGCGTTGATGCCGCGAACGTCCACTGAAGTGCTTTTCATGGTGTTGTTGGCCAGCAGCAGCTTGTCCACATTCACAAGCGCCAGTCCCCATCCGGTATTAAAATCCAGTCCGCAGTTGACCACGAACAGCCGCGAGCCGCCTTCCGGCATGTTCTTGATGGTATGCACAAAGGCGCCGCTTTCATTTACATTTTTCATGGAAAGATCGAGGAGGCCGCTGGTGGTGATGCCGCCGGGCCATACCATCGCCATACCTTCGGAGCGGCTGTCCGGCCAGCCGAGCGTCCAGCCGTAGGGAGCTTTCACTCTTTCGGTGGAGAAGGGTTTGCCGTAGCCGTAGGTGATAATGGTCTTGTCTTTGCCATCGCCTTTCAGCACCACGCGGGAGCGCATGATGAGGCCGCTGCCGGTTTCATATATCAATTTATAGTGACCGGCGGGAAGATATACCACGCCGCCGCCGTCCGCATGTGCTTTGTCGATCGCTTCCTGTATCACGAGGCGGTCATCATTTTTGTTGCGTTGGATGAGGCGGGTATCGGTTTTGATGTTATAGACATTTCGGGAGAAGCTGAAATCGGCGCCCCAGGGCACGTTCAGGCCGAAAGGGTCCGCTGCTGCTTTCCGCACCAGCAGGGTTTCATCAAAATAGCTGTCGCCATGATGACCGCCCGTTCCGTTATTCACCTTTATTTTATACCGTACGCCAGCTTCGAGCGTACCGGGCGTTTTCAGCTGAAGGGAAAATGCATCGCCTTTTATAATATCGGCATTTGCCGTGCGGCCATTTGCGGGATGCACGAACTGCACCTTCGCATTTTTATTCATCCACATATTCCGTCCAAACAGGCGGAACACTGTGCCGGGCATCACCTCGTCATATTCATAAGACATCACCCTTGCGCGGTTAATGTATACCGGTTGGCTATTGCCCACTTTCAACACATACATTCCTTCCGGCGCATCCACCGGAATGCGCACGGCCACATAATTGGTATCCTTTTCCAGTAAGGGAAGCTCAACAGAGCTGCCATTGATCACAGCGAAGAACACTTTGGGAACGTTCCCAAATGCATCGCCCTGTATCCCCACTACTTCACCGGGTTTTGCGGATTCTGTATAATTGAATATCGTCTGGCCGAAAGAAGAAAATGCCGGAAGCATCAGCATCAAGATAATCGTGGATCGCCTGCGCATCGTTGTTTTTTTATTTCGTAAAAATAGGCGTATCTTTTTTGCCGTTAGTGTACCATATTTGCAATAAGCTATAGTATATCTGCATACGGGCCGTCAACCACCGTTTTCCCGATATACACATTCCACATTATGCCATGAGGGGGTTTATCTTACTACTGTTCATTATTTGCAGTGCCGGAGTTTCATCCGCGCAGAATCGGGAGGTTGCGGGGAACAAGATAATTTCCGATCTTCTTTTCACCCGCTATACCAGCAAGGAAGGTCTGCCGGATAACCGTATACGTTCGGTATTCCAGGATAGCAAAGGTTTTCTGTGGGTGGGCACGATGAACGGCGTCAGCCGGTATGACGGTTACAGCTTCCGGAAGTATTATAATAATAATGACCCCAACAGTATTTCCGGCAACTGGGCTTTCGCCATTTGTGAAGATGCCGCGCAGCGCATCTGGATCGGCACGCTGGACGGACTGAATGTTTTTGATGCGAAAACCGGACAGTTCAAGGCTTACCAGCATGCAGCGGGCGACAGCACCTCTATTTTTTCCAACAACATCACTTCTTTATTATTCGATACATCGGGCAAGCTCTGGATCGGCACGAGGGAAGGACTTACAAAGCTCGATCCCGCCACCGGGAAATTTGAAAGGTTCAGCGAAGCGCCTTTCCGCACTTACATCAGCAGCATCATCCGGTCAGACGGCGATCATATCTGGATTGCGACGGCAATGGGCGTGGTACGTTTCAACACCCGCAGCGGCGCGCACCGCTTCTACGAGATCAGCGTGAAGCCCGATCCTTACGGCGCTTACTTCTGGTCGCTGCTGGAAGATCAGAAAGACCTCTACATCGCCACCGGCTCGGAAGGCATTATCCGTTTGAGTTATGATCCGGGAACGGGGGATTATGGCAAACAAAGTTATCTCGATCAGCATCTGCATCAAACCGAAGTATTCGACATCTGCAAATCACCCGCCGGTGATTTCTGGCTGGCGACGGACCGCGGGATCGCCAAGATCGAGCATCCCGGTACAACCGCTTCAAAGGTGAGTTTTTACCGGAACAACCCCCTCAACAACCAAAGCCTCAGCAACAACACCGTTTACAAAGTGTTCATAGACCGCACGGACAATCTATGGTGCGGCACGGAACTGGGGCTGAACAAGCTCAACCTCCACATCCTCCCTTTCCAGTACTTCACTTTTAAAGACCCCTCGGCGAAAGACCAGGTGCGCAGCATCTTTACGCCCGACGGCGAAAACATCTGGATCGGCACGGCCAAGAACGCCTGCTACCAGTTCAATATCCGCGACAATGCAACGAAGCCGTTCCGTTTCCAGCCCTCCGCTTTCAATTCACACCGTTCTATATATATGGACGGCCGTGAAACGTGGATGGGCACCCTCGGCGGCGCAATGAAGGTGGACCGGCGGGGCGCCGCCACCATGGTGAAAGAAGCCACCGGCCTTGCCATCTTCACCATACTCCGGGATTCCAGAGAAAATACCTGGCTCGGCACGAACGACGGGTTGATACAGATACGGAAAGACGGCAGCCATCTGAAATACGCGCACGATCCCGCCAACCCGCGCAGCCTCAGCTCTTCGTTTGTGCATTCGCTGCATGAAGACCATAACGGCTTCATCTGGGTGGGCTTTGAAACCTCCGGCCTCAGCTATCTCAACCCGTCCACCGGCGTTTTCACCAGGGTAACGCCGAACAAAGCGGGAGAGAAGGTATTCGGCAACATCATTTATTCCATCCTCGAATATCCCGCCAACGTGATCTGGGCCGGCTCGGAATCCGGCCTGAACAGGATCACGCTGAACAGCCTGAACAACGGGCAGTATGATTATAACGTAAAAAATTATTTTGAGCAGGACGGGCTGGCGGACCAGTCCGTGAACGGCATCCTTGCCGGGAAAGACAACAGCTTATGGATCAGCACCATCAAAGGGCTGCTGCATTTCGATGTGCGCACGGAACAGTTCCGGCACTATCTGCCCACCTTGAATTTCAGCCTTGGATGCGCTTACCGCTTCGATGCACACAACCTGCTGTTCGGCGCGGCGGACGGCTTTCTCGTTTTTGATCCGGAGAAGATCTCCCATAACGATGTGCTGCCGGAAGTCGCCATTTCCGAACTGAAATTGTTCAACAAGGAAGTAGGCATCGGCAAAGCTTTCAATGGAGATGTGATCCTGGAACAGTCCATCACCGAAACAAAAGAGATCTCGCTTGGCTACCGGAACAACGTATTCACGCTTGGTTTTGTGGGGCTGCATTTTTCCGATCCGGAGAACAATGCCTACGCTTATAAAATGGAGGGCTTTGATAACGACTGGATCTATACCAGTGCCGCGGAAAGGGCGGTGACCTACACCAACCTGGACCCCGGCACCTACACCTTCCAGGTAAAGGCCGCGAACAGCTTCGGGAAGTGGAATGAAAAGCCCGCCACGCTGACCATTCACATTTTCCCGCCCTGGTGGAAAACATGGTGGGCGAAGCTCCTGTATTTCATCGCCTTTAATATTATCCTCGTGATACTCATCCGCTACCTGGTCAAACAATCCCGGCAGCGGCATGAATTTGAAACGGAACGGCTGCTGCGCCTGAAAGACGAAGAGCTGCACCAGGAGCAGCTGGGCTTTTTCACCAACATCACCCACGAGCTGCAAACCCCGCTCACCCTGATCAACGGCTCCATCGAACGCTTCCTGTACAAGAAAGAACAATCCACGGACCGCAATTATTTCCTGTCCATGATCCACCAGCAATCATCCCGGCTCACCTACCTCGTGAACCAGCTGCTGGATTTCAGGAAAGCCGAAGCCGGCCACCTGCAGCGGCACGACGGCCACCTGGATGTTTCTGGACTGCTGACGGGCATCGCCAACCTGTTCGTGCCCTTATGCGAACAGAAAAAATTGCAGTACTCCATACTGGTAGAGCCGGGCATCACGGGGTGGATGGACAAGGACAAGCTGGAAAAGATCATCTTCAACCTGCTCTCCAATGCGTTTAAACATTCAGAAAGCGAAGAGGAGATCATTTTCTCCGTATATCCCGCCGGGGCAGACAAAGCGCTGGAGATCACCGTCGCCAATTCCGGCTGCCGCCTGTCGCAGGAGCAGCTGGGTAAGATATTCGATAAATTCTTTGTGGTCAATGCCGCTAATGACGACAAATACAGTCATGGCATCGGCCTGGCCTTCACGCAGCAGCTGGTGAACCTGCTCGGCGGCAGGATCTCCGCCACCAGCGAGAACAACTGGATCTCTTTCAAGGTCTGGCTGCCGCTCGCCGAAGCCGGAGAAACCGAAACGCCGCAATCCCAGTCGCCTTCCTACCTGCTGCGCTCCATCGCCTCTGGTCCGGATGCCGAAGTGCAACGCTCCGCGAGAGAGCATAACAAGCATGCGCTGGTGGCGGCGTTGGAGGGGCAGGACAAAAAATCCATCCTGGTGGTGGAAGACGAGCCTGCCATCCGTTACCTGCTGCGCGACATCCTGGCAGAGAACTACATTGTATATGAAGCGGAAAACGGCCGGCTGGCGTTGGAACTGATGAAAAATACGCTGCCGGACCTCATCATCAGCGACATCATGATGCCGGAAATCGACGGGCTGGAGCTTTGCAACAAGGTCAAGAACTCGCCGGACACCTGCCATATTCCCTTCATCCATCTGTCCGCCCGCGGCACCCTCGAACAGAAAACCGAAGGGTACGACGTGGGCGCGGACGCTTATATCCCCAAACCTTTTGACACCGCGCACCTGCTCGTGAGGGTCCGGAACCTGCTGGAATACCGCCAGCGCCTGCTCAACCTGTTCAAAAAAGACGATCTCACCAACCGGATCGCGGAAGAGGAGCTGGCGGACGGCGACAAGAGCTTCCTGAACCGCATCGTGCAGATCATAGAGGAGAATATGGACAATACCGAGCTGGATGCCGCTTTTCTCGAAGAAAAGCTGGTGGTCAGCAAGATGCAGCTGTACAGGAAGCTGAAAGCCCTGTCGGACATGGCGCCCTCCGAATTTATCCGGCACATCCGGCTCCAGCGGGCAGGCGTTTTGCTGGTGTCTACCCAACTCACCGTCTCCGAAATTTTCTACAAAACAGGCTTCAATAACAAGTCCTACTTCTTCAAGGAATTCAAAAAAAGGTACCAATGCTCCCCCAAGGAGTACCGGGACCAGCACCGAATCCATGCCTGAAATCCGCTGCCATGGCTAAATGAGCTATAGTATACTACATTGTAGCTATAGTGTACCACCATTTGTTGATCCTGCCTTTTCTTTGAAAAAGTTCGAGGATCAACCAACTGATACATATTACCTAACAGACAAGCCACGATATGAAAAGAAAACATCGCTTTTCCAGCCTGTTGCTATTAAGTGTCTTTTACTTTAGCATCCCTGCCTATTCCAACGCACTTTTCCAGGAAATAAGGCTGACTGGTACCGTCAGGGACAAAGGAGGGGAAACCCTGCCCGGCGTCACCGTAAAATTGAAAGGTACCAATACCGGTACCATCACTGATGAAAAGGGGAATTACAGCATCCGGCTGCCGGATGGCAACGGCACCCTTGTATTTACATTTATCGGGTTCGACAAAAGAGAGATACCCGTTAATTCCCGGAGTGTAATAGATATTATACTGGAACGCTCTGCCAACACATCTCTGAACGAGGCCGTAGTGATCGGTTATGGTACGCAGCTGAAGCGCGACCTCACCAGCTCGGTGTCTACCATGAAAGGCTCCGAAATAGAGAAGTACAATGTGAACAGCTTTCAGTCCGCCATGCAGGGCCAGATGGCCGGCGTGGAAATGTACGAATCCAGCGGCGTGCCCGGCGCGGCCGTGAACGTGCGCATCCGCGGGCTCAACACCATCAACGGCAGCGCCGGCCCGCTCTATGTGATCGACGGCGTGCCCATGTTCTCCGGCGGTGGCGGCGACGGCGACGCCCCGATCACCAACGATGCGAACCTCGGCGGTACGCAGACGAATATTATGGCGGACATCAATCCGAACGATATTGAATCGATAGAAGTATTGAAAGACGCCGCGTCCGCCGCCATCTACGGCGCCCGGGGCAGCGGCGGCGTTATTCTCATCACCACCAAGCGCGCGAAGAACGGGAAAACCAATTTCAACTTCAGCGCCACCACCGGCTTTACGGAAATATCCAAAGAAAAAGCCCTGCTGAACGGCCCGCAGCTGCTCATGATCATGGACGAAGCGCACCGGAACAGCTTCTACAGCGATCCGGCCAACGAGGGCCTGCCGCTCACGCCCACGCCCATGCCCGAGATCATGAACTTCGACCGCGGTATGGCGGACACCACGGACGTGAACCAGCTGAAAGCCATCCTGCGCACCGGCCTCTTCCAGGATATCAGCCTTTCCGCCAGCAGCGGCACCAGCCGCACCAAGTTCTATCTCAGCGGCACCTACAAAAGAACGCTGGCGAACATCCGCGGCTCGGAAATGAATCAGTATAACCTCCGCGTGAACATCGATCATACTTTCAACAAACATATCCGCTTCGGCGGCACCATCGCGCCCTCGCTGAACAAGGAATTCCGGCTCGGTTCCGGTACCGTGACCACGGCGGGCGGCTACGGCGCGGCCATCAGCACGAACCTTCCTATTTATCCGCTATACAATCACGACGGCACCTATTTCAATCCCTGGGCCAACCCGCTGGCGTTCCGTGACAGGGACCTGTACAGCAATAACAGCCGCAGAACACGTTTGCAGGGATCGGTTTATTTCGAGGCCGACCTGGCAAAAGGACTGAAGTTCCGTACGAATGCACAGCGGGAAGACTGGAACCAGCTTGGTCTTACGTTCATGGAAGGGCTGCTCCGCTTCCGCACCAGCAACAGCGGCAGCATCAGTCCCTTCCCGGACGATCAGCTTGCCAAAGGGCAGCATCAAAATTCCTTTGGCTGGATGAACTCCGTGGAAAGCTTCCTGACGTACGACAGAACGCTCGGCAAATACCACAAGATCAACGCGGTGGGTGGCATGCGTTTCTCGAAGAACGATGCATTGTACGAAGCGATGTACGGAGAGAACTTTGCCAACAGTAATTTCCTTTATCCCTCGCAGGCGGCGTCCATCAGCACCGGCTTCCAGACCGGCGCCGTAGGGGAGCCCGCCGCCAATCTCGGCTATTTCCTCCGTGTCAACTACAAGTACCATGATAAATACTTCCTCAGCTTTATCGTGAACAGGGACGGAAGCTCCCGCTTCGGCAGGAATCACCGTTTCGGCACCTTCCCCGCTGTATCCGGCGGCTGGGTGATCTCTGACGAAAGGTTCATGAAAGGCAACCGTTTTGTAGACTTCCTGAAGATCCGCGCCAGCGTGGGCCTCACAGGGAACGCGCAAGGCATCAGCAATGTGGTGGCCATCCCTTCCTGGAGCACCAGCCTCAACACCAGCGGTTACATGGGCACTGCCACGAGTAACCCCGCCAGGCCCGCGAACGCGGACCTTCGCTGGGAAAAAGGCGTGAAGCTGGATGGCGGGCTGGACATGGCTTTTGCCAACAGCCGCATCAACGCTACATTTGATGTGTACCACTACACCACGCGCGACATGCTGCTCGCCATTCCCACCGGCACCACCTTCGGTTTTGGGCTGCCCAGCACTTCGCCCACCTATCTTGAGAACCGCGGTTCCCTCATCAACAAAGGCATCGAGTTCTCCATCAATACCATCAACATCCAGGGAGATTTCACCTGGAAGACCAATTTCAACATCACCCGCAATATGACCGAAGTGGTGAGCCTCGGCGGTCTTACGCCGGACCTGATCTCCGGTGGCAAAGGCGATATCTATTTATATGAAGGCAGGGAAGGACCGGTGTATAACCTGATAGAATGGGTAGGAGTAGACCCCGAAACCGGCGGAGAGCTGATCCGCGACCAGAACGGCAAGGTAGTGCTGGCATCCAGCCTCAACGCCATGGAGCTGGCAGCCGCCCGCAAACCGCAGTTCAATACGCTGCCCGCCCCCAAGTTCTACGGTGGTATCGGCAACACCTTTTCCTATAAAGGTTTCGACCTGAGCATATTCTTCTCGTTCAGGGTAGGCAACTACCTGCTGGATGCCGGAGAGCGTGTAGCCAGCTACGTGGGGAACATCTCCTACGATAACTCCGGCTCAAAGATCTACATCGGCAACCTGCCCACCACCATGCTCAACCGCTGGACGCATCCCGGCCAGGTCACCGACGTGCCCAAAGTATATTATAACGATGCCACGAACGATGTGCTGCGGACTTACAATACAACCCGCTTCCTGTCAGACGCTTCTTTCATCCGCCTCAAAAACCTGCAACTGGCATACACGCTTCCGAAGAGCATCATTTCCGCGCTCCGGCTGCGTTCCGCCCGCCTGTCCTTCACCGGCCAGAACCTCTTCCTGCTGACGAAGTTCAAAGGCGTGGACCCTGAAGCGATCACCGTTTCAGGCGATTACCGCGAAAGGAACATCGCATATGGCATTATCGGGAACGTTGTTCCGCAATCAAGGATGATGACGTTCGGATTAAATATTGGCTTCTAAAAAAATCAAGGATGAAAAAAAAGATCTTCACTATACTGGCGCTCTCCTGCTTTCTCTTTCAGAGCTGTGAAAAGATGCTCGAGATCGTGCCCGCATCCACTTCCCCGGAAGAGCTGATCCTGTCTACCGTAGACGGGATGGACGGGGGGCTGAACTATGCCTATGCGCAGCTGCACACGGATGTTGGAAGGCATTATACGCTGTGGTCCGAAGCGCTGGCAGATCACCTCGTGATAAGGGGTTCCGCCATCCGGACGCAGATGAGCTTTTACGACCGCGACATGGACGCGATCGTGACGGAAACAATATCGGCCACCGACCTCCGTTTGCAGAACGACATCCGCATGCGTGAGCTGTACAACTGCATTAACGCGGCAGCGCTGATATTGCGCGCCGCGGAGAACGACCTCGCCAAAGACGATCTTGGCTGGTCCACCAACAAGGCCCGCATCATGGGCGAATGCCACTTCCTGCGCGCTGCCGCGCATTTCGAGCTGGTGCGTTTCTGGGCAAAGCCCTGGGATGCCACGCCGGACAACACCCATCCAGGCATTGTGCTGATGGACCATCCGGTAGACGACCGCGTCAGCAATATCAAACCGCGTGCAACGCTGAAAGAGATATACGACTTTGTGATCGCGGAGTTCAAAAAAGCGGAGGAACAATTGCCGGAAGCATTCGATCCCGCGCAGCATGCCGCCGTTTTCAACGGCCGCGCAACGAAAGACGCGGCGCGCGGCTACCTGGCGAAAGTATATTTCCAGCAGCTGAACAGCACGATGGCAAAGCAAACGATCGACGGACTGATCGGCGCAACGCCCGGCATCCCTTCCAGCCATCCGCTGCAAGCCAGCCTGTCCGCCCTGTTCTCCGCCCGCGGCGCCGATGATACCGATCCGGAATGCATCTATCAGTCCACCAGCTCCATCACCACCAACTCGCTCGCGCCCTACTGGAACAGCACCAATACCGAAAGCATCTATACCATCAACAACGCCGCGCCAAAAGGTATTGTGAGCGAAAAATTCCTGGCGGACGCGAACTACAGCGCCAGCGATCTGCGGTGGACGACCTTCTTCAAAACACTGGCGGACGGAAAGGTGACGCCCATCAAGTACAGCCTGGTACAGCATTACAACATTCCCCTGATCAGAACGGCGGAACTGCTGCTGGACCGCGCCGAGATCAATGCCGCCGCCAACAACCTGCCGGATGCGATCGCGGATTGCAATGCCATCCGTGAAAGGGCGCAGATACCGTTGCTGGATGACGGGATATCGCAGGCCGCATTGCTCGATACGATCAAGCTTGAACGTATCCGCGAACTGGCTTTTGAAGGCGACCGCCTGCATAACCTGCGAAGAATGAAAGTGCCCATCCCCGCGGGTGACCGTGCAGACCAGACGCCGCTTCCCTGGAACGGCCTCGAGCTGGTACTCAAATATTCTGTAGAAGACATGGCCCGCAATCCTTTGCTGGACAACAATTATTAAAAAAACTAACAGATGAGATTTTCAATATATTTACTGATACTCGCCTGCATGCTGGGCTGCAACCGGGATGACGATGCGCCGGCGCCCGCCGAAGGCATCATCTTCAGCCCGCTTTCCCAATACCAGGAAGCCTATCCCGGCCAGATCGTCACCTTCAAATTCAGGGCCGGCGCGCCGGAACCGGTTACCGGCTTTAAGCTCCGCTTCAAGCTGCCCGGATCGGAAGAATATGTTGCCTTGCCGCAGTATCCTGATCTGACACAGGACGCCCATACATTTGCCGGCTTCCAGACCTTTGAATATTCCATGCCTCCTTCCGCCACAGACACAGATGCCGAAGTGCGGATCAGGTTTACCGCCACTACCGCATCTAAAGATTATGAAGGGGAATATGTGATCAGGATGCTGAGCAACGGCATGCAGAACATGAAGCTGTACAGCGATGCCGCGAAAACCTATTTCAATTTCAGCGCGCTGGACCTCGTGAGCGGCAGCGGCGCCGCCGCCAACCCCGATCTCGTGGGCGTTGTACACGATTCTCATTTTCCGCTGCAGGACGTTACTTTTTCCGTACTGAACGGATGGACGAGCGGAAATGGCACCACCTTCAAGCTCACCACCGCCGCGAATTACAGCAAGGAACCCTCCACCTATGAAGCCACGTACCAGGCCATCGCGCCGGAACAGGAGCTGACCAGCGTAACCATGACAGGCGGCGAACCCGGCTCCGGCACAGGCTACCTGTCCCCCAACCAGTGCTACATCGCCAGAACGGAACGCGAAGGCGTGGCGCATTACATCGGCATGCAGGTAAAACGGGTGCCTTCACCGGTCATCAACATGATCAACAACACGGCCGTACTGGATCTTGCTAATGAATACATTCAGCTGGAAATCAAAAAATGAACAAGCTCATGGTAAAAAAGATATTATACAGCATCATCACCATATTGGCGGTTGCGGCGGACAGTTCCGCCCAGAGCGCGAAGAAACCCGTGGTACTGTTGCCGCTGCCGAAAGACAGCGCCGGCCCGGTGGTAGAGACAGGCTACGCCACTTTGCCGGCCACCAGTTATTCAGGCGCGGCGGCAGCGGTGTCCGGCAACACGATCGAACATTCACTGACGCCGAATTTCAAATCCGCTTTACAGGGCCGGCTGGCCGGTGTGCACATTGCGCAGGCCAACGGCATGCCCGCCAGTGAAGTGACCGTGCGGGTACGCGGCACCTCGTCCATTTACGCGGAAACAGCGCCGCTGTATGTGATCGACGGTGTACCTGTATACAGCGGTCCGCGTGAAGTAAAGGAAGCGGGTATCGCCGGTAACTGGGGGGCTACCTTCAACCCGCTGGTAGACATCAACCCGGATGATATCGAATCGATAGAAGTGCTGAAGGATGCCGCCGCCACGGCCATCTACGGCTCCCGCGGCGGTAACGGCGTGATCGTAGTCACCACCCGTTCCGGCAAAGGCGCGAATGTTGGCCGCGATGACGTGCGCCTGCATTACTACTACGGCGTGACCAGCGAAACCAACCGTGTGAACAGCCTCAACGGCCCGCAATACCTGAACGCGCTGGATAAAGCCTGGGTAAACAGCGGCGGCGCCGGCGAAGCCCCGTTCCCCACTGCTTCGGGGCTCACCCGCGGCGAAGCGGAAAATACCAGCACGGATCATGTGGACAGATCGCTGGAGCCCGGCAATGTGCAGCATGTATCTCTTTCTTCCGGGTACCACAGCGGAAAAACGAGCTTTTATTTCTCGGGTTCTTATCACAAGGAAAAAGGTATCCTCACCGGTAATGACCTCGTCCGCTATACCGGGAAAATAAAAGTCACCAACCAGGTGACCCGGCGGCTCTCCATCGGGCTGAATGCGGGAATGAATTATGTGGATTACTTCAATATGCCCACAGGGTACAGCACCGGCGGCGGTTTCAATGCCGCGCAGCGCAATCTGCCCGTATATCCTTTCATGAAAAGCGGCAAGTATTTCTTTCCGTCCGACCCCGCGATATACAACCTCCCCGGTTCCAACGTCACCGCCTTCCAGGATAAAGCCAATTACGATAATGAAGAGCATACGCGCCGTGTGTTCATTGCCGCCAACATCACGTACGACATCATGCCGGGGCTGGACCTCCGCCTCGATGCTGCGATGGACCAGTATTACCATACCCGCAGGGATTATCTCTCCCGCTTTGTGCGCTTCGGCTCCGTGGGGTCTGGCAATGGCAGGGAAGGCGTGCCTACCGCTTATGCCGGGTATGAAAAGTATTCCGAGAATGTTTACAACATCCGCGGCACGCTCAATTACAAAAAGAAATTCAAAGGCCATCAGCTCACAGGTGTAGCGGGATTTGAATTTTATTATAACGACAACCCGTACTTCTTCGCGGAAGGCGAAGGCTTTGTGAGCGACTACCTGCGGCAGCCTGCCATGGCTTCCTTCAGGAATGCCGTTACGCCCGCGGCGCTTGTTACCAACGTTAATTCCTTCGCAGGCTATTTCGGCAGCGCCCAATACGCCTGGAAGGAAAAATTCCTGGCAGGTGCCACGCTGCGTGTCGACGGTTCGTCCCGCTTCGGCGCCAATCAGAAATACCATGTGTTCCCCGCGGCCTCGGTGGGATATGTGCTGTCGGAAGAACATTTCCTGAAATCCGTTTCCGCGGTGAATTACCTCAGGATCAGGGCCAGCTATGGCCGTACAGGTAATGCGGGCATCGGCAACTATTCCTCGCTGGAACGTTGGGCGCTCACCAATAGCTCCCGCTATCTTTTGCAGGCAGGCGTGCATGCAGCCGGTTTCGGCAGCCCCGCGCTGGAGCCGGAGAAACAGGACCAGTTCAACATCGGCATAGATCTCGGTTTGTTCAACGACCGCATCAGCGCCGCCATCGATTTCTATAACAATACTACCCGCGACCTGATCCTCAGCTACAACGCGCCGCCTTCCGCGGGCGTGGTAGATCCGGGGCTGTGGCTGAACACCGGTTCCCTCCGCAACCGCGGCGTGGAGCTGAGCCTCGTCACCCGCAACCTCGTCGGCGCCTTCAAATGGACCACTGAACTGAACATCGCACGTAACAAAAATACCGTGCTGGACCTCGGCGGCGCCAGCGTTGCTTCCCATCCGAACATCGCGGTGTACGAAGGCAAACCGCTCGGCGTTTTTTACCTCGCGGAATATGCAGGCACAGACCCGGTAACAGGAGCGGAGCTGATCTATGACCTGGACAGGAATAAAGTACCGGCCACCAGCGCCGCGCAGATAGATGCGGCGCGCATCCCGCATTACGACAAACCTTCCGCCCCCAAATTCTTCGGCGGGCTGAACAATACTTTTACATTCAGGGATTTTGACCTCGGCGCTTTCCTGACTTTTTCCTACGGCAATTATATACTGGATGAAGGAGAAAGAGAGCTGAGCTATTTGAAAGGCAACAACAACCTGCGTGAAAGCGCGGTGGCCGCCGGTGCTCCGCGCCTGCTGTACAATGATCCGGTAGCAGGCAGCAATACCACCCGCTTCCTGCACGATGCTTCTTATCTGCGCATGCGGAACCTTACACTGGGGTATTCCTTCAACCGGCTGTTGAAAAACGTGAAGTTCGTCAGGAATGCAAGGCTGTACGTATCCGCGCAAAACCTGTTCACCATCACCGGCTTCTCAGGATGGGACCCGGAAGTGGCAGGCATGTACGGCACCAGCCTGGAAAGGAACCTGAACCAGGGCATCACTTATATGGACCTTCCGCAGGTACGCACATTTGCCACCGGCTTTAACCTGAATTTTTAAAACATCAAGACAAGCGTTATGAAGTTATCCATCACCATATTACTCTTCGCTTCGATGCTGCTTGGCAGTTGCAGCAAGTATATCAATGAGCCGGACCACTCCGTGCTGCCTACTGACATACTGGTAAGGTCCATGCGCGACCTGGATAACCTGCTGTACGGCGCTTACGGCGCTTTGGCGAACGACAACACACTGGCCGGTAACTGGAAGATATTTCCGGAGATCATGGCGGACCAGGTGGTGCTGAACGTAGACGGGCAGACGGCGGACGATCCTTATGTGGAGCTGTACAACCGCAACATGGCGGCGGCGCAGTACCCGGGCAACTGGCAGCAGGCGTATACCGCGATACAGAACGTGAACACCGTGCTGTATGCGATCGATAATAACATGATCACAAAGGAAAAAGATCCCGAGTTCAGCGACGGCGCGCGTAACAGGATCAAAGGAGAGGCGCTGTTCATCCGCGGCCTCGTGAACTTTGAACTGCTGCGCCTGTACGGGCATCAGTACGGACATAATTCCAGCGCCGCGCAAAGCGGCATCGTGCTGCGCACAAAGCCTGTTATCAACGTTACGAAACCGGAGGAGATACTCGGCCAGCGCCGCGCCACCGTGGAAGAATGTTATACGCAGGTGATCAACGATCTGAAGGAAGCGGAATCGTTGCTGCCTGTGGAACCGCTTCGCCGCGGGCGCGCTACTGTGCATGCCGCCGCCTCATACCTGGCCCGTGTATATTTCCAGATGAATGATTATCCGAATGCGCTGATACAGATCAACAAAGTAATAGGCCCCACGGCCGGAACGATTGAAACCGGCTTCAAGCTGGTGCGTTCCCCCGCTTACGGCAAGCTCACCACCGCGCAGGCGCAGGCCAACGTGCTGGCCGCTTTCAACGCCACCGGCACTGGTACTAAAGTATCCGAGATCATTTTCGATATGATCAGCGTAACCGGCGCTGCTTCCAACGGTGCTGTCAGCCGCAAGTATCTCCGTTCTTCTTCCATCGAGCCGCAATTCGCCATCAGCAGTACTTTCCTCGCAGAAGCGGCCTTTGCCAGCAGCGACGCCCGCCTCAGCAGGCTTATTACGAAAGCTAACGGCAAAAGCTACACGAGAAAGTTCGACCGCTCGCTGCTGAACGTTCCCATCATCCGTTCCGCGGAACTGGTGCTGGACCGCGCGGAAATACTCGCATTACAGGGCAATACGGAAGATGCCGCGAAAGATATCAACTACATCCGTTACCGCGCCATTCCGAACTATGATTCCGCGACCGTTATCGCTCCTGCGGACATACTTGAAGAAGTAAGAAGGGAACGCATCCGGGAGCTTTGCTTTGAAGGCGACCGCCTGCATGACCTGCGCCGCAGACAGGCGGATATCGGCGCCGGCGACCGCACCGGCGGCGTGTTACCGCTGCCCTGGAACAGCAACGGCCTCCTGTTTAAAATTCCTGATGCCGAGATCAAAGCCAGCAATGGCATGCAACAAAATGAAGATTGATGATGAATAGTAAAAAGATATGGACGGGCCTGCTGGCGCTGGTGTTATGCCTGACCGCTTACGCGCAGGAGCAGGACCCGTTCGCGCCCTACCTGACCGGCCAGCCGCCGGCGATAGAAGAAGACCTGGGCATGGAAACCACGCCGGAAGGCATACGCATACACCGTTTTGTGTTCCGCTCGCGGGAAGTGGACGGAAAGCCTTCGCTGGTTTTTGCGGCGATCGCATACCCCGCGGGCAAAGGGCCTTTCCCCGGCATGGTGCGCCTGCACGGTGGCGGCGGGTCTGCCGACATCCCTTCGGCGGTCAGCTCCGCGAAACAGGGATATGCTTCACTCGTACTGGATGTTCCCGGTGTGGCGGGCGCCAAATCCAGAAGCCCGAAGACCACCGGCCCCTGGCTCGGCAAGCCGATGATCGGCGCCAACCCGGATGCCACTGCCAGCAGCCTCTTTGATGCGGTGCTGGCCTCCGCGCAATGCGTGTATTTGTTGCGCGCGCAGCCGGATGTGGATAAAAACAACATCTGCGTAGCCGGCGCTTCCTGGGGCGGTTACACCGCTACGATGGTTGCCGCACTGGTGGATAAGGATATCGTGGCCACCTGGTCTGTTTTCGGTTCGGGGAACTTTCTGCTCGGCGCGTATACTACCGGGCAGTTGCAGAAACTGCCGGAAGCGGAAAGGAAGAACTGGGAAAAGTGGCTGGACCCCGGCTCCCGCGCGAAGCATATCACGAAGCCGTATTTCATCTCCACCGCTTCCAACGACCGCCACTGGTCATGGATGGCGGTACAGGCCACACTGGCGGATATCAAAGGCCCGGTGAACCAGTTCTATTCCCCGAACGACAACCATGCCATGACCTATCCCGGCAACAAGAACATGCTCCATTTTTTCGATCATTATATCAAACATAACAAACCGCCCTTACCCCGGGTCATCGCCGGTAAAACCCGCCGCCTGAAAGACGGCAGGGCGGAAGTGACCTTCTCCGTAAAAGACACCACGCAGCTCACGGAAGCAAAAATATATTACTGCGATGCGGCGCCGGTATGGACGGAAAGGAAGTGGATACCGGCAACGGCTACACGGAACAGGAAGCAGTTCAAAGCTTATGTTCCGGCTGATATTGCGGGTAAACATTTTTCCTGGTATGCGATCGTGACCGATAAGAATGAAGCGGCCTGGGGCGATAAAAATGCGGTTTGCTCCAGCCTAATACAAGACATTTCGCCGTTGCTCGCGCTGGCCGGGGAGCCGGTGGTGCTTAACAGCAACGAAACCGCAGGGCCGGGCGATGTGTTCGGCTTGCAGGGCGCCGGTTTCGGCAGTAATCCTGAAGTGTGGTACGCCGCCGTTACCGGAAAGGAAAAGAAGCTGCAACCGCTGGCCCGCCTGGAAGTAGTCAGTGCATCAGACAGGAACGTTTCCGCATTGATGGCGGATGATATAAAGAAAGGAACCCTCGTGGCCGTATGGATCAAAAACGGCAACACGTTCAGCGAACCGGTATTCCTCAACAAGGCTAGGGCCGTAACCCTCGAATACGACGAGATCATGCCCGGCCAGCCGTTCCGCATTTTCGGCCGGAACCTTTCCGTGCCGGGGCATGCGGCGGCGGTACGCTTTGCAAAAGAAAAAGGCAAAGGATCATGGCCGGCGAAAGTAGTAAAAGCGGACGCCTATACGCTGGAAGTCATCGCGCCCGCGAACATCACCCATAACACCCGTTACAAAGTATACCTCACCAACGGCGCGGGCGGCAGCTGGGGCGAATCCGCCGCGGAAGAAATACTCGCCGGCCGCAAGGCCGCCGCCGATCCGTTCGGCCTGAAAGCCGCCTGGGGAACGGAATTCACGTTCGCGCAAAATGTTTACAATGTTAAAACAGACAGCCGACTGCCGCTCAAGGCAAAAGGCGATGGTGTTACAGACGACCGCAAGGCATTGCAGCAGGCCATCGATATCGCGCACCGGCAGGGCGGCGGTGTGATCTATTTCCCGGCAGGAAAGTACCGCCTGGAAATACCCACCGGCAGCGGGCTGGTGATGCGCTCCAACATCGTGCTGAAAGGAGATGGTCCCGGTAAAAGTATTATTCAATACGGCTTTGGTACGCCGCCGCCGTATCCTGACCCGATCGGTAAAGGCGGCTGGTCTGATACCACCACGGACGGCGTTGCCATCCTCTGGCCGCTGGGTACTACATTGACCGGCTTGTGCGATTTGCAGCTGGACAATGTGAACACCAGCGGCAAATGGCGCCATAGCATCAAGACCATGGCGCCGCCCGTGAAGAAGCCCGGTGCGGGCGGCTCGAAGTTTTTCGCCGCCAACTGCCGCTTCAACTTCTCCGTTGCCTGGGGCTTGTCGTGGGGCTATGTGGACCGCATGGTGATCCGCGATTGTTATTTCGACAGCAAGGCGACCATCACCTGGCCCTGGCTGTGGCATTGCAACGGCTCCACCAATTTTTCCGTGCGCAACAACACCGTGCGTTACGCGGCGGGCCGCTTCGGCTTCAATGAAAGCTACAACGGCATCATCGAAAATAATGATATCACCCGCCTCGGCGATCTGCAAAATCCGAAAGGCGAAACAGGCGGGTTCAACATTGACTTCGCGACCGACATTGTGATGATGGGCAACCGCATGGACGTGGAAGGCCGCGAGATAGAATACCATAACCAGGGCGAAACCATCCTCAGCCAGGGCGGCAACCCCGAGAATATGAGCATGGGCGTAGCCACCGCCGCTACCGCCACTACATTGACAGACGCCACAAAACAATGGGAACGCATCAGAACGGAAACGCTCAGTTCCTCCAGCGCGCTCTGCATTGTAGACGGCAAAGGCGCCGGACAATGGCGCCGCATCGTAAAGAATAATGCCACCACTATCACGGTAGACAAACCCTGGACCATCATCCCCGATAAAAGCAGTCACTATGTAGTCATCTGCTGGTCTGCCGAAGACTGGCTGGTGAAAGACAACGTGCTGGAAGGCAACAACCGCGGCATCTGGTTCTACTGCGGTAATACGGACGTGGCGATTGTCGGTAACCGGCTGACCAACTCCGAAGGCATTTACCTCCGCGCGGACCAGCGCCGCAACATGGGCCTCGGCCGCTATAACCTTAGCTGGAACACACTGGTAGCGGACAACAAAGTGATCAACACCAATGGTCTTCGCCCCGCTTTTGTTTGCAATACGCTGGCGCTCGTAACGCCGGATTCACTGCACGGCATCGGAAGCCTCGGCATAGAGATCCGCCGCAACTTCGTGCAGGCGCATGTTCCCAACTCCGCATCTTTCGTGAAAGGAGAAGGCTACTTCAATGAAGTAAGCTACAAGAACGAGATCAAAGGCAAGGCCACCGGCATTATCGGCACCATCTTCGACGGCAACGTGGTGGAGAACGCGGATATCGGCTACCGTCTTGTGAAGTCCATCGATCAGACGGTGATCAAAGACCCGGTGTATAAAAATGTGAAAACGCCTTACCTGGAAGCAAAGGGGACGGTGTTGCTGAACGACCGCAGCAAGCAGGCGATCCCGGTGAAATTTACATTGAAGGAAGCCGGTTTCGTTACGCTGGTCATCGAACAACCGGACGGCAAAAGGATACGGAACCTCGTTTCCGAAACATGGTTCCCCGCGGGTGAGAACACCGCGTGGTGGGATGGCATGGATGATCTCGGCCGGGACGTGGATGCGGCGAAGCATGGTGTATATCACATTCCCGCGAAGTTCGTGGCGCCGGGGCAATACCGGGTACGCGGACTGGTGAGAGGAGAGATCAAACCGTACTATGAGTTTTCGCCTTATTACACCGGCACCCCGCCCTGGAGAACGCAGGACCATACCGGCGCATGGCTGGCGAATCACACGCCGCCGAAAGCCGCACTGTTCGTGCCCGGCGACCGTTCACCCACGGGTCAGCCTTCCATCATCCTCGGCGCTTACGTGACCGAAGGTCCGGACGGCTTTGCCTGGATTGACCTGGATGGCCGCAAACGCGGCGGCAAAGCCTGGATCGGCGGGCACTGGACCGCCGCGCCTTTCCTGGCGGGAGATAACGGCGAACAGGCAGTGCCCGGCGCGCATGTGTACGTGGCCTCTGTCTGGGAGACCAGTAAACAGTCCGGCCTCGCCGAACTTAGGCTGAATGCCATGAAGGCCAACCATGCAAAAAATGATTACACAGTAAAAGAAGTGCTGCTGCATCCTTTAGGCCCCATGCCCAAAAACGAAGTGACGGGCGTTATCGGCGGAATGGCGGCGCACAACGGCACCGTGGTGATCAGCATGATAAAAAAAGACCGGCTGCTTTTTATTGATGCAGCCAAAGGAAAACTGGCGGACAGCTTGCAGGTATCCGCGCCGCGCGGATTGGCGTTTGACGCCAAAGGCCGTCTGCTGGTACTTTCCGGGAAAAAGCTGCTGCGCTTTCCCGCGCCGCATGCAAAGCCGGAGCAACTCGTTACAAAAGGTCTGGAAGATCCTATCGCCATCACGCTTGACAGGAAAGGCAATATCTATGTAAGCGACCGTGGCAACAGCCATGTAGTGAAGATCTATTCTCCTGGTGGTAAGTTCCTGCGGAGCATCGGTTCGCCCGGTGCTCCACGTGCAGGAGCGTATGATCCCATGCATATGAACAATCCCGCCGGTATCGCCATCGATGCAAAGCAGCAGCTGTGGGTCACGGAAGAAGATTATCTGCCCAAGCGCGTCAGCGTATGGACGCTGGACGGAAAGCTGGTAAACGCCTTTTACGGTCCCCCTAAATACGGCGGCGGCGGTACGCTGGACGCTCATGATAAAAAACGTTTTTATTACGCGGAAGAAGAAAATGGCGCGATGGAATTTATCCTGGACTGGAAAAAAGGCACGTCGAAACTGAATCGCATACATTACCGGCCTGTTGCCGGAGATATGCAGCTGGCGTTCAGGAGCGCCGGGCCGGAGATCGCGTTGTACCGCAACGGACAACGTTATTTTACGAACAGCTACAACAGCAGTCCCACGAACGGGCATTCCTCCGCCTTCCTGTTCATTGAGCGGGACAGCATTGCCTATCCGGTGGCGGCGATGGGAAGGGCCGCATTGTGGGACCGGTTGAAGGAAGATGATATGCGGTCCCGCTGGCCCGCGGGTGTTGACCTGAACGGCAAGCCGCCGAAGAACGAGGCGTTCTTCATCTGGCAGGACCTCAACGGGGATGCACATGCACAGCCGGCTGAAGTCACCATGCAAAAAGCATCCGTTGGCGGTGTGTCCGTTATGCCGGATCTTTCCTTTTGCATTTCAAGACTAAACGAATCGGCTATACGTTTTCCGCCGGTGGCGTTTGCAGACCGCGGCCTTCCGCGGTATGATATGGCAAAGAAACAGGTACTGGCGGCCGGCGTGCAGCGCCCCGCTTCTTCGGGCGGCGACCAGGTGCTGGTGGGGCCGGATGGCTGGTCCGTACTCACGCTTGGCATAGCGCCGTACTCGCGGTATTCTTTCAGCGGCGTAAAGAACGGCGTGCCCATGTGGAGCTATCCCAATATGTGGCCCGGCCTGCACGCTTCGCATTCCGCACCCAGTGCGGACCGCAGGGGGCAGCTGATCGGGCCTACCCGTTTGCTGGGTGGTTTGATGCCGAACAAAGGATCGGACGCGGGGCCGCTCTGGGCGGTCAACGGCAATCACGGCAGCGTATATGTGTTCACGGCGGACGGCCTGTTTGTAGCCACGCTTTTTGTGAACATGCGCGACGGCCAGCTGTGGCGGATGCCTAAAGGGTACCGGAACATGCCGCTGGACGGTATTTCGCTCGGCGAAGAGAATTTCTGGCCCAGCATCACGCAAACGGAAGATGGCAATGTTTATATCGTGGATGGCGCGCGCAGCGCGATCGTACGGCTGGATGGTATGCACAGCGTGCACCGCCTGCCGGATAGGATGATCAACGTCCGCAACACCGATCTTGAACGCAGCCGCGCTTTGTTCGCGGAAGCGGAAGCCGCGCGTCAGCAGGACCAGGGCGTTAAAGAGATGACCGTTGCCCTGCGGCAGGCACAGCCCGTGGTGGACGGCCGGTTGAATGACTGGTCGGATGCTTCCTGGGTGGATATCGACAAGAGAGGCGTAAAAGCTTACTTCAACGCGAATACCCGTCCGTATGACCTCACCGGCGCCGCCGCTATTTCCGGCGACCGCCTGTATGTGGCCTACCGTACCGGCGATTCCGCCCTGCTGAAAAACTCCGGTGAAATGCCAGTAGCGCCTTTCAAAACAGGCGGCGCGCTGGACCTGATGATCGGCGCGGACGGAGAAGTGGACCCGGAACGCAGGAAGCCCGTGGCCGGCGATGCCCGTTTACTCGTGACCGTAGTGAACGGAAAACCTCTGGCGCTTTTGTACCGCGCCGTGGTGCCCGGCACCCGCGAAGAAGATAAGATACCTTTTTCTTCCCCCGCCAATACCATTACATTCGACAAAGTGGAAGACATCAGCAGCCAGCTGGAATTTGCGGGCAGCGAAGGAAATTATGAGATATCCGTTCCCGTTAGTGTGCTCGGCCTGAAGCCTGCGAACGGACTGGAAATAAAAGGAGATATCGGCGTACTGCGCGGAGATCAGGGACAGACCACTTCCCGCAGCTACTGGAGCAACAAGGCTACCGGCATTACGGCGGACGTTCCGTCTGAAGCCATGCTCACACCGAACCTTTGGGGAAAATTCAAATTCAGCAGCAGATGAGGACAATCAGCATGATATTTTTCCTGTTGCTTTCCGCGGGCAGTATGCTCGCGCAGGCGCAGCAGAAAGTACGGACGATCCGGTTGAAGGATGCGCTGCAACATCCCGGCATGTCGTGGCCGGTGAGCCTGCTGCAATACCAGCTGGAAGATATGCGCAATACTCCGTTGACGGTAACGGATGAAGCCGGTAAGCCGGTGCCGTTCCAGGTTATGGAAGACCGGCTGTATGTGTTGTCTGATCTGCCGTCCGGCGGGGAGCGGGTTTTTTATGTGAAAGCGGGTAGCGGTAAACGTCAACGTACAAACGTCGCTGACAAACAGCAGCCGGGCGGGCAGTCATCCGGAGGTATTCACGGTAAGCAACAGCCGGGCGGCGCTGACGGGCAACAGCCCACAGGCGTCCACATCCGGCAAAATAAAAACAGCGTACTGCTGTCGAACGGCGCATTGCAGGTAGAGCTTCCCGCGCCCGGGGTTACAAAGCCGGCACCGCCGGTGCTGCGGTACGGCAAAGACGAACAATGGCTAGGCCGTGGTGAATGGTTTTCCGGTGAGGTAACGGCCATGCATGTACGCCAATTGGCTGCCGGGCCGGTGTTCGCGGAATACAGCATTGATTATGATTTTAAGAACGGACAACATTACAAGGCGGTAATCCGCCTCACAGCGGGCATGGAGTTCATGGAACTGGAAGAAACGATGAGGGGGGTCACCGCAAAAGACGCCATTGCATGGCGGATGGTGTGGGACGGCATACATCCCCGCTACCGTTACACCGCCACCCGCGGCAGCAATGCCAAAACCTACGACGCCATCCAGTGGGAACCGATGGAAGGATTGAAAGATCTTCCCGAAACGCCCCGGCATCCGCTCATACCTTCCGACCAGGAGAACGGCGCAGACGGCGAATTGCCTTTTCACCTCGCCGCTTACGATAACTGGATGAGCTGGTGGCGCCTGCCCACCGCCGCATTCTGGAATGAGAACGAGCCGGTCACCATCGGTATTTTTATTAAGGATACGGAACGCTGGAACGACGGGGCATACCCGCTCTGGGGCTCGAAGAACAACCTGAGCATCCGCTACTACTGGCAAAACAATATTCTCGATTACCGTTTCCCGCTGGTCAGCGGCACGCGCTCTACCGCGCTGGCCGCATACGATCACCGGAAAGATGTGGAAGCGGTGAACAGTGCCCGGAAACCCGTCGCATACATCGAAACCCTGCGCCGCTGGCATGGCTGGGTGCCGCTGAACAAGGTGAAGGACTGGGTGCTGGATTATCCTTCCGGCAAGGAAAATAAACATCACTACTTCACGCCGGAGCTGGCGGGACATTTAACCATTGGTAACATCGAGCAGAGCTTGCGGAGCATGCTCACTTCCATCAGCACCGGATCAGAACGCAATGGCGGCCCGACGCCCGTGGGCAGCCGCGTGTTCTACAATTCCATTGCACCGTCTTTTGATGTGAACAGGAGTAAAATGAGCCCGGAACAATACCGGAAGCTGCGCGCCTGGTTCCTGTTCATGAGCTACGTAATGATGGATGAAAGCCTGATGCCCATGCGGACGATGCTCAGCGGCCACCCGAATTTCCTGGCGGACGTGAAAGGTATTCCCGGGCTGAGCGCTTACCTCTTCCCGGACCATCCGCAGGCGAAGCAAATGGCGGAACACTTTGAAAAGGCCATGCGCCTGAATTATCATTATCATATCCGTCCCGATGTACCGGCCTGGAACGCAAAAGGCGGCCGGTGGACGGAGAACCTCGCCACCTACACCTGGGCGGCATTGCGCCCTACGCTGCATACGAACTTTCTTTTACACCATTCCTATGACGGCCGGAACCGCCTGTTGCAACCCGGTGTGTCGAAGCTCGGGGGCTGGTTGCTGAACACGCTTACTTCGCCGCTGGATGCGGAGAACGGCCGCCGTACCTATCCGCCGCAGGGGGCGCATGCGCAGACCGTGCTGCATGGCCTGCCGGATTTGCTGCGTCTTTTTGCGCAGGAAATGTACTATTACGATCCCCTGCTGGCGGAACATATTTTTTACCTGACATCTTCCGGTGACAAGGGTTTTGAAGCGAAAGAAAAGAAGCCCGTCTGGCGCGATGTGCTGCGGGGAGAATGGGCGGACAACAAAGGCACGCCGCCGGACCTGCGTTCAGAAAAGTATACCGGCTACGGTTTTGTGCTGCGCAGCAACTTTGGAAAAAAGGATGAAATGTATGTGCATCTGCAACAGATCGATGACGGGCCGAACTACCGCTGGGGCAGAGCCGCCGGAGGCGGCAACGGCGTGATCTATTACACCGCCGCGGGCAAACGTTACAGCTTCAATGGCCCCGAAGATGTGGGGGACGGCCCTTTCGGCGATGTGGAACGATGCACCAACTTCGGTGTGAAGAAAGCCGCCGGCTACCGTGGCATCGGCCCGTACCGCGCCGTAGGAAGAAATGAGCTGACCGCGCCGCTGTATGATTTCGGCTTCGCGCAATCGGCGAAAGTATATGCGAACAAGGAGGCCATACCAGATTACCGCTCCCGGAGCGTGCTGCAATCCGGCGCAAATTATATCGTTGTGCTGGATGATGTGGAGCATGAGCAGACGGAAGGACGGTTTTCCTGGTTCGTTGAAAAGGATGCGGAATTTCCTTTCATCCACCAGGTGAGCCCCGGCGTGGCTCCTGTAGACGCCAACATCACTCCTTCGCAAAGCGGCTATCACAAAGATCCCGCGGTATTGCCGGTTAAAGGACGGTATTATGACGGAAAAGGAGATTTTCTCACCGTTGTTACCCATCTCCCCGGTATCAAAGTCAGGAAGACCGCCGAAGGTTGCGAAGTAACGCTGCCGGATGGAAGTGTGGAAAGGATCGTGGTATCCAATGGTAGCTTGCGTATACTGAAACCTTCCGCAGGGGCCTTGTTTGGCGGAAAAAAGATCAGCGGTGCAGGAATTGATATCCAACTCGAAAAAGAAGCGGGTATCAGCTTTGAACAAACGCCTGCCGGTTACCGTGGTACATTCCAGTCAGACAAACCGCAATGCGTAACCTTTTCGCAGAAAGAAATTAAAGGGCTGGTATTTTATATCGATGGGATGCCCCACCGGGGCACCGCTATCTGCTTTCCCGCCGGAAAGCATGACTGGCAATGGACGAATGCCGGCGTAATCCCGCAGCGGCCTGAAATAACAGGAACGATTACACGCAGCCGTGGATGTGACGTTAGCTGGAATAATATCCCCGGCGCTACATCTTACCAGCTTCAGCTCAGCCATGACAACGGCGGCAGCTGGACTACGGTGAAAGATAACATCCGCACGGCAACAACCACGCTTACTAACCTGAACGATAATACGAAGATTCACTTGCGCGTGATCGCCAAAGGCGCCGGAGGAAGTAGCGAGCCGTCCGCGGCATATCCGGTATACGTAAATGCCCGGACGCCGCATGCCCCGGAGGGTTTGGTACTTCAGCAGACAACTGCTCCGGGCGGGCTAACGCCGGTTGTTCCGAAAGCTCCAGCGGCAGTTACGCTCACCTGGGGAAAAGTCCTCGGCGCCAAAACCTACAAACTATACCGCCGCAAAAAAGGTACAACAACATGGCAGCTTATCTACACCGGCGCAAACCGTTCTTTCACAGATGCGGCCATCAAACCCGCCATCATCCGGGAATACGCTGTAACCGCTGTCAACGGTAACGGCGAGAGCAGCAAAAGCACCACCGTGGACACCGACCCGCAAAGTTTCCTCAACCAGGAACCCCATACGGGTGAAGGCTTCCGCCGCGATACCGAAAATCACGAAAACGGATTCCCCGAATTCAATCCCATCATAGAAGACAAGATGCCCATCCTCCGTTACCCGGGGCATCCTGGAAAAAAAGAAAACAAGCAATGAAGAAGCAATGTAAACTGATCCTGGCGCTCGTCATGCTGGCGGGCTATGGAAAGGCACAGGACCCGCTTGCCGTTATCAAAACAGTGGCAGACAAGATCGTTCGTGAAACACCCTTCAAATTCCAGCTGGTTGTACCTTCCAACGCCCGCGAGTTTGATTTTGTGAAGCATGTGGACCTGGGCAGGACCTTTGGCCTGGGAAGACCGGCCGTAGCATATGCCCTGAGCCAGCTGGAATGTAACGCCGATACTTCCTTCACCATGCAGGTCAGCCATAACGACGGACTGAAAATATGGATCAACGGCAAAGTAGTGTATGAAAAGAACGGCGACCGCAAAGTGAATGTGGTCCCGCGGGAACGCGACATCGTACTCGAAGATGCATTCCCCGTCCACCTGAAAAAAGGCGCCAACCGCATACTGGTAAAGTCTGAAACAAAAGGAGAGGAGTGGATCTTTTACATCCAGCCGAAAGACGCTTTGATAGAAGAACGCAAGCCCGGCAGCCCGCGGCTGTCCATCGCAAAGCTGCCGCAGATCACGCCGGAGATCGCGAAGCTGAGCAACTGGCTCGTGATCGGCTCCTTCGGAAATCCTTTGCAGAACGGGGAACGCACCGGCCTGCAAACCGTTTACGGTCCCGAGAAAGAATTTAAGATCGGCAAGTTGTATGACGATGGTAAAAAAGGCACGTCGTGGACGATCCCGAAGGTGGAAGTATTTGCGGATGTGCAGGACCCACGGCCATACTGGGGCACGTATTACAACTGGAATTACCATGCCGGCGGCGTGGCCTGGGCCATGTCGCACCTCGGTGAAGTGACGGGCGTAAAAAAGTATGATGACTACGGGAAGAAATGGACGGATTTTATGCTGGAAGAAAAGCCTTTCATCGGCTACCAGGTAAATGTGCTCAATGGGTTTGAATCCACCCATCATCAACTCTTCAACACACCGCTGCTGGATTTTACCGCGGCGCCCGCGCTGCCTTTCATCGACCGGCTGGTGCGGAAAAAGCAGTTCCCCAACCGCCCGGCATACGAAGCCTTTGTACAAGAAGTGAAAGCCTACGTGCTGCATGACCAGATACGGCTGCCAGAAGGAAATTTCACCCGCGAAACCCCCGTGAAATACACCACCTGGGTAGATGACATGTTCATGGGCATACCGTTCCTGTTACAGGCTTCTTTGCTGTCCACCGATCCGGCCGAAAAGAAAAAATTGCTGGACGATGCGGCGAACCAGGTGCTGGCATTCAACAAACAGGTATTTGATCCTTCCGTCGACCTTTATCAGCATGTGCAATATTCCGGCAACAAGGTGAAAATGCCCTATTGGTCCCGCGCCAACGGCTGGGGCATCTGGGCCACAACGGAAGTGCTGAAATATCTGCCGGCCAATCATCCAAAACGTAACACCATTCTCGACAGCTATAAAAAGCATGTGAACGCGCTGGTGAAGCTGCAAAACCCCAGGAGCGGCTACTGGCATAATGTGCTGGACCGCCCCGATTCTTACGAGGAGCTGTCCGGCACCGCCATCTTTACGATGGTCATCGCCCGGGGCATCAACGAAGGCTGGCTGTCCCGCAAGCAATACGAACCCTACGCGCTGCTGGGCTGGAAGGCGGTGGAATCTTCCATTGAACCGGACGGCACGGTGCATAACATTTGCGTAGGCACCATGAGCAGTGAAGATGTGAATACTTACCTGGAGCGTCCGAAAGTGGATGATGATTCGCATGGCATCATCGGGCTGGTGTTTGCCGGCATCGAAATGGACCGGCTGCTGGGCGGGGCGCGGAAGCTTCCGGGCGTGGCGCAGCAGGCGAATGGCGGGAAGTAACCAAGAGTTGGTATAGTAATTGGGGCGTTATGTACAAATCATACTGTTATGAAAAAGTATGTAACGCCCCTTATTGTTGTTACAGCATACCTGCTGTTAACAGCCTGCGGTTCCTCCACCCGGATCACCGGCTCCTGGAAAGCCCCTGAAGCCGCATCACAGGTGAAAGATTATAAAAGCGTATTCATCGCCTCTTTCAGCCGTAATATGGAAGTGCGCACGAAGCTGGAAAACGCTTTGGCGGCCGAAGCGGAAAAGCGTAATATCAAAGCGATCAAAAGCACCACCTGGTTCAGCCCCGACTTTTACGAAAAACTCCCGGAGAAAGACGCCCTGATGGCCCGGATCGCCGAAGCCGGCGCTGACGCCATCCTCACCGTATCATTGATCAACAAGGAAAGTGAGACCCGGTATGTGCCCGGCAGCGCAAGATACGCCCCGATGCCGGCCTTCCGGTGGTATGGCGGTTTCTATTCCTATTACAGTTACTGGCGCCCCATGTTCTACGATCCGGGGTATTATGTGACAGACAAAACCTATTTCCTGGAAACCAACCTTTATGATGCGGCCTCGGAAAACCTGATATGGTCCGCCCAGTCGGAGACCGTGAACCCCGGCGGTATCGACAATTTCGTGCGGGATTATCCGCAAAAGCTGGTGGAACAGATGGAGATGGACGGGATATTAAAGCCGTAGCGTTTTGCCGGGTGTCATACTTTTTTTATTTTCACCTGTTATGGGGATCAAACGTTTTATGCTCGCTTTACTGGCATTGACATGCGCACACGGATCGATGGCGCAGCGAAAGAGATTTCAGGATTCCCTTCTTTTCTCCGTGCAGCCCGCGCCGGAATGGTCCGCGCTCTTTACCCGCTCTTCCGGCTGGTTCGGGGCGGACGGCATCTTTTCCGTTACGCGCGACGGAGTGGAAACGCCCGGCGCAGCGGAGCACAGCGAAACCATCCTCTGGTTCAGCGATACTATGCTCGGGGAGATCAGCGGCGATTCCCTGCTGCCGGGATCAAGGATGATCAATAATTCCATCGCCGTGCTGGATACCGGGAGGAACATCAGTTTCCACTGGAAAGAAAGCAATGGTAAAAGCGCCGCCATATTTGTTCCCGGAACACGCTCCACGCAACCGGGAGATTATTACTGGCTGGGCGACGGTTTTGTCAACCCCCAGCGGCAGCTGTACATATTCGGTTTCAGGATGCGTAACACGCCCGGCGGCGGAACGTTCGGGTTTAAAGAGATGGGCAACTCCCTGATCATTGTGCCGGCGGGAAGCCAGCCGCCTTTTGATATTTACCGCGAGATCGAAATACCGTTTTTCCGCCAGGCGGGTATTTCATTCGGCGCCGGCATATTTGTGAATACCGTGGAAGCCGGCGCGCGGAACCCCGACGGCTACGTGTACATCTACGGCGTGAGAGGCGCCGGCAAACAATTGATCATCGCCAGGGTCAAACCGTCCGACATCGAATCGTTTTCCAAATGGACGTTCTGGAACGGCAGGCGCTGGGACCGCAACGTAGCCCGCATCGCCAATGTAACGGATCATGTTTCCAACGAGCTGGGCATGATGCAGCTGGAAGACGGCAGATATGCGCTCGTGTTCCAGGAAGACGGCATGGGCAAACACGTCGCCCTCCGCCTGGCCCCCACGCCGGCCGGTCCCTTTGGCAAACTGATACGGCTATACGATTGCAGCGAAGTGCTGGCGGGAGATAAAGACCTGTTTGTTTACAACGCCAAGGTGCACCCGGTGCTCTCCGCGCCGGACGAGCTGCTGATCAGCTTCAACGTAAATTCATTCGACTTTTTAAATGATCTCCGCGAAAAGCCCCGGTTGTACCGGCCGAGGTTTATCCGGGTAAGGATATTGCGGGACAGCAGCAAGGTAGGGGAGTAGTGCTGAACAAATGCAGATAATATGCGTTATATTCATGTATGCAGCCCTCTATTTTCCCCCGCCCCCGGAGTGTCATAGAAACGATACTCGTTCTCCTGTTATTGCTCGCCCTGCTTTTTGCGTTGTATGACGTGCTGAAGGTATTCTTCGGTGTTTTTACGTTCGCCCTGATATTCTACGTGTCTTTCGAGCGGACGTACGCCTGGCTCGTCCGTACGCTGAACAACCGGCGGAAGCTCGCGGCCGTTATCTATTCACTGATCCTGTTACTGATCATCGCGCTGCCCGTTGTGTACCTGGTCACCGCGCTGGGCCGGCATGCGCAGGAACTCGTGCATTTTGTGCGGGACGTGCAGGCGAACGGACTGCCGCCCTTGCCGGAGAACATCGCTTCCCTGCCTTTCGTAGGCGATTTCTGGAAAGAGCTGCGGGAGAACCCGCGAGAAACCATTACCGGCCACGAGCATGAAGTAAAAGCAGTCGTGCATCATATTGTAACCGGCGGCGCGGGCATCCTGGCCGTTGCGCTGCAGGTCATTCTCGGCATTATTATCTCCGCTTTCCTGCTGGCGGCGGGGCAAAAGGTGCTGGACCCGCTGAAGGCCACATTACAGCATCTGCTCGGGAAGCGGGACGGCCTGACTTTGCTGGATGCCACCGCGCATGCCATCAGGGGCGTGTCTATCGGGGTGATCGGAACGGCGTTTATCGCCACGGTCATTTCGTGGATAGGGTTTATGATCGCCGGTGTGCATTTCCGGTTGCTGTTGTGCGCGCTCGTGTTCTTTTTTGTGTTGATACAGATAGGACCGCTGGCCGTGTGGCTGCCGCTGGTGATATGGATGGCTACACAGGGGCATGCCGGGATGACTGTCTTCCTGGCCGTTTACGCGGTGTTCGTGCTGGTGATCGATGCGGTGCTGAAGCCTGTGCTCATTGCGAAAAGCGGCGGGAAACTGCCCTTCCTGGTGTTGTTTCTCGGTGTGATCGGAGGGGTGGCGGCCTGGGGGTTTACAGGGATGTTCAAAGGCGCGATCATCCTCGCCGTGTTTTATACCGTCTTCACCTCCTGGCTGGAAAGCAAAAAGAGCAGGATTTCGGTGGATGATATTACCTGATGCAAATATGTTTTGTGTATGCCGCATGCTGACTGATCAGCTCGCCAGCAGTCTCAGCTCCGCTACCCGCTGGTAATTCCTGCGATACGTTTTAGGCTGGCAGCCCTTGAATTTCCTGAACTGCCGGTAAAAGAAAGATACGCTTTCAAAGCCCGAAGAGTAACAAACCTCGCTGATCTGCATATCCGTTTCTATCAGCAGCTTGCAGGCCCTGTTGATCCGGTATTCATTCAGAAACTCAAAGAACGGTTTCTTCATCACCTTGCTGAAGAACCGCGAAAAATATTTCTCGCTCATATTTACCCGGTTCGATATCTCGGACAGCGATACCTGTTGCAGGTAGTGCGACTGAATATAATCATACACCGCGTTGATCCTCGCATTGTCCGTCCGGTTCAGCGCGCCGGTAAATTCCTGTGAGCAAAGAAAGCGGAACTGCGTGTTCCGCGCCAGGTCCTGCAGTATCTCCAAAAGAATGATCATCCTTTCAAAAGCAGGCGCGTTGAGCAGGCGCAGAAACTTCGGCTTCAGCTGCAGCGCTTTTTCCCGGTCTACCACAATACCCTTGTTCATTTCCGTCAGTAAACCCGCAATCGCCTTGAACTCTATGCTTTGCATCCAGGTCTCGTTCAGAAAGCCTTCTTTCAGATAGATCACAATGGCAGTGGCCGGTTCGTCTTCATCACCGCTGATGTGCCAGGTGTGCGGAAGGTTCGCGCCCAGCAGTACCAGATCGTCGCAATAAAAGTTCTCGGTGCTGTTGCCCACATAGCGAACGCCGTGGCTGCTGAGTATGTAAGTGATCTCCAGCTCGGGATGATAATGCCACGGATAATCGAATTCCTTGCTGTTTTCCTGCAGCTCGATCTTGAAGAGATTGGACTCGGACGGGATAGGCTTGAAATGTGGCTTCATGCTCTGAATATACATGAATTTGCACTGTTTATCACCTGTTTTTTATGATTTGGTGCGAAATAGAGGAATAAAATAGCGATTTAGGATAATTTGTATATCCTTTCAGGATACAATGCCGGATAAGAACAAAATAGGATACAGAATGAGCGAAATGGTGTAGAAATCGGGCAAAAGAGGAAATTATTTTTGGGAACATCAACAGCAACCAAAATTTACGCAATTCTATTCAGCTAACTACGCAAATCAACTATTATGAACTTCCGCTCATTTAATTTGCAGGCAATAAAGAGAATGCTTCCACTCCAGACCTTGTTATTCTTTCTTTTTGCGCATGCGATGGCGCAGGACAAGGTGACCATTTCCGGTACGGTAACGGATGGTAAGACTGCCCTGCCTAATGTATCCATTCTTATTAAAGGAACGAGCCAGGGAACCACCACCACGGAGACCGGCAAATTCACCATACAGGCATCCCGGGGGCAGGAGCTTGTTTTTTCATTTATCGGATATGAGAAACAGACGATCGTTGTAGGCGATCAGAAAACGCTGAACATCGTGCTGGTGCAGTCCGCCAACCAAACGCTGAACGACGTAGTGGTGGTAGGTTACGGCACAAAGAAAAAAGCCTCTGTAACGGCCGCCATCTCTACCCTGAAAGGAGCGGAGGTAGCTTCGGTGCCCGTGGCGAACCTGAGCAACAGCCTGGGTGGCCGCGTTTCCGGCGTCATCGTGAAGCAGGGATCAGGCGAGCCGGGTAAAGACGGCTCGAACATTTATGTACGCGGTATTTCATCCACCGGCGCGAATCAGCCGCTGATGATCGTAGATGGTATTCCCCGTGCTTTTCAACAGCTCGATCCCAATTCCATTGAAACGTTCACCGTACTGAAAGACGCCGCCGCCGTGGCGCCCTATGGTGTTGCCGGAGCGAACGGCGTAATACTCGTTACCACCAAACGCGGGAAAACGGGAACGCCTACACTGAGCTACAACGGCTACGTCGGTTTTCAGAACCCGGTAGTGTTACCGGATTTCGTGAACTCCTATCAGTACGCCACGTTGCGGAATGCCGCCGCCGTGAATGAAGGGCTCCCCGAACCTTACTCCGCATCCGACCTGCAGAAATTCCAGGACGGATCAGATCCGGACGCCTACCCCACGTTCAAAGACATCTGGGGCTCCATCACCAACAAAAATGCTATTCTTACCAATCATAACATAGAAATATCCGGCGGAACAGAGCGCGTAAAGTATTACGCGGGTCTCGGCTACCAGTTCCAGGAAGGCATGTGGGCAGCCACCAATTCCAGGCGGTTCAACCTCACCCTGAACCTGGACGCGCAGGTGACCAATACCACCAACGTTTCGTTTAACGTCAACGGCCGGCAGCAGAAGAACATGTATCCGCAGATCACCACCGGCCGTTTGTTCGAGCTGATCGGCTACCTGCATCCGCTGTACGGGCCTTTGAGATTCAGCAACGGCATGAACGGAACATTCCTCACCGGCAGCCTCTTCAACAGCGGCTACCAGCAGATCAACTCCACCGCGCTTTTTTCGCAGCTGTCCGTGGAACAGAAAATTCCTTTCATCCCCGGCCTGAAAGCAAAAGGTACGATCGCCTACGACCCGGCCCATACGATGGACAAGCTCTGGACATTGCCGGTACACAAAGCCAGTCTTGACAGATCACAGACGCCGTACGTGATCACGGACGGCATATGGGGGCAAACGAAACCTTCGCTCAGCCAGAATTATTCCAACGAATACCAGCTCACTTACCAGGCGGGACTGACCTATGATAATACATTTGGTGCGCATCATATTGGTGTGCTCGGTCTTTTCGAGGCCAAAAGCAACAATTACCAGACGCTCGGCGCGGACAGAAGAAATTATAACCTCGGCATCGACGAGATCAATCTCGGCAGCTCCAGCCAGGCGGACATGAGCACCCGCGGCAGTTCCAGCCAGGCAAGGCAGGTAGGCTTCGTATACCGCGTAGCTTATGATTATGCGCAGAAATACCTGCTGGAAGCAAGCGGCAGGTATGACGGCAGTTATTTCTTCCCGCCGGACCAGCGTTACGGCTTCTTCCCGGCCTTCTCCATCGGCTGGCGTTTATCGGAAGAAAACTTTCTCAAGAACAAGCTGAGCTGGCTGGACAACCTGAAGATCAGGGCGTCTTACGGTGAGGTGGGCGCGCTGGCGGGCACTCCCTTCCAGTACATGAGCACTTATGATGTGCTTGGTACCAACTATATCCTGGGCGGCAACGCCGTGCAGGGTATCCGGGAAAGAGCGGAACCTAATCCCTACATCACCTGGGAGCGCGCGAAGAAAACAGACGTGGGGCTGGAAGCCAATCTCTGGAACGGCCTGCTCAATTTCGAGATCGATTATTTCTACGAAAAACGCTCCAACATGCTCGTGAACCCGGATGTGGTGGTGCCGTCGGAATACGGTGTGGGACTGAGCCAGGTGAATGCGGGGATTATGGATAACAGGGGCGTGGACTTTACGATCAGCTCCTTTTACCGCATCTCCGACGACCTGCAGGTATCGCTCGGGGCCAATATGACTTACGCGAAGAACAAAGTGCTGCAGATATTTGAAACCTCTACTACTTACAACAATCCCAACCGCCGGGTGACCGGCAGACCGCTGGGTACGCAGTTTGGCTTCCAGTCGCTCGGGTATTTCCAGGAAAGCGATTTCGATGCGAACGGTAACCTGAAGCCGGGGATCGCCGTACAACCCTGGGGCGCTGTACAGCCGGGCGATATCCGGTACCAGGATATGAACGGTGATGGAAAGATCAATGATGACGACATCACTGTGATCGGCGATCCTACCGCCGCGCCAAGGATCATTTACGGTTTCTCGCCGTCCGTAAAGTACAAGGCGTTTTCGCTGGACCTCCTGTTCCAGGGCGCCGCAAAAGTGGACTGGTATTATCATGGCTCGTCCATCATGCCCTTCTGGGAAACCATGCTCCCTTACGTTCACAACTTCGATTACTGGACGCCGGAAAATACGAACGCCGCTTATCCGCGGCTCACATCCGCGCCTACCGTCAATAACTCGCAAACATCCTCCTTCTGGATGGGCGATGCCAGCTATCTGCGCCTGAAAAGCGCTACGCTCGCCTACACCATTCCGCCCGCGGTCATGCGCAAGCTGAAGATGCAAAACATCAGGGTGTTTGTGTCAGGACAAAACATATTTACATGGACGAAGCTGATCAACTACGATCCGGAAATAGGGCCGAACAACTCGTGGATACCGAACGGGAGCTGGGGATATCCCAACCAGAAAGCCATTTCCATTGGTGCTAACGTAACATTCTAATCAGCAAAAATCATTTGGTATGAACAATCAAATTCTGAAAATGACCCTCCGGGCGCTCCTCATATGCATGCTTTCGTTTTCATTCCAGGCATGCAACAAGTTCCTGGACGTAAAGCCGAAAGACCAGGTGACGGATGAAACGCTCTGGTCCACCACCGCCAATGCGGACCTGTTCCTGAACGATGTGTATGCGTCCGTTCCCACGCTGATCACCAGCGACCCTTGGGAGAACTTTTCGGATAATTCCCTGAACGGGCAGGCCGGCCGTGTGAGCACGAACCTTTACGGCCCTTCCATCTATACCCCCAGCAATGCGCCGAACAAATGGGGCCTGTACACCAGCATCCGGAAAGCCAACCTGTTCATTGAGAAAGTGACCGCATCGGCGCTGGAGGAAAGCTGGAAAAAAGTGAGGCTGGCGGAAGCACGTTTTCTGCGCGCGTATTTTTATTCGATCCTGTGGACCTATCATGGCGGCGTGCCCATTATCACGGATGTGCTCAACCAGAACGAGCAGGGCGATGAAGTATTCCGCCCGCGGAACACCGCTGCCGAAACGTTTGATTTTATTGTAGCGGAATGTGTAGCCGCTGCCGCGGAACTGCCGCTGACGGCGGAAACCGGCCGCGCTACCTGGGGCGCCGCGATCACCCTGAAAGGCTCCTGCGAGCTGTTCAACGCCGGCGCGCTGTACAACCCGTCCAATGACCTTTCCCGGTGGGAGCAGGCCGCCAGAACTTTCAAACGCATTATCGATACCGCGCGGTATACATTATTCCCCGATTATAACACGCTGTTCTTTGAAGAGAACAATAACAATGTGGAAGTGATCTTCGCCCGCCAGCACCTGGGCGGCACTTCACTCGCCAATTACCGGGACGGGGAGATCGGCCCGCGGTTCGTGAACGGTGCGCTGACCGGCTGGGGGCATGTGAACCCCACGCAGGACCTGGTGGATGAATATGCTATGGCCAACGGCCTTCCGATAACAGATCCTGCTTCCGGTTATGACGACCAGAACCCTTACGTTGGTCGTGAAAAAAGATTTTATGAATCCATTGTATACGACGGCTCCGAATGGCTCGGCAGTGAGATGATCATGAAGCAGGGCGTGGGGAGCCTGAATGCCACGGACCTCAATAACAGCAGCATTTCCACGAGAACGGGGTATTACATCCGCAAGGGCATCAATCCGAAATACGCCAGCGCGCAAAATAACCAGAACAGCGCGAACTGGATCATTTTCAGATACGCGGAAGTGTTGCTGAGCTATGCCGAAGCAAGGAATGAAGCCACCGGCCCCGATCAGTCGGTGTACGACGCCATCAACGAAATACGCGAGCGCGCGGACATTCCCGATCTGCCCGAAGGGCTTGATCAGAACGCCATGCGCATTGCTATACACCGGGAAAGAAGGGTAGAGCTGGCGTTTGAAGAAAAACGTCTGCCGGACCTCCTGCGGCTGCGGCTCGCGGAAGTGGTGCTGAACGGTACAGTGCACGCCATGAAGATCGAGAAAGTCGGCAATAACTGGGTGTATACGGTGGTGCCCGCAGGCGGCGGCGCAAAAGCCTTCGATCCCGCGAAAAATTACCTCCTTCCGATCCCGCAATCCGCCAGGGATAAAAACACACAATTGGACCAGAACCCGGAATATGAAGATTAGAGCACATTACCTTATATGGAGCCTGTTGCTCCCGCAATTAGCGGCTGCCCAGGCGGAAGAAAGACTGTCAGTCAGGATAGCGCTGGGCCACACGGCCCCGGAACGGCAAACGAGAACGGTAACGCTCAAAGCCGGTACCCCCGGCCTGGAGATCACCACCGTCACCGGCGCAGGCATTGAGCAGGACGATCAGGCAGGCACCGAATCGCTGCTGCATGTGGGGAAGGGAGATGTAGACGTGCTCGCTGCGGATATCAAATGGCCCAGGCCCTCCGCGCCGCTGCGGGAGCTGGCATCTCACCGTGACCGCTACTCCGTAAAGAACGACGCCATGTGGGGCTACCTCATGGAACACGGCACAGCAGGGCAGGCGGAAAGATTGCGCAACGATCCCTGGAACAAACCGGACGGCCCTTTGCTCGTCATTCAACTCGATCATGAAGGCACACAAGGCTTTGCCGTTTCGCTGGAACAGCTCATCCGCCACCGCGCCATGTGGCTGCCGGAACACGATATTTTCATCACGCTGGCAAACCGGCTGGTCAGCTTTAAAAAACATCTGGCATCACTGAAAGGAAAGCGGGTGCTGGATGAGGTGGCCCAACAACCGGATGCCTCGCTGGAAAAATTCAGGGATGCGTGGGAGGATTTCGGCAACCCGCTGGAATGGAAGGCTTCCTGGCAAACAGAATGGATAGACACGAAAGGACATCTCACGGTGATGGCCCCGGCGCACGGCGCTATCTACAAATTCGCGGTAGACCGCTACGGAAACGTACGCCCCGATTTTGCATCGCCGCATAAATTCCGCCTGGACCTCCAATGGCAGGAAAGCAAATGGAAAAAGCAGGCGATATGGAACGGCTTGCCGGTCATCCTCACACAACTGGAAAAAAACGGGCAGCAGGCAGAAATAACACAGTTCGTATCTCCGCTGGCGGAACCTTCCACGGTAGTACGCGGATATCTCCCCGGCGTGATGCTCACCAAAGTAAAATTGTCCGGCAAAAGCGGGCCCGTGCAATTCGGGCTGTCGATGGCCACTCCGGCTGACAGCCAGCTGCATGTTGTGCGCGTGAAAAACGATTGGGTAGTAACAGGCAAGCGGGGCAATATTCTCCTGCTGCTGCAAACCGGGCCGGGCCTCACCGTATCCGCGGAAAGCGGCGCCACGGCGAAGCTCATCATCTCCGGCGATCTGCCCGAAGGGCAATCCCTTGAATTTATCGCGAAGCTGCCTTCCCCCGATGTGAAGGAAGCCGGTCCGTTAAGCGGGCTGGATTTCGCAGCGGCAAAACAACAGACGGTCAATTACTGGGAGCAATGGCTGAGCCGTGGCGCGCAGTTCAAAGTACCGGAAGAAAGCATCAACAACCTGTACCGCGCCAGCCTCTGGCATTCGCTGGTACTGCCGCGGCATACCATCGGAACGGATAATGCGCCGCATATGGATCTGCCGTATGCCAACACCGCTTACGGGCAGAAAGATGCGGACTGGCCCATCAATCAGGCTGTTTATGTCGATTATATGATCTATGGCTTACGTGGATATGATTCGGTGGCGCAGGATGAAATGAAAGCCATGTTCAAAAGCCAGCAGCAAAAAGATGGCCGCATCGGCGGCTTCGCGAACTGGGGCGTTTATTCTCCCGGCCAGCTGTATGCCATTGCACAAAATTATCTCCTGTCCGCCAACAACGAATATTTTGAAGAGCTGCTGCCGGATGCGCTCAGGACGCTGGACTGGTGCCTGGCGCAGGTGGCCGCGGCCAAAGCAGCGGATAGCTCTACCGGCCTGATCCGCGCGCCGCTGAACGATCTCACCAATGCGGAACGCGAATGGGCATTCACACAAGCGTACTATGTGGCTGGCCTTGAATTGTTCGCGGAAGCGCTGGCTGCGTATAACCATCCCCGTGCGGCATCCGTCGCCGCCACCGCCGCTGGCATGAAAGCAGATGTGGTAAAGGAGTTTGCACGCGCCAGCGTTCAGTCACCCGCCGTACAGGTAGCAGACGGCACCTGGGTGAACTATGTGCCCACAGACGCCATGACGCCCCGCCGGTTAATGGACCAGTGGTACCCGACAGACGTAGATTGCGGCCCGCTTCATTTGTCCCGGCTCGGTGTGATTGAGCCGGACAGCTGGCTGACCACGGCCATGCTGCATGATCATGAGGATAACCTCTTCTTCCGTAACCTGGGCGCGGCCAATGAACCCATATATGTGCAGCAGTCATCCGTCTATTTACTGCGCGACGAACCAAAAGCCGCCATCCGCTCGTTTTACAGCTTAACGGCCTGCGGCTTCTCGCATGAGCAGCTGACTTCGCTGGAACACCGCTGGGCATGGGGACAATACTACGGTCCGCCCAGCACGGACGGTGCATGGTTCGAGCTGTACAGGAAGATGCTGATACGGGAAACAGGTATGGATACGTTGCTGATCGGGCAGGCCATTCCAAGGGCGTGGCTGGAAGACGGGAAGAAGATCGAAGTGAAAAATGCGCCGACTTATTTTGGCCCGCTGAACATGGAGATAGCAAGCCATGCCGCCCGCAAGGAGATCGTTGCCACAGTGGATATTTCAGCACGGAACCCTCCACGGATGCTGATCGTACGGCTGCGGCACCCGCAGGGCAGCAAGATCCGGTCGGTAACCGTCAACGGGCAGGACTGGAAAGATTTTGACACGCAAAAGGAGTTTGTTCTGATACCGGCTTCTGAAGGAAAGCGGTATACCATTGTTACGAAATACTGATTCATCACCATAAACCTGAAAATCTTGAAGAGCGTATTCACTGCATTTACCCTGCTGCTTTGTTTGTATGCATCCGCGCAAACGGCGAACGTCAGCGTGAAGTTCAACGAAGATGCCGGCCCGATGAACATGGAAAAGATGTCGTTAGGCCAGGGCGGTTTGTCGGAAGAGCCCATGCTATCCGGCAGGATCACCGAGATCAGGGCGTTACATCCCGCTATTATCCGGCTGTTCGTCAGCGAATATTATGATGTGATCCCCGAAAAGGGAAAGTATCATTTTAATACGCTGGACAGCATGGTGACCAACATCCTGCAAACCGGCGCGAAGCCTTTCATGAGCTTTTGCCTGAAGCCTTCCGTATTTTTTCCGGTAGTTGATCAGGATATTGTAGAGCCGAATGATTACAAGGCCTGGGAGCAATTTGTATACGATGTTGTAAAACATTTCCTGGACCGCAAAGCCGGTATCACCTACTGGGAAATTGGTAACGAGGTAGACATAGGAGAGGATGGCGGCACGCCGTACCGTTTCAAGCCTGAAAGTTATGTGCGGTATTACAAACATACTGTCGCAGCGATCCTTCGGGCTGACCCGAATGCGAAGGTCGGCGGTCCGGCGCTTGCCTGGTACAAATCACCCATCCTTCCGGCGCTGCTGCGCGCCTGCGCGGATGAAAAACTGCCGCTGCACTTCGTTTCCTGGCATCATTATAACAACAGTCCGTATATCATCCGCGAGCAAATAGATTACGTGAAAAAGCTGATCGCGCAGCATCCCGGCCTGCATCCTGAAACGATCATGAACGAATGGAACATGGATCTTTTCAATCCGCCGCTGGACCCGCGTTTTCAGCCCTGTTACGTGGCGGAAACCGTATGGCAGATGAAGGATGCGGGACTGGACTGGTCGTGTTACTACCAGATCAAGGATTGGTACGTATCTTATGAAACGTTTGCCCGGTTCTTTTCTCCGCATGGCACCGCATTTATGACGCGGTGGTGGAACCGGCAGGCGCAGTTCAGCGGGCTGATCGATTACCAGAACCAGATAAGGCCGGCATATTTTACGTTCAAGCTGCTTTCAAGAATGGCGGGCACGCGGTTGCCTGTACACTCTTCTCATGATAAGGTGCACGGCTTTGCTTCGCATGACAGCAAGCTGGAAATGCATAACCTGATGCTCTGGAATTTTTCCGATCAGCCGGTTACCGTAAAGCTGAATTTGGAAGACATGCCGAAGAATATGAGAGCGCGGCATATTGTGCTGGACGCTACCGGCGCGGGCCTGGAAGAAAATCAGCGCCTGCGGCCGGAGCCGTTCAGCAAGCTGGAAAAAGGCACCAGAACCTTGACCGTAAAGCTGGAACCCTGGGCGGTCCATTACTGGTCACTGGAATAGGTTGATTATATTGTCAGTACTATGATCGTAGACATTCACACACATATTTTCAAAGCCGGAGAAGATTTCGGGCCGGCATTGCAGGCGGATCTCAAAAGATGCCGCGTAGACCCCGCTTCCTGGGGAGATGTGGAAGAAAGGCATCTCGAAACCACCAAAGCGGCGGACGTAGCCGTGGTATTCGGATTGCAGGCTTCCGCAACGGGCTGGAACATTCCCAACGAACGGGTGGCCGCGCATGTTGCCCGCGCGCCGGAACGGTTGCTGTTCTTTGCATCGATCGATCCTTTGCAGGGAAATTATATGGAGGAACTGGAAAAATGCCACCAGGATCTCGGCGCAACCGGCGTAAAGCTGGCGCCGTTATACCAGAATGCGCATCCGCTGGGCCCCCGTTATTACGATATCTACCGTTATTGCGAAAAGCATGGCCTGCCCATACTTTTTCATGCGGGTACTTCTTTCGTCAGCGGCACCCGGCTGGATTATTCGCGGCCCGCTCACTTCGATGCGGTGGCCGTTGATTTTCCCGGCCTGAAAATGGTGCTGGCGCACCTGGGGCATCCCTGGGAAGGTGAAACCATTGCAGTGATCCGCCGTCATGAAAATGTATATGCGGATTTGTCGGCATTGTATTACAGGCCATGGCAGTTCTACAATTCCATGCGCCTGCTGGTGGAATATAATGCATCGGAGAAAGTGTTGTTCGGATCTGATTTTCCTTTTACTACTACCGGAGATTCGCTGAACGGCGTGCGCCGTATCAACGACGTTCTCGCCAGCAGCGGGCTGCCGGGCATACCTTCCGGGGTTACAGAGGGCATTATTAACAGGGATGCGTTGCAGCTGCTGGGTTTGCCGCATCCTGCAAAGCGGAGGGTATGAAGATGCGGGTGGCAGAATTGATAAAACGAACATTATGAAGATGCGGGCATTGCAACTGAAAGGGCTAAACGAATTGGTAATGACGGAGCTGCCGGTGCCGGAACCAAAGCATGATGAAGTGCTGGTCCGCACAGCGGCAGCTACCATCTGCACATCGGATTTGCATGATATCCGCTACAATCCCTTTGGCATCAAATATCCGCGCACCCTCGGGCATGAAGGCGCCGGTGTGGTCGCCAAAGCAGGCGCGGACGTTAAACATTTGGCTCCCGGCATGCGGGTGGCTGCCCACCCCGTAGTGCCCTGCGGGAAGTGTGAAGAATGCAGGCGGGGATATGAGCATCTGTGTTCCACTATGGGGCACCTCGGGCTGGACAGGGACGGCTGCTTCGCGGAATATTTTGTGCAGCGCGCGGACCGTGTGGTGGCCTTGCCGGATCATCTTTCATTACCGCTGGGCGCGCTGTTGGAACCCGTGGCCGTGTGTTTGCAGGCCGTTGCCAGGGCAGGGGATATCAAAGGCCGCAGGGTGCTCATCGCGGGCGATGGTCCCTTCGGCAACATGATCGCCCGGCTGGCGGTAAAGGCGGGCGCAGGCTCCGTGGTGGTTTCCGGCCGTTCTCCTTTCCGGCTGGGCAGGATACCCAACGTGGAGATCATGCAGGACGTTCCCGCGAAGTCCGTTGACATTGCGATACTGGCCGTCAGCGCCCCCGAAGCCGTGCAAGCCTGCATAAAAGCATTACGCCCGCGTGGCAGGCTGGTGATCTTCAGCAATGTACCAGCACCGCTTCCGCTCGATTTCTTCACGCTGCACGTCAGCGAATTGGAGATCGTGGGCGCCTGCAACGACGAAAACAGGATAGAGGCATCACTGGAATGCCTGAACGATACAACACTGGCACTGGAAGAGCTGATCACGCACCGCCTGCCGTTCGAAAACTGGGAGGAAGCGTTCTCCCTCGCGCGGGACGGCCACGACAAAGCGCTGAAAGTAGCCATGACATTTTAATTGATAGACGTATGAAGATTACCAATGTAGAAGCATTTATTCTCCAGTCCCCTTTCGAGATCACGTTGCCTGAAAACAGCGATGAAGCAAGAGGCGTAAAACATTGCCTGCTGATAAAGGTCAGCACCGATGAAGGGATCACCGGCTGGTCTGATGTGGAAACCTCTCCGCATGCGGGCGAAGCTGCCGTGAATGCGCCGGAAAGCGGGGCCGGGATGTTCGAGGGGCTGCGCGCGCTGGCGGTGGGAGAAGATCCTTTTGATGTGGAACGCTTGTGGGACAAGATATACCGCGGAACGATCTATTTCGGCAGAAGAGGCGTGGCCATGCAGGTGCTCTCCGGTTTTGATATCGCCTGTCATGATATCATCGGGAAAGCGGTCGGGCGGCCTCTATACAAGCTGCTCGGCGGCGCGCGGCGGGACAAGGTGCGGGCCTATGCCTCCACGCTTTTCCGTTCCTCGCCGGACGCCATGAAGCAGGCCTGCGAGTTTTACCTGAAGCGTGGCTTTACCGCGGTGAAGTTCGGCTGGGGCGTATTCGGACAGGATTTTAAACGCGATGTAAAACTGGTGGCCGCGGCGAGGGAAGCGCTCGGGCCGGATGTTGAACTGATGATCGATCCGGGGTGGATGGTAGACCGCAGCGCTTATGACGCGATTGAACTATGCAAGGCGCTGGAGCCTTACAATATATTCTGGCTGGAAGATTTCCTGCATCCGGAAAATTACGACGGCTATGCGCGGGTAAAAGCAGCAGGCGTGCGAACGAGGCTCGCGGCGGGAGAACAGGAGGCTACGGGCTGGGGGTTCCGTGAGTTGATACAGCGCGGCCGCATTGATGTGGCGCAGCCCGACCTTTCCCGCTGCGGAGGCTTCACGCAGGCGAGGAAAATAATGTGGGAAGCGGAATGCGCCGGCATTGATGTTTGTCCCCATGCATGGCTGACGGACCTGCTGACCGCAGCAAGCCTCCACGTGAACGCCGTACTGCCGCGCTCGCTTTTCCTGGAATACAACGTCAGCGATAATCCCATGCTGCGCGAGATCATTGAAAATCCCGTGCAGATGGACAAAAACGGATACATCCCCGTTCCGCAAGGCCCCGGCCTCGGCATCGGGATCAACGAAGACGCCGTTAAAAGATTTTGTGTTAACCTTTAATAAACCGACATGAAAACGATCCTTGCGCAAGACCTGCTGCCGGATGAAGCGGCCCTCTGGTGGCTCGGGCAGGCCGGTTATGTCATCCGGTCCGCCGGGCTGACCGTCGTCATCGACGCCTATCTTTCCGATGCGGTCGGCAGAGGCTCCCCGGAGTTTTCCCGGCAGTATCCCCCGCCAATGGCGGCGGACGATCTGGAAGCGGACATTTACATCATCACCCACGATCATCTCGATCACCTCGATCCTGAAACGATCTCATCTTTCCGCAAAAAGGAAGATACCCGCTTCATCGCTCCCCGGCTGGCCGCGCAAAAGCTGCCCGCGCTGGGCGTTCCCGCAGAACAGACCATCGTGCTGAATGCCGGGGAAACATGGCGCGCCGAAGGCATTGAAGTAACGGGTGTATTCGCGCTGCCCACAGGGGCCGATGTGCTGGATACCACCGGCTACCGCATCACGTTCACAAACGGAAGAAGCGTGTACCACACCAGCGACACCCAGTTCCATCCCATTGTGCTGGCCGCCGCGCCAAAGTCGCCGGAAGTAATGCTGGTGCCGATCAATGGTAAATGGAACAACCCCGGTCCCGAACAGGCCGCGGAATTCGCCCGGTCGGTGCAGCCAAAATTTGTACTGCCCAATCATTACGACATGATGGCGCTGAACGCGGAAAACCCCGCCGTGTTCAAATGGTTCTGCGAACAGCAGGGAATGGGAAGCTGTTGCGTGATCGCGGAGCCCATGCAATCCTTCATATGGTCATCCTGATTTAACATCGATATAAAAACGTAAAAAACATTCGTAACCGAACAAAAATATACTGACATGGAATTCAAGCAAAAGCTGCTCACCGACGATGAAAAATTCAAATGGATAAAAGAAAACCTGTACGTGCCGATCGTATGTGATGTGCTGGACGCGCTCGGCTACCGGAACCAGGCCATGCACCAGCGGCTGCGGCCGCTCGATCCCGAGAACAGCATCATGGTCGGTCGTGCCAGAACGCTTCGCTGGATGGAAACGGATTATATTGAAGATGATCCCTACAACATGGAGATCGAAGCAGTGGATTCACTGAAGAAAGGCGATGTAGTAGTGCACTCCACGGATTTCGCCGGCACCAATGCGCCCTGGGGCGAGCTGATGAGCACTATCGCCAAACGAAATGGCGCAGTAGGTTGTATTTGCGACAGCATGATAAGGGATTGCAGGAAGATCGTGGAAATGAAGTTCCCCGTATTTTACGGCGGCATACGGCCGCTGGACAGCCTTGGCAGAGGAAGGGTGATGGCTTATGATGTGCCTGTCCGTTGCGGTGATGTGGTGGTGAAGCCCGGAGAGCTGATCTTTACGGACTTCGATGGCATCGTAGTGGTGCCGCGGGAAGTGGAAGACAAAGTGCTGGACATCGCACTGGAAAAAGTCATGAAGGAAGACCAGTCGAGGAACGACCTGCTGAAGGGCGATTCGCTGAGAGCCGTGTATGACCGTTATGGAGTACTTTAACCGATCTGAATAATGAATATACTTTGTGTTGCAGCCCACCCGGATGATATAGAGATCCTCTGCGCGGGTACGCTGATCCGCTACGTCAACGAAGGCCACCAGGTAACGATGGCCGTTTTCACCAGCGGGAACATGGGTGATGCCGTGATCGACCCGGAAAAGCTGGGCAGGATCAGGGAAGAAGAAAGCCGCGCCGCCGCCGCGCTGATCGGGGCAAAGCTGATCTGGGGCAATGTGATGGACGAACACGTTTTCCCTGACAGGGAACAACGGCGCCTGATGATCGACATCCTGCGCGAAGCAGATCCCGATATCATCTTTACCCATTCTCCCAGCGATTATCACCCGGACCACCGGTATGTAGGCCAGCTGGTCTTCGATGCCTATTTCCAGAAAGGCTTGCCGCATATTCCCGACCAGCGGCTGCCCGCCTGCCGCTTCGGGCATGCGCAGGTGTATTTCATGGATAATCTCGGCGGCATTGGTTTTCAGCCGACGGAGTATGTGGACATATCCGCTGTTTTTGAAACGAAGAAGAAAATGCTCGCCTGTCATAAAAGCCAGTTCGAAGCCATGCAGCAACTCGCGTCCACCGATCTGTTCGAGATGATAGAAGTGCAGGCACGTTTCAGGGGAATGGCCGCCGGCTGCCGGTATGCCGAAGGATTTACCCGGCTCGACGCTTTTCAGCGCGGGCTCACGAAGCGCGTGCTGCCATGAATATCAGCGCTGTGAGATGGAACGGATGGGATGCCGTTCGGTGCAGTACGGATACCTGTGAGCTGATCGCCGGTATCTCCGCCGGGCCGAGGATTTTGTCGCTCCGTTACCGCGGTGGTGATAACCTGCTGTATGTGGATGATAAAGATTTCAGAGTAGGGGACTGGCGTATTTACGGTGGCCACCGCTTCACTACGGCGCCGGAAAATGATGCCAGTTATTTTCCCGATAACGCGCCCTGCAAAGTGACTATCAGCGATGCGGCGTTGAAGATCACCGCCCCGCAGCGGCCTGACGGCATCCGGCTGTCATTGATCATCACAGCAGGTGAGGAAGGATTTGATATCGAACATGTGCTGGCGTATCATGGTGCGGAAGTCTGGGAGGGTGCGTTGTGGGCTATCACCTGTGTGCCGCGTTCCGCACTTTTGGAGGCCGGCCGTTTGGCGCATAGTTCATTGTTGGCGCAGGACGCCTGCATAGCAGAAGCTGTTCATTTCTGGCCAGGCACCGATCCCGGGAACTGGGAATTTACTGGTGGCCGGGTGAACATAAAGGCCGGGGATTTCCGCGCCAAAGCCGGTTGGTACATGGAACATCCGGAACTCTCAGCGATACAGCCGGCGGGTGCATTATCCATTAAAAGCCCCGCTGCACCGCCCGCAGATGTGCATGTGGACAATGGCTGCAATGTAGAAGTTTTTGTTTGTGCGGATTTTACAGAACTGGAAACATTAAGCTGCAAGCTGTCCGTTCAGCCCGGCGCATCGGCCCGGCATTACCAGCAATGGCGGTTGTCCTCTTCACCCGCCGCCAATCATTAAATCAAGGAACATCTATGGAGAAATTTCATCTTTCACTGGCCGATATATTGATCGTTGTTGTAGAAACTTTGCTGGTAGTCGTTATCGGCCTGATAGCCGCCAAAAAGATAAAACGGACGACGGAAGGATATTTCCTGGCGGCGGGCAATATGCCCTGGTACCTTATCGGTGCCGCCTTTGTAGCCACAAGTGTTTCCAGCGAACAGATCGTAGGTACGATGGGCGCCACTTACAAAGGCGGGCTGGCTATTGCGAACTGGGAATGGTGGGCTTTGCCGACCTATCTACTCATGATGATATTTTTCATTCCGATGTATTTGCGCAACAGGATCGTCACTGTCCCGGAGCTGCTGAACCGCCGCTTTGGCCCCCTTTGCGGCGCCATCTACAGCATCGTGATCCTTATCGGGTATATTTTTGTGTTCCTGCCACCGGTGATATATGGCGGCAGCGTTACGATCAGTGAATTGACGGGATGGGATATCCGGTATGTGATGGCCGGCATTGTGCTGCTTACCGCCAGCTACACATTGCTCGGAGGGTTGAGTTCCGTGATGTGGACCGATGCGATTCAATGCCTGATGCTGATCGTGGGCGGTGTGCTGTTCTTTTTTGTGGCGCTTGACAAGATACCTGGTGGCTGGGGCGCGATGGTGGCCGCTTCTCCGGAACGTTTCCATCTGTACATGCCGCCTTCCAGCCAGGAAGCGCCGTTCGCCGGTTTGATCCTGGCGTCTTTCGGCGTATTCCTGTTTTACCAGTCATCCAACCAGGTAATGATACAACGGGTGCTTTCCGCGCGCAGCACATGGGATGGCATGATGGGGATCATCTTTTCCGGATTTATTAACCTGATCAGGCCGCTGGTGACCTGCCTGCTTGGCCTCATCGTTTATCACTGGCTGGACGTGATGAAGCAGGGCCCTTCCCTGTTGCCGGACCAGCAGGATAAGACCTTCCCGCTCGCGCTGGAACTGTTTGCGCCCTCCGGATTGAAGGGCGTTATCCTGGCCGGATTTTTCGCTGCGGTGATGTCTTCGATCAGCGCACTGGCCAATTCTATCGCCACGATCTTTTCGCTGGATGTATACAAACGTTTCTGGAGAAAGCGCGCGGGCGACCGTGAGCTGATCATCACCGGCCAGATGTCCGGCGGCATGGCGCTGTTCATCGGAACATTGATAGCGCCGCTGGTGGCGGACGTAGGGTTGTTCAAATATTTTCAGACCGGTGTTACCTACATGGCCACCCCATTTATTGCCGTGTTGCTGATGGGTCTGCTGTGGAAAAGAACGACCTACGCCGGCGCTATTGCAGGGCTCATTGGCGGCGTATTGATCCAGCTCGGGCTTGCACTGTTGTTCTACATGCTGCACATCGAATTGAACTGGCTGTACGTGGGCGCCATTGCGGAAGCGCTTACCATACTGCTCATTGCGGTAGTATCACTCATGACGCCTGCCCCGCCGGCCGCACAGGCTGAACCGTTCCTGTGGAAGCTGGCCTGGATCAGATCACTGAATGATGATGACAAGGACCGGCCATGGTTCCGGAAGATCAAGTTCTGGTTGCTGATCTATGCGCTGGCCTGGTGTTATATATACTGGCGGTTCTGGTAGACTATTTTTTTACCTTTATTGCAGCAGGTAGTGTGGTAGCTAAAGTGCGTATTAATAATGGTGACGATGCTCCTGTATGAAAATAAACAATTCTTCCGTAAGTGTTTGTTTCATCAAAATATAGCTGAAGTATGTTCATAGATAACGTGAATTAGCTATGGGTTATCAAACAATCTAAAGATTAATCAATCCTGTTTTTAAATGCGCCGATTATTTTATCCAGGAAAGAGGCGTTTTTCTTATACGCTTTTCTCGTTGTAAAAAGCGGCAGGCCATCTTTTTCTCTATAACTGGATTGAACAAAATCACCTGATGATAAAACAATCCGGATAACATTTTCCTGCTTGATGGCAGTTTCTGATGCAATTTCTATAAGCGTTTTCCAATAGTTATCAGAAGACTTGTCAAAGGCCCTGACGATAATATCTTTTTCTTGTTCCATTACAGCGTTCATAACAGTTAAATTTATAGTAACGAAAGTACCGAAAATTTCTGAATCTGTTTTTTGGTTTGAGTGCTGATGATTTGCAAAATAACATTTCATGAAAGACAATTTATCAATGCGCGACGAAAGCAGGAGGAACGGCAAAAATTGTTTAGTCAATATTCTTTAATAAGAGAAACCTCCGCTCTCCAAAAAAATATTTGGTTGCTAGCACTAAATATTATACTTTCATTTTCTGAAGCGGAAGCTTCCTTTTTTAATCTCTTTTTGCTTAAACGATTAAGCGTTATGTAAAGCACTTCCGCCGAAAACGGCGGGGAAGGAGGGCTTTTGCCCATACAACTACTTATAAATTCCATACACTCATGAAGGCAACTAACAACCGGCGTAATTTTTTAAAGAACTTCACTCTCGGCTGCATTGGCGCATCAACGCTGCCCGGGGTAACTCTGGCAAAGGACGGAACAACAGCAGCAGAAAATACAGCAGCGCCTGACAAAGCAAAAACACCCGGCGGGCGCGATTATAACACCGCTTATACGGGAAAGAATATTGAACGGGTGGCATTCCCCATCGGGGGGATCGGCGCGGGCATGTTCTGCCTGGAAGGTACCGGCGCTATTTCGCACATGTCTGTCCGCCACAATCCCGAGATGTTCTTTGAGCCCGCCATGTTCGCCGCCATCAGTATTAAAGGTGTGCCGGAAGGAGCAAAAGTGCTGGAACAGATCATCCCGGACTGGAAGAAATTCGGCATGCGCGATTCGGGGCTTGGCGGCACGGGCGGCGCTACCTGGGGACTTCCGCGTTTCCGGTCCGCCGAATTTAAAGCGCGCTTCCCGTTCGCGGAGATCACGCTGAAAGATCCCGCGATGCCCATGACCGTGCAAATCAAAGGATGGAGCCCGTTTACGCCCGGCGATGAAGACAACTCCAGCCTCCCCGCCGGCGCACTGGAATATCATTTTTCCAACACCGGCAGAAAAACAGAAGAATGCGTATTCTCCTACAATGCCCGCAACTTCATGCGGCAGGGAGATACCGGCCATACTATCAAACCCATTAAAAACGGGTTTATCTTATCACAGGAAGCCATCACCAACGCCCCGGAAAAGCAGGGCCATTTTGCGATCTATACAATGGACAACGACACGGTAGTAGACCATTGCTGGTTCCGGGGCGCCTGGTTCGATCCGCTGACGATGGTATGGAATACCATCAAAGCCGGCGAAACCAAAAGCAATGCGCCGGTGGAAAAAGATGCGCCCGGCGGCTCACTGTACGTACCTTTCCGGTTGAAGCCGGGAGAGAAAAAAGTGATCCGTTTGATGATGTCGTGGTACGTGCCGGATTCAAAATTGCGGATAGGAGAGGACGCTTCCGGCGATCATCCTGATCAGCATAAATTTCACCGCCCATGGTACAGCAGTCGTTTTAAAAATGTGAATGAGGTGGCGGATTACTGGAAAGAAAATTACGATGCGCTGCAGAAGAAGACTTCCCTGTTCACCGATACGTTTTACAAAAGTACCCTTCCGCCGGAAGTGCTCGAAGCCGTTGCGGCAAACCTTACCATCCTGAAATCTGCTACCGTCATGCGGCAGTACGACGGGCGCTTCTGGACCTGGGAAGGCTGCGGCGACAGCTGGGGCAGCTGCCACGGTTCCTGCACGCACGTGTGGAACTACGCGCAGGCCGTACCGCATTTGTTCCCGAACCTGGAAAGAAGCCTCCGCAACACAGAGTTCTCCGAAAACCAGAACGCGGATGGCCACCAGGGCTTCCGCGCCAATATTCCCATCTCCCCGCTGGTACATAACTTCCATGCGGCGGCGGACGGCCAGCTCGGCGGCATCATGAAGGTTTACCGCGAATGGCGCATCAGCGGCGATAACGACTGGTTGAAAAAGATCTATCCTTCGGTAAAGAAAAGCATGGATTATTGCATCCGCACCTGGGACCCCCACAAAAAAGGCATCGTGGAAGAGCCGCATCACAACACGTACGACATTGAGTTCTGGGGCCCTACCGGCATGTGCACCAGCTTCTATCTAGGCGCGCTGAAAGCGATTTCGCTTATGGGCGCCTTCATGCATGAAGACGTAGCGGAATACGCCAGCCTCTATGAAAAGGGCAAACAATATCTTGAAACAGATCTTTACAACGGCGAATACTTCATTCAGAAAATACAATGGACAGGACTCAACGCCCCCGACCCCGTGAAAGCGCAATCCTTCCATACGCAATACTCCGAAGAAGCACGGCAACTGCTGCAAAAGGAAGGCCCCAAGTATCAGTACGGCGAGGGCTGCCTCTCCGATGGCATTCTCGGCTCATGGATCGCGCGCGTCTGCGGCATGGATGAACCGGTAGACCCCGCCAAAACAAAAAGCCACCTGCTGGCCGTGCACAAATACAACCTGAAAAAAGACCTCAGCGCACACGCCAATCCGCAACGCCCCACCTTTGCGCTCGGCACGGACGCCGGGCTGCTGCTTTGCTCATGGCCCCGCGGCGGCATGCTGTCGCTTCCCTTTGTGTACAGCAATGAAGTGTGGACCGGCATCGAATACCAGGTAGCCTCGCACCTGATGTTCATGGGAGAAGTGGAAAAGGGGCTGGACATTGTAAGGGCCTGCCGCGACCGCTACGATGGCACCGTGCGCAATCCTTTCAATGAATATGAATGCGGCCACTGGTACGCCAGGGCAATGTCCAGCTACGGCATGCTGCAGGGCCTCACCGGTGTGCGTTATGATGCGGTGGACAACACGCTTTTTATTGATTCGAAAGTTGGGGACTTTACCAGCTTTATCTCAACAGCAAAGGGTTTCGGCACCGTCAGCCTCCGGCAGGGAAAACCTTCATTGAAAGTAGCGCATGGCGAGATACCGGTGAAAAAGGTTGTCATATCAGGCAAGACGGCGCAGTTAGGATGATTAACAGGTTATCGTATCAGAATAAAACGCCATCAGGATGAATAAACGATCGCCGTATCGAATAAAACACCATCAGGATAGATAAACAGTCATCGTATCAGTACAACAGCATAAATCGTATCAGTATAACAGCATAATAAAACAACAGCACAACCAGATCTAATCGATCACATCCGTAAGACAGTTCAGTTGGAATAATACGGGCAGCCGGAAACAAATCCGGTTGTCCGAATGGGAAAGACAATGCAACCAAATTCAAGTCCGCGTTCTCAGACATTATTTGCTTAAACGTTTAAGTAAATAACCTATCCACCTATAATTAAATATCACGTTTATGAAAAGTTGCCGGCACATCATGCCTATTCAGCTGAAATCACTAAAGAAGAGACTGATAAGCTTCTTTTTCTTTTTCTTCGCTTTCACGGCCACCGCTCTGGCACAGAAGGTCATCACAGGCAAGGTGACCTCCGCGGTGGACGGCAAGCCCCTGTCCGAAGTCACCATCGTGGTGCAGGGCACCCCCGTGGGCACCACCACCTATCCTGACGGCACCTACGCCATTAAGGTAGCGGGGAACGATGCGATGCTGGTGTACACTTACGTAGGCTTTGAGCCACTGGCGATCACGGTGGGGAACAACAGCGTGCTGAACGTATCGCTGAAGCAGCAGTCCAGCACCCTCGGCGATGTAGTGGTGGTGGGCTTCGGCAAGCAAAAGAAAGCAACTGTCACCGGCGCTATTTCCAGCGTGCCGGTACAAAACCTGCAACGGATCGCCACGCCTTCGTTGTCCAATGCGCTGGCCGGCAGCATGCCGGGCATCATCACCCGGCAAAGCTCCGGTGAGCCGGGATACGACGGCGCGGCCGTATTCATCCGCGGCTTCGGCACCTGGGCCAACAGAAGCCCGCTGATCCTGGTGGACGGTGTGGAAAGGGACATCAACAACATCAACACCCAGGAAATAGAAAGCTTCTCCATCCTGAAAGACGCTTCCGCCACCGCGGTGTACGGCGTAAGAGGCGCCAACGGCGTGATCCTCATCCAGACGAAGAGAGGCACTACCGGCAAGCCGAAAGTGATTTTCCGCACAGAGAACGCCACGCTGAAAGCGTTGCGCCTGCCGGATTACATCAACGGCCCGGAATATGCGGGACTTATCAATGAAGCGCTCGCCAACAACGAGCTGCCGCTGTTATATACGGAAGACGACCTGCGTAAATTCGCGGACGGCTCCGATCCCTATCTGTATCCGAACGTGAACTGGACGGATGCGGTGCTGAAGGAAAACACCTTTCAGACCATCAACAACCTCAGCGTGACCGGCGGTAACGAGATCATAAAATACTATACCAACGTCGGCTACACGGTGCTGAACGGTATTTACAAACAGGACCCGGCAAGTCCTTACAAAACGAACGCGCAGATGAAGCGGTATAATTTCCGCTCCAATGTTGATATCAGCGTTTCCAAAACCATCAGCCTGGAACTGGGTATCGGCGGGATCATACAGCAGGGCAACTATCCCGGTACGCCGGCGCCCGCCATCTTCGATGCGTTGAAGATCACTTCCCCGATCAACTATCCTATCCTGAACCCGGACGGCTCCATCGCGGGAGCAGCCACCTCCTACCTGCAAAACAACCCCTGGGGCTTTGTTACACAGTCCGGGTACACGCGGCAGGACCGAAACTCATTACAGGGCACTTTCGGCGGCAAATGGGATCTTTCATCGCTGGTAACAAAAGGTCTTTCCGTGCGCGGCCTCTTTTCTTACGATCACTACTATTCCGCTTCCACGGACCGCATCAAGCCGTACGCCATTAAACAGTACCGCGGCAAAGACCCGGACGGCAACGATCAGTATACGCTGATCCGCGAAGAGCAGCCCATGCGGTACGAGGAGCACAGCGGCGCCAACCGCGCTTACTACACGGAACTGGCGCTGAATTACAACCGCGTTTTTGGTGATCATTCCGTTACCGGCATGTTGCTCGGCAACCGCCGTGAGTACATCGATCTTACCGCGGGAAATACCCTGAACAGCCTTCCTTACCGCCGGCAGGGCCTCGCGGGAAGGATCACCTATAATTTCAGGAACCGTTACCTCGCGGAAGTGAACGCCGGTTATAACGGCTCGGAGAATTTCCCCGAAGGCAAGCAATTCGGGTTCTTCCCGTCTGTATCGGCAGGCTGGATCGTCAGCAACGAAAAATTCTGGAACATCAACGCCATTTCCAATCTCAAGATCAGGGGATCGTACGGTCAGGTGGGAAACGACCAGATCGGCGGGCGGCGCTTCCTGTTCCTGACCACCATCAACCGCGCGGGACAATCCTATTTCTTCGGCGATAACCAGCGCTTTTACCAGGGATTTGATGAAGCGCAGATCGGTAATGATGATGTAACCTGGGAAGTGGCCACCAAATCCAACATCGGGCTCGATCTGGAAATGTTCAAAGGCGCGCTGGTGCTCCAGATAGATGCGTTCCGGGAAAACCGCGACGGGATACTGATCCAGCGCGGCGTGATCCCCCGCGTCACCGGTTATTACCCCTGGACGCTGCCCTACGCGAACCTCGGCAAGGCAAAGAACTCCGGGCTGGACATGCTGCTAGAAGTAAAGCACACCACCCGCAAAGGCTTCTATTATAATTTCCGCGGCACGTTCACCTACGCCAAAAGTATCATGACGCAGAACGATGATCCCATTCCAAAATACGCTTACCAGTCATTCATCGGCCTGCCCATAGACCAGCCGATGGGCCTTGTTGCCTTGGGCTTCTTTGAAGATCAGGCCGATGTGGAGCGCAGCCCGAAACAGAATTTCATGGACCAGGTAAGGCCCGGCGATATCAAATACAAAGATGTGAATGAAGATGGGGTGGTGGATGATTACGACAAGGTGCCGATCGGCTATCCCAGAACACCGCAGATCGTCTACGGCGCCGGCGCGAGCTTCGGCTACAAAGGCTTTGAGCTGAGCCTGTTCTTCACCGGCGTGGCGCGCACCAGTCTGTTTGTAGACGGCCCGTCCATGTACGCTTTTCAAATGGGATTGAGCACGTACAATATTCTCCGTGAGTACTACGACAACCGCTGGACGCCGGAGAATCACAACGCCAAATATCCCCGCGTATCGCCCATGCAAAACCCGAATAACAACCGCACTTCCACGCTGTTCCTGCAGGATGCCTCCTACATCCGCCTCAAGAGCGCCGAAGTGGCCTATAATTTTGAAGTGGCGGGGCTGAAGAAGCACGGGCTGGACAAGATCCGCCTGTTCATCAACGGCTCGAATCTCGCTACCTGGGACAAGATCAGGGTGATAGATCCGGAATCCAATTACGGCACCGGTGGTTATCCGCTGCAACGCGCCATCAACTTCGGCGCACAGCTTTCGTTTTAATTCATTCATCAAAATTTATACGATGAACAAACTGCTTGTTTTTATCACTATATGTCTGCTGACTGCATCCTGCACCAAAGACTATCTGAAGAAAGCGCCGGATGAGGACCTGGATATCAAAAAGGTTTTCTCCGAAAGGAAATATGCCGAATCCTTCCTCTCCTCCGCCTACCACAACGTTCCCGTGATGCTGGGCGCGGCCGACTGGGACCAGCGCAATCCCTTCACCGGCGCCTGCGACGAAATGGAGATCACTTACCTGGGCGCCTATTCCCATTTGCTCAACTCCGGCGCCTGGAGCGCCAATGACTACTATCCGGACGTATGGGGCTTTATGTATGAAGGCATCCGCAAAACGAATATTTTTCTGGAGAATGTTGGACAGGTGCCGATGGATGAAGGAGAGCGGAGCCGGTGGATCGGTGAAGCCACTTTCCTGCGGGCTTTTTTCCACTTCATGCTCGCGAGGATCTACGGTGCTATTCCCATCGCGGATCATGCCTACACCCTCAGTGAGGACTATACGAAGATCCGCAGGGCGCCGGTGGACCAGGTGATCAATTTCATCGCCGCGGAATGTGACAAGGCCGTGCCTTTACTAACCTGGAAAGTGGGCGGCGCCGATCAGCTGGGCAGGATCACCAAGCCCGCCGCGCTGGCATTGAAAGCGCAGGCCCTGCTGTACATGGCCAGTCCGCTGTGGAACGGCAACCCGGAATATGTCAATATTAAAGACAATGAAGGAACACAGCTTTTCCCCGCTTACGATAAAGAAAGATGGAGAAGGGCGGCCGTTGCCGCGAAAGATGTCATCGATGGGGCGGAAGCGAACGGTTACAAGCTGTATCGCTCCGCAAGCAACGACCCGGTGAGGAATTACCAGGAAATATTCATCGAACGGAACAATTCAGAAGTGTTATTTGCCCGCAATGCGGGTGAACATTCGCATTTCGAACGTTGCAGCAACCCCATCGGGTTCGGTGGTTTCTCCATTTTCTGTCCCACGCAGGAACTGGTAGACGCCTATGAAATGGAGAACGGCATGCAGCCGATCACCGGATATAATGCGGACGGGTCACCGGTCATCAATGCCGCCTCCGGCTACGTGGAAACGGGGTATGTGGCGGACAAACATCCGCTGGACTATTATCCCGCCGGCGTGCGGAACATGTACGTGGGCCGCGAGCCACGTTTCTATGCCAGCATTAACTTTAACGGCGCCATGTGGAAAGGCCGCAACATACAGTTCTGGTTCGAAGGGCTGGATGGCCGCAAGCGTGCGGGATCGGACTATTGCATCTCCGGTTACCTGATGAAGAAAATGGTCAATCCTACTTCAGACATCTTCCAGAACAGGTTTTCTTTGAATACCTTTATCTACTACCGCCTCGGCGAAGCCTACCTGAACTACGCGGAGGCATTGAACGAAATGGACGGCCCCGTAGCGGACGTTTACAAGTATGTGAACGCGATCCGCGACCGCTCCGGCCTCCCGGCTTTGACCGCCGGTCTTACACAGGACGCCATGCGCGAAAAGATACGGCATGAAAGAAGGATAGAGCTGGCATTTGAAACACACCGCTACTTCGATACCCGCCGCTGGAAGATCGCCGCCGGCATCGACAGTAAAGAGATACACGGCATGAACATCGGCGCGGGCAATAGCTTGCAGGACGATAATTTTTACAAACGCACCGTGATCGAAAAACGGGTGTTCATCGCGCCGAAGCATTATATGTGGCCGATACAGCAAGCTGAGATCAATAAAAACAATAACCTGGTGCAAAATCCGGGGTGGTACTAAAACAAAAGTATGCAGTCAAAAATCCTTTTATGCGCACTGTTACTGCTGTCGCTCGCTGCAAAAAGCAACGACGGCATGACGGTGTGGCTCGAAACATCACTGAAGCGGATCTTCCCGCAATCGCCCGCGGGCACGGCGCGGGAACTGGAACTAACAGTAGCAAGGGGAAGCCGTGTATCTTTCCAGGTAGGTTTCCACAGCGACCTGAAAGACCAGGTGCATATTGAATGCAGCATGGCCAACGCAGGCGAGCTGAAGCCCCGCATCCGCTATGTGGGGCTGGTGCCCATGCATCATTTTACAACGGACGTAAGGAAAGAAGAAATGGACGGCATCGGCTACCTTCCGGGGCTGGTGCCGGAACCATTATATCCGCTCACCAAAGTGGAAGCCAATCCCTACGCCAGCCGCTCCTTCTGGGTAACATTGCAGATCCCCGAAGGCATGACGCCCGGCATGCATACGTACGACGTAAAACTGAAATGGAACAAAGGCGAACAAACCCTCCGGCTGAAGCTCGACGTAAGCAAGCTGGTGCTGCAGCCCCGGCGTGATTTCCCCGTCACCCACTGGTGGCGCGGCGAAGCCACGAGCATCTATTACAAGGTAAAAATGTTCGATGAGCAATGGTGGAAACATACGGAAGCGCAGATGAAGAACCTCTGGGAACATGGAACGGACGTAGCTTTCATTCAGCACCTCTTCGAGTTCAAGGTGCTGTTCAAAGAGCCCTGCCAGATGCTGATCGTCAACGAGCCGAGTCCGGGTAAATATACGTTCGACTGGTCCGTGATCAAGCGCTTTACGGACATGTGCCGGAAGATCGGTTTCAAACGGTTCGAATGGGCGCACCTCTGGATGTACTGGGGCGTGGAAACCGCTATGCGCGTGTATACGGTGAAGGACGGGAAGTATGTATTGCTGTGGGACCCTAACCTCGGCGCCTTCTCGGAAAAATATATCAGTTTCCTGAAGCAGTTCCTGCCCGCCTGGCATGACTTCCTGCAAAAAGAAAATCTGCTCGATCATTCCTATTTTCACTTGTCAGACGAGCCCTGGTCCGAGCACGTAGCGAATTACAAAAAAGCGCGGCAGGTGCTGCACGACCTGGCGCCCTGGATGAAAGTAATGGACGCATTAAGCGATATCCGCTATGGAAAAGAACATCTGACGGACATTCCCGTGCCGATCATCAGCTCCGCCGGCGAATATCTCAAAGAAAAAATCCCGCACTGGGTATACTTTTGCACCGGCCCGCGGGACAAGTACCTGAACCGCTTCTTTGACACCCCGCTGCCGAAGATCCGCATGGCGGGGTGGTTGTTTTATCACCTGAAAGCGCAGGGATTTTTGCACTGGGGGTATAACTACTGGCACAAGCTGGATTCGGAAGAAGCTTCAGACCCCTACACCAACGGTTCCGCGCATGCCTACCCCGGCATCCCGGACGGCGATCCTTTCGTGGTATACCCCGGTCCGGACGGCCCCTACGATTCCATCCGCTGGGAAGTGTTCGCGGAATCGCTGCAGGATTATGCCATCCTTCAGTCCGCCGGCATCGATCCGGATGATCCGCTACTCGCATCATTGCGTTCGTATGAAGATTTTCCCAAAACGGCCACGTGGATCGATCAGGCATTGAAACAGGTTTTAAAAAGATAAGATGAGGAGATATTTTTTAGCATTCGGTTTGTTGCTCGTTTTTATGAACAGCCGCGCCCAAAGCGGTTCCTGGCTGCGGCGCGATAGTACGGTGTGGGGCATCCGCAACGGCATCGTGGTGGGGTTCTGGCCCGGCGCCATCGAACCCGTGAAGCAAAATTCCAACGGCGGCCCGCGGGGATTGCTGCGGATAGGATATGAGTACATGGGGATGATCTATCACATCAACTACATCGCCGTAGAACCGGTGGTGAACGGAAAGATGGAATTCAGCGAAATATCGCCATCGTCCGTAGACGGAAAATGGGGAAAGTTCATGTGGCTGGGCGATTCATCCATCACCGATGAAAAGCTTAGCGTCAACGTCTACATGGAAAAATTCGCCAACGGCGCGCATCCTTACCTCCGGCTAAGCATCTGTAAAGACCGCCCGGAAGAGCTTTGCATAGAAGTGTTCCATCATGCGGACAGCCAGCCGATGGAACGTTGCGGCATTACCGCTACCATGGGCAACTATTCGCGGTTAAGAAAATTGTACCTGAAAGATACTGTCATCCATTCCCGCCGCCTGTACGATGGCTATAAAGGAATTGATTTCGTTGAGAAAGAAGCATATGCGGGAGAGCGGATGTTGCGGGATAAAAACGGTGATCTGATCGTATTGGCCACGCCGGATGAATCTTTCTCCGAACTGGCCGCATGGCCGCAGGAAGAGGCTTACATGCGCCGCTGGAACTGGCGTTACCGTCCATTTTACATGCTCACGCAATACTGGAGAAAGGAAAAGCAGCGGGCCGGGCCTTCGCTGCAAGTGCGGGTGAATGGAAGAGCCACCTACTGGAGCGGCGGCAGCAGGGACCCCAGGCATTATATCGCCATCCCCGGCGGGCCTTCTTTTGAGAATTTCGAGTTGCGGGAAAAGTATGTACCCGGACAAAAAATATACTTCGGCATGACCCGCAAACCCATAGCAGAGCTGCTTTCCCCGTTATGAGGAAAGCAGCTTTTTTTCAGTCACTGGCAATGCATGCCGCCAGGCGTAATACAACACCACGGCAAAACATATCATCGGCACGGCATATGCCAGCTGCACATTGTAATAATACGCTACAGCCCCCAGCCCCAGCGGAACCAGCGCTCCCCCCACAATAGACATCACCAGGAAAGCAGAGGCCGTCTTCGTTTCATCACCAAGGTCTTTGATCGCCAGCGAGAAGATCGTCGGGAACATGATCGACATAAAGAACTCCACCATCAGCAGGCAATACACGCCCGTCCTTCCGCCCTGCAATACGCAATAAGCCAGCAGCAGCACGCAGGCCGCGCTGTAATAGATCAGCAGCGTCCGCGGCGCGGTCTTCTGCATGAGGAAGGTGCCCACATACCGCCCGATCATGAAGCAAAGCAGCAGCATGCCCAGGAAGGTAGTGGCGTCCATCTCCGGCATGTCCGCGCTGAAGCCGGCATAACGGATGAAGAAGCTGGAAATGCATACCTGCGCGCCTACATAAGCGAACTGTGCAATAACGCCCCAGCGGAAATGCATGTGCCGGAAAACACGAAGGTTCATGCTGAAGCCGCCGCCATGTTCTTCGTGCACTTTCGGAAAATGCACCAGCCGGAAGGTCAGCGCCACCAGCAGCAGTACGCCCGCGATCACCAGGTAAGGCACCTGCACGGAACGCGCTTCGGACAGCAGGTAGTTGTTGAGCGCTTCCGGGCTCATCGCATTCAGTTGCGCTTCGGAAAACTCTTTGCCGGAAAGGATCACTTTACTTAAAAAGAAGGCGGCCACAAAAGCGCCGAGGCCGTTAAAAGCCTGCGCGAAATTCAGGCGCTGCACAGACGTTTCTTTCGGCCCTATCACCGTGATGTAAGGATTGGCGGCCGTTTCCAGGAAAGTCATGCCCGCCGCCACCAGGAACAACGCGAACAGGAACAGGCCGAAGGAGCGAAGTTCCGCCGCCGGAAAGAACAGGATCGCGCCGCCGGCGGCTATCAGCAGACCGGTGATGATGCCGGTTTTGTAGCTCCATCTGCGCATCACCCAGGCTGCGGGCAGCGCAAAGAAGAAATAACTCACCCAATACGCGGAGTCGATGAAGGCGGACTGGAAATCGTTCAGCTGGCAGGCTTTCCGGAGATGCGGAATGAGCACCGGTATCAGGTTACCGGTCAGCGCCCATAAAAAGAACAGGCTGATGACCAGCACGAAGGTGAGCTTCAGAGTGTTTTTTGTTTCAGTCGTGGAATGCATGGGAGGCGGTTTAGAAAAGTGTCTGAACATTATTGATCAGCGTACCGATGTGATCGATACTGATCTCTACACGGTCGTCATCCTGCAAGGTAAAGCTGTTGTCCGGCACCAGGCAGGTGCCCGTCATCAGGTAGCAGCCGTCCGGGAAGGCGCATCCGCGGAAAAGGAAATCCACCAGCTCCTGGTGGCTGCGCTTCATCTGGCTGATGGGAATGCTGTCCTCATACTGCGCTTCCTCTTTCCGGTAGATCACCATTTTGATCAGCGTGTCCGGCGGTATAGGCGTATCCGTTACCGCCAGGCAGGGGCCGAGGCCGGCGCATTTTTCATAGACTTTCGCCTGCGGCAGGTACAGGGGATTTTCCCCTTCAATGCTGCGCGAGCTCATGTCGTTGCCCACGGTGTATCCTTCAATGGTGCCGTGGCTGCTGATGAAGAGCGTCAGCTCCGGTTCGGGCACGTCCCAGGCGGAATCCTCCCGGATGAACACGATTTGTTGATGCCCCGAAACGCGCTGTGGCGTGGCCTTGAAGAATAGCTCCGGCCTCTCCGCTACGTACACTTTGTCGTAAAACGTAGCGCCGCCGGATACTTCGGATTCTTCCATGCGCGCGGTGCGGCTGCGGAAATAGGTCACGCCCGCCGCCCATACTTCCTGCGTGGAAATAGGCGCCAGCAGGCCGTTTTCAATGGTCTTTTCCGCGGTGTTTTTATCCATTGGCGTTTTTCCGGCCAGGTCGGCGGTGATGCATTTGAACAGGTCTTTCCGGTTCACGAAGCTGTTCCAGTCGGACTGCACGGCGTAGTATTGTTCCTGGTATGCGGCCAGTATGGCGTCTTTTGTTTTATATAGACGGATGATCTGCATGCGGGATTATTTTTTGGTAAGGAATTGTTCGGCTTCTTCCAGCGGCAGCTGCCACAGCTGGCGGGAGAGGGCCTGCAGTGCTTCGCGGTTGCCTTCAAAGTGCATGGTCACCTGCTTGTAGGTGAGCGCTTCGCCGGGCTGAAGCGGGCGGGCGTCTGAAGAGGATTCCACTTCATAGAAAGGGCCCATCTGTGAACCATCGGCGAGCGGACCGTCGTTGTAGCAGTTCACGGCATCGCCTTTGAACGGTTCTTTTTGCTGTTCCCATTTGGAGTTGACGTAGCGGCCCTGCGGCACTACTTCATACAGTAACAGGGTGATGGTGTTGTTTTCCAGGTCTATGCTCCCGGCGCCGGGCTTCGCCACGAGCGGGGAGAGGCCCAGTTTGCCGCGAGCCTTGCCGTCCGCGCGGAAGAGCAGCAGGCTGTCTTTTACCACCAGGTTCTGCGCGGGTATTTTGCCGAAGTAATCGTCCGTGATCAATGAACGCGCATTTTCAATTCCCCTGAACGGCGCTACCACCACTGTTTTATCCGAAGGCTTGAACATGCCGAGCAGCCAGATGCTGATCAGTCCATTTTGTTCCTGCCAGGCGCTGTCGCCCGCATTGGTCACCACGTTTTCCGTTTCATAGGCTACGCTCTGGATGCCTGCCGGTAAAGCGAAATGCAGTTTTTCGGTGATGGCGTTCCGGTCCAGCAGCCGGACCGTTCTGTTGATATCCAGTTTGAAATTGTAGCCGGAATAGTTCTGGATGCTGCCCGCGTAATGATAGGTGACGGCAGTAGGAGATTGCGACTGCACCTGGTAATGCGCGGTATCGATCATGCCCGGCGTTTGCCAGTTATCGAAATCAAAAGGTTTGCCGGGAGGGAAGTACAAAGCGTATTGCCCGCCTTCCGGGCCCAGCCAGAAGCGTTCTTCACCGCCGAATGCATTGATGTGAGGAACCAGCTTGCCGGAAGATACGAGGTCATAATTGATCCAGCCGAAGCTTTTGCCTTCATGGCCGCCGGCCGTGCTGGTCATCACCCGCGCCTGGTAATCGCCCGTCACTACCACGCGGCTGCTGTCGCTTTCGCTTTGCAGCACCACGACGTTTTGCAGGTGTTTTTGCAGGAATGCCACATCTTCCCCGAAGCTGTCCGGCGTTCCCGCTGTTTCTGTTTCCTTGCAGGGCGCCATTACGATGAGCATGCAGCCGGCCATCATTTTTAATCTCATAACTATGGAATTGATGTTGATAAATGGTTATAGCGACACACCTCTTTTCCAGGGGATGAAATCATCCTGTTCCAGCGTTTGTGCTTTTGCGTTATACAGGCCGCTGGCCGTATCAATGACCAGTTCCATAATGTGGTCCGCCGCATCGTGGATGGACTCCTCACCGTTGATGATGGTGCCGGTATCCAGGTCTATGATGTCCTGCATTTTTTGCGCAAGCTTGCTGTTGGTGGCGAGTTTCAGTACCGGCGTAACGGGATTGCCCGTAGGCGTGCCGAGGCCGGTGGTGAACAGTACGATGTTGGCGCCCGCGCCTACTTCCGCCGTGGTGGATTCCACATCACTGCCCGGTGTGCAAAGCAGGGCCAGGCCGGGGCGTTCCACGCGGCCGGGATAATCGATCACGTCCGTAACGGGAGAGGAGCCGCCTTTCTTTGCAGCGCCGGCGGACTTGATCGCATCCGTGATCAGGCCGTCGCGGATATTACCGGCGGAAGGATTGGAATCGAAGCCCGAGCCCACTGCCTCCGCGCGGCTTGCATAGTCCCGCATCAGCTGCGTATAGCGCGCCGCGAGGTCGGTGGTCACGCAACGATCGCTCAGTTCCTGTTCCACACCGCACAGCTCGGGAAATTCAGATAATATCACTGATCCGCCTAAAGCAACGATGATGTCAGACACCCTGCCCACAGCGGGATTCGCGGATATGCCGGAAAACCCGTCCGATCCGCCGCATTCCATGCCGATCGTCAGTTTGCTTAACGGTGCTGGTTGCCGCTCCTGTTGGTTGGCTTTTACCAGTCCTTCAAAAGTCAGCTGCAGCGCCTGTTCCATCAACATTTTTTCAGAACCCACCTTTTGCTGTTCGAGGCAGATCACCGTTCTGTCGAAGCCCGGCACTCTTTTTTCGATCTCTTCTTTCAGCATGTCTACCTGCGCGTTCTGGCATCCGAGGCTGAGCACGGTAGCGCCGGCCACGTTTGGATGCGTGATATATCCCGCCAGCAGGCCGCAAAGCGTGCGCGCGTCATCTTTCGTGCCGCCGCAGCCTAATGTATGGGACAGCAGCTTGATGCCGTCGATATTGGCGAAAGTTCTGCCTTTCAGCGGAGCGGCAACGCCCGGCTGGCTGCCGAGCAGCTGTTGCAGCATTTCTTCATAAGGATTGTGCTTGCGGTATCCCAGCTCGTTCACAAGCACTTTATGCAGGGTCTGCACGTTGCGGTTTTCGCAAAAGACCAGCGGAATGATCACCCAGTAATTACCGGTGCCAACGCGCCCGTCGCTGCGGTGATAACCCATGAAAGTGCGGTCTTTCCAGCGCGTTACGTCTGGCACGTCCCAGCCGGTATGCCTTTCTTCCTTTACAGAAAAGCTGCCCGAAGCATGACGGATGTTTTGGGTGGTGATCAGTTCGCCGGCCGCGAGGTCTTCATTCGCGATGCCCACCAGCACGCCGTACATGATAATGGGACTGCCTTTGGCGATGAACGTTTCCGTCAGCTTGTGCTTGGCCGCCACGTCACGGAGGGCGGTGATGCCTTCCACCGTGGTTCCCGCGGGAATGTCCTGCAGGGCCACCCACACATTGTCTTTAGGATGGATCTTTAATATTTGTTGACGCATGATGTAATTGAGTTGATGTTATTTCAGTGCCCTGTCAAGATGCACATATCCGCCGTCCACATGGATCAGCTGCCCCGTGGTGTGGCTGGATTTGCCCGAGAGCAGGAAGGCCGCCATCTGCGCGATCTCTTCCGGCGTGGTCATCCGTTTTTCCAGCGGAATGCCCGCCACAATGCCCGCCAGTTTGGCTTCCTTGTCCTCGAAGGTGTTGATCCAGCTTTCATACAAAGGCGTCCACGATTCCGCCACGATGATGGCGTTCACACGGATGCTGTAGGGCAGCAGCTCCACCGCCCATTCGCGCGTCAGCGCATTTCTGCCGCCGTTCGCCGCTGCATAGGCGGAGGTATTGCCCTGGCCGGTTTCCGCGGTTTTGGAGCTGATATTGACGATCGCGCCTTTGCTCTTTTTCAACCAGGGCAGCGCGTGATGCGCAACGAGGTAATAGTGAACGAGGTTGCGGTGCAGGGACAGCATGAAGTTTTCATAAGAGCCGGCTTCCAGTCCTATGCCGTCGTTGATACCGGCGTTGTTCACCAGCCCGTCTATCTGTCCGAACTTTTCCGCGACCGCTTTCACCGCCTGCGCGCATTCTTCGGGATGCGTCAGCTCGGCGGGCACCTGCCAGCCTTTGCCGCCGGCTCTTTCAATATGGGCCAGGTGTTGCCGGTTATCTTCTTCATTTCTGCCGATGATGACGGGGAAAGCGCCCTCCTGTGCAAGCACTTCCGAAATGGCTGCTCCAATCCCCTTGGCGCCTCCTGTTACAATGATGATCTTGTCTTTTAAACCCAGGTCCATAAACTGTTTTGTGTTTTAGAAAAGTAGATTAACAGGCGTCCTTCGAAAAGTTTCCGTTCAGCAGCCGCCATATGCCCATGGGATTTTCGTCCTGCAGCTCCGGTGGTAAAAGGTATGCGGGGAAGTCCTGGAAGCAGACCGGGCGGCAGAAGCGGTAGATGGCCGCGGTGCCCACGGAAGTGCCCGCGGCCGGTGTGGTAGCGGGCCAGGGGCCGCCATGCACCATGGCATGATTAACGGCAACGCCTGTAGGAAAACCGTTGATGATGATCCTTCCCGCTTTTTCCCGCAGGATGTTGATCAGCTCCGCGTGTTCGCGCAGGTCTTCTTCCGTGCCGTGAACGGTGGCGGTCAGCTGGCCTTCCAGCCCGTTCGCCAGCTTGTACAGTTCTTCTTTGCTGTCCGCGCGGATATGCAGGGACGAGGGGCCGAACACTTCATGGCAGAGGGAAGGATCTTCCAGCGCCTGCGCGGCGCTCACCTGTAAAAGATAAGGCGTAGCCTGCTGCCCCTTGTCCGCCGCCTTTCCGAGCAGCTGCGCGCCCGCCTGCTGCAGTCCGCTGATGCCGCTGTTATAGGCAGTCAGTATGCTTGGCGTGAGCATGAAACCGCCCGTCATGTTACCGATGCCGTTTTGCAGCGCGGTGATGAACGTATTGTCCTCCGCGGGGGCAACGAACACGCCGGGGTTGGTGCAGAATTGTCCTACGCCCATGGTGAGCGATTGCAGGAACTGTGTGGCCAGGGCTTCCCCTTTTTCTTTCAGGATGCCGGGCAGGAAGAACACCGGGTTCACGCTGCCCATTTCCGCGTACACAGGTATCGGCACTGCTCTTCGTGTAGCCGTTTCATATAGCGCCTTTCCGCCGCGGAACGAGCCCGTAAATGCGATGGCGGACAAGCGGGGATGAACGGCCAGCTGCTGTCCTGTTTCCACCGTGGCGCCATGCAGGAGGGAGAATACGCCTTCCGGCATGCCGGTGTTGTTGGCGGCCGTGCGGATCACGCCGGCCACGAGGTGAGAGGTATGCGGATGCGCGGGGTGCGCTTTGAACACCACGGTGCAACCGGCCGCCAGCGCGGCCGCGGTATCACCGCCGGCAACAGAGAACGCCAGCGGAAAATTGCTTGCACCGAAAATACCGATGACACCCACCGGTATCTGCATTTGCCTGACATCCGGCGTAGCTTTATCGATGCGCGCATTCACCCAGGAACCTTCTGTGATCAGGTTGGCGAACAGGCGCAATTGTCCCGTTGTGCGGTCCCGCTCACCATGCAGCCGCGCCAGCGGTAGCCCGCTTTCCGCGGATGCCGTTTGCGGCAGCTCATCGCCGAGGGCGGCAATGCCGTCCGCAATGGCCAGCAGGAAAGCGGCGCGTTGTTTCGCCGGTACTTTTTTATATTGCTCAAATGCCTGCGCGGCGAGGTTCACCGCCTGATCGATCTCTCCGGGCGTAGCTTCGCGAAATGTCTGCGGCAGCCATTCCTGCCGCTGCGGATCAAATGCCTGAAAGGTATGATCGCCCTCGGCGCTGAAGCTGTTGCCAATGATCTGTGATCCTGTATGATTCATCCGTTAATGTTTATTTTATTTAGTTCACTTCCAGTTCGTCTTTCGGCTGCAGTTTGGGGAAAGGCGCATGCGGTTCCCGCTGGTACCAGAACACCACGCTGCTGATGTCCGACTGCTGCGGCAAATAACGCCCGCCGCTGCGCCAGCCGAGGTCCTGTATCGTGATCTTCAGTTCTTTTTCAAAACGTACCGGGTCCATCACATGCCACCTGTACAGGCCAAAGCGTTGTTGTGATTTATAAAGGCCATCGGGACGGATCACCTGGTGCAAACCGGCGTATGGTGTGGAGAATTCCTGGTATTTGCCCTTGTTGTCAAAATTGTAGGAGCCGCAGAAATAGTCTTCCGTGCCCGTGCCGCAGATAGTGGGGAATTTGGTATCGCCGTCCATGAAGAACTTGATCTCGCCTTCGCCCCACCAGCCGTTATTGTTCACGCCCCATGCCATATAAGTGCCTACGTACTGGCCTTTACCTTTCACGCCGTCTATCATGGTGAATTCACCGCCTTTCACGGGATTGTTGCGGCGGAATTGCGCATGGAAATAGCCCGCGTCTTCTGGTACCTGGGTGAGCGTGTAGTCCACCTGGTAGTACAGCGTCATGCGTTCGGTGTTGATGTTTTCCATGGTGATCTTGCATTTCTTGCGGAAAGGCATGGTCCAGTAGCAGTTGAAGGCGCTGCCGGGGTTTACGGTCACCGCGAGGGAATTCATTTGCGCATATTCGCCCCATCCCATGCCGAAGAAATCGCCTACCGGCACTTCCACGGAAGGAGTGGTTTCATCGTCCCAGTAAAAACGGATAATGGAATAACGCCAGTTGCCGGTGGGTGTCATCCAGATGTGCTGGATCGCGCCGGGGCCGGTGATCTCGGCGAGCACCGTGGTCTGGCCCGGTTCAATGTGGATGTAAGGATTTACTTTCCAGCCCTGGCCGAGGTCCCTGGCGGCATTGCGGGCAGTGCCCTGTTCGAGTGTGGCCATGCCGCCTTTGCCGGGTTCGCCGGTGCGGTTCTCCGGACTGATAGAGCGGGTCTTGGCGTCGGAAAGACGATGGAGGTTGCCCATGTTCATTTCCAGCCCGTTAAAAGGTTGTTGCGCGGATGCGGCCAGGCCGAGGCAGGCCGCCAGTGAGATCAGGAACAGTTTTTTCATACGGTGTTATAATTTGTGGTGGTTATATTGCTTTATCGATTAAGCGTTTATGCATAACGGTTACGGATTGCCGCAGGACTTTCTGATCACCAGTTCTGTATCGATGCAAACCAGCTCAGCAGGTTTATCAGCGTCTTTTATTTGGTCCAGCAGTACGCGCACGGCGGCTTTTCCCATGTCCAGGATGGGCTGCCGCACGTAAGTGACCGGTGAATAGAAAAGGTCGAATGCTTCGCTTTCGTCGAAGCTCACCACGGCAAGGTCTTCCGGCACACGCAATCCCAGCTCGTTGATATATTTCAGTCCCTCTATGGCAAGGCTGTTCGTGGCGAAGAACACGGCATCCGCGGGTTTGCGGCCCTGCAGCAGCTGGTCTACCGCCAGCCGGATATCTTCCTTCAGGTGGGAGTACCGCGCGAGCTTCATCCCGCTGGTCTTTGAGAGCTTGTCATGATCGCTCAGCGCTTCTGTGTATCCGCGCTTCCGTTCGTTGATATGATGCAGTGCCGTTTTGTAAGCCACCATGCCGATCTGTTTGTGCCCTGTTTTGATCAGGTGGGAAACGGCGTTGTAAGCGGATTCATAATTGTTGATGCAGATGTGGCTGGCGGAAATGCCGGGAAAATAACGGTCTATCAGCACAAAGGGCACGTTCTGCTTTTTGAGCTGTTTGATCTGCTGCTCCGAGCCCTCCGTGGGAATCAATATCAGCCCGTCCACCTGCCTGTTGAGCAATACATTAATAAGGTCACCCGCCTTATCCGCATTCTCGTCGGAACTGCCAAAGATCACCGTGTAATTGTTGCGCTTGGCTTCGTCTTCAATGGTGCGGGCAATATTGGCAAAGAAAGGGTTGGAAATGTCCGCCACAATGAGGCCGATGGTATCCGAGCGGCCGCTTTTCAGGCTGCGCGCAATGTGATTGGGCTGATAATTGAGCTTGCGGGCTATTTTCCGGATCTTTTTGGCCATTTCCTGCCCGACCCTTGCTTTCTCTTCCTTGTTGGTAAGCACGTAGGATACGAGCGCAACGGACACGCCGGCTTCCTGGGCAATATCTTTCAGCGAGACCTTTTTCTTCATAGGTTAAAAATATGCTTAAACGTTTAAGTAAACAAATTTCGGGGAAAAATAATTACGATCGAAGGAAACAAGCCGCTTGCCATCCGGTATTATGAAAAATCCCTGGTGTTGAATCCCGCGAACCACCATGCGGTGAATCAGCTGAAAAAACTGAGGCAGCCATAGATTAACTTTCTGACCGCATGTAACTTTCCTCCGGGCGGTGCGTTTTACCCTTGATTCCCCAACTAAAACGCCCGACTATGAAGATAACTGTACACTGTCTGATCCTGGGATGCCTGTTACTCACCGGATGCTGGTGGGACCCCGTTGACCGCCCCTTGAGCTACAATGTTGGCATTGTAGACGCATACGTTCCGGTATACGCGCAGGAAGGCGACGCCGAACTGGAAATCGCCGTGCTGGCTTCCCGGCAAACGGATTCCGCCGGCAAAATATTCGCCATCGGCGAAAAGCTCTTCCAGGTGGAACAAGGCAAAGGCATCCACATCATTGATTATTCCGACAAAAGAAATCCAAAGAAGCTGTCATTTCTGCAAATCCCCGGATGCCAGGAAGTAGCGGTGAAAGGACAGCACCTGTACACCAACAGTTTTGAAGACCTGGTGGTGCTGGACCTTGCCACCTACCCGGACGTTCAGGTCACAGCACGGGAGCCGGGCGTGTTCCCGGAACTGTCCACCAGCTTTCCTCCCCAATGGGGTTATTATGAATGCCCGGACCCCGCCAAAGGCAGGGTGATCGGATGGGAAATAAAAAGGATCGAAAACCCTAAATGCTACTACTGATGAGAACTGTATTATATTTTATACTGTCCGCCTTCCTGCTACTGCCGGCCGCCTGCAGCAAAGAGTCCAAAAGCACACAGCAACCCACGGGAAAAGGCGGCTCCATGGCGCGTTTCGCACTGGCGGGCAACTACCTGTACGTAGTGAATACAACATGGCTGCACGTGTATGATGTCAGCGAAAACGGCCAGCCCGTCATAAAGAACAAAGTGAATGCAGGATGGAATATCGAAACAATATTCGCATACGATAACAAGCTCTTTCTCGGATCATCCAGTGCGCTGTATATCTTCAGTCTGAACGATCCGGTGACGCCCGTATGGGAAAGCGGCGTTACGCATTTACGCAGCTGCGACCCGGTTGTGACGCAAGGCAATACCGCATTCGTTACGCTGCGCGGCGGCAGTACCTGCGGCGGCACTACCAATGCGCTGATGGTGTATGACGTAACGGATATCAAAGCACCGGCGCTGAAGGCCAGTATTCCCATGAAAGGCCCTTACGGACTGGGCGTGCAGGACAGTGCGCTGTACGTATGCGATGGCGCGGACGGTCTGACCGTTTTCGATATAAAATCACCGCATGCTCCCCGGAAACTGCAAACCATTGAAGGTGGCGATATGTACATTGACGTGATCCCCTACAACGGTGTGCTGATCGCATATGTCAGGAACGGCGTCCGTTTTTTTGACATCAGCAAACCGCAGGAACCGGTGCTGCTGTCCGCGTTGATGGATTGATGCTGCATCCGCGGCCGGCAAACTTTACCTGATATTTGGTAACTTGTATCCCATACAGGTACTAACATGAAATCAGATCTGGCGAGCAACAGCAGTGAAAAAGCAATACAACAGCAGGAAGAGATCAGCCGGCAGCTATTGAGCAGTTTGCCGGCTGCGGTATATACAACAGATGCGGAGGGATATATCACGTCATTCAATAAAGCAGCCGCAACCCTCTGGGGCCGGGAGCCGGAAACAGGCAAAGACCGCTGGTGCGGCTTCCTGAAAACTTACCGGATGGACGGTTCCCCGCTTCCCCCCGAAGCCAGCCCCATGGCCATCGCCCTCAAAGAAAAACGCCCGGTCCACGGAGAGCAGATCATCATCGAACGGCCCGATGGCGTCAGGCGGCATGTGCGGCCATTCCCTACACCCGTCTTTGACGGCGAAGGCAGGATGATCGGCGCGGTGAACATGCTCATTGATTTTACGCAAACGGCGGAAGTGCACCACCGGAATGAAGCGCTCATACGAAGCGAAGAACAGTATCACAAGATGATCGAAGAGGTGGAAGACTATGCCATCCTGCTGATGGACAGGGAAGGGATCATCCTGAACTGGAACAGGGGGGCGGAAAAGATAAAAGGATACCGGGAAGAGGAGATCGTGGGAAAGCACTTCAGGACCTTTTACCGGCCGGACGACCGGGAAAAGGGCTTGCCGGAGCTGCTCATTGCCCGCGCTATCAGCGAAGGCAAAGCCACGCATGAGGGCTGGAGGATCAGGAAAGATGGAACGGCTTTTTGGGGAAGCATTGTGATAACGGCCCTGCATGACAGGGAAAACAATATCATCGGGTTCTCCAAGGTAACGCGCGATCTTACCGAAAAGAAGAACGCGGAAGACCGGATCACGCAATATGCGAACGAGCTGGAAGCGCAGAACCGGGAGCTGCAGCAATTCGCTTATGCGGCGGCGCATGACATGAAAGAGCCGCTGAGAAAAGTACTTTTCTATACTTCCGCCATACTGGAAAAATTGCAGGGCCAGCTGCCGGACAGGGAGATGAACTACCTGAAGCTGGCGGCAGAGGCGTCCCGGCGCATGCAGGGGCTGATCGATGATCTGCTCGTCTATACGAAAAGCGCATCCTCCGCTGCCGTATTCGAAGAAGTAGACCTCGCCGCGGTGACGGAAGAGCTCAAAGCTTTTTACCAGGATACGATCGACAGGACCGGCGCTGTCATACAGGGGGGCCCGCTTCCTGTTATATGGGCCATTCCTTTCCAGGTCAGGCAGCTGCTGGAGAACCTCTTCGGCAACGCGCTTAAATATTGCCGTCACGACCGAACACCCGTCATCCAGATCAGCTACGGCCAGGTTGCCCGCGATGCCGTCAGGGAGCTGGCGGCTTCTGAATACGATCTCTTTCACAGGATCACGGTAAAAGATAACGGGATCGGGTTTGAGCCGGGTTATGCGGAGAAGATATTCGAAATGTTCGAGCGGCTGCACGGGAGGGACAACTATCCGGGCACGGGCATCGGGCTGGCGTTATGCAGGAAAATTGTTCAGAACCATAAAGGCTGGATAAAGGCCGAAGGCCATCCGGGCGAAGGCGCGGAATTTTTTATTTATCTGCCGGTGATCAATGCCGGGTAGCACCGCCGCGGATCTCGAACAACTGCCGCACCAGCTGGTCCAGCTCGGCCTGTGAAACAGGTTTGGAAAAATACCGGTCAGCCCCGTTGTCCATACACAGCCTGATATGCTCCGGCTGCCGGGAAGTGCTCCAGACTACTTTGGGGATCGACTTGTAAAGGGGATGATCGCCGATCTGGCTTAATACATCTACTGCATTCAGTACGGGCATTTTATAATCGAGGACGATCAGCGACGGAAGGTCGCCGGATGGGCAGCCGGCCAGGTAATTCAATGCTTCTTGTCCGTTCCATACGCATTGTATGGTCATTTCGGGGTGGACAGATAAGATCGCTTCCTTCAGGATTTCCTGATCTTCCATATCATCGTCAGCCAACAAAATATATTTATCCTTCTCAACAGTCATTTCACATCCGGGTTTTGACAGCATTAGCCAGAACATGCAAATTAGGCTTATTCTGCTGAATTTCCGGTAAAGGGCTACGGATAGTAAGGCCGCCCGCGCTGGACGGCCTTATTAATTTTTACAGCGATGCATATTCCTTTAACAGCAGTTGCAATTCCTTCACTTTATCCGGATACCGCTTTGCCACGTTATGCTTTTCCGAGGGGTCGTTGGAGAGGTTGAACAACTCTGTTTCCGACGGCGCCGCTTTCGCGATCCGCAGCTTCCAGTCCCCATGGCGCACTGCTTCCAGCAAGCCGCCGGCATTCAGGTAATACAACACCCTTTCCGGCATGGACGGCTGTTTGCCGGTGATGTGGTTCCACATGCTGATGCCATTGATATTGCCGGGCAGCGGCGGCGTATAGCCGGTGGCGGTAGCAAGGGTGGGCAGCATGTCGTTCATGATGCAGGGAACATTTGAAAAGCTGCCTGCCGGGATGTGACCGGGCCACCATGCGAGGAAGGGCACGCGGTGCCCGCCTTCGTAAGTATTGGCCTTGCCTCCCCGGAAGGGACCGGTGGAGCCGTGGTCCCAGGGCTTTACAATATCGCGCCCGAACATCCGGTCCGGCATATTGTTCCAGGGGCCGTTGTCGCTGGAGAAAAGTACGATCGTGTTTTTATCCAGCTGCTGCAATATCCTGCCCACGCAATCATCTATTTCTTCTATCACATCTCCGTACACCCCCGCGGCGGAATGCCCTTTCCATGCCGCGCCCGCGGCTACCGGCGCATGCGGCATCGGGAAGGGAAGGTACAGGAAGAAAGGCGCATCCTGGCGGCCGGCGCGCCGGATATACGCAATGGCGCTGTCTGTGTAGAGCTGCATCAGCTTGCTGTGGTCGGGCTTTTCAATCACACGTTCATGGTCCCGGAATACTGCCAGTACGGTATCTGTTTGTACGAACGGGTCCTGGAAATCGTGGCTGTACAGCATGCCGAAGAAATGATCGAAGCCGTGGGAGAGCGGCCTGGTACCCGGCTGGTCGCCCAGATGCCATTTGCCGATGATCATGGTCTGGTAGCCGTTGGCGCGGAACATTTTGCCAAGGCTGAAAATGCTGTCCGCCAGCCCGTTTTTCGAGCCGGGACCAACCACGCGCCCCAGCTTCACCTTATCCGCATAGCGGCCGGTGAGCAGCGAGGCCCTGGTGGGCGTGCAGGCGGGCGAAGGGTCCATGAAAGCCCCGCTCCTGAATCCATCCCGCGCCATTTTGTCCAGGTGCGGTGTTTTGATCAGCGGGTGGCCGTAGCAACCGAGGTCGCCATAACCCATGTCATCCGTGAGGATGAAGATCACGTTCGGCTTTTTACGTTTTTGGGCATGGGCGTCTGCGATGCTGAAGAAGCATGCGCAGAGCAGGAAATACAATGTTCGTCTGTTCATTCATATGCTGTTTGCATAAACATAGAAAAAAATAGCCCGGAACGCAAGCATGGGCCTAATGTGGTGGCGGCAGAATGCAGCTAAATTCCAATAGTGATAAACCTCTTCTCTGATAATGACCTATTCCTGATCAGCCTTTATCAAACAATATGTAAATCAATGATAAGCTTTAGATAACTCATCTCTTATTGGAATGACTTGTATATAAGTCAGATATAGCTTACATATGGCTCACATACGGGTTATCCTCGAAAGATCGCTATGGGAGAAGGTTTTCAGGGATAAATAAAATACAATTTAAAAATTGTTAATGTGTAAAGCGTTTTCTTTCATTAAGGTCTTAAAAAAGGAGCGCATAGGATTTCGGATTATTTTGCATTAACTTGTTTATTCAGTTATTACACTATGGAACGCCGTTCTTTTATCAAAAATGCAGGATTACTGGCCGCGGGCTGCGGGCTCGGCGCCACCGCCGCAGCATCGTCAACCGTTTTCAGGGCCAATAAGCTCCCCGCCTGGAAAGGATTTAACCTGCTCGATTTCTTTTCGCCCGACCCTTCTAAATCCCGCCGGCCTACGCCGGAAGATCATTTCCGCTGGATGCGCGACTGGGGCTTCAACTTTGTGCGCGTACCGATCGCCTATCCCAATTACCTGGCGATCGACCGCAATAAAAAGATCACGCCCGAAGAAGTGTACAGGATAGATGAAGCCCGCGTGGCGGAGATCGAAAAGCTGGTAACGATGGCCCACCGCTACGGCATGCACGTCAGCCTGAACCTCCACCGCGCGCCGGGATATTGCATCAATGCGGGATTTTACGAACCTTACAACTTGTGGAAAGACCAGGAGGCGCAGGATGCTTTCTGCTTTCACTGGAATTTCTGGGCCAGACGTTTCCGTTCCGTAGCGGCTGCAAAGCTCAGCTTCGACCTGGTGAACGAGCCGGCAATGCGGGAAGACATGAACGATCAGCATTCCCCGTCCTCCGCCGTGCCCGGCGCGGTATACCGCAAAGTAGCCGCGGCGGCGGCAGCCGCCATCCGCAAGGAAAACCCCGCCCGTATCGTTATCGCCGATGGCAACAACGTAGGCAACACCGTTATCCCCGAAATAATCGATCTGGATATCGCGCAAAGCTGCCGCGGATATTACCCCGGCAGGATCTCTCACTACAAGGCCCCCTGGGCGAACAAGGACGTTAACAACCTCCCCGAACCGAAGTGGCCCGGAAAAGTAGGCAATGAACACTACAGCCGGGAAATGTTGGAAAAATATTACCAGCCCTGGATCGATCTGGTGAATAAAGGCGTGGGCGTGCATTGCGGCGAATGCGGCTGCTGGAATAAAACGCCGCATGCTGTTTTCCTCGCCTGGTTCGGTGATGTGCTGGACATACTGGGCAGCCACGGCATCGGCTTCGGGCTGTGGGAATTCAGCGGCGATTTTGGCGTGCTCAATTCCCGCCGCGCGGATGTGCAGTATGAGAACTGGTATGGGCAGCAGCTGGACAAAAAGCTGCTGGAGCTGTTGCGGCGCTCCTAGACCGTATCCGGCCCGCTGCAATGCCGCGGCACGAAAGCCGCACCGCCGCAGCAGGAAAGCTGCATTGCCGCAGCAGGAAAGCCGCCCCGCCCCCGAAATGATCACCGGTCCCGCCAGCCGCTCACCCGATCCTGCAAAGGAATCATCCCCACCGGAGGATTACCCGGATTTTGGTAGTTTTATCCGTCTAACTGGTTTTATTCATGCCGAGATCTGCCTGGTTATTGCTTATTTGTTGTGCTTGCTGCCTGTCGTTGCCCGCCCGCTCCCAAACGGTGGAGCAATGCCGGCGCGCTATCGGGGAAGGGAATAACTTCCTGTGGAAGTTCCTGCCGCTGGATGCCTGGGCGTCTTACCATGAAGCAATGGACATGGCGCTGGCGCTGGATGATGAATATCTTTTTGCGCAGGCCCTGCTGGGCATCGGGCAGGCGGTGTGGTACAATGGCAAGTTCTATGCCGCGGTAGATACCGTGAAGCTCAGCGTAAAGCACTTCCGGCGCGTGGGCGCGCGGGGCGATGAGGGCAGCGCTTTAAGGATACTCAGCAATATCTATGACGATCAGGGCGATTATGAAAATGCATTCAAAACGGTTTCCGAAGCGCTGAAACTTTTCGAAGACGGCAAGAACAATATGAACCATATATTGTCGCTCGTGCAGATGGGCTCGCTTTACCGGAACATGGGCGATTTTGAGACCGCCATGGCATATTACCGGCGCGCGGAATCGTTGAAGCCCTACAAAGGCGAATATCCCTACCGGGAGCTGTATCACCGCATAGGCGAACTGTACGCCGCCATGGGAAAGATCGATGAAGCCCGCGCCGCATATGGCAGATCGCGCATCGGCAACAAGGGCAGCAAGGTGGTCCGCATGCGGTTGGGCGATACCTATCTGCAGGAAAAAAAGTATGACATCGCTTTCCGCTATTACGATTCGGTGTACAGGGAATCCACCCTGCTCACCGATATCAATATCATCATTGGCAGCACACTGGGACTGGGAAAGATCTACCTCGCGCGGAAAGATCTGCCGCATGCGCTGGAAATGGCGCAGACCTCGCTGGACCATTCCTCCCCGCGCGGCGCCCGGCAAAGCAAAAGGGCCGCCCTGAAGCTGCTCTCGGAGATTTACGAGGCCGGGGGAAACGACCGGCAGGCGCTGGAATATTACAAGCAGTATGAAGCACTGACAGACTCCGTGGTATCCGAAACCTTCAAGCGGAAACTGTTCAGCTTCCGGCAGGAAGCGGAAGCCGGCCGGCTGAAAGCGCAGCGCAACATCCTGGTCGCCTGTATCGCCGGCGTGCTGATCGCCTGTATCTTCGTTTTTTCCATCATCCATCTACGGCACAAAAACGAAAAGCTGCACCTGAAGCAAAGGGCCGCGGAGCTGGAAATGAAAGCCCTGCGGGCGCAGATGAACCCTCACTTTATCTTTAACTGCCTCAGCTCCATCAACCACTTCATCCTCAATGAAGAAAACAACAGGGCCTCGCAATACCTCACCCGTTTTTCCAAGCTCATCCGCACCGTGCTGGTGAATGCCGGTAAAACAACCATCACCCTCGAAGAAGAGCTGGCCATGCTGCGCCTTTACCTGAATATGGAGCAGCTGCGGTTCAGGGAAGCATTCGACTATACCATCGAGTTCGACCCGGGCCTGCATCCTTCCATGATCTTCGTACCGTCCTTCATCCTGCAGCCCTTTTGTGAAAACGCCATCTGGCACGGGCTGCTGCATAAAGATGGAAAAGGAAAGCTCGGCATTCATTTCAGTATGAAAAATGATATACTGATATGCAAGATCAGCGACAACGGCATCGGCCGGGAGCGGGCGGCAGCGTTCCGCTCGGGCGCGGTGGAGAAAGGCGCCTCCTTCGGGAACAGGCTCAGCGCCGAAAGGCTGTCGCTTTTCAACGGCGATCTGACCGATACCTCTTTTGTGACGGAAGATATTAAAAACGAAAAAGGCGAAATAACGGGAACAATGGTAATTTTAAAGATACACAACAAACCGGCCGATGATTAACGCGATGATCATAGACGATGAGCATTATGCTTCCCAGGCACTGGTAACACTGCTGAAAAAACATTGTCCCGATGTGACGGTGACCGCCGTCTGCAACAACGCCAAGGAAGCGGTGATGCTCATCCGGGAATTACAACCGCAGCTCGTGTTCCTGGACATTGAAATGCCTTACCTGAACGGATTTGAATTGCTTGAAATGTTAGGCCCCGTTTCGTTCGACTGCATCTTTACCACCAGCTACGATCAGTACGCGATCAAGGCCATCCGCTTCAGTGCGCTGGACTACCTGCTGAAGCCGGTGGACCCGGAAGAGCTGAAAACGGCTGTGGGCCGGGTAACGGGGAAAAGATCGCCTTCCCTGCAGCAGCAGATGGAGCTGTTATTGTCCAGGTTCCAGCAGCCGCAGCCCGCCGTGAACCGCATTGCCTTGCCTACCCTGGAAGGCTTGCAGATCATTCCCGTGAATTCCATCCTGTACTGCTCATCCAGTAGCAACTATACCATCTTCAATTTAACGGATCACCAGAAGCTGATCATTTCCCGCACCCTGAAAGAGATCGAAGAGATGCTGGAAGAGCACCGTTTTCTCCGTGTGCACCATTCTTATCTTGTTAACCTCGATGAAGTGCGCAAATACAACCGGGGAGAGGGCGGCAGCCTGCTGATGAGCGATGGCGCCACGATCGACGTGTCCCGCTCCCGGAAAGAAATGCTGCTGAAAAGGCTGCAACCGGGCAAATGATCCTTCAACGGCTCATTCATCACCGTCAACTGCTCAATCCCGCTTTGCCTGCCTGTTATCCGGCTGTAGTTTCACATTATGAGAACAGCCGCCATCATTCTTCCTGTATGCCTTTGCGTTGTCAGTGCGCGGGAGGCCGCGGCGCAAAAAAAAGACACGGTAAGAACGCTGAAGGAAGTGAATGTATCCGCCCGGCGGCCCATGATCACCCGAAAGGCGGACCGCTATATCATCAACGTGGAGAACAGCATGCTGTCCACCGGCTACTCCGGGCTGGACGTATTGCAGAAGTCCCCCGGCATCTGGGTCAGCCCGGACGGCAGCATCCGCATCACCGGCAACCTCTCCGTGACCGTGATGATCAACGACATCGTGCAGCGCATGTCCGGCCCCGAGCTGGCGGAATACCTGAAATCCTTACGCTCCGAAGACATCAGCAAAATAGAGGTGATCGCCAATCCACCTTCCGAGTACGAAGCCACCTCTTCCGGCGGCATCGTGCATATCATCCTGAAGAAAGCGCGGCAGCAGGGCGTTTCCGGCTCCGTATACGCGCAATACAAGCAGCAGGGCAAAAAGCCCTATGCGGGCGCGGGCTTCTCGGTGGATTACAAGCTGAAAAAATGGTACGCCTTCGGCGGATATAGCTACGTGCGAGATAACAGCGCCTACATCGGTAAAACATCCACCGATTACCCGGATAAAAGCCACATCTACAATTTCAACGACCGCATCAATAACAATACGCGCCGGCAATACCGCGGCGGTGTGGTGTACGATTTTTCTTCCGACCATACGCTGAGCCTGCAGCACAACGGCAATGCCAGCAGGTTATTACAGGGTTTCTATTCCACCCTTACGTATGACCGGCCTGGCGGACAGGTAACGGGCGATGCCAATACGGACTGGCACAGAACACCGAAGTTCAGCAGCACCACGCTCAGCTATGCCTGGAGCATAGACAGTCTGGGCTCTTCGCTGAAAGTGATCGGCGACTACAGTCATGCCGGCAGGCACGAAACCAACACGCTGCTTTCCATATACAGCGATCCGGCGATGGACCGCGGCTTCCGCACCACCACGCCGAGCGCCACGGACATGTACAGCGCGCAGGTGGATTACACCCATGCCATGCAAAAGAAATCCGCTGTCAGAACCGGGTTCAAATACGTGCAGATCAACCGGCACAATACTATCCTGGCGGAAGATGACGCGAATGGCGACTGGATCAAGAACCCCGCGCGCAGTGACGACTTCCGCTATAGCGAGCAGCTCCTGATGTTTTACGGCTCCTTCGAAAAACGCATTCTCCGCACCAGCATCAAGGCAGGGTTGCGGGGAGAACAAACCTATTCCAAAGGCATTTCCATCATATCCGGCGAAGCCATCCGCCGGAATTATTTCGGCTGGTTCCCGTCCCTGTTCGTTGACCACAGCCTGCAGGAAGAAAAAGGAAATTCCATTCACCTGAACTATGCAAGGCGGGTAGGGAGGCCCGCTTATAATGATCTGAATCCCTACCGCCTGCAGGTAAACGATTTTGCAATTTTAACAGGTAACCCCAATTTGCAACCCCAATATACACATAGCATCCAGGCAGGTTATACCTGGCGTCACGAGTACTCGGCAGACCTATATTTTAAATCTACCACTAATTATATAGCGCAAACTGCCCGTACTGTTGAGGAACGCATCATAGAGCACATGTCAAAGAACTTTCCGCGTAATACGGAATTTGGTTTGTCTTTGAGTGCGCCTGTTGCCATTCTCAAAAACTGGCGCGCCGATAACGGCCTGCTGCTATATTATTCTACCGCGGAACTAGATGAGGTACGGATCTCCCGTACCTCGATTTCGCTTAAAACCGCGCATACCTACACCTGGGAAAAGGTAGCGGACATCGACCTGTATGTGGAATACAGTTCTCCATCCACCCGTGCCAACTCAAGACTGTCCGCCATATTTTATACGGATATCGGCATCACCCGCCGGATGTGGAATAACAAAGGCCGGCTGCGCCTGAGCTTTACGGACATCTTCAACACTTTCCGCGAAAGGGAGCTGACGGAATATGAAGGCACGCGCATCGACTTTTACCAGAAACGGCCCACGCGCACGGCCTCGCTTTCATTCGTGTGGAATTTTAAAGCGGGAAAGGAATTTGCAAAGAAGAAGATCGATGCGAACAATTCGGATGAAAAACGAAGGATGGGAAATTGAGTTGTGGGAAAGTGCGAACATTTCTTATCTTGTCGGAAGTCATCAAATTATTCCACATGTCTCGTATCCGACACCTTATTTCACTGTCGCTATTAATGTTCACCCTTCAGGTAAATGCCCAGGTACCTGTTGACCTTTCTTCATTTAACCCGAAGAGCGGCGCGAAAGCAACCGTCAGCCGGCATTTGCTGCATGTCAGCTGGCCCGCCGGCGAAGGCCGCACGGGAAAGCTTGTTTTTGATCTCAATAGTAAAGGCGCTTTGTTCCAAAGCATGCAAATAAATACCGCCGGAGCGGTGAACGAAGTGGCCCGGCAGCTGGACCCTGCTTTCCTGCTGACCACCGGCAAGCGGGACCTTATTTCGCAGAACGGCTGGAACATATTTTTCGATAAAACAAACAAACTGCCGCGCGAACTTTTTCACGTGCGGGTAACCCGGAAGAAAGCCAGTGTGCATAGCGACGGCACCCGCACCGTGGTGAAGATAGGAGCCGCGCAGGCCGGCCCGTTCAGCGGTGATATAGAAGTTACGTTGTACCACGGAAGCCCGTTGTTCAATGTGGCGGCCGTGATGGCGACGCAGATAGATTCTACCGCTATCCTGTATGATGCGGGACTGGTGAGTAAAAACAATCCCTGGGACAGGATCGCCTGGTCGGATACGGACAACAAGCTGCAATCCACTCCCGCTGTGGCGGACAGCTTCGTGAACGTAGCGGTGAAGTACAGAACGATCATCGGGGAGAATGAAAAAGGCAGCCTGGCCGTTTTCCCCGCGCCGCATCAATATTTTTATCCGCTGGATGAAGCATTCAATTTAAAATTCACCTGGTACGGCAATAATTACCGGAAATGGGCGAAAGGCTTCGGCCTCGGCATCCGGCAGGACCCGATGGGTGATAACCGCTGGGTGCCCTGGTTCAACGCGCCGCCCAATACGCAGCAACGCCTGAATTTCTTTTGCCTGCTGGACGCGGGAAAAGCGGGCGCAGCACTGGAAGCCGTGAAGCAATTCACCCGCGGCGATGCTTACCTGCCCCTGCCCGGATATAAAACCATGAGCAGCCATTTTCACAACGAAAATGTGATGCACCGCATACTCGCAGGCAAACCGCTGCCGGACAATCCTGACTTCATGCAGGTATTCCGCAGCACGGGCATCGATATTGTTCACCTCGCGGAGTTTCATTATACCGCACACCCGAAAGGTCCCGATGATAAGCGCCTGCTGGAACTGAAAACACTGCACGATATGTGCAAACGTTTTTCCAGTGATAAATTCCTGCTGCTGCCCGGCGAAGAACCGAACGAATTTTACGGCGGCCACTGGCTGAGCTTCTTCCCCAAGCCTGTGTACTGGATCATGTCCCGCAAGCCCGACGCGCCTTTCGTGGAAACTGATCCGAAATACGGGAAGGTATACCGCATCGGTAATAAAGAAGAGATGCTGAAGCTGCTGGAACTGGAAAACGGGCTGGCGTGGACAGCGCATCCCAGAACAAAAGGTTCCACCGGTTACCCCGATAAATACCGGCAGGAAGATTTCTTCACCTCCGATCATTTCTTCGGCGCCGCCTGGAAAGCCATGCCGGCAGACCTTTCCATAGACCGGCTCGGCCTCCGCGTGCTCGACCTGCTGGACGATATGGCCAACTGGGGACACAAAAAACATGTACTCGCCGAAGCGGATTTATTCACCATCAACCCGCAAAACGAAATGTACGCGCACCTCAACGTAAACTATCTGCAGCTGGATACCTTGCCGCAGTATGAAAACGGCTGGCAGTCCGTGCTCGATGCCATGAAGCAGGGAAAGTTCTTTGTTTCCACCGGCGAAGTGCTGCTGCCTTCATTTACCGTGAATGGTAAAAAGACGGGAGAAACGCTTTCACTGGGCGCGGACGGCAAAGCCACCATCGCCATTGATGTGAAATGGACGTTCCCGCTGAACCATGCGACGATCATTTCCGGCGATGGCAAGGAAGTGTACAAAGAGCGCATCAGCCTGCATGAAACGAAGGCTTTTGGCGGGCAGCAGTTTACCTTCAATGTTGACCTGCGCAACAGGAAATGGGTGCGGGTGGAAGTATGGGATGCGGCGGTGAACGGCGCGTTCACCCAGCCGGTGTGGATAGAGTAGACACAAACCGGTACAGTTCCGCCCCCGCCAGCAGCAACGCTCCCGTGCCATAAGCCGCGGTGCTTTCCGCATTCACCTTGCCCGGCGCCGCGCCTATAGGCTGCACGAATCCGGGTTTCCCATCCGGTGAAACGGACAGTGCCAGCGCCGCCCATGCGTCCCTGGCTACCGGCCAGTACGTTGCTTTATCCAGCAAACCGTGATTCATGCCCCATAACAGCGCATAACAAAAGAATCCCGTTCCGCTGATCTCTTTGATAGGATAGCTGTCCGGGTCCAGCAACGAGGCATGCCAGCTGCCGTCTTCCTGCTGCAGTTCCGCCAGCCTTTCAGACATCTCGCGGAAGAGCTGCACGAACCGCGCTCTGTCCGGGTGGTTCTCCGGCATGTTCTCCAGCACCCGCACCAGTCCGGCGATCACCCATCCGTTGCCTCTCGACCAGAAAACTTCCTGCCCGTTTTGCTCGCGCCGCTCAAAATACCGGCTGTCGCGGAAGAAGAGCCGTTCTTCCGGATCGTACAGGTAGTCCGTTGTTTTCCACCAGAGCTTGCTGGCGAGGTCGAGGTACTTTGGCTGTCCGGTGGCCGTGGCGAGGTAACTCAGGGCGGTGGGCCCCATGTAGAGGGCGTCGCACCAGGACCATTCCCGGTGGCGGATAGCGCCGTCTTTCCATTCCAGCGACTCGTTGTTGGGTTTGGCAAGGATACTGTCCGCCAGTGCCTGCCAGGGCGCGATCATTTCATTGTTCCTGTATTTCATGTAGAGCTGGGAATACACCTGCCCGATACAATAATCATCCGCGAAGAACCGCTTCGGCCCCGGTTGCCATTGCAGTGCTTCGCCCGTTTTTTTAACATAGTTGATATATCCGCGGTTGCGGCTGATATCCGCGAGGGCCATCAGTCCCGTCAGCCCGGTAGCATTCACCCAGTGGTTCATCCGTTCTTTCTTTTCACCATGCTCCCATTCGGTGATCTGCCAGTCCGCCACTTTTTCCATCAGCTTCCGGATGTCTTTTTTCCGGAAAGAAACAGCATCCGCCACCGGCGGCCGGTTGGCAAGCCGCATCGTCATTTCGCCGCCTTTCATCAGTGTGGCGTAATCCAGCTGGTAGATGTTGTGCGCTTTACCATTGAGCGTCATCGAAGAAATATATGCCGCGCTGTCTGTTGCTTTTTGTGTGATGATCCTGAATATGCGGTCGTCTTTCAACCGTATCGCCACGGTGTCGAAAAGCGGGGAGCAGATGGCATATTGCCCGGATACGGGATTGACAGGATATAAGCCGATGGCCGCCATCACGTACCAGGCGGACATCTGTCCCGCATCATCATTACCGCTCAAACCGCCCGGCCCGGAAGTATATTCACTTGCCAGGATGTTCCTGACCTCGCGCTGCGTTTTCCAGGGCGCATCGGTGTAATTGTAAAGGAACGGGATCTGGTGCCCCGGCTCGTTGCCGTGCCAGTATTCCTTCATCCGGAAAACATCGTCCAGCGCCGCTTCAAATTTCATTTTACCGCCTTTCAGCCGGATGAGGTCTTCCTCCCCATGCGGCACGTACCAGGTATATTGCCGCGGTGTGCCTTCGGTGATGTAGTGCGCTCTTTTATCCGCTTCAAACGGCGTGTGCCAGTTACCGTTAGCATAGCGTCCTCTCACGAAGCCCACGCTGGTATCAAAAATGTGCCGGTAGTTGAGCGCATTGGCGGCCAGCCGGCGGTAATCCTCTTTTTTGCCCAGCGCTTTTGCCACGAGCGATAAGGCATGATCGTCATAAGCGTATTCCAGCGTACGGGAAACCTGTTCTCTTTTGTGAAAAGCATCCATCACGCTGTCTTCCAGCGGGATGTACCCGTATTGCAGGTAGCTTTGCAACGCCCGCCGTCCTTTGCCGTCCGAATATTCCGCGGTATCGGGTGTTTCAAATGCATTGCGGCGCATTAATTTGTAGGCGGCCTGCACGTCATAATCACGGATGCCTTTGAGGTATGCGGAAGAAATGAACGCGGTCACATGATCGCCGATCATCGCGGAGGTGTAGCTGTTCCAGCAGGGGAATATCGGCAGCCATCCGCCCTGTTGCCCTTTGATGATCATGGAACGGACGAAGTCGTTGATCAGCGCCGGGTCAATGATCTCGTAGAGGGGAAGCATGGTGCGGTAGATATCCCACATCGAAAAATCATCGTAATAATTTCCCTCCGTCAGTTTCGCTGTTTCATATTGTCTGGAGAAAGCGGGGTAGGTGCCGCTGACATCGCTGAACAGGCGCGGCTGCTGCATGGTGTGGTAGAATGCCGTGTAGAAAATGTTCAGCGAGCGTTGGTCGCTGGAGCTGACGGTGATTTTGCGCAGGGCTTTTTCCCATTCACCCGCGGCTTTTGCCCGTACGGCATCGAAATCCTGTCCGGGTATTTCGGCTTGCAGGTTCTTTTCCGCTTCCGCGATGCTGGTGAAGGAAGTGCCGGTGCGGATGATCAGCTTCGTTCCTTTTTGGAGCTTCCAGCTGGCGTATGCGCCGATGCCGGGCATGCGCAGAAGGCTGTCTGCCGCGGTGGGCCGTCCGCTGGAAAAAGTGCCGGCATCATCCGGTACAATTTCCGCCTTCACCACAAAGTACCCGGCAAAGCCTGCGGGCTTGCCCCATCCCTGGTAAATGCGGTGCGCGGGATTATATCCTTCTATCTGGTTCTTCTGCCGGTTTATTTTTATAAAGCCTTCTCCCTGGTCGCTGTTGGGCGTTACCAGCAGGTGCAGGTTGTCGTCCTTGTGCATCGTAATGCGCATGATGCTGCTGCGGGCCAATGCCGTTACTTCCGCCAGCAACTGATATTCATTCAGCTGTACCGCGTAGTAATGCGGAGCGGACTGTTCTTCGTCGTGAGAAAAGCGGGTAGCATATTCGTTCAGCGTTACCTTCAGGGAACCTGTCATAGGCATGATGGTAAAGCTGCCGTAATCCTGCGTGCAGGAACCGCTGAGCCAGTGCGTGCCCCTGAAGCCGCTGAAAAGGCTGTCCTTATACATATACGGCGGCCTGCATTTCTGTTCGGAGGTGCGTGTTTGCGGCGTCCATTGGGTCATGCCGAAAGGCACGCCCACGGCAGGAATGGTGTTGGCGTACTGTTCCGTGCCTTTGCCGTGGATGCCACTGGCGATGATGGTGCTGGCGGCGGTGCCTATCAGTGGCTGCACGTATTTTATCAGGCTGTCCGGCAGCGGCGCGGCGTCTGCTTTCGGAGCAACAGATAAGGCCAGTAAGATGATCGTCGTTATAAAATATCCTGTGCGCATGTTTTTCTTTTTTATCGTGCGGAAAGTTGATGCAGATGCTGTTGAATGGCGGTGATCATGCCGGTTGTGGGGAAGCCGTTGTTGGGCCGCCGTTTGGCGGGATCGTACCATGTTTTCCATTGCGGGTTCCTGTCGCCTTCCATGCAGGTTTTATCGATGGCTTTCATTTGCTGCATGGCTTTGACCGCCAGCTGTTCCGCTTTCGCGATGTTTTGCTTTTCGCCATTTGTAAGGAAAGCCTGTTTAAGATGAGCGGCTGTTAGCAGCGTTTTTTCCAGCTCCAGCAGTTGCCAGTACATCAGTGCGGGAAGGTATACATAATCGTGGTAAAAATCGTTGCCCGCGGAAAGCCCTTTTGCTGCCGCCTTGTAGGCCGCTTCCACCAATGCATGCCGCTGCTCCGTGCCGGGGGCTTCCAGGTCGTTGTACCGCGCGGTGAAAGATCCGTGCGGCGTCGGCACTTTCGTGTCACTGAGGAAGCCGATCAGTTTTTTGATGTCGGAGAGTTTTTTTACGTAGCCTGTCCGGGAAAAGTGCGATTCGTGCAGCTTTTTCATCGATGCGATGGCGTGCGGCGATGCCTGCTGTCCGAAGTAACGGGTGGTCCATTGCCGGTAGAATGCTTCGCCGTCGAAGTTTTCCGGATCAAAGGCCCATTCGCCGAAGGCTTCCAGGTTCAGGAGGAAGGGGCGGAACGTTTGCCCGTTTACTTTGAGATATTTATCCGCATCATAATGTTGATGCATGAAGGTCATGATGGAATCTATCAGCGGGGGGCAGGGATCGTGCACGGTATGATTGGTCCAGAATCCCGCATGCATGTAAGTGCCGAAAGGGTATCCTTTTGTGCTGGCGGGCATCCTGTCGAAGCTGCAATAGCCGTCGTCCGCCCATACCACGATAAAATCTTTCGGCGGCTGAAAGCCTTCGTTGAAAAGGTCCATACCATCGTCGTAGCAGGTACAAACCTTGAGTGCGCCCGGTTTGTAGATCGCCAGCAGGCTGTCCAGCGTGGCGAATACCTGGTTGAATATCTCCACGCGGTTTTCGCCGCAGCTGCTCACGTAAGCCCTGTCCCATATCTGGTTGCGGGGGCGCAGCGAGTAAATGTCTGCCTTGCCCAGCGGGGTTTTCGTCAGGTAGTAGATCCATGTTTCGATCCATTTGTCCTTGTACTGCGTCCAGCAAAGCGCTTCGGTGTCGCTGATGGAGCGCATGTGATAGCCGAGGCTGAGGTCTACCTGTACTTTCATGCCTTTGAGGTGCGCGTAGTCTATCATGCTGTCTACCAGCGGCAGGTTCACTTTATAATCGGGCCGCAGCTGGCGGTAAGGCTCGCGGGTGTAGAATTCCGGGCGGCCCAGCATATCGAACGGATGGATGGCGTTGTAGCGTATCCGGCGGAGGGAGTTGATCATTCCCTTCCAGGTGTCCATATCGTATTCGAGGTAGGGCTTACGCATGTTCGCCAGCTCGTCCACATCGTTCTCGAAGTAGCAAACGATGGGTACCTTTTGCGCGGGCACTATCCTGTTCTGCGTTTTACGGAGATCCGCCAGCTTTTTTTTGCTGGGCGCTATACCTGTCCAGTAATACATCGGATCGATGCCGAGCGTTGTGCGGGAATACTCGTATACGGTGTTCTGCATGCCTTCCACGGTGGTTCCCGCCAGTATGGTCAGTGCGCCGGTGGTGCGGATGATGCCGTCGCCTCCGGGCTTTTCATTTTTCAGCATTTTTGATAGCAGCTGGCTGCTGGCGGGCGTTCCCACGAGGTAGCAGATATCCGTTCCCGTTATACCCGCGGGTTCGGTTGTGATGCGCGCGGTAGCGCCGGTCACTTTTTCAATATCTTCCCGGAGGTCGGCGCAGACGGCCAGTTCCGTTGGCGTGCTGTTGGCGCCGTGATAGATCGTTACCTGGCCGTATGTGCATAACGGGGCGGCCAGCGTTAGCGCGATGCCCGTCAGAATTCTTGTAGCGGTCATAGTTTACCTTAATTTAAAAGTTCATAGCTACCGGATGCCCACATGTTGCGCCCAGTTTTCCCAGTGCTGCTGCATGTCTTTTGCCTGCAGGGGAGAGCTGGCGGCGCGGTCGTTGCTTTCGGTGCGGTCTTTTTCCAGGTCGTACAGTTCCCAGGGGGCGTTTTTCCCGGCGGATATCAGTTTATGCTTTCCCGTTATAACGGCCCTTTCATCGTTCAGCGACCAGCATACCGGCTGATGCGGCTGTACCGTTCCTTTTGCAATGGCCGGCAACAGGTTCTCGCCTTCCACGGGCAGCACCTCGCGCCCCTTGTATTGCGTCGGGTAGCGCGCGCCTGCCGCGGCGCAAAGCGTGGGCATAATGTCTGTTACATGCCCCATCTGTTCCATCACCTGTCCGTACCGCTCCGGCCGTATACCCCTGGGCCAGCGCACGATCAGCGGTGTGGAGATGCCGCCTTCCAGCAGGTCTTTTTTAAATTGACGGAAGGGCGTGTTGCTGGCGTTTGCCCAGGATTGGCCGTAGCTCATGTAGGAATCCTCACCGCCGGGAGGGATGCCGTTCTTCCGGTGGTCTAAACCCTGTGGCCCGCCTTCGGCGCATCCGCCATTGTCCGCGAGAAAAATAACGATGGTGTTCTCCGCTTTGCCGGAAGCGTCGAGCTGATCAAGTATCTGCCCGATGCCCTGGTCCATGCGGTCTACCTGCGCCGCATATACGGCCATTTTGTGCGCCATTTCTTTCCGGGTCTTTGCCGGTAAGTCCGACCAGGCCGTTACGCCGGAATCCCTCGGTGAAAGCGGGGTGGCGTCGCTGATGATGCCCAGCTCCCGGAGCCTCCGGTAACGCTGGATGCGCAGGGAATCCCAGCCGCTTTCGTATTTGCCTTCATACCGCGCGATATCTTCCGGCAGCGCATGCAGCGGCCAGTGCGGCGCGGTGTAGGCTACGTACAGGAAGAACGGTGTTGCCGCATTTTTTTGCGCCGAGAGTATTTTGCCGGCGTAAGTGGTAATGGCGTCGGTCATGTAAAATCCTTCTTTGGGAGGATAATAGCGTTGATCGTTCAGCGCCATGGTGCGGACGGTGGCGGGCGTTTTGTCTTTTGTGATGTCGAAGTAATTCACGGCGCCGCTGATCAGCCCGAAGTAGTTATCAAATCCGCGGTCTGTAGGCCAGTACGGCCGGTGTTCGCCGAGATGCCATTTGCCGGACATGGCGGTGTAGTACCCCGCTTCCTTCAATACTTCCGCCAGCGTTACGCAGCGGTCGTTGAGGTAACCCTGTTCCGGGCCAGCTGGACCAGTTTTCGGCCAGGCAAGGCCGGCCATGCCCACCTGCTGCGGGTACAGTCCCGTCAGCAGAGAGGCGCGGGTAGGGGAGCACCAGGCGTTGTTGTAGAACCGGGTAAAGCGGATGCCTTCGCGGGACAGCCGGTCGATGTTCGGCGTACGGATTTCACCGCCATAACATCCGATGTCGGAAAAGCCCATGTCGTCCGCCATGATCAGCAGGATGTTGGGCTGCTCCGCTGGTTTTTTTTCCGCGGAAACGCCGCAGGAAAGCGATACAATGGCTAGTAATGCGATCCATCTCATGTTATCTGTCAATGTTGAATGGTTAATTGTTTGATGCTGTCGAGCGAATGCCTTAACGCTTTTGCGCGCCCCGGCATTTGCAGGCAGTGGTTCTGCATTTCGGAGGGATCTGTGCGCATGTTGTACAATTGTCCCTGCGGCCCGCCCGGCTGCGGCTTTTCGGTAACAGGTGTGCTGAATCCGCCGGAGCCGAGACCTTCCACCCATTTCCAGTCCCCGTTGCGGATGCCGAACATTCCCTGGGAAGAAGCATGTACAATGATCTGCGGGATCGTGGCGGAATCCGGCCTGCCCAGCATGGCGGGCAGTATGCTGTAGCTGTCCACCGCGGCGGGCACCCGCGCGGGGCCGCCGGTCAGCTCGGAGCAGGTAGCCACGAGGTTGGTCAGCGAAGTGGTGATATGGCTGGTGCTGCCGGCCTGTATCTGTTCCGGCCACCGCATGATAAGGGGTACGCGGTGCCCGCCGTCCCAGATATCGGCTTTCATGCCACGGTAGATGCCCGCGGAACGATGCCCGTACAGTTCCGTCATGGACGGCCGCCAGTAAGGGCCGTTGTCGCTGCTGAAAATAACGATGGTATTGTCGCCCAGCCCGCTTTGTTCAATGGCTGCGAGCACTTTGCCCACCATCGCGTCCGTCATGGCTACATAATCGCCGTAGCCGCCCGCGCGGGAAGCTCCCTGGTATTCGGGCGCGGCCAGCCAGGGGGTATGGGGGGCAGGCATGGCGAAGTAAAGGAAGAAGGGTTTTCCGGTATTTTTTTGTTGTTCGATGTAAGTAACGGCCTGCTGCGTCAGGTGCGGCAGCACCTGTGAAAAATCAAATCCCGGCGCCATTCTTCCCGCGCGCCAGAACGCGCCTGTCGCGTAATCCGGCGCATCTTTGCCGCGTACTGCATTGCCTTCCGTGTGAAGGTCGGGTATCGCCGTCAGGGAATCATTGCGCAGATAGCAATACGGCGGCATGTCCAGCGACGCGGGCAGGATGTACGAGTAGTCGAAACCGTGTGTATTGGGACCGTCATCCACGGGCCGGGAAAAATCGATGTCTTCCGGATCGGGTTCCGGCAACAGCAGGGTTTGTTCGTGGCCTTTTTTGATGGCCCAGTTCAGGCCGAGGTGCCACTTCCCGATGGCGGCAGTGGTGTACCCGCGCTGTTGCAGCAGGCTGGCCGCGGTGAGCTGCCCCCTTTCGATGAGCGAGCCGCCGTAACCGCGCAGCACGCCCTGTTTCAGGCGGGAGCGCCAGCAGTATACGCCCGTGAGTATGCCGTAACGCGAAGGAGTGCATACGGAAGACGACGAATGCGCATCCATGAACCGTATGCCTTCCGCCGCCAGCTTGTCGATGTGCGGCGTGCGGATAGCGGATGCAGGATTATAGGAAGATACATCGCCATAGCCGAGGTCGTCCGCCAGTATGTACACAATGTTGGGATGCGCGGGCGCCGGCTTCGGTTGATGGCAGGCCGTCAGCAAGCCCATGCATAAGGCGGAGGCCGTCAGTATTTCAGGAATCGGATTTTTCATCGAGCGTTGCATAATTGTTCATGAATTGCTGGTAGGCATCTTCGGGAAAGCGGAGGAGGTCGCCGGTTTCGCGCATGTGCTTTCTTATTTCACTGATGAGCTGTTCCGTTAGTGCGCGGTACGCGGGTTGCTTCACAAGATTTTCTTTTTCCTGCGGATCTTTTTCCACGTTATACAGCTCGAGGTAGATCTCATCGCGGAACGTGTCCATGATGAGCTTGTGCGGGCCGCTTACCACGCAGCGCTGATTGCTGCCGTAGGCGGCATTGCCGTCGTATTGTATGAACACCTTGTTCCGGCTGAACTTACCGCCTTTTGCCAGCGGTAATAGCGACAGGCCGTCTGTTTCGCCGGCGTTATGGATGCCGAGGTAATCTATGAGGGTAGGCCATACGTCTATCAGGCTCACCGGCTGCGAGGTTTCCCGGATGGCGGGGCGGAAGCTGCGCGGGAATTTGATGATCAGTGGAACACGCGCAGATTCTTCGTACATGCACATCTTCATCCAGAGCGAATGACTGCCTAACATTTCACCATGGTCCGCTGTAAAAATGATCAGCGCATCGTCATACATGCCTTTATCTTTCAGCGCCTGTATGATCTTGCCGGTTTCATCGTCCAGCAGGCTCACAAGGCCCATGTAGCGCGGCCACACATCTTCCCATTGCTCCCTTGAATAGCGGGAGCCGATAAAGCCGGCAAGGCCGTACAGCTGCAGGGGTGACTGCCCCTCGTACCATTGCCCCACGTTGGCGGGAATGCGGATGTCCTGCCTGCGCACCTTGTCGTAATAAGGCGCGGGAATGTGAAAGGGAGGGTGCGGGGACATGAACATCGTGGCGAGCATCAAAGGCTGTTTCCCTTTATGCCCGCGGATGATGGCGGCGGACCGCTCCCCGAAATAATCATCCGGGAAATAGCGCAGCCCTTCCTTGTATAACTTGTGCACCGGCACGGTGTAACGTTTGGTATGGGTGAACGCCCCGGATACCAGTTCCGGTGCGAAGTCCGTGAACTCCCTGCCCCCGGGCTTCTTAACACCCTGCGGCACGAGCCATTGCTGGTAAGTTTTCTGCGTGATCCACCGCACGTGCACCGATGTGTCCTTTTCAATATCCGGCTGCGTGAAGAAGTGCTGCTTGCCCACATGCCAGGCATCCCAGTGTGCGGCCATGGTTTCATACAGGTTGCGGGTACCCTGTTTTACATTCCGGTACGCTTCATCCTGCTTTACCCATCCGTTGATGAGGCTGCCGTTATTACTGGGATATTTTCCAGTGAAGAAAGCGCCGCGGGCAGGCACGCATATCGGGCTGGCGGTGTAGGTGCGGTTGAATGCAACACCGTCTTTTTTCAGCGCGTTGATATGCGGCGTGTATGGCCCTATCGCATCATAACGAAGCTGGTCCGCCATGATGATGATAACCGGAATTTCCTTTTGCTGCGCGTGTAAACACTGAAAGGCGGACAATTGCAGCAGGGAAATGATGATGATTCGTTTCATGTAATGTCTGTTCAAAAGCGTGATCAATGATCCGCGTGCTGATAGGCGGGATTGTATTCCCCCTTCTTTTTGAAGCCCGGAAAATTGCGCATGGTGCCGAACCGCGGATAACTTTCAAAAATGTCGCCGTTGTCGGTCATCCGCGGATCGCCTTGCTGCGTCAGCATTTCCTGCAGCTGGCTGCGCAATGCATGGCGCACGGAATCGAAAGCCGGGTCGGCCGCGAGATTTTTCGTGCAGCCGGGATCGTTACGAACATCGTACAGCAGCTCCGCCGGTCTTTTTTCAAATCCCTGGTGGAACAGCTGCGGCCATTCGTTTTTATGCGTGATGAGAAATGATTTGGACGGTGAAGGATCATCGATATCGTGATAACCCCGCCCGACCGGCTTGATGTCAGGAGAAGGGGAAGGCGCTTCCGATGCGGGCGGCGGATCGCCGGCCGGCCAGCGGTCCGGCTTGCAGTTCAGCACAAAAAGATAATCCGCTGTTCTGATGGCTCTCGACGGATAGCCCACATTGTCCGGCCGCGAAGCGGAATGCCTTTCCATGCCGGTGAGCACGTAGGCGTTGCGCGCCGTATCGGTTTGCTGCGTCAGCAGCGGGAGCAGGCTTTTGCCGGATATCTGCGGCATGCCCGCTACGCCGGCAGCCTGCAGGAATGTCGGCGCGAGGTCTATCAATCCCACCAGCTCATCCGTTCTTCTCCCGCCTTCTATCACGCCTTTCCAGCTGACCGCCAGCGGCACATGCGTGCCATATTCCATCAGCGTGGCTTTGGCGGAAGGGAAGGGCATGCCGTTGTCGGATGTCAGCACGATGAGGGTGTTTTCCAGTTCTCCTTTTTCGCGGAGGAAGTCGATTATTTTTCCGATTTGCGCATCGGCCCAGGCGATCTCTTCCGCATAATCGCGGAGATCGTTTTTTATCACCGCATCGTCCGGCAGAAAGGCCGGCAGGTGTACCGCGCCGGTATCGCCGCCGGAGCCTTTGGTATAGGCGCGGTGCGGCTCGTGCGTGCCCACCCAGAAAAAGAACGGCTGGTCCGCCTGCTTCTGCTGGTAGAAGGCTTTGAAGTTCGCGCTGTAATCAATGTTGCTGATCGTTTTATAAGGCGGCACGATGGTATGCTGATTGTAGGCAACGCCCACGGGGTTATTTTTCCATCCCGCATCTTTCCAGTTCCCGGGCCCCCAGGCTTTGCCGGTGTAACCGGTTTTATACCCGGCGCTGTCCAGCAAAGCGGTAAACACCGGGAATTTTTTCGGGAAATAGCTGCTGTGCGTGCCGGCTTCTTCCAGCTGCCATATGTTGCGGCCGGTGAGAAGAGCCGCCCTTGAGGGACTGCACTGCGGCGCCGCCGCGAACGCATTGTTGAACAGTACGCCGCTTGCCGCCACCGCATCAAAAACGGGTGTGCGCACGCCGGGCGTTCCGTAGGCGGAAGCGTAGGGAAACGACTGATCGTCTGTGATCACGAACAGGATGTTCGGTTTTTTCTTCGCGGGAGGCTGCTGCCCGCAGGCCATCAGCGCTGTCAGGCATGTTACGGCTATCAGCCATGTGGTGTGTCGCATGATCATCTATTTACGGGAATTTGTTGCACGGTTTCCGGTAGTTTATCTGCTGTTGTAGTTTCCACCCATTGGCCGTTCACACGCTCACGCAGGCGGGTAACGTCGTCGCCTGAACGGAAAAAAAACTGGCCGTCGTTTGCGGAAGCCTGGAGCACGGCGGGCCTGCCGGTGTTCAGTGCTGCTTTTACCGTCCAGTTGCCGATGACGATCTCGTTTCTTTCGTTGATGCGTACGGGTAAGGCCGGTTGTCCGCCGTGTATTTTCATAACGGTCAGGAAGCGGACTTTGCCAGCCTTTCGTGTGGTCGCTGCTTTCAGGTGCCATTGATCGTTTTCATAGGCGATCAGCCGGCCTGTGGAATCCCTTCGCTGCATCCAGTTCTCCGCGGGAACGGCGAAGGTATCCGCCAGCGCCCATTGCACTGGTTGCGAGCTGAAGAAGGATGCCGCGGCGGAAACATCATCCAGCGTGCAATAAAAATAGTCTTTTGAAGTATCAATTGCAATGGATTGCATACTGTGAATGTACCAATCCCAGGAAGCAGGATGGTCCGCTTCCAGATCGTCATACACGATCACCACATCCGGATGAAGGAACAGCAGATGCCGGCGGAACTTTTTCAATCCTGATTTGCTGCCGTACGCCATCGACGCATCCCCCACTGCATAGGACACCTGCCGCCCGTTGACAAAACGGGGTATCCATCCGTAACTCTCCGAATCAAATCCCTGGCCCTTGCCATCTATCAATACGCCGTTATGCCCAACAGTGGCTTTGTACCATTCCAGCCGGTGCCGGTCGCTCATGGCTACTTTGTGGCCGGACATGTAAAAGAGCCGCTTCCCCGCATGTAATATGTTGAAGGTGTTCTGGTCCGCCAGCATGTGGCCGTACGCGCCATATGGACTGGCCCGCATGGTCACCATCAGCTTACTTTCCGGGTTGTGCATGTCCACTACGCCGATGTCGCTGAATACGCGCGCAGGCCCAAAAGCGCTGTCCGGCAGTACCGGCGGGCGCTGCGTTTGCCCCAGGTACCGCAGCCGCAGCCAGCGGAACATATCGGCATCCGTCACCTGCAGTTTTTCTGTTTGTTCTATTTTCTGCGCGTAGGTGGCGGCAACGCGGTCGCCGGTGAGCCTGGCCAGTGCGTCCGCATAGGCGAGGTAATCGGCGCCCGGCGAAGGAACGGTTTCTACATTATCGCCGAAGCCGTCGCTGAAAGATCCGGCCGGAAAGGAATACATCATCCAGTAGGGATTGTTGGCGTACCAGGGATGATTGCGGAGGAGGTCAAAGCCTGTATAATTTTTGATGATGAGCGGAATTTCCAGCAGCGCTTCCATGTTGATCCTGAAATAGGACGCGCCTTCCAGCCATCCGCCTTCTGTGCCGCCCAGTATGGGGGAGCGGGAAGTCCACAGCTCGTAAGCATAGGTGAGCCAGTCGCGCGCTTCCTTGAGATCGCCGTAAGTGGCGAGGGCGGTTTGCATGAAGAAGTGCAGGTTGTATTGCCATACGTGGGCGGACAATACCTTGGCATCTACGTCGTTGATCCAGTGATGGTAAAACCGGGCGGCGCGCACACGGATGTTTTCCAGCAGGGCTTTTTTGTCCTGTGCAGAAAGCTGATCGTTAAAGGTGTCATAAGCGAGCGACATGGCCAGCATACAACCAGCATCCCCGAAATCGCTGAGGCTGGTGACACCTTCGGGGTCCCAGCGGGATATGGCCCTGGCCCATTGAATGGCTTTGGTTGCATATTTCTGTTGTTTGGTGAGCAGGTATGCCTGGCAGTAGGCGGTGATATGCCGCATGGCGCCGAAGCCCAGCGACTTGCTTTGGGAGTCTTTTATTTTGGAATCTTCATACGTGCCGGTTTTCTTCCCGGTGTGGCGCAGTTCGGGCGCCTCGTTCGGTACCGCGTTCATCAGTTTGTCCGCCGCGCGGATGATTGCTGTTGCGTCAGCAGAGCTGGTAGCCAGCTGCTTTTTATCGGTCAGCACGCGGGGATGATGCCGGGGAATAGCGGACAGCAATTTTTCTACGGGAGGTGAGGCGGCGTAAGGCATCTTTTCCGGCATGCGGAAAGTGGCTGTGGATGACCATTTGCCCTTGTGTTCGCGGTACTGCCAGAACCAGCGGCCGGGCGCCAGTGTGCGGTGCGGGTTGAACAGCGTCCAGGGAATATTCTCCGCGTGTATGGTCTGCGTGGCGGCAAAGTTTTCGTCTTGCGACAGCCGCACGTCGTAATGTGCGTTCTTGCCGGCGGCGGGCCAGCTAAGCGCGGGCGGAACGTCAGTTATCAGCACGTCCGCGGCCGGGGAGGGCCATTGGCGGTAACGCGGATGCAATACCGGGTAATCTTCCGGGAAGCGTTTGCGGATGCCGAGCACTTCCGCTTGTTGTTGCTCGAGATGCCGCATCAGCTTGCGTTCCAGTTCCGCTGCTTTGGCGGGTTGTGCGGGCGCGAGGTCGTGAGCTTCTTCCAGGTCTTTTTCAAGATCGTACATTTCCACTTTATTCGTACGCCATAATTTGACCAGCTTCATATTGCCGTCGATGATCGCGGTATGCTCGTAGCTTTTTTCATAGCGGTGAAAGAACAGTTCTTCGTCCTTTCTTTGCACGGTTCCCTGTGCGGGGTTCATCAGCAGCGCTTTGATGCTGCTGCCATCGAGATAGTCCGGCAGGGCGTTGGCGTTGCCTGCAAGGTCGCCGAGCGTGGGAAGAATATCATATCCCAGCACGGGTGTATGGCAATAGCTGCCGGGACGAATGCCCGGCCCGCTGATGATGAACGGCACGCGGATGCCGCCTTCGTACAGCACCCATTTTCCTCCGCGCAACGGGTAGTTGTTTGTTTTTCCTGCGGGGGCGAGTTTATTTTTTCCGGAAGGAGGCGGGAAGGAAGGGACGCCGCCGTTGTCTGACATGAAAATGATATAGGTGTTATCTGCTATGCCAAGCTGTTCCACCATATCGAGTATGCGGCCCAGCCCCTTGTCCATATCTTCGAGCATGGCGCCCCAGCCGGGGATGCCGTGTATGCCGCCTTTGGATTTGCGTTGATATTTTTCAAAGGTTTCCTTTGTGGCCTGCATATCTACATGCGGCGCGTAATAAGATACCTGCAGGTAGAACGGGTGCCCCGCGCCGGTTTGCCGCTGCATGAAGCTCAGCGCGCGGTCGGTGACGGTGCCTGTTCTCTTGGGGTCTTTGGTGATGTATACCTGATCCCACTTGGTTTTGGTGTCCGTCATCACATCGCCGTTCGCATTGCCGGTGTTGCCGTCGCTTTCATCATATCCGAGGTCTTCCGGGAAGATGCCTGCCCGCAGGTCCCACTTTCCATAGTGCGCGGCCTTGTAATCCGGATCGATGGATTTGAGAAGCGCTGGAATGGTGAGCCATTTTTGTTTGCGCGGATCATACCGTTCCGCGAAAGTGGCGTCGCCGGTATGAATGGGCGATTGTCCGAACTGAATACTGCGGCGCGAGGGCGTGCAAAGCGCGGCGGGCGCGTATCCCCGGCTGAAGCGCATGCCGCTGTTGCCGAGCCGGTCGATGTTCGGCGTTTCGTAATAACTGCTTTTGAAACCGGGGTGCCGGTCGTCCATGGCGGCGGATATGGAAGTCCATCCCTGGTCGTCTGTAAGAATGAATATGAAATTGGGCTTTGGCGGCGTTGCCGGTTTGCGGGCTGACAAATAAAAAGATGCCAGGCCGGCAATACCCGCCAGTAACAACATTTTCTTCATGATCGTTTTTTCAGCTTTATGAGATCACCTGTTTCAGATCTGCGATATACACCTGTCTTCTCCCTTCGGGAGCGCCGTTGAAGGCAATGCTTTTGCCATCAGGGCTCCATACCGGGTGTGGGTCCAGCTTGTATCCGCTGCCGCCCTGTGCGCGGTTTTCCTTGGTGTATTGCGCGCCTTTTCCACCTACGTCGTTAGCGATGGTGCAAAGGATTTGTTCTTCATCATGGCGGAGATCGATCAGCCGGATGGGTATTCCGCCATCGGTGCTTACCACGTAGGTTTGCTTTGGATAAGCGTCCGCCAGCAGGTACCGGCCGGTATTGTCGATGCTCGGATGCCCGCTGCCCATGTGCTTTTCGCTCAGGATGGAAAAATCCGTTCCATCATATTTGAACTGGCAGAACCGCATGTCCTTATATCCCAGCCAGGTGGGCACGCAGTTCATCACCACATGCTCGCCGTCCGGGTGCCAGTTCGGATGATTGCCGGAGCCGCCCGGCGCTTTCTGGTTCCACTTTTCCATGCTAAGGCATTGCTGCAATCCTGTGCCGTCCGCGTTCAGGCTGAACAGGCAGGCGTTGCGGCCTTTGTTGTCCACCTGCGCACGGAGCACCTGCAAAATGCGGGTGTTCTGGCGGTTGAACTGGGAGTGGAAAAGATACAGTACAGCGTTGCTGTAAAACGGATAGTCGTTTTCCGAACGGGCGATAAAATCCGAAAAGGACACGAACAGAAATTCGCGGTTGGCGTCCAGGTCTGTTTTCCAGAGCCCTTCCCGCTGCATATCTGCCTTCGTAAACGGCGCCGGCCGGCCGGAAGGCGGATCGGGCACGGAGTAGCCGTACTGCGTCATGTTCATGTTCATCAGCTGCGGGCTGATAACGGAACGGTTGTCAGGCGCGAGGTCATATTTGGCGCCGGCATATACGGTGGCGGTATGATCGCGGATATCTATCCGAACGCATACCACCTTCCCTTCAATGATATCATTCGTATATAGGTACCTGTTGCTGTCATACCGCCATTGTATATTGGCGCCCAGCTGGAATCCCCACGCTTTGGTGCGGTATACGGTGCGGATGCTTTGCCGCTCCAGATCTATCACGCAAACCTCCGCGGTATCGCCCCAGGCTGCTTTCGCTTTCTGGGCGGGCAGCCGGGTTACGGCGAAATAGCGGCCATCGTGGCTCCACGGGCATTTGTTATAGAACGTGTGCAGGTAGAAGCCGTCGTCCGGCGTGATGCATTGTACCGGCGCCGCTGTTTTTCCCGGCCGGTAGGCGCGGAACTTATAGCGCCTTTCAGCATACAGCGGCAACTCCACATGAAACACGCCGGGCAATACGGCCCCGCCGAGCAAGCCGGCGGAAGTCCGGATAAAGGCCCTTCTTCCAATATGCTCCTTCATCATTTATAGCCGTCGTTCTGTGAAATGGTGGGTGAAGAAAGATCGATCTCTCCCTGCGGGATGGGGCGCAGCAGGTGATGGTCTTCCAGTTCGCCGCGCAGGTTCGTCCACGGGTTCATCGCCTTGGTACGTTCGATGAGCTTTCCGGTGCGTTTGAGATCGTACCAGCGCATGTTCTCGCCCATCAGTTCCCGGGCGCGTTCGTCCAGTATCATGTCTATGCTGATGGTTGCCGCGGTGGCGCGGTAGTGCACGGAATCAAGGGAGTTGACATTCCCGGGAATGCTGGCGCGATGTGGCTCGGCGCCTGCATTCGCACCCAGCGCGCGGTCCAGTACCTTGTTGTAATATACGTCCGCGCCACCCAGCGTACCGCCGGAAGCGCCTTTCACGATCGCTTCCGCCGCAATGAGATAGGCTTCCGCTGATCTGAACAATATCTGGTCCAGCGTACCGAAAGCATCGCCGTATTCAATATTGGGCTGCCAGAACTTCCACATCATCGGATGGATGTAAGGATCGTTGAAAGCGGTGGTGCAAACTTCGCCGTATTCCGGCACATTGTACACGGCGTAGGGTTTTGTGCCGCCTACGTCTATGCCTTTTTCAGACAACGGAGCGGGATCGTTCCAGGGGCGGAAGAGGATCACGGTATCGCCTTTTTTGATATCGATGCTGACGGTGTTGTTGTTCTTGATGGGCCGGAAATCATGCTGGTCTTTCAGCGCGTATTGCGCCGCCACGAAGTTCCAGCTGTAACGGGAATCCAGGCGGGGATCGAACATCCGGTAAGCGGCAGGCGTTACTACCTGCTTTTCCTGGTGCCGGTTGTAGTCGCTGGTCCTGCCGATGTTACCGGGCACCGTTTCCACCTGTCCACCGAAAATGGAATGTGCGTTATTGCCGATGGTGGCGGAAACAGGATTTTCGTTGGTGAGCACATTTTCGCTGTATTGCACGGCGAAGACGATCTCTGGATTTTTATCATTCTGTGTGGGACTGCCTTGCAGCAGCGGGTTTTTGGAATGCTGCGGGAACAGGTCGCTGTACCTGGCGGCCAGCGGATAGGCAGCGATCACCTGGTCTGCATACTGCAACGCGCTTTGAAAATCGGCGTTGCTGCCGCCGAGCGACTGGCGGAAGTTCCACCCACGGGTGAGGTGCACGCGGGCCAGCAGGAACTGTGCGGCGCCTTTGGTGGCGCGGCCATAGTCCGTTGCAATGGGCGGCAATGCGCTTTCCGCTTCTTCCAGATCGCTGATGATCTGTGCGTAGATGGTGGCGGAGGCTACTCTTTCCGCTTTTTTGGAGGCGGTGACGGTTTCCGTCAGCGGCATGGGTACGTCGCCCCATTGCTGCACGAGGTGGAAGTAAGCCATTGCGCGGAGGAATTTAGCTTCCGCCAGGCGCACCTCCAGCTCGCCTTCATCCATACCGGTAACATCGGGCGCGCGGGTCACCGCGGTATTGCAGCGGCCGATCTCCTGGTACAGCAGGTCCCACAATGTCTGCAGCGAGAGCAGGGTGGAGTTCATCGTAGCGTCGTAGCCGTTCTCCGCATTCTGTACCGAGGCTGTGCCGTCCCAGCGGGTGCTGGTGAAAAGGTCCGTGCCCTGCAATACCAGGTCGCGCTCCTGCGTGATCGTTCTCCATAAAGGGTAGCACGATCTGATGAGGTCGTTATATCCGTTTGCGGTGGTATAGTAGGTATCCGAGGTGGTGGTGGAAATGGATATCTCGTTGAGATAATCCTTACAACCTGTATTTGCCAGCATCATACCGGCCAACACGATCAATGTTTTATTATACAGTTTCATCTGTTAGTATTTTTTTTTGTTCAACAGGAAGATCAGAACGAAGCATTTACGCCAAAGGTGAAATTGACGGAAGGCAGATCATCCTTGTAGGTGCTGGAATTATACTCCGGATCGAAGCTGATGAAATTTGTAAATACAAATGGATTCATGATTTGTCCGTATACCCGGAGGCTGCCTATTTTCAGCCGTTTCAGCGTGGCGGGAGGCACAACGTACCCGAGGGTGATATCGGTCACCCGCCAGTAAGACGCATCCTGGTAGAAGATGGCGGCGCGGTAGGGACCGGGATTGTTGAGCGCATAATAATCGTTGGTGGGATTATCCGCAGTCCAGTAGTTCAGCGCGAGCGCATTGTAGCGGCCTTTGCCGATCTCACCCATGGTGCCGGAGATCATGGCGTTCCTGAACTGTGCGCCCTGGCGGGTGTAGACCATAAACGAGAGGTCCCAGTTCCGGTAGTTGAACGTGTTAAGGATGCCCGCCATCCATTTCGGCTGCTGCGATCCGAGTATCACGCGGTCTTCATCCGCCGTGATCTTGCCGTCGTTATTCTGATCTATCACGCGCACCGTGCCAGCTTTCTGCTTGTATTTGAGCGCTTCTGTGGAATCGGCCGTTTGCCAGATGCCGGCAAATTTGTAGTCGTAATTCGCCATGAGCGGCTGGCCTACGAAGAGGTTGTTGCCAACATCCGCGGTGGAATTGCCGCCGTAGAGTTCGAGTATTTCGTTCCTGTTGGTGGAGAAGTTGATCGTTGTTCTCCATTTAAAATCTTTTGATTGCAGGTTGACCGTATTTAACGTTACTTCCACGCCTTTGTTCTGCACTTTACCGATGTTCGTGATCACATTGCCGAAGCCGGTGGAGGTGGGCAGCTGTTGCTCTACGATGAGGTCGAGCGTATTTCTTTTATACACATCGATGTCCGCCGCTATTCTTCCGTTCAGGAAAGCGACGTTCAGACCGAGATCTACTTCGCGGCTTTTTTCCCAGCCCAGTTCGCGGTTGGCGATGGAAGCGGGCGCGAAGCCGAAGGCGGCGCTGCCGTCGAAATCATAGCCGGTATTGGCAAGAGTGGCCTTGGTACCGTAGGGCGGCACTACGTTGTTGCCCACGAGGCCGTAGCTGATGCGCAGCTTCATGTCCGAGAAAACGCCGAGGTTGCGGATGAAGGGCTCGTCTACCAGCCTCCATGCAAAGGCCGCGGATGGGAAGAAGCCCCATTTATGTCCGTCCGCCAGCTGCGAAGCGCCATCCCAGCGGCCGGTGAGGGTGAGCAGGTATTTGTCTTTGAAACCGTAATTCAACCGGCCCATATAGGAGAGGAGCGCCCGTTCCATCAGATCACTGCCGATGCTCACGATGGTACCGGCGGAGCCGAGATTATGCCATTTGGATTCGTACGGAAGATCTTTAACGGATATCTTGTACTGCTCGTCCCTTCTCTTGTACGCGCTCTGCAGCGCGGTAAAGTGGATGCTGTGGCTGGCGAGGTTCAGCTTGTAGGTGAGCAGGTTGTCCAGCGTATAGGAAGTTTGTGTTTGCGTTTCGTGCGAAGCGGTAGGCTTGGCGGTGCCGAGATTCGTTTTGGTAAAGGTGCCGCGGTAATCCCCGATGCCGGTGCCGTACACGAAAGTGGAAAGTGAAGAGCGGATGGAAAGGCCCTTCATCGGCGTGAGTTCCACGAAGCCCCGGGCGTTGAAGCGGGACAGCTTCGTTTCCAGTATCTGGTTGCCGTCGTAGGCTTCCACCAGCGGGTTGATCACCTGGTGGTCGTTGATCCCCATCCATAGTGCGTATCCTTTAAATTCCACATCATTGCTTTCCGAAACGTTCAGCACTTCGTCGTAATACGGTACGCCGGTAGGCCGCGCGCGGAAAGCGGAGCGGATCGTTTCCATGGAGCCGGTGTTCTGCACGCTGTAGGCGAAGTTCGTATTGAAGCCCGCCCTCAGCACTTTGTTCAGCTGCGTGCTGATGTTGCCGTTGAGCGTGTACCGTTTGTAGTTGATGCCGCGGGTCAGGCCGTCCTGGTTGAGGTAGCCCGCGGAAAAATAGTAGTTGACCTTTTCGGTGCCACCGGATGCGGCCAGTACATGATTGGTCTGCATGGCGGCGGAGCGCGTGATCAGGTCTATCCAGTCGGTGGATTTTCCGTCCGCTATCATGGCTTCTTCCGTGGAGGTGAGGGTGGCGTTGGGATTGGCGGCGGCCCATTGCTGTGCGTTCTGCATGTTGGGCAGGTGCGCGGCTTTGCGCATGCCGACGTAAGCGTCGTAGGTAATGCGGATCGTTCCGGCCACGCCTTGTTTGGTGGTAACGATGATCACGCCGTTGGCGCCGCGTGAACCGTAGATGGCGGTGGCGGATGCGTCTTTCAGCACGTCGATGGAGGCGATGTCGCTGGGGTTCAGCGTATTCAGGTCACCGCCCATGTTGCCGTCTATCACTACCAGCGGCGCGTTGTCGTAGTTGATGGAGCCAAGCCCGCGGATATCTATCTGGAAGTCCGCTCCCGGCAGGCTGCTGGTTTTGGCGATGTTGATACCGGCGGCCTGTCCCTGCAATGCCTGCAGGGGGCTGACGGGATTGCCGCGTTCGATGGTCTTTGAACTGATGGTGCTGATGGAGCCGGTGAGGTCTTTCCGTTTCTGGGTGCCGTAACCCACTACCACTACGTCGTTGAGTGACTGGGTGTTGGGCTCTATCACCACGTCGAGCGTTGTTTTGCCGGCCAGCGGCACTTCGAGGCGGTTGTAGCCGATGTAGGTGAATATGAGGGTGTCGTTAGCATTGGATACTTCGAGGGAGTAGCGTCCGCCGGCATCCGTTACCGTACCTTTCCTGCCTGCTTTCGATTGCACAGTGACGCCTACGAGCTTGTTGCCGCCGGGGTCGGACACAATGCCGGTGACCACCAGGCGCGGCGCCACCACGGAAATATGATCTTCCAAAGCAGGTACGGGCGCTCTCACCGGACCGTTCAGTTCATCGTAGCTCAGCGCGATGCAATCGTTCACCACGCGGTAGCGGATGTTCTTCGGGAGCAGGAGCCTGTCAAGCACTGCTTTCAGCATTTCTCCCTGTGCGTTCACTGAAACTTTCTGGTTGGCATCAATGATACTGTTGCTGTATATGAACTTGACATCTGCCGATTTCTCCAGTTTTTTCAGCACCTTTTCCAGGCTGATGCTGCGGACCGAAAGGTCTACCTGGCGATCCAGGATGGTTTGACCGTCTGCCGTACCCGCATAAGACATGCTGGTAAAGGTGAACGCTATCAATAGCTGGCTGAAGGTAATTCTCATGATTTTGCACCAGTTGACGCGATTTTGCAAATTAATTTTCATAACTTGGATTGTTTCATTTTGTTAAAAACTGAGACAAAGCAATCCCCTTCACTTGCTACGTGTTAGTTCAAGGTGGTTGCCTGTAACGGTCTGGAAGTGTTGGCCCACTTTCAGACCGCTTTTTTTTTCTGGTTGTTCGTTACGTAATCACGGTACTTTATTTTTTGGAGAATATAATTTTGTCGCCTTGCAATTCATAAGTGATATTCAGGGATGTTTGCATCATCTCCAGAATATCCGGAAGATTCTGGTTGGTGAAATCCGCATTGAGCGAATAACCCGCGGTTGATTCATCTTTAAGGGATATCTGCACGCCGAACTGGCTGTTCAGCGCTTTGATCACTTCGCTGACCGGTGTATTGGTGAATGAAAGCCCGGCTTTCTGCCAGATGAGCATGGCGCTTGCCGCGGAGGAATCCACGGCCAGTTGCTGATCTCCCGGCTGGTAGGTGATATGCTGGTCCGGCAGCACTATTTTTTCAGAGCGTTTATTGCCTTCGATGGCTACGGATACCTTGCCGGTGGCAACGGCTACTTCTGTGGCGGACTGGTTGAACGACCGGATGCGGAAGCTGGTGCCGAGCACTTTGGTTATGATGCCGTTACTGTGAATGATAAAGGGGCGGCGGGCGTCTTCCCTGACCTGGAAGAACGCTTCTCCCGTTAGTCTTACCTGCCGGCTGTCGCCGCTGAACTGCTGCGAATATTCCAGCCGGCTGTCCGGGCTGAGCCACACCACGCTGCTGTCCGGCAGCAACTGCTTGTGCATGCCGGTGGTGGTGTTGGACACGGCGATCTCTCCCCTGATACCGCTTCCCGGCGCCTGCGTTTCGTTTTGCAGCAGCGCGCGCATACCGAATACCAGTGCGAATATGGCGGCCGCGCCGGAGAGCGTATAGGCCAGGCGCCGGATCACGGTCCTGCGTTTCGTGCTGCGCTGTTCCGCTTCCGAGATGTTCATCCTGATCCTGTTCCTCATCCGGTCTTTTAGCGCCTGCTGGCTGGAAGGGGGCAGTATCTCGTCCAGGCTTTCTCCCGTGCCCATGGCGTCGTACCAGTTGTACAGCGCCTGTTCTTCTTCGGGTGTACAGGCCTGGCGAAGGTATTTTTCTATAAGTCTGTGCGGTATCTCGCTTTTCATTGTCGGATGAGGGTATTTGTAAGTATGTCCGTTGAAAAGGCGGTACCCCCTAACCGGGGAGGAAATTTTTTTTGGGAGCGTCAAAACAGGAACAGGAATATTTCTTTCAGGCTGAGGCGGAGGTATTTCAGCGCCCGGGTGAGGTGATTTTCCACGGTCTTTTCGGAGATGCCCAGCTCTTCGGCGATCTCCCGGTTGGTTTTGTGCTCGCGGCGGCTCAGCTCGAATACGGACCGGCATTTTTCCGGCAGGCGGGTAATGGCCTCGGAAAGGCGGCTGTTGAGGTCGTTCAGGAACACGGCCTCTTCTGTGGTGTTGAGATGGTCTACCGGCAATGCTTTGAGGGAGTCGGTATGTTTCTTCCGGATCACTTCTTTCTGGATATAATGGAAGAGGTGATAGCGTACCGCCGTAAAGGCATAGGCTTCAAAGGAGCTGCTGATCTTCAGGTTTTCCCGCCGGAGCCACAGGCTGGTAAAGAAATCCTGCACGATCCCTTCGGACCATTCGGCAGACCTGGTCCTGCTATAGATGGCATGGTACAGTTTTTTCCAGTAACGGTTGTAGAGTTCCTCAAATGCAGCCTCATCGCCCTGCCGCATCCATACCAGAAGTTCTTCGTTCGAAAGTTCATACATACGTGGCTTGTTTTGGCGATGGAACAAAAATATTCATTTGCAAATAAAAAATACAAATAATAAATCTGATAAATAGTGGAAGTTGAATATATTTACATGTAGGATAGAATAGTACAGTTTGTAAGCTGTCATTTAATTATTTGTTATGCAGGATATTTATGAGCAGATCCGGGAGCTGGAGCATATACAGGGGCTCTCCAAACATGAGCAGCTGGTGCAGGGGATCATCAATGCGATCAATGACAAGCTGATCCAGCGGGGAGACATGCTGCCGTCGGTGAATAACCTGATCAAAGAGCTGGGCTTTGCGCGGGAAACCATTGCAAAGGGCTATAAAGAGCTGGTCAGCCGCGGGATCGTGGAATCGAAGAACCGGATCGGGTTTTATGTGGCGAGGGAGAATACGGAAAATAACCTGCGGATCGCGTTGGTGATTTTTGCATTCGACAGCTTCCAGGAAGTTTTTTTCAAGACCTTCCGGGATAGCCTGGGCACGCCTGCGTACATCGACATTTACTTTCATCACAATAACATCGATGTGCTGGAAAGCACCATCGCCAGCGTAAGAGGCCGGTACGGCATGTACGTGGTGGCGCCCATCCCGCACAAACGTACGGCGGGGATATTGTCCACATTGCCGATGAACAAATTCCTGATGATAGACCGTTACCAGGCGCTGGACGAGGACTTCTCCTATGTTGTGCAGGAGTTCGGGAAATCTTCCTATGCCGCTTTTTCAAAGCTGGCCCCGGCCATACGTAAATTCCGCGGAATGATCCATTACCACCGGCCGGCATCCGACACGCCGATCGAGATCATCGAAGCATACAAAAAGTTCGTGAAGGATTTCAAGATCAAAAGCGTGATCCGCACGGAGTATATTCCCGGTTCCATCGAAAAGGGATATGTTTATTTTACCATCAACAATGCGGAGCTTTGGCAGATGTTGAAAGACGCGAAAGCAAAGGGTTTCCGGCTTGGGAAAGATGTAGGTGTGCTGTCGCATAACGATGAAGTGGTAAAAGAGATCATTTTCGATGGCATCACTACCTATTCCACAGACTTCGCCAAAATGGCCGAGAAGGCCGCGGAGTTCGTATTGAAACGCGAGAAGATACAGGAGGTCATCCCAACCGTTCTCCTGCGCCGCGGATCTTTATGATTGCTATGTTATGAATTTTGCTATACTTCTGAGCTTCCTTTTTGTTACGGTAGTAGCGGCGGCTGTTTCCATCTATGCCACCCGCAGGCAGCAACAGCAGACGCCTGTAGGCTTCTATCTTGGCAACCGCAGCCTGGGATTCTGGATGATCGGCAGTTCCATGTTCCTGACGAACATGAGCGCCAACCAGTTCATCGGCGAGAACGAGTTCGTGTACACCACCAACATGTCCGTCATGGCCTGGGGCATGAGCTCCATACTGGCCATGTTGATCGTGGCGGAATTTTTAATGCCGATGTATCTGCGGATCGGTGCGGTCACTACACCCGATTTTCTCGCGAAAAGATTCGATGCGCAAACGCAGCGGATCGTTTCGGTCATTTTTTTGCTCGGATATTTCATCAACCTGATCCCTTCCGTGCTGTATGGCTGTGCGGTAGCCATCAACGGCATTTTTCATATCGATCAATGGCTGGGGATCTCTTATTTTTCCTCGATCCGGCTGATCGTGCTGATCGTAGGGCTGGTGGGCTGCCTGTACAATATTCTCGGTGGTCTTCGTGCGATCACGATCACCGATGTGGTACAGGGCATGGGCATGCTGATCGGCGGCAGCCTGATCGTGTGGTACGGGTTCCGCTATCTTGGCGACGGCAGCATCTGGCGCGGCGTGGAAACCCTTACGCTTTTTCACCGCGAGCACCTGGATGCGATCGGCGGGCGGGAAGACGTGCTGCCGTTTGGCACCATCTTCACCGGCATGCTGCTGATCAACATCTACTACTGGGGCATGGAACAGTATATCGTGCAGGAAGCGCTGGCTTCCCGGAACCTGAAAGAAAGCCAGAAAGGCATTGCGCTGGCCTGTGTGGGCAAGCTGTTTGCGCCGCTGCTGCTGAATGTTCCCGGCCTGATCGCCGTGCATTTGTATCCCAGCCTGGAAAACAGTGCTACCGCCTTTCCGCGCCTGGTGAGCGACATCCTGCCGCCGGTGTTCATCGGCCTCGTGGCCGCGGTGGTTTTCGGCGGCGCGCTCAGCACCTTCAACGCGGGGCTGAACAGCACCGGCACCCTGTTCACCATGAACCTGTACAAACCCTGGCTGGAACGCAAGGGCCAGCCGGCGGATGAACGTAAATTGCTGCGCAGCGGAAAAATGCTGCAGGTAGGCGTTACGATCGCAGCCATATTTTTCTCGCCCTATATCATGTATTTCGACGGCGGCTTTTATAACTATCTCCAGAAGGTGAGCAGCTTCTTCAGCGTGCCGGTGTTTACGATCATGGTAGTGGGGCTGCTGACGAAGAAAGTGCCGCCTATCGCGGCGAAGATCGGCATCGTATTTTTTGTAACGGTATATACGGCCACGCAATTTCTTTTCGACACGGGACTGCATTACCTGCATGTGCTGGCGCTGCTGTTCTTTGCGGTTACCGGCATCATGCTGCTGGTCGGCCGTGTCAAACCGATGGAAGCGGCGTTCGTGCTGCCACGGCGGGCTGCAGTAAGCATCATTCCGTGGAAGACCCGCTATGTGTATTATGTGTTGTTGCTGCTGATGATGGTAGGCATGTTTATTCTTTTTTCTCCCCTGGGAATTGCGGGAGCGTAATATTATTTCATCTTTTTGAAGAGATCTCTTATGTCAAACAGGAAACTGATCGCAACGGCATTATCGTTTTTCTTTTTATGCGCCGCATCCGCCAGCGCGCAGCAGCCGGAGCTGGTGATCCCGCTCGGGAATAAAAGCAGGATCGTGTATGATCTGGAACGGGGGCAGTATGACGTTATCTGGAATGGAAAGATATTGATAAAGGACGCTTACACATTGTACCAGGCGGAGAAAGCAGGTGACAGCCGGAAAGCGGGGAAGGCCGGTTACTCCGTAAGCAAAGTGCAAACGAATATCGGCAGGGCGAAGCTGTACACGATCCGTTTTGCCGGCGACAACTCATTGCAGCAACAGTTTTATGTACTTCCTGGCAACAACGGTTTTATAACCCGGCTGCGGTTGCAGGATGCTGGCGCCGCGGGCATGATGGCGCCGGTGGCGACGGACAGCGTGTTGTGGAACCGGCCGGGAGACAACAGGGCTTTGTATGTGCCTTTCGATAATGACATGTGGGCAAGATACAACGCCATGCCTTTGGCGGCCGCATCTTTTAAAGGAAGCGAGGTGAGTGTGATATATAATGTGGAGGATAACCGGGGTGTTGTGATGGGATCGCTGGAGCAGGACGACTGGAAGACGGGCATTCTGCTGAAAGGGGATAACACGGGCGGATCGGCGGGCGTAACGGTATTGTCGGGTTTTTCGGACAGCGCGGTCACGCATGATGTGATGCCGCATGGAAAAGTGTTGCCGGTGAATGGAATAGTATATTCACCGATGGTGATGGTCGGTTTTTATGATGACTGGCGCGATGGCATGGAAACATTCGCGAAGTATAACAGCCGGTTGCATCCCCGTTCTGTGGCGGACTGGAAAGGCCCGACCCCAATGGGATGGAACAGCTGGGGCGTGCTGCGGGAGAAGATCCGCTTTGATCAGGCGATGAAAGTGGTGGACTTTTTTGCAGACAGCCTGCAGGGATTCAGAATGGCGGACAACACATTGTTCATCGACCTGGATGCATTCTGGGATAACATGACGCCCGGTGGCATCGATGGCGATGTAAGCAAGCTGGCTGCTTTCGTGAAACATTGCAAAGAAAAGGGATTGCGCCCCGGCATCTACTGGACGCCCTTTGCCGACTGGGGAAAATCCGACCGCAAAGTAGAAGGGTCCACCGGCTATTCCTACAAGGAAACATGGACGACCCAGCGGGGCCGCATGCTGGATATTGATGGCGGCCGCGCGATGGACCCCACGCATCCGGCCACGCAGCAAAGGATCGTGCATACGATCAACCGGATGAAAGACCTTGGCTTCGAAATGATCAAAATAGATTTCCTCGGGCACGGCGCGCAGGAATCAGACCGTTTCTTTGATCCCGCCGTTACCACCGGCATGCAGGCATTTAAAAGGGGCATGCAATTTCTGGACAGTGTGCTGGACAACAAGATGCTGGTCTATGCCGCCATTTCGCCCAATATCGCTACCGCCCGTTATGTGCATGTGCGCCGTATTGCCTGCGATGCGTTCAGCAGTCTTGATCACACGGCCTATACTTTGAACAGCACCGGGTACGGCTGGTGGCAGTCGTACCTGTACGATTATGTTGATGCCGATCACATCGTATTCGCGGAAGAAGCAGACGGAGTGAACAGGGCTCGGCTGGCAGCTGCGCTGGTAACCGGTTCGATCCTTACCGGGGATGATTTTTCCAGTACGGGCAAATGGAGCGGCACTGCCCGCAGGCTTTTGCAGCACCGCGACCTGCTGGCGCTGGCGGCACATGGAAAGAGTTTCCGGCCGCTGCGGGGAGATACCGGCGACAGGGGAGTGGAGCAGTTTTACCGGCGCGATGGCAACAAGGTGTACGTTGCGTTGTTCAATTATGGTAATGCAACGCAGACGGTCAGGATTCCTGATGAATTGATACGGGGCCGGAAGAAAATAAAGGAACTCTTTTCCGGGAAAATGTTTTCGGGAGAGGAACTGCAGGTGCCTCCGGCGGATGTGAGGATTTTTGAGATCACGCGCAACTAGTACACAGCAGCATGCTCCAGCGGACGTGAAGGTTTATTGAGATCACGCGCAACCAAACAAGATATTTTGAAAACACCGGGCGCTTCCTGCCCGGTGTTTTTTTATGCCGGTACTTCCAATTTTATTTTGGCGGATTGAATTATTGTAATAACTTAGCCTTGTAGTATAGTATAGTACAGAATAGATGATAGACGCTTCTGTTCCGGTTTTTATACATGAACACGTTATGTCAGCACGTTATGCCACGTTTTTATCAACCTTTTTTATCAACCGTTATGTATCATATGCAGTTAGCATGATGCCATGCTAATCAACATTACAATCGCTTGAATATGAATATCAGACCTTCTTGCTTAAAAGGCCGGCGGCGACGTTTGTGCTGTCGCTTTCCTGCAATCCTGTTTTTCGTTTCCCTGCTTACCTTTTCACTGCATTCTTCCGCGCAAAACGGCAGCAAGCTCACCGGTCATGTGCTGGACAGCGCCACGCGCCTTCCGATCGACCGTGCATCGGTGGTTATCAAAGGTACCCGGCAGGGAACGAGCACCGACAAAACAGGCGCATTTTCCCTGGACGTTTCCGGCAGCCAGGCGCATCTTGAATTTACCTGTATCGGCTACAAGCCCACAGAGCTGGTAGTGGAGAAAGGAAAGCCGGCCACTGTTTATCTCGCCATGGCGGTGGATACTTTCGGCGCGGTGGTAGTAACGGCATTTGGCCGCCGCGAGCGGCGTGAGGCGGTAGTGGGATCTGTGACCTCCATACAACCCGGAGAGCTGAAGATCCCCGCCAGCAACCTTACCAACGCCCTGGCCGGGAAAGTGGCCGGCGTTATTGCCTTTCAACGCGGCGGGCAGCCGGGGCTGGACAATTCGTCCTTTTTCATCCGCGGCGTTACCACGCTCGGTTACAGCAACAGCCCGCTGATCCTGGTGGACAACATCGAGCTGACGGCCAGTGACCTGGCACGTTTGCAGGTGGATGACATCGCCAGCTTTTCCATCCTGAAAGATGCCAGCGCCGCCGCATTGTATGGCGCCCGTGGCGCGAACGGTGTGATACTCGTCACCACCAAAGAAGGCAAGGCCGGTAAAGCGAAGGTGGAGCTGCGCGTGGAAACCGCGATCTCCGCGCCCACGAAAAGCATCAAGCTGGCCGATCCGGTCACTTACATGCGTACCTACAACGAAGCGCTGACCACCCGCAACCCGCTGGCGACGCCCTTCTACAGTCCCAACAAGATCATCGGCACGCAAAGAACGCTGAACGGAGAAGGCGGCATCACACCGTACATCTATCCGGCGGTGGACTGGATCAAGGAAATTTTCAAGGAACGCACGAACACCTCGCGCGCGAACTTCAGCGTGAGCGGTGGTAACGACCTGGCAAAATATTATGTGGCCGGTTCCTATTCGAGAGATAACGGCATCCTGCAGGTGAATCCTGTCAATAATTTTAATTCCGGCATGCGTTTCGAAAACTACCAATTGAGAGCCAACACCAGCATCAAAGCCACATCCACCACGGAAGTAGGCGTTCGCCTCTGGGGTAACTTCAACGAATACACGGGGCCGATCAGCAACCAGGGCGGCGGGTTTGCCACCGACCTGTACTCACAGGCGCTACATTCCAATCCCGTTGCTTTCCAGGCTTATTACCTGCCGGACAGCGCCAACCGGAATACGAAACACATTCTTTTCGGCAACGCGATCAACCAGACCGGCAACCTCCAGACGAACCCCTACGCATCGCTGATGTACGGGTACAAGACCTTTTCCGAATCGCGGATGTCCGCGCAGTTCGAGCTGAACCAGAACCTGAAATTCATCACGCCGGGCCTGACCTTCTTCGGCTTGTTCAGTACCAACCGTTATTCCTATTTTGATGTAAGCCGTAATTATCTTCCCTTTTATTACGACGTACAGAGCTATGACGAGCAGGCCGGCGAATACAAACTTCGCTGGCTGAACTCGCAGCCCGGCGCCGCCAGGGAATACCTCGGTTACCAGGAAGGTCCCAAGTACCTGAACACTTACCTGTATATGCTGGGAAGGATGGATTACAGCCGCACCTTCGGAAAGCACAGTGCGGGCGCATCCATCATCGGCACGCGGCAGCAGACGTTGAGCGGGAATGCCGGCAACCTGCAGGCATCGCTGCCCAACCGCAACCTCGGTCTTTCCGGCAGGGCCAGCTATTCTTTTGACGACCGGTATTTTGCCGAATTCAATTTCGGCTATAACGGCTCGGAGAAATTCGCGCCCGCGCACCGCTTCGGGTTCTTTCCCACTATCGGCGCGGGATGGGTAGTGTCTAACGAGGAGTTCTGGGGAGAAGGCATCAAAAGCGTGATCTCAAGGCTGAAGCTGCGCGGCAGTTACGGCCTGGTGGGCAACGATGCGATCGGCGATCCTAATACCCAGCGCTTCTTCTACCTGTCCAACGTAGCACCCAACGCCGGCGCCGGCGCTTCGTTCGGCACCAACAACTCGGTGTCCATGAACGGCACGGTGATATATGCTTATCCCAATCCGGACGTTACCTGGGAAACCTCCCGTAAAGCAAACCTTGCCGCCGAGATCACCCTGTTCAACGACCTGAACATCGTAGCGGAAGTATACCGCGAAAACAGGTACAACATTCTCGTGCAGCGTGGGTACATTCCCGTTACCGTGGGCATCGAAAACTCCGCCATCAGCAACCTCCGTTCCAACCTCGGCAAGGCTTATTCCGAAGGGTTTGACCTGAACGTGAACTACCGCAAGGATTTCAATTCCGGCCTGTGGGCTTCGGTGCTGGGCAACCTTACCATCACGCGCAACAAAGCGGTGCACCTGGAAGAGCCCGAGTATCCCAACCCCTGGAGCTTCCGCACCGGCAGAATGATCAACCAGCCCTTCGGGTACATTGCGGAAAGGCTTTTCGTGGACGACAAGGAAGCGCGCAATTCGCCCAGCCAGGTATTCGGCGATTACCTGCCCATGGGCGGCGATATCAAGTACCGCGACATCAACCAGGATGGTGTGATCGACCAGGACGATATGGTGCCCATCGGCCTGCCTTCCACACCGCAGGTCATCTATGGCTTCGGTTTTTCCGTGGGCTATAAGAACCTCGACCTGAGCGCATTCTTCCAGGGCTCCGCCCGGTCATCTTTCTTTATCGATCCTACCGCGCGTACGGATTTCAACCAGGGCATCTTCGGCACGGCGCCTTTCGCCAACAACGCGCAGATATTACAGGCGTATGCGGACGATCACTGGTCAGAAGAAAACCAGGACCTGTATGCGCTCTGGCCCCGCCTATCCACGTATGAAATTCCCAACAACCAGCAAACCAGCACCTGGTGGCTGCGCGACGGGAGCTTTATACGCCTTAAATCCGTGGAAGCAGGTTATACGCTGCCCAAAAAATGGGGCCGGCCGATTCACATGAACAGCATGCGCATCTACTTCAGCGGGCTGAACCTGCTCACCTTCAGCAAATTCAAGCTGTGGGACCCGGAGCTGGCTGGCAACGGTTTTGCCTACCCGATACAGAAAGTATATAACCTGGGTTTGAAATTCGAATTCTAGCCGATAAAAAGATAGATATGAAAGTCTTTGTAAAAATATTCGTAACTGGTTGTTTGCTGGCGGCTTCACCGGGGTGCAAGCAATACCTCGATGTTACGCCGGACAACGTTGCCACGCTGAACAGCGCCTTCAGCAACGCCAATGAAACGCAGGCTTACCTGTTTGGCTGTTACGCCAACCTGCAGGCGCTGGCGGATGTGAGAAGGAACGCGGGTTTCACCGCTTCCGGGGAAATTCTGTTCCCCATCAATATGCAGGACCAGACCACGCTTGGCGGTCAGGGTGGAGACGGTGGTTTCAACCTGATGCGCGGATTGCAGAACAGCCTCAATCCCCTGCATAACTACTGGGACGGCTACAACCTCGGCCTCCGGCTGTGGGAATCCATCCGCATGTGCAATATCTTCCTGGAAAACATTCACCTGCCGCTGGACGTGCAGCCGTATGAAAGAACGCGCTGGGCAGCCGAAGCGAAGTTCCTGAAAGCCTATTACCATTACTGGCTGTTGCGCATGTACGGCCCTATTCCCATCGCGGACAAAGCCATTCCCATTAATGCGCCCGCCGAAGAAGTGCGCCAGCAGCAGCAATCGCTGGATTCCTGCTTCAGCTATGTGATCAGAACGCTGGATGAAGCGATCCCCGGTCTGCCGCCCGCGATCCAGAATGCGGCCGCCGAAGCCGGGCGTATCACCGCCACCATAGCGCTGGCCGTAAAAGCGGAAGTGCTCGCCACGCAGGCAAGCCCGCTCTTCAATGGCAATCCCGATTATGTTTCGTTCAAGGACAAGCAGGGGCGAAGCCTGTTCCCCGCCGAAGCGGACCCGGAAAAATGGCGCCTGGCCGCGGAAGCCTGCAAGCTCGCGATCGACGCGGCCGTAGCTGCCGGGGCGAAGCCTTACGAACTGCGGGTGCAGGGCAACATCGTCAGCATGTCCGACCAGACCCGCCAGCTGCTCACGCTGCAAGGCGCTTTCACAGACGGCTGGAATCCCGAACAGGTATGGACCCTCAACCCGCACTACGGATGGCAATACATGTCCATGCCGAGAGTAACCGCGGATGCCGCCTCCAACGTTTTCGCCGTGTATTCCAATTTCTCCGTGCCGGTTTCCGAATCGGAGATCTTCTACACGAAGAACGGCGTGCCCATCACGGAAGACAAAACATGGGATTACGCGAACCGCTATCAGCTGCAGACCGGCGATGAAGCGCACCGTTACTATATCAAACAGGACTACACCACCGTAAAAGGCAACTTCAACCGCGAGCCGCGCTACTATTCCAGCGTGTCTTTCGACGGCGCCACCTGGTTCGGATCAGGCAACACCGACGACAACAATCCGAACTACGTGAACGCGGTGGACGGTTACGCTTCCCCGCCCGACCGCATGCGTTACAATGCCACGGGCTACTGGCCCAAGAAGCTGGTGCATTACCAGTCCGTGCCCGGCCAGAATACCGTATGGCACACGTATCCGTGGACGTTCATCCGCCTTTCCGGCCTCTGGCTGCTCTACGCGGAATGCCTGAACGAAGCGGACGGCCCCACCGCGGAGGTATATTCCTGGATCGACAAGGTGCGGGAAAAAGCAGGGCTGCCCGGTGTGCTGGCCTCCTGGTCGCAATACTCCCGCAATCCTTCCAAACCCACCACTAAAGAAGGACTGCGGCAGATCATCCACCAGGAAAGAAGAATTGAACTCGCCTTTGAAGGACAGGCCGGATGGGACCTCCGCCGCTGGAAAGAACTGCAGGCCGTATTGTCGTCCCCCTTCCAGGGATGGAGCGTATTCAACCGCACCGTGGCGGGATATTACCAGCTTAGCACCGTGTATCAGCCGCTGTTTGGATTGAGGGATTACCTGTTCCCCATCCAGGAATACGACCTGATCACCAATCCCAATCTCGTGCAAACTCCTTATTGGTAATCTTATCAAAACATGACTATGTCAAATCAATATAAAAAGCTCCTGTGGTGCGCGTTAGCGGTAACGACGCTTGGCTGCAGCAAGGTGAATGAGTATAAGGACATCGTGTCGTCCGACAAAACGAAGCCCGATCCTGTCACCAACGTCCAGGTAAAGAACGAGGCCGGTGCGGCCATCATCACCTATAACCTGCCGCGGTCAGAGAACATCCTGTATGTGCAGGCGGAATATATGATCAACGGTCAGACGAGCCGGCAGACTAAGTCCTCCTACTATTCCGATACCATCCATGTCGGCGGCTTTGAGAAGAGCCAGGATTATACGGTCACGCTGCACACCGTCAGCCGGGCGAATGTACAGTCCGACCCCGTGGAAGTTACCGTGCATCCGGACACGCCGCCTTACCTGCAGGCTTTCCCTACCATTGAAACGAAAGCCGATTTCGGCGGGATCAACATCAATGTACTGAATGAGCTGAAAGCCAACCTGGGCATCATTACCATCACCACCGATCCGGTCACCAGACAGCACGAGATCGTCAACCAGCATTATACCAACGGAGATACGATCACCTACAGCGTGCGCGGTTACGATACCATCCCGCGGGAGTTCGGCATTTACATCACCGACCAGTGGGGGAATATATCAGACACGCTGCTGACAACGGTAACGCCGATCTATGAAGAGCAAATGGACAAATCAAAGTTCAACGGCTATATATTGGGTACGGACGTGGAAACCGGCTTTGGATGGGAGATACAGAACCTCTGGAACGGCAACACCGGCTCGCCGGGTTATCATACCGAACAGCCCATTCAGCCGCTGGTGTGGCCGGCGGTGATCACCTTCGATATGGGGCAGGCAGCGAAGCTGAGCCGTTACACGATCTGGAACCGCGGCATAGACGGCAGCGGCAACTGGCTCTGGCAGGCCGGCGCGCCGCAGACCTGGACGCTCTGGGGCCGCGAATCAGATCCGGTGGATGAAACATTGCCCAGTGGCCCGGGTGCGCCCGGCGTAGGCGAAACATCCGCCAACGGATGGATCAACCTCGGCACTTTCACGCTCCCGGCAAAACCTTCCGGCCTGCCCAATCCGCAATACACGAATGCCGACCTGGATTTCTGGAACGCCGGCTTCAGCTTCAATTTTTCGCTGGAGCTGCCGAAGGTGCGGTACATCCGCTTCCAGTGCCTGGAAAACGCATCGCTGACCAACAACTTTTTCAATATTGCCGAACTGACATTCTGGGGCGATCCCAGGTAATTCATAAAAGCGTTTTTATGTTGAAACATCATTCATCCCTTTTCCTGATCACCGGCCTGTGCTGCCTGATAGCAGCCTGCTCGCAGCAACCCGATGATTTCAGGGAGTTTCTGGAAGACAGGGAGCTGACATATCCGGGCGCCATCACGCAGACCTTCACGCAGCCCGGCAATCTCCGCCTCGGCATCGGCTGGTCGCCCAGTCCCGATCCATCCGTGACGAAGTACAAAGTTTACTGGAACAATTACCGGGATTCCGTGGAAGTGCCTGCTTCCACGCACAGCCCCTCCGATACGATATCCACCATCATCACCGGCTTGCAGGAGTATACCTATTCCTTTTTCGTGTATTCGTTCGACGAAAAAGGCAACCGCTCCATTCCTGTTGAAATACAGAACGCACGAGTGTACGGCAACACCTATCAGAACAGCCTGATGAACCGGCCTATCAATCTTACGGAACCTTACAAGCTGCTGAATGATGACGGCAATGAGATCATGCTGAACTTCCTGCCTGCCGATTCAACGAACACAATTACTTATATTCGTTACACGAGCATCACCGATGAGCAGAAAGAAGTTGCATTGCCGCCGGACCAGCAGGCCATTACGCTGAACGATTATAAGTACGGCACCAAAGTAGCGTACCATTCGTACTACACGCCGGGGCGCCTGGCGCTGGATACCTTTCCCGTAACGCTGGTGGATACTTTCCCGCCGATAGCGTTCGGCATTGTGAAATGCGACAAGTCACTTTTCCGCGAGATCAGCCTGCCTTACGACGTGGGCCCGCTGGAAGGGCAGACCAGTGTTGCCCGGCTGTGGGACGGCTCCACAAGCCCGCAGGGCTATCCAAACATCTTTCACTCCAATGGGGACAACCCGCTGCCGCATCATTTTACATTTGATATGGGCAAAGCGTATGACAGCCTCCGAACGATGGAAGTGATCGGCCGCGATTGCTGTCATAACCCGGTGGAATACGAAGTATGGGGGATTGCCGATGTCTCCAACGCCGCCACCACCGTGCCGGGCAATGATCCGGGATGGAAAGATGATGCGATTGCCAAAGGCTGGATTCTCCTGAAAGAAGTGAACCGCACAGACGATGGCAAAGGTCCCTATACGCTTGACTTCTCCACCGAAACACCGCAGGTCCGCTACATCCGGATCAGGGTGAAAAGGGTGGCCAGCAACGAAAGCGCTTACAGCAACCTGACGGAGCTGACGATCGGATATAAAAAATAGCTGCCTGATAAATGATGCACGTGCGGCATCTGATTGAAAAATAAAGATTTGTTACAAATGAAAATAGCGATTGGCTTTATACTCCTCTTGTGTTCTTTATCGCTTTCCGCCCAGGAACGCCCTTTGCAGATATGGTTCAATAAACCCGCCGCTCAATGGGAAGAAACGCTTCCATTAGGCAATGGCCGCCTGGGCATGACGCCGGACGGCGGCGTGGAAAAGGAAAAGGTAGTACTGAACGATATCACGCTCTGGTCCGGCAGCCCGCAGGACGCCAACAACTACGAAGCGTATAAACAGCTGCCGGAAATAAGAAGGCTGCTCTCCGAAGGAAAGAACGATGAAGCGCAGAAGCTGATCGACAAGAATTTCGTATGCCTCGGCCCCGGCTCCGGCGGCCCGCAATGGGGATGCTTCCAGATGCTGGCAGACCTGCACATCACTTACAAATACGATGGAGATGCCAGCGCTTACCAGGATTACCGCCGTTGGCTTTCCCTGGACAGCGCCCTTGCCACTACGGTAATGACCATCAACGGCGTGCACTACAAACGCGAATATTTTACCAGCTTCGGTGATGACGTGGACGTGATCCGCCTCACCGCCAGCGAAAAGGGAAAGATCAGTTTCTCCACCGCCATCAGCCGCCCGGAAAGAGGCGCAGCTTCCATCGCGGGTCAGGCATTGCTGCTGGAAGGCCAGCTGGATAACGGAACAGACGGGAAAGGAATGCAATATCTCACGCAGGTAAAGATCGTGCATACCGGCGGGAAGCAAACGGTAAAAGACAACGCGCTGGTGCTGGATGGCGCCGATGAAGCCCTGATCTTCATTTCCACCGCAACGGATTTTCGCAACCCGGATTATAAGGCGCTGGTGGAAAAGAACATGCGTGCCGCGATCAGAAAAACGTATGCTGTACAAAAGCAGCAGCACGTCCGTAATTTCCGCAAGCTGTTCGGCCGCGTGGCCGTTGACCTCGGAACGGGGCCTGCGGAAAGCCTGCCCACCGACCAGCGGCTGGCAGCCTATTATCAGCATCCCGAAAAAGACAGATCATTGCCGGTGCTCTTCCTGCAATTCGGCCGGTACCTGAGCATCAGCAGCACGCGGGTAGGGCTGCTGCCGCCCAATTTGCAGGGGCTTTGGGCGAACCAGGTGCGCACGCCCTGGAATGGTGATTATCACCTGGACGTGAATGTGCAGATGAACCACTGGCCGGTGGAGATGTCCAACCTCTCCGAACTGAACCTGCCGCTAACGGAGCTGGTGCGCGGACTGGTAAAACCCGGTGAAAGAACGGCCAAAGCCTATTACAATGCCGAAGGATGGGTGGCGCATGTGATCACCAATGTATGGGGTTTCACCGAGCCCGGCGAAAGCGCTTCCTGGGGCGTTACCAAATCCGGTTCAGGCTGGCTGTGCAATAATTTGTGGGAACATTATGTTTATACCGATGATATTGCCTATCTCAAAAGCATCTATCCCATCCTGAAAGGATCGGCGCTGTTTTATAAAAGTATTTTGGTGAAGGATGAAAAAACAGGATGGCTCGTTACTTCGCCGTCTTCTTCCCCCGAGAACTCCTTTTATCTTCCGAACGGGAACCACGCCAGCATTTGCACAGGCGCTACGATAGACAACCAGATCATCCGCGAACTGTTCACGAACGTCATCGAAGCCAGCCGTAAGCTGAAAACAGATCAGGCATTCGCGGATACGCTGCTGGCGCAGATGGCGCAGCTTCCGCCCGCGGGCATCATTGCGCCGGACGGCCGCATACAGGAATGGCTGGAAGACTATAAAGAAACAGATCCGCAGCACCGCCATATCTCGCATCTGTACGGCCTGTACCCCGCGAACCTCATCACGGCCAACGGTACGCCGGAGCTGGCCGCCGCGGCAAAAAAATCACTGGAGGTAAGAGGCGATGACGGCCCCAGCTGGGCCATTGCCTATAAGCAGCTTTTCTGGGCAAGATTGCTCGACGGCAACCGCGCCTTCAAATTACTGCGCGAGCTGCTGAAGCCCACTCTGCGCACGGACATTAACTACGGCGCAGGCGGCGGCGTATATCCCAATCTGTTCTCCGCCGGCCCGCCGTTCCAGATAGACGGCAACTTCGGCGCCGCCGCCGCGATCATGGAAATGCTGCTGCAAAACCATGCCGGTTACGTGGAACTGCTGCCCGCCATTCCCGATTTGTGGAAAGAACATGGTAAGGTGAAAGGGCTGAAGGCAAGAGGCAACCTGACCGTTGATTTTGAATGGAAAAACGGGAAGGTCACACACTATAAGATATCGTCGCCCACCCGGAAAAAAGTACAGGTGAAAGTAAACGGAAAACAGTCAACATACACAACAGAATAAATGCTTATGAAGATCAGGTTAACCATCTGGATTTTTTTGGGTTTGTGCGCGGGCGGCCTTCATGCCCAGAATGTCATCATTCCTGTGGAAACAGCGAACAATGCGCTGGTGCTGGAAGCGAATAAGGAAAAGGATTTGTCAGTCATCTATTTCGGCAGGAAGCTGGCCAATGAAAAGGAGTATCAGCTGGTACCTTCGGTTTATCAGCAAACAGGCGATTATTCCGAAGTGCTGAACGCCGCCTATACGCCGTCGGGCTCCCGCAACCTGCTGGAACCGGCGATCTCGGTGGTGCATGCGGACGGCGACCGCTCGCTGGACCTCCGTTATGTAAAACACGAACGCCAGCAGCTGGACGAAAATATTACGCTTTTAAAAGTAACTCTCAAAGATCCGGTGTATGATTTTGAAGTCGTGCTGCATTATAAGATCTACCCCCAACAGGATGTGATCGAGCAATGGTCCGTGATCCGCCATCATGAGAAAGGGAATGTGGTGCTGGAGAAATACGCCTCCGCCAATTTGTACCTCAAGGCGCAGGGCTTCTGGCTGCAGCAGTATCATGGCGACTGGGCGAAGGAAATGCAGCCGGAGGAATCGAAGATCACCCACGGCATTAAAACCCTCGATTCTAAGCTGGGCACCCGCGCGAATATTTTCCAGCCTTCGGTGTTCATGGTGTCGCTGAACAAACCAGCTACGGAGGATGAAGGAACCGTGCTGTACGGCGCGCTGGAATACAGCGGCAATTTCAGAACGGACATCGAACTGGATTACCAGGACAATCTCCGTATCATCTCTGGCATCAACAATTATGCATCGCCCTACACCCTGAAACCGGGCGAAGCATTTACCACACCCGCTTTCCTCTATATCTTCTCCGATAAAGGAAAGGGCTATGCGAGCCGTCAGCTGCACGACTGGGCCCGGAATCATCGCATCCTCAACGGCCAGGGAAACCGGCTGACGCTGCTCAATAACTGGGAAGCCACTTATTTTGATTTTAATGAAGACAAGCTGAAAGCGCTGCTGCACGATACGAAAAAACTCGGCGTTGATCTTTTCCTGCTTGATGACGGATGGTTCGCCAACAAATATCCCCGCAATAACGACAAGGCTGGCCTTGGCGACTGGCAGGAAAATAAAAGCAAGCTGCCGAACGGCGTTGCCAGCCTGGTGAGGGAAGCCACGAAGAACGGCGTCAAATTCGGGATATGGGTGGAGCCGGAGATGGTCAACCCCAAAAGCGAGCTCTACGAAAAGCATCCGGACTGGGTGATCAAAGAACCTGCCCGCAAAGAGCACTATTTCCGCAACCAGCTTGTGCTGGACCTCGCCAATCCCGCCGTGCAGGATTTCGTGTTCGGCATCGTGAACGGCCTGTTCGAGCGCAATCCCGGCCTGGCCTATATCAAATGGGACTGCAATGCCGTGATATATAATGCGCACTCCGCTTATCTCGGCCGGCAGCAATCTCATTTCTATATTGAATACATGCGCGGCCTGTACAACGTACTCAAACGCATCCGCGAGAAACACCCCACCGTGCCCATGATGCTCTGCTCCGGCGGCGGCGGGCGCGTGGACTACGAAGCGCTGAAATATTTCACCGAATACTGGCCGAGCGACAACACGGACCCGCTGGAAAGGATCTTCATCCAGTGGGAATATTCCTATTTCTATCCCGCGATCGCCAGCGCCAACCACGTAACGGACTGGGGAAAGCAGCCCATCAAGTTCAGAACGGACGTAGCGATGATGGGCAAGCTCGGCTTCGACATCGTTGTCAGTCATCTGAACGAAAAAGACCTCGCGTATTGCCAGCAGGCGATCAAAGAGTACAACGGTTTCAAGGACATTGTGTGGAAAGGAGATCAATACCGCTTGTCCGACCCGCGGAAAGGGGCCGTTGCTTCCGTTGCTTATATCAATAAAGAGCGCTCGGAAGGCGTCATCTTCAATTACCTCGTGAGCAACCGTTACGGCGCGGGCAGCGCGTATCCCATCCGTTTGAAAGGGCTTGATCCGGCGGCGGTTTACCAGTTGGAGGAGATCAGTCTTTATCCCGGTACGAAGTCATCCATCGATGGCGGGAGGCAGTATTCAGGAGAGTTTTTGATGACTGTTGGGTTTAACCCGGAGGTGTCTGCGGGGAGGGCGAGTGTGGTGCTGAGGGTGAAGAAAAGATAAGCCTATAAAAATTCAATTGTAGACGGCCGGTCGTAGTCATTCGTATGGTAGGAATACTCAAACAGCAGCCGGGCGAGTAGCGTTTTGACCGCGCGTACATCGTTGTTGAAAAGCCTCAAAGCAGAATAGTCTGCATTTTATTTGCCATTTGCGCTGGAATCCGGTATCTTAAAGCTTTTTCATTGAAAGAGCACCGTGCCTATGGACAAAATTATCTTCAACGAAGCACAGCGGATATGGACTGAAATAGCGCAACACAAAACACCCGGAGAGCTGAAGCTGGAAGTAGAACTCTACAAGAAACTCCTTAATATCTTCCAGGTCGGCGATTACTACTACATGGTCTTTAACCCGCCGGAGATGATCATAGAATTTACCAGCAACTCCATCACCCCCGTGTTGGGTTATCAGCCGCACGAGTTTCAGCTCGACAAACTGATGGAGATCATACACCCGGATGACCTTCCCTACTTTATCAATTTCGAAGCGACAGTTACGAATTTCTGGCGGCAACTTCCTCCGGATAAAGTAAAGAAATATAAAAGCAGGTATGACTACCGCGTACGGAAAAAGGACGGCAGCTATATCCGCATCCTGCAACAGATCATCACCATACAGAGCGATGAAGATGGCGCCGTGCTGCGTACATTTGTGGTACACACGGATATTTCCCACCTGAAGAAAGACAACCGGATGATCCTGTCTTTCATTGGCCTTGACGGCGAGCCTTCCTATATCGATGTTGATCCTGTGCAGCGGCTGACGCCTTATAAAGAAATACTGACGCCGCGTGAGAAACAGATACTCAGCTTACTGGCGCAGAACCTCACTTCCAAAGAGATCGCGGCAAAGCTGGATATCCGTTATGCAACGGTATCAACGCACCGTAAGAATATACTGGGCAAGACCAATACTTCATCCGTTCTTGAGTTGGTGCAACTAGCTTTGGAGAAAGGCTGGCTCTGATGACAGCCGCATACCCTACGTAGGGTATTGAGTCGTCCGGCAGGGCAGGTTACCTTTGTGCGAAAACCTGACCTGATGAAAAAATGGCTGTCGATTACACTACTGATCCTGTTTGTTACCCGGGTAACGGCGCAGCGTACCCACTCGCACAAAGTTTCTTTCAGCGACCTGAAGGGATTTTCCGGTTACGTCACGTTTGAAACGTTTTATGAAGGATTCGCCACCGTTGTGAAAGGGCGTAAAGCGCATCTTGTGTTGACGAGGTACAATACCTCCGCGGAGAACCTGGCAGTATTGTACAAAGCGGGAATAGACCTGCGCGGGTATCCTTCCTCCGCTTATACGCCGGAGCGGTACAGTTTCGATGTTTCTTTCAATGCGCAGCTGATTCACGCCGCAGCGGGCGCCGCGGTTATTGTCAACAACACGAAGAACAAGCTAAGTCTTTCTCAGAGCGGAACTGATTTTACCACTATTGAATTTGGCCAGCCGGTCGCCGACCGCGTAAACAAATGGCAACGGGAAAACAACCGCTCCGCCTGGGAAGAAGCGGGGAATATCCGTAATACGGAGGTCACTGCCCTGTATGTGACGGACCTGAAAAACGAGATAGACCGCCTGCTGGGTGAGCATGCGAGAAACAAAAGCCGTTTCAAACAGTTGCTGGACCAGGCGAAAGCGGCAGCGGGCAAATATAATTTCGAAGCAGCGGAGAGTTACCTGGCAAAGGCCGCCGACATGAAAACCGGCGCCTCGGACGAACAGAAAGCCCTGGACGCGGCAAAGTCTTTCGTAAAGGAAAAGAAAGCCGCGCAGCAAAAGGAAGAGGAAAAGAAGAAGAAGGAAGAAGAAGAGAAGAAGAAAAAGGAGGAAGAGGAGAAGAAAAAGAAGGAAGAAGAGGAAAAGAAGAAAAAGGAGGAAGAAGAGAAGAAAGCAACGGAGAAAGAAACTGAAACAGAAGCGGCTAAAACCGCCGGTGGCGGTAGCGGCAGTGGCGGCGGTGGAAAGGAAAAGAAGGATGAAAAGAAAACAACCAGCACAAAAACGAAAGAAAAGTCCGGCTCCTCCGAAAAAAAGACGGTTTACATCCCCAAGACCTCCAAACAGCTCTATGATGAGTTGAAAACGATGACGGACCGGAATCCCGGCATGTTGAACAACCCCACGATCCGGCAGCAGCTGCGGGGCTATAAGATCATGGCAGACCGTGAAGATTATAACAATACGCTGAGCCGCGCCGGCGCGTTCAACCCCTCCAATTATTCACCGGGAACTTACAGCAAGGTCATGGGGCAGATCGCTTCTACGAACTACCGCATGGATGTAGCGGCGAATACTGTTGGTGCCATAACGGATATGGCTACCGGCGTGGTGAACAGCATTATCGCGGAGAAGAACAGGAAGGATGCGCAGCAACGCGCCGAGCGGGAAAGGGAGCGCCGGGCGGATGAGCAGCGAAGAGCGGACATCAGGGCGCACCGGGAGCAGGTGGAGAAGGAACGGTACAGCTATGAGGAAAAAGTAGAAAAAGCGTTGAAGAAGGATTATAAGCTGGCCTACACGGTAAATGACAAATATATCTATTTCAATACCGAAAAGGCGGAATTCGACAGGAGCAGTTTGAACTGGACTTTCGAGAAGGTTTCCGCTTCGCTGGGCATCGCGTCAAAGGTCTATATCATAGAAAAAGACAAGCTGCTGGGCCTCGCGGGGGATAACGGCGCCGTTATATACCCGCCGCAGTTTGAAGGAATTGCCGTTTACACGGAAAAGGGATGGCGTCCCCGTTTTCTCATCAATATGAAAGACAAATGGGGCGAGCTGCGCTTTGACGGTGAACAGGAGGAGGATGTGAAGCATGACGGTATCTGGTACCTGGCCAACCGCACTAAGCTGATGAGGGATGGTGATCAGTGGACGCTGAAAACATTCTATACCGGCGACCAGCCATCCACAACAACCAGTTTCACGACGGATGAACTGTCAGATCACTTCACCGGCGGGTTGATACCCGTGCTCAGCAAACCCGCAAAGGGTGTCACGCAGACTTCGGGTTACTCCGCGCCGGAAGGTCTGCTCATGACAACGGACGGGAAATTCTATAACCTTACCGACAATCAGAACGGACAAGGCATCGTGCTCAAATACTGGAATACGACATCTTCCGTTAAAGATCCCGATCTTTCCGGGAAACTCTTCAGGATCGGAAATACCTGGTACGACAGGCTGTACAACAAGAAAACAAAGGCGGTGACGATCCGTCAATTGCCGGAAAAATTTGCCGTTCCTGTTTGCGAAACGCAGTACGACAAAAAGGAAAGAGAGAGATTTACAAAATGGGGCATGCTCAACCAGGATGGAAAACTTATCATACCCATCGATCATGATTATCTCACACCATTTGACCAGGGCGTAGCATCGTCCGATAAAGGCGCCTACAATACAGAAGGAAAACTTATCCTGGATGCAAGAGGGAAATACAACTACGTTTCTACTTTCAGCAAAGGCTACGCTTTCTTTTATAATGGTAAGCTGGCGTTGCGGGAAGACGGGTTCATGAATAGAAGCGATGCGAAATGGAAACAGCTCAAGGATGTGCCGGTGGCCGGGGTGCTCGATGTGCATGGCCGGGAAATATATGCAGTAAAAACAATGTCGGAATATGATAATATTTACCATATCCTGGCAAAGAACGCCCCCGACAGGGAGATGGCTTTATACTGGTACCACCGCCTGCCTGATGCGGTAAAGACGGGTAGCTATAAATACAAATTTATGGTGGAAGAGATGGGTAATATCTATTTCCAGATGAAGAACTATGATAAAGCGCTGGAGTATTATATCATCAGCGCCAGGCAGAACTGGAGCAGCTATTTCGAATCCTCCCGCTGGTACTCATCGTTTGCGGACTACCGCACGAAATACCAGGATCTGACCGAAAGGATCGGGGATTTCTACATGTACCGCCTGCCGGATTCCATGTATGTTTTAAACGCCATGTACTGGTACGAGGCTTCCGGTAAACGCGGTGGTCTGCGGGCGATGGTGAAGCTGGCGGAAGCCAATGCCTTTTCCAATTATCCCATAGCACTGAAAGCAAACTTGTCCCGCATCAGGAAAATGGCGCCCAAACATAAATATGTGCATCATTATGTGCAGGGGTTGGTGCACCTGCAGAAAAAATCCTTCAAAAAAGCGAAAAGCGCATTCCTGAAATCCGCTAAAAAGAAGGATTATTACGCGCCGGAATATATGCTGGGCCTTATGTATAGCTCCGGCAAGTACGGAGAAACGCCGGATACCGCACTGGCGGTGGAATGGTTAAAAAAGGCCGGGGAACACAATAGCGCCCTGGCCCACCTGGAATATGGCAAGATACTGCTGGCCCGGCATGACCTGGAACAGGCGGAAGTATATCTCAATAAAGCCGCTGCCGCTGATCGTTACGAAGCATACGATTGCCTCGGCCGCCTGTTCGAGGAAAAATATCCCGATATGCCGCTGAAGGACAACCGGCTGGCCGTTTCCAACTACGAAAAGGGCGCGAAATGGGGGGTAGCGTCCGCTAAGGAACGCCTGCTCGCCGTTATTTCAGCGATGGCGGATACGAAAGACACAACGGCCGGCAAACCCGCTCAGCCATCGGTGAGCGCCTCCTTTCCTGGTGGAAACAAGGCATTTATCGCTTATGTCTCTGAAAAGATGAATACTTCCCCGTTGTTCTCCGATAATCAAAGGAACCGGCAGGTGAATGTGAGCTTCATCGTAAGCAGGGAAGGAAAGGTCATTGGCGTGGAAGTGCAGAATACAAACGACCGGGAGGTGACCGCTGAAATTATCCGCGTGTTCACATCGTCGCCCGAATGGAAGCCCGCCGTGCAGAACGGCCGGCCGGTGAATGTACAGATGAGCCAGGTGCTTGCAATATAAACCGGAAAAAGCTATCCGCTATTCTGAAAACCGGTCATTGATAGAAAAAGGAGGCCGTCTTTCAACATAGAAGACGGCCTCATTCTATTAAGAACATGAGTATGCCTATGCTTTTCCCGTTTTTTCTGATGGCAGGGATGAGGATGAATGGCCGGTAAAGGCGAGGGCAAGGCCAGGGTGAAGCGGGTATGAAGCGGATTAAAGGCCGACTAAGGCCGATCCAAGGCCGATAGTATGCGAGTACGAGGCCAGTACGAGGGGTTTTCCTCCTCCCCGGCTGGCCGGAATAACGTCCTTCACTCCACCTGCCGGGTGGAATTAACCCGGATACAGCATTAAGTTTACGCGCGCCGCAGCGGATAAGACAATTTCCCGGGTTGAGACAGGGACCGGAAAGTCTTGTCTTGGTAGTTATGCCTGCTATTAGTTAATTATAAATATGTACATTTAACTTGTGCAAATTATTAGCTAACTGCTTTGTTTTCCGATCACCAAAATCAAAAAGTATGAAAGCACTCAAGAAAATTCTCATTGTATTGGCTATTTTGATCGCTATCCCGCTGATCATTGCGCTCTTTTTGAAGAAAGATTACGCAGTGGAACGGGAGATTACCATCAACAGGCCCAAACAGGAAGTTTTTGACTATGTAAAGCACCTCAAAAACCAGGACAACTACAGCAAATGGGCCATGATGGACCCGGATATGAAGAAAACATACCGTGGTACCGACGCCACTGTGGGTTTTGTGTCCGCCTGGGACAGTGAGGATAAGAATGTAGGTGCGGGTGAGCAGGAAATAAAAAAGATCACGGAAGGGGAACGGGTAGATTTTGAGCTTCGTTTTATCAGGCCGTTCGAATCAACAGAAGCGGCTTATATGATCACCGAAGCGTCTCCGGAAGATCAAACCAACGTAAAATGGGGATTCAACGGGCATATGAATTACCCGATGAACCTGATGTTGCTGTTTATGGACTTCGAAGAAATGATCGCTAGTGACCTGGATACCGGCCTGACCAGGCTGAAGGGCGTACTGGAATCCCGGCCGATGGCTGCCAATGGCAGTAAAGAGTTTTTACTGGAATACTTCAACCGCACGACCAGCGATCTCGAAAAAAGCGTGGCAGGGCTGAGCGAAGCGCAATTGAAATTCAAGCCGGCCGCTGATAAATGGTCCGTGAGCCAATGCCTGGAACATATTATTGCCACCGAAAAAATGCTGTTCGGGATGTCTGAGAAGGAACTGGAAAAGCCAGCGCAGCCGGAACTGAAAGGGGAGGTGAAACTATCCGATAAAGAACTGATCGCGGCAATGACCGACCGCAGTGAAAAACACAAAACGTCAAAAGCGCTGGAAGGCCAGGGCCTGTATACCGATCCGCAAACAGCCCTCAATGACCTGTCCGTGGCCCGCAAGCCGGTACTTACATATATTCAGAACGCATCTTTAGAAGACCTGCGTAATCACGTCATCGATTATCCTACCGGGAAAGCAGACGGTTATCAAAGCCTGCTGTTCATCGCAGCGCATTGCGCGAGGCATACTTTGCAGATCGAGGAAGTGAAATCCGATGCGGGTTTTCCGAAGAACTGACCTGCAGCATTGTACTTTTAAATTATGACGCCCAACCAGGAAGGATACACGCTTCCGGGTTGGGTGGCCTTTTTTCCGGCTCTCCGGCAGCATACCATCCATCCCGGTTAGTAATGATACCTGGCTCCGATAGGGTGTATTCAGCAAATTTGACCAGCAGCCGTTAAAAGATGTTACGGTATACCTGCGTGTACAGCTCCGTGCTCCCGATGCACAGTGTATCTTCAGCTATAGCGAAGATGGTGAGCACTATCAGTCAATCGGCAAACCCTTTACGGCGCAACCCGGCAAATGGATGGGCGGCAAAGTAGGTTTGTTCAGTACGGCCAGGCCCGGTGTACGTATTGGTGGTTATGCTGATGTGGACTGGTTCAGGATGGAACATTTGGAGTGATGGGATCGACAGATCACAGCTCATATCCCGTCAGACCGCAGTTGGAAATTTTAATTATTTTAGCCGGGCAACCAACAAATTCAGCGAATTGCCCGGAAAGGAAACAAATAACGAAAGAGAGCTGCTGGTGAAGATCGCCGAAGGGAACGAGAGCGCCTTCCGTGAATTGATGCACGTCTATCAACCGCTTTTGCTTACTTATGTTTTTCAATTGACAAAGTCCGTCAGCAACGCGGAAGAGATCGTTCAGGACGTATTTTTGAAGATATGGATGGGCCGCGAAGCGCTCGCCGACGTGCAACGCTTCAAAGGATATTTGTTTATTGTCTGCCGAAATTATGCGCTGGACCAGCTGCGTAAAATAGCCCGTGAACGCGAACTGGCCGCCCGCTGGGAAAGCGAGCAGGCGCAGCTGGACAAGTACCCTCCCGCTGATACGGAAACGCCGGCCGCCATCTTTACACTGCTGGATGAAGCAGTTAACCGTCTTCCTCCCCAACAACAAAAGGTGTACCTGCTTGCGAGGCGGGATGGCCTGCCGCATGCGGAGATCGCCCGGCAAACCGGCTTGTCGGTACTCACCGTCAAAAAATATATGAAACTGGCCATTGCCGCTATCACGGCCTTTATCCGTGCGCGGGTAGGGAATATTCCCCTGGTCTGGATAATGTTTGCGATCGCCCCGGAAAATTTTCTCTAAAAAAGTTTCCACCCCATGGCCCCCGCCGTGATATCTTTTCGTCTTTATATAAAATTGCGCATCGCAGCTTATGCAAGAGATCGACATACAGCAACTTCTTCACCGTTACATGAAGGGCGTAGCCACTCCCGAAGAGGAGCAGGCACTCAGAGAATTTCTGCGGAAAAACCGGGATGACAGCCAGCTTGTTCGCCTGCTGGAAGATGAATGGGAGAATTTGCAGGAAGCAGATGCGCGGTTCAGGGAATATGATGTGGACGCTTCCTGGCGCAGGATCGTGCAGCCGGCCGGGCCTGTTGTCCGCCGTATGCATTTTATCCGCCGGTGGGGATGGGTTGCCGCCGTCCTGTTCATACTGGCCGCCGGCGCTGTGTTCTGGATGCAACGGGCAGATCGGCAGGATGCCGTCGTTGCGCAGATTACCGATATAGCCCCGGGCAGCAATAAAGCCACGCTGACCCTCGCGGATGGTTCTGTTATTACGCTGGACAGCACCGGTAACCAGGTGATCAGACAAGGGAATACGGCCATCCGTCAACACGGTGGTCAATTACAGTATGATGTTCGGGGAACGAATGCCACCATAAGTTATAATACACTTACAACGCCGAATGGCGGCCAGTTTCAGCTGCTGCTGCCGGACGGCACAAAAGTGTGGTTGAATGCCGCCAGCTCCATCCGGTACCCGACTGTATTTGCCGGTCAGGAACGCCGTGTGGAGATGACGGGCGAAGTTTATTTTGAAGTAGCTGGCAACGCGCAGCAGCCCTTCCGGGTAAGCGCTGCCGGCAAAGCGGAAATAGAGGTGCTGGGCACGCATTTCAACGTCAATTCCTATGAGAATGAAGCAATCCTGCGCACTACATTGATAGAAGGCCGGGTAAAGGTTAATGGCAAACAGATAAAACCCGGCCAGCAGGCACAGATAGCGGCCGGTATCCGCATTGTTGATCATGTTGATCCAGACAAGGTGATGGCCTGGAAAAACGGGCTTTTCAATTTTGAAGGCGCCACCCTCCCGGAGGTAATGAGACAGCTGGAACGCTGGTACGATATAAAAGTTATTTATGAGGGAACAGTCCCCGATATTGAATTTATGGGAGAGTTGAGCAGAAATATTTCTTTGAATGAGTTACTGGATATCTTAAAGAGAATGCAGGTCGGCTTCCGGCTGGAGGAAGGAAGGCGGCTGATCGTAATAAATAAGTAGCAGATTCTTCTCCTGCTGTATGCAAACTATGCCTTCATCCGATCCCCATTTTTGAAAATACAGGATCAACCAAAAAAAATCCGGAAGCGATTGAGCCCGCTTCCGGTAAACAGTTCAGTTGGTCCAAATTGAGCGTCAATCTCTATTTTTTAACAACCAAAACCTTTGCAAAAGTATGCAAAAAAATGCGCCGCCTGGCCGGTTCTATCAAACATTTTTAGTCATGAGGCTAGTTATTGTATTACTCACAATTTCTTTTATGCAGGTACAGGCTACCGGCAAAGCCCAGTCAGTGACCATTTCAGGAAAAAACATCCCGCTGAAAGAAGTATTCGCTGCCATTAAACAACAAACCGGCTATGTTGTATTTGCCAGGAAGGATGATAACCTGATGCGGCGGAAAGTTTCGCTGAATGTCAGCAACGCGCCGCTGCGGGAGGTACTGGAAACGATACTGAAAGACCGGTCTTATGAATTTATCATCCGCGACAAATCGATCATTCTTACGCCGGTACCGGCCGCTGCGCTTCCCGCCAGGAAACCCGCGGCTGAGGACAAAACCTCACCGCCTCTTGTTCCCGTTAGCGGGCGCATTATAGGGGCGAACGGACAGCCGGTCCCTGAAGTGACCATTGTGGTAAAAGGAACTTCGAAAGGGACTACCTCCGGCGCCGACGGCTCTTTTTCGATAGAACTGGACGACGGGGATGTGCTGCATATTTCAGCAGTCGGTTTTGTACCGGTCACGCTCAAACTGTCGGGGACGGTGTTCCAGGTGATCACACCGGGCGCAAAAGGGAATGCGGGCGGCAGCCAGCTGTCCGATCCGGCACTTGCCTCGCTGGTAGTGCGGTTAATGCCCGGCACGTCGAAGCTGGATGAAGTGCAGATCATGGCTTACGGCAGCACTACCAAACGGCTCTCTACCAGCAGCATCGCCACCGTTACGGCGAAAGAGATCGAACGCCAGCCGGTCTCGAACCCGCTGGAAGCGATGGTCGGCAGAATTCCAGGTATGAAGGTGCAACAGGGCGACGGGCTCCCCGGCGGATGGTTCGATATCGTTGTGAGGGGGCAAAACTCTCTTACCAGCGGTTACCGTCCGCTCATACTGGTAGATGGAGTGCCTTTCACCAACGAGAACATGGCAGTGTCCTTTCCGGGCACCAATACCTACAATAGCCCGATGAACACACTGAACCCCGGTGATATTGAAAGTATCGATGTACTGAAAGATGCCGATGCAACCGCCATTTACGGCTCCCGGGGCTCCAACGGTGTTATACTGATCACCACTAAAAAAGGCAAACCGGGCAAGACCAGCCTGGACATTAATGCCTATACAGGTATATCCACTGCTACGGTGAAAGCAAAATTCCTCAATACACAGCAATACCTGGAAATGCGCAGGGAAGCTTTCCGGAACGATGGCATCGAGCCGACGGTACTGAATGCGCCGGATCTCCTCGCCTGGGATACTACCCGGTATACCGACTGGACCCGGGAGTTCTTCAGCCGCCGGGCTGTTAATAGTAATGTACAGCTCTCGCTGTCCGGCGGAAACCGGTATAACCAGTTCAGGCTGGGGGCGGCCTATCATTACCAGACGCCTGTCTATGCCGAAGTGGCGAAAAGAACGTTGGGGCAGGATTTCCGTTATTACAAAACATCCGTACACTTCAGCTTTAATCACCGTTCAGCGGACAGCCGCCTGACGCTTGGGCTAAGTGCGGGCATCAGTCTGGATAACAGCCGGTTTTCCACCGGCAGCACCAATAATATTCATTTGCCGCCTAACGCGCCAAGGCCGCTGGATGCAGACGGCAACCTGGTATGGGAGGAAGGTGGGGCAACTTACCAGAACCCCCTGGCCCAGTTCCACAATCACTACAATGCGAAAAATACGGCGTTGACCAGCAGCTTCAATCTCGGATACCGGTTATGGAAAGGCCTGCAATTCAAACTGACAGGCGGCTATAATTCCGTTATGCTGGACCAGCTTACCCTAAGCCCGGCGAAAGGCAGAGAGCCTACTTCCTCCTTAAACCCCACCGCCAATAAAGTAAAGAACACGGTCAACAGCTGGCAGGTAGAACCCATGCTTCAGTACAACACCACCGCCGCCGGAGGGAAGCTGGAAGTGTTGCTTGGCCAAAGCTGGCACGGAAAGCTCAATGATCAGCTGCGCATGCTCATGTCGTTTGATTCGGATACTTACCTGGGGGTGGTAGCACACGCCACCGGCAATACGATCCGGCACAGTCCCGCTGAATACTATTACCACGGCATCTATGGCCGCGTCAACTATAACCTCCGTAACAAATACATCCTGAACCTTACCGCCCGGCGGGACGGCTCGTCCCGCTTCGGGCCGGGCAGGCGCTACTCCAACTTCGGGGCGCTGGGTGCTTCGTACATCTTTACGGAAGAGAACTTTTTCAGCGAACATATGCCTTACCTGAGCTTCGGTAAACTAAGGGCTAATTACGGCGTCACCGGCAATGATAACATCGGCGATTACGTATTCTTCGATACCTGGAGCTCGCAGGGAAGCAGCTATTTTTACGACGGTCTCTCCGGTCTTATCACCAGCAAACTCTTCAACGCGGATTATAGCTGGGAAAAGAACCTCAAGCTGGAGCTCGCACTGGACCTTGGCTTCTTTAATGACCGCCTGCTGCTCGGCGCCAACTATTACCGCAGCAGGGCAGGCAGTCAGTTGATCAACTATACACTTCCGGCACAGACCGGTTTCACCAGCGTCAACAAAAACTTTGAAGCCGTTATCCTGAACTACGGCATGGAATGGAATATAACAGCGGTGCCGGTACGGAAAAAGGATTTTGAATGGTCCTTCAATGTAAACGGTACTATTGCACGTAACAAACTGGCCGCGTTTCCCGGGCTGGAAAATACATCTTATGCCACCCGGTTCTTCATTGGAAAGCCCATTACACTCCTCCGCTACTACAATTATCTGGGCATCAGCCAGGAAACGGGCCTGTACGAATTTGCAGGCACTACCAGCAAGGACCGGAATACATTGGTGGATGTGGGAACGCCGACCCTCTATGGCGGCATGTCGCATACGCTGTCCTTTAAAGGATTCAGCGTGGACATGTTCTTCCAGTATGTCAGGCAGGAGCTTAGTTCTTACCTGAACCGCCTGAGCGCTGCCCCCGGGGGAATGTCCAATCAACCGGTACAGGTGATGGACCGTTGGCAGAAACCTGGCGACCAAACGGCTTTCCAGCGCTTTACTACTGGCGGGGCCGGCGCGCAGGCTTACAGCTACTTTAAAACGTCCAACGCATATATTGTAGACGCTTCTTTTCTCCGGTTCAAGAATCTTTCTGTTTCCTGGACTGTCAGCGAAAAAATAGTGAAATGGGCGCGGCTGAACAATCTTCGCCTGTACATGCAGGCGCAGAACCTTTTCGTGCTCACGCCATATGAAACCGGGGACCCGGAACAGGGCAGCCTCGGCAACCCGTTGACGAAAACATATTCCGCCGGGCTTCAGGTGAATTTATAAACACTGTTACATTCAAATAATAAACTATGCGGATATCCATATTATTATTTCTCTGCTTTTTGTGCTGCTCCTGCAACAAGTTCCTGGAGGTACAGCCGCCTCCGGGGAATTTGTCTCCCGGAGAGGTATTTGAAACGGACGAAACGGCCACCGCGGCGATTATCGGACTGTACATCAAGTATCCCATCTATTTTGGTTACATGTCCTCCACCCATATGGGCCTTTATGCCGATGAGCTGAATTATGTGCCATCCTCCTCCAGCGCAACGGGATATGAAACAACCATGCAATTTCATGAAAGCCGGCTGCAGGAAGACAATAGCACCCTTCAGTATTTCTGGCAGGAAGCCTACAATTTCATCTACCGCTGCACGCTTTGCATTGAGAATATTGCAGCGTCCGAAGCGGTCAGCGCTCCTTTAAAAAAACAGTTAACCGCTGAAGCTGCCTTTCTCCGGGCATTGTCCTATTACAAGATCGTGCGCCAGTTTAAACGGGTGCCGCTGATCAAAGGAACAGACTACCGGGAGAATGCGGTAATTCCCCAGGCAGACCCGGAGGAAGTCTATGCCTACATCATGGAAGATCTCAAAAATGTTATCACTTTATTGAAGGATGAGCCGCTTACCGCAAAGCGCACACGTGTTACAAAATACGCCGCGCAGGCTTTGCTGGCCAGCGTGGAGCTGAGCCGTAAAAACTGGGAACAGGCAGCGTTGATGGCCGGCGAAGTGATCAGCGCTTTCGGGATGGATGACCTTCCGCCGTTGTCTGCTGTGTTTCGCGACAATAGCACCGAAGCAATATTTCATGTTGAGCCGAATACGGAAAATGGATACAGCTCTGAATCCTACGTTTTTATTCCTTCCACTGTAACCGTTATTCCACAGTATGTTATACGGGATGGGCTGGTAGCGGCCTTTGAGCCGGGAGACAAGCGCAGAGAGGAATGGATGGGGAAAAATACTGTGAATGGAGTGGACTATTACTACGCTGCCAAATACAAAATGCGGGCGTCAACCCTGCCAAAAGAGAATCACGTTGTATTACGGCTCGCGGAACAATACCTGATCCGCGCGGAAGCGGAGTGTCAGCGCGACAGGTTCCCGCAGGCTATTGCTGACCTGGATCGCGTCCGGAAGCGGGCAGGATTGCCGCTGATCGCTGACACCCGGCCAGATATCAGCAAGGAAGACCTGCTCGAGGCGATCTACCATGAAAGAAGGGTAGAGCTGTTTGCTGAAAACGGTCACCGCTGGTATGACCTTCTGCGTACCGGTAAAGCCGATGCAGTGATGGGCCAGCTGAAACCGCAAACCTGGAACAGTCGCGGCGTAGCATGGCCGATACCGCAGAATGAACTGGATGCCAATCCGTTCCTGGAACCCAATTATTAATACAAATTATTGATATGAAATTATTAATGATAATGATGATGACCGGGTTGTTATCCGGGCCATTTACATCTGCTTTGGCCGACCCTGGCCCGGCGTTGACCAGGCTTCGCGTAGGCGACCAGGTGCCCGATCTGGAGCTTGGGCATCTTGCCAATTATCCGCACGATAACGTCCGGATCAGCAGCTTCAGAGGTAAGATCATCCTGCTCGATTTCTGGTCTACCGGCTGTACCGGCTGCATGGCCGCCTTCCCGAAAATGGAGGCGCTGCAACATCAGTTCCGGGAAAACCTGCAGGTGATACTCGTCAATCCCTGGCAAACGGACGAAAAGATCAAAAGCACCATGGAGCAACGCAATTATACCGCGCGTTACCGCCTCTCCAGCCTTCCCGCCATCAACGGCGACTCTACCTTGGTAACGCTGTTCCCTACACGTACCGTACCACATCATGTATGGATAGACCAGGAAGGAAAGGTAATTGCCATTACCGGCGGATACAATGCCACAGAAGAGAATGTAAAGGCGTTGATCAATGGTGAAAAGCTGCGCATGATCCTTAAACCTTCATTGTCCCGTTTCGACATTGAAGCGGCGCCGGTTACCAGCTACCTGGACCAAACCGCCTTTACGCGCAGCGGGCACTCCGTGCTCCGGCCATTCTATGAAGGAGAGGGCGGCACGGTCTACGGGTACAGTGCAGAGCATATCGTAGACTCGGCGAAAGGCACCGTACGCTACAGTTATGTGAATATTCCCGCCATGCAATTGTTCCGTGAGGCATTTGACCTGCGGCAGTCCCTTGACAGAAAAGAAGAAATACACACTACAAACGATCAGCTCCTGTGGGAAGTCACGTCGCCGGACTGGTATCTTCAACCAGCAAAAGGAATAGCAATGGACAACTGGGCCAGGCGTTTCCGCTTTTGTTACGAAGTAACCGTTCCACTGGCGGAAGTACAGTATTTACCGGATATTATGCTGCGGGACCTGAACGCCTTGCTGCAGCCTTACCTGCCGCTCCGCGGCAGCTTCGAACAACGTGCCAGAAAATCCTATCTGCTGGAGATTACAGACACCCAAAAGATCGCCGGTATCAAAACTTCCGGTGAAAGTGACACAGACTTTCCTTCCGCCAAAAACAGCTACACATATACGTACACGAATACCCCCTTTCGGTATATTTTCAGCGCCTTAAAGAGAAAATTCTACATGGGCTCCCTCGGAAATGAACCACCTGTTCATCATCCGGCGCTCCCGCTTATAGACAGGACCGGCATCAGCGGGACCATATCCATGCGTTTGCCTGCCTTTGATAACCCGGTGGAAGAACTGCCGGAATTGAACAACGCGCTGGCAATATATGGTCTGCGCATCCGCGAAAGCATAGAGAAAATAGATCTGCTGGTGTTCAGCGATCAGTAACCGGCCGCTTAGACAGCTTCACTAAAGTAGATGCTGGCCATTTGGGGCCAGTATCTACTTTAGCCGGAAACCGTATAGGGTCAACGACTTTAACGCATTTCTTTTATCATGTTTATCAGCTCCACCGTTTTTTGTTCGGTGAATGGTATTGGCGGGTTGGCTGAATATACAATCCCCCGCCTGTTAATTAGTAATAGCTGTGGCGCACTGGCAAATTGATAGTATTTGACCAGGGGATGCCTTATGCCAAGGCCACCGGTGTACAAATTGACCTCACCACTGCTTGTGTATTTTCCGCTTTTCAGACCTTCTATCCAGTGCGTTTTTTGCGTACTCATATTGACGTTAAGGAAAACGATACTTTTATCATCCTTGAATTTTTGTTGTATTACGCTCATGCTATTTTTGATCTGGGCACACCCTGTACAACCGGTAAACCAAAACTTGATCACCAGGTTTTTACCTTTATAGTCGTCAAGACGGTGCGTTTTGCCGTTTTCATCTTCCAGGTCAAAATTAAGCGCTTTTTTGCCCGGCCTCACAGCATGATAAGCGGACATCAATGTTTGTTTTGCCAGTGAATCCGTCATTGTTTCGGCTGCTATTGGAAGAATGGGCAGTATACCGGGATCCCGTTGAATGGATTTGATCAACAGGTAAGAACCCATGCGGTCTTTCAACATCCCGTCGTAAGTTGTTTGAATGAAATCAAAAGCCTTTCTGTACGGATTTGTACGGATGGCAGTTCCTTTTGATGTCAGTTCAAAATAACCCATCAATAGAAAAACCCTATACTCAATATATTTATCACTCACTTCCCATATTTTCTGCTCAACATCCAGTCTTTTATCATATACAAGGGTATTCATCACCCGTACGGGATCAAGTTTGTCTTTATCCGCCCGGCCATCCCTCTTCCAAACCGAATAAAATATGCTATAGCTTCTCAGATAGAAGTTCAATTCCAGTAGCTTCAAAAAGTTTTTTTCGATGGTAGGCGCATATGCTTGCAACACAAGTCCCCCCTTCTCAAATTTATGGTCAGCCAGTGCAAGCAGGTTTTGGGAAAAGGTAAGTGTATCGCGTCCCTGCATTGACGCTGAATAATATACCTTATCCAGCTGCAGTTGACAATTTAAGATGTTAACGGCATTTTTGCTTCCGTTCACCTTTTTCTGATCGGTTATATATACGCTATCTCCTTTTTTTACCGCATAAGTATTTTGTGTACGAAAGGGAGGCAGGTTGAGAAACCGAAAATACATTATGCTGTCGGTTGCAGGAATAGATACATAAAATGAGTCGGCAGATGAAATTACTTTTACAGATCGTTCCTTTTGCAGATGCGGAACGGCTGTCTGGTAATTTTCGATTAACCGGATTTCAGGTGCTTTATTTGCAGGAGACAACCTCCCGCAAATCGTTACCCGGTTTGTGCTATCACTATTTTCGCGCGCAAATGAATGGCTTTGGGCACAAAGGAAGATCAATGTTAGTAGTGTCCTGGTCATTTCAATGGATTTTAACGTTTATTCTGCTGAATGCCCGACAGCGCAATTTCATCGGCCGGGATGGGGAAAACATACCGGGGATCGTTGGAAGGCAATACATAAGTTTGTGCATTTAGCTCCCGTTGTATAGTAATATTCCTTCCCTCTCTATTCAACCTTTTCAGATCCTGCCACCGTAAAGAACGCCAAACCAGCTCTTTTCTTCTTTCCTGGAGTACTCTGCCAAGAGCTTCCGCGGGATCTGTTATTGCCAATGGTTCAAATGATGCATCATACCGGTTCTCCAACAGCCTATTTAATGCTTTGATTCCGCCACTTACATCTCCGTTCCTGATAGCACATTCTGCCTTGATCAGAAAAACTTCGTCCGTAGCCAGCCCGGTAAAAGGGTATGCGGGCGAATAGCCTTTTTTAATGTAGAACTCACGAGGTGACTTTTCTGCATAGAAAATAGGTAGCCGCAAGTCTGCAGCTTCGTATAGGGCTATTAAGTTTGTGTCTACAATTGCCTGTAGATTGTTCAATCCCGGGAATGTCGTAAAACCGTAAACAGCAGCCTGGCTGCTAAAGAAGATGATTTCTGAATTGAGATTGGCGAAAGGATTTATATTGTGAGGATCAACTGATCTGTAATCTATGAGTCGATCGTATGTAGTAAGTGTGCTGTCTGCGTACAGCTCCGCCAGTTTGTATTGACCCATATCAAGATAAATACGCGCGAATAGTGCGAACGTTGCCGGTCGCGATGGCCTGTTCAGATTTGTCATTGGCCTGTTAACATGAGATAAAAGAGTAGATGCCAGTTGCAGATCGCCGATCAGTTGATCGTATGTTTCCTGTACGGTAGCCCGTTGCTTCACTTCGTCAATAGCCGCCTTTAGCTTCAGCGGAACTCCGGGATGTATGCCGGCGCTGGCCGGATCATAGGCCGGAGAAAAGTTTCGGACGAGATCGAAATAGGCGTATGACCTGTAGAAAAGCGCACTTCCGTATATCTCGCTCCATTCATTTTTATCAACAAGATCTCTATTCATTTTGTCCAGTCCTTCCAGTACATTGTTTGCATAGAAAATGGCGGAATATGGTACGTTCCATCCCTGGAAATTGGTTTCACCACCATATACGTCTTCTGCCCAGAGGTATGCATTCTTTTCTGTTAATGAACCCAGTGCCTGGTAGGTTTGTTCATCCCTGATGTAATACTCATCTGCAGACAGTTGTGGTAATGGATTGGTAATATTCATGACGGTCATATTGTCCAGCAGATTTCGGTACTCCTGCAGCTTTGAGGGGATAGTAAGCGTTGAAGATGGTTTATCTTCAAGAAAATCGCTGCAACCGGAGATACAGATGTAGCCAAATATGAAGATTATGCAAAAGAAGTACTTATTCATATGTCAATAAATTAAAGGTTGAAGTTAATGCCCATCGATACGCTGAGCGGATCCGGTATTGCATTGCCCAGGGTGAAGTCGGGATCAATGTTGTGATCAGTAGATTTCCATAATATACCGATGTTTCTTACATATAGTATAAGCCTGGCGTTTTTTAACGGGAAACGTGCTCCTGTATTGAGCAGATAGTTAAACTGGATATCCTGCAGCCTGATGTGGCTGGCATTCTCGATTAACGCAGTGGAGTACTGGTAAAAATTATCCCGGTTGGCGTTTGCCGGATAGGTGAAGGAAGGAACATTCGTTCGCAGTTCATCGCCAGGTTGCTGCCATCTTTTTGAGTAATCTGCCTGCTGGTATGCGTTTACTCCTCCATTTAGCAATGTTGCGTAGCTAATTGAGTTGCGCCGGAAGTAATAGCCGAGTTTATAGGTGATATTGGCGGAAAGAGAGGCCCTGCCGAATGAAAATGTATTTCGTAAAGATCCGAAAGTGGCCGGTGTGGCATTTCCACTGTAAACCAGGGCTTCGGTATTTGTGGAGTTAAGAATAGCTGCATAGTTAGTGCTTTCAGAACCATCTGCTATACCAACGGGATTGCCTTCGGCGTTCAGCCCCTCCCAGGCAAAGCTGAAAAGAGCATAGTAGGGGTAGTTTACAGCAGGGTTTTGTGGATTGCTCCTGGCAACCGTCAGATTGGTAGATTGTTTGAAGTCATATTTGGTTACCTTGTCCCTGGTGAAACTCAACAAAAAGTCGGTGTTCCATTTTATCTTCCTGTCGCTGATAACGGCATGCAGAACTACATCAATTCCGTTTGTCAGAATATTTGCTGTGTTACCTTTAAAGCTTGATATACCTGTTTGGGGAGCTATAGATGCACTGCCTATCAGATCCAACCCTTTTTTCCTGTAATATTCGATACTTCCCTGCAAGATGTTGCCATGAATGGAAAAATCAAGCCCTAAGTTGATATTTTCTATTTTTTCCCACCGGAGAGAAGGATTGGGTGGATTAACCACTCTTGCATATAACACATTGTACATGTTATAAGTAAAGAGGGTAGAGGTAAAAAGGGCAGACATGCTTCTGTCAACATTCCCGTTATATCCATATGTCGCCCTTATCGCCAGTTTGGGTAGCCATGAAATGTTATAGAAATCTTCCTCACTTAACTTGTAGAGGAAACCCGCTGACCATAATGGTACACCTTTCTGATTGGAATTAACACCAAACAGGTTGGATTGATCTTTCCTTGCGCTGAGAGACAGAATATAGCGGCTTTTGAAACCGTAGGAGCCGTTGAAATAGTAAGACCGGTAACGGTCTGACGCCCACTGTTCCATCTGCTCTGACGGAATACGGCCGGAACGCGCCGGATTATAGAATAGAGGATAGAGTGCTGTGAAATCTATTGTAGCATTCTGATTCGATGCCGTTAACGGATCATAGCCGTATAAAGTCTGGGAGTTATAATCGGATCTATAGCTTTTTACCTCGATGCCGGCCACAACATTCACATCGTGGTGTTGACGGAACTTTCTGCTAAAGTTCAGTTGAAAGCGGCCATAGTGCGAGCCAAATGAGTTGTTACGGCGGTTGATGATGTCACCTGTGGGAATAACTCTTCGGATATCCCCTGTAAGGCCGTCTGTTATGCTATGAGTGTTGATCAGGTTACGGGTGAAGAAGGAGTTAACGTTGTTCAGATTTTCTCTTGAGCCATTTGCTCTTTCATATTGATAGTTCAGCGAAATATCCAGGCCGTCCAGCAACGAGTACTTGAAGGTTGTATTTATTCTGTAGTCCGTAAGCCCATCTTTCGTATTCGCATACCGCTCTTCAAGAGGTCTGAAATTCCAGTCCAGCAGCTTACCATCCCCGGCAGTATCTATATAGGACCTGCGGAGTAATTGCAGACCTCCGTAGACCGGTAATGCATTCCCGTTGGGGTCGGCCAGTTGTTCATAAGGGGTAAAAGGGGAATAGCTGGTGATATTACTTCTGGTTATACTGTTGGTAAATGTAATTCCGGTAAACAATTCGGCTCTGTTATTCAATAGCTGATAGGTGTTATTGGCTGTAATTGTTATTCTGTCAAATTGATCGCTTACAGCAGCATTTTTGTTTCTGTCGTAGGCGGTTGAAATAAAATACCTGTTGTTAAGGCCGCCGCCATTTATATTCAACTGATGTTGCTGCAAAATACTTTCTCTGAGGAGGTATTTGTTGATATCATTTCTGACATCCTGATTTTTTAGACGGTCCAGCGCCGTTGCTGCTTCCTGCTCAGTTATGCTGTTGTTTCGTTGCCGGGTCAGAATGTCAACTACGTCCGAGATGGCGCCAAACCCATTGTTTATTGTGGTATTGTAAGCTCCTTTTTCGAACAGGAATCGCTCTGCATCTATGTACTCCGCGGAACTTAAACGAGGGAGGTAGTATTGATCAGGTTTAGCCTTCAGTGTTAAATTGTTTGTGAAATGAATGGTCGGTTTCTGATTATATTTCCCTCTCTTTGTGGTGATCACGATCACACCGTTGCCGGCCCTTACGCCCCAGATACTCGCGGCCGCGGCATCCTTTAATATGGTGACTGATTCTATATCCGCAGGATTGATATTATTCAGGTCCCCATCGTAGGGGAAATTGTCCAACACTATTAAGGGGTCCGGATTAGCAAAAAGCGTACTTCTTCCTCTTATGGATATTGTTGCATTGTTTCCCTGGTTAGTAAGGCTTTTATTAAAAATAAGCCCGCTCGTTGTTCCATCCAGGCGATCCAGAATATTTGTTGATATACTTCTGTTCAGCAAAGCGCTGTCGATCACTACGAAACTGCCGGTAGCTCTTTCTCTGGGTATGGTCTGATATCCGGTGCTTACACTTACTTCTACCGTAGCCAGAGCGGAAATGGAGTACTGAAGCATAATAGCCAGCGTGCCATTTTCGAGGTTTGACTGGCTCAATTTGATAGTTTTGGGTTCCATACCTACATAGGATACCAGCAGCACGTCCCCTTCCGAGGCGTTCAGGCTTATAAACCCGTCACCATCAGTTACGCCTGAAACGTTTGTGTTTTTATTAAGAATTGAAGCGCCAGGCAAGGGTATTCCCGCAGAATCAATGACCCTGATCCTGACAGGAGGTGGTTCCTGACTGGCTGTATTTGGCTGGCCAATTGTCGTATTGGTTAACTTTTGTGTAAAAAAAATTGTTTCCCCATCTATGTAGTATTTCACTGGCAGACCTTGTACAACCAGATTGAGCAACTCACGCAAGGGCATATTACTCGCGGAGATGGAATATGTATGACTGGTTTTAAAAGTGCCGGCATTGTAAATGGCCCCAAAGCCTGTTTGCTTTTTTATGGAATGGAGCACCTGGTCTATGGTCAGCTTCTTACCTTGAAGGGTTATGTACTGTGCCGAGCTGGAAGCATGTGCATGAATAAAAACAATTGTCAGCAGAAAAGCGGTAATTCTCATTGTCCTCATGATTTTGGCAAGGCCCTGGTACTCCGATGATTTGAGGAGTCCCCAATAGCAGTTTTTTTGCATAGATTTGCAAAGGTTTGGTTGTGAATAAAATGGTTGTCAGCCGTTGAAGGATCATCCAGACTTTTGCCGGAAGCGAGCCCAATCGCTTCCGGTTTTTTGATCCCGGATTATTGTAACGGGGCGGAAAATGCCGCCCGGTGTACTATTCATGGTATTACAGGGCAACTCGCCCGGTTCCTGAAATGGCGCGACATTCTGTTACGGCAGAATAGTCAGTTTTCTTCCCTCCAGCCGATAGCGAATCCCGATTTTTTCAAAGTATTTCAGTACGCTGGTCAGTGGGGTGTTTCTGGTCATTTCCCCCCTGATTTGCCTTTCCGGTATTCCTTTCTCAAACACTACTTCAATATCATACCAGCGTTCAAGTTGCCGCATAACCTGATCGAATGTTAGATCGGTAAAAATAAAGAACCCTGTTTTCCACGCCGTCACGTTGTCTATATTGGCATCGTTGATTACACGCACCGCATCCGAAATTTGAGCCTGCTGTCCGGGTTTCAAAACTATTCCAGGTTGTCTCTTTTGGGCAACCGGAGAATTCGATCCCGGCGGTTCTGAAGACGCAACTTTTGAGGAGGACCCCGTAACGGAACGGGGGGCAGGCAATACTTTTACTTCTACGCTGCCTTCTATCAGCGTTGCAGTAATGTTCTCTTCATTCTCGTAAGCATTTATGTTGAAATGTGTGCCTAATACCTCCACTTCAGCCCGACTATTTATGTTTACCCGGAACGGCATTTTTTTATTCTTCGCTACTTCAAAATAACCCTCGCCTGCCATTTCCACACGGCGCTCATTACCCAAGAAGACAGTGGGATAACGAATAGTGCTGGCGCTGTTCAGCCATACACCGGTACCGTCGGGCAATGTCAGGTGAAACTGGCGCCCTTTGGGTGTGGTTATCTTATTATACATCAATTCGTTCCCATTGCTTTCATATAGCAATGCTCCATTCACGATCTTTGCCGCGGCCCCACCCTGCAATGACACTACTGTACCGCTTGCCACGCTATCCAGCAGTACTTCGCTGCCATCCGCCAAGGTGAGAATAGCCCCATTTCTACCTGGTGCCCTGTCCATGTACTGCTGAACAACGGTTGCAACCGGGGGGGATGACTGCCTGTCAGAAGACACGATAATAGCTACAGTCGCGCCGATAAAGAGAATAATTGACGCGGCGGCCCACCAAATGCGTTGGGCACGCATCCGTACCGGGTGCATGCGTGCATTAAGAAAAACATCCAACCGCTCTTTGATGTCAGGAGGATAAGCTTCTTCATAGGTGGATGCAGTCATTACCTGCTGCACAAAACCTTCGAGTGCCGCTTTATGTTCTGGCTGGGCGATCATTGAAGACAGCATAGCCTTTTCAGCGGTATTCAGGTCGCCAGTAAGATATTTATCCAGTAATTTGCGGAAAGTTTCCTGCTCCATACTTAGAAGGACGCTTTTATATTCCGGAGAAGGGGGGTGGGAATCAAAATATTTTACCGAAAGCAGTGCAAAGCCAGTACGATTACCGGCACGGTTTTGTCCGAATGGTCCTGCAAATATCTTCTTAGAAAACCCAGTGCCAATACGACATGCTCTTTTACCGTGTTTTTAGAAATGCCCAACTCGGTAGCTATTTCATCATATGTAAGCCCGTTTATGCGGCTCATTTTGAAGATCTTCCGGCGTACAGGGGAGAGCGCTTCAATACCGGCATAAATCAATCCGCTTGTTTCTTTTAATTCCAGTTGCAGATCGGGAGAGGACATTTCTTCCACCAGGTCGCCAGGCATATCCGGAACGATCGCCATTACTTTTTTACGCATGGCGGAGATTACCTGGTTACGGCCAATAACATAAATATAAACGCCGAAATTCTCCACTTGTGGAAGACTTGTGCGCTGTTCCCATATTTTCAAAAAGATGTCCTGTGTTAGTTCTTCGGCAGTTTGCGGAGATTTGGTAAGGGCGAGCGTACTGCCATATACCCTTTTCCAGAAAAGATCAACCAACAAGGCAAATGCTGCTGCATGACCTTCCGCTACTTGCTGTAGCAGGTATTTCTCATTATCTGTCGTATGATGATTCATTCTCCCTGCAGAAGTTAGTTGATAGCCATAAAAGTAAGAAAAAACAGGAATTGTGCCTCTGTGCCCGCGTATTCCAATGCGCATGTACCTCTCCACCACCCACCCCATTGCATATCCCGCAGAATTTGCCGAAATTCGTTCCCGATTGGGCATAACCAAAATCTTTTCATCCCATTAGTTTTCACCATTCAATAGCGTAACACATTCAATAATCAATATCGCTTCATTGAACGACGGCCATTTTACGGACACACCTGACCTTTATAAACGGATTGCAGCGGGCGATGAATCAGCCTTCCGGCAGCTGTTCGAGATCTACGCACCGCGCCTGCAGGCACTGGCGGCGCGTATCACGGGATCAATGGCCGTGGCGGACGACCTGGTGCAGGATACTTTCCTCAAAATATGGGTAGCCCGCGACCAGTTGGCGGAAGTAGACCAACCCGCCTCCTGGATCAAAAAAATATGTTTCTTCCAGGCCGTGAATTACGTCCGCCGCCAAATGATCCATGGCAAAGTGATGGATGCCGTTGGATATGAAAAGAACAAATCCCTGCCCGTAGCGGATATGATCGAATTCCGGCAGCTGCTCGGCCTGGTGAATAAAGCCGTGCAGCAATTACCCGACAAGCAACGGCAGATCTACCGCCTGAGCCGTGAACAGGCGCTGAGCATCAATGAAATCGCGCAACATATGGGCCTGGCCGTCAGCACGGTGAAGAACCTGCTGGTCATGGCCCTGAAAAATATCCGGGCCTCCCTGCAAAAGGCCGGTTATTCCTTTTTCCTCGCTGTATTGATCAGCATCTTCATCTGAACCGGCGCCAGCCATCCGCTTGATTTTCACCTGCTCCAAAAAAAACTTTTCTTTTTTTCGGTACCAATTCCCCGCTCAATTGTCTGGTATATACAAAGGGACATCCATGGAGCATAACGCCCGCCTGACATATTTACTGGAACGCCTCGCAGCACGCACCGCCACAGAGGAAGAACTGAACGAACTGACCGCTTTGGTGGAACGGGGGGAAACCGGTATTTCCATCGAGGAGGTGGAAAGCTGGCTGGAGGAACACCGGCCGCAACCGCAGCCCGCCTTCGATGAGCAGCACTGGATGGCGGTGGCGGACCAGATATTGATGTCGGACAAGTTGTCCGGAGTGCCCGCAACACGGCTCACCAGCGAAGGCATTGACGGGATGAGCAACGGTAATCCCGGCAAGCGCGCGCCAAAGGTGCATTTCCTGCACGGATGGAGAAGATGGGGGGCCGCGGCAATAATACTGCTCACAGGCGCGGGCGCCTGGTTTATGAACCGCCATCGTCAGCCAGCACCAGCCTCCACAGTCGCGGAACACAAGCTGCTGGACGCGGAACCCGGAAGAAACGGCGCCGTTCTTACACTGGCCGATGGCTCCCAAATGGTGCTGGACAGCGCCGGCAACGGCGTTATCACCCGCCAGAACGGCACCTCCGTAATGCTGAAGGATAACGGGCTGCAATACACGCCCGAAGACCCCGGCTCCGGTGAGGTAAAATATAATACTATCACCACCTCAAAAGGCCGGCAGTTCCGGGTGGTATTGCCGGACGGCACCAAAGTGTGGCTCAACGCCACCAGCTCCCTGCGGTTCCCGACGGCTTTCTCCGGCACGGAGCGCCTGGTGGAGTTCTCCGGGGAAGCCTATTTCGAAGTAGCTAAAAATGCTTCGCAGCCCTTTAAATTAAAAGTACCCGGGAAAATAGACCTTGAAGTACTCGGCACCGCATTCAATGTGAACGCCTATACGAATGAAAAAAACAGCTACACCACGCTGGTGGAGGGAGCTGTGAGAATATCCCTTACCGGCAAAAACGGCAGCGGGGTGGTATTAAAGCCGGGCGATCAGCTGCAGGCTGGCAGTGAAAGCATGGAAGTAACGCACAACGCAAACATGGAAAAGGCCATCGCCTGGAAGAACGGGTTGTTCAATTTCGATGGCGTGGGCCTGCGGGAAATGATGCGCCAGCTGGAACGCTGGTACGACCTGGAAGTGGTGTATGAAGGAAATGTGCCGGACGTGCGGTTCTTTGGGGAGATGAGCCGGACGCTGAAGCTCTCCGATGTATTGACCGGCCTGGAAAGGTCCGATGTGCATTTCCGCCTGGAAGAAGGGCCGCGCCTGATCGTAATGCCTTAACATAAAACTGAAAAAAAACAGATCAACCGGCAAAAAAAAGCCGGAGGTGCGCTAACACTTCCGGCAACCTTTGATCACTCAAAGGGCTGGCTGATTCAAAATCGGGTTTCGAGACCTCCATTTCTAACAACCAAACGTTGCAAATCTATGCAAAAAACTGCTTTTTGGAGCCGTTGGGACTTGCCGTGCCGGCTCCCAACCAAAATGCTCCGGATCATGAGACTAACCAGTATTCTCCTTCTCGCCATTTGTTTACACGTATCAGCCAGCAGCTTTTCCCAGTCCATCACTTTCTCCGGAAAGGATGTGCCGGTGAAAAAGCTGTTTGCCGCCATTAAAAAGCAAACCGGTTTCGTGGTCTGGGGCAAATCCGAGCTGCTGCAGCAGGCAGGTACGGTATCATTGTCCGTAGAGGATATGCCGCTGACGAGGTTCCTTGACCTCGTGGTGAAAGATCAGCCTTTCAGCTACAGGATAGCGGACAACACTATCATGTTGTACAGCAAGCCCGCCCGGCCCGCAGAGGGCGGGGCGGCGCCGGCGGCGGATTCGCCGGTGACCGGCCGGGTGACCGACAGCACGGGGGCTGTCCTGATCGGCGCCACGGTGCAGATCATAGGCGGCAGCCACACCGCCATTACAAATACAGAAGGGAGCTTTTCGCTTCCTGTGATGGCCGGGAACATCCTCCGCATCAGCTTCATCGGTTATAAAACAAAAGAGATCGCCATCACGCGGGCGATGGTGCAAAGGGGCAGCATCGGCAATGTAGTGCTGGCAGTCAGCTCATCCACATTGACGGAACTGAACGTTACGGCCAATACCGGGTACCAGTCCATCCCCAAAGAGCGCGCCACCGGGTCATTCGGCGTGATCACGGAAGAAACGCTTGGCGCGAGGATGGAAACCAGTATTATGGACCGGCTGGAAGGTACGGTGCCGGGCCTTTTCATGCAGAACGGGGAGGTCAATATCCGCGGGCTCTCCACACTCTACGGTAACCAGCGGCCGCTGTATGTGGTGGACGGTTTTCCGTATGAAGGCGATTTGGACTTCCTCAACCCTGCCGATGTGGTGAATGTAACGGTGATGAAAGATGCGGCGGCAGCCTCCATTTACGGTACCAGGGCCGCCAACGGTGTGATCTCCATCACTACCCGCCACGGCAGCAGCCGCAAGCTGACCGTCAACTTCAGCAGCACTGCATTCCTCACCGCCAAACCGGATGCCGGTTACATGAACCTGCTCAATTCTTCCCAGATGGTAGATCTGCAGCAGGAAACCTTCAACATGTGGCACCCCACTTACAACGACGCGATCCGGCGCGCGGGCCAGCCCAAAGCCATGGAAGCCCTGTACAACCACGAACAGGGCCTGATAGATGAAACGGAACTCAATACTATCCTGGATAATCTGAGGAAAGCGGACGGGCAAAGCCAGGTGGAAGACCTGTTCATGCGCAGCCGCATCAAGCATCGCCACGCTTTTTCCGTTAGTGGTGGGAACGATATTCACCAGTATAATATCATGATGAACTATACTGGCAACAGGGACTACGGGTTGCGTACCCGTACTGAAGACATCAACATAGGGCTGAAAGACAGGATAAAGGTGTTTGAATGGCTGGACGCTGAAATAGGCGCCTTTACGAATATCCGTGATAATACATTCGGTACGGAGCTCCCGGATACCTATTACCGCGGCATGCCTTATGAGATCTTCCGAAATTCCGATGGAAGCCCCGTTCCGGTCACCAAACTGAAATCACCTTACGAGATCGAACGGCTGAAAAGCATTGGATTGTATGATGAAACATTTTATCCGCTCGAAGAACTGGATAAAGCAGGTTTTTCCAATGCCGCGAATTATTTCAGGCTGCAGGGTGGCTTCACAGTGAAGATAATCAGCGGTCTTACGCTGGACCTGAAATACCAGACAGAGCGCGGCAGCAGCTATAATAAATCTTACTACGCCTCCGATTCCTATTATACCAAAAATATGATCAACGATGCGGCGCAACTCATCAATGGTGAACTGGTGAAAAACGTGCCCGACGGTGGACGGCTATTTGAAACAAGAGGAAGCTCAAAATCCTATACCGCCCGCGCGCAACTGAATTTCGACAAGCGTATCAGCCCGAAACATCACCTGTCTGCCCTCGCCGGCATGGAGCGCCGGGCCATCGTAAATTCATCTACTTCCGTATTCAAAATGGGCTACAACGATAACAATCTGCAATACCTGCCCGTAGATGAAATTGCCCTCGGTAATCTGAAAGGGACAGAGTCCCTCACCAGCACGTTCTCCTGGAGATACAACCAGAATAACAATTTCAATTACGGTGAGGACCGGTATATTTCAGCCTACGCCAACGCCGGCTACACCTACAACGGAAAATACAACGTTACCGGCAGCGTGCGTATAGACAACTCCAACCTCTTCGGCACCGATCCGCGTTACCGCTATGTGCCCCTGTGGTCCGTTGGCGCCAGCTGGCGGTTGACGGAAGAAGACTTCATGAAAGATATCAGCTGGCTGAACAGCCTGAGCATCCGCTCTACCTACGGGCTTGGCGGGAACGTGGCCAGAACGGTAGGGCCTTACCTGCAGGCAAGGTCTACCTTCTTCTCCGAAGCCAATGCCACCGCTACGGATATCATCTATCCGCCCAACAAATTATTGAGATGGGAGCGCACTGCTACTACCAATGTTGGTGTGGATTTTACCGTGCTGAATAACCGTGTGTCCGGATCAATAGATTATTACATCCGCAACACCACGGACCTGCTGGGAGAAAAGGCCATAGACCCTACCAATGCATTCCCGAGCGCCCTGATCAACTACGGCAGCATGAACAACAAAGGCATCGAACTGGCGCTCAGCACCCGGAACATCGTAAAGAAACACTTTACCTGGAGCAGCACGCTGTCCATGAGTTTCAACAAGAACAGGATGACCGAGATCAATACGCTCGGAGAAAACTACCTTGTTCTCACGGGAGGATACGGTGTAAACCGCATCGGCTACCCGATGGACGCGGTGTTCAGCTTCCGGTCCGCCGGGCTTGATCCCACCAACGGCTCCATGAGGGTGTACGATGCTGCCGGAAAAGTAGTCACCAACTACGACCAGACCGGCGCCATCGTGGCGAATATGACTGACATCAACGGGCTGGTGTACAGCGGTACGCTGCGTCCGAAATATACCTCCGGGTTCACTAACAGCTTTTCCTACAAGCAGCTTTCCCTCAGCATCATGATCATCGCCAACGGCGGGCATGTTATAAGAGATGTGGTGCCGCCGCTGAACTACGGCGCCCTCAACAGGAATGTGGACGCGAGAGCCATGAATTTCTGGCGCAAGCCCGGTGATGAAAATATCCCCGGCATGGCGCCCGCGCCCGATCTGAAAGGCAATGGCGGCAGCTATTACACGCTCATATGGTACGCATCCGATCAGAACGTGCTCAAAGCAGATTTTATCAAGGTAAGGGACATCGCGCTCTCCTACAACTTTGCGCCCATGCTGTCCCGCATCAAAAAGCTCTCCTCCGCCAAACTCACGCTGCAGGTGCAAAACCCCTTCCGCTGGGTGAACAACTCCGTGGGAATCGATCCTGAAGCCTACGAGATCGCCAGCCAGTACGCCAACAGAAGGCTGCCGGTGATGCCTGTTTACATGGCCGGAATAGATATCACATTCTAAAAAGAGGAATCATGAAGAAATTACATCTGTATATCATCATCAGCATACTGACCTTATCCGGCTGTACCAAGTTCCTGGATATAAAACCCAAAGACAAATTCATCCCGGCAACGGTGTCCGACTACGAGAACATGCTCAACTCCGGCACCACCGTGAACTTTGGCGATTACTTCTGGGACCTGATGTCCGACGACGCTTTTCTGCCCGAAGGAGAACCCGGTAATCTGTACACGAAGCAACAATTGTGGGGCCGGCAGATCTATACCTTCAACCCTTCTCCCTACGAGCAGGGCGCCAACGATTTCCTGTGGAGCGAAGGCTATAAAAGAATCTTCTACTACAACAGCATCATCAACAATATCATGGAGGCTACCGAAGGAACGGAAGCCAACAAGAAAAGCGTTCGCGCGGAAGCCTACCTTGGCCGCGCCATGGAACACCTGCAGCTGGTGAATGTGTACGCGCATCATTATGATGCTGCCACAGCGGCCACAGAGCCGGGTATACCTATTGCGCTGATAGCGGACATTAACGCGAAGTTTGTAAGGAATACGGTGAAGGAGGTGTACGACCAGGTGCTGAGCGATGCCAACGCCGCCATCGCTGACCTGCCGTTGAAAAATAAGCTGACGAAATTCAGAGCCAGCAAAGCCGGCGGGTTTGCACTGCTCGCCAGAGCTTACCTGTTCATGGGCGATTACGTCAACGCTAAGAAGAATGCGGACTCGGCGCTTTCCCTGCAAAGCACGCTGGCCAATATGAATGATTACAACATCATCATTCCCGGACCGTTCCCGAATGTACCGGGGCAGCCGCTGGGATGGACGGACATACCGGACGGGCAGCTCCACCCTGAAACCATTGTGGCCCGGCATTTCCTGCGTCCCTTCGGACTGGGCATGGATGTTTGCGCCTCCCCGGAACTGAGCGCCCTCTTTACCGACGACGATAAACGGTGGACATTATACTACGCAGACGGATGGCCGCCCGCGCCGCCGTTCAATTATATGTCCAGGTACGGCGTGAAGATCTTCCTGCGCGGCGACTACTACAGCAACTATCTCAATGTGCCGGAAATGTACCTCGTGCGCGCCGAATGCCTCGCGCGTGACGGGCAACTGGCGGACGCCCTGGCGGATGTCAACAAGCTGCGTTTGAACAGGATCACGCCGGCCGCTTACCAGGCTTTTACGCCCGCGGATTTCGGTAATGATGATGAACGTGTTTTGCGTTTTGTGCTGGAAGAAAGAAGGCGGGAGCTGGCGTTCACGGGCATGCGGGTCATCGATCTGAAAAGGCTGAACAAAGAGCCCCGTTTTCAGAAGGTCATCAAACATACCGCGGAAGGCATCGAGTATGAATTGCAACCCAACAGCGATAAATACCTGCGCCAGCTGTGGCCGAACGCTGCCGTGTTCAATCCTGACTGGCCGTTGAATCCTTAACATCTTTCCTGTCTTTCCCTATCCATCTATGGCGCCGGCAATTGCCGGCGCCATTCACCTCCTGTTGATCAATTTAAATCACCATGCAAGATAATATCGTTAAGATCGAAGCACTGTCACACCGCTACAGTAAAGACTGGGCGGTGAAAGATGTCAGCTTCGGGATCAATAAAAAAGGCATCGTGGGGTTGCTCGGTTCCAATGGCGCGGGCAAGTCCACCACCATGAACATCCTTTGCGGCGTGTTGAGCCAGACCCTTGGCCGCGTGCTGATCGAAGGCATCGATATGAGGACCCATCCGGAAGAAGCCAAGAAAAGGATCGGCTTCCTCCCGCAAAATGCGCCGCTCTACCTTGAGCAAACCGTAGATGAATACCTCACCTTCTGCGCCCATCTCCGGCTGATTGAGAAACGCCGGATAAAAGCAGCGGTGGATATGGTGAAGGAAAGATGCGGCGTAGCGCATTTCAGCAACCGGCTTATCGGCAACCTTTCCGGCGGTTACCGTCAAAGGGTGGGCATCGCGCAGGCGATCATCCATACGCCGCAGCTGGTGGTGCTGGACGAGCCTACCAACGGCCTCGATCCCAACCAGATACTTGAAGTACGGCAACTCATCAAGGAAATTGCCGCCGACCGCGCGGTGATCTTCTCTTCGCACATCCTTTCAGAAATACAGGCCACCTGCCAGGACATCATCATGATCGAAGGCGGCAAGATCGTGTTCAAGGACACGATGGAATCGTTCAACAACTACATTGAGCCGGACAGCCTCATCGCCACACTGGAAAACCCGCCCGGAGAAGCGGAGCTGAGAGCCATCAAAGGCATTAAGGAAGTGCAGTTCCTCACGGAGAAAACCATCCGTTTAAGATTCGAAACGGGAGCGGACATCGCGGAAAACCTCGTGGAAACAAGCGTTCTCCGCAAATGGCGCCTGAAGGAGATCACACTGGAAAAAAGTTCCCTCGACGCCATCTTCGCACAGTTATCCAATAAAAAATCTAAACCTGCCGTACAACCATGAAATTAATATTCAGAATAGCCCGCCAGGAGCTGAGCCTCCTGTTTCATTCGCCGGTAGCATGGCTCATTTTAATCGTGTTCCCGATACAGATCGGCGTTAATTTTATATACTACCTGCAGATGATAGGCAGGGCGCAACGGATGGGCAATCATTTTTCCGATGTCACCTCCATGGTGTTTGCCGGCCTGCAGGAAGGGTTTTATCCCGGTGTGAAAAGTACCCTCTACTTTTATATTCCCTTGCTCACCATGGGGCTGATCAGCCGGGAAATGCACAGCGGTTCCATCAAGCTGCTGCTGTCTTCTCCCATCAAGGTAAGGGACATTGTACTGGGTAAATATGTAGCCATGATGGGATACGGCGCGCTGTTGCTGGTCATCATCTGCCTGTATGCTATTTCCGGTTCGTTCTTTATCCAGCATATCGACTGGTCGCTGCTGGCTTCCGGAGCGCTGGGGCTGTACCTGCTCATCTGCGCCTATGCGGCCATCGGTCTGTTCATGTCCTCGCTCACCACTTACCAGGTAGTAGCGGCCATCAGCACGCTGGCGGTACTGGCGGGCCTCAACTTCATCGGTAGCGTGTTCCAGGGCAATGACGCCGTGCGGCACATCACTTATTACATGTCCATCGCCGGCAGAACGGAACAATTCATTTTCGGGTTGATCAGCTCGCAGGATGCTGTTTATTTCTTCGTGGTGATCGGCTTTTTCCTCGCCATCACCGGTATGCGGCTGCAGGACCAGCGAGAGGCCAGATCCGCTTATGCCCGCACTGCCCGTTATCTCGGGCTGATAGCCATCTGCTTCGTCATCGGCTACATCAGTTCCCTGCCCGCGCTTACGGGGTATATCGATATGACGGCTACCCGGACGCATACGCTCGGCCCGCAAAGCCGCGAACTGATAGAGAAAATGGACCAGCCGCTGAAGGTCACCACTTACGTGAACATCCTCGATAATAATTATTACCTCGGCGCGCCGGAAAAGAAAAGCGCGGATGAAAGGATACTCACACCATACCGCCGGTTTATGCCGGATATGGAAATGGACTACGTGTATTATTATGATTTCTCCAACAACAAAGGGCTTTACAAAAATTATCCCGGCGAAAGCGATGCCGCCATCGCAAAGAAAGTAGCGGACATCCAGGACCTCGACTACAAAAAAGTACTGCCGCCGGACGAGATCAAAAAAAAGGTGGACCTCGGCCCGGAAGAAAACCGCCTGGTAAGGCTCTTGCAGTATGGCGACAAAAAAACCTTCCTCCGGTATTACAACGACATCCGGATATATCCCGGCGAGCAGGAGTTTACCGCGGCGCTGAAACGCCTGGTAACACCCGCTGAAATCCCGCTGGTCACTTTCGTGACCGGGAATGGAGAAAGAAGCATTACCAAAGCGGGCGATGGGGCTTTCAGGACGTTTGTGAACGAGCTTACGTTCAGGGGCGCGCTGATCAACCAGGGCTTCAATGTGGATACTGTAAATCTCGCTTTCGGGGAAATTCCCGCAACTACCTCAGTGCTGGTGATCGCTGACCCGAAAACGGCGCTGCCGCAGGCCGCCCAGGCAAAGCTGGAGCAATATATCGCCAGCGGAAGGAACCTTTTTGTGATCACCGAACCGGGATCGCAGGAAATACTAGGACCTTTATTGCAGCAACTGGGCGTGCAGCCGGGTGAAACACCGGTACTGGAAGAAAGCCGGGACTATGCGCCCGATTTTATCCTGGCCCGCTTTGCAGACAGCGCGGGGATCATGGCGCCCAGGCTTTCCGCATTCAGGGCGGATAGCGCCGTAGTATCCATGGTGGGCGCGGTAAGTTTGCAGTACGGACAGGAGCAGGGTTTTCACACCATCCCGCTGCTGGTTGCGAAAAACAGGGAAGCGCTGGCGATTGCAGCCGAAAGGAAAATACAGGGCAAAACCCAGCGGATCATCGTTACCGGCGACGCGGATTTCATGAGCTCCGGCGAACTGGGACGGCGCAAACCGTATATCTGGAACCAGCCGCTGATCACCGAAATGTTCCGCTGGTTCACCTACGGCGAGTTCCCCGTCAACACCGGCGCCATCAGATCGAAAGATGTGATCGACACCGATGATAAAGGAATCCTTGCCATGCGGGTATTCTTCTTCGGCGTGATTCCGGGGGCACTGCTGATCTTTGCTTCACTGCTGCTGTTGTACAGGAAAAGAAGATAACATTGCCCTGCCTTGCTGAAAAGGCGAAAATAAAAAGAGGGTATCTCCCGGCTTCTGCATGGGAGATACCCTCTTTATTAAGATTACTGTCTTTTACTGCAGCGCTGTATTTGTGTTGCCGAAACCGCTGTGCGCCACGCGGCTGCGGCCACGGCTGAAGGCGCCGGCATCCAGCAGCTTGTGATAGTAGATGTAAGACACCACCAGTATGGCCATGATCACCAGCGGGAAGATGGCAAAGCTGCCGAAGCCATATACCACGGCATTGCTTGCAGAAGCGCAGATAAGACTGATGCCGAAGCCGGCATATGCCCATTCCTTCACGCGGGGAGGAACCATAGGAAGCATCAGGATGATGGCGCCGGCCACTTTAAATACGGTGAGCATTACCCTGAAATAATCGGGATACCCCAGTTTCCTGATCGCTTCCACAGCGAGCGGGGTATGAGAAGTAAGGCCGGGCATTACGCCGTCCCATAATACGATAATGGCGGTAGCAATCCAGAAGATGATCTTATTCTTTTTCATGATTGATGATTTTTAGGTTTGTTTGTTGAATACAAAACTATTGCTCTTCCATGAAAGCGGTCATGCCGGAATACGACAATTTGAGGGGGAGATTGCGACAGGCTACTTGATCACCATCACCGTACCCCTGAACAGGAAGGCCGTTCCATTCTCACACACCGTTTCTATCGCATACACGTAGTTGCCCATCGGCGCCACCTTGTTCTTCCAGGTGCCATCCCAGCCTGCGGTAGGCGTGTTGATCGGGAAATGCGTTTTTTCAAACACCAGCGTGCCCCATCTGTCATAAACGCGCATCCATGTCACTTCTTTGATGCCGCGCCCTTTGGGATAGAACCAGTCATTCTGTCCGTCCCGGTTGGGGGTGAAGACCGTCGGCAGGAACACCGCGCCCTTGTCGCAGGCGATGTGCACCGTTACTTCGTCCGAAGCCTTGCAGCCGTAAAGGTTTTCCACTTCCACGGTATAGCTGGTGGTGAGGTTGGGCAGGGCTTTCGGTGCGGGGCAGGTGGTGCAATCGAGGTAGTCCGCCGGCGTCCACCTCCATCTGATGATATCCGGACTCCCCAGTGCGCCCAGCTTTACGGGCATGCCCGCCATCGTTGTTTGGTCAGGCCCCGCATTGATGGTGGGCGAGGGGTGCACGCTCACTACCAGCGAGGTATCATGCGTAAAGCAGCCGTCCGCATCATAACCGGTTACTTCGTAAGTATAGTTGCCCTGCGCATGGATAGTGGCATGTGGCGAAGGATGGTTTACATCATCCAGCCCTTCGCCTTTCCATACATAGTGGTCCGCGCCCCAGGCCCGTAATGGCAGCGCATGACCCAGGCATATGATGGTGTCCGGCGTGGCCTGTATCCGGAATGGCTGCGCCACGCGGATGCTTACTTCATCTGTGCTGCTGCAGCCGTTGGCATCCGTTACGGTCACGGCATAAGTGGTGTTGGCCATCGGGGCCGCTACCGGGTCTGGCGCCTGCGGATCGCTGAGGCCCGCCGCCGGTGACCATTGATACGTGATGCCGCCGCCTGCGCTCAATGTGGTGCTGCTGCCCGCGCATACAACGTTAGATGTTGCAGCGGCGTTGATCACCGGCTCAGGCAGGATGTGCATGTTATGCAGCGCTGTATCGGCGCAGCCGTCCTTGCTGGTGACGATGAGCCTTACTTCCTGCGGCCCCGTTTTGTTATAGGTCTGGTCAGCCGGTTGCTGCGCATCGCCGGTTTGACCATTGCCGAAATCCCATCGCCAGGTAACATCATTCACGTTGCTCACTTCCCCGCTGAAGCTTACGGCAGCATCCTGGCAAGCCTGCAACGGCCCGTTAACGGACACCAGAGGCGCGGGATAGGCATGCACCGTTTGGGTCACCGTTTGCGTACAGCCGAAAGCGGTAGTTGTGGTGAGCGTGAAATCATAGCTTTGCTGCTGATCCAGGAAAAAGCGCGGCGTGGCAGTGGCGTCATCTTCCGCCTGCAGCCCCGCGTCATATGTCCATTTGTATTCCGCCTCCTGCTGCAGCTCATCGATGGAATAGCTGTTGAAGGTTGGCGCAAAAGCGATCCAGCCTTCATCACATACAAATTCCGGCGTAGCGGTCAGCTGTACATCCAGCTTGTCTATCACAATAGGCTCGTCCAGGAAAGCAGTGCCTTTACAGCCCGCCGCGTCAGAGAGGATAAGGCGCGGCTTGTAAATGCCCGGGTTTTTAAACGTGTGTTTGATGGTGGCGTCCGTGGTTTCCATCACAATACCATCTGTAAAGTCCCACGCGAAATTGGTCGCATTCAAGGCCTCTACCTTGAACTCGATCTCTTTTGTGAGGCAGCCGCCGTTGGCGGAAGTGGTGATAGTGGCGTAGGGGCCTTTCACTTCTATTTCTTCCTCGTATATATCCTCCGTATCGGCATCGCCCACCACTTTCAGCGTCACTTTATACTTTCCCGCGTAGGTGTAAGTATGAGAAGGATTGCTGATGGTGGAAAAGCTGCCGTCGCCAAAATCCCAGTAGGAACTTGTGTAGTTCACGGAAGTATTGGTGAACCGGGCGATCACCGGCGGGCAGCCGCTGTTGTTCACGAAGGATGTGGTGACCGTAAAGCCCGCGCTTACGCTGGATACCTTGATCTGCTTCTTCGCGCTGTCTACACAACCATTATCGTCCTTCACCAGCAGCTTCACCATGTACACGCCTTTATCCGGATAGTTTTTATACGGACTGTAATCCGTAGAGGAAGTATTATCCCCGAAATCCCACTGGTACGTGGCGTAGCCGCCCGTTTCACTGGTATTGTTATAGAACCATATATCGCCGCCCGGCGGTATCAGCGTAGTGCTGGGCGTAAAGTCCGCGTTCGGGCCGTTCACCTGCAGATAGCCGTTGTTGACGGTGCTGGTGCAGCCGTCTTCATCCGTTACCGTCAGTGTTGGATAGAAGTAGCCGGACTTGTGATAGGTATGTGTGAAAGGTGGCGCGGTAAATGCCGTGGCGCCGTTGCCATCGCCAAAATCCCATGACCAGGTCTTGATGGGCTTGCCTTTGGAAACGTCCGTCTGATCCGTGAACGTAAGCTCCGTGCCCCGGCATTCCAGCACCGGTGGAGAAAGGAATTTCGCTACCGGCCCGTGCACGTCCACCGCTACTTTATTGCTGCTGTCCGGGCACCCCTGCAGATTGTAGGCTACGAAGCGGATAGTGTCTTTACCCGGCAGCAGGTTCGTGAAGGTAGCGTGCTGATAATTGTAGTAGTCCCAGTAGGGGGAAGTACCGTCTGATGAGAGCCAGCGGAAATAATAAGTATCGTATATCGGTCTGTCGATAGCCGTTACGCTGGCTTTGAGCGTTTCGTGGCCGCACAGCATTGTTTTGTCTGTGGTAATGGTGACGGGCGATGGCGCGTACACGTTGATGTTCATGGAATCGGAACTGGTGCAGGTGCCGTCCGTGACGGTCAGCTTTACTTTGTATGCGCCGGTTTTGTCGTATTTGTGACTGACGGGGCTTGTTGCCGCCGTGTATGCATTTTCTTTTCCGTCTCCCCAACTCCATTTCCAGCCGGTAATCGTACCCAGTGAATGATCTTCAAAGCTGATCTCCGTGCGGTTGTCGCAGTCGATGCCCTGCATGGCAAAGCGCGGGAAAGGGTTCACGGCTGTGATGTACGCCGTTTTGGTGACTGTTTCGCTGCAACTGTTATTGGAAACCGTCAGGCTTACCGTATAAGTGCCCGGCTCCCGGTAGCTGTGCGCCGCATTTTGCGTATAGTCGTACGTGTAATCCCCGAAATTCCAGTGCCAGGAGTTGCCCACATCCGTTGTGCCTTTAAACTGCACCCAGTTGTTGCCGCAGACCTGGGGCGCCTGTGGGGATGAAAAATCAGGCGTTGGTTTTTTGTACACCCGGATGGTGCTGAAGGAATACAGGCCCACTGTTCCTTTACAACCATTGGTGGTGGTGTAGGTGAGCTTCACGGCATAAGCGCCTTCCTTGTTATAGGTATGTGAGGGGGTGGCCTCTGTTGATTTGGGGCTGCCGTCGCCAAAATCCCATTCATAGCTGGCAATGGCGTCGCCGGTATTGACATAGCTGGAAAAAGAGGTGGTCAGTCCCTCGCAGCCCTCGGCAACGCTTGCGTAGGCATAGACCTCCGGCTTCACCACACTGATATAATGTTCCGATACGCTGGAGCAGCCGGATGCATTGGCGGCCGTGAGCCTTATGGTGAAATATCCCAGGCTGTTGTAAGTAACGGAAGGGTTTTGCTGGGTAGACGATTGACCGTTGCCAAAGCTCCAGCTCCAGCTGGTGGCGCCCTGCGATTTGTCTGTCAGCTTTACGGTAGCCGGCACATCGCAGATCGCTTGCTGATCGGTTTCAAAGCCCGCCTGTGGCGCAGGTTTTATCACATAATCCTTGGTCACGGTTTCCTTGCATTTGTCGTAATCCGCTATCATGGTCACTTTTACCGTGCCGGCGCCGGCGGGAGAGTAGTAGGCCGTTGTGCCGTAGCCGGATATGTAACCTTTGTCAACGCTCCAGGTAATATTGTTGGCCTGTGGGCTGTTGACGGCGTTGAACGAGGTGGAGCTGTTTTCGCAGATGCTGGCCGGCAGCTGGAAATCCGTTTTAAAGTTAGCTACATTGATATCTTCCGATGTTTTGGTAGCGGTACACCCTTTGTCGCTCGTAACCGTGAGCTTTACCTTGTAAACGCCCCTGGCGGTATAGTTATGCGGGGCGGGGCTGGCGCCGGAGGCGGTGCCGCCATCGCCGAAATCCCATGCGTAGGTGAGATTACCGGGACCGCTGGAAGCATTGGTCACCGTCAGCGCGCCGGGCGCGGTGCACAGGAATTTGTCGGACACATTAAAATCGGCCTTCAGGGAAGCCGCCGCATCCACAATATTGCCCAGTTGTTTGGATGCCGTGCAACCGTTACTGGTAGTGATGGTGAGGGTAACGGTGGGTGACAATACATCATTGTAGGTATGTACAGGGCTGTTGCCCGAACCGGTAGTGCCATCTCCGAAATCCCAGCTCCAGGCGGTGATGGAGCCGCTCACAGGGTTCGATTTGTCCGTGAAAGTAACGTTCAGGGGAATGCAGCCTTTGGCGGGACTGGCGGAAAAATCCGGTTTGGGCTTTTCCCATACGGTCACGGTCTTTTCCGCGGTGCTGGTAGTGCCGGCGGCGTTCTTCACGGTCAGCGTTACTTTGTAGGTGCCGGGAGCCGTGTAGGAAGCGCTGGGGCTTTGCTCTGTGGACGTAGCGCCGTTGCCCAGGTTCCATTGCCAGGAAACCGGGTTGCCGGTGGAGTTATCGTTGAATTTGGTGATCAGGCTTTCGCAATCACTGGTTTTACTGGGGGTGAAGTCCGCTTTCAGCTGCGCGCGGGCGGAAACATTCAGCAAAAGCGCTATGAAAAACATGGTACAGGTGAGGACAACGCCTGGGGTTGCCTTGCGATACAGGGACATGAGATAAGAATTGGCGCCGAAAAATACGTATATAATGTCAAATTGTACAAAAAATAAGCCTTTAAACACAAACCCGATTGGGCGCCGGTTTTTAATTTTAGTCATCAAAAAATCAAATGGCCACATGAGAATAGTGATAACGTTATTAACGAGCTTTTTATACATAACAAAATGCTTTTCCAATGATCTTCCGCAGAACGGCATCGTACATGATCAGCTAAATAAAACCATCACCATCGTCACCCAGCAGGGGCTTTCAGCACTTGTCATCGACTATTCAATAGGATGTTACATCTCTCAATTGCTGGTAAAAGGGAAGAATAAATTATCGCCCTCCGGAGTCTATACCGGTTTCACCACCAACGGATCTGCCTATACGTCAAAAAAAACCGTCACAACTCCCGCCGTTAAGATCAACCGGAATATCGTCAGCATAACAAAGATCAATTACGGTGACGTTAGTGAAACATGGATATTTACATTGAATAAGAACGATATAGAATGGCAGCTCGAACGAAACTACCCTGATGCATATACGCTGGAAGACATGGCATTCCCCCGATGGAATTTTGACAATCTTTCTGTTTGGAAAGGAGGCATCATTGATAACGGCGGCATGGTCTGGTGCAAGTACCTGCATACGATCAATGACACCTATGGCGTACATACCGGCGGCACCACTTTCTGGAACGATAAAACCGGCGAAGCCTTGTCTGTTCAGGCAAAAGCATTGAACGGCCATCAGATCGCCACAAAATACTCGCACAGCGCGGAAGGAGAATTTACCAGCACACAGATCGTCAGCGCCCAACCTGTGAAACAACGGCATCATCTCAGCCGCTTTGTGCATGCCCGGCCGGATGTTTTTGCCCCGGTAAGGGTAGAAAAAGGTACCGCCGCTGCACATTTCACCATCAGCTATGTGGATTATTTCAAGGCTTACGACAGGGGAAACCTGCAAAACATCAATGCGGCAGCGGTACGGGAGCTGTTGAATACGACGGCAAGATACGGTGTGGTGGATAATAACATCGTGGGTGGTAACGGATGGATCACCAACTGGAAATGCCTGCATGAACCTTTCTTTGCACAGGTAGCGCTGGCCGTTGCCGACAGCAATTATACCAATAACCTTGCTTCCACCTTAAACCAGGAGCGGGATCAGGCGATGCTGCCGGACGGCCGCGTGCTGTCCCGCTGGCATAACGCCCCCGGTGACGAAATAGCCGGCACCTTTAATGCGGAAACCGGTTATTATGAAGCGATGTGGGGATACACGATCGATTCGCAAACCGGGTACGTGATCAACGTAAGTGAGCTGTTCAATCTTACCGGGGATGTAGCCTGGCTGAACGGCCATCAGAACAGCTGCCGCAAGGCGCTGGACTGGCTGATACGCCGGGATAGCAATCACAACGGCATCTTCGAGATGATGAACAATAATATCAGCGAAGCCAAATGCAGCGACTGGATCGATATTGTATGGGCATCTTTCGAGAACGCTTTCGTAAACGCACAGATGTATGACGCGCTGGTAAAATGGGCTTCCTGCGAACGGATATTGGGAAATGCAGCGGCGGCCATCAAATATGAAACCATTGCCCAACGCCTGAAGGAAGCCTTCAATAAACCCGTTGAAGCAGGCGGCTTCTGGTCTGATGCAAAGAAACAGTTCGTCTATTGGAGGGATAACGATGGTTCCGTGCATGGCGATAACCTTGTAACGCCCGTTCAGTTCATGGCTATTGCATCCGGATTGTGTGATGATAAGGAAAGGATTCAAAGCATCATACAGCAGATCGAAGAACGCACGGCGGCGGAAAACCTGTTTCACTGGCCTTTGTGTTTTGATTCTTTCAAACGCGAAGAAGTGTCCGGCGGTAACTGGCCGTTTCCCAGGTATGAGAATGGGGATATTTTCCCTACCTGGGGTTATATCGGTGTAAAGTCTTACATCCACTACGACAAGCAGCTTGCCTTAAAATATATCAACCATCTTTTAGATCAATACGAAAAGGACGGGCTTTCTTCACAGCGTTACAGCAGAACCACCCAAGAGGGATTAGGCACCGATATCCTTTCCGGGATTTGCACCGGCATTACCGCGCTGTATTCCGATATCTACGGCATACAGCCCCGCTGGAACCGTTTGGTAATTGCGCCGAATCTGGCGCCGTCGCTCTATGGCACAAGTTTCACATACCCGTTACGGAATGTCGATTATAACGTCTGGCTGGATGAAAATAGTTACCAAGTCGTATCTCCTTTTTACGCGGTGAGCTTTGATACCACTTTTGGCGTAAGCGGGGGAAAGGGGATGGTGAGGTTTTATCCTGGTGATCAGGATTCCGTGTGCTTATCTGTTGCTTCGGGAAAGGCTATCAGCCTGTCTGTTCAGCGGTTCGATGAACAGGAGGTCCGGTTTGCGATAAAAGAAAGCGGGCGGCACAGGATTTCATTGAACGGGTTTACGCCGGGGGCAATGTATTATTTGTCTGTCAATGGTTCCCGCCGGAAGCTCCGGGTTTCGAAAGAGGGGAGTATTGATGTATGGCAGCATACCGGCGCCGATGGTGTTATTACGGTAACACGTTTGCAGAACTAAATGTGTTTATTGTGTATATTCGGTAATTGCCAAATACCACACAATGAAATATCCCTTGACCGTTTTCCTTTTGATTTGCTTCCTGCACTCTTTTGGACAGTTCGCTATTGTTTCAGACGCTGACGGGTTTTTAAATGTCAGAGCAGATGGACAGCAGAACAGCAAAGTTATTGATAAGCTGGAAAATGGGCATTTGATCTATTGCTTCGAGAAAAAAGGGAATTGGACAAATATTGACTACACAAAAGCGGCGAAGGAACTGAATGGCTATGTTTATCAGGACAGGTATAAATTGATTGCAGATTTTCCGGAAATTCCCATCACGAAGGAGTCTGAAAATAAAATAGTCCTTAAGAAGGAAGACATAGCAATAACTATTTCACAGTCCGCATTTGACAAGAGGAAGCATAAGTTTACCTACATAAAAGATTATCCTGACCAAATTGAATTGATAGACAATCAAAGATATTGGGGAACTGATGGCGGGATGCCAACAAGGCAATTTGAAAAAATTGAAATCCGGACAGGACAAAAGACTTTGGAATTGCCGAAATCTGCATTGGATGGGCTTTATGAGCCTGGTATTTACAATGCAGTGGTAAACTATGATAAAGTAAGCGATACATTTTATATACAAATGATGAACAGTGATGGTGCGGGAGGATATTTAGTGTTGTGGAGGGTGGAGAAAGGCGTGTATAAAGACAGATTGGTCGTTTATGGATTTTAATACGTTCATTCATCAGTCAAAATGCGCATTCATCACATTGCCATTACTGCATTGTAACCACCATGAAAGCATTAAGCCGGGGGATTCTGTGGAATTTACCGTGGCATTTAATTAGACGCAAATAACGCCTTCACTTCCTTAAAATCTTCTCCATCGCCTTTCCTTTCGCCAGTTCATCTATCAGCTTGTCCAGGTAACGGGCCTTTTGCATTAATTGATCTTCTATTTCTTCCACACGATAGCCGCAGATCACGCCTGTGATCTTTGAAGCATTGGGGTTGATCTGCGCCTGACCGTAGAAATCTTCAAAATTGGTTTTATTATCGAGATGCTTTTTCAGCGACTTTTCATTATATCCCGTCAGCCAGAATATAATTTCATCTACTTCCGCTTTGGTGCGTCCTTTTTTCTCCGCTTTCTGGATATAATGCGGGTAAACACTGGCAAAGGCCATCTTGTAAACTCTCGCTGTATTATTATTCATTTTAGTTGTTTTTATGGTGATGGAAGCGCTGTTTCGCTGTTCATGGATAGTTAAATTACGAAATGTTGCGATGGAATCAAATGCCGCCTTTTAAAGTATGGAATGCCTGCTGCGCCGATACAACCGCCCCTTCCATATACCCTCCGAAAGAAGGCGATGTTTCCGCACCGCCAAACAGCAGCCTTCCGTTCATATACGATTGTTGCAGCAGAGGATGTCCGTGATGCTGATGCGGTCTTTGGATAACCGGTGAACCGTCCTGTATGAATTTATCATTCCAAATCTTGTCGAAATAGGCAGACGGCCTGGCGGCTTCATCACCTAACAGCGTTGTAAGCTGTTGCAGCACCAGTTCCTGCCTGAGCTCCGGGGTATAAGCGGCTGCACCGGGGTTCAGGAACCCGGTAAACCCGAATTTTGTTTCTTCGCAATTGGTATGGTCATACATTTCCATGATGATGCCGGCGTGACTGTAGAGCATCCCGGAATAGCCGTTCTTCCGCCAGAAAGGAGTGTGGTATTCCAGCGTGAATTTTAGCGCTCCGGCCATCCAGGTTTGGACTGCTCCGATTACTTCCTGCAAGGCCCCCGGCAGGGCCGGGCTGAATTGAATTTTACGGGAAACCAGCTGTGGCGGCATGCAGATCACCACTTTGCTCCCGTAAAATGTTTCACCCTGCGTTGTGCTTATCTTCAGCCTGTTCCCCGCATCCTCAATGGCAGACACCTCCGTATTTAACCGGAGCCTTTGTTCCGGCAATTTTTCGCAAAGGGAATCTATCAGTTTTGCTGTGCCGCCCTGAACACGGTAGGAGGGAGTATCAGATCCGGGCACGAAGAACTTTTGCGGCGGTTCGAAAGATTTTGTTTGAAAAAGGGACATCCCGTGCGAAAACTGCGGATATTTCGTCAACCCCAGTTCATTGATCAGGGCAATAAGATGTACGTGAATGTCCGAAAACCACGTAGCTCCGAGTTCCAGGGGCGTGTTCAGAGGGCCCGTTACCGTATGTATCCTTCCGCCCGGCCGGGAGCCGGCTTCCAGGAGGATGTAATCAATATTCTGTCCGTTGAGCAGGTAAGAAAGGTACAGGCCGCTCAGCCCTCCTCCGATTACCACTACTTGCGCCGTAGATTCCATGACGCGAAAATAAGTTAGTTATCAAAACCGATGATATTTTTTACCTTTGCCACTGTGAAAAAATGGATTGCGCTCATATTGTTTGCCGTCTATGCCTTTTCCAGCACGGAGCTGAGGGAAATAGCCAAGCTCCCTGTGCTCATCCAGCACTACAATGAACACAGGCAATTAAACCATTCCATTACCTTTTCCCAATATCTTGTTGACCACTATAATAATCTGCCCCATACCGACAATGATCAGGAGAGGGACAATCAGCTACCTTTCAAACAGGTAGATTCAACCGTCATGAGCAGTCCCGCTATTCCTCCTTCCTGCGCCATCAACCTGAAAAGACCGGTGATGTCGGTCGTGAAGGACGTACTTTTCCCAAAGAACGATCAATTCATCCCCTCCGGCAACTTCAGCAGGATCTGGCAGCCTCCCAGGTCCGGATCATCCATCATTGCTTAGGGCCAGGCCATCTATGATGCCTGACCTGTCCTTATTTCCGGATTGATCAAACTGCATTTTAATGTTAAATCGAATTATCGGTTTTTCCGTAAGGAATAAACTCGTTATTGCGTTGTTTACCATCGCATTGATTATTTATGGCATCTTCGAATTATTCAGGTTGCCGATAGACGCTGTACCGGATATTACCAATAACCAGGTACAGATCATCACCGTGGCGCCTTCTTATGGGGCAACGGACATCGAACGCCTCGTTACTTTTCCCGTGGAGCAGGCCAGCAGCAATATTGGCGGCATCACGGAGATCCGCAGCTACAGCCGCTTTGGTCTTTCGCTGGTGACGCTTGTTTTTGACGATGGCGTGGACATTTACTGGGCGAGGCAGCAGGTATCCGAACGGCTTGCCGTGATACAGGAAACGATACCGGACGGTATCGGGAAACCCGAAATGGGGCCTATCTCCACCGGACTGGGTGAAATTTACCAGTACGTTGTGAGGCCGGAGAAAGGCTACGAAAGCCGATACGACATTACCGAACTGAGAACGATCCAGGACTGGATCGTCCGCCGCCAGCTGCTGGGCGTGAAGGGCGTGGCGGAAGTGAGCAGCTTTGGCGGCAAGCTGAAGCAATACCACGTAGCGGTAAGTCCCGGTAAATTGCAGGCGCACGGCATCACCATTGTCGATGTGTTCAAAGCGCTGGAGACCAACAACGAAAACACCGGCGGCTCTTACATAGAAAAGCATGCCACCGTGTTGTATATCCGCAGCGAAGGTCTGATAGGCACCAAAGAGGATGTTGAGAACATTGTGGTGAGGAATATTGCGGGCGGCGCGCCTTTGCTGATACGCGACGTAGCGGAGGTGAAAACCGGCGCCGCTACGCGGTACGGAGCATTGACCTATAATGATGAAGGGGAAGTGTCGGGCGCGATCGTGATGATGCTGAAGGGCGCGAATAGCAACGTAGTTATTGAAGATATCAAGGAAAAGGTGGCGGAAATTCAGCAAACCTTGCCGGAAGGTGTGGTGATAGAGCCGTTCCTGGACCGGACGAACATGGTGTCTAACGCCATCCGTACGGTGGAAACGAATCTCATGGAAGGTGCGCTGATCGTTGTGTTCGTGCTCGTGATCTTTCTCGGGAACCTGCGGGCCGGCTTGCTGGTAGCGTCTGTCATACCGCTGTCGATGTTGTTCGCGGTGATCATGATGAATCTTTTCGGCGTCAGCGGCAACCTGATGAGCCTGGGGGCGCTGGATTTCGGGTTGATCGTGGACGGGGCCGTTATCATCGTGGAAGCGGTCATGCATCAGTTGAGCCACAGCAAAAGATTTGGGGGGATGACGATGTTGTCGCGGGAAGACATGGACCAGGAAGTCAAAAGCGCTTCTTCCAAAATGATGAACAGCGCCGTGTTCGGCCAGGTCATCATCCTGATCGTGTATTTGCCCATCTTCAGTTTACAGGGGATTGAAGGAAAGATGTTCAAGCCGATGGCGCAGACCGTGGCTTTTGCGTTGTTGGGGGCGTTCATTCTTTCCCTGACCTATATTCCCATGATGAGCGCCGTTTTCCTGAGCCGGAAGGTCAAGACGAAACAGAACCTTTCCGACCGCATTATGGCGCGTGTGGAAGCGCGTTACAGATCCATGCTCACCAAAGCGCTGGCGATGCCCAAAATCATCGTAGCGGCCGTATCGGTATTGTTTGTGGTGGCCGTGTTCATGCTCACCCGGCTGGGCGGCGAGTTTATCCCCTCCATCGAGGAAGGCGATTTTGCCGTGGAAACACGGGTGCTTTCCGGCAGCAATCTGCATACAACGATCAGCAACGTACAAAAGGTGGCGGGGATACTGAAAAGCCGTTTCCCGGAGGTCAGGAATATCGTTACCAAGATCGGCAGCAGTGAAGTACCCACGGAACCGCTCCCGATGGATATGGGAGATATGATCATCAATCTCAAACCCAAACGGGAATGGATATCCGCCCGTTCATTCGATGAGCTTTCGGAGAAAATGGGCGCCGCCGCTGCTGAAGTGCCGGGCGTGACCACTAGCTTTCAGTTCCCTGTGCAGATGCGGTTCAACGAATTGATGACCGGCGCGCGGCAGGACGTGGTATGCAAGATCTTCGGGGAAGACCTGGACACGCTGGGCGTATATGCCCGGCAGCTTGGCAATATCGTGCGGTCGGTACCCGGCGCCACGGAGCTGTATGTGGAGCAGATCACCGGCACGCAACAGATCGTCATTAAATATAACCGTGCGGCCATTGCGCAATACGGACTAAATATCTCGGATATCAACCGCAACGTAAACGCCGCTTTCGCGGGGCAGAGCGCGGGCCTTGTTTTCGAAGGCGAGAAGCGCTTCGAACTGGTAGTACGCTTGCAGAACGAGCAACGTACCGATATCCGCGATGTAAGAAACCTGCTGATACCCACGCCGGCGGGAACGCAGATACCCCTGTACCAGGTAGCCTCGGTGGAGCTGACCGACAGCCCCAGCCAGATACAGCGGGAAGACACCCGGCGGAGGATACTTGTAGGCTTCAACGTGAGTGGCCGTGATGTGGAAAGTATCGTGGAAGAACTTCAGCGGAAGGTGCAAAACGGCATGAAGCTGCCCACGGGATATTCCATCAGCTACGGCGGATCGTTCGAGAACCTGAACGAAGCCAAGGCCCGCTTGTCCGTCGCGGTACCGGTATCGCTGGTGCTCATCTTCCTCCTGCTGTATTTCGCCTTCAACTCCATTAAATACGGATTGCTCATTTATACCGCCATCCCTTTGTCCGCCATCGGCGGCATTTTCCTGCTGGCCTTGCGGGGAATGCCTTTCAGCATCAGCGCGGGTGTTGGGTTCATCGCCTTGTTCGGTATTGCGGTGCTGAACGGCATCGTACTGGTAGCGGAATTTAACAGGATCAAAAAAGCAGGGGAAAAGGATATGAAAAAGATCGTTGTACGGGGAACGGTCACCCGTTTAAGACCGGTATTGATGACCGCTTTCGTTGCTTCGCTGGGTTTTCTGCCGATGGCTTTGAGCAACGGCGCGGGAGCGTCCGTTCAGCGGCCGCTGGCAACTGTGGTCATAGGCGGTTTGATGATCGCCACCTTGCTTACACTGTTCGTATTGCCGATCCTGTATGTTGCTTTTGAACGGGGCATCCGGATCAGGCCCGGGAAATTCGCCGCCGGCGCGATCCTGCTTTTCCTCGCCACGCCGGCCTTCGCGCAAAAGCCCATTTCAATGGAGGAAGCGCTGGATTCGGCGGTAGCCAATAATTTACAGATGCAGAACAGGAAATTGCGGGCAGCGCGTGCGCGGGAATTGATGGGTACCGGGGTAGACCTGCCCAAAACTGTTGTCAGCGCGGAATACGGCAAATTTAACAGCCCGCTTTCCGATGACAGGATATCGGTGATGCAGAGCTTTAGCCTGCCTACTGTTTACCGCCGCCAGCGCCGCCAGTTGGGGGAAGAATGGAAAGTTGCTTTGCTGGAAACGGAGCTGCAGGAAGCAGAGATCAGGAGATTGACGACGGCGCTTTTTTATGAATTGCGGCTCCTGTCCGAAAAAGAAGCGTTGCTGATCAAAATGGATACCGCTTACAGCGCATTCTTCAAGGTGGCGGGATTGCGGCTGCAGGCGGGCGAAACGAACATGCTGGAAAAAGCCAGCGCGGAAAACCAGCTGCTGCAGATAAGGATGCTGCAAAAGAGCATCCGGCAGGAACGTGTGCAGCTTCAGCAGCAGTTCATGCTTTTGCTCAATACGGAAGAGGAACGTATTCCCGCCTCGGTGGATTTCAAGCTGGAAGCCCCCGTGCCGGACACCTCCGCGCTGGCCGCGCATCCTTTGCTGAAATGGCAGCAACAACGGGAGAAAGCCGCTGAAATGACCGTGCTGGTGGAAAAGTCGCGCTTGCTCCCGGAGCTGAGCGCGGGATACAATAACCTGAGCATACGGGACGGGGTGCAGTATAACCGGAGCGACCGGTTTCAGTCATTCCAGGTTGGACTGGCGGTGCCTGTTTTTACAGGTTCGCAGAAAGCCAGGATACGGTCGGCAGAAACATCCCGGCGCATCGCGCAGAACGAAACCGAATACCAGGCGCGCGCCCTTGAGGCGGAATTCTCCTCCGCATCGGCCCGGGTGCATCAATACCGCGAGATCGTCGCCGACTTCGAAGCAAGCGCGCTGAGGAACGCACTGGAGATCACCGCCACGCTGAGCCGGCAATTGCAGGCAGGCGAAATCAATTACCTGGAATGGACCGTTCTCAACCAGCAATCCCTCAACACGCAGCTCGATTATCTCGACGCCGTCAAAAACCTGAACAACAGCATCATTCACCTGAATTATCTTTTAGCCAAATAATCATGAAACGTACCATCATTTTCCATATTTGTGTTTTGTTATGCGCCTGCAATAGCAAGGCTCCGCAGGAAGCAGAAAAGGAGCCTGCTGCAACAGAAACCGGCCTCGTGCAACTGACGCCGGAACAGCTTAAAAACATCGACCTGGAAACAGGCAGGCTCACCGAAGAGAGCATCAGCAGCATCCTGCGGGTAAGCGGACAGGTGGACGTGCCGCCGCAGAACCTCGTTTCTGTTAGCACGCCGCTCGGCGGATACCTCAAATCCACCGGTATGATGCCCGGCACGCACGTGCGGAAAGGCCAGCTGATCGCCGTGATGGAAGATCCGCAGTTCATTCAGCTGCAACAGGAATATCTTTCCGCGAAAAACCGGCTGGCATATGCGATGAAAGAATACGAGCGCCAGCAATCCCTCAACAGTAGCAAAGCCAGCAGCGACAAGGTGTTGCAGCAGGCGGAAAGCGAATACCGGGATGTCAGCATCGCCACAAAAGCCCTTGCCGCCAAGCTCGCGCTGATCGGCATCAACGCGGACCGCCTCACCGAAAACAATATTTCCCGGACGATAAATATCTATTCGCCTATCAACGGTTACATCAATAAAGTGAACGTCAACATCGGGAAATACGTAACGCCATCCGACGTGATCTTCGAACTGGTAAACCCGGAAGACATCCACCTGAACCTGACCGTGTACGAAAAAGACCTCGGTAAGCTATCCATCGGACAGCATGCCACCGTTTTCACGAACGCGAAGCCCAACCAGAAATATGATACCAGGATCATTCTCATCAGCCATTCCCTGAACGAGAACCGGAGCGCCGAAGTGCACTGCCACTTTGAAAAATACGACAAAGGCCTGGTGCCCGGCATGTACATGAACGCGGAGATCCGGTTGAACGACAGCAGGGAGAAGGTGCTGCCCGATGAGGCCATTGTAAATTTTGAGAACAGGGATTATGTGTTCGTGGAGGAAGGCGAGCGGGTATTCCGCATGACGCCGGTGGAAAAGGGGCAGGTAAATGATGGGAAAACGGTGATCATTTCCGGTGGGCTGGAAGGGAGGAAGGTTGTTATTTCAGGGGCTTATGCTTTGTTGATGCAGTTGAAGAATACGGGGGAGTAGTGTAAGGAGCAAGCGCCTGCTTCCATATTTGAATTGCAGCGGCCATTTCCGTTTCATCCAAAGAACAATAACCAATGCGTATGAAGTCATGTGGCCTGGAAGTACCAGGCTGGAAAAAATAATTCCTGCCATCACTGATCTTCAATCCCAGCTTTCCTGCTTTCAGGGCGGTTGCGCTGGCGCTTATATGCTTTTTGTAGGTGGCCCAAATGGCCAATCCGCCGTTCGGCCTGTCAAACGTTAAATATGCTCCCAGCTGCTCCCGAAGCAGCCGGCAGGTATTTTCCAATCGCTCCTGGTAGATCTTGTGGGACTTTTTGATGTGCCGGGAAATATCACCGGCACTCAAAAGTTCGGCAGTCGCCTCTTCCAGCAATTGTTCCCCTTGCCGGTCTATCAGTTTGCGAAGGGCGGCAGCTTCATTTATTACCACTTCCGGGGCCACCATAAACCCGATCCGGATACCGGGCGCAATGCTTTTGCAAAAAGAGCCTACATAGATAATGTGTCCGTCCGTATCCACGCTTGCCAAAGGCAAAAGAGGGTTGCTCGTAAAATGATAATCAAAGTCGTAATCGTCTTCCAGCAATGCAAATCCGTATTTGGCGGCCAGGCTCATAAGCCGCATGCGCCGCTCCGCGCTCAGGGTAACAGTGGTAGGCCGGTGGTGATGGGGGATAATATAGATCATCCTGGGCGCCTTTTTTTTGCACAACTGCTCGATCCTGTTTACATCCATACCATCCTTATCTACCGGAATGAATACCAGATTGGCGCCTGCCTGCTTAAAGGCCTGATTCGCATCCAGGTAACCTGGCTCCGGTACAAATACAATGTCTCCGGGCCGGACGAGCAGCTGCGTAGCTAAATAGATGGCCATCTGCGTCCCTTTGGTTATCAGCACTTCTTTTTCAGTGACCTGCATCCCCCTGGTACGGTTTAGAAATCTGGCAAGTTCAACCCTGAGGCGATAGGAGCCATGCTCGGGGCCATACATGAGAAACTGATTTGTTAAGCGGCTTTTGCCCAATCTTCTGTATTCCCGCACCAGCTGCTCTATCGGGGCAATTCTTGGATCAGGGAAACCGTCATCGATTTTATACAACGGCGGCCGCGCTGCTGAATCTGTGCTGGTTGCTCCGTTAGAAGGCCGTTTTGTTATGAATGGATAGCCGGGTTGCCGGCTACGCATCAGCTTTTTGCTGTTTTGATGCGTTGAACGAACGGAAGTATCAGGAAGATGGCTGGAAACATACATGCCGCTTCTATCCTTACTTTCCACCCAGCCCTGCGCGCCCAGTTCCTCGTAAGCCGCCACCACTGTTTTACGGTTGATTTTCAGGCTCTGCGCCAGTTCACGCGAGGATGGAAGCGCCTGACCTGGTTTCAGAACGCCGCGGCAGATCAGCTGGATAATTTCCGATTCCAGTTGCAGGTATAAAGGACTGTGCTGCCCGTCTTTTTTAAATGAGATCTCAAGGAATTTTTTAATCATAACTGGACCCCTTGGTATTTTGAAATTGGACCATTAAGGTAACCAAATTTAAAACTAGTTTTACTTCACGATACAAGATTAAAAAATCAAAAAAGGAGGTATGTTATGAAAGCGATTATTGTAACAGACCAGGCTGCGGGAATAGCCGGAATGAAGCTGGTAGAGCGGCCGGAGCCGAACGGGGAAGGCGCTAACTACGGCGATGTTGTTGTGCAGGTTTATGCGTCAGGATTCACGGGGGATGAGCTGTCATGGCCTTCGACCTGGATTGACCGGCTTGGCCGTGACCGGACGCCTTCGATTCCCGGCCATGAGCTGGCCGGAGTGGTCACCGCGCTTAGCTATGGAACAACCGGATTGTCAGTCGGGCAGCGGGTGTTTGGTCTTACGGACTGGACCCGCGACGGCACGCTGGCGGAGTATGTAGCTGTTGAGGCACGCAACCTCGCACCGTTGCCGGGCGACGTTGATTTCACGGCAGGCGCGGCCCTCGTGATGCCGGGCCTTACCGCCTGGCAGGGGCTGTTCGAACACGGCCGGCTTCGTGCAGGGCAGAGCGTTCTTGTGCACGGTGCGGCCGGCGTTGTTGGTTCGATGGCCGTCCAGCTCGCACGCGAGGCAGGCGCATACGTCATCGGCACCGGGCGTGCCGACGGCCGTCAGACGGCTCTCGACTTCGGCGCGCAGGAGTTTGTTGACCTCGAAAACGATGTTCTGGAAGATGCCGGCGGGGTTGACCTGGTGTTCGACGTTCTCGGTGGCGACATCGCGAAACGGTCTGCGGGCCTGATTCGCGCGGGAGGGACGCTGGTCACCATCACCGGCCCCACCGACGTACGGCCCGCTGACGGCCTGACGGTCGACTTCGTTGTTATGCCCGATCGCACCCAACTGAGCGGGATCGTTCAGCGGCTGCGCGAAGGACGCTTACGGACGCATATTGGCGCCATCTCTACCCTCGACGACGCTGTTGCTACCTTCAATTCAACCAGGCGGGTAAAAGGAAAAACGATCATCCGCGTACGCCCATAAAATATAAGGAAAATAGATTTGAGCGGAAGCTTGCATCTGAAAAGACCTCACAGGAGGCCTTTTCAGTGTGTCAAACATACATCAGCACCAGTATCCGGAGGTTGATCTTATATTGCTGAAACAATTTGTTTTTTCTCTCTCAATTCCTTTTCAATAGCAGCAATAGCATGGATGGTCTTGAAAATGGAATCGGGCGTAACGGAAATGCTGTCAATACCTTCTTCTACCAGGAACCGCGCAAAATCCGGGTAGTCCGACGGCCCCTGCCCGCAAATCCCTACTTTCACCCCATTCTTTTTGGCTGTCCTGATCAGCATCCTGATCATTTCCTTCACGGCCGGGTTCCGCTCATCATAAAGATGAGCTACGAGGGACGAATCACGGTCCAGTCCAAGCGTCAATTGCGTGAGATCGTTGGAGCCGATCGAGAATCCATCAATATGTTTCGCGAATTCATCGGCAAGAATGATATTGGATGGCAGTTCAGCCATCAAATAAAGCTCCAGGCCATTTTCTCCCCTGATCAATCCAAACTCCTCCATTGTATGCCGGACCTTCAGTAATTCCTCTACGGTTCTGCAAAACGGGATCATCATAACGATGTTGTGCAATCCCATTTCTTCCCTGGCTTTCCGGATCGCTTTACATTCCAGGCCAAATGCAGGTTTATAGGCATCGGAATAATAGCGGGAAGCGCCACGCCAGCCGATCATCGGGTTTTCCTCTTTCGGTTCGAAATACTTTCCTCCCAAAAGATTGTAGTATTCATTGCTTTTAAAATCCGAGAAGCGGACAATGACTTTATTGGGATAGAAAGACGCGGCAATTTTGGCAACTCCGCATGCCAGCCTGTTCACAAAAAAGTCCTCTTCATTTTCATAACCGGCGATGCTTGCTTTTATCTGTTCCGACAATTCAGCATCTTTTATCTGCTCGTGCTGCAGCAAAGCCAGGGGATGCATCTGTATATAGTTATTGATGATGAACTCTTCCCGGGCAAGACCTACACCTTTGTTGGGCAAATGGGCGAACTGGAACGACATGGAAGGGGAGGCCACGTTCAGCAACAGGTCGGTGCTGATAGCAGGCAGGCTGTCCAGATCATATTCTTCCCTGACGAACCTGATCGCTCCATCATAAACGTAGCCTGCATCACCTTCCGCGCAGCTTACAGTGATGGTTTGCCCGTCCCGCAACGGTTCGGTGGCATTCCCGCAGCCAACGATCGCCGGCAATCCCATTTCCCTTGCAACGATGGCTGCATGGCAGGTCCTGCCTCCTTTGTTGGTAACGATCGCGGATGCTTTTTTCATGATGGGTTCCCAGTCCGGGTCGGTCATATCAGTGACCAGCACATCTCCTTCATTGAATTCGTTTCCTTCCAGCACTCTTTTGTCCAGCGAATAGAGGATGTTCACCCTGCCGCTGACAATTTTATCACCTACAGCGATCCCTTTTACCAGTACTTTATCGCCTCTCGATTCATCACTGATCCTGTAGTCAATGAACTTGTTATTGTTCTTCCGGGAGTGAACAGTTTCCGGCCGTGCCTGTACGATGAACAGCTCTTTACTGATCCCGTCGATGGCCCACTCAACGTCCATTGGCGTCCAGGTCCCTTTTATACTGCAATAATAATCTTCAATTTTCATCACCCAGCCTGCCAACTGCAGGACCATGCTGTCTTTCAGACAGAAACGATGCTGAAAGGCGCGTTCGGTGGGTATCACTCTGACCCTTTCATCGGCATCATCACCATAGACCATCATCTTGTCTTTGGCCCCGAGCTTTTTTTCGATCAATGCCGCATGCCCTTTTTTGAGTGCGGGTTTGAACACAACATATTCATCAGGTGATACGGCTCCCTGCACGATCATTTCTCCCAGTCCGTATGAGCCGTTTATCACCACCACATCCCGGAACCCTGATTCCGTATCCAGCGAAAAGGCAACGCCACTTGCGCCCAGATCACTGCGTACCATTTTTTGTACGCAAACGGAAAGACCTACCGTAAAGTGGTCGTATCCAAAATTCTGCCGGTAGGAGATCGCCCTGTCCGTAAACAGGGAGGCAAAGCAGTTGCGCACGGCATCTACCAGTGCGGCCGGCCCTCTTACATTCAGGTAGGTTTCCTGTTGGCCGGCAAAAGAGGCGTCCGGCAGATCTTCCGCGGTGGCCGAAGAACGCACGGCCACGTCTGTAATGTCCTGGCCGTACCGGGCAGAAAGTGCCGTATAGGCGTCAATGATCTGCTGCGACAGGTGTGTGGGAAAGCGCGCGTTCCTGACCAGGTTCCTGACGGACAGTCCTGCCCGCCTTAATGACTCCACCTGGTTGTAGTCAATCTCTTTAACCAGTGCCTGTATTCTTGCAATAAGGTCGTTGTGCCTGATGAATTCATCGTAGGCGTGAGTGGTGATCACAAAGCCGTCCGGGATTTTGATGCCGATCTTTGTCAGATGTTGAAGCATTTCTCCGAGGGAAGCATTTTTTCCTCCTACCAGGCTGATATCTCCTATGCCCACTTTTTCAAGCGGCATAATATAATGCTTGTTCATGTCAGGTGATTGTTTTGGTGTTGGAATCAAGAGTTCCCGGCTACGGGAACTCTTGAAGGGTGAATGGTTGGTATATGATGGTGATCAAAAAAACTAATGGTTGGTTTTTGCCGGCAAATATTTTTAAAATATTACCTTACGCCTGAAATATTTTCAATCGAAATTCAAAAATGTTTTTGATATTAAGCGTGATTCATGGAAAAACCGTAAAAATTCCGGTTTTTTGCTAAATGCAGGTTTGTTTTAGCAAAAAAGCCTGCCCGCTTAACAAAACACCGAATTTCTTACGGGCTTCGCTCCTTAATATTTTGAACGATGATGGACCTTGATCATACTGACATTGAGATCTTACGGCTGCTGCAAACGAATGCAGAACTGACCAACAAAGAAATTTCATACAAGCTCCACAAATCCGTCGCCACGATCCACGAGCGCATCAGGCGGCTGAAGGAACAGGGCTACATCAGGCGGGTCGTTGCGATACTGGACAGGAAGAAGGTAGACAAAAGTCTGATCGCTTTCAGCCATGTATTGTTGAAGGACCATTCGGCCAATACCCTGAGCTCGTTTGAAAAAGAAGTGGTGAAATTCCCCGAGGTGATGGAATGTTTCCAGATGACCGGGACGTTTGATTTTATCCTGCGCATCGCCACTACGGATATGGACGCCTACCATATCTTCTACAGGAAGCTGGCAACATTGCCCAATATCACCACCGTACAAAGCTTTTTTGTGCTGTCTGAAACAAAAAGTGACACTGCTTATCCAATATAAGGCGATGTCCACCAATATAAATCATCAGTCAGCATCAGGCTTGGCGAAATGAAATATTAAACATATTTTTCGGGGCATTAATTCACTTCTGCTACCCGCATATGCCACAAAGTGATATTGAAACAGACTGGTTTGCAAGGATTGCAAATGATGATGAACAGGCTTTCAGGCAGGTTTTTGATCACTATTGGCCCCAGGTATATGGTACCAGTTTACACCTGACAAAAAATCCGGAGCAGGCAAAGGACCTTTCGCAGGAGATATTTATCAGGCTCTGGGAAAACCGCTCGAAACTCGGGGATGTGAAGACCCCCGCTTCCTACCTCTACATTTTATCGAAAAACCTGGTGCTGGACCATCTGCGGAAAAAGGTGTTTGATCCGTCTAATATTGACTTCCTGATACAGTATTTCCAGGTTACCACACAAACGCCGCAGGAAAAGCTGGAGCTGAACGAGCTGAAAGCTGTTATGGAGCAGGCCGTCAACTCCCTGACCGGTAAAGTAAAAGATGTGTTTGCATTAAGCAGGCAACAGGGACTCACCCACGAACAGATTGCAGCCCGGTTGAGCATTTCAGTAGTATCTTCCAAAACCTATGTGGTGCGTGCCCTGCAGCAAATCCGGAAATATATGGAAACCCATGCGGGGGATCGCCTCGTTATTGCAGCGTTGGCTGTTTTGTCCCTTCGCTGAGTACTTTATTTGTCAACCGGAACAAATTTTTTTATTTTCTTGTCTTAGCCCTGCTTTTTTTCCCGTCTTTAAGAAATAGAATATGGCAAACTCAAGATTTGAAACCTTACTTCAGAAATTTGTGAAGGATACCATCAGTCCTGCGGAGGTGCATGAACTGGGTGACCTGATGTCGGCAGCCGGTTCCAATGAGGAATTGGATAATTTTCTGGCAAGTGCTTACGCGGACAGATCTTTAGCCGTGCATGAAGATTTTGACGGAGAAAAGGTCCGGGAGAAAATCCTGGCGCGGTTGCAGTTCGGGGAACCGCAAAGCGCGCTGCCGCCGGCGAACGATCGCAGGACCTTCAGGTTACGATGGCTGGCAGCGGCTTGCCTGGCCGGGCTTTTGGGTTTGGCGGCCTGGTTCTGGGCGTTACAGAAAAATACAGGCAGGGAGGGAATTGATCCCCGGCAGGTAGCCATGGTTGCGTCGCCGCAAACGAACAAGGCAATACTGACCCTGGCAGACGGGAGCGATGTATACCTGGATAGTGTCAATAACGGCCAGTTGGCCATTCAGGGGCGGGTTAAACTGCTGAAACTGGGCAATGGGCGGATCGCTTATGAATATAGCAGCGATACCACAGATATTGTACATACGGCGCGGGCGGGAATGAACACCTTAACCAACCCGCGAGGCAGTGAAGTAATTGAAATGAAGCTGCCCGACAGCACACGGGTGTGGCTCAACGTAGGATCGTCCCTTAGTTACCCGGTCGCTTTTGAACACAAGGAGAGGACCGTCATATTGAAAGGGGAAGCCTATTTTGAAGTGGCGCCGGACAAAACCAAACCCTTCCGGGTAAAAATTACTGACAACACAGAGATCGCAGTGCTGGGAACGCACTTCAATGTGAATGCGTACGAGGATGAGCCCGCTTTGATGGCCACTTTGCTGGAAGGCGCCATTCAGTTTAAAAAGGATAACAAGCGGCAGTTGCTGCAACCCGGCCAGCAGGTGCGGTCAGGTAAGGACGGGACCATCAGGCTCGTACCTGATGCAGATATTCAGGCCGTAATGGCCTGGAAAAGAGGCTTCTTCCATTTTGACAAAACGGACCTGCCAACGATCATGCGGCAAATGGAGCGATGGTATGATGTAACCGTGGAATTCCAGGGCAAGGTGACGGACATGAGATTCAGCGGGGAAATTTCAAGAACGCATGACGCTTTCCAGGTATTAAAAATACTTGAAGCCTCCGGTGCGCATTTCAAAATAGAGGGGAAAAAAATTATCGTACTGCCAGAATAAAAAAACAACCAGCGACTTAATATTTTATCAACCAGAGAGTATCTGTTTCCGCCTGCATACAGCGGACATGCCATCTCCTGCACCAGACATTTCATCGAATTTAAAATGATGCCAATGAGACTGACCATCACATTAATTGCTTTATGCCTATTGCTGCAGTTTCCGGCTTTTTCACAGCGGCGGCCGGTCAAAAAGCTCAGCCTGTCCGTAAAAAACGAACGCCTTGAAAAAGTACTGAAAGAAATAACGAGGCAAACAGGATATACCGTTTTTTATAACGAGTACATGCCCGCCAAAATGAATGACATCAGGGTTACCCTGACGGTTAAAGAAGCGGACCTTGCCGCCGTGCTGGACCATTGTTTTAAAGACCAGCCCATCCGCTACCAGGTAGTCGGCGAAGTGATCATCATACAGGAAAGGAAAGACGCGGAAAGCGCACCGGCAAAGCAGACAGCGGAAGGGCAACAGGTTGTTGTAACCGCTATCAGCGGTGTTGTGTTAAACGAACGGAATGTTGGGATAGATAATGTAAATGTAATTGTAAAGCGTACCGGCAAAGGGGTAATAACTACTGAAAAAGGAGAGTTTTACCTGGATAATGTCCGCCTCAATGATACGCTGACGGTAAGCTGCATTGGCTATAACACTCTTGAAGCAGCTGCATACCGCTCTGACCGCCGGCCGCTCATCATCAACCTCGTTCAGGCCACCAGTACATTGGATGAAGTGGTGCTGACGGCATTTGGTAAAACCAGCCGCAGGCTGGCAACCGGCAACATTACAAAAGTTGGCGGTGAGGAACTGGCGCGGCAACCGGTGATGAATCCTCTCCTGGCTTTACAGGGGCGGGTACCGGGCATGGTGGTCACGCCTACTACCGGCTATGCCAGCTCTCCCGTCAGCGTGCAGATCAGGGGGCTGAACTCATTAAACAAGGGAGTGCCCTCAGACCCGCTGTATATTGTTGATGGCGTGCCCATCAACGTACTGTCCCTGAATGCAGGGGGAGGGCGCACGGACCGGGTGTCGCCCGGATATGAACAGAGCCCCCACAATCCAAATTCTCTAACCACCGGCGGGCAAAGCCCGTTGTTCAATATCAATCCGCAGGATATTGAAAGTATTGAAGTTTTAAAGGACGCCGATGCCACTGCGGTATATGGCGCCCGTGGCGGCAATGGCATCGTTTTAATTACCACCAAAAAAGGCAAGCCGGGCGCTACCCGTTTTGAATTGCAGGTAACCCCCGCCTTTTTTACCATGGGCAGAAACGCCAGGTACTATGACATGCTAAACACGCAGCAATACCTGGCGATGCGGAGGGAAGCGTTCAAGAACGACGGGCTGACCCCCACTTTGGCCACAGCGCCCGATCTGTTGTACTGGGATACTACCGGCTATACCGACTGGCAGCGGAAACTGATGGGTGGCATTGCCAGGACCACAGAGGTCGCCGCAGGCGTATCCGGCGGCAGCGATCAGACCAACTTCAGGATCAGCGCCAACTATACACGGACCACCAATACAACGGACCTTTCAGGGGCCACGCAACGGGTTACGGTGTCTTCCAACGTCAGCCATGCTACCCTTAACAGGAAGTTTTCCGTTTCGCTGAGCACAAATTTTACTTACAGTAATGTAGATGTAACCCGGGGGTTATTCGGCACTTATGCTCCCAACGGCCCCGGAATATATGATGCAAACGGCTCCCTCAACTGGGCTGAATGGACGGTAGACGGCCTGTTGCCGGGCGCCAGTGTTTATCCTTTCGGGATATACAAGTCGATGCCAAATCCCCAAACCGGAACAGTACTGTTCAGCAGCCTTTCCCTGAACTATAAAATAATCAATGGCCTGGATTTTAAACTGGTAACAGGCTACAATTTTTCAAATAACAATACCAGGAATTTCATCACCATTGCCCAGCAATCGCCTTACGGCAACCCTCAGGGAAGGAATTTCTTTTCCACGACCACTATTTCCGGTCTGACCATTTATCCGCAGCTGGATTACCGGGTGCAGATCAGCCGTGGCCTGCTGTCCATTAAGCTGGTGGGGCAGGAAGTGATCAAGAACGCAAGTTCAACTGCGATGATCGGGGCCGGGTATACGTCTGATGCCTTGATCCAGTCTATCAACGGCGCCACAATTACATTACCCGAGATGCAAGCTGCCAAAAGCAAAGATGCCAGTTTTATTGCCAACGTCAATTATGATTGGGAGGGAAAATACATCGTTAATCTTGTTGGAACGCGCCAGGGGTCTTCAAAATTCGGACCGGGAAAAAAGTATGGTGATTTTGGATCGGTCGGCCTGGCCTGGATCGCTTCAGAAGAAAAATGGCTGAACAAGGCGCTCCCGGATTTTATCAGCCTCGTAAAATTCAGGGGCAGTTACGGGATCAAAGGCAGTGATGCCATTTCAGACTACCAATATCTGGCGCTCTGGCAAATACAGACAGCGGCCAATAATTACAACGGCCAGTCAACGCTGACGCCTTCTGTAAGGCCCAACCAGCGGTATGGGTGGGAAAGCCAGACCAACCTGGAGGGCGCATTCAATATCGGGTTCCTGAACAACAGGTTCACGGCAGAGATCGTGCATTACCGCAACCGCGTGTCCAATCAGCTTACCAGTGTGCCAACACCGGGTTATATCAACACGCCCGGTATTACCGGCATTGTGGACAATATACCCCTGGTGCTGCAAAATTCAGGTTGGGAGGGCGTTGTAATCGCCAGGATGATCCAAACGAAACAATTTGATCTGTCGGCCGCCTTCAATATCAGTCAGAATAAGAATATATTGAAATCCTTTCCCGGTATCGAAAACACGCCCTATTTCAGCCAATACAAAGTGGGCCAGTCCATAGATCTGGTGTACCTCTATCACTACCTTGGCATAAACCCGCTGACAGGTGAGTATGAGTTTGAAGATTACAACGGTGACTGGAAAGTCAGCGATTACAGTACACAGGTACCAACCACCGGAGACGACGACCGGTATGTTATTGTGAACAGGCTGCCGGAATTCTTTGGCGGCATGCATGTCGACGGCAGGTACCGGCAACTGAACTTCGGCCTGGGATTTAGTTACAAAAAGCAAATGGGTCAAAACATCCATGCCGGCAAAGCTTTTTCAAACGGCACATTTAACGCAAATGTTCCCGTGGAGTTCTATCGTAATCACTGGCAAAAACCAGGCGATATCGCGGATAATCCTGCGTTTTCAACAAACAGGAATATCGGCAACTTCCGGAATTCGGATCTGGTGTACAGTGACGCTTCCTATATCCGTTTGAATAACGTTTACCTCAGTCATCCCTTCCCCCAAACCTGGGTAAAGTACGCTGGTTTAAGAGGCGCCATGCTGGCCTGCGAAGCGTCGAACGTGCTGCTGCTGACAAAATACAACGGACTCGATCCTGATGTGCATTCCGGACTGCCGCCGGCCGCCATTTATCGTTTAAAACTGACCTGTCAATTCAAATAGAAAAGCCATGAGATGTTCTTGCATATATCTGGGAAAGTCAACAGCCGGTCTTGTTCTGCTGTTAGTTCTGGCGGGCTGCCTGTTCAGCACGGCATCCTGTAAAAAGCTGGTGGATATTTCAGACCCCGTGGATAAAATAACCTCCGGGACCGCCTTCAGTTCTGACGAGCTGGCCGGAATGGCCATGAATGGTGTTTACACCACTTTGATGACCAGCGGCTTTGTGAAACGCCCTATTACCCTGCATGCGTCGCTTTCATCCGATGAGCTGTTACGGGTGAATGCTATTGCATTTGGCCCTGAGGCCCTCCTGGCAGCTAACCGCCTGAGCCTGGAAGGTGTTGCCCCGGATGCCGGTTTTATTACAGACGCCACGTGGAATGCCGGGTATGCGGTGATCTATGCCGCCAATGCGGTGATCGAGGGCATTGCCGCATCCACCTCAGGCGACCTGCACGAGCCCGTTCGCAAGGTGCTCACGGCCGAAGCAAAATGCATCCGCGCCCTCTGCTATTTTTATCTCGTTAATTTTTACGGGGACGTTCCAATCGTGTCAACTACCGAATATAGCGACGCAGCCCTGATTGCACGCAGCAGCACGCAGCAGGTTTACGAGTTCATCATCGCCGACCTGAAAGAGGCAGAGGCGGCGCTGCCGGGAGACTATGCCGCGTCCGGAGGGGAAAGGATCAGGGTCAACAAATGGGCCGCGGCGGGCCTGCTGGCTAAAGCATACCTGTTTAACGGAAATTATCCGGAGGCAGTTGCCGCGGCCGGCAGGGTGATCGGTAATTCCGGATTGTATGGCCTGGAACGGAACCTCGATAGCGTTTTTCTGAAAAACAGCCGGGAGGCTATCTTTCAGTTTAAGCAAAATACAAGTGATGTTAGCTTGGGAAACGCAACAGACGATGGGCTTGCTTTGCTTCCCTTCAGTCTTACCAGCCCCGCTATCGGATATTGCCTGTCAAATGAGCTGTTGGGCGCATTTGATCCTTCCGACAAACGGAGGGACCGCTGGGTAGACAGCATCGTTGTTGCTGCCGGTTCCCGAACGGATACGTTCTTCTACGTTGCGAAGTATAAAACGGGGCAATACAACAGGGTGCGGAATGCGGTTCCCACAGAATATTATATGCTGCTCCGCCTCGCTGAAATGTACCTGGTAAGGGCGGATGCCAATGCAAGGGCCAGTGCAGCGCAGCCGGCAGCAGCCGTGGAGGATTTAAATACCATCAGGGCCAGGGCCGGCCTCCCCGCATTGCCTTCTTCCTTATCCGGAGAAGCGCTGCTTGCCGCCGTGGCGCGCGAATGGCAAACCGAATTTTTTTGTGAAAAGGGGCAGCGCTGGTTCAATTTGAAACGCACCGGCAAGGCCAGGAGCGTACTTTCGGCAATACCTGCAAAGCAGCCATGGGCTGGGGATGAGCAATTGCTGTATCCCATCCCTCCCAAAGATATCAACTTTAATCCCAGGTTAAAACAGAACCCGGGGTATTGATCAGATCAACACTGCCATGTCCGGAAACCGGAACTGACCACATCGTAAATAAAATTCGACATGAGAAAATTGCTTTGTTTTTTTATAGTACTGACCGGTATCATAGGGTTTGCTTCCTGCACAAGAGAGCAGCTCAAGCCGGATGGCACTGCCTCCCTCACGATTGTTAACGCGCTCATAGATACCGGTTACCAGTCGCTCATGCTAACGTCCAGCGAATTGGCCGGACCGCCACAAACAGCTGTCCCGCCTACGCTCTCCAAGGCAGTATCCGGTGGGGGATACGAATACGGGTTTTTGTCCGGCAAAAGAACTGTTTACCTCTACGCCGTCCGGAATGACAAATTGGTAAGCGGTCCGCCATTGATCAACCTGGACATTGAATTTCCCAGCGGATATATCGGCAGCCTGTTTATTGCAGGTACATTAGATAAACCGGATACGCTGCTGGTGAAAGATCAGCCGCTTTATTTCCCGCCTGCGGATAGCGGTATGGGCCTGCGCTTCGTCAACCTCGCGCAGGGCGGCCTTCCCGTTAGTGTGAATATAAAAGGGCAGGCCGATGGCGCCGAGGTTAATCACCTGCCTTTTAAAGGCATCACGGCATTTAAAAGATATGCGGCCAACGCCGCTACCGGCAGTTATGTATTTGAATTCAGGAACAGCGGCACCGGCGAGTTGCTGACCAGCTTTACCATCAGTAATGTAAACAATCCCGGTACGGCATCTCCCAATCTCTGGCGCTACCGGAATTTCACCCTGGTATTGTGCGGTGAGGCGGGTTCGTCCCTGACGCCACTTTCCGCGGTCATCGTAAAAAACCACTAATGCAAATCAATCACACATGGCATCTATTTTAAAAACAGCGCACCTTTCTCACCGGTATGGCTCTTCCTGGGCTATCCGTGATATCAATATCGAAATTGAACGATCCGGGATCATTGGTTTGCTGGGCTCCAACGGGGCCGGTAAATCCACTACCATGAATATTATTTGTGGGGTGCTGAACCAGACAGAGGGACAGGTATGGCTCAATGGCATTGATCTGGAAAAAGATCCCGTTGAAGCCAAAAAACATATCGGCTTCCTGCCGCAAACCCCGCCTTTGTACCCGGACTTCACCATCGACGAATATCTTTCCTATTCCGCGCAGTTGCGGCTGATCAGCAAAGACAAAATTAAAAAGGCGGTGGAAGAAGTGAAGGAACGCTGCGGGATTGCCGCTTTAAGCTCCCGGCTGATCCGCAATCTGTCAGGCGGGTACAAGCAGCGGGTAGGCATTGCTCAGGCGCTGATCCATAAACCCAGCCTGCTGGTGCTGGATGAGCCCACCAACGGTCTCGATCCCAACCAGCTGATAGAAGCCCGGAAACTGATCAAGGAAATTTCCAGGGACCATGCCGTGCTGCTTTCTTCCCATATACTGTCTGAAATTCAGCTGCTCTGCAACAGCATTACAATGATTGAAAGTGGAAGGATCGTGTTTGCGGATACGATGGATGCTTTTGATAACTACCTGCAACCGCAAAGCATATTGATGAGAATGGAAAATCCGCCCGTTAAATCGCAGTTGCTGGATATAGCCGGGGTGAAAAGAGTGGAGTTTCTGACAAGCAAGCAGGTGCGCGTGTATGTGGAAGGTGATGCCAACGAAATTGCCGAGGAACTGAGCAAAACAGGCGCACTGAGCGGCTGGCGGCTCAGGGAGATCAGCTTTGACAAAGGGCTCCTCGACGATACATTTAAACAACTTTCAAAAAAATAGGCCGGCGTCCGCCGCAACAAACACCGGAACGGATCTATCAAATTCATCACCAACAATTCATAGTTCATGATCTTTAAAATTGCCAAAGCGGAGCTTCGTAATCTTTTCTATTCTCCTGTAGCCTGGTTCCTGTTGATCATATTCTTTATACAATGCGCCATTTTTTTCACCAACCCTTTGTACAATTCCGCTAATGGCCAGGATATACTATTGGAGAATACACCGTGGTTCATTGACTACGGTCCGGGCAAGTCATTTACAGGCGCCTTGTTTTCAGCAAATGGACTATTCAGGAATATAGCGAACAACCTCTATCTTTTTGTGCCGCTGCTGACCATGGGGCTGTTCAGCCGGGAGTTAAACAACGGCAGCATCAAGTTATTGTATTCTTCCCCAATTACAACCAACCAGATCGTTTTTGGCAAATACCTGGCCGTAGCGATCTTCAACTGCATGTTAATTGTTATTGTCGGCGTTTTTATGTTGACAGGTGTTTTTGTGATCAGGTCAGCTGAATGGGGCGTGCTGCTGTCGGCAGTACTGGGTTTTTACCTGCTTGTTTCCGCCTATGCGGCGATCGGTCTTTTTATGAGCACGCTCAGCAGCTACCAGCTGGTGTCTGCCATCAGCACATTTTTAATTGTTTTTGTGCTGACCCGGATCGGCTCGCTCTGGCAGCAATATGATTTCGTCCGCGACCTTACCTGGTTTCTTTCCTTGCAGGACCGGACGGACAGGATGACACAGGGCCTGCTGCCCACGAAGCACGTGATCTATTTCATGGTGATCATTTGCATGTTTCTTGGTTTTACCCTCATCAAACTGAACAGTACCCGCAAACACAAGCCCTGGTTTGTCCGGGCCATGCAATATACCACCGTACTGGTCATAGCGCTGGTTATCGGCTATGTCAGCTCCAAGCCAAGATTTACGGCCTACCTGGATGCCACTTCCGGAGATTTCCATACGGTAGGGCCACGCACACAGGAGATACTGAAAAGCATGGATAAAGGCCCGCTCGAAGTAACGCTCTATACCAATGTACTCGGCACCAACGCTGCACATGGATTACCCAGAGCGCGAAATGCATACCTGGGACTCCTTTGGGAAAAATACCAGCGCTTTAAACCGGATATGAATTTCAGGTATGTCAACTATTATGATCATGACAGCGCGATAATGGGGAACAGTGTGTATGCCATGTTTCCCGGTAAAACGCTTGAACAGATCGCCGAAAAAGCAGCACAGGCATATCAGCTCGACCCGGATGATTTTGTATCGCCCGGGGATGTCAGGAAGGAGGTTGACCTGCGGCCGGAGAACCTGAAGCTGGTGATGCAATTGAAATACAACGGCCGAACGGAATTTTTGCGGACGTTCAGGACGCCGGAGATCTGGCCCAAAGAGATCAATGTCAATGCCGCACTAAAGCGGCTGATGCAGGATACGATCCCCAGGGTAGTATTTGCCGCGGGAAACTGGGAACGTTCTCCTTTCAAAACCGGGCAACGGGAGTATTCGTTGCTTTTTACAGGGAAAAGCGAGAACTATTCCCTTATCAATATCGGGTTTGACGTAGATACCATTGTTTTAGACAGCGCCGCCATCCCGGAAAACACCTCTACGCTTGTACTTGCCGATCCCAAAAGCCAGTTAAGCGAAAAAGCGGTTGCCGGTATAAAGGAATATATCGATAAAGGCGGCAACATGATGATCCTGGGTGAACCGGGTAAACAGCACATACTCAACCCGGTTTTGCAACAGCTCGGTGTACAACTGCTGCCAGGGACCATTGTGCAGCCCACTTATGATGAGATGCCGCATATTTTTTACCCGGTATACGCCGATTCCGCGCTGGATATCGCGGAGGAAACAGCATTTCTGAACAGGAAGTGGAAATTGAAAAGAAAAGAACTAAAGCCCACCACGCCGGATGATCCATTGAGAATGTCCATATCCGGGGCAACCGGGCTTGTCATTGCCGGGAATGGGCCGTTTAAAGCGGAAACGTTGCTGAAAGCGGCCGATACGGCGGCGGCCTGGGTAAAAATGGGGCCGGTGGTCACGGATTCCGCAGCGCCGGTATTCAGCCCCCGGGCGGGTGATATCAAAGGCAACTTCCCGGTGGCCACCATGCTCACCCGTAATATAAATGGCAAACAACAACGGATCATCGTATCCAGCGATGCGGATTGGGCCAGCAACCTCTATAAGGGTTCTACGCCATATGGACAGGCTTTCTTCAGCTGGCTGGACAATAACAGATTTCCGATTTACGATCCTTTCAAAGCTCACCAGGATAACCTGTTGCTCATCACACGAAAAGGAGCTGCCACATTAAAAGTGTTATACATATGGGTATTACCGGCATTGCTATTGATCGGCGCAGCTATTTTGCTGATCCGCCGCAAAAGAAAATAACCAATCATCTTTCCTGAATTAAACAGCATATACATGACCGCCAGATTATTGGAGACAGACGAACAGACGCTGGACGACCTGGGCATTTTTGGAAGGCAGGAGGCCGAAGGCATCTTCGGTATTTATAACCACACGCATTCCCGCGGCGGCGAAAAATTGCTGCGGGCGTGGTTTAATGCACCCCTTGCAGACAAGGAAGGGATCAATAACCGCCTGAACACGATAGAACAGTTCGCGTTGAGAAAAACAGGCTTTCCTGTAAACGGCAGTGTGCTGGACAGAATAGAGAAATACCTGGTCCGTACGCCCGATGATGATAACGATGGCCTCCCTCAAAATACGCTGAGCGAAAAAGAAACCGTTGACGGTGTTGTGGCTACCATTGAGTTGCTGCAGAGCATGAAGGCATTTTCTGATACTGCGGATGCCACCAGCCTTCCAGCCTACAGCGCGGAAAGGAATGAACTGGCCGGTCTTTTAGCGGATGCTGCTTTGGCGCCGGCGTTAAAGGAAAAACTGAAAGGCAAACTTTCTTATTCAGCCGTCACCGCATACGATCAGCTGTTCAGGAAAAGGGTGCATACACAGCTGGAGCAATTGTTACACTATGTGTATACGCTGGATGTATACCTGTCTGTCGGCCGGCTTGCTGAAAAGAACGGCTACGTTTACCCCCGTGTTACAGAACCGGGAACAGCAACACTGCTCATAAAAGGCGTCGTTCATCCCGCGCTGAAAAATGCGGTGGGGAACGACATAGCGATGCGCCCCGGCCATAACGTTATTTTTCTGACAGGCGCCAACATGGCGGGAAAATCCACCCTGCTGCGTTCCATCAGTGTAGCGGTGTACCTGGCCCATATGGGTTTCCCCCTTGCCGCCAAAGCGATGGAGTTTTCGGTCATGGACGGGATGTACACCACCGTGAACCTGCCGGATAACCTGGGTATCGGCGCCAGTCATTTTTATATGGAAGTGCTGCGCGCAAAAAAGATCGCAGTGGAGCTGAGCCAAAGGAAATCCCTTTTCGTCATTTTTGACGAGCTTTTCAGGGGCACGAATGTAAAAGACGCGCATGAAGCGACTGTAGCCATTACCAGCGCCTTTGCAAAGAATCACAGCAGTCTTTTTATTATATCCTCACATATTGTGGAGGCAGGTGAAGAATTAAAGCAGGAGCCTGCCATTCGTTTTCAATATATGCCCACGGAGATGAATGGTAATGTTCCTGAATATCCCTATACACTGCGGCAGGGCATTACCGATGACCGGCACGGCATGGTGATCATACGGAATGAAGGGATATTGGACATATTGAAGGAAGGGAAGAAGGTGCGGTAAGTCAAATACTTTAAAGATGATGATATGAATTTCAGTATAGATAAGCAAACGCTTGATGAGCTGAACCTGATGGGCAAGTTTCGCCAGGGTTCAATCTATCATATGTTTAACCAGGTAAAAACAGGCGGAGGCGAACAATTGCTTGACCAGATGTTTCGCAACCCGTTGCAGGATGTGGCCGCTATCAATAACCGCAGCAAAGTATTCCGTTTTTTCCAGGACGCAGGGTGTGAATTTCCCTTTGATGTACAGCACGTCAGCCAGATGCGGGAATACCTGGATGAAAAAAGCGGCAAGAGCGAAATACTGGTACTGGCGGATACGGTGATAAAAAAGTGTTTGTCCGCGCTGACGCACGATGAACGCTATAAAAGAAAAATACAGGGCCTGCAGGCGACCATCATCACGCTTGCCAGATGTCATTCGTTCCTGGAAACACTGGCGCCGGAAGAGCCTTACCGCTCCCGGATCAATACCATCAAAACAATACTGGCTGACAGGCGCATAGAAAAGTTGAGAAATATCGATATCTATACCACGCTGCCGGTCCGTTTGCTCGCCCATTACGATCATCTTTTAAAAAGCAGGCTGAACAAAGAGCTGGAAGCTGTTTTATCCTTTATATATGAGGTGGACGTATATATCGCGGTAGGCGGCGTGGCGCAAAGCAGGGGCCTGCGCTATGCCATTGCACATCCCCCGGAGGATAATTTTCTTTCGGCCACCGGGTTGTTCCATCCCGGTGTGCCTCATGCTGTTGGCAATGATATATACATGCATAAAGATACCAATGTGCTGTTTCTTACGGGCGCTAATATGGCCGGTAAGTCAACATTGATGAAGTCATTGGGCATTGGCTTGTACCTGGCGCACATGGGCTTCCCGGTGGCGGCTGAAAGCTTCGGTTTTTCGATCAGGGAAGGTCTGTATTCTTCCATTAATGTGGCTGATAACATTGGTTTGGGATACAGTCATTTTTATGCGGAGGTGGTGCGCGTAAAACAGGCCGCATTGGCAGCGGCTGCCGGAAAAAGGTTGCTGCTGATGTTCGACGAGCTATTCAAGGGCACCAACGTAAAAGATGCTTATGACGGTACATTGTCGGTGACCGAAGGCTTTGCTGATTACAGGGAATGCATGTTTGTGATCTCTACACATATTATCGAAGTAGGGGCGCCGCTGAAGAAAAATAATAATATCCGTTTTGCGTATATGCCCACGGTTATGGATGGGCCTCATCCGCGGTATACTTATCAAATGAAGGAAGGCATAACAGAAGACCGGCAGGGGATGATGATCATCCGGCAGGAAGGCATACTTGAGCTTTTAAACAGCGCGCAGGCATAAAAAACAGAATGATCCCTTAAATAATAAATGCAATATTGTTGCAAATATTATATATTTGCTCCCATAAACGGTACGAAGCAGCTTACCCGGAAACATGATTTTCCCAATCGGATCAATTCTTTTTCCGATTGCGTAAACTTCTGTTTCTCCCGCCACATACCTTCGCGGCGGAAATTTGTACGAACTATACCAATTCCGGTTGACTTTCATCCCGCCCTGAACTGCTTCGAGACCAATAAAATGCATTATAATGAAAGGGATTATTATCAGCCTTGCCGCGCTGAGTGTGACAACTGCGTATGCGCAAAAAATTGAGGGACCATCCGTTACATCGAAAACAAGCTTCGCCATCGTAGTAGACGATTCTACTTATTTACAGGCTGCAAAAGAGATCAACGCTTACAGGTTGGCCATCGAGGAATCGGGGTTGGGTACTTACATTGTACATCATCACTGGAACAGGCCGGAGGAGATCAGGAAGGTGCTGAAAGAACTGCACGCCCGGCCGCAGCAGCTGGAAGGGGCTGTACTGATCGGCGATATCCCGGTGCCCATGGTCCGCGATGCGCAATACCTCACTTCTACGTTCAAAATGAACCAGAAGATCAGCTGGCAGCGCTCCTCCGTACCTTCTGACCGCTTTTATGACGATTTTCACCTGGAATTCGATTTCATCAAGCAGGACAGCCTGCAGAAAAACTATTTCTATTACAGCATCAATCCGGACGCGGCGCAACAGGTCCATCTCAGCATCTACTCCGCGAGGATCAAGCCGCCGGTAGTGCCTGGCAAAGACAAATACACGCTGATCCGCGAATACCTTCGCAAAGTGGTGGCCGGCAAAAAGCAGCAGAACAGTCTTGACAATATGTTCGTCTCCACCGCGCACGGCTACAACTCGGAATCCGTCAACTCCTTTGCCGGAGAGCAGATGGCGCTGCGGAACCAGTTCCCGGCCCTGTTCCTGCCCGGCAATACCATCCGGTTTTTCCACTTCACCAACGATCGCGCGCTGAAGTTCCATCTGCTGAAAGCCTTGCAGCTGCCGGAAACAGACCTCGCCGTCATGCATGGTCATGGGGACAGCGATATTCAGTTGATCAACGGATATCCTTATGTGTCCAGCCCCACGGAGTCTAAAGAAAATATCCTCCGTTACCTGCGGTCCAAGATCCGGGCCGCGCAGGAAAGCGGGAAAGACATTGCCGCCGCCAAAGCGAATTATGAAAAGTACCTGGATGTACCGGCGTCGTGGATGGACAATGCACTGGACCCCGCAGTGATGAAGGACGATTCCATCTTCAATCATAACCTGGACATCCACATTGAAGATATTATCGCTGCCCGGCCCAATGCCCGCATGGTATTGCTGGATAACTGCCTCACCGGCTCTTTCCACCTGGATAAATACCTGGCCGGTTATTACCCATTCTCCGAAGGCGGCAATATTGTATCTGTCGCCAACAGCATAGGCGTGTTGCAGGACCTCTGGGCCACCGAGCTGTTGGGGCTTTTGCAGCACGGCGTTCGGGTGGGGAACTGGTTTAAGCACATTGCTTACCTGGAAACCCACATCATGGGCGATCCTACTTTTTGTTTCAAAAGCAGCAGCAAGCTTGACCTGAACGCAGCCATCACCGGCAGGCATGACGCCGTCTTCTGGAAATCCCTGCTGAAAACCCCGGATGCAGACGTTCAGGCGCTGGCGCTCGTACAGCTGGCGGGCAAAATGGATAAAGCGGCTTATTCAACGCTGCTGAAAGACACTTATTTCAGGTCCGGCTATGAGTCCACCCGCCTGGAAGCGTTCCTGCAGCTGGAAAAGCTGAACAACAGGGACTTTATTACGGTGCTCAAAGCCGCCACCACTGATCCTTACGAATTCATCCGCCGCCGCTCCCTGTATGCTGCGGGCGAGATCGGAAGCGATGAGCTGGCGCCCGCCATCGCCAATATGATCGCATATGACATGCATTCCGAACGTATTGCCTTCAAAGCGCAGACGGCTATGACCTTCATCAACGAAGGGCCGATGCTGGAAGCGCTGAAGAAACACGACGCGGACAAGAAGATCATCGCAGCCGTTACCCGCAACGGTCAGAAGATGAAAGAGCTGGCGGATACTATGCTTGATGCTTCAAAGCCGGACAAAAAAAGGATCGCCGAGATCACCATGATGCGCGCATACCGCTATCATCAAGCCGTACCGGCACTTATCACCATTGCGAAAGACGCGGGCAGCAGCGAGCCGGTAAGACTGGCGGCGCTGGAAGCATTGAGCTGGTTCCCCCGTTCCTGGAAAAGGGATGATATCATCGCGCTTTGCAGGGAAGCTGCCGGCGGAAACGGGTACACTGCTGCTTTAAAAGCACAGGCACGCAAGAACTTAAACATCTTTCAATAATGAAACAGTTACTGGTATTACTGCTGCTGGCGCAAACAGCCCTGGCGCAAACAAAGCAACGGCCCGTTCTGCCGGCAGATGTGCAGGTCCGTGTAGCACTGATGGCGGCGCCTGAAGAGTTTCGGGACAGCGCTACCGTGATCGGCTACACGCCCGACGGAAAAGTGACCACACTACGGGAGGGCACGAATGATATGGTCTGCCTCGCTCCGAACCCCAGGCAGTCCGGCGTATACGTATATGCCTATCCAAGGCGCCTGGAGCCCTTCATGGCCCGTGGCCGGGAGCTGGCGGCGCAGGGAAAGAACATCCATCAGAAAGACGAGGTGCGCGAAGCCGAGATCAACGCCGGCACGCTTTCGTTCCCGAAAGCCCCCACCATCCTGTACGGATATTGGGGCAAGAGTGAAGACCTGGTGAAAGAAACGGGAGAGATAAAGAACGGGCAGCGCCGGTACGTAGTATATGTACCCTACGCCACCGGGGCCAGCACGGGCCTTCCCACAACGCCTGGTATCCCGGGCATGCCCTGGCTGATGGGAGCCGGCACATTCAAAGCACATATTATGATCAATCCCGAAACGATGGGACATACACATTAATTGACATCATCTATGAGATCACATTTTACATGCACATATCGTGCAGGTACGGGGATGCTTTTGCTGTTATTTTTTGCATTATCCTCCTTCGCGCAACAATACCGCGTTGCCGGTACGGTGTACGACACCGGTAAAAAACCTTTGTCGTATGCCGTTATTACAATGCCTGCATATGGAATTACCGCACAGTCCGACGCCGCCGGCCGCTTCCTGTTGCAGAACGTGCCCGCCGGCGCATCCGGCCTCAACGTCCGCTTCCTGGGCAAAGAAACGATCGACACGCTATTGCAGGTCAACCGGGACCTGGAGCTGCAACTGACGCTGCGCAATGCGGACTTCCGCCTGGAGGAAGTCAGGATCACGGCCACCACCGCCAATACCAACGGGACGAGCTCACGCATTTCTCGCACGGCGATGGACCACCTGCAGGCGAACTCGCTGGCAGACGTGATGGCCCTGCTGCCCGGTGGCATCATTACCAATCCGGACCTTAGTCTTGCGAAGCAGATCAACATCCGCAGCGTAGGCTCGTCCGCTTCAGACATGAACGCTTTCGGCGCCTCCGTGATGCTGAATGGCGCGCCGATGTCCAACAACGCCAACCTGCAGACCATGACGCCGGCCGTCAGCGGCGGCACCGCTGCGCTGGCCGGTGGCGCATCTCCCGGCGGCGGTTACGATGTACGCGGCATTTCCATGAACAACGTGGAATCCGTGGAAGTGATCCGCGGTGTTCCCGGCGTGGAATATGGCGATGTAACGTCCGGCGTGGTGATCGTGAACACAAAAGCAGGGGTGCAGCCGCTGAAAGTTCAGGGCCGTACGAACTCAAGCCTCTACCAGCTTTCCCTGAACAGAGGCTTCAACCTCGGTGGCCGCAAAGGCGCTTTGAATGTTGGAGTAGATTATGCCCGCAACACCAACGACCCCGTGCAGCAATACCTCCGCTATGAGCGCTTCACCGCCAGTACCATGTATTCCAATACGCTGTTCGGCAGACTGGCCAGCACTACCTCGCTGGACCTTATCTACGGAAAAGATACCCGTGACCGTAACCCGGACGACGAGATCACCAAAACGGCCTCTTCCGGGAAAGACCTGGGCCTGATCTTCAATACACGCGGCAACATCCGTTTCAATAAAAGCTGGCTGCGGAACTTTAATTATGTTGCCAGGATCGGTTATACCGCCAGGAACAGCTTCTATGAAACGCAATACACCGCCGCCAATGCCCCTTACTCCATGACCACGACCGACGGCAGCGTGCTGACCAATCATCCTGACAGGAATTATGTGGACGTGGACGGGAATCAGCTGAACACCAGCCATCCCGCTGATGCCGGCAAATATGCCGTGTATCTGCCCAGTACCTATCTCGGCCGGTACGATATCAATGGCCGTGAACTGAATACTTTCTTCAAAACGGCCGCTACTTTTTTCAACAGGATCGGCCGGACCAACCACCGCTGGATACTGGGGGCCGACTTCAAGACAGACCGGAACTTCGGCGACGGCAAGGCCTTTGCGGATTCCGCGCCGCCTTACAGGAACCTCTCCGCGCAAAACGCCACCTTCAGAAAGCGGGCCTATAAAGACATTCCCGGCATCCACCAGCTGGGCCTGTATGCGGAAGATAATTTCAGCACATGGATAGGCGGTCACCGGCTGGAGATCGCGGCTGGTGTGCGTTATGATGTTTTCTCCGGGAACAGGACCGCATTATCTCCCCGTATCAACTCCAGCGTGGACGTAGTGCCGGGCATCCTCAGCATCAACGGGGCTTACGGTCAGTTGGCCAAAGCGCCGTCCGTACTCTATCTCCATCCGGAAGATGCCTATTTCGAGTACATCAACATCAACGAAACCGCTACCAGCAGCATTCCTGAAGATGAGCGCGTATTCATGACCACCACGCGCGTATTCAGCACAAAAAATGCGGAGCTGGAGATCGCGAAGAACAAAAAGGCGGAACTGGGCCTTCGCCTGAACATAAAACAGGCTACACTGCGCGTGACCGGCTTCCGTGAAGATGTGGACAACGGCTATACGATGGGCAATTCACTGGCCGGCTTCAAACCGCTGGTGTATAACGAATACACACGCACCGGCACGGGTGCTTACCAGCTCTCGGCCAGCAACAACGTGCTCGCCAGCTTTTACATGCCCACCAACAACCTCGTGGCCCGCACCAAAGGGCTGGAAATGGACCTGGACCTGGGCCGCTTCAAATCGATCCGTACTGCCTTTGCATTGAATGGCGCTATTATGCATACGCAGAGCTATAATAAGGATTATCTCTATTTCGACGATTTCAGCGGCAACGCCGGTGCTGCCAGAACGCACATCGGGTTGTATGAACAGGGGATGGAGAAGAGATATAACGAAACGGCCGTGACCACTTTGCGCACTACCCACAATATACCGCGGCTGGGTTTTGTGGTGACCCTGACCACACAGGTGATCTGGAGCGACCGCAACTGGTACAGGCTGGGCAACGACAGCATTCCGGTGAAATACATCTCCAGGGATGATGGACGGGTATATGATTTCGATGCTTCGAAAATGGACGAGCCGGAATTTGCAACATTGCTCCGGAACGTGAACCGCACCAACGAGATCATGGAATCTTACCCGCCGCTGCTAACCTTCAATGTGAACGTTACCAAAGAGATCGCGGACTATCTGCGTGTATCGTTCTTCGCCAACAATGCGTTCAGGGCCTATCAGCGGGCGGAATCCAAACGTGTGCCGGGAACTTTCACCAGGAGAGGCAACCAGTATTTCTTTGGCCTGGAATTATCACTCACACTCTAATTGCAACACATGAAATATTCCATCATAGCACTTGTTATCTTATGCAGCGCATGTTCCAGGATCGATAATGCGCGGGAGGCGGAGGAAATAAGACCGTACTCCATTACGGTAAAAGCCAATTCCGTGGTTCCGGAGATCACCAGTACAGCCGGTCTGAAAGTGGTATTCGAGAACTTCGCGGAAGGGTTCAGGCTGGAAAGGACGCTGGGTACCGGCGCCACGGCTATCGACAGCCTTATTCCCGGTATTTACAGCATCAACATATCCGGCCGCGCACAGGCACCCGGCGGCGACGTGTATTACCTGAACGGCGCAAAAATAAATTATGCGGTCACAGCGAATGCCGGCACCGTGGAAATAGATGTGGACGGTCTGAAGGTAAGCCCGCTCGTATTCACCGAGATCTTCTTCGCCGGCACTACGCCGTTTTATTTCAGGAACCAGTTCTACGAAGTATACAACAACTCGGACCAGACGATTTACCTGGACGGTTTGTGCTTTGCCAACCTTACGCCAACTACCGCCACCACCAATTTGCCCTTGTGGCCCGCGGAAGATGGCGCTGACTATGCTTATGCGGAGCGGATATGGAAGGTGCCGGGCAATGGTACGGAATACCCGCTGCTGCCAGGTGAATCCTTCGTGATGTCCCAGTTCGCCGCCAACCACCAGCTGCCGCAATACAATCCCGCATCTCCCGTTGATTGCAGCAGCTCGGAGTTTGAGTTCAATATGGACAACCCGAATTTCCCCGATCAGCCGGCGGTGGATATGCAGCATGTCTTTTATAACGGCAATGCTTCCAAGGGCACGCTGCCACAATACCTGACTTCCGTGTTCGGCGGCGCGTATGTGATCTTCCGCGTACCGCCCGGTGAAACCTACGACCCGGTGAACAATCCCGCGCTGAAAACGAGGAACCTGGCATCCACTTCCACCACGCAGTATGCCAAGATCCCCATCCGCTACGTCCTCGATGCGGTGGAGGCCGGCAACAACCAGAATTCCATCAATGCCAAACGTGTTCCTTCCGTGCTCGATGCCGGTATGACCTATGTGGGCGCTACGTACAACTCGCAGGGCGTTGCCCGTAAAGTGTCGGACATCACCAACCCGGATGGCACCCCCGTTTTCATAGACACCAATAACAGCACAGACGACTTTGAGCGCGGCGTAGTACCGCAGTTCAGGCGTCATGGTTCAAAGATGCCCGCATGGAACCACACCAATTAAGTGAATCAACATCGAAAACAATGAAGAAACTATATATCGCATTATTGCTCACCGCCGCCTCCTTTGGCGCTTTCGCGCAGCAAACGCCACGCAATACGCCGGCTGCTTTCGAGCTTCGTCAGCAACGCAGCCTGTGGCAGCGGTCCGGCAACCCCGCCGGTTTGCAGCTGGACCAACCTTACCGTTATTCCCAGCTGAAAGCGGGTTATGAAGCTTATGACGGCAACTTTCACCGCCCGCAGGAAGGTGTTTCCGGCAACCGGCAGATCGTGGAAACACAGGGCGGCATCTTCCTTGATAGCTGCTATCTCACCGGTTCATTCAACTACCGCCGGGAAGGGATCAAAGAAGCCAGCTTCAATGCTTCCATCATCGATCCGTTCAGAGGCATGCCCTATATTATCGCAGACCTGAACCCCAGTGACTGGGTGCAGCAACACTACCAGCTGCAATTCGGCATTGCCACGCCTTCCTACGGCCGCTGGTCATGGGGACTGGGCGCCAGCTACAATGCCAGCAGCGGCGCCAAGCAGCGCGACATCCGTACGGAGAACTATTATTATGCGCTGTCCATTACACCGGGCGTGGTCTATGCATTGGCGCCCAACCAGCATCTGGGCCTGAACCTGCGTTATGCCAACGTGAAAGAAGAGGCCACGATGAGCAATGTGAATACGTATGTGGACCAGACCTACTACGAGCTGCTGGGCCTCGGTACGGCGGTGAGCATGCTGGGTTCCGGCAGAACGAATAACTACGAAGGCGACAGCTGGGGCGGGGGACTGCAATACCGTTACAGCGGAAAGGCCACGTTGTTCCTGCATTTGAACTACCTCGTGGAAGCGGAGGACCTTACCATATCATTTACCGTTCCGCGCGACGGCGCCTCCGTGCTGCGTAAATCCTGGGAAGCCGGGGCTACGGTGCAGCAAGAATCATCCCGCCTGCTGCACACGCTCGGCGCCCGTTATTACAACCGCCATATAGACGGCATCCAGTATATTACCCAGCGCGATAACTCCGGCAGCCAGCAAGGCTGGATGACCCTGGCCAAATATGTGCGCTCCACTTTCAAGACCACGGAAGCATCGCTGGACTACAGCATTGTCGGTAAAAAAGGGAATAATGATTATTCCTGGCTGGCGAACTTTTCCGCGCGCTACAGGAAGCTGAACGATGAATATATTCTTCCTCACTCGTTCAAAAGAACAGAGAACGCTTACATCCAGGTGGGCGCGAAGAAGAATTTCCGGCTTGGCAGCAGCCAGTTGCTTGTTGGCCTGAATGCCGGTTATAACAGGAACCTTAGCGGTGGTTATGAATACAACGGCGCGAACAAGGATTACGTTATTGTAACCCAGTTGGAAACGAACGATTACCGTTACCTGGCGTCTGATTTTATCCGTGCTGAGCTGCCGGTGACGTTTTCATTCCCGATCGGAAAAGAGAAGAAGAATGTGATGTTTGTGAACGGTTATGCGGGATATACCAAAGCGGAAGGCTTCGGTTTTGATCATCGTGTTACCTATGGTGCTGCTGTGGGAGCGAATTTTTAGCTATTTGAAATGAAGTATGTTGCCGGCGTCCAGGTAGGAATCTATACCTGAAATGGCTTTCAGGTTATTCTGAAAAATATGGACGGGTTGATTTTTATCTATCACGCCGGTAAATTTACGTTGTTGCAGTGCGGCGTTATCTATCCGGGTTTCCAGTCCGTACCAGCGGCGTATTACGCGGCTGATCTCCTGCATGGAAGCGTTTTTGAAATAAAATAAACCTTCCCGCCAGGCCAGTACCTTTTGCTGATCGAAACTGTTTTCAGAGAGCCCTTTTCCGGCCTGGTATGTACCGGCTCTGCCGGGCGCCAGTTGCAGGTCCTGCGCCCCGGCTTTCATTCGTACGGCGCCTTCCACCAGGGCTACCTGGTCTGTTCCCGTATCATAGCTGTTCACATTGAAGCGGGTGCCAAGCACCTGCACCGTGCTGTTGGGAAGGTGCACGAAAAAAGGTTTGCCGGGCATCGGGGCCACTTCAAAGTATGCTTCGCCTTCGATGGTCACCTCCCGTGTATTGCCGGCGAAGGCGAATGGGAAATCCAGCCGGGTAGCTGCATTGAGCCATATTTTGGTGCTGTCTGAAAGCGTGATCTGGTAAGTCATTCCATTGGGCACAACAAGCTTGTTCATGGCCGCGCCCGTCCCCGCCGGACTGGCATATTGCAGGCTGGTTCCGGAATTGGTCAGCTGTGCTGTGCCACTGTTGATCACGCCCTTATTGCGGGAAAGATCGATCTGCTGCCCGCCGGATAATGTCAGCCGGATACCGTCTGCTTCGAATGGCGCCGCATTTTTTGTACCTGTTGGCCCGTTTTGCAGCCACCAGGTGCCGGCAATCCCCAGCAATAAGGCTGCCGCCGCCGCAACGGAAAGCCTGCGCAGGGTGGAAGTGCTTTTAACCTTACGGAGCACGCCGGTCAGCCGGTAGCTGTCCGGCCACTTTGCCGGATCTTTGAACCGGCTGAATGCACTGGAAACATCTTCGGGCGGCAGCTTTTGCAATAATCGCTGATATTCTTCAGCGGCCAGCGCATTGTTGCGCAGGAGGTCCTCACACTCGGCTTCCTCCCGCCCGCTTAACGAACCGGCTATTTTAGCGTAAATGAGATATTCTTCGTAGTCGGACAGCAATTTCATATCAATTAATAGACCCTTTTTTTCACGCAGGCTACTACGTGCATGCTATTGATTTTTTAGTTCTTTTCGTAATATGCGCAGCGCCCTGGCTAACTGGTTGCGCACGGTGTGGACGCTGATATGCAGTTTCTCCGCGATCTGTGCATAGGAGAGCGCCTCTGTGTAATACAGGGTGAAAACCTCAGCCGCCCCTTTCGGGACTTTTTTTAACGCGCGGTGTATAGCTGCCATCAGCTCCGCATGCTCAAGGCGTTGGGAAGGAGGCAGCAGTTCTTCCGGGGCGGGTATAGCGGATTGACGCCGGCGCCGGGTCTGCTGCTTTTTAAGCAGTTTGATGGAACGGTTACGAACAGAGCGGACCATGTAACCTTTAAGCGAGCTTTCGATCTGCAGGTGCAACTGCTGGTGCCAGAAGTCAATGAAAAATTCCTGTACCAGGTCCTGCGCAACAGGTTCATCTTCCAGTATGCTCATGGCTACCACATACAACGTCACACGCATGTCCCGGTATAAAAGATCAAAAGCTTGCCGGTCCCTCTTTTGCAGTTGCTTCAGAAGCGCGTTATAGTCGATTGGTTCAGTACCCATGCCTTTTTTATATTTCATTGATGCCAGCCTGCGATGGGAGCAAACAAAAGTAAATAAATGTTTAACATTATTCCCCGATATTGAACGTAGCCGGTTTTTTTTTCGCTCCCGAAAAAAAAATATGCTTTTCTGTAGTAGGCACGGATGAAAAAAGGGTCTTATAAAAAATATACGCCGCAGGCCGCGGTTTTAAATCAACCGGATCTTGTTTCATTGCCGCTGTCAGTTTCGCCTTGAAGGGAAACGATATGGGCCAAAACCAGCTTTACAATATGAATTTTATGTAGGATTACGGGGAATAGTACAAAAAATGATCCCCCCGGCTTGACAGGCTAACGAGGGGATCTGTCTGAAAATTTTCTTAAAAAGTTCAAACGTTGCAATCTATGCAAAAAACCAGACATTTTTTGAAGGGATGGGCATGCCCTGTGCCTGCACCTGTTACAAGAAACTTTGTTTTTATGATGAGGGTAATTACGGTATGGTTAACAAGCATTTTTTGCGCGGCCCAATTGCTGACAGCTTCTCCCGGATACGGCCAGGGAAAAGAGCAGCAGCGCATCAGCCTGGATTACAGCAAGGCTTCGCTGGCCACCTTGTTTGAAGCGATCGAGAAGAAAGCGGGCCTGGTCATTATGTACGAGAATACGGATATGATGAAGCAGGAAGACGTGCAGGCGGTCTTTCGTAACAGGAAAGTGGCGGAGGTCATGGACCGGATACTGCAGAACAAGAACCTGAAATGGAGCATCCTTGGACGGGTGATCAGGGTGGAACGGCGCAATGATGTGAAAAACGATGCTGCTGAGCCAGGTGTTCCGGCTTACCAGCCAGTACCTCCGGTGCGCATTTATATTACCAGCCTGGAAGGACAGGCGCTCGCCGGCGCTTCCGTTATCAACCGGAAAACGAACAAATCCGGTATTACCGATGCAAAAGGTATGCTGGACCTTGAGGTCAGCGCGGGAGATGTTCTCGTGGTGTCTTACGTGGGATACGCCACACGGGAGATCACCGTTAAAGATGTTTCTCCGTCTTTACGGTTTTCACTACAGGTATCGGACAGTAAGCTGGACGAGATCCAGGTCATTGCCTATGGTACCACGTCCCGGCGTTTGAATACCGGTGCCGTTACGACTGTAAAGGCCGCCGATATAGAAAAGCAACCGGTAGGCAACCCCATTATTGCGCTGAGCGGCCGTGTACCCGGGCTTTCCATTCAGCAAACAACGGGTGTGCCGGGTGCGGCGGTACGTTTCAATATACGGGGGCTGAACAGCATCAGCGGTGCGAACGATCCTTTTATAATCATAGACGGTGTTCCCTTTAATTCCACCAACATCAACATGAGCCAGGGAAACACCATGGGCGCGTTCGGCGGCGCAAGCGCCCTGAATTCGATCAATACGGCGGACATAGAAAGCATAGAAGTGCTGAAAGATGCGGATGCGACCGCCATCTATGGAAGCCGTGGCGCCAATGGCGTTATCCTGATCACTACCAAAAAAGGGAAATCGGGGAAAACAGGGCTCAATGTAAATATCTACCAGGGGATAGGCAAGGTGAGCCGTAAACTGGACCTGCTGGACACCCGCCGCTACCTGGATATGCGGTATGAAGCTTTTGCCAATGATGGTGTGGACTGGCGTGCCGCCAATGTAACCGCCAATGACCTGAAGTTATGGGATACTACACGGTATACGGACTGGCAGGATGTGCTGGTGGGAGGAACTGCAAAATATACAAGCGCACAGGTAGGTTTAAGCGGCGGCAACCAGCATACACAGTTTACGCTTAACGGAAGCTACTGGAAAGAAACATCCGTGTTCCCCGGTGAATTCAGGGACTGGAAACTGTCGGGGAGATTCGGGGTAAATCACCGGTCTGCCAACGACCGGCTTCGCGTAGACTTTTCCACGATCTATACCTATGATAATAATCTCATTCCTTCTTTCAACCCCTTTACCGATGCCCTTAGCCTGCCGCCCAATGCGCCGGCGCTATATAAGGAAGATGGTTCTATCAACTGGGAAGGAGGTACCTTCTATAACCCGATTGCCTATACGCTGGGCACAACGCAGTCACTCAAGTCCTACAACCTCAATTCCAGCGCGTTGTTCTCCTACAGGTTATTCAAAAGCGTATGGTTAAAAGCCAATACGGGATACAGCAAGGCAGATTTCAACACCGTTTCCTTAACGCCGAAAAGCGCTGTCAATCCTTTCTTTTACTATCCTACCAGCAACAAGGGCAACTATGCCACCATCCAGAATACGGGCTGGAATGCGGAGCCATATCTCGAATACGAAACAAAGCTTTACCAGGGGAAGTTATCTGTGATGCTCGGGTCTACCTTCCAGGAGCAGGTGCGGACCACAAACAGTATAAGTGCGTCCGATTTCCTGGACGACAAGCTGATGAACAACCCCGCGTCCGCCAAGAATGTCACCGTTTCTCCAACCGGCATCGTCAAGTACCGGTACAACGCCGTTTTCGGCAGGCTGAACTACAATTTCCAGAACAAATACATCGCCAATCTGACCATGCGGCGCGACGGCTCCAGCCGTTTCGGGCCCGGCCGGCAGTTCGGTAATTTCGGCGCCGTTGGCCTGGCGTGGATATTCTCTGAAGAGGGATTTGCCAAACGATTCGCACCTGTTCTCAGCTACGGAAAACTGAGAGCCAGCTACGGTATTACGGGCAGTGATGCGATCGGCGATTATGCATTTCTTTCCACTTATTCCGTTTCTGCTACCGCCAGTGCAGACAGAGTGGCCTTGAAGCCGGACAGGTTGTATAACCCTGACTATGGATGGGAATCGAACAAGAAAATGGATATCGAGCTGGAACTGGGATTTCTTGAGAACAGGCTCATGTTGTCCGTCAACTACTACCGAAACCGTTCCTCCAACCAGCTTGTAGGCATACCAATGCCCGCGATGACGGGATTCACCAGCATCAACAGCAACCTGCCGGCCACCGTTCAGAATACAGGACTGGAGCTGACGTTGAACACGGTGAACATCAGGAATGAGAATTTTTCCTGGAATACTTCCTTCAACCTTACCGTTCCGCGAAACAAGCTGGTGGCATATCCCAACCTTGCTTTATCCACTTATGCAACATCCTATGTTGTAGGCTACCCGCTTTCATTGGAGATGCTGTATGATTATGTAGGCGTAAACTCCCTGACCGGTGTGAACGTGTACCGGGACAGGAACGGGAAAGATACCTCGTTTATCACATCATTTTTCTTTACGCAGGCAGACCGTACAATACTTGTTAATACAGGCCCGCGATTCTACGGAGGTATCAGCAACGAATTGCAGTACAGGAACTTTCGTCTTGATATTCAGCTGGTATATTCAAGAAGAACGAGGAACAACGACATCGCGGTGCTGCCCGGTGTTGCCGGCAGGGAGAATAACATCACGGCCTATGTTTTTAATAACAGCTGGCGGAATCCCGGAGAGGAAGCGCTGTTTCCGAAATTTACCCAGAGCACAACCTCTCCCGCCTATCGCTCAAGAACTTCCAGCTCGAGTGAAGCGTACTTTACAGATACCTACTACCTGCGGTTGAACAATCTTTCATTATCCTGGACGCTGCCGCAGGAATGGCAGCGGAAACTGCATGCCAGCAACGCCAGGGTTTATCTGCTGGGACAGAATTTGCTGACGTTTACAAATTTCAAAGGTGTGGACCCCGAAACCGGAACAACGAGCATGCCGTTAATGCGTGTAATGACGGCGGGCGTACAGTTTAATTTATGATCTATAAAACCGAAATCATGTCAACTTATATAAATAAGGGAATTGTAACGATCATATGCATCCTGGCCATCCTGATGCCGGCGTGTAAAAAATTCGTGACGGTAGGAGAGCAGGAAACCGCAATGGGAGAGAAAGCCACTTTTGAAAAGGAGCAGACAGCGACAGCAGCTTTGCTGGATGTATATTCCAGTGTCTATAATATGTTCGGCAGTACCGGAGGGCTGTGTCTCACCAAGATCAACGCCATGTATGCCGACGAGTACACGCTTACCAATACAGATGCCAGTTTGATGCAGTTACATACGAACTCGCTCGACGCCGTTAACATATACGTCAGGGGTTTTTGGAACGGTTCCTATACGGCCATATATAAGATCAATGCCGTTTTGGAAAATATTGAAAAGTATGGCTCGGCAATTCCGGCGGCGAGCAGGGACCAGTTGACAGGAGAAGCAAGATTTCTCCGCGCATTTTCCTATTTGCTGCTGGTAAACGTATACGGTGACGTACCGGTTTTACTCACGCCGGACTACCGGCAGAATATGAAAGCTGCCAGAACTCCCCGGGCTGATGTCTACAAGCAGATCATAGCAGATCTGCAGGAGGCGGAGAAATTGCTGAATGCCGGTTACCTGGACGATAAGAATGTTCCCGGCGCCATGCGGCTTCGTCCAAATAAAGACGTAGCTACCGCTTTGCTTGCCCGCGTGTACCTCTACAACAGGATGTGGGAGGAAGCGGAAAAGGCGGCCACAACCATCATCAACAAGCATAACGTCTATGCACTGGAAACAGACCCCGGGCGTGTATTCAGCATCAATAGCAAAGAGGCCATACACCAAATGGCGACTAATAACCGCGTGGCCTATCCCGGAATTGCGATTGCTTTTGAGCTCACCGGCGCTCCCACTACAACAGGTGCAGGCATGGGCATAGGCGTGTTGAGCAATAGTTTGCTCAGCCGCTTCGAACCCGGTGACAATCGCAGGAGTGCTGCCTGGGTAGGTACATCTACCGCAAACGGCAACACTTATTACTTCCCTCACAAATACAGATCGGGCACAGTGCTAACGCAATATTTTACCACTATACGGCTTGCGGAAATGTACCTCATCAGAGCGGAAGCTTTTATTCAGCAGGACCAGGTGGAGAATGGCGTTGCCGACCTCAATGTCATCAGGCGGAGAGCCAGGGCGCAGGCGGATGCGCAGGTCCCGGACCCGCTGCCCGATCTTTCCTTAACCCTGGCAAAAAAAGAAGCATTGCTGGCGGTGGAACAGGAACGCCGGGTGGAGCTGTTTATGGAAGGCCATCGCTGGTTTGATCTGAAAAGATGGAACGGCATCGAGAACCCGGCCGTTAGCAGGGCGGAGGAACTGATGCCAGCCATCACCACCGCAAAAGGCGGAAGCTGGGAATCCTATAAGATGTTATTCCCGCTTCCGCAGAATGAAGTATTGCTGAACACCAACCTGGAACAGAATGACGAGTACTAATCTGTTCGTTACACATTGTTGAAAAATAAATCTATTCCGCACGGTATTCTTTTTTACAAATCAGAGTCTTGTTAAAAGAGAACCTGGTGCATAAAACTTAAAGCAATCAAAAATGCAATCAAAAGTAAAATTATTGGCCCTGATGCTATTGGCCGCATCACCGGCAATGGCACAGAAAACAGCGGCGGACGCTAAACCGGGTGAAGTGACCGTGAGGGGAAAGGTAGGTAACCTGAACGCGCCCCGGCAGCTTTGGATCTATATGGGCGATGAAAAATGGGATACCGTCCCGGTAAAGAACGGCGAATTTGAATACCGGAAAAAAACGTTGCTGCCTGCTTACGGAGCTATCATGGTTAAATACAGCCCTTATTACCCGGGTGTTAAAGGGCCGGGCTTCTTTTCGGACATGAGCCTCGCCAGCGTTTTCTTTGAGAATGGTACCATGACCGTTAACACGGCGGTAGATACACTGAAGACAGGCGTTCAGATACAAGGCTCTTCATTGAATGCAAAGCACAACGAATTCTGGAATAAAGAGGGTGCGCTGGTCCGCGACCAGAAGAAGCTGGCGGCTGAATTCAATAATGCTTCGGTTGAACAATTGCAGTCTGAAGCTTATCTGCAGGAGTATGAAAGGAAGAACGAAGTGATCTTACAGCGTTGGGACAGCCTCGTACTGGCGGAAGTTAAAAAATATCCCGATTCCTATCATACCGTAATGGCTTTTTACGGATACATGAGGCAAAGAAAGCCGGATTCGACTGCCGCCATCGCCATCGCCGATCAGTTCGGGGAGCTGTACAAGGAGCGGATGCGTTCCAGTGTTCGCAACCAACCGGCTGAAGCAACGGCGAAGATCCCTGTTGCGCCCGTTGGATCTGTGGCCCCGGATTTCGTGCAGGATAACATGGAAGGCAAGCCTGTAAAGTTATCCGACCTGCGCAGTAAATATATACTGATCGATTTCTGGGCAAGCTGGTGCGGGCCCTGCCGCAAGGTAAATCCCGATCTTGTAAAGCTCTACCAGCAATTCAAAGGCCCGAAGTTCGAGATACTGGGCGTTTCGCTCGACCAGGATGCGGATAAATGGAAGGCTGCTGTAGAAAAGGATCAACTTACCTGGCTGCATGTATCCGACCTTAAAGGCTGGAAGAATGAAGTGGCGCAGCAATACGACATACGCGCCATTCCGCAGAACCTGCTGCTGGACCCTTCCGGGAAAGTAGTGGCGAGGAACCTTAAAATAGACGAACTGGAAGATCAATTGAGCAACCTGCTGAAATAGAACAATATGGCAATCCGGAAAATGATGATATGGCTGACACTGGCGATGAGCTTTCTTCAGTTAACGGCCAGTGCTCAAACAGCGGCAGAACGTAAGCAGGCGTTTCCTTTCGAGTTCAAAGACACGCTGGGAAGAGTGGTGAAACTCGACGATCTCAAAGGCAAGGTGGTCTACATGGATTTCTGGTTCACCGGATGCAAAGGCTGCGTGCAGGTAGCAAAAGGGTTGCACGATGCCGTTTTGCCCGCTTTCCGGGAAGATACCAGCGTAGTGTTCATGTCCGTTTCGCTGGATATCAATTTCCTGAAGTGGAAAAGAAGCATCCGGGAAGGACTGTACACGAGCGAAGGCGAACTGAATGTATTTACCATGGGTATGGGCGGCGATCACCCGTTTTACCGGCATTACGGATTCTCCGGCGCTCCGCAAACGATGCTGATAGACAGGCAGGGGCGCGTTGTTTCCACTTCTCCGCCGTTTCCGGGACCAGCACTCGTGGAAATGATCCGGTCGGAACAGAAATAATGTTTGAGTTTTTCAGCCGTATTTATATATTTGCAACGTTGATGCATAATTTAGAATATCTGATTTGATCAACATAAAGGCACAGCAATGCCCTGAAGCTATTTTTTTGCGATCTGCAGCGCTGCCGGTTTTTCCTTGACCGGTAGCGTTGCATTTTTTCAGATCGCATTCATATCAATCATTCGTTCATGAGATACGGTCTATTGATGGTAGTTGGTTTAGCAGTGGCATCCTGCCAGGTATCCCGCCCTTTTACCACCTTACAAAACAGCGATCGCGCGCTGGCGGACAGCATGCTGGCATATGCACTGGACCACGAGGCCGTTTATACGCTGCTGGATACGATCAAGCCCGTCAGCAGTGTGAAGTTCCTGAGATTCCCTGTAGCGAAAACGTCTTTCATGAAGGATGGCGATCACCAGGTGACGCCGGGGGACAGCCTGCCTGCGCTGGCATTACAGTACGCCCGTATCTGCGCGGAACTAAGCAAGGGAGATCACCAGTTTGTAATGATGCCTTTTGCGCAAAAAGAGGGACACATGCGCAACATTGAAATATACGTTGTGCGGAAAAGCAGGTTTTCGTCGTTGATCGCGCAGCATGCCGCTTTCTTTGGCCAATGGGGCTTCACGCCGGAAAGTGATCCCGCTACCGTGCTCCCGGTCATCGAATATGAAAGCCGGCACGACCGTAACAGGGGATACGGGCTGCTGTTCGGGTATCCGTTATATGCCGTTGATTTTTTTGTGACGGCCAACCAGACGGTGGAAAAGGATACGACGATAAAGCTTGTTCCGCGCGATTTTTTTGCAATACCGGTATACGCCGGCAACAAGGGGCATTTCACCTATGCGATGCCCAAGGGACATCAACCCTCGGAAATTGATTCCATGATATACCGGAGGGCGGTCCATACACTGGACCGGTATAAAGCACAAAGACCAAAATATTTTACATCCGGAGGGCTGAAGGCAATTGCATTATGGCGCAACTGGAATAAAAAACCATAACACATGCTACAAATAACCAACCTGAACAAAACGTACGGGGACCATCATGCCCTGAAAGGATTAAACCTCACCGTCAACAAGGGAGAGGTGTTTTGCCTCCTCGGCCAGAACGGGGCGGGTAAAACCACCACCATTAATATTTCGCTGGGTTTTTTGGCGCCTGATTCCGGTGAAGTGCTGATAAACGGGAAGAAAGTTGGGAAGGATGGGAATGATACCCGGCGCCACATCGCCTATATTCCGGAAGTGGTGATGTTATACGCGAACCTTACCGCTGTTGAGAACCTCGACTTCTTTAGCAAGCTCGCCGGCTATTCATATGACCGCAAACAACTGCGGGATTTTCTGACAGACGCCAATCTGCAATCCGAAGCCCACGAAAAACGGGTGGGGGCCTTCTCAAAGGGCATGCGCCAGAAAGTAGGCATTGCCATCGCCATCGCGAAGAATGCGGACGTAATACTGATGGACGAGCCTACCAGCGGGCTGGACCCCCGGGCTACGGACGAGTTTACCCGCATTGTAAAACAGCTGGCATCCCAGGGGAAGTCGGTGCTGATCGCTACGCATGACATCTTTAACGCGGTATCCATCGGTACGCACATCGGTATCATGAAAGACGGGCAATTGCTGCATGTGGTGGGCGCGGACAATATCAGCCCGGAAGCGTTGCAGAAACTTTACCTGGAAACCATCTAAAATATTCACATGAAAATATTCATAACACTAGCGTCGCAGGAACTGAAAAGACTGTGGAGGGACAGCACTTTCCAGGTACTGGCGGTATTTCTGCTGCTGTTGTCCGGCTACGCCATATTCAGTTCCACGGAGCAATACGGGCATGCATACACGGAACATCATGCGTTGACCGATACGGCGCGTTACATGCTGCAGCACCAGAAACCAACATCCGCGCATATGGCCGGGCATTACGGGCATATCGTATTCAAGCCTGCAACGTTCCTGCAGGCCATCGATCCCGGCGTAAACGCCTATACAGGTACAACGGTAAGGCTGGAAGCGCACCGGCAGAACGAAGCGGTGTTCATTCCCGCCTCGGGGCAGTCGTCACTCATACGGTTCGGGGAATTTTCATTTGCGATGTTACTGCAGGTGATTTTTCCGCTGCTGATATTGTTCACCTGCTACCGTTCCATTATTGCCGACCGGCAGAACGGCACGCTCCGGTTACTGCTCTGCCAGGGCGTGAGCATGCGGCAGCTGATAACGGCCAGGGCCGCCGCTTATATTGCGGTTTACTGGACTTTCCTGCTGCTGGCGGCTCTGGTATATGGCCTGGTATTTTACATGGGACAGCACGAAGCGGGGGCCGGTGTGCTGCCAAGGGTGTTCCTGCTGGTATTCCTGTACGGATTGTATTACGCGCTGCTGATCGCATTGACCGTTTATTTGTCCGCAAGGGCCAATAGCCCGTCGGGCCTGCTGGTCGGGTTGCTGGCGGCGTGGTTCATATTCACGGTGATCATTCCCAAAACCGCGGCCAACATTGGGGCGCAGCGAACGCCATTGCCAACAAGGGTAGCGTTCGACCAATCCATTGCGGACGACCGGAAAGGCGGCATTAATGGTCATGATACCCGTAACGAGCGCTCGCAGCGATTTACAGATTCGGTATTGCGCGCACACGGTGTTGACAGCGCCAGCCAGCTTCCGGTAAAACTGGGCGGCTTATTGATGCAGGCGGATGAAGATTTCAATAATTATGTTTACGATAAGGCCATTACACGCATCAGCAGCATCATCTCGGCACAGAACAGGGTAGGAGCGGTTTCCGGGTTTGCGGACCCTTTCATGGCCGTTAAAAATCTGTCGATGGCTATCGCGGGTACAGACATGCACCATCATTATGATTTTACAAAAGATGTGGAAGACTACCGGCGGGTGCTGATCCGCGACCTCAACAAGCTGGACGCGGCAAGGGTATCGGAGTTTAAAGACAGCAAGGGAAAGCTTACACAGGAGTACTGGGACCAGGTGAAAGACTACCGCTACGAATCCCCTGCGCTTGGCTGGAGCCTGGCTAATTATATCACCGAGATCATCGCTTTATTCACCTGGATCGTAGCAGTTTGTTTGCTGATCGCACTTACATCCAATAAAATCAGGATTGCATGACGAAGTATTTAACTATCTGGAAATACCAGGCGGTATTGCTGCTCAGGAACCGTTTTTTGGTGGCAGGGCTCCTGTTCCTGCTGGTGGCGGGCCTGTTCGGTGCGCGGTACGGTAAACATTTTGTAAGCCAGCAGGAGGAAATGATCTATGCTGTGGATACATTGCAGCAGCAGAAAACGGCATATGCCATAAAGGAGATAAAAAGAAGGGATACGGCAACGCTCAGCCTGGAAGAACAGCAGCGGTTCGATGATGTGATGAAGTATTATCAGTCTGCCGTTGCCGGCGCAAAAACGGTCGTGTACAGGCCCGGCCCGTTCACATCGCTGTCCATCGGGCAGAAAGACAACTTTCCGTTTTATCATGAAGTGTCCAATAATTTCAGGGGGGCGGATATTTATAGTACAACGTCAACGGATATCCAGAACCCGGTTAAATTGCTCGCCGGGAATTTCGATCTCTCGTTCGTGATCATTTACCTGTTCCCGCTGTTCATTATTGCGCTGGGGTATAATGTGCTTTCCGGGGAAAAGGAAAACAGCACCTTTACGCTGCTGCGCATCCAGGGCGATGTGAAAAGGGTGCTGCGTCACAAGTTGGCGTTCCAGGCATCCGTATTGATACTGCTGTCGGTCGTTATCAACCTGGCCGCCTTTGCCATAAACGGTATTTCATTCCGGCAGGAGGCCGTGCAGATGAGCGCCTGGCTGCTGATCACGGTTATTTACATCGTTTTCTGGTTTTCACTGGTCTATTTCATCGCTTCACTGAACCGTTCCAGTACCACCAATGCCCTCGTGCTGGGGGGATTGTGGATCATTTTGCTGCTGCTGGTCCCATCTGTCATTCACCGGAACGTATCCGATTCTCATGAAAAGGAACTGGTGCAGACGATGTTCAATCAACGGGGTGATTATTCCAAAGCCTATGACCTGGAGCCGGCGCAGCTGGCCGATTCATTCAGCAGCCTCCGGCATCCTTACCCGCTCGCGGCCATGAAGGATACAGGAGATGGCGCACGGCGTTTTTATGAAGGGTTGATGCGGTCGGAGATACAGATCCGTTTTAATAACAGCATGGGTAAAATGGTAGTGGAGAGCCAGGCGAAAGAGTATGCGCGCACACTGCGGCTGAACTGGTTGAACCCGGTGTTTGCTGTTCAGAACGCATTCAACCAGGTGGCCGGTTCGGAGATAAACAACTACCATCAGTACCTTGCCGCCGCGGAAGCTTACCAGGCGGAGCGCCGCTATTACTTGAACAACATCGCGATACAGGCAAAACCGTTTACGCTGTCAGACTTTTTGAAAGTGCCGGAATTCGGTTTCCGGCAGTCCGTCGTAAACCTGGCGGAAGCCCTGCGGTTGCTCCTGCCGGTTATTGTCTTAACTTTGTTACTGATAATAACCGCGTCTTTGCGCCGGGTGATAAAATAATTTATCTTTCAACTAAAGAAGGGGGCCGGGTTAATGAAAGTAACGCTGGAAAATGAAATACAGCTATTGGAAGCGCTGGCAAAGGGAGACGAGGCCGCATTCGCGGAATTGTATTACTTCTTTCAGCCCGTTCTGCACACATTCATTTTCCCGCTTACCGGATTCTCTAAAGACGAAACGGAGGAGATATTGCAGGACATCTTCCTCAAACTGTGGTTGAGAAAGGAAACGATGGTCATCGTAAAGTCGCTGAAACCATATCTTTTCAGGATGGCCAAAAACCGGCTGCTGGACAAGCGCAGGCGTGATGCCCAGGTAACGGGCGCCATTGCCGGCTGGCAGTCTGCGCAGCCCGGCACGGAAACAGGCGACGCCATCCGGGAAAAAATGCAGCTGGAAGAATATCATGAACTGGCCCGCAATGCGATAAAAAGACTGACGCCACAGAAACGCAGAATCCTTCTGCTGCGAAACGAGCACGGAAGGTCACTCGATGAGATCGCGGCAGAGCTGTCCATGACAAAATTTGCGGTAAAAAAACATTTGTATGAAGCCGTGAAAACATTGCGCGACCAGCTGCAACATTACAATGGCATCGATATTCCCATCGCGATACTGATCATTATCCATCTTTGATACATCATATCCGGCTTCCCGCGATCAAATTAAACAGATTACATATTGTTGTGAAATATATTTATCCGCAAGGGTATTCTTTTTCACGAAACGCAGTCTTGTATGTAGAGACCTATCAGTATGAACCAGGATTATATCAAATCACTTTTGCAGAAATATGCCTCCGGGGATCTTTCCGACCAGGAGCGGGAAATACTGTCTGAGGCCATTCGCACCGCAGACGACAAGATATTCCTGGATCTTATGGAAGATCACGAAGAGATCAGCTGGAACGCGGATCGCCGGCGGAATGCCGATGACGCATTTTTGCAGCTTCTGCAGGACAAGATAAGCGCAATGGAGGACCCGGTAATGGTAAGGAAAGCTGCCCGGGTCCGATATTGGGCGTTTGCCGCTGGTTTGCTGCTGCTGATACTGGCTGGTACATGGTTGTACCGGCAGCAACATGCTGGCAATGGCACTGCATATACGCCGGACATTGCCGCTGCCACACCCAAAGCTACGCTGACGCTGGGGGATGGTTCCATTGTAATGCTCGACAGTGCCGGTAACCGGCTCATACCGCAGGGCGGTACGTCGGTCCGGCAGCAGGGTGGCGTGCTGGTGTACCAGGCCACCGGCAATGAGGAGAATGTAAGCATCAACACGCTCTCAACTCCCAGAGGGGGCCAGTTTGCGGTGCAACTGCCCGACGGTTCCCGCGCGTGGTTGAATGCGGCCAGTTCGCTCCGTTATCCCACGGCATTCAGGGAAGGAGAACGGCGTGTGGAAGTGACGGGGGAAGTATATTTTGAAGTGGCTGCGCAGGCATCGGCCCCCTTCATTGTAAAAGTAAAAGATAAGTTGCTGGTGAAAGTGCTCGGCACAAACTTTAATATCAATGCTTATGAAGATGACCGGCAGCTGTATACCACGTTGCTGGCCGGAAGGGTACAGGTAGATGCCCCGGCTGCAAACAAAAAGATGGAATTGCAGCCGTCACAGCAGGCGGTGTTGACGAAGGATGGAAATCTTGATCTGAATAAAGCACCAGACCTGGAGCGGGTGATGGCCTGGAGGAACGGTATATTTTATTTCGAGAATGCTGAATTACGCGAAGTAATGGCGCAGCTTTCCCGCTGGTATGATGTGGATGTTGAATTCGAGAAGGATGTAAGGAAGCTGTATTTTTCAGGAAAGCTGCAGCGGGGCCTGGGCCTGTCGCAACTATTGAGCGTACTGGACATGAGCGGTATCCATTACAGGATAACAGGCAGAAAGATCGTTATTGAATCTGCCGAACGTTAAAACATAAAACCAACAGTTGAAATCATGATGTAGCAGTTTCAGGCTTTATCCCTGTTAATTACAAAAAAACCGGAAGCGATTGGACCCGCTCCCGGTGAATGTTTGAGTTATCAGTGTCACAACAATCGTCTTACCTATTATTGATTAACGTCAACCAAACAATGCAAATGTATGCAATGGAATCGTTTTGTAAAAACCGCACCCGGAAAAGGGCGGTGTTCAACCAAAATTTTGCTCTCCGTGAGACTGACTTTTATTTTAACTATTTGTGCCTGCCTGGAGGTATCGGCCGGGACCTATGGGCAGCAGATCACCCTGTCGGTCAGAAATGCTCCGCTCAGGCAGGTATTTAACGCAATTGAAAAACAGACGGGGTACCTTGTTTTTTTTAATAACGAGCTGGTCAGGAATGCCCGGCCGGTTACTTTGAATGTAAAGGATATCGGCCTGGAAGAGTTCTTGCGCCGGAGCCTCAAAGATCAGGACCTTGAATACGGTATTGTAGAAAAAACGATCATTATAAAAAGAGCCTCTCCTCCGCCAGGGGAACAGGCAGCTCCGGTGATAGCGGAAGCTGTCCGTGTACCCGTCACAGGCGTGGTGAAAGACACCGCCGGTCATCCGCTGCCGGGCGTGACCATCTCGATCAGGGGAACCAAAAAAGGCACAGCCACCGGAGCGAACGGAAGGTTTTCCATAGATGCCAGTCCCGGTGATGTACTGCTTCTTTCTTTTATTGGCTATCAGCCGCGGGAATACGTGGTGGGCAGCGCTTCGGATATTAGTATAGTGCTGCGCGTGGCGGTATCGGGACTGGATGAAACGGTGGTAAAAGGATATTATACCACCAGCAAACGCCTGAATACCGGGGCTGTAGGTACCGTAAGGGCGGAAACCATCGAAAAGCAGCCCGTTAGCAATGTGCTGACAGCGTTGATCGGGCAGGTGCCCGGACTGGATATCACGCAGCAAAGCGGTATTCCGGGCAGTAACGTTACCGTCAGGATCAGGGGCACAAACAGTTTAACGGCTGCGGCAAACGACCCGCTTTACCTGATAGATGGCGTACCTTTTCTATCGAACTCGACCAACACGGTACCCAATAACTTCAGGCAGCAGCCTGGCGGCGGGGCCAGCCCGTTCAATTCCCTCAACCCGGCAGACATCGAATCGATAGAGATATTAAAAGATGCGGATGCGACCGCTATCTACGGATCAAGAGGCGCCAATGGCGTTATCCTCATCACCACCAAAAAGGGAAAGGCTGGCGACAGTAAAATTGATGCGAATTTTTCAAAGGGCTTTGGCAAGGTGGCCAGGATGATGGACCTGCTGGACCGCAGGCAGTACCTGGATATGCGCTATGAAGCATTGAAGAATGATGGCGTGGACATTGGCAGTGCTTCCTATGCGCCCGACCTGCTGCAATGGGACACTACGCGCTCTACCGACTGGCAGGACCTCCTGATCGGCAATACCGCTCAATATACCAATGCACAATTGACATTTTCAGGCGGAAGCGCGAATACAAGTTATTCGCTTTCCGGTGGTTACTGGAAGGAAACCGCTGTATTTCCCGGCGATTTTGCGGATACAAAGGCATCCGCACGGTTCAGCCTTAATCATACCTCTGCTGATCAACGCTGGAAGGCGCAGCTGACAGGAACTTTTCTGAAAGAAAAGAATAATCTTTCTCCCAATGATCCAACGCATAATGCGGTTACGCTTCCGCCATTGGGTATGGACTTATACCTGCCGGACGGGAAACTGAACTTTGCCGGTACGGCTTTTGCCAATCCGCTGGCCTCCTTGAACCAGCAATATGATGCCCGGACCACCAATCTGAACGCCAACTCCCTGATCAGTTACCGCATCCTTAACGGGCTGGAATTTAAAGTGCAGCTGGGCTATTCCAATTTAAGGTACACCTCTTTATACACCAATCCCGAGAGCGCTGCGAACCCGGTTTACTTTCTCGGTCCCGCGAACCGTACTGCGGAATATGGCGATCATACCACCGAGACCTGGAACATCGAACCGCAACTCACCTATGATGTCAGGTTGCTGGGGCAGCCGCTGAAAGTTTTGCTGGGAACCACCTTCCAGCGGAGCACTCAGAAAGGAACACTGGATTACGCTTCAGGCTTTATCGATGATGCGCTGCTTGAAAACAAGGGTTCCGCGCAGACGGTTTCCAGCAAAACGGCCTATAGCGATTATAAATATAACGCCCTGTTTGCCCTCGTCAATTATAACGTAGATGGCAAATATCTGCTCAACCTCACTGCCCGCCGCGATGGATCGAGCCGTTTTGGCCCCGGCAACCGTTTCGGTAATTTCGGGGCTGTAGGCGCCGCCTGGATTTTTTCTGAAGAACAGGCGCTTAAAGATGCGCTGCCATTCCTGAGTTTTGGAAAGCTCAGACTTAGTTACGGGATTACGGGAAGTGATGCTATTTCCAACTATGGGTACATTTCTCTTTATAATTCCACTTCCAGTTACTATCCCTATTACGGCGCTAACGGCATCGGCCTTCAGCCAGCCAACCTGGCGAACAGCGATTTCAAATGGGAATCCAACAGGAAAGCTGACGTTGCCCTGGAATTGGGATTTTTAAAGGACCGCATACTGCTGAACACAAACTTCTACCGCAACCGCTCTTCGAATCAACTGATAGGTTACCCGATTTCGCAGGTATCCGGTTTTTCAAGCGTACCATTTAATTTGCCGGCGGTAGTGCAGAATACCGGCTGGGAAATAGAATTGAATACCACAAATATAGAGCGGCGGGATTTCTCCTGGACCACAAGCTTCAACATCACGCTTCCGAATAATAAACTTATCGATTACCCGGACCTGGCTTCTTCGTCCAATGCGAATACTTACGTGGTTGGGGAGCCTCTTACGATTGTCAAGCTGATACCTACACTGGGCATTGATCCCAATACAGGTATCATGCGCTACCGGAACAGGTTTGGCGATACGGTCACCAACATCGCGCTGTTGGGGGTTGCGGACCGTACCGTAGCCGTTAACACCGGCAAACAGTTATATGGCGGTTTGCTGAATGCGTTCAGGTACAAGGGCTTTCAACTGGATGTATTTTTCCAGTTCTCAAAAGCCAATGGCATGATCTGGAATGTAAACGGCGTATATGTTCCCGGTTACTACGGTAACCTTCCGCAGTATGTGTATGACCGCCGCTGGAAAGGCCCGGGCGACACCGATGCCGCATTGAACAAGCTTACGCAAAGCTCAACGTCCGCTGCCTACCTGGCGCGGCCCCGCAATACAGACGAAGCTGCCTATGATAATATATTCTTCGCCCGCCTGAAAAATGTGGCATTGGCTTACAATTTCCCGCAGGCCTGGTTGAAGAAAGTGAAGATCCAGAACCTGAGGGTTTACGCACAGGGGCAAAACCTCGCCACGTTTACCAATTACCTGGGAATGGACCCGGAGAACCAGAGTGCATCTATTGCGCCTATCGCTGTTACGACATTTGGTTTACAAGTAACATTTTAAACAATGAAGAATATTATCAAAATATACGTTATTGCGTTATTGGCCGCCACAACGGGATGTGCAAAGTTTGTGGAACTTGATCCGCCTGTAAATTCCATCTCCGACAGAACGGCTTATACCACCAACGCCACGGCTACCTCGGTGCTTACCGGGATACTGTATAATATGACCGTGAACACTGATTTTGTGCATGGTTCTTCCGGTGTGGGGCTCCTGACAGGAATGGGATCGGATGAACTGAAGTATTACCAGGCGTCGCAGACTTATTCGGAATTCGCAAAGAATAGTTTGCTGGCGGATAACTCATATGTGTTAGGCATATGGGTAAGATGTTACAAACTCATTTATGCTATCAATGCCGCGATCGAAGGAGTGACCGCATCACCGACCATCAGTGAGCCGGTAAAACAGCAATTGACAGGAGAGGCTAAATTTCTCCGGGCATTTTGCTATTTCTACCTCGTCAACTTATATGGGGATGTTCCGGTGCCAACCACTACCGACTATAAAGTGAATATCACGTTGCCCAGGAAACCTGTGCAGGATGTTTATCAACAGATCATCCAGGATTTAAAAGATGCGCAGTCGTTACTCAGGAATGAATATTTATCCGCCACGAATGTGGTGACCACAGACCGAGTGCGCCCCAATAAATTTGCCGCCACCGCGCTGCTCGCAAGAGCTTACCTGTATGCGGGCGATTGGGCAAATGCTGAAATGAGCGCTACGGAAGTGATCAACCAGGCGGAAACCTACAAAATGGACAACGATCTGAACCAGACATTTTTAGTGAACAGCCGGGAAGCTATCTGGCAGTTAGGGCTGGCAGCGAACGGTTCCGGTGTTAATACCTGGGACGGCAATATTCTTATTATCAGGACCTCACCCGTCACCGGCTATCCGGGCCTGTCGCTTTCCGAAACACAGATGGATGTTCTGGAGGGCGACAAACGGCAGACCAACTGGACCAACCTGTTCATCGCTGATGGAACGGGTTACCCGTATCCCTTTAAATATAAGGTATACCAGGCTGCCGGCAACTCCGCCACTACAGAGCATACCATGGTGCTCCGCCTGGCGGAGCAATATCTGATACGCGCCGAGGCTAAAGCGATGCAGGGACGGATCTCGGGCACCGATGGCGGCATGGCAGACATCAATGCTGTCCGTTCACGGGCAGACCAGACAGAGGTTACAGCCACCACGCTGCAGGAGTTTATGCTTGCGCTGGAAAGGGAACGCCGCCTTGAGCTGTTTACAGAAATGGGGCATCGCTGGTTTGATATCAAGCGGTGGAAAGGATTTTCAAATACGTCCATCACGCGGGCAGACGAAATCATGCCGGCCATTGCTGCTGCAAAAGGTGGTGTATGGAAACCGGAGTATAAACTTTGGCCCATTCCCTCCAGTGAGCTGAAAGTGAACGTACATCTCACGCCGAATCCGGGTTACGGGTTGTAATATCAGAGGCTGCTGTGATGAAGGAATCAGGGCAACAATCACAGCAGCCTTTAACCGGGCGATAAGCTTTATCATCAATAGATAACGAACAGATGAAAAAATTAATCTTCAGCCTGCTGCTGTCAGCCATTGCTTCGTTTAGTGCAGCACAGGAGAAAAAACTGGCCTTTACGGTATCCGGACATATCTCCGGGGAGTTGGCTGATTCGATCAGCAAGATTTTCCTGTATTATTATGAGGACGGCGAAAACCATGCAGACAGCACCGATATAGTGAAAGGGAACTTTGCATTCAAAGGCGAAGTGCAGGAGCCCTTGCAGGCGACGCTGGTCGCCCGGTTCGGGCAGCTTACATCTGCTGAAAACCGGCTCCGCGGCATCTCGGAAAGCCGCAGGATATACCTTGGTGAAGGGAAGATCGAAGTCAGCATCACCGGCCGTTTCAGGGATGCGGTAGTGACCGGTTCGCCTATGACGGCAGATGCCGACCTGTACGACGCTTACCTGAAGCCGTTTATAGACAATAACGAAAAAGTATATCAGCAGACACGCAAAGAGCCGCCGGGTAAGGAGAGGTCTGCCAAGAAACGCGCCGCACTGCAGGCCATTGTGACCGCCAAAAAAGATTTCATCCGGAAATACCCTAATAATCCGTTTGCTATCCAGGCCATGAAGGACGCCTTGCAGGATTATCAGAACGACAAATTGTTCAAACCGGGAGCCGATTCTGTTTATGCAGAACTGGTTTCCCTGAATGATCAGCTAGGCCCCAAGCTGAAAGAAACCCCGGACGGAAAGGATTTTGACAAGCGGCTAAAGGAGCTGGGCACGCGCAAGCTTCCGCATTTCAGCGGGCCATCTCTGGCAGGCGGAACAATAGACATCAATAGTTATAAAGGCCGTGTGTTCCTGATCGATTTCTGGGGAAGCTGGTGTGTATGGTGCCGTAACGGGCATCCGCATCTTAAAGAAGTGTATGAGAAATTCAAGCCCCTGGGTTTTGAAATTATCGGCGTGGGTGTGGAATTTGACAAGGACAGAAAGGTGGGTGAGCAGAAGCTGCGTGATGCTATCGCCAAAGATGGCATCACCTGGCCGCAGATCTTTAATGTGAATGATGGTGATGCTGATCTCCGGAAGATTTTCAGCATCTATGCTTATCCTACTAAAATCCTGGTGGACCAGTCGGGGAACATTGTGCTTCGGGTGACGGATGATGAGGAACGCAAACTGGACGCCAAACTGGAGGAGTTGTTGGGAAAAGTGCAGGCAAAGGCTGGCGGTCGCAGCCAGTAGGCATAAGCAATACGTAACATTGGTTTCTTCCCTTCGTGCCGGGCTTTATCCCGATGGAACCGGGTGAAATGGCCGCGGCCGTGCCCGGCCCGGCTTGTCTTTTATTTGAATTCCACCCGCCAAATCATTTTATTTGTACTGCCGGCCCTGGGTTGCCGGCAGGTAATATGGATAAGTTTTCTCATAAGTCGGATGATGCGTTATTGCTGGCTTTCAAGGCGGGAGACAATAAGGCATACGAAGTTATATATGATCGTTACTGGGAATTATTGTTCCGTTTCGCCAGGAAAATGCTGCAGGACGATGCCGCTGCAAAGGATGTAGTGCAGGAGGTCTTTACCGTTTTCTGGATCAAAGCGCCTGAAGGTAACGTCAGGCCGCCGCTTGCCGCGTTCTTATATACGGTCACCCGAAACCGGATACTTGATATTGTCAGACATCTGAAGATAGAAAACGAATACCTGAGATCTCTCAGAACATTCATTCAACAGAGCGACGCCATACCAGACAGACTATATATCGAGAAGCAATTATACGATCAGATCGAGCGCGAAATCATGAACCTCCCGGAAAAGATGCGGGTAGTATTCGAGAAAAGCCGGAAAGAATTTAAAACCAGCCAACAGATCGCTGACGAATTGGGTATTTCCGAAAAGACAGCCAGAAACCAGATCAGCAACGCAATACGCATCCTGAAAGATAAGCTGGGGGATTCCATGAACATTTTTCTGGTTTTTTTTTAAAACCATCTGGGACATGAGGCCGGGTTAATCGTTATATCTCCAAAACCTGGCAAAAGCTATGCAAGAAGATTTCAGACCGGAAGATGAACTGCTCCGGCGGTACAGAGACGGGTTGTGCTCTCCGGAAGAGGAACGCCTGATCGACCAATGGTTCAATCTGTATGCGGAGCAGGCTCCGCATGCCGGTGAAATCATGGATGCGGCTGCCATCCGGGATGAAATCTGGCAACGGCTGCCGGCATCCCGGCAACCCCGTAAGCGGCGGCTTTGGCCCGTATGGGCGGCGGCAGCTTCAGTGGCGTTGGTCATGGGGGCATTGCTCTTTACGACCGTTTTCAGAACTGCTCCGCCAGCCCGTGAAATTGCGAATAGAAATGATGTGGCTCCCGGTAAAGCCGGCGCCACCCTCACGCTGGCGAACGGTCAAAAGATCCGCTTGTCCGACCAGGCAGAAGGAGAGCTGGCCAAACAGGCCGGCGTAACGATCCGGAAGTCGGCATCGGGCGTACTTGTATATGAAATTACCGCTACGGACCAGGATGCATCGGCTGTCAATATTTTATCCACCAGCCCGGGAGAATCATACGAAGTAAAGCTTCCCGACGGTTCCGTTATTTCCCTGAACTCCGCTTCCAGCCTTGAATACCCGGCTAATATCGCTGGCCGCAGCGAACGGAGGGTCAAGCTCGCGGGAGAGGCTTTTTTCCAAGTGGCCAAAGACGCGAAGCATCCGTTTATCGTGGAGGCGGGCAATCAAACCGTTCAGGTACTGGGCACCGAATTTAACATCAACTGCTACGCCGACGAGCCTTCTGTAGCGACCACGCTGATCGGCGGCTCGGTAAGCGTGAAAGCGAATGGCGCCACGCAGCTGCTGGTGCCCGGGCAACAGGCGCGCAGCCGCAACGGCGGCCTGCAGGTAGCCGCAGTGGATACCGATAGCGTTGTAGATTGGAAGAACGGGGACTTCTATCTCAATCACGTGGATTTCCGGACAGCGATGCGAAAGATCGCCCGCTGGTATAATGTGGAAGTAATTTATGACGCTTCCGTGCCGGCAAACCTGCGGTCCGGCGGCTGGATATCCAGATCCAACAACCTTTCCACCGTTTTAAAATCAATCGAGCATGCCGGCCTGGTCACTTTCCGCATAGAAGGCCGTAAGATATATGTTACCAAATAGCAACCATTAATCAACCAAAAACCAGCATCATCAATGAAAAAACACTTACCAGACATGTAGAAAAAAACAACCGGAAGCGCGGTGAACGCTCCCGGTTACAGTTCAGCCAATCAGCTAAAATCGTTAATCGCAGCATGCTATGACATTCCAGGAAACAGCACGCAGCTAAAACCGAACATTACAAATGTATAAAACTTATACCAGCAAGTCGGGTATATGCATGCGCCTATACCACAAAATCGCCTTGATCATGCGGCTAACTACTCTGATATTATTGACCTGTCTGATGCAGGTGAGCGCGGCAACGTACGGGCAGCGTATTTCCCTTAAAAGGCAAAATGCGTCACTGGTTTCGGTGTTAAAGGAAATCAGGGGGCAATCCGGGTACGATTTCTTCTTTGACGACAATACCATTCCGGAATCAAAAAAAGTGAGCATCAACATTTCCGATGCCACGCTGGAACAGGCTTTGCAGGCCGCGCTGGCCGGCCTGGGGCTCGAATACAGGATCGAAGGAAAAATCGTTTCGATCCGGAAGGAAACCGCCCCGGTATGGAAAACGGTTGTGCCCCTGGCCGCCATCGATGTACGGGGGCGCATCCTGGACGAAAACGGAGAGCCGCTTGCCAATGCCATCGTGCGCGTGAAAGGGACCAGCAAGCAGGTGCAGGCGGACGGGAACGGTGAGTTCATCCTGACCGGCATCGATGAAGGCACGATCATCGTTGTTTCTTTTATCGGGTATACCTCCAAAGAAATCAAGGCTGCGGCTTCCCTGGGCGAGATCGTCCTGTCAGTCGATCCCCAGGAGCTGAAAGTGGTTGAAGTGAAATATTCCACCGGTTACCAGACCATTTCCAAGGAACGGTCGACCGGCTCGTTCGGCACCGTCAGCAAAGACCAGCTAGACAAGCCCTCCACCGATATATCCCAGCGCCTCATCGGTACCATCGCCGGGTTGCAGGCGAGAGGGATGGATGAGAACGGCAATCCTACTTTCGAGATCCGCGGGCAAACGAGCCTTCAGGCCAACCCCGCGCCGCTGCTGGTGGTCGACGGTTTCCCGGTACAGGGCGATTTCAGATCGATCAACCCGAACGACGTGGAAACGGTAACGGTATTGAAGGATGCGGCGGCGGCCTCGATCTGGGGCGCCCGCGCCGCTAACGGGGTAATTGTGGTCACCACCAAAAACACGCGGAGGAATGCCCCGCTGAAAGTTGAATTGAACGCATTTACACGGATCGGAGCAAAGATGGACCTGGATTACGTTCGCCCGCTTGCGTCCTCCGCCGAAACCGTGGAGTATGAAAAGCTGGCTTACGCCAATTGGAGAATCCTTCCCAACCCTGTTTCCCTCTACGATGCCGGATTAGCCTTCTCCAGCGCGCAAATTGCCCTCAATGAGTTCTCCCTCGGGGAAATCACCGCCGCGGAGCGCGACGCGCGGCTGAAAACGTTGAGCGGACAGGATAACAGGGACCAGATCTCCGATCATCTGCTCGCCAACCCTGTTTCCACACAGGTGAACTTATCGCTTTCGGGGGGTACGAAGAAACTTAGGAATTTCATGTCCATGATGTACGAGGACAACCAATCCAACTTCAAAGGAACGGACGGGAAACGTTACATGCTCAACTTCCGCAGCAATGCCGATCTGGCCAGATGGCTGAAGCTGGATGTAAACGGGATGTACCTCTTCAGCAAAAACAATAATAACGGGGTGAGGCTGGAGGATATCAACAGCTGGTCACCCTACGATATGCTGATGAACCCGGACGGTTCCCTCACCAATGTTCACCAGTACTACACGCCGATCCTGGATCGCTTTGTACCGATGGATAAATTTCCTTACGCCGACTGGACCTACAATCCCATCCAGGAGATCGCCAACCGGAGCCGTACCGTAGAGCAATCGCTCGCCCGGCTGCAGGCGGCCTTTACTTTCCGGATTCTGCGGGGACTGTCGGCCGAACTGCGCGGGCAGTATGAGATGGGCAACAGCAACAGCAGGGACCTCGCCAACGAAAATACCTTCGAAGTGCGCAATACTGTGAACACCGCAACATCCTGGGACCAGGTGGCCAATACTTTTACGCCCAATCTGCCCAAGGGCGGGATATTGAATCTCGGCCGGGAAAAGACGGAATCCTACAACGTACGCGGACAATTGAATTTCGACCGGCGTTTTGGAGAAAAGCATGCCGTAAACGCGCTCGGAGGGATAGAGTTCAGAAGCCTGACGGTGCAAACCATTACCAATCCCACCGCATACGGTTATAACGAACAGACGATGGGCGTGGGCATACTTCCCAACGGCCCTGGCGGGCCTTCGGCGCCCCTGGTGGACTGGATGGGGTATAACCAGACTTTCAATTATGTCAATAGACTCGAATACAACACGCAGCGGCTGTTCTCTGCGTTCGGCAATGCGGCCTATACCTATAACGGGAAATACACGGTGTCCGGCAGCTATCGCTTCGATGCGTCGAACCTCATCACGGATGATCCCGCATACCGGTATGCACCGTTCTATTCCGCCGGCGTCGCCTGGCAGGCGGGGCGTGAGGACTTCCTGCAATCCGCGACCTGGATCGATCAGCTGACGGCCAGGCTTACGTACGGCCACCTGGGGAACTACGATCCCACGACCTCGTTCCGGCCTTTGATCACTCCCGGCGCGAGCCCCAATATTTTCATTAATGCCTATACGGCGGGCTTCTCCAGCTTCGGTAACCCTACGTTGCGGTGGGAGCGGACCAAGGTATGGACGCTGGGCTTCGACTTCTCGTTCTTCAAAAACGGCCTGATGGGTAAAGTGGACCTCTATAACAAGAACGGGCAGGATCTGTTGGCCGTGCTGTCTATTCCATCCATTCACGGTACCGCTTCCCAACGCCTGAACAATGCCGCCATGACGAACAAAGGGATCGAATTGGAGCTGGGTACGATTCAAAACATTACGAAGGACCTGACCTGGCGGGGGAACGTGAACTTCTCTTACAACCGCAACCGGATCACCGATCTGTTCGTCATCAATTACAACGCTTACCAGATGTCGTGGGGCGGCTCCGCTGCGTATGTAGAAGGATATGATGCCAATACGATCTGGCGCAGGGAATACGCCGGAGTAGAAGACAAGCAGCCGGTGTTTTACGGGCCGGATAAGCAGAAGTTCACCCTTACCTCTTTCGTGGATGCCGATCCGCGGTTGTACATGCAGGATAAAGGCACCCTGGTGGCGCCGTATACTGTAGGGTTCATGAATGCTTTCCAGTACAAAAGGCTGGCGCTTTCCTTTATCGTGACGGGCAAGTTCGGACATAAATTCCAGCGGATGGCTTTCAACTACCCGGCAACCTGGACGGGCAGGGTATTGCCCAACTCGAAGCTGACCGAAGTGATGCAGGGCGATCCTTCCAAAATTATTCCGCTGCCGCTGAACGATGTGGAACCGGAGTATTATGCCTGGTCTTCTGCAGCCGGCGGGATGGGGTATCTCATAGAAAGCGCATCGCATGTAAGGATGCAGGAAGTGAATCTCAACTACACCCTGGCGCCGGGGATCACCCGCAGGATAGGGATGAGCCGGTTGATGGTATATGCACAGGGCAACAACCTGTTCATCATCCGCGCGAATAAAGCCGGCGAAGATCCGGAATACGTGCGCGGCACGATGCGGCCCATGCCGACATATACATTTGGTTTTAAGTGTGAATTTTAAAAACGCGGGAAGATGACAAATACGATAAAAGCAACGATACTTTGTTTGATGGTTTTGGCTGCGGGATGCAGCAAGATCGATGACTTTCTTGGCGAGCCTCCCAGCAAAACAGCCGCCATGGAGATCGAGCGCTTCGATCAGCTGGAACAGATCATGAACGGCTACCAGCCGGCCCTGAGCGGAGCGCCTTCCGCCGGATTCAGTGCCGAAGTGAATAATACCGCCGTGTATAGTACGGATGATTATTTCCTGGATAAGCAACTTTACGACGCGCAGCCAGGTGCTTTTAACCTGACAGGCATACAGTATACATTTTGGGATGCGGACATCCTGCCCCGCAACCTGACCACCGACCGGTTCTGGACGAACGAGTACAGCAAGATCTTCTACGCCAACACGGTGCTGGAATACCTGGATAAAGTGAGCGGCGGCACGGCGGAACAGAAAGCCAATCTGAAAGCGGATGCGCACCTGGTAAGGGCTTACAGCTACTGGGTGTTGGCCAACACTTATTGCCTGCCCTATTCGGAAGCGACGAAGAACGAGCCGGGCCTGCCCATCAAGCTGACCATTAACTTTGAGGAAGCCGAAGCGCGCCAGCCGTTGCATAAAGTATACGAGCAGATCGAGTCAGATCTGGCCGAGGCGATGAAAACCACCGTTCCCCTGGTACAATCCGGCAGGCCGGTGCACTGGCGGGCCAGCAAAGCGGGCGTCAACGGATTTGCCGCGCGGTATTGGCTGAACCGTTACAATTATGCCAAAGCGCTGGAATATGCTGACGCGGCATTGTCGGCCTACAGCACGCTCGTGGATTACAATACCGAAATGCGGTACGGCCAGCCGCGGACGGTGACATTGAATGCTGGTACGCCCCAGCAATCCACTTATACCATTCAATATCCCTACGCGCACAATAACCAGATGGATTTTACGGATATGATCGGGTGGAAGGAGTTTCTTTATTTCCGCATGCTCAGCCACGGTTCCTGGTGGTATGTACCGAGCCCGGAGTTGCTGGCGCTGTATGACCAGCAGCACGACCTCCGGTACCGGTATCATGTAGTGGAAGGGTATTCGTACGACCGGGGGATGATCAACCCGTCCTACGACTATCCCGGCTACGTTTTCTTTTTCAAGGACCGGGTGCCTTCAGGGCCTACGGTTGCCGAGATGCTGTTGATCAGGGCGGAAGCGCTCGCACATGCGGGCAGCGCGGGACCGGCCATGGATGCGTTGAACCAGCTGCGCGCCAAGCGCATGGAGCCCGGCGTATGGGTGAACCTGACCGCAACCGGGAAAGACGATGCCATCCGGAAAGTGGCGGAAGAAAGAAGGCGGGAACTGCCTTTCTCCCAGCGCTGGTATGATCTGCGCCGGTATAACCACAATGAATATGAAGGGGACGATGTGATCCTGACCCGGAGCTTCTATCCCTATACTATTTCTAACGTCACAACCAGCCAGCCGCTGAAGACGTACACCCTGACAAAAGGCTCCCGCCGGTGGGCGGCTCCCATCCCGAATACGGATATCACCGCCAGCCAGGGCGTTATCGAACAGAACAAGTATTAACATATCAGCACAAAACAAATAGAATCATGAAAGGAAAATTAATATACCGGGCGTTGATGATGGTAGCTTGTGCAATGCCCTTGTTTAACCATGTTCATGCACAAAAACAGGACTTCGTTCCCGTTTCCGCCAAAGAGAAAAAACAGCTGCGGGCGGCGGTGGAAGCGGCCCCTGACAATATGGAAGCGCATAAGGCATATCTGGCCGCCTTCCGCAGCGGGGACGACGCCAGATCGTCATATGAATCCCTGATGAAAAAATATCCTCAATCCGCCTCCATTCCGAAAGCGCTGGCGGATAAATACGGGCACTACAGCCCCAAAACCGCAGGTTACCTGCTTCAGGCGGCGGCGCTGCAGCCGGGCGATGTAGCAGTTTGGAAAGATCTGGCACTGGATGCTTCCATGCGGGGAGATGACGCCAAAAAACGGGAATACATCACGAAGGCGCTGGCCGCGGACACGGGAAATGTACAACTTCAGTATGAGCTGGCTAACTTGATGCAGGAAGAAGATGAAGCGGCCTGGAAGCAACAGATGTTGAGGCTTGCGGAGAAATATCCCAGCGACGAATCCACTCTCCACGCCCTGCACATAATGGGGTTGGGCATTCGGAACGAGGAGGAGAAGATTGCAATTTGGGAAAAGCTCTATAACCTGTCATTTCCCGCGGAAATCAAGCAGTTCGCCATGAGCCGGCTGGCAGATGCTTATATCCGGACAGGCAGGTACGACAAGGCCATTGTATTGTCTGAATCATTTAAAACTATCGCGGCAGAAAGAATGAGATTCCCCATGCGGTTGAAGCTGGCAATAGAACTTGCTGCGGCGGACATCAAAATGAAAGATGGCAATTTCGCAGCGGCGAAAGCGATCCTCATGCCTATGGACATGCACGGCAAGTTCAACCTGAATATCGGCACCAGGGTGGCGATCGCGAAAGCTACCGCGTTGAAGGCGTCCGGCGAAATGCAGGCGGCGTACGACAGTCTGATCGCCTTCCAGGCGAAAACGCCTTTCCCCGATGTGAAAGACTCGCTGGCGTTATATGGCAAAAGCCTAGGGAAAAATGAAACCAGGGTTAAAGCGGAGCTACGCGCGATTATCGCCCGGAACTCCCGGCCGGCGCTGCCTTTCGAAGTGGATAGCTATCCCGCCGGGAAGAAGGTGAAGCTGTCAGATTATAAAGGAAAGGTACTCCTGTTGTCGTTTTGGTATCCCGGCTGCGGCCCCTGCCGCGGGGAGATGCCGCATATCGAAGCCGGTATTAAAGATATCAGCAAAGATCAGCTGGCATATGCAGGCGTGAATATCCTGCGGGAACAGGATGATTTCGTATTGCCTTTTATGAAGGGAACGAAATATTCCTTCACGCCGCTGGGTGCAACGGAAGCGATCGTGAAGGATTACAAGATCAGGGTGGCGCCCACCAACCTGCTCATCGATCAGGATGGCAATATCGCTTATTACGGCTTTATGATCGATGCGGACAGTGAAGTCATGCTGAAGCTGATGATCCAGTCTTTGTTGTAAAAACGAATATATGTACAAGAAGTTGAAGTTATTGAGTGTGGCATTATTGGCCGGCGGTGCGGTGGCCGCCCAGGCGCCGAAGCTGGATTATACCATTGAGGGTACGATAAAAGGACTGCCGTCGGGGAAAATTTACCTGGCCGTGTTTGGCCCTGGTCAGGGAGATTCCGCGGTTGTCACCAACGGGACGTTCCGTTTCAAGGGAACATTATCTGAGCCTTCGCCGCTGATTTTGTCGCTGGAAAAACAATATGTCAATCAGCCGATGTATTTGTTCTTTTCGGATGGCGGGAATGTAAAAGTAGCTTTGGACAAGCATAACCTGGACGATGGCCGGGTGCAGGGATCGCAGGCCACCAAAGACTTTGATCTGCTCGAAAAAACGAAACAGCCTTTCGATGCCCAATTCAGGAAGTTATTTCAATCCGCTGATTCCGACACCACCTTGGCGGGGAAGGAGAAAAGGGAAAAAGAAAGAAGGCGGATCTATAGCGCGAGAGAAGCCGCGATTGAAGGCTTCATCAGGAAGCACCCCTCATCTCCGGTTGCTACGTACGCTACCTACCGCAACTTCCTGATCAATGAAGCGAAGCTGGAAGATCTTTCCCGGTTGCTGTCGCCTGAATTTGATTATACCTCTTACGGCCAGGAAATAAAAAATGCTATCGCCAACAATAAGAAACTGGCTATCGGTAATACGGCGCCGGATTTCACGCAGAACGATACGCTGGGCAATCCTGTGACACTCTCATCCTTCAAAGGCAAATACGTGCTCGTCGATTTCTGGGCCAGCTGGTGCGGCCCTTGCCGGGCAGACAATCCCAATCTCGTAAAAGCTTTCAGCGCCTACAAGGATAAAGGTTTCACCATCCTCGGCGTATCGCTCGACATGCCCGGCGCCAAAGCCAGGTGGATGAAAGCCATCCACGACGACGGCCTCACCTGGACGCACGTTTCCGACCTGAAAGGCTGGCAGAACGAAGTGGCGAAAGTGTATGGCATCAAGGCGGTGCCGACTAATTTTCTCCTGGACCCCAACGGAAAAATCGTTGCAAAAGACCTGCACGGTGATCAATTGCAAAAGACCTTATCAGAGATATTTGACAGGTCTTAATTGATGATTCCGTTGTTTTTATCGAACTAAAAGAGGCCGTCTCAGTACTTTTGAGACGGCCTCTTTACGGTGATCAATACTTGCTGTCTTTCCGGTGTTTGAATACCTGCTTTGCCATTTTTGTAAACTGCTTTTCATCTCGTCTTTTATCCGCTTCACTGGCCTGGAAATGGTATTGCTCACGCAATAGTTTCAGGTAGCTGTGGTATACCACCTTCGGCAATGTGCCGTTGTGGACAGCTGCTATGATGGCGCAACCGGGCTCATGCTGGTGGGTGCAATTGCCAAACCGGCATTGCGGTGCCAGCTCATCTATCTGCGGGTGATGTACGCCCTCGCTTCCGCTCTCTGCTGTAACGCCAAACTCGCGCATTCCTGGTGCGTCGATGATCATGCTGCCATTGGGAAGCAGTACGAGATGCCTGGCGGTGGTGGTATGTTTTCCCTTGTAGTTGGCGGTGCTGGTAGCGCCTTCTTCCTGCAGCTTGTAACCCAGCAGGCTGTTGACCAGCGTGCTTTTGCCTACGCCTGACGATCCCAGAAGGATGTAAGTGTGCCGGGGCAGAAGATATTGATTCGCCCACGCTTCCTGCTGCGCCTGATTCAGTGCGCTGGTGAGCACCACCGGGCAATTGTATCCCAGTTCCTGTACTTCCTGCCTGTATGTTTCCGGATCGGGTACGAGGTCTGCCTTATTGAGAATAACGACAGGCTGAATATTGCACTGCACGATCTGCTGCAGGTAACGTTGCAAACGCATGAGATTGTAATCGCGCCCGAGCGCCTGCACGATAAACGCCGCATCGATATTGGCTGCGAGCACCTGCCGCCTGCTTTGCGTACCGGGCGCTTTGCGGCTGAGTTCGTTGATGCGCGGTAGTGTATCGATGATAATGCCTTCCTCATCGTAAGGTTTCATCAGTACCCAATCGCCTACTTTGGGATAGGCTTCCGGTTCGCGGCTGTTCATAAGTGCGCCGGCGAGTTGTGCCTCGACGTTGCCTGTTTCCGTGATCAGCAGATGTTTAAATCCTTGTATAGACAGAACTCTCGCAGCTTCGAGGTCCCTGGAAGTGTTTATTTCGAAATGACGCATAAAATGCTCATTCCATCCGTACGACTGTAGTGCCGGCATGGTATAATAATTCTGTCTTGCGTATGCGGACAGGCATAGCAAGTTGGTTTCAACAAATTAATTGAAGACTTTCTGACGCAGGTAGCCGGGGAGTATTAAAGCGAAATTGCTTTGTGGGCCTGCGTTAGGCGACAATAATCGACAAGAGGTTGTATGGTGATTGGCGTGTCATGAGATGCAAAGGTAATGAAATATTGGTATGAACGCATAGCGGTCTACACAAAATTCCGGTGGCTGTACGTTCTCCAGACCGGGGTTTAACAAAAGAAAAAGCCCCTGTAAATAATGACTTACAGGGGCCTCGTGTGCCCCTTGGTGAACAATTTTCGAACTGGTTTGTAACTGATTTGAAACTTTTATGTAATTCTGGTAAAATCATTCATGTAATTTGTAGTCAAAGAAGGAAAAGATGACTGAAACAAAGCATCCTAAACATAGATACCATAGATTCCTTGATGAGGCCGGAGATCTTACATTTTACGGGAAAAGCAGAGTGCCTGCCATTGGCAATGAAGGTGTTTCCAGGTATTTTATATTAGGAATGCTTACGTTGAACACACACGTAGAAATTGTGCGGCAAAGCATAATTGATCTTCAGATACATATTGCAGACGACCCCTATTTTCAATCTGTCCCCAGCATTCAAAAAAGGAAAGAAAGTACTGGCTTCTTCCTGCATGCAAAAGATGACGTGCCAGAAGTGAGAAAAATGGCTTTTGAATTGATTAAGAATACTGATTGCCATTTTGAGGCAGTTATCGGAAGAAAAGATTACGGAATCTATGAAAAAAAACACAACGGGAACCAATCGGAATTCTATGCTGATCTTTTCTCTTATATGTTAGTTGATAATCTTAATGGACACGAACGGTTGGTATTGAATATTGCTCACCGCAGCAAATGCACTACTCATAAAAATCTTGAAAAAGGGCTTGAAAAGGCAACTGTAATCGCTCGCAATAAATATCCTGATGGTGGTAATTGCTGCAAGATTGGTTTTAATATTCAGTATCCAACTACAGAACCGATTATCAATCTTGTGGACTATTTGTTATGGGCGCTACAAAGAAAAATGGAAAGAAATGAAGATCGTTACATAAAATTTGTAGACGAGAAATACTCATCAATTACAACATTATATAATAGTGACGAAGCATAAAAAAAGCCCATCATCACACTAAGAAGAATACTCTTCAACGGCTTGAAGCCGACCTTTATGTGATACAGGCAATACAAAGATACAAAATGTGCCTAAATAAGCGATATAAATAAAAACGCCTTGCAAATTATTCATTTACAAGGCGTTTGTGCCCAGAACTGGAACCGTATCTATTTGATTATCAGTTCCTTTCTGCGGCTGTGAGCCGCCTGTGAGCCAATATTTTTGAAGTGTGCTGGTATTTTTCCGGAATGATTGCCCCCTTTGGGAATCACATTGACACGGCGTAAAATTAAGGAATTTCTGGATTATTTTTTTAGCCTTTCTTTGAAGAAGCTCTTCGCCTATTAACCGGATAGTACCCACCAGATGCTTTTAACGACCTTAATACCTTGTATCAGAGCTGGCAGCACCCCTAAAAGTAAAGCCACAGCCATGAAAGTGCCGGCAAACAGTAAAATGGCAACCAGGATGCTGCAAAATTCTTTACAAGTGAGTCCTTCGGTGTCGAGGCGAAATAGACCCAGCAGATGTATTTTGATTTTTTTATGGGAAGTTTCCATATCAAAGTTTTGATAGGGCAAACTTACTCCTTACGGTGGCTACAGGCGGATTCTGGTAGTTTGAGTAGAAAAGAAGTATTTTGACTTTCTACGCATCCCACGCGCCGTTGATGACCTTGAAGTTCTCTTGTACCTGCTTCTCCGACCATCCCTCAAAATGATCAGACAGCAATTTGATGTATTTAAGTTTGCAGTGCGCGTTTGGCTCATATTGGCGGGAAGCGGTCGCGAAAAATTCCGCAAACAAGGATATGACTAAGCGTTTTTCGCCGTGACCATAATTTATTCGTTGTTTGAGCAGCTTGTTATTTCCGCCGAACGCCCTGGCAATGAACTGGTAGACCTGTTCCTCGCCCAGGAAAGGCTTCGCATTTTTTGCGGAACGTGTTAGTTTTAAAAAATGTGTCTTTACCTCACTGATGGGCATTTGCCGGCAAAACACGTTTTCTATCTTGTCAACGTCAATGGCGGTAGTGGCTTTAGGGGGGCGGGCTTCTTGCCGGGGGCTATCCATTTTTTGCAAGAACGGAGCCATGTCCTTTAGGTAACGGATTTCACCACTGTACCACTGTTTCAGAATGCGGTTTACTTTGCTTCGCTCATCCTTAAAGTTTTGACCAAGTTGCTGCAGTTCATGGTCACGGCGCGCATTGATCAGTTCAATCTGTTTCTTGTCGGGGTCTGTCAGTAATTTTTTGTCCTGGAGCGCTTTGACATTTATGGCTTGTAAAATCATGGTGGTGGCACCAATGATATACTCCATCATCCGCTCTTCGGTAATTATCCTGGCCTTGCTTATCCCAGAATAACGGTTGTAGAAAGGGGTACCGTTCAGAATGGGGAGCTGATTTTCAAAATGAGGCTTTAAATGGGCCAGATAGCTGATATGCCAGGGGAATTCTTTCACCCAGCGGTTATACTTGATGATCAGCTCATTAACATCGGTTGGCTTTGCCTTGCCTTTGGGGGATTCGTAACTTTTAAGGAATGCCTGGAGTTTAGGCACTTTATCAGGGTACACCTTGGCTGCCTGTTCGATCATATTACGCAAATAGGCCGTGTAAACGTTTAAGCCAATAGGGGCGCCATAGCCGTCTGGCAGTTGTCCAAAGCTCTCATAGGCGTATTCAAAATATTCGGTGATATGCTCATACCAATCTGGTTCCTCGATCTTGGCCGTCCATAGGTTTTCAGTTTGGCGTGCGGTTTCGATTATTTTGGCTGGCAAATTCCCAAGAAATTTCTCGCGATCATACCAGGGAGGCGGAATGTTCAGTCGCGCATGTAATGTACAACAATTGGGAAACTGCTGGAGATAGTCGGTAATATTTGTTTCCAAGCTTTGATGTAGCGGGCAGCAACGAGGCCAGTCGGGTTTCACAACATCGGGTATGCCTTCCAGCTTTGTCCGGAAAGCCGGAGCGTAAAAATCTTCAGCGGAAATCCATGCAAATACGTTTTCGCCGCGGCTCTTGCTTTTTATCGCTTTTCCCAGGGCAATAGGATTGATCACTTCAATTCTCATATGTCTGACTGACTAAAATCATCTTTCAAATATAAGAAATATCATGTACTGTTTTTGTAAAGCTAAGGCTGATCTATCTTCTTATTATTAGATTAAATAACACTTTCCCGATAGCACCTTTTTAGTTTCTCCTCCTTTCCACAGAGACAGGGATCATTTTTTAAACCAATGATCATAGATGTCAGGAAAATAAAAACATGTAAATGCGATTCCTACGTAGAAAATGGCCACTATTGGATAAATAACTCTCAAAGACCAGCGCCGGCCATTTAAGGAATTCTTAATATGCCTTTCAAAATCTTTTTCCGGTAACAATTCCTTTGAAGCATTTTTCCAATACAACATTTCCTTCTTTGAAACACTAATATCTGTCCAATCCACCACAGCTTGAAGTATTATTGATGCAATAAAATAAATTGCTAAAGCATAAAAAACCAATTTCAGACGATGGTTATCCGATAATGTATCCTGATCGGTGAATTTGGTAAACAGAGTAAATCCGACCAGCACTAATCCCGCCAAAAGATCTCTTAGAAAGTTAGACAGTAATGTTCTTATTTTAACTGCGTAAAGCTCTGATTGAGTACGAATATCTTTTAATAACTCTTTGAGTTCTTTTACATACGCATCCTTTCTGTCAATAATTACAAAATTATACCGTTCTTTCGCCTGCTCCAGTGCATGTGGCAAACACTTGATCAAAGAATTCAATAAGGTGTCATCCGGATTCTGGTCGAGACTAAGCCTTTCATTAAACAGTTTTTTGCGGATCGGTACTCGATCTTCAAAAATCCAGGCCACCAGCCCTAGTAACTCTTTGTAAAACGTGTCCGTCAATAATTCACGACCGTCGAATATTCGCAACACTATCCGTCGAATTCCATTAACAATAACCTTATCATCATTGTGATATTCTGTTACCAAACATGTTGCCAGTGCTACACATGCCTGGTATCGGAATGCTTGTTGAAGTGGCGTTGTTGCTTGCCTAAATGTCACTTTCCAGGCAGCAGCGTTAATGGAGATATCATCCGTTGTAATAAAATGAATAACTTCCTTTAGCTGATCCGGGTCTGGTAATTGGTAATCCGAACTAGCAGGTACCACGTAAGCACCGGTGCCGGGTAAGAACTGTACGCTTTCCCCTCCGAATGATTCCTGTAAATCACCTACCAGTATCTTTATTTGCCCAAGCTCATTGATAGGGCAAGTTTTGAGTAATGGATTTAGCTCTTTCAGCCATTGTTCACATTTTTCGGATGTCAGGAAGAAATTATAATGCCAGCTATCGGGATGTACTTTTTGGATCAGCGGCCACTTGTTCAGGCGCACTTCCCACTGGCCAATACTTTCCGGATTTTTCGCATAGTCGTCAATATCGTTATCGTCTGCTTCATTATTGTTGAAGTATAGGCGCAAGACCGTTGAAAAACCAAGCGCCCGTAGTTGTTCTGGGAGCTGCTTATACTCGTTCAGAAAATCTGGATGCTGAGTTCCTTGAATACTGAGATGATGCCATTGCTCTTCCCAGCTGTCTGCATAGGTGATCAACCTAGTAAAAACTGCCAGTATTTGTGAATAAGGGGTCATAAGGCATCAATAGTTAAAATTACTTAGCATTGTCTAAGATATCAATCTTAGTCGTCTTGATTGTAATATTAAAAAATCCGTCTTTATCTTTCTGAGGAGAAATCGTCAAGTTAGATTCCGCGGGATCTCCCATCCATTCAATCTTGATACCCTCTGCTGTTAACCTTACATTTTTTTTCCTTGCTGTTGTCAGAGAATCCTTAAAAGGCACAAATGTCTGTCCCGATAGCCCCTTTTCACCTAAAAAGTCTCTGAACGATTTTCTTAACCGCTCCCTTCTCTCATCATCAGGGTCATCGCTGTTGATGACAGCATTAATAAAATCCGTTGTCTTGAACTTATCGGCTGCCATCAGATAATTTATTGCCCTGCTTTTATAAGATGCAGGATCTTGGTTCGGATCTAGTTCTGCATTGCTTTGTACAGCCCAGCTATTCGTAAACTTGACCGCCAGTTCCGTAAGTCTCCCTGGGGTCTCCCTTTCTATAACTTCAAGGAAATTATAGAAATAGTCCGTAATAGGCTTGGGCATTGACACCGCTGAACGGTCTTTGGCTAACACATCCCATTTGTAGTGATCGCTGATATCAACCAACGCTGCTTTTTGGATCGCTTTTTTATCTTCAATAAACGTATTTTTAATTTCTTCCAGCAGAGCTCTATTCCTTGTGGTTTTATATTGATATACAATTCGGTGATCCAGTTTTAAGAGAAAAACCAGTTTTTGCGCATTTTTCATGGAAACCAGCGCAGTAATAAATACACCATCATTAGCCGTCTTTTTATGATGCTGCCTGAATAAGCTAGTGATCAGTTTTGACATCGCTATGAAGTTGGCGTCCGGGTCATCATGTATCGCTTTACAATTCTTGTATAAAATCGAATTTTCTTTGTCTTTAAATACAAATTGAGTGCCTTCGGAGATTTCGCCGAACCTTTTCTTGAAAAATTCCTCTTGTTCAGAGGTTAAACTGACTTCTTCCAGATAAGTAGGAACATGTTCGTGAGCAAAGATGATGTGAAAAATGAACTTCTCAATGTGGAATGACTCTTTTTCACTATCAGAAAGACCACTTTCTTTTTTCATGATATAGAGGGGTTTAGGTATAAAAAGACAATATAAGCAAATTTTATCATCCCAATTAATGATAAATTATTTAAAATTAAAATATGTATTTTTTTATACCACATTTTGAGATTAAGTAATTTTTCCAAAGATAAATAGCTACTACGCCATGGATATGCGTGCTCCTTTTATTGAAGAGCCATTTGCGTTTTGTTGATTAAAATGGTGGGCTTTTACCAAAATGTGTGCTGTTTCTTTATCTGATAGGTTCATATTTAATTGCTTTGAATGTTATGAATGCGATTTTTCAGCGGTATAAAACTCCATTGATATAGTAGCCGATAAGCCGCTCCCAGGCTCGTATTAAGCTATTGATATCTACATAGAAAAAATTCTGTCCGGCTGCAATGAATGATATATACAGGCATATCCCTGTATTCTCTATTAAGACTTTGCACCTTAGCGTGCTTTTTTGCTTCTTCCATTGATTTTATCTTCATAATTCTGATAATTAAAGGCGACCACCTTTAGAGGCGGCCATATGTGGTTACTTAATTAAGGTTAAAAACGTCTGCCCCGATTTTCTCAAATCAATGGGGCCTTTCAAACACGAGGTTTCACCGCCAAAGAAAGGGCTGCAATGCCTCCGTGGGCTACTCCAACGGGAAACCTCTAAAGTCCGTACAGCCTTTGATTTCTAACTGTTGAGGGAGATAAAACGGAAGTACTGGTGGTTGGAGCAGGGCAGATAAGGGGGGATTCTATTACCCCCCCTTAAAAGTGTCCATGATCAGTCAAACACCCGGTGTACAGTGTTGTCCATTGGATTGAATTCAACCTGGTTATAGCTGCGGTAGGAACCTGGTTCCAGCACAATACGGTCATGTTCATCATGCGTCAAGATCCCCTGATCTATCAATTGGATGAAAATACAGAAGTCTGTCCTTGTAAACCCGAAGTCCCTCTTTGATTCAAGGACATGTTTATGCCCAATTGTTTCCCCTTCGCTCAATACGAGCCTCTTTGTTTTCTGTTGTGACATAGTATATTTTTTAGGTTTCAGAATACATTAAACTGAGATATTGTTCTTTTGAAAGATGATATGGAGCGGTATCCGTTGACTGCGGAGATTGCTCTGCCACAATGATGTCTCCCTGCCGAAAGATTCTTTTGGGATGGGAAATATCAATGCGGATTGTCCAGGCAATTGCCCGGATAGCATCAGGATTGCGAGAGCTTGATATTGAATTGCCGAGTGCAGCCTCTTCAGGGATGTAAATCCAGTATTCCCGTTCAGTAGTGGTACACCAGCAGCGTACAGCGAAGACCGGGTTTGGGTCTGACTGCTCACTTTTGAAGAGTTTATTACCATCCAGCCGGTACAACTCATAGGTATCATCGAAGGTATGTTCATAGGGTTTGTTCTTTTTATCCCACCGATTACGAACCTTACTAATAACCTGTTTGTCTAACAGTGTAGGATCGAGCGATTGGAACAGACGAGATACCCCAATACAGTCAAACATCACTCGCCTTTTCTCCATATTGGTTTCTTGCAACGCTTCCTGAACGGTAATGGGCTGTATGGTTTCCCAATGCTCTTCTACGAACGCTTCCAGGTCTTTTAAAGCCGGATGATGGGTAACATCTCTTTTGAAGTGGTTTATGGATTCAAATTTGGCTTTCCAGAAGCGCATAGCTTCGCTTAATGAAAAACCTCTCATGTGGCTTACGATGTATTCAGCCGAATGCAGTTTAAACGTAGGCATTTTTGTAAATTTTAATTGGGTAAATCGATTTTGATTTCGGAATCTGTGGAGAAGTAGAAGCTGTAATCAAACTTTTTAATATAAAATACCAGTTCCGATTTTTCCGCTGAAAAGTCTTTGTAGTTGATGGTGATTACATCCCAGGCGCCTGATATGTCTTTAATAGATTCGATTTCATTTGTGAATTGTGGAATAAGCGCTTTTTGCAAGGTTGCTTCAATTACATCATGCTGCCGGGTACGAGCTCCGTCCTTAATGACCATAAATGCAGAAAGTTCTTCTATTTCCATTTCATCGGCATGTAGTTGAATATCGATGCTGTCAAACCAGATATCCCTTGGTACACGAACTTCCATGGAACATTCCTTAACTTCTTCCCTGGTATCGGTGTATCTATCGTTTCCTTCAAAGCATTTAGTTGCTGGGTTGTAGTATACTTCCCCTTCTGTATCAAACGAGCCGGCAAATGAACCGTAATCAGTGTTATCAGCAATCAGGTCAATGATTGCGTTCTGAAGGTCATCGGGGGTATCAATTATTTCTTCATTAATGGACATTTCAAAATAGCCGGAATCATGTCCCCCATTCCAGGAAACACATAGTTGTTGGCCATTCTCGGTGATCTTCTGACAGTATTCAGTCATTGTTGGATAATCTTTGTGTGTCATGATTCAATAGTTTTTAATTGTTCTGATTTAATTTCTTTCAGCAAGGATTTGTCGGCAAGCCGGGGCTGGTTGAACCAGGTCCTATGCTGTGCAGGCACTTCGAACCGTAGGCATTCCAGCCAGTCTTTCAGGGAGGGTACATTTCCATTGTGATCTTCCTTGCAATGTTCGAAGAGGATATCTCTTACGGACATATTTTCCCCGGTCTTTGTGTTAGGAATTACATCACCTACAAGGTCTGTGATAACCTGGATGAACCACAGGTTATGGGAAAACATCCGGTGTTGGGCTGCGGGAAAGAAATGTTTTGAGCTATCCATTAGCCGGTGAAGTTTCAACGTGTCGCCTAACCGGCAGTTGAATTTGTGAGCACTGAGTAGTGCATGGTCATAATAATGCATGGTATTGTTTTTATGTGTTAAGAAATAAAATTGAATTGTTACGGGATATTTGTGGGTATGGGTACTTTGTAGTGTCCATCGGGATCAATCCAGACTTCAGCATTCGATTCATCGTAAGTATTTGTTTCGAATATGAGCCGAGCAACAATTCTGGCAAGAGTTTCAATGGATAAGTGTTCTGCTGCTTCTGCTTCGATAATGGGCCTGTTATTTCTTGAGCAGGTAGCGTTGATCGCTTCCAGCAGAAATTCTTTCGTGTAGTTACGGCATGATCGGTAAATGTTTACCAAAACCAGCACGGATAAATCATTAGTATTTTTCATGATGTAATTCGCACTTTGTTGCCGGTTGCGTACCGGGTTTGTGGTGAGTGTAATGGGTGGGTGATGAGGGGAGAACAGGCAATGACATACCGTCTCGTCAGTATTTAGACAATACACAGTGTCCGTGGCTCATCTTATATTCTTGCAGTTGCTCGGATGTGAGATGCCCATATAAGCGGAGTGCAGCTTGTAGAGATTCCGGTAATAATTTCCGGCCAAAGACGCCAAGGTTCTTTTCATTGGGCAGCCCGAGGCGGCGCCACTTAGAAATCTTTGCCTGTTCTCTTTTTATCCATTCCTGTAGTTTCTTTGGATGAAACTGGTATAGCCAGACGAGTTCTATCGCGGATAAAAATGGGCATCTTAAGCAATTCGAGGGAGGCGGTAAGGGCAATCCGGTAGAAAGAGTATATTCCTGGCAACTACGGCGGTCCATCCCCTCTTCTATGAGTGGGTATATTCTCATCAGGCTATTTGCCATCCAGATGTGCGGGAATGATTTTGCCTGTCTGCTTTCTTCTCCATGGGCAATGCCAAGAAGTACCTGTACTTTCCCATTTTCTAAGGCATATTTTTTTATAAATGATTTTCGGCTTTTGGCGTGATGTATATCTTGATGGTAATACTGTTTGCCAATGAGGTTGTCCAGGAAATTGTAAAACGGTTTGATCTTTAAGTTATCTGTGCAGCTTTTTGGATATGCCTTTGAGATAATGCCATCATATTTTTCCATCCATTGCAGGAGGCCGGGCCACTGTTGCGGATGAAATCCTTGCCCTGATTGTATGAAATGAAATTCTATATCACGCTGTTTGCAGAATTGTTTTATAAACTGAATATGATGATAGGTCGCTGGATGCTCGTCTCCGGTGTCACACATGATGACAATAAGCCGGCCCTTGACGTATTTCTTGTAAAACGGTGGCTCTAAAGCTAATTTGTAGAGTATGGCAGTGCTATCCTGCCCGCCGCCGAAAGCAAGAACTGTAATCATAAGGCTTTATGGATTAGATGGGCCCGGTATTTTCTATATAGGCTCCCGCTGGAAGTACCCAGTTTTCCGTAAAAATGGGAAGCGTGTATACGGGTGAAATAGCTTGAGCTGCAACAATGGGTGTTGAAAAACGGCACTGTAGGGAACACCTTGTTTAATAAAGGTCATCAAATCAATTCCTTGCCTGATCGTTTTTCCAAATTGCTTTTCATACCGGGCAAGCATTTTACCTTGGTCGGGTGATAAATAGAACGAAGTAGCCATTTGATTGTTATTACCGAATATGCACCACTTACAACTACATCGGTTATAGCCAAGGTAATAGCAGGGATGAACCACTATTTTATGGTGCCGGATGGTTTCCCATACATCAGCTTCTTTCCATGAATGAATGATACGGCACCGGTCTATGTGGCGTTTGTTTTTTATGCCTACACGGTTATCAGATCTGTCAGGTTCAAAAAAAGCATAATGTTTTCGCGCAGGGCTTTCTTCGCTTCTTTCTCCCGATATAACTAATGCCCGTTTGCCGGCAAACCTCGGTTGATTAATAATGGCTGTTTGAGCGACTGCGATTTTAAGATACGCTGAACACCAGCGAACCGACAATTTTGCAGAAAGCTGTGGAAATAATAACCGTGTGTTAGGTTTTCCATTGCCTCCTGAATGAAATATGCCGTTGGGGGTTTCAAAATAGTTAGGCTGGGTAGGGCTGTTGGAGCGTAACATTTCACCTTTAAAACCGCTTTTCTTCCAGCTGAAGAATATAGGTATATTAAAGGGTGCTGCAAACTTTATGCAATAATCAGCTGTACATTCCCAATCCATTAATTAGGATTCCTTACCATCCATTAATTGGTGCCATAATTCGATCCTATGTTTAGGTATTCCCAAATCCAGGAGATGTAAAAGGCAAGCTGTAGAATCCTTTCCTCCAGAAAACATGATTAAATAATAATCATAACCGTGAATATCAAATTCAAAAGACATCGGATGAGCTATATTAATCTGGGAATTATCTTTATGGTCGTTTGTCATTTTGACTGGTGTATCATTCTTGTTATATTGATAAATGGTTCTGCAGGCTGGAAAATGATTATTTCCTTTTGCTTTTTTAAACGTTCTACCTCATATATGCCATCCATGCCCAATAACGAAAAGGCTTCAGCATAAGGCAGTATGGAGAGGAAGTGATGATGAAACAGAATTTCTGTAATCTTCGGTGTATATTCTATCACGTAGCCGCAATCCCCCAATTGGGCTACCACATCTATAACCTCGCTACCGAATCCGTTTATGTCTGCAAAATGTTCTGCTACTGATCGCTCTGTAGAAAAAGAGAGGTATTGTAATTTTTTATCCGGAACTATTACGTCTACAGGTTGTTTTAGAATGATACCTCGGTAAACAGGGCCATGATCATACGGTACCTGTTTTAGTAGTTTTTGTGCAATCTTCAGCACAGTGGTTCGGTTTTCTTTTAAATAGATGTCGGCAGCACCGGGTTGAAAGGGAACTAAAGAATTTGCCGACCAGTTGAAATAGGTGATTAGGTCACCCTCCATCTCTCGAAGGGTGAGTTTTTCTCTCTGCTGCATAATGTATGTTTTGAGTTGAAAACTGGCTGGGATTAACAATCAGTTCCGGCTTTTGTAGGGTACGCCATATCCTTCTTCCAACAATCTTTTAGCCGCCAGCTTGAAGTTGCCGCCACATTCAAGGATGGCATATACTGCATATGGGCGGTAGCCGGTACACGGAATAAATTCAGTACTGGTGGTAAATACGCTGAACAGGCCAAGACCATGATGAAAATCTCCGGATGTTTCATGTTCTGTATAGCCGGGACGCCGGAAATAGGTTTTTAGAGATGAGGTTTTAACTACCCGCCAGCCATATTTCTCCAGCAGGGCTATGATATCACCACGGTTGTTATAATCATTAAATGGGCTGTTGCGATCTATTTTGTGCCCGGATGCGATTTTTTTTGAAGGTGATGGTGTTGCAACGGTATTAAAGCTTTTTGCGATCTCCATCAGTTTTTCGCGCTCTGCAGGAAGAATATCAGGTATGTTATGAAGCCCATTTTGAATGAGCCTATACCCTGGAGATGGATATACTATAACATATCCGCCATTCCCTTTGATCTCGATCAGTACTTTCATCTTTTGCTGAGGGGCGTATAATAGCTCCTCGTTTGTGCACTGCCGCCCGGCAAGGACGGTATTGTTGCCTGTTTTACTGCATTTGTAGAAGAAATGGTAACCATTGTTGCGGGAGGCAGCTATCGTTAATTTTGCTAATAGTTCGGGGTTATATGTTTCTACAGCCTGGACGAATTGTCTGAACAACTGACGTTGCGGATCGTTTTTCTCGTCCATGTCTATCACTTCAAGGTTTTGGCTGATTGCTCCGCAAATAATCGCAACGCCAGTAGCCAAGGGATGGTTAAGTGATCTTTTGAGCCTACTGTGGCTGATGATGATATGCTGATATTGTTTCCAGGAATGAACACTTTTTTTATCTGACCTTACTGCGATTATTGAATAACCAAGTTGTATATAGGACCGTGCAGTTTTTAGCAGGTTGTTCATATACCATCATTTCAGCGTTTGGCACCGCTCTGTAGATACTTAAGAAGGTCCAGCCGCATTTTGGTAACGCCTACAATCGAGTTGACGCTGTTATTGATAGTTTGTGCCTGTGGAATATAATCGGGATTCTCCTTTACCCTTTCAATATTGTCGGTAAGTGTGTCAATCAGCTTTTTGCTGAGATCATTATCTTGCTCCATGAGTACTGTTAGTTGCTGATTTTTGTCAGTTTCCTGAACGAGCTCACTTATGTTACTGGTGGGTTTCCAGTATTCCAGGAAGCTTTTTATGCTTTCCAGCTTCCTGTCAAAAGATGATAGGTTGGTAATGATGGTATATTTATCATTTACTTCATCCATTTTTACATTTTTTACAAAATGGATTTGTCCTGCGTACTGGAAGGTTTTTCCAATCATACTTTCCAGTTCTTCAATGTTTTTTTTGTTGTTCATAAATAGTTCGATTTAAGATGAGTTGTTGATGTTTAATTTCAATGAGCGTGGTATTTGATTTGAGCATTTGCCGGAGTATAGGATCATGGGGGGAAAGTAGGCCTGCCACGTAGTTGTCGGATAAGCCTTTGCTGCTCTTTTCAGCGTTCCGCCGTGACAATTCTGCATTGGAAAGCAGGATAAGATTTTCGATCGTCAGGTTATATGGGTCACCGTCTTTAAAAACTACGTTACTGTTTTTGGGTGCTTTTCCATAAGCCTGTTCCCATGCCCATCTGCCCCAGTGACGGAAGTCCCCGTTACATTTAATAACCGGGTACTTCCTGCCTGTAACTTTATGCGTCCAATAACGGATCTCTCCCTCCGGGCTGCGACCTCTTTTGTTCCAGGCTTTCACCGGGCACTGGGCAAATCTGCCGGCCTTCACATTTCGCTGATGGATAACACGGATTTCCTGGGGCGTTCTTTCCAGTTTCAGGTATTTTCTCTTTTTTTCGATATGCTTTTTTGTCCAACCCTTTTCTTTGGGCCATCTTTTCTGGAAGATCTCGGCCAATTCACAATCACCTATCGTACTGTAGTGTTCAAAGAGAAACCGTATCTGATCTTCCGTGAAATATTCGAGTTGAAGTCGCAATAAGCCCAGCTCATAGCACGCTTTGCGAACAGTTCCAATATTTATACGGAGAAAATCAGCTAGTTGCCCGTTATTGGGAAACCGGTGAAAATGTACTTTTATGGCATTTTGGATAACGGCATCGGAAGCTCGTACCTTTTTTTGTGTACCAGGAGTTCTGCAATGCCTTTCGGAACGCTTTTTCATTGAGATATAATTTTTTATTTATGAGTAAGGGTGAAGACTGTGGGATATGGGTGTAGATATGGCTGTCAGAAGTTATAATTCAGGGTGGGCTTCCGAGCCTTAATTTGCCAGGAGTGGTTATTCCTTTCCCGGAACCCCGGCTCTAATCTGGCATCAGCTTTTTTTAATACGAGCCCTTCATAAAGATCGGTTCTGGTTATTTCTTGATAAAGTTCCCCAAATCCATCAAGGTATGCCGGCGCCATGAATACGTTTTCTACTCGCGTGGTAAGAAGGTGATTAAAAATGACCATGTCGCTTTCAGACACGAACCCTCTACTGCCCCCAAACAGCTCGTATAAAAGGGTCAGGCGTTTTTCAAATGTTTCCCCTATCAGGTAATGCCCTTTCCAGACAAGAATATCCCAGATGATAAACTTATGATTGAAAGGTCTGCCATCTTCGCCATACTTGTTCTTATTGAGGTATTCGCCACATAGTACCATATACTTTTCACTATCATTAAGTGATGTGTACTGGATGGGATTTTGTAGTGAGAGCTCTTCGTTTTTCCTGTTAAAGAGTTTGTATTCATGATTACCATTGATGAATAAGACGGCGCAGCTCCCATTATATTTCGGTTGAGCGATCCACCCCGCGCCCAATCCACTTAGTAATGCCGGAGTAATGGCCGCTTCCGGCCTCGGTGGGTAGATGTACTTAAACTCTGAATAATTTGAGAATATACTCATGGTATTCTTTTTTAGCGCATAGAAACTATTGGTGCAATGGCGTAAAAGAGGTCGTTTATTTGATCGCCGTATTGTGCCAGTGTGTCTATCGTTCCCTTTTTTACATTGACTGTATCTTTTGCTTCGATCAACGCAGCCAGGTCGTCTTCCGGTATACCTTCTGCACTTTGCAGGGCATCGGAGATCTCTTCAATGTATTTTCGGAGAATTTCCTGGTTGAATGCGTATTCTGTATTTCTTTCAATGACGTCCGGGAAATTCTTAGCAACAATGGCCGCAACATCATCCGTCATTTTGGTATAGCGATCCTGTACGCTTACCGTCACATCAGCCAGTTTGAAGGAACCGATATTTCTGCCTTGTTTCCGGTATTCTTTTAAATAGAGATCCCGCGCCTTCTCCTTAATAAATCCTTCTTCAATACTTAGTTTTGCCTCCCAGTTTTTACACTGAGATTTGGCTTCCACATAGGCTTTAACATGCTGTTCCAGTTCAGGGGAAATAGTCAGCGATATAACCTTGCTTTTAGCTTCTTTAGCAGGCGCCGCTTTTTTTGCGGACATGAAGATATTTTCCTTTACGGTGGTTTTACTTTTTTGCATAACAATGTTTTTATAATTTGAAAAAAGCTACCCGCTACCTGTGTTATACGGTGCAAAGTCCCATCTCCTTCGTTGAGAAGAAGTACATTGCATCTGGTAGGTATTGTACTGGTAGGAGGAAGCGCCGGGGAAGTAGCGGGTAGAAAGGTTCGAGAAAAGAATAAGATGGGATCAGGAAGCAATTTTCGTGGCAGGACTGCTTTTTTTCTGCTGACTTTTGGATGTTTTAACCAGACTTGCTTTCATTTCTTTAAGTATTGCCGTTTCCTGGCTTCTGCGCATCTGCCTTTTTTTCGCAATTTCTATTTGTTCCTTCTCAAAATCAGTGATGGGGATCGTGCCTAAGCTTTCGGCCATCAAACGGAACATATAGCCTCCTTTGGTATGGGGGAGGTTAAAACTGTATTTATGAATCATTATTTTCCGAATAAGATAGGCGGTCTGCTGTTTCGTTAAAGACTGTAGTGCCTGACTAAACTTCTCGGGGCCGGCACTTTCTTCCAGGCCCGTTTTTCGAAATGCTTTCCTGACCTCCCGTTGCCCTTCGTAGCTCAGGCTTTCAAACAATATGAATAATGTAAGTATATTGTCTGATTTACCGGCTCTCAATGGAACTGCCTGTAGCGATTTATCTTCTTTCACTTGCGTTACTATCTTTTTATGAATTTTCTCCTGATCGAGCTCTTTGGCTCTTATCTCCAGCCGCTGGATATCTTTTATGCGACTTTCGACATCCTCCACGGTAGGATTGCCCTGCTCAATCGTTTTTTTGGTAGCCTTGGATGCCTTCGGCATTTTGGGTGTCAGTTCAACAAAAATATACCTGCCGGTATCTCTATCATTATGGGAGTATAGTACCAAAGCCTTTTTATACTTCCCTAAAGTGATATTGTCTTCGAAAGCTTTTACTGCTTCTTCGTAATCCGTTTCTGCTTTTTTGAACATTTGTTTTACCGTTGAATTTTTTTCGCCTTTCATACCGTCCTGGAACGTTTTCCACTCCGGCTTTTTCGGCGGCGTTATTTTCCGGCAATCGTCGCCATATCCCAATTTCAACAGTTCTATTCCATTTTCTTTCAGGCGGGATACTACTTCCGGCACGCTGTAGGCGTCGTAAACCAGTATAGCGGTGGCATCGTTGAGCACCTTTTCTGTTTCCCTATCCAGATAGAGTGACGTCTTATTTTTGAAACAAACGATATGATTGCAGTGCGGGTATTTTTGATCTTCCGGGAAAAGCGAGGCGGAAGCAGAATTAAATGGACAGCCCAAGCACGGACCAGCCTTTTTGTCCAGCTCTGCATCTTTTAGGTCGAAAGCCGCCAGAGAGAGATCTCCTTTATATCTATTGATCGCATGAGTGTTAAGGAAGATCTGCGGATGCGTTTTCCGGGCTTCATCTTTATCCACCTGATTTTTGTATAGTTCCTTCTGTGCCTCTGGTGGTAATGAACAGATGAGCAGCGCTGTACTAATAGGGATTCCATTCTTCAGGAAGAGCGCTTGCCATTGTTCAGCGAGGTCGTTGAGCTTTAGTTGTTGGCGGACATAATATGGCGATTTACCAATGAAATGGGCAATGTCATCCACTTTCATTTTCTGTTCATCAATGAGAAATCGGAAACTGACGGCTTGTTGCATCGGGTGTACATCCTGCCGCTGAATGTTTTCGATGAGCTGAATTACCTTTATCTCTTCTTCGGAAATATCCGCATTTTTGATAATAGCGGGTATTTCTTTGAGTTCAAGTAGCAGCGCCGCTCTGTATCGTCTTTCCCCGAAGATGATTCTGAAGCCGTTTTCAAACGGTTTTACCATGATCGGTTGCAGGAAATCACTTGTTTTGATGGATTCCGCCATTTCTTTAATTTCATCAAACGTCCTTCTCGGTTGATTAGGATCGGATGAGACCTTTTCGATAGGTACCAGCACAGCACTGTTGGCAGCCGGTTTCATTGTTGCTTCCATTTTTGTTGTATTTAGTGGTTAAGAAATATTTAAAAATCAAATGAAGCTTGATGCGTGGTCGGAGATACAGGTGCATGTGGTTTATCCGGTATATCTTCCGTTTCTCTTTCGTTTTTTTTCACCTTTAGCCTTTGTCTAAGCAATTCCCGGCGTTTTCTGTAAATAAATTCCCGCAGTCCGTTAAGTTCGCGCTGTAGCCATTCCGTAAGTTCCCGTGGAGCGTTTATTTCGTTCCAATGATCTTCATTAAAATAGTCTTCCAGTGTCCGGCAGCTTAGATGCGTGTAGATATCCACCCAGTCTCTATCCATCGGTGCTTCATGTGTCCTTGTATAGAGATAGATCACGCATTCTACGTCGGTGGCTGATTGTTGCCCTTTCATCAGAGCGATCATTCTAGCCATGGGAACTTGTTTCAGCAGCCTTTTAGGTATTACATCCGCCCATAGCTGACTGAATGTTAGAATCGGAGCGGTAAGGGCATCCATGATATCAAAGATGCCATCACCCTTTTTGAGGGGCGTTTGTTCAGGCTTTTGGGGATGTTCCTCTATTTTGAAAAGGGCTTGTTGGGAAATCCGTTTGGGAGTTGTCGGCATTGGATAATGTTGTGACGATGAAATAAAGTGGTTAACTAAAGGAAGTTGCTGCGCATCGGTCACAAAAGCCGTATCCTGCATCCTGGTTGAATGCAAGTTGTTTTTTAACGTTACCCTGAAAGATATTTCCACAGCACCCGCAGATAAACCGGACAAACTCATGGTCTTTGGGCACTTCTACTATCAGTTGTACCTTTTTGAAGGGATTGGCTTGTTCTGCTTCCATAAAGTAGTGTTCCAGTTCCTCCGCCGTTTCTATCCATCCGGCGGTAATGCTTTCTACCTGCCAAAAAGATCCGTCCGGCTCCTGCCGTAGTACCGCTATTTCAAGAAACATATTATCGATGTGGCCATCTGCGACACAAAGAAAGACATGTGTATTCCCTTGCCAAGCCAGGGCTTCATACCAGTGGCTTTTTTGCTCTTTTATAAGAATGGCCGCTTCTTTACGGCTGGTTATGTTCCGTATCAGGTGAACTCTTGCTTCGAAATACATGACGATAATTGTTAGGAGTGGTGAATTGGGTTAATCGAAGAAATCATTAATCTTATCGAGGATCGCTTTTGCTTCTTCAGCTTTTTGATTGCGGATGGTGGCGTTTTTGCGAAGTGCGTCAGGATGAATCAGCAGCGTTTTCATGCTGTCTATCACGGCTGTGATATCTTTGTCGTTAGTGAAGTTGAGCCGCGGCAGTATATCTACCAGTTCCTGGATGTTCGTTACCAATGTATCCCGGAATACGGCATCTTTAACGGATAGCTTTTCCACCATATGTCCAACAGCATCTTTAATTCTTGTCCAGATGTTTTTTGTGGCATGTGTAATGCGAGAATTGATCTCTGTTTCAATTTGCGTACGCAGATGTGAGACTTCTTCTTCATTTATTTGTAAGCGGAAGTCGGTGCTGTCCGGGATGGGCAGGAAAGTAATTTCAATGTTGAATTTTGATCTTATGACAGCAGCAGCAGGATAATCTGTTTCCCGGAACATGCCATTGAGCCGCCGGCGGGCGTCTTCTTTTAGAACTGGGTATTGGCTGATGAAATTACTGGCAGCTACTTCGAAGCTGGATTTGAAGGCCCGGAACTGGTTCACGAACTCAAAGTAATTGGTAGAAGGCAGAAGCCGGTCGCCGTTATCGCCCCAGGGTAGTGTGTTATCATATAGGAAACTTCTCGCGCCGCTGGCGATTTTCTGAATTTCACTTAGTTCATTTTCTGCAATGAGTATTTTGTTATACCTGCCTGCATTGTGCGCGTTGTGTTCCTTTTCTATTTCGCGGGAAACACTTTTGTCGTACTTGCGGGCGCCCCACTGGCTGATAGTAAGATTCACCAGCAGTGCCCTTTCTGATAGATTTTTCACGTTGGTATTTTTTATTGGTTACAAATTGTTAGTGCGGAGGGTTAGATAATCTGTATGGTTTCTCCAAATGGCGGCTGAAAGTCCACGTCATCACCAAACTGGGCCCATAGCACTTGGTAGTCAGGTGGTGAAGGGAAGCGGCTACAATCGCCATCTGTCAGGTAAACAACCGCTTTGGGCTGCAGGTCATGTTGTTCAATGTAGAGGAAGCCTGGCCGGAAGTCTGTACCACCGCCGCCGCTGGGTTTAAGCTGTACCGGTTCATCGGTATCTATGTTTTGTATGTCCTGAACAGCAGCGTCTACATATATAATCTGTAAAGGAATATTGAATGTATGGGCAATGGCCTGTACCTCTGCTGCGAACTGGTTTATTAATACTTCATCCACGCTTGCAGAAGTATCTGCTATTAAGATGATCTTTCCGGTTTCCGTTGATTCAAGAGCTGGTAAGTATAAATCCATGTGCAGGTAGCGAGGTGCTGGTTTGCTCCAGGTATAGTCATTCCTGGATAATTCTGCAATAAACCTTGCGAGCACTTCCTGCCAGTTGATACGAGGCTGTAGCATCTCTGTAACCAGCCTTTCTAGGTGAGCAGGTAGTTTGCCCTGCCTTTTTGCTATAAGGGCTGCCTGGGCAAGCGTTTGCTTCATGTTGGCTTCTATTTCCGTGGTGTCCTTACCCGGCGGGGCATCAGCTACTTCTCCAATTCCATTTTCATTTTTGTTGCCGGTGTTGGATGCGTGGTCCCCCGTATCTGATTTTTCATCCGAGGCTGGTAAGAGCTGATAGATCTGCTCAGCGCTTTTGTTCAGGTAGCGGTCGTCGGATAAATAACCAGCGGGTAATGCGAACCCGGAGGCCGCCAGCATTGGATTGATGGCATAGTCGGTTGCGCGGTTCCAGGCTTTTACGTCCCGGTTATCTCTGCGGGTATGATGTAGCATGGCCATATGAAAAACCTCGTGGGCGATCAGTCCTTTTGTCTCGTCGATGGTCAGCTCGTCTACATAACCCGGGTTGTAAGTCAGTGTTTCGCCATTGGTAGACGCGGTTTTGATGTTAGGGTCAGGTTCGTATTGAAGAAGCAGGGCGAGGGTTGCAAAGAAGGGCTGTTCAAGGATGAGCTGTACTTTGGCTTTCAGTATTTTATCTGCGGCTTTCATGATATCAGGTTTTAGGTGAGTGCATCGGAGTGATCGGAAGCCCATTGGATGTATGCCCGGTTGTTGCAGATAAGCCGGTTCGTGGTGGCGGCATCTTTCATACTCGCCACGGCGTTTTCTAGGGGCAACCGGTCGAGGTAGGTACAGATCGCCCCGATGTTCTGATCTGTCATTTTGTGGGAAAGCGCTGCGGCAATGGCATATATCGCACCGGGCTCACGCGGAACTGGAGCCGAAGCCGGGTTGAGGATGATCTCATCCATAGATGGTAATTCCCGGTACATTTTAAGGAACCCGCGGTATTCTGCGGCAAATGCTTCCCCGGCAGCACCTTTGAACGCTTCAAATTCAAATCGTTCCGGCAAGGCCGCTTGCTGTTGTCTGCCGATAGCTGTGATGGTACGTGGAGAGGGAGAATTGACAATATCCCTGGAGGGTTGGAAGTCGTCCAATAGTTCGGGGCGGAACCGAATAAATGCGATAAGTTCCGTGGGCATATCGTTTTGAAGGGCCCATTTGATCCAATCATCAGTATTAACTTCCAGTTCCACAATAGCGGCAAATCGTGATTTTACCGGCTCCAGCAACCCGCCAACGGCAGCTTTATCTTCCCGGCGGTTGGTGGCTGCAAGGAATGTTACCTGGTCACTCACCTGATGGCCATTGATCCGGCGGGCCAGTAAAAGTTGCATACAGGCAGCCTGTACGCTGGGTGGCGCTTGGCCTAAATCATCAAGGAAAAATACAGTTTGCCGGCTGGCGTTTATCAGCTGGCGGAGTTCTCCAAATGGTAAAAAATCTGCGGTGCCGTTTTTGTTGGGAAAGGGCAATCCCTTGTAGTCGGTTGGATCACTTACTACAGGATGGGAAATGATCAGGTCTGTTTGGGCGGCTGCCGCGGCTTGCGATACGATATCAGACTTACCGATGCCTGGTTTGCCTTTTATCAGAACTGGGAAATTGTTGCAGATAGCAAATTGCAGGTAGTCCGCTAATGCAGATGGTGTCATAATGAGAAGTTTTAAAGGTTGTAAAAAGTATGAGCGTAGTGTTCTGTACATTAGAAGAGTGTAGTTGCAAAGGGGCTTACGGTAGACAGAGAGTGCTAACTGTGACGGTATATGAGGTGCCCTTTGTAGAATATTTCGTGTACCTGCCTTTCGCCTTTTTCTGGCTGGATCTCTCCATCCATTGCATAGCATCCCAGTTCCGGTTGTTCAGGATAGATACTTACATTATACAGTTGAGCATTGCGCAGGAACAGTTCGATGGTTTCTTCTGTAACAGAGTGTTCGCACTGACCTTCATTCCAGTAGCGCAGTTTTTTGATCTCTAAACACACCGGATGTTTGAGATTGGGAAAGGCCAGGTGTGGAATAACGGTAATGAAGTTTTCGTTCGTGAGCGATTGTTGCATGTAATTGTGTTTTTGAAGTGAGGAAATGATTGCCTGGATGGTTCTATTGCAGGGAGTAGTCGTTCCATATCCGCCCCCAATTTTTTATGTCCTTGGGCAAAAAAGAATGGCATAAAAATCAGCGGCGTCCGCCCGAACATTTCCTAACACTAAAGATGGCCTTGTGGCCAGCAAAAAAAAGTGGCGCACATCGTTCATGTACGCCACTTTTTTTTGCTGGTGAAGGAGCGAAAATTGGGCGCATCGGTCATGCGCCCAATTTTCATTGTGTTAGTGTTAGGAAATTTCGGGCAGCCGCTACCTTCGCCTATTCTTTTTTGCCCAAGGGCGTAAAAAATAATTTTTTTGTAATCGGCAGGTAGGACTACGTGATTTTCAGGGAGTGATATTAGGGATGATGCGACCTGTAGAAGTGGCTGTTTACCTCATCTTATTTTTCTTTCCAAATTCCATTTCCACTACATCTCTGGACCGTTCCACAATCTTGGCCACCTTTTCATATTGCTTACTCGTTATTTTTTTCATGTCCACCTGGCGGTTATTGTTGATATCAAATACATGAATAGCTTGGAGGCCCGGAGCGGGCTGTATGCGGTATTTTTCTTCGGTTCCGTTAATATTCAATGTGACTTCTTTTGACCCACCGGCTTTCAGCGTTTTGACCAGGTTGCTGTATTCGGTTTTGTTCATTTCTTTCATAGGTAACTTTTTCAAGGCATTCTCTAGGTTGAAGGTTTGTGTTTTTATTGGGTGTAATGTATCCGTTCTATCGAGCATCAGCCATTCATTCCCGTTCCTGCAAATGTGCCTGCCATTAACAAGATGAGCAGCTTCACTGGCAGAGAACTGGATTTCAGCCGCCTGGGAAAAACTTTGCCATGAAACCGGTTGAGGGTGTAATGCTGTGGTGCTTTTCGGCCTGGCAGCAACATCAAATCTTTCAAACTGGTAACTGTCGGTACCCTGGATTTTATTAAAATGCAGCACGTAATCTGTATCGGGATGCCGGATGTCGTGATAGCGGATATGAAAGGAATTTAATCCCTGGGCAATCATTTTTTTCAGTACGGTCGATATATCCTGTCTGAAGCCAGCCTGTTTGATAGCATGGGTAAGGTGTGCGAGGTTTCGTTCCTGCCCGATCTGGTTTTGCAGATGCCTGATAGCGTTTTGGTGTAGGTTGACGGTCCGGCGGTTCCCGGTGATAAAGTTGCGCAGCCAGCGGCTTATCCTACCATTTAAAAGGATGTTGATAAGGTTGGGGTTGGTTTGAACGAGCAATTTCCTGAGCTCATTTTTCAGAAAGCGTCTTGTCGCTTTCTCAGGCTTGTTGAGTTTGCGTGAAAAATGTTTTTGGAGATCTGTATAGTACTGCTTTTTCAGTTCGGAAGCCTGCCTGTCATTCCGGCTACCTACAGGGTTATTGATCCTGTAATGCACTTCCTGTTCTGCATATAGCAAAATGGCATCCATAAGGCGGTTCTCCGGGCCTGGTATCATACAGTGATTATAATGATCTTGCTTTAAAAAGGTCTTTGTTTCGGATGGTAAGGGTAACGTGCCTGCCTCCGTTTTGTTCCTGTAACTCTAAGGTCAGCTTTTTCTTATCCGGTATGGTGGCTTTAGCGATGGCAACGATCCATTTCTGGCTGGATTTCCCTTCTAGGGTAGGTAGTGCATCCAGATATACCGGTTGGATGGGGATTTGCTGCACAGAGGACCGGCGGGCAACCTTTATATCTTGGATGTAAAGGCTGGCCCACCCCGCCTGGTAAGAAAGCCGGGAGCGGTTGACTACGCGAAATTTCAAGAAGAGCGTATTGTTATGGGCATAAATCCCTTGCAGGGACAATTTGAGTTTGAATTTACGGTTGGATGCATGCAGGAATTTTCTTCCGGTCCGTATTTTCTCCAGACCGGTTTTCAGTTCCCGTTCGTTGAGAGGGGCAACTTCGAGGTTGCCGGCAAAAGTGCCTGTTTGCAGTGCCGCTTCTCTCAGGTCATATGTAAGGGTGGAAAGTGTCGGACGCCATGATACTTTGAATGCGTAGATACTTCCATCCCCGGTAAAGACATGGAGACTGGTGGTATCGGTAAGTGGAACCGCGGCTTTCAACTTAATGACATTTACTTTTTCCGGTACTTTTTCTGCGCGCAGGTTCTCGCTCCCGCAATCTGCGTTTAACACGGTGAATGGAAAAGATATTACAGTGGTGGCTTTGTCTGTTACCTGGATGTCATAAGGCAGTAAGCTATATAGCCGGGTACGTGGCTGCATCGTCTGGGCCGCGGCATGCAAGCTGAAAATAACGATGCTCAGGAGGCAAAAAAGTAAATATTTCATGATATTTTGATTTTCAGTTAACAATGAGCTATTGCAGGAAAACCTGGTGACCGGCTTTTACAGTGACTTTTACCTGTTTTATCTTTCGGCTGAGAAGCGTTTTGAGGCTTTGTATGCCGGCGCTGGTGGCTTGGGCGGATATAGATGGATCGAGGCTGGTCATCGAAAGGGTTTGCAGCGTGTTATCCAGCCCCTTCTTGGCGGCATCACGGGTAATAGCGCCGGGGATGGAAATGCCGGTGATGCCATCGGTATCGAAAACTTCGAGCTGAACCGGTATGATGATGTTATTGTGTACGATCCGGTCCAACTGCACAATAAGCCTTTCATCAGAAATGCTACAGGTGCCGAAAACGAAGCTATTTGCGGGTATTGGTTGCCCGCCCACGTAAATATTTTCCGTTAACCGTAGTTTGATAGTGGAGCCATCCTGTACAACCTGGTCGGCATGTACCACCGCTTTGATGGCAGATTTCTGCTTTGTTACCGTTGTTGCCCGTTGTTCCAGCCCGTGGAATACGGTAGCGGGTCGCGGAATTTGTTCAGGATGCCGGTTAACCGGTATAATACGCTGGCTGGTATCCTTGTATGCCTGTCTGGCGGCGGATGGAGGTTGCTGGATGCGAAGAATTTTATCCAGCATGGCGTCCAACTGCTTCAATTCCGGGTCTTCCACGGTATCCGTTTGGAGGGCGTCCATTAGTTTTTCCAGGCGGGCGATATCGGGGGAGGTTTCCTGTGGGTTTATGGAAGGTTCCCTGTGATGGCCGGGGTTTTCTTCCTCTGCAACGTGGTTGAGTTCCTGCATAATTTTTTCCAGTTGCTCGTTTACCCTGGTTTCTTGTTGCGCCAGGCTTGGCCGGTGATTCCGTTTCCGCTTCACTGGCAGGTATTCATCCATAGGTTCCTGGGCAGGATCAGCCTGAAAGAAACTATTATTGGATTCCTTTCTTTGCTGGTTCTCTTTTTCCAGCGAATCCTTTTGCATTTGCATGTAAACTTCCAGTTTACTACGTTCCTTTTCCTTGATGTTCGGCTCCGGTAATTTGGTGTTCAGCCGGCTTAAAGTGTCCGTAGAATTTTTCAATGTGCTTCGGGATATATACTTACCGCCGAGGTTGATGATGATAATGACCGATAACACAAATAATGGCAACAGCACCAGCATCTTGCGATGCTTTTTCAGATCAACTTTCATATTTATTTGATTTATGGTTTTTCTTTCCGCATAAGGCTATCCTGCCTTTTTTTCATTTGCTGGTATTGCCTGATCAATGTTATGTCCAGGCTGTCAGGGATGACGATGGTGTTGGGCGTAGTGATGGAAGAGCGTTCGGGGATCCGTTCGGAGGTGGTGTTGGTGGTGCCAATTCCGAAAAGTCGGACTATGTGGATGGCGGCTATTGCAACACAGAATAGTAACAGGAACAACTTCTTTTGAGAGATGCTGTATTTCACGTCCTGCCGTTGCATAAACATCGTAAAGCTTTGTTGCAGCTTACCAGCCAGCACCGAAAGCCTTGTTGGCTGCTGGAGCGGAAGTACTGGTTTCTTTTTTGAAAATAACCGAAACATATTACCTGTTTGATGTACCGATGTCTTTGTTCTCAATGACCCGCCAACGTTCGATCAGCATGCCATGAGGGTTATTGTCGCTTGGCTGGGTGATCCTGATGATCCCTTCCGTTACCAGTGAGCGGGTGACGATGTTGGTAGTGCGGATGATCCGGAGTTTACCGGTGTACCTGAATTTCCATGGGGTTGTATTGAGGTCGATCTCAATATTTTCGGATTCTATTTCCTGGCTTATGCTGGCAGCGATCAATGAGGAGTAGTAACCGCTTTCCCGAAGATTGTTGTATTCACTGGCAGCCGTATTGTCCGCCAGGTAAAGTGCTTTGTTGATATGCCGCTTTATGATGATCTCATCCGGTTGTAGCGTGAAGAAGTAGAAATGAAAAGTTTTTACATGATCCCGGATTTCTATACCCCAATATTTGCCCCGTTCATCTGCAAAGGCTTCGAATATTTTTCCGTTGGCAATAACGAGTACTTTGCTGTCCTTTTCCCGGATAAGCTGCCGGGTGGCGTATATAGTGTAGGTACACAGCAGGATGCTTCCCGCGATTGCGACAATCGCTACGACGCGGGACAGCTTAAATGCTGAATCAATATTTTTGAATTGTTCAAACATGATGTTTCCTATTTCAAGCGTTACCGGAAAGTTTGTTGTAATTGTATCCGCCTTCTTTCTGGTATGGTTCAGCACTGCTGGCATCGGCCATGGATGAGGAATAGTAATCACTGCCAGGCGTGGAGCTGCTCATACTACCTGCCCCGGAGGCTGCGGCGGCAGAGCCGCCACTACCACCACCAGCACCACCAGCGGCTATACTGGCAGTGGTGAGGACTACGGAATTTGTTTTTGAAACAAGTGTGTTGGCGCCAGCGGCATGTACGATGTAATTGGCAATGCTGGGGATACTGAAATATCCTACGATACCAACTACCAGGAATACCAGGTATGCCAGGTCGGTCTGTCCGAAGCTGGGCAAACTGCCATTCTGCATGTCGGATAGATCCATCCGGAGCATGCCTTCCTGGATTTTTCCTATCATGGCGCCTAGCAAATTTGCGATGGGCAGCCATAGATAAATGTTGATATACCGGGCAATCCAGATGGGCAGTATGTGCTGGAACCCGTCATATATGGACAGGCAGAGGACAAACGGGCCCAGTATGGAAAGCAATAGGAGAATGAACGTGCGCATGGCGTCTATGCAAAGCGCTGCGGCGAAGTAGAGCAGTTGTAGCACGAAGGAAACGAAGAGCTTAATAATGATGTTCAACGAGTGGGTGACAATGGAAAGAGAGAAAGAAAGGGCTTTACCCAGGGTAAGGCCATCTTCATCACTCCCGGTTTCATCTTGTTGCTCATATTTCTGCCAGTCTTCCTGCCCGCCATGCAGTCCCCCTACAAGGTCCTGCCATTCTTCGCTGTTGGTGATGGCCTTCTCACGGCTTTCCAGCAAAACTGCAATCGGATCGTTGGAATTTTTGACCATTTCTTCCGTAGCGATGACCGTGGGCGAAAGCACGCCGTTCATAATGCCCAGAATATACGGATAGAGACTGATCACGAGCGTAATTACGAAAGGTCTGAATAAAGGAAAGAAGTCGATCGGCTCCGCTGCCGCGAGGTGCTTCCATACCCGCACGCCTATATACCATAATGCGCCAAATGCCCCGATTGCCTGTGCTACCACCAGGATGTCATCTGCAAGGGGGATCATTTCTTTGTACAGGTTATCCAGTACTGTCTGGAACTTTTTCAGTTCCCCGTTCAGCACCTGGCACTGGCCGGTAGCAGGGATACCGGCGATAAAAAATATTGCTCCCAAAAATCTCCATATCTTTTTCATACACACGTTCAGTTTGGGTTTATGAGCTGTTCAAGTTTTTGGTATTCAGTGATCTCTTTTTTCCGTTGGGCGCCCAGCAGGGTGGCTTTCTGGGAAAAGTGTCGCATGAAATCCTGTTTGTCCTTCATTTCATCATAAATCCGGTCAATGGCATTGAGCCGCTCGGCATCATTCATGCGCAGCTGGTTGGCAGTAATTACTAGTAGTAATCCTTCGAGGTTTTTTAATGATCGATCGACTAGTCCGGTGTATACGTTTTCGATATATTCCAATTCGCTGCCGGAAAACACCTGGCCCGCCCTGAACCCGGAAAGAGCGCTTTTGTATTGCCGGACGATCTCCAGTTGCAGGGTTACGATGTCCGCTACTTTTTTGTATTTCTTTACGGTGGGGCTAACTTCCAGCAGTCCGTCGAGAAATACCTGGTGAAGTGAGAAGTTGCCCTCTGAAAGATTTTTGATCGTATTGTAGCCGGTGGATACGATCTGGTACCCTTTATACATTTCCTGTAAAATGGATTTAAGCTGGTTCAGCTTCTGAATGTTGAGGATGAGTTGTTGTATCTCAAATGCCTGGGCTTTAGCGGGACAAATTGCCAACGCCATCAATGGAAACACCAGGCATAACGTAATACATAGTTTTTTCATCGCCTGTGTTTTATTGTAGTGAATAGAGTGTTTCCAGTGCGCGATGTTCGTTCCTGCTTTTCATTCGCTGCTGTGAGAGAAGCTGGCATTGGGTGTTACGGGTAGTGATCCACTGTTTTTTTTGAGAAACGGACAGGTATATTTTATCAATTCTTTCCAGCCGTTGTGCATCGCTCATTTGCAGGGTATGGTCGGTGAGCACATCGCTTAGCAGGGTCATATCATCCAGCAGTTGTTGCTGCATGTTTTGGAGCTGGCGGCGGATCAACTCTTTTTCTTCGGATATGAATGTGTTATTGGTGGAAAGCAGTTTCTTTATACTGCGGTCCTGCTGCTGGATGACCGGGATGCAGGCGAGGGTGGCTATTGTATTGGAATAGCCCTTTATACTTGGGCTTACTGTTTCCAGGCCAGTAAAGAAGGCTTTATGGAGGTCGAAATCCCCGTTCTTTATCTGGGAGATAGTGGAGAGCCCTTTGTTCACTATTTTATAGCCTTGCTTTGCATAGCCGAGGTAGATCTGTAGTTTGGCTATTTGTTGCAGCAGGTATTTTGTCTGGGTCTTTTTCTGGCTGAATATGCCCTGGGCGCGGCAGGGAATCAGCGCCGCCAGCAGGCAGCATATGCACAATATCCTTTTCATCACATTTTCAGTTTATGGTTAAAGCCGCTTTACATTTGCAGGTTGGATGGCCGGGGGATCGATGATCTTTTGTGCTGCGTGGATATTTTTTATGTTGATGAGGTATTGGTGGATGTCCGGTGCCGGAGGGATCGGGAATGCAGTTGTACCAAGGAAGGTCCGGGATATACCTCCAATCCTGGCATGGATAGATTTCAACTGCAGGGCGGTGGTGGATGGCTGGTAGTTATAATGCAGCCGGTAGTACATAGCGTCCTGCTGTGAATAGGACTTTAGTTTCCCGTTGATGATAAAGTTATGCTGCTTACCCGGCGTAGCTTCTGCTTTGTTGATGGCTGCTGCCAGATGTGCTTGCAAGTGCGAGGCGGTATAAGAACAATCTCTCAGTCTATTTATTTCCAGTTGAATGAGTTGGTGTAACTGTTCAGTCTTTTGATGATGCAGGGAGCCTGTGATACCTTCGCTCAGCAGTTTAACGCGCTGATATAATTCCTGGGAGGTCCATACATCACTTCCTAATTCAACCGGTATGGTAAGCGGCACATCATCCATCCTTGCTTCTATTTCCTTTAGAGAAATTTGTGATAATAATCCATCGTATTCGTAGGTGAAAGTGAAGAGCACTTTGTCTTTCTGCTGGTTAAAGCAGCCGAATAAATGCACCTGGAAAGGTTCTTTATCCAGCAAGGTGGAATTACTGTCCAACAGGTGCTGTACGGCTAGTTTCAAGTGTTCTTTGTAACTACCCTCAGCTTCTCCGTTGTGAAGGCGGCTTTCATCATAGCCATTCCATTTCAGCAACAGCACCTGTTCTTCAATAATGGAATCCAGTTCTTTCATACCTGTTATTGAATACCGTACAATTTTTTTACCGTTTCAATTTCAGCCTGCGACTTTGCACGCTGGAGGCTTAGCAGTTGGTTGCGCCCGTTGAATTGCCGCAGGGCTGATAGGTGCTCGTCCATGGCTTTGCTGGTCTGGCTGATCAGTTCCAGGCGTTCGGCATCGGACATTTGTATTGTGAAGGATTGCATGATGGTCAGTATGTCATCTACGCTGGAAATACTGGCTTCCAGGATGCCGCCGTACACGCTGTAGATGTATTCTTTTTCTGGTGGCGAGAAATTATTGTCCTGTGTTACCAGTTCGTAAGCCCTTTTGTATTCCTCAAAAAGCTGCTTGTAGATATTGAGGATGTCGGAGAACTGCCGGTAGTAGCTGAGAATGGCTTTCACCCGCCGCAGTTCTTCAAAATATTTTTGGTATAGTTCTTTTTGACGGTTTGTCCACTCTGAAATCTCGTTTAGTTTCAGTTTTGATAAGGTGTTCTCTATCTGTTTCTGCACGTTTTGCAGATCGATGGTACTGTTCTGTAGCTTTTGCACACCCAGGTCAATGGCACGGATCACTTTTTTGGCTACCGCTTTGATCGCTTCAACAATGACCAGTTGGGCCTTTGTTTGTTGAACACTAGTAAACATTAATCCGCTAATGAGAGATATTACTAACAAGCACTTTATTCCACTTCTCATCTCTGAATGGTTTGAATGTGATAGAACTTTACAGGAAAATATATATACAGGTGTGTTTATGCTACGGCACCGCGAATCTCACTTGCCAGCATGGCCACACCCTTTTGTATGCTGCCATACCGCCGGGCGTATTCTTGCACCTTCATCTTTTCTTTTTCTTCGGTGGTATAAGTGAGGTATTCTTCCAGGCTAACTTCCGTTCGATAAACCTTGGAAAGCACGCCGCCGAGGCCAATGAATACTTCCTTGTATTTTTTGGTAGGGTCGTTGGCTTTGTTCATGGACATGATCAGGGTCTTTTCCTTATCAGTTAACCCGAGCAGTTCCTGGATACGGTCGAATTTGTTGATGTACTTGGTTTGATCGAGCAGAATTTTGCAGTCGCTGTTATTGATGATGGCATCTTTGATAACGGGGCTGCTGATAATGTCGTCCACCTCTTGGGTTACTACTATCGCCTCTCCAAAGTGTTTGCGGACGGTTTTGAATAAATACTTTATATATTCCGCCATGCCGGCACGAGCGATGGCCTTCCATGCTTCTTCTATCAGGATGATTTTACGAATGCCTTTGAGCTTTCGCATCTTATTGATGAAGAGCTGAGAAACGATGATCGTAATTGTTGGCAGCAGAATTCCATGGTCCTTGATATTGTCCAGTTCAAATACAATGAAGGGCTGATGGAGCAAATCAAGATTTTCCGTAGCGTTGAGCAGATAATCAAACTCACCCGATTTATAGTAGGGCCGCAATACATACAGGAAGTTATCAATGTCAAAATCTTTGTCTTTGATGCCTTCTTTCCGCAGAGCCGGCAGGAAAATTTCCTTGCAGTATTCGTAAAAGGTATTGAAGCAGGGAAACAGTTCGCTGTGCGTCGCGAGGTGATCAAAATAGCCCTGCAATGCATTTGACAAAGACACATACTCCGAACGGGTAAAGGTTTCATCGTCTTTTTTCCATAAGGCTAAGAGCAGTGTTTTGATAGATTCTTTCTTCTCCGTGTCCAGCGTATCATCTTCCAGGAAGAAAGGATTGAACTTGATCGGGTCGCGTTCGGAGTACGTGAAATAATATCCGCCCACCAGGTCACACAATCCCTTATATGAGTGTCCGACGTCCACCAGCACGCAATGCGCTCCATGCTCGTAATATGAGCGTATCATGTGGTTGGTGAAAAAAGATTTCCCAGATCCAATTGGAGTGCTTACCGGGCCACCTCATGACAAAGTGGCCCGGTAAGCACCACTGGGTCCCAACACGAACTTGTTCCTGTTCGTGCAGATACCCTTTTGCATAGGTTCATCCGATATGTCTACATGCAACGGCAAACCGGTTAAGCGTTCACCCAGCCTGATACCCATTGGGCTGAGGGAGTTGCGATGCGAGGTTTCCATGTTGAAAAAGCAACTGGCCTGTTCCGCGAAAGTGTCGAAGGTTTCGTGCAGGGGCAGGTACGCGGCTCCCCCGGGAATACCGGCGAAAAAGAGCTGGGGTGTGATCACTGTTTCCTGCTTGGCACGGGCATCCATCTGGGCCAGGGAGGCGGAAATGTTGTTGCGGATCTCTTTGCTTTGATGTTTATTGTCTGTCCAGGCCAGTATGTTGAAATGCCCTTTTACGGGTAACCGTTGTTGGGAGATCGCTTCGTTCAGGAATTGGTTGACGGCTTCGCGGCTGATGCTGTTTTCCCGTGAATAAGCGGAAAGGGATTGCAGACGCAGGCGCTTACTTTCCATTTTCTTCAGCGTCAGCTGCGCATCGTCAATAATGATATACTGGTTGTATATATGATTACAATTGAGCAATTGACCGAGTGGTGCAGCGAAGGAAACGGAGAACTTCGTTTTTTCCGTGCTGTATTTGTCGTAGTTGATCCTGGGGCCGCAAAGCGCGGGAAGGTCTTCTACATCGGACAGGGTGAAAAGCTGCGTGTGCAGATCACCTATCCGAAGTTCCTCTTCAAATGAAATGTCCCTTATGATGGGTGGTTCCTGGGCATGCAGCAGGTAACAGTACCTCTCCAGTAGACCAGTATCGGTAGATGTACCTGTTAGTTCTTCAGTAGTTAGCCGGCGGGCCATTATATATGAACTATCTTCCAGTATTTTGACGAACTGGCCCACTTTGTCGAGGAAGGCATTCAGTTCCCGGTTATCTACGGTCTGGTTGGGTGCCAGGCTGGAACGAATAAGCGAGGACGACAGGGAACTGGCTGCTTTGCGGTTCCCTGGGTATTTAGTGAGATAGATGTAGCATTTGTGGTCCAGGTATGGACGTTCATTGAAAAAGCGTTCACTGCATTTGGACAGGAAGGATTTATCCGGGTGGGAAAAATCAGCCTGGTAAGCAGTTTGTTGGTACCAGTCCTGTTTATGCAAGATGGAGTGTTGCGGTAACAGGCGGATAGCCTTTACCCATGCCTGATGCAATGCCTCATAATCGCTATTGGAAAGTGTGAACAATTCCGGTAAGGATAGTTCAAATGCCAGCGTGATGTCTCCCTGGCGGGAAAGCAGGCAATCTTCTGATACTTTATAGATGGGAAGCACTTCTTCCAGTTTTTTTCCTTTCTTCTTCATGTTTCTCTTCACTTAACTGGGTAAAACAGATCCTTGAACGAGTAGTGATATGACCGGGCAGTTGTTTGCGGGCTGAATGGTTCAACAATCCATGTTCTCCATATTTCTTGCTGAATTTTTGCACGCCCGTGTAAAGTCCGACGCCGGCAGGGATGATGATACCTGCGCAGAAGTAGATCCCTATTCCAATCACGTAGAGGATGGCAAAGAGAAGGAGCAAGATTACCATACCGACAGCGAGGTAGATGATGTATTGCGCCTTGATGCCTTTTATTTCTATGCTACGGTTAATCCCCTTGTTAACCTGATAGACGGTAGCCATTGCATTAACTGATACCAAAGAATGAACGCAACGCAGTCGCTACAATCACGAGGAATATACAGGCTCCAAACCAGCTGGCGGCAGATTTGGCTGTGTCCTGGTCGCCTGAGCTCCACTTGTTATACACTTTAATGGCGCCAATCAAACCTACCACAGCTCCGATGATGTATAATAATGTAACACCTGCTTCGAAATAGTCATTCATCAACTCGGTAGCCTTTTCTATACCGGCTACCCCATCCTGCGCCCGGGCTATGGCGGTAGGCAATACTCCAGCCATCAGAAGCAGACAATATTTTCCTATTAAGCCAGTGGCTCCACACATTTTCTTTCTGCACATATTCAACCACGTTTAACTTTGAAAAAGTAAAGGCATAAAAAAGCCCGCCTGCATTCTTTCAGCACTGTTCACTTGCTCGCAGACGGGCTACGTCACCAACAATCCAACCCTACCAACGTTTTAATCCCAGAGGGATGCTAATTCACTTTTCGTAAACGCTATCCCGCAATCTCTTTCTACTGACAGGGCGATATATGTATTGATGGAATCGTAATACTCAGTTTCCTGCAGGAACTTATAGGGAGCTACGATAGACCTGATCTTGGAATTGACCTCTTCGGGGTTGGGAGGAGCAGAAGCAATATGATTAATGGTATCCTGTATTTTGTCTACTACTTTTTCTGCTTCTTTTAATAGGGCCTGGTCGGCATCGTCCAGCATTTCAAAACCTGCTTCATCTATGGTGTCCGGCTCATGTTCCAAATCCGTTTCCACTGCCGGTGGAAGCACCATGCCGGCTAAAGTGTTTCGTATAAGGGGCTGGCGCGGTAGAATATCATCACTGACATAAGGGTCTTCGGGAACATGGGCTTTTGAGAATTTTAACACCCCGGCGCGGTGCAGCCACCAATAATATAATCCCAATACTCCCACAACGACGGCAACCGCTATTTCATACATACTAACCTGAATGGGCATATACTTTTGTTTTGTGTGAAGAATTCAGTTGATTGCTGACTTGACACAAAGATGATGTTGCAGAGAAGCGATTTTTCAGAGTAGAGGGAGAGGCTCGAAGAAATAAAACAAGAAAGCCCGGCTGGACCGGGCTTTTAGTTCTGGATGATGGTAGTTATTTTCGGGGATGATAGTTTTCTATCATCCTGTCTTTTTGTTCTTTAAGTTTCATCGCCAGTTTTTGAAGGTAACTGGATTCATCCTTTTTCCGGGATAGTATTTCCTGGAAGGTCCTGGAAGGATTATCCAGCCGGATGGAAAAAAATGTTTCGAAGCAGGTGTATATCTCCTGCAGGGTTTCGTCCAGCGCACCGATCTCTTTGCAGGCTCTTGCAAATTCGATCAGGCCAACCTTGGGGCCTTTCCACTTTAATGTTTTGAGCGGTTGAGAAGGAGGCTCGTTAACCGGCTGCTCTTTCAGGAACGCTATTTCATCATCGATGTATTGTAACATGAAATGCTGTGCTGATGGTAATTCGGGATCGTACTTGAGGTGCTCGTCGTGTGTCTGTAGCTGTTTGATATGTTTTTTTATGTATGCTAAACGGGCCAGTTTGTCAGGAAGTGTTTCCAGGGAGTTTATTTCATTTTCTACGTGCATTATCATATAATTCATAAACTCTTTGCTGTTGCAGTTCATGTTGCCTAACACTTTCCTCATTTCGCAATTGTAATCTGTGTTTGTGCCCGTAGGGATACGTAGTAATTCAGTGGTTAGTGACCGGATATATTCCCAGTCTTTATAGCTGACATTTGACTTGTCCATGAATTGCTTTAACGGGACAAGCGTTACACTGAGCAGTTGAGCGGATGCAGGTGTGAATAACTGTTGCTGTAGCAGGGCAATAGAAGCCGAAAGCTCGTTCTTTGCTTTGGTAAGTTCTGGTGCCGGCATTTTCATTTCCTTGAGGATGCATGGGTGATAGTATTGCTGGATATGTGAAAGAATGGATTCAAGAATATAAACGGAACGCTCATAGAATTTTACGGCATGAGATGTATTGGGAAGCTCTGCTTCGGTGGTAGCCAGCAGTATGGTAAGTTCATTTAGTAAATGGGAGATTGAATAGAACTGTGTTTGGAGGTAGAGCTGCACCTGTTCGGGGTTCTCATAATGCAGCATATCCTGCTGGATCTCTTCGAGCAGGTATTCCTTTGATATTTCAAGATACCCTAGCCATTTATTGATTTCATCAAGCGAGCTTTGAAGGAGCAGTGGCGTATTCTGTATCTTTTCATGGATGAACTTTGGTAAAGCCTTGATCAGTTGGTGCATAGTCTTCCCCTTTATTATTTAACAATATGTCATATTGTTGGGGGAAGGGGGAATTGAAAGAACGGGTTAATCCGCAGCGGGTTTCCAATCCTTACTTGCAAAAGTAGTGATAAATTTGCCACGTTAAATTGATCCGGTTCAATATTTTGTTGGATCAAACGGCTGAAGTTTCTTCCTGAATGCTGAGATAACTGGTTATTGGCAGTATAAGTATTATATTTTTATTTTATCTCAAATTGGTTACACTGAACCATAAAAACAGGCAGCCTGTAAAGACTGCCTGTTTGAAGCTTTGCTGGTTTTGGATCACTTGGCCTTCATTTTTGCTCCTTTGCCCTGCTCTTGTTCCCCGTTTTGTGCCTTTTCCAGCAATTTTTCCGTAAGAGGAGGTATTTTCTGTTCCATTTCCTCTTTTACCGCAAATTTCCTGTTGTCTACGCCCTGGATCTTTTTTTGATCCAGTTTTATCTTTTGGCCTTCCTTATCAAACATGAGGATGGTGCCGATATTGGGCTTGGGGATAAGGGAAACGCGTTCCCTCGAGCCATCTGGCCGTTTGATGGATGTTACACCAGGTTCGCCTGCTTTCATATCACGGATCAGCGATTCTTTGTCCTGTGGGCTCATGTATGTAAGCGGAAGTTTCCCCAGCTCTATTACCAAGTTAAAGTTGGTAGTGTTGTCGTAGTAGCTGCGCAGTATGCCGTTACCGTTTTCGTCTTTCTTTGACAGATCCACTGTAGACCACCTGCCCACTTTTTCACCATCTTTCATGAATTCGCGATAAACGAAGCGCTTGTCCGGATAACTATCCATCATGTTGTACATTTCGTCCGCACTGTAGCCTTTCTGGGAAAAAAGGCTGAATGTGTGTGACTGCGGCTGCTCATTCTCCTTTGTTATCGTGGCTTTGACTGCGTTTAAGTAATACCGGTCTTCCACTTTTTCCAAGTGTAAAGAATATTCCATTTTATCCTTTCCAAAATTGCCTACCGCTTCTAGCTTTATCACATCCCCGCCTGCTTTCATTTTAGCAAGCAAAGTATCGTCAAGTGCCTGGGGGAATCCCAGTCTCGGGAGTACCTGCTCAGTGAGGTACTGATAATTGTCTGCATTCATATTTTATGTTTTACGTTAAAAAATCAATTGGTTATATACTTTTACTTTGTGTAGATGTAGCGGGAGGTTTAGGAGGTTTTTTAATGAGGTGTTTAAAGGCAGGATTGTTCCGGATTTTTTCCATTTCGGTATCAATCAGGTGGCGAACGTCGCGTTTGATCTGGAAGTAGTTTTCCATGACGGTTTGTTCATCGATGTTCCTGATCACAGGTAGTTGCTGATAGGATTGCTCTTCTTTTTTTATGGCGTCTATATCATTGATGATGCGACAGTGGAATACCTTGTTTTTGATGGGGTTCTGAGGGGTATCTGCTACGGCGCCTACAAATTCACCGCTGCTTAAATTTGAAATCCTGGAAACAGGAACAGCTGCATCCAGATTGGCGGATTTACTGACAGAAGTGTCGCTGGAGCTGATGGAGTGGGATTCTTTCTGCTGGTTGATCTTTCCGATCCGTTCGCTAAGGGATTTGGCGCTTTCCCCCAACACCTGTCCGGATATAATGTTTCCGCAGATATTGACGATCACTTCCGCGTGTTCTTTTCCGTAATCCCTTACGAGTTGCGACATATCCTGCAGCCCGACCAGAACGGCTATTTTATTGGATCTGGCAGTACTGATCAGGTCTACACTGGCAGTCAACGTGGGATATTCATCATAGATAAGCGCACAGGGATGTTGCCCTTTTTTATTAATCAGCTTGTGCATCCGTTCCACATACAGGCTCAGGACTGCGCCGTAAGTGCTTTGTTTGGCAGGATTATTTCCGACGCAAACAAGTTTCGGACTTTCTGGATTATTGATATCAAGCGTGAAATCGGAACCACTGAGCACATAATAGAGGGATGGAGAGACCAGGCGTGACAGTGATATTTTTGCGGAGGCAATTTGTCCTTCCAATTGTTCGGCGGCGCCGCGAACATAAGCGCTGATGAATGGGTTGATCAAAACTTCGATGGTGGGTTCCAACGTGAGTACCGGGAATAGTTCATCGTACTCCATCATGGAAAGCTCTATGGCATGAGGGAGGGTGCAATATTTGCCATTTTGATATTTTCTAAGGAACCAGAAGATGGCGGTTACAAAAAGGATTGGGCTCTCCACGAAGAATTCGCCTGATTGCTTTAACCAGCTACGGTTAAGTGCCAGCATCAGTGTTCTGCTGCTTTCAGTGGCATCCGTTAAATCCAGCATGGTTTCGGGGTAAAGCACATTGCAGCGATGTGTTCTGCTCAGGTCATCGAAGTTGATGATATAGAATTGTGGCTTTACCGGGTATAGGTGTGCATGTTTCAGCGCATGGTTATAAAGAATAAGCGTGAGGTCAGGGAACTTGAAATCATACAGGAAAAAACAATAGTGGCGTTGTACCAGTTGGGTGATATAGTTGCGAACGACCCAGAAGCTCTTACCTGATCCTGGCGTACCAGCCAGAATGCAGCCCCGGAAAATTTGAAGATTGATCCAGCCTTTGCGTTTCTTGCGCCGGAATACGTATTCAGTCGGGAGGTTTACGGTATCTTCAGTTTGTAAGAGCCGTTCCTCCTGTGGGAAAGATTCATTGAAGTCGTTGAAGATATCATTGCCCATCCGGTCTTTCAGGAGCCGGCTTACTTTGGTGCCGCCGGTGAGAATGAGCAAATAACCGGTACTGGTAATGATGATGTATAGGCTTGCAATTTTGGTGGGAGGAGCGCTGATAGAGAGCAGGAAGGTAGATGTGAAGAAAAATACCAGTCCAACGGAGAGGTAGAGCAAAACCGGCTGCACTGCCAGTTTATCATCTTTCTTCCCGGTAACGCCGATCAAAGAAATGGTGAGCAGCAAAAGGATAACCAGCTTGGGCTTGTAGATGCCGCTTAAGGCCGGGAATCCATTGGAAAGGTTATATATAATCTTATTGAGGATTGGAACAGATAGCTCCAGCTCTGCTACCGCGGGAAAGCATACACTGTAAAAATGTATGAGCAGCAGGAGAATACTTCCAAATCTTAGTAAATCCAGAATCTTATATAAAGCCTGGATATTTTCACCAGTTTGCATATGCACATCAATCTTTTCACTACCGGAGAAATGATCTTATCAATTACCTTTTCGCTTTTTCCTTTTTTTCTTCAAAAATTCAGGTGATATTCCACTTCCTTCATTTTCATTCACCAACAATCCTTTTAATAATTTCAATGTTAATTGCGATAAATCTACCTGTGGTTCGCTGTAGGGTTGATTTTGCTGTTTATTTTCTGTCTTGCTTTTTTGCCTGTCTTGAATAAGTTTACTTCCTAAAAGTTCGATGGGGATTTTTATATCCTGGTAGCTTAATACGGTTTTACTGAAGTGATCGATAAACCGGATGTCCAGCAACTGACCCTGTGTATCTCTTTGTATCTCGCAGCGGACTTTCCGTTTTGCCAGTATTTGTTTAAACCGGGTTTCTGTAAAACGCAGTGGCTTTTCCAGCAGGCTCTTTACGATGCCCGCGGTATGTGTGGCATACAGGTGTTTTCGCTGGAGCTCTCTTTTAAATTTCCTTTGGAGGAATTTCAAAGTAGGTTGACCATAAATGGAACTGGCTTTTACAGGAGTTCCAATTTTATTGCCATGCCAAACCCGTGAATAAACTAATCCTCCATTCTCCCGCATCCGGCTGCCGGGAATGCCCGGGTCAGCAACGATGTTGTAATCCTTCAAAATGGCGTTTAACTCATCGAGGGAAGTAAAATGGTACAGTGATGTTACTTCCATTACGATGTTGGATATTACCAGTTTGCTTTTTTGATGATCCAGTTCATCATCGAGCGAAGCTGGATACAATGGCAGGGTGACCTCTCTTTTCATCGACTCTGCCGGTATCAGGTCATATTCCCGTTCAATGTCCTTTCTTGCCGGTTCGGACTTTAGTTTCCCGATGTTGTGAATATCGATAGGCCGGCCATTTGGCCGGATGATCGAGGTAAGAATGTGAATATGCGGGTGCGCCGTATCATCATGCCGGTATACTAGGAATGGCTGGTTACCGAACCCGATCCGGTTCATGTAGTCAACCGCGATGGCCTGCAACTTTTGATCATCCAGTTTGTCGTAGGGTGAAAAGTTCAGCGACAAGTGAAGCGTATTGGTGGTAACCGTTTGGCTCCTGTTATTGAGCCGCTGGAACCTGTTCAGCTTTTCGGTAAACCCAAGAGAAGGCAGTTCACAGCCAAATCGTGAGGCCAGTAACAATTCTGCCTCCCCCCGGGAAATCTTTCGTTCATTGTAGCTGAGCGCACCGCGCACCGATTTTCCTGTTTTTATCCGGACAACCACTTCTTACACAGGCTTGAGATCAATTCCAGTAAACGGTCAATTTTCGTTTCTACTTGTTGGTATTTTTCAAATCCGATCTTCGCATAAAACCGTTTTTTATCTTCTTCCGGGTAGGTATTGAAGTGCCGGGTAATCTGGTTAAAATTGACGCCGATGGCATTTAATTCGCTGCGAAGAGTAATAAGTTCTTCCAGCAGCAGGTCTGTAGATTCATCGTGTGTATAAACCTTTACCTGGTTATTATGGATGATATCACGAACGATGCTGCTGATCGTTTGATCCTTAGTTCTTTTGGCTATGCTACTTAGTTCCTGGTACTTATCGTCCCTGATACGGGTCATAACCGGGTGTGTTAATCCCTCAGTGCCTTTTGTAGATCCTTTTCGCATAAGCATGTAAAATGATGCACGTAAATAATGCCGCCGGCTGCCCTGTTTAGGGCGTGTTGATTACAACACTACATCTTGCTGCGCGCGCACAAGGCGCGCTCAGCCCCCTGTTCCGGGGAACGGAGTTGTCGTATAGCAGGATGAACGTTTACGGGATTTGACCCTGGCTTACGGAAGGAAGCGCACGGCCTTCCTGGTAGTTTCCTCCGAAGACCGACAGGCTACGGATGCAGTCAGAATAGATAGTGAGTACCTTTTCATCCCGCAAGCTGTCAAATTCATTCTTCAGGCGTTCTTTTTCGTCATTTATTAATTTCCTGCTGGCGCCAGTTATATCATCATGTACCGCCCAGCAATCAGCGTATTTTCGGATATAATACATAAGCGAAAATTTACATTCCAGTAGATGTAGTGTTTATTTTCTTTACCGCTGGGTTCGGGTCGATGGAAGGTAGTTGTAGCAATTTGTTGGGATTAATGGTGCTGATCTGTAAAGCAGTCAGAATTTTGTTATCCTTTAGCAGCTGAGGAAAAAGTTTTTTCAGGCTGTTCACCTCATCTGCATCAAGCGACCGGCTTAATTGCCTGGAGGCGTCATATAATGACCAGGTGTCGGAGAATTTGCAGATATAATACATAGTGATTATTGTTTACTGATTGGCTTGCCGGAAAATGCCTGCGGGAATTATCTATTTAGCGTTGAATCTACAGGGCTCATGTTTAAGAAGGCTTTTGATCCAGCTTTGGGCGAATTGCTTCCAATTCTGCAAGTGTTCCCCTTTTTTATTTTTCCATTCTTTAAACTCATGAAACAGGAAAAAACATTCTGCCTCGTTCGCGGGCAATCCCCGTTGGTCGAAGTATGCTCTTACTTCCTCCACAGGTGGCGGAAAGAACATAGAATATTGGGAGGATGTTTGCATTGGTTTACATTTTTTACGTCCGTTAATATTTAGCAGTCGGTTTAGCAAATGTGCGTGTTCAGCGATTTTCAATAATGTTTCTTTGGCAAATATGTGGATGGTAGGAAGCGAAAAATCAGAGTGTAGACCGAGGCTCGGAGAAATAATTTGAAATCTACTGGGGATTATTTTGGGTTATTTTCAATGGAATACCTTAGAACTAGGTTTACTTCCACTTGTATTCAATACTGCTTCCACTGTACATTTTACAGGATTGATGATTTTTGCGATATAAATCGCAGTAGAACCACCCGTTTCGCTCATTTTCACTGTAAGTGGAATAGCGGCGTAAGGAATTGGGCGAAGGGTAATCCTCCTGGTCTTTCCGTCTGATGATGGAAAGGCCTTGGGGGATTTTTAAGGAGATCTTCTGTTTTTTACCAACATTATGTCGTTAATGGAAATATTTCGTTGCAAGGTGATGTTGGGCGCTGATAATAAAAACGTTGGGCATTATTAAACGAAATGGATTTTTAGGATTTTTTCTATTTGGTTTCTATTTGGTTTCCATTCGCGGTGCCCATTAAATTTGCACCTTTATGAACAGGTTGGCTTTAAAAAGACAAGAATCCTGATGATGATACCCATTGTGTAAGCCAGTCTGTTATAATCGTTTTTAAATTTTGGCTCCAGGTTTCTGCTTGTCCGGAAAAGTGGAAACGAGTTAAACTGGAAATGGTCGATATGCCCGGACAAGTAACGTTAGTTTTCTCGTAGAATAGGTTTTATCCCTTAGGTGGGATGTTTGTGTCCCTCACACTATCTGTTCTTAATATTCAAAATAGATATGTGGATGGCATGTGTGAGCCTATGCGTGGGAATAGGAAGTAATCATTTTTTGTTAATCATTTAAAAAAAACACCACATGAAATTCCTCAAAATGCTACCGTTTGCTGCCGTGGCTATTACGCTGGCCGGCGTTGTAATGCTCAGCGCATTTACTCCCGCAAACAAAAAAGCCGTTACCCCAAAAACAATGGCACTCGGTTGGTATCAGTTTAATGGTGATGCCACCGATGATGAGTATGATTTCTCAAACTATTCCTTATCTTCCACGCCGGTCAACGAGACACCGGATTGTGAGGGAATTGAATTAGTATGCGCCATTAGAATTAATCCAACAACAGACGTTGATCCTGTGACCGGGCAGATTAGGACTACTGCACCTGTTCATGCTGAAATTCAGCAAGCACTTGCCGGAGATGAAAACACCGAGAATGTGTGGCTAAAGGAAGAATAAATGGATGCTATTATTTTGACAGGGATAATTAGCAACAGGGTGGTCAGATGATCACCCTGTTTTTATGCTGTTATCGTTCATTTTGTGGGATTCCGGACAATTGAATTACTTTTTCGGGGATAAGGGCTACATAATCTGGAGAACCCGGCATCAGCTGATAAGTTTCCCCATTTATTATGCGTGTTAGTACCGTTTGATGTTCCAGTGTAGTATTGAGCCGTTTAAGATCTGTCCAGCGAAGGCCGCGGAAACAAAGCTCTTTTCTTCTTTCTATTAAGATTTTGTCCAATGCTTCCGTGGCTGAGGTAACGGTAGTCGGTACAAAGGAGCCAGTTTGTATACGTTGTATCAGCAGGCTGTCAAGCGAACCTATGGCACCCGTTATGGCACCTTGTCGTGCTAACCCCTCTGCCCGTACCAGGTACATTTCCGCGGTAGTAATACCGTTAAATATTGAATAGGTGGTTCGTTTTTGATAGCTGCCTTTAAAACTATAGGAATTGTCTGCATTCTGGATAAAAAAGGCTTTTTTGCGTAAATCCATCATTTTGTAGCTGCGATATAAGAAACTGTCTACCCTACTCCTGGAAGCATTAAAGATAGAAGATAGTGAAAGGGTGCTAAAAAAGAGTACTTCCGGGTTAGCACTGGGTTCAGGCATTGGACTGGATGCGGTTACCGGGAGGCTGTTAAAGTTCACTAACGTGCTTTGCAGCTGGAGACAGGAATCTGCACAGTTGACAGCTTGCGGATAGTTCTGCATGGTTAAGTAAACTCTTGCCAGCATTCCCCAGGCAGCAGCTCGGGTAGGGCGTAGGTAGAATTCCGCACGTGGAGGCAGTAAATTAACAGCCTTGCTTAGATCACTAATGATCTGTGCATATGTAGCTTCCAGTGATGCTCGCACGGAAGGCTTATTAAAATCAGGGTCCAGGCGGAGGGGCAGGCCGGGAAGGTTTAGAGCTTTCCCTGGTTCATATGCTGGGGTGTAGGCTTGGGCGAGCTCATAGAGCGCGAAAGCCCGGTAAAATAGTGCGCTGCCTTCCACCCGGTCCCGCAGCAATGTCTCATGTGTGGCGACTGGTATTTGTGGCAGGAGATCTAAGACGACATTGGTATAATAAATAGCCTGATAAGGCCTTGACCAATCCCCCAGATTGGTATTGTCTGGCAGCCATAAGTAATAATTGCGTTGCTCTGCCTGCGATAAGGCATTGAACACGTCGTTCAGTAAATAATAGTCATCGCAGGATATTTGACCAAATGCCGGGTAACCTTCATTAAAGCGCTGGCGGTTGTCCAGCAACAATGATAGATCGTTGAGGCTCGTGGGAACGCTCAGTTGCTTGTCTGGTTTGGTATCCAAAAATTTCTTGCATCCCCCTAATCCAAGGCATATGCAACATAGCAGGGAAAAGATTATTCCATAGAGCCTACTTCGTTTATTGATAAAAAGATAAATATTCATTGTAATAATTATTTTATTAGAAATCGAGCTTTACTCCAGCAGAAACTGTTCTTGGCATCGGTAAGTCATTGGGATTATTGGGGTCGAGTCCAGCCTTGTTTGCCCGCCAAAGTAGAATATTCAGGTTGTTGGCGTATAAGTAGAATCTTAAGGCTTTTATGCCTGTTCGTGACAACCCCCTTGCTGGTAGGTTATATCCCAACGATAAGTCATTTATTCGGATATGGTCTGCCTTTTCTACGGTAATAGCAGAGAGCTGGTAAAATCCATCCCGATTGCTGGCAGCCGGATAGATCATGGAAGGTACGGTGGTATGTAGTTCATCGCCGGGTTGTTGCCAACGGCGCAGGTAATCGGGGTGGCCCTCCAGCCGGGCGAAAAGCTGGGAATAGCTGATCGTATTTCGCCGGAAGAAATATTTAAATCGCCCTGCGATATTGGCGGATAGTTCTATGCCCTTCCAGGAGATCGTATTACGCAACGAACCGAAATACGGCGGTAGTGCCGGCCCGTGATAGACAAGGTACTCCAGTGGCGTTTGCTGCAGGATAGCTGTATAATCGGTGCTCAATGATTTACCTAAATAACCCCGTGGATTGCCGTTGGCCGGGTCGAGCCCTCCCCAGGGGTAGCTGATCACTAGGTAAGGGTTTTTCCCCTCAAGAGGTGTTAGTGCGCTTCCATTTCCTGCATAATCACTGGCTTTTCCAGGTTCTCGCAGGTATTTTACCAGCCGGGTGTTGATGTAAGAACCAAGCAAAGCGATACGCCATTGCAAAGGCCCATTTGTTAGCCGGGCGTTTAATTGCAGGTCAATGCCGTTGCCTTTCAGGTTGGCGCTATTAGCCTGTATGGAAAGAATGCCGGTGGTAGGATCTACATCCTGGAAAGCCAGCAAATCCCTGGTGGCTTTTGTATAATATTCAATGCTGCCGGACAACCGATCATTTTTCAATGCAAAGTCAACCCCGAAATTAAACATTCCGATCTGCTCCCACCGCAATTCAGGATTGGGTGCGCCACTGATAGTGGCATAGGGCAGGTAGCCCGTACTTGCGGCTACATAGTTGATCAGTGTTTTAGCGAGCGCTAATGGGGTGGTATTACCCCTGTAACCAAAACTGGCGCGGGCCTTCAGGTAAGGGATTGCAGGAACTTTGTAAAATCGTTCATTTGAGATATTCCACCCGGCACCTACTGACCACAATGGCGTAAACCGGTTGTTGGTGTTCACGCCATAGATATTGGCAGCATCACGGCGGGCGCTAGCATTCAGCATAAGCCTGTTATCAAAATTATATCCTGCATTGATAAATTGGGATACAAAGCGACTGGTCAGGTCTGCGAAAGAAAGATTGTCCGGGATGGTGGTCACGCCAGCCAGGTTATCATACGTGGGATATCCATTTATAACATCTGAGCTGCCATAGGTCAGGATAGCATCATTGTAGCCATAAACCCTGAAGCTGTTGGCTGTGCTATGTTTGTCGCTTAATTCCCAACCAGCAAGCGCGTTGATCTGGTGCTTGCCCCATGTTTTGTTATAGTTAAGCTGTCCTCTGATGGCATGGGCAGTCATGGCATTTTTACTGATATCGGCAATACCATCCCTGGGCACCGGATACTTGTCGTTGGTATTGGTTGCTGCCGGATTATAGAATAGGTTGATCAGGTTACGAGCGGTATAGGTGTCAATCGAGTAGATGGATTTGCCATTTCCCCAGGCCTTTTCATACCGGTATGATATGGAAGCTGTCAAAGTAGAGCCGAATTTATAATTGGCGCCTAGATCCAGCATGAGATCAGCATTACGGCTGGTATTGTCAGCATTTTCCAGTTCATCCAATGGGCGGTACTGCCAATCTAGCAACTGCCCTCCGCCAACCGTATCCAGGTAACTCATGCGATATTGTTTTGAGACAGGTAAATGCTTGCCCTGCTCATCTATCAACCGGGTATAAAGCGGTAACAAGCTACCAGTAGCTGTGCGGTAATTGCTGGATTGGTAGTCACCTGGGCTGTTTGCAGTGTTACTACTGCTGGTGTACAAAATGCCTGTGGATAATTCCAGTTTCTTTATGGGTGTAAAAGTATTGCCGGACCGAATGGTGATCCGGTCAAACTGATTGCCCACCAGGTTGGCCAAGCCTTTATCATATCCCGCTGAAAGGAGGTAACGTACTTCTTCGGAACCACCATTTAGTGAAAAGGCATATTGTTGGTTCAAGGAAGGCCGGTAAAGATATTTCATAAAATCCCGGCGCAGATCATACCCCTGCAGGATATTAATCTGCGCATCTGCTTCTGCTTGTGATAGCTCCCCATTACGCACCCGGGCCAACAATTCTACAACCGGCGTTACGGGTGGCCGGTTCGTGGTATTACTCAGGTCGCTGTTATACCTCCCCTGGTTAAAGAGGAATTTTTCTACATCAATGATCGCTGAAACCGGTAGCGCCGGCAAATCAGGTAGACGAGGCTTTTCTCCTACGGTTACGTTGGTGTTGAAAGAATAGGTTGTTTTTTGATTTTTCTTTGCTTTTTTCGTAGTAATGACAATCACTCCATTGCCAGCCCTTGCCCCCCAAATAGAGGCAGCTGCCGCATCTTTAAGCACCGTGATATTATCAACATCATTAGGGTTAATATTATTGATGTCGCCCTGATAGGGAAAGTTGTCCAGGATGATTAGCGGCTCAGCGGCTCCTTGTAGGGTACTGATTCCTCGTATTTGCAAACCGTTTTGGCTGGGACCATAATTGAGCAAGCCGCTTGTGACATCTTTTAGGCGACTAAGAATATCCGGGCTCACGCTGCGGTTCAATAGTTGGTTATCAATTTTGACAAATGAACCAGTTGCCCGCTCTTTAGGTAAAGTTTGATAACCAGTGCTAACAACTACTTCGTTCAATTGTCGGTGCATAGCCGGGGTGTTGATGCTATCCGGAAGAAGCGGCTGAAATGTTGTATCACCTTGAACGATTTTATTGGGCAAAGTATCAGTGATCACAAAGACTTCTATCGGTTTTCCATTTTCGTTCTGGCGGGTAGATAAAGTTGCAGTTAAGCCGAAATGGCGGTTGACATCATAAAAGAGCTGCTGGTAGAAATCTGCGGTATCACTGCCTAGAGATAGGACGGCCTCGTAACAATACCTGTTAGTGGAGTTCCACTCCGCTTTAAATGTAGCAGCGGGCCGGATAAAGCGGTTACTATCCTTTACCGGTAAGAGGATACGGCCTGTGGTGCGATCAGAAAAAATATCATTGCGTTGTAATGCCAGGGCATAAAAATTCAGAATAGACGCATTGATCCTTGTAAACCTCATTGTTCCCGCGGCGCTGTCCACCGTGAAATATGATTTCGCAGGTACACCTGGTAAGTAGCCAGTAAAGCCGGAATAAATTCCATTGTTTTTTACTGAATTGCCGGCAAACCGACCTTCGTGAGGTTGGAACAGGGGCACCTTTGCATCAAAATCAGGCTGGTCTGCTTTATGCGGCCAATTTACAGGCTGGCCCTCCAGGATTTTTTTAATATTTGCTGAAGTCACATATTCAGCTCCTGTGATGGCGATAACTTTTCCCTGCCGGTCGATCCAAACTTCATGCGGTAGCCAGGTGCTCGGAAATAAGCTATCCAAATCGTCCGCATTATAGGCAATGGGTAGGTTGATGGAGCGACCTGCTCTTTCTTCTACACCGGTTATTATCTTTTTGATCTTTCCCTCATCATCACCGGATCTTTGACTTCGGGTATTGACAAGCAGCACTTGTATATCGCTACTATACAGGCGTTGTAGAGAATCCATTTTTGGGATCAACTTAATGCAGGCACTGCACCAGCTACTCCAAAAATCCAGGATCAATAGCTTCCCTTTGAAGTCCGATAGTTTGGCGGTCGGAGAGGTATAGTTTATTAGGTGGGTAAATTCAACGTCCGGTACTGGATCTCCGATAGTCAGCGGGTGGATATCAGCTGGTGGAAGTTGGGCAAATAGATTCGTTACCGGCAATAGCAAGGCCAGTAAGCAAGAAAACAGCGATTTCATTGCGATTAATTATGGAAAGTAGATGATGGTTGTATTGAAATGTTTTAATGGCAAATGGGGAAAAAATGCCCTCCGCGTAGGACAGGCGGAGGGATTTCATTCCCATTGTTTGTTAACCCCAAAAATGCGCTAAGGCTGGTATAGGCCCAACGTCAAGGCTACGCTTGAATACGATAACATTCATATGACAAGCCCTGCGTAGCCTGACGCGGGCGACAAAGGGCCGGTGTACTCCCTTACACCGGGTTTTTGGGTTTCTTTACCCAGTTAGTTTGCAGAATATGCAGTTGGCGATGCCTGTATTTCATACTTGTGCACATGAAAGCAAGGTAGTGTGCCTGTGGTTGGCAAAACGGTTTTTGACTTCTCTCGATTGAAGTTTTGCTTCCATTTGAGAAGTTTTAGTATATTTGGAGCAAACAAGAAGGTATGAAAATTGGATATAATATAATTGAAGCCCGGGAAGCGCAAAGTCTGACACAGGAATATATGGCAGGTGAGCTGAAAATCACTGTAGCCGAATATGCAAAAATAGAAAACGATGAGATAGATATTACACTAAATCGTTTGGAGGCTATTGCTAATTTGTTGTCTTTTTCTCCTATTGATTTATTAATGTCTGGCAGAGAAGTAGGAATGATAAAGAACATATTTGTCAATCAGAATGGTAATGCAGGCACCAATATTCATATTCAGGGAATTGACCAGGGAGAAATACGTAAGGCATACAAGGAACTTTATGTGGAGCAATTGGATAGAATACCCAAGCTTGAAATGTTATTGAAGGAGCATAAAATACCGTTTTCTTTTTAGCAAAAGCAATGCTATGAAAGTTGGTGAGAATATACGCGAGATACGGGAACGTGAGAAGAACTTCAAAAGGAGTTATATGGCCGGAAGATTAAAAATATCTACTAGGGCGTATAGTAACATTGAAAACAATGTTACTGATATAAGCATTACGCGATTAGGGGAAATAGCCGATATTTTTGAGTGCTCTTCTGAATATATACTTAACTATAAACAGTCCAAAAAGGATTTTTATAATTATTTTCATAATCATAATGGTAATAAAGGTGTAAACATCATGCACCAGGGTAGTGAGAATAATCTATTTGAATTATGGAAGTTACAGAAGCTCCAACAGGAACTTATAGAAAGTGAAAAAAAGCGAATTGAATTGTTGGAGGCATTGCTAAGAAGCCATAATATAAACTTTTAAAAATTACATACATGAAAATAGGTGATAACATTCGGGAGATCCGGGAGAAGGAAAAGAAACTGAAAAAGGAAGATGTTGCAAAAGCGCTTGGTATCAGCTCTAAAGCGTATAGCAATATTGAAAATAATACTGCGGACATAACGCTTACCCGCTTATATGAACTGGCTGAAATTTTCGGTGTTGCTCCTGAATATATTTTGAACTATCAGGACAAATCCACTTTCACTAATCATTTTCATAACCATGAGGGCAATCAAGGTATAAATATCATGTATCAAGGTTGTACTTCCGATCAAATCAAAAACATTGAAGAACAGATCAAGAAAAATAAAGCAGAAGCGTCAAGGTTACAAGAAAATACGAAGGTAAAACAGAATTAAAAGCATCATATTATCTAAATAACTTAAAAATACTATCATGGGAACTGCATTAAATACGAACGTTATAGATAGCTATCTTGCGCTGCTAAAGAATCTAAGCCCTGGTGCGAAGCTGGATTTAATCGCTAAACTGACCCAAAGCTTGAAAGCAGATATGAAGCCTTCAGAAAACCTGTTTAAAAGTTCTTTTGGAGCTTGGCAGGGAAGTGAATCTGCAGAACAGATCATCGCTGATATACGAAATAGTAGAACTTTTACCAGGCAAATTGAAGAACTTTGAGCCAGTACTTGATAGATACTAATATCTGTATCTTTTTTATGAAGGGCCTGTATAATCTTCAGAGTAAATTCCAGGAGGCAGGCAACGAAAATTGTATTATTTCTGAAATTACCCTGGCGGAATTAAAGTTTGGTGTGGAGAATAGCCAGCAAAAGGAAAGAAACTCTATTGCACTTGATAATTTCTTAACTGGAGTTACTATTATTCCTATTTTTTCGTGTTTTGATATTTATGCCAAAGAAAAAGCACGGCTACGGAAATTAGGACAGCCCGTTGACGATTTCGATCTGTTGATTGGCTCTACAGCTGTTGCCAATGATCTCATTATGGTGACTAACAACGCAGCTCATTTAGGCAGAGTACAAGGTATTCGAATTGAAGATTGGACGAAATAAACACCTGAATTTAATTTAAGACAGAAGATGGTAGGAATTTAATAGAAAAAGTGAGTTTGATCAACAAATCCAATAACCGAACTCAGGCAAGATCACATTAGAACTCATTTGCCTAAAGGTTTGCAGGCTCTGCTCCGTCTTATCAGAAAACTTACCGCTCCATTTTTATCAGCGTACCGTCAATCCATTTCAGAACAAGCTCTCTCTGGTTCGCTGTTAACCTGGCATCGGCATGCAGCATGGTGTAGGAAGGAAGCGGCATTTTTCCACTGATGACCTGTTCTTTCATCCGCTTTAGTTTATTACGCCGCCGCTTTTCAGAATAGGTGGCGTACTCATTAAAATTCAATTCTTCTTTGCCATCCCTGATATGGCGGGCCATAAACCACCCGACGGGCTGGATATTCATGTACCACGGGTAGCTGGTATTGTTGCTGTGACAGTCATAGCAGGTAATCTTCAGAATTGACTTAACATTCGGCGGCACCGTGTATACCGTTGCAATATCCTCCGGGAAATGACCGGTGCTGCTTTGGTTCCGCTCCGGGCGAAAGAACTGAATTCCAATAAAAATGATCAGCGCAATTAGAACAACTTTGAATTTCCTCATAAACTTCTTTTATAAACTATATCATCAATAAGAAACTTCCCGCAAACAAAGGATGTACGCCGAATCACCCACGTTGTTCGCGGGAAGCACTCAACAGATGCTTTCGCTAAGGGCTATTATTTAATAACTTCCTTCACGGAACCGCATGTCAGCATTTTGTCGCCGAAATAGGGGTTTTTTATATCTTTCGTTTCGCTGAGCCACATCGCGCCTTTGTTGTTGTCGTACATCGGGCAGTGGTCGTGATACAGTGCCTGTCCACCGCCGAAGCCCTTTACCAGGGCGTAAACATCTTCGCTCATCTGAACGAAATGTTCCCTTTGATGTTCGATGTTTCCGCCGTTCTTGCTGATGTGATCAGCATGTTCTTTCAAATCTTCTTCGTTCTCAGCATATAATTTCTGTTGATCCGGCGTCATAGCAGATTTGTCTACTTTGCCCAGGGCCTCATCCATGGCTTTGGCCCCGGCTGCAGCCTCATTGGCGTTATCCGCAGCCAGTCCGTTTTTAACATGGATGTAGTGATCAATCACTGGCTTCAGTGAGGCCGCTACTTTTGCATCTACATCCGCGAACTGTGGTTTGATCTCATTAACGCTTTCATCTGAAGGCGTTTCATGTTTCATGGCTTCCCCGGCTGTTGCAGTGGAATCATGGTTGTGCCCATCGCCAGACTTGGTGCCGCTGTTATTGCAGGCGGCAAAGATAATGGTGGTCAATGCCAAGGCAGCAATAATGTTCTTTTTCATTTTTCTTGATTTTGAAGTTTAAGGAAACAGTATTAATGATTGGTTTGAGCTATTTTACTTTCAACAATTTTGCATTGATTGCTACGATGATCGTACTCAGGCTCATCAGGACGGCCCCCATAGCCGGGCTCAGCATGAACCTGGGAAAGAGGACACCCGCCGCAAGTGGAATGGCAATGACGTTGTATCCCACGGCCCAGGCCAGGTTCTGAATCATTTTCCGGTAGGTAGCCTTGCCGAATGCAATCATCTGGACAACATCCCTAGGATCGCTGTTCACCAGGATGATATCGGCAGTTTCAGCGGCCACATCTGTTCCGGATCCCACGGCAATCCCAACGTCGGCCATCGCCAAAGCCGGCGCATCGTTAACACCGTCACCGGTCATGGCCACCACTTCTCCTTTATCCTGGAACTCTTTTACTTTTTGCTGCTTCTCATGGGGCAATACGTTGGCCAGATACCCGTCCATATTCAGTTTCTTTGCGACTGCAGCAGCCACTTTCTCGTTATCTCCCGTCAACAGGAATGATTTAATTCCCATCGCTCTCAGATCGGCAATGGCTTCCGCCGCCGTTTCGCGGATGGCGTCGGCAAAAGTGATGATACCGGCAGGTACATCACCGATAAGGACGAAATTCACCGTATCCGTGGACTGATCCACATCCTCTGGAATGTGCGGCACCGGCATGTTCTGCTGATTGAAATAATTGGGGCCCGCGGCCACCACGGCTTTGCCGTTCACACTGCCGGTAACCCCGATGCCCTGCATATACCTGAAATCCGACGAGCTCCATAAGGCAAGGTTTTTTTCCTTCAGCTTCTTCATCACGCCGTGCGCGATGTGATGCTCGGAGTTCTGCTGGATGGCTGCGGCATACTGCAATATTTCGTCTGCTGTGAATTGCGGATTCAGGGGAATGACCCGTTGTACTTCATGAGAGCCTTTGGTCAGCGTGCCGGTTTTGTCAAAAATGATGGTGGTCAGCTTACGGGCGTTCTCAAAGGCTGTGCGGTTGCGGATGAGCAGCCCATGCACGGCGGACAGCGTGGTGGATATCGCCACGACCAGCGGAATAGCCACGCCCAGCGCATGGGGGCAAGATGTTACCATCACGGTAACCATTCTTTCCAGGGAGAAAGAAAGCTCATGCCCTGCCGTCAGCCAGACGATGAAAGTCACCACCCCGACGCTGATAGAAATGATCGTGAGCCATTTCGCCACTTTGTTGGCCAGATTTTGCGTATTGGACTTGGCTCCCTGTGCAGATTGCACCATGTTTATCACCTTATTGAGGTAGCTGTCTTTGCCCGCGCCCGTCACCTGTACTTTCAAGGCGCCATCGCCATTTACTGCCCCACCTATCACTTTATCGTCCTTTTTCTTCTTTACAGGCAGGCTTTCGCCGGTAAGCATGCTTTCGTTGATATCCGAACTTCCCTCCAGGATCACGCCATCAGCAGGGACTTTTTCACCCGGCTTGACAAGGATCACGTCCTTATTCTGCAGGTCCTGCAACGGAATATCGGTTACCTGCCCGTTACGTTCTGCATGCACCACGGCAGGAAGCAACTCCACGAGCGTTTCCAACGCACGGGAAGCCGCCATTTGCGACTTCATTTCTATCCAATGGCCCAGCAGCATGATGTCGATCAGCGTAGCCAGTTCCCAAAAGAAATCCATGCCTTGCAGACCAAACACTACCGCCACGCTATACAGGTAAGCGGTGGTAATGGCAACGGCCACCAAGGTCATCATACCCGGGTTCTTCCACTTCAGTTCCCTGACCATTCCCACCAGGAAAGGCCACCCACCATAAAAGAAAATAAAGCTGCTCAACGCGAGCAGCACATATTTATCGCCGGGGAAGGTAAAAGTAAAGCCAAGCCATTGCTGGATCATATGTGACAATAACAGCACCGGCACGGTAACAGCCAGGCATATCCAGAACCGCTTCAGAAATCCTTCCGTGTGATGCCCGGCATGCTCATCATGACCGCCCATGCTGTCATGCTGTTTATGATGCGATTCCTTCCCGGAAGTCATAGCGGCATGGTCGTGCCCTGCATGTGCAGGGGCCTGCCTGCCGGGTTCGTTACCGGCACCGTGGTTGCTGTGCTGGTGGCCGTGATGCCCATGATGGTTGTGCTCGTCTTGCATACTTTAGTTTTTGAAGGTTACGGGGAATTCGATGCGTATTTTTTCCCAGGCCATGGCAATTTTGCCGGAAGCGCCGGTCCCGGGCTCTATAAAGTATTGAAGCCGCTCCGTTAAACTATGCCGCTGTGATTTCACATTCAGCCTTACGATATCCTCTTTCTCATCGTATTCCGATGCCAGGTGCTGCTGCCACCTGGAATTTATGATTACTGTCCATTCATTTTTACCGGGAATGGTAAAAAAGGCGTATTTGCCTGCCGGCACAACTTTTTTACCAATAATCACATCCTTTTTGAACTGGATGGTAGTGGCATCATGGGCACCCGTTACCCATACCTCGCCGAACGGCACCAGCCCGCCCCAGATGATCCGGCCCCGGACGCCCGGTGAGTGGTAGGTGATGGTAACGGAATCGGACCCGATCAGCCCGGCTGCTGCCGATTTGATGCTTCGCTTGCTGGTATCCTTCACCAGGTTCGGGTTGTAGCATACCTCCCCGGACTGGGCCTTCAAGGTTGAATGGGTAAAAAGCAGCAAGGCCATGAAGCATATGCTGAAGAATGAATTGAGTTTGGACATGCGATGTTTTTAAGTAACAGTTTTGTTTCCGGATTTTATTGAATGGTTTCTTTCACCTCGCCGCAGGTCATCATTTTTTCGCCGAAATACGGGTTCTGGATGGCCTTGTTGTTGCTGAGCCAATACCCGCCTTTGTCATTCAGCGCCATAGGGCAAAAGTCTACATACAGCTCACCATTATTCATTCCGGCTTTTTTTACGAGCAGGATGAATTCATTGCTCAGCGTGGAATATGCGGCCCGTTGTTCCTCAATATCTGAAGTGGCGGTGATCTTGGCGGCGGCAGCCTTGATGGCTTCCCCGCCCTTGACCGCTGTTGCGCCCGTTTCAATAGCATTGCCTGCAAGGCGGGCTTCTTTTGCTTCTCCCTTGATCAGGGCCTGCGTCAGGTGAACGTAGTGCTGGTACACCGCATTCAGTTTATCGTCTTTCAGTTGCACGCTTGCAGCTGTTACTTCACTTCCCTGCATAGCTTCATGGTTATGCGCTGCAGGAGAAGCGGTAGAATCCGTGGAACTTCCCTTTTTTTCTCCGGCGTTGCCGCAGGCGGCCAGCAGAACAATAGTCAGTACCGGTGCCGCCGCTGATTTCAGAAATTGTTTCATGTGATTTTCAGTTTATAATTTTTATAGTTGCTTGTTTACATCCCTGCCATACTGGCCATGGGATCTGCGCCTTTTTTCAGTATATACTCCGAATACAATAGGTAAGCGCCGGTTATCACCACGATCTCGCCTTCCTTCAGCCCTTCAGTAATTTCCACGGAATCGAAATCCTCCATGCCGGTTTTCACCATCCGAGGCACAAATTTTCCGCGTTCTTTTTCTATCCATACATGCGCTCCTTTACCATCGCGGATCACAGCGTCTACTGGCAAGCTCAGCACATTTCCCTTGCTTTTTACCGGCAGCAGGATGTTGGCCTGCATGCCCGGTTGCCACCGGTTATCGGGATTGGGAATGCTGCCGCGTACCTGCAGCAGTTGGCTGCCGCTTTGCAGGGAGGGATTGATGAACCGGACCGTCATGTTCTGCGGTTCCTTTTCCCAACCTGATACAACCACCTTTACGGACTGCCCTACACGGATGAGGGATGCTTCCGCGGGATACACGTCGGCTTCCACCCAAAGTTGATTATACCCCTCCAGGCGCATTACCGCTCCACCCTCGGAAACATATTGTCCTTCCGTGGCGGTCAGTTCTGAAACGATGCCGCTGGCGGGCGCCGGGTAGGTCACGTAAGGGCTGGTTTTACCGGATTGCGCCAGCTGATTGATCTGCGCTTCGCCCTGGTCATACAACACCAGCTTTTGCCGTGCGGCCTTTTCGATTTGCTGGAAGCGGGCGTCATCCGGGAATTGTTTTGCTTGGGCAAGCGCCAGGAGGTACTCCTGCTGTAGTGTTGCCAGTTGCTCCGAGTAAATTTTATACAGCGGCTGGCCTTTATTGACCCTTATGCCGGTTTCCTTTACAAAAAGCACCTCGATGCGGCCAGGTACCCTACTGGCAATAATGGTGGTGTTCTCGGGATCAGTGGCCAGCCGGCCGTTCAGTTGCCTGAAGTTCGCCAGGGCGCCAGCGCCTACGGCCATGGTGGTAATATTGGCCAATTTTATCTGGCTTTCGCCGAGCGTCAGCGATGCATCTTTGTTGGACTTGTCAAATGGCACGAGGTCCATGCCGCAAATCGGGCATGTTCCGGGTTTGTCCTGCACGATCTGCGGGTGCATCGGGCAGGTATAGGTCTGCTTTTTATCCCCGACGGCCTCTTTTTTTCCTGGGTCCGAGCAGGCTATCAGGAACACTGCCGGCGCAATGGAAGCTAACGCAACTGCCTTTAAAAAACTTTTCCTTTCCATATTTTCAGATGTTGCATTTAGTTATTTATTTTGATGAAGCTCTCGCTACCTACCAGGTAATATGCATTGGATGCGACTTTCCATGTACTGATATCCGTTTCTACCTGTATCATATCGCCCGCCTCTGCGCCAGTTACTACGACCACCGGCACATATGCATTATTTTCTTTCCTGAATACGACAGACTTGTTGCCCAGCCGCAATACGGCCTGCTTCGGCAACCACCAGCCTTCAGAATATATTACGGGCACGTTCGCGCTCAACAACTGGCCAACCTGAAACTGCTGACCGTCCAGGTACACCCTGGCGATAGTGAAGTTCATTCCCTCCCGGAATACGGGTTCTACCAGGCCTATGCTGCCTGATAGCATCCTGTCTTCATCGCTCGTGGGATAGAACAGGAGTTTCTGACCTCGGCGGAGCCGCGCTGCCAGCTGCGGCGGAAAGGCAAACTCCGCGACAAGCGCCCTGTTCTGGTAAATGGTAAAGAGCGACTGGCCGGCACTTACATACTGCCCCTCGCGGAGCAGTACCGGCGTAGCGGCGGGTGCTGAGGGAGCAGGCGCACTTGCGGCAGGGGAAGCTGCGGCGCCCATGCCACTCATCCCATCGCCTGCGGGAGCTGCTGAAGAAGCCGGCATGGCGGCGGCAGTTGGCGCACCCGCTCCTGCCGATTTTTCCAGGATATAACCGTCGCTGGGGCTATATACTGGAACATGGTAGAGGATGTTGCCGGTTCTGATAACCTGGTCTATCTGCGCGTTCTGCATGCCCAGCAGCTGGAGCCTTTGTTTGGCCGGGGACAACATTTCTCCGTCGTTTTTCGCCACGAACAGGAGCTCCCGTTGTGCGGAAGCCAGGTCCGGCGAGTAAACTTCCATAATTAATTGGCCTTTACGGACCGGCTGGTAATTGTATTTAATGAGCAGGCGCTCTATCCGCCCGCCAACCCGGCTGGCAATGCTCGTCTGGTTACGGGTGTCGTAAGTAATGATACCGTTCACATCCGATGCATAAATCCGGGTGCCGCTTTCCGCACTGATGGCGGGGATGGCTGCAACCACCTGCGCATTGGCAGGTTTCGCTAACATGGCAATGCTGCTGTCAACCACCAGTTCATTGTTCGCTTCTTTCAGCACCAGGTTCATACCACAAATGGGGCACTTGCCGGGTTTATTCTGGATGACCTGCGGATGCATAGGGCAGGTGTACAATTGCCCCGCTTTGTGCCCGGCGTGAGAAGCATTGTCTGACTTGCCTTTGCAGGCGGCCAATCCCAGTACGGCAACAGATATTCCAAACAATATTTTAACGATATAACTGTTTCTCATAATCGACGATCATTTCATAGAGTTTTAATTTTTCATCCAGCACATTGGCCTGCATCATGGTGAGCGCCTCCCAGGAATCGATCACGTTAGACAGCGCCAGCTTGTTTTCCTGGTAATTCAGGAAATTGGCGTCCAGTGCCTGGCGCAGGGCGGGAACGATCTTGTCACTCATCGCTTCGATCCGCTTTTGCATGGAAAGGATCTCGTAGTGCATGCCGTAAAGCATTCCCTGCGTTTCTTGCAGCATGGCGGCTCTTTCCTTTTCCATCGCCTGTACTTCGTACTTCATTCCTTTGATCCCGGATTTATACATTTTGGAGGACCACGGCGCAATAGGGATGCTAGCCATTACCATAGCGTTGTAAGCATTCGGCATCATTGCGTCCAGCGGATACATATGGTCGAAGCGTACCTTGAAATCGGGCTTCTTTTCCTTCCTCATGCTTTCGATGTTCAATTGCATCGAAAGGATGCTTTCATCCATTTTCAGAATGTCTTTCCGTGCAGTTGCCAGGGAAGCCGTATCGTAGGAAGGCGCGATGTCGAAGCGGGGATTATAGCTGGTGTCTATTTCGAACTGCTCGTTGCCGGGCGCGTTCATCAAACTGTTCAGCCAAGAGCGGGCTTTGGCGATATTGCCTTCCTCCATCCGGATCATGTTTTTATTATCTTCTATCTTCGCATTCGCTTTGTATATACCGCTGAGTTGTGATTGATTGTAAGGATACCTAACTTCTTCGATCTTCTTCATCGTTTCCATGATCTTTTCGTTCTCCTGCAGGATGCGGATGCGCTGTTTCGCTACGATCCAGCTAAAGTAAAGGCGCTTGGCCTGCGCTTTCAGATCGTTGAGGGTAACGCCCCGCGTCGCCATTTCCACGTTGGCCTGGGAAGCGATATATTTCTTCTTTGCGCTGAGCTTTGCCGGATTGGGAATATCCTGTTCCAGCTGCAGCATCAGGCTGCCTTTATCCCTGTCGTCCATGATCATCTGCCCGGGGTACGGCGTCATGAACGTGCCGACGCCGACCATGGGGGCCATCCAGGCGGTGGCCGCGTCCGCATTGTATTTGTAGCTTTCCGCTTTCAGGCCGTAGGACTGCAGCAGAACGTTGTTCCGGTCTATACGTAGCAGCACGCTGTCCAGCGGCAATACCGGCGCCTGCTGCGCGGCGAGCCCCGCCGGCACAAAAAGCGCAACAAGTATGATATATTTAATGATGTACTTCATGTATCTCCAATTTTCCGTACTTACGTAATTCATATTCTTTCGTCAATAAGAAGATCAGCGGCGTCACCAGCAAAATGTGCGTGGAAGAAGTGAGTACCCCGCCGATCATCGGCAGCACAATGGGCTTCATTACATCTGTGCCTACGCCGGATGCCCAAAGGACGGGCACCAGGCCGAACAGGGACACGCATACCGTCATCAGCTTGGGGCGGAGGCGCTTCGCCGCGCCGTGGATAACCGCCAGGCGCAGGTCTTCCCGAGTAATTGTCTGGGATGAATTGCCTTTTTCCTTCACCAGCTGCTGCATGGCGTCGTTCAGGTAAATGACCATCACGATCCCGGTTTCCACGGCTATCCCGAACAGGGCAATAAAGCCCACGGCCACGGCCACGGAAAGGTTCACGCCCCAGAAATAGATCATGTAAGCGCCGCCGATCAGCGCAAAGGGTACGGTGATGAGGCTGAGGAATGCCTCCCGGATGGAATGGAAGGCAAAATACAGGGAGAAGAAAATGATAACCAGTACCACCGGGGCAATCCACATCAGTGTTTGCTGCCCGCGGATCAGGTTTTCATACTGGCCGCTCCATTCCAGGTAATAACCCTGCGGCAGAATACCTCCTGTGCTGTTAATTTTATTGATAGCTTCCTTCACGGTGCTACCCAGGTCCCTATCTCTCACGTTGAACATCACGGCGCCCCGCAGCATAGCGTTTTCCGATGTGATCATCGGGGGGCCGTCCGTGAACTTCACGTCCGCCACGGAAGACAAGGGTACTTCTCCAAAGGAAGCGGACATGATGGGAATGCGTCTGATATGCTCCACGCTGTTGCGGTATTCCTGCGCCAGCCTTACGCTGATGGAGAACCGCTGCCTGCCTTCTATCGTGTTGCCAATGGGCGCGCCGCCTAGGGCTGTTTCCACCGTCTGGTTCACATCGTCCACCGTCAGACCATAACGGGAAAGGTCCTGCCGGCGAACGTCAATGTCGAGGTATTTTCCGCCCGTAACCGGCTCCACATACAAGTCGGCGATGCCGCTGGTGCCTTCCAGCGCTTTCCTTACACGCTCTGAAACGGAGGCGATGGTATCCAGGTTCTGGCCGTATACTTTAACCCCCACATCTGTGCGGATACCCGTTGCCAGCATGTTGATGCGGTTGATGATGGGTTGCGTCCAGCCGTTCACCACGCCGGGGATCTGGAGCTTAGCGTCTAGTTCGTTGATGATGTCCTTTTTTGTAATGCCTTCCCGCCATTCTGATTTAGGCTTCAGCATGATGATGGTTTCGATCATGCTGATCGGTGAGTTATCCGTGGCGGTGCTGGCGCGGCCGGCTTTTCCCAGCACTTTGTCCACTTCCGGCACGGATTTGATGATCTTGTCCTGGACCTGCAGGATACGCTTTGCTTCGTTATTGGAAACGTCAGGCAATGTTACCGGCATGAACAGGATGCTTTGCTCGTCCAACGGCGGCATAAACTCGCTGCCGAGGCTTTTCAGCAGCGGGATGGTAATGATCAGCGCGATTACGTTGATGGCAATCGTTGTTTTCCGCCATTTCAGTACGCCCCTTATAATGGGTTCGTAAATCCTTTCCAGCACCCGGTTTACCGGGTTGGCATGGTCCGGCCGGAATTTGCCTTTCATGAAAAACGAAATCAGCACCGGGGCCAACGTGATCACGAGCAAGGCGTCCATGATCATGATGAAAGTTTTGGTGTATGCCAGTGGGTGGAACAGCTTACCTTCCTGGCCAGTAAGCATAAATACCGGGAGGAAGGAGGTAATAATGATGACAGTGGCAAAAAACACCCCGCGGGACACCTGTTTGCTGGACTGTTCGATCACCTTCAAGCGTTCTTCTTCCGATATCCAGTCCGGCGATTTTTTAAATATTTTCTTCAACCAATTCATTGTTATTAGCTTTTTTGCTGTTTTTCCCACAGGGCATATCTTTCAGCAAGGTGTTTATATGCATTTTCACTCATGATGATCCCATTATCTACGATAACGCCGATGGCCAGCGCAATACCTGTCAGGGACATGATGTTCGACGAGATGCCAAAGGTGTCCAGCAGGATGAAGCTCGCCGCCAGGGTAATGGGGATCTGTATGATGATGCTGAGCGCGCTGCGCCAGTGGAAAAGGAAAATGATCACGACGATGGACACCACGATCATTTCTTCGATGAGCGTATTTTTGATGGACTGCACCGATTCTTTGATTAGTTCGCCCCTGTCGTACACGATATCGAACTTTACGCCCTTCGGCAGGCCCTTGGCTACTTCCTCCATCTTGGCCTTCACCTTATCGATCACGGCATCAGCGTTCTCTCCATACCGCATTACTACGATACCGCCTACACGCTCGCCTTCTCCGTCCTGATCAAAGATGCCGAGCCGGGTTTCGCCGGTCATCTGCACAGAAGCCACGTCGGCAACGCGGATGGGAATGCTGTTCTGATTTTTGACGGGGATGTTCTCGATCTCTTCCACGGATTTCAGGTAGCCGGAAGTTTTAATGATGTAGCCGATATCGCTTAGCTCGAACTTCCTGCCGCCGGATTCGTTATTATTCGTCCGGATGGCATTGATCACTTCCGGGACGGACAGCCGGTAGTACAGCAGCTTGTTGGGGTCTACCGTGATTTGATATTGCTTCTGGAAGCCGCCGAAGGAAGCGATCTCGCTGACGCCTTCCACATTCTGTAAGGCAAATTTCACGTACCAGTCCTGCAGGGCGCGTTGCTCCCCGAGGTCCATGTTCGGCGCATCCAGCGTATACCAGAGGATATGCCCCACGCCAGTGCCATCGGGCCCGAGCTGCGGAGTGACGCCGGTGGGTAGGGTTGTGGAAACTGTGCTGAGCCTTTCCAGTACACGTTCCCGGGCCCAGTATATATCCACATCATCGTTGAAGATGACGTAAATAAAACTCATGCCGAACATGGAGGAGCCGCGCACATATTTGATCTTGGGCAGCCCCTGCAGGTTCGTTACCAGCGGGTAGGTGATCTGGTCTTCGATCAGCTGGGGGCCGCGGCCCATCCATTCAGTGAATACGATCACCTGGTTTTCCGACAGGTCAGGGATGGCGTCTATAGGATTCTTTTTTACGGCAAAGATGCCCCAGGCGAATAATGCCGTAGCCATCACCAGCACAATAAACCGGTTTTTTAATGACCATTCTATAATACGATGTACCATATCTCTGCTTTTCTTTTGAAGGACGCAGCGTGCAGACTGCTGCGTCCTGCCTGTTTGTTTTTGTTGCCTGTATGTTATTTATGGTGCTGATGGCCCGGCGCGGACGCAGCGGCGCCTTTGCGATCATACTGGCAGCATCCCGGCAGCTTCGCGTAAACGGAATCTGCGGCTTTGGCTTTTTCGGTATCATGGCCGGCAGCAGCGATTTTCTGCTGTACGGCATCGCTGCTTACCTTCACTGGGTCCAGCGATACAGTCATCATTTTGGTTTCAACGCTCCATTCAGCCTTAGAAACCCCGTCAATGGCAGCGGCTTTTTCAATCCTTTTTTTGCACATGTTGCAGTTGCCGTAAACTTTGAAGGTTTCTTTTTTGGCAGATTGGGCAAAGGCGCCGGAAGTACCAACAAAAGCAAGCATAGCGACGAGAAGAGATAATAGTTTGTTCATTTTTATGATGGTTTATTGTTTGATTACGATGCCGTTCGGCTTTTTGCCAACCGGGATGTCTTTTATTTTGACGTGATCCGCCACCTTTAATACAGAAACGCTGGCAGCAAGTTGGTTCGTGACGTAAGCCGTGCTGCCGTCGCTGGTGAACGCTACTGCATGCGCGCCGGCGCCGGCCTGGAACTTGCCCCCGTGTACCCATTGGTTACCAGACGCGTCCAGGGTCCAGAAGTGTACCTGGCCGTTGTCAGGATCGGTCACCCACAGTTCCTTTTTTGAGGCAAGATGGGCTGCACTTCCCGGCATAAAGCCGAGCGGGATGGTCTGTACTACAGCATTGGTGGCCACATCTATTACACTGATGCTTTGCCCGTCTTCGTTGTCCAGGTACATTTTGCCGTCAAACCCTACCCATGCGCCCACGGGGTTCTCACCTACGGGAATGGTAGCCAGTATGGCTTTTGAGGCGGGATCGATGACGGAAACAGTATTGTCGCCGCCGTTGGCCACATACGCCTTTGTGCCGTCAGCCGAAAAAGTGACTTCCGCAGGCTCCATGCCTACGCGGATGGTGTTTTTCAGGGTATAATTCTGTGCATCGAATACCAGTACCTTTCCTTCCATCTCCATTTGAGAAGTCCAGATTTCGCAGCCATCCGGCGAGAAGGCGGCGTTGTGATTCATGGCCGGCACTTCCAGGTTTTTAATGATAGTGCCCTTCAGGCCGTCTATGATCAGCACTTTGCCTTTCATGCCACCCATGTTCCCGGCATGACCCGCGCTAAGATCAGTACCTGGTACGCCTATGGCGATGCGGCTTACCTCAAAAATGCTGAAAACAGATGCATGGTGCGGCCACATGGCCATATTGCCCGGGGAAGTCATTAACTCGATGGTTTCTGCCACGGTATTATCAGCTAGCTTAATGACCGAAACTGTACTGCTTTCTCCATTTACTATGTAGGCGGCCGGGTAGTTGATGTTCTTTTCTGGCATATCCATGTCGTCCATTTTGTGCCTTCTGCACGCGGCGACCGTTACTGTCAAAAAAAACAGAATTACACCAGCCATCACAATTGCATAGCGTTTGCTCAATTGCATAACCAAATTATTATTCAGAAAAAAAGAAAGTATGTAGCGGGAATTACCGGGCGCCTCAATGCTACAGAGGACTTGTATGAGCAGGGTGCGGGATCTGGGGTAAGATCAAATGCGGAATGTGCAATAAAAGATATGGGCGGGGACTTTGCTACTTCGTGGAGGTGCGTGCCCGGTAGGATGTTCCACTGCAACAGAAACGGGAAACACCTTTGGAAGGTCAATGTATGAAACGGGAGTAGCAACAACCGCCAGCTGCATGAATTGAAAGACACTCTCGGAGATTTTCTGGTCTTTCTCCAGCTTCACCGTTTTATGAATGTCTTTGCAGCATTTTTTGGCGCATGCACTATTTTCTTCGGAACCGCATTTACTGCATTTTTTTGCTTCATGCTCCCAGAACTTCACGTCCACCAGTTTTCCCATGCAATAGTGCATGTGAAATGTGGCGCCGGTTGACGTTCCAATGTAGAACAGGGCCAAAATCAGTATGAGGAACCGTTTCATCTGTGGCAAAAATATGGGGAAATCCCGGATTTACTGTTATATAATTTTGCGATATTTTTATATTTTATCCGTTGAATAAATTCATATCCAACTGATTATCAAAGCCAGGAGGAGATTTTCCTCCTGGCTTTGCTGTGTTAGGCATGTTCTGCCATTTGCGCACAGGTCTCTGCGCATTTCCTGCAAGCTTCCGCGCAAGCCCGGCAATGCTCCATGTGGGCATGTTTTTCGCATTCCTCCGCGCAACGGTTACACGCATCGGCGCATAACTGACATATCTGGGCGGATAATTCCCCGCCCAGGCTCATGACCTGCGCGGCAGCGTTGCAGATTGCGGCGCATTCAAGATCAAGCTGTATGCACCTGGTCAGTTCTCTAACATCCTGCTCATGCAGGCAGGAAGTGGCGCAATGGTTGCAAATGACCGCGCATTCGTTACATGCGTTGATACATTCCTGAAAATGTTGATGAGGCATAATGAAATATTTAGTGGTTTAAAAATATTACAACGCTATTTTCCTTCTTTCATCTCCTGTAGTTTGGCTTTCATCTGATCAATCTCTGATTGTTGGCTGGTGATGATAGTTCTGCATAATTCCTGAATTTCCGGATCCTTTACTACGGCCTCTTTCGCCATAAGAATGGCGCCAGCATGGTGCGGAATCATAGATCGCAGAAATTGCCTGTCAGTCACTCCTGCCTGGTACCTGATTAGCAGGAAGAATATTATCGTCGCCAGCCCACCGGTTACCAGCAAAAGGCCGTTCAGCTTTTTATTTGCATACATTGACCGCATCAATAAAAGCTCGAATATCAACATAGGGCTGGCCATTAGCCCCGCCATATAAAACTGGTTGACGTTCGGAACGACGTTAGAAAAGCTGTTGACCATGGCGTACATTAAAACGTACATTGATATGAAAGAGAGGATCACCATGAAAAGCAACTTGCGGTAATTACTACGTCTTTCATGCTGCATTCCTTTTTCATGCTCGTTTTCCATAATTTATTATTTAAGTAAGAAAATATCGTTAATTCTTCATGTTCATCTTCATAAGCCCGGGATACAATCTTAGGTAAACCTGGAGTGCCATCGGGTTTTTGCCGTATAGATCATGCAGGTCTTTGCTGTCGAAGAATACACTGAATTGTCCGCCGAGGGCAAGGCGCGTTTTGGCAAATGAAAACAGGTCGTAGCTAATGCCCGCTGATAATGCATTTACGGGGAATAGTGTCCCTTCTCCATATTTAAGCGGATCGAGATCCAGTTCCTCGGATGACTTCTGTACCCATTCATACCGGGTGGATAATTCCGCTTTTCTCAAACGGAGCGTACCTTCCAGGAGGAAGGCGTTTTCCCCGTCATGTCCGGCGGTTTTGTTCAGCCCCCACAGCGTTGTTACATTAAGCCAGTTGTCATTTCGCATGGGCAGGCTGTAGATGGCGGAAGCTGTGGTGCGGTTCACGTCTTCGTCCGCATGCAGCAACTCGGGGCTTTTGATAAAACCGTGGGAAACCAGGAAGGCCCAGTTCCGGGATGGATTGAACGACAGGCGACCGCTCCAGGAATCGAATCGCATCTTATCGAAATTATACCTGTTTTCGTCAGGCTCCCGGCCGGTGAAAAGAGAACCCTCCACTTTGAATTTATCCAGCCTGACGCCGAGCGTTGCCACGCCGAAGGTGATGTGCGTACCGTCATTCCAGTGATGGCTGATCGGTGCATCCGGGTAGGACAGCGCTGACGGCCTGTGCATGAAGGCAACGGATCCAATGGCCGGTTCCCCGGGGTAACCGAAATAGACGAATGCATCCACCTTTTTTGAAAAAGCATATGAATAGCTGACGGAAATTTCGGAGAAAAGATCATGGGGGTGCTGTCGGTCCACCAGCGGTTCTCCTTCCCAGCTTTCCCCAGACTGGAACAGGAGCGGGTAGCCGTTGCCGCCTTCGGTTATGCGGTCCAGGGAAATCATCACGTTGTAGTGGAACAAGCCTTTCCGGCCCACTTTCCGTTGTGCCATCATCATAAACCAATTCGGGGCATCGAACTGATCATCCCCGCGGGTACCTCTGTTGCCGGCATCCTGTTTGGTGTAACGGAGAAACAGGTTGCCGTGTACCATATACATCCATTTTTTGGAATGGAACATATATCCGTACATCGGGGAAGCGTCCGGCAGCCACGCGGTTCCCGAACCGTTGCGGTTCATGGGCAGGTTAAGCGAAAAAGCATGGCTCATGGGAACTTTCATAGGCATGTCCATTTCCATTTTACCACTATCGCTCATGTTATGTTTATCATGCATCGAACTGTCCATCACCGGCTTTTGGGGTTTGGTGGTTTTTTTCGCAGGTTTTTTAGGGGTTTGAGGTCTGTGATGCTCATGCTGTGCATACAGGACGCCTGAAAAACAAACCAATGCGAACAGTAAGAATAGTATCTTGTTCATACATTATTATTTATTCCTGTGAGTGAAAAGCCAATCCTGGAAAGCAGCAGAAAAAGTTCTGTCGAGACTGCGTATACAATTTCATAACCAGATGGTCTATTTGTTGATAGAGCAGGGTATTGTCTTTTAAACGCCGGCGCGAGTCGCAGAAGTGACAATCTCTGCATCACCTAAAGTGGGGTAAGCGTTTTTTGATCAGATCCGGAAATTCTGATACTGTAAAAATAAAGAAGGGTGTATAGGTGGCGGATGATTGGCGGTATTGGCGCGTACTGAGGTGTGCGAAAAAGAAACAAAAAGCGTATTGCCATGTAAGAATATATTTAGTAGGGTGGTCACTGCGTTGGGCATTGCAAAGACCGTAGGCATGTGGCTATCATCGGACCTTGAACTGGAAATTGATACATCTTTGCAACAGCCGCTACTGAGCGCTGTATGTCTTTCCATTCCACATTTACCACATGACCCGTTCTCACCAGTAAAAAGGCTCACACTCTCCAGTTCGTCCATGCAATAATGCTGGTATATAGTTATTCCGCTCACGAAAATGAGGTAGGATACGGCTAATATAACAGTACATACGCGTTTCATGTGGAAAGTCAATAACCATCACGCCGAAAAATTATACCACTTTCTTTGCAGGGCTGTCCTTTCTTTAAATCATATTGCTTTTTATAATATAAAATTATAATAATCAACAATATATGCATAGGCTTATTCAGATAGAAGGATTATATGTGTGTTTTGTGTTAGGCGCAAAGAGGAACTATATCTACGAAACGGGAACTAAGAGCGGTGCAGGCTGGGTGGATTACTTATAGAGTTTTTCTTTCTTACAAAAAGGAACTTCAGACTGAAATCACCATCTTTTTTATTCTTTACATAGTCAGGGCAAATATATTAAAATTAAAGGGCAGTTTTTTAGCTGTCCGTCAGTTGGATTCCTATGCCAGAGATCCTGCTTTATATTCTGCCTTTTCAACTGCCATTTGAATTTCTTCCTTGACTGTCAAGAGCCATTAACTACATGGTTTCACAGGGATGAATTGGCCATTTCACAGGACATTTCCAGTTCCTTTACCGATTGAACAATGTTACCAGTGATAAGAAAAATCCCAGCAGGCGGGGTTTCTCCGGCTTCAGACAATAACTAATATGCCGGCTTACTCACAACTTTACAAACTTTAAAAGCTATATTGCTTTATGAAGATACTGATCATTGAAGATGAGAAGGAGCTGGCAACCAATATTGCCGCTTATTTAAAGGCGGAAAACTATCGGTGCGAATTTGCAGAAACCTTTAGATCAGCGATTGAAAAAGTAAGTGTTTATGAATATGATTGCATCCTGTTAGATCTGATGCTGCCGGATGGGGACGGGTTAAAAATACTGGAAGCATTAAAAAAAGAGAATAAGCAGGATGGCATTATTATTATCTCTACAAAGCAGGCTATTGAAGACAAAATAGCTGGTTTGAAGTCAGGTGCAGATGATTACCTGACAAAGCCCTTTCATCTTTCGGAATTAAGTGCCAGAATATATTCAGTAATTCGAAGGAAACAATTTAATAATGCCAATCATTTGCAGATCAATGAAATTGACATTGACCTGCTTGAAAAGCTGGTCACCGTAAACGGGCAAAAGGTGCAGCTTACGAAAAAAGAATATGACCTGCTGATCTTTCTGACCGGCAATAAAAAAAGAGTGATATCAAAAGCTGCCTTGGCGGAGCATTTATCAGGTGACATGGCAGATATGCTGGATAACTATGATTTTGTCTATGCTCACATCAAAAACCTGAAGAAAAAGCTGGCCGACGCAGGAAGTGCTGACTATATAAAGACAGTTTACGGGATGGGTTATAAATGGGATGCATGAACAGGCTACTTAACAAAACACTTCTCTATTATACTTTCTTTTCAGCAGTTATTCTGCTGATAAGTGCTCCCGTTTTTTATGGGATGTTACAAAAATTGTATACGGATGATGTGGATGAGGCGATCATGTTGCGAAAAAAAGAATTCCTGACAAATAACATTGCTACGCTCACTGGAAATGATATTCCAACATGGAACAAATTTAACCGGGATATAAGAATACTCCCGGATACTATTACCAGCCAGCCGAAAGACACTATTATCCAGGAAACATTTCTTGATGTACTGGCACCTGAATGGGAGCCGTACCGGGTATTGTATACCAATGTTGAAATACAGGGTAACAGTTACGTACTAATGATACAATTGAACCTGGTAGAGTCTGAGGATCTTATTAAAGCAATAGTGTGGATATACCTTGGGGTACTCGTTGGATTGCTGATCGTTATTTTCTTTCTTACCCGGTTCATTTCTAATCGCCTTTGGAAGCCGTTTTATACAACCTTGCAGCTTATTGACCAGTTCAACCTGGAGAAACTGGTCACTCCACGATTTGACGAAGTCAATACCTACGAGTTTCAAAAGCTAAATCAGGGATTGAACAAGCTGATTAGTGAAAGTCTCCGTTCTTTTTCGGCTCAAAAGGTTTTTACGCAAAATGCAGCGCATGAATTACAAACGCCCCTCGCTGTATTGCAATCCAAATTAGACCTTCTGATGCAGGACGAATCACTTACCTCATCGCAGGCCGCTGTAGTCCAGTCTTTATATGATTCTACCTCAAGGCTTTCACGGATCAATAAAAACCTCCTGTTGCTGGCTAAAATAGAGAACAACCAGTTCGCTGATACGGAGAAAGTCAACATAAGCGAATTGATCAACGAAGTATTGCCCTATTTTACCGAACAGGCGGATGGGAAAAAGCTGAGCATAACAACCAGCTTGCAAACAGCAATAAACCTGCTCTCCAATAAAGGCCTTACCGAAATATTAATCAACAATTTTATTCTTAATGCCATCCGGCATAATGTGGAGGGCGGCCGTATTATCATTATTTCAGCACCGGACCGCCTGGTCATTCAAAATACCGGAATTGAACATCCCCTTGATACTGCCATGTTATACAGCCGTTTCGGGAAAAATGCTACTGATACCCGTAATAACGGGCTTGGTTTAGCGATCGCCAAAGAGATTTGTGACCGATATAACTGGCAGATCACCTATCAGTACGATGGGCTCCATAATTTCTCCATTCTTTTCTAAAATTCAGAGAATCTACTAAATCTGCTTTCAATTTCGTATTCAAATCTTCTACAATGAATACGAAAAATTACTTGGTTGCGGCTGTATTACTGGCCGCTACGATCATGGCTGGATGCTCGCAGAAAGGAAATCCACCTGAGAAAATAGTAGCAGCCTTTAAAAAGCTACATCCGCAGGCAACCATTGAAAAATGGAATGATGAACCGCCTGTTTGGGAGGCAAAATACAAAGACGCAACAGGAAGTGGCGCAGTGTCCTTTGATAAGAATGGTGTAGTCACCGAAACAGAACTGGTAATCAATGAAGACCAGTTGCCTGCCCAGCCGGCTATACCGGACTATATTCAGGCCAATTACAAGGAAAAATTACAGCGTTGTGAAAAAATTGTTACCGCGGATGGAACAACTACCTATGAGATCCAGATAACAGGTAAAGAAATCGTTTTTGATGCACAGGGAAAATTTTTACAGGAGGAAGCTGATTGATTGTACCATATTTCTGCTAGTTATGCTTAAAAAAGTAATATTCACTACTATACTGTTTTTTATATTCAGCAACCTGCTCATGGCCCAGAACGATTTGCAGTTCTATATCCGGTCTGCAAAGGAAAACAGCCCGCTTATAAAAGACAATAAAAACCAAAAAGAGGCTACCAGGATGGAGGTGGAACGCCTGAAGGCGATGTATGTCAGCCCGCAGGCAGGAGTTACGGCCAATTACCTCCTTGCGCCGGTATTGTCGCAGGATAATGGAAAAACGGCATTGCAACTGAACCCTGTCAATCCGCAAAAGTACATAGGGTACGATGTGTCGGCCAATAATGGCGGTTTGTACCAGGGATTGATCGGCATCAGCCAGCCGCTGTTCGGCCGTCAAAAGTTGGACGTTTTAGCTGATCAAGCCACTATCTCCAGACAGATTTACGATAACACCATCCGGCTCACGGAACATGATATCGAAAAGATCGTTACCGATCAATACATCCTATGCCTGCAGAATAGCCGGCAGGCTGATTTTGTTGGCGGGTATATCCAGCTATTGGAGGAGCAGCAGCAAGTGGTAACAAAACTGGTTAATGCCAGCATTCTTAAATTATCAGATCTCAGCTTGTTGAACATAGAGCTGCAAACACAGGTAATTGCCCGCAAAGCACTGGATGCGGCCTATCGAAGCAGCCTCCTGGACCTGAACGTGCTGAGTGGAATAAGTGATACCACTTTACATACACTTCCGGATATAGCGTTGACGATAAGCCCGGAAGTGAACGGCTCGTCATTCGTTAGCAAGTTCGACCTGGATAAAAGCGCATTAAACGCACAGCAACGCGTATTTGAGTTGAAATACAAGCCACTTGTGTCTGTTTTTGCAAATTCTGGTTTGTCTGCAGTTAACACGTCCACCCTGTACCGGCGGTTTGGTGTAAATGCCGGTGTAAGCCTGGCATGGACTTTATATGATGGTAAGCAGAAAAAGATCAGCAGGGAACGTACTAACATCCTGCTGAAATCGTCCGATGCCTATAAAGAAACGTTTCTCCGGCAAAACGAAGTAAGAAAGAACAGGTATGCGGTTGAGCTTCAAAATACGGCTGAACGCATTTCTCTTGTAGACGAGCAGCTGATGGAATATGATAAATTACTGGCCAACTACAAACAGCAGCTGCTTACCGGCCAGATCTCGGTCATAGATTATGTCAACACCCTGAAGAATGCAATGGCGCTGCAAAGAGAGCTTCTTTTGCTGCAAACAAACAGTCAGCTGATAATAAATAATCATAATTATTGGAACTGGTAATCTTTAACTATTTGGAATGAATCGTAACTATCTGATATCACTACTCGCAGTTCTTGCTTTTACTTCTTGCCATACCGCTGGCGGCAATGAGGAAACCGAAGTCCGGCCGGTAGCAAGTGTAAAATGCACTGGTGTAACATTTAAAGACATGAATGAACAGGTACGGCTCACAGCTACCGCAGTGTACTTACAACGCAGCCGGGTAAATGCACCTGTTGCCGGGTACATTATACGGGTACATGTTAAATACGGTGATGCGGTAACTAAAGGACAAGTGTTGTATGAAATGGAAACCAAGGAAAGGGTCGCGCTGAACAACAGTACCATTACAGTGGATAGCAGTCTGCGGAATTTCGGGCAGATTATTATCAAGGCCCCCGTTTCCGGAATTGTAACTACGATCGACCGGCAGCAAACGGGAGAATACATAATGGAGGGTAACCCATTCTGTACTATTACCAGGAATAGCGACCTGGCTTTCCAGTTGAATGTGCCTTATGAATATCATTCGCTTGTTGAGCGAAACCGGAAATGCGCGATTGTATTGCCGGATAAGTCGCGCATTCAGGGCCGGATAGTAAAGGCATTAAGCGCTCTTAATCCCGTAGCCCAAACGCAAATATACCTGGTAGCCCCCGCAGGGAACACTTTCCTCCCCGAAGGCCTGGTAGCTTCTGTGCTAATAACGACCAACAGCAGGCCTCATGCACAGGTCTTGCCCAGGGAGGCGGTATTGAGTGATGAATTGATGAAAAATTTCTGGATCATGAAACTGGTGAACGACACAACGGCGGTTAAAGTAGATATTACTACCGGAATAAGCAATGAAAATGAAATGGAGATTGTTTCACCCGTGCTGAGCCCGGCAGACAGAATCATATCAGAAGGCAATTATGGACTGGCAGATACCGCATCTGTAAAAATTATTAAATAGGGTGAAATGAGGAAAGTCAATTATTTCCAGGTATTATCGAAGCCTGTTATTTTCGTTGCAATAATATTGGCAGCAGCCGGTGCATTCTCTTACTTCCGTATGCAGACGGCATTGTTCCCCGAAGTCACCTTCCCGAAAATAAACCTGATAGTAGACAATGGCCAGCAACCCATTGACAGGATGATGATATCGGTAACCAAGCCGCTGGAGAGCGCTGTAAAACGGGTGAAAGGCGTCACCACTGTCAAAAGCAGCACCAGCAGGGGGAGTTGTGTTATAGAGGTATATTTTAACTGGGAAACGGATATCTATACAGCGAAAACGCAGATCGAGAGCCGGATCAATGAAATAAAAAGCATGCTTCCGGCGGGCGTTACTATATCCACGGAAGCCATGAACCAGTCCCTGTTCCCGGTTTATGGGTATACGCTTGAAAGCCGCACCAAAGGGCTTGTAGAACTAAAGGATAATGCCAACCTCCTGGTCCGGCCGCTTTTTTCGCAGGTAGCCGGTATTTCAAATGTAGTAGTTAGAGGAGGAAAGGTAAAAGAGTATGTAGTTATTCCCGACCCGGTGAAAATGTCTTCTCTGGGCATCACGCCCAACACACTGATCACTGTGTTCAATAATACCAACTTTATAGCATCCAACGGCAACCTGGCAGACTACCACAGGCTTTACCTGACCCTTACGGAAACAAGGGTTGATGATATTATTGCTTTACAGGATGTGATCATAAAAAACGATGGTAACAGGATCATCAGGTTAAGGGATATCGCGACTATTGATCTGCAGCAACAGCAGGAATTTGTAATTGTAAACGCCAATGGAAATGATGCCGTTTTGATAGACCTGGTTAAGCAGCAGGGTGTGAACCTTATGGACTTTGCCCGTGATGTTAAAAGCAAGGCGGCGGAAGTAAGGCGGGTATTACCGCCGGGAGTGGAATTGAAGCCCTACTACGACCAGTCTTCTTTTGTTGGCGACAGTATTCACAGCGTATCCAAAACCATCTATGAAGGTCTGCTCCTCGCCATTATTGTGATGATCGTATTCCTGCGTTCCTGGCGGGCCAGCCTGGTAGTTCTTCTGACCATTCCGGTGACCATTGCGTTTTCAATAATATTGCTCTATGCGGCTGGCCTTACCATCAACATCATGTCGCTGGGCGGCATTGCTGCCGCCATCGGGCTGATCATAGATGATGCAATTGTAATTATAGAGCAGATATACCGTACCCATGAAGAACACCCTGAACGGGATAATTTCACCATTGTAAAACAGGCCATCAGGGATCTCTTCCCTGCTATGGTCGGATCTTCCCTGTCAACGATCGTTATCTTCATCCCATTCCGCATGATGAGCGGGCTCGCGGGGAGTTTCTTCAAGGAGTTGTCAGACACCATGCAGATTGTACTGGTATGTTCTTTCCTGGTAACATGGATCGTGTTGCCGGTACTGCACCTGGTTATAGGGTTCCGGCATTCCATAAGCCATCATGCAACGCCTCCGCATGCAGATCCCGCCCGCAAATTGCGCTGGCTCACCTGGCTATTCAATAAACCCGCCTTTGCGGTCATTTTCGTACTGCTCCTCGGCGGGGGCGCCTATCTGGTATCCGGCAAGCTGGAAACCGGCTTTTTGCCAGACCTGGATGAAGGCACCATTGTTCTCGACTATTATTCGCCAAGCGGCACTTCGCTGGAAGAAACAGACAGGATGCTCAGAGAGGTGGAACAGATACTTGTTCATCATCCGGAAGTTGAAACCTACAGCCGGAGAACCGGCATACGGATGGCATTCAGAACTGTTCCTCAGAATTTCGGTGATTATTCCATACAGCTTAAAAAAAGCAGAACGCATAAAACAGTGGATGTTATTGACGATCTGAGAAGGCAGATAGAAGCTACGCAACCATCCCTGCACGTTTCATTCGGGCAGCGTATTTCTGATCTGCTGGGTGACCTGATGAGCACTCCCAGTCCTATAGAGATCAAAATATTTGGTGATAATCAGCAGAAGCTGGAAACACTGGCTCACCAGGCGGAAAGCATCCTGGGCAATGTTAAAGGTATAACCGATATAGAGAACGGGCTGGTACTGGCAGGTCCTTCCATGGTATTCATGCCGGATGTTCAGAAACTTGCGCAGTTCAATATTTCATTACTGGATTTTCAAACGCAGTTAACGGCTTATACGGGTGGTGTTCCGCTTGGGATCAATGCCAACGGGCCTACACTCGGGCCCGCGCAGATGGCCATGGCCGGCGGCGTTCAGATTGGGAGCATCCAGGATGGGGAACAAATGCGCAGAATACTGATGCGGTTTACCAATTTTAAGGATAATAATCTGGACAAGATCAAAAATGACCTCATTTTTTTGCCGGACGGTACCACAAAACCGCTTTCATTCTTTTGCACAGTAAAGATCATCAGTGGTGAAACAGAATTAAAGCGCGAAGATTTGAAGTCCAATATAGTACTCACGGCCAGGTTGACAAACAGAGACCTTGGCAGTGCGATAAAGGAAATACAGCAAAGCTTTGCTAAAGAACTGCCCCTGCCGCAGGGCTATACAGTAGCATATGGGGGCGCATACGCCGAACAGCAGCATTCATTCAAGGAACTACTGCTTATTTTGATTACTGCTTCATTGCTGGTATTCACGGTATTGCTTTTCCTGTTCAGGCACTGGCTGATCTCTATATTGATCCTCTTTATTTCCGTATTGGGCATTGGAGGTTGTGTGCTTGCCTTATATTTTACTGGTATCCCGTTAAATGTGGGCAGTTACACAGGTATCATTATGATAGTTGGAATAATTGCGGAGAATGCCATATTTACCATCAACCAGTTTTTTGCAAACCTCAAGGCTGGCGGCAAGGTGGATGATGCCATTAAATATGCCATTGCCTTGCGTATCCGACCTAAACTGATGACCGCAATTGGCGCCATCCTGGCGTTGATGCCGTTGGCACTTGGATTCGGCCTGGGAGCACAGATGCAGCAGCCGCTTGCCATCGCTGTAATTGGCGGTTTTATAGCAGGTATCCCCTTATTGCTTTTCGTATTTCCCAGTTTCCTGCGCCTGATCTACAAACAAAAAACTATTCAACAATGAATAAATTCATCAGCAAAGCGCTGCTGCTTATGGTAATATTTATTATACCTGGAGTAGCATCATTTGCACAAAAAACAGACAGTACTTCAAAAATAGTTCCGCTAAAATTCCAGAGAAAGCAGCTTTTTGTGCCAGCTACATTGATTGTAGCAGGTTTCGGGCTAAATGGCAATGGCAGAGAATCTATCAAAAACGAAATTGTAGAGGAACGAAATGAGATGGTCCCGCACTTTCGTACCCGGCTGGATGATTATCTCCAGTTTTCGCCGCTGGTATTAACCTATGGATTTGAAGCGTTGGGCATGAAACCCAAAACAGATATCATGAACCGGTCAGTAATTTTGTTGAAAAGTGAAATGCTGATGCTGGCCTCAACAAGCTTATTGAAAAGTACATCGCATATATTAAGGCCTGATGGTAGTGCCTACACGTCTTTTCCGTCAGGACATACTGCGCAGGCGTTCGCGGCCGCCACTTTACTCGCAGAGGAATATGGCCACCTTTACAAATGGGTGCCGTATGTTTCTTATGGCCTCGCATCAACAGTCGGAGCACTGAGGATGGCCAATAACAAACACTATTTAAGCGATGTGGTATTGGCAGCTGGTATCGGCATCCTATCCACTAAAGTAGCCTATTGGACACATCAATATCACTGGAATAAAAGGAAGAATAAAACAGTTCTATTTTGAAACAAGATGTACTGGCTTTATGTTAGAGACCAGTTATTAAAAATTAATGGACAAATTAACATGAATATGTGGTGGATATATGCTTTACTATCTGCGCTTTTTGCTTCCTTAACAGCCATCTTTGCAAAGGTGGGTGTAACAGGTATAAATTCAAACCTGGCTACTGCCATACGTACGGTCATCATTTTGATAATTGCCTGGGTGATCGTATTTGCAAGGGGTGAGTCAAAAGGTTTGCATACACTGTCCAGGCAGAACCTTGTTTTTTTGATCATATCTGGTGTAGCAACGGGATTATCATGGATTTTTTATTTTAAGGCACTTCAACTGGGAAAAGTTTCCCAGGTAGCACCTGTAGATAAACTCAGCGTGGCATTAACCATCATATTATCAGTTATTTTTCTTGGAGAAGCATTAACTATAAAAACGGCCGTTGGTGCATTACTCATTATCGCGGGTACAGTAGTGCTGATCTTCTGATTAAAAACTAATTGAAAAGCAAGCGCACTCCTACTAACAGCAATGCTATCGCTAACGATCTGATGATCCAATGTGGCTTTACAAATTGTGAAACTCTTGCGCCAAACTGTGCCCCGATGATTACACCGGCTCCTATGGATAGAGGTTTAGGCAACTGACCCTTGCAAGATATGAACAATAGTGCCGCTTAGTGCCATAATAGCAAGGATCAAATGCGAGGTGGCCCTGGCAATATGTGCAGGGAAATTGAGCAACAAAGTAAGTGCCGGTACGTGAAATAATTCCTCCACCTATGCCTAAAAGAGATGAAAGGGACCCTACGAAAAAACTCAATACAATACCCGACCACACCTTGAATCTATATCTGCAATGCTCTCCCTCACTATCAATCAATTCCCGGTGAGTTAAGTTTTGATTGCCGGTAACTTTGCTTTTTGAGTAAAAAGTTGGCTTGACCAATAATAACATTAATATTATTTCCAGGAAAATATCAAAAGTTTCCTGTCTATCCAGGCCGTAATAAAAGCTCCCATGATCAGACTAACGGTTATTTCTTTCCTGCAGGGTCATCGCTAACTCCTGCGGGAGCTACCACGCCGTTGACGGGAAAGGGCATCTCTTTATCTTATCACATTAATCCGGTTCGGCAAGGCTGATATCTACGGATGGGAGGCCTTCAGCTGGAGCGCTGGAGGGCAATCTAATAGTTTACTGGTTTCGGAATAGCATGCTAACACACCGTGACCAGGTAGCGGTAGTTTTCACCGCTGGAGGAATATACCGGCAGATATATTTTAAGTATAGATTCCATAATCTTGCAATCATTTTTAGAACTTCATCCGCTGGATGCGAATGGCATTTACAATGGCCAGCAGCGCCACGCCTACATCCGCGAAAACCGCTTCCCACATAGTTGCCAGCCCGCCTGCACCTAAAACGAGCACGATGGCTTTAACACCAAAGGCCAGGCCGATATTCTGCCATACTACCCGGTTGGTAGCCCGGCCTATCTTCATCGCGGTGGCAATACGGGAAGGCTGGTCTGTCTGGATCACCACATCTGCCGTTTCGATGGCTGCGTCACTTCCGAGGCCGCCCATAGCTATGCCCACATCGCTAAGCGCCAGTACGGGCGCATCATTGATGCCATCGCCCACAAAAGCCACTACCGCGCCGGGTCCTTTCTTGATCTGCTCAATCTTTTCCACTTTGTTTTCCGGCAGCAGGTCGCCAAAAGCACTGTCTATTTTCAAGGCAGCAGCCACTTTATCGACTACTGACTGCTTATCGCCGCTGAGCATGGTAGTTTTTACATTCATGGTATGAAGGGCGTCAACGGCATCTTTCGCATCTTCTTTGATCTCGTCGGCAATGGTGATGTACCCTGCAAACTTTCCATCCACACCCACTACGACAATCGTATCGGTGATGGCTTCTACTTCCGCTGGAACAGGTATATTCATCTTCTTCATCAGTTTCACGTTTCCAGCCAGCACCTCCTTCCCCGAAATCCTGCCTTTCAGGCCGTGGCCGCTGATCTCTTCCAAGTCGTCCACTGCAACATCATCTGCTGCAGCGCCAACATATTCCACCACCGCTGTAGCTATCGGGTGGGTGGATTTGCTTTCCAGGGCAGCAGCCATGGGCAGCCATTCTTCTTTCGGGATATCGAAGCTCTTAATCTCCTGAACACGGAAAACGCCTTTTGTCAGGGTGCCGGTCTTATCCATCACCACCCGGTTCACCTTGGTCATCAGGTCAAGGTAATTGGAGCCTTTAAACAGGATACCCTTGCGGGAAGCCGCACCGATTCCACCGAAGTAACCCAGCGGTATAGAGATTACCAGCGCGCAGGGGCAGGAAATTACGAGGAAGATCAGCGCCCGGTACAACCAGTCGTTAAAAACATATGGATTAACGAAGAAGTAAGGCAGAAGGGCGATGCCCACGGCGAGAAAAACCACGATGGGCGTATAAATTCTTGCGAACCTGCGGATGAACTGTTCTGTTTTCGCTTTCCTTGTGGTGGCTTCCTGTACCATGGTAAGGATGCGTGCCAGCGAACTGTCATTGAATAGTTTCGTCACCTTCAGCTCCACGACCTTTTCCTGGTTGATCATGCCCGCCAGTACGGTTTCACCTTTATCAAAAGTGGACGGCTTACTCTCTCCGGTTAACGCCGCTGTGTTGAAAGAACTGCCATCATTAATGATAACGCCGTCCAGCGGCACCCTTTCACCTACTTTTATCTGAATAGTATCTTCCACTTTCACATCCAAAGGTGACATTTCCTTAAAGGCACCATCCACCAACACCATTGCCGTATCAGGGCGAATATCCAGCAGCGCCTTTATGCTGCGTTTTGCGCGGGTTACCGCTGCATCCTGAAATAGCTCGCCAACCGTGTAGAACAACATTACTGCCACGCCTTCAGGATATTCGCCGATATAGAACGCGCCGAGCGTGGCGATGGTCATCAGTACGAACTCAGTAAACACATCGCCCTTTACCAGCAGGCTGATGCCTTTGCTGGCTACAGGCCAGCCCACAGGAAGATATGCAATAGCATACCAGGCTAAACGAACCCAGCCAGCGAAGAAAGAGGGTTTTATATAACTGTCCGCGATGATGCCTGCTATCAGCATAATAAAGCTGATAATGGCCGGTAGATACTTTTTCCAGGCGGCCGAAGAACCTTCCGCATGTGAGTGATCATGTTCTTCTTCCTCCGTTTCCACTTCCGTTTCTTCGTGGGCAGGCTCTTGCTGCTTTACAGACTTCCATTTCAGCCCCTCTTTATCAATAGCAGCCAGTACAGCCTGTTTGTTGGTTGCCGTATGGTCAAACTCCATGCGGATATTGCCGGTTGCGGACACGGAAGCGTCCACCACACCCGGAACTTTCCTCAGTTGGGCCTCCACTACACTGGCTTCCATCATTTCTCGAATGGCTTCCACCTCAATAACCAGATGGCCGTATTTCCGGGCAATGAATACGCCCGCTTCGCGGGCATACCGCTGGATCTGGTCAAGGGAAATTTCATTTGGGTCGTAATGGAAGCAGAGCCTGGCGCCGTTATTTTCATCGGCAGTTATAACATGGGCTTTCTCAATACCTTTATGGTGCTGCATGGCGGCAATTATTCGCTGTACGCATGCGTCTCGTTCATCAGGTATTTCAGGCAGCAGCAAATCAAGGTTAATCTTTATCTTTTCCATATTGGCCGTTTATATTTTAAAAAATCAATGTTCGTGGCCTCCTGTATTGGTTTGCTTGGCAAGAATGAAAAATGCGCCTTTGACCACAATTTGCGAACCGACAGGAATATCCTTCAAAGGAGTAATTTCAGTATATCCTACATCGGTAGTGCCTTTTGCAACAGGAATTCTCTCAAAAGTTATACCCTTTGCCGCAACCGCTTCCTCTTTTTCCTTATGATCGTGCGGTTCGGCGGCACTATGGTCGTGCTTTTCGCCGCTTTCGTCATGGTGTTCGTTTTCAGCATGGGCATCGGAAACGATGAAGATGTAGTCCTGCCCCTGGTAGGTAACCAGCGCGTCCGTGGGAACCGCCTGCGCCACGGCTTTTTCAAGGCTGATGAGTGCGGTAATACCCATTCCGTCGATCAGGCCGGTTTTGTCACCTTTCACCTTCGCATGTACGCTAACGGCCTTGCTTTCACCTTCGAAGGACGATCCCAATGAGAAAATTTCCGCATCATACTCTTTACCGGGATTATTTGTCAGAGTAAAATGAATGAGTTGACCTTTCTTCAGCTTGGAGAGGTCTTTTTCGAACACGAACAAGTCCAGATGTAATTGGCTATTGTCCACAACGTCGGCCACCGCTGTATTAACGTCCACGGAGTTGCCCAGGTTCACGGAAATATTGCTAACTACACCGTTTATGGGACTACGGACGCTGATCACTGAAATCAGATTGCCGCTTGCCAGCGTGTTCGTATTTATGCCCATCAGCCCGATCTGCTCTTTCAAGGCCGCGCGGCGGGTTTTCAGCTCGGATAAGGATGATTCCGCGATCTGGAGGTTTTTCAACGCGCCGGCATTGCCGCTGGTAAGTTCCTGTTGGCGGATAAGTTCCTGTTGCGCAAGCTGAATCTTGGGGTTAATGGCCAGAAACTCTTCCTGGACCTGAATAAACTGAGGATTAGAAAGCGTAGCAATAACCTGTCCTTTCTTAACAGTACTGCCAGTCTGAATCAACAGGGACTTAATTACCCCGTTGTATACGGAGTTGATGGTGGCCCGGCTTTGATTGGGAACTTTTAAGACGCCATTAGCCCGCAGTGAGGATGTGAGCTGTTTGTTTTCGATCTTTCCCAGTTCTACGCCGATGCTTTTCATCTGTTCTAAGTTGAGGGAAGCTGTGTTTTCGTTTTCATGTTCGTCATGATGCTCGTCGCCTTCGGCTTCAGTTGTTTTCTCCTGGCCGCTTTTACCCTCACAGGAAAAGAGGGCTGCTGATATCGAGAAATATGCTAAGAAAATCAATATTTTGTTCATCTGAGACTGATTGAGTTAATATTATTGATTGATGAAATAGTTGTAATTAATTACGGAATGGTTGTATGTGTTCAGATTGTCCAGGTAATTACGTTGTATGTCGATAGCTTGGGTTAGGAACTGGGCGAGCTCCGCAAAGCTGATTTCACCGGCGCGGTAAGCAAGCGTGGCGGCTTTAAGGATCTCTTCCGCCTGGTCGAGCCCTGTAGTTTCGTAAAACTTCAGCAGGCTCACATTTTTTTCAACTTCCTTTAGCGCGTTTGCACGTTGAGCATTGAATACCTGGAGGTTGTAGGCATACTGCTTTTCCTGAACGTTTGTTTCGGCTTGGGCCACACGAACCTTTTGCTTATATGAGCCGGCACCGAAGAGGGGAAAAGACGCGGTTACGGAAAAGCCGGTAAATGGATTACTCATTCCATAAAGGCGTTGGCTGAAAAAGCGTCCAGAGAACTCCGGCATATTCTCATTTCGTGCTACTGCTACACCCGCATTCGCAATGGAAACATTTTGGTGTTCCAACTGCATGATTGGATGCAGGCTGTCCGGCAATAGCTGCGGAAGCGGAAGCTTTTCCAAGGGATCAAGAACGGGCAGTACATTTTCATCCGCATTCAATACTTGTCGCAGAAGAGCTTGCTGGATTTGGATGTCCTTATCCACCTGCACTATTTGCGCTTCGAGCTCTTTCATACGTACATTGGCAGCGATGCTGTCCAGGCCAGGACTATCGCCAGTCCTAACCTTCAGCCGTGCTGCATCGGAGAGGGTTTTATAGATACTGTCCAGGCGTTGGAACAGTTTCTTTTTGTCCTGCAGGAACCAAAGCTGATAGTAGGTTCCGCGTACATCCCGTTTTACGTCGGCATCAATAACTACAGCATTTATATGGGCATATTTGAGTTGTTCGCCATATAACTTCTTCTGAGATTTGTAAAGGCCGGGCCATGCAATGCTTTGGGAAACCCCAATTTTGAGAATGCCAACCTTGTCGCTCGGGCGGTAATCTTCGTTTTCCGCAAATACGCCTGTTTTGGGTAGTAGGTTCGCGGATTTGACCAAGGCCTGTCCTTTACCAATCATCTCCTGGCCGACTGCGAACCGCAGGTTTTCTTTTGCCAATCCCATTACTTCGTTGATGGTCGTGCGCTTACCGGGAGTCTCCTGTGCCCGGGCGCTGAAAGTTGCCAGGGAAAGCGCAGGGATAAGCAGAATCATAGCCACGGACGGTTTTAGCTTCATACCGCTGCCTCTAACTGAGAATATGATATATAACAATGGTAATACAACCAGTGTTAGAAAGGTTGCCGAAACGAGTCCACCAATCACCACGGTTGCCAACGGTTTCTGCACCTCAGCACCTGCGCCAGTGGACAATGCCATCGGAAAAAAGCCCAACGAGGCCACGGTGGCCGTCATCAATACAGGCCGGAGTCTGATCTTCGTCCCTTCAAGCACCCTGGCGATCACATCTTTCATCCCTTCTTTTTCGAGTTGATTAAATGTACTGATCAAAACGATGCCGTTTAATACCGCTACTCCGAACAGGGCGATAAACCCAACGCCAGCGGAGATGCTAAATGGCATTCCCCTTAGCAATAGAGCCAAAATCCCGCCGATGGCGCTCATAGGGATGGCTGTGAAGATCAAGGTCGCTTCTTTGAACGATCCGAACGTGAAGTAGAGCAACATGAAGATCAGAATCAGGGATACGGGCACCGCGATGCTCAGGCGTGCGGAGGCCTCCTGCAGATTTTCGAACGTTCCCCCGTATGTAAGGTAATAGCCAGTCGGCAGCAACTTGGCTGCTGACAGTTTCTCCTTTATCTCCTTCACGACACTTTCGACATCTCTATCACGAACATTGAAGCCAACCACGATCCGCCGTTTACCTTCTTCCCGGCTGATTTGCGCAGGGCCTTCCTTAATAGCGACCGTAGCGATCTGTTCAAGCGGTATCTGGTTGCCATCCGGCAAGGAGATATATAGGTTACTTACATCTTCCATTGAGCTCCGGTTAGCGCTGTCCAAACGTACGACCAGATCGAATTTCCTTTCATTTTCAAACACAACACTGGCAGCTTTACCTGCGAAGGCTGTGCTGATCGTATTATTGACCTCGGAGATGTTCAGGCCATACCCGGCAATCTTTGCGCGATCATAGGTGACCGTTATCTGCGGAAGCCCGGTTGTCCGTTCAATTTGTGGCGCCGTTGCTCCCTTTACGCTTTGGACAACCGCCGCAATTTTTGGGGCTAGAAATGCCAGCGTATCTATATTTTCACCGAATATTTTGATGGCGACATCCTGACGGACGCCTGTCATCAATTCGTTGAACCGCATCTGGATCGGCTGTGAAGCCTCGAAGAACACACCTGGAATGACCTCCAACTTTTCGAGCATGCGTTCCGCCAGTTCTGAATAACTTTCCTCTGTTCCCCATTCATCCTGCGGCTTGAGCGTTATTATAAGGTCGGTCGCTTCCGGCGGCATTGGATCGGTCGGTACCTCCGCGGCACCAGTCTTTCCAACCACCATTTTCACTTCGGGAAACGATTTTATTATACGGCTGGCCTGCATGGACGTTTCTATACTTTGCGACAGGGAAGATCCCTGGGGAAGGATACAGTGGAATGCATAGTCACCTTCCTGGAGTTGCGGAATAAATTCGCCGCCCATCCGGCTAAAGATCAGGATCGTGACAGCCAGCAGGAATACGGCTATAGTCACAACCATATATTTGAATTTTATAGCGGTGCGGATTAACGGGGCGTATTGCCGTTGGAAGAAGTCCATCATCTTGTCTGCGAATGTCCGTTTGTTCGAAAGTTTCTTCGGCAGGACCAACGCGGACATCATGGGAATATAAGTGAGGGAAAGTATCAGTGCGCCCATGATGGCGAAGCCCACCGTCTGGGCCATAGGCCGAAACATCTTTCCTTCGATTCCGACCAGCGACAGAATAGGGATATATACAATCAGGATGATAATTTCACCGAATGCGGCACTGTTCCGGATTTTCGAGGCAGAAAGAAATACTTCCTCGTCCATTTCCGCCTGCGTCATTTTTACTTGGGATTTTCGCAGGCCAAGATGGTGCATCGTGGCCTCTACGATGATCACAGCACCATCGACGATGAGCCCGAAATCAATCGCCCCCAGGCTCATGAGATTGGCGCTGACTCCGAAGAGGTTCATCATGCCCAGCGCAAACAACATGGACAATGGAATTGCAGAAGCCACGATTAGGCCGGCGCGAATGTTCCCAAGGAAAATAACAAGCACGAAGATGACGATGAGCGCACCTTCTATCAGGTTGGTTTTTACGGTATTGATTGCACGATCTACCAAGCCTGTGCGGTCGGAATAAGCTTCTATTTCAATATCGGTGGGAAGGGAAGATTGAATGGTTTTCATTTTTTCCTTTACCCGAGATACCACTTCCGCGCTGTTGGCGCCTTTAAGCATCATTACAATGCCTCCCACGGCTTCTTTTTCACCGTTGTAGGTCAGGGCTCCGTAACGTACCGCGCTGCCAAGACGTACATCAGCGACGTTCTTGATCAGTACCGGAATGCCGTTCACGTTTTTCACAACGATATTGCCGATATCTTCCAGATTGGAAACGAGGCCGATGCCACGGATGAAATAAGCATTTGGTTTCTTGTCGATATAGGCGCCTCCCGTATTTTCATTATTCGTTTGCAGCGCGATAAAGATTTCCTGCATGCTTACGTTCAGTGCCTTCAACCTCGCCGGGTTAACAGCAACTTCGTACTGCTTTACGAGTCCCCCGAAGCTGTTCACTTCTGCGATACCGGGTGTTCCGTAAAGTTGGCGGGCTACAATCCAGTCCTGCATGGTGCGGAGGTCCATGGCAGAGTACTTATCCTCACTTCCCTTTTTAGGATGTATGATGTACTGGTATATCTCTCCGAGACCGGTACTTACCGGTGCGAGTTCGGGCGTACCCATGCCCATGGGTATCTTTTCCTCCGCTTCTTTGAGCTTTTCATTTATTAGCTGGCGCGCAAAGTAGATATCAATGTCATCGTGAAAAACCACTGTAATAACCGAAAGGCCAAACCGTGAAATGGATCTCATTTCCTCCAAGTCCGGTAGATTGGCAAGGCTTTGCTCGATGGGGTAAGTTATAAATTGTTCTACTTCCTGGGATGCCAGCGTAGGGGCGCGGGTAATGACCTGTACCTGATTGTTGGTAATGTCGGGCACCGCATCAATCGGTAGTCGGCCGGCACTCCAAACGCCCCAAGCCACAAGCGCCAACGTCATCAATCCAATAATTAATTTGTTTTTTATTGAAAAGCTAATGATTCTACTTAGCATGTTTGAGTAATGGTTTGTAATGAAAATTATAATAATGCTTTACCCGTCCCGCTATGGCAAGGGCAACAAGAAATGCCAGGAGTATGAGTACGGCCGTTTTGGTAATTCGCAACCAGAGGGGGACACGTTGTTTCCTGCGCATTTTTGCATTCCCAGCCTTAGAAGGTCGTGACATAGATTTTGCCATAACCAATTTTTGGATGCGGAAATAATCAGTAAGGAACGATGTAGCCGAAAAGGCTTTAATTAGACGAGCTGGGGCGGTTGGAAAATCGGGAAAGAAAGTTCCGGATACGAATAGTTATTGTAACAATTGTAGGAAGATAACGATTCTGGTAATAGAATATCGATGCTCACATATTGGTAGACAAATGTGACTACTGAACAACACGAACAAACACACAAAGGAGAGCATGCATCGTTATGATGCTTGGAGTGCCCGGAGGAATGTTCCTGAACGGAACTATAATGATTTTGTGTAGGGGATACTGAGCCGCCGCTTAGTCCTTGGTCTGCACATGGAATACAGCTAAGGATGATCATAATAATTGATAATATAGTTGCAGCGTTCCGCATTACGGCAAAAGTATTGAATTTTATATGATATTATGAATGGGTAGTTTAGAAAATTTATGAAGGCTTGTTGCAAACAAGGACATACTAGCTTGATAAACAATATTTTGAGTGGGGAGTAAAGCAATCGCTGAACTGTCGTTTGCTGAAATAGTACCTTTCCGGTTCTAGTTTCCATTTTTCCTATATTTCATACATCGCACGTTGTTGGGCCAATGCGGGAAGACAGGGCGTTTTTCAACCTGGTTCAATTCTCGATGATCCAGCCTGGGTAAATAAATAGCCAACGAACAATTGAGGTCGCTGAAGCTCACGTTCACACTCGTTTTCCATCGTTTTGTATCAATTGTATCAATCTGGCCATTGATACTATAAAGATTCGTTATATTTGACGCAGCAACTGACATCAAACGATGCCCAAACTAAACAAATGGATAAGCTTTTTACTGGTACTTGTTGTGGTATGTGCCTCAGCAGGGGGGGCAAGTTATGCCATTGAGCAGCCCGCGGACAGTTGCTGCCAGCATGATCTACCGCAGGACGATCCCTGTTCCTCCGATGAACAACCGGGAAAAGGTTGCTCTAACGAGGGCAATCCTTTCCAGTTTTGCTCCTGCTGCATCCATGCCTGGGTGACTGCGCAGCAGATTTCGCTCGGAAACGCGCCACACCCGGCGCCTACCAATTACCAATTTTGCGGAAACGCATTTCTTCCTACACCTCCCGCTTCCGATTTCTGGCAGCCGCCACGTTTTTTATGATAATGTAGATGACAGTGCCTGTAAAGCACTATAAGCATGATGCCGCGAATTGACCGGCATCAAAAGTCCTGTATCCATATTTCACTCAACTTATCAAACTTATCATGAAAAGCGTATTTTCTTTTCTTATTGTAGCTATTTGCCTGTTCTTCGCCGCTCCGTCAGCGTTTGCCCAATTCAAGGCCTCCGAACCGCAAAAAGCCCTCGTGCAGGTGGTTAACCTGACCTGCGATGGCGACATGCCCACCATCAAAAAACAATTGATCAATCAGGATGGCATCGAGTCCGTGGAATTCACCAAAAGAGCATCCGGTTCATCCTCTTTTACCATCCTTTTCAATCGCGACGTGATCTCCCTCGACCAGATCCACAAAACCATCGAGAAGACGCCCGGCTGCGATGACAAAACCACGATGCCCTACCGCGTGAAAAAAGACAAAAAGGCTAAAGACGCTAAACAATGAGAATCAACGCATTGCTGACGCTTCTCTTGCTTTCCGGAACTTTGCAGGCCCAAACCATCAAAGGAAAACTTTTCGGCGAAACCGGTGATGAAAGAGAAATCCTTCCCGGCGGAACCGTACAGTGGATCGCCGGTGGGCCCGTTGCGATCGTCAACGAAAACGGCGTCTTTGAGCTGCAGGCCGATGGCGTGACCGAAAAGCGGATCGTGGCTTCTTTTTCCGGTTACCGGAGCGACACCATCGCCTGGGACGGTCGCACCTACCTGAGCATCACGCTCAAACGAACGGCGACCGACCTCACGGGTGTGACTGTTACAGATCGCCGTGGCGCTTTCATTTCCGGCACTTCCGTCAATAAGCTGGAAGTTATCAACCAGCGGGAACTGAGCAAGGCAGCCTGCTGTGACCTGGCCGGCTGCTTCGGCACCACGGCTTCTGTGCAACCACAGACCACCAACATCGTGACTAATTCCCAGGAACTGCGCATCCTGGGCCTCTCAGGTGTTTACAACCAGGTGCTGGTAGACGGGCTCCCGATGGTACAGGGGCTGACCTACACTTATGGCATCAGCACTTTCCCCGGCACGATCGTAGAAAACATATACGTTTCCAAAGGAACAACCTCTGTGCTGCAGGGCTACGAAAGCATTAGCGGCCAGATCAATCTTGATACCCGGCATCCTGACAAAGCCGATCGCCTGCACCTGAACGCTTATATCAACAGCTTCGGCGAAAAGCACCTGAATGCCAGCGGCGCCACGGTAGTAGGGAGGAATAAAAAATGGCATACGTTGCTGGCGCTACATTCCGTACAGCCTTCGGCCCGGATTGACGGGAACGCAGACGGTTTCCTCGATCTACCTTTGCTCACCAGATACATGGCCTATAACAAATGGAAATATGGCAGCGATACAGAAAACGGGCTCAGCGCGCAGTTCGGTCTGCGTTTCGTAAACGAGAAGCGCATCGGCGGGCAGAAAATCTATCGGGGAAACGGTGACAAGGGCAGCGGACAGGTGTATGGCCAGTTCGTCAACTTCAACCAACCCGAAGCCTATGCCAAACTGAACTACCGTTTTTCAGACCGGCATGTTCTGGCGCTGGCGGCTTCCGGCTCCGCCCATGATCAGGACGCCTGGTTTGGCACGCTTGCCTACACCGGAAGGCAGCAGACAGCCTACATCAACCTTCAGCACGAAATGAAATGGGGGCAACACCTCCTGAAATACGGTATAAGTTACCGCTACCAGGAACTGACGGAGGACATCCGGTTTGTGGTTGCAGACCCCACGAAGACATACGCCGGCAAATACCTCACCCGGTTACGTGTGCCGGGCGTTTTCGCGGAGAATACTTTCCATTGGGCGGACGATAAAGTGGTGCTGATCGCCGGCGCGCGTATGGACCGTCATCAGGAAGAGGGCTGGTACTTTACACCGCGCACGATGCTGAAATATGCCCTCAACGCCAATCACACCTTCCGCGCATCCGCCGGGACGGGCTGGCGGCAGGTAAACCTTTTCAGTGAACAGCCGGTAATCCTGACCAGCTCAAGGAATATCGTGTTCACCGAGGCGCTGCGGTCGGAGGAAGCGATGAACTGGGGCGTAAGCCACACCTGGCGCTTCGAAGCCGGTTCCACCAAGGGTACCCTTAGCGCGGATTTTTACCAGACGCGGTTCCAAAACCAGTTCTTTCCGGACTATGACCTGGATCCGTCGAAGATCGTTATCCGCAATTTCGATGGCGTGTCGCGTTCCAACGGCGTGCAGGTGGATGCGCTGTTTGTTTTCGTGCAGCAACTGGAAGTGAGGGCCGCATACAACTACCTCGACGTGTACCGGAAAGAAAATGGGACGAAGGTGGTGTTACCCTTCAATCCGCGCAACAGGCTAATGTCTGCCGTATCTTATCGCACGCGCAACAACAAATGGCAGGCCGATGTAAATGCACATTGGTTCGACCAGATGCGGCTGCCGGATACACAAGGCAATCCCGAGCCCTACCGGCGCCCGTCCAGCTCCAGCCCATACACCACGGTGAACGTGCAGGGAACCTTCCGGTTAAGCACGCTTGAATTTTATGCAGGTTGCGAAAACATTGCCAACTACCGCCAACCGGATCCCATTATAAGCGCGGACAACCCATTCGGGCCGCACTTTGATCTGTCTTCCGTTTGGGGGCCGACGAGAGGGAGGGAATTTTACTTTGGCGTTCGGTATACGATCAAGTAAGCGTTATTATCTTATAAGCCTATCCCTTGCTTGTTTGCGGGGATAGGTTTTTTGTGTATAGTGTATCCGGACTGCTGAATGTACCCCTCAAACTATCATCAACAAGACTTATTCAGTTGTACTGGAGGGCACTTAACCGTGCCATAACTACAAAATACGCAACAATCCCCGTGATTGGGCTTTAGTACCGTTTTGCAATTTGTGCAGGAATAGAAATATTGACTGGAATGGCTGGTCAACTCATAATTCACCCCGCTGGGCGTTGTGTTCAGCCCAACTTCGTGGGGTTAACCAGGTGAGGATTACCCGACAGCACGAGGTTTACGCATAATGACCAACCAGAGATTGTGAATAGTTACTAAAACTTCCACGCATATCCTGCGCGAATTATCTGCGTTTCGTAGTAATCAGTACTGATGTAGCTGAAATTCTTGCCGTTCACCTTCCTTTTGATGCGCAGGGTGCCGGCCAGGTCGGTGGCATTCAGTGTCAGTTCGCTGCGGCCGCCGGCGAAGGTCTTTTTCACGCCCGCATCGATGTAAAAACGGCCATAAATTTTCCCTTGCGGGATAATGTCAGGTGCTACGTACACTGCCGTTACCTGCAGGTCCGTCTTTTTCGCCAGCCGGAAGTTGCCGTTCAGCTTTAGGTTTCCGGAGATCATTTCTTCTCTGTCTGCTGAAAAGACATTTTCTACCGGATATTCGTTTACCACTGAAAATGCTCTGATGACATTCTTGTACCCGGTGGCATACAGGCTCAACTGTGTCTTGCCAAACTGACGGGATAGGTTTGCTTCCAAACCCGAATTGAAGCTGCGGCCGGCATTCTGGAAAATATTATAAATAAGGGTGCTGCCTGGGATAGTACTTGCTATGCGGATAATGGTGGCATCGATGGATTTGTGGTAAGCAGCGGCATACAGCGTTGTTGATGTCCAGCTTTTCGTATACCCCAACTCGAAATTATCGGTAAACTGGGGCCGCAGACCGGGATTGCCGACCTTAATAATCTCTGCGTCATCGTACTTCGGGAAAATGCGAATGTCTACTTCGTTGGGCCGGTCTACCCGGCGGTTATAGAAAAGGGAGAAGCGGGAATCATTGGCCGGTTTGAATGCGACCCGAATTGTCGGGAATGGCTGGGTGTATTTGTAGCCGTCGCTGCGGTAGGTCCGGTGGTTGGGATTTACGTCATATTCGATGCGAACGGCTTCCACACGCAAACCAGCCTCCAGCTCCCATTTCTCCCGTTCCAGGATGTAATTACCATAAATGGCCGGAATCGTTTCGGAGTAGTTGGCCCAGCCACCGGCCGCGGTATCCAACGGGGAGTTTAATCCGGGGATGAAGCGCATGTTGGTAGGGATATATCGGCGCCTGAACTTGATACCGCCTTCGGCGCGGCCGAACCTGAGCGGATGTGTGTAGTCTATGCTGATATCAGCCACATGCTCGTCCGATAAGAGTTTGAACGAATCTACGCCTGTAAAGGTTGGATTGATATTAGTGAAAAAGTATTGCTCATCTTCGCGATGGAAGGTGTAATTCGCTGTTGCCTCGAGCTTACGGCCTGGCTGTGGGAACAAACGCTGCCAGTTTAGCGATGCGGTGGCTGTTGTCTTGATCTCATCTTCAAGAAACTGCCAGAGCCGGTGCCGGTCTTTTAGCTGATTATCGAAGAAAGGCTGGTCGCCATCGTCCAGGATCTTTTCCCGGCTGTAAAGGCCGGAAAGCGTAACGGTATTCTGTTCATCCAAAAACCAATCGGCGCCTGCCTTCATGGTGGTGACATTCGTGCGGCGGTTGCGCTTCAGCTGCTGGCGGATGGTATCGCCGTTGCTGTAATACCGGTCTGTAAATTCGTTTTTGTTAAGCGTATGGGTATAGAGGTTGTCGCCTTGGAAAAAGAGATTGACGCGTTTCTTCCGGTAGTTGAGGGAAACAGAAGGATTAATCTTTGGGGTGGTGCGGTATTGCGGCCGGATATCCGGAAAATTCTCTTTCCTTTCCCATAAAGCGCCAAGACCACCCGCCAGCCCAATCTTTCCGTTCCATCCATCCTTCTTTTCCTTTTTAAAAACGATATTGATGATTCCCGCGTTCCCGTTAGCGTCGTAACGTGCGGATGGGTTGTTGATGATCTCGATCTTTTCTATAGCTGATACGCTGATGTTCTCCAGGCTGGATTGTCCTCCATAGCCGGTAAGGGCTGTTTGCTGGCCGTCGATCAGTACCATAACCTTTTCATTGCCGCGCAACTGCACTTTGCCCTCCTGCGAAACGGTCACGCCGGGCAAATTCGCCATGACCTCCAGCACGGAGCCACCGGCGCGGGCAACGTTGTTTGCCATGGAGAAGATTTGTTTGTCCATCTTAGCGTTTATTCCATCCTGCTGCTTACCTGTGACAGTAACCTCATGTAGTTGGCCCGCGGTTTCAGACAGGAAAATCTGGCCGAGGTCGAGAAAATTACTAAGGCGGCCGGCTACCATGTTTTCCCATTTCGTTGCGTAACCGAGAAATGTAAGCTTCAGGTGGAAATTACCCTGTTGCGGTGCAGAAAGGGTAAACCGCCCATCTCCCCCGGTAACCGTACCCGCCACCAGGCTGCTGTCTGCGGCTCGGTGTAGTGTTACGGTAACGAACTGCAGCGGTGTTTTACGGGAGGCGTCGCGTATTTGTCCCGAAACGACGACCGAGCTGGATTGGGCGCATAGGACCAGCGGGGCGATCAAAAGAAGGATAGCAATAAAAATTCTCCGCATTTCTTTTTCCCGTAAAGCTCGTACCTGATTTAGAAGAAAATTAGCATGTGGAAACATCGCGCTATCAAAATGGCTCAACGCGCGGCTTTTTCTTTCGCCATTTGTATTGGTGTGTCCAGTAGGCCATTTTCATGGAAAGGATGCCGATGCCGGCGCCAAGCAACACATCACTTATGTAGTGGCGGTTGTTGGCGATGCGCAGAGCGCCCACGGTCGATGCCATACTATAAGCGGCGTAAGGCATCCAGCGAAACCGGTGTTTGTATTCTTCCGAAAGAAAGGCGGCGGCGGCGAATGCCTGGGCTGTATGGCCGGAAGGAAACGAGTTGTAAGTAGAGCCATCGGGTCGCAGCTGGTGGGTCGTGGATTTCAAAAGGGCGACTGTCGAAATCATCATTGCTTCTCCTTTGATGAGAATGGCCGTCCGGTTCCGTATGTCCGTCCGTGAAGGGATACCGGCAGCGTCGAGTGTGTAGGCGATGGCGATCGGTGCGAATTGGAGGTAATTGTCGATACCTGTATGGAAACTTGGGATATGTTCGTTCCGCTCTTCCGCCAGCTCCTTTTTCAGCCCTTCCTCACCGTTTCCGTTTGCGAGAAATCCCGCCAGCATCAATGTCGCCGAAGCATACACTGTTCGCCGGATATTCAGCGGACGCAGGTGATACATGCTGTCGATAGAAAATTTCGCCTGTGGAATTTCCTGTCCAAAGGCCGGACACGACAGTAATAGGGCGGCTGCCAGCAGCCGTCTGATCAGGATGTTGAGCATATGTAGTTAAATTATTCCTTCGTGTTGCCAGTAAATCTTACCGAAAAGTGGTGCCACCCCTCCGCGAAACGATAACCCGCCGACCAACCATACAGTTGACAAATTTCCTTAACGATAGCGAGGCCGAGGCCGGTGCCAGTGGTATGGACGGCTGCGGAAGAAAAACGGTTGAACAACTTGTCCTCCGGCAAAGACGTTGCACCTGTATTGGTGATATTCAGCGTATAGCCTTCCAGCCAGATAAGCACGTTGCCTCTGGTTGAGGTATGCCGGATTGCGTTCATAAGCAAATTGGTCAGTAGAATCTCCGCGAGTGCACGATTCCCAACGACCTCACAGGGCTGCGATGCAGTTATGTCGAAGCGCAATTCCTTTTCCTCTATGAAATCTTCCATGTCTGCCTTGAGCTCCCGGAGTAACTGCGCCATGTCCATCGGTTCCTGATCAGTAAACTGTCTATTGTCTATTTTGGCCAGAAGCACAAGGTTGCGATTGATACGGGACACGCGCGAAAGGGATTTGCTGGCGTTTTCAATGATGCCCGATTGTTCTTCCGTGAGTTCTTGCGTCTGAAGAATGAGGTCCAACTTCGATTGTACGATAGCGAGCGGTGTTTGCAGCTCGTGCGACGCGTTTTCCGTGAATTCTTTCTGTTCAAGATAAGCCGTAAGATTGCCGTCGATTAGCTTACGGATGCCCCTATGCAGGGCCTCAAACTCGACAATATTTGTCACCGGCAGCGGGATATGCTCCTGGCTCTTCAGGTCATAAGCCTCCAGCCTATCGATTGTTTTATGGAACGGCGCCCACAGCTTCCGGGAAAGCCTTTTATTCAGCAGGAGGAATCCGCCGAGCAGAACGAGAAAAAAAATGGCCGTGACAGCCGTGATGGCTCCTATCGTTTCGTAAGATTCTTCTATGTTCGTTTCAATGGTCATCCGATATGGCTGACCGGCTACCGTGAAGTATGTGACCAACCCGTGAAACCTGTCAAGCTCCACATGCCCGGTAAAGCTGTTGTGCTTATAGACTGTATAAACGCTATCCTTATTTACAGCTGGCACAGGTATGATGGATGCGTCCGGCTGAATCTGATTCCAGGCGCGGATGCTGTTATTCAGCGATCCGGTATCGCCGGTGAGCAGTTCGAAATTTCGCTTAGCCCGCAATGCTACAATCATATTATGTTCGTGTAACTCCGTTCGCCAGATTAAATCCACGATAAAGAAATACACCGGCACGCTGCCAAGGAACACCACCAGGGCGTAGAGCAGAAAAACCTTCAGATTCCTGTCAAGCAGCTTTTTCATATTTCCCATTTATAGCCGGTGCCGTAGATGTTTTTCAGGTAGTTTCCATATCCGGCTTCGCTAAGTTTCCGCTTAAGATTTTTGATATGCGCATAGACGAAAGCATGGCTATCAAACATATCGGCCATATCCCCGGAGAGATGTTCAGCCAACGCACTTTTCGAGATCACCTTGTTCCTGTTGCCGACGAAATATAGCAGCAAATCCAGCTCTTTTTTGGTCAAAGCGACTTCCTTTTCATTTACAAACACCTTTTTAGAGAGCAGGTCGATGCGGACTTCATTCTGGTCTACGACGTTGGTGCTGGAGAACTGTTTCCGCCGAATGACAGAGTAGATCCTTGCCGCCAACTCAGGGAGATGGAAGGGCTTGGCGATGTAATCGTCGGCGCCGGTAGTGAGGCCGGTTACCTTATCGGTTAGGGCATTCCGCGCCGAAATGATGATGATACCGTCGTCGCGCTTTTCCTGCTTCAGGATGTCAAGCAACCGGAGGCCGTCGCCACCAGGAAGCGTCAGATCGAGCAGGATGCAGTCATAGGTGTACATTCCGATCTTCTCCAATGCTTCGGAGAAAGTCGTAGCCATTTCACAGGTATATTCCGTGAGGTATCCGGCTATGTCTGCCCCCAGTTCTGGTTCATCTTCTACCACCAAAATTTTCATATTTACAAAGGTATGAAGCGATTTAGAATAAAATTGGCATGCAGGCACATGTAGTATAATATTTTAATATGCGACAATGGGGTAATCCACAATTCGTCAATGAACATCTTTCCATTTTATTCTTTTTCATAAAGAAAAAAGCGAGCAAAGACGGCCAGGCGCCAAAAGCCATCATATTATTCTTCTGCCTTTCCAGCTACATAACCGAGCTGGCCGCTCTGGCAGCTTACTGTTTGCCGGTCAGTGAAAAAGTTTCGCCATATGCGGCCAAAAGACGATGCAGCAGTGCGTGCGGAAAGCCCGAGCAGGAAGAAAAGGATAAAACGGAAAGCCAGCGGGATTGTTACTTAAACTGTCCGCTTTGTTATGTCATGACGCTGACCAGCGTTGCGCTTCCCGGCAAAGTATCAACCCTTGCCAAAAGAGAATACACACTGTATTCATCTTCCTACATTTTCATCTTCTGCTCTACCACCTGGAAGCCTCCGAATGTGTGCTGACACATATTAACCATTCTTTCGAAACCAATTTTACTTTCATTTAAACAAAATATATGAAACAGGCATTTTTATTGGCTTCAGCGCTCGTGCTGCTGGGTGGCTCCGTAGTATTCGCAAACGGCGAAACAAAGGATAAAAGCAAAGGCAAGAAACCCGCAAGTACGGAAAACACATGTACCAAACCTTGCCCGAAACCTTGTCCGCCGGTAAAGTGTGATAAGAGCAAATGTGGTAAAGAATAAACCATAACGGTTTTTTATAGGAAAAGCCCCCGGTTGTACCGGGGGCTCCTTCATTCTACCCATTTACTGGCATCGTAGATATTGGACAATATTTAGAAAAAGGGGAAACAATTGCTTTCCCTTCCCGTAATCATAGCGAGTATTTCAACAGTTCGGCTACAGTCCGCTGCAATTCCGCCTCAATTTCCAAATACCTGTCCTGGCTTTCATAGAACAGGGTCTGCTCCATAAAATACTCCAGCGTAGTGATTTGTCCAGCTTTCAGCGACTTCTTCAACAGGTCTTCGCTTGACAGCTTCCCTAACTCTTCCCCATATAGGATGTAGCTGTCTTTCAGCTGGGAGTACTTCTCATACAATTCCTTCACTTCATTATAATGCTCGGTGCGATGCGCTTCTACCTGGCTTTCATACCAGCGTGCCCGTTCCTGCTGGGCATTTACTTTGTTGCGGTTTTCCCATAGTGGAATACTCAGCCCGAAATGCCCGCCGTGGAAACGTTGACCGAGAATACCCTGGTACCGGTAACCGGCTTCCAGCTTCGGCAGCCGCAGGGCCTTGCTTAAACGTACCTCCGCTTCACCGGCAGATTGCTGAGCCTGAAGCATTCGCAACGTCGGGTCTACGGCTTCGATGGTTTGCTCCAGTGTATCTAATACCGGGAGTGCTGGTTGCGGTGGGTACGCCGTGTCTTCCATAATTACAGGCTTGCCGCCGTTCAGTGCGGTCAATTGCTGGGTAAACTGCTTTTTTCCCGCCTGCACCAGCCGCAGGTCTGTGCGGATGTTCGCCAGCTGTAGCCGTGCTTTGTTCAGGTCCAGGATGGTGGCATCTTTCAACTCATATTTCCGCTCATAATCGCGGTAGAAGGTTTCTGCTTCTGCTTGCCGTTTCAGCAACAGGCTTTCCCGCTTGTTGAGATAGACCAGGCGGAGGGACGCGAGTTTTGCTTCCAACATGATTTCCTGCCGGTTACGGGCGCCCTCGTACCCGGTCTGCGTGCTTTTCAGGCCGGCCACTTTTTTACGGAAGCCGTAAGCGGTCGGGAAGTCGAACCCCTGGGAAACCAGCAGGTCCGTTTGGTTGCCGGCGGTGGCGGGATAACCTTTCAGATAATCAATGCTCACTTGTGGATCATACAGCGTCAGGCCGGTTTTGTAGCCGGCTTTCACCGCGGCCACACGTTGCTGTTCGGCACGGATATCTTTATTGTTGCGCTCGATCCGCTTCAGCACCGTGTCCAGTGTGCTTTGAGCCGGCAGCCGGAGGGCGGACAGACAGAGCAGCATTATATACAGGATGATCTTACGCATGTTTTTGTTCTTTTTGTTGTACGATGTAATACACGATGGGCACCACGAAGATGTTCAGCAAGGTGGAGCTGAGCAAGCCGCCCAGGATTACCTTCGCCATCGGGCTTTGTATCTCGTTACCGGGTTCGTCACCTGCGACTGCCAGCGGGATGAGCGCCAGTGCGGCGGTGAGCGCCGTCATAAGGATAGGCGTCAGCCGGTCTACAGAACCTTTGATAATCGTGTCGTGCAGGGAATAGCCTTCCAGCTGCAGCGTGTGGTAATGCGATACCAGCAGAATGCCGTTGCGCGTGGCCACGCCGAACAATGTGATAAAACCGATGATAGCGGGAATGCTCAGCACGCCGGAGGTCAGCCATATGCTTACCACGCCCCCGATCAGGGCCAGCGGCAGGTTCAGCAGGATGATGCCGGACATTTTCAGATTCTTGAATTCCTGGTACAGCAGCAGCAGGATGATCAGCAAGGCCACCAGTGAAGTAAACAGCAACGTTCTGGATGCCGCAGCCTCGCTCTCGAACTGTCCGCCGTATTCCAGGTGATAGCCCTCCGGCAGCTGAACATTTGCGCCTACTGCTTTCTGGATATCTGTCACTACGCTGCGAATATCGCGGCCGGCCACGTTGGCGGAGATCACTACTTTGCGTTGCACGTTCTCCCGGTTCACGGTATTCGGGCCTTTCGTGGAGATCACTTCAGCCACGTTACTGAGAGGGATCATTTGGCCGGAGCCATCCGCGATCAGCGTATTCCGCATGTTCTCGATAGTATTGCGGTTGGCATCGTTATATTTCAGGATGAGGTCGAAACGTTTTTCGCCTTCAAACACTTCGCTGGCCTTTTCCCCGGCCATCGCCACGTCCACGAATTCCGTAAAATCACTCACTTTGATGCCGTAACGCGCCAGCATTTCCCGGTTCGCTTTGATCTGCACCTGCGGGATCTCGATCTGCGGTTCCACGCTGAGGTCTACCAGGCCGGGGATATTCTGGATATTCATTTTGATCTGGTTTGAAAGCGTATACATTTTGTTCAGGTCATCGCCAAAAAGCTTGATGGCGATGTTGGCGCGTGTGCCGGACAGCATGTGGTCGATGCGGTGGCCGATGGGCTGGCCGATGGTGATGTTCGCCCCGGTGATGCCTGCCAGCTTGCCGCGCACATCTTCCAGGAACTCGTCGCGATCGCGGTCCTTCAATGTGAAAGGCACATCGATCTCCGAAGCGTTCACGCCCTGGGCGTGCTCGTCCAGCTCGGCGCGGCCGGTGCGGCGGGTGGAGGTGCGTATTTCAGGGATGGTCAGCAGGGCCTTTTCAATCTGCCGGCCGATGCTATTACTTTCTTCCAGGGAAATGCCCGGCAGGCTCACGGCGCTGATCACCAGCGATCCCTCGTTAAACTCCGGTAGGAAGCTGCGCCCCATCCGGAAGAACAGGAACACCGCCACTATAAAAAGCCCCACGGAACCGATCAGGATAGCGCGCTTCAGGTGCATAGCTTTTTCCAGTGCGGAGCCGTACCATCCATTTACCTTCTGTTCCAGCCAGCTGCCTTTCGCCTGCTTCAGTAGTTGTTTTTCGTTTGTCAGCAGATAGCTGCCGAGCACCGGCGTGAGCGTTACAGCTACAATCAGGGAGGCGAACAGCGACACGATGAAAGAGATACCCAGCGGTGCCAGCATCCTACCTTCCATGCCGGTCAGGAAAAACAGCGGCACGAACGCAGCGATGATGATCAGCGTGGCGTTCAGGATGGAGGCCCGGATTTCTACTGAGGCGTCATATATTACTTCCAGTGCATTGCGGCGCTCTGCGGCTGGTTTCAGCGCGTTCTCCCGCAGGCGCTTCAGCACATTATCCACGTCGATAATGGCATCGTCTACCAGTGCGCCGATGGCAATGGCCATACCGCCGAGCGACATGGTATTGATGGTGAAGCCCATCCATTTCAGTGCCAGCACAGCCACCAGCAACGAAACCGGGATGGCCAGCAGCGAAATGAGGGTGGAGCGCCAGTTCATCAGGAATACGAACAGTACCACCACCACGAACAGCATGCCTTCGATGAGCGAGCGTTTTACGTTATGGATGGATGCATTGATGAAATCACTTTGTGAGAAAATATCGCTGTGAACGTTCACGCCTTTGGGAAGGTCCTGCTGCATCGCGGCAAGTGATGCCTGGATGCGCCCGGTCAGCTCCAACGTGTTCGTGTTCGGTTGTTTGCTGACGGTGAGGATCACCGCATCTTTACCTCGCATGGAGCCGTCGCCGATCTTCGGTGCGCTGCCGATCTGGACGGCCGCCACATCGGCGATCTTTACAGGTGCTCCGCCCATGGTCTTTACCACGGCGTTGCCCAATTCCTGCACGTCATTTGTGCGGGCCATGCCACGCACGATGTATTCGTTGCCGTATTCATTGATGAAACCGCCGGATGAATTCTGCGAGACGTTGCGGCAAGCCGCCAGCAGTTCATCCAGGCTCACGCCGTAATGCTTCATTAGCCGGGGATCGGCCAGCACCTGGTACTGTTTGTATTCACCGCCGATCACTACCACGTTCGCCACGCCGGCGGTAGCCAGCAAGCGCGGCCGGATAGTCCAGTCAGCCAGGGTGCGCACATTCATCATGTCGGTGCTGTCGCCGGTTACGGCTATCAGCATGATTTCCCCCATGATGGAGGCTTGCGGGGCCAGTACCGGGTTGCCGACGCCTTCGGGGAGCCGTTCGGCCACCGTCACCAGCTTTTCCGTTGTGATCTGCCGGGCTTTGAAAATGTCCGTTCCCCATTCAAACTCCACCCACACGATGCTGATGCCCGCCGATGAGCTGGAACGCACGCGGCGCACATCGGTGGCGCCGTTGAGCGCTGATTCTATCGGGAAGGTCACGAGCTTTTCCACTTCTTCCGGGGCCATGCCGTGGGATTCCGTCAACACTACCACCGTTGGGGCCGTGAGGTCCGGGAATACGTCCACTTCCATCCGGGAAGCCACGTAGCCGCCGCCGATGAGTATCAGCAGCGCGCCGAACATGACCATCAACCGGTTGTGCAGGGCATATCGGATTATTTTGTTTAACATATCCTCTGTTTACCTGTGAATGACTAATGTTCATGCCCATGCGCCGGCATGGTGCCGGAGGCTGTGGACAATTTGATATTATATGCGCCTTTCGTGACCACGCGTTCACCTTCTTTCAGCCCGCTGAGCACCTGCACGTTTTTTCCGTCATTGCCGCCAAGTGTCAACTCCCGTTTCTCGAAGGATTCACCGGCCATCTGCACATAGCAGGAGAAAGTGCCCTGGTCTTCCATCAGCGCAGATACAGGGATCACCAGCGCATTATTTACAGCATCGGCCTGTAGCAGCACTTCAATGAAAGAGCCCGGCAGCAGCCCTTCGCGTCCGTCGATCTCGAAGAATGCGGGCACCGTGCCATTTTCGCCCGCGGCTTTGCCAACGGAGGCCAGCCGGCCGTTCAGGTCTTGTAAGGAATATACAGTAGTCGGATTCACGCGGAAGTTGGCCGAACGAATGCTACCAATGCGGGCGTATGCAGCGGGTGCGATATCAGCACGCACCATCAGGCGTTTGTTGGTGGCCACAACAGCCAGCGGCTGACCGGCTTCTACAAACTGGCCTTCAGTGACGCTGAGGGTGCGGATAAATCCTCCCCTGGACGCGGCAATGCGTTGCCCGCCTGTGCCGTAGGTGCCGGAAAGCGAACTGGCTACAGCACGGGCGTTGTCGTATTCGGTTTTGGCTTGCAGATAGTCCCGTTCGGTGATCAGCCGGTCGTTATACAGGCTCTGACTGCGCTCGAAATCGACTTTCGCTTTGGCAAGATTGTTCCTGGCTTCCTGTTGGCGCACATCCGTATTTCCGTCTGTGAGGCCCTTGCTGGAAATGGTGAATAATACCTGTCCAGGCTTCACGGTCATGCCAGTCACGGGTTTCATGCGGCTGAATGATACGATTCCGGCTGTTTTGGCGGCTAGCACCTGCTCATCACCAGGAGCGCCGGTAATGGCGCCGGAGGTGCGCACCGTGTTATAGAAGGTTTGCCGTGTCACCGGCTGGTTGGCGAAGGGTATTTTCCATGCCTGTTCCTTTAGGTAGGAAATATCGCCGCCGGTTTGCGGAACTTTGGCTACCGCAGCGGCCTCCGCGTTAGGATATACCAGCACGTTTTCGATGATGATCTGATCAGTGTAGCCCTTTGTTTTGACATCGAATACGAGTTTCCCCGTGCCCGCGGCTGCAGGTTGCAGCGCCAGCCGGAAGATGCCGGGAGATGATGGGCTGTCCACCGTTTGGCGGATGCCGTTTCCTCCACTTATCAGGCTGATGGTGATGGACCCTTCGGTAAACGGCGTAAAAACCTCGCCCAGGTGGGTGAAGTGGGCCGCGAATTTGGCCGTTTGGCCAACCACCAGCGGTTTGAATTCTACGTAAAGTTCCGTTTTATCGGTGTAAAGAGTGTATGACAGCGCGGCGGGGCCTTCGTCGTGGCTATGGCCGCCATCACCGTGATCATGTCCTTGCTGGGTAGGTTGATTGCATGCGATTGCAAACACCGGTAGCAAGGCGAACAGTATTTTCTTCATTTTGATTCGTTTGTAGTAAAAATACCGCCGGGCCATGCCTGTGGCGGGACATGGCCTCGGACGGCCGTTCTCGGATTAGTGAGAATGTTCTTTTCCATCCGCATGTGTGTGCGGTTTGGAAGTGTCTGCTTTGGTAGAATCGCCTACGCTGAAAGATTCCTGCGCCGGCTTAGTAGTGTCGTGGTCGGCGTGAACGGAACCATCAGCGTGGGTGTGCGTGCTGTCGCCTTGTTCCTGTTTAGGAGCGTTCTGGCAAGCAGTGGCCGCAAACAATGCGATCATTGCAGAAAGGATGTAACTTTTCATGTTAACGGTTTGGATTTTAAATAAAAGCGGTGCGCGCATCAGCAAATGCTGCGCGGTGTGTTAAGCATGAAAAGCCGCCGGTGGCGCTCTTAATCCGATGGGTGTGAGGAAGATGATGGGAACAAGGTCTAATGGGGGACTGCCGGGCACTGGAAGATCCACCTCAAATACAACAGGTTCGGCAAGATAGGAAAATATGTGCGCGCGAATCGCAGCTACAAAATGTTGCTGAAGCTGAGTGATGGCTTTTTCGCGGCCGAAGATCTCATATTCGCCGCCGTTATGTGAAAGATGGGCGAAAGCATGTTCTAGTGGGGATTCGTCATCTTGGTGTCTGTCATGGTCGTGAGCATGCCCCTGGCCATCAGTGTGATCGTGGGCTACATGCATGTGTAAATCATCAGGATCGTGATGCACATGCGGTATAATGCTGTGCATCGCCATCATTATGTATGCTGTAAGTAACAGCCAGATATATCTCGTGCGTTTTGACGACATGCAAGGCAAAACTAACAATTATTACTATTCCGTAGTCATTAATTTGATCACCGGTCGTCCGAGGAATTGAGTCATGATTCCGGCAATCATTAATCTTTGGTTATAGCATTTATATTTTCGCTCGAACCGTTACGGCCTCTGGCCGCATAGTTTCTTTCATCTTCACCCAAACCACCACCCCAGAGATAAAGGTAACGATACCGGCAACGTGAACCGCCCAAACTAATCCTAACAGATTGGCTACGATCCCGGCCATCACCGCGCCCATGGCGTAGCCTATATCCCGCCAAAAGCGGTAAACGCCCAACGAAGATGCCCTCCAGGAGGGATGCGCCGCATCGCTGACCGCTGCCAGTAATGCCGGATAAACCATCGCTGTGCCAATACCCAGCAGAACGGAACCAAACAGTCCGGCATAAAGCGGTTCAAACAGCTCAAGACCGATCACGATATGCCCGAACGCCTGGACGAACATTCCCCAAACAATCAACGGTTTCCGGCCAATACGGTCGGCCAGCGGCCCAGTAATGACCTGGCCGGCGCCCCATACTACCGGATAGATCGCCTTGATCCATCCCACGCCTTCCAGGCCTACGCCAGCAGCAACGAACAGCAGCGGAAATACACCCCACGACATTCCATCGTTTAGGTTGTTGATCAGCCCTGCCTGGGAAACGGCAAACAGGTTTTTATTTCTAAAAGAAGTTTCCCGGAACACCCAGCTAAGGTTTGGTTTATGCGCCTTTTCGCCCGATGTGGTGGTGGAGATGGACGTGGATTCCAGTTTCGCGTGCCGCCGTGTATCACTAACAACGAATATCGATAGCAGCAGGCCGGCAATGGTGTAAAGAATGCCTATATAGAATGGCGCCGGACGCAATCCATACCGCGAGGCCAGATAGCCGGTGGCGAGGGCCGTCAGACCAACCGCACCATATCCGGCCGCTTCATTCAGTCCCATCGCGAAGCCTCGTTTCTTTGGCCCCACAAGGTCGATCTTCATGTTTACGGTCATAGACCAGGCCAGCCCCTGGCTGATACCCAGCAACACGTTGGAAGCGATGATCCATGCCCAGGTCGGCCCCCAGGCCAGCATAAACGGCACAGGTAGGCCAACGAGCCAGCCAGCTATAAGTATCTTCTTTCGGGTGTACCGGTCTGCCAGCGCGCCGGACACGAGGTTGGTTATGGCTTTTACGACGCCAAATGCGATGATGAACGAGAAGATGAACAAATCGGAGCCGATCTTAAATTCTTCCATGCCCACGAGGGGCACAACCGTCCTTTCCAGCCCGACCATGCCGCCGACAAAGCAGTTCACGAGCACCAACCAGACAAACTGTTGCCAGTTTTCTTTCAACCCTAATCGAATCTCCTTCATAATATGATTTTTTTGATGAGTGCTAACGTATCTATACTGCCAAAATGTTCGCCTTTTTCAAAATCACCTTCTTGCTGGGCCATCGTATTGGTCAAATGGGCAAAGCACACGATGTCTCTCTGTTTCGCGATGCCGAGGGCGTACAATGCGGCGGCTTCCATTTCCACACAGGTTACGTCTTCCGACTGCATGGCGTTGATGGCTTCTGCGGTTTCACGGTAGGGCGCGTCCGTCGTCCAGCTTTTGGCATCGAACCAGATATCCTGATCCAGGCTGGCGAGTTTGCGGTAAAGCCCGGGGGAAATAGCAGAAATTTCACCGGCGGGGATATAATGGTAGCTGGTTCCCTCATCCCTCACTGCTTCGGTGATCAAAGCGAACCGCTTTGGGTTGTACGGTTCGTTGATGATACCTGCAGAAGTCACACTGATCAGCAGTCGGCATCCGGACACGAACAACTGCTCCGCCACGAGCACGGCGTAAGACGCGCCAACGATGCAGGGTACGATTCCGAGCGGTGTTCCGTTCAGTTCAAATTGATATAAACTGGAATGATAACATGCCCAGCATTTGCTTTTCTCCGCCAAGCCTTGTCCGATAAGGTAGTCGGCCAGGTCACCATCCGGGTCCAGTACGCAGATGGACGGTACATCGCCTTGCCCGATGTTTTTTTGCCTTCTGGCTTCACGCAGGAGATTTTCCGGGAGGAACACCGATGCAGATTGATAATATTTATTGTCCAGTATTGCCACTCTTTTATCCATGAGATTTCGATTATTGATGGAGTTGTTGGTTTTCAGGAAACGGCGCAGCGGTTTGCTCCAGCTTCCAGATCGGCAGGATTGATGCCTTCGTGGTGGCCGCTTTTATTGAGTGCGGCGATTTGTTCGTAGTTCGGTGGCGTGGGTGGGATTCGTTGAATGGTTTGGGCCACAAACTCATCTTCGGAAAGGCGGAGCAGCATAATGTTTTCGAGCAGTAACGAGAGCGATGCCGTGATGGGATTTCCGTCGAAGGCAATGGCGCCGGAAGTATGAGCTGGGAGAATTAATGTTTCGCCGGGAAGGCTTTTGATTTTTCCAAGTGAATGATACAGTTGACGCGCTTTAAGGATGGCTTGTTCTTTATCCGCTTTCAGGTCGGGTCGGCCGACGCCATCGATAAAAAGAGTGTCGCCGGTAAGCAGATATTTCCCGTCGATAAGGTATGAAATGCTTTCCGGCGTATGGCCCGGCGTTAATACTGCTTTCAGTAAGGATTTTCCGAATGATATCTCCTGTCCATCGGTTAGCGGAGTGAAGTTATAGTTCACCTGGGCGCTTTCCATGAAAAGATGGTTGGCCCCGGTAACTTTGGCCAGTTCCAGTGTGCGGGAGATGTAATCGGCATGCACATGTGTGTCCATCACGTTGCGGATCGTCCAGCCGTGGTTTGCCGCCAATGATATGAAAACATCGGGGTCAAGTGCGGCATCTACTACTATGGCAGTGTCTCCGGAGCCGATGATATAGGACAGGATACCCTTCGCTACCCTGCGCACCTGGATTATTTTTACTACTTGATCTTCCATCACAGCTTCATTCCAGGCATAATTCCACGCCTTCATTCCGCCTTCAAGAGAGAAGGCCTGTATATCACGTTCCAGGAGGGCATCTGCGGCTGTCTTGCTCATGCGGCCTCCCGCACAAACGGTTACAACCGGAATATCGTATGGAAGCTCGACATCATCGAGTATGTGTTTGTCTCCTTCGGAAAGTGCCTGGTAGGCGTCTTTATGGATGCTACCAGCGATCTTCCATTCTTCTCGTTGGGAAACAGGCCGAACATCGAGAATGGTCACTTTTTTGCCTTCGGCCAGCATTTTCTGCAATGCTGCAACGGAAATTACGGGAGTATTCATGGCTTGCGGGTTTTAATGATACTGCAAAGATATATCGTTCTGGCATCTATTCAATAAAAACATTGAATAGATGCTGCGTAGAGATGCCGAAGAAAATAGAAAAGGCAATTCCATTCCGAATTGCCTTTATATTAACCAGTTGTAAAAAGCACTACTTTGTGGTTTCAACTTCTACCGGATAACCTTTCTGTACCCAGTCGGGAAACCCTTCAGTCATTCTTTTAGCGTTGTAGCCCTTTTGGGTAAGGGTGGCAACGGCCTCATCGGCATATAAGCAGAAAGGGCCGCGGCAATATGCAACGATCGTTTTGCTTTTGGGGATGCTTTTCAGCCGGTCGCCCAACTGCTCAAGCGGAACGGAAATGGCGCGGTGGATATGGCCACGGTTGTACTCTTCTTCAGGTCGCACGTCAAGAATGACTACATTTTTTTTCTCGATCATTTTTAGTAGATCGTCGGCATTCACTGGATCCAGGTCATTAAAGCCCTTGCGGAAGTCCTTGACGACCTTATCAACCTCGCTGTTATATACCATTCCCAGTTCGCGCAAACCTGCCCAGGCATTGTAGACATTCTCGCCGGCCAGTGAGTATCGGATGAAATTGCCATCGCGGGTGATTTGAACCAGCCGTGCGTGCTTTAGCGTCTGCAGGTGTTGGGAGGTGTTCGCGATGGATAGGCCGGTTGCATTGGCGATTTGTTCCACCGGAAATGGTCCCTGGGCCAGGAGGTCGATAATTTCCATGCGGTGAGGGTTTCCCATCGCTTTCGTGACCTTGGCTAATTCACCATATATTTTGTCTTTAAATTCCCTTTTGTTCATATGGCTCATGGTTTAGCGGATCTGCGGGTTGGATTCGATTGTGTTATTGAAACACTGCCAATTTGACCGGCAATGAATGAATACAAGGGTTCCCCATGGAGATTTATGGCTGCGATTCTACCGTTTGCATCAACAACGACGTTGAAGGGCAGCTCTTCGATCCGGTAGGATTTAGCCACGGGGCTTTTCCAGAATTGCAAATCGCTGGTCTGAGGCCATGTGATATTGTACTTCCGGAGGCCGTTCACCCATTTTTCTTTATCCTTATCAAGTGAAACGCCTAGTATCTCGAACTTGTCCGCCTTTACCGCGGCATGGAAATCGGTGTACATTTTGCCCAACTCGGCCTGTTCACCAACGCATGGCGCACACCAAGTAGCCCAAAAATCCACCAGCACCAGTTTGCCTTTCATGTCGGAAAGCCGGACGGGACGGCCATCTGGAGAAAGTAAGGAGATCTCCGGTGCGAGATCTCCCTTTTGTAATGGTTGGTTCTGGGCCTGCAGGGACGTGTGCAAGGCAAACATCACACATATTGTTATAAATCTTTTCACGTGTTATTCATTTACAGGATAACCTTTATCCAGCCAGTCCACTTTGATGTTTTTCGGAATATCGAGGAGCTTCCTGTTTACAAACCCCATTTCAGCGAGCGTCTTGAATGTCGGCCTTATGTTGGGGCATTTGCTGAACGGACAGCAGCCGCAATACAGGATCACTTCTTTGTATTTCGGAACGGATTTGAGATGCGCTTTTAATTTGGCAATGTTTTCCGCGTCCTGTCCGGGTCCGATGTCCACCGACCCTTTAATGACCGCGTCCGGACCGATATTGACGATGAGTAGGTTGTCGGCCTGGCCTTTTTGGATTTTAGCTGCGAGGTCGGAAGGGCGGACGAGCTGGTTGCTATTCCAGGGTTCTTGCTGCTGGGCTTTCGCGCCGAAGGACAACATCGCAATGGCGATCCATGCCAGTAAGATGGTTTTAGGCATAGTATGGTAATTTGCTACCAAAGGTACGCAATCTTGTCAATTATTCAATAAATAAATTGAATAGGTTGTGGCTCCGACTGCTTTAGAATGTAAAGCCGATAAATAAAGGGAGGACAAGTGGAAATAAATACAAGACATTTCATAGGTCAAATATGAATGATTAGAATTCTATGCATTACCATTAAACTGTTGGATTAGGTTCTGTTTTATGCAATATGCGACAGACTTTTCAAAGACTTCATGCGACATATTTGCCGTCTCATCGGTTTTTCTGTCGGCAGCCACGGTGTGCGCCCAAGAGAACAAATATACCAGTAAATCAATTACCGCACAACCGTTATAAAATATAAGTGCCTTTTTACAATCAATTGATAATGAATAAATAGCATTTTCAAGTCATGTTAATGGGCTATAACTGTTGAGTATTTTATCAAAACGGTGATTAACTTTGCATACAGTACATAACCGGCGAGGTACCGGACGCTTTAAGTATGTTGACAATATTTTAACCCGTTATACTCCCTTATTCTACCATGAAAAAAGAAACTATGCAGTATCCTATTGATCAATTGGATCGGCTTTTGACAGAAACAATTCATCCTGCCCAGTTTGTTACTCAACCGCTTATGGAGGGTCAAATAGCAAACTACATTGCAACGGTTAGAACAGCACAGGCTGATATTCGCCAATTCCTGTGGCGGAAAGCATCTAAAGCCAAAGATTTGATTGCCATGGAGCGCTTGGTGTCGTTGTATCAAGCGTCCATCATCCGTTTGTTGGATACGTTGTACCAATACCAATTGGACGTTACCAGCAATAAAGTGATACTCGAATGTTATCAAGGCATTTACCACGAGTTGGAAGCTTTACTTGGCTATATAGAGCGTTATTTTCCGCATTTTATCAATTGCCAGCAAAAAGTACCGGATGGTTTTCTGTCAGTCAGTATTCAGCAGCTCAAAAGTAGAGCAGGCGTTACAAAGGAAAAGCTACGGGTGGCAGGTGTCCATCCTGTTTTGACCCGAATTGCATTGGCCTGCATCCAACTTCCAGAAAATGTGACTTATGCTCATCTTCTTTATTGTAAGATGCTGTTAACCTTATTGGATGACCCACAACTGTTTGACGGCGCCACTGATGTCAATCAACGAGTGGCCGAAAAGCTGATTTACCTGAACTATAATCACGACCGTTTTGTACTGGAGATTATACGTTATATCTATGAAGATGTCAATAATATCCAGGATCATGCGCAGAAAGTGGAACGATTGCTCTTTCACCAAAAGGGCATTCACCAGATATTTCTACGGCCAGGTGTGGCTTGGGAACTGCAGCTTCCGCATATCAGCCACCAGGTAGATAATTGGATTAAATGGGAACTACGTTTCTTGCAGGAACGTGGTCAGCTGCAGCCATTGCCAGTTTCATTGCCATCTTCCCAACCTTTTATACAGACTAATCTGGAAGGGGCCCATATTTATACTCTGGTGATGCTTTTTGTAGACTCCGGCCTTGTGCTGAATTATCAATATGGTTCTTTGGCAGAGTTGGTGGCCCCAATCATGGCTACCCGGCACAAAAAGGGTTTTTCCCCGGAGAGCCTCAAAAAATACAAGGATAAGATCACCCCCGCCATAAGGACGATGTTCGACGATTGTTAAGAAGAATGATTGAATTACTGGAAGATATATAGAGATAAATTATAATCAACTTTGGTTTGTTCTATAGGTGGTATCATTTTTCATGGGATGTTGAACAGTCGACGTTTTCCTGAGATGTTATTTGATTTCCACTTTGATTCTACTTTACTTCCACTTTATGCGTATTATAGGTTAGTATATTTGTCTCCGTAGTTTTCCTACCTGACAAATACAACTATCAGCAAAGGTATTAGCCAACCACTGCCTTGCATCCTACCTTTCCAACAATACACATATGCGCTAACCAATCAATGCCTCGGCTTAATTCGTTGAAGGGTTGGCATGCTTGTTAACAAGTATTGAAAGAAGAATGAAAATTGCCATAAAGGATATTGCCGAAATGAAAGCATTGCTATCATTGGAATTTTGGTCTGGGAACAGGTGGCTGGTTTTTGACAGTTCAAAGCACTGTATCGTAACCCAGGACATTAGGTGTTTCCCTAATCTTAGGCAAGCGAGTTTTTTTTGCCAGTACAAAGTGTCAATAGGCCAGCTTTACCTCATCAAAGCCCTTAGTTCTAGCTTAAAAGTCCTTAATTGTGGTTTTGGGTGGCGGAATAAAATCGCAGCTGCTCAATTACAGCAACTGCTTAATTATTTTCCTGTTACTTCCTTTCGTCAGGGTGACGATTTGACCAGCAGTCTTTTAACTGGTGAATATTACCCGGTATTATGGAATAGAATAGTTTGCCCGTTGTCGGTGATTGACCGTTATCATTTAGTTGAATACGTTCCAGCCGACTGGAAGTCGCGTGAGAAGCTGGGACAAGTAGTTTATACTTTCGATAATATTTCAGATGCTTTGGACGGGTTTAACAAACAGACCAAGTGTAATCCAGATGGGAAAGGACATTCAATTCCTGTTTTGTTGCTGGTTGGACAATTCCAAAACCAATCGTTGAAACTGGATATTGAAGGGACACCTGAAGAAAGCACGGGTATGTTGTTATATACTGCACATATCACCCGTGATTCGGTACTTCAGCGCAACGTCTATGAGATTAATCTGGTCCAGGATGTGTCTATACCTGTCATAGTTAAACATGGAATCATTGTCAAATATGACACCATAAGGGGAAAACTTGATTTTTATGATGATTGCCTACGGAAAGTACAGCCTGGTGCTGTTGTTGATTTTTTTGATCTGGTTTTTTTTGCTTATCAGCAGCCTGTAGAGGTTGTCCAGGCATAGGGAAAAGCAGATTGGAACAATGTGAAATTGATGGCCAATGAAGCGTGATGAAATTGCAGTGATGAAAGCGGTGGCTCTATGCTATAAACCCTTTCTTAAACCAGCAGAAGCGATGATCTATTGTAACCTGGAACATACACAGTTGGCAAAGAAACTACAGGAGTATGGTATTTATAAAAGTGTCAGTGGATATTACAAGCGGGAAGATCTGGATCTGATGATGTCAGGTGGGCATTCCCGCATCCAACAGGCCGTACAAAAAATGAAACTGTAAAAATCAAAATATAATTTCTTTTGGCCAAAGTCACTTTACCCCCATTATTTCAAGAACATCAGGATTACATTTGATGACGCAGGCCGCAAAATCCGGAAAACATGGGAGAAAAGGGGGCGAGATGGGTCTTTGTGCGGCTCCAAAACTTACAAAACGAAGAATTGCCCCAAAAACGAGGGCACTGCCGTCATGCAATTCTTGTACCCTCACGGCAGCAGACATTTCACCGTACCCCAAAATAAAAAAGCCACCATAAGGTGGCCTTTCTTGTATCAAAATATTCTAAAGCTATTACTTTTTTGCCTTGCCTTGCAGCAACTCGTTTTTTTCTTTTTCACTGGCCAGTAGTCGTTCATATAGCTCAACTACCTTATTCAACGGATTAAACGTACAATGATAATTAAACCCACTATTATCATGAAAGGTATTGATGAAATTATTGGCAGCTTCGTCACTAAAAGTTTTTATCGCATCTGTTGGAACTTTCAGGGCTTTTGCAACTTGTTCTAATAACTTAGGGTCAATTTCCTCTTTTTGCTCTAGCAATGAAATCTTCTGCTGGTTCCAATCGTCCCCAAGTTCAATAGCAAGCGCATCTTGCTTAATGCCTAATATTTCTCTAATACGTTTTAAATTTCTTCCTTGATGTATGATGTTTTCTGCCATAGCGATATTTATCATGGGATACAAATATAGATAAAATTCAGAACAAGTTTGATACCGGTTTTTTTATGTAAGAAACGAAGTAAAAATGTTGAATACAAATGTATTACATGATTATTTCGTTGTCAAAGTAATACGTTATGGCAACTACAAAGAATACCGGCAACATGGGCTTCGGAAAATTACGCAACGCATCTGAACCTCTTACCATTCATTTAGAAGATGAACCCTACATATTAAGTGAAGAAGCTTTAAAAAAGAAGGTAGAGGCAAAGCTGTTACGAAAAAGGGATTGGTTTTACCCCAAGCTAAAGTTTATTTCTATTAAAGATAATGTGTTAAAGTTATTGAACACGCATAAAGAGGTATCTCATGAAATGACCGTATATATTGAGCCTGACCAATTACATATTTCCTGTAGCTGCGGCACACAGGTAGAAACACTTTGTCTTCATACCTATAAGGCTCTTGAACGGTTAATATGGTATCGCAGTACAGACTATTTTGCCAGATACCGCCCTGACGGCATTATGCAGATAGGAACTGCCCATGAGAAATACTTTGATAGAAAGGTTACTGACACCGGTTTGGACATCAAGCCCAAAACCAGTTTGGGCAGTGTCTATAAATTAGGTGATAAGCTGGAAGGCTTGAGCTTTACAGATGTAATGAATTTACCTCAGGCTGCGCCACAAAGAATTCAGGGCAGGGAAGCCGGTATAACCTATATCCTAATGAATGCTTTCCGCAATAGATACCTGACTTTCCTGTTCCCATGTTTAGGGGTGCTAAATAAGGCAGGGACTGATGTTAAAGGATTTCATCACTTCATTAGTGACACGCAAAAGGAATATGATACCCTTCTAACGGATGAGCAAAGAGCATTGAACATTATTTGCCTTGAAATGTGGCAACAGACGGAAAAGCAATCCGGCTCATTAATTGAAGGAGAACCTGAAAAGGAGCGTTCTCCCATTGGTATATTCAGCCTATGGGAAAAGGCCATGCCATTACTACTACAGCAGGAATTTATTTACAGATATAGCTTGTATGGTAAACGTGAGCTGAAAGAAAAACCATCAAGGGGAAGGATTGAGCGTATAAGCCTCCTAAAAGACACTCCGCGTCTGCATTTTCAACTACTTGATAAAGGTGCATTTTATCAATTACAAATGAAAGTAACCATAAGAGACAAAAAAGTTAACAAATATAATGCAGAAACAACTTTTTTTATTGGAGAAGATAAAAAGCTATATCTGCTGGCCTCTTTAAAGGATGCAGGCGTAGTGCAATGGATGCAGAAATCCGGTGGGTATATAACCATTTTCAAGGAGCACTTTTCAGCTTTTGAGCAGGAGTATTTAAACTCGCTACGGGAATGCTATTCAGTAAATACCGTTAAAGGTTATAAATAACCAGTTTTCGCAAATCCAAAACATGAACATTATGCAAATCAGCGGTCAATACAACAAGGTAGAATATAACACGAATGTGTTTATTAATGCGGATACTGATAACAATGAAATAAACAACTGGAAAGAAAAACTAGCTTCCATACTGGAACAGATACCATCCAAAGCAGATACTTTAAAACCCCTTATTCAGTTTATAGTTGCAGCCATTACTCCCACTAAAATTTACATGCTACAGCATAAGGATACAACTAAAGCCGCAACAGGCGGGTATATTGACCTGCTGATAGTCATATCCAGCCAAAATGAGGTGCCTTTTAAAGAACTAGAACCCGTGTTGGAGTTGGCATACCTGAAAAATCAGCGGGTTTCTTGCTCCCTGCATAACGAAGGCAATTTATTGGAATGGTTGCGAAATGGGCATACTTTTTATTCTCTTAACTGTATTCCTGAAAACCTAGTCTATGACGATAAAGCGACTATTTATCCTATTACTAACCCAGAAGCCTTACAAGAATTGAAAATACGGGTAAAACGTCAGTTCACACAGACTTTTCAGAAAGCCCTCGATTTTAATAAAAGCGCCGCTTACCTTTGCCAAAACACTTCTTCCTATTTAATACCATTTATGCTACACCAAGCAGTTGAACTCACCTACAGAGGTATTTTACAAAGCCTGAACGGATATGATAAAAAGACGCATGAAATCCGGGCATTAAAAAAATATATTCGCCGGTGTGCGCCGCAATTGAACAGCATTTTCCCGGATAATACCGAAGAAGAAAAGCGATTGCTGGACATACTGGAAAACGCCTACCTGAAAGCCCGTTATGAAGATCATTATAATGTGCCGGAAGATGATCTTTCCAAACTTTTTGATAAAGTAATACGATTGCAGGAAACAGCTAAAGAAATTGTAGAAAGTAAATTACTTTAGATGCTTTAAGTTCATCAAATGATTGCATACCAGTTTTACTATGGCAGGTGAGAGCCAGGAAGTTTTTGAATATGCTCACTTTGGTCTTTCAAGCGATGTCGTTTGTAAACCTCATTCACATACCGGCTGGTGGTATGGCCCAGTAATAGTGCTACTGTAGCCGCATCTACATTAGCATCCTGTAGTAGGATAGAAAAACTCAATCGGGCGCAGCTCCAGGTAACATGCTTGTCAACGCCAGCATCCTTCACCCATCTTTGAACAATTTTATTGCAACCGTCGAGGGAGGGTAGTACAAATATTTTTCCTATCGATGTCAGGCCATTATGTCTAATCCGGATTTTTTCAAGAATGGCTTGGGCAATGGGGTGCATGGTGAGTACTAATGGGTTTCCTGTTTTCTTTTGAATAATCCGGGTTGTAAGAGAGCTTCCCTTGATTTGTGACCATTCAAGACTTTTTACATCTATATGCCTCAGGCCAGTGTAGCAAGAAAATACAAAGGCTTCTTTTACCTCCTGGTTTAAACAGGGGGTTTTTAGTAATTGGATATATTCCTCAGCTTCCAGATTCTCTTTTAGTTGCGTAATTGGGCTTGATTTTGCCGCAACTTCTTCCGTGGGATTATTTTTGTAGTAACCTTCCTTCGTTGCCGCCTTAAGGACTTTTTTAAATTTTGCATAATAATTGGCTGGTGTATCCCCATTAAACCGATCCAGCAAATATTGCCGGAAACGTTCACAAATGTTTTCCGTGATCTCGATAGGTGCGAGAAAGGTTTTTTTAACGAATGCTTTGAATTGATCAAGACTATTTTTTAAGTGACGGTTGCCCTTTCGTTTGTTATTGTCTACGTACTCCTTATAATAGTCTAAGAAATTCGCTTTGAATTTGTGTGAGGGAATATGCCCCGTACCAATTGACTGTTGTTCCAGGGTCAATTGGGATTTTTTGGTTTCCAAAATGGCAAGGGCTTCTTTGTTATGATTTTTTTGCAGCTGCTCTTTTGGTTTTGCATATGTGTAAATACCAGTAGCAATTCTTTCTCCGGGCCCTTTGCCCCATTCCAGTGTGTAATAGATTTTTTGCCCATTCCGCGTGGGTCTTGGTGTCACAGTGATGGTCATAAACGTTCATTTTTTGTGTGCCGAACTGTGTGCCATCTGTGAGCCAAAAAGAGTGGAAGTATGCGGAAAAAACCGGCAAAAAGTGGGGTTTAACAAAAGAAAAACCCCCTGTAAATCAATGACTTACAGGGGGTTTGTGTGCCCAGAACTGGATTCGAACCAGCACACCCTTGCGAGCGCTGCGACCTGAACACAGTGCGTCTACCAATTTCGCCATCTGGGCATCCGTGTTAGGGAGTGCAAATGTAGCGCATTATTTCAAATTTCCAAAAGTTTTCAGATTCTCCCACCAATGTTGGCCCGGCATATCACCGCCCAGTATAACTGGCTCGCCTATACGGGGCGTTGTGATCCTCACGTCTTGCGCCGCGGCGGCCTTCACTGCCCGCTCCGCGGGCTCGTACCATGGGTGGTAAGCCAGCGCGAACTTGCTCCAGTGCACCGGGAGAAACACCTCCGCCCGCAGGTCTACTGCCGCCTGCACCGCTTCTTCCGGGTTCATATGGATGTTCGGCCAGCTGGGGTTGTACTGCCCGGTTTCCAGCAGCGCCAGATCAAACGGGCCGTACTTTTCGCCGATGGTTTTGAAATGCGTGTCGTAGCCGGAATCCCCGCCCACATAGATCCTGCTGCCATTCAGCTGTAGCACGAAAGACGCCCACAAAGAGCCGCCCCGCCGCAGCCCGCGCCCGGAGAAGTGCCGCGCGGGCGTGGCTGTCAGCGTCACGCCGGGCGCCACTTCATCCGCATCCCACCAGTCCATTTCCGTGATCAGGTTGGCCGGAATCCCGCACTTCACCAGGTCGCGGCCCACGCCAAGCGCCGTATACACCGTTTTTACCCGGGAGCGCAGGCGGCGCAGCGTCTGCTGGTCCAGGTGATCGTAATGGTTATGCGTGATGATCAGCAGGTCGATGTCCGGCAGATCATCCACAGCATAGATATTCGATCCGGGGAAAGCCTTCACCATAAAAGGAACGGGGGAGGCATGGCCGCTAAGCACCGGGTCTACCAGTACGTTGAACCCGTTATGATGGACCAGGTAGGAAGAATGCCCGAACCATATTATGACCGGCGCGCCCGCGGGCAAGGCTTTCAGGTCTGTCCGCACGGCCGGCAGCGGTTGGGACGGATAAGCCGTTTTAGGTTTGTTGAGAAAGTTCACCAGCACCTTCAGGAAAGATGCGTCCGGCGACATCACCGGTGTAGGAGAAAGATTCTGGAACGAACCATTTGAAAAATTGGGCGAACGCCAGCCTTTAACACGCCTCATCGGTATAATAATTTTCCTGAATGTACGATCAATGTCGGATTCTTACAATTTGATGCAGCCGTTGCTGCTTACATTTGCGTATGGTCACCGTTAAAACATTCCGGAGAATATGCATGTCGCTGCCCGAAGTACAGGAGGTGGCGCATTGGGGGAATCCCGCGTTCCGCACCAAACGGAAGATATTCGTTACGCTGCGGGAAAAGGAACTGCAAGCTAATTTTGGCTTCACGCCGGAAGAGCAGGCGGCTTTCTGCGGGGCGGACAGTAAAAGCTTCGTTCCGGTGGAAGGCGGCTGGGGCCGGCAGGGATGGACGACCGTAAACCTGGAAAAGATCTCTGAAAAAATGCTTGTCAACGCTTTGCAGAGCGCCTGGTATAATGCCGCGCCGCCGAAATTGCAGGCGGCTTTCAGGGAGAAACTGGAATGAGCATCACCTGAACGCCAACCCCAGCTCCTTCCGCCGCTGCTTCGATATCTCCCGTTTTACAGGTGACTGTTTCTGCGCCAGCACGCTCCACGATTTGGCCGCGTTGAAAACATCCAGGTAAGGCATATCATTCCTGAACACGCTCAGGAACTGGTCCCGCACATAATACAGCATATCCCCGTTGCCGGACATGCCGTAACGGTCATTGGCCGTCAATTGCAGGCCGGTCTTCACGTTCAGCCGGTTGTCCAGCACCAGCAGCCTGTTCTTTTTCGTGAGCACCAGTATTTCATCCTTTGCGCGGTTGTACTGCATCGTTTCAATGCCGTCCGGATGAAAGAACATGCCGGTCAGCACGCCGTCCAGGTTCCGGCGGCGGATCGTGTCCCGGTAGTTCCTGTCCTCGCTGTGATAGACGGGCGATACATGGGTGATGAATGCATTTTTGTCGAAATTCAGCGCCAGCAGGCTTTCCCGGAAATACAGCCGCGAGTGGTCGTCCAGCTTGATCAGTTCCGCATCTTCATCATACGCGCCCATCTTGGCGATGATCCGCTGTTTGTCCAGGCTCCCGAAGGCATAGCCGCAGCTTTCCGTGGTGGGGAAGCTGAGCGTATCGCGGCCGAGCAGTACATGTATCTGGTCGAATTTTCCCCAGATCAGCGCGCCATCGTCTGTGAAATCACCGAACTGCATGCTGCGGATCTGTTGAACGAAATTCCCGTGCTCGTCGTATACATGCAGGAAAGTATTGCCTTCGGGCGTCACGTAGAGCGAAACGATCTTTTTCAGATCGCGGGAGGTGGTGACGGTGGCGGTGGCGGCCAGCTGGTTCAGGGGGATGCCGCCGGGCGTCATCACCTGCGCGGTATAGGTAAGGTCGCCGTTGGTTTTTTCGAGGAAGGGAACGAGCAGGTTGCCGGATGCGGTGTACCGCACCCGGTAGGAATCAAATTCGGAGAAAGCATTCGGTGCAAGGTTTTCGATGGGATGCAGGTAACGGCCGGCGCCGCCGAGGCGCACCACACGCTGGTGGCCGGTGCTGCAGTTGAGTATCGTAAATTCAGTGGGGAACGGCGTTTGGGGGGAATAACGTTCCAGCTTGTTGTTCTTTTTCGTTTGCGCCATGGCGCTGGTTTTGCGGGCCAGCAGCAGCATGTCGTCGCGGTTCAGGAAGTAGGCGTAGGAGATGCCGGGGAAGGAGGCGATCTGTTTGCCTTTGTTGTTGAGCACGATGTAATTTTCATCGCCGTTATCCATCACCATAAATAGCCCGTTCGCGGATATATCGATGTGGCCAGGCTCCAGCATGGGAGAGCTGAGGGTATCGGTGTAAGCGCTGAATTTCGATTGTACTTCCTGCGTTTGCATGAATTCCAGCAGCTTCTGCTGTACCCAGGCGGTATCCCTGCCGAAAACCCGTTCCTTGATGGGACCGAAGAGGTTCAGGGCATCCACCGGGTCGATGTTCTTCATTTTGTAGCCCATGTACACCAGGCTTTCATTGCGGTTGAATTCCCGGCGGAGGGATTGCGAATAGAAGTACAGGGCGGTGGAGGAGATGGCGAGGATGCCACCGGCGATCCATCCCCATTTCCAGCGTTTTTGCCGCTCGCGCAGTTGCTTCAGCCGTTTTATTTCTTCCTGTTTTTCGATGTCTTCCTTTTCTCTTTCTTTGATGCTGGCGGTGTAAAATTCGAGGATGTCCGGCGCGAGGTTGAGCTGGGAGATGAAAGGGCGGTATGAATCGATCTCCTTGCGGGTGAGGTATTCGCTCGTTTTGCTCTGGAAGCCGGTGAAGCGGCTCCTGATCTGCTGATCGATGAGGGCGGCCCGCCGTTGTTCCTCGGTGCGGCGGCTGTCTATCAGGCCGGCCAGCACGTCGTGCGCCAGCTCGTAAGTTTGCCCGTCCGTGCGGAGTATCTTGTTCTTTTCCAGTTCGGAGAGGCAGCGGATCATCAGGGCAGATGGACGGTTTTGCAGATAGGGCGCCACCTGGCCGGTGAACCAGATGCCGTTGTTGATGCGCAGGTAGGCCAGCGGCCGCTTGGTGCCTTCGTTGGTCACAAAGCCGTCCAGCACATTGCTCACAAAATCATCCGGGATGTCCGGAAATTCTTCGTGCAGCCCTTCCTGTATAACGGTGATACGCTCGCGGATGAAGCGGTTCAGCACTTCGTTCATCTTGCCGAAACGGCGGATGATGGCGCTGTCGAATACGATATCCGGACCGCTGTTCATGTACACGGCGCGCCACAGCTGGTCCAGGTAGATCTGCAGGTAGGGGAGCGAGATGGTGTTTTTTTCGGTGAGTATGCTGATGATCTGTTTGGCATTTTCGCTGCCTTCGCGGAGTGTGATGGAAAAGCGCTCGCAGGATTTTACGATCACCTCTTCCACGTTCCGGGCATTCATGGGTTCTATCCGCAGGCGGCGGTCGCAGAAGTCGGGGATTTCCTTTTCAAACTCGCTCAATCCGGCGAAAAATTCTTCCCGCATGATGAACAGCAGGTTGCAGAATTGCAGGTCGGGGTCGCAGAGGATATGGTCGATGATGCGGATGAAGGTTTGTTTTTCGTTGTCGCTGCCCATGATGAGCAGCTCTTCAAACTGGTCGAAGATGAGGTATACGGGCCGCAGGTACCGCAGGTTGATGCTTTTGAGCGATTCGTATATTTCATCGTTCCCGGAGGGCAATGGCGCTCTCACAAAGGTGTGCTGGCGCATGTTGTTATCGCCGCTCAGCGCCGCGGAAACGCCGGTGCTTTGCGGCATGGCCGCGGTACTATCCTGCTTCAGCACCTTGGCGAGCGATTCATTGATGTTGTCGCCACGCCGGATGAAGAAGGGCGTCCAGTCCGTATCTTCCATCCTGTTCATCAATCCGCACTGCACGATGCTGGTCTTGCCCGTGCCGCTGGTGCCGTAGACCAGCACTAATCTGTTCTTGTGAATATGCTGGTACAGCTGGCGGATCTCTTCATCGCGTCCGAAGAAAATATTGTAATCATCCCGGCCGTAGGGGTCCAGGAATTTGAAGGGGCTGTTGATGATCGGTTCCATATCTGGGGTCGGTTGTGGCTATACGACGGCTGCCATTGACGTAAAATGTTTGAAGGCGGTGAGCTGCTTGCAGACGGCTTCATAGCGCCCTTGTTCCTGCTGCTCCGTTCGTCCGAAACGGCGGTTGATATTGATCTCTACCCGGTTCAGCTCGTCATCCGGCTTGCTGACGTTCCGGAACACGTACACATCGTCCGTGGAGCGGTATTGTCCGTAGAATACAAGGTTGGAGCGGTCTGCCCGGCTTTCGAAGGCGTTGATGTCTACCACCAGCGGGGAAAGGTTCAGAAATTCCAACGCTTCGCCGCGGTACTGCCGTCTTTCTACATTGAAAACGGTGAGGTTTTGCTTGGTGAGGATCACGCCGCTGTTGTCCAGGTGCTTGGCCAGAAGGTAGTAATTCACTTCATGGCTGGCGTTGGAGTTCATCAGCTTCACCACCTGGTGATCGAATTCCGTCGTGGTGTCGTGCCGGTATTTGTTGATGCGGATGTTTTGGATGCTGGTGAGCGTGTAGCGGTGCAGGAAGCCGAGTTTTTCGAAGAAAACGGACAGCATCTCTTCGGCCGTCAGGCAAAGTTCGGGCACTTCCGCCTCCTGTATCTGCGCGGGCCGGTTGGGATGGCTGATGGAAAAGTAAGTGGCTTCGCGGATGTAGGAAAGATATTCGCAGGCTTCCCCGAATTTTTTGTTTTGCTCATCTTTTTCGCGCAGCGTTTCCAGCTCGGTCACAAAATAATCCACCTTCTCCAGCGTATCGATGAACTTGCGGATGCTGCGGATGAGGAAGCTGTAGTTATACACGGCGCGTTCATCCACCGTCAAGGAAAAATAATCCGCCATCAGCTGCGCAATGCTGTCCGGCAGCTTTTCTATTCTTTTCAGGATGATCAGTTCCCACAACTGCGAGATCATGATGATGCCCATGAATTCAGTCGTAATGTGAAATACCCGCCCGATCTGTTCCAGCCGCTTCATGCCGGGGCGCTTGAGCGCTTCGGCGCCGTATTCCGCGGCGAAGAGCGTTTTCAGCTGTATGGCGATGGGATGAGGGAATACGTCCATGATCGTTTTCTGGAACACGTTGTCTTCAATGATCTCCGTTTTCTTTTTTTCATCCAGCTGCAGGGCCGGAATATTGCCGTCCTGCACCAGCGCGGAAAAGATGGTCTGCGTCAGCTGAAGGTTCGGCTCGTAGATGACGTTGGCGTAAGTGTTCTCCGTGGGCATGGGATTACCGTCCACCGCTTCCGCTTTTTTGAAGAACAGTCCCCAGAATGGCTCCCGTGGCGTAGCGCCGGGGATGTGCATATCGCGGCTGGCGGGTTCGTCGAGTCCCAGCTTCTCCGTTGTGGCGGTCTGCGCGGCGGCGAGGGCGGCGGTAAAAGCATTGCGGACCGTCATCCTTTTTTGACAAAGATTCTGAAACAACGCCACACCGAAGATCTTGGCCGAGGTGTCGTTGACGGACGCGCTGGTGGCGATCACCGCCGGAACGCCCAGCTCCAGCAGCTTGTCCACCTGCTTCGCCGTGGAACAGCCGTTAAGGATCACCAGCTTCAGCGCGCCGCTGGCGATACTCGGTTGCAGCTGGTAAGCGATGCCGATGCCGTTGGCGGCCTGGTCGTTGAACAGGAGGGAGGTCTGGCTGGCGTGACCGGCATAATGGAATAACGCGATGTTATTGCCATACACGCTGAATGCGTTGTTGATGTTATCTACAGTCGCATATGATTCCCGGTGCACTGCGTAATTGCCGCGGTTATGTTCGATGAGTATGCGGTGTATGCCTTCATCTTCGGCTGTGATGGAGGAAAGGGGATCTTCGCTGCTGTTCGCGAAAGATATCAGGATCGTTTTCATAAAAGAAACTACTTCGGGGTAAAAAATGCAAACAACTTGGGGTTCAATATGATCTGTAAGTTAACACTTTTTGCTGATATTCATTTGATTATAAAATTTTTTGTACAGCGTGCAGGAAAGGTGTAAGTTTAGTGTGTTCCCCAAAGTACGAGACCCCAAAAATTGCTGTTATGCAAACCAGAACACTTTATGCCACGTTCGTAGGCATAAATGCCTATCCCCAGGGCGCGTTAAGCGGTTGTATCAAAGATGTGCTGGACCTGGACCTGCTGCTGCGTGAGCAATGTGCGCAACAGGGTGCGGATGTAATGGATTACCGTCCCGCTTATTTTCTTGCGCCGAACGCTTCCGACCAGCTCCGTATCAGCGGGTATGAAGCGGCCAATCAATGGCGGATCACTTACAAAGCGCCTACTTTCCGGTCGTTGACGGAAGAAGCCTTTACACATTTTTCCGAAGCGAAGCCCGGCGATATCTGCCTGTTCTACTACAGCGGCCACGGTTCGCAGACCGCGGCGCCGGAGGGCCTGCAGGAAAAGATGATGGAAACCCTTGTGTGCGTGGACAGCCGCAGGGAGGCGCGGGACCTGGTGGACAAGGAACTCGGTTACCTCCTCTGGAAAGCGTTCGCGGGCAAAGGCGTGCATGCCCTCGTGATCATGGACTGCTGCCACTCCGGCAACAATACCCGCTCCGCGCTGGTGAATGACGACCTGCGTTTCCGCTTCTGGCCGGCTGACGGCAACAAAGTGCCGCTCACTTCCTGGATCGGGCATGCGGAAGGATTTTATGTGTTAGCGGATGGCCGGATCTCCATCAAAATACCCCCTTACATTCACCTGGCTGCCTGCCGGAATGATGAAAAAGCGCAGGAAACCATGAACGGCGGCCTGTTCACCTCAAAATTAACAGAGGTGCTGCGGGCCGGCGGCACCGCGTCCAGCTACCGCAACCTGATGCAGAGTGTGTCCGTCACCGTTAGAGGGCGTGCGGAAAGGCAAAGCCCGGTCGCCTTTTCGCAGGAAGATGCCGACCTGGACCAGCAGTTCCTTTCCAGTGCGGTGATCCCGTACAAGCCTTCCTTTGAGGTGCGCTATCATGCGCGGGACAAGGAGTGGCGGATGTCCGGCGGAGCCATGCACGGCATCCTGCCTTCCACCGTTATGCGGATAGGGGAAAGGGATGTGCCGCTGGCGGCCGTGTTCCCGTCGTGGTCCGTGCTGGACAGCGCGGCGATGAGCGGGCTGGATACCACCGGCATAAAAGAAAAAGCGGTTGTACTGCAACGCGGCGAACCTGCCATGCTCGTCCGGCTGGCGGAAAGCGCGGCGGGGTTGCAGCAGGTATATGACCGCCATCCGCATGCATATTTCCGTATTGCTGAAGAAGGTGCGTTGTACGTTGCTGAACGGTGGGGCGACAGTTACATTCTCCGCGGGATCAACCACAACATGCCCTTGTTCCAGCGCCAGCAAGATCCGGCGGTGTTCCTGGAACAGGTGAACAAGGTGGGCAACTGGCTGGCCGCGCTGGAATTGAAGAACACAAGCCCCGCACTGAAGGCGGATGATTTTATCTTCAACTGGGTGATAGACGGGGAACCGGTGGTGAAACTGCCGGGCGAAGAAATACGGTTGTCCTACAAGAACAACGAACATCCTGTGTTCAGCATGAACGTCGCGCTGCATCCCTCTTCCGCCATCCGCTCCTGCTTTGTAAAGGTGCTGTACCTCGGCAGCAAATACAGTATAGACGGCAGTCTTGTGCGCAATGATGCCAATGAGCTGAAACCGGGAATGTCCATCCCGCTGACATTTAACTATGAAGGCGAAACCTACGATTCCATCGGTGTCAGCATCGACGAAGCCTATCAGTACTACGGCATCAACGAGATCACGGATTTCCTGAAAGTGATCATATCAGACAGGGAAGTGAACCTTGACCAGTATCAGCAACAAGGTTTGCCGCTGGATGTACCGCCCGGCGCCGGTACGCGGGACATTGCGCCGCCGGGTAAAGCGGGGAAAACGGTGGACCAGCCCAACTGGTCGGTGTTTACTTTTGGTATCCGTTGTACCGGCCCCAAAAAGGAACAGGAGTTGCGCGCGGGGAGCCCTGCCGACTTTGCGGCTTTTACAGTGGAGGCACCGCCGGGGTTTAGCGCCCGTGCAGCGGCCATCACAGCGGATGAAGAAAACAATCGCCAGCCATCTTCCCGCGGGCAATCCGGCGCCAGCATCTGGGACGGCGTACTCACAGACGACAGCCCCTTCGCCCGCAGCATCCATCCCATCACAGACAGCGGCATCCGCATGCTGGAACTCTTCCCGCTGAACAATGGACCGCTGACGATACCTGAAGGCGCACAGCTCGTTATCCGGCCGGCGACAGCCTCCCGCTCAACGGAAGAAGAACTGGTGGTTCCCTACGGCTACGATCCCCATCTTGACATGTACATCCCGCTGGGCTATGCAGACGATCAGGGTAACATCTACATCGAACAATTACCACCACTAGTAGCAGACGAACGCACCCGCAGCCTCGGCGGCTCCATCAAACTGCTTTTCAAAAAGCTGATCCGCAGCCGGGAAGTGAACAGCCTGCGGATCTACGCGCGTGGCGGTAACGGCTGGGAGGAAACGAAAACTTTGCAGGATGGTAAAGCCGTGCTGCTGATCCATGGCATTACCGGGGATACGCGGTACATGGCGGAAGCGTTCAAAGATACGATCGGTGATGAGGTTGATCTTTTGCTGACGTATGACTATGAGAACCTTGCCACGCCCGTCAGCAAGACCGCGGAAAAGCTGCATGCGCAATTGCAGGCGGCGGGCGTACAGGAGCTGACCATCGTTGCGCATTCCATGGGAGGGCTGGTAGCGCGATGGCTGGCGGAACAGGTGCCCGGCACGGGTTACGTCCGGCGACTGGTGCTGGTGGGTTCGCCCTGCGCGGGCTCCGAAATGGCCGCGCTCGGTACCGCCGCCTTCGGCATGCTGACGCAGGCATTGAACCTGACAGGGCCTGTTAAATACGCCATCACCGGTCTTTCCTGGCTGCTGAAACAACTAAAGCTGCATCCCGGTGAAACGCTGAACGAGCTGAAACCCGGTTCCAGCCTGCTGCAAACATTGTCCACCTCCAAAGCCCCGCCGGGTGTGGAATACCGCATACTCGGCGGCGACACGTCGCTGCTGCAACACTACAATGGCGATGATCCATTCCTCAAACGGATACTCTCACTGGCAAAAGATAACATACTCTATCCGGGCTTAACGCAACGGGTATACGAAAAAGAACCGAATGACATGGCGGTAACGCTCAGCAGCATGCGCGCTGTTCCGTCCGCCAACGGGGAGGTAAAGCTGCAGGTGGTCGCGAGCAATCACCTGGCTTATTTCCGCGAGCAGGAAAGCCTCGGGCAAATTCTTTCACTCTTGTAATGCTAAAAAACAACGTTATGTCAAAAGGATATTCATTACATATCGGGCTGAACAAAGTAAATCCCCGGCACTACCCCGGCGTGCCCGAATTGAATGCCGCGGTGAACGATGCGGTATTCTGGGAGTCGTATGCAAAGCAACTCGGCTACAGCACCGCGTCCCTGCACGACGGGGAAGCTACCACGGAAGCTGTGCTGGCTGCGCTGGGCGGCTGCGCTGAAAAAATGAAAGCGGGAGATATCCTGCTGCTGACTTACGCCGGCCACGGCAGCGAGCTGCCGAATGACAAAGCGGAAGGCTTTGATGACGAGCGCAACGATCAGACCTGGTGCCTGTACGACCGGCAGTTGCTGGACGATGAACTGTTCGCGGCTTTCCGTTTGTTCGCGGAAGGCACGCGCATCGTGGTGGTGTCTGACAGCTGCCATTCTGGTACAATGGTACGCGCATTGCCGGATGAGCTGGACCTCAGCGCCATGCTGGAAAGCGGGCTGGAACGCGCGGCGGGCAGCAGGGGGCTGGCCTCCCGCAAGCTGCCGCTGGAAGTGGAGCAGGCGGTGGTGCAGCAGTTCGGGGAAACGGTGTACCGCCCCGTGCAGCGGCAATTTGAAACGCAGCCGCAGGCGGAAGATATCAAAGCCGCCGTGAAACTGCTGGCCGCCTGCCAGGATAACCAGACGACGTTCGACGGTGAAGAGAACGGCGTGTTCACCGAATCATTCATGCAGCTGTTCGAAGATGATGCTTTTTGCAATGCCACAGCGGAAGAGCTGATCAACCGCATCCGCGAAAACTATTATTTCCCCCGCCCCAATTTTTTCCAGTATGGCGCCATCATCCCTTCTTTCGATCAGTCGTTCCCGTTTATTATTAATATTCCCGATGCGGCGAAGGTAACCGGCTACCGTGCGCCGGACCTTGGCGCCGTGCCGGTTGAAAGGACGGCGCCCACCGGCATCCAGGTCAGGAAAAATGCGGTGCTGGTGCTGGACATTGCCGGCGATGCCGGCTTCACCGGCGGCCAGGATATCGAGATACTCGATGAAGAAACGTTCAGCGGCGGAAAGACCTTCACCATAGAGCTGCTTAACACGCCGCATGAACACGCCTGGAGCGCGGCGCATGCGTTGCAGCAGGAACTCGCAGCCAAAGGTATCCAGGCGCAGGCAGAGCCCGTGATCAGCGTAAACCCGGCGCAGGACCGCCGCGCCGCCCGCGAAGCGGATGCCAGCAACCCGGACTATATCAAAGATTGGCCGCCGGTGATGGGGGATGCGACAGGCGGCATCGGCTGGCACCTGGACGCTGACCACTCTCAACTTGCCAAAGCCGCGGAAACCGTGAGCGGCAAACCCGGCGCCCATGTGCGCATCGCTCACCTGGACACAGGCTACATCCCCGGCCACGCCGCCCTGCCGCTGATGCTGGACATGGCAAACCAGCGCAGCTTTGTGAAAAAGGAAGATCCCAAGGTGGCGGTAGATAAAACCGATTCGGGGCAGGACGGCCACGGCCTCGGTACGATCGTGCTGCTGGCCGGCAACCGGGTGAAAAAGGAAGATACTTACGATGAGTATGAAGGCTTCATCGGCGGGATACCTTTCGCGGAAGTAGTGCCGCTGCGTATATCCGAATCCGTTGTAATCATGAACTCAAAGAATTTCAGCGCCGCCGTGCGGTATGCGATAGAACAGGGTTGTGAGGTCATATCGATGTCCATGGCCGGGAAGCCGGACAACCGGATGGCGCAGGCGGTCAATGATGCGTACGAAGCGGGCGTGGTGATCGTGTCCGCCGCGAGTAATTGCTGGTACAAGGGCACGGGCGCCCTGTTGCCGAAATGCGTGATGTTCCCCGCCGCTTTCGAGCGCGTGATCGCCGCTACCGGCGCCATGTTCGACCATCAGCCCTATGATGTGAAATTCCTCCGCACCAATGGCGAGCGGGCCATCGGCACGCAGTACATGCAGGGCTCCTGGGGGCCGGCATCGCGGATGACGCGGGCGCTGGCGGCCTACACGCCCAATACGCCCTGGGCATCCACCGCCCATACCTTCCTCCGCAGCGGCGGCGGCACTTCCTCCGCCACCCCGCAGGTAGCCGCCGCCGCGGCCTTGTGGATCGCCTATCACCGGGAGGAAATGGAAAAGAAAGGGTATTATGAAGAAGGCCGCAAATGGCTGAAGGTGGAGGCAGTGCGGCATGCCCTGTATACCGCAGCGGCCAGGGATGCCGTGTTCCCGGAATGGGAGAAATATTACGGGAACGGCATTCTGCGCGCCTGGGATGCTTTGCAGGTGGGCGTTGCGGACGAATCCGAATTAAGCCTGTCCCCAAAAGCGGAAAGCAGCTTCTTCGGCATCGTGGAAACTGTAGGCTCCTTCTTCAAACGGCGCAAGCTGTTCCGGAACGCCGGCCCGAAGCCCCCGGAAAACGCCCTGGGCATGGAACTGCTGCACCTCCTGCAAACAGATCCCCGGTTCTACGAGCTGTTCTCCCGGCTGGACCTTGGCAGCCCATCCGAAGTGGAAAAAGTGCTGGAAGACGGGGTGTTCCAGGCGCAGGTGCTGCAGTCGCCGTACGCCTCCGCATACCTGAAGGAAGCGATATTGCAATAAAGGAAGCCAGCGGCGGCGCGGCTGCCGGACGGTGAAAAACGTAAGTAATATCATCCATAAAGATGATCCTCGTCAGTGTTTGCCGGTGCAGGAGAACGGACATTTGCACTATCGGCAAACAAATTGTCTTTTAGTGTTTTTCATAAGATATGAGATATGGATAGCGCCGCGGATTCTTCTACGGCGCTTTTTTTATGCTTTGGATTTAATTTATAGATTTGGGGATGCTTAACGACAACGGTAACATTGGTTTCGAGGTGCTGTTCAACCACGCAACGCTCGGCATCCTGGTAACGGACCCGGAAGGCCGGATCGTACTGGCGAACCCTTTCCTGCTCAAACAGTTCGGCTATGCTCATTCAGAATTACTGGGAGAGAAAGTGGAAAAGCTGATCCCCCGCCGTTTTGCCGAACGGCATGTGCAGCACCGGCACAATTTCTCCCGGCATCCGCACAGCCGCCCGATGGGCATCGGCTTCGACCTGTACGCCATGCGGAAGGACGGCACCGAATTTCCCGTAGAGATCAGCCTTGGCACCAACGAAACCAAGGACGGTCAGTACGTAGTGGCATTTGTCAGCGATATTTCCCTGCGCAAGGAATCGGAAAATGCGCTGAAGGAACTGAACGCGGCGCTGGAACAGAAAGTGGCGGAACGGACAGAATCCCTCTCGGAAATGGTGGCGCGGCTCAATGCGCAAATGAAAGAGATCGAAATAAAAGATAAGGAGCTGCGGAATGCCTTGCAGAAAGAAAAAGAGCTGAACGAATTGAAATCAAGGTTCGTATCGATGGCCTCGCACGAGTTCAGAACACCGCTCAGCACCGTGCTTTCTTCCATCTTCCTCATCTCCAAATATGAAAGTACGGACGAGCAACCCAAGCGCGAAAAACACATCCAGCGCATCGTTTCATCCGTCAATATGCTGACGGACATCCTCAACGATTTCCTTTCCGTCGGCAAGATAGAAGAAGGAAAGATACAGGTGCGGCTTTCGGAATTCAATGTGGAGAACCACGTCAGCGCCATTGTACATGAAATAACGGAACTGCGGAAGAAAAAGCAGGATTTCGATTATCAGCATACCGGCGATCCGATGCTGTACCTGGACCCGGGCCTCCTGAAACACATCATCCTCAACCTGCTTTCCAACGCCATCAAATTCTCCCCCGAATACGCCATCATCAAAATATGGACGGAAAACCGCCCCGGCCGCTTCATGATCGGTGTGCGGGACACCGGCATCGGGATATCGAAGGAAGACCAGCAGCATCTGTTTGAACGGTTCTTCCGCGGCGCCAACGTGAGCGAAATACAGGGCACCGGCCTCGGCCTGCACATCGTTTCCAAATACGCGGAGCTGATGAACGGAGAGGTGACCTGCGAAAGCGAGGAAAACAAAGGAACTACATTCATCGTGTCTTTCAAAACCGAACAACCGATATGAACACTATCCTGCTCATTGAAGATAATCCCGATATCAGGGAAAATACCGCCGAAATACTGGAAATGGCGAACTACAAGGTGCTGACCGCCGCCGACGGCATGGAAGGCGTACACATGGCCTTTGAGCACAAGCCGGACCTTATCATCTGCGACATCACCATGCCGGTGCTGGACGGCTACGGCGTACTGCACATGCTGCATAAACGGAATGCCTTGCACAGCACGCCGTTCATCTTCCTAACGGCAAGGACTGAACGATCAGACATGCGCAAAGGCATGGAAATGGGCGCCGATGATTTTATCACCAAGCCGTTCGACGCCATGGAGCTGTTGCAGGCCATCGAAAGCCGTATCAAGAAAGCCGCGCTGCTGAAAGAGGAATTGTCCGAAGGGCTGAGCGGTTTCAACTCCCTGTTGTCCGTCGCTACCGGCAAAGACCAGCTGGCGGCGCTGAAAGAAGAGCGCAATACCAACATCTATAAAAAGAAACAGATCGTTTATACGGAAGGCAATCATGCTTCCTACCTGTTTTACCTGCTCCGTGGTAAAGTGAAGACCTACAAACGTCATGATAACGGCAAGGAGCTGATCACCGGGCTTTATAACGAAGGAGACTACCTCGGCTATACCGCTTTGCTGGAATCCGGCACTTACCAGGACAGCGCCGAAGCCATGGAAGACGCCGAGCTGGCGCTGATACCGAAAAGCGATTTTGAGGAGCTGATCAACAACGACGCGGCCGTATTGCGGAAATTCATGCGCCTGCTGACGCGGAACATGGTGGAGAAGGAAGAACAGCTGCTGGGCATCGCCTATAACTCCCTGCGGAAAAAAGTGGCGGACGCCTTGCTGGCGCTGGACAAAAAATACAACGTACACAAAAGCGAATCTTTCACGATAGATATCAGCCGCGATAACCTCGCAGCCGTAGCGGGCGTGGCGAAAGAATCCCTGATCCGCACACTGGGTGACTTCCGGGACGAAAAGCTGATCAGTATCCGCGAGGGCGAGATACTGCTGCTGGACCGTAAGAGATTAAAAGGAATGATGAATTAAAGCTCCGGGAGATCGCTGCACAGTATTTTCATATGCTCGATCTCCTGCTGCATCTTTTCCAGGTCCAGCTCCAGACCTTCCATTTGTATTTTATTGGGTTTGTTCTGCTGGTAGAGCATCACCAGGTCGTGATGCAGCAGCGCAAGCGCCTGGTCGTTCTGCAGGAATTGCAGTTGCAGGTATTCCGCGCGTTCCAGGAAAGTTTTGGTCGTGTCCAGCTTTAAGGCGCTGGCAAGCCGTTGCTTCAGGAAAATGTTCTCCTGTTTCAGTTGTTCCAGTACTTTTAGTGAATTTCTCCGCTGTTGCATTTTCTCTTACTTGTTATGCGCGATAAATAGGGGGCAGGCCACTGCTTTGATCAGCATGTCCGCCATGCTGGCCTTGAACCACCGGGATACGGCGCTGCGCTGATAGGCGCCGAGCACTACGAGCGATCGCGGGCCTTCTGTGAGCAGGCGTTGCAGGATCTCGTTTTCCGCATCTCCTTTCAATACGGTGTACATGGCATGCGGGCAGTGGCGTTTCATGAATTCCTTCATGAGCCTGTTTTCGGGGAGGTGGAGGTCGTTTTCCTTGACGGAGATCACTTCCACGGGGAGGTTGCCGGGCATGATGTGGGTGAACATCTTGATGGCGAATACGGAAGCGGGGGCGCCGTCGTACAGCATGATCACCTTTTCGAAGGGCGCGTAGTTTTCGGGGGTGATCAGCACGGGGCATTGCACGTCGGACAGCAGGTCGCGGAGAAACCTGGTGGGCGCGGGTTCTTCCAGCCGGCTGAAAGATTCATGGGCGTTGATGATCAGCAGGTCTGCGTAGATGCTTTCCCGCAGGAGGTCCTGGATGGCGATGGACTTGTCCCGGTGAACGGAATACTGAATCCCTTTCTCCTGGCAGGCCGTTTCAAATTCGCGGACCGCATGGTCGCGTATCTGTTTGTCTTTTTCCGCGAGCTTTTTGAGCCTTTTCTCTGAAAATTCGCCGTCTTCGATAGCTTCATACACGCTGAAGCTGTTCCGTGTAAAATCGTCCAGGAACACGCCGACGAGATGTGCGGGCATCCCGGCGGCCAGTGCGGTGGCGGTTTGTATGGTGGCCTGGCTGAGCCGGAGGCCGTCCAGGGCGGCGATGATCTTTTTCATGATGTGAAGGTCGGGAGGATTGGGGCGCGGGGCGATGACGGGCGTCAACGGGATGGGTGATTGTGGTGGGCTTAACAAAGTTTTTTTGTCACTGCGGAATAATTTCAGTTGGTGTTTCTAACTTAGTGTTATCGAAAAAGACACAGTATTTGTTAGCTTAAGAAAATTAACCCGTAGATATGCGATATGAAATAACCCGTGCACCTGGCGTGCGAAAGCAGCATTTTACAGATGGAATAGATAAGAGGTATTATCCGAGTAATTATTCTGGTTAGCCTGATGTAGAGTTCTATTGGCTTAGAACTGTAATCAAGGTATGTACCAATGATAACTGGATTCTTACAGGATTCAGGAGAAGCCCTTCTGCCCTAGATGGAATTTTTATTTGAGTGTTTCCCGATATCTACGCTGTTTTTTTACCAGAAATTTAAACCAATGAAGAAAAAGATCATATTGGAAATAATCTATGTCAGTTTTCTGATTTTATGGGCATACGCTGCATTCAGTAAACTATTTGCCTTTGATATATTCAGTACGCAGTTGGGCAAATCGCCACTGTTGCGCTCCGTAGCTCCAGTTGCGGCTATTGGCGTACCTGTGATAGAACTTGTGCTGGCGGCGATGCTTATAATGGAGAGAACGAAGAAAATTGGTTTGATTGGGTCGCTTGTATTGATGGTGATATTTACGGTGTACCTTATAGGGATACTCGCTTTCAGTACGGATATTCCATGTAGTTGTGGGGGCTTGCTTCAAGATCTAACCTGGAAACAGCATGTATTCTTTAATTTAGGAGTAATAGTATTAGCTACAATTGGGGTTTTCTTACAAGGTGGGAGATTTTCTAATTGGAAATCAGACAAAATGAATAAGTCATTAGTTCGACAATCACTTTAAAATTTATTTTATGAAAAAGCTAATATTCATTAAAGCACTTCTCTTATTGATCATCCCAATAATGCTGGTCGCATACCCTACGCCAACAGCAACAAGAGTAGCAGACCAGACTTTTGAGTTAGTCCCTGGTGGTGATCCTGAAGATCCCCTCGATTGGGTAGTTATAATTATTGTTCCATGCCCAGGCACAGGTAGAATTTGTGCAATGATAATTTTTGATTCTGATATTTATACTTTGGCGGAAGCAACTGCTGCCGGGAATCCGGCATGGGCAGGGCTGCCAAAAGTTAATCAGCCGAGCTCAGGATTGGCAGCAGACATGGCTGCCGCACTAGCATCACCAAATGACCCTTACATTGCACCAAGCGGACGAATAATCTATAAAAGAAGCTGATAGATTATAGCGAGTAATATGAAATATAAAAAGTATGAAAAAGATAGTTGTGCTAAAAATATTACTACTGACTTCCATATTGGTTTACAGCAAGCGGTATTCAAATTTACTTTCAATACAGCCACGCCCTGAGCTGGCATTTGAGCTGGTAATGTATGGAGATCCGTTTAATCCACTTGATTATGTGCCATTTGATGACTGGTATCCATATGTAAATTGCCCTGGAACGGGATATATCTGCGTTGTTGAAGTTTACGAAAACGAGATTTACTTGCCAACTGATATACCAATTCCTGCATACTGGGGGAAGCCGAAGGTTGGAGAAGGCACGTTACATGATGACATAAGCAACGCATTGTCGGTATATATCGACCCATACTTTACCGGGAATCTAAGAACAATCTGGAAAAGGTTTTAGTAAAAAATATTGATAAACGAATCTACTATGAAAGGTTACGTAATCAGGATATTCATCGTACTCTGTACTCCCGTTTTTGGATTTTCGTCATCAAAAACAACCTTCAACACAGTTAAAAAAGATTGTTTTCTGCTAGTTGCCGGTGGTGATGCAAATGATCCATCGGATTATACATGGACTGCTTCCGCACTAAATTGCCCGGGCACAGGGAGAATATGTATGATCGTAATATCCTCTTCCGATGTTTATACTTTACCAGAGGCTATTGAAGCTGGTAGTGATAAATGGGTAGGCAGGCCGAAAGTTAACCAAACTGCCTTAGCAGAAGATTTAAGTAATGCAGCTAAATCAGTAAGTGATCCTTATACGGCTCCAAGCGGGCGGATCTTTTATAAAGAACACTAAGTCGTTTATATAAACAAGTATTATTTAACCAAAAATTTTAATTCCCATGACAAAAAGAATCATGAGCCTTTGTGCTCTCGCTATCGCCGCAGTATTTGCATTCGCCTTCAAAGCGGAACCAGCAAAAGTATTTGCTGATCAGCAATTCTATTTAACACCAGGTGGTGACAGAAACGATCCATTAGATTTTGTCGCATTAACCACTCAAAACTGTCCCAGCACAGGTGCAGTTTGTGCAATTGATGTATTCAATGCAGACGTATACACATTGGCAGAAGCAATAGCAGCGGGGAATTCTGCATGGGCAGGACAGCCAAAAGTAAATCAAGCTGCTTTAGAAACTGACATGGCTGCAGCAGTAGCGGCAATACCCGATCCTTATACCGCTCCTAGCGGACGGGTTATCTCCAAGAGGAACTAGATTCCCCTCTCATGTATTTTAGAAAAGTTGAGAAAGAACGACGTTTCTTTCTCAACTTTTCCAAAAAGAAGGATACAATATCAAAGCATGGAAATAACAAACATCTTTAATTTTACGGAATCTGGTTTAAGTTTAAAGCCTCTTGTTTCAAGTATTTTTTCAAATTCCTCATAGTTCTTAATCTTCGTGGGGTTTGGCAATATAAGGTCAATACGCTCATTGTATCCAGTATCATCTATTATTGGCCGATCAACCTTAAAATAGTAAACTGATTTAAGTTTTTGAAAATATTCATAAAAAAGGTTTCTAATATTATACCCATAATAGTTATTTTGTATAATGTTGTCCGCATATGAAAAATCGAATGAAGGATTGTCTTGTGTTGATTTGATTCTGTCTATATCCCCAGTAAACTGTAGTTTTAGACAAGGAACGGTTCGTTCCTCCCATCTACCGTAAATCCCTAAGTAATTCTCGAAAAATCGTTCTATATCCTGAAGCATGAATGTATTAACTAGTGAATCAGGTATAGACAACGGCAAAACCTGCTCATAACAGACTTTATGACGATAGTCGGCATCTGTAGCCTTTCGCTTAAGGATTACATCAGATTGGCTTATCATAGCTGTATCGCTAACCTCCAATAGAAACCGGCTTCCATAGAGGAAATGGTCATCAAGTAACAAATCGTCTTTAAGCGCTGCTTGATACAGTTCCAGTATTCCCATGTTCAGGTATGTGTTTCTTTGGGTCCCTAACAACGAATCAATGAAATCTTCAACTGCACTCCCATAAGCAGAAGCACCCTTATCATCAAAACCTCCGAAATTTGAGCTGTAAAGCGGCCGATTACCGGATATTGGAGACTGCTGGACGAAGTACGGTTTGTTTCGGTCATAGGCTAATGCATTGTCTTCTATATAGGAAATTTTCACACCACTTAGCGCTTCTTGAATCTTTTTCTCATGGGTGTTTTCCGAAATTCCACGTAATTTAACCCTCCCATCTGCTCCAATCCAGACATGGTAACCGATCTCTCCCCGTATAGGAAATAACTTCAGAAAATTTTTAGCGTCGGCCAGCATTGGCAGGTTGTCTGGAACAATATTGTCTGCTGGAGCACGCTTCCCATTTTGCTGCTTTAGCCATTTTTTTACTCTGTTCTCATCCTCCCAGGGGTTAACGAGAAAAATTTGAATTTGATTCTTAAATTTCTCTTGAAGAGCTGATAATCCATAAAAACCTTTAATGCAAGGTGAACAATATGTTGTCCAAAAGTCTAATATTATTAGTTTCCCCCGAAAGTCTTGAAGTGTAGTTTTGCCAATGTAATCTGAATATAGATTGCCTGAGTTGTCCATTACTTTTTTCAAAGTAATGTTAGGAAGAATATCTCCTTCCCGTAAATCAGTATCTTTTATTAGTTGTCCGGATATTTGACTAATTCCGATTAATATGCTACAGCACGTTGTAATGATTTTCTTCATTCTAATATTCTTTTTGATGACTATCTTATCGTTCATTTTGCTGAATGCCAGAAAGTCGAATAACTTCATCAGGAATTAGCCATACCCAACGTTTGTCATTTGGTGGTAATGTGTATGTTATTCCATCAATTTCTCTTTGTAAACTAATGTTAGCCCCTTCAAGATTCAATCTTCTAAGATCGCTCCATTTGCTGCTCCTAAAAAGGAGTTCCTTCCAACGTTCGTGGAGAACTAACTCAAGTGCATCCTCTTTAGATGCTGCTGTCTCGGGTATAAACTTTTCATCAATATATCGATGGGATAGTAAACGATTTAAATCTGCCAATCCACCATCAATCATGTCTCTTCTTACCAGGCATTCAGCCCGGATTAAATAGATTTCGTTGGTTGCGATGCCGCAATAACCTACATAGCCTTCTCTTCCCTCATAACTCCCTTTATAATTCACAGATCCGTCATGATTGACTATAAACAGGACCTTCCGTCGCAGATCATTTTCGTTATAGGAATTAAATAAAAACGGATTAACAGTCGTTGAAGGAGCAGGTATTCGGCTTCCTCCATAAAAAGCAAGGAAGACGCTTTCAGTATTATCTGTTGAGAAACTGGGATTGGCCAAAGTATCCAATGTGTTGAAGTCGATCAGATCTGGTGATTCACTCAAGTAAAGGCTCGCATATTTTTCAGCATTGGTATAGTCTCTCATGCTTAAATATACACGAGCTAAGAACCCGAAACAGACAAGTTTATCCGGAACATTAATGGCGTCGTTGTCCATTGGCATCAAGGCTATGGCGCCCTCTGCGTCTTTTATTATTCGCGCGTATGTCTCAGAAACGGTTGATCGGGCAATTTTTTCTTCTACATTAGGTGTAATCCGCAAGGGGATGCCGAGATCGGTTTGTGCCGATTCACTGTAAGGTTTACAATAGATCTGTGCAAGTTGATAAAAGGCGAAGGCCCTGAAGAATAACGCCTGCCCTCTAGCGTTATCACGCTCTGATGAGCTACCGTCCTCTGTTTGTTCCAGCCCCTGTAATACCAGATTGGCATAGTAGATAACGATATAGGGAGATGTCCATGCATCAATCTTAGTATCCTTATCCCATCTACACGCATTTTGCGATTCAACATCCAGATTTGCATATGCCGAAGAAGATAAGGCATACTCATCTACTCCTATATCGGCAAGTGAGGCCCCGAAATTATTGATACGATCATAATCTCTTAGAATCGCGAGCAAATCCTTGATATTCGAAATGGTTGTAATAGAGCGATCTGGTTTTTCATCCAGAATCTTAGAACAGGATGATATAATTAAAGCTAGCCAAAGAATGATAAGAGTCGGTAAATTTTTTTTTATGTAACTCATGATGTTAGTTTTCTTTTAAACTTCTTGCTAAAGGGTTAGATTTAATCCAAACGAATACGAGGTAACGGGTGGTAAAACACTGGTAGGATAATCTGGATCATACTTCACTTTTGACGCTTTCCAAATCATCACATTCATATTGCCTATATAGGTATACAGTTCGATTCCTTTTATAGGAAGATTGTTGAATTTTCGATTGTCCCATCTATATGAGAGGCGAATATCCTGTAAGCGGATATGATCTCCTTTTTCCACATTAACTTCAGACATTGAATAGAACTTATCCCGATTAGCATTTCCAGGATATGATATTGATGGCACATTGGTAATATGTTCATCCCCTGTTTTCTGCCACCTTTGACTATAATCACCATGTCCTCGCCATGTATTATACAATTGATTATATTCGATAGAAGGTTTCTTATAGTAATACTTTGACCTGAAAGAAATATTAGCAGATAAGGAAAACCCGGCATAAGAAAAGGAATTTAGGAGATTTCCATACAGTAAAGGGAATGCGGATCCTATATATCTTTGATTTTTCAAGCTATCAAGAAAAATTCCCTGGTAATTGGTGCTAATCTCATCACCGATGTAACCACGAGGATCACCGGTTTCTGGATCTAGTCCTGCCCATCGATACGCATATATTCCCATATAAATATCTCCTTCCCTAATGATCGGAGCAGTAGGAACGGATTTTGTTTCTTCAAAATATCTTGAAACAATAGTTTTTGCGAAATTCACATTAAGGCTTGTTTGCCACCCGAATTTGCCCTGAATGTTCTTGCTTTGAAGAGCAAGATCAACACCCTTTCCTGTCAGATTTGCTGCGTTTTTTTGCATCATTCCCCCGGTAATTCCCAAAGTTGGATCAAGCGGGAAGTTCGCAATAACATCTTTTGATTGCTTATGGTACCATTCAATACTACCCGTTACCCGATTGTTAAAGAGCTGGAAGTCCATGGCAGCATTGAACGTTCGTACCTCTTCCCATCTAAGATCAGGATTGGGTGCACCGAGAGGCATAGCATAAATCTGTCCCAGGAAGTTAGGCCTCGAAGAATACAATATTGTGCTTAATGCTGATATTGCGTTGTTAATATTTCCTGCATACCCATAGGTGGCTCTGATCGACAATTTGGGCATCCAGCCAACATTGTAAAAGTTCTCCTTGCTGATATTCCAGCGACCGCCTACCGACCACAAAGGCTTATATTTATTATTAGTAGTTACCCCAAATAAGTTTGATCCGTCACGCCGGCCACTAACATATATTCCATATTTTGAGTCATATGTATAGGACGCGTTTGCAAGGAAAGACACAAGGTTATTATTCCTTTCGGATAACCTGTCCATATTCGGAATCCTGGCATTTCCCCCAAGGAACTGCGGAACATTGCTTCCATAATTGAGATTGTTATCATAACTCAATGTGGCGTCATTATATCCGTAGAACCTATTTCCCTCTGTATATAGCCAGGATTTAGATAATTCACCTGCAACTAGTGCCGTAAAATCATGTACACCCTGCCAATTCTTCTGGATATTTAGCTGTCCACGTAAATTGTGGGTTGTCAGTTTATTTGCAAGGATATCCAAAATACCACCTAAAGGGATACTACGAACAAATGTTGTAGGATTAGTATAACGATTGATAAGGTCACGGGTAAAAAAGGAATTTAAATCTTGAAGATTTCGATCGTCCGTAATCTGACGAGTATATTGATATTTCACACTTCCACTTAACCAGGAAGTCAATCGCACATCACCGCCAAATTTCATTCGAAGTAACCCACTTTTTGTGACATGACCGGCATTTGCCTCGCGTTCATCTAATGGAAAATAGTACCAATTGAGTAATTCGTCTTCTGGTAACGACTCTAAATATGATGATCCAAAAAAAGTAGGTAAAGCCATATGATTGCCATCTTCATCAGCCAGCCGCGCATATGGTAATGAAAGCCGTCCAGGGCTAGATACCGGAAAGGTAATTCCCCCTCCTGTTAGTTTCTCATGATTGTAATCCACCCCCAAGTTTAATTCCAACGGTTTGGTTGGCCGTATATTAAAGTTAGTGCTAATGTTATATCTGTTGTTCTTTCCTGGCCCCTGATATTCTGATAAATTGTTATCAACGCCAAACGATAAATTATACCCCAATAAACTAGAACCTCCAGAGACATTTAGAAAATTCTGTTTGTTAATAGCATTCCTGAAAATGTATTTTTCGACATCCTTTCGTATATCGAATGATCGAAGTTCGTCAATCTGTGAGTTTGCCTCAGCATCTGTCAAATCTCCTTTGCGATGCCTATCTAGAATTTCAACCACTGGCGAAGTAACAAAGAATTGTGGATATTGGAGATGAAGGTCATAAAATCCTCTGCTAAATAAATCCCGCTCGACATCGATGAAATCACTGCTGCTCATTTGTGGGAAATAAAAAGGATTTGGTTTTTGGAGGATGGAGATGTTAGAGTTAAATGTGATAGCCACCGGTCTATTTCGCACTCCGGTTTTAGTTTTAATTACAATCACTCCGTTTCCAGCACGAGCTCCCCATATCGAAGCGGCTACGGCATCTTTCAATACGCTGACACTAGCAATAGTATTCGGATTAATACTGTTTATATCTCCTGTATACGGAAAGTCATCCAGTATTATCAACGGATTTTGAGATGATATGCCATTGAGATCATTTGCTGTGTTAAGTGTGCTTACACCTCTTAACTGAATTTTTATAACTCCGGCACCATCTGATTTGTTGAATAATAGCCCGTTTGCCGCTCCATCTAATCGGGTAAGTAAGTTACGACCAACTTGGCGCTCTAAAATAATACTATCTACAACAGTTGCACTTCCAATGAATCGCTCTGGCGCTACTTGTTCATATCCTGTGCTAACCTCTACCTCCTTGATCTGCATGGTAGCAGCGGCCAGCCGGATCTCCGGATTGTGATTGTTTTTTACTGCAACCTGAATAGGAATAAATCCAACACTAGAAATAACCAGCACCGCATTCTCATCCGGAACACCAATATTAAAATCCCCATTCCCATCCGTCACCGTCCCCATACCTCCACCATTCTTAACCCTCACCGTAACCCCAGGCAGCGGGTTCCCATCACTGTCCGTAACTCTGCCGCTAATGCTATCTTTCGAAGAAGAAGGAGCGCTTTGTTCCTTCTTCGGCAGAATAAGAATTCCCGTTCCCTTAACGCTCCACGTCAGCTCTTTCCCTTTCAACACTTCCGCCATTGTCCGCTCCAGCGAAGCACGGCGAACATTCACGGAAACTTTCTCAGACGGATTTAAAAGCGTCGTATTATATAATACCGTATACGGCGTCTGCTGCTCGATGCTTCTGAAAACCTGTTCAATAGGAGTGTTTGTAACGTTGATTGTGATTGACACACTGTCCTGCGCAAAGACGGATTGGCTTACAATCATAAGGAGCAGTAGGGTGATGGCTGGCCACTTGCCCCGAAGGCAAGCACTGCTGTAGATTTTTTTCATGTTTGAGTTAGTTAAGGTTCTGCCAGATGTTTCTTTGTTCATAGTATATGATTGTAAGAAATGCCTGCGGGGTGAACAGAAATTAATCAAAAATTAATAAAATAATTTAGTATCATCCGGCTGCAATGGGCCACTCTAGGCGTTTTCAGAATATTGCACAAAAATGCCATTGCGTGTATGCGCAATGGTTATACATAATTGCTTCTGATGGGGTGGGAGGCCGGTAAATGATGTTATCGAAGACAAAGAAATATTATCAGGATGATGGGGCCGAAGCCTCTCAGTACTTTCAGTCCGAGCTTTATATGCGTCTTGATACTGTTCTTGCTGATCCCCAAAAATGTTGCCGCCTCCTGGTAGGAATATCCTTCCTGATACACAAGATAAAATGCTCTCAGCCGCTGGGGACTGAGGTGAGATAGTAATTGTTGTAGTTTCTGGTCGGTAGCGTGTTTTTCACGGGAGGCATCCGGGTCTTCCCATGTATCATGTTGCAATACGACGCGCAGACCATCTTTTTTTGCCTCGAGTCTTTTTGCCTGTGTGATTTTTGCGATACAATAATTGCGAACGACTTTATATAAATAAGAACGCAGATGCTGTACATGGTTCCAGTCCTTTACCAGCAACAACTTGAAGAATATCTCCTGCACAGCCTCTTCCGCTTCCGCATGATCCTTCAGCAGATAATCAGCATGGGCCAGCAACACTTTGTAGTACCTCTGGTACATCATCGTATATGCTTCCCTGTTGTGACTGTGTAATTCCTGAACGATTAAGGTGTCATCCATCTGCGAAATTCAAATTAGCCGGTTTCAGATATTTCAATTGCATCCCCCGAAAATTGCGTGGAGATGCCTGTTGGTTTTTTGAGTTAAACTTAAACGGAGAAAAAAAGGAGAAGGTGCGAATAAAGTATAAAAAATCCTACTTGAAATGCATGTCTCGTATGTGCTGGCGTAAATCTTATAAAAAAAACATTTTACTTATGTTAAACTGTCGTTAATTCAATAACTTTTTTTGTGGTAGGTTAGATATTTTCTAAAATTGACAATTATAGACGCAGATTATATTTAATTCCTTAAATTTTTTGCAATTATTCACCCCGTTTTGCGCCTTTGTGCTCGCGTGATATTGCTGTTCATTTGTTAAAATGATGAAGGTAGTGGAAGTAAAATACCGGAAGGAGGTGATAGTATATTAACTAGTAAGGGCAGATTACTTTGCATGGCTAGAGAAAAAATTCGTCATGCTACTTTGGTTCATATTTACCGTTAACAAATACTTTTATAAAGAGTTTCACCCTATGTTTGTTATTATTAATCATAGTACAGTATAACCCTGTCAAATGGACAAAAATCACGTACTTGATCTGTTGATCAAGGAACATTATGGCCTGATAACCATCGCGGAGCAGGAAGAGTTGGACCAGATACTGGCTGATAGCCAGGAAGCAAGGGATATGCAGCTCGAAGTTCGTTCCCGGCCCGCAAATGAAGCCAGGCAATTTATTGAGCAGGCCGACCCTTCCGCTGCATATGATCTCACCATCGCACGTTATGAAGCCCATCGGGCCCGTAAACGAACTGTCCGCATGCGTTGGTTTGCGGCTGCGGCGGTAACCGGTATCGTCGCAGCCATAGCCTTTTTTATGCGACCGCAGCAGTCTGTGCAGGAAGCACAGCTTACCGGTAATAATGCTTCCTCCGCCAACGGGCTTACTCTGCAGCTGGCAGACGGACGTACCATTGAACTGCAGGATTCCGGTCAACAGGCCATTACATCCGGTAATACAAAGCTGAGCAACAATAACCGGGTGTTACGTTTCAACTCCGGGAATGTCAATGCAAACAGCTGGAGCACATTATCGGTGCCGGCTAAACTGGACTACCGGGTTGAGCTTGCAGACGGTACCATCGTATGGCTGAACAGCACCACCCGCCTGCGCTTTCCCTTTAACTTCGCAGAAACCCGGGAGGTATATGTGGAAGGGGAAGCCTATTTCAAGATCGCTCCGGATGCAGCTAAGCCTTTTATTGTGCATTCAGGAAACTCCAGCATACAGGTATTGGGTACAGAATTCAATCTTAATAGCTACAATGCCGGCACGCTGATCACTTCGCTCGTCCAGGGAAAAGTGGCCGTAACCGTAAGGAACGAACGTGTGGAACTAAAGGCTGGGGAAGAGCTGGTAGCCACTGCAACAGATGTGAAGCGCCAGCGATTTGATGCCAGGATCACACTCGGATGGCGAGAGGGTATTCACTACTTCCAGGATGCGGATATGACCGAGATCGCGGAGATGATCGGTCGGTATTTCGATGTAAAAATGGTAATGGACAGTCCTTCTGCCGCCAACCTGCGTTTCCGCGGAAGATTGCACCGTCATCAGCCGCTGCAGAATTTTATAGATCAGCTAAATACGCTCGGAAATGTTAACCTCTACTGGAAAGGCGATGTGCTTCACTGCAAAACGATCTGATGCCCCTCAATCCGTCCTCCACCAGTTCGATATAAATTTAAACCCGATAATATTGAACTCCCCGCTGCCCTTCGCTACCAGGTAAAGGTCATGCACGCCCATAGCATGACGGAGGTTGCCCTGCAGCTTGATGGCGTACGTAGTATCCGCCGTATCAGGAATGCGCAGCGTACCGATGCGCTTGCTTCTCCTGCCCTTTGGCTGGTCGATGCGGAATTCCAGGCGCGCATTGGACTTGCCGCCCAGCTTGCTGGTCACCTTTACTTCAAAGCCTATTTCACCCATGCTCAGGTTCACCTGCCGGAAGCCCAGGTAGGCGCCTTCTTTCATCAGGTAACTCACGGAATCGGGAACGGACAGAACGGAAGACTGGCCTCTTGCAGGCAGCGATATGGATAATAAAATAACTGCCATCGCAGTTAATGCAAGAGGCCTCATAGGTTCGGATAGTTCTTCAAACGGATGCCGGCCGGGTTTTTCATCACCTGCATCCCAGATTATCAATCAATTTTCACATAAAGATAAATAATAATACCTAGTTTCAGTTAACAAAAGAAAGCCGTCATTCAAACTGCCGGTTAAATATTTTATTTAAAAACATGTAGTAGTTAATAAAAATTATTATTAAGTTTGACGAGTATTTTAAATTCTTTCAATTACCACGTTCGCTCTGATCGTCCACTTAATAATGATAAAAATGAAACAACCAAACTGGAAGCCGCTGTTGCTCGCTTGTACCATTGCATCGCTCGGCGCGCAGGCGCAGGAATTGAAGCCGGAACTGAATAGCGCGATCCTTCGTACCAAACAGGGAAGCATTGTAGAACTGCCGGATTTTCTGACGGAGAAGATACCGGACATTACATACCGTAAAGTGGTGATGCCCGGCCCGCAATACCTGATCGCGGACGATCCTGAATACATCCGCATACCGGAAGGCATTGCCCTCCAGGAGCCCGTTCAGCCCGGCGCAGTAAGGTTGTATGTGTATAATGTAAACGGTGTTAAAGAACCGGCAAAGATAGACCGCCGCATCACGGCCGTGATCAAAAATACTGGCACGGGAAACATGCATATCCGCATGCTGAAATATTCTTCCCAAAAACCAAGCACCAACTATTACCAGATCGGCAAGCAGGGGCTGGCGGACTACTTCGCGTCAACACCGCAACGCACCATCCGCACTGTAAAACCGGGCCAGGCGATCGCCATTGATGAGCAGCTGGAAAAGAACATTGTGAAGTATGACGAGCTGGTACATGGATTTTACGAGTTCGTGATCGACCAGCCGGGCGAGATCAGCGTGATCCAGACAGACCTGAAAACCTCCGGCCCGAAAGCCCTGCAGCGCATCACGAACATCATTCCGCCCAAAGGCCAGAATGCCGGCCGCGGCGTGTTCGGCGTGAGCAACTACCGGGTGATCACCGATTCCGTATACGATACCAAAAATGGCACAATGGAGATCATTCTCGCGGACGGCGACAAAGATCCCTGGGTGGAAGGTAAAATGAAAGGCCGGCCGGATGTGGCGGCGCTTGCCGGCAACTACGGTGTGATGTATGACATCGAAATGAAATGGAAAAGCAGTGATGGCAAAGGGCTGGCGCTGGTAACCTGGAATTCCCGCAGCGGCAACAACCAGTGGTGCGGCGGGATGGCCAATACCATGATCGTCAGCAAGGGAAAGTTCAACGAAGGCATCATCCAGTTACCGTCTGACCGCCTTATCACGAAAGCGGCGCCGGAAGCGATCCTGATACAGGTATTTGAGCCGGCTGCTAACGGGGAAGAACAAACGATAAAAATGACTTATTCACCGCCGGGCGCATCCTGTTTACCAACGCCCCTCATCTTTATACCGGTTGATCTGAAATAACGGACAACCTGTTGATCAATAATTGATACAGACCGCCCTGGTACCGGGGCGGTTTTTTCGTTACCGCCCGTAATCGATATACCCGTTCGCATGCGGCACCAGCGTCCATTCATTGCCGCCGGCTTCCATGGACTGCCCGTTCATGCTCTCGTACGTTTTCAGGAAATCATACTTGGAAAAATTGTTGCGGGACAGCGAGCGGTAGTACAGGTCGTCCCACATCCAGTAGCCTTTGAGGGAATTGGGCCGGTTGTCGTAATGCTGGAAAGATTCGTCCTCCACGAAATTCGGTTTGGCTTGCCCGTTTATCTGAAGTGTGGATCTGATGCTCTGAAGATTGCCCTGCTGATCGAAGGTGAAAACCTGTGTTAATGTCCGGTCGCTGTTACGCAGCTCTTTCCGGCTGATCCGGTTGGCGGCATCGTAGAAATAGAAGGCGGTATCCTTGTGATCGCTGAGGTTGCTGAAATATATCTTTTTAACGATCCGCCCGTTTTCCAGGATCAGTTCGCGTTTGTTGACCGGCACTGTAACGTTAAGGCGTGTATGGGTTTCAAGAATGATCCTGTTGCCCTGATAGAGGACGGTGTCGTATACTTCTTGTGAATAGATGCCGGCCACCCCGCTAACGTTTGGAACGGGCAGCGTGCCGCCATTCCGCCGGGTGATCCTGTTTCCCTGATAAGAGAAATAGGCACTGCTGCTGACGCCGGGATTGTAAAGGATTCCTGCGGCATCGGAGATCATATAGATGCTTCGGATGCTGTCCAGCATGGGAGGAAGATCTTTCGGCGATACGCCGGACTTTTTTCTGCAAGCGGTAGCAACGCAGAAAGTGAGCAGGATGAAAGGGATGATTTGCCGTGGCATAGGAGTAAACTTTATTAAATTTAATCATTTTCCGCTTAACAGTAACATAACATTAAACCCTTTCCTTTGCCCCATGTTACGGAGCGTTCTTCTTCTTGTCAACTTCCTGATCTTCATTACACATGCTCTCCGGGCGCAGCAGGAGCCCGGCCTGGTTTTCAGCAGCACAAACAAACGGTCCGCCACGGATTCCGCTTTCCTGGCGCAGAAAGAAGCTTACCTCAAAGCGAAGGACAAGCCGGCGGCAGCCCTCGCCCTCCGGCAGATGGGCCGCATCTGCTATCATCTCGGTCACTACCCCCAGGCACTGGATTACCATCTGCAGGCGGCCAAGCTCTTCCGCGAAACAGGCCGACTGATGCAACTCGCCGAAAACCTGAACGACATCGGCACCTTATATTACTATAACCGCCAGCCGGCACTTGCCCGGCCGCAATACGACGAAGCGCTGGACATCTACCGCAAAGCGCACGACAACGCCGGCCTCGCCGTCACCTACGGCAAGATCGGGCACCTGTACGAAAAGCAGCAGCAATACGACAGCGCTTTTTATTTCCAGCGGCTGGCGCTCGCGCGTTACGGGCAGATAGATGACCGGCAGGGAATGGCGAAAATATTCGAGAACCTGGGCAGTGTGCATGAAGACCTGGAACAGTACGATTCCGCCAGCCATTACTTCCGGCAGGCGCTGGCTTTTAACCGGGACAGCATTGCCCGGATAGAGATCATGAACAACCTCGGCGACATGTACCGCAAGACCGGCCGTTACCGGGAGGGCCTGGACCAAACGCGCCTCGCCATGCAGTTGGCCATCCGGACCGGCGAGCAATACCAGCTGAGCAGCGCCTACCGGGACATGGCAAAAGGTTTTCACCTCCTTGGCCGGCATGATAGCGCTTATTATTACCTCGAATTGAGCCGCTTTCATTTGCTGGAAATCTATTCCGGCGAAAGCAGCAAGCAGCTGGCGCTCCTGCAAACGATGTACGACATGGAAAAGAAAGACCACGAGATAGCCATGCTGCGCAATGCCCGCAAAACCACCGTGGCGATCGTGATCGCGGGTCTGTTGCTCGTGGCCATCGCCGTGCTGGTGATCAGCCGCCAGCGGCTGAAGATCAGAAATGCCGAGCTGCTGCACCTCCGCGAGTAGGAGCAGATGCGCAGCGCGCTGGAACACCGCAAAGCCCTCGAACAAAACCTCCAGCAGGAACTGGAACTGCGCTCCCGGGAACTGAGCGCCCACACCCTGCATATCATCCGCAAAAACCAGCTGCTCGAAGAAGTGCATAACAAGCTCGAATCGATGGTGCGGGATGACAAACGCGATCAGAAAAAGCAACTGAAGCAGCTGCAACTACAAATTCATCACAATTTCAATCATGATCAGCATTGGGATGAGTTCAGGGGGATATTTGAACAGGTGCACCAGTCCTTTTTCGATAACCTGAAAAAATACTGCGATCATCTCACCGCCAGCGACCTCCGCCTCGTGGCATTGCTGAAAATGAACATCGGTTCCGGCGACATTGCCACCTTGCTCAACATCTCGCAGGACAGCCTGCGGGTGGTACGCTACCGCCTCCGCAAAAAACTGAACCTGCAGCAAGGGGAAAGCCTCACCACTTTTATACAGTCGCTGTAACGGCGTAACATTTTCTTAACGGACATTTTGTAACGATGATAACAGCTGATATTCAATATTTTAAATCAACCGTGTTGCCTCTTTGTTCACACCTCCCCAACCCCTTGTATCCTTTTTGTTCACGCCGGGAATTTGACATCGCGCCCCTTCCACAACACCTTTGTTGCGTCGAACAAAACGACCACACCGCATGATGAAAAAAATTCTATCAGTAATCCTCTTTTCCTGCCTCGGCATGATATGCTTTGGCCAGGGCACCGGTCTTGTTACCGGCCATGTGATGGATAAGAACCAGCAATTATCCCTGCCGGGCGCTACCTTGAAATTAAAACCCGGCAACCACTACACGGTTTCCAACCAGCAGGGCAAATTCGAATTTCTCGGCGTGCCCGCGGGCAGCTACACCCTGGAGATCACCTACATCGGTTATGAAAAGGCGACGCAGGAGATCACGGTAGCAGCCGGCCGGAACACCGCTGTGAACCTGCAGCTCGATGCCGGTGGCGTGGTGGGCAAAGAAGTGCTGGTGCTGGGCGACCGCCTGCGCGGGCAGGCCAAGGCGCTGAACCAGCAGAAGAACAATCCCAATATCACCAACATCGTATCCGCGGATCAGATCGGGCGTTTCCCCGATGCCAACGTGGGCGACGCCATCAAACGCATCCCCGGCATCACCATGCAGAACGACCAGGGTGAAGCGCGCAATATCATCATCCGCGGCCTCGCGCCGGAGCTGAACTCCGTGATGCTCAACGGCGACCGCATTCCCTCCGCGGAAGGAGACAACCGCCGCGTGCAGATGGACCTCATTCCCTCCGACATGGTGCAGACCATTGAAGTGAACAAAACCCTCACGCCGGATATGGATGCGGACGCCATCGGCGGCGCCGTTAACCTCGTGACCCGTGCCGCGCCCAACGGTCCCCGTCTTTCCGCAACGTTGTCCAGCGGTTTCAACCCGATCCGCAATAAAGCCCTCTACAACGGCTCCCTCGTGCTCGGCAACCGCTTCTTTAACAGCAAGCTCGGCGCCGTAGTAAGCGCATCATACAACAACAACGATTATGGTTCGGACGATGTGGAAGCGGTATGGACGAAAGATGACTTCGGGAACGTATACACGGAGGAAGTGCAGGTCCGCAAATACGACGTGCAGCGCGTGCGCAGAAGCCTTTCCGCGGCGCTGGACTACAAGATCAACCCTTCCAACACCATCTACCTTAACGCCATGTACAACTGGCGCGACGACCGCGAAAACCGCTACCGCCTTGAGTTGAAAGACATTGAACCGGAATACGATGCCAACGATCAGATCACAGGTTACACCGGCAGCCTGAGCCGGGAAACAAAAGGCGGCATCGACAACAACCGCAACCGCAACAGGCGCCTGGAAGACCAGCGCGTGCAGAACTACTCCCTGCGCGGCGAACACCTGCTGGGCAGCAAGGTGGACCTCGACTGGGCCGCCAGCTTTTCCACCGCCAGCGAGCACCGTCCCAATGAACGGTACATCGAATATGAAAACGAAGACCAGCCGATCACCCTCAACCTGTCTGATCCGCGCTATCCTTTCGCCGCAGCGCCGGACGCCACAACGGACGGCTTTGTGCTGAACACGCTGTCCGAAAATAACGACTACACCCGCGAGAATGAGCTGGGCATGAAAGTGAACCTGCGTTTCCCGCTGAGCATCCTGCCGCAGCAGAAAGGCCGCCTTCGTGTAGGCGCGAGGCTGCGCCTGAAAGACAAAAAGCGCGAGAACAGCTTCTTTGAATACGAGCCACTGACGCCCTTCGGCAATATGTCCGCCATGCCCACAGTGAACTGGAGCGGCGACAACTTCCAGGCGGGGAACAAATATGTGCCCGGCACTTTTATCTCCAACAAATTCCTCGGCAGCCAGCCGCTCGGCAATGCCAGCCTGTTTGAGCCAAAGGATGAACCTTCCGAATACCTGGCCGTGAACTTCAAGGCCAAAGAAACGATCATCGCGGGGTATGTGCGCTGGGACCAGGACATTACCGCCAAATTGTCCATGATCGCGGGCCTGCGCTTCGAAAACACCAGCATCGATTACAAAGGCAACATCGTGGAAGAGGAAGAAGAGCTGGCCGGTCAACGGGATGTGCAGAACAGCTACCTGAACGTACTGCCCGGTTTGAGCTTTAAATATGATGTAACGAATGATTTCATCCTCCGGCTGGCCGCTACTACGTCCATCGCCCGCCCGAACTATTACGACATCACGCCTTTTGTGAGCAGCATAGTGGAAGATGAAGAGCTGACCGCGGGGAACCCGCAGCTGAAAGCGGCGTATGCCTGGAACCTGGACCTGATGGCGGAGCATTACTTCCGTTCTGTGGGGATCATCTCCGGCGGCATATTCTACAAGAACATCAGCGATTTCATTTACACCTACAGCGACCAGCAATATTCCACGGAGAAGTTCGACGCGGATTTCCCCGGCCTGCAAAATCCCGTACCTTCCGGCGACCGCTGGACGTACAAGCAGGCCCGCAACGGCGACAACGTGAAAGTATATGGATTTGAAGTGGCCGTGCAGCGGCAGCTTGACTTCCTGCCCGGATTCGCCAAAGGCTTCGGTGTGTATCTGAACTATACGTATACCGAATCATCAGCGGACGGTGTGTATAACGGCGATGGCGAAAAGCGCACCGGCGTTACCTTGCCCGGCACCGCGCCGCATATGTTCAATGCATCGCTGTCTTTCGAGAACAGCCGCTTTACCGCGCGCCTCTCCGGCAACTACGCCGCCGCCTACCTGGATGCGCTGGGTGGTTCGGAGTTTGACGACAGCTATTACGATCAGCAATTCTTCCTGGACGCAAATGCTTCTTACAAGCTCACGAAGCAGCTGCGGATGTTCGCGGAAGCCAATAACCTCACCAACCAGCCATTGCGTTATTACCAGGGCATTTCGTCCCGCACCATGCAGGCCGAGTTCTACCGCCCGCGTTATAATGTTGGTTTTAAGTTTGACCTGTAAACAAAAAAATATGTTGAAAAATATAAGTATTCTGTTGAGTGGAATCGTATTGATAAGCGCCTGCGATGACGGCAAAGCCCCCGTGCACGAAAATGCCCTGAAACCCACTGTGGTCACCGAACAGGTGACGCACGACACCGATGACCCCGCGATCTGGATCAATGCGGCGGATACGCTGGAAAGCCTCATCATCGGCACGGACAAGGATACGGACGGCGCGCTTTACGCCTTTGACCTCGACGGAAAGATCGTGAACAAAGTGCCCGGCCTGAAGCGCCCCAACAACGTGGATATCGCTTACGGGCTGCTGCTGAACGGTGTTCGTACAGACGTAGCCGTTGTAACGGAAAGGGAAATGAACCGCATACACGTGTTCTCCCTGCCGGACCTCAAAGCAATTGATAACGGCGGCATCGACGTATTCACCGGTGAAACGGAGCGTGACCCGATGGGCGTTGCGCTGTACACCCGCCCGGCAGACAGCGCCATCTTTGCTATCGTAGGCCGCAAATCCGGTCCGCTGGAAAACTATCTCTGGCAATACCGCCTGGAAGACGATGGTACAGGCGCCGTGAAAGGCACGCTGGTGCGCAAGTTCGGCAAGTACAGCGGCAAGAAGGAAATTGAAGCGATCGCGGTGGATAACGGGCTCGGCTATATTTATTATTCGGATGAAACAGTGGGCGTGCGCAAGTACATCGCTGACCCTGACCGGCAGGACAATACCGAGCTGGCACATTTCGGAACAACAGGATTTACGTCCGATCACGAAGGCATCTCCATTTACCCGCTTTCCGATTCCACCGGCTACATCCTCGTTTCCAACCAGCAGAACAATACTTTCATGGTGTATCCCCGCGAGGGGCAGCCAGTCCTGCTGGCGGAAATCCCGGTGTCCACCATTGAAAGCGACGGTTCGGAAGTAACGGCCGTGCCGCTCGGCGGCAAATTCCCGCAAGGGCTGTTCGTAGCCATGAGCAACGGCAAGGTATTCCATTATTATTCCTGGAAAGACATCGCAGAACGGATCAAACCATAGTGTAGCAAAAAGGCCGCAGCGATGCGGCCTTTTTCATATCGTTACGGACTGCACCATCTGCTGCAATGCCTCCGTGTATCGCTGATAACCTTGCGGATGTTTGCCAAGGAAAAGATAAGGCTCGATCAATTCCAGTTCCATCAAATGCAATGCATCATCGATAAGAATGCCATCCACCCGCGCGTACAAACAACCTTTCGCAAACTGCTCCACATAAGCGGCCGCTTGCCGCACATGTTTATCCGCCGCGGGCATCGCATCCGCCGTGCCGCCATGATATTGCTGCACACGGAAATCCCCCTGCTTCGGCTTCTTCAGCACGCTGTGGCTGAACCGGCCGTTCAGGAAAATGAAAGACCATTCCCCTTCGGTGGCGATCTCCGCAATGAAAGGCTGCACAATAAAGGCTTCTTCTTTTAACAGCTGCGTGACGAGCGCCTGTTGCTCCGTGATGTTTTGCGGCGTGATGGTGAAGGTATGCCGCGCGCCCGCGCTCACGCATGGTTTCACGATCAGCTTGTCAACCCCGAAAGGATAGAAAAAAGAGGAGAGCAATGGCAGCTCCCCCCGTTCGATGATGGCGGAAGGGATGACTTTCAGGCCGCTGGCGGCGATCTTTTGCAGGTAGTGCTTATCACTGTTCCATTTTACGATGTTGTAAGGATTCAGCATGCGGACGCCGGCAGATTTTATCTTGTCCATCCAGCGGCAGAAAGCCGCGTACTTCTCATGGTAGTCCCAGGGCGATTTCAGCAGCACCACGTCGTAAGAGGGCCAGTCCGCTTTTTTGTCCGTCCATATTTCCCGGTGAACATCCATTCCCGATTCCTGTAAATGCCGCAGCAATATGGCTTCTTCATCCTCCAATGAATCCGCCGCATATTTTCCCTGATCGGCATAAGTAACATAAGCAATTCTCATGGAATGACCGTTTTAAACAAAAGTAAATGTATATTGGCATTGTAAAAAGAGCCACTTTTGATGACTTCAACAGGGCCATTATGAGCAAGACCTCGCCGCAGATACCGTTGCCGTTCCTGAAGTTGCGCCGCCGCGACGCGGAGCCGCTTTTCCTGCAACTATACAGCCAGATCAGGGAGGCCATTTTCAGCGGGCAGCTGAAGGAAGGGGAGCGGCTGCCGGCTACGAGGGCGCTGGCCGCGGAGCTGGGAATATCCCGCAACAGCGTGTTCCAGGCTTTTGAGCAGCTGATCCTGGAAGGTTTTCTCGAAGGCCGGAAAGGAGACGGCACCTACGTTTGCGCAAAGATCAGCATGGCGCCGGCAAAGCCCGCAAAAGCAGCACAGGAGCAGGAAGAAGAATATCTGCCGGATTGTTCCATCGAACCGCTGCTGCCGTTTCAGACCTCCATCCCTTCTTTGCCGCATTTCCCGTTCCGCACCTGGGCCCGCATTGCGGCGGACGTATACCGGAACATTCACACGCTGCACCTGGGGTATGGGGATACGCAGGGATACGAGCCCCTGCGCAACGAGCTGTCGGATTACCTGCGCATCAACCGTTCCATCATTTGCCCGCCTGACCAGATACTGATCGTCAGCGGCTCGCGGCAGGCCATCAACCTTTCCGCGCAATTGCTGATCGGGAAAGGGGACCAGTGCTGGATGGAAGATCCCGGCTACAAGGGCGCCAGCGACGCCATCAAAAGATGGGGCGGAAAGCTGTGCCCCGTGCCGATGACCGAATACGGGCTCGACATCGATTATGCCATCAAAAAATATCCCGCGGCGAAATTCGTGTATGTAACCCCTTCCCATCAATACCCTTTCGGCGGCACGCTGCCGCTGTCCGAGCGCCTGAAGCTGCTGCAGTGGGCCGCCCGGCAGAAGATGTGGATCGTGGAAGATGATTACGACAGCGAGTTCCGCTATGTGGGAAGGCCGGTGCCGGCTTTGAAAGGACTGGACGATGCCGGCCGCGTGATCTACACCGGCACTTTCAGCAAGGTGCTGTTTCCCGCGCTGCGGCTGGGTTACATGGTGCTGCCGTCAAGAGAGATGGCGCGTAATTTCAGGAAGCTGAAAGGCAGCATAGACCGGGAAAATCCCGTGATAGACCAGGCGATCATCACACAGTTTATGCGGGAAGGGCATTTTGCGCGGCATCTTCGCAAGATGCGCACGCTGTATAAAAAATTGCAGGATGAGCTGACGGCGCTGATGAAAATGCACCTGCATCCCTGGCTGGACGTGGAATCAGGCGAGAACGGCATGCATCTCGTGGCATGGCTGAAGCACGGCATGGACGCTGTAGCGGTGGAAAAAGCGGCTAATGAAAAGGGCCTTGTGCTGCAGCCGGTAGACGATTTTTCCATCAAATACCGGCATAAGAACGCGCTGATGTTCGGCTTCACGGGGTATCCGGCGGAGGATATGGAAAAGGCCGTGCTGCAGTTGAAACAAATCCTGTTAAATTTGCACCCATGACGAACGAAAGATATTTTACGCAAGACCAGTTCATTGCCCAGTTCAACGCAGAGATATTGCAGGCCGCGGAAGTCTGGAAAAGGCTGCAGGAAAACGGTTTTTCCGAATACGCGCTCGCCGTGTTCGATTTCACTTTTGTTTCTGATGAACGCGAAAAGCTGGAAGCGCTGGCGCAGCTGTTCACCTCCGGTTATGACTTCGTGATGAGTGAGGTGACGCAGCATGGCGACACCTGGAAGGTGCAGGGCGTCAGCAATGAATTTCCCGTAGATGGCGATAACCTGCTCTGCTGGGCGATCGATATACTGGTGAAAGGTTTTGAACGCGATTGCCGGCTGGATGGTTACGGCACTTTTGCCGGCGCGGCGAATGATGAATTTCCCGATATGGCGGCGGGCAAGCTGGAACACTATTTCAATCTTGCTTTGAGCGCCTACCGGCAGCAGAACTACAGCGCTTCGGCCATCCATTTCAATACGGCCATCCGTATTTATGATGTGAACCCCAACTCCTGGTATTCCCGCGCTATCGTAAAAGATTCCCTCTACCTCGTGATGCAGGCCCGCGCGGACTACGATCAGGCGATAGCGCTGGCGCCCGCCTTCACGGAAGCGTATATCAACCGCGCCGTCAACAAATACGAAGCAGGCGAGTACGACGCGGCAACGGCAGATTTCAATAAAGTGCTGGAGCTTGATCCTGATAACGCCATGGTGTATTACAACCGCGGCAATACGAAATTCAATGCCGGCGACAGGGAAGGGGCCTGCGCGGACTGGAAGCGGTCGCAGGAGCTGGGCGGTGAATATGCCGCGGAGCGCCTGGCGGAATATTGCAACTCATGATCCGGCATTAGTTCTTCCGGTTCGTTTTATTTTTCGGAATGCCCCATTCCTGCGTAACGTACGGATAGTTATGCTGCGGCACATCGTTGCAGTACACGGCGATCCCGCCCTGCTTTTCCCAATATCCCTTTACGGTGAAACCGTTCTTTTCCACTTTCTGATCATCCGGGTTCACGATCATTTTCAACCCCACAGACGCATCGATCATTTCCATGTCGCCGCGGCTGTTACCGGCCGCAAACAAAGGTTGCGCCTTGATAACGGTTGCTATCAGATCGGCTTTGCCCTGCTCCTGCGGCACCGGCAGCACAATGTCTTTCGTGATCCTGTTGAACTGTACGACGGACTTCACACCCAGTATCCTGTTCAACGGAATGCCCAGCGCCTTGTGCACGAATTGCTGGTACAGCACTTCCGGAGAAGCGGAGATCACCCATACTTCAAAGCCGTAGGCTTCCAGGTTGGCCAGCAGCTCGCGCATTTCAGGATAGAATTTGTCCTCGTACCGGGCATGAAAACAATCTTCTCCCATCCGTTCCACCTGCGCCGGGCTAAGGCCGGAAAGAAAGCTGATCCGGTTCTGCACGTAGGCAAGCCCGGTATTGTCGCCATGCAGCATGGTATCAATAATGCGCATTTTGGCGGTGGACAGGGAATCTTTCTTACCCGCATACTGTTCCTTCGCAAAGCTGTAGATCGCCTCGTCCGCGAGGTAGTAGGGCGCTTGTCCAAGTAAAGTGCCATCGCAGTCGAAGACCGCTACTTTTCTTTCTTTGATGATGATGGTGGAGTTGAGGAAGGATTCGAGCTTTTCGTTGACCGCTTTGGGCCAGCCCAGGATCGGGCGGTAGGTCTGCGCCCCGGCCAGCAGGGTGGCCGCCAGCAGCCAGAGGGAGAGCAGCATTGTTTTTACCTGGATCATCTTGTTTCAGATTGTTTCAAATTGTTACGATTGGTTTCAAATGTACAAAAAGAAGGAGAATAATGCAGGCTGAAAGCAAAAAGCCGCCGGCAAAGGAATGCGGCGGCTTTCTGTGGAGCGGAACGGTTCAGGGCTTTCTTTTCAGATAGTCATCTTTTTTCTGTTCGAATGATTGTTTTTCCGTTGCGGATAATTTCTGCCGGTAGGCTGGCGGCAGTTCTACCATTTCTTTTACTTCGCGCGGCTGCTGATCGGTCAGCGTCTTTTGCCCCGCGCTTTTTTTATCGATCCGGAAAGCGTCATACAACTGGCCGGTGACGGTATAACACTTGTACTGAATGTTATCCGCGTTTATATCGATGACCTGGTACAGTTGCGTATTGGCTGCCGCGCGTTGCTGCCACTGTTCCAGTGCGGGAACATACATTTTCGGGCCACTGACGGAAGTGATGTATACCGGTCCGCTTAATGGCATCTGGGCTGATTGCGGCGATTGTTCAGACACGCCGCGCCCGTAGGTATGATCGTGGCCGGTGAGCACCAGGTCCACTCCGTATTTGTTGAACATCGGCTGGAAGGCGTCGCGGAGGGATCTGTTGTCACGCCCGCCCGCGGAGGAATACAGTGGATGATGCATGGTGATGATGGTCCACCTGCAGGGATTGTTCCGCAGCAATTCTTCCACCCAGGCCACCTGGCTGGCGCTGTCCGCCTTGTTCAGCAGGAAAGCCTGCGAGCAGATGGAAATGATCCGTACGTCCTGGTAGTCCAGGTAGTAGGCCACTTCTTCCAGCCCTGCCGGGCCGTTTTCCGGGAATGCGAATTGCGGCCGCCAGTGTTTGGTCAGCGTCAGCCTGCGCTGTTCATCGCGGTAATATTCATGGTTGCCGGGTGTGGCGATCACGGGCATCATGCCATAGATCCATCCACCGGCGTAAAACCATTCTCCCCATTCATGATCGGTATTTGTTCTGTTGATAAGATCGCCGGCGTGCAGGGAGAACGCGGCCTGCGGCGCCTGAGCGTATGCGGCGCGCATGGCGCGGGACCATAGTTCCTTGTGGTCGTTCTGCGCATCGCCCATATAGATGAAAGAGAAAGGTCTGAACTGGTCCGCGGCAGTGGTGAAATGCAACCATTCGCTCCAACGAACGCCATCGCCTACACGATACATATATTGCGTGGCCGGTTGCAGGTGGATGAAACGGGCGGTATGATGAATGGCTTCCGCGCCGGTGAGCGCGATCCTTTCCTGCGTGGCTTCCACCATAACGGCGGAATCTTCACGCCCCGGATGTGGACTGGCGGGCTTCAGCATGGCGATGCCTTTTCCTGTCAGCGTATCTGTACGCCATGTAACGGCCTGTGTATGCGCGGGATCACCCGCGAATGTCAGCACGATCCTGTCCGGCACAGCGGTAGCGGGATAAGCGGTTTGCGCCTGCGCCAGTTGTAACGCGGAACAAAAGAGCAGAGAGAAAAAAATGAATTTCATGTTAGCTATTAAGATAAGCAAAAACACGCCGGCGGAACAGCCGGCCGTGTTAAGGAATTAAGAAATTATGTGTTCCGGAGCTGCCTTCATGCAAGGCAGTTCCGGATGCCTGCCGTTATAGCCGGAAGCTCAGCCCCGCACTGCCCCATAGCCCGTCCACATAAGTATTCAGCGGATATTCTTTCGAGCCGAAGTAATCACCGCGTTTGGCGCGGGTGAGGTTGCTGAGGTTCAGCACCGCTTTCAGCCGCCCGGTGATCTGCTGGCTGGCCGAAAAATCCAGCTGCATGCGTCCCTTCTCGTGCATGTCCAGCGAAGCTTCATCGCCTACTTCGGAAAGGAAGGAAGCAAAGAAATAGGAAGAGATGCGCGCGGAGAAACCGTACTTCTCATAGGTCAGCGACACGTTGCCCACATGCGGGCGCATGGACGGCATGGCAATGTCGCGCGTGCTGATGATGCCGGGTACGGTGAGTCTGGACTGGATATAGCTGTAGTTGGCGTAAATGCCGAGCCCGTTCAGCGCGCCGGGCAGGAAGGTGAACTGCTGCTGCCAGGCGAGTTCAATGCCGTATATGCGGCCCTTCGCGCCGTTGCTTACGGTGTTGATGCGGTAGCCGTCAAACTCGCCGCCCTGCTGCTCGTACGAATAATCAAACAGCACATTGCGTACGTCCTTGTAGAATACGCCGCCGGACAAAAGGCCGATGGAAGTAAAGTAATGCTCGAACATTAGGTCGTAGTTCGTGGCTCTTTCCTCTACCAGCGCGGGATTTCCCTGGTTGATGCGCTCCCTTCTCCTTTCAATTTCCTTCCAGGGCACCAGGTCGTAGTAATTGGGCCTGGACAGCGAGCGGGTGACCGCGGCGCGGAGGTTCGTGCGGGAAGAAACCTTGTATTTGATGTTTAGCGAAGGGTAAAAGCCGTGGAATGAATTGGCATGATCGATCTTTGTGGTGGAAATGTATTTGCCGGTTTCATCCAGCAGCACTTCGTTGCCTTTGTAGCTGAAAGAGGTACGCTCAAAACGCACGCCGGCCACCACATCCAGCTTGTTCAAACGCAGGGTGCCCATCAGGTAAGCCGCTGCCAGGTCCTCATGGCCTTCATAAGAATCGGGATCTGTATTCTGGCGGGTATAGGTGGGGTCCTGCTCGAATTTATCACCGTTCTCCCGGAAGTATTGCTCCATGATCTCCGTTTCCGGGAAGCCCTGCAAATGCATGAACCCGTTGAGGAAATCCTTGCGCTGGTAGGCGGAATTGTAGTCGGACAAACGGAAGTCCGCTTCACCTGCCTTCAGCACATGATTGTAATAGTTGCGGAAACGTTCGTTGGTCTTGTAGCGGTAACGGCCGCCGAATTTGATGTCCAGGCTTTTGTTGCTGCCGAGGTTGATCTTGCGCAGCGCGTTGAAAGTGGCCTGTCCGTCTTTGTCGTCCACTCTTTCATGCCGGTTGATGTAGTTGCGGGTGGTGTAGTTGGAAAAATCCCTGGCCGCATCGTTGTCGTAGTTGATAACGGGCAAGTCGGGCGTGGAGAGATCAAGTGCTGCCGCCTGACCATTCAGGGAGAAGCCGGCATTCCAGTATTTGGGCTGGTCGTACAGCCCTTTGTTCAGGTTCACGTCATAATCCACCTGCCAGTTCCGGATAAGTGATTTACCGCCGAGGTTGATATTGAAGATATCGCGGTGGTAATCCCGCCATCTGCCTTCGCGGTAAATGGACATGTCCGCCACATGATGCTGCGCGTCATATTCTTCCATGCTGTGCCCGATGCTGCCGGAATACTGGAATTCATAGTATTTGTTGTAGTTCGTGCGGAGGTACAGCGTTGTATGCCGGCCCGCATCATAGTTTAGGTCCAGCGTCAGGCCGAGGTTTTTACGGTCGATGTGGAAGGCTTCATAGGTAATGCTTTCCGGCTTGCGGTACGATGCGCCTTCCAGCTCATAGTCCGCCCAGGAAATATCTACCCTGTCCTGCCCGCGGGTAGAAACAAAGTAGCTGGCGCTGACGAGATAGCCGAATTTATTTTTCTTTCTGCCATATGAAGCGGAGAGGTCGTAGTTCGGTTTATTGGTGAGGCCGTTGTAGCCCACGAGCGCTTTGCCGGTGAGGGTAGGCTTTTCTTCCTGTGCGCTTTTGCTGATGATGTTGATCACGCCGCCGGTGGCATCCGCGTCGCGGTCAGGCGTCAGCGTTTTGATGATCTCGATGGATTCAACGGTGTTGGAGAGTACGCCGTTCAGGTCGGTGGTCCTGGACTGCGTTTCTGTGGCCGGTATGCGGTTGCCGTTCATCTGCACGGCGTTCCGGGTGGGGTCGAGGCCGCGGATGATCACGTCCCTCGCTACGCCGTAGCTGTAGCCTACGGCCACGCCGGGCACACGTTGCAGGGATTCGGACACGGTGTTGTCAGGGAACTTTTCCATTTGTTCCTGTGACAGTACGTATTTGATGTTGTCTGCATTGCGCATGGAGTTGAGGGCTTTTACCTCGCCTCTGCGTATGCCCGTGATGGTTACACCGTGGAGCGCTTTGGTGAGGGATTCCAGCTCGAAGTTGGCGTCCAGCGTTTGCCCGCTTTCCAGCTGCACTTCTTTTTCCAGTGTGGCAAAGCCGAGGTAGCCCACGGAAAGCTGCAGCCTGCCCGGCTTCACGTCCGGTATCAGGTAGATGCCGTCTTTATCCGCCGTTGCGCCCGCGGATGTTCCCTTGATGCGGATGGTAGCGTAAGGCAGTACCTGGCGGTTGCTTTTATCGCACACCACGCCGCGGATCACCCCGCTTTTCAGCGCCTGTTCCCGGCGGTAGGGGCGGAGGTATACTTTGTTGCCGGACAATTGCGCGGACAAATGATTACCGGCCAGCAGGCGTTGCAGTACTTCATCGAGCGATGCATTTTGCATGGACAGGCTGACGGGCGCGGATGTGCGGAGGTCTTCATCATAATAGGTGAACACCAGGCCGGTGGACGCCTGCAGGCTGGCCAGCGCTTCCTTCACCGTTTTTTTCTGTACCTGCAGCGATACTTTGTAGTCGCTGAGCCGCTTCTCCTGCGCCGTTACGGCCAGCTGGCAAAACAGGAATACGGGCAATAGCCACCCTGCGCGCCTGGCGGCGGCGTAGCAAACATTTGATTTCATGGTATTGAACTAATTTTTTCTGATAAACAAAATGGTGTTGTCCCTGATGGTATAATCTATTTTATTGGATGCTTTGATGGCCTGGAGGATGTTGGTCAGTGAGGGGTGATTGAACATGGATGTGAACCGGAGCGCGGCGAGGGAAGGATGTGCAAAATGCACCTTCACATCAAAATATCTTTCCAGCAATGTAGCCACCTGCCGCAGCGGCGTAGCTTCGAATACAATGCCGCCGCCCGCCAGCACACCGGCTTCGGCGGTGGAGATATTCCTGATCTCCCAGTTGTCTGCCTCCGCATGATAGGTAAATGCCTGCCGAGGCTGCAATGTAGCCAGCGTGGAGGCATCGCGCAGTACCTGCACTTTTCCTTCCACCAGTGTGATGCGTACCTGCAACGCGCTGTCGTATTGCACCTGGAAGGCGGTGCCGAGCACTTTGGTGCTGATCTGCCGTGTGTGCACGTAAAACGGCCGCGCGCTGTCTTTCGTAATGTTGAAATATCCTTCTCCGGTCAGAAAAACTTCGCGGCGGTGAGGATCAAACCCGTTCGGAAAGCGGATGCTGCTGAGCGGCGAGAGCCGCACGGTGGAGCCTTCCGGAAAGGTGATCACGGTAGACCGGCCCGGCGCGGCGCTGATCTGCTGCCAGGTGACCGCCGGCGTTTCCGGCTGCTTGCTTTGCGGGAAGATCACGAACAATACGGTCAGCATCGCCAGCAATGCCGCCGCCCGTGAGCGGACGGGCGATGGCCGGCGTTCGCTTGCCGCTGGTGTGAGATCCGGCCCCAGGTGCAGGGACGAGAGCGCCTGCAGTCGCCGGAAAGCCTCCCCGCGCTCCGCTTCCCGGAACGCCGGTTTCAGCTCGTCATACAAATCCCGGTACACCCCGGAAGAAAGGAACAGCTCCCGCCACTTCGCTTCCTGCGCTTCATCCGCTTCACCCGCCAGAATGGCGTAGAGCAAGGCCCAGTCTATATTTGATGATTCGATGCCCACGTCAGAAGATTTGCCTGGATTGTGAAAACAACACCCTGAAATATTCTTTCAGCTTTTTATGCGCCTTGTGCAGCTGAAAATTGACCGTGCCTTCCGTGAGTTTCAGCAACTGCGCGATCTCCGCCGGCGCATAATCATGAAAACGGTACAGCCGGAAGATCTCCCGCTGGCGCTGCGTCAGCTGGTCCATGGCCCGCCGTATCTCCAGCTCGATGTCTTTTATCTGGGAAGCCCCCGCCATATCGTTATAATATTCATTTTCTATATGCTCGCTTAGTTCCTCAACCACCAGTATCTTCTTGCGCAGCACATTAAAGGTGGCATTCCGCGCAGCCGTGCACAGGTACGACCGGATATTCTTTTCTATCACAATGTCTTTCCGCTTTTGCCAGATCTGGTGCAGCACGTCCGCCGCGATCTCCTCGGCATCCTCGCTGTTATTGCTGTAATAGAAGGAAACATCGCGCAGCTCTTTGTAGTATTTTACAAAAAGCACCTCGAATGCCTTGTGGTCATCCTGCCTGATATATTCCAGTAAAAGCTCGTCTACATGCTGCCCCATGCGTAGGAAAATCACTTGTTCATTCTAATAGACACAAGTTTGGGCAGATATTTATACTTTGCCGTGTTATGGAAAGGTTAAGAGATTAAGCGCTACCTTTGTCACTCATTTTCCGAAGGGTTATGCGATTTGATGAATTAAACCTGAACAGGCCGTTGCTCAATGCGTTGAACGACCTGGGGTATACAACACCGACAACGATACAGGAACGGGTATTTTCCGTGGTGATGTCCGGCAGGGACGTGTGCGGTATTGCGCAGACAGGCACGGGCAAAACGATCGCCTACCTGCTGCCGGTATTGCGGCAACTGGAATTCTCGAAAGAGAAATTCGCCCGGGTGCTCGTGCTGGTGCCCACGCGGGAGCTGGTGGTGCAGGTGGTGGAAACCGTAAAAAAGCTCACGGCGTATATGAGCGTGGAGGTGATCGGCGTATACGGCGGCACCAATATGAACCCGCAAATGGCGGCCGTGCAGAACAAGCTGGATATCGTCGTAGCCACACCGGGCCGCCTGTATGATCTTGTGCTGAGCGGCGCGCTGAAGCTGAAAGGCATTAAAAAGCTGGTGATAGATGAGGTGGATGAAATGCTGAACCTCGGCTTCCGCCCGCAGATCAGGAACATCATGAGCCTGCTGCCCGAGAAAAGGCAAAACCTCCTGTTTTCCGCTACCATCACCGAAGAAGTGGAATCCCTCATCACGGAATACTTTAACAACCCCCAGACCATCGAGGCCGCACCCGCTGGCACGCCACTGAAGAACATCCACCAGCGCGTATATCACGTTCCCAATTTCTACACCAAGGCGAACCTGCTGGAACTGCTGATCACCCGCGATCCGGAAATGACGAAGGTACTGGTATTCGCCGCCACCAAGAAGCTGGCGGACGAGCTGTTTGAGCAGGTGGAAGCGAAGTTCCCGGAGCAGGTGGGCGTTATCCATTCCAATAAAGAGCAAAACCACCGCTTTAATACCGTCAACCGCTTCAAGGACGGCACTTACCGCTTCATCATCGCCACGGATATCATTGCCCGCGGGATGGACATTGCCGGCGTATCCCATGTTATCAGCTTTGACACGCCGGAGGTTTCGGAAAGCTATATCCACCGCATCGGCCGTACCGGCCGCGCGGATAAGGACGGGATCTCCATCCTCTTTACATCTGAAAGGGAAATGCCGCTGAAGGAAAAGATCGAAGCGTTGATGAACTACACGATACCCGTGCAGCCGTTGCCGGAAGACCTCGAAATATCATCCCGCCTTACGGACGAGGAAGATCCCAAATTCGTTGTGCCCAACATCGTATTGAAAACCCCGAAACGGGAAGAAGGCGGCGGGGCTTTTCACGAGAAGCTGGCGAAGAACAAAAAAGTGAACGTGAAAATCAGCCATAAGGAAAAGATGATGCAGAAATACGGTAAACCGAAGTCGAGGGGGAAGAAGCGGAAGTAAACCTGCTCCCGCAAGCTATTCATCGGGGCAGCGTTGCTTCAACACTTTGGTAGCCGCAGGCCGCTCATTCCGCCCGCAAACTGTTCACCGGGTTCGCCAGCGCGGCTTTCACCGCCTGGGTGATCACTGTTACCAGCGCGATCACCGCTGCCGCCACACCGGCCAATGCCAGCACCCACCATTGTATGTTCACCCGGTACGCGAAGCCCTGCAGCCAGCGGTCCATCACCAGCCATGCAACCGGCAAAGCCACCACCGCGGCTATCATCACCAGCTTTAAAAATTCGGCGGACAACATGGCCGCAATATCTGAAACACCCGCGCCCAATACCTTCCGCACACCGATCTCCTTTTTACGTTGCTCGGACGTGAAAATGGCCAGCCCCAGCAGCCCCAGGCAGGCGATCAGTACCGCCAGTACCGTGAAGGTCAGCGCCAGTTTTCCCTGTTTCTCTTCCATGGCGTATTGCCGTGCGAAATTCTGATCGAGGAAATGAAATTCCGCGGGGTTGGCCTTGTCGAATTGCGCATATACCTTGTTCACAAAAGCCAGCCCTTCCGCCGTTCTGCCTTTGGCAAGGCGCAGGTACAGGTTGTCTTCCATGGACGCCACCGGCGGCATCATCATCACCATCGGTTCTACTTTGTGCTGGATGGAATACGTATGAAAATCCCTGATCACGCCAACGATCGTACGTTCGCCGGTTTCCTTCGTATCCCCGATCCTGAACTGTATCCTTTTCCCTACCGCATCTTTCAATCCCACCTTTTTCATCATCGTTTCGTTGATGATCGCCGCACTGTAGCGGTCCGCCTGCGTGGAGAAGTTCCTGCCCTGCAGCATCGTGATCTGTAATGCGGGAATGTAATCCGCGTCCACCAGCAATTCCTGCGCGATGGTAGAGCCGGTGGTAAAGCTGCCGTCCGCCGTTTCGAAGCGGAATCCCATCCCGCCTATATCATTATTTCCGATCGGGTTGCCGGCCACGGCCACCGCTTCAACGGCAGGATGCTGCAGCAGCCGGGATTTGAGCGCGGACACCTGCTTGCGCACTTCCTGGTCGTGAATGTGGAAGGTCAGCACCTGTTCTTTGTTGAAGCCAAGGTCCTTGTGCATGGCATATTGCAGTTGCTGGTAGATGATGATGGAGCCTGCGATCATCACCACGGTGACTACGAACTGGAAAACAACGAGTGACTTCCGCAGCAGGATATTGGATGAGAGCCCGCCCATCTGGCCTTTCAGCGCCGGAATGGTGGAAAAGCGGGAAAGGAACAACGCCGGGTAAGCGCCGCTTACGACGCCTGTCAGCACCGCGAAAGCCGCGATCAGCAACAGGGTGGGGGCTATGCCGAAGCGGCCCATGGATAGTTCTTTCCCCGTGATATAGTTGAAATAAGGTAATGCCAGCTGAACAATGAGTATCGCTGCCATGGCGGCGACGAACGTGATCAGCAGCGCTTCCGTAATGAACAGCAGGGTGAGTTCCCGCTTGCCGGAGCCGATCGCTTTGCGCACGCCTACCTCGCGGATGCGCGTGGAAGCGCGGGCGGTGCTCAGGTTCATATAGTTGATCACCGCGATCATCAGTATCAGCGCCGCAATGGCGATGAACATGTATATGCGGCTGATGCTGCCGTTGGCGCTGATCTCGAAGGCAAGATCGGAATGCAGGTGGATCGATGTGAGCGGCTGCAATTCTATTTTATAGTCATCGATGCGCATGATCTTTTTGATCGTCTTGTCCGCGAATGACGGGAGCTTTTTTTCAAGATCGGCCTGGCGGATGCCGGGCTTCAGCAGGAGGTAGGTGTACAGCCCGAATTGCTGCCAGTCGCCCGTATAGTTCGCGGGCAGCGAGCGGAGGGCGCTGAAGCGGAGGTGCGAATGCGGCGGGATGTCCTGCAGCACGCCGGTTACTTTATTGGGGAAGTTGTTGGAGAAGAAGATCGTCTGGTCCAGTGCTTTTTGCGGATCGCCGAAAAGCTGGCGGGCGAGGGTTTCCGTCAGCACGATAGCATTAGGCGAAGCCAGCGCCGTAGCCGGATCGCCATACAGGAACGGCCAGGTGAATACGTTGAAGACATTCGGGTCCGCAAAAAAGATATCTTTTTTATGGACCTTTTTATCGTTGTAAGTGATGATCCCGTCCCCTTCAGCAACGATCCGCACGGCCTCCTGTATCTCGGGGAACTCCGCTTTCATCGCGGGCGCGAAGGGCGCGGAAGTGGGGGCTTCATGCAGGTCGTTATTGTTCCAGCGGGCATGCTGTACCACGCGGTAGATGCGGTCTGCATGCCTGTGATAGCGGTCAAAGCTCAGCTCGTCCGCCGCGTACAGTACGATCAGCCAGCAGGCCGCCAGCCCAAACGCAAGGCCCAGTATGTTGATCGCGGCGTAGAACCGGTGCCGGGCGAGGTTCCGGAATGCCGTTTTGAGGTAGTTGGTAAGCATGCCAACAGGGCTGTAAAAATAATGCCACTTCCGGGCTGGTTTGATATTCAGCTGATTATGATTTCTGGCTGTCCGTTTTTGGGATGGAACTGTCCGTTTCAGGACAGTTCGGGCGTTTTGCGGATGGTGCAATATTTCACTGGTCTTTTGCTTCGGCGGGATGTAGGCTAGGCATCATTTTACCGGTAGCTGTATAGCGCCAGCCTTTCATCTTCTGCGGATGCATGCATCATGTGCCGGGATTTGCATAGCGCCGGCCTTTCACTTTCAGCAGAATGCGCGCATCACTTCACCGGTATCTCCAATACCTGCAGCGTGGCCGCCCCAATTTCCAGCTGCAGCTCTCCGCGTTTGGCCGTTAACGTTGCCTTTTGCGGATAAACTTTTTGCGGCTCCTGCAGGGTGTTGAATGCCATGAGATCGTCCGCGTGAAGCGTTGTGCTGATGATGGCATTCTGATTGGACGCGCCTTTCAGCTGCAGCGTGATCTGCTTCGGCCGGGCCGCGCTGTTCACCAGCTTTACGAATATCCGCCCCGCTTTCCGGTCGATCGTGGCGCTGGCATACAAGCTGTCCGCTCCCGCCACTGCTTTTTCATCCTGCAGGATAGGGATCACCTGCTTGCCGGTGTTATTGGAGAAAAGCTGCTGTACGTAATAGTTCGGTGTGCCGATGGACGTGAGGTTGTTGAACCAGATAAGGTCCGGGCGCCATTGCCAGGCTTCCACATGCGCGAGCAGGGGAGCGTAGGATGCCATGTGCACCACGTCCGCATTCCGTTCCAGCCCCGTCATGAAGCATGCTTCCGCCAGGGCGCTGAACCAGCTGTTCCGGGATTCGGCATCGGGCTTTTCTTTGCCATGGGCCGCGTATTCACCGGCAAATACCTTCGCGCCGGTACGGTCGTAGTTGTCGTACCGCGAAGCATTCTGAAAGAACCAGTCGGGACTTTTATAATAATGTTCATCCACCAGGTCGGCCTTTGTGGTGCGCAGCTCTTTCCAGGCCGCATCGAACATCTGGCCGTCTGAATACGGGCCGGTGCCGGATATCAACAGGATCTCCGGGTGTTTTTCCTTGAGTATTTTTTCGAACACTTTATACCGTTCAAAATATTGTTCGTCCCATTGCTCGTTGCCGATGCCGAGGAATTTCAGGTGGAAGGGTTCGGGATGCCCCATGTCCGTCCGCAGCTTTCCCCATTTCGTGCTGGCGTCTCCGTTAGCAAACTCGATAAGGTCCAGCGCGTCCTGTATGTAAGGGTCCAGCTCCGCGAGGGGCACCACTTCGCCGGTGTTGAACTGGCAGGCCATGCCGCAGTTCAGGATGGGGAGGGGTGCTGCGCCGAGGTCTTCGGCCAGCAGGAAATATTCATAAAATCCCAGTCCGAAGCTCTGGAAATAGTCGGGGGCGTTGCGGTGGGGGAATTCCACGTTCCAGCGGTTCATGATCACCTTCCGCTGGTCCAGGTCGCCCACGGTGGTTTTCCATTGATAGCGGTTGGCCAGGTCTTTCCCTTCCACGATGCATCCTCCGGGGAAGCGTACAAAGCCCGGCTTCAGGTCGGCCAGCTTTTGCACGAGGTCTTTCCGCATGCCACCGGGACGGTCTTTCCAGGTCTGCTGGGGGAACAGCGAGATCATATCGGCCTGCAGTACGCCCTTGCCTTCAAAGCGGATCTGCAGCTTCGCCTTTTCCGCTGTTTCCGAACAAACGAAGGTGATGCTGTGTTTTTTCCAGTCGTAGCCGATCCTGCCGAGCGTGGCGCCGCCGATCTTTTCGTTCTTTTCATTGACGAGGTCAACGGATACCTGCAGCGGCGCACCGTCTGCCTGGCGGGCCTGCATGGAAAAAACGTACTGCTCGCCCTGGCGTACGCCCATCCCCCTGAAACCTTCATTCACCAGTCCGTACGAGCCGTTCACTTTGATATTGGCAAAGCGGGGATTTTCGGGATGCGTCTGGTAGCGGTTCTCGATCAGCACGCTGCCGCCTTCCTTGCTGAGCGGTTTCCAGCCCATCATCGGCTGATGGAATTCAAAAGACCTGTTCTTGACCAGTTCCGCATACAGCCCGCCGTCCGCGGCGAAGTTGATGTCTTCAAAGAAAATGCCCCACATGGTAGGCTGCACGTCGGCAATGGCCTTTGTGGCGTTGATGGTCAGCTTTTGTGCGTTGGCAGTGCTGGCGGCCAGTAGGAGGATGATGGAAAATCGGAGGATGTTATGCATGTTCGTTCACTGTTTTCATTAGAGGAATTCAGACCGCCCAATATGCAACATTTTTTCGGGGATCACTTTGCAGATATTCGCATTTTTCCGGCAATTCTAGAGTTTCAGCAACCCGAACCGGTGCAGCGTATTCACGGGCTTGTTGTCCCAGAAAAGCTCAAAATCCTCCAGTCCCGCAGCATCATAACTTTCCCTGACTTCCTGCAGCGTGTAGGTTTTGCCGTTGGAAACGGACAGTTTTTCGAGGATGCCGGCCAGCCAGATGCCCTGTTCCTGGCTGACGCTGATGTTGTGCTTTTCTTTCCGGGTCTGGAAGGTGAGGGAGGTCATTTCCCATTGCTGCCCCTTTTTGGATTTGGTAAAAGTTTCCACGGCGGGCCGTTTGCCGAGCCAGATCACTTTGGAAGTGGGTTTGGACGGCGCGTAGGCGTCTTCGGACAGGGACTTTACGATGAAATCCGGCGCCACACGGGTTTTGGGAACTTTGAACTCGAACCATTTCTGCAGCGGATCGTCCAGGCAGATGCCGTGCATGTAGTTCAGCAGCGATTTTTTCAGCCCGAAGCTGAAGGCATCGTGATCGGTGCCCGTTTCATCGATATGAACAATATCATTATTGGCAAAGCTGCCGATGATGTCTGTTTCCTTTTTGACGTGGAACCGCTCTGGATACAGGCCAACGGGACTATGAGCCGTCATCGCGAACTGGTGCCAGAATGCGGACTGAAGGATGCCCGCTTTGAACATCTGGCGCACCATTTCCAGGGAGTCGATCGTTTCCTGCGCCGTTTGCGTGGGAAAGCCGTACATCAGGTAGGCATGCACCATGATGCCCGCTTCGGTAAGATGACGGTTCACCTGCGCCACCTGCGCAACGGTGATCCCTTTCTGTATCAGCTCCAGCAGGCGGTCAGACGCTACTTCCAGTCCGCCGGACACGGCAATGCAGCCGGACGCCCGCAGCAGCAGGCAAAGATCGCGGGTAAAGCTTTTTTCGAAGCGGATGTTCGTCCACCAGCTGACCACCAGCTTTCTTTTCAGTATTTCGATGGCCAGCGCGCGCATCAATGCCGGCGGCGCGGCTTCATCCACAAAGTGAAAGCCGTTCTGTCCCGTCTGCGCCATGATCTCCTCCATGCGGTCGCAGAGCAGCGAAGCTGTGAGCGGTTCATAGCGGCTGATATAGTCGAGCGAAATATCGCAGAAGGTACATTTGCCCCAGTAGCAGCCGTGCGCCATGGTGAGCTTGTTCCAGCGCCCGTCGCTCCACATGCGGTGCATGGGGTTCACCACTTCGATGGCCGAGATGTACCGGTCCAGCAGGAAGTCGCTGTAGTCCGGCGTGCCCACTTCCCCCTGTTTGTAATCCGTGCAGGCTGTATTGGAGAACCAGGTCACCGCGCCGTCCACCAGCGTGAAGGTCCGTTTCAGCTCCTGCAGCGTTTTCTTTCCTTCGATGAACGCCACGAGGTTTTCGATGGGCGCTTCGCCATCGTCCAGTGTGATGAAGTCGAAGAATTCGAACACCCGTGGGTCGGAGAGGGAGCGTAGTTCTGTATTGGCGAATCCGCCGCCCATTATGACTTTAACGTCCGGATAATGTTTTTTGATCCATTGCCCGCAGCGGAGCGAGGTGTAGAGGTTCCCGGGGAAGGGCACGGAAATGGCTACCAGCCTGGGCTGGATGTTTTTCATATGTTCTTCCAGGATGCGAATGAGGAGTTCGTCCACGTAAGTTAGGTCCTGCTGCAGCGCGGCATACAGCTCGTCGAAGCTGTTGGCGGAGCGGGCAAGGCGTTCCGCGTACCGGCTGAACCCGAAGTGTTCGTCGGCGCATTCGGTGATGAGGTCGGAAAGATCTTCGAGGTAGAGGGTGGCGAGGTGCTTGGCTTTGTCCTGCGTACCCATGGAGCCGAAAGCCCATTCGAGGTCTTCCAGCTGCGCGAACCGTCCTGCTTCGGGGAGGAAATCGCGTTTGCAGATGCGGTGGGCGAGGGTGGGGTTTTTGCCCTGGAGGAACTGTACCACGTCGTCGATGGTATGGATATAATCGTCCTGCAGCGCTATGATGCGCGCGGCGTTTTCCGTTTGCGGCGTGTTGAGGCGGGCAAAGAGCTGCTGCAGCCCTTGGTGGGAGAACAGGGCGAGGGTGACTTCAATGCCCAGGTCCGCCTGGAAGGAAGTGATGTTCCTGGTGTTCAGGAAGCCCTTCAGGTAGGCCGTCGCCGGGTAGGGCGTGTTCAGCTGCGTGAAGGGCGGTGTTATCAGAAAAACGGAAGCGCTCAAATCAGGTCTGGTTTAGCGGCAAAATTATTACTAAAAAGGCAGACGGGATAGTTGTTTTCGTAACTTGACCGCAAAATCCCGATCATGCTGCACATTCTTTACATCATTGCCATCACCGCAGAAGCAATGACCGCCGCTTTATCTGCCGGGCGGCGGAATATGGACTGGATAGGTGTTTGTATCATCGCATGGGTCACCGCCCTCGGGGGCGGCACCATCCGCAACATCCTGCTCGATCACTATCCCATGACCTGGGTGGAACATCCCGAATACCTGCTGATCACCGCTGGCGGCGCGCTGTTTGCGGCGCTGATCGCTTCCGTGATGAAACGTTTGCGCACACTTTTTCTTTATCTCGATGCGCTCGGCCTGGTGGTCTTTACCATCATCGGCTGCCAGATAGCGGAGCAGATGCAGCTTTCCATCGTCATAGTATTGCTGAGCGGGATGATCACCGGCTGCGCCGGCGGCGTATTGCGCGATGTACTGTGCAACGATGTGCCGCTGCTGTTCCGCAAGGAAGTGTATGCGAGCGTATCCATTATCACCGGCGCTGTATATGCAGGCGTGGGATACCTCGGCTACAGCATTCACCTCGCTACCATCATCGCCGCCGTAGCGGGACTTGTTCTTCGTTTGCTCGCTATCCGTTATGAATGGCAAATGCCCAAATTCGTTTACCAGGATGAATGGGAATAATAATTCACCCCTTACACTAGAAAAGTAGAGGTGTATTTTTTACGCTAATTATTTTGGAGATATCTTATCAAGTATATTTATCAGGTTCGCGCGGTTTTAGTAAATCTTTATTTCCTTGTAAATGATTGTTAATCAATTTATTGTATTACATATAATTGCTGTTTGCCGGACAATTTTTTCTCCTGAAAAAGCCCGAAAATTTTTTTAATTACAATCGATTGTTTTTTATACATTTGTTTTAAGTGCAAGAACCAAAATCGAGAAATTCCATCAACTAACTAAAACTGCTTCCACGTATGAAAATTTTGTTTCCACTAAAACAAGGTTGAGTTTTTTAACCTGAAAATGCAAACGTTTGCATTGCGCTGACTTGTTCAGCTGAATGCCGGTCGGAAACCGGCATAATGACGTTGTATTGCCTTCCCTTAAAATAAAGCGTTATGTTAAACAGTTTCCCACTCTCTTTGTGCCCGCGCTGGCTACATGCCAGGTGGATATTATGGGCGATGGCTCCGGCCGCCCTGTGTCTGCCACCTGCTACAGCGCCGGCTGCGTTCTTCCAGCAACAGTCCGTTGTTATTAAAGGACGTGTAACAGACGAACACAACCTGCCGTTGCCAGGTGTTACCGTAGCCTTAAAAGGTACGGGAACCGGCACCACCACCGACGCCAACGGCAACTACACCCTGCGCAGTAATGCCAACAGCGGTGTACTGGAATTTTCCTTCATTGGTTATGCCAGACAGGAGGCGGCATTCACCGGCGCCAGCACGCGCAACATCGTGCTGCGGTCAGACCAGAAAGCGCTGGGTGAGGTTGTTGTTGTTGGATATGGCACCCAGAAAAAGGTAAACCTCGTGGGCGCCGTGTCTGCCGTGAAAGTAGACGAAAAGATCGCGGGACGCGCATTGCCCAATGCGTCCTCCGCTTTGTCCGGCATGGTGCCGGGCCTCGCTGTAAACCAGTCATCTGGCATGGCGGGCCGGAACTCGGCCACGCTGCTGATCCGCGGCCTGGGGACAGTGAACAACGCCAACCCGCTGATCGTGGTGGACGGCATGCCGGATGTGGATATCAACCGCATCAACCTAAATGATATCGAAAGCATTTCCGTGCTGAAAGACGCCACCTCCGCATCTGTTTACGGCTCCCGCGCCGCGAACGGCGTTATTCTCATCACTACCAAATCCGGTAAAGGCATGAGAAAAGCGCAGATCAATTTTAATGGCAACCTCGCCATCGTAAAGCCTACAAAGGCTTATCAGTTCATGGCGGATTATCCGCGTGCGCTCACCATGCACCAGCGCGGCGCCGCCGTAAGCCAGCAACCCGCGGCCTGGCAGTTCAAAAACGGTACGATCGATCAGTGGATGGCCCTGGGCATGATAGATCCGCTGCGGTATCCGAACACGGACTGGTGGGATGTGATCTCCCGCACCGGCAACATCCAGAACTATAACGTTTCGGCTTCCGGCGGCGGAGAAAACTCCAACTTCTTCATTTCCGTGGGCGTACAGGATGAAAAGGGTTTGCAGATCAATAACGACTACAAGCTCTACAACGCGCGTTTCAACTACGATTATAAGATACGCAAGAACATGAACGTGGGCGTGCGCTTCAACGGCAACTGGTCCAAGCTCACCTATGCGCTGGAAGACGGTTTTACCGATGATGCACCTACTAATACAGCGGGCTTCGACCTGCAATACGCTATCGCCGGTATCACGCCCTACGATCCTGTATCCGGCCACTACGGCGGTGTAATGGCGTATGGCGAAGACGCGCAGGCGTATAACCCGTACACGGTGTATATGAACACCCTCAGCCGTATGAACCGCCAGGAAGCCAACGGTTCCATTTACTTCGACTGGTCGCCCGTGAAAGGGCTCACCGGCCGCGTTGATTACATTCTCACGTACAACAACCAGTTCCGCTGGAATGCCAACATGCCCAACCAGGCCTTTAACTTCCAGACGAACACTTTCGGCGGGCGTATCTACGTGGGCGAAAATGCCGGCATCGGCAACTTCACCAACACCGGTTATAAAACGCTGATGAACGGACGGCTCAGCTACCAGAATACTTTCGGCAAGAACCACGAGCTTTCCGTGATGGGCGTTTACAGCGAAGAATACTGGTACACCCGCTCCCAATCCTCCAGCAGGAACGACCGCCTGCATCCCTCCCTGCACGAAGTGGATGCGGCATTGACCGACATACAAAGCGCCGGCGGTAACTCCAGCGCCGAAGGCTTACGTTCCTACATCGGCCGCCTTAATTACACCGCTTTCAACAAATATCTTTTTGAAGCGAATTTCCGTTACGACGGTTCCTCCAAATTCCTGCCGGGCAGCCAGTACGGCCTGTTTTCGTCCGCGGCGGTCGGGTGGCGCTTTACGGAAGAATCCTTTATCAAGCCTTTCACCAGCCGCTTCATGAACAGCGGCAAGCTGCGGGTTTCTTACGGTGGACTGGGTAACAACTCCGGTGTAGGCAGATATGAGCAGCAGGAAACGCTGAACACCAGCAACTACATGAGCGGAGAGGATATCGTAAGAGGATTCGTATACCGCAAAATGGTGAACCGCGACCTGACATGGGAGGCCAATACGGTCTTCAATATCGGTCTTGATCTTGCTTTTCTTGACAACAGGCTGACCGCAGAGCTGGACTATTACAACCGCCTCACGAAAGGCATGCTGCAAAGCTCCGAGATGTCCATTTTACTGACAGGTGCCTATGAAGCGCCGCGCGCGAACATGGGCAACCTGCGCAACCGTGGTGTGGAAGCGAATATCACCTGGTCAGACAAAGTGGGAGAGTTCCGTTACGGCGTCAACCTGAACGCTTCCTACAACGCCACCAATCTTGAAAAATGGAATGAATTCCTCGGTAAAGGCTACACGTTCATCAACATGCCGTACCACTTTGTATACACGTATGAAGACCTGGGCATTGCACAAACCTGGGAAGACGTTTACAATGCCACGCCACAAGGTGCTTCGCCGGGAGATATTCTGCGCAAGGACCTGAACGGCGACGGCAGGATCACGGGAGATGACAAGAAAGCGTATCCCAATCTGCAGCGCGACCGGCCAACGACGAATGCCGCGCTGAACGTGAACCTCGGCTGGAAAGGCATTGACGTTGCTTTTCTTTTCACCGCCGCTACCGGGCGCAAAGACTACTGGATCAATAACTATAACAACGTGAACTACGGCCAGCAACGCTACGCCTTCACCTGGGAGCACTGGAACAACCCCTGGTCCTGGGAGAACCGCGGCGGCGCCTGGCCCCGCCTGCTCGGAAGCTCCAACAGGGAAGAAACCACCTTCTGGCTGGATGACCTGAGCTACATCCGGCTGAAGAACATCCAGGTAGGATATACGATCCCGCAAAACCTCCTGAAAAGGATCGGGGTGAACAGCTTCCGCATTTTCGGCTCTACCGAGAATGTAGCCACCATTACCAGCTACCGCGGGCTTGACCCCGAGCTTACCGGCAACAGAAGCAATGCATACCCGCTGAACAAATCTTATTCCATCGGCGTCAACGTGGGCCTCTAAAATGTTGTAACCATGAAAAAGAATCAAACTATTATAAGCTTGACGGCAGTGTTGGCAGGTGTCATCATTTTTGCAACATCCTGCGTAAAAGACCTGCTCGATCAGCAACCAACGACAGACCTGGGCGCCAACGCCTTCTGGAAAACAGAAGCGGACGCCACCATCGCATTGATGGGCGCGTATGCGGACGTACGCCCGCTGTTCGACCGTGATTATTATTTTGACGGGCACGGTGAATATGTGCGGAACCGCGGCAACGCCGTAACGAACGGCAATCTTCAGAGAGGAGATGCCTATCATGCCAGCTCGGCCAGCAGTGCGTATGCCCCTTCGGGTTATGGTCAGTATTTCGACAAGATGTACCGTTACCTGTATGGCGGCGTCACCCGTACGAACTATGTGATAGAAAATGTACAGCGCATGCTGCCCAATGCCACGGCCACTTCTTTGCCGGAACTGGAAAGAGTGATCGGCGAAGCGCGCCTGCTGCGCGGAATGATATATTTCCGGCTGATCTCCATGTGGGGAGATGTGCCTTACTTCAGCAAGGTGATCAACAGCAATGCGGAAGTGGCGGATCTGGCGAGATTGCCGATCGGCCAGGTGAAAGATTCCATCATCGCGGATTTTGACTACGCATTTGACAAGTTGCCGCCGGATGCATCCGAGCCGGGCCGCGCTTCCAAACCGGCTGCGCTCGCGTTCCGCGGAAAGCTGCAGCTGTACTGGGCCTGCTGGAACCAGTTCGGATGGCCTGAACTGCAGGGCTTCGTACCGGACGCCGCCGCAGCTACTGCCGCATACAATGCCGCGGCGGAAGATTTCCGCAAAGTGATCAATGACTACGGACTGGAATTGTTCCGTGGCGGTGAACCGGGAGAGATCGATCCCCCCGGCCTGGCGGAGAAGCTGCCGAACTATTACTACCTCTTCACGCCAATCGCCAACGGAGACCCCGAGATCATCATGAGTTTCGCTCACGGCGGTACCGGCACCAACCAGGGAGAAGAGCTGATGAGGGATTTCGCGGGCCGTAACCACGAAGGCTCCCAGTGCTGGATCACGCCGCGTTATGAAATAGCGGACCGCTACCAACTTATCTCCACCGGCGATTTTGCGCCGCCGCTGATACCCATGAACCCCGCCACGCCCGGCGCCAGAACGGCCGACCGCTCTGCCGTTAATCCGCAAAGCTATGTGGACCGGGACTACCGCATGAAGTCCACCATCCAGTGGGATTACGAAATGAGCCTCGGCTTCGCCTCGCTGAAAGTCACCAACTGGGTGCCCTGGATATACAAAGCCGGCAACCAGGAAGTGATCATCAACGGTGAAAAATACATTTCCTATAATACGGACGGCAGCAACTCCGGCTATGTATTCCGCAAGTTCGTGCGCAATACGCCGGGCCTCGGCCGCAGCGACGGGAACTACGCCTGGCCTGTGATGCGCCTGGCGGATGTGTACCTCATGTACGCCGAAGCCACCAACGCCGTGAACGGCCCGCAGCCGGACGCGATCAACCTGCTGAACAAGATCCGCCACCGCGGTAATCTTCCGCCATTAAGCGGTACGAAAACGGCGAACAAGGAAGTGTTCTTCGACGCCATTGAGCAGGAAAGGATCATTGAGCTGATCGGTGAAGGCCATCGTGGATTCGATCTCCGCCGCTGGAGAGCGCTGGAAAGAGTGTGGGGCCCGCCGTACGGAGATGCCGTGCTGCGGATCGATACGCATGGCGAGATCGTGAGCCGCTATTACCAGAACACGCCTGAAAGAACGTACCAGCAAAACTACATCTTCAGGATACCGCCAGGTGAGCGGGACCGTAACCCGAAGCTCACACAGAACACACCCTGGTTATAACCTAAAACATGAAAGAGATGAAAAGACATATGAAAATAATCGTGGCCGTCCTCCTGGCGGCACTGGCCTGGGCAGGATGCAAAAAAGAACATCCGGTGGATGAGGACGGGCTGCTGATCACCAACCGCGCGGAATGTTATGTGAGTGATTTCGACCTGTGGGGAGCGGACCATCAGACCGTGAGAACGAAAAATCCAACGATCGATACAGTCGCCTGCACCATCAATATAGAAGTGTTCTTCGGCACCGATCTCCGGAACCTCTACCCGCGGTTCTCCCTGGTAACGGACGCGAAGCTGGACCCGAAAATAGCCGGTAAAACGGATTTCTCCGACCTCGCCAACCCGCGGCAATACACGGTAGTGTCCGGCAACAGACAGGTACGGAAAACATATACCGTTCTTGTTTCCGTTCAGCAATAGTTTGTAATACTTAAATCAACGATTATGTCATTCAGATCATTTTTATATATATCATTCTGCCTGCCATTACTGCTGGCGGCAGGATGCAAGGATGATGACTATGCATTGCCCACGCCGCAGAGCGGGTTGCAGAACGATGCGATCAAGCGCACGCTGGGGCCGAATGTAATAGGGCTTAACATCGAGTTTGCCTACGCCATGGCCATCCTGCCGGATCAGGGCAAGCTGGTTTCCGCGCAGGCGGAAGCATCAATCGCCGGCGCCACGGGAACGTACCTGGAACACCGTTCGTTCTTCACCGATCCCAACGGCGGCATAGACACCGGCGTACCGGTAGCGGAACCTTCCACCACCAACGGCACTACTACCAGCGTGACTTTCAACAAAGACACCAGCGCCGCCACTCTCCGCTATTTTTACCGGATACCGGAAGAAGCGCGCGGGAAAACGGTCAACTTCACCTTCTCCGCTAAAAGCAGCAACGGCGAAGCGGTGTCCCTTTCCATGGGGCCTTACACCATCTCTAAAATGGATATGAAGCTGGACATGGCGGCAACAGACGCCGCGGCCTGTTATATTTCCATTGAGGACATGGCGGTCTACACCGCCGCGGAAGCCACCGCCAACCCGGAGAAGATAGATCTCGTGTATCTCTACCGTACACCAGCCGGATTGACCTTCAATCACGCACTGGTTGCACCTGCCGCAGATCCGCAATATCTTCCGGGTGTTACGCTGCCCGCGGGTGTTGACAGGAATACGAAGATCATCAAGACCTGGGCCCTGCGGGACAGACACCTCGCCCGGCTCGAATTCGGTATCTATATCGATGATCCGGACTTCGAGCAGAAAAGTTTCACCGACGCGCCCAACTTCGCCGTCAACCTGAAGAAAGAAGCGGGCGCATGGGTGGAAACGGCGGACGGGAAATACCGGGCCTACATTTTCGTCAACAATGTCAACAACGGCTCAAAAACCGCAACGATCAGCATGAAGCGCTATACCATGCAATAAACATCATCAGAAAATACAGGGGCTGTCCGAACACGGCCCCTGTATTTGCATTTTAATGAAACGTTATGCAAAAGTTACTATCATTCCTGCTGCTGTTTTGCTCATTGTCCGCTGTCAGCGCCGGTCCCCCGACCTTTCTGCTGAAGCCGGAGGTGCTGCTCGCATCCAGGGAAAAAATAAAGCAGGGCGATCCTGTTATGAAGCAGGCGCTGGCCACTTTGCTGAAAGACGCGGACAAAGCGCTCACACAGGGGCCTTACTCCGTTACGTATAAAAGCAAGGCCCCCGCAAGCGGCGACAAACATGATTACATGAGCGTGGGGCCTTACTGGTGGCCGGATCCCACGAAGGCGGACGGACTGCCTTACATCCGGAAAGACGGCCAGGTGAACCCCGAGCGGTACGCCATCCGCGATGCGGAATATCACAACGCCTTATGTAAGGATGTGTACACATTGGGATTGGCCTGGTTCTTTACCGCCGATGAAAAATACGCCGCGCATGCGGCAAAGCTGCTGCGCACCTGGTTCCTCGATCCGTCCACCCGCATGAACCCGCACCTCAATTTCGGTCAGGCTATTCCGGGCCGCACGGATGGAAGAGGCATTGGCATTATCGACACGCGGAACCTTGCAAAACTGATCGACGGTGTTCAGCTGCTAAAGAACTCCTCCGCGCTGAAACCTTCGGAGTATGCGGGTATACAATCATGGTACCGGGATTTTCTGCAATGGATGCGCACCAGTCCCATCGGACTGGACGAAGCGGACGAGCACAACAACCACGGCACCTGGTACGACGTGCAGACCGTAGCGATGGCGCTGTTCACGGAACAGCCCGCGCTGGCAAAACAGCTGCTGGAAGAGCAGACCGAAAAGCGTATCGAAAGTCAGCTGAAGGAAGACGGCAGCCAGCCGCACGAGCTGGCCCGCACCTTGTCATGGAGCTATTCGCAGATGAACCTGAAAGGATTTTTTGAGCTGGCGATGCTGGCGGAAAATGTGGGCATCGATCTGTGGAATTTTGAATCCCCCGGCAAAAAAAGCCTACGCAAAGCCTACGCCTGGATGTTGCCGTACGCGGCCGGTGAAAAAGACTGGAAACATCAGCAGATCAAGCCGGCGGACCATAAAGGTTACCTTGAGCTGTCCGCCGTCGCCGGCAAAAAGTTCCCCAGCGTGGACCAGCAACCGCTGCACAACCGCTACAAGGATTTTCACAATGATATGATGACCCTTACGGAATGGACATTCTGATCAAAAAATAACGACCATGCGCTACTTTTTTTTATCGCTCCTTATCCTGTGCACGACCGCTTCATCCGGACAGGAACCGCTGCTGGCCGGCCTCCGCAAAGAACATCCGCGGCTGATCGCCACAACGGATGATTTCAAAAGGATCGCCGCCGCGAAAGAAACGGATGATTATATGAAAACCGCGTATGCAAAACTGTATGCGCAGGGCGAAGAGCTGCTGAAAGCTCCACCGTCCATTTACGTGATCCCCGACGGCAAACGCCTGCTGGCTACCAGCAGAAGGGTAGTGGACCGCGTAGCCACCCTCGCGCTGCTGTACAATGTTTCCGGCGAAGAACGTTTTGCCGCGCGCGCCTGGAATGAGCTGCTGGCCGCCTCGCAGTTCCCGGACTGGAATCCTACGCACTTCCTGGATGTGGGGGAGATGACGTATGCGTTTGCGATCGGGTACGACTGGCTTTTTCATTATCTCGATAAAGACCGGCGGAAGATCATCCGCTCCGCGATCATCGAAAAAGGATTATCACATGCGCTGCTGGCTTACCAGGGCTTGGCTACCCGGGAAACCAGCTGGTGGCCCAAAGTGCCGCATAACTGGAACCAGGTGTGTAACGGCGGCATTGGCGTGGGCGCACTGGCTATTGCGGATGAAGAGCCGAAGCTGGCGAATGAAATATTGAAATATGTGGTGGAATACCTCCCGCTGGCCATGCATCATTTTGCGCCGGACGGCGCCTGGAATGAAGGGCCCGGCTACTGGAACTACGCCACCCGCTACAACGTGGCGATCATCGCCGCCATGCAAAGCGCGCTGGGAAAGGATTTTGGCCTTTCAGCCATAGAAGGCTTTTCCAAAACCGGCCTGTTCCCCTTATATCTGAACAGTCCCATTAACCGCTCTTTCAATTATGCGGATGGCGGTGACAGCCCCATCAAGGGCGCACAGCTATACTGGTTCGCCAAACGGTTTAACCAGCCGGAAGTTGCGCAATACCTGCACAGTTTCCAGGTGGCCGATCCTTTTGCATTGCTCTGGTATGATGCCGCCCTGCTGCGATCAGCGCCGCAACTGCCGCCGGACGGATATTTTCGTATAGCCGAGGTTGCTTCCATGCGCAGCCGGTGGAACGATCCCGATGCTACATTTATATCTTTCAAAGCCGGGGATAACAAGGCCAATCACAGTCACCTCGACCTCGGCAGCTTCATCCTCGACGCACAGGGCGAGCGTTGGGTGGTAGACCTCGGGGCGGATAACTATAACATGCCCGGATATTTCAATTCCGCCAAAGGCGGCAAACGCTGGGAGTATTACCGCAACCGCGCGGAAGCGCACAATACAGTGTTGATCAACCCCGGTAAGGAAGAAGATCAGGACCCGCGCGCCGAAGCGAAGATCACAGCATTCAAAAGCCGGAACGACGCGGCTTACGCCGTCATGGACCTCACGCCTGCTTATGCAACGCAGGCCACATCCGTGAAGCGCGGCATTGCGCTGCTGAAGAAAACCGGCGCGGTGATCATACAGGATGAGATCGCCAGCGCCCGGCCTTCCGATATTTACTGGTTCGCACATACGAAAGCGGAGGTGTCGCTCGGCCGCAATAAAAGAACCGCTACGTTCTCGCAAAACGGGAAGCAATATACCGCCACCTTGCTGGCGCCCGCCGGCGCGGCTTTCAGCGTGATGCCGGCCACGCCGCTGCCATCTTCCCCCGATCCGGAGGAAGACAATCCGAACAAAGGCATTTCCAAACTGACCGTGCATCTGCCGGCGGCAGCAACAGCGCGGATTGTGGTGGCATTTCATGCCGGCGGCAAAGTACAGGACAGTCCATTTACACAACCACTCGAAAAATGGGAAAAATGACAAGAATATTTTTACTGGCCTGCCTGCTGCTGGCAGGTTATGCGCCCGTAAACGCACAGCAGCAGAACCTGCTCAGCGGCAGGTTCACGCCCGCGCAACTGGCCGGAGTACTGGTGCCGCAGGCGGAATGGAAACCTTTTCCGCGCGCGGGAGATCAGGCCGGATGGGCCAAAGCCGATCCTGAAACCATAAAGGCCATTGTACGACGAGCGGAAGGATTTTTGAAATTCAACTGGCCCGGCATTCCCGCCGTCAAATCCATGCTCATCGCGCGCACTGGCAACAGGAGCGAATACGAACACATCAGCTTTCAAAAGCGGCAGGTGCTGGGTGTGCTGATCATCGCGGAAGCATACGAGAACAAAGGCCGTTTCACAGACCAGATCATCAACGGCATATGGTCCATCTGCGAGGAATCTTTTTGGGGCGCTTCGGCACATCTGCCTAAAGGGAAGGAGTACGGCGGACTGGTGGATGTGTCCGCCCCATTTGTAGACCTCTTCGCGGCGGAAACAGCTACTTATCTCGCCTGGGCGGATTACCTGCTGGGCGATCAGCTGGACGCGGTATCGCCACAGGTGCGGAAGCGTATCTATTACGAAACGAACCGCCGCATTTTTCAGCCGCTGATGACGAAACGCCACGGCTGGATGGCCGCCAACGCCGCCGGGCGCCGCCCTAACAACTGGAATCCCTGGATCTGCTCCAACTGGCTCAACGCCTTGCTGCTGCTGGAAAAGAACGATACGCTGCGCGTGGCGGGCATCAACAAAATGCTGCATGTGCTGGATGCGTTCCTGAACCCGCATCCGCTGGACGGCGGCTGCGATGAGGGGCCGGGCTACTGGGGGGCTGCCGCCGCATCGCTGTACGATAACCTGTCCCTGCTCAACCTCGCCAGCAACAACGCCTTTGATTATGCGTACAAGGACGAGAAAGTGCGCAACATGGGTCAGTTCATCTACAAGGCGCAGATCAGCGAACAGTATTTCATCAACTTCGCGGACGCCTCGCCCAAACCGGGCATGGCCGGAAGCATGATCTACCGCTACGGCAAAGCCATACAGGACCCCGCCATGATGAAGTTCGGCGCTTACTACCTGAAGAACGACGACAAGGCGAACCTCGGCAGGTTCCACTTTTTCCGCAATTTCTTCTCCATGTTCATGCAGGATGAATTTAACAGCGCGGAAAAAGGACTGCCATATCCCGCGGATACCTGGTGGCCGGACTTGCAGGTGATGGCCTCGCGCGATAAAGCGGGCAGCACCGGCGGTTTCTTTGTGGCCGCAAAAGGCGGTAACAACGATGAAAGCCATAATCATAACGACATCGGCAACTACGTGGTGTATTACAATGGCCTGCCCCTGCTGATCGATATCGGCAGCGGCACTTATACGGAAAAGACCTTCAGCTCCAGGCGGTATGATATCTGGTACAACTGCTCCGATTTTCATAACGTTCCTACCGTGAACGGGCACACGCAGCCGCCCGGCGCACGGTTCAAGGCAACGGCCGTTGCTTACCGCTCCGGCCGCTCCTTCAGCGAAATGACCATGGACATTGCCCCGTCATACCCCGCTGATGCGGGTATCAGCAAATGGCAGCGGCAGGTGCGGCTGAACAAGGGAAAGAACGTGGTGGTGGAAGATATGTTCGAGCTGAAAAAGAACGAAGGGATCACGCAGCATTTGATGACCTGCTATCCCGCGGAGCCCGTGAAACCCGGCGTACTGGTGATCCATTACAAGTCGAAAGACTTTTATGTGCATTATCCCGAAACGCTGACCGTAGCAGTGGAAAAAGTGCCGCTGGTGGCCGCGGAAGACGAAGGCATCCGCCGGAACTGGGGTGATAATATTTACCGCATCAATTTCCAAAGCAATGGCGGCAAGCTGAAGGACAAAATGACTTTTACGATCGCGGAGCAATAATTGTGGAAATCCTTTCCGGCTGCATCTCTACAGGCATGAAGCTGGTAAAAGGGAAGAACAATTATTTTATTATGCTCACGGCCTTCTGGCTGCTGGCCATCACCGCGGTCTGCATAACCATCGCCTACACCATGCGGTACGACCGGCCGAAGTGGCGGAGCGTGAAAGCGGTAATGTCCTGGCACCCGGCGCTGCGTTGCCCTCCCCGGAGTTATGCCCATATCAGCCTGACCGGAAATGAAATAACGGACGCGATAAAGCTCGATATGGCAAGGACAGGCATGCGCAGGATTTTAATGGAAATGGATACCATCCACGGTATCCATTTCCATTTTGGTGACAGTGCCCGCTACAAAACGCTCATACGGGTGATGGACATGCTCCGGCAGGAGAAAGCGGAAAGTTATCTGCAGGACAGTGACGGCATCCGTTTCCTGTATGTATCAGAGGAATGACCTAAATTAGCACATCATGTCATCATCCACCGAACAGGAAAAAAAGAACGCCGCCCGCGAAGCCGTGAAGCTGATCCGCGATCACCAGGTAGTGGGCCTGGGCACCGGCTCTACGGCAGTGCTGGCCATTCACGAGATCGGTGAAAGAGTACGGCAGGGGCTTGTGATACAGGGCGTGCCTACGTCCAACAGCACGGCGGCGCTGGCCCGGGAGCTGTCCATTCCCCTGGTGGATATCAATTCCGTGGCGCACATCGACATTACCATAGACGGCGCGGACGAATTCACGAAGGAGCTGCATCTTATCAAAGGCGGCGGTGGAGCTTTGCTCCGGGAGAAGATCGTGGCGGTGAAGACCTTGCAGGAGGTGATCATCGCGGATGCCTCGAAATACGTGGAGCGGCTTGGCAGATTCAGGTTGCCGGTGGAAGTGATACCCTTTGCCTCGGGGTACGTGTTGCATGAGCTGGAAAAGCTCAACGGCAAGGGGGAGGTGAGGGGAGCGCCTTTTGTGACGGATGAAGGCAATTATATCATCGATGTGGATTTTAAAACGATCGAAGATCCGGTGCGGCTGTCTGCCCGGCTGAAAAATATCACCGGCGTTGTGGAACATGGCCTGTTCACCGGTCTGGCTGAAAGAGTGCTGATGGGAACGGGGGACAAGGTGCAGGTTTTCTTAAAACAGAACAGTACATTTACAGCATGAAACCAGTTATCACTATCTCATATTGCCCGAAATGCGGCTGGCTGCTGCGCGCCGCTTACATGGCGCAGGAGCTGCTCACTACTTTTGAAGAAGACCTCGCCGGCGTTACCCTGCAACCCGCTGAAATTGCCGGCAGCTACCAGATAAGGGTAGGGGAAGACATTGTATTTGACCGGAAAAGGGAAGGTCATTTTCTGGAGATCAAGGAAGTGAAGCAACTGGTGCGCGACAAGGTCAACCCCGGCAAGAGCCTCGGGCATGCGGACCGGAAGCCTGCGCAGTAATACTGTTATTTTGTATCCTGAACCAATAATTTCTACTTATGAAACTCTCACAGTCTCTTGCTTTACTGGCATTCGCGTTTATTGTTAGCGCCCTTTTCAAGATCATGCACTGGCCGCATAGCGATACGGTGATGGTGGTGGCTTTTGTGCTGGAAGCGGTAGCCGTCGTGCTATTGATCGCAAAGCTTGCCACGCATCCCAAAGTGAAGGAATTTTTAAACCGGTAGGAAGCGGCCGGCGCTTTTGATTACCTAACTCTCCCCGATTGTATTATTTTTGCCGGAAATATTTAGACAATGGATGTACAGCAACAAATACAGGCCGCCTGGAACGACCGGAGCCTGTTACAGCAAACGCAATATTCCGATGCGGTAAAGGCCGTGATAGAAGCCGTGGACAAAGGCAAACTGCGTGTGGCCGAGCCGGCGGAGAACGGATGGAAGGTAAATGAATGGGTGAAGCAGGCGATCCTGATGTATTTTACGATTCAGCCGATGGAAACGATGGAGCTGCCTCCTTTCGAGTTCCATGATAAAATGAAGCTCAAAACCAACTATAAAGAACTGGGTGTTCGCGTGGTGCCGCATGCCGTGGCCCGTTACGGCGCTTATATCTCTAAAGGCGTTATCCTCATGCCGTCTTATGTAAATATCGGTGCATATGTGGATGAAGGCACCATGGTAGATACCTGGGCAACGGTAGGCTCCTGCGCGCAGATCGGCAAAAACGTGCACCTGAGCGGCGGTGTTGGCATCGGCGGCGTACTGGAACCCCTGCAGGCAAGTCCCGTTATCATTGAAGACGGCGTGTTCGTAGGCTCCCGCTGTATTGTAGTAGAAGGTGTGCATGTGGAAAAAGAAGCGGTACTGGGCGCCAACGTGGTGCTGACCCAATCCACCAAGATCATCGACGTGAGCGGTCCCGAGCCTGTAGAGTACAAGGGCCGCGTACCCGCCCGCAGCGTGGTGATCCCCGGCACTTATACAAAGAAATTCCCGGCAGGGGAGTACCAGGTTTCCTGCGCGCTGATCATCGGCCAGCGTAAAGCCAGCACAGACCTGAAAACCAGCCTGAACGACACGCTTCGCGAGTTCAATATTGCTGTTTAACAGTAAAAAAATTCAGTGCGGAAATTTGGAAATAATTGAAAAGTACTTACTTTTGCACTCCCTAACACGGTTGCCCAGATGGCGAAATTGGTAGACGCACTGTGTTCAGGTCGCAGCGCCCGCAAGGGTGTGCTGGTTCGAATCCAGTTCTGGGCACCAAACGCCTTGTAAATGAATAATTTACAAGGCGTTTTTATTTTGGGAACTTTGGTTATTTGTACGTATTTTTGTACTTAAATAAGTACTTATGAGAGTAGTTAATTATTCCGAATTTCGTAATAACCTCACTGAAAACCTGAACGCAGTAAATGAGGATAGAGAAATCGTTGTGGTTTCCAGAAATCAGGGTAAAAATGTGGTGGTAATGGATCTGGATGAATATAATTCTATCCAGGAAACATTACATCTGACCAGCACCAAAGCTAACAGGAAAAGGCTGGAAGAGGCAATAGCAGAAATGAATAAGGGGAAATCCGTTAAACATAAACTTATTGAAAAATAAGCATGGAGCTGGTCTGGCAGACGAACGCATGGGAAGATTATCTTTATTGGCAGGAACAGGACAAAAAAATCCTTCAGCGCGTTAATGACCTTATTAAAGATACTTTACGCTCTCCCTTTAAAGGGATTGGAAAACCGGAACCCTTGAAGGGAGATCTTTCCGGCTTCTGGAGCCGCCGCATAACTGATGAACACAGGCTGGTATACGCCGTCAAAGACAAGCGGCTGCATATTATTCAATGCAGATTTCATTATCACTAGGTAACTAACAATGGTTTTAGATGCCAAAGCAATTTTAAATCTGCAAAACCAGTTCGAAAATTGTTTACTAAGAGATGCCAAACGCCTTGTAAATGAAAAGTTTACAAGGCGTTTTTTATTTCGGGAGTTTTAATTATGAATATTCACAACCCAGGCCAGAACACGCCGGGAGGCGGAATAGGGCGTTTGTCATGAGATCGCTGTTCTTCCATTTCATGCTCAGGCAATGGCGCAATAGAAGGCTGTGAAATTTGCGCCATACAAAATCCAACTATCATGGCAGCATTAAAAAGCAGTACGCTTAAAACTGTCACCACCGCTGCCCATTGAGCCTGTGCAGTAGTGGAATTATCTTCAGGGATTTCTTTATAAAAGTATCCGGCATTCTTTTTCATAAATAAGTATTTGTTTTTAGTTAGTTAATAAGCACATTTAGTGAATGGCTTATATACATTGTTCTTCCCAAAATTTGCGGACTGCCTGTCGGGCCAGGTATACCTGGGTTTTGACGATGTCGGATGTTAAACCCATGCGGGCGGCAATCCCGGCATACTTTTCTCCCTCTACGATAGCACAAAAGATCTCGCGCCAGCGTATGGGGTGAATGGCATTTTCCGCTGCGCTGCGAAGTTTAAGCATATCCTTGTACGTTGGGATATCTTCAAAGTCAGTCGCAGTCAGCGCATCCCCCGCGTCGAGGAGGTACCGCTCTAACTTTTTCTTATTTGCCCGCATACTTTCCTGGTAATCCAGCCAGGAATTCCGAACCATCTTCAGCAAATAAGCCCTGGCATTCCTGAATTCCTGAAAATCTTGCTGGTGGCATAGCTCATAAAGTTTTATATAAAAATCCTGCAAGAAATCTTCCTTATCAGCTTTGTTGCCGCGAAACAATTTGCCCGCATAATCTTTGATATCCTTGTTGAAATTTTTATAGAGCCTGTCAAAATATCTACCCCCTTCGTTGTCTCCATGGCCAGTGAAATGGTTTTGAAGCATAAATTCTTTCTGATAGTTAATGTATCCATTAATGATCTCGATTAAGTTTTCATGTATAATTTGTGTACGAAGTCTATTTAGATAAATCGGAGAATCTATAATATAATGACGGAAAATAATTGATAAGGTAACAATCAAAAGGGGAAAATTATTTTCGTTGAGGGGTATCCGGTAGTATAAGTGGTGAATGCGCCAAAATCAGACCTGACACAGGTTACAGCGCATGGGGGTACGTTTGCGGCAACATGCCGCACCGGGATTAGCCACGTATGGAATACGGGAAAGTAATTGACGCGAACAAACCGGAGCGTCAATAGGGATTTTCTTTAATTGATAAAAAAACTTGCAGGATGAAATTCACCCTGCTATGTGGTAAGACTGGATTTCTATGCGTTTAGGGTGAGTTGTTTCAAATATATTTGATTTCGTTAACATCATGTTAACTCCCGGCTCCATTTCTCCCGGCGGGCCAATTCAGCGTCATTCACTTCATCCGGTACAAACGAACCCAACCTCACCTCACCATCCGGAACATAACTCGCGACAATCACACCGGATGCTAACACCATGGAATCCGTCAAATTATAAGGGTGTTTTTCATTATCAATGGAAATCCCGACATTTATCGCTCAAATGAAGCATCTATATATGAAAACGCAAACCTTATTGTGTACGGTCATGCTGGCAGCCGTGATAGGATCTACGGCCTGCAATAACCGGACAGCTTCCACGGAAACTGCCACGGATTCAACAACGGCAGCATCCGCCATCAAACTGAAGGAAGCAACTGTTACTTACAAGGACGACACCGCTACGCTGATCGGGTATGTGGTATACAACGAAGCCAGCGAACAGCCGCGGCCGGGCGTGCTGGTGGTGCCGGAATGGTGGGGACTGGACGATTATACCCGCAGCCGCGCAAGGCAACTGGCGGAACTGGGATACATTGCATTGGCGGTAGACATGTACGGCAATGGCAGGCATGCCGCCACGCCGGACGAAGCGGGTAAGACCGCCGGTGCGTTCTATACCAATGCCGCACTTATTAAATCCCGCATGGCTGCTGCGCTGGCCGAGATCAAAACTTTTTCCCAAACCGATACTTCCCGAATCGCCGCCATCGGCTACTGCTTTGGCGGCGCTATGGTGCTGAACGCAGCCAAAATGGGCCTGCCGTTCAATGGCGTGGTGAGCTTCCATGGCAGCCTCGCAGGCGTTACGCCGGACAAGGACCTGCTCAAATCCAAAATATTGGTGTGCCACGGCGGGGCGGACAAATTCATTTCTCCCGAAGAAGAAGCGCAGTTCAAAAAGGGACTTGATTCTATCGGCGCCGACTATACGTTTAAATCATACCCCGGCGCCCTGCATGCCTTCAGCAATCCTGCCGCTACAGCAACCGGGAAGAAGTTCAATCTGCCCATTGCTTACAATGCCGCGGCGGACAGCGCTTCCTGGCAGGACATGAAAGCATTTTTCGGAAAGATATTCTGATCTGTACTTTATGACCATTGAAGAAGCCCGCAGCCTGATCGCACCCGCCACCCTGTTGCCTGACCCGGCGCAGCAATGGGCGGACCTGGGCTGCGGAAGCGGAATATTCAGCTATGCGCTTGCCTCGATGTTGCCGTCTGGCAGCAGTATTGTTTGTGTTGATAAGGACCGGCAGCACATCGATCCTGTTTATAAAAAGGTTTCGTTGCAATTCCGGCAGGCGGACATTGAACGGACCAGTTTTGAGGCGGGCTCATTGTCCGGTTTGCTGATCGCGAATGCGCTTCACTATGTAAAAGATCAGCCGGCATTTATTGAAAGAACGATGGGCTTGCTTGCTGAACGGGCATCCTGGATCATTATCGAATACGACAGTGATGTGCCCAACCCGTGGGTGCCGTACCCGGTGTCTTTTAACAGCCTTAAAAAGCTGTTTGATGGCTACGGGACTGTGCGGAAGCTGAACGAACGGCCTTCTGTGTATGGCCGCGCAAATTTATATGCATGCCAGGTGAATAGCTGAATGCAAAAATGGCCGCTTCGGAAAGGGAAGCGGCCATTTTTCTATGTTTAACCTGCGGTTATTTTATCTTCTCCCGGATCTGGTCCAGCGTCACATTCTCCGCCACCACAATTCCTTTTGCATCGAGCAGGAACATGGCGGGAATGGCTTTCACCTGGTAAGCGTCCGCAAGGTCCTGACGGTCCAGGTAGCTGTGCCAGGGAAAGTTTTCTTCTTTGTCGGCTTTCATCCAGTCGGCATCTTTCTTATCGATAGATACACTAATGATTTCCACGTCCTTGCTGTTCTCCGCATAAAATGCTTTCAGCGCAGGCACGGCTTTGCGGCAGGGCCCGCACCAGGAGGCCCAGAAATCAACTACTACATATTTCTTCCCTTTCGCGATGGATGCGAAGGATACATCAGCAAACGTCAGTGAAGGAGCTTGCTGGCCGATATAGCTTTTCGGATAGAGGTCCGCGTGCACCACCTGGCCGTAATAGCTTTCTTTCGCTTCTTTGGAGAACTGTTCGAAAAGCGGCTTTTGTTCCGGTGTGAAATAGCTGAAGTTGGTGAGCATGAGGAACGGCCCCCACCAGGTATCCTTGTTGGCGGTGATCAGGGCGGTGATGGAATCGCCTACGGTCTTGAAAAATGCATGTTCTTCTTTTTCGAACTGTTTCCATGCATCTGAAGCCATGATCTCTTTCTGCCGGGCGGTATCCTTTGCGTTGCGGGCTGCGCTCAGCTCGTCGGTAACGGCTTTGCCGCGTTCATGATAGGCTTCGTACAGTGTGTTCAGGCGGCCGCGCAGGGAGGATTTTTCTTCATACGCCGTATGCGAGGGGCTGCCTTTCACCTGGATGCCGGTGAAGGAGCGGCCTTTGCCGTCTTTGGCGGGCGTTGCTTTGCCGGTTACGCTGATCTCCGCGTTTTCCACCATCAGGTTAAAGCCGCTGTAGCCGCCGTCGGCGATCTTCACGAAGAAGTAGCGCGGGCCGTCTACGCTGCCGGTAAAGGTGAACCGGCCGGATTTTACGGTGGCGGAGGCAACGGGTTTTTCTTCCTTGTGAGTACCGGAAGGGACCAGTTCCATCACGGTGCCGTCCGGCAGTTCGCTGAAATGCCCGGTGATGGTGTATTTCCCTTTATCCTGGAAAGATGAAAATATCACGGCGAGCGCCAGAACGGCCGCGGTGAAGAAGCTTTTACTGAGCAGTGTTTTTCTCATGATGGGTTATTGATTTACGTTTTGATGAATGGTTCCGTTGCCGGGATTGTTGATGGCGCCTTGCGGGAAGGGCATCGTCCACATATGCGATCCTGGCGCCAGCGACAGGGCGTTTCCGTTCTCGGTTTTCGTGAGGGTACGCGCGTATTGCGGTTCTTTGTTGAACCGCCGCATGTCCCCGAACGCTACGATGGAAAAGAGCGTGCCGCTTTCCTTGGTGCGGCGGATGTAGCCGATGGCTTCATCTGTGGTGGCCGCGGAAAGCGGGGTGTATTGCGCCGGCAGGATGCGTTTTACGCGAACGGCGTTCAGGGCCTGCATGGCGCCGGGCCAATCTTCTTGCCGTGCCAGGCATTCCGCCTTGATGAGGTACACCTCGGAGGTGGTGATGCCGCCATCGTTAAAGCGGCCGGTCATAATGCTGTAGTAATAAGTATCCGTTCCAATGGTGCGCAGCTTCCAGCGGCTGAGAAAGCTGGCGTCGCCGGCCTCGAAACGTGCAGCGCGGTCGGTGCGGATGTTGTATTCCCTTTTGCTGTAGGTAGCATCTTCATGTCCGAAGATATAATTTTCCACGAAATCATACGCGCGCGGTGAAGGCAGGCTGGGATATACGCCCGGCTCGTCGATCTGGGCTTTGTAGCTGTTGTAATAGGCCACCCAGTCGAAGAGTTGATCGTTTTGCGCGAGGGCGTCGTTGGCGGAGGCGAGGGCTTTGTCGTAGTCGCCCATCTGAAGATAAACTCTTGCCAGGAAAGCGTGCGCCGCGCCTTTGGAGCCGTGCAGAATGGTGGCGCCTTCCAGGGGCAGGTCGGGCAAAGCTTCCGTGACGTTGCGGATGATGTAATCGTACATTTCCTGGATGGTCACCTGCTGGTAGGGCGCCCCGATGTCCGCGCTTTCGATGAGCGGAACAGAGAGCTTGGTGGCGGCGCTGGAAGCCTCGTAGGTATCCGCGTAATAATTCACGAGCAGGAAGTAGTGCATGGCGCGGCCCAGTTTGGCTTGTGCTACCAGCATCTTCCGCTCCGCATCCGTAGCTTCGGTAGCTTCCGGCGCGTACTGCACAAGGAGGTTATAGTTGGAAATGGCGGCGTAGGCGGTGTAGTAGGCGGACTCGTCGCTGTTATTGTAAGTGATCCTGTTTTCACCTTCCTGCCACATATAATTGGCCTTGCTGAGGGGGTTGAAGTTCAGTGCCTCCGTCCGCTCGAAGCGGTCGTTAAGCAGGTATATCGCCTGCAAATGCGGGTAGCGGTGGTTGCCATACTCGTCGCGCACCAGCGCTTCAAAGTCCGCCAGCGTGGTGGGCATTTTGCGGCCTTTCGGCACAATGTCGAGATACTTGCTGCAGCCGCTCGTCAGCGCCATACCCAGTACCAGGGCGATGTATATGTTTAATCTGATAATTCGTTTCATTGCCTTTTTCTTTTTTAAAGGTTCGATGATTACAGCCCGAGTTGCAGGCTCCACACATAATTGGGTCTAACGTACCCGCCCATCAGGTATTTGGCATTCTTGTCGGCTGCGATGGTGAATGCGTTCTCCACGTTGAACTGGATGCGTGCGCTTCGCATGAAAGCCTGCCGGATAAAGCGTTCGGGTAGATTGTACGCCAGCGAGATGTTCCGCATGCGGATGTTGGACGCATTCAGCACGTTGATGGACGCATTGCTGTACATGGTATATGTATCGGAGCTGAAAGCTGGATCTTCCGAGAAGATGGCCCTCGGCACATCGGTCGTCGCTTCGTCGCCGGGCTTGCGCCAGCGGTTGGCGATGTCTTTGTTCACGGCGCCGAACTGCGTCATGTAGCTGAACATATTGGAATTGTAGGCATTGCCGAGCATGGGAAGAAAAGTGTTCCGCATTTTGTGCCCGCCCTCGTAAGTCAGCAGGAACGCGAAAGTAAAGTTCTTATAATCGAGGGAGCTGCTGAACGATCCGCTGTAGGTGGGCACGGTGGTACCGAGGTATTTGATGGCGTCCAGCTCGCTGGGTGAAAAGGTTGCGATGCCTCCTTTTTCATCATACACCTGCGGCAGACCTTCCGCGCTGAGGCCCGCCCATTCATAGCCGTAGAGGGCCTGGTAGGGATTGCCCACGCGGGGGTAAGCCTGCGGATAATCCAGCTGAAGGAAATACACCGGCGCTTCCACATTCACATACGTCACTTTGTTTTTGTTGTAGGCGAAGAGGCCGGTGAGGTTCCATTTCCAGTTTTTGGAACGGACGATATCCGCGCTGATGGTGGTTTCCAGGCCGTGGTTGGTCATTTCACCGTTATTGATCTCGTAGGTGGAGTAGCCGAACCCTTCGGTGGGTACGCCCATGGTATTCGCCAGCAGGTCTTTACCCTGTTTGCGGTAGTAATCCACAGAGCCCGTGATCCGGTTATCGTACATCGTAACGTCCACGCCTATATTGCCGGTGAAAGTACGTTCCCAAGACAATAAAGGGTTGGGCCTGGAACTGATGCTGCCCTGGATGCCGCCTACCTGGAAGTTCGGGCTGTAATATGCGGTCATGTACGGCGCGGCGTTTTTGGAAATATTACCGCCCACGCCGTATGAACCGCGCAGCTTCAGGAAGGTCACGAAGCCGGGCGTGAAGAAGGATTCGCGGTAGATGTTCCAGCCGAGGCCGGCAGACCAGAGCGGCTTGTTCTGATATTCGGAGTTGGTGCCCCAGAGGTTCGAACGGTCCCAGCGGAGGCTGCCTGTCACGAGATATTTGTCATCATAAGAATATCCCACATTACCGTAAAACGATACGAAGCGGTTGATGATCTCCCGGTCGAAACCCATGTCGCTGGCGGAGAAAGTGCCGTTGAAGAACGTTCCCTGCGGATTGGCCAGCGCTTTCGCATTGATCAGATCATAAGACAGCACATGCGGGTCGTAATTATATTGCGTCTGGTCGTTCAGTTCCAGCTTCATGCTCTTCGTTTCCGAGCCGAGGATCGCTGTGATGTTGTGATGCTGACCGAAACGTTTGTCGAAATTCAGCTGCTGGCGGAAGTTGTATGCCGTGTTCAACTGGTTCTCGCGGTTGTAGATGTTGCCATAGGGCAGCAGGTAAAAGAGCCCCTCGTCCGCCGTGTATCCCGCAAAACTGTTGACGCGGTTGCGCACGTAATAGCTGTTCTTGTCGTACAGGGTATTCGTGCGCATGTTGTTGTTCTCGTACTGGAAAGACACCTGGTAGTTCAGCCACTTCGCGAACTTCACGTCCAGCTTCGCGTAGCTGCGGCTCATGAAGCTGTTGATGTTCTCGATGTTGCGCCCGATCTCGTCCAGCGGCGTAATGTCCATATTGTAGAGGCCGTACTGGTTGATGATCGACAGGGTGTTCGAGTTGAGGCGTCGGTCGGCCGTCATGGTAAAGTTGGCGCCGTCTTCATTTTTCAGATAGTCATACGGCATCACATTGTAGCCGGGTGACATCGGATCATACATTTGCCTTTTGCCGTCGGTGTAAAGCAGGTACGTGCTTACTTCAAAATCCAGCCAGGGCGTGAAATGCGCGGTATTGCGGACGTTCAGGCCGAGCGATTTGTTACCGGAATATTTATCTTCCTGTGCGTTGTTCCAGTAAGTGGCGGAAGCGTAGAATGCATTCCTGTCGCTGGCGGCCGCTACGTTCACGTTGTATTGCTGCAGGAGGGTATTGCGTTTGGCATACTCCGCCACATCGTTGTAATACTTATATCCTTGTCCCGCCAGGCTGTTCAGCCGCGCGTCCAGTTCCTGCTGGTCGATATTGCCCGCATAGAAATTGAGATAGGCATCGGCGCCCCGGTTGATGTACACCTTGTTGTCCAGCAGCGATTGCGCGTAAGCAGTTGCGCCGGCGCCCTGGAAATTCGGGTTGCTGGCCGCCCATTCCTTTTCCAGCTCAAGGATCTCGGCGGAATTGGTGAGGTTGCCGGTATAATAATTAAAGGGCCGGTAGGTAAGGGTGGAGGATGCGTTTACCTGTGGACGGCCTTTTCTTGCTTTTTTAGTAATGATCACCACCACGCCGTTGGCCGCGCGGGCGCCGTAGATGGAAGCGGCCGCGGCGTCTTTCAGCACGGTGATCTTTTCAATGTCTTCCAGGTTGAGGCCGGGAAGGTTTTCCTGGAGGGAGTTGCCGGCGAAGGTGGTGTTCTCCACCGGGAAACCGTCGATCACGTAGAGCGGGTTGGTAACGCCGTTCATGGACGTGGTGCCGCGGATCAGCCCGTTGTTGTAACCCGCCACGCGCCCTTCCAGCAGGGAATTCAGGCTGCTGAGGCGCTGCTGCTTCAGGGAAGAGGCGGTCACGGTGGCGAAAGCGCCGGTAGAGCGCTCCTTGCTGAGCGTCTGGTAGCCGGTGGCGTAGTTGTTGACGGTAATTGCTTCGAGGGAATCTACCATCATGGTGAGCAACACTTCGAAGTTCACGGACGCATCGTCGCCGGGCAGGCGTTTTACATCCGGTATGGCTTTGCCGGATATAAGCCGGGCGATGGAGATTTCCTTCACCTGGAAACCGATGGAGGAGATCTGCAGTACAGCATCTTCCGGCACCGCGGCCAGGGTAAACATCCCTTCACTGCTGGTGGAAGCGCCGGCCTGCGTACCTTTCACGCGGATAGAAGCGCCCGGCAGCGGCTCCCGCTCCTGGGTATAGACGATGCCAGACACCTTCACGTCCCGCGCCGCCTCCTGCTGGTCCGCCGGTTTGCCGGAGAGGAAAATGGTTTCCACGGAAATGCGGTAGTTGAGCGACCGGTCTTTCAGCACTTTGTCCAGGAACTCGCCGAGCGGCATGTTTTTGGCGGAAATGCTCACCGGTTCTTTATCGCGGATCAGCTGTTTGTTGTACATCACCACATAACCCGCCTGTTCTTTGATAACGGAAAATACTTTTTCCAGCGGCACGTTGTTGCCGGAGAAAGTGATGTGCTGGGAACGGACGTTCCCCGAAACGTGCAGGCATACAGCCAGAAGCAGAAAGCTCGCAATTTTCATGATACGCAGCATTTGTTGAAATTGCCGCCGTGCCGCGCTGTGTGGTAGAGATACTGAATCGTTCCTTCTACATACATCGGTTAAGGGATAGCTGAACCGGCCCTTAACGGGCACGCGCCACCGCTTGCAAATAGCAGTTTTTTGCATAAATTGCAATGTTTGGTTTGGTTGTTAAACGTATTACTGTACGGCATTATAATCTTGCTGAACGCCAGCCGGGAGTGACCCCATCACTTCCGGTTTTTTATTCGGCAAGACTTTTGTTTTTCGGGCAACGCGCAGGGACAAAATGGACCGGCCTCAGGGTAAAACTACCAGCCGCCGGTTTGTATCGATCCTGAATTTCACGTTAGCGTCCTGCAGGCCGAGGAGCACGTTGGACAGGGGTTCGTTCCTGCCCATTTCGCCACCGAACATGATATCCGGTATTCCTTTCTGGTAGACGATCTCCAGATCGTACCACCTGGCCAGCTCGCGCATCACTGCATCCAGTTTTTTATTGTCGAAATTGAACAATCCGTTCTTCCAGGCTATGGATGCTTCGGCATCAGCCACATTGCTTTTCTGCAGCTGTGTTCCGTTCATCACCGCCTGCTGGCCGGGAAGGAGAACGGTTTGTTTTCCGCTTACTTCCACCGACAATTTGCCTTCCAGCAGGGTAGCCACGGCGCCCGGTTCATCCGGGTACGCCTTGATGTTGAAGCGTGTTCCCAGCACCCGGAGCGATGACCGTTCCGGTACATGCACGATAAAGGGCATGGCTTTGTTTTGGGCCACTTCGAAATAGGCTTCGCCGGTTACCGTGACCGGCCTTACGGTTCCGGTGAACGCCACCGGGAAGCGGATACTGCTGGCGGAGTTGAGCCATACCTTCGATCCGTCGGGCAGCAGCAGCCTGAACTGCCTGCCGCGCGGGATGGTGATGGTATTGAACTCCGCTGCTTCCTTCCTGTGTGCGCCGGCGTCATACGCCAGTTCTCCCTTGCCGAGGGTCAGCCTGCTGCCGCTTTGCCGGGCTATTTCGCCCTGGCGGGTGCTGTCCAGCGGGATCACGGAGCCGTCGGCCAGCGTCAGGATAGCGCCTTCGTGGCCCGGCTGTACGTCCGGCTGCGCGGGCGCTTGCACAACGGGGGCGGTTTGTACGGCGGGTTGCCGCGTCAGCCAGAAGGCGGTTCCCGCCCCCAGAAGACATATCACCGCCGCCGCCCAGCCCCAGCGGCGGAAAAAGGGCCTTACCACCGGTTCCTGCGCGGGTATTTCAATCGCTTCCAGTTCCGCCATCTGCTCCATCATCCATTCCTGGTCGGACAAAACCTCCATCAACCGGCGGTTTTCCGGATTTTTCGCGGCCCAGCTTTCCAGGCGCCGCAGCTCTTCTCCGGAGATCTTTCCTTCCAGCTTTTTCAGCAGCAGGCGCTCCAGTTCATTCATTCTTTGCGCATCCATATCGTGGTGGTGGGATGTTATATAAAAGCGATCCCTTTAGTATAACACAACTAAAAGGTCGTTTTAACCAAAAAAGGAGAAATTTTTTTTTCTACAGCAATTTCATAAGCAGGAGTAAGGTCAGGAAGCCCTTTTCGGAGAGCCGGTAGCGTAATAGCTTGATGGCCCTGGCTTTCTGATTCAGGACGGTTTGCGGGGAAATACCCAGCCTTTCCGCGGCTTCGGCGGTACCCAGTTTGTGGATGAAAATAAGCCGGAAAACTTCACCGCATTGCGCGGGTAGGGCGGCCACCTCCTGGTAGATTTCGGCCAGTACTCTCGATTTCAGCATTTCCAGGTCTGCGCTCTCTTCTCCTTCGGGCGTAAGATAGCATAGTTCCTGGTGCGACAGTTCATGCCGGTCGCGGGCCTTTAAATAATTGAAACAGGCGTTGCGGACGCTGACGTATAAAAATGATTTGATATCCGTGAGGTTGGAGAAGTCGTTTTTCTTGCCAAAGAGTTTCACCATGCTGTCCTGCGCAATGTCTTCCGCTTCTCCGGCATGCTCAACGATCCTGCGCGCGAAATACACCAGGCCCTTGTAAAACCTGCTGTACAGCTCCGTTGCCGCCGATCTGTCACCTTCCCGGAACAGCCTTATCAGTTGTTGCTCATTATGTAAGTCGCTGTTATGCAATGTCCGTATAATCCTTCCGTCCCGCAAACTAAAAATAAATTGTCACAAAAATGAGCATTCATCATCACGGCGCCTCGAACTTCCATATCTGCGCGTCCGTACCATTCCAGTTCCAGGACCGCACGTCTGCGCCGGGTGCGGCGCTGCCATCGGCAATATCCATTACATTATTGCTGGACTTCGACATAATACGGTACCAGCCTCCTCCCAGGTCTTCGATCTTCCACAGCTGGCAATCATTGGCAAAAACATCCCAGACCTGGATGTTGGCGCCGCGGTCGATGCCGCATGCATCCAGGTCCAGCGATTTATGGGTGGGCAATTCGGAGATGATCTTGTAGAAACCGTTGTTCTGGTAGGTGATATTCCACTTTTGCCCGTTGCAGGTGGTGCGCGTCCAGGTCCTCACATCCGCATTGCCGGTGGAGCATCCCGCAATATCGAGATACAGGCCGGCGCCGGAAGTGGTGTTGATCTTTGAGCGGATGGCGTACTGCCCGTTGGGTATGGGATTAGGCACATAACAGGGCGTGGTGCCGCTGGTTTGCGTAACGCCCGAGTTGGTGATATTGATGGGCATGATGTTGCCTGCCGCGTCGAAGAACATCCTGTCGATCGCCACCTGCCGCTCATGAATATTGGTGCTGGTGCGTCGGTGATACACAAAGAAATACTCGTCGCTGCAGCCGGGTTTGCGGATCACAGCGTTATGCCCCGGCCCTTTTATGGCGCCCCGTGGGGAAGTGATGCGGCCTTTGTAGGTCCACGGCCCCATGGGGTTGGTGGAAGTGGCGTATTCCACGTGATAGTCATCATTACCGAAATGGTTGATGGAATACATCAGGTAGTAGATACCGTTCCGTTTGATCACGTAGGCGGCCTCGAAGTAGTTGGAGGGCTTGTTGTGCCCACGGGTGCCCGTTAACGATATCATATCGTTATTCAGCCGCTGGATGTTGAAGGTGGTGTTGCCCCAGTACATATAAGCCTGTCCATCCGTATCGATGAATACCATGGGGTCTATCGGATCGGTGCCGTCGCCGGTGGCGAGGGCGCTGCCTTTGTCAACAAAGGGGCCGGTGGGGCTGGTGCTTACCGCTACCCCTATTTTTTTGGCGGCGGTAAAGTAAAAATAGTAGTTACCGTTACGCGCTACCACCGAAGGCGCCCATCCATCCGTATGCGCCCAGCTGACATTCGCCAGGTCCAGCACAATGCCTTCGTCCGTCCAGTTCAGCAGATCGGTGGATGAATACGCATGGAACTGGCTGGCGTTCGGGCCGGTGGCGGTAGGGTAGATGTAGTACTTGCCATTGGCGTAAATGATATCCGGGTCGGCGGTGGGGACGGGCAGGATGGGGTTCCCGCTCATCAGGCCCAGCGCGCTCAGGATGGTGGCGTTGGACTGCAGGGAATCCGGGTTTGAAACCTCCGGCGTGGTTTCTTTTTCCTGGCATGCTGTAAGGGTTAATGTGGTGATAACTGTAGCGGTCAGTAGTGGAATGAGTTGCTTTTTCATTGGGTTTTGCATTTGGGTTTGTCAAAAAGTGTTCGTGGATCAGGTTAACAATAGTAAGTTAATGAAAAAGCAGGAATTATCACCAACCCGCCGCCGGCAGGGCAACGGGTTTCTTCAGTTAGTTACGCTGATCAGCAGCGCCGCCAGGTCACAGCATATCCAGTATCCCTTCGTTCTCAATAATGATCATGCCCTGCCGGTCGGTGGTAATGCCCTCCTGCAGCTTGTAAGTATATCTTGGTACGTGCCCTTCCATCACCGTAGGCAGAAATACAAAACGGATGGAGGGCACTTCCCGTAATGCCTCTCCGGCTTCAAAGATATGTGTGGAGATGATGAAGAAACATTCCGTAAAGCCTGCAAATGCGGTGGTGACGGACAATGTAGCGTCATAGGCGTCTTTGACGTTGGTGCCTTTGAACAGTTCATCAAAGATGATGAACAGTCTTTTTTCTTCGCTCACGGCTTCCGCGACTGTTTTCACCCGCAGCACCTCCGCATAGAAATGACTGTATCCTTTATGGAGATCATCCGGCACATTCACGGAGGAGTAAATGCCGTCCAGCACGGAAAATTCCAGCACCCGCGCGGCAACGGGAAAGCCCATGTGCGCCAGGTACAGCAGAATGCCGGAGGCTTTCATCAGGGTGGATTTTCCCGCCATGTTCGCGCCGGTAAGGAACATCACATTGCTTTCGTGGCTGAACCCGAAGGAGTTGGGCGTTCCATTGTCCAGCCGCGGATGCCTTACATCTGTTGCTGTGAAGAAATTAGCGCTGCGCGGATGCGCAACGGCGAAGGAGAAATGTTTTTCACGCGCTACCGTACCAACGGCGATGTACACGTCCAGCTCATACGTGGCAGTGATCAGCGCCTGCAGCTGTTCTTTCCACACGCCGGCTACCAGGTAACGCAACTGTGCAGCCTGTGAAAGTGATAGCTCGCTGTTCGCCGGCATGTGCAGGAAAGCGGCGGCCTGTGGATGGCGCAGCACCGGCCCCGCCTTTTCCGCCCAGGCTGCCCATGGCGTGACGGTATGCAGCGCATCCCGTTCCAGGCGTTGCAGCAACTGATCGCATTCGCGCAGCATCAGCAGGCTGGCCTGCAGCCCCTGCTGTTCGCGTTCATACGTTTCATCCTTCGTCAGCATAGCCATGGCCCTGTTCCGCGTCATCCTGACGAGCGAAAGCATGGAGCTTTGTTCGCTGTTCTCTTCCAGGTAAGCCACCATCGCGGAGATAACGTCATGCTGAAATGGAAATTCGGCCGCATGATCGCGGAAATAGCGGAATATGCTGCTTCTGTTGTTGATGGCCTGCTCGTTTGTCAGCGGGTGAAGGAACATCTGGTCCAGCAGCTGTTCTCCGCCTTTTGTTTTTACCCGGTTGAATAGACTGAATATAGACGCGCTGTTGTATTTGCCCAACAGCTGCAGATCGTCGAGCGTTTGCTTGTCCGCAATGAAACTCATGTGCTTTTCTTTTCTGTTTTTTTCCGGGACAGGATGTCCAGTATCCCTTCATTTTTAATGATCACCATACCATGCCTGTCCGCCGTAATGCCTTCCGTAAGCCGGTGCGTGTACACGGGTTTGCCTTCGCTGAGCAACGTAGGCAGGTACATGAACCGGATGTTGCCGCATTTTTCTTTCAGCACTTCGCCCGCTTCAATGATGTGTGTAGATACTACGAACATGCAGTTGCGCCGGCGTGCGATGGCGGACGTAACGGCGATGGTGGCTTCGTAGGCGTCTTTTACGTTCGTACCGCGGAACAGCTCGTCGAAGATCACGAACAGGTACTTATCCCGGCTCAACTCCCGCGCCACGTTCTTGATGCGCAGCACTTCCGCGTAAAAATGGCTGGCGCCCTGGCTGAGGTTATCGGGCAGGTTGATGGTGGTGAAAATGCCGTCCCGCACCGCAAATTCCATCTTCGACGCCGGCACGGGAAATCCCATATGCCCGAGGTACATGGCGATGCCGAGGGATTTCATGAAGGTGGATTTGCCTGCCATGTTGGCCCCTGTAAGGAACAGCACATTGCCTGCCGGCGTGATCTCCAGCGAGTTCTTTACCGGCTTTTCCAGCGAAGGGTGCCAGCAATTTTCGAGCGTCACGGTCTGCTGCTCCTTCGCTACCGCTTTGGGAAAAGCATATCCCCGCGCGCGTGCCGTCCCGGCAACGGATAGCAAAACATCGGCAAGGTAGATGTGATCCAGCAACTGCCGCAGCTTGTTCCGTTCCCGGAAGCGGAGCAACTGGTCGTACACGGAAAGCGTGGCGAAAGAGAATTTCTGTTTCCCGTTTTCCGCCAGTAACGGCTGAAGCGCGGGCGTGGAGAGCAGTTTGTCCATCGCGTCGATTTCTTCATGATACGGCAAGCCTGCCATTCGTTGGCGGGCATCGTTCACGAAAGCGCGCGTTGCCTGCAGGATGCCCATGAGGCCGGCCACACCTTTCTCTATCGTTTTATAATGCGTATCTGCGGCAATGATCTGGTTGAATTTTCTCGCCAGGTTATCTTCCTGGTGGCTGAGCTGCGTGCGTTCATCCGTGTCGGACAAGTAATGTTCCGCGGCATCGAACCAGTGGTTCTCATAAGGAAAAGGTATTGCATGCTCCGCGAAATACCGGATCACGGAGCTGCGGGCATTGATGGCATGCTCGTCCGACAGCGGGCGGCGGAACATATCTTCCAGCAGTTCCGAGCCGCCTTTGGTATGCGTGCGGTTAAACAGGGCATAGATGCCGTCGTTTCCCCCCTTGCCGAAAAGGCGGAGATCGTTGATCGTTTGTTGGTCGGTCATCAGGCTCATAACACGGCTTTTATTTTCTCCGGCGGCGGATCAGCAGGATGGCGCCCGTCAGCAGCATAATGCCCGGCCATATCCACATCAATATTGTTTTGGCCGTTTTTGCGCCGTTTTTCTTCATGTGTATCTGGTTGTCTGTGGGGGCTGGGCGGCTTACGTCTACCGGTACGGTGCCGTAAGACAGCCAGTGGAACATGCCGGGGATGAGGGTGAAGTTGGATGCGCCGTAGCGATGGATCGGCGGCGTCATACCGCCGTTGCTGATGCAATCCGCATCTCCCAGCACCACGATGCGCTGTTCTTTTTTACCTACCTGGCGGGAAAGGCCCATCATGGTTACATACGTGCCCTGCCGCTCGCCGGTAGCCGGGTTGAGACTGGCGGAATCGTTCACGAAGTCGATCGTCTGCAGCTCGTTCCAGGTTTTCATCGTATCGCGGCTGGAAATGATGGGCGTAAATTTGAATCCTTTGTCCGCTGCTTTTTCAAGACCGGCGGAGTTGACCATGCCTACCCATTGGCCGCGTTTGTCCATGTTGTCGAATATCTCCGCCATGGCTTTCCCTTCTTTGGTCGGTACGCAGATCACTACGTTGCCGGCCACGTCCAGCTTGGGCTGCACGAGCTGGCCTGGTACGGTTTTAAGGCCGAACTGCGCAATGAACGCTTCCATGACCGCAGAGCCGGGTTTAAGCGTTACCACCAGGTTGCCGCCCGCGGCGATGTAGGCGTTCAGCTTTTTACTGACATTGGAATCGGGCGCTTCTTTCAGGTCCGCTATCACAATGATGTCCATGTCTTCCGGTATCTGTTTGTCACCGGAAAGATCGAGTGTTTCCACATCGGAGCCCTGGTTGGTGAGCGCATAGCGGAAGGATTTTTCAGAGGAAAAAAGGGTGTAATCCTTTGCACGGTCGCCTTCCATTTTACGGCCGCCCTGCAGGAAGCCGATGCGAGGCAGCTTCATCACCATGCGTTTGAACGCGGCGGTGATCTCCGCTTCACTGGGAAACTTCACCATGTCGTTGTACAGGCGCAGGTAGGATTGCTGCCCGTTCTCTCTTTCCACGATGCGCACAAAGGTGTTGCCTTCCGCGCTGAGGTCGATCTTCTTTTTGATCTCCTCGGGCTTGAGGAAGAGGTCCAGGTCGATATCCAGTATTTCCGCCCTTTTTTTCGCCTGTTCGTCCAGCGGTTCGTCCTTCGGATCTTTCGGGCTTCTGAAAGACGGGTTCACGGATTTATCGTAATAGTATACGTAACGGAGTTTGGTTTCCGGCTTGAAGCGCAGGTAATGGCTGAGCCGGTCTTTATCTTCATTGACCTGTGCGGGCAGGCCGTTGAAAGCCTCGCGGTCGAGCAGGTTCACATAAGTGGTGATGGTGAGCCCGCCGGTCATCTTCCGCACTACTTCCTGGCTCGCCGGCGTGAGCGTATTCCTTTTTGTTTCAGTGGCATCGTAGTAGCTCATCATCTTTGGCCGGGAAGTGATATAACCGAGTGTGAGCGCCACGATCAGGGCCAGCGAATACCTGCTCCATACGGATGCGAAAGATGCATGGGCGCGGCTGGCTTGCAGCCTGAGTACGGCCAATGCGAGGAACAGCGTGATGATGATCAGGAAGTACAACACATCTTCCGAACTGATCAGCCCGGCGATCATGGTGCCGGCGCGGCCTGAGATGGAAAGCCAGTAAGTGAGGTCGCGCACGAATTCAATATCCTGCCATACCTTGCCGATGTAATTCAGCAGCCCCAGCAACACCAGTGTGCCCAGCGCCGCTACTACCGGGTAACCGGTGAGGCAGGACATAAAAAGGCCGATAGCTGAATAGGCGCACATCAGCAGATAAAGGCCCAGCAGCCCGGAGCATGCTTCCTGCCAGCTGAAGTTGTCTATTTTAATTCCTCCCAGCACAACATACACCAGCAGGATGCCGATCAGCACCAGGCTGTACAGCATCATCGCCAGGAATTTCCCGGAAATGATCTGCGTGGAGGTAAGCGGGGAGGAGTACAACAGCTTCACGGAGCCGCTGCTGAGCTCGCGGCTCATCAGGCCCATCGTGAGCAGGGGCATGTAGAGATAAAGATATCCCTGTACGGCGGGGAATAGTGACAACTGCCCGCCGAACAAGCCGTAAGTACCTGCTCCGATGCCGTCTACCAGTTCCTGGTAACGGACCAGCTCCTGCAACCTGCCGCTGAACACAAAGCCCGTCTGAACGGCGAATATCACCAGGATCATCCAGGCAATGGGTGAATAGAATAATGTATAGAGTTCCGCTTTCGCGATCTTATTTATTTGTCTCATGAATGGTGTCTTTTTAAGTACATTATTTAGCGGCCTTCCCGGACAGTCTTGCGAATACCGCATCCAGCGAGCTTTTTTCAACTACGAGTTCCATCAGCCCCCAGCCGCGCTCCACGCTGGCAGCGGCAATGCGCCGGGTGGTGTTCTTGTCGCCGTCGTACCCGAGGCGGAAACGGTATGGGCCGATCTGTTCCACGGAACGCACGCCTTCGAGCTGCCGCAGCGCTTCTTCGGGGGGCGGTTCGTCCAGCGACAGGATCAGGCTGTTGGGCTCGATGTAATTGTCGAACATATCCATCGTACCCGAAAACACCAGCTGCCCCTGGTCGATCATTTTGATCTCCTGGCAGGTGGCCTGCACTTCGGAAAGAATGTGTGTAGAGAGGAGCACGGACCTGTCTTTGGCGATCTCGCGGATGAGATGGCGTACTTCCACGATCTGGTTGGGGTCGAGCCCGTTCGTGGGCTCATCCAGCACCACAAAGCGCGGGCCATGTACGATGGCCTGGGCAATGCCCACACGTTGCTGGTATCCGCCGGAAAGATTGCGCAGCAGGCGGTCCCGGAAATGTAATACGCCGCATCTTTCAGCGGCTTCCGTTACTGCTTTTTTTACCTGCGCTTTATCTACCAGGCGGAGGTGTGCGCAGTAAGTGAGATATTCCTCCACCGTGAAGTCCAGGTGAAGCGGCAGCTTCTGCGGCATAAAGCCGATGTTACGTTTAGCCGTTACCGGATTTTTATCCAGGTCTGTACCATTGATGAACACCTTGCCTTTGGTTTGCTTCAGTACGCCGCAGATAATATTCATGGTGGTGGATTTACCGGCCCCGTTAGAGCCCAGTAATCCTACCACTCCCTGGCTGCGTATCTCGAAACTGATATCCCTCACTGCCCATTGAGCAGTGTAGCGGTGCGACAGATTTTCTACTTTTACGATGGCGTTTTCCATTCAGTAAGTTTGTTTGCGTAATTGTTTGAAGGCATCTCTGAAACAATCATGTCCTTCCTTTATACCTGCCTTCTTCCTGATTATTGATGAATGGCAAAAGAACGCCCCCCGGCGGTTGGCCGGAGGGCGCTCAGGCATCAGGATCAATAAGTGGCGTTGGCGATCGCCCTTACATCCAGCTGATATTTATCCATGAAGTGATCGATCAGGATATCGAACTTCTCTTTGATGAGCGGATAATTGTCCAGGTACGGCGCCATTTCTTCGTCCGTACGCTGCAGCAAATGAAATACAAACGAGTTCAGGTCGTTGCTTTTTCCGTTGGTGACCCAGGAATAGTCGTTAGCCAGCCATTCGAAGGGATTGCCGGTGACGGTGTTGTAAGACGATGGCAGAAACCCTTTCTGGCGGTATGCTTCCAGGTTTTCCGGGTTGGCCGCATTCACCGGCGTGGCGGGTTTGGGAGCGGCATAGTTGCTGACGGTGTAGAACGCCTGCGGAATATCCAGGAACTTGTTGCCGATATAATAATTCCACATCGCCACCATGATCACCTTCTTTTTAGCCAGCTTCTGCTCCGGCGTCATCGTGCGGAGGCCGGCATTCATGCCGCTGAAGGCAAGGGCTTTCCCGATCACTTTAAAATCGAAGTTCAGGTACTCCATACCGGGCGGGTAACCCGGGCGGTACTGCCGGATGCTGTCCATGATAAAAACACGGTAAGGAATACCGCCTTCCTTTTTAAAATCTTCCGGCAGGAATTTCAGCCACACATCGTCCAGGAACGCGAGCATATCGGAGGTGTAGGCGGGGTCGCCCAGCACGGCGGTGTCTATTCTGCCGGCGCCGGTGCTGGTGGATTGTATCCATTCGAAATCTTTCTGCGTAAAGTTGTACAGGAAATACGAGCCGTAGGTATCGTACAGCTGCTGAATTTTATTGTTCGCTTCTTCCGGCGCATCGCCCTGGGGCAGCACGTAGTCCGGTTCTATTCCGATCGGCGGGCCGATGGGCGTATCTTTTTTGCAGGCTGCCAGTAGCAGGCCGGTAAAAGCGAGAAGAAAGATATGTTTCATCTGTCAATATTTATTTTTTTAGCGGTCAGATGGAACGCCCGGAATATCATTCCTGGTGCGCGAAATCCAGATGGGCGTTTCATATGAATGCGTGTCATGCGTTAAAGATTTTAATGTCCTACTCTATCAGGCATATCTGCGGATGGGTTTTGTGAGAGCGCGGGATTGCGCAGCAGCAGTCCTGTCGGGAAAGGCAGCGTGTACGCGGGATCTTTTTCTTCCAGCGTGTACAGCAGGATGCTCTCTGATACGTCATGCTGATAGCGGTGCGTGATGGCCGGGCGGCCGTAGCGGCGCAGGTCGAACCAGCGGAAACCCTCGTAACAGAATTCCTTGCGGCGTTCGTCGCGGATCTCGTTGAGCAATGCGGTTTTATCGGTGATGCTGGTGTCTGTATAACCGATGATGCGGCGGCGGCGCATGTCGTTGAGGTCTTTCAGCGCCGCTCCGGGATTGTTCAGCTGCACGTATGCTTCCGCGCGGTTCAGCAGTGCTTCCGAAGTGCGGATGGCCTGTACGATCGTACCTGGACCGTTGGACAAAAGTTTGTTCAGCAGCACGGTGCCGGACCCCTGCGGCTGGAAACCATATTTCAGCCGGATGTCGTTGGAGTGGAAGCTGGCGCGGAGCGCAGGCGCGGGGGAGTATTCCGTCTGGTTGACCTGGTAGGTGCCGCCATACATCCATTCTACTTCCTCGTTGTTATAGCTCACCCAGGGGCCGGTAGTGATAGTGGTCAGGTCCGGGATAACAGCGCCCTGGTCAAATGCCTTGTTCGCTTCGGTAACGCACTCTTCCCATTTACCGGCATGAAGGTATACCCTGGAAAGCAGGATGTGAATGGCCGGCTGGTTGATATGATAGTCCCTGCGTACGATAGGCAGCGGGTCCATCAGGCGGGCGGCTTCATGCAGGTCTTTCAGCACGGCGTCATACACTTCCGCCACGGTGTTGCGTGCCGGAAATTCGGCGTCCACCGTGGAGTTCAGCTTCAACGGTACCCCGGGGCCGTCCGGGTGCTCCGTGTACGGGTCTCCGTAGAGGTTGACGAGATGGAAATAGTGATAGGCTCTGACGGCAAGGGCCTCCGCTTTTACGCGGTCTTTTTCCTGCCGGGTGCCAATGGCGTCGTCGATATGGTCCAGCACGGCATTACAGCCTTTGATGCGGTCATATATCTCGTAGTACGGCGTATTCGTGGGAAGGTCGCCGATGCGGTCGCCCACGCCGTTTTCCTCCGCCATGCGCGGCTGCCAGGTATAATGAAGGAAATGCGTTTTGGTGGTCGGGCTGCCGATGATGGTATAGCCTGTGCTTTGACCATATTCGATAAAAAGGTCCACATCATCATCCATCAGATAAATAAAATCCGCCGGCTGGTCTGCGCCGGGATAACCCGATCCCAGCAACAGCTCACGGAAGTCCACCACGGTTTTAGGGATCACGTCGCTTTGCGATTTCTCTTCGAGGAACTTGGAGCAGCCGCCCAGCAGGAGGGAAGCAGTGATCACCGGTATTGCAAATAGCTTGTATGTCATGCGCGTCAATGTTAGAAGGTCATGTTTAATGATACGGAAGTAACCCGGCGTGCAGGCCAGCCCGCAGTTTCAGGATCGTACCCTCTCCATGACTTGTCGAAGACGATCAGGAAAGGATTGGTGAGGCTGAAAGAAGAAGAAAGATTTCTCACATGCAGCTTTTTCAGCACGGAAGGTCCGAACTGGTAGTTGAGCGAAACCTGGCGGCAGCGAATGAAGTCCGCGCTGGCCACCATGATGTCCGACATGTTGTACAGGTCGTAAGGTGAAACACCGGGTGTGTTCAGCAGCGGCAGCTCTATTTCAATCCTGCGCGGGTTGCCCGGCGGCACGGCGGGGATGTTCGTATGCTGCTCGTCTCCCGGTTGCTTCCAGCGGTCGTTCAGCACACGGGGCGCGTTTTGCTCGGGCGTGGGCGCGCCGGACGGGTTGTAATATACCGGCAGGCGTTTGTCCGCGCCGAAAGCCACGGCAAACATCACCTGGAGCGAAATGGTCTTGTACCGCAGCGATGTGTTCACACCGCCGGTGAAGTCAGGCTCCAGCTTGCCGGTTTCCACCAGGAAGTTGGTATAATCGTCCGACAGCTTGCCGTCCAGGTAGTTGAACATCGGCACACCGTTCGCATGGCTGAGGCCCGCAAAAGAATAGGAATAGAAGGTGGAATACGGGCGCCCGTTGAGCACCGCGGTACCGCCCAGGTAGTCCGGAAGCAGGTTGATCTTCTGATTGTCCCTTACCACGTTGCGGGTGCGGCCGCTGTTCACCGCCAGCTGCCAGGTGACGTTTTTCGTGCGTATAGGCATTACGTTTATAATAAAGTCATAACCGTAGTTCTCCATCTGGGAACCGAACACAATAGCCGCGTCCATACCGTTTTCCAGCGGTACCTGCCGTGGGGACAGCACATTGCTGACCTTCCGGAAGTAGTTGGCGGTGGCGCTCACCCTGCCGTTGAACAGGGAGATGTCCGCCCCGAGGTTCCAGGTTTTCGTTTTTTCCCAACCCAGGTCCATATACGGCAGTGATTTGATGTTGAGGATGTACTGGTTGTAGAGATTACTCAGGCCGCCGTCCGTTGCAATGAGGTAGGGGGATACTTCCTCCACCGCGTTACCCTGGTAACCGTAAGTGGCGGAAAGGTCCAGGTTGTTAAGCCATGCCACATTGCGGAACCAGTTTTCGTTGGCCATGCGCCATTTGCCGCCGATGGACCAGGTGGGCTGGAAGCGTTTGTTCTTGTCCTGGCCAAAGCGGTTGGAAGCATCCAGGCGGGCGTTGAAGTTAAACACGTAACGCTGGTCGAAACCATAAAATGCCGAAACGTATTCGCTGAGGTAATTGCTTTCCTGGTTGACGATCCGTGAGTTCTGGCGCATGGCTTCGTGCAGGTCTACCCTGGTGCCGCTCACCAGGTCGGGCCGGTGCGGTAACGGTGCAAAGGTTTCGCCGCGGTAGCGGAGATAGCCGTAGCGGGTAGACAGGTCGCTTTCCAGCAGGGAGGAACGTGCTTCAATGCCGCCCTGCACGGTTACCGAGTGCACCTTGCTGAAGATGCGGTTGTATACGAGGCTGTTCCGGAATGTATAGCTCTTGTTGGTGGAGTTCTGTAATGCTGCGAGGCCGCCGAAGGGCAGGCGGGTATTATTTTCCTCCGGGGAATTGGAGGGTACGCTGCCAAAATCGTATCCGCGTTCATTGGTGATGTACCACGACAATTCGGTGGCGTATGACTTTTGCCTGGTGGTGGCGGAAGAATAAGACAGCAGGCCCTGGTATTCGAGCCCCTTCGCCAGTTTAAACCGTACGTCGGCCGTGGTGCTCAGGGTGCTGTTGGTGTTGAGGCTGCCGGTATTCTCTATTTCGTTTTGCACATTGTAGAGGAAGTTGGCCTTGCCGGGGATGGCGGAGCTGACCTGGCCGCGTTTTTCATGGTAGAACAGCGTGCCGTCCTCGTTATACATCGGGATGGTGCGGGAAGTGTTGTATGCGTATTCGAAGGGGCTGACGCCATAAGCGAATCCGTCGGTGTTGCGTACGCTTCCGTTCAGCAGCAGGTTCACCGTAAGGCGGTTGCCCAGGCGCAGCGTGGTGTTGGATGATGCGGAGAAGGAACGGAGATCGTTGCCTTTGGCCTCACCGATCTGCTGCTGCATGTTCAGTGAAGTGCGGTTCATCAGTTTTTCGTTGCCGCCGGAGATGCTCACGCTGTGATTCTGGCTGAAGGCGTTCCGGAACAGGTAATCGAACCAGTCCGTGTTCTGGTTTTCCAGCTTACGGAATCCCTGCATGTATTCGTTATAGTCGATCTCCTTGTTCTGCAGGCGCTGGATGAGGCCGCCGTAGCCGATGGGCAGTACATCGTAAGTATAGGAATCCCGGCCCTCATACACTTCTTTGGAGAAGCGCATCAGTTCCTGGGAATTCATCAGGTCGAACTGCGCGTATTTCGGGCGCTGGCCCACGGAGAGATTGGTGTTGTAAGATACCGATATCTGGCCGGGGCGTGCTTTTTTGGTGGTGAGCACGATTACGCCGTTGGCCGCCTGTGAGCCGTAGATAGCCGTAGCGGAAGCGTCTTTCAGTACGGTGATCGTTTCAATGTCGTTCGGGTTCAGCCAGGAGATGGCGTTGGAAGCGATGAGGCGCAGATCGCCGAGGTCGCCCGCCAGGCTGCCGGAATTGGGAGGCAGCGGCAGCGGGTCGCGCTGGATGATACCATCTACCACCCACACCGGTTCCTGGTTGCCCAGGATGGTAGAGGTGCCGCGAATCCGGATCTTCGGCGTGGCGCCTACCTGGCCGGATTGCACCATTACGTTCATGCCGGGCACTACGCCCTGCAGCATCTGGTCGATGCTCGTTTCTCCCGCGATCCTGATATCATCGGCGCGTACACTGTAAACGGCGCCTACATAATTACCTTTATTGACGCTGGAATACCCGTTCACGACTACATCATTGATGGAGAGATCACGGGTACGCATGGTGAGGGACAATACGGGTGCGCCGCTTTCGGTGGACCGGAGCAGGCCGGCCTGTTCGCGTTTGACGGTAAAGGCCGTGAACCCGTTCTCCGTCCGGCGGAAACCAACTTCCACCGGTTCATAACCCAGCATGGAGAAGACCACCACGGCATTATCGGGAATATTAACGAGGGAAAAATTTCCGTTGGCAGCGGAGATGGTGCCGATGGTGGTGTTTTTAATGCGGATAGACACGCCCGGCAAAGGCTCACCTGCCGCGGACCGGATGGTGCCGCTGGCGGAACCCGGCGGGGGAGCGGGCTCAGCGGTCGCCGCCGCTTTACGGGACAGCACGATGGTTTTGCCTTTGATCAGGTAAGTGACCGGAAGGTCTTTCAGCACCAGCTTCATCAGCTCTTCCAGCGGCATGTCTTTTACAGAGAGGCTGATGCGCTGCTGCTCATCGATGGTGTTGGCATTGCTGAACACCACGTAACCGGTTTGCACCTTGATGGCGGCAAATACGTTCTTCAAAGGTATAGTCTCGGCAGACAGCGTGACAGTTTGTGCGTGGCCGGAAGCAGATGCCTGGAAAATTGCGGCCATGATGAGGATCGCAGTCAGTTTCATCACATTCATGATTTTGGTCAGGCCGTTGTTTCCCCGGTTACCGGGCGGCCAATAGCATTTTTTTTGCATAAATTGCAAATGATTTGGTTGTTAATAAATGAGAATAGCAAGTCCGTTTAAGCCTCAACCGGATCAAGTGAGACCGTCACGGCTGCAACCCGTGACGGTTCTTTATCTGGCTGGTCTTAATCAGGTATCTTTCAGCCCTTTGTTATGCGGCTGTATACTAGTTGTTCAGTACTATCAGCGTACGTCCTTCGATTCTGAATCCAACATCTGTTCTTCTTAATATTTCCAGCAGGTCCGGCAATGCGGTCTGCCTGTCTATTTCCCCCAGGAATGTGATGTCCGGTATACCGTTTTCATATACAACGCTGATGTCGTACCAGCGTTCCAGCTGGCGCATCACGTAATCGATGCTGGCCCCTTCGAAATTGAAGAACCCGTTTTTCCAGGCCATGGTCTTGTCCAGGTTTGCATCCAGCACCTGTATCCTGCCATCGGCCCTGCGCAGTTTTCCCTGCTGGCCGGGCTTCAGTACCGGGCCTTTGGCCGGAGCGGCCGCAGGCGCCACTTTTATGCCGCCGCTCAGAAGAGTGGCGACAATATCTTTTTCATTGTCGTAAGCATTGATGTTAAAAGACGTACCCAGTACGGAAATGGTGGCCTGGTCCGCCGCGTTCACGAGGAACGGTTTGGAAGCGTCGGCGGATACCTCAAAGTATACTTCGCCGGTAATTTCTACTTCGCGCGTTTTGCCTGTAAAAGCAAGCGGGTAACGTATGGAGCTGGCCGCATTCAGCCAGGCCCTGGTGCCGTCCGGAAGCAGCACCCGGAACTGCCGCCCGCGGGGGGTGGTCATGGTGTTATAGGCCAGGGTAGAGGCTTTGGCGCCTGCATCGGTATAGGCCAGTTGTCCGTTGGAAAGCATCACCTTCGTGCCGTGCTGTTGTGCGATCACGCCGTTGGCCAGGCTGTCCAGCGATACTTTGCGGCCGTCAGACAGGGTGAGGATGGCGCCCTCGCGGCCCGGCGGTATTTCCGCCGGCATGACGGCCACATGTGATGGTTGTGATTCCTTTTGCGAGGTTTGCGAAGCCAGGTACCAGGCGCCGGCGCCGAGGAATAATACGGCGGCCGCCCATCCCCAGCGGCGGAGGAAGTGCAGGCGGTGTACCGGTGCGGGCGCGGGCGCCGCAAAGGCCGGTATGGCTGCTTCGATCTTTTTGGAAATGCGGTTGGCGTCAAAGGCATAAAACCGGCGCAACTCCCCGATGACCAGCTGCGGGTCTGTCAGTTCCCCGAACAGTTTGCGGTTATCCGCGGAAGCGTTCAGCCATTCGTCCAGTATACGCTGTTCTGCTTCATCCAGGTTGTTCCCGAGGTGTTTGCCGATCAACCGGATGATCTGGTCATTGTTCTCTATCATGCCCATATATCCCCTATAACAATTAACACATCCACTTCTACCGGTTGGTCAAAAAAAAAATTATATGCGCAGCACCGACAGGGCCGCGATGAGTACAGGCAGGGAAATCAGTTCATTTTTCAGCAGGGAAGTGCGCAACAGGCTCACTCCTTTTGCTTTCTGGTTTAAAACCGTCTGATAGGCCATGTTCAGCTCCGTTGCGATTTCCTGGGCGCTTTTGCCGTCTATAACGGCCAGGCGCACTACGTCCCGGCAGCGGGGCGGCAGCTTTTCGATCTCGGAAAAGATCAGCTGCATGACCTCCGTTTTGATATATGCCTTCTCTACGTCCATATCCAGCTGCTCCGCGGCCTTTCCGAGCGAGTGATGGATATCACCGTGCAGTTTCTGCGCTTTCAGATGGTTGAGCGCGGCGTTGCGGGCGGATGTATATAAAAAAGATTTTAAGTGTGCTATCGAGGGGAAATCTTCCTTTCTTGAAAAAGCCTGGATGAAACATTCGGAAACGATATCTTCCGACGCCATGGTATCTTCCACCATCTGGCCGGCAAAATAGCAGAGCGGCCGCAAAAAGCGTTCATAGACCGCATGCAGGGCTACCCGCTCACCCCGCTGAAATAAAATGATCAGTTCGGCGTCTTCGTATGGCAGATCGGTTGACAAATTTGTTGATTCCAATGACCGGTAAATGTAAACAATCTGGAAGAATTTTGATAATTCCCGGCTAGCCTCAGTGATGTAGCGGCGGCATGGTTTGCTCCGGCCCTGAACCTCTCTGCTGTATTTGTGTTATATTTACAATAACCAAAATCTTGCTTTATGGCCATACAAACTTCTTTGTTCACCTTCACGGGGAAAGCCGCCAACATGATCGGTTATTACCGCGATGGTAAACATTATTTCCGCAGCATGCCGGCCTCCGTCCGGCAGACCAAAGCCACCAAACGCGCCGCGCTTCGCTTCGGCGCAGCCAGCAAAAAAGGACGCCTGATCCGCAGCGCTTTCGCTGATGCGCTGGATATTCCCTATGACGGCAGTCATATCAACCGGCTGAATAAACTGCTGATCAAAGCCGGCAGGGAGAACAACGCCGCACTGGCAGGCTTCCGGTTTAACCAGCATACAGGAACAGACCGGTTCTTCTGCATGGATCCCTCACTCTCTGAAGATGGTATATTGCATATTCCCGCGCAGGAATTACCGCAATTCAGGGGCATCACCGCGTTTGAGGTAAAAGTGATCGCCACCCGCATCAGTTTTACAGAGCGCCGCGTAGTACGGACGGATACCGCCCTGATCACGCTCGACGCACGGGAAGCTTTCGGAGGTGCGGCACTGGATGTGGATGTACCGGGAAAGGGAACATTAGTGGTGACTTTACAGGTAAGAGGCATGAACGGCAACGCTCCCTCCAATAACAGGAAATACCTGGCCGCGGACATCATCGCCGTAAAAGAGCCGGAAACCGCGCAGGTCTTTCACAAGCCTTCACACGGGCAGCAGGCTGCTTTGCAGCAACGGCTGCAGGCAATACTTGATGCATCCACCCGGGAGCAAGGGCAGCGGTCATTAGCCAACCATCCTTACGCCCATCGTGCCAGACCTGACATACAGCGGGAATAGGGCTTCCCCCGCCTGAGCGCAAGATTTGGTGAACATCCGTTGAACGTTACAACCCACATCTTCAAAAAACATTGAACAACCCATCTTCTCCTGCAATATCCATCTTGCGGGAAAGGTTCTCTATGCCCTGCAAACACAATCCCCCCGCATACTTCAACTTCAGATGAAAACTGCATCATCCCCACATCAAGTCCACCTTGCTCTCTGTGTTCCTTGTGTGATCCCTTAGTGATCGCATAAAAAAATGGGCTGCGAAACATTGTCCGCAGCCCATTCCTCTTCTTAGCCGTCAGTTATTTACGTACCATCACCTTTAGTGTCTTCCGGATATTGGGTGTTTTGATCACAACAAGATAGGTAGCACCCGCCATTGCTGCGGGCAACTGTACCTGTGTTACCGGTGTTGTGGATCTTTGTGTTGTTACCGGCTCGCCTGAAAGGGAGTAAACGCAGATCTGCATTTGTGCAAGCTCCTCAGCAGGGAAATCAACCTCAACGGTAATAGTGCCGCCTGCCTTGGCCGGGTTGGGATATGATTTGGCTGCATTGGTGCTTTCCAGCGCTATTTGTGCGATACAGGTTTGCAGCACCTCTCCATCCGCCGTTGTCATCTTTAAATAATATTCAGCTGTTGGATTTAACGCATTATTATCACCTGAATAATATTGCCCGGTGCCCGCCAGTTGTCCATTCCTGTACCATTCATAAGCTACGAACTGATAGCCTCCGTTGGTTTGCGGGTTGTTATTTACAATCAGCAGGCTGCCAAACTTCTTTGTTACAATGCTGAAGAAATCCAGCCGCCTTTCAATCACGACCGTATAGGTTTGTGTTGCCGAGCCATCCTGGGAAGTGACCGTTACATCGCGGGTATAGATACCGGGAGCCGGCGTCTGGATCGTAAACGCATGTGAAGGCGACACTTCGGCATTGGCTTCTGTAGTGATGGATATGTCAACAGCATCTGAAGTTTCGTCACATCCCATCAGGTAATAGATTTCCGGGGAAGGATCGGCATAAGCCTTATTACCGACGGTGATGGCTGATATCGCGGCATTGCTGCTTTCAATCGTCAGCGGTTGCACTATGCTAACAGCGGGCAGCCAGTTTTCGTTACCATCCTGGTGTGCCGTGATCAGCACTTCGCCGGATGTAAGCATATCCGCAAAGCCTTCCGGCGTGAGCGTAGCCGGCGGTTGTGATGCTGAATAGGTATACGTATAATAAACATCAAGACCGGAAGATGCTGTGGCATCCAGCTGGAAGTCTGCGTCTGTTTCAAGGTTCCTGACGGGTATGGCGTCAAAGGTGATAACCTGCGGAGCCTTGTTGATGATCATGGTAGCTGTCAGTATAACAGGGCCGCAGCCGGAGGCTTCCGCTGGCGGTGTAAGGGTAGCTGTTACGATATATGTGCCTGCGTTGATGGCGCCGTTATCGCTGCCTGTGGCCGGTGTGATGCTGTAGTCTGCGGTTGCGTCTGCGGGAAGATTATTGACTGTGATGGACTGAACGCCGCCGTTATAGGTAAATGTAGCATCATCTAATGTTACGGGGCTAAGCGGCGATTCGTTAACAACGATCGTCTGCGTTTGCAAAGAAGTGTTGCCGTTGCCGTCGTCATACGTCCACGTTATACCATATGTTCCGGCTACGGTGTAGTCAAGCGGATCTGTGGTGGTAGCAGTGATCCGGCCATTACAGTTGTCAGTCGCCGTAGGCACAGGGATGTCATCATGCAGCACCTGGCAGTAGCGGGTAATGGTTGGAAGGTTCGCTACGTCCGGTACAGCCGGTGTAACGTCCGGGGTAGTGTTGACGGTGATAGACCCGGTAGCGGTACATCCGTTCGCATCGGTCACTTCCACGATATACGGGCCCGCAACAAGCGCGGTAGCCGTTGCCGTAATTTGTACCGGGGTAGTATTCCAGGCGTAAGTATACGGGGCAACGCCGCCTGTTATGGTGGCGGTGGCAGCGCCGTCGTTATGGCCAGGACAGGCTACGTTGGCGGACGTAAGCGTTAAGCCGAGCGCTGCGGGCTGGGTAATGGTGACGCTTTGCGTGTTGCCGCATCCGTTAGCGTCTGTTACGGTGACGGTGTAAGTACCTGCGGTAAGCCCCGTGGCTGTTGCCGTAGTTTGCACCGGCGTTGTGCTCCAGGCGTAGGTATAACCGGGAGTGCCGCCTGCTGCCGTGATCGTAGCCGTTCCGTCAGCGCCGCCATTGCAGGATACGTTTACCTGCGATGTTGTAGCTGTTAAGGCAGTGGGTTCGGTAATGGTGAAGTTTTGTGTAACTGCGCAGCCGTTAGCGTCCGTTACGGTGACGGTGTATGTGCCTGCGGCAAGTGCGGTGGCTGTTGCTGTGGTTTGAACAGGGATCGTGTTCCATGCGTAAGTATAGCCCGGAGTGCCTCCGGTTACCGCTACGGTAGCAGAACCTGTTGCGCCTCCGTTACAGGCCACGTTCGTTTGCGCACCGGCCGCGGCGCTCAATGCCGCGGGCTCGATGATGGTGAAGTCCTGCGTATCGGTACAACCGTTCGCATCGGTTACTGTAACGGTGTAGGTGCCTGCCGCAAGTCCCGTTGCTGTGGCTGTAGTCTGCACCGGCAGGGTATTCCAGACATAGGTATATGTTCCTGTACCGCCTGTTACATTTACAGTGGCCGAACCTGTAGCGCCGCCGTTACAGGCTATGTTGGTTTGTGCGCCTGCCGTGGCGTTTAATGCTGGAGGTTCTGTAATGGTAAAATTCTGCGTCAGCATGCAGCTATTGGCGTCTGTCACCGTTACGCTATAACTGCCTGCGGCAAGCCCTGTAGCGGTAGCTACCGTGCCTCCCGATGGCGCCCATGCATAAGTATATGGAGCTGTGCCGCCAAAGGGGGTTACGGTAGCAGCGCCGCTGTTATCCCCGTTGCAAAGAAGGTTTGTTTGCGATGTGGTGACGCCCAGCGCAGGCGGTTCGGTGATGTTAAAAGTGCTTGTTGCCACGCAGCCATTGGCGTCGGTAACGGTTACTGTGTAGCTGCCTGTCGCAAGTCCTGAAGCCGTGGCACCTGTGCCTCCTGATGGCGCCCATGCATAGGTATAACCGGGAGTACCGCCACTGACAGCTACAGTAGCCGATCCGTCTGAACCGCCGTTGCAGGATACATTTACCTGGTCGTCTGCCACTGCGTTTAGCGGAGAAGCCGGCGCTGAAACGGTAATATTCCGGATGGCCTGGCAGCCGTTGTTATCGGTTATGGTAACTGAATAGTCGCCTGCTGTAAGGCCCGTTCTGTCTTGTGTAGTGATGCCGCCTCCCCAGTTGTAAGTATATGGAGCCGTACCGCCTGAAGGAGTGAGGTCAATAGCGCCGTCATTTCCTCCAAAGCAAGACACATCGGTCACCACCGTAATTCCTGATACGGCCGCTGCCGGTTGAGTAACTGTTGCATGAATAGTATTCGTACAACCGTTGGCGTCAGTGATGGTAACTGAATATGCCCCTGCAGCAAGACCTGTTCTGTCCTGCGTAGTGATGTCACCTCCCCAGTCGTAAGTATAGGAAGCTGTACCACCTGAAGGCGTAAGATTGATAGCGCCGTTAGTTCCTCCAAAACAAGCTACATTGGTGACCACCGTAGTTCCTGACACGGCTGCTGCCGGTTGGGTAACGGTTGCATTAATAGTATTCGTACAGCCATTGGCATCCGTAATGATAACCGAATAAGCGCCTGCCGCCAGCCCTGTTCTGTCTTCGGTCGTTATACCACCTCCCCAGTCGTACGTATATGGAGAAGTGCCGCCGGAAGGGGTAAGGTTGATAGCCCCGTTAGATCCTCCAAAGCAGGACACATTGGTCACCACCGTAGTTCCTGATACAGCGGCGGCGGGTTGGGTAACGGTTGCATTAATAGAATAGGTGCAACCGTTGGCATCCGTAATGATAACCGTGTAATCGCCTGCCGCCAGCCCTGTTCTGTCTTCGGTAGTTACACCACCTCCCCAGTCATAAGTATAGGGAGATGTACCGCCCGAAGGAGTAAGGTTGATGGCACCGTCAGTTCCTCCGAAACAGGACACATGGGTCACTACTGTGGTGCCCGATACAGCTGCGGCTGGTTGGGTAACGGTTGCATGAACGATGTTTACGCAGCTATTGGCGTCGGTGATGGTAACTGAATAGGTGCCTGCTGCAAGGGCCGTTCTGTCTTGTGCAGGGATGCCGCCTGTCCAGCCGTAGGTATATGGAGCCGTACCCCCGGTGGGAGTGAGGTCGATAGCGCCGTTGCTCCCGCCAAAACAACTCACATTTGTTACCACTGTGGTTCCTGATACGGCCGCTGCCGGCTGGGTAACGGTTGCATTCACAGTATTCGTACAGCCGTTGGCGTCGGTGATGATCACCGAATAAGTACCTGCTGCGAGGCTTGTTCTGTCCTGCGTAGTGACGCCGCCTCCCCAGTTGTAGGTATATGGAGATGTACCGCCTGAAGGCGTGAGGTCGATAGCGCCATTACTTCCTCCAAAGCAAGACACATTGGTCGCTACTGTAGTGCCTGACAGCGCCGCTGCCGGCTGGGTAACGGTTGCATTCACTGTATTCGTACAGCCGTTGGCGTCGGTAATGATAACCGAATAATCACCTGCTGCAAGGGCCGTTCTGTCTTGCGTAGTGACGCCGCCACCCCAGTTGTAGGTATACGGAGCCGTACCGCCTGAAGGCGTAAGGTCAATAGCACCGCCGGTCCCTCCGAAACAAGCCACATTGGTCACCACTGTAGCGCCCGATAAGGCGGCCGCCGGCTGGGTAACGGTTGCATTCACTGTATTCGTACAGCCATTGGCGTCAGTAATGATAACCGAATAAGCCCCGGCTGCAAGGCCCGTCCTGTCTTGCGTAGTGACACCGCCACCCCAGTTGTAGGTATACGGAGCCGTGCCGCCTGAAGGAGTGAGGTTGATAGCGCCGTTGCTTCCTCCAAAACAACTCACGTTGGTCACCACTGTAGTGCCTGACAGCGCTGCCGGCTGGGTAACTATTGCACCTACTGTACCGGTACAGCCGTTGTTATCGGTAATGGTAACCGAATAGGCGCCTGCCGTCAGGCTTGTTCTGTCCTGCGTAGTGACGCCGCCGCCCCAGTTGTAGGTATATGGAGACGAGCCGCCTGCAGGGCTGAGATCAATAGCGCCGTTATTCCCTCCAAAGCAAGCCACATTGGTAGCCACTGCTGTTCCTGATACAGGCACCGGTTGGGTAACTGCTGCATTAACAGTATAGGTACAGGCGTTGGCATCGGTAATGGTAACCGAATAAGCGCCTGCCGTGAGGCCCGTTCTGTCTTGTGTAGTGATGCCGCCACCCCAGTTGTAGGTATATGGAGGCGTGCCGCCTGAGGGGGTGAGATCAATAGCGCCATTGCTCCCTGCAAAACAGCTGGTATTGGTAACCAGCCTGGTGGCGGATAAAGGAGTTGCCGGTTCTGTAATAGTAAAATTCCTTGTTGCCTCGCAGCCGACGGCATCAGTAACGATTACACTATAGTTGCCTGCGGCAAGACCAGAAGCAGCAGCTCCCGTGCCTCCTGATGGTGACCATGCATAAGTATAAGCGCCAATACCTCCTGAAGGTATTACCGTTGCCGTACCATTTGATCCGTTAAAGCAGGATACTTCTGTTTGAGAACCGGAGGTGCCGATGGAGACTACAGTATGAGTAGCCGGATTGGAATTTTCAAATCCCGCTGCATTAGTGGCGCGGCAACGGTACTGGTAGCCGTTCATGTCGGTTGTTGCGCCGGTTATAGCCAGTGTGCTGGTATTAACACCTGAATAATTCCCCCCTTCAGATAAGGGCTGAAATCCGGCACCGGTATTTCTATACCACTGGTAAAAAGTAACGTAGGAGGCTGTGACGGACATTGTTGTATTATTTCCTACGCATACCGTCCTGTTAGGCGGATGTGAGGAAAATACCGGCGCATACAGAATAAAAGTACACCCTGAAGGCAGTACCACCGGGGAGGTACCAAGCATCCAGTTTGACATGTTCACCATTGCGCTGCGTATGTCTTCAGCAGAAGTAGCAGGTACCCCTGTGCAGTTGAATTTTCCCGACTGTGCCTGGGTGGTGGTGGCTGTTACCGGGCCCGTATAAAATGCGTTGGTGCCTCCCGTAAGGCCCGGAGGCATTAAGGATGAGTTAGGCCCCGGCGCCTCATCTATGTTCCAGTCGCTGGTGGTGGTACCGGGTGTATAAAAATAATTGATACCGGCAATAGCTAGTGCGCTCCCGCCCGTAATGCTTCCCCCGCCGCCCTGGAAGGCAATGATCTGATCGCCCAGGTCAGATAATGAAAGCCCGGCTGGAGAGGCCCCTTCAGTAAGGGTTACCGTACCAAAATTAGCAGTAAGCCCTGTAATACGGATTTCTGTACCTATTGTCAGGCTGGAATTACTCACCCACTTTATCGTAGACTCCGTGCTTCCCGCAGGCTCCCAGCCGGAGCCTGTATAGCCTCTGTCGGTGAAGCTGATGGTTGTTCCCGAAGAGATAGAGGCCAGCAGCACAAAAGAAAACTTGCTACCAGCGCCATCCCCGGATGTGGCGTCATAACCGGTAAAAGCGATACCTCCCGCGGGGAGGGTTGTTTGTGCCTGAACGGTAACAGGGAGTAATGTGGCAGCTAAAAAGAGGATGTTCGTAAACATCCGGATTCGTAGGTAGAAATTCGTCATCAAGTATAATTGAAGTTAAATTCGGAGTAAGCACTGTTTCGATGTTAAAATGAGCTGATAATCATAGGTATATGCATCTTTTAGTCAGCCCGGTGAATTTGCTCGCGATAGTTTTAAAAAATCAACATAGGTATATGGATTGAACGGGAATAAATGGTAAAATATAATAAATTTACAAAATGTTAAAAAAATAAAATATTTAATATAATTTTTAATGGGTTTTTTGCTGACCAGTGGGGGAGATCCGGTCATCGCAAAATAATGGGGTAGTGGGGTTTGGTGTATCTTAAACCACAGCCTCAACAGGCCGTTTTGCCATCCTGATCACGCCGTTCAATAATTCCATCGAAGCATCTATTTCATCTTTCTTGATGGAAATACTCTCGATATTGAATCCCACCGGCATATTCTTCCTGTCCGCGTACTCCAGTATCTCGGACGCCACGTTCAAACAGGTATGCATGGAAGATTCAAGGATATCTTTGGAATGTTTCAGATCGTTATAGAGCCATTTCGGCACTTTGATGCCCAGCCATTCCATGAACTGCAGGGTTTTCAGCGAGCCGCAGGGCGCCAGCGTGAAGATCACCGGCGCGGGAGCAATGCCTTGCCCGCAGGAATGATAGTAATAATCCGCCAGCAGGTCTTTCGTATCATTCACATTATAAACGCACTGCGATACAAAGAAGCTACAGCCCTGCAGGGTTTTTTGCATGATCCGCAGATGTTCGTCCCCTTTCTTTGCATGCCGCTCGGGGATCGTAATGCCGCCGATCAGCAGCTCCGGTGAAACCTGTTGCCGCAATCCAAACGCATCCTGCAGGGAGAAGTTCGTTTTCTCTACCTGCTTTTGTGAAGATGCGCCCACAAATACGGATTGTTTTATATCCACGTTCTGTGTCAGCCACTCGCTGAACTGCGCTCCGGTGAAATTGGCAATGCTCTTGTATATGATCTTCGGAACTTCCAGCTGCTGAAAATGCTCCCTGCTGTACACTTCCGGCGGCACCGTGGAGATAAATGCAAAAGTCCTTTCCTGTTCCGTTCTGGACGACTCATCCTGGATATCGTAGAGGATCAGCGCATCGATGTCTTGCTGCGAAATACGTTCAAACTGCCCTTTCGCAATTTCCGCGATCCTTTCGGGAGCGGTGGTGACTTTAGGAGGAGTGAGGCTATAGAAGATCAGTCTGGAGTTTCCTGTGTTGATTTTATCAGCTAGGCTATTGCTCATGGCATCGTACGGATTGTCAATAAAAGCCGCAAGTTCCGCCAAAAATGAGTCAAATGCAAGCGCGGACGGGTTTTATTTACTTATCCATTAGCTTTATCCAGTCTTTTATTACTTTTTGAAGATTCGCCCGGTGCTTTTTCACTTCCTCCATGGAATGGAATTTTGCATAGGCCTTGCCTTTAGGCCCGGGTTCGAGCAGTCCTGTTTTGTCATTTAACAGCTCGCCTTTGTGAAAGATCACTGCCACAAAATCGGTTACACGGGGATTGAACGTTGCCATGGGTTCTTTGTAGTCAAAACTGGGACCGCCCCATTTTACATCCTCTTCCATTTTAGCGCTGGTTTCGCGGATGATCTTGATGACCTCTTCAATTTCGGCTTTTAAAGGATGTTTGAGTTTGCTTACAAACTCGTCGATTTTATTTGTCTTGCTCATGGTGATTTGTTTTTGATGAACGGCACAAAGATGAGGCAGCCGTTTTTCAAAAACATTTACATATGTGGAGAAATGAAAAAATTATCTGCCGGCAAAGATCCTGCTCAGCTGGGTAGGGGTAATGCCGAGATAGGCGGCTATGTGATGCTTCTTCAGCCGGTTTACCAGCTCAGGGTATTTTTGCAGGAACGCATCGTAGCGGATTCTGGCGGAATCATTCCGGAGGGATATTTCATCCGGCTCTTTATCGATCACCCAGTGTTGTTCCATGTAGCGGATGTAAAATTCAGCAACGTCCCGGTGTTCCGACACCAGGTTTCTGAATGCATGGAAATCATATTCGAGCACGGTACTGTCTTCCAACGCCGAAATGGTAAAAGGGCTTCCTGATTTCGTTAATGTAGCGGGGATTGAGCCGGCGATCCTGCCTTCGGGGAAGAAGTATTTTATAACGGTGTCTCCTTTTTCCGTGATGTAATACTGTGAGAAAAGCCCTTTGGTGACGAAGGCTACTTTTTTAGGGGTTTGTCCTATGTTGATAAAATTGTCACCCCGGCGGTATGTGTTTTCTTTGAGCAATGCGAGCCAGGCATCTTCAGCTTCCGGACTGAGATGGGCGTAGGTCCTGATTTTCTGAAAGAATTGGTCTGTATGCATTCGTTCAAATTTACAATATTTCCCCTTTTGCCCTCACTTCATAAACTTCTTCACGATCCTGTTTTTGCCGATGGTAAATACGGTATTGAACAGGAAGGGCATCCTGGCAAGCGTTTTCAGCACCATTGTTTTCTTCCTCATATCGGCGCCTGCTTTTTCATAAAGCTCCTGCTCATAGCGCTTCACAAATGCCGCGCTGAAATCACCGGCTGCAAAGCACCGTATCACCTGTTCCGCGGCCAGCTTGCCACTTAATACGGCGTTGCCGATGCCGTCTCCGCTCACGGGGTCTATCAGCGACGCGGCATCGCCCGCGAGCAGGAAATGATCGCCGCTCATGGCCACCCACCGGGAGCCCATGGGCAGGCCGCAGCCCTGCAGCGTTCCCAGCGGCTGCGCGTTCCGGAATTTTTCCTTTAATACATCCGACCGGCTGATAAAATCGTAGAAAGCCTCCTTCACATTGATCTTCCTTTTCACCACGTCGTCAGACAAAATACCCATGCCCGCATTCACCATGCCGCCTTTCACGGGAAATACCCAGAAATACCCGGGCAGGTATTTCCTGTCGAAATACACCTCCGTGCAGGTATCTTCCATCCCCGCCACGCCGCTGTAATAAGCCCTGACTCCCGCCACATGATGCTTCCTGTCGATCTCCCGCGAAGCCAGCTTCCGTGCCGTAACACCGTTGATGCCGTCCGCGCCGATGAGCATGGTGCAGGTATAACGCCGGCTGCCGCCTTTCGTTATCACAGTATATCCGCCGGATGTTCGCTCGATGTCCTGCACCACAACGCCTTCCAGCGTATCAATGCCCGGCAGCCCTTTAATGCCGGAGAAAAGAAAATTGTCGAAATGCTCCCGGGTAGCGGTATACGCCTCAAGGCTCCAGGAAAAATCCAGCATCTTGTTGTTGTAATAACAAACCGTGCGGCGGGTGGAGAGTTTCTCGGTGAAGGCGGACAGCCTGCCGGCAAACTGCGCATCTATCTCCCGCAGGTATTTGATGGCCCGGCCGGGAATGGCGTCGCCGCAAACCTTGTCACGGGGAAAGTTATGTTTGTCGATAACGGCGATCCGGAGGCCGGCATCTCTGAGTGCCAATGCGCAGGCACAGCCCGCGGGGCCTGCGCCGATAATGATCACGTCGTATTGGGGCGACGGTATAGGTGCTGTCATGTGGAATATTAACGGCACGCAACTTAGGGAAAATTCTCCGGATTTATACAGCAGTCAGAGATATGGCGATTTTCGCATATATAGAGAAAAATCGCGTAAACAGCTTTAAATCGCTATGACCATTCCCTCAATATTTATAGCTTTGCGGTGCTTAACGAAAAGAACCGCTCATGTTGAAACAGTCCGGCAGCCAGAAGGATATTTTTTCCCGCGAAGTTGTTACCCGCTTCGAGCTGTATAACAGCTTGTTCCTCACCCTGCCGTTTTACCAGGTAAAGGATACCGGCATTCTGCTGCCGTTTTTTACGGCGCATTGTGAAAAGGGCGTGGCCCAGCTGAAATCTCCCACGGAGATCATGGAGACCTTCTTTAAAGAACGCGCCCCTGAAATTGACGAGCGGGAGCAGATCAACCGCCTGTTCCGTTTCATTCAATATATTGAAAGACAGGTGGTACTATTCGACGCCATCGAAGATTCTTCTTTCAGCAAGCTGAGCCGTACGGACGGCATCGGCACGCTGCAGGGCATCCTGCAGCAGATAGCGGAAGATGACGAAATGCGTGACGCCATCCGGGAAAAGCTGCAGGATTTTTCCCTCCGCCTCGTGCTCACCGCCCATCCCACGCAGTTCTATCCCGGTACGGTGCTGACCATTATGACGGACCTCGTGGAGGCCCTGAAGGTCAACGACATCAATACCATCAACCTGTTATTGCAGCAGCTGGGCAAAACGCCCTTTTTCAATAAAACATCCCCCACGCCGGTGGATGAGGCGGTAAGCCTCGTCTGGTTCCTGGAACATGTGTTCTACCAGGCGTTTGCGGACATCCAGACCCGCCTGAACGAAGCGTTCGATCTGAATGCCGCGGCGCTGGAACTGGGCTTCTGGCCCGGCGGCGACCGCGACGGTAACCCGAACGTCACTACGAACTCCACCCGCACGGTGGCGGCTACACTAAGACAGACCATCTTCCGCTGCTATTACCGCGATTACCGCACGCTCAAGCGCCGTATCACTTTCCGGGGCATTGAAGAGCCGATGAACAAACTCGGCCAGCTGATGTACGATAATGCATTCGCGCCGCAGCCGGATGCAACCGACCTGCAGGCGGAAATGACCGCAGTGCTCCAAAGCATTCGCGATACGCTGGTGAAGGACCACGACGGCCTGTTCGTGAACCTCGTGGATGACCTTTCCCTGAAGATCCGCCTGTACGGCTGCTATTTTGCGAGGCTGGACATCCGGCAGGACAGCCGCGTGCTGCGCAAGGTGTTCCGCTACGGGCTGGCGCAGCCGGAGCTGGGCAACGGCCTGCAGGAAAAAGAATATGAAAGCCTGCCGGAGGATGAAAAGCTGCAGCGCATCACCTTTAACGAAGTGGACTTCCCCTGCGCGGAAACGCCGCAGGAAGGCGTTGATCCCCTGATCAACGACACCCTCTGCACCATACGCCTCATGCACCGCATACAGCAGCAGAACGGCGAAAACGGCAGCCACCGGTTCATCATCAGCAACTGCCAGGAAGCGTCCGACATCCTGCAGCTCATGAACCTGTTCCTCTGGTGCGGATGGACGAAAGAAAATCTTACGGTGGATTTCCTGCCGCTTTTTGAAACGATCAAAGACCTGAAGCAGGCCGCGGGCGTCATGGAAAAACTGTATACCCATCCTGTTTATAAAGAACACCTGAAAAGGCGCGGGAACAGCCAGATGATCATGCTCGGCTTCTCGGACAGCACCAAGGACGGCGGGTACCTGATGGCGAACTGGTCCATCTACCAGGCCAAAGTGGAGCTGACCGCCATTACCCGGAAATACGGCATAGACCTGACCTTCTTCGACGGCAGGGGAGGCCCGCCCTCACGCGGCGGCGGCAAGACGCACCGGTTCTACGCCGCTATGGGCGAAGAAGTAGCCAACAATCATATACAGTTGACCATCCAGGGGCAGACCGTCAGCTCGCTGTACGGCTCCGTTGAAACCGCGAAATACAATGTGGAACAGCTGGTGAATGCCGGCGTCAGCTCGGTATTGCATCCGGGGCAGCGGGATCACCTGGGAGAGAAGGAAAAAGCATTGATCACAGGCATGGCGGAAGAAAGCTTCGGCCGGTTCGTGGCATTGCGCGAGCATCCGGTGTTCACCGAATACCTGGAAAACCTCAGCCCACTGATGCTGCTGTCCAGCATGAACATCAGCAGCCGCCCCACCAAACGCAATGCCGGCGCGCCGCTCAAGCTGGAAGACCTGCGGGCCATCAGCTTCGTGACCGCCTGGAGCCAGCTGAAACAGAGCGTTCCCGCTTTTTATGGCGTAGGCTCCGCGCTGAAAGCTACCAAAGACGCGGGCAAGTGGCAGGACATCTCCGAACTCTACAAAACATCCGGGTTCTTCAAGACCATGATCGATAACTGCATCATGTCCATGTCCAAATCCGATTTCCGCGTTACCGCGCACCTCCGCGACGATGAGCACTACGGCGCTTTCTGGACGATGCTTAAAAATGAATTTGACCTTACCCGCGCCATGCTGCTGGAACTTACCGGCAACCGCGAGCTGATGCAGGAATACCCGGTGGAGAAAAATTCCATCGCCCTGCGCGAGCGGATCATGCTGCCGCTGGTGGTAACGCAGCATTATGCGTTGCAGAAAGCGAAGAACGCAGCGGACGCGGACCTGAAGAGCGCTTACAGCAAGCTGGTGATCCGCACGGTGTATGGTATCGTGAATGCGGGGCGTAACCTGGTGTAGCCATTTCACGCCTTCCCCGGCATGAACATCCGCCGGAAAAAATGTTTGACCTTGTTCTTCCTGTAGGAAAACAGCATCCGCTTTCTCCTGTAGTTCAGCATCGTGCTCAGCGCGAGCAGTTCGTTCTGCCCGCTCAGCCGCGCATATTCCTGGCAAAGGTAAGCCAGTGACGGCAGCGGCAGGTCCAGGCGGCGGAGGTTCTTCATCCGGTAAGCAAAAGAGCTGCGGCTGAATTTCATCCGGTTGTTATCTACCAGCGTAAAGTTGTAGGACTGCCCGTTCTTCGAAAAAAGGATATTACCCACGGAATAGTCCTTGTGATAAATATTTTGCGCATGCAGCTGATGGGTGTACCGCGCCAGCGCCTCCAGCACTTTCCTGCCTTCTTCCGGCAGCATCTCCGCGATATGTTTCAGCTCCGTGTAGTCCGTATAAGTGCTGATGAAATAGCTCTCCTGCATCAGTCCTTTCCGTACGCATTCAATGTACGCCACCGGCTCCGGGGTCATAAACCCTTTGTCGATCAGCGTTCTGGCGTACAGGTACGCTCTTTTGGCCTTGGACGGAAGCAGGTGTGCGTATACCAGTTGATTGAACAGGTAGATCTTCCGGTAGGACTTGATCACCAGCTTTATGTTATTGCCATTGTCTACCCGAATAATATTGCGCGTCTTGTGAACGATTTCACCCAGGGAATTGAATTTCTGCGGAATGTCCTCAATATAGTTCCGCAGGAATTCATACCGGGGCGATAATCCAATATGAATACTCATTTGCCGTTCTTGTTAGCAATTAATAAATACGACGCTGCTTTTTCCATATGGAAAAGCGCATCAGCATCTTGCCAGTGAAACAGGTAGGTAAAAGTGAAACAGGTAGGATAAAGTGCAGATAGGTGATACGTTGTATCACAGTGCAAAAATGAGGCGTTTTTGCGAAAAAAACAAATCCGCGGGTTACTTCAGCTGGTACAGCAGGCTGAGCCCGAAGCCGGAGATCAGCATCCGTTCTTTCCTGTTTTCCAGCAGCTGTTGCGTCCAGTCCGTAAACCCGCCGTCCGCGATCTCTATTTCTCCGTCGCCGGCAGGTATGATGGTTTTGAACTGGATGCCTTTATAGTATTGATTGGCGGGTGAACCGGTATCGATGCCAACGGGAAAGCCGCTTTCCTGCAGGTGTTGCAGGGCTTTCGGCAGGAAGTGCGCCGGGTATCCTTCCCGGGGCTGCAGCTTGAACCGTATGCTGCTGATGTGGAAGATGTTTTTCAGGAGGTCTGTCCACACACTGAAGTGTTCTTTCAGAGCAGCCAGCTCGAAATCGAAATTACCCGTATCCCTTCCGGCGGATACGAGGCAGCCGATCGAGAAATGCGGGGAGAAACGCGGGTCCTGCAATGGTTGCGCGCGCACATGGCGGTGTACGGTACTGAAGCGCAAAAGCTCCGTGGCGCCGTTTTGCCGCATGTCCGCAATATGCAGCGCGATGGAATTGGTGGCGTCCGCCAGCACTTCGGTGTGGCGGGTGGCGGAGATGATCTTCTTCTGGTCTGCTTTCGCCACCACGGAGCAGCTGCCGAACTGCGCCAGGGGTGACAGCTCGATGGGCGTGAACTGATGTTCCCTGTAAATTTTCAGTACCTGCGATGCTTTTTCCAGCAAGCCAATCATATCCGTGTCGGCGGGATGCACGAAGCGGTTCTGACGGTATTGCTGTAGCAGGACGGGTGGTGTGATAGCGGCTGCTTTGCGGGCGAATACCTCCATCAGCAGGGAGTTCAGTTCGGTGCCGGAAAGCTTTTCCGCGAGGATGCCGGCCATATCGGGGCAACCTGTTTTTTCAGCTATTTTCCGGAGGATGTCATCTCTCATAATATGATACTTCAGCCTCTGAATGCGGAAGGCGTCAGGCTGGTTTGTTTCTTGAAGAAGTGATTGAAATGCGCGGGCTCTTCAAACCCCAGGCAGTAGCTGATCTCGGAAACGTTCCAGTTCGTATGCTTGAGCAATGCCTTTGCTTCGCTGGCCAGCCTTTCAAAAATATGATCGGTGGTGGTTTTGCCCGTGGTATGCCGGATGGCGCGGTTCAGGTGGTTCACATGCACGGCCAGCTGTTCCGCAAAGTCCCGCGCGGAGCGGAGCGAGAAACGCTGTGTGGGCGATTCTATCGGGAACTGGCGCTCCAGCAGCTCGGTGAACACGGCGGTGATGCGGGCATTCGCATCCACATGCTGGTAAAGCGTTTCCACCGGCTGCATCTTCAATGCATAATGGATCACCTCGGTAATATAATTCCGGATCAGGTCGTACTTGTACAGGTAGTTGGAACCGATCTCTTCCAGCATCCTGTCAAAAACGGAGCTGACAAATTTGTCCCGGCTTTTGTTCAGCTGGTAGCCCGGTTTGCCGTGCGGCATGAACATCGGCAGGTCGCGGATATTGCTGCGCAGGTGGCTGGTGAAGAACGCTTCCGTGAAAATGCAGAAGTAGCCCGTGGAATCGCCGCTCAGCTGCTCGAACGTATATGGCACGTTCGGGGAAAAGAACAGCAGGGTGGTGCCGGAGACCTCCACGCTTTTGTCCGCATAATGATACACATGCCGGCCGCGCATCAGGGCGATCTTGTAAAAATCGCGGCGGCTGTATTGCGCGGGTTCCTTGCCGGGGCCCAGGCAATCTTCCATGCGGAACACGTTGAAATGCCCGATGTCTTTTTTGAGATTATCCGGCAGCCAGTTGAATTTATACTGGTAAAATTCTTCCAGCGTTTCTGTTTTTGCCATACTGAAAAGTTAAAGATTTTCCGGGTAAAAAATGTTGTTGGTAAATAAACTGCTGAGGCTGACCAAAAAGTATGGTCAGCCTTTGCATCCATCCAATTTTAGTTCAGCCCCGGCAGTATACAGGAAATGATCGCGTCTATGCTTAAAAACCGGTAGCCGTTGCCAGCGCTCTCACATGCTCCATGTCTTTTTGTATGGAGCTGATCTTCGCAACCGCCAGGTCGTAAGCATCCGCGCCCAGGAAAAGATGCAGGGGCGGTTCCTGTTGTTCCGCTACGGCAATGATCACTTCCGCCGCTTTTTCGGGATCGCCGGGCTGGTTGCCGTTGTAGCTGTGCTGGTGAACGGATTGCGCCTCCCTCACATTCCGGTATTCCGCGATCTCGTGCTGCGTTACGTTCAGGGACGCATTGCTCAGGAAGCTGGTGCGGAAGTACCCCGGTGAAACGATCGTCGCGTGGATGCCAAAAGGTTTCACTTCCGTAGCCAGTGATTCCGTAAAGCCCTGCACCGCGAATTTTGTTGCGCAATAAATACCGAAGCCGGGAAAAGTGCCAATGAAGCCGCCGATGGACGATACGTTGAAGATGTGCCCGGATTGCTGCCCGCGGAGAATGGGCAGGGCTTTGCGGATCACGTTCAGCGAGCCGAATACGTTGATGTCGAAATTACCCCTTGCTTCCGCATCGCTCAGCTCTTCCAGCGCGCCCGCCAGGCCGTAGCCGGCATTGTTCACGATCACGTCCAGCCGGCCGAAATGCGCCGCCGCCTGGCGGATGCCCTGCTCCACATTCCGCTCGTCCACCAGGTCCATCGCCAGCGGCAGGAAAGTATCCGGACCGGCGCCTACCGCCTGCTGAAGATCGTCCGCGTTCCGGGAAGTGGCCGCCACGCGGTAACCTTCCGCCAGCAGCTTTTTAACCAGCGAGAGCCCCAGGCCCTTGGATGCTCCCGTTACAAACCATACTTTTGTTTTCATCATGTGTGTTTTTTGATAACACAAAATTAGCCCGGCCATCCGTCGCCATTATTATGACCGCCAAACATATACTTGTATAATTCAAACAATTATATTTGCCAAAACGAACACCTGCTATGATAAAATTCGGAATAACAGGCTGCCTCGCCGCGCTGCTCTTATGCACCGGCTGCGAAACCACGCAGCAGATACTGAACAGCCTGCCCGCCACAACCGGACAAACGGGCGGCACCGCGCAGATTGCGGCGGGCCTGAAAGAAGCGCTGACCATCGGCACGCAGAACAGCGCCAACCGGCTTTCCTCCGTCAACGGATTCTTCGCCAATGCCGCGCTCAAGATACTGATGCCGCCGGAAGCGAAAAAAGTGGAATCCACCTTGCGGAATGTGGGCCTGGGCAGTGTGGTGGACAAAGCCATCCTGGCGATGAACCGCGGCGCCGAGGAAGCGGCGAAATCCGCTACGCCCATTTTTGTGAACGCCATCCGGCAGATGAGCATTACCGATGCGATAGGGATACTGCGGGGCGGCGATTTCGCGGCCACCAATTACTTCAAGCAGAAAACCACCGCCGCGCTCACGGATGCGTTCCGCCCCGTGATCAGTAATGCCCTGAAAAATGTGGACGCCACCAAATACTGGGCGGACGTATTTTCTGTATATAACAAATTCTCCACCACCCCCGTGAACACCGATCTTACCGCTTATGTAACAGAAAAAGCGCTGGCCGGCATATTCCATGAAGTAGGACTGGAGGAGCAGAAGATCCGCCGCGATCCCGCTGCCCGCGTGACCGAACTGTTGAAAACAGTATTCGGAAGCTCCCTTGCACAGACAAGATAAGATTACATGTAAATAGCAAAGGGATGGATGCGATGTATCCATCCCTTTTTTATTGGTGAGCGGAGAATGATCTGAAAAATTCCGGGGAAAAAGTGATATATTAGTACAACTCAGGAATAAGGACGGTAGTATAATCAAAATCGAATCGTAGAAACTTTCTACAACAAGTTTTATTACATATTTAAATCTAAATCTGACAGGTATGCTGAACGCGGTCAGGATACGCACTTTGCTGTTTACCTATGTATGCTTTTAACGGTGATTAAATCGAGATCTTATTCAACCAATTTCTAAAACTACACAACATGAGAAGACTTCTCCGGTTACTGGCGATCTGTTCGCTGGTGATGTTGTTGTTGCCGGACCCCTTACAGGCGCAGCAGCAAAAGACAATTACGGGAACTGTGCTGTCTGACGACGGCGTGCCTATGCCAGGCGTGACGATCAGGATACAGGGCACCACCAGGAATGCGCAAAGCGATGCAAGAGGCCATTATACTATCCAGGCCAGCGAGGGCGAAACGCTTGAATTTTCTTTTATCGGGTACACGACCCAGGCTATTGCGGTAGGCGCCGGTAATACGATGAATGTATCGATGAGGATGTCCGAAACAGCACTTGGCGAAGTGATCGTAACAGCGATGGGCATCAAAAAAGAACGGAAAGAACTGGGCTATTCGGTGCAGGACATTAAATCAGATGAACTGCTCAAGAACAAAGACCCCAACCTGATCAATTCGCTGAACGGAAAGATCGCGGGGCTGAACATCACCAATTCCGGCGGCGCGCCGGGCAGTTCCGCTTCAATCATCATCCGCGGCGGTACGTCCCTTGAACGCGATAACCAGCCGCTGTTCGTGATCGACGGCATGCCGATGGACAACTCCACCGGCCAGGGCGATAACAGCGCATTTGACGGCACCGTGAATCTTTCCACCACCAACAGCAACCGCGCGATGGACATCAACCCGGAAGATATTGAATCGATCTCCGTGCTGAAAGGTCCCGCCGCCGCCGCGTTGTACGGCCTCCGTGCCGCTGCGGGCGCCATCATCATCACCACTAAAAAAGGAACGGAAGGGACCGTCACCGGCTCCGTAACCTCCCGTTATATCACCAACTGGGTGAACCGGCTGCCGGAGCAGCAGGGAATTTACAAGCAGGGAACTTATTACAATGGCAACTTTACGGACGAAACTTTTTTTTCCTGGGGCGACAAATTCCAGTCCGGCGAAGCGGTCTACGACAATATGGGCGATTTCTTTGAAACAGCCCAGGCTTTTGATAACAGCTTCAGCCTGTCCGGTGGATCGAAGAACGGGAATTTCTACCTTTCCGGTTCCAACCTGAACCAGTCCGGCGTAGTACCCACTACTAACTATGTGCGCTCTACCATCCGTTTTAACGGTGAGCAGAAGTTGGGGATCGTTACGCTGGGCGTGAATGCATCCTACTCCACCAGCGAAACGCAGAAAACACTTACGGGCAGCGGTTTGTGGGGGTCTAATGGTACTGGTTACATGGAAAGTATCATTGCATGGCCGCGAAACGACAATATGAAGGAATGGCTGAACGAGGATGGTACCAAACGCTTGCTGCTGCCGAGCCTCTCCCTGGATGCAAATGTAGACAATCCGTACTGGATACTGAACAGGAACCCCCAGTCCGATAAAACCAACCGTTTCATCGGGAATGCATATGCCACGGTCAAGTTCACCGACTGGTTCGACGCGACTTACCGGCTGGGTATCGACAACTACCTCACCAACTACAGGAACCTGATCGCGGAAGGTTCCAGCGTGAAACAGGAATGGCAGGGCGGTATGCTGTCCAGAACAGACAGGAACTACAATTACGTGAACTCCAACCTGATGCTGAACTTTCACAAGACCTTCAATGACTGGGATGCAAGCCTTGTACTGGGTACCACTTCGGAAGACACATACCTGCGCTCTGTATCCAACCGCGTGGACAGCTTCGTGATCGCCGGATTCTATAGCCTTAACAATGCCGATCAGCAGAATAAATATTCCTCTGAAAACATCACGAGAAAACGGCTGGTAGGTGTGTACGGCGATCTCCGCGTATCCTGGCGCAACACCGTCTTCCTGAGCATGACCGGCCGCAACGACTGGTCATCCACGCTTCCGGAGCAAAACCAGTCTTTCTTCTATCCCTCTTTCAGCGGTAGCTTTGTGTTCACCGAATTATTGCCGAAGAGCAGCGTGCTGTCGTTCGGCAAGGTGCGCGCATCCTGGGCGCAGGTGGGTAAGGATGCCCCGGCATACCAGACCAATACTTATCTCTTCGGACCGGAGCTGACCATTGGCGGCGGTTTCCGCAACTACTGGACGCGCGGCAACGATCAGCTTAAACCGGAAACGACCACTTCCACGGAATTCGGTGCGGAAGTAAGGTTCCTCAACGGCCGGTTGGGACTGGATTTTGCGTACTACATCAATAACAGTAAGGACCAGATACTGCAACCGCGCGTGAGTAACGCTACCGCCTATATCCTGAGCTATGTGAATACCGGCGAGATCGAGAACAGGGGTATGGAACTTACGGTAACGGCGAACCCTGTACGGCAGAAAAATTTCCGCTGGGACGTGATGCTGAACGTTTCCGGTAACAGGGGCAAAGTAAAATCACTGCCCGGCGCGCTGCCTATTCTATATGTAACAGATGTACAGGTAGGCAATGCCAAGGCTGCTTCTTTTGATGACGGCAATTTTATGGGATTGAGTGGTCTGAAATGGCAAACGGATGACGACGGAAATTTGTTGCTCAACTGGGATTCCGGCTATCCGCTGACCACCAATAACGCCACTGCCCCGGTAGGCAACCGGGAACCAAAGGTGCTTGGCGGCCTGAACAACAGCTTCAGCTACAAATCGTTCAACTTTTCTTTCTTATGGGATTTCCGTATAGGCGGCGACGTATATAATGGTACTGAATACCTGCTTACGGCGTACGGCCTGAGTGAAAGGACGGCAAACAGGGAAAGCGAGATCACTTTCACCGGCATGTCGCTGAATCCCGCCACCAGTAAATATGAAATGGTGACAAGAACGGTAGCGGCGGATGAAAATTATTATCGCGATACCTACCTGGCCCATGCGCCTTTCTTTATTGAAAAAGTGAACTGGCTGCGCCTCCGCTCCATTTCGCTGGCGTATTCACTGCCCAGCTCAACGTTGCGGAACATCGGCTGGCTGAAAGGAGCTACGGTTACTGCTTCCGGTACCAACGTGCTGCTGTTCACCAATTATTCCGGCATGGACCCTGAAACCAGTGCGGCGGGAGCAGGCGTGATCGGATCAGGATCTGTCGGCATTGATTATTGCGGTGTTCCGGCAACTTCCGGCTTCGCGATCGGTTTAAATCTCAAATTCTAAAAGTTACGGAAATGAAAAAGCTATTGTATATACTAAGCCTGTCCATCTTTTTCACTTCGTGTAAAAAGTGGCTGGACGTGAATGATAATCCAAACAGCGCCAACTCCTCCGTACCCACGGCGGACCAGCGTCTCCCGCCATTGATCGCCCAGTTCGCGGACGCCTATGAAAGCGCCGGCACCCGTGCCGCTTTTTTATCACAGCAGCTGGCGGTGACCTATGCGGTGAACAATAACTGGAACCTTACCCGCTGGTACTCCAACACCTCCAGCGCCAACTGGCCCTGGCAATGCTGGTATGTGAATGCGGCCGTGAACATTACACCGCTCATAGAAGCTGCGGAAAAGGTGGAGGCCTGGCATTACATCGGTGTGGCGAAGATCATCAAAGCCTGGGGCTTCGGATCGCTGGCCGACTTCTACGGCATGATGCCCTACGATGAATTTGATGATGCCAGCACCATCACACCCAAATTCGACGACGGTTCCTATATCCAGGAAAAAGTAATGGCCCTGCTGGATGAAGGGATCGCTGATCTGCAGAAAACACAGGGACCCAAAGCTCCGGCGCTGTCCAGGGGAGATATCCTTAACCATGGGAACACGGACAACTGGATTCGCCTGGCATATGGTCTGAAAGCGCGCTTCCTGAACCACCTGTCCAAAAAGGCGGAATACGATCCGCAGGCGGTACTGGCGGCCCTCGCGAATGCGCCGCAGCAAAATGAGCAAAGCTCCGTGTTGCAGTACGTGGATGAATCCGCTACCACCAGCAACCTCGCTAAATCTGCCCTGCAATATCAGAACACCGGCCTTACCGCCAGGGTTACTAAACTGTACCTGGATTATATCACGAACAATTATACCGGCGCGCCTTCCAATGCCATGCAGGACCCGCGTCTGTTCCTGCTCGTGCCACGCCAGGCCGATAAAGCCGGTAACCTCATCCTTTCAAAAGGGGTGGATATGACCTCCGATCTGCCAAAGAATGGCCCCCTCAGCTATACGTACAACGCCAGCACCAATTCATTCAACAGGCCCGATTCCGTTTATGTGATCATGCGTAAAACACCCGCCGCCCCCACCGGCAGCGAACGCATCCAGTCCACCGGCACCTGGTACACGGAACGTGGTGCGAAAGGGCTGCTGTTCACCAACGCGGAAGTGAAGTTCATGGAAGCGGAGGTATTGTTCCGGCAAAACAAACCAGGCGAAGCACTTGCCGCCTATAAAGCCGGCATGCGCGCACACATGGGGCTGATGGGCGTCGACCCCACCGTCATCGAAAATTACCTGTCCAGCACCTCCGTTATACAGGACGCCAACGCGCTCACGCTCAGCCACATCATGATACAGAAATACATCGCCCTGTCATACTCGATCGAATTGTGGGTAGACCTGCGCAGGATGGATTTCTGCACCGATGCATCAGGGAATTACAACGAGGCGCAGGGCGTTTACAAAGGATTCAAACGCCCCTCGCACGTTTTCGCGGACGCATATCCCAGCCAGACGGACTGGCCGCGCCGCTTTGCGGTGCCCAGCTATGAGATCAACTATAACATCGAAAGGGTATTGGAAGCCAATCCCAATGCGGACAAGCCCACTTACCTCAATGAAAAGGTATGGTGGGATAAACCGTAGTACGACCGTTTATATAAGAGAAGCCGCCTCCGCAAGAGGCGGCTTTTTTGCGCATTAGCCCCCTCACATTGTCAAATATGCACATCAAAAAGCTCCCGCAATCAAACTAGGTTTGTATAACAATAAACGATTTGAATATGAACAGGGAACAATTACTGGCAGATATACAAACCACCGTTTCAGGGTTGATGCAAACGCTTTCATCCTTCAACGATGACCAGATCAACAAGGTGCCGTTTGAAGGCAGCTGGACGGCCGGGCAGGTGGCGGAACACGTGCTGAAATCATCCGGCATCGCCGAAATATTGCATGGTAAGGTAGAGCAGCCCAATCGGGCGCCGGACCAGTATGTAGCACCGCTCCGCGAGCAGTTCCTGAACTTTGATATCAAGATGAAATCACCGGATTTTATTTTGCCTTCTGACGGAGCGCATGATAAGGAAGAACTGATGGCGGAGCTGGAAAGCATCTGGAAAAAGACGGCCGCTGCCGCCGCTACGCTGGACCTTTCCATGATGTGTCTTGATTTTGAATTGCCCACCCTCGGCACGATGACCCGCTATGAATGGATCCGCTTCCTGGTGGTGCATACGCAACGGCATACGCATCAGCTGAAAAACATTCACAAGGCCGTGGCGTAAGCCTCCGACGGCCAGCGCACGGCTTGGCCGGTGGACCTTCGCAGCGGCATTTCCGCGCCGCGTGTCTGAAGGTACGTGGTCAGCAGCGCCGCCAGCTCTTTTGCCTTGCGGGGATGCGCTTGTATTACATCATGTTGTTCGCCGATATCGTCTTTCAGATTATATAAGGATAGCTGCTCCTTCCGCTGATCATACACCAGCTTCCAGTCGCCTTTCCGGATCGCGGAGAAGAAATGCAGGCCGGGGCCTTCCTCGTACATCCAGCGATGGGGATAGTGCCATACCAGCGTTCTTTCTTTTTGCCGCGATGAGGCGTTCTTTAACAACGGGACCATGCTTTGTCCATCCAGCTGCTGCAGCAGCGCGGGCTTTTTAATGCCCGCCACTTCCAGCAGGGTGGGAAAGAAATCTTCGATGATCACCGGCTGCGCCTGCACGCTGCCGGGCTGCACAGTGCCCGGCCAGCTCACGATCATCGGCTCGCGGATGCCGCCTTCGAATACGGAGCCTTTCCCGGATCTCAGCGGCAGGTTCTGCGTATGCTTTTCCTGGTGCTGCGTGCGGTAGGTGCTCAATCCGCCGTTATCAGACATGAACAGGATGATGGTGTTGTCTGTCATACCTTTTCGGTCGAGGTAATCCATGATATCTCCCAGGCTTTTATCCATCCCTTCTATCAGCGCTGCGTATTTCGCTTCTTTATCATCCAGCCCCCTGCTGATGTAAGATGGGTAAAAGCGCTGGTCCGCCTCGAGCGGCACATGCACGGCGTACTGCGCCATGTAGAGGAAAAACGGCGCCCTGGCGGAATCGAGGGCGGACAGTGCTTTGCGTGTAAGCGCTTCCGTTAGGAACACGTCCGTTCCGTAAAATTCTTCGAGGCCGGGCACATAGTTGGTGGCGGAAGCGGCTCCGTATTTTTTTTCGGGCAGGTAGCTGGCGGGATGCCCCGCGGCGTGGCCGGCTATGTTCACCCGGAAACCCAGGTTCCGCGGGTCCGCGCCGGGAGTGCCGGTGGAGCCGAAATGCGCTTTCCCGCAATGCACGGTGTAATACCCCGCATCCCCCAGCAGTTGCGGTAATGGCGTGGCGTGAACGGTATGGGGAACGCCGGCGGCAGGGCTCATGCCGTTCATATTCCAGTCCGGCGCCTGTAACAGCGAATCCGGCCGGTCGGAACGTTTGTCGCGCAGCGGGGAAGTCCAGTTGGACACATGATGCCTTGCGGCGTTCATGCCCGTCATCAGGCTGACGCGCGTGGGCGTGCACACCGGCGTGGCGTAGGCGTTCGTGAATTTAATGCCGCGCCGGGCGAGGCGTTCCATATTCGGTGTATGGAAACGTTTGTTCAATGGCGTAGCCTGCGTCCAGAAAGGCTCGCTGGTGTCCTGCCAGCCCATGTCGTCTACCAGGAAGAGCACGATGTTGGGAGGCTGTTGCGCAAAAACGGTAGGCAGGTACAGGAAAGCCGCTACAAGAAGGCTATAACATTTTTTTCGCTTCGTCATCCTCATATTGATTGATCAGTTTTTCCAGACCGGCCTTCAGTTCGGCAGTTATTTTTTCATATCCTTTTTTACCGTACAGGTTATTCATTTCCTGCGGATCTTTTTTGAGATCATAGAGTTCCCATGCATCGGTCCTTTCATAAAAACGGATCAGTTTGTAGCGTTGCGTACGGATGCCGAAGTGCGGCGATACGGAATGCGTTCCGTTCTCGTAGTAGTGATAATACATGGCGTCGCGGCCCTTCCCGTTTTTGAAGAGGGGCAATATGGACTGACCCTGCATGGCCGCGGGAATGGCAACGCCGGCGGCATCCAGCAGCGTGGGCGCAATGTCCAGGTTCATCACCATGTCCGTAGATTGGGCGCCGGGTTTGATCACGCCGGGATAACGCATTACCATGGGCGTTCTGAAAGATTCTTCGTACATGAAACGTTTATCGAACCAGCCATGCTCGCCCATGTAGAATCCCTGGTCTGAAAGGTAGATCACGATGGTGTTCTGGCTTAATCCATGCTGGTCGAGATAATCCAGCGTGCGGCCGATGTTCCGGTCCAGCGCCGCGGCGGTGCTCAGGTAGTCGCGCATGTAACGCTGGTATTTCCATTCCGTGAGCGCGCGGCCGGTGAGGTGGCGGCTTTGAAAATCGGCGGCGATGGAATCGTAGTAGCCGTTGAACCGCGCTCGCTGCGCCTCGTTCATGCGGCCGGTATTCTGGCGGGGCTTGCCGTCGGCGAAGGGCATTTTCAGATCGTAGTCAAGGAGCATCGTTTTGGAAATGGTCATATCCTGCGCGGCCGCCGCCTTGCGGTTTTCGTAAGTGTCGTAGAAATTATCCGGCAGGGGGAATTGCACGTTGTCGTAACGGCCGAGATCGGTAGTGTCCGGTTCCCAGGTGCGGTGTGTGGACTTATGGCCGATCACGAGGCAGAAGGGTTTGCTGCTGTCCCGGTTGCTCAGCCATTCTTCCGCCATGTCTTCGATCACATTCGCCGCATATCCTTCGAATCTTTTTTTACTGCTGTCCATCATCAGGAAATCGGGATTATAATATTGACCCTGTCCCGGTAATATCCGCCAGAAATCAAACCCCTGCGGCTTTGTTCCCAGATGCCATTTCCCGACCCACGCCGTCTGGTAACCGCTGGCCTGCAACTGCTTCGCGAACGAATCCTGGTTGCCTTCGAAGCGGGGATGCTGGTTGTCTTTGAAACCGTTGATGTGGCTGTATTTGCCGGTAAGGATCGCGGCGCGGCTGGGGCCACAGAGGGAATTGGTGACATACGCTCTTTTGAAAAGAACACCCTGCCGCGCGATGCGGTCGATGTTCGGCGTTTGCGCCAGCTTGCCGCCATAGGCGCTGACGGCCTGGTAAGCGTGATCGTCTGAAAGGATGATGACGATGTTCGGTTTTTGCTGCGCGAAAGATACCGCCTGCGTCAGGCAGGCTGCCAATAGAAGAGTAGTCCGTTTCATATCAGTAAGATAATATATTTTATTTGCCTTTTCTGCGCTCCGCCTGCCCGAGCAACACAGCCGCCATCTGCCGGGATATGGCGTGGTGACAAAGTTTGTCCAGCCAGAAAAATTCCCCCGCCGCATTTACTTCCAGGAAATAATATTCGCCTTCCGGCGTAAGGATCAGGTCCACCGCACCGTAGTTCAATCCGTAAGTGTCCATCAGCGCCTGCAGGGATTGTTCGATAGCGGGAGGGAGCAGGTAGGGCTGCCATTCCTCCGCCAGCGCCGCGCCTTCTTTCCGCCAGTCGGTTTGAGAAGCAGGCAGCTTTTGCGAATCGATCGCGAAGGAAAATATTTTCTTTCCTACGATAGTGATGCGCAGTTCCAGCTGTTTTTCCAGCTTCTGCTGGAACATCATCGGGCAATATTGCAATTGGTCGAGTTGTTCGAGATGTGCTGTTGTGATCTCGTTGGTGAATACCACGTGTTCCTCGCCCTCGCGGTAGATGGCGAAGGCGCTTTGCATTTTACCGATGACTCCGCCGGCGGTCTGTTCCATAAACGCTTTCAGCTGCGCCGGTGAATTGGTGATGCAGGTAGCGGGCACCTGCAGCCCGCATGCCGCGGCGGTCCGCAGCTGTTCTTCCTTGCTGTCCAGCCGCCGGTAAGTGCTGTAACGTTCCAGCTGGAAGCAGGGCAATCCTTCCAGCATGCCGAACAGCGTGCGCCGCAGCTCACCAATGCTGGTGCCGAGGTATTCCTTTTCCAGCACGCTTTCCAGTCCTTTTCCAATGTGATAGCTGCGGCGGTACCATACCGCCGTGAGATCGTCCAGCCGGTATGTTCCTTCCGCCAGTTCCAGCATCAGTTGCCATTCGCCGGCCCGGTAAACGGTGGTCAGGCTGGCATGCATGGGATAGCGGTCCACGTCAAAGCGTACCACCGCGCCGCCTGCTTCTTCAATGTAGCGGATGACCTGGTCAGTAGCAGCATTGTCTGCCGAATGCGTGATGACGAGTATTTTTCCGTTGTTCATGAACATAGATTGCGATCATCGCTGCGTTACCCGGAGTGCCAGCTTTTCCGCGATGGCGGCGGCGATGGGGTAATCGAGATACTTCTGCAGCATGCCCCATTCTCCCTGCGGGTTCACTTCGAGGAACACATATTGGCCGTCTGGTTGCAGGATCATGTCTATGGCGCCGAAATAAAGCCCCATAGACCGCATCATGTTGGTGATCTTTTCCTCCACCGCTGCCGGCAGCATGAACTGTTGCCACTGCACGATGCTGGTGCGCCAGTCCGTCGTCTCCGGCGCTTTGAGGCTGCCGGTATAGAAGTCGCCGTCCACATACGCGATCCGCAATTCTCTTTCCTTGGCGATGTTTTCCTGGAGGATCATGGGGCAGGCGGACAATGATTCGAGCATGGCGGTATCTTCTTTCCGCAGCCGCGTGGTGGGGAAGAAGGCGCCGGCGCCGTCCATCGTGTGGGACAGTGCGCCATGCAGCTTCACGACCACATCGCCGTTGCAGGCGTCGTAGAACTGCAGCGCATCTACCGCGTGATTGCTGATGATCGTTTGCGGGACCTGCAGTCCTGCTGCCTGTGCGAAAGCGAGTTGCAGCAGCTTGTTGCTGCCTACGGCATGATCGATGTAGATGGGATTGATCCAGGGAACGTCCAGCGAATCGAGGAAGATGTGCAGGGCGGTATTATATTCTTTACGGAATGCGGGAATGTAGGTAGCGTCCAGGTTGGGCGGCGTTTCCAGCTCCCAGAGCTTGCGGTACCATACGCCGGTGATATCGGACGCATGAATGACGGTATCACCGTGCTGCAGGCGATAGGAGGGCCCTGTTTTTTCCAGCCGGTATTGCAGCTGGTAACGGGTGCCGAATTCGTCGGTATTAAAACGGAAGCTGGCATGCCCCAACTGCTGAAGGCGCTGCTGTACCAGGTCGATCGTATATGTATCCCGGGAGTGAGTGATGCAAAGGATCATATTTTACAGCAGCCACCATTCTTCATCTCCGTCGGAAGGATATTTTTGCGTCTGGTCCGGTGCGTCCGCGAGTTTGCTGGTCCAGTTGCTTTCTGCGGAAAGGCGCTTTTTTACTTCCTCCCTGGAAGCCTGGGTTTCCAGGAACTGGGCAAAGAATGGTTTCAGCACTTGTTCATTGGGTTTCATACTGCTGGTGTTTTAAGTGATGATACAGATGGATGTTTTTCAATACCCCTGAGATTAACGGGACATTCAATTTAGGATTTTTACATCAAACAAAAAAATCAGAATTGACGGCAACGGCCTCATTGCACGAATTTTTACTATTTTGCCGCCGGATAAAAATCACTGCACATCTTGAATATCGGTTTCGACGCAAAGCGGGCTTTTCAGAACCGCACGGGGCTGGGGAATTACAGCCGTACCCTCATCCGGTCGCTCGCGGAATATTACCCGCAACACCAGTACTTCCTGTTCGCGCCCCGGTTGAAGCCGCTGTTCCAGCCACCGCCGGGCATGCAGTCCATACAGCCGGAAAAGGCCCTGCACCGCTGGCTCCGGCCGGTGTGGAGAGGCCGGTGGGTGGTGGATGATCTTAAACGCCATCATATCGGTCTCTATCACGGCCTCAGCGCCGAGCTGCCGTCCGGCATCCGCAAAAGCGGCATCAAAAGCGTGGTGACGATGCACGATCTTATTTTTGAGCGTTATCCGGAGCAATACAATCCCATCGATGTATTCACCTACCGCAAAAAGGCGCAATACGCCTGCCGGCAGGCGGACCAGGTGATCGCCATCAGCGAACAGACGAAGCAGGACCTCATCGAATTTTATCATATACCCGCGGAACGCATTACAGTGGCCTATCAGAGCTGCGACCCCTCTTTCATGCAGCTGCATTCAAAGGAGGCTATCAGCGGCATGCTGGCGCGTTACAACCTCCCGCAGCAGTATTTTTTATACGTAGGATCGGTGATAGAGCGGAAGAACCTGCTCGGCATCACGAAGGCGATGGCTTTGCTGAAAGGTAAGCTGGACCTGCCTTTGGTGGTGCTCGGCGATGGACGGAAATACAAGGAGGAAGTGAAATCTTATCTCCGGGCTACCGGTCTGGCGGAAAAGGTGATCTGGCTGAATGAAACGGGGCGTTTTGCGTTTGAAGACCTGCCCGCGTTGTACCAGGGGGCGGCGGCATTGCTGTATCCTTCGGTGTTTGAGGGCTTCGGCATCCCCATCCTGGAAGCGCTCTGGTGCCGCACGCCTGTGATCACTTCGCAGGGTTCCTGTTTCCTGGAAACGGGCGGTGATGCGGCCTTTTATGTGGACCCGTACCAGCCGGCCACCATAGCGGAGGCGATGGAGCGGGTGGTGGCAGACCCTGCGCTTGCGGAAGGAATGCGGGAGCGGGGAGTGGCGCATGCGCAGCGGTTCACTGTGGAGAAATGCGCCGCGGCGGTGATGAAAGTATATGAAAGCATATAACGCTAAGTTTAAACGCCGCTACATGCGGAACCAGTGGCCTGACCGTTTACGCAAACAGCAACTATTTTTGCAACTATGACCGATTTTGAGAACGATATCGTACAAAGCCTCGCCGTGCTGCGATCCGGCGGCATCATCCTGTATCCTACCGATACCATCTGGGGCATCGGCTGCGACGCCACCGACGAAACAGCCGTAAAGCGCGTTTTTGACCTCAAGCAGCGCGATGAATCCAAAAGCCTGGTGATCCTCATGGCTGATCCCCGCGACCTCGTGAAATATTTATCGCAGCCACCGCCGGACATTGCGGATACCATCGCCCAGTTCGACCGGCCAACAACCGTTATTTATGAAGGCGCCCTGCACCTGGCGCGCAATGTGATACATGAAGACGGCACCGTGGCCATCCGGCTGGTGCAGGACACGTTTTGCCGCCACCTGGTGAAACGCCTGCGCAAACCATTGGTATCCACGTCCGCCAACATCAGCGGCGCACCGCCGCCCGCGAATTTTGCGGAGATCTCCCCCGAAATTGTCAAAGGGGCAGACTATGTGGTGCAGTACCGGCAGGATGATCTTGTTCCCCGCCAGCCCTCGCGCATCGTGCGTATCCAGCCGGACGGGCAGCAGCAAATCCTCAGAAATTGAAGGAATAGATCGTAATTGAGTACTTTTGCGCCTTAAACCAGTAGAAAGTATATGCAGATTCCCTGTAGAGCACGGGAAAAGGAGTTATTCGAATGCGTGGCAAAAGCAGCGCGCCAGGTCGGCGTTCCCTGTTACCTTATCGGCGGTTTTGTCAGGGACAAGCTGCTGAACAGGGGCACGAAGGATATGGACATCGTTTGCGTAGGCGATGGCATTGCCCTGGCGCACCGGGTGGCAGCATTGCTCGGCCCGGCCATCAAAGTGAACTATTTCAGGAATTTCGGCACGGCGCAGGTCCGCTACCAGGACCTCGACATAGAGTTTGTAGGCGCCCGCAAGGAAAGCTACAGCCGCGATTCCCGCAATCCCGTGGTAGCGCCCGGCAGCCTGGAAGACGACCAGCTCCGGCGCGATTTCACCATCAACGCCCTCGCCATCAGTCTGAATGAAGCCGATTACGGCCAGCTGATCGATCCCTTCAACGGCGTGCAGGACCTGGAAGACAAGCTGATCCGCACCCCGTTAAGTCCCGCGCAGACCTTCAGTGATGACCCGCTGCGCATGATGCGCGCCATCCGCTTTGCCTCCCAGCTGGGATTCGCCATTCTGCCCGAAACCTTCCAGGCCATTCGTGAGAATGCGGACAGGATCAGGATCATTTCGCAGGAACGCATCACGGACGAGCTGAACAAGATCATGTTGTCCGCCAAGCCTTCTGTGGGCCTCGATCTGCTGTACCAGGCCGGTATCCTGAAAATCATTTTCCCGCAGATGACGGACCTCGTGGGCGTGGAAATGGTGGACGGCAAAGGGCATAAAGACAATTTTTATCACACCCTCCAGGTGATCGACAATATATCCCGCCACACAAAAGACCTCTGGCTGCGCTGGGCCGCTTTATTGCACGATATCGGCAAGCCCGCCACCAAGCGCTTTGAAGAAGGCCATGGATGGACCTTTCACGGGCATGATGCCGTGGGAGGGAAGATGGTGCCGCGGATCTTCACCAAACTGAAGCTGCCGCAGAATGAAAAGATGCGGTTGGTACGGAAATTGGTGGAACTGCACCTGCGCCCGATCAGCCTTACAAAAGAAAATATAACAGATTCGGCTATACGCAGATTGCTGTTTGACGCGGGTGATGACCTGGAAGCGCTGATGATGCTGTGCGAAGCGGACATCACCTCGAAGAACAGGGCGAAGGTGAAACGTTACCTCGAGAATTTTGAAATGGTGCGCGAGCGGCTGAAGGAAGTGGAGGAAAGTGACCGCATCCGCAACTGGCAACCACCCGTCACAGGTGAAATGATCATGGAAACGTTCGGCCTGAAACCCGGGCGGGTAGTGGGAGAACTGAAAAATGCCATTCGTGAGGCCATTCTCGACGGAGAAATTCCCAATAGCTATGAGGCTGCTTATCAGTTCATGTTACAGAAGGCCAGGGAACTGGACTTGACCCCTGTTAAATAATTTGGTAATTTTACACGACGCTTAACTTAACTATAGCATATGCCGGTATTGAAGTTCAGAGTTTATTGGGAAGAAGACGAAAGTGTCTACAGGGACATTGCGGTCAAACCTGCCCAGAATTTTTTACAGTTCCATCAGGCCATTTTGCTGGCGTATGAGTTTGATTCCAAGCACAAAGCGACCTTTTTCCGCAGTAATGACAACTGGCAGCGTGGCCGGGAGATACTGCTGGAGCAGGACGGCCAGCCCCGCAAGGCGGAGCCGCTGCTGATGTCGGAAACCCCCATCGGCGCCATGGTAAAAGCACCGAACCAGAAATTCATCTACCTCTACGATTACGCCAAGAACTGGACCTTCCTCGTGGAGCTGATCGGTGTGGCGAAAGATGAAAATATCAAGCTCACCTATCCCGCCTGCGTGCGCAAGGAAGGGCTGGCGCCGAGCCAGTATGGCACAAAGGGCCTTATCGGTGACAAGCTCGTGGAAATGGAAGAAAAATACGATCTCAACAAGGAAGGTATGAGCGAAGACGGATTTGGTGAAGAAGGAGAGGAGAATGGTGAAAGTGAGGATGATGGCATGGAAGGAGGCGCGGAAGAGGAAAATCTGTTCTGATCGATATTAGCGGATGAAAAATACGGTAATACTACTCGCCGGCCCCACCGCCTCCGGCAAAACAGCCCTGGCGATCCGGCTGGCCCGTCAGTTGAGAACGGAGATCATCTCCGCGGATTCCCGCCAGTGTTACCGCGAGCTGAGCATCGGCACCGCCAAGCCTTCTCCCGGAGAGCTGGCCACTGTTCCGCACCACTTCATCAATTCACACTCCATCAGCGAAGAAGTCAATGCCGCCACTTATGAACAGCTGGCGCTGCAATATGCCCGTGATATATTTACCCGCCACCCCGTAGCCATTGTCACCGGCGGCACCGGCCTGTATATAAAAGCTTTCCTGGAAGGGCTGGACCAGATTCCTCCCGTTCCGCCTGACATCCGGGCTTCCGTCCGTTCCGCGTACGAGGCCAACGGCCTTCCCTGGCTGCAGGAAACACTACAGCACCGCGATCCTGCATTTTACGCGACTGCGGAGATCATGAACCCGCAACGCCTCATGCGCGCTCTCGAAGTGTTGGAAGCCACCGGCCGCTCCATTGCTGATTTCCGCACCGGTACCTCACAGCAACGTGATTTTAACATCATCCGCACCGCTATTCAATTACCGAAAGAGTTATTGCACGAGCGCATTCATCAGCGAGTAGACATGATGATGGCCGCCGGCCTGCCGGATGAAGTGCGCAGCGTGGCCGCTTTCCGGCATCACAACGCCTTACAGACGGTCGGTTACGCAGAAGTGTTCGAACATTTCGATGGAAAGCTGAGCCTGCCGGAAACCGTGGAAGCCATTAAAACGCACACCCGGCAGTATGCCAAGCGGCAGATGACCTGGTTCCGCCGGGATAAAGAAATACAGTGGTTTGATGCCAGGGAAGGAGATGCCTTGCTCAACTGGGTAGAGCGCCGGATCGAGTATTGATCGTTATTTCATCAGTTTCTTATACGCTTTGTCATCCAGGTATTCCAGGATATCACCCGGCTGGCATTCCAGGGCCGTGCATATCAGTTCCAGCGTACTGAACCGGACGGCTTTCGCTTTACCGCTCTTCAGGATACTCAGGTTCGATATGGTAATATCTATTTGCTCACTTAACTCGGTGAGCGACATCTTTCGCTTTGCCAGCATAACATCCAGGTTCACAACTATCGGCATAAAAGTTATTTGAATGGTTAAATCGTAAGGTCCTGCTCGTTCTGCAAAGACAAACCTCTTTTAAACGCCTTGGCAATAGCGAAAAAGATCACACTTGCTATCAACATGCTTTTATAATTTGCCAAAGTTGCTGCAATATTCAATTCCACATCTTCCGTAATCCAGTTATGAAATGCAAGCCGCAATACGCCCTGCATGAATATGGTCACCAAAGGAACTGCCAGCAGGCATATGGAAATAAGATGCAGCTGCCGTACATGGCGTTTGGTAAAGACCTCGCCCTTTGATATGCGTATCAGCATCTTGACAGGGATGACAAAGAAAAGATAACCCATGGCAATGAGCAATATCACATGCAGTACGCCAAGCGGTATGTAGAAGATATCGTATACTTTCTTGCTGATAGGGATCATCATGCTGCCTTCCCTGTTGAAAAAAAACGGTTCCCGCTTATCATATGCGAACCGGAATGGCACTTGCCGCTCTTCGTAATGTCCGTACCTTGTGCCTCCGTTTCCCTCACTATCCCACACCGGGTATTCCAGCCAGTATTTCCCGTCCTTTACGTTGAAAGCAACATCCGGTTTTAGCTTGTAGCCCGGTAATGTAAGATAGTGTTGTTTGGTGTTATCCTTCGGCAAACCGTCTTTGTTAGCCTGAAATCCTATAAACGGGGAAGAATAGGAAATACCGGCCCTGGTGCCCCCCTGGTTCAGCAGTTGCTGCTTTTGCCGCAGGTTTTCTCTTTTATTTTCCAGTATAGAAAATTCCCGGTAGGTCATCCTGCCCGTGTCCCGGGGGATGTATGTATCCCGGACCGTATCCGTTATGACCGAGCTGGCGCTGCTAACATCGTTGATGGTTCGGGATTTGGGCACGAATATAATCGCGATAAAAGCGATTACCAGGAAGTAAAGTACATTGACGGCGGCGGGCCATACTTTGTTCAGCATATTTATGTTTTTGCTGCAAAATAGTAAATATTTATTGATAAACGATAAAAGAATACTGTTTAACAAAAAAATCCGCTTGCTGTAATAGCAAGCGGATCTTCTCATAATATCAATGTTCCTTTTAGAACTTGAACCCTACTGTCGCCACAATATTCCCGCCGGATGCATCTACCGTTGCCGGCAATACAGGGGTCGGGGATTCCTGGAGCTTGTAGGGGTAGTATTCGTCTTTCATCAGCGTGTGCACGTACGTGAGGTCCGCGAAGAATCCTCTGTTGCGGTATCCGAGGCCGCCGCTGATCTTTTTCATACTGGCGTCTACGTTACCATGCTGATAGGGATCGCCATAGTAGGCAAAACCCGCGCGAACAGCCAGTACAGTGAATTTCATTTCACCGCCCACACGCACGTTCACGGTGCCTTTATACAGGTTGTCGATAGAACGGTTCAGGTTGTTGGCAAATTCACGGTCGGCCTGGCTGCCTTTGTTGAAGCGGAATTTGGTAGCGGAATAATCCACATACTCCACGTCCGCCGTAATAAAGCCGTGCTGCTGGCTGACATCCGCATTGGTGCCGAAGATATAGGAGGCGCTGATCAGGCCGTGCCAGGGCGTTTGCAGGCTGTATTCATATTCTACGGGATAGCCGTCCGTCAGGTCCCCGGTGGTCTGGTACCGCTCATTCTGTCCATCTACCACGAAGTTTTCTGTATTCACAAGAATGCTGGCGTTGGATGCGTCGCGCATGCTGAACCAGGTGGGCGTATGGAAAGCAACGCCTAACCGCACATTGGGCTGGGGGCTGTAGATCGCGCCCAGTTTGGCGTTGAAACCTACCGCGTCTGTCTGGAGATTTTCACTATGCTCGAAGAAAGAAAATTCGTTGTTGGCATCCCCGGAATCATCGTCTTCCGCGTAGGTGCGGTTACGTTCGTAATTGATCGTAGGGAAGTTCAGGGAGAGGCCGAGGTACAATTGGTCGGTGTAGTTGGCGCCGAGGCCGATGGAGAACTCGTTCATGCCGCCTTTCTCCGTCACCTGGTCCTGCTGGTAAATGCCGCCCGCGGGATTGACGCGGGACCGGTAACCCAGGAGCGTGCCGTCGTTGGCGGTATCCACGTCTACCAGGTAAGTATTGAAGGCAAGGCTGGCGCCGAGCGGAAAGATCACGCCGGCATCATTGGGATCATTGACGTTGTTGAACGTCAGATCTTCCAGCCATTTCTCCGTGTAGGTATTGTTGGTATTTACGCCGGCGATGTATGTTTTGTTGTTGAAGTCGGCCAGCCTGTTGTAGTTCAGCGAGAACGCCACGTTCCGCCATCCGGATTTGGAGCTGGTGGGCATCCCGAAAACCACGCCGAGGTTGTGGAAGCTGAAGCCGCTTTTTTCCTGGTCTGTTTTCGTGTTGAGGTAGTCGTACTGATTGCTGCGGAAATAAAAGCCGGGGGTGATCACGATCTCACTGGTCCTGAAGAAGCCGAGGCCGGCAGGGTTTACGTGGGATGCGGTAATATCTCCGCCAAGCGAGCCCGCGGCTCCGCCGATGGCTTGCGTACGGGCAGTACCGCCGGTAGTCAGCCGGCTGTAGCGCAATGCATCGCCTTCATCCTGGGCCCAGGCATGGGCAGATACACTAAGGGCTATTAAAAGACCTGCGATTCTTTTACTCATCGAAATAACAGTGTTGTGAAAAATAGATTTTTCGGGTAAGGGCATAGGATTAAAAAGAAAATGATCAATTACGGACTTGTGCAAAAGGATGCCCAGGTCAGTAATTGATCATTCACGGTTTATGATCAGCCGCCTCTCGGACGGAATGTTCTTGCAGGTGTACCGCTGCTGTTGCTGCTGTTAGATGGTGCGGGCGCAGCGCTGCTGCTGCGGCTCGGGAATGATCTGCTGGGTGCCGGTGAACTCTGACGTTGCGGAGCGGGCGCTGACTGCCTGTAGTTGGGCGCCGGCCTGCTGTTGTTGTTATTTCTGTCAAAAGTCCTGCTCGGTTGAGTGGTCCTGTTCGGCTGTGTAACCGGGCGTTCGCTGGGAGAGGACTGGAAGGTCCTTCTCGGCGTGTAACGGTTATTGTTGCTGCGGTCATTCACGTTGGGCCTTACAGAGTTGTTGGTCCTGTCGAACGTACGGACAGGCGCGTTGCCTCTGTTATTGGGCCTGGGTGTATAGTTGCTGCGGTTGCCGTCGAAGATCCGGGAAGTGGAGGAACCACGCGGGCCCCAGGAGTTGGAAGGTCGGGGGGTATAATAACCGCCGGCCCATCCGCCGCCATGCCAGCCACCACCGTACCATCCGCTGCCGTAATAGCCGGGATAGTAGCCATAATAGCCGGGGTGATACCAGCCGCTACCGTACCAGGGATATCCCCATCCGCCGCCGTACCAGCTGTTCCAGCCCCAGGGGTTGTAACCCCATCCGCCGCCCCAGCCAATGCCCAGGCTAATGGACGGGCCCCAGTAAGAGCCCCAGCGGCCAAAACCGCTGCCCCAGTAGTTGTTCATGTAAATATTCGGGCTGTAAAAATCGTCGAAATAGTATCCATCCCAGTAGTTACCATTGTAACCCCGGCTGAACCGGTCGATGCGGCGCGCATAATCATAACGCTCCTCATCTTCATCGGAATAAGTTACATAATTGTCTTCGCCTTCGTTGTCAGCATACGTTTCCTCTGCATACTCATCCTGGTTGCTGGCAGTGTTATTGACGTAAGCTCTTTCCCTCACCGGCGAGTAGTACACGTCATCCGGCGTCTGGGCGGTCCTGTATGCGGTAGAACAGCTGCTTAACACAAGCAGCGCGGCTACGGCACTATATATCATAGGTTTCATCTGCTGATGTTTTGTTAACAATGTAAATTTACTCAATTTAAGTGAATTTTCCCGTTGAACGATGCCACGCACACGGCGTTTTATTATCTTCGCACACCCCCGTTGAGGGTTTGCTTTTTTCAACTTATGTTTGTGGCGTTTTCCGTATTATTAATAGAACAAATATTGCGCCAATAAATTGTGCCGGAATCCCTGTAAATTGTAGCTTTCAGGGCAAATGGCAACAGGAACGGATGAACGGAAAAATGCCCTTGCCGGGTGCCTGTGAAAGAAAGCATTATAACAGACCGGACCGGGGTAAACGGTAAAAGAAAAAAACTTATATGAGTAAAGAGATTACAGCTCGTTCGCAGGATTATGCGCAATGGTACAATGACCTGGTTCTGAAAGGAGGCCTGGCGGACTATTCTCCCGTCCGTGGATGCATGGTTATCAAGCCCTACGGCTTTGCACTATGGGAGAACATGCGCGACGTGCTGGACAAAAAATTCAAGGATACCGGCCACCAGAATGCCTATTTCCCGCTCCTGATCCCCAAAAGCTTCCTGAGCAAGGAAGCTGATCACGTGGAAGGCTTCGCCAAGGAATGCGCCGTTGTGACGCATTACCGCCTGAAAAACGATCCTGACGGGAAAGGGGTGATCGTAGACCCGGAAGCCAAACTGGAAGAAGAGCTGATCATCCGCCCTACGTCTGAAACGATCATCTGGAATACGTATAAGGACTGGATTCAGTCCTACCGCGACCTCCCGCTGCTCATCAACCAGTGGGCGAACGTGATGCGCTGGGAAATGCGCACCCGCCTTTTCCTGCGCACAGCGGAATTTCTCTGGCAGGAAGGGCATACCGCCCATGCCACGGCGGAGGAAGCTATCGCCGAAACCCGGCAGATGCTGGACGTTTACGCGGATTTCGTGGAAAATTACATGGCGGTGCCGGTGATCAAAGGCGTGAAAACCGCCTCAGAGCGCTTTGCCGGCGCGGTAGACACCTATTGCATCGAAGCCCTCATGTCAGACGGAAAAGCGCTGCAGGCGGGTACTTCCCACTTCCTCGGGCAGAATTTCGCCAAAGCCTTCGACGTGCAGTTCTCCAACAGGGAAAACAAGCTGGAATACGTATGGGCCACCTCCTGGGGTGTATCCACCCGCCTCGTGGGCGCGCTCGTGATGGCGCACAGTGATGACGACGGGCTCATACTACCGCCCCGCATTTCTCCGTTACAGGTCGTAATCGTTCCCATTTACAAAGGCAACGACCAGAAAGCGCTGATCGATGAAAAAGTGAATGACATCATGGCAGCACTGAAAAACGCCGGCATCCGTGTGAAATACGACGATTCAGACAATGCGCGGCCCGGATGGAAATTCGCGGAATATGAAATGAAAGGCGTACCAGTGCGCATCGCAATCGGCGCGCGCGACCTGGAAAATAACGTAGCGGAAGTGGCCCGCAGGGATACAAAGGAAAAATCCAGCTATTCCCTGGACGGCCTGCCCGACCGCATCATACAGCTCCTGGAAGAGATCCAGCAGAACATGTACGATACGGCGCTGGCGTACCGCAAGGAACATATCACCAAAGCAGACAGCTGGGAAGAATTTGAAGCGCTGCTGGAAGAAAAAGGCGGGTTCATTTCGGCACACTGGGATGGAACGGCGGAAACAGAAGCGGCGATCAAGGAACGCACCAAAGCAACCATCCGCTGCATCCCGCTGGACAACCCGCAGGAAGCAGGCGCCTGCATCCTTACCGGCAAACCCTCCAAAGAAAGGGTATTGTTCGCCAGGGCTTACTAAAAGGGAGCCGGCAATCCGGCAAGCCATTTGCCAGGTTTATTCGTCACGCAAAAAAACATTAGACTTACATCGTTGATGCAGGCCATCCGTTATATCATATTGCTGGTCATCTGCCTGGTGCATTCCCGCTTTGCGGAGGCACAGGGCCTGGTGATCCGCAATTATAATGTAAAGGATGGCCTTGCCAACGCCACCGTATACGGCGCCGTGCAGGACACGGAAGGCTTCATCTGGTTCGCCACGCCCACCGGCGTGAGCAAATTCGACGGGAAGCGCTTCCGTAACTATACCAAGAAAGACGGGCTGACCGACAACGACGTGATCAAGCTGGCCGCCGATTCCCGCGGAAGGGTGTGGTTCTTCACCAACAACGGCATGCCTTCCTACTACGGCCAGCACGTGGTGCACAACGAGGATAACGATACCAGCCTCCGCTTCAACAGCAGAAGCCAGTACATGCAATATGCGTTCGAAGACCGCGCCAGGATACCCTGGTTCCTCAACACCGCCGGCCGCATCATCCAGTACAACGGCCGCGAAACGATCTACGACAAGCTCGGCGCCAAGCCTTCAGATCTCTTCTGGTTCCTCAGCAACGACACCATCTTCCGCCCGCTGCAGCAGGCCTTTCAGCTGCAAAGCCTGAAAGATAACAACAACCCAGGCCAGAAGATCTTTCTCACCGCACCCTTTTCCATCATGGATGGGGATTTCGCCGGAAGAGTGCGGGAACACCCGGTGATCATCCACGACAACGTGCTTTATTCCTACACCCGGAAAGATATCATTCCTTTCTTCAGGGGGCAGGACTGGGGCATCACCGAAGGCATCAGCAGCATGTGCATCGACGGGAGCAACCTCTGGATCGGCACGCCGCGCTCGCTCTACTACGTCCGCGATTTTTTCAGGGGGGAAACAAAGCTCAGCAAGCTGCTGGACAATCACTACATCACTTCCATCCTGAATGACCGGGACGGCAATATCTGGATCACCACCTTCGGCGACGGCGTCTATCACATCCCCTTCAAACATTTTTACTTCAGTTACCTGGACAATACCAACGGGCTTTATTCGCATTCCGTTTACAGCGTTTTCCGGGACAAGCGCAACAGCCTCCTCTACATCGGTGAGAACGCCGGCATGCTGAACCTGATGGACATGAACGGCCGCATCACCCGCTACTCGCTGGATTCCAGCGGCGGCCGGAACAGCGTGTTCAGCATCCGCGCGCTGCCCAAAGGGCAGGAAGTGCTCATTGGTACGGACAATGGGGTTTACCGCTTCGCGCCCGGTTACAAGAAGCCCGTGCAGGAGGTGGACATGCGGACGGTGAAAGACATGGGCATCACGCCCTCCGGCAAAGTGCGCGTGGTAACCCGCAACCAGCTCCTGAACGGAATAGGCACGGTGCCGCTGGACCTCAGCAGCCTGGAAACCCAGGTCACCAGCATTTCCAACATTAACGACAGCGCCTATTACCTCGGCACCAGCTCCGGCCTCTACTTCGGCGTGGGTGACGGGATGCCGCAGCCTGTGCACCAGGACCCGCGCCTGCGGCAGGGGATCAAGGACATGCGGTGGATCGACAGCCTGCTTTGGGTGGGCACGAGCGACCAGGGCATCTTTGTGCTGAAAAATAACAAGATCATCCGCCACTTCAGCACCCGCGACGATATGCTCAGCGATATCTGCCAGCAATTGTATTTCGACGGTACAGACCGCGTGTATGTAGCCACCAACCGCGGCGTGTCCGTCATCGACGCGCGGAGGCTCGTAATGCTGCGCAATATCACTTCCAACGACGGACTGATGAGCGACGACATCCGCGGGCTCAGCCATTCGCAGGACACCCTTTTCATCGCCACGTCCAACGGGCTTTGCTACTTTTCCCGCGACCACATCCCTGTGGATACCGTGCCACCCACGGTATACCTCAATGCCATCCGGTACGGGGACAGCACTTTCCTGGCGCTTCCCTACTTCCAGCATCTTTACGAAAGAGGCGGCGCTTTTGAAGTGGAGTTCGGCGCCATCGCTTACGACCTGCCGGAGCTGGTGGAATATCAATACAATTTTTCGAACGACACATCTTCCGGCTGGGTCACCACCATGAGCAATATCATTCCCTATCCGCGATTGCAGCCCGGCGATTACAAATTGCTGATCCGGGCGCGCAAATACAAAAGCGGATGGAGCCAGCCGGTGTCGCTCACCATTTCCATTCTGCCGCAGTGGTACCAGCAATGGTGGGCGAGGGGCATACTCGTGCTGCTGGGATTAATGGCGATCGTACTGGTGCTCCGCTATATCGTGGGGCGCATCAAGGGAGGAGAGCGGCGAAAGACGGAATATAACCGGCGCATCGCGGAGCTGGAGGCCAAGGCATTGACCAACCAGATGAACCCGCATTTCATCTTCAATTCCCTCAATTCCGTACAACACCTCATCCTGGAAAAAGAAGAGAAGCAGGCGCTCAATTTCCTGGCGGACTTCGCCACGCTGATGCGCCAGATGCTCAACAACTCCCGGAAGTCATTCATATCGCTGGAAGACGAGATCGCTTTTCTCGCCCGGTACCTGGAGCTGGAAAAGATCCGTTTCGCCAATTCCTTTGTTTATCGTTTTGAGCAAAGCGAAGAACTGAAAGAATACACGGTTTACATTCCGCCCATGCTCATCCAGCCCATTCTCGAAAATGCCATCAAGCATGGTCTTGCGCCGAAGAACGGCAGCGGGCATTTGCTGGTGAAGCTGGAATTGCGCGGAGACCTTTTGCTGTGCGCGGTGGACGACGACGGGATCGGTTGGGAGCACGCTAACAATATTAAGAGTGGAAAGCTCGCAAAACATGAATCCACGGCGCTAAGTGTTATTAAAGAAAGGCTCCAGATTATCAAATCTTTTAATGGAAGCGTTGGAAAGTTAGAAATTATTGATAAATTTAAGTCTGGATTCGGCAACAAGGAAGGTACCTTGGTTGAAATCCAGATTCCCATTGTAAAGATGTTATGAGTATTATTAAAGCTGCCATTGTTGACGACGAGGTCCGCAACATACATATCCTGCGAAACATTCTTGAAAATTACTGTAAGGATGTAAAGGTGATAGGCGAAGCACAAAATATCCATGAGGCTGCGGAAATGATCAAGAATAACCCTATTGATGTACTTTTCCTGGATATTGAAATGCCCCCCCATAACGGTTTTCAGTTACTGGAAATGTTCCCTGTCCTTAATTTCGAAGTAATTTTCATCACTGCTTTCCAGGAATACGCGCTTCAGGCTATCAAGTTTGCGGCGCTGGACTATTTGCTCAAACCGATCAAGGTAAGTGAGGTGGAAGACGCATTGGAAAAAGTGAAGCGCAGCAAAAAAGGCCGGCTCAACGAACTGGCGTCCATTCTGAAAGATTATGTAAAGAATAATGATAATGCGTTCTCGAAGATCGTGATACCGGTGAATGACGGTTATAACGTCATCGACCTGAAAGATATCATCTATTGCGAGGCATTCGACAGCTATACGAAGATCCAGCTTATCAACAACGTTTCCCATCTCATCTCCAAATCCCTGAAAGAATATGAGGAAATGCTGTCAGACAAAGGTTTTTACCGCGTACACAAATCCTTCCTGATCAATATTCATCATATTGTGAAGATTATCAAAGGGTTAGGTACTGCCGTTATCATGAGCGACCAGAAGAACATCCCCATTTCGTCCCGCAAAAAAGACGAATTCTTCACCCAGCTGAAAGGTGTGATCAACCTGTAACCTGTTTTTCCATCCCCTGATTATTATTTCACCGCATCTTTATTGCCGTTGGCGAGCTATTTCTTGACGTTTACCAAGTGGCAGCGGCGTCATATGCTTTATAGTCCTACTTTTAGTGCAGGGTTTTCATAGGATATATGGTCATTGTTGTGAGCCTTTACAATAATGGTCATAATAAAGGTCTCCTGTTTGCAGGGGACTTTTCTATTTTACGGCATTCCGTAAAAAGCAAGGCCCCCCGAGAAGCGGGGGGCCTTCAATCCTAACCTATAAAACCTATATGAAAACACTTATGAATACATGATTAAAATTCGATGCTGTTGCTCAGGTCGATATTGTAATAATAGATATTGCCATACTCGTCGCCCGGGTAAAAACCCTCCAGTCTTACTTTACTTTTCCCCTGCATCGCTTTTTTGAGGTCGTCCGTTGACGCGATCCGCTGGTCGTCTACCTTCAGGATCACGAAGGATGATTTCATGCTGGTCTGTTTTTTGATCAGGCCGCTGTTGATGTTGGTCACCACTACGCCGCCTGTGATCCCCAGCCTTTTTGCATATTCCGCCCGGATCGGGCTTAATTCAGCCCCCAGGTAATCGAGTACGGTTGCCTTTACGATGCCCGTATTCCCGTCGAGGTTCTTCAGGATCGCACTGGCGGTGTACTCTTTGTTGTTTCGCATGTAGTTAATGCTCACTTTATCACCTGGTTTATATCGGCTGATCTGTTCCATCAGTTCCGGAACTGATGCGGTAGAGATACCGTTTATTTTTGTGATAATATCACCTTCTTTAATGCCGGCTGTTGCGGCTGCGCCGGTTTCCGGCACGCCCAGCACCTTGATGCCGCCCATGTCGCGGGTCATTTGCTGCTCACGCAGCTGTGCTTCGGTCATCCTGGACGGGTCCTGGTATTCAATGCCGAGGTAAGCCCTCTGCACGTTGCCAAACTTCACGATGTCGTTCACCACTTTCTTCACCAGGTTCACCGGGATGGCGTAGGAATAACCTGCGTATGCGCCGGTGGGCGAGGCGATGGCGGCATTGATACCGATGAGTTCACCGGCGGTATTGATCAGCGCGCCGCCGCTGTTGCCCTGGTTCACCGCCGCATCCGTCTGAATGAAGGATTCGATGGCGGACCTGCGCTGGCGGGTGTTGATGCCGATGGCGCGGCTTTTGGCGCTCACGATGCCGGCTGTGACCGTGGTTTCCAGGTTCAGCGGATAACCCACTGCCAGTACCCACTGGCCTACCTGTATGTCGTCTGAATCGCCGTACAGGAGATAGGGGAGGCCCGCGGCGTCTATTTTGATCACGGCCAGGTCCGTATTCGGGTCCGTGCCGATCACTTTCGCCTTGTATGATTTATTGTTGCTCAGCGTTACGGAGATCTCGTCCGCGTCGTCCACTACGTGATTGTTGGTCACGATAAAACCGTCATCCGCGATCAGCACTCCGGAGCCGGAAGCCATCTGCCCCGGCACATAATACCGGCGGGAGCCTCCGTCGTCAAAGTCTTCACCGAAAAACTCTTCCAGCAGGCTTCTGCGCTTCTGGATGTTATTGTTCAGCTGGCGCGGATTGATCTTTGTTTTGATATGCACCACGGCCGGTGTACCTATTTTGGCGGCCTGCTGGAAATCAGTAGGCGGCGTAAGATTGGTATTGGGCATGGCACCGGGCGTATAGCTGGCATAATTGACAGGGATATCGTCCGACCCGTTCTGGAACAATCCTTCCGGTTTTGGCTGAAAATATTTGCTGTACACAAATATGCTCGCAAAAGCGGTGGCTGCGCTGATAAGAACGGTGGCCGCAACTTGTTTGAATTTCATATTTGCTAATTGGTTTTAAAAGGGTCAAAAAAGTAAAAATATCCTCAGCCTTTATACATCAATTTATGTGCCTTTGCTTACAAATGTAACGCAGAAATGCTGGTGTGCGTTGCAACACCTATGTATTTAACAGATTTTTAGGCCATTCGTTAAAGGCTCCTTAAATAAACGGAGGGGGCACTGCCAAAAGTATGGCGGGCGCCTGTCAGGATAACAAACCGGGATGTCATTTTGTTAGCGGGCGGGTGGCGGCTGCGGTGGCACGAGCAGCCGGCGGCGCCAGCGTTCAGTGAAAGCGGCGGAAGTGTGCAGGCATCAAGCGCAAACGCACGTCCGGGCTGTTACGGCAACTGCCATCACAGCGATTGCAGGAAAGCCACGGTGTCCACACCATCCGCGTAATCATTCAACGCAGGCTGCTGGGCCTGGCCGAAGGGAACGTTCCCTTTTCCCACGAGGCATTGCAGGTCCGGGTGCTGCTTCAGCTCTGCTTCCAGCATGGCCCTTTCCTGGTAAAACCCGTAGTGCAGCACGCTGAGCGGGGAGAAGAGGGATTCGCTTTCGTGCAGCAGCACGCTGTCGTTCGTTTGATACGGCGAGAGGTTCAGGAGGTAAAGGGCGAGATTATAATCGTAGTTGTTTTTGTATTTGTGATGATCGGCGAGCCGGGCGTACTTTTTCAGCGCGGCGAGCAGCGGGTTGAAATCATAGCCTTCCGGCACAAATACTTTGGTCACATTCCGGCAGCCCAGCCCGAAGTACAGCATCACATCGTCAGCGAGGGCTTCCAGCTCCGCGGGCGTTTCCTCACCGGTGAGCACGGCGGCGGAAGTGCGGTTGCGGCGGATGATATGGGGATATTTCGAGAAATAGTAGTTGAAATAGCGCGCGGAGTTGTTGCTGCCCGTGGCGATGTAGGCGTCGCAATCTTTCAGGATGTCCTGCACGGTTGTTGAACTGCCGCCGGGATACCATTCTTCGAGCTTTGCGAGCAAATGCGGGAGCAGGATGTTGTCTTTGGAGGACAGCTTGAGGCGGATGTCGTGCCCGCTGAGGTAGCCCGTCATCCAGTCATGAAACCCCACCAGCGGAATGTTGCCCGCCGCCACGATGCCCACTTTCTTTGGCGCGGAGGGCTGGCCGAAACCGGGGTATCCCGCCAGCCAGGCGTTCAGCGCGTCCTTTTGCAGAAACTGCCCGCTGATGCCACGGATCGCCAGGTCCGTAAATTCCGGGGTGAACCAGCCGTTATGCCGGTAAGCCTGTTCCTTCACCGCCTGCAGGCCGTCACGCTCTGCTGCCGTTCCCTGGCCGTTCAGATAAGCCCCCAGGCGCTCCAGTGCTGCTATTTTGTGTGATAAATCCATCATTTCCCCGAAATACTTGAGATTGAGTTGAAGATATTTTATTTTTGAGGCAAAATTAATGGCTTACATCCTAAACAAAAAGTTTACATCATGGCAATTAAGATAACAGACGAATGTATTAACTGCGGGGCCTGTGAACCGGAATGCCCGAACAATGCCATTTACGAAGGTGGTGTGGAATGGGCATTGGCGGATGGTACAACGGTAAAAGGAAGCTATACGCTGATGGACGGCACCGAAATGGACGCCGACCAGCGTAACGCCCCGGTGAGTGTAGATACTTATTATATCGTTCCCAATAAATGTACAGAGTGCCAGGGCTTCCATGAAGAGCCCCAGTGTGCGGCGGTTTGCCCGGTAGATTGCTGCGTGCCCGACGAAATGTACCAGGAAACGGTGGACGAGCTGATGGAAAAGAAAGCCCGTCTCCATATTTAATACAAGGGAAACAGAAAAAATTCAGCGAAAAGGAAGGTCCGGCATCACGCAGACCTTCCTTTTTGATTTTTTATTTTTAATTTCCGCGATATTTAACCGATTATGACTAAAAATATTGCCCTGGTAGCTGGCGGATATTCCGGAGAATATGTGATCTCCGTGCAAAGCGCCGCCGTTATTGAGAAAAACATCGATCCGGCGCTGTATACCGTGTACAGGATCGTGATCACAAAAGAAGGATGGCGCCACACAGCGGCGGATGGCGGCGTGTATGAAGTGGACAAGAACGATTTCAGCCTGACCATCGGCGGAAAACATATTTCCTTTGACGCGGTCTTCATCGGCATTCATGGCACGCCGGGGGAAGACGGGCGCCTGCAGGGCTATTTCGAAATGCTGGGCATCCCTTATACGAGCTGCGGCATGGTTGCCTCCGCCCTTACCTTCAACAAAAGCTATTGCAACAAAGTGGTGGCCGCGCTGGACGTGGTGAAAGTATCGCGCTCCATCCACATCTTCCGCAACAAGCCTTATGACGCCGCGGCCATCCTGCAGCAACTGCGCCTGCCGGTATTCGTAAAGCCGGCGGAAGGCGGCAGCAGCATCGGCATGAGCAAGGTGAGCAAGGCGGAAGAGCTGGAAGCCGCGATTGAAAAGGCTTTTAAGGAAGACAGCCAGGTGCTCATAGAGGAGTTCATTAAAGGCACCGAAGTAACCTGCGGCCTGTTCTTCGCCAAAGGTGAGCTGCATGTACTGCCGCTGACGGAGATCCGCAGCACGAAGGACTTCTTCGACTACGAAGCCAAATACACACCGGGCATCACCAACGAAGTAACGCCCGCCGAGATACCGGAAGCCGCCGCGGAACATATCCGCACCGCCGCGAAGGAACTGTACCACCGCCTGAACTGCCGCGGCATTGTGCGGGCGGACTTCATCCTCGAAGAAGGCACCGGCCAGGTATACTTCCTGGAAATAAACACGATGCCGGGACAGAGCGAGAACAGCCTGGTACCGCAACAGGTAAGGGCCGCAGGCATGACGCTGCAGGCATTTTACGGCATGCTTATTGAAGAATGCCTGACCTGATTTTCCTTATACACAAATAGGCTTCAATGAAATTATTCGACAACATCACTAAACGTTCTTTCGGCTATAACATACTGGTAATCTTAGGATTAATGGTTGTGTTAGGCTTCATCTTCTTTTTCTCCCTGAGCTTTCTCACCCGCCACGGCGAAGTGGTGACGGTGCCGGACATCCGGGGTAAATCTATCGAACAGGCTACCGCTGCCCTGGAAAAACTGGGCTTTGAAGTAGAAGTGCGCGATTCTGTTTACATAGACACCCTGCAGGCGCTGCTCGTATATGAGCAAACGCCGGAACGCGGCGATGTGGTAAAAGTGAACCGTACCATTTACCTGACCGTAAACAAAGTAATTCCACCGATGGTGCCGATGCCCGATCTCGAAGGGCTGACTTTCCGCAGCGCGGAGATGACGCTGAAAGCGCGCCGCCTGAATGTCGGGGATACGATCTATAAGCCGGACTTCGCTACCAATACCGTTTTACAGCAACTGCTCAACGGCAAGCCCATCAAGCCGGGCAAGGAAATACCCGAAGGCAGCAATATCACGCTGGTGCTGAGCAGCGGAACCGGCAGCATGGAAAACCCGGTACCGGAGATCGTGGGGCTGACTTACATGGAGGCCCGCGAAGTGCTCGCGGCCAGCAACCTCAACGTGGGCATCGTGCTGTTCGATGGCGGCGTGACGGACACTTTGGGCGCATTTGTATTTAAACAGCTGCCCGCCCGCAGAAACGAGCTGGGTGAGCTGAACCTTATCCGTGCGGGAGAAAGCGTAGACCTCTGGCTGTCATCCAACCGCCCGGTGAGGGACAGCCTGCTGCCGCCGCAACAGATACCTGCGCCGCAAGAGTAATATCTTTCATAACTTTACCAAAAATCAAACTACCATGGAAATAATAACCGCGGAAGAGCTGAAGCAACGCCTGGATAACGGCGAACAACTCCATATCGTAGACGTTCGCGAGCCGCATGAAAGAGAAGAATTCAATATCGGCGGCATTCACGTGCCGCTCGGAGATATCAGGGCCATGATGGTGGACGAGCTGGAACCGTTTAAAGACGAGGAACTGATCGTTTACTGCAAAAGCGGCAACCGGAGCGGACAGGCTTGCATGCTGCTGGAAACCATGGGTTTTTCCAACACGAAGAACCTGGAAGGCGGCATGATGAACTGGAGAACGAAGTTTGCGCAATAAAGGCGCATGCATGATATGCTGAAGGCCGCTCCGATGGGGCGGCCTTTTTTATTCGCTATCGCCAGGCCCTTTGGGAAACCGCGTCAAACCTGTTTCACCACGCCCGGCACCACCGCTGTGGCTTCGATCTCCACCAGCAGGTCCGGCCCTATCAGCCTGCTGACCTCCACCATGGTAGTGGCCGGCCGGATGCCGTGAAAGAACTCTCCGTGCGCGCGGCCGATCTCTTCCCATTTTGAAATATCAGTGACGAACATGCGCGTGCGCACCACATCGTGCAGCGATGCGCCGGCCTTCACCAAAGCGGCCTCTATCTTCGCAAGCGCATGTTTCGTTTGCTCGTATGCGTTATTGATGCCGATCACTTTTTCCCCATCCACCGAAACGGTGCCGGAAACTTCCACAATATTACCGATCCTCACTGCGCGGGAGTATCCCACCTTGGCCTCCCAGGGGGCGCCGGAGCTGATATTGAGACGTTGCATATCTGAAGTTTATAGGTTGTCATTCAAAAAAGCAGCAGCTGCCGCCCACCCATTCCTGGTCCGCATTATACGCCACACCGATCATCTTTCCCTTGCTGAGGCGCGCCAGGCTGTGCGCCAATATGGGGCGGGGCGCATCGTCCGGCCAGCAGTACATCATGCGGATTTCGCATTTGGCAGGGCCGGTGGGCGTTTCAATCACGGGGGCGTACTGCACTTTTTGCTGCAGTATCCAGTTCTCGGGGTCTTTGATCGCATTGATGTCCGCGGGTGTGGGATCGATGATCACGCCCTGGCCCGCGAAGGAGAACAGGGGTTTCAGCACGTAATTGTCCAGGTCTTGCGGCAGCACGGGAATTTCGTGGAGGAACCAGGCTTTCGGTGCAAAGGGGCCATGTATCAGCGGCAGCAGGTACTTGCTGATGCGGTAATACCAGTTGGGGTGCGGCGCCCATTCCACGTCCAGCTCATGCTGAAAGTCAACCGCAGCGCCCAGTTCCGTGCGGTATTTTTCCAGGTCTTCAAAGATCATGCGGTTGTAGATGCGGCGTATGCGCGTCTTTTTCCCATCGCGGTCATAATACAGCTTTTTGCCTTCCTGTATGAGGGCGGACACGCAGATCACCGGGATGCCCAGCATCTTTTCCGTTCCGGCAAAATCGATCAGCGTTTTTTGTTGCTGCGGCAGTACTTCGAGCAGTACCACGGCTTCGGGGGGATGACCGTTGAGGATGGTGCGTTGCAGCAATGCTTTGTAAGCGGCCGCATCCATCTGCTCCGGAAAACTGCTTAAACCGGCGGGAATGTCGAATTGCTGCCGGAATTGCTCCGCCAGCAATTCCTGGAAGGCGAAGAGGCTCGGAAACCCCTGCAGCTCTATCAATTGCGGCGCCAGTGATCCGTCTTCCGCGCGGGTAACGGCAAAATCAATGATCACAAAGGAGGAGCGGCCGTTCTCTTTCGGAACATGCTGGCCTTTTGGTATAGCCATTTCCGTTAGTTCGCGGAAATCAGGCTGCAGGAGCAGGTCGATGATGGATTCACCCGCATCCAGCAGCTGCTGTTTCAGGGGCGCGGGCACGAACACGGGCGTTTCCGCGATGCGGAAAGCGGGCGTGATGCCGGTTTCGGCTGCCAGCGCGGCCTTCAGCGCTTCATACTTCGCTACGGAGAAGGTTTGATTATATTGTTGACGGACAACCGGGATCATCATATCGTATTTAGGTGTACTGCTGCTGCCGTTGCAGGGCTTCCAGCAGGAAATTGGGCAGCAGGGTGTTGTGGGTGAGGAGGATTTTGTCCGGCTCGGCCAGCAATTCCAGCATGCTCCGGTATTTTTCCTCGCCGTGCTCCTGTATCACACGTTGTTTCCTGGCGGGCTGCAGCAGGTATTTGCGCATGCCGGCCGCGTCCGCTTCGGGATGGAACTGGGTGCCGGTCATGTATGGATTGAAGCGGATGGCCATGGTCGCTCTTTCCAGCGGCACATGCGGCCTTTCCTTTTCGATGGTCAGCACCTGCGCGCCCATCGCCGCCAGCTTCTCATCATCGGGCTGCGTCACCTGCCAGTTGCGGCTGTCCACGATATAGAACGGGTCGGGGAGGCCGCTGAATAAAAGTTCCTCCATGCCGGCCTCCGTTTTATGCACCGGGAATACGCCGAATGCGGGAGATTTCCGCCGGCAAACGGTGGCCAGTGAAAAATACCGGCATACGATCTGGAAGGAATGGCAAATCAGGAAAATATGTTTTTTGCGGTTGCCGGGAACCTCGTTCCAGGCCAGCACGCTGTTCAGCCAGCCGAAATAGGCTTCTTCCCAGGCATTGCCGGCGCTGTCCAGGGGACTGCCCGGCCCGCCGGAGGAAATATAAACATCATATCCCAGGTCCGGCACCTGCTGCTGCAGGCGCACATCAAATTCATTCAGCTGCAGCGGGATCTGCTGCTGCTCTGAAAAATCCATCAGCAGTTCGCGGATGCAACGCATACCTTCATTGGGTACGCCTTCGTACATGTCTAGCACAGCTACTTTCATCTCTTTGCAAAATTAAGCCAGAAATCGGGAATGTGGCGGATGGAAGGATTTATCCGGCACCGCACCTCCGGGCAGCCGCTTCCTCCTCCGACTCCGGGTAGCCGCTTCATCCGTCAGCCGTCATCAGCGATGCCCGCTGGCACATGGCGTATGCGGCCGGCCCGCCGGTCACTCTTCCAGGAACCTCGACTGGATATAATCCACCACGGCGGTGAGGTCTTCCTTTTCAGCGAACACCTCCAACTGTTTGTCCGCACCGGTGCCACCGGCCAGGATCTTTTCGGTGCCGCCTACCGCCTCGTTGCGGGAGCCCAGGTCGTCGAGCACATCGTCCACGAAATCCAGCAGTTCATAGATAAGGGCGCGGGTATTGACCTCCATTTCTTTGCCAAAATCGATCAGGCTGCCATCGATGCCGTACCGCGAGGCGCGCCATTTGTTTTCGTTCACCAGCGCGCGGTTGTAGATGATGAAGTTCAGGTTCTGCATGCGCAGCTTGAATATCTTCACGCATACCGCCTGGAAAAGCGCGGCGAGGGTGATGGTTTCCTGCACGGTCAGCGGCACGTCGCAGATGCGGAACTCCACCGTGTTGAAAAACGGATGCACCCGCAGGTCCCACCAAACCTTTTTGGCATTATCGATACAGTTGGTCTTTACCAGCAGTTTGATATAGTTGTCGTATTCCTCGATGCTCCCAAAGAAATCCGGGATGCCGGTGCGGGGAAATTTATCGAAGACCTTCGTGCGGAAGGATTTGAAGCCGGTGTTGCGGCCTTCCCAGAAAGGGGAATTGGTGCTCAGCGCAAAGATGTGCGGCAGGAAGTAGCGCGCGCTGTTGGCGATGTGCAGCGCCATTTCGCGGTTCTCCATGCCCACGTGCACATGCAGGCCGAAGATGAGGTTGGAACGCGCCGCGTCCTGCATTTCATTCACCAGCTCAAAATAGCGGGGATGATCCGTGATCAGCTGCTTTTCCCATTTGGAAAAAGGATGCGTGCCGGCGGCGCCCACGCTGAAACCCAGCTCGTCCGCTATCCCCGAGATCGTTTTGCGCAGCAGCAGCACATCGTCGTACGCTTCATGGATATCCGCGCAGATCTGCGTACCCACTTCCACCACCGCCTGGTGCATTTCCGCCTTTACCTTGTCTTTGATCACTTTTTGCGCCTGCTCCACGATCCTTTGTTCATGCGAGCGCAGTTCCCGCGTCTGCGGGTCCATCACCATGTATTCTTCTTCTATCCCGAGTGTAAAGGCTGAGAAATTCATAAGTGTGAAGATCGTAAAATTTATGTCAATGTTGCTGGACGGCTTTGCGGATGAAAGTGCCCCAGGTAAGGTTGTCTTTCCCGAATTGCTGACTGCGCGCCCTTTCCACGGCGTAAGCCGCCATCGTTTCCACCACCCATTCAAAATTGTCCACACCCACAGAAGCCAGATCAGCGTCCGGCGCGGGATTGCAGAAGTCGATCGCATAGGGAACGCCGTCCCGGACGGCCAGCTCTACCGTATTGAAATCGTAACCGAGCGCGCGGTTCAGCTCCAGCACAGAATATTCCATGGCGGAGATCAGCTCCCTCGTGGGCTGGAAGCCCGCCTGGTACCGCTCCTGTGGCGGGTTGCGCGGCTCATAGGGCATGATGCGCACATGTTTCCCGCCGATGCAGTAGCAGCGGTAGTATTCGTCGTACACGATCTCTTCCTGCAGCATCATCACTTCCTGCCGGGTTTCCGCATGCACCTTGAAGAACTGCTCGCGGTCCGTGATGCGGTATACATGCTTCCAGCCGCCGCCGGCAAAGGGTTTCATATAGGCCGGAAAACCGGTCTTTGCAAAGATCGCCTCCCAGTCCAGCGGATAACGCAGGTTCCGGAAAGAACGCGCATCCGTATCCGCGGGCTGCTCAAAAGAGGGCAGCAGGGCCGTGTTGGGAACAGGTATCTGCAGGCTCAATGCGAGCGCGTTGTTGAAATATTTCTCGTCCGCGCTCCACCAGAAAGGATTGTTGATGACGGCTGTGCCTTCCAGTGCGGCATTCTTCAGCCAGGCGCGGTAAAAAGGTACGTCGTGGGAAATGCGGTCGATGATCACGGCATAGTTTTCCGGCTCTCCCTGCAGCGCTTTGTCGATCATCACGAACTCCGCGCAGAGGCCCGGCCCGCAGATGCGGTTCACCCGCTCCACGAAAGCCTGCGGAAAAGCGTTCTCCTGCCCGAATAAAATACCGATCTTTTTCATGCGCATATCACTTTATCAGCGACAGATAATGCGGCAGCATCTGCTTCCATACGGGCCAGTCGTGCACCGTACCCGGCCTTACATCCAGCCAGTGGCTGATCTGCTTGTTGTGGAGGATGCCGGAGAACTGCTCGTTCTGGCCCAGGCATACGTCCCGCTCCGCAACGCCCAGCACAATACCCATCCGCCAGAGGTCGGGATGCGGATTGTCCGGCATGAAATCCATGGGATTGTTGAAGTACACATTATCATCGTAATGGCCTTCTATCCTGGAACGGATGTCGAACAGCCCGCTCATGGAAAACAGGTAAGACACTTTTTCCGGATGCCGGAATGCGAAGTTGGCGGCATGATAACCGCCAAAGCTGCATCCCGCTACCGCTATCCTTCCAAATCCCGTTTCTTCCACCATGCGGGGCAGCACCTCCTGGAAGATAACGGCGTCGTATAACAAATGGTTCAGTGCGCGTTCAGCGGGCGGGATCTGGCGGTTGTACCAGCTTTCAATGTCAAGGCCATCGGGACAATACACCTTTACATGCCCCTGTTCTATAAACCATGCAATGGCATCTATCAGGCCGCGGTCCTTGCTTTCGTAATAGCGGCCCATGGAAGTAGGGAAAAGAAGGAGCGGGTAACCGCGGTCACCGAAGACCAGCATTTCAAAATCCCGGCCGATATGAGGAGAATGCCATTTGTAATAGTTTTCAGTCATGGTTATTCACAGGTTACGTGAATATCCGCATTTTTTTTAACTTAGCAATATAACCCGTCCGCTTATGCTTCCCAGAAAAGAATCCTTCGGTCAGTACTCCCTTTTCCTGCAAAGGGAGGTGAGCTTCGATGTCTATCTGCCGGCGAATACACGGGATACACCGCATTTATTGCTGATCAACGACGGGCAGGACCTGGAGCAGATGGGTTTCCCCGCCATGCTGGAACATTTGCAGGACACTACCCATCCTTCGCTGTGGGCAGTGGCCGTTCACGCCGGCGCGCAACGCCTGCAGGAATATGGTACGGCGAAGCATGTGGATTACCAGGGGCGTGGCTGCAAAGCAGGGCTTTATACCCGTTTCATCGTACGGGAACTGCTGCCTTTCCTGCAACAGCGCTATCATCAGGCATTCCCGGATAAAACTTTTGCCGGTTTTTCGATGGGAGGATTGTCCGCGCTGGACATCGTATGGAACAACCCGCAACATTTCCGGAAAGCGGGTGTGTTCTCCGGATCGCTCTGGTGGCGGTCTTCCAACGACGATGCCCATCACCGCATCATGCACCGCCAGGTAAAGGAAGGCCGTTTTCACCCGGACCTCCGCTTCTTTTTTGAAGCAGGCACCGAAGATGAAAAGACGGACCGCAACGATGCCGTGCATGATACGGAAGAGCTGGTGTCCCTCCTGGAAGAGAAGGGATATGAAAAAGGAAAACATATTCAATATACCCTAGTGGAAGGTGGGAAACATGATCTCGCCACCTGGGCCGGTGTAATGCCCGGCTTCCTGGAATGGGTCGTTAAAGCATGACCATTCCGCTTATTAAACTATCCTATGGCTGAATACAAATTTAAAGAAGACCTGGTGCTGCAGCAGCACCACCTCTCATCACTGCTTCACATCAGCGTTCATGTAGTACCCGTAAACGACGAAATCCGTATTGCGGGGCATTCCGTGATCACCTGCCTGACCTTTGAAATTGAAGACGTTATTTTCGATGATCACCTGATCGGTAAAATAGCAGACCTGAAAGGGAAGCAGCTGAAAGTAAAGGTAGACGCCACCAAATACAAGATCGTCACCGGTGCGCAGGACAGTAGTAAAACACCCGTTACCGCTACGCTGACCCTCAAAGCGGGCGATGCGGAGCTGGCGGTTTACCTGCTGGATGATTCGGCCAATCCCACCGCCCGTTCCCGCTTTACTTTCCAGATCAATCTCGTTTAATATGAAAGATGTATATGCGCTGCTGCCGGAGAAAGCAGCCAGCCCCAACAGCTTGAAAAAGATGTGCGGCAACCATTGCATAAAAACCTATACTGCATGGACAGCCCGCGCTTTTCTCCGCAACGGAAAGAGAAATTTTACGGTTCTGCTGATGATTGCCCTCTGCTGCGCCGCAAAAGCCCAGGAAAATCCGAACGTGAAAGCCCTGGAGATCACCTCCAACCCCGGCTATGTCTTGCTCGGCGTGCAGCCCACGAACATCTCCCGCCCCTCCACGCCGCGGGACTTCGTGGCAGGCATGCAATCCGCGGTAGTGAACGGCCGCCTGCAGCCCAACTTTGCCATGGAAGCCAACCCGTTCAACTGGTTTAAAAAGCAATCAAAGGAAAAGGACTACCGCTTCATTGCGGACGACTACCTGTCCCCGAAAGCAGGCCCGGCCATCCGCCGCAACTTCGCCATCTCGCTCGCCACTTCCGAATCCGATACCATCGTTTTCGGTGACCTGCAAAAAGGCATGGGCCTGGGTTACGGCTTGCGGTTCACTATCTTTCCCGGCACGGTAAACAAAGCCACGCTCCGCAATGTGACGGACATTTCCGTGAAAGACGTGAAGATCGTTTTCCTGGAAGCCCTGCAATTTCTCATCGATGACAATGATGATTTCAAATACGAATATTTAAGCCGCGCGCAAGACCTGGCCATCGCTCATCTGCATAAAAGAAAAGACATCCCCGAACATCTGAAACCGCTGGTGGAAAAGGAGATCGCGCAATACAGAGCGGCCTTCGCACTGAAAACGGAGCAAGCAGAAGCGCTCGCGTTCATCCATACGGAAGATTCCGTATTGCAGCGCCAGATAGCGGATGCGGCCAGCGGCATCGGTATGCGGAAAGAACCATTTGCGCGTGACGGGTTCATCCTCGAATTCGCGTACTCCGGCGTTACCGTTTTTCAGCAGAACCAGTGGGCGCAGGCCGTGAACGCCAGGAACGGCATCTGGCTGACGCCGTCTTACCGCATCGACCTTGGCGCGGAAGATCAACCGGACCTTATACAATCCTTCGACGTATTGGGCGTTGTACGTTATCTTTGGAACGATAAAAAAGTAGATACGGGGAATTACCTGGACCTGGGCCTCAAAGCGCAGTTTAACCGGAATGACTGGAACGTGTCGCTGGAAGGCGTGGCGCGCCATGCTTCCACCGTGCCGGCGGATGTAAAAAGCAACTGGACGTACTCCTGGCTGACCACCTTCAGCTATACGATCAACGAGATCACCACGCTTAAATTCACTTTCGGCTCCCGGTTCAACGGTCATACCACCACGTACACGCAGCCGGCGGAAATGATCGCCGTTGGCGGGCTGAGCTTCGGATTGTTTAAATGACATCACATGAACCTGGAGGACTATTTTTCACGTATACATTACAACGGCGCGGCGGCCGCATCGCTGAATACTTTGCGGGAGCTGCATTTTCTGCATACGCAGCATATCCCTTTCGAAAATCTTTCCCCGCTTGCCGGCGCGCCTGTGAGCATTGAATTGCCGGACATCGTGCAAAAGCTGGTGCATGACAAAAGAGGCGGGTATTGCTTCGAGCATAATCATTTGTTCAAAGCGGTGCTGGAAGAGATCGGATTTAAGGTCACCGGCTGGTCGGGCCGCGTATTGTGGAACGGACAGCTTGCGCATCTTGCGCCGAGAACGCATATGTTGTTGCGGGTGGAGGTGGAAGGCCGGGAATATATTGCGGACGTGGGTTTCGGCAGCATGACGCTCACTTCGCCCATCCTGTTCCAGCCGGACATTGCGCAATCCACGCCGCATGAAACTTTCCGCATTATGCAAACGGATGGTCATTATGTGCTGGAAGTACAGATCAGGAACGTCTGGGTGCCGGTTTATATGTTCTATGCGGAGGAGCAATTGCTGATCGATTATAAGCTGGCGAACTGGTATGTGTCTACACACCCGGATTCCATTTTCCGGAAAGACCTGATGGTGGCCAGAACTGGCGCGGGCGTGCGGTATGTGCTGGTCAACAACGTGCTGTCGGTCAGGCATACGGGGAAGGATGCGGAGAAGCGGGAGCTGAAGGATGAAGCGGAGGTGAACGCGGTGCTGCGGGAGATCTTCGGGATCGAAAGAAAATAAAGGCAGCCTCCTGCGAGGCTGCCCTGTAACATCATTGATACCCCTTGTTTTGCTTAAGGTTGTTATTCTTCTCTATTTCCGTTCTCGGGATCGGAAAAAGTATCCTGTCGTTATTGTTCGTCGCGGCATGCGACAACCATGATTTCTTAGTGAAAACGCCGAACCTGATCAGGTCTGTGCGCCGGTGCCCTTCCTGGTCAAATTCCCATCCCAGCTCGTCCAGGAAGCGGCCGTACTGAACGTCCGCCCCGCCTTCGGTGGTGAACTGGTTATTCACCTCGTCCTGCATACCGTAAGCATAGGAGCTGCCCATCAGCAGCTGCGCGCCGGTTACCACAGCTTTGGCGGGATTCTCGGGGAAGTTCCGGCGTCTTACGTCGGTTACAATAGCGGCCGCATCATCCGGATGGCCGCTGCGGAGCAGGGATTCCGCTTTCATCATCAGCACTTCGGCATAGCGGAAAACGGGATAATCGTTGCTCAAACGGTTGGAGGCGCCCATTTCTATTTCAAATTTGTTCAGCCGGAAACCGTGGATGGATTCTCCCTTTTCCAGCCCTGGCAGCTCGTTCACAAAAGCGAGCGGATCACCGGCAAAGTCGCCCTGGGCCACGTAGAGCATTTGCCCGGACGATGTGTATTGCTGGCCTTTTATCCAGTTGTTTTCATACCGCGCATCGTCCGTGTCAAACGTATTGATGAATTGCGGAATGGCGCAGATGCCGCCCCATGGCGTGTTCCGGAGATTATAGGTGGCCTGGTTCTCCTGTTGCAGTGTTTGCATGTGCAGGTCAAAGGCATTCCAGTTATCGGTATAATCCTCATCCATCGGGATGGCGAGAATGATCTCTTTGGAGCCCTGGTTGTTGGTCACGAACGGGTTTTTCTGCGTGGGTTCCAGGATGTATCCCGCACCGGAATTGATCACGCTGTCGCATGCCGCAATGCATTTGGCCCATTCCGGCGTGCCGGTGTAAATGCCCGCGTTGAGGTACATTTTGGCGAGCAGCGTGAAAGCCGCCCATTTGTTGTATTTGCCGTAAGTGGCTTCGTTGTTCTCCGTGCTCAGGAAAGGAATGTTGTCCGTCAGCTCTTTTATGATGAAGGCGTAGACCTCCTGGCGGGTGTTCTGCTCCGGCAGAAAGCCGGTCGGCAGATCGAACTGCGTTACAATGGGCACGTTGCCGTAGAAGTCGCACAGAATGGCGTAGTATGAAGCCCGCAGCACTTTCAGCTCCGCTACCACCGCCTCCTTGCCGTCTGTAATGGGAATAAGCCCGGATTCGATCTGGTAGAGGATCCTGTTGCAGTTGGTAATGCCCGCATAGGTCCTGGACCAGGTCTGGTTGATCACATCATCATCGGTGGTCCAGGTATGTTTGTGCAGCCGCTGATAAACGCCATCGTCAAACCAGCCCCAGGGGCGTTTGGGGATGACGAGCTGGTCAGATGTTACTTCCTGCGCGCGCCAGAGGCCGTTCCAGTCCAGCAGGATGAAACGCCATTGCGAGTATCCGGCGCCCACCAGCGCCGCCAGGTCGTCTTGCGTGGGATTGAAGCGGGTGGATATGATGGCGGTGTATGGCTGATCTTTCAGTTTGGTGCAGGCGGGGAGGTATAGTGCCGCTGCCAGTATCGTTATATAGAAATGGATCTTTTTCATCTTCCGTTTTTTTACAATGGTTAAAAATTCAGATTCACACCTACGGTGAAGGAGCGCGTGGTCGGGTATTTGTCGCGGTTGTCCAGACCAGGGTTCAGGCCGAGCCTGTTCACTTCCGGATCAAGACCTTTATAACCGGTTATGATCAGCGTATTCAGGCTGGACACATACACGCGCGCTCCTTTGATGTACTTGTTATTGAGCTTGCTGAAATTGTAACCGAGCGTAACGTTGTCTACTTTCCAGAAATCGCCGTCTTCCACATAGTAGCTGTTAAATTCCAGCGCGTTCACGTTCAGCTGGGTCTTGCCGAATACCGGGTCGTAAGAAGAGCGGAGGATGTTGTAGTTCTGGATGGCGGGGTTTTCCATGTACATGCGCTGTGAGTTGATGATCTGGTAGCCGAAAGCGCCTCTCATGGTAATGCTCAGGTCAAAATTCTTGTAGGAGAAGCTGTTGTTCCATCCTGCGTAATATTTCGGGAGGCCGTTGCCGATCACTTTTTTATCTTCAAAGCTGTGCGCAAAATCGTCATATTTCACCGCTTCCCCGTTCCTGCCCTCATATATCCATTTACCATCATCATCGATATCAATTACTTTATACCCGTAGAAATCACCGATGCCGTCGCCGATCGTTACAATGTGGGTGAACGTCTGGATGGGAATGCCGGCCTCGCCTGTGGTGAAGTAAGGCGTGGTAGTCTGGTACAGTTCGTTGGAGAGGCTGATGAGTTTGTTGGTGTTGGTGGAAAAGTTTACGCTGGTGTTCCATACGAAGTCAGTTCTTTTCACCGGCACAAAGTTCAATACGATCTCTATGCCTTTGTTTTCCATTTTTCCCACGTTGGCGGTTGTCTGCGGGTAGAGATTTGGCGGGCTGGGCACCGCGTAATTGTACAGCAGCCCGGAGATGCGGCGGTTGTATACATCGATGTTACCGCTGATCCTGCCGCGCAGCATGCTGAAGTCCAGCCCGATGTTCGCTTCTCCTTTTTCTTCCCAGCGGATGAAGGGGTTGGCGTTGGTGGCGGGCACCAGGATCCTTGTCCATTTACCGTTTGAGTACACATAGTTGCCATAGTTGATCAGGGGCTGGCTGAGGAAACCGGCGGAAGGAGGGTTGCCCGTGATGCCGTAACCGGCGCGCAGTTTGAGGTCATCGAACAGTTCGGTGTTCTTCATAAAATTCTCTTTCGATATCCTCCAACCGCCTGAAACGGCCCAGAAGTTGCCCCAGGGGGAGTTGGCGCCGTACAGCTGGCTGGCGCCCTCGCGGCGGAGGCTTGCCATCAGCAGGTATTTGTCGTTAAAGCTGTAGTTGACCCTGCCGAAGAAGCTGATCAGGTTCGTTTCCGATTTTCCGCTGCTGATATTGGCCAGTTTGTTCTGTATGCCTTCTCCCAGCCCGATGTTGTTGTACCCGAACACGTCGGTGGGAAAATCCTGGTTATCGGTGTAGGTATTGGTGGATTCATTTTCCTGGTAGCCGTAACCGCCGAGCACCACCAGGTGATGTTTGTTCATCACTTTTGAATATTCCGCCGTCCATTCCGTAAGGCGGTCGATGGATAAATTGGAGCTGACGGAAGCAAAGCCGTTTACGCCGCTTTTGATGGTGGAGATATGCTTTTTCGTTTCTGCATAACCGTTATTCCCGTTAAAGCGTGAATAGGAGAAGAGGGCGGAGAGCTTCAGGTTATTGACAGGACGGTAGGTGAGCGTGGCGTTCATGCGGGAATTGACGTTTTTGGATTCCCCATCGCTTTCATAGAGCAGGGCGAGCGGGTTCTCGTAGTCGAAGTTCCCGGTCTGCTCGTAGAAGTCGCCGTCTTCGTTGTACACCGGTTCCGTGGGGTTACGGATAACGGTCTGCCGGTAGATCCAGCCGTTGAAGCTGTTGGAGCCGTTATTGTTCCGGGTGTAGCTGTTGGTCTGGTTGAGTATGCCGATGTTCAGCTTCAGCTTGTCGTCAAACATGCTGTGGTTCACGTCTATACGGCCGGTGAAGGTGTTGTTGTCGCTTTTCCGGAAGATGCCCTGCAAGGCGCGGTAGTTGGCGGAGGCGAGGTAGTTGGTAGTGCTGTTGCCGCCGCGGATGGTGAGGTTATGCACATGCGTCAGCGGTGTGCGGGTGGCTTCTTTCAGCCAGTCGGTGGTGCTGCCCGCGTCCCAGTTGGCGAGGCGGGTGCCGGCTTTGATCTGGTCGCGGTAATCCTGGGCGGTGAGCATGTCCAGCTTCCGGGCGATCACCTGCGTAGTGGCGTAGCCGCTGTAGTCTACGCTGGTCATGTTGGTGGAGCGGGCTCTTTTGGTGGTGATGATGATCACGCCGTTGGAGCCTCTCACGCCGTAGATCGCCGCGGAGGAGCCGTCTTTCAGCACGTCTACGGATTCGATGTCTTCCGGCGCTACGGTTTTAAGGTCGCCGGGAATGCCGTCTATGATCACCAGGGGATTGGCGTTTGCGCCGAAGAGGGTGGTGTTCCCCCGGAGCAATATCTGCGTGCCGTCCGTAGGGTTCCCGCTGGGCGCGGCGATAGTGAGGCCGGCTACTTTCCCTTGCAGCAGCGCTCCGGCATCCTGTACAGGACCTTTTACGAAGTCAGCGGCCTTCACGGAAGCCACGGCGCTGGTCACGTCCGCCCGCCTTTGGGTGCCGTAGCCGATTACAACCGCTTCCCGCAGGTTCTCGGCGGATACCTGCATCACCACGTTAACGGAAGCCCTGTTATTCACGGCTATTTCCTTTTCCTCAAAACCTATGTAGGAGAACAGGAGAACGGCGGAACCGCTGTTCACGGTGATGGTGTACTGCCCGTCAATTCCGGTGGTAGTGCCTGTGGTGGCGCCTTTTACACTCACGCTTACGCCGGGCAGGGGTTCACCTTTTTCATCCGTCACTTTGCCTTTGACGGTGGTTTGCTGTGCGTAGGAGGCCCTGGTCCCTAGCAGGACTAACAGGCAACAGGCCAGCAGCATGACTGGAATGCATTTTTTCATCTCGGTGGAATTTTGGTTATGAATGGTAATCAGTTCACTGTGCATCTTTCTGAAATGGTTGTCCAGAAAGGATTGGATAGTAAATAAGTGTAATTAGTGGTTACATTATTTATCAGTTTTATTCTGTTGTGGAACGCTCGAATTACAATCTTGGTCTATATTATAGCGTATCGCGACTTGTTCAACTGTATCTATTATTGTCAAGTTAACACTTATTTATATTATTTAGGAATATTCTGCCGGATTTATTTTCCGGGGCATAAAAAAACCGGGCTCAGGGGAGCCCGGTCATTATAAAGATATGTTTGTGATGACTAGAAGTTCAGCCGGAGGCTGGTGGTCCAGGTCCTGCCGAAGCCGATGTATACAGTGCTACGCTTGCCGGAGCCGTTGTTGCCAATCACGAAATCCGTTGCATCGGTTGGGTCATAGGCAACGTCATTGGTGGATTCAGAGATGTAATCCTCGTCGAGGATGTTATCTACGTTCAGCCTCCAGGTGAGCCGGGTAGCACCGAGTTTGAACTTGACGCTCAGCACAGCGTCCAGCAAGCCGTAGGAGGGAAGCTTCCAGGCTTCGCGGCCTTCATCCGTCGGTTTATTGCGGCTGGAGGGATCGAAATAGGCGTACAGGTTGTCAGCGAAAAAGTAGCTGGCCCTTAACTTGATACCATCCAGCACTTTGCGGTTCTGTAATACCTCGTATGCTGCGCCGATGTTGAATGTCGTTTGTGCGGCGTCGCCTACCTTCACGTTATTGGTAAAGATGGTGGTGGGATCGCCTTTCGGATCGTTGGTATCGTCATCAAAGGTCTGTGTCTGGGCGTTGTTCTTCCATCTCCAGTCACCAATCGATGCCATACCGGTCAATTCAAAGTTGCGGGTAACGAAGCTGGTAACGTCCAACTCAATACCCTTGTGTAGGGCATCCAGACCGGTGGTTACATAACGCTCGTTGGCGCCGGAATTGGTGCGGATAACGGTTTTATCTTTCCAGCTGGTGTTATAGAAGTTCACGTTCGCATTGAGGAACTTGGTACGGAGGCCGTATCCCAGTTCTACGCCAAATACTTTTTCATTGGCCGTGTTCAGGATCTTTTCGTTGTCATTGGCATAGAATACGGAGTTAAAGAAAGGCGCCCTTGAGAAGTGCCCAACATTCACGAATACGTTGTGCTGGGTGTTGATGCGGTAGTTACCACCGGCTTTAAAAGTATAGCCCGTGAAATTTTTCCAGTCCGTCATCCGGTTAGGATCGCCTGGTGCATAAAGGAAAAGATCTTCGCGTTTGTATCCAGTGTTGGATACAGCGGCAGCCGCAAACAGATCCAGGTGCTCATTAGAATATTCCAAAGAAGAGAATCCACCGATCTGTTGCACATAACCGTTATTGTTATAAGCGATAGGAGTTTCCTTGTCGCCCGGTGGTACGTACGTTTCGGGATTGTTGCTGTCATCAGTGTTGTAAAGGGCGTCTGCTCCGATGGTGCTTTCCAGTCTCCTGTAGTGGAGGCCCTTGTAGTAGCGGTAGTCAACGCCCACATTCAGGCTTAGCTGGTTTGTAAAACGATGCGTCAGGTTGGAAATGATGCCGTACCAGTTATGTTCGTTCATGGATGCTCTTTTGGCGATGCCCGTGCCGCTAGTTACTACGTATTTGCCGAGATAGGGGCCGGGCGTGGTCCATGGAACATTGGCTGTAGCGCCGAAGTCAGGGACTACAGTACCTGTGTTGAACCTTTTGATATCGTCAAAACGCACCAGTCCGTTGGCGTCCCTGGGGAGGCTGTAAACATTGGTGCCGTTGATCCTTCCGTAGTCACCACTACCGCCACCGCGACCAATAGAGGCATATACGATGGAGTTCAGTTCCGTTTTGTCGCTGATAGTCCAGTAGTGGTTCAGGTTGAACACCGGTTTGTGATAAAAGTTGGTGTTCATGGTGAACTGTTTGCCATCCAGGTAGCCCCAGCCGTTATTGTATTTTGCGCCGTATGCTTTCACGCTCGGGTCTTTGGGGTTGCCGTAGAACGTCTGATAGGGCAGGCCCACGGAACGCTGGTTATGCTCCTGCGGAGCGCCCGTAGCTGTCAGTGAAAGGGTGTGCGCGCTGTTGATGGTCCATGACAGGGTGGCGAAATAGTTCCAGCCTTTGAAGTCCGTGCCGTCCACATAACCATCGCCCTGGGTATAAGAGCCCAGCAGGGTGAAGGCCAGCCCGTTCTTCATCAGGCCGGAGGAAACGGAAGCGGTATATTTCATATAGCCGTCGTTACCGAAAGCAACGGATGCAAATCCGCCTTTCTCGCGGTCGCTGGCTTTTGTAACGATATTGATATTACCGCCTACGGCGTTGATGGACAATTTGGAGGCGCCGAGGCCGCGTTGCACCTGTATGTTGCTGGCAATGTCCTGCAGGCCGGCCCAGTTGCTCCAGTAAACGCGGCTGTCTTCCATGCCGTTCACGGGCACCCCGTTGATCATCACGGATACGTTCTCCTGGGAGAAGCCGCGCACGTTCATGCGGGAATCGCCAAAGCCGCCGCCGGCTTTTGTTACATACATGGAGGGCGTGGCGCGCAGCACTTCGGGAAATTCCTTGTTGCCAAGCCGCTCCTCGATGTCCGCCGCTTTGATAGTAGACAACGCCACCGGCGTTTTACGGTCGATCGCCATGTTGCCGGTAACGATCACTTCATTAATAGATACCTGGTTGGGGGCCAGCTTGATCACACCAAGGTCCTGGGAGCCTGATACCGTAAATTCCTGCGGCAGAAAACCTACAAAATTCACCGTTACTTTAGACAGGTCTGCATTTGATTTCAGGCTGAAACTTCCGTCCAGGGTACTGGTGGTCCCAACAATACGGCCGCCCGCATTGCCGCTTACCGTAGCCCCGATCAGCGGCTCCCCGGTAGACTCGTCCAGTACTTTTCCTTTGATGATTTGTTGTGCAGTTGTTCTGAGGCCGAACATTACACAGAGGGATAGTAAAAACAATAGTCTCATAAGCAAAATGAATTTTTTCAACACAAAGATGGGAAATAATTGCGCTCAAACTTTAACTAGACTTTAACAAATTGTTAAGTAGCAGGATTTTCTATTATATCGGGAAATTTGCTTTCATTAATTCAAAAAAAGCCATGAAAAGAGCGGTTTTGTATAGTATAAGGGCCGAATAATCGCATATTTCAAATTTAAAAATATGTTATTCATTTCCTTTATCATTTATTGTGGATAACCGGTATTAACAGCATTCCGGCTACAGTCCCAAAAATGGCATAACTTTGCATCTATTTAAGCAAAAGATACATGTTAGATACAATTGAATCCGCCATTGAGGATATCAGGCAGGGGAAGCTGGTGATCGTGGTGGATGACGAAGACCGCGAGAACGAAGGGGATTTCATTACTGCCGCAAGGAATGTTACGCCGGAGATCATCAATTTTATGAGCACATACGGGCGCGGCCTCATTTGCGCCCCCCTGTCGGAGGACCGTTGTGATGAGCTGGGCCTGGAAATGATGGTGCGTGACAATACTGCTTTGCATCAGACGCCTTTTACCGTTTCAGTAGACCTGCTGGGTCACGGCTGCACCACCGGCATTTCGGCGCATGACCGTGCCAAAACCGTGCAGGCGCTGATCGATCCGGAAACCCGCCCGGAAGAGCTGGGTAAACCGGGACATATCTTTCCGCTGAAAGCCAAGAGTGGCGGCGTGCTTCGCCGTACCGGCCATACCGAAGCGACGATAGACCTGGCGCGGCTGGCCGGCTTCGAGCCCGCGGGCGTGCTGGTGGAGATCATGAACGAAGACGGATCGATGGCGCGCCTTCCGCAGCTGCGCGAGATCGCCCAAAAGTTCAACCTCAAGCTCATCTCCATAAAAGACCTCATCGAATACCGCCTGCGCACCGAAACCCTTATTGAAGAGGAAGTACGGGTGCAGATGCCCACCAAATACGGCAATTTTGAGCTGGTGGCATTCAAGCAGCTCAATACCAATGATATGCACATGGCGCTGAAGAAAGGGGACTGGGAAGCCGGGGAGCCGGTGCTGGTGCGCGTGCATTCCAGCTGCTTCACGGGAGACATCCTGCATTCCCTGCGCTGCGATTGCGGAGAGCAATTACAGGCTGCCATGCAAATGGTGGAGAAAGAAGGGAAAGGACTTATTCTTTATATGAACCAGGAAGGCCGCGGCATCGGGCTGATGAACAAGCTGAAAGCCTACAAGCTGCAGGAAGAAGGGAAGGATACGGTGGAAGCGAACCTGGAATTGGGTTTCAAAATGGATGAAAGGGATTACGGCGTAGGCGCGCAGATACTGCGGCATCTGAACGTAACCAAAATGCGCCTTATCACCAATAACCCGCGCAAACGCGCCGGCCTCAATGGCTATGGGCTTGAAATCGTGGAGAATGTGGCGATCGAGATCTGTCCCAATCCGCATAATGAATTTTACCTGAAAACGAAGCGGGACAAGTTAGGGCATGAGATATTGAAAGGTTGAGAGGCGGTTTTTTTTGCCGTTGAATCCGCTACGGCAAGGTGTTCAAACTGCTGTCACCCCGCGCTTTCAGCAGGCTGTCCTGCTTCTCCCGCATGGCCGCCGCGCGCCGCAGGCTGTCGCCGAGTAAACGCCGCCGCCTGTCCTGGAACAGCTCTTTCAGCACATTGTAATCCCGCACGTATGACAGGCCAAGCCCGCTGCGCGTACGGTTCCCCAGCGTATAGGCGTCGTAATCCGTTTTGCTGAAGGCATTGATGCGCACACGCCCATCCTGCGACAGCAGGTATTCCAGCCTGAAGTCGCCCGCGATGTTCTGGGAGGACGAGGTCGCGGTCACCCGTCCCCAGTCATAATCTCCCCCTACGTATAGCCGTATGCGGTTGTTGAAGAAATTCTTGGTAACGCCCGCGCTCACCAGGTTCCGGTCAAAGGAGTTGCTCACATCGGTATTGAAATTGTAAGCGGTATAGTTAACGTTGAAGCCGATGCCGGCATTTTTCAGGAAGGTGTTGGACAGGTTGTTGAGGATGGCGGAAGCCTGCGCGCTCAAAGCCTGGCCCACGCTGTTCTTGCCGGTAACTGCTACGTTGGCGCCGCCACCGCCGTCCGGCGGCTGGAACTGCCCCGCGGCCAGCAGGAAGTAGATCTGGTACAGCGCCTGGTTCTGGTCCTGGTTGATCTCTTTCAGCCTAGCGGCAATGCTGCTTTCATAAGAAAGCGAACCTACTTCCGGCAGCGTGATCTCGTAGGAGATGATGGGCTGCATCAGCGCACCGCGCAGGTTCAGGTTGATGTCTACCCGCTCGGAGCGGTTCAGCTCATCATAGCCGCTGCCACTGCCTGAAGAAGAGCCGTTATAAGCAGCCGCGGAAAGATTGTAGAGGCTCACTTTCGGGAGCGTGTATTTTGCGGTGATATTCAGCTTGGCATCGGCGGGATCTCCATTCCAGGTGATCGTACTGTTCTGGTCGATGTCAAATTTCCAGTTGGCGAAACGGGAGAGCGAGAAGTTATACGTCCCCTGGTTGATCACGTAATTGCCGTACATCGTGAAGTCCCCGTCCAGGTTCACGTCCATCGTGAGGTTGCCGGTGCCGTTCGCGGAGATCATATCGTTGGTGGTGGCATTGAGGATCACATCGATCTGCGCATCCGGGTTGGCGGCGATCTCCAGCTTTACGTTGAGCTTCACATCGTCTTTTTTCTTCGGCTGGTCCACCACCTTGCCATAGCTCCTGAAATTGATGAACTCATGTTTGCCCACGTCCTTGCTGTCGGAGATCGGCAGGTAGAAATGCGTGCCGCGAAGGGGACGGGCCAACACGCGCAATTGCAGGTCGTTCAGCGGGCCGGTGAAATATATCCTGCCGGAAGCGAGCACATCGCCATAATACAGGTTGTTGTCCTGCGCGCCGGTATTCAGGAACAGGAATTTCCGGGAGTTCACGTCGAACTCGAAATTCATGTCGTAGAAATTCTGATGGCTGATGAAGCCGTTCACCTTCGCTTCGTTGTTGTATTTATCGATGAGGGTGAAGGGGTGCATTTCTATCAGGTTGTCGTCCATATTATGCACATGCAGCAGCGGAATTTTGTAATAGGTGCCGAGGTAATTGACTTTCATCCCGATGTCCCGCACCTGCACGGAGCCGCGGAACGAGGGTTTTGCCGTGGTGCCGGTTACCGTCAGCTTGCCGGTGGCCTTGCCGGAAAGATTGGTCACGTAGTCGCTGAGGTATTTTTCGAGAAGGGCGATGGAGGCGTTGTCCATTTCGAGGGAAGCGTCTACTACCTGGTTGGAATCGGATACGCCTACATTCCCTTTCGCGGCGAACTTGCCGAATGAATTATCGGAAGCCACATCAAAGCCCGCCTGCCCGGTGCGGTGATCGTAATTGCCTTTCAGCTGCACGAGCCCGAGCGAATCATTATCGATCCGCAGCTGGCTGGCTGAGATGTCCGCATCCACGCCCAGGTTTTCGAACGGGTCATGTACATTGATGTTCCCGTTGGCGAGCCCTTCTATCCGCATGGCGGTGATGCCGGTGGGGATCACGTCCGCGAGGTTGATGTCTTTCAGCGCTATCATGAACCGGGATTCGTCCGGGTTGAATTCGTTGGTGCTGATGGTGATGCTCTGCATGTTGCGGGAGATGCGGAGGTTGCTCACGGTCAGGAAGTGAGTGCTCCAGTATATCTCATTGCCGGGCGTCATGCTCCACTGGCGGCCGTTCACCGTGAAGTTGCTGTTCAGGAAATTTACCTTGATGCCTTCCTTTACGGTAACCACGCGGGCGTAAAATCCATCGAGGTCGGCGGAATCGGTGGCTTTCAGGTCTATCTTGACAAAGGACGTGTCCCTGCCGGAGCTGGCTACGATGAGCGGGTTGGTGAACACCACGCTGTCCCGGAACAGCACGTTCCCGATGCTGGTGCTGACATCGATCTTGCGGAAGTCGCCGTTGGCTTTGAGCAGCAGGTTGCGCACACCGAAGTTCGTGTAGGCCGCATAGGGGATGGCGGCATTGAGGTTCACCTGGCCGGAGAGCGTGTTCAGCGCGCCGGCGATCTGTGTGCCGTTCAATCCTTTGATATCATCTGTAAATGCCCGCAGCACTTTATCCACTTCCCCGAACTCGAAGGAGAACGTGAAATCCTGCCCGGCATTTGCCATGGGCGGGGAGCTGAAATAGCTGGGGTAATATTTGTTGAGGAAAAGGCGGAAAGCATTCGGCAGCTCCATGAAGCTGTAGGAGCCCTGCACATAGCCCTGTACCTCACTGCCGGCGATGCGGAGGGTTTTCAGGTTGTTTTCGATGTCTGTGCTGACGGACAGGGAATCGAACTCCACGCGGCTTTTGTTCTTGAACAGGGAAACGTCGTACAGGCGCGCGATGCCGTCGAAGTTGTCGATGTTGCTGCCGGCGAAATTAAGGTCCGCCTTGGCCTGCAGGGTGATGGAGTCTTCCGTGAGGTGCAGCGCTTTCAGGTCGCTGTTGCGTATTTCGGAATAAAACTGAAAAACGGGCAGGCGGTTATTGAAGTCGATGGTACCGGCGAAGTCCATGTCAAGGTTCGGATCGTTCACGGTGAGGGAGCCGTTGAAGAACTTCTGGTTCATTTCCCCGGCGGTCTTCAGGTTCTGATATTCATATCCCTGCAGCCCGATCTTTTGAATGTCCGCATCCACGGAGGCTTTGAGGTTCTGGAAGTTGAAGCCTTCGCCTTTCAGCCGCGCGCTCATGGTGAGGGTGGACACGATGTTGTTGTCCAGCAGCTTGCCGAGGTCGAACCCGTCGGTGTTCAGGCGGCCGGAGTATACGGGTACGTCTTTGCTGGTTTTAAAGTTGATGTCCGAATCGAGGTTACCGAGGTTGGTCTGGAACTTTCCGTACGCCACGAAGTCATTCACGAATCCCACGAAAGAACCCTGGAAGCGGAGGTTGGAGATCAGGTCGGTGCGTACCTGGGTAACGTCTTTCAGCATGGGAAAGAACTGCCGGAGGTCCTGCCCGCTGGTGATCAGCTCCTTCGCGGAAAACTCGATGAAGGTTTCGTTGATATATGGCAGGCCGCGCATGTCCACATTCCCGGCGAAGCGGGTGTGGTTGCCGCCGCGGAGCTGCAGGCTGTCGGCGGAGAGGTTGCTAACGGGACCGTCTACACGTCCATTTACGGTGATCTCCGTATCCCAGGTAGAAAGGGGAGGAGCGAAGAAGGCGATATCGTCGGAGGAGAGCTGCGTGTTCCTGAAGCGCGCGCGCATGGTAACGTTGTTCACGTAGTCGTTCAGGTCGCTGAGGTCCTCGTACTGCATGGTGTAGTAGTCGCGGATGTGGCTGTTATTGGTTTCCAGGTCGAGGTCGTTGAATTCCATTTCCACGGGCGACATCTTGAAGCTGCTTTTCAGGTGTTTCACTTCAAACCCGCTGCGTTCTTTGGTGGTCAGCTGCAGGTCTGCGTAGATGCTGTCCTGCACAATGCGGCTGTTGGTGAGGGAAAGGTCGATGTTCCCGAAGCGGATGTGGCTGGGGTCGAAGACGCCTTTGGTGGAGGGGACGGTATCCTGGAGGTTGTCTACCCCGAAGAGGCCGTCTTTGATCACGATGGATTTGACGATCAGCTTCCAGTTGGCGGCGTTCCAGCGCAGGGGTACGGGGCTGAGGGTGTCCGGCACAGGTGCGGCCACGGTGGCCGGCAATGCGGGTGGCGGCCGTTTGGGGCGGGAGGCTTTGTAGCTGCTGACGATGAAGACCGGCTTGTTGAGGGACAGCTCATTGATCAGCACGTCATGCGCCCGGAGGTCCAGCCGCTCGGCATCCAGGAAAATGCGGTCCGCGCTCACGGCCATATCTTCCCCCACCCATCCGTCACGGATATTGAAATGCACCCGCTTGAGGTCCACCCGCTTGAGGTCCAGCGAAATGCCGGTTTGCTTTTTGGGCGGTTTGGTGGACGGCGCAGCCCCGAATTCATTGATCAGGAACTGGTAATTCCAGACGGAATCGCCCACGGGGCGGATGAGGTTCACTTCCGCATCTTCCAGCCCCACGAATTTGAGAACGGGCTTGTCCTGGATGAAGAACCAGTCCGTGATCCTCATTTGCAGGGCGCCCGCGTACAGCAGGGTATCCTTGTGCTGGTCTTCGATATAAGTACCTTCCAGCCGCATGCTGTTGAACAGGCGGAAGTTCACATATTTGATCTCAACCCTTGTCTGTAGCTGTTTTGACAGGCGTTTGGTAACCTGCCGCACCAGCACGTTCTGCACAGCAGGGATATTGATGAGGATGGTGACCAGCAATAACAAGCCCAGCAAACTCAACAACGCAATGGTCAATATTTTACGTGCTTTTCTCAGGGAACTCCGGTTTATTCCGACAAAAATAGGCATTCACAGCATGTCTGCCAATTGAATAAACTGTATATCCCCGGTATTTATTTTATCATTCGGGCAGATCATTGGGGATGGGCTCCACGGTGTATCCCTGCTTCCGCAGCAGCGATACCACGCCCTGGTCGCCGCCGAGGTGCATGGCGCCGCAGGCAAAGAGCGTGGCTTCCTTCCGGGCGGCCTTTTCTATCACGGGAATCCAGTTGCGGTTGCGGTCGTACACGAACACATCTTCATACCCCGCCATCTCCGGCGATTCTTTCAGGAAGTCATGCAGCTTCTCAATATCCTGCTCGCGGTAAGCCTGAACAATGCGGGCAAAGATCCCACGCTGCTTTTCCATGTCGTTTACATATTCCATGATCATACGGCTTTCCGTGGTGTCCGCCAGCCGGTCGAAGACGTGCACCTGCGCGGCCAGGTCTTCCAGCCCTTCCACCGGCTTTTGCGCTTCCTTTGCCATTTTGAGAAAGGTTACTTCGTAGGATGCCGGCGTAGGGCAGTTCAGCGATTTGGTGAGCATGGTAGACAGCACCATCATGGGTTTCATCTGCTGGAAGAACGAGATGTCCATCTTCATGCTGTCTTTAAAATATTGTTTAAGCCGCACAAAATCCGCGGGTGTAAAGATGTTTTCCAGCTTGTAGCCTTCCGTTTTTTCCTGCATGGCCTGCATCAGCTGGCCCATCATGGCGGGATCATCCATGTCCATTTCCAGGTAGAGCGTTCTGGCGGTTGAAAAAGCGCTTTTCAGTTGATCGGAAACGAAAAAATCGTCCGGACAGATCATATGAATGGTGCCGTAGAGATAGGAGGGTTGGGCGAGGCCCTTGCCGGATATTTTGTACAGCAGGGAATGCTGCGCAAATGCGGGCAGCAGTAATAGCAGGAGCGCAAGGGTCGTGATCGTTTTCTTCAGCATACTGATTTATTGAATGGATGAATAGAATCGGGTGAGGTGTTCCGCAAGTATTTCCAGGTCTGACTGGGTATGCAGGGCGGAAAGCACGATGCGGTTGATCCTGGGGCCCTGCGGGTCAGGATAGGAGAAGGAGGAAATAAAAACGTCGAGGGACAGCAGGTGTTCGTAGATGCCGCGCAGCCCGTTCAGCTGCACGACGGGCCTTGCGGCTTCCGCTGCTCCGCCGTGGTGTTCATGGATGGCGAATACCGGCAGCGCATGCGGATGGTGCAGCGCGGGAATGCCGGCAGTGAGGTTCTCCAATGCCTGGATGCGCTGCTTCAGCACGTTCCTGGCGGCGGTAAATGCCTCACGGGCATGCAGGAACGTATAGGCGTTCGCGGGGATCATGGGCGTGCTGGCGGTGAAAAGCGGCAGCTTGCGTATGGCGGCAATGTCCGCAGCATGACCGGCCACAAAGCCGCCTTCCAGGCTGAACGCCTTTGCCAGCGAGGCGGTGACGAGGTAATGGAGCGCGGGGCTGGCGGGCAGCGACCGCACAATGCCTGTCCCTTCATCATCCAGTATGCCTATACCATGCGAATCATCGATCAGCACGAGCACTTTTTTCCGGATGCCGGCCAGTGGTGAAAAATCATGCACCGTGGCGGTCAGGGGATTGACGGCATCGGCCACCAGCACGTACTGGTGATCGTCGCCATTATTCACCGTTTCAACGATCGTGGCCAGCCAGTCCGGTACACTGCCTTCGGGGACCTGCGCACCGGGATAGCGGATGGCGGGATGCGCGCCGGGGGCATGCAGCAAAGTTCCCCTGCCGGCGGCGTAGGTGACGGCGGCCTGTGCGGCGAGGTAGCCGGATGAAAAGCATACGGCGGATTGCTGGTGGAACATGGCGGCGAGGGCATGCTCGAGTTCTTCGTATAACCGTAATTGTAAGTTGGAGATGCGCGACGATGGATACACGCTGCCGAACCTGCCGTTGCCCACGGCCAGCAGGTCGCGGAAAGCATGCGAGGCATGCAGGCCAAGGTAGCTGAAGCCGGAGAAGAACAGGCAGCTTCGCCCGTCTATCAGGGCGGTTCTGCCGGGCGCGGTATCTGTGATGCGGACCATGTTATTGTTTCCGGGTATGCAGGATGAAATGATAATCGCCGGATTTCACTTTCATGTCAAACGACTGCTCGTCCAGCTTTACCACTTCCACCAGGTGCTCCGCATTGCGGGAGCCGTTGGGGGAAGTGATGGAAATGATGCGGCCGTTGCTGATAAGCTGATAGCGGCCGGTATCCGGTTGCCCCGCGATGGTGGCAATGAATATGTCATTGTCTAAAAACTGGTAAAACACATCGCTGTAATAACCGTTTTTCAAATCTTTGGCCTGTGTGATCTGCACCAGGTTATAGGGATCTTTGGGCGGAACGGACACATCGTAGACCTTCCATTTTTTATGCTGCAGCAAAGCATTCGTTTTGCCGGAGCCGCAGGCAGCGAGCATTACTGCGATGCCGATGATAAAATATCTCATTTGCCGGATGCTTTTTCCTGGTTGAATTGTTGCGAGCCGCCTTTGGGAATGGAAAGGCTCTCCCAGTTATTTTCCTTCATGATCTTCCCGAGGTAAACGATCTGGCCCGCATGGTACGGGTAATGCGACAGCTGGCGGTTCAATGCGTCGAGCACACTGTGCGGTTCCGTGCGGATGTAAATGGTTTTGGTCAGGTCTTCTTCCTGTAGCGCGTTCAGCGTTTTCATCAGGCAGTCCCATCCTTTTTCCCATATTTCCAGCATCGCGGCTTTGCCGCCCTGCGGCTGATCGTCAATAAACTCGGCATCTCTTTCGCGCCAGGGTTTTTCACCGTCAGACGTGAGAAAGTCCGAAAAGCGGGAAAGCATGTTGCCGCTCATGTGCTTGACGATGATATAGATGCTGTTGGGCTCACCGTCAGGCTGCCAGTGGAGCTGCGCGTCATTCAGCTGCGCGAAGGTTTTCTCCGCCAGCGTTTTATAGCCCAGCAGGCGTTGTTTTATACTATCCAGGTATAATGCTGCTACTGTCATCTTCCAAAATTACAAATATTAATAGCCCGCGGCGCTGTCGTCGCCTCTTTTATCGCCGACCGCTTCTATTTTACCGCCGGGATGTATGCGGATCAGTTCCGTTCTGCCGATGGGCGATCTTGTCACCACTTCGTAGCCCATCTGCCGGAGCGCCTGCTGCGTACTGTCCGGAAAATCCCTTTCCACCTGCACGATGTCCGGCAGCCATTGATGATGGAACTTGGGGGCATTGACGGTGTTGACCGCATCCAGGCCGAATACCAGCGCATTCAGCAGGGTCTGGAAAACGGAGGTGATGATGGTGGAGCCGCCGGGCGTGCCGGTGATCAGTACCGGTTGATTGTCTTTTATCACGATGGTGGGCGTCATGGAGCTGAGCATGCGTTTGCCGGGCTGTATGGCATTGGCCTCGGCGCCAACGAGCCCGTACATGTTCGGCGTGCCGGGCTTTACGCTGAAATCGTCCATTTCATTGTTGAGCAGGAAGCCCGCGCCGCCTACCACTACTTTGCTGCCGTAGCCGCCATTGAGGGTGGTGGTCACGGATACGGCGTTGCCGTCCTGGTCTACCACGCAGAGGTGCGTGGTTTCCGTACTTTCCCGGCCTGCCTGTCCCGCTGCGATATTTTCGCTCTGCGACGCCCTGCCCGGCGTGAAGGTCTGCATCCTATCCTGTAAATATCGTGTACCCGTGATCGTTTGTACGGGCACTTTCACAAAATCCATGTCGCCAAGGAAATGCGCCCTGTCCGCATACGCCCTGCGTTCCGCCTCGATCATCAGCTGTACGCTTTTCGCGCTGTGGAAGCCCCAGGTTTCCAGCGGATATGTTTCCACCATTCCCAGCATCTGCTGTATGCCGATGCCGCCGCTGCTAGGCAGGGGCATGGTGAGGATCGTATATCCGCGGAAATTGAACAGGATGGGCCGGCGTACTTTCGCGCGGTAGCTTTTCAGATCTTTTTTGCTGATGATGCCGCCGCCGCGTTTCATTTCCGCCACGATCCGGTCCGCCGTTTCTCCTTCATAAAAACCTTTCATGCCCCGCCTGGCGATCAGCCGCAGGGTGTGCGCCAGTTCGGTTTGCACGAGGGTATCGCCGGTTTTCCAGGTACCGGTTTTTACAAAAGCGGTGGGAGCGGTGTTCAGCCGGAGGAAATTTTCGCGTTGCCTGTTCAGTCCCGCTGCTTCGGCGGCCGTGATCGCATATCCTTTTTCCGCGAGGCGGATGGCCGGTGCGGCGAGTTGTGCAAAAGGAAGGCGCGCGTATTTGTGGGAGGCGAACAATCCGGCTACGGTGCCGGGCACCCCGGCGGCCAGATGCCCGTCCAGGCTCATGCGCGTTTGTGCCACACCGTTACTGTCCAGGTACATATCGCGCTGCGCATTGCCCGGCGCTTTTTCCCGGTAGTCGATCGCCAGTGTGCGGCCATCGTGCAGCCGCGCCACGAGAAAACCGCCGCCGCCGAGATTGCCTGCTTCGGGATACACCACGGCCAGCGCCAGCTGCGTGGCAATGGCGGCATCCACCGCATTACCGCCCTGCCGCAGCACTTCCACGCCGGCGAGGCTGGCGAGCGGATGCGCTGACACCACGGCGCAGCGGTCTGCATGCAAGTGTTTGTCCGTCGTATAATTGTAAGGATCAAAGCTTTGCTGTGCGGCCAGCATCGCGGGTGCGGCCAGGCATATCAACAGGAACAACAAGAGGCGCATAAATCGACTGTTTGCTTCTAAATTAAGATTTATTACTTTTAGTTCGTATGAAAGGAGTCATCCGCTGCGTCCTTTACTGCCTGGTATCTGCTTCGGCCTGTCATCAACCGGCAGCCGTTGTGACGGAAACGCAGGCCGACAGTATCATAGAGACAAAGATCCCGCCCGCTCCCGTTACACTCCCGCTGACCGCTGAAGATTCATCCCTTTTCAGGCGGTATAAAAATAGAATGGAAAAGATCGATGATTCCGTCTACTACTACCAGCAAATACGCCGGTATTTTCCCGAAAAAGATTCCCTGCGGATGAACCTCTACATTTCCCGGAAGCGCCCTGTGAAGCTGGTCTATGGCAAACACGGGAATTATTATTTCGATGCCGGCGGAAATGTTTTCGCGCGTTACCAGTACTGGTCGGAAGAACATATCACAGGCGAGCTTTTCGAAAAATACAATACGGTGATCGCTTTCAACACCACGATCTACACCGATAACTGGAAGCTGCAAAAGCTCGGCGTGGTGGAAGCGATGGAGCGGAAAGCGGCTTGTATCAGGGAGCTTGACAGCCTGATGGGCAAATTCCCGCGGGTTTCGTACAGGCTTCGTTGAATTCCCTATCTTAGTAATATGAAGCGCATTTCGTTGTTCCTTTCCCTGCTGTTGACCGCATGTTTCCCCGCCCTTGCACAAACGGCGCCCGCTCCGTCTGCCTACCTGCAATATGAGCCCGGCAGCCGTTTTACGCCATATTTTAAAGTGACAGGATATTTTGAAGAGGTGGCCCGGCGCACCGCTAATGTAAAGCTGGAAACTTACGGTCATACCTATGAAGGCCGCCCGCTGATGATCGCGATCGTAGCATCGCCGGAGAACATGGCGCGGCTGGACGAGATACGGGAGAACAACCTGCGGCTCACCAAAGGCGAAGGGAATACCGCGCAGCCGGTGATCATCTGGCTCAGCTATAATGTGCATGGCAATGAAGCGGTATCCACCGAGGCTGCGATGAAAACTTTGTATGCGCTGGTGACGGACAAAGCTTCGCTGCTGCAACATGCGGTCGTTGTCATCGATCCCTGCCTGAACCCGGACGGCCGTGAGCGTTATGTTAATTTTTACAACGCCATCCACAGTAAAAAGGCGGATGCCACACCGTATGCGCGGGAACATTATGAGCCCTGGCCAGGCGGGCGCAGCAATCATTATTATTTTGATCTGAACCGTGACTGGGCATGGCAGACGCAGGCGGAATCGCAGCAGCGCGTGCAGCTGTACAACCGCTGGATGCCGCAGGTGCATGTGGACTTCCACGAACAGGGTGTGGATGCGCCGTACTACTTCGCGCCGGCGGCCGAACCGCTGCATGATGCGATCACGGCATGGCAGCGTGATTTCCAGACGCAGATCGGGAAGCATAACGCCACCTATTTTGATGCGAAAGGCTGGCTGTATTTCACCCGCGAGCAATTCGACCTGTTCTATCCGAGCTACGGCGATACTTATCCTACCTACAATGGCGCCATCGGCATGACCTACGAGCAGGGCGGAAGCGGCCGCGCCGGCCTCGCCATCCTGAACCGCGAAGGCGATACGCTTACGCTGGCGGACCGGATGGAACATCACTATACCACCGGCATCGCTACCGTGGAAGTTTCAGCCGCCAATGCGGGAAAACTTGTCAGCGAGTTTGCGAAATATTTTGCGGATGCCCGCACACAGCCTTCCGGCGATTATAAAACATATGTGGTGAAGGCGGACGGGAACCCGGAGCAGTTGCGGGCGCTGTTCAACATGCTGCGGAAGAACGATATCGAGGCCGGTTTTGCGGAGCGCGACAGCCGTGCCGGAGGGCTTAACTATTTCACCGGCAAAACGGAGAATTTCGTGATAGAAAAGGGGGACCTGGTGGTGAGTGCGTACCAGCCGCGCTCCAATCTCGTGCGGGTGCTCTTTGAGCCGGTTGCCCGTTTATCCGATTCCGTTACTTACGATATCACGGCCTGGGCCATGCCGTATGCTTACGGCCTTCCCGCATATGCGGTGAAGCAGCGCCTGGAACCGGCCACCGCAAAGGAGATGCCCAAAGCTGCTGTGGAAGCTATGCCTGCCGGGAACGCCTATGCGTACCTCGCGCCGTGGAACAGCATGAAATCATTGCAATTCCTTTCCGCATTACTCAACCGCAATATCCGGGTGCGGTATGCGGAAACGTCTTTTCAGCTGAACGGCAAAACATATCCGCCCGGCACGCTCATCATCACCAAAGCCGGCAACGGCCACCTCGAACCGCTTATTCCCGACCTCGCCGCCCGCATGGAAGTGCCGCTGGTAAAGGTGCCTACAGGTTTTGTAGATGAAGGGTCGGACTTCGGGTCGGACAAGATCCGTTTTATCCGCAAGCCGAAAGTGGCCGTGATGGCGGGCGACGGCGTGTCATCCCTGGGCATGGGAGAGGTCTGGCATTTCTTTGAACAGCAGATCGATTATCCCATAACAGTGCTGAACTCCAACAACCTGTACAGCGTGAACTGGAAAGACCTGGACGTGCTTATTCTGCCGGACGGGCACTACGCTGCTTTGTCAGACAAGGCAACGGCTGAACGCCTGAAGGACTGGGTGAACGGCGGCGGCCGCCTGATCGCCATGGAAGATGCCGTATCCCGGCTGGCGGAGGCGGATTGGGGATTCAAGCTGAAAAAGGAAGAAGAGAAGAAGGAAGATGAAAAGAAAGAAGTGCCCTATCTCGCCCTGAAGCCCTACGGCAACCGCGAAAGGGAAAGCGTGTCGCAATTCATCCCCGGCGCTATCTACAAAGTGGAGCTGGACAAATCCCATCCGCTCGCATTCGGTTATCCCCATTACTATTACACGCTCAAGCAGAATGATATGCTGGTGAGCTTCATCGAATCCGCCGGCTGGAATGTAGGCGTGCTGAAAACGGATAATTACCTGACCGGTTTTGTGGGCGCGCAAACCAAAGCAAAGTTGAAGGACGGGTTGATATTCGGCGTAAAGGAGATGGGGGCGGGAGAAGTGGTGCTGATGACGGATAATCCGTTGTTCCGGAGCTTTTGGGAGAACGGGAAGCTGTTGTTCGGGAACGCGGTGTTCCTGGTGGGGCAGTGACGCGCATCAATCCATGAACACATCCTCCCGGGTAAGGTCATAAAACAGGTTCTGCAACTGATGAAGATGCACCAGCGGCCGCCCATAGGCGGTGTTTTTCCCGTCAGCGCAGGCCAGCGGCTGAAATGCGCCGGAAACCCTGCGGAGATAAACGCTGTCCTTGTGGTTGTATTTATAGGCATAGACATGCTCGTCTTCCCCGTAAGCCTTTTCGCCGGGCAGAAAGCCGAACTTTTCCAGGTGGTGTGCCTCCAGGGGCAGGGGATGGACCTTGTCCAGCGGTAATTTGCTCCTCGGCAGGCCGGAATTGTAAACATGCCCGTCCAGCACGCCTTCCACGCGAAATACGGTCTCGATCATATTATAATCGTAATACCAAACGAGATTTCCTACCCGTATATCTGTTTCTTCTATCATAATTGTATAAATTACAGTGTAAGTTTACATCATAATTGGTAATGGCCCAACGGGCGCGGTTGCCGATATATTAAAAAACTATAATGTTATGACAGCAGCGAAAGCAACAACGACCAAAAAAGCAGGTGCAGGTTTACAGGCCCCGCTTACCCCAAGCCCTGCATTGGCCGCAGTGGTTGGAAGCCAGCCGCTTCCCCGGACCGAGATCGTAAAAAAGATGTGGGATTACATCAAGGCGAACGGGTTACAGGACCAGAACAACAAAAGAATGATCAATGCCGACGGCAAGCTGAAGGAGATCTTCGGGGGTAAGGACCAGGTATCCATGTTCGAGCTGCCTAAACTGATCAGCGTTCATGTGAAGTAACACGGATTTTCTATCCCAGCACCTGTGAATGTTCCGGGAGAGGGCTCCGGGTGAGTTTCTTTTGACCCGAATACACTGGTTGTTCAGGGATAATGTAAAAAAAGGACGTATCAAAGCAGATACGTCCTTTTTTGTCAGGTTATAATGGTTTGTTATTTCCCACTGGTGTCGCCGGCGACTGTCTGGAGGAGTTGCATAGCGCCTCCCTTGCCGAAGGATTTGGCCATCCATGCCCTTCCCAGCTTTTTATCTTTCTTTACGCCGGTGCCGGTCATGTACATGTTACCGATCATTTGCATGGACTGTTTATCGCCTTTATCGGCTGCCCGTGTGAAATATTCGAGCGCTTTTTTGTAGTTCATCGCGTGGCCGTAGCCGTTGTGCTGGTAATACAAAGTGCCGAGATGGCGGAGCGCGGTCACATCATCATTGGCTGCGATAGCTTTTTCATAATATTCTCTTGCCGTTCCGTAGTTACGTTCCACCCCGGTGGCGTCGCGGTACATATTGCCCAGGATCACCATGGCGTCTACATGTCCCGCTTCAGCAGCTTTTTTGTACCATACCACAGCCTGGGCATAATCCTGCTTAACGCCGTGACCGTTGTAGTATAAAGCGCCCAGGCTTGACATCGCAGACACATCATACCGCCTGGCAGCTTTTATCATCCATTCCCAGGTCTTTTGCGGATCCTTTTCAACGCCGGTTCCGTCATAATATAGCATGCCGACTACCCGCATTGCCTTCGGATAGCCGTTTTCCGCGGCCCGCCGGAAATAGGTAAAGCCCTTCTTATGGTCAGGAGGCAAACCGTTTTCCATGTTGATATAACATAGTCCGGCCAGGTACATGGCCTCATTATCCCCCATTGCCGCGGCCTGTTCATACATTTGTAACGCCCGCAGAGAATCCCGCTCCATGGGTATTCCCGCATAATAGAGTGAGGCTATTGCAGTAAGGGCTTCTGCTGCAAGCGGATCATCTTTGCTTTCCGCCTGCTTTTCAAGGCCGGGTAGTGCCTGTTGTAAAAGTTCTTTTCCCCGTTGCTCATCCTTGGCTACTCCCTGCCCGTTATAATAAAGGCTGCCCAGCGCATAGGTGCCAAGGGCATCATTCATGCTGGCGGCCCGGGTGTACCAGTTAAATGCCTGTTTAAAATCGGGCGGCGCGTTAAGACCGTAGTCACATAAAGAACCCATGCCGGTCATGGCCGCGGCAGAACCCTTTTCCGCCGCCTGTTCATACCATTCCCGGGCGGCAATATAGTTACCATGCCTGTTGTTCAGCGCCGCAAATCCCACCATCGCTTTTACATCCCCTTTGCGCGCTGCTTTCAGCAATGCACTGTGATTACCATACTTTTTGATCGCTTCGGATATCTTGTATACTTCCCTGAGCTTATCTTCAATGTTCTCCTTGGTCTGATATTCTTTCATGAAGAAATCAACATGCTCCCGGAGATCGGAGACCATGGCAAGGTCGGTTATAGGTGAACTGGCCAGCAGCTTGTATTCCGCTGATATCCGCAGGAACATTATTTTCTGATTAACGGCGCCGAGCAGCTTCTCCGTTTCGCGCAGCTTTTCGAGGCTTGTTTTAAAATCATCCTTCGAAAAAGCTTCTTCCGCTTCTTCATATTTAAACTGCGCGATAGTTGACTGGGCCGAGACGTTCAGTTGCAAACATATCAGCAGCGCAACGCCGGCGGTCCATAAGGTTGATCGTATCATTGCTTTTTGAATTTGACGATGGAAAATTCTTCTGTTACGCTGCATTCCGTGCCCAGCACACCACCGTAGGTTATAATATGCAATATGATGGAGTAACCGGACACGCTGTTATCTTTCAACGCGGCGGTGCGGGTGTAAGCGCTGGCTTTTTTGGTGAGCTGCTGCTGCAACTCGGTTATTTTCACGTTCTCTTCCCCAAAATTCTTCTTCATGCGGGCTACCAGGTTTTCGAACGTGGCGTTGGCCTCGTCTGTGCCGCCTTTGCCGCTCACCATGTGCTTTTTGGATACGCCGGCTACTTTCCCCGTTGCCTTTTCAACGTAGATACCGCTTAAGCCTTCGGAAGCCTTGATCTTCATGGTCTTGAATTTCGGGATGTAGAGTATGCAGTCGCGGTCAATGCCCATGTAGCCTTTTGGCATGTCGAAAGGCTCTTTATAGGAGAGGTAGTTCCATGCGGAAGAGGGGATTGCCGAGCGCTCCATACCGACCGTCACCCCGTCCAGCGAAGGAGGGAAGCTGCGGAATTTTTCAGCGATGGCGGCATCGGCCTCATTTGCGGCCACTATGGCTTTTTCGGCTGCTTTCTTTTTGTCCAGCTCTTTTCCCATCTCGTGGAAGGCTTCTTCCGTTGCGGGATATTCCTTTAGTGCTTCCGATATTTTATATACCTCGCGGAACTTGTCCTCAATGTTTTCATTGCCCTCGTATTTGGAGAGGTATTCACCGCAATTTTTCCGCAGGTTCTGCAGTATTGCAAAGTCAGTTGTTGCGAGCTTTTGCTGGGATATGATCTTCAGGTACATCGTTTTGGGGCTGGAGGATTTTAGCAGTTTTTCCACTTCCTCCACCTTTGAAAGCGCGGTCCTGTAATCATTTTTTGCGTAAGCTTCTTCCGCCTCTTCGTATTTGAATTTGGCGATCATGTTCTGCGCCTGTACGTGGAGGGATATCAACCCGGTCAGGCACAGGGAAAGCAAAAGTTTTTTCATGGTATACTTTTAGGATATTGAGCGTTTAGTTTTCCCAGAAATCATCTTTTTTGGCCGGGGCGGCTTTTTTATTCTTTTCCCCGCTTTTTTCGTTGCCCCAGAAGTCGGTGTTGCTGTTGCCGGCGGCGGACTTCTTGCCCTTGTAGGTGTAGTGTTTCACTTTCACCTGGCATTTGCCTGCGATATTCTCGAAGGCGGCGCGCATGTCATTGGCGAGCTTTTCGGTGGTGTAATAGCCCATGATCGTGATCTTTCCGGCGCCGGTGACTTTTTTCAGATCGCCGGTTAAACCGTTCTTGAACGGCCAGGTGCCGTCCCCATACCGGCTGACGGGGAAAACGTTGGTGAGCATGGCTACGGGGGCTTGTTTGCGGATGTCTGTCGTATCCAGTACGTAAGCGAAGAAGTACAGATCGTTCACGCTCACTTTGTGGAAGGAGAGGGGGACGCCGCCGTCAGGGAAGCGTTTCAGCATTTCCCTGCGTGAGGATACGAGTGCCTGCCATTTCTTTTCCTTTATCCGTGCTTCTTCCGCGGCTCTTTCCCGCCGGAGCTGTTCCTGCATTTGCCTTCTCTTTTTCTCCGCCGCCATCTCCGAAATCATCGATCCGGCTGCTACTACCGCCTGGCCGATAGCGCGATTGGTTTCGTTGGCGTTGTTGTAGAGGCTGTTGTAGCTGGCCTGGTAACTTTGCTGTCTGGCGCTGGAAAGTTCTTCCACGGCCTGGTTGATCGCATAATATTTACTTTCAAAATCGGCGTTCAGTTCTTCTATCGATTCATAATTCCCGTCAAGCCTGGATAGCGATTGCAGGTTGCTTTTCGCTTTGTTCACGGCCTGCGCGGCATAGTAGCTGCTCATCGCTAATGCACCCTGCTGTTCGATCCGTGCATGCGATTCCCTGGTCTGGTCGAAGTAGGCTGTTTGCGCTTCCCGGAGTTGTTTGGTGTAGTCCACTTGCGGGGCGGCGGTGGTGCGGGATGGTGTGCCTGCAGATCCGGTTTTGGCCGGTTTTTTTTCTTCCCAGAAATCGTCGTCGGCTTCTTTATTGGTGGTGGCTGTGGTGGAAGCTTTTGCCGTATTATTACCGGTTGCGGCGGTGCTTTGCAGTGGATTGGTGCTGGTATTGGCGTTCTGCGGTTTGGCGGCGGCGGTTTTCCGTTTTTCCAGCAGCTTGCGGATGGCATTTTCAATATCCTGCTGCCCTTCAAACTGTATGAAATTCATGCCCATTATCTTGGCGGTGTATTGTTCCGCTTTTGAGTCGAGAGGCACCTTTATATATTTCGTTTTATCCGCTTTGCTCAGTGAAAAATCCCATGTTTTACCTCTGCCCTGTACGATCACATCAAATTCCACCAGCCAGGTCCGGAGCTTGTAAAAAGGCGCCGTTCCCACGTCCTGGTCTGTAAACACTTCTCCGTGGTACATATACCGGTATTCGAACGAGGGGCGGGGACTTTGCGCGGTAGCGGGAGCGACGTTCATGGTCATAATGAGGTCCGCTTCCTTGTTGCCGGCAATGGTCATGACGCGGAACGAGGTGGTGATGTTGAAGGATGCCTTCACCAGCCCGGTTTCCCGGGAAGAGGGCAGGGGGAAGGTATAGGCGATCGTGTGTTGGGCGCCGGCGGGCCGCGATGACAGTAAAAGCAGCGTCAGGCCCGTTAATAACGTGATCTTGGTGTAGGTGCTCATTCGGTAACAGATAACAGGGATATAAAATAAACCGCATCAAAAGTAGGCTGATCGGAAAACCTGGGAAATACTCATAGTTAGGTATTTTTTGCTATTGGGATGTTAATATAAGGGCCATAAAAAAGGTCTTCCGCAGAAGACCTTTTTTAGAACCGGCGGGAGCCGGGTATGTCCTGATTACAATTTTCGTTTGATGCCGCAGCCCACGGAGGCGGTGGAGGTTACTTCCACTTTTTTCCCTCCCAATACCGCGCTGATGGCGTTATGCAGGTATTTTTCCTTTACGCCGCCTTCGTTGCCGGGGTTGTCGTCGATCGCGCCTTTGTATACGAGTACGGCATTTTTATCGAACAGGTAACATTCCGGTGTGCGGTCTGCCGCAAATGCGTCGGCGATGGCATTATTCCTGTCCACTACATAGTACCAGTTATATTGCTGGCCTTTGGCGTAACGCTGCATGGCTTCGTAAGAATCTCCGCCGGAGCGGGCTGCTTCGTTGGAATTGACGAGGATCACGCCGATATTGTTCTTCAGCGCATACTGGCAGATCTCCCGGGTGCGTGCCTGGTTACGCGCCACATATGGGCAGGTGTTGCAGCTGAACATCACGAGCAGGCCGTTTGCCTTTTTGGCGTCATTCAGGGAAACTTCCTTTCCTGACACGTCCTTCATTTTGATGTCGGCTTTCGGCAGCCTGGCGCCTACGTCCAGTGCGTATGGGGACCGGAACGCGGTCAGCCATATGGCAGCAACGAGTAACAAAACAAATTGCAGTTTCATCGGCTTTTATTTTGATTTTTCTGGCGGGTGTCCGTGCAAGATCTCTTCATAGGCTCATCTTTCCGGTTTACAGTCGATATGAAATTACGGTATTTCCCACTTTTATTGAAACCGTACAACACATTTTACGATAAGCCTTGTAACTCAGGTCCTTTTTCGTCTTCTTCCCGCTGTGCGGCGATCTCTTTCAGCGTGGAAATGCTGGTATTCAACTCAAATCCCACCAGTAAAATGAACGAATTGAAATATACCACCAGCATCAGTACAAGGATGGTGCCGATTGAGCCGTAGATCTGGTTGTATTGCGCAAAATTGGTGACCCAGAAGGAGAATCCGAGGGTTACGACGATCATGGAAATGGTGGCGAAGGTGGCGCCGGCGGAGATGAATTTCCATTTTTTCTTTGTGGCGGGGCCGAAGCGGTATATGACGGAGATGATCGAAAAGAACAGCAATACGATGAGCGTCCACCTGGCCGCGCCGATCGCGAACTGCGTGAATGAATTGCGGATGCCGATGGTTTCCAGCACCAGTTTCATCAGCTGTCCCTGCATGATGATGAGTATAACGGTGGCGAACAGCAGCAGTACGAGGAAGATGGTGAGCTTCAGCGCCGTGAGCCGCGTTTGCCACCAGGTGCGCCGGTTAAAGCCGGGCAGCAGTTTGTCGAAAGAATGCAGCATGCCCATCACGCCGTTGGAGGAATAGTAAAAGCTGAGGATGAAGGCGAATGACAGCAATGTATTGCGCTGCGTGTACAGGAAGTCGTGGATCATATCCCGCACGATCTTGTAGCTGTTATAATTCGGCGTTAATGTTTCCGCGAGGTCGTATAACGTGGGCTCTACATTTTGTAACGGAATGAAGGGCACCAGGGTGAATATAAAAATGAAGAAGGGGGGGATGGCGAGCAGAAAGTTGAACGAGATGGCGGCGGCGCGTTCGGTGAGGCTTTCGCGCGCGGTCTCTTTCAGGAAAAAAACGATGACATCGTACAGGGGAGCGCCGTCAAAACCCGGCAGCACCAGCGATTTACTTTTGTGAATGGTCCATCTGACAGGCTTTGATTCCAGTACGATTTTTTCTACATCGATCATCCGGGGAATTTGTTGGGTTACCGTAAAAATACAAACTATTTGATATTACGGGAGTTCAACCATTTCTGATAAGCCCGGGCGTTTTGCATGTGCTCCCTGTAGTTGCTGGCAAAGTCGTGATACCCACTATAATCCGGCCTGGCGCAGAAATACAGGTATTCTGTGTCGGCGGGTGTGAGCACGGCGTCGATGGACTTTGCGGAGGGGGTGCAGATGGGGCCGGGGGGCAGGCCGGAATAGCGGTAGGTGTTGTAGGGGGAATCGTATTCCAGGTGTTCGCCGCGGATGCGTTTCAACGCGAAGTTCTTCAGGGCGAACTTCACGGTGGGATCGGCGCCGAGGCGCATGCCGGTGCGGAGGCGGTTGAGATAAACGCTGGCCATGGCGGGTTTTTCGTCGTGGCGGTTTGTTTCTTCTTCCACGATGGAGGCGAGTATGGTGACTTCGGCGGGGCTGAGCCCGAGTGTGGTGGCTTTGGATTTGCGTTCGTCCGTCCAGAATTTTTCGTAATTATTTTCCAGTTTTTCAAAGACTTTGACGGCGCTGGTATTCCAGAAAAATTCGTAGGTGTCGGGCATTACGGCGCTCATGACGGTATTGGTGTCCAGCCCGAATTGCCGGAGGTATACGGGGTCCTGCAGGAGGGCCTGCATGGTGAGGGAGTCTGCTTCCAGGTTGCGGGATACGAGGCGAACGAAGTCGTCTTTCGTGCGGAGCTTGTTGATGACGAGCCTGACGGGGGCCTGGCGGCCGGAGCGGAGGGCGCGCACGATCTCGAGGTTGCTCATGCCTTTTTTGATCTCGTAGCGGCCGGCTTTCACGCGGGCGGGGTAATCGAGCTTTTTTGCCACGATGTTGAAGGTGGCGGCGGACCCGATGATGCCTTGCTCTTTCAGTCCTTCGAGTACGTCCTGGTAATTGCTGCCGGTGCGTACGTAGAAGTATTTTTTATCGCCAAAGGCTCTTGTGTTGGGGCCCATCAGCAGCCAGGCGGCGAGCACGAGGCCACCGGCGAGCAGGCAGGCCAGCGCTACGGCGATGCGGCGGACCCAGGGCGAGTTTTGATTCTTCGCTTTGTTTTTCATGGGATTGCGATATGATCAGGGGCGGTTGTGCCAACAAAAAGCCCCGCTTTCAACGGCGAGGCTTCTGTAAATATTATAGTTGATAATATTATTTGCCAGAATCGGGTTGGGGAGCTGCGGGTTGCTGCTGCTGCTGTCCTTGCTGGAAGGGAGCTGCGGTTCCGCCGGCTGCGGGGGCTGGTGTGCCGATGCCGCCGCCTTGCTGTTCGATCGTGCTTTTTTGCTGTGTGCTTCCGCCGGGGCCTCTGCTGATGAACATGGCGGATGTGAGGCAGAGGATGGCGATCACAGCTGCGAGTATCCAGGTACCTTTTTCCAGCACGTCCGTTGTCTGGCGCACGCCCATCACCTGGTTACCGAAACCGCCGAAGGTGCCGGAGAGACCGCCGCCTTTGGGGTTTTGCACCAGCACAAAGAAGCCCAGTAAAATACAGGCTACCACGATCAATATTCCAAAGAAAATCAACATGTTCGTTGCTATTTATTGTTGTCTGTTAGTAATTGTAATTCTTTGATCTTTTGCGCAAAATAAGCGTTTTTGTCGGGATTAAGCAAACTTAATTTTTGATAGATATCTATCGCTTTTGCGTGCTGGTGCTGGCGTACCCAGATTTCGGCGAGGGTTTCAGACACCACATCATTATTAAAAGTGATGGAGTCCATCGCCATTTTTTCCACTCTTTCTGATACTTCCGGTTCTTCGTCTTCATACAACCGGTGCATTTGCTGCTGGTACCAGTTCTTGGTGGCTTTGCCGGCTGTAAAGGTGTCTTTCAGCTCCCGCAGCCAGTCCGTAAAGCTTCTCATTTCCGCCTGTGCTTTTTCATTCATCATTTCTGCATTATTCGGGTCTTTCAGCTTTTTATAGGCAAAATAGTCATCTGTGTACAGTGGCTGGAAGGTGAGAGTGGTTTCCTCTGCCGGGGTGTCCATCGGATGAATCCTGATGGGCCCTTCTTCCAGGTTTTCCTCCGCGATGCCGGGGAGGGTGAGGCCGGCGGCCAATTGTCCTTCCGGTTCTGCGTCTGCCGTCAGCACGATTTCTTCTTCCTCTATTTCCGGTTCGTAAGCGGGTGGTGTTCCGGGTGCTTTTACCGGATCGGCTTGTTCCTTCTCTTCCTGCTCTTTTATCGGTTCATAATCAATCGCTACGATCTCGTCTTTTTCTTCTCCGAGTATTTCATCGGCCTGTTCCTTTTCCTCCTGTTCTTTTACCGGTTCGTAATCAACCGCCACGATCTCGTCTTTTTCTTCTCCGAGTATTTCATCGGCCTGTTCCTTCTCCTCCTGTTCTTTTATCGGTTCATAATCAATAGCTACGATCTCGTCTTTTTCTTCTCCGAGTATTTCATCGGCCTGTTCCTTCTCTTCCTGTTCTTTTATCGGCTCATAATCAACGGCAACGATCTCATCTTTTTCTTCTTCCGGTATTTCTTCCGTGTGTTCCGCTGCTTCGCTTGTTTCGTGCGTTGTGATGTGATCCGTTCCGGCTTCTTCCACCACTTCATGCGTCAGGGCGTCGTATCCGGCGATCTCATCTTCCACGGCTTCCAGCAGTTCATCTTTATCGAGGTGCTCCGGGTGATCTGTTCCTGTTTCTTCTACTACTTCATGCGTCAGGGCATCGTATCCGGCGATCTCATCTTCCGCGGCTTCGATCAGTTCTTCCTTATGGAGCGCCGGTATGGGCTCCGTCAGCAACTGGTAAAAATGCTGCGGGGAGCTGCTGTACAGCTGCGCTTTTTTTATCGCCGGGGCGGTGAGATCTTTGTGTGCGGGGAATTGTTTTTGTGCCAGCAACAGCTGCGCCGCCGCAAAATAGGGATACGTTTCTACCAGCCGTTCCAGCTCAGCCTGGTCAACTTGCCGGAGGTCCGGTTGGTTAAAAATATGGTGGATGATCCTGTTGGCGGTCATGGCGCTAAAATATGAAAATAATACTTAAATCAAATAGCTGCTACCAGTTGGCGAATGCCCTGTTAAAGATATCGTCTGCCAGGTTGGTGACGATGTTGGGCAGGATTCTTGGCTCGGCTTCATTGATCGTCAGGGTGGCATTAAAATCCTCGGAGCGGGAGAAGGACTGGCTGTTAAAGCCTTTCTTGTCACCGATCCGTTTCAGGAAGGTAATGTTGACAGTCACGGTCAGACGGGCGGATGCGGGCTTGTCGATGTCCGTTACCGCGGCGTTGGAGATGGAATATCCCGTGATGGTCCCCTTAAATTCATAGTCTGCATTCTGATCGTTCGTTTGCGTCAGGCGGGTCTGCGCCAGTATCTTTTGCCGCAGCTTTTCGGTGAGCTGCTGGCTGAGCTGCGGATTATTGTTCGGCGCGCGGTTTTCAATAAAACGTACGTTCACCGTTTTGGCCTCAGGGTCGATGCTGGCGCCGCTGGCTGAATATTTTACAGAGCAGGCCGCTGAAAGCAGCCACAGGCTGATGCTTGCGAAGCAGGCAAGTGTCCTGGCCATAGGTCGATGGGTTCCGGATTTACTCATTGATATTATATTCCTTCAGTTTTCTATACAAAGTCCGTTCCGAAATGCCGAGATCCAGCGCGGCGTCTTTGCGTTTTCCTTTGTGCTTTTTCAGTGCCTTTTCGATCAGCTCTTTTTCCTTGTCGGCAATGGACAAGGTTTCCTCCACTTCTTCGTGATGGTCTATTTTGTTGCTGTCCTGTATAATAAAGGGCTGCTGTGGCTGAATGATATTGGATGGCGCTACTTCCGCGGGCGGAAAATTATGGTGATGCACCACGTCGCCGTCCTGGTAAGTATTGCTATGCGCCAGCGATGGATTTTGCAGCACTTCAAAGAACATTTTCTTCAGCTCGGTGACATCTTTTTTCATGTCGAAGAAGAGCTTGTAGAGAATATCCCTTTCGCTTGCAAAATCGCCGCCATTGACATTCCCCTGCGGCGGGGCCAGCATGGGCAGGCGGTTCACGGCGGGCTGTTCCGGCAGGAAACGGCGAAGGTCGGCGGCGGTCACCAGCTTGTCTGTGGCGAGTACCGATATCTGTTCCGCGATGTTCTTCAATTCCCGCACGTTGCCGCGCCAGGGGTAATTGATCAGTATTTCGCGGGCTTCGTCGTCGAGCTGTACGGAGGTTGTTTTGTAGCGTTCCGCGAAATCCACGCAGAACTTGCGGAAGAGCATGTGGATGTCTTCTTTCCGGTCCCGCAGCGCGGGTACGCGGATGGGAACGGTATTAAGACGGTAATACAGGTCTTCACGGAACTTGCCCTGGTGGGTGCTTTCCAGCAGGTCGCGGTTGGTGGCGGCGATCACGCGCACGTCTGTTTTCTGGACTTTTGAAGAGCCTACGCGGATGTATTCGCCGGTTTCCAGCACGCGCAGCAGGCGGGCCTGGGTGCCAAGCGGCATTTCACCGATCTCGTCGAGAAAAATGGTGCCGCCGTTCACGGTTTCGAAATATCCCTTTCGGCTGTCTACCGCCCCGGTGAAGGAGCCTTTTTCATGGCCGAACAGTTCGGAGTCGATGGTGCCTTCCGGGATGGCTCCGCAGTTCACAGCGATGAACGGATTATGTTTACGGGCGCTGAGCGCGTGTATGATCTGTGAGAATACTTCCTTACCAACGCCGCTTTCGCCGGATATCAATACCGTGAGATCGGTATTGGCTACCTGGGAGGCCACCTGCAGGGCATAGTTCAATGCCTGCGAGTTGCCGATGATGCCGAAGCGGTTTTTTATGCTTTGAATGTTGTCCATGCTTTCGGGTTTTGTCAATCAACTACTTTTCCGAGCAACGTACCGGCGGTACATGCTTCTATCTTTACTTTTACGTACGTTCCCTTCTGATGGTTCCCTTTGGGGAATACCACTACCTTGTTCTGATCGTTGCGGCCGAACAGGTCGTCTTCCGAACGTTTGGAAACGCCTTCGATCAGTACGGAGAATGTTTTGCCTACATCCTGCTGCATGCTTTCGAGGGTATGCCTGCGGTGCAGCGCCACTACTTCGGCCAGCCTGCGTTTCTTCACTTCTTCCGGCACATCGTCCTGGTAGCGGCGCGCGGCCAGGGTACCGGGCCTTTCGGAGTAGGCGAACATGTAAGCCAGGTCGTAATGCGCATATTCCATCACCGCCAGGGTATCCTGGTGATCTTCTTCGGTTTCGGTGCAGAAGCCGGTGATGATATCTGTTGACAACCCGCAATCCGGCAGTATTTCGCGGATACGGTCTACTTTTTTCATGTACCATTCCCGGGTGTAGGTGCGGTTCATCAGCTGCAGGATGCGGGTGCTGCCGCTTTGTACGGGAAGATGGATATAGTTGCAGATGTTCTCATGGCGGGCCATGGCGAACAGCACATCGTCGGTGATATCCTTGGGATGGGAGGTGGAAAAGCGGATGCGCAGCAGCGGGCTGATGGCGGCTACTTTTTCCAGGAGGCCGGCAAAAGTGACGGTTTCGTCTTTCTGCTCATCTACAAAATAGTAGGAGTCTACATTCTGTCCGAGCAGTGTGACTTCGCGGTACCCGTTTTCAAAAAGATCGGTGGCTTCCGCTATGATGGAATACTGGTCGCGGCTGCGTTCGCGGCCACGGGTGAAGGGCACTACGCAGAAGGCGCACATGTTGTTGCAGCCGCGCATGATGGAAACGAAGGCGGTGACGCCGTTGCTGTTGAGGCGAACGGGACTGATGTCCGCATATGTTTCTTCGCGGCTGAGCAGCACATTGATGGCTTTCTGGCCGGTTTCGGCTTCTTCGATGAGGGCGGGGAGGGTGCGGTATGCGTCCGGGCCCACAACGAGGTCTACCAGTTTTTCCTGTTCGAGGAACTGGGCTTTGAGGCGTTCCGCCATGCAGCCGAGTACGCCGACGAGGAAGCCGGGGCGGTTCTTTTTGGTCTTTTTGAATTCGGTGAGGCGCTTGCGGACGGTCTGCTCTGCTTTTTCGCGGATGGAGCAGGTATTGAGCAGCACGAGGTCTGCTTCTTCCGCGTTGCGGGTGGCGCCGAAGCCTTCTTTATTGAGAATGGAGGCCACGATTTCGCTGTCGTTGAAATTCATCTGGCAGCCATAACTTTCTATATAGAACTTTTTTGTGTATACGCGGGTGTCTCCGGCCTGGGGGGCTACGGCTTCTCCCTGGCGGCTTTCATCATGGGTCTTATCTACGATCTCCAGCATTATCCTGTCCAAATTTAAGAACCGCAAAAATACATAAAAAAATGACAGAATGACAGGGTAAATGTGATGGGGCGTGTTAAGGTATTGATAATAACACTTGTGTTATAAAAATTTGGAAGTTTATAACGGGTGTGTTATATTTGTGGGGTAAACCATTGTTTGTGTAATCAACCCAACTGAAGATGAAGTTTTCGGAATTGTACCGTATACTGGAACGTGACGGGTGGTATATCAGCAGAACGGGTAAACATCATGTTTATGCTCATCCAACAAAACCAAAGAAGATACCGGTAGGAAAACATGGAAGCCAGGAAGTTCCGTTCGGTACTTTCAGAAGTATCATGAAGCTGGCAGGCATTATAAAAAAACAGTAATAACGAAGGATATGAAAAAGAAGAAATTAATCGTGGTCGTTGAAGCATCATCAACCGGCTTCGGTACTTACTCAAGCGATCTTCCCGGAATAACAGGCTACGCGAAAACCATACCGGAAGCCAAAAATGATTTTATCGATGCGTTACAAGCCGTACTGGATCTGAACGCGGAAGAAGGCACGCCCGATCCTGATTTACACGACGGCAATTTTGAGTATATCTATAAATACGATCTTCCAAGCATTTTCGCCCATTTCGGCATGTTGGACGTTACCAACTTCGCCAAGCGGATCGGGCTGAATGCGTCGCTGTTAAGGCAATACAAAGCCGGGCTTGCCATGGCATCCGAGCGGCAGAAAAAAAGGATCGAAAAGGGGTTGCATGATCTGGGCAGGGAACTGTTAAGTGTGAAGCTGTGAAAAATGGAGCGGGAAACCGGGCTCGAACCGGCCACCCTCAGCTTGGGAAGCTGATGCTCTACCAAATGAGCTATTCCCGCTTTTGAAATTCAGCCGTTCCGTCAAAGAAAAACGGCAGCGCTTAACACTGCCGGTCACAAATATAGTTGTTCGGTTACAATTTTTAAGCGGTCTGCCCTAATTTATTCGCCAGCCAGCTTTCCTTCAGCGGAATAAGCCAGTGGGCTTCCAGCTCCTGCTTCGTTTGCACCGTATTATTAAGATAGATCGTATCGCGGGAGATGTACCCTTTTTCGAGGGCGTAGCTTACCTGCGCCATAGGCAATAACTGCAGCTTTTCCTTTACGAGGAACCCCAGCAGCAGGCGGTCAAAAAGATTCACTTCATACTGGCGTTCCAGGCTTTTGATCACCCTCACGGAACTGTCCGTGCTGCAGCCGCTGACGCCTGCTTCCGTTTCATCGGCCATGAGTATGATCACCTGGTTGAACAGCAGCCGGCCCCATCCTTTTACGGGTACGCCGTGTGAATTCCATTGTACGGTGAACTGGTGAAGCTGCTCTTCGATCTCTTCCGCTTCCCTTTCACCGAAGGGGCGGTTGCTTTGGTATATCCAGACCCTTGAAGTGGGGGAGAAGTCCTGCGGTAATATATGTTTGATATCTGTGTTCATACTGCAAAGTTAAGCTATTGCATGTTTTGTTCGATCATTTCGGCGATGTCCAGCACCTTCACCTCTTCTTCCTTACCGGCTTCCTTTACGCCGTCTGTGAGCATGGTCATGCAAAAAGGGCAGTTGGCGGCGATCACGGAGGCGCCGGTGGCTACGGCTTCGTGCCCCCGGGCGAAGTTCACGCGGGTGCTGCCTTTTTCTTCTTCCTTGAACATCTGTGCGCCGCCGGCTCCGCAGCAGAGCCCTTTGCTGCGGCATCGTTTCATTTCCACCAGCTCGGCGTCGAGGGCTTCCAGCACCTGACGGGGGGCTTCGTAAATGCCGTTCGCGCGGCCGAGGTAGCAGGAATCGTGGTAAGTGATCTTTTTACCTTTGAAGGCGCCGCCTTCTTTCATTTTGATACGGCCGTTGTCGATCAGCTGTTGGAGGTAAGTGGCATGGTGCAGCACTTCATATTCCCCGCCCAGCTGCGGGTATTCGTTTTTGATGGTGTTGAAGCAATGCGGGCAGGCAGTGACGATCTTTTTCACGCCATAGTTGTTCAGCACCTGGATGTTATTATAGGCCATCATCTGGAAGAGGAATTCGTTGCCGGCCCTGCGGGCGGGATCACCGGTGCAGGTTTCTTCCTTGCCGAGAATGGCGAATGGTATGCCGGCTTTATCCAGTATGGCTGCAAATGCCCTGGTGATCTTTTGCGCGCGCTGGTCAAAGCTGCCGGCGCATCCTATCCAGAAGAGCACTTCCGGTGTTTCGCCGTTCGCAAAATATTCAGCCATCGTTTTGATCTGCATATATTCGGTTTTATTGTGCCCAGGCGTCGCGGTCATCCGGACTGAATTTCCAGGGCGCCATGTTATTTTCAATGTTGGAGAACATCATGTTCCATTCCTGCGGTGCGCTGGATTCCTCCATCACCAGGTGCCTCCGCATCTGCAAAATGATATGCAGCGGGTTGATGCTCACCGGGCATTCCTCCACGCAGGCGTTGCAGGTGGTGCAGGCGCGCAGTTCTTCTTCGGTAATATAATCCCGCAGCAGGCTTTTGGTATCCGGCGTTTTGCTGCGCCCCACTTCTTCCGCGCGGTCCCGCGTTTTCATCATGATAAGGCGGGGAGAAAGGGCTTTGCCTGTCTGTGTGGCGGGACAAGCGGCGGAGCATCTGCCGCATTCCGTGCAGGCGTAAGCGTCCAGCAGGTTTTTCCAGGTAAGGTCCTGGATATCTTTCGCGCCGAATTTCGGTACGGTATCGGAAGCCGGTGCGTTGGCGGCCAGCTCCGGCTGCATGGCGTACAACACTTCCTGCTGTATGGCCGGCATGTTTTCCATTTTGCCTTTCGGCCGCAGGTCCGTATAGTAAGCGTTGGGAAATGCGAGGATGATATGCAGGTGTTTGGAAAATGGCAGGTAGTTCAGGAAGGCGAGCACGCCGAGGATGTGCAGCCACCAGGCCCCGCGCTCCACCGCTATCAGCGCGGAATCGGAAAGCCCGGAGAACAAGGGAACGAAATGACCGGTAACCCAGAAATCGCCGGTGGGCAGGTAATGTGCCGCACCGCGCGCCTGCAATGCCTGGTCCGCCGTGTTCATGGTGAGGAACAGCAGCATCAGCACGATCTCCGTCAGCAGGATGTAGTTGGCGTCTGACCGCGGCCATCCATCGAGGTCCTTGCTGATGAAGCGTTTCAGCTTGATGATATTGCGGCGTACGAGGAAGATGGCGCAGGAAACGGCCACCAGCACCGCCAGTATCTCGAAGCAACCGATCAGCACCAGGTACAGGGAGCCTAAAACGGGCGCGAATATACGATGTGTACCCGCCAGCCCGTCTATGATGATCTCCAGTATTTCAATATTAATGATAATGAAGCCCGCATATACGAAGAAATGCAATACCGCCACCAGCGGGTTGCGGAACATCTTCTTTTGCCCGAACGCCAGCAGTAGCAGGTTTTTCCAGCGCCTGGCGGGCTGATCGGTGAGGTCAGTGTCCCTTCCGAGCAGGATGTTCCGCCGGATCGCCAGCACCCTGTGCGTGAACAGCCAGACTGCCGCAACCAGCACGATTAAAAAGAGAAGTTGATAAACAATTTGCATATCCTTGATTTGACCTGTTGTTGTTGCAATTTATGTATTTTTACGGCTGCAAAACCGCTATATGGAAAATAAGAACGTGATCCTTACGCAGGAAGCGATTGAAAAGAAGATCGAACGGATTGCTTATGAAATATATGAGCACAACTATAATGAGTCTTCCATTATCCTGGCCGGCATCTGGGACCGTGGCTCCATCCTCACGGCGAAGATCGCGGCGCATCTCCGGCGTATCGCGTCTTTCCATATTGATGTGATGGAAATAAAGCTGGACAAACAGCATCCCCTCGATGTAACATTGTCCCACGAACTTGACTTCAACGGCAAGGTGATCATCCTGATCGATGATGTGGCCAATTCAGGCCGTACCATGTTATACGCCCTCAAACCTTTTTTGCAATTCCTGCCCAAGAAAATACAAACGGCCGTGCTGGTAGACCGCCGGCATAAATCCTTTCCTTTGTCCGTTGACTTTGTCGGGTACAGCCTGGCCACCACGTTGCAGGACATGGTGATGGTAGATGTGAACGGCGAAGAGATCCACTCCGCTTATCTCGTTTAAAAGAATACCGCATGCATCCTGATCCTGCCGGCGCTGTTCACTTCCAGCGCGGGCGCGGGGAATTTGATGCTGTTCAGTATCCGGAACAGTACTTTCAGTCCTTTTTTTCGTGTAGGGATGCGCGTGAAATCGATATCGGGAGAGAGGTAGAATTGACGGGTGCGGTGGATGTGCGCATAGTTGAAATGATGCCCTTCCGCGTCTTCCCATGTATTGTCGTCCGCCGCATACAATCCGTCCGCGCCGTAGCCGATGGCAATGTTCAGCCATTTCGGGAAATTGCTGTCTTTCATAAAAGAAGAGGGGTTGACGGAAAGCCAGTAGGTCTGCGCGTTATAGTCTTTGAGGATGCGTTCCAGCAGGATGTCCCCGAACTGTTCATCCGCGCGGGCGCGCAATATGGGATCGTTATAGCGTTTGCGCGTGGCCGAGAATTTCAGCTGGATGCGTTGCTCGTTCCACAGTAATTCCTGGCTGATCATGGCGGCAGCGCCGGTGGCATTGGCGCCCATGTCGCTCCAGGAAAACCCCCAGTGCGCGGAATGTGCGTCCAGCAATTCTATCACGGACTGGTAAGCAAACCCGCTCATCCCCCCGATCCATATCTGCTGCTTGCGCGGCAGCCCGCTCCACCGCCACAGCTCCCGGCTGTACACCGCGAGCGTGTAGGCGCTGTAGGCATGACCGAATTTATCCACCTGCAGCCATTCGCCAAAATCGTTCAGCGTATGAAAGCTTTTCTTCGGATAATCCTTATACCAGTATTCGTTCAATAAAAACAACGATCCTGTGTATACCGCCGCGGTGGCGGCGCTCAGCCCCCCGACCTTCGCCCTGTTCACCGAATCCCGCTGCGCGCTCAGATTGTGAGCGATGCATAAACAACAAAGGCAAAGCGATAGTACCGCCTTGCCTTTATTAAACGATGTTCGTTGTTGCCGGATCATCCAAGCTTCATATCGTGAATAATATTGGTCACCTTGCCGTCCAGCAGCTGCTCCACTCTTTCGAGGTCGGCCACGCTGTCCAGCGGCTCATGCACGCTGAAGTAAAATTTGATCTTCGGTTCTGTGCCGGAAGGTCTGGCGGAAATGCGGCTGCCGTCTTCCAGCAGGAATTGCAGCACGTTCGATTTCGGAAGATCGATGCTGGTGGTTTCGCCGGTAGCGATATTGGTCACTTTTTGCAGCTGGTAATCGAACAGCTTCACAACAGGTGAGCCGTTGATCGCTTTCGGCGGGTTGTCGCGGTAAACGGTCATCATTTCCGCGATCTCTTCGGCGCCTTTCATGCCTTTTTTGGTGATGGAGATCAGCGATTCTTTGTAGAAGCCGTATTTCAGGTAAATATCGATCAGCTGCTCGAAGAGGGATTTGCCTTCATTCTTCGCGTAGGCGGCCATTTCGCAGATCATGGCTACGGAAGCGATGGCGTCTTTATCCCGCACATTATCACCGATCATATAACCGTAGGATTCTTCGCCGCCGCAGATAAAGTTTTCCGTGGCTTCCTTGCGGCGGATCAGGTCCGCGATCCATTTAAAACCGGTGAGGGTGTTGTAACATTTAATATTGTTGGTGGCGGCGAACACATCGATCAGGTCGGAGGTCACCACGGTTTTGCAGATGTAGTCGTTCGGCTGCGTGAGGCCCTTGCTTTTGCGGGCTTCGATGATGTAGTTGAAAAGCAGCACGGCGGTCTGGTTACCATTGAGCAAAATCCATTTGCCGGTATGATCTTTCACGGCGATGCCTACACGATCGGAATCCGGGTCGGTGCCCAGCAGGATGTCCGCATCCAGGGCAGCGGCTTTTTTCAGGCCGATGCTCATGGCTTCGGATTCTTCCGGGTTCGGATATACAACGGTGGGGAAGTTGCCGTCCGGCTGGGCTTGCTCTTCCACGATATGCACGTTGGTGAAGCCGAAGCGTTTCAGGATCTCGGGCACTAGGGTGATGCCCGTACCGTGGATGGGCGTATATACGATCTTGAGATCGTTTTGTTTGGCCACTATTTCCGGGTATACGCTCAGCCCTTTCAGCATGTTCAGGTATGCTTCGTCGATGTCTTTTCCGATGAGGGTGATGTTCTGCTCCCAACCCGTCCAGTTCACTTCTCCGATGCTGCTGATCTTGTCCACTTCCAGGATCACGTTTTTGTCGTGCGGCGGCACCAGCTGCGCGCCGTCGTTCCAATAAGCTTTATAGCCGTTATATTCCCGCGGGTTATGGGAGGCGGTCACTACCACGCCGGCCTGGCATTGCAGGTGGCGGATGGCGAAGGAAAGCTCCGGGGTGGGACGGAGGCTTTCAAAGAGGAACACCTTGATGCCGTTCGCGGCCATCACATTGGCGGTCACTTCCGCGAAGTAGCGGCTGTTGTTGCGGCTGTCGTGCGCGATAGCCATCTTTATTTCCCCGGTGAATGATTTTTTAAGATAGTTGGCGAATCCCTGCGTGGCCATGCCCACGGTGTATTTGTTCATGCGGTTGGTGCCTACGCCCATTACGCCGCGGAGGCCGCCGGTACCGAATTCCAGGTTACGGTAAAATGCGTCTGTCAGCTCGTCCGGGTTCTCTTTACGGAGTTTTTCAATTGTCGATACGGTTTCGGCGTCATACCCGCCATTCAGCCATTGTTCTACTTTGCTGAGAATGTTTGCATCCATTGTTTAATCTTTTTTGGGCCACGAATTTCGTTAGGGCTGTAAAATAATGAGAAATTGCTGAACCTCCATGTATCTATGCAGATTGAATGTTATTTTTGCGCCATGAGGCGGTACGAAGACAATTACAAGCAAAAAGGACTAAGGAAGCAGCTGGTGGACAACATCCGCCAGAAAGGTATTACGGACGAAAATGTACTGGCAGCCATCAACAACATTCCCCGGCATTATTTCCTGGACACAGCGTTTGAAGGGATCGCGTATGAGGACAGGGCATTTCCGATCGGGGAGGGGCAGACCATCTCGCAACCCTATACCGTGGCTTACCAGACGCAGCTGCTGGAAGTCAAACCTTTTGAAAAGGTGCTGGAGATCGGCACCGGCAGCGCTTACCAGGCATGCGTGCTCGGTGAGCTGAAAGCCAATGTGTACACCATCGAGCGGCAAAAGAAGCTGTTCGAGCAGGTGAAACAATTTCCCTTCAAATCAAAATATCCCACCCTCCGTTTCTTTTACGGGGACGGATATGAAGGATTGCCTACCTATGCTCCGTTCGACAAGGTGCTGGTGACCGCGGCGGCGCCGCATATACCGGACAAGTTGCTGCGGCAGCTGAAGATCGGTGGAAAGATGGTGATACCCGTGGGCGGCCAGGATGTTCAGCGCATGCTGCGCATTACCAAGGTGGGGGAGGATGATTATGAGGAGGAGGTATTTGACAATTTTTCGTTTGTGCCGATGCTTACCGGGAAGAACGGGTAAGACATTAAAAAAGGTCCCGAAGCCATCGGGACCTTTTTATTGCTATTATACTGAAACTACAACTGTGCGTATTAAAAACCCTGGCCGGTATCCATCTGCATCCCCTGCTGGTCTCCGCGGTTGCTCCGGCGTTTGAACAGCTGGGTGTCGAACTTCCCGAAACGGTAGCTGAGGTTCAGCTTCAGGATGCGTGATTCGCGTTTGCGCAGGTAATATTGGGAGAAGGATTCATCCATCTGGTCCATTTCATACTGGCGGGTATTGAACACATCGCTCAGGGAAAGGGTGGCGGAAAGGTTTTTGCCTTTCAGAAAGTCTTTCCGCAGCGCCAGGTCTACCGTATTCATCCCTTTGATCATGCCCTGCGCCGAGGTGGGGATCATCATGAAACCGCCACCGCGTCCGCCGCCGCTGCTGGGCGGCAGGGTGATCGTGGGCGCCTGGTAATTGGCCGTTACCTGGAAGGTGAAATTGGCGGGCAGCTTGGTTTCGGAATTGATCTTCGCCAGCCAGCTGAAACCGCTGTTCCGGATGAAGTTGCCGGTCTTGTCGTTGAACACATCTACTTCCTGCTGATACAGGTTTACGTTGGTCGTAATGTCCCAACCCTTTACGATCTGGTTCTTCACCGTTATCTCCGCGCCGTAGGAAAGGCTTTTGCTGGCATTCACGAAAGTGGAGAGCAGCGAATCCTTGCCGATCACCGTACTGAGGGAAGTGATCAGGTTGTTGGTATTGCGGTAGTAAAGCGATGCGAGCACATTGTGCAGCTTCCAGGTTTTCATGTAGGAAAACTCGAGGCTGTTGGTGTATTCGGGCTTCAGATCGGGATTGCCTTCGCGCTGGTTTTGCGGATCGGTGATGTCCCGGTAGGGGATCAGCTGGAAGAAGTTCGGGCGGGTCACGCGGCGGGAATAGTTCAGCTGCAGTTCCTGTTCTTTCGGGAGCTTGTAGGAGAAATACACGCTTGGAAAGAGGCCGGGCCTTGCTTTCGTTGGATTGAACTTCAGGCTTTCGCTCGGGATCTCGCCCGCGTAAACATACTGCTCCGCCCGCAATCCCAGCTGGTAACCGAAGTTGCCGACTACGTTCGCATAGTTGACGTAAGCCGCGTAGATCTGTTCGTTGTATTTATAGTCGGTGGACAGGCTGTCGATGCGCTCGTCCACACCCGCGTTGTTCCTGTTAAACACATCATAGATGCTGCTGTAGTTGCGGAGGGTAGCTTTTACGCCTGTTTCGAATTTGCCGGTAGTGCCCACGGGGTCTACGTAATCCGCCTGCAGGGTGTAAAAGTCGGTTTTGCCATCGCTATTATTGAACTGGAAGCGCGGATCGCCGATGGGGCTGCCGTTAACGTCCTGCGCCTGCGTGTTAAAGCCGCCGCTGCGTTCATTGCTGCTTTTGTTCATGGAGAAATCGGCCGTCAGCTCCTTGTTCGGTTCGGTGAAAAGATGCTTGAAGCCCGCGGTGGTGGTATAATTGCGGAAGCCAAATTCGTTGTCGGACAGGCGCTGGCTCTGGCCGGTGAATGTTTTGTCCGCATCGCTGAATACGCTGGTCAGGTCTTCATAATTTTTGAAAGACCCGCGCACGATGTTCTGCCCAATGGAGATCGTGTTCCGGTTATCGATGTAATAATCCACCCCCAGCTTTCCAAACTGGAACTGTCCGCCGTTACGGCTGTCGCTGTTCTGCGTGGTGTAGTTGTTGCCGCTGCCCTGTGTTCCGAAATTGGTACGGTCTGTTTGTCCTGATCCCCAGTTGCGGTTCGCATTGAAGTTATAGTTGGCGGAAACGTTCCATTTACCCTGCCGGGCATTGATGTTACCGCCGGCGTTGTATTTATCGTTCGTGCCAACGCCAGCCATCACCATACCGTTAAAACCGGCTTTCTTGTTCTTTTTCAGCACGATGTTGATGATGCCGCTCATGCCTTCCGCGTCGTATTTGGCGGAGGGGTTGGTGATCAGCTCCACGCTTTCGATGGCGTCCGCCGGTATCTGGTCGATCGTTAATGTGCTGGGTTTCCCGTCTACAAAAATATTGGGAGAAGAGTTGCGGACCTTTACGTTCCCGTCGATGTCCACATTCACGGAGGGCACGCTTTTGAGTACGTCCGCCGCGGTGCCGCCCACGCTGGTCAGGTTCCTGTCCACATTGAACACCTTTTTATCAATGCTCATCTGGAAGGCGGTGCGCTGGCCGGTGACTTCCACTTCGGACAGTACTTCGGGATTTGCTTCCAGGCGGATGTTGCCCAGGTCCTGGGAAACGGTTTGGGGCGTTACGGATACTTTTTTGAAAACAGGTTTATAGCCCATGAAGTTGATACGAAGGATGAACTGACCGAAAGGCAGTTGTTCCAGGCTGAAATCGCCATTGGGTTTGCTGAGCATTCCACCTACCACACTGGAATCTTTCTGGCGGAGGAGCGCTACGGAAGCATACTCTACCGCCTGCCTGGTCTTTGCCTCTACCAGCTTACCGTACACATGACCGATCTGGGGCATCGCCGCGCGTTGCTGCCCGCCTGCACCGGCGCCGGGTCTTGCGCCCTGGGGTGCCTGCGCGGCAGCGTACGTCTGCATCACAAGTGATCCAATCAATAAAACGAACAATTTTTTCATCTGTTATTTATGTGGTTTTTTACGGGCAAGATGGAACCTTACCGGTTTCATCCTGAATTTTTCTTTAACTCTGATTTAGACGTTGTTTTTGAAAAGAGTATTTGCCCGCACAAAAGTAGGTGCAATCACGCTCGCTCCGGGGACAAAGTGATAAAGGGAAAGGAAAAAGGGACGAATGCGGTTAAAACAATGGTAGAAGGCGTTAACATTATTTAACACAGTGTGGGCGTACGTTTCGGGGGAATAAGGCGTCCGCTGCTACACCATGGCTATCAGCAACTGCAGGCATCCTGTAACAAACCCGATACCGGCGCCGAGCCAACCCATTTTTGCAAGGCCGCCGCCCAGCTGGTTGTGCAATCCTGCTTCCACCTGTTCCACGGAAAGGCCCGCTACTTTGGACGAAACAATCCGTTGCAGGTCCAGCTCGTTCTGCACGTTTTCAAGATACTGGCCGATCAGTTTCGGAAAGAGCAGGTCCAGCTCCGCCGCCAGGGTGGTTTTTATCTGGAGGATGGTGCTGTCGCCAATGAACATGGATATCATCGGCATTGTTTCCGGCAATTTTTTACGGAGGAAATGTTCCAGGTGCTCTTCCACCAGCGGTTTGATCGCGCTGATCTTTTCCGGGTCCGTTAACTTCCGCCGGATGTCATCAAAAGAAAAGAACTGTTCCGACACCATTTTTCCGAGTTCCGCGGCAAGGCGCTGCTGCTGCCGGGGAAAGATCCCCTGCAGGGTGAGCACGCCCAGGTTCACCGGCTTTACCGGGTGAAAGATCAGCCATACCGCCGCCCGGCTGGTCAGCCAGCCGGCAAATGCGCCGAGAAAAGGAATCAGGTAAAGTAACATAGCAATGCTGTATTATATACAATAAAAAATGGCCTCCATTTTTACAGAGACCATCTTTGAAAGGTGGGTGACTGAGGGGTTTCGAACCCCCGACCCTCAGAACCACAATCTGATGCTCTAACCAACTGAGCTACAGCCACCGTGTCGTATTTTGTGGAGTGCAAAGTTAACGTAATTCGTTTTCAATTTCCAAATGTCAGGTAAAAATCTTTTTTGATTATAGATGTTTTTTTTGACGAGGATAACTAACTGATGCTAAGAGCAAAATTCGCCCGCCGAAAACCACCCCAGAAACAGGTGAGTTATGCACAGGATTTCCCCAAAAAATACCTTATCTTTGCGTTTCGCAATTCACCCGAAAACTTACTAGCCCAGCATGCGAAGTGCTGGGCTTTTTGTTTTTATAAGGCAAAGGATAATTATATAGTAGATTGAAGTACAACTAATTATGCATATGGATCAACTGAAATTGAAATTACAGGAGTATTACCAGCATTATCAGCAACTGGACAAAAAGCCCAGGAAAGCAGCAGGTACAGCAGTGAATAACCGCGTAGAGGAAATGGAAAGCGATATTCTGACCCAGTTCGGTTTACCGGTATCGAAACGCTTCGTACAGATCCTGCACGATTTTGTGCATCACAGTGTGGTGAACGACCAGTTGCTGGACTATGTCAGCCGCAAACTGAGAACGGCTGCGCGCCGTTATCTGCTGTCGCCGGTCATGAGCGATCTGGACCAGCTGACGCAGGCGCGTGATCAGAAGAAAAGTCCGTACGACGTGTTGCCGGAACTCGGCTGCCCGGTGCATGACTATGCTATTTTCCTGGTAGGGGAGTTACTGTACCGCCGTAACATGACGCCGCAGGACATCCTGGATGAGCTGAAGCGGGTGCAGCTGCACCGCGCCTGGGAAGACCTGCAGGTGCTCGGCAAAGTGCACAACTATTCCAGCCACGAACTGTACGCAAAGCTGAAAAAACAGGGGCTCCGGTTTGTGGATGATTTTATCCAGCAGCTGCGCCGCCAGGAGGTGGCCAAGCCGCAGAACAAGCGCCTGACGCCGGCGGAAGAAGGATACAAGCCGAATTACCAGACCATCTCGAAAGTGCAGATAGAAGATATCGTGTTCGATGACAAGACCACGCCCAGTCTTTTCGGCAAGATCCGCAGCGGCAGAAGCTATTCGCGCATTACCATCGGGCTGGAATTTTCCGAACTGAACCAGCTTTTGATGAGCAGCGGCGAGCTTGGCGTGGAGATCAGCAACGCTATTAAGAAACGCCTGGCTAACCGCAGCGCGGAAAAACCAATGGTGATCGACATCAAGGCGGAGTTTGGCGAGCCGCTGAAGCTGGACAATTGTTATCTCGAAGTCTACAAGCCGCAGCATAAAGAAGATGGTAAATGGACGGAGGACAAGGACGCTTTTTATTTTGTGGACAAGATCCTTTCCAAAAAGGAGTTCGACAAGAAAGCGAAGGAAGCGGAAGTGAAAACGAAGATCCAGGAATGCCTGGAGCTGATCGGCGGGTCTTACGTTTATTACCAGCGCCTGCGCCGCCTGGGCATCACGGACGATGAAGCCAAGCTGCGGGCCGGCTTGCAGGACGAGCTGCTGTTCAAACTGAGTTTTTACCTGAACAAGCTGAAGGATTAACGGGCTTTTTCAGGCAATAAAAAAACGGGGCATGGTTCAATGCCCCGTTTTTTTGTTTTTAGAAGTTCTTTTCTACCCGTCCAACTCTGCCGTACTGGTCCATTGCTTCCAGCACTACGTGATAGTTCTTTGTAAAGTCGTTGTTATAGAACGTGAAGCGGGCGGTATTGTTCGTTGTGTCGATCTTCAGGTTCGCGTTCCAGTAGAGCGTCAGGCGCTTGTCGGGCAGGCGGTGCACTTCTTTCTTCACGGCATAATCCGGGTTGTAGAATTCTTTCAGGATGCGGTAGCCGCCTTTCTTCATCATTTCCATGCCTTTGGCGGTAGGATCGGGACGGGAATCGCCGCCTCTGCGGGTCCATATCGCGATGGCGCCATTCGCGCCGCCGAAGCCTCCCATGAAGGGCGGGCGGTATACTTTGATCAGCGCTACGTCCGCCATGGGAATGTTTGCTACGGTTTGTATGTCCACCGGCATCTGGTCCAGGAACACGCCGGGAGCGCCGCCGCGCCAGGAGAGGGATGGGCTGTTGATATCGCCGTTGATCTGCAGGCCGGGCACCCTGGCCTGGAGGTACTGGAATACGTTGAAGGAAGTGGGATTTTCCTGCGTCAGATCAAAAGTATAACCATTGTCGCTGGAGAACATGCCGGTAGCGTAACGTTTGTCCGTACTCTCCGCCGCGGTAGGTTTTTTCGCGTTGATGTTCACTTCTTTCAGGTAGATGGTGCGGTTCGTGATCGTGCGGTTCACGCTGTTGCCTTCGCTGACCGTTGCCAGGTAATTCTTCAGTATGCGGCTGTCGACAGGCGGCGGCGGTAACAACGGCATCGGCGTTTTAACCGGCGCATATATGTCAAAGAAGTGGCGGTCGAATTCCACATCTACATCTTTCCATTTTTTATTGGCCATATTTCCCTGGAAGTAGATATTGGCCGTATCGCTGAAGAGCATGTTCTCCAGCAGGAACCGCCCTTTGGAATCCACCGGTGCGGAGGCGATGGCGGTGGAGCTGTCTACCGGTATGCGGATGAGGAAGCTCACCTGTCCGTCCGTCATCGGATTGCGGCCGGTCGTAAAGGCGGTGCCGGTGATGGAAATGCCCTGTTCGTACGGGTAACGTATTTCCGGGTATTTGTCGTTGATGATCTCCTCCCAGGAAAAGCGCCGCCATCCGTTGGTGAGCATCACAAGATCGAGCGCCTGCAAGGTGCTGGCGCTGTCGTTGCGGAAGTACCAGTAAGGGTTGTGCACATAACCATGCAGGTCGGATGTGAGCAGCCCGTGCGTGATGATATTGTTGGCGTTGGGGTCCCTCGGCACCTGGTCGGCGTCAGTAACGGATACGCTTACACGGCCTCTCATGGAATCGGGTACCTGCAATACCAGTTCTGTTCTTTCACGCGGTCCTTTATTGAGTTCCTGCGGGTCCAGGAAGAAGTCCAGCGTATCGGTCTTCTGGTTGATGTATACGATGCGCTCGCTCAGCGGGCGGCCCGTTTTGTCGAATATCGTCAGTTGCAGGATGCCGGAGGGCAGGTCTTTGGCGGGTATCAGCCCGCTTACTTTTCCTTCCTCGATGTTCAGCATGGCCCTGTACACCATCTGGTTCTGCATCTGCGCGACCAGCATCAGTTCATTGTGACTGGTATCCAGTCCGTGATAGCCTGTAAGATAAAAAACGCGGGCGCCGCGGTTGAATACTTTCAGCGCAAGCCCGGATGCTTTCACAGCGGGCAGCGGGAAGTTCTTTTGCTGGCCGCTGGCGGATTGCACCACTGCTTTGTAGGTTTCGCCTGCTACCGGTTTCAGCTCAAAGGAGCCCATGCCGTCATGCACCGTTTCTATCACCGCTACCTGTTCATCTTTGCTGTTGCGCACTACGCCGGCTACTTTGATAGGGTAGCCGTTTTCGTCGATGGCCTTGAAGGCCACGGTGCTGTTCACTTCCTGGATGAGGTCGCCGCCTTCAGGGAAAAACTGCACCGAATAATTCTTGGCGGCGGGCTTTTCGGTGGCGGCGGTATTCTTTGGATCGAGGATCTGTATGTTGCGGTAAAAAAGGAAGGTGGAATCGAAGTTGAGCATCCAGGCGGTATATGCTCTCACCTGATAAAGTCCGGGCTTGATGCTTTCCGGCAGCTGGAACTCGCCGGCCGCGCCGCCTTCATAAGCCAGCACCAGCTCTTTCTGCACAACAGCGCCTTTCGCGTCCCGCAGCTCCGCATAAAGGTTGCGGGCGCCGAGGGCGGGCAGGTTGTTCAGCGTAATATATGCGGAGAACCACATGGTTTCCCCCGGGGCATAATAATCTTTGTCGAAGTGGAGGTAAACCTTCTCCTGCGGATAGTTTTGCGTGAATTTCTGTAGTGCGAGTACGATCCTGTCCGTCCAGTCATCAGGTAATTTAAAACCCATTGCTCCCCAGGTACCGGTGGCCAGGAGGCCGACGATCAACAGGTTACGTAGTTTAAGCAGGGACTTGCGTTGCATGGCGTTGGCTGTCTTTTAAAGACAACAAGATAATGAATTACGAATAATTAGTAGAAAGGAATTATCAGATTTTAACATTTCCTTTTTGGGCTATTAAGTGCGAAATTCGCCGCAATATGATGCAGAAAGATGAAAAAGGCATGAACAGGCTGGTAGTGATCGGGGGCGGAGCGGCCGGTTTCTTTTGCGCGGTGAATGCGGCAAGGCTGCATCCGCAACTGGAAGTACGCCTGCTGGAAAAAACGAACAAGCTGTTATCCAAAGTGAAAGTTTCCGGCGGCGGGCGCTGCAATGTAACGCATGCGCTGAGCAGCATCCCGGAGATGGCGAAGCGTTATCCCCGCGGCACGCAGTTCCTCAAAAAATCTTTCGTCCGCTTTTTCGTGCCGGACACGGTCCGCTGGTTCGGCGAAAGAGGCGTACAGCTGAAAACCGAGGATGACGGGAGGATGTTCCCGGTAACGGACAGCTCGCAGACGATCATCGACTGCCTCTTGCGGGAAGCGGACCGGTATGGCGTGAAGGTGCAGATGCAGTCGGAAGTATCGGGGATCACCCGGCGAGGGGAGGAGTGGATCATTCAATTGCGGGATGGCAATACCATTTCCGCCCGTTACGTTTGTGTGGCGGCCGGAGGATATGCGCAGGCTGAGAAGTTCGGCTGGTTGCGGGAGCTGGGGCATACGATAGAGCCGCCGGCGCCTTCGCTGTTTACGTTCAACATGCCGCAAAATCCCGTTACAGCGTTGATGGGCGTGTCTGTACCGGATGCACAGCTGAAGATCGCGGGTTTGAAGCTGCAGGAATCCGGCCCGCTGCTGATCACGCATTGGGGAATGAGCGGGCCCGCGGTATTGCGTTTGTCCGCCTGGGGCGCGCGCCTGCTGCAAAGCCTGCAATATACGTTCACGTTACTGGTCAACTGGCTGCCAGCCTATCATGAAAGCTCGCTGCGCGATGCCTGGCCGGAGCTGCGGTTGAGCATGGGCGGACAAATGATCTATACCAAAAATCCCTTCGGCCTGCCGCAACGGCTCTGGCATTTTCTCTTACAACAGTCAGGCATAAACGAAAATGCACGGTGGGCCGAGCTGCCCGCCAAAGAGCAGAACAAACTGATCCGCTGCCTCACGGGCATGGAGTTCCCGGTGAAAGGAAAAACAACATTCAAGGAAGAATTTGTGACCTGCGGCGGCGTCCGCCTGTCCGAGATCAATCCGGATACGATGGAAAGCAGGATGGTACCCGGTTTATTCTTTGCCGGTGAAGTGATGGATGTGGACGGTATTACGGGGGGATTTAATTTCCAGCATGCGTGGACGAGCGGGTGGATAGCGGCGGGGTTAAAACAAACTGATCCCCACCTGCCAGCCCAGCCAGGCGCCCTTTCCGGCCGATAGCTTCGGATCTTTGAATTTCTCGCTGTAGGAAACCGCCGGCCCCGCATGCACAGAAAACCACTTCGCCGGCTGAAAGTGCGCGAAGGGCTGAAACCGGTACACCTGTCCGAGTGACTTCCATGAAGAAGAAAAGATGTTCTGCTGTAATACTTCCGCCGTTACCGAGAACCGCCGGTTGATATCGAATACATGCCCGATCCCCAACCCCAGCGCGTGCCGCTTCTCCCCGGGATCATAACCGCCCGCCAGCATCGTGTAGAACTTGCGGAGGCCGCTTTTGAAACTAAGCTGCACCGGCATAAACTCGTTTGCAGCGACCGACAATTTATAATATCCGCCTCTCCTGACAATGTTCACCAGCCCAATGCCATAACCGGAAGAAGTATCCGCGATGTTGATCGCGCCGATCTGCATGCCTTTCAGATGACGGGCATAATTAAAAAGCAGGCCCAATTGCAAGCCGCGCACGGTGCCTTTGCTGTGATTGGCCAGTGCCGCGATCTGTGCGCCATGCAGACTGTCCCCTGCATTATTGGCTACACCGGCGAGCTGCAAGCCGTTAAATGATTTTCCCGTATGATTGAACACGCCCGCGATGGCCGCGCCGGTCTGACCGCCATGATTGAAGTTGCCAAGCCCCGCCGCCTGTATTCCGCCGGCAGGCCCATCAACATAATTCATCAACCCCGCCGCCTGTAATCCGCCGGCAGGCCCGTCCACATAATTCATCAGCCCCGCCGCCTGTAATCCGCTGGCAGGCCCGTCCACATAATTCAGCAATCCCGCCGCCTGTATTCCCTGCATGCTGTCCGCCGCCGTATTGATCAACCCCGCAAACTGCGCCCCCCGCATCTTTCTGCCGGAGCGGTTGATCAGCCCTGCCGCCTGCATGCCCGTCATATCCCCGAGCGCACGGTTCAGTAAGCCGGCAACCTGCGCGCCCGTCACCGTATCATTGGCGATGTTCATGACGCCCGCCGCCTGTGAGCCGTTGACGGATTTCATCACATGGTTTACACCACCTGCCGCCTGTCCGCCTGTCATGCTGCCGCCGACGATGTTGAAGATACCCGCGGCCTGTACGTACTGCACATCTCTTTTGTTGATATTGAACCCGCCCGCTACTTCCGCGCCGTCCAGCCCCGCGGAATAGCCGCCTACGAGGTTCAGCGACACCTTGTTCACCACCTGGCCCGCCATTTTTCCGTGCGAGCCCACAGATGGAACGATCGATGACTGGAAAGGCTTGCTGGCAAAGAACTTCGAAATGTTCTGCGTCTGCCTTCTCAATCCCTCGGAAAGCAAGCGTTTGCCGATCCATGTTTTGTCCACCTGGTCCGATACCGTGAATTCCTTCAGCAGTACAGGTTTGGCGGGAGCGATGGTCAGTGATATTTCGCGGTCGAAGCCCGGCATTACATACAGGGCGGTGTCCATGTACAGTTCTTTGCTTACCGTCAGCTGCACCGAAGGCTGCCGCCCGCGGTCCTTTAACCGGAGGTGAAAGTATCCCGATCCGTCGGTAAACGTGGAAAGCAGTGTGGCCCGTTCGTAGATGCTGGCGTTGGATACGGCCTGACCGTTTTCGCGGTCGCGCACATATCCGCTGATGATGTAATTCCGTTCGCGGAAGCCTTCCGCGCGCCGGAGGATGATGTTGTCGCCGGATTCCACGTACTGGATGCCTGCGTTGAACAGAAGGTCCAGCACTTGTTTGATGCTTTTATGGCTCACGTTGAGGGTTACGAGGCTGTCTTTGCGGAAAGGCGCGCCGATATACGAAAAATTCACCCGGCCCTGGCGGGAGATCTGCTGCAATACAGTATCCACCGGCTGATTGTGGACCCGGATGGAAACGGTTTTGCCGAGCGGCTGCTGGGCGAACGCCCCGGTGGCTGACAGTACGCAGGATGTTATAAGGAGAATGCTTTTCAATACGACGGAGGGTTTGTACATAGCGGGCGCCGGAACTGTCTTTTTCAGTTCCGGCGGCCAAAATTAGGGTAAAACAGGTAAAAGGTGCGTGCGGTTTTGTACAAACGGTCAGAAGAGCCCGGCTTTTATGCCAAGATGAAAAGCGGGAGCGCTGAGCCTGGCATCGGTGATGCCTGCACGGGAACCGGTGCCGAATGTCTGCCGCCATGATCCGCCGGCAATAACACGCAGGTAGCGGGTGATGTTCAGCTCCGCGTTGATGAATGGTTCCGCCACCGCGAACCCGCTTCTCACATGCACCTCGTCACGGCCCTTATCATACCCCGTCCGCTGCGAAACGCCGCCGCCGCCGACCAGCGCACCGGCAGACCAGTGGATCAGCCTGTCTGACTGAAACACATATTCAAATACGCCCCCCGTATACCATAAGCCCCACTGGCGGTCCGTTTGTCCGGGTACATCTATGCGGTTCGCGAGGGAATACCCCGCCGCGCCAAGCAATATCTTTTTATTGAGGAATACGCCGCCGTAACCGCCCGTCAGCACGGCGAACTTTCCGTCTACCGCGGTGATCTTTCCCTGTAATGCGCCGTATGCGCCGAGGGTGGAGGGTTTGCCCGCCCGGTTGGATAAGGATTCGATGTGTTGTGCTTTCGCAAAGTGGCTGAGCAGGAGCACTGCGCAAACCAGCATGATCTGTTTCATATAGTGTTCTTTTTGTGGTTTCTGCATATATGACGGAGAAATCTGCAGGTACCCCAAAAGGCGGACGATATTTTTTTTGAGATGAATGAACAGGCTGAACAGGCGGGTATCAAAATGAACAAAATGGTATATGGCTGTATAAGGGAGAATGGATAAATTAATGACAGTATTTCATCACCCACAATCTAATAGTTATGCAAAACGATCTGTTTACACAATTTGGCTGCCGGGAGCTGGATGCCCGGGAACTAAAAGACATTCAGGGAGGCGGTTACATCGGTGACCTGATCACGGTTGTGAAAGCCGGTTACTTCCTCACAAAGGGATTTGCAGTGAATGTGCCGCTGGCAGGGCCACTGGCCGTATCACTGTTAACAGCGTTCGTTGATCCGGTGGTAAACGCCGCCTGACGAATAGGGATTGCAGGGAGAGGGGCTGACCATTAATTTTTGGTCAGCCCCTCTTATTATATTTTACAGGTAAGTTAACCCCACGGGATGTTCCTTTTCCAACGCGGCCAGCAGCGAATTGAAATCCTCATCACTATGCAGGAAATCCGTTTTGGTTGTATCTACCACCAGGGTGCGCACCGGATGTTGCCGGATGAACTGCATGTACATCTCATGCACCTTATGCAGGTATGCGTCCGGTATCTGCTGTTCATAGGCGCGGTTCCGTTTTTTGATGTTCTGCTGGAGGCGGTCCACCGGCGCGTTGAGGAAGATGAGGATGTCCGGCTGCGCCAGTTGCGGGTTGATGATGTCGAACAGCTTCTGGTAAAGGGCGAATTCATCCGCTTGGAGGTTCATCTTGGCGAACAGCAGGCTTTTGATGAAGAGGTAATCGCTGACGGTATATTGGGCGAAGAGGTCGCGGGTAGCGAGCATTTCCTTCAGCTGTTTGTAACGTTCGGCCATGAAAAAAAGCTCCAGCGGAAAGGCGTATTGCTCCGGCTGTGCGTAGAATTTGGGCAGGAAGGGGTTGTCGGCGAAGCCTTCCAGTATCAGGCGGGCTTTCAGATGCTCCGAGAGCCGCGTGGCGAGGGTAGTCTTTCCCGCGCCGATATTGCCTTCTATGGTAATGAAGCGGTATAACATGATTAGTGGGCTGCGGCCGCGAATTTATGCACGGGCAGGGGATCCGGACAAGCGTCCAGCAACTGGTTAACAGTGAGTTGCAGGATGGGGTGCATCCAGTCCGGCGCGATCTCATTCAGCGGCGCCAGCACAAAACGGCGGTGCTGCATCCGGGGATGCGGTACTTTTAGCTGTGGCAGGGTAATGACCTCCTGGTTAAAGAAGATCAGGTCGATGTCGATCACCCGGGCGCCCCATTTCTGACGGCGTACCCGCCCGATCTCTTTTTCCACGTTCAGCAATATTTCCAGCAGTGCGGGCGCGCTCAGTTCCGTTTCCAGCCGGAGGGCCTGGTTCAGGTAATCCGGTTGCTGCACGTCCCCCCAGGGAGCCGTTTCATACAATGCGGATTCCGCCGTGATGCGCCCTGTGCGCGCGGCAATGAGCAAAGCCGCCTGCTGCAGGTACTTTGGCCTGTCCCCGATATTGCCACCTATAAGTAATATTGCTGTATTCATGTATTTTGACGGCCCAAAAGTAGCCATATTCCTTATTTTTGGAAAAATTATTCGTTTTTGGGCAAATGGCCGGGGTTCCTTAAAACAGCTTTTCATCCACCGGCCGTTACCCGGATAATAAACTAATCAAATAACATGCGCAGTTTTCTCAAGTTTTTCTTCGCTTCCTTTGTGGCCCTCATTGTTTTCTCCATTATCGGCTTCTTTTTCATGCTGATGATGATCGGCCGGTTGGCCACTGCCGAAAAAGTGGTGATCGGCGCCAACGGCGTGCTGGTGGTGGATATCAGCCAGTCATTCAATGAACAGCGCATCAACGACCCGTTCAGAAGCTATTACAGCGATGAACCCGGCCAGGTGCCCGGTCTGTACGACGCCGTACGCCTGATCAAAAAAGCAGCTAACGACGATAATATCAAAGGCATCTACCTGAAAACGGACGGTAACGGCAACGGCTATGCGTCCAGCGAAGAGCTGTATAAAGCGGTCATCGAATTCAGAAAGAGCAAGAAATTCGTATATGCATATGCGGAAGTAATGCCGCAAAGCGCCTACGGCATTGCCGTAGCGGCGGATAAAGTGTACCTGAACCCCAAAGGCGCGGTGGACTTTTCCGGCTATTCCCTCACCATGCTGTACCTGAAAGGCACCCTGGAAAAACTGGAAATACAGCCGCAGATATTCTACAACGGTAAATTCAAAAGCGCCACCGAACCGCTGCGCGAAACAAAGATGACGGAAGCGAACCGCATCCAGACCACCGCTTTTCTCAACGAACTCTACGGCAATTTTCTCCAGAAAGTATCCAGAGCCAGAGGCATCGACACCGCCACGCTGCACCAGTACGCCAACGAAGGCAGCATCCAGTTCCCGGAAGATGCGCTGCGGTACAAGCTCGTAGATGGACTGAAGTATGACGACGAAGTGATGGACGAGATCAAGCGCAGCCTCAACCTGAAAGGAGAGGAGAAAGTGAACTTCGTTTCGCTTGGCCGGTACGACAAAGCGGAAGGTTTCTCCGACGCCTCCGGCAACATCGCGCTCATCTATGCGCAGGGAGATATCGTAGGCGGCAGCAGCGAGAACGAAACAACCATCGCCAGCGAAACCTACATCAAGATCATCCGGGAAGCGCGGCAGGATAAAGATATCAAGGCCATCGTGTTCCGCGTGAACTCACCCGGCGGCAGTGCGCTGGCTTCCGAAGGCATCTGGCGCGAACTCTCACTGGCGCGCAGAAGCAAGCCGGTGATCGTATCGATGGGCGACTATGCTGCATCCGGCGGTTACTATATTTCCTGCATGGCGGATTCTATTTATGCGGAACCTACCACATTGACCGGCTCCATCGGCGTATTTGCCGTATTGCCGAACATGCAGGGCTTCTTCAACAACAAACTCGGCGTTACGTTCGACAATGTGAAAACCGCACAGTACGCAGACCTCGGCGGCACCCATCGCCCGCTTACAGAAAAAGAAAAAGTGATCATCCAGCGGTCGGTAGACAGCATCTACGTTACCTTCAAAGACCGTGTAGTGGCCGGCCGCAAGCTGAGCGCCGAAGTGGTGGACAGCATTTCACAGGGCCGGGTATGGACGGGATTACAGGCACAGAAGCTTGGCCTGGTAGACCGCCTCGGCGGCATCTCCGACGCCCTTGCCTGCGCGGCGCGCATGGCCAATCTGCCTGAAACTAACGTTGTCGCCTACCCGAAACCGGTGAATCCCTACGAAAAGCTGCTCCGCAATCTCGGTGGCGAGATCCGCACCAGCATGGTAAAGGAAGAGCTGGGCGAACAATATCATTTCTACCAGGTGCTGAAAGGATTGAAACGTATCACCGGCGGTGTACAGGCCAAACTGCCCTGCGATTTTATCATCCAGTAATGAACGTACTGAAACCACCCGCATAAAAACAATGAGCATTATCCGCCTATGAAGCATCTTTTCCTGCCCGCGTTATTCGTGATGTCTGCCGCCTGCCAGCAGCCGGCTACTCCGCAGGTACAGCAACTTTCCGGGGACTCCCTGCCGCCGGAGCCGGTTAAAAGCAATGTGCAGGTGGTGCTGACGGAACTGGATACCATTACCATCGGCGGGCAATTATATGACATTGAAGACGCCAGCCAGGAAGAGTTTGATGCGATTCCCGGTATGCTGGCGGACACCAGTGAAACACGCACGATCGCGAAAGCGGAAGGACTGGTGGAACGCCGCGGCGATTCGCTGGTTTTCAGGCTGGACAACGGGCAGGAAAAAACGCTGGTGAACAATCTTTCCGATAATGATGATTATGCGGAATACCATTATCAGGGCTACATCCCCCAACTGCGGCACTGGGTCGTATACAACGGCGGCTACGAATGGTTCTCTTACGATCTCGTCAGCAAATCCGACGGCAAAATGCTAAGCACCATCGGCATCCCGCAGCTGTCGCCGGACGGAAAACATTTCATTTGCAGCAATTCAGACCTGATCGCGGGATTTACCGAAAACGGGTTTGAGCTGTACGAATACCGGCAGGGGAAGATATTCCTCGTGCAAAGCAGGCAGCTGAACAAATGGGGGCCTGTGGCCATCAAGTGGAAGCATGCCGGTCAGCTGTTGGCCAATATGATCATTGTTAACCAGGATATGGAAGAAAGCACCCGCTATGTAAGGCTAACGCCAAGGTAAGAAGCATACCGTCAACCTCCATGCTGCGTCATCTGCTGACACCTGTCAACCTTCATCCGTATATACCGGATCACGCTCATCGCTCGTCATGCGGATCACCTGGTTGTGATTCTCGTCCACGATCTGCTGCGCCTGCAAACGCAGACGGCGCAGTCCGTCCGCCAGCGCTTCCATGCTTTTTTCCGCTGCCGCCGCAATCTCGTTGTGCTGGCGGATCACCATCGTAAGCCGTTTGATGTGCTCGTTCACCACATTACAAATGATCTGTGAGGCGCTGAAAGCTTCAAATTCCTGCAGGGAAGCAAGAATGCTGTCATAACAGGTACACATCTTCTCCAGCGCATTGTTCTCCATCGAGCCGTTGGAAGTTTGTTGTTCGCTCATACCAGTTCAGATTTTGCAGTTGCGCCGTTTGGGACGGCAAATTGGTTGATCTTATGCCCGCAACATAAATAAATCCATCAAATCCACTGATTTTTAATTTGTTAATCACCGGTTAAAAACTTTTTATAAAACAAGGGTAACAAAACTTCCCGCATGTTGATATTCCTTCAAACACACAACCCTTCATTAAAACGAATATCTCATGAAAACGACCAAATTATTTGTAACAATGATAGCCGCCGCATCCTGCTTTTACGCCTGTAAAAAGAACGATGCGCCGCCGCCGGAAGATCAGATCAAAAATACCCGCGACTTCATTGAAAAAGCCGGGCCGCAGATACAGTCGTTCACCTTCTCAACGGCCGATCTCCCCAAAACCGTTACATTGAAAGGCGGCGTGAAGATCACTTTCCCCGCCGGCGCTTTTCAGCAAAACGGCGAAGCGGTAACGGGCAATGTAACGGTGGAAGCGATCGAGTTGCTGAAACGCAGCCAGCTGGTAATGGCAGGCGTGAATACGAACCACATCTCCGGCATGCCCTTGCAATCAGACGGCTCGCTGTTCCTGGATGTTAAAAGCGGCGGTCAGAGCGTGGACGCGGAACTGAAAGTGCCGGTGCGCATTGAAATGCCTACGGACCGCGATGGCTTCACGCAGTTGTGGATAGGCGCGGATACCGTGCAGGGCAACCAGTTTGCATGGCAGAACCCCCGCCAGGGCGCGCAAAGAGAAGTGAAAGTGGACAATTTCGTTTTTGCTTTCGACTTCGGTGAGCTGGGCTGGGTGAACTGCGATATTTTCTGGAACATGAGCAATCCCAAAACCACCATGAAAGTGAGCGTGCCCAACAATCCCGGTACCATGGCCAATTTCCGCGCGATGGAAGGCGAAACCTATGTGTTCTTCATCGCAAAAGGCGATAACGTGGTGGCGCAGCTGTACACGCCCGATGGTGAGAACCAGGTGAAGAGCTACGACAATGCCATGCCCGTAGGCGCGGAAGGACGGCTCATTTCTTTCTCCATCAAAGACGGCAAATATTATTTCGCTAAAAAAGATATTACTATCACTGAAAACCAGGTGGAAGCGCTGACCCTCGCTGAAACCACGGAGAGCGCTGTACAGACAGAGATCACCGCGCTCGACGGCTTTTAAGTTTCTCTCCCCCAGAACATGGATAGAAAGCCTCCCGGCCACAGCGCCGCGGGGGCTTTTCCTGTTACGCCGGAATTCGTAGTTGTTTATTTGCGTCGGAATGCTAGTTTTACACCCTTTAAGACAGACGTATGGCAGTTAAGTATAATCAGTGGAAAGCAATGTGGGCGATCACGAAGGCGAGCATCCGCGGTATGTTCCGCAGTCCTTCCGCCGTGGTGTTCAGTTTCGCTTTCCCGCTGGTGTTCATACTCGTGTTCGGCTTCATCGGCGGGAGGGGAGTTTCAGCGAAAATAGGCATCGATACAGGTTCTGATACGCTCAATCCTGTTTACAAGGCCCTGAAGAACAGCGGCAACATCCGCATCGCCAATGGGCTTTCGCAGGTGGAAATGGAGGATGAGCTGCGCAAGGGCCGTTTGACGGCGATCGTGAAGATCGATACGGTGGATGCGGTGTCCAAATATGATGTGCATGTGAAAACGTCTTCCGCCAGCGGTGAAAGCGCCGGCATTCTGTTCAACGTGCTGTATAGTGGCATCAATCAGCTGGACGACGTGCAGTTTCCACGTCCCTCCGTTGCCAGGGTGCTGCCCGAAGTGGTGCCGGGGCGGGAGTATAAGGCGATCGATTTTATTTTACCGGGACAACTGGGCTTTTCCCTGCTCAGCGCCGCCGTTTTCGGCACGGCCTTCCTCTTCTTCAGCCTGCGGCAGACCCTGGTGCTGAAGCGCTTTTTCGCCACACCCGTGAGCCGCATGTACATCATCCTGGGAGAAGCCATCAGCCGCCTGCTGTTCCAGTCCATCGGCGCGGTGATCATCATCGGGGTAGGGTATTTCCTGTTCGGCTTCACGCTGGTGAACGGATTTATGACCTTCCTGGAAATGTGGCTGCTTTGCCTGTTCGGGCTGATCATATTCATGGGATTCGGATTTGTGGTGAGCGGGATCGCGAAAACAGAAAGCACGATCCCGCCGCTTGCCAATATTGTCACCCTGCCGCAGTTCCTGCTGGCGGGCACTTTCTTCTCTATCGACGTATTTCCCGCCTGGTTGCAGCCCATATGCCGGGTAATGCCGCTGACCTACCTGAACGACGCGCTCCGGAAAATAGCCTTCGAAGGGCTGCATATCTGGAACGTATGGCCGCAGCTGCTGATCATGATCGCCTGGGGAGTGGTGGTGTACGGCGTGGCCATCAGGGTTTTCCGCTGGGAATAAATGCTGGAAAATTCAGGGAATAGGCGTATCTTTTATGTCCTCTTAAACTATTCCTTATGCAACAAGCCATGTTCATCATCTTAGGGGCTTTGGCAGTGTTGGTGTTGGGTCTGTTTATCATCTCCCTCTTTTTGCCATCGCGCGTTCATGTAGAGCGCAGCCTGCTCATACGAGCCCCTGCCGCACGGATCTTCATGCTGGTAAATGCCTTGCGCAACTGGCCGCAGTGGTCGCCATGGCACAGCAAAGACCCGCAAATGAAAGTGGAATTTTCAGAGAAGGATACGGGCAAGGGCGCCTGGTACCGGTGGAGAAGCCGCCGGCGCAAGGTGGGAAAGGGCAGTCTTGTTATCATCGAATCCCGCACGAACGAATATATCGCGAATGAAATGAACCTCATGCAGCAGCGGGTTTCAAGGGGCTATTTCCGGTTTGAGCCGGCAGCGGACGGTACCCGCGTGACCTGGTGCATCGATGCTGAAATGGGACAGAATCCCGTGCGCAGGTTTATGGGAAAGATGACGGATAAATGGGTGGGGAGCGATTTTGAAAAAGGATTGCATAACCTGAAAAGGGTTTGTGAAAAGATACAGGGCAGGGAAGCGGTGGTATATGAATAACCATACTGAAAGCCTGTGCCGGGAGCATAAGCGGAAACGCCGCGAAATGCATTACCTTCGCCCTTATTTCAAATATTTCCCTTTCCGCTATGCGATTGTTGAAGATGTTCCTGACCGCAGCGCTGGTTTTGATCCTGCTGGTTTTCCTGTTATCACTTCTATTTCCATCTGTGGCCCGGCTTGAAAGGTCCGGTTCCATCGATGCGCCCGTTTCCGCGGTATTCGCACAGGTCAGCGACCTGAAAACCTGGCCGGCCTGGAACCCCTGGGACCCCGCCTACCGCACCGGCGGCGCCAGCATGCAGCAATATTCCGATCCCGCCACCGGCAAAGGCGCCTGGTTCACTTGGAGCAACACCGCCGGCCGCAACGCCTCCGGAAGAGTGGAAATAGTAAGCGCCGACCCGCAGAAAGGCATCGAATACAATATGACCCATCCCGCCATGAAACCCGTAAAAGGTATCATCGAGCTGAAACCCACCACCGACGGAAAAGGCACCGCCATCCTCTGGAGGCTGGAAGCAAAAGTAGGCATGACGCCCTGGTGGAAGCTTCGGGGATTTCTGATGGACCGCATGTTCGGGGAATCGATGGAAGAAGGTTTGAACAAATTGAAAACTCTTTCAGAGAATTACTGATTTTGTTACAAGTGGTACAGTAATTGTGAAGAGAACGGCGTAATTTCCCTTTTCAATCAAACAAATCAAATCCTATTTTATGAAACGCATGTTAATGGGCCTGGCCCTCATCTTTGCAACGAGCGCTGTATTCGCACAGCAAAATCCTCCCAAAAGCCCGCGTGTGACTGCGGAAGGAGAAAATGTTGAAGTAGCCTATGGCCAGCCTTCCAAAAGAGGCCGCGTGATCTTCCCTGATCTGGAAGCCTATGGCAAAGTATGGCGCACCGGGGCTAACAAGTCAACCGATATCACCTTCAAGAAAGACGCCACCTTCGGCGGCAAAAAAGTGAAAGCAGGGACCTATTCTCTGTTCACCATCCCCGGCGAAAAGGAATGGACCGTTATTCTGAACAGCGTGACTGGTCAGCCCGGCGCATATGACTACGAAAAGAATAAGGACAAAAACGTAGCTGAAGTAAAAGTGCCCGCGGACAATAACGCTCCCGAGGCGGAAAAACTCACCTTCTCTTTCCCGAAAGGGCAGATGGTGATCCACTGGGACAAAACCCGCGTGGCAGTGCCGCTCACGTTCTAGCAGAAGCCTGAATGAATTAAAAACGGGATGCATCACACCGGTGCATCCCGTTTTTGTTTAGGCCCATTGCCGCGCATACACCTCCAGCATTTCCCCGATGCTGCCGTACACTTCGTCCAGCTGCGCATCCGTGATGCAATAAGGTGGGAGGACGTACAGCGTGTTTCCCAGCGGCCGCAGCATCACCCTTCTCTCCCGGAAAAAAGTATGCAGGAAGCCCGCCAGCTCATTCGTATAGCTGTCCGCCTGCCCCGTAACGATCTCGAAAGCGAGAATGGTGCCCAGCGAGCGTACGTTCTTCACCTCGGGATGATAGGCCAGCTCCACCGCAAATGCGCGATGCTTCGCATTGATCCGCTGCCGGTTGGCCGCGCAGGAAGGATCGAGGAAAAGGTCCAGACTCGCCAGCGCAATGGCGCAGGTCAGCGGGTTGGCCGTATAGGAATGCCCGTGGAAAAGCGTTTTCAGCTTGTCCGCCGAAAGAAAGGCATTGTAAATTTCATTGGTGCAGGTGGTTACCCCCATCGCGATCGTGCCGCCGGTAAGACCTTTGGAAAGACAGACGATGTCCGGCGGCGTAGCCACCTGGTCCATTGCGAAGTTGGTGCCGGTGCGGCCGAAGCCGGTCATGATCTCGTCCGCGATCAGCAGGATGTTCCTTTCCCGGCAATGCGCCAGTAATTCGTTCAGCAACGCGGCTTCGTACATCACCATACCACCGGAGCCCAGCACCAGCGGCTCAAAAATGAAAGCCCCCGCTTCGTCCGCGATCATATCGATCTGCGCTTTCAGCGCGTTGATATTGTCTTTGGAAGGCAGGTCGAGGAAGATCACGTCAAAGAGCAAATCATCGAACGCCCTGGTGAAAACGCTGCGCCCGCTCACGCTCATCGCCCCGAACGTATCGCCATGATACGCATCTTTGAAAGCGAGGATGCGCGATTTTGAAACGCCTTTATTCTTCCAGTACTGTATCGTCATTTTCAGCGCTACTTCCACCGCGGTGGAGCCATTGTCAGAATAGAACAGCTTCTGCTGGTCCCCCGGCAGCACCGGCAGCAGCCGTTCCGCGAGGGAAACCGCCGGCTCGTGCGTATAGCCAGCAAAAATGCAGTGATGCAGCAGCGATGCCTGCGCCGCCAGCTTTGCCGTAATATGAGGATGCGAATGGCCGTGAATATTCACCCACCAGCTGGAAGTAGCGTCTATGTAGCTGTTCCCGTTTTCATCGAACAACAGCGCGCCTTCCCCGCGTACGATGCCTATAGGCGCCGGCGCCGTCTGCATTTGTGTATACGGGTGCCAGATCACCGCCAGGTCCCGTTCACTTAAACTTTTTTGCATGGGGCAAATGTAAAGGAAGAATACAGAATATACATGCCCGCTGATAGGATATTCACCAAAATCAAAGGCAGGTCAAGTCCACCTCATCTCCACCTCACGTCCACCTGGCCCGGCCTGTTCCTTCAGTTACCATGGCCGTTTCCCGGTCTTATCCCATAGGTGTGGGGCCTGTTACGGATACCTAAGATAAAATACTATTAATGTTCCCTTGAAACTCTCGCCAGTGGCTTAATGAGCCAACCCCGAACGCCCCCGGAACGACCCCGACACCGCCAATAATTCCGCGGCTGCAACCATTTCCGTAGCTTTGCGTTGTATAATACCGGCAGGATATTTGGTCTGTCAGAGCGTCCAGGACAATTATCATTTAAAAAACCGAGATTTATATTATGGAAACGAAGCCGTTGGAAGTTGTAGACAACGAACTGGCCCGTCAGTTCGAAACCCGCGTAGACGGGCATCTCGCCAAAGTAGAGTATATGATGGGGGCAGACAGGATCTTCCTGACCCATACAGAAGTAGCCTCCGCCCTCGAAGGGAAAGGCATTGCCTCGGCCCTTGTTGAGCGGGTGCTGCAGATCGTGGACGAAAGAAAATTGAAAATGGTGCCCCTTTGCCCGTATGTAGCCACCTACCTGCGCCGCCACCCCGAATGGAAACGCCTGCTGGCGCATGGCATTAACGTATAGCAAAATCCAGCAAATATGCCGATAGACAATTTTGACGACATCCACCGCCTGCACCAGGCATGGAAGAAAGATCTTCTGTTGAGCGAAAAGGAGATCAAATCCCTCACGGAAGAGCTGACGGAACTGAGCAGCAAAGCCATGCAGCAGGAACAACTGATAAAGGTGGAACATTTCCAGAACGCGCTCATCCGGCAGAAAGAAGTGGTGAACGACCAGTTGGCGCTGATCGTGAAGGCGGACAAGATCATGTCTGAAAGCGAAGGCAGCTCCTCCACGCTCACCAGCCTGCACAGCAAGCTGCAGGAAGACATGGATACATTCGACCGCCTTTTCATTGAGCTGCGCGAAGAATTCAGGTCCTTCAAGCAACAATTGTCCTGATATATGAAGCTCACGGAAGTGCTGGATGCTATCAGGTCTTACGGTACCGCCTCTACGAAGAATACGCTCATGAAGCATGGCGCGCGGGAACCGTTGTACGGCGCCAAAGTAGCCGATCTTAAAGTGCTGCAGAAAAAGATCAAAAAAGATGTACCGCTTGCCCTCGCGCTGTTCGACAGCGGGGTGTACGATGCCCGTTACCTGGCGGCGCTGATCGCCAATGGCGCGGAGATGACCGAAGCGCAATTGCAGCATTGGGTAAATACCTCCAACAGCCCCGGCATCAGCGAATACTCGGTTCCCTGGGTAGCGTCCGAACATCCCAAAGGCTGGGAAATGGCGCTGGAATGGATCGAATCGGACAGCGAGCTGATCGCCGGCAGCGGCTGGAATACGCTCGGTGGCATTGTATCCATGAAAACAGATGAGGAGCTGGACATTCCCTCCCTGAAAAAACTGCTGAAGCGAATAGAAAAAGATATTCATACCGCTCCCAACCGCGTGCGGTATGTGATGAACGGATTTGTGATCTCCGTAGGCGCCTACGTGGATGCGCTGCATGATCTTGCGGTAGAGACAGCCCGTAAAATAGGGACCGTGTCGGTGGATATGAACGGTACCGCCTGCAAGGTGCCGGGAGCGGAAGCCTATATCGCGGCTGCCCGCAACAGGCCCGGCGGCGCGAAGAAAAAGAAGACGATCAAATGCTGAAAAAGAAAACACCCACCGGAAGATGGGCGCCTGCATTTTAATAACCAACCATTGATAACCGGCCGAACTGGTCTGTCGCCGGATTGCAATTTGAAACTCGTCCTTGAAGCGTCACAAAGGTGCGGTTTACAGCAATAAGATGATGTTAATACGTGGTATAACGTATACGCACAAACTCCTTTGATATTGTTAATTTCAAAATAGGATAACCGACCATTGCTGCCGGAACAGCGCTTCCGGTGAAAGGGGGATGATGCCTTCCTTTTCTTCCAGTATTCCCGTTGCATCATCATGGTCCGCAATGCCGCACCAGGGCTCTATGCAGACAAAATCCGCGTCTTTCGCGCTCCAGATGCCCATGTACGGAAAACCTGCGTAACGCAGCGTCAATCCATGCGGTGTTTTTTCGCTGCGCAGGCTGATAGCCGTGGACGCCAGGTTTTTGAACACCAGCGCATCTTTGTAGAACAGCTTTTTTTCCAGGGGCAATACTTTGGTGTGGTCCAGGTAGGGAGCGGGCGTGCGGGAAATTTGTCCGGATGCGGATAAAGGCCATACTTCCGCTGTTTCTGTTTCGGAAAAATGCAGGGCGTAATCTTCGTAGGTGGTGCCGTTCACCAGTGGCACTTTGAATGCGGGATGCGCGCCGATGGAAAAGTACATGGTTTCATCGCCGGTGTTCTGCACTTCGTAGCTGACGGTCAGCGAGGCGTCCTGCAGGGTGTAGCGGATGTTGAGGCTGAAGGAAAAAGGATAGTTCTTGCGCGTGGTGTCGCTGTCGCTGAGGTTCAGCGTGATCTGTTTTTCCGTGTGCTCGGTCACGGTAAATTCCATGTCCCGCGCAAAGCCGTGGCGGCCCAGCTGATAGGGGATTCCTTTGTGGAGATAGGTGTTGTTTTTCAGATTGCCCACGATCGGGAACAGCACCGGGCTTTTCTTCCCCCAGAAGGCGGGATCGCCGCTCCAGAGGTATTCCAGCTGGTTGTCTTTCCGGACAATGCTTTGCAGTTCCGCACCTTTCGTGCTGATCTTCACCTGTAAATATTCGTTTGTTATTTCCATCATACCGCAAATTTACAGTTTCAAACGAATACCCGATCGGCTGATCAATCCCGCTATTTGTATCATCAGCACGGCAAACAATAACGATTTGATAATACCCATGCCGCCGCCGAGGATCGCATGCGGAAAGTGAAAACCGGTCATGGACATGATGCCGTATGCAAAGTAGGGGATGAGGTAACAAAGCAAGGTATCCGTGCCGGCCGGCCTGATCACTTTGAACCAGTGCGCTTTCCGCCGCATGTCGCCAAGCCAGCAGGTGAACACGAATAATGCGATGGTGATAGCGCTGCAGATCAGCACCCAGCTGGGCGTAGCCCTGATCTTTGATATTTCGAACACCGGGCGCGTCAGCAGTCCCGCCGTCAGCAATATTACGCAAAGCCCCATCAATACACCCATAACGGGTTTCCACCGGCCCTGCGCGCTGTAATGCCGGAAGATCTGTGATACCACCACACCGCCCAGCACCAGTGCCGGCATGGCGCCATATTCCACCGGGCCAAGCATAACCGCCAGCCATTCCGGGTAAGCCAGCAGCTGCGCATGCGTGGCCATGCTCAGCGCGAGGCACAGCAGCCAGGCCGTAACGTTCACGCCAAAACGACGCTTGCCCAGTACGAACACCAGCGCGCTCACCAGGTAAGCCCAGCCGATCAGCCCCAGGATGCCCCACCAGTGCGTGGCGAACCGGGTAATCTCCGCGCCCTCGCCACAGCGGCAGATCCAGGCCATCACCAGCAACGTAGCAATGCCCAGGCCCCGGATGATGTTCTTTACCACCGGCGGCCATGTTTTGGGATACTGGTTCCAGATGAAGATGAAAGACAGGCAGCAGATAATATTCCAGGCGCCGCGCGGAATGCCGGTGGCGGCGGCGTTGAGGTTTTCGCCGTTGACGAGGAAAAGTCCCATTACCAGCAAAGCCACGGAACGTTCCAGCACATGCCGCAGCAATTGCGGAACAGTATCGCCTTTTTTGATACGGTTGGCAATGGCGTAAGGAATGCTCATGCCTACAATGAAAAGGAAAGCGGGGAACACCGTGTCCGCCAGGCCCATGCCGTCTTCGTCAGCGGCCGTATGCTCCAGCCAGTCCGGGATGTCGTGCAGGGACCAGAGATCGTTCACGAAGATCATCAGCAGCATGGTAAGGGCGCGGGTGATGTCTATAGCGGCAATGCGTTGCGGGGTGGTCATGCAGCGGGGATTTGATAGTGCCGTTATGCGGTTACCCCATTCTCATAAGTGAGGATCATCGGCTCGCCATCTGTCACCACAATAGTATGCTCATGCTGCGCGGTAAAGCTGCCTCTCTTGCCGGACAATGTCCAGCCGTCGCTGCCTTCGTAAGCCCAGGTGCCTTTGGTGGAGATGAATGTTTCAATGGCCACCACCGCGTTTTTCCGGAAGCGGTCGCGGTTATATTTATCGTAATAATTGGCGATGGAATGCGGCTCTTCATGAAGCCCTCTGCCGATGCCGTGGCCGGTGAGATTCTTGATAACGGAATACCCGCGTTTCCGCGCTTCCGCTTCAATGATCCCGCCCACCTGCGCGATCCGTACGCCGTCACGGATATTGGACAGGGCGATTTTCAGAATATCGCTGGATGCATTTACCAGTTGCTGATGTTGATGAATATCAGCGCCCAGCACAAAAGATCCGCCGTTGTCTGCCCAGAACCCGTCCAGCTCGGCAGACACGTCCACATTCACCAGATCCCCTTCCCGCAGAATGGTCCGCGCGGACGGAATGCCATGGGCGATCTCGTTATTCAGGCTGATGCAGGTCCATCCCGGAAAGCCGTACGTCAGCTTCGGCGCGGAACGGGCGCCAAAGCGTTCCAGCATCGTGCGGCCATGCTCGTCCAGCTCCGCCGTGCTCATACCGGGCTTCGCAAATTCACGCATGCTTTTGAGTGTCAGCGCTACAGCTTCGCTGGCTTTCTGCATGCCGAGCAGTTCAGCCTGTGATGTGATGGACATAAGCGTTCGTTTAAATTTACCTGCAATATAAGCATAAGCACTATTTTAGCGAAAAGAAACCATGACGCCATCTTCACATCAAAGGATCATTTTAGCCAGCACCTCTACCTTGCACGGCGAGGAATATCTCGCTTACCTTCAGCCTGCGATACGTACGCTCTTTACCGGTATCCGCGAAATTATCTTCATCCCGTATGCCCGTCCCGGTGGTATTTCACATGATGATTACACCAGCCGCGCAGCAGGTTTTTTCGCGGCAATGGGGATATCCGTAAAAGGACTGCACACCTTCGCGTCGCCCGCGGACGCTTTGCGGAAAGCGGAAGGATTTTTTACCGGTGGCGGCAACACTTTTCTGCTGGTGAAACAATTGCACGAGTTGGGGTTGATGAACGTGCTGAAAGAAGTCGTGGAAAACGGAGCGCCGTATCTCGGCACGAGTGCGGGCAGCAACATCGCCTGCATCAATATGCAAACCACCAACGATATGCCGATCGTATATCCGCCGGGCTTTGAAACGATGGGACTGGTGCCGTTCAATCTCAATGCGCATTACCTGGACCCCGTTCCGGGATCGCAGCACATGGGTGAAACGCGGGAAACACGGATAAAGGAGTTTCATACGCAGCAGGATGTGCCCGTAGTAGGACTGCGGGAAGGGAGCTGGCTGGAGGTAACAGGAACGGATATATTTTTGCGCGGCCACCTCAGTGCAAGAATATTCAAGGCAGGGCGGGAACCGCAGGAACACGCGCCGGGCATGCTACAGCTGTAAAACGGGCATGCTACAGCTGTAAAATAAAAACTTAGGAATCCGAATAAACCGCTTTATATTTGCGTAATAGTATATTTACTATACACTATATATGTCGGTATTACTGTATATGAAGGACCCGGTTACATATCTTTAATGCGCAAGCCTATATAGCCCATCAATACCCGTAAGTGTTTGTTCGGCATGAGAAAAAGTTTGCTCCCTAACCTGCTATTGGTTTGTTGTTATTCCACTGCGGCTATAGCGCAGTTGCCCGAAACGCCTGCTTATAGTGCCGTGCACTATACAGATGAAAATGGCCTGCCGCAGAATAGCGTAAAGTTTATTTCCCCTGACAAGGAAGGATTTTTGTGGCTCGCTACAGAAAACGGCCTCGTCCGCTTCGACGGCAGCCGCTTTCGCAGCTTCAACAGCAGCCGCATCGCCTATATTTATCCGGATGCGGAACGCGACGAGCTGTTTGCCAGAACGGACAAGCGGGAGGTGATCAGTATCCATCACAGCAAAGCCGGCTGGGTGCATGCGCCTGCTGATTCGGGTAATTATGAATACTTCGTGTATGATGATACCAGCGGCACCTACCCGGTGGTGGGCCTGCCCAATATCTTCGCCAATACGATCAAAGCAGACCGGTACCTGATCCCGACAGACGAAAATGCCTGCTTCCATATCACGCGGAAAGGAGTTTCGTTTGCTCGTTCCCGTGAGGAGCAATATTTTTTTCCTTATCCCAACTGTAATCCCTGGACATTTTTTACGCTCGGCGGTACGCTCTATCACATGCCGGAGAAGGGACGGTTCGTGCGGTTCAGTAGGGATACCCTGCAACCGGTGGTCATCACCGGCGATCTGGCAGGCAGTGAGGAAAAAGATTTTGAGCTGTACTGGAACTACATCGCGGAACAGGTGTTTCTCCGGCATGAGGATAAACTATACCTACTTTCCGCGGCCGGCCCCGCGTTGCATACCAGGGAGGTTTTAAACGGGTTTGACTTTTCGGGGAATAACATCGTATCCGTTTATTATGATGCGCAGCTGCAGAGAATATTCCTCGGCAGCTTGTCGAAAGGGCTGTATGTTTATACCAGGAAGCAATTCCGTCCGTTCGTCGCCTCCGGTAATCTCGGTAATGTATTTTACGCACAGGCGCCCTACGGGGACAATGGGGTGCTGACGCCGCAGGGGGTTGCATTCGACAACGCGGGCAGGGAAATGCGCTTCCCGCTGCTGCGCCGCCGGGGGCCGCTGTCGCAGAAATACAGCCTGCAGGAAGACGGGGAGGGGAATTTCTGGTCCAAAGACGACAATATCGTTTACAAATACGACAGTACCCTCACGAAGCTGTTATGGAAATGGACGTTCAACGGCGACGATGTCACCCAGTTATATATCGGCACCGGCAACCGGTTATGGATCGGCACCCGGAGGTCCGGTTTATATTACCTTCCCGCCGCAGATACCGCTCCGAAGCCGGTATTATACTCCGGCGACATAAAGGATGCGTCCTACCTGTTGCATGAAACGCCGGAGCTGCTCTGGGTGGGCACCGGAAAAGGGCTTTTCAGGGTGCATCTTCCCTCCGGCCGTATTACCACGGTGAAAGCGTTCATGGATACGTATGTCCGCAGCCTGCTCATTCCCATCCCCGGCGAAATATGGATCACCACATACGATAATGGCATTTTCCTGTACCGGCGCAACAAGATCACCGCCATGCCCACAGACAGGAAGAACTACCTGAATACCACCCACTGCATCATCAGGGACGATCGCGATTTCTTCTGGATCACCACCAACAAAGGACTTTTCCAGGCTGCGCGGAAAGACATGCTGGCGTATGCGGACGGCAAGCACGACCACATCTATTATCATTATTATGCAAAGGCGCATGGCTTTCTGACAAATGAATTTAACGGCGGATGCCAGCCCTGCGCGCTTCGCCTGCAGAATGGCAATATCTCGCTGCCCATGCTGGATGGCTTGCTGCAGTACACTCCCACCGCCATTCATCCCGATCTGCCGGACAAGGCATTGTTCGTGGATCAGGTGGATGTAGATACGATGGCGCTGGCCGCCGCCGATACCATTACGTTGCCCAACCATTTCCTGCGCGTCGGCCTGCATGTTACCACTCCTTATTTCGGCGATCCCCATAACCTGCAGATGCAGTATTCAATGGAAGGAGGGGAGAACACCGCATGGCTGCCGGTAGAGGAAAACGGCACGATCTATTTTTCAAAGATGCGCTCCGGCACTTACAAGCTGCGTATCCGGAAGTTCAATGGATTCGGTATCAATAATTATTCGGAGAAGGTCATCACGCTGGTGGTGGAAACCGGCTGGTTTGAAACAACATGGTTCCGCTTGCTGGTAGCCTGTTTTATAGTACTGGTGATATATTTATATATCCGCCTGCGCATGGTGCGCATACAGCGAAAGAACCGCGTTCTCAAATACCACGTGCAGGAACGGACAAGGGAACTGGAGGAAACACTGGAATTCCTGCAGGCTTCGGAGCGGCAGCTGCGCAGGCAGGGGCTCATGCAGCAACGGCTGATCACCGCCATTACACACGATATCAAAACGCCGATGAAATACCTGCTGCTCCTGTCCGGCGCGGAAGGGAAGCACGACAAAAAATCGGTCGCCATGCATGATGCGCTTTACCGCATGTACCACCTCGTGGAAAATCTTATCCAGTATATGAAGATGCAGGCTATCGAGAACCAGGATTCCCTGCAGTATGTGGACCTGCATGAGCTGCTGGAAGAGAAAGCCGGGATCTTCAGGCCCATTGCCGAAGCCCGTGCGGTAAAGATATTGAATCAGGCTGCCCCGGACATCCAGGTGCCCGTGAACAGGCAACTGCTCGCCGTGGTGATCAATAACCTGCTGGACAATGCGGTGAAATATACCGTCACCGGGTCCGTCCGCATCGGCGCATGCTATAAGGAAGGCGCCTTGTCTATCCAGATCACGGATACCGGCATCGGGATGGAGCCCGCCATGCGCGACTGGATCAACCGGAACCAGTATGTGCAGCCGGAAGAAGAGCGATTACCCTACATGCAGAACGGTATAGGTCTGATGATCGTTATAGAACTGTTGCAGCAGATAAACGGCAGGCTGGTGGTGCATGCTAACGAAGATGCCGGAACGAGGATGGAAGTGGTCCTGCATCTGAATTAATTCGCTGCGCTGTACATCTTCACTTTCTCCAGCAATTCCACAATATTGCTGATGCCCAGTTTTTCAAAAATGCGGGTCTTGTAAGTACTCACTGTTGTTACCTGCAAATGCAACGTTTCCGCGATCCGCGCTACGGGGATACCCCTGGTGAGCAGGTTCATGACCTCTATCTCGCGCGGGGAGAGAGCGGATAAAGGATTGACCGCCGGCACACGTTGTGAGTTCAGTATATTGAGCATTTGTTGCCGCGTGGATGCGCTCATGTATTTTTCCTGGTTCAGCACGGTACGGATCGCCAGCCGGATCTCCTCCTCGGGCGTATATTTCATCAGGTATCCGTCCGCTCCCGCCTGTATATAGTTAATGGCAAACAACTGCTCGTCATACCCTGAGAAGATCAGTACGCGGATCTGCGGCTGGCGCAGCTTTACCGCTGCGATCATCTGCAGGTTGTTGCCTCCCGGAATATTAATGTCAAGAATCAGTACGTCGAAGGTTTGGGTCTCCAGCAGCGCGATCACTTCGTCGAACGTCTCCGCCTCGGTAACATTCGTGGGAACAGGCAACGTGGAAACGATATGTGATACGCCTAAACGGACGATCGTATGATCATCCGCAATCAGAATATTTTTCATAGTATATGTTAGTTTACACTCACTGGCCAATCACAGTAACAAACAAAAATAGCACAAAGACATGTCACCATGCGTAGAAATTCTACTACACGGACATCCCGGAAAGCAACCGCTGACAAAAAAATCAGGGAAATTTTCAAAACTTTACTAATTTTCCCCTTCTCTTTATTGTTTATTGTACAGCTTAACAACTAATTATGAGCTCTAACCGCAGAAACTTCCTGCGCCAGCTGGCGATAGGATCTGGCGCCCTTGCAGTAGGGATGCCCACTTTTGCTTCCACACCTACAGTTCCAAGCGACCGGGAATTAAGACAGGCATTGGAGTTGTCCGGCAAACGGCAGCGTTTTAACATGAGCGGTTACGCCGCCCCGAAGATCGACAAGGTACGCATCGGCTTCATCGGCCTCGGTATGCGTGGCCCCGGCGCCGTACAGCGCATGTCTTTCATCGATGGGGTGGAGATCGTTGCATTGTGCGACAAATTGCCCGACCGCGCCACCAAAGCCCAGCAGATCGTTGAAAAGGCCGGCAGGCCCAAAGCGAAGGAATATTCCGGCGAAGACGGCTGGAAGGCAATGATCGACAACGAGGACCTCGACCTCGTGTACATCACTTCCCCCTGGCACCTCCACACGCCGATGGCGCTGTATGCCATGGAAAGCGGCAAGCACGCCGCCAGTGAAGTGCCCATCGCGCTGACTTTGGACGAATGCTGGAAGCTGGTGGAAACATCGGAAAGAACAAAGAAGCATTGCATGATGCTCGAAAACTGCTGCTACGACTTCTTTGAACTGCTGACCCTCAACATGGCCCGCAACGGCATGTTCGGAGAGCTGGTACATGCGGAAGGCGCATACATCCACGATCTCCGCGAACTCAACTTCTCCAAAACAGGATATGAAAGCATGTGGAGGCTTCGCCAGAACGCCGCCCACAACGCTAATCTCTATCCCACGCATGGCCTTGGTCCCGTTGCCCAGTGCATGGACATCAACCGCGGCGATAAAATGGACTATCTCGTAACGATGGCGAGTAACGACTTCATGATGGGCGCCATGGCCAGGGAAAAGGCCGCTACCGATCCGTTCTACAACGAATTCGTCGGCAAGCCCTACCGCGGCAATATGAACACGACCATCATCAAGACGAATAAAGGCAAGACCATGATGATACAACATGATGTGACCACGCCCCGCCCGTATTCCCGCATCCATCTCGTGAGCGGCACCAAGGGCGTTGCTTCCAAATATCCTTCTCCCGAACGCATCGCTTTCGGCCACAGCTGGATCAAGGAGGAAGAAATGAACGAGCTGAAGGAAAAGTATACGCCTGAAATCATCAAACACGTAGGCGAGATCGCCAAAAAAGTGGGCGGCCACGGCGGTATGGACTTTATGATGGACTGGCGCCTGATAGACTGTCTGCGTAACGGATTACCGCTGGACCAGGACGTATACGACGGCGTATCCTGGAGCTGCATTCTGCCATTGAGCGAAAAATCCATCGCAAAACGTTCCAACAGCATCGATATCCCGGACTTCACGAGAGGCTCCTGGAAAACGAACAAGCCGGTGAACCTTACGCTGGATGGTGGCGGGAACACTGGTGTGCGAAACATCGAGAAAAGAGATGGCACCAAGCAGCTGAACGTACATTGATAAAGGATTGATAAATGGAAAGGGCGCCCTCTGAGCAGGGCGCTTTTTTTGTTTCCACAGGAATAAGTGTACAGATTGATTAAAATCTGCGCAGAACTGATTAAAAACCACAAATACCCCCAGCGCCATTCCCGGTACTTTTGAGAAAAAGAAATCGATGGCAATTAAATGGAAGGGGGTATTTCCCGCACTTACTACCAAGTTCACGGCGGACGATGAACTGGATCTTTCCCTGTTCGGCAAAAACCTGGAGGCGCAGCTGGAAGCTGGCGTGGAGGGGATCATCCTGGGTGGCTCACTGGGAGAGGCCAGTGTATTGACAACAGCGGAAAAAGAAAGTCTGGTGCTGCATGCGGTGGAACAGGTCAATGGTAAGGTGCCGGTAGTGGTGAATATCGCGGAAGGGGCCACCAGGGAGGCCATCCGGCAGGCGGCGCTGGCAAAGCAATGGGGCGCGGACGGACTGATGCTGCTGCCGCCCATGCGGTACAGAGCGGATCACCGCGAAACGGTTACTTATTTCAAATCGGTGGCCGCATCCACAGACCTGCCCATTATGCTCTACAATAACCCGGTAGATTACAAAATTGATATTACCCTTGAAATGTTCGACGAGCTGGCGGAAGTACCGAACATCAGCGCCGTAAAGGAATCCACACGCGATGTGACCAATGTGATCAGGATGCGGAACCGCTTCGGGGACCGCTTCAGCATTCTCTGCGGAGTAGACACCCTCACGCTGGAAGAACTGGTAACCGGCGCTGATGGCCTTGTAGCGGGACTGGTATGCGCTTTTCCCGCGGAAACCGTAGCGCTTTACAAACTCATCAAAGCCGGGAAGATTCAGGAAGCGCTTCCCCTGTACCGCTGGTTCATGCCGCTGCTCGAACTGGACATCCACCCCAAGCTCGTACAATATATCAAGCTGGCGGAAGCGCAGACGGGCATTGGTTCCGAATATGTGCGCGCACCGCGGCTCGCACTGGTGGGAGAGGAAAGAAAGAGAGTGCTCGGCGTTATAGAACAGGCGCTGGCAACAAGACCGGAACTGCCGGCATACCATCATCTGAACGTTACTGCATGAACCATATCGATACCGTCATGCGGCAATCGCTTGCTGCGTTCGCCGCTTACAGAAAAACCACACCCGCGCAGCGCGCTTCGTTCCTGGAGCAGATCGCCACCCAACTGGCATCCGCGCGGGAACAACTGACCGCCAAAGCGCAGGAAGAATCGCATCTGCCATTGCCCCGCCTCAACGGAGAGCTGACCCGCACCATCAACCAGCTGAAAATGTTTGCCCGCCTGATCACGGAAGGCAGCTGGGTGGAAGCGGTGATCGACAAAGGCGATAAAGACACCCGCAAAATGTTGCTGCCTGTGGGGCCGGTGGTCGTTTTCGGCGCCAGCAATTTTCCGTTTGCCTTTTCCACGGCCGGCGGCGATACGGCCAGCGCCCTGGCTGCTGGTGCTACTGTAGTGGTGAAAGGACATTCCGCCCATGCGGGCACCTCCGAGGCCGTGTTCGCCGCGATGCAGGAAGCGGCTCGTTTGTACCGCATGCCGGAACATACCGTGCAGCACGTGCTCGGTCCCGGCAGCACGGCCGGTAAAGCGCTGGTAACGCATCCCGCGGCCGCCGGTGTGGGCTTCACCGGTTCCTTCAGCGGAGGTACGGCCCTGCTGCGCTATGCGGCGGAAAGAGAACGGCCCATTCCCGTATTTGCGGAAATGAGCAGCATCAATCCCGTTGTGCTGCTGCCGGATACTTTGCATAAAAACACCGCTGCGCTGGCGAAAATGCTGGGCGCCTCCATTACGCTCGGCATGGGGCAGTTCTGCACCAATCCGGGTTTGCTGGTGGCGCTGGAAAGCCCTGTGCTGGAGGATTTCCTGCAGCAACTGGGCGAAGCCGTCAGCGAGGCGGCAAAACATGAAATGCTGCACGAAGGAATTGCAGATAATTATTCCGCCGGGCTCGCAGCCATGCTTGAACAGAAAGGCATAGCGGTCGTGCGCAGCGGAACAGGCACGCTCGCTAAAGTGAGCGCCGGCACTTTTCTGCAAAATCCACATTTCAAAGACGAAGTGTTCGGGCCATTTTCCCTGATGGTGGCCTGCGCGGATAAAACAGAGATGACCGCCGTGCTGCAAAGCCTGCAAGGCCAGCTCACCGCCACTATCATGGCAACGGACAGCGACCTGGCCGCGCATGCGGACATCCTGGAGCTGCAAACCTCACTGGCCGGAAGAGTGATCCTCAACGATGCGCCCACCGGCGTGGAAGTCAATAGCAGCATGGTGCACGGCGGGCCGTTCCCGGCCACTTCCGACGCGCGTTTTACCTCCGTGGGCGCCTCCGCCATTAAACGATGGGTGCGGCCGGTATGTTTCCAGGGCTTTCCGGACGCATGGTTGCCGGAAGAGTTGAAAGATGCCAATCCCCGCGGGATCTGGCGCTCAGTGAACAACGAATGGTCAAAACAGTGAACAGTGAATAGTCGCTGACTATTACTTAAACTTTTATTATTTTGGAATATGAAACCTGCGGGCAAAAAGACTTTTTTCTGCATAGATGCGCATACCTGTGGTAACCCCGTTCGCCTCGTTGCCGGTGGCGGGCCCAGCCTGAAGGGGAACAACATGAGTGAAAAACGGCAGCATTTTCTCGATGAGTTTGACTGGATACGCAAGGGGCTGATGTTTGAGCCCCGGGGGCACGACATGATGAGCGGCAGCATCCTGTATGCGCCGCATGATCCGCAGAACGACGTGGCGGTGCTGTTTATCGAAACCAGCGGCTGCCTGCCCATGTGCGGTCACGGTACCATCGGTACGATCACCATCGCGATAGAAGAAGGGCTGTTATTACCAAAGAAATCAGGCACAGTACGGATGGAAACCCCGGCGGGGCTGGTAAATATCAGCTATCAGACCGTCGGGAATAAAGTGAAATCAGTGAAGCTGACGAACGTACCGTCTTTTCTCGCGGCGGCGGAGCTGACCGTGGAGTGCCCGGAGCTGGGAGAGCTGGTCTTCGATGTGTCTTACGGCGGTAACTTCTACGCCATCGTGGACGTGCAGCGGAATTTCGCGGGCCTTGAACATTATCCGGCGGACAAGCTCATCAGTTGGGCGCGTGAAATACGTAAACGGATAAACGAAAAATATGAATTTGTCCATCCTGATGACCCGACTATCAATCGTTGCTCGCATGTGCTGTGGACCGGCGCTGTGTTGAATCCCGCATCCACCGCCCGCAACGCCGTGTTTTACGGAGATAAGGCCATCGACCGTTCGCCCTGTGGCACCGGCACTTCCGCCCGTATGGCGCAATGGTACGCAAAAGGGAAGCTGAAGAAGGGAGAGGCGTTTATCCATGAAAGTATCATCGGCTCTACGTTCACCGGCCGCATCGAAGAAGAAACGACTGTTGCCGGCAAACCCGCCATCAGGCCCAGTATCGAAGGATGGGCGCGGGTGTATGGTTATAACACCATTAGTATAGATCCGGATGATGATCCTTATGCGTATGGGTTTCAGGTATTGTAAAAACTAACAGAAGGAAAGACAAACATTAACAGATGAAATGTATCGTTATCGGCGGCGGCATCATCGGGCTCAGCTCGGCGTATTTTCTGCAACAAAGCGGATGGGAGGTGACCGTCATTGATAAAGGCGATTTCTCCAACAACTGCTCATACGGCAACGCGGGATATGTATGCCCCAGCCACTTCGTGCCCATGGCTACGCCAGGCATCGTCCGGCAGGGATTGAAATGGATGCTGGACACACAAAGCCCCTTCTACGTAAAACCCCGCTTCAGCCTCGGCTTGCTCGACTGGGGCATGAAATTCATGCGCAGCGCCAACGCCGCGCATGTGGAGCGCAGCGCAGTTCCCCTCCGCGATATCGCCATCCTCAGCAAGCAGTTGTATGAAAACTGGTTCCGGCAACCCGGCTTTGATTTCGGGTACGAGGAAAAGGGATTGCTGGATATGTTCCGCATGCCGGAGAACGAAGCGCATGCCCACCATTCCGTTGAAAAAGCGCAGGAGCTTGGCCTGGACGCCGAATATCTCAACGCCGCGCAGGTGCAGGCGATGGAGCCACAAACGGAACTGAATATTCACGGCGCCGTATATTTCAAATGCGACGCGCATCTCTATCCGAACAAGCTAATGTTCAACCTCCTCGAATTGCTGCATGAAAGAAAAGTACGTTTTATTCCCAATGAAACCGTTACCGGCTTTGAACAGCACAATGGAAAGATCAGCAAAGTAACCACCAATAAAGGCACGTATGATAGCGACATGGTAGTGATCGCTACCGGCTCGTGGAGCCGGGAAATGGCCGCGAAGCTTTCAGTGAAACTGCCGATGGCGGCAGGCCGCGGATACTCCGTGACCTATGAAGATGCGCCTTACAAGCTGAATCATCCCGCCATTCTCATGGAAGGCCGCGTAGCCATCACACCGATGGACGGCAACAAGATCCGCTTCGGCGGAACGATGGAGATCACGTCGCTGAACGCCCCGCCCAACATGGACCGCGTGAAAGGCATCCTGAAAACCGTGCAGCAGTACATACCGGCATACAACATTCCCATGCCGCCCAAAGAACAGGTCTGGTTTGGTTACCGGCCCTGCTCGGCAGACGGACTGCCTTACATCGGCAGGTTGAGCAGGATCAGCAACTGCATCCTCGCCACCGGGCATTCCATGCTCGGGCTGAGCCTGGGAGCAGGCACCGGCAAGCTGGTGAGCGAGCTGGCGAATGAACAAACACCCAGTATGAATATCAAACCATTTTCTCCGGAACGCTTCTAAACCCTTGTATCATGAGAATTATCCTGTGCTGCATTGCTTTACTTTGCATGCAGACCGCCATTCATGCGCAATCTACCTTGTATGAGCAATCCAGCGAAGTGAACAATATCATGGTGACGTATAACGCGGACAGAGGAGCGCTGAACAGGTTCTACTTCGTCAGAAATTCTCCCGAACGTCGTGAACGGCTGAAGACGATGTACGAAGGTTACATGAAACGCCTGTCACAGCTCGGTTTTGAGAATCTGCCCACAGGGTCGAAAGTAGATTACATCCTCTTTCAGCGTAACCTGGAAGATGAACTGTACGAACTGGCGCAGGAAAAGAAAGAATACGATGCGAACGCCGGATGGTTCCCCTTTGCGGAAAGGATCTATGCCATCGAAAAGGCGCGCCGCCGTGGCGCCGCACCGGATGCGCCGGCGCTGGCTGCGGAAATGAACGGCATCGCAAAAGCGTTGCTGACATCAAAAGCCGCGCTCGAAAAGGAAAAGAACATGACGCTGGCTTTAAGCCGCAGGGCCGCCGCTACCGCGAAAGGTCTGCAATCCGCGTTGAAAAGCTCATTTGATTTCTATAACGGTTATGATCCGCTGTACACCTGGTGGATACCGATGCCGTACAAGCGGCTGGACAGCCTGCTGGATCAATATGCAGCGCTCCTCGCCGCCAAAGGCAAAAGCGATGTGTCGCAAAAGGATGACGGCAGCGGCATCATCGGTCAACCTATCGGCCGCGAAGAGATCATCCGGCAGCTGCAATATGAAATGATCCCCTACACGCCGGAAGACCTCATCGCTATCGCCAATAAAGAATTTGCCTGGTGCGATGCGGAAATGCTGAAAGCATCGCGGGAAATGGGATTTGGTGACGACTGGAAAGCCGCCATGGAAAAGGTGAAGAACAGCTACGTGCCGCCCTCGAAACAGCCCGAAGCGATGATGAAGCTGTACAATGAATCCGTGGATTTCATCCGGCAACACGACCTTATCACCATTCCCGAACTGGGCGAGGAAACCTGGAGAATGAGCATGATGGCGCCGGAGCGGCAGCTGGTCAGCCCGTTTTTCCTCGGCGGGGAGGAGTTCATCATATCTTATCCCACCAACACCATGCAGCACGATGATAAAATGATGAGCATGCGCGGCAACAACCCTCATTTTTCCCGCGCCACCGTGCATCATGAGCTGTTCGCCGGCCACGCCATGCAGCAGTTCATGAACAGCCGCTACAAAACCTATCGCCGCTTTAATACACCTTTTTGGGTGGAAGGCTGGTCCCTGTACTGGGAGCGCCTGCTGTGGGATTTGAAATTCCCCGTGTCGCCGGAAGACCGCATCGGCATGCTGTTCTGGCGTATGCACCGCTGCGCCCGCATCATCTTTTCACTCAGCTATCATACCGGTAAATGGACGCCGCTGCAATGCATCGATTTTTTGGTGGACCGCGTGAACCACGAACGCGCCAACGCGGAAGGAGAGGTGCGCCGCTCTTTCACCGGCGGCTACGGCCCTTTGTACCAGGTGGCTTACATGATCGGCGGCTTGCAGTTTGAGGCGCTGAAGAAAGAGCTGGTAGATAGCGGGAAGATGACCTACAAACAGTTTCACGATGCCATCATCCGGGAGAACGCGATGCCGGTGGAAATGGTCAGAGCTATTTTGATCAACCAGCAGCTGACGAAAGATTTTAAAACGAACTGGAAATTCTATCCATTGTTTGCTAAATGATAAAAGCCGGTGCGCACCTTTGAAGGGAGCGCACCGGCCTGCAAAAATATCTTACCAGAACTTCGCGTACAGCGCCGTCAATATCAGGATCGTAAATATGATCATCACAATAGTAGAAGGCTTCAGTTTGAACATTTCCTTGTCCAGCGCAAAGGCTTTCGGATTCACTTTCGGACCGGCGAGGCTCATCACCACCATCACGATCATGGTGAACAGGAAAGACAGTCCCATGCAGATCAGGAAGGGGATCACGTACCCGCCTTTCCCGTCAGGATAAGCGGTGTACAGCCAGGTTTCGGTACCGAACAGGCTCACCGCGAAGCTGTTGTTGAAGAAAACGGACAATACAAACCCGGTGATCACGCCAGCGATGGCGGCCGCGCCGGTGGTGCGTTTCCAGAACATGCCAAGGATGAACATCGCGAATACACCGGGGCTGATGAAGCCGGTATATTTCTGTATGAACGTAAAGCCGCCTTCACCGCCGATTCCCAGCAGGTCTTCCCAGGTAAAGATCACGGCAATGAGCATCGCCGCGAAGATCGTTGCCCGTCCTACCCATACGAGCTGTTTTTCACCGGCGGCCTTGTTGAAATATTTCTGGTAGATGTCCAGCGTGAAGATGGTGGAGATACTGTTGGCCTTGCCCGCGAGGGACGCCACGATGGCGGCCGTCAATGCGGCGATGGACAGCCCTTTCAGTCCACTTGGCAGGAACCCGAGGATGGCGGAATAAGCGCCGTCCTTGCTGCTCAGTTCCGGCAGATGGCCGTTCTTGTACAGCACATATGCCGCGATACCCGGCAGCATCACGATCACCGGCATCATCAGCTTCAGGAAGCCGGCAAACAGGATGCCCGTGCGGGCGGTTTGCAGATTGGCGCCCAGCGCGCGTTGCGTAATGTATTGATTACAGCCCCAGTAGTTCAGGTTCACGATCCACTGGCCGGCGAAATACATCGCAATGCCGGGCAATACCACGTAGCGGTCGATCTCCAGCTGGGAAGATGCCGCGGTGGGCTTGGGCAGTATCATTTTAAAATGTTCCGGCGCATCTTTCATCATCGCGTTAAAACCCGCGAGCGCATCGCTTCCGAGGCCGAATTTTTCCGATACCATCGTCAATGCAAGATAAGTAGTAGCAAGACCGCCGATGATCAGCACAGCTACCTGTATCACATCTGTATACCCGATCACCTTCATCCCGCCAAGGGTGATGATCAGCGCAAACAACGCCAGCAGCAGCATGATCATGTGCAGCGATTCGCCGCCGACCAGGCCGTTGATGGCTACGGCGCCAAGGTAAAGGATAGAAGTAAGGTTCACGAAGACGTAGAGGAAAAGCCAGAAGATCGCCATGATCAGCGCTACCGTTTCATTGTAGCGCATTTTCAGGAACTGCGGCATCGTATAGACCTTGTTCTTCAGGTAGACGGGTATGAACCACACAGCGATGATGATCAGCGCCAGCGCGGCGATCCACTCATACGCCGCTACGGCCATCCCTACAAAGAAGCCTTCGCCGCTCATGCCGATGAACTGCTCCGCGGAGATGTTGGACGCGATCAGGGATGCGCCGATCGCCCACCAGGTAAGCGATCCCTCTGCCAGGAAGAAGTCCTTCGTGTCCATGGAAGCCTTCTTCTTTTTACGGTAGATATAGTACCCGAAGCCGGCGACAATGACGAAGTAAATGGCGAAAACAAGATAATCGTAGAAAACCAGGTTGTTCTTCATAACGGAATTTAATAATAAAAATTAGCTGTTGAGCAGGTAATAGGATTCGTTCCAGCGTAATTCATTTTTCAGGCGATGCAGTTCGGTATGCTTGTCGATCAGCACGTACTCTATGTTGGCCATTTCTGCAAAGTCTTCCATATGCGCGGAGGTAAGGTTCTGGCTGTAGCAGGTGTGATGTGCGCCGCCGGCCAGTATCCATGCCGCGCAACCTGTTTTCATATTCGGATAAGGTTTCCAGAACACGCGCGCCACCGGCAGGTTGGGCATGCTGTGTACCGGGTTGACGGCGATCACTTCGTTCACGAGCAGGCGGAAGCGCTGGCCCATGTCAACGATGGAGGCATTGATCGCGGGGCCTTGCCCGGCGTTGAACACCAGCCTTACCGGATCTGATTTTCCGCCGATGCCGAGCGGATGTATCTCGCAGGACGGCTTGCCTTCCGCGATGGACGAGCAGATCTCCAGCATGTGGGAGCCGAGCACCATCGGGTTGTTGGGATCGAAATGATAGGTGTAGTCTTCCATGAAGGAGTTGCCGCCGGGAAGCCCGCTGCCCATCACTTTCATGGCGCGCACCAGCGCCGCCGTTTTCCAGTCGCCTTCGCCGGCGAAGCCGTAACCCGCCGCCATCATACGCTGTGCGGCAATGCCGGGCAGCTGCTCCATGCCGTGCAGGTCTTCAAAGGTATCTGTAAAGCCTTTGTAGTTGCCGTCTTCGAGGAAAGCCTTGAGGCCCAGTTCTATCTTCGCCGCTTCGCGGAGCGCCGCGTGCTGGTTGTTGCCTTTCCGCAAGGATTCTGCCAGCGTGTAGCTATCATCATACTCTTTCACCAGCTGGTCGATTTCCTTATCGCTGATCTGCCCGATCACTTTTACAAGATCACCGATGCCATGCGTATTCACGGAATAACCGAATTTATATTCCGCTTCCACTTTATCACCATCGGTAACGGCGACGTAGCGCATATTATCACCGAAACGCACGAAGCGCGCCCCCTGCCAGTCGTGCCAGCCGGCGGCGGAACGGGTCCAGGCATTGATGCTGTCGATCACTTCCGGGTCCTGCCAGTGACCCACCACTACTTTCCGGTTCAGGCGGATGCGGCTCACCATGAAACCGAACTCGCGGTCGCCGTGGGCGCTCTGGTTCAGGTTCATGAAGTCCATGTCGATGCTGCTGAAGGGAATATCGCGGTTGAATTGGGTGTGCAGGTGGAGCAGCGGCTTCTGCATGGCCTTCAACCCGCCGATCCACATTTTCGCGGGGGAGAAGGTATGCATCCAGGCTACGATCCCGATCACATTTTTGGCGCCGTTGGCTTCCATGATGAGGTGATAGATCTCTTCCGGCGATTTTACCACGGGTTTCCACACCACGGTAACGGGTATCTGGGGCGCGGCGTCAAGCGCTGCCGCGATCTGCTTTGAGTGCTCTGCGACCTTTAACAGGGTTTCTTCTCCATATAAGTGCTGGCTGCCAGTTACAAACCATACTTCCAGTTTTTTTAGTTCCATCTTGATTAATATGTGCGTGAGTAATTATTGTCCGTAATATGCATCGGGACCGTGTTTGCGTTCGAAGTGTTTTTTAATGAGGGCTTCTTTGAGCCTGGGCGCGTCGGGGCGTACCTGCTGTGTGATGTAGGCCATCTGCGCGATGCTTTCCAGCACGGCGCTGTTGTACACCGCTTTGGCGGGCGTGGCGCCCCAGGTGAAGGGGGCATGGTTGCCTACCAGTATCATTTCCACATCTTCGTAGCTGAGGTTGCGTTCCTGTAATGCGTTCATGATCTGGAAGCCGGTTTCGTATTCGTAATTTCCTTTGATCATATCGTCGCTCATGGGCGGCGCGCAGGGGATGTCCGCGGTGGTATGATCGGCGTGTGTGGTGCCGTACACGGGGATGTCCAGCTGTGTTTGCGCCCATGCCGTAGCGTACGTGGAATGCGTGTGTACGATACCGTTAATCTTCTTCCAGTGCTTGTACAGCACGGCATGGGTAAGGGTATCGGAGGATGGCCGCAGTTTCCCGTCCACCGTATTCCCTTCAAAATCCACCACTACCATATCTTTCGCGGAGAGATTCTTATAAGGAACACCGCTTGGTTTGATGGCGAATACGCCGAGGTCGTGATCCGCGGCGCTGACGTTGCCGAAGGTGAAGAGGACCAGGCCCAGTTCCGGCAGTTGCATGTTGCCCTCCCAGGCTGCTTCCCTGATGTGCTGGTATTTAGTGCTCATACTTGGTTTGTTGTACGGTGAAATCTCCGAGTTGATGATATCGCTGGTATCTTTTTTCATAGATGGCCGCATGCGCGGGAACCGGGTGGTATTCGCTGTCAAAGCCCTGGCCCATGGCATTCATGGCATCTTCCACTTTTGTATAGATGCCGGCGGCGGTGGCGGCGAACATGGCGGCGCCCACGGCGCAGGTCTGATCTGTTCTGTGGATGCGGATGGGCATGTTCATCACGTCGGCCATCATTTGCATGATCGCGGGTGATTTGCGTGCTACGCCGCCCATGCCGATCAATCCTTTTACGGGGATGCCTTCCTGGTTGAAACGGTCTACGATGGCTTTGGCGCCGAAGCAGGTGGCTTCGAGGATGGAGCGGAATACTTTGGGCGCGTCACTGGCAAGGTCCAGCCCGGTGATGGCGCTTTTGAGCATTTGGTTGGCGTCCGGTGTGCGGCGCCCGTTGAACCAGTCCAGCGAAAGGATGTCGTTTTCCTGTGGCGGCGCGGCGGTGGCTTTTTGCGTCAGCTCGGGGATCAGCCGGTCTATCAGCTCTTTGCCTTGTGAAAAATGCAGGAGCGGCCAGCTGATGAGGTCGCGGAACCAGGCGTAGGCGTCGCCGAAAGCGCTTTGTCCCGCTTCCATGCCCATCATGCCGGGGATCACGGAACCGGGTACCTGGCCGCAAATGCCTTTCACCAGCTTTCCCTGTACTTCTTCGAGGGGGGCTACCAGCATGTCGCAGGTAGAAGTGCCCATCACCTTGCTGAGATGATACGGCTCTATCTGTCCGCCCACGGCGCCCATGTGCGCATCAAAAGCACCGGTGCCGATCACCACGGAAGTGGACAGGCCAAGGCGCTCTGCCCATTCGGGGCAAAGGTGGCCTGCCGCCTGGTCGGCGGTGTACGTTTCGGTGAACAGGCGGGAGGTGTAGCAATGCAGCAAGGGATCGAGGGAAGAGAAAAAGGCGTCCGGCGGAAGGCCGTCGAATTCTTTGGCCCAGAGGGCTTTATGTCCGGCGCTGCAAACGCCGCGCTTCATGTCTTTGATATGCCGCCCGCCGGTCAGCAGAAAGGGTATCCAGTCACAGTGCTCCACCCAGGAATAGCAGGCGCTCCGCACCTGTTCATCCACCCTTAAAATATGCAGCAGCTTGGCCCAGAACCACTCAGAAGAGTAAATACCACCGACAAACTGGAGGTAATTGGTCTCGAAGGTAGCGGCATGCGCGTTGATCTGCGCCGCTTCTTTAACAGCCGTATGGTCTTTCCACAACACGAACATCGCGTTGGGATTTTGCGCGAACTCCGGGCGCAGGGCGAGGGGAGTGCCGGTTTCATCCACCGCTACCGGCGTGGAGCCGGTGGTGTCTACCGAAATGGCGCGGATATTGGCGGTCACCGCTTTGCCCGCCTGGGCGAGGCAGGTGCGGATGGTATGTTCCAAACCTTCCATGTAGTCCTGCGGATGCTGGCGGAACCGGCTTTTCGCCGCATCGCAATACAGGCCGTCTTTCCATCGGGGATAATAATAAACTGCCGCGGCTACCTCTTTCCCGGTATGGGCATCTGCAATGATGGAACGCACTGAATCAGTGCCATAATCCACCCCAATAACGTAGTTCTCTTTCATGTGGAATTTATGAGTGTCAATTTAACACTTAACTAAGGTAGCAAAAAAATCCCTGATTTCTTTTTTATGGCAAAAAAAATATCAGTTCAGGTTATTGGGGTTCGGGATGAAATTCAGGAAGGAGTTGAATTTCGTCTGGTATTTCCGCTTGTCAAGTTTATAGTAAAAAGCGCCGCGCTTCGAGCTGAGCCGTTCTTTATCCTTTTGTTTGATCAACAGTCCGGTTGACAATACTTTACGCGAGAAATTGCGTTTGTCCATCAGGGCGCCGTAGATCCCTTCGTAGAGGCTTTGCAGTTGCGGCAGGGTGAATTTTTCCGGCAGCAGCTCAAATACGATGGGATGGAAGGCGGCTTTGTAGCGGAGCTTTTCCTTGGCCATTTCCACCATGTCCCGGTGATCGAAAATGAGGGAAGGCAGCTTTTTCAGCGGGAACCATTCGGAATGGAAGTCGTTGTTCAACTGCTTTTTATATTTGTTGATGTCGATCAGGCTGGTGTAGGTGACGGAAACCGTCCGTTCGATGGGATCGCGCTCTACTTCACTGAACGCATGCAGCTGTTCCATGTACACATCTTCGAGGCCGGTCAGCTCTTTCAGGATGCGCGCGGCGGACTGCTCCAGGGTTTCCTTCGGCTGTACGAAGCCTCCCATCAGGCTCCAGCGACCTTTTTCTGGTTCAAACCCTCTTTTGATCAGTAATAATTTCAGATCGGTACCGTCGAACCCGAAAATGATACAGTCTACTGCCAGCAGCATTTTGTTCTTTCCTGCGTAGTGCGCTATTTTCACTTGTCTTTCAATTTTCTCGTGGTGAATATTGTTTACTCTTTGATCACCCTGCTGCCATACAACGGCCCTGCGCTGTTTTGCGGCTTCGGCATGAATTTTATGATGACCGACTGCTTCCCTTTGGTCAGCTCTTCCGGAATTATATAGCTAATATCGTAAAACTTGCTGGCTTTATACCTATTCAGGTCTTCGGTGGCGATAGTTTTCCCGTCCACCTGTATCTCGAAGTTCCTGCCGCGGTTGTCCATGCCCCAGTAGGTGCAGATCAGCGTGTTCCTGCTGTCCGGCGCTACTTTCATGGAAAAGGAAAAGTGACCGCCGGGGCGCGCGATCCGCCATTTGCGGCCGTGGTCTTCTTCGGTAAAGGTCTTTTCTCCCGTCAGCTCATGGTCCCGCTCCGGCTGCATTTCCCCGATCCGCAGGATGTCTACGGTACGTGCTTCCAGCTCTTTTTCGGCTTTCCGGGCGGCTTCGTACACCTGTTGCTGTTGGGTCCATGCGGCGGGCGTAAATACATCCCAGTACACGCTGTAGTACTGGTTTTTGGTGTCGTAGAAGGGCACCAGCTTTACTTCCGAGGGCTCGCCTGTTTCAACGGAGGTGAATTCCGCCGTGGCGCCGGAGGTTCGCCGCAGCCAGGAGGATACGTCGGCTTGCCCGGTCACGAACACGGGGACGCCCTGCACCGGGTCCGGCTCTTTTTCGCCCAGCACGCCGGCGAGCAATACCGGCCCGAAGAAGATCGCCTGGCGGGAGGGATTGTCAGGCATCGCTTCTGTGTAAAGCTTTACGGGCAGAGATAACCGTATTTCATCGTGCTGCCGCCATTTCCGGTTGATCACAAGATAACCTTGCGCGTCGGGCCGAATAGCTTCTGCTTTGCCATTAACTGTCAGTTGCACACCTTCCTTCGCCCAGTGCGGCTGCCGGATGCGGACCGCAAAAGTAGCGGGACGTTGGGCCGTTACCGTAAGCCGGATATCTTCGGTGGCGGGGAGCGTTGTTTCCTGTTTGATCCGCACACCTTTTTCCTTCCAGTCCAGCTCAGAAGGAATGAACAGGTTTACATACAGGCTGCCGTCTTTTCCGCGGGAGTAAATGCTTTCGCCGTATTTAACATGGTTTTCCATGCCTGTGCCTACGCAGCAGGTAAAGGAATGCCAGGGATTGCTGTAGCGCTTGGTGCCGCCCATCCGCAGGGATACGAAGTAACATACCATGCCGGTTTCATGATGCTGCGACGCCAGGATGTGGTTGTACAGCGCCTTTTCATAGTAGTCCATGTAATGCGCCTCCGGCTGCAGCGCGAACAGGTGCCGCGTGAGCTTCAGCATGTTATAGGTATTGCAGGTCTCGGTGGTGTTGTCTGTGAGCGTTTCGTTGAGCTTCCGGGCGGGACCGAAATATTCATAGTTGCTGTTGCCACCGGTGGCGTAGGAGTGGTCGCGGGTAACGGTTTGCCAGAAGAAGTCCGCAATGCGCGCATCCTTTTCATCCAGGTTCAGCTCATGCCGCCGGATGCCGCCGATCACTTTTGGTATCTGGGTGTTGGAGTGCTTGCCGGGCAGGATGTCGATGCCCGCGGCCAGGGAATCGAGGATGCGCTTGTCGTAAAACTTGTAAGAGAGGTCCAGGTACTTTTTATTGCCGGTGATGGCGTAAGTGTTCACCAGCGCATCGCTCATGCCGCCGTATTCGCAGAACAGCATGCGCTGCAGTTGCTCGTCGTTCAGGTCTTTGATGATACCTTCCGCCCAGTGGGCGATGCCTTCGTTGATGGCCAGCGCTTTTTTGTTGCCGCAATAAAGGTAAACGTCCAGCAGGCCGGCCATGATCTTGTGCACGGTGTACCAGGGCGCCCATGCGCCGTTCAGGTCGAATCCCCTGGTGCGGATGTTGCCGGCTTTCACTTCCATCCACATGCTGTCCTCATTCGGGATAGCGCCAACATATCCTGTTTTGCGGTGCTGCTGGCAGGCTTCCAGTTCATCCACGATGTAGTTCGCCTTGTCCAGGAATGCTTTATCCCCCGTAGCAGCATATTGCAGCGCGCAGGCAGAAAGGTAATGCCCGAGGGAATGGCCCGCCAGGCCGGAAGATTCCCATCCACCGTATTTCTCCGCTTTGGCGGGCAAGCCCGCGTGTGCGCGGAAATCAGACAGCAGCCGGTCCGGCTCTATCTGCAAAAGGTATTTAGCTTCCGCCTGCATGGCGTCATAAAAAGGGCTTTCCAGCAGGCGCACGTCCCGCAGGTTAAAAGCATATGCCTGGATGTCCGCCTTCGGCGCAACTTTCATGCGGCTGTCCTTCCACTCAGGTACGTAAGATTGCGCAGCGGCAGCCGTATATATTCCCATGCCGCCGGCCAGCAGCAGGCAGCGGATAATAGATCTTTTCATGCTGTTAAACTTTATGATACTTAAAGCTAGCATGCAATTGACGGTATCGCTTTTCAATTCTTCGCCGATTGTGAACGGATATTGATAAATAAGTGTCAGTGTGAAAATAATAATTGTCGGGCTGACAATTTTAGCTAAATTCTGAAAAGTTCCCCAGAATATTTAGCAATTTTTTTCCCGAATTATTACGGATATTTAAGGCTTAACCACGTTCACCTTAAATTAAGGATCATCATGTTTATCAAACAAATTTCGCTCATGACTATCATTTCCGGCAGTCTGATCGCAACATCCTGTAACTCTGCGGGGAAGAAAGCGGAGGAGAGTACCGATTCCGTGGCCACTACCGCCGCGCCGCAGCCTTATGGCCATGTGGACGGGCAGGAGGTGCTGCAGTACACGCTGACCAACGCCAACGGCATCGTTGTAAAAGTGCTGAACTACGGCGGTGTTATTACCGATATCATCACGCCTGACCGGGACGGCAACAAGGGGAACATCGTGCTTTCCTATGATTCCCTGGCCGGGTACCTGCAAAAGGGCAACCCCTACTTCGGTACGCTGGTAGGCCGTTATGGCAACCGTATCGCCAAAGCTACTTTCCAGCTGGATGGTCAAACCTATAAGCTGGCGGCCAACGACCACGGCAACACGCTGCACGGCGGAATGAAGGGTTTCGACAAGGTAGTCTGGAAAGCCACGCCGCAACCCGGAGACAGCAGCCTGGTACTGGAATACACCAGCAAGGACGGCGAAGAAGGTTATCCCGGCAACCTGCAGGTACAGGTGACCTACACGCTCACGGCAGACAATGCCCTGAAGATCGAATATGCCGCCACAACGGATAAAGCCACACCGGTAAACCTTACGCAGCATACTTACTTCAACCTGTCCGCCGGCAAGGACGCAAATATCCTGGACCATGTGCTGCAACTGAACGCATCCAACTATACGCCGGTAGACGATCTGCTGATCCCCACCGGCAAGATCAGCCCGGTGAAAGGCACACCGATGGACTTTACGGCCGCCAAAAAGATCGGGCAGGACATCGGAAAAGTGAAAGGTGGTTATGACCACAACTGGGTATTTGACAAGCAGGGTTTTGACACGGTAGGTTCCCTCTACCACGAAGCCAGTGGCCGTTACATGACCATGGCCACTTCCGAGCCGGCCGTACAGTTCTATTCCGGCAACTTCCTGGACGGATCGCTCGATTATACCCGCGACGGTGCGAAGTACGTGCAGCATGCCGGCATGTGCCTGGAAGCGCAGCACTTCCCCGATTCACCGAACCAGCCTTCTTTCCCTAACACCATCCTGAAGCCCGGTGAGCGCTACACGCAAACTACGGTGTACCAGTTCGGTGTGAAGTAGGCTTTTTCTTTTTCGTAATAACAAAATAATAGACGGGAATGCCGGCCAGGGCGATGATCAGCCCGGGCCATGTGAAACGGGGCTTGTAGAAAATGAGCAGCAGGCAGAACGTAAGCCCCATGCAGATATAAATAATCGGGAGGACCGGATAGCCAAATGCCTTGTACGGGCGTTCGGCATCCGGTCTTTTTTTGCGCAGGCGGAAGATGCCGGCGATCGTCAGCATATAGAATCCCACCACTACAAAGGAGATCATGTCCAGCAGATCCCCATACCGGCCGCTGATGCTCCAGATGCAGGCCACCAGGCACTGCGTCCACAGGGCAAAGGAGGGCACCGCGGCTTGGTTGAGCCGCCCTGCGCGCCGGAAGAACAGCCCGTCATTCGCCATTGTATAATAGACCCTTGCGCCCGCGAGGATCAGGCCGTTGTTACAGCCGAACGTGGAGATCATGATCATGGCGGCGATGAGCATGGTGCCGGCTTCGCCGAACATCGCGCGGGAAGCGGCTACGGCCACCCTGTCTTTTTCCGCGCCGGCGATTTCCAGCAGCGGCAGTACCGCGAGGTAGGTGATGTTGGCCAGCAGGTAGAGCACGGTCACGATCATGGTGCCGAGGAAAAGGCTCATGCCGATGTTGCGCCGCGGGTTGCGGATCTCCCCGGCAATGAATGCCACGTTGTGCCAGGAATCGCTGCTGAAGATGGAGCCCACCATGGCGGCGGCGATAGCGCCCAGCGCGCCGATGAAAGTATATGAAACGGAAGAGGATACAGGATGGAGATGCCAGGCGTTCTGCCAGTTGGCCTGCCAGATGCCGGGTTTCAGCAACGCCAGGCCGCAAACGATGAGGGCCGCGAGGCTGGCGATCTTGATCAGCGTGAGGGTGGTTTGCACGAGCTTCCCGCTTTTTATGCCACGTGTATTGATGAACGTTAGGATGAGGATCACGGCGAGGGATAGCAGCTGCGCCCGGGAGATCCGCAGCCAGCCCATATCCAGGGCAACAATGTCTTCGCTGAAGGCAGGAACAAGATAAGCGGTGAATTTGGCGAAAGCCACGCCCACAGCCGCGATAGTGGCGGTCTGGATGACCGTGAAAAAGCTCCACCCGTACACGAATGCGGTAAGCGGGCTCCAGGCTTCTTTCAGGTAAACGTATTGCCCGCCGGCCTTGGGGAACATGCCGCTCAGCTCGCCATAGCTGAGAGCTGCGGTCAGCGTCATAAAACCGGTGATGAGCCAGACGAGCAGCAGCCATCCGGCGCTGCCGGTGAGCCGGGTGATATCTGCGCTGACAATGAAAATACCCGAACCGATCATGCTGCCGGCCACTACCATGGTGGCGTCCAGCAGGCTGAGCGTGGGTTTGAAAGAAGAGGGTTGAGACATACGTGCAATAATTGATTAAAGCTAAACAAGCGCTCTTGCAATGGCTTTTCAATTATTACCCGTTATTGCGCATATTTTACTGGGCCGTTTCGTGCTCATCCACCTGCCCGAATTCCCGGATGTAGTCGCTGGGAGATTTGCCGGTGATGGTCTTGAACACCCGATTGAAGTTGGCGATGCTGTTGAAGCCGCAGTGATAGGCAACGGTGGAAATGCTGTCGAACGAACCGTCCGCCAGCTTTTTACAGGCTTCATTGATGCGTACTTCATTCAGGAAAGATACGAAGGTGAGGCGGGTATGTTTCTTGAAGTAGCGGCAGAACGCCTGCGCGGACATGTTCGCGTGCTGCGCGATGTCTTCCAGCTTGATGTCCGAATCATAATGCTGCATGATATAATCGTAGATATACCCGATGCGGATACCTTCCTGTTCGTTGATGGACAGCAGGCGGGAGCCGGAGATCAGCGGCTGCGGCTCTTCCATGTTCTGAAAGAAATGCAGCAGGTCTATGAAGTGGATCAGCTGCCGGGCGCCGCGGTTTTGCTCGATCTGCAGCATCCGGGAAGACACTTCTTCCCGCAGGGTTTCCGGTACGCGGAATCCGTCTTTGCATTTTTGCAGAAAGGCTTTGATCTTCTTCAGCTCCGTCAGCTCAAACACCGGCCCGAGCTTGCCTTGCGTGTTGAAGAACAGGGTCAGCGCATACACGTTCTCCTGGCTGCCGGGCACGGCTTCCGAAAGATCACTTTTGAACACATGCGGCTGGTTGCCGCCGATCCAGAAGATATCGTCTTCCCGGAACGCATGCATGTTATTACCTACGACCAGCGTTCCTTTTCCTTTCATGACCCAGGTGAGCTGGATCTCCTCGTGGCGGTGCAGCCATGGATAGAACTGCGGCAGCACGTCGTACTGCGTGATGATGGCTTTATCGTGCGCAACGGGAATCGTAAATTGAAGCACTTTCATGGATGGAATAGCATTTTGGTGATAAAAGGATAGTCGGCAATCGCTGTAAATAACACCTGGCATATAGTATCTGACCGAAGTTAAGAAAATCCGTTTATTTAAATAGTCATATTGACACTTTATTTTTATTGTGATAAAATCAGTGCAGAGAAGGCTAAAATGCGTAAAGCAAATCAAACGAAAATAAATGACTTTGCGGATAATAAATTGCATGGCATGATATACAGACCTGTCCTTGTCCTTATTTTCCTCTTTGCCGGAACCACCGGTGTCCGTGCGCAGGAGCCCTGGCAGCCGGACCACAAAGAAATGCTGGAACGCTACCGGCACGCGAAGGCGATGGAAGAAGCTACCAGGAACACGGTGTTCAGGGCGGGTGTTCAGCCGCACTGGCAGGCGGACGGCAGCAGCTTCTGGTATCGTAATGTGCTGAAGGATTCTGTGCTGGAATACATCTATGTACAACCGTTTGCAAAGAAAAAGCAAGCTGCTTTTGATCATATGAAACTGGCGGAGGCACTGGGGCGGGTGACAGGCAGAACACTGGATGGCCGCCGGTTGCGTATCAGCCGTATGGAGCTTGGGAAAAGCAGCGTAGCGCTGGAAATAGACAGCGCGTGTTACCGTTGTGATCTCGGAAAATATACCTGTGCGGTAGCAGATTCTTTCCCTGGCAGAAGATACCCGCGGGGGAATTTCAGGCGCAGCCGCTGGCAGGGTTTTTCAACAGACCGTATCTCGCCGGATAAAAAATGGACGGCTTTTATCCGCGATGGGAATGTGTTCATCCGGCCGGCGGGGAGCGACGCAAGTGACGGGGAACATGCAGTCATTGCCAGCGCACCTGACAATAACTCCGCGACAAACACAGCAGCCGTGCAATACACCCATAACGGCACAAAAGAAAAGCCCTACGGCGCCCTGGCCTGGTCGCCGGACAGCCGCTACGTGGTCGGTTATCACATCAACCCGGTAGAAGATTCTTCCGTGTTCTACATACTCACCAGCGCCAGCGGCACCCGCGGCCAGCTGCGCTCTCATCCATATAAACAACCCGGCGACCCGTTCACGACCTACGAAATGCACATTTTCCCCGTCGGTGCAACCGGAGCTGTTAAAGTCAATACGGAGATCATCGATTTTTTTGATGCGCCCCGGCTGCACTGGCGCGCCGGCGATTCCCGTTATTTCACCTACGAAAAAGTAGACCGCGGCCATCAACGTTTCCGGATCATTGAAGTGGATACCGAAACGGCCACGTCAAAAACCTTGCTGGATGAGCGGACGGAAACTTTCATTTATGAATCGAGGATCTTTACCGAATACCTGCCGGAAACCAATGAAATATTGTGGTCGTCTGAAAAGGACGGCTGGCGGCACCTTTACCTGGTAGACGGCATTACCGGCAAAGTGAAGAACCCCGTCACCAGCGGCCCCTGGGTAGTGCGGCAGATCGACAGCGTGGACAAAAAGAAAAGAGAAGTATGGTTCCGTGCCAGCGGCATGCATGCCGGTGAAGATCCGTATTTCGTGCATTACTACCGCATCGGGCTGGACGGAAAGGGCCTTGTGGAGCTGACCCCCGCAAAAGGTCATCATACCGTGACTTTCTCCCCCGATAAAGAATACTATACAGACACCTATTCGCAGGTGGATATTCCTCCCGTTACCGCATTGCACCGCACGCAGGACGGTAAAAAGATCATGGAGCTTGAAAAAGCGGACGCCTCCGCTTTCTTCGCCACCGGCATGCGCCCGGTGGAAAGCTTCGTGGCAAAGGGCCGCGACGGGAAAACGGATATCTGGGGCGTGGTGTGCCGTCCCTCGGATTTTGATCCCGCGAAAAAATATCCTGTTATCGAAAATATTTACGCCGGCCCGCAGGACGCATTCGTGCCCAAGAGTTTCATGGGCAGCTTCAGCGAAATGCAAAGCATGGCGGAACTGGGGTTCATTGTGGTGCAGATAGATGGCATGGGTACCGCCAACCGTTCAAAAGCATTTCATGATGTGTGCTGGAAAAACCTTGCGGATGCGGGCTTTCCGGACAGGATATTGTGGATCAAGGCCCTCGCCGCAAAATACCCGTACATAGATACCGCCCGCGTAGGGCTGTACGGCACTTCCGCAGGTGGACAGAACGCCCTTGGCGGATTGCTGTTCCATCCTGATTTTTATAAAGCAGCGGTAGCTTCTTGCGGCTGCCACGATAACCGCGTGGATAAACAATGGTGGAACGAACAATGGATGGGCTATCCCGTCGGCCGGCACTACGAAGAGCAATCCAATGTAACGAATGCCGGCAAGCTCCGCGGCCACCTGCTGCTGATCGTGGGAGAATCAGATACGAACGTACCGCCCGAATCCACCTACCGCGTGATCAACGCGCTGATCAAAGCAGAAAAATCATTTGACTTTCTGCCCGTCCCCGGCATGGGCCACAGCGACGGAGGCCCGTACGGCCGGATCAAAAAACGGGATTTCTTTGTAAAACACCTGCTCGGCGTAGACCCGCCGCAAAGGAACGCAGGCGAACTATAAACAGGCATCATGATGAAGAAACATACATTGATCTGGATAACAGGATGGATATTCACCGGCGCACTGCCGGCATCTTCCCAGCACGTACCGCTCAGCAGGGATTACCCCATCCAGCCCGTGGCCTTTACACAGGTGCATGTGCATGATCATTTCTGGGCGCCGAAAATGAAGACCAACACAGACGTTACCATCCCGTACACGCTGGAACAATGCCGTGTTACGGGGCGGGTGGACAATTTCCTGCGCGCAGCGGGCAAGCTGCCGGCGGACAAATTCACGGAGTACACATTTGATGATACGGACATCTACAAGATCATCGAAGGCGCATCGTACGGATTGCAGGTAAAGAAAAACGAAGAGCTGGAACGCTACCTCGATACGTTGATCTCCTACATTGCCGCGGCGCAGGAGCCGGACGGCTACTTGTATACCTTCCGCACGATGAAGGCCGCGAAGCCGCATCCCTGGATCGGGTCGAAACGTTGGGAAAAGGAAGAAGATTTAAGCCATGAACTCTACAACTCCGGTCATCTCTTTGAAGCCGCCGTAGCGCATTACCAGGCTACCGGCAAAAGAAACCTGCTGGATATCGCTATTAAGAACGCCGACCTGCTGGTAAAGGATTTCGGTTTTGGAAAGGAAGAACGTTTTCCCGGCCACCAGATCATTGAAACGGGCCTCACCAAATTATACCGCGTCACCGGCAACCAGGCATATCTCGATCTTGCCAAATTCTTCCTCGATGTGCGCGGCCCCGGAAAGCCCGACAGCAAAGAATATAACCAGGCGCACAAAAAAGTGACGGAGCAGCATGAAGCAGTAGGCCACGCCGTCCGCGCCACATACATGTACACCGGCATGGCGGACGTGGCGGCGCTTACCGGCAACCAGGAATATCTCGAAGCCATCGATGATATCTGGCATGATGTGGTGGAAAAGAAACTGTACATCACCGGCGGCATCGGCGCTACCGGGGCGGGAGAGGCGTTCGGACAACCTTACCAGCTGCCCAACATGAGCGCTTATGCGGAAACCTGCGCGTCTATTGCCAACGTGTACTGGAACAGCCGCATGTTCCTCCTGCATGGCGATGCAAAATATATCGATGTGCTGGAACGCACGCTGTACAACGGTTTGCTGTCCGGCGTATCGTTGAGCGGCGACCGTTTTTTCTATCCGAACCCTCTCGCATCGATGGGGCAGCATCAGCGCAGCGCATGGTTCGGCTGCGCCTGCTGCATTTCCAACATGACGCGCTTCCTGCCTTCCATGCCGGGATATATTTATGCGCAGGACGAAAACAATCTCTACATCAATCTTTTCGCCGGCAATACGGCGGAGATCAAATTACCCGCCACCACTGTCAGCATCACGCAGGAAACGGATTACCCCTGGCAGGGAAAGAACGGGATCACCATCAACCCCGCCAAAACAGCGGCTTTCACCCTGCGCGTCCGCATCCCCGGATGGGCGGTGGACAAGCCTGTGCCCGGAGATCTGTACCATGTGCAGGAACCCGCGGCAAAGCCGGTGGTCATCCTGCTGAACGGCAAACCTTATCCGTATAAAATGGAAAAAGGCTACGCGGTGTTTCATCGCAGCTGGAAGAAAGGCGACAAGCTGTTGCTGGACCTGCCGATGGAAGTGGAAAAAGTGCTGGCGAATGAGCAGGTGAAGGACGATGTATACCGCTTTGCATTGCAGCGCGGCCCCCTGATGTATTGCCTGGAAGGTCCGGACAACAAGGACAGTTCGGTGCAGAATATCGTCGTGGACCGGAATGCCGTTGTAAAAGCCGAATACCGGCCTGACCTGCTCAACGGCGTGATGGTGCTGGAGATGCCCGGCACCGCCACCAAACGGCAGCTGAACAGTCACGAGCTGGTCCGCACGGCGCAAAATGTAACCGCCATCCCTTATTACGCATGGGCCAACCGCGGGCCGGGCGATATGACCGTATGGATTCCGTATGATGTATATGCCGCCACGCCGAAGGCCGCGCCTACCATCGCTTCAAAGAGCAGGATCAACGGGTCATTGCGCAACCAGCGCATGTTCAAAGCGTTGAATGACCAGTACCAGCCCAAAAGTTCAGGGGATCACAGCGCTCCTTACCTGCACTGGTGGCCGAAGAAAAATTCGCCGGAATGGTTGCAGTACGATTTTGACAAACCTTATACCATTTCCGAATCCACCGTGTACTGGTATGACGATGGCCCCTGGGGCGGCTGCCGCGTTCCGGCTTCCTGGCAGCTGTACTACAAAAAGGATGGTGAATGGGTGCCGATAAAATTTTTGCATCCTTACCCTGTAACAAAAGATGCTTACAACACCGTCCGCTTCGATCCGGTGGAAACCACCGCATTGAAAATGGAAATCCAGCTGCCGGAGGAACATTCCGCCGGTCTGCATGAATGGACGGTAAAATGAATGGGTGCCGGTTCCCAATGTGTGTATGATAGGCAACACCGCCGGAAGCACGCAGGCGATAAGGCTGCTTTAGGCCGGGTTTTTGTATCCCCATCCGTATGAAACAACCATTTCGCATCAAACGTTGGTGGCAACTGTTCAAATGTGCGGCATCGGACTTCATGGATGACAAGGTGCTGAAGCTAAGCGCCTCACTGGCTTATTCCACCGTTTTTTCCATCGCGCCGATGCTCATCATCGCGCTGTACACCAGTGATATCTTCCTCGGGCGCGATGCGCTGGAAGGCACGTTGTACGGGGAATTGCAGGGAATGATCGGCAGCGCCGCGGCGGCGCAGGTGCAGGAGATCGTACGGAATACCACGCTTTCCGCGGATTTCGGATGGTCTACCATCATCGGCGCTGTAACATTGGTAGTGGGCGCTACGGGCGTGTTTACGGAAATACAGGATTCGATCAATATCATCTGGGGCCTGAAAGCCAAACCCCGTAAAGGAAAAGGGCTCATCAAAATATTGCTTACCCGTTTGTTGTCTTTCTCCATGGTGATCAGTCTTGGTTTTGTGCTGGTGGTATCGCTGGTGATCCACGGCGTGATAGAAGTGCTGCTGTCCCGGCTCACGCTGGTTTTCCCGGAGATCACGGTGGTGGCGGTGTACATCATCAACCTCGTGGTGACCTTTGCCACTATTACTGCTTTGTTTGCCGTTATTTTTAAAGTATTGCCGGATGCGCGGGTGCAGTGGCGGCATGTGTGGGTGGGGGCGATGACCACGGCGGTGCTGTTTATGATCGGGAAGTTCGCGATCGGGTTGTACCTGGGGAATAGTTCGATTGGCAGTACTTACGGGGCCGCGGGGTCTATCGTGATCCTGCTGGTCTGGGTCTATTATTCCTCGGCCATCCTGTATTTCGGCGCGGAGTTCACGCGGCAGTACGTGCAGCAGAAAGGGGAGCGCATCTATCCGAATGATTATGCGGTTTGGGTGGAGCAGGTGGAAATGGAGTCGAAAGGAAATCTGCCGGAGAAAAAGACGGCATCATCATAATACCTGCAACCCCATCTGCCGGTAAGGAATGAACAGCTCGTCTTCCGGCTGGTCCGTTACAATGGTGTCGATATCCGTGATGCCGCAAATCTTGAAATGTTCCGCGGTGCCCATCTTGTCACTCGTAGCCAGCGCCACAACCCTGCTGGACGCTTCCACGATGGTGGATTTAACTTCTGTTTCCTCTATGTCCGGGCCTGTAACGCCAACGGCTGTATGTAAACTGCAAACGCCCAGGAAACCAATGTCCGCCCGCACTTTCTGGAACATGCGGATGGTGTCCATACCGATGACCGTTTGCGAATCCTTCACGATCTTGCCGCCTGCAAAGATCACTTCCACGCCGGGATGGTCCATCAGCTGCACCACGATGGGTACACTGTTGGTGATCACGCGCAGCTGCAGATGCTGCGGAAAAAGTTTGGCGAGCGAAAGGGTGGAGGTGCCGCCGTCGAGAATGATGGTTTGTCCGTTTTCCAATAACGACAAAGCTTTCCTTGCAATAACCTTCTTGTCATCTTCATGAAATACGATCCTTTCCTTGAACGAATACGGGTTGGGAGAATGCGGGATGGCGCCGCCACGCACCTTGATCAGGAGGCCGTTCTGCGCCAGCGATTCCAGGTCGCGGCGCACCGTATCTTCGGATACCTGCAAATCGTTGCTTAGCTCTGTTTGCAGTACTTTCTGGTCCGTGCGCAGCTTCTTCAGAATATAATCCAGCCGCTCTTCCTTTAACATGTTTTGCTGTTTTTTGCAATATTATGTAAAATTCTGCGATTTTAAATAGGGTTATTTGATAAATATTGCATAATTTTGCATCAAATAGCAGAATATGGCAAGAATAGTAATAGACATGGACGGGGTGATGGCGGATCTGACGCAGCATTATATCGACTGGTACGAGGAGCGTACCGGCGAGCGGATCAGCCGGGAATCGCTGAACGGCGTGCCCGAAACACAGGGCTTCCCGAAAGAGGGCATCGTGCCGCAATTCCTGCATACGCCCGGCTTCTTCCGCACGGCGCCCGTGATACCGGGCAGCCAGGAAGTCATCAAAAAACTGATGGAACAGCATGAGGTCTTCATTGTATCAGCCGCGGTAGAATTTCCGCAATCGCTGTCCGAGAAGATCGAATGGCTCGGCGAACACTTCCCCTTCATCAGCTGGAAACACATTGTGTTCTGCGGTCTGAAAACGATCGTGGAAGCGGATTATATGATCGATGATTACGACAAGAACCTGCGGTTCTTCAAAGGCGAGCCCCTGCTCTTCAGCGCCCCGCACAACGTGGGCCACGAGCTGTACAAGGATTATAGAAGAATGAACAGCTGGCAGGATGTGGCGGACTACTTCGCGCAGTTGGAAGAGCCGGTGCGCCTGCATCAGGCGGCTTCATAATGCACGATGGACAGGCCGGGCTGTATCTCCGCCATGAACACCTCCGTTTCACGACGCAGCAGCAGCCAGGCCCCGAAAGCGTCCAGCAGCTCCAGCGGCGGTGTGGTGTAAGTGATGGAAACGGCGTGAATGTTTGGATTCCTGACATCTGAAGCCAGTATCTCAAACTGATAATTTTCAAACGATATGGATTGCCCGGATGCAGTAATTGCACCGGGTATTTTGTTTTGTAGTCCCTGCACGTACAAACCGATCGCAAAGGCCGTTTTATACTGCACATTCACATTGGCTTTGGGAATGGCCGTCCGCAGCGCGTCCCAGGTAGGGTATTGGCGTTCCCGGTCGAAAGACTGCACCTGCACAAGATATTCCTGGTAGCTGTCCCGCCACACGTCCCGTTCAAATGTTCCCGATGCATTGGCATCGATGATCTGCCGGAAGGCTATTTTAACGATCGCTTTTTTCATGATGAAGATTTGTAAAGGGCCGGCATATAGATGCCAACCCTTATTGTGATTGCATACGAAAATTACGCGGAAATGTATATCGTGTGAGTAAGGTCATACCCTCCTGTGGCGCTGTTGGCCGTTACAGTTGCCAGCTCATTGTCCAGCGAATCCATGATGATGTTGTCGCCGGCGTTGGTAAGACTGTTCTGCCCGTGCGCCGCGTACAGCGAAGTGTTATACACCGCGGTGTTGATGGCGTCCGGGAAAGCGATCTGCGTGGTCAGCTTCAGGCTGTTATTGATGTAGACCTGGGCATGGATGTGCGTCACCCTGCCTTGATACCAGCCGGGGTAGATGGAAGTGAACTTCACCTGCCCATTGGCGTCTGTGTATTGCAGGCCGCGGCAGAATACCAGCGCGCTGTTGTTCTGCGTGCCGAGATAACCGGAATTCGTATAGCCGGAATAGTAGCCGTCCTTGTCACAATGCCATATATCCACCCGCGCATCCGCCACCACATTGCAGCTGTCTTTCACGTTGCGGATGACGATGGTAACCGCCAGCGGCAGACCTGTTTTCCCGTCGGTGATATCTGTCCGCTGAATGGACGAGCCGCGGCTGTTGTACAGCGGATAGGGCCCGTCTGTTTCCGTGTCTGTTACGGTGCAGGTTTCTCCGTCAGCGCCGGTGCCGGTTTCGGCGGCGGTGTCCGTGTCGCTGTTCTTCCGGCAGGCGGCCAGCACAGGGAGGAAGGGCGTAAGCCCGATCACGCTGGCAGTGTTCCTGAGAAATTCTTTACGTTCCATGTTCACTGGTTTTGATACAAATGTTCCCATAAAAATCTGCGCCGGCAACTATTTGCGGTGAAGAAGGAAAATCCTGCGGTGAAACGGGTTTATGATTTGAAAATGGCGAAGAAAGGCGCTTCGTAGCTGCTGCCGATGGGGATGGTTTCTCCGGCGATGGTGATCACCTTGTTTTTTACCTGTTCAATTCTGCTGAACGGAACGATGTAGGAACGGTGTACGCGGATAAAGGCTTTCGGGGGCAGCTTTTCGAGGATGTTCTTCATCGTCATGCGCACTACGATGGGCTTCTGCGCATGCAGGCGGATCTTCAGGTAATCATCCAGCCCTTCAATAAAAAGAATGTCCGCCGTATCGATCTTCACCAGGCTGTAATCCACACGCACGAAAAGGTATTGCGGCGACTGGTCCATCAGCTGACGGTATTCCGCTACTTTATTCACGGCTTGCAGGAAACGCTCGAAGGTAAAGGGTTTCAGCAGGTAGTCCATCGCCTTGAGGTTAAAGCCTTCCACGGCATATTCGCTGTAGGCGGTGGTGAAGATCACCTGTGTAGTATCTTGCAGCGGCCTGTAGAAGTCGATGCCGGAGATGGCGGGCATCCGGATGTCCAGGAAAAGCAGGTCCACCGGCGATCTTTCCAGGTAGGCCAGCGCTTCGGCGGTCTTGTTGAAGCTGCGTTCCAGGGTAATGAAATCCACCTTCCGGCAGAAGTTCTCGATCACTTTCAGTGCCGGCAATTCATCGTCTATGGCAATGGCGCGGATCATTCCAGGTGCAATGTAAGGGAAATGAAGAAATCTCCGGCAGTATCGCGGATGGTGAGGATGTGCTTGCCGGGATATAGCAGCAGGAGCCTGTTTTTGGTATTTTCTATGCCGAGCCCGCTTTCTTCCTGATCGTCCGCCTGCACATGTACTTTATGATTGAACACATCCAGCCGCAAAGTATGTTGATGGATGAACAAGCCGATGCGGATCTTCGAATGTTCGTCGGGGTTCACGCCATGTTTGAACGCATTTTCAATAAAGGGGATCAGTATCAGCGGCGCGATCTGTTTGCCGGTGGGATTGCCTTCCACGGTCACTTCCAGGTCGAGCGCCCCGTAGAACCGGATGCGTTGCAGTTCGATGTAATTGCGGACGTAGGTGATCTCTTTGCCGAGGTCCACCATGTCGTTTCCCGCTTCGCTGATCACATGGCGCATCATGCCGGAGAGCTTTACAACGGCGGCGGCGGTATTTTCCGAACGTTCTAACGCCAGCGCATATATGCTGTTCAGGGTGTTGAAGAGGAAATGCGGGTTGATCTGCGCTTTGAGGAAGGCCAGTTCGGCCTGCAGCTTTTCCCTTTCCGTCCGCCGCCATTGGTTGCTGATCTGCAGTACGAGCGAAAAAAATACTACGAACAGGAAAAGAAAGAAATGCCGTGGGTCGGTGAAGAAGTGGTTGGGCATGGGCCTTTGCATATGCGGTGCGCCCGCTGGCCTGCCCTTTGGCGGTTCTTCATCCGGCCGCTGCCACCCGGCCCCGGGCGTTTTGGCCGGCCGCAGCGATTCCTGCAGCTTCGCTCTTGGTATCAGCGCCGGCGGTACAAGGCTGATCGCCGTATAACACGCCAGCATCGCGATGATGAACACTATATATTTCTTCGGGAAATACAGCCGGGGAATGAGCACGAAATAGTTTACATAAAAGAACCCCAGCAGCAGGAGGTACGTGAGAAAATCACGCTGCATCGGCGCCACATCCCACAACGCCGTAATACCGCGTTCCGAGCCGTCCGGCGAAAAAAGGAACGGCAGGGCAAGGAAAGCGAGGCTGCCCGCGATGTGCAGCAGAATTTGCTGTAGATGTCCTTTCATGCGCTACAAATGTAGCATCCGTCCGGCAAACAGGGAAGATGTTGCGGTGAACACGGCGTTTGTGCCGGTGAAAACGAATCATGGCCGGCATTTCAATGCGGCATGATCCGGTGCCGGGTCGCTGGATTATTGTGCGGCGGCCGTACGTTTATTTTCCGGCGTCAGGTCCCTGATCTCGATCCTCCTGAAATCGATCGGCTGACCTTCACTTTGCAGCGCAATAAAGCCGGATGACAGCTTTTTACCGTCTACCTTGATCGCCGGATCGAAATTATTCACCACCGGACCACCGATCTGCGGCTGCGAGTATTGCAGCACCGTATCGCCGTTGATGATGTGCGTGATCAGGGAATCGCCCAGTACGATCAGCTCGGCTTTCACCCACTGGTCGCCCTCGTAGGTTTTGGAAGAGGAGTTGATGCAATGCGTTGAGTCCAGCTTGCCTTTGTACACGATGTGCGTGCCGGGAGAACACATATTGCCGGTGGGGCGGGGCTGCCCGTCACCAAGACCGGCCAGGAACTGCATTTCCACGGAGATGGGCCAGTCCTGCTCCTTCGGCATGGTGCGCGGGTCCTGGGAATGGTACATCAGGCCGCTGTTCAGGATGGTGTAGGAGGGCGCCGTTTTGCACCATTCCCCCACGAAACGGTATTCCAGCTTCAGGTGATAATGGGAAAAGGGCTGCTTGTAATAAAGATGCCCGTACTGGTTGTTGAAATCGCCATACTGATCGTAGCGTACCTGTATGATGCTGTCTTCCACGCGGAAGGTATTGCCGAAGTTCTCCCCGGTTTCGTGGTGATGGATCTTCACGATCCAGTCGTTGATGTCCGTACCATTGAAAAGGGACACCCATTTGGGTTCTTCCTGCGCCTGTGAGCAGCTGGCAAGGCCGGTTGCGGCGAATGCGAACGCGAGTAATCTTAACGGGAATTTCATCTGTTGATATTCGTTTTTAGGGAACGCCCTGTGCGTAAACTGGGGCGTTTCATCCCGTTAAAATAATCCTTTACGGCGCAAAATGAAAGGGTCAGCGCTTTTTCTTTTTCCGTTTGTTCTCTTTGAGCGTTTTTTCATGCTGGTCGATGAGCAGCTGCCAGTTGTCGTTGGGGATGTCTTCGGAGAAGCTGATGGTTTCGCGGTAATCGTTCTTGTCGATCTTCATCACCTGTATCTCTTTACCAAGATAGGCCTGGATGGCCTCGAGCACGGGTTTTTCTTCCGCGCTGCAGAAAGATACGGCCTGCCCTTTCTGAATGCCCCGGCCGGTGCGGCCCACGCGGTGTACATAGTTTTCAGGTTCGTCCGGCAGGTCGTAGTTGACCACGTAGTCCACATTGGGAATGTCTATGCCGCGGGCGTTCACGTCGGTGGTGATCAGCACTTTCACGTCACCCTTTTTAAATTCATTCATGACGGACAGCCGGTCTTCCTGTTCCTTGCCGCCGTGCATGGTCAACGTGGGGACGCCTACCCGCTGCATGGCGGCGAAAACGCGCTCTGCGCGCACTTTCGTGCGCACGAACACCAGTATCTTGTTTTCGGGGAATTCCCTTATGAGCCTTTCGAGGAAGAAGCGTTTATCGTCCATTTCCACATACGCTACGGAATGATTGACGTTCTTCGATACCGGGTCTTCCGGCGAAATCTGTATGCGGATGGGATTGCGTACGATGGAATAGGCGATGTCCTTGATCTCTGTGTCGATGGTGGCGGAGAAAAAGAGGGTCTGGTGCTGGCGGGGCAGGTGTTTGATCACGTCCCGGATGTCGCGGATAAAGCCGAGGTCCAGCATATGGTCCGCTTCATCGAGGATGAGCGTGCGCACATGGCTGAGGTCCAGGTGCCCCTGGCTGATCAGGTCGAACATCCTGCCCGGCGTAGCGATCAGTACGTCCACCCCTTTATCCAGTTTTTTGATCTGCGCTTCCTGCTCCACGCCTCCGAAGAGGCCCATGATATCCACTTTGGTATATTTCCCGAGCTTTTTGAACACTTCCGCGATCTGGATGGCGAGTTCCCGGGTGGGCACCATCACGAGGCATTTCACTTCCCCTTTGGTACGGGAGCGGCGCTGCTGCTGGAGCAGATGGAGAACGGGAATGGCAAAAGCAGCGGTCTTGCCGGTTCCTGTTTGTGCGATGGCCAGTACGTCGTCGCCTTTCAGGATGGAAGGAATGGCTTTATACTGGATGTCGGTCGGCCGTTTGAATCCCTGTTCTTCCAGACTTCTTTTTATTTCTTCGGAAATGCGGTATTGCTCAAATTTCATGTCGCTGCTTTAACGGCACAAAGGTAGAGAAATAGCCGGTCATTTCCTGCGGAGCATCAGTACGGGTTCTTCCACCAGTTCCGCCACATCCACGGTATCCCGGCCTATCCAGGTGTCGTTGCCCACTTTCAGCGTACCCAACACGAAATACCTGCCGGGCGCAAGGCCGTATTGCGCCGCTGTTCCCTGGACGTTGGTTTTCAACTGGTAGTTGCTGCCCTCGCAGGTATCCCGTTGGAAGAGCAGTCCGCTGGTAAATATACAAATGTCAACCCCGGGAAGCCTCGCGCCTTCCGCATCGAGCGCTGTTGCAAGGATACCATTAGGAGCCTTAAGGCGGATGGTTTCGTTCAACACGGTATTGCCGATGGTGATGGTATCTTTCGCCATGAAGGGAATTTTATTCACCGTGTCTTTGATAAGCAGATAGTAGGTGCCGGGCGTGAATGCCGACCGCGAAGCCTTTCCGCTTACATCTGTTGTGAGCTGGAAATTGCTGCCATCGCAGGAATTGTCAAGATATCCGGTGTTCGTTCCCGAGAAAATGCATATTTCCGCACCGCTGACAGGATTGCCTTCCGGTGAAAGCACAGTATACTGCAAGCCATTGTTGCTGTTGGGAAGGCTGAACCGAAGCGTGTCATATTTCACCTGGCCGTTTATTTCCAGTGTATCTTTTACGGTCAGGGTGAGGTCTTTAATCTTTGCCGTTGCGAACAGGTAGTATTTGCCCTGCGGAAGGCCGAACTGGAATGCTTGCCCGGCCGCATTGGATGTAATGGTATAGTTGCTGCCGTCGCAGGAACCACTCGTATACCCAAGGGAAGGACTGTTGAAGATGCAGATGGAAACATCTTTTATTACGCCTCCGTTGATGTCTGTCGTCATAATATGAATACCGTTTTGCCTGGAGTCCGCCAGGCGGGCAATGAGGCGCATGGTGTCCGTAGGAGCGGTTGCCGCAGAATCAGCCATATACAGAATGCCATTGACCGTTTCTTCATAAAGGAGGCGGTAGCTGGTGTTTTCCTTCAGATTACTGAACAAGAAGTAGCCTTCATCGTCGGTAGTAGTGGTGAAGAGATAGTTGAGCGTATCTGTGCTGGAAGCATATTTGATATTGATCTTCTTTTTGGCGAGCGGCGTACCGGTGGCCTGTTGCGTCAGGGTGTCCACGAGGAAGAGGCGGCCACGTATATATTCACTGCCTGTAAGGTCTCCGCCCATATCATCGTCTTTGCAGGTGGAAAACACAAGCAGGAAGATGACAGCGTATAATATGTATAATGATTTCATGGTATCAAAGATTGAATAGCCCGATTAGTTTAACGAATGTTGCTGGTGTGATGGAGAGGCTAAGGAAAAGGCCGTTGGACAGATATTTCGATTCTTCTTTCGTTACCTGGTTGTTCAGTACTGTATATTTCGTATATCTGTATACGTGAATACCGGCTGAGGCTTTTACACCTGTCCATATATCCACTGACCCGCCAAAATGAAGGTTGTATAGCGGCTTGGGAAAGCTCGCGCCCAGGAACAGGGATGTTCTGCTGGCAACTTCCCGGAAGCTTTTCATCCGGAACACCGAACGGTCGTCCGCCAGGATGATCCTGACAGGATGGAAATGAATGCCTGTGATAAGCCTGATGTTGGCTTCGTCCCGTGTATTGGTGATCGTACCGTTCGATAGGGTAGCATCGCTTCTCTGGAACCTGTTGGGTATCCATGCTACGCCCAGGCTGGAAGTGATGAAGTGGGGTTTGGCGGATTTGTAGGAATCCGTTGTTTTTACGACCGTTTCACCGGTCTTTTTATCGGTGATTAGCGGTTCAAGACTGTTCTTCTGCGGCGTCTCGGTGGTAGCGAGCGTTTCATATTGATTTCTGAAAGCTGGTATTGTATCCGCTTGAGCTTTGAATATGGCGGGCGGTAGTATGTATTTGGGATATCCAAAGAATGTGCCTGCTCCGTTCAGGAATTGTATGCGGGCAAGAATCGTATCTGAAACGGCCTGTGTATTTCTGTCGAAGTATTTTGCATGTATCTTCTCCATGATTCCGTTCACCTGAATTCTTAGCTGTTCTGCAGTCTTATAAAACGCCAGTTCTGCTTCCTCGAACAGGAAGAATGTTTCTGAAGTATCGTTCCTGATCTGCTGCTGCATTTCCTCCATGATATCATTCCTTACTTCATAGCAATATGTGCGCATTACTTTCCACATGGAATCTGCAATATTTACTTTGTGTATCAGTCTTCCTCCGGTACCGGTTTCCAGGAGAATGAGCTGGTTCCTTCCTTCATTGTGTACCCGCACACGAAATGACGGCTTGCTTTTAAGAAAAGTAGCTTCGGGTATATGAGGTGCTGCGGCCCCTACGGAGGGAGTAGCAAGGAAGCCTACCCGTATGCTGGATGGCTGAGGGGAAGGAGGACTGCTGATATTTATCATCTGCGTCCATCCCGGCACCGCACTGTTAGCGGCCGTTAATGCTGCTTCCGCAATGCTGCCGATGTTGTCAAGTTCGCTGATCACGCTGGATTTGTCGGGTATCGGGGAGCTGCTTTGCTTTACCTGGAATTGCTGGCCGGCGGCGATATTGTAAGCCATGGCCTCTGCCGTTACATCAGCGGTATAGGTGATTGTTTTGCTATGGGTGCTACCTTTCAGCTTGTTCGCCGCATTATAGGACAACAATAGATATAGGTGGGGCTTCCTGCCGGAGACTACCCGCATCGTGCTGCTGTTGATTGTGTGCAATACTTTCTGACCTGTGGCAGCGCTTTCCTTGTTTCTCGTTTCTTGTGCGCTGTTCTGGGCAGCTTCCCCGAAAAGTTCTTCCCCTTTCCCTTGCAAGCGCAGCAGGCTATCCATCAACCTGTAATTTATTTTCGCTTCGTTCAGTTCGTTCGAGTGGATCATCAACTGTTTGGCAGACTGAACATACGCATTGTAATCCTTCACTTTATTGGTGTCGCCTTTTAGTACCGGCAGCAATGCCTTGTCGGTAAAACCCAGTGGGTTGAGCCGAAGGTCGCCCGCCATATACCAGGTCCAGCAGAGGAGCCATTTTGTCCGCAGTATCCTGATCAGCGTGTTGGCGTAAAATTGTTCGTTAAGCTTTCTGAAGCGGTTCAGCACGTCGTCATCACAGATAAAAGGCCCGTCTTCTTTTTTGACTTCCTTCAGCAAATCCTCGTATTTTTTAGACATGCCGCCAGCGGCGGGTAGTATGTCATCATAGAAAACCCTGGGTCTCATTCCGTCGATCAATGGGGCAATGGTATCCCTGCTGGCGGTGAAATAGGCGCGAATGAACTGCTTTTTCATGTCGGCTACCAGGATGGGAAGCCTGACATTTTCATCTACTGTGGTAATGGTGGTGTCCAGCACAGCTTTTTGATCAAAAGGCAGGGAGATGTCTTTTTTCCCAAAACGGAGGGTGAAAATAGTGCCAAAGAGCTGCTGCGTCAGAAATGCTTTTCCAAGGAGACGGTCAAAATTATGTGGACTGTTTTTCAGGGCTTCCTGGACATCTTCTTCGTCTAGGATATCCGCAAGCGCCCATAGCTGTGCTTTGAGCGTATCCAAGTCGGCCCGGCCATACAGATCGACATAAATATGTAGGGTGGACAGTTGCTTGTTATCGAGTATCTCATAAGCAGCAAGGCATTGCTCTCGCAAGTATTTAAGCAGCGCTTTGTGTGCGGTGTGCGGCGAATCTACGATAACCCGTATGTTGTAGGACCTTTTTTCCATCAGCGCAAACCCCGCAGGAGGAGGCGCTTTGATCTCTCCCTTTTCGTTGATCTGAATAAGGATCAGCGGAGTATCGTTTTTCTGCAACCAGTATTTGCGGGAAGCATCGTGGCCCCGCAATGGGTGGGCTGACTGCGCTGTTACTGTCTTCACGGACAGCCACAACAGCAGCATACATAATACCAATAGCGGTCTATAAGCTGGGATGTGCATATTGTTTATTTGAGGGTAGGGAAACGTCATATATTCAAGGATGCGCGTTATATGCATGAAACATCCTGCTTCTGGTTTTAGAAGATTGAGATCACGTATCCATATGTGCAAGAATTAAGTTTTGTGCGCTCTACATCGCTTTTTTAGATATAAGGAAATAAAAAACATTTATCACCATCTTTTGGGGCTGTCTTCTCTCTGCTGGAACTAGCCGGTCTTTGGAGTGACTTGCTGATCACAATTCTAATAAAGATTTGCCAATTAAACAAATACATGATCCGGTTCCAACTTTTTTAAAGTGAATATTTTGTATTTCAAATCCGCCAGTTTCCAGCTGCAGCTGAATCTGTTCCGCCATGCCTTTCATCCCGGCCACGTTCCCGCCGGGCAGCGACTGGTAGAAAACATATAACAAGCCTCCCGGAGAAAGCAGCTTCCTTATCCGCTGCATTTCCACGCCGGGAGGCTTTTGAAAAATGTTCACGTTGAACCCGAAAATGATATCGTACCGTTGGCGGAGGAGAGGTACGTCTGCAAATCCACCGGTGAGCAGGGCCGCTTTGTTCCCGGCATTCCGGGTTGCAGCCTTCGCGATCATCGCGGCGGACTTGTCTACAGCCGTGATGGAGCCGGTAGTGAGCAGGGGCGCTATCATGGATACCGCGATGCCATGCCCGCAACCGATCTCCAGTACGTGTGCGGCGGGCGGTATGTCCATCACGGACAATGCCCAGCTAAAACGTTCATCAGGAGCCATCATACTGTAAAGAAACGACTTTCTGCGGATGATAGCCGTGATGGACCGTGCTGTCGTACCGGCAACCATGCCCGTAACGGTCACGCCAGCCTGCATGGCCGAAGCGCATCAGGAATACGTTGGACATGAAGAACAGTACGATGGCCAGGATGGCCGCTATTTTTGTGAGGGTCCGCAGCACCGGGCGCTTTGAAAAGGAACCGAACACAAAACCGATAATGAATACCATACAGGCGGCAAAAAGTATCCGTATGATAATGATGAATGCAAATCCCATGATCTTCAGTTTTATTGGTGAGAAAAACATCGTTGCTATCCCAAAACTAAAACACTGTATCGTGCGGAATTTGCCACGTAGACAAGGCGGGGAATTGTTGCGATGAAGCGGGGAATTTACGGGCGGCGGAGCAGGCGGGTCACATTATCTTTATAAAAATCACTCACGGGTATTTCCTTTTCGCCGATGCATACCAGGTCGCGTTTAACAGCCGTGATCCTGCGCACGGCCACGAGGTAGGACTTGTGTGTACGCACGAATGCGCCGGGCGGCAGCGCTTCTTCCGCCGCTTTCATCGTCATTCGTGTAAGCACCGGGTACGGCGCGGAGGAGAGGTGTATCTTGATGTAATCTTTCAATCCTTCAATATATTCAATATCCGATACCACGATCTTCACCAGGGTATATTCCACGTTCACGAAGAAGTACGGCTCTTCCTGCATGGCAGGCTGCTGCTTCAGGCGGAACAGCTCATAAGCTTTGTTGCAGGCTTTGAAGAACCGCTCGAAGGGGAACGGCTTTACGAGGTAGTCCAGCACGTTGAGGTTATACCCTTCGAGGGCGTATTGCTCGTATGCCGTAACGAGGATGACCATGGGAGGATGGGGCAGCGTTTGCAGGAACTGCAGGCCGTTCATGCGGGGCATCTGTATGTCCAGGAACATCAGGTCCACCTGTTCCCGTTGCAGGATGTCCGCCGCTTCCATGGCTGTTTTGCAGGTAGCCACCAGTTCCAGGAACGGCACCTGCGCAATGTTGTCGCTCAGCAGCTCGCGGACCAGCTGTTCATCATCGATAACAATACAACGCATCATCTGGTTTTCAATGTGAGGGTGATATGAAAAAGACCGTCGCGGTCATGGATGATCAGTTTGTGCCTGTTCCTGTATAGCAGTTCCAGCCGGGCTTTCACGTTGGTCAGCCCGATGCCCGAGCTTTCATCTTTGCCGGTGGATTGCGGCTGATACCGGTTGATCACTTCAAAGCGCAGCTCATCGCCGTCAACCGCCAACCGTATGCTGATCTCCGGTTGTGCAATATAGTCTATTCCGTGTTTAAAGGCATTTTCGATGAAAGGGATCAGGAGCATCGGCTCGATCGTATAGGGGTGATCGTTATCGCCGGCGGACAGGTCGCTGTAGATCTCCACGTCACTGCCGAAACGCAGCTTTTGCAGGGCGATGTAGCTTTCGAGGTATCCGATCTCTTTCTGTAGCGGCACTTTTTTCCCCTGGGAATCGTACAGCATGTACCGCATCAGGTCGGAAAGCATGATGAGCGCGGGTTCCAGTCGGTCGGACTTTTTCCTGGCAAGCGCCACGAGGTTCGTCAATACATTGAAAAGAAAATGAGGGTTCACCTGCGAGCGCAGGAATTTCAATTCTGTCTGCAATTGCGCGGCCTGCCGTTCTTTCTGTTCTTTTTCTGCTTTGAACTTGTTGAGCACATTCCGGTAAACGATACTGATGATGAGCGCTCCCACGGAGGGGGCGTAGATAAACCTGGCGGTGCGTTCGTTTATCCTGATGTCCGGGAACCATACCGTTGCCATCAGGGATTTCAGCCCGAAGGAGAGTGCCAGCAGCAACGGGAGCGATAGCAGGTACAGCCACCATAAACGCCGGTTATACAGCTTCGGATAGAGGTAAAAGGCATGGCCGTAAAAAATGCCCATATGTATCAATCCAGATAAAGTGAAAAACAGTCCCGGCACAGGACCTATGCGGTAGTCGCTTTGCGGTGTTGAAATAAAATAGGGAAGCAGCAGGAGAGAGCCCCAGATCAGTACATGCAATGAAATATTGAAATATCGCATCCTCCAATTTAGCAACTTGCGGCCATAAGACCGCAAAGAATAGACAACAGCGGCAAATGTGCAGACATCCCGCGATGGACGTTTCCCATTAATGGACGGCACCCGTCCGGAAATGAACAGGGCTATTTAATATGTTATATTTGATAATATATAAATGTTCAATTCTGATCCATCTGTACACAAAGAGAAATATGGCAGTTTTATTGCACAAAGACCGGAGTGAAACAAATGCATCATGCTGAAGAATTATTTCCTGACCGCTTTTAGAAATCTCAAACGCCGGAAGGCTTACACCCTTGTGAACATTACCGGGCTTACCCTCGGCATTTCCGCTGCCATTCTCATTTTCAGCCTCGTAAAATACCATTTGAGCTTTGATGATTTTCACCAGCAGAAAGACAGGATTTACCGCGTGGTCACGGAAGAGAAGACCGGAAAAACGGGTTGCGGCGCCGGTGTACCGCCCCCGCTGGGCAAGGCTTTCCGGGAAGATTATGCCTTTGCTGAAAAAGTAGCCCGCATCGCCACTTTCGGGGATCTGCCGGTAGCGGCGCCGTTTTCCGGCGATGGCCTGAAGTTCCAGGAAGAGCATGGTGTGTCCTTTGCGGAGCCGGATTTCTTTTCCATTTTTAATTTTCCGCTCCTGCGCGGTGATCAGCAAACCATCCTCACCGAACCGAATACGGCCATTGTTACGGAAAGGATCGCGCAAAAATATTTTGGCGATGCGGACCCCATCGGCCAGGTGATCCGCCTCACCAACCGCTTCGATAACACCCGGCTGGACTTCCGCATCACCGGCATCCTCCGCGATCTGCCCGTTAACACCGACCGCAAACAGGAGATCTACGTTTCCTACGACAACCTCGATGCTTTCCACGGCTCTTTCGATGATACCAACTGGTACCAGACGAGCAGCATCCTGCAATGTTATGTGCTGCTGAAACCCGGCGTGGCGCTGGGCACGGTAGATAACATGCTACCCGCGTTCTCTGAAAAATATTATAACAGGAGCAGGGCCGGCTTCCATTTCAGCTTTCAGCCGCTGCGGGATATTCATTTCAATACGGAGATAGACGGGAAGGTGGACAAACAGAACCTCCTGGCGCTGGCTTTTATTGGTCTGTTCCTGATCATCACGGCCTGCATGAATTTTGTGAACCTTGCTACGGCGCAGGCTTTGGGCCGGTCAAAGGAGATCGGCGTGCGCAAGGTGCTGGGTGGCCGGCGGGCGCAACTCTTCTGGCAGTTCATCGCGGAAACGGCGGTGATCGCTACGGCGGCGCTGGTGCTGGGGCTTATTCTCGCACAGCTGGCCCTGCCGGCGGTGAACCACTATTTTGGGTTGCAGCTGAACATTGATCTGCTGCATGACGCGCAGCTGCTGGCTTTTTTAGCAGTGCTGCTGCTGGTGGTCATATTTTTATCGGGTTCCTATCCCGGCCTTGTGCTGGCAGGCTTTCAGCCCGTGGTGGCCCTTCGCGGGAAATTGACCCAAAAGCACATCGGTGGTTTCCCGCTGAGAAAGGGACTGGTCGTTGCCCAGTTTGCTATTTCGCAATTGCTGATCATCGGCACGCTGGTGATCGCTCACCAGATGCGTTTCGCGAAGCAGGCGGATATGGGATTCCATAAAGAGGCGGTCGTTATGCTGCAGGTGCCGGTGCGTGAATCCGCCACCGTCAGCACCCTACGCGGCCGTCTCGCACAGATCAGCGGCGTGGAAGACGTGAGCTTCTTCGCGGAAGAGCCCGCGGGCAACGAAACCTACAGCGCGCGCATCATCTACGGTGGCCGCAGCAATCCCGAAAACTTCGATATTTACTACAAGGCCGGCGATGACCGGTACGTTCCCACTTTCGGCCTGCAACTGGTCGCCGGACGCAATATGTTTCCCTCGGATACCGGCCGCGAATTTCTGCTGAATGAAACCGCCGTAAAGAAGCTGGACGTTCCCTCGCCGGAAAAAGCGATCGGCCAGCCCGTCCGCATCAACGGCAGAAAAGGTACAGTAGTGGGCGTTGTAAAAGACTTTCACAACAAATCCTTTCACGACGCTATCAACCCGCTGTGCATCATCACCGGTATTAACTGGTATGGCAGATGCGCCGTGAGAATTCATGCCGGCAGCCTGAAACCGGCGCTGGCGGCCATTGAAGAAGCATGGAACGCATCCTTCCCCGATCATGTGTATAAATATGATTTCCTGGACGAGCGGATCGGGCGGTTTTACCAGGAAGACCGGATGCTGCTGAACCTTGTGCAGGTCTTTGCTTTCATTGCGATCGTGATCGGTTGTTTGGGGTTGTATGGACTGGTATCTTTCATGGCGGCGCAAAAGAACAAGGAAGTGGGCATCCGCAAGGTGCTGGGTGCCAGCGTCCGGAGCATTCTCTGGCTGTTCGGCAGGGAATTTACCTGGCTGCTGCTGATCGCCTTTGTGCTGGCCGCGCCGCTGGCATGGTGGGTGATGAACAACTGGTTGCAGAATTTTGCTTACCGCGTGGAGATCGGCGCCGGCATCTTTGGCCTGGCGATACTTATCACATTTGTGGTGGCGGTGATGTCTGTTGGGTACCGGTCGGTGAAAACAGCGCTGATGGACCCGGTGAGATCGCTGCGGACGGAATGATTGGTCCCCGCGCTCATGAAACCGCTCCCGCCTGGAATGCCGTATATCTTTTCACCGCTTTCTCCAATGCTTTGCGTTTGGCGTCGCTCAATGCAATAAAAGGTATTGTAGTGATCCCGTTCTTCGGCGCTTTCTTCCAGCTTCCCGCAATCCTTCCATCTACCACCATGCAGTGATCGAACACGCCGTTCACATGCTCCGGCGGCATCAGCGCTTCGCGGTCTTTATAGCTCATGCCGTATTCATCGTAATCCGGCATGATGAAAGTGGCATTCTTCAGTTTTTTATCGGGACTGATGGGCAGGTAAATATATTCGCGTCCATCGATCATTTTGCGGATGAAGGTGGAAGGCAATTGTGCGGCGCCATCCTGGGCATCTTTAACGGTGAGGCCGGACCAGTAAGCAAAATCCTGTACCGTAGCTGGCCCGCGCGACGTGAAATACCGGTTGACGAACGCGGCCAGCGCGTCTTCACGCGCCAGTGGCTTCACAGCGGGGGCGCGTTCTTCCAGCAGGGCGTAGGTGAATTGTTTCCCTTCCCGCGGGCCGCTGCAAACCAGTCCTTCCAGCTCGGCATAGATCATGATGTAGGCCAGCCGCACGCCGCTTGCAATGATCTTCCCCTTCCGCAGCGCTTCCTGCAGCACGGTGCGCGTGGCATATTGATGGCCTTCGAGCGTTTTAGCGATGATCTTGTGCGCTTTATGGAAGATGCCCGCATCAAGGTCGGCCTGCCGGTAATAGTACGCGCTTAGCTGGTGAATGCGCGGAGCCGTGAGCTGCAGCAGCCAGCGGATATCTTCCGGGCAAACGAAATGCCAGGTAGGGCGCATGACGTGCGTGCGCAGGATCTTGCCTTCATTAAAAGCCTGCTCCACATCCGCATCGCGCAGGCCGGGAACGCGCAGGCCGATGGCCCATTTTGCCTGTGCATATTCCTGCGACTGCATGGCAGTCAGCCATGAAACGATCTGTTCAGGTTTTGTAAAGGCAGTGGCCGCGATCTGCTGGTGATAAAGGCGGTGCAGCAGGATGTCTCCGGGTTTCATATGCTAATACCATCTGTCGGCATGCGCCATTTCATAATCCTGTTTATACTTCTCCGGAATCTTGTTGTTCAGTATGCAGCTTGGTTCCAGGGAAGGGAAAATATCTTCGAAGGTGCGCACTTCATTCATGAAAACGCGGCGGTAGATATGCGAGCGCGTGAGCTTCTTGTAATCCTCTATACCGGCGGCGCCCATCAGCTCCACGAAAGTGCGGAGGGTGTCTTCATGATAATTGGCCACCCGCTGTTTTTTGTCGGAAACCACGAGGCCGATCGTCAGCGCCGGGTCTTGTGTAGCCACGCCGGTAGGACATTTATTGGAATTGCATTGCAGGGCCTGGATGCATCCGAGGGCCATCATCATGGCGCGCGCGCTGTTGCAGGCATCGGCGCCGAGCGCGATGGCGCGGATAAGGTGGAAACCGCTCAATATCTTGCCGGAAGCGATGATCTTGATATGATGACGGATGTTAAAGCCGGTGAGCATGTTATGCACGAATGCCAGTCCGTCCAGCAGGGGAGCGCCCACATGGTTGGAGAATTCCTGCGGCGCCGCGCCGGTACCGCCTTCACCGCCATCCACCGTAATGAAATCCGGATACAGGTCCAGTTCGATCATCGCTTTACAAATACCAATGAACTCGCTTTTCCTGCCGATGCACAGTTTGAAACCTACCGGCTTGCCGCCGGACAGCTCGCGCATTTGCTGCAGGAACAGCACCAGCTCTTTCGGGCTGTTGAACGCGCTGTGGAAGGGCGGGGAGTAAACAGTGGTATTCGGCTTCACGTGGCGGATGGCAGCGATCTCCGGCGTATTTTTCTTTGCGGGCAGAATGCCGCCGTGGCCGGGTTTTGCGCCTTGCGACAATTTCAATTCGATCATTTTGATTTGCGGAAGCGATACTGTTTTGGCGAACACTTCGGGAGAGAAGTTCCCGTCATCATCGCGGCAACCGAAGTACCCGGTGCCCACCTGCCAGATGATATCGCCGTTGTGCTTGAGATGGTAGGGGCTGATGCCGCCTTCCCCGGTGTTGTGGGCAAAGCCACCGATCTTTGCGCCGGCGTTCAGCGCCTCGATGGCGTTGCTGCTCAGGGAGCCGAAGCTCATGGCGGACACGTTGAAGATGCTGGCGGAATAAGGTTGCCTGCAATCCTTGTTGCCGATGGTTACGCGGGGATTATGATCGAGCTTGTGAAAATCTTTGGGAGAAATGGAATGGCTCATCCATTCATATCCTTCTTCATACACGTCCAGCTGCGTGCCGAAGGGCATGGTATCCATTTCCTGCTTGGCGCGCTGGTAAATGGTAGAGCGGTCGATCCGGTTAATAGGGCGCCCGTCGATGTCCGATTCCACGAAATACTGGTACATTTTCGGGCGAAGGGCCTCCATCCAGTACCGCATGCGGCCGAAAACAGGGTAGGTGCGCATGATGGAGTGTTTCGTCTGCATCATATCGTTAATACCCATAATAAAAAGCGCTACAATCATTGCGAGCACTACATACCACCACGGGCTGGCATACCATCCGAGGAGGCTTGTGCCAATGATCCCTATCAGCCCGCTGACAATAAATCCTTTACGCATTGCTAACTTATTTTTTGACCAATGGCAAATGTAGGCAATAAAGCATTACGGCTGTTTAAAGGGGATGATCATTTTGTGACTGTTCTGCCAGATAGATGTGATTGCATTTGTCCGCCAGCTCGTGCAGCATGGCGTCCATATCATTGGTTAACCGTTCGATGAAGCCGAGGAGGCGTTCATTCTCGGGATTGGCGAGGTTTTCCTTGTCCATCAGCGCCATTACGCCAAGCATGGACGCAACGGGCTTCCGCAGGCGGTGGGAGCTGATGTAGGCGACTTCCATGAGCAGCTTGTTCTTTTCCTGCAGCTGCTCCACGATCTTTTTCTTTTCGGTGATATTGGTCTGTATGGTGATGAGGCGCTCCAGTTTCCCGGAAGCATCCATCACGGGCGTGATGTCCATCAGCACCCAGTAGGGCTGGCCCACGCTGCTGTAATTGAGTATTTCCACCACGCAGGGCTGCGCTGTGGCCAGCTTTTCCTGTATTTCCTGCATCGTAGCCTCCTGAGTTTCCGGTCCGTGCAGGAACGTGCTCGGCTGCAGGCCCCGCACTTCTTCCAGGGTATAGCCGGAAAGGTCTTCAAAGCTTTTGTTGACCCATTCTATCCGCGCTTCGGGATCGGAAATGATCACGGGGTTGTGGGTCATGCTGGCGATGAGGGAGAGTTTGCGTATTTCTTCCTGCTGCCTGACCTTGTCTTCCACGTCCATTAACGCTCCGATCAGGCGGAAGGGCTCTCCTTGTTCGTTATAGAGGATATAGCCGCGGCTGACCACATGGCGGTACTGGTCTTTCAGCCCGAGGAGACGGTATTCGGCCTGCCAGCGGCGTTCTTTCCGCCATATGGCTTCCTCGATGGTGCGTATCACTCTTTCCCTGTCTTCCGCGTGGATACGCCCCTGCCAATAGGAAACATCCGCACCCGTACCGCGGAACCCGTAGCATTGCTGCATTTTCTCGTTCCAGGTGATCACATTCGAGGCAAGATCATAATCCCATGTGGCGTCGTTGGTGGCGAGCGACAGCAGATCATACCGTTCCAGCGCTTTTTTGAGCTTCAGCTCGTTTTCCTTGTTCTCTGTTGCATTCCACGCCTGGCAAGCGACGCCGATGATCTTTTCCTGATGTATGATCGGTTCAAAAGACAGCCCAGCATATTTCCATTTTTCGTCGTTGCCCGGAATGACATATTCAAACAGCTGCCGCTCGCCGTTCAGGCATTTCCGGTAATATTCCTCCCAGAACGGCGCGGGTTCGTTGATACCGGTAAAAAGCCCCGAGTGATGCCGGAAAGAATTGTTCAGGGCGATCAGCTGCAATTGCGTATTCACGGCCCATACCATGTTTTCCGTACTGTTGATCATCGCTTTCAGCAACTGTTCCTGTTTGTTCAGCGCTTCATCGGCCATGTATTTATCGGTAATGTCGAATACGCTCACCACTTCCGAAGGATGCTTGTCGTACATCGTTTCAAACGCCTGGATGCGTACGTATATGAGCGTGCCGTCCTTTTTATAATGCCGCCACTGTCCGCCGGAAGTTATGCCACCGCGAAATTCTCCCTGGTTTTGCTGCAGCTTCGGGATATCCTCCGGCGGCCGGATGTCCAGTATCGTCATCCGCAAAAACTCTTCGCGGCTGTAACCGTAGAGGTTGACCGCGGCGTCGTTCACTTCCAGGAAGCGGAAATTTTCTGTGGAGAAGATCCACATAGGCTGCGGGTTCTCGCGGAACATCCGCATGTAGGCCTTCTGCGAAAGCTCCAGCCGCGCCATGTTCCTTTTGATAAGTCCGTACAGGAGGAAACTGGATAGTAAAATGTAGAGGACGCCTTTGAAATGCTGTCCCAGCCACAGCCGGTCGAAAGACATTTTCCAGGGAAGCTCGATTAGCAGTGTATCGGTAGCGAGAATCCATACGATGCCGCATATAGCGTACACTATAACAGTTGTAGTAGGTGTGATCGGTCGTTTCATAAAATGGTTTTTCAGGCTAACCCGCAACCATTCCTGAAAATAGAAAAAATCGCTGATGCTTCAGCGATTTTTTAATGGTAAAAATATTCTACGGTCTGCGCTTCCCATATGGCAGGCACTTCCAGCTTACGGACGAGTTTTTCCAGGGCGGATGCCGGTACTGCTGTTTCGCGGTTTTTATTCTGATGAAGCAGCTGCGCATAGGGTACTTCCACATACACGATCTTCACTTCGGCCTTGTAATCCAGGAAAAGGCTGATCAGCTGGCTCCGCATCTGGCGTGTGGTATTGGTCGCGTTCCATACGAAGCTTTTCTTCTGCCGCAGGAGTTCCCGCGCTTTTTCTTTGGCGGCCTGTATCGCCTGGCCGTTGCCGGTTTTATCGGTTGCGGGCGTTCCGCGTTCCTGCCGGATATCGTCCAGGGAAATCACCGGCAGGTCCGGGAAGTTTTTCCGGACGAAAGTGTCTTTACCGGCGCCGGGAAGCCCGCTCATCAATATCACTGTTGCCGCGGGTACGTCAAAGGGCACGTAATCCGGGTAGCCGTCTTCTTTCTGCACGTAGTGCAAACGGGCCTGGCCGGAAGCGAAGGGGCGGGGCGTGCCCCAGCAGCCATGCTCTTTACAGAACTCCGAGAAGCAGTCGATCCGGTACAAGAGGTCTGCCTGATCATGGCAGGTCCTGCCGAGCACATCGGACCTCGCCAGCAGCGCCAGCCATTCGGTGTTCACTTCCAGGCTGGCGAGAATGGCCGTTTTCAGCGGGTCGCGCCGCTCCAGGAGCCACAGCGGCAGGCTGTGGTGTTTCACCAGGCCGTATATCTGCTCACGGATGGGGAATGGCGCGGGCACATCCCGGTAAAGAATGCCCCGTGCCGTCTGCGCCCCCTTGCGGGCGTGGCCGGCGGAAGTGATCCTGCCGTCCGGTTCGGTGACCGTGGTGCTGCGTTTTTCCACGTCATGAAGGAGGGCCGCGGCCCAGAGGGTTTCACGGTCCTGCGGAGAAAGGGATTGATAAAAGCGGTCCTGCTCCAGCGCCGCCAGCACCATGCGGGTATGCACGTCCACATTCCCTTCGGCATGATGCACCGGGTCCTGCGGAATGCCCCGCATGTCTCTCACCCAGTCGAATTGCTGTTCGAGCTGTTCCCAGGATTTATTGTTGCTGATGGTCCACATAATTACCTCCTTTCATGGTTTAAGCGGGCCCGTTTCCAGTTGCGCGTCCAGTGGGAATCCGTCCGCACGTGCCCGTTGCGGGATCTCCTGAAGGTAACGCCAATAATCGTGCTGAATGCGGTCATCGCTAGTGGTGCCGGGCGAAAAGGGATAGTGATAGGTGCGGCCGTATTTTTGTGAAACAGTTATTTCCCCAGAGCTGCCAGCTATCCAAAAAATCCGGCCAGATACCAAATACCGGTTTTATGAAAGAAAAAGGCATAGCATCTTTGTGTCATCAAAAGAGATTTATCAAACGCTCCTCATCCATTACACCCCAAAATAGTCCGTTTGCACCCCAAAAAGCATCCCGTTGCTGACCCCAAAAAAGAAGGAGCACAATTGACAATGAACGACCCCGTACTGTTAAGGTACGGGGTTTTGTAATTCAGGCTTGAGCTTTGCGGGGAAACTTTCTATCTTTACCCCACACCGGATCACACAATCACGCATCAATCAATGAATGAACAGGCGCTCGTGCAGCAACTTATTTCCGGCGATCCCGCAGCCTTCCGTACGCTTTACGAGCGTTACGCTCCGCGCCTCGCGGCCTTCTCTGCAAAATTTCATGCCAGCAACGCGGAAACGGACGAGATCGTGCAGGAAACATTTATCCGCACCTGGGTGCACCGCCACCGTTTAGATCCCGGCCAGCCTTTTGAAGCATATATTATTACCATCGCAAAGAACCTCATCTATAATCATGTGCGCAAGATCGGGCACCAGCAGAATTATTTCCGGGAAGTCAGCGCCCATGCCGGTAAGCAGGAAGACCCCGCCGTACAGATAAGGGAGCTGCAGGACCTGATCGGCAAAGCCATGCAGCAATTGCCGGAAAAGTGCCGGGCCGTGTTCCGTAAAAGCCGGCTGGAAGGATATACCAATGCACAGATAGCCGAGGAAATGGACATTTCCCGGAGCACCGTAGAAAACCAGCTGAATAAAGCGTTGAAGATCATACGCAAAAACCTCGAAAGCCACGGTTACGGAACCACCCTCGTTACCATCGCTCTCATTATTTTCAAATAATTTTTTTACCCGCGTAGGTGCAAAAGCATACTCAGGTGTATGCTATATGTACCGGCAGAAAATCTAAAACAGCATCTGTGGAAAAGGACCTCTTAAAGCGGTATTTCGAAAACACCGCTTCGTCTGAAGAAATACAAAAGGTGAATTCCTGGCTGGCCGATACTACCAAACGGCCGGAAATACTGGCATGGATAGAATCATACTGGAAAGAGGAGAGGAAGGAAACAGCGCCGGTGCCGGCTTTTGAGGAGATGTTCGGAAAGGCGCTGGCCGCGGAGAAACAGGACAGCAAAATAGTAGCGCTGCGAAAGAGCAGGCGGACATGGACATACGCGGCGGCGGCAAGTTTAGTGTTTTTTGCCGCAGGCATCTGGATGGGCAACTACATGAAGAAGCGCTCGGTGCAGGCTGCCGGCAAATGGGTGCTCAGCAGCGCGCAGACCGGAAAAGGGCAACGCACGCAACTGTTGCTGAGCGATGGCTCTGAAGTGTATCTGAATGCGGAATCGGAGTTGATGTTCCCTTCGGAAGTCACCCTGCATCCCGTCGTATATCTGAAAGGAGAGGCTTATTTCAAGCTGAAAGATACTTCCCGCTCGCTCGTGATCAAAACGAAAGAGATCGTGGCAAGGGCCAAAGGCGGGCAGATCAATGTTTCGGCCTTCCCGTCAGACAGCACCGTTACGGTGTCTGTCGAGAAAGGAAAGGCGGAAATAGACCGCAACCGGGAAACCTGGCCGCTGACGAAGCTCCGGCCCGCAAAGAAAATGGATTCAGCGACAACTGTCATACACGAAATGAAGGACGGCGATCCGCATCCGCTGGTACAACTCCGGAAACCGGTAGTGGTCAGGGAAAACGAGCAGATGACCTTCAACAAGAACAATGGCAGCACCGATGTCAGCCTGCATACAGATGAAGAGATATCTAACTGGAAAGACGGCAAACTGGTCTTTAACCAGGCCGGAGAAAAAGAAATTACGGACAAGCTCAAACGCTGGTACGGCCTGAATGTGATCTTCACCGTACCGCTGGAAACGGACGAACACTATACTGGTGAATTTAAAGATGCAAGCCTGCAGGAGGTCTTGACGGCCATCTGCAACACGATGCACCTTGAATGCAGGATATACAGCGATGTGATATACCTGATCAAAAAGTAACTATTCCCTGCCCACATTACGTGGGACTGCAAAGCGCAGTTTATGGACCGCAAACTGATTGTTTAAAAACGCAGCTAGGAGCTGTGCGGAATCTTATTGCCAATAATTCAATCAAATACTATGCGCTTCAACAACATTTCGATCAACCATTATCTGTCCGGCGCCTTGACGCTGGGCCTGTTCCTTTTCGCGTCCTGCAAGAAAGAGGACAAACGCAGCAACCTTGCGGGGATCACCGAATTCAGCATTCCTTCAACGGGAGTGGAGTTCACGGTAGACCAGACAACCATGAAGATCTTCAACGAAGACAGTCTTGAATTTCAGACCGATGCGTCCGCACTCACGGCCAGTTTCTCCACTGTTGCCGGCGCTACTGTAAAAGTAGGCGCTACTGTTCAGCAATCCGGCACTACCGTTAATGACTACACGAATCCTGTGGTGTATACCGTAACGGCGGAAGACGGGGTTACTTCCCGCCAGTACACCGTGCAGGTGAACGTGGCGAAGCTGGATCCGAAGACCGTATCCTGGCAGAAGTCCGGGGACGCGGGCTTTGGCGCTTTCCATGATGTGAAGGCCGGGTTCTTCAACGACAAGTATTATGCGGTAGCATCCACGATCGGCTCTTTCGGCGCCTTTTCATTTGGCGTATATCAATCTGCGGATGGCGCTGCCTGGACGCGCCTGAAGGCAGCTGACAACAACGGCGATTCCATCCCGATGGCGGAACATGGCGCGCTGGTGACCGGCTTTAATAACAAAATGTGGATACTGGGCGGACATATTCCCGGTAGCGGGTTTAATTTCAGCAAGGTGACCAATAAAGTGTGGAGCTCATCCGACGGGCTTACCTGGACGGCAACCGAACCTGTAAATGCAGCAGACCGCTGGAGCATACGGGAACGCATCAACGCGGTAGTATTCAACGGAAAGCTTTGGGTGATCGGTGGCAGCGGCTACCCCGCATTCGGCAACACCAATTCGAACGGCACGGCTTATAATGATGTGTGGAATACTACAGACGGTAATACGTGGACGAAAGTAACGGACGCCGCCGCATTTACGCCACGTTGCAATCCTTCCGTATTCGTGTATAAAGACAAGATCTGGCTAATTGGTGGGATCGACAATGGTAAAACTTATCTGAACGATGTATGGACCAGCACGGACGGGCTTACCTGGACGGAAGTAACCACCAGCACAGCATTCACCGCACGCCAGGGACACCAGGTGATCGTGCATAACGACCAGATGCTGCTCATTGGCGGAGAAACCGCGGAAGGCACGCAGGCCGATCTTTGGGTTTCGGAAGATGATGGCGTGAACTGGACGAAAACAGAAGCCGGCGACGTGCGCGCACTGCCCGGGAACTACCCGGCCCGCGCTTATTTCAGTGCTTTCGTGAATGACAACGTGATCTGGGTATTCGGCGGTCGTTCAAAGAACGGCAACCAGTACACGAACGTTGCTGAAATATGGAAGGGCGGTCTTAACTAAAACACGGAAACATGCGAAATACATTGGTGCTGGCCCTGCTTTTCCTTGGTGGAAGCCAGGCGCTCCATGCACAACGTGATACAACAATGCGGAAGATCGATGGCACCGTGAAGTCCGCCAAAGACGGCACTGTAGTCCCATTCACCACCGTTAAGATCAAAGGCGCGTCAAGGGGCACCATTACGGACGAGAACGGGAAATTCCAGATACTGGCAAAGCCTTCGGATACGCTGGTGCTGTCTGCTGTGGGATTTCACAAGCTGGAATCCGCCTGCAAGACCTCCCTGCTTACGCTGGCGCTGCCCGTAGATCAGCGCACCTTCAACGAGGTGATGATCATCGGTTACGGTAACGAACGCAAACGCAACATCACCGGCTCCATCGCCTCCATCGATGCAAAGGAGCTGTCCAAATCCCCCGCCTTGTCATTCGACAATGCCATCATCGGCAAAGCGGCAGGGGTGAATATCATTTCCAGCTCCGGCGTGCCGGGGTCTGCTACCGCTATCACCATCCGGGGCCTGAGTACGCTCAACCCGGATGGTAACCAACCGCTCATTGTGATCGACGGCATTCCGGTGTATGGCTCGGGTAAAGACCTGAACAACCGGAATTTTAACAACTCCACTACACCGTCGGTCGGCTTTAACGGTACCTCCGTGGCTGATAACTATACGCCGCCACAGGATTTCGAGAACAATCCGCTGTCCGCCCTCAATCCGGCAGACATCGAATCCATCGAAATACTGAAAGATGCGTATGCTACCGCCATCTATGGTTCCAGGGCCTCCGCGGGGGTAATCCTTGTCACTACCAAAAGAGGTAAAAAAGGCGCGGAATCTTTCAACGTGCGGATGATCACCGGCACCGTGCAGCCCATCGGCAAATACAAACTGCTGAACGGCCCGCAGTACAATGAAGTATATAACAAATACTACAAAGAGCTGGGGCAGAACTATACGTTCAGCGGGCAGGATAATACGGACTGGGTGGATGAGATCACACGCACGGCCATATCGCAGCAGGCGGACGCCTCGCTGTCTGCCGGCGGAGAGAAAGCGCAGTATTATGTCAGCGGATCTTATACCAGCCAGCCTTCGTATGTGATCAATAACGATTACAAGCGGTACAGCGGCCGGGTGAACCTTAATTACCGCCCGTCCCAGGTCTTCCTGGCGGGGATCAGCATGTCCATGAGCTATGTGGACAATTCCTCCATGAATGCCATGCAGATCTACCGCGCGGCTTTGCAAAAAGCGCCGAACCTGCCGGTATTCAATGCGGACGGGAGCTATAATTATGGCCGCGGCACCAATCCTTTTGGCAGCATGGACGTGAACCCTGTTGCGGATGCGCGGCTCAATACCAACCGCCTGAGAACATCGGAAGGGCTGGGTAATATTTTCCTGGAGCTGAAGCCTTTGCAATGGCTGACACTTCGCTCGGAGTTCGGTACGCAGCTTAGCAACGGCGATGCCTACACGCGAAGGGTAAAGCGCCCGAGTGGTTATGGCGATGATGCCGTGAGCTCCATTTCGCAGAACCGGAAGATCGTTACAAACAATACGATCAGCGTGCTGAAAACTACCGGCGATCACTACATCAACGCAGTGGCGGGTCAGAGCTTCGAACATTCCACCGAATCCATTTTGTCGCTCGGCGGCTACGGCTTTTTCAATGATGCGATCAAAAGCATTGCCGCGGCCAATAACAAATATGTGAAAGCCGCGCTTACGCAGCGGTGGGCGCTCAGTTCCTTCTTCGGAAGGCTGAACTACGAGTACCGGAACAAATACCTGGCCGGCGTCACGTACCGGCTCGATGGCTCGTCGCGTTTTTCGCGGAACCGCCGGTATGTGGGCTTCCCGTCGTTCTCCGCGGGGTGGCGCCTTTCAGAAGAACCGTTCCTGAAGGAAAAGAAGTGGCTGGATGACCTGAAGCTGCGTGGCAGCATCGGTTTCACCGGTAACAACAACTCCACTTCCTACTATGGAAGCCAGGGGCAATACCAGCTCAACGACGATAATCTCAGCTACGCGGGAACACCCATCCTTGAAATCCTCCAGCCGGACAATCCCAACCTGAAATGGGAACGGACCCGCTCCATCGACGTGGGCCTGGATGCTACGCTCTTGAACAGCCGCATCAACATCACCCTGGATTATTATCACCGCCGCATTAAGGACATGATCCTCTCCTCCGCCATTCCGCTCTACCAGGGCTGGGTATCGCAGCCGCAGAACATCGGGGATATGATGAACGCCGGCCTGGAATTGACGGTGAGGGCCGAGATCATCCGCCGGAAGGATCTTGCCTGGTCTACCAACTTCAACATCTCCCGCAATACGAACAAGATACTCCGCCTGAACTTCAGCGGCAAGGAAGTGGGCCTGGCCAATGATGCCTGGAAATACATGAAAGCGGGAGAGCCCGCGGCACAGTTTTACCTGTATGACTGGCGGGGAGTAGATCCCATGTCTGGCAATCCGCAGTGGAGCGACAACAAGGGCAACGTCAGCTTTACGCCGCCCGCGTCATTGTTTGCCGTGGTGGAAGACGTAAATGATTTCAGGCGTTCTTACGGCAGCAGCCTGCCAGATTTTTACGGCGGTATGGGGCATACGCTCAACTGGCGCAACTGGGAGCTGGACGCATTCTTCTCTTTCTCCGTGGGGAACAAGATGATCAATGGATCGAGGGCTACACTGCTTACTTATGTAACGGAAGATGCCTTTAACCTCAGCACGGAAATTCTGAACTACTGGCTGGTGCCGGGTCATGAAACGGACATCCCGAAGCTGGTCAACAATTCCGTAACCACTTCGCCCGGCAGCGCCTCGGGCCTCCGGGACTATACCACCAGCAGGACCAACAGCCGCTTCCTGGAAGACGCTTCGTATCTCCGCCTGCGCACCCTGCGCCTGGCCTATACCATCCGTCCGGAAAAGCTGAAGTTCTTACGCTCCCTGCAATTGTTTGCAGCCGGCACCAACCTGTTCACGCTCACCGGCTATTCCGGCCTGGACCCTGAAGTCAATGCCTTTGGGTCTTCCGCTTTGCAGTCGGGGTACGACGAGCTGACCATGCCGCAAACTAAAACGTATCAATTCGGAATCAACGTAGGATTATGAGAAAGTTGTTTTTTATATCGGTGATCTGTTTTATCGGTTGTAACCGGCAACTGGACCTTGCGCCGGAAAATACGCTGACGGACCGTGAGGTGTTCAAAACAGAAGCCGGCACCGAACAGGCGCTGGCTGAGGTTTACTTCAACCTGCTCGATGCGGTGACCAGCAACATCGCCTATGTATACGGCGATTTTACGACGGATAACCTTCGCCACAGCACCTATTACGATATTTACGCCAACGGGCAGAGTACGCCGGACGATGCGGTGATCGCGGACCTGTGGACGGTCTACTTTAAATCCATTAACCTTGCCAACAACGCGATTGCCAACATCCCGGCGTACGCCGCCTACCCGAAGGAAGTGCAGGACCCGCTGGTGGCCGAAGCGCGTTTTATCCGCGCCTATGCTTACCTGGATTTGCTGAAGTTCTTCGGAGACGGTGCGCTGAGCGGACAGATGGAAGGAAGGGGATTGCCTTTGCAGCTTACGCCGTTCAAAGGATATAATACGGGTGAAGTGATCGCCCGTTCCACCAATGCGGCCGTATATGCGCAGATCATCAAGGACCTGGAGGAAAGCATTCCTTTCCTGAAAGACAACCAGTCCAGCGACCTCCGCACACGCTCCCGCGCCACCAAAGGAGGTGCGCGTGCCCTGCTGGCGAGGACCTATCTCTATATGGGACGGATGGAAGAAGCGGCCGCCGCGGCCAGGGAAGTGCTGACGAAAGTGCCGGCCATCTATGAGCTGACATCTTCACTGACCAGTCTTTTTCCCGCCAATCCTAACGGCACCGCACAAACGCTCACGAAAGAATACCTGCTGGCCTTCCCCGTCAGCCACATGACCAGCTCATCCACCAGCATGAATAACAATCTGGGCAACGGGTATTATTTCAAAAGATCGTTCTGGATCAACAGCGGTTTTACGCAGTCTTTCGAAGCGGGAGACAAGCGGGTGAGCGAACTGATGTTCAAAGGTGACCAGGTATATAACCCGGACCATTTCAATGAGCTGACCACCTTCAAGTTCAACAATTCGAATGGCCGGGACAATGTGCCCGTGATCCGGCTGGCCGAGGTGATGCTCACGGCTGCGGAGGCCATTGCGGAAACGGAAGGCGTAACCCAGGACGCCGTGAAATGGCTGAACGATGTACGCAGCCGCTCATTGCCCGATGCAACGCCTTACACCGTTGCAGACTTTGCGGACGCGCAGGCGCTGGTAAACACGATCTTGCAGCAACGCAGATGGGAACTGGCTTTTGAAGGGCATTACCGTTACGACCTGATCCGTACAGGCCGCCCGTTGCAGACGCCGGACCTGGAAGAGAAGCGTAAAGTACTGCCGGTGCCGCAGTCGGAAATAGATATTTCAAACGGGCTGATCCAGCAGAACACAGGCTATCAAAATTAAAAACCACATTATATGTACGCAGTTAGAGGAATTGTAAAATTGGCAGCAGCAGCTATTCTCACGTTATGTTGTTCGGTGACCTATGCACAGCAGTCTGTGCAGTTTGAAGACATCAGCTTTGAAGCCGCCGTGGCTAAGGCCCGGTCAACCGGTAAGCTGGTATTTGTAGATGTCAGGGGCATGAATATTATGCCGGTGACGAAAGAAGTGGAATCAAAAGTATTCACGCAGGATTCCGTGGCCGACTTCTTCAACAAAAATTGCATCAACATCCGGGTGAACATGAATTCCGAAGCCGGAAAGAAGTTCGCACCGCATCTTGCCATGCTCATGTATCCCGTGTATGTGTTCTTTGACAGGGATACCACCCAGATCGATTTTGTAGGCGCCGGCCTTGTAGTAAAGGATCATTCGCTGCTGATGGAAAAAGCGCGGAAAGCGTTGTCGGAAGCGGAAATGCGTGCACGCAATACCCGCTCCATCACCTTTACGAAGGGTTCCTGGAAAGAGGTGCTGGCGAAAGCGAAGAAAGAGAACAAGCTCATCTTCCTGGACGCCTATACCACCTGGTGCCGCCCTTGTATCATGATGGCGAAGAACGTATTTACGCTGGACGAGGTAGCGGATTACTATAACGGCCATTTCATCAATGTATCGATGGATATGGAAAAAGGAGATGGCCCGGCGCTGGTGAAGAAATACAGGATCAAGGCTTATCCGGATTTTCTGTACATCGATGGGGATGGAAAGATCGTTCACCGCAACGGCGGCTATAAGGAAGCGCCGGAGTTCATTGCGGTAGGTAAACAAGCACAGCAAAACAAAAAATAACATGAGAGCATATACGATCATATTTAGCCTGTTGCTGTCGCTCAGCTTCCCGGCAAAGAGCCAGATAGCGTTCAGGGATAGCAGCTGGACGTGGAAAGCCATGCTGGCCGAAGCAAAGCAGCAGAACAAGCTCATCTTCATGGATGCCTACGCCGTATGGTGCGGCCCTTGTAAATGGATGACGAAGAACGTCTTTAGTGTGCCGGAAGTAGGGCAGGTGTTCAACCGTAATTTTATCAATGCTTATATCGATATGGAGAAAGGTGAGGGTGTTGCGCTGCGCAAGCAATACAACATCCGTTTTTACCCCACCTATCTTTTCATTAACGGCGATGGCGAAGTCGTGCATAAGGTGGTAGGGCAGACAGATACGGTTAGCTTCATCCAGCATGGCCTGGATGCGATCAGTCCGAAACGCAACCTGCTTTATCTCAGCCAGCATGCAGCTGAGAACACGCCCGTTTATCTTCAGGCGCTGCAAAATGCGTATGAGCAGGTGGAGGCCGGTAAGGTGGCATTGTCCTGGCTGGAGGCGCAGCCCGCCAATACCTGGATAGAGGCCGCCAACTGGGAGATACTGAAAGAGCATGTCAAAGACGCATCTTCCGCGCCGTTCCTGTACCTCACAGCGCATGCCGCGGACTTCGGCAAACGCTATGGACAGGAGGAGGTGGAGCAGAAGATCTACAGCACTTTCCTGAAATGGCCCCAGCAGTACATCAGTTATCCGGATAAGGGGAAAGCGGTGCTGGATGAGCAGGGGTTCAAAGACTTTCTGGACAAGCTTGAGCAGACCAGCTATGCAAAGAAGGCAGAGGTCAGGGCGAAAGCGAAGCTCACGGTGCACTATTCCCTGCGTGACTGGAATAAATATACGGATGTGGTGAACCGCATGCTGTCAGCAAAGCTCATCCCGATGAACGCCACCGGGGGCGACTGGCTGTACGGTTATGCGCAGAGCATCCACCGTTTCGGCGGCGAAAACAAAAAAGCGCTGAAGGAAGCGACGGCCTGGGCCAAATTGCTGACCACGGATATTCCAGGGTTGAATGCCAACCAGAAAGTGATCTACCTGGACCTCTACGCTAACCTGCTGGAGCAGAAAGGAGATCATGACCTCGCTGCGACCATTCGAAAGAGCATGGATAAGGAGAAGCTGGAAGCGGCCAAGTCGGGCATGTCATTTCAAATGCTTAAACCGATTACACCCACTAAATAAATCATTACTATCCCTCTATGAAAACTTTAAGGCTGCCCCATGTCTCCTGCGGGCAGCCTTTTATTTTTTCTCCGGCTGACGCCCGGCGCTCAGGAGAGGTCAGATATTTCCCAGTAACCGCCTTTGTCGGGGCCTACCCGTTTGATGATTCCCAGGTCCTTCAGCCGGGCCAGCTGCTTTTCCACCGCCCGGGAAGAAATGCCCACTTCTTTTCCAATAGCCGACGCAGATAATCCATTACTCCGGAAGATCACCAGCAGGATTTTCTCCGAACTTTCTCCGAACTTTTCTCCGAACTTTCTCCGAACTTTTCTCCGAACCTGGGGCCATCCACTTTCCTTTACTGGCGTGGTTTTCCCAATATTTTTCAGAGGAATGACCGTTTTGAATATATCGCCTTCTATAAACTGCGGATGTGCACCAGGTGTATATACGCTGCAGTACCTGAATGTGCTCCTGACGCCTGAGCCTAATTCGTCTACCCTTCCCATTTCATTAAAGAATTTTGCAATAACAGGATTTTTAGGGAACGGGGCAAAGTTGGCTGGGTCGATTAACCCGGCTCCGTGGGGCCGGCTCCAGTTTTCGGCATACACCCGGTCTTTTTCAATGATGAGCTTGGCCGGAAAGGCATTTGTAAATTCCCGGTGAATGAGCAGGTTGCTGATCACTTCCCTGAACAGCCTGTCCCGCAGGCTGGTACGATGCTCGCCTTCCTGATAGAATTTATCGGGGAGATGCTTGCCGATAAACGACATTAACCGGTCGTAGCTGTCAACAAGATTGGTCCGAATATCATCCCTGTCATCAAAACGATCCGGATTGCTGATCCTGACGATGGCGTCTGTTTTGTAATGCGGCAGCACATTCATGATGGTTTCGTCTTTTCCGAGAAGTAACGCTGCTGCGAGGGTATAGCCGCTTTTGCCCGTGAGCGGGTCTTTTTTGTACAAGCCTGCTGAACGCAGAAGCTCGTCATCCGACATTTCCATCCAGGGATGACCTGCCCGCTCATGCTCCGCAAGTACCCTTATCCTTTTAAACAGTGCCGGCTTAAAATCCGCAAGTTCCAGGTAAGGGAAGACGTTGTTTTCCGAATAGGTAGTCTGCTTCCGGAGATATAGTTTGGCTACCTGATCGGCATGTTTGGTAATGTCAAAATCCCCGTCATCGTTCCGGTCGAAAATCCGCCCGTTGGTATTATGTACCTGCGAGCTTTCGGGTATGTACAGGTGAATTATTTTGCGGTCATCGATATCGATCACCTCCGGAGACAGATAAAACGGCGGGTTCAGCTTCTGGTGATTGTTGGCATTGGTGACGATATTGTGGATGATGTCCGGTATACAGTTTTCGATCACACCTTCAATGCCGCCGTTATTATTGACGCCAAGGAGCAAATGCCCGCCTCTCCTGTTCAGAAAGGCACAAACGGATTCAAAAGCGTCTTTATTCAATTCGAAGGCGGATGTTTTGAATTCTATTTCCAGTCCTTCACCTTGCTGCAATATTTGCTGTAACTTGTCTGATGTCATCATCTTGCTTTTAACAATGGAACATAATATGGCCAGGGAAACGGATCACAGATCCAGGTCCCGGACCGGGTACAAACACATAAAAGGTGGGGTAGCTTGATGAAGGTAGTTAATTTCGGTACCGTTACAAAATTCCATGTTGTTTTGCGAAGTTCAGCAGTCCTGCCGTGTTCTTCACTTCCAGTTTCCGCAGGATGTTCTTGCGGTGGGTGTTTACGGTGAACTCGCTGATCGACAGCTGATGGCCGATCTCTTTGCTTGTCAGCTCACTGCCCACCATCCTGATGATCTCCACTTCGCGGCGCGTGAGCTGGTATTTTTTCATGAACTCGTCGATGAAGTAGGCGGGCAGCGATGTTTCCGGCTGCAGTAACTCCTCGAAATACTCTTGTCCGGAGAGAATGGCCCGGATGGCGGTCTTTAAGACGGCGGCGGAGCTGTTTTTCAGCAGGTAGCCGTTGGCGCCCAGCTTGCGCACTTCTGCCTGCAGCTGTGGCTGGTTATAGTTCGTCAGTACCAGCACTTTTACATGAGGATGTTGCTTTTTGAGCAGCTCCAGCGTTTTGATGCCGTCGATATGCGGCATGTTCAGGTCCAGTAAAACAATGTCTACCGGCGATACGGCCAGGCGGTCCAGCAACTGGCGGCCGTCGTTGACGGGTGGCAATATTTCCCACTCGCCGGGTTCGTGTAGTACGGCGGTCAGTCCGTCTATGAGTAGCTGGTGGTCGTCTGCAATGATCAGTCGGTGCGGCATAAGCAAATGTGGGTTTAATACAATTCAGTCAATGTTTTTCCCGGTAAGGGGATCTCGATATTAGTCATGGTGCCCTGTTGCAGCTGGCTGTCGATATTCATCCGCCCCTGCAGGTATTCCACCTTGGAGCGCACGCTTCGCAGGAAGTCCGGCCCCATGGCGGCGAGGTCTATGCCCCTGCCATTGTCTTCCGTGATGATGGTGCAGCTGTCTTCCAGCTCTACCAGTTGTATCAGCACGTTGGAAGCACCGGCATGTTTTATGATATTCTGCAACAGTTCCTGTATGATACGGTAAATCGTGTGCTGGTAATTGGATGGATACGACAGCTCATTTTTGAAGCCGACCAGTATCAGTTCTATCTTCATCTTCCCCGAGGCGTTGGCGATCTGCACCATGTCACTGATGGCATGCAGCAGCCCGTATTTTTCGATGGCTACCGGCGTCAGCTGATGACTGATGTTGCGGATCGTGTGACTGACGGTCATCAGCAATCCCCGGGTTTGTTCTATCGCCGGTTCATTCTTTGCAGCGCCGAGGTTCAGCGAGGCGAGGGACAGCATCGAACCGATCTCGTCATGCAAGGTGTCGGCCAGTTGTTTCCGTTGTGCCGCTTCCACGGTGATGATCGTATCTGTCAGCGCTTTTTGCTGTTCGTTCATTTGCAGCAGCACCGCTTCCTTTTCTTTTCTGTAGGTGTTGAAACGTGCGGCCAGCCCGAATGTGATGATGATCATTTCCAGCACCACACCGGTGAATACGCCGAAGTGCGAGAAAAATTCCGGCAGCTTTACCTTACCGAGATGATAAAGGCTTTCGGCGGCCACGAAAGCAAGCAATACAGTGGTGCCGGCCAGGTAGAGGAGGGCGGGCATGTTGCCTTTGCGGATCTTCTGGATCAGTGCGCCGATAATGAAAAAAACACCGATCAATGTAAAAACCGGAATGGTGCTTTGCAGGAGCATGCTGTACCGCTCGAAAACGGTGTAGTCCATCGGCCAGAGGATCAGGGCGAGCGTAACGGCCCAGATGAACTGGAAGCCCCATAATATCTTGCGGTTGCGCCCTTTCGGGTCCAGGCCGATGAAGGCGCTGAGGAATTGTACGCTTACAATGAGGCTGGCTGTGGCAAATGTCAGCCGGGAACGGCTGGCGAAATAAACGGAATCCGGCCACAAATAGTGAAACCCCAACCCCCGGTTCGCCCATATCCAGCCCAGCATACAAAACACGTAAAGTGCGTACCATCCATACACCATCTCCCGCGTGGTGGCGAAAAGGAATATGCCGAAGAGTATGATCAGCAATATAGTGCCGGTGAGTATGCCGTTCATCAACGCCTCCCCGGTCCGGATGTCTTGCAGCTCCTGCATGGTAACGAGCTTCAGCGGGGCCTGCAGGGATTCGAAAGCTTTGTCCACTTTCAGCAGGTACAGCGGGGCCCGCGGTTCCAGCGGGAAAGCGAAAGTATTGTGAATAAGCGGCCGTTGGTAAAAAGGATGGAAATCTCCCGTAACGGCAAGCAATGCGGCCGCACTATCCTTCACCGCATACCATTCCAGGTGGTTGACATGCGCGTTATCCGCTACCAGTATCAGTTCCTTTGGCTGCGGAATAGCACCCAGCGCCACCCAGTACACGGATTCCGTAAAGCCCGGGTTCAGGTAGGAGGGCGCCAGCGGCCGGAATTTCCCCTGCCGGTACGCTTCCAGCGCCTGTGTGGCCGTTGCGTTGCGGGTATGGTCTTCCCACACATGGAAATTACCCCGCTGCGCCAGCGCAGCAGCGGAGGAAAAAAGAAGTAGGATCAGCAAAAGGGACCGCCGCATAGGTATGGTTGTGCTCTTTAGGCCGTCAAGATACATATAATCAGGCAGATATGTATTCGTTAAGCCAAATGGTGGTTCTGTTAAGTGAACGGCAGTTTTGAACAATTTTTGGGGATATTTGGTGTTATATGCGCATCGTAAAGATTGTTCGCCCGGCGGGGTACATTTCACTGCTGCTATTGGTAAAGAGGGTCCGGGCTGAATCGTTACAACAGAAAGTGCCGGGTGGTTTGGGGCTGGAAGCCGTTGTTGTGTTGATCCTGCTGGTAATGACCGTTGCCGCGTGCCTGTACGGCTACCGGCGGTTGCAGCAGCGCGTGCGGGCACAGCAGGAGGAGATCGTGCAGCTGAACCAGCTGCTGAAGCTGAAGATATTGCAGGCCAGGCTTAATCCGCACTTCCTGTTCAATTCCCTCAATGCCTTACAGTATTTTATTGCAAAGGACGATAAAAGGACCTCGCTGCAGTACATCGGGCGGTTCTCCGGTTTCCTGCGGAAAGTGATCGTTTTCGGGGACGAGGTATTCATCCGGCTGAAAGATGAAAGCGATATGATCGGCGAATACCTGCGGCTGGAACAGTACCGCTTCCCGGGGCGCTTTGAATATGAGGTGGAGCTGGATGAGGAAGTGGACCAGACGGGCGTTCCGCCGCTGATCACCCATACGCTGCTGGAAGATGCATTGTACAGGGGCGTGCTGAACCTCCCCCAGGCTACCGCCGGCAGGATTCGTGTAACCCTGAAAGGAACGGATGATGGCGTTATGATCGAGGTGTGGGACAATGGCGGCGACCGCCGGCAATCCGAAAAGCAGGAGCAGATGAAAGGCATTTATGACGGCAAGGAAGACCTCCTCGAAAGAAGGATACAGGTATTCAACCGGCAGCATTCCCGCAAGATCAGCCACCACCTGGAATCCGGCGAAACATGGAACAGGGCGGTACTCGTTATTACCTGAATATTCACCTATTTTAATATTTTTGTCCTTACCTCAAACAATGTATGTATGAAATACAGCGCGCTGATCGTCGAAGATGAAAAACTGAGCCGCGATTTCCTGAATAACCTTGTCCGTGACTTCTGCCCCCAGCTCGAAGTAACCGGTACGGCCGGTTCTGTGGAAGAAGCCGTGGAATTTATCAACCAGCATCACCCCCGCATCGTTTTTATGGACATTGAAATGCAGACAGGCACGGCCTTCGATGTGCTGCAGCAGGTCAGTGACCATCATTTTCATGTGATCTTCACTACGGCATTCGATCATTATGCGATCCAGGCTATCAAATTCAGCGCGGTGGACTACCTGCTGAAACCCATCAACCTCGAAGAGCTGGAACAGGCCGTGGCAAAGGCCGTGAAGCAACTGGGCAGCCAGGGGGAAGATCAGCGGCTGGAAGTGCTGCTGCGCAACTTCAAAAAATCATCGGATGAAGATTACTCCATCAGCCTTTCCACTTCCGACGGCGTGCATTACGTGTCCCTGTCCACCATCATCCGGCTGGAAGCCAAGGGGCCTTACACCACCTTCTTCCTGAAGAACGGCAGCCCCATCATGGTGAGCAAGAACCTGAAGGAGTATGAAATGATCCTTGGCGGGCATGGCTTCTTCCGTATCCACAACTCCTATATCATCAACCTGAAAGAAGTAAAACGCTGGATCAAAACGGACGGCGGTTATGCCGTTATGAGCGATGACGCCATGGTGGCGATCTCTCCGAAGAAAAAAGACGAGTTCATGTTGCTGATGTCTCACCGGACGGTGTAAGCTTTTGCAGTTTCTCCGGTGTGATCCCGCGCAGTTCCTCCACTGCTTTTGCGCAGGTCTGTTTCACCTTTTTAAACGCTTCCAGGATATTGTCGCCGCCCTGTTCGATATGCAGCAGGGCGTCGCTGGTTTCGTTCAGGCCAAAAAGCCCGGTGGACGTACGCAGCGTATGCGCGATCTTGTACATGCCGTCCCGGTTATTATCCAGGATGGCGGTTTCCAGCGCTTGTATGCTCGCAGGGTTCTCCTGCACGAAAGTATGGATCAGGCTCATTACAAAAGCATGATTGCCGCGGGTCTGCTGCAGCAGGTAGCCGAGATCGGTAACCGCCGGTTGCGTGTATTGGGTGATAACGGCTATCACATCCTCTTCCCGAACGGGTTTGGTGAGGTAACCGTTCATGCCTGCCTCGAGGTACCTGTCTTCTTCCTTGCCGAAAACATGCGCGGTAAAGGCCACAACGGGCGTATCCAGCTGCAGCGTTTTTCTTATTTCCACGGTGGTTTCATAACCGTCCATTCCGGGCATGTGAAGGTCCATCAGCACAATGTCTACCTTCGTATTCTTCAGGCATTGCAGCGCTTCCTGCCCGTTGCCGGCCACGCTCACAGTGTAGCCGTTGCGCTTCAGCATGTGGGCCATCAGCTGCCGGTTGATCGCTTCATCTTCCACTACGAGTACATGCTTGTGCCCGTGGCCCGAAACAGGTCTGCGGGAGGCGGCTGGTATCTGCGCCGGCGCGGCTTTTTCAAAAGGCAGGCGGATGATGAAGGTCGTTCCCTTGTTTTCCGCGCTGTTCACGCTGATGGTGCCGCCATGCAGCTCTACCAGCTCCCTTGTGATGGCGAGCCCCAGGCCGGTGCCGCCGTATTTCCGGGTGATGGTGGTGTCCGCCTGCGTAAAACGTTCAAAGATCATCGCCAGGTTTTCCGGTGCAATGCCGATGCCGGTGTCTGTGATGCGGATCTGCACTTTCACCTGTGTGGCGGTCATTTCAACGATGGTGCAGTGGATCTCTATGTCGCCTTCTTCCGTGAATTTGATCGCGTTGCCAATGAGATTCAGCAATATTTGCGTCAGCCGCAGACTGTCGCCCAGCACGGGAAAGCTCAGCCGCGCATCCATATGCGACCGGTATTGCAGGCCCTTGCTCCGCGCCTTGGATTCCAGCATGGTCTGCACATTGCGGAAAAGGTCGGGGAGGAAAACGGCGCTGCAGTCGATATCTATTTTACGGGCGTCCAGCTTGGAGAGGTCCATGATATCGTTGATAATGGCGAGGAGGCTGTTGCCGGAGGTCTGGATGGCGTGCAGGTATTGCTGCTGCTGCGGATCGAGCGGTGTTTTGTACAGCAGGTCGGAATAGCCGATGATGGCGTTCAGCGGCGTTCTGATCTCATGGCTCATGTTCGCCACAAAATCGGATTTCGCCCGCGAGGATTCTTCCGCCAGTATGCGCGCCTTTTCCATTTGTTCCTCCACGATCTTCCGCTGGAAGAAAGTGGGGATAGCCGTAGGCACGCGCTTTACCTGCGCCTGCTGGTATTTTTCAACATGCTTTTCGATCATGTGCGGTGGCGACATAATGAACGTGCAACGCTCATGCCCCTGCGCCGTGCAGCTTACTTCCACCGCCGTCAGTGGAATGCCGAAGCTCTCTTCGCACCATCCGGAGGAATAACCGGCGCTCATGATGCATACCGGCCATTTGGACAAAGCTCCGGCGCGTTTCCAGGCATCCGCTTCAAAGGAATACGGGTGATTGTATACCAGGTAGAAGTTATCGTCAGGCGTTGGGTTGCTTTCCGGCAGAATATCCACGAACGCCCACCCGGCATAGGCAAAGTGCACCGTGCCGGCGGAGAGCTTGGAAATAGGATCGGTGAGCTGCATCTTTTCATGAAATGCTTTCGCGTCGTTCATGCCGATGGCGTGGGAAATATCGAACAGGAAATTGCGCCCGATGCCGAAGGCTTCCGTTTCCCCACGGTCCGCATACAGGCTCAGAATGCTGTCCAGGAAGTCTTTTGACAAAGCGGAGGCGCGCACCAGCACATACCTTTCATCGCTGATCTCGATGGTGCCTTTGGTGGGGTCCATGCGAACGTCGGAAAAATATTGTTTTACGGCGGCCTCTGCTTCTGCGAATAGCGGTTTAAAGTGCTCCGGTACCTGTACCGCGCTGCCGGTTGACCGGACGATCATCTGGTTGCGTAACAGGGCATTCTCTTCTTCCAGCTCCCTTATCTTTTGCTGCAATGCAGCTATGCTGGTGGATTCGTACATACATTAACGGATTAGATCTGGCTGGGGATAAACGTGGACCTGTTTATTACCCCGGGGGCGGTTTTTCTCCAGCAAAATACGATAATCTTTCGGGTTTATGGGCTTGAAAAATTCATAGGGCAGCCAGCGTGTGGCTTTGGTGCGCAGCCCCATGTCCCGCATCAGCTGATCGAGGTGCATGAAGTTGAAAGGCGCCACGCAGGTGCCGCTGAACTCGGACGAAATGGGCCGGCCCTGCCTGCGCCAGCGGGAGATAAAACGCATGTCTTCATCGATGGCTTTGCGGGACGGCAGGTGCAGCTGTCCTTTTGCATATTGCACCATCCAGTTGGCGGCCACTTCGGAAGTAAGGGTGGTGAAGAGGCTGGAATTGAATCCCACGAAGCCGAGCTGCGGCACGTCCGGATGGATGATATTGCGGAACAGGTGGAAGCTGCCGTCCGCACCGATGATTTTGTCCCGGTGGATCTTCTCCAGGAAGGGAAGTCCTTGTGTAAAACCGGTGCCGCATACCACCAGGTCCGGCGTCAGCGTTTCGCCGTTACGCAATATCATGGTGCGGCCTTCGAAGCCTGCAATTTCCGTTTGATGCGCTTTGATGCGGCCGCTTTTTACTTTTTCGTAAAATCCTTCCGGCGCTACGCCCAGGCTGCAGCTGATCTGGTCTTCTATCCGGTGGTTGGGCACCATACCGCAGGCTTTGAGGGAGAATTGCTTTTTCAGCAGCAGCTCTAATCCGCGCCACTGCATCCATACGATCACCCTGCCGGCGGAGTGCAGGAAGCGCTGGAAACCTGTTTTGTACGGCGCGTTGAAGAAGGCTTCGGAGAAGCGGGAAAAGAGCAGGTAGCGCATGTTGATGAGGTTGCCGAAGTAACGCGGCACCTTCCATTGTGCTTTACGGTAGACGAGGGTGCAGTCCCGGCTGCTGTCTACCGCCAGCGTGGCGATGTCCGTTGCGGATTTGGCAAAGCCGATCACAGCTACAGAGCGGTCTTTCAGCAGGGCCTTGTCGTTCACCTGGCTGGAATGCAGCACCTGGCCGCCTGCTTCGCGGTAGGACTGGAGGCCGGGGAACTGGGGAACATACGGCTTGTGAAAAGTGCCGGTGCAGATCACCACATAGTCGAAGCTGATCATATCGTCCAGGTGATGGTCCAGGTCGTGTATCTGCATGTACCACTGGCCGTGATGATATTGCAGGCTGGTCACTTCCGAACGGAAGCGGATGTGCGGCAAGATGCCGAATTGTTTTGCATAGCCGGTAAGGTATGCCTGTACCTGTGCGCCAGAAGGCCATAAGGGATAATCCGCGGGCATGGGATAATCTGAATAAGCATATTCATCGCGGGTGGTTTGCGTGGCCACGCCAAGGTAGGAACGGCTTTGTTCCCATACACCGCCGATGGCGGCTGCCTTTTCAATGATCGTTACGCGGTAACCTTCCTGCAGGAATGCTTTTGCTGTTGCCAGGCCGCTGAGGCCCGCTCCGATAATACCGATGTTTTTCATGACTGGGGTTTTAATGCTGCTAAAGTAGTACGGCTGCCGGCTCCGCAAATGCTGAATTAACGCAGATGCCGTTTCGCTTAACGGAATTCTGATCCGTTAATCCGGATATCCTTTCCGTTAATTCCGCTGTCGATCCGGCGTCTGCCTGCCGCATATTTGTATCCAACTAAAATCATCACCCCAAAATGAAAACAAATTATCAACCCCTCGCTTTTCTGCAACAGGTGATCGCCAACGGCGGTCCGGAAGTAAAAGAATACGATACTTTGAACGGCATCTTCGATCAGCTTTACCGGGATTGCAGTACCGGCCGGCTCAGCGCCGCTGAAATGGCGCAACTGCAAAGCAGCTTCGAAACGGAAGGCATGGAAAATACGCTGCACGGCCATTGCAGGCTGAAGCCTTACGGTTATGCGGGCGATTTTATGATCATCGACAAGATCTACCGCGAGCATGTATCATCCGACCGGCGTTTTGAAAAATGGGATTGCTACTGGAACAATCAGCCTGCCACCAAAGCGGTGAGGAACAGGAAGGATTATTTTATCCGCACAGTGCTCGGCCGTTTGCAAGCTGCCCCGCTGCGCCTGCTGAACGTGGCCAGCGGCCCGGCGCGTGACCTTTCGGAAGTATTCACCCGCATTCCAACAGGCGCATTGCATGCTACCTGCGTGGAAGCGGATGAACAGGCGATCGCTTATGCAACGGGACTTAATGAAGACAATATGCGGCACATCCGTTTCATCCATCAGAATATATTCCGCTTTTCAACGGACGAGCAGTTCGACCTGGTGTGGAGCGCCGGCCTGTTCGATTATTTCGAGGATAGCGTGTTCGTGAAGCTGCTGCGCAAGTTCATCACATGGACGAAGCCCGGCGGCGAAGTGATCATCGGCAATTTCAGCACCGGGAATCCCAGCCGCAGCTGCATGGAGCTGGCGGGGGACTGGTACCTGCATCATCGTTCGGCGGAGTTGCTGGTGGCGATGGCGAAAGAAGCGGGCGCGGCGGAAGATGATATTTATGTTGGGAAGGAGCTGGAAGGTGTGAATCTCTTTCTGCACGTGAAAGTAAGATAGCGCAGCATCTCCGGAGGCCGGTGAAAAAAGTTTTACGGATTTTTCTTCCTTAAAAAGCGGACCATCGCATTGGTGCGGTTCCCGGCGTTGAGCTTCACCCGGTAAGTTTTGTCATCAGCGTAAATGATCATCAGCGCGGTGTTCGGCGGTACACGCCCTTCATTTTCCGCGTACATGATCAGTTCGTTGTCCGCTGTATCGCTGGCTACGAGATCGATGACAAACGGGTTTGCGGTTAAGGGTTGACGGTCCGCAACGAGTTGGCCGTTGAAGTAAACGGAAACGGTATCTCCGTCGATCGTGCCGTTGTCGTAGAGCGCTACGCGGAATTGTGGGCTGGTAAGATGGATGGTTTGAGCGAGGATGTTGCGGCGGCTTTCCGGTTTTTCGGCGGGAGCGACTTTTTTCCTCAACCGCATGGCCCCCGTGAGGCAGCCGTCAGGGTCTTGCCGGGCGGCCATTACATATGCCCCGTTCTCTATTTGCAGCGTGAGGACAGACCGGCCGGTACACCAGTAAAATCCTGGATAGTCAGCGAGCTTCTTATCGCTGATGGGCAGAATGTCTATCGTGATCCTGTCCCCATCGATCTTGCCTGTGATGCGGCCGCGGTAGTAATTATGCTGCGGGTTTTGGAAGAAATGCCCGTAGCTGGTGCCGGAAAACGTCCGCCCCGTTACTTGTTCTATGGTAATGCTGATGTAAGCGCTGTCTTTGATATGGTCTATCTTGTGGATACCTTCCCAGGTACCCGGCAGAAACCGGCTGGATTGTGCGTAGCTGCTGTTCAGCGCCAGCAGCATGAAACACCATAAGCATCGCATGCGGTGAAAATACCAACAAATCATAAGGGCGCCGGCTGAATGCCCGTTAATTCACAAATGATTAACCAAAAAAATCGTTCAGCCGGCCCCGTATGTTGCGCTTAGCCGTACCATTGTTGCAGTGACATGCATGAGCATTCTGCGCTTATCGCTTACCGCTTGCGGTACCCGATGTAGAAGAACAGCGGGAACACCAGCAGCGTTAGTATTGTGGCGGTGATCAACCCGCCGATCACCACAATGGCCAGCGGCCTCGACGTTTCGGAGCCGATGTCGGTAGACAATGCGGCGGGCAGCAATCCAATAGCGGCCATCAGCGCGGTCATCACCACGGGGCGCACCCGCGTCCGTAACCCTGATTTGATCGCATGCTCCATCCGCTCCCGGTTATTCTCCTGCCTGCGGGTAGCCAGCAGATTTTTCTTGAACACCGAGATCAGTATCACGCCATTTTGGATACAGATACCGAACAGCGCAATGAAGCCGATGCCCGCCGAAATGGAAAAATTGGTGCCGGTGATCAGCAATGCCGCAATACCGCCAATGATCGCGAAAGGCACGTTCAGCAATACCATGCCCGCATCCCGGATATTCCCGAACATGATGAAAAGGATCAGGAAGATGATCAGCAGACTGATCGGTACCACCTGCGTCAGCCGTTTGGTAGCCCGTTGCTGGTTCTCGAAATCGCCGGCCCACTTCATTTCATAGCCTTTGTCCAGCTGCACGGCGGCGTTCACTTTCTGCTGCGCCTCCGCGATGGTGCTGCCCATGTCCCGCCCGCGGATGGAAAACTTCACGGCGGTGAAGCGCTCGTTGTCGTCACGGAACACGATGCTTGGACCCGTGAGCGTCCGGATGTCAGCGATGTTCTTGATCGGTACTTTGGTGCCGTGTATGGAAGGAATGAGCAGGTTGCGGATGTTCTCCGCGTTTTCGCGGTACTTGTCCAGGTAGCGCAATCTCAACTGAAATTTTCGTTCTCCTTCATATATCTGCGAAATGGCTTTCCCGCCGATCGCCATTTCTATGGTGGCATTGGCGTCCGCCGTGGTCACGCCGTACAGCGCGAGCTTGTTCTCGTCCAGCTCTATCCGCATTTCCGGCTGGCCAATGTTGCGGATCACGCCAAGATCTTCCACACCTTCAATCCCTTTCATCACTTCATAAACTTCATATGCACGGGCTTCGGTGTAGTTCAGGCTGTCGCCATAGATCTTCACGCAAAGCGAACCCTTCACACCAGACACCGCCTCTTCCACATTGTCCATGATCGGCTGCGAGAAGTTAAGGTTGACGCCGGGTGAGGCCAGCCGCTCCTGCATCTCCGCGATCAGTTCCTCTTTCGTTTTCCCGCTTTTCCATTCTTTTTTCGGGTAGATGTCCACATGAAATTCGATATTATAAAACCCCGTGGCGTCGGTGCCGTCGTTCGGGCGGCCGGTTTGTGACATCACCTGTTTCACTTCCGGAAATTCCCGGATGGTGCGGCGCATCTTGTTGGCGAGGTCCCGCGACTCTTCCAGCGAAATGCTGAGCGGACAGGTGGCGCGGATGTAGATGGCGCCTTCGTCCAGCTCCGGCAGGAACTCGCTGCCCAGGAACCGGAACAGGAAAAGCCCGAAAACCACTGTCACCGCCGATATCATCAGGGTGAACGCTTTCCGGCGGTAGGTGAAAGAAAACATCTTCATCACGCCGTTGGTCACCGCTTCCACGAAGGGATTGTGCCGCTCCCGCACGTTCCTGCGGAGCAGGAGGCTGCTTAACAGGGGCACCAGTGTGAGCGTGAGGATCAATGCGCCGAGCAGGGCGAAGCCCAGCGTCCAGGCCAGGGGCGAGAACATTTTACCTTCTACTTTTTCAAAGGCGAAAATAGGCAGCAGCGCCGCGATGATGATGAGCTTGGAGAAGAATACCGCCTTGCCCAGCTCACCGCCGGTATTCTTGATAATACCCAGCTTGCTCATCCTGTTAAACCGTTCCATCCCCACTTTCTTCGCCTGGTGGTCCAGCAGCACAAAAATCCCTTCCACCATAACGACCGCCCCGTCTATGATAATGCCGAAGTCGATCGCGCCCATCGAGAGCAGGTTGGCGGACATGCCTTTCAGGGTCAGGCAGATGAAGGCGAACAATAACGCCAACGGCACTACGAGCGCTACAATCAGCGTGGTGCGCCAGTCCGCCATGAAGAGAAATACGATCACCGTTACCAGCACAATGCCTTCGAGCATGTTGTGCAGCACGGTATGCGTGGCATATTCTATGAGGGTGCTGCGGTTGTAGAACGTATCTATCTGTACGTCCGGCGGCAGTATTTTTTCATTGAGCTGGTCGATCTTTTCCTGCACACGGCGGATCACTTCGCTGGGGTTCTCGCCTTTGCGCATGACCACGATGCCTTCTACTACGTCGTTGGACAGATCGCGGCCCACCTGACCGAGGCGTGGCAGGGAGGAGATGTCCACTTCCGCGATGTCTTTTACCAGGATGGGCGTGCCGTTGATGTTGTCTACAATGATATTGCCGATCTCCTCGGTGTTGTTCAGCAGGCCGATGCCCCGCACCACGTACGCTTGCGAGTTGTCCACGATCACATCGCCGCCCACGTTGATATTGCTTTTGGATACGGCTTCGTATACGTCCAGCGGCGTGATATCGAAGGAAGCCAGCTTGTGCGGGTTCACTTTGATCTCGTAGGTCTTCACTTCGCCGCCGAAGCTCACCACGTCGCCCACGCCGGGAACGCCGAGCAATCGGCGCTCTACTACCCAGTCCTGCAGCGTCTTCAGCTCCTGCACCGTTTTCGTTTCACTGCGGAGGGTGTAGCGGAATATCTCGCCGGTGGGACCGGTGGGTGGTTGCACATCGGGGTCCGCACCGTCCGGCAGCGCCACGTCGCGCAGCAGGTTGTTCACCTGCTGCCGGGCGAAATAATCCTCCACGCCGTCTTCAAAGATCACTTTGATCACGGACAGGCCAAACACGGTGGTGGAGCGGACGGAGGTCTTTTTCTGCACCGGGTTCATGGCGATCTCCACCGGCACGGTCACGAATTTTTCCACTTCTTCCGCGCTTCTGCCCGGCCATTGGGTGATGATGGTGATCTGTGTATTCGTCACATCCGGGAATGCTTCAATAGGGATGTTTTTGTAGGCCATGCCGCCCCAGATCACAAGCAGGAGCGTGGCCAGGAATATGAAAAGCCTGTTCTTCAGTGAAAAGGCGATGATCTTTTTAATGGCTTTGGTCATTACTGTTTAACATTTAATGCATCATAAATGAATACCTGCGCCTGTGTTACCACCTGTTCCCCTTCCTGCAGCCCCTCAATGAAAGCTTTGTCGCCAATGCGTTTTATAAGACTGATCTCGCGGATGGACAGCGTGGTGTCTTTCTTCACGATCACATACCGTTTGCTGTTATCCATCACCACCGCTTTTGCGGGGATGCAGCATTTTCTGCCCCCTTTGGTGCGGGAGGTGAGGTATACCCGGGCGAACATTTCAGGCTTCAGCTCACGGTCGGGGTTGGGCATGCTGATGCGGACCTTCATGGTGCGGTTGGCGGGGTCCAGCACGTTGTAGATCTTGTCGATACGGCCGGTATATTCCTTGCCGGGATTGGCGAGGGTGGTGACTTTAACCGCGTCACCAAGGTGGATGTTACGGATGTCCGATTCATAGACGCTGGCGATGACCCAAACGGTGGAGAGGTCTGCTATCGTGAAGAGGACGTTGTCATTATCCTGTCTTACTTCCGAATTGCCGGTGATGTTTTTTTCGATGATACTCCCCGTGATGGGGGCTTTTAGCGTATTTCCGCCGCTGATAGCAGACACTTGCTCCGCCTTTATGAGTTCCGACTTTGCTTTATTGTATTCTGTTTGTGCGGACAGCCATTCCTGTTCGGTGACGAGGTTGCTTTCGTATAGTGATTTCCGTGTTTCAAGGTTCTTTTCCGCGATGGCGAGATTGGCCGCGGCGAGAGACTGTTCATTGGTGAAGCCCGCTACTTCGGAGCTTTGTATGACTGCCAGCACCTGTCCCTGTTTCACGGGGTCGCCCAGCTCTACTTTCACGGACTGCACGCGCCCGCTCACGAGGGCGTATACCCGGGCCTGCTTTTGTTCGGTGGGTGTGATCCTCCCGTTCAGCTTGATCACGTCTTCCATTTCTTCAATGGTCACCGGCGCTGTTTGCAGGTGCCGGACGAGGCTGTCGGATACCGGTTTTTCTTCTTTCACGAAGGATGGCGCGGGCGAGGTGCAGGATGATATGGCGGCGAGCATGATGCAGATAGTAAACGATCTCATTTTACAGGCATTAATTGTTGAGCAAATTTTTTCCGATGGCATAGTTCAGGGATTCGATCGCCTGCATTCGTTCATGCTGCACTTCGTTCAGTTGCAGCAGGTTTTCCTTGTAGGATTCATAGAAGTCCGTAAACTCCAGCAGGCTGATATTTTTTTTGATGAAATGATCTGTGACGCTTTGCAGGAGGGCTTCAAATTCGCCGCGGAAGTCCGGGTCCACGGAGCGGAGCATGTTGTCCGCATTCACGGCCCTGGCGAATGCGGTGCGCACTTCATTTTCCACGGTGGCGGTTTGCTGTTCCAGCAGCACTTTGCTTTGCGCGATGCCGGCCCTGGCGGCTTTGATACTGCCCTGGTTGCGGTGGAAGAACGGCAGGTCGAAGGCGATATTGAGCAGGCTGGCGTTTTCGATATAATCGCTGCGTTTGTCGAACATCGCGCCGATGGTCATGTCCGGCACGGCGAGCGATCTTTGCAGGGCATACTGCTGCGTGCTGTGCTGTAGCGCCTGCTGTGCCAGCCGGAGGTCCCGTCGGTTGGTGAATGCGGTGTCCAGCAGGCTTTGCAGGCTGTATGCGCTTACTGGTTGCATGTTGAGGTCCCTTGCATCGGGGATGTACCAGGTATGGTTGTCCTGCAATAATAATTGCAGCTCACCTTCGATGGTATTGAACCGGTTTTGCAGGGTAACCTGTTCCGCTTTGAGGCTGTACAGCAGCGAGCGTATGCGGACCGCGTCGCGCGGCGTTACGATGCCTTTGGCCTGCAGCTCCCGGTAAGTGCGGTCCAGCTGTTCCAGCTGCTGTACCTGTACGTCAAAGGCATGGATGGAGCTTTGCAGGTACCAGGCTTCGTAGAAGTTGCTGCGCAGCGTATAGCCCAGCGTGCGGAGCAGTTCGAAGAACCGGCTTTCCGCCATGGAGGCTTCCGTCTGCGCCAGCTTTATTTGTTTGTTGCGCTTGCCGGCGAGGGTGATCAGCTGCTGTACTTCGATCGTGTACTGGCCGCTGCGGTTGCCAACGTCCGCAAACCTGTTCTGTTCGGGGTTGTAGATGCTTCCGCCGAGGGAAAGGCTGGGATTGTTGTACAGCCTTGCCTGTATCACCTGCGCCTGCGCGATGGAGATGTTATATTTTTCCGCCAGCAGGGCGAGGTTGCGTTGCAGGAATTGTTGTTCTGCCTGTTGCAGGGTGATATGCAAGGTGTCCTGTGCATACAGGCCCGGCGTTAGCAGGAGGCTGATAACGCACAGGGTTATACGAATGCAGTGCATGGTGCTGCTTTTTTCGGGGCGTGGTCAGGTGCCCGTGGTCATGAAGAATGGGTAAAGTTTGCAGAGGAATCCCACATGCGTTCACGAGCCCGCGACTGTGAAGAGCGCGCAAACGTTTACGGGTGAATGCGTGAGAAGGATCAGGCCGCGTCCGGTGGAGGGGACAGGATGTCCAGCGGCATGCTGTAGGGTTTCTGATCGATGCCGGGAGGGTAGATGATCTTCTGGTTGCCGTCCGGTTGCTGTTCCAGCTGTATTTCCGGCGTTACGAGGTATACCTGCATGCCGGACTGGGAGAGGAATCTGGAGGAATTGTTCTTTTCCTCCCGGTCATCCGGCGAGGTGTCTTTACAGCCCATGACGGTCTGCACTAGAAACTCCACGCCGCTGTTGATATGATCGATGATCCGTTCTCCGGCACGATGCGCATTGTGCCCTGTTACCGGCAGGAACATGGCGGTATTCAGGTATAAGGCAAGGAATATATATGCCAGTGTTTTGCGCATGGTGCCAAAGATAGCATTAAATGCCCGCGGGTAGCTTAAAATGGGCTTAAAATGATGTTAAGGCTTTCTTAAACCGAAGTACCAGACCCATGCGATGAAGAAAAGCTGCAAGGGCAGGCGGAACCAGAGGTATGCGGGGCCGGGGCCGTCGTAGGACGCCTTTTGCAGGTCGATGTGATGGATGGCGGCGTAAATATTGGCGGGCGTGATGAGCACGAAGAAGATAATGAGCAGGATGGCGGAGAGCTTTCTGAACTTCGGGATCAGCAGGCCGATGCCGCCGGCTACTTCGAGCAGGCCGGTGAGGTAGACCAGCTCCACCTTGAAAGGGATGAAAGGGGGGATCATCATGGCCATGCCCTGGGGGAACATGACATGTCCCAGTGCGGTGAAGCAAAGCATGGCGCACATGGCGATGCGCCCGCTGAGCGCGAAATTCCAGCGGCGGGTGGTTGCCCGGATGATCAGCAGGGCGGCGGCGAAAGCAACGAGTAATACGATCTCAACCATGAGGGTGTTTATTGTTTGTTTCCGCAAAGTTCAGCAACGCTTCGGCGGCAGAAAATGATGTATGTTAGTTTCCGTGGATGCCGTACAAGTGTGCGACGCAACGGCGGCAGACCAATGATACAAACGCCGGTCTCCCCCAAAATCACTGTTTGCCGTATTGTTTCCGTATCCTGCTGAGGCTTTCCGGCTGAATACCCAGGTAAGATGAGAGGTGCTTGACGGATATCTGCCGCACCAGCGCGGGATGACGCTGCACCAGCTGATGATAGCGCTCTTCGGCGGTGAGGGACAGCAGGGCCATTTCCCTTTCCAGCCGGCGGATATAATTGTATTCCGCCATGCGGCGGCCAATGCGCTCGCCCATATGATGCCGGTCGTAGAACTCGTGGAGGTACTGATGCGGAATGAGGAAAGCTTCGGTGTCGTCGATCGCTTCCGCGTTGATGGGAGAGGGCTTCCGGGTGAGGAAAGAGTAATAGGCGGTCACAAATTCCCCTTCGAAATGAAAGTCTACGGTGAACTCCTTGCCGTCTTTCCGGAAATAGTGGCGGGTGGCGCCTTTGTTCAGGAAATAAATGTAATTCTCCACCTGTCCCTCGCGGCAGAGATAGTCGCCTTTACGGAAATTTTTTGTGATAACGGCTTCGCTGAAGGCATCCCACTCTTCCGCCGGCAGCGGGGCTATGGAGAGGAGGGACTGCTTTAGTGAGAAAAGGTGCTCCATGTGAGGAAGGTACGATTTCCGGGGCTCATTTCCCCCGGCCTCTCGACAGCAAAAAGATGATCAGCCCCACCACAACCGCCACCAGCAGCAACCCCGTCCATACCCCGGCCTTGAATATACCGCCTATCACTTCGCAGCTTGTTAATGTCATGGCAATGGCTGCCAGTAGTAAAAAAGTAACTTGCTTCATAATCGCTGATTTGATGAACAACAGTGCAGGAACATATACTGTGCCGTTTTGGGAATAATGCCGCGGGGCCGGTTCCGGGAAACCTGGCCGGCAACTATATGGGTAGATTATTCTACAAAAGATGTTTAATTTCCGTATATGGAAGTAAAGATCGTTAAAGCCCCGCTGGACGAAGTACGCGCCTTGCGTACCATCTACCTCCATGAGCTGAACGCCCAGTTCGTCTGCAATAAATGTCATGATTACGGATGGGCGGACACGTATCTTTTCCTGCTGGACGGCCAGCGGGTGGGATATGGCGCGGTGTGGGGAACGGACCGGCGGGAGGACCGGGATACGATCTTTGAATACTTTCTGACAAAGCCTTTCCGGCACCTTGCCGATATTATTTTCCCGCAATTCCTGACGCTTACCGGTACATCCTTTATCGAATGCCAGAGCAATGATCTTTTGCTTAGCGCCATGCTATACGCCTATGCCACGAATATCCATGCGGAAGCTATTCTTTTCGAGGACGTAATGGTAACGGACCTGCGCGTTCCCGGTACTGTTTTCCGTAAAAGATCGGCGGATGATGAGACGGGAGATGATGACAGTGATTATGTACTGGTGCTGGATGGGAAGATCGCGGCCAGCGGCGGGCTGATGCTGAATTATAACCTGCCTTACGCGGATATTTACATGAGTGTCAGAGAGCCTTTCCAGGAGAAAGGGCTGGGCGGCCTGATCGTGCAGGAACTGAAAAGGGAGGCTTACGGGATGGGGCGCGTGCCGGCGGCGCGGTGCAATATCAATAACCGCGCTTCAAAGGCTACGTTGCTGAAAGCGGGGTTGCAGCCCTGCGGGTTCCGGCTGAAGGGATCTGTAAAAGCCGGCGGTTAAATGGTGCCGGCTTCGTCATCGCAGACCGGCCGTCTGCAATACAAAATCGGCGCGCCCGCCTACTTCCATCGGCGGTACTTCCACTATCGTATATCCGTACCCGGTATATGCTTCCTTCATCACTTCAAAAGTCGCCACGGCTTCCTCCCAGGTCTGCTTCCGCTCGCTGTCTGTTGCATAGATCTCTTTCCAGGGCGGCAATATAAAAACCAGGGGATGATAGCGGAATGACGTGAGCGCATCCGTCAGCGTTTCTGTCAACGGCAAGCCGGTCAGCCTGACGTATGCCAGTACATCGGGTATGCCGCGGTCAAAAAAAGTAACGGTGCCCTGATCTGCTTGTTTGTACAGGTTTACAGACCCTTCCAGCATCAGTTCCGCATAGCGCGCTTTGTTTTCCCAGGGCAGCGCATCGCCATTTTGCGCCATCTGTTCCTGTATGATCCGCCGCGCCGCTTCCGGCATGCAGCGGTAATTTCTTTTTTCCAGCTCGTGCAGCAAGGTGGTTTTACCCACGCCAGGCCCGCCTGTTATGACATAAAAGTTGTGATGTACCATGAATAAAGTAGTGAGAAACAATGTGAGGAACTGCAAATATAGAAAAAATGTCGCAATCGGCCCCTTGTACTGTCGCAACTGCACACTTGACAATCCGAAAATTGACGATATGTTTGCAGTACATTTTAAACCATCATTTAATTCGTCACATCATGAAAATTTTATTAAAGATCCTCGGCGTTATTGTTGGCCTGATCGTTCTGCTGCTTATCATTGCCCTGTTCGTCAGCAAGGATTACAGCGTGGAACAGGAGATCGTTATCAACAAGCCGAAGCAACAGGTGTATGATTATGTAAAGCTGATGCGTAACCAGGAAAACTATAATGTATGGACCATGGCAGATCCGAACGCGAAGAAGGAGTACAGGGGCACGGACGGTACGGAAGGATTTGTGTATTACTGGAATGGCAATGATGAAGTGGGTGAGGGCGAGCTGGAAATCAAGCAGCTGGTGGAAGGTGAAAAGGTGAACATGGAGCTGCGTTTTAAAAGGCCGATGGAAGGTGTTGGCAAAACCTACATCCATACAGCGTCCGTAACACCGGAGCAAACGAAAGTGATCTGGGGAATGACCGGCTCAACGCCTTATCCGTTCAACCTGATGACGCTGCTTATGAAAGGCAGGTTAGAAAAAGACCTGCAGAAGAGCCTGGTGAACATGAAGAACAATATCGAAAAATAACGGGCCTGCAAAGGCTGGAAAGGGTAAGTGAGGTCTTTCTTCACTTACCCTTTTTTTAGCTAATGCCCTGCTCTTTGTATTTGCTGAGGCAGGCCATCACCACCAGTATAACAGAAAGCGTGGACGCGACCGTACGAATGAGGTTCAGATCGTTCCAGCGCTTTTCAAACCGCTCTCTTGCCTGGGTGATGGCCTCCGTTGAAGCCTGTTGCAGGTCGAATTTGTCCAGCGCTTCATTCAGCGGTATATTTCCCGCGAAGGTTACGCCGATCACGCCTGCCGCATATAGCAGCGATGCCGCGAGCAGGAGCCAGAAATGGATGGAAGGAGCGGGTGTGTAATGCAGCCAGGCGCTGACCGGCAGCAATACCAGGCCGCCGAGAAAACAGATCAGAAATACCGGGTTCTGAATGGCCCGGTTACAGGACTGGAAGGCCGAAATATAGGATGCGTCCGGCAGGCGGCCGAGGCCGGGCGTAACGGAGCAGGACCAGGCGAAGAACAGTCCTGCCATTAACGCGGTAATGGTTGCTGTTATGATCAGCGTGATATTAACGGGTGTAAACATATGGTCAGATGCTTTTGATATATTCCTGAATAGGGAAGGGTTTGCGTTGCAACAGCTTTTCCAGCGTATCGTCCACATGCGCGAATTCCCCCGCTTTGATGCTGTCAGCCATGCTAACGTAGAAATCGATCTCGTGTGAGGGCACTTCATATTTTACCAGTTCTTCGCGGTAGGCTTCATTGGGGATGTCCGTATAGGATGCATCCATTCCTTTTTCAGACCGCATCAGGCCGGCTATGTCCCCGAAGCTGTAAGCCCCGCTGCCGGTGATGTTGTACACGGCATTCTGATGATCTTCCCCGGCCAGTACATTGCTGAGCGCTTCCGCGATATCCGGCCGGTAAGCGAAACTTACTTTGCCGTTCCCGCCGGGATAGTACACCTGGCCGTTTTCCAACGCGCCTCCGATGAACAGGGGAATGGTTTCGAAGTACATGCTGTTCCTGAAAATGGTGTATTGCATGCCGGATGCTTTAATGGCATTTTCCGTGTTCATGCAGGTGCGCGCGGCGAGGAAGTGCGCGTCGTTTCCGGGGTGTAACGTGCTGGTATATACGATATACTGCACGCCCGCGTCTTTTGCGGCTTCTACTACATTGCTTTCCTCCCGCTTGGCCTGTTCTCCGTAGCTGGCGGTGGAGATCTGCAGCACTTTGCTGACCTGGCTGAACGCCTTCCGCAGGGAGGCCGGATCTTTATAGTCCGCTACCCTTACCTGGATGCCGCTGTCCGCATAATCACGGATCTTTGCCGCATCTCTTACCACAGCTACAATGTTGGAAGGATCTGTTTTCTTCAGGAGAAACGAGATCGTCGTTTTGCCCAGGTTTCCGCTGGCGCCTGTAATTGCTATCATAGTTCGTTGATTTTATACCACAAAACTAAAGCGGGGCATAAGCGGAAAATAGAACAAAACCGACAGGCCGGTATTTTTTTAAAGGATCATCTCCGGAAAGTTCTCTACCAGCTCGCTGGAACGCTGCTGGTATTTATTGGGTGTAAATCCTGCGAATTCCTTGAAGGCGCGGATGAAGTGGGACTGGTCCGCATACTCATTTTCAAAAGCGATGTCAGACAGCTTGCCGAACCGGTTATTCCGCAGCTGGCTGAGAGATGCCTGGAAGCGGCAGATCCTTGCGAACAGCTTGGGAGACATGCCAACGCCCTGCTGAAATTTTCGCTCGAAGCTTCTTTCCGTCATGCCCAGCTCTTCCAGCAGCGTCTTCAGCGGAATGTTGCCTCCTGATTCGATGATGCGGGAGAGGGCGTGCGGCAAGAAGGAGCCGTCCTGTTTGTCGTATTTACTGATCTGGTGAAAAATATACGTGTTCAGCACTTCTATCTGGGTGTGAAAGGAGCCGGAATCCAGCAATTGCTGTTCCGACAGGGGGGCGCCCTGTTCTTTCGCGAGTTCGGTCAGGTCCAGGCAGGTGTCTGTAAGCCCGCTGGCGTTGAGGCCGAAAACGGATTGCAGGGCATGGGGGTAGAAATACACGCCGATGGTCCTGAAAGAAGCGGGGGAATGGATATTGGTATGCCGGGTGGTCTGGCCGTACAGGAAAACGGGCGGCAGTTTTTTTTCTTCCTGGTAGAAGCATCCTTTGTCGGATTGCTGGTATATGATGCCGGGGGAGCCGTCCGCGAAGGTCTTGAATGTTTTGGGGGTAATTTCCGCGGTATCGCTTTCCAGTGTCCAGAAGTAGCGGACATGGTTGCGGAGATGCGGGGGGGGTAATATTTTTTGATATTCCATTATATGCAATTTACTGAATTATGCCGGCATTACAACCCTCTCTTTCCCTCCGCCCAATAGGGTTGAGTGCGGATATTGCGTTGCTCCACGCCGCGGGCTTTCAGGATGCTCCGGAATAATTGAATCGATGCCGCGTTGCCGGTAAGATAATATACGAAAGCGCCGGCCGGCAGGCCGGAGTTGTGGAGATTCCGTTCCAGCAGTGCTTCCAGGTGGCGGGCTTTATCTTCCCTGTGCTTGTCGAGCACGTCGGTCGCCAGCCCTATGTCTTCCGGCAGAAAGGCATTGACGGCGTCCAGTTCCATGATGCCGGTATAGAACTGCCGCCGCTGCATGATCTCACTTTCCATCGATTTATACAATCCGATCGTAGTTTCATCCCCAAAGAAGAAATGATAAGGATGATCCCGGTAAAGATGGCGTCCTCTGGGCATCACCATCTTCACCGTGTCACCGGCTGTAAGCCCCGCTACATAGTCGCTGCCGGGCCCATTGCCGTGCAGGTGAAAGATGATCTCACATTTGTTTTCTTCCGGCGAAAAATAAGAAGGCGTATAGTTTCTGAACTCCGTGGCGCTGACGCGGAACGCCACGGCGTAGCCGGTCTTGTGTGTGGCGCCGTGCAGGTCGCCGGAAAAGCATATCTTTTTAACGGAAGGGCTTAGTGATGCCGTATCGCAGACCTTCAGGTGCAGCAGGCGGGATGACATCAGGCTTTCCATGGCGTCGCCCATCCATTTCGGTACGTGTGGCATAGTGTGTTTTTACCATGCAAAGCAACGGCAGCAGGGTGGGATCGGCAATGGAAGAATAGCAGCAACGATTGGACTATTCGCGGTGCTTTTGCCGGAATGCGAGCGGTGGCATGCCGGCGATCTTGTGAAAAAGCCTGGAGAAATACGTATGATCTTCATACCCCAACGCATATGCGATCTCTTTCACGGTAACATCGGTATAGTATAACATCCTCTTGGCTTCGAGGATGATCTCCTGGTGTATCCAGTAGCTGACGGGCATGCCGGTGGTCATCCTGACGGCTTCGTTGAGGTAGGAAGGAGAGATGTTGAGCGTATTGGCGTACGCGGAGGGGCTTTTGATGGTTTTATAGCTGGATTGCAAAAGGCTTTTGAATTGCCGGGTAATGAGCGCGGGTCTTTTAGCGGCCGGCTGTCCGCTTTCCATTTCAGTGGCATAGGCGCGGGCGAACAGGCCGGTCATGGCATCCGCGAGGGAGCGGACCACCTGCTGCCTGAAGGGGCAGCTGTCCGCCTGCAGGAATTCTTTTTCGAGCAGCTGCATGCAGGCGCCAACCCTTTCCATCTCACTGCGCTTCAGCCGCACTGCTTGCAGTTGCGGTAGCTGCAGTTCGAATACCGCGCGGTAATGGTCGCTGATATAGGACGTGTCCATCGCCACGAACCAGGCGCTGGTGTTATGCAGCGCAATACCCTGGTGCACCTGTCCCGGCAGGATGCATAATAGCGCGCCGCCCCTGACCTTCAGTTCGTTAAAATCCAGCATCATCCGGCCCATGCCTTTTTCCAGCAGGATGAAGATGTAATGGTCATCCCGGTGGGCGTTCCGGATGCGCGGGCCGGAAATGCTCTGGTTATCGTACTTCCTGATGAATATGCCCTGCCTCGCTTTTTCGTTGAGGGTATGAACAGGGATAGCGGATATTTTTGACATAGACGCCGATTTCGTTTGCAAAGATCAGATTTTTATGATTATATTTCAGTATGACCCGTTATGTAGCTGTTTGTATGATATAACACTCTTTACCCAAAAATCTTTTTAATCTATGAAAGCACTCTTTATTGCAGCAGCAGTGATGCTGTCATTCGCCTGTAAACGCGAAAACGTATCCGTTACGCCCGAAACCCCCGAAACACTGCAATCTGTTGAAACGGCGGCGGCAACTCCCAGGGAGATCATCATCTGCGATCAGAAGAACGCCCGCATTGTGATGGTAGACGTTGCCAACGGCAATGCCATTACCTGGGAATGGAAAGCCACCGCATCCTACGCCATGATCCGCTCCGGCGCGCAGGGCTGGTTCTCCAACCTCAGCGACGCCAAGCTGGTATACAATGGCAGCTACGTGCTGGCCACGGCTTCCGGCGGCGGTGTGGCGCTCATCAAGGTATCCACGAAGAAGGCGATCTGGTACGATTATGCCGGCGGCAACACGCATTCCGCCGAGCTGCTGCCCAATGGCAATGTAGTCACAGCATCCACTACCGGCGGCTACCTGAAGATCTTTTCGGTGGATTCCTACATTAATGACCAGTCCGCACAAACAGGCCCCATTGCCTTTGAAGACGTGCACAATGTGGTGTGGGACCATCAGCGGCAGGTGTTGTATGCTGCGGGCAAGAACAAGCTGAAGAAGTTCAGCTATAACGGCAGCTGCATGTCGCCGTCCCTCACATTGCTCGCCACCTACACAATGCCGCAGGGCAATGCGCACGATCTCTTCCCGGTGTACGGCAGCACCACGGAGCTTTGGCTCTCCAACTCCAATTATGTTTACAGGTTCAATGTAACAACGGGCGCATTCACGCTGGTGAAGAACCAGAGCAAGGTGAAGTCCGTTTCCTCCGGCCCTTCCGGCTACCCGGTGATCGCGGCGATCGCGAACGGGAATGGCGGCGAAACCTGGCGGACGGACAGGGTGACGGACCTGAATGCGGGCAGCGCTGTATTTACCAATTCATCTTTCGGGTTGTACAAAGCGCGCTGGAAAGTGGTGAATACGTTCAGCTACCCGGCGGGCGACAGCTTTCATGAGTGCACGCACTAGGCGGTTGCGAGGATGGACAAAAACATCCCGGAAATAGCGCTTATATTTATCGTATGCAAACATCTTTCCTGGCAGCGGCGCTGCTGCTGTCCGCTGCCACTATCAAAGCGCAATCTCCGGTTGACAACATCCGCCTGAACCAGGCCGGCTTTTATCCTGCCGCACCGAAAATGGCGGTAGTGACCGCTTCGGAAGATGACCGGTTTATTATTCGTAAAGCCGATGGAAAGACGGTGGTTTTCAGTGGTACACTGGGCGCCGTGCAGCGCTCTCCCTATTCGGGAAAGGAAAGCCGCATGGCCGATTTTTCCGCCTTGCGCGATACCGGCCGCTTTGTGCTGGAAGTGACGGGCGCAGGCCGTTCGCATGTTTTTTCCATCCGCCCGGCTGTGCACGATGCGCTGGCGAAAGCCGCGCTGAAAGGGTTTTACTACCAACGCACCCTCATCCCGCTGAATGCTGCTTATGCGGGGCGGTGGAGCCGTGCGGCGGGGCACCCGGATACCGCTGTGCTGGTACATCCGTCCGCCGCGGGCCCGGGGCGTGTGGCCGGCGCCGTTATATCTTCTCCGGGAGGATGGTACGATGCCGGTGATTATAACAAGTACATCGTGAACTGCGGGATCACCATGGCTACTTTGTTGTCGCTGTACGAGGATTACCCGGCTTATTGCAGAACGATGGGAACGAACATCCCCGAAAGCGGCAACACGTTGCCGGACTTGCTGGATGAAATTTTGTTCAACCTCCGCTGGATGCTGACCATGCAGGACCCTGCCGACGGCGGCGTATATCACAAGCTCACCAACCCCGCATTCGACGGTATGATCATGCCGCACGAAGCGGTCAAAACAAGATATGTTGTACAGAAAAGTACGGCGGCGGCGCTGGACTTTGCCGCGGTGATGGCGCAGGCGGCGAGGGTATTGAAGGCTTTCCCCCGCGAGCTGCCCGGCCTGCCGGACTCCTGCCTGAAAGCCGCGGAGACGGCCTGGCAGTGGGCGCAGCAAAACCCTGTTGTCTATTACGATCAACAGGCCATCAACAATCGTTTTGATCCGGATATCAGTACCGGCGCGTATGGCGATCGCAATGTGCGGGATGAATTCATGTGGGCGGCCTCCGAACTGTTCGTCACCACGCAAAAAAATATCTACCAACCCGACCTGCAACTGCCCATGCAGCTGCCTTCGTGGTCGCAGGTGAGCATGCTCGGGTATTACAGCCTGCTGCGCGCCGGCCATCCTTTGCAGGCACAGCTGGAGAAATGGGTGGAAACGATGGCCGCCGGCGTGGAAACGCAGCCCTATCACACGGTGATGGGCGGTACCGCGCGGGACTTCGTATGGGGCAGCAGCGCCGTTGCCGCTAACCAGGGCATTGCTTTGCTGTACGCCTACCGCTTTACCGGGAAGAAGATCTATCTGCGCCATGCCCTCGGTAACCTGGATTATTTGCTGGGGCGTAATGCAACAGGTTATTCATTTGTGACGGGCATCGGCGGGAAAACGCCCATGCATCTGCATCACCGGCCTTCTATCGCGGACGGCGTTGCGGCCCCGGTACCGGGATTGCTGGCCGGTGGCCCGAACCCGGGGCGCCAGGACGGCTGTAAATACCCGTCCACCGCCGCGGACGAAGCCTATGTAGATGATGATTGCTCCTATGCTTCCAACGAGATCGCGATCAACTGGAACGCGCCGCTGGTATACCTGGCCGCTGCGATAGAGGCCTTGCAGGAGGAGCTTTAGAATATGTTTATCCCGGTGTTCATCAGCAAAAGATAGCAAATGATGAACACGATGGCAAAGGATAAAGACAACGCAAAATAGCGCTGGACGAGATGGCTGCCCTTCCGGAAAGGCATCAGGAAGATGAGGTTGAAGCACCATACCGTCAACGCCACTACGAAATTCAGCATCACAAATACCGCGGTATAGACTATGGCGAAAACGGCCGGCTGCAGCACAATGCCGGAGAACAATCCATATAACGCCCCCATCACCGCGCTTACCGGCACAAACCATAATGCATACCGGAACCCGGCCCGCATGTTGACGGCAAAACTTTTCGACGCCACGCCGCCGGCTATGGTCGATATAGGCCGGTAGCCATTGCGTCGCTGTTTCCGGTAACGCGGCCACCAGATGATAAAGCCGGTAACGAACAGCACCAGCGGCATCAGCCCGCCGATCAGCGCAACGATCTGCGTGGGCCTGCCCCCGAAGCTGCCGTAATGCAGCGACGCCAGCCATCCGAGGTAAGCGTCCCCCGATTCGGGAAAATCATGGCGGCTGTTCAGTAATATCTTACCACTGTATTGATCGATGATGAGCATTTCCCGCTTGCCGTTATGCTGCACATTTTTACCCAGTATGTCCAGCCGGTAGTTGCCGGTACTGTCCACCGGGAGGCTCACCCCGGCGATCTTTCCGTCAGGCATCACTTTGCTGCCGATAGCCACGATGGCTTTCAGCGGGAGGGGTTTGGCATTTTCCGTGTAGGTGGATCTGGCGCCTAACAGTTGCGCCACGCCCTGGGGAGACTGCCCGTCCAGCAAAAAAAGCAGGGCGATCACCAGCGGCGAGAAAGTAAAGCAGATGCCGGTGATGGACAGCAGGCTGACCACCGGCGCGGAATAAAACCCCAGTACGTTGTGCCAGTCGTAATTCTGCCGTTTGAAACCAGCGCTGAATTTCACCGTCAGCACTTCTTTCAGGTATTTCCATTTTTGCGGTATCCATAAACGGAGGCCGCTGATGGTGAGTATCAGCAGGCAAAGCGTGGCCAGCCCCACAATGTATCTGCCCACGGCGGGCACCAGCAGGTTGCGGTGCAGTTCGGTAACGATGTGAATGAACGTGCTTTCATGCAGTCTTTTCCCGCTCAGCTCCACCGTGTACGGGTTGATGAAAAATTCTTCTTCCGTTTTGAAATTGAACAGGCGGTAGGCGAGGTTGGGCTTATTTTCCACGTCGTTCGAAATGTAGTCGAAATGCAGGTCGGGATATTTTTTCCGGATGATCGGTACAATTTCTTCGATAGGCATTTTCTCCTCCTGTTCCATTACGTAGAAGAGTTCGGGGTTCATGGCGCGGTCGATCTCGTCCTGGAAAACGAGGATGCTGCCGGTAACGCCAACAAATGCTACGATGGCGCCTGCAATAATGCCCAGGTATACATGCCATTTGCCAAACCAGCGTTGCTGGTGCTTTGCCCAACGGGGGCGGAGTGATCGTAAAAAGCCCATAAAGGGTAAATGTGGCAAAAAAAACAACAGGGGATTTACGCAAGAGGGAAAATGATTTGCGCAATAGGGAAATATTGGGCTTCATTTGTAACCTGATCCTCATATTGATGACCATATTTCCCGCTTGTTTTGCCATGTTATGGCCGTTTCCCGGTGGCATGGTTTTGGCGCCACTATTGTTTTTATCACCTTAAAATGCAGTGTTATGGCACCCAGAGACAGAGCAATCGGAAATGACGGGCTGGAGCAGGCTGGTTCCAATCTTGGTAACGATTACAGCAGGAACATTACAAGGGAAAAACAGGCGGACGACACATTGAATATCGTTGTGCCGAAGGGAAAGAAGGCAAAGGAGAAAAAAGAAAAAGAGAAGTTTCCTGCACAGAAACCGAAAAAATAATGAAATGAGGGCTGGCCAGGGACCAGCCCTTTTTTTTTATGTCATACGGACAACCTTAGCTGATCTTCTCCAGCCGCATGTCCATTTTGTTTTCCTTCGTTTTGTATTCCATGATCATCAGGAATCCCGGCTTGGCGGGGAGCACCGTTGTATTGCCGGTCTTCTCCTTCAGCAGCAGCTCGTCTTTCCGGAATTTGTTGCCGTTGTATCGGAGGATGTTGTAGTAGCCGCCTTCCTTGCGGGATTTCTTTTTATGATCGATGTAGCAGATGGAGAAATGTTTACGATCGCCCACGCCGGTGGTGAACCGGTAGTCGAAAGAGCGCGTTTCCTGCATCATGTTGGCAAAGTTGTGGGTGCTCACAAAGGTCGTATTCCATCCTTTGGTCTTGTCTTTCTTGTCGTATACATTGGCTCTTGTCAGCTTGTGTTTGTCATTGAACTCCATCACTACCACATCTGTAGCGGAGATCCTGGTCATATAAATGTTGCGGGTCAGCGGAAGCAATACGGTTGACAGTATAAACCCTCCCGGCCAGAAGCTCTTTTTATATCCTTCGCATACGATGAAGGTTTTGCCGTCTGGCCCCGCAATGGCTTCATGCGGGTAGAAGTAGCCCTGTTTCCTGGATTTGCCTTTGGTGTTCGTTTGCAGGTAGCGGTTGATCTCGGCGTACCAGGCATTGTAGGTCCTGTTCTGGATCCTGCCTTTTTTGTCCGCTTTGTAAAAAGCGATGCCTTCGCTGGAATGACGCCGTACTTTCGCATTTTTACGGAAGTAACGGCCCGTTACCAGCACGGTGTCCGTACCGGGTATGAAAGATGCGGCGATCGGCAGCATATTGTATTTTTCGCGGGATTCGTTGATGTCGAACTTTTTCTTTTTGTTATAGATGTTATAGGCGGTGAGCTTCACGGCATATTTGCGGCTGCTCCTTGTTCTCACTGTTTTTACGAGGAACACGCTATCTGTCTGGGCTAGTATTTCCGCGTGGTGCTTGAACCGCTTTTCCATGGGTGACGACAGCTTCCAGGATTTTTTATCCTCCGAATCGTAATAGTTCATCTCGTAGCCATAGATGCCTCTTTCCTTCAATGAATAGATGACGATGTAACCATGCAGGCCGGCATCGTGCAGGCTGATGTTGGCGTGGCCGGGTTTGTGCACCACGTGATCGCTGAGGCCGGGCTTACCAAAACCTTTGCTGTAGTGCCGCACATAGTGCTGCTTCAGCTTGCCGTCAAAACCATAAATGCGTACTTCCGCCTTAAAGGTCAGCGGATGAAAGAACAGGAAGGCCAGCGTGCTGTCGTTGCAGGCTGCTTCCCGTATCTGGATGGAGTTTTCGGCTTCGAACCGTATTTCCTTCACCTTGTTCAGGTTCTCGTCCATCACGTGCACCGTATAGGAATTGGTGTCTTTCGACAGCCGGTCGTTCATTGCGAAAAGGTAATATCCTTTGATCTGATTTTGATGAACGATGTAGCCGTTGTTTTGCAGGGAAGTCTGGTCGAGATCACTGATGCTGAGCTTTCGTTGGGCCGTTGCAGTGAAGGTAATGAGTATGGCGAGGAGTAATAATGTCTGTTTCATGCATCAGGATTTGCTGTAAGTGGAACTTTTGGCGGATTCGCTTTTGAAGGCGGGATAGCTGCCCAGCTGCGCGGCGAACTGGCTGAGGTAGTGGAAAGACAGCTCTGCGTATTCTTCCAGGTACAGGTTCTCGATGAATTGCAGCAGCGTATTGTAGCCGTTGCCATAAGCAGGCGAGGGCAGCTTGATCTTTGTGCCGAGCTTGTGCTGTTTCTGGGCGCTGTAGCAGCCGTTGAGGATCTTTCCTACCTGGGTCACCAGGTAAGGATCATCGGGTGTCTGCTGCAGGAGCAGGATCGTGTAGTACAGGCTGGCGGTGTAGTTATTGGCGGAATAAGCGTACTCAACGATCTCGTAACGGAAGAGCCTTTTCAGCTTTTCGAAGGATGCGGATGTTTTGTTCTCCGGTGTTTTATTAACGGAATACGTGGCTACGGCGGGTTCCAGCAGTTTGATCCTTGCCTGGCAGTCCGGGTGCGTTTTCATGGAATCCTCCAGTTCCTTGTCCCGGCTGAGGTTGGCGTGGCCGCCGAGAAGACCTTCCTGTTTGTTCAGCCAGCGGTCCTGGAAGGGATATTTTTTGGAATCGAACATCTGGCGGAGGCAGGCGTTCATGTTCAGGGAATCTTCATCGATCTTGTCCAGCATCGCCAGTGCGGAGAGCGCCTCCTGCAGATCGAACCCGGTGTTGCGGAGGAATGCGAGGCCGAGGGAGTCCGCTTCCGTTTCATGGTCGCGGCTGTGGCGGCGGGTGTCGAAAACGAGCCCCTGCTGCAGGGCTTCCAGCTTACCGAGCTTGTTGTACCGTGTTTTTTTGATCTGCCGCAGTTCTTTCTGCAGGTCTTTGGATGTGATATCGGTCACATATTTGGCCATTTTCTTTTCGCTGTGTTCCAGGTAATAGTGCGCCAGCTCATGGCAAAGCACAAATGCAGCCTGGCTTTCATTTTCCAGCTTTGAAAAAAGCCCCATGTTGAAGAGGATGATGCCCTGCCCGATGTAGCTCGCGTTCGGGGAAGCGGATCTTGAAAAGTAGCAGCTGATCTGCCGGTCCTTCAATTCCGGGTTGCCAGCTACAACGGCCGCCAGCAGACTGTTCATGTACTTTTGCGCCTCCGGCAGCGTGAATATTTCTTTGTCCTTGAACTTCGACTGGATGTGTTCCCATCTTTGTTCGTAGAGTTTCTCGTAATCTTTTTTGTTTTCGGAGGGGAGGTCTTTTACCATTTGCTTGTACTGCTTTTCGAACTTTCCGGAAAGCGTGCTGAGCGTGGCGGTATTGACGGTGGAGGGTGTGAATGTTTCCTTTGTCTGCGCGTGGGCGGGAAACGTGGCCGTGAGGGTGAGGCACACTGCGGCCAGGTGGAACAAATGATGTCGCATTGTTTTCAGGTAGAGGGATTTAATGTGGGGTAAATATATGAAAATAATTAGTATAGTGTTAGTGTTTCAAGGTTTTATGATACGCTTTGTTCGCTCATCCTTCGCTTTTTCAGTCAATTTTCACTGGCAGAGCGAAGGATAAGCGAAGGATGAGTATAGGATGAGCCAAGGTAATACGTCCTAAAGTAGGTTTACACCCTTGCCGGTAATCCTGGTTACGGTTTACATTGACTTGTGCTATTATGGGTTTCACCCCATGTTTTCATACAACTTGCCACATGTTGCCCCGTTTGGCATTCTGCAGCTGTAATTTCATATCAGATGGAAAGGAGGGGGAAATATGTGGACAGTGAGAGGCTGCGCTCCTATACCCAGGCAACAACAAGATAGTCATGATGTTATCCGTTGCTGAATGCTAGGCCCCACAAACAGACTTTTATTAATCGATCCATTGACAGGGAATTATCCTGAGCTATCTTCATACCAGTTTGCAGGTAATCTTCCTATTGACGTGATAGATTTAGATGGACTGGTTTTTTTTAGAATTCTATATATCATTACATGGAAAAAAGTTTTACGATATTGAGTTATAAATTATAATGACGTCTGAATGAATAATGGTTTTGGAATTCTAGTTAACTGTCTTGGAAGATGGAAAAAAAGTCATTGACTAAAAGGATAAGCTGGTCAAAACAGATTCAGAAAGCGATAAATCAAAAATTGATGGAAATGGAAACTAAAGCTATTGGTAAATATATTTTGATTGCATCGTTGTTAATAATATTTCTTTTCTTGTATTGGGGATAAAAGATGCAATAGTGATTAATGTATCAGTTGAGGATATTTTATTTTTAATTATTCTAGGTTTCCCCTCGGCTTTCATTCCTTCTTTTTTTATTTTCTTTTTGTATCTAGGGTTGAAAAGGCTAGTCAATAAGGTGAAAATAAGAAGCCTTTATATTTCTTTATTATGCATACTCTCGACAGGCTTTTTTCTATTGGTTGTTTCATTGAATTGGTATATTGTTAAGAATAGATACTTTAATTTTTTAGATTTTGTCACAAAAGACAATTTCTATTTCGTTTTTACAGCGATGTCTATGATAATAATACCGTTCGTTGATAAAAACACTGGCAGAGAACCAGTATAGTTTATACACTTATACCGGCTGGTTTTTAAAGATGGATAGCAGTATTGAGTTTTTAACAAGCTGTAGAATATGAAAAATCTCTAAATGTAAAGGTTCAATTAAACGTAGTTAAGCAGTTTATGAAATCTTGTATTATTTATAAAACATTTAAGGACGAATATAAAATAGTGGCTCAATGCGAGACTTCAGCCGGCTATTTATTGGCTGTTACACCTGTATTTATTATTCCTGTAAATTGCTCCGATGAGGACTTGTTTTCTACTATCTTGAAAGTGCTTAATAACAGCACTGAAAAGGTTAAAGCTCCTGCCAGGGATGATTTTCCAGAGCTTCAAAAAAAGATGCTCATTGATTTACAAGAAAAATCATTCACGAAATTATATACAGGTTCTACGAGTTGTGAAATCAGGGTGAAGGATAAGATACTGTGCATATACCCTAATACATTACTAACGGCAGGAAAACCCAGGGATGGCTTATCTTGGATAGAGGAAGACAAAGTTGTAATTGAAGAAAATGCGGTTAATGTTGATAACTTGGTTTTGCAAGTGAAAGAATTACTTGGCCGGAAATATTATTAATGAGGCTCTCGCAGTTATATCTACCATGAAACTGTTGGGAAGTAAAGCAGAACAGGAATTCAGGCAAGAATTTGCACGATCACATAAACATTTGTTTGAGTCCATGGGAGGAAAGTTCCTTTCAAGCGTGATACAAAAGATACTTTGCTAAAGATCGGCAAAGAAGAAGGTTGGAGTAAGGAAGCTATGAATGAAGTAAGAGCCGCGAAGGCAAGTTGGGAGCGACAATTGAAAAAGAAGGTAATTAATTAAGTTATGGAAGTAGTAAGGAAAATACGGGTGTTGAAAATGGACAAATATGAGCCTGTGGGAATTATTGCAACAATTTGTTTTCTTGATGGAGAGCCACCTAAAATAGGAGACATTGTAGAGTACAAGGACGACCGTTATAAGATTAATGGTGTGATTGTTTCTGGTAGTTCTGAAAAGATTAAAGATAATTGGTCGAATGGGTTCTATGATTGCAATATGGAAAAGGTTTAGTCCGGTCTTAAAGTCCAGATGTTCAATTTTATTATCCCTATCGAGTGCCTCGAGTTAATGTACTAAGAGTAGTATATAAAGATACGCTTGTCTTCGATATGATTCAGAAACATCTTACTCCTGTGGATGAGAAAGCTACTAGGCGGTTAGCTCTATTTTGTAAAAAAGGCAATTGAGAGTGTAGATTTGAGGTCGAGAATTATTTCACAGATTAGGTTACTCCGGTCTAAAGGCATACATTCATTTGTCAAGGAGAACGCTTATTGGGTTGCGACGACTACAAGTATTGATTCCTTTTATCAAGAGCTTAAATCAGTCCATCAAGATTATATTGAGTCTGATCTGGAAGAGTTAGATAAGAACACGGCTAAAGGTGCATTTTTGATTTCTGTTTTAAAGTTCAAAGTTGCGAGTCATCCTCCTGGTGATTTATTTAGATGGGTCATAATACATGTATTTGTGTCTTGTATACATTTTCTAATACATTTGGCAGTTGTAATATTCAGAAAAAGTAGAGGGACAATTTAACGCATAAAAAAGGGGCTGACCAACAATGGCCAGCCCCAAACATTTAAAAAACATCGCTACCGCTCCCACCCAAAATTCTGCACCAACACCCCGGGCGCTTTCGTGATCTCTACCGTAGGGATCGGCATCAGGTAATGATAGATATTGAACACCCTCGCCCCGCTGCGCACTGGCGTAGGCGTATAGAACGCTTCACCGCTGCCGTTGATGTTCAGCCCCATCAGTTCCGTGCATTCCGGTGTGTGGGCGATCAGCCAGCGGCGCGTGTCAAAGAAGCGGTGGCCTTCCATGGACAGCTCTATTTTCCTTTCATTGCGGATGCGCTGGCGCATGCCTTGCTTCGTGAGGTCGACGGCGCGGCCGGCGACAGGGAGTGGCGGCATTTTTACGCGGTTGCGCACTTCGTTGATGTAGTGATAAACTTCCGTGGTAGGGGATGGCAGGAACTCGTTCATGGCCTCCGCGTACCAGAGGTATACGTCAGCAAGACGGAAGATCGGGAAGTTGCGCATATTGGTGTTAGGCCGGTCGCGTGGGTTCTGGGTGGGGTCTACCCATTTCTGCACGTAGTACCCGGTGCGGGTGTTCTGGCCGGTCTTGTTGCCCCATCCGTCGTTGTTGCTGCCAACGTTCGTTACAAATTCGGTGATCACGTTGCGGTGCAGCAGCGGCATGCCGTTGAAGTATACGTCTGTGTAGAAGCGCGGGTCGCGGTGATGGTACATGCCGCGGATGCGTACATTGGCGGTTTTCCATGCTCTGTCGCGGAATACGCGCATGGTGGTGTCTACCCAGGTGTCGGGCGTATAGCCGGAGTTGGGATCGTCGATGGGGAGGCCATTGTCCATTTCATAGGAGTTGATCATGGCGTTGGTGAGGCTGAGGGAGCCGGAGCTGCCATAGTCGGTGCCGTTGGGCATCAGGTTCCGGTCCCACTGCTGGGCGTTGTAGGAGCCGCCTTGTTTGTGCCAGATCACTTCCGTGAGATTTCTTTTGTAGAACAGTTCCTGTTGCACGGGATGAAGATTGTAACGACCCAGGTTGATCACCTCCATGGCTGCGTCCGCGGCGAGCTTCCATTTATTGGCGTCGTATTGCTGGTTGAACAGGGCGGTGCCGTCGCTGTTCTTTACGGCCAGCAGGGTGCTTTTAACATTCTGGCCATTTACGCTGATAGGCTGACCGTCTACTTCTCCGCCGTTGAAAAGCGGGCTGGCGGCATATAACAGCGTTTTTGCTTTCAGCGCCAGTGCGGCGCCTCGTGTTACACGGCCGATCTCGTTGGGATCATCTTCATATGATAGCGGCAGGCCCGGTGCGGCTTCGTCGCAGAGGTGTACGATGAACTGCACCAGCTCGTTCACCGGCCGCCGGTCTTTTTTCAGCAGTTCGTCCATTTCCGATACCTGGTAATAGCGGTCTACGATCGGCACGGCGCCGTAGCGCTTGAACAGCTCGAAATAGTAAAACGCCAGCAGGAATTTTACTTCATTCTTGTAACGGGGGATGACGATGGTTTCATATTGCTCGCGGATGCTGGCTTCCAGCACCGGTACTTTGTCGATGTTTTCGAGGAAGTGGTACGCGATGCGGATGTTCTCGTACATGCCGTTATAGTTGCCGAGGGGATTGGATAACGGGTTCCAGGCGCCCTGTTCATAGAGGCGGGCATTGCTCTGGTCCCAGTTATGATAGGCTTCGTCGGAACCGGCGGAAAGCAGTGTGCCGTTGCTGCCGTCGCCGGCATTGAAGTCCCAGGGCAGGCGGCTGTACAGCACCGCGATCTCTTTTTCCGCCTGTTTGATATCCGTGAAAAGATCATCTTCCTGGTGAAACTCCCTCGGCACTACGTCGAGAAATTTGTTGCAGGCCGCAAACAATGAAGCGGACAGCAGCATCAGTATATAAATATTTAACTTTTTCATCCGTACAAAATGTTTCTTTAAAGGCCGGATGGAAACCCGCTGCCCAGCCCCCTGTATATTATATGTTATGCTCGTTTTCATACTGATTATTTTTCAAAACGATTAAAACCCTACGTTGATCCCGAAATTGTAGGTGGACATCAATGGATAGGAAGGAGAGCCATAGTTTTCTTCAGGATCAAAAAGCTTCACCTGATCCCAGGTGTACAGGTTATTGCCGTTGGCATAGATGCGTACATTCGCCATGCCCAGCCGTTTGATCAGGTGCACCGGCAGGGAATAGCCGATCTCCATGTTCTTGAGCCTTACGTAATTGCCATTGCGGAGATAATGTGTGCTGCGTTCAGTATTGTTAGGTGTTTTCTGGCTCATGGCGCGGGGAAATGCGGCATTGGTGTTTTCGGGCGTCCAGTAGTCTGTGCCTACAGCGTACATCACCTGCCTGAACTCATAGTTGGTGCCGAACATGGTAGAGCCGTCCGTGAAGAGCCATCTGCCGAAGCCGCCCTGGAAGAGAATGCTGAAGTCGAACCCGCGGTAGGAGAAGCCCGCGGAGGCGCCCATGATGGAGGTTGGTTCGGAATCCTTACCGATGTATGTTCTGTCGTAGGAATCGATGATGCCGTCGCCGTTTACGTCGAGGTAGCGCACGTCGCCGGGCTGTACCGTGCCGAAGAATGCCTGTGAGGGTGCTTTGTCGATCTCGTCCTGGCTCTGGAAATAGCCGGTGGCCACATAGGTCAGGATGTCGTTAAGCGAGCGGCCTTTGCGGGTCTGCCAGGGGCGGTCGGAGGTAGGTTCTTCGAGGTAGTCCAGTATCTTGTTGCGGGCGTAGGTATAGTTGCCGCGGATGAAATAGGAGAAATAGCGGCCGAGCTGCTTCTGATGTTTGAGGTCTACTTCAAACCCTTTGTTCTCCACCATACCGGCGTTGATGGTGGGCAGGTTGCCGGCGGGAATGCCCATCAGCGCGGAGGTGATACGGGAGGAGGTGGTGAAGATGCCCGTCCGTTTTTCATAGAACATGTCGGCGGTGAGTGACAGCAGGCTGTTCTTGATGTTGAAGTCAAGACCGAGATTGGTCATCCGTGCGGTTTCCCAGGATGTGAGCGGGTTGCCGGTCTTTCCTTCCAGCGCGCCGGGTTTGTTGTTCTGGTAGTCATATCCGAAGTTGTAGCCGCCGGCGGAAAGGTTCCACTGGCTTTGATAAGCGAAGCGGGTGCCGGGGTCCTGGTTGCCGACCATCCCGTGGGAAAGCCTGATCTTCAGCAGGTCTATCCATCTAACTTCTTCCATGAACGCCTCGCGGTTGATCACCCATCCCACGGAAAAAGAAGGGAAGAAACCAAACCGTCTGCCGGTCATGAAGTTTTCCGATCCGTTATAACCGAAGTTGGCTTCCGCGAAATATTTTTCATTATATCCGTAAGCGATGCGGCCTACCAGCCCCTGTTCGCGCCTTGGCAGCCCGTCTACGAAGTTCGTAGCGCGGCGGGATTCGTTCTTCAGCCGGTAGAGGACCATGCCGGAAACGTCGTGCTTGCCGAAGCGGCGGTCGTAGTTGATATAGAACTCGGGATTGATCTGCGTTTGCCAGTAGTCGTTCATCGTGGAGTAGTTCAAAAAGTCCTGGCCCTGCTTCACCTGCGTATATTCTCCATTTCCTTCATAGAGGAAAGACCAGTAGTTCTTCGAACGTTCAAAGCCGCCATTGCTCAGCGCATCGTAGGAGAATCGGGTGCGGGCGGTCAGTCCTTTTGTGATGAAACGCAGGTCCGCCGTGAAGCCTACGGTACCCTGCAGGTAAGAGTTCAGCATCCTTTTATAACCGCGCTGCGTCAGCTGCGCATAGGGATTGCTGTTGCCGCGGGCTGGTTCGGCAATGGAGCCGTCCGGGTTGAAGACCGGCATTTCGTAGGGCGCGGTGGTTTTCAGCGAAATGAAATATTCGCCGGCGGGAGGCGTGGGATAATTCCGGTAACGCACAATGGTGGAAAGGCCCAGCTCCGCTTTGAACCATTTGCTGATCTCCATGTCGATGTTGGAGCGGAAGTTGAACCTTTTTTCGTTCGCCTGGATGTTGTAATCCTTGATGGCATCGTCATGATTATAAATACCGTCTTCCGTGAAGTAGGAGCCGGATACGAAGTATTTGAACTTCTCCGCGCCGCCGCGCACGTTCACGTTGGCGGTGGTGCGCCAGGAGTGGTCTTTCAGCATGTAGTCCAGCCAGTCCACATTCGGATAGAGGTATTCATATTCCAGCTCCGCCGGCCAGTCGATGCTGCGGTCGTAGCGGGAGATGAATTCATCCGTATATTTCTCCGCTTCCGCCAGGCGGCCGTCGTTGATCAGCCCGGCGCGGTAATAGCGGAAGTACTCCACGGAGTTGAGGTATTCGGGCAGTCGGGTGGGGGTGTTCATGGCCGATTCCACGTTGAACTGCACGGAGGGCTTGCCCACCGTTCCTCTTTTGGTGGTGACGAGCACGACGCCGTTGGCGCCGCGTACGCCATATACTGCGGTGGAAGATGCGTCTTTGAGGATGGTGATGGATTCCACTTCGTTCGGGTCGATGAATTCGAACCCGTCACGCGGTACGCCGTCGATCATGATCAGCGGGCCGTTGCCGCCGGAGTAAGTGGATTGTCCGCGCAGCCATATGGAAGAGCCGTTGGCGCCGGGCTCGCCGCTGGACTGCCGGGCCATCAAACCGGGTAAGCGTCCTACCAGCGCGCTGGAAAGGTTCGATACGGCGGACTGCTTCAGCTCTTTGGTCTGAATGGAGGCGACCGAACCCGTGAGGGTGATCTTGCGCTGGGTGCCGAAGCCTACGACCACCACTTCGTTCAGTCCTGTTCTGTTTTCCAGCAGCGTGATACGCAGAGGCTGTTGCCCCCTGACGGCCACTTCCTGCGGCACAAAGCCGATCATCGACAATACCAGCGATGCGCCGGCGGGCACCTGCAAAGCGAAGGCGCCGTTTTCACTGGTGCTGGTGCCGGTAGAGGGACTGCCTTTCAGCATCACGGAAACACCGAAGAGGGGCGTGCCGGTTGAATCGGTGACAACGCCGCTGGCGGTGATCTTTTCCTGGCTGGTGTTGTCCGGCGCGGGTGTGGTCACGGCCTTTTTGATGACGATCATGCTGCCTACCACTTCGTACGTCAGTCCGCTGGGTTGCAGGATGTCGTTGAGTATCTGTTCCAGGCGCGCATCGTTGTAGCGCCGGGTGATCGTCGCCTGTTGCTTTACGAGTTTGTCCGGGTACGCGAACTTAACCTTGGATGCGGCGGAAATTTCCTGCAGCGCTTCATCCAGCGGTTTTTCTTTCAGCGTGATGGAAACCCCTTTCCGCAGCACGTCCTGCGCGAATCCGCCGGATGCGTGGAGGAGGGGAAGGACCAGCAATATCAATACTTTTGAGAAAGCCCTGCATCCTTTGGTAAAGGGCAATAGCGGGCATGCTCTACTCTTTGCAGATAGAGTTCTTTTCATAATTTTTAGCATTATAGTTGTACGATAGAAGGTTACCGGGTATTTCAGGTACGTGGAATATTACCCGGCTGGTGATCTGGATATCATAATTTCCCTTGGTTTAGTAGTTGCAGCCTTCCCCGGTGATGCGGTAGCTGTTGGCGGTGCGCACCGCTTTGCCATTGACAAGCTGCGCCAGCACGGCCATGACGCTGTCTACCGGTTCGCTTGTAAAGTCGGCGGATATGGTGCAGTCCGCCAGCTGTGCGTCGGGCCGTATCTCTACGCCATACCACCGTTCCAGCGATGCGGCTACCTGCGCCAGTCGTTTACCGTTGTAGACCACTTTATGATCTTTCCACAGAATAGCTTCCGCGGCATCGATCTGTTTGTTGAACGCCACCACAGCGCCGTTTTGCGTGCAGGCGGCCTGCTGCCCCTGTGTGAGTACGGTATTGCCGAGGCTAACCTTGCCGGTGAGCACGGTCACTTCCACCTGCCGGTCGCCCGGATAAGCGGTTATATTGAATGAGGTGCCCAGCACTTTTGTGACCACGTCCCCCGTATGCACTGAAAAAGGTCTTGCTGCATCCTGGCTCACTTCCAGGTATGCTTCGCCTTCAATGAATACCTCGCGTTTGTCCGCCGCAAAAGTGGCGGGGTAGCGCAGGGTACTGCCGGCGTTGAGCCATACGATGGTGCCGTCTTCCAGCTGCACCTGCAGCGTACGGCCGATGCCGGCGGATCTTTCCGTCATGGCGGCGACGGAACTATGGCCGGCCGGCCCTTGCTGCCAAAGGAAAAGTACGCCAAGCAGGGCTGCAATGCTGGCCGCCGCGGCCCAGCGCATCCATATGCGTCTTTTTTGTCCGGCTATGTTGCGGGAGATCCTGTGGAATACTTTTTCACCGTCAAATTCGCCGCTGTCTTCCACACCGGATGCTTCCGCCTTTTTAAAATACCGGCCAACCAGGTCGTCCAGCTTGCCGTCTTCTTTTCGCTTTATGGATCTTTTTCTTTTCATGGCCGATATACATTAAGATGCAGGAAAGGGTGGCATCCCCCAAAAGCGGAGGAAAATTTTTTTTCAGAGAAAGAAGGACATGAAGTCCCCAAGGGAAGACCGCAACCGTTTGAGCGCGATGGTCATCTGGTTTTCAACGGTTTTGGAGGAGATGTTGAGGTAGCTGGCGATCTCTTTATGGGAGAGCTTTTGCTCCCGGCTGAGGATGAAAATGGTGCGGCATTTCTGCGGAAGCTGCGCCACGTTCCGGTCGATGCATTGTAGCAGCTCTTTTTCCGTGACGGCGTCCGCGGCGGTGCTTTGTTCCACGAGCTGTTCCAGTTCGGAGATATTGACCTTTACTTTGCCGGAGCGGATGGTCATGAGCACGTTGTTGCGGGTGGCGGCGAAGAGGTAGGCTTTGAGGTTGTGAATAAGGAGGCGATGCCGTTTGCTCCAGAGGTCGGTGAACAGTTCCTGGATGATGTCTTCACAGGCTTCCCTGTCCTTCAGGATAGCATGGGCGGCGTGGAAGAGTTGCGCCGCATATTTATTATATACAGCCTCAAAGGCGCCGGCATCATCCTGCCTGATCATTTCGACCAGCGCATCGTCCGGATGGAATGCAGCTTCCCCTGTTTTCATAAATGTTGTTGGTATTTCATGCCGTGGCGCAAAACTGGTTGTCGTAGTCCTATGCGGGGTTAATTTATAATAATTTTTGGATATTCCCTACATTTGCATTGACACCCCAAATCGTTCAACCTCAAATATTCATTCCATGACAGCTAAATCTGCCGCTGACCTCGTGAAGGAAGCCAAACAGCACATTGAGAACCTGACGCCGCAACAGGTGCAGGAAGAATTATCCAACGGTCATGCCACATTGATAGACATCCGTGAAAGCGAAGAACTAGCGCAAAACGGCAAGATAGCCGGCGCCGTACATGCGCCGCGGGGCATGCTGGAATTTTATGCAGATGCTTCCCTGCCTTATCACAAACCGGCATTCGACAAAGGGAAACGGCTCATACTGCATTGCGCGTCCGGCGGCCGCTCCGCGCTGGCGGTGCAAACGCTGCAACAGATGGGTTATGAGAACGTCGCGCATATGGACGGCGGCATCAAAGCCTGGAAAGAAGCGTCTTTGCCGGTGGAAGAATAATATTTGGGAGCATTCCCGCAAAATGGGAACGCTCCCATGTCGTTTGTTTGCCGGTATATGCACAGGATATTTAGCGGTATTATTATTTTGAACGATGAGCCACAAGATAGTTCCCGTTATATTCCTGTTTCTGCTAAGCGCCTGCGCGCAAAACAACCTTCACTTTTCAGATCCCTCCGGCAAAATATCCGCACAACTGCACGTCACCGACGGCAAACTGTTATGGTCCGCCACCGCCGGCGAAAAGATGTTCGTTGAACCGTCCGCTGCCGGTATACAACTCTCTGATGTAGCGCTGGGAGAAGATGTACGGGGCATTACCGTATCGCGGGAAACGATCACCGGCGAAAGCCGTGTATATGATGTGACCGTGAAAGGAGAGCAGTACACCTTCGGGATGGAATTCCGCCTGTTCCCCGATGGCTGCGCTTTCCGGTATAAGCTGCCCGGTGAAGGAGTAACGCATGTCCGGAAAGAATTCACGTCATTTACCATACCGGCATCGTCCCGCGTATGGTTTTTTGAAAGGAACAGCGCCTGGAAACTGAAATCTTATGCGGGATGGTGGACGCATACAGTGGTGGACAGCCTGCCGGTGATCTCCTCATCCGGCCCGGTGCAGGGCAAGCCGCTGGTGATACAGCTTGATGACAAAAGTTACACAGTGATCACCGAAGCCGCGCTGTACGATTACAGCGGCATGCGGCTCGAGGCGACGGGCGGCCGCAAAGTGCAGGTGAATTTCACCGAAGGTGATAAAGGGTTCGATGTGCAGGGCGGACAGTATACGCCCTGGCGTGTGGTGATGTATGCGAAAGACCTCAACAGCCTCGTGAACAACCAGATGATCGTGGCATTGAATCCCCGCCCGGACAGCGCATTGTATAGCGACGTATCCTACATTCAGCCGGGGAAAGCGGTATGGAGCTGGATCACCCGGAAGGAAAATTATATGCAGCCGGAAGAAGAAAAACGTTTCATCGACGCCGCATCCGCGCTAAAATTTGAATACACTTTGCTGGATGAAGGCTGGGAAACCGTGTGGCCGGATAAATGGGCGCAACTGAAAGACATCTGCGGTTATGCCGCCGCGCGGCACGTGAAAGTATGGGTATGGCGCGATTCCAAACGGTTGCGCGAGCCCGCGCAGCGCGATGCGTTTCTCGACAGCCTGGTGCTTTGCGGCGTTGCCGGCGTGAAAACGGATTTCATGAACAGCGAAGCAAAAGACCTGGTGGACTTCGAGACCGGTTTTCTCAAAGCTACCGCCGCACACAGGCTGATGGTGAATTTCCACGGATGCCACGCGCCCACCGGCGAAAGCGTCACCTATCCCAATGAAATGACCCGGGAAGGCATCCGGGGTCTTGAGCTGAACAATATGAACGAACCGATCCCCGCCTGGCACAACGCCGCGCTGCCGTTCACCCGCTTTTTATGCGGGCATGGCGACTATACGCCGGGCTTCTTTTCCAACAAAGGTCCTACTACTTACACGCACCAGCTGGCATTGATGTACCTGTTCAATTCACCTTTTCAATGCATGGCCGAAAATCCCGTAACGATCTTGCAGGATTCATTGTGCGCACCGGTCATCCCTTTGCTGCAAACATTGCCGGTCACCTGGGATGAAACGCGGGTGCTGGAAGGCAGCGAGATCGGCAAGCTGGCGGCGCTGGCGAAAAGGAAAGGGAACGAGTGGTATGTGGCGGTGATCAACGGAACGGAGCAGGCGCAGGAGTTTGTATTGCGGCCTTCTTTCCTCGGTGGAAAAGATCACACGGCGCTGGTGGTGAGCGATGGGGAGGGGTTTGTGCTGGAGGAGAAAAGCATGAAGGCAACGGATACGGAGAAATTTGTGATACCCGCAACAGGTGGGTTGGTGATCAGGTTCATGTAAACGCGATAATTTCCAATACGCCGGCATGATGCTGGCAGCGGGCTATTCCCGGCACCTGAACTGGTTTGTAGGCCTCTGGGCGGCATGCATTTTGAGCGCGGTATAACATGAAGCGGAGTGCAGGTATTTTGTTATACAGGATCATGGACGGGCAACTGCAATTCTTCCTGGTGCATCCGGGCGGCCCGTTTTTTGTTCGCAAGGATGATGGGCACTGGACGGTGCCCAAGGGCGAGTTCCCGGCGGACGAAGATCCGCTGGACGCGGCGGTGCGCGAGTTTGAAGAGGAAACCGGTTACCGGCCTTCCGGCGATTTCATACCGCTGCATCCTGTTGTGCAGAAAGGAGGGAAGAGGATACTTTGCTGGGGCATGGCGGGAGATCTGGATACTGCAGCTCTTCGCAGCAATACGTTTGAGCTGGAATGGCCGCCGTCGTCGGGCAAGAAGAAAGTGTTTCCGGAAGTGGATAGGGGAGGATGGTTCAATATGGAGGATGCGCAACGGAAGATAAAGGCAGCGCAGATACCTTTGCTGGAAGAGCTGGCGGGAGTGTTGGGAATGCATAAACCGGGCTGACCATTACTTCTGGCCAGCCCGTTCTATTATTTATTTCGCAGGCGTGATCACGATCTTTCTGAATTCGATCGGGCCGTGGTCGCCCTGGATGTAGATCGGGCCGGGTTCGCCTTCGTTGCTATCCAGTGCGCCGCCGGTGATGCCGGGGATCTCCTGGTTGCTGATCACGGTTTTCCCGTTCGCTACGATCGTTACCATTCTTCCGATCAGTGTAATATCATAGCGCTGCCATTTGTCCGGCCCCAGCGCGTTGATCTCGCTCGGTGCGAGGAATCCATATACGCCGCTGAACAGCACGCTCGAAGGATGCGCGTCTTTCGGGCTGTCTTCGATCTGTACTTCGTGGCGGCCTCTCAGGTACACGCCGCTGTTGCTTCCTTTCTGGTATCTGAACTCCACATGCAGCTTGAAGTCGGTGAACTTTTGTTCGGAGATCAGGTTGGCGCCGGAATGCGGACTGGTGAGTATACCATTTCTTACTTCCCACTGGTTTTTACCCATGGCTTTCCAGCCGGAGAGGTCTTTACCGTTGAACAGGTTGATGGCTTTGCCCCACACCGGCGCGGTTTCCCGTTTCAGATAGGGCGCCTTCACGCCTTTCCAGTTATACTTCTGGCCGGTGTTGGTCGTGATGGTCCCCTCAATGCCGGAAGCCGTCAGCTGCCCTTCGATCACAAAATACCCGTCGCCGCTTTCCCATTGGGGGGGAATGGAAAAGCTGAACTTACCGTTATCAAACTTCACTTCCGCCACGGGCCGCGCGCTGCCGGAGGTGCCCACAAAATATCCCACCAGCGTTTTGTGGCCGGACAGCTTTACTTCCAGCCAGGAGGGGGCGGATTTTCCGTTTTCATCGACCGTAATGTCCCAACGCCCGATGAGGTCTTTGGCGTCAGCCACCGTGTGGGTTGCCGCGGAAGCAGCGAACGCGGGCACAACAGCGCCTGTCATCAACAAACAGCTCATACCCAGTACAAGAAATTTTTTACGCATAACAACAATTGATTTTTTTTCTGTGCTTATCAGGTAACAAGATAAGCATTTATTATCTATTCCTCTTTCAACAGGATGTTCCGGTACTCCACTTTCATGGGCGGGCCTACGTGCACCTGCACGCCTATCCAGCCTTTCGTTTTCCCGTTGACGGTATCGTTGTCCGTTACATCGCTCATCAATACGCCATTAACGTAATGCTGCAGGCGGTTGCCTTTCACGATGAGGTGATATTCATTCCATTCATCTCCGTCCTTTATATTCATTTTCAACGAATCCGCGTTGCCCAGCGAGCGGGTTACCTGCATGGGGCTCCACGCATTGTTTTTGATGCCGTCCGCGAGCGTTCCGGTGGAGGGAGGGATGAGCGTTTGCTGCCCGACGTATGCCAGTGTGGTGCGGCCCTTTTCCTCGTAATTCTGACCGGTGTAACGTTTGCCGCCGTCCATATCCGCCTGGTAGCCTTTTAATGCAAAGGGCACATCATCCAGCCTTTCACTGCGGTAGTTGATGCCGCTGTTGCCTTCCGCGGAAATGCGGAACTCCGCTTTCAGCTCAAAGTCCGCGGGCTGACCGCCTTTCCAGATAATGAATGTATTTCTTTTCAGCAGCGTGGCGGGTGTTATTTTCCCAACGATCGCGCCGTTTTCCACGCTCCAGTAAGTAGTATCTCCTTCCCATCCGTTGAGCGTTTTTCCGTCGAAGATGGGTTTGAATTTTTGGGTGCTGTCGGTATTGCTGCAGCTTGCCAGGGCCAGTGTTGCCTGCAGAAGCGCCAGTGAAACAAGTTTGAGCATGTTATTTTTTTTCTTTGATGGAATAAATGGTATCCTTAGGATTGCCGCCTGCTTTCAGATAGGCGAGCAGGTCTCTCAGCTCTTCCGGGTTCAGGGTGTTGATCATGCCCGGCAGCATGGGAGAAACTTCCGACACTCTTGTGCGCAATACATTTGCTTTGCTTACTTCCTTTCTTTCCAGCGGAGCGAAGGGGTTCTGCGAGATGTAATATTGGGTTTCATCCTGGTTGACGAGCCGGCCCATGGTGGTGCCGCCGCTTTTCAGGTAGAAGACCGTAGCGCCGTATTGGTCAGAAATTGTTTTACTCGGCTCGATGATGGATTCGAGGATGTCTTTATTACTGAAGCGGGAACCCAGCTGCGTCAGGTCCGGACCAGCGATGCCGCCTTCTCCCTGCATCGAGTGGCAGGAGGCGCAGAGCGTGGCGGTGAACATGGCCTTTCCGCGTTCAAAATTACTGTTGGCGAAACTCAATTCGTCTATCGTCTTCAATGCCTCGTCCACTTTCCAGTTGCGGCCCGGGCCTTTGGGCTGCATGCTGGCGGTGGCGCTGTTGACGGTGTTCAGTAAGGAATCGCCTGATATGATGTTGAAATGATCGAAACGGTCTTTCGGCACATGCTGCAGGGCGAGCTTGCGCGCTTTGTCGATATACCCGATGAAGCTGAAGCCTCCCTTATAGCTGAATGCTTTATAGAACCATGAAAAATAGGCTTCCTGCAGTTCGGGCGTCCAGCCTGTCTTTGCCTGCGTCAGCACATTGGCGTAATAAGTTTGTTGTGCCGGGGGGACTTTCGACAGTACGCTGGCAATGGTCATGCCGTACTGCGGGTTCCGCATGATGAGGTCTGAAGACGCGGTCATGGTATGTTGTGTGCTGTCGTCTTTCGCGGTTTCCAGCAATGCCACGGTTTTCTTTACGGCATCGGGTGCTTCCAGGTATACGAGCACTTTGCTCAGCATGCGGTTCAGCTCGTTGGTGGGAGCGGGATAGTGCGGGCCCAGGTAAGCGGTTATTTTTTCCAGTTCACCGGAAGATGGTTTTCCCATGCGGGAGAGCACCAGCTCGAAAGCCCGGAGGATGTCTACCTGCTGCGGTCCGGAAAGCTGTTGATAGTGCACGCTCATCAGCTGCTGCAGCAGCCTGTCTTTGACGGCAGGCTGTCCCTGCCGTGCCAGTGCGATGGCGGATTGAATGATGATGACAGGATCTTTTTCCGCGAGGGCGCGTTCCTGCCACTCCGCTACCGGCTGATGTTCCAGCGCTATGCGCGCGGCGTAGCGGATAAAGCGGTCATTATGCTTCAGGTAGGGCCAGGCAACATCCACCGCGCCATTCTGCGCTTTTCCGTGATATTGCTCCAGCTTTTTGCGTATCTGCTGGTCTTCTGTCAGCGCTTCGGCTTGAAGTGTTTCCGTATTGCCGGTATTATCGCCGTAGTACACACGGTAAAGATCCGATTCAAGCCTGCGGCCGCCGGTGAGGAAATACAGGGCGCCATCCGGGCCGATCACGCCGTCCGTTAAAGGCAGGGAGGAGCCGGATACGAATTCTTCTCCTGTTGCGCGGTAAGATGCGCCGTCCGGTTCGAGCTGGACCGCATAGATGATGCCGAAGCTCCAGTCAAATGCAAACAGCGATCTGCGGTATTTTTCCGGGAACCGGGCGTTGCCGCCGTATATAACATTGGTCGGCGATCCCTGCCCGATGTTGAGTATAGCCGGCAGGTTATCCGGGTATGCGGGCGACCATTTGCTGTTGCCGGTGCGCCAGCCGAATTCGCTGCCGGAAGTAGCGTGACAGATGCGGGTGGGGCGGTACCAGGGCAGGCCGATGTCCCACTCCATATCGGAATCGTAGACGAACATTTCACCGGCATCGTTGAATGCAAGATCGAATGGATTGCGGAAGCCGGCGCTGATCAGTTCCCAATGGCTGCCATCAGGATCGACTTTTGCGATCCAGCCTCCCGGTGCTTTGCGGTTAGCGGCATGCCCGTTAGGATCTACGATCAGCGGAAAGAGATTATCTTCTTTCCAGTTGGAAGGCAGACGGTAGGCGTCCATTGGCGGGATGTCCGTATGATTGCCGGCGATCACATAAATGGATTGTTTGTCCGGCGAGAGCACCACGCTATGCGGGCCATGTTCTCCTTCCCCGTTCAATGCTTTCAGCAGGGTGATCTTGTCGAACTGATCATCTCCGTCCGTGTCCTGCAGGCGGTAAAGCCCGCTGCCTTTGTCGAACTCGTCGTTGCTGCGGTGGTTGACCATCACATAGAGGCTGTTGAAGGCGTACAGCAGGCCCTGCGCGTATCCCATGGATACTTTCTGCCGCACGGAATCGGTGCCGGGAATGGTATCTGTTCCCATGCCGAGGTTTTCGATCTTTGGCTTTGCGGAGGAATCGGCGCCGACAGGCGGCAGCTCCAGCCGGTATAAAGCGCCGTACTGGTCGGATACGATCATCCGGCCTTTATCGTCAAAGGTCATGGATACCCAGGAGCCCTGGCCGTTATCAGACGGGCTGTACAGATGGTCGGCGTGAAAGCCTTCGGGAAGTTTGAGCTTGGCGACCCTGGGGTCTGTAGCAGATGTTTCCGGATGTCTGGTATTCGTACAGGCTACAAGGATGAGGGCGGCAGCCACCCATAGTGATCTGACATTCATAGTATCGTTCTGTGGAAGTTTGGTTGACGGAAAATAATAAAACGCGGGGTATTTGTCCGGATAATTGCCCGAACGGTTAAAATAGCCCATGACCGGGAAGGGTGCTTATTTAAAATTCCTTCCTTTATAAAAAACATCATCCTCTTCCGGACTGGCTGCCATCGCCTGCCGCAGCAGGCCGTTCAGGTTATAACAACGCTTCACGACCACATGGATCACTTCGCCTTCGCGCTGCAGCTGGCCTTCCACCATCAGTAACCTGGATTGCAGGATCTCTTTCCGGAATTTATCGAACAGATTAGGGAATACAACGAGGTTGGCGCATCCGGTTTCATCTTCGATGGTAATAAAACAGATGCCGCTGGCAGTGCCGGGTCTTTGCCGCACCAATACAAGCCCGGCTACTTTTACCTGTTCGCCGTCGCGCATGGTGCTGAGACGGGCTGCCGGTACAATGCGCAACAGTTCCAGCTTTTCCCGGGTGAAGCTGACGGGATGGGCTTTTAATGACAGGGATATGGATGCATAATCCTGTATCACATGTTCGGGGGTTGACATTTCAGGTAAGGTGATCTGTTTTTCAGCGGGGCTTTCGGAGGACTGACCGGTAAACATAGCGACCGGCCGGTCGTGGAGCGCGGATACTTCCCATAGCGCCTTGCGCCTGTCCAGCCCCATCGATCTGAACGCATCCGCATCCGCCAGTTTTTCCAGCGCGGTGTGCGGCACGCCGGCATCGCGCACGGCGGGGATGCTGGTATAGCTGCCGGGGCGTGTAGTAAGGAGCGCCACTATATCTTCCTGGCGCAAGCCTTTTACCTGCCGGAAGCCGAGGCGTACCACGTGATATTTGCCGGACATTTCTTCCAGCGTATTGTCCCAATCTGAATGATTAACGTCCACCTGCCGGAAGCTCACGTCATGCTTTTTCGCGTCGATCACGATCTGCGCGGGTTGATAGAAGCCCATGGGCATGCTGTTGAGCAGGGCGGTTGCAAAAACATCGGGGTAGTAACATTTGATCCAGGACGATACATATACCAGCAGGGCGAAGCTGACGGCGTGGCTTTCGGGGAAGCCGTAGCTGCCGAAGCCTTCCAGCTGCTTGAAGATCCGGCGGGCGAATTCTTCGGTGTATCCTTTGGCGGTCATGCCTTTGATCAGCTTTTGCTCGAATTTCGTTACCGTGCCTATTCCTTTGAAGGTGGCCATGCTGCGGCGAAGCTCGTCTGCTTCCGTGGGGGTGAAGCCTGCTGCGTCGATGGCGATCTGCATGGCTTGTTCCTGGAAAAGGGGGACGCCCTTGGTGCGAAACAATATTTTTTCCAGTTCTTTAGAAGGATATTCTACTGATTCAAGGCCGTCGCGGCGCCGCAGATAAGGATGTACCATATCTCCCTGGATGGGGCCGGGCCGCACAATGGCTACTTCGATCACAAGATCGTAGAACTCTTTGGGTCTTAACCGCGGCAGCATCGCCTGTTGCGCGCGGCTTTCTATCTGGAAAACCCCGATCGTGTCCGCATGACTGACCATTTCATAAACGGCGGGATCATCCTGCGGAATATTGGCGAGTGTGCATTCACGGCCGTAATGTTGTTTGATGAGATCGAAAGCTTTGCGGATACAGGTGAGCATGCCCAATGCCAGCACATCGATCTTTAGAAAGCCCAATGCATCGATATCGTCTTTATTCCATTCAATGCAGGTCCTGTCTTCCATGCGGGCATTCAGTATCGGGCAGAGGTCGGAGAGCTTGCCCTGCGTGATCACGAATCCGCCGGTATGTTGACCGAGCTGGCGGGGGAAGCCCATCAGCTGTCCGGTTAGTTGCAGTACTTTGCGGAGGATGGGGTCGTGTGGGTTCAACCCCTGTTCAATCAAACGTGCTTCATCAAACCAGTCTTCCGAAAAATCCCACATGGCTTCGGAAAGATGGTTGATGGTGTCTACGGATAATCCCATTGCTTTTCCCACATCACGCACGGCGCCCTTGCGGTGCAGCTGCGTGACGGTGGCTACGATGGCGGCCCTGTCCCGGCCGTATTTCTGATAGATGTACTGGATCACTTCCTCGCGGCGCTCATGTTCAAAATCCACATCAATATCTGGCGGCTCGTTGCGCGCGGATGAAATGAACCGTTCAAACAGGAGGTCGAATTTAGTGGGGTCTACGGATGTAATGCCGAGACAGTAACAAATGGTGGAGTTGGCTGCAGAACCGCGCCCCTGGCAAAGTATTCCTTCTTTTCTCGCATAACGCACAATGTCATGCACGGTTAGAAAATAGGCTGCATAATTCATCTGGTTAATGAATTTCAGCTCATGCCGGATCGATTTATAAATCTTTGCAAAGGCTTTTTTTGACATGGCGCGACTTAACCGCTCCCTTGCGCCCTTCCAGGTGAGAAATTCCAGCTCTTCCTGCGGTGTACGCCCTCCCGTGGTAATTTCCTCCGGATATACATATTGCAGGGAATCCAGCGAGAAGCGGCAGGCTGCCACAATTTCCTGTGTTTGCCGGATGGCGTCGGGATAACGGCGGAACAGCCGGAGCATTTCGTCTATTGGTTTCAGATGTCTTTCCGCGTTGGGATGCAGGCGGAAGCCGGCGTTGCGGATGGTGCATTTTTCCCGTACACAGGTGAGCACATCCTGTAATTCCCGCCGGGAGGGATGATGATAGTGTACATCATTGGTGGCTGCCAGCGGGATGTGCAATGCTTCGGCGAGCTGTGAAAGGCGGAACAGCTTTTTGGTATCATCGCCCTGATAAGAGCGGGATGCGGCGAGGTAAAGATCGTTTCCCAGCATGTGCCTGTATTCTTTCAGCGTCTCCTGGAAAGCCGGTTCAAAGTTGAAATCAGCGGTGAGGGAAGGAGGGGGGATGATGATGAATTTCATCCCTCCGGCATGCTGGTATACATCTGCTTTATACAGATCGCATTTGCCTTTTTCCGTTCTCAGGTTGCCTGCGGATAACAACGCGGAGAGGCGGCTGTAGGCTTCTTTATTCGTTGGATAGGCTAACAGGGACGGGCCGTCCAGCAGATCGAGGCGGCAGCCGGGGATGATGCGGATGTTATGTTTTTTTGCCGCCACATGCCCGCGTACGATGCCTGCCAGCGTGTTGCGGTCGGTGATCGCGATCTCGCTGTAGCCATAGGCCGCTGCCTGCTCAACCAGTTCTTCAGGATGCGAAGCGCCCCGGAGAAAACTGAAATTGGTCGTTACCTGTAATTCGGTGTAGCGCATAATTTTTTTACGCAAAGAATCCATGAATGAACCAGCCGGTGGATCTGTCCGCGTCGTAGTGCCCTGACCGGAAGAGCCAGTAACGCCGGCCTTCTTCATCTTCCACGACGTAATAGTCCCGGTGCTGGCCTGCTTCCAGCCACCATTCCCGTTCGATGCGTTCGGGGCCGTCCGCCCGTTTTATCCGGTGCAGTGTGCCTTTGTAGCGGAACAGCATGGGTGGATAATCCGGTATAGGCGCTGCTACTTCTACCGGCTCGGGCTTCGGCAGGAGTTGTACGGGCCGGGGATGGTCTTCCCGCCAGGCCGTGGTGGCTTTTTCAAGCAGGTCGGCGGTCTGCCGGACGGAACGTTCCGGCCAGTAATGTTCATCGGGTAAATAACGGCGGATGGCATGTGCGCCGACCCTATTGATCAGCCGGTCCACCAGTTCCGCCAGGCGTATGCTTTCCAGGCTGCAGCCACTGGTCCACAGGGTTTCCTGTTGCGCGGGCAGCTCTTCCGTTTTCGGTGCTTCCAGCACAAACAGCTCGATGCCGGGTCCGGGTCTGAGCGTTGCTATTTTATTTTCAAACAGCCTGAACAGATGTTGCGCATGATGGGATGCGCGGTTCGTACCGATCGTAACCTGTTCGGTTCTTCCATCTATCCGGAAGCACTTCAGTAGGGCGGTACGAAGACCTTTCCCTTCCTGCTGAAGCCTTGCGCAGAGCGTTTCCAGCAATCGTTCCAGCGCGATCTCAATACCTGTGCGTGTCAATATCGGTTCGAGGCATGGCAACCGTTCTTCGTATGGCTGAACGGGTTCCAGCGGTTCTATCGCTTCCTCTTCATATCCCAGCGCCTGATCCAGCCGGAGCAGGATCTCCTGCCCGAAACGCCGCCGCAGGGCATGGCGCGGCATGGAGATAAAGTTGCTGATCCTGTAAAGGCCGAGCTTTTGCAACCGCTCTACAATACCTGCTTCCAGTCGAAGCGCGGCGGGTGGCAATGGCAGCAATGCTTCCAGCTGTCCGCCATTGGAGATGACCGGCACAGGCTGAGGCAGGTTAGAGATAACCGGCGCAGATTGTGACAGCGATGCCTGCGGCTGTCCACTGCCGGGGGAAACAGGCGCCACCTGCCCATATCGCGTCACCGCCCATGCCGTACCAATGGTATCGGCCATGGCTGCACGAACATCGTAGCCGTATGCGCGCAGCCGTGTTACGATCTCTTTGAGATAAGGCTCTTCGCCGCCCCAGAGATGCGCGCATCCGCTTGCATCGAGGATCAATCCATCCGGTTGGTCTATGGCTACAACAGGTGTATACCGGATGCACCATTTGCCGAGCGCTTTCAACAACCTTCCGGCCATGCCGGGTTTTTCATCAAATACCTGCAAACCTGCAACGGCCGCCTTTGCATCCGCTACTACCATGCCTGTACTGATCCCTTCTTCCTGCGCGGCAGCGCTAGCGGCGGTGATCACCATCCGCCCGTGTTCCGGCGCCGCTACCACAAAGGGCTGTTCTTTCAGCGCCGGCTGGCGGATGATCATCCAGTCCGTTATCAAATGACGGAACCATATCGTAACAAAACGCCTGCACATATCAACCTGTTTTCCGTATGACCGCTCCGTGTTTTACTATTTTTTCATCCACCGTTCTGAACTGCCCGGCAGCCCATTCCAGTTGCCAAACGCCCGGCTTGCCATTACGGGCTTTCAGCAGCTCTACTTTCCAGCGCGGGAAACCTACGCCGGGCATGTCGTCCACAGGTTCGCTCGCTATGGGCGTGATCCGCCAACGGGCGATGCAGGCGATGGCATTGCGGTCGCGGGGCTGATGGCGGAGCATAAACCCGGTCACCCTGCTTTGTTCCACCGCCAGCTGGAACCGCCGCGATGATGTAAGGCTGATGTCCCTGATCTCGCCGATGACGGCCGCCAGCCCCTCACATTTCAATGCTTCCTCCATGGCCCATAGCACATCTTTCTCCCGCTCAAGATCAATAAAAATGATCCGGTCCGGCGACACACCGAAAGTGCTCAATGCAGGCGGGAATACTGTTCGTGATGCGCTGATCCATACGCAAACGCCGCCCTGCCGCATGAGCGAAGCCAGCAGGCCGGCAATAAAGCCGCCGGTAGCCGCTGTATGCTCTGTGGTATCGCTTAAAAATTCATGCATCGCCCCAACAGGAAAAACCGCATTCGGAAACGCCGCCACTACTGGTCCCAAACCCACATCCACCGGATGGGCGGACGGCGGGCTGTATCCTTGCAGCAGAAGAAGGTCTTTCTGCAATTGCTCAATGATCTCTCTTTTCTTCGCTGCCTGCATGCCTGATGTCAAACTAATATTTTTAGCAAGTTATACTAAAAATATTAGTTTGACAAATCTGGAATCATTACTGAACGATCAACTTTTTCCTGACGGCGGTTGCTTTCCCTTTCAGTTCTATGATATAAAGGCCGGTAGGCAAATGATAACCAACGGAAGTATCGTTATTCACCCATTCTGTTTTCACCTGTTTTCCCTGCATGTCATAAATAGTCAGCCGGAACATTTCTTCGCCTGTAAACCCGGAAAGATTGATCCGGAATGTTCCGTTGATGGCCGGATTGGGGAAAATGTTCATGGTAAGCGAAGGCTGCATGCCGGGTTTTACAAAACTTTGTTCGTTAAGTAACAACGAAACGGTGGTGGCTTCCAGCTGCCATTGCGCGCTCCACCAGCCGTCCTGCGCATTGGCATATTGCGCGGAGCCGGTCTGGTTTTCCACATGGATGATATGACCGGTTTGCCACCTGTTGCGGAGCCGCTGCCATACGCCGTCCGCCTGTTCCTGTGACCATTGTGCGCTCCACCAGTCCTCCCCGGCTGCGGTACATTGCACGGAGCCGGTCTGGTTTTCGATGTGCATGTATTCGCCGGTGCCCACATTGCGCAGCAGGAAATATTGGGCGGTGACGGGCACTTTTTCCCATTTGTAATTATTGTTGGCTACACTTGTACCGTAGCCGGTGTTGCCGCCCGCATCGTAGAGGTAAGTGCCTTTCCATCTGTTTTTGATCGTGACATAATTTCCCGTACCGGGATTGGTGGGCTGGCTGCCATACCATGTGCCATTCATATACCATCCGTTTTCATCCCGGTTCAGGTCAGCCGTCTGGTTGCCGCCGTCGTTGAAGATGAGGTTGGTGGATGTTATATTGACGAAGGTGTGGCTATACCATCCATCGCCATCGTCCTGCATGGCTACGCCGGGCCATGTGCCGTCCGCCAGCGTGCCTGAAGGTTGTGCGTTCCACCAGTATATGCGGATGTTGCTGCCCCAGGGAGCGGGCTTGTAAAAATGCACGGTGAAGCTGGTAAGGGGTGTTGCCTGTATAGCGGAAACGGCGGTCTTTTGTCCGTCTGCCGTGGTAACGGTGATGTTGGCTGTTCCCGGTGTTATCGCCGTCACCAGTCCGCTGGCATTCACGGTGGCGACGGAGGTATTGCTTGATGACCAACTGACTGACTGGTTCGTGGCGTTGGAAGGAGCGATCGTGGCGGTCAGCTGCAAGGTTTGTCCCGCGTGAACGGAGGCGTTGGCGGGAGCAACGCTCACACCGGTTACGGGCACCGGCGCCACGTTCGCATTGGTGAGCACCAGGTATCCGAAGCCGTTCAGTGAACGGGTGGCGCCGGCCACGAGGTTCACGTCTGTTCCGTCAAATGCATTTGTGTAAGCGCCTGCCAGTGCGGCGGGTATCACGTAAGTGGACGTGCCGCTGCGGAGATTCGCGATCACCACTACTTTTTCACTGCCGGCGGTTTTGGTAAATGCGCAAACGTTGGTATTCGAATAGTTGGTCATCGTGCCGCGGCGGATGGCCGTGCTGCTGTTCCTGAACTGTAGTATGTCCGTGAAATCCGCGGCGGCGGAGGGATTAGTGTTCCAGTTGATCTTGACGGAAGTGTAAGGCCATGGGATGGTCCGGTTGAAATCGACTTCCTGTCCGCTCGTCAGAAAAGGCGCTCCGCGCATGTAAGCAGACACCAGAAAATTAACCACCACGCCGTTATGCCCGCCGAACACCTGTAGCGGTGTTTCATTGCCTTCGGTATCGTGGTTCGCGGTGTACCTGATCACCTGCTGGCTGCTGTTGGCATGCACATATTCCGTGTCTGTAGTGGTTTGTATCTGCGCTACGGAAGTGCCGTTGCGAATGGGTTTCAGCGCATCGTAATACCATTTGTCACCAAAGGTGAAATCAAAACCCGCCGTGAAATTCTCCTGCCGGTCGCCTTCCGCGAAGAGCAGGAGCTGGCGGCCGCTGATGCTTCGGAGGTTGCCGATCACCTGCGTCCAGAAATTCAGCGGAGGATTGTTGGCGTAATCGCAGCGGAACCCGTCGATGTTCGCGGTGAATATCCAGTACCGCATCGCGTTGATCATTTCGGTGCGCACGGCGGTGTTGTTCAGGTCGAGTGCGGCAACGTCGGGGAAGGGGTTCAGCGGTTGTATCACACCGTTGCCGTCGCGGATATATCTTTCGGGATGCTGGGTGATCCAGGGATGGTCCCAGGAGGTCTGGTTCACCACCCAGTCCATGATAACGGCCATGCCGCGGCTGTGCGCTTCGTCTACCAGTGTGCGGAGATCGGCGAGGGTGCCGTATTCTGTCGCCACCGCCCTGAAGTCTTTGATGCAATACGGTGAGATCGAGCTGCGTGCATCCTGACCAACAGGGTGGATGGGCATGAGGTAGACCACGTTGATGCCGAGCGCCTGTATCGCATCCAGCCGCGCTGTTACGCCGGCGAGGTTACCGGCTGCGCTGTATGGCCGGATGTGCACCTGGTAGATGTTCACATCGCGCGGGTCCGGGACGTTCGCGAAGGGTGTGCCGTACTGGGGCGGGTCTTGTGATTGCCCGGTAAAGGGCAACAGGAGGACCATCCATAAGATGAGTAATGGAAGCTTTTTCATGTGGAATGTATTGAAGGTTAAGACAAGGCTATTCTTTCAGTATGTAATATGTGTAAGGTGAAAGGGTGATCGTTGTGCCGAGGGTGGTGGCTGCTCCGTTCATGATATTCGTCCAAGCCGTGTTTTGTAAGGGTGCCGGGATGGTGTAGCTGACCGCCTGGTTGCGCAGGTTCGCGATGATATATACCCGTTCTCCGTTCAACTCTTTCGTGAACGCACACACGTCCGTGGTGCTGTACGAAACGAGCTGTCCTTTCCGGATGGCGGCACTGCTGTTCCGGAAAGCAATGACCTTTTTATATTCCTCCGTGATCTCCGGGTGTATGCCCCAGTTGATCTTCGTGGAGGTGAACGGAAAGGTGAGCCGCACCGGCGTACCGGCTTCCTGGCCGTTGTAGATCATGGGTACCCCTTTCATGTAACATGCGACCACAAAGGCGGCCATCGATCCCTGCTCTCCGCCGAAAAGCTCCAGCGGCGTGCCTTCCGCGCCGTTTACATCGTGATTTGTAATGTAGCGCACTACGTGTTGCGTGGAAGAAATGGCTTCGTAGTCGGTCGTGTTCTGTTCGTCGATGGACTGTACGGAGCGGTTATCGTGGTATATTGCCTTGAGGGTGTTGAAGAAACCGAAACCAAAGCTGTAATCGAATCCGGCGGAGAAGTTAGCGGCGCGGCTTCCTTCCGCCAGCAGGATGAGCTTGCGTTGCGGGATCTTCCGCAGGGTATCGATCGCCTGTTTCCAGAAATCAACTGGCGGGCCGTCTGTATAATCGCAGCGGAATCCGTCGATGTTCGCGGTGAGCACCCAGTATCTCATCGCCTTGATCATGGCCTGCCGCATGGCGGCATTGCTGAAGTTGAGCTGCGCGACATCATTCCAGCCCATACCGGGCGGGCTCACAACGTTCCCTCCATTGTCCTGCATGTACCAGTCCTTGTGATCAGCCATCCACACATGGTCCCAGGCAGTATGGTTCGCCACCCAGTCCATGATCACGCTCATATCCCGGTCGTGCGCTTCTTCCACCAGCTTGCGCAGATCGGCAAGGGTGCCGAACTCGGGGTTCACGGCGGTATGGTCTTTAATGGAATAGGGGGAGTTGATGCCGTTCAGTACACCGACGGGATGCAGGGGCATCAGGTAGATGACGTTCGCGCCGAGCGCTTTGATGGAATCCAGCCGGTTGATGACGCCGGCGAAGTCACCGGCGGCGCTGAACACGCGCATGTTCACCTGGTAGATGACGGCGTCCGGCCTGTCCGGCACATTGTTGAACGGCGTGCCGTACTGCGTGACCGCGGCGATGCTGTCTGATGGAACGGGCGGCGGGGTGAAGGGTGGAATGGTTTCCTTGCTTCCGCAGCTCATCATCATCCAGGTAAAGAGCATTGACAATATATGCATCACTGGTTTCATTAGTTTTTGGTCAAGGTGTAAGTGTACTGTTGCGAAATGTGCAGGTCCAGCGTAATGGTGTAATTCCCGGATGAGGGAACGGAGAGGTTCCAGAGGTCTGGCGTATACCCGAGCAGGGGGTGGTCCGCATACACCAGCTTGCCGGTGGCGGGGTCCATCCCGAAGTCGATCGCCCATGCGTTGTTCGCCCTGAACTTGAAGGAGCCGCCGGCCTGCATGTCGCAGGTGAGCGTCCACGTCTGCGTGTCCGGATCATAGGCCATTTGCGTATCTGTATCCCATCCGCCGGGCGTGGCGTCGCCGATGATGCTCCAGCTGGTTTTGGTGGCGGTCCATTTGTTATTGTTCAGGTCTGCCGTCAGCTGGTAATAACCGCCGTCCGGCACGCTCAGGCCCGCCGCGAGGCCGTCGGTGCTGAAGGTGCCGTTGCCGCCGTCGCCATAATTGGTATGGTCCCAGTCCGGCGCATTGGTATATTTGAAATACTGCGCGCCGCTTCCCGGCATGTATACATATCCTTCGTACAGACCCGGTTTGCCTTCCACGGGATTGAGGAGGGGCGCGGCGGCGGGGTTCCAGCCCTGGTAATCGCCGGGGATGTACAGGCTCAGGCTGTAGGTGGTGACTTCCAGCAGCAGCGTGTTGCTGTAAACGGGCTTTATCGTAGAGGCGGTGCCGTTATTTTGCAGTACTTCCGCTTTGATGCGCACCGCTATATCGCTGGGCGTTCCGGCGGCGAGGCCCATGGCATTGAGCATGTTGTTGAGGTCTTTGCCGATGAAGGCGTAGCCGGTTTTGCCGGCGCCGGCCGAGAAGCTTTTGGCGTTGCTCCAGCTGTTGGCGGTATCCACGGCCAGTTGCAGGGTGTACTGCACTGCGGGTTTCTCCCCGAAATCGGCCGCATCCCAGCTAAAGCTGACCGCTTCCTTCTCTTCATCGGCCTGTGCCAGTACAATTGCGGCGGAAGAAGCGGATAGCGCGTTGCCGTTAAAGCTTCCGTCTTTCACCTGGTAAACATCTCCTTCTTTCTTGCAGGACATGGCCAGCAGCAGAAGACAAATAATATATGAGATCGCTTGACGCATATGTTCAGTTTAAGATGAATGGATCAGTAGCCGTGGTTTTGCACCAGGTTGTTGTTGGAAATGATTTCAGCGGAAGGAATGGGAAAGACGTTGTAGTACTCCGGCGCCCCGCTGCCTTCGTCCACGCCGGCTTTCCACGGCCATAGCCAGGAAGCGGACGTAAAGCGTTTGAAACGGATGAGGTCTGTGCGCCGGAAACCTTCCCAGTACAGTTCCCGCATCCTTTCCTGCAACACATCATCTAACGATACGCTGCCAACATTTCCGCCGGTTCCCTTGTAGGCGCGCTGCCGCAGGAGGTTGAAATATTCCAGGGCCGTGGCTTCGCTGCCGCCGGCGGCGCCGCGCTTTACAGCTTCTACGTAGATGAGGTACATTTCCGCAAGCCGGAACAAAGGGAAGTCGATGCTCACCAGCACGCCGTTGGGTGAGTAAGGCTGCATGCCGTCCGCCGCGTTGATGTTGCTGAATTTATGTACGCCAAGCCCTTCCCCGAATGTCAGCGCATTACTGATCTCCAGGCTGCCGCTGCCGAACATGGCGCGTGTGTCCGTATTCCCGCTGTAGTCGCCGAATGCGAGCGGAAGGTTCTTCGTGCTGCGGTTGCCCTGCCATCCGCCGCCCGGTATGCCATATGCCTTGTTGATCTCCGGGCTGGTGCCGTGCGCGGCGCAGGTGAGGAAAGTAGTGCCGCCGTAGTTCTGCGATTTGGTGGCGTCGTAGGCAATGGCGAGAATGGTTTCGGTATTGTTGCGGTTGTTGTCCGCCATGAAAAGATGTTTGTATTCCGGCATCAGCACGTAGCCCGCATTGATCACGTTCGATGCGTAGGTGATCGCTTCGGTGTAAGCGGCGGTACCGGTATATACTTCCGCGTTGAGGTACAGCCGCGCCAGCAGCGCCCATGCGGCTGCGCGGTCCGCCCGTCCATATTCATTCTCCCGCGGAGCGGCCAGTTCCGGTTCAATCGCTTTTAACTCGGCAATAACATAATCGAACAAATCTTTCCGCACGATCCTGCGGGGGATATGCTTACCGATCGGGTCCTGTTCTGTTACGAAGGGCGGATTGGCAAAGAGGTCCATCAGCACCCAGTATTGAAATGCACGGAGGAACCTTGCCTCCGCGCGGAAGCGGCGTATCTCGTCCGCATCATGGCCTGTCATGTTCCTGCTGTTCAGTTTTTCGTCCGCCGATTCGCGGATGAATTCGTTGCAAACGGTGATCTGGAAAAGACTTCGGGCGTACATGGCGTTGATGAGGATGTTGTTGGCCGTCCAGCTGAAGTTGTGGAAGCTTTGCAGGTTGGCGTCGTTCCATGCGCAGATCGCTTCGTCTGTGGTCAGTTCCTGGAGGTTCCACCAGGCGCGCAGGAAATCCGTGTTGGCGGCGTCGGTGATGCCGGGCACATTTACATCGGAGTTGCCTACGCCGGTGCTGCTCACGAGGGAATAGCTGCCGTAAGCCTTTGCCAGCACCTGCTTGTATCCGGCCACCGTACTGTATTGCAGGTCTGCAATGTTGGCGTTCAGCGGCTTCCGGTCAAGGTCTTTCGTGCAGGCGGCAAGACAAAGAACGAGCAGGAGATAAGTACATTGTTTCATGTATCGGATAATTTTTTTGAATTAGTACTGAAGGTTTACGCCGAGGCTGTAAATACGCGGGCGCGGATAAAGCGCATTGTCCACACCGCCGTTGATCTCCGGATCAATGCCGGTGTACTTCGTGATGGTGAACACATTCTGGCATACCGCATTCACCCGCAGACCGAGCTTCTGTTTAATGATCCTGCCGAAGTCGTAGGAAAGGGACAGGTTGTCCATTTTCAGGAAGGATGCGTTCTGCACGTAGTAATCGGAATACTGCTGGCCGTAGTAGAATGCGCTGTTGTTCACTTCCGTGAGGGAGTTGGCAAGGTAACCGAGCGTGTTGAAGATATTCGACTGCGTGGCGCCGGTGGCCAGCGCATTGTACATGTAGTTGCCGATGCTGCCCCTCAGCACGGTGCCCAGCGCCCACCTGTCATAAGTGAATTGCGTGGAGAAGCCCAGTATCCATTTCGGGGCGGGCGACTGGTACCGGTAGAGGTCTTCGGTGTTGATGATGCCGTCTCCGTTCACATCCACATACACGCCCTCGATGGGTTTGCCGTTCTGGTCGTATTGCTGGTGATAGGTATAGAAAGAAAAAGGACGGTAGCCTACGCTGTGTATCTGTATGGTGCCCACCATCGAGCCGGCATAGGTAGAATCCTTTGTGGCGGTAAGATTGGTGATCCTGTTATGATTGTAGGCGGCGTTGAAGCTGAGGTCCCAGGAGAAGCGCGGGCTTTTTACCGGGTTGAGGTTGATGAGCAGCTCGATGCCTTTGTTTTCGATATTGCCCACATTGGTGAGGATGGTGCTGCTGAAGTTGGAGCCTGCCGGTACCGGGATGGTGTTGAGCAGGTCTTTTGTTTTCTTGAAATACAGGTCTACGCTGCCGTTGATGCGGTTGTTCCAGAAACCGTAGTCGATGCCCGCATTCCAGGTAGCGGTTTGTTCCCATTTGATGCCTGCATCGTAAGCGGCGGGCGAGCCCATGTTGTAATATTCATCGCCGAACTGCACCATGGAGCTGTTGTCGCCCAGCGCATAAACGGGGAGATAGGGATAATTGTAGATGCCGTCCTGGTTGCCGGTGATGCCGTAGCTGAGCCGGAGCTTCAGGTCAGATAGCTGCTCCGGTCCCGCCAGCCATTTTTCGCGGTTGGCGAGCCATGTCAGCGCAACGGAAGGGAAGGTGCCCCAGCGTGTGCCCGGCGAGAACCGCGAGGAGCCGTCTGTACGCACGGAGGCGGCCAGGATGTATTTCGAATCAAATGTATAGATCAACCTGCCGTAATAGGATGTGAGGGTGCTTTGCGGCTTGTCCATCGGGAACTTCGGTTCGCTGCCGGGCGCAATGTTGCCGTTGGCTCTTACGAAGGGATAGTTGTAATTGGTCGCCAGGTTATCGTAATATCCGTAGCCCGCGGTAGCATTGATATTGCTTTTGATGGCGGGGAAGGTCTTGTTGTAGTTCAGGTAAAATTCGCTCACGAGGTTCCGCACTTTGTTGCCGTACTGGTTGTGCTGGCCGGAATCGAGGTAGTTTTGTCCCGCGTAGGCCGGCACGTCAATGGTGCCTTCGCCTTTTGCCACATCGTAGCCAAGGTTCAGGTTGGCGTGCAGTTCGGGCAGGAAGGGAAGTTTGTAGTCGAATTGTACATTGCCGTAGCTGCGTTGTACGTGGCCAATGTTGCGGTAAAGGTCCAGCAGCGCTACCGGGTTGCGGGGCGCGAGCTTGTTCAGGGTGATGCCCCCGTTGCCGGGATCGGTGGTGTACCATTCCCAGTACCCGCCGAAAGGCGTGTTGGCGTGCACGGGCTGGGTGGGATCAAAGTAAACGGCGGAGCTGATGGCGGCGTTATTCGCAAATCTGCTGCGGTTGACGGCGCCTTTCAGGTTTACGTCGATCTTCAGGTGGTCGTTCAGTAACGATGGACTGAAGGAGATGCCGGCGGACACCCGTTTCAGGTTGTCGGTTTTCAGGATGCCGTCCTGGTTGAGATAGCCGCCGGAAAGGCGGTAGGGGATGTTCTTCCAGAAGCCGGCGATGCTGAGGTTGTTGTCAGTAGTGATGGCGGTGGTGTAAATTTCTTTTTGCCAGTCTGTTTCGGTGGCGCCGAGTAATGATTTGAAGGTTGGCGTGCCGAGGGAATCCACATATCGGCGGAATTCCGCGGCGGACATCACGTCCGCCTGCCGGGCGATCTGTGAAAGGGACACGAGGGAAGAAAAATTGAACTGTGGCTTGCCGCGCGTGCCTTTTTTGGTGGTAATGATGATCACGCCGTTAGACGCGCGGGAGCCGTAAATGGCGGTGGACGCGGCGTCTTTCAGCACGGTGAAGGATTCGATATCGTTGGGATTGACGAGGCTCAGCGGGTTGGAGGCGCCGTAGATATTGGTATTGTTCACCGGCAAACCATCGATCACGATCAGCGGATCGTTGCTGGCGTTCAGGGATGCGCCGCCACGGATGCGGATCGTGCTGCCCGCGCCGGGCGCGCCGCTGTTGGAGGTAACGGCCACCCCGGCTATCTTGCCGGCGATCAGTTGCTCCGGGGTGGTGATCGTGCCGCGCTGAAAATCTTTCGCGGTAACGGTAGACACGGCACCTGTCAGTTCCTTTTTCCGGACGGTGCCATAACCGATCACCACAAAGTCCCCGAGCGTCCGTGCGCTTTCCGTCAATATCACCCGGAGCGGCGTATTGTCTGTGATAGCCATCTCCTGGCTGGTAAAACCGATGTTGGAAATAACAAGTATCTGTACGGAGGGCGGGACCGTCAGCGAAAATCTGCCGTCCGGACTAGTAGTGGTACCGGTAGAAGTGCCTTTGGCGATCACGGTGGCGCCCGGCACCGGCGCTCCTTTTTCGTCCTGTACCGTTCCCGTTACGACTTTTGTCTGGGCAAAGGACAGGGATGCAAAAAGGAGCAGCATAACATGGAACATCAGTTTCAATTTCATAAACGTGCGTTAGTTTTTAAGGAGGGATTTTGGTCATACAAAGGAAATACAAGAATCAGATGCCGGGAATTAATAGTCCGGAAATCAAGAAAATAGAAAGGGCTGGATGAGGCGGTTGGTTTGTTACTATTTAATAATCAAATAGTTGAAAACATATTATATAATGTTTCATATATCGATATAAGAATAATAAACCGCTTAAATGGATTTGATCTCCATCACTTTTTTATCGAATTCATCGCGGGAAACGATGGCACGGTTCCTGATCCGGGTTTTGTAGGCATAGATGGATTTAACGGAATATTCGAGTATCTCCGCTATTTTTTCATTGTCTTTGATGCCGAGGCGTATGAGGGCGTAAATGCGCAGGTCAGTGTTCATCAGTTCTCCGTCCGCCAGGTTGATCCTGTTCTCTTCCTCAAAAAGCGCATTGAAGTCGTCAATAAAATGGGGGAACAATTTCAGGAAGGCTTTATCGAAGCTTTTCAATAGTTCCTCTTTCCCGTTTTCGATGCCCAGCTTTCCAAGTACGTACTTCAGCTCGTTGAATTTGCCATAGTGGATCTTTTCTTCCACATCTTTCCTGAATTTTTCTATTTTCTGGAACAGCGCAGCATTGGCTGTGAAGAAATAGCCGACGTATTCGTCTTTTATCTTGTTGGCTTCTTCGAGTTTCACGTTCAGGTCGAGCAGGGAGGAGTTGGCGTTTTTCAGCTCGGCGTTCAGCGCTTCCAGGCGGTTATTGGCGTCGTGCAGCCGGGCATGTGCGTCGGATATCTCTTCCTTCGCCTTTTTCAGCCGCCTGTTTTGCCGGAAGATGATGATCAGCAGCAGGGCGAACAGCAGGATGAGCGCGGAAGCGGCGGCGGCGTATATCGCCCAGAGCTTCCTTTGCCGGTCTATATAATTGACCTCGCTGCTCTGGATAATGGGCATGATGGTGCTAAGCTGCACTTTCCGTTGCCGGGCGCCGTAGGAGGTGGCGTCGTCGATCGCTTTCCTGATATAAAAAGACGCGCGTTTGAAGTCACCCTGCCCGAATAACATCTGCGCGAGGTTGAGCACGGCGAAGGTTTCCTTGGTAGACGAGCGGATGTCCGCCATCACGGCGCTAGCCTGGTAGATGATGGCGGTGTCCGTATGTCCCGCGGAGGCATAAATAAAGCTCAATGTGGAGGCGGCGACGGCCAGCTGGTGATCGGTCAGATCGTTCCGTTGCAGCAGCGTCCGGAAATTTTTCCGGGCATTGTCCATGTCGCCGGTCTTCATTTGTCGTAGCCCGGCGTAATAAATATGTTCAAAGGAGGATGGCGGGAGGAGTGACAGTGCCGTGTCCAGGTATTCGCCCGCTTTTTTGAAATAGATGGGATAGAAGAAGGCGTCATCATCATAATCGGCCAGATCGTAATAATAGCGGCCGCGTTGCAGGTAATATTCCTGTTTCAGGTCATCCGGCAGGCTGCGGGTGTCGATCTGCTGCAGCACGTTATTCGCTTCTCCGTACATGCCGGCGGACAGCAGTACGAACGCCAGCTTGAGGGCGGACTGCATTTTCCGGTGCGGGTCGTTTTGCGCGGCGGCGATCTCTTCCAGTTTTTTGGCATATAAAAAAGCGGTATCGAAGCGGAATACCTTGTATTCTTCGTAGAGGGCGAGGTAGTGCTGATATTGTTCCGCGGGGTTGGAGCGTTGGGCTTCACTGGCGATCCTGCTGATCCGCATCGCTTTCTGATGATCGTACCAGCCGGCGCTGTCGATCGTGCGGTTCAGCTCCTGCAGGATCTTTTCCGGTTGCGCCTGGGCAAACAGGAGGGAGGATGAAAAGGAAAGGATGATATACAGGAACGTGCATTTTCGCTTCATATTCATTAAATACGTGGAGGTATTAAGGATGATGAATGAGCGAATATAATCAATAGATGGTTATTGCGCGAGCTGTTTCAGCCGCACATTGATTTTGGTGTAGTATATCGTTGTGACGCCTTCAAATCCTGAATCTGTCCCCACGATGAGCCACAGCTTTCCTTCCGCGTCCGCCGTTGCGGAAAATGTTCCTGTCCGTTTGATCAGCCTGTACACATATTCTGAACCACCATTGGCAAGATTCCCCGCCACGATCATGTCCGTGCCATCCGTACAGCACTGGTTGATCTTGTCGATGTTCATGCGGTAAAAATTATTTTCATCCGGCGCGGCTACCGGTTCTTCGACGGTCATGCCAATACCTACACCAACACCTTCGCCGGGCGCTCCGCCGGCGCCAACACCGCTATCGGGCGCACTGGAAGCGATCTCCACTTCAAAATATGCTTCATAGCGGGCATTGGGCTGCAGGCCGGAGACCTGCCTTTTCAGATACATGAAGAGATCATCGCTGCGGTTTGAGCCGGATATCCGGTAGGATTGTTTCGTTTCGTCGAGCGGAGCGGGAAGCGGGGCCAGCCCTTCTTCCATTTCATATATTTCCGGGTTGTTGCCGCTGTATTCCGCGAAGGCGGCTGACCAGCCCTGTTTTCCTTCGGAAAAACTGGTGTTGATGTTCGTTTCCATGGAGGAGTCCTTATCTTTCTTACACGAATATGCGAGTGCGCATAAAACGAGCGTCAGCAGCCATGGCCGTTTCATAATGCTTGTTATTGATGCGGTATAACGGGCACAAATCGCGTGCCGCGCATCATTCCGCTGGAATATATTCATACCGGATATCGTGATAGCGGCGGCCGTTCGAATACGGTTCCGAAACATGCACGATCGCCGGCAGCCCTTGCGCGTTCATCGTTACAGAATCTACTACCATGTTTTGAATTTCGAGGGAAGTTTCCCACTGGTTGCGCGAAATCCTTACCGGGGCTTCCAGCGCCAGGGGCGCGGCAATGACAAGGCCATTGGGTATATTATGGAACAGGAGGGGATTCACCACGTCCGTATAGCTTTGGTAATAATGGGTGATGCCGTATTGCTCTACGTAGTTCATGAAATTTCCGTTCTCATAATCATACCAGGAGGAGTCGATGCCGTGTACGCTGGTGGTAACGGCGAGTACGTCTTCCGGTTCGTAAAAATATTCTTTGGTGGAGAAGAGCTCGAGAACGGCGAGATTTACCTGGTAATACTCCATTTTCGCGGGCAGGGTGTCCTGCGCATTATAGCTGTACTTTGTCATATATTCCAGGCCATGTCCCAGGTATCCGCGCAGCTCCGCCACACGATGCTGATCGTCGTAGAAAAAGGAGTCCACGTAATTTTCATACAACTGTAACGTATCGCCTTCAAGAGTGGAGCGATTGAGCTTTCTGACGGGTTTGAAGAGGCTGTTGTAGTGGAAGATCGCTTCCTGTTTCCGGAAGGGGACTTTGGGTGCGGTGAGCGGAAATTGTTCCGATGTGATGACCGTCCAGGAAGATACGACCCATCCGGGGGCGGTGGGGCCGGGATCAGGATCGGAAGGATGCGGGTCTTTAAGGCAGCCGGTGGCGAGCAGGATGGCGGCGAGTGCGGCCATGGTGAGGGGTGTTTTCATAGTGGTGGTATTTACTATTAAGTTAAACCGAATATCTGATCACGGCTGTTACTTGTTTGAGTAGTTTTAGCGCTTGCAGCGGCGAAATCCATTCCTGAAATAATTGCCGTTATTTCCCGGGGCTTCCCCCGGTCGGGAAATATTGACAACTCATCGGGAACTACGGGCATTGCCGGGCCTCCGGATACCGGATACTTTTGTTCATCACTTATCCTAAAAAGAATATCAATGAAAAAGATGAACAATAACAAACTGAGATGGTTCCTGCCGGTGGCTTTACCACTGGCGCTGGCTGCATGTCATAAAGACGATGATAACAAACCGCCTGTTCAGCAAAGGACCATCAGCATCGAAAATGTGCTGAATGCGCGAACGCTCGTAGAATCGGGCACTTTTCAGAACACCGGCGCTTCCCCGGTGATCATGCCGGGAGCATCCATATCATTCAGCTTCTCCGCATCTATCGGGCAGACCCTCACCTTTGCGTCCATGTACGGTTTTTCGAACGATCTGTTCTTTGCGCCGGATAATCCGGGAATAGCGTTGTATGACGGTAACAAGCAGCCGGTAGAAGGCGATGTGTCCGCCCAGGTAAAGCTCTGGGATAACGGCACCCGTGTGAACCAGGTTCCCGGCCCCGGCGTAAGCCATCCCGGTGTGGCCGCAACGGATATGGTGAAAGAGGTAAATGGCACGGATGCGCAGGGGAATGCTTATCTGCCCGCTTCCTCCCTGGTGAAAGCTACCTTAAAGTATGACGGCGATTCCTATTTTACGTTGACGTTGCAGAACATTTCCGGGGGCACGGCTAATGAAACACCGCTCAGCCCGGGCGTATGGGCCGTTTCCTACATTGCGGGCGGCAACCTGTTGAACCCGTCGCCTGTTTATGCAGCGGGACAACCAACGGCCAACGGCCTCACCGCGTTAGCGGAATCCGGCGACAACTCCCAGTTGTATGACTACATTGAAGCCAATACCGGAACTTTTACGCCGTTGTCACCTGTACTGGTGGTGGTGTACAATGGCATTGCGAACCCCGTTTACAAAGCCGGTGAGCCCGATGCGGGAAAAGGATTGAAAGAGCTTGCCCAGAAGGGAGACGCCAGTATCCTTGCAGCTTCGCTGGAAAAAATGGAAGGCGTCAAAAAGGTGTATGTGTTAGCCGCGGCGAATACCACCGTATTGCTGCCGATGATCGGTGAGGAGGCGGGTGGCAGCGTGTCCCAACAACTTGAAGTGGCAAAAGGCGACCGGCTGGCAATCGCAACGATGTACGGTTTTTCCAACGACTGGTTCTTTGCCACTGCGGATGACGGCATCGATCCCACCATGAAAGGCGACGTTTCAGCTTCCATCAAACTGTTTGACAACGGTACGGCGGTAGACCAGTATCCGGGAGCGGGCAATACGCAATTTAATCTTGGCGGCAATACCGCAACGGAAAGCAAAGCCATCGCGGAAGTGCCTAACCCTAACGCATTTACCACGTTGCCGGCTATTAAAGACATCATAAAAGTAACAATTCAATAGACCGGCTGTCATTTTTTGATACTTTTGAATAACATCGGAGGGCAATATATGAGATGGGTATTTGAAAACAGCGCAACCGGCGGCAGGTTGATCATGATCGCGGATGATGACATGATGAAGGGAGAAGGTATGCTCAACGGTCAGCATGAACATTTCAACACGATCGTTATCAATAAGTCCCCGGAACCGCAGGCGGTGATCATCGATCAGATCGCCTACACGATGCCGGGGCATTCTCTCCTCCCGTTGGTATCCAACCAGTATTTCGTTTTCGAAAAGCCACAGGCACTGGTGTCCTGGCAATTCAACAGGGATTTTTATTGTATTGTGGACCATGATGCGGAAGTCAGCTGCGTGGGTTTTTTGTTCTTCGGCATCCATCATCCTATGTTTATCCGGCTGAATACGGATGATCTGAAGAACATCGGCGTTATAGAGCAATTGTTCCTGGAAGATATGGACGAAAAAGACAGGATGCAGGGCGAAATGCTGCGCACACTGCTGAAGCGGCTGATCATCAAAAGCACGCGCATGGCCAAAGTACAGACCAATGGATGCCTGCAGCTGACCGATGAAAGGCTGGACGTGATCCGACAGTTCAACCTGCTGCTGGAAGTGCATTACCGGCAGGAACATGAAGTTGTTTTCTATGCCGGTCTGCTGAATAAATCCCCCAAAACGCTGGCCAATCTTTTCCGGCTCTGCAATTATGCTTCGCCCTCCGCTATCATTCATAACAGGATCATCCTGGAAGCCAAACGATACCTGTATTACACGAACAAATCCGGTAAGGAAATAGGGTACGAACTGGGGTTTGACAGTGCGGCGCATTTCAGCCGCTTCTTCAAACTGAAAACAGGCGCCAATCTTTCCGATTTCCGTGATGCTATTACAAAACAGACATAATTTATTTACGGTGTATAAGATCTTTCTATCGGCGCTGGCCGTCGTGTGTTTGTCCGGTTTCGGCAAACGCAGTATAACAAGTGCTCCTGCTCCCGCTGACACGACCATTACCATGGCTGGCGTACCATTGAACCCGGAGGATGTCAGCCCGCTTTTAACCGGGGAGAACATTCCCCGTGCTCAATTGCCTGATGCGGACGGCAAATTGACGGACCTGCATGCGCTAGTCGCTAAAAGGCCGTCTATCCTGGTGTTTTACAGGGGCGGGTGGTGCCCTTACTGCAACCGGCAACTATCGGGATTACAAGAGATTGAACAGGACCTGAACAAAATGGGATACCAGCTGATCGCCATCAGTACAGACAGCCCGGAAAACCTGCGGCAGACCGGGGAAAAGCAGCATTTATCTTATACGCTGTTGTCAGATGCCGATCTGGCTTTGTCCAAAAAATTCGGGATTGCATATAAATCTCCGGAGAACTACGACAAATTTTTGCCGGCCACCTCCGGCGGTAAGAATACGAACAAACTACTACCTGTTCCGTCAGTATTTATTGTAAACAGAAAAGGCAACATCCGCTTTGAATACATCAATCCGGATTTTAGAGAACGCTTGAACCCCGGTTTGTTGAAAGCCGCCGCAGCAGCGCTGATGAAAGAGGGGCTGCATGAATAATCGCGGAATATCGCATAAATACCTTAAATTTTCTCCCAAAAAGGGACGATGATCAACAGGATAATGTTTTTCTTTTTGCTGGTATTCAGTGTGAATGCGAACGCGCAGGCGCCTGCCGTGACGGATGTTACGGACGGCCTGCTGACCTGGGTGAAGCGGCTGGACAGCGATTTTTCTAAGTACTACAAACAGGAAAAAAGCGCGCAGCTGAAAGAGAGCCTGGGATTTTTGAAGCAGGACCTTGAAGATTATATGAAAACGCGGAAGCGGTTGTCCGACAGCCTGTTCCGGCATAATGTTCCTTCCGGGAAAAAAGATCCGGAAAACCTGGAAGCGCTTAAAATAAAGATGGGCGCGGTAATGGGCCGGATGCGGGAAGTAACCGATCTGACGAACAGGGAATTGCAGGCGGAAGGCGATAAGCTGAATGATGCTATCTATAATGTTTTATACGGGGAATCCAACCAGTTCCTCTCGCATCTTGAGGCTTTCCTCGCAGGCTATGAAGTCACTAAAAAAGATATGGCGCTGGACGGCAGCACCTGTTACTCCCGCTTGCAGACATGCCTTGGTTTGATCAACGGATTGCAGGATAAAATCGACAGAAAAAAATAACAGGCCCGGCAGGAATACTGCCCGGCCCGTTTTTTCTTTCGGAGGGACTAGTTTGCCGGGCTGAAATTGTAACGCAACGTTACGCCATATGTGCGCGGATCACCAAGCACTGCGGCATAGTGGCCGGCATTACCACCCGCTACGAGCAGCTGTTCGAAATAATCTTTGTTGAACAGGTTACGTCCCCATATAAATAACGATACTCCTTTGACCGCACGGAAACCCAGCCTGCCGTTGAACAAAGCATAGCCGTCCACGTTCAGGTATGGAGAAGGTGAGGAGCTGGAAGAAAATTCAGAACGGTAATATCCGTCCAGCGCCAGGAAGTACCTGCCGCCCTGCCCCAGGAACTTGCCGCCGGTGGATGCTTCGCCGCCAAGCGTTACCGTCCATTTGGAAATACCGGGCAGCCTGCTGCCGGAGATATCTTTGAAGGTGTTCGGGCCTCCGGTCTCTTCGAGCGGCACAGGCGCGTTTTTGAACGATTTGTATTTACCATCTGTATAAGCAACCGCACCGAAGAGCGAGAAGTGATCGTTGAACCGGATATTACCGTCCAGTTCTGCGCCGCGCACCTGCACCTTTTCCGCGTTGGCGAGATAGCCGCGGTTTACGCCCAGCTCAGCCGTTTGCACCTGTGTCTGGAAATCCCTGATGTCTGTATTAAAGATAGCCAGGTTGAGGGTAGAAGATGCAGAAGGCGTTGTTTTGATGCCTACTTCAAAATGCTGCACATATTCCGGTTTGATCTCCGCCAGTTCCAGCATGGGTTGTCCGTCTGAAGTGGGAAGCCCGCCCAGGTTGAGGCCAACCGGTTTGTAGTTGGTGGAGTAGGTGGCATAGGTGTTGATGTTGTTGCTGGCTTTGAAGGAAACGGTCAGCTGGCCGGAAAGATTGGTATTGTCCGTATTGGCGAGAAACGCCTGGTCCGAGTACACCGCCTTCTTCAGCGCCAGCAGGGCGGGGTCTGTGGTTTCCAGGCCACCATATGTCTGGCGGTTGAAGTCCACTTTTTTATCATCATAATTATACCGCAGGCCGGGCAGTACATGCAAACGGTTGGTGATAGCCCAGTCCAGCTGCCCGAACACGGCCGCGCTCAGCGTCTGCAAGCGGGAGGTGGTACGGATACCGTAGCCTTCCAGCAATCCCGGGGTCTTCCATAGCTCGCTGGTGGAGTTCTGTGAAAAACGCCATTGCGCCGCACCGGATTCTTCGATATGCACAGGATCGGTTTTGAGGTCCTGCCCGATCACGAAAACACCCACCACTCCGCTCAGTTTGGAGGAGAACTCACCCGCGTACCGCACTTCCTGCGACCATTGCTGGTGTTTGGAAGTGGCCTGCGAGAGCGTTAACACCGGCAATGCGGTGAAGTCGCGGTCGTTGGACGGGTCCCAGTGCCAGTAGCGCCAGGCGGAGGTAGCGGTCAATGTGCCGCCGCCGAGCTTCGCGTCTACGTTCAGGGATACGCCGCCCAGGTCGTTGCCAGAGCGCCAGGTGGTATTGTGGTCGATCAGGCGGTCGAATGGATTGCGGCTGGGCAGCTCGTAATGAAGATCGGCGATGATGTTGTCGAACTGCCGGTAATCCGCCCGTTGTGTTTTCACAACGCCGGCTACTACCTGCGCATAGCCTTCAGGGCGCTGCTGCGAAGCATCACCGGTGAGCGTGATGCTCACCCGTTCGCTGGGCGTATACAGCAGCTGCGCCCGCGCGCCGATGTTATTGATATCGTTCACATAATTCAGCGAAGAAACATTATAGATAGTGCCGTCGCGCTGTGTGCCGGAGAAGGCGATCCTGCCTGCCAGCTTGCCGGCGATCGCGCCGCCAACGGAGGCTTTCGCCTGTATGTAGCCGTAATTGCCATAGCTCACTTCCGCGGTAGCGGAAGGAGAGAAGGATGGTTTACGGGTGGTGATGTTCAGCGCGCCGGCAGTGGTGTTCTTGCCAAACAGTGTACCCTGCGGGCCGCGCAGCACTTCTATCTGCTCCACGTCTACAAAATCAAGCGTGGTGGCAGCGGGGCGCGCATAGTATACGCCATCGAGATAAAATCCCACGCCGGGATCAATGCCATCGTTCGTCAGGCCGAAAGTAGAGCCGAGGCCGCGGATGTTGAGCGTAGTGTTGCGCGGATTGGAGGAGTACAGCTGCACGGTGGGTATCAGCTCTTTAACCCGGTTTACGTTAAATGCGCCCGCGTCTTCAATAACGCCGCCGCGCACAACGGAGATGGCAATGGGCACGTTCTGTATCTTTTCATTGCGGCGCCGCGCGGTAACGGATACTTCGTTGAGCTGGCGGTTGTCTACCGTGAGGATGATTTCCAGTGCGCCGAGGTTTTGTTCGGTCACTTCAATTTCGCGGGGTGCAAAGCCAATGGAGGTGACGCCCAGCACGAGGGGGAGCGGTGCGTACGTTGTCAAGCTGAATTGGCCTTTGTTGTCTGCAATCGCATGGTTGGTGGAACCTCTGAGGCTGATGGTGGCGCCGGGTACAGGGGAACCTTTTTCACCTTTTACAACGCCTTTGATCACCTTTTGGGCAAATGCGGCATTGACCAGGAGGATGTTGAAAAACAGGAATGGGAGTACTTTTTTCATGATCTTATAGTATGGATTGGTTTATAGTCTACTTAGTCTACTGGATTTGTAGACAAATATATTTCAGTATTTTAACTTTTTCATATTTTTTTTGAAAGGGGGATGGAAAACGTAGTTTTGATATACCGGAAGACAGATTATCTGACCTGAAAACCGATCGTCATGCTGCATCACAGAACAGTTAAGGAACAATATGAACAGGCTGCTGCGCGGGACCAACTTAAGATATTGATAGTGGGAGCGGGGATAGCGGGCGTAACGGCGGCGCAGCTGTTGCGAAAGGACGGTCAGTATCCGGTGTTGATCGAACGTCATGCCGGCAATTCGCATCCCGGTTACATGCTGGCGCTAATGCCCATGGTGGACTCTGCATTGAACGATCTCGGCGTTCGTGATGAATACCGGGAGAACAGTACGGCGTTAAAAAGCTATGGCTTCCACGGGCACAAGGGAAAGCTGATCCGGGAAGATTCGATGTCTGCGATACTGGACCGTTATGGCGATTATCGCGGGATTGCCCGTGGGGAGCTTTTGGATGTATTGACGTTGGGCGGTTGCGATGTAGCGTTTGACACGACGGTAACAAGGATAGCCGAGATGGACGGCGGCACACAGGTAACCTTTCAATCAAAAGATGAAACCCGTCAGTTCGCATTCGACCTTGTCATCATTGCCGACGGCATTCACTCCTCTACCCGGAAGCTGGTCATGGGGGATCTGCCTGTAGATATTGTCAATACAAAATGGGGCGGCTGGGTGGTTTGGGCGCCGGAAGACGATAACATGGGATTGGGTGAAGAACTCTGGGGAGCGGGCTTCTTCTATGGCGTCTATCCTGTGAAGGGAAAATTGGGTGTTTTTTTAGGCGGAGCAATTGATGATACGCAAAAGGGCCCTGCTAAGTTCGTATCGGAAGTGCAGAAGAAATTGACGGTTATCAATCCGCGCATGCAAAGTTGTCTTAATGAAGTGGCGCAAACGCCCGATGCCTTTTTCTGGTCGCTGGATGATTGCCGTTGCCTGCAATGGGCGTTCGGCAATACTATTTTACTCGGTGATGCGGCGGCCGGATTTTTGCCTACGGCGGGCATTGGCGCGGGTATGGCCATTGAGTCCGCCTGGGTGTTGAGCCGGATGCTCCGGTATGCGGACGGAGGGAACACAGGCGCGTTACTCAAAGCATATGAAAAGGCACAGCGGCCAAGGGTGGAGGCTGCGCAAAAGACTTCCAGGGGGCTGGCTAAGATTATGTTTCGTCAGAGCCGGTTGCTTGCGGCTTTGAGGGATTTGTCCATGCGCCTGGTGAGTGTGGAAATGGCGCTCGGGCCGATTCAAAAATTGGTGGCCGACAGGCCGGACCCCGACAGCCTGGCGAAGCGGGCTTTGGAAAAATAATCACTATTACTCTTTTCTTATTCTGAACACATGCTATTCAAAACAAGGTTAACTACGATCGTTGTACTATTATTGTCCATGCAAACCTTCGCGCAGCAGGACAGCCTGCAGGGTAAGGCGCAAAGCAACAATCCACTTAAAAACGGTCTTGATAAGGAAGTTGAGAAGCTGGTACGCCCCTACATCCAGAAAAGCAATACCGCCGGGCTCATACTGGCCGTGATCCACAAGGGAAAGGTTTACCGTTACAGTTACGGTACTGTTGACAAAAAGCGTAAAGAGCTGCCAAAGCCCTCCACACTTTTCGAGATCGGCTCGATCACAAAAACTTTTACCTCGCTTTTGCTAGCGGAGCAGGTACTTGAAGGAAAAATGTCGCTGGATGATCCCATCAACCGCTACCTGCCGGATTCTGTAAAAGACATCAGCGCAAACGGAATGCCGGTGCGGCTGGTGCATCTTGCCAACCATACATCCGGCTTTCCGCGCCTGCCCGCTAACATTTTCCAGATGAAGGTCGACCGCAATGATCCCTACCGGAATTATGTGCATGATTCCTTATACAGTTACCTGGTCCGTTATCAGGCTACAACGCCGCCGGGACAGGTATATGCTTATTCGAATTTCGGAGCGGGGTTGCTGGGCGTGATCCTGGAAAGGCAACTGGGCGCGGGATTTCAGACGCTGGTAGAAGAACGTATCTGCAAGCCGCTGAAGATGTTCCATACCTTCATCGATATACCAACCGGCCAGGCCGCAGCTTTTGCCCAGGGCTACAACGAACTGGGATTACCCGCCAGCCCCTGGGACCTGGGCTCGTTAAAAGGGGCGGGCGCGCTCCGGTCCACACTGGATGACATGGTATTGTATCTCAAGGCGCAGCTGGGCGCCGGCAATGATCTTGCAAAGGCTATTGTATTAACCCACGAGCCAACTTTTACGGGGCCTGGTCAGCAAATGGCGCTGGGCTGGTTGATCGGCCGGCATGGGGAGAACGTTTATTATCAGCATTCCGGGGGCACGGGCGGATACCGGTCTTTTGCCGGCTTCAGTCCGGAGCAGCAATTTGCGGTAGTGATCCTGTCGAATGCCGCCGAAGATGTGACCCCGATAGGGCAGGCATTGTCTGCATTCGCAGAAGAGGCCACGCATGTTGCAGAACGTTGAAAAGCCTTTGGAGGATTTGTTGTGGAGATTGATAAAGATAAAGAAGGTATTTGCAGAAAACTTGCACACACATTCGCGGATGTTGCGGATTTTTTATATCTTATCGCTGATTTGAGGATCATCAACCAGACTGACCGTTATTGAATACCATTATCAAACTACAGTGACGCTTTACCATTCTCATACCGACGAGCAGTTATTTTCCCTGCTGCAGAACGGCGATGAGACAGCTTTTACGGAGATCTACCAACGCTACTGGAAGCTGTTATTCGCTGTGGCCGCCAATAAAACGGGCGTGCTGGCTGACGCGGAGGAAATTGTGCAGGAGATATTTGCCGATCTCTGGAAGCGGAGGGAGGTGATCAGTATCCGTCACTCCCTGAAATCGTTCCTTGCGGGAGCGGTGAAATTCCAGGTATATATTTATTTCGACAAACAGAGCCGGCAACGTACCTGTCAGCAGGAGGCCATCCACAGCGACTCCCAGGTAGATCCGTCGTATGAATACAAGGCGCTGGAAGAGCAGGTGCACCAGGCAACGGCGCAGCTGCCAGAGCGCTGCCGGCTGGTGTACGAGTTGAGCCGCAACGCGGGCCTTTCACATAGGGAGATCGCGCGTACGCTTGACATCTCCGAAAAAACGGTGGAAAACCAGATCACCAAGGCGCTGAAGCATCTTCACGCAGCGCTGCGGTCCCTTCTCTCTCTCATAGGGATTTTTTAATTTTTTTTTTGACGGCATGGGGGGAAGCCTCCCGTTTTCTTACTTATAGGAAAACAAACACGTTATGCCCGGTAACCCTAGGGAAGATATTACCTATTATCAGCAGCTGATCCGGAAGCTGATGGACGGATCTATTGAGGAATCAGAACGGCAGCAGCTGGAAGACTGGTACAACAGCGGACTGGAAGATCCTGTGCACATACCGGCGGCTTTTGTGGCCGGCGAAGAAGAACAGGAAAAGCGGCTGCTGGAGCAGATCAGGCATAAAGCCGGTTTGCCGGTTGCCAGGCGGGTCATTGCGTGGAGGGGAAGAAGCTGGTGGGCCGCGGCGGCGGCGGCGCTGATCATCATAGCAGGTACGGCATCCCTGTTATATTATAAAGGTAGTAACAACGAAGCGGCGCCGCGGGTGATAGCCCGTGATGTGAAGGCGCCGCAGACCAACCGCGCTACCATCACGCTGGCGGACGGCACGGAACTGGTGCTGGACAGCCTGGCCAGCGGCACACTGGCATTGCAGGCGCATGCGCAACTGGTGAAGCTTGCCGGCGGAGAGATCGCTTATAAAGATGAAGGCGGCGGTACGGTAGCGCCGGTATATAATACGCTTACAAATCCGAGGGGCAGCAAAGTGGTGAGCATCGCGCTTTCAGACGGCTCACGGGTATGGCTGAACGCAGGCTCTTCTATTACGTATCCCGTTGTGTTCAACGGAAACAAACGCCAGGTGGAGCTGAAAGGAGAGGGATATTTTGAAGTGGCGAAGAAAGCGGGACAAAGGTTTGTAGTGACGGCGCGTGGTGTGCAGACAGAAGTATTGGGTACGCATTTCAATATTAACGCTTACGATGAGGAAGCGGAGACCAGAATCACCTTGCTGGAAGGAGCGGTGCAGGTACAGCTGCCGGGCGCTGCACGGCAGGTACTGAAGCCCGGAGAACAGGCGTCTATAGCCGCTGCCGGAAAACTGGCCACCTTGCGTCCGGACCTGGACCAGGTGATGGCCTGGAAGCAGGGCGACTTCTATTTCAGTGGTGCGGACATCGAAACCGTGATGCGCCAGGCGGCGCGCTGGTACGATCTGGACGTGGAATACCGCGGCAGCGTAACAGGTACTTTATCCGGTGATATTTCACGGAGCGTCAATGCCTCCGAGCTGTTCCACATGCTGGAGCTTACAGGGCGCGTAGCGTTCGAGATACAGGGAAGGAAAGTGATCGTCATTCCTAAATAAATCAGCGATATTATGCAACACAACCAACATCTATTTTGCCGGAGCATACCGCCGGCATGGGCAGCGAACCAGGGAGCTTAAAATAAAAGCCGTCTCGTGGTCAGACGAGACGGCCGGAATTTGGGTAAGCTTCCGAAATTCAATCCAGCATGACTGTTTTTCATTTATTCACCCAAACCAGTCCCGGGGTTACCGGGACCCGGCAAAGATATGACTTTGACTAAAAAGTTGCCTGAGATTCTTAACTACAATGTGATCCGAGCGATGAAACTGTCCACGATCTTATTACTGATCGGTTGTCTTTCCGCCAGCGCCAGGGGATACACGCAGACGCTCACCATCAATGAAAAAGACGCACCGATCTCGCGGGTCTTCCGGGAGATAAAGAAACAAACCGGATACAATTTCGTGTATTTCGACAGCGATATACGGTCCACGCAACGGGTGACGGTGCAGGTGCACAACAGTTCCCTGGAAGATGTGCTGCAGCTCTGCCTGAAAGACCAGCCGGTGACTTACAGGATCGTGAACCGGTCTATCATCCTGTCGAAAAAGAACACCTCCTCCTTCCGCCAGAACGCCGCGCAGGATTCCGCAAAAAGAGATGTTTCGGGCAGGCTGATCACAGCCGCCGGAGATCCGGTATGGGGCGCCAGCGTTTTTATCAAGGGGATGTCGAAAGGCACGCAGTCCAATGAACAGGGCCGCTTCCGCCTGCCAAACGTTCCTGAAGGCGCGGTGGTAGTGGTATCCTATGTGGGATACTCCACCCTTGAGCTGACCGCCCGCTTTCAGCCGGACGGCGCTGTCCGTTTAAGCGGCGGATCGGTTTCCAGCTCTTCCGGCGGCGACGTGACCATTATCATGCAGCCGGCGACGCGGCAGATGGATGAAGTGCTGGTAGTGCCTTACGGCACGCAAAGCCGCTCTTCCTATACCGGATCGGCCGTTACCGTACAAAGCGAACAACTGGAAGACCGTTCCCGTCCTTCTTACCAGCAGTCCCTGCAGGGCAACGTTGCCGGTTTGCAGGTGATGGAAGCAACCGGCCAGCCGGGCGCGGCGCCCAGCGTAAGGCTGCGCGGCATCAGCTCTTTCAGCGGCATCAATACGCCTTTATATGTGGTAGACGGTGTGCCGATGCTCACGCAGGAAATTACCACGCTCGCTACTTCGTCCAACTCCGGCGCAGGCATCAATCCGAATGACATTGAATCCATCACCGTACTGAAAGATGCGTCCGCCGCGGCTATTTACGGTTCACAGGGCGCGAATGGCGTGATCCTTATCACCACCAAAAAAGGATCGGCGGGCAGAACAAAAATATCCGCATCCGCCAACTACGGCATCAACCAGATGGCTACTTCCGCGCGTAATAAACCATTGAGCACGGAAGAGATGACTTCCATGCTGGTGGAGGGAGTGGTCAACCGCCAGGTGAACGGCATTACCACGCCCGAAGCGGCCCGCGAATACCTGGTCAGCCAGGGGCTGAATCCGGATGTGAATACGGACTGGATGGATGTGATCACGCAAACCGGTCAGTACCAGCAATACAACCTGTCCGCTTCCGGCGGCAATGAAAAAACGAAATTTTTCCTCTCCGGAGGATATTATAAACAGGACGCCGTGACCCGTGGTCAGTGGTTCGACCGTAAAACGGGCCGGCTTTCCGTGAACCATAAAGCCAGCAAAAGACTGAGCTTTAACGGCTCCATGAACCTCGCATCGCAGCGGCTGAGCACCGTGCCTGCCGCGGGCCTGGGGCAAAACCCCGTGCGCAGCCTGTACCGCCTGGTGCCCTGGCTTTCCCCCTATACGGAGAACGGGGATTACAATCCGCTGATCACGCATAACCCGGTGATCGTGCAGAACGAGAACAAATACGAAACCAGCATTTACCAGGCCATCGGTAACCTGGGCGCGCAATTACAGCTGACGGACTACCTTTCCGCCGAATCAAAGCTCGGTATCGATCTTCACTATTCTGATGACTACCGTTACTGGAGCCCGCTCTGGTCAGACGGCAGAGGCTCGAACGGCCGGGGCGCGGAGTACAGCACCTTGTGGCATAACTGGACGATCTCCAACCTGCTGAAGTTCAACAAGCAGATCGGAGGGCTGGGTATCAACGCCACCGTAGGGCAGGAAGCCGCCCGGCGCAATCTGAAGCGCGTGAGCACGCAGGCGAACAATTTTGCGGCGGAAGACCTGTTCACACTTTCCAACGCATCGGAACCGTACGTTGCCTGGAGCTACAAAGCGGCGGCCACGCTGGCTTCCTACTTTGTGAACACCAGCTTTAACTACGATCAGAAATATTACGTGAACCTCACCGGCAGGAGAGACGGTTCTTCCCGCTTCGGCAGCCTCGTGCGCTGGGCCAACTTCTGGTCAGCCGGCGCGGCCTGGAACATCGACAAGGAAAACTTCATGATGAACGCCGGCTGGATCGACCGGCTGAAGCTGCGCGTCAGCTACGGGTTAAGCGGCAGCCAGCTTGGTGATTACTACGGCGCGCAAGGCTATCTGCTCGGCGGCAATAACTATATGAACAATCCCGGTTTCATCATCGCGCAGATCGAAAGCGGTACGCTTACCTGGGAAGAGAACCGCCCCCTCGACATAGGGCTTGAATTTGAATTCCTGCACGGCCGGCTTTCCGGCGCGATCGACTGGTATACGCGCCGTACGGACAAACTGTTCCAGGATATGCCGGTACCGATGGAAAACGGTGTGACCTCGCTGAACTTCAACGTAGGCGCCATGAAGAACTACGGCTGGGAATTCACCCTCAACGGCCAGGTGATCAAACCCCGGCAGGCCGGTGGATTCGAATGGAACAGCAGCTTCAACATTTCCACACAAAAAAACAAGATCCTCAAATACCAGGATTCCAGCATGGTGCAGGGCGTATACCTGCGCGCGATCGGTGGCGACTTCTACCAGTATTATCTGCGCGGATACGCCGGTGTAGATCCGGAAACAGGAGAAGCGCTCTGGTACACCAATGCTTCCAAATCAGCCACCACCAATGTATTCAGCCAGGCAGCGGCTTTCAAGCAGGAAGGCAAAAGCGCACTGGCCAGCTTCTTCGGCGGCTTCACCAACACCTTCTCGTACAAAGGTCTTTCGCTGTCAACGCTTATCTACTTCAACTGGGGCAACCAGATATACGACACCTGGGGCCAGTACACCCAGTCAGACGGCTCCGGGGGCCTGTCTGAAACAGCGCAGATGAGCCGCATGACGTACGAAAACCACTGGAAGAAACCGGGTGATATCGCGCAGTATCCCAAGATGATGTACCGCGGCAACCAGTCCGGGCTCGCCGGCCAGTCCTCCACCCGTTTCCTCTACGATGGCAGCTATATCCGCCTGCGGGAAGTAACGCTCACTTACCAGCTTCCGCTGAGAGGCCGGATCACAGAGGCCGTGAAAGGCGCGCAGATATACGTCAGGGGCAACAACCTGTTCACTTACATCCGCGATCCATACCTGCCCTATGATCCTGAAGTAGGCATAGACGGCATCCTCGACCAGAACCTGCCCATTTCACGGCAGTTTGCGGTGGGCGTCAACTTAACACTATAAACCATCAATACATTGTTTATGGAAACAATTTCAACCAGGGTAGTACTTACGCTATATAAATGTGTGTTGCTTGTGATCGCCGGGGCGGCGCTGCTTTTGTCCGGCTGCGGCAAAAGTTTTCTGGAGCTGAAGAACCCGCAGGCGATAGACTTTGATCATATCTCCGACCTGGAATCGCTGACAACTGCTTCCACCGGCGTATACAGCCTGTTCAAGCAATCGAACTACTACAACCGCACCTTCATCCTCGTTCCCGAACTGATGACGGATAATGGTTTTATCAGCATTAAAAATTCCGGCCGGTATCTCAACGAAGACCGTTTCACGGTTACTAACGGTGATTCCTATATTACCGGCGCCTGGCGCCTCATGAGCCAGGTAGTGACCAATGCCAACCTCGCACTGGCGGCCAGCCGCGCCATCGAGTTTCCCGCGGCGGACCAGGAAGACGCCAACCAGATAATTGGTGAACTGTACGCCTGCCGCGCGCTGGCGTGCTTTGACATGCTGCGGTTCTATGCGCAGCCCTACAATTTTACGGCGGACGCTTCTCATCCCGGCATTCCCATCTATACGGAGCCGGCCAACCAGATCATTTATCCCGCCCGCGAAACCGTCGCCAAAAGCTATGACCAGATCATCGCCGATCTGAAGCAGGCGGAATCGCTGCTGGGCGATATCAAAAAGAACGGTCATTTTACCCTGGCCGCGGCGCAGGCGCTGCTGGCAAAGGTATACCTGTATAAAGAAGACTGGGTGAATGCGGAATTATATGCCACCAAAGCGATCGATAACGGCAACTATACCCTGTTGTCCAATGGAAGCTATGTATCCGGCTGGGCTTCGAAGTTCACCGCGGAATCGCTCCTGGAGATCGGGAATACGCCTAACAGCAACTCCGGTTCCGATGGTATCGGATATTTTACTGAACAGAATGGTTATGGCGATTTCCTGGCGACAGAAGATCTGTACAACATCTATGCCGCCACGGACGTGCGCCGGAACCTGATCGTGCCGGGCGTGCGCGCGGGCGGCGAGCCGCAGGCTTATTTCATCAAGAAATATCCGAATGGCGTTAGCTCTCGGGACGACAATCCCAAGGTGCTGAGAAAATCGGAAGTATACCTGATACGGGCGGAAGCCCGCGCGGAACAGGCGCTCACGAACGATTCCCACCGTGCCGGCGCACTGGAAGACCTGAACAGGATCGCTCAACGCGCTGACCCATTGGCGGCAGACGTGGACCTCAGCGGCGAAGCGCTGATAGACCGCATCCTGCTGGAACGGCGGAAGGAGCTGGCATTTGAAGGCAACCGCCTGTTCGACCTGAACAGGAAAGGGAAGGATGTCACCAACATCCAGTCGGATGCCCAAACCACCTTTGAATATCCGCACAACCGCTTCATCATGCCGGTGCCGTACGATGAAATGAACGCCAATCCAAATATGGATCAGAATCCGGGCTGGCGTTAACCTGTCAGCCATTTGTTCACCCGATAAATCAATGTTATGCGTTGGTACTATTCTAACCGTTATATAAAGTTATGCCTGCTCTGCCTGCTGCTGGCGGCCTGTTCCAAAAAAGACATCACGCCGCCGATACCGCCCGATACGCAGTCAGACACAGACGAGGAGCAGCATATACAGGATGTTGACATGCCGGTGATCGATACGCAGATCACCAACTTCATGGCGCTGTACAATGTGCCGGGCGCCTCCATCGCCGTTACCAAAAACGGCCGGCTCGTTTATGCCAAAGGATATGGCATGGCCGATGTGGAGGCGTTGGAAGCGGTAGATACTTCCAGCCTTTTCCGGATCGCCAGTCTTTCCAAATTCATTACGTCCATCGGTATTATGAAGCTGGTGGAGGATGATCAGCTGGAACTGACGGATAAAGTATTCGGTGATGACGGCCTGCTGGGCGATACATTGGGCTCCCTGCCTTATCCCGTGCATGTGGAAGATATCACCGTGGAATACCTGCTGCGTCACGAAGGCGGTGGCTGGGGCAACTCTTCCAACGATCCCGCGTTTGCGCAATCCACCCTGAACATCGATCAGCTGATCGGCTGGGCGATCGATAACCGGCCGCTGGCAAATCCACCCGGGACCAATACGGATTATTCCAACCTCGGTTTTATGATATTGGGAAGGATCATTGAAAAGGTCAGCGGGCAAAGCTATGTAGACTTTATCGAAGAGAATGTGCTTACGCCGGCGGGTGTAACGAACATGCAGATAGGCGCGTCCTCACTGGCAGGCAGAAAGCCCAACGAGGTGAAATACTACGGCCAGAGCGGGCAAAATCCTTACGGATATAACAGCAACACCTTTTCTAGGTTGCGCGCGGCAGGTTCGTGGATCGCAAGCGCGATAGACATCCTGCGTATCATGGTGCATGTGGACGGCTTCAGCACCGTGCCGGACATCCTGGCGCCGGCTACCATCACCACCATGAGCACGCCATCAACGATATCGCAATATGCATTCGGCATCCGCATCAGCAGCGTCAACCACAACTGGTGGCACGGCGGTTCCTTGTCCGGCACCCGCACCTGGATGGTGCGCACGTACCATGGATATTGCTGGTCGATATTACTGAACACAAGAAATACAAGTTCCGCTTTCACCACAGCGATCGATCACCTGATATGGCCGGCTGTCAACAGCAGCAGCACGGTATGGCCGGATCAGGACCTGTTTTAACTTTTATTCAATCAATATGAAATGGATGATATTCGGCAGTAAAACCTGTCGACAAGCATTGCTTTTTTGTTGCCTGACGGTATCCGCATGCGCTTACGGTCAGCAAAAGACATCATCGTTGCCGCCCGGCCTGGATGCGTATGTTGAAAAAGTATTGAAGACCTTCCATGTGCCCGGCCTGAGCATCGCCGTGGTAAAAGATGGGCAGACCTTGCTGGCGAAAGGATACGGGGTGAGGAAAATGGGACGCGATCTGAAAGTAGACGAGCATACATTATTCCCCATCGCTTCCAACACCAAGGCATTCACCGCTACGGCGCTGGGCATTCTCGCCGAGCGCGGCAAGCTGCAATGGAACGACAAGGTGATCGATCACCTGCCCTGGTTCCGTTTGTCCGACCCCTATGCAACAAGAGAGATCACTATCAAAGACCTGCTGGTGCATAACAGCGGCCTGGCGCCCTATGCCGGCGATCTGCTGCAATTCCCGGTAACTACTTTCACCCGCCGGGAGATCGTGGAAAGGATACGGCATCTTCCGCTGGTGAACAGTTTCCGGTCCGCGTACGCATATGATAACGTGTTGTACCTCGCTGCGGGGGAACTGATACAGGCCGTCAGCGGAATGGAATGGGAAGAATTTATCCGGAAGGAAATACTGGAGCCTGCCAATATGAAAGAAACGCTGCACCGTTTTTCTTTATTCGAGAAACAGCCCAATATCGCGTACTCGCATATTCCCGATAGCAAAGGCAACATCAGCGTGCTGGAAACATTTTTTGAAGAGGGGATGAGCGACAAGTCCAGTCCCGCCGGAGGTATTGTATCCACTGCCGCGGACATGGCAAAATGGATGCAGATACAGCTGGATTCCGGCAGAACGTTGTTCAGACCTTCTACCGCGGCCCTGTTGTGGCACGGCGTTAACCCGATGCCCGAACTGAACGTGCCCGCGTGGATAGCACCGTCACGTTCATCGCTGAATGCTTATGCGCTTGGTTTCCGTGTGTACATGAACCGCGGCACAAAGGTGGTGACGCATGGCGGCAAGCTGGACGGCTTTGTGTCCTGCGTGATGATGTTCCCCGAGATCAATTTGGGCATCACGATATTGACGAACCAGGAATCCGGCAACGCCTACAATGCCATCATCCAGCATATCGCCGACTATTATCTTAAAACTGGTCCGTTCGACTGGATAGCCGGTTTCCGCAAACAGGAAGACGCGAAGTTTGCTCGGTTCTCGCAATTGGAGCAACAGGCGCTGGGCAAGCGGGACAGCAACTCCCGCCCCGCATTGCCGCTGGAAAAATACTGCGGCACTTACCGCGATCCCTGGTACGGCGATATCGATATCACCATGGAAAATGGCGCCTTGTACATGCAATTCAGCCGCACGCCGCTGTTCCATGGCAAGGTGGAGCACTGGCAATATGAAACCTTCATCGTGCGCTGGGACCACCGGGAAATACGCGGGGACGCTTTTATCACTTTTTCTCTGACGCCCGAAGGAAAGATCGATGCGGCGAAGATGAAAGCAGTTTCACCGTTGACGGATGTCAGCCTCGATTTTCATGACCTGGATTTAAAACCCGTTAAAAGGAATTGATATGAATTTGAAATATTTCAGGATAGGATGTTGCCTGGCCGGCGCGCTGCTGTGCTCGCAGGCGCAGGCACAGCAGGCAGACAGTATTGTGCAGCAGCTTGGCCGTCTGGTGGGGTCGTACCCGGACAATGAGCCCGGCGGCGTGCTGATCGTCAGCCGCCAGGGAAAGGATATTTTTCACAAAGCCTTCGGTGTAGCTAACCTGGAGCAGCCGCTTCCGATCACGGACAGCACCGTGTTCGAAGCTGCTTCCGTTACCAAGCAGTTCACCGCAACGGCTTTGCTGCTGCTGGTACGGCAGGGAAAGCTGTCGCTGGAAGACGATATACGAAAATATTTTCCGGAGCTGCCTGATTACGGCCGCACCATTACCATCCGGCAATGCCTTACGCATACCAGCGGGCTGAAGGACTGGCGGAACGTTACTTACCTGACCAGCTGGCCCACGGGCTACCGCCTGATGAACCAGGCTTTTGCACTGGATATGATCTTCCGCCAGGCTAACCTGAACTACGAGCCGGGAGAGCGCTTTTCCTATACCAATGCGGGGTACGACCTGGCGGCCAGCCTCGTAGAAAAGCTGTCAGGCGTTTCCTTTTCGAAGTTTGTGCAGGACAGCCTGCTGATACCCGCCGGCATGACGCGCTCGTTCATGCGCAAACCCTTCCGGTCCGTCACCTCCAACAAGGCCACCGGCTATTACCGCAGCGGCAAAACATTCCACGCCGGCACCGTTATGGATGAGAACTACGGGGCGGCGGGACTGATCACAACAGCCGGGGACCTGAAGAAATGGCTGCTGTACGTCAATCATCATTTTGGTCCAAACGATCCTTTTACGAAGATGCGCCTTGAGCGGTACGTGTACAATAACGGCGATACCTGTGATTATGCGAACGGCGGGGTGTATGTAAAAGACATCAAGGGTGTTACGCAGATCACGCATTCGGGATTCCTCGGGGCTTTCCGCGCGCTGACCACTTACTATCCCGGGGAAGACATCACCGTGAGCTACATGGGCAACAACCAGGAGATCTCCACGGTGGAGCTGAATAACGATGTATTCAAAATACTGTTCAACCGCACAGTTACAGATCCGCTTCCTTATTCCGAAAAAGATACGGTTCCCGTGCAGCCGAAAGACCTGGCGGGGAAAGCCGGCAGCTATATGAACGTCAAGGACAGTTCGGAAGTAATGCAGTTTTTCGTCCGCAACCAGCAGCTGCTGCAATACCGGGCGCGGCTACACGCTCTTCCCGGCGGTAAGTTTTTGTACGACAAGGCGGTCTATCATTTTTCCGATAAAGGAAATTCACTGGCGGTGACCCGCAGCGGTGCAACGACCAACTATGTGAAACTGGCCTCCCGTCCCGTTTCCCCGGCTTTGCAGCAACAGCTTTCAGGAGCTTATCATAGTGAGGATTGTGATGTAACCATATACCTCCAGTCACATCCAAAAGGGCTCATGATGCACCGCGCGCCGTCAGATTCCGTGGTGCTTGAAAATGTTTATAACAACGGCACGCATGTAGGATATAAGGGCTTCGATCACGGCCTCCGGGCGATCTACGACTTTACGGTCATCAAAGGAAAAGTCGTGCGCCTGTCCATCAGCCTGCCAAGGGCCAACCGCATTTATTTCTACAAAACAAACGAAAAGAACGGCCTGACGCGCTCGCTGGCTGCGGCAGGCGCCCGTTGATCCGCATGCCGGCATGCGGGTGCCCGCTTCAGGTAACGGCGGGCGCGCGTTGATCCGGATGGGGATATCCGGGTTTTGCCCGGCAGCACCGCTGGCTTGATGTTGCGTTGCCCGAAACTCGTTTTAAAAAATTGAAAAAACAGATACGAATGAAACTCAGCTTTGAAAAATTCGAACTAAAGAAAAAATACCCGTTCACTATTTCGGGTCATACCATGCTTTCCCAAACGGTTATTTATGTAACGCTGGAGCATGAAGGATATACCGGCACCGGCGAAGCCAGTCCGGGCTACTACTTCAATGAAACGGTTGACGACGTGGCCGGTTTCTATACCTCCCTGGTGGCCGATTTCGCACGCTTCAACGACATGAGCAACCGCCAGGCGATCATGGATTTCGTGGAACGCAAACGCCCGGGCTTGACCGCCGCAAAGGGAGGCATCGATATCGCGCTCAACGACCTTTACGGCAAGATGACCGGACAGCCCTGCTACAAGCTGTTTGGCGCCAACCCCGCCACCATGCCCGTTACATCATTTACCATCGGTATGGACGAGCCGGACATGATCCGCAAAAAAGTGCGGGAAGCCACCGATTTCAAACTCCTGAAAATTAAGCTGGGCGGGGACAACGACCGCGGGATCATAGAAGTGATCCGCTCCGAATCCAACCAACCGCTGACCGTAGACGCCAACCAGGGCTGGACGGACCGGCAGGAGGCGCTGGACATGATCCACTGGCTGAAAGAAAAAGGAACGGTATTCATTGAACAGCCCATGCCCGCTGACAGGTGGGACGATAACGCCTGGATCACCGAACACAGCCCGCTGCCCGTGGTGGCAGACGAAGCCGTGCAGCGCCTGGCAGACGTGGAGAAAGCGAAAGGCGTGTACCATGGTATCAATATCAAAATGTCGAAATGCACCGGCATGCTCGAAGGATACAAGATATGGCAGAAGGCGCGGTCATTAGGACTAAAGGTGATGATCGGCTGCATGGGGGAATCGTCCGTTGCCATACTGGGAGCCGCCGCCATCGCGCCGTTATGCGACTGGGTGGACCTGGACAGCAGCTGGCTGATGGCGAACAACCCGTATCATGACCCGGTGTTGAAAGAAGGGAAAATTATTTTATCAGATGAACCGGGCCTGGGCCTGCGTAAACGATAGTATGGATCTATTAACTGTCCGCACCCCGCTGATCACGCAAGACATTGTTGTATTCGGGTTGCTTGCTGTCATCGCCGCGGTGGTGCAGCTTACCTCTACTTCACAGAACAGGATACTGAAACGATTTTATTTTTTCTGTCCGCCTTTACTGGTGATGTACTTCCTGCCGGGCATCCTGAACACCACGAACGTGATCAACGGCAACGACTCGCGCGTGTACGAGATCATTTCCAAATACCTGCTGCCCGCGGGACTGGTGCTGTTCACGCTGAGCGTGGATATCCGGGAGCTATGGAAGCTGCGTAAAAAGGCAGGCAGCATGTTCCTGGCCGGCGCGGTGGGCGTGATCATCGGGGGACCGCTGACAATTCTGATCGTAAAACAGTTCGCGCCCTCACTGGTGGGAGGCGAGGGTGCCGATGCCGTGTGGCGCGGACTGGCTTGCGTGTCCGGCAGCTGGATCGGCGGCAGCGCCAACCTGGCGGCGTTGAGCGAAGTGTTCAAGCCTAGTCCGCAGTTGTTCTCTTCCATGGTGGTGCTCGATACGATCATCGCCAATCTCTGGCTGGCGATCCTGCTGTACGGGGTAGGGAAGAACCGGCAATTGAACCGTTTCTTCCGCGCGGATGACCGCGATGTGGATGAGGTGCGGGAGAAGATCGAAGCTTACCAGATGGCCACTGCAAAAATCCCCGCGCTGCGGGACGTGTTGCTGATCCTTGCTATCGCATTCGGCGGCTGCGGGTTTGCATACCTGGTTGCAGAGCCGCTGGTGGCTTATGTGCAGCTGCATTTCCCGGTGCTGGAGCGGTTCAGCCTTACTTCTTCTTTCTTCTGGGTGGTGATCATCTGCACCACGCTGGGCGTGATATTGTCATTTACACCGTTGCGCCGGCTGGAAGGCGCGGGGGCTTCGCGTACGGGGAATGTGTTCCTGTACCTGTTCATTACCGCGGTGGGGATGCAGATGGATATTGTCAGCGTAGTGGAGAATTATGGGTTATTGCTGGTAGGATTGATCTGGCTGGTGTTTCACATCCTTGCGATGGTGATCGTGGGGCGGCTGATCCGCGCGCCTTACTTTTTCTTTGCCGTTTCCGGTGAGGCGAACCTCGGTGGCGCGGTGCAGGCGTCGCTGATCGCGTCTGCATTTCATACCTCGCTCGCGCCGGTGGGGGTGCTGCTGGCGGTGCTGGGGTATGTGTTCGGGAATTATGGGGGGTATTTGTGCGGGTTGCTGATGCAGTGGGCGGCGGGTTCGTGAGCCGGATAAATGGATTATTCGGCTCATTTTTTGCGTATATTTGAGCCGAATAACCAGAATAATCGGCTCATGAAGTACAACTGGCAGCAAAAAGACTGGCCGGATTTCAGCTACGATCTTCAAACTGTAGAAGATACCCTTTTTGCCTTTGCGGAAGCAACCGGGCATATTACCGGTGTGTTGAAAGCCATGCCTGAAGACCGGCAGATGGAAGCTATTATCAGCACAATGGTGGCTGAAGCAGTAAAAACATCGGCTATAGAAGGAGAGTTTATCAGCCGGCAGGATGTTGTTTCCTCTATCCGGAACAAGATGGGGCTCAATAAAAAGCCGGATACGGTCAAGGACAAACGGGCTTTGGGCGCAGGGGAATTAATGGTAGATGTACGGAATACCTATGCTGAAAAGCTAACGCAATCGAAGTTGTTCGAGTGGCATAAGATGCTGCTGAAGCAAAGTAAGGGTATCAACGCGGGGGCTTGGCGGAAAGGTACTTCGCCCATGCAGGTAGTATCCGGAACTATTGGAAAAGAGAAAATCCACTTTGAAGCGCCGCCATCTTCCAGTGTATCCAGAGAAATGAAACGGTTTATACAGTGGTTCAATGATACCGCTCCCGGCGGAAAAAAGGAGATCAAAAAAGCTCCCGTCCGCTCCGCTGTTGCGCATTTGTATTTTGAATCCATTCATCCCTTTGAAGATGGGAATGGCCGTATAGGAAGGGCGATTGCGGAAAAGGCGCTATCGCAGACCATAGGCCGGCCGGTTTTGTTAAGCTTATCCCGCACCATTGAAGCAAACAAAAGCACTTATTACGCAGCCCTTGAAGCAGCACAACGCAGCAATAAAATCACGGACTGGATTGCTTACTTTATTGCAACAGCGCTTGATGCCCAGCGGCAGGCAAGCCAGCTTATTGAATTTACACTTCAAAAAACCATCTTCTTTGACCGTTTCAGGGATGCCCTCAATGAGCGCCAGCTGAAAGCCATCAGGAAGATGCTGGATGCCGGGCCGGAAGGTTTCGAAGGGGGCATGACGGCTAAGAAATATATGTCTATTACCAAAGCATCCAAGCCAACAGCTACCAGAGATTTGCAGGCGTTGGTGGAAATAGGGGCTTTGATAAATGAGGGTGGAGGGAGGAGTACGCATTATATACTTGCACTGTAGTTTGTTTTACTCCCGAGCCCCCGGATAGGGCGGCGCAAAAAACTGGATGAAGATCGTGGCATTACCGTTACACGTTGTGAAGAAATATTCATCTGTAAATACCCGTCAGCGGCATAAAAGTGTAAAGTTGTTTTGTTCGTAGCCCCCGTAACCCCCGTAACCTTTGTTCCCCGATAAAAAAGCCCCGATTCCGCGTAGCCCCGCCCAGGCTGGCATGGAATTTACGCCTCTCTGTTAATGGATCTGAAGCCGAAAATGATATTTGCCGTTAACTGCGGATCTTCCTCCCTGAAATGCGCCGCATTTCTACTGGAAGAGGGGGCTTTGCAAGAGAGATACCGTTTCGTGGTAAAAGATCTTGCTACGCCGGAGGTGGAGGTCCGCGATCCCCGCACCGGTAACGTCATACGTATAATATCACGCGAAACGGACCTGGTGGAGGCACTTGACGAAATACTGGACTTCCTGGAAGAAGAAGGGCTTCTTTCAGCGATTGCCTGCATCGGCCACAGAATGGTGCATGGCGGAGTTCATACCGCTCCCGTGCATGCAGGGCCGGATATACTTGAAGAACTGGAGCAATATGCCGGCGCCGCACCGCTGCACAATCCTCCCGCCATGGCCTGCATCCGCTATTTATCAGAAAGATTGCCGGATGTGGACCAGGTGATCTGCTTTGATACACAATTCCATCATGAAATGCCGGCGCTTTCTTCCCGCATACCCATTTCCGCAAAACTTACTAACGGCTTCATCAAAAAGTATGGCTTTCACGGGCTTTCCTGCGAATCGGTGCTGCGGCAGTTAAAGGAAACACGGCCGGAGCTGGCAGATAAAAAGATCATCATTGCGCATCTTGGGAACGGCTGTAGCCTGACTTCTGTAGTGCAGGGAAAAAGTACAGACAACACCATGGGGTTTACGCCGTTCGGCGGCATCGTCATGAGCAGCAGGCCCGGTGATCTGGATCCCGGCGTCCTGTTTTACCTGCTGAAGGAGAGAAAGGCCAGTGTAGAAGAGATGGAAGAGCTATTGCAGCGGGAAAGCGGATTAAAAGCGCTCCATGGAAAAACGGGCGACCTCTCGGAGTTGGTGAAGGAAAGTGAGCGCGACGCGGGGGCGGATTTCGCTGTGGAGTATTTTGTAAAAAGCGTTTGTGCGGCCATTGCTTCGCTGACGGCCGGTATGGGTGGGATAGACGCGCTGATATTCACCGGCGGCATCGGTGAAAACAATACGGAAGTGAGAAGAAGGATCGCAGTCAGGATGGGCTGGATGGGTTTCACATTGAATGAGAAACAGAACGCCCGGCATAACGATAGCATATCTGAAACAGGAGCGCCGGTATATATCGGGATCATCAGGACCGATGAGGAAAAAATAATAGCGGAGCAGTCATTTAAAAAAAATACAGGCTGATGAAAGACATGAACCCGAACGGACTGGAAGCAGTGCATGCATACTGGCAGGCTGCTAATTATCTTTCAGCAGGACAAATATTCCTGAAGGCTAATCCGCTGCTGCGGGAGCCGTTGCAGGCGGAGCATATAAAGCCGCGGCTGATGGGGCATTGGGGAACCTGTCCCGGACTGAACCTGGTATGGGCGCACTGCAACAGGCTGATAAGAAATACAGGCATGCGGCTGGTGTTCATCGCCGGGCCTGGTCATGGAGCGCCGGCAGTGCTTTCCTGCGCGTATCTGGACGGCAGCTTCACTGAACATTATCCCGCTGTTACGGAGGATGCGGAAGGCATGCGCCTGCTTTTCCGGCAATTCTCATCACCGGGCGGTATGCCTTCCCACGTTAGTCCGCTTACCCCCGGATCGCTGCACGAAGGGGGAGAGTTGGGGTACTGTCTTTCCCACGCTTTTGGCGCAGTGTTCGACGATCCCGGGCTGGTAGCGGTTTGTGTGATCGGCGATGGAGAGGCGGAAACCGGCCCGCTGGAAGGAAGCTGGAAGTCCATTCATTTCCTGCATCCGCAACGGGACGGCGCGGTCCTTCCCATATTGCACATGAATGGTTACAAGATCGCTTCTCCTACCATATTAGGCCGGTATTCCAACGATGAGCTCATTAAAAAATTCAGCGGCGAAGGCTATGCCGTCAGGATAGTAGAAGGGAGCGATCCGGAGGATGTGCATGGTCATATGGCAGCTGCCATGGATGAGGCTTACGACAGGATCATATCCATCAAACGCAGCGCCGGAAAAGAATTTAATTCGCACGAAGCCGGCTGGCCGCTGATCATCCTGAAAACCCCTAAAGGCTGGACCGGCCCTGAAACGCTGAGCGGAAAACAGGTGGAAGGCAGCTTCCGTTCACACCAGGTACCACTGGAAGAAGTGAAGCATGACGATATAGAACTGGCCGCATTGGAAAAATGGCTGCGCTCTTACGAGCCTGAAAAGCTGTTTGATCCGGCAGGAAAGCTGACCGCGCCTGCTGCTTCCAATATTCCGCCGGCCGCGCTACGCATGGGCAATTCTCCTTATGCCAATGGCGGAAACAATCCCCAACCATTACGCCTACCCGAAACGAACAGATATCGCATCAACGCACACCCGCCCGGAACGCGAAAAGCCAGCGCCACAAAGGAGGTGGGAAAATTCCTGCGGGACGTATTTGTGGAGAACCGCGAACACAATAACTTCCGGCTGTTTTGTCCGGATGAGGCAAGCTCCAACAAGCTGGACGCAGTTTTTGAAGTAACCTCCCGCTGCAGCATGCTTCCCGTTCATGGCCCGGATGAACACATCGGGCCGGAGGGGCGGGTGTTTGAAGTATTGAGCGAGCACCTGTGCCAGGGCTGGCTGGAAGGCTACCTGCTCACCGGCAAGCATGGCTTGTTCGCCACGTATGAGGCGTTTGCGCCCATCACCGATTCTATGCTCACCCAGTTTGCCAAATGGCTGAAAGGCTGTAGGGATACCCCATAGAGAAAGCCGCTGCCTTCTCTGAACTACCTGCTCAGCTCCCATTGCTGGCGGCAGGACCACAACGGTTACTCGCATCAGGCGCCTGGCTTCATCAACAACCTCATCACAAAGAAAAGCGGGCTCTTCAATGTATATGTTCCCGCCGATGCCAATATGCTGATAACGGTGATGAGCAGATGCCTGTCTTCCACGCACCGTATCAACGTTATTATTGCAGGCAAGCAGCAGGAACTGCAATGGCTGAACATGAGCGGGGCGGAGGAGCATGTGCGCCGCGGCGCTTCGGTATGGAATTGGGCCTCCACCAGCGGAACGGAGCCTCCCGATATTGTACTGGCCTGCTGCGGCGATGTGCCTACGCTGGAAACCATAGCGGCGGCAGCCATTTTACGGGAGCGCGCCCCGGAAATGAAGATACAGGTAGTGAACGTGGTGAGCCTGATGTGCCTTGCCACGGAACAGGAACATGCGGCAGGCTTGCCGCATGAAGCGTTCATCACGCTGTTCGGGGAAAACACGCCGGTGATCTTCAATTTCCACGGATACCCCGGCGTGATCGAAGATATCCTGCATCGCCGGCCACATCCGGAACGGTTCTATGTGAAAGGATACCGCGAAGAAGGAACCACTACCACGCCATTTGATATGACGGTACTGAACGGCATCAGCCGTTATCATGTTTGCATGGAAGCGGTTGAAAAGAACCAGGCTATGCCTGAGCGGCACAAGGAGCCGCTGCTGGAGATGTGCCAGCTGAAGCTGCAACAGCACCACGCCTATATCAGGGAACACCTGGAAGACATGCCCGAGATCCGGAACTGGGAATGGAAGTATTAAACGGCCGGCTGCGCCCGGCATCTGCCATTTCCGCATTTGCCGGAATTCCTTTCTTCAGGATTTTTATTTAAACTTGCAGTTCAAGTCAAATGCTGATAGTTATTGTCAGAAATCCAGTCAAATCCTGAACGCGAATTATTGCTGCTGGTGTCCCGGGGGGACGAGCAGGCTTTTGAGAGAATGATCTACCTGTACTCGGAGCGCGTTTTTTTTCATGCCCTTACTTTCATCAAATCATGGCATCAGGCGGAAGAGCTGGTGCAGGATATCTTTATGCGGATCTGGCAGAAGCGGGACAAGCTGGGGGAGGTGGAGAACTGGGATAAATATCTTTTCACGGTCAGCCGGAACTTCCTGATCAATGCGGTGCGGCGCGCCGGCGCGAAGTTCGAGCTGGGCGAGGCGGATGATGTTCCCGATCTGCTGACGCCGGACCAGCAGCATGAGAACAAGGAGCTGCGCACCTTGCTGGATAAGGCCATTCAGCAGCTGCCGGACCAGAAACGCGCCGTTTTTACCATGATCCACCTGGAAGGCGCCAACCAGGAGAAGGTGGCCCGGGCGCTGGGGATCGCTACCCGCACCGTACGCTGGAACCTGGTTTCCGCGATGAACGAGATCCGGGACTTCCTCCACCGGCATGCTGTTGACCCCCTTCCCGTTATTTTACTGCTCTGTCTGCCCGCGATCTAGCGGGATATACCTCCTCAAAGGGTTTTGCGCTGCCTGCCCGTGATCCGGCAGGACGCCCCTCAAAAAAAAAGTTGCCATTGCTGTTGCCGCTTTTTTCCTTTCCGGGTGTCTATAGGTATGTGCCGCCTCATGTGCGCACCATAAAACTATGCATCAGCAACAATCTATTGCCGACCTCGTAGAGAAATATAACAGGGGATTATTGTCCGCCGCGGAAAAGGAAGCCTTCTTTCAATTGTTTGAAAGGGATGATCTTGATCCGGAGGTAGAGGATTATCTATGGCAAAACTACCGGCAGCAGGCGGAAACTGCTGCCTGGCCGGAGGAGTTCCGCAAGATGTTCGCGGAGCGCATGGCCCGGCGTATCATTCGATCTGCACAACCTTCCATTTCAAAAGAGGTACGCATGACGCCTTTCCTGCAAAGACGCTGGTGGCGCTATGCCGCCGCGGTACTGATCGTAGCGGGAACAGGCGCGTATCTCTGGAATGCCGGCCGTAACCAGCAGGTGGTGGCGCCCGCACAGTCCGCCCGGGCGGAGGTATTGCCCGGCACCAACGGCGCCGTGCTCACGCTGGCGGATGGCACCCAGGTGGTGCTGGACAGCCTGGGCAACGGCGTGGTGGCCTCCCAGCGAGGAACTAACGTATTGCTGAAAAACGGGCAGCTGGAATATCATACTACAGACAGCCGCATGCAGGTGAGCTACAATACGCTGGAAATACCCCGTGGGCGGCAGTTCCAGCTCGTGCTGCCGGACGGCTCCAAAGTATGGCTGAACGCTGCCAGCTCCATAAAATATCCCACTATTTTCTCCGGCAGGAACAGAACGGTAGAGATCAGCGGTGAAGTGTTTTTTGATATCGAGCAGGATAATGCCAGGCCGTTCATCGTGAAAGTAAGCGACAGTTCCGTATTAGAGGTGCTGGCTACGAGTTTTAACGTAAACGCCTATGAGCAGGAGCAGGCGGTGAAAACAACGCTGGTGGAGGGCGCGCTCCGTGTGAATGCGAACAACGGCCGGCAGCTGCTGAAGCCTGGCCAGCAGGCGCAGGTGGCCGCGGGCAAGCCCATCAGGGTAGTGAACAACGTCAACATCAGCCAGGCTACCGCCTGGAAGAACGGATATTTTGATTTTAATGATGTGGACCTTCCGGTGATGATGCGCCAGCTGGAAAGATGGTATGATATAGAAGTGATCTACGAGGGAACCGTGCCGGAGGTTACATTTAAAGGAAAGATGGACAGGAACGTACAATTGTCTGATGTAGTGGGCTTCCTGAAGAATTTCGGGATAAACGCCAGCCTGAAAGACCGGAAATTATTGATCTCCGGTTCCTGATAATGCAATAGAAATCCAGATAACCCCGAAACTTTCTGAACAAAGAAGCCGCCACGATTGCAGTCGCGACGGCTAAACGGTCCGGATTGCTTGAAGATATTACTAGTACTCTTTACAACCAAAACCAATGCAATTTATGCAAAAATTCGCTTTGGGTTACCGGGCTGCCTTGGGGGGGCGCCGTAACCTTTTTAAAATTCTTCTGGTGATGAAGCTCACGATGATTTTACTCACTGCTTTTTTACTGGACGCCAGCGCCAAAATCTCGGCGCAGACGGTCACCTATTCCGGAACGAACGTTTCGCTGGAAAAGATATTCGCGGACGTTGAAAAGCAGACCGGCTACTTTATCCTGTATACCGAAAAAACATTGGAAAGTACCAAACCCGTTACCGTATCGGCAAAGGATATGGAGCTGCGGGACTTCCTGGCGGTTATTTTTCATGGCCAGCCGCTTAAATACGCTATCGCCAGTAAAACCATTACCGTATCCGCATCCGCACCGGAAAAGGTTTTGCCATATATTCCAAAGGAGCAAAGTGCCGTCGCAATGATCACCGTGCTGGTGAACGATTCCCTCGGAAAGCCGCTTTCGGGCGCTTCCGTGGCTGTGCGGAACAGGAACATCTCCGGCATTACAGATGCCAGGGGCATGTATAGTTTGAATGTTGTGGAGGGAGATATCATCATGGTTTCTTATGTAGGATACCAGACAAGAACGGTGGTGGTCACATCTTCCATGCTGTCTTCCAACAGCCTCACTATTTCGCTGACGCCGGCCGTTACCACCTTGTCAGATGTGGAGGTGACGATCAATACCGGCTACCAGCGCATCCGCCCGGAACAAAGCACCGGCGCCGTTTCCCGGATCAGCACCAAAGAATATGAATCCCGGATCAGCACCAACTTCATAGACGGGCTGGTGAACAGGATGCCGGGTCTGATGATCAACAATGATGTGCCGTTTGTAAGCACCGGGCCGGACGGCAGGTCCTCCTCCCGGAGCTTGTTCAATATCCGCGGTATCAGCACTATGTCCGCCAACCAGAATCCGCTGATCGTGGTAGACGGCTATCCCACAGAGCTGACGCTGGACATGATCGATCCGAACGAGATCAAATCCGTGACCATCCTCAAAGATGCTGCCGCTGCCACCGTGTATGGCGTGCGGGCTTCCAATGGCGTGATCGTGATCGAAAGAAAGCAGGCGTCGCTGGGCAAGCCGAGATTCGCCTTCAGGGCAACTACCGGCATCACGCCGAAAGAAAATTACAACCGTTACCGGTGGGAAGACAGCGCTTCTGCCGTTGTCGCCAATTATCAGAAAGCCGTGAGCGGCCCAATCGCCACAGAAAGCGCCTGGGATCAGCTGCATACGCCCAACAGTACGCTGCCCCGCAACAGGGTATTTTATATCCTGGCGCAGCAGGCGGCAAAAATAATTACGGACGAGCAGGCAACGAGGGCGCTGGCCGACCTGTACAGCTACGACAATACGGACGACTACAGCCGGTTGTTCCTTCGTTCTCCGGTCACGCAAACCTACAACCTGAACGTTTCCGGTGGCAATAGCAACGCGCTGTACTACATTACGGCGAACCATACACGCAACCGGGAAACCTATAAAAATAACGACAACAACAGAACGCTGCTCAGCGCCCGCAGCACATTGAGATTTTCCCAAAAGCTTTCCCTGGAACTGACGCTGGACTACCAGGAACAAAATGATAACAGCGCGCCCGTGCCGTCCTTCACTTCCATAGCGCCCTACGAGCGCTTCCAGAATGTGAACGGAACGCCAGCGTATATTGTAGCAGACGGCATTTCACCTTATTACAATGATGTGCTGATGGCGCGGGGATTGTACGACCAGTTGTCTTACCCCCTGGTAGACGTTAACGAGATCAGGGACAAAACACGTACCATCAATAACAAGATCATGGCTAATTTCAGCTATATGATCGGTGGCGGTTTTGATCTGACGTTCGGTGGTATTTATGAAACTTCCCGGTCAGACTGGCGCTCCCTGGCCTCAGAGCTTTCTTCCGACACCCGCCAGATCGTGAACGCTTATGTTGCCGTGAACCCGGACGGAACGCTCAAGTACAATATACCCAAGGGCGGATACCTCCAGCAGCAAGCCTCCACTACATCCAGCTATACCGCCCGCGCGCAGCTGAATTACAACAAAAGGATCGGCAGCCAGCATTCCGTTAACGCGATACTGGGTGGAGAAGTAAGGAACCTGGTAGACAAAAGCAACCTGGCCAGCTATTTCGGTTATAATGATGAAACATTGCTGCAGCAGCCGGCAGACCTTGCTTCCATCAATACAGGAGCGGTAAGAGGCTCCTTTGGGTTGACACAACCTTTACACGATGCATATGAAACCCTGTTCGGCCAGGTGTATGCCGAAGACAGGTTTTTATCCGCCTATGCCAACATTGTATATTCTTTCAAAAACATCTATTCGCTTACCGGCAGTATGCGTATAGACCAGTCCAACCTCTTCGGCACGAACCCCAAGTACAAATACAAACCGCTCTGGTCTGTCGGTGCGGCATGGAATATTCACCGGGAAGACTTCATGCGGGAGGTTTCGTGGGTCAATATGCTCAAGCTGCGGATGGCTTACGGTTTCAACGGGAACGTAGCCAAAATGTCCCTCCCTCAGGTGATCGCCGAAGCAGGGATGAACCCGTACACTTCACCCGCCAGCCCTTCGCTGGAGCTGCTTTCATATGCGAACAGCAGCCTGCGCTGGGAGCAGACGAACAACTTCAATATCGGCCTGGATTACAACATTTTCAGGAACATCAACGGTACGGTTGATTTCTATACAAGAAAAAGTACAGACCTGTTGGGCAACGCGCAGATCGATCCTACTATCGGTGTAAGCCCTTCGCTGATCAACACGGCGACTATCAGCAACAGGGGCATTGAAGTGGGTGTGAATGCGGACTGGATCAAGAAACGGGATTTCAACTGGAACTCGGGTATTGTGGTCGCGCACAATAGCAGCAAGGTGCTGGAGGTGTTCCAGAACGGCCCCTACAATCCCGAAACACTCAGCGCACTGGGATACGTAAAAGGCTATCCCGTAGGCGGGTTATTCGCTTACCGTTTCGCGGGGCTTGACAGCACCGGGCATCCGCTGGTGCTGAATACAAAAGGGCAGGCGTATCATACGGACAAGCGGGGTTCCGGCACACCTACGGCACTGGCTATGAAAAGCGATACCTCGGGTCTTACCATGTACATGGGATCTGCTATTCCTACTGTCAATGCGGGTTTAAGCAACCGGGTAGATATCGGCAACTTCTATGTTTTCTGCATGATCAACTATTACGGCGGTTTTAAGGTAAGGGTACCCCGGCCCAGTCCCGGTTCACTGAGGCCGCAGGAAGGTGCGGGCACTTACTGGAAAGCTCCCGGCGATGAGTTTGTAACAGACGTGATGGCGCTGCCGGGATATAACAATGCTACTGCTTCCAATCCGTACAACTATGCGGACAAATACGTGGTCAACGGAGATTACATCACCCTGGGCGACCTGACGGTTTCTTACAGCTTTGACAATGCTCCGTTCATCAGGAAAGCCGGCTTCAGTCATTTTGAAGTGAAATGCCAGGCATCCAATCTGCTGACGGTTGGTTTGAACGAATACAACTACAGCGTGGCTACCGGCAGTTATCTCAAACGTTATATGACGCCTACCTACACCGCCGGCATTTTTACCAACTTTTAAACTGTACATGCGTGAAACACTTTAAATATATCCTGATTCAGTTAATACTTGGCAGCCTGTTGCTTACGGGATGCGATAAATACCTGGATGTGACCCCGAAGGGCAAGAAGCTGCTTTCAACGGCTGCGGATTACGATCAGTGGCTGAACGACCAGTTGCTGGCAAGAGGGTCCGGCGAGCCATACTGCTGGTCTAACTATTTTGGCGATAACGCGGATATTGCGGCTATTACTACACCTCCTACACAGCTTTATGAGCTGATGTATACATGGGCGCCGCAGTTCTCCGTAGACCTGAATGCATCCACTGCTTTCTGGGGAGAGCATTACGCCCGTATCAACCAGTTCAATACGGTATTGCTGGGAATAGATGACGCCATCGCCGCCACCGGCAGCCAGAAGCGGAGCCTGAAAGCGGAAGCGCTGCTGGGCCGCGCGCTGGAATACTTTTATCTGGTGAATGAGTACGGCAAGCCTTATGATTCCGCTACTGCCGGCGAAGACCAGGCGGTACCCTTCGTTACCTCCAATGACGTAACGCAGGAGGTACCGGCGCGAAGCACCGTTGCCGAAATTTACAAGCACATCATCGATGACCTGAATGCCGCCATTCCCGATCTGCCGGTGGATAACAGCGGCAACCGCTTCCGCGGCTCTATGGCAGCGGGTTACAGCGTACTGGCCAGGGTATATTTTTATGCGCGGAACTATACGGAAGCGCGGAAGAATGCAGAACTGGCATTGACGATGGGCAAGGCGGAGATGATCAATTTCAATGGGCCGCTTCCTTCAACGAACCTGCTCAGCACGCACCCGGATGTTATTTATGGCCGGATGGTCATTGGACAAGTGGCGGCTGATCTGGATTTCATGCGTTCTTTTGCCGGCAATGATCTCCGCGTCAGGATGTTCTATCAGAGCACAGACGGTTTTTCTTTTACGACCAGGGGCGCCACCGTGTACTTCCCGCCACAGGTCAATTCCATTTTATACTATACCAATGCCGGCACCTCCGTGCAGGAAATGAAGCTGATCATCGCGGAATGCGCGGCGCGCGCCAACGAACTGCCGGAAGCCCTGCAGGCGCTGGACGATGTCCGCAAGAACAGGTTCCCCGCCGCCAGCTATGTGCGCTTCGAATCAGCAGACCCGGAAGAAGTGTTGCAGGAAGTACTGCTGGAAAGAAACCACGAGCTGCCTTTCTGCGGGCTGCGCTGGTTTGACATGCGCCGGCTGGACAAGGAGAACAGGATGGCTGAAGTAGTACGGTACGATGCGCAGGGCAACGTGATCGCCACGCTGCCGCCGCATAGCGAACGTTACACCCTGCAGATACCCATACAGGTGACGCGCTTCCATCCCGATATGCCACAGAACCCATAATCAAAAACATCAACAATGCGTACTATTTATATCCAGATATTCTGTTCGTTCATTTTATTACTGGCCGCCTGCCGCAAGGACGACAGTCCCGCGCCTTTGCCCGGAGGCAGCATTTCGTTCCAGCTGCCCGCGGATAAAGACACTGTGCAAATACCTGTTTCCATATTGAAGGATTCAGCTATGGTGGTAGGACTGAAAGCGGCCTTATCCGGCCACACATCATCTTCAGACCATTGGGTCAGCTTCGCCGTGGATACCGCCAGGATCACGGCGTACCGTGCCGAGTACGGAGATGCGATGGTGATGCCGAAAACTTCCTGGTTGTTCTACAAACCCACCACACGCATCGCGGCGGGTTCCCCGGTTTCCGAAGACGCGGAGCTGAACATCGGCCTGCAGACGAATTTGATGGAGTATTCTACTTACGTGCTGCCGGTGGTCATCCAGTCGGTAGACGGCAATCCGGACGGCATCGCTACCAGCAGGGTGGTGTACCTGGTATTCAAAACCGGTAAGCCGCTGGTGATCAGCAAAACCGGCTGGACGATCGATGGCGTATCTTCCGTATTCAACGCATTTGCCGCCGCCAATGTGCTGGACAACAATAATCTCACAACCTACTGGGCCAGCAATATCACGCAGCAAATGCCGCAGTGGATCTCCATCAATTTTAACCGGGATATCACCTTCACGGCGGTGAATTACTATTTACCTCCGCTGTTAAGTTATCCTACTCTGGGCGGTTATCCCACCTCCATCAGGATAGAAACGAGCATGGACGGCGTCAGCTGGACGGACAAAGGCGTATTTGAAGGCAACGTCGCCGATAATATGCAAACGATCGATACCGGCGAAACCACCGCCCGGTACCTGCGTTTTACTTCGCTGGCATCTGTTAAATACGCCTCCATGTACGACGCCATTTTCATCAGCGGCATATCGCTGGTGCCATAACATTATTTCCTTCATTAATGAACATAATATCGCAATGAAAAAGAGTATGATCCTGGCGGCAGCCTGCTGCCTTCCGTTGAGCTTGTTGGCCCAGAAGGGATTTACCATCCGTGGAAAGATCGGTACGCTGGATGCGCCCGCCAAAGCTTACCTGAATTATAAAGATGACGGTAAGGAAGTCATCGATTCCGTTATACTGCGTAAAGGCAGCTTCACCTTTAAAGGTGCGCTGGCCGCTCCCACGATGGCCGTGCTCACTGTAAAGCACGATACCGTTACCCGGCCGAGAAATGCGGAGCGCGACGCGCTTTATTTCTATATAGAAAATTCCAGCATCACCGTCACCGCGAAAGAATATATCCGGCAGTCAGCAGTGAAAGGCTCCGCTACAAACGATGACGACAACGCGCTCAAAGCCCTGCAGAAGCCTTACCGCGACAGCGCCAGCGAACTGATGGCCAAATACAATGCCGCCACGCCGGAACAGCGGAAAGACAGCGTTTTCCTGGCGCCGATCAGGGCCATCATGCGCACCACGCAAGCCGGGTACGACAGCGTTAACCGCGCATTCATCGCCGCACATCCCAATTCCTACATATCCCTCATTACCTTTCAACAGCTGGAACTCGGCTACAATTTCAATCCCGATACGGCCGCGGTGAAGTTTGCACGCTTCCCCGCCAGCCTGCGGGAATCTTCCGCCGGAAAAAAGATGGCGGCCATCATCGCCACCAGCAAGAAAACCCAGATAGGCGTTCCGGCGATGGATTTTACACAGAAAGACACCACCGGAAAATCCGTCAGCCTGTCCGATTTCCGCGGGCAGTATGTGCTGGTAGACTTCTGGGCTTCCTGGTGCAAGCCCTGCCGCGCGGAGAACCCGAACCTGCTGAAGGCTTATAACAAATACAAGGAGAAGAATTTCACTATACTGGGTGTGTCGCTCGACGATGAGGACGGCAGAAGGGCCTGGCTGGGCGCTGTGAAGAAAGACAGTCTGCCATGGACGCAGGTGTCTGACCTGGAAGGGTTTAAAAGCAAGGCTGCGGTGATGTATGGGGTGAGTGCGATTCCTTCCAATTTCCTGGTGGACCCGAAGGGGGTTATTATTGCGAGGAATTTGCGGGGGGAGGAGCTGGAGAAGAAACTGGGCGAGTTGTTCAGGATGTAGGCATGTTCCGCTACGCGGAATCACAGGAAGAGGCTGTACCGTACCGGTACGGCCTCTTGCATTTGAGGCCGCCGGGCATGGCCATGTGCGGCGGCTATCAGCGCTCCTGCAGGGAAGCATTGTTTGTCGGCAGGAAGGAGCATTTGATAAACTTAGGGGTTTTTATTAATTCGCTTTACTTTTGAGGCGGAGATTTGGAAAACACAGCGTTAATATATCGACACGAAAAAGCACTTTTTGAACGCATCGCCGAAGGCGATGAGGATGCGTTTAATGCCCTGTTCCATGCCTATGTGCCGCTCCTGCACGAACTGGTGATGAAAGTTACCGGTAAGGAATGGATGGTAAAGGACATTATCCAGGAAGTGTTCCTGTACCTGTGGTTAGACCGCGAAAAGCTCATCCATGTGGAAGTACCCCGCAACTGGATATTTAAAATAGCTTATAACCGTTCCTATAGCTGGCTGGCCCGTCAGGCGGCGAGGGACCGCAAAGCGCAGGAATGGGCGCCGCTGCAGGAAGGTGCCGGCAACGAAGCCACGGAGCATGAGCTGGCTTTCCAGGAAACCTCCCGTCTTATCCGCGAGGCTACGTCATTATTACCCGTACAGGCCCGCCGTATCTTTCAACTGAGCCGCGAGGAAGGGCTCCGGCCCGGGGAGATTGCAGCAGAACTGGGGCTTTCTGTGCAGACGGTCCGCAATTCCCTTGTGCGTTCTGTTAAATCCGTCAAATCCTATCTTGCCCGTAAGGGAATCATATTGCCCGCATTACTGATAATGGGCCTGCTATAATTTTTTCTCCGAATAGGTATATTCCTGCTTTTCGATGTACATATAGATAGCGCCATGCGCTGAATGGTGTTTTTTAAATCCTTTTCCGGAATTCTTATGGAGGATGCTCAACATACCGAATGGCGGCAACTGCTGGCCAGAACAAGAAACGGCCCGGCTTCTGCGGAAGATTATAACCGGCTGATAGCGCTTTTGAACGCAGATGAAAGCGGTACGCTGCAGGCGGAGCTGGATGCCTGGCTGGCATCAGCGGAGGTGACGTCGTATAAGCATGTACAGCCTTACGACCGGGATTACTGGCAGCAGGCATTTATGGACATGCGCGCTGCCGCCCGGAGAGAGCGCAGGTCAACGGGCCGTTGGGTGCGTATAGGATGGGCTGCCGCTGCTGCCATACTGGTGGGCATATCGGGATTGCTCCTGTGGCCTGCAAAACAACCGGCATCCGAAAATGCATCCGCCAACGTAGAAAACAAGCAGGACGTACCGCCCGGAACCGAGGGGGCCGTATTAACACTGGCGGATGGCACAAAGCTCACGCTGGATAGCCTGAACAGCGGTTGGCGGACGCTGCAGCAAGGTACGCAGGTAAGCCTGGAAGATGACCGCGTAGTATATGACCAGGCGCCCGGCGCTCAACAGACGATGGCATACAATACGATGCAAACACCCCGCGGCAGGCAGTTCCAGGTAGTGCTGCCGGATGGTACGCGCGCATGGCTGAATGCGGCCAGCAGCATTACGTTCCCGGTTTCGTTTGATGACCGGGAAAGGCGTATCAGGATAAGCGGCGAGGTTTACCTGGAAGTGGCGGCAGATGCCCGCCGGCCCTTTTATGTACAGGTGAATGAGCTGGCGGACATAGCGGTGCTGGGTACTTCGTTTAACGTACATGCCTATCCCGGTGAAGCCGCGATACGGGCCACATTGCTTTCGGGCAGGATACGGGTATCCCGTACCGGTGTGCAGGAACCGGTTACTCTGCTTCCCGGCCAGCAGGCGCGGGTACCGGTTGCGGAGCACACTGCGTTGAAAGTAGTGGATGTGCCGGATGTATCCACGGTCATTGCCTGGAAGAACGGGCTTTTCAATTTTGAAGGGCTGCAGCTGCCGGAAGTATTGAAGCAGCTGGAAAGATGGTACGATATCCGGGTGGAAATTAAAGGAACGGCATCAGGCAGGATCTTCCGGGGAAAGATGTACAGGAACGTAAACCTGTCCGACGTACTGGAGATCCTCCGGAAAATGGGCGTGCAATATAACTGGGATGGAGAAACGCTGACTGTTTATTAATATAAAAATCTGCTATTGACACCAGGTGGGCCTGGAAAAAACAAACCGGAAGTGCTGGAAACACTCCCGGCGATGTTAAGGCTGCACCAATGACGACGAATCATTTTTTTACAACCAAAACGGATCACAATCTATGAAAAAAAAGGCGAATGCCAACGGCTTCGTTCCGGCTTCCGGCACGGAACGGCCGGGTTGTCACTTGATCAACCAAATCAGGAGGATTATGCGATTGACGGGATTGCTATTGACGGTTTGTCTGATGTCTGCCAGTGCTGAGGGACTGGCACAACGGATCTCGGTAACAGGCAAACAACTCACCTTAAAACAGGTTTTTGAAGCGATTGAACGGCAGACCGATTATGTAGTGCTTTACTCAGACCCAGTTCTTCAGCTGTCCAGACCTGTGGCAATGCATGCGGACAAGATGCCGCTGGATGAGTTTTTGTCCACCGTCTTTGCGGCGCAACCGCAACTCAGCTACGGGATCAAAGGGAAAAGCATATTTGTTATCGAAAAACCTGCCGGGTTTACAGAAATCGCGCAACAGGTGGAAATACAGCTGACGGACTCCGCCGGTCACGCATTGCCCGGGGCAACGGTGCATAACCGCAGCCGCCAGCAGTCCGTTATAACCGGTCACGACGGACGGGTGACGATCAGTGTGTTTCCCGGTGACGTCCTTGTTATCCGGTATATAGGTCACGAGCAGCTGACCCTGAAAATAACGGAAACGCATATCCGTGAAAAAGTGCTCCGTCTGCAGCTCAAGGGGGAAACGGTGGTACTCCGGGAACTGGCGGTGGTAGCCACCGGGTACCAGGAGATTCCGCAGGAGCGCGTAACCGGCAGCTTTACCCGGATAGGAAGGGAAACTATTGAACGGAGCACCGGCATGAGCATTCTCTCCCGCCTGGAAGGCGTATCCAACGGGTTGTTGCTGGACCGTAATGCCGGCAACCCGGATCAGATCAGCATCCGTGGGCGAAGCACGATTTTTTCCAATACGCGCCCGCTGATCATCCTTGATAATTTTCCTTATGAAGGAGACATCAATCTCATCAACCCTAACGACATCGAAAGCGTTACCCTGCTTAAAGATGCTACGGCGGCCTCTATCTGGGGCGTACGTTCTGCCAACGGGGTGATCGTTATCACCACCAAAAAGGCTAAACGGGGTTTCCGGCTGGAACTGAGCACCAATCTCGGCATTTCCGCAAAGCCCGATGTATACTATACCAAACAGATGACTTCCGCGGAATATGTTGATGCGGAAAGGCGGCTTTTCGCATTGGGCGAATATGATCGCAACATCAATAACGGTTATAGCCCATTGTCGCCCGTAGTGGAGCTGCTGGCACAGGTGAGGGCAGGCCGTCTGCAGGCAGACGAGGCGGACCGCCGGATCGCGGAGATTGCGGGGCATGATGTACGGGACGACCTGGACCGGTATTTCTACCGGAAAAGCGTTCAGCAGCAGCATTTGCTAACACTTTCATCGGGCGGGGAAAAACTGAAGAATATCTTCTCGATAGGCTACGACCGTGGACTGAATAACCGGGTAGATCAGCGTTCCAGCCGGTTTAACCTGCGTTCCGCCAATGAGTGGACGATTTTAGGCGACCGGCTTAAAGCTAACCTGGACGTGCTGTTCTCCCAGTCCCGGGAAACAACCGGCAATGCCGCAGGGTATATGCCCCGCACGCCTTACGCCAAACTGGCCGAGAACGGAGCACCGCTGGAGGTAATGACGCTCAGCACCCTGCGGTCTTCTTACACGGATACGGCAGGGCAGGGGCTGCTGCTGGACTGGAAGTACAGGCCGCTGGATGAAATGCAGCGCGAACTGAACCGGTATGATCAGCAGGACCAGCAACTGCGTATCCAGGGCAGTATCAGTTCGAGGATATACCGTTCATTTGAGATAAAGGTCAGCTACCTGCACAGCCTGGGCAGGACCGACGCTTCCACGCTTTATGATCCGGCATCTTTTTACGTCCGCGACCTGGTCAATCAATATTCGCAGGTAGATCACGCCAACCGGACAGTACAGTACGTGGTGCCGAAGGGAGCGATACTGAACGAGAGCTTCTATCGCCAGCGATCACAATATGGGCGCATTCAGCTGAACTGGGATGAGCGCCTGGGCACGATGCACCGGCTCGGCGGAATGATCGGCGCCGAATGGCGGCATGACGAGCAGACGGCGAATAACCCGCCCAACCTGTATGGATATGATGCTGAAACAGAGAGCCAGGTAAGTATAGATGACGTTAACTTTTACGAGATTTATCACACCGGCTTCTACTCCCGTCTGACCAATACTGCTAGCCGCTCGAAAAGTACAGACCGTAACCGCTCTGTATATGCCTTGCTTTCCTACGATTATAACAGCCGATTGATGTTGACCGCCAGCGCCCGCAAAGACGAATCCAACATCTTTGGCGTGGCTTCCAATCAAAGAGGGGTGCCATTGTGGTCACTGGGAGCGGCTTATAACCTGCATACCCTTCTGCCTGACAGGAAAGAGGTGCTGGATTATCTGAAGCTGCGTACCACCTTCGGTTATAACGGGAATGTTGATAAAAACACCACCGCCTTTCTCACCTCGAAGCTGGATCGCTCTACCAGCCTCTGGAATATGCCGATAGACGTTATTTTGAATCCGCCCAATTCCACATTGCGCTGGGAACGGGTGCAGAATATGAATATAGGAATGGACTTCAGCCTCTGGAATGGCCGCGTTGGCGGTGTGGCGGAATATTATATAAAAAACGGCAAGGATCTGATGGGGTACAGTCCGGTTGCGCCGCAAACCGGCGTAGTACAGTTTTACGGAAACGTGGCCGCCACGCACACGGCGGGGCTGGACATGCAGCTTTGGTATAACTGGACCCCGAAACGGGCGGTGCGGCTGCGCACAGACCTGATACTGAATATCAGTAAAGACCGCGTAACGGAATATTACATTCCTCCCGGTTCCAACACGGATATTGTAAGCAGCCTGGGCATCGTGCCGATCGAAGGTTATCCGATCAACGCGCTTGTCATGTATGCCTTTGAAGGGCTCAACGATAAAGGTGATCCGCTGGGCCGCACCAGCCGGGGAGTTACAGATGATTGGGGAGATATCCAGAACGGGCAGGACCGCAATAGTATTGTGATGATGGGATCTAAAGTGCCGGTACAGTTTGGCAGCCTGCGCAACACCATCAGCTGGAAGCAGCTGGAACTGTCCTTTAACCTGCTGTTCAAGTTCGGGTATTACTTCAAACGCACCAATTCCTTTTACACCGGCGGCCTGATCGGCGGCAGTTACCAGTATTCCGATTACGCGCTGCGCTGGCAGCAACCCGGCGATGAATTGCATACCACCGTGCCGGCATTTCTGTATCCGGACAATGTCAACCGTAACACCTTTTATCAGCATTCCACCGTACTCGGGCTGCGGGGTGATCACATACGTTTCCAGGATATCCGCCTGGCCTACGATTGCCAGCCCCGTGTAAAAGGTATTTCCGGTTTGCAGGTATATGCTTACCTGTCTAACCTGGGCATTATCTGGCGGAAGAACAGCCAGGGGCTGGACCCGCATGTGTTGTCCGGTTACCCGGTACCGTTGCAATTGTCCATCGGAGCACGTGCTCATTTTTAAATCAGAACAACATGAGAAAACTATTATACATACTGATGCTGCCTGTGCTGGCTTCCTGCTCGGATAAGTTCCTGGACCCGAAGCCCAATAGCAACATCCTTACACCCAGCCGGCCGGAGGATTTTCAAAGGCTGCTCGATAACTACGAAATACTCGGCAGAAGCGCTTCCCTTCCTGATCTGGCGGCGGATGACTACTTCATCAACAGTTACAGCTTCTGGCAAAGTTCCCGTTCCGCCGTAGAAAGGGCATCTTACGTCTGGGAGCAGGACGTGTATGGCGGGGAAGCAGAGATCGAAGACTGGGAAGGCCCCTATGAAGCGGTCTTTTATGTGAATAATGTGATAGCCGAGCTCAACAGGCAGGAAGGTCCGCTTACCGGCGATATGCGGGATATTTACGGGCAGGCGCTCCTGCACCGCGCTAAAGCTTATTATGACCTCGTGAGCAATTTCTCCGCGCCCTTCGATCCCGCCACACAGGAGCAGGACCTGGGCGTTCCGCTGCGCCTGGACCCTTCTATTGATTACACGGTACAGCGTTCCAGCGTGAAAGCCTGCTACGATCAGATATTCGGCGATGTGCATGCTTCACTGGAATATCTTTATTACAATGTGCCGCTGGCGCAGCGGAACCGTCCCACCCGGCTGGCCGCATTTTCACTGCTGGCACGTATACATCTCAGCCGCCGGGAATATACACAGGCGCATCGGTATGCGGACAGTGCACTGCGCTATTATGATGTACTGATCGACTATAATACTGTCAGTACTACGTCCAATACTCCGTTTACCCGCACAAACGACGAACTGATCATGTATGGAACAGGCGTGCGGTATAACAATCTTGCCCGCCGTAATACTTCAGGAAGCGTATTTGTAGACACCGTGCTGATAGCGATGTACGACCAGAACGACTTGCGGTTGCAGGTTTATTACCGCAGGGAAGCAAGCGGTTATCATACGCACAAAACAGGATATAACGGTACCGGTCTGTACGCATTCAGTGGATTTGCGGTGGACGAACTGTATCTCATCAAGGCGGAGTGCCTCGCCCGTGAGGACAAACTGTCCGAAGCGGCGGGGTGGCTGGACCGCCTGCTGGTAAAGCGTTATAAGACCGGCACGTACACATCCCTGCAGTTCGGCAATAAAGCAGAGGCCTTGCAAAAGGTGCTGGGCGAAAGACGAAAGGAGCTGGTCTGGCGCGTACTCCGGTGGAACGATATCAAACGCCTGAACAAGGAAGGCGCTAACATCACCCTCAGGCGAAAGCTGGATGACCAGCACTTTACCCTGGCGCCTAATTCTCCAAGATACATTTTTAACATTCCTCAAAACGAGATCAACCGCAGCAACATCACTCAAAACCAACGATAATGAAAATCATGCTTAATTACCTGAAGGCAGCGGCCATTGCCGCCTGCCTGGGACCCCTTTTCCCTGCCGGCAACCTGCTGGCACAATCGTCCTCCACATGCACGATGAAAGGAACCGTTTCGCCGGAGATGGATATGGAATACTTAGAGATACAGGCGCCCGTGGGCTTATATGAAGAATATGATCCAACAGATGTGCCACGGCAGAAAATACCGGTAAAGAACGGCCGGTTCATCATCGAGTTAAAAGCCGGTCAACCTTTTGTATTGTATATCAGGCTTCCATTGGACAGGCAAACGGCAGCATGGCGCGCCAATTTCTATTTTAGCTGGGTGCCCTGGCGGCTTGCGCCCGGCATGGACGTGGAGATGAAGCTGGACACTAACGGCATGCATGTGAGTGGAAAAGATGCCGCCCTCCTGGAATGCCAGCTTGCCCTGAAAGACATCTATGTGCAAACAAATAAACGGATAATGGCGCTGAAGAATGCAGCCAGGCTTTCCGACAATCATGGAGATTCCACGGAAAACTATCGCAGGATGTATAACCTTTTACAGAGCCATCATAAAGCGATGGAAGAAGGAGAACAGGCTATACGCGGTGTGCTGGCATCTTACAATGGACGGATAGATGAGAGCTTACGCGGGATACTGTTGTACGACTGGATGGGTTTTTCCCGCAACAACATGTCATTGAGTACTTACAACATGAAATACGACATGGGGACCAGCGTTCACAAGCAGGCGGTAAAGGACTTTTACCTGAGGTATATGCTCCGGAAAGACCTGTCTGAAAAACAGAGCGGGTATAAAACACCATCTCATGCTTATGCCAATTACCTGTACAGAAAAATCTTTACGGACTTGAGGTTTATGTTAAGCGCCAGCGGTTACCCGCTTTTGCCTACGTACGATCAGCTGATGAAGTATGCGAGGCTGGTATATACCGGCAGCGTATACGACCAGGTAGCCCTGATGGCGTATATGGGCCGTAACATAAAGGAAAACCTGGATGATAATGTAGTGACCGGTATATTGGCTAACATGCAGCATCCGGAGTACAGGAAACTGATGCAGGATATTTCCTCGCGCAAACGCCGCTTCCAGCCCGGGCTCAATTATTCCCTGGCGGATGATAAAGGCCGCATCCGCACGCCGGCGGACTTTAAAGGTAAAGTGGTGATAATGGATTTCTGGTTTACGGGATGCCACTGGTGCGCGGTACAGCATCAGAACATGAAGCCGGTAAAGGAATATTTCAGCAAAGATACCAGTGTGGTTTTTCTCAGCATCAGCAACGATCGTACAAAGGAAAGCTGGCTGAAGAGTGTGAAAGAAGGAAAATATTCCGATGCTACGGATGTGAATGTATGGGCAGAGGAAACCGATGGCAAAACGGACATCATCCGTTACTATAATATCAAAGCTTTTCCTACGCTGATCATTGTAAACGGGAACAACGAATTGACCACCGTGAATGCGCCCTCACCGTTTAATGAGGCGCGCCGGAAGGAGTTCATTGCGTTGGTGGAAAAGGCAAAAGAATAGTATTTTCACAACAAACGCCCCGGGCCCCCGGGGCGTTGCGTTTCCTGTCTTCGCTTTTTATGCCGTGCTCGACAATTCAATAAACAGCCAGACAATCATTCATGGATATCAGCATCAGGGCCAGCAGCTCATATCCCTGCAAATCTTTTCGTAATATCCTCAAAGCCTTGCCCATGTGCTTTTCTACGGTGTTTACAGATATGTTGAGCTTTACCGCGATCTCGCGGTAGCTTAGCTGATCGTTTCTGTTCAGCAGAAATACTTCTCTGCACTTTTCCGGCAGGCGGCGCAGGGAATTTTCCACCCGTTGCTCCAGTTCTCGAAATTCAGCCAGCTCATTGGCGGCAGGCGCATAGTCCACATCTTCCAGGTGCAGGATGTAGTGCAGCTTTTTCTGTTGCATCCAGCTGCGATAGCGATTGTAGATCCGGTATCGTGCCGCGGTGAAAAGATAGGCATGCAGGGTTTGCTGAATTTGGAGTTGCTCCCTTCGTTCATATAGGGAAATGAAAATTTCCTGCACTATTTCTTCGGCCTCCGCTTTTTGCTGAAGCCTTTTATAACAGAATTCCGTGAGGGGCGCCCAGTATTTCTCATAAATCGCCGCCAACGCCCCCTGCGCATTGTGTTGCAGCTGCTGAACAAGGTGAAGGTCCGTATCGTTATCGGGAGTGCGTCTCGTCATCAGGTACCGGCATATATCGGAATAAAAGTAAGAAACAATTTCCTAACCTCTTTGCAAACCCCGGCTCCGGTTAACTTTTCTGTAAAATTTTTTTAGATAAAGATGGCGGTAATGATCATTTGGCGTGACATATTGATATAGCGCCATATCATTTATGGCCTGTTATCCATATTTAAGCAGGAAATATACCAGCATGAAGCAGCAGGAACTAAAGATACTTCTGGACAAATACCTTGATGGGCAGCCGTTGAGTGAGGAAGAGCAGGCGCAGCTGGCGCAGTGGGATACGCGGTTTGACGGGGAGCAGGGGCTGTTGGAGCAACTTACAGATGTGGAAAAGGAGCATCTGCAGCAACGTATATGGCAGAACGTGGCGCTGGCGGCTGCCCCCGGCACGCAGGGCCATCGGCCCCGATATCGCCGCATGATACGGTATGCCGCTGCGGCGGCTATACTTTTACTCCTTGGAATAGGGGGCGGATGGTTGCTATTGACAGACCGGCAGGAAGCGCCTGAACTGGACAGCCATCATATATCGCCGGAACAGATATGGCCCGGTACAAAAACGCCGACGTTAACACTGGCAGATGGCCGGAGTATCCGGCTGGATAGCCTGAAACAGGGGGAACTGACAAGGGAAGGCGCCGTACAGGTGGTTAAAGAAGAGGACGGGCAGATCACCTATAAGCCCGGCAAAGATGCCGGGGACCAGTTGTTGCAGTATAATACACTATCCAATCCCAGAGGAAGCAAGGTTGTGCAGATCATGCTGGCGGACGGTACGGCGGTATGGTTGAATGCAGGTAGTGCTGTCACATATCCCACCGCTTTTACGGGGAAGGAACGCCGGGTAAGGATCACAGGAGAAGCCTATTTCGAGGTTAAGCCGGATAAAAAAAGACCCTTCATCGTGAGCTATAACGAATATACCGCGGTACATGTGTTGGGCACCCGCTTTAATGTAAATGGGTACGAGGATGAGCCTGATGTAAGGGTGACCTTGCTGGAAGGTAGTGTGCTGGTACATCACCGCAACGAACAATTGCGCCTGCGGCCCGGAGAGCAGGCACGCATCGGAACAACGCTCAGCCTCGCCGGAAATGTGAATACAGACGAGGTAATGGCCTGGAAAAACGGGTATTTCAGCTTTAATGGTACGGATATTCGCGTACTGATGCGCCAGATTGCACGCTGGTATGATGTGGATGTGGTGTATGAAGGAAACGTCCGGGAGATGCGTTTCGGCGGGGAAATGCCCCGTAACACCAGCCTCGCCCAGGTACTGGAAATGCTTCGCACCAGCGGGGTGAACTGTAAAATGGACGGCCGTCAATTAATTATAAATCAAAATCGCTTTTAACTAAAATCAACCAGCATCAATTTCATGTGATATTTATTAGCGCAACAGCGCGCACAAAAGTAAACAACCGGCTATGAAAAACCCCGCTGTCAGGCGGGGCTGGCTACCGGTGCGCTAACACCGGAAGCTTTTATTTGGCCGGTTAACCGATAAGACAAGATCCCGGAACGGATTGTTTATTGATTAACGTAAACCAGTACAAAGTTATGGATTTTAAGGAATTCACGGTTCCATCAGGGAAGCTGTGCCCGCAAATTATTTGGTGTAGGACAAGACCGCCTGTTATCAGGTGGACTGCTGCCATAAAAACGATGTTGAATGTTATGAAGCTTACTACTTTAATGCTGCTTGTAACCTGTTGCATGGCCAGCGCCCGCAGCTTTTCACAGAAGGTAAGCCTGCAGGTGCAGGAGGTTTCACTGAAAGCGGTAATTGCCGATATTAAAAAGCAAACCGGTTATACTTTCTTTTATAATGAGGAATGGCTGGAAAAAGGGAATGCCGTAACGCTCAACCTGCGGAATGCAGACTTGCACACTGTGCTGGATGAGGTGTTCAAAAATCAGCCGCTGCGTTACCGGTTGATCAACAAAACGATCGTGCTGGCATTGAAAAGTGAACCCGCACAGGCCACCGTACCTTTGCCACCGGTAAAGGTACGGGTGATGGATGCTACAGGCAAACCACTGGCCGGCGCTTCCGTGCTGAACCGCAGCACACGTAAAACCGGGATTACTGATGCAGAAGGCATGTGCACAGTGGAAGCCGTAGCCGGTGATGTGATAGAAGTGTCGTTTATTGGCTACGCCACGCAGGTTGTCACACTTCCGGAAGGCCGCATGAATACATGGGATATTCTGTTGAAGCAGGCAAACTCCAAACTGGACGAAGTGCAGGTGATCGCATACGGCACCACTATCCGGCGTTTTTCTACAGGATCGATCGGCACGTTGAAAGCGGCGGATATTGAGAAACAGCCGGTGGGCAATCCGCTGGCTGCATTGCAGGGCCGCATAGCCGGTCTGAATATATCTGCAACCGGCGGCGCGCCCGGGGCGGCTATCAAAGTGCAGGTGCGCGGCAAGAACTCGCTGACCAATGGGTCCGATCCCTTATTCATTATCGATGGGGTGCCTTTTGCACCAGGCAATGAAAACATCAACCAGCATTTTTCCCTGGCCAGTACGGGAACGCCAAGCAATTTTGCTACCGTTAGCCCCTCCAGTGTCACACGCGGAAACACCACGCTCACTGCCGGCCTGAGCCCTTTCCAGATCATCAACCCTGCTGATATAGAAAGTATTGAAGTGCTCAGGGATGCTGATGCCACGGCTATCTATGGTTCCAGGGGCGCAAACGGGGTTATTCTGATCACTACCCGGAAAGGTGCGCCTGGCAAGACTGTCTTTAACGCCCAGGTATACACTGGCGCCAGTAAAGTGACCCGTTTATGGAAAATGATGAATACGCAGGAATATGTGAAAATGCGCCGGGAGGCTTTTAGTAATGCCAACCGGCCGCTTACGCCCGCGGATGCATACGATCTGCTGATCTGGGATACGACGGCTTATACAGACTGGCAGCGGCTCCTCATCGGGGGAACGGCACATACCACAGATGCGAATGCCCGCTTGTCAGGCGGGAACGAGCGCACGCAATTTATGCTGGGCGCCGGCTTCAGAAGAGAAACGAATGTATTCCCGGGGGAACATGCCAACGTTCGGGGCTCACTGCAAACTTACATCAGCAACACTTCCCGGAATGAAAGGTTCCAGACGCAGCTACGTATTAACTATGGCGCTACCAGGAATGAATCGGCAGGCAGCATGCCCGGAATTGATCTGCCGCCTAACGCACCTTCTCCATATGATGCCGGCGGAAAGCTGAACTGGGGCCCCGAGGGCGCGCGGTTCGCAAACCCTATGGCAGGCTTGCTGAAGCAGGCAAATATGGATATGGAAAATATGCTGGCTAACCTGCAGCTGTCTTACAAACTGGCCAAAGGCCTGGTGCTGAAAACCAGCCTTGGGCATAACAGCATCCATACAAAAGAAAACAACATTATTCCGGTGGCTTCACTGGACCCGCTGAATACGCAGACCGGTTCCTTTTCCCTCTCCAACAGCCGCCTTAAAAGCTGGCTGGCGGAGCCGCAGCTGGAATATGCTTTCCGGTACAGGGATATGAAAATGACGGCGCTGGCCGGCGGTACATGGCAATATAATAACCGTACTTCTTCTTCTGTTACGGGAAGAGGTTATACGGATGATGCATTTATAAGTATGCTGAATGCGGCAGACGGGTTGTCTGCCAGCAATTCCTATGTACGGTATAAATATGCCGCCGCGTTCGGAAGGTTTACCTGGCGCTGGCATGACCGGTATCTGCTGAATTTATCCGGCCGGCGGGACGGTTCCAGCAGGTTCGGAGATGGCAGAAAGTTCAGCAATTTCGGCGCCGTAGGCATGGGATGGATTTTTTACCAGGAACCTGCGCTGAAGCATGCGCTGCGTTTCCTGAGCTTCGGCAAGCTGCGGGGCAGCTACGGTATTACGGGAAGCGACCAGATCGGGGATTATATGTATCTCAATACCTGGTCTCCCGCCGCCGCCAAAGCAGATGGCCTGCCTGCGCTGATGCCGGATGCGCTGTTCAACGACGCCTTTAACTGGGAACGCAACCGTAAACTGGAAGGAAGCCTGGAATTGGGATTTTGGAACGACAGGGTGCTGACTACCGTTTCGTACTACCGGAACCGTAGTAATAACCAGCTTGTTCAATACAAATTACCGGCTCAAACGGGTTTTGCCGGCGTTATCCGCAATTTTCCCGCATTGATACAGAACAGCGGCTGGGAATTCGAGATCAATGCCCGTCCGCTGGAACGTGCTTTTACCTGGAATACAGCAGCCAACCTCTCCTTACCGCGTAATATATTAAAGTCTTTCCCGGGTATTGAATCTTCCAGTTACAACAACATCTATGTAGTCGGGCAATCCATTAATCTTATCAGGGCCTATGTTGTAGAAGGAGTAAATCCGCAAACCGGAGTATACACGCTGAAGGATGTGAACCGGGACGGCACCGCCAACCTGCTCGACCAACAGGTGATCGGCCATACCGACCCCGCTTTTTTCGGAGGATGGAGCAACAGCTTCGCCTATAAAGGCGTGGAACTGGACGTTTTCCTGGAGTTCAAGAAAATTTTCGGATATAACCAGTATTACGCCAGCGCCTATGCCGGCGACATGCAAAACCGTCTCGCCTCGCTTACCGACCGCTGGCAGCAACCCGGCGATGCGGATGCGAAGTTCCAGCAAGCTACCGCCTTTTCCAGTCCCGCCTTTACCATGGCTTCCCGGATTAGGTCTTCTGATATCGCTTACGGTAACAATTCATATATGCGGCTCAAATCCCTCATGCTTTCATACAACCTGCCTGCAGACCGGCTGAAACCGGCCGGCATAAAGGCATGCAGAATTTATTTCCAGGGATATAACCTGTTTACCTGGAGCAGCAACAGGGAAGGAGATCCGGAAGCACCGATCAGTACACTGGGCATCCCACCGTTGCGGACGGTTACGGCAGGGCTTAACATTACTATTTAATTGAAAAAATGAATTTATGATGCGTAGGAGATATTATACCGTTTTGCTGATATGCGCTCTTTCGGCAGGCGCCGGATGTAAAAAGCTGGTGGACGTAGGGCTGCCGGAAGGCAAAGTGGTGAACGACCTGGTGTTTACTGATGAAAAAATGGCCGAAGCCAGCGTCAGGGGACTGTATTCACCCAACATCATGCAGCTTACCAATACTGCCGCGCTTTACATCACGAACGGAGGCGTGACGGTATTGGGCGGATTGTCTGCTGATGAAATGGCATATACCGGAAGCAGCAATAACTATTTACCCTTTTATACGAATGACCTGAACGAGGACATATCCGCACTTTCCACCTTGTGGACCCGGGCGTATATGGTGATTTACCACGCTAATGCCTGTATAGGAGGGCTGGCGGACAGCGACGGGATAACGAAAGCGGCAAAGGACCGTCTTACCGGTGAATGCCTGTTCGTGCGTTCTTTCTACTATTTCTACATGGTCAATCTGTTCGGGGATGTACCGCTGGTTACAGGCACAGATTATACCGTCAATGCCACCATGCCGCGTACCCCCGCCGCGGAGATCTACCGGCGGATCAGGGAAGACCTGACTATGGCGGTGGAAATGATGGATGATATAAACCCCGTAGAAAAGAAAGTGCGTCCCAGTAAATGGACGGCGGCTGCTTTGCTGGCACGGGTGCATCTGTATCAGCGGGAGTGGGAACAGGCGGAGAAATATGCAACACAGGTACTGACGGCTCAGCGATATGCATTGCTGGACGATCTCACCAAGGTATTCAGGCATAACAGCCCTGAGGCGCTCTGGCAGATTTCCGGAGCCACGCCGTCTAACCCTTACAGCTATACAACAGAAGGGAACTCTTTTACAGCCGGAGCTGCGCTTTCCACTTATCTCTCGGAGCAGCTCATGGCATCCTTTGAGCCGGGCGATGCGCGGAAGGACCATTGGGTATTGATGCGCACTTTTGCCGGTATTGAATATCCACATCCTTACAAATACAGGGTGAATTACGCGAATGGTACCAGCGAAAACGAAGAGGGTTATATGATGATGCGGTATGCGGAGATGTACCTCGTAAGGGCAGAGGCGTACGCCCGTAGCAACCAGGTACAACTGGCGCTGGCGGATATTGACAGCCTGCGGCAGCGTGCAGGGTTAACGCTGCTTAGTACACAAACGCCGCTGCCTTCACAGGAGCAAACGCTCAGGCTGGTGGAGCAGGAAAGAAGGACAGAACTGTTTTGCGAATGGGGGCATCGCTGGCTTGATCTCAAACGTACACCGGGCTTCGTGAAACCGGCCCTGACACGGGCGGATGAAGTATTAGGCCCGCTGAAGCCGCTCTGGAAAAGTACGGCAGTACTATTTCCCATCCCTGTCAGCCAGCGGCTGCTGAATAATAACCTGGACCAGAACCCGGGATACAATTAATCAATAAAAAATATGGAATGATGAAATGGACACTTACACTGGTAGCAGTGCTGGGCTTGCTATGCCCGGCACTGGCCCAGGATACGCAGCTCCGGCCCCTGGCCGTGGGAGATCAAATGCCGGATATTCCCTTCCGGAATATTCGCAATTACCCCACTGCCGCATCCGTAGCTGATTTTCGCGGAAAAGTGGTAATACTTGATTTCTGGTCTACCGGCTGCTCTGCATGTATCGGCGCTTTTCCAAAGATGGAAGCCCTCCAGCAAAAGTTTCCCGGACAGCTACAGGTAATACTTGTGAACCCGCATGAATCCGCGGAAGTGGTGGAAGCCCGTACCCGGCGCATGTACCAGTATAAACCAGGAGTAGGTCTTTCCGTTTTACCCCAGGTAACGGGGGATACGATCTGGAAGCGGCTGTTCCCGCACCGCACAGTGCCGCATCACGTGTGGATCGGCCCGGATGGAAAAGTTGCGGCAATCACCCACGGCCACAATGCCACACCGGAAAATGTACAACAACTGCTAAAAAATCAGCTGCCGCCCCTGGCGGAGAAAAAAGACCTCAGCCTCACAGGATACCATATCATACAGGGGCTGATCAGAACCACACATTCCGATCTGAAAACGGTGGGCTATTCCGCACTGACCCATTATCTGCCCAATTCTTCCGGTGGACGGTCCAACAAGGTGGATACGGCATCCGGTACAAGGCAAATATCACTCTATAACTACGCCGTGCCCAGGCTTTTCCTGGACGCCTTTCAGCCGGCAGATGCAAAAGATAAATTGCGATTCATCATTGAATCGGATAAGAAAGCACAGCTCCTTCCGCCAGAAGATAAGAACCTGCTTGATAAATGGCGTATCCCGCATGTATTTTCCTATGAGATCGTAACACCACTGGTTACAGACGATGAATTGCACCGTTACATGCAGGAAGACCTTAACCGCTATTTTGGACAGCTTTGGGGTATAGAAGCCCGCATAGAGCATAGAAAGATGTCCTGCTATGTGCTGGTGCAGAAAGACAAGTCTAAATTACCTCCTTCTGATACCAGTAAACCTTATGTAGCGTTCCGTACGGACTCCACACAGGTCTTTCAGCAATGCGTTTTTCCTGATATCTCCAAACGGCTGCGGTTATTGCTGGAGAACCTGGAAACGCCTTTGGCTTTTATAGATGATACGGATATGGCCCACAACTACATGGTCCGTACCTCCATGATAATTGCGCTGGGCAAACGTAGCGATCAACTGCCGGAAGCACGCCGGTTGCAGGCCCTGCGGAAATCACTGCAAACCTACGGCCTGGATATCAAAAAGCAGAAACGCCGTATACCGGTGTTGGTGATCCGGGACAAATAGACTTTCTAATGAGTATTGAGTCTGGGTTGGCGTTAAGATGGGAGTATGCCCCATCTTAACGCCTTTATATGCAAACTGCATGATTTATTCCGGCAGGCCGGACAGATCATTCTCCCGCACAACCAGTACTTCCAGCTCGTAGGGTTCCACACTTAATTCCAGTCCGTAGGGCTTCAGCGCTTTCCGGAGGTTTTCGATGCCGGGATTCCGGATCACTGTTCCTTTGAGCTTCAGATCAATATTACCGGAATATCCCGTTGCGTCTACAAATGGATATTTGAGCTGGTATTCTACATAGTTTGCCAGCCGGGATGCAAACATCCCGAAAGGCGTATTCCGGAATACTTCTTCTTCCCGGAAGTTATCGTCAGCGGAGATGGTACCTGTGGAAAAAGATCCCAGCTGCTGTTCTCCACCCCTGGTAGCCAGGCGGTCACGGCCGTCTGCTTTTCGCATCACTATGCATTTCACGTACCGTTTTTCCACATGCGCGCTAAGATCAAAGAACCGTTCCAGATCCTGCTGCATATACTTGTACTTCCGGTGGAGTTTTGAGGGCGGTAGATTCAGGGCATAAGCATAGATGTTCCGGCGGCCCCATTCATAACGAAGCGCTTTTTCTTCCGGCTGGAAGTATGGAGTGCTGTCCTTTACTTCCAGGATCATCCGTCCAATACGGTGAAATGGATATTTGCTTCTTCCGTTTGCGTCCGGCTCGCCATACGCCAGTTGAAACAGCATGGGGATCGTATTATGCGATACGCTGATCGCCTGCTGTCCTCCGCCCGGGTTTACCCCTGTGATATAGCGGGAGAAGTAGGAATGGTAACCCACATACTCCTCATATTGCGGATCAAACAGGGTCTTGACGTACCGTTGACGGCCGCGGTAGGGTTCTATTTCAACGGCCTTCCCATCCAGCATACGCTGAACATTAGGAGCGTTGATGCGGCTGCTGATATGCCGGATCACCCGGTTGCTGTCCATCCATACAATACAGGGCAGGCCGAGCGGCCGGATCAGGTTTGAAAGTGAAGAATCCTGCGTGATGAACGGAATGGCCGGTTTGTGCAATTGGCTCCTTCGTTCAAATAACTGATGGGTTCTGGCCGGGCCGAAAGTATGATTGCTTTTTAATTCCTTATTCACCATAATGAACTGTACTTTATCCCCGAATTGCTGCCGCAGCTCATCCATGTGGGAGAAAGACGCCAGGCAGGCAGAGCAGCTGGTAGACCAGAAATCGAAGATCACGGGTTTGCCTGCCAGGTCCGACAGGCGAAGGGTATCGCCGGTGTAATTGTACATGTGCGGAAATACCAGGTCCGGCAGGGTGTCTCCCACATTGAGTTGTTGCTGGCCGTTCACCGGAGAACAAAGGAATATCTGCATCCATACCAGTAGTATGGCGGATGCGGCATGAAATTTACGCATGGTCAGATGAATTTAATCAGGACAGGTTAATCGTTATATCCCGGGTTTTGGTCAAGAAATACATTTATTAAACGCTCGGCAGAAGGGATGGGCAGAAGGGCCGCCTCTTTTCGCCATCCGGATTTCAGCGGCTCCAGCACGGCATCGGCTCTGCCGGTGCGCTTGAGGTCAAACCAGCGGTGGCCCCATTCGCAAAACAGCTCGAGGGCGCGTTGTGATTCAATCTCGGTCAGCAGCGCGGGTATATCCGTTGCCGTTGTTCCACCGAGCCCGGCTCTGTTGCGGATCACATCAACATCGTCTTTGGCATCTTCCAGATTCTCCAGGCGGGCCCGGGCTTCGGCCCGGATCAGGTATTGTTCGGCCAGGCGGAAAATTACGGTGTACTCTTGTACGGGCAACCCGCTGCGGATTTTGTATTTGTACGGATAGTACAATGGGTTATTGTCAACCGTATTATACCCGGTCCAGGCTGCTTTGCGCTGGTCGTTTCCCTCAAAACGCTGCATCAGCTCATGGGTGAGGATCAGGGGCGGCGTTGCCGACGCGGATAGCGGAATAAAAGCAGCGCCATCGGAAGTGTTCACTGCATCTCTGTATAACTGCCAGATCGTTTCTGTGCTGGCTATCTGAAAAACTTCAGACAGGTCGTCCTCCCTTTGATACATTCCGCCATCGATTATCGCTGTGGCCGTTTTTTCGGCCTGCTCCCATTGGCCGGTGTATAAATAGGTTCTGGACAAGAGTGCCAGGGCAGTATAATAATTAGGGCGTACCCTGTTCTGGGAAACATAAGGCTGGGGCAGTAAAAGCGCGGCCTGTTTCAGGTCTTCGATAATCTGTGCATATACCTCGTTTATTTCGGAGCGGGGCGCAATGGCATTCTTGCGATAGTCTGTTTCCACGCTCAGGGGCACTTTGCCAAAGAGATTCACGAGGTAGAAATAATTGAAGGCCCGTACAAAATATGCTTCGCCCTGCAGCTGTTTACGGGTGGCCTCACTAAGTCCGGTGGAATGGTCTATGCCTTCTATGATCGCATTACAGCGGTACACGGAACGATATAAATATCCCCAGAGGTTAAGATTGACGATGCCGTTGGATTCCGGTACTGCATTTCTGTAAAATACCTCGTAATTGGTATTGCTTCCCCCGGGATATATCTCATCGGCCGATAGCGCGCTGTACACAGTGATGCCACCGTTCATGGCGGACATATTGAGGGTGGTCATCTGGTTATATAATCCTACCACGGCAGAAGTAGCCACCTCATCGCTCCGGAATAATTCGGCAGAATTGATCACTAACGGCGATGCATCGATCTTCACGAAACTGTTGCAGGCGGAAAACACGCACATGATCATCGCGCAAAGCAAGCCTGCATTATATTTTAATATTTTTCTCATGGGTCGTTCGGTTTAAAAATTAATGCTGAGCCCGGTGGTAATCGTACGTACAAGGGGCAAAGCAAATACATTCTGAATTTCCGGATCGGTGTCTTTATACCCCGATATTACAAACAGGTTCTGCGCCTGAACATTCAATTCCAGCCCTTTAATCCCCAGCCTTTTTATTTCCGGCAGGCGATAGGCCAAAGCCACATTTTTCAGGCGCACATAAGACGCATCCCTATAAACCGCATCGGAACTACGGATGTAGCTGTATCCCGGCGTAAAGGCGGGGCTGGACGATACTGCCACATACCGTTGGAGATCGGCATCGTCACCGGGTTGCTGCCATCGTGATAAGACCTGTACCGGAAAGTTATAGGGCAGGTAACCAGGCGGCGTGCTGAAGGAGTTCAGGAAATTAACGCCTTCGCGTTTTCTGAACTCGAACAGGAAATTGAGTGTAAACTGGCGGTAGGAGAGGGTGTTGAGAAAGCCTCCGTAGAACTTCGGATCAATATTCTTTAGGATGATACGGTCCCTGATATTGAACAGCCCGTCATGATCTACGTCATGGAAGGTATAGATACCGGTAGCCTGATCCAGGCCCAGGTACTCGTATGTGCGTTTTACCGATAGCGGTTGACCGATCACGTAAACATTGGCATAGGAAGATATCTCCAGGTTCGGGAAATCTTTGAGCCGGTTACGGGGGATTGACAGATTGATGCTACCGGTCCAGCGCAGGCCATTGCTCCATTTCGCTTTTGCGCTCAGGGCAAATTCCAGCCCCTGGTTTTCTACCAGCGCGGCAGAATTCAGCAGCATGGAGGTGAAACCGGTTTGTATCGGTAAGGGATAATTGATCAGCTGATTGCCGCTTCTGTGCAGATACCAGGCTGCCGAGAACATCAACTGCCCTTTCAGAAAACCAAGCTCCAGGGCGGCTTCCAGCTTTTTGTTGGATTCCCAGTTAAAGTCCGGGTTGAACAGGCGGCTGGGCTGCAATGCCGGGATACCCTGGAAGGTAGGAGACGTAGCGGTCCAGGTATCGAGGAACGCATAGTTCCCGATCTGGTCGTTCCCGGTAATGCCATAACTGCTGCGCAGCTTCCCGAAGCTCAGGAAAGGCAGGCTACGGCTTACAAAAGGTTCCTGGCTGAAAATCCATGCAGCACCGACGGCGCCGAATTCTTCGAACTGGCGGCCAGGTCCGAAGCGGCTGGATCCATCCCGCCGGCCGGTAAGGTTGAGCACATATTTATCCCGGTGATTATAATTGATCCTGCCGAAAAATGCGCCATACTTGTAAAGCTCGTAAGTGTTGCTGCTGGTAATGCTCCCTGCTGCGGCGATAGAACCCAGCAACGCATCATTGGTATAATTACGGCCGACCATTTGCGTACCTTCCGACAGATTTTGCTGGAAGCTCCCGCCTACAAGCACGCTCAATTGCCCCTGCCGGGTGAAGAGGTTGTAGGACGCCTGCGGTTCCAGTATCCATCCGGTTTTGTCGTTGTTGGCAAAGTACGCATAAGGCTGATCGGCGGTAGAAGGATCAATGGCCGCAGTAGGGTGCCGGGAATGATCACGGGAGAACGATGCGGTATATCCTCCGCTCAGCTTCAGTTCCAGCCCTTCCAGCACACGGTATGACAATTGCAGGTTACTGACCAGGTTCTGAAATCTTCCTTCGTATACACTCTTGCTTTCCGCCAGGGGATTGGTGAGCCCCAGGCTGCGGTAGCTGATTCCGCCTACGCCCCAGACCAGGGAGCCATCGTCATCCACCAGCTTCATGTGAGGCGGCATATTGATCAGTCCTGCCAGGTCGCGGGTCGTAAGATTATTGGACCTGTTGGCGTAATTGCCGGAAAGCTGGAGCCGCAGCCGGTCATTCGCGGAAGTGTGCGAGATGTTAAAATGCAGGGAAGCCCTGCGGTCCGACTGGTCGCCCGGTGAAAGGCTGGTTTCCCGGTGGTAGCCGGCGCCGATGAGGAAGCGGGTACGGTCATTTCCACCGGTAGCAGACAGTTGAGCATCGGAGGTATGCGCGGTATTATCAGACATCAGCTTCACAAAATCCGTGTACTGTGTAGTATCCCAGGTGAACAGGTCAGGAGCATTCAGGGGAGTCGGTTCTACGCCATCGTTGCGGAACGCTTCGCGGCGCATTTCGATATATTGCTGCGTATTCAGCATTTTGGGTCCCCGTGTGGCGCGGTTCCAGCCATGATATACCGATGCCCGGTAGCTGGTCTGCCGGTTATCTCCTTTGTGGGTGGTGATGAGGATCACTCCGTTGGCGCCGCGGCTGCCATAAATAGCTGTTGCATCCGCATCTTTCAGCACTTCGATGCTGGCAATATCGGCCGGGTTAATGGAACTGAGCAGGCTGATACCGTTCCAGGTCCCGGTGGCATTGGAGAGGTTGCTGATACCCTGGTCGTTGCTGGCAATGGGCACGCCATCTACAATATAGAGCGGGTCGGAGCCTTGCAGAATGGAATTTTGTCCGCGTATCTGTACCTTGAAGGTAGCCCCCGGCACCCCGCTGCTGGCGGTTACCAGCAGTCCCGGTACCCTTCCCTGCAAAGCAGCTACGGGATTAGCCACCGGCTGGGTACTGATTTCTTTTGACGTTACTTTACTGACGGAGCCGGTAGAAAGCAGGTTGCTTTCTGAATAATACCCCTTGTTGATCACTACTTCCTCCAGCTCTGCCGGTGCGCCGTCTATCACAATATCTCCCAGTTCCGGTTGTACGGCCACTTCCCTGGGTTTGTATCCCACATACGTAATGACCAGTACATCCGCTTTGCCGGCCGTCAGTGAGAACCGCCCATCGGCCCCTGATGAAACGCCGGCGCCACGGCCTTTAATGCGGACCGAAGCACCCTCCAGCGGTACGCCGGCAGGGGATACTATGCGGCCGTTTACCCTGATGTCTTCCCAGGTATGCTGCACCAGGAAGTCAGGGGATTTACGGGAAAGAATAATGCTGCGCGAATCCAGGAAGTAGGTGAGCGGTTGCCCTTCCATCACCTTAGCGAGAAAGGCGGGCAGGGGCATATCGCGCACGGAGAGGGTGACGGGCTTTGCCGTATTGAACAGCTCTTTCTTACCAAAAGCAACATACCCCGTCTGCTTCTTCACAGCCGCAAACACTTCTTTTAGCGGTATGTTGTTCCCGGATAAGGTAACGGTTTGCGCTACGCCGGTGGCCCGCACCTCTAACAGCCCGATGATGACGAGTAATATGGTCAGCTTCATTCCCAGCCGGATAAAAGTCCATGTAAGCGGTACAGGCATGACAATACCTGACCGGTCTGCAGATTTTTTAATAAATTGCATTGATTCGGTTGTTTAAATAATTGGTTGACAGACCTGTTAAAACCAGCCGGATTTCGCCGGAAGTGCCGTTAACACTTCCGGTTTTTTATGACTGGTACCTGTTATAATACTGGATTGCAGAAAGACATACTGCCCGGCCGGAACAGTCCTGCATACAGCAAGCTCTTCAGTAAAAATATATTAAGGCAATACGATCAGCTGTTTTCCTTCTATCCGGAATTTTATGTCCGCAGATTCCAGCGCTTTCAGTACACCCGCAAGACTCACATGACGGTCCAGATCACCATAAAACTCTACTTCAGGCACTTTTCCCTGATAAACGATCTCCATATCATACCATCTTCCCAACTGGCGCATCACTTCATCCAGGCGCATCCCTTCAAAGTTGAACAAGCCATTACGCCATGCCATTATTTTGTCGGTCTTCACATTGTCCTTCACTTCCAGTTTGGCGGACAACCGCGCTTGCTGTCCCGGTTTCAACACCACCTGTTCCGCTTTTCCACGGAAACGTACCGCGCCTTCCAGCAGGGTTGCACGCAGGCTTTCTTCCTCTTTATAGGCATTGATATTAAAGCGCGTACCCAGCACCTCTATTTCAGCCCGGTCGTCAATCTGTACCCGGAAGGGCCGTTGCGGGTCTGGCGTCACTTCAAAGTAAACCTCTCCGCTTACCTCCACTTTCCGTTCATTTTCCGGGAAGGGTACCGGGTAACGGACCGCGCTGGCGGCATTGAGCCATACCCTGCTTCCATCCGGTAATGTTACCTGGAATTCGCGCCCATTAGGTGTTTGCATGGTGTTATACCGTGTGCCTGGATCAGATCCGGAGCCGGTTTCATATACCAGCTGCCCGTTATCCAGCCTTGCGCTGTTGTCTCCTTCTGTTGCTACAATACCGTTCTCCAGGCTGTCCAGCACAATCTGCCGGCCATCCGACAGCATAAGCATGGCCCCGTTCCTTCCCGGCGCTGCATCGTTCTGAGCAGTTGCCGGGAGGGATCGTATATCATTCTGTACGGTTCCGTTTGTCCGCAACAGGTAGGCGCCAGCGACACATCCCAGTAGCACAGCAGCGGCGGCAGCAGCCCGCCACCACCTGCGAGGATTACGCGCCACCGGGCGCATCTGCGGTTGATCCACTGTTGTGATGCGGTGTAACAGGGCCTCGTAATTTCGCTCCCGGAAGCCCGGAGCGGGCTCGTGTTGCTCCATTTCGGCAGCGATGGCAGCTTTCACCGTTTCTTCCGATTCATGCAAAGCCCTGTTCAACTGCTCCCGTTCCTCTGCGGAAAGCGACCCCGTTACATATTTCCGTAATAAAAATTGAATGGATGACTGTTCCATATACTGATAAGAAAACCGGGAAAGTAAAAAGCACTATTCGTCTTCAAAAAAAAATCAAACATGCAGGAATAACACTGCCAGCACCCACAGGTCACGGATCGTCAGAAAGTCCCGGATGTTCTTCTGTGCTTCGGCCAGCGTGTTTTTGACGGTGCTGACCGATATGTTCAGCATACGGGCGATTTCCGCCGGCTTCATCCCGGATTCCCGGCTAAGCTGGTAGATCTTTCTTCTTTTTTCCGGGAGGGAAGCGACCGCTTCGGCCACTGCTTTCCGCAGCTCATTATAACTAACCTGGTCCGCGGCCCGCGGTTCCCCGTTATTACCAAGTTCCGTCATCACCCTGGTTTCGATCGTTTTTCGCTTCAGGAAATTATAGCCTTCGTTGGCGGCCACCCGGTAAATCCAGGCAGACAGATGCGTCAGCTCCGGCAGTTTGTCGCGGGAAAGCCAGACGCGCATAAAGGTGTTCTGTACAAGTTCTTCGGCTAGTGTATCCGATTTGGTAAAGCCCGTGAGGTAAGCATGTAGCTTGGGGCCATAGTGGTAAAATAAAGCAGCGAATGCGGCTTCATCGCCGTCCGCTATCTGTAAAAGCAATTCTCTCTCATTCCCGGTGTCGTAATGCATGCCCCGATACTATTCTACCTTTCCAGGTTGGTTGATAGGGGTAAAAATAGTAAATCATCCTGTATTACCATCCCGTTTCTTCAACGAGGAGCGTCACACTGCATCCCTGTTATACTTATTCCTGTACGCCAAAGGCGACATCCCCGTAATCTTCCTGAATACTTCCCGGAACGTTTTCAGGTCCGCATATCCCACTTCATACATCACTTCGTTGATCGTTTTGCGGGTGGTCTCAAATGCCTTTTTCGCTGATTCGATCTTTATCCTTTGTAAATATTCAAGCGGGGTATTGCCGGTAGCTTTAACAAACCGCCTGTCAAAGTTCCGCCTGCCAACGGCAAATCTTTGCGACAGGTCCTCAAATGATATTTTTTCGGAGAAGTTATCCTCAAGGTAGGATTGCGCTTTTTTAACCACCTCGTCGCCATGGGACTTTTGCGGCGTAAATATGGCGAAGTCCGATTGTGTTACCCGGTCTATTTCCACCTGGAAGATCTTGGAGCAATAGATGGCGGTTTGCCTGTCGTAATACTTCTCTATCAGGTATAGCAGAAGGTTCAGGAACGAATAACCGCCGCCATTGGTGTAAAGGCCATGTTCATCGGTAATTAGTTTTTCTGTTTTTATGTTCACTTCCGGGAACAGACTTTTCAGGTTGTCTGCAGAGTCCCAGTGGATGGAGCAGTTTCTGCCGTTGAGCAGGCCGGTAGACGCCAGCATAAAAGCGCCGGAGCACATACTGGCAACTTCAGCGCCGTTCTTATACTGTTCTTCGATCCAGTTGATCAGCAGCAGGTTTCCGCTGACCGCTTTTTTAAATTCGCTGGTCATGGAAGGGATAATAATGAGGTGGGTTTTCCGGATGGATGAAATATCCGTCTGCGGCATGATGGCTACCAGGCCATTGGCAAATTCCGATCTGCCTGACACGCCCGCCAGCTCAACTTTAAATACCGGCCTTTCCCCGTTTTCTTTCCTGAATTCGTTCGCGCGGGTGAAAAAGTCATACGCACCAACGATGCAGGAGATGGTGCTCAATGCGGTTTGTGCGTCCGGCACCAGGATGGTAAGGTGTTTCATGATATTCGGATTCAATACTGTAAAGGTACAGATTCCGGATGTCCAAATCACCCCATGAGAAAGTCTGATTTACACCCTGCCGCAGTCAATTTTAGCAGGTAATTTTGAATTGTAAAAACGATGATCATGAAAAGCATTTATCACAGGCTGCTCATTGAAGCGCCAGCGCAGAAAGTTTACGACGCCATCACCACACAGCAGGGCCTTGCCGGCTGGTGGACGCCGGCAACAACAGCAAAGCCCGAAGTTGATAGTATCAACAGGTTTGAATTTGAAGATGGTTATTATAAAGAAATGAAAGTGGAAGAGCTTCATCCCGCCAGCCGGGTAGAATGGATCTGTATCCAGGGTTTCGAAGACTGGATCGGTACCACCATAACGTTCGAATTACAACCGCATAAGAAAGGGACGGTGTTGCTGTTTCACCACGACGGGTTCAAAGAGTATGATGAGGGGTATGCCTCCTGCAGTTACGACTGGGCGACATTCCTGAGAAGCCTGCGGGCGCTTGTGGTTACGGGTAAAGGGCATCCGTTTCCAAATCATCATGATCTGCTTTGATATTGGAAAAGTAAAAAAAAGTTTCCATACGGTATATCCGAATGGATGGAGGCTGCAGCCTCCTTTTCCCATTTTCGTTGTATCAGGAACAATCCTGTCCAATTACAATTCCCTGCTCAGCGGTTCCCCGGCCTCAAAATCATACAATGTGAGCTTTCGAAGTGTATAATAGCTGCTCCAGAAGTCTCTTAAAGCACTGATATATGTCCGCCTGCCATTATCTCTTTCCGTTTGAGCCAGATATAGTTCAGTAATCGATAATTTCCCGATCTGGTACAAACTGTTGCTGATAGCGAATCGCCGTTGACCGACGGAATCGGCTTTTTTTGCCAGTGCGATATTGGACCGCAGCAGTTCGATATTCCTGACCAGGGTGGCGATCTCCTGGTAAATAGCGGCTTCATCAAGCTCGTTTGTTGTTGCTACGAGCTTTTCAATAGCTTTGGCGGTATTGTACCTCGCATTTCTTCTGCCCCAGTCTACTATCGGAATATGGAAGCCAACATTAAGGCGCTGTTGATCATTTGGGGCGTCATACAACTTCCCTAATTCATCGCTTGTATTATTGAGGCCGTAGCTGGCTACAAGATTGACCTGGTACTTTTCTGCCTTTGCTACAGCAACATCTCTGCGGGCTTCCCTGATCTTTCTTTGAAAAGCAATGAATTCCGGCCTGCTCTTTTTCGCATAACCGAATGCGCTTGAAATATCAACGTTCAGCTGCGGGACCTGTTCAGGGGGGGATAATGGCAGTTCTTTCTCATCCTTCAATCCAAGAAAGATCCGGAGGTTCATTTGTGCGATCTGGCGGTTGGACTGCGCTTTCTTTAATTCCTGCTCGTTGCGTAAGGTTTGTAATTCCAGTTGCAGCAATTTATCTTCCGTGGTTGTTCCGAGAATGATCCGTTTCCGCTCCAGTTCGATATTCAGTGTTGCATTCCGGAGATTGGTCCGGGCGATGTCTATGTTGATCTCCGCGTCCAGCACATCGAAGAAGAGCTGAACAGACCGAAGCGCGATGTTTTCCAGTTCCAGTGCGTACGTTTTTCCCGATTCCTGCAATTTCAGCGGTTCGATCCGTTTGCGCCATTTGAGCGCGTTCACGGCAAACAACGGTTGGGAAAGGCGGAGGTAAACGGGCGTTCCCGCATATTGGCTTGTACCCGATTTAAAGTCATCGAACCGGTTGATCTCGGTGTTGAGCGAAATATCCCCTCCGCTGAAGGGAAGTTTCTGGCTTAACCCCAGTCCGATATTGGCATTGTTCTGGCTGATGGACTGGTATTTGATACTGCCATCCGGTTGTCTTACTTCAAAGTATTCTTTATTGAATACCGGCGCATTGCCATAAAAAGATATCTGGGGTTTTAGCTCGCTGGTGTAAGAAAGATATTGATTGCGGCTCAGTTCTTGCTGAATTTTGGCCAGCCTGTAAGAAGATGAACCGGCATATGCTTTCATAATGATATCACCTAACGAATATTGCTGCTGGCCCCATACGGGAAGCGAAAGGATGACAAAGATGCAGGGTAGTACCTTTTTCATGAGCGTTCGTTTGTTTGGTTAGCCTTTTTGTGCATGCGCCATTTTACGAGATAGTAGTAAGCCAGGGGCGTAAACCAGGTGGTGAAAAATGTGCCTATCGTCAATCCGCCGATGATGACCATAGCCAGCGGTTTTTGAAGGTCATTGCCGATGCCGCCGGTCAATAGCACCGGCACAAGTGCGATGCTGGTCGTTAGCGAGACCATCAGTAGCGGTTTCAGGCAGAGGTCCCCCGCTTCATGGATCATTTTTTTCAGCAGTTCTTCATCCGGTGCCAGGCCCTGGGCCAGATATTTTTTTTCAAGCCGGTTCAAGACCTCCACTTTCAGGATAGGATCATCTACGATCAAGCCGAGAACGACTATAAAACCAATGGCGGACATCGTATTGATCGTTCCGGAGGTCAGCCACAGCAGCAGCATTCCTCCGGTTATACCGAGCGGTATGGTGGCCATTACCACTATTGGCTGAACGATGCTTTCATACTGCAAAGCCAGGATGCAATAGAGCAGGAGCAGCACTAGAAGAAAGACGATCCATAGCTGCCTTAACCGCCGTCCGTTCTCAAAGTATTGTCCATGGTAGTCTACACTGAGCCTGTTCTCTGCTGCCAGTTCATCAAGCTGCCGTTGCAGCGCAGGGAGGTCTTTGGTCTTTTGCCCAAAGAGCAGGGACTGGTAAGCTCCGCCTTTGTCCGCAGTAATGAATTTCGGTTGCGATCCGCTGTTCAGCGTGATGAAGGATTTGATGGGATAGCGGTTACCATCTGCGCCCGGCACGCTCCTGGTCAGTTTTTCTTCCAGTGTATGAAGACTGGTGCCCAGGAGTACCATTTGCGTACTTTGGGCCTGCCTGACCGATGCAATCGGGCGGGCGCCGAATAGCTGATGCAACTCATCTTCGATAGCCGGTTTTTGAACGCCGTAGATAGCCATCTTCAGATAATCCAGTGATACGGTGATATTGGATTCGCTAAGCAGCCCATCGCCCGGTGAGTGATCAGTATGCCGGAATGTATTCAAAACTTCGGCCATAGGCCTCGTTCCGGGTGGATTCGGGCCTTTGGACGGCCTGAAGCGGGCTTCTATGTAAGGGGCTGACGTGCTGAACAGCTGTGTGAAAGCATTGGGTGCGTCGGTGATGCGCACGACGGCTTTCGGGTACCTTTCCGCCAGCCACTGTCTGATCTGTTGATCTGTTTCAAGCTTGCCGGATTCATCCTTGCAGGAGAAATACACTTCTGTTTGCCGGATGGTCCCGGCATCCTGCTGCAACAGGAATTCCCTGACGCCTACCTCTGCCTCCGTTTCAATACAGCGGGGCGCTATGGCTTTCTGCAGTGCGATGGACCTCCGCAGGTTTTCTGTTATGTCAACGGGTGAATTCCAGTCTATGAAAACCAGGCTCTCCCTTTTTTCGATATCGGGCAACGGGGTAGCGGGTATGTTAAGTCCGATCCAGAACCCAATGGGCATCAATAGCAACGTAACTGCAAAGTATGGCCGCCGGTGCCGCAGAATATGATCGATCATGCGGTGATATCCTTTCGATACCCATTTGTACAGGACGGTATCTTCTTTCAGCGTTGCCGGTGCTTTTTTATGCAGCAATTTGTACAACAACGGCGTAAGCAGGAAGGCCACCAGGAGAGAGGTCCCCAGCGAGGCGGTAAGCCCGATCGCCTGGTCGGATATCAGGGTCCCGGCCATTCCTCCCAGCAGCATCAGCGGAGCATATACCGCCACCGTGGTCAATACCTGGCTGATCACCGGCACCACAACATCGTTCGTGCCTGCAATACAGCTGTCCAGCATATGCATGCCGCTTTTTCGTTTGCGGGCGATGCTGTCCAGCACCACGATGGAATTATCTATCAGCATCCCTATCCCCAGGGCCAGGCCGGAAAGGGAAATGATATTGAATGATATTCCCAGCAGGTAGAAGAGCAGGAAGGTAATGATCAGGGAAAGCGGGATGCTGATGCCCATGAGAAAAGGAGAGGCCCAGTTTCCCAGAAAGGCAAATAGCAGCAGTATGGTCAATGCCCCGCCATAGAGCAGATCCTGCCGGAGATTGCTGATGCCGGCGTCCAGCAGATAGGTCTGGTCCTGCGTTAGCCGGAACTCAGCCTGCGGGTATTCTTGCCTGAAGGATTCCACCGCTTTCCTGACTTCCTGTATCAGTTCGTTCATCCGCCCGCTAGCCTGTTTTTGTACGGTAATAACAAGGCCTTCTTTCCCGTTGTATAAATGATACCCGGTTTCTTCTTCCGTTTCCAGCTGCACCCTCGCAACTCTTTCGAGGGGAATGACGGTACCGTTTTCCAAACGGATGGGGATTTTGCCGATGGGCATTCCATTCTCCAGCGCATTCCTGAACTTGATAAAATACCGGTATTGCCCGTCCCTGATGTTCAGGGTTTCCAGCTCCTGGCTGGCTTCTGCAATAGCCCGGGAAATAGCATGTTCGTTCAGCCCCAGGACAGATAATTTTGCATGGTCCGGTTCAACGGTAATGATGCCGTGCCGCTTCCCGTTAATGTCCACCAATGATACGCTCTTTAGTTGCTCAAGCCTTCTTTTTAGTACATTTTCGGCCAGTGCGCTGATATCGAGGCAGTATGAGCTGTCTTTAGGGATAACCTGTATCCTTATCACGGGGATATCTGAAGTATTTATCCGGACTACCTGCGGGCGGGGCATATCGGGGGGCAGCTCGTTGGTGAGCCGGTCGAGTTTTTCATTTACGGTGATATAGGTGAGGTCCATCCGGGTGCCATGTTCAAAGGAAAGATGAATGATCCCGTAGTGGTCAGCGGCAGTGCTTTCCATGTTGGCAAGGTTGTCGAGATTGCCCAGATTCTCCCGCAATGTCCGCAGTATGCTTTCCTCTATTACCTGCGCCGGCGCGTTCGGACGGTTGACCCGGACCACGATTTCGGGCACATCGGCATCGGGCAGGAGGGAGACAGGTATTTTTTTGATAACGGCCAGCCCTGCAACGCAAAGTACTGTGAAGATCAACAGAATGGCAATAGGACGTTGTATAAGATACCTGATCATTATTCGTTGAGATATTTTTCGGGAGTGTACGGTATGTTGGTGTTGCTTATTCCTCGTTCACCGGTGTTTCATGCGCTAACTGCAGGTTGTTGGTCGTGATGGCCTTTTGCCCGTTGCTCAGGCCTTCCAGGATTTCCACTTCTTCACCGTTTTGCCTGCCGGCGACTACATAGTTCCACCGGGCCTTTCCATTTTCCAGGGTAAATACCACATTTTTCCCGTTACGTATCACCAGGGCTTCTTTGGGCACGACCAGCGTTTCCGTAAGCAGTATTTTTATTTCCGCGGTGCAATTCATGCCGGGGAAAAGGTTGTAACGGCCGGCGCCTTTTGCCGGGGACATCTTTTTTCCCTTTGCGCGCTGCATGCTGCCAACCGTCAGCCGGATACTCACCATCCCGTTTTCGTCGACGTAAGGGTTGATCTCTTGTACGGTGGCATTGAACCGCTTATCCGGAGCGGAAATGGGGCTTATTTCCGCTGCAGTGCCGGGTTGAAGCATGTGAATGTCTTCTTCCAGCACCTTCAGTTCCATGAGCAGGTCCCCCGGATCATAGACCCTGCAAAGCACATCACCGGGCTGCAGCTCCTGTCCCTTCTGCACATTGACGTCAGCAAGGATGCCGTGGAAGGGAGATTTGATGACGGCCTTGCTCAGCTCATAATTGGCTTCAATGATATCCTGCTCGGCGCCTGCAAGCCCGGTGCTGATCTTCAGCTTTTGCCTGATATCATTTGCCTCCCCGGGCGTTTTCTCTTTCAGGAGCACTTCATAGCCAAGCAGCTGGCTTTCGTATTCCTTCTCACTGTTGAACCGCTGGTGCATGGCCCGCTGTAAACGATGCTGAACAGGAACCGTTTCCATTTGCAGCAGCGTCTCATCTTTTGTGACGGATTTGCCGTTCTGCAGGTTGCAAAGCAATACTTTTCCGCTGCTTTCGCAGCGGAGCACCTGTTCTCTGCGGGACCTTATTTTTCCGTTGGACAGAATGAAGTACCCGAATGCTTTTCGCACCACCGGAGCAGTATTGACAGTTGTAATTTGCTTGTCTGTTGTTTCATCGCCGGTCCCTTTCGTTTCACCCGTATTGGCAGAAGAAAACTCGCAGGACGCTGTTGCGATGGAAAGGAGCAGGAAGGGAACAACGGCTGCATATCGTCTGTTAGTTCGCATATAGGACAAGTATTTTTTCTTCACTAAACGTACTGATATATGGAAACAGGCGGGGCATCCATGCGGGGATGGTCATTTTTCTTTCAGACAGCCCGAACGTCCGGATAAGCCGTTGCATGTCCGCATCCGCCACCAGGGATTTTCTGGCCACCAGCAGAGGGGTACGGCCCGGCAGAGATGCGATCGCAGAAGGGGACGATAGCTCATTTATATTGATCAGCGTTACATTGCCATCCTTATAGAAGTTCTCGCGCAAGCCGTTCCAGGGATGGTAGGGATTGGAGCCGCTTTCAAAGATTAGGTTGACCTGCTCATTCCTGTAGTGGTCATGTATGAATCTGGTGATCTCTTTAGTGCCGTTCCCGGCGGGTATAAATGAGCAGATGAGCAATGCAAGGGTGTTGATCGTGATGAAAACAGCGATGAGAGGGTACGAGAGTATTTTAAGACGGCGGGCGGGCAACGTTTTTTTTCTTACTTCCTGCAAGGCTAATACAAGCACAACAGGGATAAAATTGACTATCGGGAACAGAAAGCGCATTTCCTTGTGCGGAATAACGGAATGAATGGCAATGAACGGAATAAGCAGCCAGATGAACATGCTGTTCCATTTCAGGAACAAGAGCAGCGGTATAGCCAGTATGATGCTTCCTCCGATCAGGTAAAAACCGCTTTTCATCGTTTCAGTAAAGTAAAAATACCAGGGTGATACACCGAAGCCGGAAGCGGCATCCTGTATAATGTTTGTATAAAAGTAATTCCAGGCGGTAAGCGTATACTCCCCATAAAACCAGCAATCAATGAGAATACCTATTTGAATTACTGCGGCTATCGAAATGAGCAGCGTGAAGATGGCAGTTGCTTTTTCCTTTTTGACCAGCAGCAGCCAGCCCAGTAATCCCGCTATGGCGAACGCTATCTGATAGCGGAATAAAAAACTGATTCCCAGCAGTATTCCGGTGCATACGAACAAGGCATTCTTTTTCAGACGAGCGGATTGAAGCGTTGATACGGCCAGCAGCAGGAATATTCCAGACCATGTTTCCGAGGAGAACCGTACGTTTATGAACGGCAGGAACCACAGGAACCATGATAGCAGTTTATATGCCTCCTGAAAAGGCGGATTGATCAGGGGAAGTGTGCTTTTTATGAAGCGGTATATGGCTGCAAAGCAAAGGCAGGCCGTTAATATCCTGAGCCAACGCATTTGATCGTAGGGATCGGATATGCCGATGCCATTCAGGATGTTGAAGAACAGGTAGCATACGGCAGGCTGGATGGCGGACCGCATTTGCGCTTCGTATTCCCATGCCAGGTCCACCGGGTAGTTCAACCCGGATTTAAGGCCCGCGAACTCGATTATCTGGTAATGCTCGTCAGGATGATAATAGCCTTCGCTATTCCAGGCGGTGACCAGGTAGATGACTATGGCTCCTGTTATAATGAACAGGTCCCGGCTGAGCTTTAATGACTGATGCATGGTATACAGGGCTGCTATTTTAGCATATTTTACTGTTGATGTTCCCGGCTTTTTCTGACGATCTCCTGCAGGTAACCAGCGTCTGCCTGCACGAATATCCGGTCATACTCCTGCCGGTATTCCCCTAACACTTTGAGGAGAAGGGCTGTCCTGATAGCATGCATGTCCGCCAGGATATCCTGCCGGATGCTGCTTTGCAGCACCTTTTTCAGATAGGCGAAGGAAACAGGGGCCGCGTCGCTTTCTATTTTACCGGTAATTTCCACCAACGCCGAAGGATCAGGGTCAGCCAGGGTTATTTCCATGGAAGTGGTATTACAGGGGCCGGAGCCCGGGGGGCAAAGTTGCATTGTATAGCGGTATTTCCCGGGTTTCCCTTTTAACCGGTAACTTCCGTCCGGTTCCATGAACATTGTTGCGCCACCCGGATTTTCAGGATCTGCCACTGGCGAAGCAAAAGTGGGGTACAGCGCAATGCCTTTTCCGTATTTTTTCAGCGAGCGAAGGAAGGTATCGGTGTTGAGCTGATCTGCCCGGAAAGGATAACCATAGGTGACAAACGGTGTATAGATATGCTCAAAAAAATCTTCGAATGTCTGATGGGCTGAAAAGCTTTCGCTTTCCCGCAAGATTGCCCACCCCAGCAGGGAAAGGTAAATGTCGTCAGGAGAATATTTTTCGGAGAGCTTATAGTAAACGTCGTCCCATCCCGCTTCCCAGCTGTTCACCCGGATATGGCCCATGGTCCCGAGGTATCTTATAAGACCGGCGTCACCTGATTTGCGGGCTGTAATAGCAGGAGTGGCATAGACAGGGGCCAGGCCCTGCGTCAGGATCAAGTCCGGCTTGAAGCCCGTTATTTGCTTTCGGATATATCTGGATATGCCATTTTTATCGCTTCGAATGCCATAGGCGGCAGCCACTATTTTTACGTACTTCTCCTTTGCTCCGGCAGGCATTGCCAGCAGGCAACTGCTGCTGTCCGCCTGCACAAGTCTTGCAGCGAAAGGCTTGTCTCCCTTTGTGTATTCCGCCGCCTTTTCCAGCACGAGCGGAAGGATGTTTTTAAGGGAAGACAGGTGGGTGCTGCCTGCCTGGATAAAGACCCTATCATGTTCCCGCAGCGCTTCCCGGAGGCTTTTAATGAAGGAAATATCCCTTTGTACCTGCAGAGAATGGACAATTTGCTGATACAGGGGTACAAGCCTTTGCCTGTTGTATTGTTCCAGAAAGCCTTCCGGTGTGCCGTTAAAGGAGCTTCCGAAGTATGTCTTGTATTTTCTGTAAAAGTACGCTGCCTGCCTGGCTTCCGGCCTGAAATTCCATCCCGCTGTTTCAAGGCTTGCTATCTGCTGGATGTAAAAATCCTCGTACCGGAGATAATCGGCTGGCGTATAGGCAAAGTTCAGGAATGACAGCACCATGGTAAATACCGCTTCTTCAGGGTATTCGTTGATGAGGCAATGGTAAGGCCTGTTCCAGGAGGGGTCCCAGCTTTTTACAGGAATATTGTTCTCCAGGCCTATAAACCGGCAAAATCCCGCATCGCCTGATTTGAGCGCAGCATCTTCTTTTGTTGACTCAACAGGCAAATTGCGCTCTACAAGTATGATGTCCGGTTTAAAACCGGATATCTCGTTGTCAAGCTGCGTAAACATAGGGTGGTTGATGTCATGGAGATCATGGCGTGTCCCAAAGAAAACAACTTCTTTTCCATTGTGCCTGAAATGCTGTACCCCGGTGGCATAAACGCTGTCTTTATGATCCGTCCAGAATGACTTGAGCGGCTGTAATATCGATGGGTCAACCTGGCATTGCGAGAAGCATTGGTACGCGCTCCCGGCTATCAGCCCTGCTATCAGGATCAGTCTCATGATGTTTTGTTTTCTGGCCTTTTGTCAAAGAATCGCCTGGAAATGTATTCCAGATAGACCCTCGTTCTTTCGGTATTTTCCTTCATAGGAAGGAAAATCTGATGCACTGTACCATTGCCTGGAAACAAGATAAAAAGAAACGGGATGTTTTTTTTCTCGATTTCCAGACCCATCTGATCGTGCGGTACCTGAAACACGTTGTACCGGATATTGTTCAATCGTTTCCAGACGAACAGATCCCGCCTGTTGTGATAGCTGGCCATGATGATAACATTCTGTTCACCGATCCTGTCCGAAAACTCAGCCAGTGATGTAAATAATGAATCAACACAGGCGTTGCAATTGACATCCGAGTATCTCACCACCAGTTTTGGCGAAGTAACCGCCCGCGTCAGAAAACCCGGCAGATCGGACTTCCCTGTACTGTCACTATGAAAAGTAAGTTGTGCGTTCAACATTTTGCCGTTGTCGCTCACCGGCCAAACGGCATAATTCCGTTCCAGTGTGCTGAGATAACGGAGGGAATCGATCTCTGCCCTGATCAGCCCTGATGCACGGCTTTCACTATTATGCCCATTTATGAAGCTGTAGATGTTCAATGCCAATGATACCAGCAATGTGATGGTGAATATCGATATAAATAGCCTTTTTAACATCATCTGTTCAGATTTTGTTTTTTTTCAGGTTAAGGAATATCAGCACCGGGTTGTGGTCTGCTTTCAGCGTTTCCGCTATTTTAACAAGCGGATTGGAGGAAAGGTCCGCTCCTGTTCTCTTTTTCTCAGACAGCCACTCCAGCAATTCGTAACTCTCCATTTTAACAACCAGCTGATTTTCCTGGAATCCCTTATACCAGTTAAGGATCGGTATGTCCATGCCGCCAAGGCCTATCATATGGGTGTTGGCCATTGCCTTGTTATGGATTTTGTCCCATATAAATGACCGTTCGGATTGCCGGTAATTATATTTGAAGAACAGGTAATTGGACAGCTCCATCAGCCTGCCGGTAAAGATCGCATGGACATTGTTGTTGGCCTCCTTCAGTTTATCCAGGATCTTGTGGTTATTGACAAAAGCAGGAGGCAGTTTCCTTCTTTTGAAATCTATAATGTACCTGGGCGATACTGTCAGGTTGCTATGATTGAAGCTGTATATGGTATCGTTGAAAAGTTCAAAGAAGGTGGTGTTGTTGTCACTTTGCACAAAATGTTGTTCATCGATGTATGCCTTGCATTTTGCAAGTCTTTTGTCGAAAGGGAAGAACAGGCTTTCCCGCTGGTTTTTTTCTACATCCCATGCAATCAGCTTATAGCCCGCCCCGTTAATAACAGGCTCTCCCGCATTGTAGAAGAGATACTTTTCCGGCCCGTATTTGGCAAAAGCGGTCTTGTAAAAAGGTTTTAACCGGAATTCAGTTTTATAGGCGCCATCTGTGGAGTATCGGAGGATCTTGGACAAACCTGCGTCAAAAACCTCGATCCCGTTCTCATCTGCCGTACAGCGAAGGATGGAGGAGAATTCTCCCGGTCCCTGGCCTGCGGGGGATATCCTGTTAACATATTTCCCGTCTTTCGTAAAGATCAGGATGCTTTTGGAATTATACTTGTCGAATATAATGATCCGGTCATCGATCGCATATAGTGCATTGATGCTCCCGAACAGGCTTTGGTCAGTCGTTTCAAGGGGAATTACCTCGCAGGATTCGATCAGGGAATCTATCTCGGCAAACTTTGATGGATCATCATTGCTTACCGGGATGTGGACCGCATTGTCTGCCGTTCCTTTCTTTCCTTCCTGCGGAGCTGTGTTACAGGCGCCTGACAATAGTACGGCGGAGATTATTGTTGAGGTGAAAAAAGCAGATGTGCTGCAGGATTGTTTCATAGTTTTCAGTTTTTCCAGATGCTTTGAGATGAAATAGGGTATTCTCAGAAGGTCTCTTTCGTGTTATTCGTAAAAAAGGTTCAGTCAAATACCCTATTCCTGCTGCTATCCCGGTTTAAGTACGATGTCGGGCCGATTAATTTGACCCGGAAGTGCAATCTTTGTAGGTACCAACGCTTGCGCCTTCACAGTTGGCCGGCTGGCAGCCGTTGTTGCCGCCGGATTCGCAATCTGCGCGGTACTTGGTCACCGTTGTGGTGGTGTTTGTCTTAACCGTTTTCTTTCTGAATAACCATCCAAGGATGTCTGTGCTGGCGCCGGGCATTACGTTGCCGTCCTTATCGAAAGATACGGTGGTAGTAACAGTCGGGCCTGTGCCGCCGCTGCTTGTTCCTGTTGTATTGGTGACGGAGGAACTGCAGAATACTTCCACTGTTTTCCAGCAGGAGCCGCCGCTGCTTGATCCGCCGCTGCTTGAGCCCCCGGAGGTTCCGGACTGGCCGAAGACAGGTGCGCCCAGGCTTATCTCTTTTATGTCATAATGCAGCGAAGCATATTGCAGGTTCGCCACAAGGGCAAAGATCAGAAGGATGATGCCGCTTATTTTGAAAATCCGTTTTTTCATTTTACCGTTTTTTAAAGTTTAAGTACTTGATTATAGATGTGGGAAGCAGTTGCAGATCAGGCGGGCCTTCTATTTGTATTTCTTTTTCAACTCCTCAAAGTCGGCCCTTTTTTCCAGTTGTTCCTTTATTTCCATCTTCAGGGTTTCGCTATCCCGCCATATTCTTACGCGCTGGGAGGTGTACAACGAAAGTGCCGCTATGTACACGATAAACAGCGCAACTCCCGTTCTCAGGTGTTTACTCCTCAATTCCATGAATTTGTTCAGAAGAAAGCTGATCAGGAAAAAGATGCCAATCGATGATACATAAACATACCGGTCCGCTACGATCGCGTATCTGGCCAGCGGTATGATGTTCGAGACCAGCATGATATGAACGAGAAAGAAGGATATGCCGAAGAATACCCATTTCTGCCGCCAGAAATCGTACAGCAAAACGCTCACAAGCACGATGATGAACGGGTAGAACCAGAACCTCCATGGAAGCTCTTCTCCGATCTGAATAGGGAATGGGTAAATGTAGGACAGGTTAAGCGGGACCACACATTTTATAAGGTACTCAACCACGGTGTAGCAGGCGAACAATACGTTTTGATAGAACGGGTATTGCGCCTGGTCTGAAAGCACACCTTCGTTAGCAACTCCCTGCGATAACATTGTAACGATGCCAAAGAAAAGGGAAAGTGCCAGAAAGGGTATCTTTTCTACCCAGGTACTGATCTTCCGAAGATCCCGGCCCAGTGCATAGTCGAACAGCAACAGGCATACCGGCAAAGTTATGGCCTGCTCTTTTGCTCCGAAGGAGATGATAAAAAAAAGCATGCAAAGCAGGTAGTCTTTCTTTTGGTGACGACTGGCGTACCGCAGATAACAGTGCAATGAGATCAGGTAGAAAAAACTGTACAGCAGTATTTTGGAGGCGGACAGCCAGGCTACGGCTTCTACCAGGAATGGATGAATGGCCATCAGCAGGGCGGTAAAAAATGAAATGCGCCTGATGGACAGGGTTTCGAAAGCCCCATTGTTAGTCAGCAGCTTGTTGATTAGCAGGTACAATAAGACCACATTTGCCATATGGATCAAAAGACTGGCTGTATGGAACCAGAAGGGGCTGTACCCGAATAACGAATACAGCAGGATGTAATGGAACTCATTTACGGGGGCGTATTGCCCGCGATAGAATTCTGTAAGAACGTTCCACAGATTATCTGCTTTCAGGCCCTGGTCGGTATAGTAGTTGATCACAACCCACTGGTCATCCCAGTTTAGCAGGAATTTATGGGAGAACACGGGCCAGTACAATGCACCAATGCACAGAATAAGTATGCTGACAGGGAAATAGAGCTTTTTGTGCCCGATGGGGAATAGCCCGGTTTCCGGGATGGACAGTCTTGATTTCCGGGAAGCTTTATGTAGCTTGATTTGCTGCATACAGGATAAGGATATTTATGATGAACACATCACAGCAATGCGGATATAACAAGCATCCCGTTGTCAGATGAGCAACGGTAGCCAGCTTATGCCGGATCTCAACAGGGCTCCTATTCAATACACATCGAATGTACAAATTCCCACTCCAACAATAATGGAGTGCGGATCAGTTGTTTTGTCTTTCCATCTTGAAGCTGAAATCAAATCCTCCGGCGGCCTGATAATAATAGCTGCTTCTTTCCTTGCTGTAGACAATAGGGGCGCCGGATTCTTTCATGAAAGAGAGGTATTCGTATAATCGGCTTTCAGAAATTCCCAGGCGCTCGGCAAGCTGTTTGGGGGAGCCTGTAGACTTGATCTTGATAAGCCTGTCAATGGTGAGCAGTCGCTCCAGGTAACGTTTGGGCATATAGGGTGAGGGTTAATATGAAAAATCGATTTAGTAGCGGGTTCCAAGTTAATTTATTTTTATTATTTGTCAATTTTTAACATTATTTTTCTGTCATAAACATCCCTTAATCTAACCCATGTGAGGCTTTTTTTCACTCCGTTCCGGCTTCTTCTTTTGTTCTTGATATTATCAGCTTCAGGCGTGGTGGCATGTTTGTGGATACGGATCGATCTGATGCCAGGGGAAGAAGAATCTTCGCTTTTCGTTTCGTTTTCACTGCCAGGCGCTGATCCCGGTACAGTGGAAAAGGAGGTTACATCCTTACTGGAGAGTGCCTGTTCCCAACTTGAGGGAGTAGAAAAGATTGTTTCTGTTTCAAATTATGACTACGGCCATATTCAACTCAATTTTGACCGTTCGGCAGATGTGCAGTTCAAACAGATGGAGCTGTCAGCGCTTATCCGGCGGGTCTATCCTGCTTTGCCTCCTGCAGCATCTTATCCGGTAGTGTCAGGAGGTGGCAAAACGCCCGCTACATCGTTCCCGTTATTGGTGTATTCGATCAGTGCGCCCGTTCGGCCCTACAGTATTAAGCAGCGTATAGAACCCGTTATCCGGGAGGCGCTTGCAGATGTTGACGGTGTAAGGGAGATCAGTATTCCGGGTGTTGAAGATATGCAGCTGACCATTCTCTATGATAAGACGAAATGTGAGGCGCTGGGAATTGAACCGGCCAGTATAGCAGGGGGGCTCATGTCTTATTATACACCGGCCTGGCCCGGAGATGTAAAAACCGGGAGCAACCGTTATTTCTTAAGTATTCCGGCACCGCTTGCCACTGTAGAAACGATAGAGAACATGCCCATTGCTCTTCCTGATAAACAGCGCATCAGATTGAAACAGGTTGCACAGGTCCGCATAGAGGAAAGAGCGCCCCGCAGTTATTTCCGGATAAACGGCAGGGATGCTGTTACCTGTTCCATTTATGTAAACGGGAATGGGAACAGGAGCCTGTTGGCAGGAAGGATCAGGGAATTGATGCATGAGGCAGCCGCGGGTTTGGCGGAGGGTTTTGAGATGCGGCTGGACTATGACGATACCGAACTGATCACAGGGGAGATCAGGAAGAGTATGCGAAGGATCGGTTTATCGTTGGCAATATTGTTGGTCTTCATACTTGCTGCGTACCGGAGTTGGGCCCGTACCGTCATTATCGTATCGAGCCTTTGGGTAGCACTATGCCTTGCTGTTTTATTGGTTTGGCTGCTGAAGATCGATGTTAATATTTATACGGTCGCGGGCCTGGCTATTTCTTTCGGTATTATGACCGACAATGCAATCGTTGTTTTGGACTATTGCTCCCGGGGTCACCGGAAAGGCTTCTCCGGAGGACTGCTGGCCGCTAATCTTGCAACAGCTTCAGCCTTTGTACTGATCTTCCTGTTACCGGATGAAATAAAGCGGAACCTGTCAGGCCTCGCCATGGTGATCCTGATAGCGCTTAGCGCTTCTTTCGTGACGTCGATCTGGCTTACTCCGGCCTTACATCGCCTGTTAAGCCCTGGCCGCAGACACCGGGCTTTGAAAGCAGGGCGTACCATGTATCTCCGGAGGAGGAAATGGAGACAGGTAAAATTGTATTCCTCGTTTATGTCCTTCCTTTCCCTGCACCGCGCAAAATTCCTGGTGCTCGTTGTGCTGGGCTTTGGCTTGCCGGTGTTCCTGCTGCCGCTAAAGTGGGAAGGGAAAGCATGGTACCATAACTGGTACAATGCCTCTTTGGGGAGCGAGTACTATCAGCTGGAGATCAAACCGCTGGCTGATAAGTGGCTGGGAGGGGCATTGCGTTTGTTCATTACCGGTGTTGCTGAAAACAGCGGTTACCGTACCCTTGAGAAAACAACGCTTTTTGTGCGTGCAACCATGCCTTTAGGTACAACCCTGGCGCAGATGAATATCGTGGTAGCAGACGTGGAAGATTACCTCTCCGGCATCGCAGGCATTGAGAAATATGAAGCAAGCATCTATAGCGGACAGCGGGCAGCAATCGCTGTGAGCTTTAAAGAAACATACGAGCAGGCTGGACTGCCTTATCAGCTGAAGTCGGCACTCGTTTCGCGCGCGGTTGATCGTGGCGGAACAGAATGGAATATTTATGGTATTGGATCAGGTTTCAGTAATGCCATGCAAGGAGAGATGGCCGACTTCAGGATTATTTTGCGAGGGTATAACAGCAACAGTCTGGACAGGATTGCAGCCCGTCTGGAGGAGAGATTGCGGCAACAGAAGCGGGTATCGAGGATCAATACCAACGAGAGGCTCGGTTATGATCAGAAGGAAAATAAAGCGTATTATCTCGATCTTGATGCCGCGAAAGCCGCGTTGCATAACACCAGCGGGGCAGAAATATCAGCCAGGGTCAGGGGCTTAACAGCAGCAAGGGAACTGCCGGTCAGGCTGCCCCTGGGCGGTCGTTACCTGCCCGTTGTGCTGGAAGAGCAGCGGGCAGCTGAATATTCGTATTATGATCTGCTGAACCGAACTGTTCATCTCGACAGAACAAGGGCCGTGAAATTAGGAGGGCTGGGCGCCGCCGGATACAGCAATACGTTGAATAGCATTTATAAGGAAGACAGGCAGTACGTTCGGGTGGTAGGATTCGAGTTTAACGGAACGGCGGCATTCGGTAATTCCTTCACGAAAGATCTCGTAAAGGAGGTAGCCGTTGAGTTGCCCCTCGGCTATTCGATCGAACAGCAAAACTGGAGCGGGATACAGGATATGGCTAGCAGCTTTTGGGTGGTATTGTTGGCGCTGGTTGCCGTGCTTTTCTTTATATATAGTGTAATGCTGGAGAATTTAAGGAAGCCTTTCTTTATCATTATCATGATCCCTGTCTCCTTCATTGGTATATTGCTTACGTTCTCTTTGAACAGCTTTTGGTTTGATCAGGGGGGCTATGCAGCATTTGTGATGGTTGGGGGGCTGGTTTCCAATGCAGGTGTTTTTATTGTGAATGATCTCAATAAACTGAAGAAGGCCGGCGGGAAACGGAATGAGAACAAGCTTCTCGTCAAGGCGGTCCTGCACAGGTCAGGCGCCATTTTGCTTACCATTCTTTCCACCTGTTTGGGTTTATTGCCTTTTCTTATGGACGGGCCTGCCGAAGCATTTTGGTTTTCCCTTGCCGCGGGTACCATTGGGGGATTGCTGTTCTCTCTGCCGACAGTTTTCGTCATTTTGCCCGTTTTGCTTTGGAAAAAAGTCCAGGCCAGCGGTGAATTTTACCCATAATTTTTTTCAATGTCATACGACAATCAGAACTTTATTGCCAGATCTATTGAGAAGTTCCTTGTTGGATAGTAGATGCCGTAAGAATCCCAGTATTGCGCATCTCCGATGTTGTTCAGCTTAAAACCTGCGCGCCATTTGGTATTTTCATAAAATAGCGTTCCGTTCACTACGGTATAAGCCGGTATTGTCAACGTATTGCCATCGTCAAAAAAGCTTTTGCTTACGCTATTGCCGCCGGCTCCTATGCCCCAGTTTTGCAGTACGCTGTTGTGAAATTTATAGCTAACCCAGTAAGTGGCTATATTACGCGGCGCGCCGGCAACTATGTTGCCCTGGTTTTTGGCAGCTTTAACGATCTTGTTTTCATTATAACCGTAACCCAATATCACGTTAAGACCTTCCACCGGGTTAGCCAGCACATCCAGCTCAAACCCGCTGCTTTGCTGCTGCCCGTCCTGCCTTGTAAATTGCTTGTTATCGATGATCTCATTGCGCAGGGCATTGTCTATATTGATTGTATAATAGCTAAAGGTTGTATTGACCTTCCCATTCAGCAACTCGCTTTTTATACCCACTTCCCATTGATTGGCATAAACGGGCTGGACATTCAGAACAGATCCATCCGGCTGTTCTATCTGCGGATTGTTGTTCTGGAAGCCGTTCATATAGTTGCCAAACAGGGATACTTTATTTTTAACTACCTGGTAAACCAGTCCTAATTTGGGAGAAAGGGAGTTTTGCTCATATCCACCCGGATTAAAACCGCCCGTTTTCTGTATGAATCTGTCAAAACGGAGGCTGAGCATAGCATACAAGCGGTCGCTTATATTCAGCACTTCCGATACATAAGCGCCTATATACTGATTTTGCGAAGTGCCGCGGCTGGAAACCCGCTCCGGTTGCAACAGTATCTTGTTTGCATGTTCCTTGGTGATGAGCTTGTAAGTATTGTGAATGTTGATCGTGTCAAAATTCGGAGCGCTCTTGCTCATACCATTTGCATAGTAATCGGTATAGCTTACCCCCAGCAGTAAAGTATGTTTCAGCGCGCCCGTATTGAACTTACCGACAAAATTCTGTTGTGCGTTGGTGAATGTATTCTTTATTGGTCCCCATATACCTACATATCTCGCCAGACTATCCTTGGCAACCCAGGTATTATACGTTTGATAGCTATATTCTGTAAGCTCGTTTACATAGGAAATATTGGTGGATGAGGTCCACTGATCGCTGATCCTGTATTTAGCTTCTACAAAGTATTTCTGGGATTGCGTTTTGGAATCAAGATCATTGTCGTATACCGAGGCGCTGTATGGCAAGGGAATGTCTTCAAAGCTGGTATAGCCGGTTTTGGCAACATTCACGGTAGTATAAGTTGGTCTTGATGAATTTGCGTTAAATATTTCCGCATCAAACAGCACCGTCAGCTTTTCATTCACTTTATACAATACACTCGGCGCAAATGCAAAACTGCTCACCCGTCCGAAATCGCTAAAGCTGTTTTGGCGTTGAATCGCCGTGTTGACACGTGCCAGCACGGTTTTGTCTTTATTCACAGGCGCATTGATGTCGGCCGTTAGCCTTGAAAGCCCGAAACTTCCTACCGTTAACCCGGTAGTACCGAAGAAGGTTTCGCCGGGCTTTTTCGTTACCAGGTTTACCACACCGCCAAATGATGATGCTCCGGTACCGAACAATGTTCCGGAAGGCCCCTTTATAAATTCAATACGTTCAATATTGGACACGTCGGCGCTGGACCGGCCCAGGTCTGAGCGTAATCCGTTACGGGCGCCAATACCGGTACTAAAGCCGCGGGACATTGTACCAACGCCTCCGCTGGGATAGGAAACAGGCACTACGCCGGGAGCGGCCTTCAGAGCATCCTGCATGTTCGTCACCACCTGTTCTTTCAGCAGCTCGTTACTCACAATATTATACACCTGTGGGTTTTCGAGATTATTGATGGGCATTCTTGCCACATAATCCGTCTGCTTATCCACTATTTTATGGCGACCGCCTGTAATCACAACTTCATCCAGCTGCTTTTTGGAAATGGTCAATTCCATGGTAACGGCAACCGTTCTGTTATTCTCTACAGTTACGCTACGGGTAATGGTCTCATAGCCTGGCAACGATATTTGCAGTTCATAGCTTCCTTCATTTATATTGCGCAGCGTGAATTTCCCTTTCTCGTCCGTTAATGTGCCGCGGTTGGTTCCCTTTAAGGCTACTCTAACACCGGGCGCGGGGTCACCATCGACCGTAAATACCTGTCCGGTTACTATGCCCTTTCCGTCTTCAGTATTGGCAAAAGAGAGTACTGTAGCTGATATACAGCATAGCAATAGTATAAAAAATCTCATGTTGATATATTTGGCACGAAAGTATACAAGACTCCGGTAGATGGTTTACGAGATGCGGAAAAAAAAGTTTCATAGCGGGGGCGACGCGGGGATGGGGTGGGAGCGGGATTTACGAGATGCGGAAAAAGATTTACATAACTGGATAGGTGTATTTTTGATACTGGTTCTGATTCCTTTCGGAAGTCGTGAACCGACCCTGGTTTATAAGGGAGTTGCCAACTTTGTTTATTGATGAGTTTGTCTATATCTAAATGGGGCGTTTGGGCATGAATCGCTCTAAATAAAACATATTTGATTGGCTTTTTCATTTGAATTTGTTATATTTGGTTAGCCCATAATATATGTCCATGCTTCAATAAATCCCTATGAAAAAGGTCATTTTATCACTGTTTGTTTTATCCGTTATCGTGACAAGTTTACATTGTAAAAAGGAGAGAGGTTCCAAGCCTCCGGCTGGGGATCAGCTTCCTCCTATTACCCAGGAAGGTAAACATACAATCGGATTTAAGATAGGTGATGAAGTAATAATACCAAAAGGCTTTACGGGAGTCAGTAATCCAACTGTGATCTACGATCCTACCCTCGAAGGCGGGTCGCTTAGTATTAGCATGTACCATATTAATAAGAAAGATTCCATTGAACAGTTCCTTATCATCGGTGCCAAGAACCTATATAAAACAGGAACCTATCGGATTGCCTCCCCCATGGAAGATGTAGGCATCAAGTTTTCAAAGATTTTCGTTAACACAAATACAGGCTGCGATTACAATTTCCGGGATGATGATGTTAAGCAAACGGGTAGTTTGAAAATTACACGCCTGGACCTTTCTGCGCAGATTATTTCAGGGACCTTTTCCGTTGTGATGATCAAAAGTGGGTGCGATACTATATCTATTAAAGACGGCCGCTTTGATCTCAGACTATAAATGCTGGCAATTTTCATTAACTAAATAATATTTTTGCCATGACCCGAAAATTTACCCTTTTCGTATGCCTGATTGTGTACGCAAAGATCGCTTTATCCCAAACCTCTGCTGACTCTCTGCGCCAGGACATTAACCGGATTGTACAGCCGCTCGACAAGTCCCAGGTACCCTTTGGGATGCTTGAAGAATATGGCCTGGGACTACTCCCACTGGATGTATTTAAAGGCACGCTTACTGACAGTACCGTGGCAGATATCAAAATCTGGCGCGGTTTGTATGCGAGCCTGTATACCAGCAGAATTTATGGAGCGAATCCGATGGCTACCTTGCAGGCAGTCAATACTACATTGCAAACGGAGTTGCAGTCGGACAGTACCTCAATTCCGGTAGCCATCATGGATTATAACTATAGCGCATTTCGACCTGATGCCATCAGTGCTGGCTTGATATCGTCACAGAATGGACAACTTTTTGATGTTCCCAACAGACCTGTAAGCCCATATTTACAAAGGAACTGTTTTGCAGCGGCACCTCTTAAATACTGGAGTAGTGGACAACCTTCCCTTCTTTTTAAGCAAAATTTATACTATAGTAATCGTGGAAAAACGATATCGACTATCAAAGTCAATTTTGGAGACGGAGGCGGGCTACGTACCGCTTCATTTGGAGTGCCTTTGACGGCAAATTATGCTAATAATGGAACCTATAATATCGCAGTGCAGGTTACTTATACCGACAACTCTATCATGCAATGTTATGCCAAGCTTGAAGTAGTAGACGTAGGAATAGGAACCGCACGGTATAATCAATTTCCAGATGACCAACAGTTTTTCTTTGGGACGGTAAATCATAGCGGAGCCACCGTTTCCATTGCCTATAGCCAAAGTAATACAACATGGCAGATCAGGAAGCCGCTGATCGTTGTGGAGGGATATGATGTAAGTGCCATTGCGCCAAACGTACAAAGTAATTATGAATATCGCCATTTTATAGCTGCCTTAGAGGGACCGGGAGCCACTTATGATTTCAATGATGAGCTGGATATGGCAGACTACGACATTGTGTTTGTTGATTTTTGGGACGGCACTGATGATATCAGGCGCAATGCAGTTTTGGTGGAGGAGGTAGTTACCTGGGTTAACCAACAGAAAGCACTTGCCGGCAGTACGGAGCAAAATGTTGTACTTGGACTCAGCATGGGCGGTTTAGTAGCCAGATATGCGTTGGCAAATATGACAAAACAAAGTATCAATACGGGCACGCGCCTGCTGATCACACATGATAGTCCTCATAGAGGCGCTAATGTTCCTATCGGGGTACAGCACCTGATCTCCATTCTGAATTTGGCTGATTTCTTGCCGGACGGTATGAAAATCACCGACTTGGTACCCGAACTAACCGAAGCTCAGGCGGTAGCAGATGCGCCTGCTACGCAACAGCTGCTGCTATTGCGATCAGAGATCACAGTTCCCGGTTTTTATAGTGTTGCGTTTAATACCTTTTTGGATAATGAGTATCGTACGATGATCACATTCCCGACTACTGGTCCGCAACCAACCTACCGGATGATAGCAACCAGCCTTGGATCACAATGCGGTAACCCAATACTTGCACCCGCAACAAAATTACTGGATATAAGAGGTAAATTTCGTTTATCTGTCCTGATATTTAGGTCGAACTATTATCTGGATTTACAAGCATGGGCGTTAAATGGTACCAATGGGCTGTCTGATGTAACGGACATCAGGTTTCATACGAATAAGACACTATTATTTCTACCGATTAGCCGCACTCTTTACCACAGAAATATAAAATGGGATCCGGGAGCTAATAATGTCCCTGCCTGGGATATTCTCCCCGGGGGAACACAAAGCACACTATCGCAAGTAGGGGGCGCCCCATCACAGATACCTGACCATAGAAAGAATGTTTTTTGGTTTATCTGGGCTAAGGTATCTTCAGAGGTGAATGTGGCATTGGGGGAGAGTTTTTGTTTTGTACCGGTTGTTAGCGCGTTGGATGTCTCGACAATTACTTCCAGTAGCTTGAACGGCAGGTATATTAATGGCTACACCCAATACACTTCAAGGATGAGCACCTTTATTGCGCAGGAACAATTCTCCGGAGGAGGTAGCCAACATTTTAATCAAGAACATTTGGCTTTTACAGCGAGGAATGCCAGATGGATGTTTAATGAAATGGAGGGGCTTTCCAATGCAGAGAATTGCGCAACGGAATGCACAATGGAGGTTGCCTCTAATATTACCGGCCCTGATGAGTTCTGCACTACCGGTAGTTACCAGGTAGGAGGATCCATTCCGCCTGGTTCGTCTATTACATGGACGGCCTCTCCTGTGGGTGTAGTCACTTTTTCCCCAAGCGGAAACAGTGTCAATGTCACAAAGGTTGCAAGCGCATTCGGGCAGCCGGTAACGATCAATGCATTCCTGAATAATTCCTGCGGGAATCACCGTATATCTACGAGAAACATTGATGTTGGGGCGCCTTCTGTGTATGATGGTGTATCTGTCCTGGGAGGAAATGTCAGCGGGGCGATTATCAACATGGACAATACTTTTGGGACAATTACATTAGCGCCCGCAAACTCATACACTTCAGCTACCTGGACCCAGGTATCGGGCAGCTATCCTCAGTTTAGATTTTTCCCTGGGAATAGTGGCCGTTATGTAAACATTGATTTTAGATTTAATGCTCCTACCGGAGCTGCGGCATATCTTAATGTAGTGGCTAATCATGCATGTGGACAATCGTACGGTCAATTTAATATTTATTACAATGGAAGTGGGGGACTTATGGTAGCGCCGAATCCTGCCATTAATTCTGTTCGGGTGGAATTGGGCGGAATTCATAACAACGGGGAAACCAGTATTGCGCTTGGATCCAATACTTACAAGAACGGTATTCAACGAATTCAGATGGTAGATAAAATGGGAAATATCGTTATGGAAAGATTGTATTCGGGAAACGTAAATGCCACGACATTGGACGTGTCGTCCTTGCGTAACGACATATACATTATTCGTGTATTCGATGGGCAGCAGTGGGTTTCAAGGCAAATTGTCGTGCAGCATTAGCTAACGTCAACTAGATGATGCAATCTCGAAACGTCTAAAAATCCGTTTGGCTTACTTTTAAAACGGATGGCTAAACCGATTCTTTAGTTTCTTAATTTGGTCACTTACAAATTCTCCTATAGGTCAAGGTGTTTAATTCATCTAGTATAGTACTTTACAACAAACGCCCCGGGACCCCCCGGGGCGTTACGTTTTCCTATTCTTCACCTTTCACCACCGCCTGGCTCACGGCCGTCATCACACTGCCGGCAACGATCAGGTATCCGCCGATGCGGATAACGATCTCCGGCAAAGCTTCGGGTGTAGTGGCCAGTACACCGCCCGCTGCTACTAACGACAGGCCGATGGCGCGGAGCTTACGGAAGAATGGGGGCGTTTTTGACATGAATCGCTCTTTGATGCCCATAGTGTTCCGTTTTAGGAGGTGAAAGATCAGGCAACGTTGTCAGACACCGCTACGAAGGCAAGCGCATTGCTCTGTTTGGCGCCCACTGCATAGTCCTTTCCGTTGGTGTGCTGGTAGAAGGAAAGTCCCAATGCGAGGATCAGCGTGTTATCGCCGATCACCGGCACCTGTACCTCCAGTTCCAGCTGCGGGTTCACTTCGTTCGCGATCACCAGCATGCCCGATTCGAGCGTTGCGGTAATATGATCGCGGTTGCCGAAGTTGATCGCCGCGCCCGCAAGTGTGAACTTGTAGTGCGTAGCCGCTTCGCTGCTTTCGATCAGTTTGGACGGGTTGAGGGCGGGGACCACCACCTTCATGTTCCCGGTTTCCCGGTCGATCGTAGTTGTGTACGGCACTTTGAGCGCGGTGCTGAGGGCTTTGTTGTCGTTCAGCTCAAAGCCTTCCAGCAGTTCCATGTCCGCCTCCACGAAGTTGCGCAGGCCGCGCGGGCTCACGGAGTCCGTTTTCAGGATCATGCCCAGTTCGGACGAGAGCCGTTTGGTGAGGGCCGGCGCATCGATGTCGTTGATGATCGATGCGAAGGAACGGCGGATCAGCTTGCCCGCTTGTGCGGCGCGTGCGAACTCGCTCAGGTTTTCCGTTACGCGCTCGCTGATGGTTTTTCTGCCTGCAGGTTTCTGGCGGGCGAAGTTGCCGTCTTTGGTGTGGTAGAACACCACGTTGCCAAGAGCGCCTTCCAGTTGCATCAGGCCTATTTGTTTAGCCATTGTAGTAAGTTTTAAGAGAAGTAAATGGACGCTGTTGAAGGCCAGCATCCGTTCAGCCTTTCATCATAACATCCCGGCGACGTCTTTCCGGTCTGTTATGTTCCGGTACCGATGATGCAAAGCTCGCACGCAAACTGATCGTTTCAAAATCACCGTGCCGGATGTGCCGAATATGCCGAATATGCCGTTTTTGCCGCATGAAAACAGGAAATTTCGTATATTCATCAACCATATTTGACCCTGTTCCAAGCTTAACCCTACAAATCCCTGCATATGGAAATCTCTATGCATTTGCTTATGACAATCATGGAATGTTACTTCCTTGCAGCTGCAAAGCTGGTCATCCACGCAAAAGAAGTCGCCCAGATCGCAGATGTGGCGGAACGCACCGCCAGGAAGATCCTGCACCAGATCCGTGTAAAGCTGAACAAGACGAAGGATATGTTCGTCACCATCGAGGAGTTTTGCGCGCACAAGGGTTTGAACGCCGATGAAGTAAGGCGGCAGCTCCGGGGTTGACCCGTATCAAACCCGGGGATTACCGGGGGATTATCCATGGATCATCCATGGCATATCCATGGTATACCCATAGATACGAAAAGTAGCCGGTACTGATTTAACACGGCTGAGGGAATCGTATATGCTTTCCGGTTTATTTTCTATTGGAGCTGAGGATGATCATCAGGATGATGATGAGCGCATACCAGATAGGGGTGATCTGTTTCTTTTCCTCTCTTTTGCGAATGATGAAAATGGGAGAAACCGCGATGGTACACAAAAATGTTTGTGCGATGATGGGGAAGTTTGCTTTTCTTCTTTTGTGAAAGTGTTTGTTGACCTCCAGGAACAAACAAAAAGGGCCTGAAGGAACCATGATGTTCAGGCATAGTACGAGGATGATTTTCTTCATCTTTTCTAATGGATTTTGGTTTACAGGGTTAACAGTAAATGCAGCCAGATGTTTAGCATGCGGCGGGATTTTTACTTCAAAATTTGCTGCAATCGATTTTTTGTGATGAAAGCTTCTATAACGGCGAGGATGTGGTGGATGTCTTCGGTGGGGAGTGTTTCTATTTCGTGGAGTTTGGTGGTGAGGGGGCGGGAATCGTTGCGGAGGTCGATGCCGAATACGAGGCTGTCGAGCGAGGTGTTGAGGGCTTTGGCGATTTTGGCGGCCATGTCTATGGAGGGGCTGATGGCGTCGCGTTCGTAGCGGCTGATCATGTCTTTACTCGTACCTACGGTATCTGCGAGGTCTTGCTGCTTGATGTCTTTACTTTTTCTGATTTGGGCGATTCTGGTGCCGAATGTCATAAGGTGTGTTTTATGTTCATCGAAGGTAGACAAAATTATCTTTCCGTCATTTCTATTAGTAGCTATTTAAATATAATACTAGTTGTATTAATCATTTATTTCTATGTTAAATAGATCAAAATATCTTCTTTGATGGTAAATATGACTTGCTTGATTGTAGATTAATAAGTATCTTTATTATACAAATATTCTAATTATGATAGACAATAAAGTAAAGCGGCTTATTACAGTCGGACGTAAAGTTGAAAACAAATATGGTAAGCTTGTAGGTGTTCCTTTTCTGCGGATTGCGGGCAGGTGGTTGGAAAAGGCGGGGTTTTGCATCGGGGATATTGTGGAGGTGGATATAGCGGATGGATGCCTTGTGATCAGGAAGACGAAGAATACCTGGAGGGTTGAGAGAAAGATAGCAGTGGAAGTAGAAAAATTTATGGTGAATGAGGCGGGGGAGCGAATTGCATAACCCCGCCATTTTTTTTATGCGAAAATGATTCGCAGTTGCGATCTTATTTTTATATTGCGATATGTTTGAACCTCGTTAGTGCCCTAAGACCACGTGTAGAATTTTCTTGAAATAAATATGTGCATAACAAAATGAGGGGTTCACCCTCAATGATAAATTATTAATCTTTTTAAGGTACACCAAGTGATCTTATTTGTTCACCTAAAATATCGTTATGGGAAAATTTATCATTTCTACCCGCAGTAATGGCGAATTTCAGTTTGTTCTGAAGGCCGGTAATCATGAAACTATTCTGACCAGTGAAGGTTATACTGCCAAAGCAGGTTGCCAGAATGGAATTGAGTCTGTAAAGAAGAATTCCACGAATGAGGGGAATTATGATAAGAAGGTTTCTGCCAATGGGAAGCATTATTTTACGCTGAAGGCGGCAAATAGCCAGGTGATCGGGACCAGTGAGATGTACGAATCTTCCAATAGCAGGGATAACGGGATTGCTTCCGTTATGAAAAATGCGCCGGGGGCGGAGGTGGAGGAGAAACTATAATCCACCAATTTTTTAGTGAAACTTGATGAAAACTATTCTAACAGTAACTTTCAATTCCATTGCAAAGTCACAATTTGGAATTCATAATCCACCTATTTTCCCACATGAAGGGGGAAAGTGGATTCATTAAATACTTATGTATAAATTTATCGCAATTCAATCAAAATCAATTGCCCCATATGCAGCGATCCTGTGCCAAGTTATGTACCGATGGTTATAGAAGTGGCAAATTGAAGTATTCGAGTCACCCGATTCCGCTGTCTGATCGTCTTTATGTTCAGAAAGCCCAAATCCAAAAGAAACTTGGAATGTAAAGGGAAATCCCAATATTACGAGGTAAATGAAGTCGTCACAGTGATATTATTAAAATTTTAGAATAGAGAACGATGGAAGCAACCCAGAAAGCAATTTGTTATAACTGTTCCAAACCTCTAGGACTGACCGGGTATTTTTGCGGTGGATGCCTGACACAAGTTAAGTGCAAATCTTGTAGTTCACCATTGGAAAAAGATGATGCAGGCTGTGTCAATTGCGGAGTTCCCAAAGAGGTTAAAACCAATGCCACATCAAATACAAACACATTTCGAATGCATGAAAGCGCTGGAGAAAGAATCATAGATGCAACATTTAGTGATAATGCAGCCAAAGAATTAGCAGGCATAATAAAAGAAAATTATGCTGTAAGATTAGGGAGCCAGCAGATTGGTAATTTAACTCAGTTGCCTACAACCAATGAAATCAACCCACTGGTTGACACTTTTCAAAATGCAGAAGTTATAACACCGGAATCAAGTGTTCCGTCTCCAACCGATAGTTCAGAGTTATTACATATTGATGACGTAGAACGTTCACTAGATTGTTCAGAAAAACATTGGATTCTTATTTACGCTTTTTATATAAGTGAGTATGGTAAAAACACGTTCAATAAGGGATCTGTACAAAAACGATATAAAGAATCAAGAGATGCTGACTCAAGAATGTCTAACTTCTCTAATAGATGGAAAAGTCTGTTCCCTGACTTAATTAAAACCATAAGAACCGATGAGTTGAGATTAACTGACAAAGGAATAAACACAGCAAAGGACCTTATTGCGGGTAAATGGGTTTCGCAAGCAAGTACGGCCACAGGTGGCAAAAAATCCAAGGGAAAAAAGGAAGAAGATGAAGGAGGAAAAAGACAGGTTGTCAGAAAATCATCCAATAGCTCAACTGGCTCAAAAAGATTAACCAATATTGATTTCTATCCTTCAGGACAGGAAAGTCTTGAAGTTTTTTTCAAGAAATTTGCAGTGAAAAATGACAATGAGAGAAACTTGCTCTTTGTGTATTATTTTCAAGAAATATTAAAAAACGCTAATATTACTTTGGATCATCTATATACATGCTATGACCATCTTAATCTCAGGATTCCCGAAAATATGGATAAAAGTATAGGCAACACCAAGTCAAGAACTGGTTGGGTGGAAACAAAAGACAGGTTGAATTTGGCCTTAACAACCGCAGGTAGGAATAAAATGAAGTTTTGGGATAAAAAGAGTTAAATATGACCTTAGATCAATTTATTCGTAAAGTACCTGAATTTGATGCCCTTTCTGCTGGAAACAAGATTGAATATTTTACATACTATTTAACCGTATCGAAAGGTGCAGAAGGTATTAAAGCGAAAGATATTGACGATTGCTTTGATGTTTTAAAAACGCCCAAATATTCAAATTCCCGTCAATACCTGGCGACACATTCAAAAAAAGCGAAGGGCAAAATACCTAAGTTCATCTTTCAAAAGGGACTTTATCATTTAGAAAGAAGAAGAAGGACTGAAATTGATAAAGTATTGGGGACGCCTAAGCCCATTGCGCCAAGTGACAACTATTTTCCGTTAGAACTATTCAAAGGTACACGTGGTTATTTAGAAAGTATTGCCGGGCAAGCCGCAGCCTGCTATGATCATGGTCTTTTCGATGCCTGCTCGGTAATGACCAGAAAGTTGCTTGAGGTATTAATTATAGAAGCCTTTGAACGACATGGGATATCGGAAAATATAAAGAATGGTGCAGGGAACTTTTATTATTTGAGTGACCTGATAAATCATTTCATAAATGAAACCAACTGGAATATTGGCCGAAATGCAAAGTCCTCTTTACCTAAACTAAAGCAAATGGGCGATTTGAGTGCGCACAATAGACGTTTTTTTGCCAAAAAAATAGACGTTGATAAACAAAAGGATGATTTAAGAATTGTGCTTGAAGAGCTTATTCATCTTATTGATTATACTAATTGGGAAAAATAGTTTTTACTGCTTATTAGCATTCGAACCGATATTAAGTAGTGTTTTTACGCGAATGTAGAGCCATGAACAGCGTTTCGGAAGAAGAATATATTTATACTTGTAACCTTTGCCAGCAAGGCAAAAGCTACTAACTCCTAATCTCAATAATTATGTATACGTACTCTCCCCAGCATTCACCCTCTATCTATTTCAATTGCCGAATTAACAAAAAAGCCGTATTAATCTCACAACAGATCAAAATACCTTATTCTACGCCTTCTACTTTTTACTCGGTTCTAAACTGGAACGCGGGTGAATCATATTCTAGTGGATATGCGGGATTTCAGCAATTGGAGAATGGAGATAAAACGGCCCATTTCTCATTATGGAGCTTGGAAGAAGATCATCCGCAATTCAAACCTGTTAGACAAGTTGAGGGTGGAATTTTTGACCCTTTTACAAATGAAAAAAGGGGAAGAAAATTTGTTGCCCCCTTTGATTTTATGGAAAATGTATGGTACAAATTTGATATAGAAATAACACATCCTGATGCGAACAACACAATATACAGTTTTGTAATAACTAATGTGCAAAACGGAGAAAGCATTCAAATCGTAGAAATGAACTACCCTGTGCCTATTTCTGCATTCTTACGGTGCGTTTCTTGAGGATTTTGGTTACAATAATTATTCATCGCGCGAAATGCACATCAAGCAAGGAATGCTTAGAGAATCGAAAAATGGCGATATTATAAATTGGGGACAACAAGAATTGAGTTTCAGTAGCGAAGGCGAAATGAATTTAAACGGAGGTGCGACAGATAGTTATCTATTTCTACAAAGTGGCGATGGCATAGAACTGTCTACGCCTAACTACACAACTTTTCGGGATCCCAGCTACACTTAACAGCTTTCACTAGCAATGCTTCACAAGTGCTTTTATCTCCAAAACTAAGATAAGAACCTGCTACACAAAAAATACTATACCGTGTTTAAAGCAACAGATATTCACTGGGTAAAAAATGTAAAGCGCAATGGCGGAACAGACTGGGCATATTACGAAAATGCAGACGATACAACCATTCACTTAAACTTCTCCGACGATCAGCGAAAAGGGGCGGCTTTGGTTAGTCCAGGGGAAATTATATTATTATTTCAGCGTGTAGACAACCTCCCTGGCGTACCTAAGAGAACCTATCTGACACATCTCGTTACGCCGATAGATTCCGTCCTATACAAGGATTCAAATTCAAACCATCGCTTCCAATATATACGAAATGTAGCAATTATTGCAAGAGCAGAGCCCAGAACTGCAATATCTACAATCCCTAAGGAACTCAACTTCTACAAACCCCAATGGGGAAAGGTTTGTGATATACAACTACTTAACTCACTTAAACCCAGATATTCGATTCAGCAAGACGTCTGGACATACTTTTCTCAATACTTAAATCCCAACTTGGGGTCGCTACTGGACCAAGTGGAAATACCTGAAGAACTAATAGATGAGGATATATCAGTGAAGGAAGGTTCAGAACGCATTATATTGCTACAGCACTTAAGCCGTGAGCGAAACAAAATGATTGTAGGGCTCGCTAAATCTCGGGCCTTACGTCAAGGCGCAGGTTATATTCAATGCGAATGCTGCGGATTTGACTTTGCGCGACGGTACGGTTCCCATGGATCTAAATTTATCGAATGTCACCACGGCATACCTATTGCAAGTGGCGGAGAGCGAATGACAAAAATTGAAGATTTGCATATGGTTTGCAGCAACTGTCACCGAATGTTACATCGTAAGACTGATCAAGGAGTTTATCTCAGCATACAAGAACTTAAGACCTTATTACACTTGATCTGACGCTGCCCCTGAATCTTTTTCCTTTTGGAATGCCTTTCCCTGCCCGGAGGACGTTTAAAAAGGAATGTAAAGATTCATATTTTTTTATGACGATGGTTCAGATGCAGTCCTATAGATATTGTAAGATCAAATAGTAGCAACTACAATTTATATGGATAAACTGTCTGCATTTATCGACAATAGCATTTGTTCAAGGCTATTGTAAGCATCAATTCGAATTCCTTCATTGCTGAAGGAATTGCGACGGTATTTTCCGTCTATACCAATAAAACCATAGTCGGTTTCTTGTTTTTGTCCAGAAAACAGGAAGGGTTGCTTAAGGAATTCTTCAGCATCAACAGAAGTGCGGATGGGTATTACTTGATAGTTCCTTTCAATCCAGTTGTTAAGCACGTCCCAATCATTTTCATTTAATACAAACTTACCCTTATTTAACATAGGTAATAATAATAATTCAAAGGCACCATACTCTATAAGCATGATTTTAACATCTTCGAGATACGGTAAAGTTAATTTGTTAATAACAGTATTAATCCCAAAAGGAACATGGCCTTTTAATAATCGTAATTTGGGAAGGAGGTCGTGAAGCTTCTTATTTCTTAATTGGCTATAAATAGGCTCTGGCCCGTCAATTGAAATTCTAACGAAAGATACATAATCTTTAATTTCCTCAATAAATTTCTCATTTAGATGATGCCCGTGCGTTGTTATGCTAATCCCCATGCCAGTTTCGAGCCAAATTTCTCTACATATGCTCACTATATCTGGATGCAAAGTTGGTTCTCCACCGCCTAATGCGACATCAAATGTACCCAACTTGTCTAGTTGCTTGCAATATTTTATAATATCGTTTTTGGAAAGAAACTTATCCTTTAGATTTACGTAACAATATGAGCAGGAAAAATCGCATTTATCGGTGATTGCTATGCTAATAGTACGTGGTGCTATACTGAACGCGGATTTCTCTATTTTAACTTCATCAAATAATATATGCAATCCACTTCTTCGACAGTAGTAGTGTAGTCCTTGTGGCTCAAACCTTAGTTTCATATAATTGTGATTCTGCATTTTCCTGCAAATCTTAATAGCTTTATAATTCCTCCAAGATTATCCATTCTGAGCTTGGATATTTTCAAATTCCCGTCTTCTATTTTGATGTCTGGATCGTTATCAATGCCTATGAAATATTCATCGTTAGTAATTCCAATATAACGGACATTCGGATCAAATTCTTTTGCCCAATGATCATTAAAATCCTCTATTGATGCGTGACGCTCTTCCCAAGCTCCTAGAATGAAATCCTGGATCATTTCATAGTGCTTTTCTAAATTTTTGGGCTCACTGAATTCTCCTATAATTGTTATATTGGAGGAATGCGAACTATTGAACTCTCGCCAGATTTTCATATTATTTGATTTAATTTATAGTAATTATTTGAACAATATAGTTTCTTCTGGGTTCCTAATTGCTGAAAGTATATTCTCGGCAACTTTATCAATTAGCTTTTGCCCCCAAAATGGATCGTGTACATCGTAATATATCACTCTTATATGCTGCAAATCGAATGGTACATCTCCCTCATTTGATGATATTAAAACTACAGGCTTTTTCAATGCATGGGCAAGACCAAGCTCATAAAAAACATTAGCATTTCGTCCTGTCAATTCACCAATTAAAACCTTTGCAGTGTTTATTCCCTCCCATATTTGGTCAATTATTTTTCCGACTCCGAAAATTTCATTGTCGGCACGAATTGGCTTTAGCCCAGCTTTTTCTATAGCAGGTTCGTATATTTTTTTATAGTAATCTCCGATAGGACTAGCAAATGGCATCATAACAAAGCAGCTGTCATCAGCAGAAAGACTCGTATTTCTACTAAGTTTTCTTATTTCTGAATCAGTATCAACAAGGGTCTTATCTCCTTCACTTGATATATCTAGTAATCTATACTTATCACCAGTTTTTTCTACGAGTCTAGCAGTTGTAAGCGATGCTAGAAATATATCAATAAATTCAGTCAGTTTCTCCTGAGGAACTTTAAACGTCTCAATTAGAGCATTCTCGAAAAAAGTACGGTCAGGTAGATTCTCTCCCCGGTAATGTTTATATACCTCACTGATTACAGGAGCATTTAAGATCGCTTGCCGATATCCTTTAACCTCATCATCTTGTGTTTGTGGTCTTAAAATTCTTTTCGATAAATCGGTCAGTTTAAACTGCTTCTGTCCTGTGCGCTCAAGAAAACCGTATTTAATTGCCGAACTAATCTCCACTGCAGGAGGACCTGATGAAACTCCTTTTACCCCAATATATTTTGAAACTTCAGCTTCTGATGTATCCTTACCTGCGTTTTGCTCTAAAATCGTTCGAGGAATTCTTAGCGATTTCTCAACCTCATGGCGAGGAAAATTGGAAGTTGGAGCCGGATTTTTTGGTCGATTGTTTTTTGAAGAATTATTCTTTTTTACCGTTTTTTTTGCTGCACTTTTCCTTCCTGCCTTTTTTGAAATTGTGTTTTTTGTAGTCGCTTTGTTAATTAATGCATTTTTATCCTTTAAATTTTTAGTTTCTACCATAAATGCCTTTTTACAATTTATAGATTTGGAATATATAATCAGCATTGCCTCAGAGTATCGCCTATCAAATACACATGCAAAGTAATTATAATGAAATGAATCCTGAATTAGGAAATCCTGTTAGCGATATTTGTAGCTAATAATATTAAGGAAAACTGGCTTATGAGGAGGATGAATCTCGTAAAGGTATAAATTCAGTTCGTGAAAGCTGATATTTGATCAGTAAATAATTGTAAGCGATTAAATTGCCGCACTGACCTTAATAACCGATAGTGCATAATGCCATCATCCTTCCGTTGCCATGTCCTCTGGCCGGCGACATTCCTCTCGGAACGCAACCAGTGTTTTTGATAGGCAAGGGTTAGGGTTCTCGGCCTCGTCCCGCTGGGGCTCATAAAAGTGGACCGGAAGCCATTCCGCGATTCCCGTCTTGCTGATGTCTACATTGGGACCCCGGCAAAGTTCTCATCGAAGACAAGTATTTTGTACTAGAGATAATAGACACAACCACTTATCAAAAGCTAGGAGTGAAATATAGAGAAGAAGTGTGAAATACTGGCTTCGATGGAATACTGGTCAGAAATACTTTGATCCTAATGAAATTGAAGGAACTCATCTTGGTAATTTCCCGGTAACTAGCTACCGTATAGGCTTCCTGCGATATGCACAAAAGGAAACCCTGCAAAATGAGTATGCTATAGTTAGGAAAATGAGGCATTTCGAAGTGGAAAAATAAATAAGACGTTTTCGCTGACTTCGAGCCTGAATGCCGTTTCAGGCGAAAATGAAAAAGGACGGGATAGCTTTGAAACTATCCTGTCCTTTAAAGTCGGGATGACTGGATTCGAACCAGCGGCCTCTTCGTCCCGAACGAAGCGCGCTACCGGGCTGCGCTACATCCCGAATGGGCTGCAAATTTACTCTTTGCTTCCAAATTTCAAAAAATTATTTCCAAACCGCCCCTCCATCACTTCCCCAGGAACTTCAAATTCCGCCGTATCCCCGCATATTTACTCCGCTTCAGCGGCGATTTCGCAAAGATCCGCCTGAATTCCTCCTCCGTCAGCTCCTCCCACTGTGATGTCGTAAAATTCAGCACCTCAGGTATCGGCGCGAACTCCGGAACGGTGTTAGGCCGCGAAAACCGGTTCCACGGGCACACATCCTGGCACAGGTCGCATCCGAACATCCAGTTATCAAATTTCCCTTCCATCCCGGAAGGTATCAGCATATCCTTCAGTTCTATCGTATAGTAGGAGATGCACCGGCTGCCGTCTACCACCGTGGGGGATACCAGCGCCTCCGTGGGGCAGGCGTCCAGGCAGCGCGTGCAGGACCCGCAGTAGTCGCCGGTGGGAGGGTCGTATACCAGCGGAATGTCCACGATCAGCGTGGCGATGAAAAAGAAAGACCCGGCCTGCTTGTGTATCAGGTTGCCGTTCTTGCCGATCCAGCCCAGGCCGCTTCGCTGCGCCCAGCTGCGTTCCAGCACGGGCGCGGAGTCCACGAACCCCCGTCCCTGTATCTCCCCGAATTCCGCCCGCAACTCCGCCAGGAAGGAATTTAACCGGGCGCGGATCACCTCGTGGTAATCCTGCCCGTAGGCGTATTTGGCTACTTTGGGGGCGTCAGATACCTGCGTTGCGGCGGGGTAGTAGTTCAGCAGCAGCGTGATCACGCTCTGCGCCCCCTCCACCAGCAACCGCGGGTCTATCCGCTTGTCGAAATAATTCTCCATGTACTGCATGTTACCGTGCATGCCTTGCTTCAGCCATTGCTCCAGCCGGTAAGCGTCTTCCGTGAGCTGCTCCGCCTTCGCAATGCCGCAATGGTCAAAGCCCAGTGCGCGGGCCTTTTCCTTTACCAGCAGGGTATTTTTGTCCAGTAACTGCATATCGCCGCAAAGTTAACACATTCCGGCCCGCCACCGGCCTCATTTTATAACGGAAAATTTATACATTTACCCCGAAAACTAATCCCTGACCTGATAATTGACCCGCATGCCTACTAGAAATATCTGCCTGGGAACTGCCCTGATGCTGCTTTCCTGCACCACGTTTGCACAGGACAAAAGCCCGGCCCGCTTCGGCAAGGTTTCCGCCGAAGACTTCAAACAGACCCGTTACGACCTCGATACCGGCGCCAGCGCTGTTATTATGGCGGACATCGGCTCCACGGCCTTTGATTCCGGCAGCGAATGGTTCGAGCAGGTGTACAAACGCTATAAACGCATCAAAATACTCAACAAGAACGGGTACGACCTGGCGGATGAAGAGATCTACCTCCACCAGCAGGGCAGCAAGGAAGAATCCCTGCAGCACCTCAAAGCCGTGACCTACAACCTGGAAAACGGCAAGGTGGTGGAAACGAAGCTGGAATCCAAAGCGGTGTTCACCGAGAAGCTGGACAAAAACACCATCATCAAAAAATTCACCCTTCCCAACGTAAAGGAAGGCTCCATCATCGAAATATCGTATACCATCAATTCCGAATTTCCCTATTACCTGCGCTCCTGGGCTTTCCAGGGCCAGCATCCGGTGCTGTGGAGCGAATATGAGGTGGAGCTGCCGGAGTATTACGAATACATCTTCCTGAGCCAGGGCTATAATCCTTTTTATATCAAGGACAGCGAGAATTCCCGGAAGACCTACAACCTGCGTGTCCGTTCCCAGACTGGTTACGGTTACAGCGGCGTGAATTCGGAGAACGTGTCCGTATCGCCGGGCGTTACGCGGCACCGCTGGGTGATGAAAGACGTGGCGCCGTTGAAGGAGGAGGGTTTTGTGACCACGCTCCGCAACCACATTGCTTCCATCGAATTCCAGCTGGCGTCTATCCGCTATCCGAACTATCCCGTGCAGCCGGTGATGAGCACCTGGCCGAAGTTCATGGAAGAGATGATGAAGGATGAGGAGTATGCGGGCCCGCTGACCAACAATAACGGCTTCCTGGTGCGTACGGTGGATGAGGTCGTCAAAGGCGCGTCAGATCAGCTCGACAAAGCGAAGCGCATCTATGCTTTTGTGCGCGATAACTATACCTGCACGGATTTCTCTGCCGTGTATGCGAAGCAGTCTCTGAAAACCACGTTCAGCAAGAAAAGTGGCAATGTGTCCGAGATCAACCTGCTGCTGGTGGCCATGCTGAAGGTGGCGGACCTGGATGCGGCGCCGGTGTTGCTGAGTACGCGCGATCATGGCAAGGTCTATGCCCTGTATCCGATCGCGGCGCGCTTTAACTATACCGTGGCGAATGTGCATATTGCGGAGCATGATTACCAGATGGATGCTACCCGGCCTTACCTCGGCTTCGGAAAGCTGCATGCGGACTGCTATAACGGTCACGCACGTATGGTGAATGCGGAGGCTGTGCCGCTGGCCTTTGAGCCGGATTCGCTCCGGGAGATGGAGGTGACGGGCGTTTTTATTTCGCCGGATGAAAAGGGCGGGTTTACAGGCCATTTCCAGCAGCAGGCGACCTATCTCAATTCTTACAGCCTGCGCGAGAAGGTCCGTCAGAAAGGGGAGGATGCGTATTTCAAAGAACTGGAAAAGGATTTTCGCGCGCCCATCAAGCTGAGCAATGGCAAGATCGACAGCCTGGACAGGTACAGCTTTCCGGCGGTGGTGGAATATGATTTCAAACTGGATATGGAGGATGAGAATGGCATGATCTACCTCAATCCCATGTTCTCCGAAGCCATGCGCAGCAATCCTTTCAAGTCGGCCGTCCGCCGCTACCCTGTGGAAATGCAGGCGGTGCCGGATGTGAACTATACGTTAAGCATGCAACTCCCCGAAAACTACACGGTGGAAGATATGCCGAAGTCCACCATCGTGAAGTTCAACGACGGCGAAGGCGTTTTCCAGTTCCTCACCGGCCAGCAGGGCAACATGCTGCAGATGCGCTCCCGCCTGAAGCTGAGCCGCGCTACCTATAGCCCGGAGGAATATGAAAGCCTGCGCCAGTTCTTCGACATCGTGGTGAAGAAACATGCCGAACAAATTGTTTTAAAGAAGAAATCATGATGAAGCGACTGATCTTCCTGCTTCTGGTAGGTGTACAGGCATCGGCGGCTGACCCGGAATATCCGGTAGCGGCCATCCCGCCGGCGCTGCTGAAGAATGCCAACGCGGTAGTCCGCGTACAGGAATTGCATATCGATATGAAAGGATTGAAGGATATGCGGATCGTGACCCGCTATGCCGTGACCATCCTCAACGAAAGCGGCAGCAAACATGCGGCCTTTTATGATTATTACGATCAGTTAAGGGAGATAAAAAGCATCAAAGGCGCACTGTACGATGCGTCCGGCAAGCAGATCCGCAAGCTGAAGCAAAGCGAGATCAAGGATGAAAGCGCCGTGAGCGATTTTAGTTTGATGGAAGATGACCGCCTGAAGCGCCACGACTTCTATCACCGCACCTATCCCTACACGGTGGAATATGAAACGGAAGTCCGCAGCACGCAGACTTTCTACTTCCCCCGCTGGATTCCGCAAGACGATATCCTGCTGTCCGTGCAGGAAAGCCGCCTGAACATCACCGTGCCGGCGGATTACCTGCTGCGGTACAAACAGTTTTCCTATAAAGGCGAACCGGTGCAGACGCCCGGCAAAGGCACTAAGACCTTCAGCTGGGAAGTAAAAGAATTGCCGGCGCTGGAAGATGAGCCCATGGCTGCTGCTTTGCGTTACCGTACTACCGTGGTGTACCTGGCCCCGAGTGATTTTTCATACGGTACATATACCGGGAAGATGAACAGCTGGGACGATTTCGGCAGGTTCGTAGGATTGCTGAATGCGGGCCGCGACGTATTGCCGGAGAAAACGAAAGCTGAAATACATGCGCTGGTAGACGATCTGAAGGAAGACCGTGAAAAGATACGCCGCCTCTACAAATACATGCAGGAACGCACGCGCTACATCAGCATCCAGCTGGGCGTCGGCGGCTTCCAGCCTTTTGATGCCACCTACGTATCCACCAAAGGGTACGGCGATTGCAAGGCGCTGAGCAATTACATGTACGCCCTGCTGAAGGAAGCGGGCATCCGTTCGCATTATGTGCTGGTGCAGGCAGGGCAGGGGAAGAACGACCTGGTGGAAGATTTCGCCGTGAACCAGTTCAACCATGCCATTCTCTGTGTGCCTTCCGCAAAAGATACGATCTGGCTGGAATGCACCAGCCAGATATCGCCGTTCGGCTATCTCGGCCAGTTCACGAACAACCGCCCCGTATTGCTGGTCACCGAAAACGGCGGCAAGCTCGTGTACACCCCGGATTACCGGATGGAAGTGAACCAGCAGAACCGCCTGATCAAAGCCGTGATCAATGAACAGGGCCACCTGGCTGGCAGCTCCCGCACGCAGCTCACGGGCATGCAGCAGGACTGGTACCACGGCTTCGTGCACAGCATTTCCCCGGAAAAGCAGCTCGAAATACTGAAAGAAAGACTGAACCTCCCCAGCTACGACATCAAAAAATTCCACTACAACGAATTCCCCGATGCATCCCCCGTACCGTCCATGGATGAACTGCTGGACATCACCGCCCCCAACTACGCCTCCATCAGCGGCAAGCGCCTCTTCATCGTTCCCAATGTGCTGAACCGCTCCGGTGCAAAGCTGGACGAGGCCCCCAACCGCAAGGCGCCCATCCGCCTGAGCAATCCTTACCGGGACGTGGACACGGTGGAGATCGCTATCCCCAACGGCTACACGCCGGAATCGATATTTAAGGACGTAAGCCTGGAAAGCCCTTTCGGAAAGTACGCCGCGAGTGCAAAAGTGGAGGGGAATAAAATTACCTATATCCGGGTGATGGAAAGGAGGGAGGGGCTGTTCCCGGCAACGGAATATGCGGCGCTGGAATCGTTCTTTAATTCGGTTTATAAGGCGGACAGGAGCAGGATTGTTTTTGTGAAGGGGGAGTAGGGTTTAAAAAATCAGGGGGTTCATTTTTGTATGCCGCACACGCACGATGCGGATTTCTTTCCCTTTATAGCGATAAGGTAATTCTGCAGCGATGCAGTTCAAAGGCGCGGAAACTGCCATCATTTTCCGTTTTGTATTTATCAGGAGGGCATTGTTCGGGATGAGATAGCAAACCATCTATTTTTAGCAGGATTGCACGACTTGTTTTTGCAGCATTAGCTGGTGAATCTTTCTCGATATGACGGATCAGGGTTTCAAACTGATGGAGCGCATGGCGGTCCCATTTGATATGCAATGCCATGCGTTAGTGCTTTAATCCATAACGTTTCATTATGTCTTCATGTGCAACAAAGTTACCGGCTTCAATATCCGAATCGGCTTCCTCCACCTCACTATTATATTCTTCCAGCGTCTGTCGCGCAACACCCTCTTTACGCCCTTTCAGGAACGTTTTCAACATCTGAATCACAGACTTTTTCTCTGCGTCATTTAGTCGCGTAAAGTAGTCCTGCATCTCCTGATCTAAAGCCTTCGCCATTTGAGTTCATTTTATACAAATTTAAGGTTTTCTGATCAGTTCCCGTCACTTCTCCCTAACCCCCACCGAAATCCTCCGATCCAGCTTCCGCTCCTCATTCGGCGCATCCGCCGCCGCCTTCGCGAACATCGATCCATACCCTTCCGCCCCCATCAACTGCACCGGCCGCACATTCCCCGCCTGCAAAGAACGCAGCACCGCATCCGCCCGTTCCTGCGACAGCCGCATGTTCGCTACGCTGTCGCCTACACGGTCCGTATAGCCGCCTATTTTCACCTTCGTTTTGGGAAATGCATGCAGGATAGCCACCAGGTTCTGCACCTGCAGCTGGCTTTCTTCCGTCAGCTCCGCGCTGCCGGTCCTGAAATTGAGATTATCGAAATCAAACCACTGGTCTTTGCCGCCTTTGGTATCCGGGTCTTTCAGAAAGGTGACCAGCTGATCTTCAATGCCGCCTTTATAAGCTTCCAGCACTTTGCCGTCCGGCAGGGTCACTTTGATGGATTCGCGGGCGGGTGATTCCTCCATCACGGCATCAATGGCGGAGTCTTCCATCTGGCCGGTGGTCACGGAATCCATCGTATTCGTATTGCCGCCGGTGTTACATCCCCGCAGCCAGTACCACAACAATAGCAGCACGGCCACCAGGAAGATCAGCATCCATATCCATCTCGTCCGTACCCTGCTTTCTGCAACGCCGGTGACATCACCCGGGCCGGTTAGTTTACGGCTGATATCACCGAGGTTGCCGATGCCCAGCACGTCTTTCAACCCCAGGCCGGCGGGCACGGCATGCAGTATAGCTTCTTTCTGGTTGTTGAGAAAAGACAGCAGGCTGGTGGCGTTGAGGTCTTCCCCGCCGGCTTGCTGGCCTACTACGCCCACAGTGGCGGGCGCTGCGGTTTGCAGCAGGGTGTCCGCGGAAGATTCTTTAATGCCTGCATACCTGGCAATGGTGCCCGTGACCTGGCCGGCCCTGTTACCGAAAAGCGACCGCAGGATGTCCGCACCCTTACCCGGAAGATTACCGGCCAGGCTTATTTCCTTCACCATATCAGCCAGGCCCCCCGCATCCGTGGTAGTGCCCGCCTTGTGCAGCAGGCCGGTGAGAATGGCGGGGATAATGCCCCCGAGCGCTTTTTGTACGCTGGACTCGCTTTCGCCCAACTGGGTGGCTGCTTTTTGGGAAAACTCTTGGTTGAAAAGGTTTTTCAGGGTGTCAAGCAGATCGAATGCCATAACAGTGGATTTGAGGTTATAGAATCATGGTAACAAACGAAATAACAATGTAAACATCAGGAGGGTTGACTTTTCCGGAAATAATTACAGTCGTTTCCCTTTTTTCCTGAAAATTGAGCAGTCCGGCACCATTTTTCCTGTCATAATTGCTGCATTTACCAGTTGGATCAACATTTGCAAAACTACCGTACAAGGAGAAAAGATTAGCAAAATGAATCTGAATAATTTTACCATCAAATCACAGGAAACGCTGCAGCATGCGCAACAGCTGGCTTTCAATGACAAGAATACCGCCATTGAAACGGGCCACCTGCTGAAGGCATTGCTGGCGGACGAAGATAACAGCATCGAATACCTGCTGAAAAAGAACGGTGTAAATACGGCGTTCCTGGAAAGCAAGGTGGACGAGCAAATCAAAAAATATACCGTCATCGTCAACGGCGAAGGCGGACAAACGCTCAGCCGCGATGCGAATAACGCGCTGCTGCGGGCGGGCGCAAGCATACAGGAATTCAAGGATGAATTCGTGAGTGTGGAACATCTTTTACTGGGACTACTGGGCGGAAGCGACGACACGGCCAAATTGCTGAAGTCGGCCGGCCTCACCGAAAAAGGTCTGAAAGCGGCGATCACCGAACTGCGGAAGGGAGGTACCGTTAATTCACAGACCGCGGAGGCGCAGTACAACAGTCTTGAGAAATATGCCAAGAACCTCAACGAACTGGCCCGCGCGGGCAAGCTCGATCCGGTGATCGGCCGGGATGAAGAGATCAGGCGCACCCTGCATATTCTGTCCCGCCGCTCCAAGAACAACCCCATCCTCGTGGGGGAACCGGGCGTGGGTAAAACGGCTATCGCGGAAGGGCTGGCGCATCGTGTAGTCAATGGCGATGTACCGGAAAACCTGCATAACAAGATCATTTATGCGCTGGACATGGGTGCGCTCATGGCAGGCGCCAAATACCGCGGCGAGTTCGAGGAAAGGCTCAAAGCGGTGGTAAAAGAGGTGTCCGACAGCAATGGCGGCATCATCCTCTTTATTGATGAAATTCATACCCTCATCGGCGCGGGCGCCATGGAAGGCGCGATGGACGCGGCCAACATTCTGAAGCCCGCCCTGGCGCGCGGTGAGCTGCGTGCGATCGGCGCTACTACGCTGAACGAATACCAGAAATATTTTGAAAAGGACAAAGCGCTGGAGCGCCGCTTCCAGAAAGTGCTGATCGACGAGCCGAGCGTGGAAGACGCGATTTCCATCCTGCGCGGTCTGAAAGAAAGATATGAGAACCACCACCATGTGCTGATCAAGGACGAAGCGATCATTGCGGCGGTGGAGCTTTCCCACCGGTATATTACCGACCGCTTTTTGCCGGACAAGGCGATCGACCTGATCGACGAAAGCGCGGCCAAGCTGCGGCTGGAAATGAACTCCATGCCCGAAGAGCTGGATGAGCTGGAACGCCGCATCCGCCAGCTGGAAATCGAAAAAGAAGCGATCAAGCGGGAAAATGATGAGGACAAATTGCGCGAATTAAGCGCGGAGATCGCCCGCCTGAGCGATGAAAGGAATACTTTCAAATCGAAATGGAAAGAGGAAAAAGAGCTGGTAGACAAGGTGCAGAACGCCAAAGCGGCGATCGAAGACCTGAAGCTGGCGGCAGAACAGGCGGAAAGGAACGGTGATTACGGAAAGGTAGCGGAGATCCGCTACGGCAAGATAAAAGAACAGGAAGAACAGGTGCTGCAGCTGACCGTGGAACTGAATGCAATATCTGCCCAACATAAACGTCTTCTTAAAGAGGAGGTAGATGCGGAGGATATTGCGGAGAATGTGGCGAAGGCTACGGGCATCCCGGTGTCGCGCATGCTGCAGAGCGAACGCGATAAATTGCTGACGCTGGAAGATGAGCTGCATAAAAGGGTAGTGGGACAGGATGAAGCGATCACCGCCGTGGCGGATGCTATCCGCAGAAGCCGCGCCGGGTTGCACGACCCGAAGCGCCCCATCGGTTCGTTCATCTTCCTCGGTACTACCGGGGTGGGTAAAACAGAACTGGCGAAAGCGCTGGCGGATTTCCTTTTCGATGATGAAAGTATGATGACCCGCATAGACATGAGCGAATACCAGGAGAAACATGCGGTCAGCCGCCTGGTCGGCGCGCCTCCGGGATACGTGGGATATGATGAAGGCGGGCAACTCACCGAAGCAGTTCGACGTAAACCTTATTCCGTAGTGCTGCTGGACGAGATCGAAAAAGCGCATCCCGATGTGTTCAACATCCTCCTGCAGGTGCTCGATGACGGCCGCCTGACGGACAACAAGGGACGTGTGGTGAACTTCAAGAACACCATCATCATCATGACCAGCAATATGGGCAGCCACATCATCCAGGAAAACTTCGAAAAGATCAACGAAGGCAACCGGGATGAGATCGTGGACGGCACAAAAGAAGAAGTAATGAACCTGCTGCGGCAGACCATCCGCCCGGAATTCCTCAACCGTGTGGACGAGGTGATCATGTTCCAGCCGCTGCTGCGCTCCGAAGTGAGAGGAATTATTAACATACAATTACAACAACTGAAGGAGCTGGTCGCTAAAAATGGCATGATATTGGAATTTTCTGATTATGCGCTGGACTACCTGGCGGAACAGGGTTACGATCCGCAGTTTGGCGCCAGGCCGTTGAAACGCCTGATCCAGAAAGAGATCGTGAACCTCCTGAGCAAGAAGATACTGGCCGGGGATGTGGACAAATCGAAACCCGTGCTGGTGGATGTGTTTGATGGCGTAGTGGTGATCAGGAACAAATAAATTTTTCTACATAAATACGACGATATACAGTTACAGGTAATACCCGGATGATTCTTCATCCGGGTTTTTTTATTCGTATCTTGGTAAATAAACTGCAATCTTATGTACCCGATCGGTGAAAGAGAAAAGAAATTCATGGCGATGGCCGTGGCTTTGTCCGAACGTGGCATGGCGGCCGGTGATGGCGGGCCTTTCGGTTCGGTCATCGTAAAAGGAGATGAAGTGGTGGGAGAGGGATGGAACCAGGTGCTGAAGCTGAACGACCCCACCGCGCATGCGGAAGTGATCGCTATCCGCGACGCCTGCCAGCGGCTGCAAACCTTCCAGCTGAACGATTGCGAGATCTTCACTTCTTGCGAGCCCTGCCCCATGTGCCTCGGCGCTATCTACTGGGCGCGCCCGGCCCGTGTGTTCTACGCCAACACCAAGGAAGAGGCGGCGGCCATTCATTTTGACGATTCTTTTATTTACGAGGAGATCAACGTGCCGCATGGGCAAAAGAAGATACCTTTCATTGCCTTCCCCAATGAAGCGGCCAGGGATGTATTCCGCGTCTGGAAAGAGAAAGGGGATAAAACACTGTATTAACGGGCGGTGTTGAAGATATGCACCATCCAGAACAGCGCCAGCGCCAGGAAAACAATGATCAGCGCCACCACGGCGATGTAGAGATAAAAGTTCACCTTCCTTTTTTTGTGCGTTTTCCGGCGGAGCTGCTGCAAAATGTTCCACTTGGCCTGCCGCAGCCACGCGGGGATCTGTTCTTTCTGACGGATCGCCATCAACCCTTCCACTGCTTCACTGCACATTTCACAGTCGGCCAGATGCGCTTCCACCTTGTGCCGCTCTTCAGGGCTCAGCTGGTCCTGCACATACGCCATCAGCTGCTCCTGGGAGGGGCAGGCTGTTTCCGTGAATATGTCAGAAAATTGTTCGTTCATAATATTGCATTCGCTAATGCAAGTTAGCGTTTATTTTTACTGTACTTTTCCAATAATAGCTTCAGGTTGCGTTTTCCGTTCTGGATGTAGCTTTTTACCTGCAGCAACGTATATCCCGTGATGTCCGCCACTTCCTGGTATGATTTCTTTTCCAGGTAGAACAACCGCACGCAGGCGCCCTGCTCCGCATTCAGCTGGTCCATGGCGAGTTGCATGTTTTCCAGCATCACGTCTTTCCGCACATGCGCCGAATGATCTTCCTGCTCGGCGGCTTCGGGCATGTGGCTTTCCTTCAGCTCTACGTCCTTATGATGCCGCAGCTGCATCAGGCAATGATTGCGCGCTACCTGGTAGATCCAGGCTTTGAAAAAGATCACATCGTGTTTATGAATGTCAGACAGCACCTTCAGGAAGATCTGCTGCACACTGTCCCGCGCGTCTTCTTCATTCTTCAGGTATTTCATGCATAAACCCAGCAGCAGGATGGCATAACGGTCGAACAGTATGCCGATCCAGTCGCTGTTGCCATCGGTTTTATACCGTTGCAGCAAGTCCTGGTCCGTATAATTTTGATCGCTCGGAGAATTCACGGTGTAAAGTTAGCGTTCTGCATTAAAAGATGCGTACGCAGAGGGATTCCATAAATGCGAAGTATAATTAATTCATATTGTCCAGCTGCGCCTGCGCCTTGTCTTTCATATTGCCTTCCATCTTCACGATCTCCTTCAGCAAACGGCGGGCTTTACCGTTCTGGCCTTTTACGCGGTAGCAAAGGGCGAGCTGGTATTTGGCGCGCTCGGAATATTTGTAGTTGCTGGAAAGTTTTCTGAACTGGTCGATCGCTTCGTTGATATTGCCCTGCTGCTGGTACTGCATGGCGGCGCGGAATAAGGATTCATCGCCGGAAACAGTGGGTGTTGACGGTTTGGGCGTTTCTTTTTCCTTTTCTTTTTCCTCGGCCGGTTCGGGCGCCGGCTCTTTGGGCTTCTCTTCCTTAGCAGCTACTTTGGGCGGCTCTTTTTGCGCGGTATCCGGTGTTTTGGGTGCGGGCGGCGGTGTTTTTGCCACGGTACGTGCAGCCGTGTCCGTTGGTGGCTTGTGTTTGATGGTGTCTTTTATAATTTTTTTCACTGCCGCGGCGGAATCATTCCGCAGCGGAGTTGCTTTCCTAATCGTATCCCTATGCGCCACAGCGGCGACGGGGGCGCGGCTGATGCCCGGTTTTCCTGTGGGTTCTTCATGATAGTTGCTGTCCATATGCACGGCCGGCGTCTGCAATGCCACAGCATCGGAGGCTTTCGCCGGCAATATCATCAGCGCGGGGCGGTTCTTCAGGTGCTGCCGCAATAAAAAGACGCTGCCGCCGCCGATCACAATGAACATGACCACCCAGAAGGAGGAGAGCAGGCCGTCTTTTGCGCGGGCGTATTGCTGCGTGCGGTGCTGCTTCTTTTGCACTTTGGGCGGCGGTGCATATTCCCGGTGTAAAAAGTTGCTCAGCTCGGTGCTGTACCGTTCAAACGGCTCATGATGGCGCAGGTCCTGCAAGGCCAGCACGGCGGCGCAGCAGAGGTCGCAATCCACGAGGTGCTGCTCTACGAGGTGTTTTTCCACTTCCGTCATATTGCCTTGCACGTAACGGGGAAGCTGGTCCCTGTTCATGCAGCGAACGGGTGTAAAGATCTTGAAGATCCTTTCCTGTCTGTTGTTGGGATGATTGTTCATAAGCCAGGTCCATCAATTTGCGCGGCAAGTTTCTTTTTGGCTTTACTTAACTGATTCCTGATCTTCTCTGCCGTACTGTTATGAATACGCGCCAGTTCGCGGAGCGAATGGTGCTCAATGTAAAATTGTGTGATCAGTTTCCGCTCTGTGGCATCGAGCTTTTCCAGCGCTGCTTCCAGCTGCCGGGCGAGTGTTTCCCTTTCTATCGGGTTGGTGCCGGCATGCTCTACGCGGGCTTCCAGGTGCTGAACGGCCTGCGCGTGGCGTGGTTCGTAGGGCGTGGTATGCAAAGCGCTGCCGGTGGCAAAATAATTCAATACCAGTGTGTGAACGGCCTGGTTAACTTTGCCGTACAGGAACTGGAAACGGGCATATAACTGTTGGGTAATGGCCGGGAATACAACTTCGGCCCGTTGTTCCTGGTTCAGCCGGGGAAGGCAGGCAGCAACGAGCAGGTGACTGTACCGGTCCAGCAGCACACCGGCCGCTTCACGGTCTTCCAGCTTCCTGATACGGTACAGCAATTCTTTGTCACTCAGGTTATTTAGCAAAAGGTGCATAAGCCTTATTAATTATATTTACACATCCGGGTAGTAAAAGTTCGATGCCGGTTCATATTATTTAAACAATTAACATGCCATTTGCAATCACAGTCGTGCCGGTGATGCCCCTCCGGGCGGAACCGGCCCATAAAAGCGAAATGATCTCCCAGGCGTTGTTCGGGGAATGCGTTGAAACCGAGGAGGTTAATGCGGATGGTTGGGTGAAGGTCAAATTACAGTTTGATGGATATGAGGGCTGGGCCACGGCTTCGCACCTGGAAACCATTACGTTGGAGCAGTTTGAAGCGCCGGCCACGCACATGGCTACGCAATGGGCATCCCGGTTGACCGTAAATGGCCAGCCGATGTATATTCCCTATGGCTGCCTGCTGAAAATGGGAGCGGGGCCCTGGGGGAATGTAAAGGTGACGGGAGAAACGGGCATTGAGCCTTTTGCGGCGCCTCATTCGCCGCGGACGGCCTGGCGGGCCATTGCGCATACCTTCCTGAATACGCCTTATTTATGGGGCGGGAAATCGGTGTTCGGGATTGACTGTTCCGGATTTACCCAATCCGTGTATAAAATCCTCGGTATCCCTTTACTGCGCGACGCTTACCAGCAGGCGACGCAGGGTGAAACGGTGTCCCTCCTGCAGGAGGCCGCGCCGGGCGACCTGGCGTTCTTCGATAACGAGGCGGGCAGGATCACGCATGTGGGATTGATGCTGAGCGATCACGAGATCATCCACGCCGCCGGAAAAGTGAGGATAGACCCGATCGATCATCTCGGCATTATGAATGCCGATACCGGCCAGCGGACGCACAAGCTGCGCATCATCAAAAGAATGTTATAAAAGAATGCTTAATCTGTCTTCATCCGGTATCCGGATAAAAAGAGGCTGACCGCTGGATGTGGTCAGCCTCTGATGTTGATGCTCCCGCCTTCCTGCCACGATGCGGCCGGCTGGCAAGGTAGTGAAAGGTCATTGCTGACCGCCAAATGTCTTGTTATACAGCTCAAAGCTTTCCAGGATGATCCTTTCCGCTACGGCCTTGTTCTGGAACTCCGCTACTTTCACGGTCTTGTTTTCCAGTTTCTTGTATTCCTCGAAGAAGTGACGCATTTCATGAATGAAGTGCGGCGGCAGTTCGGAGATGTCGTTGATGTGGTTCACGCTCATGTCGTGCGCGGCCACGGCAATGATCTTGTCGTCCGCTTCCCCGCTGTCGATCATCTGCATCACGCCGATCACCTTGGCGTCCATGATACAAAGCGGCACACAGTCTATCTGGGAAAGGATGAGAATGTCCAGCGGATCATGGTCATCGCAATATGTTTTCGGAATGAATCCGTAGTTGGCCGGATAATACACGGAAGAATACAGTACCCTGTCCAGTTTCAGCAGGCCGCTTTCCTTGTCCAGTTCATATTTCGCACGGGAGCCTTTCGGTATCTCTATGATGCCGGTTACTTCGTGGGGAACGTTCTCACCGGGACTAACGCTGTGCCATGGGTTTGTTGTCATAACTAAATACTTGATTTTTACGCTAAAGGCGCAAAATTAAGGAACAAACACGTAATACCTGTAAAAATGTGAAAAGGCGTTACTGAACGGGTATGGAATCGGGCAGCATGCTGCTGGAATCCGTGACGGCTCCGGGGGCCATGGACTTCATGTCTATTCCGGGCGGCGCTACATATGTAGGGAGGATGCTTTCAAGTGTCAGGGATATTTTCCAGTTTCCGCTTTCTTTAACCAGCTGCAGGGTTTCCTGTTGCTTCGCCGAGGAGTTCAGGATGGTAACGGTCGCTTTGTCACCTTCCTCTGCATGGTCCACTACTTCCAGCTTGGCGTTCTTGATCTTTTCACGTTCGTTCTCGTTGCGCTTGCCGTCGAAAATGGAATATAGCAGGATGACCTGTTGCGATTCCTTGGTGGCGTATTCTTTAGCACGCTCGAAGTTCGATTCCTGTATGGCGTGCATAAATTCCAGTGCAACCTCTTGTGGCTCAGGTCTCTTTTTACAGCTGATCGTGAAAAATAATCCGGATACGCACATCAAATATACAATTCGCCTGTAATAGCTCATGTGGTTGATAGGTTAAAGTTATAGTGTCATTAACAAAATTAACAGGAATCATTTAATTGCGCAACTTACAATAATGGCTGTTAAGATCGTGTTAATTGTGATCTTCGCTGGCCGCGTCGTAAGCCTTGATGATGGCTTTCACCAGGCGGTGGCGCACTACGTCTTCTTCATCCAGTTCGAGGTAGCCGATGCCGTCTATATTCCGGAGAATACGTGTTGCGCGGCCTAATCCGCTTTTCTGGTTTTTCGGAAGGTCGATCTGCGTCAGGTCGCCTGTGATGATGGCCTTTGCAGATGCGCCGATCCTCGTGAGGAACATTTTCATCTGCAGGTCCGTGGAGTTCTGCGCTTCATCCAGGAGAATGAACGCATTGTCCAGCGTACGGCCACGCATATATGCCAAAGGAGCTATTTCAATAATGCGGTTGGTCATGAAATAATTGAGCTTGTCCGCCGGGATCATATCGTCCAGCGCATCGTAAAGCGGACGGAGGTAAGGGTCGATCTTCTCCTTGAGGTCGCCGGGCAGGAAACCCAGGCTTTCGCCGGCTTCCACCGCGGGGCGGGTAAGGATGATCTTTCTCACGGCCTTGTTCTTCAGCGCCCTTACGGCCAGGGCCACTGCGGTGTAGGTTTTACCCGTACCTGCCGGCCCGATCGCAAAAACGATATCATTCTTGTCCGCCAGCGCCACCATTTTCTTCTGGTTGGCCGTTTTCGCCCGTACGGTGCGCCCGTTGGGGCCGAATACCAGCACTTCATTGGGGTTGCGGTCCTGGAAATGATCGATGCCGATGCCTTCTTCTTCGCCCAGTATCTGCTCAAAATAATTTTCGGTAAGATGGCCGTTCCTTTCCAGGTAACTCACGATCTGCCCGATCTTCTCTTTTGCGGTGGCCACTTCTTCCGGTGCGCCGGACAGCTTCAGCTGCGTGCCCCGGGATAAGATCTTTAATAATGGGAACTTCTTTTTCAATAAGTCCAGCTTTCCGTTATTCACCCCGAAAAACTCAATGGGGTTCACGCTATCAAGGTTAATGATCGATTCTGTCAATGCGGTTCGATTTATGATTTCTGCATTTCGGACTGGACTTCAAATGAGGACCGGCCGTTGCCCGCCGGTCCCCGTTCGCATGTCTTAGATCCGGTATCCGTTCTGTTTGAACGCTTCTACACGTTCTGCTGTTTTTTTGTTGCTCAGCGCAATGATCCTTGCCGCCAGGATGGCTGCATTGCGGGCGCCGGCCTTGCCTACCGCCAGGGTGCCTACCGGCAGCCCCGCGGGCATCTGTACGATGGAATAGAGAGCGTCTATACCGCCGGGCAGGCCGCCGTCCAGGGGCACACCCAGTACAGGTAGGGATGTGTAGGCGGACACAACGCCGGGTAAGGCTGCCGCCATACCAGCTGCTGCAATAATCACACCATAACCCTGCGGCTGTGCGTTGATCACCAGCTCTCTCACCTTGTCGGGATTCCGGTGCGCGGAAGCCACGATCAGGTCGCTTTCAATATCAAAGAACTGTAAATACGTTTGAGATTCCTGCATCACCGGCTTGTCGCTCTCGGAGCCCATGAGAATTAATACTTTCATCCTGCGATTTGATTTTTAATCTACTATAGTTTAACGTTAAAAAGAAACTATTTGTTTCGTGGTTCAAAGATATTTAAAAGTAGTCACCCTACCGCATGAATGCCCATGTGAATTTTTTATGATCTGCCCGATATCCCTGTTTACCATGATAATAGCAATAAATTGTATAATATAATGAGTACATTTGACGGATCGCAACCGCCTATGCCAAATTGAACCGTCTAATGAACAATGCTTTGCTGAACCAGGTGGTCGAAGCCTTCCCGGATGCGGTAGCAGTGTTTGACACCGACCTCAGGTTCGTATCCTGCAACCGGGTTTTCGCGGCAGATCATATCCGGTACCTGGGCACTGAAATGAAGCCGGGAGACAGTATGTACAAGCTTTGCGAAGCCTGTTGTCCCGAACTTTTACAGCAATCCCTCTACAACTGGGAGCGCGCCATCGCCGGCGAACGCCTTACCTTCGCCGTGGCCGTAGGTGAGCCGCCCGTGCATTTCCAGATCAGCCTCAGCCCCCTCTTTAACGAGCAGCAGGTGCAGGAGGCCGTGATCATGGTATGCCGCAACATCCAGCCGGAGCTGGATGCCCGCGAGAACGAACGCTTCTTCCGGAGCGTGCTCGAAAACCTGCCCGTCGGCCTCCAGCAGTTCTCGCCGGACGGCTGGAGCAGGGATATCAACGAAATGCAGCGCCAGATACTTGGGGAAACCCATCCCGCCGTCAATAACCTTCCTTATAATGTGCATGAAGACCCGATCAACCGGCGCAGCGGCCTGAACGAGCTGCTGGGAGAGGTGGTGCGCCGGAAAGCGCCGGTGAAAAAGGAAATGCTCCTGAAATACAAGGAAGAGAAGGAGGAAGGACAGGACGTGACCCGCCTCGTGCCGCTTTACTACGAGGGTACCGGCTTCCCGGTGATGGGCATGAACGGCGAGATCGCCTACCTGTTCCTTATCCTCAGCGAGATCACCGAAAAGAAGCTGGCGCAGATCAGCCTTGAAAAAAGCGAGCGCCTGCTGTACAACATCGTGGAAAATCTTCCCGTTGGATATATCCAGTTCGATAACTTCGGCTTCATCCACCGCGTGAACCAGACGCAGCGCCGGTTCTTCGCCCATTCCGGGCTGGAAGAGCAGCCGGAAGCTTATAATATGATCAGCGATCCTTTCGCCCGCCTGTTTGACATGGAGGAGCTTTTCATGCAGGTTTTGCAAAAAGGCAAAATGATGCGGGCGGAGAAAAAGCTGGAATTTGAAATGGACATCGCCGGCGGCAAAATGAACCGCGAGGTTTTCCTGGACGTGACCATGTTCCCGGTGGAAGACCCGGTGGATAAAGACCAGATCGTGGTGGCGCTGGTGAACGATATCACCGAAAAGAAAAGACAGGAGCTGGAGAACGCCAAGGCACAGGAGTTCCTGCTGCAAACGGGTGAAACGGGCAAGATCGGGGGCTGGGAATACGATATGACCACCGGCCTCCTGCGCTGGAGCGCGCAGACCTACAAGATCCATGAGCTGCCGCCTTTTGCCACCATCACCCTCGAAAAGGCGCTGAGCTTTTACACCCACGAGTCCCGCAAGAAAGTGAGCCAGGCCGTGAACGCCTGTATTGAACGGGGCAAGGCGTTCGACCTGCCGGTATCGCTGAACACGGCGCGGAACAACCTGCTGCAGGTGCGCGCCATCGGCAAGCCGGAGTACCGCAATGGCCGCATCGTGCGGTTATATGGGGTGATACAGGACGTAACGGAACAGTTCAAGATACGCGACCAGCTGACCCGCAATACGGAGCTGATGCGGCTTTTCTTTGATACGATAGACATGGGGTATGCGGTGATGGACAAGGACGGCAAGGTGAACTTCATCAACCGCAAGGCGCAGGAGATCGTAGATCACGGCAAGGTGATCGGCAAGAACATCTTCGAGGTGTTCCCCATGCTGGAAGGCTCTACCTTCCATGCCCGCGTGCGGCAGTGCATGCAGCTGCAGGCGCCGGTTTCGTTTTCATATTACCTTCCCGCGCCGGACAAATGGTACGAGTTCCTGCTGGCGCCGATGCAGGACGGCAATATTTCCATCTTCACCCGCAACATCACGGACAGTAAAAAGATGCAGCGGGAGCTGAGAAAGGCGAACGACCAGCTGTCTTCCCTCAACAAATACCTCGTCAACCAGAACAAGCAGCTGGAAGACTTCGCGCATATCACCTCCCACAACCTCCGCGCGCCGATCGCCAACCTGAAAGCGCTGATGCAGATCATGAACGAAACGGACAGCGAGGAAGAAAAGGAGCTGTACAACAGCATGTTCCAGGAGGTGATCCGGAATATCGACGAAACGCTGAACGACCTGATCGAGATCGTGCAGATACGGAAAGACCTCAACGTGGAGCGGGAGCGCCTTTCCTTTGAAGAACGCCTGCAGAAGGTGAAAGACATTCTTTTTGTGGATATCGAAACGAGCGGCATTGAGGTGATAACGGATTTCGGGGAGGCGCCGGACATTGTGTACCCGCGTATTTACCTGGACAGCCTGCTGCAAAACCTGCTCACCAACGCGATCAAATACCGCCGGCCGGGCATCCGCCCGAGCATGCGCTTCCGGAGCCGCCTGGAAGATGGCGCGGTGGTGCTGACGGCGGAGGATAACGGGATAGGGATCGATATGGAGCGGTATGGCGCCAAGCTTTTCGGGTTCAGAAAAACATTTCACAAGAATAAAGACGCCAAAGGCATCGGCCTGTATATCACCAAAAGCCAGATCGAAGCGATGGGCGGAAGTATACAGGCGGAAAGCCATATAGGTACAGGAACCAAATTTATCATTACCTTCAGCCCCGAATAACAAACTATGAAGCCGTTGCATTCGATCTTTATAGTCGACGACGATCCCATTCACCAGCAGATCACACAGATCATGCTGGACAGATTGAGCATCTCTAATGACGTAACCAAATTCTCCGACGCACAAGACGTGCTCGAACATCTCCGCACCCATACCAATGATGCGGCAGCTTTGCCGGACGTGATCCTGCTGGACCTTAACATGCCTATTATGGACGGTTGGGAGTTCCTGGAAGCATTCTCGCTCCTGCGGCCGCAATTGTGCAAAGACATTAAAGTCTATGTGCTCACATCATCGATCGATGATACGGACAAGGAAAGGGTGAACAAATTCGATTTCGTGGCGGGGTATCTTACCAAGCCGCTGACGAACGATGTGATCATGAAACTGGGACGATAAAACCGGGGTGTGCTGCCGCTGGCGTTTAACGGGCGGGCGGCTGTTATTGTTTTAATGCTTTGATGGTGGCTATCGGGTCTTTGGAAGCAAAGACGGTATTGCCGGCCACCAGGACGTCTGCACCCGCATCCAGGATGGACCTGGCATTGTCCAGCGTAACACCGCCGTCTATTTCGATCAGGGCGGAAGAGCCGGTCTGATCGATAAGCGCGCGCAGCGCGCGGATCTTCGCGTAGGTCTGTTCAATGAAATGCTGCCCGCCGAAGCCAGGGTTCACGCTCATGAGCAGCACCACGTCCGCATCGCGGATCACGTTTTCCAGCAAACCGATGGAAGTATGCGGGTTCACCGCAATGCCCGCTTTCATGCCCAGGGAGCGGATCTGCTGCAGGTTGCGGTGCAGGTGCACGCAGGCTTCTATATGCACGGTGAGTATCTGCGCACCCGCTTTCTGAAATGCTTCGGCATACTTTTCCGGCTCCTCGATCATGAGGTGCACGTCGCAGACCTTCTTCGCTATTTTACTGATCTGGGAGATGACCGGCAGCCCGAAGCTGATGTTGGGCACAAAGCGCCCGTCCATAACGTCCAGGTGCAGCCAGTCTGCTTCACTGTTATTGACCATTTCCACCTCTTTTCCTATTTCGAGGAAGTTGGCGGCAAGCAGGGAAGGGGCGATGAGCGGTGTTTTCATGATCCTTACTGATGATTGATGAACAGGTGCAAACCTACTGAAAATTGTTGGCCTTCGCGGAATCGAGCAGCGCTTTTGCTTCGGGATAATCTTTGCGGAAAGACAGGGCTTTGGTGAGATCGTCCAGCCCCGCGGGTTTGTTGCCCAGCTGCAGGAAGGTCCTGCCGCGGAAGTAAAAGGCTTCCGCATCGGTAGGGTCCGCTTTGGCGGCGAGGTTGTAGTACCGGAACGCTTCTTTGATATCCTTTTCTCTTTCAGCGAGCTGGCCGAGACGGATATATGCCGGGCTGAACGAAGGGTCCAGGCGGATCGCCAGCAGGTACCGGTCCGCGGCCATCCTGCGGTCCAGCAATATTTCCTGCGTGCGCCCGAAGCCGTATTGCGCTTCGGCGGAGGTGGAGTCCAGCTTTTGCGCCAGCAGGTAATAGGCGGCCGCTTCTTTAGGTTGATGTTTGGCCAGCAGCAGGTCCGCGTTCATCATCACGGCCTGGTATTCGCTGCGATCGCCGGCCTGTGCGATCGCTTTGGTAAGATGGGCGATCGTGGCGATGGTATCGTTGCGGTTCAGCGCGATGAGCGCTTTGATGTAAAAAGCTTTGTCCAGCGACGCGGAGTCTTTGGCGAAGATGATCGCCTGGCTGTCCGCCGCCGCGTATTGCCCGCTTTCGATGAGCGCATTGGCCAGGTACATGCGGATATTATCGTCCTGCGGCCTTTCTTCCAGCGCCACCCGCATGTCGCGGATAAAAGTGGTCAGGGAATCTTCCACGGCCTGTACGCCGGCTTCCCGCGCGGGTTGCTGGCAGGCGGCGAATAATATCAGCAGAAAACTTACCGGTAACAGTTTCATCTTTCAAACATAGACAAGATATTCTGTATATCAAAAACAGGGAAGCGATGCATTTTGCCGGCCCTGTCTTATTGCATCAGCCATTCCTTCATCTGCCCGTAATCAGCGTCCATTTTCACGGAGACTTTTTGTTTGCCGGACAATTCCTGCACCTGCTCCGGCGCCGTTACCTGCTGCTGCAGGCTTTCCGGCATGGTGTTGAGGAACTTCACCGGATGCGCTGTTTCCAGGAATATGCCGGTGTTGTTGGGATGCTTTTGCTGGTATTGCTTCAGGCCGAGGTAGCCTACGGCGCCGTGAGGGTCCATCAGGTATTCGTGTTTCGCAAATACTTCTTCCATGGCGGCAACGGTCTGTTCGTCCGTAAAGCGGTAAGCGGTGAGGCTTGCTTTCAGCGCGCGTTCGTTCTGCGCGAACATCTGCAGGATGCGCGCGAAGTTGCTGGGGTCCGCTACGTCCATCGCGTTGGAAAGCGTGGCTACGGCCGGCTGCGGCTCATAGGCGCCGTTCCTGAAATAGCGGGGTACGGTATCGTTCACATTGGTGGCGGCTATGAAATGATGAATGGGCAGTCCCATGGCGGCGGCCATCATGCCGGCGCAGATATTGCCGAAGTTGCCGCTGGGCACGGACATCACGGTTTCTTTCTTCCACTGTTTCGCTTCGCGGTAAGCCATGAAATAGTAGAACATCTGCGGCAGCCAGCGGGCTACATTGATGGAATTGGCGGAGGTCAGCGGGCGGCGGGTTTGCAGCTCGTCGTCCAGGAAAGCGGTTTTCACCAGCCGCTGGCAATCGTCGAACGTGCCGTTGATCTCAAGCGCGCTGATGTTGCCGCCCAGGGTGGTGAGCTGCTTTTCCTGCAGGTCGCTTACTTTTCCGGAAGGGTAGAGAATGACTACCTGCACACCGGGTACATTGTAAAAACCATGGGCCACAGCACCGCCGGTATCGCCGGAAGTGGCTACCAGCACGGTCACCGGCTTGTCTTCACCTCTGCGGAAATACCCGAGGCAACCCGCCATAAAATGCGCGCCCACGTCCTTGAACGCGAGGGTAGGGCCGTGAAATAACTCGAGCGCATACACGTTTTCTTCCACTTTGCGTAAAGGAAAAGGGAAGGAGAGCGTATCGGCGATGATCTTTTTAAGGTCTTTTTCAGGGATGTCGTCGCCAACAAAGGGCTGTATGGCGCTGAGGGCAATAAATAGCGGATCGTACTCTTCAATCGTGTCTTTCAACCGCTTCTCCAGCTTCGGTATCTCGGCGGGAAAATACAATCCCCTGTCCGGCGCCAGGCCCTGAATAACGGCTTCCCGGAAGGAAACCCTGTGCTGATGATTCTGTAAGCTATAATACTGCATGTGTAAATAAAGTAAAATTTAACGGTTTATGCCAGCTCAATCTATCACGCGCACACCGGCGGTGCTGATGCGGCTGACGTGGATCCTGTAGTCTACGCCCAATGGCGCGTAGATGCTTTCCATCATGGCTGCTACGGCATTAGCATTGTCTGCGCCCTTGCTGAGCATGAATACGGAAGGCCCGCTGCCGGAGATGCCGCCGCCGAGCGCGCCTGCTTCCTTGCAGCGGAGCTTCAGGTCGTGGAAGGCGGGGATGAGGATAGAGCGGATGGGCTCTACGATCACGTCTTCCAGCGCGCGGCTGATGAGGGCGTAGTCTTCGCGGTAAAGCCCCGCTACCAAAGCGCCTACGTTGCCCCATTGCCGGATGGCGTCGCGGAGCAGCACCTGTTGCTTGAGGATGCCGCGGGCGTCGGAGGTTTTCACTTCTATCTGCGGATGGATCACGGTGACCCAGAGATCTTCCGGTGTGTGCAGGCGTATCACGTCCAGCGGCTGATAGCTTCTCACGAGCGTGAAACCGCCCATGATGGCCGGCGCTACGTTGTCCGCATGCGGAGTGCCGCAGGCGAGGCGTTCGCCTTCCATGGCGAAGCGTATCAGTGATTCCGGCGGGAAGTGATCGTTCAGCAGCTTGTTGGCGCCGGCTACCGCGCCCGCCGCGCTGGCCGCGCTGGAACCGATGCCACTGCCGGGCTGGATGTTCTTTTTGATGGATACTTCAATGCCCAGCTCCGGTTGCCCGTATTCCTGCAGCATGGCCATCAACGCCACGCCGGCCACGTTCTGCGCTGCTTCCAGCGGAAGGTCAGCGCCTTCTATGGCGGTGATGCGCACGCCGGGCTGGTCGCTGATCCGCAGCTCCATTTCATCGCCGGTGCCGTCCATCGCCAGACCTATCACGTCAAAACCGCAGGCCACGTTGGCAACGGTGGCGGGAGAAAATACTTTTACGGATGATAATTGTTGCTTGCTCATATATTGTTTTATCGTACGGTCCTGATAATATCTGCAAATATGCCCGATGCCGTTACGTCCGCGCCGGCGCCGGCGCCTTTGACGATCAGCGGTTGCTCCGCGTACCGGCTGGTGGTGAATAACACGATGTTGTCTTTCCCCTCGAGCTGATAGAAGGGATGCTCACGCCCGACCGACTGCAGGCCCACCGACGCTTCGCCATTGTGGTAACGCGCCACGAACTTCAGCCTTTCCCCTTTGTCCGACGCATTTTGCAGCAATTGCTGGAAATGCGCGGCATGTACATCGAGCTGTTCATAAAAAGCATTTACATCTTTTGCGTGCAGCGCTTCGTCCGGCAGGAAGGAATGATTGACGATGTCTTTCATTTCCAGTACGGCGCCGCTTTCCCTGGCGAGGATGAGTATCTTGCGCATCACGTCTTTCCCGCTGAGGTCGATGCGCGGGTCCGGCTCCGTGTAACCTTCGTCCTGCGCGGCTTTCACCACTTTGCGGAAGTTGGCGCCGTTCACGAAGTTGTTGAACACGAAGTTAAGGCTGCCGCTCAGCACCGCTTCGATGGTATTCACCTTGTCACCGCTGCGCACGAGGTCGTTCAGGGTGTTGATCACCGGCAGGCCGGCGCCAACGTTGGTTTCAAAGAGGAAGGAGGCGTTGAATTTGCGGGCCAGGTCCTTCAGCTTTTTATAGTTCGCATATTCGGAGGAACAGGCGATCTTGTTGCAGGTGACTACAGAGATGCCGTGCTGGAGGAAGGTACTGTACAGCCCTGCGACCTCATCGCTGGCGGTGTTGTCTACAAACACGCTGTTGCGGAGGTTCATGTCCCGCACGCGCTGCGCGAACTGGGTGAGGTCCATTTCATGACCCGCTTCCAGGTCTGCTTTCCAGTTATCCAGGTGGATGCCGGTTTCGGAGAAGCGCATTTTGCGGCTGTTGGCGATGCCCATGATGCGCACCTGCAGCCCCAGTTCCTGCAGCAGGTAGCTTTGCTGCGATTGCAGCTGCTCCAGCAGCTTGCCGCCTACGTTGCCGGTGCCGGCGACGAATACGTTCACCTGCCGGGTTTCGGATTCGAAAAACACTTCGTGTATAACGTTCAGCGCTTTTTTTACGTCCGCTTTATTGATCACGGCGGAGATGTTCTTTTCGGTGGAGCCCTGCGCGATGGCCCGCACGTTGATGGCATTGCGCCCGAGCGCGCCGAAGAGCTTGCCGCTGAGGCCGTGGTAATTCTTCATGTTATCGCCCACAACGGCTACGATGGCGAGGTCCCTTTCCACCAGCAGCGGTTCGATGCGTTTGTCGTGTATCTCCTGCGCAAATTCACTGTCTATCGCCGCTTTCGCCTTGAGCATGTCGCTTTCATGCACGCCGGTGGTGATGGAGTGTTCCGACGAGCTTTGGGTGATGAGGATCACGTTGACCTTTTCGCGCAGCAATGCGTCGAACAGGCGTTTGGAGAAGCCGGGGATGCCTACCATGCCGCTGCCTTCCAGCGTGAGCAGCGCTATTTTCTGGATGCCGGAGATGCCGGTTACAGGGAAGGGCTTTTCGCCGTTGTCCTGTATCAGGGTGCCGTAATCGTCCGGCGCAAAAGTATTTTTGATCCAGATGGGGATGCGGCGGTTCATCACCGGCTGAATGGTGGGCGGGTAGATGACTTTGGCGCCGAAGTGGGACAGCTCCATCGCTTCCTCGTAGGAGATGCGGGGGATGGCGATGGCTTGCGGCACAAGGCGCGGGTCGGCGGTCATCATGCCGCTTACGTCCGTCCATATTTCCAGTACGCTGGCGTCCATGGCCGCTGCCACGATGGCGGCGGTATAGTCGGAGCCGCCGCGCCCGAGGGTGGTGGTTTCTTTGTCCGGGCCGGATGCGATGAAGCCGGGGAGTATCACGTATTCGGAGGGCTGGTGCTGGAAGAAGCTGGTAACCTGGTGGTCGGTGACCTCAAAGTCCACCAGCGCATGACCGAACTGGGCGTCGGTGGAGATCAGCTCGCGGCTGTCTTTCCAGCCCGCGGGCAGTCCCATCTGCTTCAGCTTCTCCGCCACGATCCAGGAGGAGAGCAGTTCTCCGAAGCTCATGAGCTTGTCCAGCGACCGCCTGCTCAGCTCACCTACCTGGAAGATGCCGTCGCACAAAGATTCCAGCTGGTTGAGCTGTTTCTTGACCTGGCTGAGCAGGCTGCTTTGCACGGTAATGGGAAAGAGCCCCCGGATGGCTTCCAGGTGCCTGTTTTCGATCTCCTGTAATATCGTCCTGTATTGTTCCTGCCCTTGCCCCGCCTGCTGGCCGGCTGCAATGAGCTTGTCGGTGACGCCGCTCATGGCGGATACCACCACCGCCATCCGGCCTTTGCGTTTGTAAGATGCTATAATGCTGCAAACCTGTTCTATAGCTTGTGTACTGCCGACTGAAGTACCGCCGAATTTTAAAACCTGCATGTAAATGATAGATGTTAATTGAGGAAATGGGCAAACCCTGCCTGAAGTGTACCAGTAACTGGTCGATGGGACGATATGTGAAAATTAACCCCGCGATGGGGTTGTGGTTGTTGTGGTAATAATAGTGCCGTGCACTCCGGAAGAGAGTGGAGCTATACGGATAATATGTGAGTTAAATAAATGCACTATTATTTTGTGACTTTTGTATTACAAAGGTGTAAAAATTAAAACGAAAATACAAATGGTATTGTCAAAATTTAGAAAAAATCTAAAATAGCGGCTGGTAAAACTTTTCTTTACAATCGTAAAAATAACCGTAATTTTAGGCGGTTAACGAACATGCATTCTTTACGCACATACAAGTATCAGCAAAGCTATTGCTACCTCATGGCAACCCTGGCCATGGATTCTGCCGTCTAACCACGTTCCCGCTTCTTCGTAAATTCGTATTGGTTTATTATTTGCACGACTATGCCTGTCTCAGGGCTGGTATTGTTTATTATAATTAACTTTTTTTATGCCACATTATCATACGCTCGGGCAGATCCCACACAAGCGGCATACACAGTTCCGCAAACCGGACGGCAAACTGTATTCCGAGCAGTTATTTTCCACGGAAGGCTTTTCGTCCCACTACTCCCTCCTGTACCACTGTCACCCCCCTACGGAGATCGTAAAGGTGGATGAGCCGTACAGCGTAACGCCGGTGGTGGCCGAAGAGAAGATGCTGAAGCACCGCAGTTTCCAGGGTTTCAACATCGTGCCGGAAAATGACTATCTCAAAAGCCGCAAGGCCGTGCTCGTCAATAATGATTGCCATATTTCCCTCGCCGCGCCCCGGCAGAGCATGAAGGAATACTTCTATAAAAATGCGGATGCGGACGAGATACTTTTCATTCACGAAGGCAGCGGGGTGCTCCGCACGCAGTACGGGCAACTGGAATTCGGATATGGCGATTATGTGGTGATCCCCCGCGGAACGATCTACCAGGCGGAGTTTTCCAATGCGGACAACCGCCTTTTTATCGTGGAGTCGTTCAGCCCCATCCGTTTCCCGAAACGTTACCTGAGCCATTACGGGCAGCTGCTGGAAAATTCACCTTTCTGCGAGCGGGACATCCGCCAGCCGCAGCACCTGGAAACCATCGACCAGGCCGGTGATTTCACCATACTCATTAAAAAGAAGGGCATCATGTATCCCATTCATTACGGCCATCATCCGTTTGATGTGGTGGGATGGGATGGATGCGAATACCCGTATGCTTTGTCCATTCACGATTTTGAACCCATCACGGGCCGCGTGCATCAGCCGCCGCCGGTACACCAGACCTTCGAAGGGCACAACTTCGTGGTCTGCTCGTTCTGCCCCCGGCTGTTCGACTACCACCCGCAGGCCGTGCCGGCACCGTATAACCACAGCAACATTGACAGTGATGAGGTGTTATATTATGTAGACGGGGATTTCATGAGCCGCAAGCACGTGACGCGCGGCATGATCACCCTGCATCCCGCCGGTATCCCGCATGGCCCGCACCCCGGAGCGGTGGAAAAGAGCCTCGGTGCGAAGGAAACGAAAGAGCTGGCCGTGATGGTGGATACCTTTCATCCGTTGCAGATCACCAGAGACGCTTTGATCATCGAAGATGAAAAGTATGTGATGAGCTGGGCGGAATAGATATTTTTGGGAAAAATTAAAGCATGGAATACAGACAACTCGGACAAAGCGATTTACAGGTTTCTGCCATCACTTTTGGTGCATGGGCGATTGGCGGATGGATGTGGGGCGGCGCGGAGCGCAAGGATGCGAGGGAGGCTATCAGGGCTTCGATTGATGAGGGGGTGACCTCCATCGACACCGCGCCGATATACGGACAGGGCACCAGTGAAGAGATCGTGGGTGAAGCATTGCAAGGCGTTAACCGGGACAAAGTGCAGATACTCACAAAGTTCGGCATGACCTGGGAAGGCACGAAAGGCGCACTGGCAATGAAAAGCAAGGATAACAACGGAAAAGACATCGATGTTCACAAATACGCCGGCAAGGAAAGCGTGATAAAGGAATGTGAAGACTCCCTGCGCCGCCTGCGTACGGATTACATCGACCTGTACCAGATCCACTGGCCCGACGTGACAACGCCCATCGAAGAAACTTTTGAGGCGGTGCTGCGGTTGAAGGAGCAGGGGAAGATCCTGGCGGCAGGGGTTTGCAATTACAGCATGGACCAGATGAAGCAGGCGGACAAAGTGATCCCGCTCGCTTCCAACCAGGTGCCTTTCAGCATGGTGGAAAGGACCATCGAAAAAGAACTGGTGCCTTACTGCATCGAAGCGAAGAAGGGCATTCTGGCGTATAGCCCCCTGCAGCGCGGCATACTCACGGGAAAGATCAAACCGGGACACGCATTTGGTGAAGGTGACAGCCGCTCGTCCAACAGGTTCTACCAGGCGGACAACATCGCCCGCATCAATGCATTCCTGGCGCTCATCAAGCCGCTGGCGGAATCAAAGAACGCCACACTGGCACAGCTCGTGATCCGCTGGACGATCGAACGCCCCGGCATTACCGTAGCGCTTGCAGGTGCGCGGAACGCAGGCCAGGCAGTACAGAACGCACAGGCGATCAATGTGAAGCTCTCTTCCGAAGAGATCGACTTCATCAACAAACACCTGTATGCGCTCAGTTTAGTATAAAAAATCAAAACCAACCATACCAAACAATCTTTTATGAATACAGCAGAAGTTAAGCCGAAGACGGCTCAGGACCAACCCGATTTTCTGCCGCTGAATGGTACTGACTATGTGGAGTTTTACGTAGGTAATGCCAAGCAGGCAGCGCATTTTTACAAAACAGCATTCGGTTTCCAGTCGCTCGCCTACGCAGGTCCGGAAACCGGCGTGAAAGACCGCGCATCCTATGTGCTGGTGCAGAACAAGCTCCGCTTTGTGCTCACCACGCCGTTGCGCCCCGGCAACGAGATCGCCCGTCACATTGATGCGCATGGCGACGGTGTGAAAGTGCTGGCGATCTGGGTAGACGATGCGCGCTCCGCCTTCGAGGAAACCGTGAAGCGCGGCGCAAAGCCTTACCTGGAGCCGGTAACGGAGAAAGATGAATTCGGTGAAGTGGTGCGCAGCGGTATTCACACCTACGGAGATACCGTGCATCTGTTCATCGAACGGAAAAACTACAACGGACCGTTCCTGCCCGGGTACAAAGCATGGGCCAGCGATTATAACCCTTCCGATACCGGTTTGCAGTATGTGGATCACTGCGTGGGAAATGTAGGCTGGAATGAAATGAACACCTGGGTAGATTTTTACGCCACAACGATGGGTTTCCGCAACCTCGTGTCCTTCGACGACAAGGATATTTCCACCGAATATTCCGCGCTGATGAGCAAGGTGATGAGCAACGGCAACGGCCGCATCAAATTCCCCATCAACGAGCCCGCTGAAGGCAAGAAGAAATCCCAGATCGAAGAATACCTCGATTTTTACGGCAGCCCCGGTGTGCAGCACGTCGCCATCGCGACCAATGACATTGTGCAAACCGTCAGTGAATTGCAGCGCCGTGGCATCGAATTCCTGAAGGTGCCCGCATCGTATTATGAAACGCTGCTGGACAGGGTGGGCAAGATCGACGAAGAGATCGCACCGCTGCAGCAGCTCGGCATCCTCGTGGACCGTGATGATGAGGGTTATCTGCTTCAGATCTTCACCAAACCTCTGCAAGACAGACCTACCGTGTTCTTCGAGATCATCCAGCGCAAGGGCGCAAAATCATTCGGCAAAGGCAACTTTAAAGCCCTCTTTGAATCTATTGAGCGCGAACAGGCGTTAAGAGGCAATTTGTAAATGATACGGATTGAATGTTACAATAAGATCAACCTCGCAAGGCCGCCTTTTCAGGCGGTCTTTTTTTGTGCGGATTAATTTATGGCCTATATTTAACCAATGTTTTTTTAAACATTTTGTTAACCTAAACAACGAACGATATGCCAGTAAAAAAGCCTTCTCTCAAGGCGTTGCCAGCGAAGACCGGCAAACGGCGCAAACCGCTTACACCGGAAGAAAAGATCATCAGAAAGATCGTAGTACTGCGAAACGAGAAAATTATGCTCGACGTTGACCTTGCAGAGCTCTATGGTGTTGAAACCAGAGTTTTGAAGCAGGCTGTACGCCGCAATGCTGACCGTTTTCCGGAAGATTTCATGTTCGAACTCCGCGCTGATGAAGTGGATGAGCTGGTATCACAAAATGTGATACCAGACAAAAAGCAGTTGGGTGGCGCATTTCCGTTCGCGTTCACTGAAACAGGCATCGCCATGTTGTCGTCTGTTTTGAAGAGCGAACGGGCCATCGAAATGAACATTTTCATCATGAGAACCTTTGTGGCACTGCGAAAGATGTCGATCAACTATGACGAGGTCATGAACGCTTTGAAGTCCATGCGCATGCAGTACGACAAACAATTTGAGGATATATTCCGCGCTTTGGAGCTACTGATAAGGCCTCCGGAGTCTCCGCGTACATTGATAGGATTTCGAAAGCCTTGATGGTGGCTGGTTTGGCCTGGTATCACAACTTGTGATACCAGGCCAAACCCCGTACTACAGTGCCTTACAGCCGTTTCATTTTTAACTTTTCCAGTGTTTTAGGCACTTTCAAGCGAAAATCTTACACTTTCCCCACTAAAATCGTTAAATTTGACGTTTATATCTATGGAACTAAAAGAACTCTTCGGATATTTATTCATCCTTGCGGGGCTTTTACAGCTATTGACCGCTTACCTGATTTTCGCCGGAAATCACCACTATGTGTTACGTTTCGCCAAAAGAAAGGTAGGTATGGTAATATATATTATTTTTGCATTTATACTATTTTACCTGGCATATTATTTCCTGGTATGAAATCTGGAAAGCATAAACATATGAAGCGTATCGTATTTGGCATGTTGCTTTTGGCAGGCGCATTGAACGCACAGGCACAGCAGTCCTTCCTCGAGAATCAGAAGTTGTACCCGAGGGTGGGAGAGGCATTCCGTGAAAAAGAGGAAGCGCTGAAAAAAGAATTCGCTAAAAAAGGGATCAGCTATCCCGCCAAACAGATGTATATCCGCTCCTTCAAGCTGGACAGCGAGCTGGAGATCTGGGTACGGAACAACGTAACCGATACTTTCACCCTGCTGAAAACATACCGCGTGTGCTCCCTCTCCGGTAAAATGGGGCCGAAGCGCAAGGAAGGAGACCGGCAGGTACCCGAAGGCTTCTATTATATCAATGATTTTAACCCGAACAGCAGTTTCCACCTGTCGCTGGGTATCAACTATCCAAATTACTCAGACAAGATACTGAGCGACCAGAAAAAGCCCGGTGGCGACATCTACATCCACGGCAGCTGCCTCACCATCGGCTGTATTCCGTTAACAGATGATTTTATCGAAGAAGTATATATTCTTGCAGTAAATGCCAAGAACAACGGTCAGGATTTTATTCCTGTGCATGTTTTCCCGGTACGTTTCGGGAATACCCGCTCCCTGGACTATCTCGGCAGCATTTCCCTGACGGATAATGAAGCCCAGAAATTCTGGGTCAACCTGAAAGAAGCGTACGACTATTTCGAAAAGACACGCAAAATCCCTGTAGTGATGGTGAACAGCCAGGGCAAATACGTGTACACCGGCCGCGGCGCTTCCGGACAGGCACTGGCGCAGGCCAGGTCAGAAAATGCCACAGGTTCCGGCAAATAGCGATACATATTATAAAAATACACCAACATGGGGCGCAAACAACGGCGCCCCATGCTATTTTAGCACAACATCGTGTTAATTTTACACATTCTTGCTCCGCTTGGCCTAAATAATTTTGGAATCTCGTTTTTTTTTCGAAACTTTCCGGGAAGGTCAAATTAATTTACGTTTATGAATAGAAGAGATGCCATCAGGAATGTCGCGATCCTTATGGGAACAGCGCTTTCCGCTTCCACGTTAGCCGCACTCGAAGGCTGTACCTCCGGTACGAAGAATTACACGCTAGAAACACCCGAAACCAAAGCTCTGCTGGCAGAAATTGCCGAAACCATCATTCCCGAAACTTCTACGCCCGGCGCAAAAGCTGCCAAAGTAGAAGAATTCATCCTTGTAATGGTGAATGACTGCTATGATGAAAAAGCGCAGAAAGTATTTGTGGAAGGTTTGAGCAAAGTCAACGAGGAAAGCAAAAAACGCTTCTCCGGGAAAGACTTCATGAGTATCACACCGGAACAGCGTACCGAGCTGCTGACGGCTGTTGATCAGGAGCGGATAGATTACAATAAGCGTAAGGACAAGAAAAAAGATGATCCGGCTCACTACTTCCAGTACATGAAGGAATTAACGTTGCTCGGATACTTCACTTCCGAGCCCGGCTGCACCAAAGCGCTCCGCTATGTAGCGGTGCCCGGCCGCTTCGATGGCTGCGTCCCCTATAAAAAAGGAGACCGGGCCTGGGCTTAAACCAATCTTTCTTTATCATCTTTAAACACTTCTCTAATGAACCTGAATATAAAAGCACAGGACCAGAACACCTATGACGCCATCGTAATCGGCTCAGGGGTGAGCGGCGGATGGGCAGCCAAGGAACTCACCGAAAAAGGTCTGAAAGTATTGATGCTGGACCGCGGCAAGAACCTCGAGCACGGCAAATACGAAACCGCCACCATGGACCCCTGGCAATTCAAACACCGCGGCAAGATCACCCAGGAGCAACGCAAAACCCACGAAAAGCTCAGCCGCGACTACCCATACAGCGAACACAACGAAAAATACTGGATCAACGACAGCGAAAGCCCTTATAAAGAAGACAAACGCTTCGACTGGTACCGTCCCGATATCGTAGGTGGTAAATCCATCATGTGGGGCCGCCAGAGCTACCGCCTGTCAGACATCGACTTTTCCGCCAATGCCAAAGACGGTATTGCGGTTGACTGGCCGATCCGCTACGCGGACATCGCGCCCTGGTACGACTATGTAGAACGCTTCGCGGGCATCAGCGGCCAGAAAGAAGGTCTGCCGCAGCTGCCGGACGGCCAGTTCATGCCGCCGATGGATATGAACTGCGTGGAGAAAGACGTAAAGGCAAAGATCGAATCAAACTTTTCAGGCCGTAAAATGACCATCGGCCGTGTAGCCAATATCACGCAGGACCTGCCCGGCCGTACCAAATGCCAGTTCAGGAACCTCTGCAGCAGAGGCTGTCCCTTCGGCGCTTACTTCAGCACCCAGTCATCCACGCTCCCCGCGGCAAACGCAACCGGCAACCTCACCCTTCGCCCGGATTCCATCGTGAACTCCCTCATCTATGATGATGCAAAAGGCAAGGCCACCGGCGTGCGCGTGATCGACAAACATACCAAGGAAGTGATCGAATACTATGCAAAGATCATTTTCGTAAACGGCTCCACACTCGGCTCCACCTTCGTACTGCTCAACTCCATCTCCAAACGTTTCCCCAACGGATTCGGCAACGACAGCGGCGTACTGGGCAAATACCTGATGGACCACCACTTCCGCACCGGCGCATCCGGCATCGCGGAAGGCTACGATGATAAATACATGTACGGCCGCCGGGCGAACGGCATCTACGTTCCCCGCTACCGCAACATCGGTTCGGACAAACGTGATTACCTGCGCGGCTTCGGCTACCAGGGCGGCGCCAGCCGCGGCGGCTGGAGCAGGGGCGTTGCCGAAATGGGCGTGGGCAAAGACTTCAAGGAAATGCTCACAGAGCCCGGCGAATGGAGCATGGGCCTCGGCGGATTCGGAGAATGCCTGCCGTATGAAGATAACTACGTAACGCTGGACAATTCCGTGAAAGACGCATGGGGCCAGCCGGTATTACGCTTCAACGCGGAGTTCAAGGAGAACGAAGCGAAAATGCGGAAAGACATGGCGAACGATGCCGCGGAAATGCTCGAAGCAGCAGGTATAAAAAATGTGAAGACGTACGACAGAGGCTCATGGCCCGGCATGGCGATCCACGAAATGGGCACCGCCAGGATGGGACGCGATCCGAAAACATCCGTGCTCAACTCATTCAACCAGGTACACGCCGCGAAGAACGTTTTCGTGACAGACGGCGCCTGCATGACCTCCGCGTCCTGCGTGAACCCTTCGCTCACCTACATGGCGTTAACGGCGAGAGCGGCCGACCACGCGGTGAAAGAACTGAAGAAAGGAAATCTCTGATCCTATCGGAGCACTACACACATGAACCTAAACATTAAAGCAGAACAGGAGCATACATACGACGCCATCGTAGTGGGGTCGGGCATCAGCGGCGGCTGGGCAGCCAAGGAGCTGTGCGAGAAAGGGCTCAAAACCCTCGTGCTGGAAAGAGGCCGCAACGTGGAGCACATCAAGGATTACCCCACCGCCACCATGGCCCCCTGGGAATTCAAATACCGCGGCTGGCATTCGCGCGAAATGAAGGAAAAACACCCCATCCAGAGCCGCTGCTATGCTTTTGAAGAGGCCACGCAGCACTTCTGGGTGAATGATGTGGAGAATCCTTACAACGAAATAAAACCCTTCAACTGGCTCCGCGGATACCACGTAGGTGGCCGCTCGCTCATGTGGGGCAAGCAATGCTACCGCTGGAGCGACCTGGATTTTGAAGCGAATGCAAAAGACGGGCATGGGGTGGACTGGCCGATCCGTTATAAAGATGTAGCACCATGGTACACGTATGTGGAATCGTTCGTAGGTATCAGCGGTCAGGCCGAAGGGTTGCCGCAGCTGCCGGACGGCGTATTCCTGCCACCGATGGAAATGAACTGTGTGGAAAAACACGTGGCGGCGCGCATCAAAGAAAAGTACAAGGACCGCATTATGACGATCGGGCGCGCGGCGCATCTGACCAAGGGACTGCATGACCGCGGCCCCTGCCAGTACCGCAACATGTGCGCGCGGGGTTGTCCGTTTACCGGCTATTTCTCCAGCAACGGCGCCACTTTGCCCGCCGCGGCGAAAACCGGGAATATGACGCTTCGCCCGTATTCCATTGTGCTGGACGTGATCTACGACGAAAAAACACAAAAGGCCAAAGGCGTACGCATCATGGATGCCGAAACGAAACAAACGATGGAATACTTCGCGAAGATCATCTTCCTGAACGCATCCACACTCGGCACCGCCGCCATCCTCCTCAATTCAGTGTCCAGCCGCTTCCCCACTGGGCTCGGCAACGACAGTGACCAGGTAGGCCGCAACCTGATGGACCATCACTTCGGCGTAGGCGCCGGTGGTATCATGGAAGGCTTCGAAGACAAATATTTCTTTGGCCGCAGGCCCAACGGCATTTACATCCCGCGCTTCCGCAATACCAACGCTTCCACGAAACGCGATGACTATGTACGCGGATTCGGCTACCAGGGCGGCGCCAGCCGTGGCCGTGGCAACGGCAGCGAAGGCATCGGCATCGCGCTGAAAGAATCACAGAGCGAAGCGTCCGGCGAATGGAGCATGTGGATCGGCGCCTGGGGCGAACATCTGCCGTATGAGGATAATACAGTAAGGCTGAATAAAGATAAAAAAGACAAATACGGATTGCCCACGCTGGACATCGACTGCAGTTTCCGCGATAACGAGCTGGCCATGCGGAAAGACATGCTGGACAGCGCGAAGGAAATGCTTGAATCCGCGGGACTGAAGAACGTGGGTGGCAGTGATGACATGCCGCCTCCGGGGCATTGCATCCACGAAATGGGTACCGCACGCATGGGCCGCGATCCGAAAACATCCGTGCTCAACGGCTGGAACCAGATGCATGCCGTAAAGAACGTCTTTATCACAGACGGCGCCTGCATGGCCTCCTCCGCCTGCCAGAATCCTTCCATCACCTACATGGCGCTAACAGCAAGAGCAACGGATTATGCCGTGAAAGAACTGAAAAAACAAAATATCTGACGTTTACAGTAGCGTAAAAAACGTAAAATGTAACGTACGTAGAATAAAAGGGAAAGAGAAAATAGCTGTTACGACGCTTTCTTTTTCCCTTTTACTTTTTGCTTTTATAAGAAAATAAGGCTAACTTAAAGTAGGTTTTTCACATTATTCGTCAACTCAAAATTAGCTTACCATGGGAAGAGTCAGAAATATCTTGGTGGGCAAAGGAAATGAGGTTTATTCCGTACACCCGGACAGTACGGTGTATGAAGCCCTGAAGGTTCTTGTAGACAGGAACGTAGGTGCGCTGGTAGTAATTGAAAACAACAAATTCCTCGGCATTTTCTCAGAACGTGATTACGCACGCAGGGTTATCCTCAAAGGCCGCGCATCCAAAGAGACCACTATCCGCGAAATTATGACGGAGCATCCGATCACTGTTACAGAAGATGAAACCATAGAAACATGCATGTGCAAAATGACCGATAAAAGAATCCGGCATTTACCAGTAGTAAATGATGAAGGAACATTAGTCGGCTTGATATCCATTGGTGACGTTGTAAAGTTCATCATGGATGAGCAGAAGGAAATTATTGAGAACCTCGAATGTTACATCCACGGCACTCACCACTAGCTAGGCATTTCCACGACCAACACACAACCCATTGAATTTGTTTTATTGTTAGATCTGACAAGGACGTTCAGTAATGAAGCGCGCGTTAAAGCTAGTTTGGATATGCAATAAAACAAGCCTCAGCAAAGGATCAAACAGATCTGAATAATAAAACGTACAGCCATGAGTCCGATGTGGCCTTTCCTTGTTTTTGCCGGCATCATAATGGTGCTCGTCCTCGTCATCCTTGGACTGTCCTATATATTGGGGCAGCATCATAAAGACCGCGCTACCGGCGAGGCTTACGAATCCGGTATCCTCTCCACCGGCTCCGCCCGCTTGCGCTTTCCCTCCCAGTTTTACCTCGTTGCCATGTTGTTCGTCATCTTCGATATTGAGACCGTTTTCGTGATCTCATGGGCCATTGCGTTTGGCGAACTCGGATGGGCGGGCTTCATCGGCGTATCCGTATTTATTTTGATCTTGTTGGTTGTATTGATTTATGAATGGCGCAATGGCGCGCTGGACTTCGGTCCCGACGGAAAGAAGATACTCCGCGCCTACAAAAAGATGCGCAGGAAAAGCAGTTCCATTTCCATCATCAAAAAACAGCAGCATGAAGTGGTGGCTCACTGAACCGAAAGACGCAGCGCCGGACCGCAACGGCCATTTCTCCATTGAGGAAACAATGGGGCAAAGCGTAATGCTCACGTCCGTGGACCGCTTGCTGGCCTGGGGCCGGAAGAACTCGATGTGGCCTTTCCACTTCGGACTATCCTGCTGTTTCGTGGAAATGGCCACCGGCATGACGCCCAAATACGATCTCGCGCGCTTCGGTGCGGAAGTGATCCGCGGCACGCCCCGCGAAGCGGACGTGATGGTCATTGCCGGCACGGTATTCATCAAAATGGCGCCCATCATCAAACGGCTATACGAACAAATGATGGAACCCCGCTGGGTCATCTCCATGGGCTCCTGCGCCAACTCCGGCGGCATGTACGACATCTATAGCGTTGTGCAGGGCGTGGATAAATTTCTGCCGGTGGATGTATATGTGCCCGGATGCCCGCCGCGGCCGGATGCCTTCATGCACGGGCTGGTGCTCTTACAGCAGTCCGTAGGCAAGGAAAAGCGCCCGCTCAGCTGGGTGATCGGGGAACAGGGCGTTATCAGGCCGGAGAAGATTTCCATGAAAGACGTGAACCGCGGGAAACGCCAACAAATGACCGATTTCAAAACAACGGATGAAATATGAAAGTGAAAAGGATCACAGCAAACGTATATGAGATACCGTTAGGTCGTGTGAACAGCTTCCTCTTGGAAGATGACGAGCTGACGCTGATCGATACCGGCGCTCCCGGCCAGACCGGCCGTATCCTGGACGCGGTGCGGCAGACAGGGCGCGGGGTGGAGGAGATCCGCCACATCCTTTTAACACATAGTCATCCTGATCATAGCGGCAATGCGGCGGAGCTGAAGCAACTCACCGGCGCCAGACTCTATATGCATCCCGCGGAAGTGCCGCTGGTGCGGCAGGGAGACGTGCCAAAGCCGGACGATCCTTATTTTCCCGGCCTTGTGCAAAAGCTGATGTATAATCTCATGATCAAAAATAGTCCCGGCGCCATCCGGCCGGTGGAAGTGGACGAAGAGATAGGGGATGGCGACTGGCTGCCGCTGGCCGGCGGCATTCACGTGATACATGTACCCGGCCACAGCGCGGGACAGCTGGCTTTCTTCATGCCGGGACAAAGAAATGTGCTCTTTGCCGCGGATACGGCGATGAACATGTTCGGCCTTGGCTATTCCGTCTTTTATGAAGATGAAGAAATGGCGATGCATAGCCTGGAAAGATTATCGACTTTTGATTTTGACATAGCCTGTTTCGGTCACGGCCGCAGTATGCTGCATGAGGCCGCGGAACGTTTCAGGCACAAGTTCCTGAAGCCCCCGGTGCAGAGCGCCGGCAGGCAACCGCAGTATCTTGTACTGCAGGAAGATGATATCATCCGGCTCCAGGAACCGGAAGAAAGAATTTAAACTGGTACAGAAGCTCATGTAAGCAAGGGAAAAGTTCTACAGCATGGCGCATCGATGAACGCAGTAAAAACGTGATCATGCCCGCGAGTATCTTTAACACCCTCTGCTCCCGGTTCGGTGAGAATATTTTCCACGAACAGCTCACCCGGGATGAGACGCCCACGATCTGGACGCCGTCGGGAAAGATCATTGCCGTGCTGGAATACCTGCGTTCCGAAGCCGAACAGCCGTACAACATGCTCTACGACCTCACGGCTGTCGATGAACGCGCCCTCAGCAGCAAATACAACGGCACAGGAGATTTCACCCTCGTTTACCACCTCTTTTCATTTGAACGCAACGAATTTGTCCGCCTCAAGGTCGCCCTCCGCGGAGAATACCCTTCCGTTCCCAGCATCACCCACCTCTGGCCCTGCGCCAACTGGTACGAACGCGAAGTGTTCGACATGTTCGGTATCCGCTTCGATGGGCATCCCTTGCTGAAGCGTATACTCATGCCCGTTACATGGAAAGGGCATCCCCTCCGCAAGGAACACCCCGCCCGCGCCACAGAGATCGGCCCCTTCCAGCTGTTTGACGAGAAAATGGACAGGGAACAGGAAGCCCTGCAGTTCTCACCCGAAGAATGGGGCCTCAAGCGCCGCAGCGAAGACGCGGATTTCATGTTCCTCAACATCGGCCCCCAACACCCCGGCACCCACGGCGTACTACGCATCATCCTGCAACTGGACGGCGAGGACATTGTGGACGCCGTTCCGGACATCGGCTTTCACCACCGCGGTGCTGAGAAGATGGGGGAACGGCAATCATGGCACACCTACATTCCATATACTGACAGAATAGATTACCTGGGCGGAGTGAACAATAATCTTGCTTACCTGCTCACGGTCGAAAAGCTCGCCGGCATCCAGGTCCCTGCACGCGCAGAAACGATCAGGGTCATGCTCTGCGAGCTTTTTCGCATTGCCAGCCACCTTGTATGGTACGGCACCTTCGCGCAGGACGTAGGCCAGCTCTCGCCCGTGTTCTATATGTTCACCGACCGCGAAAAAGTATTCGAGATCATAGAAGCCATCTGCGGCGGCCGCATGCATCCCAACTGGTTCCGCATCGGCGGCGTGGCGCAGGACCTGCCTAACGGATGGGATACCCTCGTCCGCAATTTCATCAATTACTTCCCGAAGAAACTCAAGGAATACGACAAGATGGTGATGCGCAACGCCCTGTTCAAAGCGCGCACCGTCGGCATCGGCGTGTACACCCTCGAAGAAGCGATCGACTGGGGCGTTACCGGCCCCGGCCTGCGCGCCTGCGGCCTGGAATGGGACATGCGCAAGCAGCGCCCCTACAGCGGCTATGAAAATTACCAGTTCGATATACCCATCGCGGAGAACGGCGATTGCTACGATCGTGCAGTCGTTCGCGTGAACGAAATGTGGCAAAGCCTGCGCATCATTGAGCAGTGCCTGGACAATATGCCCGCCGGCGCGTATAAATCCGATCACCCCCTCGCCACACCGCCGCTGAAGCAGTTCACGATGCAGGACATCGAAACGCTGATCCATCACTTCCTTAACGTGAGCTGGGGACCCGTGATCCCGCCCGGCGAAGCGATGGTGGTCACCGAAGCCACCAAAGGCTGGAACAGCTATTACCTCACAAGCGACGGCAACACATCGCCCTACCGTGTGAGGGTGCGCACCCCGTCGTTCGCGCACATGCAGATGATACCATATATCAGTCGCGGCTACACGGTGGCCGACCTGTTATCCATACTCGGCGCCATGGATTATGTGCTGGCCGACATAGACCGATAAAATGAACTGACATGCTAACCACATCAGAAAAGGAACAGATCGAACAGGAGATCCGGCAGGTGCCGGTAAAAAAGGCAGCCTGCATAGAAGCCTTGAAGATCGTACAGCAGCACCGCAGATGGGTGTCGGACGAAGGGATCAGGGATGTGGCGGACATACTGGAGATGAGCCCGGAGGAAGTGGACAGCGTTGCCACCTTCTACAACCTCATATTCCGGCAGCCCGTGGGCCGGCATATCATTCTCCTGTGCGACAGCATCAGCTGTTATGTAATGGGGTTCCGCGATCTGCACCGCCAGCTCGTTAACCTGCTTGGCATTCAATACGGCCAGACCACACCGGACGGCCGCTTCACCTTACTTCCCAATCCATGCCTCGGTACCTGCGACCATGCGCCCGCCCTCATGGTGGACCAGGACCTGTACCGCGACCTGGCGCCGGATGTATTGGAAAATATTCTCGCTAAATATACCTGACATGGAACGTCCGCTGACACAACATATCACCTTCCCTCCATTGGGGCTGCGCCAGTACGAAGCCGTCGGCGGATACCAGGCCGCGCGCAAAGCCATCCGGCATATGACGCCGCCGGAAGTGACCGCGCTCGTGAAGGAATCCAACCTCAAAGGCAGAGGCGGCGCGGGTTTCAGCACCGGAATGAAATGGAGTTTTGTGCCGATGGACGTAAGCGGCCCCAAATACCTCGTGGCGAATGCGGACGAAATGGAGCCCGGCACGTTCAAAGACCGCTGGCTGCTGGAAGGCAACCCGCATCAGCTGATAGAAGGGATGATCGTATCGGCGTTCGCGATACAGGCCACGGAATCTTTCGTATTCCTGCGGTGGGCGTACAAAGCAGCCGCTGAAGAAATTCGCAAGGCCATCCAGGAAGCATATGATGCCGGGTACCTCGGCAAGAACATACTGGGAAGTGATTACTCGCTCGACATGCATTTGCACACCGGCGTGGGCCGGTACATGTGCGGAGAGGAAACCGCACTGCTCAATTCACTGGAAGGGAAACGCGCCACGCCCCGCGCCAAGCCACCGTTCCCGCAGGTGAGCGGCCTCTTCGGCAAACCCACCATCGTCAACAACGTGGAAACGCTTTCCTACATCCCGCATATCGTGAACAAAGGCGCCGCCTGGTTCCAGTCATTAAGCCATACCGCGGACGGGGGTACGAAAATTTACGGCGTAAGCGGAAAGGTGAACAAGCCCGGCGCCTGGGAACTGCCCATGGGCGTAACCATGCGCGAGCTGATAGAAGAGCATGCGGGCGGGATGAAGAACGGCTACCGCTTTCGCGGCGTGTTGCCCGGAGGTGCGTCCACAGACTTTTTGGTAGAAGAGCACATGGACGTAAAAATGGATTTTGCCGGTGTAGCCGCTGCCGGCAGCAGGCTCGGCACCGGTACAATGGTGGTGCTGGACGATCAGACCTGTCCCGTTGGGTTCGTGCACAACCTCGAGCATTTCTTTGCGCAGGAATCCTGCGGTTTCTGCACGCCCTGCCGCGAAGGTCTGCCGTGGACGGAGAAGCTGCTCTGGGCCATAGAACAGGGGCAGGGCAGGGAAGAAGACCTGGCTTTGCTGGCATCGCATGCCACGCTGCTGGGGCCCGGTAACACCTTCTGCGCGCTGGCGCCCGGCGCCATGGAGCCGCTGCAAAGCGCCCTGAAGTATTTCCGGGATGATTTTGAAAGACACATCAAAGAACAAAAATGTCCTTATGGCGACCATATACATTGACAACAAAGCCTACACGGTAAAGGACGGCAGGAACCTCCTGGAAGTCTGCCTGCAACTGGGCATCAACCTGCCCTATTTCTGCTGGCATCCCTCGCTGGGCTCCGTGGGAGCCTGCCGGCAATGCGCCATCAAAGTATTCAAGGATGAAGACGATAAAAAAGGCAGGATCATGATGAGCTGCATGGAGCCCGTGCGTGACAATGTGCGTATATCCGTAGACGATAGTGAGGCGGCGGCATTCAGGGAACACGTCATCGGCTGGCTGATGACCAATCATCCCCATGACTGCGCGGTGTGTGATGAAGGCGGTTCCTGTCACCTGCAGGACATGACGGTGATGACCGGCCACAGCTACCGTGATTACCGTTTTACGAAACGCACCTACCGCAACCAGGACCTCGGCCCCTTCCTCAACCACGAAATGAACCGCTGCATACAATGCTACCGCTGTGTGCGCTTCTATAAAGATTATGCCGGCGGCAAGGACCTCGATGTATTTGCCGCGCACAATCATGTTTACTTTGGCAGGCAGCAGCCCGGCCGGCTGGAAAACGAGTTCAGCGGCAACCTCGCGGAAGTTTGTCCCACCGGCGTATTCACCGACAAAACACTCAAATCGCACTATACCCGCAAGTGGGACATGACCTATGCCCCCTCCGTATGCCAGGGCTGTTCCCTGGGCTGTAACACGGTTGCCGGCGAGCGCTATGGCTCCATCCGGCAGATCACCAGCCGCTATAACGGCGAGGTGAACGGATATTTTCTCTGCGACAGGGGCCGCTACGGGTATGAATTTGTCAACAGCCCGCAGCGTATCCATCAACCCGCCATCCGCCCGCATCATAACGGTACACCGTCCAGCGACTGGATCGTGGCGCAGGCGGCGGACAAGCTGCGCAATGGAAAAGCCATCGGCATCGGTTCCCCGCGCGCGAGCCTCGAATCGAACTTCGCATTGCGCCAGCTGGTAGGCGCCGATCATTTTTATATCGGCATGTCTGACATGGAACACGATCACACCGCATTGGCGCTGAAGATACTGCGGGACGGCCCGGTGCGCACGCCTTCGCTGCATGAAGTGGAGAAAGCGGACATGGTACTCATCCTCGGGGAAGACCTCACCAATACCGCGCCGATGCTGGCCCTGGCGGTACGGCAGGCTGTGCGGCAGGAGCCGATGCAGGATGCTATTCAGACGGTACACATCGCCGAATGGCAGGATGCCGCGGTGCGGGAAGCCATGCAGGACAAAAAAGGCCCACTTTTCATCCTTCATACTTTTCCCACCAAGCTCGATGAGCTGGCGGCAAGAACGCAGCGCGGCGCGCCGGATAACCTCGCACGTATAGCCTTTGCCGTGAGCCATGCACTGGGCGCCGAAATACCGGCCGTCAACGGTCTGAACGATGAGGAACGGGAACTGGTAAAGGAGATCGTGCAGGCGCTGGAAGCAGCCGAACGCCCGCTGGTCATCAGCGGCTATGGCAGTGGCAACGACGCTTATATGAAAGCAGCCGCCAACATCACATGGGCGCTGCACAAAAAAGGCAAACAACCGATGTTGAGCCTCACCGTGCCCGAATGCAACAGCCTGGGGCTTGAAATGCTGGGCGGTCATCGCCTGGATTCCGCGCTGGACGTGCTGCGGCATGGAGATGCCGATACGCTCGTCATTCTCGAAAATGATCTTTACCGCCGCGCGGATAAACATATTGTGGATGAAATGTTCCGCCTTGCGAAGGAAGTGATCGTTGTAGATCACCTCTACAATCCCACCGCGGAACGCGCCACCTTGATATTACCCGCCGGCACCTTCGCGGAAGCGGACGGCACCATCGTGAACAACGAAGGCCGCGCCCAGCGCTACTACCAGGTGTACGTGCCGAAAGACCAGGTACAGGAAAGCTGGCGCTGGTTCCTGCAGATCGCGGAGAAAGCGGGCATCCCCCGGCTGAACGGCCTGCAAAACCTCGACGATATCGTGTGGGCGATGACGGTAGCCGTGCCCGCACTGGAAAGTATACAGGAGCTCGCGCCCGCGGCGGACTTTCGCATGGCCGGCCAGAAGATACCACGGGAACCGCACCGCTACAGCGGGCGCACGGCCATGCTGGCTAACGAGAACGTCAGCGAGCCAAAGCCGCCGGAAGATGTGGACACCCCGTTGTCCTTTACCATGGAAGGTTTCCGCGGGGAACCGCCTGCGCCGCTGATCCCGTTCTTCTGGTCGCCCGGATGGAATTCCGTGCAGTCGGTCAACAAGTTTCAATCAGAAATAGGCGGTGCGCTGCATGGTGGCGATCCCGGCAAACGTCTACTCGAAGCCCATGTAAACGGACGCATTCCTTTCTTTACGGAAGCGCCGGAACCTTTCGTGCCGATGCCGGGGCACGTGCATCTCATGCCCATTTATCACATCTTCGGATCGGATGAGCTGAGCATGCATACCAGCGGTATCGCCGGTGGCGCGCCGGAGCCGTTCGTGATCTATCTCAACCCGGAAGACCTCCATCAATGGGGCGCTTCACCGGGCACATGGGTAAATTTTGAAGTGGACGATCATCCATATACGATGGCGGTGGAAGCCAACAACTGGCTGCCCCGCGGCATCGCCGCGCTGAATGCCGGCATACGCGGCGCGGAAGTGGTGGATATGCCGCAGTGTATCCGCTTCAGCAACGTCAGAACAGAAACGATTTAAATCATTGGCTTATGCAACAGGCAGTAAATTATTGGTGGATCATCGGCGGCGTGTTGTTCGTGCTGCTCAATACCGCGGCCGGCCTGATATGGCTGGAACGCAGGATGCTGGCCTTGTGGCAGGACCGCTACGGACCTAACCGCGCGGGCCCCTTCGGTCTGTTCATCGTGCTGGCGGACACTATCAAGCTGTTCTTCAAGGAAGACTGGATACCGCCATTCGCGGACAAGATCGTGTTTGTATTCGCGCCGGCGGTGGTGGTAGCCAGCGTGCTCATGAGCTTTGCCGTGATCCCTTTCGGCCCGAATGTGCTGGTAGCTGATTTCAACATCGGTCTGCTGTTCTTCCTCGCCATGTCGTCGATCGGCGTGTACAGTGTTGTTTTAGGTGGATGGGCCTCCAATAACAAATATTCACTGCTGGGCGCCATGCGCGGCGCTTCGCAGATGATCAGCTACGAAGTGTTCATGGGGCTGGCGCTGATGGGCGTGGTGCTGCTGAGCGGCACCTTCAACCTGCGGGAGATCGTGGAAGCACAGCGCGGCATGTGGTACATCATTCCGCAATTCCTCGGCTTCGTCATCTTCCTGATCGCGGGCGTAGCGGAAACCCACCGGCTGCCGTTTGATATTCCTGAAGCGGAAAGCGAGCTGGTAGCGGGTTTTCACGCGGAATATTCCGGTATGAAGTTCGGTATGTTCTTCATCGGAGAATACCTCGGCATCACCCTCGTTTCTTCCATGATCGTAACGCTGTATTTCGGCGGTTGGCTGGGACCGGCTTTCCTGCCGGGCGTGGTCTGGTTCATCCTGAAAACATTCGTGTTCATCAGCCTCTTCATCCTGCTAAGGGCCAGCATGCCCCGGCCGCGCTATGATCAGCTGATGGAATACGGCTGGAAAGTGCTGTTCCCCTTATCGTTATTAAACCTGCTGGCAACAGCAGCCATTATACTCATTTTAAAATAATTGCGATGTTTAGTCTGATAAGAAGCATGTGGCTGGTATTCCTGCATATGTTCCACAAGCGGGAAACTTACCAGTACCCTGAAGAGAAAGCCCCTCTGCCGGCCCGCTGGCGCGGACGCATCGCGCTGACCCGTGACCCGGACGGCGGGGAACGTTGCGTAGGATGTTACCTCTGCGCCGCCGCCTGCCCGGTTGACTGCATCTCGCTGCAGGCCGCGGAAGCCCCGGACGGCAGAAGGTATCCCTCATTCTTCCGCATCAACTTTTCCCGCTGCATCTTTTGCGGCTTTTGCGAAGAAGCCTGTCCCACCTACGCCATCCAGCTATTGCCCGATTTCGAAATGGCGGAATACAACCGTCAAAATCTTGTATATGAAAAGGAAGATCTGACGATCAACAGCCAGGGCAAATACCCCGGTTATAACTATTACAAGGTCGCCGGTATGACCATCAGCGGGAAAGACAAAGGTGAAGCCGCGAAGGAAGAACCGCCGGTAGACATTAAAAGCCTGTTACCATAAAACACCGGACATGGGACCTGCATTTTTCATAGCCGCCGCAATAGCCGTGTTTTCCACGCTGATGGTGATCACCCGGTATAACATCATGCACGCATTGTTATACCTGGTCGTTTCGTTCTTGAGCATTGCCGTGATATTCTATTTGTACGGAGCGCCTTTTATGGCGGCCTTGGAGGTGATCGTATATGCAGGCGCCATCATGGTGCTGATCATATTTTTTGTGATGATGCTGAACCTCGGCCCGCAAACGGCCAGTGAAGAGCGGCTGTGGCTGACGCCACGCATATGGATAGGGCCGTCGTTATTGTGCGTGGTGCTGCTGGTGGAGCTGGGATATCTCATCCTGCTGCCTTCCGAGCCGGTGGACGAGATCGTGACGGTAGACCCGAAAGCCGTTGGCCTCAGCCTTTTCGGCCCATATGTACTGGCCGTGGAACTGGCCGGTATGCTGCTGATGGCGGGCATTGTGGGAGCTTATCACCTCGGCAGGCAAAAGAAAAAGATCACCCATCGTTTCCTTGAAAAAACAGCAGAAGAATGATATCCGCTACTACAGCAGGGCTTATCCTTGCAGGTATTTTATTTACGCTCGGACTGATCAGCATCCTCATCCGCCGTAACATCATTTTCATGCTGATCTCCGTGGAGATCATGCTGAATGCGGCCGGACTGGCCTTTATCGTGGCAGAATCAAGATGGGGGCAGCCGGAGGGGCAGGTCATGTTCATGTTCATTCTGGCGATGGCGGCGGCGGAAGTGTCGGTAGGACTGGCGCTGATCCTGCAATTATATCATCAGTTAAAAACACTGGACAGTGATGAAGCCAGCATCATGCGCGGATAACTAAATACGGACCTTATGCAATGGATCTATCTCATCCCGGCATTGCCCTTCCTGGGCGCATTGATACTGATCCTGTTCTCCCGGAGGATCGGTAAGGCAGGCGTATCCGTCATCGGCTGCGGCAGTGTGGGCATTGCCGCGCTCATCACGCTTATGGCGGGATATCAGCTGACGGCGCAGGGGCTGGACCAGTTCACCCTGCCGTTGTGGAACTGGTTGTCCATCGGAAATTTTAACATCGGCATTACCCTGCACCTGGACGCATTGTCACTGGCCTTTACGTTTGTGATCACGTTCGTGGGATTTCTTATCCATGTGTATTCCACCGGCTATATGTCGGATGACCCTGATTTCGCGCGTTTCTTCGCCTGCATGAACCTGTTTGTGGGCGCCATGCTGATGCTGGTGCTGGCCGATAACCTGCTGTTATTGTATTTCGGATGGGAAGGCGTGGGGCTGTGCAGTTACCTGCTGATCGGCTTCTGGTATAAAGATCCCGCCAACGGCGCCGCCGCGCGCAAGGCGTTCATCGTTACTCGTGTAGGCGATACCGCTATGGCCATTGCGCTGTTCCTGCTGGTGCAGCATACGCAAACACTGCAACTTTCCGCTATCCTGGAAAAAGCGCCGGCGCTGTGGGCTAGCGGCGATCCCACCGTTGTGCTGATCGCGTTCCTGCTCATTGGCGGCGCTGTGGGCAAGTCCGCGCAACTGCCGCTGCAAACCTGGTTGCCGGACGCGATGGCCGGTCCAACGCCCGTGAGCGCGCTGATACATGCCGCCACCATGGTAACGGCAGGCGTGTACCTCATTGCACGGACGAACGTGCTGTTCACATTATCTCCCGCCGCGCAGGCCACGGTGGGGATCATCGGGGCGGTAACCCTGCTGCTGGCAGGATGCAGTGCGCTGGTGCAAACAGATATCAAAAGAGTGCTGGCTTATTCCACCATCAGCCAGATCGGGTATATGTTCCTGGCATTGGGCGTGGGCGCCTGGTCTGCCGCCATTTTTCATTTTATCACGCATGCGTTCTTTAAAGCCCTGTTGTTCATGGGTGCGGGCGCTATCATTGTAGCGTTGCATCATGAGCAGGATATGTTTAAAATGGGCGGTCTGCGAAAGTCTTTGCCCGGCGTGTTCTGGGTGTTCCTCATTGGCTCGGCGTCGCTTGCGGCCATTCCTTTCATTACCGCCGGTTTTTACAGCAAGGACCAGATCGTGTGGCTGGCGTGGACATCCCCGCTCGGAAGCCCCTGGTACTGGATCGCAGCGGTCACCGGCGCATTCATTACCGCGATGTACACCTTCCGCATGGTGTTCCTCGTATTTTACGGAGATGTCAAAACAAAAGTGCATCACCATCCCGGCAATAATATGATGGTGCCGCTGTACATACTTGCGGTGTTATCCACTATAGCCGGGTTTATAGAGCTGCCGCATACTTTGGGGCATGTTACCTTGCTCAGCGATTTCCTGGCGCCTGTACTGCCCGCGGTGGAATCGCACGGCTCCGTGGCGATGGAATGGGCATCGCAGGGCGCGGCGGCGGCGTTGTCTTTCCTCGGCATATACATCATCTGGAAGTTCCTGCATGTTCCTTTTGCAGATGGCCTGAAGCAGTTCTGGAAGGACGGATGGGGCTTTGATACAGCATACGACTGGCTGTTTGTAAGGCCGTTCGTGCAGCTGTCGCGCATCAACAGGAAAGATGTGGTCGACCGGATTTATACCGGCATCGCGTATATAACGAAAGGCTTTCACCGGATGATGTCCGCCACGCAAAGCGGTCTTCTCCGCTGGTATGTGATGGGGATTGTGATGGGCGCCGTGGTGATCCTGTCTGTGATCATCTGGCGCGAATTTGTATAACCATAAACCGGTAACGCATGATCCTTTTATTATTCATCCTCATTCCGATGGCAGGCGCGTTACTCGCCTGGATAGCGGCGGCATGGAACCAGGCTTTGCCGCGCTGGATCGCGTTGCTGGCAATGACAGCGGACCTGGTGCTGGCGGCGGGGCTCTGGTGGCAGACGGAAAGCGCCACGGGCCCATGGCTTTCCACCTTTCACCGGGACTGGATGCCGCGCTTCGGGATCAGCTTTTCGCTGGCGCTGGATGGCCTCAGCCTGCTGATGCTCATGCTCACGTTCTTTCTCGGAGCTTTGTCCGTACTGGTTTCATGGAACGAGATCAAAGAAAGGGTAGGGTTCTTCCATTTCAACCTGCTGTTCGTGCTCGCCGGCATCACCGGCGTTTTCCTCACAATGGACCTGTTCCTGTTCTATTTCTTCTGGGAAGTGATGCTCATACCGATGTACTTTCTCATCGGCATCTGGGGGCATGAGAACCGGATGTACGCGGCGTTCAAGTTCTTCATCTTCACCCAGGCCGGCGGCCTGCTGATGCTGCTGGCAATCCTGGGATTGTATTTTGTGCATGCACATAACACCAATGAATACACGTTCTCTTACTTTGCGCTGCTGAACACACCGATGGAGCAAACCACCGGCCGCTGGCTGATGCTGGGTTTCCTGACGGCTTTCATCGTTAAGCTGCCCGCATTTCCGCTCCATACCTGGCTGCCGGACGCGCATACGGAGGCGCCCACAGCGGGTTCCGTTGTGCTGGCGGGGTTGCTGCTGAAAACAGGGGCATATGGTATCCTGCGTTTTGTGCTGCCGTTGTTCCCGGAGGCATCGCAGGCTTTTGCGCCATGGATCATGCTGCTCGGCGCGGTGGGTATTCTGTACGGCGGCAAGCTGGCGTTTGCGCAGACGGACCTGAAGCGGCTGGTGGCGTACACGAGTGTGAGCCACATGGGGTTTGTGCTGCTGGGGGCGTTTGCGTTTTCCGAAATGGCGTACCAGGGCGTGGTGATGCAGATGATCACGCACGGCATCAGCACCGGCGCATTGTTTATGATCGCGGGGGTGTTGTATGAGCGGTTGCATACGCGCGAGCTGGAAAAGATGGGCGGGCTGTGGCCGGCGTTGCCGGGACTGGGTGTGGTGTCTATGGTGTTCGTGATGGCGTCGCTGGGGTTGCCGGGGCTGGGGAATTTCATTGCGGAGTTCCTGGTGCTGGCGGGAAGCTGGCAATCGCAGCCCTGGATCACGGTAGCCGCCACGATCGGGCTCGTCATCGCCACGATCTATTCCCTGCGCATCATGCAAAAAGTATTCTTTGGCGTGTCGTGGCGTGAATACAAGCTGCCGGACCTTTCTTTCCGGGAAGGTCTGATGCTGATGCCATTGATAGCCGTCATCATCTGGCTGGGCGTTTATCCCCAGCCCGTGATCCGCACGGTGAAACCTTCCATTCCCACGGTAGTGCTGGCGCCGCAGGCGCCTTACACGGACGTGGCCATTCATCCAACTAAATAATAGTGTATGTCAACATCCGGTCTTTTAAGCATACTGCCCTTACTGATCATCAGCGGATCTGCCGTGATCGCGATGTTGCTGGTGGCCATCAAAAGAAATCACCGCGTGATGCATGCCTTTACCGTGCTCGCTTTTCTGCTGGCCTTTTTATCCCTGTTCATACAGCCGTATGAAGTGCCTTATATGATCGCGCCGCTCTTTGTGGTGGACGCCTTTGCATTGTTCAACACGGGACTGATACTGGTGGCCGGCCTGAGCGTGCTGTTCCTTTCCTTCAGCTATTTTGAGCAACGCGAGGAACGCAAGGAGGAATATTATATCCTGCTGCTGCTGGCAACGGTAGGAGGGCTGGTGCTGGTGATCAGCCAGCATTTCATTTCGCTGTTCCTCGGCCTGGAAACCATGAGCATCAGCCTGTACGGGCTGATCGCCTACCTCCGCAAACGCGAACGTTCTGATGAGGCAGGCATCAAATATCTGCTGCTGGCTGCTTTATCGTCCGCGTTCCTGCTTTTCGGGATGGCGCTGGTATATGCGCATACCGGAAGGATGGACTTTTCCGGCGTGGGCGCTTCCCTGCAAGCTGCACACGAAGTGCCGGCCAGTGTAGTGGCAGGTTTCGGGTTGATGCTGATCGGGGTAGGTTTTAAGCTGGGCATTGTTCCGTTTCATATGTGGACGCCGGATATTTATGAAGGTTCCCCTTTGCCGGTGGCCGCCTATGTTGCAACAGTGTCCAAAGGCAGCATGCTGGTGCTCCTGATGCGTTTTTACCGGGACATTAACGGATATGAATACACGATACTCTGGTGGGTATTTGCCATCATTGCCATGGCGAGCATGTTTGTGGGTAACTGGCTGGCGTTGCTGCAGCAGAACGTCAAAAGATTGCTGGCCTATTCTTCCATTGCGCATATGGGTTACATCCTCATTGCTTTCCTGGCGGGGCTGCACGCCGGGCAGGAAGCGGTGATATTTTACCTGGTGGCGTATGTGATCACGAGCATCGGTGCGTTCGGGGTGCTGGCCATGCTGTCTGATAAAGTACGTGATGCTGAATTGCTGGAAGACTTTTCCGGCCTGTTCTGGCGGCAGCCTTGGCTGGCGGCTATTTTCACGGGCATGCTGTTGTCGCTTGCCGGTATTCCGCTGACAGCGGGCTTTATCGGCAAGTTCTATATCGTGGCGGCAGGTGTGGACGCCGGGCTGTGGCTTTTATTGGTGCTATTGATCGTTAATAGCGTGATCGGTCTTTTTTACTATATCCGCGTTATCGCCGTAATGTTCCAGCCATTGCGTGATGAGCAGGTACAGGCGAAGCGGGCCTCTCTTCCTTTCTTCGGCATCTTTGCTTTGTCCGCATTGATGGTCCTTTTGCTCTGGTTAGGCATCTTCCCCTCCGGATTGATCGCGGTGATCCGTAACATGATGTTGACTATGAGCTGATAGTTAAACAACTGTAGCAAATTTTTTTGGGGTTAGTGAAAACCAAGCATGTTCGCTTTGTCGTAGATGAAGGTGAACGCTTATTTATTCCACTTCTTTAAACCCGTATTAAATCCATAACATATGGCACATGAATTAATTGTTCCAAAGGAGCAAGGTGACAATGCTATGCTTTCTCCGAAAGGGATGCAGCGCAGAAAGTTCCTTACCCTGTTTGCCGGTACTGCCGCTGTGGCCGCGATTGCCGGCTGTTCAAAAGACGATAGCGGCGATGGTGGCATTTATCTCGGCAAAGACGACATCGGTATCCTGAACTATGCGTATGCGCTGGAACAGCTGGAAGCGGCGTTCTATACGCAGGTGGCCATGTCTTTTTACAGCGGTGTTACAGCGAACGAGCAGGCATTGCTGACGGATATCCGGGATCATGAGATCGCACACCGCGAGTTCTTCAAAAAAGCATTGGGTACAAATGCCATCCCCGCACTGGAAGTTAATTTTTCATCCATCAACTTCAGCAGCCGGGACAGTGTGCTTGGCACTGCCAAAGTGTTTGAGGACCTGGGTGTAAGCGCTTACAATGGCGCGGGCATGCTTATTAAAGATCCGCAATACCTGCTGCTCGCGGGCAAGATCGTTTCTGTGGAAGCGCGCCATGCCGCGCTGGTACGGGATCTTATCAACAATGGTTCTTTTGCGGACAATACAGTGGTAGACATGAACGGCCTCGACAAATCGAATCCGCCTTCCGTTGTGCTGTCTGCCGCAGCCGGCTTCCTGAAATCGAAACTGAATGCCAGCGGCCTTCCTACTTCATAATTAAAAACTGTCACCATGAATATCCATCATATCATTACCGAACTGGAAAAGGTTGATCCTGAAGTATACGATCGTCTTGATTCAAGACGCGCCGTGATGAAGAGTTTTGCGAAGTTCAGCGGAAAACTTGCGCTGGCGGCTGTTCCGCTAGCACTGGGCGGCATGTTCAAAAAAGCATACGGACAATCTACCGGCACCATCCTGGACGTACTGCAGTTCGCATTGACGCTCGAACATCTTGAAGCGGAGTTTTACAAGAAAGCAGCTGCCGCGCCCAACCTTGTTCCCGCAGGGCCTCCGGCGGGTGCAATCGCGACCATCCGTGATCATGAGGTGGCGCATGTGAAATTATTGCAGGACACGATCACTGCTTTGCAGGGAACACCCGGTCCCATGCCGGTATTCGATTTCTCCGCAGGCAATGGCAGCAACAATGGGCCGTTCAAAAACGTGTTCACAGATTATGATCTGTTCCTGGCCGTGGCCCAGACTTTTGAAGATACCGGCGTGAGGGCTTACAAAGGGCAGGCCGGGAATCTGATCTCCAACAACGATGTGCTGACGGCAGCGCTCAATATTCATTCGGTGGAAGCACGGCATGCGTCGCACATCCGCAGCATGCGCAGGGCGCGTACCAATAACTCCGCTATCAAACCGTGGATCACCGGCAAGGATACCGGCGGCATCGGCGCCGCGGTGCAGGCCAGCTATGACGGCGAAGAACTGACCAAACAGGCGAATATTGAGATCGTGGGGATCAATGGTACCAATATCAGTGCGAATGCGGCATCAGAGAGTTTTGATGAACCCCTGACCAAAGACCAGGTACTGGCTATTGTAGACCCGTTCATTGCATAGCTTTCCATCACAAGGGTTTGTCGGGGTGTCGCGAGGCGCCCTGACAAACATCATTCACGTAATATTTGCAGGCTTTTTGCAGAATCTTGCGGTTTTTGGCCTATTTTGCGCTACAGCTGTTCCCGCAGCTATCTAAACCCATCACCGCTTATGATCAATAAACTGCTTAGCCTGTCCATCGGCGCTATGATAGCCATGGCTCCTATGCCTGCACTGGCACAGACACAGACAAAACTATTAAGGAATCCCGCAGTCAGCGAAAGACATATCGCCTTCATGTATGCCGGCGATATCTGGATCGCCGGCCGGGATGGTTCCTCGCCCACAAGGCTTACCGTCAATCCCGCTTTTGAGCAGGACCCATATTTTTCCCCGGACGGAAAATGGATCGCCTTTACCGGCAACTACGACGGCAATTCCGATGTGTACATCATTCCTATTGAAGGCGGCGATCCGCGCCGCATTACCTGGCATCCGGCGCGCGAGCTGGTGAGAGGCTGGGTGGACAATGAGCATGTACTCTTTGCCTCCGCCGCGGAGTCCACCACCGGCAGAACCACCCAGCTGTACAGCGTGAGCTTGAAAGGTGGCCTTCCTGCAGTGCATGCAAAGATCCCCGAAGCCACGCAGGGCGCGGTTTCCCCGGACGGCAAATTCACCGCGTACATCAAAAATCCTGATCCCACCGAAGGCACATCCATCTACCGCCCTTTCAAAAGATACCGCGGAGGCTACATGCCGAAGATCTGGGTGTTCAACAATGCTACCCACCAGATAGAAGAAATACCGCCGGCCAATTCCAACAACATTCGCCCCGTGTGGATCGGTAAAAGCGTCTATTTCCTGAGCGACCGGAATCATACCATGAACATCTTCCGTTATGATACCGATTCCAGACAGGTAACGCAGGTAACGAAGTATAAGGATGATGACGTAAAAACGCTGACCGGCGATGGAAAAACGCTCGCCTTTGAACAAGGCGCTACCATCCATCTGCTGGATGCCGCTACCGGCGCCGTAAAGGACCTGTCCATCAGCATCCGCGCGGATATTCCTTCCAAACGCCCGCATTATGAAAAGATCAGCAGCTTTGAACGTGTGAATATTTCCCCGACCGGCGTACGCATGCTGGCACAGGGGAGGGGAGAGATATTTTCCATCCCCAAAGAGAAAGGCGATGTGCGTAACATCTCCAACTCCCCTGGCACGCATGAACGCGACCCGGCATGGTCCCCCGACGGAAAATGGATCTCCTACACTTCCGACAAAGACGGCAACTACAAGCTGATCCTGCGCGATCAGAAAGCCATGAAAGAGCCTGTGGAAATTGAACTGGGCAAAACGGTCTACTATTTTTCACCTACCTGGTCCCCGGACAGCAAAAAGCTCGTTTACAGCGACGCGCATTTCAACCTGTATTATGTGGACGTGAACACCAAAAAGACCGTGCTGATAGACAATAATAAAAATGCCTCGATTCCTTCGGGCAGCTCCAATGTGTTCTCGCCTTCCTGGTCCCCCGATTCCAAATGGATCACCTATCTCAAAACCTCTCCCAACGAATACGGCGCCGTATACCTGTACAACCTGGAAACCGGTAAGTCCACGCCCGTTACGGACGTGATGAGCAATGCGGACGATCCTGTATTCAGCGCGGACGGCAAATACATCTTCTTCCCGTCCAGCACCAACAGCGGCGCGGCTATCAGCGGGCTGCACATGCAGACGTACGACCGCAAGCCAACATCGAGCATCTATGCCGTGCTGCTGTCCAAAAGCACGCCCACGATCTTTACGCCGGAAAGCGACGAAGAAACAGTGAAGGACGATGCCGGCAAAAAGAAAGACACGGCCAAATCCAAAGAAACGCCCACGAAAGATATCAAAGTGGACCTGGACGATATCCAGCAACGGATCATCGCTCTTCCGCTGCCGGCGGACGGTTACCGTTCACTGAACGGTAATGTGAAGGACAAACTGTTTTATTTCGTGGATGGCGAAATACGTTATTACGATCTGAAAGAAAGGAAGGCGGAAACTTTCACTAAAGCCAACGGCTATACTATCAGCGCCGATGGCAAGAAAATGATATTCTCCTCGCAGGGCGGATTCCAGATCGTGGGCACCGAGCGCAAGCCTAATCCCGGAGAAGGAAAGGTAGATATTTCAGGCGTGAGCTTGTACGTTGACCCGGTAGCGGAATGGAGCCAGATATTTGATGAAGTCTACAAGATCGAAAGCGATTTCTTTTACGTGAAGAATATGCATGGGGTGGACTGGGAAGCGAATAAGAAACGGTATGCCGCGCTGCTGCCGCATGTCAGCAACCGCGCTGATCTCAACTACCTGCTCAACGAAATGATGAGCGAAATGGTAGTGGGCCATAACTATGTAGGCGCTGGCGACATTCCCGCCGGGCCGAATGTTTCCGGCGGCTTGCTGGGAGCGGACTTCGAGATCAGCAACGGCAGGTACCGTATCAAGCGGATCTATAGCGCGCTTTCCTGGAATCCATCGCTGAAAGCCCCGCTGGCCGTGCCAGGTGTGGAAGTGAAAGAAGGCGATTATATCCTGGCCGTGAACGGCACACCGCTGACCGGCGATATGAGCATTTTCAGTTTGCTGCAAAACCAGGTGAACCGCCAGGTGGTGTTGCAGGTGAACGGCACCGCCTCGGAAAGCGGCGCCAGGGAGATCATCGTGGAACCGATAGATATGCAGAAAGAATACGAATTGCGCAAGATCAACTGGATAGAAGACAACCGGAAGAAAGTCGATCAGCTCAGCAACGGCAGGATCGCTTATGTGTACATGCTGAACACCGGGTTTGAGGGATATACATTTTTCAACCGTTATTATTTTGCGCAGGCTGACAAGCAGGCGTTGCTGCTGGACGAACGGTTTAACGGCGGCGGTTCGGTAGCGGATTATGTAATAGATGTACTGAACAGGGAAGTGTTGAGTTATTGGGGCGTGAGGGATGGCCGCAGCTTCACAACACCGGGTAACGGGATTTATGGTCCCAAGGCGATGCTGATCAATGAATACGCGGGTTCCGGGGGAGATATGATGCCCTGGATGTTCAGCCAGAAGCAGCTGGGCAAACTGATCGGTAAACGTACGATGGGCATTCTTGTCGGCATCAGCGGTTATCCTTCCCTAATTGATGGCGGTTATGTAACATCGCCGAGCTTTGGCATCTATGATACGAAAGGGAACTGGATCATCGAGAACCAGGGAACGCCGGCTGACATTGACGTAGAGCAAACGCCCGCGGATGTTATCGCCGGCCGTGATCCGCAGCTGGAGCGGGGTGTACAGGTGTTGCTCGAAGAACTGAAAACGAAATCGCACAAACCGGTACCTAAGCCAGCTGATCCGGTGCGGGTGAAATAAATCGTTATGGAAATAAAATTTAAAGGAGCGGGCAACCGCTCCTTTTTTCATTTGAATGATGTAAATTGACATCGTATTGTTAGCCTTTACCCCGAATTTTTCCCGCGCGAAAAAAAAATTCGTAAAAAGTACGCAGTTTGCGAACTATTGTATAACTTTGTTGATGTCAATTGGTATGAAAATATGGAACCACTGCAATTCAAAGTCATCAAATCCACCCGCCAGTACAATCAGTACTGCAAAATGCTGGAAGAGCTGGTCGTGATCGGCAAGAAAAGCGCTCCCGAGCGCGATGCCATTGAGCTTTTACAGCTGCTGATTGCAAAATGGGATGAAGAGAACAACACTTTTTCAGAGGAAGATCCTGTTCGCGTATTGCGTTACCTCATGAAAGATCACCAGATGAAATCCGTTGATCTTTCCCGGATGCTTGGCATCAGTACTAGTCTTGTTTCAGATATCCTGCACTACCGCAGGGGGCTGTCAAAAGAGATCATCAGAAAGCTGTCCGCGCACTTTTGCGTATCACAGGAGCTTTTTAACCGGCCTTACGAGCTGAAAGCGCCTACAAAGGCGTGATCATTTTACCACCATCTGCACTGTACTGTCAGACCGCTGTTCCAGCAGTATTTTTCTCCCTTTCGTCAGTTCGTCCAGCAGTCCGTTCCGGTAATGGCGGACTGTCAACAGCTCCAAACCTTCGTTGTAAGATATCTTGAAGCCCTGATGCAGGGCCTTTATCAGCAGCTCGATCTTTTCCGGATTGTTGTCGATGCAGCAGGAGAAGCTGATCGCGGCGTTCTGGGTGAGGTTGATCTTGATCTTTTTGGCATGGAAGATCTCATAAATATCGCTGATCTTGTCTTCCGTGATGAAGGCAAAGTCGCGCGAAGTGATGGTGATCAGCACCTGGTTCCGTTTTAGTACGATGATGGGAGGGAGGCTGCGCTGGTCTGCGTCTTCACGGATCACGGTGCCGGGCAGTTCCTTGTCCAGGAAACACTTTACATATAACGGAATTTGCTTGTTCTGCAGCGGTTTGATCGTTTTCGGGTGGATGACCTGGGCGCCGTAGTAAGCCATTTCGATGACCTCTCCGAAACTGATCTCGGGGATGTTGACCGTATTGGGGAAGATCTTCGGATCGGCATTCTTGAGCCCTTCCACATCTTTCCAGATGGTCTGGCTTTCCGCGTTCAGGAGGTTGGCGAATACGGCGGCGGAGAAGTCGCTGCCTTCGCGGCCGAGGGTCACGCTTTCATTCTGGTCGGTGCTGCCAATGAAGCCCTGCGCGATCACGATGCTGGCGGTGTTGAAAAGCGGCAGCACTTTTTCATTCACCTGCCGCTGTGTCACTTCCCAGTCGATATTCGCATCGCGGAAATTATCGTCCGTGCGGAACACGTCCCGCACATCCAGCCATACGTTGGTAATGCCGGTTTCGTTGAAGTAGGCGCTGACAATGGCGGTGCTCAGCAGTTCCCCGAGGCCCACGATCTGATCGTAATAATAATCATATGTGCGCAGCGGCTTTTCGCCGAGCGTCCACTCCGCCTCGGTGAAGAATTGCTGCAGCTGCACGAAAAGATTGTGCTCCTTCGTGCCCAGCAGCTGCTCGGCTACCTGAAGGTGGTACTGTTCTACATTATATAAAAGCTGCGCCGCGATCTCACGTTTGCGCATGAAAAAGTTCTGTGCTACTTTCTCGAGTTCATTGGTGGTTTTGCCCATTGCGGAGATCACCACCAGCAACTGGTCGCCGGAATAGGACTGTATGATCTGGCCTACCCGTTGTATGCGCTCAATAGTTTCTAAACTTGCGCCGCCAAATTTGAAAACCTTCATAAGGTAAATCCTCTTCTGTTAAAAAATTATTCGGCAAAGTACGGCAACTTTAGATTTGTTTTAAAATCTTTCCTCCAAGAAATGACAGTTTCCTTGAAATAGAGGCGATTACCTTAAATTAGCCCACCCAAACAAATCAAAACCAACGTTTATGAGACTGAATCAACGAGTGATGACACTGGACGAGTTTACGATCCAGGAGCTACGTAATTACCCCGGCGCAACAGGACAGCTTTCCGGGCTTTTAAGGGACATCGGGCTGGCAGCCAAAAGAGTGAATGTGGAAGTGAACAAGGCCGGTATAGCGGACATCCTGGGGGAAGCGGGTAAAACCAATGTACAGGGGGAGTCTGTAAAGAAGCTGGACGAGTTTGCCAATGATCAGCTGATCAACTCGCTGGCAACCAGCATTTACTGTTGTGGTGTTGCGTCGGAGGAGAATGAGGAGTTCATCGCTTTTTCGGATGAGCATTCCAAAAATTCCAAATACGTGGTGCTGATCGATCCGCTGGACGGGTCGGGGAACATTGACGTGAATGTGTCCATCGGCACCATTTTTTCCGTTTACCGCCGGCTGACGCCCACCGGTACGCCCTGTGGGCTGGAGGACTTCCTGCAGCAGGGAATCTACCAGATCGCGGCGGGTTATATCATTTACGGATCTTCCACCATGCTGGTATACGCCACCCGCAGAAGCGTGCAGGGCTTTACGCTGGACCCCAGCATCGGAGAGTTCTGCCTTTCCCATCCCAACCTCAAGGTGCCGGAAAACAGTGATATCTTCTCCGTGAACATGGGATACTATCATTTATATGACGAAAGCATCCGCGAGGCTATCCAGCTGTTCATGGCGAAAGACAAAAAGGAAAAGGTCTACCGCCACCGCTTTGTAGGCTGCATGGTTTCGGAGATACACCGTACGCTGATCCAGGGCGGTATTTTCATGTACCCGGCTTTCGGGAAATACAGCCAGGGCCGTCTGCGGCTCTGTTATGAATGCAATCCCATGTCCTTCCTCATGGAAAAGGCCGGCGGGCTGGCCATTGCGGATGGAAAGCGGCGGTTGCTGGACATCAAGCCGGACGAGCTGCACCAGCGCATTCCCATCTTTATCGGCTCAAAGAACATGATAGAAATGATACAGCCGGTGATCCGGTAAAATTTGGCGCGATATTGGATCGCACAATTTTATACAGTATTAAACCGTTTTTAAAAACATGTTCACAGAGAAGAATTTTCGCCAGATCCTTGTACTAGCCTTTGCCGTTATCTTTTCCTTCCAGGCGGCCGCTTGCAGCAAACCTGTTACCGGCACAGCTTCCAGCCCGCGCACCGCCAAAGCTTCCGGCAATGTGGAGGAAGACATCCTTTACTACGTTAACAAATTCCGCAAATCCAAAGGTCTTGCCGCGCTGGCAATGAATGAAGTGCTAAATGTGGAAGCCCGCGGCCACAGCAAATCGATGGCTAACGGCCGCACCGCTTTCGGGCACGACGGGTTTGAAAGCCGCATAGACGACATCTCCAAAAAGCTGGGCCGCGTCAGCGCAGCCGCGGAGAATGTGGCGTATGGCAACCTGGATGCGGAAGCGGTGGTTAACGGATGGATCAAAAGTCCGGGCCACCGGAAGAACATGCTCGGCAATTTCAACATGATCGGCATCGGCACGGCGAAAGGGAAGGGGAACATCATCTATTTCACCCAGATCTTTATCAACAAACCGGTGGTCGCCAAAAAATAATCCTTACTAACTCGTTTTATTTCCCGAGAGGCTGCACTACGAAGGTTGTGCAGCCTCTCTTGTTTGGATACCGGCCCCATTTTCCCGTCTTCCGCAAAGATTTTTGCCGTAAATTGGCGGCATGGAAAAACGCAAGATCATTGAGGTGAAAGACCTGGTGAAGCAGTACGGTGACTTCACGGCGGTAAAGGGGATCAGCTTTGACGTGTATGAGAACGAGGTGTTCGGCCTGCTCGGGCCGAACGGCGCGGGGAAATCCACCACGCTGGAGATCATAGAAACATTGCGGGAAAAGACTTCCGGCACGGTGATCGTAGACGGCATCAACCTGGATGAAAATCCTGGTGCGATCAAAAAGATCATCGGGGTGCAGCTGCAATCCTCCGGCTACTATCCCGGCCTGAACCTCCTGGAACTGGTGGAGCTGTTCGGCGGATTGTACAACCAGCCGGTGGATGCGCGCGCGCTGCTGAAGGAATTCAACCTGGAAGACAAGGCCACCGCGAAGTACAAATCCCTCTCGGGCGGCCAGAAGCAGCGCTTTTCCATTGCCACCACGCTGATCAACAAACCCAGGATCATTTTCCTGGACGAGCCCACAACGGGGCTGGACCCGCAAGCCCGCCGCAACCTGTGGACGTTGATCCAGCAAGTGAAAGAGCAGGGCACCACCGTTGTGATCACCACGCATTATATGGACGAAGCGGAATTCCTGTGCGACCGTTGCGCTATAGTGGACAGTGGCCGCGTGATAGCGCTGGATTCTCCGGATGCGCTGATCGATCAGCTGGTAGCGGGCGGATTTGAAAGAAAGAAGGAAGTGAAGCCCGCCAACCTGGAAGATGTGTTCATCCAGCTGACCGGCAAGGACCTGCGCGAGGAATAGCTTACTCAACAATACGGATATGGAAGATCTACGCTACCCCATCGGCCGCTTTGAAGCGCCTGCCGTGATCACCGCGGACATGCGCAAACGTTTCATCAACGACATCCGGTACCTGCCTTCGCTGGTAGAACTGGCGATACAGAACCTGGATGCCCATCAGCTGCAAACACCTTACCGGCCGGGCGGATGGACGGTAGCACAGGTCGTGCACCACCTGGCGGACTCCCATATGAACGGGTTCATCCGCCTCAAGCTGGCCCTCACGGAAGATAATCCCACTATCAAACCCTACCAGGAAGCCTCCTGGGCCGAGCTGGCCGACGTGCAGCATACGCCCGTCAACGTATCCATCACCCTGCTGCATGCGCTGCATACCCGCTGGGTGGCCATTTACGAGCATATGGAAGCCCGCGACTGGGACCTCACCTTTTTTCATCCCGAAAACCATGCATCATACACCCTTTCAAAACATCTTGCCAACTACGCCTGGCACGGCCTGCATCATCATGCACATATCGAACGCCTGAAGGAAAGAGAAGGATGGAAGTAAATAACTCATCAAATATATGGACTGGAAACTGCTGGAATCGGAATACATCTACAGAGTGGAGCCCTGGCTCACCTTGCGCCGTGACAAATGTGAAACCCCCAATGGAACGATCGTTGACCCGTACTTCGTGCTGGAATACCCGGACTGGGTAAATGCTGTAGCGGTTACGGAAGAAGGTAAAGTGATACTGGTGAAGCAATACCGTCATGCCATCGGCAGAACGCTGATAGAGATACCCGGCGGCGTAATGGATAAAACAGACACCGATCCCGAATTTGCCATGAGAAGGGAATTGCTGGAAGAAACGGGCCATGTTTTCGACAAGGTGTACAGCCTGGGCGCTGTTTCCCATAATCCTTCCACCAGCACCAACCTTACGCATATGTTCCTCGCCGTTGGCGGGAAAAAAGTACAGGAGCAGCAGCTGGACGAGAATGAGGAGATCGAGCTGTTGCTGACGGATGTGGAGGAAGTGGAACGTATGTTAAAGGAAAACAGGTTTGTGCAGAGTTTGCATGTGAGCTGTATATTTTATGCGCTGCAGCGATACCGGCAGTTGAGCACGGGGCAATAACAGCCCCATGCCGGCGCAGTCTGCTACCACCCGGTCAGAATATCGAGAGATAAAAGCTGCCTTCTTCGATCTTCATCTCCTTTCTTTCCGGCAGAACGCCAAAAGCCAGCCCGGAGAAGGTACCCTTAACATATTTATCTGTTATCTCGGAAAACCGTACTTCCGCCTTGTCATCGAACTGAAGGCCCGTTACCGGCAGGAACTGGGCCGTGTAGGGCTTTCCCTGCGGGTCCAGCAGGGATATCATCACCTGTGGCATTACCGCGCCGGTTTCCTCCATGTCAATACCGTTGGAGAGCCGGTAAGTGACGCCGGTGGTAAAAGCAGTTTTATTGACGAGAAACAGCGTCATCAGGTCTTTTGTAGTGCCGGCAAAGGTCAGTGTGGCGGCCAGGTTGCAGTGATAGGTCAGGTTGTCCGCATCATAGTAAATATGCGCGGTGGTCGTTTGTTTGTATTCCCTTTGCACGCCGTCCGCCTTGAAACGCAGGTAGTAGCCATCGGCTGAGGCCGGATCGTCCCCTTTTTTCTTTGAGCAACCGGCCACCAGCAGAACGGCCAGCATGAAGCAACAAATCCTGTACATATTCAACTTTTTGTTTTGTCTTTTTCGGGCAGTTCCCGCATTTTGCCTACAAGGTCGGCTCCCGCTTTGCCCGCCTGCGCTGCCAGTCCCGCTATTTTATTACCCGCGCCGGAAAAAAGCTGTTGCAGCCTTTCACCGTCGTCTGTTTTAAACTCCTGCAGGGAGCCGGCTTCGTTCATACCGGAGAGATCGAATTGCATATAAGGCGCTTCTGGGAATCCCATCGTTTTTGCAAAGAAAACGGTGGGGATCTTTGACCGGCGGGTATTGTAAGCTTTTACGGCATGATTGTATTTTTCGCGGCAGTCCTGGATATTCTGCTCGCATTGCTGGATGCTGTCTACCAGGCGGTGATACTGTTCGCTGGCCTTCAGATTGGGAAAGCGGTCCGCAATCCCCTGCACCGCAGCCATCACGGCACCGGTTTGCTGATAGCTGCTTGCCAGCGAGGAAGCGGTGGCGTCCTGCGACACTTTAAGCTGCACCAGTTGTTCGCTCTCCTGGTAATTCTTCACCACATCTATCAACTGGTTGATAAGCGAAAGTTTTTTGCTGATGGCCACCTGCGTGTTTGATGCTCGTTCACGCACATCCTGGCCGAGCTTTTGCAAAGCGTTATAGGAAACGATCACAACTGCCACCGCTGCGATCAGGAGAAACAGGAAAAATATCATACGTATTGGGTTTTAGCGGTATTAATCTCAAAGAAAGAGCTTATTTTCAAGCCCTCAAGCCATGCTTACCAACCGCCGGCGGCGAATGATTAACTGCGGGGAACCGGATGACAAGTGCGCCGCTTCATTGTATATATGTCCCTAAACCGTAATGCATGATCAGGAAAATTGCGCTATCGCTTGTTTTGCTCCTCGCGGGAAAGACTTTTGCACAGCAGCCGGTGATCGATTCACTGAACCATCTGCTGGCCGGGCATTCCGCCCGCGACACCATCCGCCTGCATCTTCTCAATGAGCTCTCCTTTGCCTACTATACCGTCGATCCCGCTAAAGGAGTGGCTATCGCAACCGAGGCCATTGCATTGGCCCGTGAGCTGGATCATCCGCGGTTACTGGCGGCGGCGTATAACAACAAGGGCACCAACCATTGGGCAAAAGGGGAAGATTCACTGGCCATGGAAGCCGGCGAGCAGGCTTTGCGGATTCATAATCAGTCCGGTAACCGGCTGGGCGCGGCCAAAGCCCTGAATAATCTTGCCCTGAATTATTATAATCTTTCCAATTTCCCAAAAGCGCTGGAATACCATGAAACAGCGCTGCATCTTTTTACAGCACTGCATCATTCCGCTGGCATCGCCCATTCGCATACCAATATGGGCGTTGTATACCTTTCATTGTCCGACTACCCGAAAGCGCTGCGGCATTTCCTGGATGGCGCCCGGTACTGGCAGGAGGATAGCGTGGCATTCGCCAATACGCTGCTGAATATAGGACTGGTATACAAGAACATGCGGGAATACACGAAAGCGCAGCAATATGCGCAGCAGGCGCTGGACATCTACGTCCGCGCGGGACAGAAGCAGGGAGAAGCCAACGCTTGTGGAAACCTGGGTACGCTGTACAGCGCAACCGGCGACCCGGAGGCCGCGCTCCGCTATTACAAAAGAGCACTGACGCTGAATGAAACCATCGGCAACAAACGCCGCATCGCCAGCGATCTCGTGAACATGGCGGTGGTATACCAGGAAACAAAAGACCTTCCGACCGCACGCCAATATCTCCGGAAAGGGCTTCAATTGTATGAGCAGACCAATGACAAGGAGAATACTTCTTTTACGATGATCAAGCTGGCCGAGGCCGGCGATCAACCGGAAGTGTATCTTGAAAAAGCCCTGCAACTTGCCACGGAAGCAGGTTCGCTGCAGTACCAGAGCCTTGCCTGGGAAGTTAAATCCCGCGCATTCGCAAAAGCCGGGAAAAACGCACTGGCGCTGGAAGCCTACAAGCAGCACATCCAGCTAAGGGATAGCATTTATAATTCCGCGAAGACAAAAGAGATCACCCGGCAGCAAATACAGTTCGAGTATGAAAAGAAAGAAGCGTTGCTGAAGGCAGCGCATGATAAGGATATAGCGCTGGCGCAGGCGCGGGACCGGCAGCGCAAAACCATGGAGGTCGCGGTACTGGCGGGCATCCTACTCCTGTCGGCCGCATCGGCTACCGGCTATCTGCTCTACAAAAAAAGGAAGGATGCCGAGCTGCACACCCGGATGGCCGATACGGAAATGAAGGCGCTTCGCGCGCAAATGAACCCGCATTTCATCTTCAATTCCCTGAACGCGATCAGCAGCTTCATCAGCAACAACAAACCAGCGCTGGCAGATGATTTTCTCGTGCGTTTTTCCCGGCTCATCCGCATGATCCTCGAAAACTCCGAGTATAAAGAAATAACTTTATCGGAGGATCTGGAGGTGCTGGAGCTGTATATGCAATTGGAGAGAATGCGGCTGAGAGAGCGTTTCGATTATGTGATCGAGGTTGATGAAACGGTGGATGCATCCAATACGCTGATCCCTCCGTTGCTGCTGCAACCTTTTGTGGAGAACAGTATCTGGCATGGCTTTTCCGGCAACAGGGAGGGCGGCAGGATACAGATCCGCATCAGCCGGCAGGAAAAGGAGCTGGTCTGCATCGTGGAAGATAACGGCCACGGTCGTACTAAAACCCATAGCGATCACAGGTCGTTGGGTACGCAGATCACCCGCGCGAGGATCAGCATGCTGCAGCATGCTGACAGATCAGGCAGCGAAGTCGTTTTTACAGACCTGCCGGAAGGGCTTAGCGTAACGATCCGCTTACCGGTTCATCATAAATTCTAACAATGATAGACGCCATAATCATAGACGATGAAATGCACTGTATTGAACGGCTGCAAAATCTGCTCAAAACGCACTGCGCGGAAAAGGTCAGGCTGCTGGATGCCTGCACGGATATGGATGAGGGGCTTCAAAGCATCCGCCGGCACAATCCCGGTCTGCTTTTCCTGGATGTACAGCTCAATGGCGGGACCGGTTTTGACTTGCTGCAAAACATCGACCTTGCAAACATACGGGTGATCTTTACCACGGCATTCGAACAATATGCGATCACTGCTTTCCGCTTCAGCGCCATCGACTACCTGCTGAAGCCTGTGGGAGCGGATGAGCTGGTTCAGAGCGTGGATAAGACCATTCATCACCTGGCGCAGGCGACGGCAGCCAGACAATATGAGGCCCTGTTCTTTAACCTGCAGGCTGGTGTGTCCGCCAAAAGAATATGCCTCCCTACGCAACAGGGGATGGAGTTTGTTGATACCGCCGATATTGTCCGCTGCGAGGCCAGCGGTAACTACACCATTCTTTATTTAAGCGATGCTCAAAAGATTATTGTTTCCCGTACGATGAAAACGTTCGAAGAGTTGCTGGAACGGTACGGCTTCTTCCGCCTGCATCATGCCCACCTGGTCAACCTTGCTTATGTGAGGAAATATAATAAGGGCAAAGGCGGGTATGTGGTGATGGCGGATGGAACGGAGATCGAAGTGGCTACCCGGCGGAAGGAAGCCTTCCTGAAGCGCGTCATGGAATAACCTTTCACGCATCGTCGCGGGGCACTTCCCCCACAATAAAAAAACTCCCGCAGACAAGGATCATATCATCCGCCGAAGCATTGGCCTTCGCGGCCGCGTACGCTTCCGGCACGGCAGGATAGGCATCTCCCTGCAAGCCCGCCTGCCGGCCGAGATCCAGTAACTGCTGCTCGTCCATCGCGCGGGGGATGGGGGCTTTTGTAAAGTAATACACGGCGTCAGGGGGAAGCAGCGCCAGTGCTGCGGGCACGTCTTTGTCCTTCACAAAGCCGGTGACGATGTGCAGCTTTTGATAAGATACCAATGCCAGTTGTTCCAGCACCATGCGGATGCCGGCTTCGTTATGCGCCACGTCGAGCACCGTGTACGGATGCTGACCGATCACTTCCCATCGCCCGCCCATGCCGGTCAGCCGTTTTACCTGCGACAATGCGCCGGCAACATGCGCTTCGCTGATCTGCCAGCCTTGCTGCCGCAATATTTCCACGGCTTGCAGCACGCCGGGAATATTTTTCTTTTGATAATGCCCGGGAAGGTCGAGCGTGAGAGAAAGCATTCCGTTTATCGTCAGTTGCAGGCTCTCCGGGCCGGGCGTATCGCCGGTAACGCGGAAGCGCTGGTCTGCAAAGTAAATAGGTGAATGAAGCCGCGCCGCCGTTGCTTCGAACACCGGTTTTGTTTCGGCCTGCGTTTCGCTGATGATCACTGGTATCCCCGGTTTGATGATCCCCGCTTTCTCCGCGGCGATCAGGGGCAGGGTATCGCCGAGGAACTGCATATGGTCGAAGCTGATATTGGTGATCAGGGAAAGGAGGGGCGTGATGATGTTGGTACTGTCCAACCGCCCGCCCATACCGGTTTCTATAACGGCGATATCCACCTTTTGCGCGGCAAAGTATTCGAAGGCCATGGCTACCGTCACTTCAAAAAAAGACGGGTCGATGGCGGCGATATGCGGCTGCATCCGCTCTACGAACGAGATCACCGCATCTTCCTCCATCAGCGCGCCATTTACACGGATGCGCTCCCGAAAATCGCGCAGGTGCGGAGAGGTGTACAAGCCAACCTTGTAACCCGCCTGCTGCAGGATGGCGCTCAGCATATGGCTCGTAGAGCCTTTGCCGTTAGTGCCCGCAATGTGCACGGTGGCATACCGGTTTTCAGGATGCCCGAGGATGTCACACAATGCGCGGGTATTGTGCAGGTCGTGCCGCAATGCGGACCCGCCCACCTTGCTGAACATGGGCAGGCGGTTGTACAGGTATTCGATGGTTTGCTGATAGTTCATGTGCCTTGCGCTTACAATGGAGGGCAGCCAAGGTTGTTTTTCCGTTTGCGGAAGATGCCGTCGCCGCCCTTATCCCAGCTCCATTTGGAAAAGCGGATGGGAATTACGCGCAAAGCTACGAAAGCGTCCGCATGATTCACGCGGCCTCTTGCAAGGTTCGAAAAAAGCGAGGCAGAGCCGATCACCAGCGGCCCGAGGCGTAGTCCGAGCCCCGCATCCGCTTGTCCGTAGCGGTTAACGGAGAAAGGCAAATATGCCCCGATGTGGCGCGTTTCGTACCGCGGCGTAATGAGCAGCTGCGTGAGCGCATGGTTCTTGTTGTCGTCCGTTGTGCCGCTTAACAGGCCGATGGTGGCGCTGGCGCTGATGAAAAAGCGGTCGTTCAGGTTATAATCTCCCATCAGGTTGATGGAAGTGGGGAGGTTCATGTAAAATTTATCTTCCGTTTCTTCGGAGCTGAAGTAGGTGCCTATGCGTTGCGCGTATTGCTGGAGGCTTTCCCCGCGCATCCTGTTCAGCAGCATGGCATTGAAGTTCTCCGCCGTCATGTCCATATCCCTGCTGTCACCGGCTTTCGTATAGCTGATGCCGCCGATGTCCACGACTGAAATGCCGAAGCGGGCTTTCCAGGTGTCCGCGTCGGGATTCCAGGTACCGGTGCCGTCCTCGTACGACCCGAAGCCGTCGGAATCGGGGCGCCATTCGTAGATGATGCCAATGTCCGCGCCAATGCCGGGGTTCTGGAACGGACTGTAAACGGATTGCCAGTCGTTATTCTCGATGGTGGACAGTTCTTCGTTCCAGGCGAAAGCTACTTTGCCGCTATTGATGTCTACCTGGTTCCTGTTCTTGAACATAAAAGAGCCGTCGCGCCCCACGCCGTAGCCCGCAGCCTGGCCTGACAGGTATTTCAGGGTGATGCCAGCTTTCCAGCGGTGATCGCCGTAGTCTTTGATCGTCCGGGCATAGCTGAAGCCAAACTCGTTCCAGGAATGGCCGTATGCGCCGGCGTATGTTTCCGCGATGGTGCGGTCATAATATTTCGGATCAGGGTAGTTGATAGCAAAGAAATTCGCGGTGGATGTTTCCACGCCGCCGCCGTTGGCCGCTCCGCGCAGCCGCCAGGTGAAGGCGATGGACTGCCGTTCATCGATCGCATATAATGCGGAAGGCAGCATCAGGTCCACGCTTCCCCAGGCATATTGCTTCCGGGAAGCGCTGGTGTCAGGGAAATAATCAATGAACTGGCGAAGGGAATCTTTAGAGAGTAAAGCCGATTTATCAAATGTATAATACGTGTTGCCGGCTTTTACATCGGCGCCAACGATATTCACATCCCAACGGTAACGGCTACCCGCTGCGCTGGCCGGATTGAACGGCACGGCATGAATACCTGCATACTGGCTGGTATGATATCCCGGAAATATCTGCGACTGCGCGGCGGTGGCAGCGAACAATCCCGTTATCAACAGTAAGCACTTCTTTGAGCGTTGAAACATAGAATCGGCAACGGTTAGTTATATTAACGGGAAAAACCGCGTATTATTCTCCTTATTGCGGTTTGAAGTAGAAACGGATGGTGCCGAACTGTTCTTCAGGCGCCTCCGTGCTGGCATTGTATTTGATCCGCTTCGCGGCCTCCTGTGCAATACGGATGGCCTGCCGGTTGCTCATCGTGGACCCGTTAGGTGTATAGGTTGCGCTCGTCACATTGCCCTGACGGTCTACTTTAATGATGATGGCCACGTAACCGGTTTCGTTACCGTCCCACGAAGCATCCGGACGATTCACAAGGCTGCGGCCGCGTAAGCGGAAATCCGACGCACCTCTGCCGCTACCCGGTGTACCGGTGTAGCCGGTGGCGTTAGGATCGCCACCCAGTACGCCACGGTCGCCGGGCCTGCCGGTATTGCCTTCTCCTGCTGAATTGTTGGAGCCGTTTGCATTATTGCCGCTGTTAGCGCTGCTGGAGCTGCCGCCGGTGAAAACAGCTTTCGGTTTTCTCGGGGCGGGCGGCGCGGGAGGCGCTTCCGTTTTCGGTTTGGTGGTGGATTTTTCTGTTTTGCTCTCTATTGTTTTGGCGATCTCTTTCGGTTTGGCGGCGGGTTTTACCGGCTGTTTCACTTCAGGCGCATCTTCTTCATTCTGGGTAGCCAGTTCCCGGGTATTACCGGTTTCTTCCGCGCGGGATGGAGTAGGAGGCGCGGGAGCGGGCACAGGCTGGCTGGCCGCGGGCGGGTTCGGGTTCATGGGTTGTTCATCGCCCATGCCGTCGTTGGAAGTACCAAGATTTACTTCCATGCCAAGGTCCTGATCCGGCAACGGCGGCGGAGCGGAAAAACCGATCATCAGCAACGCCACTAACAGCAACGCATGTACGCCGACGGTAACGCCGAGCGCCTTGAAATTCTTTCCTTGTGTTTGATCTGCCATCTTGTAACCAAAGATAATGTTTTTTTGTCAGGGCCATAGTGGCGCCCGGAATGATAACATTTCTTTTAGAGATATCAGAAATGCGCGAAATCCAGCTCGTAATTACCATTGATCCGTTCCATCGGCGGGTTGAAATAACCGTATTTCAGATCGGGGAATTCTTCACGGATCAGTTCCAGCATTTGTTTCATGCCCAGGCATTCGCCGGTGTCCGTTACGCCGATCTTGCCAAGGTACCAGTCCGGATCGATATTGAAGTTGCGCCACTGGATCATGCTGAGGCCGGTTTCGCGGATGAACGTGCGCAGCGCTTCGTATTCGTCCACGCTGTCCGTCATGCCGGGAAATACAAAATAGTTGATGGATGCCCATCCGCCGTGTTCACGCACAATTTTGATGCTTTCGGCGAGATCGCTGAACTGGTAGTTATTGGGACGGTAATAAGGATTGTAGATGTGCTCCCGAACGGAGTTGAGGCTTACGCGGATGCTGTTCAGCCCCGCTTTGCAAAGCTCGCGTACGGCGTTGGGCTTGCTGCCGTTGGTGTTGATATTGATGCTGCCTTTGGGGGTGTGTTTGCGTATTTCGATGATGGATTCGCGGATGGTTTCCCACATCAGCAGCGGCTCGCCTTCGCAGCCCTGGCCATAGCTTACGATGGGGTAGGGCGCGGTTTCCAGGTGCGGAACGGTGAACTCCACGATCTCGGCGGCCGTTGGCTTGAAGGTCAGGCGGTCCTGGTTGGACACGATGTTCTCTTCTTCCGGCTGGAAAGAGATGCAGCCGATGCAGTTGGCGTTGCAGGCCGGTGAGGAAGGAATGGGGCATTCCCATCTTCCCATGAAATAATTCCTTGCGGCGGGACAATGATAGGTAAGCGCGCAGTTTTCCGCGAGGTGCTTTACCAGGCGGTTGTGCGGGTAGGCGGAGAGCATGTCTTTCACGCCGCCTTTTACTTTTTTGTCGTCGAAGCCGGCGCATTCCTGCCGGATGTCCTGCTCGATGCGCTGTGCCGGTACATAAAATTTATCGTCATGCCAGCCTGCCGCCGTATAACAGAAAAGCGGGAGGGTGGGCGCATCCGGCGCGGTTTCATACGCGGCGATGTAAAAGCCGGTATGCGCGGGCGGGATGAAAGCGGCTACGGCCCATCCTTTTTCGCAAAGACGCATTTCGCCGGTCTCCACATCAATGCCGATGCCGCGCCTGCCGGGCAGCTCATACAGCTGGCCGCCATCCGGCAGCTCAATCCACTCGTCATCCGGGATGGGCACGGCGTCCCAGCCGCTGCGGCCGGTCACGTAGAGGGAAGTATCCTCGAAAATATTCCCTTTCCCGTCTGAATACATTAAATATGGTGAAACGTTCATTTAGCTGGTGTGTTGTGAAAAAAAACTGTTCATGTCCGCGGCCTGCGAGGGAGATATGTCATCCAGCACTTCGAGCTGGAGGAGCTTGTTGTTCCTGAAGTCCAGCGTGAGCAGGTCGTTCCGCAAAACTACGTTATTCATTTCATTCCATCTTACGTGACGGGTGGAGAAGAGCGTGGGCAGGGTGATGCCGTTTTCGTCTATTCTTACAAAAGCGGGTTGCAGGATGCGGTACTCCGCATAGCCGATGTAGGCCAGGCCAAGCCCCGCGAGGAACAGTGTGGTGCCTACGATAGGCTGTAAATGGGATAAGAAGTAAAGGCAGCCGCTCATCAGCGTGAACGCCTGCAGCATGCGCAGAATGGAATTGGCTTCTCCGAACTTGCGTATCCTGCGCATCATGAACGGGAAGGCGATGCTGGCGAGGCCCATGATCACAAAGAGGACAACGATGGGCCAGTTCGGGTTTTCCAGCTTGTAAGCGCCGATGACATTGAACAGGAACAGTAATCCGGCCATGCCGTGCATCACAGGTTGCAGGCGAAGGCGCGTCATGGCATTCGGGTGTAGTATGCGGAATTTGTACATTTTACGATTTCACCATCAGGTTACATAATTTGAAAAGCATGCGGGCGCCCACATTCGCGTCCCACTCATCATGGCCGGCGCTCACTTCGTTCAGGTCGAACCCTATCAGCCTGCGGCCGCTTTCCAGCACGCGGCGGAAGAGATAGAAGACCTGCGGCCCTTCCAGCCCGCCCGCAACGGGCGTGCCGGTATGCGGACAAAGCTTCGGGTCCAGCCCATCGATATCAAAACTGATATATACCTGTTCCGGCAGCTTTTCAATAATATCGTCGCAGATGCTTTTCCATGTTTCTCCTTCAAACTGTCTTTCTTTGATCTGCTGGTCGAAGAACGTTTCCACGCGGCCGTTGCTGTTGCGGATATATTCCAGCTCTTCCTCACAGTAGTCACGAACGCCCACCTGTACCAGCTTTGTCAGCTGCGGCACTTCGTTCAGGGCATTGTACATGATGGAGGCGTGGGAATATTTGAAACCTTCATAACTGTTGCGCAGGTCGCAATGGGCATCTATCTGCAAAATACCATAATCGCCCTTATGCTCGCCGATGGCCTTGAAATAGCCGAGCGGCGTGCTGTGGTCCCCGCCCACGAGGCCCACCAGCTTGCCCTGTTGCAACAAGGCGCTGGTTTGCGCATACACCCATTCGTTCATCTTCTCGGTGCCTTTGTTCACATCTTCGAGGGAGCGGCGGAGAAATTCGTTGTCGCTGACATCGCCTCCTTCGGAGAGGAATTTCAGGTAAAGCTCGGCCTCCTTGCGGAGATAATCACTGCGCAACAGCAACTGGCGGTCGCTTTCGCGCATGTAGAACCCCTGTTTCCAGCCATCTTTCACATCGGCATCATAGAGGTCCACCTGCAGGGAGGCTTTAAAAATATGTTCGGGACCGCGGGCTGTACCATGCGTATACGATACCGTCACTTCCCAGGGCACCGGCACGAGCACCAGGCGCGCCTCTTCCTCGCTGAAGGGAAGCCCAAAGATATTATTGGACAATAACCCCGGCGAGTTGGGATCAAATTTCGATAGATCAGCCATGATAGATCATTACTTTGCTTATTTCGCCGCAAAGGTAATGGTAAAAATTGGTTCCGGAAGGGGGGAAACCTGACGAATATCAGTGCCCTCCATTCATTTTTTGGCTACATTTGTACATTAATATTCTGGTAAGGATGAAGAAAACAAGCATAATTCTACTGGTTGTCATTGCGGCTTGCGTAGCCGGTATGGTAATGCTGGTAGGTGATTTCAGTACCTACGAAACGTTCGCCACGGCAAAAAAGAAAGAAGGGAAAGAGATCAAGGTGATCGGTGCGCTGGACAAAAGCAAGGAAGTGATATACGATCCCGTGACAGATGCGAACTATTTCAGCTTTTACATGAAAGACAAAAGCGGTGAAGTGACCAAAGTGGTCTTCAACGGCACCCGGCCCACGGATTTCGAGAAATCCACGGAACTGGTGCTGACCGGTAAAATGAAAGGTTCGGAGTTTCACTGCACCCAGATACTGATGAAATGTCCCTCCAAATACAAGGATCAGCAAACGGCCAACAGCGTCGCGGAAAATATTTAGGGTCCAAATCCTGTTTAAGGAACAACTGTATATCGTCGTATGTAAGCCCGCTGCTGGCGGGCTTACATTTTATCATTAAAAATCCTGCTGTTTTAACTTGGAAAAGATCAATTACATAGGGGAGCATCTGTTACCCGGACAACTAGGACATTTTTTCAGCGTACTGGCATTTGTAGCTTCTCTTGTAGCAACGGTCGCCTATTACTGCAGCGTAAGGGCCAAAGACGAGCCCGCAAAGGAATCCTGGCGGAAAATGGGCCGCTGGTCCTTCTACGTGCAGGCGATCTCCATCTTTGCCGTGTTCGCACTGCTGTATTACATCATTTCCAATCATCTTTTTGAATATAAATACGCCTGGCAGCACTCTTCCCGCGACCTGGAAACGAAATACCTGTTCGCGTGCTTCTGGGAAGGGCAGGAGGGCAGCTTCCTGCTGTGGAGCGTGTGGCAGAGCGTGCTGGGGCTGATCCTGGCCAATACCTCCAAAAAATGGGAAGCGCCGGTGATGACCTTCATCGCATTTTCGCAGGTGATGATGGGGTCGATGCTGTTAGGGATCTATATCGGCGATCACCGTATCGGCAGCAATCCTTTCCTGCTGATGCGGCAGGATTCCCCCGAATCCCCCGTTTTCCAGAACCCCAACTACCTCCAGTTCAAACAATTCATAGACGGTAACGGCCTGAACGAGCTGCTGAAGAACTACTGGATGGTGATCCACCCGCCGGTCCTGTTCCTCGGTTTCGCTTCCGTGCTCGTGCCGTTCGCATACGCCATGGCGGGCCTGTGGACCCGCAAGTACGGCGAATGGATCAAAGCGGCGCTGCCCTGGGCGCTGTTCTCCGCCATGATGCTCGGTACGGGGATCATGATGGGCGCGGCCTGGGCGTATGAATCGCTGACATTCGGCGGCTACTGGGCATGGGATCCCGTGGAAAACGCTTCCCTGGTGCCCTGGCTCACGCTGGTGGCCGGCGTGCACACCCTGCTCGCCTACCGCCATTCCGGTCACGCCCTCCGCTCCACCTTCTTTTTCTTCATCATTTCCTACACGCTCGTGCTCTATTCCTCTTTCCTGACCAAAAGCGGGATATTGGGACAAACATCCGTGCACTCGTTTACGGACATGGGCATGAGCGGACAGCTGCTGATATCGATGGCCGTGTTCGCCATTCCCGGCTTCTGGATGCTGATCCGCCGGAATAAGGACATACCGAAGATCCATAAAGAAGAAAGCACCTACTCCCGCGAGTTCTGGCTGTTCGTGGGCGCCCTCATCCTGATGGTGTCCGCCATACAGATCACCTTCAGCACCTCCATCCCGGTGTGGAACAAGCTGCTGGACCTCTTCGGCTTGAAAAAACTCTTTAACCTCGACGATTTTGCCACCCCCGGCGATGTGACCTTCCACTACAACCAGGTGCAGATATGGCTGGCGTCCATCCTCGGCCTGCTGACGGCTGTTGTGCAATACCTGAAATACAAGGACACGCCGAAAAATACCGTACTGAAGAAGCTGGCCTGGCCTACGCTGATCGCGCTGGGCATTACCGTGCTCATCGGCTGGGTGGGAAGGATCAACTATATTGAATATGGCGCGGGCTTCCTGGTAGCTATTTACCTGATGCTGTTCGCCAGCGTGTACGCGGTGGTGGCCAACTTCGGTTATATATTCACCGGACTGAAAGGCAAAATGAAATCCGCCGGCGCTTCCGTGGCGCACATCGGCTTCGGCCTGGTGCTGCTCGGCGTGCTGATCTCTTCTTCCAAAAAACAGGTATTGTCCGTTGACAGCATGGGCATGCTCACCGGCTATTTCACCAAGGAAAGCGGCCAGAACTCCCGCGAGAACGTGATGCTGCCGAAAGGGCTGCCGGTGCAGATGGGACCGTACTTCGTGACGTACAAGGGCGATTCCGTGGGTACGGCGGATAAGGACAAAACCTTCTTCATCATGGAATATGAAAAGAAGGACAGGCTGGAAGACGCGGCCACAGAGCGTTTTACGCTTTATCCGGATGCGTACCTCAACGTCAGGGGGCAGGAAGGCATCACGCCGAACCCGGATTCCAAACATTACCTGACCAGGGATATCTTTACTTACATCACCGCCGTTCCGCGCAAGGATGTGGTGACAGACAGCCTGCCGTACACGCCGCATACCATCAAACAGGGCGATACCATTTTCTTCTCGAAAGGCTTTATTGTGCTGACCGGCCTGAAAACGCAGCCTGTTACAAAGAACTACCATGCCGAGCCCGGCGATATCGCCGTTGGCGCGGAGCTGTACGTGCATACCCGCGAGAACGGGGACTTCAACCTGCAGCCGGTATATTTCATCCGCGACAGCAGCTTCCAGGGCAATGTGCCGGATACGCTGGCGCCTCTCTCGCTCGCCGTAAAATTCACGAAGATCCTGCCGAACGAGAACAAGGTAGAGCTGGAGATCAAGGAAAGCCGCGAGCCGATGGACTACGTGGTGCTGAAGGCGCTGGTATTCCCGTATATCAATGTGTTATGGATCGGTATATTGACCATGATGGCCGGATTTGTGATGAGCATCATCCAGCGCATCCGCCGTTAAAATATCTGTTGCAGCAGTCGCCCGCGCGGCTGCTGCAATTTTAATTCCCTATATTAGTCCCCAAATCCTTGAAACCTATGCGTCGCTTCTTTCGTACTTTTTTAATATTGATCGCATTACTCGCCACCCTGTATTTCCTGGGGCCGAGGCCGGCGCCGCCTGTTGTGGAGGGTGCTTTGCCGGCGGTACCGGCGGAGCCGGACCGGTATGTGCGGCAGAAAGAAGCCCGGTATCATCTTAAACCGGAGAACGAGGCGCGCATTGTGTGGATGGATTCCCTCCACCGTAAAACCCCCTACAGCGTTGTATACCTGCACGGTTTTTCCGCCAGCCAGAAAGAGGGAGATCCTGTGCACCTTCATTTCGCGCGGCAGTTCGGTTATAACCTCTTCCTTTCCCGGCTCGACCAGCATGGCATAGATACTTCCGATGCGCTGCTGCAAATGACGGCCAGCGGTTTGCTGAAAGATGCGAAGGAAGCGCTGGCGATCGGCAAGGCGCTGGGAGAGAAAGTTATCCTGATGGGCACGTCCACCGGCGGTACCCTGGCGCTGGCGCTGGCGGCGGAGTACCCGGATGATGTGGCGGCCGTCATCAACATGTCCCCCAACATTGCTATCAACGAGCCGATGATCGGCATGGTAGACGAACCCTGGGGCCTGGAGATCGCGCGGCTGGTCAAGGGCAGCAAATACGTGGAATACAAACCCGAAAATCCCGAAAAAGTAAAATACTGGTACACGAAATACAGGCTGGAAGCCGTTGTAGAGCTGGAAAACCTCGTGGTACACACGATGACCAAAGAAACGTTCGCCCGGATACATCAGCCCGTCCTCAACCTGTACTATTACAAGAATGAGCAGGAGCAGGACCCTACGGTAAAAGTTTCCGCCATCCTGGAAATGCACCGTGAGCTGGGCACGCCGGAACAGCTGAAGCGGGCCGTGCCCATCCCGAACGCGGGGGCGCATGTGATCGGCTCCAGCCTTGCTTCCCGGGATGTTCCGGCCGTGGAAACGGCCATCACACAATGGTGGCAGGAGGTAGAAACTAATCGGAAGTAATTCGTATCTTGTATCTCAAACCGTCTTTTTTTCGTGCTTCGCATTCCGATCATCACCGCTTTGTGCGTCCTTTGCCTGGTCTGCACCGCTGCCGCCCAGCAGCGCAACGGCGCCGACTCCGTGGCGGTAAGGGCCGTGATGAACGGAACACAGCTGATGCCCTCCATTACGCTGCCGATCGTAGAGGTGGTGGACAGGCTGCCGAAGCGCCTCCGCAAGGAACGGGAAAGATGGACGCGCCTGCGCAATGCCGTTTACGTTACTTATCCCTACGCCCGCTCCGCCGGCCGTGTGCTCAAAGACGTTAACCAGGAGCTGAATACCTTTTCCAATAAAAAACAACGAAAAGCTTACCTGTCATCCAAGGAAAAAGAACTGAAAACCCAGTTTGGCGACAAGCTAGAAAACCTGTCCGTTTACCAGGGCAAGGTGCTGATGAAGCTCATCCACCGGGAAACCGGCGAGAACTGTTACGAGATCATCAGGGAGCTGAAAGGCGGCTTTAATGCCCGCGTTTACCAGACCGTAGCCTTCTTCTTCGGCGGCAACCTGAAAAGCGAGTTCAATTCGCGTGATGACCGCGACATAGAAATGATCATCGAGGAAATTGAGCTGTACCGCCGTTTTTATTGATTTTACTGACCGCCCGGCAGCATGATGTTCCCGATGTAAAAGTTGTATGCCGCATACCGGCTTGTATCTCCCGGATCTTCTCCCTTGTTCAGCATCTTCAGTTTGTCAATCTTTTCCGGATCGATCTTTACCGTCAGCGTATGTTCCGTATCCGGCAATTCATCGATAAAAAAATAATTCCGCCTGTTCCAGCTGCAATGCCGGTCGAACCGGTTTTGGGTCATGATCTTTCCATCTACAGATATGATCACCCTGGCGCATACTGTAGGCCCCAGGATGTCGCCGATGCCGAAATAGGAGCCTTTGAAATGTATGGTAAGGCTGTCGTTCGGATCGCCGGTATAAACAGCATCCGGGTAAGCGGTTAAAAATCCTTTTAACGCCGGCATTTCTTTAAGCGGTTTCCAGTGACCGGTTAGTTTTACCGCTTTGTCCGCCGGCGATATCACTTTTGCATATTGAAGATTGCCGGGGTAGCGGGCGGACGGAAGGCGGTCCGCCTGCGCGCGGTTGCTTTGCTTCAGCTGTGTCAGTGCGGTTTTGATGGTGGCGGTATAACATTGATGACCTTCATCTGTCGGATGGGTGCCGTCCCGCGTAAAAGCGATCCTGCCTTGTTGTTCACCACGGAACGCCAGTTTCCCTGCTTCCACTAAACGCAGCACGTCCCATCCGAGGTTGATGGAAGGTAAGCCGTAATAGTCGGCGATCACCTGCATATACCGCATGGAAGCGGGGAGAACGCCTTTTTGAAAACCGGCCACCATCGGCTCGTTGATGGTATATAAAAAGCAGATGTCCGTTTGCGGGTCATGTGTTTTGATCTTTCGCACGATGCCTTCCATGGCGCGGCAGATGGTCAGCGAATCGCCGCCGTTGTCATTGACGGCAAACTCCACAAATACCAGGTCCGGTTGATGTGGCAGCACATCCGCATCGAGCCGGAACGCGCCGAGGCTGGAGCCAGTGCCGCCCACGCCGGCGTTGATGGTTTTGATCGTGCTGGCGGGATAGGCGGAGCGGAGCCATTTTTCCGTTTGTACCCGGTAGCCGGGCGCGGCGGTGATGCTGCCGCCGAGGTATGCGACCACCACGGGTTTGCCGCTTTCCAGTTTTGCGAAGAACGCATTGAGCCCCTTTCCCGGTTGCAGCGCCTGCTGTGCGTAACACGCGGTGTGCAGCAGGCAAAGGCATAAAAACAGTCGTATGTTCATTTTTAGCATCGATTTTGTGAGTTGTCTGGTCATGCAAAGAAAATCCATCATCCTCCTGCTGTTACTTTTTGCCGGACATTTACTGTTCGCGCAGGAACCGCCGAGGCCCACCAAAGCGCAGCTGGCATGGCAGCAGCTGGAAACCACCGGCTTTATCCATTACGGCAACGCTACTCCGAAAACATTTAATCCATCGGGTTTTGACGCGCGGCAGATCATCCGGGTTTTCAGGGATGCGGGGCTGAAGATGGCGATCATCACAGCGAAGCATCATGGCGGATTTTGCCTGTGGCCTTCCAAATATACTGCTTTCTCCGTGGCGTCCAGCCCCTGGAAAAACGGCCAGGGCGATGTGGTAAAGGAAATCGCCGATGCCTGCCGGGAGTACGGCATCAAATTCGGCATTTACCTTTCTCCGTGGGACAAAAACGCACCCAGCTACGGCACCCCTGCCTACAACGATCTTTTCAAGAATCAGTTGCGGGAGCTGTTGACAAATTACGGCGAAGTGGCGGAGGTGTGGTTCGACGGCTATAAAGGGAAAGGCGCCAAGCCGATGGATTATGATTATCCCGGCTTTTTCCGGCTGGTGCGCAGCCTGCAACCCAACGCCGTCATCTTCTCCGATATCGGTCCGGATGTACGCTGGGTGGGCAATGAAAAGGGAAATGCGTCGGAAACCAATTGGAGTACGATCAATATCAAAGCAGGGATGTTGCCCGGCGCTGTTTCTCCGGCGTACCTGAATCGCGGAGATCCGGCCGGGGCACAATGGATACCGGCGGAAACCGATGTGTCCATCCGTCCCGGATGGTTTTACAATCCCGCGCATGATACGCTGATAAAATCGGGAAAGACGCTGGTGGATATCTATTATCGTTCGGTTGGCCGGAACAGCAACCTGCTGCTGAATGTACCGCCCAATTCCAAAGGCGTGATATCGGATGCGGATATTGCCAGCCTGCGGGATTTCCGCAGCATACTCGATGAAACCTTCCGCACGAACCTCGCCGCGGGGAGCGTCCCTGCATCCCTTACCGACGGGCAATTGCAGACCTTCGAAATCATCCCGGAAGGTGGGTCGGTGGTCTTTGACCTTAAAGGAAAGAGGGAATTTGACCGCATGCTGCTGCAGGAGAACATTGCTGACGGCCAGCGCCTGGCGGCGGCGAAAGTGGAGTATTGGGATGGGAAGACCTGGCGGCGGCTGGCGGGGTTTACGACGGTGGGGTATAAGCGGTTGCTGCGCTTTCCCCTCGTGCGCACGGGCAGGGTCAGGCTTACCGTGGAAGCGGCGAAGTGGCCGGTGGAGCTGGCGGAGGTCGGGTTTTACAAGGCTTCGGGAAGGGAGTGAGCGATGGCCGCTTCCGGGTCATTTGCTTATCCGGCGCTTGCCATAATTTGGAACATCCTGCCATATAACCGAACTTCGCGGCGATAAAATTTCAAGACATGAAACTGGATATACTGGCGATCGCCGCGCACCCGGATGATGTGGAATTGTCCTGCGCCGGCACTTTGATGGTACACGCGCAGCAAGGGCTTAAAGTAGGAATAGTAGACCTCACAAGAGGGGAACTGGGCACCAGAGGCACGCCCGAAGGCAGATTGATAGAGGCGCAGGATGCCTGCGCGCTGATGGGACTGGAAATACGGGAGAACCTCGGCCTGGCCGACGGCTTTTTCCAGAACACGCGGGAAGACCAGCTGGCCGTGATCCGCGCCATCCGCAAATACCGTCCGGAGATCGTGCTGGCGAATGCGATAGACGACCGCCATCCCGATCATGGACGGGCCGCCCGCCTGATCGCCGACAGCTGCTTTATGGCCGGACTGCGGAAGATCGAAACATCCGATAATGGCCAGCCGCAGCAAGCCTGGCGCCCCAAGCAGGTGTTCCATTTCCTGCAGGACCGTTTTCATCAGCCTGATTTTGTAGTGGATATCACCCCGGTGATCGAAAAGAAGATGGAAGCGATCAAATGTTTTAAAACGCAGTTCCTGGCGGCGGAGGACCATGAGCCGCAAACCTATATTTCATCCCCAGGATTCTTTGACAGCGTGCTTTACAGGGCTAAAATGCTCGGCAAGATGGTGGGAGTGCCTTATGCGGAGGGGTATACGTCCGCCAAGATGATCGGGGTGCGGAGTTTGATGGATTTTATACATGAGAATACCTGATATATGTAAAAACGGGGCCATACAAGCGCCCCGTTTTTTTATCAGTAAGATGTTGTTGAGAGAAAAATGTTCCATGATGCTTTCCGGTCATCGGCCTGCGCCTTTCCGGACAAGCAATACAAAGCCCTATACCAGCCCGGGGCCGGCATTGTTCAGATACGGTACAATGGAACCCGCTGCAGTCATGTTGCCAATTTCGGGGATGCCCTTCATTCGGGTGATCATGACTTGCCGAAACTAGATGAATAAATCCTGTGTAGCGTCAAATTCATCTTGTTTGTTGATGCTGTTTTTGATAAACGGAATCAAAGCAAGGCCAATCGTAAGGATCGCTAAAAGTACATGTCTGAGTTTCATATCCTGTCGTTTTAATTCTTGCTAACTATATAACTAAATAACGTGCCAAAAGGTTACGGGGTTTTGTTAAAAAAAGATGCCTTTTTTACCTCTTTTTCGCCCTGAAAATGCAAGATGATGGCTGGTGGCATGTTTGAAAGGAGGTGTATCTATGAAAAAAGTAAAAAGTATAGATAAAGTTGATATGATATGTTAACAAATCTATTTGATTTATATCTTTTTGAGGGTGAACTTTGCGGCGGCTTTACGAAAATAGCGTAGCATTAAATCAATAAACAGACATAGTAACATGAAAAATGCAGTATTATCAGTGGGAGCGGAGTTCCCGGCGTTTGCTAAAAAGGCAGTTGTTTCCATCGAAAAAGGCAAAGAATTTTACGACATCACCTCCGAGGAGATCAAAGGCTCCGGTAAATGGATGGTAATGTTCTGGTGGCCCAAGGATTTTACGTTTGTTTGTCCCACCGAGATCGCTGAATTCAACAAGCACTACCAGGATTTCGCAGACCGCGATGCTATCCTGATCGGTGCCTCTACCGATTCCGAATTTGTACACCTCGCCTGGAGGAAAGATCATGAAGACCTCCGCGGTCTGCAGTTCCCCATGCTGGCGGACACTTCCAAGAGCCTCGCGGCAGAGCTGGGCATCCTCGAAGCAGAAGAAAAGATCGCTTACCGCGCTACTTTCGTGGTAGATCCCAACGGCATTGTGCGCTGGACTTCCGTATACGACCTGTCCGTAGGCCGTAACGTGAAAGAAGTGCTGCGTGTGATGGACGCTCTGCAAACAGACGAGCTGTGCCCCTGCAACTGGCAGAAAGGAGAAGCTACCCTCAACGCTTAATTGAATTTTTTTTATGCATGCCGGGTGAGGTATCCTCATCCGGTATGCTTTTAAACAAGCCAATATGTTCGCTAACAATACAACCCAGGATACGGCGCAACAGGTGCTGAAAGTAGTAGGCATCAGCCTGCCGGAGGCGCCCGCGAAGCTGCAGGCGCTGGCCACCACGGACGCCCGTTACCTGAAAGACCTGAAGATCAACGTAACCAACGCCCTCGAAGCGGGCACCCTTGAGAAAAAGGAAGCCTATCTGCTGGGTCTGGCGGTAGCCGTGAATGAAAAGATCCCCGTTCTTCAGCAGGGGCTGGAGCAGCTGGCGCTGGCCGCCGGTGCAACCGACAAGGAAGTGGCCGACGTAGTGAGCTGCACCTCGCTGATGAACGCCAACAACGTTTATTACCGTTTCCGCCATTTTGTGAACAAGGAATTCTACACCACGGCGCCCGCCGGCATCCGGATGAGCATCATGGCCAACCCGGTGATCGGGAAGGAGTTTTTTGAGCTGGTGAGCCTGGTAGTGTCTGCACTGAACGGATGTGAAATGTGCGTAACTTCGCATGAAGAGGCATTGCTGAAGCATGGTACCGGGGAGCAGCGTATCCTCGATGCAGTGAGGCTGGGCGCGGTTATCAAAAGCCTGGGCGTACTGCTTTGATAAGCGGTTGTCTACTTTTCTAGACAGTGAATAAGTGGTTGTGAATAAAAACAGACCGTTTAATTTGATAATTACATAAAATAATGCGACTTTTGCAGTCCAAAATTTTTTAGAACATGGCAAGAGTATGTCAGGTGACAGGGAAAAAACCGATTACAGGTCATCACGTATCTTTTTCGAACATCAAGACAAAGAGAAGGTTTCTGCCTAATCTGCAAACCAAACGTTTCTTTTTGGCGGAGGAAGATCGTTGGATCACTTTGAAAGTGTCTGCCGATGGTCTGAGAACGATCAACAAAAAAGGCCTGTACGCTGTAGTGAAAGAGATGCGTGCTGCAGGAAAAGGTATCTAATTCATTAAGGATCATCTTAATAAGAATACAAAATGGCAAAGAAAGGTAACAGGGTACAGGTCATCCTGGAATGCACGGAGCACAAAAACTCCGGTCAACCGGGTACTTCCCGCTACATCAGCAACAAGAACAAAAAGAACACTCCGGAGCGTCTGGAGCTGAAGAAGTACAACCCTATCCTCCGGAAGGTGACTGTACACAAGGAAATCAAATAAGGTCAATTTTAATTGCCTGGTAGTTAATCGTTCGGCTTTCATACGATTAGCTCTTTGACGATTGACACTTTACAATTAACGATTAACTTTTATACAAAATGGCAAAACAAGCTTCTAAAAACGCGAAAGTAAAAGACACGAAGGCGGCTGCTGAATCTAAAGTGTGGACGAAAGTGATCAAAGCTGAGCGTTCTCCCAAAACCGGTGCTTATACCTTTAAGGAGCAGATCATCCACAAGGACACCGTTACGGAGTATTTCAAAAAGTAATTCGGCTTTACTAATCATACTGCACGAAAGCTGTTCGCAAGGCGGACGGCTTTTTGTGTTTATATGTTATTTTTGTGGCCATATTGACAATTTTGTAATTGATTCCCATGGGTTTTTTCAATAAGCTCTTTTCCCGCGAAAAGAAAGAAAGCCTGGACCAGGGCCTGCAGAAGACGAAAGAAGGTTTCCTTTCCCGCATAGGCCGGGCCATCGCAGGCAAATCCACCGTAGATGCTGAAGTGCTGGACAACCTCGAAGAAGCCCTCGTGGCTGCCGACGTTGGCGTAGATACCACCGTACGCATTATTAACCGTATTGAAGATCGGGTTTCGAAAGACAAGTACCTGAATACCAGTGAACTGAATAAGATACTGCAAGAAGAAATTGCAGCTTTGCTGGTAGACGCGCCGGACAGTGGTTTCCGGGACTTTGATGTACCCGCAGGCAAAAAGCCCTACGTGATCATGGTCGTGGGCGTGAACGGCGTAGGTAAGACCACCACCATCGGCAAGCTGGCCTATAATTTCAAGAAGGCCGGCAAGTCCGTTATGCTCGGCGCAGCAGACACCTTCCGCGCCGCCGCGGTGGATCAGCTCACCATCTGGAGCGACCGGGTAGGGGTGCCCATCGTCAAGCAGCAAATGGGCTCAGACCCCGCCGCCGTGGCTTTTGATACGGTGCAAAGTGGTGTTTCCAAAGAAACAGACGTGATCATCATCGACACGGCCGGCCGCCTGCACAATAAACTGCACCTGATGGACGAGCTGAGCAAGATCAAAAGGGTAATGAATAAAGTAATCCCCGATGCGCCGCATGAAGTGCTTTTGGTACTGGACGGATCCACAGGCCAGAATGCCGTAGAGCAGGCGCGGCAGTTCACCGCCGCTACCGAAGTGACTTCCCTGGCGATCACGAAGCTGGACGGTACTGCCAAAGGGGGCGTGGTGCTGGCGATCGCGAATCAGTTTAAAATTCCGGTGAAATATATTGGTATCGGGGAGAAAATGGAGGATCTGCAGGTGTTTGATAAGGAGGAGTTTGTGGATTCGCTGTTTAGTCTTTAATAGCTGATTTTTAACCAGATAGACAGGATGCCTGCTAATCAAGATTAAAATTGATTAACAGGCATTTGTGTTTGTGTAAAACGACCCCCTGCGCGCCGAATCAACCAATTGCTTAAATTTGAATGTTAAATTGTTTCACCCTCTTAACAATTCGCTTTTATGCAAATACAATCCATAGATCGAGTTGAGAACATTTCCCCAGAAGACTTCAGGACCCAATATTATGAACCACGCAAACCCTTGATCATTACAGGATTGTCAAAAGCCTGGCCCGCGCGCGGCAAATGGACATGGGACTATTTCAAATCCATCGTGGGCGACACCACCGTCGGCGTTTACAATAACGAAAGGGCAGGGGCCAAGACCCTCGTGAACGGCGCGGACGACTACATCCGGTTCGCCGATTACCTGGATATGGTGCAGCAAGGCCCCGTCAAGCTCCGCATCTTCCTCTTCAACCTCTTCCAGCACGTGCCCCAGCTGGTCAACGACTTTACCTGGCCGGATTTCCTCGTGAAAGGATTCCTCAAAAAATACCCTATGCTCTTTGTGGGCGGCGCCGGATCTGTTGCGCACATGCATTATGACATCGATCTCAGCCACATCTTCCACACCCAGTTCATCGGCCGCAAAAGAGTCCTCCTCCTGGAAAACAACCAGTCGGAATTCATCTACCGCATGCCCATGACCGTTGAAAGCGCCGCCAATTTCGTGAACTGGGCAGAGCAGCTGGACGAAACCAATTTCCCCGCCCTGCAATACGCCAGGGGATACACCACCATCCTCGAACATGGCGACACCCTCTTCATGCCCGGCGGCTACTGGCACCACATGGAGTATATGGACGGCGGCTTTGCCATGAGCCTCCGTGCCCTCGACCAAAGCCTCGCCGGAAAACTCAACGGCCTCTACCACATCGCCGGCCTCCGCAGCATGAACAACCTCCTCATCAAAATGGCCCCCGAATGGTGGTACCACTACAAACGAAAGGTCGCCAACCAACGCGCGGAAAAAGCAATGAAGCGCATTCTCGCCTGAAAACAGGTGTTAAATAAATGTGAATAGTTATTATCTCAATATTTATTGCTACCTTTGCACCTTCTCCACCAAGACTCATAGTCACTCAAAACAGCTTGCCTGCTGTGAAATCCAAATGTGTCTGCGTGTCTTCGTGGCAAATCCCGGTAAAAGGGATTCCTAAAAAATTGCTATTTGAAGACAAGAACATTAAAGAAAGACAAGGTTAATATTATTACGCTAGGCTGTTCCAAGAACATGGTCGATTCGGAAGTATTAAGCGGACAGCTGAAAGCCAACGACATTGATGTAGTACACGAAAACGCCAAACGCGATCACAACATCGTAGTAGTAAACACCTGTGGTTTCATCGACAAGGCGAAAGAAGAATCCATCAATACTATTCTTGAACAGGTAGAATTGAAGCAGCGCGGGCGCCTGGACAAAGTATTCGTAACAGGGTGCCTGAGCGAGCGCTACCGCGGAGATCTTGAATCGGAGATACCCGGTGTGGACGCCTGGTTTGGAACGATGGAGCTTCCTCTTATCCTCAAACGCTTTGACGCGGATTATAAAGCAGAGCTGATCGGGGAACGCCTGCTCAGCACGCCATCTCACTACGCTTACCTGAAAATATCGGAAGGCTGTAACCGCACCTGTGCTTTCTGCGCCATCCCCCTGATGCGCGGCCAGCACGTGTCAAAACCCATTGAAGCCATCGTGGCCGAAGCGGAAAAGCTGGTGAAAGCCGGCGTAAAAGAGATCATGCTCATCGCGCAGGAACTGACCTATTACGGGCTGGACCTCTACAAGCAGCGCCGTCTCGCGGACCTGCTGCATGCGCTGGCGGACGTAAAAGGACTGGAATGGATCAGGCTGCATTACGCCTATCCTACCAAGTTCCCCCTGGAGATACTGGACGTAATGCGCGAAAGGGAAAATATCTGTAATTACCTGGACATGCCCCTGCAGCACATCGCGGACCCGATGCTGAAAGCCATGAAACGCCAGATCACCCGTAAAGAGATATTCGACCTGGTGACCACCATCCGCGAAAAAGTACCCGGCATTTGCCTGCGTACCACGCTGATCACCGGTTTCCCCGGCGAAACCACCGAAGATGTGGAAGACGTGAAACGCTTCCTCGAAGAAGTGCGGTTCGACAGGGTAGGCGTGTTCACCTACAGCCACGAGGAAAACACCAGCGCCTACACGCTGGACGATAACATCCCCGCGGAAGAGAAAGAACGCCGCGCGCAGGACATCATGGAAACACAACAGGAGATCTCCCTGGAAAAGAACCAGGAGAAAGTAGGACAAGTATTTAAAGTAATCGTTGATAAAAAAGAATCCGGCCGTTACCTGGGCCGTACGGAGTTCGATTCGGTGGAGGTGGATAATGAGGTGATCATTAACACAGACAGGAAGTTGAAACCCGGCGATTTTGTACAGGTTAAAATTACCAGGGCATTCGACTATGACCTGGAAGGAGAGCTGGTTTGATTCCAAACCGGCTTATTGATCACCCGGCCTGTTTAAAAAACCAGCGGGCCACCGAAAACAATTTATGACAACATTTGAATCATTAGGTTTACAGGAAACATTGCTGAAAGCAGTTACCGACCTCGGTTTTGTAAACCCGACCCCCATCCAGGAAAAAGCTATCCCGGTGCTGCTCGGCGGCGACCGCGACTTTGTGGGCCTGGCACAAACCGGTACCGGTAAAACGGCCGCCTTCGGCTTGCCTTTGCTGCACCAGCTCGATACGAAAGTACGCCAGCCGCAGGGACTTATTCTCTGCCCCACGCGCGAGCTTTGCCTGCAGATCACGAACGACCTCAACAACTTTTCAAAATACCTCGGCGATGTCAGCATCGTTGCAGTGTACGGCGGTACCAGCATCGGTCTTCAATTGCGTGAGCTGAAACGCGGCGCCCACATCGTGGTAGCCACGCCCGGCCGTCTGCTGGACATCATCGAGCGCGGCGCCATCAACTTCGAGAAAGTACGCTATGCCGTGCTGGACGAAGCGGATGAAATGCTGAACATGGGCTTCCAGGAGGATATCAACAGCATCCTCTCCAACACCCCCGAAGAAAAGACCACCTGGCTCTTCTCCGCTACCATGCCCTCCGAAGTTCGCCGCATCGCCCAGAAATACATGGACGATCCGTTTGAACTGACCGTTGGCAGCAAGAACAGCGGCAACGCCAACATCGAGCACGAATACTACGTAGTGCGCCCCCGCGACAAGTACGCCGCGCTGAAACGCATCGTAGACTTCAACCCCGAGATCTTCGGCATCATCTTCACCCGCACCAAAATTGAATCGCAGGAGATCGCCGAATCGCTGATCAAGGACGGTTACAACGCGGACGCCCTGCACGGTGACCTCACCCAGCAGCAGCGTGATAAAGTGATGAAGCGCTTCCGCGAAAAATCCATCCAGGTGCTGGTAGCTACCGACGTGGCCGCCCGCGGCATTGACGTAGACAATGTAACACACGTGATCAACTACGAGCTGCCCGACGATGTGGAGAACTACACCCACCGCAGCGGACGTACTGCCCGCGCCGGCAAATCCGGTGTATCCATCGCCATCATCAGCGGCCGCGATATCGGCAAGATCCGCCAGATCGAGCGCGTGATCGGCAAGAAATTCGTGAAAGCAGAAGTGCCGGACGGATTCGCCGTATGCGAAAAACAACTCTTCGCGCTGGTGCACAAAGTGCATAACGTGGAAGTGAACGAAGAACAGATCGATCCCTACATGACACGCATATACGAAGAATTTGCGGACCTCACCAAGGAAGACCTGATCCGCCGCTTCGCCTCCCTCGAGTTCAATGAGTTCCTGGCTTACTACCAGGACGCTCCCGACCTGAACGTGAAGGAAGAACGCCGCGGAGATGAACACTCCATGCGCTCCCGCAGCAACGGCAAATTCAGCCGCCTGTTCATCAACCTCGGTTCGGTGGACAACTTTACCCGCGGGGATATGCTGCGCTTCCTCTGCGACAACACCGGCCTGCGTGGCAACAAGATCGGCCGTATAGACCTGAAAGGCGTATACTCCTTCTTTGAAGTAGAGAACGACGTAGTGGAAAAAGTGCAGCAGAGCTTCAAAAAGATCGAATATAACGGCCGCTCTGTGCGGATCGAAACCTCCCAGGACGGCGACAAGCGTAAATCACCCCGCTCTTCCTACGGAGACGCTCCCCGCCGCAGAACATGGACCGGCAGCGAAGACGGAGGTTTCCGCCCCCGCCGCGAATTTTCCAAAAGCGGCAGCGGCGGCTTCAGAAGCAAACGGTAATTTTTTATACAGATAATTTATTTTAACCCGCAGGCGATAAGTTTGCGGGTTATTTTATTTATCTTGGAAAAAAGCTGCTCCGAAAAGGTATGACGACCCAAAGCAAAAAAAATATCATTCCACGTGACGAAGAGCCCTTCCGCCAACTTAAATCCGTAGAGCCTTTCTCGTTATTCTCCGCCCGGGACATACAACTGTTCCAGGAAGGCATACATGACCGCCTCTATGAAAGGTTCGGCTCCCATGCCGTGACCTACGAAGGCGTGGATGGCACCTACTTCGCTGTCTGGGCCCCCAATGCGGCCTTCGTGTCCGTAATCGGCGACTTCAACGGGTGGAACGGCTACAGTCATACCCTGTTCCCGCGGTGGGACAAATCCGGCATCTGGGAAGGCTTCATTCCCGGCTTCCCCGAACAGCAGCTGTACAAATACTTCATCCGCTCCAACTCCGGCGAGGAGCTGCGCAAAGGCGACCCCTTCGCGAACCTTTGGGAAGTACGCCCGAAGACCGCCTCCGTCACCACCAACCTGAAATACAAATGGAAAGACGGCAGCTGGATGAAAAACCGCGCCGCCAAAAACGCGCTGGAAAGCCCGTTCTCCGTTTACGAAGTACATCTCGGCTCCTGGCGCCGGCCGGACCTCAACAATCACGAAGTCTTCTACTCCTATAAAGAGATCACCGCCATGCTGGTGCCCTACGTCAAGGAAATGGGCTTTACGCACATAGAGCTGATGCCCATCATGGAACACCCCTTCGACGGTTCCTGGGGATACCAGCTCACCGGCTTTTATGCGCCCACCTCCCGCTACGGTAGCCCGCAGGACTTCATGGCCATGGTAGACGCCTTCCACCACGCCGGCATCGGGGTGATACTGGACTGGGTGCCCTCGCATTTTCCATACGACGAACACGGCCTCTACCGCTTTGATGGCACGCATACCTATGAGTACGCGGACATGCGCAAAGGCTTTCACCCGGACTGGAACAGCTATGTGTTCAACTATGCGCGCAATGAAGTGCGGTCTTTTCTGTTGAGTAACGCGTTGTTCTGGCTGGACAAATTTCATATCGATGGGTTGCGGGTGGATGCGGTGGCATCGATGATACACCTCGACTATTCCCGCAAAGCCGGCACCTGGGAGCCGAACGAGCACGGCGGCAACGAGAACCTGGAAGCCATTTCCTTTCTGAAACATCTGAACAGCACCATATACGAGCGTTTCCCCGATGTACAGACCATCGCGGAGGAGTCCACCTCCTTTTACGGCGTTTCCCGGCCGGTTTTTATGGGTGGGCTTGGCTTTGGGATGAAGTGGATGATGGGATGGATGAATGATACCCTGGATTACTTTAAGAAAGATCCCCTGTTCCGCAAATGGTATCATAACCAGATCACCTTCAGCATCATGTACGCATTCAGCGAGAATTTCATGCTACCGCTCAGTCATGATGAAGTAGTGCACGGCAAATCCCCGCTTATCTATAAAATGCCCGGCGACGACTGGCAGAAGTTCGCCAACCTCCGTTTGTTGTACAGCTACATGTTCACCCATCCCGGTACAAAATTGTTGTTCATGGGAGGGGAGTTCGGCGATACGAAAGAATGGAATTACAAATCCGAATTGAACTGGGACCTGCTGAAACACTCCACCCATGCGGGATTGCAGCAGTACGTGAAAGCGCTGAACCAGCTGTATACCTCGGAACCCGCGTTGTATGAAAACCAGTTCGACCCGAATTGTTTTGAATGGATACACCTGGCGGACCAGGAGAACAGCATTCTCGTGTATGCGCGCAAGGGCATCGATGGAAAAGTGATCCTCGTAGCGCTGAACATGACGCCCGTGCCCCGTGAAGAATACCCCATCGGCATACCCTGGAAGCATAGCTTCAGGGAAGTCCTCAACAGCGACGCCCCCGCCTGGCACGGCAGCGGCGTGGTCAACAAAGGCGTTATCAAGCCCCGTCCCGGCCAGTTCGGACAACCCTACGATATCATCCTCCGGCTGCCACCCCTTGGCGCTACCATCCTTAAAAGCGTTTAAAGCATCCGCAGGAAGCCATGGGCAAAAACTTCCTTCCGCAATAAACGCAACAAAAACAAACGCAACAAACCGTATCAGCACCCCAAAGCCGTCCGGGCCGCTCCAAAGATTGGAACGAAGATTGCTGCATACCAAATAACCATATTCTACCGTTATGAATTAAACTTTAAAAGGCTATTAAACCTTCCCCGGTCGAACCATATCTAACGCCTGGCATTAAGCAATAAGAGTGAACAACAGTACGTTTATGTAACCATCAACTGATCCGACTAACATCTTTAAAACCAGTCTTTTTATGAAAAACATGTTCCGCAAAATGGGCTTGCCGGTATTGCTATTGGGCGCCCTCTCCATTATCATTTACGCCTGCAGTAAAAACAATTCCGCCGAACCGGAGGCGATCCCCGAAGGCCAGCAAAGGGTTAACCTGATGCTGACAGACGACCCCGGCCTCTTTGACCAGGTTTTGATCGATATCCAGAAAGTGGAAGTGCTGGTAGATACCTGCGCCGGCCGTGGTGATGATGACGATGATGACGATCGCTGGGATGACCGCGACCGTTGCGGCTGGTGGGAAGACCGCCGTCATGATGACGACGATGAAGAATGTGAAATGTGGGACTCCCTCGGCATCCGCCCCGGTGTATACGACCTGTTAGCCCTCCGCAATGGCGTGGACACCAGCCTGGCAACCGGCAACGTTCCCCAGGGCCGCATCGAAAAGATCCGCATCACGCTCGGTCCCAACAACTCGCTCGTGAAAGACAGCATCAGCTATCCGCTGAAATCCATCAACGGACAGGTAAAGATCGTGATCAAGGTAAGGCATAATGAATGGGACGAAATATCCCCGGATAACCTGCAGCTGTGGCTGGACTTCGACGTACAACGCTCCATCATCCAGGTGAGCAGGGGCCGCTTCATCCTGAAACCCGTTATCCATGTATGGACCGTTCGCCAGACCGGCGCCGTTTCCGGAAAGGTGCTGCCGAAAGATGCGGAATCCGTGATCACCGTTTACAACAGCCTCGATTCACTGTACGCTTTACCCGGCCGTCATGGTGAGTTCAAAGTAAGAGGTTTGAAACCAGGAACTTACAGCGTATTTGTAAATGCCGGTAATGGCTACAACGATACAACCCTTACTGACGTTGAGGTTGAGCGGGGCAGAGAAACCAAATTGCCGACAATCACACTATCAAATTAATACCCCTTCCATCTATTACAAAAAAGCTCTCGCAAGAGGGCTTTTTTGTTGCTGAAATGCTTACATTGTGATAACAAATAAAAAACATATCCCTGTGAAAAGAACCTGTTTGCTCATCGCGTTCCTGTGTGTTGTACTGTCAGCTGTTGCACAGGATAAACGTTTGACTTCCACGGCCAGGAAAAACGGGCCGTGGGTGGAACAGGTGCCCTCCATACGCGGGGAGCCCGGGTATTCCTGGGAAGGCGTTTACAAGAACGACCGCAAGGAAGGCGTTTGGAAAAAGTATACCGTCAACGGCGATCTGCTCGCGGAAGAAACCTTTAAGAACGGTGTGCTGGACGGTATGTGCAAGTACTTTTACCCCAATGGAAAGATCAGCGCAACAGGCATGATGCTGGCCATAGATATAGAAGGGCAGAAAGATACCGTTATCGTAATAGACCCCGTGACCAATGAAGAGACCTTCACCGAGGTAGTACGCAAAGGCAACTCCGTCCGCCACGGCGAATGGCGCGTTTACGACGAAGACGGTAATATGATGCGGGAGACCTATGACCGCGGAGAACTGACCAATTCCGTGATGGGCAACCAGCGCCGCGCCACGCAAGCGCCGTTGCCGCACGAACAGCAATCCGGTGCCAGGAAAAAAAGAAATGACTGATACCATTCACCCAAAACACTCGTCCCGGGTATCTTACCTGAAAGATATTCAACCAGAATTTTTTACAGCGACCGATCCAGTAGACATTTTGATCCTTTAGCAAAAAAGCGACACCCGATCTGTTTGTTTAATTAAACCTTTAGCAATGGCCAATACGCTATCCCAAAAGATCCGCGCCGGATTACAGCGAATTTTCAATACCGGCATCCTGCAATCATCCAACAAAGAAGAAGCCCGCAGGATCAAAGTCGTTAACATTGTCAGCTTTGCCACGGGAATACTGGTGGCCGTTTATGGGATCGCTTTTTATATGTTGCTCCATTCGCTGTATATTCTTGTGCCCGCCGTGCTGGTCTTTTGCCCTGCATTCTTTGCGATGATCTGGCTAAACAGCAAAAAGCGCTACAACGCTTCCCGCACCGGCATTCACGTTATCTTCATTTCCATCATACTTTATTACGGCAGCATACTGGGGAAAGTCACGGAAGTGCAGCTGCTGGCCGTTTTCCTTATGAGCGTAGCGCTGCTGATCTGGCGGCCGCAGGAAAAGGTACCGCGGTTTATCTGCGCGTCCATGCCCATTGTCTGCCTCGTGATGCTGGAATTTATCTACGCTTTCAAGCTGGTAGACGCGCTGCCGATGACCACCGCCACGCAAAACATGTACCGCTGGATGGTGATGCCGGTAGTGCTGTACCTGAACTACCTGGCCATCAACCTGTACCAGGAAAATATTCTCGACCTGCTCCGCATCCTGCGCAGCAGGAATACTTCGCTGATGCGGAGCCGCAGTGAAAATGAACGGCAGCGCAAGCAGCTGGAAGTCTACAGCCAGCACCTGGAACAACTGGTGGAAGAACGCACCGCCGCGCTGATCAGGGCCAATATGGCCAAAACAGAGTTCATCAGCGAGCTGAGCCACGAAATACGCACGCCGCTGAATGCCATCATGGGCGTCAGTGAAATGCTGAGCAACGCGCTCAGCAAGCCGGAAGCGGACCCGCAGGCCCGCCAGATGGCCAGAAGCATGAACGCCACCAGCCATAACGTACTCGAGATATTGAATAATGTGCTGGACCTCGCGAAGATAGAAGCCGGCAAAAGCGACGAAGTACGGCCTGAAACATTTTCACTCAAAGAACACCTCCGCAATACAACAAGCATTTATCAAAGCATCGCCAGCACCCATTCCATCGTACTGCACCTCGAAATAGACCAGCGTTGCCCGGAGCTGATCGTGGCGGACCGCGTCATGCTCACACAGGTGATCAACAATATTCTGTCCAACTCCGTGAAATTCACGCCCTCCGGCAAGAACATCCGCGTTAAATGTTTTCATAACAACAGCAACCTGTTCATCCAGATATGCGATGAAGGCGTGGGTATTTCCAAACAGGACCTGGAAGCAATATTCCAGCCGTTTGAACAGGCTAACCGCGAAGTATACCGGCAATATGGCGGCAGCGGGCTTGGGCTCGCCATCGCCAAGCGCAAGGCCGAGCTGATGGGCGGCTCCATACAGGTAAGCAGCCAGAAGGACGAAGGCAGCCAGTTCCTGATCTCCCTGCCGCTGATCCCCGGCAACGAAAGCGTTTGCCAGCCTGCCGAACTGGAACCCCTGCCCGCGGACACCAAAGTGGTGGTGATGGACGACAGCGACATCGATCATACGATCATGAAACATTTCCTCCACCGCATCGGCATCGTAAAAACAGGATTCGCGAAGAACGGCCTGGAGGGCATTGCGCTGGTGCGCAGCATGCAGCCGGACGTGATCCTGATGGACCTGCACATGCCCGTGATGGACGGCCGCGAAGCCTTCCGCCTGCTGCGCGAAGATGAACGCCTCCGCCACATCCCCGTGATAGCCGTTTCCTCCGACGCCTTCCGCGAGCAGGAACAGGAGTATATGTTGCTGGGAATGGACGGTTACCTGCGCAAGCCCGTGGAAGCCAAAGTGCTCCATGGCGTACTGAAACGCCTGCTGCTGTTTGATACCAGGCATTTGAATGCCGCTATCAACGAGGTGAAGAGCGGAGCGCTGGTATAAGTGGTCAGCAATTCATCATCCAGGCGATGCCATATTTGTCCACAAGGTTGCCATGCCAGCTTCCCCAGAACTGCTTCGCAAACGGCACACCCACCTTGCCACCTTCCGCCAGCCGGTCAAACGCTTGCTGCGCGGCCGTTTCATCAGGAAAAGTGAGTGACAGGTACACGTCGCCGCTGCTTTTTTGCGCTTTTTGTCCGGGGAACACATCGCTGGCATAGATGGCCAGTCCGGAAAAATGCAGGCGCCCGTGCAGCACCTTGTCGCGGTATGCCTCCGGCGCATTCATGGCAGGATTATCATAACGGCTCTGCACTTCCACCTTTCCGTTCAGAATGTCCGCATAAAAATTCAATGCTTCTTCGCAGTTACCTTCAAAATGGATATAAGGTATCAGCTCGAATTTTTTCGTTTCCATGATCTTTTTTTTACAAAGATGAGGGAACCGCGGCGTTATAAATTGTACGATTTCGACAGGCGGTCCGCCAGCGCCGGTTGGATCACCTGCACGATGGTGAACTGCTCCTTGAGGAACTGTCGCGGTGAATGCCCTGAGAGCTGCCGGAATTCCCGGATGAAGTGCGACTGGTCATAGAACCCGCAGGCATAAGCCACTTCCGTCAGTGAAGGAAAGCGGCAGCTGTACATGGTGAGGATCGCCTTGTTGAACCGCTGGATCTTCAGCAGTTCGGAAGGCGTAAGGCCGATGACCTGGTTGAATTTGCGTTCCAGCTTTTTATAATTGGCACCGAACATGCGGCAAGCCTCCGCCACAGGCAGACCGGGGTTTTTCAGCAACCATTTGGCGCAGCCGGCGGTAAAGCGGTAGTCTTCATCCTGCAGGCGCAGCCGCGCAAGCAGGAAGCGGTCGGTCAACCGCACGCGCTCCGCATCTTCCGTGTCATAAAGCTGTTCTTCCAGCTCCTGTAGTTCTTCACCCAGCAATTCCCGGATGCTCCAGAAGCCGTTGGCGAAAAGATGTACAGGTATGCGGAAAAAAGGATAGGAGCCGCCCGGCCTGAAGCGGATAGAAAACACATGCTGATGGCTGGTTTGGGAGATATGCAATGCGTGTTTTCGTATGCCGATGATGTGCGAGCCTTTCACGGTTTCTTTTGCGCCGTTCTTTACCTGTGCATAGTCGTCTCCGAAGTTGAACATCAGCTCGATGGTGCCGTCCGGGATCAGGGATTCGGTGTCCCGGAAAGGAGGCTTGTCTGCATCGGCTTTCCAGTAGCATTCAACATACGGGGCGAGGAGCGGATGTGGTGGAAATTCCCGGTAGATCATGCTGTGATGGATTCTGGATCAGTTGGGAAGATACGAACATTCGGTTCATATTTGTAGCCGCGGGTGGATTCGAACCACCGTGAAAGGCTTTGCAGGCCTTTACCTAACCACTCGGCCACGCGACATATTCTTTATCGCACACGCTGGAACAGCCAGCGGTGAAATGATTGTCTTATCCTTGAGAAATAAAAAGTCACCAGCCCCGCAAATATCAGCACGCTTACAAATACGTACAGATGCGGGAAATAGAACAGGAACGTCACTGCCAGCAGCATGGCGCGGGCGTATTCGAGGTAAAAGAACCACCGCTTCTGTTCCAGGATAGCGCCGGTGTTTACGAGGCTGATCAGTATGAACAACACGATGAAAACCGCCAGCCCCGCAGGTATCATGGATTCCAGCAGGGTAACCACGAACAGCAGGCTAATGCTCACTGCCGTTTGCGCTACTATATAGATCCGCTGGAATTTCGTCTGTTTCCGCGAGCCCGGCTTGCGGAGCCATTTCTCTTCCAGCTGCCCGCGTATATCCGGGTCTATATCGTCCGGTTTGCCGAATATCACGTTCCACCGGGCTTTCCAGTTGCCCGCCCGCCGGAAGGCCGTGCATAGCTCCAGCATAAAATGAAATTGCTGCCAGAGGAAGCTGTGGCTGTTCAGCGGTTTGGTGAGGCCGTATACACAGGGCTCCTTGTCGTCTTCCTCCACGAACGTGCCGAACAGCTTGTCCCAGATGATCAGCACATCGCCATAGTTTTTGTCCAGGTACTTTTCATTGGAAGAATGATGCACGCGGTGGTGGGACGGCGTTACCAGGAAATATTCCAGTATGCCCAGCCTGCCGATGGTCTGCGTGTGTATAAAAAACGGGTAGAGGCCATGCACGAGCAGGAGGGAAGTGATCATCAGCGGGGAGAAGCCCGCCAGCGGCAGCACTGCCCAGAAGAGGCAGCGGAAAGCCGCCTGGAATACCGTGATGCGCGCGGATACGGTGTAGTTGAAGTCCTCGCTCTGATGATGCACCACATGCGCCGCCCATAAAATATTCACTTCATGCGCCAGCCGGTGATACCAGTACCATACGAAGTCCGTCAGGATAAAAAGCAGGAGCCAGGTGTACCACGTGGCTTCCAGGTGCCAGGGGGCGAAATGGTGGTAGATGTAATCGAAAAAGAAATAGAATAAACCGGTAACGAAGATGTCCAGCAACCTTTCCGCTATCCCTACGTTCAAATTGGCGACCGATTCTGCGAACTGAAAATAGTTCCTGCCCGTTTTGCGCGATACCAGGTATTCCAGCCCTATAAAGAACAGGAATCCTGCAATAGAAAAAGCTATCCAGTTTAGATGCGTCATATTTGTATGGTTAGTCTATTGATTTTGTAGACAAATATAATTTGTTCATCTTGCTTTACCAAGATTTTCATATAAAAAAGCCGGAGCATCCTTCGATACTCCGGCTATGCTGATGTTTTTGTATGCTTTAACGGATCACCAGTTCCTCAAATTTACGCAGCAGGTTCAGCTCTACCACGCCATCCACAAAATGTTCCGGCTGCAGCGGCGCTGTCACGCCATCCAGCACATATTCCTTCGGCGTAAAGGGAAGGCCGTGCACGCGGATGCGGTGATGGGTATAATCCGCGTTGTACTTGCCCACGAATTTTTTCTTTAACCGGAAGAGGTTGGGTTCGGAGCTTTGCTTGAAGCGCACGAGGTTGTACTGGCCGGTTTTATATCCGTAGTGATCGCCTGCATCTTCATAGAGGATGCTGTGCGTGGTCCCCTCAGCAAAATACACCTGCTGGATCATCTCCATGATCTTGAATTCCCCGACGTATTGCATGTCCGGGTACTGCGCCACTACCGCGCCGCCTTTCACGAACAAAGGCATCTCCGCGAGCGGTGTGGGAATGGTCACCGCCTGCCCGCCGGTATAACGCTGGTCATTAAAATAGTAATACCAGGTGCCCTCCGGCAGGTATACGGATTTTTCCGTCATGCCGGCTTCGCTGACGTGACTGATGAGCAGGCTGTCGCCCAGCATGAATTCGTGGTTGAGGTCATGCGTGTTTTCATCCTGTTGCGCCACGAACGCGAGGGGGCGCAGCATGGGCGTGCCATAAGCGGCATATTGCCAGAAAGTAGTATAGATGTAAGGCAGCAGCCGGTAACGGAGCTGGATAAACGATTTTACCACCGCTTCAAATTCGGGGCCGAAGCTCCAGGGATCCTGGTTAAAGCCCGTTTCGTTGCTGGCAGAGTGCGTGCGCATCAGCGGATGGAAAGTGCCCAGCTGTATCCAGCGGGTGTACAGCTCTCCGTCCGGCTCGCCAATGAACCCGCCGATGTCGCTGCCGGCGAAGGACAGGCCGGATACGGCGAGGCGCTGGCATTGCACGGAGGCCAGCCAGAGGTGCTCCCAGGAGGCGATGTTGTCGCCCGTCCACACCGAGCTCCAGCGCTGCGTACCGGAATAGGCCGAGCGGGTGATCACGAAGGGGCGCTGCGGCATGAGGTGTTTCTTCAGGCCGGCCGCGGTGGCTTTGCTCATGAGGTGGCCGTAGACGTTGTGCGCTTTGCGGTGGCTGACGTTCTCACCATCGTAATCGTGGCGCACGTCTTCCGGGAAAGTGCCCAGCTCGAAAACGGCGGGCTCGTTCATGTCGTTCCACACACCGCGTACGCCCGTTGCCGTTAGGTCTTTGAACAGGCCGCTCCACCATTCCCGCACTTTGGGATCGGTGAAATCGGGGAACACGCATTTCCCCGGCCACACATCACCTTCCATATATGCGCCGTCCGCCCGCTTGCAGGCGAAGTCCTTTTGCGTGATCTCCTGGTAGATGGGATAATCCGGGTCTACCTTGATCCCCGGATCAATAATTACTACGGTCTTGAAACCCTGCGCCGACAAATCCTTCAGCAACGCCTTGGGATCGGGGAAGCTTTCCTTGCTCCAGGTGAAGCAGCGGAACCCTTCCATGTAGTCGATGTCAAGATAAAGCGCATCGCAGGGGATCTTCCGGTCCCGGAACTCCTTTGCCACCTCGCGGACCTTCGATTCAGGATAATAGCTCCAGCGGCACTGGTGATAGCCTAGTGCCCAGAGCGGCGGCAGTTCCGCCGTGCCGGTGATGCGCGCGTATGATTCGGCCACCTGCAATAACGCGGGGCCGTAGATAAAATAATAGTTCATTTCCCCGCCGCGTGCCCAGAAGCTGGTCACGTCCTCACGTTCCTTCCCGAAATCGAAAAGGGTGCGGAAGGTGTTGTCGAAGAAAATGCCGTAGCCGATGCCGTTGTGCAGGCCGTAGTAGAAGGGGATGTTGCGGTAGAGGGGATCGGTGTCTTTGGCATAGCCGTAAGCGTCCGTTCCATAGTTCTCCACCCGCTTGCCGCGGAGGTTCAGCTCCGTGGGCTTGTCGCCCAGGCCGTAAAAGGATTCACCTTCCTGCACCAGCTTGGTGCAATACACGATCTTGCCGCCTTTCTGCAGGTAGTACTGCCAGTGGAAGCCGGTTTCGTCCTGGTTGATGATCCTTCCGTCCGTATCCGTGATAGTGATCCGCAGGTTCTCCCGGGCTACGAATACCCGGATGGCGGTGGTAATGATCTCGAAGGAGTCCGCCCATTCGCGGATGTCGAAAAATTCGGGAGATTCTTCCAGCTTTTCACTGACAGCATAGGAAAAATCCCGCTGGAACTGCCCGTCCGCCGCGTAGCGGAAACGTACGATCTTGTCTGAAATAACCCTGAGTTCCAGGATGGTGGTAGAGGTATAGAAATAGAAATAGTTCCCTTCCTTTTTCCACGATTGAATAATGTCCGGGTAGTGTTTTACCGAATACTTCCCCGATGTTGTTGCCACTTGCATCGCGCCGATCTGTTTCTTTACAATTATTAAATTTCCGCGGCCTCAGGGCCACGTATCAACTAAATTAATCAAAAATTCCCCGGTTATTACATTTTTTTGACACATTGGCGGGGGGAATGCTGCCGCTTACAAGATAAAATGCCGCATTGGCGAAGTTCCGTGGGAAATTGCAGTGATAAACGTTAACTTCCGTATAATGTACTTTTTGCTTTAACCTATTGTTCCGGTTGTGATACAATAAGTGTTGTAAAAATTTTGGCGCTCCTTTCCAGGGGCGCCTTTGCTGTAAGCGCGTTTCCAGCCCGTCCGCCGGCTTTAAGACAGACCTTCGTTATTCATCCACCACCAACACCGCTATCCGCCCTTTGCTTCCCGCTAGAAAGATCTTCGTACCCTTTTTCGCTTTCCGCGCCACATGAAACCCTTCATCGCTTACCGGAACCCAATGCTCACCGCCATCTTCCGAAATGTCCGTGCCGGTGGGGCCGGTCGCCACCAGCCGCCTGCCATCGAGATACTCCACAGCAGAGCGGTAACCGCGGGGCGCAACCACCGGGCGTTTCCAGCTACGGCCGCCATCACGGGTCAGCACACAATTACCTTCGGTATTTTTCATATCGATGTAATCTCCGCCCACCGCCACGCCTTGCCGGCTATTGAGAAACGCCATCGAGAAAATGCCTTTGCTGGGCGCGCCCTGCGCTGCCGGAATGGTAAAGTCCGACCAGGAAGCGCCGTTGTAGCGGAATAGCCGGCTCACGCCGCCGCCGCTGCAGATAAAGAACGATGTAGCGTCCGTCATCCGGATGGTGGTGCCGCTGGCCGCAAAGCTCGCTTCGCCTTCCTTTGCCGCCGGGCCTTCCAGGGCCGACCAGGTTTCCCCGCCGTCCGAAGTCCGCAGCACAGTGAAAATACCATCGATCGGGTCCCCGATGATTACCCCTTTTTGGTGATCCCGGAAATCCATCCCGTCCAGGAAAATCCCTTTCGTATCATTATAATATACCTGTTTCCAGTTTTGCCCGCCATCCGTTGTCCGGTAGATCCTCGCCGGTTCCGCGATGCCCATGATCACCGCTACGTCCGCGCTGAAAGCCTCAATGTCCCGGAAGTCGCAGCTGTCGCAACCCGCCACCGTATACCACTCCCAATGCCGCCCGCCGTCCGTGCTTCTGCCCACCTTGCCTTCCGTGCCGGAGATCCATATCACCGAATCACTCACTGCGCTCAAACCCCTGATGCTGGATACCGGCGCCGTTGCCAGCGGTTGCAGGCGGTACTGCTGCGCTTGAAGCGTAAGGGCGCACAGCAATAAGTAAGATGTTAAAAAAACTTTCATATTTCGTGCGATTTGAAGCAATAATAAATAAGAAAAATACAAAATCATTTAAAAGTGTAAGTTAGAATGATATATTTGCATCAACTGCAACCCTGCAAAACCATTTAACAGCTTGATGCGTCCACTAAGTCAGATAGGCATCTTCTTCATCCTATGGTCTCTCGCCATTACCCGGTCTGCTTCCGCCCAGGAGCGGAGTTATAATTTCGATTCCTATGATGTGGACAAAGGACTTTCTCAAAGCAGCATCTACAGCCTGATACAGGACGAAGAAGGCTTTCTCTGGATCTCCACTTTCGATGGCGTGAACCGGTTCGACGGCTACGTGTTCAACGAATACCGCCAGATACCAAGCCCCAACCGGTCCGATTCAAAACCCGTTGAGCGCATCGTATACAGTTCCGCATCGCAGCAGGGCCGCGCGGTGGTCAAGAGCTTCGGGCTGCATGGCGGAAGGGATTACACTTTTTACAAGAACCGCCGCAAACAGCTGCTAGTGGTGCATAACATGGGCATCAGCGCTTACGGCCAGTACAAGAATACGTTCCGGCATGTTTTCAGGGATACCACCTATGTCAATGAAGAGGAGCGGGACTTCGTGCAGAAATTCCATGTGCTCGGGGAAGACGACGCCACGCAGACCCTCTGGCTGTGGCGCCCGATGAAAGGCTTGTACGTGCTCGACAATATCACCTTCCAGCTGAAAAAGATCATCCTCTACCCGCCGGATTTTGTGCGGCGCAAGATGCGCCCCGCCACGGTAGTGAAACAGGGAGATCATATCTGGATGGCCTTTGAGCGGGAGCAGCTGGTGAAAATGGACATCCACACCGCCCGCCTCACCACTTACTGCCTGCCCACGCTCGGAAAAGATCCCGTGATCAAGCGGCTCGGCCGCGATTCCCTGCTGCTGGCCAGCGAAGGGCATATCAGCATCTTCGATACAAAAAGAAATAGCTATACCGATCTGCCGGTGCAATTATATAATGAGCTGAACGAGAACTTCGTTCCGTCCGTCATTGAGCTGGACGACCGCGGCAATGCCTGGATAGGAGGGAACAACGGCGTGGTGGTGTACAGCCTGCACAACCACGAGATCATCAACCACATCGTCAGCTTCAACACCTTCGAAAACAACTCCCACAACCGCGTGATCTCCCTCTACCGCGATGCGGCGGACAACATGTGGGTGGGCACGGACGGCGACGGGCTGAAAAAATATTCACCCAACAAAAAAGTGTTCTCCTTATACCGCTCGCCCCGCATCACGCATAATATCGTGAAAGCCGTTTACAAGCATGATGACGGCCGGCTGTACGTGGGCTTGTGGCAGGACGGGCTGGACATCTACGAAAAAGGCGGGCGCTTCCTGAAGAAGATCTCCAACGTGGAATTCCCCGGGCTTTTCCCCAGCAACAGCCTGCACAGCATTTGCCGGGAAGATTACGGCTCGCTGTGGTTCCACTTCAAGGGTGGCGGCATTGGCCTGTTCAACGTGGAAACCGAGCGTTACCGCGACCTGACGCAGAACGTAAAAGCGCTCGGCCTGCCCGCGCAGGATGATGAATTTCCTTTTGTCAGCAAGCGCCCCAACGGCGAAACGTACTTCAACTACGGCGAATACCTGCTGATGTTCTCGGATGCGGATAATGGTTACAAAGCCGCCATCGTACGGCATTTTCCCGGAGAAAACCTCACCTGCTTCTACGAAGACTTCTGGGGCAATCAATATGTAGGCACCAAGGCCGGGCTGTACGGCCGCGCCGCGGAAACCAGCACCTGGGAAAAGATCCCGCTGCCGCCGAAAGGAGTGGAAGTGAAATCCATCAACAAAAATGCACACAAGCAGCTGCTCGTAGCCACTACAAAAGGCTTGCTGATACTGAACGAGAAATATGACGTGGTCCGGCATTATAACAGCTACGATTACACGGGAATGGTCAACGACTACGTGTATGCCGTGTTGTTAGATGACAAGGACGGCATCTGGGTCAGCCACAACAAAGGCATCACGCAGATCAAGCAGAATTCGGACAACCTCGTTACTTACAACGTGGAAGACGGCTTGCAGTCCAACGAATTCAACACCGGCGCCTATTTCAAGTCAATGGACGGAGAGCTGTTCTTCGGCGGCATCCGGGGCGTAACCGGTTTTTATCCCCGCAACTTCAGGAACAATCCGTACACGCCCAAAGTGGTCATCAAGCGCCTGGAAGTGCTGGACCGCCCTTATCAGTCAGACACCGCCATTTCACTGCTGCATAAAGTGGAGCTGCCTTACAACCAGAATACCATCGCCATCGAATATGTGCCGCTGGAATTTACCAACCCGCTGAAGAATAAAGTGCAGTACATGCTGGAAGGCGCGGATGAAGACTGGCTGCAGGCCGGGAACCAGACGGTAGCGCGGTATACCAACCTGCCACCGGGCAATTATATCTTCAAGGTCAAGGCGTGTAATAATGACGAGGTCTGGAATACGGTGCCCGTCACCCTGGAAATAGTGATCAAAATTCCGTTCTGGCAATCCCTGTGGTTCAGGTTCCTGCTGCTGTTGCTGGTGTTGGGCATTGCGTACTATTTCTCCGCGCTGTACCTGGATTACAAGATCCGTAACGAAAAGCTCAAGCTGGAAAAGGAACAGGCGGTAGACCAGGAACGGGCGCGCATATCCAGCGATATGCACGACGACCTCGGGTCCGGCCTCTCCACCATACGGCTGTTAAGCGAGATCGCCAAGCGTAAGATCAAGGATGCGGGGCAGACCAAGGAAATAGAAAGAATATCCGAAGCCGCCGGCGAGCTGGTGGACAAAATGAGCGAGATCATCTGGGCCATGAACTCCTCCAACGATTCCCTCGCTAACCTCATCGCCTATATGAGAAGTTTTGCCGCGGATTTCCTGGAACATGCCCGCATCCAGCACCATTTCATCATCCCCGAAAATATTCCCAACGTGAAGCTCAGCGGTGGGGCAAGGCGGCATATTTACCTTGCTGTCAAGGAATCGCTGCATAATGTGGTGAAACATTCACAGGCAACAGAAGTGATCATTGAAGTAAAAGTCTATAAAAATATGACCATCATGATCAAGGATAATGGCAAAGGTTTTGATCCCGAAAAGGTACGTCTGTTCGGCAACGGGCTCAAAAACATCGAGAAGAGAATGCAGCAGGTGGGTGGTCAGGTAGACATCATCTCCCAAAATGGTACAACAGTTTTCCTAGATATCCCGTTAAATTGACCTAATTTTGAAATTCATAACATCTATGTGTGATGATATTAAACTCAAATGATGGTATATTCGAAAAAAAAGCTGCAAAATAACATGGATATCATCTCTGTGGCTATTGTTGAAGACAATCATGACATACGGTCTGCCATGGAGCTGCTGATCAACGGGTCAGAAGGTTATGCATGTATTGGCGCTTTCAACAATGCGGAAACTGCATTGGAAAAGATTCCCCAGTTGTTACCCAACGTGGTGCTGATGGATTTTAACCTGCCGGGCATGAATGGCATTGAATGTATTACGCGCTTGAAAGCGGAATTTCCTGATATGCAATTCATGATGCTGACAGTGTATGAAGATGACGACAAGATCTTTATGGCACTGGAAGCCGGCGCGAGCGGGTACATTCTGAAAAAGACCTCTCCCGGCGACCTGCTGGACGCCATCCGTGAGCTGCACGACGGCGGCTCTCCCATGAGCTCCCAGATCGCCAGAAGGGTAGTGGCCTACTTCCAGAAACAGGCAAAACCCAATCCCGCGCTGGAAGCGCTGACCTCCCGTGAAAAGGAGATCCTCGACCAGCTGTCTAAAGGCTTCCTCTACAAAGAGATCGCCGGCAACCTCTTCATCAGCATAGAAACCGTGCGCCGCCACGTGCACAACATCTACGAAAAACTGCATGTACGCAGCCGCACGGATGCGGTGAACAAATATTTCAATCGTTAAGTTTGTTTATATGGAGAAGAGGAGCTGCAAATTGCAGTTCCTCTTTTTTTATGTCCACGGCAAAGCACCCAAACAGGCGCGCCCGGAAACCCCATGTCCGCACCTTTAGCACCGGAACAAAAAAAGATCCGCCCGGGAGGGACGGATCAAAATCGGTTGTGCTCCGGTGTGCCTTGCACCGGGGATGCCAGCATTGTTATTGCGCTGTGCGGACACTCGCCTTTTGCATATGCTTGCGGGCAAAGTGCGCGATCAGTACAATAGATGCAATACAAAGGCATGCCAGTTTAAATAATAAGCCGGTTTTCATAGGTATAGGGATTTATTTAAGGTTTTCAGATAGTTTTTCAATAGTTGATACAATAAAAATGGAAAATCCTCAACGCATCATTTGCCAGGAGTCAAATTTCTGTACAAGACGGATGCAGAGGTCTTTGAAACGGTACATGCTCTTTTGCTCCTGCCTTACCAGCAGGCTTACGATGATCGCTACGATCAGAACAGCAATGACCAGTGTAAAGAACAACGTTTTCATAGATTAAGGTTTTTCGTAGTTCGTAAATCAAACTGCTGTAAATATAGATAATTAAGTTATATAAAATAATATTTGAATAAAAATTTGTTAAATAGATGTTTATGTTTTCATGTGTAAGCCATTTAAAATGTGAATTTGCATGTTCAAACATTTCATTTTCAATAATATAAGTATGGTGCATAAAATCTACTTGGGATATTGTTCTAATCCTTTATTTTTGCCAACGACCGGGTTTTGCTAAAAGATTTAGTAAGTTGCAGGCCCAAAGGTTTCAACATCAAGTGATTAACAGAAAGACTATGGCAGATAACAAAGACCTTTTCAATGCCTATACCGAGGATTCCATACGGTCGCTGGACTGGCGGGAGCACATCCGGCTGCGCCCCGGTATGTACATTGGCAAGCTCGGGGATGGCAGCAGCATGGACGATGGCATCTACATACTGATCAAGGAAGTGGTGGATAACTGTATTGACGAGCACATGATGGGCTTCGGCAAGCAGATTGACATCAAGGTGTCCGAGCACAGCGTGACGGTGCGTGATTTCGGTCGCGGTATTCCCCTGGGCAAGGTGGTGGACGTGGTGAGCAAGATCAATACCGGCGCGAAATATGACAGTAAAGCCTTTCAGAAATCCGTGGGATTGAATGGTGTGGGTACCAAAGCAGTGAACGCGCTTTCCAGCTATTTCAAAGTAAGCTCCTTCCGCGAAGGCAAGGCCAAGGTGGCCGAGTTTGAGCGGGGAATACTCATAAAGGAACATAAAGAAGCCCCCACCACCGAAGGCAATGGCACACTGGTGACCTTCACGCCCGACGATACCGTTTTCAAAAACTATCATTATATCCCCGATTTCCTGGAAAACCAGATATGGAACTACTGTTTCCTGAACGCGGGGCTCACGGTCAACTTCAACGGACAGAAATATTTATCCAAAAACGGCCTGCTGGACCTTTTGCAGCGCAAAACAAATCCTGACGATCTGCGCTACCCGATCATCCACCTTCGCGGAGAAGACATTGAAGTGGCGATCACCCATGAAAATCAATACGGAGAAGAATATTATTCCTTCGTAAACGGTCAGCATACGACCCAGGGCGGCACGCATCTCGCGGCATTCCGCGAAGCATTCGTGAAAACCGTCCGCGATTTTTACAAAAAGGATTACGACGCCACGGATATCCGCGCTTCCATCTGCGCCGCCATTGCCGTGCGCGTGCAGGAGCCGGTGTTCGAAAGCCAGACCAAGACCAAGCTCGGTTCCCTCGCCGTGGCGGAAGGCGGCCAGTCCATGAAAGCCTTTGTGCTGGAATTCCTGTCCAAACAGCTGGATGATTACCTGCACAAGAACAGCGCCGTTGCCGATGCCCTGAAGAAACGCATCGAGCAGAGTGAAAGAGAAAGAAAAGAACTGGCCGGCATCAAGAAGCTCGCCAATGAAAGAGCCAAAAAAGCCAATCTTCATAATAAAAAGCTGCGCGACTGCCGCGTTCACCTGAACGAAGAGTACACCGGCAAGGCAAAAGAAGAAATGGGCAGCCGGCAGAAAGAAACCACCATCTTTATTACCGAAGGCGATTCCGCGAGCGGCTCCATCACAAAATCCCGCAACGTGGAAACCCAGGCCGTATTCAGTCTCCGCGGTAAGCCGCTGAACTGCTACGGGCTGACCAAAAAAGTGGTGTATGAAAATGAAGAGTTCAACCTCCTGCAGCATGCGCTGAACATAGAAGAAGGGCTGGAAGGGCTGCGGTACAATAATATTGTCATCGCCACCGATGCGGACGTAGACGGCATGCACATCCGCCTGCTCATGCTCACCTTCTTCCTGCAGTTCTTCCCCGACCTGGTGAAGAACGGCCACGTGTACATCCTGGAAACGCCGCTGTTCCGCGTGCGCAACAAGCAGCAGACCATCTACTGCTACAGTGAAGAGGAAAAGCAGAAAGCTGTGAGAAAACTCGGCGGAAAACCGGAGATCACCCGCTTTAAAGGGCTGGGCGAAATATCCCCCGAAGAGTTCGGTCAGTTCATTGGCGATGATATGCGCAAGGCGCCGATCATTCCTTCGCAGGACATGCCGGTAGCCAAGATACTGGAATACTACATGGGCAAGAACACGCAGCAGCGGCAGGACTTCATCATCAACAACCTCCGGTATGAAAAGGATCTGACGGAAGCCGAGGTTGAAAATTAAAAATGGCGATCAATTTATATGATATTACATATTGTATTCGGACAATCATCCGTAGCTAACCTCAAAGCTGCATTTGAGCTGGACCCGCAGCTGGAAGGAGAGATATTGTGTTTTGAAGATGACCTGGCCGTAGGCCCCCTGTTCATCCTGGACACGCCGGAAGGCCGCAGCGCCCGGCGCAACTGGTGGCATATGCTGCAGGAAGTGCCGCAACCCGTACTGGCGGAAGGCGAGGAGCCCGCGCCGCCCGAAGATCCGGTGCGCTCCCTGAAAGCAAGGCTGCGCGAGGAAGAAGAGCTGGAAGTGTGGATATGGGCAGGGCAAAATGCCTGCGACGTTTGTGGATATTACTGGCTGATCAGCCAGCTGGACCGCTTTTCAGGACGCATCCACCTCATCTATCTCAACAACCTTCCTTTCCTCAACGAAAAGAACGCGGTATTCTATCCCACCCATCTGCACCAGATATTGCCGAAAGAATTCCTCAAAGCCAAAAAGCTGGCCCGCGAGGTATCCCTGGCGGAGTTTGAGCTGGACGGCGAGGAATGGCATCGCATGATGAACGAGAACGCCGGCGTACGCTTGCTGGAAGGCGGTAAGAAGATAAGGGGGGAAGCGGCATCGTATTACGACAAAGAGCTGCTGCAGCAGCTGACCAAAGAATTTCAGAAAGCGAACAAGGTGATCGGGCAGGTCACCGGCAAACTCAAATATCCAGTAATGGACCAGTACCTTGCCTGGCGGCTGAAAGAGCTGATCAGGGAAGAAAAAGCGGAAAGCCGGGGAGAACTGAAAACAATGCGCGATTTTGAAGTAAAATTACCCGGCGGCGGCGAAGAAGAAGCCGCGCCCGCGGAGGAAAATGCATAATTATGGCAGCGATCATCATCACACCGCTGGAATTGCGCGGATCGGACGAAAGAGGCAGCAACTACGACTGGGAAACCTTCCGTACCGGCAATTTCATCCTCTGCTACCGTAACGCTGGCTCCAGCAGCGGGCAGCATTATCACGAAGGGAAAAGCGATTATAAGAACCCCGAGATCATGTACCTGCTGAGCGGAAAAGCCGCCATCCACTGGTGCCCGCTGGATGAGGAGCAGCTGCGGACAGATATGATTGAAGCGCCCGCCAGGATAGAGATACCCGTGCGTATCTGGCATGAGCTGGAAGCGGTCACCGATTGCGCTTTCATTGAACTGAACACATTGGACGATGTAAAGGCCGATTCGGTGAGGGTTTGGCGCCATGAACTGAAAGACCGGTTAAACATAAAAACAGGTAATTAACACTATGAGTAATATAAACGGATCACCAGACGAATCCCTGCACAGCACAGCGCATTTGGATGAGAAGTACAAGGACTGGTTCCTGGATTACGCCTCGTACGTGATCCTCGAGCGCGCGGTGCCCGGAGTGGAAGACGGCCTGAAACCCGTGCAGCGCCGTATCATGCATGCCATGAAGGAAATGGACGACGGCCGCTTTAACAAGGTGGCTAACGTGATCGGGCAAACGATGCAGTACCATCCGCACGGCGATGCCTCCATCAGCGACGCCATCGTGAACCTCGGGCAAAAAGACCTGCTGATAGAAACCCAGGGCAACTGGGGCGATGTGCGCACCGGCGACGACGCAGCCGCGGCGCGTTACATCGAAGCACGCCTCTCGAAGTTCGCGCTGGAAGTAGCTTTCAACGCAAAGACCACGCAATGGCAGCTGAGCTACGACGGCCGCAAGAACGAGCCGCTGTTCCTGCCCATGAAATTCCCGCTGCTGCTCGCGCAGGGCGCGGAAGGCATCGCGGTGGGCCTGAGCACCAAAATATTGCCGCATAACTTTATCGAACTGATAGACGCCTCCATCAAATACCTCCGCGGCAAAAAATTCGAGCTGTACCCGGATTTCATCACCGGCGGCATGATAGATGTAGCCAACTACAACGACGGCCGCCGCGGTGGAAAAGTAAGAGTGCGCGCCCACATCGAAGAGAAAGATAAAAAGACGCTGCTCATAAAAGACGTGCCCTACGGCGTGACCACCACCGGCCTCATGGAATCCATCGTGAAAGCCAACGACACCGGCAAGATCAAGATCAAAAAGGTGGTGGACAACACGGCGAAAGATGTGGAGATAGAAGTGCAGCTGGCGCCCGGCATCTCGCCTGACATCACCATCGATGCGCTGTACGCCTTCACCGACTGCGAGGTGTCCATTTCCCCGAACGCCTGCGTGATCGTGGAAGACAAGCCCCGCTTCATCGGCGCATCAGACCTGCTGAAATACGCCACCGACTATACGAAAGACCTGTTGCAGCGCGAGCTGGAGATCAGGCTCTCGGAGTTGGAAGAGAAATGGCACTACACCTCCCTCGAAAAGATCTTCTTCGAAAAAGGCATCTATAAAGAGCTGGAGCAAAAGCACAAGGATTGGGAAGCCGTACTGGTAGCGATCGACAAAGGTTTCGGCCCGTATAAGAAACAGCTAAAAAGAGAAATCCAGCGCGAAGACATCCTCAAGCTGACGGAAAAACCCGTCCGCCGCATCTACCGCCTCGATATCAACGAACTGACCGAACAGATCAAGGCCATAGACGCGGACATCAAGCAGGTAAAACATGACCTCGCCAACCTGGTAGAGTTCACCATCAGCTACTACGAAGGACTGCTCAAGAAATACGGCAAAGGCCGCGAGCGCAAAACCGAGATCAAACCCTTCGACACCATCCAGGTGCAGCAGGTAGCCATCGCCAACACCAAGCTCTACGTGAACAAGGCAGACGGCTTCATTGGCACTTCCCTGAAGAAAGACGAATTTGTGGCGGACTGCTCCGACCTCGACAATATCATCATCTTCCGCCGCGACGGCAAAATGCTCGTTACCAAGGTGGCCGACAAAACCTTTGTAGGCAAGGATATCATTCATGTGGACATCTTCCGGAAAGGAGATGAGCGCATGACCTACAACATGATCTACGTAGACGCCAAAACAGGCTACAGCCTGGCGAAGCGCTTCAACGTAACCGGCATCACCCGCGACAAGGAGTATGATCTCACCAAAGGAGAGAAAAATTCCAAAGTGCATTACTTCTCTGCGAACCCCAACGGCGAAGCGGAAGTAGTGACCGTGCGCCTCAGCCCGAACTGTCCCGCCAAGAAGAAGGAATTCGACTTCTATTTCGAAACCATTCCCATCAAGGGCCGCGGCTCCATGGGCAACGTGGTAACGAAATACCCCATCCGCAGCGTGAAATTCAAGGAGAAAGGCGCCTCCACACTGGCAGGCATCAAAATATGGTATGATGACGCCGTTGGCCGCCTGAACACCGAGCAGCGCGGCTTGTACGTAGGCAGCTTTGAAGGAGAGGACAAAATATTGGTGTTCTACAAGAACGGCACCTACGAACTCACGAACTACGAAGTGACGAACCGCTACGAGTCCAACGACGCGGTGTACATCGAGAAATTCAATCCCGAGCGCATCGTAACGGCCATCTATTATGATGCCGACAAAAAGCAGTTCAACGTCAAACGTTTCAAAATAGAAACGCAAACCCTGAACAACAAGTTCCTGTTCATCAAGGAAGGCGCCGGCAACTACCTGGAGCTGGTCACCACCCAGGCGGAACCCGTGATACTGCTGAAAACCGGCAAGAAGCGGGATCCGGAAGAAGAGGAGATCGCGCTGCATGAAACGATCGAAGTAACCGGCTGGAAGACCGTCGGCAACAAGATCGCGGGAGATGACTTTATCAGCGCCGAGTTATTGACGGAGGATGAGGAAGCGGAGCAGGAAGAGGATGACGGGAATGTGCAGGGTGAGTTGTTCTAAAATATCTTGCTGATACGGGGATCATGGCGGATGCATCAGCTGCCATGATCCTTTTTTTATTTAGCTAGTTTTTCTTCTTCTTCCCCTTCTTCGCAGCTTCCTCCGCCTGTATATCTTCCAGCGTCCGGGGATTCGTAATGTCCACTTTCTTTTTATCCATCGGTTCGCCGATGGGGAATTTTCCTAACTGCAGCGCATCATGGAAAACCTTTTCGATGTGCACCCATTTGCCTGCTTTCCATTTAAATCCTTCATAATCAAGGTCGGGCACATAGGTATGCCGTTTCTGGTCTTCGCCCGTTTCGGAGATCAGGTGATCGAAAATAACGATGTCCATTTCCGGGTCGTAGTTCAGGGTGGCTACCGCGTCCCGCTTGTATTCGAGGATGAAGCGGTTGCGGGTGGGCTTGGGCACGGTGTCTTCCGCAAAGCTGAAATAGGGGCCGCCGAAGACCGGTTCGCCGTTTTTGAAGGTCAGCATTTCCGCGATCTTCTTCTGGCTGGTCTGCGAATTGGCATCCCACCCGAACAGCGTGTAGTATTCAGCGTTAAAGTAATGCCGCTGGATGATGCCGTAATACAGGCATCCGATCCAGCCTTTGTTATTGGTGATGGTATCCGCATTGCGGGAGAAGTCCGAATTGTCGAACAGCGGGAACAGCTTCAGGGAGCCGTCTTTCGTGTTCATCTGTATCACGCCGAAGTGGCGGAAAGTGCTGTTGTCGCTTTCCAGCGGCCAGGTGAAAATGCGGAAGCTGCTGTCTTTCGGATATACTTTCGCCATGGTGCGGATGGAATCGAAAGGGTAGTAGAAGGAATATTTTGTTTTGAGGACGTTGACGAGCTGGGGGATGAACGCGTCATTACGTTGCTGGCGCAGGCTTTCTGTTTTACCGTTGATGATGTCGTAGCTCATGGCGCGCAGGGAATCCTGCAAAGCGTCCAGACTGGCCCTGTCACCGGCGGAGAGGCGCTGTGCGAGGGCGTCGGACAACGCAAAACAGCATAAAAAAACGAGGATAGATCTCATAGTTCAGTATAACAATAAAACGCCGGGATTATTGTGCGACAGTTCCCAACGTTGTGGTAAAATGCGCCCAGGAATAGAGCGCTTTCTGTTCCCGGATAAAGTTACGGAAAACGCCTTCCGGCTGCGCGAAAAAGCGCAGGATGCCTTCCGCGATGGCCTCCGGCCGCGGCTCCGTTACGTACCCCGCCTGTCCGTCCGGTACGATCTCCGGCAGTCCCCCTACAGCCGTTACCAGCATCGGCTTTTCAAAATGATAGGCCATCTGCGAGATACCGCTTTGTGTAGCAGTCCGATAGGGTTGCACCACCAGGTCAGCCGCCGAAAAATAATATTTCACTTCCTCATTTGGAATAAAATCGGAATATATTTTCACCCGGTCCCGCAGCCCCATCCGGGCGATGAGCTGGGTATACTTTTCTTTGTCTTCATAAAATTCTCCCGCCACCACCAGCTCCAGGTTGGCGATGGACCGCAGCCTTTCATCCGCCAGTGCTTCCAGCAGCAGGTCCAGCCCCTTGTACGCGCGGATGAAGCCGAAGAAAAGGAGGTATTTTTTATTCGTGTTCCATCCCAGGTGCTGCTGCGCGGTAACGGCGGGAACCGCATCCCCGAAGCTGTCGTACACCGGGTGCGGCGCGTATGCCACGGGCTTGTCCGTCAGCTGCCGGATGCCGGCTTCCACTTCGCGGCTCAGCGTGATGAAGGCGTGGCATTGCTTCACGAAATACTTCGTCAGCATGGCATCGCCGGGGCGTTTTTCATGCGGGAAGAGGTTGTGCACCAGCCCCACGATCTTCGTAAAGTTGTTCTTCCGGATAAAACGCGCGATGGAACCCAGGCTGGGCGCCATGAACGGCAGCCAGTAGGCGATGATCACGAGGTCCGGCTTTTCTTTGGCGATGGACTTGCCCGTTTTTCGCCAGTTCAGCGGGTCGAGGGAATGCACCGTTCTGCGGATGTGCAGCCCTTCCGGCGCGGGGCCGTCCGCATACTGCGTTTTACCGGGGAAAAGAAAACCCGGATATTGAAAGGAAAAGGTGTGGATGGCGACGCTGTTGCCCTGCGCTGTCAGCTCCCGCGCAAGGCGCTCGTTAAAAGCAGCCAGCCCGCCCCGTAAGGGATGGGCCGGGCCGATGATGATGATCTTTTTATGTTGTAACGCCGTCATTGATCTTTGTTTTCCAGCGTTTCTTCTATCAGGTAAGCGTTGCGCTCCGGTGCGTTGCGCGCCACCATTTCCGCCAGGAAGCCCGTCAGGAACAGCTGGGAGCCGATGATCAGCAGCAGCAGCGCGAGAAAGAAGATGGGGCGGTCTGCCATATTATATTGCTGGTAGAAAATTTTCGCGAAGCTCAGATACAGCGAGATCAGGAAGCCTACAAGAAAGAACAGGGTGCCCAGCGCGCCGAAGAAATGCATCGGCCTTTTACCGAACTTGCCCACGAACATAATGGAAGCAAGGTCCAGGAACCCGTTGACGAAACGCTCCAGCCCGAATTTGGTGGTGCCGTATTTGCGTTTGCGGTGTTCCACCACCTTTTCACCGATCTTCCGGAACCCGCTCCACTTGGCGAGTACGGGAATATAACGGTGCATTTCGCCGTAGACTTCTATTGTTTTTACTACTTTTTTACGGTAGGATTTCAGGCCGCAGTTGAAGTCGTGCAGCTTGATGCCGCTCATTTTCACGGTGGCCCAGTTGAAGAGCTTGGAAGGGATATTTTTGGTGAGGGTATTGTCGTAACGGACTTTTTTCCATCCGCTGACAAGATCATACCCGTCCTGAACGATCATGTTGTACAGGCCGGGAATTTCATCCGGACTATCCTGCAGGTCCGCGTCCATGGTGATGATCACATTGCCCTGGGCCTTGCGGAAGCCTTCGTTGAGGGCGGCGGACTTGCCGTAGTTACGCTGGAATTTGATGCCTTTGATGCAGCTGTTTTGCTGGGAAAGATAGCGGATCACTTCCCATGACCGGTCTGTGCTGCCATCATCCACCATCCACACATCATATGTGTAGTTGTTTTCCTCCATGACGCGCGCGATCCAGGCCGCCAGCTCGGGCAGCGATTCCTCTTCGTTTTTTAAGGGAACGATAACGGATATGTCCAGGTTGTTCATCAGTTTATTTCTTTTTGGCTAAAGCCGCACCCAATAGCGCCGCCAGCACGCCCGGTATCAGGTAGTTGAGCAGGGAGCCGGCGAGGGCGGAAACGAGAAAATTGTCTTTCAGCATGGCGATATCTTTGTCGCGATCCGCCGTGGAAGCCGCATTTGGACCGGCGGCCACTACTTCCAGCACGAATTTCTCCCTGTATTCCGGGAACAGCTGCACAAATACGATGAAAAAGATAGCAAAAATTACGACAGTGACGGCGGTTGTTCTGAAACCATTGCCGAAAACGTCTCCGAAAGAAGCATCTTCAAACAGTTTGCTGTAACGGAAACAGGAGAGGATGACCATCAGCACGATGATACCGATAGACGCCCAGCGGATGCCGATGTGCCCGAAAGGAAGACCGGCGAAATACTGGATCAGGAACAGCACGATGATCAGGCCCGCCGCAACAAGCCCGTACCAGATATGGTTCTTGGTTTTCATGAAAGATGTACTTGTTTGTTATTGATGACCGCGATGACCGTTCCTTTCAGCGCTTTGCCCAGTACCGGTGTGTTTTTGCTTTTAGACGCGATGTTTTTGTCCGTGAAGGTATAGGCCGCATCCGGCTCAAAGCAGGTGAGGTTGGCCGCTGCGCCTTTTTCCAGTGTTACCGCCGGCAGGCCGAAGATCTTCCGGGGCGCGGTGCTGAGCAGGTCTGTCAGTTTTTCGATGCCGAGGTTGGGCAATGCCGTGCGCAGGATGCTGAAGCAGCTTTCCAGCCCGATCATGCCGTTCTTCGCATATTCGAATTCCACCTGCTTGGCGTCCCAGTCCTGCGGCTGATGGTGGGTAGCGATGCAATCCACCGTGCCGTTCTGCACGGCTTCGCGCAGGGCATCCACATCGTCCTGGCTGCGCAGGGGCGGATTCACTTTGAGGAAGCTGTCGTACGTCATCAGGTCCGCTTCAGTGAAGAGCAGGTGATAAGGCGTAACGGAGCAGGTCACTTTGAGGCCCTGCGCCTTGGCCGCCGCGATCAGTTCAATGCCCTGGCGGGTGCTGACGCCGGTGAAGTGAATATTGGAATCGGTGTATTTGGCTAGTTCGATGTCCCTGCGCACCATGATCTCCTCCGCGATGGCCGGTTTGCCGGGCATGCCGAGCCGGGTGGAGAAAATGCCCTCGTGCATCAGGCCGTGGCCGGAAATGCTGGTATCGTCAGGGATCTGTATAATGGTGCCGTTAAAAGCCTTTACATATTGGAGCGCTTTGAGCAGGATGCCGGAAGACTGCACCGGCTTGAGCCCGTCGGAGAAAGCAACGGCGCCCGTTTGCCGCATTTCGTACATTTCCGCGAGAGAAGCGCCTTCCAGGTTCTTGCTGATAGCGCCGATGGGCAGCACGTTCACCACGCCGTAGCGGGTTTTGCTGAGCACATATTCGATCTGCGTTTTGGTATGCAGGGCAGGCTGGGTGTTCGGAACGATCATCACCGTGGTGAAACCGCCTCTGGCCGCCGCGTCGGCGCCGCTGTTCAGATCTTCCTTGTACTCCTGGCCGGGGTCGCAGAAATGGGCGAATACGTCCATCCATCCGGCCGACACGTGCAGGTGCTCACCCTGGATGACCCGGGCGTCTTTTGCGGTGATGTTGTCCGCAATGTCCGCAATAATGCCGTCTTTGATTAAAATATCCTGCGTTTGCCCGTGAAGGGGAGAGAGAGGTGCTACAATCCTTGCGCTTTTAAGTAAAATGTGCATGCAGATAAAGTGATCTTTTGTTTAGTCCCAATCAGGGGCAAATGTAAGCATTTATGCTTTCAGATGTATGAGGGGGAAAAGCGCATGCGGATAGAAATGAGCGGAAAGATGGCCGGAATTTCCGGAAAGGTTCATTTGTTTTTTGATAATTTTGGCTAGTTTGCACAATAATTCAGGAAGCAACATCAAAACAGAAGGAATAATTTTAAGCTGTAAGCAAAAAAGCAAGGGGAATTTAGTTAAAATCGCATTAGTATACTTGTTATGAATAAAGCTGATATGAACCCGGGACTCCACGTTGCAGGGACTACCGTACCTAGCCGGCATTACCACCTATACTTTTGATAGTTATCTCAGCAAATATGCCAAAGACTGCCCGGCCGGCCGTAAAACACATGGTACACGATATTCCATAATTGAATTTAGATGCTATGGATCATAACGAAAAAATAGTAGTCAGACAATTAAAGGAAGGTTCTGAAAAAGCCTATAAGTATATCTATGATACATATTATACAACATTGTGTCATACCGCGAACAAGTATTTAAAAGATCATGACCAGGCGGAGCAGATCGTGGGAGATACCATTTTTCATTTGTGGGAGATCAGGGAAACGCTGGAAGTGGAGATCTCCCTGTTGTGGTACCTGATGACCGCTGTCCGCAACCGGTGCCTGAATTACCTTTCGTTAGCGCGCACCCGCTACGAAGTACCCGTTTCCAGCCTCGTACGCAGTGAAAACGTGTCGGACGCGGATGTTTTCACCCACGCCACGCCAGGGGACTACGCGCTCCGGCCGCTGGTAGAAAAGGAGCTGGACGCGGAGCTGAACGACGCCATCAATGCCTTGCCGCCTGAATGCAAGCTCGTTTTCATAAAAAGCCGTTTTGAGAAGAAACGCTACGAAGATATCTCCCGGGAGCTTAGCATATCCGTCAATACTGTAAAGTACCATATGAAAAATGCATTACGTTTCCTGCGGGAACGGCTGGAAAAGCATATTGCCATTGTTATCATTCTCCTTTCGAAAATATTTTTCTGAATTTGACTACCCGCCCGCCCCAAAGTGCTGTCTTATGATAGATGAAATTCCATGTTGATGAATTAATTGCTGCATTTTTAGCGCAGGAACTCGACGAGAAATCCACGGAGGAGCTATTGCAATGGGTAAACGCCTCGGCCGCCAACCAGTTATATTTTCGGCAGAAACTGGATGCCTGGTCAGCTGCAATAGATGAAAAAGAATCCCGTCTGTACGACAAGAACAAAGCCTTTCAAAAATTCAGAAGAAGGTTGCTTCGTGCGAAACAGCCAGCCCGCCCATCTCCGGGAAGGGCCATTCTCAGGTACCTGTCCCATCATAAAGTCGCTTCTTATGCCGCCGCCATACTGCTGTTAGCGGGGATCGGGGGCTTTATTTACAAGAAAGGGCTTTCCGGGCTGGGTATCATGAATGCGCAGAAAGACCTGTATGTGCATGTTTCCGTGGCCCCCGGCGAAACAAGGAAAATGCTGCTCCCCGATAGCACCGTAGTATGGCTGAATGCCGGATCTACATTCGAATACCCCGCAAATTTCACCGGTAATACCAGGGAAGTGTTCTTAAACGGAGAAGGGTATTTCGAAGTAAGGAAAGATGCCAGCCATCCTTTCATTGTAGGCACTACAAAAGGAGATATCGTCGTTACCGGAACCACCTTCAACGTATCGGCATATGCCAGCAAGCCACGTTTTGTAACCGCACTGCTGGAAGGGCGTGTTCGGGTTAACGCGAAGGGAGGCAGGGGCCACGATCTTGTGCCCATGCAAAAAGCAGAATTAATAGAAGGAGCGCTGGTCGTTTCCCCCGTAACCGATACGGATATATACAAATGGAAGGACGGACTGATCTACTTTGATAACGAACCTATTAAAGAAGTACTGGCGCACCTGGAAATTTCATTCGGACAGAAAATAACGATCAGGCAGCTGAATGATCCCGGATTGCTTTTAACCGGCAAATTCAGGGTTTCCGATGGGCTGGCATATGCGCTCAAGGTGCTTGGCGAAAGCTATGGCATTGAATATATCAAAAATCCCGGCGATAATGGTTACATCATCTTAAACTGACGGCAACAACACCACGAAGTATTACTAACTGATAAACACAGGCAGGCTCAACCACTGTCCTGGTAATAATTATTAAGAACAGAATAAATCCAGATTCATTCATGAATAGCATTACAAATTCGTCTTTTGTACCCTGTAGTGTACATATGCGGAGAGTTAATTACCGGTACCTGATAAAACTGGCAGCCGCGGTTCTTGCATTTTTGTGTTGCATCAATAATGTGAATGCGGCCGTTTATCAAAACGGAAAAGTTACGCTCAACGTGCAAAACACTCCGTTGAAGGAGGTGTTGAAAAAAATTGAGGACCAGACGAGTTACCTTTTTATCTACTCGAAAGATATCAATGTAACCGGCAAAGTATCCTTGCATGTGCAGAATGAAGCCGTGCCCAACGTGCTGAATTCACTGCTTTCGGGCCAGGGGCTGACCCACAAGATCGAAGGCCAGCACATCATCATAAAAGAAAATACGGCCGGGCAGCAACAGCAGGCGCCCAGAACGCTGCGGGGAAGGGTCATAGATTCCAAAACCCAGAAGCCTGTGGAAGGCGCTACTGTCGGCATCCTGGGCACTACTGTCGGCACCATGTCCGACAAGGACGGATTTTTCCAGTTACGCACCGAGCTGAAGGAAGGTGTGCTGGTGATCAGCCACATCGAGTATAACCGGCTGGAGATCCGGATCAATGCAACGGAAAATATATACGATGCGATCCTGGTACAGAAGGAAACCTCGCTGAACGAAACTGTGGTGATCGGCTACGGTACACAGCGTAAAATAAGCAACATCGGCGCGCAATCCTCCCTGAAAGCAAGTGATCTGAAGATCCCGTCCTCCAACCTCACGGGCGCGCTGGCAGGAAGAATTTCCGGCGTAATTTCCGTACAGCGTTCCGGGGAGCCCGGTAAGAATGTGGCGGATATCTGGATCAGGGGCATTTCCACGCCCAACAGCGCTTCCCCGCTTATCCTCGTTGATGGTGTGGAGCGTTCTTTCAATGATATAGATCCCGAAGACGTGGAATCGCTCACCATCCTGAAAGATGCCTCCGCCACGGCGGTGTACGGCGTACGCGGTGCGAACGGCGTTATCATCGTTAAAACCAAACCCGGCAAAATGGGCAAGCCCACTATCAATGCCGACTACTACGAATCATTCACCCGTTTCACCAAAAAAGTTGATCTGACCGATGGTATCGCCTATATGAAAGCGGCCAACGAAGCTTTGCGCAACGACGGGCTGGCGCCGAGATATTCCGAGGAGCACATCAATAACACCGCACTGGGAAGGGACCCTTACCTGTACCCGAATGTGGACTGGCTGAAAGAAGTATTCAACGACTGGGGCTATAACAGAAGAGCGAACGTAAACGTACGCGGGGGCAGTGAAAAAGCAGTGTACTATGCCTCGGTAAGTTATTACAACGAAACCGGTATGATGACCACGGACAAGACCATCACCGGTTATAATTCCAAAATGAAATACAGCCGTTATAACTTCACCACGAACGTATCTATCAACGCTACGCCCACCACAAAAGTGGAAATAGGCGCGCAGGGTTACCTGGGTGAAGGCAACTACCCGGCTATTTCGTCGCATGACGTGTACAACTCCGCTATGGGTATTTCCCCGGTAGACTATCCCAAGATGTTCTATGTAAGGGGAAAAGCGTATGTTCCGGGCATCAACCCCAACGGTGGGTTCAGAAACCCTTATGCGGACGCCACACGGAGAGGCTATACCAATACTGCAAAGAACCAGGTGTATTCAAACCTGCGGGTGACGCAGGACCTCGAGGCATTTACAAAAGGACTCAGCTTTTCGGCCATGTATGCCTATGACGTGTATAATGAAGTGAACCTGAACCAGTCCCGCAGGGAATCCACTTACTACCTCACGGACCTGGAAGTGCCATATGATATGGACGGATACCCGATCCTGACCAGGACCTTTACCGGATCGGACGTACTGGGATATAGCCAGTCGGCATCCGGAAACAAGAGAACATACCTCGAAGCATCTTTCAATTACGACCGGTCATTCGGTGCGCACAGGGTAAGCGGATTATTACTGTTCAATCAGCAGCAAAGATTGCTCTATCCGCAAAGCACGCTTGAAAATGCGATCCCCTACAGGATGCAGGGCCTTGCCGGCCGTGCCACCTACTCATGGAACGACCGTTATTTTGCCGAGTTCAACATCGGTTATACCGGCGCGGAAAACTTTTCTCCCAAGAAAAGATACGGCACATTCCCCGCCTACGGGGTGGGTTGGGTAATATCCAACGAAAATTTCTGGGAACCTTTGCATAACATTATCCCCTTCCTGAAATTCCGGTATACCGATGGCAGAATTGGTAACAGTAACGTTTCAGACAGGCGCTTCATGTACCTGGACCAGATCAACGGCAACGGTTCTTTCGGGTATGTTTTCGGTGTAAGCGGCACCAAATACGGCGGCTACGAAGTGATCAACAATGCGGTTGACCTCGTGTGGGAAGAATCCCGCAAGCAGGACCTGGGCATTGAGCTGAGAACCCTCAACGGCGACCTGTCCATCATCTTCGACATCTTCCGGGAAAAGCGCAAGAACATCCTGTTAAGACGCGAAAACTCCATCCCGTCTTTCATCGGTTATAATATGGCGGCGCCGTACGGCAACGTAGGTATTGTAGAGAACAGGGGATTTGACGGAACGATCGAATACAACAGGAGCCTCAACAAAGACTGGAGGATCAACCTGAGAGGAAACATCACGTATAACAACGACCAGTGGATCAAAGGAGAATTGCCGGAGCAGCGCTATTCCTGGATGAACCAGTTCGGGGAGAAGATCCTCGGGCAGAAGGGATATATCGCCGAAGGCTTGTTCACCCAATCGCAGATCGACGATATGGCGCGCTGGCAGCAGCTTTCCGGCGAAGATAAAATAACTACGCCCAAGCCGTTCGCTACCCAGTTCGGTACCGTTAAAGCCGGCGATATCCGTTATAAAGACCTGAACAATGATGGCCAGATAGACGCCTACGATAAAACGTACATCAGCCGCGGCGACGTTCCGGCTTTTGTATATGGCTTAGGATTTAATGTAACCTGGAAAAACCTGATGGTAGGCGCGCTCTTCCAGGGTGTTGCAAAAGCTGAACGCATCCTGGCCGGTAATAGCATCAACCCCTTCATTGGTGGTGGCGGCGCAGGCAACCTGTACGCCAATATCGATGACAGGTGGACGGAAGAAAATCCCGACCAGAATGTATTTTATCCGCGGCTTTCGTACGGCGGAGAAACGGTGGATAACCAGAATAACTTTCAGCCAAGCTCCTGGTGGGTACGCGATATGAGCTTTTTACGCCTCAAAACGCTGCAGATATCCTATAATTTGCCCAAGCACTGGGTGCAGACAATGAAGCTCAACAATGCGGCAGTGTATGTAATGGGATATAACCTGCTCACATTCTCCAAATTCAAACTGTGGGACCCTGAACTGAATTCCAACGACGGGACCCAATACCCGAACATCAGTTCACTTTCTTTAGGTATCAACTTTACTTTTTAAATCTGACAGCAATGAAACGTTTAATATTGAAATGCACGATAGGGTTACTGGTACTGTCAGCCGCTTCATGCTCTAAATATTTCGACCAGGTTCCGCAGGACCGTTTGTCAATAAGAGAGATATTTCAGAACAGGTCCGGTGCACTGGGATACCTGGCTAACGTGTACACCTATATTCCGGATGAGTTTAACCAGCGCCAGGTGCACGAAACCGCGCTGTACAGAACGCCGGGCCCCTGGACGGCAGCCAGTGATGAATCAGAATATGTTTCTCCGGGCAACAGGGCAAAACTGATCAACAATAATACCCTCGACGCAACAGACGAAACAATGGTCAAACACCGCTGGAAAAGCTGGTTTACCGGTATTCAGCAGGCAGGGGAGTTCATCGAGAATATCGATCAGACGCCTGACGACCAGGTAGGCGCTTCGGAAAAGCGCCAGTGGAAGGCAGAGGCCAAAGCCATGCGCGCTATCTATTATTTCTATCTCGTACGCGCATACGGCCCCGTGCCCTTGCTGCAGCAAAAATACAACCAGGACACGCCCACCGATGAACTGCAGCTGCCGCGCAATTCGGTAGATGAATGTTTTAATTATATCGTACAGCAACTGAAAGAGGCGCAGAACGAAGGGCTTTTGGACAATGCGGCTTCAGATGCCGTTTCCGGGATGGGACGCATTGATAAAGCGATTGCACAGGCTTTTATTATTGAAGCGCTTACATTCAGGGCAAGCTGGTTATTCAACGGCGAATGCACTTATTATTCCAGCCTGGCTAACCGCGACGGGAAAAAGCTCTTCCCCGAAGCACCGGGCGGCGCGGCCATCAGGGCCAACTGGCAGAAAGTGGCAGATGAATGTGTAGCATTCTTCAATACCTATGGCGCCAGGTTTAAACTAATGTACACCGACAGAAACGGTAACCTGCTCGGAAGTCCCGATAACGCCGGCTTCGATCCCTATGAATCTTACCGGCGCGGTGTTCGTACGCTGAGGAACCAGATATCGAACAATACCGAGATGATCTTTTTCCGTATTGATAACTCCGCCGGCACCATGGAATACGACCGTATGCCTAACGACCGCCGCATCAGCGACGGGGCCTTTAAAGGCGGCAGCCTGCTGGGCGCCACGCAGGAACAGGTAGACGCTTACTTTATGAGCAACGGTACCTCACCCATCAACGGCTACCGGGCCGATGGCGTTAGTCCCGCCATTAATGAGGCTTCCGGGTATACGGAAGACGGATTCAGCAACGCTGATTTCACTTCCTCCACCGGACAGGTATATGCACCCGCGGGAACGCGGATGATGTATGTAAACCGGGAACCCAGGTTCTATGCGGATATCACTTTTAACGGACAAAGATGGTTTGAAGGTACCAACGGCGGTAATATCACGGATTTCACTTACAGCGGCCCCTGCGGTAAACTGTACGGTGTAAATGACTATACAAGCACCGGTTACCTGGTACGCAAGCATATGGGCTCGGGCGACCGCAACCAGGCCATTATATGCATCCTGCTCCGCCTGCCCAATATCTATTTCGATTACATGGAAGCGCTTTGCCATATCGATCCCGCAAGCCCCGAGCTTTGGAAGTATATGAACATCATCCGCAAAAGAGCCGGCATCCCCATGTACGGTGAAGGTCCCAACGCATTGCCCCGCCCCGCTGACGCAAACAGCGTGATGCAGCTGATCCGTAAGGAAAAAAGAGTAGAGCTGGGCTTTGAGAACTCCCGTTATTTCGATGTCCGCCGCTGGGGACTTGCCACCGAGTTTTTCAATAGACCCGTGCATGGCATGAATATCAACGCCGATGGGAATGGTTTTTACGTTCGTACCAAGGTGATTGACAGGAGCTTCTCCCGCCAGTATTTTTTCCCGATCCCGCAAGGTGAAATAGACATCGATAAAAATTTGATTCAGAATACCGGGTATTAATTCTAAAAGGAAATAACGATGAAGAAATATATAATTACAATATGCGTGATATTCGGATCAATATACACCATTGCATGCAACAGATCCGACGACCAGCAGTATATACTGGACTACGAACTTGTGCCGCCTTACAAGAATGCGGATACCTGGGTCGCTTATGACGCTTTCAACGAGCATTTATTCGACAAGCAGACCCATCTCTACAAAGTAAATACGGCTACGAGCGATGGCGCCAATACCAAATCTAAAGTTGGCGCTATCTGGACGCAGGCAATTTATTGGGACATGACCATGAATGCCTACGAAAGAGCCGTGAAGGAAAAGGATAGCGAAAAGCAGGCAAAGTATAAAACACTGGTAGAACAAATGTACCAGGGTTCCGGCGATCACTACGTGAATTTCGACTGGCACAACCAGGACCCGAACGATGGATGGTTTATATATGACGACATCATGTGGTGGACGATTTCTTTCTCCCGCGCATATGGCATCTTTAAAACACCGGAATACCTGACCTTGGCCGACGAAAGCTTTTGCCGCGTATGGCATGGTTCGTATACGCTGAAAGACAGGGGCTCTTATGATAAAGTGAACGGCGGTATGTTCTGGAACTGGAATAACAGCAATCCCCCGGATAACAGCGGAAAAGGCAAGATGTCCTGCATCAATTTCCCTACCGTCATCGCGGCCGTAACACTTTATAATAATATCGACCCTGCAGATCCGAAGTACAAAACAGACGACCAGGAAGGTTTCGGCGGAAACCCCGAATATCCCAGGTGGCATAGCCGGGATAATTACCTGAAAAATGCCAAGGAAATATATGAATGGGGCGTTAATAATCTTTTCGATAAAAGCACCGGCAATGTGGCGGACAGCCGCCATGAGAACAGTGTGGACTGGCATGCAACCATGTATAACCAGGCGACGTTCATCGGCGCATCCTGCCTGTTGTATAAGCTTACGGGCGAGCAGCCTTATCTCGATAATGCGATAGCCGCGGCCAATTATTCCATGAACGTAATGTCCGCGCCGAAGTATATTTTTCCTTTCAGGACCGGTACGGAGCAAGGCATCTATACCGCCATCTTCGCCCAGTATATGAAGCTGCTGGTATATGATTGCGAACAGACCCAGTTTTTGAAATGGGTGCAACGCACGATAAACTACGGATGGAGCAAACGGGACGACCGCAACCTGATGGGGAAAGATTATACCAAAGCCCCGGATGCCACGGTTTCCTGCTACGACGCTTCAGGAATCCCCGCATTGATGTTATTATTTCCTGCTGATAAATAATTAAACTGATACAACGAATGAAAAAAGTAATTGGTTTATTTTTCTGTATTTGCTGTACGTTGACACTGGTACAACTTTCATCGTGCTCCGAGTATAAACACGATTTCGATGAGCTGGTAGAGGTGCAGGACAAATACATCGATGACCTGGACGCGCTGATATCCTCCGTTACCGACCTGGCGGAAAACGCCGACTATGGAACAAGGAAAGGGCAGTACCCCGCGCAAAGCAGGTCTATCCTTACGGGCGCCATCAGCAACGCCAACCGTTATATCCTGCTGATAAAATACCAGAAGCCCGCTCCGTCAGAAGCTGAAAAGCAGCGCTATATTACCGAGATAGACAACGCGGTGAAGAAGTTCGAGAACAGCGTTCGTACAGAAGATGAGGAAACGATCCCTGCCGAGCTGTTTGTAGATGGTAAAACCACGCAATCCTATATCGACTTCGGAAGAAGCCGGGATTATACGGTGTTCGGATCAAACGGCAACCAGGCATTTACCGTTGAGTTCTGGGCCAAGATCATAGAAAACGGCCCCCACGATAACAGCATCTTTCTGTCCACTTTCTTTTCCAACGGAGGAAGTCAATGGCGTAACGGCTGGATGATGTACCGCCGTAAATCCGGCAGCGGCATTTACCGCGTAACCTGGGGCGGCATTCTTTCTTCTAACCGCTACGGATTATGGGAACCCTCTTTCACCGCGCCCCAGGACGGCGTATGGCAGCATTTCGTTTTTGTATATAACGATAAAGGGCTGGACGGCGATCCCGCATTAAGAGGAAAGCTTTACCTGAACGGTGTTCTTGCGGCCACACAGACCAACGGCAATTTAAACGAAGTGTATAATTCTACGGATTATGACAACTACGATAAGCCGATGACCGGTTTCTGCCGCTGGGTGAATAATGAAAAGATGGAAGAAGGCTTTTCCGGGTACATGAAAAAGATCCGTATCTGGAAAGAAGCCAAAGATGATGCGTACGTATTGTCATCCTACAACGAGCAAACCGAGATAACGGGTAAAGAAACCAACCTGGTAGCAGGCTGGGACCTGACTTCAAAACCTTCCGGATCTGATAACGTCATTCTCGATCTGACCGGGAAACACGAAGCAAGAATTATAGGAACCTATAAATGGGAACCCCTTTAACAATTTATTCCAGCGCAATATGAAAATGATAAAGCTAATAATATCTGATGCCAAAGTTGCTCTCCGGTTCAGATCATGGATGTACCTGGTAATGGTAATATCCGTCATGACCGGCTGTACCCGTGATAATGAGAAATTATTTATCACCGATACCAACCTGAGCATCCTGCAAAAGCATAAGAGCAATCTCGAATCATTGCTGGCAAATTCCGCCTATGGAACGGCGCCGGGAACTTACCCCGAAAACAGCAAGAGCATCCTCTCAACAGCCATTTCAGACCTTGAAACGGCGATCAAAGGATTGGAGTCCGGTGGAAGTGTGAGTGAAGAAGCCCTCGAGCAGCAGGTGGCAGTTGTAAACCAGGCAATTGATGCGTTCAAGAACAGCAGGTTGTATAACCTGTCCCCCGAAGCGCAGCAATTTGTAGCCGGCCTGAAGGCTAAAGCCCAGGAGTTTACTGCATTGCTGAACGATGAGGCCAGGTGGGGCAACCATAAGGACCAATACCCGGTTGAAAGTAAAGAGTTCCTGGAAACCGCCATCAATTCTTTATACACCCTGGTGGAGAATGTTATGTCCGGATCGATTGCGAATATGACGCAGGCGTTGTTCGATGACGCCATGCAGACCGCCGCAGCAGCGATGCAGAAGGTGGAAGATACGAAGTGGGAAGAAGATAATATTATCTGGAACCTGTTTGTGGACGGCAACAACGGCGGTTATATCGATTTCGGCTACAGCCCCGACTATGTGAAGTTTGGCGACGCCAATAAACAGTCATTCACGGTAGAGCTTTGGGTAAACGTAACATCTTATTGTAATGTACCGGGCCAGGATAACAGCACCTTTTTGTCTACCATGACGCAACAGGATTACTGGAGCGGCTGGAGGTCGCAGGACCGTAACAGGGGCTTGCAGAGAACAATGGTGGCGCACTGGCAGAACGACGGCCCCAAAGACCCGCAGATATGGGAACCCGGCTGGAAGAAATCCGATAACTGGACGCTCAACCGCTGGACGCACTACGCTTTCCTGTTCAGGGATGAAGGATTGCCCGGTTTTGATACGCCCACGGATGTTAAATGTTATTCCATGATCGACGGCCAGCGGCAGGGAGAGATCATCCGGGTAGGAGAGCGCTGGAGAACTTATATTGCCGACAACAGCGTCAAGTACCAGGTGCATATGACCGGTTTCTGCTCACTGGATAACAATGGAAACAGGCAGGAAGCTTTCTCCGGCTATATCAAGAAGATAAGGATCTGGAAAACCAACCGCACAGAGGAGCAGGTGAGGAATTCCTACCTGGGCCTCGTAACAGATGTTACTGCAGATAACAGCAACCTGGTGGCGGCATGGGATTTCGAAGTTCGTGGAAGCAAGCCCACCAGCACTGAAATTACAGATTTGACCGGAAGGCACATTGCGACGCTGAAAGGGCCTTTCCAATGGGTGGAATCCACGGAAGTGCCGCAATAGTCAGAATTTTCTGAATTGTTTTTGATGATTATTTGATTGTCCCGGTTACGGTTTCGTGGCCGGGATTTTCTTTTTGGGGTGGTGGGCTTCTTGTGTAAGCTCCGGCCCTTGGCATATGCACATCTGTAAGCATTTATGCTTTCAGACGTATGGGGGTGTGCAGCGTGTGTGAACAGAAAATGTTAGAAAAAGGCGTAGAAATTTTTTTAAAAATGAAATTAATGTTTACTTTTGCATCCCGTCGTTAAAGCGATGGGGTTGGGGTTCGACTCCCGTACGGGGTACAATAATGTTGGTCAGGGTTCGAATCCTCTCCTCGCTACTAAATGGTAGCGCACTTGCATGGGGTACAAGGGGTCGATGTTCGAATCCAGTCATCCCGACAAAAAAGTTCTTACAAATCGTTTTGATAAAATAACTACAGGTGTAAAAACCTGTTGCCGGTTCGGGACGTAGCGCAGCCCGGTAGCGCACTTGCATGGGGTGCAAGGGGTCGCTAGTTCGAATCTAGTCGTCCCGACAAGCTTTAAAGGTCGTAATCAGCAATGGTTGCGGCCTTTTTTGTTTTGATGAAATTCCCGATCATTGCTTTGCTGAATCTGTAAAGTAAATACCTGCGTCGGGGGGTCGATTCCCTCCACTTCCGCAAAATCTGATTCAGCATATTGGAAGTGTAGCTCAGTTGGTAGAGCGGGGTGCTAGAATTAATGGGAAAGATCTGTTCTTTGAGCAGGTCCTTTCTCGTTTTTGGGAGCTTTCCTGTAGGATGGGGCATTAAGAAGTTTTATCTCAAGAAGAACGGGGATGATTATAGAGGTGGTGTTGTGCCAGAAACTCCTGAGGGATGGATAGCCGATATGCTCCCTCCACTGGAAAGGCTAGCTCAATCCATATTTAGAGTTGAACAATGCTCTCTCTGTAGTAAATCTTCTCACTTTCGCAGCGTTCTTTATTTGCAGGAAAGTTGTAATTTGAAGTATCACATTTCAATATTGTCTGTTATGCCTTTTCTCCGGTCTTTTTCTTTCAATTCCTCCAGGCAACAACCTTTTCCATTTAATGTGCCTTCTGTCAGGCTTGCCGGACAGAAGATAGCTCTTGACAACAGAGTTACGATCTTTACCGGTGATAACGGTACCGGCAAATCCACTTTGTTGGAAAGCATCGCTCTGTATATGAATATACCGCTAATAAGCGATCATATAAGTAAACGGCCGGATTTTGATGCTGCGAGGCAGTTACAGCCTTGTCTTCAGTTGGAGCAGGTGAGAAAACCGCTCAAAAGCTTTTTTTTCCGGGCGGAAGATTTCAGTGATTACATAAATAACTTAAGGCAGAACACGAACAGGAACAATGCTTTTTTGGAAGATATGCGTGGAGAAGTGGATGACAGTGTGCTGGACAAAATGAGTGAAAGCATGAATACCGCGCTGCACGCCATGCGCAGGGATTATGGCGAAAGTCTGCTGGCCTTTTCTCACGGGGAAGGTTATCTGAAAATCATAGAAACCAGGATCAGCAACAATGGCATTTATCTGCTGGACGAGCCTGAGGCCGCATTGTCACCCTTGAAGCAGCTTTCGCTGATATTCTTTATACAGGAAGCCTTGCAAAGCAATCACTCGCAGTTTATCATTGCCACCCATTCGCCGATCATAATGGGAATACCAGGCGCCCGCATCTATGAAATAAATGAAGAAGAGATACGACAGGTAGCTTATGAAGAAACTGAACATTATCGCATTACCTATTCTTTTCTGAAAAACCCCGCATCCTACCTGCGACATTTATAGCACCCATCTTTATTTATTAGGTGGTATATAACAGATTTCAGAAACTGAATGAAACAAGTTCGATTTCTATTTTATATAAAAAGCCATCAATAATGGAAAGAATGCTTTGTCCGCTGTGTGGCATAGCTTGTTATTGAATCTTATTCAGGATAGCTGTTCATACTATGACGGGTATCGGATCGCTATGTGATCACTGAAGGATCACACTAGGGCACGTGGACTTGATGCGGAGATGGTGTGTTTTTCGTGTGGGACAGTAAAATCTGTATCCCGGGAAAGTTGGGCAATAGCGAACCCTTCGCAGGCACTGGCGCTTGCGGGAAATTGACTGGAAATATAGTATGGGAGGGTATGGCGTTCAATGGATAG
>NZ_BKAU01000006.1 GCF_007992715.1 Chitinophaga cymbidii
CTGATTATGCCTACGATGGCAACGGGAACCTGAAGCTGGACAATAACAAGGACATCACCTCCATCACCTATAACCACCTGAACCTGCCACAGCGCATCCTGCTCAAGGGCAAGGGGATCATCGATTACACCTATGATGCCGCAGGCATCAAGCTGCGCAAGCGGGTAACAGACAGCACGGCCAACCCGGTCAAAATAACGACCACGGACTACATGGGAGGGCTGGTGTACGAGCAGGACACCCTGCAGTTCGCCAGCCACGAGGAGGGCCGTATCCGGACGGTGTTCAAGACCGGCCAACCGATCCAGTACTTTTACGATTACTTTGAAAAGGACCACCTCGGCAACATCCGGCTGGTGCTGACCGAGCAGCCGGACTCCAGCTTCTACCTAGCGAGCATGGAAACGGAGAGCGCCGCCAAAGAGAATGCGCTGTTCAGCAATATTGAAGGCAGCCGTAGCGCCCGGCCTACAGGTTACCCCGAGCAGGAGAAGACCACGGCACAAAACGAGTTCGTAGCCAAACTCAATGGCAATGATCCTGACCGGAAGATCGGCCCTTCGATCGTACTGCGGGTGATGGCCGGGGATACCATCGCTATCGGAGCAAAGGCTTTCTACAAGTCCACGGCCCCGGTACAAAAGAAACAAAAGCTGGCGCCGGTGGGTGACATGGCGGCCGCACTGGTGAAGGCCTTCGGTCCCGGGGGCATGGCCGCAGACAAGACCACGGCGCTGGACAACAACACCACACCGTTCAATGAAGGTTTCCTTGCTAATGACTACCAGCGCTTGAAGGAAAAAGACCTCGGTAAGGACCCTGCTTCGGACCGTCCGAGAGCTTACCTGAACTTCGTGTTATTCGATGACCAGTTCAAAATGGTGGAGGATAACAGCGGTGTAAGGCAGGTACAGGCGCAACCGGATGAAGTACAGGTGCTGGGCCAGGACAAGATGGTGATGCAGAAGAGCGGATTTTTGTATGTTTACACCAGCAACGAGACGCCACAGGATGTTTATTTTGATGAGGTGATGGTGGTGGGATTGCCGGGACCGGTGTTGGAGGAGACACATTACTATCCGTTTGGGTTGACCATGGCAGGGATAAGTACGAAGGCTCCGGGAAAGCTGGAAAATCGAATTAAATTTAATGGATATGAGCAACAGCATAGGGAATTCAGCGATGGCAGCGGCCTAGACTGGTACGATTATAAGAACCGTTTTTATGACAACCAGGTAGGGCGGTTCTTCTGTGTGGACAGGTTGGCCTCCGATTACCCATATTATACACCATACCAGTTTGCGGGGAACGAGGTGCCTAATGCGATTGATTTGGATGGGCTAGAGCCTTACCGGGTAGATCGCAATGGTGCTGTTTTCCAGGCGGGGGATAATCTTCAAACGAGGATAGAACCAGGAGAATTTTTATACATGCCCCAAGGCTCCTCCGCTACAGCCGCATCAACGGGTGAGTTCTTTAGTACAGTGCTGGATTTTGTACCGGTGGTTGGCCAGATCAAGGGGACGATTGAAGGTGTGGTAGGAATCGACCTTGCAGGTAATAAATTATCAGCCGGTGATCGGGTGTTAAATTTAGTGCCAGGTAGAAAATTAGGGAAGGCGGCAGATGCAGTAAGTGGGGTTGCTAAACATGGTGATGAGGTTGCAACAGTTACCAAATCAAAGAGTCAATTATTAAAAGAAGGGCGCTCGGGTCGGCAGGAAAGATTGAGAGAGCTTGCTAATGATCCAAAGGAAAGCAGTGCTAATAGGGGGTGGATTAAACAGGAGATAAATAGTATAGATAAAGGAAAGAGGAATAATATAAGAAATCCGCCCGGTAAAGAATTGGCCCATGAAAGAGGGCGAGAAGCAGCCAAGGGATACTCTTATAAACATTCAAATCTACAAGACAAAGATTTGCATAAATTGCAGCACAAACACGATAACCAAGGTACATTAAACAAAGAACGTCCTGTTAATTAGTTATTAAATGCGTATTACAGAAAAAGAGATTGAAAATGTATTAAAGCTTGATCCGTTTGAGCGGTATAAGTATTTGATTAAGCGGGTAGCCGATACTCAAGTAATGTATGCTTTAAAATTAGGCAGTGAATGGGCTATTGCTGATATTGATGAAAATAAGGTTTTTTCTATTTGGAGTGCTAGAGAATTTGCACTGTTGAATGCCACAGGAGTATGGGAGACGTATGACGCTGTCGAGATTAATCTTGATTTCTTTGAGAAAGCTATAATGCCTTTATTGGAAAGTAATGGATTTTTGTTAAATGTATTTTCTATCAATAATAGATCAGGTTTTGTGGTTGAATTGGATGAGTTTATAAGAGATTTAAATGATGAGTTAAGGAACTATGAATAAAATAATTAAATTCTGCTGAAAAGTTACGGATTAACTAAAAAGTAAAACGAAGACGCTGAGAATCGCGTAAACGCGGTTTCGTCTCCATCACCTACCAGAGAGGGGACCTTTTTAGTCAGCCCCGTAGTTTCCTTGATAAGTAAAATCTACAATACCTATGCTCAAAAAACTCCTCATCCTCCTAACCCTTTTCATCTGTGCTGCTAAAGCAAAATCCCAGCACTACGATGTCCTGACCTACCACCTGAACAATACCGCAGTAAACGGCATCAAAATCAAAACAAACATGCCCTTCACAAACGGCACCCAGATGCCAACACTGGTGATAGAAGGATACTGTTTCGGAATGGCCAGTCCAATCGGACTAGTCCTTACCTATTACATCTACAACAACGTTTTCTCCAATGCTAAGATCTCATCGTATGGTGCTTATGTTCCACCCGTTTACCTGGCAAACGAAGGAGGAAAAGTCGTGATATTTATCAACAGCAAAGATTATTTCCTAAGGCTGAGCGTAAAAGCATTTGCCACGGGGCTATCAGCGGAAACTGCAACCAATTTCCAGGGATGGACCGCTGTTGATGAAGCTTTGGCTGGTACAGCAACGGCTACTTTGTTGGTGCCCTATCAAAATACATTTTCCGGAAGGGTGGCAATAGGAACCATATCTCCGGCAGCAGGATTGCATGTTGCCAGCGCAGCTACAGCAGCAAACGGGGAAATTGCCGCTGCGATATTGGGTAGCGCCTATAACCACTGGACATACTTCGGAGGCGCAACCGCCGGCAAGATCCGCGGCAGCAACGAGGGATATCTTGATCTGGAGACCAATCCGCAGGGAACCAATAAAACCATCTATTTGAACGCCGGGTCTTCCGGTAACATATTGATGGCAGGTGGCGGTGGGAGCGTAGGGATTGGTACCAATACTCCCGGTATTTATAAGCTGGCGGTTGAAGGCACTATTGGCGCCCGGAAGGTGAAGGTGACCCAGAGCTCCTGGGCGGATTTTGTCTTTCAGCCGGACTATCAGCTTCCCTCGTTGGCGGAAGTGGAGCACTATGTAAGAACGCACAGACATTTACCGGATATTCCTTCTGAAGAAGAGGTGATGAAGGAAGGGCTGGATCTGGGAGAAATGAACAAGAAACTTTTGCAGAAAGTAGAGGAACTGACCTTATACCTGATCGATATGAAAAAGGAAAACAAAAATTTGAAGAACAAACAGGAAGATCTGCAAAAGCGTCTTCAAATACTGGAAAACCGAAATGTGGTGAAAGAGTGATTTTTTATAATTTATTTAAATCAAGATAACAACTCCTTTTTATTTGGTTTGGTAATTGAATTTTATAAATATTTATGGCGATATGATTGTGTTTTGATGTATTTTGTGGTTGGTAAATATAATATATTATTTATTATAATTTATTTGCTTGTCATCCATAAACCATCCATGACACATGATCAGCGTAACCGCCGCCATGCAGCAGATCGCGGCTTGCAGAACCAGCTGGGGAACAGAGAGCATACCACTTGAGCAATCCGTAGGCAGGGTTTTAGCCGAACCTGTCACTGCTGACCGCCACTACCCGCCCTTCCATCGCGCTACGTGCGACGGGTTTGCCATCCGCTTCGCGGATTACCAGTCAGCCCGCAAGAAGCAATTCCCCGTCATCGATACCTTCCGCCCCGGCGCTGAACTTCCTACGGATCATGCCGCCAAAGTAGCCACCGGCGCCATTCTGCCACCGGGCATGGATACCATTTTAAGCAAAGACGAGGTGGAAGAAAAAAACGGGCAGATCACCTTCTTAAACGGAAACCTCCGGATATACCAACACATCTCCCGGAAAGGGGAAGATGCCATGGAGGGCCACAAAGTGCTGGAAGCCGGTACACGCATCCACTTCCAGCATCTGGCCCTGCTGGCGTCGATGGGCATCGCTGCTGTGAAAACACACCGTCTGCCTAATGTGACCATTATTTCTGCAGGAGATGAATTGCGCCTGCTCGGCGCCCCCGTGGCGGAAAACCAGCTCCGCGACGCCAACAGCTACACCATCAGCGGCCTGCTGGCGCAATATGGCATCATTCCCGCATCCAGGTTCATTGTGCCGGAAGATAAACCTTCTCTCGAAAAGGCCATTTCCGCGTCACTGGAAGCCGATCTGCTTGTAATAAGCGGAGAGGCTACAAATACCATCGTTGAAGTATTACAGGAATGCGGGGTAGAGCAGGTGTTCCATAAAGTGCGGGCAAAACCCTGCAAACCTTTGTGGTTCGGGTACAGCCCCACAAAAACAAGGGTGCTGGCTTTTACAGGTAACCCGTTTGCTGTGCAGGCGGGCTGCAAACTATTCCTGGAAACGTATATCCGTGCCTGTTTGAACCTCCCGGCCGTCAAACCCTGGCTGTTGCCCTACACCGATCACCGCGCTGCGGTGAGCTCGCTGGACGAATATGTACCCGCTGTACTGCTGAATAAGAACGGCCTGCGGGTAAGGGGACTGCATGCTACAGGGAACATTGTTTCGGCGGCGCATGCGGATGGCATCATCTGCCATGCTACGGACGCCGGCAGCCTGGAACCGGGGTCGCTGGTGCCTTTTTATCCGTGGACGGATACGCAGACACCGTCGGTTATTTAAACAGATCCATCGTCCTGCTGTTCAATCAGTCCGCAACATTTACCTGAATAACCGGATCTGCACATTCAACCCAAAGTTCCCGTCCACATTCGTTTTCACGCCTGCCGTCTGGGAAGTATAGCTCATCTGCACTTCCACGGTGTTCTTGAACTGGAACCCGATCCCTGCGGTCACCGCATTGCTCGTATGATACATCGCAAATACGTTCGCGAAGTTGCGGGCCACACTAACGTTGGCGCCTATATCCACAATGCTCTTATACCCCCGAACGCCGCGTACGGCTACTTTCGGCTCGAAAGACGAAACCTGGTCGCTGCGCGTACCGAACTTGTAAGATACCGCCGCATAGCACATGGTGGAGTTGATGGTTTCATCGCCTTTTTGTGCCCGGAAGGTGCTGGCGAGGTTGGGCAGCGCGGCCTGGATGGTCAACTGCTTGTTCGTATAGGCCATCCCGAAGTCGGCCTCAAAATAGTTGTCCCGCCTGTTATACAGGTCTACCGAAGGATCATCCTGGTCGCCGATGATCTTGCTGCGCTGGATGCGTTTGTTCTCAAACCCCATGGTGAGGCCGAGATGAAGGCGTTCGTTCTTTTCTTCGTTCAGCGGCAGGTGATAGGCGTAGGAGAGGCCCACGCGGGTATGGTTGAGCACACCGGCGCGGTCGCTGTAAATGGTGAGGCCGGCGGACATCTTCGGATCTACCTGGTAGTCCGCGGTGACCATGGTGGTAACGGGACCGTCCTTCACGTCCGTCCACTGTTTCCGGTAGCCCACGTTCACGTTCAGGCCGGAGTCGAGGCCCGCCATGGCGGGGTTTGCCAGGAACTGGTTCTGGAAGTAGGCGGACGGCATCAGGTCTTTCTGCGCGTTGCCGTTGCCGAAGTGTTGCGCGCTGGCGAATACCGGCAGCAGTATAGTGAGTAGGGTAAAGGTCTTCTTCATAGGTAGGGTAATTTTAATGACGGTCTCTGACCAGTGTGATCGTGCCTTTGAAAGGATTGAGCCCGGCGCCGAAATCTATCACGTAGAGGTAAACGCCCTCTGCCAGCAAATCTCCGTTGCTGGTGCGTCCGTTCCAATCATTCTGATAATTCCTTTTGTAATATACCACGCGGCCGGAGCGGTCGATGATCTTTACTTCGTTATTGCCGTGCGGGGGCAGGTTACGCACGATCCAGGTGTCGTTCTTGCCGTCCCCGTTAGGAGTTACCAGGTTCGTGGCTTCGATGCTGTTCGTTATTTCATATACGTCGATAACCTCGATGGTAAAGGTCTTTTCCAGGAACTCGCCAAGCTCGTTCGTCACCCTTACCCGGATGGCATAACGGTCTTTCGTTTCATAATCAAATACCATCGCGGCCTTGAGCGTGTTGCCCGCAACGATGAATGCGCTGTTATCCTCACTGCCTTGTCCGGATACTAACGAGTACGTACACACGCCGGCGTCCGCATCGGCCGAAAATATCCCGATCACCGTTCCGATACTGTTGCTTTCGTGTACCTGGTTGATGTTCAGGTTCAGCTCGGTAGGTATCATGGCGTTAGCGGAAAATGAGAGCAGTAACAGTGGCAGGGATAGTACCTGCCCCGCACGGAAGGCCCATGCGGGGACCAGGGTTTTCATCTTATAGGGTAAAGATCGTTTCATGCATAATGTTTTATGGTTATCAGTGAAACCTGATACCAAAAAACTCATGACCGGAGCGGCTTCTACTGTTGAGCACTTTGGGAACAGGCATCCGTACTGGATGCAAATATATTAAAATATAAATTAAAATAACAAAATAAATATATGTAAATATTAGAAGGGGTATCCGATGGCGATATTCAGGATCAGGTTTTCCTTCCGCCAGGCCCCGTCCCCGAAATTGATCTGGTCCAGCACCCAGCGTTTCCCATCCAGCCAGGGCTTGCGCAGGGGAAATGCCACGTCGAAGCGCACGAGGAGGATGGAGGCGTCGATGCGTAATCCCAGCCCCGCGCCCACGGCGATCTCTTTCATGAAACGGTTGAACTCGAATACCTTGCGCTGGTTTTCCGCCTTTCCCAGCCAGATATTGCCGGCATCAATGAATGCGGCGATCTCCAACAGGTCAAACGGTTTGTAGCGCAGCTCGGAGTTGGCTTCCAGCTTGATGTCGCCCGCCGCGTTCGCCAGCAGTACATTCGTGCTGTCCGTAACGCCGCTGCCGATATGAACGCTATCGAGATAAGAGCCGGGGCCCAGCGTCCGGGCGCGGAATGCACGAATACTGTTACTACCGCCGTTGAAGAACTGCTTCACGAATGGAAGCGTAGGAGGGAAGCCGCTTTCCGTTTTCCCATAGGCATACCCGTAACCGACATACAGCCTGTTCACCCAGCGCAGTTTGTCGGCGAGCTTCCAGTAATGCCTTCCTTCAATATTAAAACGCAGGTACTGGGAAAAATCGTTGCTGAATATCTGCTTTACGCCGTTCGGTTGCTGCTTCGCAAAAAGACCCACAAGGTTGCCGGCAACATCCGCGTTGAAGCTGGCGTAAAAGCTGTGATATTTTTCGGGGGATTGATTATTGAACGTAATGGTATAGTTGCTGCCGAGGATGAACTGCTTGGCGATGGATTGCGCCAGGGCCGGGTCCTGGGCCTTTTGCTCCAGGAATTCCAGTGACTCTTTGGAGGGCAGCACATACGTAATGGCCATGGGGTACAATGCATGGTCCAGGAACCGCGTTTGCTTCCAGATATACCCGTACTGCATCGTGAACGCATTGAGGTTATACAGGTTGGGCCTGCTTAACAGCTCATAACCGATTGAAAACCGGGTGCGCGGTACATAAGGCGTGCGCGGGTTGAACTTGATGAAAGGCGTGAAGAAACGCGGCATCGTTATCGCTGCTTCCGCATTCAGACTGTAGGCATTGGTGGAAAACTGCGTGGTCTTGCCACCTACCTGCGTTTCAAAACCACCGCCCAGATTGATTTCCAGCAGGTTGGCCTTATGCTGGAAGTTCCGGTTCTTCGCGGATATCTTTACCTGCGAGCCCACGAAGCTGTTGGATTTAGAGGTGCCGGAAACTTCAAACTGCAACGAGCGTTTAGGGTAGGGCGTTAGAAAGAAATTGGCATACAGCAGGCTGCTGTCGCGAACCGGCCGCAAATTACCCCGCACGAATTTGAAGGTGCCGAGGTTCACCAGCCGCTGCAGCGTAATGTTATGGGAGCTGAGCCGGTACATGCTGTCGTTCTGCAGGAACACGGAGCGGTCGAATACGATCGGCTTGTACAGCGAGTCCTGGTCGATGATCGTAAAGTTCTGGTACTGCGTGCCCTGGTCGCCGCGCAGCACGCTGTCCTCCGCCAGGTCGTAGTTCGTGTAAAGGGTGACCTTTTTCATAAAGTACTGCCGCAATGCGGTTTGGGGCGTCGTCTTCTTGACCGCCACATACAGGTCCACCTTGCCCCTTAACGTACTGTCCACCTTCACCAGCAGGTAATCCGGCGTAAAATAATAGAAACCGTTCTCCTTCAGAAAATCGTGTATGCGTTCCCGCTCGCCCCTGATCTTATCCAGGCTGAAATTATCGTCCGGCTTCAGGATGGTGCTGCTGGCAGTCAGCTTGATATGTTTGGCAAGCAGGCCGGTGTCTGTATCAAAACGCACCCGGCGGATCGTATAACGGTGATTCGGTGTAACCGTGAACGTTACACTGGCCTTTTTCTTGCCTTTGTTTTTGATCTCGTGCTCCACTTCCCCCTGGAAGTAGCCGTTGTCTTCCACATAGCTCGTCAGGATGTCTTCCGTATGCTGACCTTTGAACTGGCTGAGCAGCACCGGCGGCTCACCCCATTTTTTGCGCAGCAGGTAGTTCAGCCCTTTGCCTTTGGGCTCGTTGCCGAGATTGTAGAACCAGAGCTTAAAGGGCATGCCGAGGAACTTCCTGTTGGGGCGCGGGCGGATGCGCTCATCCATGCCGGATTCCAGCTCGCTGTAATCCTTGGGTTTCTTGTCATCCCATTTGATGTCTGACCCGGTGTACAGCCGGTCGCCTTCCGGTACGGTGCGCGTAGTGGAACAGGCGATGACAAGCAGGGCGATGCATGCAAAGAATGATATGTTTCGTAAAGTGCTGATCATGTGCTGTTACTTGGATTCCTGCCGGAGGCGTTGCTGTTTTTCCTTTTTTGTTTTTCCGAATATTTCCCTGAATTCGTTGTAGTCCATAATGATCATGAACGTCAGTCCCGTTTCCACGATCTGTCCCTGCACAACGGTTTCCGTGAGGTTCCGCTGGTATGCCCGCAGGCGGTACCTGCCATCCGGAGTGAGCATATATTCGGCGGACACGTCGCCGATCACGGAGCTGGCGTTCTGCCCCTGCGTCTGTGCGCCGGAGATGCCGATATTGGAGCCCACGCTTACCGTGAGCCGGTCGTTGAACAGGCGTTTGGATACGTCTACTTTCAGGTTGGTGGCTTCCTGCCTGCTGCCTTCATCTGTATATGCATCGGAGCTTTGCAGGTCGAAGTTCACATCAAACCCCTTGATGAGGCTGCCGGCCAGGTTGTTCAGCTGTTGGGAAACGAGCTTGCTTACGCTCCGGCGCGCCATGTCTTCCGCGCCGCTCGTGGCCTTGGTATCCAGCTGGTCGAAAGGATTTTCGGAGATGAAGCGGTTGAGCACCAGCAATCCCATCACCTGCTTGTTCAGCTCTGATTCCACCTGGTTGATCTGCTTGATGCGGGTGTAGACCATGCCGTCCAGCAGCCCCTGGTCTTTCTCCGGCATGTCCAGCTCAAAGGCGATCTCCGGTTTCATCAGTTCCCCGGTGATTTTCAGGAATACTTCCACGGGTACTTTCTGGTTAAAGCGTCCGCGCCGCTGGTCGGTAGATTTTATCTGGTCCGCCACCAGGTCTGCCGCCACCGCGTTTACATCATACTTGGCGGTAATGTCCACATCCGCGCTCAGCGGATCGCCGTTCCAGATGATGGTGCTGCCTTTTTCTATTTTGAATTCACGTTTGATCAGCTGGCTGAGGGACATGGCGTATTTTCCTTCATTGATCTCATACCGCCCGGTGAGGCTCATCTTGCTGCTGGGGTCCATCGTGAGGTTGAGCGTGGCATTGCCTTTTACTTCCAGGAAGTCGCCGTTTGACTGGTCGATGACGAGTTTGAGGGTGGATTGCGGGTTGACTTCTATATCGCCCGAGAATACAAACCCCTTAATGCCGGAACTCCTGCTCTTCGCCGTATCCGTCACGCGGAAAGAGGTATCGATCACCGGCGCCGCGGGGTCCCAGAATTCGATCACACCTTCCCGGCTGGCAATGCCCGGTTCCTCTTCCGGTATCATCACGGTAACGTTCGATTTCTCGCGCAGCTTCAGGTTCATTTCCACTCTCGGCAGGTCCATCGTACCGCGGATGCGGGCGCGCACGTCCACATAAGCAGGACCGTAGTAGAACTGATCGGGATCGTTGGTGGCAGGCCCCAATGCCTGGAAGTTGTCCGCATCCAGGTTAAGGTTCAGCTGAAAGGCGGTAAGGTCCCTCGTGAGTATTTCCCCGTTCAGCACGGCTTCATTGCCGGAGCTGTCCGCAATCACAAAATTATTGAAGCGCACGCCGCGGTCGTCCAGCGTCAGGTCTTCAGAAGGCAGCTGTACGATGCTGTTGATGGCCGTCACCCTGCCTTTCACTTTTTCAAAGTGCATGCTGCCGCGGATCACCGGTTGATCCGTAGTGCCCCTTACCGTAGCGTTGCCGGTCAGGTGCCCGCTCATCGACGTGACGTTCCCGAAGGTGAACGCTTCGATGCTTTGCATGTTCAGTTTTGCAATGTCCAGCCGGAAATCCAATTGTTCCGCGTAAGTGCCTTGCAGCCGCACGTCGTTATCGTTCCCCTGGATTGTTGCGTCCAATTGCACGGCCTTTTCCGCGGTGGTGCTGGCGGTCAGCGCCAGCTGCCCGATCTTCGAGCCCATCACGGCGAGGCTGTCGATGTTCAGCTTGCCATCTATCAGCGGTGTTTGCGCGAGGTTGGTAACAGTGATGCTGCCGTTGCTGATGCCTTCGGCGAGCGCGGTATCTTTTTCTATCAGGCTGGTGACGGTGCTTAAACGGAAGTCTTTCAGGCTGACGGTGAGGTCGGGCAGGGGGGAGGATTGTGCGGGCGGACTGCTGGTGATCTTCAGCTCCTGCGGGCCCTTTTGTATCCCGATGTCCGCAAAAGCCACGCCGCCGTTCTGTATCAGCAGCCGGTTATCCCCGGCGGCGGACCAGGTCTGGCGGTTCAGCACCAGTTCTTTCTTCAGCGAGATCAGCAGGCTGTCGTTCTGCAGGAAGCTGACCAGCCCTCCCAGGCTGTACTTCGGCTTTTCATTCTGTTCACCCATCACCAGTCCCCAATCCAGCGTGCCCGCTTTGGCGCTAACGTCAACGGTAGTACGCTGCAGCGGCAGCTGCGGATGATGCAGCCGGCCCAGCAATATGTTCGCTTCCATCTGCGATGTGTCCGCGGAAACATCCACCAGCAGCGTATCTACTTCAAAAGAATCCACCCGGATATGCGGCAGTGCAAAGCGGGCGGAAAGCAGGCTGCTGTCTGTTTGCAGCCGTCCTTCCATCGTCAGTGGTTTGGGCAGCTCAATGTCCGGCAGCAGCTTGCGTAATGATTTGGGTATGGAAAGGCTGCCGGAGAATTGCAGCCACTGGCTTTCTGTGTTAGCCATGGATGGCGGTGCGCCTTCCGCTTCAAGGTGACGGGTAACGAGGTCGCCTGCCGCCGCCGCAAATGTCTGGTAATTGAAATCACCCGTAGCGGCGATGTACCCGAACGGCCCCACCAGGCTGACTTTTTGCAGACCCTCGTCCACCGCGGCTTTGAACAGGATGCTGTCCATCACGTACATCTCCTTGTCGTCCATCAGCTGGATCTTGTGGATGGCCGCATACCCGCTCAGCTTGCGCGGAGCAAGGTTGTCCAGCTCCGCATCCAGGCAGGTGCGCACCGTCATGGGCGAGGTGGTGAAGTTGGTGGCGTAGAGGTCCAGCCTGTCCAGGTCCGCCTTCGCCACAATGGCGGGGTTCAGTGAATCCAGCTTGCCGGAAATATCGAAGCGCGCTTTGGCGCTGGTATCATTGATGGAGCCCTTCGCCGCGTACGCACTGTTGGCCAGCGAGGCATCCATTTTAATATCGCGGTAGGTATAACGGTTATAGGTAAACGATTGTATGCCGATGCTGGCTTTGGCCGCGGCGGTATTCGGGTCGGTGCCTTTCCCGTTGGCGGTCACGTTGCCGGTGAGGCTGCCCATCGTGGTATCTCCCAGCAGGCGGCCTACCTGCAACCCGTCGATGTTCAGCGCGGCATTGTAACGGATCTTTTGCATGTCCATAAAATGCTCCAGCTCTCCTTTGAGACTGGCGTTACCAAGCTCCGTATTCAGCCGGAGATCGGGCCGCAGCAGCTGCATACCGCCGCGGATGCTGCCGTTGACGGCCAGCCGGTTGGGCAGCTGCATGGAGGCGGGCAAAGTATTGGCGGGCAGCCAGGAACGGACGCCGCGGTCGCTGCTCAATATTTTCAATGTCACCAGGTCGGCGCCCATCCGGTCCGGATCGGTCACCTGGTAAGCGGTGCCTTTGACGTACAGGTAGTTCTGATCATTATCTTTTATTTCGATGCCGGGGATGCTCAGCTGCGCCAGGCTGCCGCCGAGCTTGCCGTGCAGCGCGATGCGCTTTTTCCACAAGGGCTGCAGGGCGGTATCGTTCCGCATGTCCGGTATAAAGAAAAGCGCTTCCTCCATCACTAACGTAGACGGCCGTACGTCCGCGTCGATCTTCAGCAGGGGCAGCTGGTCGGATAAAGTGGACCAGGATTCCGTCTGCAGGTACACGTCCGCATCGATGCGGCTGTCCGCTGTCTGCAGCAGGAGGCCGGACAGCTTTGCTTCCTGGTTGGTGTACAGCACCTTGCCTTCCAGCTGCTGCAGCACCAGGCCGCTTTGTTCCCGCATGGAGCCTTTGTGGATCGTTGCCAGCGCGCTGTCCGCATTGTACGAGATGTCTTCCGCGTCCAGCACCAGCTTTTGAATGTTCAGGTGGCTGTAGTCGAGCGCGTTGGCGTACCGGATGCGGGGTGTTAGATGATCGTTCATCGCAAAATCCAGTTCATCTACCTGCAAGGTCTTCGCCGTCACCCGCCAGGTATTCGGCGCGCTGTCCAGCGTATCTTCCACCACGGTCACCGTATCCAGCCCACGCCGGAAATCCAGGCTGGTAGCGCTTTGCTTCAGCACGAGGGCGTCAGCCGTCACCAGCGTCCGCAACAGGTCGAACTGCGCTTTCTTTAATTCTAGTGTGCCGATGCGCCCTTCGTTGGACAATCCACCGGCCTCATCGCTGTAAGACCATTGACTGTTCCGGATTACCAGTTCGCGCGCATAAAGGTCCAGCGGCGTTGCGGAAGTATCGGCCGGCTCCTCTTCTTCGGGAGCGGGACGGTATAGCTGCTGAATGCTGGCCTGCAGGCCGTCCAGCAAAAAATTGCGCAGGTGGTATGTCCCGTATTCCGGTTGCAGCTCGTCCGGCGTCACTTCCAGCTGCTGCAGCCGCACGGAGGCCAGCATGCCGCCAAGGGTATCGTTGAACCGCACGGTAATACGTTCCAGCGCCACGTTGCCGATATTATATTTTAAGGTGGTGCCCGATTCTTCGATCAATGTGTCTTCTTCCGCGGAAGGGGAACTGAACGCATCTATGACGAACTGGTAGTTGAAAGCGGAGTCGTTTGCCGGGCGGTAGATGTTCACCACGGCGTCTTCCCAGGTAAGGGACCGCACATTCAGCTCATTGCCGAACAGGGAGAAGAGATTGTAACGGACGGACAGCTCGCGGCTGGAAAGCAGGGTGTCTTTCCGGGTATCGCCCACAAACACGTCATCCAGACGGATGGCATTGAACCAGGTAATACGCAGCCCACCGATGCGCACATCTGTTTTCAGCTGGTCCCGCAAATAGGATTCGGCCTTGTTGCGCACGAAATGCTGTACAACCGGCAGTTGCAATAATAGTAACAGGAGAATGGGCAGCAACAACAAGGTCAATAAACTACCAACGATCCATCGAACGATCTTTTTCCGGCGGGGGGCACTCACGTATTAATTCGGTTTTATGGTTTTAAGTCAATCAGGAATCTCAAATATCATACCCGCCACAAAAATAAGGGTTTATGCCCGATGGATACGCTAAAGGCTTTTATTATCATATCTTTATAATTGTAATAAAGAGGAAAATTGTATAATTTAGTCCCCGATTATAATGGAAGCCGATACTATTTCCGGTGTCTGCCGCGTTCTTATAATCGGTAACCTATTAAACCATACTACATTGAAAAAGATCCTTGGATTTGTTTTGATGCTTTCAACCCCGGTTTTCACGTACGCACAGGATTGGCATGTTGGCCTTATAGGCGGGATCAGTAATTATAGCGGAGACCTGAACGAAAAACGTGTTGACTTCAAATATACCCGCCCCATGGTAGGGCTGATGGTAAAAAAAGACATCAACCGCTTCCTGACCCTGCGGGGGGGCTTCAGTTTCGGTATGATCGCCGGAGCGGACAGCACCAATAAAAGCGCTGCGCTTGTAGCCCGTAACCTCAGCTTCCGTTCTCCCATCTGGGAAGGGCACCTGGGCGCAGAACTGAATATTCTCGACATCGACGATAAAGGTTTTACGCCTTACATTTTTGCGGGCGTATCCCTGTTCAGCTTTTATCCCACCACGCGGGATTCCGCGGGTAACAAGATCGCGTTGCGCCGCCTGAGCACAGAAGGGCAGGGGCTTCCGCAGTACCCTGAAAGAGGGAACCAGTATGCGCTGCACCAGATATCCATTCCCTTCGGCGTGGGCTTCAAATATATTTTCACAGAGAAATTTACACTTGGCATAGAAACCGGTCTGCGCGCCACTTTCACCGATTACCTGGACGATGTGAGCACAACGTATATCGATCAGAATACGTTGCTTGCCGAAAGGGGACAGACGGCGGTGGACTTCGCCTGGCGCGGCGATGAAGGCAGCGGAAAATTTACGCCATCGCCTTATCCGATGGACGGCGCACAGCGTGGTTCACCGAAGTACAAGGACTGGTATATTTTCACCGGCATCACCGTTATGTACCGCATCGGCGGCGGCAACGGCATGCGCAGCACCAATTTCTCGCGCTGCCCGCGGGTAAACTGATTTTGGCATGATGGTTGTTGATATCAGCGTATCACCCCCAATCAAGTCCAAATAGAAAAAGCAAAGATTGTCCGTTTACGCGGGCAATCTTTTTTTATGGACATTCCAATCATGATAACCTCCAAATGCTTGCTGGTAAAGGACTGTGGAAGAATGTCAACACATTGGCATACTTCTTGAATTTACGGTAGCAGGTTCAGCCGCCAACATCAAAAGGGGATGAACGAAAAGAAGTGAATCTAAAACAGCAGGTTATGAAACAGTTACTTCTGATGACGCTCCTCCTCGGAGCAACGATTGCAGTGCAGGCACAGCGAAGAGATCATCATCACCATCCATCGAAAAAGCATTATCATCATGACGACAGACGGGGCAAAGGGCATTACAAGCATAAAAAATACGTGAAGTACCGCGACCGTGATTACTATGATTACAGGGATTACAGAAGGCGTGATTGCAGGAACGATCATGTGGTAGTAGTCCATCCCGGTATTCCTTTCCCTCCTCCGCCTCCTCCGCTGCCAATTCCGCGCAGGCCGAGGATTACGGGAGTGATCGTGATCCGTTAATATTTCTGATATCACAATAAGTGCCAGGTCCGGTTCTCCGGACCTTTTTTTTATTCGGAGCAGCGCCGGCCTGGTAATTTTTACAGCAGAAGCAGCACGGCAACGGCTGTCACCAGCACAGACAAGAGCAGCCTGAACTGGCTGTTGAAGCGCAATATGCGCCCGATGCTGAAGCACACCACGCCTGCGGCGAGACCGGCCAGCACCTTGAAGCCGATCGCAAAATAACGCATGACATCCGGGGAAAGGTCCAGGAAAAAGAAGGTGGCGAGTAAAGCGATCACCAGCAGCGTGCCACCTATGACCGTTCCGCCGTTGTTCGTGGAAGCTTTATAATTTCCGAAATAGCTTCCCCAGGCTTTCCTGCTCATTTCGGCGTGGTACTTTTCGTACCTGCCCGCACTTGTGGTGGGCTCGTAGGACCAGCCGCCTGCCACGGCCTGCCGTGCTTTTCGTACATCATCTTGTTCGGAGTCCATATGAATCAGTTTTGGTTACGTGAAATCAGTGCCGGTCTTTTAACCAGCGCTTTTTGGGGCGGTTCTTCATATGGAGTATGGGAATGATTGTTACCTGTAATTTAAATCAAAAAAATCATTTTTCCGCATTGCGCAAATCAAATTTCCAAATACATAAATCACCGTCAACGGATGGGACTACTTTTGTTGCGGAATTTAAAGACAATCTTTTCTTTATTTATCACGCAATAATTGAGTTGGTCGTACAAGAAAACGGCGCCTTTTTCAAGGCGCCGTAGCTCTTATAAAGAACTGTGCCCCAAGCTTTCGCTCCGAAGCACAGCCTTTCGGTTTTCCAGTAGAATACTGGTTCCTATCCCCTCAAACCCTCTTTATCATCTCCTCATTATCTTCCCTCGCCAAATTTGCCTTCCGCCAAGATTCAAATTGACGACGCAAAGATACGCCGGGGCACAGCCCTGCTGTTAGCCCATACTGGCTATGCAGTGATCCAAAACGACAGTTGGGAATCAGGCCGCCAGGTAGCGGTCACGCAATGATCTCAAGCGACAATGGGAAACGGCGCCGGTCAGGAGTTCACCAGTGCGCTGGGCGCCACGGAAAACACGGTCTTGAAGGCTTTCGTGAATTTACCGAGGTTGTTGTAGCCGAGCAGGTACCCCACCTCGGAAACGTTCATCCGCTGCTGTTCCAGCAGCTCGCGGGCTTTGTGCATGCGCACGTTCTTGTAGAACTGGTAGTAGGTATGACCGTATATCTGCTTGAAAAGGGTCTTGAATTTCGTGGGAGACATGGCGGCTTTCCGCGCGGCTTCTTCAATAGGGGGGCAAGCATCCTGGTAACCGTCCAGCAAGGCGCGCCTTATTTCCTCAAGCCGGGAGATATCGTCCGGATGCACCTTCCGCCCCGGCCCGCTGCGGCGCTGTTCCACCCGCAGCAGCAGGTGGTGGCATAGCTCCAGCGCCCGGGAATGCAGCAGCAGGTTGTTCAGCCGCCCGTCATGCAGGTGTTTGTCGATATCCTTTACGATAGCCATGAATTGCATGTCCAGGCATTCAACATGATAAATTGGCTTCTTGTTGCTGATGATGCTTTGCAGCAGCGGCTGCTGCGTTTCGGGTTGCCGGTTGATGAAGTTGCATATCCGTTCATGGGACAAGCCGATAAAAATAATATGATAGTGATAGGTGGGTTTGAAAATGTAAGAAATGGCGAGGAGGGGAGAGCTGAAGTAGATGCCGTTTTCGCTTCCATAACCCAGTTTGTATTCCCTTTCCCCGGTCATGGCTTTGATCAGCTGATCGCTGAGGTTGGATGCCAGTACATAGAAACCTGTGCCTGATCCGCTTTGCTGAATGAAGGTGACCGGCCTGCGAAAGGTGGCTTCTGCCTTGAGCAAATGGAGTCCCGGTTCTATCACGATCCTGTAGAATTCCCCTTTCCCGATTGTATTGTCAAACACCAGCCGGTGTTCGTCAAATGTGGCATCCAGTTGAGGCCCGATCTGGGGAAACCAGTATTCGTCGTTCTTATAGCTGACCTGCAAGGGTTTCTGGGTGTTCATAGACAATAGATACTTCCTGAAAATACGAAAAAATAATGGTCGCCACGGGGACGACCATTATTTATTTATGTATTTCCGAAGAAAAATGGAACTCGATGTCCGGGTTATTCGCCCGTTCGGTATTGAGGTACCATTCGGACTGCGCGAGGTAGACCAGGTGCCCGTCTTTGTCGTGCACCACGTTGGCGCTTTTGAAGCGGATGAAATCTTCCAGCTTCTGCTTCGGCCCTGTGATCCAGCAGGCTTTGTAGAAGGGCAGGGTGTTGAACTGGCAGGCGGCGCCGTATTCCTGCAGCAGGCGGTACTGTATCACCTCAAATTGCAGGTCGCCCACGCAGCCGATGATCTTGCGGTTGCCGTTATGCTGCGTGAAAAGCTGTGCCACGCCTTCGTCGGTTAACTGGCTGATGCCTTTTTCGAGCTGTTTGGTTTTCATCGGGTCTTTGTTCACCAGCTCCTTGAACAGTTCCGGAGAAAAGCTGGGAATGCCGGTAAAATAAAAATCTTCTCCTTCGGTAAGGGTGTCCCCGATCTTGAAGTTGCCGGTGTCAAAAAGGCCCACCACGTCGCCGGGATAGGCATCATCTACAATATTTTTTTCCCGCGCCAGGAAGCTGTAGGGGTTGGCGAAACGCACATCCTTGTCCAGCCGCACGTGATGGAAATATTTATTCCTTTCAAATTTCCCGGAGCACACGCGCAGGAACGCGATCCGGTCGCGGTGGCGTGGATCGAGGTTGGCGTGGATCTTGAAAACGAAGCCGGAGAATTTGTCTTCGCCCACTTTTACGAGGCGGGTACTGGCCTCGCGGTCACGCGGCGTCGGCGCGATCTCCACGAAAGTGTCCAGCAGGTCTTTTACGCCGAAGTTGTTCACGGCGCTGCCGAAGAACACGGGCGCCAGCTTGCCTTCGAGATAAGGTTGTTTGTCGAATTCATCGTATACGCCCTCGATCAGCTCCACGTCGTTGCGGAGCTGCGCCGCGTCGGCAGCATTGAACAGCTGGTCTATCTGCGGGCTGGCAAGGTCGGGCATGGGCACGATATCATCGTCCGTGGCCTTGCGGTTGGCGGCGAAGCTCACAAAACTTTTATCGTACAGGTTGTATACGCCTTTAAAATCTTTTCCCATGTTGATGGGCCAGCTGAGGGGGCGCACGCGGATGTTGAGCAGCTCTTCCAGTTCATCCAGCAGGTCGAACGGGTTTTTGCCGTCGCGGTCCAGCTTGTTCACAAAGATGATCACGGGCGTGTCGCGCATGCGGCAGACTTCCATGAGCTTTTTGGTCTGCTCTTCCACGCCTTTTACGCAGTCGATCACCAGCACCACGCTGTCCACTGCGGTGAGGGTGCGGTAGGTATCTTCAGCGAAGTCCTTGTGGCCGGGGGTATCCAGCAGGTTCACCAGGATGTCGCGGTATTCAAAGGTCATCACGGAAGTAGCCACGGAGATACCGCGCTGGCGCTCAATTTCCATGAAGTCGGAGGTCGTATGCTTCTTGATCTTGTTGGACTTTACCGCGCCCGCCGTCTGGATAGCGCCGCCGAACAGGAGGAATTTCTCCGTGAGGGTGGTCTTGCCCGCATCCGGGTGGGCGATAATGGCAAAGGATTTCCTTTTGTTGATCTCGTTCGCGTATTTCATCTTAATTGGCCAAGAAAGTTAAATGGGGGCAAAGGTACATTTTCCCGCTGATTTTCCTGCCGGCGGTCACAAACCTGACGGCCCGCGTCATTTTATACCCTAAATTTGATACATGTTCTCTACCCTGAAGATATTATGGAGCAGCCTGAAAATGGCATTGCAGGAGCTGCGGGTCAATAAACTGCGGACCTCCCTGTCGTTACTGGGCATCACCATCGGCATATTTTGCATCATTGCCGTGCTGACGGTGACCGACAGCATGGAATCCAATATCCGCAGCGACCTGAAATCCCTCGGCACCAACGTTATCTACCTTCAAAAATGGCCCTGGGACGGCGACGGCGAATGGTGGAAATACATCAACCGCCCCCAGCCGAAGTATTCCGAGATGAAACAGATCAAGGACAAAGTAGCCACTTCAGATGCGGTGACCTTCGTTTTCTCCTCCGGCAACCAGAAGATCGAATATGGCATTGACTATATGGAAGGCGCGGAAATGCTGGCGGTGACGATGGACCTGGAAAAAATGCAGTCGGTAGACATCGCCGTGGGGCGCTATTTCAGTCCCGCCGAACTGCTGCAGGGCGCCAATGTGATCGTATTGGGCGCCAACATCTGGGAAGGGCTGTTCCTCACGCCGGAAGCGGCCATCGGCAAGGTCATGCGCTTTGCCAACCGGAATTGCAAAGTGGTAGGGCTGCTGAAGAAAAAAGGAGAAAGCCTGATGGGGGGCGTGATCAACGACAATACCATCATCCTGCCATACCTCTTCGCCCGCACGATCGTGGATGAAAGACGTTATGCCGAGCCGTTCTACATGGTGCGCGCCCGGCCGGACGTAACCGTGGGGCAGCTGAAAGATGACCTGACGGGCGCCATGAGAGCCATCCACCGCCTGAAACCCACGGAGGAAAACGATTTCGCGCTGAACGAGATCACCACGGCGCAGGACGAGCTGGAAAGCATTTTCGGCAATATCAACCTGGGCGGCTGGATCATCGCGATCTTCGCCCTGATCGTAGGCGGCTTCGGCATCGCCAACATCATGTTCGTGACCGTAAAAGAACGCACCAATATCATCGGCCTGAAAAAAGCCATCGGCGCAAGGCCCTCTATTATCCTGCTGGAATTTTTGCTGGAAGCCATCCTGCTTTGTATGATCGGCGGCGCCATGGGCCTGCTGTTCGTTTACGCGGGCACGCTGATCGCCGGGAATTTCTTCAGCAGCTTCCAGATCGCGTTGTCCAGCGGCAACATCATCCTCGGCCTCACCATTTCCGGCATTGTAGGGATCATTGCGGGATTTATCCCCGCTTTTTCCGCCAGCCGCTTAGATCCGGTTGTTGCCATCCGCAGCAATTAGTAATTTTGCGCCCATTATGCCGATCTCTATTCTAGCTATTGAATCTTCCTGCGACGAAACGAGCGCTGCCGTGATCGTTGATGGAAAAGTGCTGTCCAATATCATCGCCAACCAAACGGTGCATGAGCAATACGGCGGCGTGGTGCCGGAACTGGCTTCCCGCGCCCACCAGGAGAACATTGTGCCGGTGGTGGACCTGGCGCTGCGCAAATCCGGCGTCCGCAAGGAAGATCTCAGCGCCATCGCCTTCACGCAATCTCCGGGCCTCATCGGCTCGCTGCTGGTAGGCAGCTGCTTTGCCAAATCCATGGCGCTCGCGCTGAACATCCCCCTCATCGGCATTCATCATATGCAGGCCCACGTGCTCGCCAATTTCATCGATGATCCCAAACCGGCCTTTCCGTTCCTTTGCCTTACCGTTTCCGGCGGCCATACGCAGATCGTACTGTGCGAAAGCCCGCTCAACATGAAAGTGATCGGTGAAACGCTGGACGACGCCGCGGGCGAAGCCTTTGATAAAAGCGCCAAGCTGCTCGGGCTGCCTTATCCCGGCGGGCCGCTGGTGGACAAATACGCGAAAGAAGGCGATCCGCATAAATACCGCTTCCCGGAACCGCAGATACCCGGCCTGAACTTCAGCTTCAGCGGGCTTAAAACCGCCATCCTTTATTTCCTCCAGGAAAACAAAGCGAAGCAGGCGGACTTTGTAGACGTACACCTGAAAGACATCTGCGCTTCCATCCAGCACCGCATCATCACCATCCTGATGAACAAGCTGGTAAAGGCATCGAAGGAAACGGGGATCAAAGAAGTGTGCGTGGCCGGCGGCGTAAGCGCTAACTCCGGGCTGCGCAACGCCTTGCAGGAATACGGCGCGAAGCACGGCTGGAACGTGTACATCCCCGCCTTCCAGTATTGTACGGACAATGCCGGGATGATCGCTATGGCCGCGCATTACAAATACCTGGCCGGCGCGTTCAGTCCGCTCGACACAATTCCCAGCGCCCGCGCTGCTTTTGAATAATAAAGACTTCCCATGATAAAAAGAACGATCACCGTCCTGATGCTCGCATGCATCACCAGCACTGCCTTTGCACAGCTGAAGGAATGGAAAGACCAGAAATACTCCATGTTCATCCACTGGGGCGCTATTTATTCCACGCTGGGCGGCATGTGGGAAGGCGAAAAGGTTTCCCGCGGCTACAGCGAGCAGATACGCGCGCATCACGGCGGTATCTACAGCGATAACTACGCGGCCGTCGCCAAACGGTTTCAGCCGGACCAATGGAACCCCGATTCCATCGCGCTGCTGGCAAAGGCGGCGGGCATGAAAAGCATTGTGATCACGTCCAAGCATCACGACGGGTTCTGCATGTTCCATTCGGCTTATACGGATTTCAATGTGGTGGACGCCACGCCCTACAAACGCGATGTCATCAAAGAACTGGCGGAAGCCTGCAAGCGGCACGGCCTGAAAATGGGACTGTACTTTTCGCTGATCGACTGGAACTATCCGCAGGCATACCCGATATCCAGCAGCAACAGCGATCCTATTACGCCGGAGCATCACGACTATAACAAGAAGCAGGTGACCGAGCTGCTGACGAACTACGGCCCGATCTCGGAGCTGTGGTTCGATATGGGCTCGCTCACGCCCGCGCAAAGTAATGAGCTGGCGCAGCTGGTGCACCGGCTGCAACCGGATTGCATGGTCAGCGGTCGCCTTGGTAATGATGCGGGTGATTTTTGCGTGATGGGCGACAATGCTTATCCCGATTACAAGATCGCTACGCCCTGGCAAACGCCGGCGTCGGTATATGATGAAACCTGGGGCTACCGTTCCTGGCAGGAGCATGGCAAGATGGAAGACAAAGCGCGGGAGAAGCTGGGCGGGCTGATAAAGGTTGTAGCGAGAGGCGGGAATTATTTGCTGAACATTGGCCCGCGTGGCGATGGTTCGGTAGTGGAATTTGAGCGGGACGTGCTGCTGCGTATCGGCGACTGGCTGAAAGTGAACGGTGAAGCGATATATGGCACCCGCGCGAATCCTTTTGACCATACTTTTGAATGGGGAGAAGTGACGGCGAAAGACGGGGCGCTTTACCTGCATCTTTTCAAATTGCCGGAAAACCGTATGATACAGCTGGCTGGACTGCAAGGGCCGGTAGCGGATATTGACGTGCTGGGGGATGAACAGAAAGGTTTCAGGATGAAAGGAACAGCGTTGTTGCTGCCGGAGGGTTTTACGCTGGATGGAAAAATAAAGGTGCTGCGCCTCCGGTTGAGCGGCAAAACGCAAATACTGCCGCGGGAGCCGCTGCCCGCCGGCACCCGGCAACTGACGCGGGACAATGCCGAAAAGCTGTACAGCATTTCCGGCGGCGATTATGAAAGCTATTACCGCAGCACGGTGGGATATTCCTGGTTGTTCAAAACCCGCAGCCGCACGCCGGTATTGTGGTTCACGGAGCAGGAGAAGGGCAGGAAGGTGGCGTTCGATGTGAACGGGGAACAAAAAGTGATCACGCTCGAAGGGGAGCGGACGGAAATACCCGCTGCGGATGTGAGCTGGGGAGCGATGTACCTCGCCGGTCCGCACTGGGGCGGCATTACGTGGACGCATGAAGGGCTTGAAAAAGGAACGCCCGGCGATAAATGGAAATTGCAGCGGGACTGGAAGAACGGACAGCGGTATGAGCTGCCGTCTTCCCGCAACGGGAACTGGTATGTGATGCAGGAGCTGACGGCGGCAAAAGCCGGGCGTCGTATTGTACGCATCACCAGCGGCGATGGTGTGCAGGTGTTCCTCAACGGCCGGGAGCAGGTGGTGCACAACAACCCGGAGCGCGGCGGTACACAGCAGGAGTATCTGTTGCTCGACCTCGAAGCGGGGCGCAACAGCCTGGTGGTGAAATGTTATAACCGGTTTGCGGATACCACTGTTTTTTCGATCGATACGGATGTGCCGCAGGTGCTGTACCGCCAGCCGTTGCCGGTGCGCTTTGATGCGAAAGGGATCAACCGCTGTCATGTGCAGTTATATCAGCCTGCGTCGCCGCATAGCGATATGCGCCTGCCGGGGCTTGTGATAGCTTTGTAAAGATGGGTAACACATATTTTAAGTTCAAGCAGTTTACCGTACACCAGCAGGGCAGCGCCATGAAGGTGTGTACGGACGCCTGCATACAGGGGGCTTTCACGGCGCTGCATGCAGGGAACGCCGCGCGGGTGCTGGATATCGGAGCGGGGACGGGGTTGTTGAGTTTGATGCTGGCGCAGGGGATGGTGGATGCTGATCCCGCAAGACCGGCCCCGGTCCACATCGACGCCATTGAACTGGATGCCGCCGCCGCCACACAGGCACGGGAGAACTTCGATGCCTCGCCCTGGAAAGACCGTTTACATCTTATTCGCGATGACATCCGCCATTATCATCCCGCCACCCAATACCCCTTCATCATCACCAACCCGCCTTTCTTCGAAAACGACCTGAAAAGTCCCGATCACCAGCGCAACGCGGCCATGCATGCCGTATCACTGGATTATGAAGCGCTGCTGGATGCTATCAGGAGGTTACTGACGCCGGATGGCCGCTTCTCCGTATTGCTGCCCTACGAAGGGTTTCAGCGTTTCCGGAAGCTGGCGGCGGATTTTGTGCTGCAGGAATTGCTGGAGATCAGGCAAACGCCCGCGCATGGCTATTTCCGTGCGGTGGGAATATTCGGGAAGTCCGGGACGCTGCACCGGGAAGAGCTGACCATCTATGATGATCAGCGGCAATACACACCCGCATTCATTCAACTGCTGAAGCCTTATTACCTGTACCTGTAGCGTATTCCTGCAAATAGGCGTAACGTTCGGTGAGCCTGCCGTTGCGGGTGATGGTGGCTTTTTCGATCAGGGGGCTTTTATCTTTCAGCAATTCATCAAATACATATTTCATCAGCTGGTCGCCGAAGAACTGCGATGCGTCGCGGGGCAGCTCATTGGGCAGGTTGCCGACGCACATCATGGTGACGGCGTCTTCGTCATAGGGCGCTGTTTTCTTTTGGGTATAACGGTTAACCCCGTACGAAGGGTTTTCGATGGTGCCGTCGCCAAGGTTGCAGGGAATGGAGCCGTGTTTATCGTCCGTGATGTCCGCGATCACGCGGATGCGGAAATTGTCCTTCGTGAGGTCGCTCCAGGTGAAAAGCGGCTCGATGCCCTTTTCCCAGTAGATCCCGTTCATCAGGATGTCGCTGCTGGTCACGTAAGGGAGGAATTTGCAATCGTATTTCTCCGGGTTGGCATGGAAATCCTCGCGGCTGTACGTCTTGTCCGTTTTCCTGAGATACAGTTCCCCGGCCTTCAGCTGGGTATAAACAGGGTAGGCGTAGTCGTTAAAGAGAAATTCCTCCGGCGGTATGTACTTGATGGCCAGCAGCCCCATCACTTCCAGGATGCCCGCGGTCACGCGCCCCGAGCCGGTAGCCACGATCTTCAGCGGCGGCAGCTTCACGCCGAAATAATGGGTGATCAGCTCCTGGAAGTCGTGGCACTCATGCACTCGCTTGAAACTGAAAAGCCCCGTTCTCCGCCCGTATTCCAGCAGGCCGTTATGCGCGCCCACCACGCCGGCGAAAAAGCCGAAGCCCAGTATCCGTTGCCCGTCTTCATGCACGAGGCATTCGTAGTCGATCAGCGTGATGTTTTTCTCCATAATGCTTTGCAGCATGGCCTGGTTCTGCGGCTGCTGCTTTTTGGTATGGGAGAAAAAGAGGTAGGTTTTACCCGGTAACAGGCGCTCCACCGGCACTTCCTTAATGCCCAGGAGAATGTCGCAATGCGAGAGGTCCTCCTGCATCGGCACGCCCGCCGCGATGTATTCCTCATCCTTGTAGCTGCGGTGCGGCGATGGCTGAACGGTGATCTGGATACCGGAGTAATGCGTCATGATCCACTTGCATTGCAGGGGTGTAAAAGCAACGCGGTTATCCTGCGGTATCTTTTCTTCCCGTATCAGCCCGATGTGAGTAAGTTGCGCTGTCATAGTTTTTTGGGTATCATCAACGAATGCTGCAACGTTACTGTAAATTTGCTTTTCAGCAAAATAAGGAGCGGGCCGGCGAAGGAATTTGGCTGCAAACAAAAAATTATATTGCGGATTATAGATAGATTATCTACATTTGCGCCCCATGATCGGGCGTTTTAGTCTGATTCATTGCCCAGATGGCGGAACTGGTAGACGCGCTAGACTCAAAATCTTGTTTCGGCAACGGAGTGCAGGTTCGATTCCTGTTCTGGGCACCTGGTTATCAAAACGGTCAAAAAAGGCTCACAGAAGGTGGGCCTTTTTTGTTGAGCCGCCGGCCCGGAAAGGCAGCTGGCGTGATTGTTGCGGCCGCCTGTAAAACGTAATATGTATGAGTGATACCTCAATACCGGTTTCTTCTTTTGATTGCCACGGAGAAGGCGCTTCCCATTACGATCATTTTCTCGGCCCCCTGTTCTTTGAACCCTATGCCGTAGAAGTGGCAAAACGCATTGATCCCGTCCCGGTTTCGCTTGCACTGGAGATTGCCGCCGGAACGGGCCGGGTTACACGTCATATCCGGGAACGGATCGCAACCACTGCAAAACTGATCGCTTCGGATATCAGTGAAGATATGCTGGCTGAAGCAAAGAAGAAATTAAGCCATCCTGATATTGACTGGCAGCTTATAGATGCGGAAAATCTTCCGTTTAAAGACAATAGCATCGACCTGATCGTTTGTTGCTTCGGATATATGTTCGTTCCGGATAAGCCGAAAGCATTTGCCGAAGCTTACCGTGTTTTAAGGCCCGGAGGCGTGTTTTTGTTTACAACCTGGGATAAACTGGAGCATAACGCGGTGTCCTGGACTTCCAGGTTAGTAGCAGAAGAATATCTGAAAGGCCCGCTGCCCGAATTGTACAATCTTGCTGTGTCGATGAGTGATGAAGCTGCCATCAGACAGCTGTTGGAAAACACAGGGTTCTCCAAAACAGCTGTTGAAAAAGCAGCGCAATTGTCGGTTTGCCCCACTGCGAAGGAAGCAGCGGCCGGACTGGTTGAAGGCGGGTTTATGTTTAAGGAGATCAGGCAGCATCATCCCGAATGGATAGAGGAGATAAAGATCAGGCTTGAAAAAGAGCTCTCGGAAAAATTCGGCGCCGCGCCGATGATCGCTCCAATGAGCGCTGTAATCGGCCAGGCATGGAAATGATCATTTGAAGAAGCCAGTCCTGATCTTGAGGTTTTTTTATATTTTTGCCTGATTTTTCTAAAAGCCCTCTCCGCAGGTACATTCCTCCATTGCCGCTTCTCCAATACTCATTTTTTAGCAATGAATTTAAGGCCGCCACTATACCTATGCTTTGTACTGTTTGCTATTTCCGCAATTTTGCCCTCGTGTAAATCCAGTTCCGGGGATATCGCGCCGGCGCCGCAGGAGATACATCTTACAGATCACCTGGCCATCCGGGAGGATAGTATCGCGGATGCAACTGCCGCCTTGTCAAAATTACACACCTTTCAACCCCTGCAGGATTTCCGGTTACAGAATAAAACCGGCGTTTACTGGCTGACGGCTCCTTTACCCGACATCACAGGGCCGGTGGAGACCAGCGTGATATCTTTCAGCAATCTCACGTATGTGGACCTCTATATTTACAAAGGAGGCCGGTGTATACTGCATAAAAAAGCGGGGGCCTTCCGCAAGGAAAGCGAACTGGCCCGGGGAGATGGCCGCTTCTGGTTCTCCCTGCCGTCCAATCTGCGGGTTGACAGCTGTACGCTGCTGTTGAAAGTAGAGCACACCAAACACTATATCCCCCGTTTTGACTTTGTTATCCAGGACGGATATGATTTTTTCCGGCAGCAGCAAAAGGACGATGCGATGGAGCTGCGCCTGCAGGGCGTACTGTGGATATTTGTGCTCTACACCCTGCTATGCTGGTTTGCGACCCGGAACAGGACTTACGGCTGGCTGCTGCTGACCATTGTGGCGGTTACCTTTTATAACCTTTGCCCCAGCGGATATTTCATAAAATGGTTTTTCCCGGAAGCGCCTGCTGTCGGCTGGTTGTTCAATATACATTTTGTACACCTGGGCATGGCGGGACTGTATATGCTGACGATAGACTTCTGGCGGATTCGCGTACAGGCGCCACGGTTATATCTCGCCTGCATGATCGCAGTGGGATTTGTAGCATTGTTTTCCGTGATCAGCTTTTGCATCAACTTCTTTACCGGCAACTTTGCGCTGATGAATTACCTCAATCTCTGGTCGTACGTTGCGCACATCGGTTTCGCGGCCGTGGTGATCTGGAAGCTCTGGCCCCGCCTCGATCCAACGCAGAAGTATCTCGCATACGGAATATGGATGTTCGTGGCTTCCTGCATTTTTGTGTCGGTACGCATCCTGGTGCTGAAGGAGCAGGCGTTTGTGAACATCACCTATATGTCCAGCATCATGATCATCAGCATCTTTTTCATGGTCTTCGCCGGCCTTGCCAAAAGCCAGCAAAGAGCGGAAAAGGAAAGACAGCTGGCCCTTGAAAAGCTGAACAGGTTGCAGGAATACCAGAATACGCTGCTGGAAGATAAGGTGAAGCAACAAACAGCGGAACTCAACACCAACAATATCCGGCTGACCCGCCAAAACAGGGCGCTGGCGGAAAGAAACGAAAAGATCGCCATCCTCATCAACGAGCTGAACCATCGCGTTAAAAATAACCTGCAACTTTTATACAGCCTGATCAGCCTGCAGCTGCCGGGCATTAAGGACCATGCTTCCCGTGAGGTACTCACCAGCAATATTAACCGGATCAAGGCCATGATACTGGTGAATAGGCGGTTCTTCCACCTGGAAGAGCTGCAGCTCGTGAACCTGGGGGACCTTACAAAGGAACTGGCCGCCAATATCAAACAGATCTACAGCACGCAGCGGACGGTGTTGATAAGAACCGATTTTGATGAGGGGATTCAGCTGGACAGCCGGAAGGCGCTCTACTTTTCACTCGTCGTTTCCGAGCTGCTGACCAATTCTTTTAAATATGCTTTTAATCATGCGGCAACAGGACTGATCCATATTTCCGCCATTAAAATGAACGATGTCATTGTCTGCCGGTACGCGGATAATGGAACGGGGCCGCAGCAGCCCAATGCCAACAGCTCTTCCCTCGGCCTGTCGCTGGTGAAAGACCTGGTACGGCAAATGAACGGGCAGATATCGGAATTCACCGCTCCCGGTCTTGTGTACGAATTAACTTTTCCTTTTGGTTCCTAAAAAATATACTTATGACGCGCGTGTTGATCGTGGAAGATGAAATTATTATCGCCAGGTTTATAGAGCTGCAGCTCAAAGCTCATTTTAATTGCCAGACCGCCATTGCCATATCCGCAGCGGAAGCGCTGGCGGCCATGCCGAAGCTGTTACCCCATCTGCTGCTGTGTGATATCAACCTGGAAGAATCATGCACCGGCATACAGCTGGTGCGGCAATTGCAGCGGCAGTACACTTTTGAGGTTATTTATATTTCGTCTTACAACGACAAGAACATCATAGAAGAAGCCATCCAGTCAGACGCATCCAACTATATCATTAAACCGGTAGATGAAATGCAGCTATATGCGGGCGTGCGCCTGATCATGGAGAAGCTGGCGCGGAAGAATACCCCCGATACGCCGGTTGCCGCAGCCGCGTTAAACCCCGCGGAACAACGGATCGTGCAGCTGATCAGCCTGCGCAAGTCCACCAAAGAAATTGCGGAGATCATGTTCCTCAGTCCTTATACGGTAAAGAACCAGCGCCACAAGATCTGCCGGAAGCTGGGCCTGAAAGATGAAAACAATGCATTGCTGAAGTGGGCATTGGAGAATGGAGAAAAGCTGATGTGAAAAACGGGAACATATCAAAAGTAATTTGCGCATGGTACGGCAAATTGTCTGATGATATATCCCCGGTTCTTTCGGCCGGTCCTTATAAATTCACCGCAAGACCAAAGCGGAGTGTATTGGACAGCGGGTTGCGACTCAAATCACTACCCGCCGGAATGGCATAGGAAATATTGATCCTGGCGATGCTGTAAGCAAAGCCTGCGCCCAATGTGAAATACCGCCTGTTGGCTTCTTTCCTGGAATCATGGAAATATCCCGCGCGCAGGAACAACTGATGCATATAATCGTACTCCATACCCAGTGAGCCGGTATACGCTTTATTGCCGACAGACCGGAACCAGCCGCCGACAACGCTCTGGTTGCGGTACTTCTCGAGGCTGGCGGGATCGTCCGCTGAAACCGCCGGCACCAGCAGCTTGTTGATGTCCAGCCCGAAGGAGAGGGAATGCTGCCCGCTGAGCACCTTTGCATAGCTCGCGCCGATGCCCAGGTTCGCCGGGATGTATTCTTTCTGCGACGCCTGATCGGTGTAAGCGATCTTGCCGCCCAGGTTGCTCAATACCGCGCCAAAATTCCAGCCTTCACCCTGTTCGTTCCTGCCGTTGTAGAAAAGAGCAATATCTCCCGCAACCGTAGAGCCCGCCTTGTAATTGACGCCGGTGCCATCAGCCCCGGAAGCGAGGTTGGAATAGATATACCGGAAAGCAACGCCGATAGACATCTTGCTGCCCAGCTGGCGGGTGTATCCCACTTCGGCGGACCATTCGTTGGGATTGCTGTTCCCCAGCCGCTTTCCTTCGATGTCTGTCAGCTCAATACTGCCCAGGTCAAAATAACGGACGCCCACGGTGATGGCCTCGGTGCTGTCCAGCTTGTAATACCCGGATGCATTCAGCAGGTACATGCCGTCTACGCCGTAGCTCTTCATCCAGGGCGTGTAGGTAACGGCCACGCCTTTAGGGTGGCTGAGGAAGGCGGCTTTTGCCTGGTTGTAGAAGGTGGCATTCGCATCGGGTGATGTGGCGATGCCTGTTTCGCCCATCCCGCCGGCCCTTGCGTCCGGAGAGATCCGGAGAAAGGGAACGGCGTTGGTAACGATATCGATCGGATCTACGGTTTGCGTAACTCCTTTTAATGGCGCCCCCAGCATCAATAATGCGAAGGCCATGTTTTTAGAGAAGGAATATTTCATGTTCTCCTTGTTATAATTATGTGAAACGGTCTAACGTATGATGCTGACCCTGGTTTTGTAAGTGTAATTTTTCGTGTTCACCATCAGCACATATACACCCTGCGCAAGGCCGGAAGCATTTACCATGAGCATATTGCCCTGGAAGCTGAGGTGCTGGCGGAGCACCGTTTGTCCGGATACGCTGATCATGATAGCCGTGCCTTCCGACGGTACTACACCGTTGAAACGGATGTAGATATTGCCCCTCGAAGGATTGGGGAATACCGATTCCACAACTGCGCTGAACTCCGCTTTCACGGTAAGAATATTGGATTCCCTGTTGCCGTTGCCCGCGGAATCAGGCACTGCGCCGGTGTTTACACGCACGGTCACATCATTTTCAGATACGGGCATCACGGTGATGCGGTATTCCGTAGGGCTGATCATGGTAAAGCCGGATGCGGTGGCGTTGGACAATGTGATGGCCGAAACATCGAATCCTTCTACCGGCTCGTCAAATACAATGCTCACCTGGAACGGGCCTTTGACGGCGGTGGAGGAAGATGATACGACCGGTACCGGCAGCTGCGTATCTACGGTAAACGAAACTGCTTCGCTGGTTGCGCTGGTGTTGCCGGCGGCATCTGTCACGGTGGTGGTGATGGTATTAACGCCATCTGTCAGCGCTGTTTCCGGCGTGAAGCTCCAGGAGCCGTCCGCTGCTACGGTGGCGGTGCCGATGGATTCGCCGTTGTTGTAAACGGTGATCGTGGTGTTAGGCTCCGCCGTTCCGCTTAATGTGGGCGTGTTATCGTTGGTCCTGCCGTTCTGCTCCGCGGCCAGTACGGGCGTGGAGGAAGTAACGGGCACTTTGGTGTCTACGATAATGGTGATGGCGTCGCCGGTGGCGCTGGTATTGCCTGCTGCGTCGGTGGCGGTGGTGGTAATGGTATGTTCGCCATCGGCCAGGGCGTTAGGGAGTGTGTAGCTCCAGTTGCCGTCAGCGTCTGCGGTGACAGTTCCGGCTTTTATGCCGTCCACATAAATGTCCACGGTGCTATTCGCTTCCGCGGTACCGGTGAATGCCGGCTGATCGCTGTTGCTGTGATCGTTGCTGCTGCCGGAGAGTACGGGTGATGAAGGTGCAACCGGCACCTGCGTATCGATCTCTACTTCAAGCGCTTCGCTCACAGGGCTGGTGTTGCCTGCTGCATCCGTTACGGTGGTGGTGATGGTATGGCTGCCGTCGGAGAGCGCTGATGGTAAGGTGTAGCTCCATTTGCCGGTGGCGTCCGCTGTGGCGGTGCCTGCTATTTCGCCATCTACGTAGATGTTCACGGTGCTGTTGGGTTCCGCGGTGCCGGTCAGGGAAGGCTGGTTTTCTTTCAGCGGGCTGCTGCCGGTGGCCAATTCCACTACAGGTTGTACCGGTACTTCCGTATCGATCTCTACTGTTAGTGTTTCGCTCGCCGCGCTGGTGTTACCGGCGGCGTCTGTTGTGGTAACCGAAATAGTATGCGGGCCGTCTGCCAGTGCGGGCGTAACAGTATAAGTCCATTTGCCGTTCGCGTCAGCGGTGACTGTTCCCGCTTTTACGCCATCCACATAAATATCTACGGTGCTGTTCGCTTCCGCCGTGCCTTCAAGAGCTGGTTGATTCTCATTGATCGGGCCGCCGGAAACGGAAATGGCCGGCTGGGCGGGAGATTCCGTATCGATGATGACGGTCAGCTCGCCGCTGCTGGCGCTGATGTTGCCTGCGGCATCGGTAGCGGTGGTGGTGATGGTATGCGGACCATCTGCGAGAGCGCCGGGAAGCGTGTAGCTCCATTTGCCGTCAGCATCCGCGGTAACGGTGCCGGTCAGTACGCCATCCACGTAAATGTCTACTGTGCTGTTCGCTTCCGCTGTGCCGGTAAAGGCGGGCTTGTTATTGTTGCTGTGATCGTTGTTGTTGCCGGAAAGTGTTGGCGCAACGGGCACCTGTGTGTCAATGACCAGATCCAGTGCGTCGCTTGCGGGGCCGGTGTTGCCTGCCGCGTCTGTCACGGTGGTGGTGATGGAATGGTTGCCGTCGGAGAGGGCTTCCGGTAAGGTGTAGCTCCATTTGCCGGTAGCGTCTGCTGTGGCGGTGCCAATTACTTTTCCATCTACGTAAATGTTTACGGTACTGTTCGGTTCCGCGGTGCCATTCAGGGCAGGCTGATTCTCTTTCAGCGGGCTGCTGCCGGTAGTCAGTTCCACTGCAGGTTTGGCCGGAACTTCCGTATCGATCTCTACTGTCAGTGTTTCACTGTTTCCGCTGGTGTTGCCGGCTGCGTCCGTGGCGGTAACATATATTGTGTGAGGGCCGTCAGGCAATGCAGATGAAACGGTATAAGTCCAGTTCCCGTCAGCATCTGCGGTTGCGGTGCTTACGATTGTTCCGTCCACATAAATGTTCACGGTGCTATTGGCTTCCGCCGTGCCGCTCAGGGAAGGCAGGCTGTCGTTGACCGGGCTGCTGCCTTCGGTCAGTTCCACCGCCGGCTGAACCGGAGCCTGTGTATCGATCGTAACATGCAGCGAATCAAGGTCTGCGCTGATATTACCCGCAGTGTCTGTCGCGGAAGCTGTAAATACATATGCTCCATCGGCCAGGGCAGCAGGCAGCGCAAAATCCCATTTGCCGGCAGCGTCTGTTGTAGCGGTACCTGTTTCCACACCATCTATGTAAATAGTTACAACGCTGGATGCTTCCGAGGTGCCATTGAGAGATGGCTGAACGTTTTGGGTCGGGCTGCTGTCTCCCGTTAGTTCCATCTCCGGTTTCAGCGGCAGCGTTGCATCTATCACAAACGGCAGCGCATCACTGGTATCGCTTTCATTGCCTTCGGCATCTTTTACTGTAACGGTGATCTCATATGAATCATCCGCCAGGTCTTCATCGGGCGTAAAGGTCCAGTCACCAGCGGCGTCCGCAGTGGTAGTACCGATAGATGTTCCATTTGCATAAATGGTTACCGTGCTGTTAGGCAGCGCGGTGCCTTTGATTGCAGGCTTGTTTTCATTTAAGGGACTGGTGCCGGTTACCAGCGCGGGAGCAGCCGGTTTCGGAGGCTTTGCCAGGATAACGAGCGTCAGTGGATCGCTGGCGGTGCTGGTGCTGCCAGCGCCGTCGTCAACCCTCATGGTGAGCGTACGGGTTCCGGTAGAAAGCGGAGACGTTGGTGTAATGGAATAGTTACCTTCGGCATCTGCGGTGGCAGAACCGACAGGGGTTGATCCGTCATATAATGTTACGGTCATACCCGGCCGGGCAGTACCTGTGATTGCGGGCTTTTTGATACTGGTAGGTGAAGCTTCTGATGAAACGGGCGCCGACAGGTTTATCATGCGCACTTCAAACGTAGTGGAAGCGCCGGTTCCGCAGCCGTTTGCGCCTTCCACGATGATATCGCCGCCGGTAGCGGAAGGGCCGAAGTTGACGGTAATATTATTCGTGTTATACCCGGAAACGAATGTTACACCGGGGGGAAGCGTCCAGTTATATTTGCTGGCGCCGGTAACAGCGGGTATGCTGTAGCTCGCATTGAGGCCGGCAACTACCGTGTCCTGCCCTGTGATCGCTTCCGCATCTTCCGGGGGAGTGGTGATAGAGGGGTCGAGGGTAAGGGTAATGCTCCGGGTGGTACCGCAGCTGTTAATACCGGATGCGGTATAGGTCATCGGCCCGGTAAGCGTTGCTTTTACGGCGGACCCCGTGGTGGTGTTCAGTCCTGTTGAAGGAGCCCATGTCCAGGAAAAGCCATCGCCGTTTACGACTTCTATGATTTGCTCCTGGCCGGCGCAAACTTCTATGGAGGAGCCGGAGGAGTAGGAGGTTGTTTTTACATTGAACAAGGGATCGGTGCGGTCCATTGCATCCGGGAGGTCGGATGCATTCAGCACGTAAGCGAACGCCAGGGCGGTTGAATCGCCGGCAGCGAGCGTGCCCACCTTGAATGCAATGGCCATGGCATTATCTCCGCTAACATTGCCCGGCGCGGACAACCGCTGTCCGGTACCAGCCCATATCTGGCTGCCATTGGCATTGGGCCAGCCCGAAGGCACGGATACTTTCGCCCGGCAATCGCGGCTGCCAAGGCCGAGGTAAGAGGAGAAGCTCAACCCTTGCGCGGAGATCAGCGCCGTGCTGATGGCATTCGGGTTTTGCTGCTCGATCACGTTCTTCGTGTTAAAACCGCCACCTTGCGTTTGCTCATTATCAGGATCTACTTCCCGTGTATAATAAACATTGACCAGATCGGTGGTGCCTTTATTCACCAGGTAAACCCTTATCAGGATAAACCCTTTTGTTTTTTCCACAGAAAATTCCTGTCGCACTTCCAGGTCGCCGATATTACCGGTCCATTCTACTGTCTGGCTGACATCGGTGGTGCTGAAGCCGGTAACGGCGCCGGGAATATCATCGTGATTGAACCCCGAGTTCAAATGCCGGGTGCCGTCGATCTGTACGGAAAACCCTTCATAGGGAGAGCCCGGCAGAAAGTAGTCCCCAATATAGGCCGGCGATCCAACGTCCCATCCGTCTTTCCCGACATCTGAAATAAAACCCAGTCTTCCGTTAAAGCTGGTATTCGTGTGATAAAAGTAATTTTCAGGGCATTTGACGGTAGTGCCAAAAGCGCCGTTCGGCCGTACGCCCGCCTCGATGTAATCCGCTTTGAGAAAGCCGTTGCCACTCACCATTTGCGCATGGGTATTGGTTGACAACAGGGCATAGCAAGCCACTATGAAAAGAAATTTGTACATTTTTTTCATGCAAATCGTTTTTTCCTTTGGAAAAAGAAAGAATTAATGAATGGTTACCTGGCGTGCTTCTATTTTTACAAAGCAGGGAACATAGCAGGTAACGGCGTTGTTACGAAAGAAGGAAGGACCTTCTGTTTTAGTGTTCAGTAACAGGGCCTTCAAAGCATCAGCATGATGAGCGTCATCGGCTTTAATCACTTCCACTTCTTTGATCATTCCTTTTTCATCTACAAGCAACATATACTGAAGGAGGAATTTTCCATTCACACCCGCCGCATATTTCAGAACAGCGTCTTTTGCAGACCAGCTTTCCAGTTGATTGAGCGGCGTATAGTCTGCTTCGGGCAGACGTACATAATTTTTTGCCAGGTCATCGGAAACTTTAATGGTGAGTTTTGACCAGCGGTGTTTTGCGGTTGGTGCAGATTGTCCGTAAGAATAGCAGGTGCTCTGAACGATACAGAAAAGTAGTAAAAGCCATTTCACATGTCTAGGTCTGATCATAAACTGGATTTAGGTATAAAATTGAATATGTATCGGCTATTAATCGAGCACAAATAGCAAAGGCATAGGACTGTGCTCATGTATAGAAATTGTATTGGTGCTTATCTGAACATTACCATAGGTATTTAACGCAGTATCAGGATATAGTGATTGTTGAATAATATAGCGCAAAGGTCAATTTTATTACAGACCCGCGCAAGAACCCCGGGGTTCTATATTTTACATGTCAGATAAATTTAATATAAGATGATGCTGTTTGCTATTAATGGTAAAATATCTACATTTGCACGCCGAGGTCAGGTTCATGCCTGATTTGCCCAGATGGCGGAACTGGTAGACGCGCTAGACTCAAAATCTTGTTTCGGCAACGGAGTGCAGGTTCGATTCCTGTTCTGGGCACGAGGTGAAAACGGAATCTTCAGGATGTGAAACTTGAAGACTTCCGTTTTTTTATTGTTGTAATCATTGTTTCTTTTGAATAAACTCTAGCTTCGCCTCTAAACTCTCTATCAATCTGTCTGCTAGAAAGTCCAGCATTGGGCTTATATCTTCATCGGACTTCTCAAAACGCTTCAGATATTCCTCTCTATCAACATCTTTTATGAAAATAGGAGGATAGCCCTCTTTCAGCAGGATTAAATTGGTAAATAGCCTCCCTATCCGGCCATTACCATCACTGAATGCATGTATCCTGTTTAAAAGTTCCTGGTGAAAGCGTGTTGCAATAGTCAAAGGATGTCTGTTAACATCATGTATATCTATTTGCTGCAGTTGCTCGTTGGTTGTATGGATCAATTCTTCCATTGCAGATGCAACTTCAGTTGGTAATAGGTAATTATGTATTTTCCCATTACTCCTCATCGTATAATTCTCAAAAACTTTGTATTGACCAGGGCTATAAAGTCCATCATCATTCCATTGCGCTAAGTCTTTCATCAGTTCTTTATGTAATGCCTTTATATTATCCTCTGATATAGTTTGAGAACTATAATTGGCAAATACATTGTTTAAAATATTCTGATGATTTACTAAGTCCAGAAGTTCCCCGGGAGCAGCATTTGGAGGAGTTACAAAATCTTTAAGTAGTTTGATGGTTTGACCGTAAGTAAGCGTATTGCCTTCCAGCTTATTGGAGTTGTAGGTGAAATCTATCTTTACTTTTTCAAAGAAGGCTTCGTTCCATTCTTTGCGAGGAGCAAGGTCTTCTATCTTGTTTTTCAGGGTATTTATTTTCCTTATCTTATGTTCAATCATTCTTTAAAGTCTATCTCGTAGTCGAATCCTTTGATCTGTATTTTCCGGAGCCATTTTTTATATAAATTATGACCAATTACAAGCTTCCCGTCTTTCTTGTAAACAGTTTCTCCCACAATGAAAGTTTGAAGATCACGCCTGAATTCTTTTTGTAAATCATCCAAAAAAATATCTTCTTTTTTAGATAAAGTCCATAAGGCGCTAATTCTTTCTGATATAGAAACCAGCAAGTTCATAATATTAAATTGGAATAATACTGTACAAATTTAAGAAATTCTTATTTAACAGGAAGAAAGCGGTATGTTGAATATGGTAAATGTTTAATATTTTATCTCGAAGCATAGCCGCTTTAACCTCCACCCCAGGCTGGTTTGATATTTCTCGTTGTACGGGCACGTGTGATGTTTGAATATTACCGGACTTTTTGTTTGATAATCACCAATTCCCTAGCCCAACCTTCTCCGGAAATAGTGTTATATTCATGTATCAACAAAATCGCACCCCAATGGCAAAGCAAACATCTTTGTTCACCTTCACAGGTAAAGCCGGCAATATGATCGGCTATTACCGGGACGGTAAACACTACTTCCGCAGCATGCCGGAGACAGTCCGGCAGACGACTGCCACCCGCCGCGCGGCACAGCGCTTCGGCGCGGCCAGCAGCAAAGCCCGCCTTATCCGCGGCGCATTCGCTAATGACCTCGATGTTCATTGTGACGCCGGGCATATCAACCGCCTCAACAAAACCATCATCAAAGGCGGTGTCCGTAACACCGAAGCCATCGCAGGCTTCCGCTTTAACCAGTACACGGGAACAGACCGCTTCTTTACCGTAGCACCTACGCTCTCGGAGAACAGGATACTGCATATCCCGCCGCAGGCATTGCCGCCGTTCAGGGGCATCTCCACGCTGGAAGTAAAAGTGATCGCCGCCCGCGTCCACTTCGGAGAGCGCCGGGTCACGGGCACTGAAACCGCCATGATCGTGCTGGATACCCGTGAAGCATTTGCAGGCGCAGCGCTCAACGTAGATGTGCCCGGCAAGGGAACGCTGATCGTAGCTTTGCAGGTAAGAGGCATGTGCGGCAGCCGGGCGTCCTTCAACAGGAAATACCTCGCCGCTGATATCATTGCAGTGCAGGAACCGCAAACAAAACAGGTCTTCCACAAACCTGAACACCAGCAACAGGCGATGCTGCAGCAGCGGCTGCAATCGCTGGCAACACCCGCGCATATCTCCCCAACCCCGCTTGTCATCCAGCGGGAATAAGCCATTCCCTGCCAGCGGATGCATTTTGTTGAGTTAACTATCCATTGAACGTCATACCCTCCCACATCATATTTCAGTCAATTTCCCGCAAGCGCCAATGCTTGTAAAGGGGCTCCCTATTGCCCAACTTTTCCAGGATACAGATTTTACACGCCCACACGAAGAGCAGACCATCTCCGCATCAAGTCCACCTTACCCAGTGTGATCCTTCGGTGATCACATAGCGATCCAATACTGATCACAGTATGAACAGCTACCCGGAATATGTAGTTAAACCCTTTGCTTATAAGTAAAATACCCATCACAAACCGGTTTGATATTTCTCTGTTTTTGAAATCTGTTATTTATAACTTAGGGTCATAAATAAATATCATGAATTCAGGTTGGAAATCCTTCTTTTACAAGCATATCACCCTCATAGCCATATTCTTTCTGATCACAGTGGATGTTTGCCATGCCGCGCCCCGGCAACTTGATAAGGGTAATGACGAGCGCCCCAATATCATCATCATCCTCGCCGATGATATGGGCTTTTCAGATATCGGTTGTTATGGCAGTGAAATTCCAACCCCCAATATTGATCAACTGGCGAAAGATGGCGTACGGTTCACGCAGTTCTACAATAATGCCCGCTGCTGCCCGAGCCGCGCAAGCCTGCTGACCGGTTTATACCCGCATGAAAGCGGCATCGGAAGAATGGCGGAAGACCCGGAAGATCCTAAAGCGAACGACGAAGGCGTAGATGGTTACCGTGGATACTTAACCAAAAATTCGGTGACCATAGCAGAAGTACTTCAACCGGCGGGCTATCATACCTATATGACCGGCAAATGGCATGTGGGCATGCATGGCCGGGAAAAGTGGCCCTTGCAAAGAGGGTTTGAAAAGTTTTACGGCATATTATCCGGCGGTTCCAGCTATCTGAAGCCATTTCCGCCACGGGGGATTACGGCTGACAATGGAGAAACGCAGTATGATTTTCCCGAAGGTTACTACACAACGGATGCTTTTGCGGACAACGCGGTGGGTTTTATCAGGCAGCAGCACGACGATGCTCCATTTTTTCTCTACCTGGCGTTCACCGCGCCACACTGGCCATTACAGGCTAAACCCGGGGACGTAGAAAAGTTCAGGGACAAGTATGCGATGGGCTGGGATTCGATCAGGCATGAACGTTGGAGAAAGCAGCTCGCCATGGGCCTGGTAAAGCCAGGTTGGGAGGTTGCCGGCCGTGAAATGCGTCCCTGGAATGAATTAAGCGAACAGGAACAGAAAGACGTTGCTTACCGCATGAGCGTTTATTCCGCCCAGATTTATTGCATGGATTATAACATCGGCAAGTTGCTGGATGAATTAAAGCGGTCCGGCAAGCTGGATAATACCCTGATAATGTTTCTTTCTGATAATGGCGCCTGTGCGGAGCCTTATAAGGAGCTGGGAGGGAAGCCTGTAGAAGAAGTCAATAATCCCCGCAGCTTCTGGTTTCCTTCTTACGGCACAGGATGGGCTAACGTATCGAACGTGCCATATAAAAAATGGAAGAATACAACCTATGAAGGCGGAACGTCCACTCCTCTCATTGTGAGCTGGCCGAAGGCCATGAAAAAGAGAAAAGGCAAGCTCGTTTCCTCACCTTATCACATTATTGATATCATGTCAACCGTTGTCAATGCGGCGAACACCAGTTATCCTTCTGTTTACCAGGGCAACTCCATTATCAGGACGGAAGGAATCAACATGCTGCCGGCAATTCTCAAAGGCCAGGGCAAAACGCATGACTATTTTTACTGGGAACATGAGGAAAACTGCGCCATTCTGCATGGCAACTGGAAAGCGGTGAAGAAATTGCCCAAAGGCCGGTGGGAGCTGTATGATCTGTCAAACGACCGCTCAGAGCGTTTTGATGTAGCGCATAACCACCAGGAGATCGTTGATAATCTTGGTGCGAAATGGCAAAAGTGGGCGGACGCTCATAAGGTCTTTCCCAAAGGCCGGATTTATTATAACCGGCACAAGTAATAGATAGCTGAATTTTTTATCCTCCGAAAGCGGCACCGGATAAGGGTTTCTGTAAACTGTTCCATGTTTTTTCATATTCCTCCGCCATTTCAGGCACGTTTATTGGATAATGCTGCCCGAACCAAACACCCTGGAATATGAAGGTTAAACATTCCTATACCGGTGAATTGCAGGCTTCTGATACGCTTTTTCATTTCTCCGTTTCGTTGAAGGACAAACTGAACCTCCTGATCCTCGCACATCTTATCCTGTACTTCACTTACCTGGTCCTCGGTTGGGTCGGTACGCTGGAAGCGCCTTTCGGCGAAGGCAAGGTAGATGATATTTTCCGTCATTTTCTAGCCTTGTCCGCAAACGCTAACGACGCATTAAGCAACTGGTCCGCCAGCCTGTTCACCTACCAGTTCATGCACTTCAATTTTGCGGAGCTGCTCATCAGCATGAGTGCGCTGTGGTTTTTCGGACATATCCTGAAAAGCAGGGTGGGAGTGACGAAAGTAGTGGTATTGTATTTCATATTCGCGGTGATCTCCGCAGTGATCTTTAATATAGCACATATCATCTTTCCCGTATTCGCCGGCCCCGGAGAGATCATGGACGGTGCTTTCGGCGGCGTACTCGGTGTTATGACCATTGCCACTTCCTTATACAGCAAAGTACGGTTTCGCCTGAATGATCGCATACAGCCCGCGCTCTGGCAGATCTATGCGGTCGTTGTACTGTTAAGTCTTTTCTTGGTGTGCAAGAATAATATAGCCTATATTCTTGTGTATGCGGCGGGCATTTACCTGGGTGCAAGGTATGCATCGGGGTTGAAGGGGAATACAGCGCAATAGGAAATCACCATAAAGCAGCATCAATGGCTTTTCCCTCAATTATTCCCGCGCATATGCTCATTCGCCCATTCCGCCAGACTATACAGATGCGGCAATAAACTCTGCCCTTTAGCGGTCAATGAATAATCCACCCGCGGCGGCACCTCCGGGTACACCTGCCGGGCAACCAGTCCATCCTCCTGTAAATTCTTCAAGGTCGCCGTCAGCACCTTTTGCGATATGTCTCCGATCGTTTCATGCAGCTGCCGGTAACGCATCGGCCTTTCTGCCTGCCCCAATGTGAGCATAATCAGGGCTGTCCATTTATTACCAATACGATCAAACACATCTTTGACCGGGCAAAAGTCCACTGGTTCTGAATTTCTACAAAAAACTCTCATAATAACCGTTTGATTTTCACTATTGCATACCCGCAGGTAAGTAACGAACCTGTTAGTACCGTATTTGTTGATGATCAATTGATCGATACTTTTGCCGCGATGGCCGTTATGGTCACAACGACAAGTAAAGTTACACGCTAAAATTTATCTTATAACGATGAAATTGACCTATCGCATTGCTACGATCATTTTTCTTGTATTGATGTTTTTAACGTCCATTACCGATTTTGCCAGGATGGATTTTGTGGCGGAGTCGATGACCCATCTTGGGTACCCGGATTACCTGCCGTTCCTGATCGGGTCGGGTAAGTGGATCGGGATCATACTGTTAAGCCTGCCGGGATATTCCCGCTTCAAGGAATGGGCTTATGCCGGTTTTACGGTGCTGTTTGTGGCGGCGGCGGCTTCGCATGCGATCGTGGGCGATCCTTTTGTAAACGTGATGGCGCCCTTGCTTTTCGAGGCGTTGTTGCTGGTGTCTTATGTGAGCATGGTAAAAATGCTTCGTCAGGATAAACGGTGAGGTAATTCCATAACAGGAGGCGCCGGTTTTTAAAAGCAAAAGGCTGCTCCCCGGGGAACAGCCTTTTGCAGTTGGACGGTCAGATCGCCGGGTCGGGCGGCGTATTGGGATTGTTATCTCTTTCTATCTGCGGATAAGGATAGAAGTTGCGGTTTCTTTCCTCACCGGGTTGGTTGGGGCCAGGGCGGCCGAAACGGCGGCTGTCTTCCAGCTCCTGGCCGCAAAGGAACATTTCAAGTCTTCTTTGTTTATAGATGTCGGTCAGCATTGCGGGCTGCGTCATCGGGCCGCTGTAGGGAGGCTGGTCAGCGCCGATGCCATAGATGTCCGTCGTCTTGGTACGCACAGCATCGAGCGCAGTTTTGGCCTGAACGAAAAGCGACTGGCGGGCATAGTTTTCCGCGATGATCAGCTGCATTTCACCGGGCAGATAAACAGGGTAGGAGGCGGTGGTGTTCAGCGCGAATGCTTTCAGCGGATAAGTGGTGGGGCCGGTCTGGCTGATGTAAAACCCTACACGCGGATCGCTGGCGGCGGGCACCGGCGCGAGGCCGTTGCGCAGGCCAAGGGTTGAATCGATGGCGCCGAATACGTTCACCGTAAAATTCCATTCCCCAAGCGGATTGGTGGTGGCTGTTGAGAACTGGAACTCTGATTTGACGGTCTGGCTGGCCGCCGCCGCATAGGTGATGGCTTTGTTCCCCGAAGCCGCATCATAAGTGCCGGAGATCATGCTCTGGACGTTGTAGTACCTGGCCAGCAGGGCTTTTACGGTATTCCTGACATCAATGCCCGGAGGTACTTTAGTCAGGAACTTTGCACTTGGTGTGGTGGAGGCAAGGTCCGCATCCGCGCTTTCCAGGATGGCGATGACATTTTGCAGGGCTTCCTGCCGTGGACTGAATTCTGCATTGACTTCGGTTTCCAGTGGTATTCTTTCATAGAACTGCACCAGTGTGCCTATGCTCAATGCATAGAAGATGCTGGCATATGCTTTCAGTCCCACTTTGTCGCCCGCATCTGCGGCCACATTCAAATTGTTCAGCACCGTTTCCGCTTCTGTGCGGGCAAGCAGGCATTGCGTCCACATTTGTGAAACGACCGAGTTGTTGAGCGTAATAGCGCCTTTCCCTGTTTCCAGTTCTTTTTCCGTGGTGTTGCCAATGTTCAGTGTATATAACGCATACACGCTGTAAGCGCCGCCGATGGGCGCGCAATACAGGGGGCTTTGCCTGCCGATGGTGAAGCGCCGTTGCAGGCCGGCGCAAAGGTTCATGAGTGCGTCCGGACTGGTGGTCACGCTTGGCACCGAAGCGGTACTTGGATTGATGTATTCCTTATTGCAGGAGGCAATGGGGAAAGTGCTTGCCAGCAGCAGCCATAAAGTGATTTGTTTTATACGAAGCATTTTCATGATGTTACTTTTTGAGATTAGAAACTGGCCCTGAGTGATAGCTGGAACGTTCTGGGAATAGGCACATTCCCGAAGTCGATCCCCCGCAGCACAGAGCTGTTGCCGCCGGCATTTGTTTCCGGATCGTAGCCATCATAGCTGTCCCAGCTGATCAGGTTGCGGCCTGTCAGTGAAACGGAGGACGATTTGATGAACTTTGCAAACGAAGGCAGTTCCAGGGAAAGCGATACTTCCCGCAGTTTAACATAAGAGCCGTCTTCAACGCGCCACTCTTCGGTGTTGTAAACGGCGAAGATGTACCCCCGCGGCAGTTCGCCCTTTATTTCCCTTTCGGAATAGTCGCCGATGCCAACGCCCTGGCGTGTTCTCCTGTCGGCATTGAACACCTCCTGGCCCAGCGCTCCGTCGATCAGGAAGCTGAACGTAAGTTTTTTATAAGCAAGGGTATTGCTGAAGTTCAGCAGCCAGTCCGGGTGCGGACTTCCCAGTACTCTCCGCAGCAGCACCTTCTGCGCGTCGAGCGCCGCAATCGGGCGTCCTTCACTATCCACCGCAATGCCTCCCTTGGCGTCCCTTTCAAAATAGTTGCCGTAGAAAACACCCAGCGGTTCTCCCGCGAGGATCACCGAAACCGAGCCCGCCGCATTGGCCAGCGCGATCGGCGTTACCTGGCTGGAGGACGTTACCAGGTTCTTGTTCCTGCTCAACGAACCGCCAACGTTCCAGGAAAAATCCTTTCCGGATATGGGAACGGCGTTGATACCCAGTTCCCATCCCTTGTTGGTAAGGTCGCCCACATTTTCGGTGCGCGTGCTGCCGCCGGACGAAGGCGCCAGCACCCTGTCTACCAGCAGCGAGTTGCCAACAATCCTTTTGTTGTACACGGTGAATATCACGCCCAGGCGGTTATTCAGGAAGGAGAGGTCTGTACCGAATTCTATTTCGCTGGACCGTTCAGGTTCCACCAGTTGGTTGCCCAGCGCGGTATTGAGGTTGTAAGTGGCAATCCCGTTCAGGCTGCCGGACAGATAGGTGGAGAACCGGTCATAGGTGCCGATGCCGGTGAGATTACCTGCCAGCCCCCACGAAGCCCTGAGCCTGGCGGAGCTGAACCAGCTGCGCTGCATGTCTTTCCAGAACCCCATTTCGTTGATGTTCCAGGACGCGCTGAGCTTTGGATAAAAGTACGTGCGTGTGTCCTGCGGAAAAGACGTGCTGCCGTCTATACGCGCCGCCGCGGTGAGAAACGCGATATTTTTATAGCCGAAGGTCTGTTGCAGGAACCCGCCGAATACCTGGCGCTGATCGTAGCTATACCGCGGATCAAGGCGCGTGGCGGCGCCGTTGATGGTAGTGATGCCGTTCAGCAGGTCCCGCCCTTCGTTAAAAAGACCGGTGATCTTCTGGTATTGATGATTGAAGCCGGCGGTGGTAAGGGAAGAAAAATTGCCTGGCGATGTGCTGTAGGAAATATTTACATCGTTGTTGATCAGGAAAGAATTGACCAGTGCGCTGGACACATAGCCCAACCCTTCCTGCGCGGCGATGTAAGGATATCTTTCTATCAGGTTGTTGCCCTCCTGGCTGAAATTGTCCACCCCAAGGATGTAATCGATGCTAAGCCCTTTCACCGGCCTGATCTTCACCTGCAGGTCGCTGATCGTTCTGCTGACGGCCTGCGTAAGCTCCATGTCCTCGATCACGCTGAGCGGGTTCACGCGGGTAGGCTCCACGTTCTTGAGGTTGCCGTCCGCATCACGCTCTTCTATGTTATAAATATTGTTGGTGATGTTCACCGCGTTGATCGGGCTCCAGAATACGTTGCCATTGGGCTTCTCGTGGGAGAAGCTGTTCGTGTAGGCGATACCGCCGCTGATGGTGATGTAGTCGTTGATGATCTGCTCCACCCGCGTTTTGAAATTGAACCGACGGAAGTCCGTATTGCGTATGATGCCCTGGTTGTAATAATATCCGCCGGAGAAATAATATTTCGTTTTATCCGTGCCGCCGCTGATGGATACATAATTATCCGTGCCCAGCCCGGTATGGAATATCTGGTCCTGGTAATCATACCGCGTTACGTCCACCAGGTCAACAGAAAGTTTCCTTTCCTGTCCGTCCGGACGTATATACGTGATCGTGTTACCGGGACCGTTGCTGATATTGCCCAGCCGCAGGCTGGCGGAGCCGAATTGCTTGCCGTATTCGGAGATGTATACTTTTTTACGGAGGGAGTTGGTGATGATGCTGGTGCCGAAGTCAACTTTCAGCTCACCTTTTTTGCCGGATTTGGTGGTGATCAGCACAACGCCGTTGCTGGCGCGGGAGCCGTAGATAGCGGAAGCCGAGGCGCCGGGTATTACGTCGATCCGTTCAATGTCGTTCGGGTTGATGTCCGCCATCCGGTTGGTGCCCAGCTCGGCGCTTCCGCCCGCGTTCACATTCATGTTCGTGACGTTAGTGGTGGAATTGCTCACGATCACGCCGTCGATCACATACAGCGGTTCGGAAGATCCTTTGATGGTGCTCGTGCCCCGCATGCGGACCGAAATGCCGCCTGACGGATCGCCGGAGGTTTGCGTGATCTGCGCGCCGGGCACCTTGCCCTGCAGCGCCGCGCCAATGTTCCCCGATCCGGTGTTGACCAGCTGCTTTGCATTCACCGAATTAACGGTGTTGCCTAATTGTTTCCGGGATTGCCGGAGGGAAGAGCCTATCACTACCACTTCATCCATATTCAGCACATCTTCTTCCATCACCGCATCCGCGGATACGGCGTCGCCACTGACGGTAATGGCCTTTCGGACGGACCTGAAGCCGATGCCGGAGAATTCCAGCGTATGCGTGCCCGGCCGGATGTTAGCGGAAAAGCTGTATTGCCCGGTTGCGTCCGAGCTGCCTCCGGTAGTAGTGCCGGTAAGCTGTACCGTGATCCCCGGCACCGGAGAGCCGTCCGTTGCCGTTACCTTTCCGCTGATGCGGACCTGGGTCATGGCGGGGAAGGCCAGCGCCAGGAAAAGGAAGATGAGGGGGAGCGCTTTCCATCTTCGGTGTTGCTTTTTGAGTGGATTTGTCATGTCGATGAAGTTTTGGTATTTGGAAAAGAAAGAAACGCTTAGCCGGAGGTAACCGGCGCATCTGGCGATGCACCGCCGTATTGCTACCTGCACGTTCACATGATTATCCTGTAAAATCTGTCAGCAGCTCACCTGAAAGCCGCATGGAAGGTGGATGATGCTACGCCAGTGAAGCGGAGAACCGCTCTTGTCGCTTATATGAATACTGTAATGGGCCCGCCATGTGCTTTAATAATGACGCCGGTGTAGATTGAATAGTTACTGTCGCAAATGCTTAAACATACTAGGGGTTGTCGCTACTGAAGTTAACAAAAAAACGGTAATCCGGCAAAAAAATGCATAAATTTTAGGTTATCATGCATGTTCCGGCATAATATATTTAAAATTCAAGCATAACATGCTATGCTCGTCCATGGGAAAAATGTTGACCGGCATATTATTTGTTCCTGTTCCTGCAAAACGTTTATGGAAAAAAGAATACTGGGAATTGTCTTTTCGCTTCTTGGCGCCGTGGGCCTTATCCTGGCCGCCGTCAAGTTCGTAGATGGCGCGGAAGGCGCAAGAAGCATCAAAAGCATCGTCATCTACGCCATTCTCGGCGCTATCTTTTTCTTCGCCGGCATCGGCCTTATCAGGAATACGAAAGACAAGCCTTCCTGAAATTCCATGCTATAAAATTCCCCGCATTCATCGTTATCCCCGAATAATGGGCCCGTTCCCATACCTTCACTTTTGCCCGTTCAATGATGCCCAAAGAAAAACGCGGATATGCGGCCACGTTAGTGGCGTCAATCGATTTGCATGGCGCTGGCATGCTGGTCGCTGTTCTACATGAAAGATACGTTCTCGAAAGACCTGGATTATACAGAAGAGTGGTAGAAGGAATTACGGATGCGTCAGCAAACCGTTCAATCCTTCCTGTTCAAAGATGATCCGGCCGATCCGCAGATCGGACCAGCCATTTTTCAGTAAATAAGTAAACTCCGGCCGTCCGCTTTCAAGGCTGCACTGCATGCGGTAAACACCCATTGCAGCTGCAGCCGGCCGGAGGGTATTTTGCAGGGCGTACAGATGTGTGGAAACAAAGAAACGTGAATGAGGGAATTTAGACAGCCCCGCGATAGTGGTGGTGGATATTTCCAGCGCGTCCTCGGGGTTCGTGCCGCGGAACAGCTCATCGAAAATGGCAAAGCACCGTTTGCCGTCATGCGCCTGCCGCACAACATCTTTTAGTGTATTGATCTCCGTTTTAAAGTGGCTATATCCTTTTTTCAGATCATCTTTCAGATCGATCGCCACAGTCATGCAATCAAAAAACGGCATGATGCAGGACTGCGCCGGTACGCCCACGCCAACATGCGCGAGATACACACAGATACCGATCGCCTTGAGCAATGTTGATTTACCGGACATATTCGGACCGGTGATCAGCATCACGTTCGTTACCGTGACCAGGTCATTTTTTACCGGCTGCTGCAGCAAGGGATGATAAAATCCTTTCAGTTCAAACCTGCCCTGCGCATCCATCTCCGGGAAAACGAACTGGTGCCGTTGAACGCCGGTGGCCATAGACAGGTATGCTTCAAAAGTGAACAGGTGATCCCAGAACGCGGTATTATTTTCCACCGTCAGCTCCCTTTTCAATATTTTCAATAACGCCACCATGTGCGTTGTGCCGAACTTCCCTTCGCGGTTCAGTTCTTCGTACCGATGCAGGTTAAAGCGGGCCAGCATCCCGGGAATATATGCTATCTTCCTGCCGAAATCAGGAGGAAAAGCGTCAGCATGCAGCAAAGAAAAATACCGGTTGTATAACCGGTGCATGAAAAGAATGAACTGGGTGAGCCGGGTTTGTAGTTGCTGCCGGGTGCTGCTGTTAAGCATCAGCCCGATGCGGGAACTTTCTTCCATATGCTCCACGCTTTTACAAAGCTGATGGACTTCCATCAGGTCACCCCTCGCGTAGGAATAGGATTCCAGCACCTTCCAATTTTTCAGCATGCCCTTGATGATCTCCTGCCGGTGGAGGATGTCCGCCGCGGAAGGAAGCGGCGTACGGAAAAGATCAGTCAGCACACCACGGGAAAAATCGTTACAGGTATAGTCGAATAGCGGCAAGATGTCCCTTTCAATATGCAGGTCCCGGATATTGATCATATGTTCGCTAATGTAGGATATTATTCAATACGCCGGCGACTGGACATTTCTGGCAGACATCTTGTGCTGTTCCACAAAAAACGCAGCAAGATGGCAGACACAAAAAAAGCATGGTGGCAAACAGGCATTATATATCAGGTATACCCGCGGTCTTTCCAGGATAGCAATGGCGATGGGGTAGGCGACCTGAAAGGCATCCTGGAACGGCTTGATCACCTGCAATGGCTTGGTGTGGACGCCATCTGGCTGTCTCCCGTCTTCCCTTCGCCCATGGCGGATTTCGGGTATGATATCAGCGACTATACCGGCATCCATCCGTTGTTCGGCCGTCCGGAAGACCTGGACGCCTTGCTGCAGGCCGTGCATGAGCGGGGCATGAAGCTGCTGCTGGACCTGGTGCCGAACCATACTTCTGATCAGCATGCCTGGTTCCTGGAATCCCGTTCCTCCCGCGATAGTCCCAAACGCAACTGGTACATCTGGCAGAACGCTCCGGCGGACGGCTCCCTGCCCAACAACTGGCTGAGCGTATTCGGCGGCAGCGCCTGGGAGTGGGACGGACCATCACAGCAATATTACTATCATTCTTTCCTGAAAGAACAGCCGGACCTGAACTGGCGCAACCCCGCAGTGCAGGAAGCCATGTTCAACGTCATGCGTTACTGGCTGCAGAAGGGTGTGGACGGCTTCCGGGTGGATGTATTGTGGTTCATTTTCAAAGATGAGCAGCTGCGCAATAATCCACCTAATCCCGACTACGCGCAACACATGCCCGCCTTCGATCAGCTGTTGCCCGTGTACTCTACGGATCAGCCGGAAGTGCAGGAGATCACCCGCAAAATGCGCGGCGTGCTGGAGGAATTTGACGGGGACAGGGTGTTGGTAGCTGAAGTATATCTTCCGATCAAACAGCTGGTCACCTATTATGGCATCGACAATAAAGGCGCGCATCTTCCATTCAATTTCCTGCTGCTTTCGCTGCCCTGGGATGCGCTGCAGATCGCCACTACTATCGATCAGTATGAAGGTGCTTTGCCGGCAGACGGCTGGCCCAACTGGGTGCTCAGTAATCACGACAGGCCGCGCATCGCCAGTCGTGTTGGTGCGGAACAGGCAAGGATCGCCGCAATGTTGCTGCTGACGCTGCGCGGCACGCCCACTATTTATTACGGCGATGAAATCGGCATGCGCGATGTAGCCATTCCCTTTGATGAAATCAAAGACCCGCAGGGCCTGAACATGCCCGATAAGAACCTCAGCAGGGACCCCGCGCGCACGCCGATGCAGTGGGATGGCAGCAGGAACGCCAGCTTCACGGACGGCAGCCCCTGGCTGCGGCTGGACAAAAATTTTGCGCGCGTCAATGTACGCGCGCAAAAGGAAAATAATTCGTCCATGCTCAGCCTGTACCGCCGCCTGATCAGCCTGCGGCGGCAGGAACCCGCATTATCAGAAGGAACGTATACATCTGTTTATGCTGATAACCAGCTGCTGTCTTTCATCCGGCAAAAGGAGGGAAGCCCTTCGTTCCTGGTGGTGCTCAATCTCACGCACCGGCCCTGCTATTTCCGGCCGGCCGGTTTCCCATTCGGCGGTACCGTGGAAATATCAGCTTCCGGCGAATGGGAAGGCAGTACGGTGAGCAATGTGATTGCGCTGGAGGGGGATGAGGGATTGCTGATCCGGCTGGATGCGCATCAGCCTTTCCTGTTGTAATCATAATTCACCATCCACTGTACGCCGAATTTGTCTGTCAGCATACCGAAATAAGCGCCCCAGAAAGTTTTGCTCAGGGGCATCGTTACCTGGCCGCCTTCGGCAAGACCATTGAACAGCCGGGTAGCTTCTTCCTCACTGTCGGGATGCACCGCCACAGAAAAGTTGTTGCCTTTCACGACGGTGCCCATTTCAGCAGGCGTATCGCTGCCCATCAGGTACGTGTCTTTCCCGATCGGAAGGGAAACATGCATGATCTTGTTTTTTTCTCCTTCGCCCGGCTGGTATTCCGCGGGGTTGTCGCCGAACCGCATGAAGCCGCCGTCCATGAACTCGCCGCCGAATACGGATTTGTAAAAGTTGAAGGCTGCCTCGCAGCTATCCTCGAATGTCAGATAGGGGGTTACTGATGCCATGATGTTGTTTTTAAAGGTGAATTGAATTTGAAGTTGATACGTCAAAAGTAGGATCATTGGGGCATATGGCGGCGGTATCTTTTCGCCATGGAATGGGGGAATTGCGACAAATTAAAGCCGCCCTTTGCCTGCATTTGGCGATGTGACGGCAGCGGTTTTGCCATCTTATGATTCGTACAATACCTGCTCGTCTGTAAAATATGTTTTCCTGCCGCCGGTGGTTTTCACTTGTATAGCCGCGCCGGTGGGGCTTTTTTTCTTTTTGGAATGATGGATCAGCAGGAAGTCCCTTATTTCTCCGCTGATGATATCCGGATGCTCTTTGCGGATCTGCTTTTCCGCATGCTTCAATACCTTTTTGACCGATTTAGCCAGCGCCGTAACTTTTGCGGGGGGAATGGCCTGGCAGGAGGAGAACGGTGATATGCGTGCATCCCACAGGATTTCATCCGCATAGGCGTTGCCGATGCCGCGGATCGCATCCTGGTCCAGCAGCCAGTTTTTGACCGATCCTTTTTTGGCGGACAGCCGCTCTTTCAGGAAACGGGCATTGACCTGTTTGTCCAGCGCATCGGGGGCGGAGGGGATGTCCGGGTCCAGTGTAGGCCGTGCCATATAACGGAAATCAGTCAGCACAAGTCCTGTATCATCATCAAACTGCAATTCAATGATCGTGTGCCTGTGCGGATTTTTGCCTTCAAAGAGATGGAGATCGCCGTTCAGCATCAGGTGCAGACCGAGCACATGGCCATTGCCAAATTGTATATGCAGCTCCTTACCCTCGCGCCGTATTTCCCTGATGGACTGCCCTTCGATGGCTTTTTTAAGCTGGCTGACGGAAACGTTCAGCTTTTTTGTTTTGGGTGCGGCGATCTTTTTCACCACCTTACCTTTCAGCTGCTGCTGAAGATTGTGGCTGAATACCTGCAAATCGGGGAGTTCTGGCATGTGTTGATGTTAAAAGATGCTAACGAACAAAAAATATGCCCTAGAGGTTCTCCGGCCGGAACCGCCTGCGGTAGCTGACATTTTTCCCGGATACCATAAACACGCCGTCCCCGCGGTAGTGCACGGTGCGGGGATATTTGGGCGATGCGGCCACATGCGCTTTCACCACTTCCAGGATGAAGAAGCTGTATTTCTTGAGCAGGCCCGTATCGGCCACTTTGCATTCGAAGTTAGCATAACATTCTTTTATCAGCGGCGCTTTCACTTTATCCGCTTCCACCGGCGTAAGCCCCGTATCCGCAAACTTGTCCGTTTCGCTGCCGGTGGTATTGCCGATCCGTATCACCGCGTCTATCATGTCGTATGTGGGAATATTGATCACGCATTCTTTGCTTTTGCGGATCATTTCGTAGCTGTGATTGGCGGAAGTAATGAAGCAGCCGATGCGGGAAGGGGAGAACTCCATTACGGTATGCCAGCCCATGCTCATGATGTTCTGCCGCCCTTTCCACGAAGAGCTGACGAGCACGATCGGGCCGGGTTCCAGGTATCTGCGGATCTCCCATACCGGAAGGTCTTTTTTCGGGTGTGATGCCATGTTAAATTAAACACAAACTTTATGCCCGCAGAAGCGGATCATTTGGATTATTCCCCCTTTAATAATAATTTAAGCCGTTACAAAGACTGAAACGAATATGATATTATCAAGATGCAGAGCACTCTTCCTGCTCGTATGCGTATGCCTGATCTCTACCGCGGAAGCACAAACGAAAAAGCTCCGCCTGTTCATTATCGGCAACAGCTTTTCCGGCAATGCGGCTACTTACCTGCCGCAGCTGGCGAAGGAAGGCGGTTATGAGCTGGAGGTAGGCCGGGCGGAGCTGGGCGGTTGCTCGCTGGAAAGGCACTGGCGGCTGGCGGATACCACTGAAGCGGCCAGCAAGGCTTACAAAGGCAGGTCATTAAAGGAAATGTTATCAGAAGGTACCTGGGATGTAGTCACCATGCAGCAGTACTCCCTGCTTTCCGGTGATCCGGATACCTATCGTCCCTATGCAAAGAAATTATACGATCTCATTAAATCCCTGCAACCTAACGCTACCATTGTATTGCATCAGACCTGGGCTTACCGTACCGATGCAAAGGCGTTCGGAAAGATCAACGGTAACGAGCGGGCCGCTACGGCGCAGGACATGTACAATCATGCCAGGGCAGGCTATCATACGATCGCGGACGAGCTGAAAGTGCGGGTGATCCCCACCGGCGATGCGTTCTGGATCATGAACAGCGACCCGGTATGGGCCTATAAAAAAGATACCGCGTTCGATTTTGAGCACGCGGTGGCGCCGGCTTTGCCGGACCAGCGGAACTCCCTGCATGTGGGGTACACCTGGGCAAAAGACAAGCTGCGGTTCGATCCGAACCACGCGAATGCCGCCGGTTGTTACCTCGGTTCGCTGGTATGGTACCGCTTCCTGTTCCAGGCGCCGGTTGAAGACGTGCAATTCAAGCCGGAAGAGGTGTCTGATGAGCTTGCCGCAAAGCTGAAGAGCGTTGCCGCGGAAGTCGCGCTTTAACAAAACCCAGCATATGATCGTTCCTATCCCTCGTCCATGGACAGCAGGGCAGAGGATTGCATTCCGCTTTTTCTTTGCTTTTTTTGTGCTGTATTGCAGCTCTTTCATCCTCGGCATGGTACCCTTCCTGTCGGAACTGGAATACAGCTTCTGGCATGCGTTTGTGCCCTGGGTAACGGTCCACGTTCTCGACATGCCGCCGATCACCGTGTTTCCTAACGGCAGCGGGGATACGACTTACAACTATGTACATCTGCTCTGCCTGCTGGCATTGTCCCTGTTCATCATGCTCGCCTGGTCCGTGCTGGACAGAAAGCGGGACCATTACGAAGGAATGCACTACTGGCTCCGGGTGATGCTGCGCTATTATCTCGCCGGCACAATGATAACGTACGGTTTTGCGAAGATCTTTCATATACAGATGGGGTATCCGTCTTTGTCACAGCTCGTGCAGCCGTTCGGGGACAAATCGCCGATGGGGCTGGCCTGGTCTTATGTAGGGTTCTCCAAAGGCTTCAGCGCTTTTGCCGGGTGGTCTGAAGTGATCGGCGGCGTTTTCCTGTTCTTCCGCCGCACTACCGCTCTTGGCGCGATGATCTGCATTGCGGTGATGATGAATGTGGTGGCGATGAATTTCTTTTTTGATGTGCCGGTGAAGCTGTTCTCGTCTGTGCTGCTGCTCATGTGTTTTTTCCTGCTGGCGCCCGATGCGGGACGGCTGTTGAACGTACTGCTGTTAAACAGGACGGCCGAACCAGGATTATTCCGTAATTTCCTGCCAAGAAGATGGATGCGGATAACAGCTGTTGTTATCAAAATACTTTTCATTGGAGCAACGTTTTATGGAGAGATATCCAGCGGCCTGAAGCGCCGCTATCAATGGGGAGATCTCCGCCCGAAGCCACCATTGTACGGCATTTATAACGCCAGATTGCTGGTCCGCAACCACGACACGCTTCCCATGCTGCTGACGGACTCCTCCCTCTGCAAGCAGCTCATCATCCAGACGCCGCAACGCGCGACCGTTAAATTCATGAACGATTCCCAGGAATACTGGGCTTTCATGGTAGATACTATCAGCCGCACTGCGACCGTTTTTCCTTATACGGACACACTGAACAAATATAAATTATCTTACAAGGCCGATTCCGCTTCGCTGGTGCTGGAAGGCAAGCTGTTTGAGGATTCGGTATACTTTCAGTTTTCAAAGCAGGATATTCGATCGTTCCGTTTGATGAACCGTGGCTTCAGATGGGTTAATGAATATCCGTATAACCGTTAACGGATGCAAGCTGATTATGATGCGATCGTCGTTGGATCGGGGCCGAATGGTCTCGCTGCTGCTATAACCCTGCAGCAGCGCGGCCTTTCTGTATTGGTGCTCGAAGGAAAGGACACGGTGGGCGGCGGTATGCGTACCGCATCTTTCACCTTGCCCGGTTTCCTGCACGATGTATGTTCCGCGGTGCATCCCATGCTGGCGATGTCACCTTTCTTCCAGCAGCTGGAACTGGATAAATACGGGCTGGAATGCATTCATCCTTCATTACCTGCGGTGCATCCTTTTGATGACGGCACGGCCGCCTGTTTGCACCGCTCCCTCACGGCCACCGCATCCGGCTTGAATGGCGATGCTACCGCGTATTTCCGTTTATTCGAAAGACTGGAAAGAAACTGGTCCGGCATTGCGGCGGATGTGCTCGCGCCATTCCGGCTGCCGGCAAATCCCACGGAGATGGCGCGTTTCGGATGGGTGGCATTGCGCTCCTCGTTATCTGTAGCCGGTGAGTTCAATACCCGCGAGGCCAAGGGCCTTTGGGCCGGCATGGCGGCGCACGGCATGCAGCCCCTGTCCAATGCCGCTACCGCGGCAACAGCGATGGTGCTCATGCTTGCAGGGCATCTCTACGGCTGGCCGGTGGTCAAAGGCGGCTCGCAGAATATCGCGCGGGCCATGGAAGCATATTTTCTGGAACGCGGCGGTAAAATAGAAACCGGATTTTTTGTAAAAGATCTGCGGCAACTGCCGTCTGCCCGCGCTATTCTTTTTGATGTCACGCCCCGTCAGCTGCTGGCCATCGCAGGACATAAATTTTCTTCCATCTACCGCTGGCAGCTGGAAAGATACCGCTATGGAATGGGCGTGTTCAAGATCGACTGGGCGCTGGACGATCCGGCGCCTTTTGCGAATGCCGCCTGCCGCCTGGCGGGAACGGTGCATCTTGGCAATACCATACAGGAGATCGCGGTGTCTGAACAAAAGGTTTGGGACGGCAGGCATCCGGACCAGCCTTTCGTGCTGTTCTCGCAGCCCAGCAAGATCGACCCCACGCGCGCGCCGGCCGGGAAACACACGGCCTGGGCGTATTGCCATGTGCCGGGAGGATCGGTGAAAGATATGACGGAAGAAATAGAGCGGCAGGTGGAGCGCTTTGCGCCGGGGTTCCGCGAACGCATCCTCGCCAGGCACGTGATGAACACCGCCGACATGGAAGCATATAATCCGAATTACAACGGCGGCGACATCAACGGAGGGGTGATGGACCTGTCGCAGCTGTTCACGCGGCCCGCATTGCGCGCATCCCCTTACCGCACCTCCGTAAAAGGGATGTACCTTTGCTCTTCGTCCACACCGCCGGGCGGCGGCGTGCATGGCCTCTGCGGTTATCATGCCGCAAAGCGGGCATTGAAAGATATATTTTTACTACATTAGCCGGATAATCATTATCAACCAACTTACGTACAGAGGAAGCAAGGTGCACGATCCCGCATACAATGATAAAGAACTGTTCCTGTTGATTGCCGGAGGCGACGAAGCGGCCTTTCGTCAACTTTTCCAGTCGTATGCGCCACAGCTGCAGCCCGTTATCCTGCACCTGACCAAAAATCCCTCCGTTGCAGACGACATCATCCAGGAAACTTTTCTGCGGCTGTGGATCAGCCGGGACAAGCTGCCGGACATCGAACATCCGCGTTCCTGGATTCTGCGCATCGTCTTTCACCAGTCCTTCAGCTGGCTGCGCCGCCAGGCCGTGCATCACAAAGCCCTCGACGCCATGTCCCTCCGGCCCGCCGCCGGCATCTCCACCGAAGAAGAAGTCATCTATCATTCCATTGTAAAAACCATCGCGGAAGCCGTGCAGCAACTGCCCGCCCAGGCAAAACGCATCTACCTGCTCAGCCGCGAAAAGGGATTGAAGATTCCCGAAATAGCGCAGGAGCTTGGATTATCCCCCCATACCGTCAAAAATTCTCTCGTGCGTTCCCTCCGCAGCATCCGCGAGTTCCTGGAACAGGCCGGGCATTTTTTGCCGTTGCTGCTGCTTTATTGGCCGCTTTAGTTTCGCGCTGCAATTACGCCGGCAAAATCTGCCGGTACCCCCCCTCAAAAAAAATTTCCATCCCGATAGGTCCTGTTTTTCCACTTCCGCGTCTGTGTATATGGACCTCCTGTACTGATACAAGTCCACGTTAGCGAAATACCACGTTCTTAACACTAAAAGAATAATACATTGATCATGCAAGACCGCCTGGCGTACCTCGTTGGCAAAGCTGTGGCGCAAACGGCCACGGACGCTGAACTGGAAGAGCTCACCCGTATGATGGTGGAAGACCAGACCGGAGAAGTGGCATTACAGGTAGAAGCGCTGCTGCCAAAGATGGCGCCGGACCAGCAGGACGCCGCGCACTGGGATGCGATCGCCGACCGGATATTGTCAGCCGACCGCCCCGCGCAGGTAGTGCCCATGCGCCCCCGCAGATACCGCATGTGGGCTGCAGCCGCGGCGGTACTGGTGACCGGCGCGCTGGCCACTTTCTGGCTGATGCAGGATCAACGCCCGGCCCCGGACGCCACCGCACAGCAACCGCTCATGAACGATGTGGCGCCCGGCGGCAACAAAGCCATGCTCACGCTTGCGGACGGCACGCAGATACCGCTGGACAGCAGTGCAAACGGCACATTGGCGCTGCAGGGCGGCACAAAACTGCAAATGCAGGGGAACGGGCTGCTCGCCTACGAAACATCCGGCCAGTCCGGAACAGCGCCGCTCGTTTATAACACCATCACCACCCCGCGCGGCGGGCAATTCCAGGTAACCTTGTCAGACGGCAGTAAGGTATGGCTCAACGCCGCCAGCAGCCTGCGTTACCCGGCGCAGTTCTCCCGCGGCAAAAGAGAAGTGGAGCTGACGGGTGAAGCATATTTCGAAGTGGCGAAAAAAGACGGCGCGGCTTTTACGGTGAAAGCCAGCGGTGTGGAAGTGGCTGTGCTCGGTACGCATTTCAATATCATGGCCTATGAAGATGAAGCGCAGGTGAAGACCACCCTGCTGGAAGGCGCCGTGAAAGTAAGCCACGGCGGCAGCAGCAAACGCCTCTCGCCGGGGCAGGGAGCAAGCCTGGAGAAAAGTACCGGCGCGCTGAACGTGGAAGATCATGTGAACCTGGAGGAAGCGGTGGCCTGGAAGAACGGCCTGCTGCAGTTTGAAGGGAATGATATCCGTTCCGCGATGCGGCTCATCGCACGATGGTATGATGTGGAAGTGGTGTACCGCTCACCGGTGCAGGCGCACTTCAGGGGTATCATCCCGCGCAACGTCAATGTGTCCAAAGTGCTGCAGATGCTGGAAATGACCGGCGAAGTGCATTTCGAGATCAAAGGAAAACAGATCATCGTTTCACCATAACAAGCAACCATAATCAGCACAATATGAGTCCCTAAGCAGAACGGACATGAAAAAACCGGAAGCGTTCGCACCGCTCCCGGCTAAGCTCAGGTCCATAATTAGCAATCGTTTTCGGCAATTTTCATTATTTACCCAAACCATACAAATGTATGCATTTAAGGCTTTTTTCCCAAGGCAGGCCAGCCTGTGCCGCCGGGGGGCAGAATTTTCCACGATTATTAGAAAAAACGCTACTGATCATGAAATTAACGGTGCTTTTGATGACCATTGTCCTGCTGCAGGTACGCGCGGCGGGACATGCACAAACAGTTACCCTTTCCAAACAGAACATCTCCCTGGCCAGGTTGTTTAAGGAGATCGGTAAACAGACCGGTTACACCTTCCTGTACACGGAGGAGCAATTATCCCATGCCCGCACCGTCAACCTCGACGTAAAAAGCATGCCCCTGGAAGAGGCGCTGGACCTGTGTTTCAGGAACCAGCCGCTGACCTATGCCATTACTGATAAAATTATTGTGGTGAAACGCAGGGCGCTTTCCGGCACGGAAACCGCTGTGCGTGAAACCGAGATCAGGGGTACCGTACGGGATGAAAAAGGAGAACCGCTGCCCGGTGTTACCATCCAGGTGAAAGGCACTTCTAAAGGCGTGGTGACGAATGGACAGGGGAACTTCCTGATCACCGTAACGGACGACAACGCCATACTCGTTGTTTCCTCCATCGGCTTCGACCGGCAGGAGATCGCGCTGGCCGGCAGAAAAGAGATCATCGTGACGCTGACCGCTTCGGCGTCTAAAATGAACGAACTGGTGGTCGTAGGATATGGCGAACAGCGCAAAGCCACGCTCTCCAACTCCATCACTACTGTTTCTTCCAAAGAATTTGAAGATCAGCCCGTGAACCGTTTCGACCAGGTGCTGCAAGGCAGGGCGGCAGGCGTGCAGGTGACCAATCCCACCGGCGCTCCCGGCGGCAGCGTGCGCATCCGCATCCGCGGTTCCAACTCCATCAACGGCGACAACAGCCCGCTCTATGTAGTGGACGGTTTCATCGGCGCGGAGTTCTTCGCCATCAACCCGGACGATATCGCTTCCATCCAGGTACTGAAAGATGCGTCCGCCACCGCCATCTACGGCAGCCGCGGCGCCAACGGTGTGGTGATCGTGACCACGAAGAAAGGTTTGAAAGACGGATTGAAAGTGAATTTCACCAGCCGTCTGTCGTCCTCAGAGGTCATCAAGAAAATGGACCTGCTCAATGCCGGTGATTTTGCACAGGTAGCCAATGAGCATGCGACGGCGGTGGGCACCACGCCTCCGTTCACAGCAGAGCAAATCGCGGATTTTCGTGCAAAGGGTGGTACCGACTGGCAGGATGAAATATTCCGCACCGCCATGAGCCAGGAGCATATGTTAAGCCTGAACGGCGGTAACGACAAGACCGGTTACTTCATTTCCGGCAACTACCTGGACCAGGATGGTGTGATCGAAAATTCATCTTACAAACGTTATACCCTCCGCTCCAACATCAATTCCCAGCTATCCAAAAAGATTTCCACTTTCCTGAATATTACCGGTTCTTACAGTTCCGCTCTGAACGTGGATATCCCTGCCGATGGAACGATCAGCCCGCTGGCACAGGCTTTCATTTGGTCGCCAACGGTGCCGGTGAGAACTGCTGCCGGCGGTTACACGCTGAAAGATCCCGTGAGCTCCGCGTTCAACAATCCTGTGGCGATCACCGAGCAACGCAAAGCGGTGACGGACCGGATGATGGCCAATATGATCGGTGGATTCAAGTACGATGATATTGTACCGGGGCTTGCTTTCAGCATCCAGTACGGCGCCAACTATCTCGGATACGAAAACAAGAACTTTACCGGCAAGCCCATCAATAACAATGTGGCCTCCGCCAGCTATCGTTCCAACAAGGAAGTCCGCCTGCAGAACACCAACATGCTGAACTACCGGAGAACATTCAACAAGGTACACAGCCTGGATGTGACGGCGGTGCTGGAATACCAGCAGTCCACCTACAATTATGTATCCGCCGGTTCATCCAACCTGTCTTACGAATCCCTCGAATGGAATAATCTTGCACAGGGCACGCCCGGCACCCCCGGCTCCGGCTATTCGAAAGCGGCCATATTCTCCCAGGTTGGCCGTATAAACTATGCGTATAAAGATAAATATCTTGTATCCGCAGCTACACGCCGCGATGGTTCTTCCAAATTCGCCGAGAACAACCGCTTCGGAAATTTCCCGTCGTTTTCAGCGGGATGGGTATTGTCCGAAGAGCCTTTCATCCGTGACCTCAATATATTCAGCAACCTGAAGCTGCGCGGCAGCTGGGGGCTGACAGGCAGTGACGCCATTGCTGCCTACAGCACGTTCTCCGCCTATGCTTCCCGCAATGCATCCTTTACCAATTCATCACACGTAACCGGTATCGCGATCGGCAACATCGGTAACCTTGACCTGCAATGGGAAACGACCGAACAAAAGAATGCCGGTCTGGAGATCGGTGTGATGAACGGCCGGATCAATCTTACCGCCGAGTACTTCGTGAAAGATACCCGCGACCTGTTATTGAATGAAACCCTGCCGTTGTATCTCGGTGGAAATACGATCACCCGCAACGTAGGATCTGTGCAGAATAAAGGATGGGAGTTTTCTGTTGACGCGGTGGTTGTGGATAAAGGGAAATGGAGCTGGAACAGCTGGATGAACTTCTCGTTCCTGAAGAATAACGTAGTATCTGTCGGTTCGAGGGAAATGATCCTTGACCAGAACCGCAAGATCGGCGGCGGGATGTCTCCGCAGCCTGAATTTGTAGTACGGCCGGGAGAATCGCTGGGCGCCATATGGGGACTTACTTACCTCGGCACCTGGAAGCCTTCGGAAGCGGACGCTGCTGCGGAATTTGGTGCGGTACCGGGAGATTCGAAGTATCTCGACAGAAATGGCGATAATACGATCGGTGCGGATGATTATGAAGTGATCGGCTCCGGTATTCCCAAAACCTCCTTCGGCTGGAATAACACCGTCAGCCACGGTGCGTTCTCTTTGAATGTTTTCTTCCAGGGATTATTCGGTTTTGACAAGCTGAACTATAACAATGCCGCCACGATGTATCATGGCGGTGATGCAAGGGAAGCCACCAATGTGGATATCAAGGACCGTTACATCCCCGGTGTAAATGAAACTTCCGATATTCCCGCGTTCAGCACTACGAACAAGAACTTCACGCAATCTACCCGCTTCCTCGAAAAAGCAGACTTCCTGCGGTTGAAGAACATCAGCCTTTCCTATAGTATCGCGAAATCGAAATTATGGAATACGGTAGGCGTGAAAGTATTTGTGGGCGCCACGAATCTTTTCACGATCACCAAATACAGCGGCATTGATCCGGAAGCCAGCGCCGCCGCGGGAGATACCCGCCAGGGCATCGATTATGGTTCTTACCCGAATACGAAAACCATCACGGGCGGGGTGACCGTAAGTTTTTAACTTTTCAAATGAAACCGAGCATGATACATTTATGGCACCGGGCCATGTTAATGCGAGGTTCCATCTGGCCCGTAAAAAATTAAACATTAACAGATGAAACAGATGAAACGGAGTTCCATCCGGCTAAAACCAATAAAATATTTACGGATGAAAAAGATATTTTTTATACTGATTGTATTCTTCGCCGCCGGTTGTAAAAAGCAGCTGACGGAAGATCCGCAGGGCCTGGTGGTAGGCTCCATTGCGCTGAGCAATATGGCTGGTCTGGAATCCGCGCTGAGCGGGGCTTATGCCAGCCTGCAGGTAGGCTTCGAAAGCGGCTTTGTGACCGTTTCACAGATCGCGATGTGCATGGGTGCGGACGACCTTACCACACATCCGGGTTCTAACAAGGAAGAGTTCCGCGAATTTGACCAGTTCAATGTTTCCTCATTGAACAGCCGCATGAATCCCATCTGGCGCGGTTGCTACAAAACGATCCAGTCCACCACCAATATCATCAACAATTATACGGCGGTGACGGACGGCGAAGAAGCGAAGATCCACGAGATCGTGGGTGAAGCCTATTTCCTGCGCGCGCTGTGTTATTACTGGCTTACCCGCTACTGGGGCGCTGTACCCATCATCCCTACGGAAAAATACCTGGAAGAATACCTGAAGCTGGAAAAAAGTTCCCCGGCTGAAGTATATAAACTGGTAGAAGCCGATCTCGCCAAAGCGGAAGAGTGGGTGCCCAACACCAAACGCAATCCCGGCCGGCCCAACAAAGGCTCCGTGAAAGCATTGCTGGCCGATGTATACCTCACGCAAGGCGGATGGCCGATCAATGACGCGTCCAAATATGCGCTGGCCGCCGCAAAAGCAAAAGAGGTGATCGACAACAAGGCTGTGTATGGCTTTGATCTTTACCAGGACGGTTTCCTGAAGATATTCGCCGGCGGTACCCCCGAAGATGTATTCACCATCTTCACGCGCGGCAACTGGATCACCTATAACTCCTTCTACGGCGTATCCGGTATGCCCGACGAAGAAGCCGGCTGGAGCGACTTCTTCCCGGAAATGAATTTCTACAACAACTTCCCCGAAGGCTCCCGCAAGGATGCGACCTTCTCCCTGGAATTTACCAAACCCGGCACCACCACGCCTATACCCTGGCAGGACCTCGCCACCAAGCATCCGTACTATAAAAAGTTCAGGATTCAGAACGGAAAGGCGGATGTGTACATGTCCAACAGCCCCGTGCTGATGATACGGTACGCGCATGTGCTCCTGATCTACGCGGAAGCGCAGGCCCGGTCTTCCGCCGCTCCCAATACGGACGCCTATAACGCGGTCAATGCCGTGCGTTTGCGTGCCGGTCTTGGTAACATCTCCGGCCTCGGAAAAGAGGACTTCCTCAAAGCCGTGATCGACGAAAGAGCCTGGGAGTTCGCAGGTGAATGGAACCGCTGGTTTGACCTCGTGCGGCTGGACATGGTAGCCGCTGCGAATGAAAACAAACACCCGGACGACCTGGAACCCATCGGTACCATCACGCAGGATAAGTACTGGATGCCTATTCCGGGCGCGGATGCCCTGGTGAACCCGAATCTGTAAACGGACGGGCGGCTAAAAAATACCTTTAGCCGCCCGTATCGTATCGTATTGAATAGTGTTGGCCCGAATCGAGAAAGAATCCTATCCACGTATAAAATGAAAACGTTATGAAAAACAAATTTACAACACTCCTCGTGTTGTTCAGTCTGCTGCTGTGCGGCAAGCTGAATGCACAATTTCTCCTGCTGGATGATATGGAAGGCAACGGTCCCTGCTCCGGCAGATGGACCTACTACGCCGGCGCCGGCGCTACCGGGAAAGTAGAGTTCGGCGTACCGAACCCGCAACCCTCCGGCCTCAACACCAGCTCACACGTAGCAAAATTCACCAAAGACACCACCTGTTTCGAGTACATGAGCGCCAACGTCAGCATGCCGGAAGCGTTTGATATCTCCACGAACAGCGTGTTCAAAATGATGGTGTACGCCACTACCAAAGACGAGATACTCTTCAAGCTGCAACCCGGTACCGACTACACGAAAGCCGTGTATTTCACCTACAAAGTCAGCCAGATCAACCGCTGGGAAGAAGCTACCTTCAACTTCCAGAGCGTCAGCCACCGCACGGACTTCAACTATATCGGTGTGCATTTCATCGATGGAAAGAAAGGAACCGGCACCTTGTACTTCGATCTTGTGCAGGCTCCCAATCCCACCAATATCACGCTCACCAGCACCACGGTGGAAATGGGGCAGGAGCACGGCGCCGTATTGCAGGCAGAAGTGAACGGCGATATTTTCAGCCCTACGCTCAACACCGCTAACTGGACGGCCCTCAACCTGCCGCAGGGCGTTACCATAGACAGTGTGCACCGCGTGAACGACACCATTGCCACCATCACGCTGAGCGGCAATTCCCCCATCAACTATTCCCGCACCACGCTGCAGCTGACCATAGCGGGAGCGGAGCTGCAAAATCCCAATACGGCGCTGTATACTGCCAAAGGGAATGTAGTGTTCGCCGGAAATCCCAACTGGACCATGATCTACCAGGACGAGTTCAGTGTGAACGGCCTGCCTGACCGCAATAAATGGACGGTAGACGCGAAGCCCAAAGGATGGATCAACGGAGAGCAGCAGGTATACACAGACACTACGCACGACAATATCCGCATCGTGGACGGCAAGCTCATCATCAAAGGGAAAAAGGATTTCCCGAACGGCACCACCACGGAGCCCTGGTCTTCCGGCAGAATGATCTCCCAGTACAAAATGGATTTCCAGTACGGCAAAGTGGAAGTTTCCGCCAAGCTCCCGCGCGCACGCGGCTCCTGGCCGGCCATCTGGCTCATGCCCACTACGAGCGCGTACGGCGCATGGCCCCGCAGCGGCGAGATCGACATCCTTGAACATATCGGTAATAATTACGGCAATGCCATGTCTACCGTACATACGCAGAATAACAACTGGATGAACGGCGGGCATCTCACCGGCTCGCGCAATATCCCCGATGCGGCGGACAACTATCACGTGTACGCCCTGGAATGGAGCCCGGATTCCCTGCGCTTCACCTATGATAGCGTGCACGTCTACACATATGCCAATCCGCATACAGACTGGAAAGACTGGCCTTTCGACCAGAAATTCCACGTCATCCTCAACGTAGCCATTGGCGGCGGCATGGGTGGTCAGATATTCGAAGCGGACTGGCCGGACAGCATGATGGTGGATTATGTGCGCGTATACCAGAAAGGATTGGGCACGCCGGTGCTGGATTCCGTGATGGTAACACCCAAAGACCTTTCTTTCGTGCCCGGTAAAACGCAGCAATACACCGCGAAAGCGCTGGACCAGAATGGTCATGATATGGCGATCACACCGGTATGGAGCATCACCGGCGCCGGCAATACGATCGACTCCACCGGTTTTGCCACACTGCAATCTTCCGGCGTGGTAACCGCCACGGCTACCGTGGATTCCGCGACGGTCTCCGGCTCCACGAACTTCAACGTGCGGCCTGTCAACTACAAGCCCATCCCCGCAAAGATCGAAGCGGAGAACTACGACAACTCCAATGTCTGCTGCACGGAACCCACGCAGGACACAGGCGGCGGGCAAAACGTAAGTTACATTGGCGCCGGAACCTGGATGGAATATGATATTGATGTGCCCTCCGCCGGAGATTACCGGCTGCGTTTCAGGGTGGCCGTCAGCTATAACACCAGCCTGAAAGTGCAGCAGGACACTGCAACGCTTGCCACCGTGAACCTGCCCGCCAGCGGAGGATGGCAGAACTGGATCTCCGTAGCCTCCGCGCCCGTGCATCTTGCGGCAGGCCAGCAAACCATCCGCATCTGGTCTAACGCCTCCGGCTGGAATTTCAACTGGCTGGAATTTGTGGATGCGGACGATATCACCCTCTCCCGCATCAGCATTGTGCCGGACAGTGTGTCGCTGATAGCCGGTACTACCAAGCAGTTTAAGGCAACAGGATATGATGCCGACAGCAATGTGGTATCCATTATACCGGCATGGTCGGTGACCGGCAGCGGCAACAGCGTGGATACAAACGGGCTTTTCACCGCGGGCCCCACTGCCGGCACTTACACTCTAAGCGCCGTGGCGGAATCAGTAACGGGAACGGCTATTGCAAAAGTGACGCCGGAGCCGGTGCTGACAAGACTGGAGATCAGTCCGGATACAATAACCGTCCCTCTCAACGCATCACAGCAATTTACCGCTACCGCATATGATCAGTTCGACAGTGTAATGCAGGAAGCGCCGGCCATCACCTGGACGACCACCGGAGCTGGCAACACCATTTCGGCAACAGGCATTTTCACCGCCAGCGCAACCGCCGGTACCTACACTATTACGGCCACTGCGGACACCATCAGCAGCACGGCCGTGGTAACTACCGGTTACGCCTGTACGGTAAATAACAAGCATGAAGCGGAAAGCTCTTCCAACTATGCTTCCGGCCCTTACCTCGAAACCTGCACGGACGTTGGCGGCGGGCAGAACTTCGCCGGGCTTAATTCCGGTAAATGGTTCGCTTATAACACGCTGAACGTTCCGGTAGCAGGCAGGTACAGGATCAGCCTTCGCGTGCTGTCCACCGCCGCATCTACTGTGAAGATCGGCCACAGCGGATATACTTTCGGTACCATCAGCATACCGTCAACCGGCGGCGTGTGGAAGACCGTTAGCGATACGATGACCTTGCCGGCATTGACTTACACCGGCGTTCACGTTACCTCCGGCTCCTTTAAGTTCAACTGGTTCAGCATCGATAACTGTGCGGATGAACCGCAGGTATTAACGAGGATCGTGATATCCCCGGATTCAGCGATCGTGGCGGCTGGCGGAACGCAGCAGTTCACCGCTACCGGGTATGATGCGGACAGCAACATGATGGCGCTGCCGCCGGTGACCTGGAGCGTGGACGGCAGTGGAAACACGATCTCCTCCACCGGTACGCTGACGGCTGGTCTTACTTCCGGTATGTTTACCGTAACAGCTACAGTGGACAGCATCAGCGGCACCGCAACAGCAGACATCCAGGCCAATGCCTGCACGGTGAATCAAAAGTACGAGGCGGAAACCGCCAGCGCGAAAGCCCCCGGTCCCTATCTGCAAACCTGTACCGATGTGGGCGGCGGACAGAACTACGCGGGCCTTTGGGTCAACGATTACTTCGCTTACAACAACCTGAACGTACCGGTATCCGGCGTGTACAATATCAGCTTCCGCGTATCTACCACCGCGCCCGCGCAGATCAGCGTAGGCCACAGCGGCATGCGGTTCGGTATCATTGATGTACCGTCTACCGGCGGCGCATGGCAGACGATCACAGACACGATCACCCTGCCCGCGCTGAGCTACACAGGCATACACGTATATTCCGGCACCTTCAAGTTCAACTGGTTCAGCATAGACAACTGTGCGCCGGATAGTCTTGATGCCGGCGGCATAGCCTTTGTAAAACAGGAAGAAAGCAAGCCGGTTTCAAAAACGCAGCTGTTCCCGAACCCCACTTACGGGCCGGTGAACGTGGACATTCCGGCTGATGCGTTTAAAACCGCAACGCTGCTGGACATGCAGGGCCGGATGGTGCGCCAGTGGAGCGTACCGGCGGGGCAGACAAGGTTGAACCTTGACATCAGTGCTTTCCAGGGTGGAGCGTACATCCTGAAGCTGGAAGGAGGAAAGGAAACAGCAACTTTACGATTGATCAAACTGTAGGTTATACCATTCCTGAACGGAAGGCGTGCCGGAGAGATCCGGTGCGCCTTTTTTATCACTTTATCCGGCTGTTTCATCACATTTGGCCGGCGGAAGCCAATAAAGCACGGAACTTTCCGGTATGAACTTCAACACATTTGACAGGCTGGTAAGCCGCAAAAGCGGTCATATCTATCGCTGGTTACTATTGCTGCTGCTTCCGGCCCAGTTTTCCATGGCACAAAGTGTCATGGTAGACGGTAAAAAGATGAATTATACAAGCTTTGGCCTCGAAAACCGTAAGCCCGGCGAGCCCGTGCTGGTCTTTGAAAGCGGCATGGGCTCCGGTGGCGGCGCATATGGCATGTTGTTTCCCGGACTTTCGGAAAAAGCCGCCGGCATCGCATATGACCGGAACGGACTGGGCGGTTCCGACATTGATACTACGCTTAAAAGCGACCGTGATGTGGTGATGCGGCTGCATCATCTTTTGGAAACATTGAAGATCGCGCCGCCTTACGTTCTGGTTGGTCATTCCCTGGGCGGCGCTTTCATTCGCCTGTTCATAGCTGTTTACCCGGACGATGTAGCCGGTTTGTTATTCATCGATCCTACCGATTTCATGCTGACAAAAAAAGAAGATGAGGAGATCAGAACGCTTTCAGGCAGTGCGATGGGGTACCGCGGCTTGTCCGCTTTTATGCAGAAGCGTTTTTCCGCGGATGCAACGAGAACAGCAGGGGAGCGGTATGAAATGGAACGGGTCAGGAATAACGGGTATTTCAAAGAATATGTTTCGCTTGCGCCGCTTCCCGATATCCCGGTTACAGTGCTGCTTGCTTATAGCCGTCCGGTGGAACACGGGGAGAAACTGCTGGCGGATGAACTGAAGATCAACATCGTGCCGTGGTTCCGGGAAGTAGACCGCTTCCGCATGCTGCATTTTACAGCGCTGATAGAGAAGAACCACAATAGCCGTGTTGTATTGCTGCCGGGGCGCAGCCACGGTATCCATCATCAGGACCCTGCACTGGGTACCGCCGCCGTGCTGGACCTGTACAATCAGGTGAAAAACGGGAAACGATGATTTCACAACACCATCTTATTCATTCATCACATTCCGTTCCCTACCGCCGCAACGGGTATTATCCTTGCAAAAAATTATCCGCCATGAAAAAATATCTTTCGCTTGTTCTCTTACTGTGTTGCACGCAGGTATGTCTGTCCCAATCCATATTGACCGGCAAGGTCAATGCCCGCATAGCAGGAGAGGTGGAGCTGAACATTTCCCGCGATGTATGGTATCAGTCCGCCAATTCGGTATATAGCAAAATTGCGCCGGATGGCACGTTCTCATTTTCTGTTCCGGGGGATGATCCGGTGTTTGTCACCTTGCATTATAACAAGAAGGAACAGCAGCTGCTGCTAAGCCCCGGCCGGCCTTTGCATGTTACATTTGCCGGGAACGACCTTCCCGGCACTATTCAATACACCGGCAAAGCGGCTGTTGAGAACGGCATGATCCACGCGTTCTTTCCGCCCCGCCCGTTTTTTATGAAGGAGTTCTCCGCTAAGAATGAATATGGAAAAATGTCTGAAGATTCCCTGCTGCATATATTGTTGCCGGCTATTCTGAAGGAAGCGGACAGCTTGCGGCAGCTCGTTAAAAAGTCAGCCATACCCGCTGATATCAGGGCTTCGCTTGCCACCCAGATCAAATATTATTATGCACTGAACATGGACGAATTTTCATCTGTGCTGAGCAGCTACACGAAGAACCCCGCCGTGCAGCGCTGGCAGGATACGCTGATGCACATTACAGGCATTCCGTCCATGCAGGAAATGGACAGAAGCCCATACGCAGGGTATTTCCTCTATGCCTGCGCGAAGTATGAAATGAGAAGGCTGGGCCTCATTTACCGGAAAGATAAGGCGCGGGGCCAGCAACTGCTGGTGGAAGCCACCGGCCTGCCCTTCGATTCGTTGATGCACCTGGCAAAGACATACGGCGATGAGATCATTGCGGTCCTGCTTGCCGAAAAGTCGATGCCCGCGCCGCAATTCGAGCGGCTGCTATCCAACCGCCTGATCTATTATTGCAACGACCAGGAGCTGCCCATGGCCCGGAAGCTCATGGCCGGCATCGATGAACATTTTGCCGCAGGAAAGGAAGCGGAAAACGGACATAAAGGGATCGCGGCGCTGGAAGCCATGCTGGAAAAGGGAAAGCAGAATACGGGCATCGCTTTCCGGAAAGACTACCGGGAGATATCCACGGTCAACGAGTTGCTGGCGCCCTACCAGGGAAAGATCGTGTATCTCGATATCTGGGGGACCTGGTGCGGCTGGTGCAAAGTGGAAATGGGATATGTGCCCGATCTGAAAACGAGGATGTCCGGCAAGGATGTGGTATTTCTTTATCTGAGCAATGACGATGAAGAGGCGGACAGGAAATGGCGGGAGTATGTGCAGCTGAACGGGATCACCGGGGAACATGTAAGGATGAGTAACGAACGTATTGAAAAGATATGGAAGGAGTTGTTGCCGGGTGAGGAAGCCAGGAAGTATCCTACGTATTTCATATTTGACCGTAATGGAAGGGTGGCGGTGAAAGAAGCGAAGCGGCCTAGTGATGGGGAGGCGTTGTATGCGCAGTTATCCGGATTGTTATAAAAAAAATCACCTGATTTTTTTGTGGGTTGATTTTTTATTCTATATTTGTGATGACATAGTCTGCCACCCCTCTGTTTCATGGGCAAATCTGGCAGGCTCTTTTTTTTTATACCACCTCGTTATGAATATGTTTGTAGCCCCTTCTCTGACTATATCAGAGCAAGTGCAATTATTTAAAGACAGAGGTTTGATTATTGCATCAAACGATGTCGTTGAACACTGGTTATCTCATATCAGTTATTTCAGGTTAAATGGTTATGCCAACAAACTTAGAAATCCGGAAACCGGTGATTTTCTCCCTGGCTGTACTTTTGAGCAGATCACGAGGCTCTACCTGTTTGACAAGCATCTGAAGCTGGTATTGTTTGATGCAATAGAAACAATAGAGGTCGCTTTCAGAACGCTGATATCAAACCAGATGTCTTCCGTGTATGGGGCGCATTGGTATTTGAACAGGGAACGCTTTTTGCCTACGTTCAGGTTTGATGACTTTATCGCGTATCTGCAACGAAGTATGATAAATAGTGAAGACCCCGCGATAAAAAGATACAGGAAAAATTCCAATGACTTGCCCACTCTTCCCTCCTGGATAGTGATGGAGCTGCTGCCTTTCGGCTCAATATCAAGGATATTCGAATACCTCTCCGCAAGAGATGTCAAACATCATATTTGCAGCAGGTACAATTTGCCTGATAACATCCTTGTCAACTGGCTGCATTGCTTTTCCCAGTTGCGAAACAGATGCGCGCATCATGGTCAGATCATCTACAGATCAACCGCGAAAACCATTGTTGTACCCACGGGGAACAGATACAGGTTTTTAGCGGAAACGGAGGGGCTGGACGGAAGTAAACTCTACAGTACATTATGCTGTATCCAGTATCTTGTAGAAAAGATAGAACCTTCATCTTCCTTTAAACGTATGCTTTTACAACTGGTGGAAGACAATCCGGAGATAGATTACGGATATATGGGATTTCCTCCAAACTGGCGGTTGGAGCAGATCTGGCATGTGCTTTGGCAATGGCTTATGCCTGATGAAACAGATATGCCTGAAATAGAAGCAGGCTGGCTGCCATTGACCAGCCTGTTCTATGCAGATTGAATTTTTTATTTATCCAGCCCGCGGTTCTTCAGCAGGAACTTCACTTCCGGCGCCCGCATTCTGAATGCTTTATAAAGATTCATCGGATCGTCCGTATCGCCTTTTTCCAGCACGTTCCTGCGGAACGATGCGGCAGTGGCGGGATCAAAGATGTCGCCGGTTTCCTTGAACGCGGCGAATGCGTCGCTGTCCAGCACTTCAGACCAGATATAGCTGTAGTATCCCGCGGAATATCCGCCGGAGAAAATATGCTGGAAATAGGTGCTTTTGTACCGCGGCGCGATCTGGTCGATCAGGCCGAGCTTTTCCATTTGCGTTTTCTCGAAGCTCACCGGATCTACCTGCTGGCCCGCGGGGAGGGTGTGATAGCCCATGTCCAGCAGGGAAGCGGCGAGGTATTCCACGGTGGCGAAGCCCTGGTTGAATTTGGAAGCGCTTTTCATTTTTTCTACCAACCCGTCGGGTATGATCGCGCCGGTTTCATAATGTTTGGCGTAGAGTTGCAGCACCTCTGGCTCAAATGCCCAATGTTCCATAATTTGAGAGGGCAGCTCTACGAAGTCGCGCGGCACGGAGGTGCCGGAAAGGGTTTCGTATTTTACGGCGGAGAGCAGGCCGTGCAGAGCGTGACCGAATTCATGGAAGAATGTTTCCACTTCATCCGGCGTCAGCAACGCAGGCTGATTGCCGTTCGGTTTTGAAAAATTGCATACGATGGACACTACCGGTGATACGCCTGCGGCCTGTTTGCGGTAGGAGGTCATCCATGCGCCGCCGCGTTTGGAAGTGCGGGGAAAGAAGTCCATGTAGATCACACCGATGTGTTTGCCATTGGCTTCCTGCACTTCATAAGCCATCGCATCGGTATGATACAGCGGAATATCCTTAATGGGCAGGAATTTCAGGCCGTACAGCTTTTTAGCAACGGTGAAAATGCCTTCGCGCACGTTCTCCAGCTTGAAATAAGGCCGCATGGCCTCGGCATCGTAGTTGTATTTTTCCTTGCGTACTTTATCCGCATAGTAAAACCAGTCCCAGGCTTGCAGCTGCTCACCTTTTCCTTCGCGGTCCATTACTTTCTGCATTTCCGCGGCTTCCTCTTTCGCAACCGGCAGGGCTGCATTCCACAGGCGGGTCAGCAGCTCGTTCGCCTGCGCCGGTGTTTTGGCCATGTTTTCTTCCAGGATGAAATCCGCGTGGCTGGCATATCCGAGCAGTGCGGCCTTGCTGGCTCTCAGCATGGCGATCTTTGCCACGATCTCTTTATTGTCTTTGTCGTTGCCCTGGTTGCCGCGGCTGGTGTACCCCTTGTACATGATCTCCCGCAGCCGGCGGTTGTCCGCATATTGCAGGAAGGGCATTACGCTGGCGTTGTGCAGGGTGAAGCGCCATTTGCCGGGCTTGCCGGCTTCTTTCGCTGAGTTGGCGGCCGCTTCTTTGAGCGACGCGGGCAGGCCGGCGAGGTCTTCTTCCTTGTCTACGATCAGCTCGAAGCTGTTGGTTTCCGCGAGGAGGTTCTGGCCGAAACGTACGGTCAGCAGCGAGAGCTCTTTGTTGATCTCCCGCATTTGCGCCTGTTTGTCCGCGTCCAGGTTGGCGCCGGCGCGTACGAAGGATTTGTAGGTTTTTTCCAGCAGGCGTTTTTGTTCGGGCGTGAGCTTGCCGGGCTTGTTATGTACGGCCTTTATCAGTCCGAAGAGCACGGTATCCAGGTAAATATCGTCGCTGTGCTGCGCCAGCTTGGGCGCCATCTGCCGGGAGATATTTTCCAGTTCCGGGTTGGTATTGGCGGAGGTGAGATTATAGAAAACGGTACTGACCTTCCGGAGCAGCGCGCCGCTTTTTTCCAGCGCAACGATGGTGTTTTCGAATGTTGGCGCTGCTTTCCGGATAACGGCAATATGGCCGTTCTGCGCTTTGATCCCTTCCTCAAAGGCCGGGATGATATGCTCCGGCCTGATCTGGTCGAACGGCGGTACGCCGAACGGTGTCTGATATTCCTTTAAAAAAGGATTGTCTGTTGCGGGCGATTGCGCCGCCGCTGCTGTTCCTGTCATCATACTTACTGCTAAGATCAGGTTCTTTGTTGTGTTTTTGATATGCATGTCGCGTATTTTTCAATGGTTGGTTTCCGAAAGATGGTTCAGAATGTTTGCTCTTGTGCGTTTTCGCTTCCGGGGCCATTCCGCCGGGGATTGTCTCCGCTTTCAAGGCCATGGGTGGTTTTATCATATTTTCCTTTCAATTCATCCAGCACCGATCCTTTCCACTGTTTCACGCCGATGAAGTGCGCGGCCCTGCTGATCATATGACCGGCCACGGGCGTGGTCAGCAGCAGGAAGAACACGATGGCGATGGCTTTGGTATTGACCGAAATGTCGCCAAAGAATACGGCCGCGGCCATCAGCAGCAAACCGGTTCCCAGGGTAGCGGCCTTGATGGTAACGGACAGGCGGAGGTAGAAATCGGGCATCCGCACAATGCCGATCGCGGCGATCAGGATCACCAGCGCGGCAACCGTACACAGGACCATAATAATGATATCGTTCATTTTTCCTCCTTCTTTTCAAGATAATAAGAAAATGCCACCGTGCCCAGAAACGCGATCAGCGCGAGGATCATCGCGTCATCAAGGAACGTGGCCTGGCTTGTAAAAATACTGTAAACGGTGATAACGCCGATGCCGATACTGATCAGCAGGTCCAGCGCGATCACCCGGTCCGCAATGCTCGGCCCTTTGAAAAAGCGGTACGCTACCAGTATAACAGACAGGCAGAGCATCGGCATGACCACGTAAAAAAGATAATCGTTCAGGCTCATCGTAAAATATCTAAAAGTTTTCTCTCCAGCCCTCCCTTGATCTGCCGGATAAAATCATCTTTGTCAGCCAGGTACATCACATGGATGTACACCACTTTCCGGTCGTCGCTGACATCGAGTATCAGCGTGCCGGGCGTGAGGGAGATAAGGTTGGTAAGGATGGTGATCTCCAGGTCGGACTTCGCATCCAGGGGATACCTCACGATGCCCGGCTTCATGAAGAACTTAGGGGTGACCACGTCGTACGCCACCTGAATATTGGCTTTCAGCAATTCGTACAGGAAAAAGAACACGAAGCTGATCACCGCGGGCACCCGGCTGAAGTAGCGTTTCCCTTCTCCTTTCTGCGCAACGATCCAGAGCACGAGATAGCTCAATATGAAGCCGAATGCAAAATTATAGAACATCAGCTGCCCCGTGAGCGCTACCCAGATGAAGGTCAACATAAGATTCATCAAAAACTGCTTGACCATAATCCACTGTTAAAAGTTAACGATCTCACGGCCCAGTACTGCCTTGATGTAAGGAGCCGTGTCTTTCAGGTCCGTTGCAATGCGTTCGGACAAACGGGCGATGTGTTCCGCGCCAAAGCCGATGTACAGCGATACCGCCGCCAGCACCAGCACAGGTGTGACGAGCAGGGAACGCCTGTACCAGGACATGGCGGAGAAGTCGTCCGTTGGCGGAACTTCCTGTACGGGCCTGGTTTTCCAGAACGCATCTGACCACAGCCGCGCGATCACGAACAGCGTGATGAAGCTGGCGATGATCATGGCGATCAGCAAATACCAGGTGTCGGTGGAAAACGCCGCGTCGAACAGCCAGATCTTCGGCCAGAACCCCGAAAGCGGCGGAATCCCCACCATCGAAAACAACACCACCGCCACCAGCAGCGACAGCTTCGGATAATCCGCATAAAGCCCCCCGAGCTTGTCCATATTCGTAGTGCCGCTGATCTTGTACATGATCCCCGCGGCCAGGAATATATTCGTTTTCACAATGATGTCGTGAATAAGATAGAACACCGTTCCGGCCAGCGCTTCACTGGTATGCATGCCCAGCCCGCCTATCAGAAAGCCGATATGGCATACGATGAGGTAAGAGAACAGCTTGCGGATATTCCTTTTGATAAAAGCCCCGAAAGCGCCGGTAAGCAAAGTGGCGGTAGCCACGATGGTGAACATGGTGGCGGTAAATTCATCCGGAATGAATATCAGGGTGAATACTCGCAGCAATGCATACACGCCCACTTTTGTCAATAGCCCGCCAAACACGGCGGCGATGGCGGACGGCGGTGTATGATAGGAGGAGGGCAGCCAGAAGTACAGCGGAAATACGGCGGATTTGATGCCGAAGCCCAGGAAGAACAGCAGCCCGGTTATATTCACCAGCCCGCGGTTTTCGATCTTCGCCATTTTCAGTGAAAGATCGGCCATATTAAGACTGCCGGTGAGTCCATATAAAATAGCCACTGCCGTCAGGAACATCACGGAGGCCAGCAGGTTCAGCGTTACGTATTTGATCGCGCCTTCCACCTGCGGTTTCCGTCCACCCAACGTCATCAATACGAAAGAAGAAATGATGATCACCTCGAACCATACGTACAGGTTGAAGATATCGCCGGTGAGGAAAGCGCCGTTCAACCCCAGCAGCAGAAAATGAAAGATGGGAAAGTAGCCGTACTGTATGCGGTGCCGGCTGATGCCAACCGTAGAATAGATGCTCACGGCCAGCCCCGCGATGCCCGCCAGGAGGATCATGGTGCTGCTGAACACATCCGACACAAAAGTGATCCCGAAAGGCGCCTGCCAGTCCCCCGCCTGCATGGTGAGGTAACCGGCCCTCCATGTTTTGATGAATAACCCGATGCTGAAGCCAAGTATAAGGATGTTGCCCGCTACGCTGACGGCCTGCTGTATCCTGACCTTGCGCCAGAAGAATATCAGCAGCACGGCGGTGAACAGGTGTGCGATAACGGGTAGTATGATGCTGTTGTCTGTCATATGTCGGTTTCCGGTGTGGTGAGATCGTTCAGATCATCCGTTTCAATTAATACGTATACTCTTTTCAACAGCACGATGGCAAAGGCTTGTAAGCCGAAGCTGATCACGATGGCCGTGAGGATGAGGGATTGCGGAATAGGATCTGCGTAAATGCCGCTGAGGATCTTTTCGCTTTCGCCGATGATGGGCGGCTTGCCGGTGGTGATGCCGCCGAGCACGAATATCAGCATGTTGGCGCCGTTACCAAGCAATATCAGCCCGATGAGCAGCTTTACCATGCTGCGCCGCAGCATCATGAAAATGCCGGTAGCATACAGTACGCCGATCAGTATGATCAATAATAACTCCATATCAGAGGATGTTTTCGGAGATGTTGAACAGGATGCTCAGCGTAATGCCGATCACCACAAAAAACACCCCGATGTCAAAAAATAAAGGCGTGCCCACCAGCCCGATGATAGGCACCGGCGTGCTGAACCACAGCGCTGTGAGAAAGGGCTTGCCGATGAATACCGGCGCCAGCCCGCTCAGCAATGCAATGGCGAGCCCTACCGGGATGAAAGCCCCCGGCGGATAGCGCAGCAGCTTCCGCGTGTTTTCCAGTTTGTTCGCGAAGGCGTGCAGCACAAAAGCGATGGAGGCCATCAGCCCGCCCACGAACCCTCCTCCCGGCGAGTAGTGGCCGCGCACAAGGATAAATACGGAAAAAAGCAGCAGCAGCGGCAGCAGGTAGTTGGACGCTGTTCTTAAAATAACACTCTTCATACGCTATTCTTTTTCTATTGCGCTGACCCTGAGTTTCAGCAGGCTGTAAACGCCCAGCGCGGCGATGATCAGCACGGTGATCTCCACCAGTGTGTCGAACCCGCGGAAGTCTACCAGCATCACATTTACCACGTTCTTGCCTTTGGCCATCAGGTAGGCATTCTCCGCGTAGTACCGGCTGGTTTCCTTGTTGGTGGGCTCATTCATGACTTCCAGCGCAATGACGGAGATCAGTGCGCCGAATACGGCGGATACGATGCCGTCCCGCAGCACCACTTTCCGGTCGTTGATCCGGAGGAAGCGCGGCAGGCGGAAAAGCACCAGCACAAATAATATGACGGTCAGTGTATCGATCGTGAACTGGGTCATCGCCAGATCCGGCGCGCTGTAGATCACGAACAGCAGGCAGATGCAATAACCTACCACGCTCATGCAGGCCACCGCCGTGATGCGCGACGAAGTGGAAATGGTTTTCCAGATGGCGACGATAATGATGCAGAAGATGGTGGCGTCGTAGATGGATATTCTTGAAACGTTGCTGAGATCGAGGTAAAGGTTGACGCCGGTGGCGATCTTGTAGGCCAGCAGCCCGCTCATGAATATCACGATGATGTAGACGTAGGAGCGGAGGTTGCCGCTGTGCAGCTTGTTGGTGTACCAGTGGCTGAAATCGTCGAATCTCCCCGCGCCCTTCAGTACCAGGGTTTCCGGGCTGAAGGGATCGTACCGGCGGATGGACTGCAACCTGGAATGCGCGGGCCGCCGGTAATAATACAGCCCGATTCCGCCCGCCAGCGTGAGGCCGCTCAGCAGCAGCACAGGATTGACGCCGTGCCATACTTTCAGCGGCGCGGTAACGGCGCCGGGAGAAAGGGACTGCACCACGGGCTGCATCAGCGAAGCGTCGGTCAGCGAAGGCAGGATGCCGTAGACGACACCGAGAATGGCCAGCAGGAGCGGCGGCACCCACAGCCGCATGTCCGGCAGGTGAACGTTTTTAAATGCCTCCGGCAGCTCGCCGCTGAAGGGCTTGATGCCCGCGAGGAAACCGGCGTACAGCAAGAGAATATTCGTCAGCACGGCCGCGGCGGTCAATAGTATGCCGAGGCTGTCGTGCAGGGTGGCTTCGTAGATCAGGTCCTTGCCCACAAAACCGAAGGTGAGCGGTATGCCGGCGCTGGACAGCGCGGCGAGCAAACCGGTGAGGGCAACGGGTTTCATCACTTTACGCAACCCGCTGAGCTGCGTCACGTCGCGCGTGCCGGTCTCATGGTCCAGGATACCCGCGGTGAGGAACAAAGCGGCTTTGTACAGCGCATGCACGAGGATGAACACGGCCACCGCCATCATCGCCTGTTCGCTGCCCGCGCCCAGCAGGAATACCAGCATGCCTAACGCCGCAATGGTGGAGTAGGCGAGGATGCCTTTCAGGTCCGTGCGCAGCGTGGAGTGGAAGGCGCTGTATAACATGGTGATGCCGCCAGCGATCAGCAGCGTGTAGTTCCAGTAAGGATGGCCGCCGAGCACAGGTGTGAACCTTGCCAGCAGGTAGATGCCCGCTTTTACCATGGTGGCGGAGTGGAGGTAGGCGGATACCGGGGTGGGGGCCTTCATCGCGCCGGGCAGCCAGAAATGAAAAGGGAACTGCGCCGATTTGGTGAATGCACCCGCGAACAGGAAGAATAATATCCATCCGTAATTGGCATGTTCTTTCAATGCGGCGGAAGACACCAGCATCTCCCGGATAGAATAGGTGCCGCTGATACCGCCCAGTAAAATAAAACCTGCCATCAGCAGGAATCCGCCGCCACCGGTGACAGCCAGCGCCATAATAGAACTTTTCCGCGAAGCGGGATCGTCATTATTGAATCCGATCAGGAAAAAAGAGCTGATGCTGGTCAGCTCCCAGAAAACAAATAATAATATGACGTTGTCCGACAATGCCAGGCCGAGCATCGCCGCCATAAAAATGCAGAGATAACTATAAAACCGGTCCAGGTAACGGTGCCCCTTCAGATAGTAAGACGCATAAAAGAACACCAGCGCCCCGATCCCCGAGATCAGCAAACAAAATAATAATGACAATCCGTCCGCCTTGAAATCCAGGTTAATACCCATGGACGGTATCCACTGATAGCTGAACAGCAATGCATTACCGTTGGCCGTTTCCGGCAGGAGGAACAAAAAATAGGTAAATAAGCCAAGTGGAAGAAGGGTCAGCCCCGCCGCTAACTTTCCTTTGACCTGTTTGCCGAAGAACAGGACCAGTATTGCCAGTAAGAAGCCGGAAAGTATTGCATAGAGCATCCAGGATGGGTTTGGTGAGCGCTAAATATAGCAAAAGTCTGCCGAAATTCTGAATGCGACAGGTGGATGTGATTCTTAACGGTTATTTAATTTTGTTAATTTTCATATTTAATTCCCTTTTTTTATCTTACATGCTGTAACCACTCCACGATATGTAACGCGCCTGTATCATAATGAAAACAGAACAATCTTACGGCCAACTGACGGACAACGAGTTGTTGCGTTGTGTTACGGACAACGACGAGCTTGCTTTTAACGAGCTGTTCGCGCGCTACCGGAACAGGCTGCTGGCATATTTGCTGAAGGTGACCAGATCACAGGAAATAGCGGAAGAAATGGTGCTGGACATCTTCATTAAAATATGGAACGGCCGTACGGGAATGCCGGGGATCGAGCATCCGGAAGCTTTTCTTTTTACGGTAGCGCGAAACAAAGCTTTTGATTTTCTGCGGCAGGTGAAGAAAAGCCGCCGGCAGCAAGCCGCGCTTTGGGAGCGCCTGCAGGAAAATCAGGCGGACCCGGCGGACAAAGAACTGATGCGCGGCAGCCTGGAAGCCACTATCCGCAAAGCCGCCAGCCAGCTGTCCCCGCAACGCAAAATAGCGTTCCTGCTCAGCAGGGACCACGATCTTACCTATGAGCAGATTGCCGAGAAATTGCAGCTCTCCACCAATACCGTGCGCAACCACATCGCGGCGGCGCTTCAGATCATCCGTTCACATATTCCTCCCGGGCTGGATATCATCATCCTGCTGATTTCTCTTATCCCGTAAAAAAAATCGGGCAGCCATTAGTACACCATCTTTTTTCCAACGTCTATCATATATGCAAGAAAACAGTTCATCACGCCTGCAGCATCTTTTTAAACTATATCTGGAGGGTACCATTACCAAAGATGAATATGCGGAGCTGTGGGAACTGTTGCAGGCAGCGGAAAACAGGGACGGGTTGTCCGCCCCGTTGCAGGAGCTGTGGGAAACCACCCGCGACGCGCCTCCGTTGCTGAAGGATGAAAAATGGACGGAAAAGTTGCGCCATGCCCGCACGAAGCAGCGGGACTTCTTCTACAGAAAGCTTGCCGCGGCCGTGCTCGTGCTTATATTCGGCGCCGCGGGATACCTGCTGCTGAAAGACCCGGAACGCCCGGTTACGCTCGTGGAGGAGGCAGGCAATGCGGATGTGCGCCCCGGTGGCAACAAAGCCGTTCTGACCCTTGCAGACGGCAGCACGCTGGTGCTGGACAGTGCGTCAAACGGGCAGGTGGGGCAACAGGGGAATGTCCGCATCGTCAAACTTGATAGCGGCAGACTGGCCTACCGCGGTGTGAATGTTGCAGCGCGCGAGATGGTATATAATACGCTTACGACACCACGGGGCGGGCAGTTCCAGCTTCAATTGCCCGACGGAAGCCTCGCCTGGCTGAACGCCGGATCGTCCATCCGTTTTCCGAACTTTTTCGGAGATAAGGAACGGGTGGTGGACGTTACAGGAGAAGTGTATTTCGAGATCGCCCGCGATGCGCAAAAGCCTTTCATCGTTCATGCCAGGGGCACCCGCATTGATGTGCTCGGCACGCATTTCAATATACAGGCTTATGATGCGGAGCAAGTGGCCACCACGTTATTGCAGGGAAGCGTGAAGGTTTCCAGGGGCGCGGCTTCCATGTTGCTGAAGCCCGCACAGCAGGCGCTGGCAACGGAAAACGGAGGGCTTCAGCTGGTGCGTGATCCGGATATGGATGCGGTCATCGCCTGGAAGAACGGCCTGTTCTGGCTGAAGGATGTGGACATGCCCACGCTTGCCCGTCAGCTTTCATTATGGTATGATATCGATATCGTCATCCAGGGACATATTTCACAACGTTTTAACGGTACTATTCCACGCAATGTAACTGTGTCCCGGGTATTCAGCGTACTGCAGGAAACGGGAGGCCTGCACTACGAGATCCGCGACAACCGCATTATTGTTTCACCGTAGAATCCCTCATTCTTTACCAAACTAAAGTATAATGTATGTTTGAAAATTTACTTTTCAAAGGCACCGCCATGCTGTTAAGGTCCGCTGCGCTGATCGCGCTGACGATCTGCCTGCAGTCCGGCACGGTGTCTTACGGCCAGAAAGTGAGCATCACGCAAAAAAATATGCCGCTGGCGGAAGTGCTGAAAAAGATCAGGGAACAAACCGGCTACAACTTCGTTTTTACCAGCGACGCGCTGGAGAAATCCGTGCCCGTTACGCTGGACCTAAAAGATGCCGGCCTCGACAAAGTGTTGCAGCTCATCTTTTTATCGCAACCGCTTGCGTTCACGGTGCAGGATAAATTCATTATTGTAAAGCCGCGCAAGGCGGCAGCCGCGGCCGAAAGCGCCAGCGCTCCGGCTCCAATAAAAGTGGCGGGCACGGTGACGGATGAAGAGGGAGCGCCGCTCACGGGTGTGAGTGTGCGCATACAGGGAACGGCGCAGGGCGCCATGACGGATGACAAGGGCGCTTTCTCCCTGCAGGCGGAACCGGATGCTGTGCTCGAATTTTCTTTTATCGGATTTGAGCCGCAGCAGGTGGAGTTAAAAGGAAAAACATTTGTTGACATAAAAATGAAAGCCGTCGCTTCGGGTCTCAGCCAGGTCGTTGTCGTGGGCTACGGCACCGCGAAAAAGAAAGACCTTACCGGCTCCATTGCGAGCATCGACGCAACCCGGTTCAATACCCAGGCCACCACGAACCTTACAGAATTTTTCAGCGGCACGGTGGCCGGTCTCAGTTCCAACCAGGGCACTTCGGCGGACGGCGGCGGCTCGCTGGAGATCCGCGGCGTTAACTCACTGCAGGGTTCCACGTCGCCGCTGATCGTGCTGGATGGCGTGATCTATAACGGTAATATCCGCGATATCAGCCCGTCCGACGTGGCAACGATAGATGTGCTCAAAGACGCCAGCGCGGCAGCGGTATATGGTTCCCGCGCTGCCAACGGCGTGATCATCATTTCCACCAAGAAAGGGCGCACGGGGCTGCCGGTGATCAATTTCTCCACCACCATCGGTTACGCCGAATCCGCGAAAGACTACTGGTCATTTGGTCCCGCCGAATACCTCCGCTTCCGGAAAGACCTGTTCGATATTCTCCGCCCGCAACACGATTACTACTACCACGATCCTTTTAATCTGCCGGATAGCGTGTCTATTGACGAATGGCGCAATTTCAGCAACAACCCCAATGCCAACGATACCGTTGAATGGCTGGGGCGCCTTAACCTCAACGCGCTGGAAATCCAGAATTACCTGGCCGGCCGTACCGTGAACTGGTACGATGAAGCGATGCAGAAGGGCCTGCGCCAGCACTACGACCTCAGCGTGTCCGGCGGCGCTCCGAAGATCAACTACTACTTTTCAACCGGCTATACCCGCAACCAGGGCATTGTAAAAGGAGATGAGATCAAAATATTCCGTTCGCGGCTTAACCTGGACGCGCGTATTTCGGACTTTATCCGCGTAGGCATCAACTCACAGTTCTCCGGTACCGACAACAGTTCCGTGCCGGTGCCGACGGGTGATATGGTGGACCTCAGTCCCTATGGCAGCATGTATAACGCAGACGGTACGCTGAAGCTGAATCCGCAGGATGACGCGCTTTTCCGCAACCCGTTTCTCGAATACCAATACAAGGAGCAGCTCAACAAAACCAATGCGCTGTTTGCCACCCTGTTCGGCGAGGTCACCTTGCCGTTCGGGTTCAGCTACCGCATTTCTTTCCAGAACAGGCTGGCCAACACGCGCAATTACCAGTTCTGGCCTTCGTCTACCGTCAGAGGCGGTATCTCGCACATCAACGGGTACGGCAGCCGGGATGATGATAATACCTATGAATGGATGGTGGATAATATCCTTCGCTGGAACAAGACTTTCGGGCGGCATGCTTTTGACGTGACCTTGCTGGCGAATGCGGAGAAGCTGCAAAGCTGGAGCTCCTCGCAAACGAATGAAAATTTCCAGACGAGCGAGAACCTTTCCTGGCATGGATTGCAGTTCGGCAGCAATCCTACGCTGGGCAACAATGATGCGGTGCGGACGGGGGACGCGCTCATGGCGCGGGTGAATTATACGTTGAAAGATAAATACCTGCTGACCGCATCCTGGCGCCGCGACGGCTTTTCCGCTTTCGGCCAGCGGAACCCCCGGGCCTATTTCCCCGCTGTAGCCCTGGGATGGCGCATTTCGGACGAACCCTTCTTTAAAGTGCCCTGGGTGGACCAGCTGAAGCTCCGCGCTTCCTGGGGCGTGAACGGCAACCGCGAAGTAGGCACTTATGCGGCGCTTGCCAACCTTAGCAGGAACGTGTATTTCGATGGAACAAACGTTATTACCGGCGTCACCAATGCGTCGCTGGCCAATCCCGATCTCAAATGGGAGCAGACGGAATCCTGGAATGCGGGCATCGACCTGAATGCATTCAACGGACGTGTCAATCTCACACTCGACGTATATCGTTCCTTCACGAACGACCTGCTGATCAACCGCTCGCTACCGGTCATCACCGGCTATGCGGACATGATCACCAACCTCGGCCAGCTTTCCAACAAAGGGATAGAACTGAACCTCACCACCGAGAACATACGGAACAAACACTTCTCCTGGCGGTCGAATCTCACGTTCTACGCCAACAGGAACAAGATAGAAAAGTTATGGGGCGATTACGAAACCGTTACCGTCAACGGAAAGGAAGTGCGCCGCGAGCTGCCGGACTATTCCCGCGGCTGGTTCCCCGGCCAATCCATCGACCGCATCTGGGCATATGACATTGTTGGTATCTGGCAAACGGCGGAAGCGGACGCCGCGCGGAAATACGGGCTGTCGCCCGGCGATTTCAAGTCCCGAGATGTGAATGGCGACAGTATGTACCGCCAGTTTGACGACAAGATGTTCCTCGGTTATACCACGCCCCGCTACCAGCTGGGGTTGCGGAATGAATTTACCATTTACAACAACATCGATGTGATGATCTTCCTGCGCGCGGACCTGGGGCATTACGGCACCCGGTCCGACTTCAACCGGCCCAGCTCCAATACTTTCGACAGGAGCAATGCCCGTGCGCTGCCATACTGGAGCAAGGACAATCCTTCCGACCGTTATCCGCGCCTGAATGTGAACAACAGCGCTTATGAAGGCGGCATCGTGATGTATGAGTCCGCGGCATTCCTGCGTGTGCAGGACGTATCCGTTGCGTACAATTTTCCGAAAGCATTGCTGGCGCCCGTGAAGCTCTCCGCGCTGAAAGTATTTGTCAGCGCCCGCAACCTTTTCACTTTTACAAAATGGACGGGCTGGGACCCCGAATCACGGAACGCCGCCATGCCGCGGATATTCTCGGCAGGGCTTAACACTACGCTGTAAAACGTTAACATCAAACAGAACAACATGAAACCGATCAGATATGTCCTCCTCTTCGTTTTGACGGCCGTTATGCTGGCCTCGTGTTCAAAAGACTGGCTGAAGCCGGAGCCGCTTTCTTTCTTTGCGCCGGAAAACCTGCTGGTAGACAAAAAGGGGTATGAAGCCTTTATGATCACGCTCCGGAAGAACCTCCGCAACACGGTTTACGGTGAATTCAACACCATCGTTTCCGAAGGTGTTTTTTCCGAACTGGGCGTTGCGGGGCCGGTGAATAACAACGCCATCCGCAATATGGACCGCCAGCTGACGCCCAGCGCGGACGGCAACTATTATGTGCTGGCCAACTATCAGTGGGGCTACCGCCCGATTCGTGTAGCCAACACCGTGATCACCCGCATCGATGATATCACCTGGGACAATGAGCAGGACCGCAACAGCATCCTCGGCGAAGCTTTCTTTCACCGCTCGTACTGGTATTACCTGCTGGTGCACGAGTTCGGTGATGTGCCGTTTATCGGAAAGGAGTTGATGTCCCCACGGCTGGATTTCAGAACGCATGCCCGGACGGCCATTCTGAAGAAGCTCATAGAGGACATGGAGTTTGCGGTGCAGTGGATGCCGGAGAACACCGTGCCGGGGGCGCCGTGCAGAGCCGCCGCCTTTCATTTGCTCACGAAGATCTATCTCGCCGCCGGCGAATTTGAAAAGGCGGTAACCGCGGCCACAACGGTCATCAACGGCAAATACAAGCTCGTGCAGCAACGCTTCGGCATAGATGCGTCAAAAGCCTACCGCAATTACATATGGGACCTTCACCGCCCCGCCAATATCCATCACGCCGCCAATACGGAAACCATCCTGGCTACGCTGGACCGCTTTGAGCTGACCGCGGATGCGCGGACCTCCGGGTTATATACCCTGCGGAACTATACGCCTTCGTGGTGGACACGGGCGCTGGACAGCAGGGGCAGCAACGGCACGGTAGACAACGGTCCGCAGTACGATTCCCTGGGGCGCGGTGGCGCCGTTCTCCGGCCATCTCCCTATTACACCGGCGATATATGGACGGACCCTAATGATCTGCGCCGCCTTGACGGCAACTGGATCTTCAAGGAAGACCTGAAATATAACAACCCGAAGTCCGTTGACTTTGGTAAACCCATCGACCCTACCAAAATGCGCGCACTCGCCGATACCTTCCAGCATTACTTTTCATTTCCTTACTACATCGCCTACGTGCCGCAGGGCAGTAAAGACCAGGTACCGAACGGCGGCAACGGCGACTGGTATATCTTCCGCCTGGCGGAAACCTACCTGCTGCGGGCGGAAGCCTATTTCTGGCTGGACGACAAGGGCGCCGCGGCCGAAGATATCAATGCCGTGCGCAGGAGAGTGCATGCGCAGGATATATCCGCCGGCGACGTAACAATTGATTATATACTGGATGAACGCGCCCGGGAACTGTTCGGCGAAGAGCCCCGTAAATCGGAATTGACGAGAATTTCCTATATTATGGCCGCGAATCACTACAACGGATATACGCTGGAAAATTTCAGCACGAAGAACTACTGGTACGACCGCGTGATGGAAAAGAACCATTTTTACAGGACGCATCTCAAATGGGGCGAAAACGAATGCCGCATCAGTCCCCATCACGTGTTATGGCCCGTACCCGCCGAAGTGATCAATACGAATACGCTCGGGGTGATCAATCAGAACATTGGCTATCCCGGCGCGGATAAAAATCAGCCGCCGCTGACAGTTATCACGCCAAACGATTAGCATATGAATAGTAAGAAGATCTTCAGCCTGTTCCTGCCACTGGCTATTGCCTGCAGCGTACAAGCCCAGCAGCGGCCGAACGTGCTGTTTATTTGTGTGGACGACCTGCGGCCCGATCTCGGTTGCTATGGCAACCCGGAAGTACATTCTCCGAATATCGACGCATTTGCGGAGAAAGCCGTTGTATTCAGGAAACAGTACGTGACAGTGCCTACCTGCGGCGCCTCCCGGATCAGTATGCTCACGGGCCGCTATCCGCGTACGAAGGCCGCATTGAGCAACGACGCGGCGGAAAAGCTGCTCGCGAATCTGCCGCGCAACGGAAAGCCGGAAACATTCATCGAGAACATGCGGCGTAATGGATATTATACCGTCGGCATCGGGAAGATCAGCCATTCCGCGGACGGCTACGTATATCCCTATACGGCATCCCGCAGCAATCAGCTGGAATTACCGAATAGCTGGGACGAAATGCTGATGGACCCGGGCAAATGGAAAACCGGCTGGAATGCGTTTTTCGCTTATGCGGACGGCTCCAACCGGCAAAGCCGGAAAGGGAATGTAAAACCTTACGAAGCAGGGCAGGGGGAGGACGATGCGTACCCCGACGGGCTGACGGCAACGCTGGCGGTGCAAAAGCTGAAGGAACTGTCCGCAAAAGGCCAGCCTTTCTTTCTCGGCGTAGGCTTCTTCAAGCCGCACCTGCCTTTTAACGCGCCCAAAAAGTATTGGGACATGTACGATGAATCAAAGTTGTCGCTGACGCCTTCGCCGGATATTCCTGAAAATGTCAATGCAGCCAGCCTGCACCCGAGCGCGGAATTTGCTTCCTACAAAGCCGGCGATGAACGTGCTTCGCTGAAAGACCCTGTTTCTGACGCCTATGCCCGGAAGTTGCGGCATGCGTACTATGCCGCCGTAAGCTACATGGATGCGCAGGTGGGCAAAGTGCTGGAAGCGTTAAAGCAGAACGGGCTGGATGAAAATACCATCGTTATTATCTGGGGCGATCATGGCTGGCAGCTGGGCGATGACCGCGTATGGGGCAAGCACACGCTGTTTGAATGGTCGTTGCGCAGCGCCTTCCTGGTAAGGACGCCCGGTATGGAGAAAGGTTTTATCTGCGACCGCGTGATCAGCTCCGCGGATATCTATCCAACGCTGATGCAGCTTTGTAATCTCAGTTCGCCGGTTAAAACAGATGGGAACAGTTTTGCGGGATTGCTGGCTTCGCCGGATGATGCCACCTGGCGGGATGTGGCTTACAGCTATTTCCGGCAGGGGGTTTCCATGCGCACGCCGCGTTACCGGCTTACAAAATATTTCAGGGAAGCGCAGCCCGCCGTTGAGCTGTACGATCATGAAACCGACCCGTTTGAGAACAAAAATATTGCCGCCACTCAACCCGCGTTAATAGCGGAACTGATGAAAACCTGGGAAAAGGGCAATACAGGGCTGTTTTCAAAATAACGGCACATTACATATCTTGTAAGCATGCAACGTACATTATTATGCTGCCTGATGCTGCTGGCCGGCATCTGCGCGCAAGCCCAGGAAACCTTTACCAATCCCTTGCTGCCTTCGGGCGCTGATCCTTTTTCGTTTTATAAGGACGGATACTATTATTACACGCACACCAACGGCCGCAGCATCGTGCTTTGGAAAACCGCCAGCCTGGCGGACCTGAAGACAGCGCCCCGCAAAACCGTTTATACGCCGCCCCGTGATTCCGCGTACGGCAAGGAAATCTGGGCGCCCGAGATCCATTTCATCCGTGGAAAATGGTACGTCTACTTCGCGGCGGACGACGGGAACAATCACAACCACCGCATGTACGTGATCGAGAATGATTCGCCCGATCCGCTGGAAGGTACCTGGACGTTCAAAGGAAAGGTAGCCGACCCCACCAACAAATGGGCGATCGACGGTAACGTATTTGAACACAACAGGCAACTGTATATGCTCTGGTCCGGCTGGGAAGGCGATGTAAATACCCATCAGAACATCTACATCGCTAAAATGAAAAACCCCTGGACCATTGAAGGGGATCGCGTGCTGCTGTCCACGCCCACGTACGATTGGGAAAAAAGCGGTCAGAAAGTGACGGTGAATGAAGGGCCGCAGATATTGATGAACGGAAAGAAGCTGTTCATTGTGTATTCCGCCAGCGGCTGCTGGACGGACTTTTATGCCCTCGGCCTGCTGACCTTCACCGGCAAAAAGAATCTGCTGGATGCAGCTGCCTGGAAAAAAGCGGAAGCGCCGCTGTTCAAATTATCGAAAGAAAACGGCGTATATGCGCCCGGTCATAATTCATTCTTTATGTCCCCCAACGGCAAGGAGAACTGGATACTTTACCATGCGAACGACAACCCCGGAGATGGCTGCGGTGGCAAACGCTCCCCGCGCATGCAGCCGTTTACCTGGAAGAAGGATGGAAGCCCTGACTTTGGTGTGCCGGTGAAGCCCGGAACACCGCTGCCGGTACCCGCGAAATAATAAAAGAGGCTGCATCAAACCTGAAGTCCCCAAAAGATCAGGGCATTTCAACTCCGATGCAGCCTCCTTTTTTGTGCACATGGCGCAGTATTACAAAGTCTTGATCACCTTCCACATCGCGTCCGCCACCTGTGCATTCCCTTCTTTATTAAGATGTACGCCGTCTGTGGTGAGAATCCCTTTTTCCCTGTTGTCAGCATTGTGCGCGATGTTGTAATCGGTGAACAGCTTGCGGAGGTCAACCAGCGGTAGTTTCGTGTCTTCACTGATCTTGCGGATATTGGCGCTGTATTTGTCGAGGTCCGCATCCTGGGCGTTGCCGCCGTTCTTCTTTTCACCGATCACGGCAGGCGTGCAAAGGATCACTTTAGCATGATGCGCCTGCAGCTTTTTGATCAGCGCCCGGTAGAATTTCTCGAATTTGTCGTAGTCCGTGCCCGTGCCGGAAGAAGTCTTGTGCCACACATCGTTCACACCGATGTAGATCACCACGATGTCCGGCTGTTTGGACAGTACGTCTTCCTCCATCCGCAGATAGAGATCGTACACTTTGTTGCCGCCGATACCGGCGCCGATCAGTTCATAGTTGTCCGCTCCGGCTTTCTTTTTCATCTGGCTGATATACCCTTCCGGCTGCACGCCCGCGGCGGTAATGGAATCGCCAAAGAAGATCACCTTCTTCTTTTTGGCCGGCGTGTAAGATAACAATGCCAGTGTGCTGCATACCAGGAGCATCAGGGAAAATCTTTTCATGTTACGTATAGAATTTAATGATCAAAACATTTTATCAGAGAATGGACCTCACGAGCCCGCCGTCCGCCCGGAGCGCGGCTCCATTGACGGCGGCAGCGAGCGGACTGGCCACATAGGCTACGAGGCTGGCGATCTCTGAAACGTCCGCGAAGCGCTGGATGAGCGACGAAGGGCGCATGGTCCGGAAAAAATCTGCTTCTGCTTCCGCGGCGCTGACATTCTGCGCGATCGCCAGCTGGCGTACAAATTCGTTCACGCCTTCGGATTTAGTGGGACCGGGCAGTACGCTGTTCACCGTTACGGCGGTATTTTTCGTCAGTTCCGCCAGTCCCCGGCTCACGGCCAGCTGCGCCGTTTTCGTCATGCCGTAGTGGATCATTTCATCCGGCGTCATGATGGAAGATTCGCTGGAGATGAAGATGATACGTCCCCAGTTCTTGGCGAGCATTTGCGGGAAGTAATGGCGGGAGAGGCGGATGCCGCTCAATACGTTTACCTCAAAGAAACGCAGCCATTCTTCATCGGTTATATCAGCAAAAGGTTTGGGTTCAAAGATGCCGGCATTGTTGACCACGATGTCTACTTCCGGTACTTTTTCCAGCAGGGCGGACACCTCTTCTGCTTTGGCGAAGTCTGCCGCCACGCCGGATACGTTGGCGCCGTTCACGGCCTGTTGCAGTTTCTTCACGGCTTCGGCGATCTTGCCGTCTGACCGTCCGTTAATGATGACCGTAGCGCCTTCTTCCAGCAACCGCTGCGCGATCGCAAATCCGATTCCTTGCGTAGATCCGCTTACAAGAGCGGTCTTTCCTTTTAATTGCAGGTCCATTTTTGTTCATTTTATAGATCAGTAATCACTGCCGGCGCCGCCGCCACCTCCGGAACCACCGCCGAACCTGAATCCCTGCGGGGGCTTCGGCGTTTCGTGGAAGGTTTCCGCGATCACCAGCGATTCAATTTGCAGCTTTTCAACATCATCATGCTCATCATCGTCCTCTCTTGTGAAGCCGGCCTTCGGCTCTTTCAGGTAGTGGGTAACATACCATGCCAGCGCGATCACCACCGCACCCCCTACAGACATCGCCAGTTCGGCCGGCAGTATGCCATAATAGTAGCGGACGGTGAATACGACAGCACCTGTCAGCAACAAGCCCACCCGCAGCAGCGCGAGGTTCCTGCGCCGGATGCCAAGGTAAATATAAGCCGTGGGCACCGCCACCGTAAATATCCAGAACAGCCATCCCAGCCGCATGGGCGCACGGAACATTTCTTCACCGATCTCCCGTACAACATAATAATTGCCGGCAAGGTAAAACGTGATGAGCGAGAGAATGGACAATATTTCAAGGCAACCAAAGTAATGGCGGAAGCGCTGCTCCCGCAGGAACCTTGCAGACAAGCGGTACAGCAGGAGGGAGAGGCCCATCACCACAAAGGGTAGCAACGTCTGCGCGGTACTGCCGAGATGGAAGCAGGTGAAGAATATCATCGCTATAAAACCGGCAAAAGCCACCGCACACATCAGCACATTGGCGAAACGCAATGTGAACAAGGTTCCTGCTACGAATATCAGCATATATATCCAGGCATCATCCAGGTCAAAGTCAGTTGCTATAAAAAATCCGCTAAGCATGAATGCGCCGCTCATCCACATTAGTGCATCATCCACGCCTGAAGCAAAGTGATGCTTCACCCGCACAAACATTTCCAGCGCCAGATAAAAAAGAAAGCTGAAAAAGAAGGTCAGCGCTGTGACAGATTCCGTGCTGCTGCCGACGGTAAGCAGCAGTATACACATCCCGAATACGGAAACCCCGATGACGGCCGTAGCAATGAACAATCCGATGCGGATAAAAGGATTCGGCGTATAAAAGCGCACCGGGCAGGCATGCAGCACGGCGGCCTTTTCCGCTTCCGTGATGCATTGCTTTCTACAGGTGGTTTCCACTTCCTGCTGTATCAGCCGGTTGTCAAGGCTTGCCTGGTCATACGCGATCATGGGCGGCGCAGTGTTTTATTCAGGCGAAGCAGCAGGAATACCATGCCCGTGCCTGAAATGATGAAATACAGGAAGGTCACGACCGTATCTACAGCAACGGTTTCCAGCCAGCGCAACACGATGTAGTTCAACTCCACGTAGCCATACAACACCACTACCAGCGCGAAATAGAAGGAACGGTAACGGAATGCCTGCCATAACATGAACGCACACACGCCAGCCAGTATCCCGGACCAGGTGAGCTTGCTGTCAAACACGATCAAAGCGCACAGCAAGGCAATGAAAAGAATATGTGTGCCGAAATTGCTGTAGGTGAAAGCGAAATGTCTTTTCAGTTTTTTATGCTGACTGACGAAGGCCACCGCCAGCAGGATCAGGCCGAGCAGCATGCCGGTATAGATCAGCCGGTCGCTGGAAAAATCGTTGCGGGAGAAAATGCGGTAGGGGGTAATGGTGACGCCCATCCAGGCGGCGAAGTTGGTGATGGCCAGGCTGAGCACGCCGAGATGATCGAAGTAATAGGCGCTGAAAAGCAGCACGACCATCGGGATGAAGGTAGCCATACCGTAACGGGTGCCGAACGTTTCATATTGCACCTGCAGGTAAGTAAGAAAAGTGACGAGCAGCAGGCATGCCAGCAGGATCGCATATTCCGCGAATACGCTCGGGGAATCTACTTTGGTCCATGCAAAAGGCTGCCGGTGCCGGAAGCTGTAATAAAAACCGCCGAGGCAGAGGAAAGCGATCACAAAAAGTACGGCCTGGTGACTGATGGTATCGATGTTCTTGTAAACCAGCACGCCCAGTCCGCCGCTCAGCAGCAGCACGCCGAGGTACAGCACCACCTTCAGCTCCCAGTGTACGGAAAGCAATTTCGTGCCCGAAGCGGCCTTTGTTTTTTCGAGGGAAGCCGCGGAGATCAATCCTTCTTCCGCCAGTTTTTCAAACAGGGAAATATTCATAATCAGTATTCAAGCGTGCCGAACCGGCCGTTCCTGTAGTCTTCCATCGCCTGTTCCACTTCTTCAGGCGTGTTCATGACAAAGTTGTCTTTCGCGGCAACGGGTTCATCGATCGGTTCTGCGGAGAGATAGAGGATAGCGGAATCTTCGGCGGCGGTGATCACGATCTCGTCGTTTTCCCGGTCGAATACCACCAGCTGGTGCATTTGCGCCGTTTGCTCATTGACGTTGATGCTGCCTTTGGACACGTAGAGCAAAGCCTGGTAGCCGGGTATGGCCGCAATATAAACGGTTTTACCTTTTTCAATGGAGCCGGTGATGGCGGTCACGGGCGTGAAGCTCTTCATTGGGCTTTTCTTTCCTTCATATTCGCCGCTGGCAAGCCGCAGCTGCACGCCGTCCTGTTCCAGCACAGGCGGCAGCGCTTCTTTTTGGGCGGACTGGTAATAAGGTTCGTCCCATTTATTGGCTTTGGGTACGTTCACCCATATCTGTATCATTTCCTGTATGCCGCCTTTTTCCAGCATTTCTTTCGTGGGGCCTTCGCTGTGCAGCAATCCTTTTCCCGCGAACATCCACTGTATGCCGCCGGCGGCAATGGTGCCGGAATGCCCGGCATTGTCCATATGATACCCCTCGCCCTGGATAAAAAACGACACCGGTGAAAAGCCACGGTGCGGATGCGGATGTATGCGCATCGCCGAGCCCGCCGGAATTTCCTTCGGCCCGATGTGGTGCAGCACGATAAAAGGATTGGCAAACCTGAAATCCTTATGCGGTAACGGCTGTATCACCGTTTCATCCGCCGTGATGCGCTTTTCCCTGCCCTGCAAGACATGCCTGATAACCTTTCTCATATTGTAAATATAACCAAAGAAATAATATATTAGTGGCGCATGAAACTGGATGTGTTTTCGTTAGTGGTTTTGCTCGGCGCGCTGCAGGCGTTGTTCTTCGGGATCTACCTGCTCTTTTCCCGTTCTCCCAACAAACTGCAGCAACGATCGCTCGCCATTTTTATCCTGATATTGAGTTATAACGGTTTTGAAACGCTGAACTGGAGCTCGGGGTTGACGAGCCTGGTGTATGTATTCAGCTTTTTTCCTTTTGTACTTGTATTCGGCCTGGGGCCGGCTTTATACCTTTACTACCGCTCCTTTCGCAGCAGCGACCCTGTCCGCCACCCCCGCTATTATTATCTTGTGATCTGGGTGCTGCTGGCGTTCCGCGCTGTGCTGGTAGTGTTATGGGTGATGTATGCGCAAAGCGGCAGATCTCTTGCAGGTTTGATTGAGATCGACAACAAATATGGAATGATCGCGGAGCCGTTGTCCGTTGCTTCCTATGTGATTTATTATATACTGGCGGCGGGTGTTTACCGTAAGCTGCGGCGGGAGCTTGCGGGGGATGATGCCTCGCTGGTCTTACGCTGGCTGGGGACCTTGCTGATCGTAACCGGTATTTTTGCACTGGTATGGCTGGTGACGGTGTTTTCACCTTATGTGACGGGCATCTGGGATGGCCGGCAGTATTATGTGATAGAGGTTTTGCTCGTTATTTTTATTTACTGGATCGGTTTTGCCGGCTATCACCGCACGAAAGTGATCTATGTCGCTCAACAGAAAAAAACGCAATCCTATTTTGATAATCTTTCGAAGGATGAGATCGACGGCAGCCTGGCTGCACTGCAAAAGGCCATGGAACAGGATAAGCTGTACCTCGATCCCGATCTGAATATCTCCGCGCTGGCGGCGCAAACCGGCATCAACGCCAAAACGCTTTCATCGGTGTTGAATCAGCGGCTGAACAAAGGGTTTAATGAATATGTGAATGCTTACCGGGTGGAAGCCGTTAAATCGAAAATATTAAATCCTGCCAACAGCCATTTAACGATCACCGGCATCGCTTTTGAATGCGGGTTCAATTCCCAGCCTACTTTTCAGCGGGCTTTCAAGGCGGCAACGGGCATGACGCCGAAGGAATTTCAGTCAAAACACCGCTGACTGCTATTCAAATCCGGATATGAATAGGCGCCGGCGCGGCATTTTCATTGGTTTGTGATCAAAAAAGATCACATTGTATGAAAGTATTATGCAGCCTTGTACTGATCGTGTTAACCGCTCCCTTGTTATCATGCGCCCAGTCCTTTCCCCGTTTTACCGGTACCTATCAGTTGAAGGTGGAACCCTTGCGGATATTTGCCATAGAAGAGGAAAATGGTAAGCTGTTCTGGAAAGATGAAACCCATATCCGGCGGGTACTAAGGCAGGAGTCCGCGTCGAAATTCATGCTGGACAGCCTGAAGACCCCGGCAGGACTGGAGTTCGCGCCCGGCAAACTCTACATTACGCAGGATGGCCGTTTTGAGGCACTGAAGATCCGGGAAACGACCGATTTACCCAAAGCGAAACGCATTCCCAACCGCCGGAACGGGTTTACCCGCGCCGATACCCTGCGGGGGCAGTTATCCGGGTACCGGAGTTGTTACGATGTCACTTACTACCACCTGGATGCGGCGATAGCGCCGGCCCGGCGGCATGTGTCCGGCAGCAACCTGATCCGCTTCAAAGCGCTGGCTGATATTGATACGCTGCAAATTGACCTGTATGAGAACATGGTGCTGGAAAAGATCCTCTATAAAGGCCGGGAATTGCGTTTTACGCGGGAATATGATGCGGTGTTTGTCCGGTTTCCTGCAACGGTCCCGCGGGGCATGGAAGAAGAGATCATTGCTTACTATCACGGCCAGCCGCAGGAGCCGGACCGCGGCGTGCCGATGAACGGCGGTTTTCTCTGGCGGAAAGACCGCGATGGAAAGGATTTTGCGCAGGTGGTCTGCCAGGGTTCCGGGGCGAGCCTGTGGTGGCCGAATAAAGATCATCTTTCAGATGAGCCGGACAGTATGCTGATCAGCATTACCGTACCACCGGGATTGCAGAACATTTCCAACGGCCGGTTAAGGGCAAAAAAGGAACTGGCGGATGGCAGCACGCGCACGGACTGGTTCGTCAGCTACCCGATCAACAATTATAATGTAACCGTCAATATCGGAGATTATGTCCGTTTTTCGGATATCTATGTCCGCCACGGCGATACGCTGACGCTGGACTATTATTGCCTGCCCTATCATCTTGAAAAGGCGAAGGCGCTCTCGCAAAAAGTAAAACCGATGCTGGCTTTTTATGAGCAATCCTTCGGGCCGTATCCTTTTCCCCGTGACGGATTTACGCTGATCGAAACCCTGCATGCCATGGAACACCAGAGCGCTGTTGCGCTCGGCGGTTTTGGCGGCGATGCGGGGGAGCTGGAACGCCTGATGTGGCACGAGGTGGCGCATGAATGGTGGGGCAATAGCCTGAGTTGTAAGGACATGGCGGATTTCTGGCTGCATGAAGGGTTTGCCACGTATGCGGAAAAGATGATGATCGGGCAAACGAAAGGGGAGGAAGCGGCGCTGAAAGCGCTGGAACAGGAAAAGCCCGCCAACCGTGAACCGCTGATCGGTGAGCACGATGTGAACCATATATTTTACGAGTTGTGGGACGTTTATTCCAAGGGCTGCCGCGTAATACATACCCTGCGCAGCGTGCTGGACGACAGCGCCGTGTTCTTCGACGTGCTCAAAGCCCTGCAGGAACATTTCAGGTATCAGACCATCACCACAGAAGATGTGACCGCCTTCGTTGCGCAGGTGACGCACCGGGACCTGTCGGGCTTCTTTGAGCAATACCTGCGGCAGACCAGCGTGCCGGAGCTGACCTGTTTTATTACAAAAGAAGACGGTGCTTTATATGTATACTACAAGTGGAGCGGCACGGTGGAGCGCTTCCGCATGCCGGTAAAGGTCACGCTGGAAAAGGACAGCTTTTCTTTCATTTACCCGGAACAGGAATGGAAACGCAGCGAGCTGAAAGATATGACGGAAAAAGATTTCAAGGTGCGCACCGAGGATTTTTACATCCGCGTTAAACGCCTGAGCTCCCTGAAGGACATTTAATTGACTATGTCAATTAATTTAGTTGACTAAATCAACTAAATTGTATATTTGGTGAAAATATACATGACATGGAGGCGGAACAACTTATTGCGGATATCCGGCAGTTCAACCGTTTTTATACTTTACAGCTTGGCCTGTTGCAGCAGCATGTGTTTGACAGTGAATATTCCCTGACGGACATTCGCGTGCTGTATGAGATCCACTTTGCGGGGCGTACCACGGCCACGGGCATACGGGAAGCGCTGAAAATGGATGCGGGCTATCTCAGCCGCATTCTCCGCGGCTTTGAAAAGCAGGGGCTGCTCATCAAGCATCCATTGCCGGAGGACGGGCGTTCCTTTTACCTGCAGCTGACCGCCCGCGGCAGGAAGGTGGTGACCCGTATGAATGAGCTGTCCGACCACCAGATACAGGAAATGCTGAAGGGGCTGGACCACACGCAGCAGGAACAGATCGCCGGCGCGATGGGCACGGTGCGCCGGCTGCTGAAGGCGCCGAACAGTACACCCAGGCTGGAAGACATCGTCATCCGCCACGAGCTGCGGCCCGGCGATATCGGGGATATTATCCGGCTGCACGGCGTATTGTACGCAAAGGAATTCGCCTATAACATCGATTTTGAAAAATATGTGGTGTCCACCTTCCATGAGTTCCTGCCTGCGTATGATCCGGCGCGTGACCGGCTCTGGTTGGCTACCTGGCACGGGGAACTGGTGGGGCTGGTAGCGATCATCCACCGCGGAAAGGCGAAAGCGCAGCTGCGCTGGTTCCTTATCCATCCGTCATTCCGCGGGATCGGTTTGGGTAAGGCGCTGATGGACAAAGCCATGGCTTACTGCCGGAAGAAAGCCTTCCGCGAAGTGTACCTGCTTACCACGCATCAGCAGGATGTAGCGGCAAAGCTCTACACCCGCGCGGGATTTGTGAAAACAGGCACGGAGCCGCAACAGATGTGGGGGCATGACCTGTATGAGGAAAGATATGAGCTGAAGCTGCGTCAGAGGTAGCTCAGCCACCATTTCCGGTGCGTTTGCTTATAGGCGGCGTACCGCTTGCAAAGCGGGTACAGCAGCGCTACTACGCCGATCCATACCAGGTATACGGTCCCGAGGGGATAACCGAAATCCGGCGGCCTGAACAGGAAGGGCACCTGCGGGTTCGCGATATCATTCACGCCGTAGCCGGATACAAAGAACATGATCAGGCAAAGCAGGTGAATGAGATAGAAGTGCAGGATGTAATAAAAGAAAGGCACGCTGCCGTAGATCTTCGCGATGTCTGTAAACCGGCTCTTTTTGCCTTCGAGCCAGGCGAGCACCAGCAGGGCGGGGCCGAGGGTGGCGCAGGCGTACATCAGTGAGGGGGGATATTTCTGTACGTTCATGAAATCCCCGAGCGTGGCGGCCCAGTGTGGCTGGGAGGCCCAGGGGCGAGGGTCCCCGTACCCGTTCAGCCATCTTACCACAACAAACACAACCATCATCGTTATACCGGTCGCTACGAGTATCCGTTTCCGTTGTACAGTGCCGACATCCGCCTGAAAGAACCGCCCAAACCCATATCCCATCAGCATAATACCTAGCCAGGGCAGGAAAGGGTACAGTACAATGAAACCATGCCCCGGCAGATATTCAAAGAAAGTATACCGCGTCTGGTGCATCAGCTGCCACCACAGTCCGGCTTCGAAACCCGGTTTCGCTTCCACATAATTCAGGAGGTTATGCGAAGCCGTGATGAGCAGCCCCAACCCCAGGATCACCTGCCAGGGCAGAAAAACAAGCAAGGCCAGGCAAACAAAAGATATCCCGATCGCCCATATCACCTGCAACACCACTACATTCATAAGCGGGTTAAAGCTCAATGCGAACGATACCAGCGTGATCTCCACAAGAATAAGCCAGAGCCCGCGTTTCATCAGGAAGCTGCTGATCTCCTTCGATGTTTTCCTGCCATTCATCAGCTGAACGGACAGGCCGGAAAGAAAAACAAATACCGGCGCGCAGAAATGCGTGATCCAGCGTGTGATGTACAGCATGGGATGCGTGGTCTGCACGTCCAGCGGGTCTTGCGTCATGGCGGTGGAATGGAAAAAATCGCGCGTGTGGTCCAGCGCCATCAGGATCATTACCAGGCCCCTGAGCACATCAACGGAATAAATTCGTTCGCGGGGAATAGACAGTGGTTGCATGAAAGGGATATTGTAGTATATTAGTATGGAGATGCCAAAAGGCATTTTTAACCATTTCCTATGTAGCAGCGCCGCTTTTCAGTGGCGCTGTTCTATTGTACGACATATTTGCGCAGCAGCACGATCTGTCCGAGGTGATAAGCAATATGCTGCAATACGCCAACGATATAATAGTAAGCATTGTGCTGCGTTTCCGGTACCGGGGTGAACAGCTTTTCTTCCGGAAAATTACGGATTGTTTCCACCATTTGCGTAATAGAATGTTCCAGCCGGTGCAGCGTGGCCTGCCAGTTGTTTTCACCGTGGTTCTCCGGCAGGTAAAAATCCGGCAGATCGCCTTCCTGCTCCGGCTTTTCGCCTTTCAGCTTCCGGGTAACGTTCTGATGCCAGTAGATCAGGTGGTTCACCAGCTCCCAGATGCAGTGCGATTCCCCGATCCGCCGCGTGGCCTGCTCCGCGTCCGTTTCCTGCAAATGCTCCAGTAACGTCACATCCAGCCAGGGCTGACCATGATAAATGTGCTGTAATGATTCGGATAATACAATGAGTGTAGACATAAAGAAAAGGTTTTATGATACGGCTATTGCTTTATCATCCTTTTACAATTAGCAGGCCATTCCCTCATTTTCCCTTATTTTTAGCCAAATAAATACCGTTTATGGAGCAACAGCAACTGGAATTTAACAAAAATGAGGATATCATGCGCAGGTTGGTCAGCACCATGAAACAAAAGCTGGCGGTGATAGCACAGGGTGGAGGTAAAAAAAGTATTGAAAAGCTCCGCCAGCGCGGTAAACTAACACCCCGGGAGCGGATCGGCTACCTGGTGGATAAAAACACGGAATTCCTGGAGATCGGCGCTTTTGCCGCATATGAAATGTACGGGGAGCATGGCGGCTGTCCCGCCGCGGGAACCGTAGCCGGACTTGGTTATGTAAGCGGCCGGCAATGCGTGATCGTTGCCAACGACATGACCGTGAAAGCCGGCGCCTGGTTCCCGATGACGGGCAAGAAAAACCTGCGCCTGCAGGAGATCGCCATGGAAAACCGCCTGCCCATTATTTACCTGGTAGACAGCGCGGGCGTTTACCTGCCGATGCAGGACGAGATATTCCCGGATAAGGAGCATTTCGGCCGTATTTTTCGCAACAATGCCCGCATGAGCGCAATGGGCATCACGCAGATCGCCGCCGTGATGGGAAGCTGTGTGGCGGGCGGGGCGTACCTGCCCATCATGAGCGATGAAGTGCTGATGGTGGAAGGCAACGGCTCCATCTTTCTCGCCGGGCCTTATCTTGTGAAAGCGGCTATCGGGGAGGAGGTGGACGCGGAAACCCTTGGCGGCGCCGTGACGCATACAGAGATCTCCGGCATTGCCGATTATAAATTTAAAAATGATAAAGAGTGCCTGGACAGGATCAAACAGATCGTATCCCGGATCGGGCATAATACCACCGCGGGTTTTGATCACATCACACCAGTAGCGCCGCTGAAATCACCTGAAGGGCTATACGGCGTTGTGCCGGCGGACAGCACGCGGTCATACGATGTACGGGAGATCATTGAAAGGCTGGTGGATGGTTCTGTGTTTGATGAATACAAGGAAGATTACGGTAAAACGATATTGTGCGGTTACGCCCGTATCGAAGGCTGGGCCGTGGGCATCGTGGCGAACCAGCGGAAGATGGTGAAGAACCGCAAAGGTGAAATGCAGATGGGCGGCGTGATCTATAATGACAGTGCTGACAAGGCGGCCCGCTTCATCATGAATTGCAACCAGAAAAAAATACCGCTGCTTTTCCTGCAGGATGTAACAGGCTTCATGGTGGGCAGCAGGAGCGAGCACGCCGGCATCATCAAGGACGGTGCAAAACTGGTGAATGCCGTAGCCAATTCCATCGTGCCGAAGATCACCGTTATCATCGGAAATTCCTACGGCGCGGGCAACTACGCCATGTGCGGGAAAGCCTATGATCCGCGCTTTATTTTCGCCTGGCCGAATGCCAAGATCGCGGTGATGGGCGGCGAACAGGCCGCGAAAACCCTGCTTCAGATCCAGGTGGCCTCGCTGAAAGCAAAAGGAGAAGTCATTTCTCCCGAAACAGAAACAAAGCTGCTGAAAGATATCACCGACAAGTACAACGCGCAGACAACACCTTACTACGCCGCCGCGCGGCTGTGGGTGGACGAGATCATTGATCCGGCGCAGACCCGCCAGGTGGTGGCGGAATGCCTCAGGGCGGCCAACCAGGCGCCGGTGGAGGAGAGTTTTAAAACCGGGGTTTTCCAGGTCTGATGTTCGGGGTGTTCTTCATGTGGCAACCTGCAAGGCACAGGCATCTTGCAGGACTGAAATTTTACTTTGTGCTTCGGGATTCTCCCTTATTTTTGCAGCCTTAAAACAGAAAGGCATTGACGAACCAGCAACTGATCATTTATACGGATGGCGCGGCCCGCGGGAACCCCGGCAGGGGAGGATATGGCGTAGTACTGATATGGGGAAAGGTCCGCAAGGAATTATCACAGGGATACCGTATGACCACCAACAACCGCATGGAACTGCTGGCAGTGATCGTGGCGCTGGAAGCGCTTACAAAAGAAGGGCTTTCCATCACCATTTATACAGACAGCCAGTATGTGGTCAACTCCGTTGAGAAAGGCTGGCTGTGGAACTGGATCAAGATCGGCTTCAAGGATAAAAAGAACCGCGACCTATGGGAACGCTTCATTCCCCTCTATAAAAAACAACGCATCAAATTCCAGTGGGTGAAAGGCCATGCCACCAACCCCGAAAACAACCGTTGCGACGAACTGGCTACGGCCGCGGCGGACGGCGGCTCCCTGCTGATTGATGAAGGATATGAAAGAGGCGAGTAATATCAGAAAAAATCGTAACTTGCTTTATCGTCTTTAAGCAACAATTTTTTAACCCGTTTGAACCGTCGAGGCAATATTTTTCATGGAGAAAAATTTGCCCATGCCTCAATTATTTCCTGTAGAGGTCATCGAACACTCTGCGTTTACCTGGTTGCCCCGTGTAAAGGTCAGAACACAGGTGATTTACGCTACCGTACTTTTGGCAGTGCTGCTCAGCCTGCTTGCGTTACCTTTTATTAAAGTAGATGTTTCCGTTAAGTCCGCCGGCATCGTCAGGCCCATTACGGAAAAGAATGAACTGCGCAGCCTTGTGGCCGGTACCATTGAAGAGGTGCTGGTGCATGAAGGACAGTATGTAAACAAAGGTCAGCTGCTCCTGCGCCTGCAGGAAGACATCAGCAACAGCAAGCTGATGCAGACTTCTTTTGAGCTGAAGCAGCGGGATGCCTATATCAGCGATCTTGCCCGCCTCGCGGCAGGCGGCGGTGGCAACGGGCTGCAGTCCGCTTTATACCAGCAGCAATACAGCCGCTTTGTATCGTCGTTGAACGAGCAGCATGCCACCATGCGCAAGCTGCAAAGCGACCTGGAAATGTATGAGAAGCTGCATGCGGACAAAGTGATCGCGGAGAAAGAGCTGCGGGACAAACAGTATGAATACGACAAAAGCGTGGCGGCCTACAGGCTGGCCATACAGCAGCAGCGCAGCGCCTGGCAGGAAGAGCTGAGCCGGTATAAAATGGAAAGCAACCGCCTGCAGGCAGATGCCGCACAGCTGGAAAAGCAAAAAGAATGGAACCTGATCAAAGCCCCTGTGAGCGGTACCTTGCAGGAATTCAACGGGAAATATGCCGGTGGTTTCGTGCAGGTAGGCGAACTGATGGGCATTATCTCGCCCGATTCCAACCTGGTAGCCGAGTGCCTTGTTTCACCGAAAGATATTGGTTATCTGCGTGCAGGCATGCCCGTTAAATTCCAGGTAGATGCTTTTAATTATAATGAATGGGGCGTGGTAGACGGCACGGTGGAAAGTGTGGACAATGATTTCACGCTGGTGGACAACCAGCCCGTGTTCAAGGTGCGCTGCCTGTTTGATAATACCGAAGTACACACCGCCGGCGGCATCAAAGGAAAACTCAAAAAAGGTATGACCCTGCAGGCGCGTTTTATACTCACGAAACGCAGCCTCTTTCAATTGTTATATGATAGAACAGACGACTGGATCAATCCCAACACCTCCGGTAAAAAATAGCCCATGTCCGCTAACATCAGATTAAAGAAAAACGCCCGCGTCCGCCAGCGGGATATCAGCGATTGCGGCGCCGCCTGCCTCGCATCTGTGGCCGCCTTTTACAACCTGCAGCTCCCCGTTGCCCGTATCCGCCAGATGGCGGCAACCGACAGCAAGGGAACGAACGTGCTGGGCGTGATCGAAGCCGCCGGCAAGATCGGCTTCCAGGCCAAAGGCGTGAAAGGCCCGTTCGACGCGCTTTTTAACATTCCCAAGCCTGCTATCGCCCATGTGGTGATCCAGGAAAAGCTGCATCACTTCGTGGTGATATACCGCGTTACCAAAACGCATATCACCGTGATGGACCCCGCCGACGGCCTGTTCCATAAAATGACTCATGCGCAGTTCACCGCCATCTGGACCAATGTGCTGATCCTGCTCATGCCCGATGAAAGCTTCCAGGCCGGGAATGAGAAGGTTTCGCATCTGCAGCGCTTCTGGTTCCTGCTGCGGCCGCACCGTACCGTGGTGCTGCAAGCCCTGTTCGGCGCCTGCATATACACCGTGCTCGGCCTTTCCACTTCCATCTACGTACAGAAGATCGTGGACAATGTGCTCGTGGAAGGCAACGGCAACCTGCTCAACCTGCTCGGCGTTATCATGCTGCTCATACTGGTGCTGCAATTTTTCATCGGGCAGTGGAAGAGCATTTTCGCGCTGAAAACCGGGCAGCAGATCGATGCGCGGCTGATCCTGGGCTACTACAAGCATTTGCTGCGGCTGCCGCAGCAGTTCTTCGATACCATGCGGGTGGGCGAGATCACTTCCCGTATAGGCGATGCCGTTAAAATTCGTGTATTCATTAATGATGTAGCGATCGGACTGGTGGTGAATGTGTTCATTGTGCTGTTTTCTTTTGCGCTGATGTTCACTTACTACTGGAAGCTGGCGCTGATCGTGCTGGCGATATTGCCGGTGTACGGCATCGTATACCGGATCAGCAACCAGATCAACCGCAGGATGCAGCGCAGGCTGATGGAGGATAATGCCGAACTGGGCAGCCAGCTGGTGGAATCGCTGAATGCGGCGGCCACCATCAAGCGTTTCGGGCTGGAGGAATATGCGAACATGAAAACGGAAAGCCGCTTCGTGCGTTTGCTGAAAACGATCTTTTCTTCCTCCGTCAGCAACCTGTACATCGGGAATATCAGCAGTTTTGTGACGAGCGCTTTCGTGGTAGTACTGTTGTGGGCCGGATCGTATTTTGTGATGGACAGGCAGCTGAGCCCCGGGGAGCTGTTGAGCTTTTACGCTTTGATCGGCTATTTCACCGGTCCCGCTATGAGCCTCATCGGCGCGAACAGAAGCCTGCAGGACGCCCTCATCGCGGCGGACCGCCTCTTCGAGATCATGGACCTGGCGCAGGAAGAAACCGGCAATAAAGTAAAGCTGGCCGCCGGGCAGGCGGGAGATATCGTGTTTCAAAATGTTTCTTTCCGCTATGGCACCCGCGTGGAAGTGTTCCGGCATTTTAACCTGCACGTCCGCAAAGGCAAGATCACCGCGATAGTGGGAGAGAGCGGCTCCGGCAAATCCACGCTCATGGCTCTGCTGCAGAACATTTATCCCCTGCAGGAAGGCAGCATCACCATTGGTAATATGGATATCCGTTATATCGAACATGAAAGCCTGCGGAGGCAGGTGAGCGTGGTGCCGCAACAGATCGATCTTTTCGCCGGCACCGTACTGGAAAATATTGCAGTGGGCGAGTTTGAGCCGGACATGCAAAAGGTGCTGCAAATATCGGCACAGCTGGGCATCCTTCATTTTATCGAAAAACTGCCCGAAGGCTTTAATACCATGCTGGGGGAACATGGTGTGAACCTCTCCGGCGGCCAGCGCCAGCGGCTCGCCATCGCGCGGGCGCTCTACCGTGATCCCGACATCCTCATCCTCGACGAAGCTACTTCCTCCCTCGATTCCGTTTCCGACCAGTACGTGCAGGAAGTGATGCAGGAGCTGCGGAACAAGGGGAAAACCATTCTTGTGATCGCGCACCGCCTCAGCACAGTGATCAATGCGGACAAGATCGTGGTATTGCAGGAAGGCGTGATGGCGGAGGAAGGCACACACAGCCAGCTGCTGCAGAACAATGCGCTCTATTCAAAGCTGTGGCATCATCATCAGGCGATCTGATAAAGTAAAATCCCTATTTCGCAACGAATTTCGCTAGCGGCGTATTGTCCTGGCTCAACACCAGGAACCCTTCCGTTACGCTCCAGGTATTTACTTTCGCGATGATCTCATGGAATTTGCTTTCCAGGCTCATATCCGGACAGGCCATTTTAGTGGCGGCCATGGGTGAGAAGGTCAGTTTGTTGGGGGCTTCCAGTGTATATTTGCCGGTCATGGAATTACAGCCCGCGGAACCGAACACGCGCTGGTCCGCTGCTTCAAAAGTGAGTTGCGCGGGGCGGTTCAGTTTGGTGGTATCCACCGCCTGCCCATCCAGCTCTATCAGCCGCCACGTTTTAAAAAGATCTGCATCGTTGTTCGCGGACGATTTCTGGGAAGATGCGCAACCGATGAACAGCATTCCGGCTATAAGCGCCATGAATGCGGGAATGGATTTTTTCATGTGAGCGTTTTCAGGTTATAACAATAAAGGCGGAAAAAGGTTAATACTGGTTGTAAAAGCTTTGCAGCTCGCCGGCCAGCCTGTCGTAGATCGGTCTTGTCAGTTCGAGGAACAGGTCTTGCGGCGGTGGTGGCGGAATGTCGCGGCCGCCCATCAGCTTTTTATCCTCGTCGCTCAGCGCCCTTTCATCACCGCGGTAGGTACCGAACTGGTTCTGCCAGGTAAAGCTGCCGGGCACCCTGTTCTGGCGCAGCACGCGGTTATTGCCCACGTCGGTGATGCGGTAATCCAGCACGCCGCTGGACGCTACGGTCTTTCTCGTAATGAAAAGCGTTGCTTTTACGGTGATGTAAACAACGCTGTCCTTTTTATTGCCAGGCACGGCTATCTTTTTGGAAACTTCCCGCTGCGAGCGGTCTACGTACGTTTGTCCCACTACAAAATCATAAAAGCGCATTTCCATATACTGGTCCGGCCTGAAATCGCGGTCGCCGCGCACATACCGTTCATCGTAGAATTTTACGAAGCTGTTGATCCGGCGCTGTTCGAGGTTACGGACGAGCGCATCCCTGAACTGGTCCGCGGAGAACTGGAAGTAGGGGGAGCGCACGTCAATCTCACTTACTACCACGTTCACCAGTCCCATCTGGAAAGCCTGTTCGCGCAGTTGCTCCGCATCTTTATAATTCGGTGCGAGGCGAAGGGCGGCATTGAACTCTTCGTATGCCTGGCGGGCGCTGTATTTGTCGCCTTCATCCAGCAGCTGAATACCGCGCGCATAGCGGGCTTCGGCGGCATTTTCCTGCGCGCCGGTGATGGCGGTAGAATAATCCTTCGGTTTTACTACGCTGTTGGCGGCGGGGGATGACCGGATGGCGTTGTAGAGTGCCTGCATGGCGCGGTATTCCGTGCGCACGGCTTCCCATTTCAGGTCGTTATTGGATGCGAGCGCCTGCTTCGCCCGGCTTTCATGGTAATCCATGGCGGCTTCGTAGGCTTTGGGCAATAGTTGCAGGGATGTGGCGTCCTGTGGCCTGCGCTGCAGTTTCTTGACGAACGCTTCCACAGCATCGCCGTAGCGGCCCTGGTTGTACAGTTTCTCGCCGGACTTGCAGGAAAACAGGACCACGGCCAGGAGGATAGGTAAGTAGCGGAACATAAACCTTTAATTGATTGCGAATATAGATAATATATTCAAATACCGGGGTATATCGGGACGGGGTGCGCTCAGACTTTAAAATTCCTCCGCAGTTCGCGGTCTACTTCCCGCTGTTTGATGGAATCGCGTTTGTCGTGCAGCTTTTTACCTTTGCCCACGCCGATCTCCATTTTAGCCAGCCCTTTCTCGGTAATGAATATACGAAGCGGAACGATCGTATAGCCTCTTTCCTGGATCTTTTTTTCGAGTTTCTTCAGCTCTTTCTTTTGGAGGAGGAGCTTGCGCTCGCGGATGGGGTCGTGGTTGGCGTAGGTGCCGTAAGTGTATTCAGCGATGTGGAGGCTTTTTACGTACAGCTCTCCCTTTGAGAAGTAGCAAAAGCTGTCGGCAAAGCTCACCTTGCTCTGGCGGATGGATTTGATCTCGGTGCCGGTCAATACGAGGCCGGCGATAAATTTATCTTCTATCGCAAATTCAAAGTATGCCGATCTGTTCTTTAGTTCTGCCATGGTGCCGGAAATTCTTTCCGGTGCCGTTTGCCGTCACCGGAAAGAATGGTCTATATCATTTCTCAAAAAGCTCCAGCAGGGTGCTGAGCCTGTTCTTCAATTCCTTTCGGTCCACGATGAAGTCCAGGAACCCGTGTTCCAGGAGGAATTCTGCACTTTGGAAGCCTTCGGGGAGATCTTTTTTAATTGTTTCCTTGATCACGCGGGGGCCGGCGAAGCCGATGAGGGCGCCGGGCTCTGCGGTATTGATGTCGCCAAGCATGGCGTAGGATGCGGTTACGCCGCCGGTGGTCGGGTCGGTCATCAATGAAATATAGGGGAGGCGCGCCGCCGCCAGCTGCGTCAGCTTCGCGGAGGTCTTTGCCATCTGCATCAGCGAGAAGGCGCTTTCCATCATGCGCGCACCGCCGGATTTGGAGATGATCAGCAGCCCTACTTTATGGGCAATGCAATGATCAATGCTGCGCGCGATCTTTTCACCCACTACGGAACCCATGGAGCCGCCGATGAAGTTAAAGTCCATACAGGCCACCACCAGCCCTTTCCCGTTCACTTCACCTGCTCCCACGCGCATCGCGTCTGTAAGACCGGACTTTTTCTGGGCTTCCTGCAGCCTGGCGCCGTAGGGCTTCAGGTCATTGAATCCAAGCAGGTCTTTCGGGTAGATATTGGTGAACAGCTCTTCGAAAACATTGTCGTCAAAAATGATCTCGAAGTACTCGGGTGAATTAATGCGGTTGTGAAAGTTACATTTGTCGCATACGTACAAATTCGCTTTCAGGTCTTTCATTGTGGTCGTTTTCTTGCAATTCGGGCATTTGTGCCATAAACCGTCCGGTGCTTCTTTCTTCTCACTGGTAGTGGTCTGAATACCCTGTTTAATTCGCTTAAACCAGCTCATACTAGTATTTGATTAAAGAATAATGGTGCAAGATACGATAAATTAAAATTAAGCGCTTACCAGATACTTTTCAATCCATAAACCGTTGTTTTGCCCAGTTTCGCCGTACCGCCTTTCACAGACAGGCCCAAAGAACGTTTAGTCGTGTCAATGTTCACATTTACCGGCATAAAAAGCAGCCCGTCCGCCGTAAACACTTCCACCCCGATGCGGTCAGCATAAATGATCAGTGATAATTTGCCGTTCACCAGCGGCGCGGGGGCGTTGACGCCGTCTATCTGCAACTGTTGTTTTGCTACATCATATACTACCGGCAGGCCGTTGATATCCAGCGTTACCTGGCTGGCTTTGCCCGGCTCAATCGTAGTGCGGATTTCCAGCAGTTCCTCCTGGATGTCCGCGAACGGGTTGCTGCCGCCTTCTTTCAGGCTGCGGGCTTTGACCGTATAGGTCTTTTCGCGCAGCACTTCCAGTTCCTTTACGGGAGTACGGGTCAGCCGGAGCCCTTCCGCGGTAGGCACCAGCTTGAGTTCCATGGGAATGCTTTGGGACTGGTTGAAGCTGTTGCCGCCCTTGTCCGTATGCGTACGCCACCAGCCGATCTCTATGCGCCGTCCCTGCGGCTGGTCGGAGAAGGTCTGGGCGGCGTAGAAGTCGCGGCCACGCTGGCCTTGCAGCCTTTCTGCTTCGGGTGTAAAAGTAATTCCGTCGAACGTGCCGATGGCGTATTCGCTGTTGGCGGCGGTCAGCACCCATTTCTTTTCTCCCGGCCGGCCTTCCACGGGCAGCTCGAAAAATTCAGGGCATTCGAACAGGTAGCGGTCGTCGCCTCTACCGCCCATTGTGATGCTGGTCTTCGTCCAGTGCTTCAGGTCGGGGGAGTTGAGGAACTGCATGCTGTTCTGGCCGTTTTCTCTTTCCACCCAGAGCACCATCACCCATTTTTTGGTGGGCGCATGCCAGATCACTTTGGGATCGCGGTTGTCTTTATTGATGCGGTGCACCACGGTGCGGTCCATTTTGGAAAACGTTCTGCCGTCGGTGCTCCAGGCAAGTCCTTGTCCCCATGAACGGGCGCCGGTAAAGAACATCACCATCGGCGGTTTGCCGGCCTGTCCGAAGCCGCTGGTGTTATTACTGTCCACCACCGCGCCGCCGCTGAACATGGGGCCGAATTTATCCGGGTAGAGGGCTTCACCCAGCTCTGTCCAGTGCACGAGGTCTTTGCTGACAGCATGCCCCCAGTGCATATTTCCCCATTTCACACCATAAGGATTATGCTGGAAAAAAAGGTGATATTCCCCGTTGTAGTACACCATGCCGTTCGGATCGTTTGTCCATCCCCGTTTGGGAGAGAAATGGAACTGGCCGCGGAGCTTTTCCTTGTAAAGCACGCCTTCGTTCTTGTCCTCATCGCTTTGACGGATAGGGTTAAAGGCTTTGGAAGCCGCATCCAGCTTGTCTACCCGCAATTCAATATCCATCCCTTTCCAGTCGCTGATATCGAGATAAGCGTACCAGTCGGGTTCCCCGTCCGCCAGTTCAATATCAAACCAGCGTTCATTTTCGCCGTCTATCCATAACTCCACGTTCTTTTTCGGCGCGCCGTTCTTCACGGGCAGCGCCAGCCACTTTTGCGAAGCTTTGAAAGTTTTGCTGAATTGTTGCGCGCTGGCAGTTTGCGCGAGCACACAAAGGCATAATATTCCAGTCCAGATGATCTTCATGACATGCAATTTAATAGTTACAAATTGTTATTACCACCCATAATTTTGTTTGTAGAGCCCGCGGCTGTAGTTGATCTGGTTAAGGGGGACGGGCAGGTATTCATCCCTGTTTTCCTGGAACGCGGCATCGCTGAGGTGTGCGGACCGGGCTTTCTCTACCGTAAAGTAGTGGTTGATATAATCCGCGGCAATTCCCCATCGAACCAGGTCAAAGAAATGATAACCTTCGGTCGCAAATTCCAGCCGGCGCTCCCAGCGCAGGGCCTGCCGGGCGAAGGGCTGCGTCCACGTGCAGTTTACACCAGGCTGGTAGGTAGCCACGTGGTAGTTGGACGAAGCGGTGCCGTCCTGCTTCTTCAGCCGCGCGGTGCTGCCTGCCGAACGGGTGCGCAGCTCGTTGATAAGCGGGAGGGCTTCGTTCTGCCGTCCCAGTTCTATCAGTGCTTCAGCTTTGAAGAGCATTACATCACTGAACCGGATGATGTCCCAGTTCTTGGAGCTGGACATGAAAGGCGGGATCTTCTGAAACGAAGGATCATCCGGCGCCACGGCTTCTTTCAGGCTGGCGAATGCATCATACACTTCGGGGGCGCGCGCCCAGGAGCGCTGGAAAACAAACAACGGATCGTATTTGTACGGTTTGCCGGGAATGGCCACGGTATGATCGAGGCGCGGATCGAAGGTGCCGGTCTGGTAATCGCCGGATTCGGCAACGTCCACATCATTGTAATGATCGAACATCGGCAGGCCGCTGGCGTCCGTTTTAAATGCGTTGATCAGATCGTGACTCGGTACGTGGAACCCGCAGCACCCGAACTCCTGGTTCATCGGGTAGTTCAGCGCATGGCCGTAATCGAGGCGTCCTTTGGGCGTACCGTCGTCTTTCGAAAACTGTATGGCGAATACGGATTCGCGGCTGTTCTCGGTTTGTGCGCGGAAGTTATCGCCATAATCATCATTGAGCACATATTTCTGCGCACCGATGATCTCGTCGCACAGCTTGTTCACTTCATTGAGCCTGTCCGTATTGATGTTGATCACTTCGTTCTTTTCATTCTGCTCATACGCCTGGTAGAGCAATGTTTTGGCGAGATAAGCCTTGGCGGACACCTGGTTGGCGCGGCCCACCTCGGCCTGGTTGGGCGGCAGCTGTGCCACGGCGGCGCGGAAGTCGTCCGCTATCTTCGTCCACAGCGCGTCGTTGGAAAAAGCCCGGTTGGAGATGGTGTCGTACGCTGTTCTTTCGGCGTTCTCATCGATGTAAGGCATGTATTTGAACAGCACTTTCAGCAGGAAATAAAAGTGCCCGCGCAGGAAGCGCAGCTCGCCCTGCCTGATCTCCTTGTCGGGATATACGCCCGCATCGATGGCATTGAGGCGCCGCAATGCGTCGTTCACCCGGCCGATGCCCACATACAGGCGGAACCACAGTTCATCGGTGAGGCCATTGTCCACCCGGTTCAGCGAAAATGTTTCCAGCAGGTGAAATTCGCTGATATCTCCGGGGCCGTCGCCGCCTTTGTAGGCATCGCCGCCGCGGATGCTGCCGTAGGCCCAGAGGCTGGTGTAAGGAGAAGTGTAGTGGTCGTTGCCGAGCGCGGAATAGGCGGCGATCACCATTTTATCTACGTTCTCGGGCGTATTGAGATCATCGTCCGATACAACGCCCTGCGGCGTCTGGTCCAGCACATCTTTACAGGAAGATGTGAGGAGGAAGGCGGAGAGGATGAGCAAGAAGATGTTTTTCATTTTCATATGTTTTGATGGCGCGGACGCCATTGTTGATCAGAGAGAAACATTAAAACCTGCGGTGACGATCACGGGAATGGGGAAGGACTGGCCCGGCGCTTCGGGGTCCGCGGCCGTGAACCCTTTGTTCTTGAACGTCAGCAGGTTGCTGGCCTGGAGGAACACGCGCGCGTTCTGGATGCTGGTATTCCGCAGTGCCTGGCGCAGATTATAGCCGAGCTGGATGTTACGCAGCTTCAGGTAGGAGCCGTCCTCGTAGAAATAGGTGGAGGCGCGGCCTTCGTTGTTCCGGTTTACGAGCGTCAGCGCGGGGATGGTGGACGTTGGGTTGGAAGGGGTCCAGGCGCTGAGGGTCCTTTCTCCCCAGTTGCTGCCCACCCAGAGCGATGAAAAATCCGTGAAGGTCTTGAATTCATTATACACCTGTATCCCCTGCACGCCTTGCAGGAAAAAGCTCAAATCGAAATTTTTGTAAGACAGCTCGAAGTTCAGCCCGTAAAGAAAATCAGGATTGCCGTCTGCGATATAATCGCGGTCTTTATCGTCGATGACGTTATCGCCGTTCAGATCGCGGTAACGGATTCTGCCAAGCCCTTTACCGGTTTGCGCGGGCGATTCGTCCAGCTCTTTCTGCGAAGTGAACAGGCCGTCCGCAATATATCCGAAAGAGGAGTTGATGGAGCGGCCGAGAATGGTTTTATCTGTGCCGTTGCCGGGATAGGAGGTCAGCACCTGCACCGGCAGATAGGTGACCTTGTTGCGGTAGGTGGAAAAGTTGCCGGTAACGGTGAAGCTCAGTTCCCGGGAAATGTTGCCGTTGTAGGACAGCAGCACTTCCAGCCCTTTGTTCTGCATGGATGCGCCGTTGAACCAGTAGTTGCCGCCTTCGCCCTGCACGGCGAGGTAACCGGGACTGATGAGAATGTCGGATGTTTTTTTGATGAAATAATCTACGGAGCCGGTCAGCTTGTTATCGAACAACCCGAAGTCCACACCGAAGTTGGATTCCATGGTGGTTTCCCATTTCAGGGAATCGTTGCCCTGCTGTATGCGCGTGAAGCCGGAGGGCAACTGACCGGAGCCGCTGCCGTTGATGTCGTACGCGCTGCCGCTGTCAAAGCCCCAGGTGGGGTCTACGCCGTAGATGGACGCATACAGCGCGTAGGTAGCGTTGTTGGCGATCTCCTGGTTGCCGGATTTACCCCATCCGTACCGGAATTTCAGATCGGAAATGATATCCTGGTCTTTCATAAAGGCTTCTTCGCTGACGCGCCATCCTACTGAGAATGCGGGGAACACGCCGTAGCGGTATTCTTTACCGAACCGTGAAGAACCGTCCCTGCGCAGCGTTACAGAGGCAAGGTAACGGTCCGCATACACGTAGTTCGCTTTGCCGAAGAAAGATAACAGCGCGTAGCCGCTGCCGCCGCCGCCATTGTCTTTGTTGGAAGAGCCGGCGTCGATGTAAGCGTAGTCGATGTTTTCCAGTGCATAGCCTTGCCGGCTCGCGAAGAAGGACTGGTTCATGTACTTGATCTGTTCATGCCCAGCGAGGAATTCAAAGCGGTGCTGACCGAGGTCCAGCTTGTAGTTCAGCGTATTCTGCCAGAGCCAGTTACCGTCGTATCCCTGGTTGGTGGAGGTCTGGTTGGATGGATCGGAGAGGAAACCGGAGACGTATGATTTGCGGAGCGTGCGCTGGTAGTTGCCGTTATAATCGATGCCCAGGCTCGTCCTGAAATGCAGGCCGGGGATGATGTCCAGGTCCGCATACACGTTGCCGAACACGCGGTAGAAGTGATTGAGGTTTTGTTTATTGTCCTCGATCAGGCGAACGGGGTTGTGGCGGTCGGTCATGCCGGGCGCGGGGCCGCCCCATCCGCCGTCTACCGTATGCACCGGCACAACGGGTTGCTGCACGAGTGATGTGAACAGTACGTCGCTGATGGGAATGAGCCTGTTGCGGATGTAGGAGAAGTTGAGGTTCTCACCGATCTTCAACCTGTTCTTGAAAAAGCTGTAGTCGGAATTGAGGCGGGCGGTGATCTTTTTGTTGTTGGATTCTTTTACCACGCCCTTGTTGTCATAATACCCGAGCGAAAACAATGCGCTGCCGCGTTCGCCGCCGGTGCTGACGGAAACATTGTATTGCTGGATAACGGAGGTCTGCGCAATTTCATCGTACCAGTAGGTGTTGGCGGGGCGCATGGTTTGGTCCGCATCAATGAAATCCGGGTAAACGATGTTGTTGAGCACCGGGTTGTCATAATCGCCATTCCAGTCGTATTGATAGATCTGGTTATTATTCGGATCGGTCCGGTCGTTCACAGCCGCCTGCCAGTAAGCCTTTCCGCGTCCGTCCGCGTCCAGCGTCTTTTGTTTGGTAGCGTAATACTGAAGCGAAGTAGACGCATCAAAATCCACCCGTGTAAAACCTTTGCGTGCTTTTTTAGTGGTCACGATGATGACGCCGTTCGCTGCGCGGGAGCCGTAGATAGTGGCGGAGGATGCGTCTTTCAATACCTGTATCGACTCAATATCATCCTGGTTCAGTTCCTGTAAACCTCTTTTGGTGGGAACGCCGTCGATCACATACAGGGGATCGTTATTGCCAAGCGTGCCAATGCCGCGGATGCGCACGGTGGCGCCGCCGGAGGGAGAGCCGTCGCTGGTGATGAGAACGCCGGGAACGCGGCCCTGCAAGGCTTTCACGGGATTGCCGAGCGGAATGTCCTTAATGGCTTCCACGTCTACCACGGAAACGGCGCCGGTGAGGTCTGCTTTCTTCTGCGCCTGGTAACCGGTGACCACCACTTCGTTCAGGTTACTGGCGTCTTTGTCCAGCGCCACCTGGATGTCTCCGCTGGCGGGGACTTTCACCATGGAGGGTTTCATGCCGATATAGGTAAATGTGAGGATCTCGCCGGCGGCAGCTGTTATGGAGAACCTGCCGGTGCTGTCGCTGATGACAGAATTATTGGTTGCCTGTACACTGACACCGGGAAGTGGCGTGCCGGTGCTTTTTTCCGTGACGGTGCCCGTCACTTTTCGCTGCTGGGCAAGACTGGTCAGTCCTGTGAGCAGGATGGCGATGATTGTCAGACAGTATTTCATAACTACGTGGTTTTAAATATGAGTTATCCTTTTCAGAGAATCTGCTTCTTTAATGTCATAGTCGGGGCATGCGCCTTTGTAGGTGGTAATGGTGGCCGCGAGGCGGTTGGCGAAGTCCAGCGTGTCCGCTGGGCCGGCGTTGTCCTGCATCATGGAGAGGGTGGCGGCGAGGAATGCGTCGCCGCTGCCTACGGTGTCCACCACCTTCATCTTATAACCCGGATGGTTATACGTTTTTCCGTTGATGTCCAGCATGGCGCCGTTCGCGCCCATGGTCAGCACGATCACCGGGATGCTGAACCGTTCGCGCAGGTGCGCCAGGCGGGCGGTGATGCTGACGGCGCCGGGATACCAGCCGGACACCAGTTCCAGTTCGTCGATGTTCAGCTTGAGGATGTCCGCCTTTTGCAGGAGCGATTCAATCAGCGGGCGGTCGTAATGCGGAGCGCGGAGGTTGATGTCCAGCACTTTGGTACGCGCTTTTTCCAGCAGCTGGAACAGCGTTTCACGGGAGGCGGGATGGCGGCAGGCGAGGCTGCCGAACACAAAGTAGTCCGCCTGCTCCACCATGGCGGCGGTGCGATCGTCGGCCGTGATGTGGTCCCATGCCGCGGGCGCCACGATCTCGTAGGTCATGTCGCCATTTGCATGCTGCTGTGCATTGACGATGCCGGTAGGCACGGTATCGTCCTGCTGGATGTAATCCGTGCAAACGCCTTTGTTTTGCAGGATGTCCAGCAGCTTGCGGCCTCTTTCATCTTTCCCGGTACGGCTGATCATGGCCGGGTTGCGGTTCAGCTTGTGGAGGTGATAGGCCACGTTCATGGGGGCTCCGCCCGGCTGGGGGCCGGATGGCAGCAGGTCCCAGAGCACTTCGCCAAAACAGGCGATACTGTGACGTGGAATAGACGGTGGAATTTTCATGTTGTCGAACATTTATGAATGCATGATGAGGCTACCCTCCAATTGTTCCAGTGATTTTCCTTTTGTTTCCGGCATGATCTTCCAGACGAATATCAATTGCAGTACCATCATGATGCAGAAGAATAAAAAGGTGTTCCCGCCGCCGAGGTTTTCCGTCAGCATGGGAAATACAAAAGCAATAACGGCCGCCATCACCCAGTGCGTCATACTGCCCAGCGTTTGCCCTTTTGCCCTTACCTGGTTGGGAAAGATCTCGGAGATGAACACCCATATCACGGCGCCTTGCGAGAAAGCGAAGAAGGCGATGTACACCAGCAGGAATACCGTTACGGCCAGGCCGGAAAAGTCGTTGAGATAAAATGCGCGGGACACCAGGCCCAGTGTGGCGATCAGCCCCACCGACCCGATCAGCATCAGCGTACGCCTGCCAAAACGGTCAATGAAATTGAGGGCCAGCAAGGTGAAAATGAAATTCACCAGCCCGATGCCTACACTGGATAATAAAGCGGACTGCTTGCCCAGTCCCGTCATTTCAAATATCCGCGGCGCGTAATAAATGATGGCATTGATCCCCGATACCTGGTTGAACACCGCAAAAGCGATGGCGAGGAACACCGGGAAGCGGTTTTTCCGGGAGAACAGCGTTTCACCGGCCGTGGCGAAACTGTTTTGCATATCTTTCCGGATCATCTCCATTTCCTTTTCAAATCCTTGCGGATTGATCACCCGGAATGTTTTTTCCGCCTGCTGAAAATCGCCTTTGCGGATCATCAGCCAGCGGGGGCTTTCCGGCACAAACCGCAGCATGACCAGGAAAAGGAGGGAAGGAAAGGTCTGCACGCCCAGCATCCAGCGCCAGGAAGATTCGCCGCCCTGCCCGATCAGGTAGTTGGACAAATAAGAGATCAGTATGCCGAATACGATATTGAACTGGAAAAGCGCTACCAGCTTACCCCTGGAAGCCGCGGGCGATATTTCGGAAATATATACCGGCGCCGTTACGGAAGAAGCGCCCACGCCAATGCCGCCCAGGAACCGGAAAACAAGGAAAACATACCAGTTGGTGGCCAGCGCGGTGCCAAGGGATGAAAACAGGTATAACACCGCGATCAATATCAATGTATTCTTTCTGCCAAGCCTTTCCGATGGAATGCTGCCGAGCATGGAACCGAGGATCGTGCCGATGAGGGCGATGGACACGGTGAGCCCGTGCTCGAAACCATCCAGGCTCCAGTATTTTTGAATAGACTGCTCTGCACCGGAAATCACTGCCGTATCAAAGCCAAAAAGAAAACCGCCAAGGGCTACCGTAATACTCCAGAAGAAAACTTTGTTTTTCATATATCGTGTGGAATTTCATCCAACTTACAAGTGTTCCCGCCGTCAGGCGTGAATACCCGTTTCAATCAGTTATAAAATCGTATCATTTTGAAATTTTTTCAATAGGATGTTTTTAAATCGATTAAACAGGTTGAATATTTTTAATTCGATTTGATTTTTAGATTTGGTGCAGGATATTTTCAATTCCGGATCATTTTTGAGGGCTTTCGTATGCGATTCCTGTCCGCAGTTGAAAGAAAAATTCTACATTGGAATATGAATTCCACCGTATTGAACCGGTTACCGCCGCAGCTTCCGGCGCCCGTACCGCCAAAATTTCCGGCGATGTGGAAGAGGACATCTTTATGCCGGCTGCTCCTGCTGCTAATTGTAATGGCTGGTTGCAGGCAATCGCCGGAGCCGCGCCATTTCAGGATCGGTTTTTCGCAGTGCGGTGATGCCGATCACTGGCGAAAGTCCATGCTGGCTGAAATGCAACGGGAGCTTTCCTTCCATCCCGGTATAGAGCTGATCTACAAGCAGGCGGACGACAACAGCCAGTTGCAGGTGAAGCAGGTGCAGGAGCTGATGGCGGAGGGCATCGACCTGCTGATCATTTCCCCGAATGAGGCCCGGCCGCTGACGCCGGTGGTGGAGGAAGCATATAATAGTGGCATACCAGTGATCGTAGTGGACCGGAAGATCGCTTCCACCAGCTATACCAATTACATCGGCGCGGATAATTATGAGCTTGGCAGGATCGCCGGTGAATATGTGGCCGCTTTGCTGAAGGGAAAAGGGAATGTGATAGAAGTGGTGGGACTGCCCGCATCTTCTCCCGCCATCGAACGGAAGCGCGGGTTCCAGGACGGGATCAGCCGGTATCCGGGGATTCATGTGCTGCAACAGGTGCATGGCGACTGGGTAAAACAGAAATCGGAATCGGCGCTGGACAGCATCCGCAACATCCTGCCGCAGGCAGACCTGGTATTTGCCCATAATGACGTGATGGCGCTGGGCGCCCGTAATGCCGCTATCAAGGCCGGTGCGCGTTCCATGAAGATCATCGGCGTGGATGCGCTGCCCGGCAAAGGGGCGGGGCTGGAAATGGTGTCCGGCAAAGTGCTCACCGCGTCCCTGTTATATCCTACCGGCGGCACCGAAGCTATCCGGAACGCCATCAGCATACTCAACAAAACAGCGCTGCCGAAGGAAACTTTTCTGCAAACACTGGTGGTGGATTCCACGAATGTGAGAATGATGCAGCTGCAAACCGACAAGATCCTCAACCAGCAGAAAGACATCGAGCTGCAGCAGGGCATGATCGCGGAGCAGCTGCGCGTGTACAAAAGCCAGCGCACCATGTTGTACGTGCTCGGCATCACGCTGGGCGCGGCGGTGATCTTCGCGGGGCTGCTCTGGTATTCGCGCAACCTTAACAAGCAGATCAACCGCAAGCTGGCTTTGCAGAACGAAGAGATCAGCCGTCAAAGCAAGCAGCTGATGGAAATGAGCGCCGCCGCGGCGCAGGCCAACGAAGCCCGCATCACCTTTTTTACCAACATCTCCCACGAGATCAGAACGCCACTGACGCTTATTCTTGGTCCGCTTGACGAAATACTGCAACATGCGCGCCTGCAGGGCGGCGACCGGCAGCAGCTGTCGCTTGTCAGAAAAAATGCGGGGCGCCTGCTGCATCTTGTCAATCAGCTGATGGATTTCCGCAAGCTGGAATTTTCCAAAATGCAGGTGCGCGCATCAGAAAACGACCTGGTGCTTTTCTGCCATGAGATCGTGGAGATTTTCCAGCAGATCGCGCGCAAGCGGGGGATCGACTGCCGGCTGGTGACTACGGAAAGAACCTTGCCGGTGTGGATGGATACCGGGATGATGGACAAGGTGTTGTTCAACCTGATGTCCAACGCCTTCAAATTCACGCCTGACCAGGGCGCGGTGCTCATCAAGCTGGAAAAGCGCGGGGAAGAAGCGGTGATCCAGGTGCAGGATACGGGCATCGGCATGTCTCCCGAAGTGATGCAGCATGCTTTTGATATTTTTTACCAGGGCGATGTGGACAATCATAAAGGCTCCGGGCTGGGGCTGGCGCTCTGCAAAGAGCTGGTGCAGCTGCATCACGGTACTATCTCGGCAAACAGCGGCAAGAACCGGGGCACCATTTTCACGGTTTTGCTGCCATTGGGCAACCGGCATTTTGAGCCGGCGGAGCTGAGCGAATCTTCCACGAAAGAAGAGCCGCAGTTTTATATGGCGGACCTTTTGCCGGTGGAGAACGGGCCGGAAGAAACGGGCGTGCATGATAAAAGGTCTGTTGTGCTGCTGGTGGAAGACAACCCGGAACTGCGGAGCTTCATCCGGCACCGGCTGGCGGACGACTACGAGGTGCTGGAAGCTGAAAACGGCCAGCAGGGCTTGCAGATGGCTTTCGAATACCTGCCGGACGGGATCATTTGTGATGTGATGATGCCGGTGAAAGACGGGCATGCGCTGCTGAAGGAGATCAAGGCGGATGTGCGTACGGCCCACATTCCCGTGGTGCTGCTAACGGCGCGGGTGACGCCGGACCAGCAGATAGAGGGGCTGCAGAACAAAGCGGACGCCTACATCGTAAAACCTTTCGATTTCAAAATATTGCAACATACGCTCACCAGCCTGCTGGCCAACCGCAGCCACCTGAAGGAACATTTCACGGCGGACATCCCCGCCGGGCTGAGAGGCACGGCGTCCCGCAGAACGGACCTCCGCTTTGTTTCGGAGTTCACGTCCATCGTGGAAAGCAATATCGGGAACGAAGAATTTTCAATCGAGGATATTTATAAACAGATGAATATCTCCAAAGTGCAGCTTTACCGGAAAGTGAAAACGCTGATGGGCACTAACGTGAACGAATATATTCTGAATACCCGTTTGCAGAAGGCGCGCTATTTCCTGCAGCATGAAGATTTTTCGGTGGCGGAAGTGGCGTATAAGACGGGGTTTTCGTCGCCGGCTTATTTTTCCACGGTGTTCAAGAGCAAGCTGGGGGTATCGCCTACTACGTTCAAAGGGAAAAGATAGGGCGTTACGTCAATGCATAAGAAAGGCCGGCCTGTTGCCAGACCAGCCTGTTGCTATCTAAAGATATCTGATATTATGCGTTACGGTTAATGCAATTCAGGTCGGTGAATGCTTCCGTGAGGCGGGATACAAAGGTTTCTTCGCCTTTGCGGAGCCATACGCGCGGATCGTAGTATTTTTTGTTCGGCTTGTTCTCGCCTTCGGGGTTGCCGAGCTGTGCCTGCAGGTACCCTTCATTTTTCTTGTAGTAATTCAGTACGCCTTCCCAGAAAGCCCATTGCATGTCGGTATCAATGTTCATTTTAATAACGCCGTAGCCGAGGGTTTCGTTGATCTGGTTCTTGGGAGAGCCGGAACCGCCGTGGAATACGTAGTATACGGGTTTTTTAGCGGTGCCGAATTTCTTTTCGATGAAGTCCTGGCTGTTTTTCAGGATCTCGGGGCGCAGCTCCACGTTACCGGGGCTGTATACGCCGTGCACGTTGCCGAAAGCGGCGGCTACCGTGAAGCGGGGGCCTACCTGGGAAAGCTGCTCATAAGCATAGGCAACGTCTTCCGGCTGCGTGTACAGCAGGGAGTTTTCCACGCCGGAATTGTCCACACCGTCTTCTTCACCGCCGGTTACGCCCAGCTCTATCTCAATGCTCATGCCCATCTTGTTCATTCTTTCGAAATATTTTTTGGATATTTCGATGTTCTCGTGGATGGGTTCTTCGGAAAGGTCGAGCATGTGGGAGCTGTAGAGGGGCTGGCCTTTTTCTTTGAGGAAGGTTTCACCCGCGTCCAGCAGTCCGTCGATCCAGGGCAACCATTTTTTGGCGGCATGGTCGGTGTGCAGCACTACGGGCACGCCATAATATTTAGCTACTTCATGTACGTGTTTTGCTCCGGATATGCCACCGGAGATGTTCGCCTGGAGCTTATCATTGGGCATTCCTTTACCGGCGAAGAATTGGGCGCCGCCGTTGGAGAACTGGATGATCACCGGGGAGTTGACCTTCGCGGCTGTTTCCAGCACGGCATTCACGGAGTCTGTGCCTACTACGTTCACCGCAGGCATCGCAAATTCATTTTCTTTGGCATCTTTATAGAGCGCTTCCAGCTCTTCACCGAATAATACGCCGGCTTTGTACTTTCCCATAAATGATATGTTTCGTTTGATTTTAAGGAAAGCAAATATAGGGATTTCAAATTTTGCATTTTTGCAAGATTTTGCGGCGAGGGGGGCTTTTTTTTAGGAGAATGCCAATAAAAGGCTTTGCAAACGGTTGAAATTGCTAAAAAAAGGGGGTGTTTTTTGGTTATTGTTTAAGGTGGATGGGAGGGATAGGTTTTGAAGCTGACCGGAAAGGAGCCTTCCGGTCAGCCTGGTATGCATACTATTTCACTGTCAATGTAGTGCCGCTGATCTCCACCGTGTATTTCGCCAGGGCCGTTGTAGCCGGGCCGTTGCTCACCGAGCCGTCCGCATTGAAACGGCTGCCATGCCCGCAGGAGCTGCCGCATTCGATCTTGCCACCGCTGTAGCCGGACAAGGTGCAGCCTTGATGTGTACAGGTACTGGTGACCGCCGAGAAAGAAGCCGGTACATTGCCCGCGGCGATCCTTATCAGCACTACGCCGCCGCTGATGAGATAATCGCCTACGTTCTGCACCTGTGAATTAAGGTTCACGGTCAGCCTTGTTCCGGGATTCGGGTTGGGATTCGGATTTGGATTTGGATCTGGTTCAGGGGAATCTCCGCCTTTGCTGCAGGCAGCGATACCGCCCGCACAGGCAATAGCAAGGGTCATGCCCATGGTGGACAAAAAATCTCTTCTTTCCATAAATTGAGTGGTTTGTTTTCGGGAAGGATACGGAGCGGAATGTGCGAAGGTTGCCTTATGATCCCAGTGAGTTGATCAGCTCCTGGAAATACGCGGGGGCGTGCAGCAGGCGGCTGCCGTACCAGGAGAACATTTCGCCGTCTACCAACCGGATCTCCGCATCGGGCAGATATTCCCTGACCTCCGCCACATGTTTCTCTTTGAAAGGGTAAGGCTCGCTGGAAAGCAACACCAGCCTGCAGCCGCTGGCAGCCAGCTGCGCGAGGGATATGGAAGGATAACGGGGAAGATCTTCGAATACATTGCGGAAGCCGCAGGCATGCATCATTTCGTGGATGAAGGTATCGCCGCCGGCGATCATCCAGGGATCGCGCCAGATGAAGTAGGCGGTGGGAATGGTGGTGGGAGCGGGGTGCAGCCGCGCGAACCTTTCCCTGATGGTGGCCGCGATGGCTTGTGCTTTGTCCGTTTTCCGGAGGATATCGCCGATGGAAACGATCATGTTGCAGGCGTTTTCGAGGGACTGGATATCGCTGATCCAGACGGGGAATTTTGCCGCGAGGGTTTCTATCTGCGCGCGTTCGTTCTCTTCTTTATTGGCGATGATGAGGTCTGGTTGTAAAGATGTGATCAGGTCGATGTTCAGCTGCTTGGTGCCGCCCACACGGGTAATGCTGCGGAACCAGCTTTCCGGATGTACGCAGAATTTGGTGATGCCGGTAACGGTGGCGCCGAGGTCGTACAGCAACTCCGTTTGTGAGGGCACCACGGATATGATCCGCTGCGGGGGAGCAGGGATCGTGATGGTACGGCCTAATTGATCGGTGAATAACATATCAGCTTCCGAGCGCCTGGATGATGTCGTATTTCGTAACGATGTGCGCGTTGCCGCTGTCGTCTTTCGTCAATACAGCGCCATTTTCCTTATTGATGTACATCGTCAGTTTTTCGATGGGCGTATCCATAGACACCTGTGGAAACGCTTTCTGCATCACGTTCCTGACGGATGATTCCTTCAGATCAGGCTGATCGATCAGCTTGTTGAAAAGACCGCCTTCGGAAATGGCGCCGATATAATCTCCGTTCCGGGCAACGGGCAGATGCTCGATATCGAATTTCTTCATCTTCGCGATGGCTTCGCTTACGGTTTCGTCCGGCGAGATCGTTACCAGCGGCAGGTTGCGGCGGCTGTTCACAATGTCCTTGACGGTCTTTACATCGAGGAAGCCGCGTTCCATCATCCACTGATCGTTATATACTTTTCCCACATAACGGCTGCCATGATCGTGGAATACCACCACCACTACGTCCGTCGGTTTAAGCCTGCTTTTCAGCTGCACCAGTCCTGCTATGGCAGATCCTGCCGAATAACCCACAAAAATGCCTTCTTCCTTGGCGATGCGCCGGGCCATCACCGCCCCGTCCTTATCTGTCACTTTTTCAAAGTGATCGATGACGCTCATATCGTAGTTCTGCGGCACGAAATCTTCACCGATGCCTTCGGTAATGTAGGGATATACCTCGCTCATGTCCAGCTCGCCGGTTTCATGGAACTTTTTCAGCAGCGAACCGTAGCTGTCGATCGCCCAGACCTGTATGGCGGGATTTTTTTCTTTCAGGAACTTGCCGGTGCCGGTGATAGTACCACCGGTGCCCGTGGCTACTACGAGGTGAGTGATCTTTCCTTCCGTCTGCTCCCATATTTCCGGGCCTGTCTGCTCGTAATGGGCGTCGCGGTTGGCGAGGTTATCGTATTGATTGACGTAAAAAGAATTGGGAATTTCCTTGCTGAGCCTGCGGGAAACGGAGTAGTAGGATTTGGGATCTTCCGGCAGCACATTGGTGGGGCATACGATCACTTCGGCGCCTACGGCTTTGAGGATGTCTACCTTTTCCTTGGATTGTTTATCGGTAGTAGTGAAAATACACTTGTACCCTTTGATCACGGCCGCGAGGGCGAGGCCCATGCCGGTGTTGCCTGACGTGCCTTCAATGATGGTGCCGCCGGGCTTCAGCAATCCCTGTTTTTCGGCTTCTTCCACCATTTTCAGGGCCATGCGGTCTTTGATGGAGTTGCCGGGATTGAAGAATTCCACTTTTGCCAGCACGGTGCAGGGCAGTCCGGATGTTACACGATGCAGTTTTATCAGCGGCGTATGTCCGATCGTTTCCAGTATATTTTCACAGTACTTCATAATCTTGATGCTTGTCAACGAAATTAAGGTAATTGGTTGAATGATGGTTTATATTTGCTTTTATGAACAACATCTTCATCACCGGTATCGGCACAGGCGTAGGTAAAACGATTGCATCGGCCTGTGTTGCGGAAGCGCTCGGCGCTAATTACTGGAAGCCTGTACAGGCGGGCTTGCAGGATGTGACGGATTCCCAGACGCTGCGCGCCCTGCTGAGCGACAACACCCGCGTCAAGGAAGAGCTGTACAGGCTGCGCATGCCTGCTTCCCCGCATCTCGCCGCCGCGCGGGAGGGGATCACCCTGCAGGAAGACCGGATCGTGCAGCGGGCGCAGGAGCTGCAGCAACCGGACGTTCCGCTGGTGATCGAAGGCGCGGGCGGCCTCATGGTGCCACTCAACAAGAAAGTGTTCACCATCGACCTGATCAAAGCCCTCGGCGCCAGGACCATCATCGTTGCACAAAACTACCTCGGCAGCATCAACCATTGCCTGCTGACGGCCATGGCGCTCAGGCAGGCGGAGATACCCGTCATCGGCTGGATCTTCAGCGGCGACCATCATTCCAATGAAGACGATATCGTCGGCTGGAGCCAATACCCGCGTATCGCCCGCATTCCGCGGGTGCGGAAAGTAACCCGTGAATTTGTGAGCATGCAGGCGGAATTGCTGCAACCAGCCCTCCTGCAATACCTTTCCGGTGATGGTCACTAAAAAGGATATACGAAAAGCCTATCTTGCAAAGCGGCTGTCGCTCACGGAAGAAGAGGCGGAAGCGCTGAACAGCGCTTTGCTGGAACAATGCCGGCAACTGCCGCTGGATGATGTGAACATCGCGCACCTGTTCCTGCCCATCGCCACTAAAAAGGAGATCGATACCTATCCGCTGGCGGAGTGGCTGCGGGAGCGGTATCCGGGTTTACAGCTGGCGCTGTCCCGCTCTTACCTCGCCACCGGCGACATGCAGCATTATCTTTGGGAAGCGGATACCCGGCTGGTGCCGAATTCCCTCGGTATCCCGGAGCCGGAAAGCGGCAGGCTGGTGGCGCCGGAAGAGATCGACCTGGTATTTGTGCCGATGTTGGCGTTCGACGAGCAGGGCCACCGCGTAGGATACGGCAAGGGGATGTACGATGCTTTCCTGCGGCAGTGCAGGGACAACGTCCGGAAGATCGGGCTGTGCCTGTTTCCGCCGTTGCCTGCTATTGAAGATGTGTATGAAGGGGACGTGGCGCTGGATGTGGTGGTGACGCCGTTCAGGATCTGGCAGTTTTCATAAAGCATTTACCCGTCGCGCAGCGATACTACCATATGCAGCCGGCAAAACATTATTTAATTTAAACCTGAAGCCAGTGTGGCGCTATCTGAATTATCTGTTATATCCTTTCTCGCTTTTATACGGCCTCGTATTGTGGGTCCGCAACCGTTTATACGATAATGGTATGCTCACAGCCGTGGAATTCGACCTGCCCGTGATCGCCGTGGGCAACCTTTCCGTAGGCGGCACCGGTAAAACGCCGCATGTGGAATACCTGATCCGCCTGCTGAAAGACACCTATCGCACCGCTACCCTCAGCCGCGGCTATAACCGCCGCACGCGGGGCTTTTTGCTTGCCAAAGCGGATTCCACTTCGGCAGACATCGGCGACGAACCCATGCAGTTCCATCAGAAATTCCCGGATATCACCGTTTGCGTGGGAGAGGAAAGGATGCTGGCGGTGCCCCAGCTGCTGGGAGACCGCCCGGAAACACAGGTCATCCTGCTGGACGACGCCTTCCAGCACCGCTCCATCAAACCGGGCATGAACCTGATGGTAACGGATTTCAGCCGCCTTTTCACCCGCGATCACGTGGTGCCCTTCGGCCGCCTGCGTGAAGGCAGAAAAGGTTTTCACCGCGCCAACGCCATCATCGTATCCAAATGCCCGCCGGACCTTTCAGAACCGCGCCGCGCCGCCATCCGGCAGGAGATCGCGCCGCTGCCGCATCAGCGCCTGTTCTTTACCACGTTGCGGTACGGGCAGCCATATGATATGCTGTCAGCATCCGTTCCACCGCCGCCCGCCTCCGCCAGCATCCTCGTTGTATGCGGCATCGCAAGGCCGGAGCCTTTGGTACATCATTTGCTGGAACACTACGCAAACGTTCACCTGCTTTCCTTTCCGGACCATTACTATTACACGCAGAAAGACCTGGACAAGATCAAACTGGAGCTGGACCAGATGGACGGCGGCATAAAACATATCCTCACAACAGAAAAAGATGCCGTACGCCTGCATCTGCTGAAAGAAAATATCGAAGCCATGCAACTGCCCATTGCCGTTGTGCCGGTGGAAGTGCAGTTCCTCTTTAATGAAGCGGATTCATTTAATAGTTATATTTTTGACTACGTTGCTGAGGCCATGTTAGCGGCTGAACAGGAGTAAGCCGGCACCCAAAAAACAAACCATGACAAAAAAGAAGAAACCCAAAAAAGACAGTAGCCAGAAAAAGACCTATAAAGGTATTGTGGATGTCACCCGTTCGGGAATGGCATTTGTGGCTGTGGAAGGATTGACCAGTGATATCCTCGTTAAACAGAAAAATCTCAACACCGCGCTGGACGGCGATGAAGTACTGGTGGACGTGATCCGCCAGGGCCGCAGCATGGGCCGTATGGAAGGCCATGTGACCGATGTGCTGATAAGAAAGAAAACAGAATTTACCGGCACCATCCAGCTCAACAAGAATTTTGCTTTCCTCGTTCCGGAAAAAGGCGCGTTCCTGCCGGACATTTATATTCCCGAAAACTCGCTCAAAGATGCGAAAGACGGCGACAAGGCCGTGGTGAAGATCGTGGCCTGGGGGGAAAAGACCCGCAAGCCGGTAGGGGAGATCATAGAGATACTGGACGCTACGGACACCAACGATCTCGCGATGAAGGAGATCCTCATCGAATGCGGCTTTCCGCTGAATTATCCCGAAGAAGTGATCACCGAACTGGCCGCCATCAAGGAAAAGATCACGGCCGCCGAAGTCAAAAAACGGAAAGACTTCCGCAAAATACTCACCTTCACGATAGACCCGGTGGACGCCAAGGATTTTGACGACGCCATTTCCATCCGCAGGCTGAAAAGTGGTTTGTATGAAGTGGGCGTACACATTGCGGATGTCAGCCATTACGTGCTGCCCGCCACGGCGCTGGATAAAGAGGCAGAGAAACGCGCAACGTCCGTGTACCTGCCGGACCGCGTGCTGCCCATGTTGCCGGAGAAAATATCCAATGAGCTTTGCTCGCTGCGTCCGCATGAAGATAAACTGACCTTCTCCGCCGTTTTCCAGATGAATGAACAGGCGGAGGTCAAACAGTTCTGGCTGGGGCGCACGGTGATCCATTCCGCGCACCGCTTCACCTATGAAGAAGTGCAGGATGTGATTGAAACAGGAGAGGGGCCCTACGAACAGGAAGTGCTGCTGCTGAACAAAATGGCGCAGACCATGCGCGCGAAACGTTTTTCAGAAGGCGCCATCAACTTTTCCTCGCAGGAAGTACGCTTTCAGCTGGATGCCACCGGCAAGCCCATTGGCGTGATGATCAAGGAAAGCAAGGAAGCGCATCAGCTGATCGAAGAGTTCATGCTGCTCGCCAACCGCACGGTGGCGGAATATGTGTCCAAACAGCGGGTGAACCGTCAGCCCGTGCCGTTCCCTTACCGTGTGCACGATACGCCCGATGAGGAAAAAATGCATGTCTTCGCCGTATTCGCCAGCAAATTCGGGCACAAGTTCGATGTGAACACCCCGGAATCCATCGCGAAATCTTTCAACAGCATGCTGCAGCTGGTGCAGGGCAAACCGGAACAGCACGTGCTGGAAACCCTGGGCATCCGCACCATGGCCAAAGCGGTATATACCACCGAGAACATCGGCCACTACGGCCTCGGCTTCATGCAGTACTGCCATTTCACCTCGCCCATCCGGCGTTACCCGGACGTGCTGGTGCACCGCATCCTGGCGCAGTGCCTCGCGGATGAAGTGAAGATAGACAAGCTGCTGGAGAAGCGCTGCAAACATTCGTCGGACATGGAGCGCAAGGCCATGGAAGCCGAGCGCGCGGGCAACAAGTACAAGCAGGTGGAGTACATGCAGCAGTTCCTCGGCGAAGAGTTTGAAGGCGTAATCAGCGGCGTGGCGCATTTCGGTTTCTGGGTGGAAACGGTGGATGCCAAATGCGAAGGATTGGTCAGCCTCCACAACCTGCCCGAAGAATTCAAACATTCAGAATCAGAATACGCACTGATCGGTCAGCAGACCGGCCGGAAATATCGTATAGGCGATAAAGTGAAGATCCGCGTTGTCGCCGCCAACCTGGCAAAGCGCCAACTGGACTATGACCTGGTGGACGGCGGTGCGGCAGACCGCTCCACACAGCGCCGCGCCACAGACCGCTCCACGCAACGCGGCGCCACGAGGGGAAAGCCGAAAGCGAAAACCGGGCAGGCCCGCGGCAGGAAACCTAAAACATCCAGGAAAAAGAAGTAACAAATCATCCGTCATGCATTCATTTAAAGCGCTATCAGAAAAATTTGAATTACAGTTTGGCAAAAGACAATTTCCGGACTTTCCCCCTAACCTCTACGATCCCGCCCAGTACATCCTGGGCATTGGCGGGAAAAGGATCCGGCCGGTATTGACGCTGCTGGGAAATGAACTGTTCGACGAGATACACGCGGATGCCTACCATGCCGCCAACGCCATCGAGCTGTTCCATAACTTCACCCTCATCCATGATGATATTATGGACAAAGCGCCGCTCCGCCGCGGCAAGCCTACCGTGCACACGAAATACAGCGAGCCCGCCGCCATACTGGCCGGCGATGTAATGCTGATCCACTGTTACGATTACCTGAACAAGATACAGCTGCGCCTGCAGCAAAAGGTCACCGTGGTGTTCAATAAAGCCGCCCGCGAAGTTTGCGAAGGGCAGCAGCTGGACATGGACATGGAGCAGATGCGGCCGGAACAGGTGAATTATACGGACTACGTGAACATGATCGCGCTGAAAACATCGGTGCTGCTGGCCGCCAGCCTGCAGCTCGGCGCCATCATCGGCGGCGGCAGCGACGGCAACCAGGGGCATCTGTATGAATTCGGGAAAAACGTGGGCATCGCCTTCCAGATACAGGACGATTATCTCGATGCATTCGGTGACCCGGAAAAATTCGGGAAGCAGCAGGGGGGAGATATCCTTATTAATAAAAAAACATTCCTGCTGCTGAAAGCCCTGGAACTATGCACCCCCGCACAGAAAGCGCACCTCCACGACCTGATGGAGCGGAACCCGGACAACAAAGTGGCCGAAGTGCTGCAGGTTTTCCATGACTGCAAGGTAGACGCCTGGGCGGAAAAGGAAAAAGAACGTTTCTGCAACATCGCGTTCGGGCACCTGGACGATATTGCCGTGCTCTCCAAACGCAAGGAGCCGCTGCGTGAGCTGGCAGATTTTCTCCTGACAAGGCAGCATTGATTAGTCAGAAATGTTATATTTGACCGCGTACACGCATATCAACCACTAAAATCAACGAATGTCCAACTCGCTTTTCAGGAAGAAGTCACTGACCAAAATCCTGCAGGACGCCAGGGAAGGTGTTGCTGATGCTCACGGCAGTTCCGGTTTAAAAAAAGTACTGAACGTACGCGATCTTACGCTGATGGGCGTAGCGGCGGTGATCGGCGCCGGCATCTTTTCCACCATCGGGCAGGCCGCCTATAACGGCGGTCCCGGCGTAATATTCCTTTTCATACTCACGGCCGTTACCTGCGGGTTCACCGCACTTTGCTACGCGGAATTTGCTTCGCGTGTGCCCGTAGCCGGTAGCGCCTATACATATTCATATGTCACCTTCGGTGAACTGGCCGCCTGGATCATCGGATGGGCGCTGATACTCGAATATTCCATCGGTAACATCGTGGTAGCGATCTCCTGGAGCAGCTATTTCAATAATGTGCTCGAAGGCATGAACATCCATCTGCCGGCCTGGCTGACAACGGATTTCCAGACGGCAAAAGCGCAGTTTGAACACGTGACTTCAACAGGCGGAGCGGTAGATACGCTGGCCTGGACCACCGCACCGCTGCTCGGCAGCTGGCGCGTGATCATGAACATACCCGCATTCCTGATCGTGGTCATCATCACCATCGTGGCCTACATCGGCATCCGCGAAAGCAAACGCAGCGCGAACGCCATGGTGGGGCTGAAGATCGTGGTGCTGCTGGTGGTGATCGCCATTGGCGTATTTCATATCAATACGGATAACTGGACGCCCTTTCTGCCCAACCAGTTCGAAGGCGTGCTGAAAGGCGTGTCCGCCGTTTTCTTCGCCTACATCGGTTTCGACGCGATCTCCACCACCGCGGAAGAGAGCGCCAATCCGCAGCGGGACATGCCGCGCGCGATGATCTATTCACTCATCATCTGTACCCTGATCTACGTAGTGATCACGCTGGTGATCACCGGCATGGTGAACTATTCCGAATTCAATCACGTATCAGATCCCCTGGCATATGTATTCGACCAGCTGAACATGGAAAAGGTCGGTTATGTGATCTCCATCAGCGCTGTGGTAGCCGCTACCAGCGTGATCCTCGTGTTCCAGATCGGGCAGCCCCGCATCTGGATGAGCATGAGCCGCGACGGACTGCTGCCGAAGCGCTTTGCCAAAGTGCATCCCAAATACCAGACGCCGGGCTTCTCCACCATAGTAACAGGCTTTATCGTTGCCATACCTTCGCTGTTCGTGGAAAGCGGCATCGTAACGGACCTTACGAGCATCGGCACCCTGTTTGCATTCGTGCTGGTATGTGGCGGCGTGCTGCTATTGCCGAAAGTGGACAAAAGCACAAAAAAGTTCAACCTGCCGTATATCAACGGACAGTTTATTATTCCCGTACTGTTCATCATCTTCTGTTATTTCTTCCGGAAAAAGATCAACCTGGACGTTTTCGACCACGAGCATATCCTGTTCATGATCTTCATTGTGCTCGGCGCTGTTATTTCCGTGCTCACGTTCATTAAGCGTTATTCACTGATACCGGTACTGGGCATGCTTTGCTGCCTGTATCTGATGATAGAGATCCCGGTGAAAAGCTGGCTGGTGTTCTTCGCCTGGATGGGAGGCGGACTGATCGTTTATTTCCTGTACGGTTACTGGAAGAGCAAACTTGCGCCGCAACGCCCGTAAGGCGTTTTTTTCGTACCTTACAGGTAATACACTGCTCTTTGATCATTTAAAACTTATGTTATGAACCTCCTGCAACGCATAGATCGCTGGGGTGAAACGCATCATCCCAAATGGATAGACGGGTTAAGAATTCTGCTCGGACTGGTCCTGATGTGGAAAGGCATACAGTTCGTACAAAACATTGATCTCCTTAAAGCGCGCATTACCGAGCAGCCGTTTCTGACCGTTGTAGCATTCTGGGTGGCGCACCTGATCGTTTTCGCGCATTTCGTTGGCGGCCTGCTGATAGCGCTGGGCATGATCACCCGTGTTGCCGTGATCGCCAATATTCCCATCCTCATAGGCGCGGTATTTTTTGTCAATTCCCCGACCCATTTATTTTCCGTACACTCCGAACTGGCGCTGTCCATCCTGGTGCTGTTCCTTTTGCTGTTCTTCCTGGTAGAGGGCAGCGGCAAACTGTCCGTTGATGACTATATACGGCGTCATCCGGAGAAAACGCCCGTATAAATCAACGTTGTCGTATTTTTGCCTGCTATGAAGTATCAAACAGGCGACAGGATCTTACTGCTGCATTCCAAAGAGGAGGGCACAGTAGTGGATATCATCAATGATAAAATGGTGATGGTAGAGATCAACGGCACCAGCTTCCCGGTGTACCTTGACCAGATAGACTTTCCCTATTTTCACCGCTTTTCGCAGAAAAAGGCGCCATTACCGGCCAAAAGGACCCCGGGTGAGGAAATCCGCCGCGAGAAGCCCGCGCCGGCCGTAAACAAGCCGGAAAAGGGCATGTTCCTCAGCATGCTGCCGGTATTTGAGTTCGACGGAATGGACGATGCCGTGTCTACCCTCAAATTTCACCTGCTGAACGAAACAAAGAGCAGTTACAGCTATCACTTTGAAATATGGCTGAACAATACGCTTTTCCTGGAACTGAAACAGGAAGTGCTACCTTTTCAGCATACCTACCTGGCGGACCTGCAGTTCGATCAGCTGAACGATAAAGCCCGTTTTGAATTCACCTTTGTTCCGAAGGAGCCTGACCTGAAACTGGCGGCCTCTTACCAGAAAACCTGGAAGGTAAAGGCGAAGCAGCTTTTCCAGCAGCTTGCCGAGCTGCAACAGCAGCAGAAAGCCACGATCGATTACCTGTTGTTCGACAAATACCCGCTCCGCCAGGAAAAAGACGTTTACGGTTTCAGTCCGCAGGACCTGAAAAAGCTTTCCACGCTTACCTCTCATCTTTCCATCAAGGATACAACGCCGGTGACCGCAAAGTATGAAGTGGACCTGCATATTGAAAGGCTGACGGATGACTGGAAAGGCTTGACGAACCTGGAAATGCTCGGCATCCAGCTCAATGAGTTCCAGCATTACCTGGACCTGGCCATTTCGCAGCACCAGCGCAGCATGATCGTTATCCACGGCATCGGCTCCGGCAAGCTGCGGGACGAAGTGCATGAGATACTGAAAACGGTGCCGGAAGTGAAGTATTTCGTGAACCAGTATCATCCTTTCTACGGTTACGGGGCTACGGAGATATTTTTTAAGTAACTTTGCAGATTGGTAAAGCCACCCGGTACAGCCGTGCTATCGGCTTTCCGGTAACGGAAGGCAGGAAAGTCCGGACAGCACAGGGCAACGCACCACCTAACGGGTGGGTGCTCCGCGAAAGCGGGGTAACAGACAGTGCCACAGAAAATAACCGCCCCGGTATCCGGGGTAAGGGTGAAAATGTGGGGTAAAAGCCCACGGCAGTAGCAGGTAACTGTTATTGCGGGTAAACCTTGCGTGCTGAAATGCCATGTATACGGTCGTTTGAGGGCTGCCCGTCCGATGACCGAGGGTAGGCAGATACAGGCGTTCCAGTGATGGGCGCCGCAGATAAATGATAGCAGTTCCGGTGCAAACCGGGATACAGAATCCGGCTTATACGCTGTACCGGGTGGTTTTACCTTACTCTTCAACCTTTCAACCCAAATCTTTATCCCCATGGAACAACAACAGCAATTCGAAGAACTCCGCAAACAGCAACAATTAAAAGACGACAGGACCTGGGGCGCGCTCGTGCATCTCGGCGGCCTTATCGGACAGGTACTGATACCCGGTGTGGGCAACATTCTTGGCGCACTCATCATCTGGCTGATGAAACGAAATGAATCTGCTTTTATAGAGCAGGAAGGCAAGGAGGCGATGAACTTCCAGATCACCATCAGCATCATACAGGTGGTGATTACGATCATCAACGGGTTTCAGTGGGGTATCTGGACTTTCGGGCGGGTGCTGAATGGGGAAAATATTTTTAACCAGCCGCATTGGGGATACCAGTTTTTCTCCCTGGTAGGTATTCTGCAATTGCTGTGGCTGGCAAATGTGATCTTTTCGATCATTGCCGCGGTGACGGCGAACAAGGGCACGCATTACCGTTATCCGGTGAGCCTGCGGCTGATCAAATAATTGAGGAGTGCGTTTAACAGAAAAGAGGCTATACCGGTTTTTCGGATATAGCCTCTTTTATTCATACTGATTTTTTCTTAGTCTTTTGACGCGGCCGACATCCTCGCTTTTCTCCTGTTCTCCTTTGCATTCTCGCCTTTTGTTTTTTCGGCGAGCTTCAGCGCTTCGTAAACATTCACAATACCACCGGAAACGGACAGCTCCGAAAAATCGATGGTTTCGTCCTTTGCACCGGGTTTGTTCACCATGTTATCCGGCAGGGGAGAAGCTGTTTTTTCAATGATCTGTTTCAGCTGGCGCGCGCTGAGGTCCGGGTAGTAGGAAAGTATCAGCGCGGCTACGCCGGCCACTACGGGAGAGGCCATGCTGGTGCCGCTGGCGTTGTTGTATTTGTTGCCGCCGGGTACGGTGGAATAGATCTGCACACCGGGCGCGAAAACATCCACTTCTTTCTTTCCATAGTTGGAAAAACCGGCTACTTTGCTGCCGGTGCGGCCGTTGCCGATGGCGCCTACGGTGATCAGGTTATTGGCTTCCTTGCCGTTGTTGTAAGTATCTTTCGGGTAGTTCTCTACTTCGTCGTTATTGGCGCCGTCGTTGCCGGCTGCGTGAACGAGCAGCACGCCTTTTTCTTCCGCGTAACGGATGGCGTCGTCTACCCAGGCTTTCTGCGGGGAGAAGCCTTTACCAAAGCTCATGTTGATGATCTGTGCGCCGTTGTCTACCGCATAGCGGATACCGAGGGCCACGTCTTTATCGCGCTCATCGCCTTCCGGCACTACCTTTACGGCCATGATGCGCACGTTGTCCGCCACCCCGTCGATGCCCACGTTGTTACCGCGCACTGCGGCAATGATGCCGGACACGTGTGTGCCGTGCGTAGCGAACTGTCCCATTACATCCGCGTTGCCATAATACCGGTCGTTGATGTCGCTGAGGTCGTCGCCTACGATGGTGGCGCGTTTGTCCTGCGGCTCCTGGCCGGAGAACTCGGCTTTACGCTTCAGGTCCTTGATGTATTCGGCCAGGTCTGTTTTAAGGGCCTGGTAGGTCATGCCTTCTTCGCCGGTGCTGTTGAGCAGGCGGAGCGCGAAGCTCTTGGCCAGCATCACGTCCTGGTCATTGCTGCGGATCGTGTCCAGCTGCTGCAACGTAAAGTCGGTCGTTTTAAGATATTCGCTGAGGATGGCTTCGCAGTGCAGCAGGTTTTCCTGCACTTTCTGCATCATTTTATAGTTCGCCTTGTTCTGGGAAGATGGCCGTTCGATGCGGTCCTTGAGGCGGGTCCAGTAAGCGAATTCCTTGCTGTCCGGCGCGAGGGCGGAATCAGGATCGATGTACTTTTTTTTCATGCGGAAATATTCCCGGGTAGCTTCGTCCGAATCTTCTTTCACGCTGCTGCCGTCTTTCGCGCCAAGGAAATTCCATCCGTTCACATCATCTACATAACCGTTCCCGTCATCATCAATATTGTTGCCGGGAATCTCTTTCGGGTTGTGCCAGAGGATGGGCTTCAGATCTTCATGCGTAGTGTCGATACCTGAATCGATTACCGCTACGATGACGGTGTGGCTTTTTTTGCCTTCTAATAATTCGCGGTACGCTTTCTCGGCGCCTATTCCATATACACTGTCGGTGTCATAGCTTAGCAATTGCCAGTTTTTCGGAACGGAAATTCTCGATTGGCTGAAATTTTGACCGAAACTTTGCGCAGACGTTAACATTACAACACATGCAACAAGTGCCAGCTCTCTGCAGATAAATCTCATTTTGTATAATTTTCCTATAGATTACAATTCAGGTACCACAATTGGTTAAAAATATGATAAATGCGTTATAACAGGTGTTTTGATGTGGTGAGCGGCGTAGCAGTGTGACCATTGGTCTTCGGAGCACTAGAAAAATAGAGCCCCCTTACTTATCCAGCTACGTTATTCCAGCCATTCCCTGCGCCTTTTGTCATAATCCCCTTCGGGCATCCTGATTATCCCGTACTTTTAAGTTGACCTCAACCATCTTTCTGATCGAGCCCATCAGCCAAATCTCCGGGAAAAGGGCAAAGTTCTGTTTAAAATCGTAAAGCTGCATGGCTTTAACATAAGTTTCACTAATCTGTTGACCATTCTTTTTTTTTACATATTAAATTTTCCGCCATGTCAAAAATCATTTTATTTCTTTTGCTGATGTGGAGCGCCGCGCATGCGGGTGCCGCCACTCATCCCGGCAACACATTTCAAGCCGGCCCCGGTTTTCCGGAAAGCTCCATCACCACATTTATTTTCATCCACTGCGCCGAAACCACCGGCAATGATGAAAAGCTCAGCGCCACCGGTCATGAACAGGCGGGGGCGTTAACGGCTTTCCTGTCGGACATGGAAGTGGCCGCGGTGTATGCGCCTTTTAAAAACTGCCTGGTAGAAACCGTGCAGCCGCTGGCCAGCGCGCAGCGCCGCAAAGTGGAATATTTCCGGGACGCCACTACCGAAGCGCCCGACGCCATGAAGCATATCCTGGATGTGATGATGGAAAAACACAAGGGCAAAACCATTGTGATCTGCGCGCCTGCGGCCAGTATCAAGGTAATGGCGGGCATGCTCGGCATTAAGGAAAAAGCGCTGAAAACGGGCCGGGGAACGTTCAACGAAGTGCTGCTGGTGAACGTCTGGTGGTTCGGAGAAGCAGTAGCACAAAAGTTGAATATGAATTTCCAAAAAAAAGTATAATATTTATACCAGAGAGTGCCAAGCGCACTTTCTCATAAGCATGGTTTCCGTTTAACGAAAAAGCGGGGTTCTCCAACCCCGCTACTTCTCCCCGCAACTGTTACAGGTCAAATTTTATTCCTTGCGCTAATGGTAATTTTGTTGAGTAATTGATGGTGTTGGTCTGCCTTCGCATATAGGCTTTCCACGCATCAGAGCCGCTTTCGCGCCCGCCTCCCGTTTCTTTTTCACCACCGAACGCCCCGCCGATCTCCGCGCCGGAGGTACCGATATTCACGTTCGCAATACCACAGTCAGAGCCTGATTGCGACAGGAACAGCTCTGCTTCGCGGAGGTTCAGCGTCATGATAGCGGAGGAAAGCCCCTGCGGCACGCCGTTCTGTAAAGCGATCGCTTCGTCAAGATCGCTGTACCGGATGAGATAAAGAATGGGCGCGAATGTTTCGTGCTGCACAATGCTGTAGCCGTTCTCCACTTCCGCGATGGCGGGCTTCACGTAGCAGCCGGATTCATAGCCCTGGCCTTCCAGTACGCCGCCTTCCACCAGGAAGCGCCCGCCTTCGGCCTTGCATTTTTCAATGGCGGCGAGGTACATGTCTACCGCCTGTTTGTCTATCAGCGGGCCAACGTGGTGCTGTTCATCCAGCGGGTTGCCGATGCGCAGCTGGCCGTATGCTTTCACGAGCTTGTCTTTAAAGGAATCGTACACGCTGTCGTGGATAATGAGGCGGCGGGTGGAGGTGCAGCGCTGGCCGGCCGTTCCCACGGCGCCAAATACGCAGCCGATGAGGCTCATGTCCAGGTCCGCTTCTTTGGATATGATGATGGCGTTGTTGCCGCCCAGTTCCAGCAGCGCTCTTCCCAAACGTGCTCCCACGGCGGCGCCCACGCTTTTGCCCATGCGGGTGGAGCCGGTGGCGGACACCAGCGGGATGCAGGGATCTTCCGCCATCCAGGCGCCGGCTTCGCGTTCCCCGATGATGAGGCCGGATACGCCTTCGGGCACGCCGTTCGCGGCAAACACTTTCGCGGTGATCTGCTGGCAGGCGATGGCGGTAAGCGGTGTTTTTTCAGAGGGCTTCCAGATGCAGACGTTGCCGCAAACCCAGGCGAGCATGGAATTCCAGCTCCACACCGCCACCGGGAAGTTAAAGGCGGAAATGATGCCGGTGATGCCAAGGGGATGCCATTGTTCATACATCCGGTGGCCGGGCCTTTCAGAGTGCATGGTCAGCCCGTGCAGCTGCCGGCTGAGGCCCACGGCAAAATCACAGATGTCGATCATCTCCTGCACCTCGCCGTATCCTTCCTGCAGGCTTTTCCCCATTTCGTAAGATACAAGCCGGCCGAGCGCTTCCTTGCTGCTTCGCAGGGCTTCGCCTACCTGCCGCACTACTTCGCCACGGCGCGGCGCGGGCCACTGCCGCCATGCCTGGAAGGCTTCCGCCGCTTTTTGCACCACGGCGTCATAGTCACCGCGGGTAGCGGTGCGCACGGCCGCAATGGCCTTTCCGTCTACCGGGGAGCTGGACACAAGCTCCGGCCCGCCGGCTGCCAGCCACTGTGATCCGGTGGACGCACCACTGTTGACTGCTTCGATGTTAAACTGTTTCAGGATGTTTTGCATATCGTTTCAATTTCACTACCGGCATGGCCGATAATTTGTAAATTTAAAAATGAATTTCCTACACCAACCCTGGCCCTGGTATGTTGCCGGGCCATTGATCGGACTGATCGTGCCGCTGTTGCTGCTCATCGGCAACAAAGCCTTCGGCATTTCGTCTTCCCTCCGCCATATCTGCGCTGCCTGCTTTCCCGGCAAAATTCCATTTTTTCAGTATGACTGGAAAAAAGAAAGCTGGAATTTATTTTTCGTAGGCGGCGTTTGCCTCGGCGCGGCCCTTACGCTGGTCTTCTTTTACAACAACCAGCCGGTACAGCTGAACCCCGCCACCATCGCGGCGCTGAAGGCTTCCGGCGTACAGGAGTTCGACGAGCTGATGCCCGGCGATATCTTCAACTGGAGCCGGGTGGCCAGTCCGGCTGGACTGGTATTCTTCATCCTCGGCGGCTTCCTGGTGGGCTTCGGCACCCGGTACGCCGGCGGCTGCACCTCCGGGCATTCCATTATGGGGCTTTCCACGCTTCAGTGGCCTTCCCTGGTGGCGACTATCTGTTTTATGGCCGGTGGTTTCATTATGACGAATCTTGTTTTGCCTCACCTGATGAAATGGTTGTTATGAAAAATGTGAAATACCTGCTGCTGGGCGCCCTGTTCGGCATTATCCTCGTAAAATCGGAGGTGATCTCCTGGTTCCGCATCCAGGAAATGTTCCGCCTGGAATCCTTTCACATGTACGGCGTGATCGGCAGTGCGGTGATAACAGGCATGCTGGGCGTGCTGCTGATCCGCAAATTCAATATCCGCACGCTTTCCGGCGATCCGGTGGTGATCCCTCAAAAAGTATTTACCAAAGGAAATATTTACGGGGGACTGCTGTTCGGACTGGGCTGGGCTATTACGGGCGCCTGTCCTGGGCCTTTGTTCGCGCAGGTGGGCAGCGGTTTTACTGTGGTGATCGTTACGCTGCTCAGCGCTATTGCGGGGACCTGGGTGTACGGGCGGGTGAAGGAGAAGCTGCCGCATTAGGCGGCACCAGGTCCGGGCGAATGATGGTTGTGATTGCGGCGGCACCCGGCGCGGCACGGGCGAACGGTCGTTGTGATTGTACAGCCACACGGTCATTGCTTCCCCGTCTGCGCCGAATACGTGCTCTCGAATATCTTGTCCGCATTATTCGCTTCAAAACCCTCGCGCCGGTGCGCCCTTTTGATCTCCTGTGCGGGCAGGTGCGCAAACTGCGGCAACACCCGTCTTTCCGCAAACTCCACATAAGACCCCGCGATCTCGGACATTTCATCGCCCGCAAAGGTGGCGGGGATCATCCGGGCCACGGTGCTGCTTTGCAGCAGGCCGTTATCCGGACTGGTCTTGATCTTGCCACCGGCATCGTTCAGGCGGAAGCCCTTTCTTTCGAGGAAAGCATTGAAATCCGCTATGGTATTGTATCCCGGTTTGAGATTATGCACGCTTACCGTGAAATGGTTCAGGTAGTAGCGGTTATAGATCACCCATGCGGCGTATTCGCTTTCTGCGGCCAGCGCCTGGTAGTCCTTTAGCGCCGGCGTACGCCAGAGCGCGCTGTGCAGGAAGGTGTCTACCGCCGCGCCGTTATCCAGGTCCAGCCCCTCCACGGGGTCGCGCTTCACTTCGCTGGTGTAGCTGCGGATGATCTCCTGCGCGGAAGCGCTGAGGTCTTTTACGCGCAGCTCGCTGATGAAGATGCGCGGATATTGTTCAGAGGGCGGCGCATACCAGTATGCATCCAGCTTTTTCTCGGGGAAGTTGTAGTAGTCGCGTTTCGTATAGCCGTAATGGAGAAATATCTTTTCGAGGGACTGTATGCCCAGGTGCTCCACGCCGAGGGTGCGGAAAGCGATATGATCATTTTCAATGTCGGATGCCTTGCCGATGATGCCTTCGGCGATCATGGCGCTGATGATGGCGCCCACATCGGGAACGCGATCCTTATAACGGCTCATAAGGCCATCCAATACTGTTTCCAGCGTTGTCATGTTTCTTTTTTGATGGTTAGATATGTTGTAAAAGGGCCGGGGGAAAATGCGCGATCATGGAACATGCGAGCAGGTGCTGCGCAGAAAGGAGAGGAGGGAAAGCTGTATGTTCAACAATGCGTTCATTACAGCGAATATAAGGCTTTTCAAAAGGGAAACGGGAGTTTAACACTTTGAATTTTGTTAAAACTCCCGTTCCGGTTTTAGTATTGTTCCTGGTCGTTCGGGAAATCTTTTCTCTTCACGTCGTGAATATATTCCTGGGTGGCTTTGTAGATGTCGTCATAAAGATTGAGGTAGCGGCGGAGGAACCGCGGCTTGAATTCCTTGTTGATGCCGAGCATGTCGTGCATCACCAGCACCTGTCCGTCCACATACTTGCCGGCGCCGATGCCGATGGTGGGAATGGTGAGTTCTTCCGCTACCTGTTTGGCGAGCAGCGCGGGAATTTTTTCCAGCACAATGGCGAAGGCGCCTGCTTCCTGCAGGAGTTTGGCGTCCTGCAGCAGCTTTTGGGCTTCCGCGTCTTCCGTGGCGCGTACGGCATAAGTACCGAACTTGTAGATGGACTGGGGAGTAAGCCCCAGGTGGCCCATCACCGGAACGCCCGCGGAGATGATCCTTTTCACGGATTCGATGATCTCCTCACCGCCTTCTATCTTGACGCCATGCGCGCCGGTTTCTTTCATGATGCGGATGGTGGAGCTGAGGGCTTCCTTGGAATTGCCCTGGTAGGAGCCGAAGGGAAGGTCTACCACCACAAAGCTCCGGCGGATGGCCCGCACAACGGAAGCGGCGTGATAGATCATCTGGTCGAGCGTGATGGGTAAGGTGGTTTCGTGGCCTGCCATAACGTTGGAGGCGGAGTCGCCTACCAGCAGGATGTCCACACCCGCGTCGTCAAATATCCTGGCCATGGAAAAATCATAGGCGGTGAGCATGGAGATCCGCTCTCCGTCTGTTTTCATCTTTTGCAGGATGTGCGTGGTGATGCGCTTGATCTCTTTATTTACAGCAGACATTATGAATAACAATTAGCTAAACAGCAAAGGTTACAATATAAATCCACTTTTAGAACTATTTTTTGATCAGCGGGCGCTTAGTGCCCCGATTTCTTTATAGAGGGAGCGTACAAGACCGTCCGCCAGGCCGATCTTCGGCACGTAGATCTCCTGGATGTCCGTCCACCGCATCACGTTCACGTATATCTGCAACGCAGGCACGATCACGTCTGCACGATCTTCCCGGAGGTTGTAAAGATGGATGCGTTCTTCCACGCTGAAGCTGCTGAATTCCTTATAGTAGTCCTTCAGCTGGTCGAAGGTAAGCGGTTTGCCTTCTTTCTTTTTGGAGAGGGAAAATACCTTGTTGATGTTGCCGCCGGAGCCGATAGCGGTGATCTGCTGGGAGAAGGGGCGCAGCTGCTGCTTGAGGAAATCCTTCATCTGCTGCCAGTGTTCGTCCGTTACCACGCCCTGCAGCAGCCGGATAGTGCCGATGTTGAAAGATTCCTTGAATGCCAGCTGGTTGCCGCTGAAGAAGGTCAGCTCGGTACTGCCGCCGCCCACATCGATATAAAGATAACTCCTGGTCTTGTCCAGGTTCTCGGCTACATGGTTCTCGTAAATATAAGAGGCTTCTTCCTGCCCCGTTATCACGCGGATGTCCACCCCCGTTTCCTGTTTTACTTTTTCGAGGATCTGCATGCCGTTGGATGCATCGCGCATGGCGGAAGTAGCCGCGGCCTTGAGGTATTTCACTTCATATACATCGAGCAGCAGCTTGTAAGCCTTGATGGTCTTCAGCAGGCTTTCCGCGCGTTTTTCCGAAATGCTGCCGCCGGCAAACACGTCCATGCCTAAACGCAGCGGTACACGCACCAGGTTCACTTTGGTGAAGTCCATTTCCCCATTGGGTTTGGGGGATGCATCAGAAATTAATAAACGTGCGGCATTGGAACCGATGTCTATTGCTGCCAGCTTCATAACTCAAATACGGATTGTACATTTTTAATTACGGAAATGAACCAATCCGCAATTGCGTCAAAGGTATGTTTTTTCGTGGAGGTATTTATAAATTTCCACCTGCGCGCGGACCTTGCGGCCGCTGGAATGCTTGTATGCATTCTGTTGCTCATTGTCCAGCACCCGCACCTTCACATTGCTGTTCAGCTGTATGTTGAGGATCTCTATCAGCTCCTGCCGGATGGAGGGCGTTTCAATGGCTACCGCCGCTTCCACGCGGTGGTCCAGGTTGCGCACCATCCAGTCGGACGAGGCGATGTATACCTTTTCATGGCCGTTGTTGTGGAAGATGAACACGCGGGCGTGTTCCAGGTATTCGTCTACGATGCTGACGGCTTCGATGTTCTTTTTCCATTTTTTATTTTCCGTATAGGCGCAACAGATACCACGGATGACCAGCTTTACTTCCACGCCTGCCCGCGCCGCGTCGTACAGCTTGCCGATCAGCTCTTCGTCCGAAAGGGAGTTCATTTTAAGGATGATGGAGGCGGGCTTCTTTCTGCGCGCATGGCGGATCTCGCGGTCTATCATCCGGATGAAATGCCTGCGCATGTTATATGGACTAACCACCAGCGTTTTACATGCCTGCAGCACTTTCTCATCGTGACGGCTGTTTTCGAGGTAGCTGAAAATACGGTTGATGTCCGCCATGATATTGCGGTTGGTGGTCAGCAGGCAATGATCGCCGTAAATCCTGGCCGTTTTTTCGTTCAGGTTGCCGGTGCTGACGAAGCCGTACTGCACGGTTTTGTTGCCCAGGCGCTTTTTGATCACGCAGAGCTTGGCGTGCACTTTCATGCCGGGGATGCCGTACAATACCTTTACGCCTTCTTCTTCGAGCCTTTCCTTCCATTTCAGGTTGGCTTCCTCATCGAAGCGGGCGCGCAGCTCCAGCACCACCACCACCTGTTTGCCGTTGCGTACGGCGTTGATGAGGGCGTTGATGATGCGGCTGTTCTTCGCCAGCCGGTACGCCGTGATCTTGATCGTGGTCACATTCGGGTCCATGGCCGCTTCGCGGAGGAGGTCGATGATCGTGTCGAAGGACTGGTAGGGGAAATGCAGCATCACGTCCTGCTGCGCGATGACCTGCATCACGCTCGGCGCATTCTGGAAAAGGGGATGGATAAAGGTTTTGCGGCGGGTGCGCTCGCGCGTGAACACCTGTTCGGGGAAGTTGATGAAGTCCTTGAAATTGTGGATCCTTCCGCCGGGGATCAGGTTGTCCTTTTTCGAAAGCCCCATGCGGCGCATGAGGTATTCCAGCAGCAGCGCATCGATCTGCTGGTCGTATATAAAACGCACCGGCTTGCCTTTCCGGCGCGCCTTGAGACCTTTTTCTATCTGGTGGATGAGGCTGGTGGACACGTCGTTGTCGATGTCCAGCTCCGCATCCCGCGTTACTTTGATGATATGTGAAGAGAACTTGTCGTATCCGAAATAGGAAAAGACATGCGGCAGGTTGAAGCGGATCAGGTCTTCCAGCAGAATAATGGCATGTTCGTCCTCTTTTGCCGGCAGGATGATGAAGCGCGGCAGGGTGGAAGTGGGGATCTCTATCAGCGCGAACTTCTGTCTGACCGAATTATCCTCCCTGGCCAGCACCACGGCGAGGTAGATGGATTTGTCGCGCAGATAAGGCATTTGCGGGATGCTTTCGAGCATCAGCGGGATGATATTGGTGCGCACTTCTTCGTTAAAGTAGCTGGTCACGAATTTCTGCTGCTCGCGGTTGAGCTGCTTTTCCGTGAGCAGGTGAATCTTTTCCCGTTTCAGCTCGTCTTCTATCTCTTTCCAGATGCGGTTAAACTCTTGCTGCTGGCTGATCACGGTGCGCTGGATGTCTTCCAGTATCTGGTCCGCATTTTCTTCCAGGTGCATCCTGGCGCTGCGGCCCACGGTGCTCATACGTTTGAGGGTGGCCACGCGCACGCGGAAGAACTCATCGAGGTTATTGGAAAAGATGCCGAGGAAGCGGAGCCTTTCGAGCAGGGGAACGGTGGTGTCCGCCGCTTCCTGCAGTACGCGGGCGTTGAAGGAGAGCCAGCTGATGTCCCGTACAATGGTCTTTCTCTTTTTTACTGTGATCCGCTGTTTTGTAATTCGTTTCACCGGTGCTTTTTTTTCTTTTACCGGCTTTATAGCGAGGGCAGTCTGATCCATACTCATATTCACATGATTTACATGTATCCCACAATGGCATAGGAATACAACTGCAAAAGTTATAAAAAAGCCTGCGAGTGGCTATACTGCCAGTGTTAACTTAATATTAAATTACGACTTTTTGTTGTGAATGGGCAGCCAGATGAAAGACAGCAGCCCGAGGATGCAGATCAGCAGCGTCTGCGCGCCCCAGATGATCCAGCCGAAGGCTACGCCGGTGGTTTCGGGTATGTTGTAGAGCAGGAGGGTCTTTTGAATGAGGAAAGGGTATACGCCGATGCCGCCGGGACTAACGATCATGGCTACACTGCCAAGCACCAGTACGGTCAGCGCCGCGGTAAAGCCGAGTTCCCTTGTGGCGGGGAGGCAGAGGAAGCCAACGTACAGCATGGCCAGGTACTGGAACCAGATGCAGATGGTATGAAAGAGGAACCAGCCGAGCTTTTTGCCGTCCATTTTCCCGATGGAGGAGAAGCCGTCCCACACGCCTCTCAGCAGGGCCTTCATCTTAATGGCGGCTTTGGAGGCGGCGAATTTCTTCAGCAGGAAAACGACAAGACCAACAACGGCGGCGGCGATGGCGAGGATGATGAGCCATTGCGTGGCATCCGCGTTGGCGAGCTTGGTTCTCACGGAGGGCCATACTTCGGCGGAGAGGTAACCGGTAACCAGGTCCAGCTGCAGGAACAGGCAAAGCAGGAATACGAGCATCAGGCACACGAGGTCCAGCGCCCTTTCCGCGATCATGGTGCCGATGAGCTTGTCGCCGGGAATCTTTTCATAATTGGCCAGCACGCCGCAACGGGCGATCTCCCCGAGGCGGGGCACCCCCATGTTCACAAGGTAGCCGACCATCACGGCAAAAAAGGTATTCAGGGTACCGGGGCGGTAGCCCTGGGTGGAGATCAGTATTTTCCAGCGCAGCGCACGGGAAAGGTGGCTGCCGATGCCGATAATGAATGCGGGGATGACCAGCCAGTAGTTGCCGCTGAGAAAGGCATTCTTTACGTCCCGGAACTGCTCCGGCGTCATGTCTTTGACGGCCAGCCAGATCATGAACAGGCCAATGCTCAAAAAGGCCAGGAATTTAAGGATGTTTTTCAGCGTCTTGGGCATGAGCAGTGGCGGCTGGTTTACAGTTTGTTGCCTTCCTTCGGGAAAACAGCGATGGGCGTATGTTGCCTGGCTTCCTCCAGATCCATCGTGGCGTAGGAAATAATGATCACGATGTCGCCCACAGCCACCAGGCGGGCAGCGGGACCATTCATGCAGATCACGCCCGAGCCGCGTTTGCCTTTGATAACATAGGTCTCGAGGCGTTCGCCGTTATTTACGTTCACCACCTGTACTTTTTCATTTTGAATGAGGTTGGCCGCATCCATCAGGTCTTCATCAATCGTGATGCTGCCCACGTAGTTCAGATTGGCTTCCGTAATAACCGCCCTGTGAATCTTTGATTTGAGTACTTCGATCAACATATTTCTGGTGTAGTCCGCAAAGGTAGAGGAATTTTAATTAACAGGAAGGCCGGCGGGAGGATTTATCATTTTGTTACGCTTTTACCGGCTGGTACCTATGGAGAGGGTACCGGGGGGTATCTATGGGTATGCCATGGATATGCTATGGATGATCCATGGATAATCCATGGGTAATCCCCGGTTTAACTCCCCGCATGCCCCGGAGATGCGATGATCATATTATCGATCAGCCGCACTTCCCCGAGTTTGGCCGCGGCAAGCACCACCATGTTCCGGTCCACTGGCTCCTTTAATAACTGCAAATCTGATGCATCCGCAATCTCAATATAATCAACCTGATAACCAGCATCTTGCAATTGCTTACTGGCATTTTCCTTTATTATATTAAAAGGCAGTGACCTGATATTTTCCTTTACATAGCCGAGCGCCTGGCTGATGCGGGTGGCAATTTGTCGCGCGGCGGGATCAAGGCGCATATTGCGGCTGCTCATGGCAAGACCGTCTTTTTCCCGCAGGGTGGGACAAATGTGTAATTTAGACGGAATTTGCGTTATCTCTAATAAACGCTTGATAATCATGCATTGCTGAAAATCTTTTTGTCCCATGAAAAGATCATCCGGCTGAACGGCCTGTAACAGCTTATGCACAATAATACCGACCCCCTGGAAGTGGTTGGGACGGTGGGCGCCTTCCAGCACGGTTTCCAGGTAGCCGAAATCGTAGTGCGGCTGCCGGCCGTTTACGCCTTCGGGGTACATTTCGGCTACGGAGGGCAGAAAAAGAATATTTGTTCCGCCGCCGGTCAGTTTCAGGATATCTTCTTTTATAGTGACCGGATATTTCTCGAAATCTTTCGGATCGTTAAATTGTGTAGGATTGACAAAAATACTGCAGACAACAACGTCAGTGGCGGCTTTCGCAGCGCGGATAAGGGAAAGATGACCTTCATGCAGTGCGCCCATGGTTGGAACAAACCCGATCCGTCTGCCTGCCGTTTTTTCCTGTTCCAATGCCTCCTGCAGACGGGCAATTTCTTTAAACAAGTACATAAAGGTGTGCTTAAAAGGATGTTAAAAGTGACAAATTGGCCCTTTTTACCTAAAAATTTCGTAGTTTTGCAAGCCAAATTAAAAATAACTGCATTAATAATCAGCATTAAATGTCCACAAAGAAAAGAATTCTTTTTATAGCCCAAGAGATGTCGCCTTATCTGGAATTGAGTGATTATGCGGCAATGGTTAATAAAATGGCGATCAAATCTAATGAGGCCGGTCTTGAAGTGAGGGTTATCATGCCGAGGTTTGGCAGCATTAATGAACGGAGGCACCGCTTGCACGAAGTGGTCCGTTTATCGGGCATTAATATTGTGATCGACGGGGATGATTACCCGCTTATCATTAAGGTAGCCTCCCTGCCGAATGCAAGATTGCAGGTTTACTTCCTGGACAATGAAGATTATTTCAAGCGCAAAGCGGTGTTTCATGACGATGACGGCAAGTTTTACGAAGATAATGCGGCCCGCGAGGTGTTCTTCTGTAAGGGAGCCCTGGAAACCGTTAAGAAATTTGGCTGGCCGCCGGATATTATCCATTGCAGCGGCTGGATGACTTCCCTGATCCCCCTTTATCTTAAAACCGCTTATAAAAAGGAACCGGTATTCGCCCATTCAAAAACGGTGTTCTCCCTCGAGCCGAACTCCTTCAAGGAGAAGCTGGGCGCATCCTTCGTTAAAAAAGCGATCATCAGCAACCAGATCAAGGAAAAAGACCTGGAGCTGTATAAAGACGGAACCAACGCAGCCCTCAACAAGGGCGCCAGCAAATATGCCGATGCCGTGGTACTCGCCAGCGACAAGGCAGACAAGAAACTGGTAGAAGAGCTGAAAGCCGAAAAAGGCAAGATCGTGGTGCCTTTTAAAAAGGAGAATGAAGATCTTGCAGATTACCTGCAGCTTTATCAACAATTACTGGGCGCCAAATAACCGGCCGGAAACGAAAGTAAAAATGAAAAGTTAAAACTTGCAGTCGCACTCCTGATACTGATTTTAACTTCCTATTTTTAACTTTTCATTAAAGACAATTCTACCAAATCGTTCAAACCAAATTACGTGAAGATCAATTTCAGGAACCTTGGCTGTGTAGCTGCTCTATCGACAGTATTGTACGCATTTTCAGGTTGTAACGAATCCACCATTCTGGGCAAGGACCTCATTCCCGGCACAGATAAAGTGAATGTAAAAGATACCACGCTCGATAACCTGATCACTTCCAACGTATACCTGGCGGATTCCAGCATACGCACCGGTCAGGGTAACTACCGCGCTACCATGGGCAGCGTTACCAACGACCCGGTTTTCGGGAAGTCACATGGTTTCCTGTATACACAGGTAGGTCTTTCTTCCAGCGAATACACCTTTGCGGGAACCGGTCACGTACTGGATTCGGTAGTATTGTATATCGGCTGCGATACCGTATGGTACGGAGCGGATGCCCCGCTTACCTTCCGCATTTACCGGATGAACGAGCCTGATTTCAAGATCGATTCCAATTACAGCTATACAAGACCTTTAAGCTATGATCCCGCGGAACTGCTCGGCACCGCCACCATCGGCCCCGTGCATCCGAATGACTCGCTTTCCATCTACGGCGAAAAATATGCGCCGCAGCTGCGCTTCAAGCTGAGCAACACTTTCGGTAACGAAATGCTGCAACAGCGGGCGGACGGCGCCTTCAAAACGGACTCCGCCTTCCGCGTATTCCTGAAAGGCTTCGCCATCGTTCCGGATACTTCGCTGCCGAATAACAGGACCATGCTGTTCCCGAACCTCAACAGCGGAGACACCCGCCTCACCGTTTATTACAAGAACTCTACGGACGACTCCCTGACAGCCAACTTCCCCTTCCAGCAATATGCCAGCGCTCACGCCAACTACTTCACCCGCAACTACACCGGGTCTGACGCAGCGCCGTATATCAATACCAACAAACCGGAAGGAGAGAACCGCATTTACCTGCAGGAAGCTCCCGGTATTTTCTCTCAGCTGCAGATACCCAACCTGGAGAACTTCCCGAAATCCATTATCAACAAGGCGGAACTCGTTGTTACGCAGATCTCCACCGGCACAGAGCCAAGTACCGTATTCACGGAGCCCGAGCGCCTTTTCCTCTGGAGGTATATCACGCATGACAGCCTCGGCTATATCATCGATTACGGCAACCCCTCCAATCCCGATCTCGCTTACTACGGCGGTAACAGAACTGTCATAGATCTGCCGGGAGGCATCAAAGTTGTTCAATATAAGTTTAATATTGCACGGCATCTGCAGTTCATTGTGGACAGAAAGCTGGAAAATTCAGTATTTAAACTGGAAGCCATTTCCAGCAGGTATAACATTGACATGCGCGGTGTAAGGGCCGGCGGCGGTAATGCTGCACCACCGGCCAACATCAAACTAAGGATCATTTACACTCAACTATAATCATCAGAATCGACGTTTTATGCCTTACTTATTTACCTCAGAGTCTGTTTCTGAGGGCCACCCTGATAAAGTTGCCGACCAGATCTCAGATGCTCTTATCGACAATTTCCTTGCATACGACATCTCTTCCAAAGTAGCCTGCGAAACGCTGGTGACCACCGGCCAGGTAGTACTGGCAGGCGAAGTAAAATCAGATGCTTACCTGGACGTACAGGACATTGCCCGTGAAGTGATCCGCCGGATCGGTTACACGAAGAGCGAATACATGTTCGAAGCAAATTCCTGCGGCATCCTCTCCGCGATTCACGAACAGTCCCCTGATATCAACCAGGGTGTTGAGCGTAAAAGCCCCGAGGAACAAGGCGCCGGCGACCAGGGCATGATGTTCGGCTATGCCACCCGCGAAACTGAAAACTATATGCCGCTGGCGCTGGACCTGGCACACAAGCTCCTCATCGAGCTGGCCGCCCTCCGCCGCGAAAATAAAGAGATCACCTACCTGCGCCCCGATGCAAAATCCCAGGTAACGATCGAATACAGTGATGACAACAAACCCGTGCGCATCGATACCATCGTGATCTCCACACAGCATGATGACTTTGCCGCGGATCAGCAGATGCTGGACAAGATCAAGCAGGACATGATCAACATCCTCATCCCGCGTGTAAAAGCGCAGTTGAAACCCGAGCTGCAAAGCCTCTTCACAGACAAGATCACTTATCATATCAACCCCACCGGCAAGTTCGTGATCGGCGGTCCCCATGGCGATACCGGCCTCACCGGCCGCAAGATCATCGTGGATACCTACGGCGGCAAAGGCGCTCACGGTGGTGGTGCATTCTCCGGTAAAGATCCTTCCAAGGTAGACCGCTCCGCAGCATACGCTACCCGCCACATCGCCAAGAACCTGGTAGCAGCCGGCGTTTGCGACGAAGTGCTGGTACAGGTTTCCTACGCCATTGGTGTAGCAAAACCCTGCGGCGTGTTCGTAGACACTTACGGCACCGCTAAAGTGAAGCTGAACGACGGCGAGATCGCCCGGAAAGTGGAAGAGATCTTCGACCTGCGCCCTTACGCCATCGAGCAACGCCTGAAACTGCGTAACCCGATGTACAGCGAAACCGCTGCTTACGGGCACATGGGCCGCGAGAATAAGGTAGTGACGAAGGTGTTCAACGCCGGTAAGAAAACGGAGAAGAAAGTGGAAGTGGAGCTGTTCACCTGGGAGAAGCTGGATTATGTGGAGAAGGTGAAGCAGGCGTTTGGACTGTAATATAACGTTGATATATAAGAAGGGAGCGTATCAAATGTGATACGCTCCCTTTTTTTATGAAGTTACAGATGCTGCCGGTTCATTTCCTGCGTTGCATGATCACATGCGCGTGCGGTCAGGGCCATGTAGGTGAGGGAAGGGTTCTGGTTGGCGGAGGAAGTCATGCAGCTGCCGTCTGTGATGAACAGGTTGGGCACATCATGCACCTGGTTCCACTGATTGAGCACGGAGGTTTTAGGATCTCTGCCCATTCTCGCTGTGCCCATTTCATGTACGCATTCCCCGCCGATGTACTTGTAATCAAAACCATTGACGTTGGTAAACCCGCTTTTCTGCAGCATTTCCACGGCGCTGGCCTGCATGTCTTTCCGCATGTTCTTTTCATTTTCCCCAAGCTCGAACCGGATCTTTACCATGGGGATGCCCCACTTGTCCAGGCGGTTTTTGTCGAGCGTCACGCGGTTATCCGCATAGGGGAGTGTTTCCCCCCAGGCGGATATCCACATCGCCCATTTACCGGGACTGGTCAGCTCCTTTTTAAAGGATTCGCCATATCCTTCTACCGCATACAGGTCGTTCCACGCTTCCCTTTCGCCATATCCCTGGTAGCCGAATCCACGTACATAATCATCCCGTTTTGTACGCGCATCGATATTGCGGAAGCGGGGAATGTAAATGCCGGTGGGGCGTCTGCCTTTATAATACTGGTCTTTGAACCCGTCTATCTGGCCCATGGCGCCGGCTTTGAAATGATGGTCCATCAGGTGGCGGCCAACGATGTCATGGTTATTGCCGAGCCCGTTGGGAAATGCGTCTGAAGTGGAATTGAGCAGGATGGCGGCGGAGGCAACAGTGGAAGCGTTCAGAAAGATGATGCGCGCATGGAACTCGGTCACTTCTTTTGTTTCCGAATCGATGACCCTTACGCCGGAAGCTCTTTTCCGGTCTTTATCATACAGTATTTCAGACACGGTGCTGAAGGGGCGGAGCGTGAGATTCCCGGTAGCCATGGCGGCGGGAATGGTAGCGGCGTTGCTGCTGAAATATCCTCCAAAGGGGCAGCCGCGGTGGCAGAGGTTGCGGAATTGACAAGGGCCGCGGTCATGCCATCCACGGGTAAGGTTCGCCACCCTGCCGATGGTGATCAGTCGGTCGGCATACTGTTCGCGGATCTTTTCCTGCAGGTGCTTTTCCACACAGTTCATTTCCATGGGCGGGAGAAATTGCCCGTCCGGCAGATGTGACAGTCCTTCCGCCTGCCCGCTGATCCCCGCAAACTGCTCTACGTAATCGTACCAGGGCGCAATATCCCGGTAACGAATCGGCCAGTCAACCCCGTGCCCGTCTTTTGCATTCGCTTCAAAATCGAGGTCGCTGAGCCGGTAGCACTGCCTGCCCCAGGTAAGGGACCGGCCGCCCACCTGGTAGCCACGTACCCAGCTGAAAGGTGTTTCCTGTATGTAAGGATGCTCTTTGTCCCGTACAAAGAAATGCTTGTTGCTTTCATCGTAAACATTGCTCTGGATGGGATCGTCCGCTTTGTCCTGCTCGCTGTTCACCAGCCTGTGGGGGAAATCCCAGGGGTTGAGGGTAGCGGTGGTATAGTCTTTCACATGCTCCACGTTGCGGCCTCTTTCGAGCAGCAATACTTTGAGCCCTTTTTCGCATAGTTCTTTGGCCGCCCAACCTCCGCTGATGCCGGAGCCGATGACGATGGCGTCGTAGGTTTGTATTGCGGCAGCCTTTAAATTAAGATTCATGTACGATCGTTAACATTGACAATTTAAAAAAAATCCGGTCATGCAGACCGGATTTTTTTCTGTGGGTATCTTTTAAAAAGATCAGTTAGTACGGATAAGCTTCACTGTTTTTGCAGGTTTGCCGTCAATTGTGACTTGCAGCAGGTAGATACCCTTGCCGGTGCCGGCTGGAGCATCTATCCTTTGCTGGTAGTAACCCTGTGGCAGATTGCCGAGGTCTTTAACCAGCACGAGGCGTCCGCTGATGTCAAACATGTTTACCACAATCTTGCCGGCCTGGCCGAGGTGCATAGACAGATTGAAGAAGGAACTGAACGGATTCGGGAATACTTTTTCAACCGTAACGCCTGGTTCAGGAGTAGCGGCAGCGTGATCCTCTTTCACATTCATATCTGATATTACAAGCGCCTGCTGCTCCTGTCCGCCTCTCGTGCGGGCGATCAGACCGTTAGGTCCTGCTGTAACTTCCCTCGGGTAGCTCTTGATTACAAGGGCGTTCAGGTATCCGTAAGTTGCCTGCGCGTAGAGCGTTAATAACAACTCGCCATTTTCATCGGGAACAAGGTTCTCGATTGTAGCTGTGTTTGTAGAGTTGTTATTGGCATCAAGTGTTGTTGACTTCCCGCCTATGAGGTAATGCGTGATCCTTGATCCGCCACCGTTACGGCTTGCCATAAAAGTGAAGGAGTATTCTTTGGATTGATCAAGGCCATAGAACCTCATCCGGGCTGTATCACCTGTTTCCACGTAGTAGGATTCCGCTAAAACCAGGTCCGGGAAAACGCCGGAGTTGTTTCCTGTCTGTACGCCCGCCGGATTTGTTCCGGTGAAGCCCTGTTCAATTGTCCATGAGAAGCTTACAGGAGAACCTGTTGCATCCAGCGGATTCGTCATCGTCTGTCCTTCATATGGCAGGGTGTTGGTATTGTTCCACGGTGAAGGGGCAGGGTTGGCTGTATTGAAATTGAAGTATGCCGCATATGCCAGCGTACCGCCGGAAGCAATATTGCTGTAGTCGGAATACAACGTATCTGCAACAGCCCTTACCTTGTAATAGTAGATGGTATTGCTGGAAAGACCAGCATCCGTATACGTTGTTGTATTGGCTGCCACCGTCTGTATAAGCGCATAGGTGCCGTTGCGGGAAGCGGAACGATAGATCTCGTAGCCTGTTTCGTTGCTTGCCTTGTCGGCCCATGTCAGTTTAAGGCTTGTCTGTGCATTGCCTGATATGGAAAGGTTGTCTGGTGACAACGGAATTCCGTTATCGATATAAGACTGGATGACCATTGCATTCAGGTAAGCATAGGTAGAGCCAGATGCACGTACTATGCTGAATTCTATATTGCCGCTTCCATCCGGACTGATGCCATTAAGCTGTACAGTATTGGATGTGTTGCTTGCAGCGTTTAGCGTTACGGATTGAGCACCAACACTATAGGTGGTATTCCTGTTATCAGCTACCTGTCCGCGGCTGCCAAAGAATACAAGGTTGTATTTATAGGCCGCGTTCAGATTGCTGATCCTGATCCTCTTTGAGGTGGCGGTCTGATCGTAGAACGCAGTGCGCATCACGTCATCGGGGAATACACCGGTATTGTCTCCCGTTACGGCACCAAATTCATTGTCTCCTGTCATTGCGTCAACGATCGTGATCGTAGCACCGGTGGAGTTACCCAGGCCATCCTTGAGATTAGAGATATTTGCACCCGCGCTGGGCAAGCTGTTGAAGCTGTTCCATGGAGTTGCCACCGGGTATGTTCTGTTGAAGTTCACATAAATAGCAGTCATGTTCTTGTCTGCTACCTGTACAGAGAACGTGCGGTCGCTTTGTAAGCCATTGTTATCCGAAGCGGTAACTGTAATGTCAAACTTGCCGGTGTGGCTGCTTCCGGGAGACAGTGTTAATGTTCCGGTACCATCGCCATTATCATGCAGCACGGCAAAAGATGGAAGATTGCTGGCCGTTAATGTAATGACATCTGATGTGTCATCGGTCGCTGAAAGCTGGATAGTGACCACGCTGTCCGTCTTCATGCTTACATCTGCGATAGCATTCAGCAGCGGTGCTCTGTTCGGGAGTGTTGTGCTGATGGTATCTGACAGGCTGGACCCGCTGGTATTGAAGGTCTCAATAAAATATCGATAAGTGGTGTTGCCGGTCACGTCCGCATCAGTATATACTGTATCATTAGCGTTAACGGTGGCGAGCAGGGAGAATTCGCTCGCAGCCGCGCTGCGGAAAATACGGTATCCGTCTTCGTTAAACGCCCTGTCGGTCCAGCTAAGCTTCACACCGGCCGGCAGCACGCTGGCATGCAGGTCCCCGGCTTTGGCAGGCGCTTTTCCGTCATAGTACGTTGCCTGGATCACTACGCTGGCGAGGTATGCATATTCTGTAACAGGCGCCAGTTCCATTTTGATTTCGCCATTGGCATTGGCCCTGATGTTGTGCAGGGTTACCGTTGTGCTTTGGTTGTTGGAAGTATTGAGCGTTGCGGAAGCGGTATCATTCAGCCGGTAAATAGAAAGGCGGTTATCTCCAATTCCGTTACGGCTTCCGAAGAACGTAAAGGTATACTGGTAATTCGTATCCACGCCGGACAGCTTCATTACCTGTATGGCATTCTGTGTAAACCAGTTGCTGGCGGTCACCACGTCAGGGTAAATGCCCGAATTGTTACCGGTAGAATATCCGAAGTTATTGGTATTATAGGTATTGTTGATATTCTGCCATGGCGTTTCAATGCTGAGCGACATGCCCGTATTCTGGTTCTGCACGTCCAGCAGGTTTGCAAAAACATCTCCCTGTACCGGTTTCTTGTTCAGATTGTTCCATTGGGCGGCTGACTGCCATGCAGCTTCGTTAAAGTTGATCTGCAACTTGAAATTCGGGTCAACATCCGTCACATTTAATGCGAACGTTTTAGCGTCTTCACCACCTTTTCCGTCATCTACCTTTACGGTCACATTGTAAACGCCGTTATCCGTATAACCGGGAGCCAGGCTGATATATGCGGTATTGCCGTCAGATACGAGTGTTGCGAAGGCCGGCAGGCCGGTAGCAGTCCATGTAATGATGTCGCCGGCATTCTGGTCGGTAACGGTCATGTGGATGGTATCTGCGGTGTTTTCCGCCAGTGATATGCCGGAAACATTGCCGAGCACCGGCTGGAAGTTATCGTCCACCGTCAGTGTAAACGATGTTGCGGCGCTGCCATTATGCCCGTCATTAGCGGTAACGGTGATACCTGCGTAGGTACCAAGGTTGGTGGTGCCAGGTGAGAAAGTAAATTTACCGGTACCATCGCCGTTGTCTGTAAAGGTCGCAAATGCCGGTACATTGGAAGCAGTGAGTGTGAGCGCATCACCGTCTTCATCGCTTGCGGACACCTGCACTTCCAGCGTTGTTTCATACCGCATGCCCCTGTTGTTCAATTCCACGATTTCCGGCGCGTTATTGCCTGCTGTGATGGCAACTTCATTGGAGTAAGCACTGTTTCCGCCTTCATTGGCAGCCCTTACCTTATAGTAATAAGTGATGTTGGCAGATACGGTGGAATCAATGAATACCGCGGTATCTCCAGCATTTGCCGGAAGCGATTTTAATAATGCATAGGTTGTATTTACGGCAGTTGAGCGGTATACCTCATATGCTGTTTCGTTACCGGCATTGTCTGCCCACTTCATCCGGATAACGGAAGGAGAAAGCGCAGAACCTTCCAGAGCTGACGGCGCGGCCGGAGTTGTTGGAGCAGCAAGCGTTGTACCTTTTATGTAGGGGTTGAGCAGCGCGCTTGCAGGAATGACCTGCTTGGATATTCCAGGGCCTGCATACCTCGCGGCCAGGGAACGGCTGCCTGTTGCTTCAAAATAGGTAACGATCAGTTTGTGATAACCTGCTGTCAGATTGCGCGTACCTGATTTTTCAACTGATCCGCTCAGGTGGTCATTGCTTACCACCAGCTCGTTGTTTGTAAATCCATCGATGTAGAGCTTGCTGCCTGCATCTGAAGTGGTGTAGAAAGTATAGTTGCCGGCTGTTGGCAGATAGATCCAGCCTTCGAATTTCATCGCGAACTGGGTATTGCGGTCTCTCGGCGTAATATCAACCGTGGCAACAGTACCGGATTTCTTCGGCGTGATAGCGTTGAAATCAGGCAGCGATGTATAGCTGGTCGCTTCGTAGTAATCATACTTCAACCCGTCATATTCCGTAAGTGCAAAACCGGAATTGCCATAATTGTTGATGGCCCGTACGCGGTAATAATAAGTAGTCTGCGGGTTTAAAGCACTGTCGGTAAAGCTGGCCGTGTTGGCGCCAACAGTAGCAACGATGCTGTATGCACCATTTGAAGTGGCGGAGCGATATACCTCAAAGCCAGACTCATTGCTGCTGTTATCTGTCCAGGATACATTGAGCTTGTTATGCGATACTGCCTGAACATTGATGGCGGTCGGAGCAACAGGAGCTGTATCCGGCAGCGTAATGGTATCCACAAAGTACTGTGCGGGGATCAGCTGGCGATTGGTAACACCATGAGCAGTGTTCTTCCAGTATACCTGCATGTTCTCTCCACCCGTAGCTTCAAAGTAGGTAATGGCGATCGGGTGAGCGCCGGCTGTCAGGTGAATAGTGCCTTCGCGGTACTGGTTGCCGTGCGCACCGTCGTTGTTCACCACAGCGGTGGCGGTATGGCTGTATTGACCAATGTACAGCTTGCTGCCGTCATCGGAGTAAGTTTCAAATGTGTAGTTCCCGGTTACTGGAATGTTGATGTATCCTTCCCACAGGAATGCAAAGCGGTCGTTTTGCGTCCGCACGCTGATGTCAGCGGTCGGCGTGTTGCCTGTTTTAACAGGTGTTAACGTATTGAAGTCGGGCAATGTGCTCCAGGTACCGGTATAGAATTTATAATTCAGGCCACTGTTCACAGTGGCGGCGCTTACCTGGTTGCTGGCGATGGAAGTATTGCCGGTAGCGTCTTTTGCTTTTACCACAAAAGAATATACCTGCCTGTAGTTGAGGCTTGCGGCGAGGAAAGATGTCTGATCGCCATTGATGGTATATGCACGGATGCCGTTGATATAGATTTCGTATTTGTCAACACCCACTTCGTCGTAAGAAGCCGTCCATGACAGGGCTACAGTATTTCTGCTAACGCCTGTTATCGTCAGGTTGCCGGGCGCGGTAGGAGGGGTACCATCTGCAAGCGTGGTAGCTGTTACTGCCGCGCCAACAGTGGCGGCGCCATTGTTGTTCACAGGCCGCACCTTATAATAATATGCAGTGTTGGCGCTGAGGCCGTTGTCAGTATAGGTCAGCACATCGGCATTTACTTTCGCGATGAGCTTGTAACCGCTTTCAGCTGCATTGGAACGATAAACTTCAAAGAACGTTTCATTGTTCGCCGGATTGGGTTTGTCACTCCAGTTCAGCACTATTTGTGTTCTGCCCATTGTAGTGGCAATAAGGCTGGTCAGCGCATCAGGTCCGTTTGCGCCGCTCGCGTCAATTACCTTGAACGGAGCGGAGAAGTCGCTGGAGCAGCCGAATTGTTCCGTAACTTTTACCACATAATCACCGGGCTGGCGAACGGTCAGCTTGTTAGTGGTGCTAAGGGTGGCGGGATCGCTCGTTTTCTTCCAGAGGTAAGAAGAATAACCCGTCGGAATTTCAAGCACTACGCTATCGGAACCTGCAGGGGTGGGCAGCACATTACTCATGAGACCGGAAACAGCGATATCCGGACTTACAGTCGGATCTTTCAGCTTGATCACAACAGGTGTGTGTGACCAGTCGGACCATACCGTGCCATTGTAAATGCGCGCGTCATAACTACCGAAGCTCGTAGCGGTATATGTATTGGAGGTAGCACCGGAAATGATTTCGCCGTCTTTTCTCCATTCATATTGATTGAATCCTGCGGTCAGGCCCAATGTAACATTCACCGGGTCGCCGGGGCAAAATTCAGTTCTGCCGAATAAAGGCCAGGGATTGGATTTATAGGCCCGCATGGCAAAGGGAAAGAAGTCGGATTCTCCCCATGCAAGTCCCCATACGCCGTGACCCTGACCGGGATAAATGGTCAGCTTGATATTGGCGCCTGCATTTACTGCATTGTCATAGACACCTTGTGCGATCGCCGGCGCAGGATTGGGATCGGAGCCGCCCTGGAACCACCATATAGGCGTATATTTCCAGGTATTGATGGAATTGGTCAAATTACCATTCGCAGCGCTGATAGGACCTAAAGCTGCTACCAGCTTTGGCTTGGTTACCATGAAGTCCCAGGTTGCCGTACCACCGGCAGATAACCCTTCCGCAATGATGTGGTAAGGGTCAACATTCAGCTGGGGCCTGAAAAAGTTATTGATCAGTTCGTCGATAGCGTTGGAAAAAGAAGGGCCGAAATAGCCGGAAGTATTCTGGGGATAAAAAAGAAATCCGTCAAAGCTGCCATTATCCACCTTGTTCATATGTGTCTGCCCGCCGTGATACAGCTGGTATTCGTTGTCATACTTGGAACCCTTTTCACCCAGACCATGGAAAAAAATGATCATGGGGTACTTTTTATTGGGATCATAGTTGGCCGGCCATTTCAGGCGGAACTGCATACCCTTGTAAATGTATGCCTTGTAGGAGCTCGTGTTCCAGTTAACCCGGTTGGTCTTCACCCATTTCCCTATCTGCCCGTAAACAGGCTCTGTGGGAGGGGCGGCGGGATTGTAAACCACAACGGGATCATTCGGATCCAATACCTGTGCCCAGGCCGTGTGCACGCTGAGCAGAAGGAACAATTTAAGTAATAGGTAGAATTGTTTCATATATGTATGTATCAAGGTGTTCGGACATTCATAGCGTGACTTATATTGTCAAATGACAATAACGGCATGCTGAGCAAGTTTTACGTTGGATATACGTGGCTAAAAATATGCGGCTGATAGCCGAACAGCTTTGCAGAGGAGATGGTAAGGTGAGAGGTCCTTTTTAGGGACTAAAAACTAAATTCAGTGCAAATTAGAGAAAAATATTATGCTGGCATGAGAAATTTGGCAAATGGCGTTTTTTTGTTGGTGAATTGCAGTAAAACGGAGATAAGCGCTTTGACTGTATCGGTTTATTCATATGTTGAATAATAATAAATTATCATTGTTGTTCAACTAACTATAGAAAATTCGCATTTTCAACATTTCAAAATCGGGGGGAATACTCCCCGATTTTGAAATGTTATAATTACTCTTCTGCATATTCCTCTACGACTACAGCAGAAGCCAGCCCCGCGAAGGAGGTTGTGTTCTCCGCGTAAAATGCAATATTGATCGTTCCTCCTGCCGGCACCAGCACGAAATCAAAGATGGCGCCTTTACTACTATTCTTTGTGGCGTTAAATTGCTTAACGACCCCGTTTACGCGCACCCTGTTGTTTCGGGGTGTAGAGAAAGCGTTTGCCGTCAGCATTATTTTACAGTATCTGCCGGGCGTAAGGCCGGTGATCTGCAAGTTATCCGTTGGAATGGACGTTGCCGTGAAAATGATGCTTCTTAATACATTCTGCGGAACAATAAATCCTCCACCATCATCCTCTACAGCAATATTATCCAGCGAACTCACCGATCCGTTTGGTGCATAGGCGGAAGTGGATATTGTATTTATTCCTATTCCGGAAGCGCTTGTACCGGATAATACAGTGGTATGCGGCGCACCATATAGATTTACAAATCCTGTAACGGGGTTACTGGTAAGACTGAAGTTAAAACTGCCGGTCCTTGCCACGGCTGGTGCGGTTACAGTCAATTGCACGTCGTCATAAGCGGTCCCTCCGTCGTTGTCCATGACCGTACAACGGAATACGTAGACGCCTGCTGAAAGATCTGAAATTGTTGTTGATGCATTATTGGGGGACGTGATAACAGCGCTGCCTCCGGAGATCTTCGTCCAGCTATAGCTCGAAATAGTACCATCCGGATCGCTGGCGGTAGCGGTCAACGTCGGTACAGTCGGAAGCGTAATCGACTGATCGCTGCCGGCATTTACCGTCGGCAGCTCATTATCAGGATTGGAATTATCATCCTGGTATTCATCCACCACCACCGCCGAAACCACACCAAACGGCGATCCGCTTGTTTCATCCGCGTATATGGCTATATTGATCTCTCCCCCCGCGGGAACTGTGAAGTAATCAAATATCGCGGCCTTGCTGCTGTTACCGGTAGCGTTAAACTGCTTTACTTCGCTGTCTATCATCACCCTTGTCGTACGCGGAGAGGACACTGCATTCCCTGTTACCAATATACGGCATAGTCGTCCCGCAGTAAGCCCCGTGATCCGGAGGTTATCGACGGCTGTTTCACTTCCTGTAAAGAATACATTTGCCAACGTAGCCTGATCCACAATATATCCGCCGCCGTCATTCACAACATTGAGGTTATCCAATGCACTGGAGGAACCATTCGGTTCCCATGCGGAAGTTGCCACGGTATTCAGACCTATGCCAGTAGTAGCATCGGTGGCCGTGTGAACGGCGCTATGCGGATGTCCATAGAGATTGTTGTAGCCGCTAACCGGTTTGGATGTCAGACTGAAGTTGAAGCGGGCGGTTTTAGCAATCGTCAACCCTGTAACGGTCACCTGTACATCGTCAGACGATTGAAGCCCGCTGTTGTTGGTGACGGTACAACGGAAAACATATACTCCCGGCGCAAGGTTCGTTACGGCGGTTTGGGCGTTGCCCGGTGTTGCAATGGTGGCCGTACCGCCGGAGAGTTTTATCCATTGGTAGCTGGTAATTGTTCCGACCGGATCACTGGCCGTAGCGGAAAGCGTCAGTGGCGCAGGCAGGTTTATCGTCTGGTCCGCACCGGCATTTACAACAGGGAACTGCCCGGAAACCGATCCGATACCTTGTACAATATTGCTCCAGGGAGAGTATACACCGTCATGATGAAAGTATCGTACACGATAAAAATAATTGTCCAGCGAAAGATTATAAAAGTTTACATCCGGGGTGGCAAGTACCTGGAAGTCTGTAAATTCCGTGCTCAAGGACGGCGTCCTTTGCAGCACATACTTCGAGATAAGTGTGTTTGATGTGAAATGGCCCACCAATACATCACGCATTGGGATATACGCAATAAGCGCGCCCTGGTCGTTTAAATGTGCTTTGTCACCTGTATGAAGAGTTGGATTGATTTGATAAGGATTAGCGGGATCTTCCAGTAGCTTGTAGACAAATGCGCAGCGGCTACCAAATTTTTCAAGTAAAAGATAACTGAGATCCAGTTGCTGAATACGGGCAGCCATCGCAAAATCATGCCTCGGAAATCCGCTGAAAACGAACAGCGTAGCGCCTGCCCGGTTGCAGGCATCATCAATCGCGGCGATATTTGACATCGTTTCCGTAAGCGTAGTGGCGCCGCCCCAGGGGTTATTCGGATCGGCATCATTGCTCGGCGTTACAAGAATGATGATCTTATTACCATCTGATAGTGCTTTTGTAATATTACGTGTAACATCTACCCACTGATTGGACCCATCGGGCATTAACCGGCGTGTATTGTAGCCATTCTGGCAATAATTGGTCACCACCGCGCCGGAAGCCACCTGCTGCAGGTAACCTTCCAGCCGGCCTATGATAGAGTTTGCATAAGTGCTGGTATACGCTCCCTTGCCCTGACTGCCGCCAATTACACCTACCTTCGGAGCGGTGTAAAGGTCCTGCGGGGCCTTCCACCACTTCAATTGTTGCTGGGTGGCGTCAATGGCACGGACGGAAAGATGCAGTTCCTGACTTCCGCCTGTACTTCCTGCACCAAGCCTTATATTAAGCGTATCATGTCCGGTAATGGCAATTGCGGTGTCGCCAATTTTCTCCAGCTGAAGCCGTTGAAATGTTACCTGGCCATTGCCAGCGTTGTGAAGGACGCCTTGTACGTTGCGGGAGTTGTTCTCGATGATTAGTTCGGCATTGCGGACTTTGACAGTGTCTTGCTTCACCTGTAGAGCGGATTGGGCGAAAATTGAAAGAGACTGCAGGAGCAGGGCACAAAGAATGACATAAAGCTGCTTCATGATATAGGACAATTAATTCAAAAGGGTTTTTACAAAAAAATCGGCAACAAAAATCTGACTGAATATTTTAATTCTCTTGTTAAATAGCGAATAAAATGCAAGGGTATATTTCTTTGGCTACAAACTGAAGAACCTTCCAGGGTTCTCCCCAACTTTTATAAATATAATATATTTCTTCTAAATACTTTAAAAAATGCGGAGATGGAATTTGGCCTGTAAAATTATGCACCAATTATATAACGGCTCCATTTACCAAGTACCTTCTTCGCCAGTAGTACGGCCAGCATCGTCAATACCATTACAAGAACATAAGAAGCGGTCCATGTAAAAACATTCCCCGGTATTTCCTGGTGCAGGAACTTGTACCCCAACCCCCTTACAAATAAGACAAAGAAATAGTGGAGAAAGAACACGCCGAAGCTAAGTGTAGCCAGTGTGTCAATCCATTTCGGTATGTAGTTTTGCCAGCGGTTCAGCCAGTAAAGGAAGAAAAGACAGAACAGTACTTTGTGCGTGAAACTGAAGCGGTCGTACATTTCGGGTGGACAGAAATATGTACCAACAAGGAACACGAAGGGCAAAATGGTGATCAGGATTTTATATTTTTCCGCGAACCGGTCGAAAGCGTCTTTGAAATGGCTGATAAACATCCCGAAAAGATAAACAGGCAGAAAATGTAAAGACATGATAAGGATGTCACTCAGTACACTTCTGGGAATTATGAGGGAAAGCGCAAACAATGGGATCAATATATAATAAAGCCGCGGATGGCGGTCAATATAAAGGAATAACGGCGCCGAAAGATAGTATAGTGTGATCATGGGAATGAACCACAATGGCTGAAGATGCGCTCCATGGAAAAGATAATAAGCCGCCTGCTCCAGCTTTGACCAGGTCGCAAAATCAGGGCGGTCATCTATGGCAAAGCCAGGTATATCCTGGTATAAAATCCTGTAAAGGATAATTGGAACCGACAAAATCAGATAGGGCGTAATAACAAACCGGAATTTCTTTGAAAGGTAATCCTTGTACTCGAACTTATGGGAAAGATGCTGAAATAAATATCCTGAAATAAAAAGGAATAGCAGGGTAGAATTTTGCCAGATTGATTCCATTACATGATTCCAGCCGGACTGGCTGGGCCATTTTACGAGAATATGCGCTCCAACAATGAACATCATGGCTATGCCGCGGAAACTGTGTATATAAGGGATATACCTGCTGTTTGTGATATTATTGACGGTCGTTACGCCGATCGCTGGATTTAAATTCATTTTGATCAGATTTTGTGGAATTAACTACGTTTAGACCTCTCCCATACGGCGGACTGGGATTTCTTCATATACCGCGAAAAACCCTGGTACACCGCCACATTCATGAAGAGAAAGTAAAACGGGATATAAGAAAGTTTTGATTTCTTTTGACGGAGCGCCTGCGCGTATCCCACCATGGCCAGCACATAAAAAAGCACCTGCGCCACCAGCAGCCATTTGAAAATAACATAAGGGGTAAGAACAGCCAGCGCCGCATTGGTAACGAAAAGCACGGGCAGGCTCAATGGACAAAGCGTCCAGCGGAGTACACGATGGGAGATGTACTGGAAAGACAGTACGGGGTATTTGAAAAAGTTTAGCAGGCCTTTCAGCATTACGATGGACTGAAACCCTCCCGCCGAAATCCTCACTTTCCGTTTATGCTCTTCCGTTATAGAAAAAGAAGGAGCTTCCAGCGCATAGGCGTCCGGCGCATAGGCAATGCGGTAGCCCTGCATATTAACGCGCAGCGAGATCACAAAATCGTCCAGTATCACCTGTTCTTCTACCGGCCTGTACAGCTGCGTGCGCACGGAGAACAGCTCGCCGGCAGCGCCTACCACGGAATAAAGGTCCGCATCCAGCTTCTTGAGAAAGGATTCATATTTCCAGTAAAGGTTCTCCGTGGCCGCTGCGCCGGCGGTGTCCCTGCTCATCACTCTTTTTTCACCGGCCACGCCGCCCACGCTGTCGTCCGCGTAATGCTTAACGATGTTGCGGACGGCTTCCCTGTTCAGCATGGTATTGGCGTCGCAAAAAATAACGACCGGAGCGGTCACATGCTGCATGGCGCGGTTGATGGCGGCGGTTTTGCCGCTGCGGATGTCTTCGTGCAGCAGCCTGATCCTTTTTTCGCGGGCAATGATAGCCGGCGTATTGTCGGTAGACCCGTCCGTAATGAAAATGATCTCGAGCTTGTGCGCCGGGTAGTCCAGCGCAAGGGTATTGGCGATCTTGGCGGGCATATCTGCTTCTTCATTATAGGCAGCTACTACCAGCGATACATGCGGCTCAAACGATGCGTCCGGCGCTGAAGCGGGGGAGAACCGTTTTTTGATGCGCGTAAGCAGCAGCAGCAGTATGCCGTAACCGGCATAGTTATAGAAAAGTATGAATGCGCTCAGGAAGAACAGAAGGTAGATAGCTGTCATTACAATTGTTTAAGGGATCAGGACGTGCTCCAGCATTTCTGGCCGGGCTGCAGGGGAATACAGCCCTGGTAGGAACCTGGAATATAGTCATAGGCCATTGCTTTGGTAGCGCCGCCCTGCGAGGTGCAATATCCCAGGATGGTATACCGCTTCAGGGTCACGAAAAAGGGATCTCCGATCAGCCGTTTGGATATTTTCCCGGCGATGGAAGGGTAGGGGCGGTCTCTTTTTTCAAAATGAGATACGATAGCCCCCCGCTCCGCCATGCTGCACGCTTCAAACGGCTTCCCGTATTTATCGTCCGCATAAGCTTTTACATCAAGAAGGCCGTCCAGGAAACGGTTCTGTGCGTTCCGGGGAGTGCAGTCTTTCAGCATCAGGGTAATAAAATCACCGGTCCCGCAGGCTTTTGCACCGGGGGTATCGGTATCCGGGATGATGGTATCCGCCAGCGCCGAGATCAGGTCTTTTTCGTTCTCCAGCAAAGCCAGGTTGGGCCTGCTGAAGAATTTGAAGTAGCCAAAACCGCCGGCAGCGGCGGCTCCGGCCCCGGTGAATAATGCAATATTGCGGATCGCTTTACGCCTGTTCATGCGAAATGCTTTTATTTCTTTCTTTTGAATTGCAGCAACCATTCGTAGATGTTCATACCGTTTTCCCGGTAGGAAGGATCGTAGAAGCTATGCCAGCAGCAGTGCCCTCCGTCAAACTCGGTCAGCTTTGTAAGTCCGGTTTTGTACTTGTTGGTGCTGTCTATGAACTGCTTGGTGTTGGCGTTGAAATGCGCTTCCTTTTTTCCGGTGAAATACCAGGTATGGATATTCGCATCGGCCGCCAGCTTGAACCCTTTAATGTGATCTGCGTCTATCATGGCGGGAGACATGGTGATGCATGCCGCAATGCGCGCGGAAAGGGTGGCGTCGTGCGTTTTGGCGGATTCAACGGCCCACCCGCCTGCGCTGTAGCCGGTCAGGTAAACGCGGTCCACATCTACGGGATATTTTTTGATGATGTCGTCCAGTACGGTGTTGAGGTCCTGGGGGCGGAAAGACCAGCTTTCCACCAGCGGCGCCACTACAATGAATTGATATTTTTTGCCGTCTGCCTTGTTGACTGCTTCAATTTTGCGGCCTTCCTTCATCTGGCGCGTTACGCCCTCGCGAAAGATTTTGGACGGGTCCTTACCCGCGATGCTTCTGCCGTGAAAGCAGAGGATCAGCGGGAATTTCTGACGGGCGTCCTTCATTTCCGGTATATACACCAGCGCCTGGAAAGTCCGGTACTTGTTGACGTGCAGGTCTGTCCGGGTCATCGGACCATATTGCTGGCTGCTGGCGTTGAACCAGGTCAGCAACAGGCAAAGGAGGCTGATAAGTTTCAGTTTCATGATGGAACTAGATTTGGAGCATTACTTCTTCCAAAGTCATTCCAACTATTTCTTCCAGCTGTAATTTTGACTTGCGAAGATCCCTTTCAAGCAGTACTTTTTTGGTAATTGCTCCGTTGTAAAGATTGTAGGCTTCCTTGTACTGATCGATGGTAACGCCGTCCGTACCTTTTTTGAATTTGCTTTCTATTTCGGTAAAACTCAGCAAAGCATCTTCCTGGATGGGAATGTGCAGCTCGAACAGGATCTTGTTGGCGGCATATTCTTCATACAGCTGCAGCACTTTTGCCTTGATGGCCAGCTGGTCGCTCTCCCGTTGCTTGTCCAGCAGGCGGCCTTCGGCCTTTGTGCGCTTGATGTTGTTCGGTATGGAGATGAGGTGACCGAGCGGGAGCTGTACGCCGAAGTTATAACGGGGAAAGAAGTTGTACCGGTCAGGAGCACTGTTCTTGTTGATGGTAAACTCGTTCAGGTTGCCCGCTGCGGTAAACCGGTCCAGCCACGCGGAAGTAGCGATCCGTTTGTCATATTTGTTCATTTCCTTCCTGACGGAGAACTCCGTGATGCTGGGATGCTTCAAAGCCAGTTCTACCAGCTTTTCCTTGAAGCGGGCCACCGAGTACCGGTCTGCCGGCAGCTTCAGTAAAACAGATGTGTCCGACATCTGCGCCCAGGAGGTAGAATATATTGCCATGAAGAGGATGGCGGCAAGAATTCTTTTCATTTGTTACGCATTTAAGGTGTATAGATATTTCATTTTTAACAGAATCGCGATGAAGGCGTTGTACATGATAGAGGACTCTATCAGGGTAGACGCTTCCTGCGTATATTGAGCCAGTGATATTTCGAAGATCGCGGCGGCAATGCCTATCATGAACAGCTTGTCCAGCTCATTTTCCAGCCGGAAAAAGTTGCGGACGCCCATCCGGATAAGAAAGAAAAATTGCGCTACCAGCATCAGTACTCCCAGCCAGCCTGTTTCCAGCGCAGCACGGAGATAGCCGTTGTCAGTCTGCACGTTGGCATTCTGATGCCCGCGGTGGAACTTCAGGGAATTGACGCCGGTAGTCATTACGCCGCCGCCGATCGGATGGGAATAAATGTAAGGTTGCACTTTATGGCGGTTCTCATCCCGCACGTCCATGGAAGCATCCTGCTTTTTACCCAGGAAAGCCGTTCTCACGCGAACGATCGTAGGGTTGCCATGGAACGGGCCGAACAGGATCACCAGCGCTACGAGGCTGGCGCCCATCGCGATCAGGATCGTATTTCTTTTTTGCATGTTCGCCAGGAAGAACAGCATCATGCCCACGGGCACCATCACGTACCCTGTGCGGGTGCCGGAATACCCCAGCGCCAGGAAGTGCAGCGCCAGCGATACGAGCAACAACAGTTTCCGTGAAATCCCGATCGTTGCGAACTTCGCCGTCAGCAGGATGGCAATGACCACAATGTTGCAGGCCATGATAATGCCGAACGCCGCGGCGTCTGACATAAAGGAGAATATCCTGATCCCGGCCAGGATGATCGTTGTTTTGAACAGCTCCGGATATTTGGCCGCAAAAGCTCTTTCAAACGGCAACAGCGCATAGTGCTGCTGTATGCAGGCATATATCGCTGCCAGCGTACAGATCGTCAGCCAGTACTTGAAAAAGGTTTTAACGTCCTCCCGGTTGCTGAACACGCGCAATCCCAGGTAAAGAAAAATATACGCCCTGAGCACTACGCGCATAAAGAAAAGCCATGCAAAGATGTTGGCGCCGTAAGGATTGGCAATCTGTATCATCAGCGCCAGGATGTACAGGTACGTGCATATCAGGTAGGGATCTTTTCCCCACTGGATCTTTTTAATACCGGTTTTGCGCTGGTCAAAAATGGAACCGGCCAGCGTGCAGAGCAGCAGCAGGTCCATGACCACGCCTCCGCTGATCTGCGTGCCGTACAGTTTTTCCAGCATGGGCAGTATCAACGTGATGGTGATATATATATAATAGCCGAGCTTGAAATTCAGCAGGCACAGCGCAACAACTCCCAATCCCACGATGCCGCCAACGAGGGCAACGCTGATCTTGAAGTCCAGCGACGCGAGATAAGCCACTCCCGGGATCATCAATGCCCAGAGCAGGTAAGTAGTGAAGCGGATGGTATATTTAAGTGCGTTGGACATTGACCGTTAGAGAAATACCGTTTTGATTAAAAGAAAAACAAGGACTATTCCCACGAAAATGAGAACCAGTGCTTCGTGCAGCCCTTCGCTGATGATCTTTTTTTCTTTTTTCATCATGTTCGGTTTCATGAGGGAGATACTATTTTATTTGTTTCCTTCAGCGGCCCTACGAACAAGAACCGGAGGTGTAGTAAAAGACAGATCCTGTACAGCACGATCGAAAAGAAAATGCCGCATGTCACCAGCAGAAAAGTAGCCAGTGGTGTGTTTGAAATGATGCCGGTGGAAACGAATCCCGCCCGGATCAGGAATACGATGCTGATATGCAGCAGGAAAATATATAGTGAATAGCTGCCGAGCGTACGAAGGAATTTCAGCCGGTCGGTTTTTGCGAGAATGAAAGACAGCATGATCACGATCAGCCCGCCGAACATCGCCAAGGTAGAGTAAAGGAAGATGTTCATGTCCGCATAGATCATACACAGGTACTGTACAACCAGGAACACCGGCAGCAGCAGCAGGAGCTTCCCGGGGGAAGTGAGCCTGGCCTGCACGCTTTCCCTGAAGAAGAAAGGGGCGGAGAGATGGCCGATGCAGAAATAGATATAGTGCATCATTACATCAGACAGGGTGCTGATGTCGCCGGCCAGCGGCTTCAGCGCAAGCAGGATGAGCCCGAACAATATCTGCCCGTAGGGCCCGAGCTTCAGCAGGCGGTCCGTTGCCAGGTAGAGAATGGACACATTGAACAGCGCAAAGAGATACCATAGCTGCAGCATGGTCCGGGGATGGATGAGAATATTAATATAACTGGCGAAGGTATGCTTGGCATTTGTAAAGTCGGAGAACAGTATCTGCAAAGTAAGCTGGATCACGCACCAGATCAGGTAAGGATATAACAGGGTGTTGACCTTTGATACCAGGTAATTTCTGCCGCCCCGTTTTTTTACGCTGCCGGCATAGAACAGGCCGGACAGGAAAAAGAAAAGCGGCATCCGGAACCCGTACAACATTTCGTTGGCGTCCATCATCATGGAATTGATAGATGCTCCGCTGTACATCAGCCCGAATATAACATGCCGGTACACCACGAAAATGATCGCGATGCCCTTGGCATAGTCCACCCATGCATTCCGGCCGGAAGGTCCTCCGCCGAAATCAAAGATGAACTGTGCTGTCCGGCGTAGCCGGCTTGTTATATTGATCTGCTGTTCCATTTATAGTTCGAGGTAGTCTTCGCTTACCTTGTTCAATACCGCTCCCAGGAGCTTGTCATCCAGGCTGTTCAGGAACTGGATGGATTCTTTATCGGTTTGCTTCAGGGACGCATGGGAAGAGAATACAACGATCACTTTTTCCGCATACTCGGCCAGCTCCTTGGTGTCAGTATAATCATTCAGCGGCGCGCCTTCCATCAGGATGAAGTCGTAATACTCCTTCAGTTGGGGCAGGTAGTTGAGCAAGTGATTTTTGGGGAGTATCTCGGTGGGGGTATAGTCCCCGCCCTGGCATCCGAATACTTCAATGTTATCTATGGAATAGGTAGTGACCAGGTCGCGCACTTTGTCTATGCTGAAATGCTCCGGCTCAATGGAGAATTTTTCCAGTGTAGGTTTGGCTTCCAGCTGCACGGTGAGGTCATTATTACAGAAGTTGGTATCTATCACCAGCACCCGTTTGTTGCTCAGGCTCAGGCTATAGGCCACGGCCTGCACCAGCGTTGTTTTTCCCTGGTTGGGCTCGGTGCTGGTAAAGAGGAAAACAGATTTGCCGCTGGCCTCGATCTCATACCGCAGTTTGCGCAGCATTTCCCGGAAGGTGTTCTGCCGTTTACGGAGTGAAGCGTCCGTATCACCGGGACTGCGCTGCAATGCTTCCAGGATGCTGTATTTATGCAGGTCAGCCCGGTTGATGGTGCTGATCAGGTTGATGTCGATATTTTTTTCAAAGATGGAAGGCGATTTGAGCGACGAATCGAAGAACTCCTTGAGCAGGATAGACATTGCGGAAAGGAAGAACACGGCGATGCCGGCAGCGCCCATGATGAGGAGCCGTTTGGAAGATTCCGGCTCAAAGGCGGGCTGGCCTTTCAGCGTTTGCCGGAAGTTATCGGTGGGCACGGTGCGGTTGTCGATGGCGGAGTTGAGCTTTTCCTTGAGTTTGTTGTACTCGTCCTGCGCCAGCAGCACTTCCTGCTGCAGAGTGCCTACGTTGGCTTCCTTGTTGGCATAGGAGCCTACGGAGCTTCTGAGGGAACCGATCTTCCTTTTCAGGTTTTGCAGGTTCATGTCCGAAGCGTTCAGCTCGGATTCCAGCTGTATCTTTTTCTGCTGCAGTTCTTCTTTCGTTACCTGCGTGCCGGATGTGGAACCGGTGCTGGCCATGGCGGCCTGGTATTGCTTGCGCAGGGTCTTGATCTGCTGTTCCAGGTCATGGTCGTTGCTGCCGGTGCGGATATATTCGTCATTCAGCTTGTTGATCTGCTTGCGGATGTTCACGATCTCCTCGTTGTTGGTGTAAGCAGGCTTGCCCTGGCTGATGATCCGTAGTTGCTCCTCCACCGTCTGAAGGGAGGAACGGATCGTATTGTTATTCGCCGATTCGTCCAGGTGAGATTTTTCCAGCTGGCTGATGAGGCTCAGCTCGGATCCGCTGGCTGCTTCAATATTCAACAGCCCTTCCGATGACTTGTACATCCTGAGCGCTTCCACTTTCTGGTCCAGCTCGTCTTTCTTTTTCTGCACCAGTTCTTCGAAAGTTCCCACGTTCTCCACGGTCCTTTCGGAGCGGAGGCTTCTGTAGTAACGGGTGAATTCCCGGTAGAGCGTATTTACCACAAAGGCGGACTGCTCCGGGTTTTCGGACCGGTAAGTGATATCAATATAGTCTGTCCGTTGCAGGCGTTTTACCTGCAGTGCTTTCCGGATAGATTCATAATCATATTTGCAGAGCTTCATGTACTCTAACACCTTGCGTTCTTCGGGGTTGTAGGAAGTAAGCACCTGGATGGAATCCAGTTTTTGCTCGCATATGCGGAGCGCCGTTTCTTTGTTGAAAGCTTTATACTCGTCGCTTTTCAGCTCTTTTTCCGTGAGGTAGCGGAAAGGGCGGTTGCTGGTAAGATCGTGCAGCAGCAGGGTGTAAGACAGCTGGCCGATCACTATGGGAGAAGTGATGCTCTGGATTACGTTCTCGAACTTTACGTCCGCCTCGTACAGGCTTACGTTCTCGTCGCGAAGGGTGATCTGGTCCTTGATCGTAAAGCCGGTGGACATCTGCGCGTTGGATACGTAGAGCCGGGATTTGTTCATCGTAAAGAAGAACGCCGCCACTACAGCCAGAATGGTACCGATGATGATCAACCATTTCTTCTTCATCAAAGCCTTGATATAATATACTACATCCATATCAATTATTTATTTTTATCAATCATAAGCCCTTAAAAAAACCGGTTATTGCCGGACTTGAACTTTAAAGGATCATGATGTAGTGCTTTGTTGATCTGCTATGCCGGGAACGCTCAGGTATGTTCGCAGCGCGGCAGAGAAACACGATAATTAACGTTAGAAAATTGCAGTACAATTAATGTATGCAGGCTTTGCGAAGGATCAGGTTAAAAAATTCACGAGGAAACCGGGTGAATTTGGGGTAAGCGGCGGAATGCCTGCCTGGTCAAAATTTAGTGTATCCGATTTCAGCGCAAAAGTAGAAAGCAATTTACAAATCACATAATTTTTTTTCGCCAATGGGACATTTTTATTGGTAAACGCCATCTTTTTGATGGAAACAGGATTTTTCCGCCCCGGAAAGGGTCTATGTACCATATTATAATATGGAGCAATCAGCTTCTTCACCGGGGAAAGGGTGATTTCTGCCATTCATTTGGTTTTTTTGCGCGTTTACTGCGAAAAAACCGCTTTTCACGAAATTAAGTATGCCTTTTCAGCTAGTTGTTACTATTTTTACACCCGTAAATGTGAATAAATTAACTGCGGCTTCATATTAGAATATCATTATTATGAAGTATTTTTGAGCAGCAGATTATTGAATAACCCGATCCTCACCATCATCCCCTGAAAAACTGTTAGTTTTCATTTGTAGCCTTATCCAGTAAAAAAACCTTCTAACCCTTGGTAAAGATGTGATGTCTGAACCGGGAATTGTAAAAAAAGAAAAAATAATTAGAAGGCAATGAAACAAACAGTACTTATAATTGACGACAACACACCCATCCGGTTCCTGCTGGAAGCTGTTTACAAGAAACATTTCAACGTTGTTTCTGCTCCTGACGGACTTGCTGCGATGGCTTATCTTTCCCAGGGTGGTGTTCCCGACCTGATCGTTACCGATCTCGCCATGCCAAATGTAAATGGATGGGAATTACTGGATTTTCTTTCTGACAGTCATCTTTACAAAGATATCCCTGTAATTGTGCTCAGCGGCAGCATGAAAGAAAACAGCAAATCGATCGGCGGCCTGTATGCCAACGTCCATGATATAATGGACAAGCCATTTGATCCGATGCAGTTGCTTGAAAAGTCGAAACGCATTCTCAACAAACAATTCAAGCCGGTATTATCCTGATTTTATATTAACTGACTTATATGAATACACCTAGCCCTTTATCTACCGCCATTGCCCCCCAGAATATGCAGAATAGAAATACCAGTGCAGGAAGCGCTACGATCGGACCGAATAAAATTCTGCTCTTTGTGGGCAACATTCACCTGGATTTTCGTCCGGACAGAAGCGACAACGTGCTGGCTGTTGACGATTTTAACGCCGCATGCAAAGCCATTAAACGTCTTTCCAACTTTTACAGCGTGTTGCCGGCCGCTATTATTATTCCGCATGGCAACGACAGCGCGGGAGAGTGCGCTAACTGGACGAAGTATTTTGAAGCGCACCCTGAATTTGCTTCCATTCCGTTCTTTCTCTATGCGGAGGAGGTTTCCGAACTGGTGAAGAAACAGGCCCGGCGTTTTACGATCGTAGATGATATTCTGAACAGGGCAAGCCTGAACGCAGGTTTGTATACCAAGATCAATTTCGTGAGCCGTGTAAAATCGCTCAAGATGAACGGTGCCAATAATATTTCTGTTGAGCACATTCATTATAGCGGTTCACATCTGAATAATTTCTTCAAACGCTCGCTGGATATTATCGCCGCCGGTACAGGGCTGCTGATCGCATCGCCGGTTATGCTCGTTATAGCCGCGCTGATCCGCCTGGAATCCAAAGGCCCAATATTTTATGCTTCCCCGCGCGCCGGCCGGAATTATAAAGTATTCAAGTTCTATAAGTTCAGAACGATGGTGCCGGATGCGGACAAGCAACTGCAGCAGCTCAAGCACCTGAACCAGTATGATACGGACGACAAAGGGCCGGTGTTCTATAAGGTATCCAACGACCCCCGTATCACAAAGCTGGGTAACTTCCTCCGGAACACGAGCCTGGACGAGATCCCGCAACTTTTCAACGTGCTGAAGGGCGACATGTCGCTCGTGGGTAACCGCCCGCTGCCGTTGTACGAGGCCCAATCCCTTACTACGGACAACTGGGTGGAACGTTTCCTGGCGCCCGCCGGCATCACCGGCCTGTGGCAGATCAGCAAACGCGGCAAGAAAGAGATGTCTGTGGAAGAAAGGATCAACCTGGATATCGATTATGCTTATAAAAACTCCTTTACGTATGACATGTGGCTGATCGTGAACACGCCGCGTGCGCTCATACAAAAAGACAATGTATAATGATTCTTATTGACATACCGATTTACACCTACCTCGCCGGCTGCATTGTTTATAATTTTGTGCTCTCTGTGGCAGGGCGTTTCACGCCACGCAGGCAGCCAGCTGTACAGGACCCCGCGAGATATAACCGGATCGCCATACTGGTGCCGGCTTACAAGGAAGACGGCGTTATTCTGTCTACCGCCACCAGCTACACCGGTCTGAATTATCCGAAAAGTCATTATGATGTGATCGTGATCGCGGACTCGCTGCAGCCGGAAACCCTTTCCGCACTCCGCGAAACCAACACCAAGGTGATTCCGGTGGTTTTTGATAAAAGCACCAAGGCGCGTTCCCTGAATGAAGCGTTCCGCCAGCTGCCGGATGAATATGATATCGCCGTGATCGCTGATGCGGACAATGTGGTGGAAACTGACTTCCTGCTGAAGGTGAACAGCGCTTACCTGAACGGGGCGCAGGCCATCCAGACGCAGCGCGTGGCAAAGAACCTGGACACTCCTTTTGCGATACTCGATACCGCGAACGAGATCATCGGCAATCATCTCTACCGTAAAGGCGCCAATGCCATCGGGCTTTCATCTTCCGTGATCGGCTCAGGCATGGCCTTTCATTTTCCATTGATCAAAACGGTGATGCAGGAGATACAGGCCATCGGGGGATTCGACAAAGTGCTGCAGCTTCGCCTGATCGCACACGGTCAAAAGATCGTTTACCTGGAAGATGCCCTGATCTTCGATGAGAAAGTGGAGAACTCCGGAGACTTTTCCAACCAGCGCCGCAGATGGCTGAGCAGCCAGATCGTTTACCTCCGCAAATTCTGGAGCGAAGGCTGGCGGCAACTGTTCAAAGGAAATGTGGATTATTTCAACATGGCCGTATGCCAGAACCTGATGATGCCCCGCATGCTGCTGATGGCATCCATGATCCTGTTTACACTGATCGCGCTGGTACTCCCTTCATCCCTGGTAACTATTCCATTCAGCTGGTGGGCCGTGCTGTTTGCACTGAATTGCATTAGCCTGCTGCTGCCCATCCCGGCCGTGTTTTTCCGCAAGTATATGCTCCGGGCATTGATCAGCTTGCCCAAAGCCATGTTCATCATGGTGATGCTGCTGTTCAGGATGAAAGGCGCCAATAAAACGTTTATTCATACCAGGCATACCAAGACCGGTATCAATAATCCCTTGTTAGATGCAGCCAGGAAATAATACTGTAACGCCGCTGGTATCCGTGATCGCGGTGAACTTCAATAACGCGGCTGTAACGGCGGAGCTGCTGGCTTCCGTTCGGGAGAACAGCTATCCCGCCATTGAAATGATCGTGGTGGATAATGCGTCTTCCGAAGATCCTACGCTATTACTGCAAGCTGCCATGCCGGAAGTACGGGTGGTCCGCAGCCAGGAAAATCTTGGTTTTGCGGGCGGCAACAACCTGGGCATCCAGGCGGCCACCGGAGAATATCTCTTCTTCGTTAATAACGACACAGAATTTACCGACGGACTTGTAGAGGGCCTGCTGGAAATATTCGCCGCGTTCCCGGACGCAGGCATGGCCAGCCCCAAGATCCGCTACTTTTTCCAAAAAGATACGATACAGTACGCCGGGTATCATGCCGTAAACAGGCTGACAGGCCGGAACACCATGATCGGCAGCCGGGAAGTGGACCAAGGGCAACATGACGCGGTGGCCGAAACCCCCTACGGGCATGGCGCCGCCATGATGGTGCCGCGTACAGCACTGGAAAAAACAGGGCTGATGCCGGAGGTTTATTTTCTGTATTATGAGGAGCTGGACTGGTGTGAGCAGTTCCGGCGGAAAGGGTACAAAATATATTACCAGTACAAGTCTTTGATCTATCACAAGGAATCCATGACCACCGGTAAGAGCAGCCCGATGAAGACCTATTACCTCACCAGGAACAGGCTGCTGTTCATGCGGCGGAATATTGCATTGCCCGCGCGGTTCCTCTTTATGTGCTACTTTTCTATTTTTGCGATACCCAAAAACACCCTGCAGTATTTGCTGAAAAGGGAAACTGTTCACCTGAAAGCCTTCTGGCGGGGTATCCGCTGGAATTTATAAAATGTCATCCAACAAAAAGATAAGAGTGCTGGAAACCATCCGGCAAGGCAGGATCGGAGGGGGGGAAAGCCATGTGCTGGACCTCGTGGGCACAATGGACAGAACGGCCTTTGAGCCGGTAGTGCTTTCGTTTACCGATGGCCCGATGATACATGCCCTGGAAAAGATAGGCGTGCAGGCAGATGTGATACACAGTGAAAAGCCTTTCGATTTCAAGGTGTGGAAGCAGGTGAAAACTTATATGAAAGAGAACAGGATCGATCTGGTGCACGTGCATGGTACGCGCGCGAACAGCAATGTGCTCTGGGCTGCGCGGAGATTGAAACTGCCTGTTATTTATACCATTCACGGCTGGTCTTTCCATGAAGGATTACACCCGGTGTCCCGTAGGCTGCGCATCGCCGCGGAGAAATTCATCACCCGCCGCGCGGACGTGAACATCTGTGTGTCTGAATCCAACCGCCATACAGGAGAAAAGGCATTCGGCAAGTTTGATGCAACCGTTATCCATAACGGTGTGAACCTGGAGAAATTCAATCCCGATGCCGCTTATCCCGATGTACGCGCACGGTACGGCTTTTCTGCGGAAGACATCGTGATCGCATATGTTGTAAGGATCACCTTGCAGAAAGACCCTATCAGCATGATACAGGCTTTTGCGCAGGCGCAGCAACAGGTACCGGCGCTGAAGTTATTGATGGTGGGGGAAGGCGACCTCAAGCAGGAAGCTATGGAAACGGCTGCCAGGCTGGGGCTTACCGGTAAAGTGATATTTGATAATTTCCGGCAGGATGTTCCCGCGGTGTTGAATGCAGCGGATATCTATTGCCTGCCGTCGCTTTGGGAAGGGTTTCCGATCGGCGTACTGGAAGCAATGGCCATGGGAAAAGCGGTGATCGCCAGTGATGTAGACGGTACACGGGAAGCGGTGCAGCATGAAAGTAACGGGTTGCTGGTGCCGGCCAGGGACGCCGGAGCGCTTGCCTCCGCGCTGGTGAGGCTGGCAAATGATAACGCCCTGCGTGCAAGATTGCAGCAGCAGGCAAAAGATACGATCCGCAAAACCTATAATGTAGGTAACATGACCCGGAAGATCGAAGAAGTCTATCGCCGGTTAAGCGTCCGCTGACGATTTTTTCCCGCCCAGAAAAGTTTGCTGCAGGCGTTTCAGTTCAGTCCATCCGGACTGCCAGATCATCCCGAGCGGCACATCCAGATGTTTGCGCAGGATATAATGTCCCAGTATTACCGCGTATAACACATTTCCCACGATCGCAAAAGCCACCGCCCGGATATCAGGGAAAAGCCATACAAACCCCACTGCCAGGAATACATTCAGCACCGCTTTGGAAATGTTCTTGAAAAAATTGATGCCGGGCATGCCCAGCATGTCCAGCGTAACGCCGTTGAACCGGTCGATCGGCCATAAGATCGCGCAGGCCAGCACGATCCGCACTACCGCCGAGGCGCCCAGGTATTCTTTACTTGCGAGGATCATGATCAGCGGCTCTGTTAACAGCAGCATGCCAATGATCGCGGGAACCACCAGCAGCGTCACGGTACCGGTGTACTTGCAATAAGCGGCCGCCACGGCTGCTTTGTCGCCCCGGTTCACTGCGGCGGACAACGTGGGCTGCGCGGTAGCTACAAAGCTGCGCAGCACTATCTCGATCACTTCTATGAATTTCTGCGGGATGCTGAAAAGCGCTACCTGCGCCTGGCCAAGCATCGTAAGTATCACCATGTTATTGGTATAGCTGATCAGTGATGAAGACACATTGCTGCCAATGATCATCCTTCCGAAACGGTACAGTTCCAGCGCCTGCTGCCGGGTATGGAACGCAATGGACCGGATGCCCGTCCATCGCTTCAACATGCAATACACACTGGCGATCACGAAGGAAGCGCTGTAAACGATCAGTACGTTACGCAAAGAAACCAGGTCCGTGATCCATAAAATGATGATCAGCAACAGGTAGGAGCCATTCTGCGCCACCCTGATCCATACGATTTTGTCAAACCGGTACTCCGCCTGCAATACCCAGGTCGCAAAATTCATCGGCAGGGAAAATAAAGTAACCGCCCCGATCCAGGCGAGGAAAAGATGCCAGGTTTCGTCTACATACTGGTAAGCCGCGAAATACGCGATAGCGGAAAGAAAAATATAACCAACAGTGAGTATCAATGAAATATACCAGCCCGCGCCGGCCACCTGCCGCGCTTTGATAACATCCACACCGGTGTAGAATTTAACAACGCCGGATTGCAACAACCCGGTCCGTACCTGGTCCAGGATGTTATAAGTGGTGATGAAAATAACCCATGCGCCGAAGTCCTCCAGCGAAAGAAGACGGACCAGCAGAGCGAAGGAAAGCACATTCAGGGAAGCGGTAACAAGGTTGCCTAACAATGAATGGAACTGCTTGCTCCTGAATACCGCTAAAAGCTTTGAAATCATAGGCTTGCCGAAGAAAAAGACACGCAGTTATCAATAATGTTATGTAATCCGGGCGCAAGTTATGTATTTATTAAGGAAAATTGATTTTCCTCAAAAAAAGTTATATTAATAATTGATTTTATATTGATTATACATTTAAAATATTTATACCTTATTTCGGATTTTAATATATATACATTTTTTTTCCTATTTATAATTAAAAAAAATTATTTTTAATGCAGAAAATTGATCGGTCCTATGCCTTAGTGACCCTGGCTTTGACCAGATAAGATACCATATAACGAAAAACCTTCGAAAATTGCAATGAAAGAAACCAGATTCAATGATAATAGTGTAAAATGTACGCTTTGGATATTTGCACTGTTATTTAACTTCTTCACGGTACATGCGCAACAACATCAGGCGCAATCTCTTCCTACGGGAGGGACTTATAAGTTCACCAAGTTTACCGGCTATTATGTTTCCCTGCCAGCAATATATGCATCAGACGCGGACAAAAAGTTTCCGTTGATCATTTCACTGCATGGCGTGGGGGAGCTGGCCGGAGCGAACGCAACGCAGCTGACCGATGTAGTGCTGAAAAATGGTGTTCCCCGTGTTATAAAAGATGGTAAATTTCCTGCTTCCTTTACTGTAAAAGGCAAGGAATATTCCTTTATAGTGGTAACGCCGCAGTTCAAGGAATGGCCAAGCGCCAATGATGTGTATGCATTGCTGGACTACGTTAAAACTGCCTACCGCATTGATGAAAGCCGGTGTTATCTCACCGGTCTGAGCATGGGGGGAGGAGTAGCATGGAATACGGTTTCCCAGGTAGTAGACAGAGCGAAGGGGTTCGCCGGTGCGGTGATCGTGTGCGGTGCTTACTACGATGCTTCCAAAACACAGCTGCCCGTTAACCTGGCTTCCATCAACATGCCGGTATGGGCTACCCATAATGAGGGAGATGGTACGGTGACGGTCAATAACTCGAAGAACTGGGTACGCGATATCAATGCCGTAGTGCCTGCTCCCAATCCGCTGGCGAAGCTGACCATCTTCCCGGTGTCTGGCCATGACGCATGGACGAAAACTTCCGATCCGAATTTCAGGGATGAGGAAACCGGCCTGAACATGTACGAATGGTTCCTGCAGTATTACCGGAAAACTGACGGCACGCTCGCCTTTACAGACGGAGAAACCTCCACACCACCGCCAACGCCGCCGGTCAGCACCAATAAACGCATCACGGTGCCTGTTACGGACGGACGCAGAATGTACTACGATAACGTGATGACGGCGCTGAACGTTCAACCCGGTGATACCCTGTGCATCCCCGCCGGCGATTACGATTTCATCCGCTTCGCGAAGATCGCGGGAACGGCGGAAAAACCGGTCATTATAAAAAACTGTGGTGGCCTGGTGCGGTTGGGTGTAAACAGTACCACCACCATTGCGGCATTCATCCTCTCTGATTGCAAGTATTTCAAGATTGAAGGTGACGGGCAGCCCGGATTGAAGTACGGTTTTGATATCAACGGCACCAATAAAGACGGCATCAAAATGTATGGCATGATCTTCAGCGCGGGGTCTACCGATTTTGATGTGCATCACGCCTACGTTCACGACGCGAGCATGTTCGTGCAGGCAAAGACCCTGCAGAACTGCGATCACCCGGAATGGCTGGACGGCGCCTTTACCATGAAAAACGTAAAGATCCACGACCTGCTGTGCAGAAGGGCCGCATGGGAAGGTTTTTATATCGGCAACTCGCACTACCTCTGGGATGCCGGCAATTGCACCGGCATGAAATCCCACCTCGTGGAAAACCTGCAGGTGTATAACAACGACATGGCGGACATGGGTTGGGACGCCATCCAGATCGCGATGGCAAGGAACGGGGAGAACCTGGTACATAACAACCTTATCCATAATTACGGCCTCGCCCGTAACAGTGCGCAGGGCTATGGTATCCTGTGCGGCGGCGGCAGCAAGCTGAAGATCTATAACAACAATATTTCCAAAGGGTATAACTCCGGCATCGAGATATTCGGTTCCGGCGTCAGCCATGTGTACAACAACGTTATCAGCGATATCGTTTACGAAGGCATCAATGTGGCGGACAAGCTGCTGTTCGACCCTGCTACCGCGTATATCTATAATAATACCATCAGCAACACCGGCAAGAACGGCATCAAGATCTATGCTGACCTTACCACGGTAGGGCATAAGCTTTACAATAATATCGTGATCGCGGAAGGTACGCAATGGGATGTTCCGCAGGAAGGGTATTATGTGAAGGGCACCAACCAGATACTTTTTGATTTTGCGAATAACCTCAGTTATAAAACTTCATCCGGCGCAGGCTTTCTGTATCCGGAAGGCGGCAACTTCCGGCTGAAGCAGGGCTCGCCTGCCATCAATGCCGGCCGCAGTATGAGCGACCTGGGACTGACCAAAGACCACGACGGCAATACTCGCCCGGTAGACGGTGCATATGACGCAGGCGCCTTTGAATATGCCGGCGCGGCAAATATTGCACCGGTAGCAGTAGCAGGTGAGGATACAATATTAACGCCGCCAATACCCAGCGTAGTGCTGGACGGCAGCGCATCCCTCGATGCGGACGGCACTATCGCCAGTTATAGCTGGACTAAAGTGGGTGGCCCCGCCCAGGGTACTATCAGCCAGGCTACCAGCGCTAAAGCAACAGCAAGCGGCCTGGTGACCGGCGCTTATGTTTTTGAATTGAAAGTAACGGATAATAATGGCCTGACAGGTACAGACCGGGTTTCGGTGAATGTACTGGCCGCTGCCAACAAAGTACCGGTATTGTCACTGGGAAATAGCATCACTGTAAGGCTTCCTTCCAGCGCTACCACATTATCTTCCTCCAACTCTTATGACCCGGACGGCGTTATTGTGGAATACCTGTGGGAGAAGATCAGCGGCCCTTCCTCCGGCGCCATCGACCTGGCTAACTCCAGCGTGACCGCGGTGAGCGGTCTTACGGAAGGCGTTTATGTATTCCAGCTTACCGCTACAGATGATGCCGGCGGTAAAGTTACCGGCACGGTAACCGTAACGGTAGTAGGAGATGGTCCCGTGAACGAGAACCCGGTAGCGAACGCCGGGAGCGATAAAACCATCACCTTGCCGGCCAACGAAGTGGAGCTGGACGGCTCTGCATCCAGCGATCCGGACGGCAGCATTGAAACTTACGCCTGGCGCAAGGTGAGCGGCCCCGCGGCGGAAATAGAGAACAGTGATGCCGTGAGAATAAGTGTTACCGGATTGGTGGAAGGTGTGTATGAATTTGAACTGAAAGTAACGGACAACCAGGGCGCCACCGCTACCGACGTAGTGAAAGTCACCGTCAAATCCTCCAACAAAACGCCTGTCGCAAACGCCGGCGCGGACGTGACTATCACGTTGCCGGACAATACCGTTACCCTGAACGCATCCGCTTCAACGGATGCGGACGGCACCATTATAGCTTATGCCTGGCGCAAGGTAAGCGGTCCGGCTGCGGTGATAGTGAGCGCTGCCGCGATGAAAACGAATATCACCGGCCTGGTGGAAGGCGTATATGAATTTGAAGTAAAAGTAACGGACGATAAAAGTGCTACGGCCGTTGACGTAGTAAAGATAACTGTGCTGCCGGCTACCAACAGGCTCCCCGTAGCTGACGCCGGCAAAAATGTGACGATCATGCTGCCGGATAATACCGCCAACCTGGATGGCAGCAATTCCAGTGATCCCGATGGCAACATTGTTACCTATGCCTGGCGCAAGGTAAGCGGCCCCGCAGGAGGTAATATCTCCGACGCGGCGAAAGCAGCCACCACGGCTACTGGTTTGCAGGCAGGCACCTATGTATTTGCGCTGACTGTTACAGATGATGACGGCGCTACCGCGTCTGCCCAGGTGCAGGTAGTAGTGCAGGATGTGCCGAACCAGCTTCCGGTGGCAGCGGCCGGCGAAGATCAGACGATCACATTACCAACGGCCACGGTTACCCTGAACGGTTCCGCGTCCAGCGACCCGGACGGGCAGATTTCGGCCTACCTGTGGCAAAGGATTTCGGGGCCTTCCAATGTTACTTTTTCCGCGGCTGATGCTGCTGTTAATACAGCGTCCGGCCTGCAGGAAGGCGTGTATGTGTTCCAGTTAACTGTTACGGATAACAAGCAGGGTACGCATTCCGACCGGGTGACCATTACGGTGCAGCCTGAGCCGGTGCAAAACCGCCCCCCGGTTGCCGCCATACAAGGCCCGGCGGAGATCGAGCTGCCGGTAGATTACCTGCTGGCGGACGGAAGCAGTTCTCATGGAGTGGACAACGATATTGTTTCCTATACCTGGGTACAGATCAGCGGTCCTGCTACCGCCACTATCGTAAACCCTGCGCAGAAATCCACCCACATCATCAATATTATCACACCGGGTGAATATGTTTTTGAACTGACGGTAAAGGATGAAGCCGGCCTGACCAGTACCGCCCGACACACTGTAACGGTGCTGGAATCCGCAAACAAGGAAGATTCTGTACGGGTTTACCCGGTGCCGGCCACCAGCTTCTTTTACATTGATATAAACTTCACTGTTGCGGATACTAACCTGGTGCTTTACCTCTACAGCATTCAGGGAAAGATCGTGAAAGAATTACGGCTGCCGCAAAGCGGGCCGCTGCGGCAGATGGTGAACATCGACGGATTGCCGAACGGATATTACGTTGTTGAAGTCAAAGGAAACAAGGGATACCGCTGGTCTGAAAAGATCGTGAAAATGGAGAATTAGCCTGATCAGGCTTTTTCCCAGGCGCCGGAGGCCGCATTGTACCGTTTGATAATACGGGCGGGGTTTCCTGCCGCGATACTATAAGGCGGAACGTCTTTCGTTACAACGCTGCCGCCGGCTATCACCGAATGTTTGCCGATCGTTACGCCGACGGTGACCACACAGTTGGCGCCAATCCAGCAATCATCTTCTATTGTGATTTCTCCCGTGGTGCAGGGTTGCTGTGAAATGGGAATGTCAGGATGCTGATACCCATGGTTAAGGCCGGATATCACTACGTTCTGCGCTATGATTACATTGTTGCCGATGCGCACCGGCCCGATGAGGACATTGCCAAGTCCCACCCGTACCCGCTCTCCGATGAATACGCCTCCCATGCCGTTATTGACCGTAGAAAAATCTTCGATAGTGGAGTAACTGCCCAATACAAAGGGATTGAACGGCAGTACGTCCATCCGTGTTCTGCGGCGGATCAGTGATCCTTTTCCTTTTTTATGAAAGAACGGGTTGACCAGCCAGCGTACCCAGGTGCGGGGGCGCGCCTGGTTGGGCGGTGTCAGCATTTTTAATGCCAGTGCTTTTAAGCGGGGATTTTGCTTGATGCTTTCTTTCAGGCTCATACAGATTCAAATGATTGGACAGCTTTATAGATTTCGTTGACAGAGTTCTCCCAGGTATGGGTACGCGCGAATGCAATACGGGACGCCTGCCGCGAGGGTGTGTTTTCCTGCAATGCTTTTTCAATAAGCGGCACATAGCCTGCCGGCCGTTCCGCCAGGTACACATAATCCGCGAACAGGCTCATGGTCTTGGTTTGCGTTGCCACCACCGGTTTACCCATGGCAAGGTATTCATCTATCTTCAGCGGATAGTTGCCAACGGTCACCGGGTTTACCAGCTGCGGGTTCAGGCATACGTCAAAGGCCTGGATATAGGAGGGAAGCGTATTTACCTCCTTCCTGCCGAGGAAATGCACGTTTGCCATTGTATGCAGCGCGCTGCTGCGGAACGCTTCGTCTTCCGGCCCCACCAGCACAATATTCCAGGAAGGCCGCTCCTTTGCGATCGTTTCCAGTACCGAAATATCCAGCCGCAGGCTGTTCAGCGAACCCACATACCCGATCAGAGGCCGCGTAAGCCCGTTCAGGTCCGCCGGCAGGTCATGCCGGTCGTCCGCATTAAAAAGCCGGAGGTCGCAACCTTGCCCCACATAATGGCTACGCGGATTGTAGGTCTTCAGCATATCCGTAAGGTATAGCGAGTTGGCAACGGCCACATCCGCGTTCGCAATATGCCGCGGCTCGAGTGTTTGGCCATGCCTGCGCCAGTAGTCCACCCCAAGCAGGTAATCCCTGCTGTAATAGACGTATACAGCCGGTTTCAGGAGAGATTTGAGATAGTACCCGCGGAACATATCATTGTCGTTGAAAATGATCACGTTCCTGAAATCCAATTCCTGTATGGCTTTGGCGATGCTGTCCGCGAATTTTTTATTGTTCCGCCGGTTCAGCAGCGAAAACAGCGGTGTAAAAGGTATCCAGTTGATGGATTCCAGCACACTGTCAGGGTAATAATTCCAGAAATTATCCTGCACTTTCACCAGGGCCGGCTGTTCCCCTTTGTTGGCGGCGATATGATACGCCACGGCAGGGTCCTGCGCCGCCCGCAGGATCGTGTTCCTGTCCAGCGGCGCATTCACATACAACACTCGGTTATGTTTCGAAAATTCCAACGCTATATTCTTGCAATTACTGCCGATCTTTGTGTACCAGGGCTGAAGCCCGATGACGATAATATCTCTGTTTTCCATGACCATATTGGGGATATTGATGCAGGGATTTTAATGAAAGGCGAAAATACTATAACTTTCCCTTTGCATCAACTTTTGTAGACACATGGCAGAAGAAACGATCGAAGTCCGCCACCTCACCGAAAAGGATTATAAAGACCTGAAAGAATCCATGGTCTCTGCATATGCGGACATGCAGGGAAGCTACTGGCGCGAAGGCACCATCCAGCGGCTGATAGACCTGTTCCCCGAAGGACAGATAGCCGTTACCGTGAACGGAAAAGTGGTAGGATGCGCACTGGCCATCATCGTGGATTATGAGAAATTCGGCGATGACCATACTTACGAGCAGATCACCGGCTACTATACATTCAACACCCATAACCCCAAAGGGGACACGTTGTACGGCATAGAGGTGTTCGTGAACCCCGACTACCGTGGCAAGCGCCTCGCCCGCAGGTTGTATGACGCGCGGAAGGCTTTGTGCGAAAACCTCAACCTCGAAGGCATCGTGGCCGGCGGCCGCATTCCGAATTATGAAAAGTATGCGGACAAAATGTCGCCGCGCGAATACATCGAAAAGGTGCATGACAAGGAGATCTACGATCCCACGCTCACCTTCCAGTTTTCCAATGACTTTATCGTAAAGAAGGTCTTGCGTAACTACCTGCCGAACGATGCCGCCAGTAAGGGTTTTGCGACACTGCTGCAATGGTTCAATATTTATTATGAAAAGGACAGGGATACCATCCGTTATAATAAATCCACCGTCAGGATCGGATTGGTGCAATGGCAGATGCGTACGTACAGCGGGATGGCCGGCCTGCTGCAGCAGGTGGAGTTTTTTGTGGATGCCGTTAGCGACTATGAAGCGGACTTCGTTGTTTTTCCAGAGTTCTTCAACGCGCCGCTGATGCTGGAATTCAACCAGCTGGACCCCGCCGCCGCCATACGCGGCCTGGCGAAATATACCGAGCAGCTGCGCGAGGAATTTTCCCGTTTTGCCGTTTCCTACAATGTGAACATCATCACCGGCAGCATGCCGATCGTGATAGATGAACAGCTCTATAACATCAGCTACCTTTGCCGCCGGGACGGTACCTGGGACCACTATACGAAAATCCATCCCACGCCGAGCGAAGTATACTCCTGGGGCATGAAAGGAGGCAGCGATATTCGTGTGTTCGATACCGATTGCGGCAAGATCGGCATACAGGTTTGCTATGATGTGGAGTTCCCCGAGCTTTCGCGGCTTCAGGCGCAGCAGGGCATGCAGATATTGTTCGTGCCGTTCCTCACGGATACGCAGAACGGCTACAACCGGGTGCGCTTCTGCGCGCAGGCCCGCGCCATCGAGAACGAGTGTTACGTAGCCATCGCCGGATGCGTAGGCAATCTGCCCCGTGTGAACAATATGGACCTGCAATATGCGCAGTCCGCCGTGCTCACGCCTTCCGATTTTGCCTTCCCGGTAACGGGCATCAAGGCAGACGCCACACCTAATACGGAAATGATCGTGGTAGCCGATGTGGACCTCGTGCTGCTGAAAGAGCTGCATGCCTTTGGCAGCGTGCAGACGCTGAAAGACATGCGCCATGACCTTTATGAAGTTAAATTGAAGAAATAACAGAACATGCATCAACATATCATCAATCTGGCATTGCAGATCGTGCCGCAGGTAGCATCAGACAGGGCTTATGCCGTAGTAGACGAAGCCATTGCCGTCATTCATAATTCGGGCGTGAAATACCGGGTTTGTCCGTTTGAAACAGTGATGGAAGGAACGTATGACGAATTGATGGAAGTAGTAAAAAAAACGCAGGAAGTTTGCCTGCAGGCAGGCGCGGAGCAGATACTCGTCTACATTAAAATGCAGATAAGGAAAAACAGCGATGTAACGATGGAAGAAAAGGTAGCGAAGTACGACGCGCGACAATCTTGAGCGGAGTAGCCGTTACTGGTGTGGAATAATATAGTGCTAGATTGTACGGTACAGATGCGTTAAATTAAGGCTGAAACCTCGATTACGCAACCAAAGTATCTAAATCTTCGCACATGAAACGGTTCTACCATTTAGCCGTGACGTGCTGCCTGCTTTTACCCCAACTGCTGTTCGCGCAGCAGCGCACTGTTTCGGGAAAAGTGACAGCCTCCGGAAATGAAGCTCCGCTGCCAGGGGTGACCGTCCAGGTCAAAGGCACATCCACCGGCACCACCACAGACGTTGACGGTAATTACCGCATTTCGGTAAACGGCCCGGATGTTATACTCATCTTCAGTTATGTAGGTTATCTTTCCCGGGAAGCTGCCGCCGGCCCCGGTCTGTTGAACATTTCACTGGAACCGGACACCCGGAATCTCGAAGGGGTGGTGGTGACGGCGTTGGGCATCCGGAAAGAAAAGCGCGCCCTCGGGTATGCGGTGCAGGAAGTGAGCGGGGCGGACCTGGTGACGGCGAAGCAGAGCAATGTGGTGAATGCATTGCAGGGAAAAGTAGCGGGCGTTCAGATATCCGCCGGCGGCGGGGCTCCCGGCCAGGGCGCCAACATCCTGATACGCGGGCTCAACTCGCTGGACCCGAGCCGCAATGCGCAGCCGCTTTTCATCATCGACGGCATCCCGATGGACAACAGCACCTATTCTACCGGCGATGTCAGCCAGTACCGGGGCATGAGCAACCGCGCCGCGGACATTAACCCGGACGATATCGAGTCCATTTCCATCCTGCGCGGCGGCGCCGCTACCGCCCTGTACGGGCTGCGTGCCGCTACCGGCGCAGTGGTGATCACCACCAAATCCGGCAAGGCCGGCCGCCTGCGGGTCAGCTACACCGCTTCATACGGCATCGACGAGGTGAATAAATACCCCGACGTTCAGTCCACCTACACCCAGGGCTACAAAGGCGAGTACGATCCCATCAGCTTCTGGCCCACCTGGGGGCCTACCGTGGAGGAAGCCCGCCAGATCAACCCCGATCATCCCGCTAAACTCTTCCATCATTATAAAAGAGGCTACGGCCAGGGCAACCAGTACCGCAACTCCATCAACCTCAGCGGCGGTACGGAAAAAGCGGTGTTCGCCGCGTCTTTCTCGCAGTTTGACCAGGACGGCGTAATGCCCTTCTCGGATTACAAGAACTACTCCGCCCGCATTAACGGGGAGCTGCGCTTCAGCCCGAAGTTCAGGATGGGCGCTTCCCTGAATTACATCAACTCCGGCGGCCTCCGCGCCAATGCGGACCGCTACAATGAACAGCTTACCTACTGGGCGCCCGCGCATGACATGCGCCAATACCTCAAGCCGGACGGCACCATGCTGTCTTACGGGGAAACGGACAACCCCATCTACGCCCTCTCCACCAACCGCTTTAAAGACAATGTAAACCGCATCATCGCCAGCGGAAATTTTGTGTATTCACCGTTCAGCTGGCTGGATGTGAATTACAGGATCGGAACGGACTGGTATAACGATGCCCGCACGCATACCGGCCCCGCGCCGCTGGGCGTGCCCGATGAGCAGATCTATAATGATAACGGCCCCGGCTTCGTATATGAGCACATGCTCAACAGCCGGTTGCTGAACTCCACCCTGATGCTGAACTTCAAAAACAAGATCACCTCGCGGCTGCACTCGGACCTCAAGATCGGGCATGACCTGTATGAAAGCAGGCTGAAACGTACCTCCGTAACCGGTGATACGCTGGACATACCTACGCTGTTCGTTTTGCAGAACGCCAAGCTGATACGGTCGAGCCAGTACCTGGAAGAGTACAAGATCATCGGCCTGTTCGGGGACTGGACGCTCTCGTGGGACAACTGGCTGTATCTCTCGCTCACCGGGCGTAACGACTGGTCATCCTCCTTACCGGCCGCCAACCGCTCCTTCTTTTATCCGTCCGTTAGCATGGGATATATCTTTTCAGAGCACCTGAAAACCTCCTGGCTGGATTACGGCAAGCTGCGCGCTTCCTGGGCGAGGTTAGGGAAGGATGCGCAACCTTACAGGACCGGCGCCGGTTATGCGCCGCTGGACCCGCAGCTTAGCGGTGTGATCGGCTGGACGCGCGATGATCTGCTGGGTGACCCCGACCTGAAGCCGGAATTCACCAACACCTTTGAAGCCGGCACCGAATTACGCTTCCTCAACAATAGAGTGGGGGTGGACTTCACCTGGTATACCTCCAAAAGCACAGGCTTGCTGATCAACGTATACCTGCCCTGGTCAAGCGGCGCCGAACGGTTTTATACCAATGCGGGTTCCATCCAGAACCGGGGCATAGAGTTGTCACTCAACGGTACGCCGGTATCCACAAAGAATTTCAGCTGGGATGTAAAAGTCAACTACTCCGCCAACAGGAACAAGGTGTTGTCCATCCGTGAAGGACTGACCGAAATACCGGTGAACACGCACTTCGGCTACAGCGGCTCTACCGCCACGCAGAAATATATTCCCGGCTACCCGATGGGCGCTATTTTCGGCTCCCACTACAGCCGCTATTACGGATCGGATAAAGATGAAAGCATCGAGATTGACCACAGCAGACCTTTACTGATCGCGCAAACCGGTACCCTGAGAGGCTTCCCGGTGTACAACGCCGGCCAGAAATACCTCGGCAACGCTCTGCCGAAATGGATCGGCAGCATCACCAACAATTTCCGCTACAAACAATTCAACCTCTCTTTTATGTTCGACGTGCGGCAGGGCGTGAAGAAGTATAACCAGTTTGCGAATTTCCTCGCCGCCTTCGGCATTTCGGAGATAACGGAAAACCGCAATACCGTTACTACTTTCAATGGCGTGTACGCGGACGGTACGCCGAACGACATGCCGGTTTATCTCGGTCAGGCTGTTCATGAAGGAAGGGACTATACGGAAGGATATTACCGCAACATCTATCGCCGTGTAACGGAGAATTTCGTGGAAGACGCATCATGGGTGCGGTTGCGGAATGTAAGCCTTTCTTACTCGCTGCCATCTTCGCTGCTGTCCCGCACCAATTTTATAAAAGACCTGACGATCACGCTCACCGGAAACAATCTCTGGCTCAGCACGAAATATACCGGCTTTGATCCGGAATCCAGTTCTTTCAGCGCAGGCAGCAATACATCGGCATTTTCCGGATTTACCTATCCCGCCGTAAGAAGTTACCTGGCCTCGCTTAATGTTTCGTTTTAAAAACGCTGATCATGAAAAAGAACATCATTTATATAATCTGTTTGTCGGGATTGCTTGCGATGGCTGGCTGTAAAGATTACCTGGACATCAATACCAATCCCAACCTGGCCGCGCAGCCGCCGATCGATGGTCTGCTGGCTTCCACCACTTATGCCACCGGCAACAACACCTACCGCGTCGGCAATATCACTTCCTACTTTGTGCAGCATCTTGCTTCGCCCACCGTTTCCAGCGGCTCGGATATTTATGACGAAGTGGACTACAATACCACCTGGCGTTACCTGTATGATAACATGACGGACATTCACGACATGATCGAACAGGCGAAGGAAAAAGGTTCCAGCGAGCACCTTGGCGTAGGATTGGTACTGATGGCGATCAATTTACAAATGGCAACGGACCTCTGGGGCAATATTCCCTACAGTGAAGCATTCGTTGCCAGCTCATCAGATCCGGAATCGCTCACACCGCCGTACGACAGCCAGGAAGAAATATACAATGCAGCGCTTCAGCTGCTGACAGACGGTATCGCGGAACTAAGCAAAACGGATTCGAAGCTGACGCTGAAAGCCTCGCAGGACCTGATCCACGGCGGCGACCTGGATGCCTGGAAGCGCACCGCGAACCTCATCAAAGCGCGGCTGCTGAACCACTATTCCCGGAAAGGCGCCTACAACGCCACAAACGTGCTCACCGCGTTATCCGGCAGCTATACCGGTAACAGCCAGGACGCGCAGGTGCAAACCTTCCCGGACCTCAGCCCCTGGAACCAGGCCGCTGTGAACAACACCAACCTGCTGCTGGACGGATGGATCAGCGCGCAGCTGGTGGATGCGATGGACGGCACTGATTACGGCGTTACAGACCCGCGCCTGCCTTACATGATGACGCTTACCCAATTTGGAGATTACCGCGGCACCATCAACGGCGCGGGCAGGGTAGGCACCGGCACGGACGATGAGGAAAGCTACCTTTCGCTGACCGGCTTTTATTCCAAACCCGGCGCGCCGGTGCTGGTGGCCACTTTTGCGGAAGCCAAATTCATTGAAGCGGAAGCGAACTTCCGGTCGAACAAGCTGAAGGAGGCCTACGATGCCTATCTCGCCGGTATTGCCGCGCACATGGATAAGCTCGGCGTTCCGGGACCGCAGAAAACAACGTACATCAACAACCCGGCCGTATCCGTCGGCGAGGCGAACATTACGCTGGCGCTGATCATGAAGGAAAAATATATCGCCATGTTCCTGCACCCCGAAGCATGGACGGACGCGCGGCGGTTCGATTACCAGTACAGGAATTTCACGCTGCCAACGGGCGCGTTGCTGCCGGCGTTTATCCGGCGGGTGGCCTATCCGAGTACGGAGATCAGCCGGAACGCGGCGAATGTACCGCCGGTGGAGAATCTGAATCAAAAATTATGGTGGGATGAGTAAAGTCCCGAAAAAGGGGCGGCATTTTCGCCGCCCCTTATCTATCGTTGTATGATGATCTTTTTCGTCCGCACCACATCCCCCAACACAACCCTCACAAAATAAACCCCCACCGGATACTGCCCAACATCCACCGGCAACGAAAACTGCATCCTGCCCGCCGCTGTTCCCCGTTCTACGATCTTCAGCAGCTTACCCTGCACATCAAACAGCTCCACACTGTAATCACAAGCGCCCGTTGTTCCAAAGCGCACCTGCACCCGTTGTGATGCGGGATTCGGATATACCAGCAGCGCTGTATTTTCATCCGCGGCCGTGATGTCCTGCTTCACCGCCATCGCACCCGGGCGCACCGGGCAACCGCCCGCCACCGTGGCATGAGGACTGAAAGCAAACAGCAGCCTGGCCACCAGCGGGTCCACACAGATATCTACGCCATAATAGCACAGCTGCACTTTCCTGTTCCTGTAACCGCATCGCACATCTATCACATGGATCGTTGCGGAAGCCTGCGAAGTACAGCCGTTCGCATTAGTAACGGTAAGGGTGAATGTGTGATCGCCGGTGGTGGAAGGTGTGAATGTTGGATTAGCAACGTGAGGATCGCTGAGCCCGGCGGCGGGGCTCCAGGAATACGAAGCATATTGCCCGGCGGCATTCAGCGTCACTTTTTGCGCGCCATAGCCGAGAGCGATCGTGTGGGCGTCAAGCCCTGTATAGGTGTTATTTTGACGGGTGACCGTGATCTGCGGAGCGGGCAAGGCGCTTTTCACCGTAATGAGCGCGGTGGCGCCGGCGGTATTGCCATTGGGGTCTTCAGCGGTGAGCGTTACCGTATGCGTGCCGGTATCCGCGCAGGTGAAGATGCTCCGGTCCAGGTACAGCGCGGCAATGCCGGAGGAATCCGTACTGCCGTTATCGATCTGCTGCGGGCTGATGGTGATACTGTCTTCCAGTGTAACGGTGATGTTCCGGGTGATCACGTTCGGCGGGGTGGTATCCCGCAGTGCTGCGATCTCTGCGGCGGACAACGCATAGTTGTAAAGGCGCACGTCGTCCATCAGGTCGCGGTAAGGTTTGTTTTCCGGTGAATTGCCGAGCATCAATGCGGTCAGCCTGCCGGTAGTGCCGGTAGTATAGGCTTTGCTGCCCATGAGCTCGCCATCTACGTACAGGCGTAACTGTTTGGAAGATGCATCCCGGACGGCCGTGATATGCTTCCATTGGTTGGAAAAGATGTTGGGCGTGATGGCCAGGTCGGTTTTTACGCTGCCGTCGTCGATGGCAAAGGTCAGCTTGCCATCTCGCAACTGAAGGCCGTACCACTTGCCGGTGCCCGCTTCAAAAGTGCCTTTGTGCGCGAGATAGCAGTCCCTGCCGGCGGAAGACGGTATTTTCACCCACAGCGAAATAGTAAAGGAGTTTTGATCGAAAAGCAGGTGATCGCTATGTGGAATGTGGATGGCTCCTGCCGCTGGCAGATCGCTGAATGCGAGGCTGCCTTTGAATCTGCCCGCGGTATCCCAGGAAGCTTGCGGGAAGGCATTGAGCTGCCCGTCGTGATGGAATGGGCTGTCGTCTTTCGCTGTCATGCCGGTGCCGTCGTTGAGTTTCCAGTGGCCGGCCAGTCCTTTTAACGACACCGTCCTGAACGTCCAGACAGCGCCGGGTGTAACGCCCGCGGGGCCTTCCGCGTCTACCCGCCAGTAGTATTGCGTGTGAGCGGCGGGATGTTCCAGTATATACAACGGCGTATCCAGCGGCGCGTCCGCAACATGCGTCAGTGAATCAGGGTGCAGGCCCATGTACACGCGGTAGCCGGATGTACGGATGCCTCCCTGCCATGATAAACGTACGGGCGGCTCGTATCCTTCCAGCAGCGCATTGTTGGCCACTACCGGGTTATAGGCTTGCAGCGGGAGCGGGCTGGTATGGAACAGCTCGAGTATTTCCGTTTGGGAAACGGGGTAGTTGAATATCTTCAGCTCGTCCAGCATACCCTTGTAGGGCGCGGGTTTGTTGGCGGTGGAAAGAAATTCCAGTTCGCCGATGTTGCCGATGATCAGCGCGCTTTCCTCGCCGATGCCCGCATTGGCTTTGGTGATGTTCGTTTCTTTCACCAGCGCGCCATTGCGGTAAAGCCGGAGCTTCCTTGCGGCGGTATCCCGCATCACTACCACATGCACCCATTCGTTCGTAAAGAAGGGAATGCCGTCCGCCTGCAATTCATCCTTGCCGCCACCGCCCGCGTCATTATCATCATCAATGGCGAACCTGAATTGTTTGTTCTTGAACTCGATATCGAAGCGCTTGCCGGTAGCGCCGGTAGCTGCGTTACGGGTGATAGAGCCTTTGCACAGCAGGTAAGCGCTGGTATTGTTGTCCGGAGGAAGCAATGCCGGCGCGGCCTTCATCCAGAACGACAGCGAGAAGGCGCTGCGTCCGAGGTGCAGCTGGTCCGCATGCGGTATCTGCACAACGTACATGTCTTCGTCCGCCGTAGAGAAATCAAGCGCGTAGTTGATCTTTCCCGGCACGTGGATGCTGTCATTGTCTTCATCCAGCCCTAACACGCCATCCGCCTGGTAAACCGACGAATCCGCCACAAGCCGTCCGCTGGTTTCGTCAAAGCTCCAATGCCCCACCATTCCCGGGGGAAAGACCTGCATGGTGCGGAAAGACCAGATGTCGCCGGGCGTTGTTCCTTTGTCGTTGACCGCATCCACGCGCCAGTAATAGGTGATGTTGTTTTGTAAGCCAGTCAGTGTAAAGGCAGGCGCTGTAACGGACGTTATTTGCGCAAGACTGTCCGCATGCGTTCCGAAGTACAGCAGGTATTCCACCGTATTTGCGCTGCCGGTCCATTTCAATGCAAGCTCGTCGCCGGACAGTTCCGCATAGGCGTAGCCGTTCGCGGGAACAGGTTGTGAAGCCATGTGCGGCGCGGAAGGGAGCGGCATTGTTCTAACGGAAACGGGCATACTGTAAATTGAAGTATCCGTTTCGTTCACCGCCTTGACGCGGTAGAAGTAAGTGGTGTTGGGACTTAGCCCGGCCGTATCCGTATAGGCGGTATCGTTAGCCGCCCGTGTTGCGGTGTGAGTGAAGGTGCTGCCATCCTGCGAGCGTTCGAGGATGAACCCTGTTTCATTGTCCGCATTGTCTTTCCATCTCACCAGTATGGTGCTGTCCGCGCTGAGCGTGACGTTGGAGGGCGGTTTGATGAATGCGGGCGGCGTAGTGTGGATCAGGGAGTTGATGTAGACTTCGATATTGAGATAGGCAGGTGTGCCGGCGTTCGGGAGAAGCGCATCCTGCGGCAGCTGTTTGTTGAGGCCGTTCGCGTCTTCCCAGGCATCGGGTATGCCGTCGCCGTCGGTATCCGGTGGAGCGGGCGCGCCGAAAACATTCCCCAGTCCGCCATTGGCGAAAGGCAGGTCTGTTTCGCGGTAAACGTACCAGCCCTGCGTGCCCTTGGAACGCACTTCATCGGCCAGCAGGGAATCCACCTGGTCGCGGCGCGGATACATGGCGCCCACGCTGTCCGTCACCCATTCGTAAGCCTGTCGGGCCGTCATAGCGGGCGTGGCAAGCGGGTAGGGGAAAGGTTGTGTTCTGAAGCCTTCCGCGGCAATGCCGGGATAGCCGGTGGTATCATAAGGGACCAGTGTGCCGTTCAGTACGCCGTCCGTGTTATTATCGAAATAGTTTCCGGCGCCGTAGAGGAAGAACGTGCCGGTACCGCGGGAGAAGGGCGTTGTTTTCGAGGGCGGCGTCAGCGGGCCGCCGGTGAAATAGTTATTGATGATATTCACTTCGGATACGCCGGCGGAGCCGCCCATAATGTAGGCGTCGCCGGACCAGCCGTAGTTGAGGTTGTCGCCGAGGCGGTTGCCGTTGCCCCAGTTGTATACGACGTTATTAACGAATTCATTCCCGCCTTTTACTTTAGGGTTGCGGGTTTTGTTGCTGATGTAAAGATTGCGGATGAGGCTCACCTTGCCGCCGTCCGGCGTCTGGATCAGGCCGCCCGCCGAGTGATTTTCGCGGTGAAGGCCCTGCCCGATGATCGAGTTCTGGATGGTGATGTTGTTGGGTGCGGTATTCTTGCCGTCCCAGTTGATGGAGAACACTTCGTCCATGCCCCAGGTAACGGAGAGATGATCGAAGATCATGTTGGCGCCGTTGGCGATGCCGGTGGCGTCTTTCCCGGAGTTGGCGGTGGCGCCGAGGCGGATGCGCAGGAAGCGGCAGATGGTATTGCTGGCGCCGGAGAAGGTCACCCGTTTGTTGAATAGCACGATGCCGTCGCCGGGCGCGGTTTGTCCCGCAATAGTGGTGTTGGGCGATACAACGATGTCGGATTGCAGGTAGATGATGCCGCCTACGGCAAATACCACGAATCTGCCGGGCTGGCTGACGGCATCGCGGAAGGAGCCGGGGCCGGCGTCGTTGAGATTGGTAACGATGTAGACCTGCGGAGTTGCGGCGCCGCGGGCGCCGGTAGCGAAACGTCCGAAGCCGTCAGCGCCGGGAAATGAAGGAGTTTGTGCGTTCAGGGAAATGGACAGCAGGAGGAAAGCAAATAACAGGATGTTCCTCCCCGGCATACGGGCAGTGTTTTTCATACGGGAATAAGTAATGATAGTGGAGGATATTGTTCACTGACACCCAGGGAAGATGGGCGATGATCAAATGTATGTAAATGGTGACAGGTAACTATCCTGCACTATCATGCCGTATGTTCTAGTCCTTGAAGAGAATGCCGCCGAACACGAGGTAGGCCATCCCCAGCGTTACCAGGATGTTGAATACCTGCGCAATGATGAAAGCCATCGCCGGCCGGCCGTTCTCCATCCGGAAAATGTCCGTAAACTTTGTTTCAAGACCGATGCAGGCAAATGCCACCGCAAAAAAGCAGGTTTGCAGGTCCTTGATATGTCCTTTCACGTTAGCCACTAACGCAGAAGGTAATACGAAAGAGAAGACAAGCGATACGATGATGAAGCCGAGCACGAACTTCGGGAAGCGCTCCCAGATGGTACGCAGGCCGGGCTTCGGTTGATTGGTTTCCTTTTTGGAATAGGTCCACCATACGGAAATGAAGAATGCGGCAAGACCTAACAGTACGTTCTGGGAGAATTTGACGAGTGTGGCGTATTTGAGTGCTTCGTCGCCAAGCATGGTGCCCGCGGCCACTACAGCGCCGGAAGTATCGATTGTACCACCGAGCCATGCGCCCGCCACGTCCGCCGGCATGTCCATCCATCTTGCAATGTAAGGCATGAAGATCATCATCGGGATGGCGACGATCAGCACCAGCGAGATCACATGAGAGAGCTTTTTATTATCCCCTTCGATCGCCCCGGAAGTGGCGATGGCGGCCGATACGCCGCAGATGGACACCGCGCTGGATATCATCATCCTGAATTCATCATCCAGTTTGAATTGTTTGCACAGCCAGAAAGTGGAATACCATACGGTGAACACCACCACTACGGATTGCAGCACACCCATCCCGCCGCCTTTCAGCAGCTCCTGGAAGATGATCCCCGCACCGAGCATCACCAGCCCGATCTTGATGAACAGCTCCGTTTGCAGCACCGGCCGCATCCATTCAGGCACGCCGATGACGTTGCTGATGAAAAGTCCCAGCAACAGGCTGAACAAAACGATCTCGATGCCGAGGTCTTTTACCGTGGCGTTGCCGGTGAACACCTGCGCGAACATGGATATGGCCATCACGGCGATCAGCCCGGTCACGATCCGCGCATCAAAGCGTTTGCCGCCGAGAAGGCCGGCCAGCAGCAAGCTGCCCAGCACCCAGAGAAAGAGGCCGCCGGCTTTATAAAGGTTGGAAGCGCTGCCCAGTTTTTGTAATAATGTTTCTCCGCTGTTCCAGTCGAATTTAGGCATGGAGGGATGTAGGCCCAGGCATATCAGCCCGATGCTGATGAACGCGACGATCACCGCGATCCAGTCTTCATGTAATGGTTTTCTTTGCATCTGTTTTCAGAAAATGGTTAGTGGAAAAATATATACCCGATGATGATCGCGGCCACCACGCCCACCACATCCGCGATGAGCCCGCATGCCAGGGCATGCCGTGTTTTTTTGATGTTCACCGATCCGAAGTATAAAGCGAGTACATAAAAAGTTGTTTCTGTAGATCCCTGCATGATGCAGCCCAGGCGGCCGACGAAAGAATCAGGGCCATAATTCTCCGGCTTCATCAGATCCACCATCAGTCCACGCGCACCGCCGCCGCTGAAGGTCTTCATGATACCTACCGGCAACGCGGGTACGAAATCCGTATTCAATCCCATCCACCCGACTATCAACGCGATACCGTTCGTAATGAAATCGAGACAGCCGGTAATGCGGAACACGCCGATGCCTACGAGAATGGCTACCAGATAGGGAATGATCATCACGGCGGTGGTGAAGCCCTCTTTGGCGCCGTCGATGAACGCTTCGTATACATTGATCTTCCGCAGGAAGCCGGCGACCAGGAACAGGATGATCACGGAGAATATAATGAGGCCGCCGACCATGGCGGTGTAGGTGGCGATCATTTCGGAGGGCATGTTGTTCATCCACGCATACAGGCCGTACATCAGCAGTAGAAATCCTCCAACGAATACCAGCACCGGCAATGAAAAAAGGTTGATGCGCTGGTAGAGGGCCACGGCGATCATGCCGGACATGAAGGAAATGAACGTGCCGATCATGGTGGGGATGAAGATGTCCGCCGGATTAGCGGCGCCCATGGCGAGGCGTACGGCCATTACGCTGGTGGGAATGATGGTGAGGCCCGCGGTATTGAGCACGAGGAACATGATCTGCGGGTTGCTGGCGGTATCCTTCTCTGGATTCAGCTCCTGCAATTCTTTCATGGCCTTGAGGCCGAGCGGGGTAGCGGCATTGTCCAGCCCCAGCATGTTCGCCGAAAAGTTCATCACTACCGATCCCATAGCCGGGTCTTTCTTCGGCACCTGCGGGAAAAGTTTAGAGAACAGCGGGTTCACGAACCGGGCGAACTTTTCGATCATCCCCGCTCTTTCCCCGATCTTCATGATCCCGAGCCAGAGGGTCATCACGCCGGTAAGGCCGATAGCGATCTCCGCGCCCGTTTTGCTGTTCTCGAAAGTGCTGGTCATCATTTTCGCGAAGATCTCGGTATCCCCCAGGAAGATCAGCTTGCAAAGCGCCACAACGAAGGCGATCACAAAAAAGCCGATCCAGACGTAGTTTAATGCCATATATTATACAGTTGTTAGCCGTTACGGATCAGTTGATTAGGAGCCGAAGGGCCATTACGGTCTCCAAAATAGTAAATTTTAACACGCTTTACTCGCTGAATTGCACTATCTTTGCGCAAATTTTTGAAAAAATGGCTTTGCAAGCAGGAATTGTCGGATTGCCGAACGTAGGAAAGTCCACGCTATTTAATGCTGTATCCAACAGCGCCAAGGCACAGGCGAGCAATTATCGCTTTTGTACGATTGAACCGAACATCGGCCTCGTAGATGTGCCGGATGAGCGGATGGCGAAGCTGGAAGAGCTGGTGAAGCCTAACCGCACTGTGCCTACCACCATCGAATTCGTGGACATTGCCGGCCTTGTAAAAGGCGCCAGCAAAGGAGAGGGCCTTGGCAACAAGTTCCTCGCCAACATCCGGGAAGTGGATGCCATCGTGCACGTGATCCGCTGCTTCGAAGATGATAACATCCTCCGCGAAGAAGGGGCGATCAACCCCGTTGGCGACAAGGAGATCATCGATACCGAATTGCAGCTGAAAGACCTGGAAAGCGTTGAGAAGAAAATAGCCCGCACCGAGAAAATGGCGAAGACCGGCGGAGATCCGAAGGCAAAAGCCGAATTTGAAGTGCTGAAACGCTGCCAGGCGCACCTGGAGCAGGGTAAAAATATCCGTGAGCTGGGCCTGTCCAAAGAAGAGCGCGCGGCGATCGCCGACCTCTTTTTGCTGACGGAAAAGCCGGTGTTGTACGTGGCGAATGTGGACGAAGCATCGCTGCATACCGGCAACAAATTCTCCGAAGCGCTGGCTGCCGCTGTGAAAGCGGAAAACGCCGAGGTGATCGTGATGAACAATACGATCGAAGCGCAGATCACCGAAATGGAAGATCCGGACGATAAACTGATGTTCCTCGAAGAATACGGACTGAAAGAACCGGGCCTGAACCGCCTCATCCGCTCCACTTACAAGCTGCTGGACCTCATTACCTACTTCACTGCCGGCGTGCAGGAGGTACGGGCATGGACCATCCACCAGGGCTGGAAAGCGCCGCAGGCGGCCAGCGTGATCCACACCGATTTTGAAAAAGGATTCATCAAAGCGGAAGTGATCTCTTATGATGACTATGTGAAGTTCGGATCGGAATCTGCGGCGCGCGACAACGGCCGTTTAAGGATTGAAGGGAAAGAATACGTGGTGAACGATGGTGATGTGATGCACTTCCGTTTCAACGTCTGACCAAAGATACCCATGAGCAGATCATGAGGGTTACAACAAAATAGAAAGCCTCCGGATGTCCGGAGGCTTTCGCTATTTATGGCAGTGACAGAAATGGTTCGGGGTGATTGCGGGCGAGCGTTTCCTGCTTTGCAGCAAAATGCGTCACGGGCCGTGGTCTACTTCAAAAGGTCTTCAAATGTGAGGCTCAGGTAATAGATCCCGCCGATGGACGGGTTGCCGAGCGAGGTCACATAATACTTGTTCAGCAGGTTGGAGCCACCGAGCTTGATGGTGGCATGCGCCTTTGGCACCTGGTAGCTGATCATCGCGTCCAGCGTGCTGAAAGCGGGCACCATGCCGGATACGAATGAGGAACGCCAGTAGAATTCATCCTGCCAGCGGTAGCTGATGTTGAAGCCGAGGTTTTTGTAAACGTTCCTGTTGCCAACGCCGAGGTTGAACCGGAATTTCGGCGTGTTGAAATCGTTGTACAGGCCAACGGGCTCTTTCGTCATTTCGTTGAAGGACACGTTGCCGCTGAGGTTCCAGTGGTTCACTACATAATCCAGCCCGAGCGCCCATCCCTGCGTTACCACCCGCTCGTCGTTGTTGTAAACGGAAGAGAAGATGTTCGGGTTGGCAAGACCGGCGGGTGTGCCGTCCGGACTCTGCACGATCGCGAAGATGGTCACAAAATCACGGTACGAATTGTAGTAGTAATAAGCGTCGATCAGCAGGCGGTTTTTGATCAGGCCGCGGTAGCCGATCTCGTAGGCCTGCACTCTTTCGGGTTTGAGCTCGCCGAAGGTGTACTGCTCAAGGTCCGCGGGGTTGAGGGTTTGCCTGAATTTCTGGAAGCTCGCCTGGGTATATCCTTTATTGGTGTTGAGGTTGTATTTGTTGACCAGCTCGGGAAGGCCGCCGATGATGCGTGTTTTGGAACGGACTTCCAAATCGATGTACTGGTTTTGGGTGGTGGGGATGCGGAAGCCGGTCTGGTAGGAGAGACGGATGTTGTTGTTCTTCGCAACGGTGAACACGCCTGTGAAACGTGGCGTGAAGCGGCCTTCGAAATTCTCGTTCTTGTCGTACCGCAAAGAGCCCGTCAGCTTGATGCGGTCGTTCGCCAGCTTTTTACCCACCTGCAGGAAACCCGCATATTCATCGATCTTGATATCGCGGCTGGCATCATCAAAAATAGTCCCGTTCGAGTTCAGATCGTACCGCCGGAAAGACGCTCCGGCCTGCAGATCGAAGAATTTGACGAGGTGGGAGAAGTTATACATTGCCTCGTAGTGGTAGAGGTTCGTTTTATCATCGAATTTAGCGCCACCACGGCCGGCGCCTACGCCAATATAGCGGCTGCCGATGGAATCCTTTACCCGCTCAAAGCTGGCGGTGCCGGGTTGCAGGCGGTCCCTGTCCGCATACGCCCTGGCGATGGCATGGGCGGTTACGCTGTCTTTCGCACCGGGTGAGCCGGGGAAGGTGCCGGCGCGCGCCAGGTTGTAAACGGTAGCGTATTCTGCAAACCATCCGCCGATCACCTGGCCGGCGCCGTTGGTGATGGCGCTCGGGTTATAGGCTTCATTGATGAAAGAGGCCATGGCGGTGGAGTTATAGGCTTCGCCGGAGCGCTCCTGCGTGGTGTAGGCGCGCACGAAGTAATGCTGGCCTTTCAGCTCGATCTTGTATTGCCCCATGTTGAAGTTGCGGAGCGAATAGCGGTCCAGCCCGGTATACACGGTAGTGCCCTGACCCCAGTTGCCATGCAATATCAGCTCGGCGTTGGGGTTAAAGCGGTAATGCAGGGCGGCGTTGGTTTTGAGGCTCCGGGTGTCATAGTCCACCACGTCCCGCTCGCGGTAGCCGGTGCGGGAAACGGTGACGCCGTTCAGAAGCCCTCCCGTAGCGGTGAAGCGGTTATTGATCTCGTCGCCATAAATATTGATACCGTCATATGCCGGATCATCGAGGTGGGAGTGGCCGCTTTTGTTGACCAGGCCAATGCGGTCGAAGTTCGTGGAATCCAGCGCCTGCCAGTCGTTCGCCTGCAGGTAGGCTACGTTCACCTTGAACGCGAACTTGCCGAAAGCTTTGGCATAGCGTGCTGTGATCTCGGGGATGAACCCGGCGGAGCTGCGTTGCACGCCGCCCAGGTGGTTCACGGCGCCTTTCAGCTGGAGACTGAGGCCCTGGTAGTCGTACGGATTCTTGCTGGTCATCAGCAGCGTACCGTTCGTGCCGCCGGCGCCATACAGCGCGGAGGCCGCGCCCGGCAGCAGCTCCACGTTCTCTACGTCCAGCTCCGTGATGCCCAGGATGTTGCCCACGGAAAAGTTGAGGCCGGGGGCCTGGTTGTCCATCCCGTCTATGAACTGGTTGAAACGGGTATTACCGTTGGCGTTGAAGCCGCGGGTGGTAATGGAGCGGAAGGTCAGGCTCTGGGAGCTGCTTTCCACGCCCTTGAAGTTAGTGATGAAATCGTAGAAGCTGGGCGTGGGCGTTTCTTTAATAGCCCTGACGTTGAGCTTTTCGATAGACACCGGCGATTCGAGGATGGTTTCCGGCACCCGGCTGGCGGACACCACTACTTCCTGCCCCAGTATTTCGGTGGAGGAAAGCTGAACGTTCACGTTCATGGAAGCGTCCGTCACCCGTACTTCCTGCGGGGAATAACCGACATAGGAAAACACGAGGGTCAGCGGGAGGGAGTGGTTGGTGTTGAGCCGGAAGCTGCCGCTGGCATCCGTGACAGCGCCCGCGGAAGCCCCTTTAACGGAAATGCTCACGCCCGCCATGTTCTGCCGGGTGGCGGCGTCGGTTACAGTGCCTGTGATCGTGGTTTGATTTTGCGCCAGCGCATACTGCCAGGAGGCAAGCAGCAACACCATGAGCCAGCAATACTTTTGTAAAGTACCTTTCATAATGTGAGAATTTAATGAGGAATTTTGGCTGACCGAGACAATTAATTTTTATCTAGTTGCAGGGTGTAAACGAATTATACAGAGAAGTTAAGGGATTTTTATCACATAGAAAATTTTTCTCAGGGCTTCGACAGGAAGTCTTCCAGGATGCGGCCGATCTTCTCGAATTCGATTAGAAAACCATCGTGGCCGTAGGGTGAATCTATTTCGTGATACAGGGTATTGTGCATGTGTCCGGACAGCAGCAATTGCTCTTCCGGCGGGCAGAGAATATCGCTGGTAATGCCTATCAGAAGGGTGGGCTGCTCTATCTGGCGGAGCGTGGTAGCCACGTCTTCATGCCTGCCCCGGGCGATGTTGTGACTGTCCATCGCCTTGGTCAGCAGCCAGTAACTTTGGGCGTTGAAGCGCTTCACCAGCTTGTCTCCCTGGTAAAGGATATACGAAGAAGCCCTGAAATTGTCGGTCTTCTCTTTGTCCGGGTCGGTTTGCATCCGTACAAAGGTCTGATAGTTGCGGTAGGTGAGCATGCCGATGGCGCGTGCGGCTTTGAGGCCCCTGGCGCCGGCTTCGGGTGTGGAATCTTCCCAGGTGTGGTCCGCTTCGAGGGCGAGGCGCTGCGAGGTATGTACGGCAATGCCCCAGGCGCTTTCAGCGGCGCCGGTGCAGAGCAGGAACAGCTTGCCGATGCGTTCCGGCTCCATCAGCGCCCATTCCAGTACCTGGTAGCCGCCCATGGAACCGCCTGCCAGCAGGTGTATCCTTTCGATGTTCAGGTGCTTGCGGAGCAGGATGTGCGCATGCGCAATGTCCCGGATGGTTACCTGCGGGAAGCTGCGGAAATAAGGTTTTCCCGTTTCCGGGTTAACGGTCAGCGGGCCGGAGGAGCCGTAACAGGAGCCGATGATGTTGGCGCAAACGATGAAATGACGGGCAGGGTCGATCACCTTGCCTTCGCCTACCAGCCCCGGCCACCAGTCCGCCACATCGGAATTGGCCGTCAGGGCATGACAGATCCATACCACGTTATCCCCGTGTTTGTTAAGCGTACCGTACGTATGATAGGCTATGTCAAGGCCGGGAAGTACCTCGCCGGACTCAAGATGAAAAGGCTGGTGGCTATGATAGGTCTGCAATGACAACTCCGTTCTAAATTTGCGCAAACCTACAAAAGTCGGGGACGAATTACAAATCCTTCCGCTATAAGCCATATCTTTGCGTATCATTTTTATTTAATATCGCTACATTATGAAAATCGCCTTAAAGAGAATAGACGACGGGTTTAACATGGAAGCTGTGGACGAACAGGGCCACAAGGTATTGATGGATTCCTCCGTGGAGAACGGCGGAAAGAATAACGGCGTCCGCCCGATGCAGATGCTGATCATGGGGCTGGGCGGTTGCTCGGCGATCGACGTAGTAATGATCCTTAAAAAGCAGCGGCAGGAGATCACGGATTTCCGCATCGAAATTGAAGCGGACCGCGAGCAGGGAAAAGAACCCTCCCTTTGGGAAAAAGCGCATATCGTGTTTTACCTGAGCGGTAATATTGATGCGGACAAAGCATCCCGCGCCGTGGAGCTGTCCATGAACAAATATTGTTCTGTAGCCGAAACGCTTCGCCAGGCCAAAACACAACTGACCTGGGAGATTAAGCTGAATAGTTGAGCATACAAAATGATCAGATGAAGAAAAGAAAGAACAAACCAACATATCACCCGGAAACCCAGGCTATCAGGATTCAATCGGAACGGACTTCTCATATGGAACACAGCGGTCCGTTGTACCTTACTTCCAGCTTCTGTTATGAAGATTCGGAAGCGATGCGCGCCGCGTTTGCCGATGAAACCGATGCTTTTATATACAGCCGTTTCAGCAATCCCACGGTGGACGAGTTCATTCAGCGGATGTGCGCCCTCGAAGGCGCGGAAAGCGGTTTTGCCACCGCCTCCGGCATGAGCGCCGTATTCGGCAGCTTCATGGCGTTCCTGAAAACAGGCGATCACCTGCTGTCTTCCCAGTCGATCTTCGGCTCTACCCACACCGTCATTACGAAGTTCCTGCCGAAATGGGGGATTGAATATACCTATTTCGATATGACGAAGCCGGAGACGATCGAAGCGCTGATCAAACCCAATACAAAGATGATCTTCGTGGAAACGCCTTCCAATCCCGGTCTGGACGTGATAGACCTGGCCGCGCTGGCGAAGATCGCAAAGAAACATAAGGTGATCCTGAATGTTGACAACTGCTTTGCCACACCCGTACTGCAAAAGCCGCTTTCACTGGGCGCCGACCTCGTCACGCATTCCGCTACAAAGTGGATCGACGGACAGGGACGGGTACTCGGCGGCATCGTATTGGGACGCAAGGAACTGGTGGATGAAGTATACGCTTTCTGCCGCAGCACCGGCCCGTCCATGTCGCCATTCAACGCATGGGTGCTGAGCCGCAGCCTGGAAACGCTGCATATCCGGATGGCGCGCCATTCGGAAAGCGCAACGTCCCTCGCAAAAGCGCTGGAAGGCAATCCGCACCTGGAATGGGTAAAATATCCCATGCTGGCCAGCCATCCGCAGCATGAAATAGCAAAGCAGCAGATGACCGGCGGCGGGGGCATCGTGTGCTTCGAGATCAAAGGCGGGCTGGAAAGAGGCCGCCGTTTTCTCGATCAGCTGGAACTGCTGAGCCTCACCGCGAACCTGGGAGACAGCCGCAGCATCGCTTCGCATCCCGCATCCACCACGCATGCAAAGCTGAGTGAGGCGGACAGGCTGAAGAGCGGCATTACGCCCGGCCTGATACGTATATCCGTGGGCCTGGAGCATTTCAGTGATATCATCGCCGATATTGAACAGGCGCTTGAAGCCAGCAAATAGCATATTCGGTGCCGGCTGCGGGGATACATCCTGCCGCCGGCATTAACCTCAATAACCACTACGTTATGCGATTTTTTCTTTCCCTCATACTTACGGTAGCCCTCGCTTATGTACTCGGCATGTTCCTGGACTGGTGGAGTATTGCGCTGGCGGCATTCGCGGCTGCCCTGCTGCTGCCGCAAACACCCGGCAAGGCGTTCTTCAGCGGATTCCTGGGTATTGCGCTGTTGTGGGGCATGATGGCCGGCATTATGGACCTGCGCAACGATCACATCCTCGCCACGCGCATGAGCAAGCTGATCTTACAATCCGCATCGCCTTTCGCGATGGTGATGATCACCGCGGTGCTTGGCGGGATTGTGGGAGCGTTGAGTGCTTTGTCTGCGAGTGTGATAAGAAGAAAGCGCGCCTGATCCTTACTTTATCTACTCTGTTAAAGTTCCTTTAAAACCCACTCTAAGCCATATATCGTGTAAGGCAGGCTGTTATATTTGATATATGGTAAAAATTCTACTTCTTTCCCTTTCCATTGTACTGACCTTACAAACCCGGGCCGGCATTATCAAAGGTCTTATCACTAATAACAAAGGCGAACCGCTGCCTTATGCAACGGTCATGGTCAAAGGCACTACCAACGGCACCACCGCCAATGCCAACGGCGCATACCAGCTGGACTTACCTGCCGGCCGATATACGGTCGTTTGCCAGTACATGGGGTACCGCAAGGCGGAAAAATCCGTGCAGGTGACTGACGGCACGCTAGAGCTGTCATTTTCCATGGAACCGGTGAGCCTGCAGATAAAGGAAGTAGTGGTTACCTCGGGTGGGGAAGATCCCGCCTATGCCATCATCCGCCAGGCCATCCGTAAAAGGAGCTTTTACCAGCGGCAGGTGAAGAACTATACGGCCGACGCCTATATCAAAAGTCTTTTTAAACTGCGCAGCACACCCAAAAAGTTCCTGGGGCAGAAGATCGATAAAGAAGATGTTGGGGTAGACTCCACCGGTAAGGGCATCATCATGTTATCCGAATCCGTTACAAAAATTTCCTATCGCGAACCGGATATGAAACTGGACGTTATCTCGTCCCGGCAAAGCGGTGGCGGGCTCGGATTCAGCATCCCCACCACCATCAGCTTTTATGACAACAACGTAGAAGCTGTCGCATCACAGATGGGCCCAAGAGGATTCATTTCGCCGATCGCGGAGAACGCGCTGGCATATTACCGTTACCGGTTAGAAGGCTCCTTCCTGGAAGATCAGCAGATGGTGAACAAGATCAAGGTGATCCCCCGCCGCAAGTATGAGCCGCTCTTCGCAGGGTACATCTATATCACAGACGGCGACTGGCGCATTCACAGCACAGACCTGATGCTTACCAGCGAATATCAGCTGGAGCTGGCAGATACCCTGATCATCAGGCAAACACATGTGCCGGTGAACAACGAAGTATGGCGCACCAAAGACCAGGTGGTATATGCCGCCGTAAAGAAATTCGGATTTGACCTGGTAGGCAATTTCGTGAACGTGTACTCGAATTATAACCTCGAACCCGTATTCCCCAAAGGATATTTTAATAAAGTAGTGATCAAATACCAGAAAGATGTAAATGAACGCGACTTCAAATACTGGGACAGCATCCGCCCGGTGCCGCTGGAAAAGGAAGAGCAGCGCGACTTCCGGGTGAAAGACTCCACGGCCAAAGCCATGCGCGATTCCAGCCGCTCGCGGTATCATCTTGATTCGCTCCGCGCCAAACCGCAAAAGGTAAAGCTAAAAAACATCCTGCTGAACACCTGGGGCCACACCTGGTACTTCAAACGGGATACCACCATCACCGCACATTCATTTTCCATGCGCTCGCTGATCAGCGCACTTAGCTATAATACCGTGGAAGGAGTGGCGGTAAACCTGCGGCCCTCGCTGAACTTCAGCCTCCCCGGCAACAAGCGGCTAAGCATGAACAACGTGATCCGGTACGGATTCAGCAATACCCACCTGAATGCCTACACGCAGTTTGTATTCGGCAGCAACCAGCGGAACAAGAATGTATGGACGCTCGCCGGCGGCAAACGCATATCGCAATTCAACAAGGAAGAGCCGATCGGACCGCTGACCAATTCGCTGTATACCTTGCTGCTGAAAGAAAACTACATGAAGCTGTACGAAAACTGGTTCGGCAGTCTGGGCTTTCACCGCCAGCTGCCCAACACCATGCGTCTTAGTGTAAGCGCGTTGTATGAGGACCGCATCCCCGTAGAAAATACCACGGACTTCGTGCTGTTCAAAAACGATAAAAAATCATTCCTGCCGAACCACCCGCAGGAGCTGGCCGGGCTGCCGTTTGAAAGGGAAAGGGTGCTGACGGCCAGCGCTTCGGTCAGCTATCAGCCCGGACAAAAATTCATAGAATACCCCAAAAGCAAGGTCGCCATCGGCTCAAAATATCCCACTTTCACATTGATGTATACCAAAGGCTTCCTGGACGCTGATTTTGATAAATGGAAAGTATCCATGCGCGACGATATGAATTTCAAACTGTTCGGGGAACTGAAATACAATCTCTCCGCCGGCGGCTTCCTGAATAACAGGGCCGTCAGCATTCCCGATTTGCAGCATTTCAACGGGAACCAGACATTCTATAATATCAGATATCTCAACAGCTTCCAGCTGGCGCCTTATTATCAATACAGTACCTCCGCGAACCTGTACGCCACCGCCAACGTGGAGCATCACTTCAACGGTCTGCTAACGAACAAGATCCCGCTGTTCAACCGCCTGAAATGGCATCTTGTAGCCGGTTCCAACGCATTCTATGTGAACAGCGATAATCACTATGTGGAAGTATTTGCCGGGCTGGAGAATATCTTCAAGATGATCCGTGTGGACGTGGTGGCAGGGTACCAGAGCCAGTTACCGACACGTGTAGGCGTAAGGGTTGGGTTCGGCGGGATACTTGGCGGAGCATTCAGGGTAGAGTAAAACGCAAAAAAGTAGTAATGAAAGAGGCTGTACGAAATGAAAAATCGTACAGCCTTTCTTTTTTTGCTTGCCGGATATCTTATCCCCGTTTCCTGTAACTTCTTGCTTTCTTGGTATTATTGTCGCCGAAGAAATAAGCACATAAGCGATACGCCCACAAACCGATCACGATCGCAAAGAAGTAATAAACGTAAATATTCATATAGGTCCTGTTTAGGGTTACTGACGATTCTTTCCTCACGGGGTTCCTGTCCTACTGTAACAGCGTATTTTCCAATTCCGTGCCATTTTTTTGATGGTTGTCCACGTGCATGTTGTCTACAAATGCAAATAATCCACTATTTATCCTGATTTTCAATATATTGACGAAGATCATCCCGCTTTCTACTGGTGTGGATAACTATTTTGCGTAACTTTGCGGCGTCAAAGATGACAGAAATTTTGTTTGACCGGCGTTCATCCTTAAAATTTCAACATGGTTTTGCATAACAGGTTGTCTGCCACCGAGCTGAAAGCGCGGTTGGCATCAGAAACATTCAGGCGCGTGACGGTATCCTTCTACCAGTACGCCAAAATAGCAGACCCGCAGCTCTTCCGCGACGAGTTGTACCAGGCACTCTTCCAGATTCAGGTTTTCGGCAGAATTTACGTGGCCCACGAAGGGATCAATGCACAGGTAAGCATTCCGGAGCATCACTTTGAGGCGTTTAAGCAACATCTCTATTCCATTCCGTTTCTCAATGGCATCCGCCTGAACGTTGCGGTGGACGATAACGGCAAATCCTTCTGGGTGCTGAAGATCAAGGTGCGGGAAAAGATCGTGGCGGACGGCATCACCGATCCGGCGTTTGACATGGACAACCGGGGAAAATACCTCAACGCCCGGGAGTTCAATGAGCTGACGGAAGACCCTGACACCGTGATCATTGACATGCGGAATCATTATGAATATGAAGTCGGGCATTTCGACAAAGCGCTGGAAGTGCCGTCAGACACCTTCCGCGAGCAGCTGCCCATGGCGGTTGACATGATGGCATCGCATAAGGACAAGAACATCATCATGTACTGCACCGGCGGCATCCGCTGTGAAAAAGCGTCCGCCTACATGCTGCACAGGGGTTTCAAAAACGTATTCCACCTGGAAGGCGGCATCATCGAATACGCCAACAAAGCAAAGGAGTGGGGCCTCCCCAATAAATTCCGCGGCAAGAACTTCGTGTTCGACGAGCGGCTGGGCGAGCGCATCAGCGAAGAGATCATCAGCCAGTGCCACCAGTGCGGCGAGCCCTGCGACACACATACCAACTGCGCCAACGAAGGCTGTCACCTGTTATTCATCCAGTGCGAAAAATGCGCCGCGAAATACAACGGCTGTTGCAGCGAAGCCTGCACCGAAGTGCTCGCCCTGCCCGAAGAAGAGCAGGCGGAGCTGCGTAAAGGGGTGGATAAGGGGTTGATGCTGTTCAATAAAAGAAAGCGAAGATTAAGAAAGTAGCCGCAAGGAAATTGCCCGCGCCGCAACAGGTAGTTGCTTCGCATCACCGCTTCAGATACCGGTTATTCAATATCTTCTGCATCACCTCCTCCTTCAGGTTCCGGCTGATGGGAATATGATGCCCGCCGATCAGCAGTTCATTCCCTTCAATGCTGTCTATCTTGCCAACCGCTACAATAAAGGATTTGTGCACTTTCACGAACCGGTCCGCGGGCAGGTAATCTTCCACACCCCGGAACGTCAGGTAGGTGATGAATTTCCGCGCCGTGGTGTGTATCGCCACGTAATTCTGCAAGGCTTCCGCATATAACACATCGCTGAAGGTGATCTTTTCCAGCTTGTTGTCACACTTGATGAAGAACCAGTCTGCCGCGGGCGTTTGCCGGAGGTTGAGCTGCGCTTTGGCTTTGAGCACCGCTTTCAGAAAACGTTCGAAGGGAATGGGTTTCAGCAGGTAGTCCAGCACATTCAGCTCAAAGCTTTCCAGCGCATGCTCCGGGTAAGCCGTTGTAAGCACCACCAGCGGCGGCTGCGGGAGGGAGCGGAGGAAAGCCAGCCCCGTCATGCGTGGCATCTGTATGTCCAGGAATAGCAGGTCTATATGCTGTGATTGCAGTATTGTGGCGGCTTTCAGCGCATTGTCGCATTCCCCCGCCAGCTCCAGGAAATCCACATCATTGATATATTCCTTCAACCCTTTGCGGGCCAGCGGTTCATCGTCTACGATCAGGCAACGGATATTCATGATACATCGATGGTTAGGTGAACGGAATAGGTAGCGCCATTCATGGCGATCCGCAGGTCGTGCCTGCCGGGGTACAGCAGCTCCAGCCGCCGTTGCACATTCGCCAGCCCGATGCCGCCGGAGGTGGTGGACGCTTTATCTTCCTTTGTATTGAAAACCGAAAACCGGAACAGCGGCCCTTCTTTTTCCAGATTGATGCCAATGGTATTGGCGTTGTGCGCGGACACATGCTTGAAGGCATTTTCCACAAACGGTATCAGCAGCAACGGCGCGATGGAAAAATCTTTCACCGCTGTGGACGAATGAAAGCTGATGGCATAGTGCTCATCGTGCCGAAGCTGTTGTATCGCCACATAATTTTCCAGGTACTGGATTTCCTTTGCGATGTCGATGCGTTCGGTATTGCAGTCGTACAGCTGGTAGCGGAGCAGTTCCGAGAATTTCATCAGCGTTTCGCGCGCTTCGCGGTTTTCTTTGTGGATGAGAAAGTAGATGGTGTTGAGCGAGTTGAAAAGAGAATGGGGATTGATCTGTGAACGGAGGTATTGCAGCTCCTGTTCCGCGCCCGCCCGCAGTGCGCTTTGCAGGCGGTGCAAAGTCCTCAGCTGGTCGATGTAGAACTTGATACCCGCTGCGGCGCCTACCATGAAGAACAGCGGGATGTACACATCGTAGACCTGTGCCTTGAAAGTAGCGTTCGGCCAGTGCGTGATGCCGGACGCATAGGGTTGCAGGATCAGGTCCAGCAGCCGGATCACGATAAAGCCCGTAATAACCACGAGGGCGGTGAACCCCAGGGCAAAGGCCACGTACCGGCGGGTGTAGAGCAGCTTTGGAATAAGCACGTAGTTGGTAAAGTAAACGGCTCCCGCGAGGGACAGCACTTTCAGCAATCCCGCGAGCACGGTTGGCAGCAGGTCCGGGTAATCGTCTATCCGGAGCGTCATCCATACCACGAAGAAGGCCGCCCAGAACAATACATGATGCAGCCGCCAGCCGATGATCTTTTTGAGGACGTTCATAATGCAAGATAAATTTACGCTATTCCCGGCACTGGTGAATTACATGAAATGCGGGGTTATCTTGACGATCTGCGGCTGCGTAAGGCCGTGGTGCAGCCAGGCGGCCACCAGTGTGAGCGCTTGCGTAAAGTTGTTCAGAACCAGGTGCTCGCCTGTCCGTCTTCTTCGGGTGTTTCCACCGTGGGGGTATCGGGGTTTGTTTCTTCCGGGGTTTCTTCAGGGGCGTGCAGCACGTCTTTACGGATAGCGCCTTCTATCACCGCGCCCTCCCGTATCTCCATCACCATGGCGGTAACGTCGCCTTTGATGTGGGCTTTGTCGCAGATAACCGCTTTATTGGTCACGAACACGTCGCCCTGCACTTTTCCCCACACTACGAGGTCTGCCGCGTACACATGCCCGCGCACCACCGCATCTTTCCCGATGATAATCCGGGCGGCGGACCGCACGTCACCGTTCACACGTCCCTCAATGCGGCCGGAAATGGCAGTTTCAACACTGCCGCTGACCGTCACCTCCCTGGGCAGCACGAAATCGTTCGACATGCCCTGTCCCCTTAAAAAATTGATGATCGACACGGTTATTGTATTGTGGTGGTATGGGTATCGTTTTCGAAAATGGAAATAATGGAGCTGGAATTGCCGAGGTCCAGCCCAACGCTTCTGGCCGCCTTGTTATCGGAAATGCGCAGTGAATTGTACAGGTAGCCGATGCTGATCAGCTTTTCCGGCTCCGGCGCCACTTCCACAGGAATAAAGTCGCGGAACTCTTCAATGAACGCATCCGTCAGTTCCTTGTAATGCGCGCCGCCGCCCATCAGGTAGATCTTTTCGCAGTTCTCGTAGTCCAGGTCGGTAAAATAGCTGCGCATGAGGGGAGAAACCACTTCCCTGTAATATTGCGTGAGCACGGATTTCCGCAGCTCGCGCAGGTCTATCCTTTTGCGGTTGGTGAAGATGGAGCCTTTCATGAAAGCATCGTCTACCTGGTGCTCGTTCTTCATTTCCAGGTAATATTTCTGGCTCAGCTCGCGGGTAAGGTTGTTGATCGCATACTTGATGCCATGGGAGCTGAAGCAGGTACGGTGTACCAGGCCGTCGCCGGTAGCCATGCCGCCTTCCACGGTCCCGAAGCCGAAGCTCACCGCAATGAAGTTGTCCAGGTTCGGGTTGTTCGTTGTCTTTTTCAGGCCGATGATGCCGCCCACGATCTCGGGTATGATCTCGAATTTTTCTATATCGAACATGCCCTTCTTGAAAGAACCGGTATTGTTGAAGGTCTGCGTATCGTAGTCAACCAGGAAGTGCCGTTTGCTGAGGAACTGCTCCGCCGCTGTTTTATAAACGTTATAAGTAGAGAACGGGAAGCCCATGGTAATGGAGATCGGCTGCTGCACTTTGTCCAGCGTATTCAGCAACGCCGCTTTAAAAAGGATCTCGTAATCTTCCTCCTGCGGGGACGCATTGGTGATCCTGCCGGGGTTGATGCCGCCTCTCTTGGCGAGATTGCCCACCAGGTACCATTTTTCATCCTTTTTGATCTTCAAGCCGTTCAGCAGGTCTTTGGAAGAGTTTTCATTGTTGCCGAATGCGGATTCGAACACACTAGGGAATGCAATAGTTGATACCTTCATAAATACACGGTTTGATTGGATAGTGGACGATAAATATATAAAATATTGATAAAGAAGCGAAATCCCGCGTATTATTTTATCGTCAAACAACCGGATTTACTCGTTCCGCAGCACGTTCACCGGGTTGCTTAATGCCGCTTTCAGGCTTTGCAGGCCGATGGTGAGGAGGGACAGCGCCATGAGCAGCAGCGGCGGCGCTATGAAGATGAACAGGTTCAGCCGGATGTGGAAAGCAAAGCCCATCAGCCATTGCCGGGCCACGAAGTAAATAACCGGACTGGCGATCAATGCCGCCAGCACCACCAGTTTGATGAAGTCTTTCGAGAACAGGTAAATGATGCTTTGGGTGGTAGCACCCAGTACCTTCCGGATGCCGATCTCCCGGGTGCGCAGCTTGATGGCGAAGGTGGAGAGGCCGATCAGTCCAAGGCAGGCCACGATAATGGCTAATATCGTAAACAGGCTGAAGATGTCGCCAAACCGCGCGTCCGCCTGGTATTGCCGGTCGAAGTACTCATCCAGGAAGAAGCTCTCGAAGGCATTTCCGGGGAAAATATCCTGGTAGAGGTTGCTGACGTATTGGAGGTTCCGGGAAAGGTCATTTGTGTTGATGTTGATGGAGAAATAGCTCCATTGGCTGTTGCTGCTTTGGTAATAGAGGATGGGATCGTAATGTTCCCGCAAGGAGCGCTGGTGGTAGTTTTTCACCACGCCCACGATCTCGCTCCGGATGTCGCCAAACCAGGATACAAAGAACACTTCCTGCCGGAGGGCGGCTTCATTGCTGGCAAAGCCGAGCGCCTGCACCAGCGCTTCGTTGACCAGTACTTTGGCGCGTTTGCTTTCAAATATATCCTGCTTTTCAGCGTCCGTCAGGTTGCGGCCCGCCACCAGTTCCGCCTTGTAGGCCGGTATAAAATCCTGGTCGATCTCTACCAGGTTGGTAATGAAGTTGTGCGTTTTATCCTGGTTGATCTTTCTCACGCTGTTCCGCGCAAAGATGGTGTTGCCCGGTATTTCGGAAGAAGGTGCCATGTGCGTGATGGCGGCGTTTTTCAGCAGGGCGGCCTTGAAATATTCGGTCTTTGCGTTGAACGTGGAATCCGTAATGGCCGGCGCTTTTACGATCAGCATCTGTTCCTTGCTGTAGCCAAGCTCCTGGTTACGCATATACGAAAGCTGCCGGTAAATGGTAAGCGATCCCGCGATCAGCATAATGGATAACACAAACTGAAAGGCCACCAGTGCTTTTCTGAGCGAAATATTGCCCTTTGCGGCGATCAGTTTTCCCTTCAGCACCAGCACCGGTTTGAAAGAGGAAAGCACGAACGCCGGGTAAGCGCCCACCTGCAACGCTCCCGCGAGGAACACCAGCAGCAGCGCCAGCCAGAATTTCCATTGCTGCCATAAGCCCGAGCCCAGGAATGAACCGCTGATGTCCTTACCCGTCAGCCGGTCGAAATAACCGGCGCTGGCAATAACGATGGCGGCAGCGAGGAACAATGCGATGAAATTGATAATAAGCGATTCAAAGATGAATTGTATGGTAAGCTGTGCGCGTGTGGCGCCTACCGCTTTTCTCAATCCTACTTCCCTGGCCCGTTCCATGGACTTGGCGGTAGAGAGGTTGATGTAGTTGATCCAGGCGATGATCAGTATGAATACGCCCAGGATGGTGAGGAAATAAATGGTTCGTTCGCTGCCGTTCGGCTCCACTTCCCGTTTGTGATCCGATTTCAGGTGGATGTCCGTAACTGGTTGCAGGCTGAAGCGGGTCCTGAAGTTCAGCTCTCTCATTTTCGCGCCGAGGTGTTTCTCCACAAACGCAGGCAGTTTCTTCGCCAGCCCGGCCGTATCTGCGCCCGGCGCCAGCGCTACATAGTTGTAGAACTCCGGCCATCCCCATTCGCCGTACCCGAAGTTCTTGTCTATCGTACTCAGGGAGATCAGCAGGTTGAAATGGATATGTGAGTTTTCCGGGACCTCCCGGAAAACGCCGGTTACCTTTATGGGGAACCCGTTAATGTAAAGCACCTTGTTCAACGGATCTTCATTGCCGAAATACTTTCGGGCCGTTGTTTCCGAAAGCACCGCCGTTCCCGGTTCTTCCAGCGCGGTGGCGGCCGTTCCGGAAACGAAAGGGAAGGAGAACATCGTCAGAAAGGAGCCGTCGGCAAAATAGCTTTTTGCTTCGTTGAACCGTTTGGTTTCGCCTTTGCTGTCAGTGAACGAGAGGGTAGTGGATTTGATGAAAACCCCGGCCGGCGCTAACCGCGCAAACGCCTCCACCTCCGGGAACTCCGCTTTCATAGCGGGACCTACGGCCGGGTGGTTCACCGCATTGGTGCCATTCCCGAAGCTGCCGCCATAGGTGATCAGCACCCGGTACAGCCGGTCGGCATTCGCATGGAATTTATCGTAGCTGGATTCAAAACGGACATACTGAAAGATAAAGAAGCAGGCCGCCATACCGATAGCCAGCCCCAGGATGTTGATCGTTGAATATACCCGGTTCTTCCACAAGGTGCGGAACGCGAGCTTTAAATAGTTTTTTATCATGGCGAACAAAAAGGTCAAAGCAATTTATCAATAAAACTGCCATTCCTGCGGGGCGTTCATTCACAATGAGTTATAAAATAGGATGCTCCGCATCTGTCCGGAAACGGACGATGGCCGTCCGCTTGCGGTATGACAAACACATCACCGCTCCAGATTGTATATATTGCAGCCATATGGCATCAACACCCAAACCCGAAGTATGGCAGCGAGGCCCGGTACCGGGCATTCCCGCCCTGTTGCAACCTGTCGCCCACGCTTTGCTGCAGGCGGAAGAGGAGCTGAACGCAATGATGGCCGGGTATGAAGATACGCAGCTTTGGCAGCGCCCCGCCGGCGTTGCATCCCCCGCTTTTCACCTGCAGCATCTTTCCGGCGTAATAGACCGGATATTCACGTACGCCCGCGGAGAAGCGCTCTCCGAAAACCAGCTCGCGCTATTGCGGCTGGAAGCCGTAGCCCCGCAGGCGGAACTGACTGTGGAAAAGCTGGTAGCCCGCTTTCATGAACAGATCCGCCAGGCCATCACCCAGCTCCGCAATACAGACCCCGCCACGCTCACCGATTTCCACGGCGTAGGCAGAAAGCAGCTGCCTTCCACCGTGATCGGCCTGCTCGTACATGCCGCGGAACACACCATGCGACACATCGGGCAGTTGCATGTAACGGTGAAGGTTATACGGGAAAGCCGGGCAGCAGACGGTGGAGTGGAATTTCCTTAATTTTGAAGGATGGAAACTTTACGGGCGCTGCTCACTACATACGCCTACAACATATTAGGCTCCCTCGAAGAAGCAAAGGATATCGTGCAGGACGCATACCTTCAGTTCATGAAACTGAACGAAGCGGACGTGAAAGATCCCAGGGCCTACCTCGTCCGCACCGTCATCAATCTATCCATCAACCGAAAAGAACGCCAGCAGAAAATGCGTGCAGCCTACCCCGGAGAATGGCTGCCGGAGCCGGTTGCCACCGAAATGCCGGACGCTGCGCTGAACCGGGAGGACGTATTGTCCTATTCCCTGATGGTGCTATTGGAGAAACTGGATGCCCGGCAACGCGCCGTGTTCATTCTGAAAGAGGCGTTTGACTATGAACATACGGAGATCGCGGCGGTGCTCGGCATTACCGTGGAGCATTCCCGAAAGATATTAAGCCGCGCAAAGCAGCAGCTGTCCCCGGAGCACCCCGTGAAAGACCGGCGCATGCAGACGGGAGACCTCCGTAAATACCTCGATGTCATTCGCCAGGCGGACATGCAGCAGCTGGAACAAATGCTGATCGCGGACGTAGTGGTAACGGTGGACGGCGGCGGCAAAGTACCGGCCAGCCAGCAGCCCGTTCATGGCAGGGAATCCGTGATGTCCATGCTGCTCGGCATCTACAAAAAATTCTACACCACGGCGGACGTGGAACTGCGGCAGATCAATCATCAGCCTGCCCTGTTTTTCTCCCGCAACGGCGAGCTCACCAACTGCCAGATCTTTACATTCGAAGAAGACCGCATCACCGCCGTTTACTTCATCCGCAATCCGGATAAGCTCTGCGCGCTTCAGAAAAATGCCGGAAGCTGTCACGTTTAACGCCGCTTGTTTGTCATTATACGACTATGGAAAGGATCACTTACGGGGAATACCCCGACGGCCTGATGCAGGCCATGAGAACGGTACAGGCGTATATCGATAATGCCGGGTTGGACCCGCGGTTACTGGAACTGATGTGTACCAGGGTTTCGCAGATCAACGGCTGCGCTTATTGCCTGGATATGCACTACAAGGATGCGGTAGCGGAAGGAGAGGACCCGCTGCGGCTGATTTCCCTTCCCGCGTGGCGCGAAACTTCCTACTATTCCCCGGTGGAACGTGCCGTGCTGGCCTTTGCGGAGCGCCTCACCCGGATGCCCGAAGAAGATGACGGCGAAGGTTTGCATGACGCGCTGCTGGAACATTTTTCCAAACAGCAGATCGCGGTGATATCCCTCGCGGTCGCGCAGATCAATTCATGGAACCGGCTGATGAAATCGTTTAACCCCGTAGCCGGGAACTACGTAGCAGGCTCAAAGAAGAAGCGCTAGTTCAGCCATTCCAGTATCAGGTCCGTCATTTCAAAGCGCGGAAAATCTCCCGTATTGTTCAGCAGGATGATAGTGTTATCCGCATCTTCCTGGCGGACGAACATGCAGTAAAACCCGAGGTCTGTGCCGGGATGGTAGGTGATCTTGTGACGTTTGGATGCGCCGAACATATATTTGTCGGTCATCCACCCGTACCCATAATCCGCTTCCCAATCCGCATATGCCGCCCTTGGTTGCAGCAGCTCTTCAAACGCCTCCCTCGGTAGCAGGAGGTTGTGATGCAGTGCTTCGTCGAATTTCCGCAGGTCGCCGGTAGTGGATGTAATGCCGCCCGCACCTGCCACGTTGCCGGTATAATAAGCCGGCTCCGGCTTGCCGTAAAGATAGCCGGTGGCGACAGTCCCGCCGTTAGCGCCAATATGCGTAAACGTCATGCCGGCGGGTTGGCATATCCTTTCCTGCAACAGCTTTTCGAAAGAGGTTTGGGTGACCGTTTCCGCCAGCCATGCCAGTACGAGGTAACCTGAATTGCTATACGAAAAACCGGTGCCGGGGGTAAATTCCAGCGAATCGCTGCAAAACCGCGCGGCCAGTTCGGGCAGCGTGAAAGGCTTGCTGAACATCTGCACCACATATGCGGAGTTGGCGGTGTAGTTAGGAATGCCGGAGCGATGGCTTAGCAGCTGGCTGATGGTCACTCCGCCGTGGGCGTATCCCGGCAGGTATGCGCCGATCGTATCTTCCAGCCGGAACTTCCCTTCAGCGGCCAGCTGCCGGATAATGATCGCGGTAAAGGATTTCGACAGCGAGCCGATGCGGTAGACCGTATTGCTGTCCGCCTGCAGCTGTTTGTCTATATCCGCATATCCGTAATTTTTATGCAGGATCACCCTGCCATTGCGCCGCACCAGTGCCATGCCGTTGAACTGGCCATCGCGGTGGTACCAGGCCAGCATGGAGTCCACCCGCAGCGCTGGATCACGGGGAAGTTTGCGGACCATCGCCTGCACCTTGTTGCGGATACTGTATCCTTCGTTCGCCGCCCGGATCTTCCGGACGGCGGCCTCCACATCGAAATCAGGCAGCAAAATGGTGTAATCCCGCCAGAAACCGGCAGCCGTGTCCGCATCCTGCTGCTCTATGAATTTATTCGCACCCAGCACTTCCCCGGCGGCGAAGGAATTTGTTTCCAGTGTATCCACATCCGTTACGATATAGTCCAGCCGCGCATCCGCCTTGAAATTATAATGATTGCGCCGGCTGCGGAAACCGAATACGGTGTTGTTCGTGGCGGTGGACAATACCCATTTCCCGCGTGCTTTCCGGTAGGTCATGCGGTTATCGTCTTTGAGCAGGTCGATGTCGATGTCCAGCAATTTCATCAGCGCCCTTGTGGCCGCGTCGCCATAACGGGCATGGCTGATGCCTTTCGGGCTGAAGCCGTATTCCAGCGATAAGAAGGCATGGCTGGCCGTGCTGATGTATACCGTCCCTTTGTACAGCGCTTTGCGGATGCCGTCCCGCTGATCAAAGGCGATCTTCCAGGCATCTTCGCCCTGGTAGTCCACCACACCTTTCAATACAAATTGGTGATCCCGCAGGCCGCTTTTACTGAATACCGGGCTTTCGCTCATGTTCCGTACAAAATCGTACTTGAACAGATGTTTGGGCCTGGATGCCAGCTCAATGCCATGCGTGGCCCTTTCATCGCTGACCGTGCGCATCTTTTTCAAACGCAGCTGGTTTTTCTTTCCGTTGTAGATGTCGAATACCGCTTCGGACAGCTGGATGTATGCCTGCTCTTTTCGTGTAGCCGTGCGGTAAAATCCGCTTGACACGAACAGGTCAAAATAGTTATCCGGTATATGCCGGATGGCCGCAAGGATAATGTGCACGGGGTCTTCCGCCTGCACGACCACTTCTTTTAAGCTGAGGGCACTGGCTTCCAGCGTACAGTTAATGAAGCGTAACGGAGATATGGGTACGGTGCTGGCATGATAGCCAAGATGTGAAATATGCAGGCTGTCACCGCTGCGCGATGCCGGTATCTTCAACGCAAAAATACCCGCGCTGTTGGTAACGGTGCCGGCGCCTGTTCCGGGGATCGTAATGCTGGCGCCGGATAGCGGTTCATGCATGGTATTGGTAACCTTTCCTTTTACAACGGTCCATTCATCCTGTGCGAGAACAGAGAGGGATAGCATGAGGGAAAACAATATCATAAGCCGGTTTTGAAAGAACGAAAGCTACTTTTTTTAGGAATGCGAAAATAAGCCTGCTGCCGGTTTTAACGCCGATTTAACGCTTGCGCGTAAAGTGGCGGACATGGGTAACTCCTCAAAAAAATATAATTTTAGCCGATGATACATCATAATTTACTTTTAATTCTTGCTTTGTTCTTTGCGATGGCCCTGCTGTATCTGCTGAGCCAGCGCCTCAAGATCTCTTACCCGATCTTCCTGGTGGTAGGGGGATTGGCCATCAGTTTTATTCCGGGTATTCCTCCCATCAGTGTGGACCCGGACCTTGTATTCCTGATCTTTCTGCCGCCGCTGCTTTTTGAAGCGGCCTGGTATACTTCGTGGAACGATTTCTGGAAATGGAAACGTTCCATCATGCTGCTTGGCTTCGGGCTGGTGGTGATCACCTCCGCCGCCATCGCTTATTTTTCCGTGAACATCATTCCCGGTTTTACGCTGGCGCTGGGTTTCCTGCTTGGCGGCATTATTTCCCCGCCCGATGCGGTGGCGGCCACCTCGGTGCTGAAAGGGCTGAGCATGCCAAGGCGCGGGCTGACCATCCTGGAAGGAGAGAGCCTTGTGAACGACGCAGCGTCCCTGACCATTTTCCGTATGGCCATCGCCGTTATCCTCACAGGCCAGTTCGTGTTCCAGAAGGCGGCGACGGACTTCATGGTGCTGGCTGTCATGGGGATATTCGTGGGACTGGTGATCGCGCATATACTGTATTTCGTGCTGCGCTACTGGGCCAAATCCTCCAGCATCACCACACCCATTACCCTCATCGCGCCATACCTCATGTATATCATCGCGGAGCAGTTCGAGTGGTCCGGCGTACTGGCCGTGGTGAGCGGCGGGCTGTTCCTGTCTTTCCGTTCCAGTGATTTTCTCAATTACCACACGCGCATGCAGACCAAGGAAGTCTGGGCCACCGTAGGTTTCCTGCTGAACGGCTTCGTCTTTATACTCATAGGGCTTGAACTTCCGGTGATCGTGGAAGGTTTGAAGGAAGGATATACCATTGAAGAAGCGATCCGTTATGCGCTGATGATCAGCGCCATCGTGATCGTCGCGCGTATCATCCTCGTATACCTGGCATCCTTTGTGCCGAGATGGCTCAGCCGGAAAATCCGCGAAACGGAGAAAAGCCCCGGCCTCAAGCTCCCCTTCATCATCGGCTGGGCCGGCATGCGCGGCGTTGTGTCCCTGGCCTCCGCGCTCGCCATTCCGCTGACGCTGAACAGCGGTGAGGCTTTCCCGCACCGTAACCTCATCCTGTTCATCACCTTCGTGGTGATACTCGTTACGCTCGTATTCCAGGGCCTCACGCTGCCCCTGTTCATTAAACTTTTGAAAGTGGAAGAGGTGGATGATCACCGCGCGGAAGCAGACCAGATCGAAGAAATACGGCTTCAGCTGGCCCGGGAATCGGTGGCGCACCTGGACCAGCACTATGTGCAGGAAATGCAGCAGTACGAAACCATCGCGCGGATCAAGGAGCAAATGCTGCGCAGCATCCGTGCCACCGAAATGGCGCTGGGCGAGCAAACCCGCAAGGAAGACCTCGCATCCGTACGCGGACTGTACCGGGATATCATGCTGGAACTGACGGCGCTGCGCCGCCGCGGGCTGAACAGGCTGCGGTTTGAAAAGAAATATGACGATGAAGTGATCCGGGATATGGAACATAATCTCGACCTCGAAGAAGCAAGGTTAAACAAACAATAAGACGTATAGATACCGTAAAGCGGATATTAAAAGGAGGCTGTCTCATTCATGTGAGACGGCCTCCTTCGCTTTTTCTGGCTCCCTGTAATAGAGATATAAACATGAAGAGCTTTTATTAAATAAAATGTAAAACACAGATAAGCCATACATAACCCATATCTATTTGGGATGGCTTACCTATGAGTCACATATGGCTTACATATGGCTTATATATGGGTTATCTTCTGTGAATGGCTATAGGAGAGGACTTACAGGGATAAAAATAACGCATAAACGAATTGTTAATGTGTAAAGTATTTTCTGTCATTTGATCACCGCCAGTCATCTTCAGGGATGTTATGTCCCCCGTTTAGCCCTGTAATGGTTGGGCGACATGCCCATCAGCTTGTTGAACATTCTCGAAAAATAGTAAGGGTCTTCCATGCCGAGCTTGTATGCGATCTCCTTCACGCGAAGGTCCGTAAAGATCAGGTACTGGCAGGCCTTCTGCACTTTCAGGTGGTTGAAATATTCCATCGGGGAGAAGCCCGTTTTCTTCCGGAAGATGTGGGAATAATGCGATGACGAGAGGTTGACGGAAGACGCGATATTTTCCAGTGACAACATTTGCGAAAGCTGCTGCTGCATGTAGTTGATAGATAGTTCCACAACATCCGTACTGGTCTTTCTTTCCGACAGATTGAATTTATCATCGTAAAGGAAAGTGGACAGAAAATGCCAGAGGCACATGTTGGCATAACAAACATTGTCGTTGCCATAGCCGCGTTCCAGGCTGGCGTAGATGTCTTCAAACAGGTCTATCCGCTTTTGCTGGAATGTGACAGCGCCCTGATGCCCGCTGTGCTGGCGCTGCATAGCTTCCGCGATCGCGGTGGCGGCGGGGCCTTTGAAATGCGTCCAGTAAATGGTCCAGGAATCATTTTCATCTGCCGCATAGCTATGGGAAGCACCGGCGGGGATGACCACAAAAGTATCCGGCTGCATGGCATACTGTTGTTTGCCGACCTGCACCATTCCTTTCCCTTCCCGGCAATAAATGAGAATGTGCTGGTCGATACCATGCAGACGCTGCCGGAAATGATATTTCGCCTTGGGATAATACCCGATGTCCGTCACGAACAAGCCCCCGATAACGGGATTGTCCGTGCAAAAATCCGTGATGATCTTTCGTGGCAGTACAATGGCGCGCTGGCCTTCAAATCCTTCTTTCTTGCGAAGCATATATAAATGTAAGCAATAATAAAAAAATCCATGAAGCAATTTGCCCATACCGGGTCTGGTTCATGTGCTGGAACGCTGACCATAAGATAATCCATTATTTCCATAAAAAACTCTATTGAGCAGGCCCGTTTTAAATTCAATATTTGTACAAATAATTTCCACTCTTTTCCACGATGTAAAAACGATACATATGAAAAAACGCATGCTCATATGGGTTTTCTTCCTATTCCTTTGCGAGTTGTCATTTGCACAGAGCAGTCCCGTTAAAGGCAGGCTTACAGACGCCGCCAAAAGACCGCTCGTCAACGCTACCGTACAGATCAAAGGCACTGGTACGGGCGCTATCACCAACAGCCAGGGAGAATTCACCATTAATGCTCCTGCTGACGCCATCCTGATCCTTTCCTCGATCGGGTACATTTCCAAAGAAATTGCGGTGGGAGGCCGCACTGTTATTAACGAAACGCTGGAAGAGGGCAGCAAACAGCTGGACGATGTGGTCGTGATCGGCTACCAGTCCACTACCCGTAAAAGCGTCACCACTTCCATCGCTTCTGTCGGCGCAAAGGACATTGAGCCTTACAGCACCGGCACCGTTGCCACCGCTATCCAGGGCAAGCTGCCCGGTGTGCAGGTGATGGCGGCGGACGGCTCCGTAGGCTCGCAGCCGCGGATACTGGTGCGCGGCCTCAGCAGCATCACGTCCAATACCAACCCGCTCGTGATCGTGGACGGTATGGAGATCGGCTACAATAATATGAACACCATCAACCCGCTGGACATCCTCAGCATCGACGTATTGAAAGATGCGTCCGCCGCTGCTATCTACGGTGCGCGTTCCGGCCAGGGTGTGATCCTCATCACCACTAAAAAAGGCAGAGGCGCTCCGGTGATCAACTTCCAGGCATCCTATGGTATTACCAAAGTGCCGAAAGTAGATGTTGCCGGCGCGCAGGAATATGCCGGGCTGATGAACAAGATCGCCGAAAATGACGGCGCTGTATTGCCTTTCCCGGATCTGGGCAGTCTTACGAATACCGATTACTGGGATCAGACTTTCGACCAGGGAACGCGGCAGCAATACAATGTGAGCGTTACCGGCGGGAGAGAGGGCCTGTCTGTTTTTGGCAGCATGGGTTATTATACAGAAACATCTTACGCAGGAAAAAGAGGTGGTCAATGGAAAAAGGCAACTGCTCGTCTGAATGTGGACTGGGATGTGAACAAGGTGGTGAAAGTTGGCTTTAACCTTGCACCGCGCTATGAGAATTATCCGTTCGCGCCGCTGAACCTTACCTGGACTGCCTTTGCGATGGACCCAACAGTTTCGCCGCTGCGTACAGAAGAGGAAGTAATGAACTCCCTGCCACCGCTGACAGGTGAATTTGCAGATTTCATGACGGCGTTCAACCCTTATTACAGCATGGTGGGCCGCTCCTTGTTTAATGGGATGGTAGGCCCTGAATACAGCTTGCGTACGAATTTTGACAAACGTGAATACTTCGGCGGCCAGTATGGCACCTACCTGGAAGTGAAGCCGATGAAAGGACTGATATTGAAAACGGTGCTGGACGGTACGGCCAATTTCTCGCACCGCAACACCTACGCGCCGAAATTCTATTATGCTACCAATAACTACAGGGCACGTTCACAGGTGGGATCTTCCACAGACCTGAACAGCCGTCTGAAGATCACCTCTACCGCGGATTATTCAGCCACCATTGCAGAGAACCATTCATTGAATGTACTGGTGGGGCATAGCTACGACAGCTATTCCGTAAAAGGCACGAATGCCGCACGCGAGAATATTCCGTTAGACAATGAAGCTTTCCGTTATATCACCGCGGGTAGCCTCATCACCGGTGGTGGTGGCACCTATCAACCCGGCGCCGGACCTTTCGGCACCATGGTGTCCTTCTTCGGATCACTGCGTTATAACTACAAAGAGAAATATTACCTCACGGGAACCATGCGCGCAGACGCTTCATCTCTCGTGAATCCGCTGTACCGCTGGGGCTACTTCCCCTCCGTTTCCGGTGCATGGGTGGTTTCCGAAGAACCATTCTTCGAAGATCTGAGCAACACGGTAGATTACCTGAAACTGAGAGGCAGCTGGGGACAATCCGGCGGTAACCTTCCCGGTGGTGTAGGCGGCTACCTGTCATATGTTACGCCAACTACTTATGTAGATGCCAACGGTAACGTTATCAATGGTTATACACCCGGTTCTTTCAATAACCCGGAATTGAAATGGGAAGTGCAGCAGGATTATACGGTGGGTGTAGATGCTACTTTGTTTAAGAATAAACTGAACGCCACTTTCGAATATTATGTAAGAAATCCCAACAGCCTGCTGCTGAGCGTAAGAGTTGATCCGGCGCTGGGTTATCCGCAGGGATACATTTCCACACAGTACGCCAACATCGGCAAAATGACGACGAAAGGATGGGATATTGCGCTCGGTTATAAGGACAATATCACCAGCAAGCTGCGCTTCGGTGTTGACATGACATTGAGCCACTTCAAGAGCAAGGTAGATTACCTGTCTACTTCCGATCCGATCATCGGCGGTGAAAACAATGAAGTGATCACTACGTACCGCTCCCGCACCACGGTAGGTCATGCGCCCGGCGCCTGGTGGGGTTACATTGTGGATGGTGTGTTCCAGACAGATGACGAAGCGGCAGCTTACACAAATAAAGATGGACAACGCTTGCAACCTTCCGCTACCGCGGGCGATCTGAAGTTCCGCGACTACAACGGTGACGGCAAGCTGGATAACAATGACCTGTCAGATCTCGGATCACCATATCCCACACTCACCGGCGGTATGACGCTGACGCTCGGTTACGGCAACTTCGATTTCAGAACAGAACTTTATGGTGTTTTCGGCCAGAAAATATTCAACAACTACCGCCGGAACATGATCCCCGGTCCGAATTACAACTTCCTTTCAGGCTTCCAGGACCAGTTCTGGGACGGCCCCGGCAGCACCAATTCATTCCCGATCCTGCGCAAAGCAGACCTGAACGGCAACTTCACAAAAATGTCCACCTTCTTCCTGGAACGCGGCGACTTCCTCCGCTGCAACCTGATGCAGCTCGGTTATACCGTTCCGGCCAGCCTGATCAAAGGCATGAAGAACCTGCGCGTATATGTTTCCGCACAAAACCTGTTCACCATCACCGGCTATTCCGGCCTGAACCCGGACGTGCCCTGGTATAACTCCGTTAGCTATAACGGCTTGGACAACTACCAGATGCTGGTTCCCAGAACTTATATGGTCGGATTGAATCTAGGATTGTAAAAAAACTTCAAACACACTGTTATGAAAAATACGAAGATATGGTTGTTGTGTTTACTGATGGCGGGTACGGCTTGCAGCAAGCTGGACCAGGACCCGTACGGGTCCGGCATCGTGGAAACACAATATTATACAACGCTGGAACAATGCAATACTTCCACCCAGGTAGCCTACCGCTTTATCAACTACAGCACCTGGTGGGAAATACTCAACTGGCGCTATCTCTCCGGTGAAGCCGCCAGTGACAACGGCTGGATCGGTAATACCTACCAGTCCACACACCCGACCTACGACGCCGTGGCGCATTACACGCTGGACCCGTCCAACGACAGGAATGAAGCGCAGTGGATCGATCTGTATAAAAGCATTGGCCGTTTCAATAGTACGATTGAAGGGATTACGGGCGCACCGATCGATGACGCCAGTAAAAAGCGCTTCATCGCCGAGCTGAAATTCCTGCGCGCCTGGTGTTATTACGACCTGGTGCGTAACTGGGGCGGCGTACCGATCGTGCTGAAAATTGAATCTCCCGGTACGCACATCCCGCGTTCTGCTCCCGCGGACGTATACGCGCTGATCGTAAACGACCTGAAAGAATGCGCCGCCGCGCTGCCGCTGAAATCCGAGTACCCGGCGAAAGACAGGTACCGCGCCTCCAAAGGCGCCGCGCAAACGCTGCTGGCCAAAACTTACCTCTACATGGAAGACTGGGCCAACGCGGAAACCACGGCCAACCTCGTGATCAATAGCGGTGAATACGACCTGGAGCCCGAATTCGGCGACCTCTGGGGCTACAACTATAAAAACGGCATCGAATCCGTTTTTGAAATTCAGAATGGTTCCTCCCAGGTACCCGATCTGCCCTTCAACCAGTTCATCACCATGCTGAACTCTACAGCAGACGCGGGCTGGGGATATTATTCCGTTACCAGCGACCTGGAGAATGCCTACAAGTCAGAAGGCGACAGCATCCGCCTGCAATGGACGATCAACAGGCATGGCCTGCCCGTTGCCGGTGATCCGAACAACACCGCATTTGACGGCCGCCCGTATCCATCGCAGAACCACTCCAAATCCGGCCGTTATTCCCGGAAACATTATGTGCCGAAAGCGCAAAGACCTGCGAATGGCCGCCCGGCACTCAATGATAAAATATTCCGCTTCGCGGACGTGCTGCTCATTCACGCGGAAGCCTGCGCCATGCTGAAAAAGCCGGCAGACGCGCTCCGCTCGCTCAAACGTGTCCGCGACCGGGTAGACCTCATCACGGACATGAGCCTCACCGAGTGGGACCTCATCAACGCCGTAAGAAAGGAGAGAAGGCTGGAAACCGCTTTTGAAGGCGACCGCCTGTATGATATCCGCAGATGGAAAGACGCCTCCGGCAAACCCGTGATCAACAGCATCATGGGCCCGAACGGCAGCTTCGTGAAGTACAATACGGAAACCAGCACAGACGCGATGGAAAAGAACAATCCATTGGAGCGGCAGGACAAAGGCATCAATTTCGATCCGGAAATTCACCGCCTGTGGCCCATCCCGGCCAGCCAGGTGCTGCTGGCGGAAGGCGCGGTGGAACAGAACTTCGGATATTACTAAAGCAACGAATGATGAAACTGAGCACGATATATTATATCACCCAGGGCATGTTAATGCGAAGTTCCATCTGGCCCGTAAAAATCAAATACTAACAGATGAAATTATTATCCTTATCAGCTATTGGTTTTGTTTTCCTGAGCTCGTATTGCGGAAAGGGCGGCACTACACCGCCGCCCGATCCTTCGCCCTGCATGTACCTGGGTGTGGACACCTGTCAGCAGGCGGCGAAAACCAAAGTGACCATCCTCACCGGCAATACGAAACAAACGATACACAGCTTCGGCGCCTCCGATTGCTGGACGACCAAGAACTTTGGTAAATGGGGCGATGCGCAGAAGAAAAATCATATCGCAGACCTGCTGTTCAGTATGGACACGGCTGCGGACGGCACGCCGAAAGGCATCGGGCTTTCCCTCTGGCGCTTCAACATCGGCGCCGGCAGCCTCGAACAGGGCGCTGCCAGCCAGATCGCGGACGAATGGAGAAGGGAGGAATGTTTCCTGAAACCGGACGGCAGCTACGACTGGACGAAACAACAGGGCGCGCAGTGGTTCCTGCAGGCGGCGAAACAAAGAGGCGTGAAATACACCCTCGGCTTCTCGCTCTCCGCGCCCGTGCAAATGACGAAGAACGGAAAGGCATATAACGGCTCCGGCGGCACCACGCTGAATTTGCAGGATGGCAAGCTGGATGAATATGCGGATTTCCTGGCGGAAGTAACGAAACATTTCGGCTTCGACTATCTTAGTCCCGTCAACGAACCGCAATGGAGCTGGGGCACCGCCACCGGCGCCAACCAGGAAGGAACGCAGGCCACCAATGAAGAAATATCCGCTTTCAGCAAGCTGCTGTCGCAGCGGCTGGCGGGCACAACGTCAAAGATCGTGGTGGCGGAAGCCGGGCAGCTGGACTTCCTGTACACCCGGAACACAGATAACCGCGGCGACCAGATCAACCAGTTCTTCAACCCCTCGTCCGCCAATTACATCGGCGACCAGGCGAATGTGGCGCACATCATCAGCGGGCACAGTTACTTCACTACCTGTCCCGATAACAACATGATCAACGTGCGCACCCAATTGCAGAACAAGGTGAAGCAGGTGGATGCCAGCCTGCAAACCTGGCAGACGGAGTTCGGCATCCTCGGCGATATCTGCGGCCAGTACAACGGCTCCCCGCGCAATACGGGCATAGAATATGGCCTGTACGTAGCGAAGGTGCTGCATCACGACCTCGTGATCGCGAACATGACCTCCTGGCAATGGTGGCTGTCCGTCAGCCCCTACAATTACAGCGATGCATTGGTCTACATCAACGATCCTTCCGGCGCCATCAACGTGGCGGGTACGAAAACGGACGGTGTAGTGATGGAGTCCAAACAACTGTGGGCATTCGGTAACTTTGCAAGGTTCATCCGCCCCGGCATGAAACGGGTGGAAACCGCGGTGCAGGGCAATAACGACCCGGCCGTTGCCGCCGCTACGCTCATGATATCGGCCTACAAAGATGAAACCACGAAGCAACTGGTGGTAGTGATGGTGAATCCCGAGGCCAAAGAAAAGAATGTGCAGCTGGAAGGCGCACTGGGCGCTACTTTTAACCAGTACACCACTAACGGGATGAACAACCTGAAAAAGACGCGGGCACAGGCGAACGACATCACCATTCCCGGAAAGTCTATCGTAACGCTGACGGGAACGTACCAATAACTAAAAGAAAGGCATGAGATATCTGTTCATCTGGGCCGTGGCCCTGTGTTGCTCAACGGCAACAATGGCGCAGGATTATCTGCAGAACGTGAAAACGGCCCTGCAGAAAACCTGGCCGCAGAATAAAACGGTTAACCTGGTCTTCCACGGTCATTCCGTGCCCTCCGGCTATTTCCGCACGCCGGACGTGCAAACGCTCTCGGCTTACCCGCAGCTGGTGCTGAAAGCTCTCAAGGCAAAGTATCCCAACGCCGTCATCAACGTGATCGTCACCGCGATCGGCGGAGAGAACGCCGTACAGGGCGCCGCCCGCTTCCGCAAGACCGTGCTCAATCACCAGCCGGACGTATTGTTCATCGACTATGCGCTGAACGACAGGAGAGTGGGGCTGGAAAAGGCGAAAGCGGCATGGGAGAAGATGATCAGACAGGCGTTGAAGAAGAAGATAAAGGTAGTGCTGCTGACGCCTTCACCGGACATCAGCGGGGCATGGGACCAGCCGGACAATGAGCTGGCCCAGCATGCCGCACAGATCCGCGCGCTGGCGGAAAAATATCACACCGGCCTGGTGGACAGTTACGCAATATTTTCAGCACAAAAGGATGTAAAACCGCTGATGGCGCAAAGCAATCACCCGAATGAAAAAGGGCACCAGCTGATCGCGGACGGCATCCTGCAATGGTTTTTCTAAAAAGTTATCATGGCTCACAAGTTCAATTATTCATTCATCACTGGTATTTCGTTTATCTCCGCATTGGGCGGCTATCTCTTCGGCTTCGACTTTGCCGTGATCTCCGGCGCGCTGCCGTTCCTGCGCCAGACATTTGAGTTGAGCGCATGGTGGGAAGGCTTTCTCACAGGCTCCCTGGCGCTGGGGTGCATGGTCGGCTGCCTGACCGCCGGTAAAATGGCGGACCGTTACGGACGCAAGCCCGGCCTGATGCTGGCGGCGCTCATCTTTACATTGTCGTCGTTAGGCATGGCCTGGTCTTCCGGGTTCACCATGTTCGTGATCATGCGCTTTGCCGCGGGGATCGGCGTAGGCATGGCCTCTATCCTCAGCCCGCTGTACATCGCGGAGATATCGCCGGCGCATATGCGTGGCCGGAACGTGTCCATCAACCAGCTCACCATCGTGATCGGCATCCTCGTGACCAATCTCGTGAACTACACGCTGGCGGACAAGGGGGACGATGCCTGGCGATGGATGTTCGGCCTGGGCGCGGTGCCCTCCATGATATTCCTGATAGGCGTAGCCTGGCTGCCCGAAAGCCCGCGCTGGCTGGTGGGCAAAGGAAGATTGCAGCAGGCGGAGCAAACGCTCCGCAGGATTGGCGATGAAGGCTTTGTGAAAAGCACCTTCAGCGATATTGAAACCTCCCTGAAAGGCGTTACCCGCCAGTCCTACAAAGCTGTCTTCGAAAAAGCCGTACGCCCCGCCGTGATCATCGGCATCACGCTCGCGGTATTCCAGCAGCTTTGCGGCATCAACATCGTATTCAATTATACCTCCACCATATTCGCATCCGTGGGAGCGGACCTGGACAGCCAGTTGTTCGAGACCATTTCCATCGGCATCGTAAACCTCGTGTTCACCCTGGTGGCCATGTGGCAGGTGGACAAGCTGGGACGGCGCCCGCTGATGCTCATCGGCTCGCTGGGGCTTTCCATCGTGTACATCGTACTGGCGTTCCTGTTAAAGAACCAGGCAGACACCGGCTGGATCTCCCTGTTCGTGCTGCTCGCCATCGCCATGTACGCCACCTCCCTCGCACCCGTTACCTGGGTGCTGATAGCAGAGATATTTCCCAACAAGATCAGGGGCATCGCGTCTTCCATTGCGGTGGTGTCCTTATGGGGCGCATATTTCATCCTTGTGTTCACTTTCCCCGTGCTGGCTGAACAGCTTGGCACGTACGGACCTTTCTACCTGTACGCGGGCATCTGCCTGCTCGGGTTCCTGTTCGTCCGCAGTAAAGTGAAAGAAACCAAGGGGCAGACATTGGAACAACTCGAACATCATTTAACTGGACATTAAACAAACTTTATGCTATGAGCGATTTTTCCGTGAAGGTTTGGGAAGAGAAGATCAGCATCCCGACATACGGCGTGGGCAAGCCCGATAAAAACCCTATGTTCTTCGAAAAAAGAGTGTACCAGGGCAGCAGCGGCGTCGTATATCCTAACCCCGTCATCGAGAAGATCTTTGACGAAAAGAAAGAGGAAACCTACCAGGCCGTGTTCCTGGAAAACCGTTACCTGAAGATCATGATCCTGCCGCAGCTTGGCGGCCGTGTGCAAATGGCGTACGACAAGATCGGCCAGCGGCACTTCATCTACTACAACCAGGTGATCAAACCCGCCCTGGTGGGATTGTGCGGCCCCTGGATCTCCGGCGGCATTGAATTTAACTGGCCGCAGCACCACCGCCCGAGCACCTTCGATCCGGTAGATCATACCATTGAAGAGCACAGCGACGGCAGCAAGACCATCTGGGTGAACGAGGTGGAGCGCATGTTCCACACGAAAGGCATGGCGGGCTTTACCCTGCATCCTGATAAAGCATATCTTGAAATAAAAGGCAAGCTGTACAACCGTACGCCGCTGCCGCAAACCTTCCTCTGGTGGGCCAACCCCGCCGTGAAGGTAAACGATCACTACCAGTCCGTTTTCCCGCCGGATGTGAATGCCGTATTCGATCACGGCAAACGCGACGTATCGGATTTTCCGATCGCTACCGGCACGTATTATAAAGTAGATTATGCGCCGGGAACAGACATCTCGCGCTACAAGAACATCCCGGTGCCAACTTCGTATATGGCTATCCGTTCGGATTATGATTTTGTAGGGGGATATGAGAACGATACGCAGGCCGGCCTGCTGCATGTGGCGAATCACCACATCTCACCCGGCAAGAAGCAATGGACCTGGGGGCACAGCGATTTCGGAAAGGCGTGGGACAAGAACCTCACCGATGAAGACGGCCCTTACATCGAGCTGATGACCGGCGTATTTACCGACAACCAGCCCGATTTCAGCTGGCTGATGCCTTATGAAGAAAAGTCCTTTACACAATATTTCATGCCTTACCGCGAGCTGGGCGTCGTGAAAAACGCCAACCGGGACGTCCTGCTGTATATCAACGTGGACGGTAAGAAAGCCCAGCTGAAAGTATTCGCCACTTCCGTGCAGCATGGTAACATCCTGGAGCTGCATGTGAAAGGAAAAAAAGTTTTTACCGACCGTTTCGACATATCGCCTGAAACCGTATATGCAAAACAGGCAGATTTGCAAGCCGCCTGCAGGGAAGAAGATATCCTGCTCATCATCAAAAGGCCGGACGGCAGCGAGCTGATCCGTTACGAGCCATCCACGGACAGGAAGAACGAAATTCCCGATCCCGCCAGCGCCGCGCTGGACCCGCGGGAAGTGGAGAACAACGAACAGCTCTATCTCACCGGCCTGCACCTGGAACAGTACCGCCATGCCACCTACAACCCGGTGGATTATTACGAAGAGGCGTTGCGCCGCGATCCGCGCGACATCCGCAACAACAACGCCCTCGGCGTGTGGTACCTCCGCAGAGGCCAGTTTGAGAAAAGCGAACAATATTTCCGGAAAGCCATCGAAACACTGACGGCGCGCAACCCGAACCCCTACAACGGCGAACCGCTGTACAACCTCGGGCTTTGCCTGCAAATGCAGGACAAACCGGATGAAGCATACGAACATTTTTACAAGGCCACCTGGAACAGCGCCTGGCAGGACAGTGCGTATTTTTCCCTTGCACAGATCAACGCTGGCAAGGGCCGGTATGAGGAGGCGCTGGAACAGGTGAACTGGTCGATTGACAGGAATGCGCGGAACAGCAGGGCATGGTCGCTCAAAGCGCTCATCCTCCGCAAATCCGGTCGAAATGAAGAAGCAGAGCAGGTTTGCCGGGAAGCTATCAGGCGGGATATTTTCAATTTGTCCGCTTACTACGAACTGCATTTCGCTGAACCCGCAGCCCTGGATACGCTGCAACGCCTCGCGCGCAACAACGAGCAGAACTTTATGTCCTACGCGATAGACTATGCCGCGGCAGGCGCTTATAACGAAGGCATTGCGCTGCTGCAAATGCTGCCGCAGGCATCGCCGATGGTGTACTATTATCTCGGCTGGTTCCATCACCGTTCTGGCGACAAGGCCGCTGCCAAATCCTTCTTCCGGCAGGGTGCAAAAGCCGATGCGGGTTATTGCTTCCCGAACAGGATGGAAGATGTGGCCGTCTTGAAAATGGCAACGGACATCAACCCGGAAGACGGCAAAGCGCCGTACTACCTCGGATGTTTATGGTACGATAAAAGGCAGTACCGCGACGCGATCGCCATGTGGGAGCTGTCCGCGGACCGGGATGATAGATTCCCCACGCTGTTCAGGAACCTCGGCATTGCCGCTTTCAACAAGCTGAAAGATCCGGAACGCGCGCTGGTCTGCTTTGAAAAAGCATTCGAGCTGGACCCGTCAGACGCCAGGGTGCTCATGGAACTGGACCAGCTCCATAAGCGCCTGAACACAGCACCGGAAAAACGCCTGGCGCTGCTGGAAAAACATCCCTCCGTAGTAGACTGGCGCGATGATCTCTATCTTGAACGCGCCGCGATCTACAATTTCCTCGGCCAGCATGAAAAAGCCTACAGCCTCATCATGGAACGGAAGTTCCACCCTTGGGAAGGCGGCGAAGGCAAGGTGTCCGGGCAATACATCTACAGCCTCGTGGCCATGGCCCGCCGGCATATTCATGATGGCCGCTACCAGGAAGCCATTCCGTTGCTGGAAAATGCGCAGGTGTACCCAGACAACCTGGGTGAAGGCAAGCTGTTCGGCGCGAAGGAAAACGATATTTTCTACTGGCTTGGTGTGGCCTATGAAGGCTTGCAGCAGGAAGCAAAAGCGAAGGAATATTTCCGGAAAGCCACAGACGGCCTGTCCGAACTCGCCGCCGCGATGTATTATAACGATCAGCCACCGGACAAGATATTCTACCAGGGGCTGGCATGGGCGGCCCTCGGGGAGCAGGAAAAGGCGGCAGCCGTTTTCAAAAAGCTCGTCGATTACGGCAAAGCGCATCAGCAGGACAAGGTGAAGATCGATTATTTTGCCGTGTCGCTGCCCGATCTGCTGATATTTGAAGATGATCTGAGCGTGCGGAATGCGATGCATTGCACGTATATGACAGGATTGGGATATATTGGAATGCAGGAAACTGCGGATGCGGAAGCCGCCTTCAGAAGTGTATTGCAGCAAGACATGCACTTCGGCGCGCAGACGCACCTGCAGATGATACGCGAACTACCGGAACTGGTTACACGATAAAAATGAAACTCATGCGTTTAAAACTGATAACGGCCGCACTGCTCCTTTTTGTAATGTCCGCTTCGGCGCAGACGATCTCTCTCGCCGGACGCTGGCAGTACAAGCTGGACCCGCAGGACGCCGGCATACAACAGGAATGGTTCAGACAGGACTTTACGAACAGCATTTCGCTGCCCGGCACGCTGGATGACGCCGGCGTGGGTACGCCCACGTCACTGACAGACGACGCCATTAACAAGGAAGTATTGCTGATGCTCACGCGGAAGCATGCCTACATCGGCGCAGCCTGGTACAGCAAGGAAATACAGATACCGGCGGGCTGGAAAGGGAAGCACATCGAGCTTTTGCTGGAAAGAGTGATCTGGGATACCCGTATCTGGGTAGACGGACAGGAAGCCGGCATGCGGGAAAGCCTTATCGCGCCACACCGTTATACGCTCAGCCAACTGCTCACGCCTGGTAAACACAAGCTCGTGGTCCGCATCGATAACCGCAAGCGTTATGATATGAGTACCCGCAACATGGCGCATGCCTGGACCAACGGTACGCAGATCATCTGGAACGGCGTGATCGGCCGGATGCAGCTCACCGCCCGCGACCCCTTGCACGTGGCGCAGCTGCAGGTCTATCCCGATGTGGAGAACAGCTCCGCCAAGGCAGTCGTATCGCTGGAAAACACTTCCGGCAATGCAAGGAACATACGTCTGAAAGTGCGTGTAGCCGGCAGCGATAAAAAAGAAGTTTTTTCGAAAGAAATATCCGTGAACGCGCCCGCAGGCAGTTCCACGCAGGAGATAGATATTCCGCTGCAAAACGCAAAGCTGTGGGACGAGTTCCATCCGTTCCTGTACACACTTACCGCTACACTGGCAGACGGTGCGGCGGGTACGCGCAGCACCACCTTCGGCATGCGTGCGCTGAGCAATGATAACGGCATGCTGCAGGTGAATGGCCGCCGCATATTTTTACGCGGTACGCTGGAATGCAACATCTTCCCGCTGAAAGGGTATCCTCCCATGCAGCATGAAGGCTGGATAAAAGTGTTCTCCGCGGCAAAGGCTTACGGGCTGAACCATCTTCGTTTCCATTCCTGGTGCCCGCCGGAAGCCGCGTTCGCGGTAGCCGATTCCATGGGCTTCTACCTGCAGGTGGAGCTGCCTTTCTGGAACAAGAACGCCGGAAAGCCCGCGCCAATGAACGCATGGCTGGAAGCGGAAGCGCAGCAGATCATTCAGGAATACGGGAATCATCCTTCTTTCTGTTTCTGGTCGATGGGGAACGAGCTGGAAGGCGATTTCGGCTGGCTGTCAGGTATGGTAACGCATCTCAAAAAGCAGGACCCGCGCCATCTTTATACCACCACGACCTTTTCTTTCCAGAAAGATCATGGCCGCTGGCCGGAGCCGGTGGATGATTTCTTCATCACCCAGTATACCACCCAAGGATGGGTGCGCGGCCAGGGCATCTTCAATACGATCGCGCCTGACTTCGTGACCGACTATACGAAAGCGATCGACGGCATGCCAGTGCCCATCATCACCCACGAGATCGGCCAGTATTCCGTATATCCGAATATGGACGAGATCAAAAAGTACACTGGTGTGCTGGACCCGCTGAACCTGAAAGCCATCCGCAAGGACCTCGAAAGAAAAGGGCTGTTGCCGCTGGCAAAGCAATACCTGCTCGCCAGCGGAAAGTTCGCGGCCAACCTGTATAAGGAGGAAATTGAAAGAGCGCTGAAAACTAAGGGCATGAGCGGATTCCAGCTGCTGGACCTCCATGATTTTCCCGGACAAGGCACCGCGCTGATCGGGATACTCGATGCGTTCTGGGACAGTAAAGGGCTTGTAACAGCGGCGCAGCACCGCAGCTATTGCGGGCCCGTAGTGCCGCTGATCCGCTTTGATAAAGCGACTTATACCAATAAGGAAACCTTTACCGCCGCCGCGGAAGTCGCCAACTTCAGCAACGCCGCACTGCGGAATAGCACGCCGGTATGGAGCATCCGCAACCAGGCGGGCAAGCAGCTTGCCGGCGGAGAACTGCAGCCGCAGGACATTGCTACCGGTAACGGACAAACGCTCGGTACGTTTTCCTTTGATCTGAAAGACATCAAAGCGGCCACGGAGCTGACCGTAACGCTGTCCCTCAAAGGCACCGGCCACCAGAACCGCTGGAACATCTGGGTATATCCCGAAACGGTAGCGGCAACAGGCGCAACGTTCACCCGCTCGCTGGATGAAGCGCTGCAACTGCTGGAACGGGGCAAAACCGTGCTCCTGAATCCTGACACCGCCACCTTGAAAGGCGTGGAAGGCCGCTTTGCGCCGGTGTTCTGGAGCCCCGTGCATTTCCCCGACCAGCCGGGCACCATGGGTATTCTCTGTGATCCGAAGCACCCGGCATTCCGGCACTTCCCCACAGCATTTTACAGCAACTGGCAGTGGTGGGACCTCATCACATCGTCCAAAACCATGATCATCGATTCTCTGCCGAAGATGACACCGGTGGTGCGTGTGATCGATAATTTCTTCAAGAACCGTAAAATGGCGAACGTCATCGAAGCGAAAGTAGGCAAAGGCAAACTGATCCTTACTTCCATCGACCTGGCCCGTGATCTTGAAAAAAGACCGGCCGCCCGTCAGCTGCGCTACAGCCTTGAAAAGTACATCACCGGGAAGGACTTCCGTCCCGCTGTGAGCCTGACGGAAGCGCAGCTTCGCCAATTGCTGAAATAAAACGATCGCATGACCGCAAGATTATATTTACCGCTCTGCCTGCTGCTGATCACACTTTCAGCAGCAGGCCAGAACGCGGAGCAACTGCTTCGCCGCGCGGCAGAGAATTATCACTACCTCGCGAAACAGTTGCCGGCAGACCGTTTCCCGGTTACCTACTACGCTCAATCCAGCAAGTGGGTCACCAGCGGCTCGGAGCCCTGGGTGGGCGGCTTCTATCCCGGCACATTGCTCTACCTGTTCGAAGCCACGCACGATTCTTCCCTTTACAGGGAAGCGGTGGCGAAGATGAAAGTGCTGGAAAAAGAGAAATTCAACACCTCCACGCACGACCTCGGGTTCATGATGTACAACTCCTTCGGCAACGCCGCGCGGATCGCGCCGGAACCATCTTATAAGGAGATCATCGTTACCAGCGCAAAATCCCTCGCCAGCCGGTTCTCCGAAAAAACAGGATGCATCCGCTCCTGGGATTCCGGTCCCACGCAATTCATGGTCATTATCGACAACATGGTGAACCTTGAGCTGCTCTTCGCCGCCACGCGGTTGACCGGCGATTCATCGTTCTATAAAATAGCGGTGACACACGCCAACACTACCATGAAACACCACTTCAGGCCGGATTACAGCTCTTATCACCTGGTGATCTACGATCCGCAAACAGGCAAAGTGCAGAAGAAGCAAACGGTGCAGGGCGCGGCGGATGAATCCGCCTGGGCGAGGGGCCAGGCCTGGGGATTGTACGGCTACACGGTGATGTACCGCGAAACCGGCGACAAGCAATACCTCACACAGGCGGAACATATCGCGGCATACATGCTGCGGCACCTGCCGCCGGACCATGTGTTCTACTGGGACTTCCAGGCGCCCGGCATTCCCGATGCCGTACGGGACGCCTCCGCTACCTCAATTACGGCTTCTGCACTGCTTGAGCTGGCAAAATATGTAAAAAGAAAACCCGCTAAAAAGTATCTTGGAGCGGCAAAGAACATGCTGCAAGCCCTCTCGTCACCGGAATACTTTGCCGGAACGCAGGAAAGCGGCGGGTTCATATTAAAGCATGGCGTGGGCAATCATCCCCGCAATGCAGACATCGACGTGCCGCTGATCTATGCGGATTACTACTACGTAGAAGCATTGATGCGGTTACGGAAATAACAAAACCGATCGTATGAAATGCTGTTCCCTGCTGATTCCATTACTGGTATGCTGTTACATGTCTTTCGCGCAGGCGGATACGGTGCTTAACCGTTACCGCCGGTATTTGCTCGCACAGCCTGCAACGGATATCAGCCCGATCGTTTCAAATTACGACAGCATCCGCCAGTGGCCGGATATCAACTATGCGGACCGCGATCTGGCGGGCTGGAACGTGGCGGACCATTTGCGAAGGGTGCGTAACCTGTCCATCGCCTGGTCTGATCCCCGTTCTTCGTGGTATCAGGACGGTGCATGCCGCCGCATCATAGACAACGCCCTGCATCACTGGCTGGAGAAACGTTATCAAAGCCCTAACTGGTGGCATAACAAGATCGGCGTACCGCAGCTGATGCGGGATATCATCGTGATGCTACGCGGTTCGCTTGACAGGGATGAACTGTCACAGGCACTGGCGGTGATGGCCCAGAACGATGAGGCATCCTGGCGCAGGAGCACCGGTGCTAACCTCGTCTGGTGCGCGGACCTCACCTTTCACTACGGCGCTTTCACCGGCGATACCGCGTTGATGCGCAGCTGCGTGGAAATGATCTGGAAGGAAGTAAAAATTACCACAAAAGAAGGCGTACAGCCGGATTACAGCTTTCATCAGCATAAGGAACGCCTGCAAATGTATCATTACGGCCGGGCTTTTCTACAGGATAACGTGCGCCTGGCCTGGGAAACGCAAGGAACGCCCTGGGCATTCCCGCAAGAAAAAATAGCGATCCTTTCTTCGTTTATCCTTGAAGGTTGGCAATGGATGGCGCGGGGCATTTACACCGTTCCCGGTACGGTCGACCGCTCGGTGAGCAGGCCGAATGCATTGAAGGGCGCGGATATCCGGCCGCTGATACCATATCTCTGCGAGCTTGATCCCGCCAACAAGGCGGCTTATCTTGCCATTGAAGCCCGGCAGAACGGTGCCGGAGAACCGCTTACAGGATTCCGTCATTATCCGCGGTCCGATTTTACCGTTTATCATCATCCTCAGTTCAGCTTCTTCCTGAAAACACTTTCCAACCGCACACTACCGGCGGAATCCATCAACAGCGAAAACCTTAAAGGTCATTTGATGCATAGTGGCGACGGATATTTCATACTGAACGGGAATGAATATACGAACCTGATGCCCGCCTGGGACTGGGAGCATCTGCCCGGCACTACCGAAGGCGCCTTTACCCGCAGTGCATTCACCGGCGGCGTAACCGATGGCCGGAGTGGCTTCGCGGTGATGGACTTCGGAGAAGGAAAGAAGCTCTGGGCTTGTTATGATAATATGATGATCTGCCTGATCGCCGGAAGGTCCGGCATTACTACGCTGGACCAATGCCGGTTGCAGGGCGATGTGCTGACGGATACCCGTTGGGTCTATCATAACAAGCTGGCCTACATACCGCTGGAAACTTCTGTTATAAATGTACAGGTGGTAGAACAGGAGGGAAGCTGGCAATCCATCAATGCAGCCGGTTCCCCGGAAATAGTGCGGGAAAAGGTATTCAAACCATCCTTGCGGAATGCTTCCGGTTATGTAGTGGCGTACTGTGACAATGTGCGGCAGGTGCGCCGGCTGGCGGAGAAGAAACGCTGGAAGGTATTACGGAATACCCCCGAATGCCAGGCGCTGCAACTGGAAGACGGCACGGTGATGGCGGCGTTCTATAAAGCAGGCAGCGTTGCGGGCATATCAGTGGAAAAGCCTTGCCTGGTGATGATGAAAGACGGCGTGAAACATGTTGTTGATCCCACACAAAATGAAGAAGGGCCGCCAACCAAATGACAGCCCTTGCTTTTTATCCACTTAAAACTCCAGCGCCTCCGCCTGAAGGTCCACCGTATTCCAGTTGCCGACAGACACCACGAGGTCGTGATTCGAAGGAAGGTTTACATTGACCTGTTTATTCACAGGCGTATTACTCGTTTTATTGATCGAAAATGCTTTCACCTGTACGTTCTTCAGCGTGCTGCGGTTGCCGAGCCGGAAAAGGCTGAGGTCAGGCGCCACGGTAATATCCGATTCCGTACCCGGACCGCCGCCCACGCCGCTGATGGCGAGCGACCGTACCTGGTTGCCGATCAGTTTCGAGAACGTTACCGTGAACTCTTTTTCCGCATGCGGCGCAAAACGTATCTGCGAAGCATCCGCATTGACCATCAGCGTATCCCTGTGGCCGGGTTGTGTTTTTACATTTTCCAGCTTGATGGTGGTGCCGTCCGGCATGATGCTGTTGAATGTATACGTCCCCGCGCCGTCGCCCACAATATGACGGGTATAGCTTCTGTTCACCGGGAGCAGGTACGCGCCTTTGAGCAGGTAGCAGGGATGTGAATCCGGAATTTCGCTGTATATACGGTTATTGAAATTGCCCACACGCAGCCCGTTCTCATCCAGTATTTCAAGATCGGCGGGGCTCAGCAGGAAATCCACGATAAAGCTCGTTAATCCAAATGGTCCACCGAAAGGCAGGTCGTGGTCAGACAGCATGTAATCGCCATTGCTCATCTGGCCGAGCGTGACGCCGTCGCTGCTGCTGAATTTAATGCCGGAGCCGCCGTCGAAATAATCATAATGCAGCTCGCCGCCATCCATCCTGAATTGCAGGCGGCAATTGGTGTTGTCCGCATGATTGCAATCCCAGCAGAACAGTTGCACGCCGTCCAGCGAAGCGATGGTGGTGGTGCCATTGGGGCTCAGCTGCGGTCCGGGGTGGCCGGAAGGATATACGAAACGGTACGGCATGAGGCAATGGGAGTCGCTCAATCCATCGATGTAACCCGCGTCCCATATGGCGCCGGAAGGAATGAAGAACAGGAGGGGAGCAACATTTCTGTCGCAACCTGTGAGGAACACCCTTTCTATTTCCCTGGCCGTTTGCTCCACGCGCGCAGTGCCCTGGCGGCTCTGATCGTGGAAATGGATCAGGCTTTCGCGGCTCAGCAGCTTACCGTGAATAGCGGTGAGCATTTTGTGCACGCTGGCCTTGGTGGTGGTGATGGTATCTGTTTCGCCTTTCCAGAGTTTGTCAGCTACGAGGCTGGACAAAGAAGTGCAGAAGCCGGTAGCGAGTCCGCCGTTGGTTTCTCCTTTCAGGAAGTGTTCGTAGAAAGCGTAGTAGGCGGCGGTGAGCACCGGATGCCCGAAGATCGGGTCCAGCAGTTCATGCCACACTTCCGCGGTGCCAAAGGTATCTTCAAACGTTCCCCAGCTGGGCACGCCGTCTTTGAAGTTGTTGAAGGGGAGGTTGTGAACGCCGTAGGTGAACGGGATTTCCAGCACGCGGGGTTTCGTAGCCGTTCTGCTGTTGCTCACCATGCCGTCAGGATTCCTGACCTGTACGCTCACAGAACCACCGGTGCTGCCGGTTCCCCCGGTACCGGGCATCCGGAAGATGATCTGCGTTTGCGTAACACTGGAAGCCGGGATCGCTGCGCCGTTCACCAGCACGGAAGCGCCGGTGATAAAGGCTTTGCCGGTAATGGTCACGTCAGTGGCCGGTGGAAGAGCAGGCGGCAGCGTGTCCAGCTGCGGCTTCACGCGGATGGGAACACGGTTGCTTTGCGTGCCGTCCGATGCGCGCCGCACGTACACGGATTTTTGTCCGCCCGCGATATTGGAAGGCACCGTAACGGTGATGCTTTCATCCGGGTTGATGACCGGCACGAGCGTAGCTACTCCGTCGATCACCACGCGGTCGTTATTGGCGAATTGCGTTCCGCGCAGGGTGATGCTGTTGCCGGGAAAGACTTCCGAAGGATTGATCTCCGTGATAAATGGACGGGTCAGCAGTTCTTCCCAGGCATCTTCCGTAAACTGGAAAAAGCTGTTTTGCGCATCCTGTCCCGCCAGCGCAGCATCCGCGCCGGTAGCGCCGGGTTGCCCCTGTGATCCGTTGTGGCCATTGCGGGCATCATGACAGGTTTCACCATTACCGCTGCGCCCTCCGCTGCCACCACGGCCTCCATTACCACCGTTGCCGCCGCGTCCGCGTTGCCCGCCCTGGTTCTTCAGCCGGAATGAATTATTGGTGACGGTGCTGGCCAGCGTTCCGTCCAGCACACCGATCGTGATGTTACCACCATGACCGCCGTTACCGCCACGTCCGCCGTCGCCACCGCGGCCGCCATTGCCGCCGTTACCACCGTCGCCGGGATCGCTGACGCAGTGCCATCCAAAGAACCATGCGCGTTTACCGCCGCTGCCGTCGCCACCATCACCGCCACGGCCGCCATTCTGGCCGCTGCCGCCCTTGATGCCGTCTTCACCGTTCAGATCGATGTTCGGGATGTTCGTCAGGTCTTTTACCCACATTTCCAGCGCTGGTGCATTCCGGCCGGAAGCGCCGCCAATGCCGCCTTCGCCGGGTCTGCCGTTGTCGCCGTCCAGCCCGTCGCGGGAATCCGGCTTGGTGTGGATGCCGTTCCAGCCGCGCCCGTTCAGGTCGGGGTTATCCAGCCGCGGTGGCGTGGAGCCGCCCGGCCTGCGCCAGGTGATGGTGGCATTGCTGCCGCAGATCACGCGCTCCGCGATGATGTAAAGCTTTTCAACATCCGGCTCCACTACCACCTGTGTATTGGTAAGGTCCAGCACACCGGCGATGATCACGGAAGTATTCACCGGCAATGTTTTCAACATCAGCGGGCGGACCATTTCAGACAGCATCGGCCATTCTTCCGGCTTCTGCGCGGCGATCTGTTTCAGGAACGTTTCCTTGTTCGCCAGCTTCAGGCCCGCGCCGTTGAGCTGCACCACCTCATTGAGGCTGACGCCGGTGCGGAACGCCTCGATGGTGGGACTGTTGCGGATCACTTCGCGGGAAAGGCGGACGCCTGTTCTGTTCAGTATGGTAAGATGATCGAGGCGGCCGGAAAGACCGGTGGTGTTGATGACGCTGCCGGGTCTTGTCACGATCACCGGGGACGGTGTGGGCGTTACCGCCATTGGCTTCGCGCCCTTCAGTACGGTGGCGCTGTTGCGGTTTGGGAGGTACCGCGCCAGGTGCTCTTTCTTTTGTGCCGCGCTCAGCTGCGTGAAGCTGTTGGCGATCTTGCCCCAGTTCACTTTCACTTCTTTCATTTTCTTCGGCGCGATCAGCACTTTTCCTTTGGGAATATAAGTAGGTACTTTGATCTGAAGGGTGGAGAGGTCGCTGATCTTGTCCACGCCGGCGGCGTTCATGATCTCTTTTACCGGCTGCAGGCGCGCCCTGCTTTCATCCAGGCTGGCGATCACCTTTACGATGGCGTTGATGCCGATCTTTGATTTGATGCTGGCTTCGAGCGTTTTGGCATCTTTGACACGTTTGCTCCAGGCCGTTGAGGTGAATGCGCCTTCGCGGATCAGGATGTCGCCGATCTTGCCTTTGAACTGGTAGCTTTTACCGTCCATTCCCGCGCCGGCCCTGAAGCCCAGCTGTCCCACCGCTTCGAGGGCGCCCGTCACTTTCTGGCTGGCCACCACTTTATCGTTCACTTCGAGCGACAGCTTGCCTGCTTTATCGCGGGAGAACCGCACGCGATACGTTTTTCCGGCGGCCAGCGCTGTTTTGGAAGTGATCACCTTCCAGCCGCTTTTGACATGCACGCTGCCGCTGAGCAATCCTTTGCTGTCGATGTAAAGCGCCGCGGGCGGGGATTGTGATTCGATGATGTTCTGCCGTGCGCCTTTTACCGTGTCCGGTATAACGATCGCTTCAAGCGTGAATACGCCGCTTTCCTCCAGCTCGGGAATGCGGCCCATGTTGATGAAACCTTTTTTAACGAGGAACTGGTTCTCGATTTCCGAGCGGGCAACACTGCCGCTCAGCATTACCTGCGTGCCGTTAACGGACCCGTCAAAGGCTCCATTGCTTTCCGCACGCACGAACATCAGCGTTTTTAGCTGTTCCATGTGAATTTATTTTGGGGTTTAATAAATGAGGTAAGGGGATTGCAAATAGGGGTCAATACAACGATGTAACGAAGTTATCAATTATAATAAACCGGGTCAAGCGTAAAAGTACGCATGTTGGGGATTAGTTGGCGGATGGCGGAATATGCGCCGTGGTTGGCGGATACTGGCTGATTTTTGTAACTTCGGTCAGCATGAAAAACCGCAGAATATTCATACGGACCCTCGCTTCACTTGCCTTGCTGCCATCCTTCGCGGAGGCCGCGAGTGCGGCAAAGCCCCGGCTGCGGATCATGGGCGTGAACGGCTGGATTCCCCCGTCAAAGCTGGGTTACTTCCTGACACATGAGCATGTAATGGTGGATTTCATCGAAGCGGGCAAGATCAGCAAAGACAGGTACAACATCGATGAAGTGTACAAAACAGCATTGCCATTCCTGACGGATGTGCGCAAGGCCGGCTGCGCCACCATGCTGGAATGTACGCCCGCTTACCTCGGCCGGGACGTACAGCTGTTGCAGCGGCTGTCCAAAGCAACGGGACTGCACCTCGTCACCAACACCGGCTACTACGGTGCCAGCAAGGAAAAGCATCTCCCGGAACATGCTTATACGGAAACGGCGGAGCAGCTCGCTGCCCGGTGGGTCCGTGAATTTCAAGAAGGCATCGAAGGCACCGCGGTGCGCCCCGGATTCATCAAGCTCGCGGCGGACAAGGCGCCGTTAACGCCCGTACAACAAAAGCTGGTGCATGCCGGCGCGCTCGCACATCTGCAAACCGGTCTTACCATCGGCATCCATTCCGGCGATGGCGCCGCCGCGCAGGAAGAACTGAAGATATTGCAGGAACATGGTGTATCGCCGGAGGCATTTGTATGGATACATGCACAGAATGAAACAGATTTCTCCATCTTCAGCGAAATGGCGGAAGCAGGCGTATGGGTGGAGTTCGATGCTTTGAAAACCGACAATCATGCGCAATATTTGAAGCTGCTGCGGTACATGAAAGACAAGGGACTGCTGCATAAAGTACTGCTGTCGCAGGACAGCGGATGGTACTACGTTGGTGATCCCGGCGGAGGGCCTTACCGGCCATATACGGAATTGTTCAATGCTTTTATTCCCGCATTGCTGCGGAACGGTTTTACGCAGCGGGATGTGGATCTGGTGCTGAAGCGTAATCCTGTTGAGGCTTTTGGGGTGCGGGTAAGACGTGCGGATTGATCTTTTTTATTAAATTCACAGCCATGAAAAAGCAACATACCTTCAAAGCGAACGGCAGGATCTGGATCGACGGGCCTGACGGCGCTTTTTTAGGATATGGCAGGGTAGAGCTGCTGGAAAAGATACATGAGCTGGGATCTATCCGAAAGGCCGCGCTGGCCATGAAAATGTCGTACCGCCAGGCCTGGGAATTTGTGCAGCAGATGAACCAGGTGTTGAAAAAACCGCTGGTCGTGGCCAATACCGGCGGAAAGGGAGGCGGCCAGGCCGTGCTTACCGAAGAAGGTTTAAAGGCCGTTGAGCAGTTCAGGGAATTTAACGGCGCCTTCCAGGAATTTCTGGCATCCTACTCAAAAGAGTTGACCTTCAAACCCTCATCTAAATAATCTTCCCGGATTGATTCCCCACATTTGCAATTATCACTTTGTTTATTATGTTTGTACCGTTATTCAAAAAAAAGCATAATGAAAACCATTGTCCCTCTTGCCATCATACACCTCATCTTATTCAGTTTTTCCGCTACCGCCCAACGTGACAGCTCCGGTGTTTTTCATCTGGGAGAAGTGGTCATCAAGGATATAAAGCAGGATGTTGTTAACCGGGAAGACATTGACAGGCATCAGCGCCTGAACGTGGCTACCGCGCTCAACCTGTTGCCGGGTGTGACATTGGGGAGCGTGGGGCCACGCAATGAATCCGTGGTTTTCATCCGCGGGTTCAACCTGCGGCAGGTGCCGGTGTTTGTGGATGGCGTGCCCGTGTACGTTCCTTATGACGGGTATGTGGACCTTGCGCGGTTTACAACATTCGGGGTTTCCCGCATCGATGTGAGCAAGGGCAGCGCATCCGTATTGTATGGCCCTAACACCATGGGTGGCGCTATCAACCTTGTATCGGTGAAGCCTGTTCACAGGCTGGACCTGGAAGCTGGCGCTGGCTGGCTTGCAGGTGGTCATGAGGGTTATCTCAATATTGGCGGCAGGCTGAAGAAATTCTATGTGCAGGCGGGTGTTTCAAGGTACAAGCGTGATCACTTCGGTCTTTCCGGCAACTACACACCAACTAAAACAGAAGATGGGAAAGAACGCGAAAACTCGATGCATGAAGATGTGCAGTTCAATATCAAGATCGGGTATACGCCCAATTCCCGCAGCGAATACGCGATCGGCTATATTGATCAGCAGGGAGAAAAGGGCACGCCGGTATATGCCGGAGCCGATTCGCTGAATTCCCTCCTGAAAAATCCCCGCTACTGGAAATGGCCTTACTGGAACAAAAAGAGTCTGTACTTTATATCCAATATGCAGCCGGACAGCCTGAGCGAGGTGAAGCTGCGCGTGTACTTCGATCAGTTCCGTAACCGGCTGGACAGCTATGACGACGGCAGCTATACCGCGCAGACAAGACCCTATGCCTTCAGCAGCATCTATGACGATCATAGCATCGGCGCCAGCGCTGAATACAGCAGGAACATCCGGACGGATAACCGGCTGAGCGCGGCCTTACATGCAAAACGCGATATTCACAAAGAACATAACATCGGTGAGCCGGTAAGAAAAACCGCGGACAATACTTATGCTGTCAGCATTTCCGATGAACAACGGTTTTCGGACAACTGGGCGGCAAAGGCGGGGGTAAGCTGGAACATGCGGGAGAACGACGGTGCGGAAAATTATGATAGCCAAACCGGTGCTGTCAGCCAGTTTGACGCCGCAACAAACACGGCCTGGAACGTACAGGCTTCCCTGGCGCGGTATTTTACCCCGGCGCGTTCGGTACGTGCTTCCTTCGGCCGCATGACGCGGTTAGCCACAATAAAGGACAGGTACTCTTACCGCATGGGCACGGCGGTCCCGAATCCTGCTTTGAAAGCGGAGCATGCATTGCATTATGAATTAAGCTATGAGGATGCCAGCATCCGCCGTGTTCGTCTGCAGGCGGCGGTGTTTTATAGCAGCATCGGAAATGTGATCCAGAATGTAAACAATGTTCAATACGATACCCCCGCCGGCCGCTGGTTATCGCAAATGCAGAATAAAGGCCGCGCAGCATTCTACGGAGGTGAAGCGGCTGTATCGTACAATATCGGCATGTTGCAAACCGGCATTAATTATTCGTTCATCCGCCGTAAAAATCTGGATGATAAAAATATCCGTTTTACAGACGTTCCCGAACACAAACTGAGTGGAACGGCAACCTACTCGATTGCACGTGTAGCCCTTACCGTAGACGGCGAATACAACACATACCGGTACAGCACCAGCTATGGAACAAAAGCGCCGGGATTCTTTCTGCTGCACGGCTCGCTGGCAGTGCCTGTGCAGTCCTGGCTGCAGGTGCGCATGGGCGTGAATAATATTTTTGATAAAGACTACGTGCTGGTGGAGGGCTTTCCGGAACAGGGGCGCAACTATTTCATCAAACTGAATTTTAATTATTCCATTCTATAAATCATTACATATGCATTTCCTTTCCTTTTTCCTGCTTGTAAGCCTTGCCGGGCAGGCCATACCGCCTGTAACAGATACGACGGAGCCGGTCACGGACCAGGTGGTTGTCCACGGACTGATAGCACATCCTTTTACCATCACGCTCGATAATATCCGTCATTTTAAACCGCAAACCTATCAAAATATGAACATCGTCTGTTCTTCTGGCGAAACGAAAAAAGTGCTGCGGTCATTCGAAGGGATATCGCTCAAATACATTCTTGACAGTGCGGGTATAACCATGCCACGCCCTAAAGAACGGGGAAAATACTATATCGCCGTCCGCGCTAGCGACGGTTATACAACGATATATGCCTGGAATGATATTTATAACAATCCTACAGGCGATGAAGTTTTTCTCATTTTCGCGGAGAACGGCCGGCCGATCATGGAAGACGGGCGTTTTGTAATGATATGCCGGAATGACAAGATCACTGGTCCACGCCATGTGAAATGGGTGGAAAGTATTGAAGTCGCCAGGCTTCCGTAAGGCCACTGGCATCCTTTTTGACATACCTCCCTCAAACACCGGTTATGCACGGAAAATTACAAGCTGTTACCATCGGTGTCACAGCCTGCTGCCTCATGATGGGATGTAGTAAAGATGATAAGGATACGAAGCCCGAAATCACGGTGATGAGCGATGTCGCTTATGGCCCGGACGCCCGTCAGAAAATGGACGTATACCTGCCTGAAGGCCGGACTTCCGGCACGCCGGTGGTGGTGCTGCTGCATGGCGGAGGATTTGTGGCGGGCGATAAATCGGATATTGCTGCTCCTTCCCGGCAGCTTTCTGAAAAGGGATATGTGGTGCTGAACATGAATTACCGGCTGGTGGATACGGCCGGCATTTTACAGACGCCCATTGTGCACAAGCCAAGCGCCGTGCGGATCACAGAGCAGTTGCAGGATATAAAGCTGGCGGTTGGTGTGGCGGCGGGTAAAGCGGCTGAATGGAAGATACGTGTAGACCGCTGGGCGATCGCGGGGCACAGTGCCGGCGCCACGCTCGCCATGTTATATGCGTATACGGACGTGAATGCGGACGGCCGCGTAAAGGTGGCCGCGAACTGGGCGGGCGCAACAGATTTCAGCTTCCAGGACGAATCACAGTTTGACCAGGTGGACCCTCGCCTCGTGGAAATATACTACCGGGCGGTAGGGTATGAGCCCGTGAATGCAAACAAGCTGGCCTACATGGCGGTAAGCCCTTACTGGGTTGTGAGCAGCGGGAAAGGGAAAGCCACGATCAATATCCGCCCGGAAAATAACGAGCTGTTCAACATGCCGGACGTGAGCGCCACACTGTACGAAGCATTCACCAATGTGCTGAACAGTAAAAACATTCCGAACCGGTATATTGAAATAGCTGGCGCTGACCATGGCTTCAGCCAGCCGGGGAACTGGGATAAGGTGATCACGGAAACGGATATCTTTTTCAGAGAGGAATTATAAAAAAAGCCCGGGTTCACGCCCGGGCTTTTGATCGCTTATATGGATTGCTCGAAGATCGATTTCACTTTGAATTGCTGCGCATGCTGGTCGTACCACGCCAGCTCCGGATCATGCCTGAACTGCATGTCCAGCAGTTCGTGGAAGCGTTTGTGCTCCGGGAAGGCTTTCTTCAGGTTGGCAATGGTCAGCGGATGCATTTCTCCATCCGCATGCGTGCTGAAGTAATACTTCGTTTCCTTGATGCGGCCCTTGCCTTTGGAGACTTCCACATCACGGCTGTACACATGAAAATACTGATGGTCCAGGATGCGGTACGCATGATTGTTGATGAACCGGTAATCGCGCTGCTTTTCATCGCGGTAACCGAATACTTCGCTTTTGTTCAGCAGCAGCGTTTCACCGGGCGTATTCACTTTTACTTTGGAATAGCGTAACGGAATATGCGCGTTGATGTGATGCTCCGTGTAACTGAGCTTCGCATTTTCAAAATCTTTGGCGCTCAGATATACACCGCTTTGCGCAAAAGCCTGAAAGCCGGAAAGGGTAAGCGATATCACCGAAAGGGAGAGAATCAGTCGTTTCATATGTTATCGTTTTGGTGTACAGCAAATTTACAAATTGGCGGAAAGAGACAGCTGATAAATATCAGGCAGGTTGTTAATGTTTTTCTAAAAAACTACAGCACATAGTACGCCCGGTTGTCTATTGGCTCCGTTTCCACTTCGGGCAGCTGTGTTTCTTCAAGCATCTGCAGCAGGTCGTTTTCTACTTTCCGGGCGATGCTGGTCATGGGTGTATCCGTAGGTTTGTTCTCGAAAGGATCCTGCAGGTTGATCGCCATTTTTTCTATCAGCAGAAAGGAAGCCGAAATAGCCGCCACCAGCGGCACTTCCACAATACCCAGGGAGTCGATCAGCGCGAAGGGCAGCAGCAGGATGAAGAAGATCACGGCAAAGTGCGTATAAAGGCTGTAGGTAGCCGGGAATATCGTGTTCTTGATCCTTTCACATTTTCCCATCGAATCGCACAGGCGCGTGAGCGTGCGGTCCAGCTCCACCTGCTGATACGGGTTGATCCATTCCTGCTGCAGCGCGTATTTCAGATCGCGGCTGTGCATCTGCAGCAGTCCGGCCGGAACGTTATCGAATTTGGCGGCATAGTTCAGCTCCCGGCGGGAGAGCAGCCGGTCCAGTCCTTTTAACGGTTCTTTTTTCCTGAGCGATTGCCCGAGGGCGTAATTCCATGCTATTTGTCTTTTAACGAACTGGTCCCGGAAATGCCTGGTCTCCTCTGATTCATTGGCGTGGTCCATCATGGATGTCAGCTGCCGCGTGAGCGTGCGTGAGTCGTTCACGATTGCGCCCCAAATGGTGCGGGCTTCCCACCAGCGGTCGTACGCCTGGTTGGAGCGGAATGCCAGCAATAACGAAAGCACGGTACCGAGCACCATCGGCACGCTCAGCGGAATGGAAATATTTTTCAGGCCATACTGATAATACAGCATGTTGATGACCAAAGTGTAAATCGTTACAGCCAGTATTTCGTATTTGATCTTGCCGAATATATATTTCAGCGGAATCCCTTTCTTCAGTAACATCGCCAATAGTTTTAATTAAGAGAACACGTTCAGTGAGGTACCACCAGCAGCTCCGATATGGAGGTGCTGGCGGTGATCACCTGTTTGGGCGCCGTCATTTTCAACGGGCTTACCGGCAGCCTGCACTTTGAAAACAGCCGTTGGGGGTTGTAGCTTTCCGTGCAGGGCAATTGGTAATAAAAACCTTCCGGCAGCGCTATTTCACTGATCTCGTGCGCCTTCAGGAAATTGCGCAGGGCGGGCGCGGTGGTGCCGTAAAAAAACTCCACTTGCAGGGAGTTGATCACCGTCGCATATTTATTTTTCATCACTTCACATGCCTCCCGGAACTCGTTGCTCACCAGCGCATGGTGACGGGTGGATTTGGAGAACACCCAGAAGTCGAGTATCGAATCCGGCAGCCGGAGCGCATGCATCAGCGTAATGTTCAGCATATCGTTGTGATTCTCTGCCAGGTTGTGCAGGTAACTTAAAGAGCGAATGGAAAGATCTGTGGGTACCAGAATATTTTTCATGAGCAGTATTATTTTACAACAAAGCTAGAGCGGTGGTGTTAAGATGCGGTAAGCGCGGCGTTAGAGTATTGTTGCCAAATGGTAAGAATGTAGCGGGAGGGAGGTTAGAATCCGGTAAGAGAATGCCGCGATCTGCTGTTTTCCGGCCCGCAGACCTTAAATTTGAACAGATCATATGAGAATATTATTAATAGAAGATGAACCCGCTGTGGTATCTGTTATCTCCCGGGGATTAACGGAGTCCGGGTACGAAGTGAGTGTTGCACCGGACGGCCTGTTGGGGCTGGACATGGCGCGGAACAATGATTTCGGCATGATCATCATGGATGTGATGCTGCCGGGAAAGAACGGCATCGAGCTGTGCCGGCAGTTGCGTTCCGAAGATATGAAAGTGCCCATCCTGATGCTGACGGCGCTCGGCACCACGGAGAACGTGGTGATGGGGCTGGACAGCGGGGCGGACGATTATCTTACTAAGCCATTCAAATTCCAGGAGCTGGAAGCGCGCATCCGTTCCCTGATGAGAAGGCAGGCGCCCGCTTTCAACGGACAGGCAGTGGCAGCGCCCGGCGTATTGCGGCTGGCGGAGCTGGAGCTGAATACAGACACCAAGCAGGCAGGCCGGAACGGCCGGAACATCATGCTCACCGCCACCGAATACCGGCTGCTGGAATACCTGTTGCGCAATCCCCGCAAGGTACTGTCAAGAGTAGAAATACTGGAACATGTCTGGGGAATTGATTTTAACATGAACACGAAGGTGGTGGACGTGTACGTCAATTATCTCCGTAAAAAGATAAACAGGAATAACGAGCCGGAGCTGATCCATACCGTGGTAGGGCATGGCTATATGTTAAAGGAAACACTGACGGATGAAAATCAGTAACAAGATCATGCTGCTCTTCGCCCTGTTGACAGTATCGATCATCACGGGGATGAGCTTCTTCGTGTATTACATGGCCAACCAGCATTCTTTTGAAGACTTTTACAAGCGCCTGGAAATACGCGCCTACCTGACCGCGCACGCTACTTTTCCGCCAGTGGGCACGGACACGCTGGCTTACAATTATATCCGCGACCGCCACCTGGAAAAGCTGCCTTCAGAGAAAGAATATATTCTCCCCGTCAGGCAAATGGACGATGTGCGCCCGCATCCCGAACTCGGTTTGCCGCTGCAGTTTTACCAGGAGGTGATCCGCAATGGCAAGGAAACCTTCCGCAGCGGCGAACGCTTTTATGAAGGGATTTTGTATACGCATACAGACGGCAATTACATCGTCATCGTTTCCGCCGTGAATGAATACAGGGCGCAGTACATCGCGGAACTGCGGCGCATCCTCATTATCTGCTTTATCATTGCGGCCGGGGTGGTCATAGGGGCGGGACTTTTCTTTACCCACTACATCCTCCGGCCCATTCACCGCATTATGAACCAGGTGAAGAACATCAGTTCCGGCAACCTGCATATGCGGGTGGAATCGCACTCCGGCGGGGACGAAGTGAGCGAACTGGCCGGCACTTTCAATAACATGCTGGACCGGCTGGAGACGGCTTTTGAAACACAGAACAATTTTGTGAGCAACGCATCTCACGAACTCGGCACCCCACTGACGGCCATCATCGGCGAAGCCGAACTGGCCTTGAGCAAGGAACGCGACTGTAACAGCTACCAGGCATCCATCCGGAGCATGCTGCGGGAAGCTGAACGCCTGGAACACATTACCCGCAGCCTGCTGCATCTTGCACAGACCGGCTTCGACGGAAAGAAGCAAAGCTGGGGCAGCGTACGGACGGATGAATTGCTTTTCTCCGTCAAGCATATGATAGACCGCATCACTCCGGGCAATAAAGTGGAGATCGACTACAGCCTTTTCCCCGAAGAAGAAGAAAAGATGAGCATCCCCGGAAATTTCCAGCTGCTGGAACTGGCCCTGAGCAATATTATCAGCAATGCTGTAAAATATTCCAGCAACAGCCCCGTATCCGTTGCGCTGGCCGCCACTAATTCAAAGAATATCATCATTGTGCGGGACCACGGCATCGGGATACCGGAAGAGGATCTGCCCTATATCTTTTCCCCGTTCTTCCGCGCATCCAACACCAAACCCTTCAAAGGATACGGCATCGGCCTGCCGCTGACCAACAACATCATCCGGATGCACAAAGGCGAGATCATTGTGAACAGCCGCATGAACGAAGGCACGGAGATCAGGGTAGAGCTGCCTTCATCCTGACCCTACCGGACGAAATAGTCGATAAAGGCCCTGGCGAAAGCGGATGCCTGCACCTTTTTGTTCAGGCTTCTCCGGAAAGGATTGATCATAGGCAGCGGCCGCATGATGTGGTAGAACGGACGGCTGAGGTCCTGAGAGTTCGCCAGGATGATGAAAGTGAGGTCCTTTTCCGGGATTTTGAGGAACAAGGCCGAATAGCCCGTCCACCAACCGGTGTGCCAGAACATCTTCATGCCTTTGTATTGGCTGACGAACCAGCCATATCCATACTGGACCTTTTTACCTTTAGGCGTTACAAACGGCGTCAAAACCTGCCGCCAGGTAGCGTCTTTGAGAAACTTTCCTTCATCGATGGCATTGGAATAAACTGCGAGATCGGACACGGTGCTCATAAGTCCGGCAGCCGGCCCGAAGCCATAGGTAAACTGTACGGGCACGATCTGTTTATCCCGCCAGTCGTACGGCCTGGCAACGTTTTTCAGGAAAGCCGTTTTATCATACCCGCTCAGGCTGAAAGCCGCACTGTCGTCAGTGCTCGGTACAGTGCGCCGTAAATGCAGCGGACGAATGATATTTTCATATAGCAATTCCCCGAACGTTCGTCCGGACGTCTTTTCGATCGCGTTACCCAGTTCATTGTACCAGGCCCCGTTGTACCGGAAACTGTAGCCCGGCTTAAAACCGTTGAAGCTATGGCCGCTGGCCGTATGCGTGAGCAGGTGCGTCAGCTTTATCCGCTCGTCGCTGCCCCAGCGGGCGCCAAGGTTGATGCCGTATTTCGAAATAGGATCATCCAGGCTCAGTTTACCATCCTCCACCAGCTGCATCAGGATAATGGAGCCAAAGGTTTTGGTAACGGAAGCTACCTGGTACACCGTATTTTCATCAGGTGGGATTTTTTGTTCCACGTTGGCATATCCAAGGCCGGCTTTCCAGATCATCTTCCGCTGATGCACGACGCCAATGGAAAGCCCGGGAATATGATAACGCTGGCGCAGGGATTCCATTTTTTGGGCGAAGCCGGCTGTATCCATTTCCTGGGCGAACAAATACTGTGCAGGTAAAAAGACGGCAAACAATGTAAAGATCCATTTCATATGTTTGGTTTCATTTACTGCAAAACTGCATCGTTTGTGCTGTTCCATCTATTCAAATCAGGATTTGAATGCTATACATGAGCAATATGACCGGCATTTCCGGATAAAAAAAATCCTTCAGCTTCCTGAAGGATCAAATATTATGGATGGATATAATGAATATTGAACTATCGGCCGGCGGGAATAAACTCTTTGGGAAAAACAGAGTTGGCCAGTACTGCTCTTGCGGCTTCTGCCTTTTTAACGAAGTAAGCTTCGTTAGAGAAATCTTTTAAAGATTTGCAGACTTTAACCTTGCTTTTTTTAAGGTTGCCTGCTTTCGTTTTTCTGAAAATTTTTGAAAGCATAAATCACCTCCTTTTTTTACACTCCAAATGTAAGACTATTTTCTGATAATCATGAACGCTTCAAAATTTATTCCCGGTTCAAATTTGGTCCAGTTACCTTTTGAAAGACCAAACACCCAGAACAACTGCTCTATGTCATGCAGATGCGCATTCATCGCCATCTGGTATAACCTCGTTTTCACCGGTGTATTTCCCTGTGCATAGATCGGCATCTTGCCATGAATATCTGTATACTCAACAATCGTAGATGCGATAGTGGCGAGCACCTTGTCTCTGTCCTGATTATTGGAGAGAATGGAATCATCTACTTTCTCAATATCTTCATCCCAATCACCAAATCCAAGATTGATGACCGGCCTGCCGTCAGGGAAAGGAAATACTTCCTGGTAGTTAACGATCTTCCTGATCGAGCCGCGTGGACCGTTGCTTTGAAACATAAAGCTGGCAAAGGTTTGGTCTGCCAGATACTCGTATTTGTCGAGATGCATTTTCGAAAAGAATTAGGTTACAAACAATGCGGTAATTTACATGCATTTTGTAATCGTTCCAAAAAAATGTATCTTTTTCATGCTTGAAAACAAATCCTGTACGCTATGAAATTCACAGTCGCTTGCGCAATATTATTTTTATTATTTACTGCATGCATGCAGCGGAAAGAAAACCCTTCGCTTGAAAGGATTTATAGTTTGTATGATCAGGAAAAATATGAAGAAGCGCTGCAACAGATCAACATCCTGATAGCTGCTCATAATGACAGTGCCTTGTTCTACAATTTGCGGGGCAACATACAGAAGATGATGGGAAATATGGATGAAGCCCTGATCAATTTTGATAAGGCTGTCGCACTTCAGCCAACCAATCATTTCTATTACAGCACACGCGCCAACTATTTTTACGACCTTCAAAAGCCTGATGAATGTATCCGCGATATTAACCGGGCGATCGCGTACGCCCGGGAGGATTCTGTTAAATATAGCGATATCGTAAGGAGAGGAACCGCTAAAGCCATGAAAAGAGATTTCCAGGGAGCGTATGAAGACTTCATGGTGGGGCTGGCGTTTGACTCGACCAATATAGCTATCCTCACAGCTACCGGCACTGTTTTAAACGATCTGAACCGGAAGGAGGAGGCCATCAGCTACCTGGAAAAAGCTGTCCTGCAGGCTCCCCGTGAAATTGCCGCGATCGGCAACCTGGGCTTCACGCATATGGAAGCCGGGAATTATGAGAAAGCCATCAGCCTGTTTAACCGGGTGCTGGAAATTGCACCGGAAGACCCGTTTGCTTTCAATAACCGGGGATTTGCACGCTACAAGCAACATGATCTCGAAGGCGCCATGAAAGACATACAACGGTCCATCAAGCTAAAGGCCGATAATTCGTACGCCTTCAGAAACCGGGCGCTTGTATACATTGCCAGAAAGGATATGGACAGCGCCTGCCGTGACTTGCAGCGCGCAATAGATCTCGGTTTCAGTCAGATGTATGGCGATGAGGTGGAGCAGTTAAAAAGTCAGTATTGTGAAGAGAAGTAGGAGGAGAAAAGACATGCGGATACATATGCGAACATTATAATATTACCCTTTCCCCGGTTGGCAGGTAAATAATTTTTTTTAACTTTTGTAAGTATTTCAACCCGATTACCTGTCCTAATAAGGGGACATGACAGAAACCAGTAAGCATATAAAGGAGTTGCAACTGCAAATTGCACGTTACGAAAATGAGCAGGCCTTCGCGGACCTGTTCAGGCTGCTGTATGACCGTCTGCTCCGCTTTTGCATCCAGTATGTGCAGTCCCCCGAAGCGGCGGAGGAGATCGTTTCCGATGTTTTCGTAAAGATATGGAACCGCCGCACCGCGCTGCTGGAGGTGGATAACCTCGAAGTATACCTGTTCGTGGCGGTCAAAAATCACTCCCTGAACTACCTCGAACAATATTCCCCGCTTCGCATTATACCGGTCGATACCGGCCTTGCCCAGCTGAGCACCGCCATGGACCCGGAAAAGGAAATGGAATGGAAGGAAATGCTGATGAAGCTGGACCTGGAGGTGAACCGCCTGCCGGACCAGTGCAGAAAAGTATTCCGGCTCATCAAGGAAGAAGGTTTCAAATACCGGGACGTAGCGGCCATCCTGAATATCTCTCCCCGGACCGTGGAAACACAGCTTTTCCGCGCCATCCGCCGGCTGAATGAAGCCATCGGGCATTACCGCCCCGGCAGATCGAAGACCGGGAAACTGAATCCGCCTTTCCTGCTGCTGATCTCGGTGCTGCCTTTTCTGCTTTAGCCTTCTGCGCGGCGATTGAAAAAAAAATTCCCCTCCTTGTAAGTAATTCCCTTTTTTCTGCTGTCCTTCTTATACAACGGCTCAATATTTATAATGGTCAACGAAGAACAATTCATCATACTGGCTGCCCGGAAACTGGCGGGACAAGCGACAGCAGCGGAGCTGCAGGAGCTGGACGGCATGTTGCAGCAGCATGAAGACCTTCAGGGCCGTTATCTTATCCTGCAGCAATATTTCCGGGAATCTACCCTGCATACCTCTGCCGATACCGAGCAGGCCCTGCACCGCACCCTGCAGAAGATACGCCAACCCCAACGCCTGCGCGCAAGCCGCTGGAAATGGATGGCTGCTGCGGCGGTCATAGCGGGGATCGCATTTGCCGTGACCGTAGTGTGGCCGAAAAAAAACCGTTCCGCGAGGATAACGGCCCAAACCGGTAACGACACCATGCAATGGCTCAAACGCCAGAACGGAAAGGCCACCCGCGCCGTGATTGAGCTGGCGGACGGCAGCAAGATCTGGCTGAATGCGGACAGCAAGCTGACCTACCCGGAAGTATTCGGTAAAACAAGCCGTGAAGTATACCTGAACGGAGAAGCCTTCTTCAATGTGGCCGGCAGCGCCGACCGCCCCTTCATCGTGCATCTCGCAAAGGGAATGGTGAAAGTGCTCGGCACTTCCTTCAACGTACGGGCATACGACAACGAACCTGTACAAACCTCTGTAACGACCGGCAAAGTGGCTTTCATCCCGAAATATGAGAACGGCGACCAGCGGTCGGACACGTTCTACATTACGCCGGATGAGAAGGTCATTTACCGGCCCACGGGCAATCATGACAATATTATAAAAGAAGCGACCTCCGGAGAAGATGATAAAGCCTGGACAGAAGGGCGGCTCGTTTTCAGGGACGTATCCCTCGAAGACATTTGCCGCGAACTGGAAAGGACCTTCGGAAAGAAAGTGACCTTTCACTCAGATAAACCACGTCAGTACCGGATGACCGGATCATTTCAAAACAACAACCTTCAGGAAATCATGTATTACCTGGCAAAATCAAAATCGTTCAAGTACACAATCACTGACAGCCTCCTGCTGATCAGTGAGTAACAACGCGGCTAGTATTTAAAAAATCAATTTGCAAAACGTTCAAACGTTATGAAAGAAAGACCATTACAATTGATGGGCCCTTTCCGTTTGTTGTCCATTTCCCTGATCTTTTGCCTGACATTGCTCGGCATGCTGGATCTCAGGGCGCAGCAGGCCTATGCTGCGGGTATGCGCCGCATGGCGCCGGAACAACAGGCAAAGGACACCAAAAGATCGCTCGAAAACCGCATCAGCCTTCTTGTAAAAGATGAAAAGCTGGTGAATGTGCTCGAAAGGATCGAACAGCAGACACGGTACGTGTTTGTATATTCCAATGACGAGATCAGCGCGTCGCAAAAGGTTTCACTGAATGTAAGGGATAAGAAACTGGAGGAGATACTGGAGATGATCCTGTCTCCCCTGGACATCCGGTTTGAGCTAATCAACAACAAGATCATCCTGAAACAGGGAAACGTGCCCGCCGCCGTATATTCACAGCAGGAGAACGTGACCATTAATGGTCGGGTAGTGAGTGATAACGGTGAAGGCATTCCGGGAGTAAACGTTCGCCTGCAAAGTGCCCCCAGCATCGGCACTGTCACCAATGAAGAAGGGAATTTCGTACTGCGCATACCGGCGGACAAGGCCAACGACACCCTTCTCTGCACCTCCGTGGGATTTGAGCCCGCGCGTGTTGCGATCAACGGCCGCACCAGCATCACCATCCTGCTCGGCGCCGATTCAAGGGAACTGAGCGAAGTGGTGATCACGGCGTACGGCTCCCAGAAAAAGGGACAGGTAACCGCGGCTATCAGCACCATTTCAACGAAAGATATCGAAAGCAGGCCGGTCGCCAATATGTTCCAGGCGCTGCAAGGCACGGCGCCCAACCTTACCCTGCAACAAGGTACGGCGGAGCCCGGCGCCGCGTTGACGCTGAACATCCGCGGCGTGGGAAGCCTCACCGGCAACGCCCCCCTCATCATCATAGACGGAATACAGGCCAGCAATGAAGGGCTGCAAAACCTGAACCCCTACGATGTGGAAAGCATCTCCGTACTGAAAGACGCCGCATCCTCCGCTATCTACGGCTCCCAGGCCGCCAACGGCGTGATCTATATCACTACCAAAAAAGGGAAGAAAGACGAGAAACCCTCGGTGCAGTACAACGGCATGTACGGCTGGCAGATGCCCACCGCCTTGCCCCGCCAGATGGAAGGGTGGGAGTACATGACCCTCAAGAACGAAGCACTCGTGAACTCCGGCAAAACGCCGCAGTACTCACCGGAAGATATCAGCTACTGGCACGAACGCGGTTCGGAACCGGCTTACCTTCGCGAAATGCTCCGCAAGTTCACGCCGCAGCAGAACCACAACATCAGCCTCACCGGTGGCGGCAAAAGCAGCAGCTACCTGCTTTCACTGGGATATGTGAACCAGGGCAACATGCTGGAAAATAAATACCTGACCAATGCGGACTTCAACTACAAACGCTACAATGCCCGCCTGAACATGTCTGTAGAGGTGAGCAAATACGTACGGGTGGATGTGAACATGTCCTACACCAAATTATATTTCAACCGGCAGAATGCTGACATCGGCATCCTCATGCGCGACGCCATGCGTACCCCGCGGATCTACCCGGTGAAAGACTCCCTCGGTAATTTCGTAGTGCCCGCGCTGAACAGCAACAACGTCATCGCGCAGCTGGAATACCAGGGCTTCAACAAACGGGAGCGGGACAACCTGCTCGGCGGCCTGAACGTAGCCATCACGCCGGTGAAAAATTTCACCATCAACCTGAACGCATCCGGCACCTACACCATCACCGGCGACAAGGTGCGGACCAACAAATACAGCTACGCGCCTTACTATACCACCGCCAATCCGCCCATCAATAACGTGATGTACCAGTCCGAATACAAAGACATGGCCACCAACGTATATGCCACGGCGGAATATGAAAATACGTTCGGTAAACATTATGTAAAAGGACAGGTAGGTGTGAGAAGCGACGCGCTCAACCAGCATTACGGCATCGAAGCCAGGCGCCACGGCGTAACCAACCTGGATGATGACTGGAGCATCGGCGGCGGTTATATCCCGAAGCCGGACGGTACACTGGATTATGCCACCATCGGTGAATACAACAACCTCGTGAACCCGGAGCTGCACGCCCTGAACTCTCTTTTCGGCAGGGTGAACTACGTGTACAACGATAAATACCTCGCGGAATTCACCTGGCGCTACGACGGCTCTTCCAAACTGGCGCCCGGCCACCGCTGGCAGTTCTTCCCCGCCTTCTCCCTCGGATGGCGCGTGACGGACGAAGACTTCCTGCAAGGCTTCCGGGACCGCTTCGGCAATGTGAAGTTCCGTTATTCATGGGGACAGGTGGGCAACTCCAACATCGGCGGATTCAACTACCTCGCCAGGGTGAACCTCAACCCGAACAAGTATCCGTTCAACAACACCGCCAATCCCGGCGCCGACTTCACCGCTTACAACGAGTTCCTGGAATGGGAGATCTCCACCATGAGCAACTACGGTATTGATGCGGATTTCTTCAATAATAAGCTGCAGGTCTCCTTCGACTACTTTAACAAACGCACCACCGGCATTTACCTGTCACAGGTAGTGCCCGGCACCGCGGGCATCGGCTCCAGCCTGCAGAACGTAGGCGAAGTGGAGAACCAGGGCTGGGAACTGGCGGTATCTTACCGCGCAAAGACCGGTCCCGTGAACCACACCGTAGGCGCGAACCTTTCCGATAACCTGAACAGGGTTGTTAAATTCGGACAGGAATCCATCCGCGGCGCGGACTACACGTATATCATCCGCGAAGGCTTCCCCATCGCGTCCTATTTCGGCTATAAATCCAACGGTCTTTATCAGAACCTGGACGATATCAAGAATGCGCCGAAAGTGCCTTTTGCCTACAACCAGCAGGTACAGCCCGGTGATATCAGGTATATCGACAGAAATGAAGACGGCGTGATTGATGCGGACGACCGTTTCATCTTCGGCAACCCGTTCCCGCGCTACACCTTCGGTGTTACGTATAACGCTACCTGGCGCAATTTCGATTTCACCATGTTCTGGCAGGGTGTTGGCAAACGCTCACAGTTCCTGCGTGGCGACATTGTGGAGGCGTTCCACAACAACGAAGACCACGCCTTTGTGCAGCACCTCGACCGCTGGACGCCCACCAATCCCGGCGCCAGCTATCCCCGCCTCACCATCGGTACCGCCAATGCGAACAACTTTGCTTATTCAGATTACTGGATGTTCGATACAAAATACCTGCGCCTGAAGAACCTGCAGGTGGGGTATACATTGCCTAAATCCGTAACGGGCCTCGTGAACCTGCAAAGCCTGCGCGTGTACTTCACCAGCCAGAACCTGCTGACCTTCACGCCGCGCCGCTTCGCGGAACTGGGCGTAGATCCGGAGTTCACGCAGTATGACGACAAGCTCGGATTTTCCAATTACAACGCCATCGCAGGCCGTAACTATCCCAATGCAGCCACGTTTGCATTCGGACTGGATATCAAATTCTGATAAACAAGTGATTTATGAAGCCGGCATGATGAAATAATCATCAAGGCTCCATCAGACCCGAAAAAAATAAAATATGCACTGATGAAAAAAGTATTCCTGATAATATGCTGTGCTGCCGCTTTGTTCAGTTGCCGTAAACTGGACCAGCCGAACACGCGGGAGTTTACGGAAGAAGCCTACTGGCGGGATGCGCAGGATGCCCTGGACGCGCTCACCAGTTGCTATGAGAACATGTCGAGCGACTTTTATTACTTCGGTAACGAGGCGCTCAGCGATAACGCCTATGTGGCGGGTACCGGCTTCAGCAGCGTATCGCTGGTGGCCGGCGGCAGCTACGATCCCTCCAATGCCCGCGTGACCGCGGAATGGAGCTACCGCTACGGCGCTATCCGCAAGTGTAACATCGTGCTGGAAAACATCGATAAAGTACCGTCGATGGATGAAACGCTGAAGCGCCGCATCATTGCGGAAGCCCGCTTTATCCGCGCGTATTCCTATTTTGAGCTGACGGACTGGTTTGGCGATGTACCCTTCTTTACCACACAGATCTCGGTAGACGAATCCAAGACCATCAGCCGCACCGCGCAGAACACCGTACTCGATTTCGTGCTGCAGGAGCTGTCCGAGATCCGCGGCGATCTGCCCACCAATGTGCAGTATGCGGAAAAGGACAGAGGCCGCATCACCCGCGGCGCAGCGATCGCGCTCAGCGCAAAGGTGCAGTTAAAAAGAGGGGTATGGGAGGAAGTGAAAAACGAATGCGAGCTGCTGATCAACTCCACGGAGAACGGTACTTACAGCCTGCTGGGCACGTATGCGAACCTGTTCAAGGTAGCCAACGAGTTTAACAGCGAAGTGATCCTCGACCTGCAATATGGCGGCGGCAGAACGTTCAGCACACAACGCAGCTTCCTGCCGCAGACGGTAGCCTTGCTGCGGAGCGTGCTGGTGCCTACGCAGGACCTGGTGGACGACTACATCATGCTGAACGGCAAAGCCATCCGCGAAGCCGGTTCCGGTTATAATGAAAACGATCCGTACACGAACAGGGACCCCCGCTTCGAGGCCACCATCCTGCATCACGGCTCCACCATCACGGATTTCGAAGGCCAGGTGCAGACCATCCTCACGCAGCCCGGCTCCGTGCCCGCCACCAACAGCGTGGATGACCAGGGCGCATCGCCGACCGGATATTATTTCCAGAAACATTACGATCCCACCGCGCCGAACTACAATTCTGGCCTGAACCTTCCCATCATCCGGTATGCCGACGTGCTGCTGATGTATGCGGAAGCCATGAACGAGCTGAACAACCTGGATGCCGATATCTGGAACAAGACCGTCAGAGCCACCCGCGTTCGTGCGAAGTTTACAGACGCCGGCGCCACGGAGTTCCCCACAGGCGCGTCACAACCACAACTGCGCGAGATCGTGCGCCGCGAAAGGAGAGCAGAGCTGGCGTTTGAAGGCGTCCGCGCATTCGACATCCGCCGCTGGAAGATCGCCGACGTAGTGCTGAACAAACCCGTGCGCGGCATCAAAGTGAGCTCCGGCGCTTTCAATAAAGATCCGAACGGCTACATCATCGTGGAAGCCCGGCGTTTCGAAGATCCGAAACATTACCTGTGGCCGGTGCCCACTTTCGAACGCGACCAGAATCAAAACCTCGGCCAAAACCCGGATTGGCAATAATCCATCAATATTAAACACACTGTTATGAAACCGAGCATAATAAATTTTATCACCCAGGGCCATGTTACTGTGAGGTTCCATCTGGCCCGTAAAAAATCAAATATTAACAGATGAAAAGATATATAGCTCCTTTTATCATGCTCGCCGCTGTGATGGCCGGCTGTAAAAAAGATGATTATAAGCTGAACACCAACATCATGCCGGTAGAGAAGCTCACGGCGCCGGTAAACGACAAGTTCACCAAGCTGCAACCCGCCACCAGCGCCACGGTGAGCTTCGAATGGGAGCAGGCGAGGGCGGAAGACGGCTCCCTGGTGCTGTACGAAGTGGTGTTCGACACGGAGAACGGCGACTTCTCGGAGCCTATCGCCAAAGTAGCGTCTGACGGCGGCGGCATCCAGAACAAGCTGACCTATTCCCACAAAGACCTGAACACCCTCGCGGCGAAAGCCGGCATTCCCGCACTGGGCACCGGCAAGCTGAAATGGGCCGTCTATGCGTCCAAAGGCTTCAACATCCAGCCTTCAAAAGAAGTACGCACGATTGAAGTGGAAAGGCCGAACGGCTTCGCAGAAATACCGGTAGACGTATTCCTGACCGGCGACGCCACCGAAGCCGGCGCTGACCTCGCGAACGCGCAGAAAATGAAAGCCCTCACAGCCGGCGTTTTTGAAATTTATACTTCGCTGAAAGACGGCAAATACAAATTTGTTGACAGGAACACCGGTACCCCCGCTACCTTTTACGCGGATGGCGCGCTGCTGAAAGAAGATGGCGAAAGCACCCACAGCGGCGGCACCAAAGTATACCGCCTGCGCCTCGATTTCAACAATGCCACCATGACCGCTACGGAGATCACCGGCATCGGCCTGTGGTTTGCGCCCGACAACAAGATCATGTACGATCTCACTTACGAAGGCAACAGCACCTGGTCATTTACCGATAAGGTGATCACCTTCAAACAGGAATCCTGGGGCCGCGATGAACGCTACAAATTCCGCATGAACGTGAAAAACGCTGAAGGAGTGGATGGTGAAGAATGGGTAGGCAGCTCCAATGCGGACAACAGCCGCCCGACCAGCGCAACACCTTTGTCATTCTGGGAACTGAAGCCCATCACGAATAACGATCAGTGGAATTATTGCTACAAGTTCAAGACCGAAGTAGACACCCACGCCTGCGATGTGAAAGTTTACTTCTGGGCGGACAAGAACTACACACATGAAGTAATCGTAAAATAATTGCCGTATGAATGGACTATTCAAGAAAGTACTGATTGCGCTGCTGCCCGTGGTTTCGTTAAGCGCCTGTCTCAAGGAACCGGTGGACGATGGCCCCGGTCCCGGCGCAGGCAAGAAGGCGTATGTGTACAACTGGCCAGCGATCGCGGATTCCTCCTACGCTTCCCTTATCGCGAATTTCTACAACCAGCCCGGTAAATATTATAACGAGAACAGCGCCGGCAAAACCGATTTCCATTACTGGCGCAACGCGCATGTGCTGGATGTGCTCGTGGATGCCTATCTCCGGACGGACGACCCGCAGATCAGAACGCGGATGGACGAGCTGCTGGATGGCATGAAAGCGAAGAACGGCAATACCTATATCAATCATTTTTATGATGATATGGAATGGATGGCGCTGGCATGCCTGCGCGCGTACGAAACCACTAGCGATGTAAAGTTCAAGACCGTGGCGGAACAGTTGTGGACGGATATTAAAGGAGGATGGGACGACACCTGGGGCGGTGGCATCTACTGGAACAAGAACCGCCAGAACAAGAATACCCCTGCCAATGCGCCCGCAGCCATCATCGCCGCGCGCATGTACCAGCTGAACCAGGACCCCGCGGACCTCGACTGGGCCAGGAAGATCTACCAGTGGCAGAAAACCTATCTTGTAGATCCATCCACCGGGCTTGTTTGGGACGGCCTCGATGGTTCTGGCACGAACAGAGACTGGAAGTTTACCTACAACCAGGGCGTTTACATCGGCGCGGGCATTGAGCTGTACAAGATCACCGGCGAAAGCGTATACCTGAACGACGCCTTGAAAACCGCCAATAACTCGCTCACCGGCGACATGACGCAGGGCAATATCATGAAAGACGAAGGCGGCGGAGACGGCGGCCTCTTCAAAGGCATCCTGGTGCGTTACATGATGCTGCTGATCACAGACGGCAGCCTGAGCAGCACAGACCAGTCCAAATTCGTCAACTTCCTCAAGCTGAACGCCGAAACATTATGGCTGCAAGGCACTTCCCGCCCGCAGATACTTTTCGGCACCAAATGGACAGTACCCCTGACCACTACCGATCTTTCCACCCAGCTGAGCGGCGCCATGCTGATAGAAGCCGCGGCAAGGCTCAAGGCGCTGGAACTGATCGATTGACCTATAGCATGTCTTTATTGAAAAAAGCGGGTGTATCAAAGTATTGGTACACCCGCTTCATTTTGAATCCGAACCCTTAAAAATAATTAAAACCCGGTAGCACTACCGGGTTTTGAATTTATATCAACTTGATAATCAATTAAATATAGATGGATGACAAAAAATTTCTCCTTTTCTTTTCCATATTAGAAAAAATCAGATAAAAAAGCAGAATTTATGGATATATTTTAAGAATTTTGCCATTACCTTTTAAATTATGAAAAAATGAGCAAAATACCCACTACATTATTTGACAAAGTATGGGATTCACACGTGGTCAGGAAAATTGAAGACGGACCTGATGTGTTTTTTATCGACCGGCATTTTATTCACGAAGTGACGAGCCCGGTGGCTTTCCTTGGATTAGAGAACCGCGGCCTCAAAGTGATGTTTCCCGAAAAAACATTCGCTACGGCCGACCATAATACGCCCACCATCAACCAGCACTTACCCGTGCAGGACCCGCTTTCCGCCAATCAGCTGAAAGCGCTGGAAACCAACTCCGCCAAATACGGCATTTCCCACTGGGGTCTGGGCAATCCCAAGAATGGTATTGTGCATGTGGTTGGACCGGAAAACGGTATTACCCTCCCCGGCATGACCATCGTGTGCGGTGATTCGCATACCTCCACCCACGGCGCTTTTGGCGCTATCGCATTTGGCATCGGCACCTCCGAAGTGGAAATGGTGCTGTCTTCCCAATGTATCATGCAGCCCAAGCCGAAAAAAATGCGCATCAATGTGAATGGCAAACTGGGTAAAGGGGTTATGCCGAAAGACGTGGTGCTGTACATCATCTCCCAGTTGACCGCCGCGGGCGCTACCGGCTACTTTGTGGAATTTGCCGGTGAGGTATTCCGGAACATGAGCATGGAAGGCCGTATGACGGTTTGTAATATGAGTATCGAGATGGGCGCGCGGGGCGGCATGATCGCACCGGATGAAACGACCTTTGACTATATCAAAGGCCGGGATAAAGCGCCGAAAGGCGAAGCATGGGATAAAGCCCTCGCTTACTGGAAAACGCTGAAAACCGACGAAGGCGCTCAATTCGACATCGAGTATAACTACAACGCGGCCGACATCGAACCGATGATCACCTACGGCACCAACCCCGGCATGGGCATGGGCATTACAAAGCATATCCCTGTTGCGGCCGAAACAGGCGGCAGCAAGGCCAGCTACGAAAAATCCCTGCAATACATGGGCTTCCACGAAGAAGAGGAAATGCTCGGGAAAAAAGTGGATTATGTATTCATCGGCAGCTGCACCAACGGCCGTATTGAAGACTTCCGCGCCTTCGCGTCCATCGTGAAAGGCCGTAAGAAAGCAGATCATGTAACCGCCTGGATCGTACCCGGCTCGCACATCGTGGAGCAGCAGATCAAAGAAGAAGGCATCCTGGATATTCTTACGGAAGCCGGGTTCCAGCTCCGTCAACCCGGATGCTCCGCCTGCCTCGCCATGAATGATGACAAGATACCCGCTGGCAAATATGCCGTGAGCACCAGCAACCGCAACTTCGAAGGCCGGCAGGGCCCCGGTTCCCGCACCATGCTGGCCAGCCCGCTCGTGGCCGCCGCCGCCGCCGTGACAGGTGTGGTGACAGATCCGAGGGTGTTGCTGGCAGACTAGGCCGCTGCAAGCCGGATGCCGCCGTAAAAGGCCACCCCCCGGCTTTGTGATCAGAAACAGAAAAACGTTTAAACAATTCGATTTAAAAAAATGGCTTACGATAAATTCACCATCTTAAAAAGCTCCGCGGTTCCTATGCCGATCGAGAACGTGGACACCGACCAGATCATCCCCGCCCGCTTCCTGAAAGCAACCGAAAGAAAAGGGTTTGGCGATAACCTGTTCCGCGACTGGCGGTATAATGCAGACGATACGCCGAAACAGGACTTCGTACTGAACAATCCCATCTACTCCGGCAAGATCCTGGTAGGCGGCAAGAACTTCGGCAGCGGCAGCAGCCGCGAGCACGCAGCCTGGGCGATCTACGACTACGGCTTCCGTTGCGTGGTGTCCAGCTTCTTCGCGGACATTTTCAAAAATAACTCCCTGAACATCGGCATCCTCCCCGTAACGGTCAGCGCCGGTTTCCTGGACAAAATATTCACCGCCATCGAAGCTGATCCCAACACCGAACTGGAAGTAAACCTCCCGGAACAAAAGATCACCATCCTCGCCACCGGCGAAAGTGAATCATTCGACATCAACAGCTACAAAAAGCATAACCTGACGAACGGCTTCGACGATATCGACTACCTGCAGGCCATGAAAAGCGATATCCAGTCATTCGCAGCAAAGAGTTTATACTAAATTACGATCATGCCAGTTGTCCCGCGTTATGTGGAGATCATGGATACCACGCTCCGCGATGGTGAGCAGACCAGCGGCGTTTCTTTTTCTCCCTCTGAAAAATTGACCATTGCACAGCTTTTACTCACGGAAGTGAAGGTAGACCGCATCGAGATCGCCTCCGCCCGTGTGTCGGAAGGCGAGTTCGCCGCCGTGAAAGCCATTACCAAATGGGCAAAGGCCAATGGCCATCTGAACAGGGTGGAGGTGCTGACGTTCGTGGACGGCGACGTGTCCGTACAATGGATGCAGAAAGCAGGCGCCAAAGTGATGAACCTGCTCACCAAAGGTTCCCTCAACCACCTGACCCACCAGCTCCGCAAAAAGCCCGAGCAGCACTTCGCGGAAGTAGCCGCCGTGATCGCCCTCGCAAAGAAAAAAGGGCTCGAATGCAACGTATACCTGGAAGACTGGAGCAACGGCATGCGCCATTCCCGCGATTACGTTTTCCAGTACCTCGATTTCCTGCAGCAGCTGCCCGTAAAAAGGATCATGCTGCCGGATACCCTCGGCGTGCTCGTGCCCTCCGAAGTATACGAATACATCTCCGCCATCGTGCAGCGCTACCCGAAGCTGCACTTCGATTTTCACGCGCATAACGATTACGACCTGGGCACCGCCAACGTGCTGGAAGGGATCAAGGCCGGCGCGCACGGCATTCACCTCACCATCAACGGGATGGGCGAAAGGGCCGGCAACGCCCCGCTCGCCAGCGCCATCGCCGTGCTGAACGATTTCCTGCCGGAAGTGAAGACCGCCGTGGCGGAAAAGTCGCTGTACAGCGTGAGCAAGCTGGTGGAAACATTCTCCGGCTTCCGCATTCCCGCCAACAAACCAGTAGTGGGAGAGAACGTGTTCACCCAAACCGCCGGTATTCATGCGGACGGTGATAAAAAGAACAAGCTCTATTTCAGCGACCTGATGCCCGAGCGCTTCGGCCGCCAGCGGAAATACGCCCTCGGGAAAACGAGCGGCAAAGCCAATATCGAGAACAACCTCCAGCAGCTCGGCATCCAGCTTTCCGAGCCGGACCTGAAAAAGGTCACCCAGCGGATCATTGAGCTGGGCGACCGCAAGGAAGTGGTAACGCCCGCCGATCTACCCTACATCATCTCCGATATTCTGGACAGCAACACCATCGACGAAAAAGTGCGGATCGAAAATTACGTGCTGACGCATTCCAAAAACCTGCAGCCCTCCGTAACACTGAAGATCTCCATCAACGGCGAATCTTTCGAAGAGCATGCGCAGGGCGACGGCCAGTACGATGCATTCATGAACGCACTGAAAAAAGTCTACAAAAAGAGAAAGCAGGAGCTGCCTTCCCTGGTGGATTACGCCGTGCGCATCCCGCCCGGCGGTAAAAGCGACGCGCTCTGTGAAACCGTCATCACCTGGAGCTATAACGGCCGCGAGTTCAAAACAAGGGGGCTGGACAGCGATCAGACCGTATCGGCGATCAAGGCTACACAAAAAATGTTGAATCTAATCTAACATACTTTATGGCAAGCAAGCATATTTTAATTGTTCCGGGAGATGGAATAGGACAGGAAGTTACAGCAGTCGGCAAGCAGGTACTGAACAAGATCGCCGCAAAATTCGGCCATACTTTTACGTACGATGAAGCACTGATCGGGCACGTTGCAATTGAAGCCACCGGCAACCCGCTGCCGGACGAGTCCCTCAAAAAGATGCGCAAATCAGATGCCGTGCTTTTCGGCGCGGTAGGCCATCCGAAGTACGACAACGATCCCTCCGCGAAAGTACGCCCGGAGCAGGGTTTGCTGAAAATGCGCAAGGAGCTGGGACTGTACGCCAATCTCCGCCCCATCAAATTATTCGATGAACTGCTGGACGCTTCCAGCATCCGTCCCGAAATACTGAAAGGCGCGGACATCCTTTTCTTCCGTGAGCTGACCGGCGATATTTATTTCGGTGAGAAAGGAAGGAAAAACGACGGCGATACCGCTTATGATATTGCGGAATACAGCCGCTATGAAGTAGAGCGCATTGCCCGCAAAGCGTTTGACGCCGCCCGTACCCGCAGAAAAAAGCTCTGCTCGGTAGACAAGGCGAACGTGATCGAAACTTCCCGGCTCTGGCGCGAAGTGGTGCAGAAAGTAGCGCTGGATTATCCGGATGTGGAAGTGGAACACCAGTTCGTAGACGCCACCGCCATGCTGCTGATCAAAGATCCGCGCCGTTTCGACGTGGTGGTGACCGCCAATCTCTTCGGCGACATCCTCACCGATGAAGCATCACAGATCGCAGGCTCCATGGGCATGCTGGCATCCGCGTCCATCGGCGACGGCACCGGCGTATACGAGCCCATCCATGGCTCCGCGCATGACATCACCGGCAAAGGCGTTGCCAACCCGCTTGCATCCATCCTTTCCGCGGCATTGTTGCTGGATATTTCCTTTGGATTGAAAGCCGAATCCGACGCTGTGATCAGCGCGGTAGACCAGGTGCTGAAAGCAGGCTTCCGGACCAGGGACATCGCCAACAGCCAGACGCCGGCGGACAAGATACTGGGCACTGCCGCCATCGGCGAAGAAGTGCTGAAGCGCATCTGATCCAGGTGAAAAGTTGCCTGTACGGTTTTTTTCTTTAATTTGAAGGAGAAGCGCATCGCATGAACAGGAGAACTGTTTACAAGTTCAGGCAACTTTTCATCATTACAGCCGCCTGGCTGGTAATAGGTTTTCTCATTGCCGTGTACGAGCACTTCGTGCTGTTTACCAATAATTCGGCCGGGCCAGCTCCCGGCTATTCTTTTTTAACATCGGTGCTCATGAACATGGGCGCCGGTTTCATCGGTGCCATGGTGGGCGGCAGTGCGCTTGTTTTTTACGTGAACGTGCGGTACCGGGACAAATCATACGGCCATACCGTGATCTTTGTCACCCTGTTTTTCCTGTTCGTAGTGCTGCTGGTGAATATCGTGATGCGGATCTTCATCGAAAAACCGGATTCTTACCGCGTGCTGAAGAACGGCCTCGTCTGGGGCATTGTGGTAGCCGTTACCCAGCTGTTCCTGCAGATCAACAGCAAATTCGGACAGGGCGTTTTCTGGAACTTCCTCCGCGGCAAATACAATACGCCGAAAGAAGAAAGCCGGATATTCATGTTCCTCGATCTGAACTCTTCCACCACCATCGCCGAACGGCTGGGCGATAAAAAATATCACGCTTTCCTGAAAGACCTTTTCTCCGATATCACCAATCCCATCCTCGATAACAAAGGCGAGATATATCAATACGTGGGTGATGAAGTGATCATTGCCTGGAAATATGAAAATGGTATCGACAACCTGAAATGCATCCAGTGCTTCTTCGATATCAAGGAACACCTGCAGCGGCTGAACGATAAATACCTCCGGCAATACGATCTCACGCCTGCCTTCAAAGCCGGCATCCACTGCGGAAAAGTAGTAGCGGGCGAAGTGGGCATCATCAAACGGGACATTACCTATTCCGGCGATGTGCTGAACACTACTTCCCGCATTCAGGGCATGTGCAGGGAATTCAATGCGGAGGTGATCGTTTCGGCGGACCTGGCCGCGGAATTGCAGCTCACGGGGCGTTACGCCGTGCAGGCGCTTGGCGCCATCCGTTTAAAGGGTAAAGAGAAAGAAATGCAACTTATTGCTTTGTCCAGGTAGCCAATTATTTGCGCAAATTGGAATGAAAGGGGAGATAGGCTTTGGTGGGATCGGTACCGGCAGGATGAACGATGATGCCCGTGCATTGCTGGTCCCGGTTGATCTCGAACGAAATGCCCGCCCGGGTAACGTACAGCGCAAAGGTGTCTTTTCCCTCTGAATATTCTCCCAGCCGCGCCACCGGCATTTGCAGCTCGATGTCATCGAGCGTAACGCCAACGCCTATATTTTTATCGGTCAGGTAGCCGGGTAAAGTGCTGCGTATCTGCAGGATGCGGGCCGTATCGTCCACACCCATGTTACGTTCCGTATAGATGGCCGTCAGGTCGTCCCCGTTGTTCCATATCACGGTGGCTTTTCCCATCGCCGCATCTCCGCCGGACGGTGTACCCATCAGTTTAATGACCGGCGCCGCATCCATGCCCAGTTTGATGTTGCCGATAGATTTGCCCGGCACGATCAGGCTGTCCGCACTCACCACCCTCGGCGCTCCTTTCGGAACGGAATCCGGCTTTTTATCATTCCTTTGTGAGGCGGACTGGCAGGCGAAGAGGAAAGTGGTCAAGCAAAATAGGATCAACTGTTTCATGCGCGATTTGCGGCAATAACCCTGCCAGTGCCCGCAATTGAACGACAGCTGTATTAAAAGCGGACAGTTGCGGTAATTATCCAACCGTAATTTCCTCATTTTCAGTCCGTAGGAATATGGCACCCTGTTTGATCCCACGCCCGCAACGCTTAAATCCGATGTACATATGCTGCAGAACTACATCAAGATAGCCTGGAGAAATATCCGCAAGAGCCGTTTTTATTCGGCATTGAACATCGCCGGCCTGGCAACCGGGATCGCTTTTGCCATGCTGATCATGGCGTATGTGTGGAGCGAGCTGCAGGTAAATGCATCGCTCAAAAATGCGGATAACCAGTACGTGCTGCAAAGCGACTGGAAAGACCCGAATATGGGACCGGCGATCACTTCCGTGGGCGCGCTGCCGCGGGTATTGAAGGAACAGTATCCCACACTGGTGAAAAATTACTATCGCTGGGATGGCATCACCTCCAATGTGTCGCTTGGTGACAAGAGTTTCCGGGAAGGGCTGCAGGTAGGGGATAGCACTTTCCTGGAAATGTACGGTTTTGCTGTATTGCACGGAAATCCCCGTACCGCGCTGCAGGACCCGTACTCGCTGGTGCTGACCGATGAAAAAGCATTGAAATATTTCGGGAGAACGGATGTCACCGGTCAGTCCCTCAACATAGAAAACTTTGCCGGCGACCGCCATGCCTTCATGATCACGGCCGTGATCAAAGTACCCGGCAGGAATTCCGTCACCAGCCTGGTAGATCATCGTGATAGCGACGGGTTCTTCCTTTCGCTGGAAGCCCTGCCGTTCTTCGGCCGGAACCTCGATAACTGGACCAACACCAGCATCCCCGGCTTCCTGGAACTGCAGGACGGCGTAGATGCGGCAGACCTTGAAAAACCGATGGCGGCGTTGCTGAAAACCAACACGGCGGCGCAGATATCGGATAACCTGCATCCATACGCCGTTTCGCTGAAAAATTATTACCGCGAGAAAGATAATGGTCTTGTTAACCGCATGCTCTATACCCTGTCCGCCATCGCGCTGTTCATCCTGCTGATGGCCGTCATCAACTTTGTGAACATGTCCGTCAGCCGCTCTTCTTCGCGTATGAAAGAGATCGGCGTGCGCAAGGTATTGGGCGGATTGAGAAAGCAGCTCATCTGGCAGTTTCTCACCGAATCCGCGATCCTTGTAACGTTGTCGGCTATACTGGGTTTTGTGGTCTTCCTGTTCGTAAAACCCGTCTTCAGCCAGATACTGGGAAAACCGATTCCCTCGCCCGCGGAATTTCCGCTCTGGTTCATCGCCTTCCCGTTGGCGCTGATCGTGGTAACCGGGCTGGCGGCCGGCCTTTATCCCGCCTTCGTACTGTCTTCGCTCAGATCTGTGGATTCCCTGAAAGGAAAGGCCAGCGGCGCGAAAGAGAACGTATGGCTGCGCAAATCGCTGGTGGCTTTCCAATTTTTCACCGCAGCGGTAGTGCTCACCGGCGCATTCATCATCTCAAAACAGGTACAGCTGTTTTTCAGCAACCAGCTTGGATATAACAAGGATTACATCGTTTCCGCGCAGCTGCCGCGGGACTGGACGCCCGAGGGCACGAAGCGCATGGAAACGCTGCGGGACCGGTTTGCCGCGATGCCGGAACTGAAAAATGTATCGCTTTCATACGAGATACCGAACGGCAACAACGGCGGAAGCCTCCAGGTCTACCGCGCCTCCGCTGATTCCACCACAGCCACGCCCTCGCTGATGCTCGCTACTGATGAGTACTATGCGGATACCTACGGTATTGCAATGGCCGCCGGCATGTTCTTTCATGATCCGGGCATGCTCACCGGTCCCGGGAAAGTGGTGATCAACGAAACGCTCGCACGCACCCTTGGCTGGAAAGTTCCGGCGGACGCGGTAGGGCAGCGGGTACGGATGCATAACAGCGCTTCAGATATGGTGGTGGCGGGCGTGACGAAGGATTTTCATTTCAGTTCGATGCAGGAGGCCGTGCAGCCGATGATCTTCCTGCACGTCAGTGCCGCCAATGTTTTCCGTTATTTTTCTTTCAAGCTGAAAGGCAACGGCATGGCCGCTTTGGAGCGGAAATGGGCGGAAATAATGCCCGGCGCTCCTTTCGAATATACTTTTATGGACGACACGCTGGCGCGGATCTATCAAACGGAAATACAGCTGAAGCAGGCCGCGTATACCGCCACCATCCTGGCATTGGTCATTGTGCTGCTGGGCGTAACCGGCATGATCTCCCTCAGCATCCGCAAACGCACAAAGGAGATCGGCGTGCGGAAAGTGCTGGGCGCTTCAGTGAGCGGCATCGTGGGGCTTTTTGTGAAGGAATTCATGGTGGTGATCGCTGTGGCCGGGCTGATCGCCGCGCCGGTGGCTTATGTTGTAATGCAGCGCTGGCTGGCCGATTACGCTTATCGTATTCACATCACCGCTGCGCCATTTGTGATCACGATCGTGCTGCTGGCGGTTATTACCACTGTGCTGATCGTACTGCAAACCGTAAAAGCGGCGCTGGCTAATCCCGTCAACAGTCTGCGAACTGAATAAACGGCTATTTATTTTGTTTTGCCGGTAACTTTTTTCTGTTATCTTTAAAGCATATGGGGAAATTTATTACCGGAATCCAACAGGTGGGAATTGGTGTAAAGGATGCCTGTGAAGCGAAACATCTCTACAAAGTATTGTTCGGGATGGACGTGCTGATTTTTGAGGATAAGGCGGCAGCCGCACTGATGACCCGTTACACTGGCACTGAAGTGCACCACAGACACGCAATTCTGTCACTCAACATGGCCGGCGGCGGCGGATTTGAGATATGGCAGTTCACCTCCCGTGAACCGGTGAAGCCGGCGATGCTTCCCCGGCTGGGCGACCTTGGCATTTTTGCCGTGAAGATCAAATCCAGAGATGTGCAGGCCGCGCACAGCTATTTCAGCGGGCTTGACAACGTGAAGCTCTCCGCGATCTACACTTCGCCGGACGACCGTCCGCATTTCTGGCTGACCGATCCTTACGGCAATCACTTCAACATCGTGGAAGGCGACGAATGGTTCAAAACAGACCGCGGCATCTGCGGTGGCGTGGTGGGCGCGGTGATCGGCGTGAGTGACATGGACAAAGCGCAGCATTTCTACAAATCCGTGCTCGGCATCGATGAAGTAGTGTACAGCGGCGAAGCGCCCATGCATGATGTGCCGCCGGAAGAACCCGCAGGCGCGCACTGCAAACGCATCCTGCTGAAAAAACAGGTAGCCAACAAAGGCGCTTTCAGTAAACTGCTCGGCGCCGTGCAGATAGAGCTGATCCAGAACACGGAACTGACGCCGCAGAAGATATACGACAACCGCTACTGGGGCGATTGCGGCTTTATCCATATCTGCTTTGATGCGCTGGATATGGACAGCCTCAAATCCAATTCCACCAAATCAGGCTACTGCTTTACGGTAGACAGCGCCAATTCCTTCGATATGGGAGAGGCCGCAGGCCGTTTCTGCTATGTGGAAGATCCGGACGGAACGCTGATAGAGCTGGTGGAAACCCATAAAGTACCCGTGCTGAAGAAATTCGGCTGGTACCTCAACCTGAAGAAAAGAAAGGAAAAAGGCCATAAACGGTTGCCCGACTGGGTTATCGGGATGATGGCGCTGAATAAAATACGTTAGCGAAGGCGCGGCCGTTGACCAAACGGTTCACACAATCCAGCCAGTTCAGCGTAATCCAGGCCAGGAATGGCATAAAAAGCAGGAAATACCAGTATTCCAGCCATATCATTCCCATTACATTTAACAGGATCCAGTAAAAAGGATAGGTGAGCAACAGCAAGCCATACAACACGGAATCGTAAAAAACGGTTCCGTTTGTTTTTTGTACCACGAACCTTTTTACCAGCAGGTAATACGGGATGTGCAGTATCCAGCCCACAAGCGCAGGCAACAGCAGCAGCACGGCGCCCGCCATGTCCGCAATGCCTCCGGCCATGAGCCCCGGTGGCCGCAGTTTCTCCGCTTCCTCCGGCGTTACCCTCGCCTGTGCTTCTTTCAGCGAAGCGATCAGCTGGTCGTCGCCGGTTTGCATACGGGTGTGGTTGCTGATAAGCGCCTGCACCAGCTCATCATGACCATCGGAAGTCAATACGCCCTTTTCCAGTTGTGCGGTCAGCAGGGCATTGAAATGAAGTATTTTTTCACTCATGGAAAGCGTGGCCGGCATATCCTGGTCAGTGATCTTTTTCCCGAAATGCACGATGATCCTTTTTCCGAAGCGGGAAAAGGAATCGTAGTTGATCCCGACGGGCAGCACCGCACATTTTTCCGCGAGGTGCGGCATTTTCCAGGCTTCCAGCGCGATCCTCGCCGTGCCTTTCTTCAGCGGGCGTAACGCCCACCGGTTCTCACACAATCCTTCGGCAAAAATCAGCAGGATACCGCCCTGCAGCAGCACTTCCTGGCAACGTTCAAATGTGCTGTCGTTCAGCGCCAGGTATTCCTTTCCTTCGCTCAGCCGGTAAATAGGTATCATGCGGAGCGCCGTGAGTATTTTGCGGACCACCGGTTTCCGGAACGCATCGCCGCGCGCCAGGAAATGCACGGGCTGCTCAAACAGGCTGCCGAGCAGGATCGCGTCGAAGAAGGAATTGGGATGGTTGCAGGCCAGTATCAATGGCCCTTTATGCTGCAAAAGCGATCTGTCGCTGAAGGTGACCTGCCTGCAGAATATCCGCAAGGCGAGCCTGGACAATATTTTTACGAACGGGTACAGCACGGATAGTTTCGGTTTTTACAGATTAAATATATCCTTTTTATTCATCTTTCAGCCCTGCATTTCGCGCAATCCGGTAATACAACGGAGGGCACCATTTATGCAGCCACCAAAGAATGCGCTCGCTCCGCGCGATCACGAGGTGACGCTTATGTGTTGCAATGGCCTTCAGTATGCGGCGGACGCAAACCTCAACAGGAATGCCATGTTGCTGCCCCGCGTCCATTTTGCTGTGCGGCTGGCCTGAAGCAGTAAGGGCGTTCAGGGAAATGGGCGTTTGAATGCGGCCGGGGCTCACGATCGTGGCATGAAAACCGGGAATGGTATGCTCTACCTGCAAGGTTTCGAAATATCCCTTGATGGCATGTTTGGCGGCGGCGTACGCGGTGCGTTTGGGAAATCCCATCAGTCCCGCCATGCTGCTGAGTACAGCCACATGCCCGGTTTTGCGGGCGCGGAAATGGGGGAGCAGTAATTTGGTGAGGGCTACCGGGGTGAAGAAATTGATCTCCATCAGCCGGCGGTCTACTTCCGGCGCGGTGTCTTCCGCGAAAGCGCGCTGGGTAACGCCCGCATTATTGATCAGTACATCGATGTGTCCGAAGGTATCAAGGGCCTGCTGCGCAAGCGGGGCAAGGTTTCCCGCATCGGTGAGGTCCGCCGGCAGCAAAGCGCAGTTGGGTGTGTGCTGCAGGCAGGCGCGTTGAATGTCCTGCAGGGCGTCCCGGTTCCTGGCGGTGAGGATGAGCGACGCCTTTTGTCTTGAAAGCTGCAATGCCAGTTCTTTGCCTATGCCGGACGACGCGCCGGTGATCCAGACTACTTTATCGGTATAAAAATCCATGCTTGCGGTATGTAAAACCTCAAGATAGGAAATTTCAGCTTCTCCAGGCGCCCAATATCAACCCGATCAGTGTAAAATACACCGTAATATATCCGCCGTTGATAAGGATATACCGCCAGGAACGCCGCTCGAACAAAGCCACCACGGCAAATATCAACCCCGCAAACCCGAAGCCCGTCAGGAAGCCGGCGGTAGCGCCCCATGCCATGTCCGTTTTGTCGTCCCCCAGGAAGAACGCCAGGTTATAACTCATGATAAGCGCGAACAGGAAGGTGAGCCCGTAGACTTTCAGCGGGTTGATGTTCTTCAGCTCTTCGTCGGAAAGCCCGTTCTCTGTTTTCCAGGCTTTGTAGAACAGGAGCGGGGAATACCAAAGCGCGCCCAGCGCCAGGTTGGCGATGGCGCAGACCAGCACCGCCCAGTGGTTGATGTAAAACTGATCCATAAGATTATTTTAAGTCAAAATAAATGAACATTCATCCTCTGGTATTGGAAAAAATTTACCTCAGGCAACGGGAATATAGTTCAGCTGACCGTTCTTCATGGCAAGGTATTGCGTTGGGGTAAAACCGGAGAAGTTTTTGAAATCGTTGATGAAATGCGCCTGGTCGTAATAACCGCTTTCCAGCGCTACCCGCGACCAGCTTACTTTCTGAAGCGCTTCAATTTCCCTGATCGCTTTCTGGAACCGGATCACTTTCAGGAAAGCCTTTGGCGTGAGGCCCACGTTTTCTCTGAACAGCTGAATGAAATGCTTGTGTGAATAGCCGACCTTGCGGGAAATCTCTTCAATGGTCAGCTGATCGGGCAGCTGCAGGATACGGGATACGGCAAAGTCGATACACCGGTTAGGCTCCAGCCTGCTGCCGAAGTGCCGCTTCAGGTATTTTTCCACGTATGCGAATTTCTGCGGAACGGCCGGCAGCGCCAGCAGCTGTTCCCGCAGGTGAAGGATCTCGTTCGTGAGTACCAGGTTCCCGTCCACCACGGTATCGGTCAGCTCGTGCAGGGGCATTTGCACGAATGGATAGGCTTTCCCTTTGTGGAAATTGATGATGAACATTTCGCTGTCCCGGCCGGAAGGGATGGTGATGCAATTATTGCGGATGCCGGAGAACCACACATACCGGCAGGCCTGTATTTCTTCTAACGTATCGTTGTCGTAAATGAACTGCGGCGCATCTGCCAGGTCGATGACGATGTTCACCTTTCCATCCGGCAGAAAGCGGTCTAACGAATGAGTCGGTTGGAAGCCTTTATAGTAAATAAAACTTTCTATGAAGTGACAAAGCGGGGAGGACGGTATGTGCAGATGGAAGATCACATAATGATCGTTGGTTGACCAGACGAATATAAGCAATCTCCGGGATTACTGCCTAATCAATTCCTATTCGCCGTCCAGGTAAAAATGAAAGCTGTCCCCCCGCAGCCCAATGCGCATAGCCTCCAGCGAAATGATCTCGCCGGGCGCGATGTTGCCCAGGTTGGCGTTGCAGCCGGTCAGCTCCAGGAAGTACAATTGCTGGCTTTTCAGCGGCGCTTCCCAGATGATCTTTTCGCCCGGTACCTGTGTAAGGATCTCCTGTACAAGCCCTTCGCGCACTTCACCGGAATCGCGGTACAGCCCTACGGTGCCGCTTTCCCTGGCTTCGGCCACGATGTATTCGGCGCCGGCGTCCAGCTCCGCTTTCATCAGTTCTATCCATTTGTAAGGCGGGGTGATGTGCTCGCGGTCCTTGTCTTTGGAGCCTACTTCGCTCAACACGGTGCCCAGCTTTGCCAGCTTTTCGATGTAGCCGCATTTTTCGGCGTGGGGGATGTCCAGCGATCCGTCGGATACTTCAATATGGGTGATGCCGTATTCCTTGATCGTGTTTACATAATCATCGAACTGGTTACGTATGAGAAAGGCTTCGAACAGCAGGCCGCCGAAGAAAACGGGAACGTTATGGGACTGGTATATCTTTATTTTCTCGCCGAGGTTGGGGGTTACATAAGCGGTGCCGAAGGCTAGTTTCACAAAATCCACATGCGGCGCCGAGGCGGACAGGAAGTTCTTCGTGTCCTGCAGGCTCAGCCCCTTGTCATTTACCATCGTAAGCCCGTGTTTCCGGGGCTTTTGCGTGCGTTCCGGTATCTTGTCCAGCGTAAAGTTCATGGTCCGTTCTGTTTATTTCCGGGGTAAAGGTATTAAAAAATAATATTTGTGGATTTCTGGTTTTATATCGTAATATTGCGATAAATAATTCCGATGGGCATTACCAAATCCGACCTCTTTTCCAAAAAGCAGAACGAGATAGCCGCCATGGCGAAGGCGATCGGTCATCCTGCGCGTATTGCGATCCTGCAATACCTGGCGAAGACCAACACCTGCATTTGCGGTGACCTGGTGGAGGAACTTGGCCTGGCCCAGGCGACCATATCGCAGCATCTGAAAGAGCTGAAAACGGCGGGACTGATACAGGGAAGCATCGAAGGCGCGAGCGTTTGCTATTGTATTCATCCCGGCAATTGGAAGAAGTTCCGGGAGCAGTTCGCGGGCTTTTTCTCGGATGTGAATATCCAGGGAGGCTGCTGCTAAAATTTTTTGCTTTCAATCATCGTAATATTGCAATAAATGGAAAATAAGAAAATGAACTGGGACACGTTCAAAACATCCCTCCGGGCAAACCCCGGACAGATCCTGCAATTTCAGTATGCCGCCGGTAAATGGGTGGCTGCATCCTATCACATCACCGAGATCAAACATGCGCCGGTTACGTCGGTGGATTGCGGCGGAGTGATGAATGCATGGACGGAAGTGATCGTGCAACTCTGGGAGCCGTCGGAAAAGCAATCTGACAGAGCGATGGAGGCCAGCAAGGCATTGAAGATCATCGACCTGGTGGAAAGCAAAATCGATCTGCATCCGAAAGCGGTTGTAAAGATCGAGTTCGGTAATCATTCCTTTGATACCCGGCAGATGTACCCGGATAATATTGTAGTAGATGGCGAAAACCTGATCGTTCATCTGCAGCCGGATGCCACGCAATGCAAAGCGAATGACCGGGGACAGACCTGCGGAACACCCAAACCCGATTCCCTCAAGATCCTTGCAACCGCAGACGCCTGCACGCCCGGCGGTGGATGCTGTTAAAACATCTTCTATGCAAAAAGTACTGGTGCTTTGTACCGGCAACAGCTGCCGCAGCCAGATCGCGGAAGGATACCTGCGCCATTTCGCGGGAAACCGCGCGGAGATATATAGCGCAGGGGTTGAAACGCATGGCGTGAATCCCCGCGCCATCGCCACCATGGCGGAAGATGGGATCGACATCTCCGGTCATACCTCCAACAACATCAGCGAATACACCGGCATTGACTTCGATTTTGTGATTACTGTCTGCGACCATGCAAAAGAAAGATGCCCGGTTTTTCCGTCAAAAGCGGTGAAGCTGCATGAGAATTTTCCTGATCCGGCGAAGGCGGCGGGCACGGAGGAAGAAATAATGCAGCAGTTTGCGGAGGTGCGGCAGATGATCAAATCTTATTGTAGGGATTTTGTGAAGGAGTATCTGAAAAGTTAGATGAGCATTTTTTCCGGAAATTGAATATTTTTGTATCCTTATGAGATTTACAGTAATCCTTTAAGCATTCCCGCTCTTTTCGTCGTACTGACACATTCCTCCGGCTCCCGGAGGCTGTATTTCTTTTATCTCAAACAATATAACAATGGAAAAACTGACTGATGCACAATTGCAGCAATTCGTGCAGGATGGCTATATAAAGCTCGAAAATGCATTTTCAACCGAACTCGCGGAAGAATGCCGCCGCATACTCTGGAAAGAAACCGGCTGCGATCCGGATGATCCGGCTACGTGGACCCAACCGGTGATCAGGCTCTGGCAGTATACGCAGGAGCCATTTGTGAAGGCGGCGAATACGCCGTTACTACACACGGCTTTCGATCAGCTGGCAGGCGTGGGGAAGTGGTTTCCCCTTGGCGCCCTCGGATCTTTTCCCATTCGTTTCCCTTCCCCGCAAGATCCCGGCGATACTGGCTGGCATGTGGATGCGAGTTTTCCAGGCGATGATCCTAATGATTTCTTCACTGCGCGGGTGAATATCCGGTCAAAAGGCCGGGCGTTGCTCATGTTGTTCCTCTTTTCCGATGTCGGGGAGCTGGATGCGCCTACCCGCATCAGGACGGGTTCTCACCTGGATGTAGCGAAGCTCCTGCTGCCGGAAGGAGAGGCAGGCCTTTCCTTTATGGAACTGGCGGGAAAGCTGGATGTCAGCGCACACCGGCCGGAAGCGCTGGCTACTGGGAAAGCGGGTACCGTGTACCTGTGTCATCCTTTCCTTGTGCATGCGGCGCAGCCGCACCGTGGCACGCATCCGCGTTTCCTGGCGCAGCCGCCGCTGGTGGCGCGCGGGGATTTTGACATGGATGGCCAGTCGCCGGTGGAAAGGGCGATCAGGCTCGGCGCGGGATTTTGATTCTTTTACCACATCTGCTATCTTTAGACATACATGAAAAAGTTCCTCTTCCTTATTATCATCGTTCTTGCCTGTGCTTCTTTTTCACAGCGGGAAACTACCTGGACCGCCATCGGCGATTCCATCACTTACCTGAACGATCATCCGGATGAAACCGGCCACCGCGTTACCAAAGGGTATCTTACGCGGGTGACGGAGCAGCTGCCGCATATCCGGTATACGAACCAGGGACATAATGGATGGACGGCCGTGCGGATCGCGAAGGAAATTGAGCAACTGGGACTGGAAAAGGCGGATATCTATTCTGTTTTTCTCGGTACGAACGATTGGTGGGCGGGCCTGCCGCTGGGCACGATGGACGATTATCTCGGCAACACCGGCAATGGTACGTTTTATGGCGCTTACCGCACGATCATCAACAAGCTGCGCAGCCTGAACGCGGAGGCGGATATTGTGCTCGTAACGCCCATGCAGCGTGTGGATTTTGTGTACCTGCAAAATATGAAGAACAACGCCTGGGGGTCCTACAGGGAGAAGAACGGTCAGTCGCTTGCGCAGTTTGCCGCGGCGGTAAAAGCCATCGGCCGGCACGAACACATCAAAGTGGCTGATCTGTATAACAGGAAAGAGATATCGTTGAAAAAGCTGGTGAAGTTCAAACGGCTGAAAGATACCGCCACCGGTGATTACAGGAACTACCCGTACCCGGATTTCATTGGCGTGCCATTCGATCCGTCAGCGGATGCATATCCTTATCCGCGGGAAGCGATCGATATGACGTATGACGGGCTGCATCCTTCGGACAAAGGCAATGAGGTAATAGCGAAGATGCTGGTGAAGATCATGAAGAAATGGAAATAAGAAAGAAGGCCGCTCCATTGTGAGCGGCCTTCCTTTGTAAACCTATTTCGCACCGAACAGCTCTACGAGCTTTTTCTCGAGCGGGCTTTCACCGCTGGAATCAAATCCTACTTCTTTCATCAGTATTTTTCCTTTCGGGTCGATGAGGAAGGTGGTGGGTACGCCGGTTACCGCAAAACCGCTCTGGGAGATGTTTTTGGTATCCAGTGTCTGCAGCCAGGGAAGGTCCTGTTCTTTCAGTCCCTTCAGCCAGGCGTCCTTGTCCTTATCGATAGAAATGCTGTAGATCTCGAATTGATCGCTCTTGTATTTCTTGTAAACTTCTTTCATGTGCGGGAAAGATTTCTTACAGGGACCGCACCAGCTGGCCCAGAAATCGATCAGCACATATTTGCCTTTCAGGCTGCTGAAACTAAGCGGGGTTTCTTCCGGTGTGTTGAGCGTAAAATCCTTTACCGTGCTGCCGATAGCGGAGTTCTTCACGCCCTTCAGGTAGTCCGCTACGTTTTTGGCTTCCTCGGTCTGCTTTCCTTTGGAAGACAACAGGGCATACAGCTTTTCCAGCTCCGGCGTTTTCAGCGTGGAACGGCTCGAGCTCAGCGCGATGCCTGATGCATAAGAATCCGGATGCGCTTTAATGAAACGTTCCAGCAGGGCGCCCATACTGCTTTGTATCATCAGCTCCCTGTCCTTTGCAACGTCGGCCGCTTTTGGATTGTCGGGGGCATACCATTTGTCGCCGTACTTTTTCGCCAGTTCGGCGTTCATATCCTTATACACGGCATTCTGCTGCTCGCGCAGTTCTCCGTAGTCTTTAGCGGATGACATACCGGAAACCTTCATGCTGCCCATTCCCTTCGTGATATCGCCGTCTGAAAGAATGACCGTTCCCGGCTGCTCTACCAGCACGGGGAAGGGGGCGTACATGCGCTTCACGGTTTTGTCGTATTCCGTATAGAACAGCGGCATGAAAGGCTTTTCAAACGGGAGTGTAAATTCAAATTTCCCGTCGGTCATCACAACGGAGTCCTGCTTTACGCCGGTCCCGTAGATGTACACCTTGTTGGCGCCTTTGGTGTCGCCGCTGAAGGTCCCTTTTATGACCACGTTCTGTGCCATTGCCTGCGCGACGAACAGCGTCAGCGCGGACAGTACAAGTTGTTTTTTTATCATCATTGCAGTGCTTTTGACAGTTCTTCTTCCAGTTCCTTGCCGCGGAGGTTGCTGGCGATGATCACGCCGTTGGGGTCGATCAGCCAGTTCTGCGGAACGGCGCGCACATTGTACAATTGCGCTACTACGTTCTTCCAGCCTTTGAGGTCGCTTACGTGCAGCCAGGGCAATCCGTCATCCGCAATGGCTTTCACCCAGGCGTCCTTCTTTTCGTCCAGCGACACGGCCAGTATTTCGAAGTTCTTGCTCTTGTATTTTTCGTACGCCAGCTTCACGTTCGGGTTCTCCGCGCGGCAGGGACCGCACCAGCTGGCCCAGAAATCGATCAGCACGTATTTCCCTTTCAGCGAGGCCAGAGAAACCGGGGTGCCTTCGGTGTTATCCTGCGTGAAGTTGGGGGCAACGGCGCCCACCGCGGTTTTGAACGCGGTTTCCAGCCTTTCTTCGAACTGTTTGCCTTCTTCGCTGTTGCGGAATTTCGGGTTCATTTGCATGTACTGCGCCTTCGTGGCTTTGGGATCGCTGATGATGCTTTTGCCAATCACCTGGTTCCAGCTTACCCAGCTGTCCGGATGCGCTTTGATGAAAGCCGTTTCAATGGGTGCGTTTTCCTTCTGGGTTTTCATCAGCTTGTCCATCACCGATTTATACTGTTCGCCTTCCCGGTCCGCAGCATATTTCTTCAGCTCGTCGCTGATGGCCTTCAGTTTGTCGGTCACGGGCTGCTTTGCTTTTTGCAGCGCCGCATAGTCCTTTTGCGCTGCAGAACCACTGATGGAGGCGTCTTTGATCGTCTTTCCCTTTATGGTGATGGCGCCTTCGTCCAGGTAAAATGACGTACCATCCTTGCCGATGATCTCGTTGCCATAACCCATGCCGAACCGCATACGGGGATTATCGCTGTCTTTTTGCACAATGATGATCGCCTGGTGCGGTTTGTTTATGTTGCCGGAAAAGCTGAATGCACCGCTTTTCAGCTCAACGGTGTCTGATTGCCTTTTTCCGTCGGCGCTGTACATCAGGATCACCTTTCCGGGTTCCCCGATATCATCGATCTTCCCGTTGAGCGAGAAGGCCATTTGTTTGCCGTCCTGCGCGTGCAGCATCAGGGTAGTGACGCTGCCTGCGATCAAAAGCATGATTCGTTTCATTTTTTAATGTTTAGGTGATTATTGATCTTTTGTGTTCATGCGTCCGGGGCAACGGGTCATCACAGCGCGCATCCGGGCCACCTGGTCCACCGTAATGGAGGAGAGCAGGGTAGGATAGCGTATGTCGTCCATCGCATTGTCCGCAATATATTTTTCGTTGTCGATGCCTACTTTGGTGGCAAAGGAGTAACTGTTCCGTTTATCCTGACCGTCGAATTTACGGGTATCGTAGCAGTAATCCGAATACAATCTTGAGGCGCTGTACAACGGTGTATACAATCCATAGAACGTGCCTATGTAGCGGAATGCTTCGATCTTGCGCTCATGGCCGGGGAAAAGCACGGTTCGCGGCAGTCCCGCGCAGGTGTTGGCGAAGTTCATCACGAAGTCGTCTTCACTGGCCGCGGTGCCTGCCACGCCGAGGATCGGGTCTTCACCGGGAATTGCCAGCTGCTTTGCGGGATAGGCGGTGCCGAGGGCATAGTTGGCGCCGATGGGAATAACATGTACGTTCAGGTATTCCTTCGGGTTCCAGATCAACGTGCCGGTGTTTGCGTTAACGTAGTTTACAAAGTCGTTTACGCCGAAGGATACGGCCAGCGGGTTGGTTTTCACATTATCGCTGTAGATGATGCGGTTCATGCCGGGTTGCGACAGTTCCAGGCCGGCGGGGTTGTTCACGGCCAGGCGGAACTCGATGTTCGCGGAAGCGCCGTTCGGGCTGTAGCCTACTTTATTGTTGACTACATCGTTCATATAACGGATGGCCTCTTCCAGCTGCGCCTGCTGCACAGGCTGGTAAGACGATACATCGTAAGTGGGATGTGTGTTGTTCAGTTCCCAGACATGAAAGATCACATCCACATACAATTTCGAGGGCAGCACGGGCTTGGGCCGCAGCGCCACGGGTTTTGTGTCTGACTTCACGCTGCCGATCTGCGCGTGGAATTTCACGGTATCGAAAGGAACGGTGGTGGTGGAATAGCTCATGCCCACTTCCGTGCCTGACCTTTCTTCCACGATCTTCAGCGAGCCTTCCGGCAGCAGGCGGTAATCCACAAATTCCAGGCTGTCCTTCCCGCTGGAAAGATGTACGGTGCGGTACGCCTCCACGATGAAGTTCAGCGTGGCCTGTCCATCCGCCACCATCATTTTATCGGTGGTGGACAAATAGATCGAATCGATATCGTCGATCGTGGGTTGATACATTTTATAATCGAAGCTGTCTTTCCTGCATCCTGCATGGATGAATATAACCAGCAAAGCGAGCCCTGTTATGATCTTGTTCATACAATTCATTTTATGGTTAGTATTCGAGGGGTATCCAGCCTTCATTCGGAACAATATCCGGGTTCTCTTCCATTTCCGTGAGCGGTATCGGCAGCGCATAGCGGTAGTCGTTCGGCGCTACGCTCAGGTTGTAGGTTTTCTGGAAGAAGGTGAGGCTGCGGGTGACGGTCTTTTTGCCGTAGCGTTTGAGATCGAGCCAGCGTTTGTCGGAGTCGCCGAAGAATTCTTTCCTGCGTTCGTTGATGATCTCCTGCAGCAGGGCTTCTCCGGAAAGGCCGTCGGCTGTTCCCGCGTTGCGCAGGGCTTTGAACCTGTTCAGCGTGATGATGGCGTCACCGGGGGCGTTGAGCCGGTACTGGGCTTCCGCCAGCATGAGGAAGGCATCTTCGGGTTTGAAGAGGCAGATGTTGCCGCGTTTGACGTTGCCGCTGGCAGTGCCGTCAGACGGCCAGGACCAGCTGAGGGTCCTGCCTTCCGTGCCTACTTTGCCGTCCGCGCGTCCGGGATCGCTGTTGAAGATCGCGGTAATGCGCGCGTCGCCGGGCGTGAAGAGGGAAGCAAACTCTTCGCTCAGCGGAATGTCTTCCGGTCCGTATGCACCGGGGGACAGGTACTGGTAGCAAGACCCGAATAGTGGGCTGAAAGCGCCCTGTACGTTGTTCTCCTGGCATAACGCCGGATAATTCGGATTTCTCCCGCCGTATGCGCTGATCATCTCTGAAGCGGTAGTAGGAATAGCTACTTCAGCCCCTTCGAGTGCGATCTCCGCATGTGTTTTTACATTTTCATAATCGGAGGTTTCCTTCGCGGGCGATTCCGCCTTGAACCAGTATACCTGCGCCATGAGGTGATGGATGTAACGGTTTGAATAAAGCACGTTGTACCCGGTCATGGGAGCGGTACGGCCCAGCATTTCCAGTGCGGCGTTGAGGTCTTCCAGGATGATCTGGTAAACTTCCGCGTGCGACTTCCGGGGCATTTTGATGCCGAGCACGCCGTCGCCGGTGTGCAGATAAACGGGAATGCCCATTTCCGCCTTGTTGTACGGCGCAAAGTACTGCAGCAGCTTGAACAGGTAATAGGCCCTGTTCACCCGCATTTCACCGATAAACTGGTCGCGCTGCTGCGGTGTGGCGTCTGTTATGTCATCCATTTGATCTATCAGGCTGTTCAGAAAGCCGATGATCTCATAGTGTTGCCTCCAGAGCAGGTCAGGCGCGCTGTAATCATTCCACAGCAGCAGATCGGCATAGCCCTGTTCCAGTTTGAGATGGTAGTTGTTAGGCTGAAGATAGGTCTGTGTAAGCGCCAGCTCAAAATCGATATTATCAGAATAGGCTTCAAACATCATGACGCTGGAGGCGGGTACCATGCACATGACGTTGCCGTACAGCGGTTTCATGCGCAGCTCGGCGATCCCTTTAAGATAGGAGCCCAGCAGTGTTTTGATATCCGAAGCTGTAGTAGCGGTACGCTCGTTCTTTGCCGGCAGGTCCAGGAAGTCCTTGCAGCCGGAGGAGAACGTCAGCGACGCTGTAAAAAGAAGTATGATGAAGTTACGTTTCATGACAGCAATTTTAGAATCCAACGGTTAGTGAAAAGGTGTACATCCGGGTATTCGGATAACCGAAAGCTGTTTGCGTTTCCGCATCTGTTCCGCTGTATGGGCTTAATACAAAAAGGTTGTTGGCTACAATGGTGGCTTTCAGCGTTTTCATGGCGGTGCGGGCAAACATTTGCCGCGGTGCGCGCCAGGAAAGCGCCAGCTCATTGCATTTCAGGTATGCGCCGCTTTCAATGTCTTTTGAAATGAGGTACTGTGCATAGCTGGAAAAGGATGTGCGGTAAAGCGGGATGTCTGTTACATCACCGGCCTGCCGCCAGCGGTAGAGGTTTTCTTTCAGCCTGTTGGTGCGGCTGGCGTTGATGTCCGTAGCAATGCCGCTGGGGCCTTCCCGCCGGTCTATGAAGCCCATGATCTGGTTGCCGTCCGCATACACGAAATTCGCTGTCATCTCAATGGTCTTGTATACCAGCCTGGTATTGAAACCGCCGTACAGTTTGGGATTCTTGTGGCCAAGATAATAGGGTCTGTAGAGGGTCTGCAGGTCCGCCGTGCTGATGGTGCTCAGATCGATCTGCGCATCGGCATAGGTCGTTTCTACTTTTCCGTTCACTACCTTGGAATCCCTGCGCTGCGCATATACGATCATGCTGCCGGTTTCCGGGTCTATATGCGAGAACTTGTAACCGAACCAGCTGCTTACAGGATATCCCTGGATGTTGCTGGTATTGTTCCCGCCCAGCGGCGGTACTTCCTTCTCAAATACGTCGGTAAGCTTGTTCTTCACCTGCGTAACGTTGCCGCTTACTTCCCACAGCCAGTCTTTCGTTTTAACGGCTTCCACGCGCACGCTGATCTCATATCCCTGGTTGGTAAGCCTGCCCACGTTCACGGTAGCGGAAGAACGGCCAACGGACGGAGGCGTCCTGGTATTGTCCAGCAGGTCCGTTACTTCTTCGTTAAAGTAGCGCAGTTCCGAATTGAACCGGCCGTTGAAGAAAGATATTTCGGCGCCGAGATTGGTTTCTTTTTTCTTTTCCCATTTGATGACGGGGTTGCCGTACTGGAACCCGGAGGCCACAGGCGTATTGGCATATACGGCGGTACCGAGGGTATAGGTATGGAATGGCAGCACGTTCCTGTTGATACTTCCGCGGTATCCGTAGCCGGCGGACAATACCAGGCGGCTGAGCACGGATTGATAATCCTTCAGGAACGCTTCGTTGTGGGCATTCCATCTCACGCCGGCGGACCACAAAGGCGCAAACTGGTTGTCTGAACCGATGATGTCCACACCATCATACCGGATGTTACCGTTGAACACATAGCGGTTGTCATACACATACGCGAGCGAACCGATGAAGGAAGCGCTTCTGTTCTCACCGGTAAAGGTGCCGCCCAGCGTGTTGAGGTCGAGGTTCAGGAAGCGATTGTCCGGCACCAGGTCCCAGCTCGGATAGCCGGCAATGGCATATTCCTGCAGGTAGATCGGGTTGAAGTTGGAAAAGCGGTCGTTCTTCACGGCGCCGAACTCGTTCGCAAAGAAAGCCTGCACAAAGTGTTTGCCGGCGATCGTGTTATTGTACTCGAAAGTATTACGGATGGTATAGTCCATTGTTCTGCCGGTGGCCTCTTCCAGGAAGCCCCTGTTATGTTCCGGCAGCACGCCGCCGCCGGTGGAGGAGCGGTTCAGCCAGTTATAATACCAGGAGCGGTAAGTACCGCCGAAGGATTCATCCTTGTCGTGCACGGAAGTGTACGATGCTACTACGTTGCCGGTGTATTTGAAATGACGAAGGAAATCATATTCCACGGAGAATTGCCCGCGGATGTTGCCGTAGGTATTGGTCAGGCGGTTTTCCCTCAGTTCACGGATCATGTTGAATTCGCTGTAATAAAGGGCGGAAGAAGAGCCGATGTTGTACGGGATCGCGCGGTAGCTCATGTCCGCGGCGTAGGAGCCGTCATCGTTGTAAGGCTTTTCATAAGGATTCGCGAACGCCGCGTAGCGGAACGGGTCCATATCAGCGCGGAAGGCAGCGCCGATGCGGTTGCCGGGATTGCCTTCCACGTTTTTCTTCAGCGTTGTGTACAGGTTCACCCTGAACAGCAGCTTGTCGGTCACGAAGCGGGACAATTTCATATTCAACCCGCCTGTCTGAAACCTGTTCTCTATCAGGCTTCCCTGCGAATCCTGGAAGTTGAAAGCGGCGAAGTAAGTGGTTTTGGTATTGCCGCCGCTGAAGCTGATGTTGTGCGACTGGCTTTTGCCGATGCGGTACAGTTCTTTCATCCAGTCGGTATTCGTCTGTTCCAGCATGGCGATCTGCCTTTCCGCTTCATCATAGGTGATGGCGCCCTTGTCGGCCAGGCTCAACAGCTGGATCACGCGGCCGCCGGCTTCATAAGGCGGATAAAAATCATCCCGCAATCCTCTTTCGAACTGCACTTTCTCAGCCGAGTTCATGAAGTTGAATTGGTTCACCGGACGCATGGTAACGCCGAATTTGCCGGAATAATTGATGTAATCATTCCCGGCCTTGCCGTTTTTGGTGGTGATCACAATTACGCCGTTCGCCGCCCGTGACCCGTAGATGGAGGCCGCGGTAGCGTCTTTCAGGATGGTGATGGTCTCAATATTTTCGGGAGGTATGTTGCCGATGCCGTTGGTGATGAGGCTGTTCATGCCGCCGGATACTTCTCCGGGCTGCAAGGGCATGCCGTCCAGCACGTACAACGGTTCCACGTTGCCGGTGAGCGTGTTCACCCCGCGGATGATGATCTGCCCCGTTTCACCCGGCCGTCCGGATACGCTGCGCACATATACGCCGGGCATTTTGCCGGCCAGCGCCTTGTCGAACGTAGTGATGCCGGAGTTTTCCAGGTCTTTTGCATGCACCTCGCTCACGGAGCCGACCATCGCCATCTTTTTCCTCGTTTGCAGGCCGGTGGTAACGATGGATACCGCTTCCAGGTTGTTGGTGGCGGGATCCAGGATGATCCTGGGAATGGCCCTCACGGCCTGCACCCTGAATTGCCTTGGCAGGTAGCCAATGCTGGAAAAGATCACCGTGGCGTTTTCGTCCGTTTTGATCCTGAACCGGCCTTGCTGGTCGGTGGAAGTGCCACCGGTTTTTCCCTGTATCCGGATGGTGACGCCGGGCAGCGGTTGCCCGAGGCTGTCCGTTACGGTACCGGTGATCTCCTTTTGCGGAATACGGCTGGTATCCGCAATGGGAAGAACGGTGCTGACCTTTTTTCGCCGGATGGTGATGGTCTTGTTCTCGATAGAATAGTCCAGGTGTGGACCTTCAAAAAGTTCGCGCAGGAATTGTTCCAGCGGCGCGTTGTCTGCCGTGATGGTCACCGGGCCGGCGTCCTTGATGAGCTGGCTGTTGCTCATGACAAGATAGCCGGTCTGTTTCTGTACTTCGGTCAGTACCTGCTGTAGCGGTACTCTTCTGCCGGTGTAGGTAATGGTTTGCCCAGCCACGTCTTTACAGAGCAATGCGCATGCTAATAGCATGATGAAAGATGATCGCATAGTACAAAAATTGATCTTGGTTGGTTGTTAATAAATAATGCGCAGCAGCACAATGCATGCGCTTGTAAAACTTTCTGTTCGGTTACGGCATTACGATCAGTTTCCTGTCTTCCAGCCTGGCCCTAACGTCCATGCCGTTGAGAATTCTGATCAGTTGCTGAAGATTCTGGTTACGTTTCATGCGGCCCCAAACCCTGATGTCGGGCACGCCCTGTTCATAAACAACCTGTATGTCATACCACCTTGACACCTGCCGCATGACCTCGGTGAGCTTCGCGTCGTTGAAGTCAAACACGCCGTTTTTCCAGGCGATGGCGCGCACGGTGTCCGCCGCGCCAACAATAATGGGATGGCCTGCGCCCGGTCTTACAACGGCTTGCTGGCCCGGCGCGATCCTTCGCCTGTCGCTGGCCGTGGCTACAGCCACAGCGCCTTCCAGCAGGGTAGTGTGTATGTTCTCTTCGTCTGTGTATGCATTGATATTGAAATGAGTGCCGAGTACTTCCACCGAAGCCCGCTCCTGCACATCTACAATGAAAGGATGTTTAGCGTCTTTTGCCACTTCAAAATAGGCTTCGCCCGTGAGCTGCACCCGGCGTTCGCTGCCGGCGAAGCGGGTAGGGAAGCGGAGGGAGGATGCGGCGTTCAGCCATACGTGCGTACCATCTTCCAGCTGAAGATGATATTCCCCGCCATTCGGCGTGATCAGCTGATGAAACTGTATATCGTCGGTACCTGCGTCAAAATCCTGGTAGGCGAGCAATCCCTGCTGCTGCTGTACTTTCACGGATGCGCCCTGCATGAAGGAAGTATCGGCATCCTGGTCGAGCGCGAGGCTTTCTCCGTTGGACAGCACCAGCTTTGCTTTCTGGCTTCCCGGCAGGATGTCCGCCACATGTATGGATTGCGCCGGCACTGCGGCCTTTTGTTCGCGCGAGAGCCATATAAAAGCTACCGCGCTGATCAGCAATGCCGCCACAGCAGCCGCTCTGTAGAGATGTATATGTCGGGAAGGCCGTTGCCCGATCTTTGCCAGCACCTTGCCGTTTGCCGCTTCCGTTCTTTGTTTGTAGTACGTGAGATCACGCCATTCCTTACCGGCTTTATCCGCGTTCAGCAGCTCTTCCATGGCGCGGCGGTTACTGTCACTGGCAGCGAGCCATTGTTCCAGCTCTTCCCGGTCAGTATCACTGATGGTATTGCGGAGGTAGGCAGGCATAAGGGCGGCCATCCTGAGAGAAGTTGCTAACTGCTGATCATTCATACGAATAACGGTATACAGAATAGAAACAGAACTCCGGGACGTTTTTGGACAACTTTCCTCAACTTTTTTTTAAATAACCTTTAAGGCGGTCAGCAGGAGCTGGAAAGATTTGGTGGAGAGGAGTTTTTTTAAGGACAACAGCGCTCTTGTTTTTTGTTTATGTACGGTATTAACGGGGATGGACAGCCGGTCGGCTATCTCGTTCACCTTCAGTTCGTCCCGGAAACTCATTTCCATGATCTTCCGGTATTTTTCGGGCAGCTGTTCAATGGCGTTGTAGATCTCGCGCATGGCTTCGGCCTTGAAAATGGAGGAGAGGATGATCTCTTCTGATGCGGGGCTGGCATCCTCCAATTCCGACTGGCGCCTGCGCTGGCGCTGAAGTTTGTCGAGGTAATTCAGGCTGGCATTGCGGGTGCTGATATATAAGAATGCCTTCAGGGAAGGGAAGGCTTCAAAATCGGCCTGCTTCTCCCATACCTTCAACATTACGCCCTGCACTACTTCTTCAGCGGCAAAGCGGTCTTTCAACATCTTCTCAGCGAAAAAGCAAAGGATGGGATAATATTCGGAAAACAGGAGGTTGAACGCAGCTTTGTTCCCACGTTGCAGTTCTTCAATAGGAAAAGAGTCCGAGAAAGCATCATTCTTGTACATACCGCAAACCTCCCCGTTAAGATAGATAAAATTCGATAAAAGAGGTAATGAGCCATGTGAGCCGGCCTTGCTTCTGATAGGATATTCGCAAAACCAACGGCGAATCAAGTCCACATCATGTCCACCTCACATCCACCTTGCCGGGTCTGTTCCTTCAGCGATCATGGCCGGTTCCCGGTCTTGATCCGGTATATTTTATGGCCGGAGATAAAATACTATCAATATGAATAAAAAAGCCCCCGGCGCAATACCGGGGGCTTTACTGTTATTTTATTGTTCATCCGGATCGGGGTCCGCATGCAGGATGTCCTGATGTTCCTCCGGCCGGTAGCTCGCCGCGAGGGCGGCCAGTTTCTTTTTACCATATGCCACTCTCGTGATCAGCACGAACAGCACCGGCACAATGAAGATGGCGAACAACGTGGCGATCAGCATCCCGCCGAATACCGTCCAGCCGATGGTCTGGCGCGAAATGGCGCCGGCGCCGCCGGAGAACATCAGCGGCACAATGCCGAGGATGAACGCGAGGGAGGTCATTACGATGGGCCTTAGCCTGAGCTTCACGGCCTCCATGGTAGCTTTCAGCAATTCCATCCCCATGTCCACCCGTTCTTTCGCAAATTCCACAATCAGGATGGCGTTCTTCGCGGCGAGACCGATGATGGTGATCAGGCCGATCTGCGCGTAGATGTTGTTATCCAGCCTTGGGATGAAGGTCAGCACGAGGATGGCGCCGAAAATACCCAGGGGCACGGACAGCAGGATGGAGAAGGGAACCGACCAGCTTTCGTACAATGCGGCCAGCAGCAGGAACACAAAGATGATACAGATCGCGAAGATCATCAGCGTGGCGTTGCCGGATTCTTTTTCCTGCAAGCTGAGGCCGGCGAATTCGTACGTGTAGCCGGCGCCGAGCGTTTGCGCGGCTGTTTCTTCCAGCGCCCTGAGCGCATCGCCGGAGCTGAATCCGGGCGCGGCGCTGCCGCCTACTTCAATGGAACGGAAGATGTTGAAGTGGTTCACGATGGAAGGGTTCTCTATCATGCGGTGCGTCACCAGCGCGCTCAGCGGCACGGGGTTGCCCTGCATGTTCTTCACATATAATTTGTTGATGTCGCTGATGTCCATACGGTAAGAGGTATCCGCCATGGTCACCACGCGGAAGCTGCGGCCATACTTGGTGAAATCGTTCACATAACTGTTACCGAGGTACGAAGAAATGGTGCTGTACACGCTTCCGATAGACACGCCCATGCGTTTGGCCTGGTCGCGGTTCACCTCCACGAGGTAGTTTGGTGTTTTGGAGTTGAAGAGCGTGTAGGCCATGCCGATCTCGGGGCGCTGGTTCGCTGCCATGAGGAACTTGCCTACAGCGGCTTCGAAGGTTTTGATATCACCGCCATGCTGGTCGAGGATCTGCATGGAGAAGCCGCCGCTTACGCCGAGGCCGGGGATGGCGGGCGGTGTTACGGCCAGTATGGACGCTTTCTGATAACCTCTGTATTTGCCCTGTATGCCGGCGAGTATTTCGCTGACGCTGCGGGTGCGTTCTTCCCAGGGTTTCAGCTGCACGAAGAACGTGCCTGCGTTGGGTTTGAACGAGCGGTTCAGCAGGTTGATGCCGGAGATGGAGGTGATGTTTTCCAGCTCGGGATAATCTTTCTGCAAGTCCGCCGTGATCTCGTCCATCACCTCGGTGGTACGGACGGAGGAAGCACCCTCCGGCAGGGTTACACCGGCAATGAAGATGCCCGCGTCTTCCGTGGGTATGAAGCCGGTGGACTTCGCGGAGAAGAGCCCGAACGTACCCACGTAAATGCAGATCAGCAGGATGATCAGCAGCGGCGCTCTGCGGATAGACCAGCGTACGCCTTTGGAATAGCGCCGCGTCACCCGGTCGAACCACACATTGAACTTATAGAAAAAGCGGTTGAAGCCTTTGGTGCCGGCACCCAGTTTGGACGGCCGCAGCAGGATGGAACATAGCGCGGGCGTGAGCGAAAGGGCGATGAACGCGGATAGCAATACCGACACCGCGATGGTGATCGCGAACTGCTGGTACAACTGCCCCACCATGCCGGGGATGAACCCTACCGGCACGAATACCGCGGCCAGGATCAGGGCGATCGCGATCACCGGGGCGGTGATCTCCTTCATCGCCCGCCGCGTGGCCTCCGGCGCGCTGAGCTTGTCGTGATCTATGTAGTGCTGGACGGCCTCCACCACCACGATCGCATCATCCACCACAATCCCGATCGCCAGTACAAAGGCCAGCATGGTCAGGTTGTTGATGGAGAAGCCAAAAAGATTGAAGAATATAAAAGTACCGATGATGGATACCGGGATAGCGAGGATGGGAATGAGGGTGGCCCTCCAGCTTTGCAGGAAGAGGAATACCACCACCGTTACCAGCACCAGTGCTTCCAGCAGGGTATGCAGTACGGCGTTGATGGATTCTTTTACAACGGATACGGTCTCGTATGCCACGATGTAGTCCACGTCGCTGGGGAACTGCGCTTTGAGCCTTTCCAGCGCGGCGTACAGCCCTTCGGCCGTTTCCACGGCGTTGCCGCCGGGCGTCTGGGCGATCATCATGGCGGAAGAGGTCTTGGCGTTCACCTTGCTCGTGATGTTGTAAGCGAACTCACCCAGTTCCACGCGCGCCACGTCTTTCAGGTACACGATGGAGCCGTCCGCATTCGTTTTCACCACAATTTCGTTGAACTGTTCTTCCGTATCCAGGTCGCCATCCAGGATCACGGGGAATTCGAATACCTGGGCGTTGGTTTGCGGCCTCGCGCCCACGCTGCCGCCGGGTATTCTCGTATTCTGTTCCTGTATGGCGGTATTCACGTCGGCGGGAGTGAGGCCGAGGGCGGAGAGCTTGTTGGCATCCAGCCACACGCGCATACTGAACGGCTGGCCGAATGCGGTCACGTCGCCCACGCCTTTTACGCGCATCAATGCGTCGCGCACATAGAGGTTGACGTAGTTGGCGAGGAATTTCTGGTCGCGGGTGCCGTTGGGCGACACGAGCGCCACCATCATCAATACGTCCGTGTTGGCTTTACGGGTGGTTACGCCCAGCCTTCTCACCGCTTCGGGCAGCGCCGGTTCGGCAATGCCCACGCGGTTCTGTACGTCCAGCGTGGCGATATCAATATCTGTTCCTACATCAAATGTAACGGTAATGGCTGAACGGCCGTCGGACGTACTGTTGGAGGACATGTACGTCATGCCCGGCGTACCGTTGATCTGGCTTTCGATGAGGGTGGTCACCGTCTGCTCCACGGTCTGCGCGTCCGCACCGGTGTACGTCGCGCTCACCGTTACGGTAGGCGGCGCAATATTGGGATACTGGCTGATCGGTAACGATGTAATGGTTATGGCACCCACCAGTACGATCAGTATGGATATAACGATGGATGTGACCGGCCTTCTTATAAATACTTCTGATATCATGTTTCGTGCAATCTAAAAGTTCCTGTTCGTATTTAAATGCTCAAGGCTTTGCAGGCTGTTGCGGCTGCGGTTGCTGCGTGGTGACCTTTGCGCCGTTGCGTATGTTGATAAGACCATCGGTGATGATGGTTTCACCACTTTTAAGCCCGCTGTTCACCACTACTTTGTCGCCCACCTTCTGGCCCAGCACTACGGTGCGCTGTTCCGCCGTGCTGCTGTCGGACACCACGAATACGGAGGACTGGCCCAGCTGTTCGGTCACGGCCTTGTAGGGGATCACCACCTGTTTCCCTTCGGGACGGTCCAGCACCAGCACCGTGGTGTTCATACCGGCCCGCAGCAAACCATCGGGATTCGCAAATGAAGCGCGAACAGTGATGGTGCCTGTACCTGGGTCTACCGCGCGGTCCAGCGCGGTGATCCTGCCGGGTTGGGGATAGGCTTTTCCGCCGGGCAGCTGCAGGGTGATCACGGAATCTTTTTCAGCACCGGCATTTTTTTGCAGGCTGGTGAAATGCTGGATCTCCTTTTCGTTGACCGGGAAATCCACTGCTATCGGGCTTGTGGTGGAAATCGTGTTGATGAGCGTATTGCCGGCGCTTACCAGTGCGCCCATGCGCACCTGTGAAATGCCGATCGTTCCGGAGAACGGCGCCACGATCACGGAGCGGTTCAGGTCGGTAGTAGCGGTGGTCAGCGCTGCTTTGGCGGACAGGGCCTGCGCTTCAGCGTTGCTGAGGTCGGTTTCCGCGTAGTCCAGCGTTTGTTTGGCGATCGCGTCCTGCTCCGCCAGCTTGCGGTAACGTTCCAGGTCGCGCTTCACCCTTGCCAGGTTGGATTCTGCAATGGCGAGGGCGGAACGTGCCTGCTCCTGCGCCGCAGCATACCTTGTACGGTCGATCTCATACAATTTCTGGCCTTTGGAAACGGTGGCGCCGTCTGCTACAAAAATGCCGGTGATGTAACCGCTCACTTCCGCGCGGAGGTCCGTCTGGTTCAACGGAACTACGCTGCCGGGGTAGCTTTTCCTGCCAGTCACGATCTCTTCGCTGACCTTGCCTGTGGATACGGGTACTGCCTGTGCGCCGGGGCGTTGCTGCTGCTTGTTGCCGCCACATGATACGGCCGCGCCTGCGCCCAAAACTATGAAAATTGCGATGCTGATTCTGTTCATGGTATTTATCTCAACGGGTTATTTGATTATTTAACAGGGATGGTGCCTAAAGCCCTTTGTACGTCCAGCTTGCCGGAAAGCACAGCGTAGAGCGCGTTCAGGTAATTGACCTGCGTAGTGCGGAGGTCTGTTTCCGCCGTCATCAGGTCCAGGTACGTTTTGATCCCTTCATCGTATTGCAGTTTGATGGTGTTGTACACTTCTTTTGAAAGCGCCACGTTCTCCCGGGCGGTGACCCAGTCGTTGAGGTTCGCTTTGTAAGTAGCCATGGCCATGGCATATTGTGAGTTCAGCTGGTTCCGGAGGTTCACCAGGTCCCAGTCGATGCGTTCTTCCATGAGCTGCGACTTCTTAATCTCCTGCACCCGCTTCATACCCTGGAAAATGGGAACGTTCAGCGTCAGCCCGAACACGGAGCGGGGATAGTCCACATCGAACATCTTCCCGAAACTGTTATTCCGGTAATCCCAGGCGTAATTATAAAAGGCGGAAAGAGAGGGGAGGTAAGTCCATTTATTATATTGTGTGTTGATGCCCTGCAGCTGGCGCTGGGTTTGCAGCTGCTGGTACTCGATACGTTGACGGTAGTCGAATGCCGCAGCGGTGTCCAGCACGATCTCGTTTTCCATGGAGGCGTTGTCGAACGTCAGTGTCAGCGGCTCTTCGGGGGCCAGGCCGATCACTTCCTTCATGTAGGCGTATTTGTATTTCAGCACTTCAGTGGTGCGTTTCAGGTCTGCCTGTGAATTGGCAAGGGTGATCTGCGCGCGTTTGTAATCGGTTTTGTCCACCAGACCGGTTTCGTACCGCGCTCTGGCATCGGAAAGCTGTTTGTTGATGCGGGCGATGTTTTCCTGGATGATGGTGAGCTGTTCTTCGCTGGTCAGGATGTCGTAATACGCCTTGCTGACCTCCACGATCGTATTGATCTTTACGTTCTCTGTATTCTGCGCATTCTGCTTCCTTACATATTTGGCGGCTTTGGATGCCTGCAGGAGCCCCGGGTTGAGGATTTGCTGATCGGCCTGCAATACGAGCGCGGACACGTTCTTTTGTCCCATCTGGATCACCTGGTCGCCGATCACCGCGGTAGGGATGATGATGTTGTTGTTATACGTGCCGGTGGCCCCGATCTGCGGGAACCAGCCGGATAATGCGGAGGCAATGTCCCGTTCGCCGATCGCTTCGTCGATCGTTGCCTGTTTTACGGCTGATTGGTTACTCAGGGCGAAATCGATGCACTGCTGCAGGCTTGCCTTTGGAGGCAGGCTTGTGGCGGCATGCAGTGAATCCTGTGCCCGTGAAGAAAACGAAACAGCTAAACATAAGGCAACGAAAAATAAATTCCTGATATTCATATAAATTATTCGTTTCTATTTTTTTATTCCATCCCAGATGATGCCGACCATGTTCTCCAGGTCCTCTTCACTAAACTTGAAATATTGGCTGGTGCCTCTTTTGGCGGTTGCGATAACAGTCCCCAGGAACGCCGCGCTGATGATATTGATATCCAGTTGTTTGATATATCCGTCGCGAATGCCTTCTTTGAGAAAAAGCGATATCTCGTCCTGGAAACAAACCGTTTCATCGGTAAAGATCTCCTTAACATAGGGGGAGGAGTAGAATTGTTCAAAGAAGCTCAACACCTGTGGGTATTGAACGTAATATTTCACCAGGTTGATCCAGGTGGTAACAAACCGGTTGTGATATTCGGCGCTTGCGTCATGGTCCCTGAATGTTGCATCCTGTATCTTTTGTTTACTATAACGAAAAAGTTCTACAATGAGTTCGTCTTTGGACGCAAAATAATGGTATATGGTACCGGTAGCAACGCCAGCATGCTGGGCGATCTGGCTGATGGGGGTGCCATGAAAACCATAATCGCTGATCAGGCGGAGGGTACTTTCAAAGATGGCCTGTTTCTTTTCGGCAGATGTTAATTGAACGTTCATTCGGCCGCAAAGAGAAGCATTATTTATATAAATTGTGCTGGTTTTCAGCAAATTTAACAAAATATTGACAATTAGGTTGACTATTTATGACGGAGGTTGGGAGCGGCTGAAACCATTGTACACCATATTGTAATCAGCGTATACCGATGTTGATTACCGCCGGGCTACATTTACGCTGCCGATACAAAAAATCGAACGGACAATGAATCTGACACGAAAACTTTCCACGCTTACCCTTGCTGTTTCCGCAATGCTCCCTTTTTCAGCTTTTTGCCAGAGAACCTTATATGTGTCACCGGAAGGCTCCGGTAGCCAGTTCACCGCCGGGCATCCGGGGAACCTGGAGCAGGCGGTTGCCGGGGCCACTAAGGGAACGGTCATCTACCTGAAAGGCGGCATCTACCATCTGCCGAAAACATTGCATATTGAGGGCTTATCAGATATTACCTTCAGCAGCACTCCAGGAGAGCAGGCCCTGATCTCCGGCGGCAGGCGCATTACCGGATGGACTTCCGCCGGCAATGGTATTTACCAGGCAAAGATCCCCGCCGGTACCTCGTTCCGGCAGCTCTACGTCAACGGTGAAATGGCCGTAAGGGCCAGGACGCCCAACCGCCAGCACCCACAAGACTATGGGCCGTACAACCGCATCCAGCGGTTTGATGAACAAAACAAAACGGTGCGGGTCCTGGCTAATGAAGTGCCCCAGGTGAAAAAGCCCCGCGAGGTGGAGCTGGTCATCAACCAGCACTGGTACCAAAGCCGCGTCCGGATAGATAATTATACAACGGACAAAGACACCGCCGTGATCACCGTGCAGGAACCCGAGCGCAAGGTGCTTTTCGGCATGACGGGCAACAAGATGCTCTGGCCGCAAAAACCTTACTACCTCGAAAACGCCCGCGAGTTCCTGGACCAGGAAAACGAATGGTACCTCGACCGTGAAGCGGGTATTCTATATTACAAGCCGGCGCGGGGTAAAAAGAGCGCGCGGCTGGAAATAGTGGCGCCGGTGCTGGAAACGCTGGTGCAGGTGTCCGGCACGGAGGAAAAACCCGTGCAGAACATCCTCTTCAAAAACATCCATTTCAGCTACAGCAACTGGCTGATGCCTGATTCCGCGGGCAGTATCCTTACACAGGGCGCACAGCTGAGAGGGCAGAACATGCCCAACCTCCCGGGTCTGCTGCAGGTGGAATTTGCCCGGAACTTCGAGCTGAACGGCTGCACCGTTCACGCCGCGGGCGCAAATGGCGTGGTGTTCAGCCGCGGTGTATGGAACAGCCGGCTGGTCCATAATCACATCCACGAGATCAGCGCCAACGCCATCGTCATCGATACCTATAAAAAAGCCAATCCCCCGCAAACCCTGCAATGCAGGAACAACCTCGTGGCCCAGAACCTGATCGAACATATCGGCCTCCACTATACGAATGGCATGGGACTGATCGCCAGCTGTGTAGCCGGACTGGTCATCGAGCATAACGAGATCCGCTACGGGCGCTATACCGGCATGCAGATCGGAAATCATTACGGTGATAAAAGCAGCGGCACGCAGGACAACCTCATCCGCTACAACAACATCCACCATGTAATGCTGCTGCACGACGACGGCGGCGCCATCTACACGCTCAGCAACCAGAAAGGCACACAGATCTATTCCAACTGGATACACGACTATACGAAATGCGGGTGGGCAGACAACTATCCCGTGAACGGCGTGTTCCTCGATAACAACAGCGCTTTCATCACGGTAAAGGATAACGTATTTACCAACCTCCCCAATGTGGACCATCTGAAAGAGAACAAAGGCACGAAAGTGCACGACAACGTATTTATCAACAACGAAAGCCAGGACGAGCACATCAAAAAAAACGCGGGGATCAAAACCTCCGGCCGCTGATATTATATTCTGCCTTTGCAGACCGGGTTTGTGTTCCTGAAATATCCACTTCTGGCGGTTACGCCGTCATGAGCAGGCCGCCATATAATGCCAGCCGGCGAAAAATGAGTTTTTTTTCTCCTGCTGTTGTTATTTTGACGGCTTGTTTCTATATTGTAAGGCTTGTAATGCGTGTAAACCATGTCAACTTTTATCAATGTATATTAACAGACGATCAGCGATAAAGCAGCTTTTTATCATTTCCGCCGGAGCGGCCATCCTGCCTTCTTGTGTCAGCAACGACAAACCGGCCGCCGGGACTTTCAGCCACCTTCCGCTCACCGCGAAAGACGAAGAAACACTGGCGGAGATATCCTCCACCATCATTCCTACCACCGATACGCCGGGGGCGAAAGAAGTGGGCGCGCATCTTTTTGCGCTCCGCATGGTGAATGATTGCTATAAAAAAGAAGACCGGGAGAGGTTCATAAAAGGGCTTAGGCAGTTTGAGGAGCATGTGAAGGGACAACATAACAAGACCTATGCGCAATGCACTCCCGCGGAAAAAGAGAAAGTGATCTCGGCCGCACAGCAGGGCGGGGTCGATGATGCCGCCTGGTTCTACAAAACCTTCAAACGCCTGACCATCCAGGCATACACCAGCTCCGAATATTTCCTCACTAAAGTAGACGTATACAAGCTGGTACCCGGCAAATTCGTCAGCAGCGTGAAAGTATAATTCCACTATAACAAGATATGAGCAAGACCAACGATTCCATCAGTCAGCGCACGTTCGACGCTATTGTGATCGGTTCCGGCATCAGCGGCGGCTGGGCAGCGAAGGAACTGACGGAAAAAGGATTGAAGACACTCGTGCTGGAGCGCGGCAGGGACGTGCAGCATCTGAAAGATTACCCGACCACCAACATGATGCCCTGGGAATTTGAGCACCGGGGCCAGGTGCCGCTGGAGATCACGGACGAAAACCCGGTAGTCAGCCGTTGCTACGCCTTCCGGGAAGACGCCATGCACTTTTTCGTGAAAGATAAAGAACATCCCTATGTACAGGATAAGCCGTTCGACTGGATACGCGGTTACCAGGTAGGGGGGAAGTCCCTGCTCTGGGCCAGGCAGACACAGCGCTGGAGCGACTTCGATTTTGAAGGCCCCGCCCGTGACGGCTTTGCCGTAGACTGGCCGATCCGCTATAAAGACCTCGCCCCCTGGTACAGCCACGTGGAGAAATTCGCGGGCATCGCGGGGAATAAAGACGGGCTGGACATGCTCCCAGACGGCGAGTTCCTGCCCGCACTCGAACTGAACGACGTGGAAAAATATTTCCAGGGCGTAGTCGGCAAGAACTATAAGGACCGGCACGTTATCTTCGGAAGATGCGCCCACCTTACCGAGCCGCAGCAGATCCACCTGGACCAGGGGAGGGCGCAATGCCAGAACCGCGTGTTATGCCAGCGGGGCTGCCCCTTCGGCGGATACTTTTCCAGCAACTCTTCCACCTTGCCCTGGGCGGCAAGGACCGGCAACCTCACTTTGCGGCCGGACAGCGTGGCGCAGGAGATCATTTTTGACGACAAACAGAACAAGGCCACCGGTGTGCGCGTGATAGACGCGAAGACCAAACAGGTGATCGAATATTATGCAAAGGTCATCTTCGTGAACGCAGGCGCGCTCAATACCAACCTGCTGCTGCTGAACTCCGTTTCCCAACGCTTCCCCGAAGGGATTGGCAACGACAGCGGCGTTCTCGGCAAGTATGTGGCATTCCATAATTACCGCGCACGTGTATCCGGCAGCTTCAACGATTTCAAGGATGTGTATACGGAAGGAAGACGCCCCAGCAGCGCCTATCTTCCCCGCTTCAGGAACGTATACCGCCAGGAAACCGGGTTCCTGCGGGGATATGCCGCCGGATTTTCCGCCGGCAGAGGCACACACCGCGATACCAGCGGCTTTGGTGAAGGGCTGAAAGAGCAGCTGATGAAAAAAGAGCTGGGCGGCTGGCACGTAGGCTCGCACATGATGGGAGAGACCATTCCCAAAGAATCGAACTATGTGCGGCTGGACAAATCACAGAAAGACGCATGGGGCATGCCGCTGTTGAAGGTGAATATCGATTATGATGATAATGATGAAAAGATGGTCAAAGACTATCATGAGCAGATGACAGAGATGTTCACCAAAGCAGGCTTCACCGATATTCGTGTAAGCGACAGCAAGCAGGCTCCCGGCCTGGATATCCACGAAATGGGCGGCGCGCGCATGGGCCACGATCCCAAAACGTCCGTGCTCAACAAATGGAACCAGCTGCATGACTGCCATAACGTGTTTGTAACAGACGGCGCCTGCATGACCTCCACATCCACCCAGAACCCGTCACTGACCTATATGGCGTTAACGGCGCGGGCAGTGGATTATGCCGTGGGGCAACTGAAGAAAAACGAACTTTGATCATAAGGAAAGCCGCTCATACAGGGCGGCTTTTTTGTTACTACAGGTAAATAACCTTACCGCGAAAAGAAACAATAACAATACTTATGGGAAACAGGATGTACTTTATCGTATTGATCATTTTGATCGTTGCACTTTTCTTGCTGAGGATGTATTTTTTCCCCGGCGACAAATTCCTGTTCGTCGGCGGAGGCATCATTGTATTCTATCTCTGGTGTAAAAAGGAGTTTGCCGGCAGCGGCTGGTTTGAAAAGAAGAAACCGGCGGTTGTCAGCAAGGCTGCGCATACCTTCGATCAGTTTACGGATGCCGTTGTCGCCGAACCGCTGAGTGTCAGTGAAAAGCAGGGCTTCCTGCAGCTCATGCGGGAGCTGGTGACGCCCGCGCTGCATCCCAAACTGGAGCCCGTCATCAATCAACTGAAAACTTTTAACGATAGCAACGACGCTTTCGAGCCGCTGTACAGCCTGAGCAATTTTACGGATGATGAGGACATCGCTTTTATTTCCCTGCTGGACTGGAAATCCGCCATCGAAGACCTGGTATGGCGGATAGAAACTTCCCTCAAACAAAACTACGATACGGTGATCGGCCTGCCTTCCGACACGCAATGGGAACCCAATGCGTCCGTGTCATACGACAACGTATTCAAAACGTATGACAACACGCTACGGCAGCATGGGTTTCAGTTGGGTTTCATGAATACCGGTGGAGATGACTATGCATTGCTTGTTTTTAAAACGGATCAGAAGGAAAGGGTAGAGGAGGCCGTAAAGCTAACAGGGTATGGCTATTACGAAATTTCATACTGATCTGCATTTTACTGAAAGCAGCTTATCGCATATGCATTTCCGGTCCGCTTTGCTACAGCAGGCAAATTTTTTCCGGATTTCTGAAAATTTCTCTTCTTTTTCCAAAAAAGGAAATTATATTTGTAGAAATGAATACGCATTCATTTTTCATTCCACCCGATTCCCGGTTTAAAAAGGCAAGTCTTGAAGCAAAAGAATTACACATCACAGGACGTAGCGGAAATAGCAGGCGTATCACAGTCTACTGTTTCGCGGGTATTTGCCGGTAATACGAATGTGTCGGAGAAGAAACGGAAGAAAATACTGGCAGTGGCCGAGAAGCTGGGTTATAAGCCGAACGCCCACGCCAGAAGCCTTATTACACGCAAGACCATGATGGTGGGGATCATCATGCGCAACATCCGCAATCCCTTTTATTCCGCCGTGCTGGAGATCTTCCACAACCGGTTATCAGCCCTGGGATATCATCTCATCTTTATCAATTCAGAAAATGAAGAAATACAGGAGAGCGAAGTAACGCAGCTCCTGGAATACAATATAGAAGGCGTTATCATTACCGATGCGCTGCTGTCTTCTTCCGCCTCACAGAAGTTCAAACGCTACGGCATCGCCGTAATCCTGTTCAACCGCTATACGGAGCACCTGGAAAGCAGCGCCGTGTTCTGCGATAACTACCTGGCCGCCAAGCAGATCGCCACGTACCTGGTAGAAACCGGTCACCGCTCCTTTGCCTTTATTTCCGGGCCTTCCGACACCTCCACCACGATCGACCGGCTGAAAGGTTTCCGGGAAGTGCTGGAAGAGCGGTCCATCAGCAACCTGATGATCGAACCGGGCAACTATACGTTTGAAAGCGGCTTCAAAGCCGCGCAGGAGCTGATGACGAGAAACAAAAGCATCGATTGTATCTTCTGTGGGAACGACATCATCGCGCTCGGCGTGATGGACGCCATCAGAACGATCGGTTTGAAAATACCGGAAGACGTATCCGTAGTGGGATTCGATAATATCCGCATGTCCGAGTGGCCTTCCTATTCCCTCACCACCTGGGAACAGCCGCTGGAAGAGATGGTAGACAGTACTGTGGAGCTGCTCATCGAAGAGATCAATGACAAGACCACCGCATCCCGCATCGTAATGATGAAGGGGCACCTGGTGGTGCGGAATACCGTGCGTTCGAGGAAATAGCATTTTTTTTGCCGTTTTATTTTTTGAATACGTATTCATTTCAGTAATGAAAATGATTATCAGATGATTTTATTATCAACCAGGATCATCAGCCCGACTTAATGAAGCAATTGTAAGTTCCAAAGACCGTAAACATTCACGTTATCACGAAAAATTCGAACAAACGCCGAACCCTTTAAACCTATTATTTATGCAATTCTCTACGGGATTCAGGTTCACCGATCTGTTCTTCGGAAAAATCCGGGGTGGATATATTTCCTCCGCCGCCCGGTTCATCACGCCTTATGCATCCGTGATGCTGCTCTTCTTTTATATCGCACCGGCCGCTGCTATGGCGGCCGGGCATACACCTCCCGCGGACGCACGTTCTTTCGTGGTGTCGGGCCTCGTCACCAACGAAAAGGACGAAGCCCTGCCCGGTGCTTCGGTCCGTATCAAAGGCACCTCCAAAGGCGTTACCACCGACGCGAACGGCAAGTTCATGATCGAAGTGCAGCGCGAGGAAGATTCCCTGGTATTCAGCTTCCTCAGCTACTACAGCACCACCATCAAAGTAGGCGGCCAAAGGAATATCACCGTCAGGCTCATGCCGGATGAAGAAAGCCAGAAGCTGAATGAAATACAGATCGTGGGGTACGGCACGCAGAAAAAGATCGCCAACGTAGGCGCCGTATCTTCTGTTTCCGCCCGCGAGATACAGAAGTACTCCACGCCATCGCTGACCAACGCCATCGGCGGAAAGCTCGCCGGTATCATTACCCGGCAAACTTCCGGCGAACCGGGGTATGACGCGGCCAAAGTATTTATCCGCGGCCTCGTATCCCAGAGCGGCACCAACAAGCCGTTGATCATCGTAGACGGCGTGGAACGCGAACTACAGGACTACTGGACCACCATGAACATCCAGGAAATTGAAAGCTTCACCGTACTGAAAGACGCGGCCTCCACCGCGGTATACGGCAACAGGGGCGCGAACGGCGTGATCATGATCACCACCCGCAGAGGCGTGGTAGGCAAGCCCAATATTACCTTCCGCACAGAAGCCGCCATGGTAGTGCCGATGCGTATTGAAGACAATATCGACGGATATGAATACGCCCTGCTGCATAACGAAGCGCTGGAAAACGTGGGAGAAGCGCCCAAGTTCTCGGCCGAAGAAATACAGAAATACAAAGACGGCTCCGATCCCTACATGTATCCCAACGTGAACTGGTACGATGTGGTGCTGAAGAAAAGGACCCGCCAGATGATGAATAACCTGGGCGTATCCGGCGGTACGGAAACGGTAAAGTATTACCTCAACCTCGGCTATACCATCCAGGAAGGTATTTACAACGAAGATCCCGCCAACACCTACAAGACCAACGCCGCGCTGAAACGCTATAATTTCAGATCGAATGTGGACGTGAAGCTGAGCAAAAGGTTCTCGCTCGCGCTCGGCCTCTCCGGCATCATCTCCAACACCAACTTCCCCGGCACGGACGCCGGCAGGATATTGATGGGCCTGAAGCTCACGGCGCCGAACACCTATCCCGTTAAAAATCCCAATGGCAGCCAGCCCGGCGCTTTCGGCGACCTCCTGCTGAATCCTTATGCGCTGACCACACAGACCGGCTATACGAAACAGTTCTATAACACGCTGGTGAGTAACCTTTCCGCCAAATGGGACCTTTCATATGTAACACCGGGATTGTCCGCCCGCGGGCTCGTGGCCTTCGACGTGGTAGACATCACCCAGAACATCCGCCGGAAAACACCGGCCACGTATTCTTATTCCAAAGACCCGGTGACCGGCGCGGAAACCTACAAGCAATGGGCCACCGAATCACCGCTGGGCTTCTATAACCTGAATGAAACTTACAGAACAATGTACGCACAGGCCGGCATCGACTACGACCGCTCCTTTGGCAACCACCATGTTACCGGCATGCTCACGGGAGAAAGAAGGGAGTTCACCAACGTCAACGCCGGCAACTCCATCGCCAACCTGCCGGAACGCCGACAGGGCCTCATCAGCCGCCTGACTTACAACTACGATTACCGGTACCTGCTCCAGCTGAGCGCCGGATACAACGGCTCGGAGAACTTCCCGAAAGGCAAGCGGTACGGATTGTTCCCCGCCATCGGCGCCGGCTGGATCATTTCCAATGAAGCCTTCTGGAACAAGAACACCTTCAGCCTGCTGAAACTGAGAGGCAACTACGGGATCGTGGGGAACGACAGGATCGGCGGCGCGCGCTTCCTCTACCTGAGCACTTACAACAAATCCGCCACCGGCTACGTGTTCGGGAGGGACCAGAACGTCAATCCCGGCGGCAAAAGCGAAGCCCGCATCGGGAACCCGGACGTGACCTGGGAAACGGCCTATAAAACAGATCTCGGCTTCGACCTGGAAATGTTCAACGGAAAATTCACGCTGTCGTCCACCGTGTTCCACGAACGCAGGGAAGGGCAGCTGCTGGAACGCAGGACCATCCCCATTTACGCGGGCTATCCCGGCGGCACCGTGCCCTTCGGCAACGTAGGGGTCACCGAAAACAAAGGGATCGAAGCCAACATACAGGTCAGGAATACCACCAAAAGCGGCTTCTACTATTCCTTCACCGTCAACTTTACTTACGCTAAAAACAAGATCATCGAAAATGATGCGCCGCCCGCGCTGTATCCTTACCAGGACCTCCGGGGCTATCCCATCGGCTCCAACCTCGGCTACAAGGCGCTCGGCTTCTTCCAGGACCAGGAGGACATCGACAAAAGCCCCTCTCAAACAGCATTGCAGGCGATCATTCGTCCCGGTGACATCAAATATGAAGACATTAACCAGGACGGCAAGATCACTTCGGCGGACCGCACCGTCATTGGCACTTACGGCTCCGAACCGCAGATCATGTACGGCTTCGGCGCCACCGCCGCCTGGAAAGGATTTGATGCTACCATCTTTTTCACCGGAGCGGCCAACAGGGACTTCTTCTTCACGCAGGGCTGGACGGCATGGGCTTTCTCCGCACAGGCGGGTTATTACAACGTGATGCAGCAGGTATACGACAAACGTTTTATCGTGGGCGGCAACAACGAGCACGCTGAATTTCCGGCGGTAAGAGCGGCCAGCAAAAACAATTATACCGGCTCTACGCTATGGCAAAGAAGCGGTGACTACCTGCGGATCAAAAACGCGGAGATCGGCTACACCATCCCCGTCAACCTGACCAAAAAAGCCACACTGAAAAGCATACGGGTGTTTATACAGGGCACCAACCTGGCTACCTGGGACAAGATCAAGGTCATCGATCCGGAATCCGATTTCGGTACGGGCGGGTATCCTATTCCGCGCAATTACAATTTCGGGCTGGAAGCCAATTTTTAGTCAATCAAAAAAACTGGAATCATGAAATCATATATAATTCCTGTGCTGACCACAGTGTTGCTTCTCACGGCGTTATCCTGCAACAAGGACTACCTGGAGAAAACGCCGGACGAAGACCTGACGCAGGAGCAGGTATTTACGAACGCTGTATTTGCGGAACAGTTCCTCGCCAATATTTACTCGCATCTGCCGAAAGAGCTGGCGATGGTAGATAATCCGGGTGGCGGGCAGCCGCCGAACAATACCTTCAACGCGGCAACGGACGAGCTGGAGATCTGCTACGAACCGAATTTCACCAATGCCATTAATGCCGGCAACTGGAACGCGGATTCCTATGTGCAGGACATCTGGTCGCATGCCTATTTCGCCATCCGCAAAGCGAACATTTTCCTGGAGAACATCGACAAGCTGGCGCCATCCGAACTGGCTTCGGCGGACAGGATCAATAACTGGAAAGGGGAAGCGCGGTTCCTCCGCGCGCTCAACCATTTTTTCCTGATCAGGGCGTATGGACCGGTGCCGGTCATTGACAGGACGATACAGTTGAATGAAGACCTCGTGGCCTTCAAACGCCGGCCGATAGAAGAATGCGTGGATTTCATCGTCAGCGAATGCGACAAGGCCGCGGAGCTGCTGTTGCCCAGGATCACCGCCGCCAACGATTACGGCAAACCATCAAAAGTAGCCTGTGCCGCGCTGAAAGCAAGAGTGCTGCTGTACATGGCCAGCCCGCTCTGGAACGGCAACCCGGACTATGCCGGTTTTGTGGACAAAGAGGGCATGCGCCTGTTTCCCGATGCCCAGCCAGCAAGATGGAAAACCGCCGCCAACGCCGCCAAGGCATGCATAGACCTGGCGGAATCCGTTGGGCACAAGCTGCACCGCTCCGGCAACGACCCCGTGCAGAACTACTATGAAACGTTCTACGTCAATTTCAACGACGAAGTATTCTTTACCAGCAACGATCCCGGTTATATCAACATAGACGCCTACAGCGAGCCGAGGGGAATGCCCAATGCCAACTGGCCTTTGCAGGCGGCCACGCAGAACATCGTGGACGATTATGAAATGGCGAACGGCATGCGCCCCATCCTCGGCTACAACCCGGACATGACGCCCATCATCAACCCGTTGTCCGGCTACGATGAAAGCACACAGGCCGCCGATGCAACGGATCATTATTACGCCGGCACCCGCGGCATGTACGTAGGCCGAGAGCCCCGGTTCTATGCCAGCATCAGCTTCACCGGCGCCAAGTTCAAAACGGGCGCTCCGCACAACCGGCACACGCCGCTGCAATTCTGGAAGAGCGGGCTGGATGGACGGCCCTTTGATGCCGGTGCAAATTTCAGCGAAACGGGGTATCTTATGAAGAAATTAACCAACCCCGCTTACGTGCAGCAACCTCCGGCGGGGCCTATCAGAACATGGATATTCTTCCGCCTCGGCGAACAGTACCTCAACTATGCGGAAGCGCTGAATGAAGCAGACGGCCCCGTGGCGGATGTGTATAAATATGTGAACCTGATCCGCGACCGCGCCGGATTACCGGGCCTGCCCGCCGGCCTCTCGAAGGAAGACATGCGCGAAAAGATCCGGCACGAAAGAAGAATAGAACTGGCTTTTGAAACACACCGTTATTTCGACCTGCACCGCTGGAAGCTCGCGGAAACCATCGATAACGGAAACATCTACGGCATCGATGTGCTGACCGACGGATATGACATCACCAGCGACGCTTTCTATAAAAGAAGAGTAGTAGAAAAAAGAGTGTTCGAAAAGAAACATTACCTCTGGCCCATACAGCAACGTGAACTGGAAAAGAACAAGAACCTCGTGCAGAACCCGGGCTGGTAAAGACATTATCAAACAATAACGTACAAGCATGGCAAGATTATGTTACGCAGGCTGGTTGTTCCTGTTGGGCTGCATATTACCGGCAGCGGTGAACGCGCAGCAATTATATGAATTGCCCGCCGGAACAGAAACCCGGTGGATCAGCCTGGAAAACGCTACCGGCGCGAAAGGCAAAGGCGGCATGGAAAACAAAGGTGCAAAAGGACACGCATCCGAATGGATCAAAGCCGGGGAAAGAAAGGTGATGATGGACTACGAAGGCGCAGGTGTGATCAACCGCATATGGCTTACCATCATCGAAAGAAGTCCAGCTTCGCTGCGTTCCATTTACATCGAGATGTACTGGGACGGCGCCGGCAAACCCGCGGTGGCCGTGCCCCTGGGGGACTTCTTCGGCATCGGCCTGGGGCGCAGAACCGCTTTCCAGAGCGCGCTGTTCACCGATCCGGAAGGGAAGTCGTTCAACTGCTCCGTGCCCATGCCGTTTAAAAAACACGCGAAGATCGTTTTTGTAAATGAATCAAAACATGATCAGCTATTGTTCTTTGACGTGAACCTCACAAAAGTGAAAAAACACCCGAAAGACATAGCTTATTTCCACGCGCACTGGAACAGCAGCACGGACGGCAGGCTGGGAGAGGATTTCGAGATACTGCCGAAAGTAAAAGGCAAAGGCCGTTTCCTCGGCACCAACCTGAGCATCATTGCAGACAAGATCTACGGCGATACCTGGTTCGGAGAAGGAGAAGTAAAAACCTGGCTGGACGGCGACACGGAATATCCCACACTGGTGGGTACCGGCACGGAAGATTACATCGGCTCCGCCTGGAACCTCGGCGCCTTTGCGCATCTCTACCAGGGCGCGCCCATTGTTGACAAAGCAAAAGGGCAGTTCGCCTTTTACCGCTATCATGTGCCCGATCCCATCTATTTCCAGACGGATTGCCGCGTGACCATACAAATGATGGGCGGAGGGGGCCGCGACAAGATCCGTGAGATCGCAAAAGCCGGCGGTAAAGTGAAACCCATCAGCGTTATGACGAAAGAAAAGCTCATCAAACTGGAAGAAGAACCGGCATATCCGGCTTATACGGACGACAGGTTTCCGGCGGATGAATGGGTGAACTTCTTCCGCGTGGATAACTATTCCGCCACCGCTTATTTCTACCTGGACAGACCTGAAAATGATCTGCCGCCGCTCGCGCCACTGGCACAACGTTTAAAAGGCATTCTCTGACAAACCGGAATTACATCATATGAACTGGCAGCACGTAGACATCTGGATCGTAGGCATATACATTTTGGGGATGCTCGGCATCGGGTTCTGGCACCGCCGCTTCGCGAATAAAAGTATGGACAACTTTTTTCTCGGCGGCCGCAAGATACCCGGCTGGCTCAACGGTATTTCCTACACGGCGGCGCTGGTAAGTCCGGATGCCGCTACCGGTTACGGCGGCCTCGCTGTTGCAACCGGCGGGTTCATCTGCTGGTGGTACCTCAGCCGCTTCGGGCTGGCGCTGTTCCTCGGCGGCGTGCTGTTTGCCGTTTTCTGGAGAAGGCTCAACCTGTTCACCACGCTGGAATTCTATGATCTGCGTTTCCCGAAAGGCGCCGCCGCGGCCATGCGCCTCTGGATCGCCATCCGCACGTCGCTGATCGCCATGCCGGCATGGACGGGCATTACGCTGCTGGCGGCGTACAAGATCATGGGCCCCGCTTTCGATCTCACCAAACTGCAGACATTATACCTGGTAGTGCCGGTGTCCATTCTGTTCGTATTCTCCTCGGGATACAAAGGCGTGGTGATCTCCAACCTGATACAGATGATCATCTTTCTCGCGGGCACCATCATGCTGGCCTGGCTCACGCTGGAGCACTTCGGCGGCGCGGAAGCAATGGTCACCGCCATACAGACGACGTTTGGTCCGGATAGCGCGGAGATACTGGGCTCCATGCCGCCGCAGGACCATTCGGTATTCCCGCTGGCAGCCGCGCTGGGCTGGCTGCTGGGGCAGAGTATTGGCTATGGCGGAGATGCCGCGCCCATGGGCGGCGCCATGGAAGGACAACGCATCCTTTCCACGCGCACGCCTTCGGAAGCATTGACGATGTATGTAGTAACCGCTATCAGCATGTTCCTGCTGCTCTTACTGGTGACGCTGCCCAGCATCAGCGCCGCCGTGATGTGGCCGGAGCTGCGGGCGATCGATGCGGACCGGGAGCTGGTATATGGCAAACTGATGAAAACATTATTGCCCGCCGGCGCGATGGGATTGATGGTGGCCGCGATGCTGGCTGCCACCATGTCCACCGTAGGCGATAACCTGAACTTCGGCAGCCAGGTGCTGGTAAGCGATATCTACCGCCGCTGGTTTGTGCGCGACGCGAAGGAAAGCCATTATATGCTGATGGGTAAAGTGGGGATGATCGTGATACTCGCGTTGTCCATCGCCGTGGTGTTCAATGTGATGATCATTACGGACGTGGCCATCTTCATGCTGTCCCTCAGCGCGGCAGAGCTGCCGGCCAACTGGGCACAGTGGTGGTGGTGGCGCTTCAACGGTCCCGCCCGCGTAGCTGCTTCGTTTGGCGGCGCGGCGATCTTCTGCCTGGTGGTATTGGGGCCGAAGCTGCTGACCCTTTTGGGCTTCAACGCCCCTTTGATTCCCTGGTACTGGCAAACGCTGCTGGTGATGGGATTGACAACGGTGTTGTGGATAACCGTAGCGCTGCTCACAAAGCCCGACCCGGACGAGCTGCTGCGGAAATTCTATCTCCGCGCGCATCCGCTCGGCTGCTGGACGCCTTATAGATCGCTGGACAAACCCGGCGCTGACGGCTCTTTCCGGCCGGTGTTCCGCGGCATATTCATCGCCATTGCAGGCGCGGCCTCGGTTTCCCTGCTGATGGTCGGCCTTACGCATGCCTGGTTTGCACGCTATGCCATGGCCGCGCTCACCCTTGTGACAGCAGTGGCGCTGTACATCATCTTCTGGAAAATGGCGAAACAATACCTCGCGCTGCTGTCAGTACGCGCAGCGGATAATATCAACGAACAAAACAAATAAAATCAAGATAACATGAAACAAGCGACGGACGTAAAACGCGAGCACATACTTTACCTGGGCGACTGGGTATTCAGCGTGGGACCGCTATTTATCGAAACACCTTTCGGAACGGAAACAAAAGATGCAGACCTGCATTTCTATGGAAAAAAGCTCAAGGAAGCGATCGAGCCGCTGGCGGATGTTACCACCATGGCCAACTGGGAGCTGTACCGCATGCAGCCCGGCAGGCTCGAAGAAATACTGGACACATCAGCCGGCCTTATCATCAGCGATGTGGAAGCAAAATGTTTTCACCTGTTCCCCAGCTTCTTCGACCGCGCGCAGCGCAAGGATACAGTCGTTACCTTCCCCGACCGGCTCACGCTGGTGAAAGAGTGGATAGCGGACGGCGGCGGATTGCTGATGCTCGGCGGATGGCTCTCTTTCAGCGGCGCTTTCGGCAAAGGCGGATGGGGCAGAAGCTCCTTCTCCCATGCTTTGCCCGTACAATGCCTCGTTACGGAAGACCTGGTGGAATCTTCCGCCGGATTCACCGCGGAAGTGCTGGTGCCCGATCATCCTGTGGTAAAAGGATTGAACTGGAAAAACTTCCCGCCCATTTTCGGATATAATGAAGTGACCGCGAAGCCCGAAGGCGAAGTGCTGGTACGGGTGAAAGAAACCGGCCATCCGCTGGTGGTGGCAGGCGAATATGGCAAGGGCCGCATCCTTACCTATATGTCCGACCCCGCGCCGCACTGGGGCCTGAACTTTGAATTGTGGGACAGCTACGATGCTTTCTGGCAGCAGGCGCTTAACTGGGTGAAGAAAAAATAATGATGGAACAAACGCAATTACTCGCCGGTACTTCGGTAACAGACATTACACCGCCGCTGGAAGTGGGCCTGCTCACTTCCTCCGTGAAAGGATCGTATGAACCTTTCGAATCGGTGCGCCTGCCGCTGAAAGCCCGTGTGCTCGTACTGGGAACGCTGAAAGACCTGGTAGCCATCGTTTCGCTGGACCTGCTCGCATTGAACGACACCGCCACCGGTGGGTGGCAACACTTCAAGGAAGGGCTGTCCGGCGTCATTCCCCCGGAAAGGATCATCATAACGTGCACGCATACACACAATGGCCCGGAATCGGTGGCATTATCCGGGTTGTACAAAACACCGGTGTATAAAAAATGGCTGGCGGATGTGCAGCACAAGGTAAAGGAAGCCATCCTGAAAGCAGCGGTGGCGGCGCGGCCCTGCCATGCTTCATTCGCCGTGGGCGTGTTGGAAGGCTATACCCTGCTGCGCCGCATCCCCACGCCGGAAGGCGTGATCATGTCCGACGCCGTGCAACCCATCGCACCGGAACTGATGAACCGGCAGCCAGTGGACCGCCGGGTGCATTCAGTGGCCTTCCGGGATCAGCATGGCGACACGATCGCCACGCTGGTGCATGCCGTATGCCATCCCGTACATGAAATGCTGCTGCCGCATATCTCCGCGGAATTTCCCGGTGAAATGTGCCTTGCGCTGGAAGCATCGGGAGAACACGGCATGCCCATATTCCTGAATGGCGCGGCGGGCGAGATCAATCCGCCCACCGTTTCCTGCGGGCCGGCGTACGCGCAGCGGCATGGCCGCGCACTGGCGGAACTGGTGCAGCAGCAGGAGAGAAGTAGCTGCGAAGAGGCATTCAGCCATGCGCACAGCGAAATGCAGTTCCCGGTACGCCCGGAAGCCGGTATGACGCAGGCTGACGCGCTCGCGCGGTTCAGCGCCATCCGCATCGGTTCGCTGGCGATGGTGTTCATCCCCGGTGAACCTTTTACAGCAACCGCTTTCGCCATCGAACGGGGTTCTCCCTTTGCGCATACCATCGTAGCGGCATACGCGGAAAACACCATCGGGTATATTCCCACGGCAGCAGCATTTGCGGAAGGCGGATATGAAACGGGGCCGGGTAAATGGTCGTACCTGGCGGAGAACGCGGATACATTGATCACCACGGAAGCGCTGCGGCTGCTCACAACGTTAAATAATTCATCAAGATGAAGATCAGACAGATAAAAATCTTTTTATGGCTGTGCCTCCTCGCAGCAGGGCTCACCGCTTGCGCCGGCAACGGGAAAGAAATATATTTCTATGGTAATGAGCGCAACGACCTGTACCGGTTATTACAGCGCGAAGGATTCACGATCAGAAAATACGATACGCCGGAAGCGGTGGTGAAAGCGGCGCCCAAAGGAGCGGGTGTATTCATACTGGCAGATAACTATCCGCAGACAGACCCTGTCAACCGCATCTCGCCTGAACTGCTGGACGCAGCCAACAAAAAATCCCTCAAACTCTACATCGAATATCCCGCGGCATTCCCCGGCCTGAACATTCCCGCCCAACCAGTGGAAACACACCTGGAACGCGGCGTTATCACCGCGGATGTTTTCGGCAAAGAACTGGCGCCTATGGACCTCCTGGGCATCCAGAACTGCCACGTGCTGCCCGTAGATGCAAAAGATCCCCTGATCGTGCTGGCGAAAGTAGTGGGCTTCGATAAAGCGGAATACGGACTCGCGGATACCAAAACCTATCCCTTGTTATTCGAACAGGATAACGCACTGGTGTGCATGACCGGGTTAAGCAATTTCCAGACCGGGCGCTACGGCCCGCAGGCCGCGGTAAAAACGGTGTGGAAATACATCCTGTCCCGCATCACCGGGAAGAAGGATATTCAGCTGGATAAATGGGAAGAAGACGTGCGCCCCATGTACGGAAGAAATACCCCGCTGCCCGCGGACGCCCGGCTGAACAGCATCCGCAAAGGCGCGGCATGGTTTGAGAACGGCCGCTTTTTCATACACCCGTCCTGGAAACAGGACTGGGAAAAATACGGCAGCAACGGCCTCAAGCCGGTAGGCCCGCCCGTCAGCCAGGACAAGCCCAACGGCGATGGCAGCCTCGGCATCCTGGAAGGGCATACCTCCACCATCTTTTACGACGGCAGCCAGGAATACCGCTACTGGATGCGCGCCGACGTGCAGGGAGAGGCCAGCATGGCGCTGGCCGCGGCGGGACGGCTTTTATCGAACAAATCATACCAGCAAAAAGCCACGAACATCATCAACTACATGTTCAAAACATCGAACATGCGCGCCGGCGCGAAGAATGATCCCGCCAGTCCCGCCTACGGACTGATCGGCTGGGCCACCACCAACGCCGGTACGTTTTACGGTGACGACAATGCCCGCGCCATCCTCGGCGCTATCGGCGCGGCATCGTACCTCAACAGCAGCGAGTGGGATAAAGCGCTGACCGAAGCCATCATCGGCAATTTCAGGACCACCGGCAAGCTCGGCTTCCGCGGCGAGCGGCTGGAAGAAGCAGACATCATCCGGAACGGCCTGGCATTCTACCAGCAACGCGACCTCATCCATCCGTCTCCCCATTTTGAATCCTGGATGTGGGCCTGCTACCTCTGGCTGTACGACAAAACGAAATACGCCCCGCTGCTGGAAAAATCAAAAGAAGCGATCCGCATCACCATGGAAGCGTACCCGGACAAATGGCGCTGGGGCAGCAGCATGCAAACGCAACGCGCGCGCATGATCCTCCCGCTGGCATGGCTCGTGAGAGTAGAAGACACGGAACAGCACCGGCAGTGGCTGGATAAAATGGTGAACGAGATATTGCAGTACCAGGACGAAAGCGGCGCCATCCGCGAAGAACTGGGGAAAGGCAAAGGCATGTTCAAAGAATTGAAGAAGAACGAGGATTACGGTTCTGATGAAGGCTCGCTGATATTCCGCAATGGCGAAAAAGTAGCCTGCATGCTGTATACCTGCAACTTCGCCGTGTTCAGCCTCAACGAAGCCGCCGGCGCAACCGGCAACCAGAAGTACCGCGACGCGGTCAGCAAGCTGTCCGATTTCCTCACCCGCATACAGGTGCAAAGTGAAAAGCATAAAGACCTGGACGGCGCCTGGTTCCGGGGATTTGATTTCGGGCGGTGGGATTACTGGGCTTCCAACTCCGACGCGGGATGGGGCGCCTGGTGTACGCTCACAGGATGGATACAAAGCTGGATCGTGACCACGCAGGCGCAGATACAGCAGCGTGAAAACTTCTGGGAGCTGACGAAAAATTCCGCGATCGCAAAACCGGCGGGCCCCGTTATTGAATCAATGATGCGTAAATAAAAACACATGAAAACAAGCATAACCATCGCCCTGCTATGCGCCATCGCGATCGGCGCGCAGGCGCAAACGCCCGCCAGTGACCTGGCAGCGCTGTCGCAGATACAAACCGGCATGACCTCGAAAAGGATCAGCAGCTACGACAGAAGCGGAGGCAACGACGATTTTATCCGCATAGAAAATAATGAAAAGAAGATCATATTCGACGTAAAAGGCGCGGGTATCATCAATCACATCTGGATCACCATGGCGCCGCACCCCGGCGCGCTCAACAGGAATAACATCATCATCCGCATGTACTGGGACGGAAAAGCGGAACCTTCCGTAGTATCGCCCATCGGGCCCTTCTTCGGGCAGGGATGGGATGAGTCCTACGAATTCAGCTCCCTGCCGCTGATCGCCGGGCCGGACAGGGGGAAAGGGCTGGTCAGCTATTTCAGCATGCCCTTCGCCAATGGCGCCCGCATAGAAATAGAGAACGAAACCGGCCGGGCGATCGACAATTTCTATTACTATGTCGATTATGTGGAGATGGACAAGCTGCCACCCAACTCCGGCCGCTTTCACAGCTGGTATAACAAGCAGCTCGCCGGCTCCGCGGGCGATGGCGGGGAAAACGAATGGGGCATCCTGGGCAAGACCGGCAACAACACTACGGGTAAAGACAACTACCTGTTCGCCGATATCAAAGGGAAAGGCCATTTCGTGGGCGTGAACTATTATGTGCATTGCCCCACGCCCGTCTGGTACGGTGAAGGGGACGATATGATCTATATCGATGGCGCTTCCACGCCTACATTGCACGGCACCGGCACGGAGGATTATTTCAACACGGCTTTTTGTCCGAAGAATATTTTCCAGCATGCCTACTACGGTTATCCGCGTGTGAACAACGACATGGGATGGCTAGGGAGAACGCACCTCTACCGCTTTCACATCACCGATCCGCTGTACTTTTCCAAGTCCTTCAAATTCACCATCGAACATGGTCATAACAACGTATTGACGCTGGACCTCGCCAGCGTGGCTTACTGGTACCAAAGCGAAGCCACCGCGGTTCCGGCGATACCCGGCAAGGAAGCCCGCGCGCCGAAGCCGATGATCAATATCGGCGATTTCCATAAATGGAGAAATGAATGGAGAAAGAGCAAAGGCAACGATCCTCAATTGTGGGGCAATTAAATCCACTGTTATGAAAACAATGTTCCGTTTGATGATATGCTGTTGCTGCACCGTGCCCGCGTTCGCGCAGGAAATGACCGGTCTCGCAAGGATCAGGGAGCATGCAAAGTCAAAGCGCGTCAGTAGCTACGACCGCTCCGGCGATAACAACGACAACGTGCAGCATATCAAAAGCGGGGAGAAGCGCGTCATCTTTGACGTAAAAGGCGCGGGCATCATCCAGCATATCTGGTTTACCATGGGGCCGGAGCCGGACAAATTAAGCCGCAACGATGTCATCATCAGCATGTATTGGGACGGCAACGATTATCCCTCCGTGCAATCACCCATCGGCCCCTTCTTCGGGCAGGGCTGGAATGATTCCTACCTCTTTACGTCCGCGCCGCTGGCCGCTACGCCGGTGAACGGCATGGGGCTCGTCAGCTATTTTGCAATGCCGTTCGCGAATGGCGCCAGGATAGAGATCGAGAACCAGTCCGCCAGCGAAATAAGAACATTGTATTTCTATATCGATTACCTGGAGATGAAAGAGCTGCCGCCGCAGACCGGCCGGTTCCATGCCTGGTACAACCACCAGCTGACGGCCGCGGAAGACAGCGTGGAAAATGAACACTGGATGTTCGGTCCCGGTAAGCCCAACAAAACCGGCAGCAACAATTACGTGATAGCGGACATCAAAGGGAAAGGGCATTTCGCCGGCGTGAATTATTATGTGCATTCCCCCACGCCTTACTGGTACGGGGAGGGAGACGACATGATATTCATCGACGGCGATGAGCGCCCCACATTGCACGGCACCGGCACGGAAGATTATTTCAACACTTCCTGGGGCGCGCCGGACAAGCCTTATGCCAGCCCTTACTTCGGTTACGCGAAAGTGAACGGGGAAAAGGGCTTTCTCGGCAGAACACATATCTACCGGTTCCATATACAGGACCCGGTTTGTTTTGATACATCTTTCCGTTTCACCATCGAACACGGCAGCATGAACGTGCTGACGCTGGACCTCGCCAGTGTGGCATACTGGTACCAGGCGAAAGCATCGCGGATACCCGCCATTCCCGATGCCGCGGCCCGGAAACCGCGCCCCTTGATCGGTCCCGCGGACATTCACCGGTGGCGGAACGAATGGCGGAAAAGCAAAGGCAACGACCCCGCTTTATGGGGGAATTAATCACAAAAGTTAACCAAACCAATGAGCAGGTATTTAAAAAAGGGAAAAAGTGAGTCCGATATCAGAAACGCGGATGCGGATGTCAGGAAAAGCGTGGAAAAGATCATCCGCGACATAGAAGAGAACGGCGATGCGGCCGTGCGGAAATATGCGGCGGCATTCGACAACTGGTCGCCCGCATCTTTCCGGTTGACGGACGCGCAGATCAAAACAATTGTAGACGGTACGCCGCAGCAGGTGAAAGACGATATCCTGTTCGCGCAGCAACAGATCCGGTTCTTTGCGGAGCAGCAACGCGCCTCTATCTCGGATATAGAAATAGAAACCTTGCCCGGCGTATTTCTCGGGCATAAAAATATCCCGGTGAACAGCGTGGGATGTTATATTCCCGGCGGCCGCTACCCGATGGTGGCCTCCGCGCATATGAGCGTGCTGACCGCGAAAGTGGCCGGCGTAAAAAGAGTGATCGCCGCTACGCCGCCCATCAACGGCAAAATACCCGAAGCCACCATTTGCGCCATGCATTTCGCGGGAGCCGATGAAATATACGTCCTGGGCGGTGTGCAGGCCCTCTGCGCCATGGCGATCGGCACCTCTTCCATTTCGCCGGTAGACATGATCGTAGGGCCGGGGAATGCGTATGTAGCCGAAGCCAAAAGGCAGCTGTTCGGCCGCGTAGGCATGGACCTCTTTGCCGGTCCCACCGAAATACTGGTGATCGCCGACGAAACGGCGGACGCTGAAATGGTGGCCTGTGATCTGCTCGGGCAGGCGGAACACGGCCCCACTTCACCCGCCGCGCTGATCACCACATCGGAAACACTGGCGCTGGAAACGCTGGCGGAAATTAAACGGCAACTTCAGTACCTTCCCACAGCGGATATCGCCAGCGTAGCCTGGGAAAACTACGGCTCGGTGATACTGGTGGAAGATGAGGAGGAAGCGCTGCGCGAAGCGGATGCGCTGGCCTACGAGCATGTAGAAGTGCTCACAAAAGATCCGCAGTTCTTTCTCGACAACATGACGAACTACGGCGCGCTGTTCCTTGGCCCGGAAACCAATGTGGCCTTTGGCGACAAGGTGATCGGCACCAATCATACGCTGCCCACCATGAAAGCCGCGCGGTACACCGGCGGGCTGTGGGTGGGCAAGTTCCTCAAAAACTGTACCTACCAGCGCTGTACGCCCGAAGCCAGCGCCATGATCGGCGAATACGCCATGCGCCTCTGCGAGCTGGAAGGCTTCGCCGCGCACAAGGAGCAGGCCGCCCTGCGCGTGAAAAGGTATCAGCAGGAACCCGTCAAAGAAAAATAAACGGCAACGTTATGCGGATAAAAATTTTATTATTGGTGGTAGGTATCCTGTCCGCCTTTTCCAGGGCCGACGGACAAAAGGCCGCTTACCTCGTGCCAGAGATAAGCGGCCCCTTTACGCACATCTTCAACCCGAACGACACGCGAAAGGAGGGAGACAGCTCCTGGTATACCAACGACCATACTTTCATCAAAGGGAAAGACGGCGCCTGGCATGCCTATGGCATCATTCACCACCTGCCGGTAAGGCCCTGGGAAGAAACGCGCCTGTTTCACATCTCCGCATCGTCCATCAAACAGGCGAAGTGGGAAGACCATGGCTACGCCATGAGCGCGCAGCCGGGCGTGGAGCGCGTGATGTGGGCGCCGCATGTGATACGGGAAAAGGATACGTATTACATGTTTTACAACATCGGCAACATGCAGAAAAATGCGCCGGACTATGCCTCGTGGGGACAGCTATGCCTCGCCACCAGCAAGGATCTCTTTACCTGGCAGCGGCACGACCGCAACCCGCTGTTCAGCGATCCCGGTCATGCCCGCGATTCCTACATCCTCAAATACAAAAACCGGTATTACTATTACTATACGCGGGTACAAACCGAAACCGATCTCCGTTCAGCCGTAGCCGTTCGCACCGGCCCGGACCTCCTGCACTGGAGCGGCCCGAAGATCGCGCATACGCAGCCTTACGAGATCTATTGGGGCGGGGATGCAGAAAGCCCTTTCGTTATTCACAAGGACGGGCTGTTCTACCTCTTCATCTGCCAGGCTATGACGGCCTACAACCAGACGGCCGTTTTCTGGTCAAAAGACCCGGAAAATTTCCCGGCAGAAAATCTCGTATGTACGTTGCCGGTACATGCGGCTGAAGTGATCTACGATGAAAAAGAAGGCTGGTTCATCTCCAATACGGGGTGGGACAAGAAAGGTCTTTTCCTCGCTCCCTTAACATGGAAAAAACAAACCGGATTATGATCGCACTACGGAATTTATTACTGCTCTTGTGCTTTGCACCGTTATTGGCCAGCGCACAAGGTTATGACGCTTTCCGCTCCTGGGAAAAACTGCCGCAGCAACGCATTGGCGTAAGGGCGTACATGCGCAGCACTTATGCACGCACGGGCGGCGGATATGACGCTTCCAATTTTCTTTTTATGAATAAGGAAGATGAAAATGTAACGCTGGATGTAAAAGGCAACGGCGTGCTGTATTTCTTCCGCGCGAACCACTGGCACGGCAGTCCCTGGCATTTTGTGGTGGATGGAAAGGATAACATCGTAACGGAAACCGCTACCGCCGATCCCGTGGACGCTGTAAAAAAGTTCAAGGCCACCACCTTCTTTCCCACGGCAACGCTTCCCGAACCCATGGCCTGGACCTGGGGCACCACCAAAGGCGCTAACCTGATCTGGACGCCCATGGCCTTCCGCGATTCCCTGCAGATCGCCTATTCCAGAACGTTCTACGGCACCGGCTACTACATCTATCATCTTTATGCGGATAAACATAATCTTCCGAGCTGGAATCTAAATAAAACACCCGACCAGGATGTCGTAGATCTTGTAAGCCGCGCGGGTACAGACATCGCACCGAAAAATATCCGCAAAGCCACCGGCGCCGTAAAGCTGAACAAATCATCCGTGTTGTTGGCAACCATCAACGCGCGCTCATCATCGCTCCGGGCTTTAAAGCTGACGCTGCCGCTGGACAAAGCAGAAGCGCTGGAACGTGTACGCCTGCGCGTGACCTGGGACGATGCCGCACATCCTTCCATTGACGCGCCTTTATGTCTTTTCTTCGGAGCGGGCACATTTTTCAACCGCGAAAAGAAAGCATATCTCGTCAAAGGGCTGCCCATCAATATCCGCTTCGATTATCCCGGGAAAAAGATCGAGCTGGCCTGCTATTATCCCATGCCGTTCTTCAAAAATGCAAAATTCGAGCTGACAAATATCCGGCCGGATGATACCGAGATCAGTTACGAGCTGCGGTATGAACGCACCAAAGTGTCCGCCAGCCGGAGCAGCTATTTCCACGCTACCTACCGCGATTTCCCGAAACCGGAACTGGGGCAGGACATGACCTGGCTGGATACGGAAGGGGTGGAAGGGCGCCAGCAGTGGTCCGGTAGTTTCCTCGGCACTTCATTCATATTCTCGCACAACGCCAACCTCAACACGCTGGAAGGCGATCCGCGGTTCTTCTTTGACGACAGCCGGTCGCCGCAGGCTTACGGCACCGGTACGGAAGAATGGGCCGGCGGCGGAGATTACTGGGGCGGGGAGAACATGACGCTGCCGCTGGCGGGGCATCCCTGCGGATCAACAGAAAAGAAAACCGCCGTGAACGACAAGGACCTTATTCAGTCCGCCTACCGCTTCCTGTTCGCGGACCTCATGCCCTTCGGCAAGCGCGCCGTGATCCGATTCGAGCACAATGAGAATGTATCGCAGGAACATTATGAAACGGTGTGTTACTGGTACGGATTGCCTGCCGCTTCACTGATCAAGACCGATTCGCTGGACATCGGCAAAACAGCTGACGAAGCACAACATGCCTACCACTCCCCGCAAGCCTCCGCCGTGGAAAAGATATCATCGAGATATGAATGGGGGCCGGATGCCTATCCCGCGCATGCCTGGGGTTACGATCTGCCAAAGAAAGAAGGATACAGGCATCTGATCGGAAAGGAGATCTACCCCGCGCATGAAGAAGATGGCCGCACCACCACCGGCACCTCCGAATTCACGGTACGCCTCCGGAAAGACAATATGGGCGCGCTCCTTCGCCGGACACTGGATTACAGCTATCCCAACCAGACCGCCGAAGTATTCATTGCGGCAAAGGGAACGGACAACTGGCAGTACGCCGGCGCCTGGTACCTCGCCGGCTCCAATACGTACGTCGTTTCCCGGCCGCCGGGCGAATTGTCGCCACGAAAATACCACGTGGAAACCTCCAACCGCCGCTTCCGCGACGATGAATTCCTGATCCCCGCCGCGCTCACCAAAGGCCGCGACGCCATCCGGGTAAGGATCAAATGCATTCCCGATCACCAGGCGCTTTATCCCGGTCATCCGTTCCCCCGCCAGAGCGCCTGGAGCGAACTGAAATATGATGTGTACAGTTATGTTTTGCCCGATTTTAAATAAGCAGAAGAATATGCGTGGAATATGCCTGATCGCGCTGTTATGCACGGCGCTTTCGTCCTACAGCAACATCCGCCTCCCTAAGATCATCGCCAGCAACATGGTGCTGCAGCAAAAAGATAAAGTGAAGATCTGGGGCTGGGCGGACCCTTATGAAAAGATAACGGTCACCGCCTCCTGGGACCATAAAACGTACGAAGCCACCGGCTCCCGCGACGCACGCTGGGAAGTGGAAATGGAAACGCCCGCCGCCGGCGGCCCATATACGATCACTTTGAAAGGGAAGAACACCATCGTGCTGAACAACGTGCTGCTCGGCGAAGTATGGATATGCTCCGGGCAAAGCAATATGGAAATGTGCGGGCAATGGGGCTTGCAGGACATTAAAGCAGAGCTGCCTTCCGCGCATTTTTCCAACATCCGCTTCTTTCACATCCCCAAAACAACCGCACCTTACCCGCAGGAAGACTGCACCGGCGAATGGACCGCCTGCGACAGCATCACGCTGCAAACCTTCAGCGCGGTCGGGTATTTTTTCGGCAAACGTGTGAGCAAAGAACTGAATGTTCCCGTCGGGCTGATCGCCGCAAGCTGGGGCGGAACCGCCGCGGAGATATGGACGCCGGACAGCATCGTCCGCCACAACCCGGTATTGAAACAAGCCGCGAAAAAAATAAAACCGAGCGGTATGTGCCCCTACGAGCCCGGCTATGCGTTCAACGCCATGATCGCGCCACTGACGCGCTATGCGATTGCCGGCGCCATCTGGTACCAGGGCGAGAACAACACCGAAGCCGCCTCTACTTACAAACCCTTGTTCACCGCCATGATAGACGGCTGGCGCGCGGCATGGAAAAGGGATTTCCCTTTTTATTTCGTGCAGATAGCGCCCTTCCGGTATAAACTGCAAAACACCGGCGCCCTGTTGCGGGAAGCCCAGCTGCAAAGCGCGCAACATCACAAAACGGGAATGGTGGTGATCACGGACCTCGTGTCCGACACCAACAATGTGCATCCGGCGAACAAACACGATGTTGGCCTGCGTTTGGCGAACCTTGCGCTGGCGGATACTTATCACCGGCAGGGGATCGTTTATCTAAGTCCCGTTTTTAACAGCATGCGTATCCGTGGGAACAAAGCCGTTATTACATTTGATCACGCGGAAAACGGATTGATGATCAAAGGCAAGACCGCCACGGAGTGGCTGATCGCGGGGGAGGATAAAGTATTCTATCCGGCCACGGTGTCCATCCGTCAGCAAACCGTAACGGTGTCCAGCAAAAATGTGAAAGCCCCCGTAGCCGTGCGCTACGGCTTCCGCGACGCGGCAATGGGCAATCTTTTCAGCAGGGAAGGGCTGCCCGTGGCGCCATTCCGGACGGATGACTGGTATGTGAAGACGGAGTGAACCTCCGGGAAGTTGTCTTGCCCAAAATACCTGAAACCTTTCGTATACCTGGTCGTCTTAATGACAAACCAGTATACCATGAAACATTTTATGATCTTCCTGTTCACGGCGTTTACGATTTCAGCTTACGGACAAGACAAATACAATTACGTTTACTTCAACAAACTGACCGAACTGCATGGAACGCCACACGTTATCGCAACGATTGACAATGTGGGAAAGATGACCGTCCACAACAGATATCTGCTGTTCATCAACACCAGCAACGGCCAGTCCAGACAGATCGATTTTCCTAAAGACGCCTGGATATACCGGATCGAGCAGATCAGGATAGACAGCCTGCAGATCAACAAAGTGCTCCTGGTAGCCAAAACGGTCAACCTGGACAACAGCAGACGGATAGACGGGAGCGACCCGATCCAGGTCATCCTCCTTTCAACGGACGGGCAGGAAAAGGTACAACTGACGGAAGACAAGTTCTTTGTGCGCACCTGGGTCATCAACCGGCAAACCGGCGCGATCGTGATTACGGGATATTACGATTCCAACAATAACGGCAAATACGACAAAACGGACAAAAACGAAATACTGCTCTACGATCTGAAGACCTCGGAGCGGATCGCTAAAATTTAGACAGGGCGTTGATCACCTTTTCCAAGACGGGTATCGCCGTTTCCATATGCTCAAGTGCCGGGGAGATCCTGTACCCGGTATTTGCGCCCCTTGCGCAGCTGCCGGATCTTTTATATCTTTTGCGGATATAATCAGAAACAACGCTTCCATGTCCACCTTTCCACAGATCATTTTTACAGCCCTGTTAGCTGTTTGTTGTAACCTCTCCTCCGTGTTTGCGCAAAGCAAGCCCAACATCGTCATCTTTCTTACAGACGACCTGAATCAGCAGGATGTCGGCTGTTATGGCAATACCGATGTGAGAACGCCCAACATGGACAAGCTGGCTGCCGAAGGCATGCGGTTCAACCGTGCATATGCGGCATCACCCATGTGCGCGCCTTCCAGGAGCGTGATGTTTACAGGGCTGTATCCGTTCCGCAACGGTTCGCAGATGAACCATTTTACGGTAAGGCCGAATACCAGGAACCTGCCGCAGTTCCTGCAAAAGCTGGGTTACCGCGTGGTGATCTCCGGCAAGACGGATGTATTCCCTCTACATAATTTTCCGTTTGAAAGGATCGGGGAGGAGTTCGGGAAGTATTTTCCCGTGGAGAACCGGCTGGACCGCAAGAAGGAAAGCGTTAACATGATCGGGCAGCATTTTAAAGAACGGCCGGAACAGCCGATCTGCCTGATCATTGCGCCCTGGGTGCCGCATGTGCCCTGGTTCCCCAATAAAGATTTCGATCCTGAAAAAATAAAAGTGCCGGATTATCTCGCTGATACCAAAGCCACCCGCAAGGCGCTGGCCGCTTATTATCAAAGCATAGGGAAAGCCGATGAAATGCTGGGAGAGATATTGCAGGCCATTGACAAAGCGGGACAAAAAAACAATACCGCCGTGATGTTCCTGTCGGACCAGGGTGCACAGTTCCCCTCCGCAAAATGGACGGTGTATGACCAGGGGCTGAAAGTGCCGCTGATCGTCAGGTGGCCGGGGAAAGTGGCCGCGGGATCAGTATCTGATGCGCTGGTATCGCTCGTGGACCTGACGCCCACATTGATCGATCTCGGCGGTGGGAAAGAGGTGGAAGCGCTGGATGGCAAATCGTTTAAAAACGTGCTGATCAACAAAAAGAAAGATCATCATGCTTACATTTTTGCGGAAACCTCCGTGGAGCCGCACTTCTGGTACAACTACACGCCCTCGCGGACGGTGATTACCAGCGACGGCTTCCATTATATCCGCAACTATCATCCCGGCGTTCGTTTTATCACGCACATCGACAAAGTAGAACAGAACGAATTTTACTTTGACAGCTGGATAACGGCTGCCAAAACTGATCCGCAGACCAGGTTCCTGCTCAACCGTTACAGCTATCGTCCGCCGGAAGAGCTGTTCGATCTGAATACAGACCCTGTTGAATTTAAGAACCTCGCCGGCAACCCCGCTTATCATCGCAAAGCCGGCGAGCTGGCGCAGTTGCTGGATAAAGAACTGAACCGCCAGGGCGAAACAGATGAAATGATACTGGAAGGGCCGCTACCACAGTTCTTTGATCAGAGTTACACTATCCGGCAAAACATGGGCGCGTCCGATCTTTCCTTCAATAAAAAAAGATGGAACCCGGATACGCTGCTCATCACCGCTTACCTGGAAGAGATCGGCAAAGGAGGCATAGTGTGTGATTATTTTTCCAACTTTAAGCTATACGCCTGGCAGCATAAGATCGGTCTGGTATTGAAAGATGGCACTGAAATAGCAAGCAGGCGGATCGATGCCGATCAGGGGCAATTATTGGTCAGCTTATCGGAAACGGGCGTTCTGAAAGTGCGGTTTAACGGGGAAACTGTTTTAACGAAAGAGCTGCAGCGCGATCTGACGAAGATCAAAGCTGGATATGTGACCTGTGGGATGATACAGGGAGAGGAGCTGGAAGGGAAACTGGGAACGTATGAGGGGAAGATCAGCGATTTGCGGTTTACGATGAATGCATTGTCGAGGGAGCCGTGACACCACCAGCAACAGGCCAATATGACTTATTGATCAGGATACATTTATTGCTGCAGGAGGATCATTTGCGCCGCGAAGCGTTTGCCCAGTTCCGTGGCTGAAGCAGCATCGAAATGGGTTTTATCTCCCTTGTGAACGAGCCCCTCCGAACTGGCAACAGCGGTATTTTTTACTTTCCCGGGCAATTGCTTGAGCTGATCATTTATTACCTGATAGTTATGGCGGTAACGCCCAAGTTCTCCTGCAACAAAGGGCAGTTTTTTATCCCGGGCTACTTTCCGCAGGCGGCCGATGAGCGTTTTCAGTTTTTTAAGGTAGTCCTCATATCCGCCAGGCTTGCTGTTCCCCTCTCCCTGGTGCCAGATGATGCCTTTGATAACGCCGCTTTTCATCGCTATGCGCAACCGGGATACGGCGTCGTCATAGGGATGTTTTTTGGTTACGTGGTCTACCGCACCGGGTTCCCAGTATTCAATTGCGGTGCCGCCAACGGCGCAGGGGATCAGCCCGATCCGCACATCGGGATTCGCTTTCGCCATTTCCAGACCAAATGCAAGTCCAGGCCCAACGCCAGCTACGGCGGGCTTATCAAAATGCAGGGGATGCGATGCGGTGACCCATTTACCTTCCTTATTCAGCATCAGTACATTGGGTTGTGATATGTCCCGGTATTCATCGGTGATGACGCCCCGCCCGGCCATGTTGGACTGCCCCACCAACAGGTAGAGATGAAAGTTCGGGTCGGGTTGATCCGGCTTTGAAAATGAAGTAAGCAGCAGCACGATTGCTACAAACAAACTTCCGGTTTTTAGATTCATGGATGCATATTTACGGAATATTAATTGTATTACATATCCTTGCGAAAGTAATATCCGATGTTTATTTTCAATCTCAAACTCCATAAGCACATGATATTCTGCGCAGATAAGCGTGCATTTTTAGCGATCCTGATGACAATGCTCACAATGAGCAGCTGCCGGATAAACAAAGGATCCCGTCATCATAAACAGCCACCCAATATCCTTTTCATTGCAGTAGACGACCTGCGTCCTCAATTAGGATGTTACGCAGATCCGATCGTGCAGAGCCCCAATATTGATAAACTGGCGGGATCGGGCGTTGTATTCAACCGGGCGTACTGCCAGCAGGCGGTATGTTCTCCTTCCCGGACTTCCTTAATGACGGGAAGAAGACCGAATACAACAAGGGTTTGGGATTTAAAAACGCATTTTCGCAGCAATATCCCGGATGTAATTACACTGCCCCAGTATTTTAAGAACAATGGTTATCACACGCAAAGCGTCGGTAAAATTTATCACGACCCCGCCAAGGCACAGGATGCGCCTTCGTGGTCTGTGCCGGAAATATCCGCGGTAACGAAAAAAGAGGGAAAATATGTGCTGCCGGAAAATCTTCAGAAAAAATCTTCCAAAGCCGCGGCGTCGGAACAGGCGGATGTGCCTGATAATGCTTATATAGATGGACAGGTAGCGGATCAGGCGCTGGCGGTTTTAAAAAAGATCAAAGACAAACCTTTCTTCCTGGCAGTAGGGTTCCGCCGCCCGCATTTACCTTTCAGCGCGCCCAAAAAATACTGGGATCTCTACGACCGGAACAAGATCCCGCTGCCGGTTCCGTATACGCTTCCTTCCAATATCCCCGTCTATGCCAGGCATCGCAACGAAGAGCTGAGAGGATATAGTGATATTGGATTCAATAACGTGATCCCTGATGCAAAAAAGCGGGAATTGCTGCACGGTTATTATGCCGCGATCAGTTATGTGGATGCGCAGATCGGAAAGGTGCTGGCGGAACTGGACCGCTTAGGTTTAACGAAAAACACCATTATTGTTTTGTGGAGCGATCATGGGTTTCATTTAGGCGAGAATGATTTGTGGGCAAAGGCGACCAATTATGAACTCGACACCAGGGTGCCTTTAATTATTGCGGCGCCGGGGAAAGAACGCGGTGTGAAATCTGATGGACTGGTTGAGCTGGTAGACTTATATCCCACTTTAGCCGAGCTGGGCGGGCTTCCGGTTCCGGAAGGATTGGAAGGCACTTCTTTAGTACCGTTATTGACCAGGCCCGGTCAACCCTGGAAAAGCGCCGTGTTCAGCCAGTTTCCACGCCCCTGGCAATACAAGGGCGAACCTGAAACAATGGGGTACGCTATCAGAACAGACCGTTACCGTTACGTGGAATGGCGTGATTTTAAAACGGATGCAATCAAAGCCACGGAGCTTTATGACCACCAGGTTGATCCTGATGAAGTAAATAACATCGCCAATATTGCAACGAATGCTGCTTTGACCGGAAAATTAAAACAGCAGCTTCATGATGGGTGGCAGCGGGCCCGCCCAGTTAAGCCCAATTTGAAATGACAGCCTGCTGCCCGCGTATCAATGCTTCATCCGCATCTATCACAGCCGCCACGGGAATGTTCAGCACCTCGCAGGCCAGGGTGTACAGCGGTGCGTGCAGCGGTCCCGTTACCAGGTAAACGGGCATGTGCGGGGGCACTTCTTTCAGTTCTGTGCCGATGAGCAGGCCGCTTAAATAAAAATGATTCTGCGCCGGTGAAATGTTTTTGAGCAACTGGTTGGTGCGTACCATAAAAGCATTGTGCAGCAGGTTTCCTGTCCGTCCCGCCTGCAGCCCTTCCGCGAAGTTGGCGCGGGCGGCATCATTCAGTTCGCTGCTCCGGTCTATCGATGCGGCCAGCACGCTGTGGGTGGACAGCAGATCGAAAAATTCTCCCGTCATGAAAGATTGAAAGCCTGTTGCCTGATGATGACTTACGCGCACGTGTTTGGCATGCGTGCCCGGCAGCAGCAGCAATTGTTCCTTTTCCGTATCCGGTAACCATGCGGCGCAGCCTGCAATTTTGGTTTCCTCGCCACGCATCACATCCTGCCCGCTGCAGACGCCGGAAATAATGATGAAGCGGCCTGACCTGTGCACGGCCAAATCTGCTCCGCTCAGGCTGAAGGGCAGTTCCTTGTAGGGAAGCTCTACCATGCCAATGCTGGAAGACGCCATGCCGGACAGCACTACCGGCACGTCCTTCAGCGGAATACTTGTTCTTTCCGCTAATACATCGATCTGGCGGTTGATGATCGCAGCAAAAAAATCTTCGCGTGGCAGTGATGCTTGCTGCCATTGCTGGTAAGTGCCGGCAATACCGGCGCCGGAACGTTCTTCCGCGATTACCTTCAAACTCCCTGCCGCTACCAGCCGCAGCCGGAAGGAGCTGGTGCCCCAGTCGCAACTTAAAAAATACTCATTCATCATCCACCGTTTTTATCCGTTCTACATTTCCCACGAGGAAAATATACGAGCATGCACCGAGCAATCCCAACACCGCCACAAACACCAGTGCCGGCGCAAAGCTGCCGCCACTCGCGAGCAGGCCGATCACGATCGGTACAATAATGCCCGCCAGCTGACCAATGAAGTTGAACACGCCGCCAGTCAGGTTGATGAGATGTTTCGGCGCGAGCGTAGATACAAATATCCAGGTGATGGAAGCGAAGCCTACTCCAAAGAAGGAGAGGGACATAAAAAAGATGATGAGCCCGGGCGTGTGTACATAATTGGCGCCGAGTATGCACGCGGATATCAGCAGGCCGATGATGATGGGCCACTTGCGTGCTTTTGCGGGCGACACGCCTTTTTTTACCAAATAATCAGATAAAAAGCCGGAGCATAAAATGCCTATGAACGCCGCAAGATATGGTACGGAGGCCCAGTAGCCGGAATGGATGAAGTCCAGCCCACGGTAATCTACCAGGTATTTCGGAAACCAGGTGAGAAAAAACCAGGTGGTGGCGTTCACCGCGAACTGGCCGAGATAAATACCCCAGAGCTTGCGGTAGGAGAGTACGGCCTTCAGGTCCGTCCAGCGGAAAGCGGTTTTCTTTTCACCCTGCTGCTTGTCGAGCATGCCGCCGCCGCTTTCAATATGCTGCAGCTCTTCGGCATTGACGGACTTATGTTTGAGCGGGTCCCGGTAAAACAGGTACCATACAATGCCCCAAACAATACCGATGAGGCCGGTCACCACAAACAGTCCTTTCCAGCCTACTTCCAGCTGTATCCTCGACAGCACCGGCATCAGGAAAGCGAGGCCCAGGAACTGGCCGGAGGTATACACAGCAATGGCGGAAGCACGTTCGTTATCCGGGAACCAGTTGCTGACTACCCGGTTGTTGATGGGGTAGGCGGGCGCTTCAAACACGCCGGTGGCCATGCGCAGGCCGAAGAGGGAGGCGAAGCCTTTTGCAAATCCCTGCAATACCGTGGCAATCGACCATGCGATGAGACTGAAAGCGTAAAGGATGCGCGGGCTGAAACGGTTCACCAGTATGCCACCCGGTATCTGGAAGGCGAGGTACGTCCAGCTGAAAGCGGAGAAGATCAACCCCAGCTGCACCGGTGTGAAATTAAACTCCTTGTCTATTTCCGAAGCGGCTACGGCGAGGTTGCTTCTGTCCATGTAATTGATCACCACGTTCACAAATATCAGGAACAGTACCTGGTAGCGTATTTTAGTAGGTTTCATGTTTTGATTGCAGGTCTGTGTTTACCATTCCGCCACACTGCCGTCTGTATGCCGCCACACGGGGTTGCGCCAGTTGTGTCCTTCCGCGGCCATTTTTCGTACATGCGTTTCGTTGATCTCGATACCGAGACCGGGTTGGGAGGGAATATCCACGTATCCGTCCCTGTACTGAAACACGGTTTTATCTGTGAGGTAGTCCAGCAGATCGCTGCCCTGGTTATAGTGGATGCCAAGACTTTGTTCCTGAATAAAGGCGTTGTGGCAGGTAGCGTCTACCTGCAGGCAGGCGGCCAGTGCAATGGGGCCGAGCGGGCAATGCGGGGCGGCGGCTACATCAAAGGCTTCAGCCATGGAAATAATCTTTTTGCATTCGGTGATGCCGCCGGCGTGGGAAACATCCGGCTGTATGATGTCCGCATACCCGTCTTTCAGCAATGTCTTGAACTGCCATTTGGAGAACATGCGTTCGCCGGTGGCAATGGGAATGGCAACATGCTGCGCGATCTCGCGGAGGTCTTCATTGTTTTCCGGCAGCACGGGTTCTTCAATGAACATGGGGCGGAAGGGTTCGAGTTCCTTCGCCAGTATTTTGGCCATGGGCTTGTGCACCCTGCCGTGAAAGTCTATGCCGATGCCCATGCCCGGCCCCCCCGCGTCGCGTACAGCGGCGATGCGCTGAATGGCGGCGTCAATCTTTTCATAGCTGTCGATATACTGCAGCTCTTCCGTGGCGTTCATCTTTACGGCGAGGAAACCCTGCTCCGCCATTTTACGGGCGGCGGCGCCTACTTCCGCGGGGCGGTCGCCGCCGATCCAGGAGTAGACTTTCATTTTGTCCCGCGCCAGGCCGCCGAGCAGCTGGTAGACGGGTGCGTTGTAATATTTTCCTTTGATGTCCCACAGCGCCTGGTCTATGCCGGCGATAGCGCTCATCAGGATGGGGCCGCCGCGGTAAAAGCCGGCGCGGTACATCACGTTCCAGTGGTCTTCGATATGCATGGGGTCTTTGCCCAGCAGGTATTCCATCAGTTCATCCACCGCGGCTTTGACGGTGGCGGCTTTTCCTTCTATCACCGGTTCGCCCCAGCCGGTAATGCCTTCGTCGGTTTCTATTTTCAGGAACAGCCAGCGTGGCGGCACCTGGAACAGTTCGTAGCTTTTTATTTTCATCTGTGTTGATTGTCTTTTTTACTTCAGTCGTTTTGCGGCAGTGAAGGCTTCGCGTTTCATGCAGTGCTTGTTCAGGATTGAATGGCCTTGATGAACTGACGCGATTTTTCCGTCAGCTGCTGCAGGTACTCCGGCGTAACGGCGGCTTTGGCGTTCACCAGCGCGCTGCCGATACCAAATCCGGCGGCGCCGGCTTTCCGGAAGTCTTTGATATTGTCCGGCGTAATGCCGCCGGTGGGCAGCAGGTGCATTTTGGGCAGTGGTGCGGAAATGTCTTTGATATATGCGGGAGAAGTGGCGGGGAATACCTTGATCATGTCCGCCCCCAGTTTGTAGGCCGCATACACTTCCGTGGCCGTGTAAGCGCCGGGAATGCTCACTATGCCCAGGTCCCTGGCGGCTTTGATGACCTCTGGCTCCAGTACAGGGGAAAGAATGAACCGCGCGCCCGCAGCGGCTGCTTCGCGGGCGGTAGCGGCATCCAGCACGGTGCCGGCGCCTATGATCATTTTATCACCCATGCTGGCGGACACTTCTTTAATAACGGCCAGCGGTTCGAGGGAGTTCATGGTCACCTCCAATAGGCGGATACCGCCTGCGTGCATGGCTTCCGCGATGGGCAATACGTCTGCCGGCTGTACTCCGCGGATAATAGCAATGATCTTGTGTTCGAGTATTTGAGAGAGTGTGGACATGGAATTTGTGCGTATGATTGAATAGTGGAAAGATAGAAATAATTAAGTGTATTTTCAACCTTTCCAACAGCCGCACAAAGTTTTCGATGCCGCTACAACACCAGCGGATTCAATTCGGACGCCGCCGGTCCGCCCACCGGCAAACCCATCAGCCAGGTGGCATGGTCGTTTTGCTGCCATTTGTGTTTGGGCGCCGTGATCTTCGCATCTTCCGCGATATAGATCACCGTCATGACCTCCCGCATGTCCGGCGAATTATTGCCGGGCGCGCTGTGAATGGTATACCCGTAATGCCAGGTGGCATCGCCGGCATTCATGGTGGAGGCGCGGGTAACGGGGAATTGTTGCTGGCTGACATATTGATTGAACGCACCTTCCGATTCATCGGAGATTTCGTAATCGAAAACAACGCCGTTTTTATGCGATCCGGATGCGAAGGTGAGCATGCCCATGTCCACATCGATATTCACCAGCGGCATCCACATGGTAATGGTATTATGCGTATCGATGGGCCAGTAGTACTGGTCCTGGTGCCAGGGGGTGGGGCCGCCGCCAGGCTCTTTGAATAAAGCCTGATCATGGTAGATGCGCACGTTGGATACGCCCATCAGGTCTGTGGCCATCTTTGCAAAGCGTTTGGCCAGCACAAATTTTCTCACCCGTTCATCTACCCGCCATAGATTCATGATCTGCAGGAATGCCTTGCCGTAGGTGTCCCTTTCCTCCATCTTCCTTTTCTCCGTATTATACTTTTGGGCGGCATCCACAATCACATCGCGGTAGGCTGCTACTTCCCCGGCGTCCAGCACATGGGGGATGAGGATATGTCCGTTTTTACGGAAGGCTTCCACCTGTGCGGGGGAAATTTCCCTGGTATCATTTAATTCCGGCAGGGTGGGTGTGGTGGTTTGCATGCTGACAAGTTTTAGTATGACGAAGTAAAGCATCTGCCGGCGGGAAAAAAATGCTGAAATTGGTAATTTATTGGGGTATTTTATCCGTTGATGGCAAATATGCTTACTTTACAATAAAAAAGGCCATGCTTAAAGCCTCTTATGAAGTGCTGCAGCCCGCGGGCAATTCTTCTTTCCTGCTGAGAACGTTCGGGAAAACAGGGTTCGCGGCCCCTTATCATTTTCACCCGGAATATGAACTGACGTGGATCGTAAAAGGAAGCGGCAAACGGTATGCGGGCAGCAATATGGCGGATTTTTCGGATGGCGACCTGGTATTGCTGGGGCCGCATGTGCCGCATTGCTGGAAATTGCAGCCGGACGCGAAGACAGCGCGTTCTATCGTGATACAGTTCACGCCGGATTTTTTAGGGAACGGCTTTTTTGATAAAGCTGAACTGGCCGGTATTCACCAGCTCTTCCACAGAAGCGGCAGCGGCATACAGTTTATAAAACGAACACGGGCTGCGGTGCAGGAACAGATAAAGGAACTTACAGAGGAGAAGAATAATTTCAAAAAACTGATCCGGCTATTGGAGATACTGCAGCAGCTGGCGGTATCGAAAGAATATGCATTGCTCGATCAGCAACGGCTGATAGCGGAGCTTTCGCCGGCCAACCAGGCCAGGATAAGCCCGATCTTCGCTTACCTCGTGGAGAATTTCAGAAAAGAGATTTCATTGAACGAAGCTGCCGCTATTGCCAGCATGACGCCGAATGCATTTTGCAAATACTTCAAGCGGATCACCCGCAAAACTTTTATGGAAACGGTGATTGAATACCGGATCAATTACGCCACGCAGCAGCTCATTCAGTCAGACAAAACGATCTCGGATATCTGTTTCGACAGCGGGTTTGGCGATATATCCCATTTTTATAAAACGTTCAAATCCAGGATGCAGTTAAGCCCGCTGCATTACCGTCAGCAGTTTGGCGTGCTGTAAGATCACTGATCCAGTTCAGGAAGGGATTTCCGCCATTTTAATAATTTGTCTTTCAGCTTCGCGGTAACCGCGGGCTCGCTGTCCGCCACATTCGTGGTTTCGTACTTGTCTTTTACCATGTTGTACAGCTGGATGTCCGTACCATCATTATTCATCAATAATTTCCATTCCCCCGAACGCATGGCCAGGTTCGGGCTTTTATTGTTGCCGCCGGGATAGCTGTATGCAATGTTATTGCGGCCATATTCCCAGAACAGGTCGCCCGTTCTGGATGCCGGTTTACCCAGCAGCACGGCGCTTCTGTCCATACCGTCGCCGGCGTATTCTTTGGGTAGGGGAACATTGCCCAGCCGGGCCAGCGAAGGAATGATATCAATGGCGCTGATCACGGATGATCCATCAACCGTTCCGGCGGGAATATGCCCCGGCCAGCTTACGATGAAAGGCATGCGCGTACCGCCTTCATATAAAGAAAGCTTTGTTCCTCTCAATCCGCCGGCCCTGCTTCCCCTGAAACTTGGTAACGGGCCGTTGTCGCTCGTGAAGATCACGATGGTGTTCTTTTCCATCCCCAGCTTCTTTAATCCGTCCATCAGCCTGCCTACCTGCAGATCATATTCTTTCAGCACCAGCTTGAAGGCGGCTTCTTCCTCGCGGTTCATCGGGTATTGGCCGGTGTATTCCGGGTCTTTCCGCGGCACCCAGGGCGTGTGAATATCATCGGGCCAGAGGTTTACAAAGCAGGGCTTGTTCTTATGCCTGCTGAGGAAATCCAGCGTTTTATCCACGAAATACTTCGAGCGGTCCCACCGCTTGATGCTGTCTTTATCAGACCAGATCCAGTTGGTGGCGGTAAGAAGCGGATCGGCGTCCGGGCTTTCATAAGTGCTGGCGTGTTCATCATACCCGTACTGTTCAAAGCCCGGAGCATTCTTCACATCCCTGCCTCCGCCGAGATGCCATTTGCCGAAGTGCCCGGTGGCATAACCGGCATTTTTAAAGAAACGGGCGATGGAGGGAGCGGAGGGGTCGAGAAAATCCGCCTGTTCAGCGTCCCGGTTGTGTTTCTTTGTATGCAGGAAGGTGGTGAAATTCCACCTGCCGGGATACATGCCGGTCAATAATCCCGCCCGGGACGGCGAGCAAATGGGCGCTGCGCTGTAATATTGCGTAAACATCCTGCCTTCTTTGGCAAGACAGTCTATATTAGGCGTAGGAACAAATTTCCCGCCGAAACAGCCGATGTCACTGAAGCCCATATCATCCGTCAGAACGAAAATGATGTTGGGCCTGCTGTCCGGCCGCGCATGCGTTACGGAATAAGCGGGATGCCGGCCTGTCCACAGCGCTACCGCCGCGATAACAACTGCCAGTGATATCTTCAGTTTCCATTTGTGTTGAGGTTGCATCTGTTCCGTTTTTACGATGGACGATAAACATAATAAAAACATTTTAATTATAGTATCTCCACATAACCTTCCGTTCCGTGCACGCGGATACGTTGCCCGTCTTTGATCAGCGTAGTCGCGTTCTCCACGCCAACAACCGCCGGCAGGCCGTATTCCCGCGCGATAACGGCGCCATGGGTCATCAGTCCGCCTACTTCGGTGATCAGCCCTTTCACCGATACGAAGAGGGGCGTCCAGCTGGGATCGGTAAAAGTGGTGACCAATATATCGCCCTCTTCCAGGTCTGCATCTTCCATATCCAGGATAACACGCGCCCGCCCTTCAATAACGCCGGAAGACACAGGCAGGCCGATAATGGCGTTGGCCGGAAGGTTTTCCCGTTTATACCTGCCCGTTATGATCTCACCATCAGACGTGATCACACGCGGCGGCGTGAGCTTTTCATATCGTTTCCAGGCTTCTTTCCGTTGGGGGATGATCTGACCGTCCAGCTTGCGGGTGCGGACGGTTTCGTGCAGTTCTTCGAAAGAGAGATAATAGATGTCTTCTTTTTCGTGCATAATGCCGGCCTGCACGAGCTGCGCGGCTTCTTTCAACAACGCCTGCTTGTAAACGAAGTAACGGCTGACAATGCCGTATTTGGGATATTCCCGGTAACCGGCGAAATTCCGGATCTGGTCTATCATGTGTTTGGCTTCCCCGGCCTTTTGCGCGCCGTCCGGCAGCTGCTTCAGGCGGTCCAGCAATTCCTGTTCTTTTTTCAGCGCTTCCTGCCGCCCTTGCTCAAATCGCTGCTGGCTGGCATTGGGCGCAAAGTTCCTGATATTGCTGAGGATCATGGGGATCAGGGTAGCGGGCTTTTCGCTCCAGCGGGTCCTGGTGATGTCGATCTCACCAACGCAGCGCATCCCGTATTTGTCAAGATAGGCATCAATAGCACTCCGGGCTTCGGGCCCGCCATCCAGTTTTTCCAATCCATCCCGGAAGCCATCATCCTTTACATGTTGTAAATAATCGATTACAGCGGGATAGGGGCGAATCGCATCCGCAACATCCAATAACGCCAGCCCCATTTCCGACGTAACATTGTTGGGCACGGACTGCGAAAGCGTGTCCGCCGCGTTCATTTCTCCCAGCCATTCCTCCATTTTCTCATTGATCCACGAGGCTGCATTGATCCCGGCCATGATCACCGCCACGTTCTGCGGATCAAATAAAATCCTTTTCAATTCCTTGATATCTTCCAGGATAAAGTCAAACAGCTCCGGTCCTGATTTTGCCCGGATGTTTTGCTTCAGCGTTTCTACCGATGCCTGGTTGGCGCGGATCAGGTCTGCAGCGATCGCGGGATCGTTTTCGACTGGTGGCTGGGAGCGCAAAGAGCGGGGGACTTTATCGGCGTCATCCGGCGCGGGCTTAATAAAATTTGTCCGCTCCATGACGGTCATCAGGGCGTCTTTTATAAGCGGATCTGATTTTCCCGCGGAGTCGAGGAGCGTTTTTCTGCCGGCGGGCGAAGCCAGCATATTGGTAACATCCACAAACAGCCTTCCGCCGGCCTGACGCATGGGAGCAGGGGTTACCAACAGGTAAAAGGACAGTCCCAATGGCTTTATCGGATCGGTCATCATCTGCTGGTGGCCGACGGATATATAAACATGATTTTCCCGGTCATCCGCTTCCGGGATGGGATACAGCGTAGTGACCGGCCGGCTTTGAACCATATAAAATACATCATCCGCCAAACACCATTCGATGTCCTGCGGGCAACCAAAATGCGCTTCGATCTGTCTTCCTATACGTGCCAGCTGTAAAATTTGCAGATCCGTTAATGTTTGTGCTTTTTGCTGATCAGGACTTACCGGTTGCGTTTCCGTTCCGCCTTCTTTCAGTGGATGGACAGCCAGTTTTTTGTTGGCGATCATCTTGTCAATGATCTGATCATCCTGTACTTTATAGCAATCGGCAGATACCAGGCCGGCAACCAGCGCTTCTCCCAGTCCGAAACCGGCATCGATAGACAACACCTTGCGGCTGGAAGTAACGGGATCGGCGGTAAACATGATCCCCGAAGCCTGCGGGAACACCATTTGCTGAACGATGACGGCCAGGTACACCTGCCGGTGGTCAAACCCGTTTTGTATCCGGTAGATGACCGCGCGGTCCGTAAACAGCGAAGCCCAGCATTTGTTGATATGTTGCAGGATGGCCGCTTTACCGGTGATGTTCAGATAGGTATCCTGCTGCCCCGCGAAGGAGGCGGCGGGCAGGTCTTCCGCCGTAGCGCTGGAACGTACGGCGAAGGCATCGTGCTCATCGAACTTTGCAAGATAAACTGCAATCTCTTCCGCTATATCCGCGGGAATGGGGGTGCTTTCAATGATCATGCGGATCTTTGCGCTGACCGCGCTGATCTGCTTCCTGTCTTCCGCTTTGAAATGTGTTAACTCATCCAGCAGATGATCAAGTTCCCGGCTATTTATTTTTTTATACGCTTCGGTGGTTATGCAAAACCCCGCCGGCACCTGTATTCCCCTGATCCGTGACAGCTCGCCAAGGTTAGCGCCTTTGCCACCGGCGAGCGTCAACTTTGTGCTGTTGATGTGGGATAGTTCAAGTACATACGTGCTCATATGCTGATGAATTTTGGGAGTATGGAAAGCCCAAAAGTACAAGGCGAAAAGCGCGAAAACAGCGTTTTCGAACTATATTTTTTTGCGCACAATAATGATGAAAACGGGGGCGTTTTCCTTCAAAATAAAGGGATCGGTGAAGACCTAATCAAAATAAAAAGCCGCTCCTCTTTGTTATGAAAATGCCCCAAAAAGCCTGGCGCTTCCTGGGGCATTTTCATTGCGGGGCGTTCTTCAGAAAGTAGGAGGGGGCGCATGCAGATCGGCATCCAGGAAGTCTTTGACCATCGGTATCCACCAGTCCGTCCGCAACATCATGCCAATATGCGTGGTGCCCGGCAGTATAGCGAGGCGGGACTCCGGCAGTCCGTTGATGTCGCCCATTTTCCCGCCGCCCTTGGCGCGAAACAGTTCAAGCGCATGTTCATACCGTACGCCGTCGGCATCGCCAATAGCCATGAGCATCGGGGCCTGTATCTTTTTTACTTCTTCCGACCAGTCATAAGGCTTCAGATCAATGCTGAGCACCTTTTTTACAAATTCAGGAAAACGCGCCGGATCATTCCCCAGGCTGTCGTATTGCTTTTGTATCGGCGTGCCTTTGAACATTTCAGGCGTGAACGTAGCATAACTGGCTTCTACCTCGGGCCACCAGCCATCATGCGCATAGGTGCCTGACAGCACCACGAGCCGGCGCAGCTGCTCAGGATGGCGCACGGCAAACTGGAAGGCGATGCCGCCGCCCATGCTGTATCCCAGTATGTCCGCACTGTCTATTTTCAGATGTTTAAGCAGTCCGGATACATCGTCCGCCATCCCCTCATAACTAAACTCCCGCGGTATATCTTTTGTGCGGCCGTGGGCCTGCATTTCAGCCACTATTACTTTCCGGTCGTCCGCCAGCAGCGGAATGATTTGCGACCAGTTCAGGGGGATATTCATAAAAGAGCCATGCAGCAGCACGATGGGCTTGCCCTCGCCGTATACCTCATAATACATCTTCAGCCCGTTCACGTCCGCATACCCGCTTTCAGCCGGCTTTGCGCTTTGGCCGACGGTTGTTTCCCCTGTTTCTGCCGGAACTTTTTGCGGTTCTTTCTGGCGCGGCTGGCAGGATATTGCCGCCGTAATCATCATAGCGGCTGCGAAACCGGTTATAATTTGCTTATTCATATCGTGTTTATTTGTTTAGGATACAAATCTCGGCAACGACGCTATCGTAATCGCTGTGCATATACGACAATCATAGGGGGAATAGCGACAATAAAACGGAATACGTTGCAACAGAATGAAACTTTTTGTAGTTTTATTCGAAACCATTTAAAAGAAAGTAAAACTGCTACTCAATCTATGAATGCAAAAAGAACGTTCTATCAGCTAATTTATGCAGGGACCTTAACAGGAATGACCAGCGCCGGATTTTGCCAGGAGCCACAGTGGGATAAAGGGCAAACATTTATAGAAGCAAGCGACCCCGTAAAGGTGGATGATCAAAGCTGGCGGCCGGTAAAGCCGGGCTTGCACAGTTCCTTCGTTTCCATCGACAAACGTTATGCTAAATCTGAAGCGCCGAAAGTGAGCATGGAGCGCTCCGTGCATGTAAAGGGCTGGAAAGGGGAGCGGCTGTCCGCCCAGCTGCTGCTCTGGACTACCGACTCCATTCCCGGCGTGAAAGTGCAGCTGTCCGGCTTTACATCCAAAAACGGAAAGCAGCTCGGAGCAATTGCCTATGCCCGGTTTGAGCGTTATATTCTTACCGATGAGTTCGGCCCGGGATGCGGGAAACGTAAGCCGGGAGACTTTGCAGCCTCGCTGTCGCCGGACATGCTGGACGATCTTTCATCCTTCAACCTGGAAAAGAAAAAAACAAGACCTGTCTGGATCACCATCGAAATCCCCCGGAACGCCGAAAAGGGCGCCTATGCGGGAAAGGTGCAAATAACCGCTCCCGGTGGCAAGCAGCAGGAACTGAATATATCCCTCGACGTTATAGACATGCTGCTGCCGGAGCCGTCTGCCTGGACCTTCCACCTGGACCAATGGCAGCATCCCTCCGCTGTTGCCCGTGTCAATAACGTACCGGTGTGGAGCGAAGCGCATTTTGAAGCCCTGAAGCCGCAGATGCAGATGCTGGCGGATGCCGGGCAGAAAGTGATCACCGCTACCCTGAATAAAGATCCCTGGCATGTGCAGACTTACGATCCTTACGAGGATATGATCATCTGGACGAAGGAAAAGGATGGAAGCTGGTCTTACGACTACCAGGTTTTTGATAAATGGGTGTCTTTTATGATGAATATGGGGATCAAAAAGATGATCAACTGCTATTCCATCGTTCCCTGGAACAACGAGATCCATTATAAGGACGCCGCCACCGGCAAGTTCGTGGATGTAGTCGCCAAACCCGGCACGCCGGAGTTTACCACCATGTGGGAGCCTTTCCTGAAGGACTTTGCAAAGCACCTGCAACAGAAAGGCTGGCTGGAAATCACCAACATAGCCCTGGATGAAAGGAATAAAGATGAAATGGGAGCGGCCTTTGCGTTGATAGAAAAGGTGGCGCCCTCGCTTGGCGTTGCTTATGCGGACAATCAAAAGACCTACAAACGGTATCCCAACAGCCAGGACGTGAGCACCGCGGTGCATCATCCCATAGATCCAAAAGACCTCGCGGAGCGCAGAAGCAAGGGATTGAACACTACCTTTTATATTTATTGCGGCAATAACTTTCCCAATCAATTTACCTTTTCAGACCCCGCCGAATCTACGTATGCCGGCTGGTATGCACTGGCCGCGGGCTATGATGGCGTGCTGCGCTGGGCTTTCAATTCATGGGTAGAGAACCCGCTCGTTGATTCCAGGTTCAGGACCTGGCCGGCGGGAGACACCTATATTACCTATCCGCAAGCCAGAAGCTCCATCCGGTATGAGCGTCTGGTGGAAGGCATACAGGATTACGAGAAGGTGCAGATCGTAAAAAAATTGCTGGAACAAAAGCAGGACCACAGCAGGCTGAAAGCGCTGAATGCCGCTATCGCCAAGCTGAACAGCCATTCCCGCTACGAGGGCTGGAATGATGATCTGAATGCGGCGAAGCAGCTGGTGAACAGCATTTCGGCATCTTTATCAAAATAATATAAAACGTACATGGAGAAAAGGGAAGGGGCTGCTCTTCCCTTTTTTTTACGCCGGGCTGTTCTATCAGTACACCGCATGCAATTCCCGGACAGCACTGAACAACGCCTGCGCCATTTTACGCGCTGTTTTATCATATTTTTCCCGGTAGATCTTCAGCAGCTGTTCTTCCGAGGGATATTGATCTTTGCCATGTTCTTTGATCATCACGCTGAGCGTGGCGAACGGCGGCAGCTGCAGGCCGATGGCGTTGTAAAAATTGCCGATGGTGCCGATGATGTGCTGCGCCCCGTCCGAATCGCCGGTGATGATAATGCCTCCCACCTTGTTTTCCAGTCCCGAAGGCTGGCCTTTCATGAGCTTGTCATGCAGCGCATCGAGCCGCTCTATCACCTTTTGTATTTCGGAGGAATGGGAGCCCCACCAGATAGGGGTGGCGAAGATCACAATGTCCGCTTCCAGTGTTTTTCGCAGCAATTGCGGCCAGGCGTCGTCGGGATCGCCGAGATCGCTGGCGGTGCCCGGTGTGATATGATGCGCCACCAACCGGATGATCTCATATTCCACCTGCTGGTCTTCGAGATAACGGGCAAAGAATTGCGACAGCGTGACGGTATTGGAATGGCCTTCCTTACGCAGGGTGCCGCATAATATGATCGCTTTCATGGTCATTCGTTTTGGTGTTGATGATGCGGTCAGCGTTCGTTCATGGCTCTGCAAGCCTCCGCGCAGCGCCGGCAGATATCCGCGCATTCCCGGCAGTGCTCGTTGTTGTGCTTGCCGCATTCTTCCGCGCAAGCCTCACAGGCATCCGCGCAGATCACGCAAAGTCTTGTAGCGTGGCCGCTGCCGAGGCTCATGAGCTGAGCGCTGGCGTAGCAAAGCGCGGCGCATTCCATATCGAGCTGAATGCAGCGCGCCATGTGCGCCACATCGGGTTCCTGCGTGCAGGAGCTGGCGCAGTGGTTGCAAACCGCGGCGCATTGCAGGCAGAGATCGATGCATTCCCTGAATTCGTGGTATCCGGACATATGCTATTAGTTTATAGTGACGAAATGGTTTTACGGATTGCCGCCGCCGCCGGAAGCACCATATATATGGCCTGTGCTGAAGCTTGCATCGTTTGCAGCCAGTTGCACGTATATAGACGCCAGCTCTACCGGCTGTCCAGGCCGTCCCAATGGCGTATTGCCACCAAATGTCTCAAGCTTTTCCATCGTAGCGCCGCCGCTTACCTGTAAGGGTGTCCAGATCGGACCTGGCGCCACTCCGTTTACGCGGATGCCTTTTGGCGCCAGCTGCTTTGCCAGTGACTTAACGTAATTCGTTGTGGCGGCCTTGGTTTGTGCGTAATCGTATAGTTCTCCGGAGGGGTCGTAAGCCTGTTCGGAAGAGGTGCCGATGATGGACGAGCCCGGCTGCAGATGCGGCAGGGCCGCCTTGATGATCCAGAATGGCGCGTAAACGTTCGTTTTCATGGTGGCGTCAAAATCTTCCGTGGTCACATCCAGGATGGAAGCTCTTGTTTGCTGGCGCGCGGCGTTGCAGACAACAATGTCCAGCCCCCCAAGCCCCGCTACCGCTTTGGCGACCATGTCCTTACAGACCTGCTCGGTACGGATATCTCCGGGGATGGCCACTGCCTTGCGGCCGGCCTTTCTGATCAGCTCCACAACCTCCTGCGCGTCAGGTTTCTCGTCAGGCAGGTAGCTGATCGCAACGTCGGCTCCCTCCCGCGCATAAGCTATAGCCGCAGCCCTCCCCATGCCCGAATCTCCACCAGTGATCAGCGCTTTTCTGCCGGTGAGCCTGCCGCTACCTTTATAGCTGGACTCCCCATGATCGGGGCGTGGAGTCATTTTACCTGCCAGTCCAGGCCAGGGCTGTTGCTGCCGCTGGAACGGAGGCTTTGGATATTTGGTCAAAGGATTTTCTGGCTGCGTAGCGCCAGATGACGGGTTGGAGGCGATTACAATGCCGGGAGCCGCGGCCAATGCAGCGATGCTTCCTATAGCCTTGCGGCGGCTCATCTTGTTTATGTCTAACATAGCGCAGTAATTGAGTGGTGTGCCTGGGTTTTACCAGCACTCCGCTAAAAAGGGGCCATACAGAAATGATCTGTTCTTTATTACTGCTACTCAATTTGTTGCACAGACTGGCATATTGCAACTGGCTGGTGAAGTGAGGATTTTCAACGACAAACCGGGTACTGGCGCTACAACGCCAGGAATCAATTGTCTATTGACCTGTAAAATCGATAAAATTGAGGATTACCAACGAAAGCCAGATAAGAACCAAAATGATTGTTGGTACCAAAAGTTTTTTCTTTTTATAATAAACCCTTTTTAGCAACATATTCCAAACCGGAAATGCAAGCAAAATAGCCCCCAAAAGCAATGGAATAAAAAACGTCAACATTGTCAGATCAAAATATGCCATTACTGCCAAATGCCCTATTTCAAGGAATAAAGCTATGATAACAAGCCAGATAATATTTATCGGCTTCTTAACCTTTATCAGGTTGATGGACATCAAAACGGCCCCTCCAAGAGGAGTTAAACAAAACGAATAGAGAAACACCAGGGTTCTCGAATAAAGGGAAGGTACAGCGTCATCAAAATCATCAAGATAGTCCATAATAAGAGTGTAAATAATTGAGAATGTAATTAGCCAGAGGGCAAAATGTCTGTGTCAGGCTCCTTCATAGAGAATATACTCAGTCACCAAAGGCTCCATCCCGCTTTGCCGGAATTCTGTGGCTATTTGCCCCCGGTGATAAGTGGAATGGTTAATGACGTGGAATAACAGCTCCCGGACCGCTTTACGGAAGGGCTTGCCTTTTATGCTGTAAGTAACCATGCTGTCCAGATCGAGCTGATCGATTATCAGCAATGTGCGTTCATAGTTCTCTTTATCAATACGCTTGAAATCCTCAACAGGATGAGCATCCCAAACCCCGAAAACAGGGCTGCCGGATTCCGATCTGTTATTCCAGATATGATGCGCATTCAGGATGTGGCTGTAAAGTTTTATCGCTTTTTCGGAGGTTTTATCTGTGTTTGCGTTAAAAGCATCTCCCAATTTCTGATTCGTATAGTGATTGTATGCAAATAGCTCTTTAAAGAAATTCCTCATGGATTGTTGTTGTTTTTAGATAGTCGCAAAATGCCTTCAGATTGGCGTATATACACCTGACTGGCGTCACTCCTCCGTTTTAACTTTGTTCAACCGCTAACCTAAAAGTACACAAACCGGAACAAAAGCGGATATAAAAAGGAAGTAAGTGGAGCAGCTACCACTTCAAAAAACGGGCGGAACCGAAAAGCCAGATGAGTAGGAAGCAAATGCATATGTTATGTCAAACAATGTTTCGCTGCACAGAGTGCTTAAAGCTTCGCCGGAAAAAGTATACCGCGCATTTACGGAAGCCACTGCTATCGCTTCCTGGTTGCCTCCTTACGGGTTTCTTTGTACCGTTCATGAAATGGATGCAAAGACCGGTGGCACTTACCGGATGTCATTCCAGAACTTTTCCACCGGGAACAGTCATTCATTCGGTGGCGCATACCTGGAACTCAAACCGAACGAGTTTCTGAAATACACCGATAAATTCGATGATCCCAACCTGCCGGGAGAAATGATCACTACCGTTTCGCTCCGGAACACGATTGCCGGTACGGAGATAAAGATTACGCAGGAAGGGATTCCGGATGCCATACCCGCGGAAATGTGTTACCTGGGCTGGCAGGAGTCGCTGGAAAAGCTGGCGAAGCTGGTGGAGCCCGAGATACCGGATGCCTGATTGGACGATCATTCCATACGTTTAATGTAAAAGCCGCGTGAATCATACGATTTATGCGGCTTTTTATTTCCCGTCAAAATGCAATATTTTTCAAAAAGCTATAATATCGATCAATATTATTATATATTAGCCGCACAAGCCCTGATTTATATTCATATTTAGTCAGGTAAGTTTGTACTTTATTGTACCTACAACTTATGCCATTTTGAGTATTATTTTTTACTACCTGCTTATACCGGTAGTGTACCTTATTAGTATCCTTCCCTTTCCGCTGCTATACCTGCTTTCGGACGTATTTTTCTGTCTTCTCTATTATGTGGTGGGCTACCGTAAAAAAGTGGTGCGGCAAAACCTGGCAAATGCATTCCCGGAAAAAACGGCCGCAGAACGGGAGAAGATCCGCCGTGATTTCTACCGCTACTTCTGCGATCTGTTCCTGGAAACCTTTAAAACATTAACGATCAGCAAATCCGCCATGATAAAGCATTGCGCTTTAACGGAGGAAAGCGTGGCCCTGTTTACGCGCCTGCATGCCGAAGGCAAAAGCGTGGTGCTGGTGATGGGGCACAAAGGCAACTGGGAGTGGGCCGGCAATACATTCAGCATTTTATGCCCGCAGCAACTGTACGTGGTGTACCATCCGCTGGCGAATAAACATTACAACGGGCTGATGTACAGGATGCGCACACGCTTCGGGACCAAACTGATCGCCATGCAGGAAACTTTCCGGGAAATGGTGAAGCTGAAAGGAGAGATCAACGCCACGGCGCTTATCGCCGATCAGTCGCCGCGGCCGGACAACGCCCAATGGCTGACGTTCCTGCAACAGGACACACCGGTATTTACCGGTACGGAGCGCATCGCGTCAAAAATGAACTACCCGGTGGTATATGTTTCCGTTACCCGCATCAAACGGGGATATTATACGGTATCCGCCGAGGTACTGGTGGAATCACCGGCCCTTGAGCCGCCGGGGAACGTTACCGCCCTGCATACCGCCAGGCTGGAAGCCGACATCGTCCGCCAGCCGGCCACCTGGCTATGGTCGCACCGGAGATGGAAACATAAAAGAACCAACACAACCGCAACTGCTTAAAAGAAGGTAATGTTAGAAGGAAAACAACTTATCCTGGCCACCAAGCCCTATGCGCGGGAACAACGCGCCCTGAGCTGGTGGTATACTATATCCACGTTAGGGCTGCTCATCGCATCGCTCACCGCCACCATGGCTATGCCTTTCCTTCCGCTGCGGATCGCATGCAGCGTGCTGTCCGGATTGCTGATCGTGCGAATGTTCGTTATCTATCACGATTACCAGCATCATTCCATTTTAAAGAACAGCGCCATCGCCGAAGTGATCATGACCATATTTGGTATTTATATCCTGGCGCCGGCCAGCATCTGGAAGCGTTCGCACGATTACCACCATCAGCACAACTCGAAGCTGTACAGCGCCAGCATCGGCTCTTATCCCATCGTAACGGCCAAAAAATTTGCGGCCATGAGCCGCCGCGAACGCACGATGTATCTGTTTACACGGCATCCGCTGACCATCCTGTTCGGTTATCTGTTCATGTTCATCATCGGCATGTGCATTAACTCCTTTGTGGTTAGTCCAAGGCGCCACTACGATGCGCTGATAGCCCTGCTGGTACACTTGTCCGCATCGGTGATCGTTGTAGCGCTTGCCGGGTGGACGGCCTGGCTGCTATTAATATTAGCACCCATTTTTATCGCCTGCGCGATCGGGACGTACCTGTTCTACGCCCAGCATAACTTTCCGGGAGTGATCTTTAACACGAAGGAGGATTGGTGTTACGATGAGGCGGCCCTGTTATCTTCCAGTCACATGGTGATGAACCCGGTGATGGCGTGGTTTACGGGGAACATCGGCCTGCATCATATCCATCACCTGAATGCCCGCATTCCGTTTTATCGTTTGCCGGAAGCTTTGAACAATATTCCCGAGCTGCAGACCGCTACCACCACCTCTCTGCGGTGGAAAGACATCTGCGCCTGCCTGAAGCTGAAAGTCTGGGACCCGGAATTGCAGATGATGATCGGCTTGAAAGCGGTCAGGAGGGAGGAGCTCATTGGCGAAATGGATAGCAGCCGTAAACTGAAACCCCTCATCCGTTAATTCCTTCGCTTCATAACTATTTGACATCCCTAGCTTGCGTCCATCAAATCACCCCATAAACCGTCAATAGTTATGAAAAATGCTTTTGTATTGCTTTCGTCTGTCCTCCTGATGGCCCTGTGCGCCTGCAAGAAAGAAGGCCCCGCCGGTCCTGTCGGCAAAGATGGCAACGCCAACATCACGGCAAAGAAAATTATGACGATGGCATCCACCTGGAAATATCCCGGCCACTACGCCCTCGACTACGGCAACAACCAGGTGAAGCTGCATTTCAGCAAATACATCACCATAGAGGCCCCCGAGATCACGAAGGAAGTCATTGATAACGGACTGGTGCTGGTATACATGATCCCGAAAGGCGTGCACAACTGGATGCCGTTGCCGCTTTCGTTCCAGGCGGCATCCCCTTCTGACGTGGTGCATAACTTTGCGTACGAATACCGCCAGGGTACGCTTACCATTCATTACTACTGGACGGCCAACACCACCGGCAAACAGGTGCCCGACGGGCTGGAAACCACACTGATGCCTTTTTATAACTTCAGGTACGTGGTGGCGTCAGGCGTGATGAGCGATAAGCTGAAGACTTCGGGCGGGGAGCTGCAGGTGCCTGCTTTCAGCGGGCGTTGATTATATTTGCTGCTGTATGAAGCGTCTTCTTTACCTGGAAGTGATCATCAGTTTTATAATGACCTTCCCACAGCAAGCAAAGTCCCAGGATGGGCCGCCGCCTACGTTCTTCCAGGTGGTGGACGTAAGCGGTTATAAAGGAGCTTCATTTACCATGGAATGCTGGCTGTATGCAGATGAAATTCCGCCCACATATGGCGCGATCATGATGGCTATTGGCATGGAAAATGGAAAAGTGGTCAGCAACAAGGTCGGAAAGTTTTCTGCCGCGGACTTCAAACCCGGACAGTGGAATAAAATCGAATTGTCCGGCAAACTGGACAAACAGGCCGGCAGCCTCGCTATAGGCGTATTGTATGGTAGTGGTCCCGATAGGTACTATTTTGATGATATCAAACTTTGGGTAAAGAAAAACGATACCCTGCTGAAGGATGGCAATTTTGAAGCCGCCGGCGTCGATGCCTGGAAATTCTCCAATACACGGAAGCAGGTCAATGTTGTCAAATCAACCGATAAAGCCCGTTCCGGGAAACAAAGCCTGTTAATAGACGCCTCCGGCACAAGCGCAGAGAAGTACGGGCATGATGACCAGCATGGCCATTATGCCGATATTAATGGTCACCGTATTTATTATGAAGTATATGGAGAAGGGAAACCGCTGTTATTGCTCCATGGTTCGATGGAAAGCATAGCATCCTTTGATCACCAGATACCTGCATTCGCGAGGACATTTAAAGTCATAGCCATGGATACCCGCGGCCATGGTAGATCATCACGGGATACCGGTGCGGTAGGATATGAATTGTTTGCCGGTGACGTGTTTGAACTGCTGAATACATTGCAGCTCGACAGCGTGAACATACTGGGATGGAGCGACGGGGGTATCACCGGTTTGCTATTAGCCATGCAACATCCTGAAAAGGTCGCGAAACTAGCTGTGATGGGCGCTAATCTTTATAACAACGAAAGTTCCGTGTACGACTGGGTGAATGACGCTGTGAGGGATCAGATAAAACAGTTGAAAAAGAAGGATGATCCTTCATCAGCTTTTGCGATAAAAATGAAGTACCTCGTTCTTCAGCAACCAAATATTTCTCCTGCTTCATTACAAAATATCAAATGCCCTGTGCTGGTAATGGCAGGGGGGAAGGATGTTATCAAGCCGGCCCATACGAAACTGATTGCGGACAGCATACCGGCCGCAACATTGAAAATATTTGAGCATGCTTCACATTATGCGCCGGCCGAAATACCCCAGGAATTCAACCGGGCGGTGATCGATTTTTTTAAGAGATGATAAGCCGTTCATGCTATGATCAGTACCGGATCGGTATGTGATCGCTGAAGGATCACACTGGGATACGTGGACTTGAGGCGGAGATGGTGTGTTCTTCGTGTGGGTTTGAAAAATCTGCTGAGCGGGATATCCTGGCAATAGCAAACCCTTCGCAAGCACGGGCACTTGCGGGGAATCTGACTGGAAATATGGTGTGGGAGGGTATGGCGTTCAATGGATAG
>NZ_BKAU01000007.1 GCF_007992715.1 Chitinophaga cymbidii
ATTTATTCCGGGAAGAGGTTCGTCACCGCCTCGTAATGCAACTCCGAAGGTGAACCGGTCAGCATCCACATATGATAATTTTCAACTCATTATCAGGTAAGCCTTTTATCCCCTCCGCCTTCAAATGAAACGTTTCACAATGTTTAATTATGTTAATTAATGATTAATTTTTCGCTACTTTTTTGTTAATAAACCTTAATAAAAACGTTTAATTAACTTTAATTTCATGACAGCACAGGACAGTTGATAGCTATTAGTAAGTAAATTAGTTGCTCAATTATCCACATTATGAGAAAACACATTTACAAAACATCTTGTAGCTATAAGCTATGTGGTTTAGTCTTAACGCTGCTCTTATTCACAAATTTTGCTTTTTCGCAGGAGAAGACCGGCATCATCAAGGGAAAGGTAACCGATGAATCGGGGCCTTTACCGGCGGCTACTATTATTATTACCGGTACAAGCACCGGCACTCAAACGGATGCAGATGGCAACTACACTTTTAAGGTTGCGCCCGGCTCTTACAAACTTAAAGCATCTTACATTGGCTTTCAGGATGTAGAGAAGAGTGTTACCGTGGTAGCGGGCCAGCCTTTAACAGTCAATTTCAGCATGACCGCGAATGGTCAGCTGGATGAAGTGGTGGTCAGTTACGGTAAGCAGTCGCGCAGGGAAATTACCGGCTCTGTTGCAACTGTGGAATCGAAAACCCTGGCAGATATGCCGGTCATGCAATTCGGCCAGCAGTTGCAGGGCAAGGTAGCGGGCGTGAATGTAATGCAGAGCAGCGGCCAGCCTGGTAGAGGAATTTCATTCCGCATTCGTGGCGCCGCGTCGCTTGCTACCGGTTATCAACCCTTGTTCGTGATTGACGGTATGCCTATTACCGGAAGTATCAACAACATCAACCCGGACGAGATTGAATCGTTTACGATCCTGAAAGATGCGTCGGCAACTGCCTTATACGGCTCACGGGCAGCTAACGGGGTCATTCTGATCACGACAAAACATGCAAAGGCCGGCGACAGTAAAATTGATTTTAGTGCCAATTATGGCTGGCAGAAATTGATGCAAAACCGTATCCCGAAGGTGATGAACGGTACGGAGTGGGGCACGTTTATGCAGGAACGTTTTGAAGACAAGGTAAAATATGAAAATTTAAATCCTGCCTCGATACCGGCTGAGTACCAGGGCGACATGACACGCTACGGCGAAGGTACCGACTGGCATGACCTGCTGACGCAAACCGCGCCCATCCAAAGTTACAGCCTGAGCCTGCTCTCCGGCAAAGAAAGATCATCGTCTGCGGTAGTAGCAGGGTATGAAGAACAGGAAGGGGTGGTCATCAATACAGGTTCAAAGCTTTTTTCACTCCGGTATAACCAGGCTCTATCATTAGCTAACAATAAACTGAAGGTTGGTTTCAACATGTCGTCCAGCTACCGCATGGACCACAACAACAGGCTTCCGTCAGACGGCATAGAAGGATATTATGCAAAGATCCTGGAATCCAGTCCGATCCTGAATCCTTATAACGAGGACGGGAGTTACAGGATCGGCGCTTCTTCGCCGGGTATGACATCGTATGTAAATCCGTTGGCGCGGGTAAAGGAAAGCCAGGACGACTACAAGACCACCCGCATCCTGGGTAACGCCTATGCAAATTATACGGTGTTGCCTGGACTGACCCTGAAAGCCAATCTGGGTATTGACAAGGGCGCTGAAACACGGAACCAGTATCTGCCCCAGGTTGCCATCAACACATCGCCCAATCTGTCTGTCCGGTCAACTGCCATCAGCTCATCGGTGGATAATTATTCATATACCGGGGAGGCCTTTGTGACTTATGAGAAGACCATTAAAGACCACCACCTGGAGGCCCTGGCAGGTTATGCCGTGCAGAAATTCAAAGAGGAAAGCAATTCCATCAGCGCAACAGGCTTCCCGACAGATGAAGTGCATTATATCAGTGCCGCGTCGGAGATCACTGCCGCATCCGGCGGTATGACACAATACTCTATGTTATCTGAAATCGGGCGGTTAAATTATAGCTACAAAGGGAAATACCTGTTGCAGGGCTCGGTTAGGCGTGACGGGTCATCAAGATTTGGCGCGGACCGGAAGTTCGGCTGGTTCCCGGCGGTATCGGCAGGCTGGATCGTAAGTGACGAGAAATTTATGGAGCGCTTTAAAGTGGTTGATTTTCTGAAGCTGCGGGCCAGCTATGGTGTCACCGGCAACAATGACTTTGGCAATTTTACCGCCATGTCTTCCCTGAACAAATACAATTACATGCTTAACGGGGCACTGGTACAGGCGCAGACTATCGGAACACTCGGCAATTCGCAACTGTCCTGGGAAAGAAATAAACAGCTGGACCTGGGAATTGACGTAGCGCTATTGAACAACAGGATCTCGTTTACATATGGCTATTACCGCAAAATGTCTGACGGACTGATCCAGGTCAGGCCCATACCGAGAGCCTCCGGGTTTTCCAACATTCAGTTCAACATCGGCCAGTTTGAATTTTGGGGACATGAGCTGACGGTTACGACCGTGAACACGACCGGCAACCTGCAGTGGACAACCAATGTCAATGTTTCCTTCGAAAGGAACCTGATCAAAAATCTGGTTGACCCGGGCTATATCCGCAGAAATACCGGGGTTTTATCTGATTATTATAGAAATCAGATCGGCCACCGCCTCGGGGAATTCTACGGGTTTGTGCACTTGGGTTTGTATAAAGATGAGGAGGACCTGGCCAATTCCGCCAAATATGAATCGGGTTCCAACTATTCCGCGGTAGGTACGCTGAAAATGAAGGATATCAATGGCGACGGCGTGATCGATAACGAAAACGACAGGACCTTCATCGGTGATCCCACACCAGACTTCACTTTTGGTTTGACCAACAACTTCAGCTATAAAAATTTTGATCTGAGCATAACGATGGCCGGACAGGTGGGCGGCGATCTTCTCGCTGCCAGCAGATGGGCATATCTGACCAATATGGACGGATCGAGGGTGCCGCTGGCCGCAGTGGCAGACCGCTGGCGTTCTCCGGAGAACCCCGGTTCAGGTATATATCCGCGGACTTTAGTCAATACCACCGCCATCGGCCGCTCTGTAAACTCGCAATGGATAGAGAACGGCAGCTACCTTACCGCAAAAAACATTGCATTGGGTTACAGGTTTAACCTTAAAAACAACCTGATGCTGAAAAATCTGAGAATCTATGCATCGGTTCAGCAGGCATTTATCATTACAGGCTATTCGGGCTATAACCCCGAAATTTCTTTAGGCGGCGGCGATGCGGCGGCTGGCCTTGGCGTGGACGAAAATGCCTACCCGGTACCAAGAACATTCTCAATAGGGTTTACCTCTACTTTTAAATAGTAACAGACATGAAAAAGATATATATACTGATCGCGTTTCTTGCATTGGCAATAACGGCCTGCAATAAAGACTATATTTCATTATTAGAGGAAGACACCTTACCCGCGGCTAATTTTTTTCAGACCGATGAACAATTGCAATCGGCAGCCATAGCAGCCTATGTTCCGCTCCGCGACGTTCTCTGGAACGACTTTTTCGCGTCGGAAATGCATGCGGACAATACCCATTACCAGCCTTCACCCAATAACAGGGGATCAGCCAACGTATTCCGGGAAAGTGGGGCAGACTGGAACAATGAGCCCACGAATGACTACATCAATTCTATTTACTTTCACTGCTATACCGGTATATCAAGAGCAAATATCCTGATCGGGCGCATACCTGATGCGAAAAGCGCCACCGAAGCCGGCAAGGCAAAAGCAGATGGACAGGCCAAGTTTATCAGGGCGCTGAATTACTATAAGCTGGTGCGCCTGTTTGGTGGCGTTCCGCTGCATCTTACGGAAGTAACCAATGCAGAGGAGGCCTTTTTACCCCGGGCAAGTGTAGAAGAGGTGTATGCGCAGATCATAGCCGACTGTAAAGATGCGATCGCGGAATTGCAGCCCCCTGCCAAGTTTCCGCAAAGCGGAGAAGCAACCAAAGGTTCTGCAACGGTATTGCTGGCGGACGTATATGTCACTTTAAAAAGATACGAAGAAGCGGAAACGCTGCTGAATACCCTGCCGGCAATGGGATACAAGCTGATACTGACCGGCTATGCCGATGTTTTCAAACCTGCCAATAAAAATAAAGAAGAGTCTTTGTTTGAGGTGCAGTACCAGACAGTGACCGGCAATGGCAATCAACCTAATACATTCCCGCAAGCCTTCCTTCCAAAAACAACCAACACCACCCTGATCACGGGCGCTCCATCCAGCAACACGGTGAGCACCGGGGGATGGAACAAACCCGTTCAGGACCTGATCGATGCCTATGAACCGGGAGATGAGCGTCTTGACGCATCTATCGCTATCGCGGAAGGTACTTATGATGACAGCTATGTGATGACATTGTCTGCCAATAAAAGCGTGTTAGGCTATGTCCCCGCTCCCAATAAAGTAGGGCAGCCGTACATCAAAAAATACCTGGACGTGCCATTCATCACAGCAGGCAGCTCCAGCTCCAACTGGCCGATCTACCGGTACGCCGAAGCGCTCCTGCTGCTGGCGGAAGCATTGAATGAACAGGGCAAATCGCCGCTGACACCGTTAAACGCCGTGCGAAACAGGGCCGGGCTGGGGAACATTACAGAAACCGATAAAGAGGTGCTGCGGGATATTATTTTTCATGAAAGAAGGGTAGAGCTGGCCTTCGAAAATAAACGCTTTAATGATCTTCAGCGAAACCCGAAGGGCCTAGAAATCATGAAGGCCTATGCCATCAAGGCAAAAGCAACATATCCCTTATTATCACCAACGGCATTCGATATCCAGGCTTATAAATTCCTGCTTCCGATCCCGCAACCGGAGCGTGGATTAAACCCGGAACTGACACAAAATCCCGGATATCTGCCATAAAGAAACTTTTCAGATATGCATAAAAAAACAAAAATAGGGCTGGCCATCGTAGCCATAGCATTGCTGCCATTTGCAAAGCTTGCCGCGCAGGAAAGGCCCCTTGCTATCGACTGGCATAATGTGGTGGCGGTGTCCAAAACCACACCTACGCTGCAGGTGGTTTACAATCCTATGCTCCGCGCAAATTCGCCCATTCACAAAGCCTCGTTTGAGGCGTTGAAAAAACTGGGCGCCGATCATGTGCGCTATGTACCCTGGTACCCGTATCCCAAAGCGGCCGTTGCAGAATTGAAAGCGCCAACAGCCACCGAAACTTACTGGGATTTTCAGTATGCGGACCCGCCGCTTGCAGATTTTATGGAGGCGACCAAAGGACATTCCCCCGTCATTAATTTCAGTACCATACCAGTATGGATGTTTAAAACGGATCGCCCTGTGCAATACCCCGCTGATCCCGATCTGCCGTTCTGGGGGTATAATCAGGGCAGGGAACTTCGCGATTCTACCGGCAAGGAAGTGGCAGACTACTTTGCAAGGGTATTCAGCTGGTATACCAAAGGCGGCTTTACCGATGAACGGGGTACATTCCACAAATCCGGGCACAATTACAACTTCCCTTACTGGGAAGTTTTGAACGAGCCCGACCTGGAACACCGGATGTCGCCACGCCTGTATACCAGCATTTACGACGCAGTTGTTCTGGCGCTTAAAAAAATATCACCCGAGACGAAGTTTGTCGGCATCTCTGTAGCCCTGGAAAACGATCCGCAGTGGTTCGAGTATTTCCTTGATCCGGCCAACCATCAACCAGGTGTGCCGCTGGATGGTATTTCCTATCATTTTTACGGCCGGCCTGCTTCGCTGGATCAAAGTATCGACAGCTATCAATACTCATTTTTCGACCAGGCCTACGGTTTTCTGGACCGTGTGCGCTACATTGAAAATATCCGCAAGCGGCTGGCGCCGAACACCTTTACCCACATCAACGAGATCGGTTCTATTCTGCAGAACAGGGACTACAAAGGAGTGATCCCCGATGGGTACTGGAACCTGTCGGGCGCCATGTTCGCCTATCTTTTTGTGGAACTGAGCAAAATAGGTATTGATGTAGTGGCTGAATCGCAGTTGGTAGGCTATCCCACCCAGTTCCCCGATGTAACGATGATCAACTGGAAAACCGGGAAGCCCAATGCAAGGTACTGGATATTGAAGCTGATCAAGGATAACTTCGGGCCGGGGGACAAGCTGGTTACCACAAATTCCTACAACCCCCATCTTGCGGCCCAGGCATTTATAACCGCTGATGGCGGTAAAAAGCTGTTGCTCATCAACAAGGTCAATAAGCAAATCGATATCAAGCTTCCTGCGATGGACGGAGCCGCGCTGCAAACCGTAGATGTAACAACCGGCGACAACCCGATAGCCGCCGGCCAGGTTAAGGGGGATACTTTCACAGTAAAGCCTTTTGCGGTTACCGTTATCAACATTAAAAACTGAAACTTTTATAAACACACACGTTATGGAATTTTTAAAGACAGGTTTGAGCGCGATGTTAGCGCTATGCATTTCGGGAGTAAGCTGTGTTTCCACTGCCCCGAAGATGCATACGCTGAATATCAAAAGCACAAAAGAGCTGAAGGAGTTCTTCAGGTATAAAGGGAAAAACACACCCGTTATCAGCGGCCACAGGGGAGGTATGGTCAAAGGTTTTCCCGAAAACAGCATTGAAACTTTCGAGAATACGCTGCGGCATACGCCTGCCTTTTACGAAATAGATCCACGTTTGACGAAAGATAGTGTGGTGGTGCTGATGCACGATGCAACACTTGACAGAACGACCAATGGAAAAGGCAAAGTGTCTGACTACACCTATGCGGAACTGCAGCAATTCAGATTAAGAGACCCTGAAGGCCATGTAACAGATTACAAGATCCCTACGCTGAAAGAAGCTATTCTCTGGAGCAGGGGCAAAACTGTGCTGAACCTGGATAGAAAAGATGTTCCGCCAGAAATGACAGCAAAAATCCTGACCGAATGTAAAAACGACATCATCATGATCACTGTTCACACAGCGGAGCAGGCGAAATTCTATCATGATTATAATCCAAACTGGATGTTCTCTGTTCTGGTGAAAACAGAAGAAGCTTTTGCGGAATACGTGGCTGCCGGAATCCCGTATTCGAACATGATGGCTTATATAGGCCCTGAAAACAAGCCGGAGAACAAGATATTATTGGATATGCTGCATGCCAAAGGCGTAATGGCCATGATCTCGGCGGCGCCTACCTATGATAAGCTGCCCAATGCCGCGGAGCGTGCGGAAAACTACAGAGAAACTTTTGCCCAGGGTGTGGATGTACTGGAATCTGATTTGCCGATTGAAGTATCAGAGGCGATTAATGATAGAAGATAATCTTTCTCATCACAGACAACCTTTAAATTACAACCAAAATGAACAAAGCAAACTTAATGCTTAAAAAGACCTTCCTGTGCTCAGGTCTGCTATTTTGCCTTGCAGCATGCAAAAAGCCCCAGCTGGATCAGGAAAAGGCCGGCGCCCCGGAATTTTTATCAACAGGACCTCAATTGTTGCTGGCCAATAACAATCCCTTCAACGTCATGTCCTTCAACATCAAGCACAACAGCCCGGCTGATTCTCAAACCATTTTCGAGCGCCTGCCTTATATGGTCCAGATCATTGCCGACAATGCGCCGGACATTCTGGGTGTGCAGGAATTTTCCGGTAATGCATTCCAGCCCATGTTCAGAGCGGAAATGGCGGATTTGGGTTATGATGAATATTTTAACAGGACGACTGAGGTGGTTGTGCCCAAAGCCATTTTTTTTAAAGCAAACCGCTTTACCATGCTCGACAGCGGTACGGTAATACTGCCCAGCAACGAGGAAGTTGTCAATTCCGCTACCTGGGTGATCCTGCAAGACCAGATCACCGCAAAAAAATACTTCATCAGCAACAGTCACTGGTATTACAAATTGCAGGATATCAGGATCCAGGGCGCCAATACTCTGGTAGATGCTATTGAGCTGCATAACACCGAGAATCTGCCAGAGATCGTGTTTGGCGATTTCAATGCTGAACCCGGCTCCACTGAAATCGAAGTTCTCAAGGACGGCCTTGGCGTTGTAGATGCACTGAACGAAGAAGGCGATACCTATCATCGCTGGACTGGCGTTGGAGTTAAGAAAATCGACTGGATCACCAGTACCAGGGACATGGCCTTTACGGGCGCCACCATTATCAAGACCAGCTTTGATGGCAACTGGGCTTCAGACCACTGGCCGATCATGGCTACATATATTCCCGCAATATTCGGACCTGCCGTCACCGATAATGTTGGTATAAGCGGCAATCCCGCCACAGTCTACTCTTTTGCAGATATAAATGGTGACGGCAAAAAAGATAAGATCTACTGGAACAAGGTCTTCGATAACGGTAATCCCCGGGTGTATCTGTCAAACGGCAACGGCACATTTTCCGGCACGGTGGTCCAGCATCCTGCCGGAGCATCTACACTGGCCAGCACCAGGTATTATTATGCCGACGTAAATGGTGATGGAAAGGAAGATGAAATTGTATGGGACCCCACCCAGAACTCCGGCCGTACCAAAGTATTCCTGGCTACCTCCAATGGTAATTTCAGCTCAACTGCTATCAATAACCCTGAAGGGACCAGTGGAAACGCCGCTACATTGTTCAATTTTGCAGATGTGAACGGCGATGGAAAGGCGGATAAAATATACTGGAATGCGACATTTGATGGAGGCCATACCCGTGTTTACCTGGCCACATCAGGTGGCAGCTTCAGCCCCACTGTAGTATCAGGATCAACCGGGTCCAGCACCACGGCAGGCACTAAATTCTGGTATGCCGATATAAATGGTGACGGTAAAGCAGATAAAGCGTTATGGCATCCTTCGCTCAATTCAGGCAAGGTGATGGTATACCTCTCGGACGGCGACGGCACATTTACGGCTTCCGCAGCATACAGTGATTCCGGTGCTTCCAGCGGGGTGGCCTCTACGGTATTCCATTTTGCCGATGTGAACGGTGATGGCAGGGCCGATAAAATATACTGGCGGCATAGCGCATATATAGGCAAACCAAAGATATACTATGCCGATACAGAATTTAAAGGCCCGATCTACTCGCTGAGGGGTACCTCCCAAAGTGTTAATACCGACCTTTTCTTTACCGATATCACCGGTGATGGCAAAGCGGATATGGTTCGCTGGAATTATGCGGAGTACACCGGGGAGTTGAGAAACTATCTCGCGAATTAGGTCAAATCAGGTCAGGTTACTTTGGTGCCACTTTCTTGCTACCACTGAACATCTGATAAAAATCAAAATGCCGCGCAGATCGTGCAATCTGCGCGGCTTCTGCCGGGTAGGGCTGCACCGTTTCGACAGCCACCAGATCGCCGCCAACGTGCCGGTGGTGCAACGGGTGGGCAGCTCGCCAAATGAGTTCAGAAATTCCAGCAATTAAACCTACAGCGACATAAACTACAGAAATATGATCTCAATCATTTTGATTACACCAGTAAAGTGTATTTTTGCTTTCCGGAATGAACATCCTTTTCAGATATATCGCCGTATTTTATGCACTCGCACTGCTGATGGTGAAAACCATGGCGCTGCCTCTCATGTGCCTGGAATACAATATCAACAAGACTTTCATCGCTGCCAATCTTTGCGAGAACCGCGACAAACCGCTCATGGAATGCCACGGTAAATGCCACCTTTCCAAACAGATCGAACGCTCCGGCGAATCCCCCGATCCGCAAAGCTCCAAAACCGGCATCAAATCCGTTTCCTTCGACATTTACGAATCCGTCGACGTGCTTGAACTCGACGATGTGGATGTATCCTTCCTCACTCATCAGTCCTTCCAGGACAACAGATCCGCTGCCGGCCATGCGCACGGCATCTTCCATCCTCCGGCAATAGCCTGATCTCACTAAATAATTCTTATGTGCCGCAGGACTGCCTGACCGCGCACATGCTGCTTTTCATTGCATTCTCTCAACACAACGTCCGCTATCACATGGCACGACTGTTTTGTGCCGGATTGAATCCGATTACCGTTTCGTGCCCGTTCCGGTACGCGGCAAAAAATCGGTATGATCCGGCGCCCGGAGAGTGCATGTCCATACCCATCCATTTCAATATAAACGCAAACATCTTACATGAAAAAGTATATACTTTCCGCCGCCACCGCTGTAGCTCTCCTTTCCGCCTGTTCCAAAGATGACGACAAAACCGAATATGCGGGTAAAGCTACGCTGACCTTCGATTCCCGCGTAGGCACGGAAGACTTCGCACTGAACAAAGATTTTACGATCAATAGCCGCACCTATCAATTCACCGCCTTCCGTTACTGGATCAGCAACGTTGTGCTGGTACGTGTGGACGGCTCCGAATACGAGGTACCGGCTTCATACTATCTTATCGAAGAACTGAACAAGATCGCGGTACAGGATGGTGCTTTCGAGTATCCCGCGAAAAAACGCGAAGACGTGACGCTGTCCGATATTCCGCTCGGTGAATATAAAGCCGTTCGTTTCTCCATTGGCGTTGATCAGCAGCATAACGACAACCTCGCGCTGCAGGCCGGCGAACTGTCGCAGCTCAACGGCATGACCAACGTATCCTGGATGTGGCATACCACCTAATCTTCAGCGCGCTGCACGGTAAAGTGACCGAAGGCGCCACCACAAAGAACATCAAGGTAGAAACCGGTATGAACGCCAATTTCAAAACATTGACACTGCAACTGCCTTCGCCGGTGAAAATCAGCTCCGCTAAACAAACCACCATTTCCTTGCAGGCGGATGTTGCCAAACTGATCGACGGCGTGGACCTTATCACTACCCCGATCATTGGCGCTGCACAAGCTGAGGCAATGCAGGCTGTGGCCAGCAATTATGAAACCAGGGCGTTCACACTGAAATCCGGTAAATAATCGCATGGCGCGTCGCTTCATAAGACATTTCTGGTTCGCCAGCCTGTGGGGTTTGCTGCTCTCCTGCAGCAAACCCGGCAGCGAGCCGGCGCCCGTTGCCGCGTTCCCGGCCGTACCGGCGAATTTCCCAAGCATGCCGGCGTTCCCGGATAATCCTACCACGAAAGATGGTGTAGCGTTGGGGAGGAAGCTGTTTTTCGATACCCGGCTATCCGGCAACAACCAAATTTCCTGCGCAACCTGTCACCGTCCGGAGAAAGCGTTCAGCGACGGAATGGTGTTTTCCAATGCAGGCATTACCGGAACGCCACTGCACCGGCACACTCCCTCGCTGATGAACATGGCCTGGATGAATAGCGGGCTGTTTTGGGACGGAGGCTCCACCAACCTCGAATCCCAGGCATTCGCGCCGCTTGCCGCTGCCGATGAGATGCACCAGAATCTCGCCGAACTGATGGCTGAACTGAAGAACGTGCCCGAATACGTCCGGCTTTTCAGCGAGGTGTTCCCGCAAGGTATTTCCCAGGCAAATGTCGTGAAGGCGCTGGCGCAGTTTCAGCGGTCGCTGATATCTGCGGGTTCCCGGTACGACAAGTATGTTCGCAAAGAGGCTGGGGGCGTGCTGTCTGCCGCCGAATTACGCGGGATGGAGATCGTCCGGCAGAAATGCCAGGGCTGCCATGCCGGTGAGCTGTTTACGGACAACGGGTATCATAACAACGGGCTGGATGAGCATTTCGACGCCGGCCCGCTGGAAGGGCTCTATCTCGGCCGTGGCCGGATCACCTACCTGCCTGAAGACGAAGGGAAATATAAAACCCCTACGCTCCGGAACCTCGCATTCACCGCGCCGTACATGCACGATGGGAGGTTTGCCGACCTGCGCACGGTGCTGAACCAGTACAGCGAAGGCACCAGGTCATCAGCTACGCTCGATGAACGCCTGAAGCCGGCGCCGGGCATATCAGGCATCCCGCTCACTGCCGGCGAAAAGGACGACATCCTCGCGTTCCTTCAAACCCTTAGTGACAGCACATTCATCAATTCATTTAACTGAAAACCGACACAATCATGAAACGGATAACCACATTTTCGACTTTCGCACTGCTCACCATGTTGAGCTTTGCATCCTGCAAAAAAGACAACGATACCATCCCGCCCGCCAGCGACGAACTGGTGCCGCTCTCCATAGAGTTTGACAACATCGTGGGCGGACAGAACCTTCAGCTCAACACTGGTTCCTATAAAAATGCCGCGGGCGAGTTCTTCAGCGTCAACATATTGCAATACTTCATCAGCAATATCAGCCTGAAGAAAGCAGACGGCACTGTTTACACCATTCCCCAGGACAGCAGTTACTTCCTCATCCGCGAAAGCGACCCCGCCACGCGGTTCGCTAAAGTGAAAGTTCCTGAAGGCGAATATACTTCCCTGACCTTTGTGCTCGGCGTGGACAGCCTGCGCCATACCATGGACCTCAGCCAGCGCAAAGGCGTGCTTGATCCGGCCGGCGGCATGGAAGACGGTATGTATTGGGGCTGGACGATGGGATATATCTTCTTCAAGCTGGAAGGCACATCGCCATCGGCCCCTGTTGATCCTGCAGGTATCCGGAAGTTCCGGTATCATATCGGCGGCTATGGCTCCCCGTCGTTCAACAACATCAAAACCATTACGATCGATCTCAATGCAGGCGGCATTGCCAAGGCGCGCAAGGGACGCGAGGCCAACATCCACCTGATGGTGGATATCTCGAAGTTCTTCACCGGCACCGAAACGATCAGCATCGAACAATGGCCGATGGTCATGCTGCACGAGTACAGCATTAAAATGGCTGACAACTACGCCTCCATGTTCCGTCACGACCACACTGAAAACTGATTTTTATGAATAAAAGATACTGGCTGGTCCTCCTGCTGTTCGGCGCAGTCCTGGCCTGTTCGAAGAAAGCGGCCGAGCTGCCGGACAAGATATTTGAAACGTTCAAACGCCCGTCGAACTTCCCGGAACCTGCCTATCATTTCAATACAAACGCCATCACCGAAGCGAAGTTCGAGCTGGGACGGAAGTTGTTTTATGAACCGCGTCTGTCCAGGAACAATACCATCAGTTGCGGTTCTTGTCACATCCAGACGGCCGGCTTCACCCACCACGGCCACGATGTAAGCCACGGGGTCGACGACCGCCTTGGCAGCCGCAATTCCCCCGCTATCATGAACCTTGCCTGGGGAAAAAGTTTCTTTTGGGACGGCGGGGTAACGGACCTCGATCTGCAACCCATCGTGCCCATCAACAACCCGGTGGAAATGGACGAATCCATCGATAACATCATCACAAAGCTGAAGGAGCATCCGCAATATCCCGGCCTGTTTAAAAGGGCCTTCGGCAGCGAGGAGATCGATACGGACAGGATCATGAAAGCACTGTCGCAATTCATGGTGATGCTGGTGAGCGCCAATTCCAAATATGATAAAGTGATGCGCAAAGAGAACAACGAACAGTTCAGCGAAGCTGAAGCCCGGGGATATGCGCTCTTCAAAACCAGTTGCGCGGGCTGCCACAAGGAGCCGCTGTTCACCGATGAATCGTATCGCGACAACGGCATCGGCGCGGGACCGAACGATGATCCCGGCCGTCATGGCGTTACCCGTCAGGAGGAAGACCGGTACAAGTTCAAGGTGCCCAGCCTGCGGAATACCGCCTACACCGCACCGTATATGCACGATGGCCGATTTCTGAACCTCGACGCCGTGCTGGAGCACTATGCGGAACTGGTGAAGAATACGCCCAACCTCGACCCGCTGCTGAAGCAGGGCGCTACGCCGGGCATTCCGCTTACTACCGCTCAACGCAGCAACCTGCTGGCGTTCCTGAAAACGCTCAATGACGAGCAATTCGTCCGCGATCCAAGGTTCGCTGAAACGTACTGATAAATATGAAAAATGATCATGATGAAAAGAATATCCATTCTCGTGTTGCTGACCACGTTGACGCTCTCCACTTTTGCCTGCGATATCTGCGGTTGCGGCGTGGGGAGCTACTACATCGGTATCCTGCCCGAGTTCAGCAAGAAGATCGCCGGCATCCGGTACCGCTATAACACTTTGCGCACCCACATCGGCGCAGGCGGCGCCATTACTTACCTGACCACGGAAGAAACCTACCGCACCGCGGAGGTTTGGGGCGGCTGGACCATCGGCACCAGGTTCCGGGTGATGGGCTATGTGCCTGTCAGCTTCAACGAAAAGCTCAACCAGGGTATCACCACCCGCCGTAACGGATTAGGAGACGCCGGCATACAAGGCTTCTACCAGCTATTCGACAATCGCCGAACGGTGGGCCGCAAACTGCTGGTGCATTCGCTCTGGCTGGGCGGCGGCGTGAAACTGCCTACCGGCAGGTACGACGCGGCGGAAAAGAACACCGGCACAGAGAGCGCCAACATCTTCCAGCTTGGCTCCGGCAGCGTGGATTTTACTTTCAACGGGATGTACGACATCCGCCTGCAGGACGCCGGGATCAATATGGCCGCCAGCTACAAAGTAAACACCCGCAACGGAGAAGACTACCGCTATGGCAACAAGTTCAGCGCCAATGCGCAGGCGTATTACAAGTTCCGCATCCGCGATTTTGTAACCATAGCGCCAAACGCCGGCGTGATGTACGAGCGCGCCGGTGAGGATGACGATGATGGTTTTTCCGTGGACGTTTCCGGCGGGTATGCGCTGCTGGGCACCTTCGGCGCGGAGGTCACCTTTAGCAGGATCGCTGTAGGGGCCAACTTCCAGGCGCCCATGTCGCAGGATCTGGCCGGCGGTTTTGTGAAGGCCAATAACCGCGCGATGGCGCATATTTCCTACATTCTTTGATTTTTTCCGGAACTTGCGCTCCGGAGGAACATTATCATGAAGATGACCAAAGGGTCCAGAATTGCAGTTATTTCACTGGTTACCACTACGGTGCTGGGAATCGTTCTGTTAGCCGGATATATCATCCGGAGCAGGAACCAGTTGCCCGTCCTGGGCGAGCCCGGCCACCGTGCGGGGGCGTTCGCCTTTGTGAACCAGGCCGGCCAAACCATCACCGAACAGGACGTTGCCGGAAAGGTGACCGTCGTGGAGTATTTCTTCACAACCTGCCCCGGCATCTGCAAGCTAATGAACCGTAACCTTGAGCGGGTGTACAAAACCTTCCACGATCAACCCGATTTCATGATACTATCGCATACCGTTGACCCGGAAGCCGATTCCGCTCCGGTGCTGCAGGCTTATGCCTCTGGCTTCGGAGCGGAATCCGGTAACTGGCAGTTCCTGACCGGCAACAAGGATTCGCTCTACCGGATGGCGCGGCAGGAATACCTGCTATCAGTGGAGGATGCAGGGAAAACAGGCACGGTAGACGATTTCATCCATACCCAGTACGTTTGCCTGGTTGACAGGGAGCGCAGGCTGAGGGGGTTTTATGATGCGACGGATAGCCTGAGTGTTGCTGCTTTGATCTTGGATGTAGGCAGACTTTTGAAGTAGTTTCTTGCTGCTTCTTACAGGCAATGTTTTAATCAAGTTCAGCAATTTCCCACACTTTTATTGTATTATCGCCCGAAGCTGATGCAATGTATCTTCCATTGGGAGTGCAAGAAACTGATATTGCCCATTCCGGGTGACCTGCTTGTGTGTAGATCGATTTGAAAGCAGATGTTTCTAAAACAGTAATTGAACCGTCATACGAACAGGCAACAAGGTGTTTCCCGTTTGGGAAATAAGCTACAGCGCTAAGTTCGTCTGAATGTTGAAATGTATGAAGTAGTTTACCGCTTGAAGTTTCCCATACTTTAAGCGTGCTGTCTTTTGAACAAGAGGCAATATTTTTCCCGTCAGGGCTGTAGGTGACGGACAAAACAAAATAAGAATGTCCCGTTAAAGTTTGTACCAATGTTCCGCTGGATACGTCCCATATTCTAACTGAATTATCCCGCGAACCCGAAGCAATGTATTTTCCGTCCGGACTGTACGTAATAGTTCTTACAGGTTCTGTATGTCCTGATAAAATTTTTACCAATGTTCCGTTTGAAGCATTCCAGATTTTTATAGTGTTATCATACAGTCCCGCACTTAAAAAATTCCCGTCAGGACTATATGAAACTGCGCCTATCAAACCGGTAATTCTTGTTATTGTCTGCAATAAATTTCCGCTTGATACGTCCCATATTTTTATCGTTTTATCACCCGAGCCCGAAGCAATGTATTTTCCGTCAGGGCTGTATGCCAGTGCTCCAACCCAATCAGAATGTCCTGTGAAGGTTTGAACGTTTCTGCCACTTTCTATTTCCCAGATTTTGACCGTCTTGTCCCCTGAACCCGATGCTACGTACTTTCCGTCAGGACTATACGATACTACAAGCACTGGCATTGAATGTCCTGCAAGTGTGTTTGTTAATTTCATATTTATGCTGTTTTGGGAAAAACCTGATAAACAAAGGCAGACAAAGAAAATAGCTGCTATAAATTTCCTGTTGCGTACATTATTTCCTGTTCTGCAATTTTTCATGGTGCAAAACTATTGGATATCTACTTTATATTTGCTATCACTTACCTTTTGGAAAGTAACTATTGAAAATGAGTTTAGTTCGTAACAATAAAGAAAAAGCCAACTGCACCGAAAGGATACTGGCATTTAAAGATTCCATTGAGTTGTTGAAAGGCAAGTGGAAACTCTACATTTTACAAATGCTTTCAACCTCTGAAACCATGCGGTTTAAAGACCTGCAAGAAAATGTTGTTGGAATAACGCCGAAAGTCCTGTCAAAAGAATTGCAGGAGTTAGAACAAAACCTGCTGATTACAAGAACGGTCAATAACACAAGACCTGTTACTGTTTCTTATGCCCTTACAAAACACGCCAAAGAAACCGAGCCTATCATAAACGCTTTAATTGACTTTGGGGTGAAACACAGGATGAAAATAAAAGAGAAATGATTATCATTCGGTTGGCAATCGGATGGTAACTTTAAACAATATCAAAAATCTTCTTTAAAAACAACTTTAATGACTACGATTGAAAAACAGATAATAGACACGTGGTTCATCAATCACCGGACTAATTTAATGCTCATCAACTCCCTAACAGAAGAAGCATTAAATTATACTACCTCAAAGCGCGGCGGTGGAACTATCGGACATCAACTTGCCCACATTTATAATGTGAGGTTCTGGAAACTTGAGAAATACGACAAATCGTTGATTGCCGATCTTACAACAATTACGGAAAATGACACCAAAACAATTTCAATGCTTAAAGACTGCCACGAAGTTTCAGCAGCACTTATTGGTAAAATTTTAGAGGCAGGAATTGAAAAGAATGGAGAAATAAAGGGTTTCAAACGGGGTGTCGTTCCTTTGCTTGGTTATTTTATTTCCCACGAAGGACATCATAGAGGCAATATTTTATTGACGCTAAAAAATTGCGGCTTTAAAATACCTAACGAACTTAAATATGGAATTTGGGAGTGGAACAAAATATAAAACCAGCATCACACGTCATGCAAATTTCAAACCCATATATGCACCTGGCCCAATCACTCCGCGGTCTCATAACGGCCGCCCTCACTACGCTCTCATTCCTCGCCCAGGCCCAACACCCCATTTGGGAAATCGGGAAAAACGACAACACCAGTAAAGACATGGCGCTCGGCCCCACCAGCTACAAAGATTTTCTACCCCATGATTTTGGCTGGGAAGACCGTTTCTACCTGGTGGGCCGCAGCACCCCTGAAAAAGACTGGCCCTATGTACTTGCGGGCCCCAAAGATGCCTGGGGCGGCACCAGTCCCACTGCCGGCATCCGTACCCACCACGCAAACGTCGTGTTTGGACTTGAAAACACCCCGCCCAACGGCAATTACAAACTGGTAATCGATCTGTTAGGCTACCAGCACATCACGCCACCCTGGCTGAAGATCACTGTAAACGGTGAGGCTTTCCTGGAAAAACTGACCCAAAAGCCGAAGGACAACACCATCACAGGAGATCTGACCGGCGCTACAGAACACCTCATCGAAATACCGCTCCCGTCCCGCCTGCTAAAGAAAGGCGGTAACGAAATCGCCTTCACCATCCTGGAAGGCAGCTGGCTGGTGTTCGACCAGGTAAAGCTCACCGGTCCCGCAGGCGTGAAGCTTATCCACCCTGGTAGCGTCTTTATAAGAAAGGTAGCACCCGCCCCATACGAACTCGAAGCAACGGGCGTACAGCCGTTGCTGGTACACGCAGAACACCTCGGCGGAAAACCGGTGCTGCAGGTAAAGCTGGATGGCAAGAAAGTATTCAGCCAGCGCCTGGACACGGCGGGCTATTTATTTGAAGTACCCATGCCCGCGGTAAAAACCGCGCAACAAAGCCGTTATGAAATTTATGCCGATGATGTACTGCTGCAAACAGGCAAAGTGGACCGCGCGCCACAGAAAAAACAAACGCCTGCCGACTATGTAGACACCAGGATGGGCACTGCCCATTCGCGCTGGATGATAGCACCCGGCCCCTGGATGCCCTTCGGCATGGTGAAACTGAGTCCCGACAACCAGGACCCGGGCTGGCAGGCAGGCTACGATCCCATCTATGAAAGTATAGGCACCTTTAGCCATATACACGAATGGACAATGGCAGGCTTGGGCACCCTGCCCGTGAACGGCCCGCTGAAAATAAAAGAGGGCGGACAGCGCAGCCAGGGCGACGGCTATCGCTCGCAAATCGATAAATCGACAGAAAAAGCACCCCTGGGATCGTATGAGGTGATGCTGAAGGACTATAACATCAAAGCGGAACTAACGGCTACTACACGCTGCAGTTTTCAACGGTACACCTATCCGAAGGCCGCCGGTTCCAGGATCATGATAGATCTGCAAATCCCCGCGGAATACCGTTATGACCTTAAAGACGTTACCCTGCGCAAGTCGGGCGACAGGCGCATTGAAGGAGTGAGCCGCCAGTTCACCGCCAACGCCTGGTCGGGCGATGTGAACCAGGATTATAAAGTCCACTTCGTGATGGAATTCGACAGGCCGATCCGGAAGTTTGGCACCTGGATGAACGGGCAGATAAGCGACCAAGACATTGTTTCCTCCGGCCCGTTGAAAGACGCCGGCGCGTTTGTGGAATTCGATACCAGGGATAACCCTGTGGTACAGGTACGTACGGGTATCTCCCTCGTAAGCCTGGAGAACGCGGCGCTGAATCTCGAGCAGGAAATTACCCGGCCCTATGGATGGAGCTTTGACCAGGTGCGGCAGGCACAAATGGATACCTGGAATAGGCTGCTGGACCGTGTGAAGATCGAGACAAATGACCGGCAGGAAAAAGTGCGTTTCTACACTAACATGTATCGCGCGCTGGCCAGCCGCAATACCTGGAGCGATGTAGATGGCAAATGGGTAGATGCTTTTCAGCAGGTACAACAACTGAAAGATACCACTGCGCTGGCGCTGGGCTGTGATGCATTCTGGAACACCTTCTGGAACCTGAACCAGTTCTGGAACCTGGTTACGCCCGAGTGGTCATCGCGCTGGGTAAAATCGCAACTGGCCATGTACGATGCCAATGGCTGGCTGGCAAAGGGCCCTGCAGGAATGAACTACGTGCCGGTGATGGTAGCGGAGCACGAAATTCCATTGATCGTAGGCGCCTATCAAATGGGAATAAGGGACTTTGATGCGCAGAAAGCATTTGAGGCGATGAAGAAGATGCAAACTACGCCGCCCGCCAAAGTTGGCCTGGGATATGCCGGCAACCGCGATCTTGTTACTTACCTTGAGCACAGGTTTGTGCCCTTCGACAAAGGACGGTTCTCCAACACACTGGAATATGCATACGACGATTGGGCGGTATCGCAAATGGCGAAAGCACTGGGCAAACATGAAGAGGAGAAGTTATTTGCAGAACGGGGAAGCTATTGGCGCAATGCCATTGATACGGCTACGGGCTATGCAAGGCTAAGAAAGTCTGACGGCAGCTGGATGGAAAATTTTGATCCTTTTAAATCAGGCGCCAACAAACATTATGTGGAAGGAAACGCCTGGCAGCTCACATACTTCGTACCACAGGACGTGCCTGCGCTGGCGCGTGAAATAGGGGAGGACCGGTTCATTGAACGGCTTTCCTGGGGCTTTACCGAAAGTGAGAAACTCCGCTACAATGCGCCGGGTGATCAATATTGGGATTACCCGGTTATCCAGGGTAACCAGCAGTCCATGCACTTCGCCTTCCTTTTCAACTGGGTAAAACGGCCATGGCTCACACAGCAATGGAGCCGGTCCATCATAGACCGCTACTACGGTACCGGCCTGGCAAACGCTTACCTGGGCGATGAAGATCAGGGCCAGATGAGCGCCTGGTTTATTATGGCGGCGCTGGGACTGTTTCAGACAGACGGCGGCTGCAGTACCGAGCCGGTATATGAGATTGCCAGCCCGCTGTACCCGATGGTAACGATTGACCTCGGCGGGCAATATGGGCGCGGCAAACAGTTTGTAATAGAAGCCAAAAACGTATCGAAACACAATAAGTACGTACAAAGCGCCATCCTGAACGGTAAGCCGCTGCAGTCCTTCCGGTTTCCGGCTGCCGAGTTGCTGAAGGGCGGGCGGCTGACGCTGGAGATGGGAGATGTGCCTAATATGGAATGGGGGATTGAATGACAACTGACTTCATGAATTTGGAATATCCCGTTAAAATGACCGAACACAAGATTGATATGAAACTCTCTTCACAAGCAGAAAACATCCTGGCTCAAATCAATACTGAAACCAGGCTGGGAGACCTGCGAAAAATTGCAAGTGAGATTAAAAAAGACCACGGACTGGCTTTGGAGCTTTGGTCAACAGGTCAGTTTTTACACCGGCAACTGGCAATTTTGATCATGGACAAAAAACAACTTTCACAAGAACTCATTGACAAACTGGATAAAGACATTAAGCAGCATAGTGAAGATGAAAGACTTCAACTAATTGACTGGTTAATGGCAAACCAGCTTTCCAAAGACAAAAAGACTATTTCATTAATGGAAACCTGGGAAAACAGTCAATCTTCACTACAAAGACGGATTTTCTGGTATTACCATGGACGTTTACGTTGGGTTGGGCAAACACCACCACCAAACAGCGAAGAACTGCTTTCTAAAATTGAAACACGTATCGAGAAAGAAGTGCCGGAAGTCCAATGGGCAATGAATTTTACTACGGCGCAAATCGGAATTTTTGAAGAAAAATATCGTTCGAGATGCATCGCTCTTGGAGAGCGGACAGGCTTGTACAAGGATGAAATAGTTGCTAAGAATTGTACGCCTAATTATTTGCCCAAATATATAGCCATACAGGTGGATAAGCTGAAAAATAAATAGAGCGACTGCAATTTATTCGGTGGCTAAGCCACAGTAATTACGGATATTTGAAGGGTTAACCGGCAAACTCTAGTTCGATGAAAATAACTGCCAGAATAAGAAAGAAGTTTATGATGATTGCGGCACTCCTCTGCAATCTTTCTATACTATCGGCTCAGAGCCGGCAAGACTATAAGGCATACCATCGGTCGATTATTAGAGCTGAAGAATTAATCGTACAAAAAAAAGCTGCTGCTGCACTCGATACTTTTTCAAAAGTTTTTGAAACCTATAATTTTATATTCCTTAGAGATTATAAAGTTGCCACGGAGTTGGCCTTGTATTTAGGCGACAAAAAAAAGGCTTTCCATTTCCTCAGGATGGGCATATTAAGCGGATGGACATTAAAAGAAATCAAAAAAGAGAAGTTTCTGGCGTCTTTACGAAAGGATAGAGAATGGAAGGATGTAAAACGACAATATGACTCCTTACATGCAAAATACTGGAGTAAGCTTGACCTGCAGCTGAGGAAAGAAATACATAAGATGTTCAAAGATGACCAGTATCTGGCCTTCGCTAATCTGTTTAAAATAAGTCGCAAAGGCAAAGAAAGATTGCTTCATAAAAAATTCATTCCTCAAAGTGAGCGGCAAATGGCAAAGCTGAGGCGGATAATAGAGGAGAGGGGATACCCCGGTGAAATGATCATTGGTAACAGTATGTGGATGTGGACGATTTTAAGTCACCATAACTCTATCTCACCAGCATATGAACAAAAAGATACCTTATATCTATCCATGAAACCATTGTTGAGAAAGGCCATTCAAGAGGGTGAGCTGTCGCCTTATGACTATGCTGTGATCGAAGATTCGTATGTGGTCGTAAGATCAGATCATAAAAAGGCTGCTTATGGATACCTCAATACGCTCTCAAAGAGTGAGATCTCCATGTCAAATAAACTGAGGGCTTATATCGGAATGCGCACTGTGGAAACCAGGAATTCATTGATAGATATAGAAGAACAGACGGGAATGGATTTTTATTTGACCGGTAGTTTTTGGGAGATCGGGAAAATAGTTCCTAAGGAAAAGGATTGACTGTTATACTACCATTATAACAGCTTACGGTAGTATTAATTCTTTATGTAAATAGTATATATGCAACTGTATACGAGTTAATATGAAATAGCTACGATTTAATCTGACAGTTAGGGTTAATTTTAAGTAACCACACATTCAATCAACCCTTTAAAACTGCCAGACATGAATGTAGCAGCTAAGTTAATCAAAAACAAGGTAGGCTTACTCAGACTAGCCGAAGAATTAGGAAACGTATCCCAGGCATGCAAAATATTCGGTTATAGCCGGGATAGCTTTTACAGATACAAAGAACTGTTTGATGAAGGAGGCGAGGCAGCCTTGCAGGAAATCAGCCGGAAGAAGCCCCTTTTAAAGAACCGGATTGAGCCTCAAATTGAGACAGTTATTATCGCAATGGCCACAGAGAACCCTGCTTATGGCCAGCTCCGGGCTAGCAATGAACTTCGCAAGCAGGGTGTTTTTATTTCACCAGCAGGTGGACTGGTAAGTATATATTGTTATGCTGGCTGTAGCCTATGGAGAAAAGAGCTACTATTGCCGTACTAAGTGTAATTAACAGGAGATAATGTACAAGTGCATTTTCCCAATAGCTGCCAATCAATTTCTGGCGTGTGGCAGTTATAGGCCAACTAGAGCGCTGATATCGTTGCCTTTCATGGGTTTTACGAAAACCGTTATAGAGGTAATTATAATTGATGGGTAGATCAAATGTGAAAAAAGAGGTCAATCGCTGCAAAATCTTTTTCATACACAATACTTTTTCGTTAGTTTACAAAGAAAATTTCATATAACTTTAACGATTAGTATAGTAATTAAATCAAGCCCAAAATAAAAACTGATCCCTATATAAATGAATATGTTATGATAAATTTACATCTATGCCTTTATCATAAATGCAATCCTCTTATTGCAAATAAATGCTAATAAAACATTATTTAGATTGATGATACTTGTATCTACTTTCTGTGGAGCAATTCCTAATAAGGGTCCTTACAGAAATTAGGAACTAAGACTACATATTTATTTAGTACTTGATTACAAATCATAATTTTTTACCCAGAAAATGACTGAAGGTGGCATGAAATTAAAAATGTTAATTAACAAAATAAAATCAATAGACAGCTTGACTATTGAATTACCCGTTGAAAAAGGATTATATGCATTAACAGGACAAAATGGATCGGGGAAAAGCACTGTTGCTACTTGTGCATCTAGTGTATTTTTTAATATGACAATGAAGGATTACTTTGGAGAAACACCGACAGACTCAAAGATCGAATTTGAGTACAATGGTTCTAAAAAAGTGTACCTTAAAGAATTTGGTAAATGGGTTTCAAAAAAGGAAGGATATATTGAGCTTAAGGGATTTTATGAAGGTAGTCTAATTTTTGGGAATCGATTTAGAAATACAAGTTACAATAACCTTAGAAAGCTTGATAAAATAAGCAGCTCGTATCTTAAGCCTGCGGCAGAATTTATTAGAGAGAATCTTGGGATAATCCTACATAACAACAAGAATTTCTATGAAAAGTTATATCGAGTAAACCCTAGTTCAATTCGCCATATCGGAACTTTTTATGGTGATATTTTCTATTACGAGATTAAGGGAAAACTTGTTAGCCAGTTCCACATGTCAACTGGAGAAAACCTTTTAATAAGCATTCTAAATTCCTTAAACATTAGGAACTCTGATAGAGAAACCTTAAATGTGCCATGCATTCTAATACTCGATGAAATTGAGCTTGCGTTACATCCATCATCTTTAAAAAGGTTAGTTACATTTCTAAAGGATATTTCTAATCGCTTTAATTATGCCGTTTATTTTTCAACCCATTCACTTGAACTAATCAGTTCAATTAAGCCAGATAACATATATTTCCTTGATAGGCATTCTGATCATTCAGTAGAATTAATTAATCCTTGTTACCCAGCTTACGCCACAAGGATGCTATATGATCACACGGGGTATGATTATATTATTCTTGTCGAGGACGATTTGGCCAGAGAGATAATCAAAAGACTTTTAAAACAAAATTCTCTTTGGGGTAACAAACTGATTTATATTTTGCCGTGTGGTGGATATAGCAATGTCATTGATCTAGCACAAGAAGTTATCTCCAGCAATCTTGTTGGAAAAACATCAAGCATCAGCATTATTCTAGATGCAGACATCAAAACGCAAGCCGCAAATTATATTGCTAAAAATGGTATTTCCAATAATATACCTTTAAACTATCTGCCAATTGAGAGTCTTGAAAAGTATTTAAAGTCAAAACTATTTGATGAGGTTGATCACAAGCTGTTTCGCCATTTAAATGACTTCGTATTTCACCAAGTTAGTCTTAACCAAATTATTGATGATTATAGAGGTCAAAATGAACATCTCAATGACTCCAACGGAAAGAAGCTTTACGAGCGAATAGATAAAGAGCTAAGAGCAAGAAATAAAAGCAGAACGGAAATTATAGAAATGGTAGTAGACTACTTGACCCAAAATGACAAAAAAAGTATTGATAAAATCGTAACATTCTTAAAAAAGCAATTTGAATAGGGAAACACTGATACGGTTTTACTATGATAGAAAGCTAGAAAGGGTTTTTCCATCCACTGGTGAGAAATACTTCTAAGAAAATCCGTATTTTAGCGTTTTAGTAAACGCTGATTAACCTGTATAAAGTACAGGAAAGAAAAAGAGGTCATTCAAAAGGAACTCGACCAAACACTCGACTAAAAACACAAGACCCACGCTACGCGCAGGTCTTGCAAATTTCCAGTGATCCCGCTGGGATCATTAAAATCCTGGCGAAACCCGCTATGAAAGCGGAAATACCTCTATCAGTATCGATAGGTCTCCGAATTGGTCCCCTATGAGTTCGATTGCTTTTTAGCAATTTTAAGTAAAGAACAATAATAAAATTATACACAAATTTATGAAAATCCCACCAATTTCACCAATCATCTGGTGATTAAATTGTGGAATTTTGTTCCACGTCCATTTCCAAAAATCACTTTAATTTCGATCATATCTCTCACCAAAACACATCCAAATGGACCTCCAAAACCTCTTTATTCACTTCAATGCCGAGACTGAACGCCAGGAGTACAGGGAGCGTGCACAACGTTTTATTGATAAGCTCGATTTCAAGAAACTGGCGGAAATCAGGGAAAAGCCGTTGGAAGGCTTGACGGAAGACGACTTGTTTGCGATCGGATTTTTGCCTCACCCATCTCACGAATTTGAAAAACTTTATTACTTCAGCGATCTTGATAACATCAAGGTATATCTCACAATTGAGGACGGGATATATAATATCAGACGTTACCGCCTCCAACTCGATAAAACGGTTACTTCTACCGCTGAATTGATGGCGGTAACGCTAATTGACTGGAAACTGAAAATGGATTAGTCGAACCAACGACCCTTTCCCGTATTGAAACCTATGCCCGTCCTAGGAAAGGGGGGATTTTCCCCCTTTCCTAGGACGGGCACCCTTTTAGTTATATTCAAAATTATTTTGCCATTTCAAACATCAATCGTAATATTGCAATATTATGGGAGCTACAAAGACCGATTTATTCACCAAACAGCAAAACGACATCGCCAACATGGCTAAAGCACTGGCGCACCCCGCCCGTATTGCCATATTACAGCATCTCGTGAAGATCAACGCCTGCATTGGCGGCGACCTGGTGGAAGAACTCGGCCTCGCCCAGGCAACGATCTCCCAGCACCTCAAAGAGCTGAAAGCCGTCGGGCTGATCCAGGGCACCGTGGAAGGTACCTCCATCTGCTACTGCATCAACCCGAAGACCTGGATGCAATACCGTAACCTTTTCGACAAATTCTTCGATAGCAGCGTAACCGAGGGCAGTTGCTGCTAATATTTTTTTGCCCTTATATATCGCAATATTGCAATTATACGAACAACTTATTACAATGCCTACAGATCAAGAACTGAAAGACCTCGTCCGCGAGAAATACGGCAACATTGCCCTGCAGGATAAAGATACCAACGCATCCTCCTGCTGCGGCGCTTCCTGCTGCTCCGATGAAGTATATAACATCATGAGCGAAGATTACACCCAACTCGAAGGCTACAACGCCGACGCCGACCTCGGCCTGGGCTGCGGCCTCCCCACCCAATTCGCCAAGATCCAGCCCGGCAACGTGGTGATCGACCTGGGCTCCGGCGCCGGCAACGACGCCTTCATCGCACGTGCCGAAACCGGCGAAACCGGCAAGGTGATCGGGATCGACTTCACCGACGCCATGATCTCCAAGGCCCGCCGCAATGCGGAAGTCCGCGGTTTCCACAACGTCGAGTTCCGCCAGGGCGATATCGAGCAGATGCCCGTGAGCGATAACGTGGCTGACGTGATCGTGAGCAATTGCGTGCTGAACCTTGTTCCCAACAAAAACGGCGTCTTCTCTGAAATCTTCCGCGTCCTGAAACCCGGCGGCCACTTCAGCATCTCAGATGTGGTGTTGACCGGCAACCTCCCCGCTTCCCTGAAAGAGGCCGCCGAAATGTACGCAGGATGCGTCTCCGGCGCCAGCCAGAAGGAAGTGTACCTGGAGCTGATCGCGCAGAACGGTTTCCAGAACATCACCATCCAGAAGGAAAAAGCGATCATCATTCCTGACGATATCCTCGAAAAATACCTCACTCCGGAAGAACTGGCAGGATTCAAGTCACAACAGGCAGGCATATTCAGCATTACCGTTTACGCGGAAAAACCGGCGGAGAACTGCTGCACGCCCGGCTCCGGATGTTGCTAATCAACCTATAAATCCGAAAAACATGAAAAAGCCAATTTCAGTATTCGCCCTGCTCATCACCGCTGCGGTGATCCTGTCTTCCTTCTACAGCGAACCTGCGGCGCCGCGCCTGTACCCCGAGCTGCAAAAGTATTTTGCCTCATTGAACATCAAAGAGAACGACAAGGCGCACATCCAGTCGCTGGAAAGCATCAAGTCCAGCGTCTTTTCCAGCAGCCTCGAAAACGCCGACTGGAACGTAGTATTCTATTGCAGCGAGAACTCCTTCCGGAGCCAGGCTTCGCAGGTGTTTCTCCAGACGCTCAGCTTTGCCAACCGGCACAAGAACGTAAAAGCGCACTCCGCCGGCAAATCCGCCACGGTGGTTGATGCCCGGCTGATCGGGTACCTATCCGCCATCGGCTACAAGGTTGAATCGAAAGAACGCAAAGGCGGTACCGCATACGAGGTCCGCTTCAGCGACCAGGCCGACCCGATCTTCCTGTATTCCAAAGAGGCTTCCGATAAGTCGCTGCCCGCTGCCGACGTAACCTCCATCATCGTGTGCGACAGCCAGAAAGAATCGGAATGCAAAGACTTTCAAACCACATCGCTGCATTTCGACCTTCCCTTCGAGAAGGTAACGGAGGCAGACAATACGCAGAAGACTGAAAAGGTGCTCAAAAGCATCGCTACCGAAATGGCTTACATCACCAACAAAAAGTAATAGATCAATATGTCTGCAAATGATTGCACGCCGGCCGCTGGCCGCAAACGTCTGGGGTTCCTGGACAGATACCTGACCCTCTGGATATTTCTCGCCATGGCGGCCGGCGTTGCCATCGGGTATTTCATCCCGTCCAGCGCCGACTTCATCAACTCCTTCTCGACCGGCACCACTAACATTCCCCTGGCTATCGGCCTCATCCTCATGATGTACCCGCCGCTGGCAAAGGTGAACTACGGTAAAATGGGTGAAGTGTTCCGAAACACCAAGATCCTCGGCGCCTCGTTGTTGCTCAACTGGGTGATCGGCCCCGTGCTCATGTTCGGCCTGGCGGTGCTCTTCCTGCACGGCTACCCGGAATACATGATCGGGCTGATCCTCATCGGCCTGGCCCGCTGCATCGCCATGGTGATCGTGTGGAACGAACTGGCGGAAGGCAACCGTGAATACGCCGCTGGGCTCGTGGCCCTGAACAGCGTGTTCCAGGTGCTGCTGTACAGCGTTTACGCATGGTTTTTCATTACAGTGCTCCCGCCCGTGTTCGGCATTAAAGGGCTGGAAGTGAATATCACCATCGGCCAGATTGCGGAAAGCGTAGCCATCTACCTGGGTATTCCCTTCGTCGCAGGCATCATCAGCCGCTTTGCGCTGATCCGCTGGAAGGGCGAAAAATGGTTCCAGGAGAAGTTCGTACCCGTGATTTCCCCGATCACCCTGATCGCGCTGCTGTTCACCATCGTGGTGATGTTCAGCCTGAAGGGAGAACTGATCGTGCAGATCCCGATGGACGTGATGCGCATCGCCATCCCGCTCGCGATTTACTTCGTTATCATGTTCCTCGTGAGCATGTTCGTCGGCAAATCCCTGGGCGCCGATTACTCGAAAAACGCTTCCATCGCCTTTACGGCGGCGGGAAACAACTTCGAGCTGGCGATAGCCGTAGCGATCGGTGTGTTCGGTATCAACAGCGGACAGGCGTTTGCCGGCGTGATCGGCCCGCTGGTGGAAGTACCCGCCCTGATCGCCCTGGTAAATGTGGCATTTTGGCTGCGTAAACGCTGGTATGGCAATCCAGAAGAAAAAGCATTGCAAGCATAAACTCAAAACCTACAATTCCAAATGAAGAAGATCCTGGTTCTTTGCACCGGCAATAGCTGCCGCAGCCAGATAGCAGAAGGCTATCTCCGTCACTTTGCGGGCGACGCGGCTGAAGTATATAGCGCGGGCGTAGAAACGCACGGCGTCAATCCCCGCGCCATCGCCACCATGGCGGAAGACGGCATCGATATCTCCGGCCACACCTCCAACAATATCTCCGAATACACCGACATCGACTTCGATTACGTGGTGACCGTTTGCGACCACGCGAAGGAACGCTGCCCTGTGTTTCCCTCGCGCGCGGAGAAGTTCCATGAGAATTTCCCCGACCCGGCCAAAGCCACCGGCACAGAAGAAGAAATCACGGAACAATTCCGCGAGGTACGTCAGATCATCCGCAACTATTTTGAACAATTCGTCAATACGCACGTCAAAACCGTAACTGCCTAAACCGCACCCGATGAAAATTGCACTGTTTTCCGACATTCACGCGAACCTCCCGGCGCTGGAAGCCTTCTTCGCCGACCTGGAGAAGCGCAAACCCGACGCCGTTTACTGCCTCGGCGACCTGGTAGGTTATAATATCTGGCCCAACGAGGTGATCCAGGCGATCCGCAAGCGCGGCATCCCGACCATCGCCGGCAACTACGACCAGGGCATCGGCCGGATGAGCAACGAATGCGGCTGCGCCTACAAGACCACGGAGGATAAGGACATGGGCCAGATTTCCATTTCCTACACCAACTCCCTTGTTGGCGACGATGAGCGCAAATACCTGCGCACCCTGCCCGCCCATATCCGCGTCGAGTTCCAGCTGAACGACGATACGCTGACCCTCATGCTGGTGCACGGCAGTCCCCGGAAGATCAACGAATACCTGTTCGAGGACCGGGACGAAAAGAGCATGCTGCGCATCCTCACCGACGCCAACGCCGATATCCTTTGTTTCGGCCACACGCATAAGCCTTATCACCGGATCATCTGCACAGAGCCCGGCGAAGCGCCCAAATGCCGCCACGCCATCAACATTGGCTCCGTCGGTAAACCGAAAGACGGCGATCCACGCGGCGGCTACGTGATGCTGCACATCGACGAAACCCTGTCCATCCACGACCGCAATTCCCTCCAGGTGGAGTTTATCCGCTTCGGGTACGACGTGGAAAAGGCAGCCAAGGCCGTAGAAACCAGTATTCTTCCGAATGAATATGCAGACATGTTGAGAAGGGGCTTTTAGGCCCCTTTTCTTTAATCCATCGATATGCAAACCATTTTGCCCATCCTAGCGCAGCTGGAAGACAAGCTGGAGCAGCGCATCTGTTCCCGGGTCAACCATGCCGACTGCTGCGAAGATATCCTCCAGGATGTATACCTGAAGCTACTGCAACGCTTGCCGCAGGTTTCAAAGGCGGAAAACGTGATCCCTTACGTGATGAAGATGGCGGACAACGCCGTGGCGGATTATTTCCGGAAGAACGGGAAAGTGTTCACAGGCGCCACCGAGGCCGAACACCTGCCCGCCCCGGCCAACGAACCGGAAAACCTCGTGGCGCGGTTGTCCGATTCGTTCGTGGGCCAGATGATCCAGACCCTTCCGCCGATTTACCGCGACGCACTGTTGAAAACAGAAATCGAGGGTATGTCGCAAAAGCAACTGGCAGCGGAGCTGGATATGTCGTATTCCGGGCTGAAGTCGCGGGTACAGCGGGCAAAGGAGATGCTGCGCGCCGCCATTCTGAATTGCTGCGATTTTGAGTTCGACAAATATGGGAACATCGTTTCGTGCTGCGGCGAAGATTGTACCTGAAGAAAGTTTGCGTCTTTTTTCTAAATGGCCCGTCATATAGGAAAACCATTCAACATGCATTACAAACTATCCAAAAGAAAGACGTTTCTCCTCCTGCCCCTGACCATCGCATTCGTTATAATGGCGGCATTCCGCTTCGCGGGCAACGCCCTGCACCCGCTGGAGCCCCTGAGCCAGCATTACAAAACGCTGTCGGAACTGAACCCGTTACCAAACAGTTCCCGTGCCTGGATGGACACGATCCGTTACCCATGGGCGGAATACGGTAAAGGCGCGCAGGGTAATACGTTGTGGCGAACGGTGTATCTTGGTGGTGAGCCGGAAGCCATACTGCCGGGCCTCGTGACCCCGCCGGCCAACAGCTCCGACCAGACCAGGGCCGAGCTGGACTACCTGCTCCGCTTGCAGCAAAACAGGACACCACAGGAAGTTGCACAGGCGCAATACATCGCCAACATCGGCTCCTGGCCGAATATCCTGAACCCGGAAGATCCTGATTTCCAGGAGAACCGGAAACAGCTCTTTTACATCGCTTCTTCCGTTGGGGAATGGTACAACGATAAGAACTTTCCGGTCACAACGGAGCTGCTGCTCAACTGCATCCAGGATATCCGGGTGACGGAGTTCCGGTTGAAATGGCACTTCAAGCGGGCGCGGCCCTACCACCTGGAACCAGCGTTGAAGCCGTTGGCCCGGATCTCGTCGCCGTCATTTGCGAGCGGGCATTCGCTGTGGGCGTTTTCGGAAGCCTTCCTGTTTGCCGAGATCATCCCGGAGCGGCGCGCCGATTTTTTGAAAATGGCGGAGGAAGTCCGTTGGTCGCGGGAGCTGATGGGCATCCATTACCCGAGCGATAACGAGGCTTCTCGCGTCATCAGCTGGAACCTCCTGAGTGCCTGGAGCAAGAACCCGGCATTCGTGGAGGCACTGAAGAAAGCGCGAAAGGAATGGAAGGACTGGAACAAATCGAATCAACGAAAATAACCAGCTTTTACAGACATACCCATCATTTTTGCAATCCTTTGTATTTAAGCAACTGCTTAAATACAAAGGATTATACTTAGATTTGAAAAATGGAAGGTAATAGTTGCATCCGCCTGTACGCAGACCAGGCGCAGATCATGGCCTGCAAAAGCAAGCTGAAAGCTGCAGAGAAGGCTTTCGCTAGTTTGTCGGCGGTATTGTCGCTTGCCGGAAATGAAGTCCGGCTGAAGATACTTTACCTGCTGGAAGAGGAAAAAGAACTATGCCCCTGCGACCTTTCCGACATTTTGGGAATGACCATCCCGGCGATATCCCAGCATTTAAAGAAACTGAAGGATGGCGGTATCGTTCAGACGCAGAAAGATGGTCAGACCGTATTCTACTCGCTGGTAAAAGAATTGCTCCCGATAGTAAAGCCGTTTTTTACGCATATCAATTCGGAAACCTTTAAAACCGAAGTAACATGAAAAAGGCCAGATCTTCCGGCGCCGCAATCGGCACGGGCTTGCTGACCGCCATCGCCGCATCGCTCTGCTGCATAACGCCCATTATCGCTATGATCGCAGGAAGCAGCAGTCTGCTGGCCAGTTTTTCCTGGCTGGAGCCGGCACGGCCTTATCTCATTGGCATTTCGGCAGTGGTATTGCTATACGCCTGGTACCTGCAGTTTAAACCGGCGAAACCATCGAGCGCAGATTGCCACTGCGAACCGGTAAAAAAGACCTCGTTTCAGCAATCAAAAAAATTCCTTGCGATCATCACACTATTTTCCGTGTTGATGATGACTTTCCCATTGTACGCCAGCATGTTTTACCCGGAAGGCAAAGGAGAGGTTTCTGAGCACAAAGCCCTGGATAATAAGCAACAGGCAAAATTTACGATACAGGGAATGACCTGCGCGAGCTGCGAAGCTCATGTGAACAATGAAATCTCTAAAGTACAGGGCGTACTGTCATATACCACATCTTTCAAGGCCAGAAGTAGCATTGTGGCCTTCGACTCAACAAAAACGAATATGGATGCCATTGCGGCGGCAATCGGGAAAACGGGCTACAAAGTACGCGGATCGGAGGTTATCGACAGCACATGTGCTACGGGGGATAAATCCTGCTGCGAAACCGACTCAAAGTAGTTTAATAGAGGATAAAAGGGATTTCCGAAAAGAAGAAAAAATTATCGAAATGCAAGAAAATATCATTTTGAAATCGACTATAACTTGCCCACATTGCGGTTTTCAGAAAGAAGAAGCTATGCCGGTAGACGCCTGTCAATACTTCTACACCTGTACGAGCTGCAATACCAGGCTGAAGCCGAAGCACGGGGATTGTTGCGTGTACTGCAGCTACGGGACGGTGAAGTGTCCGCCAATACAAATGAATAAGTCTTGTTGCTCATAATCAGGGAGGATCATCAATGTTACTGGACTTTCGGGGCATCGGTTTAGGATTCAATGAAAGTTATGGGTAAAGTATATGACGTGATTGTGCTCGGCGGCGGGCAGAGCGCCCTTGCGGTCGCCTATTACCTGCGCAGGTCCGGGCTGGACTTCCTGTTGCTGGATAAAGAACCTACACCCGGCGGCTCCTGGCAATATGCCTGGGATTCGCTTTCCCATTTTTCGCTGGCGCAGTGGAGCTCGCTTCCCGGCATGATCGCGCCCGGCGGCGCTGGGTACTACCCCAGCAGGGACGAAACGATCACCTATCTGCGGAATTACGAACAACGATACTGCTTACCGGTGGAGCGGTCTGTGGAAGTTACAGAGGCACGTCGGGACGATGATATTTTCCTGCTGGAAACTTCCCGCGGCACCTACCAGGCCAGGGCCGTCGTTAACGCGACCGACAGTTTTACCAATCCGATCATTCCGGCAATCGAAGGCCGGGAGGAATTCGGCTGCGTGGTGATGCATTCTTCCCAATATCGTTCCCTGGCGGCTTTCGTCGGGCAACGGGTGGCGGTTGTGGGCGAAGGTAACTCTGGCGCCCAGATTCTTGCGGAGCTGTCGCGCGTGGCGGATACGCTTTGGGTAACGCCGAAGCCGCCATCATTCTTGCCGGATGAAGTGGACGGAAGATAGCGGCCACCCAACAATACGAGGCCCGCAAGCAAGGCAAGGATTTCAAGCCGCCATCGCTCGGCCAGATCTTGATGGTGCCTTCGGTGATGGATGCCCGTGCGCGGGATGTGCTGCATGCGGTACCGGCGTTCGATTACTTTACCGAAAATGGAATTGGTTGGAGGGATGGCCGCACAGAGGCGGTGGATGCCGTCTTTATCTGCACTGGCTTCCGGCCGTCGCTCTAGCACTTGCAGCCGATGTTGCCGGTGCTCCCGGATGGGAAGGCCGAAACGGAAGGCACCCGCTCCATGGTGCCGTGTTTGTGGCTCGTGGGTTACGGAAACTGGACAGGGTTCGCGTCTGCCACGCTCATCGGTATCGGGCGTTCCGCGAAAAAGACCGTCGATGAAATCGTAACCCACTTGAAACAACTCATTATATTTTAATCTTTATCTTTGAAAGGCAATTAGTATAATATTGCACTTTATTAACCTTCAACAATGGTATTATTTATTAAAAACATGGTTTGCGACCGCTGCATCATGGTCGTTCGCCAGCTCCTTGAAGAAACCGGAATCCCATTTGAAGACATCCAACTGGGAGAAGTAACCATTTCCGCTCCGGTCGCTGAAGAAAAATTGCCGGTTTTGAAGAACCGGCTTCAGCAACTGGGATTCGAGCTGCTGGATGATAAAAAAAGTACCACGGTCGAAAAAGTAAAAAATATCGTAATTCAACTGATCCACAGTGTGGACGAAGTCGAGCTATCCCAGAAACTCTCCGTCTTCCTCCAGGAAAAAACGGGGATGGAATACACCCAGCTCTCAAACCTCTTTTCTACGGTTGAAGGAACGACAATTGAAAAATACGTAATCCTCCAGCGCATCGAGAAAGCCAAGGAATTGCTTACCTACAACGAGCTCTCGGTAGGCGAAATAGCGGAAAAACTTGGCTACAGCAGTATCCAGTACCTTTCCCAGCAATTCAAAAAAGTTACCGGCCTTACCACGTCGCAGTTCAAACAGTCCCAGGAAAATCAACGGAAACCGCTGGATAAAGTAAAATCCTGATAATTTTATAATCGTTCGCCAAAATTATATAACAGTTCTTCCTGCACCTTGCCTCACCTTTGCATAAGTTCAAATATTTGGCTTTATGCATAGCACATACAAAATTTTCATAAAGGGTATGGTCTGCGAAAGGTGTATCCACTCCATCCGCCAGGTTTTGCGGGAGTTGAATATCCCTGTCACTAACATCAGTTTGGGAGAAATCACCACGGTATCCGCATTGTCCGCCCCCGATATTGCTGCCCTCAGCGAAAAATTGGCCCCTCTGGGATTTTCGCTTCTGGAAGACAAGAAAACCAAGCTAGCGCGAGACATCAAGAAGATCGTGGAACAGGTGTACTCCGGATCCTATGATTTCCCCGAGAAGTTCAAATTCTCCGAGACGCTAGCGAAAAAGCTGAATAAGGAATTTACCACGCTCAGCTCCATCTTTTCTGAGGTGGAAGGAATAACCCTGGAGAAATACATTATAGAATTTCGTATTGAAAAAATCAAGGAATTCCTCGTATATACCGACGATTCCCTCACAAATATTGCCTACAATCTCGGGTTCAGCAGCATAGGCCATCTGTCCCGGCAGTTCAAAGCGAATACAGGGTTGCCCCCTTCTCACTTCCAGAAAATTCGGCAAAATAAGCAGTCGCTTTCTGGCAAAGGCAAGCCAGCCAACTGAGGAATTATATACAAATATCCGGAAATAGTGTAATAACCACCCCGGTCTTCTGGCGTAATTTTGTTGAAAATCAGGAAAAATGTCAACAACGATAACAGCAAGACCAGTGGCTACCCCCGATAGAAAAAGCGCCGGAACGATAAAGGAAACCTTCCCCGTCCTGGAAATGACATGTGCGGCTTGCGCCATCAGCGTGGAATCGATGCTTAAATCCGTGCCTGGCGTACAGGATGCCGGCGTAAATTTCGCCAACCAATCTGCCTGGGTGCAATACGGAAAGGGCGCAGTTACCCACGAAGAGCTTCAAAGCGCAGTTCGCGCAATCGGATACGACCTCGTAATTGATCTCGAAAATCAGGACGAAGTAAAGGAAGAAGCCCAGCAACGCCATTACCGGGAAGTAAAACAGCGCACAATATGGTCATCCATCCTATCGTTGCCCATTGTAATTATCGGCATGTTCTTCATGGATATGCCCTATGGCAACTGGATCATGATGGTGCTGGCAACCCCGGTGGTTTTCTTCTTCGGCCGAAATTTCTTCGTCAACGCCTGGAAACAAGCGCAAAACCGGAAAGCCAACATGGATACCCTGGTAGCACTAAGCACGGGTATCGCTTGGCTTTTCAGTGCCTTCAACACGATATATCCCGAATTCTGGCACCAGCGCGGACTTCATGCCCACGTTTACTTCGAGGCCGCCGCGGTGGTGATCGCTTTTATCTCCCTGGGCAAGCTCCTGGAGGAAAAAGCCAAATCCAACACATCGTCAGCCATCAAGAAACTCATCGGCCTGCAGCCTAAAACAGTACTGATGGTCGATCCGGAGGGCAATACCCGGGAAGTACCAATTGCCAGCGTGAAAGTGAATGACCTCCTACTGGTAAAGCCCGGGGAAAAGATCCCCGTAGATGGGAAGGTTGCCGGTGGTGAGTCTTACGTCGACGAGAGCATGATCACGGGAGAACCGGTTCCAGTAGCGAAAAAGAGCGGAGACGCGGTTTTCGCGGGAACGATCAACCAAAAAGGCAGTTTCCAATTTAAGGCGGAAAAAGTGGGTACAGACACGCTGCTGGCGCAGATCATAAAAATGGTACAGGAAGCCCAGGGCAGCAAGGCGCCGGTACAGAAGCTGGTCGACAAGATCGCCGGCGTCTTCGTCCCCGTAGTCATAGGCATTGCCATCCTGACGTTCATTTCCTGGATGGTGCTCGGTGGTGACAATGCATTTACGCACGCGCTCCTCACTTCGGTAACCGTCCTGGTAATTGCCTGCCCCTGCGCACTGGGCCTGGCGACCCCGACGGCCATCATGGTAGGCGTAGGGAAAGGAGCTGAAAACAACATCCTCATCAAGGACGCCGAGAGCCTGGAGCTCGCTCATAAGGTAAATGCCGTAATCCTTGACAAGACCGGCACCATTACTGAGGGCAAGCCCGTCGTTACCGATATTGTTTGGAGCAACGGCCCCGTTCATACCAGCGTACTGCTGGCTTTGGAACAACAATCCGAGCACCCGCTGGCGGAAGCCGTGGTAGCATATCTGAAAGAAGATCGTGCTCAACCTGCCTTGCTGAAAGGCTTTGAAAGCCTTACCGGCCAAGGCGTTAAAGGCAGCTATGAAGGAACCGAATTTTATGTCGGCAACAAAAGGCTGATGGACGAGAAAAACGTCGCAATTCCGCCCCAACTGGCATATCAGGCCGGATCTCTCCAGGAGGAAGCCAAAACGGTCATTTATTTTGCATCCAACAATTCATTGCTGGCCGTCATCGCAATCGCAGACAAAATAAAGGCCACCTCCGCCGAAGCTATCTTGGCACTCCGTAAGAGTGGCATCGAAGTTTACATGCTCACCGGCGATAATCAGCACACCGCCGCCGCAGTAGCCAGACAGGTCGGTATTACCACGTTCAAGGCGGAAGTTTTACCGGCTTACAAATCCGAATTCGTAAAGGAACTACAACAGGCAGGCAAAGTGGTTGCCATGGTGGGCGACGGTATCAACGACTCCCAGGCGCTAGCCCAGGCCGACGTCAGCATAGCCATGGGCAAAGGCTCCGACATCGCCATGGATGTTGCGAAAATGACACTTATCACTTCCGACCTGAACAGCATCCCCAAAGCGCTGAAGCTCTCCCGCAAAACGGTGAGCACGATCAAACAAAACCTGTTCTGGGCCTTCATCTATAACGTTATTGGTATTCCCATCGCAGCCGGGCTCCTTTATCCTGTAAATGGATTCTTGCTGGATCCGATGATCGCAGGGGCAGCAATGGCTTTGAGTTCGGTGAGCGTTGTCAGCAATAGTCTGCGCCTGAAAGCTACCAGTTTATAATATCCAGAATACGTTTCTAAACCATAGAAATAAGCATGACATCATATACATGGAGTACCACCGCAATTGTCCGTGAAACCGAAACGGCAATTACGGTGGTCTTCGATACGGGAGGTGAACCCTTTCACTACAAACCGGGGCAATTCATCAATCTGACATTGCAGATCGACGGACAAGCCATTACCCGGTCGTACTCCCTAAGTTCCGTACAAGGGGAAGACACCCATCCCGCCATCACCGTGAAACGGGTGCCCGGCGGCATCATGAGCAATTACATCGTCGATCAGGCGGACAGCATCCCTCGCTGGCAGGTATCCGGTCCTTACGGATTATTTACACCGCCTGCCGAAGCATTCCATGCAGGCCATGTGGTGCTCCTTGCCGGGGGCAGCGGTATAACGCCGTTATTTTCAATTGCTCGCTCCATTATTTCCGGGAGTAACGACACTCGTGTTACGCTCATCTATTCCAATCGCACACCACATGATATTATTTTCCGGGGTAAAATAGAAGATTGGGCCTACCAGCATAAAGAACGGGTTTCTATACATTATGCGGTTTCCCAGCCCGGGAACCTGACATCGATACATGGAGCGGCGCTGTTTCGTGGACGTATCAATAAGCTAGCCGCGAAAAAGATGCTGAAAATGTCGGTCCCGAGCCCGTTGGATGCTGCCCACTTCTTTATTTGCGGCCCGGTGGAACTGATGCGATTGCACCAGGATGTGCTAACATCGCAACAGATACCCGAGCAACATGTGTTTACCGAATGGTTTGCCCCTGATGAAAAAAGCACCGCTATTGTTCCGCCCACCGAAATGCAGGAAGTCTTACTTCATTTTTACGATCAGTCTAACCTCCTGGAGGTGCAAGCTGGAAAAACAATCCTGTCAGCGGCGCTCGAAGACCGGATACCACTTCCTTATTCGTGCAAATCAGGCACTTGCGGCATCTGCACGGCGCGGCTCACCTCCGGCCAGGTAAGTATGGCAAACAACTTCGCGCTCAGAAAATCCGACGTGGAATCAGGGCTGATCTTATTATGCCAAAGCTACCCGGTCACCGGCGACGTAACCGTGGAAATTGACTGACGCGCATCGACGGAATATTGTAAATCATAGTAGCAATTGTATAACAGACAGCCCGGCGAGACATCGTAATTTTACATCATCAAACAGACAATAACATACTTAAAAGAATATACAATGGAAACAGTACAATTTAAAACGAACATCAAATGCTCCGGTTGCATTGCTACGGTAACCCCCTTCCTGGACGAACTCGCCGGCAAGGAAAATTGGGAAGTCGATCTCCAGAGCCCGGATAAAGTATTAACAGTGTCAACGGAGAAAGCTGGCAAAGAAGACATAAAAAAGGCAGTAGAGAAAGCAGGTTACAAGGCAGAAACATTGGCATAAGAACCAACCCCACGGGCAGCTCAAAAAGCTGCCCGTTTTATTTTTGTATATTTGCACATATGGCCACCATAAAAAACATCATGATTTCCGTACTGAAATTCCTCTTTGTAAGAAAGAAAAGCTGCTGTAAGTAATCCCGTACAGCCCGCCAGCCCCATTTCGTAGATAATGTTCCTCCACATTTTCTTTTTGAACCCACGGACAATACGTTAGCAGAAATATATAATACGTTAATTATCAACATATTAAGTGCAAGTCTGTGGATATTAATTAAAATATAGCAAATCTCATTGAGAGTGGTATAATTTTTCGGGAAGTAGGTTAGAGATTATCCACATGAAACGCATAAGCACTGTTATACTGGCAATAATCTACCTCGCTTATACGAGTGGGATAACCGTATACCAGCATTATTGCATGGGCGAATTGCAAAGTGTAAGCTTGATCTTTACTGGCGATGGACCATGTGGCAAATGCGGAATGGAGAAACACACCGGGCTAAACAGCGGATGTTGTAAAGATGTAACGATTGCCAGCCCACGTTCCGAAGACAGCCACCTTTCTACATATTTTGCGATGCTTATCGCTGCGCCCGCATTGGTAAATATCCTTTCGATATACGATACCGCACCGATCTCTTTTTTGCTTGAAATATCCACCCCCGACATTCCTCACCATCCACCACCTATTGAACTCCCGCTATTTCTGCGATATCAAAACTTTCGTATCTGAGCGATAACTTAAACGCCACCTTTGGTGGTGAAGGGAAGATGTGCAGTCCCTTCAAAAGGTGAATAAAAGCCATCCGGTGAATTCCTGCTTTCAATAAACTACCGCCTTTTTCTACTGCTTACCGGAATGGGATTCCGTCACAGGAAAAAATCAAGGTATGAAAAGGAAATTATTCATTTTGCTGGTAATGATAACCATTTCAGGGGTAATGCGCGCGCAACATGAGCAGCATAAAGCTCCACCCCAAAAGGCTGAAAAGCCGCTAAAAGAAATGCCGGCCCCCAAAAAAGCAATGAAGGATACTTCTACGCATAATATGCACGTTATGAAGGACAGCATGGAAATGAAAATGCCTTCGGGTGTACCCATGAGTCATGCGTTTTCGTTAAATCTCCCCATGAATCGAAACGGTTCAGGTACAGGGTGGTTGCCCGACGCATCCCCTATGTACGGTTATATGTTCCACTCCAAAAAGTGGATGTATATGGTCCATGGTAACCTTTTTCTCCGGTACACCGACCAGGATGTCGGAAACAAAGGTTCCCGCGGCGATGAAAAATTCGATGCCCCGAATTGGTTTATGATGATGGCGCAGCGAAAGGTCGGCAGAAAAGGCCTTTTCCATTATAACGTAATGATCTCACTGGATCGCATTACCGAAGGTGGTAGCGGCTACCCGCTGCTTTTTCAGTCCGGGGAAAGTTGGGAGGGACAACCGCTCGTAGATCGGCAACACCCCCACGACCTCTTTTCGGAGCTTTCCGTCAGCTATTCTTATGCCTTCTCCAAAAAGGTGGATGCGTTCGCGTATTTCGGTTATCCCGGGGAGCCGGCTATTGGCTCCGTAGCCTTTATGCATCGCCCATCCGCACTTTCATACCCGGACGCTCCGATCAGCCACCACTGGAACGACGGCACCCATATTACCTTCGGCGTGGCGACGCTCGGCGTCAGACTGGATAAGTTCAAGGTCGAGGGGTCACTTTTTACCGGGCGAGAACCCGACGAAAACAGATACAACTTCGACAAGATGCGCTTCGACTCCTGGAGCGGGCGACTGTCGTTCAATCCATCACCGAACTGGGCTTTCCAGGCTTCCCAAGGGTTCATCAAAAGCCCGGAGCTCCTGCATCCGGACGAAGACGTAAATCGCACCACAGCTTCTGCAATTTTCAGCCTGCCCATGCGAAACGACAACTGGCTGAATGTCACAACATTATGGGGACTGAATAAAACTGCTGGGCATGAGGGTGAAAACGCATTCCTACTCGAAGGGGCGCTACGTTTGATGAAAACGGAAGTATTTACCCGTTACGAATGGGTCCAGAAAGCGGTCGAGGAACTTAACCTTGATCCGGCCAAATACGGGGAGGCTACGCTTTTTCCCGTCAATTCAATTTCCGCCGGCGCTACATATGACTTGTTGAATTTTCAGAAAACACGCCTTGCGTTGGGAGGGCAATTCAGTGTATTCTTTAATAGCAATGCTCTGCATGAGTTATACGGGAAAAACCCCATAGCGCTCCAGGTTTATCTAAGGCTTTACCCCGGGCTGATGAAAATGCAACACTGAGTATTATCTAACCCAAAAAAGTTGATCATGGAAAAAGAGAACAGCAAAGGGATGCAACACGGCGAGCACAACAAGCATTACCGAAGCTTGCTTGTAATGGTAATCCTTTCATTTATTTCAATGTACATCCTGATGTACGCAATGGTAGATACATTTTCGAATGTAATTCCAAATGTGAACCAGTTTTACATGGCGGGCCTGATGACGAGCCCGATGCTAATAATCGAGCTGATCATCATGCGCTCCATGTACATGAACAAAAAATTGAACGTGCTGCTAATGGCAACCGGAAGCCTGACCCTGGTAATTTTCTTCCTGCTGATCAGGCAGCAGGCCGCCGTATCCGACAGGCAGTTTCTCCGATCGATGATACCTCATCATGCCGCCGCCATCCTTATGGCAAAGGAAGCGGCGGTTACTGACCCGGAAATTCAGGAGTTGTGCAGAAACATCATCACCAGCCAGCAGGCAGAAATAGATCAGATGAAAGCAAAATTAAAGGAATTAAAAAGAGAGCGGGCCCGATAGAGGGCGCATTAATTCATTTAAATTATTCTTAACATCAAAATTTTCAATTATGCCTCATCAACATTTTCAGGAGTGCATAGACGCATGTAACGCATGCGCGGTGATCTGTAACCATTGCGCGGTTTCCAGTCTCCAGGAACAGGATGTAAAAGACCTCGCCAGGTGTATCCAGCTTGATCTGGAATGTGCCACGATCTGCAACGCCGCCGTGCAGATCATGAGCATGGACGGTGAACTTAGTGCCCAGGTGTGCCAGCTATGCGCCGACGCATGCACCAGGTGTGCCGAGGAATGTGAAAAACATGCCCACATGGAGCATTGCAGAGAATGTGCGGAAGCGTGCAGGAAGTGTGCGGAAACTTGCGTTCAAATGGCGGAGCATGCATGATTTATCAAAGCCAAGGTTTTCCTTGGCTTTGATAATCTTCTATTTACTAATTATAAAATTTCTAATAATATAAAACTCTTACAAAATTATATAACAATAAATCGGGAATTACACCTTATTTTTGCCGCAGATGAAGAGGATCCTCACACTGATTCTTGCCCTGCTCTACATGGGAACGTCAACTGGCGCTACATTTCACATGCATTATTGCATGGGAAAGTTGGTGGACGTGAAGTTCTGGGAGCACGAAGCACAGAAATGCAGTAAATGTGGCTCCGAAGAAAATAGCGTGTGCGCCAAAAAATGCTGTAAAGACATCCATAAAACCGTAAAGTTCGAGAAAGATCAGAAAGTGTCGGAAAGCGTTTTTCAGTTCATGCAGTTGGCGGCTATTGCTACGCCTATTTCTTACATCGATATTCCCAAGGTGTTCCCTACTTCCGTAGCAGTGGAATATCCTACCGGGCACGCCCCCCCGCGAAGTAGCAAAGTTCCCGCCCGTATCTTTTATTGCACATTCCGCATTTGATCCTACCCCAGATCCGGCGCTCTACGTTTTAATCCCGTTGTAGCATTCAGACGACCGGTAATTCCCGCTACATATTTTTCTACATTTTTTGAGTAAATAATTTAGTTATGCAATTGAGCAAACGCTTTGCAATTGTGGTAGCTGGTATAATTGTGTTTTCGTTGGTGATAGTTACCGCATGCAGAAAGCATAAAATGGACGGCATGGATATGCCCGTAAAAGATATCAATTATCCGGCCGCCTATGTGGTAAATGGAGAATCCAACACGATTTCGGTAATAAACCTCAATTCCAACACCCTGACCGACACGATCGAACTGATGACCGCCGGGGGAAATGATATGCCGATGTGGCCACACCATATCTATCACTTTGCCGCGGGCGGCGCCCATCGGCTCGCCGTCGGTGTTCCGGGTTCCGACCTCAGTGCCGGACATGGAGGAAACATGGGCGGAATGAAGGGTCGTGTCTTGATCATTGACGCCATAAAGGGCTCCATCTCGAAAGACCTGGAAGTTCCCGCTATGAATCACAACGCCGCTTTTTCACCGGACGGACGGGAAATCTGGACTTCCCAAATGGAAATGGAAGGTAAAGTACTGGTATTCGACGCTCAAAATTATACCCTGAAAAACACGATCCGGGTTGGTATGGAACCAGCGGAGGTCACTTTTTCAGCGGATGGTACAAAGGCTTATGTCGCAAATGGCGGCGACAATACTGTTTCCATCATTGACCCTGCCTCAAAAGCCGTGCTGACGACAATCCCTGTCGGTGAGAACCCGGTTGGGGCCTGGGTCGGGCAAGACGGCAAAATGTATCTCGACAACGAGGACGGTCAAAGCATTAGTGTCATAGACGTAGCCTCCAATAAAATTGTGCAGACCATCCCGCTCGGATTTATGCCGGGAAGCGCCGCTCATCTTGCTTCCCGGAAGGAATTATGGGTAACGGATCCGGATAACGGCCAGGTTCACTTCTGGGTACCGGACGCTACCGGCCACCTGTGGGTACACGGCGGAAAGTTCAATGCTGGCGCCGGCGCGCACGCGGTAGCCATTACTAGCGATGGCGCAACCGCATACGTGACGAACCAATCAGCGGCCAGCGTTTCTGTTATCAAAGTATCGGATCATACTAAAATAAAAGACATCCCGGTAGGCAAAAAGCCGAACGGCATCGTAATAAAACAATAAACCAATATAAAAATGAACAAACTATTATCTCTTCTCATTGTTATGGTTGCCTTTGTAGGCACATCGAGCGCATTTGCCCAATCCGCCAAGAAAGAAACGTTCAAGGTCTATGGCAACTGCAATATGTGTAAAAAAAGAATCGAAAAAGCAGCCACCGTTGACGGCGTTTCGAAAGCTGAATGGAATGTAGAAACCAAAATGATGACCGTATCGCTGGATCCCGCAAAAACCAGCGGCGACGCGGTGCAGCAGAAGATCGCTGCCGCTGGCCATGATACGGAAAAAGCACAGGCGGCGGACTCCGTGTATGCCAAACTCCCGGGATGCTGCCAGTATGATCGTAAAGGTGCCGCCAAGTCCGCCCAGGGCCATCAGCACCATAAATAATCATAGGCAACAAGATCAAACAGATGGGACGCGGCAGGCAATCTGCTGCGTCCTTCAAAAGAAAAAGAGATATGGTACATAGTATTATTGAATGGTCATTAAAAAATCGGTTTATTGTACTGGTGATGGCAACTGCCTTGTTCGCCTGGGGCATCTTTGCTGTGAAGAAGAACCCCATCGACGCCATCCCTGACCTATCAGAGAACCAGGTGATCGTATTCACCGAATGGATGGGCCGCGGCCCCCAACTGATCGAGGATCAGATCACTTACCCGCTGGTAACGAATCTGCAGGGGCTCCCCAAGATCAAATATGTACGTGGTTCCTCCATGTTCGGCATGAGCTTCATTTACGTCATTTTTAACGACGATGTTGACATATACTGGGCGCGCGAACGCGTACTGGAACGGCTCAGTACGGTTTCCCGGACGCTGCCTACCGGCGTTACGCCGCAACTCGGCCCCGACGGCACCGGTGTAGGGCACATACTTTGGTATACCCTGGACGCCCCCAATATGGACTTGGGCGAACAACGCGCAGTACAGGATTGGTATGTGAAATTTGCCTTACAAAACGTGGAGGGCGTCAGCGAAATCGCTTCCTTCGGCGGTTTCCAGAAGCAATATCAAATTACGCTGGATCCCAACAAGCTCCTTTACTACAGGCTTACCGTTCCGGAAGTCATCAACGCCATCCGGACGAACAACAACGAATCCGGTGGCAGGAAATTCGAGCTTAGCGACATCGGCTATATCATAAAAACCTCCGGCTACCTAAAATCCGTCGAGGAGATCGAAAATATTCCCGTCAAGAACCAAAACAGCATTCCCATCCGTGTCGCCGACGTCGCTGCCGTGCAAATGACCGGCGAAACCCGCTTGGGGATTTTCGATCAGGATGGCGAAGGTGAACGCGTTGGCGGGATCGTTGTAATGAGATACGGAGAAAATGCGGATGCAGTAATTGATAAGGTAAAAGCGAAAATGGAAGAAGTAGCCAAAGGGCTACCCAAGGGCGTAAAGTTTGACATCATTTACGACAGGGGCGAATTGATAAAAGAATCCGTGGATTCCATCAAAAATACGCTCATTGAAGAAATGATCGTCGTTTCCATTGTGGTGATCATTTTCCTTTTCCACTGGCGCAGCGCGCTCAGCATTATCATCCAAATCCCGATTACCCTGGCCGCAAGCTTCATTCTGCTCGACACCTTTGACATCTCGTCGAACATCATGTCCCTCACAGGTATCGCCCTGGCCATCGGGGTTATTGTTGATAATGGGATCATCATGAGTGAAAACGCATACAAACATCTTGCTGAAAGATATGCCCTCTGGCAAAAACAGCAAAAAAGCTAATTACAATGAACTGGTTGAAGAAATTATTTAAAAAATCCCCGGATTGGATATCGGAAGAAGAACGATTGAAGATTATTGAGCAGTCCAGCAAACAAGTATCCCGCGGGGTATTTTTTGCCACGATCATCATCATTACCTCGTTCCTCCCGGTTTTCATGCTGACCGGCCAGGAAGGTAAGCTGTTCCATCCGTTGGCATACACCAAAACTTTCATCATGATCATGGACGCCCTGCTAGTAATCACGCTGGCCCCCGTCCTGATTTCCTTTTTCATGAAGGGCAAGTTCCGCCCGGACAATGCAAATCCTGTAAACCGGGTACTAGAGAAGATTTATGAGCCCATCATCCGCGGCGTATTGAAGTGGCGTAAAACCACTATCGCCATCAACGTAGTGGCGCTCGTCATCACCATTCCCTTGCTGAAAAGCCTCGGCAGCGAGTTCATGCCGCCGCTGGACGAGCAAAGCATCCTGTTTATGCCGGTTACGCTGCCGGATGTATCTAACAACGAGGCAAAACGGATTTTACAGGTGCAGGATAAGATCATCAAATCCGTTCCGGAAGTAGATAAAGTCCTCGGGAAAGCCGGCCGTGCGAGCACGGCCACCGACAACTCGCCGATCAGCATGATCGAAACGATTATTATGCTGAAACCTAAGACAGAATGGAGGGAAGGCATTACCAAGAAGGATATTATCAACGAGCTGGACGCGAAACTCCAGATTCCCGGTGTGGTAAACGGCTGGACGCAGCCTATCATCAACCGCATCAATATGCTGGCCACCGGTATCAGAACGGACGTGGGCGTAAAAGTTTACGGCCAAAACCTGGATACCATCGCATCCGTATCTGAACGGGTAAGAAAAGCCCTCGAAGGCACATCCGGCATTGCCGACCTGTACGTTGAGCCCGTAACCGGCGGAAAGTACCTCGATATCGACGTTCGCCGCGGGGATCTTTCCCGCTATGGCCTGACGGTTGACGATGTGAACCAAACGGTAGAATCCGCACTCGGCGGCGCGCCTATCGGTAATACCATCGAGGGCCGCCAGCGCTTCTCGATCAGCGTCCGCCTGGCACAGGAATACCGGAATAGCGTTGAGCATATCAAGCGCATCCCGATTATGTCTTCTTCTTTCGGCGAAGTACCCCTGTCATCCGTGGCCGACGTGAAATTCACCGACGGTCCGCCGATGATTACTTCGGAAAATGCCATGTTGCGCGGAGCCGTTATGTTTAACGTGCGCGACAGGGATTTAGGCAGCACAGTGAACGAAGCCATCAAAAAGATCAACAGCACGGGCGGCATCCTGCCGCAAGGCTACTACCTGGAATGGAGCGGACAGTACGAAAACCTGATCCGCGGGCAACAAACACTGCTGTGGATCGCTCCGGTGGTACTGATCATCATATTTTTCTCCCTGTATTTTGCCTTCCACTCCATCCGCGAGGCGTTCCTGAGCCTTATCACCGTACCCTTCGCCTTGATCGGTGGCGCGTACATGATCTATTTCTGGGGTGTGAACCTTTCGGTTGCCGTAGCGGTGGGTTTTATCGCGCTGTTCGGTATCGCCGTGGAAACCGGGATCGTGATGGTGATCTACCTCAACGATGCGATGCAGCAGCTCGTCAAGGAAAAAGGTAATTCTTCCGCGACAATTACCCGGGAAGACCTGCGCCTGGCCGTGATCCATGGTGCTGCAAAACGCCTCCGTCCGAAGTTGATGACGGTCTGCGTATCCCTGTTCGGCCTCGTGCCTGTTCTTTGGGCATCCGGGGTGGGAACAGATGTGATGAAACCTATTGTGCTGCCGATGATTGGCGGGGTGCTGACCTCTTCCACGCATATCCTGCTGGTAACGCCGCTGATCTTCTTGTTAACGAAAGAATACGAATTACGTAAGTACGGAAAATTGGAGATTCATGAAGTACATCATTAAATATATCTTCCTGGTTGGGCTTTTCGCGCCAATGGGGCTCGCCGCGCAACAAGTACCGGTTTTGCCCCTGGATAGCGTTTTGCTCCGCGTAGACAGGAATAACGTTCTGCTTCAGTCTTACGGGCTGAAGGCGGAAAGCTACAAATACAGCGCCGAAGCGGCAACTGCCTGGATGGCCCCTATGGTCGGCGTGGGCACATTCATGACCCCGTATCCAGGCCAAATGATTATGGACGACAGGGATAAGGGAAGCCTTATGCTGCAGCTGGAGCAGGATATCCCTAACCCGGCGAAGCTCAACGCGAAGAAGAAATACATCGCTTCTCAGGCAAACGTTGAGAATGCGACCCGGGGCGTTACCCTTAATGAGCTGAAATCGCAGGCCAAGCGCCTTTACTTCAGCTGGATCGTTGCGAAACAGCGCATCCATATCCTGCAAGAAAACGGGAAGATCATGGAAACGATGAAAAAAATCGAACAGGTCAGATATCCCTACAACCAGTCCCAGCTCAGCGGCGTGTACAAAGCAAACGCGAAAATTGAGGAAAATGTCAATATGATAAGAATGCAGGAGGGAAACATCGCTAAGGCGCGCTCCTGGCTGAACAGCCTGATGAATTCCCCCGGTAATGAGCAGTTCGAGATCGACACCGCTTATACCCCCCGTTTCGAGATCGCACCTTCCTACGATACCGCGTCCCTGGCAAGCGCGAGGAAAGACATCCTGAAAATGGATGAAAGTATCCGGACAATGCAACTGAACATCGAAAGCATGAAGAAGGAAAAGAAACCGGATTTCAGGGTGCGCTTCGACCACATGTACCCGCTGGACGGAATGATGCCGAATGCTTACAGTGCTATGGTAATGGCAAGCATCCCGATCGCTCCATGGTCTTCGAAAATGTATAAATCCGGGGTCAAGGGAATGAAATATGAAGTTCAGGCGATGGAAAAAGAAAGAGCCGCCATGCTGCAGGAAACACAGGGCATGCTGTACGGTATGCACTATGAGATACTTTCCATGCAAAAGCGGATCGAAGCAATGGAAGACAAGATCGTTCCCGCGCTCCGCCAAACCCTGGAAGCCAACTTCCTGAATTACCAGGAGAACAAACTGGCGCTATCCAACGTGATCGACTCCTGGGAGGCGCTCACTATGATGCAGGCCAACGTGCTCGACGAAAAGTTAAAACTTTATGAAATGATCGTGGATTATGAGAAACAATTATATCGTTAAAATATTAGTAGGCTTGTCCTTCGCCATATTGGGATTGGCTGCTTGCAAGAGCAAAGGTGTGAAAACCGATCATGCCGAGCATAAAGCGGGTCAAACTTACACCTGCCCAATGCATCCGCAGATCGTTCAGGATAAACCGGGTAAATGCCCTATATGCGGTATGGATCTCGTACCGAAAGACGCCCACAGCGAACCGGCCCTGGACAGCAGTATCAACGCGTTGACCAAACCGGTAAACGCCCAGGTCGTTGCCACCATTCCGGCGATAAGCGCGGAATCCGGGAGACGAATTTATGCATCGGACGTGTACGGTATCATCACCTACGATACCCGTAACCAAACGAGCATTTCCAGCCGGGTCGGCGGTCGTATCGAACGCCTTTATATCAGGTATAACTTCCAGCCTATCCGTAAAGGGCAATTGATTATGGAAGTTTACTCTCCAGACCTCGCGGCCGCCCAGCGTGAGCTGCTGCTCGTAGCCAGAAACGGCGGGGAAATGCTATCTGCAGCCAAGCAGCGGCTGCAATTGCTGGGTATGCAGAGCGCTCAGATCGAACAAGTGCTGAAAACCAGTAATATACTTTACCGGGTGCCTGTATATAGCAACAGCGATGGATACATTCTGGAGAAATCGGCTACGGCAACCGCGCCATCGGCGGCAGCGGCAATGCCGGCGCCTTCCGGGGGGGCTTCCGGCGACGGGATGAGCGGGATGAGCGGTGCAGCGCCGGCTGCGGCAGCTCCAGCGCCAGCAGCACCGACCGCCACGCCCGTTATGCTCCGCGAAGGTCAATATGTGAGCGCCGGCCAGTCTCTTTTCACTATTTATCAGAACAGGGCACTGGTAGCGGAATTTGCATTCCCTCCGCAACTGGCGGCACGCATCCGCCAAGGGCAAAAGTTGCTTTTCTATCCCACGAGCGATGAAAATCATATGCTATCCGGTAGCGTCGGCCTTATCGAACCGGTTTTCCGGAATGGGATGAACTTTACCATTGCCAGGGTTTACCTGAACGATCGGCAGTTCCATGTAGGCCAGCTTCTCAGCGCGAACGTACCGGTTATATACTCCGGTGGCTGGTGGCTTCCCAAGCGCGCGGTACTGAAGCTGGGCAACAAGTCCGTGGTGTTCAAAAAGGAGAAGGATTCCTACCTTCCAATGACTGTGACGACAGGGATTGAAACGAACGACATGATACAGATAGACACAGATATCAGCACATGGAAAGTAGCGTCAAATGCCTACTATTTAATTGATAGCGAAAGTTTTATCAAAACAAATAACTAATTGCAACAATTGAAGATATGGAAAGGAAAAGTTTTTTAAAAGCAGTTGCGTTAGCTTCAATTGCGCCGGCAGTGTTTCTGGCAGCGTGTTCAGGTGCCGGGAAAAAAGAGGCTTCCGGGGAAAACAAACAAACATATACCTGCCCGATGCACCCGCAAATCGTGCAGGACAAACCCGGTACATGCCCCATCTGCGGGATGGATCTCGTTCCGTTCGACAAATCCAATAAGGACGCCTCGCTTACGCTGGGTGAAAGCCAGATAAAACTGGCGAATATTACCACGATGGCAGTAGGAACGGGCGCATTGGCGAATTTCCGGCAGCTAAACGGCAGGCTCGCAACCGATCCCGAAAAGACCACTATTATCTCCAGTAGGGTTCCAGGCCGGATTGAAGTATTGTATATAAAAGAAACGGGCGTAAGAGTAAATAAAGGACAACCGCTTTATAAAATATACTCGGAACAACTCGCCACGCTCCAGCAGGAGTACCTTTTGGCCGTGGCGCAGGCGAAGCAATTCCCGGAAGACGCCCAATTTCAGCAAATCGAAAAGGCAGCCCGCCAGAAGCTGGCCCTGTACGATCAAAGCAACGCACAGATCAACCAACTGGTACAATCAGAGAAAGTCAGTGCGTTCGTGACATATCCAGCGCCTTACGGCGGTATCGTAACGGAGCTGACCGCAACGGAAGGGCAATATGTGTCGGAAGGAGGATCGGTAATGCGACTGGAGGCGTTCGATCAGCTTTGGGTCGAAGCCGACGTCTATCCTGAGGAAGCATCCTTTGTCCGCGTAGGGCAATCCGTCAAGGTTGTTGTTGCCGGTTGGGAGAACGAACCGCAAAATATGACGATCCAGTTCATCAACCCCTCCCTGCAAAGCGGCAGCCAGTTGCTACAGGTGCGCGGAAGCATTCCCAATCCCGGGAACAGGTGGCAGCCCGGCATGCAGGCGAACATTCAGTTACCGCTTAAAAGCAAGGGAGATGTGCTCAGCCTCCCGATTGATGCGGTGATCCGCGACGGCAAAGGTGCGCACGTCTGGATCGAAAAAGAGAAGGGAAAATTCGTCCCGCGGATGGTAAAAACCGGTATGGAGGATTTCAACCTGGTGGAAATTTCCGAAGGCCTGAAAGCGGGCGATGTTGTGGTGATAACCGGCGCGTACCTGCTCTACTCGGAATATATCCTGAAAAAAGGAGCCGATCCTATGGCCGGCATGGCTGGAATGTAAGCAAACAATCTAAAAAATAAACTGAAAATCACATGAAACACTTTTTGAAAACCGCCGCCGCTCCCGTGTTGGCCATCGTTTTACTGGCCGCATGCGGAAATGCTGAAGAGAAGAAAGCGCAAACTGCCGCAGACTCCACCGCTTCAGCCGCAACACACGATCATGCGGCGATGCAAAGCGAAACTGCCGCCGCAAGCGTACAACTGAAAGACGACAAACTGAACGCTGTCTATCAGCATTATGTTCATCTGACACAGGCATTGATCAAAGGTGACGCAAAAGAAGCCCGTCTTGCCGGCAATGCTATCGAAACCGGCGCTGCGGCTGTTGCCGGAGGAGAAGCTATCAAGGCTTCCGCCGCGAAAATTACCGCGACTTCAGATATCGAGGAACAAAGGGCGGCCTATTCAACACTCAGCAACGAATTCATTTCCCTCGTGAAAAAAGCCGGGGTAAATAATGGTGAGCTATATGTAGACTTTTGCCCGATGGCGCTGAATGATAAGGGAGGATACTGGATCAGCAACAATAAGGCCATACAGAACCCTTATTTTGGTGATAAAATGATGACGTGCGGCGAGGTGAAAGAAACAATTCAATAAAACCGGAGCATTCAAATAGTCTATAAAATTTTCGCATGTCCAAGATCAATTCATTTTTCAGCATTTGCCTGATGGCTTTGCTGCTTTGCGCCGGTTCAAACCTGAAAGCCCAATCCGGAGAAGTATGTTATAATCCAAACCTGGTGAAAGACACCAGCAAGCGGAGTATCAAATCGGCGGCCGCAGGGCTGATCGGTTCCGATTCCATTCATATCACATACCATTCCCCCGGTGTGCGCGGACGGATCATCTGGGGCGGGCTCGTGCCGTTCGGCGAGGTTTGGGTTACCGGTGCGCACGATGCGACCACCATCGAGTTCAAAAAAGCGTTGATTATCGATAAAAAACTCGTTCCGGCAGGGAAATACGCGCTTTTCACCATCCCCGGAAAAGTTGAATGGACGGTTATCATAAATTCCCGCTGGCAACAGCACCTGGCATCGGAATATGATGAACAGGAAGATATCGTGAGGATTGCCGTGAAACCGAAGCGCCATAACTTAACGGAAAGGCTTCAGTATTATATCGAGCCTGGCGCCGGAAATTCCGGTAAAATCGCCATAGCCTGGGAAAAAATCCGTATCGAATTCCCCGTAACCTTCAAAAAATAGAGCATGCAAGACGAGCACAGCCACCACGGGCATCATGAGCACCATGACCACCAGCATAGCAGCCACCGCCCGGATCCAGCGCCGAACGGCAAAAGTTCCGCGCATGCAGGGCACGGTCAAGCAGGGCACGACCACGCAGGGATGACCGCTGATAAGACCGCCCATCATAAACAGCACGACAGTACTTCCGGGCACGACGAGCATGCCGGGCACCACACGGAGGGCTTCCTCCAACGGTTCTGGGTTTGCCTCGTGGTCACGGTACCGGTACTGCTGCTGTCGCATATGATCCAGGAATGGCTTGGCTTTACCTTTACTTTCGCCGGTGACAAGTATGTGCTGCTGGCACTGAGCAGCTTTATCTTCTTCTACGGCGGATGGCCCTTCCTAGTCGGAATGATAAGGGAATTGAAGTGGAAGAATCCTGGCATGATGACGCTGGTGGCAGTTGCCATAACTACAGCGTACCTATATAGCGTGGCGGTAGTGTTCGGCCTTCAGGGGATGGATTTCTTCTGGGAACTGGCCACCCTGATCGATATCATGCTGTTAGGGCATTGGCTGGAAATGAAATCCCAAATGGCAGCTTCCCGCGCGCTGGAATCTTTGGTTGCGTTGCTTCCGGCCGTGGTGCACGTAGAACGGAACGGCCAGGTTACCGACATCTCGCTTCAGGATCTCCAAAACAAGGACGTTATACTCATTAAACCGGGCGAGAAGGTCCCGGCAGACGGTATTATCCTGGAAGGAAGCTCCGACGTCAACGAAAGCATGCTGACCGGCGAAAGCGTTCCCGTCAAGAAAGGGAAAGACGCTAAAGTAATCGGGGGCGCGGTAAATGGAGACGGCGCCCTGAAGGTTCAGGTCACCGGCGCGGGAAAGGATAGTTACCTCAACAAGGTGATAAACATGGTGCAGTCCGCCCAAGGCGCCAAATCCAATACCCAAAACCTCGCCAACAAGGTGGCCAAGTGGTTGACGATCATTTCCATCAGCGTCGGGGTGTTAACCTTCATCGTCTGGCTGACGGCAGGCCATGAGCTTTCCTTCGCCCTCGAAAGAATGGTAACGGTAATGGTGACATCCTGCCCGCACGCGCTGGGGGTGGCAATACCACTTGTCGTAGCAATATCTACGACGCTATCTGCCGTACACGGGCTGCTCATCCGCAACCGCACCGCTTTTGAAAACGCCCGAAAGCTGACCACTATTATTTTCGACAAAACGGGTACTCTTACAAAAGGTTCCCATGAAGTACAGCAGATTATCCCATTGAGCCCGCAATACTCGGAAGACGAGATATTGCAGTACGCCGCCGCGATCCAGCAGAATTCCGAACACCACATCGCCCACGGCGTAATGAAGAAGCTGAAGGAGAAGAACCTCGCGCTTTGGAACTCCACCGACTTCCGGTATATGCAGGGAATCGGGGTAACCGGTAACGTCAATGGCAAATCCGTCGTAGCGGCAGGTCCCAATTACTTCAAACAGCAAAATATAGTCTTGCCCGCAATTCCCGAAGATGTGGATCAATCCACTGATACGGTGAATTTCGTCCTTATCGGCGATGCGCCCGCCGGAATTATCACCTTTGCCGATGCAATCCGCGAGACTGCCGCGGAAGCCATTGCCGACCTGCGAGCAATGGGAATAAAATCCTTTTTGCTGACGGGAGATAATGAGAAAGTGGCCGCTGCTGTTGCCCGGAAGCTCAATATGGATGGATATCTGGCAAACGTGTTGCCGCATGAGAAACAGCAGAAGGTCAAAGAATTTCAGGATAAAGGTGAAGTTGTAGCGATGACGGGCGACGGGGTGAACGATGCCCCGGCTCTGGCGATGGCCGATGTCGGCATTGCAGTGGGATCTGGAACGGATGTTGCGGCGGAAACCGCAGACATTATCCTGGTGAACAGCGACCCTAAAGACGTAGTTCAAATGATTTCGTTCGGTAAGGCAACCTACCGGAAGATGATTCAAAACCTCGCCTGGGCAGTCGGGTACAACGTCATTGCCATTCCACTTGCCGCGGGCGTCCTCTATCCCAATTTTATGCTGAGCCCGGCCATGGGCGCCGTGCTAATGAGCCTAAGCACGATCATCGTGGCAATCAATGCAAAATTATTAAAGGTAAAATAACTTAAACCAACCATTTATACTGTTTCCTTAAACTACAAAATCAACGAAAATGAAAAAAAACATCATTGCCGCCCTGGCGTTATCAACGGTCATCTTCGCGGCCTGCAACAACAGCGGCACAAAGTCAGACGATGGGCACAACCACGACTCCGCAGCTACTGCAGGTGAGGCTATGAAACATGAAGCGCCGTCAGATGAAAGCGTTGTAGAAATTAAGCCCCAGTTCGCCGATGTAGACGGAAAAGTGGCCGCTTCGCTGAAACCAATTTTTGACCATTACATTCATGTTAAAAACGGGCTTGCTGCGGACAATGCGTCAGAAGCAGCTGCTGGCGCAAAAGCCATGGATGAGGCGCTTGCCCAAGTCGACAAATCGGCTATGACGCCTGATCAGCAGAAGCTTTACACAGAAAATGAAGATGATTTGAAAGAGCACGCCGATCACATTAGCAAGAACGGTGGTAATATCGAGCACCAGCGCGAACATTTCGTGCAAATGAGCGAAGACGTTTACGCGCTGGCCAAGGGCTTCGGCGGCGGACAGGCACTTTACCATGACTTCTGCCCCATGTACGATAACAACAAGGGCGCGATGTGGCTCAGCGAATCAAAAGAGATTAAAAACCCGTACTTCGGAGACAAGATGCTTACCTGCGGTACAATCAAGGAAGTAATAAAGTAATTCAGTTCATCACGATACGATTCTCAATCTCCCACGAATCGGTAAAATGCATGTTCGTGGGAGATTTGGCTTCGCAACCGGAGTACACATGAAATATTTGCGATACTTACTGCTGATCCTTTTGTTTGGGTTTATCGTAATCCAGTTTTTCCAGCCTGTGCGGAATCAATCAGGTGACGTAATCTCTCCGGAAGATGTAACGATGTTATACTCCATGCCAAACGAGGTCCGTACTATTCTGAAAAACTCCTGCTACGATTGCCATAGCAATACCACCCGTTATCCCTGGTATGTTAAAATTCAGCCAGTTGGGTGGTTCATGGCCGGACATATCAAACATGGAAAAGAAGAATTGAATTTCAACGAGTTTGGCGCATACTCAGCTAAAAGGCGGCGCAATAAGCTGAAAAGAATGAAAGAGCAGGTGGAGGAAGACAAAATGCCGCTAAAATCATATACGCTAATGCATGCTGATGCAAAATTGAGCGAACATCAAAAGAGCACACTAATTAAATGGATTGACAGCGTTGCTGTAAAATGACATCTTTGATTCCAGGGGGTAAATTCATATGCGCCCATGGAAAAGATCTTCAGGGGACACTTTTTAACAAGGTTCCAACCAATGGGATTCGGCTGGCGATAGTTGCCGCTATTTTCGCAACCTGCGTAAAACTCCAGCATTTTCAGCCGGTACGTTCCCTGCATGCTCAACTTCCTGTATGGAGTGGAGCTAGACGGGCGCCGGTATTGCTCAGGATTTCCCTGCGTATCCGGCAGCTGCATCTTGTCAAACCCATGCGCATTTACATCGGTTTGCCATTTGTTGCCCCGCGTGCGGAATGAAACGCTGAACATCAGCCTTTTGAGCGGATTGATCGGGAGCACCACTTTGGAACTGCATTCTTCCCGGTAAACATCGAGATAATTCTTTGCAGCCCTCACTTCGAGTTGCTGAAAAAACTTCAGTACCACATCTACCTACACTCCATCGAGTAGGTAGTGCCGTCGAAATTTCGGATGACGATTTTTAAGGGATTGATATCATAGTCGGGGAAAAAGTGATTCTGGAACCGCGTCTGATAGAAATCCGCGCTCAGGGAGCCGGCAGATACACCAACCTTAAAGCGCCAGGTTTGGCTGACGCCCCGTTTCATGGCTTCTTCCAGCCGAAGTGCTTCCGCAAACACGATGTTCCGGGAGTGGGTGAGGATCGCGGGGTTTTCGCTGAACATGTTTACCTGTCGCCAACTGGTTCCGGCTCAAGCGCGGAAGGTATTACGGTCGTTAATGGCGTAGTGGGCTCAATTATTCCTACAAACATTGTAAAACTTTACATTCAAAATGGCTGACCAGAAACTGCATCGCGGCTACGTTATTAGTTATTTTCGTAATTTTACCCGATGAAATGGTTCTGGCTCCTTTTCGCCGCATACGTCCTCACCTTATCCGCAGTGCCCTGCTGCGGCGATGACGCATGCTGTGAGAACGAGATGGAGCTGGCTACTGGCCAGGCATGCACAGACCATAACGATCACGAAAAGCACGAAAAACCCGAGCTCCCGTGTTCCCCCTTCTTTTCCTGTAATACTTGCCACGGCGTGGTCGTTACTGCGAATAAGGTAATCCTGACCGCCTGGACTATCCCCACGACGCATATTTTCAGTACACCGGATAGTTCCGTTCTTTCCATCTACCAGCCTGCCGTCTGGCACCCACCCAAGGCCTGATTCCCCATATCAACCATTGGCATCGCCTCCGAAAGAGGCGAATTGAACTGTTTTATCATACTATAAACCATTATGAAAAGAATCGTATTTACGGGCTTGCTGGCCTGTATCAGCTATATATGCAATGCACAAAACGTGCTGATCGCGCGCATCCTGGAAGCAGATAGCAAGGAGCCGCTGAGCGGAGCAACAGTTGCCCTGCCCGGAACGTCGCTCGGCGCGAAAACCGGGGAAGATGGCATCGCCATCCTCCGGAACATCCCTGACGGTCGGCAGGCAGTCGCCTTCAGCTTTGTGGGTTTTGAAACGATTATCGACACGCTGGTATTCCCGCGCGGTACTGACACCCTGACAATTCTGCTGGAGGAAGAATCCGAAGAAATCGAGGAAGTGGTGATTACCTCCACCCGCAGCACCCGCACCATCCAGAACATCCCGACCCGCGTGGAGTTCATCGCGGGCGAGGAGCTGGAGGAAAAGGGCAATATGAAGCCCGGCGATATCCGCATGATGCTCAACGAAAGCACCGGTATCCAGACGCAGCAGGTTTCCGCCACGTCCGCCAATTCCAGCATCCGCATTCAGGGGTTGGACGGTCGATATACCCAAATCCTCAAAGACGGTTTCCCCCTGTATGCCGGTTTCTCCGGCGGGCTGGGCCTCTTGCAGACGCCGCCGCTCGACCTCAAACAGGTAGAGGTCATCAAGGGCTCGGCCTCCACGCTCTACGGCGGTGGCGCCATCGCCGGCCTGGTCAACCTAATCTCGCGGACGCCCACGGAAGAAAGGGATCTCCGGTTCCTGGTGAACGGCACCTCCGCCGGTGGGCTTGACGTAAGCGGTTTCTACGGCCAGAAGTTTGAGAAAGTCGGCCTTACCGTGTTTGCCTCCCGCAACAGTAACCGGCCGTATGATCCGTCCAACACGGGTTTCACCGCGATCCCCAAGTTTGAACGGTATAACATCAACCCGAAACTGTTCCTGTACTTCAACCCGCGCACGCGCCTGAACTTTGGGGTGAACGCCACGCTGGAAGATCGTACCGGCGGGGATATCCAGTATATCAAGGGCCGGGGCGACGCTACACACTCCTATTTTGAGAAGAACAAAACCCAGCGGTACAGCACCCAACTGGCTTTTGACCACGATTTCAGCGAAAACAGCAGCCTGACGGTGAAAAATTCTGTCAACAACTTTAAACGAAAGCTCAGCATTCCGGGTTATGTATTCGACGGTACGCAGTGGTCTTCCTACACGGAAGCCGCCTACAGTTTGCGTAGAGAACGGTCAGAATGGGTCGGAGGCGTAAACTTGTACACCGATAATTTCAAGGAAGCGAAGACCGACACCATCCCGCTGCGGAATTACGACCAGAACACCATCGGCGCCTTCGTGCAAAACACCTGGAAGGCCAGCGAGGCCGTCCACGTCGAAACCGGGCTCCGCGGCGATTACGTGATCGATTATGGCTTCGTGCTGCTGCCCCGCGCGTCCGTGCTGTTCAAATTTTCGCCGAAATTCTCGTCCCGGATCGGCGGCGGGCTGGGCTACAAAACGCCCACCATTTTTACCGAAGAAACGGAGCGGCTCCAGTATCATTCCGTTTTGCCCATCAACGCGGACGATAACAAACTGGAACGGTCCTACGGTGCCAATTTCGACCTGAATTACCGCACCGACTTCGCAGACGGCAAAGTAAGCCTCAGCGTGAACCAACTGTTCTTTTACACCCGTATCAACGACCCGCTGTTGCTGACCAATGCCCCCGGCAATCTTTACCGGCTGGTCAATGCGGAAGGCCATATCGATACAAAGGGATGGGAAACAAATGTAAAGGTGAGCTATGGCGATCTCAAACTGTTCATCGGTTACACTTTTACCGATGCGCAGATCAATGAAAATGGCATCAAACGGGAAAACTACCTGACTTCCCGCCACCGGCTCAACAACGTGCTGATGTATGAGATCGAAGAAAAATGGAAATTCGGGCTGGAAGGCTACTACTACAGCAAACAGCAGCTCAGCGATGGCAGCACCGGTAAACCGTATTGGATTTGCGGATTCATGGCGGAGAAGATCTGGGAAAAATTCTCCCTGTTCGTAAACTTCGAGAACTTCCTTGATACCCGGCAGACCCGTTTTGATACGATTTACAAAGGAACCGTTACGAATCCCGTATTCCGCGATATCTACGCACCGCTGGATGGCTTCGTCGTAAACGGCGGCCTGAAACTGCGCTTATAAACTTTGATGATTTAACGCTGGCGGCGTTCGTAAATCAACGGGCGCCGCCTATACAAAGCCCTCATATGGAAAAAATCAAGATCGACCTGGATTTGGTTTTGCCGGAAGTACCGGATGAAAGGGATGCCTGCGTACAGCGCGTCATCGCGGCCATGCAGCAACATAAGGGTATTGAAAAGGCGCACGTCGTTCCGGCGGATGAGCAGAACAGCGCCAGGCTTTGTTTCCATTTCGATCCGGATGAAATTTCGCTGGAGCAGATCCAACATTTTGCCCAGGAGGCCGGCGCATCCATTTCCCGAAAATACGGTCATCTGGTGATCGAAGTCGAGGCAATCCGGGAAATGATCGAAGGTTCCGCGGTGGAAAGTCAACTGAAGAATGTGAACGGCATCGTGGATGCTTCCGTCTCCGCCACCGGCAACATCCGCATCGAATTTGACCAAACAGCGACGGACAAGGCTACCATTTTGAAGGAAATCGAACGGCAAGGGGTGAAAATAAAAGCTACCACTACCACCGCAGACGACCATGAAACGGGTGCAATTACCGAGGACGATGAGGATGGAGAAGAGCACGATCACTCCCATGCACAGCCGGGATCATCTCCATGGCGGGAATACCTGCCCGCCATCATTAGCTTCGTGATGCTCATGGTTGGCCTGGCGGCAGACAACTTCATCCAGCCGTCCTTTTTCACCGGCTGGGTAAGGTTGGCCTGGTATGGTATCGCTTATCTTCCGGTCGGCTGGCCAGTGGCCATGCATGGCATCCGGCTGCTGTTCAAGGGCGATGTGTTCACCGAATTCGTTTTGATGACGATCGCCACGCTGGGGGCCTTCTACATCGGGGAATACCCGGAAGGCGTAGCCGTTATGCTTTTTTATACCGTCGGCGAACTCTTCCAGAGCGCGGCCGTCAGCCGGGCGAAGCGCAGCATCAAGGCGCTTCTGGATATCCGGCCTGATACCGCCACGGTGCTCATCAACGGAAAGTCAAAGGTGGTGCGCCCCACGGCGGTTAAAGTCGGCGAAACCATCCAGGTTAAAGTTGGCGAAAAAGTGCCGCTGGACGGCGTCATCCTCAACGATGGCAGCAGTTTCAATACTGCGGCGTTGACGGGCGAAAGCAAACCTTCGACCTTCCGTAAAGGTGAAACCGTACTGGCCGGTATGATCAACCAGGAAAAAGTTGTAGAGTTGCAGGTGACGAAACTGTTCAATGATAGTTCCCTTGCGCGCATTCTGACAATGGTACAGGAAGCGACCACTCGGAAAGCGAAAACGGAGCAGTTCATCCGCAAATTCGCGCGGGTTTACACGCCTATCGTCGTATTCCTCGCCATCGGTATTACGCTGTTGCCTTATTTATTCGTCGATAACTATGTGTTTAACGACTGGCTGTACCGGGCGCTCATCTTCCTGGTGATTTCATGCCCCTGTGCGCTGGTGATCTCCATACCGCTCGGTTACTTCGGCGGAATCGGCGCCGCATCCCGCAAGGGGATTTTGTTCAAAGGCTCCAACTACCTCGATCTGATTACCAAAGTGAACCGCGTGGTGATGGATAAGACCGGTACGCTGACCAAAGGCGTTTTTAAGGTGCAGGAGGTCCGCAGCTTCGACATTACGGAGGAAACCTGGTTACCGCTGGCCGCCGCGCTGGAAAGCAAATCAACCCATCCCATTGCTGCCGCAGTCGTGGAGCACGTTGGGAAATCTGCCGACGGCCTGGCTGTAAATACGCTGGAGGAAATCAGCGGGCACGGCCTGAAGGGTACGATTGGAGGGAAGGTAGTTGCCGCCGGCAATGGCAAACTGATGCAGAAACTCGGTATTCCCGTTCCGCAGGAAGCTACGGCCATTTCCGATACGGTGGTACTCGTGGGCGTGGACGGCAAATTTGCCGGCTACCTTACGATCGCCGACGAGCTGAAGGAAGACGCCCAGGAGGCTGTCCGCGCCCTGCATGCCATGAACGTGCAGACTACGATGCTCAGCGGTGACAAACAGGCCGTCGTTGACAAAGTAGCCTCGGTGCTGAAAATCGACCGCGCTTTCGGCGATCTGTTGCCGGAAAATAAGGTGGAAAAAGTTGAGCAGATCAAGAAAGAACCCGGTGCCGTTGTTGCTTTCGTCGGCGATGGTATCAACGACGCCCCGGTGCTCGCGCTCAGCGATGTGGGCATCGCCATGGGTGGGCTGGGTAGCGACGCCGCGATCGAAACGGCAGACGTAGTGATCCAGACCGATCAACCATCCCGCATTCCTGTTGCCATGAAGATCGGCCGCGCGACGAACCGGGTGGTTTGGCAAAACATCGCCCTGGCGTTTGGGGTTAAGGCCATCGTGTTGATTCTCGGAGCCGGGGGATTGGCTACCATGTGGGAGGCGGTTTTTGCGGATGTAGGCGTGGCGCTGCTGGCGATTCTGAATGCCGTCCGGATTCAACGGATGAAATTTTAACGTACTTTGGCCGGGTATCGTTTTGGGACGAATCCGGCCAATCTTTTAACTCACAAGCAGGTTATTCGCCACTTTAAAACTCACCATGATCGATTTTTCGTTCTTCAGCAATATGGTGAGGCTTTTATCGAATTCTTCCACCATTTTCACTTTGATCAGATCGCCCAGCGCAAGCCCGATTTTATCGAGGTAAGTCAAGAAAGCCGGGCTATGGTCGATGACGCCAACGAATTTGCCTTTCCCCCCGGCGGATAAGGTGGCCAGCGGAAAAGATGGCGGTTCCGAAAATACACCGTTCGCGTCCGGAATCGGATCTCCGTGCGGATCTGCAACGGGAAAACCCAGGAATTCATCCAGCCGCGCTATCAATTGCTCGCTTTGCACATGTTCCAGCTGTTCAGCCACCTCATGCACTTCATCCCACTTAAAACCCAGCTTGTTTACCAGGAAACACTCCCAAAGCCGGTGTTTCCGGATGATGGCGATGGCCGCGAGCTTTCCTTTTTCGGTGAGCCTGACGCCTTTCATCTTCAAGTAGGTAATCAGCTTCTTTTTTACGATTTTCTTCACCATATCCGTAACGGAAGCGGGCTGCACACCCAGCGCCTTCGCCAGGTCGGACGTGCTCACAAGGCCATCGCCGTTTCCCTGCAGCGTATAAATCGCTTTCAGATAGTTTTCTTCAGTTATTGAATGCACGGTTCCCAGATTATGGCTGCAATTTAATGAAAGGCGTACTAAATATATTATTTAGACTTGTCTAAATATAATGAATCGGTTTGTCTAAATTAATAATTTTGTACGTCTATTAATATATTTATGCAAACCAAAATCAAAGTTTACGCGGTAATCCTCGCTTTTATAGGATGGGGAACTGCCTGTGAAAAAGCGCTGCCCCGCCCGCCGGCCGACGACGACGTGCTGGACGGCCCCATCGAGGGGCTCACCCACGAACAAAACAAGATCTTTTTGCGTGGCGATGTAGCCTTCAACGACGAAATCTTCACCGCCTCCACCGGCCTGGGCCCCTTATTTGTGGCCAATTCCTGCGGCAGCTGCCATGCGGGCGACGGAAAAGGGCATCCTTTCACCACGTTGACCCGTTTTGGCCAATCCGATACGATAGCGGGCAACCTTTTCCTGAAACTCGGTGGCCCGCAGCTGCAAAACAGGGCCATCCCCGGATTTCAGCCTGAGCAAATCCCCGCCGGAGCCACGTTCTCGAAATTCACGCCGCCGGCCAACACGGGCCTGGGGCTGCTGGATGCCGTTCCGGACGCGGTGCTGCTTTCCCTTAGCGACGAAAAAGACGCCGACGGCGATGGTATTTCCGGTCGGCCCAACTGGATACATATCCCGGACTATACCGCCTTGCGGCCAGGATATGCCGAAAGGAACAACAAATACATCGGGCGGTTTGGCAAAAAAGCCGCAGTATATGACCTCATGCAGCAAACAGCCAACGCCTATAACCAGGATATGGGCATCAGTTCCACCTACGAGCATTATGATACCTATACCGGGCAGGAGATCGACCCGGAAGTGTCCAACCAGACGGTGCTGGATGTCGTGTTTTACCTGAAAACGCTCAAGGCGCCGGTCCAGCGGAACCAACAGGATGCCATTGTGCAGAAAGGAAAGCAGGTATTTACAGCAATAGATTGCGCCAGATGCCACACGCCAACGCTTTCGACCGGCGCATCAGACATTACCTCCCTGGCCAACATTACCTTTTCTCCCTATACCGACCTGCTGCTGCACGACATGGGGCCGGAACTCAACGATGGGTACACCGAAGGAACCGCCACCACCGCGGAATGGCGTACCCCTGCGCTTTGGGGACTCGGCTTGTCCAAAAAATCGCAGGGCGGGCAGTATTTCCTATTGCACGACGGACGGGCACACTCCATCGAAGCCGCGATCCTGCTGCATGGCGGCGAAGCGCAAATCAGCCGGAACAAGTACAAACTGCTCCCGGCGGGCGAAAAGGAAGCCCTGATCAAATTCCTGGAATCACTGTAAACTTTCACTCCTGATTTTCATGAACCGAAGAGACTTTATCACCAACTCCTGTACGGCCTGCCTGGCGATAACGGGCATTCCGGCGCTTCTTTCCAGCTGCAGCGCTACCCACTACATCAACGGCATGCTGGGGAAAGACGGGATTACCATCGACAAATCCGCCTTCCTGACCGGGAAAAGCGGCAGCCCGGCTTACCGGTCGTTCGTCATTGTCCGGAATGAGGCGTTGCAATATCCCATTTGCGTATACCGCTTTAGCGACGACCGGTTTTCCGCCCTCTGGATGCGCTGCACCCACCAGGGCGCGGAGCTGCAGGCTTCCGGCGCTTCGTTGCAGTGCCCGGCGCACGGCAGCGAATTCAGCAATACCGGCAAAGTGACCAGCGGGCCGGCCGATAACGACTTGCGCACTTTTCCCGTTTCCATCAACAACAACCAGCTATTCATTGATCTCAGAGCCATATGAAAAAAACACTACTCCTCATATTGTTATCAACCGCTGCATCGCTGGATGCCCTTGCGCAAATCGATCCCGTTTTACTCCGCAGGGTGTCAAAAGATTCGACCCGGACGCAGCTGAACATGGACGCGGTGTATAACCGGCCTTTCCTGCAGTTGGGCAAACTGCCGGTGTCGCTCGGCGGTTATGTGGAAGCCAACTACCAGTACCTGCAGGAAAACGGCGTCAGCGAAGGGCATCAGTTCCAGATGCGGCGCCTCACGCTGTTTGTTGCCTCTACCATTTACAAGCGGATAAAATTCCTGTCCGAAATCGAATTTGAAGACGGGACGAAGGAAATCAATATCGAGTTTGCTTCCGTCGACATCGAAATCGCGCCCCTGCTGAACCTGCGCGGTGGCGTGGTCATGAACCCGATTGGCGCATTCAATCAAAACCACGACGGCCCGAAATGGGAGTTCATCGACCGCCCGGTCTCCGCCACGCAAATGCTCCCCGCCACCTGGAGCAACGTAGGTTTCGGCGTATTCGGCAAAAAATATACGGATAACTGGGTGTATGCTTACGAAGCCTATCTCACCAACGGCTTCGACGATAAGATCATCGACAATTCCGAAAACAAAACGTTCCTGCCGGCCAGCAAAGAAAACCGGGACCGGTTCGAGGAAAGCTTCAACGGCATTCCGTTGGTTACCGGCAAAGTGGCCGTGAAAAACAAACAGATCGGGGAACTTGGACTGTCGTACATGGGCGGCGTCTACAACAAGTTCGAGGACGACGGCCTTACTTTGGACAAAAAACGGCGGGTAACCGCCTGCGCGGTGGATTTCAACACGATCCTGCCGCGGGTTGGCACGCAGATTACCGGAGAATGGGCCTGGGTGAAGGTCGATGTGCCCGATACTTACACCGAGCAATACGGGAGCCGCCAGCAGGGAGGGTTCGTGGATATCGTCCAGCCCGTTTTGAAGAAACCGATGTTTGGGTTTGAGAAAGCGGTACTGAATGTTGCCTTGCGCGGCGAGTATGTAGACTGGAACCGGGATCATTTCAAATCGACGGGCGGGCGCATCGCGGACGAGGTGTTTTCCCTTGTTCCGGCGGTAAGCTGGCGGCCGGTTGCGCAAACCGTCATCCGGCTGAACTACCGCTACAACTGGCAGAAAGACCTACTGGGCAATCCGCCTTCGCGCCTGGCGGGCTTCCAGTTCGGGTTCTCGACGTATTTTTAGTGGGGCAAATAAGAAAACAAAACATGCCAATCCCCGATCAAAGGCCAAACAGCAAACACAGGGGCATAAATTCCCCCCAGCACCACCTCGGTACGCCAACTGGTTGTCCGCAACTCTTTCTAATTCTACGTTATTGATAGACTTCCGTCTTCGCGGAAGGAAAAGAATTTATCAGGCGCGATAATTAAGTGATCTACAAGCTCGATCTCCACTATTTTACACGCTTTGTTTAACTGATCCGTCAATCGGATATCCGCACGGGAAGGGCGGATATTACCCGATGGATGATTATGTGCGACGATGATTTTTGTTGCCATCGCTTTTATCGCCAGAAGTAGTATCATCCGAATGTCAACAACAACGCTCGTCCGGCCACCTTTCCCGATGGAAGATAGGCCAATAATACCGGCAGAATGGTCGAGAAGTAATACCTTAAACTCCTCCAACAGGAATATTTCTGCCGTATTCCATGAACGGATGAAGCAACCGAACGCATAATCTATTGAATTACATGTTTCCCTTTGGCCAGGCGCCACCTTGGGTAAGTATTTCAGGATAATTTCAGGAACCTGGAAGCTCCTTCGGGTATTTACTACCATAGTACAAAATTTAAACAGCCGGGCAAATTCGCCCGGCTGTGCTTATAGATTATTGAGCATTGCGTTTCCTTTTTAACCGTTCTGATAAACGGTCAAGCTCATGCGTGCGCGTTGCGACCCTGTCTACCCGCGCCTCCGCAACTTCCTGCTGGGACCGCTCAATATGTGCCACATCAACGCCACTGGCAATGGCGGCGCTCCGGAGGAAATACGCCGGACCGTTCTGGAGATATTGGCTGCTCATGGTACAGGTCAATGCCAGTCGCACCATAAAGCAAAACTCAGCATCCGTTATCATACCCAGCGCCATATGTAGATAAGCCTCGGGAGCTATATCGGTATCGCCCATCTTTGTCTCCAGCAGTTCATCAATTACAAGACGCCGATGGAAATCCAGACGTTCATAAACCAGTAACCTGACTGAAAGGGAATCTTCCGCAGTCACCGGCAGGTTTGCACCCTGTTCGGCCACGTGTTGCCCGTACTTATCGTAAATATCAGTCCGTATCTTCCTGATATCCAGTTCCTTTGCCCGAATTTCACGATCGTCGATCCTTTCGATTTCACTTTCCAGCATTTCCGGCGTGACCGTCTTGTTTTTGATGGCTTCCTGTACAGCTTTGGCAGTTTGCTTCACGGGCGTTGTTCTTTTTCCAACGATGAAGTATTGTCTTTCAATAGCATTTTCTCTCACTTCCAGCCCTTTCTGATAGCCTCCACTCTCAATTTCAGCCAGGAATTCAGCGTGAGCTTGCTGATATTCCTCCATCGCGCCTTCATACTGTTTATCGCCATTTTCAAAAACATCGTCTTCATCATCGTACTCTTCTTCATTCTCGTTAGTGTAGTCATCGCGATTGGGCAATTCCGGTTCTTCAAGGCATGTAATTTCATCGGATTTAATTATCATAATGCTCTCGAATCCGGCGAGCATAGACATTATGCGATCTGACGTATAAGGCCGGATGATGAAAAACGCTGGCTGAAATTCCTCGACGGATTTCCCGACTTTCCGGCGGAAACCTTCGTCGGATTTCCGGATAAAACAACTGCTGTTCATACACTGACGTTCCTTTGATAAGTCGGGAAAGAGAGTCTGAAGGTAGGCGCTATTGAAAGGACAGTTCCCGCAGGCACCAGCATCGGGTAATAATTCACTGTCTTCCGTATCAAAAGTTGCATTATTCAGATTACAGCGGTATTTCTTCAATTCTGATTCCAGGTTCTTTGCCGGCAGATACGAATTTGATTGCCAGTTTGAGAAATACTCGGAAAAGAAATCCTCCTGGGCCTCTTGCGACAAACTGGCTATTTGGAAGGCGTCATTTGTCGAAATCTTTCCGCTGAGGAACACTTCCTGAAAATCCTTAATCAAGGTGAGCAACTTTAAGCGTGCATACACAAAAGTGGCAGATTTGCCCAACCGGGAAGAAATCTCGTCAATCGACAGTCCCGCATCTCTCATGATCTTTATTGCATGCGCGATATGCAGCGGATGTGGATCTTCCCGCTGAAGGTTCTCCGCCAGTTGTATTTCATTAACCTCAGCATCATTATATTCCCTCACAATAGCGGGCACCTTCTTGATACCGGCCAACAACGCCGCACGCAGACGGCGTTCACCGACAACGAGTTCATATTTCCCCTTTACTGTTCGGATCGTAATCGGTGAAATAATGCCGTGAAGCGCCAGCTCATGCGCAAAATCCTGTAAAGCACTTTCGGAATAAAGCTGCCGGTGATTCTTCGGATTGAAGGATATATCACGGGCTTGCACCTGAATGACTGTAATTTCCGATACGGGTGCTGCGGCTTTGCTCACTTTGGTGTTTTTTGGGGCGGATGCTTCCGCAGATGTTTTCCTTATCGTTCCTTTAGTATTTTTCATATTATATTTTTTTGATTAACAACTGTAATTTCCCCGGCGCCTGGCGCCGGGGCTGTTCAACTCATCCTGCCGGGAGGAAATCCTTAGCTTGCCACTCTGCCCAACTGGACAACTGCCTTTGCCATGCGGATTCCCTGCGGCACCAACGGAAACCGGCTTTTTTCAGGCGAGTACGTGTTTCTTCGTCGGGCTTCGACGGAAAAAATATCTGAACCCTATTAGCTACAACATTCCGGAGGATGCGGACGCCACCTTTCTCGGTTTCCTCGTTCTCCTGGCCGTCGTATCTTTTCAGCAACGCGATCCTGGTTTCGATACGTTTCATTTCCGCTTTAGCATAAGGCAGCCGATAGTGCGGGAAACCGACAGGATTACCATTCTCGTCGTGCAATTCCTTCCACAGCTCCTCTGAAGCCCCGTCAAGCTGGAGGAAAGCGGCCATATCATGCTTTCTTACGCACTTATTCGCCGCTTTCATGAAAGCATGGTGCGCACTTAGGTGCGCCAGTTTATCCTCCAATTTGGAAATCGCCTCCGGATCATCGGAAGAAATGGCATCATTACTCTCTATGATCTGCGCCTTTTCCCGGTAGTATTCCGCCTGTTCAGCGGATTTGAAGGCTTTACCGAAAGTGTTGTGGATTCGGCTGCGATACCGGCGATCTCTTTTTTCGGAATGATGACCTACGAGAATCGGCTGGCCCATCGGGATTACCGAAGCCATTTTGTTTGCATGATCGTAAAGCTGATCGCTTTCCTGTTCCTTTTTCCTGGCTAACTCCAGGGCACGCGTGATGCGGTTTTGCTTGCGTTCTTGATAATCGTGTTTCATAATCTCAGATGTACCACTTAACCGGCGGCACTCCCGTTTATTTGGTGAATGTTCATGCTGAGTGGAGTAGGCTTTGCTTCAATGCCTCTATCAGTTTGATCTTTTGGAGCAGATTCAGCTCGAGGGCCGCAATGGCCTGTAGTCGATCCATATAGCGGTTGATGTTGGAAAAAGCCACCATCGTAGAAACGATAGCGGTTTTCATAACCCCAATTGAAATGTATTGCACACAGGTGCCGCGGAGATATTGACGAAACGCCTTCGCCTGCCACATTCCGTAGATGCACCAGTAATATTTGTAGAGATCATCTGGATCGCAGAACAACACGTAGCTATTCCGCCAGGGCTCAAATCCAGGTTTACCGGAGTTCTTTCCACGTGAAAGCAGATAGAGGCTACCGGGCTGGGCGGCCGAAGGATTGTAAGTTTGAAGTGTGAAATCTTTCATATTCTTTATTTTTTTGCGGCGTCAGCCGCGGTAAAACATTCTGGAAAGGGGAAAGAGTAAAAAAGAAAGGCATTTACGAGTCGCGGGAGTTGGACATTGACAAATCGCGGAGCTATAAAAGAGAGCGGGGCATAAAAAAGGCCATGCAGTCGTTTTACTGCATGGCCTTTTTTATGCCCCAAAGCCGAGCCCCGTGTTTATGGCACTCCGCGATTTGTCAATTCCAAACCCCGCGACTATCTTAGCCGCTCTTTTTTATTCTTTCCCCTTCTTGGATGCTTTATTTTTATACTGTTTCAGGCTAAAACACTTTCTACTAGCGGTTCCGACAGTTTGTATAAAAAACGAATGGTAAGTTAAATAGGAATAATGCCGATGAACGGAGCGTCGCAACGAACGCACAATAGATATTAACTGCCGGCACCTAAAAAAAAGACCACACCGGGAAGCCTATTTGCCAATTTTCCTTTTCTTTTTATCGACCGTAAGCGTATTTTCTATATCACTCAATACTCGCAATCCGTTTTCCAGGCTGGCTTTCGCGTCCGTATTCTTCTTTGTAGTGCTCGCGATGGTAATGCGGCGTCCACGTTCGTCATATATTGCCAATGCCCGGCTCTGTGGCGCCGCTTGTATTTTACAACGAACTCCGCGTCCATCTATCTGAAGTTCAACGGATCGCGCCTGACCTTCCCGTAATGCCCGAATCAAATTCGTGGACTGGGTTGCAGATAAGGGTTTCATAGGCAGTTTTTTCAACTCCGCCTCCAAATCGAAGGAGTGAATGATTAAAGGAACCTGTCCGGGTAGATGCTGCCCGGCAGTGTCCAGGGAATACCATTTCTCGTACCCATCTTCGATATGGGCGACAAAGCCGCCGTTTACCAAAGCAGCCGCATCCGTTGCTGAAAACGACTTTCCCGCATACAAGTCAAAAGATTGCTGCACCGCTCCGGCAGGGCGGTTCAGCATAGACTGGAGGTCAGGCCGGGCAGCGGCATCGAAGGAGTGGAAGTAGTAAAAATCACTTCCCGGCACCTTCGCAAAATGCAGGACGAACTCAGTATTCTTACATCTTGCCGGGTCTGCATACCTGAAATGAAACTGCGGCATCTCCTGAGCCATCATCTTTCTCAGGATCGTCTCTACCGGAAGTCGAAATCCATGGTCATTCAACGACTGCTGTACGGCATGGTGGTTCAGCGTCCGCAATTCGTTGCGCATCGTGTGCCGAATCTGTGTTTCCGTTTGCCGAAAGCCCTGGCGTCGCTGCAGCATGATGTCCCGCAGAAAAATGGAAACGGGATGATAAATTAGCCGACGAAACGGCGTCGGGTATTTCATCGCGCTCATCCGCCTTATCTGATGACGTACAAACCGAAGGGTGCTGCGCTCGGCCTTCGAGGGGTGCGGGTAAGCCGCCGCCGCGATACCCTCGTAGAACCGAATTTTCAAATCAAGTCCCGAAGCATCCTGTTTCCAGCCTGCCGGGTTGGCTGCGATAGATTGGGCCTCCTGAATCGCGTAGAGGGAAAGAGCCTCGGCGACACGGTTCACCGGGCCGGTTTGCGCAAAATTCATGTACCTGATTTTAGAATAATGGTCTGGCCTTGTACAGATGCCGGTTCCGTACTTCCATCTGAATATTCCGTCCGCCGTCCTTTTCGTAGATTTCGAGCTGGAACTTCTTCCCTTTGGGTATAGTAAACCGCTTCACTACAAAAACGAGCTCAGCAGATGAATGGCCAGGCACCATCTTACTCCCGGCTGTAATATCCGGTACAAGCTCCTGCTGCTGAGCGGTTGCCCGTTTTACCTGGCGACCGTCAGAAATATACATGCGGGTGAAATCGATAAAGTATGGAAGAGAAGATTTGTTCCATATGCGATACCGGAAATAAAGCCTGTCCTGGTCGAAGTGGATCGATAGCAACCGCAGGCGAAGCTGGTGATTTCTTGCCGTTTTTCTGAAAAAGGGCTGTCCAGCTTCAACTTTACACAACCGTAGCTGGGTATCGGGCATGCCATCCTCCATTTCGGGGAAGATCAGTGGCATATGCTGCGCCGCCCGGCCTGTCGAAGCCGCCAGGCGTGACAAATCGAAAGTGCCGCCGCTACCGGCCCCAAAGGTGATTTCAAAGGAATATACCTTCCCGTCCGCAGTAAAGACATGGAGACTGGACGGCTCGAAATCTTTGCGGGCGGCTTTCACCTTCAACACATTGCCGACGCCTGCCTGCCGGCTTACAATTATGTCCTGCCTTCCTCTGTCAGCATCCTTGATGGGCGCGGGAAAAATCAGCACGGTCGTTTTGTTGTAGCCCACGGAAAGCGAATACGGGGTGAGCGCCGTGCTGGAAGGAAGTTCCAACATTTGGGCTGACACATTTCCGAGGGTCAACAGGAATAATAACGGTAAAATGATGCATTGTTTCATATAAGATGATTGAATGGTTAGAAACGAGTGTTTACCAACATGACTTTGTGATTGGCTTTGAGCGTGGCATATGGCGTTTTCGTCTTTTTCGATAACAGGCTTTTGGCGGCCTGAATACCGGATGCTGCTGCCTGTGCCCCCAGGCTGGGGTCCATGTTGTACAGCTCCAGGTTTTGCACCGCCTGGTTTAGCCCCTCACGGCCCGCGTCGCGGGCATCTGCGCCCGGCGCAGATATGCCCGCGATCCCGTCGATATCGAAGACGATCAGTTTCACCGGTAGCACCGTATTGGCGTAAAAAGCGTGGCGAATATCGAGCTCAACCCTTTCCTTGGCGACAGTGGCCCTTCCGAAGACAAAACTGTTTGCCGGAATTTTGGCGTTGTTGACATATATATCCTGCAGCAGTCGTAACCGGACGATGGAGCCAGTACGTACACGCTGGTCGGCATGTACCGTGGCCGCAATCGTCCCGTTTCCGGGCGGTTGTTCTATGCTCTGAGGTGTAGGATCTTCGGAAAGCCCATAAAAACCGTTGTCGGAAGGCTCGCTGGGCTTGGGGCCAGCAACGGTGGCGATGAAGGATTCCAGCGTATCGTCTGGAACAGGCTTTGCAAGCCCGGGATTGCGCCCCGGTTGCTGGATTTCCAAAATTTTGTCCAGCATCCCGTCCAAACGCTTTATCTCAGCGTCTTCAGGTGGGGTTGCCACATCACCCATGAGCTTTTCCAATTGCCCCAGGTCGGCGGAAGCCTGATTGTCGGACGGAACAGCAATCGGCAGACCGGCGTTGGGCATGTGAGGCTCTGCTTCCTGTTGGGCCAGGGTCATCTGTAGCCGCTCCAGCACTTTCTCGACCTTCCGTTCGTTGGGGTCGGTGCTTGACGTCGCACGGCGAGTTTCCTGCGGTAGTTGCGAAGGGACGTTCACGATTTCAGGTGCAACGCCCTCGACCGGGAACAGAAGGGAGTCTCTGCGAGCTTCCTTCAGTTTGCGGAGGCTGTCCTGGCGTGCTTCCATATATAGATCCAGTTTGTTCTTATACCGATCGTCCAGCTTAGGGCCGGGCAGGTCTGTATTGAAGGCACTTTTCCCGGTTTTTTCCGCAGGAGTGCCAGATTCCCGCAAAAAGGTAAAAAGGTAATAGAACCCCAGCGTCAGCACGAACGCCGCTACTGGCAATAACTTCAGTAGTTTACGGATGTCGAGTTTTGTGAGAGGTATGGAAGTCATGGTAAATGGTTTTTGTTCTGAATCGAATCGAGCGAAAGTGCCTGTGGCAGCGGCGCCTGCAAGGGCTGGATCCTTTCCTGCCGGATCGGCGGGCGATGGCTGTTTCTCGGCGAAATCACCCCGGTAATTGCCAAGTGAATGAAACAGGTTCCGGCTACCAGCGTGAAGCACAGTAGCATCGTTTGTTTTTGCCTAACAGTAAAAAGTTGCTCACTGCGCCGGAGGTAGCTCGCCAGCGTCTTGAGCCAACGCCGACCGTTCTGGCGTTCCGGCGCAAGAGGAACTTCATCGTGCCCGCGGATGATGTTTCGGAGAATTTTCATCGGTGCATGTCTTGGTTTGAAATGATCCGCCATGCGCCAATCAGCATACCCTGCGGGTTATTTTCGCTGATTGCGGCGGTTTCTGTTATGGTGCCCGTGGTGATGAGCGAGCGGACGATGGTGGAGGTGGCGCGAACGATCTTCAGCTTTCCATAAAAAGCAAAACGGACGGGATTTTCATTCACATCAACGGCAACGCTGTCGGCTTCAACAAACTGGTTAATGTTTCCGGAAACGATCCCAGTGTAGTAGCCTGACTCCTGGAGGTTGTCATATTCCTTTTTTGCAGTCGCGTCGGCCAAATACAGCGCCCGCGTGACGCCTCGGCGGATAGCTTCTTCATCGGGAGAAGCGGTAAAGAAAAAATGATGGAAATCACGCACATGGTCTTTCACCCTTATTTCCAATACGCGCCTCTTATCCGTGCCTGTTGCCTCCAACAATTTGCCGTTGGCGAGTACATACACCTTTGACCTTTCTTCTCGGATAACGCGCACGGCCCAGTATTGGGCCAGCGCGGAACCAATACCGTTAACGGCAAGGAATAGGTAAGAAAACAGTCTGATGTGCCGGAAAGCGGCATCTACATTTTTGAAATGTTGGAACATAGCCTGGGAGTTTACTTACCTGAGATTTGATTGAATTGATGCCCGGCGTCCTTGTTATAGCCTTCCGAGTTTGCGGCATCCGCCATCGGGTAACGCAATTTGTCGGACGCGCCGGTGTCGGCTGCCGCACTTCCAGCCGCCGACGCCCCGGCTGCTGAAGAGGGGCCCGCCGCGGCTCCGGCGCCTCCTGTACCCGCAACCACAGCGGTGCGCGCCGCAAATTGAAACTTCGATAACAGGGCATTGCCGCCACTGGCGTGCACGATGTAGTTGGCGATCGACGGCACGGTGAAATACCCGACGATGCCGACTACGAGGAACACGATGTAAGCCACGCTGGTCAAGCTATACGTCGCATTATTTCCGCCAGCGAGCACGGCTTCAATGTCATTCTTGATAAGATTTTCTTGAATACGGGAGATCATGGCACCGAAGAGATTGGCAACGGGAAGCCACATGTATACGTTTATATACCGGGCAAGCCATACGGACAACGTATGCTGGAAACCGTCGTAAACGCTCAGGGCGAAGACAAACGGCCCCACGATGGCGAGGATGACCAGGTGAAATGTCCGCATGGCGTCGATACAAAGCGCAGCGGCGTAGAAAAGGATCTGGAGTATCTTCGACACGATAAGTTGGACGTAGTAAAGGATCGTTCCTTCGACCTTTCCCCACATCAGGCTCCAGAATCCACGGGAATCCTCTTCACCCGCCGTTTGAGCGTTGAGGTACTTGTAGTATTCCTGCATTTCCTGATCGTTGGTCCCCGGGCTGCCGGGGGGCAATTCCGCCTTTCCTTTCGCGAGTAACTCATATTCCACACGCATCAGTTCCTTTACAGCGTTGTCGCTTTGGGTGACAAGCTCGTTCGTTGCGTCAACCGTTGGCTGAAGAATACCGTTGATAACGCCCAACACCAGCGGATAGATACCGATCAGCACAGCGAGCACGAAAGGGCGCAGCAACGGGAAAAAATCGATAGGTTCCGCCGCCGCCAGACTCCGGCCAGCGCGGGCTGCGATGTAGAAGATGGCTCCGAAGCCGGCTATGCCCCGCGCCACCGTCGTCAAGCGCCCGCAAAGCGGGATCATATCGTCGTAAATGCGGTCAAGAATATCATGGAGTTTCTGGATATCCGCGTTTCCGCCCGACTGGGCAAGACAAACGGCGGGCAATGCCGCTATCAGCAGCACCAACAGGAAGGACTTTTTCATGGATTTCCTATTTACTGGCCTGGCGGCCGATTAGCTGTTCTATTTCCTGGAACCTGCCGCCCCGCATGCGAGCCACGGAGCCGGTGTTGAGATTGAATTGCCGCAAAGAGGACAAATCGCCTTGCACCGATGCAAAAACGCGGTCAATTGCCGCCATACGCTCGGCATCGGTCATCCGCAACTTGCCTCCGGTCATGATCAATATCAGCTCTTCGAGGTTCCGTACAGATTTGTCAAAGAGGCCGGCGTACACGCGCTGAATGGCCGAAAGCTCGTCGGGAGTAAACATCCCTTTTCGTCGGAACCGGGAAAGGGCGGTGCGGTATTCCGCGACGATGATCCGCTGCATCGCGATAATTTCCGGAATGCGCCGATATCGGGCAACGCCGGGGCTGACCGCCATCAGGCCATCCAAAAACAGTTCATGTAGCTTAAAATTCCCCTGGGACAGGTCGCGGACAGCATTGTAACCGCGGCTGAGCACTGTGTAGGCGCGGCGCATGTCGGCCAATATCTGGCGGAACTGATTTAACTTCTCGATGTTGAGCCCCAGTTGAATTACATCATGGGATTGGGCGCCCGCTGGGTGAAACCCCATCAGCACGAGGAGCAAAAGAATAGCGGCGCTTTTCATGGCAACAAGGTTTTGAAGTGAAGGTGTTCACGGCTGTTCCTGACCGCGGCCGCCGCTGAACGCTCGAAATCATCGGAAAGCTGCCGAATGCGTGCCCGCCGCAATTCCTGCCGGGCGGCCAGGTGCCCGACCTGCTCCAGCCGTTCCGCATCGTTCAATTCAAAGCGGCGGTCCGTCAGGAGATCAGTTAAAAAAAGCAGGTCGCGGGCGAGATCGTCGGAGAACTGGAGATATGCGTCCACCAGGATGCTGCGTTTCCAGGAGGGAAAGCCTTCAATAGTTTCCCATCGGGCACGCATACGCCGGAAATGTTCGATCAGAGATGCATAGCTGCCCGCAAGGTTCAGCACTTTCTGATGCCTCCGAATGAAGGGGCTGACGTATTGCAACGATGAAAAGAATGCGGAATGGATATCGAATTCGCCGCGCTTGATCTGGCCGACAACCTGAAGCCCGCCACTGACAGCCTGATACCCTTGGCGGGCCAAGGACAGGTATTGCTGAAGCGCGGCGATCTGAATCGCCAGATACCTCCGCTGTGTCTGGTTTTGGCGAAGCCATTCAGCGGCCAGTTGAGCCCGCACACTCCCGGCGAGAACCATCAAAAGGAGGATGAGAATAGTTTTCCGGTACATGAGCGTCATTTTATTCCGTATAAGCCCTTTATCCTGTTTGCCTCTTTTGCGCTCCGAGCGCGCTGGAGGCTGAGGCCGGCGGCTCGATGCGTTACCCGGCGCAGCGCGACGACATGCCCTTCCATTCGGTCCGCAACTTCACTTATGATCTTCAGCCGGTCAGCATCACTCATCTGCACGGTGAAGGCATTGACCACGTTCAGCACGTCTTCCACGTTATTTAGGCTTTCAGCAAGGATGCCGGAATACAGCGCGTGAAGCTGGTCAACCTCAGCCGCATTGAAATGCCGGTCCTCCCGGATGACGGCAAATGCCCGGCGGTATTCTTCAACCAGCGCGCGTTGCCGCTGGACGATCTCAGCCACGCGCCGGTAGTAGGCAATGACGGATTTTACCTTCCACAGCTCGGCGAAGTAGTCCTGATACAATACCCGTTGCCGTTCCGTCCACTGGCCGATCTCCTCCAGCCGCAGCTTCGCCATGATGTTCTCCAGCGCCTTTTGGGCATTTTGAAGGGTGATCGTCCGGTTCTGGAGCCGCTGGATTTGCAAATCCATCGCACGGATCACCTTCTTTACCACGGCGGTAACCACGGGCCAAATCGCATACGTACGGCTGACGGGTACTCCTGTCAACACGACCAGGAGGACGAGTGTGATAAAAATCTTCCGTTTCATATCATATCTTTTTTGAACGTATGTCGGCGGCAAGCCGGGAAATGCCGCGCCTGATGGAGCCATACCGCGCCGCATATTGCTGCACCAGCAGCTTTTCCCGCTCCTCGGTGGTGTAGCACAGGTATTCTTCGAGGGAGACTTCCGTGCGGTACACCTTGCTGTAAGCGCCCAGGCTGATGAAGATTTCTTTGTACTTCAGGTGCGGATCGTTTGCCTTGTTCATAGACAGGATCAGGCTCCGGTCCCGGTCTGTCAGGCCCAGGGCATCCTGAACTGCCTGGAACTTGTTCGCGTATTTGCTTTGGTCGAGCAGGATCTTGATGTCGCTGTTAGCGATAATGGTGTCCTTGATTATCGGGCTGGAAATGATATCGTCGATCTCTTGGGTGACAACGGCCGCCGTGCCATAGAATTTCCGGACGGTTTTGAACAGGTAGCGGATATATTCCGCCATTCCGGCACGGGCAATTGCTTTCCATGCCTCTTCGATCAGGATGATCTTGCGCACACCCTTCAAGCGCCGCATCTTGTTGAGAAAATTCTCGGCGAGCGTCAAGGTTACGGCTGGCAGCAGGATGGGATGGTCCCGGATCGCGTCCAGCTCGTACACGATGAAATTGGTATGGAGCAGGTCCAGGTTCTCCGTCGCATTTAACAGGTAATCATATTCTCCGCCAGTATAGTATGGCCGGAGCACGTATAGGAAATTGTCAATGTCGAAATGCTTGTCTTTCACGCCCTGCTGGCGCAGTTCTGGAACAAAAACATCGCGGAGGTAGTCGTAAAACGTATTAAAACACGGGAGGACGCCGGGATCGGCTTTCAACTTGTCGAAGTAGCTCTGCAGCGCGTTGGACAGGGAAATGTATTCACTCCTGGAATATGCCTCGTCGTCCTTCTTCCACAAAGCCAGCAGCAACGACTTTATCGCCTCACGTTTCTCCGTGTCCAGTTGGTTATCCGGAACGAAAAACGGGTTGAAGGATATCGGATTCTTTTCGCTGAAGGTGAAGTAATACCCACCTAGGAGATCGCAAAGCCCCTTATACGAGTGCCCTACGTCCACGACGAGGATGTGGTCACCGCATTCGTTACAGCTACGAAGGATGTGGTTGGTGGCAAACGACTTTCCGGAGCCGGAAGGCCCGCAAAGGAAGATATTCCGGTTCTGAATAAGCCCCCGGTCGAACGGTTCATAGAATAAATCGACCTGAAGGGGCCGCCCTGTCAAACGGTCGCCGAACCGGATGCCCTGCGCGGCGAGAGACGTCCGGTAATTCGTTTCGACGTTGAAAAAACACACGGCCTGCTCGGCAAACGTGTCAAATCTTGACGTGGACGGTAGTTCCGCCCCGTTTCCCGGGATGCCGGCCCAAAAAAGGCATGCCGCCGCCGCAGTCTCCAGCTTTGCCTTGCCGTCCAGCGCTGCCATCGCTGAGGAAACCATATTTCGGAGTTCCCTGCTTTTCGCCGGGTCGTCGTGCCAGGCAATCACATTCAAGTGGGCTTTCACTGGCAATCGGCCCTGACCGATGGCTTCATTGAGAAATGCGCTCGTCGCGTCACGGCTGATGGCGTTTTCACGTGAATATGCCGAAAGTGATTGCAGCCGCTTCCGTTTTGTTTCCAGTTGGCGGAGGGTGCCCGCACCATCGCCTACAATGATGTACTGATTGACGATATGATTGCAATGCAACAACAGCCCTAACGGGGCGCCGAAACCGATGGAGAACGGGGTGCGCTCGGTGCTGTATTTTTCGTAATTCAGGCGGGGGCCGCACAGGGAAGGCAGGTCATCAGGATCTGCAAGGGAAAAAATGTGCAGGGAGTGTCCCGCTACGCTCAATTCCCCGCCAGTTTTGAAATCGGCCAATACCGGTATTTGGTCTTCAGCCAATTGATAGCAATATCTTTCGAGCAGGCCTGCACGATTAGGAGAACTGGCCAGGTCATCACCGTCCAACCTTCGCAGCTCCAGGAAACCGCTGTCTTGCAGAACGGCGGCGAACTGGCTCGCCTTTTCGGCAAACACCTCGAAGCGCCGGTCGTCCAGCAGCTCCCGGGCAACAGGAGACGTGCGAAACAGAACGCCTGCTGTCGGTGCCGGGTTCAATAAGGCCGGCGGCACCGTGCTGAGAAAAATGTAACATTCGTGGCGCAGAAAGGGTCTTTCAGAAAAATGCCGGTCGCTGGCGTCCATCAGGAAAGAGTCAGCCGATGCTGACGGCCTGAAAGCGTCTTCTACGTACCAATCTTGCTTATGAACGATGGTATGTTCCGGCAGAACACGTATCGCCTTCACAAATGCGGCATGGAGCGCCTCATAGTCAGCAGAAGACATCGTGAATATCTCCGGCAGTACGACGGAAAATGCTATGGAAACGCTCCCGGATTTAGCAATGAGAAAATCCTTTTCGATTTTATGAATGGGGAACACACTCTCCAGCGTTTTATTCTTTCTCATACTTGCCTGAATTGAAGGAGGTGAAGACACTACGCGAGGACGTCGTGATATGCTGCGACAATCGGGATTGGGCCAGCTTCTTTGCCAGGCCATGCTCGCCGTACCGCTTGCTATATCGCTGAACCGCAACCAACAGCCCATATCCTGCAACCACCACGGCTACGACAACCGGTATCGCCGGTATTCCTGCGATGAAGGCAATTGCACATAGCAGCAGCAGGAGAACCATGCCCACGGCGAGGAAGAGCAGATACTGCGCCTTTATCCCCCGAAACTCGATGCTGCGGTTGACGCCTTTGTTTACTTGATATACTGTTGCCATCGGTAAAGATTTACACGCCGAAAAAGCTCTTCAATACCGTAGCCACAACGACCAGGAAAATGCAGGCACCGAACCAACTCGCGGCCAGCTTCGTCGTTTCCGTATCGCCCTGGCTCCATCGGGTATAGACCTTTACGGCGCCTACTAGCCCAAGTACGGCGCCGATGGCATAAAGCAGGGTTATTCCAGTATCGAAGTATTCACGGACCATGTCATTTGCTTGTTCGATACCGGCAACACCATCTTGGGCATTAGCGGAAATGCTCGCAGATAAGAGAATGATGGCAATAGCCTGCCAACGGGCCTTCTGCCCATAGGAATTGAGTAATTTCATGAATCAAAAATTTGGGAGGTGAGGATGCCCTGCCTGTGGGGGCCCGTCGCCGGCGGAGAACCGTTGATCGGCAGGCAGGGCTATGATGGGAAAGTTGATTTGACCATGTGGCCTACGACCACAGTTCCGCCAGTTCCGCTTCCGTAAAACGTAATGCTAGGTCGCGCTCTACAGATACAGCCACATATCGGTTAATGGCATCATAGAACTCGGTATTCTGGAAAATACCGTATTGGCTTACGATAGCCCGTATCTTCGTGAACACTTCAGCAGGATTGGCGGGATGGCTGGCGATGTTGCCGATTACGGCGGCGATATGATCGATTACTGCTTCAGCTTCCTTCAGAAGAATACTTGAATCGTCCTCGACCAGTTCCAATTCGCCGGAGTCATCTTCCTCCGTAAAATCGATTTCAGGTTCTTGAGGGTCGTAGCTGGAGGTTGGCAAGCGATTGCTAAATGAAGGTGACAGGGGCTCCCTGAAGCCAGCCGTCTGAACGATTGGCATGGGAATTTCTTTCTTACTGAACACTTTTGCCCTGATGAAGAAAAGATAAACCAGGACATATGTAATGCCCGATAGAAACAGGGCGAGCAGTACCGGTGAAAAATTGATAGATGCCATACAATTGTATTTTGATTATGAAATAAATTGTAAGGCAAATGTGCGATCCACTAACGCCCATTTTTCATAGTCTAAATCCTAGTTGGGTAATTTTATTTTGAATTTTTCACCATCTTTGGAATAGTTAACTACAAAAACCAAAAATCCGATGGACGACATAACCGTACGGTACAACTTTAAGTATGATTCCGTAATAGTAATTCAGTCGCTTCTTCCAAATGAACCAGAAACCGGAAAAGTGCTTTTCAATGACATTATTAGAAGACGTTGTGAACGCAACGGTACGAGGGCACATTACATATCCATCCAGACCAAAAATGAATTCTTTCAAGAACTATATGCCATAAAAGCGCAAGTATTAGCCGGAACTGTATCTCCCATTTTGCACATGGAGATACATGGAGGCCGAAAAGGTTTAGAATTAGGAAATGGAGAAGTGGTTTTATGGGAAGAGCTGGCGGGAATCTTCAGGGAAATGAACCGGGCATTGAAGAATGGGTTAATCATTTCTTTGGCGACTTGCCAGGGGGCATACATGTACAAGCTAACTGACATTCAGCAGACTGCACCATATTGGGGATTCATAGGCCCAAAGGATATTATTAGAAACGAAAACTTCACGCGAGACTTCAGTGGTTTTTACGACCTTTTGTTAGAAACACATGATCTTGGAAAGGCCCTCGACGCACTTAATATCAACAACGAAACCTATATTTATGCATTTCTTACTGCTGAGATGATTTTCGATTTGGTAGTTGAAGAAATTGATAGAAGGCCAAAGGAAAAAAGCGTGGAAACTTTTAGACGGCTTTTTTCGCGGACAAAAAAAGCATTTCCTGATCTAAACAGATCTCAAAGGAGACAACAATTAAAGCATAATCAAAATGTGCACAACAGGAGTGTTTTCTTGGCGAAACTAAAAAGAGATTTTTTGATGAAGTAATGTTACCTTTTATTTCTCCGTATTCTGTTTCTTTCCTCTACTGCATCAATATATAGCAAATACTTACTTTTAATCCATTCCAAAGCTGAGGCAAGTCCCTTCTTTCTGCGAAGGATTTCCTGAAACGTAATTGTATGGGCTTTCAATTCAATATAAAACACCTTTTCGCAATACCGTGTAATCGCTTCGACCGTTGCATCCCCGTTATTGAAAACCTTCGCCGCATAGAACGCATAAATGATCTCGATCAAGCTAGTTTTCGATTCTGTCCATTGAAGCGGAGCAACGCCATCTGACTTCACCTGTTGAGAACTGCCGGAAACTTCCTCTTCAATAGCGGTATTTACATAAGCCTTTAGCCGTTCATTCGCCAGAACAATTGCTATTTCAAGAGAATGAGGTGTACATTGCTGCCTGTCTATCACTGCAGCATAAGTATCGGTATAAAGCTCCTCCATTTTCGGGCTACGCAGAAAGAACTCCTGATCGCGATGTGTCTTTCCACTCCTGAAATACTTATAAAAATCAAGGTGGTGAAAGAAAAAATCATCGATCTTCTTTATTTCATGCTCCAGGTATTTCACCCGGCTCTTCGATGAACCGGGGAAAGTGTGGCTTTGAATCGAATAAACCGTACTGTAATAAATCCACAGCGCATAAAATTCCGGATTAATGTCCTTAAAAAACTGGATTTCCTCGTCGGTGCTGGTGAACGTGTGTGATCTTACCATTTCTTTGAGGGAAATGAGAGCTTGGTTAATATAAACCAGGATTTTTTCAGTGCGGGCCAACGATACCGAAGGGTCACGAGATAAAATATTGATCTTGGCCTGTAATTCGCGCAGCAGTTCGGCAGAAGCGGTCAGCATTTTGCATCATTTTAAAATGAAACATAGGGGCACGAAAAGGGGGAAGCATCATTGCCCAGGATGGGGTGATACTTCCCCCTCATAGCTGTTATTAAAGCAGCGTAAGGTATGGTAGTTATGATATCAGTTCAATAGCAGATAGGCTTTTCCCTGAAACAATACAAATGATTCGATTTGGTCGTCTTTCAGCAAAAAGTACCGTACAAACTTACCTGATGGATCAGTCACAACATACGACCTTTGGCGATAATCGGGACCGAGGGTCATTATTTGTAGTTTTTCATCAACATCGTTATATGGTATTATCTTCAGTTCATCGATTTTGACCCTTTTGACCTGTTCCACCAAATCGGCCACCGCCATGCTGAGGTACATCTTCCTGGTCGCTCTGGAAGCGACTTTTGATTCTTCCTCATAAAAAACCACATACTTTGACACTACGGTATCGATATGCCACCTCGGGCCTGCGATGTAAGTAAGGAACCTCTTAATGATCGCCTGGTCACGCGAAGGCTGGGTAACGGCAAATGTGTGGAAGGAAATCAAACTTAAAATGATAAGAAACTTCACGGTTTTCATAAAAACATGGTTTTAGTTACATTCTCCTGTGTTATCGTCCGAGCGGCCCTTTCCAGAAACGGCTCCGGGCACCTTCTTTAAATCCTCGCCAAAACTACCGGGATTCAATCCTGACCCCACGAGCCACCATGCCTTTGTTCGTGGAATTTTCAAACCGCAGGCATCGGACACATCCAGGACAAAATTAGTACAATTATAATTTTCCAGATGGTATTGAGGATTAAAACTCTCAATTATGGAAAGCACTTTTGCTAACGCCTCGCCGGAGATATTTACATCCAGCCTCACGTCGTAACTGGCGTCGGAGTCATCGCCTAGCTGGCTTTGGCCCTCTTTCGCGAAAAACGGCGACACGGCTTCAAAAGGATGGAAACCAAGGGTACGGCGTACGATCTGCCCACCGAAATTTTGTTCAATGGTGATATATGAATGGCCTACTTTTCCCTTCACGGTAAATGGCTCATCGCTGCCCGCCTGAGGCTGGTCGGCGTATAGTGTGAGCTTAGCCGCTCCTGTACGATCAAAACAGCGAACATATTTCTTTACGTCTACGATTGGCTTTGTAGGAGGAAGCACAGCGAGCGGCCCGCTGTTTTGGGCCGGAGGAGTCGAGCTCCCACCACAGGAGTTCGTTGATCCGTTCCCCGGGCCCGCTGATCCACCTCCGCCACCACCAATTCCGCCGCCGCCGTAGCCGCCTTCACCACCTGGGCCGCTGGTTCCCCAGCCAGAATCATCTACCCATATATAGTTGTAAAAGCAGTCTGTGCTGTAGACGATGTTACCGATACAATTGCCGCGCCCGTCGCCAGTACAGGCCATTGTTGTGTAGCAGGTGATCGACATGGCATATCCAGCGGCCTTTACCATCGGCGTAAAGGAGCCACCGGACTTACGTGCGCTTTCAAAGTGCTGGCGCTCGGTGCGGGTCATCATGCATTCACCGATGGCTGCGGGCTCGGCATCCGGAAATGCGCGCTGGTTGAATAAATCGGCAGCAATGAATATTGTACGGGCGTTCGCGGTGTTCCTTCCATTATTATATCCGTATCGTTCCGGCCTTCGGGAATCAATAATCCGAAAGCGGAAGCGGTCACCCTTTACCATTACCAGCAAGCCGCTCACCCGCTTTTCGTTGGAATTGATAAGAGGTAACATAACGGAAGGGGCACCAGACTGAACCCCGAAGGCTGCGTGCTCCCAGGCAGGAGATCCAATGGCAGCGATAACGCCGTCCATCCAGGGCCGGGCAGCTTCCGATGCCAAAAGTGAATCTGTAAATGGAACCAGCCGCTCGTCAGCCGTGGCCGGTAGGTTCGTAAAAAGATGACTGGGTTTCTGCTTTTCTACTGTGGAATCGGTTTTTGAGCAACCGATAAGGAAAAGAATAGCTGCTACGGCAAAAATCACTTGCCGCACGGGGTAGGTGTGATATGGTTTCATAGCAATTTTGGTTTATACAAACAAAGCTATGGACGCGAAATGATTATTTTGTTGTCATTTTGCATCATTTTTGAAAGTGAACATCAGTCCGGATTTTACTCAAATAAGACTTACCTATACCTAAATATGATGCAAGAGCCACGTCCGGCACGCGATTCAGGAATTTCGGATAGTCTTTGAACAATGCATCATAACGCTCCTTCGCTGACAGGCAGACCCATTTCGTCCTTTCAATAGCCTGTCGGTAATACAGCTCAGTGAGCTTTCTTCCGATGATGTTGAAATCCACATGCTTTTCATAAATCACCTGCAAGTCGTCCCAGGACAGGGCAATGCAGTCGGTGTCCTCCATCGCTACCAGTCTTTCCAGACTTGGTTGTTGAGAATAGAAACTCTCGACAGCGATGACGATATCGCCTTCGCCCATGAACCAGCACGTTTGCTCCATTCCTTCACGCTGGAAGATGGCACGGACAAGTCCACGCGCGGCGAAAAATACATGACCGCAGGTTTCGCCGTAATCGAGGATCAACGACTTTTTCTTAAATCGGACGGGGCGGCACCTGTCATGGATTTCCTGCATAAGGGATTCTGAAATTTGGGGATGCAGCGCCTTGAAAAGTTGGAACATTTCGGAGAACATCGGTCCCACGATCTCAAACGGGATTTCTTCGACGTCCCCCTTTGCTGCTAAGTAACGCCAAGGGTTCATCAATAAAGAATTAATGGGTGAATAATGGTTTCCTGAAGCGTATTTGTCTTAAATGCTATTGGATTATCTAAATATTTAATATCTGATTCCCGATTACATAGTGAATATATTCACTTTTTTCAATTATTCCAAGGGTAACTTGTTATAATTCAACATAAAAATGCCGGCCATGATTTAAACGGCCGGCAACCCAAAAAATAAAATTAATCAGCGTTTCTTCTTTTGCCCTTGGCCGAGATCTATCGCCGCACCGGCATCCATAGCAATGCTCACTGCTTCGCTCAGGTCCTTCTTTTCGGAAGCGTCATCGGACACAAGCTGGAGTGAGTTTTTGGAAGGCAAAGTGATCTTCTGCCCGTCCGCGTTGAAGATATCCAGTGAAGTTGTGCGGGGATTCGCGCGAATATAGAGCTGTTCCCGATTTCCATTGATCTTTAAACTTACCGCAACATTATCACCGTTGTAAAGCGAACGTAGCATATCCTCCTTCATTTCCTGGGTGAGAGAGTTGATGTGCGGGAGGTTAGAAAGCTCCTTTGTAACATTCCACTGAATAGTACGGTCATAAATGGATCGCAGTTCAAACGTCCCGTCTTCCTTCGGCTTATTGAAATTAATTCCCTGCCAACGACCCACGATCTCGTCGCCCTTACGATAGGTATTATGCACATAATTACCATTCATCAAATTGCGTATCTGTTCGCGGGAATGGCCTCTCTGCTTATAAAGGCCAAATGTGTGTTCACGGATATTTTCCTCTCCATTCTTTTTGAAAGAAACCTCAATTCGATTGGCAAAATAAAACGGCTCCTGATCGGGTGCCAGGTTCTCACCGCGGTTCTTTTCCAAAACGATATTGTAGGTAAATTCTCCCACTTTCCGCGTTTCGGCCGCTTTCAATTCGATGGGCTCAATACCCACTTTCATAGCAGCTCGCAGCTTATCATTGAAGATCTCGTTAAATCCTAGCTTTGGCAGGATTTCATCCACCAGATAAGAATAATTCTTTTCTACCATGATGCAAGTTTTATGTTATGAAATAATTACATACTAACCGACGATTTCTTTCCGGAATCCGCCACCGCGGCCTGCATTGCTTGATACTCAGGGCTGCTTTTGATCTTTTCCATTTCCCGTTCGATCAAGTTGTGTACATCCTGCTTTATTCGCCGAAAATTGGCATCAACATCGGCCTTTGACACGTCTCGAATAGCCGGAATCGGTACCTGGGCCTTTTCCCGCGCGCGGGCGGCGTTATGGTCCTTCGCCACTTCGGCATGAAAAGCCTTCAACTTAATTGGATGGCTGGGCTCATCGGCAATGAGGCCGACAAACTGGCCGCTGCTTAGCATTGCGATTTTTGAAGGGGGGACGGCAGTTTCCAACTGCGCGCTCCGGCTCAGGGAAGTTTCCGACGAGTTGATCGAAATAGACTCCCGTTCCTGCATGATTTTCCCAATACGATCAGACAATTGGCGGGCGCTGTCGCCCATGACCTGGCCGCTGACGATGTTCCCCGCGATGTTCATGATGACGTCGGCATTCTCCTTTCCATAGTTCTGAACGAGCTGCGACATATCCTGTACGCCCAGCGTGGTCGCCACTTTGTTGCTGCGGGCCGTGGCGATCAATGCGTCTATATTCGGAACATAAATTGTCGGAAATTCATCGAAAATGAGGGAGGACTTGGCTTTTCCTTCCTGGTTCACCAGTTTCAGCATCCTTTCTACATAAAGGGAAAGCACCGCGCCGTATATTTGCCTCTTCGCGGGATTGCTTCCCGCGCAAATTACTTTCGGCGCTTTCGGGTTATTCAAATCAAGATCAAAATCGTTCCCGCTGAGAACATAATATAACGATGGCGATGCCAGACGCGCGATTGCGATTTTCGCGGAGGCGATCTGACCTTCCAATTGCTCATTTGCTCCGCGCTTCAGTGCGCTGATAAATGGATTGATTAACACGGATATTTCCGGCTCGGTAGCCAGAACCGGGAATAGCTTGGTATACTCGATCTGCGAAAGCTCAATGGCGTGAGGAAGCGTGCAGTAGCGTCCACCTTCGTATTTTTTCAGAAACCAAAACAGGGCTGTGCAAAATGTAATGGCCGATTCGACGAAAAAATCGCTTTTTTTTGCCCATTCCTTATTCAGTGCTAGCATGAATGTGCGGCTACTTTCGGTGGCATCTGTAATATCCGGCATAAGGTCCGGCGGTAGGGCATTGACCCGATGCGTTCGGTTGAGGTCGTCGAAATTGATAGCAACGAATTGCGGATTTACGGAGAAATTCCCAGCATACTCCCGAAGATAATTGTACGCCATCTGGCTGAGTATGGGGAACTTGAAATCGAAGACAAACATGCAAAAGCCCTTCATCAAATGTTGCCGGATGATTTCGGAAAAGAAGTAATAGGTTTTCCCACTACCGGGTGAGCCCAGGATCAACGTACCCCGGAAAACGCAAAGCAAGTTTATGAAGCTGGAACGCATTTTCCCGCGAAACTGATAACGGGCCGGCAGGTTCACCGAAAATTCGTTTTCGTGAAGTTCTTCACATTGGGGGAACGATTCACTTTTCTCGTTAAAAATGTCGTCCTGGAAACGTAGACGGAGAAATCTGCTCAACCTGGAACCGGAATACAACACAGTCAGGAAGGCAGCGGAAGAGGAAAATATGTATGCCTGTAATACCCAGTTGCGGCTGTTCTGCAGGTGGAGCATCGCCGTGGAAGAATACAAAAGCAGCAGACCTACCGATAAAGCTACGGCTACTGGTAGGATTCTCATTTTCTCGTCTTTACGTCCTTTTGACCCTAACATGCTGACGGCTAATAGCAGGAGCGCCGATGACTTTGCAGCCGTTGGCGTGCTCAGGAACGGCAAGCGGTGGCATAGGTCATATACAAACCTGTCGACAATATCCGCAGAAAGGCCATTCCCGGCAAAGAGCGGGAAGCAGGATGCGTAAAAATGGATAAGCATCACTACGACCGCTCCAAGGCGTAGGAAGTCGAGAATTGATCGAAGTGCTTGTATATTTTCTCCGTTTTGCATGTTACTCCATATTTAATATGTATCATGGCTTCCGCCGCCTCTTTTTCCTCTTCAGCAGTTCCGACGGTAGGTATTCTCCTTGTGGATGCGTGTCTGTAGTCAGCTCGTGGAGGAGCTTCGCGGAGTCGATAAAGAGAAAGTCTGCCACCGCTGGGGTTTGGGCCAGCAGTGTGATGGATTTCGACCCAGCGGCATCCAGACGTAGGCTATGGATGACATCCGGAGCCCGAAAACCCTCTCCACGAACTGAGATCACGGTACGGTTAAGGTGGTCGATCAGGAATAGATCGGGGCTGCCACCACTCTTGGCCTGGTGGCAAGTTATGCTAGCGCGCTCCAGGAATCTACGGGCAGCTCCGGGTGATCTCGACGCCAAAACCTTCTCAACCACCTGACGTAACCGGCGCCGCTTCTGTATTCCCAAGACACGATTTGCGTCCATCTTCTTTTCGAGAGCGGCAAGCACTGGCCGGCCGTAAATACTACTCGCCGCGATAGGAATACCAACCTTACCGCCCTCACTGTCCACAATCGAATAGGTCAGCCCCCGATGGCTCCAGCATCGGCTTCCAGGTAATCCAGGATCTGCAACTACATTGTAGCACCTCAAAACGGCATTCAGTTCCTCCAGCGAGGTGTACCGGAAAGTGGAGGTTATTTCCCGGACGATATTGGAAATAGCTGCTTTAGTCTCGGCTTTGCCGTATATTACCGGCTTTATGACCGCAGGGAGATCGACCCGTTGGCAGCGACCTTCGGCCACAACCAGGCCATAGATTTGCTCCAGTGCCTTCCTGGCGGGCTCCGATTTCTCCCGTCCGATGTTATGAAGGCTGATTGCTTTACCATCTGTTCGGATATTCGTTGTAACGATATGGATATGCGGATGCCCCGCATCGTGATGCTGATAAACCAGAAATGGCTGGTCCGCGAAACCGATCCGCTGCATGTAATCGGCGGCGAGATACTGGAGCGTACCAAGCGCCAGTTGTTCGCCAGGAGCAAAGTTGAGTGAGATATGAACGGTGTTTGTTTTCACCTTTTTATTTCTTTTGATAAGTGAATCGAACCGGGCGAGTTTCTGCCGGACTGTCAAATCGTCTGCATCGCATCCGAAGCGGGAAGAAAGGATCAACGTCGCCTTTCCCTCGGCCAGCTTCGATTCGTTGTAATGCAAAGCGGACTTTATCGACCTGCCGCAGGATATTTTGGCAACCATACTTTAGCGATATGCGTGACGAGTTCCAGAAGCCTGTCGATCTTGGGTTCGATTTTCTTGTACTGGTCAAAGGCCGTTCTGGCGTAAAAAGCCTTCCGCTGTGGTTCAGGGTATGTATTGAAATGTTTTGTTATCTGATTTATATTCACGCCGATGGCACGGATTTCTCCGCGAAGGGCCGCAAGCTCCTCCATCACGGTATCGAGGCTCCGATCATAAGTGATTGTCCTGATTACGCGGTTGTTAAGAATGTCGCGGATCAGCCCGGCCATTTCGTTATGCTCGGAACGGCAAAGTAGCAACTCGAGTTCCTCGAACTTCGCGGAAGTAACCCGCGTTTCAACACGGTGAACGAGTGCAATTTCTTCTGGAGTTTTCTTTCTTGCCACGGTAAAATATTTAGCGACAGCACAGCTTTGCCGCACAGGCAAAGCCATTGTTGTCTACAACAATACATCTTGCTCCCTGCCGCGAAGGCAGGGAGATACATTCACCCCTTTCTGTGGAAGGCGGCTCATGTAATTGAGTGAAAGACGGCGGAAGATGTGCTCCGCGGGGATGCTAGGAATCTTCAAAAGGCGGCTCCTGTTGCCTCAGCCCGGTGACAATGGAGGTGATTTCCACCACCAGGATCATCTTGACCATATCATCTTTCAATTGGGGAAATTCACCGGCGATCAATTCGATCTCAGCTTCGTCGAGAATGCGAGCGAACCCGGTGTCTTCATCGTAGATGCCCCAAGCCTCCGGAAATTTCCGTACTACCCACATAAGCATCTGTTTTTATATATAAAAGCGAATCAGTTGAGACGCCGGTTATACAGCGAAGGCTGCATCACGAACACGCCGACGATCCACTTGTGGGCGATCCCTTTCCATCGGAGGTAAGTTGCACCACGGGTATTACACCAGTTCCTAGCCTCATAGTAGAGGAAAAAGTCACGGGCTTCCTTGTTGGGTAATCCCTTTTGCTGAAAGTAAATCAGCACATGCTCGAAGCGCGGCGGAACGCCGCAAAGGTTTCTCTTACTCATACTTATGCCTTTTTGGCACCCTTTAGCGGAACTGAATTCCGATGAAAATGCTGGCGCCGGTCCTGCAATACCTTGTTGATTTCATCCGCATTGTAGAAAATGGTTCCACCGATTTTCGTGAATGGAAGGGTACCGTTTGCCCGAAGGTTGAGCAAAGTACCGGGAGAACAATCCAACAGTCTGCATACCTGTTGGGTCTTTACCCAGCTTCTTCCGGCTGGTGGAGCCCCGCTCTTTTCAGTAAGCATTCGGCGCATCGCCTGCAGCAATTCCTCCTGGAACTGCTGGAGATCTCCTAGCGTTACCAATTGATCTCTGTATATCGCCCTTCGGCTGCTCGCTGGCTCTTTCTGCGTTCTGTCCATTTTCACAGCGTTTTCCCAAAAGTATTGCCGTGGGGAAGCGGGCTTTCATAGTCACTTTCCTAGTTTGGAAAAAAAACTTCGACCGGGCGAGCCGGCCGAAGGCTTGAAATAAATGGATCGTTTTCACTCCAAAAAATCAGGCATTTATGAAACTATACAGAAGGGGAGAATTGAAAAAAGCTCCCCGTTGCTTATGAGATTTTTCAACTGTTGGCAATTTTTTTAGAATGGACGATGTAGAAACATCGTCCCGCTTATCCCATGTTGCATTCGTCCCTTAACCCATGTATGAAGAATAAGTTAGCTTTAGTTAAACGGGACAATGTAGAAACACTGTCCCTTGCGTTCATGCTATAAATCGAAGATATGACTCCACAAAGTTGCGTTCAATAAAGTGAAGGGACGGTGTAGAAACACCATCCAATTCAGCAGCTTTTGATATATTGGCAAACGAAACTAAATCTCGGAACCAAAATAATCCTGTTGTATCCCCGATCTTACAAGCACCAGGAAGAACAGTTGTTTAGCTAAACCCATATAACCAGATCGCCCATATTGTCCAGCCTGTAAACCAGATCGCCCACATTGCTTCCCGTTTTCCTTTCAAACCGTAGATGATATGGTTGTTTAGATTCAGGTTTAGTGAGTGCTTCTTGCCTCACTCTGCGGGTGAACAAGCACCCTCAAATAATATCAAAGAACTTTTCATTCTGAAATAACCTTAATACCTGCCTGTTCAGCCTTATACCGTATTTTCTCTTTCAGCCCATGATAACTCCAGTTCCGCAATAAAAACTGATCTACCTTTGCATATTCCTCTTTCTCCTCTTGCTGCTCCAGAACAAGCGTACCAGCATTCAGCTTGACACACATATCCACCAGCATTTTGCTGTATAAATGCAACTTATTGTTAACGTAATTCTGTTCCTTTTCTGCAAAAGCATGTAGACGTTGCTTCTGTCGTTTCATACCATTTTTTGCCCGACAATATTTCAGAGAACGCTGAATGCGTGATCTGGCATGTTGGATTGCCACGCGCCGGTAAAGGAAGTCTTCCTTTGTCCCAATCTCGTATCGTTTACTCTGAAATCGCAGAACAATCGGCACTTCCAGACTCAACGATGCTTCGGCTATCAGTTCAGGATTCAGCTCGCGGTTTTCCTTTGGAAATTTGAATACAGCCAACAAATAAATTTTGTTTTTTTCAATCTTTATCGAACTAATTCCAAGTTTGTATTCACCATTCAGATATCTTTCCCACATAACACGCTTATCGGTGTAATCGCTTCCGAAGTATGTTTGAAAATGCAACCCGTAAACCGAGAATGTGTAATAATTTCCCTTCTCTACCAGAGTCATTTTCCGAAAAGCTGAAGGAGGCAATGGAATCGGAATGGTTCTCTTATAGTTTCTCAGAGATCGTTCCCCCTTTTGATATGCAGTACGTTCGGAGTTATATTTAGTTACGAGTAAATTGTTCAATGTTCCTAAAATCGTCATTGGCAATTCGCCTTTAAACTTGCTGCTTAATACCTGATATGTCGAATTCATTTTGCTAGTAGTCAAAATACCGTCGGCATCTTTCCGCATGTCAGTTAGTTTGATTTTCATATCATCATGTATATACATAATCTCCTTCACTTGCTCCTGGAGGAAGTGGTGGGTAAAAATGTAATTGGCTGCCCGGAAGCAGATATGACGCCACATACGCAATGTTGCCCATGTGTCCGCCCGTACAACCGGATCATCGCTTCCAATCAACAATTGAATTTTTCTTGTTACTATTACTTCTTTTTGCGGCATTTGGATTCGTCGTTTTAAGGATTTCGACTGCGTCGAAGTATAGATTTAATATTCTTTCCGGCGTCTTACCGAGTTTAATGGAAATTTGGTCAAAGCTCAGGCGGCTATATGCGCGTAGCCTATAAACTTCCGCCTGTTCCGGTGTCAAGCTCAGCCTGTAACGCTCTTCGATATACTGTTCAAGCGGCGTCCTGATCGTCATCTGCGTCTTTATTAAGTATTCCTTTAATGTGTTCGTGCTTTTACGGATCATTCGGGCGATGGTTTGATAGGGCACTTTAAACTTTTGGGCTATTTCCTTCTCGGAAAGGCCATAGTGCGCATAGAGGCGCATTACATTTTGCTTTGTAGCCGGTAAGTATCGGATGGCTTTCAGAATAGCATCAAGCAGGGCATCCTTCACATCGATTTCTTCAAAATTTAGTGCGTCTTCCTCCCAGCTGACACTCGCGTGGAAGGTATTCTCGGCATAGTCGATATAACTTACCCTACGGCTGAATTTCCCAACGGCTGACGCGAAATAGGCGCTGCATTCCCACCGAACACAAAGGCGCAAGAATCGCAAAAGGTGGAGGGCACTGGTGATCCGCTCCCGGAGATACCACGCTTTCAGAAAGGCTTCCTGCAGAAATGTGCTAACAAGGAAATCGTCGTTTACAATCTGCATACCGTGAAAATACACGGGGCCGTGGAGGTGCTTATAAAAAAAGTTAAGCCCCATTTCATTACCCGCCTTGAAAAGCTGGAAGTAGTGAAGGTTCTGTATCGTGCCCCGAAGAACTTCATATTCCATATCGAAAAATTTATTTGATTTCGAATTTCTCGCTATGATTCAAAGTTCCGCACAGAGCCCGTTGTAACCTACCACTGAAGGTTGTACTTTACCACGATTCCCTTGTATTTTACAACCGGGATTTCAAGTATTAGCATTTTCGTTATATTTGGGCATCGAAATACCTTTATCCATGCGCACTACGAATTCACCGCATATCGGACAAAATGTAAAGGCTTTACTTGCCCTACTGAACATTAAACAGGAAACGCTTGCGTCTGAGCTGGACGTGAGCCAGCAGCAGGTATCGAAAATTCTGCAAAAGGAAGAAATCGACAAAGCACTGCTCCAGCAGATTGCAGATGTGATGAATATTCCCGTGGAAGCTATTGAAAACTATTCAAGCGAAGCGTTTGTGCAGTTTATCGGGAACACTTATCACATCAATACGCACGACAATTCTAACCAGGCGCAATACCAATATCAGCCGTCCTTCAACTATGCTGACAAACTTGTTGAGTATCTGGAAAGAACCATTAAAGAAAAGGATACGCAAATAGATAAGCTGAAAGCGGAGTTGGAAGCATTAAAGAAAAAGCACTAATCGAACTTCATACAATAGAAAAAGGGAGCTTGCAGCTCCCTTTTTTGTTACTCAAACTGCAATTGCTGGATCTTCCCATTGTGAGAGCAGGTGCTGCATTTCCACTACCTTCAATTCCCCCTTCACGGTAAACAACTTCTTCTCCAAATCGCTCATATTAACACTTATGTTTCTATTTGACACACGGGCATAAATTTGCGTAGTGCGGATATTTGTATGCCCCAGCATCCTACTCACTGTTTCCAGGGGGATGCCATTGTCAAGGCAAACCGTTGTTGCGAAGGTGTGTCGTGCTACGTGGGTAGACAACGTCACGCCAATTTCACAAATGTCCCCGACTTCCTTCAGATAACCATTGTAATGCTGGTAGGATCTTACAGGGAGTAGACAATTATTGGCGATGCAATACGGATCGTCTACATACATGTCCACGATCGCGGCGGGTATCGGCAGCAGGGGGAGGCACTCAGGGTTCCCGGTTTTTAGCCGGTCGATCTTGATCCACCGTTTCCCGTCATTTCCTATGAAAATCATATCACGCCTCAAATCCTGCACCTCCTGAAAAGCATAGCCCGTGAAGCAGGCAAAAAGGAACACATTGCGAACATGGTCGAGCCTGGGTATAAAGGACTTTCGGCTCAACCGGATGATCTCCGGCATCGTCAGGCATAGCCTGGGAGGTTGCTTGTAGGTAGTTTTAAAGCCTGCCCAAGGGTTCTTATTCAACCATTCCTTTCTGTCCGCAATCGTGAGCAATTCCTTGGTGTTTTTCAGGTATTTCATCGCCGTATTCTTCTTTATACCATGCTGCACTAATAAAAACTGAAGGAAATCGTCGCAAAGGGAACTGCGAACCTGCGAAAGAGAAATATCCCATTTGTGGAACGTAAAGTGGAGGAATGCTCGCAATTTGTTTTTCGTAACCTTCCACCGCTTCAAAGTATTGGGGGAGCGTTCGTCCACCTTGACGAGCTGCGCCAGTTTGCTATACTTATAATTCAATGCCTGCAACAGGGTGCGTTCCGGCGGCGGGGGAGTTGATTGTTCCTTTACGAGTTCACCGGAGTATGACCGCTTCAACAGATCGGCCGATACCCGTTCATAATGCTGGGAGAGAAAAAAATAATGGGTGTTGAGGTCGGTAAGTATTTGGGAAATCTCACTCGACAGTTGCATGGCCTCTTTTTTCTCAGGGTGTACGGAGACATTCACATTCTCGCGCTCCTGATCCCAAAAATCGGGGAAAATTTTTCGCCCGAGGGAAAATTCAGCCCGTTCGCCGTCAACCGTAATTCTTGCCCAAATCGGCGCTTTGCCGTCCTTACTTGCTTTCTTCTTCGAGAGGAAGAATAAGATGGAAAGATGTTCGTTAACTTTCATTTCGCACAAGTTTTTAGGTTTTTGAATAAGCCTAAAACCGCTACGCAATCAATGGTAGGGGACCTAATTTACGATCCCCGAATAGGTCTCCGAATAGGTCCCCGAATGATCTGATAGACTTTGTGCTTTCTTGTGCGAATTATTCCGTAAAACCCAGGAGCGTCGAAGGGTTTAAACGAAAAAGGCGCTATTTCTAGCGCCTTCTGTGATCCCGCTGGGACTCGAACCCAGGACCCATACATTAAAAGTGTATTGCTCTACCAACTGAGCTACAGGATCATTTTCACCATTAAAGCGGGTGCAAAAATAGGAATATTTTTATTCCTTCCAAATTTTTCAAAAATAATTTTCACGCAATACATTACGTATGCGCATCACCGTTATGATCAACGCCGCTTGCGGGGGCGCTTCTCATTGAAATCCAGCATCGCCTGAAGCAACTGCGCGCGGCCTTTTTCCGGCCTGTCCAGGAACACGATGTGCGTGCCCTCGGGCAGCGTCAGGAATTGCTTCTTCGGCGCGTTCACCAGCTTTTCTTCCAGCGCCTTCATATCCTCCGGGCGGCTCCAGTTGTCCAGCGCGCCGCGGATCACCAGGATCGGCACGGTAATATCCTTTGCATGCCACATGCCTTTTCCCTGGGCGGTATAGAAGCTCTCGGCGCGGTATCCGCCCGGCACTTCCAGCACGGAATCCTCATTAAAGCTCACGGCGGTTTTCGCATAAGCCTGCACCACGGCGGGATCGTACCATTCCGTTTTGTCCTGCGCCGGAATGCTGTTATTCCATATCTGCAGCAGCGTGGCGGCGGTGGAGCGGCGGAGAACGGGCGTGGCGGCGTAGTAGAACTGTGTGGTGTCCAGCGGGTTGCGGTAACGTTCGGTAAAGGTCCAGGGCGCATTTACGTTATAGAGGCTGTTCAGCATGATGAGCGCATTGACCTTGTAGGAATAAATACAGGAATAATATCCTGCCCAATGGCCGCCGGTAGCGCATCCAAAGAGGGTAACCTGGCGCTGGCCGGTGCGTTCGATGATAAAATTCACCGCCGCGTCAATGTCGCGCGAAGCTTCCGCGGAAGAGCCGGCGATCACCCAGCGCCTGTTGGTATCATAGTCCGGGCGGGTGGATTTTTCCCAGCCGCGTACGTCCATAATATAGACTTTCAGGCCATGTGAAGCAAGATCTCCGGCGAGCGAGCCGCCCGCCACCGGGAGGTCGTATAGCGCCAGTCCTCCGGCGCCGCCACCGTGTATCAGCAGGATAGGAGGCATCTTGCTGCGCTTGCGGCCGGAAACTTCCCTGATGAAGATCCTTACGCCCGGGTCACTGCTGATCATAAAATCTTCGCGCGTGATCTTCTGCGCCATGACTTCGGTACTAAGCAGCAATGAAAGGAGTAACGAGGTTTTCCACATAATTAATTAGCTGGATGGAGATGCAAAAATACTATAAATTGCAGATAGTTGTAAACCCGATTATGAAAGCGTATGATATCAGGCAGGTCACGGAAGTCGATCTGCCGTTACTTGGGCAGTTGGAACGTTCTACTTTTACGGAAACCTTTCAATCCGTTTATGGGGCGGACGATCTGCAGGCTTTCCTCGAAGAGCGGAAAAGCGATGCCGCCATCCGGCAGGAGTGGAGCCGGGCGGATGCTGCCTATTACATCATCGCTGTAGCTGGTACCGCCGCCGGATTCCTCAAAATAAACCTGTTCCGCCAGCCGGATAACGGCACGCTACTGCCGGAGCCGGTCATGGAAGTGGAAAAGATCTACGTACAAAAAGCCTTCCAGGGAAAAAAGCTGGGAAAAGCCCTGATGGAATATGCTTATGACATCGCGCGGGAGAATTTCGTATGTACGGTATGGTTAGGCGTGTGGGAGCATAATTTGTCCGCCCGCAAATTTTATGAAAAGGAAGGGTATACCGTTTTCGGGGAGCATTCTTTCTTCGTGGGCAGTCAGCGTGACCGCGACCTGCTAATGCGAAAGGCTTTGTGAAGGAGCGCCCGGCGCCTGGTTGAACATCTTCGTGAGCAGCTGGTATAAATCGGGATGATGTTCCTGCATCATGTCCGGCCTTTCAAAGAAATATTCCGATACCACGGCCAGAAATTCTGCTTCATTCATCGCGGCGTAAGGATTGATATCAGAATGACCGGCTTCTATCCGCCGTATCTCTTCATGCATCACCTGCAGCCAGGGCAGGCTGTAACTGTTGCGCAGCAGGCTTTCCGGCAATCCGTCCACCGATCCGTCCGACTTGTCCACCAAATGCACGAACTCATGGATCGCGGTATTGCTTTTACCGGCATGATCGGAAAAGCCCGCCCGGAGCGCCGACCGGGAGAGCAGCATTTGTCCGTTTAACGCCCCGCTGCCCACCATTCCCATAATATGCCGGCGGTCGCCTTCGTACTGGTATTGCTCATCAAACGTATCCGGGTAGAGGATCACATTGGTCAGGTTGCGGTAGCGCCATCCGGGGAAATAAAAGATGGGGATGACGGCGCTGGATGCGATTAACACTTTATCAACATCCTCCACGGCAACGCCTACACCTTCAATGGTCACCTGCTCCAGGAAGCTGCTCACTTCGGCAGAAAACCTCGCCTGTTCCTTCTTTTCCAGCTGGCGGTAATAACGTACATGCGTCGCCAGCAGCTGGTTCAGCCCGGCGGGGATGGGGGACGGGCCTTTGCGCTTCGGCTTGCGGGTGAACCACCAGAAAAGAAGCGCCACAACGATCACGGGTATTGCAAATTCCATGCGCCAAATGTCAACCTTTTTCGGGAATTATTGTTTAAATTACCAGAACATCACCATCAACTTATGCCTCGCTGGTTACGTCTTTCCCTCATATCGCTGGTTAGCCTGATCACACTGGTCATCATTCTCTGGCTGGTGCTCGCGCTTATCATCCGCAGCAACAAACAGGCGATCCTCCACCAGATAACCGAACAGCTTGGCGGCCGCATCAACGGCACCCTCGAGATCAAAGATATGGAACCTTCGCTCGTGCGCAGCTTCCCGAATGTGTCCGTCACGCTCATCGACGTTTCCCTGAAAGACAGCCTTTTTACCAGCCACCAGCGCCCTTTGCTCAAAGTAGAGGAGGTCTACGTAAAAGTGAACACCTTCGCCATCATCCGGAAAAAAGTAGACATCCGCCAGGTATTCCTGAAAAACGGCAGCATCCGCCTTTTTACGGACAGCACCGGCTATTCCAATAAATATCTCTTTCAGTCCAAACCATCCGCCAGACCAAAGTCCAGGCAGCCCGTTATCGGCAGCTTCCGGCTGGAAAATGTGTTGCTCGAAATAGAAGACCAGGTGAAATCCAAGCTCTTCCGTTTCGACATCCGCTCCGTCCGCGGGCAAATGATCAACAGGGATACAACCGGCTGGCAATGCGACCTGCAAACCGATGTGCTGATCAGGGACATGGCCTTCAACACCGCCAAGGGAAGCTATGCCCAGCAGAAAGTGTTAAAAAGCAATCTTCATATTGAATACGACAGAAGCGCCAAAATACTGCGTATCCCTTCACAGACGCTGCGCTTCGATGAGCAGCCGGTGGTGGTGGACGGGCTTTTCAGCTTTTCGCAAAAGCCGGCTTTGTTCAACCTGAAGATCAGGGCGGACGCCATCGGCTTTCGTACGGCAGCTTCCATGTTGCCCAAATCCGCTTCGCAGAAGCTGGACAGCATCAGCTTTTCACAACCGCTCAATGTGCTCGCGGATATCAAAGGCCGCATGCAGTTCCGGGATACGCCGCATGTAAACGTCAGCTGGAACACGCAAAATAATACGCTCACGGCCAAAGGCATCGAGCTGGGCCAGTGCAGCTTCTCCGGCGGTTATCTGAATGAAGTGCAGCCCGGCATGGGGCATGGGGACAACAACTCACGGATAAGCCTGTACGATTTCAAAGGGCAGTTCGACAGCATCCCCATCACCGCGGATACCATCCGCGTGGTGAACCTCAAACACCCCGTGCTCACCGGCCGTTTTAAATCGAACTTCCCGCTTGCCAGCCTCACCCGTCCCATGGGCGCGCACCTTTTCCAGTTCACCAAAGGCAATGCAAGCGTAGACCTGGAATACGCCGGCAGCTGGGATGCGAAAGACACCATTCCCGGCTACCTGAAAGGCATTGTGCAGATATCGGACGGCGCATTTACTTACGTTCCCCGCAACCAGGCATTCCAGCAATGTAATGCCACGCTGGATTTCACGGGGGCCGACCTGTTCATCCGCAACGTAAAGGTACAAAGCGGCAAAAGCGCACTGCTCATGGAAGGCAGCATCCGCAACATCCTCAACTTTTATTTTAACGCCCCGGAGAAGATCACGCTGGACTGGTCCGTGAACAGCCCGCTGATCAACCTGAATGAATTTCACAGCTTCTTTTCAAAACGGCAAAAGCATCAGCGCCAGCCGCAAAAAGCATCCAGGCATCACCGCGCAAAGCTGCTGAGGCAGCTGGACGTAGTGCTGGAAGCCTGCAGCGTGAATATGGATGTCAACCTCAACAAAGTGCAATACCGGAAATTCACCGCGCAGAACGTAAAGGCGAATGTTCAGCTGACGAAAGAAAGCATCCGGCTGAACAAAGTGGCGCTGCAGGCCGCGGGCGGCTCCATGCAGCTGAACGGCACCGTTACGCAGACCGGCAATGGCAACGACAAATTCAATGTAGACGCGCGCATTCAGCAGGTGCAGGTAGACCAGCTTTTCCATGCCTTCGAGAATTTCGGACAGGATGGGGTGGAAGCCAAAAACCTGAAAGGCATCTTTTCCGCCACCGCCCGGCTGAGCGGCGGCATGAAAGAAGATGCCTCCATCCGCCCGCATTCCATGTTCGGCACCATCAAATTCGATCTTAAAAAAGGCGCATTGGTGAACTTCGAGCCGCTGGAAAGGATCGGCAAATTCGTTTTCCGCAAGCGCGACATGTCTAACATCACCTTCGAAAATATCAGCAACACCCTCGATATTAAAGGCAACAAAGTGGTGATCTATCCCATGGTCATTTCGTCCAGCGTAGTGAACATCGAGCTCGAAGGCGTGTACGGGTTGCCCAAGGGCACGGACATCAAAATGAAAATACCGCTCCGCAACCCGAAAGGCGATGACCTGATCACCGATATTACCGAATTGCAGAAAAGGCGGAAACGCGGCATTGTGGTGAACCTGCATGCGGTAGACGGGGAAGACGGCAAAGTGAAGCTGAAATTAGGGAAAGGGAAAGATGATGATTAACCCCGGAATGAGTAAGGAAATCCCCATGCAATATAGCTGTTTGCCCGCCCACGCCGCTTTCCGCGATCAGGAACCCTTTTTGATGTGTGTGTGATAGCAAACACATTCTACACCAATAAATAACATCAACAATGGCACAGCAAACTTTGGAAAACAAAAAGGTAGCCGTACTGGTGACGGACGGATTTGAAGAGTCTGAATTCACAGAGCCGGTAGCCGCGCTGCAGAATGCCGGGGCCTCCGTGGAAGTGATCTCGCTGAAACCCGGCAAGGTAAAGGCCTGGGCGGAAAAAGACTGGGGAGATGAATACCGGGTGGATAACACCGTTGACAAAGTGAATGCTGACAGTTACGATGCCCTGGTATTGCCGGGCGGCGTGATGAACCCGGACAAGCTAAGGGCCAGCCCCGCCGCCGTCAGCTTCGTGACCGGCTTCACGGACAAGAACAAGCCGATCGCCGCCATCTGCCATGGCCCCTGGACACTGATAGAAACCGGCGCGCTCGAAGGGCGCACCGTTACGTCATATCCTTCGCTCAAAACCGACCTGATCAACGCAGGCGCAACCTGGGTGGATGAAGAGGTGTATGTGGACAACGGGCTGGTGACCAGCCGCAACCCCGGCGACCTGCCCGCTTTCTGCAAAAAAATGATTGAAGAGATCGCCGAAGGACAGCACGCAGACCGCGGCCGTGCAACAGGTGTGAATCAATTAGGCTGAATAAATAAATATCAATTTGGAAAAGCTGTCTTATCTCTATAAGATGGCTTTTTTTTTCTGAAAATCATTTGCTTATACTTCAGCAAGGTTTTTGCGGTGTTGATGAAAAAAAGACGATATGGCAAATTATGATGCGTATGAGGACAGCCCGCGCGCAGGCAGTCTCTATGAGAACACAACGGTGATCAACGTTTCCAAAACAGGCAGGATCGTATCCGCCGCGGCGGGCACATCGCTGATGTATATCGGCCTGGCCGGTATCTCGAAGTCGCCGGTAAAGGCGCTCGGGCGGATGCTCGTAGGCGGCTACCTTTTGTACCGCGGGCTCTCGGGGAATTGTCCGCTTACCGCGGTGATAGAGAACAACATCCGCCCCCGGCACGCCCGCGCGGTGAACATCCGCAGCACATTCCGCGTAAACCGCCCGCCGGATGAAGTATACGCCTGCTGGCGCAAGCTGGATAACCTGCCGATGTTTATGGCGCACCTGCATCATGTGGAAGTGAAAGACGAAAGATATTCTCACTGGACGGTGAAGCTGGCCGGCGATATGAAGCTGGAATGGGACGCCGAGATCGTGGAAGACCGCGAGAATGAATTCGTTAGCTGGCGTTCCCTGGAAGGCAGCGCGGTAGCCAATGCCGGGAAGGTATCTTTTAAGGAGCTGGAAGACGGAGGAACGGAACTGCACGTGGTGATCACCTACCGCCCGCCCGCGGGATTTGCCGGCGCGGGCATCGCACGGCTGCTGAACCCCGCGTTCGAAAGGCTGGTGCGCAACGACGTACGTAACTTCAAACAATACGTTGAAAAAAGTCCGAACCAGATCTGACGGGAAACCCTGAGAAAAAAAGAAGGCTCCTTCGAACGAAGAAGCCTTCTCTTTCATTAGACCCATTCTCATTATGGTCTGTATGCTGACGGAAAAGTATCCGGTACCGGGTTAGGAACCGGTTCCTGTTGCGGCCAGTTAGATGTATCCCTTTCCTTACGTTCCTTTTTCTTTTTGTCCTTTTTCTTCTTTTTATCAGGCATCGTATCCTGTTCAGGCACCGTATCCCTTACACTAAAGGATGTTTCGTTATTGGTGACAGCCGGCATACTTGAATAGCTGACGCTGCTCTGCGCCAGGATAAAAACAACAAATGCTGCAATGATTGCAATGGGTGTGATAGGCTTTTTCATAATGAACGGTTATTTTATTGTGATACAATGTGGTTATACGTTTTTCCTATCATTGGGACAAATACTGCACCACCGGAAAACCATTGTTGTTCCTCCTGCTGAAGGGGAAAATTATGAACAGTAACAGCGCCAGATTGTGTAATTAACTACTCATTGAAAGTTACGGCAGTATCTTTTGTTCCCGCAGCGTATCCAGCACTTTGCGGATCATTTCGTGGCGGGCTTTGTTATAGGCGTCCAGGTTGTTATTGCTGATCCAGAGGGTGATGGTCACTTTCAGGTTCGCGCCTTCGATGTTCTCAAAGAAGATGTCCGGTTCCTGGCTGAGGTCCGCCACGCTGTCCGTCAGCGTTCGGGTAAGGTCGTTGAGCACCAGCGCGGGCTCCTTGGCGTAGGGGATCAGCAGTGTCAGCTGGATCTTTCTTTCGGTAGACAGGGAATGGTTGATGATGGGTTTCTGGAAGATATCTTTATTCGGAACGATGATATGCAGGCCGTCCTGCGTACGCATGATGGTAGACCGGAACTGTATTTTCTCCACATTGCCCGTAAAGCCGTTCGTTTCGATGATATCGCCCACATCGAAGGGTTTGCGGAAAGTGATGTAGATGCCGGAAATGAAATTGGCCGTCAGGTCCTGGAAAGCAAAACCGAGCGCCAAACCAATGATGCCCGCGCCGGCCAGCAGGGAAGACACCGCTTTATCCAGCTTCAGCACTTCCAGCGCAGTGAACAGCCCGATCATAAATATAATGAAGTAAACGACCGACGAGAGCAGGTTGCTGATGGCCGCCTTGTGGGACAGCCGGCAGGATAATTTGTATACGAACCGCCGGACGAGCTTCGCCAGCAGGAAGAACAGTATAAATACAATGACCGCCACCGCCAGGTTGGGCAGCATTTTAATCGCCGCCTGCAGCCAGCGGTCCAGTTTCGTCCAGATAAGGTTCGTCCATTCCGTATAATCAGCCATGCCGTTTCCAAAACAAATACTGTTCCGTCCCGCGCAACATATTATTTGCGTAAATGGTAACAAGAAATTCCGTCCAGGCAACATCTTTTACATTTCTGTGACTTAGTTTTGCCCTATCGGATTTTACCATATTGACTTGCCGGAACCCGCTACTGGTAATGCTTACAGCGTTAACGGCATCCTCATGTCTTAAACAAACTACTATGCTCAACAAACTCAGGCATTTCCTGCTGCTGGCCTTTTTGCTGCCCGCTTTGCAAAGCGTTGCCCAGGCGCCTTATCAGCGGATCGTGTCTTTAAACGGTACGGTTACGGAGATCATCTGCGCGCTCGGCTTTGAAAAGTCGCTGGCGGGCGTGGACGTTACCAGCACTTATCCCGCTTCGGTGAAAGCTTTGCCCAAAGTAGGCCACAACCGCAATATATCCGCAGAGCCTGTGCTGGCGCTGAAACCGGAGATCGTGATCACCACCTCCAACTATATTTCTCCCGCGGTATTGGAACAGATCAAAGCGGTGGGGGTGAAGACGGTGCAGCTGAAACAGGATTATTCCCTGGACGGCACCCGGCAGCTGATCACGGAAGTGGCGGCCGCGCTGAACGCGCCCGATAAAGGCGCTGCGCTTGTTAAAAAGCTGGAACAGGAACAACAGGCGCTGCGCATCAATGCCGGCAAAAAGAAAGTGCTGTTCATTTATGCCCGCGGCGCGGGGAATATGATGGTGGCCGGCGACGGCACCTCCGTCACAAAAATGATCCAGCTGGCCGGCGCGCAGAACGCTATCACCGGTTTCCGGGAATATAAACCGCTGAACGCGGAATCGCTGATCGCCGCCAACCCCGATGTGATACTGATGTTCGACACGGGCCTGGAAAGCATGGGCGGCGTGGACGGGCTGCTGAAAGTGCAGGGCGTGGCGCAGACCAACGCCGGAAAAAACCGGAAGGTGATCGTGATGGACGGCCAGTACCTTACCGGGTTCGGGCCGCGTGTTATTAATGCCGTGAAAGAACTGGCGGTAAAGATCAACGGTTGATGGAAAAACGAACTGGACTGATCATTCTGTTAAGTGTATTATTAATACTGATCATCATCGTCGCTACGGGCACCGGCGCATTGGCCATCCACCCCCTGCAGGTGGTTGCCATCCTGCTGGGCAAGATCGGCATGCATTTGCCGGTAGCGTACGATGAAACCATGCCGGCCATTCTCTGGTTCATCCGCCTGCCGCGTGTGATCCTCGCGGTGCTCATCGGCTCTGGCCTGGCCGTGGCGGGCGCCGCATTGCAGGGATTGTTCCGCAACCCGCTGGCAGACCCTACGCTGATAGGCGTAAGCGCGGGGGCTTCTTTCACCGCGGTGCTGATGATCCTGCTGCAGGCTTCGGTGCCGGTGTTGCGGAACATGTACATTATGAACATCGCTACGTTCGGCGGGGCTTTCGTTACCGCGCTGATCGTGTTCAGGATATCCCGCACAGGCGGGCAGGCGATGATGACCACCATGCTGCTGGCCGGTGTGGCGATCAACGCGCTTTGCAACGCCATGACGGGTTTTCTCACTTACAACGCCAATGAAGAACAGCTGCGCAGCATTACTTTCTGGACGCTCGGCAGTCTTGGCGGCGCCAGCTGGCAAACCGTTTCCGGCGTGCTGCCTTTCATCCTGCTGCCCGTGATACTGCTGCCGCGCACCGCGCAGGCGCTGAACGTATTCGCGCTGGGAGAGCGCGAGGCGATGCACAGCGGCGTAAAAACCGCGGCGCTGAAAACGCAGCTGATCATCTGCGCTACCATGGCGGTAGCGGCGGGCGTGGCCGTTGCAGGGATCATCGGGTTCGTGGGGCTGGTGGTGCCGCATATCATCCGGCAGATCGCCGGGCCGGACCACCGCATACTTATTCCGTGTTCCGCCATCACTGGCGCCATCCTGCTCACGCTGGCGGACCTTATCAGCCGCACGGTGGCCGCGCCGGCGGAAGTACCCGTAGGCATCGTGACCGCGCTGGTGGGAACGCCGGTATTCATCTGGCTGATCATTAAACAAAAGAAATTAACCATCGCATAATGCTGGAGATCGATCAAATATCGCTGCGTTTGGGTGGCCGGCCGATCCTGGACAAGGTTTCGATGCGGGCGAAAGACGGAGAGCTGTGCGTGCTGATGGGCGCGAACGGCGCGGGTAAAAGCACCCTGCTGAAAGCCATCGCGGGTGAATATGCGCATTATGAAGGAGATGTGCGCCTGCACGGGAAAAATCTCCGCCAGCTGTCCATCCGCGAGCAGGCGAGGAGCAGGGCCGTTCTCAGCCAGCAGATACAGCTGCAACTGCCCTTTACCGTGGCGCAGGTGGTGATGATGGGACGGTTCGTCTACGGCCGCGAAGCGACGGCGCTGGATCAATCTATTGTAACCTACGCCATGGAACTGCTGCAGATACCGGACCTGCAGGACCGCAGCTACCTGACGCTGTCCGGCGGACAAAAGCAGCGCGTACAAATGGCGCGGGTGCTGGCGCAGATACTGGAAACGCCGGACCTCGAAGGCATGCATTACAAAGGAAAGAAAATGCTGCTGCTGGACGAGCCGGTTACGGGGATGGATATACGTCACCAGCAATTGTCGCTGCAGCTGGCCGCCAGGCTTGCCCGGCAGGGCGTGCTCGTAATAGCCGTACTGCACGATTTCCAGCTGGCGGCGGCTTATGCGGAAAAGGTGGTGCTGCTGCACAGGGGAACGGTGTACAAACAGGGCAAATCAACGGAGGTGCTAACGGAGCCGGTTATACGCCATTGCTTCCAGGTATCCGTGCAGGTGCTGGCGCACGCCGACTATCCTTATCCTTTAATAGTAGCCGGTTTACCGGAAAAAAACATCCACTCACATAATAATCATACAATGGAAACAACGACCAACAATTCCCTGGCGGAACAATGGATACAGTTCAGGGAAGCCAATCCCAGGACCCGTATCCGCGACGCCGCACGCCGGTTGAATGCCACTGAAGGGCAGCTGGTAGCCGCTTTCACAGGCAAAGGCGTTACCGCCCTGCAAAGTGATTTCCGGAATATACTGCCGCGCATCCCCGCGCTGGGCCGCGTAATGGTGCTCACGCGCAACGAGAGCTGCGTCATAGAGCGGAAAGGCGCTTTTGAAGAAGTGAACGTGGAGAACAAACACGTGGGCCTCGTGCTGGGTAAAGACATCGACCTGCGTATGTTCCTCAACCACTGGGTGTACGGCTTTGCCTTGACGGACGATGAAAGCAACGGTTTCAAACGCTCCATACAGGTGTTTGACGCCCAGGGAGAAGCCGTTATCAAGATATTCGCGCAACCTGAAACCGATATTGCCGCGTGGGACCAACTGGTAGCGGATTTTTCCGCACCGGAACAATCTACAGAGATCAGCGTTTCACCCGCGCCGGCGCCCCGGCCGAATGCCGCTGATATCGACAAAACCGCGTTCCTGAACGACTGGGCAGCGCTGCAGGATACGCATGATTTCTTCCCGATGCTCGCCCGGTACAGAGCCGGCCGCCAGCAGGCGCTGGAGATCGCCGCCGGAAAATTCACCCGCAAAACAGCTGACAGCGTGATCAAAACAATGCTGGAAGAAGCGGCCGCTACCGGCCTGGAGATCATGGTGTTCGTGGGCAACCGCGGCAACATAGAAATACATACCGGTCCGGTTAAAAAGATCGTTGAAATTCCGGGATGGATCAATGTGATGGACCCGGATTTTAACCTGCACCTCCGCCTGGACGATGTGGCCCGGTGCTGGGTGGTGGAAAAGCCTTCTGTTGACGGAACGGTTACTTCCATTGAAGTGTTTGATGCGCAGGAGGAAATGATCGTGCAGTTTTTTGGCAAACGCAAGCCCGGCAGCCCGGAATTACAGGCGTGGCGGGATCTGGTGGCTAAATTTTAGATAATTGACAGCGCCTCCGGGGAAACACGATCCGGAGGCGCCGTGCCGGCAATGCCTGCGGCTGCATGCTGCTATGCCGGACAGCACGCTGCGAAAGTTGCGGCGATGCCCTGCAGCTGGAAACTGTTGTTCCCGGGCGAATGCATCCGGCGCTGCGCACGTACCTTGCGTACTAAGCAGTATATTTGCGGCATGTACGCGATCGTTGATATTGAAACAACAGGAGGATATGCCAGCGCCGGCAGCATCACGGAAATTGCCATTTTCATCCATGACGGCCACCAGATCGTACAGCAGTTTGAAACGCTGGTGAATCCGCACCGCCCGATTCCCCGCTACATCCAGGCGCTGACCGGCATCACGGATGAAATGGTGGAGAATGCACCGGCCTTCGAAGATGTGGCGGAAGAAGTGTACAACCTGCTGCAAAACAATATCTTCATCGCCCATAACGTCAATTTCGATTATTCCTTTCTCCGCCATCAGCTGGATGCCTGCGGCTACAAGCTGCAGAATAAAAAACTTTGCACCGTCCGCCTCAGCCGCAAGATCTTCCCCGGTTTCCCGTCTTACAGCCTCGGCAATCTCTGCCGTTCCCTCCGCATCAACCTGGTGAACCGCCACCGCGCCACCGGCGATGCCCTGGCAACCGTACAGCTGTTTGAAAGACTGCTCTCCGCCGACGCCAACGGCGCCATTGCTACCGCGCTCAATGCCCGTTCAAAAGAAAAATGGCTGCCGCTGCATCTGCCGCAGGAACAGGTGGCCGATCTGCCATCCTGCCCCGGCGTCTACTATTTTCATAATGAAAAAGGGAAGGTGGTGTACGTAGGCAAGGCGAAAAACATCCGGAAGCGCGTGACCAGCCATTTTACCGGCAACAACGCCAGCCGCCAGCGGCAGGAGTTCGTCCGCAACATCCACAGCATTTCCTTTGAAAAGACCGGCACGGAACTGATGGCGTTCATCCTTGAATCCATCGAGATACGGCGGTTATGGCCGATCTATAACAACGCGCAGAAACGTATTGAATCGAAATACGGGTTTTATATGTTTGAAGACCAGCAGGGATACCTGCGCCTCGCGATCGAGAAGCGCAGAAAGTATACCACGCCGGTATTTTCGTTCAATATGCTTACGGAAGGGCATCAGCGCCTGCGGGAACTGGTGCGGGAATTTAAATTGTGCCCGAAGCTCTGCTTTCTGCAAACCAGCCAGGATACCTGTACCGGCGTTACGGAAAAGACCTGCAAAGGCGCCTGCGAGAAAAAGGAAAAACCGGCGAAATATAACCTCCGCGTACAGGCCGCAGTGGCGCACCTGTTAGCTGAACAGCCATCTTTCATGATCGTGGATGCCGGGAGGGAAGCTACGGAGCAAAGCTGCATCCTGATGGAAAAAGGAAAGTTCTACGGCATGGGATATGTGCCGCGGGATGTGCCGGTTTCCGAAACGGAGGCGCTGAAGGACTGGCTGACGCAGTACCCGGAGAACGAGTTCATTCTCAACCTGCTGCGGCAATACGCCGGCAGTAATGCAGCAAGGTTGATCAGTTTGTAACATTTTCCTCTTTACAATTGCCATTGGCGATTTGCAAAGTTGATCAGTCTGGTGACTGTGGACGTTGCCCCGGAACCGCGGCAATAGCCATTTATGATACGCTCCTGACGCCGTTCTTTGTGCTGCCTGCAATTATGCCATTTACAATGGCAATTCCAGCTGTCCTTCATCTTCTTCATTCTCCATGCCCTTCCATCCACCAGCTTTTTTCTCTTGTACCAGCCGCTCTCTTTCCTTCTCCGCATCGGCTTCATCTACGCAACTCTTCACCTGTATAGCGCCTTTGGTGCCGCTCTTCCCCTGGCGGATGAACAGCTTCGCGCCGCTGATCGCCACTTCCCAGAACTTATCGCCCATTGTCAAACGTGTTGTGCCCGCCGGCGTGGCGATCATGGAGGCCAGCGGCGCAGCCCCGGGTGCGCGGCCCAGCCGCCGCAGGATATCTTCCATCACGCGCTGCGGCTGATGCAGCCAGTCCTTCGCATACACGGTCATCGTTTTCCAGCCAAAGCTTTCGAGGATGGCCGGGCGCTGATAATATTGTTCCAGCACATTTTCATGGCGGTAATAATCATCATCGTCCACCAATATGCTCAGGGCGTAGAACTTGTCGTCCGGCGCGGCTTTTACGGCGAGTGAGCAGCGGAAACCGGACTGGCCGACGTGTTCAGATACAGTGAAGCCCTGCTGTTCCAGCTGCGCGCGGATATCCTGCAATATAACGGTATCGGTTGTACGATGGTAAACCGACCGTTTGTCGGACGCCAACCCTTCCAGGATGCTGCGCGCCTGTTCCATATGGCCGGTGCTGACGGTTTCCGCGTAATGGAGGAAGCGCCGCAGGTAGCCGGCGCCGGCATTATAAACGTTCGTGATCTGGTGATGCCGGATGCTGCTCACCACCGCCATATGTTTCTTCGCGCGGCTGAAGATCACGTTCAACCGTTTCTCTCCGCCTTTTTTGTTGATCGGGCCGAAGTGCATGGACATTTTGCCGCGTGGATCAGGAGCGTAACAAACGCTCATGATGATGATGTCCCGCTCATCGCCCTGCACATTTTCCAGGTTCTTGACGAACAGTCCCGTGAATTGTCCTTCGTCCGTGCGTTCCGCGGCATCGTCCAGCAGCGCTTCGAATTTTTTATCATTAGCCGCCAGCGCTTCCAGCGCCGCTTCGATGGCGTTTTGCTGTTCCTGGCTGAAAGCCACAATGCCAATGCTTTCGGGCGTTTTCTTCAATAACAACTCCCGCACGAGGTGCGCGATATAGGTGGCTTCCGCGATGTTGCCTCGCTTCGCATAAGTGCCTTCGGGAAGATGATGAAAACTGATGCTGCGGTCGAACAGCGCATTGCAGGTGAACATGGCGTCGGAAGGAGCGGTGATGCTGATGGGCGGCTTTTCGCTGCTGTGGATGCTTCTGTCCGGTATCGTCAGCAGGCCCGCGCCGTAAAATGCGTGGTTGCTGTAGCTGATGAGCGTTTCGGAATGGCTGCGGTAGTGCCATCCGAGCATCACGCTGTTCATTTTTCTGGCGCCCTGTGTGAGCAGGCTGTCCGCATCCGCGCTAAGCAGTTCATCATCCTCTTCATCCCTTTCCAGGTCGTCCGGATCACCGGCCTTGGCGCTGAAGAAATCAGTGGGCGGCATCTGCCGGTCATCGCCCACGATGATGGTCTGCGGCGCGCGGTAAAGCGCGGGCACGCCTTCTTCCAGCGTGATCTGGCTGGCTTCGTCAAAAATAACGGCATCAAAGAAAGGCTGGTCCAGCGGCAGGCTGTCGCTCACACTGAGCGGGCTCATCAGCCAAACGGGCTTCAGGTCTTTCAGCACCAGGCCGCTGCTGCGGGAGGTGAGTTCCCGGATGCTTTTGTAGCGCATGCTTTTGGCAAATTCATTTTCCAGTATCTTCCGTCCATCGGCATAAGACCGCGCCAGTTCCTGTTCTTCCTCGCTTACCTGCGAAGCGGCCCTGTTACTCAGCTGCACGTGCTGCATGAAGCGCTGGCGGATGTCCGCGCGGATGAGCGCGGCATTCAGGCCGAGCAGTTCGTTATAGCAATGTCTTATTTTCTCCACCGCCTGTTCTATCACCTGGCTGTTGATGCCGGCGAAGGGTTTATTGAACTGGTAGATGTGCTTCAGTGTGTGGTGGGCCATGCCGGCTTCCAGTTCTCCGGGCGTCCAGGGGAGGCTGCGGAGGGCCAGGCGGAGCGCGTCAGGCATGCCGACGTAATTACCCAGCGCGGGCAGCAGTTCTTCCAGCGCGGGGGCGTTCAGGCGGATGCTTTCCAGCTCGTCCTGCAAGGTGAGGATGTGCTGGGTGGGAGGGTCCTGCAGCGTTTGCTGCAATTGCTGGTCAACGCGGTACAGCGTATCCTGCAACGGCGCCAGCTGTATGACCGTCTGCCGGGCATCCGGGTGCTGCAACAGGTATTGCAGGGAGGGATCGGTAAGACGGGTACGCAGTCTTTCAATGGAAAGCCAGGTGAGATCGATGTTGTCGGTTCCGTATTCCCGCATGATGGACTGGCGTTTCTCCGCCAGCAGGCGCGCCGCATCATACTCCGCTTTGAGCAGGCCGAGGATGCTGCTGTAGGATGGCGTTACAGCGTGTTGGGCAAGATCGTAGCGGCCGGACATCTGCTTTTTCAATCTCCGCCAGCTGCCGGACAGAAAACGCCAGAAGCTGTTCTCCTGTTTCAGCGCTACATCGATCGCCTGCAGCGTGTCCTGTTCCGAAAATTTATGTTTCCAGTGGATGTTCTCTTTTGCAGCGTCATCGAATGCTTTTTGCAGCATCCGGTGTTGCTTTACTTCCAGTTCAAAAGCCCTGGCGGCAGGCTGCTGCGGGTCTACCAGCTGCAGGTTGTCATTTTCCGCCAGCGGCAATAACAAGGTGGCCTGCGTTACCAGCTGCTTCAGCACGTCCAGCGTCTGCACTTCCGGCACATGCTTTCTGATCACCTCTTCCACGGTATCGAGCAGGGCCTTGCTGTCGGTTACCAGCTTGTTGAGCATGGTTTGCGGATGCTCCGCCGTAAATACCTGCTCATGCACTTTGCTGAGCGGATGTGCGGCGAATACCGGTTCCGCGCCGCTTTCTTCCAGCGCTTCGCCCAGCAGCTCCACCATGTTGCCGTAAGCGATCCATTGTTTGTAATGCGGCACAGTTTCTTCCTGCACGGGGTCCAGCGGGCGAAGCAGCGGTCTGAGCGCGAGGAGGCGCTCTATCAGCGTGCGTACGGCAACACCGGCATGTTCCTGTTCATGGGCATGCGTATCATGAAACTCCTGCAGCAATTGCAGCTGTTGCTGCAGCGTATGCAGGAGGGCGTTGCGTTTGAGGGTAGTGCTGTGCAGGTCAGGTCCCTGCCGGAGGAAAGACTCGTAGGTGAGTTTCAGGTCTTTGATGAAAGCGCGTTTATCCGCCTGGCTGTCGTGAATATAACAACATAATTCATCCAGCCCCTGTTGCCGCAGGCGATGAAAAACCACGTCCAGCGCCGCTCTTTTTTCGCAGACGAACAGCACCTGTTTGCCTCTCGCCACAAAGTCCGCGATCAGGTTGGTGATGGTCTGGCTTTTGCCGGTGCCCGGCGGGCCCTGGATGATATAGCTTTCGCCTTTCCTGGCCTGCAGGATGGCTTTTGCCTGCGTGGGATCGGCTTGTATCACATGATACCATTCTTCCGGCAGGGCGGGAGCGGGCGTTGCTTCTTCCACCGGCTTGGGCTGTGCGCTGAAAAGCTGCTCAAACACGGCATGCTGCTGCGGCTGGTCGATCACGGCATTGTAATCCCTTACCAGGCTCATCTTTTTATAATTGAAATTGCCGAGCACAACATGACAGATATCGAAATCCCAACGGTAAGGATTATCTGCTTCCGCTGCCAGCTGAAACAGCTCGTGGTCCTCCGCCGGCGCGGGGATCGGCGCCTTCTGCAGTTTCTGGTGGTACTGGTTCACCGTTTCGCGCGCTTCCTTGTAGATCAGCCGGATGCCCGGCTTGTTCATGTATTGCAGCACAATGCCGCGGTTGGCGCCTTCGATCTGCACCTGCAGCAATTGATAGAACTGTTCCAGGCTCATTTCTTCGAGGTCCACCATATCCGGCAGCTCAATGCCGTACAGCTCCCGCAACTGGTTCGCCAGCACGGGGTTCACTTCCGCGTTGTTGTCTGTTATGCTGAGCACATACTGATCGCCGCCGGCCTGTTTTTTCTTTTTCAGTTCCGCCGGAATTAGCAGGAGGGGACTGAAGATGCTTTCTTCCGCTTCTTCGGGATCGCGGAGGTTATGCCATTTCAGAAAGGCGATGACGAGCTTTAACTGGCTGAAGCCGTATTCCTGCACGTCGCGCTGCGCTTCCAGCCTTACTTTGTTCAGTACCGCCGGTAGGTAGATGTGATCTTCGAAGCGGAGGTATTTGTTCAGCGCGAGATCTTTCATGCCGATCACCTTCTGCGCGATCTCGTCGTTCCAGGTGAACAGCAACTCAGGGCGGATGCTCTGGTGATGCAGCACCATGGGCACGCTGCCAAGCGTAAGGTTGGCGAAGCGCGCGTTGGGTTTATAATACAGCAGGCGGTTCCGTCTGCTTACATCAAAGAGGCGGTTGCGGAGTTTGTTGAGGATGAACGCCTGCCGTTCTTTGCGTTCCTGGTATACCCATCCCGCTACCTGTCCCAGGTCCAGCTGCTTTTCGGGATCGAAGTCGCGGTAATGTTCCAGCCGGTGAATGGCTTCCTGCAAATCCTGCGTGCGCTGTGCGCGGTGCAGCATGGTCATTTCGGTGATGAGGGTACCTACGGCGGGATGGATGCGGGCGAAGCGCAGGGGATGTAAACGCTGCTCCACAAAGGCGTCCAGCCCCTGCGGATCATGCAGGTCGATGCCCAGCGCAACGCTGGCCAGCACGAGGCCGAGACAGAAAATATCGGTCTGTTCGTCATGGTGACCGAGCAGCATTTCATAGCTCCGGTAACCGGGAATATAGGCGGCGTGCTGTAAGGTTTTTTGCAGATCCTTATGCACCAGCAGGCTCACGGCTTCGTTGTTGTCCGCCGATACTTTTATTTTATCCACTACCCGGAAATGCGGGTTCTGGCCGGCGGTGAGGGCGTCCACTTTATCCAGCGCATCCAGCGGCGGGTGCGCCAGCGCCGGATCGATGGTAACGGTGCGGTCATGCACCTGCAAAATATCTTCCTGGTCAAATGCAGCTACGAGGCCGGCATCATGAACGGCCTGCACCGTTTTGAACAGCGGCAATACTGCGGCAATGACATCGTCTGTTGTGTATGCTCCGTGTTGAAAGGCAGTCTGAAGGAACTGCGGGAAGTCTATTATCCTCAATGTATTCGTTTATACTGAACAGTTATAGCTGGCATGGGCTGGCAAGCTGCTCAAAATTACCAATTCCTGCGATTTGCAGCGGGTTTTTCGATGGATGCTGGTTATCAGGTTTTTGTGATTTTGCCAGGGTAAAACGGTCTATATAAACGTTGTCACTGAGTAAAAAATTATGAGGAAGGGTGAATTGTTTTTAACCCCACAACCCTTTGGAGGCTGCCGCAACAGGCAGCCTCTTTTTATGCCGTAAACTGCAACTCGCTCAACCCGCGGTACAATCCTTCCTCCTTCAACATCAATTCTTCATGCGTTCCTTCCTCCACGATCACACCTTTGTCCAGCACCAGTATCAGGTCCGCGCGGCGCACGGTGGACAGCCGGTGCGCGATCACGATGGAAGTTCGTCCGCGCATCAGTTTGTCCAGCGCATCCTGCACCAGGCGTTCCGATTCTGAATCCAGCGCGGAAGTGGCTTCGTCGAGGATGAGTATTTTAGGATCTTTCAGCACGGCGCGCGCAATGGCAATGCGCTGACGCTGCCCGCCGGAAAGCTGTATGCCGCGTTCCCCCACGGTCGTGTTCATGCCTTCCGGGAAGTTTTGGATGAAGTCCCAGGCATTGGCCTGCTGCGCGGCGTGCGTGATGGCTTCTTCCGTTGCATCTGGATTGCCGTAGGCGATGTTCTCCCGGATGGTACCGCCGAAAAGAAATACGTCCTGCGGCACTACGGCCATCTGGCTGCGCAGCGTGGTAAGGTCGTAAGATCGTGCATCCTTTCCGTCGAAAGAAATGTTGCCCTGCACCGGATCATAGAACCGCAGCAGGAGGGAAACGATAGTGGATTTGCCGGCGCCGCTGGGCCCCACCAGCGCTACCTGTTCGCCCGGCTGCACTTCAAAGCTCACGTTATGCAGCACCGCAATGTCTTTCCGGCTGGGATACTGAAAGCTCACATCGTTAAAGCTGATCTCGCCGGAAATTGCGGGGATGCGCTGCGCGGCGGGAAGTGGACGAATATCTTCCACCTCCTCGTCCAGTATTTCCAGCAGGTTTTCCGATGCGCCGATCGCGCGCTGAATACGGGTATATATTTCGGCCAGCCCGCTGATGGAGCCGCCGATGAAACCGGAGTAGAGGATAAAGGAGAAAAGCTGTCCTACTTCCAGCTGCCCTTCGGCCATGAGCATGGCGCCTTTCCAGATCACGGCCACCATGGCGCCGAACAGCCCGAGTATCAGGAACGATACAAAAGCGCCCTGGTAGGAGCCGGCTTTCATGCCTGTTTTGGCGGCTTCATTGGTTTTGTTGCGGTAGCGGCCGATCTCGAAAAATTCGTTCGCGAAAGCCTTCACGTTAAAGATCCCCTGTAATGTTTCTTCCACGATGGTATTGGAATCCGCTACCTGCGCCTGCACCTGTTTGGAAAACTTGCGGATGAACCGCCCGAAAACCACGGCCAGCACACAGATGACGGGGAGGACGGCGAGCATGAAGAGGGTCAGCCTGCCGGAAGTGAGCGCGAGCAGCACAATACCGCCGGTGATGATGATCACCTGCCGCAGGAACTCCGCCAGGGTGGTGGTGAACATGTCCTGCAACTGCGAAATGTCCGATGAAATGCGGCTGTTCAGCTCACCCACGCGGCGCTCGGCGAAGAAGCGCATCGGCAGGCGGATCAGGTGGCTGTAGGTGGCCTGTCGCAGTGCGGCCAGTGTTTTTTCCGTGACCGTCACGAAGATGCGGATGCGGAAATAGGAAAAAAGGGATTGCAGGATGAGCACCGCCGCCAGCAGCAGGCCGATGCGGTCCAGTTGCTGCAGCAATACGCCTTTATGCCCCGCGTCCACCAGCTCGCCGAGCAGCTTCGGGAAGGCCAGGCTGGCGGAAGTGGACAGCAGCAGCATGAAAAGCCCCAGGCCGAATTGCCAGCGGTAGGGCTTTGCGTACTGATAGAGCCGTAATGCTTTGCGGATGCTTGAAAATGTAACCTTAACGCGCTTGTTCTGTTGCTCCATGGATCGAAATTAAGACTTTCGTCTATGGAGTAGACGAACGGGCCGGCGAAATATTGTTTTTCTCCGCGTTTTTCATCCGCCGGGCGATCCATATAAACACCACTGTTTCCACCACCGCCATCCCCACATAAGGCAGCGTTTCCTGCAAAAAGCTGCCGGACATCCAGAAGTAGAAGATCACGGGCAACGTTACCGCTACGCCGAGGAAAGCAAGGATGAATTTGGCATATACGTAGAACGTGTAATTCCGGAACGGCCGCGCTCCGGGCTGAACGGAGGGACGGCGCAGCTTTTTCAGCAGGTAGGCATTTTCCAGGATGTCGAACAGCCAGGCGAAGAATTGCAGGGCGGCGATCAGCCAGAAAAAATATTGTCCGGCGCCGGTTTTCCCGCCCAGAACAAGACAAAGCAGCGCAATGAGCGGGTAGAGGGCGGCCATGAAAAGGAAATCCACCCAAAGGTGCGCTCTCACCGCCCGCCGTGCGTCTTCGGGCATATTCTGTATCAGCCTGACCAGCTCGGCGGGTGAAGAGGGGAACTGTAGGTCCAGCAACGTGAAGGGTACTTCGCCGAGGTCTTCGTGCTGTTGCCGGAAGCGGCGGGCCAGCGCCATCATCCACAATGTGGTGGCGAGGAAAACGGTGAAGAGGATGATAAAATAAAGCCAGGGATCGGAAAGTATGACTGCCATTATTTTCTGGTTTTGGTGAGGATATCGGAAACGCCGCGCAGGTTTTTCTGCGAGGAATTGACCTGTTGGTGCACGATGATGCGCGCTGTTTTGTATTCCTCCCAGTTAAAGTCTTCCAGCAGGAAACGGGCGGCGGCCTGTGCGCCGAGAACGAAAAGCTCGCGTTGCTTTTCATGTGAGATATTAAAATCGAGCCAGTTGTATTCATGCACATGGATCACGCCGATGCCTTTGCGGAACAGGCTGTTCTTCAGCAGGAAATCCTTATCGTAATAATACCGCACGGTGTTGAAGAGCTTCCCGAGGTACGCACCCAGGCTGAGGTTATCGGCCAGGTTGATGGTGTTGTCCGCCGGCGTGGCGTCATCCAGCTCTATGCCCAGCGTGGGCAGGCGCGGGATGGTTATTTCGGGATTGTAGAGGATGTTGATGGGGAAGTTGGAGAGCACGCCGCCGTCCACGAAACGCACGGCCGTGGGGATGTCCGCCGGTTCCATCAGCAGGTGTTCTTTCCAGTGCGTCTGGATGATGGGCAGGTCGCGCGGAATGTTCCGGATGATGTGCGATTCGAAGAAGATGGGAATGCTCATGGATGCCCGCACAAATTCTGCGGGGTGGATGTCGTGCTTGTTTTCCCGGAACAGGTTCCACATGCGCGGGAACTCGATCTTGTTCTGGGTGATGATGTCTGAGGTGATAAGGGTGATATCGGGCTGCAGCCCTTTTGTGGGGTCGCCGCCCAGCTGGCGGTCGTGTTCCACGTTGCGGATGTGCAGCCCCGCGGGGACTTTGCCGGCGACCGCTTCCAGGTCATCGATATTATGTACGCCATTATCCGCCATGATCATTTTGATCCATTCGGTAAAATTATCCCCGGGATTGATGCCGAAACCGCGGTTCTTCAGGCGTTGCAGGAGGTAGGAGCCATAGCCCGCCACCAGCCCGATGCAGAGCAGCGCCAGCCCGGTGAGGATGTAACTGGCAATGGCGATGCCGTGAAAAACGGGATAGAGGTGACGCAGGCCGGTGGCGGCGATGTCTGTCAGTACCAGCACGGCCAGCGTGATGCCGAGTATCAGGCCGGCGTTTTTGATCCGCCGCGCGAAATGTTCTGTTTTGATGATCCAGCGGATGAGCTTGCGCGCGAAGGGATGGCCATCTACGAAATCGAAAAAAGGTTTCTCGCAGAGATATTCGAGGATGCGTTCGGAACTGGTGCAGTTCCTTGATCTGTCTTCCTTCACAACGGCCAGCAGGGTAGTGTTGATGGCGCCGGCGCTGGTGCCGGCGAGGCGCATGAAGCGGATGCCGACTTTCTCGAGGATGTAGGTGTAACCCACCAGGGCTACGCCGAGCACACCGCCGCCTTCCTGCACGAGGTGCACGTACTGATGGCCTTCGGCATCGAGGGTGTCTGATACGATCAGCTTTTTATAGTTGTGGGAAGGACCGGGCTCGTCGAACCGGTCGGCCAGCTGCTGCAATGCGGCTTGCACTTCAGGCGCTTGCGTGAAAAATTCCAGGGGAATTTTCTTGGTTTCAGGCATACCATGAGGGTTTGGGTGTTAACTATCAAATGTAAATGTAATAAAACGGAGGCTTTATTCAAACGCCCGAAACCCCTTATGCTGCGCGAGCGCCAGCATTTCCTTGTCGCCGCTGCTGTCGCCGTAAGCGTAGATCGTTTCAAAAGTGGTGAGGTGCACGGCCTCCCGGATGCGGCAAACCTTTTCGTCGCCGTTACAATTCTTTCCATTCAGCAGACCGGTAACGCGGCCGTCCTTCACTTCCAGTTTCGAGCCGAGGCAGGGGATGCCGAGCGTGCGGCTCCAGGGCTCCACCCAGTTTTCGGCGGAGGCGGTAACGATGTATACGGCGTGCCCTTCCGTCTGGTGCCACGCGATCGCATTCAGCGCTTTCGGCCGCAGGAGGGAAGGCAGCCGGTGCCGGCAGAAATCATCGCACAGCTGCTGAAATACAGGCAGGCTGTCATTCTTAAAGAAAAAGCGCAGCACGATCTCTTTCATCCGCTGGTTGGTGATCACCTTCAATTTGAACAGCACCAGCAAAGGTGAGAGGATCAGCAATCCGCCATACAATGCAGCGCTCCCTTTCTGAAACCGGATGATCTCGAACAGGGTATCCTTTGTGGTGATGGTACCATCAAAATCAAAGAAGACTGCAACGTTCTTCAAAGCTTCAGTTTTTTGAAAATGAATTCGGGGATATTCCTGATAATGAACATGATGTAACGCCAGAACCATTTTGTGTAGATCACGTTCCTGCGGGCGGCGGCGCCTTTGAAGATATCTTTCGCCACTTCTTCCGGCTGCGCGGTGAGCAATGGCGGCAGCGTGAGGTTCTCCGTCATGCGGGTGTTTACGAAGCCGGGCTGCACGCTCATCACGTGAACGCCTGTATGAAACAGCCTGTTGCGTAAGCCGGACAAATAAGCAGTAAACCCTGCCTTGGCGCTTCCGTACAGGTAGTTGCTCATCCTGCCGCGGTCGCCGGCCACGGAGCTGATGCCGATGATGGCGCCGGATTGGCGGGCGGCCATGTCTTCCGCCACCACGTTGAGAATGGATACAGCGCCGGTATAGTTCGTGTGCAGGATGCGCGCGGCTTCGTTCCAGTCGCTTTGCGCGGCCTGCTGGTCGCCGAGGTAACCGAACACGCAGATCACGATATCGGGTTTTACTTCCAGCTGCCGGTAAAAAGCGGGGTGACTGGCAAAGTCCAGCGCATCAAAAGCATGCGTAGTAACGGGAACGCCCGCACGGATTTGGAGGTCCTGCTGCAGCGCGTACAATTGTTCCGGCTTGCGGGCGGCGAGCTGAACAGCATATTTTTCGGTGGCATATTTCCGGGCAATGGCAACGGCCATGTCTGAAGCAGCGCCCAATATCAATACAGTAGGCATGTTCGGGATCTATTGTGTTAGCAGAAGGCGGTCGGATTGCACGGAGCGGAATTTGCCGTCCGGGTTAAAAGTTTTCACGATGCCGGCAAAGCGTTCAGCATTCGGGTAGCTCTTCCAGAATACTTCCTGCTGCATGCGTGCGTCTTTGGTGAGATAGAGCCTGCCGCCGTATTGCAGCACCAGGGCGTCCAGCTCATCTAAAAAAGCGAACAAACCTTTACGTACCGGGAAGTCCAGCGCCAGCGTATAGCCTTCCATGGGGAAGGAAATCAGGTCGTCCTGCTTGCCGAAAACCTTCAGCACGGCAAGGAAAGAGCCCCATCCTTTGTCACTGATCGCCCGCAGAATGGCCGCCAGTCCTTCTTTCTTATCTATCGGCAATACGAACTGATACTGCACAAAGCCGTCCTTCCCATATCCGCGGTTCCAGTGATGGATCGCGTCCAGCGGGTAAAAGAAAGGTTCGTAGGGCACCACGCTTTCCATTACTTTTTTGTAGTTCTTGCCGTAGTATAAAGCGTTGAATGCTTTTACCGTAAAGTTATTCAGCACGAAAGACGGCAGGTTGAACGGCACAGTGAGCTTCATTTTGGGCGGCAGCACCAGCGGTTCGCGGCCCTGTTTGGCATTCAGCTCTTCTTTTGCGGCGTGTTCGCCAACGATGAGAATGCTCCGGCCGAACGATTTCCCTTTTTGCAGGCAATCGATCCAGGCCATGGAGTAGGTATAATGCGTGTATTCGTCAAACAGGCGGAGTATTTCATCGAGATTTTCCGCTTTGATCTGTTTCTGACGGATGTAAGCCGTTTCTATCTTTTTAAGCCGGAACCGTACGCTGGTGATGATGCCGGTGAGGCCCATTCCGCCGCAGGTGGCCCAGTACAAATCTGTATTGCTGCTCCGGGAGCAGGTCATCATACCGGTGCCGGTGAGCACTTCCATGTGCAGGATGTGATTGGAAAAGCTGCCTTCGGAGTGATGGTTCTTGCCATGTACGTCCGACGCCACGGCGCCGCCGACGGTGATGAACTTGGTGCCGGGGGTGACGGGGAGGAACCAGCCTTTCGGCACCACGATCTCCAGCACCTGGTCCAGCGTCATGCCGGCCTGGCATTCAAAATCGCCGGTTTCCACATCGAAGTGCAGTACCTTATCGTAACGGAGGGTGGAAATGCTGTGTTCGCCGAGGGAGGCATCGCCGTAGCAACGGCCGTTCCCGCGGGCGATGATGCGGTCATGGGTGTTAACGTACTGTGTCAGCTGTTCTTCCTGGGAGAACGAGCTTTCCTCACAGTCCAATGCGGGGTAATTTCCCCAGTTTGCTAATTGTTTGCGCATTTTACTCAAAAAAACTTTTATCCGCCGGTAAAATGGCCGGCATCAAATAAATGATCACATAAAAACTCAGTATCCAGAGGAAAATGGTTAATTGAATAAAGCGGTCTTTGTACAGGATTTTGGTGGGAGACCCGGTATCGTTCTCCACGTAGGTTATTTGCAAATATCGCATTAATCCGGCAATTACAAAAATAGTGGTGTAGTAAAGCCGGTAGGTGTGGAAGCGTTCCATGGTGGCGGGGGCCATCGTGTACATGAGGTAAGCCACGATGATAACGGCGGAAACCAGCGCCAGGGATACGTTCAGGAAGTCCATATTATACCCTTTGGAGGCCACGCGCATGTCTTTGCCGGAAGCTATTTTAAGCACGATATCGTCCCGCCGCTTGGCAATGGCCATGAAGAGCGCCAGCAGAAAGACCATCAGCATCAGCCATTCCGAAACGGCGATGCCGGACAGAACGCCGCCTGCTTTCACGCGCAGCACAAAGCCTATGGCCACGATGAAGATGTCCAGAATGGAAATGTTCTTCAGGCCGAAAGAATAGGCGAGGTTGAGCACAAAATAGATGCTCAGCACGAAAGCAAACTTGGAGCCGAGCAGGCAAGCGCCGCCGAGGCCGCCGATGACGAGCAGAAAGAAGACAACGAGCGCAGTGTTCTTTGACACGGCGCCGGATGCGAGGGGGCGCTTGCATTTGACGGGGTGCATCCTGTCCGCTTCAATATCGCGGTAGTCGTTAATAATGTAAATGCTGCTGGCGAGAGCGGAAAAGCAGGCAAAGCCCAGTAGCAGCCACATGATTTTTTCTACGTTGAAGATCTCGCCGGCAAAAAAGAGGGGTATGAACAGGAATGCGTTCTTTGCCCAGTGTTTTGGTCTAAGTAGTTTCAGATACTGCAAGGGAATCAGGCATTGATGCTTCGCAAGATACAACGAATCCAGGAAAATGTATTTACATTTGAGCATTAATAACAATATCTTGTAATTTAGCCCCCAAATGAACCGACTAGCCATCAACCGCCGCAATGCGGCCGTATTAGAAAGTATTATCATTATCGGCCTTGCGCTTGTTCCCTTGTTCTCGACATTCCCGTACCGCGTGAACATCTTTTTAACATGGGAGGGCGCCTTCCGCCTGTCTGAAGGGCAAATGCCCTACCGCGATTTCGGAACACCGCTCGGGTTCGGGTTCTGGCTGATCCCCGCGCTGTTTTTCAAGATCTTCGGGCCTTATCTCATTTCGCTGATAAAGGCGCAGGTGTTGATCAACATTATGGGCGGGTTTGCCTTCCGTTCCATTATGAAAAGCCTGGGGCTGCCTGCGGGGATCAGGGTGTTGTCTGTTTTGCTGTTTGTGCTGTCTTATTCCTTTTTCAATTTCTGGCCCTGGTACAACCATACCGTTATCATCTACGAGCTGATCGGGCTGGCGTTTTTGCTGTGCTCCTTAAAGGGAGGTAAATGGCGATGGCTGACGTTGTTCGCGGCGGCTTTTTTCACTTTCCTCAGCTTTTTTACGAAACAGGACGGCGGAGGGCTGGCGTTGCTGCTTTGCCTCGCTATCCTGGGGTATCATAGTTTGCATGAGAGGCGGTGGACGGAGCTGCTGGGGTTCGTTGGATTTTACATCCTGGTGGGCTGCATTTTCATCCTGCCTTTCGTTCCGCACGGGTTCGGCTACTGGTTCAACCACGGGCAGCCGCCGCATAACTCCCGGTTGGCGGTAAAGGACTTCGCGGACGAGATCCTGAATTTCTCCCAATGGCTCAAATTCTACTTTTTGCTGATCGTGCTGCTCATGATCCCTTCCCTGAGAAACTGGCGGGCTTTATGGGCTGATAAACAGCAGATGATGTTCCTGCTGGTGACTGTCGGCATTCTCGTGGAGGCCGCGATCTTCCAGGTGACCAGCTATACGCCGCCGGACAATAATATCTTCTTCCACAGCTTTGCTTTCGCCTTTATTTTCACCCAGTTAGCGTGGATATTGCAAATAAAGCTGGAAGACTTCCGGTATTTTGCCGGCGCAGGGTTGCTGATCCTGCTGTGGTGGTCGGGTACTTTCTATAAATACATCGATAAAATCCTGACCAGGATGCTTCCTCCGGCGCAGGAAGTGGTGGCCGGCGGCGAAAATGTAGTTTCGCGTAACAACTTCATGATCAATACAGATACAACGGATGTTTCAACTTCTGAATGGATCTTTTCATCTATTCCTGTGTTCAAAAAGATCTATATGCCGCCCTCCACAGTGCATGGAATGGACAGATTGATGGACATGCCTGTAATAAAATCCAAAGGGAGAGAGGTGAAAGTTTTGAACCTCAGTGAATTAACCCCACTGGATCAGGCCATCGGCTACAAGCAGGAGACGGGGCATCAGATTCCCTTGTGGCATCACCTTGGCGTGGGCATGTTTAACAGACAGCTGGCTGATTATAACGAGAAGATCCGGAACAAATATTACGATGTAGTTGTTTTTGAATATGCCCCTACGCTCAATAATTTCTTCCCCTTTGCGATCCGGGACGAACTGAAGCGGCATTACCGGCAGGTAGATTCCTTCCTGGCGCCGCGCCGTCCGACCAACGCAACGATAGAAGTGTATGTTCCGTAAACAGGTATCAGGCGTTCCGAAATAGCGCTAATCAGATCATCCGCGCAATATTTATCCGATCAAAATAATATCAGAAGGCAGCTCAATAAAGGGCTGCCTTCTTTATACAACAACTACTTTATCAATCAGTTATGTCATCCTACTTCAACCCAAAAACAGGGTTTGCAAAAGCGCCTGGAAAGCCTATCTTTGTATAACCAGTAAAACGCCTTTAACTGGTTAAAATATCAGATGCCGGTAGAAAAATCCATACAAAACATGCGTCTTGACGGAGGATTGCTTTGTCTCGATTTTGTGAACACGGTGGATAACCGCCGCCGGGAAGATGCGCATCAATATCTTCAGCATTACCGTCACTTATTGGAGTTCTGCGCTTACACCGGCGCCGTAACCGCTAAAGAGCGGCAGGTGCTGGAAAAAATGGCCCGGGCATTTCCGCGGCAGGCACAGCAGGAATTTGAAAAGGCTATCGGGTTGCGGGAATTGCTGTATACGGTCTTTTCCGGTATCATTGCCAAAGGCAAGCCCCCGGCCCGGGAATTGCAGCAGCTCGGCGAGCTTACCGCCCAGGCGTTCGGGCACATTGAATTGCTGCAGGCCCCGCACATACAACTCGGCTTCGCCCGCCCGGCGCTGGAGCAGCCATTCCGCCGGATCATACAGGACGCCGTTGCGTTACTGACCGGCAAGGAACTGCCCATGCTGAAAAAATGCCCCGCCTGCCACTGGCTGTTCGTGGACCGGAGCAAGAACCACTCCCGGCGCTGGTGCAGCATGGCTACCTGCGGAGATGTCGCTAAAGTAAAGGAAGCCTATCACAGAAAGAAAAAGAAGAAACGGACACCATGAACATCCCGCATAAAACAAAACTCGTCACCGCCCTCGGGCTGGTGTATATCCTTTGGGGCTCTACCTACCTGGGCATGAAGATCGCCACGGAAATACTGCCGCCGTTCCTGCTCTCCGCCATCCGGTTCGTTATCGCCGGCAGCATTATGTTCGGCATCGGGCTGCGGGTGGAAAAGGAAATGCCCACCGGCAGGCAGTGGCTCAATGCGGCTTTCATTGGGGTGATGCTGATAGGGATCGGCAATTCAAGTGTAGCCCTCGCCGTTAGATATATGCCCTCGGGGCTCGTTGCCCTTTTTATTGCCGCTTTGCCGGCCTGGTTCATTGCGCTGGACTGGGCATTCTTCAGCAAGGAAAGGCCAAAGGCCCTCACATTGTGGGGACTTTTCCTCGGTTTCGCTGGTCTTTGTTTCATATTCAATCCGCTGGACACCTCGCACCGTGACTACCCGCTCTGGCCCATCCCCATCCTGACGTTCGGCTCCGTTGCCTGGGCACTCGGCTCCCTGCTGTCTCCCCGGTTGAACACCCCCAAACAGCTTACGTCCTCCGGCATCCAGATGCTCGCAGGCGTGGTTTCGTCCGTGATATTAAGCACATTGCTGGAAAGACAGGAGTGGGGCGCACTCGAAGCCGCCACCCTCAGAACCTGGTCCGCCGTGCTCTACCTCGTGATCTTCGGATCGCTGATCGGCTACACGGCGTACAGCTGGCTGGTGAACAATGCCCCCGCGCGGCTCGCGTCTACTTACGCTTACGTAAACCCTGTGGTAGCGATCCTGCTGGGCTGGCTGGTTGTGGATGAAACGTTGTCCGGCCGCGCGCTGACAGGTTCCGCGATCGTGATAGCGGGAGTGGTGTTGATGACATGGAAGAAGAAGTAAACTCACTTCGCCATCTCAACATCAAAATGAATTACATGCTCGTTAGCTATCAGAGCCTCATTCATTTGCACCATATTCCGGAGGCGCCCCGTCAATTCATATTTTCCTTCAAGTACAACCTCCCCCGAGCCGGTTTCTGTTGTTTTGGTAGTGGATATCTTTTTGATCCGCAGCTGGTTGTCACGGAATATCTGCTCAACCGCTTCCGTTGACATCGCATTCTGCTGATAGCGGATCGCGTAATATTTCTTTTCCCGTCCATGGATGATCAGGTCTTCCACAAAAGAAAGCCCCGCCAGCACCGATATCGCCACGATCTCCGTGAACCACGCCAGCCGGTAATCCCCGATCCCGATAGCCATGCCTATGGCGGCCGATATCCAGATGGTAGCGGCAGTAGTGATCCCATCCACCGTAAACCCACCGCGAAAGATCACGCCCGCACCAATGAAACCCACGCCGGTAAGGATGTTGGAAGCAATACGGTCACTGCTCATCACGCCCCCGATCTGGATACTGAGGATAGTAAATAAGGTTGAGCTCATGCAGATAAGGGCAATGGTGCGGATGCCGGCCGCTTTTCGCCGCCATTCCCGTTCCAGCCCCAGCAGGCAGCCGGCCAGCAAAGCCATGGCCACGCGGGAACAGGTGATCTCGATAGGTTCTTCTGTCAGCATTTCCTGAAATTTTTAAATGTTCTGCCGGCGTTGCCGGAATGTTCTGCCGGCATCGCACGGGTTCATATTCTACCCGCACTGCCCCGGCACCGGTATCCCGTTCACGGACAACAGCCGGTCCAGCCGCAAGGTCAGGCCGTTATCCATACGCAAATACTCTGCCTTGTTTACCGTGTACAGGTCGGCGATCAGGCCGGAAACTTCCTGCTGCGCGCCCTCCTCGTCCAGAAACACCAGCAGGCAGGGCGTTCTCATCGTCGCCCACGCCTCCAGGCGGTCATAGTAGTTACAGTCGATTGGCTGATAAGACATCTTCATAAAATTTGCTTTGCAAAGTTCGCGCCCGGTGCCCTATTTTTGCAACACTGAAAAAATAATCTGTAAAAATATTCCGGTATGTTGGAGTCTACCTTTAAGTTTCCGAATCAGACGGCCTTTTATAAAGGAAAGGTACGTGATGTTTACACCATTGAAGACAAATGGATGGTAATGTTTGTGAGTGACCGTATCTCGGCATTCGACGTGGTCTTGCCCCGCCCGATCCCTTTCAAGGGCCAGGTGCTGAACCAGATCGCGGCGATCATGCTGGACGCCACTAAAGACATTGTACCTAACTGGGTCAAATCCGTACCCCTGCCCAACGCCACCGTGGGCCTGAAATGCGAGACCTTCCCCGTGGAAATGGTGGTGCGCGGCAACCTCACCGGCCACGCCTGGCGCACTTACAAAAGCGGCAAGCGCGAGCTGTGCGGCGTGGCGCTGCCCGAAGGTCTGAAGGAGAACGACTATTTCCCCGGCGGCCCCATTATCACCCCCACCACCAAGGCGCATGAGGGGCACGATGAGGACATCTCCCGCGACGAGATCATTTCCAGCGGCCTGGTGAGCAAAGCCGAGTACGAGCAGCTTGAAAAATACACCCTCGCACTGTTCGAGCGCGGCAGGGAGCTGGCGGCGAAACGCGGCCTCATCCTCGTGGACACCAAATATGAATTCGGCAAGATCGGCGATACCATTTACCTGATCGACGAGATCCATACGCCCGATTCCTCCCGTTTCTTCTATGCCGAAGGCTATGAGGAAAAACAAAAGGCCGGCCAGCCGCAGAAGCAGCTGAGCAAGGAGTTTGTACGCGAATGGCTGATGGAGAACGGCTTCCAGGGTAAAGAAGGGCAACAGGTACCTGAAATGACGGATGCTTTCGTGGAAAGCGTGACCAACCGCTACATCGAGCTGTTCGAAAACATCACCGGCCAGCCGTTCAAAAAAGAACCCGTGAGCCCGGAAGCATCAGAAAAGAAGATCATCGAAACCCTGAACGGGTTGAAATAAATAGGAAAGTACTACAAGAGACGCCCGGTTGCCGCAAAAGGTAGCCGGGATTTTTTTGCACCAACATCGAAGCAACTATCTGCTTAACACAGCGGCTGCGCCGGTTATGTCATCCCGCGCTCCTAACTATGCCGGATATACGCCCTCAACTGCTTCTCCTTCCGGATGCGGATATGCTTCCCCGAAACCTCCAGCACCTTGTCCTGCGCCCATTCATTCAGCACTTTAAACAACGTTTCATAAGTAGTGCCCGCGTAGGAAGCAATTTCCTGTTTGGTCATACTGCTGTTGATATGCCCCGCCTCATCCAGCCCGAAGATCTCCTGCAGCTTCAGCAAAGCCTCCGCAATGCGCCCTTTCACGTCCATATGCGCCATGTTGCGCATGCTGTGCTCCGCGGCCTGCAGCTCATGCGCGTACAACATCATCATCTGGTAGGATAATTCGCTGTTCACCTGCAGGGTAGTGCGGAAGAAGGCCGTGGTGATGAAACAGGCGCTGCCCGCTTCCAGCGCGGTGGCGGTAACGGGGTAGCACTGGTTCACGCCGATGCCGCGGTGCCCGAGCACATTGCCTTCCGCGGCGATCTTGATGATGAGGTCTTTCTCATCGCCCCATTGCTTGTGCACCTTTACTTTTCCTTCATGAATAAAAAAGAAGCCCATGGCAGGATCGCCTTCGCGGAAAAGCACCTGGCCTTTTTTAAAACGGATCAGTTCCGCGTTCGTTTCAATGGCGCCTGACCATGCAGGCAGGCTGTGCCTGCAAAGGAAGCAATTGGGATGATGTGTCATGTCCTAAACATTGCCAAAGCAATATATTACAGATGATTTGTAAAGAAATATTGTCAAAAGTATTGCATAAATAATACTTTTGCAAGCAAATAACTATAAGTATGAGTCGTCAAGATGAGGCCATTTCCATTGCGCCGTCGCTGGAAAACAACATGGATATGGTCGCGGAACCGGCAACAACCGTCGTGTCCAAAAGAGTATTTTTCCTGAGCCTGCAGGTGATCGTCAACGCCATTGTCATCGGTTTTGTTGCAAAAGGGCTGGTGGCCCTGATCAACCTGGTTACCAACCTTTCTTTTCATGGAACATTTTCATTCGCGGAAAACAGTCCCGCTACCAATACGCTCGGCCTGGTGGTGATCGTGGTGCCGGTTATAGGTGGACTGATCGTAGGCATCATGGCGCGCCTCGGATCGTCCGCTATCCGCGGGCATGGTATTCCCGAGGCCATGGAACAGGTGCTGACGAACGAGAGCCGCATCAAACCTATTATTACCTGGCTCAAGCCGTTGTCAGCCGCGCTTTCCATCGGCACGGGCGGGCCGTTCGGCGCGGAAGGGCCGATCATTTCCACCGGTGGCGCCTTTGGTTCGTTCACCGGCCAGATCATGCATATTACCCCGAACGAGCGCAAGATCATGCTCACAGCGGGCGCTACGGCCGGTATGGCCGCCATCTTCGGTACGCCAATCGCGGCGGTGTTGCTCGCCATAGAACTGCTGCTGTTCGAATTTTCGCCCCGTTCCATCATCCCCGTTGCCCTGGCCTGCGCCACCGGCACCGCTATGCACTACCTGCTGTTCAGCACCGCGCCGGTATTCCACATGCCGGCCATTCCCGCGCCTACCTGGCAGGACATGCTCTGGTACCTGGGCCTCGGCGTGATGATCGGCGTCATCGCCGCACTCGTTTCAAAAAGTGTGTATTTCATAGAAGATATGTTCGAGCATCTGCCCATACACTGGATGTGGTGGCCCGCGATCGGCGCCATCGCCGTTGGCGTGACCGGCTATTTTGCGCCGTATACGCTCGGCGTAGGGTATGAGAACATCACGCATCTGCTGTCCGGCTCCCTGCCCCTGCAAATGGTGCTGGGCCTGTGTTTCCTGAAGTTCATCTCCTGGTCCATTTCCCTCGGCAGCGGCACTTCCGGCGGTACGCTGGCGCCTTTGCTGACCATCGGTGGCGCAACAGGCGTGGGCCTCGGCATGCTGGTGTTACACCTGTTCCCCCAGGCGCATATCAACCTGCCCACCTGCGCGCTGATAGGCATGGCCGCCATGTTCGCGGGCGCGGCACGCGCATTGCTCACGTCCATCATATTCGCGTTTGAATGCACCATGCAGCCGCACGGATTGATGCCTTTGCTCGCAGCCTGCACAGCGTCCTATTTCGTTTCTTTCTTTTTGATGAAAGGATCGATCATGACCGAAAAAATTCAGCGCAGGGGCGTGCCTACGCCAGATGCGTATGAGCCGGACGTGCTGCAGGCGCTGAGAGTGGAAAACGTGATGGAGCCCGCCAAAGATCCCGCCGCCATACAATACCAGACCATCTACGTATATCCCGAAAGCAGCCTCAGCCTTGCGATGGACATCATGGGCCGCTATGGTCTTTCACAGATACTCGTTGTGAACAAGGAAAACAAGCAGGAAGTAAAAGGGCTGCTCACCGCCACATCGATCTTTGCCGCATACCGCAAACACCGCATGAGCAACCTGCAATACCAGCGCGCTATTTCGGTGAGGCGCAGAGGATACAAGCTCATCCTCCGCGGAAAAAATCTGTTAGGCGGCAAACACGAATAAAGCGGTAGCCGAGGAATCTAAAATGCCTACATTTGTAAAGTCATGATGTAACCGTGATGCGCGGTTACATTTGATCATTTGCAAAGACCGAAAGAACAGATGAAACACCTCGCAGCTTTAAACAAATACTTCGTAAAATATAAATGGCGGTTTTTACTGGGAACGCTTTTCACAGCAGTATCCATTGTGTTCAGCGTATTTCAGCCCATCCTGGTCCGGCAGATCTTTGACCTGCTGGACCAGAATATCCGCAACTACCGCATGCTGGAAGACACTGCGCTGAACGGCGCTTTCCGCTCCGGCTTCTCCGGTACGCTCACCTTCTACGGACTTTCCATTCTCGGGCTTGCATTGCTGAGCGGCTTCTTCATGTTCCTGCAAAGGCAGACCCTCATTGTGATGAGCCGCTACATTGAATACGACCTGAAGAACGAGATCTTCCAGCAATACCAGCGCCTCGATCTGAACTTTTTCAAGATGAACCGCACCGGCGACTTGATGAGCCGCATCACGGAAGATGTTTCGCGTGTACGCATGTACGTTGGGCCGGCGCTGATGTACGCCACACGTACCGTGATCATGATGGTGATGATCATCTGGCTCATGTGGACCGTGAACCCCATGCTCACGCTCTACACCCTGTCGCCATTGCCTTTGCTGGCCATCACCATCTACCTGGTCAACCGCGTGATCCACAAAAAAAGCGAGCGCATCCAGGCGCAATTATCCAACATCACTTCCGTGGCGCAGGAATCTTACTCCGGCATCCGCGTGATCAAATCATACGTGCAGGAAGAGCCCAGCGCCCTGCATTTCGAGCAGGCCAGCGAAGCCTACAAGCAAAGCTCTATCAGTCTTGCTAAAACAGACGCATTATACCAGCCCGCGATGGCGCTGATGATCGGCCTCAGCGTGCTGCTGACCATCTATATCGGCGGCGTGCAGGTGATCAAAGGGAATATCACCATCGGCAACCTCGCGGAGTTTGTGTTGTATGTGAACATGCTCACGTTCCCGTTCTTTTCCATCGGATGGGTAGCCTCCATGATACAGCGCGCCGCGGCATCGCAGCAGCGGATCAATGAATTTCTGGACGAGCGGCCCGGCATACAGGATGCGCCGGACGCAAAGGACATGACGCTGAAAGGGGAGATCCACTTTTCCGGTGTTTCATTTACCTATCCGCATACCGGCATCCAGGCGCTGAAAGATTTTGAGCTGACCATCAGGCCCGGCCAGAAAGTAGCCGTCATCGGCCGCACAGGCTCCGGAAAATCCACGCTGGCGCAGCTGTTGATACGCATGTACGACCCGCAGCAGGGGCAGGTGAAAATCGATGGAACAGACATCCGCGATCTCAAATTGTCGCAGCTCCGCAACCAGATCAGCTATGTACCGCAAGACGTATTCCTGTTCTCCGATACCATCAGCAACAACATCCGCTTCGGCGAGCCCGCGGCAACGGAAGAAGCCGTGCATCAGGCAGCCAGGCAGGCTTCTGTGGAGAAAGACATCCTGCAGTTCCCCGATGGTTTCAATACCGTGGTAGGGGAGCGCGGCGTTACGCTCAGCGGCGGGCAGAAACAGCGCGTATCCATTGCCCGCGCGCTGATCCGCGATCCGCACATCATGGTGTTTGACGACTGCTTATCCGCCGTGGACGCCCGCACCGAAAAAGAGATCATCGGTAACCTCTACGCCTATCTGCAGGATAAAACGGCCATTATCATCACCCACCGGATATTCGCCCTGTTTACATTTGACCGCATTATTGTGCTCGATGAAGGAAGGATGGTGGAAACCGGCACACATGAAGAGCTGCTGGCTAAAAACGGCTACTATTCAGAGCTTTACGCCCGTCAGCAAACCGGTGAAGAGGAGAGTGTTAATGAATAGGGCTTGTGCCGCCAGATTGCGCACCCGTCAAGCTTTGCGCGAAATATAAGATGATTTTTCAAAATCATTTAAAATTATTTTGATATTTGTAAAACAATAGTATATTTGTTGATTATTGATCATTCAAACAGGATTTGATTCGTTAACACTTAAATCTATCAACTGTGGCGTACGAAAACAACAATCAACAGGAAAGAAACAACGACAGCATCTTTTCCAAGAGATTGAAAGCGGGCAAAAGAAGAACTTATTTCTTTGATGTAAAAACTACCCGGGGGAACGACTACTTTCTGACTATCACCGAAAGTAAAAAGCGTTTCAACGATAACGGTTACGACAGGCATAAAGTATTCCTGTACAAAGAAGACTTTAACAAGTTCCTGAACGCTTTAACCGAAACCATCAATTATGTGAAAACAGAATTGATGCCCGATTTCGATTTTGATGCTTACAATCACGACTATTCTGAAAGCCGTGAGGACGAGCAGGATGGTGAAGGTGTAGAAGTTGTTGCGGCTCCCGCTCCCAGGGCAGAAGCAGAAGTAACCGTTGATGCCGCTGAAACACCGGCTTCCTCCGGTGAAGATGTGGACAAGTGGTAATTTTCTCCCTGCCAGCTTTATGATACGATATTCAAGACCTTTGGTAATGCCAGAGGTCTTTTTTTATGCCCTCATCTGCCTGAAAACCGGATATGAATCGGGGTTTATCCATAGATGACCGGGGGATTATCCATGGATGATCCATAGCATATCCATGGCATACCCATAGATACGAAAAGTCCCTGATCTTCTTTTAATCGTTTTAAGAATGGATCAGGGACTTTTTGTTAAAATAGTGTAAGGCCGATGCAGGTCTTGTAAACCGCTAAAATATTATCAGCTAACGCATGCTTTTGTAAGCATTGATCAGCCCGTTCGTAGAAGAATCATGCGAGGTAACCGCCGAATTTCCGCTCAGCTCCGGCAGTATCTTGTTCGCCAGCTGCTTGCCAAGCTCCACGCCCCATTGATCGAACGAATAGATATTCCAGATAGCGCCCTGCACAAAGATCTTGTGCTCGTATAGCGCGATCAGCGCACCGAGGGAACGGGGCGTTACCTGCTTCAGCAGGAAGGAGTTCGTAGGCCGGTTGCCGGTGAATACCTTGTAGGGCACCAGCTCTTCGGGTGTGCCTTCCGCACGTACTTCCTCAGCTGTTTTGCCGTTCATCAGCGCCTCCGTTTGTGCGAAGAAGTTAGACAGCAGTTTGGGATGATGATCGCTAAGCGGGTTATGGCTGATGGCCGGGGCAATGAAATCGCAGGGGATCATTTTGGTGCCCTGGTGGATCAGCTGATAGAAAGCATGCTGCCCGTTCGTGCCCGGCTCTCCCCACACAATGGGGCCCGTCTGGTACGCAACAGCCTCGCCCGTGCGGTCCACATACTTGCCGTTGCTTTCCATATTGCCCTGCTGGAAGTAAGCCGCAAAGCGGTGCATATATTGATCGTAAGGCAGGATGGCCTCTGAATCCGCGCCGAAGAAGTTACCATACCACAGTCCAGTCAGCGCCATGATCACCGGAATGTTGCGCTCGAACGGCGTATCCCTGAAGTGCTGGTCTGTAGCATGCGCGCCGGCCAGCAACGCGGAGAAATGATCGAATCCGATGGTCAGCGCAATAGAAAGGCCGATGGCGGACCAGAGGGAATAACGGCCGCCCACCCAGTCCCAGAAAGCGAACATGTTCTTGGTATCGATGCCGAATTCTTTTACCGCTTTTTCGTTAGTGGACAAAGCGGCGAAATGCAGCGCAATATCTTTTTCACTGCCGCCCTGCGAGAGGAACCAGGTACGCGCGGAATGTGCGTTGGTCATGGTTTCCTGCGTGGTGAAAGTTTTGGAAGCGATGAGGAACAGCGTTTCGTCCGCTTTCACTTTTTTGAGCGTTTCCGCAATATGCGTGCCGTCCACATTCGATACAAAGTAGGTCTGAATACCTTCCACCCAGTAGGGGCGCAGCGCTTCGGTGACCATCACGGGGCCGAGATCGGAGCCGCCGATGCCGATGTTCACGATATAACGGATACGCTTACCCGAAAAACCCTTCCAGGCGCCGGAATGGATACGTTTACAGCAATCTTCCATCTGCTGCAGCACGGCATTGACTTCCGGCATCACGTCCTTTCCGTCCAGCAGCACCGGCTGATTGGAGCGGTTGCGGAGCGCGGTGTGGAGCACAGCGCGGTTTTCGGTGGCATTGATCTTTTCTGCGCCGAACATGGCTTTCACGGCTTCGTCCAGTTTACATTCACGCGCCAGCTCCTGCAGAAGCTGCAGGGTGCGGGGAGTGAGGATGTTCTTGGAATAGTCGAACAGTATGTCTTCGAATTGCAGCGAGAAAGCCGAAAAGCGTTGCGGGTCTTCTGCGAACAGCTGGCGCATATGCGTCTTTTGCATGTCAGCGGCATGCGCCTGCAGTTGCTGCCAGGCTTTTGTAGCAGTCGGTTGTACGGATGGGAACATTATTGGTCAGATTAAATTCGATCAAAAATACGGATGGGGTTTCACTTACACAATCGCTTTTTTGCGTAGCAGTTGCAGGAGTACGGCGAGGCCGAGCACGGCAATGACGATCGTGCCGGTAGACACCACGATCGCGGGGTCGGTACCCGCGGCGGCATCCTGCTTCAGCACAATGCCATAGAAAGCCCAGATACAGGCCAGGCCATAGTAGATATTGTTAAAACGGAGGATCATGAACAGCGCCAGCACCGTGCCCAGGCACATCATGCTCACCGTCCAGGTCAGCCCGGAAAGCCCGAAGCCCGGTATGCCCAGCGATATAAGCAGCACCGTTACATTGGCGATGGTAGCAATGCTGATCCAGCCGAAGTAAACGCCAAAAGGAAAATGAATGAACAGCTTCTCCCGCGGCGAAGCCCCCGAATGCGCAATACGGAAATTACGGTGTATCATGATCAGGCTGACGATGATCACCAGCATGAAGAACATGGACAGGGGCAGCCATTCATAATGCCAGGCAAAAAGCCAGCAGGTATTGCCCAGGCAATTCAGCAGGAACCAGCCCCGCATCCGCCGCACAAAAGCCTCCAGTTCCAGCTCATGGTCCCTGCTGAACGCAAGCCAGAGCTGGTACGCCGCGAAGCCGGCGAGCGCCAGGTAAATAAGGCCCCATATGGAAAAAGTAACACCGGCGGGAACGAACAGGTTGGGGTATTTTTCAGACAGTTCGCCCGCCGTTTTGTTATTCAACCTGCCGGTGGAAGAAAGCACGTTTACAGCTATCACTATCAGCAGTCCCACCACATTGAAGATGATCCGCTGACGGTAGCGGGGAATGTTGATGATTGTTTCCATAGCCATAGTAATTTACGGCTTTCTGTCCGCAAAAACCCCTCCAATTGACAACCGATTTGAAAGGAGTGTAAATTTTTTGCTGCATTTTATATGGATTTTACTATCTTTGTACAGTCCTTAATTAGATTGGCAACCTCAACGGAATAGGACTGTTGTTTGCCAATCCAATTAAGGATTTTTTCTTTATGGCAATATTCCAGCAGCCCGTCCTCTGCAATCCAGCGTAAGATCTCTTTTACATTATCTTTGGGATAGATGCTTCTGATATCATTCACCTCCTGATTTCCTTTTAATTTTTGCGGTTCAAGTGCAACAACAAAGTTGATCCCGCGCTCTTCCATTTCTGTTAGAATTACTTTTATTTCCTGCCGTGTTTTGCTTTGGAATACAGCGATAGGATCGTTTAAATATGCCGGCAGGTGTGCCACTGAAACCAGGGAGAAAGGGTGATTGGCCTGCAATTTCTTATCTACCAGGCGTCTTACCGAAATTTGAAGGGGCAGGTCGGGAATGCCGCAATTGAGAAGGTGTTGACAGGGATTTCCCAATTCCAATGGGGCATAATTGTCATTGGTGCCGCGAAGGATCAGCCTGAGCCTTTCATTATAAGTGTTACAAATATCTCTTATGCTCTGAATATAGGAACCCGGTTCCGGGTTTCCTGCATTTTTGAAACTCTCCATCTTGCTGGATTAACAAACAAAAAATAAAATTTGGGCAAATAACGGGCATTCAACGGAAAACACAAAAAATCTTTAAAGGGATATCATCGCATAAACTACAATTGCTAATTCGTGATGGTTTAATTAACTTCGCGCCCTATGACTATAGAACAATTGAAGGCTATGAGGGACCGTCTGTACGTCCTGGGAGGTTTTCTTTAACGTACAGGACCGCATAGACAAAATCGAAAACGATAAGCAGATGACGCTTGCGCCCGGATTCTGGGACGACAATGAAAGGGCCACTGCTATCCTGAAAGAAATTAAGGTAAATAAATTCTGGGTAGACCTTTATGAGCAGGTAAAGACCGCGATCGAAGACAGCGCGGTGTTGCTTGATTTTCAGAAGGAGGGGGAAGCGACGGAAGAAGAAGTGAATGCGGCTTATGCCCATGCGCTCGATGCGCTGGACGAGCTGGAATTCAAGAGCACGCTGAACCAGCCCGAGGATGAAATGCCTGCTGTATTGACCATCAACTCCGGTGCCGGGGGTACGGAAAGCCAGGACTGGGCAGAAATGCTCCTGCGCATGTACCGCATGTACGGAGAAAAACAGGGATGGAAAGTCAGTGAAATTGACGTGCAGTATGGTGACGGCGCGGGCATCAAGTCCGCCACGCTGGAGTTCGACGGAGAATTTGCCTACGGCTTGCTGAAAGCGGAAAGCGGCGTGCACCGCCTCGTGCGCATCTCGCCGTTCGATTCCAACGCCCGCAGGCATACGTCGTTCGCGTCCGTATTTGTATACCCGCTGGTAGACGATACGATCGAAGTGGCCGTGAACCCCGCGGACCTGGAATGGGAATTTTACCGTTCCGGCGGCAAGGGCGGACAGAACGTGAACAAGGTGGAAACGGCCGTACGGTTGAAGCACATCCCCTCCGGCATCATCATCGAGTGCCAGCAGGCGCGCACACAAGGCGAGAACCGCACCAAAGCGCTCACCATGCTGAAATCACGCCTGTACGAAGAAGAGATCCGCCGGCGCGAAGAACTGAAAAACGCCACCAACGCCAATAAACGCAAGATCGAATGGGGCTCCCAGATACGTTCCTACGTTTTTCATCCTTACAAGATGATCAAGGATCACCGCACAGAGTTTGAAGTAGGCAACGTACAGCCCGTGATGGATGGCGAACTGGACGGCTTTATCAAAGCATACCTGATGATGCAGAAGGAAGACGAGAAAATTCAATAAACACCAAACAACAACAAGATCCAGCCATGCACAATGCTTATTTTAACTTTGCACATCCTGCAAATGAACCCGTCATGAGCTTTGCTCCGGGCTCTCCCGAAAGGGACGCCCTGAAAAAGCAACTGGCTGCGTTCAAAGCAACGGAACAGGACATCCCCATGTATATCGGCGGAAAGGAAGTACGCACCGGCAAAACGGTAGACATCCGTCCCCCGCACGAGATCAAACACAAACTGGGGCATTTCCATGCCGGAGACGCCAGTCATGTTACAGACGCCATCAACGCCGCGCTCGCCGCGCGTCAGCAATGGGCGGACACTCCCTGGGAGCACCGCGCCGCCATTTTCCTGAAAGCCGCCGAGCTGCTGGCCACCAAATACCGCGCGCATACCAATGCCGCCACCATGCTCGGACAGAGCAAGAACGCCTACCAGGCGGAGATCGACAGCGCCTGTGAGCTGATCGACTTCCTGCGTTTCAATGTGCATTATCTCACCGAGATCTACCGGCAGCAGCCCATCAGCTCTCCCGGCGTGCACAACCGCCTGGAATACCGCCCCCTCGAAGGGTTCGTGCTGGCGGTAACCCCCTTCAACTTCTCCGCCATCGGCGGCAACCTGCCCACCTCCGCGGCCATGTGCGGCAACGTGGTGGTATGGAAGCCCGCCAACACGCAGGTGTTCCACGCCAGCTTCTTTATGAAGGTGCTGATGGAAGCCGGCCTGCCTGACGGTGTGATCAACCTCGTATATGCCAGCGGACCCACCATCGGTGATGTGTGCTTTGCACACCCCGACTTCGCGGGTATTCACTTCACCGGCTCCACCGGCGTTTTCCAGACCATGTGGAAGACCATCGGCAACAATATCGCCAGATACAAAACATACCCCCGCATTGTTGGCGAAACCGGCGGCAAGGACTTCGTGATCGCGCATAAATCCGCGGATGTGGACACAGTGGTGACCGCACTGGCGCGTGGCGCTTTCGAATACCAGGGCCAGAAATGCTCCGCCGCTTCCCGCGCTTATCTTCCTTCCAACATCGCGGAAGAGATCAAAACAAAGCTCACCGCCGCGCTGAAAAGCATGAAGATGGGCACAACGGAAGATTTTTCCAACTTCATCAATGCGGTGATCGATGAAAAGTCTTTCGACAAGATCGCCAGTTATATAGATAACGCGAAGAAAGACCCGTCCGCAAAGATCATCGCGGGTGGTAATTACAACAAGTCGGAAGGATATTTCATCGAGCCGACCGTTATAGAAACCACCGACCCGAAATACATCACCATGTGCGAAGAGATCTTCGGACCCGTGCTCAGCATCTACGTGTACGACGCGGAGAAATTCGAAGAAACGCTCGAAGTGGTGGACAGCACCAGCACCTATGCGCTGACCGGCGCGGTACTGGGGCAGGACCGCTATGCTTTGGAGCTGGCGACCACGAAGCTCCGGAATGCGGCGGGCAATTTCTATATTAACGACAAGCCCACAGGAGCCGTAGTAGGGCAGCAGCCTTTCGGCGGCGCGCGGGCATCCGGCACGAACGACAAGGCCGGTTCCCAGCTGAACCTCTACCGCTGGTTAAGCGCCAGAACGGTGAAGGAAACGCTGGTGCCGCCAACAGATTACAGATATCCCTTCCTGCAGGAAGCATAGTATTCCGTAACGTTGAATGAAAAAGAACTTTTCCAGCAAATAGCCGACGGCAATGAACGGGCCTTCCGGGAACTGTTCACCTTATACATGCCCCAGGTATATCCGATGATCTTCCGGATGGTGGAAGACGCGGATATGGCGGAAGACATTCTGCAGGATACATTTTTAAGCGTATGGACGCATCGTGCGAAACTGCCGGGCATCGGCCATCCCCGGGCCTGGCTGCTTCGCATCGCTTACTACAAATCCCTGACCGGCCTGCGTAACCTGAAAACGCACCGGAAGGCCGCCGAAGCCATCTCCGCGGAGCTGCGCGCCCCGCTCACGAACAGCGCAACGGAAGAATCGCTCACCTGTAAAGCCATCGTCCGCCTCGTTCGCCAGGCCGTGGAACAGATGCCTCCCCAGCAACGAAAAGTATACCTGCTCAGCAGGGAAAAAGGATACAACACCCGCGAAATAGCCGGGCTCATGGAACTCTCCGAACAATCCGTAAAGAACACCATGGTCCGCGCCCTGAAATTCATCCGCGCCGCCCTGGAAAAGGCCGGTTATTCACCTTTGTTTGCCGCGGCAATAATATTTTTGAATTATAGGTACTACTTTAGCGTTTGTCAGTCTTTAGTATGAGCGTAATTAATGAATAAAGAGCGGATCATAGCAATCATGGAGCGGGCACACGCCAGGCAGGCTACCGGAGAGGAGCTGCAGGAGCTTGCCGATGCATTGGACCGGGACCCGGATGGTTCGGTCACGGCTTCCATGGAAGAATGGCTGGAGCAGCGCCGGCAGGGCATTGCCCTGCCCGGGGAAGCACGCGCGAATGCGATGATGGCGGAAATTCTGGAAGCCGGCAGGGTCATTGACCAGCCGCAAAGCGGTGCAGCCGAAGCCGTAGACTTGCGGCAACACGGCGCAGCTGGAGCACCCGCAAACATCCATCAGCCCGCCGATGAAGCCCCCGCCAAAATACTCCCGCTTTCCCCCCGCAAACGCTACGGCAGGATCGCCGCCGCTGCCGCCATCTTACTGCTGGCAGGAGCCGCGTATTTCCTCCTCCGCCAACCATCCCCCGCACCACCCGCCATAGTGAGCACCACCCCGGATAAACCGGCCACAGAAGCGCTCCCCGGCGGCAAAAAAGCCCTGCTGACCCTCGCGAACGGCGCCACCGTGGCACTCGACGAACAACATCCGGACACCATCACCCGGCAAGGCAACACCAACATCATCAAAACCAGCGAAGGCCGCCTGGTATATCAGCCCGGCAACGTCACCGCCACCGGCCTTGCGCTGCGCAACAAAGTATCCACCCCCCGCGGCGGGCAATACCAGGTAGACCTGGCGGACGGCACCCGCGTATGGCTCAACGCCGCCTCGTCACTGCAATTCCCGGTAGACTTCAACGGCAGCGAAAGGGTAGTGGAGCTGGAAGGCGAAGCCTATTTTGAAGTAGCGCAGAACAGCCGGCAGCCCTTTATCGTAAAAACAACGCAAACCACCATACAGGTGCTCGGCACCCGCTTCAATATATCCGCCTACAGCGATGAAACATGGCAGAAGACCACGCTGCTGCAGGGAAAAGTACAGGTGCTGGCCGGCGACGCCCGGTACCGGCTGCAACCCGGCCAGCAGGTCATATTCGATAAAAAAGCCGCCGCCGCAAAACTCGTGCGGAACGCCAATACCGAAGAAGCCGTAGCCTGGAAGAACGGGTATTTCCAGTTCAGCGGCGCCGACGCAACCACCCTGCTGCGGGAGATTTCCCGCTGGTACAATATTGAAGTGGTGTTCAACGGCGTACCCACCGGGTATGAACTGAGCGGGAAGATAGACCGGAACATCCGCCTGTCCAGCGTTGTGACCGCCCTGCGTGAAGGCGGCGTGCACTGCACCCTCGAAGGCAACAAGCTCATCGTTACCCAATAAATAATAATCCTCGAAAATTCCTCAAAAAAAGAGGATATTGCTGCTGCATGTAGGAGTATAGGAAAATCACCTTCACATGAGGCGGAATTTTACACGTTTACTTTTTTGTTTACTCTGTTTATCCACTGATGTCTATTCGCAGCGTGTGACACTCGTTTATGAAAATGCGCCGTTGTGCGATATCTTCGCTGCCATCCAGCAACAAAGCGGCTATTCGCTGCTCTACAATAACAAGCTGCTCAAAAATGAAAGACCGGTTACGATCGATGTGAAGAACGTTAGCCTGGAAGATGCGCTGGCGGCCAGTCTGCAACATACGAAACTCACCTGGGTGATCACCGACCGGATCATCGTCATCCGTAAAAAAACAGGGGAGGAGCTGTTACCGGTGCTTGCGAAAATAAGCGGAAAGGTGGTGGACGATACCGGTACACCGTTGCCCGGCGCCAGCATCATGGTCCGGGAACATGGCGCCGGTACGCTGGCGGACAAGGACGGTAACTTCACGCTGAAAAATATACTCCACGGCCCCTGTACCATCGAAGTTTCCTTCATCGGTTTCCGCACCCTGAAAAAAAAGCTGCAGGTTAGCGACAGCGTGTTATTCGTTTCGCTATCGCTGGAAAGGGACGAAAGCAGCCTCGCCGAATTTACAGTCACCGCGCTCGGCATCGCCCGCAAATCCAGGAGCCTCACCTACGCCACCGAAGTAGTGGCCGGCAGCGACCTCACCACCGTCAAGAACACGAACATCCTGAACAGCCTGAGCGGTAAAGTGGCCGGCCTGCAGGTAAACCGCACCTCCGGCGGTGCGGGCGGTTCGGTGAGAATGGTATTGCGCGGCGACAAATCCACCCGCAACAGCCAGCCGCTTTATGTGATAGACGGCCTGCCCGTGTATAACCAGGTAGGCGGCCCCAGCGCGGGGCTGTACAACGAAATTCCCGACGCCGGCGATGTGATCAGCACCCTCAACCCGGACGATATTGAAAGCATCAGCCTGCTGAAAGGCGCCTCCGCATCCGCCTTGTACGGCAGCCAGGGCAGCAACGGCGTAGTGCTCATCACCACAAAAAAAGGAAAGAACGGCGGCGGCCGGATCGATTTTTCCAGCAGCGTTACCGTAGAAAAGGCGAAGATATTACCGAAGCTGCAATACGATTATCTGCAAACCACCCCGCCCACGGAATCATCGCCCGGCAGCGACGAAAGCTGGGGCGCAAAAGGCGCCACGCAGCCGGACAAGGATTATGTAAAGGATTTCTTCCAGACCGGCCTCACCTTCATCAACAGCCTCGGCCTGCAAACCGGCAACGAACATTCCTCCAACTACCTCTCTTATTCCAACACCGATAACAAAGGCATACTGCCCACCAGCCGCTACAAGCAGCATACGCTCAGCTTCCGGCAAAGCAGCAGGCTGCTGAACGGCCGCCTGCACTTCGACGGCACTTTCATCGGCGCCATGCAGCAGGCGCACAACCGCATCAACCCCGGCATCTATTTCAATCCTTTACCCGGACTGTATATGTTCCCGCGCGGACAGAACTTTTCCGATTACAAGCAGTTCGAATATTTTTCTCCCGCCCGTTATCTGTATGCGCAAAACTGGTGGAATATCAACTACGATAAAGACCTTGCCAACGGCGGCGGTTGGGGCGGCCAGGATTACCAGCAGAACCCGTACTGGACGCTGCACCGCAACGCATCAGAGAACCGCAACCAGAACGTGTACGCCGCAGTATCGCTGAAATACATCCTCAACACCTGGCTTTCCGTGCAGGCGCGCGGCAACGTGAGCTACTTTCTCAATGAGTACGAACGCCGCATCCATGCCACCACGCAAGCCACGCTCGCCCGCGCCAACGGCAACTACTTCTCCGGCCGCACCAATAACCGCGCCCTGTACGGCGACCTGCTGCTCACCGGCGAACGGCGCCTTGGCAGCGACTGGGGCGTCAGCTTTACCGCCGGCACCTCCGTGCAGGACCAGCAGGGAAAAGTGACCACCATTGAAGGCTCTCCGTCCGTACCCAACGTCTTCCTCGAATCCGCGCTCGAACGCGCCACGATAGACATCCGCAATACCGCCACCAACCGCCAGCTGCAATCCGTATTCGGCAGCCTGCAATTCAGCTACCGGGACAAGCTGTACTTCGATCTGTCCGACCGCCACGACTGGTCTTCCACACTGGCTTTCACCACTACGGAAGGCCGCGGGTACAACTATTATTCCGCCGGCCTCAGCGCCATGCTGCATGAATGGATACAGCTGCCGCCGTTCATCAACATGGCGAAAGTGCGCGCGTCCTACGCCATCGTGGGAAACGATATTGCGCCCTTCAGCACCTATCCGCTGTATACGTTCCTCGGCGGCGGCGTGTCCAGCCCGCCGGTCAGCCGGCCGGTGGTGGGCGTGCCGGGCATTGAGCTGCAGCCGGAACGCAACAAGTCATTAGAGATCGGCACCCACTGGAAGCTGTTCGACAACCGGCTTTCGCTGGACGTGACCTGGTACAAATCCAATATCATTCACCAGTATTTCAGCGGCGTAAGCCTGCTGGCCGGTCCCGGTACACTGGCGGACATCAATGCCGGCAACATCCAGAACAAAGGGTTGGAGATCATGCTCAGCGGCAAGCTGATAGACCGGCCGGACTGGAACTGGACCAGCACGCTGAATTTCTATCATAACAGCAACCGCGTGATAGAGCTGTTCGATTATGGAGTGGTAGATTATGCGTCCAACCAGCAATACCGCTTAACCGGCGGATCAGGGGCGGAAGACGGCATCCTGAAAAAAGGCGGCGCCTACGGCGATATATACGGCAGAGGCTTTCGCCGGGACGAGCAGGGAAGGATCGTCATCAATTCCGCCACGGGCATCCCTTATTATGAGAACGGGCAATATCTCGGCAACCCCAATCCCCGTATTTCCGTGGGCCTGAAGCAGGACCTGCGCTTCCGTGATTTTTCTTTCAGCTTTCTGATCGATGGAAAATTCGGCGGCAAGGTGCTGAGCTTCACCAATGCCTTCCTCGATCAGATGGGCGTGAGCGCTGAAACCGGGCGGCTGCGCGACGAAGGCGGTTATATGACGATAGAAAATGCGGTGGACGAGAACGGGCACCCCTGGCAGCAAAAAACCCCGGCGCGGGAATATTTTGCGCAAACCAGCGGCAAAACGCCGGTAATGGAACAATATATGTACAGCGCCACGGCCATCCGCCTGCGGGAAATATCCTTTTCCTGCAAGCTGCCCTTCCGGCGGCCGGCATTACAGCAGCTTCAGGTCGGCCTCACCGGCAGCAATCTTTTCTTCTTTTTACTCGATGCGCCTTTTGACCCCGAACAGGTAGCAGGCGTAAACCCCGTAGGCGTGGGCGTGGATGTATTCGGCCTGCCCATGAGCAGCAGCATGGGCATTACGCTGAAGTACACGCACTGATTTTTTTTGAAAAAACAATAGGTACCTCTGTTTTATCAGCGAGTCTTTACTACAAATAAGGTCCACGTGTCTATGATCATTGTTCAACCAAAAATCTAACGTATGATGCGTTTATTGTTTTCTGTTGTATTACTCTTCCTATCCCTGCCCATGATGGCCCAGACGCGCCAGGTAAAAGGCGTGGTCAAAGACAGCACCGGCTCGCCGCTGATCGGGGCCACCGTACGTGTGCAGGGTACAGGTACCGGCACTATCGCCAACGAAGAAGGCCGGTTTACGCTTGCCGTTCCCGCGGGAACAGTGACCCTTGAAGTATCTTCCGCGGGATTCGCCACGAGGCGGATCAGCGTTGGCGCATCCGACGCGGAAGTATCGGTGGTATTGGACCCCGACGTGCAGCAGCTCGAAGGCGTAGTGGTTACCGCCCTCGGCATCACGCGCAAAGCGCGCAGCCTTACATATTCCATGCAGTCCGTTTCCGGCAGCGACCTCACTACAGTAAAGAACACCAACGTGCTGAACAGCCTCAACGGCAAGGTAGCCGGCGTACAGGTGAACCGCACCTCCGGCGGTGCGGGCGGTTCCGTGAGAATGGTTTTGCGCGGCGATAAATCCACCCGCAACAGCCAGCCGCTTTATGTAATAGACGGCCTGCCGATCATCAACCAGATCGGCGGTCCCGATGCCGGCCTTTATAACAACGCCCCCGATGCGGGCGACATCATGAGCACGCTCAACCCTGACGACATCGAAAGCATCAACCTGCTGAAAGGCGCCTCCGCCTCCGCATTGTACGGCAGCCAGGGCAGTAACGGCGTAGTGCTCATCACCACAAGAAAAGGAAAGAACGGCATCAGCAAGATCGACTTTTCCAGCAGCATGACGGTGGACCGTGTGAACGTACTGCCGGAGCTGCAGCATGACTACCAGCAAACGACCGCGCCCACCGCATCAGCGCCCGGCAGCGACGACAGCTGGGGCGCAAAAGGCGCTACGCAGCCGGACAAGGATTATGTAAAGGATTTCTTTCAGACCGGCCTTACCTTCATCAACAGCCTCAGCTTTCAAACCGGCAACGAAAGATCATCCAACTACCTTTCCTATTCCAATACGGACAATAAGGGCGTACTGCCCACCAGCAGCTACAAGCAGCATACGCTCAGCTTCCGGCAAAGCAGCAAGCTGCTGAACGACCGCCTGATCTTCGACGGTACGTTCATGGGCTCCCTGCAAAAGGCGCACAACCGCCTCACGCCGGGCATCTACTTCAACCCGCTGACCGGCTTGTACCTGTTCCCACGCGGGCAGAACTTCGACGATTACAAACAATACGAATATTTTTCACCCGCCCGTTACCTGTACGCGCAGAACTGGTGGAACATCAATTACGATAAAGACCTTGCCAACGGAGGCGGTTGGGGCGGCCAGGATTACCAGCAGAATCCGTACTGGACGCTGCACCGTAATCCTGCCGACAACCGCAACCAGAACGTTTACGGCGCGGTATCGCTCAAATACCTGCTGAACGACTGGCTGGTATTGCAGACACGCGGCAACATCAGTCATTTCATCAATGAATATGAACGGCACATGTTCGCCACCACACAATCCACCCTTGCCCGCGCCAACGGCAACCTGTTCAGCAGCCGCAGCACCAGCCGCTCGCTGTATGGCGACCTGCTGCTGACCGGCGAGCGGAAGATCGGCGGCGACTGGGGCATCGGCTTTACCGCGGGTACCTCCATACAGGACCAGCAGGCGAAGACCATCACCGTAGCCGGTTCGCCCACCGTTCCCAACGTTTTCCTGGAATCCGCGCTGGACAAAGCCAACATCGATATCCGTAATACCACGGAAGGCAGTCCCACCGCCCACCGCCAGCTGCAATCCCTGTTCGGCAGCCTGCAATTCAACTACAAGGAAATGCTGTTCCTCGACCTGGCGGACCGCCACGACTGGTCGTCCACACTCGCTTTCACGCCCACGGAAAAACGCGGCTACAATTACTATTCCGTTGGCCTGAGCGCCGTGCTGAACGACATCTTCCGCTTGCCCGCGGCCGTGAACCTCGCCAAGCTGCGGGCTTCCTACGCCGTAGTAGGGAACGACGTAGCAGCCAACAGCACTTATCCGTTGTACACCTTCACCACCGGCGGCGTATCCAATCCTCCCGCCAGCCAGCCCGCGCCGGATTCGCTGGGCCTCGGCCTCAAGCCGGAGCGCAACAAATCCATCGAGATCGGTACACAGTGGAGCCTGCTTAATAACCGTTTGTCCGTTGACGTTACCTGGTACAAATCCAACATCATTCACCAGTACTTCAGCGGCATAGACCTGCTGATCGGCACCAGCACCAAAGGCGACATCAACGCCGGCAACATCCAGAATACGGGTATAGAAGCATCAGTATCCTACCAGGTGTTCAATAACAGCAAATTCAACTGGACGAGCACGGTGAATTTCTCCCGGAACAAGAACAGGATCGTGGAGCTGTTTGACCCCGCCATCGTAAAAGGCGCCAATGCTGCATCGATCTACAAACTGAAAAGCAGCGGCGAATATACCGCGCTGAAGCTGGACGGTTCCTTCGGCGACTTCTACGGCCGCACCTTCCAGCGCGACCCGCAGGGCAGGGTAGTGGTGAACAGCACCACGCATCTGCCGGTGCTGATAGACAGCCTGTTCGGCAATCCCAATCCGAAATTCATACTGGGCTGGAACAACACTTTCTCCATTGGTAATGTATATATCGGTATGCTGATAGATGGTAAATTTGGTGGAAAGGTGTTCAGCATCACAGAAGGATATCTTGACCAGCTCGGCGTGAGCAAACGCACTGGTGAAGCGCGTGACAACGGCGGCACCGTGAACATCGCCAATGCGGTGGACGAGAACGGCCATGCATGGAGCGGTACCGTAGACGCGCAGACCTATTACAAGCACATCGGCGGCAAAACGCCGGCGGGTGCTGCGTACATCTTCGACGCCACGGCTATCCGCCTCCGGGAACTGTCCGTTGCCTGGAAGCTGCCGCTGAAAGGGAACGCGGTGAAAGATCTCCGCCTTGGCCTGATCGGCAACAACCTGTTCTTCTTCAAGCGCGAAGCGCCGTTTGATCCCGAACAGGTGGCAGGCGTGAACGCCGGCGGCGTAGGCATCGACGCATTCGGCCTGCCGGCTACCCGGAGCATTGGTATGAACCTGAAATGCTCCTTCTGAGACACCCATTTTTTATGACCAATTGTATGAATATATGAACAAGCATAAAAAACTTCCGTTGCTGATAGCCGCCTGCCTGCTGATGACAACGGCCTGCACCGATAATTTCAAGGATATCAACACCAATCCCGCGGGCGTGAAGCCCGATGTGTTCCTGGCGGATTTCAAGGCGCTGGCGCTTCCGCTGCAGAACGCGCAACGCAGCTTCCACCATTACATCAACTGGGAATACCAGCTGCAGCGCAACCTGAACTCTGACATCTACAGCGGCTACATGATGACGCCCACACCGTTCAACGGCGGCAACAACAACAGCAACTACTTCATGATGGACGGCTGGAACGAATGGATACTGAATATTGCATACGACGGCGTGATGCAGGGCGTGGCGGACTACGAGAAGTTCAAGCCGGAATATGAAGGCATCGACTTCAACGATACCGACGCGCTCGGGCTGGTACTGAAGGTGATGGAAATGCACAAGGTGGCAGACATCTTCGGGCCGCTGATCTACACGAAATACAGCAAGCCGAACGCCGACCTGTCCATTGATTTTGACTCGCAGCAAAACGGATTCAAAGCATTTTTTGCAGACCTGGACGTAGCGGTGGAAAAACTGAAACCCTATGTCAGCGGTACAAAAACAGTGACCAGTGCATTCAAGAACGCAGACCTCATCTACGGCGGAGATCCCGAAAAATGGCTGAAGCTCGCCAACACGCTTCGTTTACGGCTGGCGTTGCGGATCGTTTACGCAGACGCCACGCTGGCGAAAACAGAAGGAGAGAAGGCGTTAGATCCCGCCAACGGCGGATTGCTGGAAGAGAATGCGGACAACGCCCTCGTGGATTACGGATCTGAAAGCCCCATCGTGGTGATCATTGAAGACTGGAGCGACATCCGTACGGGTGCGCCCCTGGCTTCATTGCTCCAGGGCTACGGCGACCCGCGCATCACCCGGTACATGACCCCGGCGTCTGACGCCGCTGTGAGCGGGCAGTTCATCGGCATCCGCAACGGCGTGGCCATTGATGACAAATCACGGTACTCCGGCTATTCCAAACCCATCGCCTCGGCCGCGTCTGCCAATTACTTCGACCGGCTGAAAGCCAAAGCCAAGGTGATGACCGCGGCGGAAGCCTGGTTCCTGAAAGCGGAAGCCGCACTGCGGAGCTGGGCCAATGCGGGAGAAGCGAAGATCAACTATGAAACGGGCGTAGAAAAGTCGTTTGAAGAATGGGGTGCAGGGCCGGCCACTGCTTATCTGCAGAACAGCACTGCCACCGCCGCGCCATATGTTGATCCCAAATCGATGGTAGCCAACGCGAACAACGTTCCCGCCGGCAACGCCAACCTCAGCACCATTACCATTCAATGGAACCCCGCTGATACAGATGAAAGAAAGCTGGAAAGGATCATCACGCAGAAATGGATCGCGCTGTACCCGGACGGCCAGGAAGCCTGGACGGAATTCCGGCGCACCGGCTACCCCAAGCTCTTCCCCGTGGTGGTGAACAACAGCAACGGCACGATCTCCGGTTTCATCAACCGCCTGCCCATTCCTTCCAAATTCAGGAACAGTAACCAGGGTGGATATACGAAAGCGCTCACGATGCTCGACGGCCCCGATAACGGCGGCACGAAAGTATGGTGGGATAAAAAATAATTTCTTTCACAAGGTCACAACAAAAGATCGCCTCCGGTTCTCCGGAGGCGATGCTGTTTTACATTTTCTTCACTGCTGCGATCGCTTCTTCCACATGCTGTTCGGCCTTGGTCATCGAGTTGAACTGATGCACCACTACGCCGTTTTTATCCAGCACATAAGTTACCCTGCCGGGCATCATCATCGTTTTCGGTACGCCAAAAAGCTTGCGTACTTTATTGTCCTCATCGCTGAGCAAGGTGAACGGCAGTTTGTATTTCTCCGCAAATTTCTTGTGAGAGGCCACATCGTCAGCGCTGATGCCTACCACCTGCACGCCTTCATCCTTGAATTGCTCGAAGGAATCGCGGAAGGAACAAGCCTCCTTGGTGCAGCCGGGCGTATCGTCTTTCGGATAGAAATAAACAACCACAGGCCCTTTGGCCAGCGCGTCGGACAGCTTGAAATTCCGTCCGTCCTGGTCTTTCAGCTCAAAGTCCGGCACCTTGGTGCCGTTGGCGACCTGTGACTTCGCGGAAGCCCCAAAGCCGAATATGGCTAATGTCAGCAGCATGGTTCGTATGATTTTCATGATGGAAAATTTTCTTTACCAAAGCTACAAAAGGCGGCTCATACCGAAATGTTAAAACATATCCTTATTTTTGACCTCTAAATCCCGTTTGTTTTGAAATCTATTTTAACGGACCGGCAACTGGCAATCACGATCGACAGGCTCAGTCATCAGCTGATAGAAAACCATCTGAATTTTTCGGATACGGTGCTGATCGGTTTGCAGCCGCGCGGCATTTACCTGTCAGACAGGATACATCGCAATCTGCAAACCTTGCTGCCGGGCGTGCAAATTCCTTATGGCCGGCTTGACATTACGTTTTACCGTGACGATTACAAAAGCGGGAAGGGCTTGCAGGCGCCGGATGAAACGGATATTGAATTTTCGCTGGAGAATAAAAAAGTGGTGCTGATCGATGATGTGTTGTATACCGGCAGAACGATCCGCTCCGCGATGGACGCGATGCTGGACTTCGGGCGCCCCGCCGCTGTGGAGCTGCTGGTGCTGATCGACAGGCGCTTCAGCCGCGAGCTGCCCATACAGCCGGATTATACGGGAAGGACCATCGACGCCATCATTACCGAACGGGTAAAAGTTCTCTGGAAAGAAAGGGACGGGAAAGATGAAGTTGTGTTGATAGCATAAACCTCTTATATTTGCACCTTAGAATGTCACTGTCTGTTAAACATCTTCTGGGTATTCGCGATCTGACGCGTCAGGATATAGAGCTCATCTTTCAAACGGCCGATCAATTAAAGGAAGTTTTACAACGGCCTATCAAGAAAGTTCCCACATTAAGAGATACCACCATCGTCAATGTATTTTTCGAAAACTCCACGCGCACGCGCATCTCTTTTGAGCTGGCGGAAAAGCGGCTTGGGGCGGACGTGGTGAATTTCTCGGCTTCGGGTTCTTCCGTATCCAAGGGCGAAACGCTCATCGATACGGTGAACAACATCCTGTCCATGAAAGTGGACATGGTGGTGATGCGGCACTCCGCCAGCGGCGCGCCGCACTTCCTAGCCAAGCACATCCAGGTGCCCATCGTGAACGCCGGCGACGGCATCAACGAACATCCCACCCAGGCGTTGCTGGACGCTTTCTCCATTCGTGAAAAGCTCGGTAGCGTGGAAGGTAAGAAAATAGCCATCTGTGGAGATATCATGCATTCCCGCGTGGCGCTCTCCAACATTTACTGCCTGAAAAAGCTCGGCGCCGAAGTAACAGTCGTAGGTCCCCCCACGCTGATCCCCAAGCACATCGGCCCCGCACTCGGCGTAAATGTAAGTTATGACATCCGCGAAACGCTCGCCTGGGCAGATGTGGCGAATGTGCTGCGCATCCAGTTGGAACGCCAGAACATGCCGCTCTTCTCCTCCCTCCGCGAATATTCCCTTGCATACGGCGTTAACCGCAAGCTGCTGGACAGCCTTCAGAAAGACATCGTGATCATGCATCCCGGTCCCATTAACCGCGGCGTGGAACTGAGTTCCGACGTAGCGGACTCCGGCCAGTCCATCATACTGGACCAGGTGGAGAACGGCGTGGCTACCCGTATGGCCGTGCTGTACCTGCTGGCAAGAAAAGAAGCCTGATCACTCACTCGCTCCGGAGATTATCCGCCGGGTTCACCAATGCCGCCTTCCATGTCTGCGATACAATCGTCAGCAAGGTGATCAGCACCAGCGCCAGGAAGCAAAGCAGTACGCTGCCCACGCCGAACGGCGTACGCAGGGCAAAATTCCGCAGGAACAGATCGCTGGCCAGGTACCCCAGCGGCAGGGCGATGCAGCCCGCTATCAATACCAGCTTCATAAAGCCGCGCGACAGCAGGAGAACAAGCCCCGGCACACCGGCCCCCATCACCTTCCGCACACTAATCTCCCTGCGCCGCAGCGCCGTAGTATAGATCACCATCGCCAGCAATCCGAGCATAGCGATCACGACCGTCATCATCGCCAGGAAACCCAGGGAAGTAATGCTGGATACCTGCGCGTTATCTTCATGCACCTTTTCACCCAGCCAATACGTTTGCACGGGCTGGTCCGGGTAAAGCCGGTTCCAGATGGCGGCTACCTGCTGCTGCGCCTGTGCTTTGGCGCCCGCTTTCACCCTGATGTTCAGCAGCTGGAAATTGGCCGTGTCCGCCCGGAAGACCACCGGCGCTATGGCCGCTCCCATATTTTCAAAATGAAAATCCTTCAGTACGCCGGTGATCTGCGCCTGTGAGGAATCGTTTATCCATACCCGTTGTCCCACCGCATCAAAAGGCGTGGCAAAACCCAGCGAGGCCGCCGCTTTTTCGTTGACGATCAGCTGGGCGCTGCTGCTGCGGGGGAGAAAATTGTTGCCCGCCAGCATCTTCAGTCCCATTAGCGGAATGTAGCGCGCATCCACATGGAAATAGCCCAGCTCCACGGGCTCATTATCCTTGCTGACCCTCAGCGGCATGCGGTCGCCATTGAAACGCCCCGGATTGCGGGAGGTAGCGGCCACCGATTCCACGCTGCTCAGCGCGGAAACCTCCTGCGCAAGCAGCTGTTCCCGGTTGCCCTGCAATTGCACGCTCAACACCAACTGCGCGTCGTAGCCCGGATCAGCATCCGCCATGTACGTGAACTGCCGGTAAAAAGCAAAGAGGAACACCGTGATCACCAGCGAAAGGGACAGCTGGAAGACCAGCAGGCCCCTTCTCAAACTCATGCGGCCGAACAGCCGGAAGGAAGGGATGTTCTTCAATACCTGCACCGGGTTGAAAGACGACAGTATCCACGCCGGCAACGACCCTGCCAGCAGCCCGGTGAACAGGCTGAAAGCCAGGAAGGCCGCGTAGATGCGCCAGTCCAGCACTACTTCCGGCATAATATCCAGTACATGAAAGCGCTTGTTCAGCTCCACCAGCAGCAGGGCCATCAGCAGGGAAAGCAGCGACACCAGCACGGCTTCCATGATGTATTGCGCAAATACCTGCAGGCGCGTGGCGCCGGACACCTTGCGGATGCCCACTTCCTTCGCGCGGGTCAGCGAACGCGCGATGGAAAGGTTCGTATAGTTGAAGCAGGCGGATAATAAAATGATGAATGCGATGCCCACCGCGGCCATCATCTTTCCCCAGGTAGTGCTGCGGTGGAAATTGTTATAAACATCGTCCCAGCTGGGCGTGATGCGGTTGAGGGGTTGCAGCAGGAAGTGGATGCTGCCCTGCGAGGGATCTTCCACCAGCGAGGCCGCCAGCCGTTCCAGGCTGGCCGTCACCGCCGCTTCGGAGCGGTTTTCCGGCAACAGGATATACGTATAGGCGTCCCGGTAAGAATTCCAGCTGTCGGACCGCCGGGGCAGGCGGCCTTCCTTTTCCAGCCGCGGCACGGTGCTGGCGGACGCATAGGCGTCAAATTCGATGTGGGTGCTGGCCGTCTGCGGTTGCAGCACGCCGGTGACCTGGTAGCTGCCGAGCGCTTCCATGGTAATGATCTTCCCGATGGGGTCCGCCTTGCCGAAGAACCGCTGCGCCGTTTCATGGCTCAGCACCATGCTGTTGGGCGATTGCAATGCGGTAGCCATATTGCCCTTCGCCAGCGTGAAACCGAAGACAGTAAAGAACGAAGGGTCTGTAAAGCAACCGTTGAGCGGCAACGTTTTGTTCCCGCCGCCCGCTTTGCCGTTCAGCGCGGGATACAGCTGCACCGTAGCCTCAGCCTCCCCGGCAACGCTGTTGCGCAGCGGGAGGGGAGAGCTGGCGAACTTCCACTCGCTGCCCTGCGGGTTGCGCAGCTTGGTGAGAATGCGGTAAGTGCGCTCCGGATGCGGGTGGAAATGATCGTAGCCGAGATCATGGCTGACCTGCATAATAACGATCAGGCACAGCGCCATGCTGAGCGACAGCCCGAAAACATTGATGAAGGAAAACAGCTTGTGCCGGACAATATTGCGGTAAGCGATCAGGAAATAGTTGCGGAGCATACGGGAAATTTAGACATTCCGGTTTTCAAAGGCAATGCCACATCCAAAAGTTACTGATAACAAGTTAAATATATACATTTGTATTATACCATCTGTCCGCAAACGGTCATCCGCCGTTCATTCCGGAACAGACCATAAAAATCACTCATTGCGTTTATGCGTACAATTTTCCTGTTACTGGTCTCCAATGTTTTCATGACGTTCGCGTGGTACGGGCATCTGCGGCACACGAATGTGCCGTTGTGGAAGGTGGTGCTTATCAGTTGGGGCATTGCCTTTTTTGAGTACTGCTTCATGGTGCCCGCTAACCGTTACGGCTATACGGACGGATTCAACGGCTTTCAGCTGAAGATGGTCCAGGAGGTGGTGACCCTCACGGTGTTCTGCGTGTTTGCGGTGCTGTACCTGAAGGAGCCCCTGCGCTGGAATTACCTCGTTTCTTTCGGGCTGCTGCTCGGGGCGGTGTATTTCATGTTCAGAAAATAGCGGCGCGCCATTATATTCCTGTTACAAATCCACCAGCGGTAACCTGATCCGCTGATTAATTCCTATTTTTGACAACTTGACTAAACTGGTAACTATTTCATGTTAAAATACCGCATCCTATGCTGGCTGACGGCTGCCGTGCTGTACAGCATCCCCGGCCTGCGGGCGCAGACCGCCCCGCCCCTGAATGCCGCCGAGATCCGGCTGCAGCTGAAAAAGCTCAATACGCTGGGAAGCGTGCTGTACATGGCGGCGCACCCTGACGATGAAAATACCCGCCTGCTGGGCTTCCTGGCGCAGGAAAGCCTGTACCGCACCGGCTATCTTTCCCTTACACGCGGCGATGGCGGCCAGAACCTCATCGGCAATGAACAGGCCGAGCTATTGGGACTGATCCGCACACAGGAGCTGCTGGCCGCGCGCCGCATTGATGGCGCCGAGCAATTCTTCACCCGCGCAAATGATTTCGGCTTTTCCAAGAACCCGGAAGAGACCTTTTCCATCTGGGACCGCAAAAAAGTACTGGGCGACGCCGTATGGGTGATCCGCCAGTTCCGGCCCGATGTGATCATCTGCCGCTTTCCGGCGGACAGCCGCGCGGGGCACGGGCATCATACCGCCTCCGCCATGCTCGCCGCCGAAGCATTCATTGCGGCGGCCGATCCGAAACAGTTTCCCGAGCAGCTGGACAAAGTGAAGCCCTGGCAGGCCAAACGCCTGCTGTGGAACACGTTCAACTTCGGCGGTAACAATACCACCTCGGAAGACCAGTTCAAGCTGGACGTAGGCGCTTACAACGCGCTGCTCGGCAAAGGCTTCGGCGAGATCGCCGCGGAAAGCCGCTCGCAGCATAAAAGTCAGGGATTCGGCGTAGCCGCGTCCCGCGGCACTTCCATAGAATATTTCTCCACCATCAAGGGAGAAGCGCCCAGACAAAGCCTGCTGGACGGCGTGAACACCACCTGGCAGCGCGTGGACGGCGGAAACGGGATCGGTGACCTGATTCAGGCCGCGCTGAATGATTACAATGCGGAAGACCCTTCCGCCAGCGTGCCCGCATTGATCGCGATCCGTAAAAAGATCAGCGCCCTGCCGGACGGCTACTGGAAAACGAAAAAGCTGCAGGAGGCGGACAGGCTGATACTCGCCTGCGCCGGCATCTGGATGGAAGCCTTCACCACACAGGGCGAGATCGTGCCGGGAGAACCCATCAACACCAACCTTCAGCTCATCAACCGCAGCAAAATCCCTGTAACCCTGCAAAAGATCAGCATCAACGGAAAAGAAACTGCGGAAAACCGGCAGCTGGATTTCAACAAATTTGAATCCATCCCAACAACCGTACAGGTACCGGCCGCCACCGCCATTTCCCAGCCCTACTGGCTGCAGGAGCCGCATCCCATCGGCACCTACATCATCAACGACCCGCAGCTGACAGGTCATCCTGAAAATATTCCCGCGCTGGCCGCCACCTTCCACCTGAAAATAGCAGACCAGGTGATCAGCGTCACCAGGCCGTTCACGTACAAATTCACCGACCCCGTAAAGGGAGAAGTATACCGCTCCCTCGTGATAGCGCCTCCTGTGGTCACTTCGCTGGACAACCAGGTGTTCATCTACACAAAAGCCGAACCGCAGGACGTGCCGGTAAAGATCCGCGCCATGAAGAACAATGTCAGCGGCGCCGTAAGCCTCCGGCTGCCGGCGGGTTTCCGGGCGGATAAGGCTTCCATTCCCTACACGCTGAACAGCAAGGGAGATGAAACAGAAGTACTGTTCCATGTTTCGCCCGTAAAGATCAACGGGCAGAACATCGTAGATACGATGACGGTAGTGGCGGACGCTAACGGCAAGCAATACACGAACAGCATGATTACCATCCAGTATGACCATATTCCGTCCATCACCCTCTTTCCGCCCGCCAGCGCGAGGCTGGTGACCGTTAATCTGCGGCACAACGGCCAGCGCATCGGCTACATCTCCGGCGCGGGCGATAAAGTAGCGGAATCGCTGCGGCAAGTAGGATATATCGTCACCTTGCTGGGAGAGAAGGAGATCATGAGCGGCGACCTTTCGCAATACGATGCGATCATCACCGGCGTGCGCGCCTACAACACGCAACCGCGCCTCCGCTACTGGCAGCCGCGCCTGCTGGAATATGTAAAGAACGGCGGCACGCTGCTCATACAATACAACACCAGCGGCGGCCTCGTCACCAACCAGATGGGACCATTCCCGTTCAGCCTTTCCCGTGACCGCGTGACGAATGAACTGGCGCCGGTGAAGTTCCTGCTGCCCAAAGATTCACTGTTCCATTATCCGAACAGCATCACGCAAAAGGATTTTGAAGGATGGGTGCAGGAACGCGGGCTGTACTTCCCGTCGCAGACGGACAAGGCATATGACAAGCCATTTGAAATGAACGATCCCGGCGAGCGCGCCCTGAACGGTTCCACCATCATCGCGCATTACGGCAAGGGAAAATATATCTACACCGGGCTTGCTTTCTTCCGCCAGCTACCCGCCGGCGTTCCGGGAGCATACCGGCTGTTCGTGAACATGATATCGAAATAAGATGAGCAAAAGACCAAACAATAGCCGCCCGCGGATATCCGCCGGCCTTTGCATAGGGCTGGGGCTGCTGATCGGTTTCCTGATCAAGCGGGTGCACATTGGGTTGCTGATAGGGCTGGCGCTTGGCCTGCTGAGCGGCGCCCTGCTGTCCAGAAGGAACTGATTAAAAAATACGCCGATGAATAAACAGGAAGAAAAACCGCCACTGTTCCCGCGCTGGTCCATCTGGTACTTTATTGTAGCAGCCTGGCTGGTGGCGCTCATCATCTTTTTCTATTCGTTCACCAAAACGTACGCATGAGTTACCTCGACTGGATCGTACTATCCTTAACGTTAGTATCCATTATACTGTATGGCGTCTGGAAAAGCCGCGGGCAGCGGGACATGGAAAGCTATTTCCTCAGCAACCGCACCATGCCCTGGTATATCATCCTCCTGTCCATCATGGGCACACAGGCCAGCGCCATTACCTTTTTGTCTGCCCCCGGCCAGGCTTACGCGGACGGCATGCGTTTCGTGCAGTATTATTTCGGGCTGCCGCTGGCGATGATCGTGATCTGCATCTTTTTTGTGCCGATCTTTCACCGGCTGAAGGTCTACACCGCGTACGAATACCTCGAGCAGCGCTTCGACCTGAAGACCAGGACGCTCACATCCTTCCTTTTCCTTATCCAGCGCGGGTTGTCTACCGGCATCAGCATTTACGCGCCTTCCATTATCCTGTCGTCGTTGATGGGATGGAACATTTATTATACGAACATTTTTATGGGCGGCCTGCTGATTATCTATACGATGTACGGCGGCACAAAAGCGGTGTCTTACACGCAATCGCTGCAGCTGGGGATCATCTTCGCGGGCATGTTCATGGCCGGTTACATGGCGATGAACCTGTTGCCGGAAGAGATCGGCTTCCGCGAAGCGCTGCACGTGTCCGGCAAGATGGGCAAGCTGAACGTGATCGTCACCGATTTTGACCTGAAAGACCGCTACAATATCTGGAGCGGCGTGATCGGCGGGTTCTTCCTGGCATTGTCGTATTTCGGTACGGACCAGAGCCAGGTGGGGCGTTACCTCACCGCGCGCACATTAACGGAAAGCCGGATGGGGCTGCTGATGAACGGCCTTGTGAAAGTGCCGATGCAGTTTCTCATCATGCTGATCGGCGCGCTGGTGTTCGTGTTCTACCTTTATTTCCGCGCGCCCATCAGCTTCAACGAAGGGCAGGTAAGCAAGGTGTACAACTCTGCCTACGCGCCGCAGATGCGCGCGCTGGAACAGGAATACAATGAGCTGTCCGACCGCAAGCAGGACCATGTGCACAAGCTGGCGGCGGCTTTGAAAACGAAAGACGAAGCGCGGATACGCGATGCGCAGGCGGAGCTGAAGTCGGTGGAAGACGCATCGGCGCTGATGCGCGACTCCGCGCGGGTGCTGATCCAGAAAGCAGACCCCACGGCGGAAGCCAACGATACCAATTACATTTTCCTGCATTTCGTGGTGCACAACCTGCCGAAAGGGCTGGTAGGCTTGCTGATAGCGATCATCTTCCTTGCGTCCTGGGGCAGCATTGCCGCGGCGCTCAACTCGCTGGCCTCCACTACGATGGTGGACGTTTACCAGCGGATGATCAACCAGCATGCCACGGACGGCGAATACCTGCGCATGTCCAAAATATGGACGCTGGTATGGGGCATATTCAGCATTGCCGTGGCGCAGTTCGCAACGGGGCTGGGCAGCCTTATCGAGGCGGTGAACATCCTGGGCTCGCTGTTTTACGGCACTATCCTGGGGATCTTTGTGGTGGCGTTCATGATGAAGCGGGTGAAGGGGAATGCGGCTTTCTGGGGGGCGCTGGTGGCGGAATTGCTGGTGATCACGATCTATATGGCGGATATTGTGTCGTTCCTGTGGCTGAATGTGATCGGGTGTGTACTGGTGATGGCGATCGCCGCCGTATGGCAATTGTTCGATAAAAAGAGGCCGGAAGACGTTGCTCCGGTCAATGACGGGCTGGCCTGAAAGTGATGGCCACCCAAATAAGAACGGGGCTGACCGGAGTTTTTCCGTCAGCCCCGTTTCACAAGCGGTTTTACAGATTAGCGATCAGCTTCTCGTTCAACGCTACATAATCCGCGTTATTGGCTTTTTTCGCCAGCGCGATGGATTGCTGGGCGGTAGCTTTCGCACCCGCTTTATCTCCCATCCTTGCCTGTATCTTTGCTTTCAGGTGCATCACCCAGAACGCATCGGGCGACGCTTTGGTGGCGGCATCCGCGAATGACAGCGCCTGTTTCAGGTCACGGCCGGTTTCGTAGTAATAGGAAGCCGCCTGGAAATAAGGCTTTTTGTCCGTCTTCATCGCAGAATCCAGCTGCGCCATCACCTTGCCATCAATGTCAGCCGTGATCTGCACGGGCACCAGTGTTTTTTCCCATGCCAGCATCATGGTCATGGAGGTAGGCTGTACATTTTCGAAGAGGATCATGAAAGATTCGATGGGGAAGGGCAGTTCGTCCACTTCCGTTTCGAAGCGCAGCACATCGTCTTCTTTCTTGTAACCGTCGATGCCCCAGTTCTTCAGGCCCTTGTTCAGCACAATTTCCCAGCCGTTCTGTGAAGGCACGGTGTAGAGCGCATATTCGCCGGCTGCGACGGGCTGGCCATTCAGCTTCACGTCTTCCCCGAATTTGATGCGGGTAGCGCCGTTAGCGCCCGTACGCCATAATTTGCCGTAAGGTACGAGGTCGCCCATTACGGTGCGGTGTTTCATGGCAGGGCGGGAATACGTTACTTCCACAGCGGACAATGCAAAGTCCTGTTTGATGGTTTGCGTAGGGCTGGGCGCCGGCATTTTGATACCTTGGCCGGCAGCAGTGAAACCGGTGGCGAGGCAGAGGGTCACTGCGGATAAGATCATGGAAAATTGTTTCATGTCAGATTATTTGGTGGTAATAGTTTGCTATTCGATCAACCCGTTGCGGAATGCATATACAACGAGGCCAACGGTGTTCTTTACATTCATTTTTTCCAGCAGCTTCTGGCGCAGTCCTTCTACGGTGCGGGGGCTGAGGAATATCTTCTCGGAGATCTCCTGCGTGGTGCACTCGTCGCAGATCATCTGCAGCACTTCCATTTCGCGCTCGGTCAGCTGTACTTTGTTCTGGAAGGTTGGTTTGAACTGTTGCTTGTTCTTGTGCAGCACCTTTTTAAGCAGGGCGAGGTTTACGTTCTCGTTGAAGTAAAAGCCTTTGTCGAACGTAGTGCAGATGGCCTCATAGATCTCTTCCGGTTCACTGTTCTTGAGGAGGTAGGCGTTGGCGCCGTTCTCCACGAGGTGTACGATGAAGTTATCGTCTTCATACATGGTAAGGATGATCACCTTTACGTCCGGGTATTTTTCCTTTACCTTGATGGTGGCCTGTACGCCGTCCATCTTCGGCATCTTCAGGTCCATCAGGATCACGTCCGGGATATCGTTTTCCATGATCTCGAGGAGGTGCTCGCCGTCTTCCGCTTCAAAGACCACGTTGATATTGCCGAAGGGAGTGAGCGTGTCTATCACGCCTCTGCGGAATATTTTATGGTCGTCGGCAATAGCCACTTTGATGGGCGATGGCATATGAGATCAGATTTTGCTTAGATAACAGGCTGAAAATTCTCCACCTTGATCTCGGCGATGGTGCCGGCAGGTGAATTTCTCACAAAGGTGATGTTTCCCCCGATAATATTCAAGCGGCTTTCGATATTTTTTAGCCCGAGGTGGCCTGTTTTGCGGCGGGAGGCTTCCAGTCCGTCAACCAGCTTGCCGTTTCCGTCGTCTTCCACGCGGATGGTCAGGAGGGAAGGCGTGCTTTGGTAGCTGATGACCACTTTGGATGCTTCCGCGTGTTTGAGGATGTTGTTGATCAGCTCCTGCACTACGCGGTATACGTTCAGGGCTTTCTCCCGGTCTACTTTATAGGCGGAATCGTCTGTCCGGAAGGCGATGGATGTCTGCCTGTTCTTGTTCATCAGGCTGGAAAACGAGTCCAGCGCGTGGCTGAGGCCGAGGTTCTCGAGGGTGGTGGGGTGCAGGCTTTGGGAGATGAAGCGCAGCTGCTGGATGATGGTGTCTGTAAGATCTTTTGTATCCCGCAGGCGTTCCTTTTCACCGTTGCCGGCGAGTTGCTGAAGGGCGTTCAGGCTGAGCTTGAGTACGGACAGCTGGGCGCCCACTTCATCGTGGAGGTCTTCCGCGATGCGTTTGCGCTCTGTTTCCTGGCCCTGTAATACGGCTACCAGGCGTTCTTTCTGTATCTGAAGGTCTTTATCCTTTAGTTTCAGCTTGTATTGGACTACCTGCTTTTGCTGCAGGACGACTAGTATCACCACGAAAATACCCAGTAAGAGCATGACCAGGGTGCCGACCAGTATCATTTCTACGAGGTTCATGTTCTCGCTCCTTTGATTTTAGACAGCCCAATATAAAAAAGAATTAGCTGAATTATGCCAGCAATGAAATTAAGGGAACGGGTGATCTTCTGTAAGCTCTGGAAAGATTCAACATAAACGCTGTTTTGCGTGAAGTTATAGGTAAGGGCGATCAGGAACGAGCAGCACAGGTGTACGAATAGTCCCGCATTGAACCAGAAAAGAGGAACACGGTTCATGTAGATCGAACGTTCAATAAGGTCTTCGTCTCTCAACAATTGAAGAAATACCGCGATTCCGCAGCTGATCAGCACAAGCGTACGGTAGCTGGCAAATATTGAGTTGAACTGCTTCGGCCCTTCCCATTTTGTGATGTCAAAAATGAAAATAAGCACGCCACAAAGGGTGAGGGCCAGAATGATCTTCTTGCTCTGTGGGCCCTTCAGAGCGAGGTAGTAGAACAGGGAAAGCACAAAATATTGTATGAGCGTCATCACCGCCACAAATAACATGTTGTTCATTCGCAAAATGAATCCCAACAGGTAAGAGCCGGCAGCAAAGACAATACTGGTGCAAAGGTAAGCGAATACCACCTTTTCTTCTATCCGTAATCGCCTGTATTTTTGCGAGAAGGGGATCAAAAGTAAACATTCGATCCCCAACATCGCAAAAAAGAAAATCAGAAAAATATTCTGCACTTATTAATCTTTATCCATTATCTGAATTCAAAGCATTTCCCTTCGGGCAGTCATAAGGACAGTAAACACCGTCATCCAGAATATCGTCTGCTGCGGTATCCTTATTAAAACCGGGCGCTGAAGACGGCAGAATGTCGTTACCATCCTTATCAACAGCCACGATCACGAACTTCTTATCACGTTTGCCATCTCCATCTATATCCAGTCCATAGTAAATACGCAACCCGATCGCATCGGGATTGCTGAGCAGCTTGTGAAGCTTTTTCTCGCCAAAAAAGGCGGAAATCGTAAAATCCTTGTGTTTTTTGTGTTCGATCTGGTCAATGCGGAAAGCCTGCGTAAGCTTTGCACCTTTTACGAGGGAGATAAATTCTCCGGCATCTCTTGTGAATTTTGACATTGCGTGTAGATTTTAAATAGGGAATAAATAAATATCGCGGTAAAATTATTACAAAATCTCACTTTTCAAAGTCCGCCCTCCCCACAGCCCCGCTTACCGATATACCCTGAAAATCAATATCAATCCCATGCCACACTGCATTTGGATGGCACCGGGCAGGGCGGGAGGGTAGCTGATTTACGTAGATTCCCCCTTAAAATGCGTAGAAATACGCATTCCCGAAATACAGTGTTTGAACGCTTGACTACCATTTGATTCTTCTTAAACTTTGTAGCGTCGATTTGAAGAAAGGATTTGAAGCATCCGTGTTAATTCCAGACAAAGATTTTTCACGCACTTGGGCCTTTCTACCATCGTTTGTTCGTTAGTAAGCAGAGGGTCGGCCGGAGCCCGGAGTCCGGTAAAAGAAACAAACGTTACCCCAAAATTTGAAACCAAAAGAGATCGCCATGAGTTACTTGTTGATAGGAAACATCTCTGCACTGATTTGTGAAGACTGTATTGAACCCCTTGCCAATGCGCGTATCAGGATTTACCTGCCCGACGGACAATATGACGCCGAGCAGCTGGCACGCGGAATTTTTAAAGACCTCCGGCAGGTATCCGAAAGGGATGTGCTGGCTAAATCGGAGCGTCTGCTGGCGGAATCCACCCTGGATGATCGGGGCAATTTTTCTGTTGACTGGGAAGACATTCACCTGTTTACCGAGCCACTGGAAATGGATATCTGCCTGAACGACCTGAAGGGCCGGCAAAACGGGCAACAGGGATGGGTACAATACCACCTGAGCACGTTCGTGCCGCACTGGAAAAGGAATAAGGACAAACATGTGGCCGCTTTCGCCTATGTGGTGCCGTCTGACAAATGGAACGTTATCCGCGGCGCTTTCAGCACATGGGTGATCACCGGCGCGGTAAAGGATGCCAACAGCCACCAGGGCATCGGCGCAGTGAGAGTGGAGGCATATAATGCATGGAATAACCGGTTGCTGGGCTGGGCGGATACCAGCGACAACGGCCGGTATAAAATATATTTTTCGGAGAAGGAGGTCAGTGGCGGCCGTTTGCTGCACCTGATCAGGGAAGAGGGGATCAGGCATCTGGGACCGGACGTTTACTTCAAGGTGTACGCCGGCAGCCGGCTGATCTGGTGTGAAAGCAAGGAAACGGCCCTGCGGCCGGAACGCCAGCAACTGGCGCCCTGCTCGAAGCTGAACATCCTCATCAGGCCGGATGCCGTCAAAAAGCAACCGAGGCTGACCGGATGGCTCCATGATCTTATTCATACAACTAAAACCCAAGCGAATTATAAAGACCACTACGTCATGTAGCCGTCTCACCCAATGTTGGAAAGCCCCAATATCTACAAACAGCTACCTTCCCTCAGCCAAGCCTCCCACAGGTAGCTGTTTTTTTCTTTTCTTTCTCCTGTTTAGCGATCAAAATCTTGGATGAAATTGCTGGAGCGTGTCGCGGAGGTACTCCCGGTCTAAATGCGTGTAGATTTCGGTGGTAGTGATGCTTTCATGCCCCAGCATTTCCTGTACCGCCCGCAGGTCGGCCCCGCCTTCCACGAGATGCGTGGCGAAGGAATGCCGGAAGGTATGCGGAGAGATGGTCTTCCTGATACGGGCTTTCGCCGCCAGGTCCTTGATCATCAGGAAGATCATCACGCGGCTCAGGCCGCTGCCGCGGCGGTTCAGGAAAAGGATGTCTTCCTGCCCCTTTTTGGCCGGCATGTCTTTCCGGGTTTCATTATAATAGATGAGAATATACTGAATGGCCGCCGCGCCAATAGGGATCAGCCTTTCCTTGTCACCTTTCCCGATCACGCGGATGAATCCTTCGTCCAGGTACAGGTGGGAGATCTGCAGCGTGATCACCTCGCTTACCCGCAGCCCGCAGCTGTACATGGTTTCGAGGATGGCTTTGTTACGGTGCCCTTCCGCCTTGCTGAGATCGATCTGGGCGATGAGGTTTTCTATTTCTTCAAAACTGAGAAAATCCGGCAGCTTGCGGCTGGTCTTCGGCGCTTCCAGCAGCTGCGTGGGGTCCGCTGATATCATGTCCTGCATCAGCAGGAAACGAAAGAAGCCCTTTATGCCCGATACGATCCGGGCCTGGGAGGTGGCGCTCATGCCCAGGGAAGCGATCCACTGCACGGCGGCCTGCAGATCGTCCAGCGTGATCTGTTGCGGCGATACGGGCTTGTTCACGGCCAGCAGGTATTGCGTCAGCAGCCGCACATCCCGCACGTATGCTTCGATGGAATTGGCCGCCAGCGACTTTTCCAGCCGGAGGTAGACTTTAAACCCTTCAATATTTGAATCCCACATGCGATAAAATTACAAATTAACATAGCTTTGCAGGATGTTCTTTTTCCGGAAAAAACGCATCACAGATTTCTTGAAGGCCATTGGCACAGATATTCATTCTCACCTCGTTCCGGGGGTGGATGATGGTTCCCCGGACATTCACACCTCGCTGTCGTTCATCGAACAGCTGCAGGAGCTTGGCATCCGGAAGATCGTTACCACGCCACATATCATGACGGAGCTGTACCCCAATTCAATACAAACGCTGTCCGCCCCCTTCGGGCAATTGAAAGATGCGCCGCTGCCCGTTCACCTGGCTGCGGAGTATTATATGGACGAAAATTTCAGCGGTCTGATGGAAGCGCCGTTGCTGACGCTGAACGGAGAACTGGTGCTGGTGGAGATATCTTTTATCAGCGAGCCTTTCCAGCTGCACAGCTGGCTGTTCGATATACAAACGAAAGGATACCGCCCTGTGCTGGCGCATCCCGAGCGGTACAGCTATTTTCACGACCGGCCGGAAGCGTACCGGGATATCCGTAACCGTGGGGTGGACCTGCAGGTGAACCTGCTGTCGCTCACCGGCTACTATGGCCGCCAGATCCAGCAGGCCGCATGGTGGCTGATAGATCAGCAGCTGGTGGATTTCATAGGAACGGACCTTCATCATCAACGCCATCTCCGCGGTATAAAGGCCATCGGCGAAGACAAAAAGCTCGTCAGGCTTTTACAGGAATATCCTTTCAGGAATAACAGCATATAAAAAAATAGAAGAGAGAGCCATAGAGAACTAAATCCCTCTGTTTATTCATCCTATGATTTAATCCTATGAAAAACATTGATGTTTCACGATGCAAAGGTGGGATGAAACGGCTGAATAAAATACTCGCAGGAAATAACGTTTTACCCGCAGCGGTTTTTTATCAGGTGGTGCCCACGTTTCGCCGGATGCGGAAGTTCCGCATCTTGGGAATGCAGTCCTTCGGCAGCATGCCGTAAAACTTGCTGAAAGCCCGGGAGAAATGCCCGTGATTCATATAGCTGATCTCGTGCGCCACTTCCGCCACCGAATACCGGCCGGTTTTCAGCAAGGCCATCGCCTTGTGCATCCTGATCTCCGAATAATATTCATATACATTCTTCTGATAGATCTTTTTAAACAGCTGGTTGAATTTCGATTTGCTCATGAAGATCGTGGCGGCCAGCTTTTCCACCGGCGGCAGCGGCTTTGAAAGGTCCGCGAAAATACGGTCCATGAACGTCACCATCTTTTCCTTGTCCGCTATATTGATCTGCCCGGTATCCCTGAACTGCGAAATGATCCTGCTCCAGGAAAGCGATATCAGCTGCAGCGTGATCCCTTTATAGGCCACCGCCCGGCAGTCCCACGCGATGGAGCGCACGTCGCCGATCTGCCGGGTGGTGGCGTAGATGGGCATGTCAAGGTCCTGGTAGAGATAAAAATGATCGTGCATGTTCCTGCGCATGAGGTGCGCGCTGTCCGGCATGATCATTTCGCCGATGTTGGCGCGCATCCATTCGTCGGACATGACCACAAACAGGTAATTGAGGTAAGATCCGCGGCGGGCGCTGAGCCAGGTGGTCACACCCGCTTTATAGACCAGCAGGGAGCGCAGGTTGCTGCCGGTGGTGCTGAAATATTCCGGCCCAACCGCCTCTTCGCTGTTGATGCTTCCTAAATTGTAACGGAAATTCACGGTATCGGGATTCCTGCTGCTGATCATCAATGCCAGTTCCGTATGCGTCAGGAGGTCCAGGGTACATAGGGAAAGCCCGCGTTCAACAGGGATCACTTCGGCAAACCCTTCCGCCACCGATGCCGGAAATACAAACCGGTTGTTCTGTACCCGGTAATGCAAGCCCGACATTTCGTTGACGTTATCCGCTAAATCAGAGAGCCATGATCCATCCTGATCAATTTTAAGACTTATTGGCTTCATGGGCTTGGTTAAAAACTGGGTCAAAGAAAAACAGAACAGGGCAAGGGCTATGCTCCTGCAGATTCTTCTTTTACTCGAATAGTGTCATTGTGGTACGGCTGGGGTTACCAGGCGTCAGGCGATTTTATTGGCATAGGTATCAGGTCTTTTCTGTAAAGTTAAATGACTCCATGTAAAAGAGAACAATTCCAGCACCATTCCTTTATAAATGACATTTTCGAGGGATGGCGCCGTGATCCGCTGAAAGAGCTTCCGGGCATGCTGGTTTTTATCCTGGTACGTAAACCACGCCAGCCCGGCATTATAAGCCTGCGTCATTCTGCCTTCCGGCGTGGCGAGCAGGCCGAGGTTGGCGGTCATCCAGGACGGTGTCATAACGATGATCAGCTGACGGCAGGAGGTGCCGTTGCCGAAGGACTGTTTTACAGGATGGTCCGCCGTATGGGTGACGAATGCCGGTACTTCCATATCATAACGGCAAAAAAGCAGATCGCTGCCGGGTTGTTTGTCAAAGTGAAGGGAGAGGCTTTGCGGGGTGCGGAGGCGGATGGTGCAGAGGGAGAGGCCCGGTTCGATGGGGCGCGCTGTGGCGAAGCCCTTGCAGGATGGAGGGAGGGTGTTCAGATCGCCGGGCCATGCTCTTCCAAGATCGATTTTCAGGATAAGGTCTTTCATAAACTAATAACGCCCGGATCGTCATATTATTAAATTCTGTTTTATATCGATAATTGAAAATACATTATGAATATACATAAAGTGAAAAAAGGGTCGATTTTTTATATAAAACGATTACACAATCGATTCGTATTGAAAAAATTTAATTAAAATCAGCTTAATTTTAGAAATGGACAAATGAAAAACGTGATTCTTTTACTACTTTTATACCCACCGGAGTTCAGCAATAATGCTATATTGACCGGAATTTAACCACAGTTATGTCAGATTCACCGCTAAAAAAGATACAAAAGCTGTTAGTAGCCAACCGGGGCGAGATCGCGGTGCGGGTTTTGAGAGCCGCCGCAGAATTGAGGATCAGGACCGTTGCCATTTTCACGTATGAGGACCGTTATTCCCTCCACCGTTACAAGGCGGATGAAGCTTACCAGATCGGAAAAGATGATGAACCGCTGAAGCCTTACCTCGATGTGGAGGCGATCATTCACCTGGCGAAATCGCAGCAGGTGGACGCCATCCATCCCGGCTACGGATTCCTGAGCGAAAGTGTGCAGTTTGCGCGCCGGTGCAAGGAGGAAGGCATCATTTTCGTGGGCCCGGATTACGAGGTGATGGCGCAGCTGGGCGATAAAGTGGCGGCCAAAACACTGGCCAGGAGGATAGGAGTGCCCCTGATCGAAGACAGTCAGGCGAAGCTGGAAGACATCAACACCGTTAAAAAAGAGGCTAATCGTATAGGCTTCCCGGTTATATTGAAAGCAGCCGCCGGCGGCGGAGGCCGCGGCATGCGGGTAGTGCAGCACGACGGGCAGCTGGAAAAAGCGTTCATCGAAGCCCGCAGCGAGGCCGGCAAGGCTTTCGGCGACGATACCATCTTCATAGAAAAATTCATTGAAGAGCCCAAGCACATAGAAGTGCAGCTGATGGGCGACAATCACGGCCACATCGTGCACCTGTATGAACGCGACTGCTCCGTGCAGCGCCGTTTCCAGAAAGTGGTGGAGATCGCGCCCTCTCCGAACCTGCCGGTTGAAACAAGGAACGAGATTTACGGATATGCGCTGGCGTTAGCCCGTGAAGTGAAATACAATAACGTGGGCACCGTGGAGTTCCTGGTAGACCGCCAGAACAAAGTATATTTCATTGAAGTGAATCCGCGCATCCAGGTGGAGCATACGGTTACGGAAGAAGTGACGGGCATAGACATTGTGCGGTCACAGATACTGATTGCCAAAGGGCATCATTTGTCCGACCCCGAAATATTCCTGAAAAGCCAGGAGGATGTGCGGCTGAACGGCTTTGCCATCCAGTGCAGGGTAACCACGGAAGACCCCGAGAACAATTTTACGCCGGACTACGGCACCGTGATCGCTTACCGCAATGCGGGAGGCTTCGGCATCCGGCTGGATGAAGGCAGCGCCTATTCCGGCGTGAAGATCTCGCCCTTCTTCGATTCCATGCTGGTAAAGGTCACCGCTTCCGGCCGCACACTGTCCGGCGCCGCGGGCCGCCTGCACCGCACCCTGAAAGAATTCAGGATCAGGGGCGTGAAGACCAACATCCGCTTCCTGGAAAATGTGATCACGCACGATACCTTCCGCAAAGGCAACTGCACGGTGAGCTTCATCGACAAGCATCCCGAGCTGTTCAAGCTGTCGCCCATCCGCGACCGCGCCACCAAAACGCTGATGTACCTGGCGGACGTGACGGTGAACGGGCATGTGGACGTAAAAGAAAAGAACGACGGGAAAAAATTCCGCGTACCGCATATTCCTTATTTTGATCCGCTGGCGCCGGTGCCGAAAGGTTCCCGCGACCGGCTGCAGGAAATGGGCCGCGAAAAGTTCGCGCAATGGCTGCGGAACGAAAAGCCCGTTTACTTTACAGATACCACTTACCGCGATGCGCACCAGAGCCTGCTGGCCACCCGCGTGCGCACCAAGGATATTCTCGCTGTAGCCGAAGGCTATGCCCGCAACAACCCGCAGATATTTTCCATGGAAGTATGGGGCGGCGCTACGTTCGACGTGGCCATGCGCTTCCTGCATGAGTGCCCCTGGCGCAGGCTGCAGCAATTGCGGGAAGCCATGCCCAACGTCCTGCTGCAAATGCTGTTCCGTGGCTCCAATGCCGTGGGGTATTCCGCCTACCCGGAAAACCTCATCGCCCGGTTCATTGAAAAGGCAGCGGAAAACGGCATCGATGTGTTCCGCATCTTCGATTCCCTGAACGACATCAACGCCATGACGCCCAGCATCGGCTTCGTGCGCAACAATACCAGTTCCCTCGCGCAGGCTGCCATCAGCTATACCGGCGACATCCTCAACAAAGACAACACCAAATACTCGCTGGATTATTACATCAGTCTTGCCAAACGCCTGGAAGACGCCGGCGCGCATATGCTTTGCATCAAAGACATGGCGGGCCTGCTCAAGCCGCAGGCGGCCACCATACTGGTCAATTCCCTGCGGGAAGCCGTGCAGCTGCCGGTAGTACTGCATACGCATGATACCGCGTCCGTACAGGCCGCCACTTATCTTAAAGCGATTGAAGCAGGCGTGAACGTAGTGGACTGCGCCATCGCATCCCTCAGCGGGCTTACCTCGCAGCCGAACCTCAACGCCATGGCCGCCATCCTGGAGAACCACGAACGCAGCCAACCGATGAACCTCGCTTCCCTCAACGCCTACAGCAATTACTGGGAAGACGTGCGGGAATACTATTATCCTTTTGAATCGGACATGAAGGCCGGCACGGCGCAGGTGTACGAGAACGAAATACCCGGCGGCCAGTACTCCAACCTCCGCCAGCAGGCGGAATCCCTCGGGCTGGGGGACAAGCTGGAAACCATCAAGCATAACTACGCCGTAGTGAACCAGCTCTTCGGCGATATTGTGAAAGTAACGCCCAGCTCAAAGGTAGTAGGGGACATGGCCCTGTTCATGACCTCCAACAACCTCACCGCGGAAGACGTGATGGATGAAAGCCGCAACCTGGCGTTTCCCGCGTCAGTACAGGGTTTCTTCAGGGGAGAGATCGGTTCTCCCTACGGCGGGTTCCCCGAAAAGCTGCAGCGCATTGTGCTGAAAGGGCAGGAGCCGCTGAAAGGCAAGCCCAACGAGCATTTGCCACCGGTAGACTTTGACAGCGACTTTGCCGCCTTCCAGCTGAAATACCCGCTGGCGGAGTTCCTGGATTATTTGAGCTATCACATGTTCCCGAAAGTATTCGATGAATATTACCAGCATGCGATGGTGTACGGCAACGTGGAAGCCATTCCTACGCCGGCATTCTTTTACGGCCTGCGCCTGGGCGAGGAGATCCTCATCACGCTGGGCAAGGGAAAGACCATCATCGTAAAACTGCTGTATATCATGCCGCCTGATGAAAGCGGCATGCGCACCGTGGTATTTGAGCTGAACGGTTATGCCCGCCGGGTGCAGGTGAGGGACAAAGCGGTGAAAAGCGAAGTGCCGGTGAACAAAAAGGTCAGCGATCCCGCCAGTGAAGTGGGCGCCCCGCTGCAGGGAAAACTCTCCAGGCTGCTCGTAAAAGCGGGAGATACCATCAGCGCCAATACGCCGCTGTTCATCATTGAGGCCATGAAGATGGAAACAACCGTAACGGCTACACGTGAGAGCAGGATAAAGACGGTTCACCTCCGCGAGGGCACGATGGTACAGCAGGATGACCTGGTGGTGGAGATGGAATAGAATTTTCTAACGGCTGCTCATAAAAAAGGGTGCTTCCGTAGTCCGGAACACCCTTTTTCAATATTACTGGCTTTGGTATATCAGAATTTCTCCAGTCCGCTGAAGAAGAAGTTGCCTTCGATCTCCGCGTTCTCATCGGAATCAGAGCCGTGTACGGCATTGCGGCCGATGGATTCGGCGTAGATCTTGCGGATGGTGCCTTCCTCGGCCTGCGCGGGGTTGGTAGCGCCGATCAGCTTGCGGAAATCTTCCACAGCATTGCTTTTCTCAAGAATAGCCGCAACAATGTGCCCGCTGCTCATGAATTCCACCAGCTCGCCGTAAAAAGGTCTTTCCTTGTGCACCGCGTAGAATTCGCCGGCTTTTTCGGCGGACAGCTTTGTCTGCTTCATAGCTACGATCCGGAAACCTGCTGCGCAGATCTTGTCGAGAATACCTCCGATATGACCGTTCTGAACGGCATCGGGTTTGATCATGGTAAATGTTCTGTTGCTCATATTGAAGATTAGTCGTTTAGGTTTTAACTGCAGTGAGCCCTCCGGGGCCTGTTTCGCGCGCAAAAGTAAACAGTTTTTGTTTAGCAGTAAAAAATTTTGAAATTCTGGCTCAAATGAAGAACTTCGCACTTCGTTTGCATAAACGGTTCCAGGCAGTGATTTAACCGCTTGTATCTTATAATATTATAGTTTTTGAATGAAGCCGATTGAGGAAATCAAGCCATTACTGGAAAGCCCCAAAAAAGTGGTGATCACCATGCATCAGAAACCTGATGCGGACGCCATGGGCTCGTCCCTGGCCCTATACCATTACCTGCGCCGCAAGGGGCACGATGTTACCGTGATCTCACCCACCAATTTCCCGGATTTCCTGAAATGGATGCCCGCCAGCGAAAATGTGCTGGATTTTGAATCCGCGCTGGACAAATCGCTGAAAGCATTGGACGGGGTGGAGCTGCTTTTCTGCCTGGATTTCAACCACCTGGGCCGTACCAAGAACATGGAGCCCTACCTGGAAAAGCTGAACTGCATCAAGATCCTGGTAGACCATCACCTGGAGCCGCAGCCGGACTTCGATTACGGCCTCAGCGACACCACGGCCGCTTCCACCGCACAGCTCATTTACGAGATCATCTACCGCCTCGGGGATGAACATTACATTGATAATGACATCGCCCAGTGCATTTATGCCGGCACCATGACCGATACCGGCTCTTTCCGCTTCGCTTCCACCTCCGCCCGGGTGCACCGGATGGTGGCAGACCTGCTGGAAAGGGGGCTGGAACATGAATATATCCACCAGGCGATCTATGACAATTTCCTCGAAAACCGCCTGCGCTTCATCGGCCACAGCCTGCTGAACCGCATGGAGGTGTTCTACGAAACCAATACCGCCATGATGGCGATCCCCTACAGCGACCTGAAAAGGTTCGATCTGCAGACCGGAGACACGGAAGGGCTGGTAAATTTCCTTTTGTCCATTCAAGGCATTAAATTAGCGGCACTGATCATTGACCGGAATTCGGAGGTGAAGCTCTCTTTCCGTTCCAAGGGCAATTTTGACGTAAACACATTCGCGCGTAAATATTTCGAAGGCGGCGGCCACTTCAATGCATCCGGCGGCAGAAGCTCGGACTCACTGGATAGAACGGTACAACGCTTTCTGAAGGCCATGCATGAGAATGAAGATCTTTTGCAGTAGAAAACAAAACCGATGATGCCGCAAGGTGACATCAAACCCGTAAAAAAATCTAAAATTAAGTAATGAAAAAGAACAATCTGTTACTTGTTGCATCACTGGGCTTGCTCGCGGCAAGCTGCGGTTCCAGCGGTCCGAGGAAAACACCCGGTGGTATTGATTATACCATTGACGAAAAAGGAAAGGGTGAAAAACTGAAAGAAGGAGATACGGTGCTGATGCACTTTTCCACTTATCTGAACGATTCACTGCTCATGGATTCCAGGAAGGAAAGAGCAGGCGTTCCCATCACCATCAACATCACCAAGTCCAAAGACAAACTGGACCTGATGGACGGCTTCGTGGAACTGTCTGAAGGCGATAGCGCCACCTTCGTGCTCCCCGTGGATTCACTGCCGCAGATGCCGATGTTCGCTAAAAAAGGCGACAAAATGAGGATCGCTTTCCGCGTGGAAGGCAAGTACTCCAAGGCTAAACAAAACGCAAAAGAAGAAAAAGAGATCAAGGAATATATCGACAAAAACAAGCTGAACACCACCAAGACCGCTTCCGGCGTTCACATTGCTGTAACACAGGAAGGTACCGGTGACAAGCCCAAAACAGGCGATATTGTTTCCGTAAACTATACCGGTAAACTGCTGGACGGCACCATGTTCGATTCCAACCAGGATACCACCCTGCGCCCCGGCATGCCGCTGCAGCCGCTCACGTTCCCTGTTGGTCAGGGCCGTGTGATCCCCGGATGGGACGAAGGCATCGCCGAGCTGAAAAAAGGCTCCAAAGCCACCCTGGTGATCCCGTCCTCACTCGCTTACGGCGTTGACGGCAGCCCCCCGATGATCAAACCGAACAGCGTACTGGTGTTCACCGTTGAACTGCTGGACATCAAACCCGCTGAAACTCCGGTTGCTCCTCCGCCGCCTCCGGCTCCCGCTAAATAAGGCAAATTGTTCATATACAGGGCTGTCCACACCGGGCAGCCCTTTTTTATTGCGCTCGATCCCCACTGCGCCCCATCCCCAAAAAATTCCGCATCGCGTAAATCAATTACCTGATCGCGTAAACTCCCCGCGCACTTACCCACGACCTTTGCGCAGATTTCAGATAAACATCATCAGGATGAATAAAAATATACTGCTCACACTCATTTGCCTGCTGACCACCACTTTCGCATTCGCACAGAAAGGCGGCGGCATCATTGCAGGCACCGTTACTTCCGCCGACGGCAATCCCGTTGCCGGCATCACCGTTGAACTGACCGAAACCGGCGCCACCGCCGTTTCGAACCACGACGGCGTATTTCAATTTAAAAACGTCAAAGCCGGCAACTACACCTTGCTGATCAACCTCCGCAATCACGAGGAAGTACGCCGGCAGGTGACCGTTGAAAATAACCAGTCCGCGGAGGTGACCATGCAGATCAGCCTGCAGGTAGGAGAACTGCAGGGCATCATTGTCACCGGCAACAGGAACAGCTTCAAGGCAGACCGCACCTCGCAGTCCCTCCGCGTAGCCACGCCCTTGCTGGAGCTGCCGCAAAACGTGCAGGTAGTGACCAATAAAGTGCTGGCCAGCCAGAGCATCATTTCGATGAGCGACGGCGTGGTGAAAAATGTTGCCGGCGCCACCCGCCTCGAACACTGGGGCGACCTTTATACCCGCATCAACGCCCGCGGCGGCCGCCTGGCCGCGTTCCGGAACGGCGTGAACATCACGTCCGACTGGGGACCGCTTACGGAAGACATGAGCTTCGTGGACCATATCGAATTTGTAAAAGGTCCCGCCGGCTTCATGATGTCCAACGGCGAACCCGCCGGTATTTATAACGTAGTCACCAAAAAGCCCACCGGCATTCAGAAAGGAGAGGCCACCGTTACCTACGGCAGCTTCGACCTGATGAGGGCTACGCTGGACCTGGACGGCAAGCTGGACAAACCCGGCAAGCTCCTCTACCGCCTGAACCTGATGGGGCAGACCAAAAACTCCTTCCGCGATTACGAATTCAACGACCGCTACAGCATCGCCCCGGTCATCAGCTACCAGCTGGATGAAAAGACGCTGCTCACCGCGGAATACACCTTCCAGCATGTGACCATGTCAGACATCGGCTCCGCCTACGTTTTTGCTACCGAAGGTTATGCCATTTATCCCCGGAACTTCTCCTTTTCCAACCCCGCCATCGACCCCAACACGGTCAATGAGCACAGCGCTTTCGTGAACCTGCAGCATCAGCTGGACGATAACTGGAAGCTGACCGCACAGATCGCGCATTTCAATTTCAAGCAACGTTCCAGCGACATCTGGCCGGACGCCGTGCTGGAAGACGGTAACGTCATCCGCCGCCTCTACGCATTTGACGCGGACCTCAAAAACACGTACGGACAGGCATTTGTAAACGGTGATGTAACCACCGGCGCTGTCCGTCACCGTATTCTGGGCGGTCTTGATGTGGGTGTGAAAGAAGGGCTGTACGACTGGGGGCAGAGCTACCAGCTGGATTCCGTGAACGGATATTTCAACGCACACAACCCCAACTATGGCATGCCCATCGGCGGCATCCCGGTGTTCGACCGCACCACCAGCCTTTCCAAAAGAGCGGTATCCCGCGTGAATCAATCCTACACCGGCCTGTACTTGCAGGACGAGCTGGGTTTCTTCGACAACAAACTGCGGCTGACGCTCGCCGGACGGTATACGTATGTAAAACAGGATGATACCGTGATCGTAAGGCATTTCACGCCGAGAGCGGGCATCAGCTTTTCCATCGACCGCAGCACTTCCGTATATGCGCTGTATGATCAGTCTTTCATTCCGCAAACCGGCCTGCTCGCCACCGGCGGAACGCCCGAGCCTATCACCGGCAACAATATCGAATTCGGTATCAAGAAAAACTGGTTTGACGGCAAGCTGAGCACTTCTGTGGCCGCTTACCGCATCATCAAGAACAACGAGCTGTCACCCGACCCAAACAGCACACCGGCCAATCCCATTGTACAGCAACTGGGGCAAAGCAGGGCGGAAGGCGTTGAAGTGGACGTGATGGGAGAGGTAGTAAATGGCCTGAGCGTGGTGGCAAACTATGCCTTCACGGATTCTTATGTGAGCAAGGAAGGCGAATCTTATGGCAGCGTTATCGCCAAAGGCACGCGCATCGCCGGTTTTGCGAAACACAACCTGAACACCTGGTTCACTTACACCCTGCAAAGCGGCGCGCTGAAAGGCGCGGGCATCGCCGCCGGTTTCAGCTGGCAGGCGGAACGAAGCTCCTGGTCATGGACGGAAGAGCCGAGCCGCATGGCATTGCCCAATTATTTCCGGCTGGATGGCGGCCTTTTCTGGGAGAAGAACAAGATCAGGCTTACCGCCAATGTGTTCAACATCCTGGATGAATATTTGTATACCGGCGCGGACTACGGCACGTACTACTACTGGCAGGCCGAGGCGCCGAGGGATATACGCTTCAGCGTCGCATACAAATTCTAAAACATAAAAAAGGTTGGCTCATCGCCAACCTTTTTCTTTATCGTCAGTGGATACCTGTATAGTTATGCGGTGTGATCGCTTTCAGCTCTTTCTTCAGCGCCGCGCTGATCTTCAGTCCGTCAATGAATTTGTTCATCGTTTTCTGCGTAATGCCTTCACCGCCGCGGGTCAGCTCTTTTAACGCTTCATACGGCTGCGGATAGTTCTCACGGCGCAGAACGGTCTGAATAGCTTCCGCCACCACGGCCCAGTTGTTGTTCAGGTCTTCTTCCAGCTTCGCGGCATTCAGGATCAGCTTGCCCAGCCCTTTTTCGATGGATTTGGTAGCCAGCAGGGAATGCGCCACAGGAACGCCCACGTTACGCAGCACGGTGGAATCCGTCAGGTCGCGCTGCAGGCGGGAAACCGGCAGCTTGGCGCTCAGGTGTTCGAACAGCGCGTTTGCCAGGCCAAGGTTGCCTTCGGCATTTTCAAAATCGATGGGATTCACCTTGTGCGGCATGGCAGAGGAGCCTACTTCGTTCTTTTTGATCTTCTGCTTGAAGTAATCCATCGAAATATACGTCCACACATCGCGGCAAAAATCCACCAAAATATTATTCACTCTTTTCAGCGTATCGAAATGCGCGGCGAGGTTATCGTAGTGCTCGATCTGCGTGGTGTACTGCATTCTTTGCAGGCCCAGCGTGTTGTTCACGAACTTGTTGCCGAACTTTTCCCAGTTGATGGCGGGGAAAGCCACATGATGCGCGTTGAAGTTGCCGGTAGCGCCGCCGAATTTGGCGGCAAAGGGCACCTGTCCCAGTAATTTGATCTGCCCTTCCAGCCGTTCCACGAACACCAGGATCTCCTTCCCGAGGCGGGTGGGAGAGGCGGGCTGGCCGTGGGTCCTTGCCAGCATGGGCACCGCTTTCCATTCCTTCGCCAGCTTTTTCAGGTGCAGCACCAGGTTGGCAAGGGCGGGAAGGTATACCTGCTCGATGGCCTCTTTCCAGAGCAGGGGGGTGGCGGTGTTGTTCACGTCCTGCGAAGTGAGGCCGAAATGCACCCATTCCAGCTTGTCTTCCAGCCCGAGGGCTTTCAGTTCGTTTTTGAGGAAATATTCCACCGCTTTTACGTCGTGATTCGTGATCTTCTCTGTATCCTTCACCAGCTGGGCGTTCTCCACGGTAAAGGACTGGTAGATGTTGCGCAGGGCGGGGATCTTCGCTTTCGGCAGCGTAAAGAGCTTCTGCTCGGCCAGGGCAATGAAATATTCTACCTCCACCTGTACACGGTAACGGATCAACGCATATTCGGAAAAATAAGGAGCCAGCTCTTCGAGTTGTTTCCTGTAACGCCCGTCCACCGGGGAAATAGCAGTTAAAGCTTGTAATTGCATCATGTATTAATTATCCTTTCAAAATTGCCCCTGGTTACCTTCAGCGTGCCGGTATGCAGGAATTACTTTATTTTAGCAGGCTCAAAATTACAGAAATTGGAACGGAAAGTAAAAGTAGCCGCGGTTAGTTATCTGAATACGAAACCTTTGTTGTACGGTTTCAGGGACCACAAAGTGATGAACATGATGGAGCTGAGCATGGATTACCCTGCCAGAATAGCCCGTCAGCTGATAGACGGGGAGGTGGACGTGGCCCTGGTGCCGGTAGCGATCATCCCCAAGATGAAAGAACATCACATCATTGCCGACTTCTGCATCGGCGCGGAAGGGCCGGTTTCTTCGGTTTGCCTTTTCAGCGACGTGCCCCTGCACGAGATCAAACGCATTTATCTCGATTACCAGAGCCGCACTTCGGTGGCGCTGCTCAAGCTACTGGTGCGCGACCACTGGAAGCTGAACGTGGAGCTGGTGGAAACCACCGGCGATTACCAGGCCAACATCAAAGGTACGGACGCCGGCCTCGTGATCGGGGACCGCGCCCTGGCGCAGCGCCACGTTTCGCCTTATATCTACGACCTGGCCGAAGCCTGGATACGCTTTACCAGCCTTCCCTTCGTATTTGCCGCCTGGATCAGCAACCGCCCGCTGCCGGTGGAATTCATCCAGCTTTTCAACGATGCCAACGCCATTGGCCTGAACAATATTCCCGCTGTGGTGGCGGAAAACGCCAGCCCTGATTTCGATCTGACCACTTATTACACCCAGAGCATCAGCTACCGCCTGACGCCTTCCAAACGGCAGGGCATGCAGCAATTCCTGAGCCACCTGCGATAGCTGCTATTTCGCGCTTTTATGCTTAACTTAACATACTAAATTCCATGCAGTATGAAAGTAGGCATCCTTGGCTCGGGGGAAGCTGGCTGTACCCTCGGGCGTGGCCTCATTCGTTTAGGCTACAGCGTTATGATCGGCACCAGGGACCCGCGCAAGGAAAAGTTGCAACAATGGATACAGGAAAACCGGCCGGCAGCCAGCCTGGGCACGTTCGCGGAAGCCGCGGCTTCGGGGGACATCATATTTCTCTGCACCAGCTGGACCGGTACGCAGGCGGCCATTGAAGCCGCCGGGGTGTGGAATTTCCGGAACAAAGTAGTGGTAGACGTTACAAATCCGCTGGACGGGAAAGGCCCGGACCATGCGGGCAGGCTCCGGCTGGCCACGGGCAACGCCGCTTCCGGCGGGGAACGGGTACAGCGCTGGCTGCAGGACGCGCATGTGGTGAAAGCGTTCAACAGCACCGGCAGCGCGTTGATGACAGATCCTGCCTTCGAAGAAGGCCCGCCCACGATGTTCATCGCCGGTAACGACGAGCTGGCCAAGAAAGCGGTCTCCGACCTGCTGCGTCACCTCGGCTGGAAAGACGTGCAGGACACCGGCTCCATCGAAATGAGCCGCCACCTTGAATCCCTGTACGTGATATGGAGCGCGGTGGGGTTCCGCACCGGCAAATGGCATCATGCTTTCCGGCTGCTCCGCAAATAAGCGTGCCATTATCTATGGAACGATAATTGCCTTTATTGAATGGAAAGAATGTTTAACCTTAAAATCTATCACTATGTTACGCTGGGCACTCATCTTCTTTATTATTGCGATCGTAGCGGCTGTTTTCGGTTTTGGCGGTATTGCGGCCGGCGCCGCGGGCATCGCCAAGATACTTTTCTACATTTTTATCGTGATCTTCCTGATATCCCTGATAGCGGGGTTGATGAGAAGATAATGCCACATCAGGCGTCCTGCATGGAGATCAGCTGGAGCGTATCAGGATTGTCTGAAAACGCCTGCCGGAGCCGTTCTTCATGTGTATCGGTGATAAATACCTGTCCGTAGTCCGGCCCCTGCACCAGTTTGATCAGGCGGGAAACCCGCTCCTGGTCCAGCTTCTCGAACACATCATCCAGCAGGAGGATGGGGGGGAACTGCTTGTGGGCACGGATCGCCTCGTATTGTGCAAGTTTGAGGGCGAACAGGAAACTTTTGCGCTGCCCCTGGGAGGCGCTGTTCTTCATCAGGTGCTCGTCCAGCAGGAACAGCAGGTCATCGCGGTGAATGCCCTGCGTGGTGCGCTGCATCTGTTTGTCCCGCAGCCGGTTGGCGGCGAGCAGGGTGGCGAGGGGAGTTTCCAGCAGCTGGCTCTGGTAGCGGAAAGCCACCACTTCGTGTTTGCCGGCGAGATAATCGTAGCGGTCCTGCACCTGCGTGATAAAGGTTTCCAGGAAGGCTTTGCGGGCTTCGTGCACCGGGGTGCCGTGCTGTACCAGCTGTTCATCGAACACGTCCAGCAGGGCGTCTATCGGCTGCATGGTCTTCAACAGGCTGTTGCGCTGCTGCAGCACCTTGTGATAGGCAATGAGATGGTCGAGGTAACCGGGGGACAGCTGGGAGAGGAGGCCGTCCAGCCACTTCCGCCGGCCTTCGCTGCCGCCGAGGATGATCTCGGCGTCGTCCGGCGCGATCATCACAGCGGGAAACTGCCCGATATGGCGGGAGAACTTTTCATACCCCTCATCATTCATCGCGATCTCCTTTTTTCCTTCCTTCATGGTGCAAACCACTTTTTCTTCTTTGGCATGCCGGTGGAGGAGCGCTTCCAGCCGGAAGCCGTTCGTTTCATACTGCACGTTCTGATGTTCCGCGGTGCTGAAATAGCTCTTGGTGAAACAGAGATAGTAGATCGCATCGAGCAGGTTCGTTTTTCCCGAGCCGTTCCGGCCGGTGATGCCTACGATCCGCGTGGAAAAGTGAAAAACACGGTGCGAGTAATTCTTGAATTGGGTAAGTGATATTTTCGAAACCGATAACAAGCTTAAATAATTTTTAACATATAGAGCCGCAATCCATTGCGTATCTCTACATCCTTCCGCAAAATTGCTTGAATTTGCAGATTTTCCTGTTATATTTGCGAACAAATTTAGAAATAGTGCAAACTTTAACAGACGTGAAGACGAAATTCACCAAAGAGACCTATCTATACTGGTATGAATTAATGCTGTTACTGCGCCGCTTCGAAGAGAAGGCCGGTCAACTGTATGGGATGCAAAAGATCCGTGGTTTCTGTCACCTTTATATCGGCCAGGAAGCGATCGCTGCCGGGGCCATGACAGCCACCAAACCTGGTGATAAGTTCATCACTGCTTACCGCGACCACGCCCTGGGCATCGCTAAAGGCATTTCCGCCAAGGCATGTATGGCCGAGCTGTACGGTAAAGCAACCGGCTGTTCCAAAGGTAAAGGTGGTTCCATGCACTTTTTCTCCAAAGAACATGGCTTCTTCGGCGGTCACGGTATCGTGGGCGCGCAGATCGGCACCGGCGCAGGGCTCGCATTTGCGGAGCAATACCTGAATACGGACAATGTGGTGCTTTGTTTCTTCGGCGACGGCGCTGCCCGCCAGGGTATGCTGCACGAAACCTTTAACATGGCCATGCTGTGGAAGCTCCCCGTAATTTTCATCTGCGAGAACAACCACTACGCCATGGGCACTTCAGTAGAACGTACCTCCAACGTACTGGACATCTATAAACTGGCCGACGCTTACGAAATGCCCGCCGATTCTATCGACGGCATGAGCTGCGAGGCAGTGCACGAAGGCATCCAGCGGGCAGTATCCCGCGCGCGCGAAGCCGGCGGCCCGACCCTCTTGGAGATCAAGACCTACCGCTACCGCGGCCACTCCATGAGCGATCCCGCCAAGTACCGTACAAAAGAAGAAGTAGAAGAATATAAAGAGAAAGATCCCATTACCGTTACGCTGAAAACTTTGGTAGATAATAAATGGATCACCGATGCCGAGATCGAAGCTATCAACGAGCGCGTGAAGGCAGAAGTGGAAGAATCCGTGAAATTCGCAGAAGAAAGCCCCTGGCCTTCAGACGACGAACTGCTGAAAGACGTGTACACACAGGAGGATTATCCTTTTATTATGGACTAATAAAAAGTAACCTGTTTACTTTTTTGAACATACAGCAAAACTAAAAATGGCAGAACACAAAACTACAAGCAAGCCTGCATCCAGCCAGGAATTTGACCTGCAACATTCCGTAGACAGGGCGCAGGACTTCTATACCAAGAACAAGAACATCATTCTTTTCGCCCTGGTGGCGGTAGTGGCGATCATTGGCGGCACCATCGGCTACAAGCGTTTCTTCAAGGAACCGAACGAGAAAAAAGCGCAGGAAGCGATCTTCGCGGCGCAGAACTACCTCGCCGTGGATTCCTTCAAGCTCGCCCTCAACGGTGACGGCAATACCTACGGTTTCCTCCAGGTGATCGACAAATACAGCGGCACCAAAGCCGGCAACCTCGCGAAATACAGCGCAGGCGTTTGTTATGTAAAACTGGGCGAATACCAGAAAGGCATCGATCAGCTGAAAGCGTTTTCCAGCGAGGACCTCGTTTTACAGCCACTCGCCAACGGCCTCATCGGTGATGCATATATGGAGCTGAACAAGGCGGACGAAGCCGTTAGCTATTACAAAAAAGCAGGCGCGTCCAACAACGACCTGATCTCTCCGATCTACCTGCTGCGCGCGGGGCTCGCACTGGAAAAATCCAACAAACCGCAGGACGCCATCGCGGTATACCAGGAAATCAAGCAAAAATACCCACAGACGAACGAAGGCCGTGAAATGGACAAGTACCTGGCCAGGCTTGGTGTGGTGAAATAATTTCGGGAAATGTCTATACACAACCAGACTTTACTCAACGACACTGGCATTCTTCAACTGGAGGGTGCCAGTGTTGTTATTGTTTATACGGAATGGAATGATTTTGTCACCAACGAGCTGACCGCAGGCGCCGAACGCATCCTGGAGCAGTACAAGATCAGCCACCGGAAACTGCTGGTGCCCGGCTCCTTTGAACTGCCATTCGCCTGCAGGCAGGTATGGGAGCAGACGAAAGGCACCGGCGCACAACCCTCCGCCATCATCGCCTTCGGCTGCGTGATCCGCGGAGAAACGCCGCACTTCGACTATGTCTGCAAAGCCGTAACGGACGGCATTTTGCAACTGAACCTTGAGCTGCCCGTACCCGTTATCTTCGGCGTGCTCACAGTAGACAATGTAGAACAGGCAACAGACCGTCTCGGCGGCGCCCACGGCCACAAAGGGGAGGAGGGAGCACTGACCGCCCTGAAAATGATCGCCTTCCAGCGGCAACTGTCGAAGTAGTACTGCGCAATGCAGTGGTTAAAATAAAGGAAGCTTTTGCGCATATTAATTCCGTGCGGCTACTTACTTTTGACATTTATATTTAGGAATCTGATACTGATACTGCATGAACGTACAGCTTTTCATACCGTGCTTCGTAGACCAGCTTTTCCCCGAAACGGCTTTCAATATGGTAAAGGTGCTGGAAAAACTGGGCTGCAATGTGAACTATAATACAGAGCAGACCTGCTGCGGGCAACCCGCCTTCAATGCAGGTTACCAGGACGAATGCCGCTCCGTTGCCACCAAGTTCCTCAAAGACTTTCACACGTACGATTACATTGTGGCGCCCAGCGGCTCCTGTACCGGCTTTGTTCGGAACTATTACGGCAAGCTGTTCGACAATTCCGCCGCGCACAACGATGTGAAGCTGCTGAAAAAGAACCTCTACGAATTCACCGAATTTCTCACGGACGTGCTGCGCGTCAGCGACCTGGGCGCCACCCTTGAAGGGACCGGCACCTATCACGACGCCTGCGGCGCATTGCGGGAATGCGGCATCAAGGAAGGCCCCCGCAAGCTGCTCTCCAATGTAAAAGGACTGGAACTGAAAGAAATGAACGATTGCGAAGTCTGCTGCGGCTTCGGCGGCACTTTTTCCGTGAAGTTCGAGCCCATCTCCATCGGCATGGGCGAGCAGAAAGTGCTGAATGCGATCGACAGCGGCGCCGACTACCTCATTTCCACCGACCTCAGCTGCCTGATGCACCTGGAAGGATATATCCGCAAACACGGGCACAACATAAAGATCATGCACATCGCCGACGTGCTCGCCAGCGGCTGGTAACAACATGGTTTCACCAATTATCTTCAACAATGCAATACTGGTTAGTTAAATCCGAACCTTTCAAATATTCCTGGGACCAATTTGTAAAAGACGGCCAGACCTTCTGGGACGGCGTGCGCAACTACGCCGCGCGCAACAACCTCAAGGCCATGAAAAAAGGAGACCTCGTATTCTGGTACCACAGCAACGAAGGTCTGGAGATCGTAGGCATCGCCAAGGTGGTGAAGGAACATTACCAGGACCCCACCACGCCCGATCCCGCCTGGGTGGCAGTGGACCTCAAGCCGTTCAAAAAGCTGAAAAAAACCGTCACCCTCGCGCAGATGAAAGCGGAAAAAAGCCTCGCCGGCATGGACCTCATCCGCCTCGGCCGCCTCTCCGTTGGCGCCGTGAAAGAAGCCGAATATGAGAAGATCATGGAGATGGCCGGCATGTAATTTTTTTTCCGTAAATTGCACTTGAACAAAACGCTTTTACAATGAACGCACCAATGGGAGAAGTTGTAAAGAAGTTATTATCGAACGAGAAAACAGCCCGTATGCTTACGGCGCATGTAACCTATGCGCTCGCAAAAGGTCTTACGCCGGTCATCAAAATAGGGAATGAGCGGTACGCCCTGACTCGCTCCACCGCCAGGTCAATCAAGTAAATGGCTTTTAACCCCGAAAGATGAACATTTTATTTGGAGCCCTTTTTATTATTATCATGATATTGCCCGGAATCATCTTCCGGGTTTCTTATTTGAATATCCCTTACGCCCGCAAAACATTCAAATCCTCTTTCCTGGACGAGCTGCTGTTCTCCCTCGTGCCGGCCCTTATCATACAGGTGCCCTGCTACAGCTTTGTGAACTATTGCCTGGTGGACGTGAACGAAAGCGTGCTGTACCTGCTGCTGATCAACAGCGACAAAGTGCAGGCCCGCCCCATTCCCGACCTGCACATTTCGCTTTTCCTGCTGTACAGCCTCATCGTCACCGCATTGGCCTGGTGGCTCGGGAAAAAATTCCGGCAGTATGTGAAGAAGAAAAAGCTGTATTTCAAAATGCCCATCTTCCGGTTTTATAACGACTGGCATTACATCTTCGCCGGCCTGCTGCTGGATGCGCCCAACCAGCCCGGTGAAACCGATGATGTGAAAGACCTTTGGGTAGATGCGATGGTGGAAATGAAAGACGGCAGCATTTACCTGTACTCCGGCTACCTGAAACAGTATATCCTTACGCCGGATGAGGGGCTGGACAGGATCTACCTCACGCACGTACAGCGCAGGCCCGTGCTGGTAGCGGCCGAAACGGTGGAAATGTCGCCCATCGAAAGCTTTGAGGTGATGGGACTGATGCACCGCCAGGCGGACGATCCGAAAGAACCGCTGAGCACCGTGGAGATCGACTACGTCAACTTTGAAAGCACGGCCCAGGAGTTCGACAGGATCAGGCAGTACATGGAAGAAAAACAATATTATTACATGCCCGGCGACTATTTCGTGATCCCGTACAGTGAGATCAAAAACCTGAATATCACTTACCAGAACGAAAGCAGGATCAACGAATTGCTCGCGAAAATGACTTCATAAACAGGCGTATGCAGACGAAACCGAAACTTGTAGTGCTCACCGGAGCCGGCATCAGCGCAGAAAGCGGGCTCCGCACCTTCCGGGACAGCGACGGCCTCTGGGAAGGATATGATATTTACGAAGTGGCATCGCCCGCGGGATGGGAGAAGGACCCCGCGCTGGTGCTCGATTTCTATAACCTGCGGCGGAAAGATGTGCTGAACGCGCAGCCCAATGCCGCCCACACCGGCCTGGCAAAGCTGGAAGAACATTTTGATGTGCGCATCATCACCCAGAACATCGACGATCTGCACGAGCGCGCCGGATCATCAAGAGTGCTGCACCTCCACGGAGAGATCGTGAAAATGAGAAGCGACATCAACGAAACCGAGTTATATCCTTATGCGGATGATATCAGGATAGGAGATATGGCGCCGGATGGCGGGCAGTTCAGGCCGCATGTGGTATGGTTCGGGGAAGCGGTGACGATGATCGAGCCCGCAGTACTGGAGATCGTGCAAGCGGACGTGTTCGTGCTGATCGGCACTTCACTGAACGTATATCCCGCGGCCGGACTGGTAGATTATCTGCGGGAAGACGTACCGAAATATATCATCGATAAAAAGATACCGCCTGTGCGGGAAGGAAATTATCACCTGATAGAAAAGCCCGCCACGGAAGGAATGGCGGAGCTGTTGACAATACTGATGCCCTGAAACTATTCAAAGCTTTCCTCGAACCGGATATCATGCTCTTCCAGCTCACGCAGTACGGGGTTATAAACCTCCGGCATCACCGGTACATGCAGTCCCTTTAAAGAAAGATTGCCGGACAGCAGCAGCTTTGCCATGATGCCCAGCGGCAGCCCCACCGTTTTTGCCATAGCCGTACGCAGATTATCTTCTCCCTGCACGATCATGTAGCTGTGCAGTTTGGTAGCCATGTTGCGGCGCTCGAACTCGATCTCGTGCAGCATCACAATCATATCCTTATCAGACGGCTCCATTTTCAAACGCACGTCCAGCACGTTCTGCAAAACGCCCGCATTGGTCTGCTCGCCCTGGTTCACCAGGTCCCCGTTCAGGATGCCGAGGAACTTCAGCTGGCGGACCAGCTTGCTTTTGCTGCTGACGCCGAGGAACTGCGCAATGTTCTCTTCATTGCTCAGCTGTTTGTCCACCTTTATATTTTGCGACGCCCATTTGAAATAGGACATGTTATTGGTATCGATCTTTTTGGTATCGTCCGTCAGCCCAAGCTTGATCAGCGCATTCCAGCCTTCGCAGAAATCAGGGTAGCGCAGGGTGGCGCGCATGAAAGTGGGAATGTTGCCGAGCGAATAAACGTCCACATAATTCAGGGAATCCCGGTTAGGGTAGTAGGCCAGCTTGCCGAGGCCCGGCACCTGGATGGTTTTGGACTGATCGAACAGCTGCTGGTATTCCACTTCCTTTACCTTGCCTTTTTCCCGGTACGTGGCGCCGGAAGTGCCTGCCAGCACTATGTTCCGGGAGTTCCAGGATATTTTGTACTGCCAGGGGTTGTCGTTGCTCTCCGGGGACACGAGCCCGCCGCAGTAGGATTTGAAACAGAAGATCTGCCCGCCTTTCTTTTCGATCGAATGGATCAGCTTCATGGCGGACATATGATCGATTCCCGGGTCCAGCCCCATTTCATACATGAAAAGCAGGCCCGCTTTTTCAATGTCTTTTTCCAGTTTGCGGATTTCCGGGTCGATGTAAGAAGCCGTGAGGAGGTTCTTGGAGAACTTCAGGCAGTCTTTGGCGATCACAATGTGCAGCGCCGGGGGCAATAAAGAGATAACGAGGTCGGTTTCCTGGACCAGCTGCTGGCGGACGGCCTGATCTTTAATGTCGATCGCGGCCGGTGTTGCGTAATACGACTTTCCGATCTTCGACTTGATCAGCATCAGGTCGCTATCCGCCACCGTGATATGCCATTTTTGACGTGGAGCATTTGCCAGTAAATAGTCTATCAGACACGTAGCAGACTTGCCGGCACCAAACAATAGAATGTTCTTCATAATTTTTTATAGAACTGGTTAAAACTACAAGGGAGTAAACAATAAAATCCCGGCCAATGTTCAATAAAAACAGGCATTCCGGCCTTCCCGGGATCCATTTTCCCTCCCCAATTAGGCTTTGATTTTCACAGGGTTATAAACAAATAGCTTGCCAATCTGGGACAAGCTTGTATATAGCAAAGATTGCATATATAGAACATTTACCGGAGATGACGCGAAAGTAGTATAAATTGTTTTAAGCACCAATCCGCCCCCTTTATTTGGCCCCCGTCTTATTTATTAACATTAAGCCCCCAAACCCTCTGAATTCGCGGCGAAAGCGTTATATTTGCTCTTTATTTAAAGGGACTGAAAAACCTGTAAACCAATAACATAATGATAGAGAATACGGACAATCAAGACAATCAAAAGGAAGGTAGAATTGTTCAGGTCAACATCGAAGAGCAAATGAAGACCGCGTACATCGACTATTCCATGTCGGTGATCGTGGGACGTGCGCTTCCGGATGTACGGGACGGGTTCAAACCGGTGCACCGCCGGGTTTTGTTCGGGATGAATGAACTGGGTAACACCCACAACAAACCTTACAAGAAGTCCGCCCGTGTGGTAGGGGACGTAATGGGTAAGTATCATCCGCACGGGGATGCTTCCGTGTATGACACCATGGTGCGTATGGCGCAGCCCTGGTCGTTACGTTACATGCTGATAGACGGACAGGGAAACTTCGGCTCGATTGACGGCGATATGCCCGCTGCCATGCGTTATACCGAGGTGCGTCTGCAGAAGATCGCGGAAGCGATGCTGGAGGACCTCGACAAGGAAACGGTGGACTTCTCGCTGAACTTCGATGATACGCTGGAAGAGCCGGTAGTATTGCCCACCCGTATTCCGAACCTGCTCGCCAACGGAGCTTCCGGCATTGCCGTGGGCATGGCCACCAACATTATGCCGCATAACCTCAGCGAGCTGGTGGACGGCCTGCACGCGCTGATTGACAATAAAGATATCACCATCGACGAGCTGATCAAGCATGTGAAGGCGCCGGACTTCCCGACCGGCGGCATCATCTACGGCTTTGAAGGTGTAAAGCAGGGATTCGAGACCGGCCGCGGCAGGGTAGTGGTACGCGGCAAGATCAACTCCGAAACCACCAAGTCCGGCAAGGAAAGGCTCATCATTTATGAGCTGCCTTACCAGATCAACAAAGCCGTGCTGCACCAGAAGATCGCGCAGCTCGTCAATGATAAAGTAATAGAAGGCATCTCCGATGTGCGCGATGAATCGGACCGCGACGGCATGCGCCTCGTGATCGATCTGAAACGCGAAGCCATCCCGAACGTGATCATCAACCAGCTCTACAAATATTCCGAGCTGCAAACCTCTTACGGCATCAACAACGTGGTGCTCGTAAAAGGCCGCCCGCGCGTGATGAACCTGAAAGAGCTGCTGCAGGAATTCGTGGAGTTCCGGCATGAAGTGGTGACCCGCCGCACGCAGTACGAGCTGCGCGAAGCGGAGAAAAAGGCCCACATCCTCGCCGGTTACCTCATTGCGCTGGACCACCTCGATGAAGTCATCGCCCTGATCCGCAACTCCGCCACGCCGGAGATCGCGCGCGAAGGATTGATGACCAGCTTCGGGCTCACCGAAATACAGTCCAAAGCCATCCTGGAACTGCGTCTGCAAAGGCTCACAGGCATGGAGCGCGACAAGATCCGCGAAGAATATGAAGACATTATGAAACTCATCGCACGGCTGAAAGAGATCCTTGGCGACGAAGGGCTGCGGATGCAGATCATCAAAGATGAACTGGAAGATGTGAAGAAAAAGTTCGGCGACGAGCGCAGAACGGAGATCCAGTACCTCGCTGCGGAAATGCGCATCGAAGACATCATTGCCGAAGAAGACGTGGTGATCACCATTTCCCACCTCGGCTATATCAAGCGTACCTCCGCGTACGACTACCGCCAGCAGAAACGCGGCGGCCGCGGCGCCATCGGCGGAAAAACGAGGGACGAGGATTACATCGAACACCTGTTCGTGGCCTCCACCCACCACACCATGCTGTTCTTCACGGAAAAAGGCCGCTGCTACTGGCTGAAGGTCTACGAAATACCGGAAGGAGAAAAGCAAAGCAAGGGCCGCGCCATCCAGAACCTGATCACGATCCCGTCTGACGACAAGATCCGCGCGATCATCGACATCAAGGACCTGAACGACAAGGATTTCATCAACAGTCATTACATCGTGCTCTGCACCCGTAACGGCATTATCAAGAAAACGCTGCTCGAAGAATTCAGCCGTCCCCGTCAGAACGGTGTGAACGCCATCACCGTGAACGAAGGCGACCAGCTGCTGGAAGCGAAGCTCACCAACGGTAACAGCGAGATCATGATGGCCATCCGCAGCGGACGCGCCATCCGTTTCCCGGAAAATACCGTGCGTGATACCGGCCGCGGCGCCATCGGCGTAAGGGGTATTGAGGTAGATAATGAGAAAGATGAAGTAGTTGGTATGATTTGTGTTGATAAGGAGGATAAAACCCGTACCGTACTCGTAGTATCGGAAAAAGGATTCGGCAAACGCACAGATATTGAGGAATACCGCATCACCAACAGGGGGGGCAAAGGTGTAAAAACAATCAGCATTACTGAAAAAACAGGGCCGCTGATCGCCATCCTGGACGTAACGGAAACGAACGACCTGATGATCACGTGCAAATCCGGCATCACGATCCGCATGGCGGTAGGAGACATCCGCGAAGCCGGCCGCGCCACTCAGGGCGTACGCCTGATACGGATGGACGATTCCGACGAGATCGCAGCAGTTGCCCGCCTGGACGAAGAGGAGGAAGAAACAGAACTGAATGAAGCAGGAGAAGAAACAGCAGAAGGTGAAGGTAACGGCGGGGAAGCACCGGAGGCAACATCTCCGGAAACAGACACAGAAGCATAACTATTGCGAACCATAAACAATTAACGATCATAAAAAACCTGAGTTACATGAAAAAACTATTTGTATCTCTTCTCTTTTGCGGCCTCGGCTTCACGGCGGTGGCACAGAAAGCAAAAGTGAATAGTGCGGATGAAAACCTTGCAGGCAACAAGCTCGATGAAGCAAAAGCAGATATAGAGGCAGCACTGCAGCATGAGAAAACGAAAGACGACGCCAAGACCTGGTATGTGAAAGGCAAGATCTATGAAGCCCTCGCCACCAAGAACAAAAGCGCCGGCGACGCCATCGTTGCTTATGAATCTTTCAAAAAAGCACTGGAGATAGATCCCAAGCTGAAAGAAGCCATCCTGGAAATGCAGAACCGGATGTTCAATGTATACGCTACCGTTGGCAACGCCGGTTACGGCCAGCTGAACGAGCAGAAATGGGACTCTTCATATGTTTACTTCCAGAAAGCATTCGAAATTCAGGACTATTATAATGGTAAAGACCTCGGCGGCAGCATTCCCCGCGACACCGCCATGGTGTTCTACGCAGGATATGCAGCCAACCAGGCAGGTAAGAAAGATGATGCTTTCAAATACCTGAAACAAGCCGCAGACCTGAAGTTCAAGGCAGAGCCCGCATTGTACGTTGTGCTCGCACAGCAGTATGAAGAGCGCGGCGACAACGCCAACTGGATCGCCACCATCGACTCCGCCAAAGTGCTGTTCCCGAATGACAAGCGTTTTAACGAAATGGAAATGCTGTATTATTCCAAGACCGGTAAAACCGACGAGCTGATGGGCATGATGGAAAAGAAAGTGCAGGAAAATCCGAATGATTTCGGCCTGCAGCTGGACTACGCCATCCGCCTGGACAATGTGGCCAATCCCCGCGACGAGAAAGGCGCGGACCTGCCCAAGCCCGCTAATTACGACGAGCTGATGAACAAAGCGGAAGCAGCCTATAAAAAAGCACTGGAGCTGAAAGCGGACGACGCAACCGCCAACTTCCAGCTCGGCGCGCTGTATTTCAACCGCGCGGTAGCCTTTAACAAGGAGCTGAACGGCATGGACAGCAAACAGCAAAGCTCCGCCAAAGCGAAAGAACTGCAAACCAAAGTAGAAGAGCTGATGAACCAGTCCCTGCCTTTCTTCGAGAAAGCAGACGCAGGTTTCACCGCAGCCGGCAGCAACCTCGAGGCCAGCGACAAACGCACCTACGAAAGCTGCCTCTATGCCCTGCAGAAGATCTACGCTATCAAAAGCATGAATGATAAAGTGGAAGCGACCAAAAAGAAACTGGAAGCATTGCAATAATCATCATCACAATAAGCACAAAGCGCCCCGGGAACATCACCCGGGGCGCTTTGCTTTTCAGGCAGGCCGGTTCAACGCTTGCCTTTTTTGTTGCTGTATAGTGCATAAAATTCTACAATAGTCTACATAGCTGATTGACCGGATAGGCGTTTTAACATCCTTTTTATTGTTGATTTAATGGCAATTACGCATATCATATTAATATATAGACATCTGTTCCGCCGCTTGGCATGGTAATTACATCATAACTGATAGATTATCAGCGTAAACTTCATTTTACCATATCAAAAAATCCTTAAAATTATGGTCACAAGAACTAAAACTAACGGAAACCGGGAAACGCCACAACGCGACACCTACCTTCATCCAGGCCGCAGTACCCGTTCGGGACATATGGAGGAAGATGATCTGGATGATATAGATGATCTGCAGGACGAGTACAATGACGACAAGAATCAGCGCCTGGAAGGCTATGATGAAAATGAATATGATGCGGATGACCGGCGTAAACGTCGCGAAGGCGAAATGGCCGACGGCGACGAAGCAGCGCATGAACCTGCAAAACCCGCCAAAACTCCCAGCAGGAGAGGGTTTGCAGCCATGGATAAAGAAAAGCAAAGAATGATCGCCAGTAAAGGCGGCAAAGCCTCTCACGGAGGCGGGCGTAAACCAAGTAAAAATCGCCAACAGTAAAGATCGTTAACGGAAACTGCTTTGTAAAAACGATGGTTGGATGATGAATGGAAAAACGTTCATTATCCAACCATTCGTTATTTATAAACAAGCGTAAAAAATCCTAAATTGTACGTATGAAAGCTGTAGCCGCATCCTCCTTTAAAGCCATCCCTGCATTGACCGAACTGCCCGAGCCCGTTCTGAAACCCGGTACTGTCCGGATAAGGCTCGCCGCTGCCGGCCTGAATCCTTTCGACTGGAAAATGGTGGACGGCATTCTCAAAGATCACATGCAGCACGTATTTCCGCTGATCCTCGGCGTAGACGGCGCCGGTGTCGTAGAAGAAACAGCCGCCGGCGTCACCCGTTTCAAAAAAGGCGACCGGGTATACGGCCAGATGCTGCATGAGCCTGTGGGAGAGGGCTCTTACGCCGAATACGTGGTAGTGCCCGAGGATGCCGCGATCTCGCTCGCCCCGGAAAGTATCCCTCTCACAGAAGCCGCTGCCGTGCCCACCGCCGGCATGACCGCGCTGCAGATGCTGGACAGATCAGGATTGCAGAAAGGCCAGACCCTGCTTATCGTTGGCGCCACCGGCGGTGTAGGTTCATTCGCCATTCAGCTCGCCGCCGCAAGAGGCATTCACGTGATCGCCACCGCATCTTCACCGGAAAAGGCGGCACAGGTAAAGGGTTACGGCGCTGCCGAAGTGATCGACTACAAATCCGCGCCGCTGGAAGAGCAGGTGAAATCGTTATATCCTGATGGCATTGACGGATTGATAGATCTTGTGAGCAATAAAGAAACGTTCGGCCGGCTGACCGCGCTGGTAAGGAAAAATGGTGCAGCGCTCACGACCATGTTCGTTGCCGGTGTAAAAGAACAGAATTTCGAAACCAACGGTACGCCCGCGTCGCTGGATGCGCTGAGCACGATCATCGATGCCGGCGGGTTACAGATACCCATTGATAAAAAAATAACCTTAGGCCAGGCTGCCGCCGCCATTGCGGAAAGCCGGGAACGGAAAAGCAAAGGCAAAACGATCATCGAAATTAATGATCAGCTGTAGAGCTGTCGCTGCGCCTCTTTAGTTATCCCGCCACCACGGGCGCAGCCATTTTCCATGAGCCGCCATTACCCCGATTACCCGGCAAGGAATTATTGCAGACTTTCCCTGACTTTTTTGGGAAGCCCCGCCACCACGGGCCCAGCTATTTTCCATGAGCCACCATTACCGGATTACCCGGCAAGGAATTATTGCAGACTTTCCCTGACTTTTTTGGGAAGCCCCGCCACCACCAGGTCATAAGAATTTTTCGTCCATTCCAGCAGGAGCCGGTCGGGTATCGATCCGTCGAACGACACGGTGTTCCAGTGCTTCTTATTCATGTGGTAGCCGGGGATCACGCCTTCATAACGTTCGCGCAGCTCCACAGCTTCCTCGGGATCGCATTTGAGGTTGACGCTTTCAAATTCGTTGATGTCCAGCAGCGCGAACAATTTTCCCATGACGTTAAAAACGAGTGTGGTTTCCCCGAATGGGAATGCTTCGCTGGTGCCGGGCAGGGAGAGGCAGAAATCGCGGTATTTTTCCAGGTTCATGGTTGAAAGTTGTGAATGGCGAATTTAGGAATGTTTTAAAGACCAATCCGGAACGATCCTATAATCTTTATATACATAAATGAAAATCAATTCATTATAAAAACAGATAAGAAGCTGTCACCCCCCGTTTTCAAACATAATTTCCATCATTTTGGAGATTCGTGCCATTAGTGTCAATTAGACAATCATATATTTGACAACGAATTCCATTAGTACAAGATTACCTGCCGGAACAGCGGCCTGATACTTTTTAAGACGTATTACTTTATTAAATTCTAAATGATTAACGTTATGAAATTTAAATTATCCCAAACCTCGATTTTCCATTCAGGATATTATTAGTGTCATTTTAACATTTAAAAAATCTGTACCGGGCTTCCGGCCTGGCCGGTTTTATAAGTTGCCTTAATTCCTGGTTTGTTTTTTCGTGTGACGGTGCGCCAAGAACCGTCCCGGACTTCTTTTGTCCTCATATTAAAACATTCGCAATGCTCAGAATTTTTACCCGATCATGTAAAAGATTCTTCATTACAGCGGCATCGGTATGCATAGCTGCTGCTTTTTCACCCTTACTTGCCCAGGATTTCCGCCAGGTGCAGGGCCTTGTCCTGGACCTGGGAAAGGCGCCGCTACCTGGCGTAACCGTGCAGGTAAAACAAACCAACATCAGCACCGCAACCGGCAACGACGGGAAGTTTTCGCTGTCTGTTCCCGCCGGAAAGCATGTGCTTATTTTTAGCTTCGTAGGTAAAGTGCCCCAGGAAATAAACATCCAGCAACAAAACAACATCACGGTAACGTTGCTGGACAATACGGTGGGGCTGGACGAGCTGATAGTGGTCGGTTATGGCAAGCAAAAACGGGAGAGTGTGGTAGCCGCCGTTTCCCAGACCACGGGCCAGGTCCTGGAAAGGGCGGGCGGTGTGTCGAATATCGGCGCTGCACTGACGGGGAATGTGCCGGGCCTTATTACCGCACAAAGCACCGGCCTGCCGGGAGAGGAAGATCCCCAGATCATCATCCGCGGCCGCAGCACCTGGAATAATTCAAATCCGCTGGTGTTGGTGGACGGCGTAGAACGGCCCATGTCGGGTGTGGATATCGGCTCCGTTGAAACCGTTACGGTGTTGAAAGATGCTTCCGCCACCGCGGTATTCGGCTCGCGGGGCGCCAATGGCGTAATACTGATCACCACCAAAAGGGGAAAGGCCGGTAAAGCTTCCATCCGCGGTACGGTGAACAGCGTTATGAAAGTTCCTTCGAGGCTGCCCGGGAAGGCCGACTCCTACGACGCGCTACGCACCATCAACGAGGCCATAGAATATGAGCTGGCGCTGAACCCCACCAGCTGGAACAATTACCTTCCCCTTGATATCATCAACAAGTACCGTTACCCCGCCAGCCGGGAAGAGGCGGAACGCTATCCGAATGTAGATTGGGCGGACGTGCTGTTCAAAGACTTCGCAATGTCCCAGAATGTCAACCTGAATGTCAGCGGCGGAACTGCTTTCGTTAAATATTTTACCAGCGCGGATTTCCTCCATGAAGGCGATCTTTTCCGGGTGTACGATAATAAGCGGGGATATAATCCGGGCTTTGGCTTTAACAGGCTGAACGCACGCAGCAACCTGGATTTTCAACTAACGCCTTCTACTGTTTTCAAGGTCAACCTCGCGGGTTCATACGGCGTAAGAAAAAGCCCCTGGGGCTTCTCCGGCAATCAATACGGTACCTGGATCGATGCCTACACTACAGCGCCGGACGTATTCATGCCGGTGTACGCGGACGGCTCCTGGGGCTTCTATTCTCCCAATGAAGGACGCGCGGAAAATTCGGCGAGAAGCATGGCGATCGGTGGCATTCAGTACCAGACCACCACACGCATCACCACCGACTTTACTTTGGAACAGAACCTGGACATGATCGTGAAAGGACTGCGCTTCAGCGGTACCGTATCGCTGGACAATACTTTCATCGAAAGCGACCGCGGCGTGAACGATCTGTACAACAACGTTCAGCGCAAATGGATCAATCCTGAAACCGGCGTCGCTACCTACAAGGAAGCATTCGACGGCGTGACCAACTTCGATTTCCAGGAAGGCATCAAATGGTCACCAGCCGCCGGCGCCATAACCGGCAACCAGCGCAGGCTTTTCTACCAGCTGCAGCTCAATTATGCCAGGAACATTGCACAGAAACACTACGTAACGGCGATGGGTTTGCTGAACCGCAATGTCACGGCCAGCGGAAGCATGATCCCTTCCTACCGGGAAGATTGGGTTTTCCGTACCACCTACACATACAACAACAAATACACCATTGAGTATAACGGCGCCTACAACGGCTCGGAGAAGTTTGCGCCGGAATACCGCTTTGCATTCTTTTCTTCCGGCGGCGTGAACTGGATCGTTTCGAACGAAAACTTCATGAAGAATGCCGGGTTTATAGATCTTTTAAAAATACGGGCATCATATGGCCAAACCGGTTTTGATGATGTAACGGGACGGTTCCTCTACCTGACGGAATGGGCTTATGGCGGCCAGGCAAGGATGGGGATGAACGGTGCGGACCAGGACAGGGCCGAAGCCAGTCCCTATAGCTGGTACCGCGAAGCCACCGTTGGCAATCCCAACGTGCAGTGGGAGCAGGCGGAAAAATTCAATGCCGGCGCCGATATTGAACTGTTCAAAGGACTCGTAAAAGCAAAGGCCGATGTCTTTCACGACAGGCGCAGCAAAATATTGCTGGCTAACCGGACCTCCGTGCCTTCCTACTTCGGCGCCACACCACCCGTAGCTAACCTGGGCCGGGTAAACGCACAGGGTTACGAGCTGGAGCTGCATATTAACTACCCCACCGCCCGCAATCTCCGCCTTTGGGCCGACCTGAACATGACGCATACCAAAAACAAAGTACTGGATGCGGACAATCCGGCCCTGCTGCCCGCTTACCAGAAATCGGAAGGAATGCAGATCGGCCAGGCGTACTCCTATGTGAGCCAGGGATACTACAATACCTGGGACGAGTTGTATGGCAGTACCATACACAATACCAACGACAACCAGAAGCTCCCCGGCAACTACTATATCGTTGACTACAACGGCGACGGCGTGATCGATGCGCGGGATAATATCCCTTATGGCCATAGCGGCTGGCCGCAGAATACCTACAATGTTACGCTCGGCGCTGACTGGAAAGGGCTGGCGGTCTTTGTACAGTTTTATGGCGTCAACAACGTTACGCGCCAGGTAGTGTTCAACAGTCTTGGTTCTCAAAACCATGTAGTGTATGATGAAGGCAGCTACTGGTCGAAAGACGATATTAATGCGGATGTGCCGATGCCCCGCTGGCTGTCTTCTCCCGCCGGCTATTACCGCGGCACGCAATACATGTATGACGGCTCGTACCTGCGGTTGAAAAATGCGGAGATCGCCTACACGTTCAGCAAAAGATTAATAAAACACACCGGGCTGGAATCGTTCCGCATCTACCTGAACGGTAACAATCTCGCGGTGTGGAGCAAGATGCCTGATGACAGGGAATCCAACTTTGCTGGCACCGGCTGGGCATCGCAGGGAGCTTACCCTACCGTAAAACGCTATAACCTCGGCGCCAACATTACTTTCTAAACATGCATCACATGAACAAGTATAATAAACGATTGCTTTCTTTTGTAATGCTGATCGCTGCCATCAGCCTGGCCTCGTGCAAGAAATTCCTGGACAGGGAGCCGCAATCCATCGTATCCGAAGAAAATGCGTTCAAGAACTTCACCAACTTCCAGGGCTTTACAGAAGAGCTGTATCATTGCATCCCGGATTTTACCAATGCATACTGGACCAATTCCTGGAATTGGGGAGATGATGAAATACAATCGGCCGCACTCAATTTTCATTTCGTAATAAAGATCGACAACGGCGATTTCTGGGGCTGGCAAACCCAGTTTGACGGCTGGCAGGCCGGATGGATGGACCGTACCAACACCAGTACAGATGACGACCGCTTTCATAAGTCGCTCTGGAAACTGGGTTGGTATGGCATCCGTAAAGCCAATATGGGGCTGGCGAATATGGACAAGCTCACAGACGCCACCCAGGAGGAAAAAGACCTTATTAAAGGACAACTGCTCTTTTTCCGCGGCTGGTTCCATTTTATGTTCATCCAGTACTTCGGCGGATTGCCTTATATCGACCAGGTGCTGCCCGGCGATCAGAAGCTCACCCTGCCGCGTTTGAAATATAACGAGTGTGCAGACAAAGCCGCGGCAGATTTCAGGGAAGCGGCGGACCTGTTACCGGTAAACTGGGACAACACCACCGCCGGCAAACGAACGCTGGGCAAGAACCAGCTGCGCATCAACAAGATCATGGCGCTTGGATACCTGGGCAAAAACTATCTCTGGGCCGGCAGCCCCCTGATGAATTACGTTTCTACCGGTAGCAAAACCTACAACACCGAATACTGCAAGAAAGCGGCGGAGGCGTTTGGTCAGTTGCTGCAACTCTGCGAGGTAGGAGAAGCGCCTTACAAGCTGGTGGAGTTTTCAAGATACTATACCAATTTTTATACGACCGGCCAGAACTGGAGCATGCCGGGAAGCACGGAGGCCATTTTCCGCGGGCCCTTCTTTGGCGCCAATGGCTCTAACTACGGTACCAGCAAGCAATACGGACCGGCGGTAATAACAGATGGCGATGTAAAGTTTGTTCCTACCTCCAACTATGTGAACTATTATGGAATGGCCAATGGCTTACCCATCAAGGATATTACCATGGCCGATCCGGAATCCGGTTATGATCCGGCTTATCCCTGGCGGAACAGGGACCCGCGCTTTTATAATGATATCGTATACGACGGCGTAAAATGCGTACAGGGCGCAACTCCTGATGAGCCGAACCGTTACGCCAATCTTTATACCGGCGGCAGCTACCGCAACGTCAGCACCGGCAGCCGTACAGGATATGTGCTTTACAAATTCATACCCATTACCGCGAATAAATATGATAACGGCTGGAGCTACGACAAGGGGCTGAATATTCATCTGCCGTACATGCGCCTGGCTGATGTGTATTTAATGTATGCAGAAGCAGCTGCGCAGGGATATGGCTCATCCTCCGGCAAAGATGCCGGCTATGGCAAGACCGCTGCGGACGCCGTCAATTTTATCCGCGACCGTGCGGGAGTAGGGCATATAGCGCCGCAGTTCCTTGGTTCGCTGGATGCTTTTATGCCCGAGTTGCGCCGTGAACGCGCCGTGGAACTGTCCTTCGAAGGGCATCGTTTTAACGATCTCCGCCGCTGGATGCTCCTGATCCAGCGTCCATACACATTGAAAAAATCCGTTGAGTTCGACCGTGCGCCGGAATTCAGCACCACGGACCCGAAGAACAACCGGGTGATCAACCTGCGGGAAACAACCATCCTCGAACGCCGCTTCTCCGAAAAACATTACTGGCTGCCGCTCAAGAATGCGGACGCCAGCATGTACCTGGAGTTCCCGCAAAATCCGGGTTGGTAATCCTTACACGTATACCATTAATCTTGAAATTCATGAAGCATACAATAATACTGATGGTGTTCTGCAGTCTGATGGCAAGCCTTCCGGCTGCGCGCGCGCAGGATACCGCTACGCGGACAGTATCAAAAACAGCGCAGGTGGCGTTTCGTAAAGTACCGCAAGCGGATCTTCCGGGCAGCGTGTCCGTAGTGGACATACCGGAAATGATGAAGCAGAATTACATGACCTACAGCCTGGAAAACATGGAAGCCTGGGCTGGCGGTTACAATGGAAACAGCATGTGGGGCATGGGCGGCTACCTGCTGCTGATCGACGGGGTGCCCCGCGAAGCCGGCAACGTGGTGCCCACAGAGATCGAACAGATATCGTTCCTCAAAGGCGTGAATGCCGTGGCGCTCTACGGCAGCCGCGCCGCGAAAGGTGTTATATACATCACCACCAAAAGAGGAAAAGCCGGCAGGCAACAGATAGATGTGCGGGTAAACTCCGGCATACAGGTACCGAAAGCGTACCCACAATACCTGGGGTCCGCCGAATACATGACGTTGTACAATGAAGCCCGGCGCAACGACGGACTGCCCGAACTCTACAGCCCGGAAACGATCTATCACTACGCCTCCGGCAAAAATCCATACCGCTATCCGGATGTGGACTACTATTCCGGCGAGTACCTGAAAAAAGTATACGGCCGTCACGACCTCACCGCGGAAATTTCGGGAGGGAATGACAAGGCGCGGTACTACACCAATATCGGCTATAATACCTCGGGGTCATTGCTCAATTTCGGGGAAGCTGTTAAAAACGACCGGGCAGACCGTCTGAACGTACGCGGCAACATCGATATACAGCTGAACAACTACATCTCCGTGAATGTAGACGCCACGGCTATTTTCTATACCGGCAGGGGAGTGAATACCAACTACTGGAGCAGTGCCGCCACGCTCCGCCCGCACCGGTTCACGCCACTTATCCCGCTGAGCATGATAGAACCGGAAGATGAAGCAACACAGGTATTTGTGAGCAACAGCAATCATATCATCGATGGCAAATACTTGCTCGGCGGAACACAACTGGACCAGACCAATCCCTTCGCGGCAATCTATGCAGGCGGCAACAACAAATACAACAGCCGGCAATACCAGTTCAATACAGGCATCAACGCAGACCTCGGCAATGTGCTGAAAGGGCTTTCTTTCCGGTCTGCATTCGCAGTGGACTACAATGCCGCTTACAACCTGGCTTTCAACAATACCTATGCGGTATATGCTCCTTCCTGGAACAATTATTCCGGAACAGACCTGATCAGCAGCCTTACCCAATACGGGCAGGATGCTACTTCCGGTGTGCAGAATGTAAGTAACAGCTGGTACCGTCAAACCATTTCAGCTTCCGGCCAGCTCAATTATGTGAACAACATACGGGACAAACATCATCTTTCCGCCATACTGCTGGTGAACGGCTTCCAGCAATCAGAATCCGCTGTATACCACCGCACGAGCAATGCCAACCTGGGTTTGCAGGTTGGATATAATTTCAGGAATACTTACTATGCGGATTTCAGCAGCGCCTTTATCCATTCTGCCAAACTGCCTGAAGGAAACCGCCGCGCCTTTTCGCCTACCGTATCCCTCGGATGGCGTATCAGCAACGAACCCTTCCTGCAAGGCTCCCCCGTAGTAGACAACCTCCGCCTCACCGCCGCTGCCGGCATCCTGCACACAGACCTCGATATTAATTCCTACTACCTCTACCAGGGCGTTTACACCCTCGGCAGCTGGTTCGGATGGAAAGACGGCGCCGGCATGCCCGCCACCGAATCAAGAAGAGGCGATAATCCGGACATGACCTTTCCCAAACGCGAAGAGATCAGCATCGGGCTGGAAGGCTCCTTCTTTAAAGGCTTCGTAAATATCGACGGAAATTTCTTTGTGAACAGGATCACCGGCAATATCATCCAGGCCAGCGTATTGTTTCCTTCTTATTTCACTACCGGCTGGCCGGAGTCTTCCTTCATCCCGTATGTGAACTACAACAACGATAAACGCATCGGTTTCGATTTCAACGCCCGCTTTTCAAAAAAACTCGGCCAGGTAAATACAACACTCGGCATCCTCGGCGCCTATTACAAAACTACCGCCAGCAAACGTGCGGAAGTTTATGAAGACGACTACCAGTACCGCCAGGGCAAGCCGCTGGATGCGATCTGGGGATTGCAAAGCCTCGGCTTCTTCCGGGACCAGGACGACATCGACCATTCTCCCGCGCCGGCCTTTGGCCAGGTACAGCCCGGCGATATCAAATACAAGGATCAGAACGGTGACGGGATCATCGACAACCGGGACGAGGTCTTTCTCGGCAGAGGCGGCTGGTTCGGCGCGCCGCTGACTTTGGGCATCAACCTCACGGCAAAATGGAAGCATCTTTCCTTCTTCGCATTGGGTACCGGCCGCTTCGGCGCCATCGGCATGAAAAACAGCTCCTACTTCTGGATAGACGGGGAAGATAAATACGGTGTTGTAGTGCGGGACAGGTGGACGCCCGAAACGCATGCCACCGCAAAATATCCGAGGCTGACAACCTTTAACAGCGATAACAATTTCCGCTCTTCCGATTTCTGGCTTTACAAAACCAACCGGTTCGATCTCGCAAAAGTGCAGATCACTTACGACATGGCCGGCCTGCTGCGGAAAAATGCGCTGATCAAGGGGCTCGGCGTATATGTAAGCGGATTCAACCTGCTGACCGTGTCGCCCGAACGCGAGGTAATGGAAATGAACATCGGAAGTGCGCCACAAACCCGCTTGTATAACCTCGGCGTGAATGCCCAGTTTTAAATCATCACCGATCAAGTAAAAGAATATGAACAAGATCATCATCATACTATTGGCGTCCATCCTGATGCTGTCCGCCTGCTCGGATCTACTGGAGCCCGCAATAGAAAACAACCGGAAGCTTGATCCGGCGGCCTACCTTCCAACAGACTCCCGCTTTCCTTATGGTGTGCTGCTCAATGGCTATAACCGCATCCCCACCAATTCCTGGTCGTTCAACGACGTGGCAACGGACGATGCGGTGACCAACGACCAGGCCAACGCATTCCTGAAAATGGCAAACGGGCAATGGACGGCCAGCAATAATCCGCTCAACCAGTGGACCAATGCTTATGCTGCTATCCAGTACCTCAATATCATGCTCGGCGAGGTAGATAAAGTAAAATGGACCGCCGATGAAAATGTGAGCAGGTTATTTACGCTCCGCATTAAAGGCGAAACATACGGTCTCCGTGCGCTGTTCATGTACCATCTCATCCAGGCGCATGCGGGCCTTTCCGGCGGCTCATCCATACTCGGCGTACCGGTTAACCTTGAAGTCCAGGGCGTGAATACAGACTTCAATAAACCCAGGGCAACGCTGGAAGAATGCATGCAGCAGATCTACAGCGACCTGGACAAAGCAGAGGAGCTGCTTCCGCTGGATTATGAGAACATCCCCGGTGCGGCGCAGATACCTGCCAGGTACAGCCCCGCCACCAAAGTGGAGTACGACCGCGCATTTGGTGTGGCGTTCCGCGGATTGTTCTCCGGCCGCATTGCCAGGGCCGTGAGAGCCAAAGCCGCTTTACTGGCTGCAAGCCCCGCATTCAGTGAAGGTACCACAACCACATGGGCCGATGCTGCCAACTACGCCGCAGCAGTGCTGCAAACGGAAGGCGGCGGCTGCAAAACATTAGCCGCCAACGGGCTGAACTGGTATTCAGACGCCGGGGAGATAGCGGGACTGGCAGATGGCGCCAACCCGCCCGAAATATTATGGAGGAATAATTACGGCGATAACAGAACGCTGGAGCAGGCCAACTATCCGCCCAGCCTGTTCGGCAGCGGACGCATCAACCCCACGCAAAACCTGGTGGACGCATTTCCCATGGCCAACGGATACCCCATTGCAGACCCGGCCAGCGGCTACGATCCGGCAACGCCCTACGCCGGCCGCGATCCCCGGCTGACGCGGTTCATCCTCGTGAATGGAGGCACCGCCGGCCCGAACAGCACCGTTATTAACACTACCGCCGACGGTAATACCAATGATGGATTGAACAAGGTGGAAACATCTACCAGAACAGGCTATTACCTCCGCAAGCTGCTTCGCCAGGACGTGAACCTTAATCCAACTTCCGCAAACAACCAAAGGCACTACAAACCGCATATCCGGTACACCGAGATATTCCTCAATTACGCCGAAGCGGCGAATGAAGCCTGGGGACCTACCGGCGCCGGCTCTAACGGATTCTCCGCATATGATGTCATCAAAGCCATCCGCACAAGGGCAGGGGTAGGCACTTCCAACGGCGATCCATACCTGGAAGCCGCAAAAAGCAACCAGGAGCAAATGAGGGCACTGATACGAAATGAACGGCGGCTGGAATTATGCTTCGAAGGTTTTCGCTTCTGGGACATCCGCCGATGGAAAACCAGTCTGACCGAAACCGCCAAAGGAGTAAGCATCAGGAACAACGTTCCATCCGTAATCAACGTGGAAGAAAGACGGTTTCAGCCGTTTATGATCTACGGGCCTGTTCCTTACGGCGAGATACTCAAATTCAGCGCGCTGGTGCAAAACCAGGGATGGCAATAAACAGGCAATCAAATAAAAAAACAAACGGATGAAAAAGATTCTAATACCCATCATCATAATCTTCGTGCTGGCGTCCTGCAACAAGGATGTGGAATTTCCGGACTACGAATACCAGACAATTTACTTTGCTTATCAATACCCTGTACGAACGATCACCTTTGGCGAGGACATATTCAGCACCGAACTGGACAACCAGGGCAAATGCAGGATCATGGCCACTACCGGAGGTGTTTATTACAGCAAGAAAGATATTCATGTCGGCATCAGGGTAGATCACTCGCTGTTGGGCAATGGCCTTTTGTTCGGCGCGGGCCAGCAGGAAATACTGCCCATGCCCGATCATTACTATTCGCTGGCGGCCGGCAACATCGTTATTCCGCAGGGCGGCCTCACCGGAGGCGTGGAGGTACAGCTTACGGACGCTTTTTTCAACGATCCCCGGGCGATCATGAACACCTACGTCATTCCGTTGCGGATAAGCGAAAAAGGCAGCGCCGATTCCATTCTGGCGGGGAAGGATTTCATACTGTACGCCATCAAGTACGTTAATCCCTGGCACGGCAATTACCTTCGCCGCGGCAAAGACGTGTTCACCGGCAGCGTGAACCAGACTATCGTGCGGCATCAGCAGTATGTGGAAAAAGATGAAGTCAACAAACTGTACACCCGTTCCATGAACACCATCGAGTTTCCCGTAGTGTTCAAGGACAAGGACGGCGTGAATGTGAACTGCCCGTTGCTGCTGGCGTTCGACGAAGCAGGCAAGTGTACCGTATCAGCCGCCAACAGCAGCTTTACCGCCACCGGCAACGGCCAGTTCGTGAAAAGAGGCGAGAAGAACAGCTGGGGAGGAAAAGACCGCGACGTACTTTACCTGAGCTACCAGGTAACGCTGCCTGATATGCAGGTGAGTGCTACAGACACGCTTGTGATGCGCGACCGCGCGGTGGTAATGGAAACTTTTACACCGGTAGACAAATAATTCATTCGCCATCCCAAATCATATAACTGTTATGAATAAACGATATACAACTGCAGCTGGCCTCGCCACACTGATCATGATGGCCGCATGCAACAAATACAAATCCCTCGATTTCAAACCGGATAAGCCGGAAAGCGTTGCCCTCCAGGAAGAAATAGACGCATACCCCGCGCTAAAGACCTATATCAACCGCTCCGCACATCCCGGATTCAAATGGGGAATGGCGATGGGCTTGCAGGAATATGTAGGTAAAGGTGTGAAATACAGGCTGGCCAACAGGAACTTCGACGAGATCGCACTGGGGTACGAAATGAAGCATGGCGCCGTAGTACAGGCCGACGGCAGCCTGGACCTCGGTAATGTGGAGGAGCTGCTAAGCGCCGCCAGCCAGGCCGGAATGACGGTTTACGGCCATACGCTCGTCTGGCATGCCAACCAGAACGCGGCTTACCTGAAAGGGCTGATCGCACCGATGGTAGTAACGTCGCCCGCGTATGCCAATGAACTAAATACGGCAGGATTGCAGGACCATACTTTCACGGGCTGGAATCTGTCCCGGCCCGGCGCCGGCATTTCCATAGCGGAAGGCGAGGGGATGGGCGCCGGCAACAGGGCCGTAAAGCTGACCGCATCAGCCGGTTCCTCCGCAGCGGCAGACCTGCAATTGATCAGCCCGTACATTACGGTAGACAATACACATAAATACGAAGTGGTCGTTTACATCAAGTCAGACGTACCGGGCGAGGGCCGCATCGCTTTCGACGGATTGAATAATAATACGCCTGAGACAGACTGGACAACATCCGGAACGCCTGCCGCGACATTCACCACCGGCATTTCCTGGAAAGAGATCAGGTTTCCCGTAACGGATTTCGCCGGTGGCAGCTTCCGGCTGCATTTTGATCTCGGGTATAAACCGGGCGTAACCTATTACATCGATATAAACAACCTGTATGTATACGATACGCAAGGCACCCCCGCCATCAAAAATCTCGTAACGGACGGCAATTTTGAATCAGGCAGCGGCTGGGGAGGATGGGGCAACAGCTCCACCCGCGGCATCACCGCCGATGGCATGGGCCTGGGCAACAACGGGAAAGCATTTTATGTGACCAATCCTTCCAAAACAGCGAACTACTGGGACGTTCAAACCAGTTATCCCTTTGCTGAAGTGCTGACCAATGGCGAAACGTATAACCTGAGCTTCTGGGTGAAAGGCTCCGCCGAAGGCGTTATCAGACCGGAGCTGCAAAGCGCCAACTACTCGTCCAACGGATTCGGACAGGTGCCCGTAACCACCGAATGGAAGCTGGTGGATATTTCCACAACCGCCACGGCGGCGGACAGGAGCAGGCTGATCTTCAGCTATGGTGAATTTGCGGGTACGGTGTATATAGATGATGTAGTACTCAAAAGCAACAGCGCTACCGGCGGCGGTACTACCATCGTGGAGAAAACCGCCGCGGAGAAAACGATGATCATCACGGAAGCCCTCAACAAATGGATGTCCGGCATGCTGGGCGTCAGCAAAACACAGGTCAAAGCATGGGATGTTGTTAACGAGCCGATGGACGACGGCAATCCCTTTGAGCTGAAAACCGGCGTAGGCAAGCCTGACATGGCGGCGGACGAATTTTACTGGCAGGATTATCTCGATGGAAAAGAGTACGGCGTGACAGCCTTTAAAATGGCGCGGCAATACGGTAATGCGGATGATATTCATTTCATCAACGATTACAATCTTGAATATAACCTCGACAAATGCCGCGGGCTGATCGCGTATGTAAACTACATCGAAAGCAAAGGCGCAAAAGTAGACGGCATCGGTACCCAGATGCACATCAGTATTACGTCCGACAAGGAAAAGATCGCCGAAATGTTCCGGCTGCTCGCGGCCACGGGTAAACTGGTAAAGATATCTGAACTGGATATAGGCGTTGGCGTGAAGACCACGGAAGCAACCGCGGAACACTACCAGGCACAGGCGGATATGTACAAATATGTGATCGATAAATATTTCGAGCTGATACCTGCGCAGCAACGCTACGGCATTACGCTCTGGAGCCCGATGGACAGCCCCGCCAGTTCCAGCTGGAGAGCCGGAGAGCCCATCGGGATATGGACAGAAGCGTATGTGCGCAAGCTGGCTTATGCAGCCGTGGCCCAGGCACTGGAAGCGAATACTAAATAGCAAAAAAACAAAGGACATATGAGCATACTACGAATTGTTCCCAGCCGGGCTTTCTGCCTGCTGGCGGGATTACTACTGCTATGGCATACCGGCAAAGCACAGTCCACTACACTGGTAAATCCCGTGTTAAGCGGCTTCTATCCTGATCCCAGTGCGATAAAAGTGGGCACGGACTACTACCTCGTGAACTCCACCTTTTCCTATTTCCCCGGTCTGCCGGTATTTCATAGTAAAGACCTGAAAAACTGGAAGCAGGTGGGTAACGCCATAGACCGGACCACACAGATGCAATTCCTGCAGCAGCGCACCACGCGGGGGTTGTTTGCACCCGGCATCAGTCATCATAACGGCACCTTCTACATTACCTGTACCAATATCGATGACGGCGGCAATTTTGTGATCACGGCGAAAAACGCAGCCGGGCCATGGAGCGATCCCGTGTGGCTGCCTAAAGTGCGGGGCATCGATCCGTGCATTCATTTTATAGATGACAAGGCGTATATCATTTACAACAGCGATCCTCCCGGCCATCAATCACTGTACCCCGGCCACCGCACCATCCGGATGTACGAGTTTGATCCCGTTGCCATGCAGGTGACAGGAGAGGAGCAAATACTGGTGAACGGTGGGGTGGACATCAGCAAGAAACCGGTGTGGATCGAAGGCCCGCATCTTCTTAAAAGAAATGGCTGGTATTACCTCTATGCCGCCGAAGGCGGTACCTCCGTGAATCATTCCGAAGTAGTGCTACGCAGCAAATCCGTATGGGGCCCTTACGTTCCCTATGAAGGCAACCCCATTCTCACACAACGGGAGCTGCCGGAAGACCGGAAGCACCCGGTTACGTCCACCGGTCACGCCCAGCTGCTGGAAGGTCCCGATGGCAACACCTACGCGATCTTCCTGGCCTGCCGGCCTTATGCCGGCGACTACTACAATACCGGGAGGGAAACTTTCATTGCGCCGGTGGAATGGCAGAATGACTGGCCGGTGATCAATCCCGCCCATAAAGAAGTGCAATACCATTACGAAGCCGCCTTCAACGAAAACAGGCAACCGGGCGCCACACCGCAGAGCGGCAATTTTTCGTACACCATCCCTTTTGAAAAAACGCTTGATCCCTCGCTGCTTTTTCTGCGCACCTGCGACAGCGCTTCTTTTTCCCTGGACAAACGGTCAGGGCTCACCCTGAAGGTGAAGCCCGAAACCTGCATGGAAACAGTTTCGCCTTCGTTCATCGGCAAGCGGCAGCAACATCTGTATTGCAAAGCTGAAACGGCGATGACCTTTGCCGCATCTTCCGAAAATGAAAAAGCAGGTTTCATGGTCTATTACGATGAAGATCATTTTTATTATCTGTGTAAATCCATAGCGGACGGAAAGCCTGTGTTGCAGCTGTTTAAAGGAGGGATGGAGATCGTTGCGGAAACACCGTTAAAGGACGGATCGGAGAAGGTTGAACTGAAGATCGAAGCGCATGGGGACTATTATGATTTTTATTATGCCACGAAGCCCGGTGCATGGGTGAAGCTGAAAGGCGGGCTGGACGCCCGGTATCTGAGCACCAGGAATGCCGGCGGTTTTACGGGATGTCTTTTTGCGATGTACACAACATCTTCCGGCAAACCTTCCGGCAACGCCGCCAGGTATCAATATCTGAAATACAGCGGCAACGATCCGATGTACCGGTAAACCCTGCTAGTTGTGGCTGCCCGCGTCGCTTTTTTTCATACTGGCGATAAACTCGGATGGCAGCATGTTGAATTTGCTTTTGAATGATTTGGCAAAATAGTTCGGCGTGGAGAATCCAACGAGATAAGCGATCTCGGCGATGGTCATTTCGCTTTTCTCCATCAGCGCCGCCGCCCTTTCGAGCCTGTAGGAACGGATATATTCCACCGGCGTTTGACCGGTCAGTTCCAGTAACCGGCTGTACAGGGAGCTGCGGCTCATGCCCACTTCCTTGCTAAGGCTTTCCACCGAAAGCTGTGAACTGGCCAGGTTGTCTTCCAGGTAGCCGGCAATTTTGTTCATCAGCTTTTCACCGGCCGACTCTATTTCCGCTTCCGGCGCAAGCACCCTGACCTGCCGGGAATAGGTGTTTTTCAGGGTATGATTGAGTTGCAGCAGGTTCCTGATCTTGGCATACAGCACATCTGAATTGAACGGCTTTGTGATGTAGTCATTGGCGCCTGTTTCCAGTCCGGCGATCTGCTGTTCCTCATTGGCAAGCGCCGTGAGCAGGATAACGGGAATATGGCTGGTGCGCTTGTCCGCCTTCAGCTTTTGCAGCAGGCTGATCCCGTCCATCTGCGGCATGCTGATATCGCTGACGATCAGTTCCGGATGAAGTGCAAGCGCTTTCTGCCATCCTTCCTTTCCGTCAGCCGCTTCTATTACCTTGCAGCTGCCGCAGAGGTTGTCTTTCAGGTAGATCCTGAAATCTTCGTTATCCTCCACCAGCAGTACCAGCGGCATATCTGCCGTGGCTGCCGGCGCCTCCGCGGGTGCGGGCGCAACCTGCCGGCCGGATGGTTCCGTCATTTCCGTGGATGCCGGAACTCCGGCCTGCCGGAAGGTTTGTTGAGGCGCTTTCGCGGGAACCGGCATCAGCGGGATCCGGACGAAAAAAACGGCGCCTTTTCCTTCCTCGCTTTCCACCCCGATAGTGCCGCCGTGCAACCGGACAAATTCACGGGTAATGGACAAACCGATCCCCGTTCCCTGGTTCAGTATCGCCGCGGTAGTAGTGGCCTGATAGAAACGGTCGAATACCTGTTGCTGCCTTTCCCGAGGAATACCGATGCCCGTATCCGTGATCTTTATACATACCCACTGCTGGTCCGCTTCCTGCAATTCCACTATAACAGATCCGTCTTCCAGCGTGAACTTGAAAGCGTTGGACAACAGGTTAAAGAGAATGCGCTCCATCTTGTCGTGGTCAAATAATGCGTCCAGCTTATGCAGCCGGGAGCTGAACTTTAAACGGATGTGCTTTTTCTCCGCAAAATCCCTGAACGAGTCCGTTACCTCTTTTACAAAAGACACCCATTCGCCTTCGGATAGTTGTAATTGCAGCTCGTGTTCTTCCATCTTCCTGAAATCAAGCAGCTGGTTGACGAGGTTCAGCAGCCTGCGGGCATTCCGTTTGACCATGCCCAGCTTCTCAAGCCTGTTGTCCGCTTTTTCCCCGGCGATCAGCTGATCGACCGGCCCCATGATCAGCGATATCGGCGTTCTGAAATCATGGCTCAGGTTGGTCAGGAATTTGATCTTCTGCCGGTCAAGCTCCTGTATGCGCTTCGCTTCTTCGCGTTCCTGCTCCAGCAGGAATTTCTTCCGGAGCCGGGTGATGCCTCTGTGACGGCTGTACAGCAACAAACCACCAGCGGCTGCTATATAAAATATGTAAGCATAGATCGTTCGCCAGAAGGGTGGGAGAACGTAGATCTTTATCACCGTGTCTTTCGTACTCCATACCCCGTCGTTGTTACCGGCCTTTACATGAAAGGTATATTCTCCGGGATCAAGATTCGTATAGGATGCCGTGTTGACGGTGCCGGTGTAATTCCAGTCCTTGTCGAACCCTTCCAGCCTGTAAGCGTAATGGTTCTGCTTGGGGATGGTGTAATTCAGGGCAACAAAACCCAGGGAGAAATTCTGTTTATATGCAAGCCTGATCTCGCTGGCAACGGATATATGCTCTTTGATGGGCGCATCGTCGCCGGCGGCGACTGATTTGTTGGATACTTTCAGATCGGTCAGCAATACCACCGGTACATTCCTGTTTACGGTCAGCAGGGCGGGATCGAAATAGTTGAACCCGTCCAGCCCCCCGAACATCAATTCCCCGCCGGACAGGCGGATGCCCGACGCATGTACGAAGTTGTTGTTCTGAACACCATTGTGATAAGTAAAGTTGCGGAATTTCTTCTTTACCGGATCGAAGCTGCTGATGCCGGTGTTGGTGCTCACCCAGATCAGGCCGTTCAGGTCTTCAAGAACGTGGTAGATCGTAGTGTTTTGCAATCCGTCCTTTTCAGAAAAGTTGATGAACGAGCGCAGCTTTTTATCAAACATACTCAGTCCTTCGCCATAAGTTCCCACCCACATGTTGCCGTGGCTGTCAGGCAGCAGCGCCTGCACTTTGTCGGACGGCAGCCGGCTGTTGCTCTGCGTATATATTTTCCACTCACCGTTCTCCGGGTTGTAAACGGCCATCCCGCCACCGTGCGTACCGATCCAGATATTTCCCTCCGCGTCTTCCTCTATGGCCCGGATGTATCCGTTGATGGGCAGCAATGTTTCATTTTTTGCACCGGGGCGGGGATAGGGCGTAAACCGCTTCACTACTTTTTCATCCTGCAGCAGGTTGATCCCTTGACCGTTCGTACCGATCCATATTCTTCCTTTCCGGTCTTCCTTCATGCAAAAGATATCGTTAGCACTCAGGTCACCTGCGCCGGCGCCCTGTTCCAGGTGGCGGCTGCTGCCTGTAGCGGGATCCAGGATAAAAAGCCCGTTGGCATAAGTGCCGGCATATAGCTTGTTGTTACGGCTTCTGAGCAGTGCCAGTATGGTCAGGTGCGCGGATTGTACCGCGGGTGATTGCAAAGTAACGGGACTGATCTGTTCTGTCCGGGGATTGAATCTGAACAATCCGTTTTCCTCCGTACCCACAAACACGCTGCCGTTCCCGTCTTCCGCAAAAGCGCTAATGATAGCAGGGGGGCGGCCACCCGTGGTAAAAGCACGGCCCGGTTTGATATCAAAGAGGTTCAGGTTGGGATCATACTTGTTGATGCCTCCACGGAAAGTACCCAGCCAGTAAATACTCTGCTGATCGATATACGCACACCGGATCGTTTTACTGGTCAGGCTGTAAGCATGCCCTTGCCGGGGAACGTGATTCGTAATTGTTTGCGACGGCAGGTGGATGATGCTCAGGCCTTCGGCCGTGCCAACCCACAGGTCTCCCTTTTCATCTGCCACGATGCAGGCGATCTCGTTACTGCTTAATGCAGAGGTTGCCCCACTGAGGCGATGATGAATGTTGAATCCGGCGCCATCCTGCCGGTAGGTACACAAACCCGCCATGGTGCCTATCCAGATATTGCCGTCCCTGTCTTCCGCGATCGCTCTGACATCATTACTGATCAGGCTTTGCGGCAGCCTTTCATCATGCCGGAAACATTTTATGCTACCGGATGTTCTGTCGTACAAATAGAGCCCGGTATTGGTTCCCGTCCATACCCGTTGCCGGCTGTCCACCAGTACGCATGTCAATATCATGGAAGCGGGACGGGCGCCGGCCAGATCAAGCCTGAAAATGCTGCCGGAAGCCGGGTCAAGGCGGAACAGTCTTTCGTACTGGGCAATCCACACCATTCCCGCGTCGTCGCTGCAAATACTTCTTATAACGGCATTCGGCAGCGGACCGGATTCCGGCGTGGATGCCGCATAGTGAATGAAGATATCCTTCTTGCGGTCGTACCGGCTCAGCCCTCCGCCACTGGTGCCAATCCAGAGGTTACCAGCTTTGTCTTCATGCAACGCCAGTATCTCATTGGCGCGCAGGCTGCCTGTATCGCCGGGAATATGCCGGTACACCGTGAAGTTGGTTCCATCAAATTTATTCAATCCGTCATCTGTGGCAAACCACATCAGGCCATACTGGTCTTTAATGATCGCATTGACGGAATTGGACAGCAGCCCGTCTTTTGAGGAAAGCGCTGTAAAATTTATGTGTGCTGTTTGTGCCGATGCGGCATGTAAGAACGTGAGGATAAAAAAAAGTGGCGTATATATGTATTTGGGCATAAAAATCAGGCATAGTACATCGCGTGGAAATTGGTTGAGTCCGGTAACAACGATCAGCAGGCAGAACATTTGTACTACAAATTTCAACAAATGAAGCATGTGATGAATGCCGCTTTCTGCTATCTTTGTTTTAGTGTGAATTTAACAATTATTTTTCATTTTCCACGTTGAAAACAAGCGCTCCTGAAGGCATCATGACAAGTCAACCACTACCTTTTTATATCCATATGAAACAATTGTTCTTACTTCTCGCGGCATTGACCGGCATTATTCATCCGCTTGCTTCACAAGACCTGCCCGCACAGGCGCAGCCCGGTTTTGATGTTGAACGTTCCGGCATAGCACATGGAAAGATCGATACCATCTTGTATGCATCCGGCACGGTAGGCACTACACGAAAAGCCTTGCTGTATACTCCGCCCGGTTATTCGCCCGGCAAACGATACCCCGTCCTCTACCTGTTGCATGGCATCGGTGGAGATGAAAAAGAATGGCTGAACGGGCAACCGCAGGCGATCCTTGACAATCTTTATGCGGAGGGAAAAATTGAACCGATGATCGTTGTAATGCCCAATGGCAGGGCCATGCGGGACGACCGTGCTACGGGCAACATATTTGACAGCATCAAGGTACAGGCCTTTGCCCGGTTTGAACAGGATCTGCTGAATGACCTGATCCCTTTCGTTGAGCAGCATTACCCGGTGTATGGCGACCGGGAACATCGCGCCATCGCGGGATTATCCATGGGAGGGGGGCAGTCGCTGAACTTCGGGCTGGGCAACCTGAACAAATTCGCCTGGGTGGGAGCCTTCTCCGCGGCGCCCAACACGAAGCGCCCGGAACAACTGGTTCCCGATCCGGAAGCGGCAAAAAAACAATTGAAGCTGCTCTGGATATCCTGCGGGGATAAGGATAACCTCATCAGCTTCAGCAAACGCACGCATGATTACCTGGAAGAAAAAAAGGTGCCGCATATTTATTATATCGAGCCGGGCGGTCATGATTTCAAGGTCTGGAAAAACGGGCTTTTCATGTTCTCCCAGCTGCTTTTCAGGAATGACGGCGGCACCTTCACAAACCCGGTTATTCCCGCCGACTTCCCGGACCCTGATGTGATCAGGGTAGGCGATACATATTATATGGTCAGCACCACCATGTTCATATTTCCTGGTGTAACGCTGCTGCAATCGAAAGACCTGGTGAACTGGGAGTATTGCGCCAACGCCGTGCAGCGTTTCGATTTCAGCAAATGTTATGATCTCGATGGCTGCCACCGGTACGCGCATGGCCAGTGGGCTACCAGCCTGAAGTATCATAACGGCAAATTCTACCTGCTTTTCATAACGCTGGACGAAGGTGGATTCTTATGCTCCGCATCGAAGCCCGAAGGCCCCTGGGAAATAAGAAAGCTGCCCAAAGGATTTTATGATCCCGGGTTGTTCTTCGATGAAGACGGCCGCATTTATGTAGCACATGGTTACGGTAAAATCTCCATAACGGAGCTGGACGAAAATTTTGCGCCCCGGGGAAAGGATTCCCTGGTGTTCACGGGAAATATCAGGGGAGGGCTGGAAGGCATGCACGTATACCGGATCAATGGCTATTATTACCTCTATGGTACCTATGGCGGCAGGGATGGCATTCAGGTGGCGCTCCGCTCCAAAAATATTTATGGCCCCTACGAGCAGAAGGTTGTAATACAAGACACCACGGAAGGCGTGAATTTTGGCATTCACCAGGGAGCATTGATACAAACGCAGACAGGCGAGTGGTGGACGATCCTTTTTGTAGACAGTGGTCCATTCGGCCGCTTTCCATCCTTACAGCCCGTCACCTGGGTAGATGGCTGGCCGATGGTGGGTGTGGACGGAAAAGCGGTGGTAAAATATAAAAAGCCCGATGTCGGAAATGTTTATCCGGAGAAAACGCTGCCCACGTCGGATGAATTCGGTGAAAAAAAGCTTGGGATGCAATGGGGCTGGAATCACAATCCTGATCCGTCCGCCTGGTCGCTGCAAAAGCGCCCCGGGTATTTGCGGCTGACCACCGCAAAAGTCGTGACGAACCTGCGGGAAGCGCGGAACTCGCTTACACAGCGGCCATTTGCCAGCTACGATCAGCGCATTCCAACGGTGGCGGCAACGAAAATGGAAACGGGGAAAATGAAAGACGGAGATGTAGCCGGCCTGGCCGTATTCCAAGACCCATATGCCTATATAGGCGTTAAACAGACAGGTGGTTCGAAATTTATCACGATGGTCAATAACGGCGAAACGATCGATTCCGTGCGGATGACCGGCGAGGTCGCATATCTGCGGGCAACGGCATCCAACAGCACCGATAAAGCCTCGTTTGAATATAGTTTCGACAATCAGGAATTCCATCCGTTGGGGAATGCGCTGGCGATGAAATTCAATCTCAGGATTTTTACGGGGAATAAATTCTGTCTGTTCAATTACGCCACGAAATCTGTTGGCGGGGTTGTGGACGTGGATTGGTTCAGGGTGTCGGAGCCTAAGTAATATGCTTGTTGACAGGGAGTTGCGAGGGAGAAATCCCGTTTATTTCTATTTAACATAACATAAATTATAGGATAGTAGTAGGCTAAGAATTCCATCTATCTGCAAAGATAAATTTGCGTAGCTAAATAACTACGCATATATTTGTAGTCAAATAGCTACGCAATGAATCTAAGACGTGACGTATTCCAGGCCATCGCAGATCCAACCAGAAGAGCCATCCTCGTACTGGTAGCCACACAATCCATGACGGCGGGCGCCATCGCTTCTAATTTCGATACGGCCAGGCCCACCGTGTCCAAACACCTGCAAATACTCACCGAATGCGAATTGCTGCAGCAAGAGCAAAACGGCAGAGAAATATACTATCACCTAAATCCTCAGAAAATGAAAGACATAGCAGACTTCATCGAGCCATTCCGGAAACTGTGGGATGACCGGTTCAACAAACTGGAAGACATCATGAAAAAATTCAAACCAAACAAATAACACATTATGGGACTGAAAACAAAAGTCAATGCCGAAGACGGCAAGCAGGAACTCATCATCACCAGGGAATTTGACCTGCCGGTGGAATTGCTGTTCAAAGCCTATGAGGAACCGGAGATCATTGAACAATGGATGGGCAACAAAGTACTGCAGCTTGAAAATAAAAAACACGGCAGCTACCGGTTTCAAACGTCAGATCCGCAGGGCAATGTGGTTTTTCAGGCCAACGGGATTTATCACGAGTTTGTTCCCAACCAGCAGATCATACGGACTTTTGAAATGGAAAACACGCCTTTCGCTCCGCAGCTGGAATTCCTGGAGTTTGAAAAACTCACGGACGACACCAGCAAGCTCACCATGCATATCATATTCAAATCACTCGAACTCAGGAACATGCTGCTGCAAATGCCCTTCGCACAAGGCATCAACATGGCGCACAACAGACTACAGGAAATCGTAAGCAAACTAAAATAACACATTATGTCAAAAAGAAACAAAATCATCTACTGGATCGCTACACTCTGGCTGGCATTAGGCATGGTGTCTACCGGCATCGTTCAGCTGCTGAAAGTGAAAGAAGAAACAGATGTTATCACCGGCCTCGGCTACCCTATTTATTTTCTGACACTGCTGGGTATCGCTAAACTCTTGGGGGCTGTAGCTGTGCTCGTTCCAAAATTCCCGATCTTGAAAGAATGGGCATATGCGGGCTTTTTCTTCGCCATGCTGGGCGCCATCTTTTCACACATCGCATCGGGTAACGCCAGCATGGGCGTAATATTCCCTCCCCTCCTGTTGTTGGTGCTGACCGTTGTATCCTGGTATTTCAGGCCGTCTAACAGAAAAATGGCGCTGACCAGTTGATAAGTTGATGTATATTTATTTTTAACAGGACATAATACAACGATATGAAGAAACTGTCACCAGAACAGCAGGAACAACTGCTCAAAACATTGAAGACCCGTTTTGAAAAACACATGGGCCGCCATAAAGGTATCAGCTGGTCCGAAGTACAGGAAAAGCTGGAAAGCAAACCCGCGAAACTCTGGTCGCTGAACGCCATGGAAGAAACGCAGGGTGAGCCGGACGTGGTGGGCTACGACAAGAAAACAGACGAGTACATCTTTTACGATTGCTCTGCCGAAAGCCCCAAAGGCCGCAGGAGCATCTGTTACGACCATCAGGCACTGGAAGCCAGGAAAGAACACAAGCCGGAAGACAGCGCCATCAACATGGCGAACGACATGGGCATCACGATCTTAACAGAGGAAGAATACCGCGCATTACAGGAACTCGGAAATTTCGATTTGAAAACATCGAGCTGGATAAAAACTACGCCTGAAGTGAGAAAGCTCGGCGGCGCGCTGTTTTGCGACCGCCGCTACAACACGGTTTTCCTGTACCATAACGGTGCGGAATCTTACTACGCCGCCCGGGGCTTCCGGGGCTCGCTGCGGGTTTAAAAATAAAATACGACATATGAATCCCAAGGTTGATTTCTATTTCGCTAAAGCCACAAAATGGCAGAAAGAACTGAAGAAACTAAGACAGATCGTTCTCGACTGTCACCTCGCTGAAGAATTGAAATGGGGCTGCCCGTGCTACCTGTACGGAAAGAGCAACATCGTTTTAATACATGACTTCAAGGAATACTGTGCGCTGTTGTTTTTCAAAGGCGCCTTGCTGAAAGACCCCAAAGGCATCCTGATCCAGCAAACGAAGAATGTGCAATCAGCGCGCCAGATCCGGTTCACCAGCCTCAGCGAAATAACAAAACTGGAATCTGCCCTGAAAGATTACATCTACAGAGCCGTTGAAGTAGAGGAATCCGGCCTGAAGGTAGAACTTAAAAAGACTTCCGATTTCCCCGTCCCCGAAGAGTTTCAGAAGAAACTGGATAAAATGCCCGCGCTGAAAACTGCTTTTAAAGCACTCACGCCGGGGCGCCAACGGGCGTACCTGTTTCATTTCTCTTCCGCGAAGCAATCCAAAACCCGCGAGGCACGGGTGGAGAAGTATATCCCGCAGATACTTGACGGCAAGGGGTTGGATGACTAGCATAAAAAAAGCAGCAGAATAAAATCCTGCTGCTCCAATATCATTTACAACCACGCCCTTACGCCGCGGCCTTCTCCTTCTCCACTTTGATCTTCGCCGTTGCACTCTGGCGGAGCTTGATCATCCCCACCCAATGCATTGCTTTCATCACCGGATAAGTAGGGTCGAACTCATACCATTTCTTGGCAAAGTTGGCGCTGTCCTTATGCTTGTGGTGATTGTTCTGGAACAGTTCGCCCAGCAGGAAGATCCCCCAGGGCTCGGAGTTCCGCGAATGATCGCCGTTATCAAAGTTACTGTAACCGTACTTGTGGCCACACCAGTTCACTACCGCACCCTGCACAGGCCCGATCAGGAAATGGATCGGCAGCAGCAGCCACCACCACAGGCTCGGCGCGAATACCGCGTAAAAAGCAATATAGATCGCTACCCAGGCAAGACGGGTGGCGCGGTGATCGCCGAATTTGTCCATGCTGTCCCATACAGGCAGCGGTTCTTCCGTGAATTCCGCAGCAGGCAGGGTTTTACCGGTTACAAACCCGGCGTAGATTTCGCGGGTATGCACCATCATATGCCACACATCCTTGAAGAAATGCGGTGAATGCGGATCTTGTTCGGTATCGCTGAACTCATGGTGCATGCGGTGCATCACGCCATAAGCCCTCGGGATCAGATAAGATGAGCCCTGGAAAAACCAGGTGCAGAAATAAAACACACGCTCCCATCCTTTGCTCGTATCATACATCCGGTGAGAAGCATATCTGTGCAGAAAGAATGTATGAAAAAACAGTGAAAGGAACCAGTGTGCAAAAAAGAATGTCAGGATCGCTACCATGTTCGCTCGTTAATAGATAAAAAAAATAAGCCACAAAGCTACCCCAAAAAAGCGGTAATAGAGAATATTTTAACTTGCTGTTAAAGAATATATTAATATATCATATGAATTTCCGTCCTAATTTATTCTCACCCGCCGCAATTCCAGCAGGTTCAGCCCGTTGCTGGTAAGGCCCGTGACATTAGGCTGACGGAAACGCACCGCCATATCGTAAAACAACGGTACCACCGGCGCATCCCGGATCACCATCTGGTCCATTTCCTGGTAATACCGGTACCGCAGAGAATCGTCCGTTTCCTGCAACGCCAGCTCGTACAGCCGGTCAAAACGGGGATTACTGTAACGGGTGTAGTTCGGCGGCGCGGGATTTTTGCTGTAGAACATCGCCAGGTAGCTTTCCGCATCGGGATAATCAGCGATCCAGCTGCCGCGGAAGAACGGCACGGCCGATTTCGCCACCTGGTCCATCAGCGTGCCTTTCTGGATCACTTCCACCTGTATCTTCATCCCGATCTCCTGCAGCTGATGCGCCACGTAATTCGCCAGGTCTGCATAGATCGGGATAGACACCAGTTTGATCACCGGCAATCCCCTGCCGTTCGGGTACCCTGCTTCCCGCAGCAACCTCCGCGCCAGCGCGGGATCGTAATGATATCCCTTTACCTTCGCCGTGTCGAAAGACGGCAGCCCGGCGGGAATAAATCCCGATGTAGCCGCAATGCCGATGCTGTTCCGCAGGTACGTCATCATTTTCGTACGGTCGAACCCGTAGTTGATGGCTTGGCGTATCTTCAGGTCCAGCAGCGGCGATCCCTGCACGCCGGGCATCGCCGGGTCCATCACAATACCGAAATATTCCGTATTCAGGTAAGGCGTTTTGTCCAGCACGATCTTCCCCTCCCACTCCTTTTTCAATTGCCCCTGCTTCGTGAGCACTTCATCCTTGAAAGAAGTTTCAATGTCATTGATGAAATCAAGCTGCCCCTGCCGGAACAGCAGGAACTCCGTGCCCTTGCTGTCCACAAAGCTGACCTTCACCGCATCGAGGTACGGCAGCCGCTGCCCCGCTTCATCTTTCTCGAAATAATGCGGGTTCTTATGCAGGATGAGCGCCTGCCCTTCGTCCCAGTAATGAAAAGTAAACGGACCGGTACCACAGGGGTGCTTGCGGAAATCCTTACCGTACTTCTCTACCGCTTCATGTGGCACCACGGAGCAATACTGCATGCTCAAAATACCGAGTATCGGGTGGAAAGGCTGCAGCAGCCGCAGCTGGAAAGTGCTGTCATCCAAAGCGCTGAAGCCGGTTTCGGGATCTACTTTCCCGTTGAATATCCACGCGCCAGGCGATGCGGTGGCGGGGTCCATGATCCTTTGCAGGCTGTATACCACGTCCTCCGCGGTCATTTTGCGGCCTTTGCCGCCGGGGAAAATATCATTGTCGTGAAAATATACATCATCACGCAGGTGAAAAATATAAGTCTTCCTGTCCGCCGACACTTCCCAGCGTGTAGCCAGCGAGGGACGGATGTTCAGCAGGCTGTCCGGCTCCACCAGTGTATTATAGATCTGCCGCACCGCCCAGAGAATGGCCTGATTCTTGGCGAAAGCCGGGTCCAGCGTAGGTATCCCTTCCGGCTGGTTGTACCGGAAAATCTGCCGCTGCTCCCGGGAGCCTTGTCCGCAGGACAAACAAAAAATAGAAAGTATGCAGATGAAATACTTCATGACAGGTAAAGATAATGCCGGTGATCAAATTATCGCGCGCAAAATCCCCTATTTCAAATATCTTTCCGTTTCAAACAAACTTGTAATGAGAAGGCTTCTCCTGGTATTGTTTGCCGGCTGTATGCTGACAAACGCGCTTGCACAACAAAAGACTTTTTCCCGCGCGGACACGCTCCGCGGTACGCTCACGCCTGAACGAAGCTGGTGGGACGTGACCTATTACGATCTCAAAGTGGAAGTACTCCCCGCACAAAAATCCCTGCAGGGCAGCAATACGATCCATTACCGCGTGCTGCGGCCCGCTTCAAGAATGCAGATCGACCTGCAAGCGCCGCTGCAGATCGACAGCATCGTGCAGAACGGCCAGCGGCTTTCCGTCACGCGCGACGGCAATGCCTGGTTCGTAGACCTGAAAGCGCCGCAGGTCAAGGGAAAGATCATGCGGCTGACCGTGTATTACCAGGGCAAGCCGACAGAAGCCAAGCGCGCACCGTGGGACGGCGGTGTGGTATGGGGACAGGATTCCCTGCACCGCCCCTGGATCGCAACGGCCTGCCAGGGCCTCGGCGCCAGCGTGTGGTGGCCGAACAAGGATCATCAGACCGAGGAGCCGGACAGCATGCTCATCAGCGTGAAAGTGCCGGATGGTCTTGTGAACGTATCCAACGGCCGCCTGCGCAGCAGGGAAAACAATACGTACGTGTGGTTCGTGGACAATCCCATCAATAATTATGATGTGGCGCTCAACATCGCGCATTACAGCAATTTCACCGATCGTTATAAAGGCGAAAAAGGAAATCTCGATCTGAGCTACTGGGTGCTGGACTACAACCTCGCCCGCGCCAAAACGCATTTTGAAGTGGTGAAGCCTATGATGCAGTGCTTCGAGCACTGGTTCGGCCCCTACCCTTTTTATAAGGACAGCTACAAGCTGGTGGAAACGCCCCACCTCGGCATGGAGCACCAGAGCGCCGTGGCGTACGGCAACCAGTACAAAATGGGCTACCGCGGCAAAGACCTCTCCGGCTCCGGCTGGGGAGAGAAATGGGATTTCATCATCATCCACGAAAGCGGCCATGAATGGTTCGGCAACAACATCACCACCAAAGATATCGCCGATATGTGGGTGCATGAATCGTTCACCAACTATTCGGAAACCCTTTTCACGGAATGCCTGTACGGGAAAGAAGCGGCGGAACAATATGTGCAGGGCATCCGCAAGAACATCCAGAACGACATTCCCATCATCGGCCCTTACGGCGTGAACCAGGAAGGTTCCGGCGACATGTATTATAAAGGCTCCAACATGCTGCATACCATCCGCCAGGTCATCGGCAACGATGAAAAATTCCGGCAGATCCTCCGCGGCCTGAACAAAACCTTCTATCATCAGACCGTAACCACCAGACAAGTGGAAGCATACATCAATCAGCAGTCCGGCATCGACTTTTCAAAGGTCTTCGATCAATATCTCCGCTACCGTAATATCCCCACCCTGCTGTTAAAACAACAGGGCAGCCTGGTCACCTACCAGTGGAAATCGGATGTGCCGGGATTCGACATGCCGGTAAAGGTAAAGGTGAACGGCAAATGGCAGATGATCCATCCCGTTGCCAACGAGCCTAAAAAAGTACAGCTGAACGATGAAGAGCCGTTGGAAGTGGATAATAATTTCTACATCAACATCACCCGCAGGTAGTTTATAGCCATGGCGTAATGTTTGCGGGCAATAGAGCAAATATTCGCTTATGAAAGACAAAATACAGACCTTCTTTGCGGCTTATGAACAGCGCTTCAATGATGCCCTGGCGGGACAGCAGGTGGATGTTAACGAAACAACGGCCGCATTCGCGGATTATTTCGTGGAGTCCAGTCCCGCCGGCGTAATGGGTGGAAAAAACGATGACCAATTCAAAGAACAGATCCCCAAAGGCTTTGAATTCTACAGAAGCATCGGCACCCTCTCCATGAAGATCGGGCAGCTGGACATCACCGAACTCGATGAGTTTCATGCGATGGCGAAGGTGCATTGGATTTCTGCTTACAAAGGCAACCGGCAGATAGAATTTGATGTGCACTATTTCCTGAACATGTTGAATGGCACGCCGAAAATATTTGCGTACATCACGGGAGATGAACAGAAGGTTTTATCGGAAAACGGACTCGTTTAATTCCCTATCTTTGCCACATGCGTTACAAGGTAGTGAGTATGGGCGACGCCCTGAAGGAGTTCCTCAACAAAAGCCGTTACAAACCGCGGCTGATGGAGGTCCGCATACAGGAAAACTGGGAACAGGTGGTAGGCAAGACCATTGCGCGTTACACCGAAAGCGTGCAGCTGTTCGACGGCAAGCTGGTGATCACCACTACCGTAGCGCCGTTAAAGCAGGAACTGAATTATTCGAAAGACAGGATCATCCGGCTGGTGAATGACATGCTTGGGGAAGATATTGTGAAGGAAGTGATGATCCGTTAGATATGATCGTACAGCCTGTTCACGAGGCGGTTCAGGTCATTGATCGTAATTTTTGTACGCAGGTGCATCATCATAAAATCATCATCGTGACGGATCAGCAGCACCAGGTTATCCAGCCGGTCCTCATTCTTTCCCTGGCTTAATACTTCAATGTTCGCCCCTTTCCTGCTTATTTCCGCGAGCGGCTCAAAGTGGCTGTTTCTGTAAAGATCTTCTTTCAGCAGGTTAACGGATTCCCGGGTCACGTCCCCATCGCCGATAGCATATACCCGTAACTTTCTCACTTTTTTCAGGGCCCATTTCAGATCGCGGGCATCACCGTCGAGCGCTTTATTGGGTATGAACCAGCTGATCATCCGGAAGGGAAACAGGTTGAGGCCGAAGCTCTGGCTAACGGTAGCGTCGCCGTATTCGTCGGTGAACTGGCGGAGCTGTTTGCGCTGTGCGCTGGCGCTGAGAGCGGTAAAGCTGAGGACAAGGATGAGTAAAAAGCGGTACATAAGGATCATGTTTTATGGTGATAGGATACGCCGCGGATGGAGGGCGGCGTTTTCCATTGTCATTTTTTCTTTTTCGGCAGCTTGGTCAGGTTTTCGAAGCCGTCGATCTTGATATCGCCGGCGATCTCCGCGATCTCGTTCAGGCTGATGTCGCCGAAGAGCGAGAGGGCCACGAATTCGCTGGGGCTTCCCACGAGCATGATCAGCTCGGCGATGTTGCCCTTGGGCGTTTCCTTGATCATGAACTTCACGTCCGCGTCCTGGTTGCGGACGGTCATCAGCTCTTCAAGATCGGCGGTGAGGAACTGCGCGGCTTCCGCGTAGAGCTTCTTGCCGTCTTTCGCGTTCTCTTTCACGAGGATGCGCAGACCTTTGAGCTTGCCTACCACGTTGGACAGCTTTTGCACGTCCGGGTCGTCAACGGACAGCTTGGAGAACATGGAGAACATCTTCGGTGTAATGTTGATCACGGTAAAAGCGGGATCATCCTGGTACTTCCGGAAGAACTTGTCGATGACCTGCGCGGAAGCGAGCTGGCTGCAGCAGAGGCCGACGACTATGAGGAAAAGTACTCGTTTCATGTGATGCTTGATTTGCGTTTAGTTACTGTTTTGTCTGATATGTGGTTTTAGAATAGCCGTTAGTTGTTTTTTCCCTGGATCATTTCTGTTGCGTCGTGGAAATAGCTGAGCTTTTCCATTTGTTCCTTGCCCTTGTTCAGGTTTTTGGAAAGGATCTGCAAAGCGCGTTGCGTTTCCTGGTAGGCGAGCTTCGGATCGCTGTAAGTGTCGCGGAAAGCGTACGTATCCTGCGGATCATCACGGCGCTGTTGGAAGGAGAACACGCTGTACCCCAGCCCCGCGGCCATCAGCAGTACGGCGGCGTATTTCATCCAGCTGTGCCAGAACGGACGTACGATGACGGTGGCGGTTTCCCAGGGCGCCGGCCCGTCCGTGAACAGCTCGGGCATGGTATCCGCTTCCGCGGCATGATAGTACTGGAACAGCGGCGCCGCTTCCCGCAGGTCGGGTGGCAGCTCACCATGATGATGGGCATAAAAGTCGCGCAGATGCGCTTCTTCCGCCAGGGACGTTTCACACTCCCAGTACTTGTCCAGCAGTTCCCTGATCTTACTGTATTCCATATACATGTAAATTTTGCAGTTGTTCCCGCACCTGCTTTCTGGCGCGGTGCAGGTTAATTTTCACTTCACTCATTTCTATTTCCAGCACCTCCGCGATCTCCTGGTAGCTCAATCCGTCCATATCCCTCAATTGCAGAATGGTGCGGAATTTCTCCGGCAGTTTGTTGATCAGCCCGTGCACCCTGCGCATCAGATCGCTTTGTTCAGCGGTCTGATGCGGGTTTTGCTGGTGGGTGGCCGGTACTTCCTGCGCGCGGTCCAGATCGTCGGTCATCCTGTACTTCCGGCTCTTGATCTTGTCCAGCGCCAGGTTGCGGGTGATGCGCATGCACCATGCTTCCAGGTTCTGCAGTTCACCCATTTTTTCTTTGTTGTGCCACACTTTGACCAGGGCGTCCTGGATGATGTCCTTCGCATCTTCCTCATTGCCGAGCAAACGAAGCGCAAAGCGGTAGAGCTTCTGCTTGATAGGCATTATTTGAGCAATAAATACTTCGGACGACATACAGATTTTTAGTTTGGCGGAAGGAGCTGCCCCTTCAAATGTGTTACAATAAGAAGACGACCCATCAATTGCTTTGTTACAAAATTTCCGGAAATAATTTTAGCGGCGCTGGCTGTCAGTTACTTAGGCGTATCCGCGGGTCTACCAGGCTGTAGAGTACGTCCGCCAGCAGGTTGATGATCACGAAGATGCCGGCGGTGAACAGCACCGCTCCCATCACCACCGGGAAGTCGAATTTCTCCAGCGCGTCTACCGTTACTTTGCCGATGCCTTTCCAGCCGAAGATATACTCCACGAAGAAGGCGCCTGCCAAAAGTTCAGCGAACCAGCCCGTGATAGCGGTGATCACGGGGTTGAGGGCGTTGCGTAAAGCGTGTTTATAGAGGATGATGGTGCGGCCAAGCCCTTTTGCATAGGCCGTGCGGATGTAATCCTGCCCCAATACGTCCAGCATCGCACTTCGTGTTAATTGTACAATAATTGCCAATGGCCTGATTCCCAGTGTAATAGCGGGGAGAACAAGATTGCCGAGGTTGAGCACCCTTCCCCTGAAGGGATCGATATCAAAGAGGCTGCCGGTCATATGCAGCCCGGTATAGTCACTTAACACAAAACCAAAAAGGTAGGCAAAAATGATCCCGGTGAAGAAAGAAGGCGCCGAAATACCGGTCACGCTCGCAAAAACGGCGCTGGTATCCATCCAGGTGTTTTGTTTGACGGCTGACAAAATGCCAAGTGCAATCCCGGCGACCGTGGCGAAGATCATCGCCGCAAGCGCCAGCACCAGCGTGCCCGGCAAAGCCTCCGTCAATATCTCCCACACGTCTTTTTTTCCCTGGTAGCTTCTGCGAAGGTAAGGGGTTTTCAATACCAGGTCTTTCCCCCCTCCCACGCCGAACAGCGCTACGCCGTTGAGGGAGCTTTGCTGTTCTTCCCTGGTATGAATACCGATGGGCGACAGATCATTGAGGTATAACATGAACTGTACGCCCATCGGTTTATCAAGATGTAATTCCTTTCGCACATTCTCCAGCGAAGCCACGTCCGCCCGCTGCCCGAGGGTGAGCCGCGCGGGGTCCGCGGGCAGCACGTTGAACAGCAGGAAGATTACGATCACCACGCCGAGAAGAACGAGGATGCCGTAACCGAGCTTGCGCAAGAGAAATCGAAACATAATATATATTGATCTTTTATCTGCCTGCACTTTCCGTAGCAACCGGCGCCGGTCTTCCGCCGGCGAAAGATCCTGAAATCACCTTTTACTACGGTATATCATTATGATGCCACTTTCCTTTGATGGTGCCGTTATCCAGCAGGATCAGGCAAGGCGTGCTGCGGCCTGCTGTCTTGATCGCCGTACCGTCCATCTGGAAGAACGGGAACTCCATGCCGTGCGAGGTCTTGAACAGCTCAACAGCCGCCTGGTTGGAGCTGGTAATGCCATAGATCATCACCTTCCCTTCTTTCCATGACTGCTGCAAGGCTTTCATTTTATCTTCCCAGCCGGAGCCGGCTTCTTTCACATCACGCACGAGGAAAAGATAAACAGGCCTTGTTTCGGTGAGCACGGCGGAGGTCTGGTTGTTGCCGTCGAAGTCCGTCAGAATGAAATCCTTGATCGCCGGTTCCGCATTGCCTTTCTTCACCAGTTCGTCTTTGCGGTCCACATACTTCCAGGTAGTATCCTGCCAGGGGAAGTTCTCTTCCGTGAATTTCTCCTGCTTGCCGTCTTTTTCATAGATCAGTACGGTCTTGTATACATCAGGCGTGGAGCCGGGGGGCGCTTTCATTTTCTCCGGGATGTTGTTGCCTACTTTGTAGGGCAGGCAATCCACGATCGGCAGGTGCGCCAGCGTGTACCATTGCAGGATCACGGGGAACAGCACGGCGATGATCATGAGAATGCCGGTTACCTTGCCGGAGAAGAGCGGCCGGATCTGCTTCCGGTAGATGAATATCACAACGATCATTACCAGCAATATCACATCCTTCCAGAATGACTGTTCAGCGGTGAGCTTGATGCAGTCGCCAAAGCAGCCGCATTCCCGGATCAGGCCGCTGTACAGCGCGAAGCCGGTCAGGAAGGTGAAAAAGATGATGAGCAGTAATAAAAGAAATGAAAAGATGCGCATCCGGTATCCCAGCAGCACGGCCACGCCCGCGATGATCTCGAAGGCGTTCATGATGAGGGAAAAGGCGAGAGAAAACGGGATCAGGAAGTGCAGGTGCAGCACTTCAAAGAACTCGTCCATCTTGTAACTCAGGCCAAGCGGGTCATTGGCTTTGATCAGCCCGGAAAAAATGAACAGCACCCCTACAAGGATGCGGAACAGGGTAAGGATAATCTTCATTGGTTAGTTTTTTTCATCCAGTTGTATCAATGCAAAAACTGCATAGTTAACGATATCTACAAAGTTGGCGTCCATGCCCTCGGAGATCAGCGTTTTGCCGTCGTTCCGGAGGATCTGCTTTACGCGCAACAGTTTGGTCAGGATAAGGTCTACGAAAGATTCCTGGCTCATATCGCGCCAGGCTTCGCCGTAATCATGGTTTTTAGCTTCCATCACGCCGCGGATGAAGCTCATTTTGTCGTTATACAAAGCAGACACGGTTTCCACGGGCAGGTCGGTATAGGGATCATGCGGCAGGTCCATCTGCATCAGGGCGATCACACCATAATTAATAATACCGCGGAATTCGTTGCTGATGTCATCCTCCACTTTCTGCACGCCCGTTTCCTGGATGTTGCGGATGCGCTGCGCTTTGATAAAAATCTGGTCCACGATCGATATCGGCCGCAATACCCTCCAGGAAGTACCGTAGTCCTTCGTCTTTTTAATAAATATTTCCTTGCTGCTGTTGATAATGCTTTGATATTGTTCCGATGTTCTGCTCATAATGATCTCAGTTAGCGGCAGATATATTAAATTGCCTGCTCAATGAGTTTCAAAAATACAGTTTTACATAAAGAATTCACCATCAGGTGCCGGGGAAAGTTGGTTGATCTTTCCAAACCTGTTGTAATGGGCATCATCAACGTGACGGATGATTCCTTTTACGCGGGCAGCCGCACCCGTGAGCTGCATCATATCACGGAGCGCGCGGGCGCCATGCTGGAGCAGGGCGCGGGGATGCTGGACATCGGCGCCCAGAGCAGCCGCCCCGGTGCGCCGGAAGTAGGCGCCGCCGAGGAAACGGCCCGCCTCCTCCCCGCCATCCATTCCATCCTGCACCATTATCCGGACGCGATCCTCTCGGTAGACACCTGGCATGCGGACGTTGCGGAGAAATGCATCCTGGCGGGCGTGGCCATCATCAACGACATCAGCGCCGGTGAAATGGACGACCGGATGCTGACCACAGCGGCCAGGCTGGAAGTGCCGTACATCGCCATGCACATGCAGGGCACGCCGGCCAACATGCAAAAGGACCCGCAATATGAAGATGTGACCCGCGAAGTGCTGGACTACTTCATCCGCAAAGTACACCAGTGCCGGCAGCTGGGCATCCGTGATGTGATCATCGACCCCGGCTTCGGTTTTGGGAAAACGCTGGAACACAATTACCAGTTGCTGAAAAACCTCCATACCCTGCAAATAGCAGAAACTCCCATCCTGGCCGGCGTTTCCCGGAAGTCCATGATCTACAGGCTGTTGGGGAACAGCGCGGAAGAAGCCCTGAACGGCACCACGGTGCTGCACACCATCGCCCTGCAGCAGGGAGCTTCCATCCTGCGGGCGCACGACGTAAAGGAAGCCCTGGAAGCGGTAAAGATCGTTTCCTATCTCAACACATTATAATTAACTGAATATTTCTATTTTTACTCCATGCAAGATGTATATAAGTTTTATGGATTTGAGTTCCGCTGGCTGAATGTTCTGGACCTGTTGATCGTTATTTTCCTTGTCATTCAATTATACCGGTTACTGAAAGGCAGCCTGGCCTTTAATATATTCATCGGCCTGTTGATGGTATACGCGGCGTACTTCCTGGTACGCTCCATGCAGATGCCCATTCTCACGAGCATCCTGCAAAACTTTATCAATGTCGGCCTGATCGCCATTATCATCATCTTCCAGCCGGAGATCCGCAAGTTCCTGCTTGTGCTGGGCAAGAAAACCCCGCTGAGCAAGGACAGCTTCCTCACCAAGCTGTTCCTGCCGGACCGGTTCAAAAGCTACAAGGAAGAAGAGCATATGATCAACGAGATCATCATTGCGGTGAGCCATATGTCCGCCAGCATGACCGGCGCGCTGATCGTGATCGCCACCACTTACCGCGTGAAATTCGATACCGCGTCCAGCATTGCGATCGACGGGAACGTGAGCGCAAAGCTGCTGGAAAGCATCTTTGAGAAGAACAGCCCCCTGCACGACGGCGCCCTGATCATCGTGGGCAACAAGATACTCGCCGCCAAGGTGATACTGCCGGTGTCCGAAAACCCGAACCTCCCCACCCGCGTGGGCATGCGCCACCGCTCCGCCGTGGGCATCACCGAGCACAGCGATAACCTCGCCATTGTGGTGTCTGAGGAAAGAGGCACCGTTTCTTTCGCGCAGGACGGGCAGCTGACGCAAAACGTGTCGCTCGAGGAACTGAAAGTGAAATTGTACGAGATACTGGTAGACGGGTATTAAACCCTTTGGCGCCAGGTGCATAGTAACGGATGCCCTCAAAATACCAGGCGCCACTACGGGGATACCCCTAAAATACAAAGTCCTCCGACTGGGTCGGAGGATCTATGTTTGGGGGGATGACTCTGAGAAAATATCTTTATTCAATAGTGATCGTTATCATTTGCTGGCGTACGCACACCGTATATGCTCCGGGCGGCAGCGTTTTTAACTGTAACGTATAAACGCCTTTCTCCAGCCCTCCCGTTAGCGGGACCATCCTCACTGGCATCAGCCGGTCGTCATAGATCGTACACTGCGCTATTCCTTTCTCCTGCGCCAGCACGGGCACTGCTATACGAAGCGTGCCTGCCGCAGACGGCAATTGTCGCATGGTAACCGTATTGGTGAACGTGAACAACATCAAACTCCAGATATACATATGAACCGTTTTTAAAGGGAATCATGACGGTTCTTTACAGGAGATGACTAAATCGATCGGAAGCCAAAGATACAACTATTTTAATCCTTATATGACCAATTTTGTTAAGACGATGTTAAGCCATCAGAAAGCGTCTTCAAGATGGAGGATCTCCTGCGGTCCCGCCGCAGTAGCGGTAATGGAGATAATATCGAAACGGATGGCGGAGGGCTGAAGGTCATACTGTTCGAGGTAACGGTCCGCCGCCAGCAGCAGGTGCTCGGCTTTGCGGTGGTGCACGGCTTCCTCGGGCATGCCGAAGGACTGGCTGCTGCGTGTTTTCACTTCCACGAAAACGATCGTATCCTGCTGCCGCGCAACAATATCGATCTCCCTCCTGCCCCAGGTCCAGTTACAATGCAATATCTCGTACTGCTTTTGCCGGAGAAAGGAAACGGCCAGCTGTTCGCCCTTTTTCCCCAGCTCGTGATGAGAAGCCATTCGATTTATATATTTTTACAGCTCAACAATGAATCATGAGCAACCGGAAATTATTTTACCTGGATGGAAAGGTACAACATTATGCCTGGGGAGGTTTTACTTACATCCCGGCCTTACTGGGACTGCCGCCGGCAGAGCAGCCTTCGGCGGAATACTGGATGGGCGCGCATCAGAGCGCACCTTCGAAGATCAACGGGCAATTGCTGAATGAATACATCGCGGCGCAGCCGGAAGAAGCATTAGGCAAAGCGGCAGCGGCGCGGTTCGGGCAGCTGCCTTATCTTTTCAAGATACTGGATGTTAAAGATATGCTGTCGATCCAGGTGCACCCCACCAAAGCGGAGGCCGAAAAAGGCTTCGCACGGGAAAATGCGGCAGGCATCCCGCTGAATGCATCCAACCGTAATTATAAAGATGACAACCACAAGCCGGAGATCATGGTAGCGCTCAGCGAGTTCTGGCTGCTGCACGGTTTTCTCCCGGAAAACAAGTTGAAAGAAGTGCTGCGTACGGTGCCGGAGTTCAAGGCGCTGGCGCCTGTATTTGAACAGGAAGGCTACTTCGGGCTGTATAAAAAAGTGATGGAAATGCCGCAGGACGAGGTGAACACCGTGCTGCGCCCCCTCGCGGAAAGAGTGCTGCCCGCCTACGAAGCCGGCCAGCTGGAAAAGAAAGATCCCGCTTTCTGGGCGGGCCGCGCCATTGCGAATGATCCGGAAGGAATGAAGCGGCTGGACCGGGGCATCTTCTCGATCTACTTTTTCAATATCGTATATGCGTCGCCGGGAGAAGCCGTGTTCCAGGACGCGGGCATTCCCCACGCCTATCTCGAGGGACAGAACGCGGAGCTGATGGCGAATTCGGACAACGTATTGCGCGGCGGGCTGACGCCCAAGCACATTGATGTGGAAGAGCTGCTGAAGCATACCCGCTTTGAAGCCGTACATCCGCACATCCTCAAAGGCGAACCCATCCACAACGGACAGGAGCAGCTGTACCGCACACCGGCGCCGGACTTCGTGATCAGCACCATCCTCCTCAAACCCGGGGATGTGTATGAGCATACGGCCACGGCGCCCGAAACCTGGATCGTGATGGATGGAGAAGCCGTAGCGAAAGGCTCCGCGGAGCTGCCTTTGCGGAAAGGCCAGTCCGTTTTCGCGGCGTTCGGCGAACGTTACAGCATCACCGCGGAAAAGCAGACGGTGATCTTCAAGGCTGCTATACCATAATTTATTACCTTTACACCGTTAAAGCAAAAGCTTCATTATGAGCAAAGAAACAATATCCAAAGTTTCCCTGATCTCCGGACTGATCTTCCTGACGATCCTCGGCCGCCTGGTAACGAACCACCTGGGCATTTATAACTTCACCGCTATCGGCGCGGGCGCGCTGTTTGCCGGTGTAACGCTGAAGGACAAACGTTATGCCTACCTCATCCCGATCGCCGCGCTTTTCCTGAGCGACGTGTTCTTTGAACTGTTCACCAGCATCCAGGGCTTCTACGGCGGCGAAATGCTGTTCGTGTACCTGGCCTTTGTGCTGACCACTTATATCGGCACCCGCATCCGCAAGGTGAACACCGGCAATATGCTGCTGGCCTCCATTGCGGTGGGCGTAATGTTCTTCCTCATGTCCAACTTCGGCACCTGGCTGTTCCGGGACATGTACCCGCATACTTTCGCGGGACTGCTGACCTGCTATTACACGGCCATCCCCTTCTACAAGGCGGACCTGTTCGGCAGCTTCTTCCTGAACACCATCATGGGCAATGTGTTTTACACCGGCCTGCTGTTCGGGGCGTATGCCTTGCTGAAGCCAATTTTTATCAAGCAGGAAGCTGGCAGCGAATCAATTGCATAAACTGTTGAAGATTTTATATTAAAAAGGCGATGGGTGACCATCGTCTTTTTTTGTGCTACGGATGAGCTGCGGTTTCCCACTGGAGGAACCAGTACCCGTCATGCTCCACCTTCCGGTATGCGGGCAGGGTCAGCGGGGCGGTAAAAAGCGGGCAATCCACCACCAGGGTATGAAACTCGCCATTTTCCCCGCAAACATCCACTTCCGCCGCTTCCAGGTCCGCGATCAGCACATCGTCGAGCATCCGGCCGAGGAAGGGTTCGCCGAGGTGAGCGTTACAGGAAACGATCATGCAGCGGATGCCGGCCTGCAGCATGCGGTAGACCAGCATTTTGCGGTCTTCCTGCCACAAGGGAAGCACCGCTTCGATCCCCGCCGCGGCGCATACTTTCTCTTCCCATTCGCGGTGCGGCATTAAGTCTATATCGCCGAAAACAGCGGAGCCTGCCTGGTGCTGCTGTGCAAGGCGGGTCAATGTTTCTGTAAAATTACGTTCGTAATCCTGCCAGGTGCTGGCAATGGCGGTTAGCGGCAAGCCAAGCGCTGCGGCCTGCTGCTGTAAAAGGAATGCGGGAAGGGCGTGAGAGCGGGAGATCTCTCCGTTCTCGTTCATCATATTAAGCAGCGCAACGGGGCGGAGGCCCTGCCGTACGGCTTCCATGAAGGCAAAGCAGCTGTCTTTCCCGCCGCTCCAGGAGCAAATAAAACGGGGATCAGTCATCGAGTTTGAGTACGGCCAGGAAGGCTTCCTGCGGCACTTCCACGCTTCCGATCTGGCGCATTCTCTTCTTGCCTTCCTTCTGCTTTTCGAGCAGCTTGCGTTTACGGGAGATGTCGCCGCCGTAACATTTGGCCGTTACGTCCTTACGCATGGCGCTGATGTTTTCACGGGCTACGATCTTGGCGCCGATGGCGGCCTGTATGGCGATGAGGAATTGCTGACGCGGAAGCAGCTCTTTCAGCTTTTCGCAAAGCTTGCGGCCGAAGTCGTTCGCACGGCTGCGGTGGATCAGGGCGCTGAGGGCGTCCACTTTCTCGCTGTTCAGCAGGATGTCCATTTTCACGATATCGCTTTCGCGGAAACCGATGGGCGTATAGTCGAAAGAGGCATACCCGCGGGTCTGGCTCTTCAGCTTGTCGTAAAAGTCGAACACGATCTCCGTCAGCGGCAGCTCGAACATCAGCTCTACGCGGGTGGTGGTGAGATAGCTTTGATTGAGCAGGATGCCGCGCTTGCCGAGGCAGAGCGTCATGATGTTGCCGATGTATTCGGGTTTGGTGATGATCTGTGCGCGGATGAAGGGTTCTTCGATGCGGCTCATTTTTGTGGGATCGGGCATTTCGGCCGGGTTGTTCACAATAATGGGCTTATCTTCTTCCCTTGTTCCGTAGGCGATGAAACCTACGTTGGGCACGGTGGTGATCACGGTCTGGTTGAACTCCCTTTCCAAGCGTTCCTGGATGATCTCCATGTGCAGCATGCCGAGGAATCCGCAGCGGAAGCCGAAGCCCAGGGCCTGGGAGGTTTCCAGCTCGTAGGTGAGGGAAGCGTCGTTCAGCTGCAGCTTGTCCATACAATCGCGCAGCTCCTCAAAATCTTCCGTCACTACCGGGAAAATACCGGCAAATACCATCGGCTTCACTTCTTCAAAACCTTTGATGGCCTCTTTGCAGGGATTGCCCGCCAGCGTAATGGTATCCCCCACTTTCACTTCCTTCGCGTTCTTGATACCAGTAATGATATATCCCACGTCGCCGGTCTTCACTTCTTTTTCCGGCTGAAGGCCAAGCTTGAGGATACCTACCTCGTCCGCTTCATACTCTTCGCCGGTATTCATGAATTTGATCTTGTCGCCTTTTTTGATGCTGCCGTTGTAGATGCGGAAATACGCGATGATACCGCGGAAGGAGTTGAACATGCTGTCGAAGATCAGCGCCTGCAGCGGTGCATCCGGGCTCCCTTTGGGCGCGGGGATGCGGCTCACGATGGCTTCCAGTATTTCTTCGATGCCGATGCCGGTTTTGCCGGAGGCCAGCAGAATGTCTTCATCCTTCACCCCGATCAGCTCTATGATCTGGTCTTTCACCTCTTCGATCATGGCGCCGGCCATATCTATTTTATTGATCACGGGGATGATCTCCAGGTCGTTGTCCAGCGCGAGATACAGGTTGGAAATGGTCTGCGCCTGGATGCCCTGCGCGGCGTCCACCAGCAGCAGCGCGCCTTCGCAAGCGGCTAGCGCGCGGGATACCTCGTAGGAGAAGTCAACGTGCCCCGGTGTGTCGATCAGGTTAAAAACATATACCTCGCCGTTTTTGGCGGTATAGTTCATCTGGATGGCGTGGCTCTTGATGGTGATGCCTTTTTCGCGCTCGAGATCCATATCATCCAGCACCTGCGCCTGCATGTCGCGGTCGGAAATCGTCTTTGTAAATTCTAACAGGCGGTCGGCCAGGGTGCTTTTCCCGTGGTCGATGTGCGCAATGATGCAGAAATTCCGGATATTCTTCATATATATTTCCTATGTACACTGCGTTCTAAAGGCAGCTCAGGCAAAGTTCAAGGCGCAAAGGTATTAAATTTTATCCTTCTATAGACGTTTCATCTGTTCCTATTTCTTACTTTTAAAGGAAAATTACGACATGGCGCTGCAACAACAATTCGATGAGGCCGTAGCGGCCAGCAAAACGCTCGCATCCAAGCCCGACAATGACGTGCTGCTGCAACTCTATTCCCTGTACAAACAGGCTACCGAAGGCGATATCAATATAGAACCGCCCGCCAACCCTTTCGATTTCGTGGGCAAAGCGAAATTCGACGCCTGGACCTCCCTGAAGGGCAAATCAAAGGACGAGGCCATGCAGGCGTATGTGGACCTGGTTCATAAATTAAAAGGATAAAGAGTACCTTTGGGACTATGGTACCCGATTACACGATCAGCGAAAAGACCCAACATTTCCTGGCCCTCGAAGAACAGTCCGGAGCACACAATTATCATCCCCTGCCCGTTGTATTGACGAAAGGGGAAGGCGTTTTTGTGTGGGATGTGGACGGTAAACGTTATTATGATTTCCTGTCCGGCTACTCCGCCGTGAACCAGGGGCATTGCCATCCCGCCATCGTGGCCGCGCTTGTGGAGCAGGCTTCCCGGCTCACCCTTACCTCCCGCGCCTTTTACAGCGATCTGCTGGCGGAATATGCCGCTTATATCACCCGTTATTTCGGGTACGACAAGGTATTGCCGATGAACACCGGCGTGGAAGCGGTGGAAACGGCGCTGAAGCTCTGCCGCAAATGGGGATATGCCGTAAAGGGCATCCCGGAGAACAAAGCGAAGATCATCGTTTGCGCCAACAACTTCCACGGGCGCACGCTGAACGTGGTGTCTTTCAGCACCGACCCCACGGCCCGGAAAGATTTCGGACCGTATATGCCCGGCTACGAAGTGATCCTCTTCAATAACTTGCCCGCGCTGGAAAAAGCGTTGCAGGACCCCAACGTGGCGGGATTCATGGTAGAGCCCATCCAGGGCGAAGCCGGCGTGGTGGTGCCCGACGAAGGCTACCTTTCCAAAGCCAAACAATACTGCAGCGACGCACAGGTGCTGTTCATTGCAGACGAAATACAAACCGGGCTGGCGCGCACCGGCAAAATGCTGGCCTGCGATCACGAGAACGTGCGGCCAGACATCCTGGTGCTCGGCAAAGCGCTCTCCGGCGGTATGCTGCCCATCTCCGCCGTGCTGGCGGACGACGAGATCATGCTCACCATCAAGCCCGGCGAGCATGGCTCCACCTACGGCGGCAATCCCCTCGCCTGCAAAGTGGCAATGAAAGCGCTGGAAGTGCTGCGCACGGAAGGAATGGCGGACAACGCCGTGAAAATGGGAGAACGCCTGCGCAAGGGCATCAAAGCCATTCAGTCTCCCTTCATCAGCATCGTTCGCGGAAAAGGGCTGCTGAACGCCATCGTGATCGATCACCCGCATGAAGACGCCGCCTGGGAACTGTGCCTGGCGCTGAAAGAAAACGGCCTGCTGGCCAAACCCACGCATGGGGACAAGATCCGCTTCGCTCCCCCGCTCCTCATCACCGCGGAACAGGTGGACGAATGCGTAGCCATCATCCACAAAAGCCTTGAATCCTTACAAAAATGATCCCACGTAAAGCCATACGCAGCTCCGGATGGAAAACAGACATGATGATCGGTTTTCCCGACGGGCTGTTGCTGTTACTGTTCACCACCCAGATCCTCTATACCAAGGCGCTGACGGTGCAGGCTTTCTATTCCATACATTTATTACTGCTCGGCATCTCCACCCTGCTGATGATGATCGCCGTTTTCCGCGCCAACCGCGGGGAAGATGATGATGAAGGAATAATGACGCCGGAAGAAAAGCAAAAGCTCCAGCGGCTGGACCTCTCGCAGGACACGATCGCGCACATCGCGGACGAGATGCAGTCCGACCAAAAGCAATGGGAACAAACGCTGCAGCAGGAACAGGTGCAGTTGCGCGGCTATAGCTGGCTGCCAGCCGTGAGAAGCATGCTGGCAACGGGATTGTTCTTTCTGTTAGGCGGGCTGGTGGTTTTTGTGCCGTTCCTCGTGCAGGAAGATTTCAACGCCGCCGCCAAAGTAAGCCTTGCGCTCAGCGTCAGCTGCCTGCTGGCATTCGCCTTCCTGAAATCCCGCATCACCGGCCAGCGCGCGGTGCGCACCACCCTGCGCTACCTGGTACTCGGATCGCTGGTGCTGCTGGCTTCTTACCTGATCACTTCCGCTATTTAGCTGTCCCCGCGGTAAAAACTGCCGAAAATTTTACGCTTTCCTGCTGCGGTGAAAGATCACGCAGCCGAAAGCCACGAACGCTCCCAGCATGGAGAGGTACAAACCTGCTTTCTGCTCGGGACAGATCCCCATTTCACAACGTGAGAAAATAAGCATGTTCCGGAAAGTCCATGCGGCGAGAAAAGCCGTGGTGAAGAGGTTCACGCGCGGCGTCCAGGGTTTTTGAAGAAGAAATAACACCAGTATCAGTACGGACACGCCTATACTTAGTTTGGCCGGCTCCCCGAAGCTGGAGCCTTTTGTGTTCAAGCCCGTGAAAACCATCTGTTGCCCATCCGCATGAATAGAGATCCAGGGAAGGAAAGCGCTGATGATCACAAGAATAATGGCGGCGATGCCGATGATAGTGGTTCTGGACATTGTCGTTGATTGAGAGGGCAAAGTAAAAGGGAAAAAACGGAATACACAAGCCCGCGGGGCGGATGCGTCCCGGCAACTTCCGGCGGCTCCCGGATAATTTCATTCAGCCACCATCATTTCCCGCCCGGCGCGCAGTTCTCTTTCAGGAAATGCGTGTACAGCGCGGAAAGATGCTCGAACGTCCCCTCCCCTTCGCTGATGCTGTGCGTGCGGTTGGGATAGGGCATGAACTGGAAGATCTTTTTATGTTTGATCAGTTCGTTCACCAGCAGCTCCGCATTCTGGTAATGCACATTATCGTCCCCCGTGCCGTGAATGTACAGCAGCTTGCCCTGTAAATTACGCGCATAGGTCAATGGCGAGCCGTCTATGAAATCCTGCCGGTTTTCCTGCGGCAGGCCCATGTAACGTTCCTGGTAAATATTGTCGTACGTCAGCTGTTGTGCCACCGCCGCCACCGCGATGCCTGTTTTATATATTTCAGGATACTGGAAAAGCAGGTTCAGCGTCATGGACCCGCCGCCGCTCCAGCCCCATACCGCTATCCGGTCTTTGTCCACATACGGCCATTTTAATATCTCTTTCGCCGCCATCGCCTGGTCGCGGGCATTCAGCCGGCCGATCTTGCGGTAGATGCTTTTCCGCCAGGTGCGCCCTTTCGGTGCGGGCGTTCCGCGGTTATCGAGTGAAATATAGATATAGCCGTCGGCGGACATGTCCCCTTCATACAGGAAGTTACGCCCGTCGCCAAAGCCGTCTTTCACCGTGCAGCCCGCGGGCTCACCGTATACGTAGAACACCACGGGATATTTTTTGGTGGAATCGAAGTCCGCCGGCCGGGTCATCCAGCCGTCCATTGTTACGCCGTCTTCCGTGGTTACCTGGAAGAAATGAACGGGACTTTGCCTGGCCGCGGCCTTTGCCGCTTCCGCGCCGAGGTCTTTGCCGCTGAGACCTTTATGGTCCGGCAGCGTGATGCGTTCGCTTACCGGCGCCAGGGCGTGGTTCTCGAACACATGCATGGCATACTGACCACCCGGCGATACATCATATTTGTGCGTTCCCGGCTGGTTAGCGGGTGTTACACGTTCCGCCGGCCCGCCGCTGAGCGGCACTTTATAGAGGTATTGCTGCGTGGCGTTCTCCGGCGACGCATGTATGTAAATGACGTTATCCTTTTCATCAATGCGGGCGATGTTGATCACGTCATAATCGCCCGGCGTGAGCAGCTGCTCTTTTTTACCGTCCGCCGAAATGCTGTAAAGATGACGCCATCCGTCCTTTTCGCTCACCCAGACGAACGCGCGGCCATCCTGTATCCAGTCCCAGCCGGTGATGTCGTCATTGTCCCAGCGGGATTTCACATCGATCCATGCTTCGTCCTGTTCCGTATAAATGGTTTCCACCTTGCCGGACGGCAGGCAGCGCATGAGGCGGGAGGTATTCTGTTTGCGGTTGAGCTGCTGAATGACCAGCTCATTTTTACCCGGCAGCCATTCCATGCGCGGGATATAGTGCTGGCGGGGATCACCGGGCACCTGCATCCAGGTGGTCTTTTTGCTTTGCAGGCTCACAATGCCTACCCTGCAGGCCGACGGGCTTTCGCCGGCCTTGGGATATTCTACCGGTATGGTGAAGGAGTAGATGGAATCGGTGTTGTCGATCATCAGGAAGTCCCGGATGCTGCGGGCGTCTATCTGCCAGTAGGCGATGCTTTTGCTGTCCGGGCTCCAGCGGAAACCGTCGCGGCAGCTGAATTCCTCTTCATAAGCCCAGTCGAACGTACCGTTGATGAACCGGCGGGAACCGTCCTGCGTCAGCTTCTCCGTTTTTCCACCGGCGAGGTCTTCCACGTAGAGGTTATGGCCGCTGACATAAGCGGCTTTAGTGCCGTCCGGGGATATCTTGGTGAACATCAGGGATGCTTCCGGCAATGACTTGCCGAGCTGGCGCAGTTTGCCGGCGGTCAGGTCGTACAGCCAGTAATCGCCACGGGTATGATAGCGCCAGACGCGGCGGGTATTGGTAAAAACAAGCAGGTATTTTTCATCCGGCGTGAAGCTGAAATCACTGATATCCAGCGGAAGGCTGCTGTCCTGGGGCGTCAGCGCCGCGGCGGTCACTTTCACGGTGCGCTGGTTGTCTTTTACCTGATAGGCCACAATGGCGCCCTCTTCTTCCCGCCAGATCGATTCCCCGTTCTTTGCCCATTTAAGTTCCTGTGCCAGTACCGGCCCTGTGATGATCACCAGGAGGCAAAGCACCCGGATTGTGCGGATTAATTGCATATTGACTGAAAATTGGAATGGGTAAAAATAACGGAAATATCTGCAATGCCGGCGGGGGAAAATGTTGAATGGCAAAAGCGGTAACAAAAAGGAACAGTAGTTGATATAAGGTGTGGATAAAGTGAGAACGATTGTAATCAAAATATTGATAATGTGTAACGCTAGAATGTGGATAAGTTATCCATAAAAATTTTTGTTGATTTATATTTTTCATTACTTTTACGTTAATTCAGACTCCTATTGAAAAACTAAACACAAATGGTACAGGTATCCTATTCTTACAAAAACCGGGAATTTATTCATTTAGAAGATTCCATCATGAACCAGATCGCGGAGAGCGGAAAGCGCATGCTTTTTGCCTTGCTGGAACCCATTCACGACGTTTTGATGCAGGAAAATGGCAAGATCAGGATCTGCCTGGACGAGCATCCCAACATTGAGCTGGAAGGCTTCAGCGCACCCGTTAAGCACAAGATCGAGCGCACGCTGAGAGGCGAGGATCACGATGCTTGATTTCAATACGTTCCATTTAACCGCATTTTTACAACACCTACTGATAATAGCGGTGCATCCTGTGCACCGCTTTTTTTTATACCTCTGGAATAAACGGAAGACACTATGGCAAAGATAACCAGGACCATCAGGGTCCGGGGCAGCAAAACGATGACCGGCTTTGTTTTTTTTCTTACGGCAGTATTCTTTTTCGTGATCGGATGGATGAAAGAGGCGAAGGCATTGATGTGGGTAGCCGTTGCGATATGCACGCTGCTGACACTGCTTTCACTGGTGCGCCGCCGCACGGTGGTGACGCTGGACGATAAAGGCATCCGTTACAAAAGTCCTTTCTGGAATCTTCATTTTCTGTGGCGCGACGTGCGTGCCTGCGGCGTGTATTATGTGAGGAACCGCGAAGTCTATCCCCATCAGCCCGGACAGGGCGATCTTGCGCTGCATGATAAATGGCCGCTGACCATTTTTGTCTCCACCCGCATGCATTATTTTCCACAGCGGCAAAACAGATTTATCAATCGCAACTGCATTCACTTCCGCTGGAACCGCGAGGCCTGGAGCGTGATTGCGCGGAATGTGAATGGGGAATGCAAAGCATGTATCACTCCGTAATTTTTGAATATTTTTTTTCTGATGATTTTTTTTCCCGTAAATTTACTGCGATGAAAAAGATCATAAACAGATCAGTTATTGTTAACAAGGCTTCTTTAAGAGAAACACTGCTCCAATCCCGTCAGCTCCAAACGGAAAGAGCAGAAAATCTGTCGCGCAAGATGAAGGAAAGCGGGATGATTGACAAGCTCCGGGATATGCGCCGTCTGTCTCTTAACAGCTAAAGCAACTAAATAAAATAGTTCGATGCCATTGTTGTACCCGTACGCGGCAGGCCCTTCTGTGCCTCCGTCACATACTTTCGTATTTCCAACCGACCTCGGCTGTTTTTATTCGGTGGAGTTTTACAATAGAACAGGCGGCTTTTCAGGTGATCACATGCTTCTTAACAGCGGGTTGATATACGAAATCAATATTACAAGAACCTACCTCGATCAGCCACCGCAAAAGAAAGAACGAAAATTCGACAGCTTTGTAGAACCTACATTGAAAGAAATTCTCAACAATTTTATCCGCAGCAATGGTACCTTACCGGTATATTTCTATGTATGTGAAAACAGCGACGAAAAAGAAGCGGCCAGGCGGAAGCTTTTTGCCAACAGATGGTATGCTCAGTCATCGTTGAACGACTGGCATCTCTATAATTATGAACTGCGGGAAAGTGACACAGATAGAGATCCCTGGTTCCTGGGTCTATTGATCCATGAAAATCACCCTTACACGACCCAATTCCCGCTTGCATTTGAGGCGTTCGTAAAAAATGAAATCTCTCTGTCAAAGATCCTCAGCACGGTACTTCTATAACAAAAAAGCGGAGCATACAGTATGCCCCGCTTTTTGCAATGATATAAGAATATCTTACCTGTTATTCAACTTCGAAAGCAACCGCAGCATTTCCAGGTACAGCCACACCAGCGTCACCAGCAAGGCAAATGAACCGAACCACTCAAAGTATTTCGGTGCGCCCTGCGCTACGCCGTTCTCGATCAGGTCGAAATCAAGGATCAGGTTCAGCGCGGCCACACATACCACCAGCAGGGAAAAGCCGATACCCAGCAGGCTGCCTTCATGCAGGAAGGGAATATTGATGTTAAAGAATCCCAGCACAAAAGCGATCAGGTAAAAGATGGCGATGCCTGCGGTGGCAGTCACCACAACGGCCCTGAACTTCTCCGTGGCGCGGATGATCCTTGCGCGGTACAGGATGAGCATTGCAATGAACGTAGCGATGGTAAGCCCCACCGCCTGTAATACGATGCCGTCGTACAGGCTGCTGTACATGGCGGAAATAGCGCCGAGGAACAGACCTTCTGCCAGGGCGTACGCCGGCGCCAGGTACGGGCTCCACTCCTTCTTGAATATGATCACGATCGCGATGATCAAACCACCGATAGCGCCACCAAGCACCAGCGGCATGGTGTTCTCCCCTTTCGCGAAAACGCCCCAGGAATAAACGGAAGCCGCCAGCACCATCGCCAGCAGAAAAGCCATCTTGCCGATCGTGCCGCCGAGCGTCATCGATTCCGTATATTCTATCCGGGATGCCTCCTGGAATGTTTTTTCCTTCAGTACAGGGTTGTTGGATTCAAAAAGAGCCATGTTAAAATTGTTTGATTAGCGTAAATATACAATGTTTTCCCGAGTTGAAATCAGTCGTCCTTCCCTCCTTTTTCGCCTGTAAACCAATGCTCTTTGTCGCGGAACAGCACGTTGAAGGTGGTGAGGGAGCCGTAAATGCGGGTGATGTATTGCTGCATGTTCACTTTGTCCTCGTCACTGAGCTGCTTGTGGCTGTTGATCTGCTGTTCCAGCACCCTTAACCGGTCGCGCACCATCACGATCTTGTGAAAGAATACTTCAATGGGCACTTCCTTGGCTTTGAGGGTAGTGTCTTTCGGCTGGAGCACCAGCGTTCCGCCGGTCCACCGTTCGCCCAGCGGCACCACTTCCGAAAAACCGCCCCAGAGGCGCAGTATCTTCAGCAATGATCTTTCCACCTGCGACACGGTTTCGATTTCCACCGTCTGGTTCTCCATGTAGAGGATCTCGAACAGCGGATCTGTTTTATCGATCTCCTCGATGCCATGATTCATGAAGGTGACTACAAATTGCGCGTATTTCACGCCGATGATCACGCCCGGCCCGAAACGTGCGTGTTGTACACGCGAGCCTACGCCTGCGGTGAGTTCTTCCATGGGTATTTTTTTGTTGTCAAGATAATGATTACCGGCGTTTTTACGAAGGCGTTTCAGCGGTGTTCACCTCGCGGCCGGAAAAGGACAGGATGCAGCTGTTCAGCAGGCGGCGCATCCGGCGTTCGGTTTCTTTATCCGGACGGGGGATCAGGAACTGCACCTTGTAGTGGACGGAATCTTTTTTGATCTCCAGTATCTTCAGCGAAAAGCTGTTGTCGGTAATATTATTGGAAAACGGGCGCAGCACGCTCTTCAGCTCTTTTTCCACTACTTCGGGGGAAGTATGGTGCTTCAGGTCCAGCTCGAACTCTATCGTCAGCTTTTTGATGTTCTGCTTGCTCTGGTTCAGCACCATGGAGGAAAAGATCACCGAGTTGGGGATCAGCACGATATCGTCGTCATCGTTCTGCAGCACCACGTTGATCAGCGTAATGTCCAGCACCTTGCCCCGGTATTCGTTCACCCGGATCTGGTCGCCGAGGGACAGCTGGTCGGAGAACATGATGAGGAGTCCGTTGATCATATTCGTTACGTAGTCTTTGGACAGCAGCGCGAACGCTGCGGCGGCAATGCTGAGGCTGAAGAACAGGTCTGATATCTTCTGCCCGAAGAGCAGCAGCAGGGCCACCAGGAAAAATACGCTGTTCAGCACGGAGGAAATACGGTTGATGCCCAGTACGAAGTTGTCGCGCGTCAGCTTTTGCAGGCGGTGCTTCTGAAGGTACCAGAAGATCATCACGATCCAGCCGATGGAAATCAGCAAATTAGCGCCGAGGAACAGCGAAAGGGCTTTTATAACCCGGCTGACCCATTCATATTCTTTCTCGAAACGTTCGTGAAAGGTAAAATTGAGGTACACTACCCCGAGGTATACTACCAGCTTGATAATAAAGATGAGTATCTGGTTCCTGAATTTCTTCCTGTTATATGTAGCCTGATCGGTAAGCATGCCGCCAAAATTACAAAAAAAGGCCGGCAACAGAATGATGCCAGCCGTTTTGCTAATTGAGGAATATATAATTATTTACGGATGTGGAGGTCCACCGCACCGGAGACTTCCGTGGATACCTCGCCGAGCATGCGGTTGGGCGTATCCGGGTCCGTGCCGGGATCACCGTTGCAGTTCTGGCCGGTGTATATCTTTACGAAGTCGATGTACGGCAGGGCCACAGGCTGACCTTGTTTGTCGACCGCCGCGGAGATGTCAAATGCATTGTACCCCCGCCCCTCTTCGTCACGGATCTGCAGGAACACCGGTGAGCAATTGTCCGCATACCCTTTTTCAAACGGCTTGTTGGTGATCAGGCCGGGACCGTAAACCGGATCGTTCACCTGCTCCAAAGTGTTCTTCAGCTTCGTGCCTTCGAACGACATGGAATCCTGGTTGGGCGTCCAGGCGGGATAATAGGATTGCGCGTGGAACATATTCCTGAGCACTACGCCCGTCTGTCCCTGGTTATCTTTCCATATGATATCGTCCGTCAGGTTTTTGGGATTGTAGTACGTGATCCTGTAATTTTTAATGGTTTCCGGCTTGTCGTATTCGCTGCCTTTCAGTTCGTACCAGGCATCATCATCCGGTATGCCGTTGCCGTTCAGGTCCTGCATCACCTTTACAATACCGGGTTCCGACCATTCCTGGCCGGCGTTCACCAGCGGGTTGCCGTAAATGCCCAGGTCGTTCCCGCTTTTGTTTTCGATGGAATGATCAAAGCCCACGATCACATATCCCCCGAAGCCACCGAGCGACAGCAGCCCGCTGAACCCGCCGATCAGCCGCTGCGCGCCGGCGGAATCTCCCGTCATGGAGGAGTTCACGAACTGTCCGGGTGCCGGCATGTATGCATACACAGCGCTGATAAATTCGCTGCTCGTATCGGTGGCCGGCCGGAAGTGGTCAGGCGCAGGCTCCGGCGCGGGGTTATCATTCTTCGAGCACGCGGCAATGCCCGCGGCGATGGTCAACAACAGGAAGTATCTCCTTTTCATCGTATAGCGTTTTAATTGGTTTTGAGGAATGCGAAGTGCGCGGGAATATCGCCGGTCATTACCGACCATTTGCGTTTCCCGCTTTTATCGTAGCAATGCAGCGTGCCGGGCGTTACATAATCTTTTGCGTCGGTCACGAACACATCTTCCGTTTCCGGGTCCACCGCAATGCCATAAGGTATTTTGATCTGCTTTTCTGTTCCGTCTGTAATAAAACTTTTATCCAGCACCGTTTCATCCCTGACATTCAACAACGTATAGCTGATGGCGTTAGTACCGGTGATGTAGCTCCATTCCACACTGTAGATATATGCCAGGTCGTTATGAATGTAGAGGTTGCTCGCCGCGATGTCCAGCGTCTGCTTCAGCTGATCGGTATGGGTATCAATGACAAATATTTTCGACGGCACATCATAGTAATCGCCGCGGGAGGTCACATAAAGATCGCCGTAGGCATCCAGCGCCATGCGGTGCAGGTTGATGCCCGCTTCTATCCGCCTGATTTCCTGCTGCGTATCCAGGTTGATGACAGAAACGGTTTTTTCATAGTTAGGTGGACTGTACCCACCGGAGTTAACGACATACAGTTTATTCCCCGCTACGATCAGCTGCTCGGGATTACGGCCGGTGGGTATTCTTGCTTCTACTTCCAGCGTGGCGGTATCCACCACCGCTACGTAGCCGTCGTTGGAAGTGATGTAGGCTTTATCCTTATAAAAATCCACGTAACGGCACTGGTTCACGTTGATTTGACGTATGCGCGTGACCGTATGCGCATCTACCACTTCTACCTTATTGGAGTTGTTGATCACGAGGTACATCTTTGCGCCGTAAATGGCGATGTAATTGCCTACGTCCCCCAGGCCCCTGGTTACTTCCGGGTTATACGCGGTGAAGATGCGGCGGTCGTACCGGCCGGTGGTCAGGTCGAGGTAATCCAGTGAAGCTTTGTTCATGTTCATATTCCCTTCGTTCAGCAGGTACAGCCCGCGCACCTTTCCATCCGGCGGCGCGGAGTGCTGGAAGTTCCGCACCATCTCCGATTCCACGCGCGGAATCACCACACCTTTCCGGCAGGCGGCCAGCAGCACGAAGCAGCTCAATATGAATATCCTGTTCATCATCAGAATGATATGTTTCCCGTGATCCTGAAATGCCTGCCAGGCATGGGAAAGTTCAGGATCACATCGTAATACTGGTTCAAAAGATTATTGACTTCCACGGTAATGCCGTACCGCGAAAAGCGTTTGGACAACGACATATCGCTAGTATACCACGGCTCGATGTAGTTGATGAGAATATTGGTTTTCTGGCTGTAGCGTTCGCCAGTGTAAATAAAACTGTAATTCAGGTCCCAGTTCCGCCAGCTTGCATTGGCCGTGAAGGAGCCACTGTGCCGGGGCGTGTAGGGTATCTGGTGACCGTAGTTGTAGCCGCCGGGCGTTTGGTCCTGCGCTTCCTGGAACGTATAATTCACGCCGAGCGTAACGTCTACTCCATCCACCGGCTGCATGCCCGCACGCAGGCTTACGTCCACTCCTTTAATCACTACTTTGTCCAGGTTCATCATCGTCCATCTGAATAAATTGGCAGCAGGCACCGCTACGATCTTGTCTTTCACGTTGTTGTAATACGCATCGGCCTGTAGCGCGATGTATTGCAGGCGGCCGCGGAAAGGCTTTGCATAGCTGAAGCCCGCATTGTACTGGTTCGTGTACTCCGGGCGCAGGCTGGTGTTGCCGATGAAGGTGTAGTACAGATCGTTGAACGTGGGCATCCGGAATATGTTTTTGTAGAAGGCGCGGATGCGGAAATGATGTTCCGCAAATGGTTGCCAGGATGCGGAAAATGAAGGTGTTAGTTCGCGCTTGCTGCCGGCGCCGGTGTAGAAGCGCACGTACTCGTCCACCATGGTGCCGAGCAGGCTGCCCTGCATTTCAAAGCGTTCGGAATATATGCGGGAGGCCAGGGCCACGAGGGTTGTATAACGAACGGGATAACTGAAGCGATAAATATTCGCGTCTAATTTGTTGGCGATGAAGTCCATACTCAGCACTGCTTCCCACCAATCTTTAATTTGATACCGGTTGGCGATGGACAGGTATACCTCCTGCTGGGTGTAACGGTTGTCTAAAAAGCCTTTTTCATTCTGGTATTCAGGATCATGGTAACGGGTGAACAGATGGGTGTACTTTGCCCGCGCCTGCATGCTGTAGCGGCGGGTGAACTGTTTGTTATAGCCTGCCTGCGCAAAGAGGTCCCTATCCCACAAACGCTGGCTGTATTCAAAATGATTCGCCACGATCGCGCCGGGGAGGCCGCGTTCCGACTGGTAACCATAGACTTTGAACGTCCAGTTGCTGCTGTCCTTCAAATAACCTTTCAGTCCGCCTTCCACGCGCCAGGCTTTTACATCCGCATTGTTTCTGATGGCGGTGGTATCATATGCGCCGTTGGTGTACCGGAAGCGGTATCTCCCGTGTGCATGCAGGTATTCCGCACTCACGTTGCCGTATATACGTTTACTGATCTTTTGCTGCCAGCGGACGGAAGGATTGATCAGGCCGAAGGAACCGGTCCTGATCCTGGCGTTCCCGTATGCGGAATCGCCCGGTTGCCGGGACGTGATGTACAGCGCACTGGCGGCGGAGAAGCCCCGCGCCGGCTGGAAGATATTATTCTGCTGCCCGCTGTACAGGCTGATGCTGTCGATATTATCAAGGGAAAATCTGCCGAGGTCTACCTGTCCGTTCTGCGCATTGCCGAGCTGCAGGTCATCGTAGAACACAGCGGTGTGGTTGGTGCCCATGCTGCGGACGTTGATGGTTTTCAGCCCGCCTATCCCGCCGTAATCTTTCAGCTGCACGCCGGAGAAGAACCGTACGGCATCCGCTACGCTGAGACTGTTGCGTTTTTGCAGGTCTTCGCCGGCGAGTATCTGTACGGGATGGCTGGTGCGGATGAGGAGCTGCATGCGTTTGGCTTCCACGGTGATACCTTTGAGATCGCGGGCGGGATGGACCGTTGTATCCGCTGCATCGGGCCTGCCGTCCGAAGGGTCGCGGGGCAGTGCGGCCGTTGTATCCGCTGCATCGGGTCTGCCGTTCCAAAGGTTGCGGGGCAGTGCGGCCATTGTATCTGCTGCACCCCGCCTGCCGCTCCATAGGTTGCGCCGGGACTCCCCTGCGTGGGCAACGTAATTCGCCTGTCTTTGCATATCGGCCTTTTGCTGCGCGGAAGCACTGCATGTGAGTAACAGGCAGGCCTCAACGCAACATATGGTCAGGATTGGTTTTAACTTCATGGTTGCAGCACCACCATGGCCGGGAAGTACCAGCCTTCGAAAGAAACCGTTTTCTTCAGGGCGCCGCTTGCCGCGTCATAGAACAGGAGGCGGTTGGTGCTGCCCGAGAACGGACCGTTGATGGTGGTGATCACCAGCTCATTATTCCGCGGATCGTAGGTCACGCCGGAGCCATAGAAATATTGCCCGTCCGGCAGGGTGATGAACGGCTCGTCGAGAGAAGCGGCGTTGCCGGAAGTATAGCGGTAGAGCTGTGTGCCATATGCCCAGCCCGCACCGGGACGAACGATATAGATACTGTTTTCTTTTGTGGATGCCGTCATGTTCACGCTCCTCCACGCGCCCCAGGGCACTACGGTATGGAAGGGCATTTTCACGGAATCCAGCTCCAGGGTTTTCGGATCGATGCTCATCAGGAGCGAATCTTTTGCGCCGTAAACAAGCCCGTCTTTCCCCTGCACAAAACCGATGGTCGCTTTGTAAGGCTTCTGCACGATGCCGAAGGTGGCGTTATCCAGCACTACCAGTCCGTCCGCCGCGGTATGCGCGAAAATATAATCGCCGCTTTGCAGCATGTTGCCCACTGTTCCCGAAATACCGGCGATCTTGCCGCCGAGGCCAAGAGTATTGAGGTTGACCGGGTAAATACCATCACCCGCGCCGATCAGCCCGCGGTTATCATCCACCCCCACGAACGTCATGCCATTGCCGTCTGCCACGCTTTCCACGCGGCCGGTTTCTTTCAGCGTCTGCGCGTCCGTCACGATAAGCGGACCGCCGGCTTTCAGCATCATGTACAGCTTGTTATGATAGATAGCGCCGTATTGCAGCGTGTTGGTAATTGTACCGAAGGCGTTGCCGGGGTTTTCCTTTTTATATACCCGGGTGTTCACCGTATCCGCGCCATATGCGTAATAGTGCACGCTGCCGGTTTCCGTGCCGAACCATCCTTCGTTAAGAATGAAAAATCCGTTCTCGTACTTGCCCCATACCTTGATGTTGTACACCAGGGAATCCCTGCCGACGTTGTTGCTGAGGTGAAGCACAACGCGGAATTCGCCGCCTTCGGTGGCCTGGAAGGTATAGACGGAATCAGCGCCGGAAACTTCGCCGTTCACCTGCCATTGGTAGGTAACGCCGGCGGTGGGGTTAATGAGCGGCGCCAGGCGGACGGATTCACCGAGTGCAAGCGTGTCCTGCACCTTCGCGGCCCATGCTTTGGGAGCCATTGGCGACACATCATCATTCCGGCGGCAGGCGGCGAATGCCAGCACCAGCACCAGGAGGTGTACATGTTTTTTCATATGCTGTTTTATTTTTCTCAACAAAAACCGTACGCAGTTCGCTGCATACCCAACGCATAACAAGAATATATCGCTGACATGGCGTTACATCCCGACTTTTCACCCGAAAGCGTTGATGGAAATTCAGTTGGCAGGTCTTCTGGCTTTCCTGCTTTTCCGGCGGCCTTCCCTTCTTTTCGAAAGTGGCTTGGAGATGATCCGGAAAAACGTTCCGCGGAGCGGAAGCAGGATTACAGCTACGGGGATAGCTCCGGTCTTGCACCGGATTCCCTTTTAATGCGCGTCCCGGTGTTGGGACGCAGCAACCAAATGCGGATGCAAACCTAAGATAACGGGGGGAATTATCAAAATTTAAAGGGATGATGGTGGTCATCGGCGGGCGGCACAGTATGTCAGCGCTTGCGGGAGGCGCCTGCCGCAGGATAAAAAAAGGGCCGCCTCCGCATGGAAGCGACCCTTATTATGGTACAGGTTTCAGTATGGCTATTGTGCAAACAGCTCCGCCAGTTTCTCCTGCAATGCTTCTGCCCGCAGGTCTTTTGCGATCACCTTGCCGGAGGGGTCCAGCAGGAAGTTCGTGGGTACGGAACGGATGCCGTATTCCTCCACGATATCGCTTTTCCATCCTTTCAGATCACCCACATGTACCCATGCCAGCCCGTCTTTGGCGATGGCGGCGAGCCATGCATCGCGCTTGGTGTCCAGCGTTACGCCGAGCACTTCGAAGCCTTTGCCGTTGTACCTGTTAAAGGCAGCCACCACGTTCGGGTTCTCCCTGCGGCAGGGCCCGCACCAGCTGGCCCAGAAATCAACCAGCACATATTTTCCTTTGTAACTGGATAGCTTTACGATGTTGCCTGCGGTATCGGCCAGTGCAAAATCGGGCCGCGCACCGATGCCGGTCTTTGCCGCGATTGCCTTCATCTCCACGATCTGCTTTCCGTATACGGAGTTGAGCGCAGCGGGCTTCAGCACAGGCATCAGCATGTCCACTTTTTCAGGAGCGGGGTAATCGATATAGCGGCTGATGATGACCCAGGGCGCAACCGGCGAAGCAGCGTATTTGCGTACGAACCTGAATACGGCGGTATCCATTTCCTCACCAAGCTCGTCAAATCCCTTTTTGACATCTGCCCTGGCTACCGAGTCTTTCGACTTTTCGGCGGCATCCAGCTTTTGATATAAAGTACCGGCTTTGGTATGGATCACGCTCCAGGCTTCATTCCACGCTTTGTACGCGGCCTGATGCGGTGTGCCGGTAAGGGTTACATCCTTCAGTTCACTGTCCGCCGTAAACGTCATCGTACCTTTATCTGCAAAGAAGCTGTATCCGTTGCGGACGCCTTCGAAGCGCAGGAAGTAGAATTGTCCGCTGCTGGTCTTGCCGCTGAAGCTGAATTGCCCGTTTTGCAGCATGGTGGAATCCAGCACCTGCTTTTTGTTTTCGGTATGGCCGAGGTATACTTTACCGGAGGGGCGGTCTTTGATCGTTCCTTTAAGAACGAAAGCCTCCTTCTTCTGGGCGTAAGCGGCAGAAGAGCATAAAAGCGCAATGGCTAACAATCTTTTCATTCAACTGTATTTAAGGTTATGGTACTTTAAATCCGATGTCCACGATCCTGCCGAAGCCTTCATAGCGGTTCCTGTATTCGCTGAAATTACCAACGGAGGATACTTCAAAGAAATACAGCCGGCCCTGCGTACCGTCCCAGGTCACAGCCGCGAGCAGCGAAGCGCCTTCCGGCTGGCGCAGGAACTTCATCTGCGTCACCGTCTCCCCTGCCGGGAAGGTGTATTGCTGCACGGTGGTGTTGGAGGTGGTTTCGTAGCGGTACATGGTGTTGCCGGTGGCGTAGTAGATGTGCGGCGTGATGGTGGATGAGGCCATGCCGGTCATGTTGAGGATGCCGGGGGCATTCATTTGTGTTTTCTGGAGGGTGACGTTCGGCGGGTCGTTGTTCGCTATCGCCAGCTTGAAGCGGAGCAGCCAGGGTACATTGGACGCATCTTTCATCACCGCATTATACTCCCGGGTGATATTTGCGGAATCGAGATAAAGCATGTCCAGCCCCACATCATTCATATCAAACAATGTACTGGCCGCAATAGGCAGATTGGTCAACGCCGTATTGCCTACCTGGTAGAAACGCTTTTTCACCTTATCATATATCACGGCGCTATAAGTAGTGCCTCCGGCAACAAACGGCGTAGCCTCATAATTATAGTGCCCTTCCGGCGTGCTCAGCGCCGCCCCCCATTTCTTGGAGCCGGGGAAACCGCCTACCAGGTTCGCATGTACCTTTCCATCATTGATCACAATACCCTGTGAAGCGAACAGGCTGTTGGCATTGGCGCTGGTGCTCATCCAGGTCATACGCAGGGGTTTGATCACCGCGGGCGCGCCGTAGAACAGGTAAGCATAATCGAATTTCCGCAACATGGTCTGGTAATCCAGCTCCATACCGCTACCTGCTCCCAGCAGATAGATCTTCCGGGAGGTGACGGACACATCGTCCGTTACCTGGAACGGCGAAAGCTCCACTTTTACGGGATTCTCCAGCGGATAGGACGGGTTCAGCGAAGTGTAAATACCTCTTTCCACGCTCCCGTCCGGCAGGATCATCGAGAGATCGCCGCCGGCAGGCTTGCTTTCCAGCAATATCCAGCCGGTCGCATACTTATTGATGATGGTGAGATTGTAATAAATAGCGGAACTGACACCGGTGTTTCTGTCTGTTACCCGGTAGGTCAGGCGGTAATTCTGCCCGAGGGAAAAAGGCGGGTCCTTGATCTCCACGGCCAGGTTACGATCGGTGGAGATCACCGTCCTGGGCATGGTATAGCTGCTGGCGGGCGAGTTATCGAATACCATCCATTCGTAGGACAGGCTGTCTTCATGCTGGCTGGCCGACTGCTCAATGACGGGCGTGATCTTCAGCGAATCCCCAAGTGTAATGGAAATGTTCACCGGGTTGGCGGGATCGGATACTGCCAGCCGGTTGATGGGCTTGTAATCATAATTGCCTTTATCCTTATAGCAACCTGTCAGCAATGCGGCCAGCAGTATAGATAATATGGTTCCTGAAAATTTCATTTCAATGCTTTTAAGATTATTAAGGAAACACTACCTGTTCTCCGTTCTCGTCATACATAGGCCCGTTGGCCTGCTCGTAATTGTAAAGCGCCAGCTTTACGGACTGGATCAGGTATTGCATGTCACCGGGGAAAATGGCGCCGGTCCAGACGGTCTTTCCTGTTACATCTATCATGAATTTGAACTTCACCATGGAATAGGCGCCGAAGCTCGGTGACAGGCTGCCGTCCCAGTTACCCGGCTTCAGCAGCTGATCGTTGATGCTCACCTTGTAGTGCAGCCGGTCATATTTATTGGCGAAAGGATTGGGTTTATCGCTGTAACCAGGTTTGAAATCCGCTGATTCGCTGATCTCGAAAACAACATGCACCATGCTGTCCTTCAAACCGGGACGCCGGTATAACAATACCGGTATGCGGGCATCAAATGCATTCGCCGGTATGATCAGCGGCTGTACCGCATAATGATAGCCCGCCACAGCGGTGGAAGTATCCAGCACTGTCAGTTTGATCTCCCGGTCATGGTCAACGGCATCTCCCATGATCCTGAAGTTGAGCCAGGCGGTGTCTACAGTGATGTCATCCGGCCCTGTGGCAAAGGTGTACATCGTGCTGTCGGAGTTCGTGACGAACTTTGTAAAATATACCCTGGGGTCCTGCTGGTACATGACCCTTTCTTCCTTTGAACAGGCGGTTGCCAGCACGGCGAGGAATAGTGCGGCATATATGATCAGTTTGTTATTTTCCATCATTCCTGTTTTTTTTATTTACCAAATTCGATTTCTACCAGCGGCAGCGGGAATGTATATTTCGCTTCCGTCATGGGATTGCCTACGCCATCGGGGACCGTGGTCACGTTTCTGCGTTTGAGGTAAAACCAGAACTGGCCTTCGCCATAAAACTCCTTCCGGTATTCTTTCTGCAGCTCAACATCCAGCGTAGCAGCATCTGTCAGCACCGGAAGCCCGCGCGCGGTCCTTACCTCATTGAGGTAAGCCAGTCCGTCTGCCGGCAAAGCGGCAGCTTCCGCTGCGATGTAATACATTTCCGGCAGGCGCATTACGGGCATCACACGCTGTTTTACGTTATTCTGATTGTCTGCGTAATACTTCCTGGTATATATCCAGCCACCGGCCGTGGAGGCGGACCAGATGGGTTTGGAAGCCGCGGGAATACGCATGTCGGTGCCATACCCGGGTACGGACGTTTCGTACATGTTGTTCACCTTGGTGACGGTGGAATACAGGTCGCGGTTATCTTCCCGGTTGTCCGCCGAAGGTTTGAACAGATCTTCCGCCAATCTTCTCAAATCGGATTTATAAACGGAAAAGATGTGTTCAGGCGTGAAGGTGATATCGGAGGCGGTGGTACCGGGATCTACGCCCAGTTCCGCTACGGTCATGAAACGGAACTTCCCGCTTTCGATCACTTCTTTCGCATATTTCAATGCCTGCGGTTTGTCGCCTTTGTAAAGGTACAGGCGGGCGAGGGCGCCTTTCACTGCCCAGTAGTTCAGATGGTTCTGGCGGTACATGAGGAACAGGTCTATTGAAACGGAGCCCTGGTTGCCGGCTATCTGATCGATGTCGGTGTGCACGGACAAAAGTTGCTCTGCTTCCAGGAGTTCCTGTTCACACCGGTCGAGTATCGCGGCTACTGTCCGCTTTTCCTGCGGCAGCACTGTGAACTGCTCCATGTAAGGAATGGCATTCACTGCGGCATTTGCGCCATCCAGGTATGCCGGTGCGTACATCCTCAGCAGGTCGAAATGTAAAAATGCGCGCAGGGCTATGGCCTCGCCTTTAATGACGCTGTAGTTGACGGTACCAAGCATAGACCGGCCGGCTTCTATATTCTTGAGAATATAATTGCACTGCGCGATCGTAGCGTATGCAGTAGACCATATACCCTCAAGCGTGGCCTCCGCGTTCATGCGGGAAGACGTAGTGCTGGATACGTTCGTATAATTATATCGGGCAAAATCGCCGTAGAAGGCCCCGCTCGCCTTGTTTTCATACCTGCCGGCCAGTACGTCGAGCGCACCGAAAGTAAGCTCTTTGCCATAAAGGGAATCGCTTGCCGCCTGCTGGTAAGCGCCGAATAGCGCATCAATGAAACCCTGGGCGGAAGAAAACTGGTCTTCTTCCCGGGTTTGTGTTTTAGGAGACACGTCCAGCCATTTTGAACATGACGAGAGTGAAATGGCAGCCCCTAAAGCAAGAACCAGTCGATATTTTCTGCTGAATTTCATATTCATCTATTTAAAGGACTAGAAGGAAGTTTGTAGCTGAAGCGTAAAGGTGCGGCTGAAGGGATATGACAGGCCACGCTCACGTTTGATACTGGTGATCCTGAAGAGATCGCCTGTAAAGAAGGTGATCCTGGTGTTCTGCAATCGCATTTTTTTATTCAGCTCGTCGGAAAAACGGTAGTAAGCCGAAAGGCTTTCGCAGATCAGTTCGTTATTGTCCTGCACGAAGCGGGAAGAAGCCCTTGTAAGTCCTGTGCCCATGCCGTCCGCCGGTGTGAGCGCTTTGAAGAATGTGTGATCACCCGGCTTCATCCACCGGTCTTCCGCTACCCTTCTGTCCACATTATAATAAGCATATTCTATGTTCTCCACACGGTCGATCAGCGTCTGGTTGTAAGCCTGACCGCCATAACGGAAGCGGAAGAAAACATTCATGCCGATGCCTTTGATCTCCACGTTGGTGCCGAAGGTACCTTCAATATCCGGCCGGCTGTCTCCCACGATCACCTGGTCCAGCGGATTGTAGATATTGGTGAGCCTGCCGTCGCGTGTGCGGTAGATCTCCACACCTGTAGAGGGGTCGATGCCCAGGGACTCCACTGCCCAGATCGCCGCGGTGGACTGGCCTTCCGCATAGCGGATAAGCGGCGTGGAGGAATAGGTGGTATCCGCCCTTTTATTCATTTGCTGTAATGTATTGGATACCCTTTCGATGGTGCTTTTCACATGGAATGCATTCACGAAAACGGACCAGTTGTCGCGCGATCCGGGATTGTTGATGATATTGAAGCGGACATTTGCTTCCCATCCTTTGCTGAGCACGTCGCCCATGTTCTCGGCATACGTTGTAAAGCCTGTGGAGGGTGGCAAGGTGATATTAGCGATACTGCCCTGCGTTCTTTCCACGAAGTAATTGGCCACTACGTCCAGGCGGTTAAACAGGGTGATGTCCGCACCGAAGTTGCTTTTCCGGGTTTGTTGCCATGCGAGGGCGGTATTGCCGTACCCCAGCAGCCGCGTGCCGATGATGCCGCGATATTCCATCCCGGTATAATACTGGCTGGTATTCAGTCCGAGATAGCTCGGGAAGTTCTGGGAGCCCGTGTAGCCGATGGAATAGCGGAGCTTCAGGCGGTTGACAAAACGTAATTTCCGCAGCACGTCTTCATTATGCAGGTTCCAGCCGGCGCCGGCGGACCAGAAGGGTGCGAAGCGCTGATCGGAACCGAACTGTGAAGATCCATCCAGGCGGTATGAAAGGTCGAGGAGGTACCGGTTATCATAAGAATAGCTCAGGTTGCTGAGGTAGCCGAGAAGACGGGAGCGGAATTCGGTGCCCAGGGGCTTGCTGCCTGCCGGAAACTGATTGCCGAGTATCAGCTGGTCGAGCGTGGAATTCGGAAATCCCTGCACCCTGAAATGCTCGCCCCGGTGCGCGATGTCCTGAAAATTCAGGCCCAGGGTACCGAAGATCATGTGATCTCCAAGACGTTTGTTCACATCCCCCATCAGCATGCCTTCCGTGCTGGTACGCCGGCCATACCCTTTTTGATAATCTCCTTTCTCAAAAGTAGGAACAGCTACAAAAGCCGTATGCTGCGCCGGCCGGAATACGTCCAGCTCGTCTTTCTGCTGCGAGAAAGCCAGGCGGGTAGAGAAACGTAGCCAGGGCAGCGCCTGCCATTGCGCAGAAAAATTGTTGGTAATGTTCTGGTAGTTGGTCTGATGCATCGTGTTCAGGCTCGCGTTGTACAGTGGATTCACTGCTCTGCCTGGCCGCTGTCCGTTCAGATTATCATACAGATCAAAGTTGTTCAGGTAATTGCCATTGATATCCCGTACTTCTTCGAGGTATATTTTCATATTGCCTTCATCATCATAGGGCGTCCAGTAAGGGTTCAGGCGGGTATATTGCTGGAAGGAACCATAGGGTGACTCGTTGCCGCGGTTGAAGCTGAGTGTAAGGTCGTTCCGGAACTGGAAGTTCTTGATACGGTAGCTCAGGTAAGTATTTCCCATCATATTGCGGCGGTCCGAGCCCTTCATAACGCCCTCCTGGTTTTCGTACGTCAGGCTGACGCCGTACAATGCGTCCTGCGCCCCGCCTTCTACATAGATGTTGTGCTTGTGCCCGATGCCCGTGCGCAGGGGTTTTGAGAGCCAGTCTGTATTCACACCGCGCTCAACGTCTGCAAGTCTTTTATTGTAGAAGTACTGTAATTGTTCCTCCCTCAGATTCCATCCGTAAAAGGTATAAACGCCGGTCTTCTTTTCCAGTTCCAGCTTTTCCCGGGCATTCAGCAGATCATAGCCCGTAAGGTCCGGCGCTTCCACGAACATGCTGGCGTTGTAGGTAACGCGCAGGTCACCACTTTGGGGACGGATCGTTTCTATCACGATCACGCCGTTGGCAGCGCGGGAACCGTAGATGGCCGTGGCGGCCGCATCCTTGAGGATGTCTACTTTAGCTATGCGGTTCATGTCCAGGTCGTTGATCCTTTGCAGGGAGGTTTCAAAACCATCCAGGATGAAGAGCGGAACATTGGGCGCATTGTTATAATTGAATATGGAGGCGTCGCCGGCCTGACTGATGTCTACCAGGCTGTTACCGCCGCGCAGCACCACTTCCGGTAATGCGTTGGGGTTGGAGCCGAGGTTGAGGTTGTCCGGCATCTGGAAAGAGGGATCGAGGGATTTCAGGGCGGTCAGCACGTTGGTGTTGGTGACCTTGTTGAGATCCTCCTGCGTGAAGGAAACAGCCGCGCCGGTAAAGTTCTGCTTTGGACGGCTGAAAACGCCCGTCACTACCACGTCCTTGATAGACTGCTGCGAAACCCTCAACGGATGTACATGCTCGCCTGCCTGCTGGATGGTGACGATCAGCGTTTCATATCCCATGAAGCTGATCTGCAATTTTGTGCCCTTCGGCACATGGATCACATAACGGCCATCCTGGTCGGATATCACGCCCGTTTTAGCACCTACAACGGCGATGGAAGCACCGGGAATTGGCTCTTTTGTACGCTCGTCAACGACCTTTGACCGTACTTCCAGCGGTTGGTTGGGGGCCGGTTGCGGAACTTTCGGATAAACAGGCCCCGGCTTCAGAACGATCGTTTTGTTAGAGATCGTAAATGTGATCGGCTGTTCATCCAGCACCATCTGCAACACCTGCACCAGCGGTGCCTTGGTCACATTGACCGTTACATTCCTGGTACCTTCCAGCGATGCATTGTTGTACAGGAAGGAATATCCTGTTTGTTGCCTGATCTGCCGGAAAACCGTGCTCAGCGGCGCATCCTTTACATTCAAGGTTACTTCCTGCGCCTGCGCATTTGAAAATGCCGTCAGGATAAATAGCAAGGTAAACAGCGGGAATAATCGCAACTTCACCGCATGGCGATGCCAGATCACCCCGGGAGGTGACTTCAGATAGTCAGTTAGTTTCATACTAGCAGTCCTTTTTAATTAATCATTAAATGCAACAACGGCGCTTCTTTTGCGCGGGATAATTACGCAGTACTCGTTTGATTTTGAATCTCATGTTGATGGTTGATCTTCATTCACTGCTTTACTACAATCGTTCTGTTCTCTATGTCAAAATGTACGGCATCTGTTAATTCCAGCATTTTCAGCACTTCGGACAAGTTCTCCTGTCGTGCTACCTGGCCGGTAAACAGCTGGCCTTTTAATTTTTCTGATGTAAAGTCTACCTCCACATTATACCAGCGGCAGATCCTGCGCATGATGTTTTCGAGGGCTGCATTGTTAAAAATGAACATGCCGTCTTTCCAGGCTGCTTCTTCCTCAATAAAGGGATGGTTTACAACGTTCAGCTTGCCGTCTTTATGCAGTTGCGCCTGTTGTCCGGGCCTGAGCAGGCTTCCGGCGCCGCCGCTCCGCACCCTTACGGCGCCGCGCAGCAGCGATGTGTTCACTGTTCTTTCATTAGCATAGGCCATGATATTGAATTCCGTGCCGAGCACCTCCACTTCCATCCTGTTCACCTGCACAACAAATGGCTTCGCGGCATCCTTTGCAATATCGAAATATGCTTCACCGGTGAGTTCCACTTTTCTTTCATCTCCCGAAAACGCCGTAGGAAATCGCAGGGAAGACTCGGCGTTCAGCCACACCTTGCTGCCGTCCGGGAGTATGATCTGGTACTGGCCGCCGCGGGGGGTGTTCACGGTATTATAATAAAACACCTCCCGGCCGCCGGGATCGCCATTGTCATAAGCCAGCTGCGCACCGGCCATTTTGATCACCTGCGTATTACCCTGGCTGCCCAATGCGCCATTCTGCGCACTGTCCAGCTCAATCACGCTGCCATCTCCGAGGGTAAGCGTGGCGCGGTTGCCGCCCGGCGCTACGTCCTGCTTGTAGTGGTGCGTTTTAACTGCCTCCTGTGCAGGCTTGCTGCTGCGGAGGAAGTAAACGCCTGTTGATACAAGGAGCAACACAGCCGCTGCGGCGGCGGTCAGCCTGTACCAGCGGACCTTGCCGGCGGTGCGGCGGGCAATCTGCTGCTGCATCCGCAGGCGCAATGCCTCGGCATCCTCAGGGATCTCCCCGCTGGCGGACAAACGGTCGTACCATTCATGCAGTTGCGCTTTTTCAACGTCGGTAGCCGTCCCCTCCAGGAACTTCTGTGCAAGCTTGTTTAAATGATCCTGATCCATGGTTGATAGGAAGGGCGTTTATATAATGAGTCTTCTCAGGGAAGATTACCCTTAGTGTTTTGAAAAATAATTTGGATTTGAAGCTTTTATACCTAATTTAACAAGGCCCTTAGTAATGAAATGATGATTAGTAGGTTCAGTCATTTTTTTAAACAGCAAGAAGTTCCTGCGAAAACAACCCTTTTACAGGAGGGGCAAATTTCGAGGACAATGTTCTTCATTGAAAAAGGATGCTTACGGACCTGGGTAAACAATGACGGAAAGGAAATAACTACGCAATTCTTCTTTGAAGGCGACAGGGTTGCTTCTATCGAGAGTTTCAGAACCAACCGGCCAAGTTTATATAGTATTGAAAGTTTGGAACCCTGTATCCTGCAAACCATTTCACAAAAAGATTTCCGGGATATTATCGAAAACTCGCCTGAGTTAAGGAAGGAACTGGAAGAGCATCTATTCAAAAGACTTCTTCACTCCCAACAGCTTTTTTATTCTTACCTCAAAAACAATCCCCAGGAACGCTACCAGGAGTTAATTAAACAATATCCTCATATTGTTCAGCGTGTTCCACAGCATTACATCGCTTCCTATTTGGGCATTACGTCCGTTTCATTGAGCCGGATACGCAACAGGCGATAAACCGGAACAATCCCATTTCTTTACAATTGTTATCGTACGAAGGCCGAAATGCTTCTCAATTTTGTATTGTACTTAAACAATATAGCCTTATCGTTAAAATCTAACCGTATGAAACTGGATAGAAAATATATTACTCCTTTTATTTCTGTGGTCTTTCTTGCCGTTGGCGTTTCGGGCATTCTGATGTTTTTTCATTTGTTCGATGGATATACAGAAGTCGTGCACGAGTGTTTAGGCTTGTTTTTCGTTGTTTGTGCGGTTTTTCACATCATCCTCAATTGGAAAGCATTAAAAATTCATTTCAAAAAGGGCGTTTTTATTCCTTCCCTGTTGGGAGTGCTGACAATATCGGTTACGTTAATCATTGTAGAAATAATGAACCCGCCCGTAGACATTACCATTATCAACAAAGTAATAAAAGCACCTATCAATGATGCATTCAAAGCATTGGACGTTGATTATTCGGCAGCATCCGGAAGATTAAAAGCAAATGGGATATCGATTGAAAAAGCGATGACCATCGAAGACATCTGGATAAATAATAATGCCGACCCTGAAAAAGTAATTGATCTAATCACTGAATAATTTATGGGGTAATCTGCACGGCCAAATTCAGAAAAAGAGGTGGAACGCCTTGCCGAGGTTCATGCGGATAATACGCAAAGCCTTTGTGAGATGGGCTTCTGCGGTTTTGGGGGATATATTGAGCTGTTTGGCGACATCGCTGAGGGACTGATCATATAACTTGGTAGCCCTGAACACGATGCGGCATTTCTCGGGGAGGTCGCCGCTGAGCTTGTCCACGATTTCCAGCATCAGCTTGTGCTCCAAAGGGGCTGCCGGCGCTACGGCGGGCATGGGAGCGGATTCATGCAGCTCCCGGCGCTGGTGTTCCTTTGCCATGTAACGGTACACGGCATAACGTACCATTGCGGCAAGGTACCTGGAAAGCTCGTCGATTTCCAGCCCGCGCCTTTTCTGCCAGATGGTGACAAATATATCCTGCACGATCTCTTCAGCTGCGGCGGTATTTTTAAGATGGTAAAATGCGGAGGCGAATAAACGGTCCCAGTAGCGGTCATAAATGGTTGTGAACGCTTTGCGGTCGTCGTTTTTGATCATGTCCAATAATGCGGTGTCCTCCAAAAGATGCATACAAAATAACACTAATACAGCACGGTTCTAAATCGATCTTATCAATAAAACTGGTTGGTTGATTGCACAAAATACACATTAACCGGGAAATTGTGGAAAAATTTCTAAACCCGGGGCTTGAACGTGTGTTCTCAGCCGGCCGGCGGGATGGGTTGATCTGTTGAGTGTGAGGCATCGTGGAGGTAAGGCAGGGTAATATTTATCAGAGCGGACCGCCAAAACGCTTATGATACGCCCGTTCCAGCTCCTCCCGGTGATCCGGGTGCGCAATGGCGATCAGCGCCTTCGCCCGCTGCTTCAGGCTTTTGCCGAACAGATCAACGGCGCCGTATTCTGTTACCACCCAGTGCATATGCCCGCGGGTGGTGACTACGCCCGCGCCTTCTTTCAGGAAAGGTGTAATGCGGGAAATGCCTTTATTGGTGACGGATGGTAATGCGATGATGGGTTTTCCGCCGGGAGAAAGGGCTGCGCCGCGGATGAAGTCCATTTGCCCGCCGATGCCGGAATATTGCCAGGTGCCGATGGAGTCCGCGCAAACCTGGCCGGTGAGGTCGATCTCGATGGCGCTGTTGATGGCCGTGGCTTTGGGGTTCTGGCGGATGACGCTCGTATCGTTCACATAGCTGATGTCCATCACGCGGATGGACGGATTATCGTGCACGAAGTCGTAGAGCTTTTGGGTGCCGGTCATGAAGGAGGTCACGGAACGGCCGGGGTTCAGCTTCTTGCGGGCATTATTGATCACGCCGCTGTTGATCAGCGGTATCACGCCGTCCGACATCATTTCCGTATGCAGGCCAAGGTCCCTGTGATGCTGCAGGTTCTTCAATACCTGGTCCGGTATGCTGCCGATGCCCAATTGCAGCGTGGCGCCGTCTTCCACCAATGCGGCAATGCTCTTTCCGATCTGTTCAATGGCGGGGGATGTAACGGAGGAATAATCCACGATGGGCAGCTCTGCTTCGTGAATGACCATCGCATTGATCTTGTCCATATGAATAAAGCCGTCGCCATGCGTGCGCGGCATGCGGGGGTTCACCTGCGCGATCACATGTTTCGCGGTGTTTACCGCCGCGCGGGCGATGTCTACCGATGTGCCGAGAGAGCAGTAGCCGTGCACGTCCGGCGGGGATACCTGTATGATAGCTACATCCAGCGGCAGGATGTTGCGGTAGAACAGCTGCGGTATTTCGCTGAGGAAAATGGGCACGTAATCGCCGGATGCACTGTTCACCACACTGCGGGTAGCGGCGGAAACGAATAAGGAGTTGAAGAAGAAGCTTTCCCGGAAAGCGGGTTGATCGAAGTCCAGATCGCCAAGTGTGGTAATGCTGACCAGCTCCACGTTTTTCAGTTCCGCGTGCCGGGCCTGCATGGCTTTAATGATATGAACAGGACTGGCGGCGCTACCGTGAATGAATACACGGTGTCCTGACTGAATAGCCTGAACGGCCGTAGCCGCATCGATGTAATTTCCCTTCATGGTTACAAAAGTGCGATTTTTTGTGCAACCGGGGGATGATAAACATCATGGTGGTGGATGATGGCTATTTGCGGGCGGTAGCGATGACCGGCTTCGTAGCCGTGGATATGCGCCCCGGTGCCTAGCGGGCAGACAGCTTCCTTCGCTCCACTTCCATCCCGGCGGCTTCCAGCATGAGATAATGCAGGTCCGTGTTCTTCACGAACTGCCCGAGCTTTTCGCTGCCGGGGCCGAGCATCGCCAGTTCCACATAATCCGCAGAATGGTCCATAGAACCCCATCCGATGGAATTGTAACGCCGCTGTATCAACGCGAGTTCTTTAAACGGCAGTTTGTAAGGGTTGTACAATCCATCGCCGTCGGTTTTCGCATAATGCTGCAATAGCTGCGCAGCTTCGTCCTGCGTGATCGCATATCCCTGCGCGGCCTCGATCCGCTCTATCACCTGCGCGGCGGAGAAATCACGGGTGATCCCGCGCAGTATCCAGTCATTTGTATGTTTGTAGGTCTGTATCCTGTCGAAATTGGCATTGGCTTTGGAGCCGGAGAACAGGCCGGGGTTGGCGTTGCCGTGATCTGTGGTGATGATGACGAGCGTATTTTTATCCTTCTCCGCAAAATCCACCGCTACTTTTATCGCATCGTCAAAGGCGATCTGATCATACAGCAAGGCAGCCCCGTCGTTCGCATGCGCCGCCCAGTCTACCTTCCCTCCTTCCACCTGCAAGACGAACCCTTTACTGTTGGTGTTCATATGGCGGATGGCGGCCTGCGTCATTTCCGCCAGCGTGGGTACGGTTTTGGTGATGGCAGCGTCCTGCTGGGCGTCCAGCGTGTAAGGCAGGCCATCTTCATGAAATACGCCGAGCACGGGCTTCTTTGCGCCCGGCTGCAGGGCCAGCATGGCATCACGGTCCTGCACCACCGCAAATCCTTTCTGCCTGAACCGGCCGAATACGTCGGCTTTATCTTTTCTTTTCTCCTTGCTGAAAAACTCGGCGCCGCCGCCCATCATCACATCAAACTGAAGGTCGAGATACTGCAGGGCGATATCCGCCTGATCGCCGCGGCTTTTGCTGTTCACGCAGAAACCGGCCGGCGTGGCGTGTGTGATGGGCACGGTGGTCACGCATCCTACGGATTTGCCGGCGGATTTGAATTTCTGAAGGATGGGCTTGTATGCTTCTCCATTGGGTCCTACGTTGAGGGAGCCGTTGTTCACGCGCATGCCGCCGCCCCAGGAGGAGCTGGCTGCCGCGGAATCCGTCACCAGCGAGCTGGCAGAGGCGGTGTCCATCAGCGCGCGTTTTACCAGCCCTTCTTCGTACAGGCGCACCCATTCGCTGCTCCGCCCCTCTTTCCGTTTTAACAGCATGTTCGCCATATTCAGCGTACCGGTGCTCATACCGTCGCTGACCAGGAAGATGATGTTCTTCGCCTGTGTGGCGCTGGAACCAGTAACTGCGGCCAGGGAACGCACCGGCGCTGCGATGGAGCTGCCGACTACGGCCAGTGATGCATTGCGGAAAAAGTCTCTTCTCTTCATAGTGCTGCAAAGATGCGGTGAAGCAATTGCCTGTCCAATGGACGGCGGGTAATTAACAAAGAAATAATGTTATTTCGCTACGATGATCTTCACTTCTTTCGGGCCTTTCACGGTTGATCTGACCTTGCCGTCCGGCAGCTTCGTATGTTTCACGGAAACGATGCCATAGGGTGTGGGGAAAGTGCCTTCCGCGAATGCGAGGTCACCGAGGTGCGGCGTTACGTGGATGACCTTGCAGCCCGGCGCCGTTACTTTAATACCCAGCACATGCTCCGTGAGCCAGGCTGTGGGGCCGGAAGCCCAGCCATGGCAGAGGCTGTGCCGCAAACCAATGTAGCAGTGCGCGCCGTAATCCCCGTGCACGTCTTTCATGTCAGCCGGCACGGGTTCATCGATGCGGGCGGCGTTCGGTATCCAGTCCATATTAAAATCTTCCCAGAAGGTGGTGGCGCCCAGGTCCAGCATGCCACCCCAGTAACGGCGGATGTCCCGCAGCGCGCCGGGGTAATCGCCGGCCTTCGCTTTGGCCTGCAGCATGTAGTAGCCGAAAAAGGTGGAGTAGCGCCGCATGCTGTCCACTTCGATCACCTCACGGTTCATTTTCTCCGCTGGCGCGAGGCCGGACAGGGCCAGCAGCGCGGCAGCCTGCTTGGAGCGGTTGGGATCGGGCACATGCTGACGAAGACGTGCCACCGCCTCCGTACATTGCCGGGCGGTAGCGGCGTCGCCCAATACTTTGCTCAGCTCCGCGCCGGCGTTGAGGGTCATCACCATCATGGCATGCAGGCCAGCGTGGATGGCGGGCTCGTTGCCGCTGGAAGGCCAGTCCAGGAAACGCATGCTTCCACCGTCCAGCTTCTCTCTATTATCCGGTCCGATCTTCGAGATCAACAGTTCCAGCAAGCCTTTCAGGTAAGTGGACTGTTCGCGGAGATACCGGATGTTGCCGGTGTGGAGGTACCAGTCGCGGTGCAGCAGCACCCACCACATGGAATACGCGCCGATGCCGTTCATATATTGCGGCAGCGGCGTGATATCGCGGGCAAGGTCGAGGCTTTTGGTAACAACGTCCTGTTCCCCGAACACGGCGCTGATGGTGGATACCTCGGGGTGGAGATCACCCACCCACACCAGCCGGTCCCGCTTGATGCCGTCCCACAAATAGTCCTGCATGTTCAGGTGCACGGTGTATGCGCCAGTCAGCCATATTTTATTCAGCAAGGTGTCACTGCAATGAAAAGAGCCTTTATAGGGCAGATCGCGGTATACGAAGATGGCGTTTACCTCTTTCAGCGGAAGGCTGGCATTTTCTTCTACCAGGTCGATGCGCACGAAACGGAAACCCGTGTTTCCCACTTCGAGGCTGCCGAGCCAGGGCACCTCCACGATCATATCGCGCATGGCGTGATCGTTGGTGGCGTTCTTCTCTCCGCCAATGTCGCTCATGGCTTCGCTGACGGATTCCCCGAAGCGTATCCTTACTTTTACCGGTTTATTGCCTTTGTAGATGCCGGTGATCAACTGCAACCCGCCATGTATTTCCCGTCCGAAATCGAGGAGGATGCCCGAGCCCGTTTTCTCCAGCGTACACATATTGCGGTTGGAAAGGTCCGCCTGCCCGTTCCGCTGTGCAAGCAGATGCTGTGCATGTGCGGCGCCGCTTTCCCAGACGATCCTTTGCGGCGTAAGGTAGGTGCGTGTCAGCTGCGGCGTATGTGCTTTGGTGTTAGCGCCGAAAACAGGCGGCAGTTGTTGCGCATGCAATTGCATGGCGGTGAATACGAGAACAAGAGAGAACAGTGACTTCATATCCCCAAAATAAGCGGAAACAGGCAGATTGTCATCCTGCACCTTCCTGCAATAAAAAAGGCCACCCTTGCGGATGACCTTTCAAGCAGGCAGCGATCTTGTTACAACGTCGCCATATCGATCACAAAGCGGTACCGCACATCGCCTTTCAGCATGCGTTCGTACGCTTCGTTGATGTCTTTGATATCGATCACTTCCACATCGGAAACGATGTTATGCTCTGCACAGTAATCCAGCATCTCCTGCGTTTCCGCAATGCCGCCGATCATGGAACCGGCAAGACTGCGGCGCTTGCCGATGAGGTTGAAACCGAGTATTTGCGCGGGCGTGGGCGGCACGCCTACGCATATCTGCACACCGTTGGTTTTCAACAGCGACAGCACCATGTTGTAATCATGCGGTGCGGATACAGTGTCGATGATAAAATCGAAATAATTGCGGACGGATTTCAGCTGGTCCTTGTCTTTCGTCAGCACGAACTTGTGCGCGCCAAGCGCTTTCGCATCGGCTTCTTTGGACGGGGAAGTGCTGAGCATGGTCACTTCCGCGCCAAAGGAAGCGGCAAACTTCACGGCCATATGCCCCAGGCCGCCCAGACCGATCACCGCCACCTTGTGCCCCTTGCCCACTTTCCAGTGGCGCAGCGGCGAGTAAGTGGTAATGCCGGCGCAGAGCAACGGCGCCACGTTAGCCAGCGGCAGCTTGTCCGATACCTTCAGCACAAAATCCTCATCCGTTACGATATAATTGGAATAACCGCCGTAGGTAGGCGATTTGCCATCCCGTTCCAGCGAATTGTAGGTGCCCGTATTACCGTTCTCGCAATATTGCTCCAGACCTTCCCGGCAGCTTTCACACTCCCGGCAGCTGTCTACCATGCACCCCACGGCCGCGAGGTCGCCGGCTTTGAACTTCGTCACCTTGTCCCCCACTTTCGTTACTCTTCCCACGATCTCATGCCCCGGCACCATCGGAAAGATCGAGCCGCCCCATTCGTCCCTGATCTGGTGGAGATCGCTATGGCATACGCCACAATACAGGATGTCAAACTGCACGTCATGCGGGCCGGGCTCACGCCGCTGGAACGTCCACGGCGCCAGTGGCGTCGTGGCGGTCTGGGCCGCGTATCCTTTTGCTTCAGTCATAATTGATGTTTTTTATATCAACAAACTTACTGCAAGAAAGTTCTCAGCGTTTCAACTCCTCAAATTATGAGCAGGCAGCGCATGCCGCTTCTTCGTGCTCCGCCGGCAGCGGTAGCTTCCCGGATCTGCGGAAAACCCGCACAGTCCCCCCCGCCGATGACCGCTATTAATGGCGCGGCTGACGCCGGTCATTCCTTACAACACCGGAATGATGGAACATTGTGAAATAAAACACTTCTTTATCCTTTATTATAAAAATATCCAGTAGCTTTGTGCCGTTTAAAATGATCTAATTAAGGACAAAAAGGTATTTAATTATTCTTACACAAAAAAAATCACTCATGGAAAATCTGGAGCAAGCTGTTATTGGCCAGCTGGTCGCCTACAAGTACCGCACAGCGGCCGTTTTCAGGAAACACAACATCGACTTCTGCTGCAATGGCAACCGCACAGTGGAGGACGCCTGCCAGCAGAAAAAAATTGATATCAACGTAGTGAAAGCGGAACTGGAAGCAGCGCTGGCGGCACCACCGGACACCAGCGGCGAAGATTACAACAGCTGGGCGCTGGACGCGCTGGCAGACCACGTTGTTCAGAAACATCACGGCTACGTAACCGAGCAGATACCCGTATTGCAGGCTTACCTGCGTAAGCTGGAAAGCGTACACGGCAAGGAACATCCCGAGCTGCCGCAGATTGCCTTGCTCTTCAGCGCCTGCGCGGCAGACTTGACAATGCATATGAAAAAGGAAGAACTGATGCTCTTCCCCTACATCAAACAGATCGTGCAGGCGGAACGGAACGGCACGACCGCCAATACCGCCGCCTTTGGCAGCGTGTCCAATCCCATTGCTGTGATGATGCGTGAACACGACCAGGAAGGCGAACGCTTCCGCAAAATACAGGAACTGAGCAACGACTTCACCGTACCGCCGGACGGCTGCAACACCTTCCGCGTGACCTACGCCTTGTTGAAAGAGTTCCAGGACGACCTGCACCTGCACATCCACCTGGAAAACAACATCCTGTTCCCGAAAGCCGAAGTGCTGGAGGCTAACATGCCGCAGGCCGGCGACAGCTGCTCCATCCGGCGGTGACTTCCACGATCATCACTTGCGTTGATCCGCATCATGGGTTACGCAAGCACCACGATCGATCTTTGAAACATAATACCTACTCAATCATGATGAATCTCAGATATCTTATCACCTTTTCGCTGGCATTGCTCCTGGCATTGACCGGTTGCGGCGGAAGCCAGGACAAATCGACGGAAGAGCAATCGTCCTCTTCCACGGCGCAGGCGGACAACAGCCTCGTGGCCGCCAAACCCGCTGATGCGGACCCTAAAGGCATCGGCAAGTTCAGGGACGTGAAGCTCACGCATCCGCTGGACGAAGCCATGGTGCAAAAAGGCCGCGAAATAGCGGAAGTGAAATGCACTTCCTGCCACCGGCTCACGGAAGAAAAGCTCGTGGGGCCCGGCTGGAAGGGCGTAACAGACAGGAGGACGCCGGAATGGATCATGAACTTCATTACCAATGTGGACGAAATGCTGGACAAAGATCCGGAAGCGCAGTCCATGCTGGAGCTATGCATGGTAAGGATGCCCAATCAGAACCTGACGGACGATGAAGCCAGGGCCATCCTTGAATACCTGCGCAAGAACGACGGAAAGAACTAACAGTTATTTATTCCTCCTTAATCTTCATTTTATGAAACTTTCATTTTTTCTGATCACGATGGCCTCCGCGCTTGCCGTGCAAAGCTGCAAGATGAAAAGCGCTGAATCCGCGGCGGGTGGCGACGCCGCGGCGCGCACCTACGTGGCGCCGGGCAAATACGATGAGCTGTATAACTTTGTTTCCGGCGGCTTCAACGGCCAGGTGTCGGTGTACGGCCTTCCTTCCGGCCGCCTGCTGAAGCTGATCCCCGTCTTCTCCGTGCACCCTGAAAACGGCTACGGCTACAGCGAAGAAACCAAACCGATGCTGGAAACCTCCTTCGGCTTCGTGCCCTGGGACGACCAGCACCACCTCGCCCTTTCGCAGACCAACGGGGAACACGACGGCCGTTGGCTCTTCGCCAACGCCAACAACACCCCCCGCGTAGGCCGCATCGACCTGAAAACGTTCAAAACCGTAGAGATCATCGAACTGCCCAACAGCGGCGGCAACCACTCCTCCCCCTTCATCACCGAAAACACGGAATATGTGATCGCCGGTACCCGCTTTGCCGTGCCCATCGCCAACCAGGAATCCGCGCTGGACAATGACTCTTACAAAAAGAACTTCAAAAGCACCGCGTCCTTCATTGGCGTAGACAAAAATACCGGCCACATGAGCGTGAGCTTCCAGATCATCCTGCCGGGAATGGACCTGGACCTCAGCCGCGCCGGCAAAGGGCCTTCCCACGGATGGTTCTTCTTCTCCACCTACAATACGGAGCAGGCCAGCACCTTGCTGGAAGTGAACGCTTCGCAGAAGGACAAAGACTTTATCGTGGCCGTGAACTGGAAAAAAGCGGAAGAATATGTGAAAGCCGGCAAAGCGAAGAAAATGGCGACGGAATATTATCATAACCAGCTGAATGAAGAAACCCACACCGCCGCATCTGAAGTGATCCGCGAAGTGCTTACGCTGGACCCGGAAGAGCTGAAAGACATCGTATACCTCATCCCCTGCCCGAAATCTCCGCACGGATGCGATGTGGACCCCTCCGGCGAGTACATCATCGGCAGCGGCAAGCTGGCGGCGCTGATCCCGGTATTCTCCTACCAGAAATTCATCAAGGCGATCGAAGACAAAGCCTTTGAAGGCGAATACAACGGCATCCCCGTGATCAAATACGAAGCGGCCCTGCACGGCGAAGTGCAGAAGCCGGGGCTGGGACCTTTGCATACCGAGTTTGATGGTAAAGGAAACGCCTACACGTCTTTCTTCGTGTCTTCCGAGATCGTGAAATGGAGCATTAAAGACCTGAAGGTGCTGGACCGCGTGCCCACCTACTACTCCATCGGCCACCTCATGGTGCCCGGCGGCGATACCCGCAAGCCTTACGGCAAATACGTAGTGGCATACAACAAGATCACGAAAGACCGCTACCTGCCCACCGGTCCCGAGCTGGCGCAGAGCGCGCAGCTGTACTCCATAGACGGGGACAAGATGCAGCTGCTGCTGGACTTCCCGACCATCGGCGAACCGCACTACGCGCAAGCCATCCCGGCCGAAAAGATCAAAGACCAGAGCGTCAAGTTTTACGACATCAACAAGAACAAACATCCCTATGCCTCCCCCGGAGAAAAGGCCACGAAAGTGGTGCGCGAAGGGAACGTGGTGCATGTGTACATGACCGCCATCCGCTCCCACCTTACGCCGGACAACATTGAAGGCATACAGGTAGGCGACGAGGTGTATTTCCATGTGACCAACCTGGAACAGGACTGGGACATCCCGCATGGCTTCGCCATCAAACATGCTCCCAATGCCGAACTCCTGATCATGCCCGGCGAAACCAGCACGCTGAAATTCGTGCCGGTAAAACCCGGCGTGTATCCCTTCTACTGCACCGACTTCTGCTCTGCCCTCCACCAGGAAATGCAGGGCTACCTGCGGGTATCGCCGAAAGGCAGCAACGTTCCCCTGAAATGGGGCACCGGCGAACAGGAGCCCGTGGCAGCAAGATGATTCTCCAACCGGAGCAGTACACCGGTCAGCGTGTACTGCTCTCTTCCTCACCATCATGAAAAAGAAACTAAGCAAGACCGCCAGAGCCAGCATTTTCATCGCCATCGCCTGTATCGTGACGCTCTGGTTTGTGCCCATGTGGCGGATAGACCTCGCCGCACCGCAATACCCGGAGGGCATTTTCATGCAGATATGGATCAATGACGTAAAGGGCGATGTGGACATCATCAACGGGCTGAACCACTACATCGGCATGAAGACGATCCACAAAGAGGACTTCCGGGAATTTGTCTACCTCCCCATAGCGCTCGCCGCTTTCTGCCTGTTCGGCCTCGTGGTGTTCATCCTGAACCGGCGGCGCTATTTTTATATCTGGACGGGCGCCCTGTTGCTGATGGCCGCACTGTCCATGTACGACTTCTGGAAATGGGAATATGACTACGGCCACAACCTCGATCCCACTGCGCCGATCAAAGTGCCGGGCATGGCCTATCAGCCGCCGCTGATCGGTTACAAGAAGATGCTGAACTTCGAAGCGCTTTCCCAGCCTGATATCGGCGGATGGTGCTTCATTACCGCCGTTACATTGCTTACCTGCGTGTCCATCTACGAATGGAGGCGCGCAAAAAAGATGAATTTATGAAGATGATCTTCGCGGCGCTCGTTGCGGTATGCCTCCTGAGCGCCTGTAACAGGGCATTTGAGCCGATCAACTACGGGAAGGACGCCTGCGCGCATTGCAAAATGACGATCATGGACAAACGTTTCGCCGCGGAGCTGGTGAACCCGAAAGGCAAGGTGTTCAAGTTCGACGACATCAGCTGCCTCCGCGCCTTTTCCGAAGTGCCGGGCAGCATGCTGTTCGTGAACGATTATCTCGGAAAATCGGAAACGCCGCTGAATGCCGTCATGGCGGTATACCTTCATCATGAATCCTTTAACAGCCCGATGAACGGCAACCTGGCCGCTTTTGCGGACAAAGCGGCCGCGAAAGCCCTGCAGGACAGCCTGCAGCTGGAACTGTTCACCTGGGAAACATTGCCGTAATGCTCATCAGAATCCTGCTATGCTGCTTCCTGCTGCCGCATGCCTTGCATGCCGCCGTTATCAGAATGGGGCCTTCAGCGCTGCTGCAAACCGTTGCCGATAAAGCACAACCCGGCGATACGATACTCGTGGCCGCTGGGCTTTACCCGCAGCACGACATCATCATCCGCAAACCGCTGACCATCATCGGTGAAAACTACCCCGTGTTTGACGGCGGGAAGCAATACCAGGTATTCATCGTCACCGCTGAAAACGTGCGCATCCAGGGCATTACCGTGCAGCACACCGGGCGCAGCAGCCTGGTAGACATGGCAGGCATCAGGCTGCAGAACGTATCCGGCGCCGTTATACAGAACTGCCGCTTCCTCGAAACCACCTACGCGGTGTACATCCAGCACAGCAGGCATTGCACCGTCACCGGCAACCAGATCAAAGCGTCCGCCACGGACGAGCTGCAGTCCGGCAACGGCATCCACGCCTGGAAGTCGGACAGCCTGCTGATCAAAGGGAACACCATTGCAGGGCACCGGGACGGCATCTATTTCGAGTTTGTGACCGGCTCTTCCATCCTCCATAATGTTTCGTATAACAATATCCGTTATGGCCTGCATTTCATGTTCTCCCACCACGATACCTACAGCCATAACACCTTCCGCAACAACGGCGCGGGCGTGGCGGTGATGTACACCAAAGACGTGACCATGACCGCGAATACTTTTTACCACAACTGGGGCGACGCTTCCTACGGCATCCTGCTGAAAGACATTTCAGACAGCCGCATTACCGGCAACCGCTTCTCCAAAAATACCATCGGCATCTTCATGGAAGGCAGCAGCCGCATCCACATCTCCCGCAACGAATTTTCCTCCAACGGATGGGCCATGCGCGTGCAGGCCAGCTGCGAAGCGAATGTGATAGAGCAGAACAATTTCGTTGATAATTCTTTCGATGTGGCCACCAACGGTACCATGATGCTGAATACTTTCCGCGGCAACTACTGGGACAAGTACGAGGGATACGACCTGAACCGGGACGGCACGGGCGATGTGCCCTATCATCCCGTGAGCGTTTATTCCATCCTTTCTGAAAGAATCCCCGCCACCATGATCCTCTACCGCAGCTTTCTGACGAATATCATGGACCAGGCGGAAAAAGTAATGCCCTCCATCATCCCCGACCAGTTGCGCGACGATGCGCCGAAAACGAAAAAATGGAAATTATGATCCGGATAGAAAAGCTGACCAAATCTTTCGGCAAATTCAAGGCATTGGACAACATCAGCCTGCACCTGGAAAAGGGACAGGCCGTGTCGCTGCTCGGTCCCAACGGCTCCGGCAAGACCACACTGATCAAGTCCATCCTCGGGCTGGTGGTTCCCGGGAAAGGCAGCATTACGATCAATGGCCGTCTTGTCAGCAAGGACGAAAGCTACCGCGCCGGCATCGGCTACATGCCGCAGATCGGGCGTTATCCGGATAATATGACCATTGAGCAGGTCATCCGCATGGTCCGCGACATCCGGAAAGATCCGGCAGACTGTGATGAAGAGTTGTACTTCCGCTTTGGCCTGAACAAGGTCCGGCACAAGAAAATGCGCACGCTCTCCGGCGGCACCCGTCAGAAAGTAAGCGCCAGCCTCGCCTTCCTGTTCTCTCCCGATATTTATATTCTCGATGAGCCAACCGCGGGGCTTGACCCGGTAGCCAATGAAATACTGAAAGACAAGATCGCGGCTGAATGCGCCCGGGGCAAGCTGGTGCTGATCACCTCCCACGTGCTCAGCGACCTGGACGGCCTCACCAGCCACATCATTTACCTGCAGGACGGCAGGCTCATGTTCCATGAAAGCGTGGAGCAATTGCAGGCGCGAACGGGCGAGCGAAAGCTCAACAAGATCATCGCCAGTATCCTCGAAAAACAAAACCTGATCACATGCTGACCGTAAGTAAATATGTATTCCTCGACCTGCTGAAGAACAGGTCCATACTCGTGTATTCGATCGTGCTGGCGGTATTGTCCTTTACCCTGCTGGGGCTAAGCGGCGGCAGCGCCAAAGGGTTGCTGAGCCTGCTGAACATTACGCTGCTTTTTGTGCCGGTGATCACTACACTTTTTGCGACCATTTACTTCTTTAACTCGCTGGAGTTTATTGAGCTGCTGCTGTCCCAGCCGGTGAAACGGACGGGCATCCTTTTGTCGGAATACGCGGGCATGGCCCTGTCGCTGGCCGCTGCGTTCATACTGGGCGTTGGCCTGCCGCTGCTGATCATGGTGCCGGTGGCCGCATCTTTCATGCTGGTGTTGACGGGCGTATTGCTGACGTTTATCTTTACTTCCGTGGCGCTCCTGATCTTTGTACTGTCGAAAGACAAGACGCGGGGGATCGGCGCGGCGATCATCGTGTCATTGTTCTTTACGTTGTTGTTCGATGGATTGATGATGGCGTTTATTTTCACCTTCAGCGACTATCCGATAGACCGTGCACTGGTGGGCATCATGAGCTTCAACCCGGTGGACCTGGCGAGAGTATTGATGTTGTTACAGCTGGATGTGGCGGTGTTGATGGGATATTCCGGGGCCTTATTCAAGGAGTTCCTGGGCTCGGCCACCGGCAGCATTTATTCCGTGGCCTGTATGATATGCTGGGCCGTGGCGCCTTTGCTGCTGGCGATCCGCGTGTTCCGGAAAAAAGACCTGTGACAAAGCAGCAGTGCGCCAACTGCTAAAAGGACCGATGCAGCCAGCAGCAACCAGGGATAAACATTGTTATACCGCAGGCCCTGCGCGAACAATGCCACTTCGTTCATTACCACACCGGCAACAAACACGGCCATCCCGTTACCCGCAGGCAGTCTGAAATGCGATAACAGGTACAGCGTTACAAACCCCAGCAGCACCAGGTGCAGGTATCCGATGATTACCGGCCGGTTGAAGAAAACGAAATCCCCCACCCCCGGAATCACCGTACACGCCTGCAATACCTGCTTCAATACGAAACACCCCAGCGCCACCTTCGCCAGCCATGGCAAACCCGCGATCCTCATGCGCATAAAGGGTGTCAGTCCACCGATCAGCAACACGCTTCCCACCATAGCGATGATATAGACAATGATTCCCGGCGCATGCCAGAGCCAGGTGAGGCAAACGGTGGGCAGTACAGACAGCAAGAGCCAGTTCACAAACTGCCGGTTATCCACTTTATACCGGTGAAACAGCAGCGCAAAGATGGCCGGCGTAAAGAACCCGCTGTACTGCAAATGCAGGTAACCATAGATCGCATCATTGTACAACACTGGGTTATGCGTGCCGGTCGCCATAAGAATAGCCAGCGTAAAAGGGCCGAGCGATGAAAGCACCAGAAACCCCAACGCCCCCTTTACCAGGAGGCGGACGGAGCGGCTAACAGCCGCATGCCGGAGATCTTTAATAAACGTATAGGCGAATCCGTAAGTGCAGGTGATGAACAGCATGGAAAACGGGATGGAAACCGGCCCGTACCCCTGGAACGGAAAGCTCAGCAACATGCCTACAGAAGTGAGCAGCAGGCCGGACAACCACCATTTGTACACAGGCCGGTGAACAAGCAGCTCGCCTGTCATCCAGGCCGCCAGCGCCAACGTCACCCATCCCCCGAAGGCAAAATGCGAATGGGCATGCAAAACAAACTTATACTCCACAAAAGGTATGGGAAACAGCTGAACGGAGCGAAGGAGCACGCCCAGCACGGCAACAACAAAGAGATTGATCAAAGTGATGCCTGTCCATCTGTTCAATTGGATCGTTCTTTCCGCTATCATTTCTTTTTCACGAGCCGGTTATTGATCACCAGTTTGCCTTTGCCGGTTTCTTCGGCGAGGCTCTGGATCGTTGTTTTCTCGAACATCTGCTTCAGCTGCACCTTGATGGAACGGTATTGCTCGTGCATGGGGCATGGCCTGCTTTCGGAGCATTCCTTGAGGCCCAGCACGCATTTGGTAATGATCCCGTCCTCCCCCACTGCCTCGAGCACCGCCCGCACCGGCAGTTTCCGGGCCGCATCCGTGAGGTAGAAACCGCCGTTGGGCCCGCGCACGGAACTTACAACGCGGTTATTCTTCGTCAGCAGCTGCATGATCTTCGCGGTGAAATACTGCGGAGAATCAATAGCCGTGGCGATCTCGTCAATCCCCAGCTTGTTGTCTACCGAGCCTTTTAAAGCAATGTAAATGGTAGCCCTGAGCGCATATTCCGCAGATTTTGAAAGCATATGTTGTTAGCGATTTGCCTGCAAAATAATCATAAAACCCATTCCGCATAGGAGTCCGCCGTTTCGTACAGCTTCAGCTTCGCCAGCGCAATGCCTGCCGGCAGCTTTTCCCGGATGGCGTTGCGGACGAAAAGCAGGAGGTTTTCGGCGGAGGGTTCCGCTTCCAGCACCAGCAGGTTCTCCTGCCGCAGGATGCCCGGATTTGCGGCCAGGTAATCTCCTGACAGCAACAACTGATGGTCCAGCCGCCGGATCACCGCCTCTTTCACCAGCTTCTTCAATTCCTTGAAATCGATCAGCATGCCGGCGCCCGGCAAATAGCCCTCCTGTTCCCGCTCCTGCCGTACCGTTACATGCAGCTGATAAGAATGGCCGTGAACATGGCGGCACGCCCCGGCATGCCCCTGCAGGGCATGCGCCATTTCGAAACGGAAGATCTTTGTAACCTGTAACATTTTTCGTTCGCCGTTTTATGCAAAGTTAAAATAAATAAAGACAAGTATATCCTTTTATCTTAAATTTGCAGTATCACACAAAACTGTTTCGACATGAAACAACACACGCCCATCAAGCGGCACCCGTCCCTCGTGGCTATATCCGCCGATCACCACTTCGGCCTCCTGCTGGCCTGGAAGATAGAAGAAGGCTTGCGCCGCAGCATTGCTCCCGACCGTATCAGCCGTTATGTACTGTTCTATTTCGATAACGATCTGCAACAGCATTTTCAGGAAGAAGAAACGTTGTTATTCAACCAGCTTCCGGCTGCCGATGAGTTCCGGAAGAGGGCCGAAACCGAGCATGGAACGCTCCGGGAACTGGCCACCAGCGTCCGCCAGCATCCGGAAGACACGGTGCTGCTGAAAGCATTTGCCGATACGCTGCGGTATCACATCCGTTTCGAAGAAAGAACATTATTCAATCACCTGCAGGAAACACTGGCGCCTGCCGTGTTGGAGCAGGCGGCGATACAAACAAAGAATCGCGGGCCGGAGCTGGAAGCGCAGTGGGACGACGAATTCTGGAAAAAAAGCTGACGATATTTTAATCAATTCCTATGCTGCATAAATTTCATATCCCTGTAATGGGACTGGCTTACACGATCGATAGTCCCGTTAAAGTGGCGCGCTTCGGCATTTCATCCGTGATCTCCATTATTGAAGACCGGCTGATAGAAATGATGCGAAGCCATTATTACCCGCAACTGAACGAGCCTTATCACGCTATTTCTTCCAAAGAGCCCGACTACCGCGCCCGGCGCATCACGGACTACCTGAACCTCGTCAACCGCATGGTGCAGGAACAGGTGGAAAGGCTACGGCAGGCCGCGTTTGAAGCGGGTTCGGAGATCGTAAAATATTTCGAGATGCTGCCGGATGACAGCCGGATAAAGCAGCTGTACCTGCAGATGACCGGCACCGAAGATCCCGGTGCGCGCGCTTCTTTGCAGGAGCACCTGCGCGGGCAGATACGGCCGGGCAGCATCGATGTCAATATTATGACGAAGACGGACAAAAACAATTATCATGCGGACGGCTCCCTTGTGGAAGACGGTTCCGATGCGGTCGCCGCGTTGAGAGGATACGTGAACAGCAACCTCGAAGGATCGTCGATCGTGTTTTCCGCGGGCATGAACCCGCGCCTGTACAACTACCTTGAAAGATGCCGCCAGTTTGATGCGGACGAGAACGGCGCTTTCAGGAAAAAGATCATCATCAAGGTAAGCGACTACCGCTCCGCGCTCATACAGGGAAAATACCTCGCCAAGAAAGGCATCTGGGTGAGCGAATTCAGGATCGAATCGGGATTGAATTGCGGCGGCCATGCCTTTGCAACGGACGGCTACCTGATGGGGCCTATCCTGGAGGAGTTCCGGCATTTGAAGCAGGAGCTGGTGGACTCGCTGTTTTCACTGTATACGGCGGCCCTTGCCAAAAGAGGCGCGCAGGTTCCCGCGGCGCCTCCCCCGCTGAGCATCTCAGCCCAGGGCGGCATCGGCAGCTATGCGGAGCAGCGCATGCTGCGCGAGCATTACGGCATGAGCAGCACCGGCTGGGGAACGCCGTTCCTGCTGGTTCCAGAAGCTACGACCGTGGATGCGCATACCTTGCAGCAGCTCTGTAAAGCCCGGAGAGAAGACGTGACGTTAAGCCATCATTCGCCCATGGGCGTGCGGTTCCATTACCTGAAAGGATTGAGCGGCGAAGCCGAAAGGCTGCAACGCATCCAGGATGGCAAGCCCGGCAGTCCCTGTACGGAAAAACATCTGTCATTCAACACAGAATTTACCGAAAAGCCCATCTGCACCGCTTCCATACAATACCAGCGGCTGAAGATCGCGCAGCTGAAAAAAAGCGATCTGCCGGCGGAGGAATACCAGGCGCAGCTGGAATATGTATTGGGCAAAGAATGCCTCTGCACGGGGCTCAGCAACGCGGCGGCCATTCAATACAACACAACGCTCGTCAAAAACCAGCGGGCGGTGACCGTTTGTCCCGGCCCGAACATCGCCTATTTCAACCGCGAAGTATCCTTGCAGGAAATGACGGACCATATCTATGGCCGCACCAATATTGTTGAAGACGAACGCAGGCCGCATATGTTCATCGCCGAGCTGCGGCTGTATATCACCTACTTCATGGAACAGCGGCAGGCGGACAAATCCCCGAAATACCTCGAAACATTCCGGGAAAACCTGCTGCAGGGCATTTCTTATTACCGCAACCTCCACGGTTCCGGCGTGATCCGCGACGAACATTTTTCAACGATGCTGGACGAAGCGGAGGCACAGATAAGATAGCAAGAACCGGGTTTTTCACCGGCTTGCAATGGGCTAGTTTTGTGTTATAAAATGAAGATATCATGAAAACACAAATAGCTGTCATGCAACCGGAAGAGTACGCCACGCTTTCCATCCGGTACAGTTTCGGAACAACCTTGTTCGGGGAGGTATTGACCGCCTCCACATCCAGGGGCATTTGTTACATCGCATTTGCGGATAACGGGAAAGATGCCGCCATCGCGGAGCTGCAGCAACATTTTCCGGCGGCCGCTTATCTGGAAGAAGAGGATGATCAGCATCGTATAGCCATTGCAGTAATCAACGGTAAAGACGCCGCGGTGACGCTGCACGTGAAAGGAACGCCCTTCCGGCAACAGGTCTGGCGGAAGCTGCTGGCAGTGCCGAAAGGCGAGGTCATCTCCTATTCCGCGCTGGCGGGCGACAGCAGGGCTTCCCGTGCAACGGGCTCCGCGGTGGCCGCCAATCCCGTTGCCTGCCTGATCCCCTGCCACCGTGTGGTGAAGGCCAGCGGAGAAACAGGCCAATACCACTGGGGAAGCAGCCGCAAATCGGCGATGATCAAATGGGAAGCACAACAGGTAAACCGGTGATCATGCAAACAGTCATAGAAAAACTCCACAGCAAGGATTGGGGAAGCATCGCCGGCGATCTGCACAGCAAAGGATATGCGGTGGTGACAAACGTGCTGACCAAAAAGGAATGTGAACAACTGATCGCAGCTTACAATGCGGACAATACCTACCGCAAAACGATCTCGATGGAACGTTACCGCTTCGGGCAGGGGGAATATAAATATTTCCAGTATCCCCTGCCAGCGCTGATCAACAGCATCCGGGAAACGGTGTATCCTTATATTGCGCCGGTGGCGAACAAATGGATGGAAGTGTTGAATATCAACAAGCGCTTCCCGGCCACGCACCCGGAACTGAAGGCGTTGTGCCATGCAGCGGGACAAACACGGCCTACCGTGCTGATCCTGAAATACGGCGAAGGTGGATTCAATACGCTGCACCAGGACCTGTACGGGGAGATCTTCTTTCCCATGCAGCTGGTGCTTTTCCTCAACGAACCGGGAGAAGAATATACCGGCGGGGAATTTGTGCTGACGGAAGCCATACCAAGGGCGCAGTCGAAAGCCCAGGTGATACAGCCCCGGCGTGGGGACATGCTGCTGTTCACCACGAACTTCCGGCCGGTGAAAGGCAGCCGGGGCTATTACCGCGTAAGCATGAAGCATGGCGTCAGCCCGCTGCACAGCGGGAACCGGCATACGCTCGGTATTATTTTCCACGATGCGTCTTAACTTTATAACATGGAAACTCAACAGGCCATCAACTATAAGCGGATAGCGGAAGCCATTGCATTTTACCGGGAGCGTTTCCGGGAGCAGCCGAGCCTGGAGGAGGCCGCGGAGCATGTGCACCTGAGCCCTTTCCATTTCCAGCGGATGTTCCGCGAGTGGGCGGGCGTAACGCCCAAGCAGTTCCTGCAATACCTGAGCCTGGAATATGCGAAGGGATTGCTGAAGCGATCGGCTACCCTGTTTGATACGGCGCATGAAACCGGCCTCTCCGGCACGGGGCGCCTTCACGACCTGTTCATCCGCATGGAAGGCATGACGCCCGGTGAATACAAGAACGGCGGTGAGCAGCTGGAAATCAACTACAGCTTTGCGGAAAGCCCGTTCGGGCCGGTCATCGTGGCTTCCACGCACAAGGGCATTTGCCACATGGCTTTTGCGGACAGAGGCCGGGAAGCTGCGTTCCGCGAGCTGCTGGAACGTTTTCCGAACGCACATTATACGCAGTTGCTCGATACGGTACAGCAAAATGCTTTGTTCATTTTTACGCAGGACTGGAGCCGTTTGCACGAGATCAAGCTGCACCTGAAGGGCACGCCTTTCCAGCTGAAGGTCTGGGAAACTTTGCTCCGCATTCCCGCGGGCGGCGTATCTACTTATGCGGGCATTGCGGAGAAGATCGATCACCCTTCGGCCTCGCGCGCGGTGGGCACGGCCGTGGGCTGCAACCCGGTGGCTTTCCTGATTCCCTGTCACCGTGTGATCAAAGCGTCGGGGGAACTGGGCGGGTATCACTGGGGCGACGTGCGCAAAGCGGCGATGATCGGATGGGAAGCCAGCAAAATACACCAGCGATGATCCGCCACAGCGAAATTGACCGTAACACGCTTCGCCGGCTGGTCCACGCCGGTAAAATAAAGTTCGGCGGATACAGGCCCGGAAAGATCTACGGCACGCTGCATTGCCCATCCGGGAAACGAATGAAAACGGAAAACAGGGTTTTCTTTGAAAGCGAACAGGAAGCGATAGACGCGGGTTACCGGCCCTGCGGGCATTGCATGCCGGAACAATATCAACGCTGGAAAGCAGGCCGGGCAAGGCTTCGCCAGCAGTAGAACACAACGTAGCTCTCCCATCCCGGAAATTGTTGAAACAAACGCGCCATACTTGCCTGATCGTTTTTATCACGGATCACACCGTGCTGCAAGAGCGCATTCAGCAGGCCGGCATCGCCATAGGGGATGCTGGCCTGTTCCTGCAGGCTTTTCATCAGCGAATAATTGGCCGTCCATATCCCGATGCCTTTAATATCGGTCAGCGCTTTCTGGCGCGCCGCCAGGTCTGGCAACTGCTTTAGTTTTTCCTTGCTGATCTGTCCGGTGGCAAACGCCTGGGCCGCGATGATGAGGTATTCCGCTTTTCGGGCGGAGAACTGCATGGCGCGGAGGTCTTCGGGGTCGGCTGCTGCCAGTCGTGATGCTTCCGGGAAGATATAATGTGTTTCGCCACCGAAATGGATGGCTTCTCCGTATGCTTCCACCAGTCTGCGTTTGAGCCGGTAGGCGAATTTCAGGTTGATCTGCTGCCCGGTGATGCTCCACGCGATCGCTTCGAATAAATCCGGAATACCAATGAGGCGGAGCCCCCGGAAATCGTTCGCCATGTAGGCCAGCGGCTTGTGTTTTTTCAGCAGGCGGTAAAATGGCAGGATGTCGCGGTCCAGATCGAACCATTCGCGGATATAGGCGGTGACGGCGCTTTGTATGGCGGGTGTTAACGGTTGATTCAACACAGCGGCGTGCAGGGTACCCGCATTGACGTTCGCATCTGCATCCGCCTTCGCTTGCGCCGAAATACGCACCAGCACCGGCCGGCCATCCACCCGCAAAGCCTTGATCACATGATCTTCCCCGATCCGGTGCAGGCATTCGTCAAAATTGCGGTCCAGGAACCAGTGGCATTCGGGAAAGCTGAATGTATCGTTGACGGGAATCGCTATCACATTATTCATGGCACAAATGTAAGATCGCCGGGAATCCGGGCAACCCGTTTATTGCGAAATTACTCCCGCACTTCAAAACTATGCTTCCCCGCGCCGGTCTTTATCACCGCTCTTCCATCCTTCCCGATTTTCACCTGCTTCAATGGTTGTCTGTTCCGGCTGATCTGCTTACCGGCAGCATCCGGCAGATAAACGGTGGCCGTTGTATTAGCGGGAATCTCCACATCCAGCCCGAAACGGCCGTTCTCCTTTTTCCATTCACTGGTGATGAGGCCATATGGCGAGTGAAAAGTGCCGCGAGCGTGCGTCAGGTCGCCCACCACTTCCGGGCGGATGACGATATCCTTATACGCGACGGAGGTTTCAGACTGGCTGATGCCCGCGAGGCCATAATAAAACCATTCCATAATATGCCCTAACATCAGGTGGTTGTTAGACACCTCTTCCAGCGCCGGCCAGGATTCGGTCAGCGCCGTAGCCCCTTTCTTCAGCTGAAAGCCATAGCCGGGCACATCATCCCGGTAATTCATATCGAATAACAGTTGTGAGGCGCCTCCCGCATGCAATGCCTCCACCAGGAAATGATACCCCACGTCCCCGGCCGTCAGCTTCTTGCCGGAATGCCGGATGGAATCCACCAGGTTCTGAAACACCGCCTTGCGGTCGCGCTCCGCCACCAGCCCCACGCATAAAGGCATCGCCATGGCGGTCTGGCTGCCCGTGGAATATACCTTGGTAGTATCATTGAAGAATTTCCGGTTGAACGCCGCTTTGATCTCCCCTGCTTTCCTGCCCAGCCGCGATACCTCCTGCCGGTCTTTCAGCAGGGCCGCCATTTTACCGAGCAATGCCACATCGTAATAATAAATGGCCGTAGCGGTCAGCTCTTTGGGCGTCAGCTGCGCTTCACCGGGACGGTTGGGGCCGTAATCGAACCAGTCTCCCAGCCCATGCGAAAGAATATGACCGCTGGATTTACTTTCGAGGTAAGCGACATATTTTTTCATCATCGGGTAGGCGTCGCGCATAATGTTGGTATCGCCATACCATTTGTACAGCAGCCAGGGCAGGATCACACCGGCGCTGCCCCATTCCGGGGAATCGCGAAACCCGCCTTCGAATACCACGAACTCCGGCGCAATGTCCGGTATGAGGCCGTCCGGCGTCTGCGCATCGATCATGTCGTACACCAGTTTCCTGTACAGCTGGTAAAGTTCGAGGTTATAGCGGATGGAGTTGCCCATCAGGTAATCCTGTTCCAGCCAGCTCAGCTTTTCGCGGTGCGGGCAGTCGGTGACCACGCTTTGTATATTGCTTTTGATCGCCCATTTGATCAATGTGTTGATGCGGTTGAACAGGTCGTTGGAACAGGTGAACGTGCCTGCTTCCGGCGCGGAGGTGCTGTTGTGCAGTTCTTTCAGGCTGACGATAACAGGCGCGCCGGCCTCGTTGGCAGCGGTATCCGGCACGGCGCCTTCCACCTGCACATAACGGAAACCATAGTACGTAAACTTCGGCTGCCAGGTTTCCACGCCTTCCCCCTTCAGCGTATAGCTGAAATAATACGGCCTGCCGGTAGCGCGCTGGTTGGCCAGCGTATCTTTGATCAGCTCGGCGGGAATCAGCTTCACCTGCTGTCCCTTTTTGCCTTTTACTTTCAGCTCCACGATGCCGGAAGCATTCTGCCCGAAGTCGTACAGATACACACCGGGTTTGGGCTGTAATACCTTCACCGGCGTGAAGCTGTCCATGATCTTCACGGGATAAATGGATTCCGGCTCCAATTCGCCCTTCGGCGCTTTCACCAGCATGGCCTGTTTCCATGGCGCGTCCCGGAAGCCCGGTTCGTTCCATCCCGCCTGCTCCAATGTTGCATCATAATCCTCTCCACCAAAAATGCTGGTGTAGGTGACAGGCGAAGGCGCGGTCTTCCAGCTTTGGTCAGACACGATCACGGCCTGGCTTCCGTCCTCATAATCCACCTGTATCTTGCAGATCATTTTGGGCAGCCCGAATACGCTGATCAGTTTAAAATACCGTTCCCGGTTGATGTGATAAAAGCCGTTGCCTACGATGACGCCGATGGCGTTTTCACCGTTGCGGACCGCGGAGGTGATATCATACGTATTATAGAGCACACGCTTATCGTAGTAAGTCCAGCCCGGCGCCAGGAAGCTGTTGCCTGCTTTCTCACCGTTGATGGTCATTTCATAATGCCCCAGGCCGCTGACGTACGCCATAGCCCGCTTCACTTTTTTATCAATGCTGAACTCCTTGCGGAAAAGCGGCACTACGGCGCGTTCTTTTGCCCTGTTGCCGAGGCTCTTCGCATTCCCGTGCACGCCGGGCACCACCAGCATGGAATCCGGCAGGTCGTCATACCCGATCCATTTCGCCCCGCTCCAGTCCTTTTCTCCGAACAAGGCCGTAGAAAAGCTGTCAACACCGCTTTTGAAAGACCGCCCGTTTTTGTCCCACACCTCCACCTGCCAGTGGTACAGCTGCGCGGGCGACAGGCTTTTGCCGGTATACGGTACATTGATGGATTGGCCCGAATTAACCTTTCCGCTGTTCCAGGAAGCGCCGGCGCCGTTGACCGTGATCCGGTACGCCGACTGCACAAAGCTTTCCCCGCCGGCGCTGACTTCCCAGCTGAATACCGGTGGACGGCTGTCTATACCACCGGGGCTTTCCCGGAAATTGCAAAGCTGGCGAACGATACGGGCATCCTGGGCATACAGCGCGCAGGAAATCACAAGGAACAATAACGTGGGGATCAGTCTTATCATAGCCCTGAAGTTATAACGCGGAAGCGTATTTTGCAACCCTTCGCATTATTTTGGATTTGTCCGCCAAACTTCTAAATTTGTTTATACAACCAAACAGTTCAAATTCCTGCCAGCGAAGCGGCATTCTTAACATAAAGGAAATGCTGCTTTATAAATTTTCTGATTTTCGTTACATACATTGCAGAACATTCAGGCAATCTATATGTTGGATACTGATACAAAAACCTACATTGACCTTATTGCTGAAAAAAGAGAGGACGACGCTTACCGTTTCCTGCACGGGCAGTTCCATGCTACCCTGTTGAAATTCGCGTCCGCCTACCTGAAAGCCAGGGAGCCCGCGGAAGAAATTGTAAACGATGTGCTGTATAAAGTCTGGATGATGAAAGCGAACATCACCGCGATCAGCAACCTCCGGGCTTATCTTTTTACCGCCGTAAGAAACGCCTCCCTGAACCTCCTCAATAAACAGAAGAAAGAAAAACAGCTGCTGTCCACCCTCACCTTTGAAGACCTGACCACGGAAGACCCGGAAAGCATCATCATTTCCATGGAGCTGTACGACTGCATCCGCAACGCCATCCATTCCCTCCCGCCCCGCTGCCGGCAGATCTATGAAATGATCCGCATTGAAGGGCTCCGCAACAAGGACGTTTCCGAAAAGCTCAATATTTCCGTCAACACCATTGACGTACAGCTGGCTATTGCCCTGAAAAAGCTGGTGCTGGCTGTCAGCGCCTTCACCCGGAAAGAAAAGCCCTGATATTTCTCCCCGATTTTTTTTTGAACGGCTTAGTAGAATATGCCGGTACCGTTGTCATACAGATATACTGGTACAAAAACACACGTTAAATGAAACACACCAACAGGATGTGGTACCTGATGGGGCGGGAATTGTCCGGCTCCATGACTCCTGCTGAAAAGCAGGAACTGGAAGCATTGCTCGCGCTTGAGCCGGAGCTGTGGTATTCCTATGAGCTGATCCAGGCGGTCAATAATATGGATGATGTGACGAATGAATTTGTGGACGAGATCAAATCGCTGCTGGATACTTCGCCGGAACCGGAAAAGCTGAATACACTGCTGCAGCACAAGCTGGAACTTGTGCCCGAACCACCCGCCCGCCGCGTTTCCCGCAAGCCGTTGCTCCGCTATGCCGCGGTATTGGCAGGCATTATTTTAACCGGATGGGCGGGCATTTATCTCTTCCGGCAAATGACCGGCCACCACACGTCCGCCACGGCCATGAACGAGATCGTGGCGCCGAAGGGAGCCAAAACGCAGATCACACTGGCCGACGGCACCACCATCTGGCTCAACGCCGGCAGCAGGCTGACGTACCCGAAGAACTTCAGCATGGAAAACAGGGAGGTACATCTCACCGGCGAAGCCTATTTCAAGGTCGTGCACAACGATCATCATTCCTTCACCGTGCATACGCCGGAGGCCGTGATCCGCGACCTCGGCACCACGTTCAATGTAAAAGCCTATGAGGGCAGCGAAACAACGGAAACCACGCTGATAGAAGGCGCGGTAGAGGTTTCGCTGAAAAAAGACCCTTCGCGGAAGATCATGATTGCTCCCCACGAAAAGGTGACACTACATAGCAAACGCGCCAGAACGGAGCTTTTCGAAGTATCGAAGATCGTTCCCTTTTCACAGACGAAAGACATCGTGGAAACAGCGTGGGTAGACAACAAGCTCATCTTCCGCAATGAAAAATTTGCAGACCTCGCGCATATGATGGAGAGAAAGTATAACGTATCGATCGTGATAGCGGATGAAGCGGTGAAGGATTACGAGCTGACGGGGATTTTTCACAACGAGAGCATAGCAGAAGCATTGAAGCTGCTACAGGTTATCGCACCATTTAAATATGAAATCAACAATGAACAGATCACGATCCACCAAACGGAATGATCCGGGATAGGTGCTGTTAAAAAAGAAAGAGAGATGCGCTGACATCCCTCTTCCGGAAGTATGGATTTTTATTTGGAAGCTGAATTTCGAAGCCCGGCTTCCAAAAACCCGTAAAAGATAAAAGTATGAAAAAAAATCTACTTAACGGCTGGCCGTGCCATCCCGTTTGTGTCAAGCAAATTTTCAGAATCATGCGACTGACGCTATTGGCCGTTTTTCTATTTTGCATGCAGCTCTCCGCAAAAGTTTATTCGCAAAAAGACGTGAAGCTCTCCCTGACCGTGAAGGATACCAGACTTTCCCGGGTACTGGAAAAAATAGAGAGCGCCACCGGCTGCCGTTTTTTCTACAACTCAAAAGAAGTTGCTGTTCACAGGGAAGTGTCGCTGACCACGCCCGGCAGCAGGAAGCTCACCGACGTGCTCACGGAATTGCTGACCACCGTTGGGCTCAACTACCAGTTACTGCCGGATAATGTGATCGCTATTACGCGGGCGCCGAACGTCCGGTTCATTCCCCTGCGCGGAACGGTGAAGGATAGCAAGGGTACGCCGTTGCCGGGGGTTTCCGTCAAAATAAAAGGAACGAACACCGGTACGGTCACGGATGTGGACGGCCATTTCCAGCTCGATGCGCCTGCCGATGCCGTGCTGGTTATTTCTTACATCGGCTTCCAGACGCAGGAAATTGCGGTGGATGGAAAAACGGTGCTGGACGTAGCGTTGCCGGATGAGCTGAAAGGGCTGAGCGAAGTGGTGGTGATAGGATACGGCACTCAGAAAAAAGCCTCTATGACAGCCGCGGTATCCACCCTGAAAGGTGACGCCATCGTGCAGAACCCTGTCGCCAATATCAATAACAGCATTGCAGGCCGTGTTTCCGGCGTGCTGGCATTCCAAAGCAGCGGGGAACCCGGCGCCGATGCCGCCACCATCCGCGTCAGAGGCGTTGGCACCACCGGCTCACGCAATGGCGCGCTCACGATCGTGGACGGCATTCCGAGAGAGTTCTCGCAGATCAATCCCAGTGAAATAGAAAGCATCACGGTGCTGAAAGACGCCGCCGCTATTGCGCCTTATGGTCTTGCCGGCGCCAACGGCGTGATCCTCATCACCACCAAACGCGGGAAGGAAGGCAAGGTGCAGATGAACTTCGATACCTGGTACGGCATTCAACGGCCCACGCAATACCCGGATTACCTCAACGCCTACGAATTCGCCAAAACGCTGAACGCCGCCAATGCGAATGCCGGCCTCGCCCCTGCCTATACGGATGAACAGCTGGAAAAATACCGCGACCATTCCGATCCCGATCATTACCCGGACCACGACTGGATGAAAGAGGTGCTCGACTTCAGCGCGCCCATGACGCGGCAGAACCTCACCTTCTCCGGCGGATCGGATAAAGTGCGGTTCTTCAGCTCGCTGGGACATCTTTACCAGCAAGGCTCTGTAGATGCGATCAAATTCTCGCGCTACAACCTGGCATCCAATGTGGACATCAACGCTACCAAATCCACCATCGTGTCGCTGGACATCAAGGGCACGCTGGAGGTTACCAAAAATCCCGGTTCGCAAAGCGGCAACGGCATCTATACCTCCGTTACCAAAAACCCGCCGCTACTCAACAACCAGCTGCGCTTTTCCAACGGCCTGCCGGGCAATACGCTGCTGCCTTCCATCTATGAAAGCGGCTACACCCGTGATAATAAAAACATGCTGTTCACCCAACTGACCATAGAGCAGCAGATACCCGCCGTAAAAGGGCTTTCCCTGAAAGCGGTGGCGGCTTACGACAAAAACTACACGACCTTCAAGCAATGGCAGACGCCCTACAGCATCTACTCCCTGAACGCGGACGACGAGTTCGTGGAAACGAAAGCCGGTGTTGCGGCGCCCAGCCTCAGCCAGGAATTCGGGGAATCCGTTAACACCACGCTGCAAGGGTACCTGACCTACCGCCAGACCTTCGGCAAACATGGCATCAACGCCCTCGCCGTGGCGGAGCTTCGCCAGGGAAAAAGCAACGGCTTCCAGGCGTCCCGCCTCAACTACCAGGTGGGCCTCGATGAGCTTTCACTCGGCAGCTCCTCCAAAAACGACCTGGACAACGGCGGCTCTTCCAGCTCCTACAAGCAGCTCGGTTTCGTGTACAGGGCCGGGTATGATTTTGACCAGAAATACATCGCGGAGCTGTCCGGCCGCTACGACGGGCACTACTTCTTCGCGCCCGGCAAACGCTTTGCGTTCTTCCCCGCTTTCTCGCTCGGATGGCGCCTGTCCGAAGAAAACTTCATCAAGGACAACTACAAGTGGATCAACAACCTGAAAATACGCGCTTCCTACGGCATCTCGGGAAACCTCGCCGGCTCCGCGTTCCAGTACCTCAGCAGCTATGGCCTCACCAGCAGCTACGGCTTCGGCGGCACACAGTTCACACAGGTGCAGGGCGTGTTTGAAAGGAACGAATCCAACCCGAACATCACCTGGGAAACCGCGAAGAAAACGGACATCGGGCTGGAAGGCCTGTTCCTGGACGGAAGGCTGGGCTTTGAGCTGGACTTCTTTAAAGAACGCCGCTCAGACATGCTGGTGGCCCCCAATGCGGTGGTACCGGTAGAATACGGCATCGGCATCTCCCAGGTCAATGCCGGTATTATGGACAATAAAGGGTTCGACTTCTCCGTGAACACCGCCAACACTTCCAGCAACGGGCTGACGCTGAACGCCGGCTTCAATTTTTCCTATGCGAAAAACAGGCTGGTGGAAACCTTCGAGAACGCATCTACCCGCAACGATCCCAACCGCAGCCGCACGGGCAAACCGCTGGACACACAGTTCGGCCTGCGGGCCATCGGGCTTTTCCAGTCACAGGAAGAAATAGATGCTTCGCCGAAACAATTCGGCCCCCTGCAACCCGGCGACATCAAATATGAAGATGTGAACGGCGATAAAAAGATCGATGAGAACGACCAGGTGGTGATCGGCCATCCCGCGTTTCCGCAGATGATCTTCGGCCTCACGGTAAATGCGGGCTGGAAAGGATTTGATCTTGGCATGCTCTGGCAAGGCGCCGCGCAAAGCAGCTTCCAGCTGACCAACGAAGCCTCCAACCCGTTCTTCAACGGCGCGAAGATCTTCCGCGAACAGCTGGATTACTGGACGCCGGACAACAGGAACGCCAAATATCCGGTGATCCTCCCCTCGCCCAGTACCAACAGCCAGCAGGTATCTTCCTTCTGGCAGAAAGACGGCTCATACGTAAGATTGAAGAACATAGAGCTGGGGTATACCATCCCCTCCGGCATCATGAACAGGATCGGCATTCAGTCCATCCGCCTGTACGGTTCCGCGCAAAACCTGCTCACCTTCTCTTCGGAAAAATATCTTGATCCGGAGATCGGCATCAGCAGCGCCAGCAAAAGAGCGCGGTATTACTTCCAGCAAAAGGTGTTCGCCTTCGGATTAAATGCAAATTTCTAACCGGTCAATCATTCAAACGATGAAGAACTTATTTTTTCGATATATAGCCGCCGGCATGCTGCTCCTCGCTGCCTGCGATACCTCGCTGGACGTGGAACCTACGGACCAGCTCACAGACGCATCCGTATGGAAATCCGCTTCGAATGCGGGCCTGTTCCTGAACGATATTTATAACAACCTGAATCCCGGTCCGCAGTCCACTATCTGGACCAACGTGCCGTCGGAGATCAGCAATGATCCGCTGGACAATTTTTCCGATAACAGCATCAGCGGCCCGCTGGCGGGCATTCCTTCGTATCAGAACTTCGCGCAGGGCGCCTATGGCCCTTCCGCGCCGATATTCACGCCGCACTGGAAGAACATGTACACCAACATCCGGAAATGCAACGTCTTTATCCAGAACGTGAGCGCCGCGGATTTTGACGACAATGTAAAGAAAGGCATGCTGGCGCAGGCCCGTTTTCTGCGCGCCTACTTTTACAAATCGCTGATGGACCTTTATGGCGGCGTGCCCATCATCACTGTTCCGCTCAACCGCGAAACGCAGGGCGATGCCATCTTCAATCCAAGAAATACGTACGAGGAATGTGTGGCCTTCATCCAGAAAGAATGTGCTGAAGCGGCGGAAGACCTGCCGCTGACCATCCCGCCAAAAGATGCCGGGCGCGCCAGCAAAGGCGCTGCATGGGCGCTGAAAGGCGAGCTGGAACTCTATGCGGGCAAGTGGACCGATGCGGCCGCCACCAACCGGAAGATCATGGAATCCGGCGCGGGCTACGACCTCTTCCCCGATTATGAAACGCTGTTCCTGCCCGCGAATGAAAACAACGAAGAAGTGATCTTCGACGTGCAATATGCCGCCAACATCAAAGGCCATATCAAGGAAAAATACTGGAACCCCGTACGGGTAGCCGACGGCACGGGCTGGGGCGCTGTCAATCCGACACAGGATCTGGTAGATGACTATGAATTTCTCGACGGGAAAACGGAAGCCGAAGGCTCCGCGATGTTTGATCCTGAAAATCCGTATATCAACAGGGACAAACGTTTTGCCGCCTCCATCATTTACGACGGCTCCACCTGGAAAGGCGGCGTCATCTACACCCGCCTCGGCATTCCCAATAACAACAACGAGCTGGACGCCTCCGGCGCCGGCGGCAAAGGACGCACGGGCTACTTCCTGAAAAAGCTCGTAGACCCCGCCGTGGTGCCGGGCATCAGCAGCGGCTCCAACTCCATCATCTGGCGGTATGCGGAAGTGCTGCTCAACTTCGCGGAAGCGCAGAACGAAGCCGTTGGTCCGGATGACGACGTGTATAAAGCCATGAACAAAGTGCGGAAAAGAGCCGGTCTTCCCGACCTCCCCACCGGCCTTACCCAGCCGCAGATGCGTGCGCGGATCAGGCGGGAACGCCGGGTGGAGCTGGCATTTGAAGGTAAAAGGCTGTTCGATATCTGGCGATGGAGAACGGCGGAACAGATCTTCAGCAAACCCCTGCGCGCCATGAAGATCACCACCGTGGATGGCCATCTCGTATATGAAAAAGTAAATGCGGGCGGCGGCAAGATCGCATTCGATCCTTCCAAAAATTACCTGATGCCGATCCCCGAATCCGTCCGCGCACAAAATGTAAAGATCGACCAGAACCCTCATTACTGATGACCAGAATATTCTTTTTCCTGCCAGGGCTGCTGCTGTTCGCGGCCCTGGCTACAGGACAAACATCCACCGGCAGGCCGAACATCATACTGATCATGGCCGACGACATGGGATATGGTGATCTGGGCTGTTACGGCCAGCCACGCATCCGCACGCCGCACATCGATGCGCTGGCGAAAAACGGCATGCGCTTCACCCGCTATTACACCGGCAGCACGGTATGCGCGCCATCCAGAGAAGCATTGCTGACCGGCATGCACACCGGCCACACAGCGATACGCGGCAACTTCCTGACAGACGAAAAAGAAGATCCGCCGATGCCGGATGAAAAGCGCACCATCGCGGAAATACTGCGGGACGCCGGCTACCACACCGGCCTGATCGGGAAATGGGGACTGGGCGGCGAAGCGCATGGGCCGGAAAAGCAGGGCTTCCATTACAGCTACGGCTATCTTGACCAGATACAGGCGCACAATTACTATCCGCCGTTCCTCTACGAAAACGGCCGGAAAGTGACGGTGCCGGAAGGTACCTACAGCCATCATCTTTTCGTGGAGAAAACGATGGGCTTTCTCGATCAACGTCCGAAAGACAAACCGTTTTTCCTGTACCTCCCCTACACCATTCCGCATGGCAAGCACGTGATACCCGACGCTTCCGAATATGCGCAGGAAGACTGGCCGGAGCAGTACCGGAACTACGCGGCCATGATCACGCAACTGGATAAGGACATTGGCCGCATCATCAGCAAACTGAAAGAAGACGGGCTGGACCGGAACACGCTGATCATATTTACCAGCGATAACGGCGCCAACCCGGGCTTTGCGAAATTCTTTTCCAGCAACGGCGCTTTCCGGGGGCACAAGACCACCCTGTACGAAGGAGGCATCCGCGCGCCGTTGATCGCCTGCTGGCCCGGCATGATCAAAGCGGGGCAGGTATCTGAGCATGTTACGGCGGGATGGGATATGCTGCCTGCGCTCTGTGAGGCTGCGGGCGTACAGCCGCCTGCGGGGATCGATGGTATTTCGTTCTACCCCACGTTTACAGGCCGTTCCGGCCAGGCGCGGCATCCGTACCTGTACTGGGAATATTACACTTACAATTATAACTGGAACAAGCCGGACAGCCAGCTTCCGCGCAACTGGCTGGACAGCCGCGCTGTGCGGTTCGGGGATTGGAAAGCCGTCGTGAAAAGCAGTCCACGCGGGGAAAATGCCGCGGTTGAGCTGTACGATCTGCAATCCGATCCATCCGAAACAACAAACGTCGCCGCGCAGCATCCCGATGTGGTGCGGCAGGCTAACGCCATTCTTTCATCCGCGTCCCGCCCAGACGCATCCTATTTTCCATACAAACAAAAATGAATTTTATGATAGCCCGGTATTTATTGATTCCACTGGCCATTATTGCCGCGCATGCTTTCCGCAAACCCGCTGAAAAGCTGCATACGATCAAAACAGAGAATGCCGCCGCACTGAAAGCCTTCTTCCGGTATACGCCGGACCGCATCCCTTTTGTGAGCGCCCACCGCGGCGGCCCGCGGAAAGGCTTCCCGGAGAACTGCATCGCCACATTCGAGAACACGCTGGCCCATACGCCCGCCACGCTGGAGATCGATCCGCATTACACGAAAGACAGCGCGATCGTGCTGATGCATGATCCTACGCTGGACCGTACGACCAACGGGCACGGGAAAGTGTCCGACTACACGCTTGCAGAGCTGCGCAAGCTGCGCCTCAAAGATACCGAAGGTAACCTCACCGGCTACGCGATCCCCACGCTGGACGAAGCCTTGCAATGGGCCAATGGCAAAACTATTCTTGTCATAGACGCGAAGGACGTACCGGTTGAAGTGCGCGCGCGGAAGGTGGTGGAGAACCATGCCGAAGGGCATGCAGTGCTGATCGCCTATTCGATGGAAGATATCCGGCGATGTTATGCTTATAACAGGGATATTATGATGGAAGTGATGATGGGTAAAAAGGAGCAGCTGGACATGATGGATAAAAGCGGCGTTCCCTGGGAGAACATCATTGCGTTCGTGAGCCATCAGCAGCCGGAGGATAAAAGCATCTTCGAAGAAGTGCATAAACGCGGCGCGATGTGCGTGCTGGGCAGTTCCCGGAATATTGACCGGGCGTTTATGCAGGGGAAGATCGATGCGGCGGCGCTGAAGGAAGGTTACCTGAAATTGATTGGTGACGGGGCGGATATTATTGAGGCGGACCTGGGGATTGAGGGCGGTGAAGCGCTGGGGGGATTGCGGCAGAGCGCTTCTTCCAAATCGAAATATTTCAGTTACTAATTCGAACACACCATGTACTAAAACCGGACATTTCCTGCTATTACAAAAATCATATCCATTTGATTTATAACAGGTAAGGATTCTGGCATTCTCTTGGTGCATGCCCTGCCGGTCAATTACCTGGATATGCTGCATAACTACTTTCTTGTTTCCTGGAGGAACATCGTAAAAGACAAGGTTTCTTCCATCATCAATATAGGCGGGCTGGCTGTGGGGCTGGCCATTACCATTATGCTCCTGCTATGGATCAGGGATGCCATGAGCTATGATAAATTCCATGCGCATCTTCCACAGATACACCAATTGATGTTCAATCACCAGCTGGGTGGAGATATTGGCACATCAAGGTCTGTAGCTGGACCATTAGCGGCTGTGCTGCGTGAGGATGTACCGGAGATCAGATATGCAGCCCGTACAAGCTATACCGGTCAGCAGATGGTCCGTGCCGGTGAAAACAGTTTCTATGAAAGAGGCTTCTATGCCGAGCCGGACCTTTTCCGTATGCTCAGCTTCGGGGCAATTGAAGGAGATCCCGTTACAGCCTTGCAGGACCCCGGATCGGTAGTGATCACGGAACGAACGGCTAAAAAGCTCTTCGGTACAGGAAATGCGCTCGGCAAAATACTACGGCACAATAACGTCAGCGATCTGAAAGTGGGCGCGGTGATCAGGGATATTCCGCATAACAGCACTTTCCAGTTCGATATAGTACTACCCTTTAAATTATTTGAGCAGCAAAACAGCGGATGGATCAACAAATGGGACAACAACAGCATCCAGACCTGGGCAGCACTAACCCCTTCTTCCGATGTAACTATCGTGAACAACAAGATACAGGCGGCCGTAAAAAGACATACGGACGTTGTTAAAACCACCTTCTTTGCATATCCCCTGGCAGACCTCCACCTGTATGGCAGTTTCAGGAACGGCAAGGTAAGCGGCGGATTGATAGACGGGGTGAAAGTAATGATCATCGTAGGGATATTCATTTTACTGATCGCCTGCGTAAACTTCATGAACCTTGCCACGGCACATTCCGAGCGCCGCGCCAGGGAAGTGGGTGTACGAAAAGTTCTGGGCGCCCCGAGGAAAGTGATTATTATGCAATTCCTGGCGGAAGCATTGTGCATGACCTTCCTTGCGTTGCTTTTAGCCTTGTTGCTGGCCCGGATGATATTGCCTTTTGTGAACCGTTTCCCTGATGTTCATTTCAGCTTTGATGTTTTTAACTGGCCGGTGTTGGGTGCATTAACGTGCATCACCATTGTCACCGGCCTGGTAGCTGGCAGTTACCCGGCTTTCTTTCTTAGTAATTTCAAACCTGTAAAGGTATTGAAAGGCGTGGTTACCAATAACAAGGGAGGCGCTCTTCTCCGGAAAGGACTGGTGACCTTCCAGTTTGTGATCTCCATCTTCCTGATCATTTCCATCGTTGTTATTTTTCAGCAACAGCAACATATACAAAACCGGCCGATAGGTTATGATAAAGAAAACCTGCTCATCATACCGGCAAGAGGCGATATGGGTGACAAGTTTAATTTATTCAAAGCAGAAGTGCAGCAGATCCCCGGCGTACAGAGTATTTCAGCAGGCAGCAACAATATGATCAAATTTGGTGGTAGTACGGATGGCATTCCATGGCCGGGCAAAACAGATGATCAGAATTTCGCGGTTACTGTTACAACCGTGAACTACGACTGGACAAAAACGACTGGTTTAAAAATGACGGCAGGCCGTGATTTCGACCCTGCTTATGGTGCGGATTCATCCGCCTGCCTGCTCAACGAGGCAGCGGTAAGAAAAATGGGATTGAAAGAACCTGTTATCGGTACTAAGCTGGGCGATAAAACGGTGATTGGTGTAGTGGAGGATTTTGTGTTCAACCAGGTCAATTCCGATCCCGGTCCCATGATGATCAACCTGGGCAATGGCGGCAGCTATTTCTTCATCAGAATAAAGAATGATAATAACTGGCGAAAAACGGTGAGCCTGATAGAAACTGCCGCCAAACGAAGCAATCCCAATTATCCTTTTGAGCTGCAGTTCATGAAAGCCGAATATGATAAAGAATATCGCGGCCTTCGTGCAGGGGCACAGCTTACTTTCGCATTGGGTGTGCTTGCGATCATCATTTCCTGCCTCGGGCTTTTTGGCCTTTCTACTTTCCTTGCTGAAAGACGTACAAAAGAGACCGGTATCCGCAAAGTATTTGGCGCCGGGATTACGAAGATATGGTTCTCCTTATCCAAAGACTTTATAAAACCTGTATTGGTGGCATTTATGCTCGCCTCTCCCCTCGCTGCCTGGGTAATGCAGCAACTGCTGAATGATGCAGACTACCGGATAGAGCTATCCTGGTGGATGTTTGTGCTGTCCGGATTGGTGGCTTTGATCATTGCGGTGATAACCGTGAGTTTCCAGGGTGTAAAAGCGGCGTTGAGAGATCCGGTTAAATCGCTGCGGATGGAATAATTGTATATGTCCCGGCATAAATAAAAAAAGCCTCAACTTTCGTTGAAGCTCTTTTGTGACTCTGTCAGGATTCAAACCTGAAACCTTCTGATCCGTAGTCAGATGCTCTATTCAGTTGAGCTACAGAGCCGTTGTTCTTGTGTTGAACGGGATGCAAATGTAGGTAGAATTTTTATTTCTGCAAATCTTTCGCCTTTTTTTCTCCAAATTTATTTTTCCTTTTACATTTGAATGATCATCAAACACGCTGAAACCCGTGAAAATACAGCTTTGGAGCATTGGAAAGGAAAACGACGCCTACATCAATGAAGGTATTAAAATTTTTCAAAAACGATTACAGCATTACACCGATTTTGACATTAAACTAATCCCCACCGTGAAGCAGGCGGCCAGTCTTTCTGTTCCCGAACTGAAGAAACAGGAAGGCAGGATCATCCTGGACATGCTGCAGCCGCAGGATTACCTGCTGGCCCTCGATGAAAGAGGCAAAACGATGACCACCGTACAGCTGGCAGACTTCCTGCAGCAGCGCACCAATGCCGGCACCCGGCAGCTGATCATCCTCATCGGCGGGGCCTTCGGGATCGATGCGGCGGTGCTGCAGCGCGCGCAGCTGCAACTCTCGCTTTCAGCGCTCACCTTTCCCCATCAGCTCGTGCGCCTCATCGTAACAGAACAGGTTTACCGGGCATATACTGTCCTCAACAACGAAAAATATCATCATCAATGATTATTTTTACAAACTAACAGCACAATCGCATGACCATTACCTTAGCCATTATCATTCTCACCTGTATTATATCTTTTACATCCTTTAACCGCCCGGAGCAGATCGACAAACTGAGCTTCTGGCCTTATTACGTGCAGGAGCGCAAGCAGTTCTACCGCTTCATTACCTCCGGTTTCGTGCACGCGGATTACATGCATCTTTTCTTTAACATGCTTACGTTGTGGTTCTTTGGAAGGACGATAGAATCCGCTTTCGTGATCATTTTCGGGGGGAAGCTGCATTTTGTGCTGTTGTACTTGCTGGGACTGGTATTGCCGGATATATCCACCTATTTTAAATACAAGGATACGTATGGTTACCGCTCGATCGGCGCTTCCGGGGCCGTATCCGCCATACTGTTCTCCGCCATACTGCTCGCTCCCTGGTCCAAACTACTCGTGTTCTTCATTCCCCTGCCGGCCGTGATTTACGGCGTGCTCTTCCTGGCATACTCGGCTTATATGTCCAGGCGCGGCGGCGACGGCATCAATCACGATGCGCACTTCTGGGGCGCGGTACTCGGACTGGTGTACCCGCTGATCTTCCGGCCCGAGCTGGGCAAGCTGTTCGTGCAGCAGCTGTTAAGTATTTTTTAGTTCTATTTTGAGCGCTTCCCTGGTGCCGGGGGTGATCCTGAAACGGTTGTCTATCCGCATGCCCGCGATCCAGACGATCTTTTTATGCGATTCCAGTACCCATATTTTTTCCTTTTCGGGGAGGGATAATTTCTGGTCGATGAAAAAGCGGCTGAGTTTTTTCTTTTTATCCATGCCGAGGGGATAGAAATAATCACCCTGCTTCCATTTGCGCAGCAGCAGCGGGAATTGCACCTGTTGTTTATCGATATAGGCGATGTGGGGATCTGTTGAAATATGCGCCGGATCACAGGTTTTGAGCAGCAGCTGCGCTTCCGGCAGCTGTACCGTCTCCTGCCCTTTTTCGATCACGAAATGCGCGGATGCCGCAGGTTCCAGGGGCGTAATGATCAGCCATTTCCGGTCACGCACAATGCGGTAGGTGGGCGTAGCCACCCATTTACCCGGCTCGCTGTCCACCAGCTCCGCCACCTGCGCGGCTTGCGCGGCGCTGCACTGGAAGGGTTTCAGCAATTCATATAAGATGGTTTGCAGGGGCTGCGCCTGTTTCAGCTTGAGCACGGGAATGAAATATTCCTGTTTCCGCTGTTCCAGCAGGTTGCGCCGGTGTACGGCAATCGCCTGCTGATAGAGCATTTCCGCCTCCCGGAACCTTTGTATGCCGGCGCCGGTGTTCTTTACCACTTGCGGATAGGCTTCTTCCAGCAAAGGCAATACGCGGTGCCGGAAAAAGTTTCGTGTATACTTGTCCGTTGCATTGGAGCTGTCTTCCACATGTTCCAGCTGATGCGCGTTTGCATAGGCGGTAATCTCCTCGCGGGTGGCGAACAAAAGCGGCCGCACCAGCTTGCCCTGCTTTGGCAGGATGCCGTGTAAACCCGCCATGCCCGTGCCTTTGGAGATGTTCATCCAGAGCGTTTCCACATTGTCCTGCATATGATGCGCGGTAGCGACATGATCATATCCCTCCTCCTGCCGTATCTTTTCCAGCCACATGTAGCGCAGCTCGCGCGCCGCCACCTGGATGGATTGCTTTTGCGCCTGCGCCCGTTCCGCCGTGTCAAATTGCTGCAAGTAGAACGGCACGTTATACCGCTCCGCCAGCCGGCGTACGAATTGTTCATCCCGCTCCGATTCTCCGCCCCGCAACCGGAAATTGCAATGCGCGATGCCGATATTAAACCCGGCGGCTACGCACAGATGCGTCAGCACGACAGAGTCCATTCCCCCGCTGACGGCCAGCAGCAGGCGTTGCGCGGGGTCAAAAAGCCGTTCCCGGTGAATATATGATTGCAGCTGTGAAAGCATCATGATCTGGTGTTTGACCGCAGCCGCTATTTGCCGCAGCAGGCAGGTCATTAAAAGGTATCAGTCTGTCAAATCCTCGAATGCGGCCTGCAGCTCGCTATAGGCATGCATATCTCTCGCCTCCTTCGCTACAAGCATTCCTTTTTCATACGTGGCGATCGCCGCAAAGTGCTCCCCGTTGCGTTCCAATAATTTCCCGAGATGGTAATAAGAACCTACATATCCCGGCTCCGCCGCCAATAATTCTTCAAAGATATCCTTTGCCGCCGCATCGTTCTGTTGCTTGATGTATTCCAGTGCCAGCGCGTGTTTCAGGAAGCTGTCACCCGGACTGTTTTCCAGGAAAGCTTTTATTTGCGCGATTCTATCCATATTATTTATTTCTAATTTAAATGCTCCTTTGACGGTTGAGGCTGCAAAAGCTAAATCCCATATATTTGCTAATACTGCATTATTCACTAAACCAGCTAACGGATATGAAGATCTTAGTATGTATCAGTAAAACGCCCGACACAACTGCAAAAATAGCTTTCACAGACAACAACACGAAATTCAGTGAAGCGGGCGTACAGTTTATCATTAACCCGTATGACGAATGGTATGCACTGGTTAGGGCTTTGGAGCTGAAAGAAAGCGGCGGCGCCACCGCTGTGCACCTGATCACTGTCGGCGGTGCAGACACGGAGCCCGTGATCCGCAAAGCCCTTGCCCTTGGCGGCGATGAGGCTTTCCGGGTGAATGCAGACAGCCAGGACAGTTATTTCATCGCTTCGCAGATCGCGGCGCATGCCCGGCAGGAAAACTACGATATGATCCTTACCGGCAAGGAAACCATTGATTACAACGGTTCTTCAATAGGCGGCATGGTGGCCGCTTTGCTCGATATCCCCTATGTTTCCATCGCGTCAAAGCTGGACCTGAACGGCAGCACCGCAACGTTGAAAAGAGAGATCGAAGGCGGAGAAGAAGTATGTGAAGTGAGCCTGCCCGTGGTGATCTCCTGCCAGAAAGGAATGGCGGAAGCGCGCATTCCCAACATGCGCGGTATCATGGCCGCCCGCACCAAACCTTTGAAAGTGATTGAACCGGAGCAGGTGGAAACGCTGACCAGCATTGTGTCTTTCGAATTGCCGCCAGCCAAGGCCGGTGTAAAGATGATCGCGCCGGAAAATGTGGAAGAGCTGGTGAAGCTGCTGCACGATGAAGCGAAAGTGATCTGATAAAACGGTTTGCGCAGAACGATCAGGTTATCTGCGGATCAGGCGCTAAAAGCCGGAAACCATCATTAAATCCTAAAAAATTAAAGAATGTCTGTTTTAATATTTGCCGATCAATTTCAGGGAAAGATAAAAAAATCAGCTTTGGAAGCCGTGCAATACGGCGCAAAGGTAGCACAGCAGCTGGGCACTACGGCAACGGCGCTCGTATTGGGAGAAGTGGCCGCGGAAGAGCTGGCCCTGCCCGGACAATATGGCGCCGCAAAAGTGCTGCATGTGGCGGACGCCCGTCTGAATGAACTGGAAACCGGCGTAGCCGCGAAGATCATAGCGGAAGCCGTTGGTAAGGAAGATGCGGGTGTGGTGATCTTTTCCCATAACTTTTCCGGCCGCGCCATTGCGCCCCAGTTGTCCGCCCGCCTGAAAGCCGGACTGGTAGCGGGCGCCATCGCACTGCCGGATACATCGAACGGCTTTGTGGTGAAGAAGAACGTATTTTCCGGCAAGGCCTTTGCTAACGTAAATATTACTTCTCCAAAGAAGATCGTTTCCGTACTGCCGAATACCTTCAGCCTGGAAAACACCGGCGGAACCGCCACGGTAGAGCCTTTTGCGGCTACGATCAGTGATAGCGACTTCAGGGTGAAGCCCCTGAAAGTGGAAACCGTCAGCGGCGAAGTGCCGTTAACGGAAGCGGAGATCGTAGTGAGCGGCGGACGCGGGCTGAAAGGTCCCGAGAACTGGGGACTGGTGGAAGACCTGGCGCATGCCCTCGGGGCCGCAACCGCCTGCAGCCGCCCCGTTGCCGATGCCGACTGGCGCCCGCACCATGAGCATGTGGGGCAAACCGGCTTTACCGTACGCCCGAACCTGTACGTGGCCATCGGCATTTCCGGCGCCATTCAGCACCTCGCGGGTGTAAACGGCAGTAAGGTGATCGTGGTCATCAATAAAGACCCGGAAGCGCCGTTCTTTAAAGCAGCAGATTACGGCATCGTTGGCGACGCATTTGAAGTAGTGCCGAAGCTGACGGAAGCAGTAAAAAAATACAAAGGGATCTCCTGACAGTCAGGATGCCAAAGGCAATTAATTACGGATTACGGATAGCATTTATACATACGTTTTAAAACATATCCGTAATTCGTAATTAATAATTCGTAATTCACTAATGTTAGCGCTTTTTAGATATCGGATATTTTTCTAACTTCACATCTTATACCGATTAAAACGTGAGCGCTAACGCGTATTGACAGTATGAGAAAAATAGAATTGGAAATAGTTGCTTTGTCGCACAGTATTACGCAGACCCACTCATACGCCGTGGTGTTGGGAGAAGTGAACGGATTGAGACGTTTGCCCATTGTAATCGGCGGATTTGAAGCACAGGCCATCGCGGTGGCACTGGAAAAAATGCAGCCCAGCAGACCCCTTACGCATGATCTCATGAAGAATTTCATGAATGCATTTAACATTGAATTGCATGAAGTGATAATCAGCAATTTGCAGGAAGGCATTTTTTACTCCAAGCTGATCTGCTCCAATAATGAAGACACCATCGAAATAGATTCCCGCACCTCAGACGCCCTGGCGCTGGCGGTGCGCTTCGGATGCCCCATCTATACGTACGAGAATATTCTGAACAGCGCCGGCATCCTGCTGGATGATCCGGCGGGCAAAAAGGTCACCAAGCCGGTAGGCGGCCCCTCTATTTCAGAGCACGAAAAAGGGGTGGAAGATGACCTGAAAGCGCTGAACCTGGACGAGCTGAACACACTGCTGCAGGAAGTGCTCGAACAGGAGGATTACATCCGCGCCATCGCCATCCGCGATGAGATCAATAGCCGTAAAAGTAAATAACGACTTGTGATCCTTTTTCCCAACTGCAAGATCAACCTTGGCTTACACATCCTGCGGAAGCGGGAAGATGGCTTCCACGACCTGGAAACGGTCTTCTACCCCCTGCCCCTCGAAGATGCGCTGGAAGTGCTCACCACCACCGAGATGATCTTCAGCCAGAGCGGCATAGAGATACCCGGCGACGCTACCGAAAACCTGTGCGTGAAGGCTTACCAGCTGCTGAAAGCCGATCACCCCCAACTGCCTCCCGTGCATATGCACCTGCACAAACACATTCCCACGGGAGCCGGCCTCGGCGGCGGCTCTTCAGACGGCGCCTTCACCCTGAAACTGCTGAACGAAAAATACAACCTGAACATACCGGCGCAAAAGCTGGAACAGTACGCCGCCGTCCTCGGCAGCGATTGCCCCTTCTTCATCCGCAATACCGCCTGCTTCGCCAGTGGCCGCGGGGAGATCATGGAGCCCCTGCAGCTGGACCTCAGCGGCTATTCCTTCCTGCTGGTGCATCCCGGCATACACGTTAATACCGGCTGGGCCTTCTCCCGGTTGACGCCCGGCCCCCCGGCCATACCGCTGCGCGAAATAGACTGGCAGGACGTGCTATCCTGGAAAGACCGGCTGACGAATGATTTTGAAGATGTGGTGCTGGCCGCCTACCCCGCCATCGGCGCGATCAAACGGAAAATGTACGACACCGGCGCGGTTTACGCAGCCATGAGCGGCAGCGGCTCGGCGGTGGTGGCGATCTATCCGAAGAACAGCATCCCGGTATTGCAATGGGAAGAAGGTTACCGGGCATTTGAGGTTCCCTGAAACAGGTTCTTTTTTAACCCTCCCCTCCTTTTTTGAATCAGAAAACGCTAATGGAGAATTATTCACTTTTCGTATCTATGGGTATGCCATGGATATGCTATGGATGATCCATGGATAATCCATGGGTAATCCCCGGATTTGATGCGGATGTGGCAGGGAGAAGGGATGGGTATGGGGCAAAAAATTAGCCGGCCTCTGCAAGAACCGGCTAATACTTATCTAAAAATGAACATCTCTTATTTCACAGAAGCAACAAGGCTTTTGAACGTTTCGGGTTCGTTCATTGCCAGGTCGGCCAGCACTTTCCTGTTAAGACCTACTTGCTTTTCTGACAATTTGTGAATGAACTCGGAATAGGTCAGGCCTTCTGCCCTTGCCGCAGCGTTGATACGGGCGATCCAGAGCTGGCGGTAATTCCTTTTCTTCAGTTTGCGGCCAACATAGCTATATGTAAGGCCCTTTTCCAGAACGTTCTTGGCAACCGTATATACGTTCTTACGTTTCCCGTAGAAGCCTTTCGCTTGTTTCAGGATCTTTTTTCTTCTGGCTCTGGACGCAACTGCGTTTACTGAACGAGGCATGTTATGCTTTTTAAAACTTGTTTAATAAATTGATTAAAATCAGCGCAGTACGAGCATACGCTTCACCAGGTTCAGATTGGCATCTGCTACCAGGCTGCTACCTCTCAGAGAACGCTTTCTTTTGTTAGACTTCTTCGTCAACAAGTGACTTTTATAAGCCTTCGGGCGTTTGATAGCTCCGCTTCCGGTCACCGTAAACGTCTTCTTCGCACGGCTATGAGTCTTTACTTTAGGCATCTTACATTGAATTAAGGTCTGCAAAGGTAGGTAATTATTTTAAAAATAACGCAGCGCAGCGCAAAAATTGTCCACATTCCCGTTTTCCACAAAAAAAAGTTAACAACTTTTCCACCCGGGGTAATTAGTTGAATCTCAAATTGCTCATACTTTATAAACAGCAATTAAGCTCAAATTATCTATTTGAGGAAATTTTCTATTTTTGCAGTTAACCATATTATCATTAATTTTAATTTAGTTTTATTTAAAATTTATTCCATATCTACCGAACCGAATTAACCGAAAGCCTATGAAACCGATCCTCTACACCTGTATCTCTGAAAGCCTGCTGAAAGGCTTCTCCTGTTCACAAACGTATAATAATAATGTAATGCCGCTGGCATCCGGAGTGTAACGCCTATCCCTGCGTTGCCCTGCCTATGTTTCACCTAACGTTTGCGACAATGAGAAGATTTCTACTCCTATTATCCATCCTATGTTCTGTATTTATATCAAAGGTACAGGCACAAGAGCCCAGGCTCACCGCTCCGAAGAACGTGTGTCTGAACGGGTATGCCACCATGCATGCCTTTCTGACCAGCGGCACGGAAGACCTGGTGAACTGGGAAATTACTTACCCCGACGGGACCGTACTTGATCACAGGATTACCTGGCAAGATAATTATCCGGACGACCATCATCCCGACTTCAGATATATGAGCCCCGGCGCGGGACAGTCTGTTACTTTTGAAGTCAGACAGGTAGGTACCTACACGGTCACCATCAGGATCCGGCGCGATGGCAACTGGTCAGAAGAACGTACCAAAACATTCACCTCCTACGATTGTACGATGGATGAGTGCGAAGGTACTTTTACGCCGGCCACCAACTTCAAGGAAACGTTCGGCACCTTCTACTCCGGCGCGCCCCGCAGGCAGGTAGAAGCGCCCGCCACCATTACCTATAACTTTCTGGCAAGCGGCGAGCTGGCGGATGATCAATATAGTATTTATTATAGTGCAAGGTTAGGCGGCAAGGCGCAATGGGATAACGTGTTCGACCACACGGATAACGGCTACGGCGGCATGCTTATCGCCAACTCCTCCAACACCCCTAAACTCTTCTACAGAAGACCGGTCAACAATCTTTGTCCCGGTGCGAAATATAACTTCTCCGCATGGTTCATCAACCTGAACTCGCTGGAAGTACTGAACAATGTCTGCCAAACGGAAGACTACCGCTATGCCGGCGTAACGTTCATTGTGCGGAACGCCAGCGACAACAGCATCATCAAACAGTTCAATACCTATGATGTATCGATGGACCTCTCCCGGAACCTTTCGGGAGATCATCGTTTAACAGGCTGGCAACAATTCGGCGGTACCGTAACACTGGCCCCCGGTGAAGAGAATGTGATCGTAGAGATCATGAACAACAACCCCGGCGGTTGCGGTAACGACGTTGCGGTGGATGATATCGAATTCGTATTCTGCGCGCCGAAAATTTATTCTTATATAGATGGCCTTGGTGTGGATAACGACATGGTGTGCCCCGGAGCCGAGCTGACCATCACTTCCAAAATAGAACCCGCAGATTATTTTGAAGATCCCGTGTATGTATGGGAAATGAACAAGAACGGCGCCGGATGGGGACCGATCACCGAACCGGGTTATACTTATCCGAATGGTGATTCTATCCTGCACATCGGGCCCGGCGTATTACAGGAACTGGATTACATACAGTACCGGCTATACGTATTTGAAAGAAATAACGTCAATACAAGAGGATGCTACACGCCCGGGAACATGGTAACGATCAGCGTGCCCGAGCTGCCAACGATCATCGCGTCCCGGCCGCGAATATGCCGGGGAGATACCACCACGCTTACCGCCACGCCCCTGGAAGGGCCTGGCATTACCGGTTATGAGACCTTCGAGTTTACCGGTCCGAATATTCTCACCTGGCCCACGCTGCCCGCGCCGAAAGACAAAGTAATGGTAACACCCGTTGTCACCAGCACCTATGAAGTAACGGGCAGTATCCTGTACGGTCAGTATGGTAACGGCCAGCCGCGCGTCTGCCAGAAGGAAGCGAACATCACCATTGAAGTAGACCAGCCGCCAACCGTTAACGTCGGGCCGGATCAACGTGTCTGCGTAAACGAGCCGATAACCCTGGATGCGGGCGCCGCGAACGCCGTATACCCCATCCTCTGGCAACCAACAAACGCCACCACGCAAACCATCACGGTGAACGCCCCCGGTGTGAGCAGCACGCAGGCATACCGTGTAACGGTGACCAATGGCGAATGTAAAGTAAGCGACACCGTGAATATTACCGCGGTGGCTTATCCTGAAGCCACCATCGTCAGCCAGGCAGCCTTCTGTAATACCAGCCCTATTCCGCTGGTAGCAGTGGAACCTGATCCCGGCTATTCCGGCGAATGGACCATCGTTGGCGACGATCATGGCGCCAGCATCGATGATCCCACCTCCTACGATAACGCCCTCCTGCTGAACATGCCGTTTGATCAGCCCGTAACCGTAAGATGGACGGTAACAGCGGACGGCACCGATTGTTCCGATTACGCGGAGCAGGACATTATACGGGAATCCAGGCCGGTATCAACACCTGGCCCCAACCAGACAAGCTGTACCAATGTGTTCACCCTGGCGGCGAATGCACCGGCAAACGCCACCATGCAAGGCACCTGGAGCGTTTCGGGAGCCGGCTCCGTGACCTTTGGCGATATTCACGACCCGAACACCACCGCTACCATTACCAGCGGTGTAGGGATCGTAACGCTGGCCTGGACCATGGCCAAGCTGAACAGCCCGTCCGCCTGCGGACCCGATACCAAAACGATGACCATCCGGTATGTAGACCCGCCGACCCTGACGATCAACAGCACCGATATATCCAGCTGCCGCGGCGCCGGCGGATTCTACCGCTTCGAGATCCCGTACACCCAGACCAATGCGCAGGTGTTCGATCTGGAGGCTGTAGGCCCCAACCCCCTGCCCGGCTTTTCCAACATCACCAACAGCGCTTTCGTAACTCCGCTGCGGATCACCTATCCGGCCAGTACGCCGGCAGGCACTTATACTTTCCGCATGGTAGCGAGAAGAACGAACCTTGCCACCTGCGAAGTGGAAACCTTCTTCTCGGTAAGGATCGAAACGCCTTCAACGCTCAGTTCGGTAAGCTCCAACGAGAATACCATATGTATAGGAAATTCCGCTACGCTGACCGTAACCGGCACCTTAGGCTCCAATGCGCAATGGGTTTGGTATGAAGGTGGATGCGGATCGGGAACATCGATAGGCTCCGGAGCATCCATTACGGTATCTCCCACCAGTTCCACCACTTATTACGTGAGAGCGGAAGGTGGCGGACCATGCGCGAACACAGCCTGCGGCTCCGTTTCAGTTACGGTGAACCAAAGGCCCGCATTTCCCGATGCCGGTGTAGATCAGGAAAACTGTAACAACCCGCTGTTCGTACTGGATGCCGAGACGCCGAACGTCGGCACCGGCAGATGGACATTGCCGCCAGGCGTTACCTTCGTCTCCGGCAGCATCCTTAACCCGAAATCGACCGTATCCGTACCCGTAGGCCAGACCGTTGCGCTCGGATGGACCGTCGTCCTCGGCAAATGCGTTGTGGGCCCCGATACCGTGCTGCTGACAAACCTGGCGCCGATAATTAACAATGTAATTGAAGAAGATCAACTGATCTGCTCCGGCGATCAGCCTGAAGAGATCACCGCCGTAGGCACGCCAACCGGCGGCAACGGCTCCTATACTTACCAATGGCAGCGCAGCACCACGAGCGCAACAAGCGGTTTCATGAATATCGGTTCCGCAACCGGCATCAACTACCAGCCGCCTGCCCTGACGCAGACCACGTGGTATAGAAGAGTAGTGACCAGCGGCGCATGTACTTCCAACAGCAACGCTGTGGAGATCACCGTTTCCACCGCAGTGCCAAACATTGTGTCCACTCCGCCGGATACTTCCGTTCAATGCTATACCGGTACCGACTATACGATCTATTTCGGCACACCGCAGTTCGATCATCCGGAAGGACTGGCGATCGACGTAACCTATGCGGACGTGGTGACGCCGGCAGCATGCGGCCAGACCATTACCCGTACGTGGACGGCGACAGACGCCTGTAACAAGACCACCACTACTTCGCAGACGATCACGGTTATTGACACGATCAAACCCTGGCCCGTAGGCCCGACGCCTGCGGACACGACGGTTTCCTGCGATGCGGTGCCTGATCCGGTCACGTTCCCTGTGTCCGATAACTGTTCAGCGGATGCGGATGTGGATACGGTGTTTACTGAAACACGCATCAATGTCACCTGCGCCAACACTTATGAGCTGTTGAGGGAGTGGACGTTGACGGACGAGTGTGGTAATGACACGGTTATCAGCCAGCGGATTTATGTGATCGATACTACGCATCCTGTTGTGGTGGGCCCCGCTCCTGCTGATACTACGGTATCCTGCGACGCGGTGCCTGATCCGGCTACCTTCCAGGTATCTGATAACTGCTCCGTGGAGGCCAATATTGACACGTCATTTGTTGAAACCCGCACCAACGGT
>NZ_BKAU01000008.1 GCF_007992715.1 Chitinophaga cymbidii
CGCCTTCCTTTCGGCATCACCACATCCGAAGCCATCCCGGTACAACTGACAGCTGGCGCAAGCACCGTTGCCGGCTCCTCCGAATACACTTTCCTGTCAACGGTAACCATCCCCGCTAACAGCAACGGAGTTTCCTTCGACTTAACTGCGGAGCCAGACAACGTAATAGAACCGAACGAGCTATTGGAGATCACCGCCGAAGCAGATGTATTCGATGTAGATGTAACAGCAAACACATCCGTAAACATCATCGACGCCACCGGCAATAAAACGATCACGATCACCGGCCCTGCAGATGTCACCGAAGGCAGCTCCGCCACACTCACCTTCAGCCTGCCAGCTGGCATCACCACCGCAGAGGCGATCACGATAAACCTCGCTCCCGGCACATCAACAGTGGACGCGAGCGATATCAGCGGCGGCATTCCCGTACAAGCCATCATCCCCGCCGGCAATAACGCAGGCACATTACAGATCGACATCAATACAGATGGCGTAATAGAGCCTGCTGAAATACTGCACCTGCTGCCTTCCGCAACAGGATTCACCTTCAGCGGAGATCTGCACCTGAACGTACTGGATGAGAACCACAGCGGCACGCTCACCATCACCGCCCCGGCTACCATCACCGAAGGCAATTCCGCTATGATCACCGTCAGCCTGCCGGGTGCTTTGCTCGCCGGCAGCGACATAGCAATCAACCTGAACCGGGGTGCCGCTTCAACAGCTGCCGCAACGGACCACAGCGCCATACCACCGACGGTCACCATCAAGACCGGCGAACACGCCGCGTCCTTTACGGTCACCGCCTCCACGGATAATATATTGGAAATAACAGAAAGCCTGGTTATCGGGGGAACGGCCGCCGCTTACAGCGTAAATGCCGCCACCCTGCAGATCGAAGATGCTACGGGCGCAGATCCGGCCAACACCGTGATCACCCTGCAGCCGGCAACAAGCGATATCCTGGAAGGCACTACCGCGCAGTTCCGGGTGAGCTTGCCCGCAGGCATTGTGTCCAGCACGCCCATACAGGTGAATATGTCTAAAACCGTGGCCACATCCACCGCCGCGGATACCGATCATACACAGATCCCGTCGGATATCACCATCCCGGCAATGAGCAATGTGAGCGCCGACTTCAACATATCCGCCGTAATCGACGGCATCATCGAGCCGCAGGAAACACTGATAGTAGACGGCAGTGCGCCCGCCGGACTTTCCTTTGCCGGCGCGGTCATTCATATAGATGATGCCACCGGCCTCAATCCTGCCAACCGCGAGATCACCGTCACCATCGATTCCACCATCCTGCATGAAGGCAGTACCAGCAAAATGATATTTGCACTGCCGGCCGGCATTACTACGGCCACGGCTATACCCATTACGGTAACACCGGGCGCGGATTATGCCATAACGTCCGCAGCCATTGTGATCGCGGCAGGAGAGAATAAAGCAGAAGTAATATTGGAAGCGGTGCAGGACAATATCGAGGAAGCCACAGAAGTCATCAACCTCACCGCCACCGCTACAGGATTTACCATCCTGCCGGCGCCCGCCGTTACCATACCCGGCGATGCCGCCCCGGCAATGAGCCTGACGCTGGTGAAAACAACAGATGCTGCGGAACCCTCTACCAACGGGCTCTTCACTATTCAGCTGGACAACAGCGCCACAGCCCCCGCCGATATCACCATATATTATACCACCGCCGCCACGGCCACCGCGGGAGCAGATTATACGGCCTTATCCGGACAAGCGGTCATCAAAAGCGGAGAAAACAGTGTAACCATTCCTGTTACCGTGCTGGATGATCAGCTGGTGGAAGGCGACGAGGAATTGCAGCTCACGCTTCAGTCCGCCAGCTATGAGTTCCTCGGCAATCCTGTAGCCTGTGCGGTGAACAACAGCAGCGTCAGCATGACGATCGCGGATAACCCCGGATACGATCTGAGCCTGCGCATCGATAAGATTACCGATGCCGCCGAACCGAATACCAACGGCAGCGCAAGGGTGCGTTTCAATAGTGACATTACCGCCATCGCGCCGGTCACTGTCAGCTATACCGTAGCCGGCACTGCAACGGCGGGAACGGATTACACCTCGCTGTCAGGTACGCTCACCATTCCGGCCGGTAAGCAGGAAGCCCTGATCACCATTATTCCGCTGGATGATCACGTGCAGGAAGGAGATGAAACCGTTGTTATCACACTGACAGGCGCATCATCAACTATTCCCGGCGTCAGCTGGTCCCTCGCGGCACAGCCGGAGGCCACCATTAACCTGGAGGATGATGATGTGGTGACGATGGAAGTATTTGCGGCGGACGAGATCGCGGAAGGCTCCGTATTGCCGGTCACCCTGCGCGCGTCACAGACTTCGCCGATAGATATACCGGTGACCGTCACCCTGCAGCACGATGCGGCCAGGACCGTGAATCCCACCGTTCCGCAGAGCGGTACAACGTTAACGGTCATACTCCCGGCGAACCAGGCGGAAGTAAGCTTTAACATCGGCCTGGAAGACAATGAAACGAATGATGACGATGGATTTGTGAACCTGCTGATAGAGCCGCAATCCGGCGGCGGGCAGCCATATGGTAAAGGCGCCAGCGGCAATACCGCCACCCGCATAACAGATAATGATCCACTGGAGATCACCTTTAAAAAGGATACCGTAAGAGTAATGGAAGGGCATTCCGGCACCACGCCCATGCCGTTCACCGTTGTGCTGAGCCGCAGAAGCACGCGCGCCATCACGCTGCATTATGAGTTCGGTGATGCGTTTGAAGGCGCCGGGGCGGATAAAGATCCGCAGCGCGCTCATCCCGGTGAGGACTATCACGCCCTCATCACATCGATCGTCATTCCGCCGCTGCAGGACGAAGCAGACATTGTTGTGCCGGTATTCGGGGATGTGGGAGCGGAGGAAGATGAATATTTTGCGCTGAAGCTCCGGAGCGCTGTGGTAACGTCCGGACAAAACCTCCCGGTAATGGGTGTACGAAAGATCGCGGTCGGCGGTATCATGAACGATGATATGGCCATCGATATGGAGATCAGGGTCAGCAAAGCGCTGTCACCCAACGGCGATGGCCGCAACGACGTGCTCATGATAGAGAATATCGAAAAATATCCGCGTAACGAGATCGTGATCCTGAACCGCTGGGGCGGCACCATCTTTAAAACCAGCAACTACAATAACCAGTCGAATAATTTCAACGGCCGTTCTAATGCAGGCGGCGGCTCGGGAAATGATCTGCCGGACGGCTCTTATTTCTACATCCTGCATGTCTGGGACGGCAACGGCAAAATGCAGCGTCATACCGGATATATCGTATTGAAACATGCCAATTAAAATGAGAACTATGAAAACCCGTTTCTGGAAGTTTTTGGCAGCAGGGATCATCAGCTGTAGCGCGCAACAGGCGATGGCGCAGCAACATCCCGTCTACGCGCAATACCTGTTCAACGGGATGGTGGTCAACCCCGCTTACCCGTCCATGGACGAATTCAGCAGCGCTACCGTGGTGGCGCGTAACCAGTGGCTCGGCATGGAAGGCGCCCCCAAAACCGGCACCTTTTCCTTCTATTCCCCGCTGAAGGCCACCAATACCAGCATCGGCTTCCTGGCGATGCAGGACAAGATCACCATCTATTCACAAACAGGTGTGCATCTGAACATCTCGCAAAAGGTGAAGCTCAATAAAAAACTGACGCTCGCCATGGGACTGAAGGGGGGGATGGAGCAGTTCCGGGAAAATAATACCCACCTGGCAACGGATGATCCCGTTTTTGCCCAGGACCAGCGCTACTGGAAAACAGATATCGGGTTCGGCTTCATGCTGTATTCGGAAAAATTCTTTGTAGGATTGTCCGCCCCCTCTTTCCATAACTTCGATATCGGGAATTCTGTTAATAAAGTTGCATTCAAACGGCATATGTACCTCCACGGCGGAATGATCCTGGACGTAAACAAAGACATCAAATTCCGCCCCGGCCTGCTGTTCCGGCAGGTAGGCGGCGCCGGCGTGCAGATGGACGTGAACGCTTCTTTTCTCTTCAAAGACCTGGTATGGGTGGGCGCAACCTGGCGAACGGAGAAAACCGCTGCGGCCATGGTGCAGTTGCAGATCGCAAAAAGCCTGCAGCTGGGATACGCATATGACTTTGCATCAGCGAGTTATCTCAAAGGCATGCAGAACGGCTCGCACGAGCTGATGCTGAACTACCGTTTCTCGCTGGTGAAAGGAAAAACGCTGACGCCCCGCATGTTCTAGTTTCAAAATCCAACAGGTTGCCGGTTACGTATATATCCGTAAATTGCTCATCATTGAACATTCATCGAAATAAATTGTTATATTGTTAGGAATGCTGATCACGAAATCGGGATGTTTGTAAAAAAAATAGTTAATAGTTAGTTATCCTAACATAAATAATTTGAATGTTCGTTTTCTTTTTATAGATTTGAATAGTTCTTTTAACATCGTCATTACAAGTCTTGAAGATATTTACAGGCCCGTGCTTGTATAAATTTTTTGTCTTAAGCTAAATTGGAGAAAAAAAACGAGCCTGATGTTCGTGTCGGGCTCTATTCTTTTTATAAGACAGCTTGCAAATAACACATCTTCATAGACGTTCAAGATATTTATTAGGGAATAAGGGATTTTTGTCTTAAGCTAAATTGGAGAAAAACGAGCCTGATTGTCGTATCGGGCTCCTCTTTTAAGATGGTTTATTTTAATTTATTGCATATCATTAGGCCTGGGAACGTTCCCGGGCTTTTCTATTGGTGGATCGGCCGGATTTTCAGAAAAACAACCGTATATAGTTAATAAATATTTTTTTGTAGATTTGAAATCATGCCAGCTGACATTCGCGCAACAATACAATCATCATAACTTATTGATATACCTCTTTTATCCACTTTGCATTACTAGTTAATTTGGAGGATGGGCCTGATTTTCAAATCGGGCTCTTTTTTTTCCGGCTTTTACTAAAATTTCGTAGATTTAGAAAAACGAGATCATGGGAGTTGACAGCGAAATATGGATCACTTTATTTGCCATGATACACATCTGGCTGGTAGTGAGATTCTGTGTACTGCATACTTTCCGGCAGGCGAATAACCGCCCGTATCACCTGAAGTGGCTGATGCTTGTTTTCTTTCTTCCCATTATCGGGTACGCGCTCTATTTCTGGCTGACCCGCCGTTATGTTCCCGAAGAGTCCTGATCCGTATATTCTTCCCCGTTATTATAATTTTGTTTTTTCCATCGTGCGGATATTTCCCGGTGATGCCTGATCGCCCGGATGGAAAGCCGTATGGCAATGAAGAAGGAGAGGAGTGAGCCAGCCATGAGGTAGATGCTGTCTCCTATGAACAGGAAAAAATCAAACGCGCCGTGAAAAACGATGGCCCAGAACAGGCCGGTGAATTGCAAGGTCCGCCGGTGCTGCGGAATGAACTTCGCCAGCCCCACGTAATATCCCATCAGTATCGCGAAAGTAGCATGCGCGGGCACTGAAATGAACATTCGCACCAGGCCCGTGCCAATGCCGTATTGCATGACGTAGGCAATATTCTCCGCCGTGGCGAAGCCCATCCCGATCATGACGGAATACACGATGCCGTCGAACGGCTCATTGAAAGCGGCTTTGGGGTAAGCGTAGAAGCGCAGCATGATATATTTTCCCAGTTCCTCGCTGAGCCCCACGATGCCGAATGCGAAGATGGCCGTTTGCCAGAGGTGCTCGTTGGATGCGCCCCATCCGCGGGATGCGGCGTAGAGCTGCATCAGCAGGGGAATGCCCACGCTCAGCACGCCTAACAGGAAACAGCGGATCAGCAGGCGCATCGGCTCCCGCTCCCGCTGGTCCAGCGCGTAGATCAGCATTGCGATGGCAATGCCCGGGGCGATGGCGATGGCCAGTGCCTGTAAAAACATATCAGATACCTTTACGTTGTTTGCGTTGCAGCAGGAAAGCTTCCAGTTCGTCTTTCGAAAAGCTGCTGAGATTTTTTTCCCGTGTAAGCCCGCCTTTCTGTGCGGCGAGCGTGCCGTATTTAATGTCGCCGTAACCCGCTACGGAGTGCGCGTCCGGGTCGATGGACAGCAGCGCGCCCTTCCGGATGGCGGAAGGTATCCACTGCCAGTCAATGTCCAGCCGGCGGGGATGCGCATTCAGCTCTATCACCACTTCATGGGCCACGCAGGCGTCTATGATCGCTTCATGATCCACCGGGTAGCCGTTGCGGCTCAGCAGCAGGCGGCCGGTCATATGCCCGAGAATCGTCGTATAGGGGTTGGCGATAGCTTTCAGGAGGCGCGCCATGGCTTTGTCCTCCGGCATCTTGAGGTTGGAGTGTACGGAAGCGATGACCAGGTCGAAACTGCGGAGGATGTCGTCCGGGTAATCCAGGTTGCCGTCGTTCAGGATGTCCGCTTCGATGCTTTTGAATATTTTAAAGGGGGCCAGCTGGCTGTTCAGCTGATCGATCTGCTGGTGCTGCGCGAGGATGCGTTCCGGCTGAAGGCCGTTGGCATAAAAGGCGGAGCGGGAGTGATCGCTGATAACGAGGTACTCGAAACCCTGTTCCTTCGCGGCTTTCGCCATATCTTCCAGGCTCTGGAGGCCGTCGCTCCACTGGCTGTGGGAGTGAATGATGCCTTTGATGTCTGTAGTGCGGATCAGCTGCGGCAATGCATTGTTTGCGGCGAGCGCTATTTCTCCGCTGCCTTCCCGCATGCAGGCAGGGATGAAGGGCAGCTTCGCTTTTTCAAAGATCGCCTCCTCGGAAGCGGCTTCCGTGTCCAGCGCGTCCACCGCATGCGCGCGGAACTGTTCCAGGAAGCTGTCATTTCCCGTGGTAACGAACAGCTTGCGCGCGAAAAAAGGAGCGTCCACACCGTAGATCTTCACTTTCACCTGTTCCCGGTACTGCAGGATGATGGCGTCGTCCGTATTATCCACCTGGGTGAATCCTTCCACGGCTTTAAGTTTTTCGGCTACCTGCTCTATGGGTACGCCGATTACTGCTTCCAGCTCGTCGATCACGGGCTGCTGGCGCCGGAAGGCGCCGGTAAGGGCGACGGGCGCGGGTGCGAACAGGCCGGAAAGCGTGTCCCGCAGCTGTTCCGCAAAGGTTTCCACTTCCGCATAGAGGAAGCGTTCGCGGTTGGAAAGGAAAAATTCGATGCTTTGTTTGATGCTGTCCTGCGTCTTTTGTCCGAAGCCCTTGAAGAGGAGCAGGCGGTTTTCATCGCAGGCGTAAAGCAGTTCTCCCAGGGTCTCTATTTCCAGCTCTTTCCAGATGGTAGCGATCTTTTTAGGCCCGAGACCTTTGATGCGCATCATCTCGAGGATGCCCGCGGGTGTTTTCTGCAGGTAGTCTTCCAGCGCGCCGAACCTGCCGGTCTGCAGCATTTCAATAACGCTTTTGCCGGTGGATTCCCCGATGCCCTTGATGCGGAAGATCGCTTCATGCGGCGTGTCCTGCAGGGGAACGGTCAGTTTTTCTATCTGGAAGGCCGCGTTGGCAAAGGATTTGGCTTTAAAGGAATTGTCGCCGTGAATATCCATCAGCTTGGCGAGGAGGGAGAAGTTATCTGCGATGATATAGTTGTCCATAGATGCCGTAAGTTAATAAAAGAACCCCCACCTGGAGGTGAGGGTTCTTTATGCTACAGTTTGTAAATCCGATCTTACATGGCCGGAGCTGCAGGTGCAGAAGGAGCAGCTTTTTTAGCAGCGGGCTTCTTCTTGGGAGCAGCCTTTTTCTTAGCAGCCGGCTTTTTAGCGGCTGGTTTTTTAGCA
>NZ_BKAU01000009.1 GCF_007992715.1 Chitinophaga cymbidii
GCTGGTTTTTTAGCAGCAGCTTTCTTTTTAGGAGCAGCTTTTTTAGCAGCGGCTTTCTTTTTAGGTGCGGCTTTTTTAGCAGCAGCTTTCTTAATTGTTGCCATTGTTTTTTGAATTTTGGGTTAGTAATTAAAATTGGGTATTAAAAAAAACTTTATGGCAAACACTGCATTAAGCTTCCGCCTGTGCAGTGGTGTCAAATGATTTTACGGAAACGAAAGTTTTGTTCTCGCGGCCTTTTCTGAACTCCACAACACCATCAGTCAGCGCGTAGATGGTAAAATCTTTACCGATACCTACGTTAGAACCTGCGTGATAAACTGTGCCACGCTGGCGGATAATGATATTACCAGCTACAGCTACCTGGCCACCGAAGATTTTAACCCCGAGCCTTTTGCTGGCGGAGTCTCTACCATTCTTTACACTACCTTCACCTTTTTTATGTGCCATTGTATTATTACTTTATTACTATTAGATGATGAATTTAAGCAATTTCGTTGATCTTGATCTTGGTAAAGTGTGTACGATGACCTACTTTCTTTCTGAAGCCTTTTCTTCTCTTCATTTTGAAAGCGATCACCTTGTCACCCTGAACATGACCCAGGATCTCTGCCTTGATTACTGATTTTACATCAGTGCCAACGGCGATCTTGCCGTCGGTGTCGGTCAGCAGAACTTCAGAAAATTCCACTTTATCTCCAACATTCCCAGACAATTGTTGCACGAAGATCTCCTGATCTTTCTGTACTTTGAATTGCTGACCTGCGATTTTTACAACTGCGAACATAATATTCCAAAAATAATTTCCTGCAAAGGTATTACTTTGTTTTTTAATCAACAAAGAATTTAATACTTTTTGCAGGTTTCCGGCTCCCGGGAGGGGGCGTTTGTATTGAAAAATAGCTTTTTACATATCAAAGATACGGAGTTTTTACAATTTTAGTTTTTTTTAACAATTGTTTAGCATCCTTACCCCGCCTGCCGCCGGAAACCGCCATTGGCCAACATCCGCCATAGCCGCTGCTTATAACGGTCCGCTTAAATGCTGTTATCTTGGATACAATTGTATACTTTTGTTTTTTATGTTTATCCATTAAAATAACGGGGCATGAAGTTTAAATCACTGCTGGCCAAACCATTTGCTTCAATCATTGCCAACAAGGTGAAGAAGGAAATGCAAAGGGCGGTGGAAGATCAGGAATCGATCTGGCAAGAGTTGATAAAAACAGGCAGGAAGACGGAATTCGGGAGGGATCACAAGTTCGATCAGATCACGTCCTACGAAAACTATAAACAGGCAGTGCCCATCAGGGACTACGAGCAGTTCAGGCCGTATATTGACAGGATAAAGGAAGGCAAGCATAATATATTATGGAAAGGCCAGCCTATCTACTTCGCCAAGACCTCCGGCACTACCAGCGGGGTCAAGTACATCCCGATCTCCAAAGATTCTATCGATCATCATTTTAATACCTCCCGCAACGCGGTCTTCTGCAATGTTGTGGAAATCGGCGACAGCACAGCGTTTGACGGCAAGCTGATCTTTCTCTCCGGCTCCCCCGAGCTGGAAAGGGTAGGCGGCATCCCCACCGGGCGCCTCAGCGGCATCGCCAACCACCAGATCCCCCGCTACCTGCGCACCAACCAGCTGCCCACTTACGAAACCAATTGTATCGAAGACTGGGAAACCAAGCTGGGCAAGATCGTGGAGGAAACCCTCCGGCAGGACATGCGCCTGATCAGCGGCATCCCGCCATGGATGCAGATGTACTTCGACCAGCTCATTGAAAAAGGCGGCAAGCCCGTAGGCGAGCTGTTCCCCAATTTCAACCTGCTCGTACACGGCGGCGTGAACTTTGAGCCCTACCGGGCGAAGCTGATGGACTCCATCGGCCGGAAAGTGCATACCATCGAAACCTATCCCGCGTCAGAAGGCTTCTTCGCCTTCCAGGACTCGCAGGAAACAGAAGGGCTTTTGCTCAACACCAACGCCGGCATCTTCTATGAATTCATACCGGCCGCAGAAATATTCGACGAAAATCCTACCCGCATCTCCCTCAAAGATGTGCAGGTGGGCGTGAACTACGCCCTGATCGTCAGCACCAACGCAGGCTTGTGGGCCTATAACATCGGGGATACGGTGAAGTTTTTGTCCACTTCCCCTTACCGCATTGTAGTAACAGGCCGCACCAAGCATTTCATTTCCGCCTTCGGCGAGCACGTGATAGGGGAGGAAGTGGAGCACAGCCTGATGTCCGTTGCAGCGGACAGCGGGGTGCGCATCACCGAGTTCACCGTGGCCCCGCGCATCCAGGTCAGCGGTGAGCTGCCCTACCATGAATGGTTCGTGGAGTTCGAGCAGGTGCCGGAGAACATGGCAGCCTTTGCCGGCGAAGTGGACCGCCAGCTGCGGAACAAGAATATTTATTACGACGATCTGTTAACCGGTAATATTTTGCAGACACTCAAGATCCGCCCCGTACGCAAAGGCGGTTTCATCGACTACATGAAGTCCATCGGCAAACTGGGAGGCCAGAACAAAGTGCCCCGCCTCAGCAACGACCGCCGTATTGCCGATGAAATGGAAAAGTACCTGGACGGGCGCTGACCGGGACTGCTCCTTCGCAAAAGGCTTTCCCGCAAACGGGAGAAGCCGGTTTTCGCACGCATAATTGAAAAATCTGTTTAAATTTAATCGCAGGAGATATTCTGTTTGATCATGAGTAAAAAACGAATTGGCATATTTGGTTCTACCGGCTCCGTTGGCCGGCAGGCACTGGACGTGATCGCCGCACATCCGGAGCGGTTTGAAGTGGAAGTGCTGACCGCGCAGCAGAACGCGGACCTGCTCATAGAGCAGGCGCTGATCTTTAAACCCAATGCAGTAGTGATCGGTGATGAAGGGAAATATGAAGCTGTAAAAGCAGTATTGTTCGATAAAGGTATCAAGGTGTTTGCCGGCGCTGCCGCCATGGTGGAAGTGGCCGCCTGGGATTCCATAGACCTGGTGCTGGCCTCCATTGTGGGATTCGCCGGCCTCGCGCCCACGCTCTCCGCGCTCGAACAGGGCACGCCCGTGGCGCTGGCCAACAAGGAAACGCTGGTAGTAGCCGGTGACATTGTGATGGCCACCGCCCGCAGGAAGAACGTGCCCATCATCCCGGTGGACTCCGAACATTCCGCCATCTTCCAGTGCCTCCGGGGCGAGCCCGGCGCCAGCCTGGAAAAAGTGATACTGACCGCCTCCGGCGGGCCTTTCCTCGGAAAGAAGACCAATTATCTCATCAACGTAAAAAAAGACCACGCCCTGCAACACCCCAACTGGAGCATGGGCGCCAAGATCAGCATCGATTCGGCCACCCTCATGAACAAAGGGCTGGAAATGATCGAAGCAAAATGGCTGTTCGGCCTGGATGCGGACCAGATCGAGGTGATCATCCACCCGCAATCCATCATCCATTCCATGGTAGAATTTACCGATGGCTCGCTGAAAGCCCAGATGGGCCTGCCAGACATGAAACTGCCCATCCAGTATGCCCTGGGTTACCCCGACCGTTTGTCCAACGATTTTCCCCGCTTTTCTTTCAAGAATTACCCCTCGCTTACTTTTGAGCAGCCGGATACCAAAACATTCCGTAACCTTGCCATCGCTACAGAGGTGTTGAAAAAGGGCGGAAATGCAGCCTGCATCATGAACGCAGCCAACGAAGAGGTAGTGAACGCTTTCCTGAAAAACCGTATCGGCTTCCTGCAAATGACGGAAGTGATAGAGGAAACGCTCGCGAAGATCCCGTTTGTGGAAAAGCCCACCCTGCAGCAGTATTACGAGGCAGATGCCACTGCCCGCGAACACGCCGCAGAGCTGATCCATAGCTTAACCTGACCAGTAATAACAATATATATCCAATAGAAATACATGACAACACAGGAAATATTAGTAAAAGCAGGGCAATTGATTTTGTCATTGTCGATTTTGGTGGTCCTGCACGAATTGGGGCATTTTATCCCGGCCAAATTGTTTAAGACGAAAGTAGAGAAGTTCTACCTGTTCTTCGATCCCTGGTTTTCCCTCTTCAAATTCAAAAAAGGCGATACAGAATACGGCGTAGGCTGGCTGCCGCTCGGCGGATATGTGAAAATATCCGGCATGATCGACGAAAGCATGGACCGCGAGCAGATGAACAAACCGCCCCAGCCCTGGGAGTTCCGCGCCAAACCGGCCTGGCAGCGGCTGATCATCATGATCGGCGGGGTAACGGTGAACCTGATCCTCGGTTTTCTCATCTATACCATGATCCTCTGGCATTACGGCGAAGAATACCTGCCCACCCAAAGCGTGAAATACGGTATCGCAACAGATTCGCTGGCGCAGAGCATCGGCCTGCGGGACGGTGACAAGCTGCTGGCCGTAGCAGGCAAGCCCGTGGAAAACTTTGATGCGTTCCCCGGAGAGATCATCCTCAGCGAGGCCAAGACGATACAGATAGAGCGCGACGGGCAGCCGATGGATATTACCATCCCCGCCGGATTCGTAAATAAAGTGATCAAAAGAAAAGGCCATTTCGTGGACCCACGCATGAATCCCGTGCTGGACACCGTACTGCAGGAACGCGATGGCTATAAAATGGGCTTCCGCCAGGGCGACCGGGTGGTAAGCTTTAATGGCGCCCCGATTTCCTACATGCACGAATTTTCCAAAGCTGTCAAGCAGGACACCGGCAAAGCTTTCACCGCACAACTGCTGCGTGGCGCGGACACCGTAGTGGTGAGTGGCACCGTCCCCTCCAAAGGGTTTGGCGTGGCGGCGCTCATGTATAAACAGCTGGAAATCGCGAAGCGGGAATATACATTCGGACAGGCCATCCCCGCCGGTTTCAACAGGGCGATATCCACCCTCGTAAAATATGTGCAGCAGCTGCGCCTGATTTTCGTATCCGAAGAAGTAAAAGCCAGCGAGTCCCTCGGCGGCTTCATGACCATCGGCAACCTGTTCCCCTCCGTGTGGGACTGGCAGAGCTTCTGGACGCTGACGGCCCTGCTGAGCATCATCCTGGCGTTTATGAACATCCTGCCAATACCCGCGCTTGACGGCGGTCACGTTATATTCCTCAGTTATGAAATGGTCACCGGGCGCAAACCCAGTGAGAAGTTCATGGAGTATGCGCAGATCGTGGGCATGGTGATCCTGTTCGCCTTACTGCTGTTCGCGAACGGTCTGGATGTATGGCGTTGGATTACCTCGAAATTTTAGCGTATCTTTGCGGAGCAAAAATACCGGGGCTGACCGGTTTTGACAGCATAGGTCTTTGAAAGTGTAAGCATGTCGTGCGTTGGATAATTAGCACGTAAATCTGAATACCCGAACTTTAATTGGCGAATCTAACTACGCCATGGCTGCCTAATTAAATTAGGTACCCATTATAGCCGCCTGAGTTGTGACCCGCTACGACTCTCGCCGCTGAATCAAAACCATAGCGGGATAGGTACACATGGTTTCTGTGAGTGTGTAATGAAAATCTAAACGGATACGAACGAGGTTGGTTTGTTCTGCCCCTGCCGAGTTCCGACAAATCAATGCAGAAATAAACATGTAGAAAGCTTTTGGAGGATGTGTTTGGACAGGGGTTCGACTCCCCTCAGCTCCACATAGGAAAATCCTATATTTTTCCCAGATGGGAGAAATATTAACAGCTACCAGGTTTCTGGTAGCTGTTAGTGTTTTATGGATAACGGGTTTGTAATCATGGCATGGCAGTCTTCCTGATTGATTATGTGTATTTCTGATAAGCCCAGCTTTTCCTTTTTAACTAGTTGATTGTACGCGAAGCTTTCTGCTGAGCAAGGCTACAGTTATTCCGCATTGGTTTTGCGAATATCTTTTGTCCTGTTAAAAGCTGCCAGACAGCTATCCAGCGATTTGCCTTCTTTATAAATACAATCGCAAAACTCGCAGGCCCCGGGGACTTTATCACATTGATTTCTGCACTCAGCTTCAGAGTTGCCAGGTCCAATCTCCCATAAATAGGAAGTACCAATTATTACAAAAGCCAAAAGTGCGAAACAAGCTCCAAAGAACATGACCCGAAGACGGACTCCCAAGGGCTTTGGTAACGCAGGAGGTTCGATTTTAGGCTGCTTGAAAGGCAAAAGAAATTTTAAACGGTCATAATTCCAAATTAATAAAAACAAACATGCTAACAACAGCATAGTATTTGCCCGGGTGCCTGCAAAGCGAGTAGCATATGTCAGCACACATATATTCACTATCATGGGAAAATACATAAGCACACCAAGAAAAGAAGTTCTTGGAATCAGAATTAATATTGCAACTATGACTTGAGCAATTCCGATAAATGTATAGTAATACCCGGTTAAACTTAATGCGTCGAAGTAATGCCCCAAGGGATTATTAGACGGCAATCCTTCAGCGAAACGCTCACCCATGATTTTGACTAAACCAGTCGGAATAAAACTTGCAGCCAATACTATACGACAAAAAAAGGCGAACCCCTGAAACCATTTATCAGACTTTGCTTCATGATATATTTCTTCAATCCTAGTCATATCGTTTATTAATAATGCTTACACCAGGCATTTGAATTAACTTTTAACTGATAAAACTCATGCTTTTTTACGGTTGGATAGGAGACCGAGCAAAAAATGAAGAACTAAAGCAATGGCAGTCCAGTAAATAGCAAACGCAACCAACGGTACGGGAGGTGCCCCATCGGGGTCTTGCGCTAGAAATGACAATGGTTCCACCAAAATGTATTTGACGGGGTATATAATAGCGCCCACTATGTTTTTCCAGGCTATTGGCGAGCCAACCCCCGGATACCACTCACCGTTATGCGGAAAGAGCCCAATTTCAGTTCCTAATACTGAATTGGAGATAAATTGAAAGGCAAATGCTGAAATTAGGAAAGTAATGACAAATTTTTTTCTTGAAATCTTCATACTGATAAGTTATATGATAGATTAAAAGTACTTTGAAACACAAAGTAAAATCAAATATTTTGAATTTCAAAACATTTAAAGTAAAATCCTGGCCAGTCCACGCAAGGGGGGACCGTTCCCGACAAAGCCGTTTCACTAGCAATAGCAAAACGGGTTGCTTTTGTCATGGAATTTACTTGGAAAACATTCAGGCTAAGCGGACATCCACCACTTTATAAGAGCCTTGTGAATACATTGGGTTTGGAATTTATCACCAGTGGCAAAAAGGCAAGACAAGAACCCGGCTGCAAGATATTTATATCCATAGAACAGGGATTATTGCAAATGAAAGAATAAAGAACTGCTACTATCGCCAATACGCGCTGATCGGCCAGGACGGGCCTGCCGGTAAGTATTTCAGCGAAGAACATTTCCGGGCACAGTTTGCCCTGGTAATCAGCTAAAAGCCTGACGAAATTCCAGCGGCGATAAATTCGTCTTCTTTTTGAAAAGCGAGCTAAAAGATTGCGCATGCTCAAAGCCCAGGGCATAGGCGATCTCGCTGACTGAAAGACTGGTCGTGGAAAGTTTTTCTTTGGCTTTCGCGATCAGTTTTTCATGAATATGCTGCTGTGTGTTCTGCCCGGTATGAACCCGAAGCAGGTCGCTCAGGTAGTTCGGCGACAGGTTCATTTGCGCAGCAATATATTGTACCGTGAGCAAACCCTGTACGTCGCTGTTAAAGTAGTCATCGATTAACTGTTCCAACCTGGTCAGCAGCGCCGAATTATTATTCTTGCGGGTCAAAAACTGCCGCTCATAAAAACGGTTGGAGTATTTTAGCAGGCTCTCGATCTGCGTCAGAATGATCTCCTGGGTATGCTTATCGATATGCTGGCACTCCTTATCAATTTTATGGAGGATCGTGATCAGGTCATCTTCTTCCTCGGCCGACAGGTGCAGCGCTTCGTTAACCGCGTAATCGAAAAAACCGTAGCGATGAATGCTGTTCGCCAACGTATGCTTTAACAGGAAGTCCGGGTGAAAGATCAGAAGATAGCCGGACCCGCATTCCATATTTTGCAGGTCCAGTTGTTGTACCTGGTTAGGCGCGGTAAAACTTAGTACTCCTTTATCGTAATCATAATGCTGCTGTCCGTACCTGATCTTGCCTTTAGCTTCACGTTTGAGCGCCACACAATAAAAGCGGTTAACGAAACCTTTCCATATCTGGTCTTCCAAAAAAACACTTTCCGCCAGATTGATCACACTCACCAGCGGGTGGCGAGGTTCGGGCAATGACAGCAACCGGTGAAATTCTGATATGGAATTGATGGCGTTCATAAACAAAATTAATCAATTAAGCCCATACTGAACTCATCATAAGGCGCGCCCGTGTCCGTACCCAAAGGCACGATGCTTTCCAGTTGTGAAAGATCCGCCTTTGTCAACTCAATGGTAGTCGCCGCAAGATTTTGCTCCACGTACTTTCTGCGTTTCGTTCCCGGGATCGGTACAATCCCCTTACTCATAATCCAGGCCAAAGCCAGCTGTGAAGAAGTGACGTTCTTTGCTTCAGCCATCGCTTCAATCGCCTTAACCAATTCAATATTCTTGTTAAACATTTCGCCCTGGAAACGCGGGATCGCTCTGCGGAAATCGTTCTCCGGCAGGTCATCGATGCTTTTGATCTGTCCCGATAAAAACCCACGGCCCAATGGTGAGTAAGCTACAAACCCGATATTCAGTTCATTTAATGTTGCTAACACCCCGCGTTCTTCCACCGTTCGCTCAAATAAAGAGTACTCGCTTTGTACTGCGGTGACCGGGTGCACGGCATGCGCCCGCTTAACCGTTTCAGACGATACTTCCGACAGACCGATATAACCTACTTTACCTTCTTTCACCAGCTTGCCCATGGCTTCAACTGTTTCCTCAACCGGCGTGTTTTTATCCAGGCGGTGCAGGTAGTACAGATCGATGTAATCGGTATGGAGGTTCTTTAACGAACGCTCTAAAGATTTCTTTACATAGTCCTTTTTACCATTGATGGCCCAGGTCACTTTATTGTTGTCATCGATTTCCCAGCCAAACTTGGTGGCCAGAATATACCGATCGCGTTTACCGCTGATCGCTTTCGCAATGAGCTGCTCATTTTTCAGCGGCCCGTACAGATCGGCAGTGTCCAAAAAATTACCGCCCAACTCGAGCGAACGGTGAATCGTGGCGATGGCTTCCCGCTCATCCGCCGGGCCGTACATATGTGCTTCTTCAAAACCCGTCATTCCCATACAACCCAGGCCGATCATGGGCACAACCAAACCCTGGTTGCCTAATGCTATTTGTTTTATTTCCATGATCTAAAGGTCGGTAAACCCGATCGTGCGCATGTATGCAAACCTCTGAAACTTGTAAGCGAATCAGGAATGATTTTTTAAATATCTATCGTTTCGCCTTATGGAAGGGCCTGGCTTACCTTTCTAAAGCAAATGTGCCGCAATACTTTGCGGGCATAGCCTAAAACCTGGCTTTGAAAAAAACATGCGATAAATCCCGGACTAAAAATAACCTGCTGCGCAGCCAGATCAGGATTAATTTTTAGGATTATTTCTTAACAATGTGCAGTTATAGCAGGACGACACAGACGGCTATTCCTTCGCTCCGCCAGTGAAAATTGACTGAAAAAGCGAAGGATGAGTATACGATCAGGCAGGAAACAGGCATTTCGTATTCCTCTTTTTTCTTCTATATTTGCCTCAAACGACCAAAATCTCTTTGCCCGCTAACCCGCCATATGAAGAAGCAATCAAGGTGCAATTGATAGCGGATGGTGACGAAAAGACCTTTTTTGAGTTTTATAACCACCATGCCAACCTCCTTCGCCCTTTCCTGCTGAAATACAGCCGTTCTGAAACGGATGTGGAGGATATTATACAGGAAACCTTCATCAAAATATGGCTTCACCGCGACCAGCTCCCTGAAATTGTAAACATCCGGGCCTGGATCAACCGCATCGCTTCCAGGATCTACCTGGATCATATCGACCGCGACCTGCGGAGCCGGGAACGCCGGGAGTCCGTCAGCCACGACTGGTACGGTGCGGGTGAGGTGGCTTCCGAAGAGCGTACCCGCCTCCTGGAAATCCGCCAGAATATCCATGATGCGGTAGATGGGCTTTCGGAGCAGAAAAGAAAAGTCTTTCACCTCAACCGCGAACTGGGCATGAAGCCGGCCCAGATCGCTGAAATGCTTGATATCCCCGTCGGCACCGTCAAGAACCAGCTTTCGGCCGCGCTCCGCCAGGTCCGGGATCAGCTGATCGCTTCCGGATTAGGACCGTTGACCTTCCTGTGGCTGATTTCCCCTTTTTTATAAAAAAATACAGTTAGGCCGTGACGTTTTGCCGCCGGCTCCGTCTTCTTTATACAGGGCCTCCCGAAAGCGGCCATCATTCCCCATGGATCAGCATCGTATCAACCAGATATTGAAACAGTACGCCGCCGGCGCATTGACAGAAGAAGAAAAAAAAGAACTTGAACAGCTGCTTGCGCAACCGGGCAGAGACGCGCTGGCGGAACGCATCGCCGCGCTGATGGGCGAGGAAAGTGATACATCATACACCATCACAGCAGGAAAAAACCTGGAAACATTTGCCCGCATTATGGCGGCGGACAAGCCCCTGCGCCCGAAACTCAAACCTGTGGCCCGCTGGTGGTGGGCCGCTGCGGCTGCGGTGTTCCTGTGCCTCGCCGCCGGCGCTTATTTCCTGCTGAACCCCGGCAGGCAGTCCGCGCAAACGGCGCAGCAGCAACAGGTGACGCCGGAGAAAGACCCCGGCCGCAACACCGCTGTGCTCTACCTGGAAGATAACTCGGCCGTGGAGCTGGACAGTGCGGGCAACGGCTTCCTGACCAACCAGGGCGGCGCCCGGGTAACGCTGGCCAACGGCGAACTGGCCTATGAGCCGCAACCGGCGGAAGGCCCGCTGGCGGTCACCTATAACCGTATTGCCACGCCACGTGGCGGGGAATTCTCCATCGTACTGCCGGACGGCACGAAGGTATGGCTGAACGCCGCTTCTTCCCTGCGGTTCCCGACCGCATTCAACGGGGAAAAAAGGGAAGTGGAATTGACGGGGGAAGCATATCTGCAGGTGGCGGAAGACAAGGCGCGTCCTTTTGAAGTAAAGATCAGGGACGTTAACATCGCCGTACTGGGCACGCAGTTTAACATCATGGGTTATGAGGATGAAGCGGGTATTGTTACCACGCTGGTGTCCGGCTCGGTGCGCGTAACCGCTCAGGGACACCCGTCCCGGCTGCTGGTTCCCGGCCAGCATGCGGTGGTGGAGAACAAGACCGGCGCGTTGTATGTGCAAAAGGCCGATGTAGCGGAGGAAATTGCCTGGAAAAACGGGAGCATACACTTCGAAAGTGTGAACATCCGGCAGATCATGCGGCAGGTCTCCCGCTGGTATGATGTGGACGTGGAGTACCGGGGGAATGTGGCCGATATGGATTTTACCTGTACCGTTTCGCGGAGGGACAAGCTGTCCAAACTGTTAACCCTGCTGGAAATGACCGCAGCTGTGCATTTTACAATGGAAGGAAATACGATCATCGTTCAACCATAAATCTAATACATGCTACAACACTGACAATGAGCCTTCTCCCGGCACATAGGGAGCCTGGTCCCTGAATAAAAAACCGGTGATGTTGGCGCATCACCGGTGGAAAATATCGGATCAACATTCGCATTACACATTCGGCAAACATTAAATCCAACAACGCTAAAGTATGAAAATTACTGCTTATGGGAGCGTCCCACCTATGCGCGGCCGGTTTCCCGCCAAAAGTTTTTTGATTATGAGACTCATTTTTTTGTTGACGGTCGTGGCCACCCTGGAGAGTAGTGCTTCGGGATTTGCGCAGCTTGTTACGATCAACGTCAGAAGAGCACCGCTTGAAAAGGTGTTTTTTGAAATGAGACGGCAAACGGGCTGCCATTTCGTATTCAACTCGCAGATGTTGGACAAGGCTGGCAAAGTAACCCTTTCCCTGAAAGATATTCCCCTGGAAGAAGCGCTGCAACGCACCCTCGCGGGTCAGCCGCTGACCTACCTGATCGTGGACAGCAATGTGGTCATCAAACCCGCTCCGCTGTCACCCGCCCGTGCTGCGGCCGTTAAAGCCGATATCAGCGTAAGCGGTATCGTGCGAAGCAAGGACGGCACGCCGCTGGTAGGCGTTTCCATTCTTATCAAAGGCACCGGCTCGGGAACGATCAGCGACGGCAACGGCCGCTTCACGTTGAAAAATGTCAGCGAGAACGCAACGCTGGTGTTCCGCTATATCGGCTTTGCGGACAAGGAAGTGAAACTTTCCACCACCACAAAAGAGCTTACCATCACCCTGGAAGAATCCGAACGCAACGTAGCGGAAGTGGTGGTGACGGGCTACCAGAATGTAGACCGGAAACTCTTCACCGGCGCCAGCTCGAAAGTGAGCGCGAAAGATGCGGAGCGCAATGGCGTGCCGGATATCTCCCGCATGCTGGAAGGCCAGGTGGCGGGCGTGTCCGTACAGAACGTATCCGGTACTTTCGGCGCCGCGCCGAAGATCCGCGTACGGGGCGCAACTTCGCTCTCCGGTGAGAACAAGCCGCTTTGGGTAGTGGACGGCATTATCCTGGAAGATGTGGTGAACATCTCCAACGAAGCGCTCTCCACCGGCGACGCCAACACGCTCATCGGCTCTTCCGTGGCCGGCCTCAACCCGGACGATATCGAATCCTTCACCATCCTGAAAGATGCCGCGGCTACCGCCATGTACGGCGCCCGCGCGATGAACGGCGTGATCGTAGTGAACACCAAAAAAGGCCGCAACACCGATGGCAAAGCCCAGGTGAACTATTCCGGCACCTTTACCACTTACCTCAAACCTTCCTACGATCAGTTCGATATCATGAATTCGGCTGACCAGTTGTCCGTATTACTGGAACTGGAAAATAAAGGATATTATAACCACAGCTCTATCTCCCGCGGCAAGGACGGCGGCATCTTCTACAAGATGTACAACCAGATGTACGAGTACGATCCGGCTACCGATACCTACGGCCTGAAGAACACGATGGCGGACCGCCTGAATTTCCTGGAACGTTACGCGAAAGCGAATACGGACTGGTTCGACATCCTTTTCCGCAACTCCCTGCTGCAGGAACATTCGGTGAGCGTGAACTCCGGCTCCGCCAACTCCCAGACCTACTTCTCCACTTCCATGATGAAAGATAACGGGATGACCCTGGGCGATGACGTAACCCGCTATACCGCCAAGTTCCGCAACAACTTCCGGCTGAACGACAAGCTCAGGGCGGAAGTAATGGTGAACGGCTCTATCCGCGACCAGCGCACCCCCGGCACCCTCACCCGCAACTCCGACCCGGTGTACGGCGTCTACTCCCGCGATTTCGACATCAACCCCTATTCCTACGCGCTCAATACCAGCCGCCTCATGACGGCCTACGACGCGGAAGGCCAGCCGGAATATTTTGTAAGGAATTACGCGCCTTTCAACATTATCAATGAACTGAACACCAACTTCCTGACCCTGAAAGGCATCGACCTGCAGGTGCAGGGCGGCATCAAATACAAGATCATTCCGCAGCTGGAATACTCCGTAGACGGCGCTTTCCGTTACGCCAACACCACCCGCGAGCATCATGTGAAAGAAGGCTCCAACATGGCGGAGGCTTTCCGCGCGGACTATGACGCCACCATCGCCGCAGGCAATATCAACCTCTACACCGATCCGGATGATATCAATTCCCTGCCGGTGGTTGTACTGCCTGAAGGCGGGTTCTACAATACCAACATCAACGCGCTGAAGAACTATTACTTCCGCCAGAACCTGGAATACGACAATACCTTCAACACGGTACACCGGTTCAATTTCTTCGGTTCGATGGAACTGCGCGGCACGGACCGCCGGAACTCCAACTACGAGGGCATCGGCTACCAGTACGAGAACGGCGGGCTGGTGAATCCCAACTACCGTTATTTCAAGAAAATGATCGAAGGGGGCGACCCCTATTTCGGGATGTCGTACGGCGCCGAACGTTTCGCTGCTTTCATGGGCCGCGCGGCCTATGCATTCGGTGAAAAATACAGCGTGAACGCCACCGCCCGGTATGATGGTTCCAACAAAATGGGTAAATCAAAAGTTGCCCGCTGGCTGCCTACCTGGAATATTTCCGGCGCCTGGCATATCGATAGCGAGCCTTTCTACAGCGACGGTATCAAGAAGATACTTTCCGGCGCCACGCTGCGCGGCACTTACGGGATGACGGCCAGCATCGGTGACGCCCGCAACTCTTCCGCCGTATTTTACAACCGGGTGACCTACCGCCCTTATGAGAACGAAAAGGAATCAGGCATCTTCCTCAGCGGCCTTGAAAATTCAGAGCTGACCTGGGAAAAGATGTACGAGCTGAATATCGGCGCCAACCTTGCTCTTTTTAACAAGATCGATCTTACGATCGACTGGTACCGGCGTAATTCTTTCGACCTTATCGGCAGCCTCAACACTTCCGGTATTGGCGGCCAGTTTGTGAAAACAGCCAACTATGCGGACATAGAAGCGCACGGCGTTGAATTCACCATCGCGGGCAGCCCCGTAGCTTCGCGCAACTTCCGCTGGAGAACGCAGTTCAACATCGCCATGAACAAAAACAAGATCACCAATCTGGAGATCAATCCGAATATCTGGGCGAATGCCAAGGCCGAAGGCGGGATGCGTGTAGGATACGCTCAGCGCGGATTATATTCCATCCCCTTTGCGGGGCTTGATCCCGAATATGGCTATCCCACTTACAGCACGCCGGACGGCACCGCTGCAACCACCTACATCCGCCTGCAGGATGAAGATAAAAACTACCTGTTCTATCATGGCCCGACCGATCCGACGCTTACCGGTGGTTTCTACAATAATTTCTCCTACAAACGTTTCTCTTTATCCACCCTGCTGACCTTTGCGGCCGGCAACTGGATACGTTTGCAGCCATCCTTCTCCGCCGTGTATTCCGATATGTACACTTTGTCCGACCGGATGAACGACCGCTGGCTGCAGGCCGGCGACGAAACCCGCACCAATATTCCTTCACTGCTTGGCGTGTACCACATCATCAATGGCGTGGTGAACGGGCCTACCGGTTCTGTGGTAGACGGCATTTATGCGTACAACGCCTATAACTATTCTACAGAGGCGGTAGCGAAGGGCGATTTTATCCGTCTGAAAAGGATCTCGATAGATTACACGCTGCCGGACCGGCTGATGTCCCGCCTGGGCATCCGCACGGCGCAGCTGTCACTCGTAGGGAATAACATTGCGCTGCTGTATTCGGACAAGAAGCTGTACGGCGCGGACCCCGAGTTCTTCAACAACGGCGGGGTGGCGATGCCTATTCCCAAACAGTATACGCTGGCTATCAAACTGGGGCTTTAACAGAAACCACTAAACCGACAACAAGCAATGAAACCGAGCATAATACAATTAATGCAAGGTTTATCTCGGGCACGTTAAAATCTTATTGGCCTCGATGCATCTGCGATGTCATCTGGCCCGTAAAAAATAAATATTAGACAGATGAAAAGATATAAATTCATATACGGCCTGCTGCTACTGGGAACACTCCTGTCGCCTTCCTGCAGCAAATACCTGGAAGTGACGCCGGACAACAGGGCCGAGATCAACACTGTGGAAAAAGTGGCGGGACTGCTCGTGTCCGCCTATCCGGACAGGCATTACCTGTTTACGGAAACGGCTTCCGACAATTCCGAAGACCGCACCCGCCCGTTATCTTCCCATCAGTCGCAGCCCTATGTAGATCTCTACTTCTGGCGTGATCCGGAAGGCGCGGGCAACAGCACGCCGGCGGAATACTGGAATGCCTGCTATTCGGCCATTGCCGCCGCCAACCACGCGCTGGTAGCCATAGCGGAACATGACCTGGGAGAAAAGGCGGACCCATACAAAGGCGAAGCCCTGATCGCCCGCGCTTATTGCCATCACATGCTGGTAACGCTCTTTGCGGAGGCTTATGAGATCGGCGGCGCCAATGCGGGAATGGGCATTCCGTATGTGACGGAGCCGGAAACTGTAGTGTCAAAGCACTACGACCGCGGTACCGTGGCAAGCGTGTATGAGAACATTGAAAAAGACCTGACGGAAGGACTGGCATTACTGCCCGGCGGTACCTGGCAGGTGCCGAAGTATCACTTCAACCCGCAGGCCGCCAATGCATTTGCCGCGCGTTTTTATCTCTTTAAAGGAGAATGGGACAAGGTGATCGAACATGCATCGGCCATCTACCCGGAGAATAATTACTACGACAACATCCGGCAGTATGTCGGTAATATGAGCAACCTCAACTCCGATGAGCTGGTGCAGGAATATACAAAGGCGGAAAGGTCTTTCAACCTGCTGCTCGCCAACACCTACTCCGTGTACCAGCGCAGCTCCGGCGCAGGCGCCAGCCGTTATGGTTTTGGTGAGCAGGTGAAAACGCACTACGGCGGCGTTACCGTTTTCGGGAAGTCATTCAGAACGAACCTCCGCAGCTACGGCGCGCCCAACTATACCCCGGGAAAGTTCACCGAGTATTTCCACTACACGAATGTAGCGCAGGGCATTGGCCTGCCTTACATCATGATGCCGCTGTTCACGGCGGACGAAGCGCTGATGAACCGCGCGGAAGCCTATATCCGCAAGAACGATTATCCGAATGCGCTCAACGATCTCAACGAGTTCGCCCGCGCGCGCATCGCCGGTTTTTCCCTGGCGGCTAACGGGCTCACCGTTGCCAAAGCGCAGGCTTTCACCGGTAAATCAAATGAAGAGGAAGCCATGCTGGACGCGCTGCTGGATACCAAGAAAAGGGCTTTTATCCTCGAAGGCATCCGCTGGATGGATATTCTCCGCCACAAATTAACAGTAAGGCATAACCATATCGACGAAACCGGCACGGAAACATTCCAGACGCTGGAATATGGTGATAACCGGAGAATGTTCCAGCTGCCGCAAGAAGTAAAACTTTCAGGAGTACCCTTAAATCCCAGATAATCATGACGCTCAAACATATATTTTATATCGGTTTTACCGGGCTGCTGCTTGCCGGCGGCGGGTCTTGCCGGAAAACTGAAACACTGGACGTAGATATGTCCAGGTACAACGTAGACAACCCGCAACAAACCGAACTGGATAACTGGATCACCGGACAGCTGACCGATCCTTACAACATCCAGCTGGTATACCGGTTTGAAAGGAACCTGACGGATGTGAGCCGCGACGTTTCCCCGATCAAACTGGAACAGGTGAAACCCACTGCGGAAGCCATCATCAATATCTTTCTCAAAACGTACGAGAAAGTGGCGGGCCCTACGTTCATCAAAACTTATACGCCAAAGCAATTTGTACTATATGGTTCTCCTTCCTACAACTCCAACGGCACCATCACGCTGGGCACCGCGGACGGAGGACGCCGGGTGGTGCTGTATGAGCTGAACGACCTGGATTTCAACAATGCCGCGCAGGTAAGCCGGAAGATGCGTACCATCCATCATGAGTTCACGCACATCGTGAACCAGATCGTGGCCATTCCGCCGGAATTCCGCAAGGTGACCAACGCTGATTATTTTGAAGACTGGACCTCTTCGGATAATACCGCGGGGGATGCACAGGCGCTCGGCTTTGTATCCCGGTACGCGAGAAGTCAATACACGGAAGACTTTGCGGAGATGACCGCGCACCTGCTCGTGGAAGGGCAGCTCTGGTTCGATGCCTACGCGAAAGCAGGAGGGGATGATGCCTATGAAAAGCTGAAGCGGAAAGAAGCGCTGGTAGTGGACTACTTCAAGCAGTATTTCAACATCAACTTCCGCGACCTGCAATATGAAGTGGCGAAGGTGCTGCGCGAAGAATATAACGATAATTCCAAATCCTTTCTCTACGCGCTTCAGAACAACCTGATCGCCAACCCGCTCGTAGTGGACTTTAACGCAGGTATCCATTATACCGAGTTTGGACAGTCTGAACAGTTCGCGGAAGTATGGGACGCGGTGAAAAGCGGGCTGGGCGTCAACGGCCGCACGCCGGTCAACTTCAACATTGTATTCCTGTCGTCTTCCGTGATGCAGATCCGGCACAGCTACACCAACGCCGCCGGTTCCAGCTTCTCTGCCTGGTACGATTTCAACATTACAGTAGATGCCAATGGCGACATCACCTTCGAGCGGTTCGACGACGGAACCAACCGGGCGGAATACAACAATGGCCGTAACTCCCAGGTGGCAGCAGGCTTCAAGCCGCTTAACGATTACCTGGACGGCCACGTTTTCCGTGGCGACTGGATACCGGAATCAGCCGGGCCCCGGAACTATCTCAAGTTCGGCGGTTTTTATGTGAAGGATGATCCCGCTAATTACTTCTATGGTAAATTTTAAATGAACATCTAATGAAACCGAGCATGATGCGAGGTTCCATCTGCCCGTAAAAAATAAATATTAACAGATGAAACAACTGCTCTATATACTTTCCGCGGTTTCCCTCCTTTGCGCCTGTAAAAAGGATTCCGCCAGGGTTTTTGAAGAATCGCCGGAAGAAAGAATGTCCGCCAGGATCAGCGAGCTGGAATCCGGCCTGCTCAGCGCCGAGCATGGCTGGAAGGCATCGCTCACCACCACTGCCCGCGGAGGGTATGGCCTGTACCTGGATTTCGATGCCGGGCAAACGGTGTTGATGGTCGGCGATATGAACGAAGAAAGCGCCACCAACGCCAGTACCTCTTCTTTTCGTATCAAATGGGTGATGAACGCTACCCTGATATTCGACACCTACAACTACATCACGCTGTTGCAGGACCCTTCGCCTTCCTCTTTCGGAGGAGCTTCCGGCTCCGGCTTGCAGAGCGATGTGGAGTTTGAATACCAGCGCACCAGCGGCGACACGATGGTGCTGCGGGGCTTCAAGTACAAGAACGAGATGATCCTGGTGAAAGCTACAGCGGAAGAAAAAAGCCGCTTCCTGGGCACGGCTTATAAAGCCAATATCGATGCCGTGAACGATTTCTTCACCGTCAATGCCAACAATTATATCACGATGGACGGCATTACCAACAAGGTGGAGTTCGTTCTGGACAAATCCGGCAAGAAAGCCAGCCTTCAGTATGTGGATAATGAAGGTCTGGTGAAGCAAATTGCCGGCAAATACAATTATGAAGATGTGGGCATCAATTTCGCGCCGGGCTTCACGCTGAACGGGATCACATTTGTGAAAGGCAAGCTGGAGGATGATATATTCGTATTGTATGGCAGCGATGGCAGCCGGTATGAAATAAAGCAGAACGATCTGCCCATTCTGCCGATGCCTACCTTGTTCGCCTACAACGGCACTTACCGGGAGCTGTACATCGGCGGCAGCCTGCCCTCCGGCGTCACTTCCGGTTTCAACGCGGCATACCAGGCCAGTGTAAGCAAATTCGCAGCGATGAACCCTACCCGCACACTGGTGGACCTGCGCTTCATCCTGTCCAATTCCACCACCGCCACGGTAATCGCCCGTAATAATAACGGCACAACTACGTACACCGCCAATGCAACCTTCAAATACACTTATGAAGATGGGGTGATCACCCTCACCGAGCCTTCTTACGATGGTAACTGGACCGCCCGCAGGGCCCAGTTCATCGATATAGAAGAATACATTGAGAACGGCGGCCCTTTCCGTGTGGATTACGTGCAAAGCGCCGATCCGAATGTTACCAACCTCGGGGGGCTTTACCGGACTGAGGATAATACCTCGTTCTTCTATGGAACGTTGAGGAAATAAAAAACAGAAGGAAGGCCGTTTGCGCCTTCCTTTTATTTTCCGCATACCTGCTGTTTATCAGCATTTTCAGGCCACATGCCGGCACATTACCGGATTTCCATCAACAGGCTCATCCCCGGAAAGAACGGATATCGGGGAACTACTTCGGCAGCAGCGCCTGCCCTTCAAAAACCACCCCCGGCCATCCATGTGCCATGAATTGCCGGATGTTCTGATGATCGGTTCCCTCCGGATTATTCAATACTGATTGATAGTGTTCCGCAAACAGGTGCAGGGTGTCTTCCTTGCCGAGATCATGCAGCTGGGCGAAGGCAAAGACCCGGGCGCTACCCTGGTTTTGGATAGCTTCATTATAGGCTTCCCCGTTTTTGAAGGCTGTTGGCTGATGTTGATAATGAGTATCGATAAATTCCGTCACCTCTTTGAACGGGAGGGAATTGTCTTTCAGTTTTTGGATCAGGGTGATGATTTGCGCTTTCATTCCACATTTTATTTAGCGGGTAAAGATAGAAATTTAAAGATGAAGTTCGAAAAAAGTAATAGTACAATTTGTTGATAGTCAATATGTTTTTGATATTTCATGGATTTGGGTGATTATTGCATAAATGATCTCATATGAAATCCGGGAAAAACTTCAAAATATCGTTAGAGGAGCTGTCCTTAAAGGGGAAGAAGATCATTGCACAGCAACCCGAAATTTCCTTATCGAAAGCTTTGGCTCAAATCCGACTGTTAAAAGAGAATTCGAAAGTCGCTCAGTTCTCAAGAAGAGCAGGCTCGCTTCTTAAAACTTCACACTGAAAATACTCCGCTCTGGATGTCTGCTTTACCAGAAGGTGGGCAATACCTGACCAGGGGTGGGGAATCCGAAATTTATCTCGCACCGGATTACAGGCATGTTATCAAAGTCAATGATGCTGTATACTATGCCACCTGGGCCGAATATTTTAATAGCCTGGTGATTCACAATTTGTTGTTTCCTAGTACTGCCTATGAATTGCTGGGCTTTACCGCCGGTAAGGATGAGGCACTTTGTGCTGTTCTCAGGCAACCTTTCATCGAAGGCGGGCAGGCTGATCTTGCCAATATCAGGGAACTTCTGACATTTAACGGTTTTCAGAATACCAGGCGTCAGGACTACTTTAATGAAGAGTTTGGATTGTTACTGGAAGATATGCATGATGAAAACGTGATTGCCAAAGATGATGTCCTGTTCTTCATTGATACTGTTTTCTACTTACTGGAAGCGCAATAATAAGGCAGTCAAAAACGGGCTGACCATTCCGCCAGCCCGTAACCCCTATTTCTTCAAATAATGATCCGTCGCCTCCCGGATGAAAAGCGCCAGCTCCCTGTCCGGCAGCACATCCACCTCATGCAGTTCCCCCATCTTCCGCAAATACTCCAGCTTATGCGGTTCCACTTTGCCACCCGTCAGCTGCAGGATGATCTGGTAGCGGCGGGCGATGCATTGCTGTACTTCGCTGCCCGCGGGATCGCCGGACATCAGCGCCGTCAGGCGCGCGGTAATGTCTTTCAGCTCCGTTTGTATCGCTTCTATTTCAAGGCTGCGAAAAGTATCTTCCATCGCCAGCACGCTGCCTTCGCCCCATTTGGCCGCGGCTTCCTTTCTGTAGGCCGCCATCTTTTCCTTCGGGATGCCCTGGTATAAATCTTCTGCCTGTAACATAGTTTTGTTTTTAAGTGTTACCAATGTTTTTTCTATGGTACCAACCAATGTGTTTATCCTTTCCTTCCGGGCCAATAGCGCTTTTTTGTGCCCTTCCAGCGCCTGCTCCAGATCGAATGCGGGATCATCCAGGATATCCAGGATGTCTTTCAGCGGGAAATCAAGTTCCCGGTAAAAGAGGATCTGCTGCAAACGCAACAGCTCCTTTTTGCCATACAGCCGGTACCTGGCCTCGGTACGGACGGACGGCTTCAGCAAACCGATCTTGTCGTACAGGTGTAAGGTGCGCACGCTGACACCTGCCAGTTGAGCGAGCTTTTTTACAGAATAGTTGTCCATCGTTTGGATTTATACCTTTCGGGTACAAAGGTAGGGTATGACCTAAGGGGAGAGTCAAGACCCCAGGCAAATTTTTTTTTATTGATCCGCTAAAAAGTGTAAGTTAGCGCCCATTCAGAGAGGAATAGCAGTTTTTCACGTGATGGAATAACGGAACATCAGCCAAAAGTTCACATTTTTATAATACGGCATTTAAAGCCAGATTTGCGAAGGTTTTTAATTTTGCCCTTCTGCTTGGCAATCAAACTGGTTTCAAAATCTTGCATTTTTCTATGGATGAGCGTTTACTCTTGCGCCAGATCGCATCAGGGAATGAGCGGGCCTTCCGTATCATTTTTGACAGATACCGGACAACCATCTATACCTACGTTTTGAAAATCATCAAATCAGAACAGAAAGCGGAAGAAATTTTACACGATACATTTCTCAAGCTCTGGCAGCAACAAAATACAACGGAAATAGAGAACCTGGAAGCTTACCTGCGGGTGGTAGCCCGGAACGCCACGCTTAAAGCGCTCCGGAAAAGCGCGCTGGACGCGAAAATGGCCCTTGCCGTTCAAGCGGATACTGTCAATGCTTACAGCGAATCCGAAGAAACCATTATCGGCAAGGAAGCGGAACAAATACTCGCCCAGGGCATCAGCTTGCTGCCGCCCCAGCAAAAGCTGGTATACGAGCTTTGCCGCTTCAACGGCCTGAAATATAACCAGGTAGCCGAGAAATTATCCATCTCCCCCCTGACCGTAAAAACACACATGCAGCACGCCCTGCGCTTTCTCCGGCAGTATTATCTTGATAAGCAGATCAGCATTATCCTGTTGCTGTACCTGTTATCGTAGCATGCGAAAAAAAAATTTCATTTCTCACTACTCCATCCGTATTTCCCGGGGATCTTTATAGTATACAGGGAAATATATACCCTTAAAATATTCAGAACAAAGATGAGCGAGCGGCTGAAACTCCTTTATCAACGATACCTTGATGACGACTGCACACCGGAAGAACTGGATGAGCTGCGGGACATGATGGCCTTGCCGGAGCACCAGCAACAGCTGGAAGCGTTGATGGACCATACCTGGGAGGAGGTAAAGGAAGGCGTTCAGCGGGATTTGACGGAGGAGAAGGCGCGCGGCATCTTTTCGGACATCGTGCGGCAGAAGAAGCGGCGTCCCGTAGCGCGGCTGTGGCTGCAGGCGGCTGCATCGGTTGCCATTCTATTATTCGCGGGTTATTACATACTGCAAAGAACAGGGCAAAACCCCTGGCAGCAAGGCTCCACAGAACAGATTTTGGCGAACGATGTGGCGCCGGGCTCCGACAAAGGAAAGCTGCTTCTGGGAGACGGCTCCGTCATCGACCTGGAAAATGTGAAAGAAGGACAGATATGGAAGGATCCCACCGTGGAGGTCATCAAGAAAAAAGGCGAACTGGTATTTGTAGCCAACAAGAACGCCTCAACAGACACCACCTGGAACGTGATCACCACGCCGAATGCCGGCAAATACATGGTAGTGTTGCCGGACCAGACCAGAGTATGGCTGAATGCCAACTCCTCCCTGCGCTTCCCGTCTGCTTTCTCCGGCAGGGAAAGAAAAGTGACGCTCACCGGCGAATGCTATTTTGAAGTAGCAAAGAACAGGCACGCGCCGTTTAAAGTCCATGTAAGGAACACCGTTGTGGAAGTGCTGGGAACGCATTTCAACGTCATGGCTTACGAAAATGAACCATCCGTAAATACAACACTGCTGGAAGGCTCCGTGAGAGTGAGCAACGGCCGGCAGTCCAGAGTGATCGTACCCGGCCAGCAGGTAGCTTCCACGGAAGAAAGCCTGCAGCTGTCTACTGCGGACACCGAAGAAGTGATCGCCTGGAAGAACGGCCTCTTCCAGTTTAACAGCACTGATCTGGCATCCATCATGCATCAGCTGGAACGGTGGTACGACGTAAAAGTGATCTACAGGAACAACCTTGCCGGTAAACGGTATACAGGGTTGATATCCCGGCAGACCAATCTCTCGCAGGTACTTAAAATGCTGGAACTGGCGGGAGGCATTCATTTTACCATAGAGGGCAAAACAGTTATTGTTTCATCATAAGTAGACCGGTTTCTAAAGACGGCCTGATTTCCAAAAAATAATATTTATACAAAATGAAGCTTTTGATCATGTCATTAGCCGCTATGTGCATGCTGTCACATACCGCCGCGTTTTGCCAGAACATTACGCTCGGGAGGCAAAATGCAACGCTTAAAGAAGTATTCAAAGACATTCGCGAACAAAGCGGCTATTTCTTTATCTATGATGATGCGATCCTGAAAGACACGAAGCCGATATCGATCCGTGTTGACAACCGGCCGCTGGAAGAAGTGCTGAAGCAGTGCCTGGAAGGGCAGCCGCTGACCTATGAGATCGTGGCGAAGACCATCGTAGTGCGGCCTGCCAAAAGCAGTTCGGCCACGCAGCAAAAAGGCGTGCTGAAAGGAAGGGTTACGGATGCTGAGGGGCATCCGCTCGCCCGCGCTACAGTAGCGGTGGCCGGCACCACCACGGGCGCGCTCACGGATTCCAGCGGGTATTACAGTCTTGCTTTGGAACAAGGCATTTACGATATCATCGTCAGCTATGTGGGGTATGACAAGGTGACCCGCTCCCGTGTGCAGGTCAGCAGCGTGGTGCAGGTGCTCGATATCAGCATGAGCAGGAACACCCAGCTGCAGGAAGTCGTGGTGTCTTACGGCAGGCAGCGCAGCCGCGAAGTAACAGGCGCGATCGCGCAGGTGAATGCGGACCAGTTGCAGGATATGCCGATAACGCAATTCTCGCAGCAGCTGCAGGGCAAAGTGGCCGGCGTGCAGATCAACCAGGTGTCCGGCCAGCCGGGCAGGGGAATGGCCTTCCGCATACGCGGCGCCGCTTCCTTAACCGCCGGTTATCAACCGTTATTTGTAGTGGATGGTATTCCGATTACAGGCGATATCAGTAATATCAACCCGGCGGAGATCGAAACCTTCACCGTGTTGAAAGATGCGGCCGCGGCGGCGCTGTACGGCTCGCGCGCAGCGAACGGCGTGGTGCTGATCACCACGCGGCATGCCAAACCGGGCACGATGCAGGTGGATTTCAACGCCAACTACGGCATTCAGACCATCCCCATGGGCAAGGTGCCGAAGATGATGAACGCCAGGGAATTTGCTACTTTTTATAATGAGTTGTATGAGGACAAGCGGAAGTATGAGAACTCCAACGCCCAGGTACCCGAGATCTACACCAACCCCGAACGCTATGGCGAAGGCACCAACTGGTTCGATGTGGTAACGCGGCAGGCACCCATCCAGAACTACGACATCGCCGTGTCGTCCGCCACCGCCAGGTCGCGTTCCACCGTGATCGCCGGGTACCAGCGGCAGGAGGGCGTGATGGTGAATACCGGTACGCAGCTGTTTTCTTTCCGTATCAACCAGGACTTTCATCTGAATGATGACAAGCTGAAGATCGGGTTCGGCCTCGCGCCCAGCTACCGCTTCGATCATAATAACCGCATGAGCACGGACGGCCTGGCCGGTTTGTTCCAATGGGCGCTGGAAGCCAGTCCGCTCGCCCCCGCCGTGAACCCTGACGGCAGCTATCCCATTCACGCCAACACCGCCGGCATGGTCACCAACGTCAACCCTTACGCGCAATTGATGCTGGTAAAGGACGACTATAAAACCAGCCGCCTGCTCGGGAATGCGTATCTTGATTATGAGTTCCTGAAAGGGCTTTCTTTGAAAACGAACATCGCGGTGGACAAAGGCAATGAAACCAGGAACCGCTTTGCGCCATCCACTATTTCCACCACTTCCATTGCCACCGGCAACAGCAATTCCTGGGACAATTATTCCTGGACGGCGGAAACCAACCTGCAATACCGGCTGTCGCTGAAAGACCATTCCTTTGAGGCGCTGGCCGGCTATTCGGCGCAGAAGTATGAAGGAGAAAGCAGCGGCATCAGCGCGCAGAATTTCCCGGATGATGATATAGAATGGATCAGCGTGGCCACCAATATCACCGGCGCCACCAGCAACTACACCGCTTATTCCCTGCTGTCCATGATCTCCCGGCTGAATTACGCTTATAAAGGAAAGTATCTGCTCTCCGGCGCCATCCGGCGTGATGGTTCCTCCCGCTTCGGCTCCGCCAGGAGGTATGGCAACTTCCCGTCCGTATCCGCCGGCTGGATCATCAGCGATGAAAATTTCATGCGGAAGGCTTCTTTCCTGAACCTGTTAAAGCTGCGCGGCAGCTACGGCATCACAGGAAATAACTACTTCGGTAACTACACGCATATCTCTACCATCGGACAATATAATTACGTGGTGAACGGCGGCGTTGATTTCGGCGCCACGGTGAACAAGCTGGGCAATTCGGAACTGGCCTGGGAAAGGAACAAACAGTTCGATATCGGGCTGGATGTGATGGCATTCGACAACCGCGTTTCTTTTACATACGACTACTACCGGAAAACATCGGACGGCATGATCCAGGAGCGGAAGATCCCGCGTTCTTCCGGCTTTACTTCCATCAACTTCAATACCGGCGTGTTTGAGTTCTGGGGTCATGAGCTGACGCTCAACACCGTTAATCTCGATGGCAGGCTGAAATGGACTTCCAACCTGAACGTCGCCTTCGAGCGGAACCGGATAAAATCGCTGGTAAGTCCCGGGTTCATTGCCTCCAGCTCCAGCATTACCGGCGATTATTACCGTCACCAGGTAGGGCGGAGCATTGGCGAGTTCTATGGTTTCGTGAACCTCGGTTTCTATAAAGACGCAGCAGACCTGGGCAGCTCCCCGCAATACCAGACCGGCAATTTCCATTCTGATGTGGGAACGATAAAGATGAAAGATATTTCCGGGCCTGATGGTGTGCCGGACGGTGTTATCGACAATATCAACGACCGTACGTTCATCGGAGATCCCACGCCGGATTTCAGCTTCGGCTTCACCAACAATTTCACTTACGGTAACTGGGACCTCAATATTTCCATGGCGGGCGCTGTGGGCGGCAAGATACTGAACGTTGCCAAGTGGACGCACATGGCTAACCTGGACGGTGCGCGTGGATTGCTTGCGGATATAAAGGACCGCTGGCGCTCCGAGGAGAACCCCGGCGCCGGCATGTACCCGCGCACAAAAGCCAATACCACCGTGCTGGCCCGGTATGCCAATTCCCAATGGGTGGAAGACGGCACTCACCTCGCGATAAAGAACATATCGCTCGGCCACACCTTTGCGCTCGGCAACCAGCTCCTGCTGAAGAACCTGCGCGTATACGCTTCCATTCAGCAGGCGCTCGTATGGTCCGCCTACTCCGGCCTGAACCCGGAGATCAGCCTGAGCGGTCTGGACGCCACGCGCGGGCTGGGTGTGGACGTGATGGCCTACCCGGTGCCCCGCACATTTTCCCTTGGTATTAATGCAAGTTTCAAATAAAGTAATATGAGAAAGCTGTATATTCTCTTTATCGCGCTTACATTGGCAAACGTAGCTTGTAAAGATGATTTTATTAACCTGGCGCCTGAAGACTCGCCGTCAGGAGCAACATATTTCAAGGACGAAGCAGGATTGCGGCAGGCGCTGCTGGCCACCTACAACGCATTGCGCGGGCTGGCGAACGTTGATTACAATATGGCCGAGATGCGGTCGGATAATACGCATTATGAAGACTATACCGTGAACCGCGGCGATGGCTACGTGCACCGCGAGAACATCGCGGACTTCCTGGACAATGCCGGCAACTCCTATTCCGCCAACACCTACTTTGCTTGCTACACGGGCATTGCGAGAGCCAATATCGTGCTTACAAGGGCCAAAGCCGCATCGATAGACGAAGCCGTAAAAACGGATATCGAAGCACAGGCAAAATTCCTCCGCGCCTATTTCTATTTCAAGCTGGTGCGGTATTTCGGCGGTGTGTCGCTGCACCTGAAGGAAGTGGAAAAAGCAGACGATGCTTTCGTGGCCCGGTCATCCGCCGAAGAAGTGTACGCACAGATCATTGCGGATGCAGGCGATGCGGTGGACCAGATGAAGCCGCCCGCCAGCTTCCCGCAAACCGGGCTGGCTACGAAGGGATCTGCTACCATGCTGCTGGCGGAAGTATACATGACCCTGAAGCGGTACCGGGATGCGGAGCTGCTGTTGAAGACGCTGCCGGGGATGGGATACCAGCTGCTGGGTAATTATGAAGATGTGTTTTCAACATCCAGTAAGAACAGCCGTGAGTCCATCTTTGAAGTGCAATACCTGCAAGGCATCGAACAGGGCCAGCAAAGCAATTTTATCTACCAGTTCCTTCCCCGCTCGATGGATACACAGATCATCACAGGTGTGAAGACCAACAACGTCAACACCGGCGGCTACAATATTCCCACGCAGGACCTGATCGACGCCTATGAACCGGGTGATAAAAGGCTGGAAGCTTCCATCGGCATAGCGGAAGGCAGCTACAACACCAGCCTGATCTTCACTTTTTCCGCGAAAAAGAGCGTCATTGATTATACGCCCGCGCCGGGGAAAGTAGGCGTGCCCTACATCAAAAAATTCCTCCACGCGCATAGCAACGCCAACAATACGAATGACAACTGGCCGGTTTACCGGTATGCGGATGCCTTGCTGCTGCTGGCCGAAGCATTGAATGAACAGAACAAGGCGCCTGAAGCGTTGCCTTACCTGAACCAGGTGCGGGTGCCGCGAAGCGGGCTGGATGCCATCACGGAAGCAAATCCCGAACTGCTCAGGCCCATTATCGCCCGTGAGCGCCGCGTGGAGCTGGCATTTGAGAACCACCGCTGGCACGACCTGGTGAGGACCGGCACGGCCATGGAAACCATGGAAGCGTTCGGTAACGACCTGAAGCTGCGGCTGTCCTATTTACCCGCGAATGCCTTCCAGCTCGAATCGTATATGCTGCTGTTCCCCATTCCGCAATCAGAGCGGGAGCTGAACCCGGCATTGACACAGAACACCGGTTATGAGCAATAAAGAAATTTAAAACCTGTCCCCATGAAAAAGCAAACAAAAATACGTTGCAGCGGCCTGGTGATAGCCATCTGCATGATGGCGGCCGTGCAATGTAAAAAAGCGGCCGGCCCGGAAGCGGATACAAAATCCGGCACCGGCAGCGAAGAGAACACCACGAATGACATCACCACCTGGACGCCCTGGATCGCCATCAGCAATACGGCTGACAAGACGATCGAGATCTACCGGTACAACCACACTACCTGGGATGCTACTACGCGCGAGTGGTCGTTTAAGCCTACCACCGCGCTGGGATATTCTTCAGGTGCTGTGTCCGCCATGGGCGTAGGTGTGGGCGACATGCGGCTGCACTATGTCAGCGGCTTTTCCGGTAAAGCGGAATCCGCGTTCGCCATACAGGGCGGGCGTTACCTGGCGATCGGCGCTTACATTCCGTCGGGAAGTTATGTGAAGGGGCAGAAGCTGTGGGAATATACTTTTCCCACCAACCAGAACCCGAATAACCACGCCATTGAGCTGTTGCCCAACGGTAACCTTGTAGTGGCGGGCTTTGGTGACGGTACAGCTTCCAGCACCTATGGCAACTGGGTGCGCATTTACAACACGGCGGACGCTACCGGCGCCAGCTACACGCAGGTCAATATCCAGGGGCCGCATGCCTTGCTGCTGGATACGATCTACCACCGGCTATGGGTGGGCGCGGAGATCAATATCGGCGGCGTGCGGCATCAGGGGCTTTTTGCTTATATCATCGGCGGCACCAGAACAAGCCCTACACTGACAGAAGATGTCAGCCTGCGCGCCGTGTTGCCGTTCGGCCATCCGTCCAGCATCCTGGCTGATGCCAACCGTTTGATGTATCCGCATGATCTTACCGCGGAATATGACAATGATGATGTGCTCATTTACGGCGACCATACGGGCGTGTACCGGTTCAACAAACAAACGAAGGCATTCACGCCCACGCCCGGCGCTTCCCATTTGTATACGGGCAGCCAGGTGCGGCTGAAGTCCGCTTCCAAAATGCAGGGAGGATATTACGTCACCACCCATGCCTATAATCCCACTGTTCACGAATATCACACCAACAAAGTGGATTTCTTTGATGCGTCTACGGGTGCGATCGCTTTTTCGAGATATGTGCCGGGATACACCATTTACCGGGCAAGGGTATGGACGCATGTTTATCAATAATCAACTGATTATGTACAAGATCATCATCACCATATGCTGTATCATCACGTTACAGCCGGCGCTGGCGCAGCAGTTTGATGCGCAGGCCCACAGGGGCGGCCGCGGCATGATGCCGGAGAATACCATCGCGGCCATGAAGTACGCCCTCGACCTGGGCGCCACGCTGGAAATGGACCTGTATTTCAGTAAGGACAACAAGATCATCGTATCGCATGATGCATACATCTCGGGCATATTCGCCCGGCACCCGGATGGCCGCCCGGTGCTGAAATCCGAAGAAGCCGGCCTTAAACTCAATCAGCTCACTTACGACGAGATCCGGAAATTCGATGTGGGCCTGCGCCCGCACCCGGAGTTTCCGCAGCAAAAAAAGATGGCGGCTGTTATTCCGCTGCTGGCGGAGCTGATCGATTCCGTGGAAGCGTATGCAGCAAAGAAAGGCGTACAACCTTCCTACAATATCGAAGCGAAAGTGCCTTCTCCCGCCAGCACCGCCACGAGTGAATTTCGCGAGCAATTCATCAAAGCAACGATGGAGATCATCCGGAACAAAAAGATACAAAGCCGCGTAATGATCCAGTCGTTCGATCCCGGCATGCTGGAAATCGTGCACCGGGATTATGCCGGGGAAGTAAAAACCTCGTTCCTAACGGCCCGGAATGATGTGGAAACAAACCTGCGGCGGCTAACGTTCGTTCCGGACCTTTATAGTCCGTATTACAAGCTGGTGACGGCGGAAATGGTGGAAGCATGCCATCAGAAAGGCATGAAAGTGCTCCCCTGGACCGTCAACACCAAAGAAGAGATCAACAAACTGAAATCGATAGGGGTAGATGGCATCATCTCCGATTACCCCCACCTGTTTTAACCATTACGTTATGAAGCTGAAAGCACTGTTGGCGGCATCCCTGCTGGCCTGCCTGGCCGCATCCGGACAGGACGTTCATCAATTTAAAGATCCATCCGATGACTACCGCCCCTGGATATTCTGGGACTGGATCAATGACATGGTAACGAAAAAAGGTATTACGTCCGACCTTGAACAGTTCAAAAAATTCGGATTGAGCGGCACGCTGATCATGCTGGTGGGCAGTGAAACAAACGACCGGCAGATGTGGAGCGATCATCACATGCCGAATCCCATCATCTCACAAACACCCGCATTTTTCGATGCCTGGAAATTTGCCGCGCAGGAATCCGCGCGTGTGGGCCTGACCATTTCCTCCCAATGCGGGCCGGGATGGTGCCATAGCGGCGGGCCATGGGTGAAGCCGGACCAGGCGGTGCAGCATATTGCGTATACTGAAACAAAAATAGCGGGAACGGATCGTACGGTTACTTTACGGGTGGATGATCAGCCTGTTGGAAAAGCGAAGGCGTTTCATTCGGCATTTTCTATTGATGATCTTCCCGTTGAAGTGCGGATCGATCTTGAGCAGGCTGTTCCGGTAGATGCGATCTATCTTCATCCTTTCGACAACAACGATAAAAAGCGGTTTGGCATGCCGGCAGCGTTTAACATTACCGTTGCCGGGAAAGAAGATTTTTCAGACAGTGTTACTTACACGCTGCGGACGGGAGACGCGGTGCCGGCGCTTTTCCTGAAGAAAAATAACAAGAAGATACAACACATCCGCATCACAACAGCGGGCAACTATTCTGTTTTGCGGGAAGGTAAAACACAGTACCTGCTGGCGCTGGAAGAGATCGTTGTGATGTCTGGCGGCCGGAACGTGGCGCGGAACGCAGCGGTACATACCTCCGGTTCAATCGAGGCTTTCGGTTACAGCGCCGGCGCCATCAACGACGGATTTGGCATGACCTTGTTCAACCGCGTCAACGATAACACCTACATCCTGCTGCGCCCGGGATTTGATTACTATACCAGTGATATTGCCATCGTTGCTTTTCCTGACAAAACGCAGGTATCTCCCGCGGAAGTCATTGATCTGACCAGCAAAGTGCAGCAGGGAACGATCACGTGGAAGGCGCCCGCGGGCAACTGGGTGATCAGGCGTTATGCCATGCGCAATGCGCTGGCATATAACCGCCCGCCGCCCGTTGGCGGCAAAGGGCTGGAATGCGACAAGCTGGACAAACTTGCGGTGAACGCGATGTTTGACAGTATGGTGGGGCGGTTCATCCGTGAATCGCCGCAGCTTGCCGGCAACACCATCCGGGCCTTTGAAGCGGACAGCTGGGAAGTAGGCAACCCGGAATGGACGGTGCACTTCCGTGAAGAATTTATCAAACGGAGAGGATACGATCCCGCTCCCTGGCTGATCACGTACAAGAGTGACCGGGTGCTGGGAAATGAAGACCTCGGCAAGCGCTTCGCGAATGATCTTTACCTCACGCAGACCGACCTGTTCGCGGAGAACTTCTTTTCAAATCTCTCCGGTAAAGCGGACTCGCTCGGCATGCAGTTCATGACCGAACCTTACACCGCGCCTTTCGATCCTGTGCGCATGGCCGGAAGGGTGCAGGTGCCGATGTGCGAGTTCTGGGTGAGCACGGAAAGGATGCACACGGCCAGATGGGCCGCCAGCGCGGCGAATACTTACGGCCGCAAGGAAGTAGCTGCGGAAGCTTACACAGGCCGCTGGAACGATGGGAACTGGAAGATGGACCCTTATGCTATCAAGCGCGTGGGCGACCTGGCTTTCTGCAACGGCGTCAACAAAATGGTATTGCACGGAACGGCGCTGCAACCCTGGGGAATGGACCAAAAGCCGGGCATGAACATGTTCTTCTGGGGAACGATGTTCGTTCCCGCCCAAACCTGGTTGCAATCGGGCAGGGCATGGACGAACTATCTTTCCCGGTGCCAGTACATGCTGCAGCAGGGGCGTAATGTGGCGGATGTAGTAGGACTGCTGCCTACGCTCGACTGGGAATATACCATGCCGATGGGCTTGCATAAAAAATATAATTACGACCTGGTGTCTGAAGAGCTGCTGTTAAACAAAATGGATGTGAAGGATGGTTACTTCACGCTTCCTTCCGGTGCAAAATACCGGGTGCTGCTGCTGCCGGAAACGAAAGGGAAAATGGCGCCGGAGATGCTTCGCAGGATCGGTTATCTTTTGAGAAAAGGAGGGACTATTGTGTGCAGGGACAAGCCATATCACGCTCCGGGACTGCTGAACTATCAGCAAAACGACAGCCTGGTGCGGCAACTGACGGATGAATTGTGGGGACGGATGGATGGCAGCACCATAGTTGAAAATAAAGTGGGCGCGGGCAGATTGATATGGATGAAGGAGGTATGGAAAGATGAATTTGATGCGGAACGGGATTATTTTTTGCAGACCCGTACAAAAGGATGGGAATTCTGGGAAGAGCCGGCGATGACCACCAGGTGGTCACCTGCTTTCATGAAACTGCTGAAGTCTGTTACGCCTCCTGATGTGGAGGTGTTGCATGCCTCCGGTAAGGCCATGGGCTGGGGTGGTTTTCCTGAAACCGCCGCCGGCGTCCGTCAGGGTGAAGATGCGGTAGCATGGACGCACCGCCTGCTGGGAAACACGGATATATACTTCGTATCCAGCCAGGTGGCCACGGAGCAGCAGGCGGAGCTGATGTTCCGGGTGAAAGATAAAATACCGGTGATATGGGACCCGGAAACCGGGAAGCAATACCGCTGCAAGGAGTGGGCGCAGGAAGGTGACCGCATCCGTGTTAAAATTCCGTTTACGCCTTTTGGCGCTGTTTTTATACTATTCCAGCCTGCAGGAAATCTCCCTGCGGGATTGTACGGTATGCCTGAAATAAAAGATAGCATGCCGCTGAACCTGGCGTGGGACGTGCGCTTTCCGGAAGGCTATGGCGCGCCGTCGCAAGCCCGTTTGACGGCAGGCTCCTGGTCTGACAGCAAGGAGTTTGGCATTAAATACTTTTCCGGTACGGCAACGTATCAGGCGAATATCAACTGTACGAAAAAGCAGCTTCAGTCCGGTGTGATCCTGTCGCTCGGAACCGTGAAGAACCTGGCGGAGGTCATCATCAACGGTTCGGTGGTGGATACGCTGTGGAAGCCTCCTTACCAGTCGGATATCAGTGATTTCCTGCGTCCGGGAGAGAACAGCATCACGCTCAAAATAACCAATACCTGGTGGAACCGCATGGTGGGAGATGAGCAGCTGCCGGCGGACCTTGAATGGCGCGAGAATCTCCGCTATGCCGGCAACGACTTCAAAGGATATGAGTTAAAAGAGTTCCCGGCATGGGTGTGGACGAATGAAACAAGACCGTCCAGCAAGCGGGTGACTTTTACGCCGTGGCGCTTTGTGGAGAAGGATTCGGAATTGCTGCCTGCGGGGTTGATCGGGCCGGTGAAGTTGTTGTTCTATGAGCGGTAAGCAGCAGGGGAAATAAGTTTCAACTGGCTGCCCTTACTGTCCCCTGAAATATTTTCACGCCTGCCAACGCTGTAAGGACGCTGGAATCCGTCCCGCGAAGCGCTCCATGCCCGGCCCCCTGCGATGGAGGTGAACCCCTTCATGGCTAAACCCGAAGATCGGATAAGATCCCTTTTCGCACGCGGCATTTTTCGTGGTGATGATAAAGGGTATTTTCCTTTGCCTGGCAAATTCCATCGCTTTATCCAGCGACACAATGGAACCACCGGGATCGCCGCTGATATTACAGCTTGTGCACAGCGGCGCGCCGTAATTATTCCCGCTCCACATATCATCCGAAGGATAATCTTCGAATGCATTTTCGATGGAGATGAACAGTTCCCTGAACGCACCGCTTAGCAGCAGACCCTGATGTGTGCCGTTGCGGAGGGTTTGGGACTGGCAATGCCGCTGCCGGAATTGCAGGCGGATGAAAGCGCCTTCCATGTTGCTGAAATGCCGGGCGGTATTGAAAGATGCCGGCAGGGACGCAGGCTGCGCCTGCGCGAGGAACTTGTGCAGACTGCCGATGGCCGTGCCGTAATTTTTGCCGGCAAGCCTCATTTTGCAATTATCCAGCTGCCGCGCGCCTTCGGAAGTGGGCGCTGCCAGTAACGCGAACACGGTGGGAAGCTGAACAAGAACGGGATGATGACGGACCGCTGCTGTTGCCAGGGCAATAGCGGAAGGCTGCGTGATGTCTATCAGCCGCACGGCCCGGCTTTTTTGAGGTAACGTAATGTGGATCGCTTCCATGATAAGAGGATTGATAGTGCTAAAACTACGTTCTCCCTGAACGATAACGCCCATCCTTTAATGGACGGGCGCTTCCGGTTTATGGAACGGATGTTTTGTTTAATTGCAGCGGTTTATGAAAGAAGTTGCAGCGTTTCCCTGACACCCGCTTCCTCGAGGAAACCGGTATCATGCGATATCACCAGCAGCGTTCCTGAGTATTCTGCGAATATCTTCGCCAGCATCTGGATATTGCTCAGGTCGAGGTTATTCACCGGCTCGTCCAGGAAAATGATATCCGGCGTTTTGTTTTGCAGCACCATGCAGCAAAGCGCCAGCCGTAACATTTCACCGCCGCTGAGCACCGCGCAGGGCTTGTTCCAGCTTTCCGGCGTAAAGAGGAAGTTGGCGAGCAGGGTATGCACCGCCGCCGTTTCCAGCCGCGTTTCATTAAAGGAGAGCGCTTGTTCCAGCACCGTTTTCTCCCGGTCTATCAGGCTGTAATCCTGGTCCAGCAGCAGGGTAGTGCAGGGCGCGATCTGTATATCACCCTGTGCCGGCGATATTTTACCCTGCAGGATGCTGAACAGGGTGGACTTGCCGCTGCCATTGCCGCCGGCAACGGCCAGCCGCGCGCCGCTGCGGATGGTGAGCGTCAGCGGTTGCGGCCATAACGGGGCGCTGTTTCCGTAGGCATGGTTGATGTCCGTAGCCTGGATGAGCACTTTGCCTTTCGGGAGGGCCGGGTTGCCGAAGTATCCTTTCATGATGCGCTGCAGCTGTACCATGGCCGCTGCCTCCTGCAGGTCCGCACGCAGCTCGTTCACGCGGGCGCTGTGCACTTCTTTCAATTTGCCGGTACTGCTTTCGGCGGCGTTCTTCCATATGTTCTGCATGATCTTCGGTTCTCCGCCGCGGCGGCTGCTTTTACGGGCCTGCGCGTCCGCATGCTGCTTGCGTTCCAGCGTTTGCTGCTGCTTTTGCTTCGCTTCCTTCAACGCCTTCTGATGATGCGCCAGCTTGTGCTCCCTGGCGGCGTTTTCCGCGGTTTTCTGCGCGGCATAGAAATCATAATTGCCACCGTATGCCCGGATGCCGTCCGGCTGCAATTCCCAAACGGGCTCGCATAAACGGAGCAGTTGCCGGTCATGGCTGGTGAGCAGTAACGTGCAGCTGGTATTTTCCATCCATTCGTACAGGCGTTGCCGGGCGGCCGTGTCGAGGTGGTTGGTAGGCTCGTCCAGCAGCACGATATCCGGTTCAAAAATATCGATGCCGGAAAGGAAGAGCCTGGTTTTCATGCCGCCGCTCAATTGTTGCAGCGGCTGATCCGGGGTGATGCCGGTGATGCCCCAGCGGGCGAAGGCTTCCTCACAGCGGGCGCTGATGTCCCAGTGATGTTCCAGCAGATCATAATAATGCTGGTCGGTTGCACCATTTTCTATGGCCTGCAGAGCGTTCAGCAGCGGGGCAATGCCCAGGGCGTCCGCCACGGTGAGGTGGTTGAAGTGGCCGTAGTGCTGTGGTACATAATAAATGCTTCCGGCGACGCGGAGGTCGCCCGTATAGTTTTTTTCCTGCCCGGCGATAATGCGCAGCAGCGTGCTTTTACCCGTGCCGTTGTTGCCTGTGATGGCGGCCTTCTCACCTTTTTGCAGGGTGAAATTCAGGCCGGAAAAAAGCAGTGCGTGATGGGGCGTTTGATATGTGATATGTTGTGCGTTGATAAGCATGTGATGTCTGTTGTGGTGGTTGGGAAAATGAATGGAACGGTCCGTTGGCAGGATGTAAGTTTCATGTCGGTAAATTTTTGTGAACAGTAAATGAATCTGATAAGTGTTACAAAGCCGGACGGCTTGCGGAAGAAAGCAGCGGGAGCTGCGCGGATGTGTGGATTATGATCACATGATGACGCAAAGATACGCATTTATTGGTTTCGGTCAGCAGTTGCAGGTATATGAAAATTACCGTTGTCTTATCGATCCTTCCGTTCTTCGTATCTTTGCAGTATGAAACGCTCCGGCTCCGCGGACCTTCCGCTGCACTACGGTTATGTGCCCAAATGGCTGGCAGAACGCATGGCCAGACTTGGCCTGGCGATCACGGAAGCCATTATCACGGAATATGGGAGGGAAGAAGTGCTGCGCCGGTTGTCCGACCCGTTCTGGTTCCAGAGTTTCGGGGCGGTGATGGGGATGGACTGGCATTCTTCCGGTATCACTACCTCGGTAATGGGCGCGTTGAAAAGGGCGGTGAACCCTTTTGCGAAGGAGCTTGGCATTTACATTTGTGGCGGCAAGGGGAAATTCTCCACGGAAACCCCTGCTGAACTGCTGCGGCTGGCGGACAGTACCGGCCTCAATGGGCATGAGCTGGTGCGTTGCAGCAAGCTCAGCGCGAAAGTGGACAATACCGCCGTGCAGGACGGATTCCAGTTATACACCCATAATTTCATCGTCAGCAATACCGGGCAATGGACGGTGGTGCAGCAGGGCATGGACCCGCTTAGCAAGACCGCCCGGCGGTACCACTGGCACTCGGATGCTTTCCGGTCTTTTGTGGAAGAGCCGCACACCGGTGTTTGCGGTCGGAACCAGGGGCCGATACTGAATCTGACCGATACCGCCGCCAGGCCCGCGAGGGAAGGCATTCTGACCATCACGCAGGATGATCCCGGCGCTTTGATAAAAGACTTTCAGCGGCTGATATTGCCTTCGCACCACGATGTGCGCGCGGAAGATGTGAATCTCAAGCGCCTCGGTTCCGTATTATGGCTGGCGCATGAACAGCAGCCCGGCAATTTTGAGGACCTGTTGTTGCTGCAGGGCGTGGGGCCGAGAACATTGCAATCGCTCACCCTCGTCAGCGAAGTGATTCACGGCACGCCTTCCCGCTTCAAGGACCCCGCGCGTTTTTCATTCGCCCATGGCGGGAAAGACGGTCATCCTTTCCCTGTTCCCGTAAAAGTATTCGATGAAACCATCCAGGTGCTGCGCACCGCGGTAGACAAGGCGAAGATCGGGCAGACGGACAAATCCGCCGCTGTTAAAAAGCTGCACGAGATCGCGGCGCGGGCGGAGCAGGATTTTGAACCGAATGCCAACTTTGACCGGCTGATAGAGAAGGAGCGGGAAGATGCATGGAAACATGGGGGGAGAACGGTGTTCGGGAGATCGAAGCCGCTATCATCTGAGCAGCTGAAACTTTTTTAAGCAGTTCCCCGCCGCGCCGGCAATGCATATCTCCGGGGCCTGCTTGCCGTCATTCCTGCCTGACCGGCAATTCCGCAACATTTATTTCTTCCCGGCTTTCAGATCGCTGACCGCTTTTTCTATCCTGCGCTGCCGTGTTTCTTCCGTTTTTGCCTGCCCGATCGGCAGCACGTACCGTTGTTTCGCGCTGTAAGACAATCCTTCAAAAAACTTCAACGCAGCTTTATCCTTGTTCAACGCCTTTTTGAAATCTTCCGGAAGTTCCACCTCACGCGGCGCCGTATCCAGCTCCAGCGTAACATCCAGCTTGTCGCCGCCCTTCACCTTCGCGTCTGTTCTGCGTTCCGCGCTGAGCGGAATGAGGTACTGGCCCCCCATAACGGCAACGGTACTACGATAAGTGAAACCGTTCAATGTAACCGTCACCGCCGGGCGTTTGCCGGCGCCTAACTTTTCCACAACATCTTCCGGCACCTGTATGCCGGTGTTGTTGCCTGACTGGAAGATCGTGGTGTTGAATTTTACTTTTGCAGCCATCGGATGATGTTTTATTTACCTCAAATGTATCCATAAATCTATTGTCTGTACCGGGTAAGGTGCGACAATAACAGGGTGATTTACACAAAGAATCCCCGGCTTTTTAGTACTTTCATGCGCTTTTTGCAGCTAATTATGAGTTTATTACAAGTATCAGATATCCGCAGGCAGGAAGGAAATTTTCAACTGCAAGGCATCAGCTTTACCCAGGAAAAGTTTGAGAAGATCGCTATCGCGGGAGCTTCCGGCTCCGGCAAGAGCACTTTGCTGCGGATCATTGGCGGGCTGATTCAGCAGGATGAAGGACAGGTGTTGTTCGAAGGAGAAAAGATAAAAGGGCCGAATGACAAGCTGATACCGGGGCATCCGGGTATCGCCTATTTGTCCCAGCACTTTGAGCTGCGCAACAACTACAGGATGGAAGAGCTGCTCGGCTACGCCAACAGGCTGCCGGATGAAGAAGCGGCCACCCTCTATGAAATATGCCGCATCAGCCACCTGCTGAAGCGCAAGAACGATCAGCTTTCCGGCGGTGAAAAACAGCGGATCGCCCTGGCGCGGCTGCTCGTTACATCCCCACGGCTGCTGCTGCTGGATGAGCCTTTCTCGAACCTCGACCTCATTCACCGCGGCATACTGAAGCAGGTTATTGAAGACCTCGGCGAAAAGCTGAAGATCACCTGCCTGCTGGTATCGCATGACCCTACGGACATGCTGCCCTGGGCGGACCGGCTTTTTATCATCCACAATGGCCGCTTCATACAGGAAGGACGGCCGGAGCAGGTGTACCTGCAGCCGGTGAACGAATATGCGGCGGGATTGTTCGGTACTTACAACCTTACCGATCCCGTGCTGGCTGGGAAAAAAGCGGTGGATGCCAAACGGCTGTTCACGCGGCCGGAGCAGTTCAAAATCGTGTCGGGCGGACAACTGACGCTGGAAGCGACCGTGCGGCAGGTTTACTTTTACGGTAATTATTTCGAGATAGCCGCGGAAGCGAAGGGGCAGACCATCATGGTCAGGGCCGGACGCGGTAATTTTGCGAAGGGAGATACCATCTGGCTGTCCCTCTCAGGTGAAGGCTGGTATCTTTGATCTGCCGGCGCTTTTGCGGGTTTCGTTACAAGGTGCCCGCTGCTGATCTACTCTGCGCCTTTTACGGGCATTTTAACGATGTATACGCTGGTGGACGCTGTGATGAAAAGAATGTTCCGGTCTTTTCCCCCGAAGCAGGCATTGGCGGTCCATTTCTCCGGTACTTTGATGTGACGGATCTTTTTGCCTTCGGGGTTGTACACGTTCACGCCGTGGCCGCAGGTGTAGAGATTGCCTTCCGCATCCAGCGTGATGCCGTCGGCCAGTTCATCCGCAAACAGCTGGCGGTCGCCCAGCGTACCGTTTTTCTGCACTTTGTATTTGTATATTTTGCTGGCGCCGATGTCCGCCACGTAAACATGTTTACCATCTTTCGTACCCACGATGCCGTTAGGTTTTTTGATGTCTTCCGTAGCGATGACGGGTGTTTTTTTGCCTTTGCGCAGGAAGTAAACCCTTTGCGCTTCGATCTCGGGTTTTTGCCGCGTCCAGTAGTTGCGCTGGTAGTAGGGATCGGTAAAATAGATAACACCTTTCGGGCTGATCCAGAGATCGTTCGGGCCGTTCATTTTTTGTCCGTTATAATCCGCGAACAGCACGGTTTTTTGTCCGTCCGGCGTAATGGACCACATTTCATTGTGCTCGTCCGCGCAGGCGATAATGTTACCTTTTTTATCGACATACAGGCCATTGGAGCGGCCTGCTTTATCCATGAAAAGAGAGAGCTTGCCATCTGTATCGTACTTCCATATCTGGTCGTTCGGCTGGTCCGTGAAGTAGATATTGCCCTGTTTATCCGGCGCGGGCCCTTCGGTAAAGGAAAACTGGCGGGAAACCAGTTCCGCCTGCAGGCTGGTATCTACCTGCGCCTGTGTCTGCAAACCGCAGATCATGCATAAAAAGACGGTGGACAGGATGTATCTCATTTTCATCGTGGATAAGTGATAGTTGAGGGGCTGAATATAATACAAATAATATTGCTTTACCAGCCGATGCCGTAATCTTCTCCGTGGTTGCTGCTGCCGCCCCACAGGCTGCCATGTTCGCGGTCGATGTAGATCGCGTTGATGGGGCCGCTGGTGCGTGCTCTGAAATACATGTTATATCCCATTTTTTTCAGCGCTTTTCTTGTTGCCTCTGGGGTGTTGCTTTGCAACAGGATGCTGCCGGGGCGGGGGCGGCGGTCTTTCAGCGCGGTGCCGCCGAGGGACAGCCACAGCTGGTCGCTGTTGATGTTCGCGGCTTCCGAGGCTTGCTGTACCGTCATGCCGAACTCTACTACATTCAGGAAGAACTGCAGCAGGTTCTGGTCCTGCGTATCACCGCCCTGTACGCCGAAAGCGAGGAAGGGTTCGCCGTTTTTCAGCGCGAGCGACGGGGTGAGCGTCACGCGGGGGCGCTTGCCCGGCGCTACCACGTTGAACGGGTTGAGGGCGGAATCCAGCACAAAGCTTTGCAGCCGCTGGCTCATGCCAACGCCGGTGCGTCCTGCGATACAGGCGGGTACCCAGCCTCCGCTGGGCGTGATGGATACTACCCAGCCTTCTTCATCCGCTGCTTCCACGGTGGTGGTGCCCCGCCAGAGGCGGTCGTGCCAGAGGCTGTCTGCGGTGGATGAGGTTTGCAGCAGGGCTATTCCATCGTTCGCGGGCGTTGCTTGTTCCATTGCTGATGTGGTTTGTGACGCTACAGCCTGCTGCATTGGTGTTGCTTGTTCTGCTACAGATGTGGTCTGCGACGCTGCAACTTGCTGCATTGGTGTTGCTTGTTCTGCTACAGATGTGGTCTGCGACGCTGCAACTTGATGCATCGGTGTTGCTTGTCCCGTTGCTGATGCGGCCTGTAACGCCACCACGTCATGTTTGGGTGTGGCCTGCCCCGGCCTGTCATCATTAGCAGAATCGGCAAACTGCCGCCATTTTTCCAGCAGATGCTGTACCGGATTGGCCTTCCCTTCATATTTATACGGATCGCCGGGCAGCGGCGCGGGATCATTCCTGTCCGGGCGGATCAGCTTTGCCCTTTCCTTTGCGTATTCCTTGCTCAGCAGTCCCTTGATGGGAGATTGCCTGTTAAAGCGCGGATCGCCGTAATAAAAATCACGGTCGGCAAAAGCGAGGTTCATGGTTTGATACAGCGTATGAATGTAGGCAGGGGAGTTGTACCCCATTTTTTGCAGATCGAACTGTTCGAGGATGTTGAGGCTTTGCAGCAGCGCGGGGCCTTGTGTCCATTCCTGCAGCTTGTATACATCGATGCCTTTGTAGTTCACGTGCAGCGGCGCTTCTTCCAGGGGTTTCCAGCCGGCGAGGTCTTCCATCGTGATCAGGCCGCCCTGTTCCCGGCATCCTCTTACAAATTCTTCTGCGATATCTCCTTTATAGAACCTGTCGCTGGCGGCCATAATGGCTTCTTTTCGGCTTTTGCCCTTGCGCAGCGCTTCCTGTTCGGCTTCCACCATTTTTGTCAGTGTAACGAGCAGGTCTTGCTGCACAAAGATCTCCCCGGCTTCCGGCGCTTCCCTTTTTTCTCCGGGATGGGTGAGGAATACCTTTTTGCTGTACGGCCATTCTTTGATCATGGCCTTTTGCCGTTCGATGCTGTTGGCGGTCTGTGCTTCCATGGGATAGCCGGCCGCCATTTCCATAGCGGGGGCCAGTACTTCTTTGAGGCTGAGCGTGCCGTATTCGGCGAGCATGTAACAAAGCCCTCCCGGTGTGCCGGGCGTTACGGCGGCCAGAGGGCCATATTCGGGCGGGAAATTATAGCCTTTCTGTTTGAAGAATGCCGGCGTGGCTCCCGTAGGCGCAACGCCCAGCGCATTGATGGCGATCACTTTTTTCAGCTTCGGATGATAGATCAACGCCTGTGTTTCCCCGCCCCAGCTCAGCACGTCCCACATGGTGCAGGCGGCGGCGAGCATGGCGCAGGCCGCGTCTACGGCGTTGCCGCCCTGCTGGAATATCATGGAGCCGGCGGTAGCGGCGAGGGGCTTGCCGGTGATGGCCATCCAGTGTTTGCCGTGAAGCGGCGGCTTTTGGGTTTGCTGGGCAATGGCGTTGGTAAATGGCAGCGCCAGGAGCAGGAATAGTAAACGATGCATAGCAGGATGATTGTAAAGCTAATTTAATATCAAAAATGCATATGTTTGTCCGGCATGTCATACAAATAAGAGAATGGAGAATTACAGCATCGTTATTTTCATCCTTGCCATGATGATAGGGCTGTCCGCCATAGCGGACAGGATCCGGCTGCCATACCCCATCCTGCTGGTTACGGCGGGCATTGCCATCGGGTTTATCCCGGGCATGCCGCAGATCATCATCAACCCCGAGATCATCTTCCTGATCTTCCTGCCGCCCCTGTTGTACGATGCGGCTTTCAATATTTCGCTGCACGAGTTCCGGAACAATTTCAGGATGATCAGCACGCTGGCTTTTGCGCTGGTTTTCCTGACCACGGCCGGCATTGCCATAACGGCCTACTACGTTATTCCGGACATGACCTGGCCGCTGGCTTTCGCGCTTGGCGCCATTCTGTCCGCTACGGATGCGGTCGCGGCCATGAGCATTACAAAAGGGCTCGGGCTTCCGCGCAAGACCATCACCATCCTGGAAGGCGAAAGCCTCATCAACGACGCATCCGGCCTCATCGCTTACCGTTTTGCCGTGGCGGCGGTGGCCGGTACTTCGTTCGTATTGTGGAAAGCTTCCCTGGAATTTGTAGGATTGATATTAGGCGGATGCTTTATCGGTGTTGTACTGGGCAGGCTGCTGGGCATCATGCTGAAACGGACAAAAGACAACAGCATTGTTTCCATCAGCCTTACTTTGCTGATGCCTTTCGTGGCTTATCTCCTGGCGGAAACGCTGCATGTCTCCGGTGTGATCGCCGTTGTAACCAGCGCTATCATGATATCGCTGATCATGCCGAAAACCATTCCGGAACAAACCAAGGTGCAGTCCAAAGCCATCTGGAACATCATCATATTTCTGCTGAACGGCCTGATCTTCATCCTCATCGGCCTTGAATTTCCTTACGTAATTGAAAGCATCGATCATGACGACATCCTGCCGCTGATCGGCTACAGCTTCCTGATCTGCCTCGTGACGCTCATTATCCGCATGGGGAGGGTGTACCTCCAGCATTTCGATCTGCAGAAGAATTTCCGGAAGAAAAACACGCCGCGGAACAAAAGGGCGCTGCTGGACTGGAAGAACTGCCTGATCATCGGCTGGTCCGGCATGCGGGGCATCGTTTCCCTGGCTACGGCGCTGGCGCTGCCGCACCGCTTGAATGACGGTACTCCTTTCCCGGAGCGGCACACCATTATCTTCATTGCTGTTGTGGTAGTGCTGATTACGCTGGTGGTGCAGGGCATGGGGCTGCCCGTGCTGGTAAAGGCTTTGAAGCTGCACCAAAAAGAAGAAGAGGTTTTTAACAATTCTTTATAACGGGATGGAGGATGAAATCCGTACATTCATTGTTCATCAAAAAAAAGGAGGTATTCATGCAATCTACAGGATATTCATGGAAACCTTCAGTTAGTATCGCCTAACTGGGTTGCTCCATACGAAAACTGTCGACGCAAAGGCGTCAGAGGGTGTATCTGAAAGACGGTACACCCTTTTTATTTCAGCACCACGATCTTCGCTGTATGCATCACCACCTGTGTATCCCTATACATGATCACGAGGAAGTAGGTGGCGGCGGGCAGGTCCGTTACTTCAATATTACCTTCCCGGTCGATGTCATACTGCCGCAATACCTGGCCCCATGCATTGGATATCTGCATGCGCATGGCAGCGCGTACGCCGCTGACACGTACTTTGAACCGCCCGTAGTTCGGGTTGGGGAAGATCTCCACCTGCTTCAGCGGCGGCACCGGCCGTATTTCGGAGTATTCCGTTTCGCCGTTGCGCAGCACTGCTTTCAGGCGGTAATAGCTCCATCCCTGGAAGTCGTTGTTGTCGATCGTATTATAATCGAGCAGGCGCAGGCTGTTGCCGTTCACCGCTTTGGTGGGCGCTACGCCCACTTTGGTAAATGTATTTTCTGTTTCGAGCCTTCTTTCAATTTCAAAATAATCGTTGTTCACTTCAAACCAGGTGGTCCACAGCAGTCCCACCTGTGAAGACGAGAGCCGGTTGGCCTCGAAGCGTACCCATTTGATACGTGGGCCGGGATTGGCGCGGGTGGCTGATTTGGAAAAGTATTCGTTGATCTGCATGCCGGCCTCAAATTGCTGCGTGTGCATGGTGGCGGCCAGCTGCATGGAGGAAGTGCTCAGGTTACCTTCGGTAATATCGGTGGAAGATTGCGCGACCCAGTGCGGATTTTCGTAACGGTTGAGAAAGCTGTTCTGCCGGTTGTTCCGGTAGCCGGCTGTTTCATCCGCATCGGTATGTTGAAAGGTGATGGTAACGGGCGCGTTACTGATGCTGTTTTTGCCGATGTTCCATGTTTTGTTGATGAATGTGTCCGGCATGGCGGAACCGGAAATGGCGTTACTGTAAACATGATCGAATACCCTTGCCCGGAACACGTCCGTTGCGCCGCTGTTCCGGATCGCCACCGGTGAATAGCTGCCGGGCTCCGTGCCAATGGGGAACACTACGCTGCCGGACAGGTTGCTGACAGCTTCGCGATACAGTGATCCTCCCGCAACGCCGTTACCCGTTACTACAAACATCCTGTCACTGTAGCCGGTGATCTGGCCGGGCATATGATCCCCCACCACCAGGTTCCAGCCGTTCAGGAACAGGTGCCCGTCCCGGAAATGGAGCGTGTGGCGTATTTTCAGATCGTTCAGGTCGCCGAGTGCCAGGCCGTCCGGATTGTCGATCGTGAGGTTCGGGAAGCTGCTGCCGCTGTTCGTGGCGGCGTTGTACCCTCCGAACAGTAACTGGCGCCCCGTGTTGCCGTACAGGGGGTTATTACCGGAGAACCGGAATATACCACCGGTACCGCCCTCGTCCGTGAGCGTTGAACCGTTACCGTTAGTCCATCTTTTCCCGAGAAAATATAAAACAGATCCGGGCTTTGAGCCGAGTGCGCCGTCATTCTGCAAATTGAGATAGAATGTTACCGGGAGCGCGCCCGTGGCACATACCTTGCCGTCAGCGGGGATGTAGATGCCCTGCTGCGCGGAGGCTTGCCCGAAAGAACAGCATAAAAGTGCGAGCGCTGGTATAATTGATCTCATAATCAGAAGTTGCCTAGAATGATCCATCTTGTGCCTATGGATTGCACGGTATAAGAGCCGTTGTTCGAGCTGATCGTTCTGCGGTCGAATTGATTGCTGACGGATTCATCAACATACACATTTCCCCATCCGGACTGAAAATCCCTTGCGATATGATATATCCTTCCGGTGCAGTTGGCCGCATCAGGCAGGTATACCGTATAGTTGTTGCCGTTATTTGATGTTTTCCTGATGACGACGGTGGACTGGTTTGCGTCCAGCGTTACAGAGCCTGTGTAAATATTTACACTGTTGGCCTTCGATCCGTTCACCTGCAGGGTGCTGTGCGTGGAATTGGTGCCTACGCCCAGTTGCGCGGTGTTATTGTTCCAGAACAGCCTGTCCGCCCGCTGCCGCACTTCCGAGTTGCTGGTGGTCGTCTTTCCCGCGAAGATGATCCCGCCGTCGGTGAAGTTGTTATCACCGTGGGTGGTCACTACTTTATACCAGGGGTTGGGGGCATTGTTGGTAAGCGGTGCGGTAGTGCCACCCCATTCCTTCACGGCCAGTATCTCTTTATCGAAATACAGCTGCGTGGTGTAGCTGCCACCCTGGAATGATAGTACGTTCCATGAATAAGCATCGGTGCCGAGCGGGCCGTTTTGCACGGTGCCGGTGGAAGGGCTTGCCCATATTTTCATGCGGCTGTTGGCATCGGGGGCATCTGCATTGCCGATGTCATTGCCCGGCAAAGTACCGTAGGTAGCGCCGCCGTTCAGGTCCAGTCCCGGTTCCCAGGTACTGTTGGTGCCGTTCCATTTCAATACCTCTCCGTTTGCCGGTGCGGTGGCCGAGATGTTGTTGTTCCGCAGCTTGTCCGCATTCCAGAGGCTGGTGCTGTGATCGGCGGTCATCAGGCCACTGGTATTGAGCAGCAGGCCGGTGCCGAGCGTAATTTCCTGCGTAACGCCATCGCCGGCGCTGTAGCGGCCGAGCAGCGATTGTGAGCTTACGTCCTGTATCTTGTTGTAGGTAACGGCCTTGTTTGTAATCGCGGTGGTGATGGTGCCGTTGCCGGAGCCGGTGACAGCGCCGGTAAGTGTGGTAGAGATGTTGCCGACTTTTTCCCAGGCGCCGTTCCTTTTGATGTAAAGGCTTTTTTCCGATGCATCGTTGACGAATACCAGCATGCCGTCGTCCGCATTGAACAGTTTGCCGCCGGTAAGTATTTCGGTCTTGAGCACGCGGGGAAGAAGCAATCCCTGGTTAGAGCTGTTAAGCTCCAGGATCGCTTCTTTTTTTACATCAGATGGATTATCGCCCAATTTCAGTTGCTGGGCGGCTGCATGCAGGGAAAACATGCAGGAAAGGCCGAACAGGATGCCGCATCGTGCGGCCGACAGGATCTTCATAACAAATAGGGATAGGATAGTAACAAATAAGGTCGCAGAACAGCAGGAACGCCGCCATAAAAAGCGTTCCTGCGTTCATGGATTTATTTTCTGATGATGTACCAGTTAGTGCCGTCTGACTGCAGCGTTACGAAGGTCCAGTCGTTATAGATCGTATAGTTGGCGCCGCCTTCTACCTGCGCGGAGCCGTTGGGCGCGATGGTCACTTCTCTGTCGATACCGCCGTTGCCGATCTTTTTGATGGTGTAGATGCGGCCTTCCACTGCTGCCGGCAGGTTCACCGTCAGCGCCGTGGCGGATGCGTCCACCAGGATGGTATTGTCTTTATCTGTGATCGCGTAGCCGTTGGTGTTCACCGTTTTGATGGCGAGGGACATGGAGCCTGTTACCTGCAAGGTAGAATTACCGGTGGTAGTGGCGCCGATGTTCACGTCATTCGCAAAGCTTTTTGCGCCCGCGAAAGACTGGGCACCGGTGCTCACGGCGCCGCGCGCTTCGGAGCCGGCAACGCCGCTCGCATCCGGCAGGTTAAAGCTCACGGTCTTGGTGGCGCCGTCTACCGTAATGCCGAAATCGGTGTTATTGGTAGTGGTAGCGAACGTCACATCCGGCCCTACGGTGTTGTTCGTTCCGTCGGAGATGCGCTGCACGCCGTTTTCCAGCGCGGAGATATCTATCAGTCTTTTTTCGATGACGTTGCTGGCGTTCTGGATGAGCACGTTATACGGACCGGTAACGGCGGTTGCATTCACGGTGTTCAGCGTCAGCAGGCCGTCTACCGTAGCCGTGCCATTCAGGTTGGCCGCGCCGTTGAGGTTGGTGACACCGGTTACATCAATGCCGTCAGCTGCCGTTACTTTGTCCTGGAAGGTTTTTTCACCGGCGAAGGTCTGTGTGGTGACGGACACGGCGCCGGGGTTGGAGGCATCCGCCGCATGCAGGGTGATCTCGTTGTTGTCCGTACCGCCGATCGTGATGCCTTTTGCATCCGGTGTAGCGGAGAAGGCCGCGGCGATCACCTGTTTCTGGGAAGCCTGCAACTTGTTCCAGTCCGTTTCCGTCAGCAGACCGCGGGTGATGCCGGTACCTGCTGTGGGGATGTTAAAGGTGTGCACGCCCAGCAGTGTAGCCACGTTGAAGTCCGTTCCCGCATTGCCCACAGCAAAACTCTGTGTGGCTTCCTGCGAACCATTCAGGCTGGAGATGGCGTTGTTAAACGCAGCCGAAGATATCTGTCGGCGGTTCACCGCACCGGTGGCCGGATCGATCACCAATACGTCCACCAAAGTACTGCTGGTGGCGAGGTTGGAGAAGGTCACGCCATTGGCGACGGTCAGCGAATTGGAGCTGACGGCGCCGGAGAACTGGCCGGTGGATGCCGCGATGATACCGGATACCAGCAGGTCGCCTGTGATCTGGCCGTTGCCGAGCACATCGAGTTTGGCGGTGGGAGCGTTGGTGCCGATACCGATGTTGCCGTTCGCAGCAATGCGCATCGCTTCCGCATCATTCGCTTTAAAGATCACCGAAGCGTTGTTCCTTGATCCGAGGAAATCCGTTGCATCGTTCACGGTGTTTCCCGCGCGGCTCCAGTTCAGCTCGGATTCATCCAGCGTAGCGAGCTTCTCCCACGCGCCATCCTTCCGGAGGTAAAGGGTCTGGTTCTGATGCGTGGCGTTTTCCACGATCACGATCATACCGTCGGGAGCCGTGTTCAAAGGCGCTGAAGTCAGCATACCGGGCTGAACCCGCGGGAGAAGCAAACCCTGGCGGTCGCTTTCCAGTTCCAGCACGGATGCTTTGTTGATAGAGTAGGGCCTGTCACCTACTTTTAATTGGGCGTCCGCATTCAATGCTGCCATGAGCATGCCGGACGCAAGCAGTACACGCATGGCGGTACGTAAGGGTGTTTTCATAGTATCAAGGATAAATAGGTAATAACATTATATAGATCGCGGATAATAGGTAATAACACTATATAGATCGCCAGAAAAAAAAATCTAATGCGCTGATCACTATTTGTCTATCTGCTTTCGTGGAATACTATCCATATCTTTTCTTCAATCATATAGTGCAAATATATAATATTATAATAAATAACAATATAATACGAAGGTGCTATAATGAATGTTTAAATTGATTATCAATGTGTTATTAAAATAAATTCCCCATAAAGGAGTAACGCATTTCGGTAAATTGCTATGTGTCAAGCATTAAGGAAAACCGTCTGTCAAAATAGACTTTTTAATCGTTTGATATTTTATATCATTACGTTTTCAAACCAAGATGATGATTGTAAGAAGATTATGTATGCTGGTGATTTTTTTCGCAGCAACCGGCGTAAAAGCACAGCAAAAAAGCCTGGCGCAATATGCCAGCACTTTACAGGGTACGGACTCGGAATTCAAGTTAAGCAATGGCAATACTTACCCGACCACATCGTTGCCTTTCGGGATGAACGCCTGGTCTCCGCAGACGGGGAAGAACGGCAACGGCTGGAAGTATCAGTACAAAGCGGAAACGATCCGCGGCTTCCAGCAGGCGCACCAGTGCAGTCCCTGGTCGGAGGACTACGCGGTATTTTCCCTCATGCCTGTCAGCGGTGCGCTGACCCTTGATGAAAACAAACGGGCTACCGCATTCAGTCATGCTAACGAAAAAGCTTTCCCTTATTATTATAAAGTGAAGTTCAACAATGGCCTCACTACGGAAATGTCTCCCACGGAAAGAGGCGCCCAGCTTCGCTTTGCGTTTCCCAAACGGAAGGCCGCTTATGTGGTGCTGGACGGTTACATCCGCATGAGCGAGGTGAAGATTTATCCCGAAGAAAGAAAGATCACGGGCTATGTCAACAACGGCCGCTATATTCTGCGCGGCTTCCGCAACTATTTTGTGATCACCTTCGATCAGCCGTTCACGGAATACGGCACCTGGGAAAATGAAAAGAACAGCATCGCAGCCGGGGAGCAGACGCGGCAGGGAAAAGGTGTGGGCGCTTATGTCCGTTTTAAGGACGGCGCCAGAGTGCAGGTGAAGGTAGCATCTTCCTACATCAGTCCTGAACAGGCGGAATTAACACTGCGGCAGGAGCTTGGCGCGCATGCCTCGCTGGAAGACACAAAGGCCGCCGCGGAAAAAGTGTGGAACACCTTGTTCAACCGTGTAAAAGTGGAAGGCGGAACGGAAGCGGACAAAGCTACTTTTTATTCCTGCCTGTTCCGCGCCAATCTCTTTTCGCACCAGTTCTTCGAATACAATGAAAAAGGAGAACCGCATTATTACAGTCCATATGATGGAAAGATATATAACGGTTACATGTACACGGACAATGGCTTCTGGGATACTTTCCGTGCGCAGTTCCCGCTGAACACGCTCATTCATCCCACCATGCAGGGCCGGTACATGCAGGCGCTGCTGGCGGCGCAGGAGCAATGCGGATGGCTGCCTTCCTGGTCTTTCCCCAACGAAGGCGGCAGCATGGTGGGTAATCACGCGATATCATTACTCACGGACGCCTGGGTGAAGGGCATCCGCACATTTGATCCGAAACGTGCGCTGGAAGCCTATCTGCATGAAGCTACGAACAAAGGGCCATGGGGACCGGCCAACGGCCGCCAGGGTTGGAAGGAATATTACCAGTTGGGATATGTGCCGCAAACAAAGGGCGCGTACGGCCCGGTTTCCCAGACGCTGGAATATGCGTATGACGACTTTTGCGGATACCAGCTGGCGAAGGAAACGGGACATCCTTTTTATGAGCAGGTCTTTGCCCGGCAGATGTATAATTATAAAAATGTGTATGATCCCGCCACGGGCTTTATGCGCGCGAAAGACAGGAAAGGCAGCTGGCTGCCGGATTTTGATCCTTATGAATGGGGCGGGCCGTATGTGGAAGGGAATGCCTGGCACTGGGTATGGTCTGTGTTTCATGATGTGAAAGGATTGATCGGGCTGATGGGAGGCGAAGCGAATTTTGTGGCGAAGCTGGATTCCGTGTTTTCCGTGCCGAACAAGGTGAACGTGGGTTCTTACGGTTCCATGATCCATGAAATGACGGAAATGGTAAAGGCGGATATGGGCCAGTATGCGCACGGGAATCAGCCTATCCAGCACATGGTCTACCTCTACACTTACGCCGGCCAGCCCTGGAAAACGCAGTACCATGTACGCAATGTGATGCGCAGGCTCTACAATGCGTCGCCGGCGGGGTATCCGGGGGATGAGGACCAGGGGCAGACTTCTTCCTGGTACGTGATGAGCGCGCTGGGGCTGTACAGTGTTTGTCCGGGTACCGACCAGTACGTGATCGGAAGCCCTGTATTTCCTAAAGCAACGCTGACGCTGGAAAACGGGAATCAGTTCATCATAGAAGCGGTGAACAATAGCGCGGAGAATGTTTATATACAGTCCGCCACATTGAACGGGCAGCCTTATTCACATCACTGGATCAGGCATGCGGATATTATGAATGGCGGGAAACTGGTGCTGCAAATGGGGCCGGAGCCCGCGGTGCAGCGGGGGCTTGGCGAAGCGGATAAGCCTTTTTCGCTATCAAAGTAAAAAATATATTAATTTGCAGTGAATTGAATCCCTTATAACTATGAAAAAAAGATCATTTTTTGTACTGGCCGCCAGTACGGTATTATTTGCCTATGCCTGCTCAAAATCAAATGACAATCCTCCAAAAGAAGAAGAGAAGAAGCCGCTGGTCACTGCGCCGGAGGCGTCCGTTGCGCATGATGGAAAGAGTGGAGGGGTGTATAAAGGTGTGATCATCGGGTCTACCGGAACGGTGAAGATAATTATCCAGGGCGATACGGTTTCCGCGGAAGTGAGCATTGATGGTGAAACCAGAGTGCTGAAACCATGGAATATGCCTACGGGATGGGCTTCAGGGCAGGCGTTGAAAGATGTCATTTTTAAATCAGAAAACTGGACGCTTACTTTTTCTGTGACAGCGAATGGTGATCGTCCTTATATTTCTGCTGTTTCCATTCCCGGTCATACAGATGTGGCGGTGCATATCATCAAGGAAGAGTCTGACGTGCTGGCGAAGGCTTTTGAAGGAAGTTTTGGTAAAGGAGATTCCGTTTTCGGCGCAATGAACTTTGTGCTGGCTGCTGTGGAGGATACGGTGTTTGGCATTATTCAGAAACAGCCGGCGCCCAAGCAGTCCATGTACGGTGATTACGATGGCAGTCACCTGCATTTTGTCACCCGTTTCAGCAAAGATTCGCTCAGGTTTTCCGCAGAAGGAACCTTGAACGGCGATGAAGTCGAAGGAAAATGGAAGGGGTATGATTATCGGAATAGCAAAATTATCGATTCCGGCTACTGGAAAGCAAAAAGAACTTTATAAACCAATCAGTCAAATAAAAAAGGCCGTCTCACCAGTAAAATGAGACGGCCTTTTCTATTTATAGTTTTTATTATCAAACTTCTACCGGCACCGCTTCGCGCTTCTCCGGCCCATCTACTTTATTATTCTCCTTCACCTTATGCGGCACGCCGCGTATATCCCACACAATCCCCATCCAGCCGAGCATCCTCAAAACATAATACGTGATATCGATCTCCCACCAGTAAAAGCCCTGCCTGGCGGCGCTTTGATAGTAGTGGTGATTGTTGTGCCATCCTTCGCCGAGGGTTACCAGCGCCAGCACCAGGCTGTTGCGGGATTCGTCGCCGGTTTTGTAACGGGGCTTGCCGATCTTGTGCATCAGGGAATTGATGGTGAACGTGCCGTGGAAGAGCAGGATGGTGCTCAGGAAGAAACCGATGAACAGTGTGGAAAGACCAGCTGACCAGTCGAACCAGCCGGTGCCGTTCACTTTGTTGCCAATGAAATATACGGCCGCCGCGAGTACCACAGCCGGCACGAAATGATATTTATTCAGCCAGAACAGTTCTTTGTGCTTGATGTCCTTGATCAGGTCGAAGCGGGTGGGTTTATGCTCGGGGCCCATGATCCAGCCGATATGCGCGTACCAGAATCCGTAGATCTTGGCGGAATGCGGGTCATCCGGGGTATCGCTGTGTTTGTGGTGAATGCGGTGATTGGCGGCCCACCAGATCACGCCTTTCTGAAAGCTGCTCTGCGCGCCGAATGCCAGTATAAATTGAAAGAACCGCGAGGTTTTGAACGAGCGGTGCGAGAAATAACGGTGGTAGCCGCCTGTTACAAAAAACATGCGCACTACGTAAAGCACGGCGCATAATATCCAGTCGAACGCTGTCACATGGGTAAAGAATGCCAGGAAAGGAACCAGGTGAATACCTATGAAATCCAGTTCGTGCAGCCAGTTGATACTTTTTCTTGCCTTTACTTGAGTATTCATGTCCCAAAAATAAGGGAACATTACGAAGCATGCCAATGATTTTCATCACGTAATTGACATTTAATGGTCAATCCACGACGATCATATATACAAACGGCCCCCTTTTCATTGCTGACAAGGGAGCCGTCTGGATATATAAATGGATACTAAGCCATTGCTTCTTTCATGGCATGATTGGCTCTCCTGCCAGCTTTCCTGGTCAGCTTATCCATCTTGCGGTACGCATTCTTCGCAGCATCTTTCACATTTGCCAGCGCTGCATCGGCACGGTCGCGGTTGCGCATGTACATTACTACTCCTGCTGCTGCGGCTCCAATCACGGAAGCCGCAATAATGATGTTTTTCATGACTGATGGCTTTGGTTCACGGGATATAAATCAATGGTCGTGCCAAAAAAATCCCGATAGGGGGAAAGTATTCCCTACCGCCCGGCAGGGAGGCGGGGGTGTTTTTTTCTTACAATGCTTGCTGGTAAGGCATTCCGGCGGTGCAAACAACAATGGGGCAATCTGGCATTTTCATTGAGGCAGCAGTGGAAAGTCTTTGTTAAAATCCATAAAACCCACATCATGGCTAAAAGGAAGCTTAAAGGAACTCCGGAAGGAGATGTTAAAAGCCGGCAGCTCGCGCAGCATACGGAGGAGAGCACCGGTGAATTGCTGACCACCAACCAGGGATTGCTGGTCAATGATGACCAGAACTCTTTGAAGGCGGGAGACCGCGGCGCCACGTTACTGGAAGATTTCATCCTGCGGGAGAAGATCACGCATTTTGATCATGAGCGTATTCCCGAGCGGATCGTGCATGCCCGCGGGTCTGCTGCCCATGGGGTTTTTGAGGTATATGGCGCTGCCATGCAAAAATATACGAAAGCGCGTTTCCTGACCGATCCATCCATGAAAACGCCGGTGTTTGTACGATTTTCTACAGTGGCGGGTTCCCGCGGTTCCACAGATCTCGCCCGCGACGTACGCGGTTTTGCGGTGAAATTTTATACCGAGGAAGGAAACTTCGACCTGGTAGGGAATAACATGCCGGTCTTCTTCATCCAGGACGCCATCAAGTTCCCCGACCTGGTGCATGCGGTGAAGCCCGAGCCGGACCATGAAATGCCGCAGGCCGCATCCGCGCACGATACGTTCTGGGATTTTATCTCCCTCATGCCCGAATCCGCGCACATGATCATGTGGCTGATGAGCGACCGCGCCATCCCGCGCAGCTTCCGGATGATGGAAGGATTCGGGGTGCATACGTTCCGTTTTGTGAACAGCAAAGGCGCGGGCACCTTCGTGAAATTCCACTGGAAGCCCTTGCTGGGTGTGCATTCCGTGGCATGGGACGAAGCACAGAAGATCTCGGGCAAAGACCCCGATTTTCACCGCCGCGATCTCTGGGAAGCGATAGAAAACGGTGCTTTCCCCGAATGGGAGCTTGGCGTGCAGCTGGTACCGGAAAAAGATGAATTCAAATATGAGTTCGACCTGCTGGACCCGACCAAGATCATCCCCGAAGAGCTGGTACCTGTGCAGCGCATCGGCAAGCTCACGCTGAATCGCAACCCGGATAATTTCTTTGCGGAAACGGAGCAGGCTGCTTTTCACCCGGGGCACATCGTGCCGGGCATCGATTTTACCAATGATCCCCTTTTGCAAGGCCGCCTGTTTTCCTATCTCGATACACAACTCATCCGCCTCGGCGGCCCCAACTTCCACGAAATCCCCATCAACCGCCCCATAGCGCCGATCCATAATAATCAGCGGGACGGCTTCATGCGCCAGCAGATCAACAAAGGAAAGACCAGCTATCATCCCAACTCGCTCGGCGGCGGCTGTCCCTTCCAGGCAAAGATGGCGGACGGCGGTTTCACCTCTTATGCAGAGCGCATCGACGCAAAGAAAGTAAGGGAGCGGAGCCGCAGCTTCTTCGATCATTTCAGCCAGGCCACGCTTTTCTACAACAGCCAGTCACCCGCCGAAAAGGCGCACCTGGCGGATGCGCTGAGCTTTGAGCTGGGCAAGGTGGAAACGGTCGCCGTCCGGCAGCGCATGGTGGGCATCCTCACGCAGATCGACAGAACGCTGGCCGCAAAAGTGGCGGACGCACTGGGGTTACCGGTGCCATCCAAACCGGAACAGCCCGTGAACCACAGTATTCCGGCGGACGGCGACCCGAAGAAATTCCAGCCGGTAAAAGTGACCAGCTCCGTGAGCAGCTCCGCCGCGCTCAGCATGGCGAACACCGTGAAGAATACCGTGAAGTCCCGCAAGATCGCCATCCTCGCGGCAGACGGCGTGAACACCGACAGCGTCAGCGCCATGAAGTCCGCCTTCATCGTTGAGGGCGCGGTGCCGGAAGTGATCGCGCCGAAACTCGGCATGGTGAACAACACCCTGCCCGTTGATAAAAGCTTCCTGACCGCGGCGTCCGTGTTGTACGACGCGGTGTATGTGCCGGGTGGCGCGGGCAGTGTGCAAACGCTTTCCGCGAATGCGGACGCGGTACATTTCCTGAATGAAGCCTACCGTCACTGCAAGGCGATTGCGCTGGATGAAGATGCAAGGCCGGTGCTGGACGCAACGTATTTCGGAAAGGATGCGGGGGCAGGTGTGCTGGTGCAGAAAGATGTGCGCAAGCTGGCGAAGGAATTCATCCGGGCCGTGGCGCAACACCGGTTTTGGGAAAGGGAAATGCCGCGGAGAGTGCCGGCGTAAAAAGAATAAATTGCAAAGGGCAGCGATGCCCTTTGCTACATAATTATACCGCCGGTTCCTGCTGGCTCAGGCAGTGAAAGCTGCCCAATCCCCAGATGATCTCGGTGGAATCGATCCCCACCACTTCCCGGTCCTTATAACAACCGGCGATGATGCTTAGCGCCTGGTCGTCTTTACTGCAGCGGAAAGTAGGTACGATCACGTATTTGTTGCTGATATAAAAATTGGCGTAAGAAGCCGGCAGGCGCTGATCTTCAAATATCACGGCGTCCGGCATGGGCAGTTCCACCACGTTCAGCTGTTTGCCGTTCAGCAGCCGCATTTGCTGCAGCTGGCGGAGGTTCTGTTGCAGGATGTCATAGTTTTCGTCCTGCTTGTCCGTTTCCACAACGCTCAGTACGGTATCCCCGTTCACAAAGCGCACCGTATCATCAATATGCCCGTCCGTATCATCACCCACGATCCCTTCTTCCACCCACAACACCTGTTGCGCGCCGTAATACTGGTAGAGGTAGGCTTCCAGCTGTTCACGGTCGAGATGCGGATTGCGGTTTTCGTTGAGCAGGCAGCAGGTAGAAGTGAGAATAGTACCCTCGCCGTTGAACTCCACAGATCCGCCTTCCATGATAATACCGGGGTGATAGACCGGCAATGAAAAATGTTTGGCGATGAGCGTGGGGATGATATCATCCTGGTCGAACGGCGGATATTTGCCGCCCCAGGCGTTATAGTTCCAATCTACCACCACTTTTTTCTGCTCCGCGTTGGGGTTGATGAGGAAAGCGGGACCGTGGTCCCGGCACCAGGCGTCGTTCGTGGGGTGAAAGAAAAATTCCACGTTGGCGAGGTTCACGCCGGCATTCTGCAAATGCCCCGTGGCGAAGGCTTTCATGGCTTCGTTCGCCACGTTGATGCGTACTTTCTCGCTGTCCGCCAGGTATTTGACGAACTGGCTGTAGTAGGGAAAGATGGTGTGTATCTTTCCGGGCCAGCTGGCTTCTTTATGCGGCCAGCTCAGCCAGGTAGCTTCATGCGGATGAAATTCTGCGGGAAAATAATACCCCAGTTGCTGCGGTGTGGGATGCATCATGCTTCGTCGTCGATATATCTTTTGGTAATAGGTTGGTAGGAATCGATGCGCCTGTCGCGAAGGAAAGGCCAGTGCGTGCGGTAGCGGTCGGTTTTGGAAAGGTCCAGTTCCAGCACTACCACTTCTTCTGCATCATGCGGACTTTGATAGAGAACGGTGCCGAAGGGATTGGCGATGAAAGAGCCGCCCCAGAATTTCATCAGTCCGTCCTGCTCAAAACCCGTGCGGTTCACGCTCACCACGTGCACGCCGTTGGCTACGGCGTGGCTGCGCTGCATGGTCTGCCACGCATTATATTGTTCGGTGTTGGTGGCTTCATCCTGGCTGGTAGCCCATCCGATGGCGGTGGGGTAGAAGAGTATCTCCGCCCCCATGAGCGCCGTGATGCGCGCCGCTTCGGGGTACCACTGGTCCCAGCAGATCAGCACGCCGATGGTGGCGAATTTTGTTTTGAAGACTTTATAGCCCAGGTCGCCGGGCGTGAAGTAGAATTTCTCGTAGTAGGCCGGATCGTCCGGGATATGCATCTTGCGGTATTTGCCGAGGTAGGAGCCGTCAGCATCCAGCACAGCGGTGGTATTGTGGTACAGCCCTTCCGCTCTTTTCTCGAACAGGGAAGCGATGATCACCACGCCAAGCTCCGCCGCCACTTTGCCCAGGGCCTCGGTAGAAGGGCCGGGGATAGGTTCCGCCAGTTTGAAATTTTCATAATCCTCCACATCACAGAAATAAAGGGAGGTGAACAGCTCCTGCAGACAGATCACCTGCGCGCCTTTGGCCGCGGCCTCTCTTACCTTGCTGATGGCTTTCGCCAGGTTCTCCGCCTTGTTGGCCGAGCAGCTCATTTGTACGAATCCTGTTTTTACTTTTGCCATGAAATGCCCATTGTTAAACGGCTACAAAGGTATAAAAAACGCTATTCATCCCATCATCTTCTGTATTCATCCCATTTCGGGACCGCCTGCCGCGATGTTTGCTATTATTGCATTAAATATTCTCTGCATGGAAAGAATCAGGAAAATAGAATTCTGGATCGTAACGGGTATCTACCTGTTGTTTGTGTTCGCGTTGTTCTTCCCCTCCCTGTACCACGGCACATTTGCCATGCGTGTTGGTTACTGGCGCGCTTTTGACCGGAACGGGATGGAGTATGACCCGTTTGTCCATTATATGCTGCCGCGGCTGACGGTGGCTACTTTCGGATATGTGACCTTTTTGCTGATCAACCACTGGATCGTGCCGGTGTTCCTGGAGAAGAAACAGTTCTGGGCCGGTGTGCCGCTGGCGATCGCCACGTTTGTATTGTTCTTTCTGATGACGATGGTGGCGACCAGTTATTATTATGGTTTCATGCTCGGGTACCGGGATGTGTCTGATTTTCACGGGTATTGCGCCACGAGGGCGCTTGGTGCCACCATGCTCGGCGCGATATTGTACGGATTTTACTATGCCGTTAAATATATCTACTTCCGTTTTTTGCACGACAAGCTGGTGGAGAAGAAGGTCTGGAAGAAACTGCCGGCGGAAACGCCGGTGCTGGTGGGCGTATGGGTATGCGTGATGATTCTGCTGGAGCCGATATTTAACATGAGTAATGCGGAATGGTACCTGATCTTCTGGTCGGGCCCCACGTTCATTCCGGCCAATATATTATTACAGCTGTACGTGTACCCAAAGTTTATGTCCGACCGCAGAAAATGGCCGCTGACCATGCGGCTGCTGCTGGTCATCATGGGCACGGCGTTCGTGGCCGCTTTCTTTTTCGGCCTGGGCGAACGGCGCTCGCATATGATCATTTCAGCTTTTTTCTTGTATTGCCTGGGTGTAATGCTGGGCGTTATACCACTGGCCTGGTGGCTTTTTAAAATGCGGTTGTCCCGCAAGGATGAGGTGTTGAGCCTGGAGAAGGCGTTGGGTCGTTCTTCCGCCAATCTGGACTTTCTACGCTCCCAGATCAACCCTCATTTTCTTTTCAACGCCCTGAACACGCTGTACGGCACCGCCTTGCAGGAGAATGCGCCCCGCACCAGCGAAGGCGTGCAGCGCCTGGGCGACATGATGCGCTTCATGCTGCACGAGAATCACCTGGAAAAGATAGAGCTGAGCAAGGAGATCGCTTACCTGCAAAACTATGTTTCCCTGCAGCGGCTGCGTACGCAGGCTTCGGAGGATATCAAGATAGAAGTGAATGTAGAGGAGGATGATTGCGATCATACGATTGCGCCGATGCTGCTGATCCCGTTTGTGGAGAATGCTTTCAAGCATGGCATCAGCCTGCGGAAGCGCTCCTGGATAGTGGTATCGCTGTCCTGCGACAGAACGCATATTTATTTTGATGCTTATAACAGCGTACATCCAAAACCTGAAAATGATCCGGAGAAAGCCAGCCTGGGCATCGGCCTGAACAATGTGAAAAGAAGGCTCGCGCTGCTGTATCCGCGCAAGCACGAGCTGAGCATCCGGCAAACAGCGACGGAGTTTTTTGTGCACCTGACGATAGATACGACCAGATAAAGGCACGTGGATAACGGATACCAAAGATAAGCGACTTGTATGCTGCTGATGTCCTGATCGCCACCGTACAGCGAACCGGCCTGCCGTAGACACTGATGCCTGAAGTAAAACGAACCGACATATTCGACCTTATGAATGATAACAGACCAAAGCAAATCGATCAGGCGCCTACACCGCCCGCCGCACCCGACGGATTCTCGAAGTTCCTGTGGTGGCTCGCTACCGCGGATGCGGACATATTAAAAGATTGCCCGACAGACCGGGAGCGCTACCGCATTATCGGTATAGCCGTGCTCGTTACCTGGCTCTTCGCCACCCTGGCCTGGGGGTATTTTTTCTCTACAGTTGTGGAAGACGACCTGGTGATAGCGGGGCTGGCGCTGTTCTTCGGCTTCGCCATCCTCTCCATCGACCGCAGTCTTATTGCCGCGATGAGCCGCAACGGCGGCAAACCGCAGTTCCTGCCCGTAGCTTTTCGTTTAGTACTGGCCGTTACCATCGGCCTGTTCATTTCCCAACCGGTTGTGCTCATGCTCTTTAAAAAGGACATTGACGCGCAAATGGTGCTGGACCGGCAAAGCAAGCTCGATCATTTCCGGAAGGAACAGGCGGCGCTGAATGCATCCCGCACCCTGCCGCTTCAGAACGGCATCACCGCCATCAACGGCCAGCTGGCGGGGAAAGAAGAGCAGGTAAAAGATTATAAGGACAGCTACATCCGCGAAACAGACGGTACCGGCGGCTCCGGTAAGATCGGCGAATCATCCATCGCCAAAGTGAAAAAGAATGAATACCTGAAATCCGAAGAAGAGCTGCGCAAGCTGAAACGGGAGCTGGATGTGCAACGCCTGGAAAAAGAAGCGCAGCTGGCCGTCATCCGCACGGAAGACAGCCTGAAGGAACAAGCCTACGTTTCCACGCTCACAAATGGGTTCCTGTCACAGATAGAAGCCCTGCACACGCTCACGGATGAACATCCGCCTTTAAAACAACGCTACCGCCTCATCGTTTTTATCATCACCCTGATTGAGATCATGCCGCTGCTGACGAAGCTGCTGATGCCCAAAGGAGAGTATGATGAAAAGCTCGCGGCCATGACGGCCGGCAATGTGCAGGCCACGCAGCTTGGGCTCGAAAAAGGGCAGGAGCTGAATGCGCATTATTACGATGCGGCCACGGTGGCGGACAAAGAGGTGATGGACCATCTTTTCCGGCTGACCGAAACGCAGCGCCGCCGGGAAGCGGAGCAGGTGGTGAAAGACTGGGAGGCCGCGGGCGGAAAACGTTTCCGGCAGTTATGGAACGATGCCAAACGTTTGCTGTTACTGCATAAAGTGTAAATTTACGGTATGATGAAAATGACCGCCATAGCCATCGATGATGAGCCTGTTGCTTTGTCCGTCATACAGGCCCATGCAGCCAAAGTACCGTTCCTGGAGCTGCGCGGCATTTTTACGAATGCCTTTGATGCCATGGAGCTGCTGCGCAGCGAGAAAATAGATCTCCTGTTCCTGGACATCAAAATGCCGGACATCTCGGGGCTGGACTTCCTCACCAGCCTCCACGAGCCGCCCATGACCGTGTTCACCACCGCCTATTCCGAACATGCCGTGAAAAGCTTTGAGCTGGATGCGATCGATTATCTCCTGAAACCTTTTTCGCTGGCCCGTTTCCTGAAAGCCTGCAACAAAGCCCACAACCTTTTGCAGCTCAGGCAGGAGAAAGCTGCGGGCAGCAGCAACGCAACGCCAGATTATATCTTCGTCAAAAGCGGTTACGAGCAGCACAAGGTGAAGCTGGAAGAAGTGCTGTACCTGGAAAGCGCGGGCAATTACGTGAATTTTATGCTGGAAGACAGAAAAGTGCTCTCCCGGCTCTCCATGCAGGAAGCGCTGGCATTGCTGCCGGATGCCCGCTTCACCCGCGTGCACCGTTCCTACATCGTTGCCAATGATAAAGTAGACCGCATAGACCGGACCTGCCTGTATATCCGCCAGGCCATCATCCCTGTAGGCGCCGCGTTCGGAGAAGCCGTTACCCGCATCGGGGGAAAATAACAGGTGCCGCAAAGATGCAGCACCCGCTTCCTGTATGTGTATTCGGTTACACTATGTATCACAAAAGTATATTAAAATAAACAACAAATTAAAAATATATTAATGTGTTTAGCGTAATTCCCTGAATGGCCTATCTTTACATCCATCTAAACCAGACGTATGAAGAAGATATATTCCCTGTTGCTGGCCGGTTTATGTGTGGCAACGGCAGCTACGGCGCAAACTGCGATCGCCCCCGCCAAACCCGGCGTAACCTACGGCAAAGCCATCACGCCGGAGGAAGCCATCCCCATGAACGAACTCCATCAGAAACTGACAAACACCACGGCATATACCGGCAAGATCGAAGGAAAAGTAGTGGAAGTCTGCAAGAAGAAAGGCTGCTTCATGAAGCTGGAAAGGGCTTCCGGCGAGCCGGTGATGGTGAAGTTCACAGACTATGCGTTCTTTATGCCGCAGGACATTGTAGGTAAAACAGTGGTGGTGGAAGGTAATGCGAAAGTAAATGAAACCTCCGTGGAGCGTCTGCGCCACTATGCGGAAGACGCCGGCAAAAGCAAGGAAGAAATTGCGAAGATCACCGCTCCGAAAAAGGATATCGTGATCGTGGCGGATGGTGTGGTAGTAGTACGGTAACAGCTGTAGATATAAAAAAAAGATAACACTAATTGGTTATTTTGCCCTATATTTAGGACATCTTAGCGATGCCTGCAGCAACGCCTATCTCCCTGGATACACGCCTATCAAATTATTCCGATATAAACGCATTGTCCTCGAAAACCCTCAGGAGTAGCAGGAAAGTGAGTTAAAAAGGATAATATCCGCAGCGTGTTACGCTGCGGTTTTTTTATCAGGCAGATATCTGTTCTCCAAACTGAAGAAGATACCCGTTGTTATCGTAGATGCCGAATTCGCGCATCCCGTAATCAAAATTCTGGATCGGAAAACATACTTCCGCCTTGTCCTTTACTTTTTCCCACAGCTCGTCGATGCCGTCCATATGAATATAGATGGCGCCGGTGAATACAGGTTCATCAAACGGACCGGGGCTGTTGAAAGGAAATTTCGATTGTGGATGTACCAGTTGCATGTTCACGCTGTCTTTATTGATGGATGCGAACTTCCAGTCCTCGTCCATTGTTTTGCAGGTAAAGTCCAGCACGGACACATAAAAATCTACGGTTTCCTGTAATGAAGGTGTTGTTAACGTGGGGATGGGTGCCAGCAGTTTCATACGCAATCATGTTGGGTTCGGTGAATAACAGTTGTATTTAGACTCTCGTATCTAAATATACCGAAATAATTTTCTTCCTCAAGGTTGTTCCCGTATTAAATTTTCTCCTTCCCTTATATTTGCGCATGGACAAGTCATTGTTAACTCTTTTAAAACATCATTTCGGATACACGCAATTCCGGCATAACCAGCAGGCGATCATTGAAAACGTGCTGCAGGGAAAGGATACCATGGTTTTAATGCCCACCGGCGGCGGTAAATCCATTTGCTACCAGCTGCCCGCCCTGGTATTTGAAGGGGTAACGGTGGTGGTGTCGCCGCTTATTGCGCTGATGAAAGACCAGGTGGACGCGCTTCGCCAGAACGGCATTCCCGCCGCCTACCTGAATTCCACTTTATCCATGGCTGAGCAGCAGTCCGTTTTGCAAATGCTCCGCAACGGGGAGCTGAAGCTGCTCTATATGGCGCCGGAGAGGCTGATCGGCGAGGGGAATTTCATGCCTTTCCTGTCGGCACTCAACGTTTCGCTGTTCGCGATCGATGAAGCGCACTGTATCAGCCACTGGGGGCACGACTTCCGCCAGGAATACCTGTCACTCGGGCAGCTGAAGGACAAATTTCCGCATACCCCCGTCATCGCGCTCACCGCCACAGCGGACGGCGTCACGAAGCAGGACATCATCGAAAAGCTGCGGCTGCGCGATTATACGGTCTACGAAAACTCGTTCAACCGTCCCAATATCTATTACGGCATCCGCCCCAAGCGGAACCACTACGATCAGCTGATCTCCTACCTAGAAGAACACCGGGAAGACAGTGGCATTATCTATTGCCTTTCCCGCGCATCCACGGAATCCCTCGCGGAAGACCTGAAGGCGGAAGGTTTTTCCGCGGAAGCGTACCATGCGGGGCTGGAACGGAACATCCGCGAAGAGCGGCAGGAAAAGTTCCTGCGCGACGAAGTGCGGGTGATGGTGGCGACCATCGCTTTCGGCATGGGCATCAACAAAAGCAATGTGCGGTTTGTGGTGCATGTGGACCTGCCCAAGAACATCGAAGGATATTACCAGGAAACCGGCCGTGCCGGCCGGGACGGCCTTCCAAGTGAAGCCATCCTGTTTTACAGCGTGGGCGACGTGTTCAAGATGAAACGTTTCGCCAGCGTGGAAGGCAATGAAGCGCAAAGCGCCATCATGCTGAAAAAGCTGGAGCAGATGGCGGGCCTCTGCGAGGCGCCGCAATGCCGCCGCCAGTACCTCCTGCAATATTTCGGGGAAACGTCGCCGGACCATTGCGGCAACTGCGACGTGTGCCTGGGCAAATACGAGCGCAGCGACGGCACCATTGTGGCGCAGAAGCTGCTGAGCGCGGTATACCGCGTGGAAGAACGCTTCGGGCTGAATTACGTGGTAGACCTGCTGCGGGGCAGCAGCACCGTGCGGGAATCCCACAAGCAACTGAAAACGTTCGGCGTGGGAAAAGACATCAGCAAGGAGCAATGGAAACAATACGGCCGCGAGCTGATCCAGCTGGGCTACCTGAAGCAGTCTGACGGCGAATACCCCGTGCTGCGGCTGACGGATACCAGCTGGGGCGTACTGAAAGGGGAAGAGACGGTAATGCTCACCGCGCCGTCGAAAGAGCAGCCGGCAGCAGCGCCCACGAAACAGTCGGTGGAGATCGCGCATCCCGCGCTGTTCCAGGAGCTGAAGCAGCTTCGCCGCCAGCTGGCGGACCGGGAAAATGTGCCGCCGTACATCGTGTTCTCCGACGCCACCCTGGTGGAGCTGGTAGCTTACCTGCCGCTGACCACCAGCGACCTGTCCCGCATCTCCGGTTTCGGGGATGTGAAGCTCGCCAAATACGGCGATGCGTTCCTGGACGCGGTGCAATCTTACTGCATCCGCCAGCGCATCGGCACGCAGATGCACCTGAAAAGCCCGCGGCAGAAGCCGCGCCGCGCCAAGTCCGAAGCTGGCGGCAGCCAGCGGCAGAGCCTGCAGCTTTTCCTGAACGGGCATGCCGTGGAAGAGATCGCCGCGCAGCGCAACCTTGCCGTAAGCACGGTGGAAAGCCACCTCACGGAGTTCGTGCGGAAAGGGGAGCTGGACGTGCGCGACCTGGTGCCGGACGAAAACAAGTTCCGCAACATCCTCCGCGCCGTGGAAGAGGGCGGCGCCTACGCCACCGGCGCCGTGAAAGAAAAGCTCGGGGACCAGTATACCTACGGGGAAGTGCGCGCGGTGATGAACTATTACTTCTGGCTGCAGGAGCAATCGTAATACCACTTCGTGAAAAAAAAGCGCCGCCTCCGACGCGGCAGTCTTTTTTATTTTCATCTTGTTTCTTTTTTTCCTTAATTTGTTATGTACTTTCCACGTTATTTAAATTAAATCGTGTACGCATTTCTGTTAGAATTCATTACCCAATTCAAATTTTAAACAATGTCATCATCCACGAACCGCAGGAACTTTTTACGCCAGATCGGCCTCTTTACCGCCGGCGTAAGCCTGGGCCCTGCTTTCTTAACAGCCTGTAACAACGCAGGCACCACTTCCGGCGCAGATTCTGCCAACGCAGATTCAACAGGCATTGCCGATGTGCCGAAGGAATTGTTCTTCAAGATCTCGCTCGCGGAATGGTCTTTTCACGCCGCATTGTTCGCGGGGAAAATGACCAACCTGGACTTCCCGGCCAAAGCAAAGAACGATTTCGGCATTACAGGCGTGGAATACGTGAACCAGTTCTTTATGGACAAGGCGAAAGACAAAGCATATCTTGCCGACCTGAAGAAACGTGCGGACGACCTCGGCGTTACCAATGTACTCATCATGTGCGACGGCGAAGGCGAACTCGGCGACCTGGACCCGAAGCTGCGCACCAAAGCGGTAGAGAACCACTACAAATGGGTGGAAGCCGCGCAGTTCCTGGGCTGCCACTCTATCCGCGTGAACGCGGCCGGTCACGGCAAGGCGGAAGAAGTGGCGAAAGCCGCGGCGGACGGCCTAGGCAGGCTGACGGACTTTGCGAAGGACTTCAACATCGGCGTGATCGTAGAGAACCACGGCGGATTTTCCTCCAATGGCGAATGGCTGAGCGGTGTGATGAAAAGCGTGAACAAACCGGGCTGCGGCACGCTGCCGGACTTCGGGAACTTCTGCATCAACCGCAGCAAGCCGGAGAACGACACCCCCGAAGCATGGGCCAAGACCACCTGCCTGGAGGAATACGACCGGTACAAAGGCGTGGAGCTGCTGATGCCTTTTGCCAAAGGCGTAAGCGCCAAAACGCATAACTTTGACGAGCAGGGCAACGAAACCGAAACGGACTACCTGAAGATGATGCAGATCGTGAAGAATGCCGGCTACAAAGGATATGTAGGCATCGAGTACGAAGGCTCCAAATTGTCTGAAGACGAAGGCGTACGCAAAACGCTGGAACTGCTTAAAAGAGTAGGCGCGCAAATCAGCTAACACAACATCATATGGAAAACACTCCCGATGGAATGACCACACTGTCCGGCGTGCTGGACGTGCTGAAACAAAGAGGCTACGACCATGAATTCCGGCTGACCGAAGATGGCAAGCTGCAATATCTGGGCGACGACCGCATCTTTGAACCGAAAGATTTCAGGATCATCCGCACCTACCGCTTTGAAGGTGAATCCAATCCTTCAGATGCCGCCGTGCTGTATCTCCTGGAAAACCAGGACGGTTTTATCGGTCATATCATCAACGCATATGGCGCGTACGATGATTATGAGGGAGATGTTTTCGAGGAGTTCATAAGACAGCTGCCCGTTGAAGAACGGGACATCTGACAACAAAAAAAGCCGGCTACGCTCTACGCAGCCGGCTTTTTTAATCAGTTATAAGGATCAGAACCGGATCACTACCTTATCCCGCTTGATGCGGTAGGAAAACCCCACGCTGTCTCCCAGCACCGCCAGCAAGCCCTGCAGGGAACCGTTACGGAACTCGCCGGAGATACCTTCCGGCAGTTTGCCGCTGCTGCCGCGGAACTCCATTTCCACCCCGAACCAGTCTTCTATCTGCCGGAAGGCAGCCTGCACCGGGGTATTGTGGAACACCAGCTTTCCGTCCAGGCAATCCTGCTGCTCCGCCAGCGTAAAGGTTTCTTTTTCCATCAGGTCGATGTCTTTATTGGCCAGGATCATTTCGCCGGAGGCGAGATGTTCGGTGGCGTTATCCGTGGAGGAGTAATAGGATTTGGAAACGTCGGCTTTGCCGCTGAGCACATACAGGGTGGCGCCGGACTGGCATTCCAGGGAGCGGATGCGGAACATGCTGCCGGAAGTATGTGTCTTTAATTTGTCAGTTTTTACCACGAACTCGCGGGGCTCCTGCCTATGTACATTAAAGAACGCTTCCCCGTCCAGGATCACCTCCCGGCTGCTGTGCGGGAAGCCCGTGGGGATGTAAAGGGTGGAGCGGGAGTTCAGTAAGGCCAGCGTGCTGTCCGGCAGCGTTACCAGCTTGCGTTCGCCATAGGCGCACTGGTAGGTGGTGTAACGATGGCCGGAAGCCAGGATGGACGAGCGGGTATGGTGACGCCCGGCCACGTAATAAGAAATGCCGGAAGCGATCAGTATCAGCACAATGATCGTCAGCGCCACCGGTTGCCAGTTGCGTCGTTTTTTCATATACAGTGGAAAGCGCCGGCGGCGGCTGAATTGCGGTTGTCTTGCACTCATTGTTTGGAGTAAAGAGATTTGTGTAACACTGTCTGGCGATAAATATAATAAAAATTATTCCGCAATGCATGCTAATTGCATGTCAGAAAACTATCATGAGTGAACAGGCATTTTTGTTAAACCAGTTCCGTCCCCTTAACTTTGCCGGGCATGAAACAGCAGTTATCATTGTCGTTCGAGGATACAGCTATCGCTTTCGAGCACAAGTCCACCAAAGCATTAAAAAAAGCCAATTTTCTTTTCAGCAATATCGGTAAGCCCTGGCTGGTGAAGCTCGGCGCTTTTGTTACGCCGCTCGCCTTTAAACTGCATCTGCCCATCAAAGGACTGATCCGGTCTACCATTTTTGACCAGTTCTGCGGCGGGGAAACGCTGGAGGAAGCGGTGCATGCCGCGGAAGAGCTTGGCAAATTCGGGGTGGGCGTGGCGCTGGACTATGGCGTGGAAGCGGTGGAAGGGGAGGAGAATTACGACAATGCTGTACCGGAGTTTCTGCGCGCCATCCGCTTTGCAAGCGGCAAGCGGCACATTCCTTTCATCGCCGTTAAAGTAACCGGCTTTGCGCGCTTTGGCCTGCTGGAAAAGATCCATGCGGGAGAAACGCTGGAACAGGAAGCGCAAAAAGAATTTGAAAGGGTAAAGGAACGCATCCGCACCATTTGTTCCGCCGCCGCGGAGGGAAAAGTGGGCGTGCTGATAGATGCGGAGGAATCCTGGGTGCAGCAGCCGGTGGACGATCTGGCTGATGAAATGATGGCGCTGTTTAATAAAGAAGAAGTGATCGTGTACAATACGTTCCAGCTATACCGCCACGACCGGCTGGCATACCTGCAAACGTCCTTCCGGAAAGCACAGCAAAAGGGCTACCTGTTAGGGGCAAAGCTGGTACGGGGCGCTTATATGGAAAAGGAGCGGAAACGCGCCGAAGAAGAATCCTATCCTTCCCCCATCCAACCCAATAAAGAGGCTACAGACAAGGATTACGACGAAGCGATCCGCTTCTGCATGGAGCGGCTGGACCACCTGGCGGTTTTCATCGGCACCCACAACGAGGACAGCTGCATGCTGGCGGCGGAGCTGCTGCATGAAAAGGGACTGCCGCACGATCATCCCCGTGTGAGCTTCTCACAGCTCTACGGCATGAGCGATAACATCACGTTCAACCTGGCGCATGCCGGTTACCGTGTTTCCAAATATTTACCTTATGGTCCCGTGAAAGACGTGATGCCTTACCTGATCCGCCGCGCGCAGGAGAATACTTCCATTGCCGGCCAGATGGGGCGGGAGCTGGGCCTGATCCGTGAAGAAATGAAGCGGAGGAAAGCCTGACCTGTAACTTTTTCCCGAAAACGCCGTTTTACGGGAGAAGAATACAAGTCATTATATCCGGAACCATGTTAATCATTTGCAATGTCAAAAAGCCGTCTCAGGTATTGAGGCGGCTTTTTTCACCCGATATCCACATTCCTCCTTCCCCTCCGCGCTTTCCGCTTTTATTTGTTAATTTGCGGGGTCATGCAACAATATCTTCAGTTACTACAACATATTCTCGATAACGGTAACGACAAAACGGACCGCACCGGCACCGGTACGCGCAGCTGTTTTGGTTACCAGATGCGTTTTGACCTGCAGGAAGGTTTTCCGCTCGTCACCACCAAAAAGCTGCACGTAAAATCGATCATCTACGAACTGCTCTGGTTCCTCAACGGCGATACCAATGTAAAATACCTGCAGGAGCATGGCGTGAAAATATGGGATGAATGGGCCAGTGCGGAAGGCGACCTCGGCCCGGTGTACGGCAAGCAATGGCGCAGCTGGGAAGGCGCCAGTGGCAAGACTTTCGACCAGATCACCGATGTGGTGAACCAAATCAGAAAGAACCCCGATTCCCGCCGCCTGATCGTCAGCGCCTGGAACGTGGCGGACCTGGCGGACATGGCGCTGAGCCCCTGCCACTGCCTCTTCCAGTTTTATGTGGCGGACGGCAAATTAAGCTGCCAGCTTTACCAGCGCAGCGCGGACGTTTTTCTCGGCGTACCGTTCAACATCGCTTCCTATGCTTTGCTGACGCTGATGATCGCACAGGTATGCGATTTGCAGCCGGGCGAGTTCGTGCACAGCTTTGGCGACGTGCATTTGTATAACAACCACTTCGAGCAGGCGAAGCTGCAGCTGACAAGGACACCTTATCCCTTGCCGGTGATGAAGCTGAACCCCGCTGTGAAAGATATCTTCAGCTTCCGTTATGAGGACTTCACGCTGGAGCATTACGAATTTCATCCGCACATCAAAGCCCCCGTAGCTGTATGATCTCCATTATCGTCGCCGCTTCAGAGAATAATGTGATTGGTATTGAGAACCGTCTGCCCTGGCATCTGCCCGGCGATCTGCAGTTCTTCAAGAACACCACCTGGGGCTTCCCGGTGATCATGGGCCGCAAGACCTTTGAATCGATGGGCAAACCCCTGAAAGGCCGGCAGAACATCGTGATCACCCGTCAAGCCGGTTACAGCCACCCCGGCATCACCGTTGTGTCTTCCATCTCCGAAGCCGTCCAGGCCGCGGAGGAGCAGGATGCGAAGGAGATCTTCATTACCGGCGGCACGGAAATATTCCTGCAATCTTTCCCGCTGGTGGACCGCATTTACCGGACGCGCGTGCATACCACGGTGGAAGGCGATGCTTTTTTCCCGGAGATCAGTGAAAAAGAATGGGCGCTGACGTTCAGCGAGGCGCATGCCGCGGATGAGAAAAATCCTTTTGCCTATACGTTTGAAACCTGGGAGCGGAAGCAGTAAGGCAACCGTGAGTGTTACGAAACATATCATTTAAAGATGACCGTTCCGATCTCCTGCGTCAGCGCAACTTCCAGCTGCTTGAGGTGCTGATGCATTTCCACACATTTTAATTGTGCGTCGAGGTCTTCCGCTTTTTCCATTTCCTGCTGGTTTTCCACGATCAGTTTTTTGATCTTGCGCAGCATGAGGTAGTTGGTGGTGGAGATGGTGTCTTTGAGGTAGGCGTTATCGCCGTAAACGGTGCTGATCTCGAACCGTTCCTTCCAGTTGGCGCTCAGGTCCGCTTCCTTGTCTTCCAGTATCTGCGCTACGTTGCGGGCGATGTCGTCATCCTGGTGGTAGAGGAACCATTTTTTGTCCAGCAGCTGGCCTTCATCATATTTGACTTTGTATTCGCGCAATATTTTCTTGACGATCTCGCTGTCCGCCAGTGATTCGAAGTCGTAGGGGAGGTGGAAGATGTAATCCGCCACGGTGTTGTTCTCTTCTTCGCTGAAAGGCTTGTCGCCAAAGCGCAGCAGTATTTTCACCAGTTCCCTTTCCTGCTTTTCATCGCGGTTGAAAAGGTTGTCGCCGCTGTCTATAGGGCTGCCGTCCTCGAAATATTCGGGGTACATTTCCTCCGGGGAAGGGCCTTCTTCGGAGGATTGTTCCTGCTGCTTTTTGTTTTGCTGCTGCTGTTGCTTGATGAGCCGGTCGCGGATGTATTTGTTCACCAGCGTCACCATGCCCTGCTCGTCTATCTTCAGCAGCTGGCTGCACTGGCGGATATAATCCTGCTGTTTGGTGAAGTCCTCTACTTTATCTATCCGGGAGATCGTTTCCGCGATCTCGTTCACCAGCTGTGATTTTTTGGTAGGGTCGTTGCCGGCTTCGCGCAGGGACACCTGCAGCTTGAAGAGGATAAAGTCCTGTTTGTTCTCCGCAATAAAATTCCGGAAAGCTTCCGCGCCGATCTTCCGCACATAGCTGTCCGGGTCCTCCTTATCCGGGATGAGGGCCAGCTTTACGTTGAGCCCTTCTTCGATGGCCATGTCCAGCCCCCGGAGCGCGGCTTTCACGCCCGCGTTATCGCCATCATAGAGGATGGTGAGGTTGTTCGTATATTTTTTGATGAGCCGGAGCTGGTCGGTGGTCAGCGACGTGCCGCTGGAAGCCACCACGTTCTCAATGCCCGCCTGGTGCAGGGAGATCACATCGGTATAACCCTCCACCAGCAAACATTCATCCAGCCGGTCTATCGAATGCCTTGCAAAGTAGGTGCCGTACAGCACTTTACTTTTGACGTAGATGTCGTTTTCCGGGGAGTTGATGTATTTGGGCGCACGGTCTGATTTCACGAGGATGCGCGCGCCGAAGCCGAGCACTTTGCCGCTCTGGTTGTGGATGGGGAAGATCACGCGCCCGCGGTAGTTGTCCTGCGGCAGCTCATTGCGGATGGCGATGAGGCCCGTCTTCAACAGGTATTCCTGGTTGTATCCCTTAGCCTGCGCGGCTTTGACGAATGCGTCCCTTTTGTCGAGCGAATAGCCGAGCTGGAACTTGCGGACGATCTCTTCGGAGAAACCTCTTTCCTCGAAGTAGCTCAGGCCCACGTTCTGCCCTTCCTCCGTATCGAACATCGTTTGCACGAAATAGTCGCGCGCGAAGTTGTTGATGATGAAAAGGCTGTCCGCCAGCTGCTGCTGGGCTTTTACTTCGGGGCTGACCTCTCTTTCCTCTATTTCCACGCCATATTTCTGGGCGAGCCATCGCAGGGCTTCCACATAGGAGTATTTTTCATGCTCCATGAGGAAGTTGATGGTATTGCCGCTTTTACCGCAACCGAAACATTTGTAGATCTCCTTGCTGCCGGAAACGGTGAAGGAGGGGGATTTCTCGTTGTGGAACGGGCAAAGGCCGAGGTAGTTGGCGCCGCGTTTTTTCAGTTTCACGAAGGAGCCGACGATCTCGACGATATCTATCCGGTTGAGGATCTGCTGTATGGTATTTTGAGAGATCAAGAGATTGGGAATGGTTAGGCAAACCACAAATCTACAAAAAAAACGCATGCCGGAGAACCGGCGGGCAGGCATAAAAAAACACCAGCGGGGGAACCGGCGGCCCGCAAAAAAAAGAGTGCTCCGCGGGTTTACGGAGCACTCTTTCAATCTTTTATGTAATTGCGCTTACTGCAATATTTCCTCCAGCTTTTCGCCCAGAGCGTTGCCACGGAGCGCAACGCCGATGATCTTGCCCTGGGGATCTATCAGGTAGTTCATCGGGATGCTTCGCACCTCGTAGGCCCTTGCGGCGGCATTGTCCCATCCCTTCAGATCGGAGAGGTGCGTCCACGTGAGGTCGTCCATATGGATAGCATTGATCCATTTTTGTTTGTCTGATTCTTTGTCCAGCGAAACGCCGATCACGGTGAAGTTCCTGTCTTTATATTTTTGCCAGGCTTTCACCACATTGGGATTTTCGCCCCGGCAGGGAACGCACCAGGATGCCCAGAAGTCCAGCAGCACGTACTTCCCACGGAAGTCTGCCAGGCGTACCGGCTTGCCAAGCGTATCGTTCATGGTAAAATCGATGGCGGGCATGCCTACGCCGAGCTTTTTCGCGGTTTCCAGCAATCCGGCGATCTTTTTGCCGTTTTTGGATGCACGCCATTCGCTGTCCATCTTTTCATAAACCGGCGCCACTTTTTCGCGGTTTTCACCAATGAAGCTGGCCGTTGCCAGGTCTTCCATCAACCAGAACGACACCGGGGAGCTGGGATAGGATTTCAAAAAGGCGAGGCTTACGCTGTCTTTTTTCATTTTTACGCTTTTGCTTTTTTCCGAAGTGCTGAGTGGTTCCCAGCCGACATTTTTCCACTGGTCCAGCAAAAGATTGTATTCGCTTTGCGCTTTTCCGCCCTCTATTTCAGAGCTGCCCACGCGCTTGCCCTTAACGGAAGTGGTGCCGCCGGTAAGAAAGAAGTACTGGGCTTCGTCCTGCTTTGTGATGTGTTCAATGTACAGCATCGATCTTCCGGGCTGTAAAATTTTGCCGGTGAGGGAAAAAGAATGATTCCTCACCCGGGTGGTATCATAGCGAAACCGGGTACCGTCATTATAGCTGAGCATCACCATTCCGTTCTCTTTGGCCTCTGTGACAGTGCCTTTTAATTCGAAAGATTCCTGCGCTGTGGCAGCGATGGAAAACGTCAACATTGAAAAAACGCCAATCGTTCTGATTTTTGTCATCATTATTCAGTTTTTAATAGTTTGATTAATTAACTGCGCGCCAGTTCATATTCTTCACTTTGATCAGGTTGTCCCAGCGGCCATGCTCCACCTGCGTTATTTCCACCACGTTGGGATTGCTGCCTACCGCGAAGCGGCGCAGGGTGCCTTTTGTGGTGGCGTTATAGGTAGCGATGTAGAGTGAATTGCTGAGGTAGTCCATTTGTGTATCGAACTTCAGCATCGTGATCGGATCATTGCCGATGGCGGGATATTCGTAGAATTTCTCGTTGCCGGGATTGTAATCATACGCATACAGTTTGGCGCCAACGGAATAGAACACTACGGTGCGGTTCGATGAAAATGCATAGAAATCCGCTTTGTCGAAATTCACCGCCATGGGCAGTACGGTATATGCGGCCCGTTTGGGCGGCGTGGAGCCGTATGCGTAGAACTTGTACAGGTAGCAGGTATTGCCGGCGTCCTTCATCACGGCAAAGGAGTTGCCGTGTGTGGAGCTGCCGTCCGTGTTGCGGGTGTTTTCCGCGTACACCAGCGTTCTGCCGGTGCCCGCCTGGTTCCAGGGAAAGGGATCTCCATCTTTGTCCGTCAATACATTGGAAGCCGTGCTCAGCCCGATATTGGTGATGTTCAGGAAGCGCTGGTTTTCCGTATCGTACCAGACGATAGCATTCATGTTATTGATGGAGTACAGCAGGTATGGCGCGGCTTTCAGCAGCTTCTGGGGATCGGCGGCTATGCGGTTCATGGGATTGGTATAGAAATCGCCCCCGTTCAGCAGCAGGTAAGAAACAAAGATGCTGCCGTCGTTGCAGAGCATGGCGCGGAGATAATCGGTGCCTGTTGCGCCGGCAGCGGTCTTTACCTGCGGCGCCAGCGCCACCGGTATGAGTGTTTTCGTGTCGATGGGATCGGAGGTGTAGACCTGTTTGCCGAAAGTATTATCCTCCGAGCCTTCCATGGACAGGCGGTCCAGGTGGTAAGAGCCGGATTTGCTGAATACCCAGATCTTTTTATAGGCTTCCCATCCGCTGGTATGGAGGAAGCTCACGGGGTCTTTCAGCACGGGCAGGCCGCTGTTGGAAAGGATGTTGCGCACCAGCACCGTGTCCGCGATCATGGACAGCATTTCCGCTTCCGCATTGCCCTGCTCGTTTTCTCCTATCAGCAGGATGCCGCGCGTGTATACGGTGCCTACCACCAGCTCGAATTTTTTCCACCAGGATACGCCGGTTACTTCGTCTACCGTGCGGAACTCCATGTTGTAGGTTTCCGGTGCGAGCAGTACCGGGTATTCGAGTGTTTCTTCGAATCCAAGGGTGTCCAGAAACTTGTTGCTGCCCCTGATGATCCAGTAGTACTTATAGCGGTCTTTTCCGCTGCCGGCCTCGGTGGCGGTCACTTCCGGCGAAATGCGGAGCGTATCCACCGCGGTGGTCACCGAGTATTTGTCGGCCACGCCTTTGATGGCCAGCTCATTGATATCGTCATAGGAATAGTTTCCCAGATCCTTGCTGCAGGCTGCCGCCAGTGCGCCCAGCACGATGAATATTGCAGTATGAACAGAATATCTTCTCATAATAGATAACGTAATGGTTGATTAGATAGATGAATTAGCCGCCGGGCACATAGGGAACGCCGATGTAGGAAGTCCAGGGCACGGAGCCGACCCACATCAGGCGGCCGTCGTCTTCCAGCACCGGATCTTTTGCATTGTACCGTTCTATCAGGTATTCCTGCACTATGTTGGTCAGGAGCATGGACTTCACGAGGGGCATGGTTTCCTCACTGGCGAAGTCGGCATAGGTGACGCCCATCAGCTCGGCCATCAGTTCCAGCTTTTTGCGGGTGAAGGCGCCCCAGAGGCCGGATTCCCTGTTGCCATTCTGGATGGAACCGCGCCATACCACGGGCTGCACCATGAAATCGCTGACGTACAGGGTATGCATGCTGGCGTCGAATTCCTTCACAAGGGGGCCGCTTTCATAGCCGGGGATGGCATCCCATTCCGGGAAAGAAAGGCCGAAGTATTCATTCGCCACGAGCCGCAGCCCGAGCTTTACTTCTTTTTCCTGGAGGTCCGCCGTCCGTTTCAGTTTTACGGGCACGTAGGCAACGAGTGAATTGGCGGGCATGATCACTTCTTCCGGCAGCGCTTCATAATGTACGCCCAATGTAGCCGTGGTGGAGTCCGGGTTTACTTCAACCCTGAAAGGCCGGTCGAAGTCTTTCAGCGGGCCGGTGATCATCACTTTTACGGGGTAGGTGATCTCGTCGCTGCCATAGCTGACGAACGACACCGGGGTGGTGGGCTGGTAGGGCCAGTAGTTTTCGCTCAGCGACGCCTGGCCGTATTGTACGGCGAAGTACACCCCTTCGGTTCCCTCATAGCCGGGCATCTCCTTTTTACATCCGGCGGAAAGGAGCAGGGCGGCCGGCAGGAAAAGCTGCATTATTCTTTTCATCTGTAAGATTTTAAGTGTTCATGTTTAATCGTTCCGCTGCGATGTTTCACTGTCCGGCAGGGGGATCACGTAGTTGTTCAGCTCCATGGTCTGTGTGCCCGTGAGGGCGCCGCTGTTGGGCACTACCTGCATCGCGTTGCGTTTGAAATAAAAGAATGCCTGGCCTTCGCCGATCGTTTCTTTTCTGAACTCGCGGGTGATGGCCGCTTTCAGCGCTGTTTCATCTGCCGGGTAAAGGCTGACGGCGGCGCGGCTTGTGCGTACCTCGTTGAGGTACCGGGTGCCTTCGTTCAGGTCCGGGCTGCATTCCGCCGCAATGAGCAGTACTTCGCTCAGGCGTATCAGCGGGATCATATAGCGGCCGGGCGCATTGGTGATGTCCTGGTATTTCAGGTTGGTGAGCAGGGTGGTGGTGCCGGAAGTTACCTCCTGCCAGATGCGCAGGCGGTAGTCGTTTGCTTCGTCGTAAAGCTCGTCTACCCTTGCTTTTCCAACATCAACGCTGTTGAAGGAGAGCCTGCCGTCAGGCTTTAATGCGGCGGAAAAGAGGGCGTTGAACATATTTACCCGGTTGATATTGTACACGGCAAACATCACCTCCGGCGAGAACACGCGGTCGGGCGTTTCCGCATGTGTGGCGCTGAGCGGGGCTACATAAGGGAACGTATTCCGGGCCGGGTCCTGCACTTCCTGCAGCAGCTCGCTGGCGGTGCTGAAGGCGGCCTGTTTGTCGTTTTTCCAGAGGTAGGTGCGGGCCATCAGGGCTTTTACCGCGTAGTAGTTAAGGCGGTACTGCCGGTAATAAAGATCATTGGACCCTGTGGGATTGTCGGCATTGCGGACGCCTTCGGTACGCACCGGGTCCGTATTTTCGAGCAGCGCGAGCGCGGCTTCCAGGTCGCTGATCACATGCTCCACCGCTTCGCTGTTCGGCAGGATGGGAGATACTTCAAAACCGCTTTTGGAGACATACGGAATGCTGGGGAGGGACTTGTTCTCATCCGTCCACAGGGGGCCGAACAAACGCAGCATATCCAGGTGCAGCATGGCACGCAGGGCCAGCGCTTCGCCTTTCACAATACTGAAGTACGGCTCCGGCAACAGCCCGGCAGACGCCTTGTCGCACTCCTCAATGAGCACGTTGCAGTTGGCGATCAGCTGGTAGGCTTTCTTCCAGGTATCGTCGAACGTGGTCTTGACATCCTCCTGTGTGTAGACAAAATTCGTATAATAGTAAAACCTGTGCAGGGACGAGGGCAGGTAGTAATAATGCGCCAGCACGTCCAGCACGCCGGCAGTCATATCCTGCCCGTACAGCGAAGCGTTCGCCATTTCCACATATACCCCGTTCAACGCTTTCAGGTATCCCTCCCGGTCCTGGAAAAGCATCTCTTCGGAAAGCCTGTCCGCCGGCTTTACATCGATCCATTTACTGCAAGACGCCAGCATGCAGCAAACGATCAGGGGAAAAAATATTTTCATTGCGTTCATCCTTCAATAATTTTTATGATAATTTTCATTTGATCATTCCGCGTTGTCATGCTCCTTAAAAACGAATGGAGGCAGATAAGGAAACCGAACGCGCGAATGGATAGTCTATCCCTCTTTCGTTGGTGACGCTGGCTATATAGAATATGTCATTCATATAGGCGCGCACGGTGAAGGAAGATGCGCCGACCGTACGCAGGAACGATGCGGTGGTGGTTTCATAACCTACGGAGAAGGATTCTCCTGACAGCACATTGTTGTCCGCTACGAAGCGCGACGACATCGGCGTGTAGCTGGTATTGTTGATGGATTTGAATTTGGCGGCGTCTCCCGGTTTCTGCCAGCGTTCGTACAGCGCACGTTTGTCCTGGTTCAGCGTTACGTTGGTGATGGAGATGTTTTCCACTTTGTCGTAAAGCGTTTGCATGAAGATCTGCCCGCCCAGGCGGTAGCGGAGGTTCACGGAAGCGGAGAAGCCTTTGTAGTAAAAGTTGGTGCCGATGATGCCTTCCATGCTGGGCTCGCTGTTGCCCACCACCACTTCGTCCTGATAGTCATGCACGAAGGTCTGGTTCCCGTTTTTATTCAGGAATACTTCGCGCCCGGTTGCCGGATCGATGCCCACGGAGCGCACGGCCCAGAGGTCTGAGGGGCTTCCGCCGTCGTAATAGCGTACCAGGTTGCGGCTTTGATTGGCATCATTGAAATTCTTCAGCTTGTCGCCCATGCCCTGGTACTGTGATTTCAGCTGGCGCATGTTCAGGTTAACGCGCCAGTTGAAGCTCCGCTGGCGGACCAGCGTATAATCCACCATGGCGGTGAAGCCGCGGGTCAGCTGTTCGCCGATGTTCTGCGCCGCTTTATCCAGCCCTGCGGAAGAGGGCAGCGTTACGAACACCAGCAGGGGATTGGTGTTTTTATAGAAGTAATCCAGGTTCACGCGCAACCGCTCGTTCAGCACAAGCGCGTCCAGGCCGATATTGCGGTCCAGCGTTTTCTGCCATTGCAGGCCGCTGTTGCCGAAGTTCGTAATGATCACACTGGTGCCGAAAGGGTTACGGTTTTCGTTATTGTAACCGTATATGCGCATGGAAATGTAGTCGTCGAAGTTCTGGTTGCCCGGGTTGCCGATGGAGCCGCGCAGGCGGAGCTGGTTTAGCCAGGACTGGCCGCTGTTCCTGAAGAACGCTTCTTTATGGATGTTCCAGCCCAGGCCAACAGACCAGATGGTGGTGAACTGGCGCTGAGCGCCGTAGATAGAAGATCCGTCTGAGCGCACGGTGGCGTCCAGCAGGTACCGCTGATCGAAGGAATAGCCGGTGTTCAGATAGAAACCGGCGCCGCGGCGGATGGATTCCTGGTAGCTTGCCCGGCTGCCTTCAGGATAGCCAAAGGCAAAGTTCGGATTCGCGAAATCATCATCCACAAACCCCTCTACCTGGTAACTGCTCATTTTCGACGCGGACTGTTCCAGCCGCATACCGGCAACGGCATTCACCTGGTGTTTGCCGCCGAACAGTTTGCCGTAAGTAAGGCTCACATCTCCGTCATAATTCAGTGTTTGCCCGTTGCTTTCCGTATAGTTCCCTTTCCGGAGCGTTTCTATGCCTTCGAATTCAGAATTAAAGGGCGACCTGAAAATCTGGCTACCGGTATTGAGCTTGCGGAGGCCGGCCCGCGCGCGGAAGCGCATGGCATTTGTCAGGAACCAGTTCAGTTCAAAATTGTTGGTAAATCCCTGCGACTGATCACGGTTCATATTATTGTTGCTCATGTCGTACAGCGGGTTGTATACGTTCACGGTCCTGGGAACCAGCCCGTCGTCCATATACCTGTAGGATTCCAGCAATTTATCGATGGTGCCGTCTGCATTGTACTTGCGGTAATAGGGATTGGCGCGGGAGAATCGTGAGAACGCGACGGTTTCATGGTTGGCCTTCACGTAGTCTATGCTTAACGAGTTGCTGACGGAGAGGCGGCCTTTGCGGTAGGTGAGGTAAACGTTGCCCCCGGTGGTTTGCCGGTTGGAGCCTTTCATCACGCCTTCGTTGTTGCCGTAGTTGAGCGATGCACGGTAACGCAAATTGGCGTCACCGCCTTCCGCCGCGATGGTATGGCGCTGGAAAACGCCTGTGCGCAGGGGCTCGTTTGCCCAGTAGGTATTTACGCCGCGGCGCACTTCCTTCAGGCGGTCGAAGTAAGTTGCTTCTTTTTCATTGCCGTTGATGATGTTGTTGTTCTCGTCAATTAAGCCATAAAAGTGGGAAAGCAGCTCGAATTGCAGCTTTTCTTCCGAGTTCATCAGGTTGTAATCCGTGAGGTCAGCGAAGTTGACCGCGGTGTTGAGGTTGTAGCTCACCCGTAACTGGCCCGGCAGCGGTTTTTTGGTTTCTATTACTACGATGCCGTTGGCGGCTTTGGAACCGTAAATAGCGGTGGCGGCGGCGTCTTTCAACAGCGTGATGCTGGCAACGCGGTCCATGCTCAGGTCACTGATAATGGCCAGCGTGCTTTCAAAGCCGTCCAGGATGAACAGCGGCTGGTTGGGATTGGAGCCGTACTCGTCCGTCAGCCCGATGATGCTGCTCTTGCCCCTGATCTCGATATCCGGCAGGCGGTTGGGATCGGAGCCGAACTGGTTGTTGGTTACGATGGCGAACGAAGGGTCGAGGGTTTTCAGGCTTTGCAGCACGTTCTGGTTGCTCACCATGCTGAGTTCCCTGGCGGTGAAAGTGGAAGACGAACCGGTGAAGCTGTTCCTGTCACGCTGATAAATGCCGGTAGAAACCACCTGCACACCCTCGAGGTTGTTTTCATCCGGTTTCAATACAACAGTCAGCGTGGCGCGGGCCAGCATTTCCTTCGTAACCGGGACGGTGCGGGATTGCATGCCCAGGTAGGAAAATACCAGCACATCTCCGTCCGACACATTCAGGTGAAGGATGCCGCTTGCGTCCGTAGAGCCGCCGCGTGTGGTGCCTTTGATCAGTACGGTAACACCCGGGATGGCGGTGCCGGTAGAGTCTGTTACCGCGATGCGGAGCGCCTGTGCGGGAACGGGCGTGGAGGCGGCCGGAGCGCGTTTTTCAACTGTTTTCTCCTTCAGGATGATGGTATTGTCCACCACCTCATAGGTAAAAGGCTGGCTGCGGAAACACGCTGCCAGCGCCTGTTCCAGCGGAACATTTTTAAGATCGATCGTTACCGGAAGCGCATCTTTCAGTATCCCTTCATTGTAAAAGAAAACGTAGCTGGACTGCCTTTCAATTGCTGTAAAGACCTTTTCCAGCGGTAATTCTTTCGCGGATAGTGTGATCGCCTGGGAAAAACCCTTTGCGCTGACCTGGAGAAGGGCAGCCAATAGCAATACAACTGTAAGTCTCATAGTACGAATGAATGTACGCCTGTGAATAAACCAAATGGCGGTAAGCCTGTCCTTTCTTTTGCAGGAGGATTGGATGCAAAAGTCATAGATTTGCATAGTTTTGCTAATGTTTGGGTTGGTTAATGGAAAGTGCCGTAAACGTTTTTCTGGCCTCCCGAATTTGCGCCGCTCCGGATCCGACCCCGGGGCGGTTTTCTGGCCTTCTGTCAGGAAATTCTTTCTACATAATGCTGATTTTTTATTCTGTTATCAATTCTGGTTGTTTTGTTACGATGATCTTTCTGTCCTGTATCTTAAAGAAGATGCCGCTCTTTTGCAGGATGGTCAACACCACCGAAGCCTTCGTGTTCCGGCTGATCTTTCCCCCAAAGAACATTTCAGGCATGTCACCCGCATATACCACTTCCACATCATACCACCGGGAAAGCTGTTTCATCACCTCTTCGAGGGGAGTATGACGGAAGCTGAACAATCCGTTTTTCCAGGCCAGCACCTGGCTGGTGTCTACTCCTGATACTTTCAGTTTTCCATTGGCGGCGATGGCCTGCTGGCCGGGTTTTAATATGGTTCCGCCGATCTTCACGGCGCCTTCCGTGAGGGTGGTTTTTACGGCATGATCGTCCGGATAGGCATTTACATTGAATGCGGTGCCCATGTCCTCAATTATTTGTCCACCCGCCTTTACGATAAAAGGCTGCTTGTCATTGTGTGTTACTTCAAAATACACTTCCCCGCTCACCTCCACCAGGCGCTGATCGCCGGTGAACGCTACGGGGTATTTGATGGCCGTGGCGGCGTTGAGCCATGCTTTTGTGCCGTCCGGCAGCACCAGGCGGTACTGATTGCCTTTGGCCGTGGTCAGTGTGTTGTACACCAGCATGCCGGACGGTTGCTGCGTTTGATAGCTAAGCTGTCCGCCCGAATTGATCACCGCGGTGTTGCCTTGCGTGCTCAACACGCCGCTGGCGTTACTGTCCAGCGGGATCTGTTCGCCGCTGGATAAAGTAAGCACGGCGGCATTCCGGCCCGGCTGCAGGTCCGTTTGTTCCTGCACCAGCTCCGGGCCTGCGGCTCCGGGCCGGCTTTGGTTAAAATACCAGTACCCGGCGCCCAGCATGACCACCGCGGCGGCCCACCAGCCCCACTGGCGGGACTTCCTGGCCGGATGCTCTATAACCACCGGCTCGCTGGCGTCAATGGTGGCGAGGATATTGTCCAGCCGGGCTTGCAGGCGGTTTTGCAGCTGGGGATCGCTGCTGCCGGTCTGGTCAGGTACAGGGATATTGAACTGCTCGTGGACGAGCTTGCGGGCGAGCTCCTGGCGGCCGGGCTCGGCAAGCGCGTCCAGCAGTGTGCGCAGTTCATCAGGACTACAACGGTTTTGCAGGTATTTTTGAAACAGGGATGTGAATTGTTCTTTCTCCAAAAGATGGCGTTTTGATGATAGACGCAGGAACCTGCGTTTTCATCTGCTCTGTTTGGAAATTTTTTTGAGGGGGGAAGGAAAAATCAGCGGATACCGGTTAACAGCATGCAGACCGCTATGCTTACGATGCGGCCGGAGATATTTTTCTGCAGGGTTTTCGTGGCCTTTACAATATGGTCGTTCACGGTGGATACGGAAATGCCCAGCAGCAGGCTCACCTGCTGGTAGCTTTGCCCTTCGAGCTTGCAAAGACGGAACACCTGCCGGCGTTGCGGGGGAAGCTCCTCTATGGCTTTATTCAACAGGTCTTCACCACCATCCACGGGAGCGGCGGCCGGCTCGGTGACCCGTTCCATATAATTTTCCAGCTGGGCATACAGTGACCTGTCCCGCGCGGCCTTGCGGAAAAAATCATATACAATGTTCTCGCCGATCTTGTTCAGGTATGCCCCCAGGCTGCTTTGTACGTTGATGGTTGCCCGCTTTTCCCAAATCCTGATGAATACATCCTGTAATAATTCTTCCGCAATATCCGGTGATTTCACCATTCTGAGCAGAATGTGATAAAGCCGTTCGCTATAGGTAGCGTATAATTGTGTAAAAGCCTCCTTGCTACCGTTTCGAAGTAATTCCAGTAATTCACTATCAGAGTATGCGGTGACAGTGCGCATTAGCAATTTTGGTTGAATATGGCGTAAAGTTAACAGGAATTTGCAGAAGGCGTTAAAATAATTTGCGCTGCGGCCGGTTTTTGGCGCGCGCCCGTCAATTCCCTAAATTTGGGTCCACCAAAACAAAAACCACGCAGCGATGAAAGAAGTATTTATCATATCAGTAGCCAGAACGCCGATCGGCAGTTTCAACGGCGCTTTGTCCGCCGTTCCCGCCACGCAGTTGGGCGCTACGGTTATAAAAGCGGCACTGGAAAGGGCAAAGGTATCGCCGGACCAGGTGCAGGAAGTGTACATGGGAAATGTGATCAGCGCCAACATCGGGCAGGCGCCCGCCAACCAGGCGAGCCTGTATGCCGGTTTGCCCAACACGGTGCCCTGCACAACGGTGAACAAAGTCTGCGCTTCCGGCATGAAAGCGATTATGCTGGGCGCGCAAAGCATCCTGCTGGGCGATAATGACATTGTGGTGGCCGGCGGCATGGAAAGCATGAGCAACATCCCGTATTATCTCGATAAAGCCCGGAACGGCTACCGCCTGGGGCATGGCGCTGTGATCGACGGCATTCTGCGCGACGGGCTGTGGGACCCTTACAAGGATTTTCACATGGGCAACGCGGCGGAGATTTGCGCCGCGGAGTACAAGATCAGCCGTGAAGACCAGGACGCCTATGCCGCGCAAAGCTACCGCAGAACAGCGGCGGCATATGAAAAAGGATATTTCAAAGACGAGATCGTACCGGTGGAAGTGCCCGGCAAGCAGCCTGTCACCGTGAGCGAGGACGAAGAATATAAAAAAGTGAACTTTGAAAAGATGGCTGCCCTGAAGCCCGCGTTCCAGAAGGAAGGCACGGTAACAGCGGCCAACGCTTCCAAGATCAACGACGGCGCGGCGGCGGTAGTGCTGGCGAGCGGAGAAAAAGTAAAGGAACTCGGCCTGCGGCCGCTGGCGAAGATCATCAGCTTTGCCGATGCTTCGCAGGCGCCGGAATGGTTCACCACCACGCCGGTAAAAGCCATTAACAGGGCGCTGGCGAAAGCCGGGCTGACGGTGAAGGACATGGACTTTACGGAGATCAACGAGGCGTTCTCCTGCGTGGCGCTGGCCAATGAGCGGGACCTGGACCTCCGGCCGGAAACGCTGAATGTGTGGGGAGGGGCCGTGGCACTGGGGCATCCGATCGGTTGCAGCGGCGCGCGTATTGTGATCACGCTGAATTCCATCCTGCATAAAGAGAACGGCCGTTACGGTGTGGCCGGCATCTGCAACGGCGGCGGCGGTGCGAGTGCGATGGTGATCGAAAAAATGTAAATGCTTTGCTTTTTGGCAAACAAACGATATTTTTGCCCTGCCTTTTTTTAAAAGAGGTGTGTATAATATTCAAATAATATTCAAGAATCAATGCGTCAGATAGCCTTCAGACAAGCCTTACGAGAAGCCCTCCAGGAAGAAATGCGCGCCGATGAGCGGGTGTTCCTGATGGGAGAGGAAGTGGCAGAGTACAACGGAGCTTACAAAGTTAGCCAGGGGATGCTCGATGAGTTCGGCCCCCGCCGGGTAATTGATACACCCATTGCCGAGCTTGGCTTTGCAGCGATCGGGGTGGGAGCGGCACAGAACGGCCTTCGCCCGGTGGTGGAGTTCATGACCTGGAACTTTGCCGTGCTGGCGCTGGACCAGATACTCAACACCGCTTCCAAAATGCTCGCCATGAGCGGCGGACAGGTAGGTTGTCCCATTGTATTCCGCGGCCCGGGTGGCTCGGCGGGACAGCTGGGTGCGCAGCACTCCACCGCTTTTGAAAGCTATTACGCCAATATCCCCGGCCTGAAAGTAGTATCCGTTTCCAATCCATATGATGCAAAAGGGCTGCTGAAAGCCGCTATCCGCGATAACGACCCGGTTGTTTTCATGGAAAGCGAACAGATGTACGGCGATATGGGAGAAGTTCCGGAAGAAGAATATATCATCCCCCTCGGTAAAGCTGATATCAAACGCGCCGGCAAGGACGTGACCATCGTTTCTTTCAACAAAATGATGAAAGTAGCGCTGGGCGCCGCCGAAGAACTGGCAAAAGAAGGTATCGAGGCGGAAGTGATCGACCTGCGTACGATCCGGCCGCTGGACTGGTTCACCATCCTGGAGTCTGTTAAAAAGACCAACCGCCTGGTGATCGTGGAAGAGCAATGGCCCTTCTCCAGCGTTTCCTCCGAGATCTCTTACCGTATCCAGAAAGAAGGTTTCGACTACCTGGATGCGCCGATCCGCCGCATCACCGCTGTAGATGCCCCCATGCACTACGCGCCGAACCTGGTGAAGCTGTACCTCCCCGACGTGGAAAGGACGGTGAAGCTGGTGAAGGAGGTGATGTACCTGAAGAAATAGTATTCCGTCAATAGATATTGAGGGCGATCAAAAAAATAGAATTACTTTGTTGATCGCTCTTTTTTTGTGCAAAAGAAAACGGGGCTGGCTGTGTGGCCGGCCCCGTTTCCATGAAACTGGAAAGGTTACTTTCATAAAGTATTTAAAGATATTCTCTCATTTTTTTATCTGCTACGCTCGTCCGTCTTCACTTTTTCAAGTAGCGCAGCCAGTTCCTTCACCTTGTCCGGATGTTCCTCCGCGAGGTTCGTCCGCTCGTTGATATCGTTTTTCAGATTGTACAGCTGTGGCGCTTGATCCCTGCCGGTTTCTATGCCCACTCTTGGCATCATCTTCGGGCCGTTGGCGGGTGTAATGTATTTCCAGCCGCCGGCAATAATGGATAGCGGGCCGCCTTGTTCTACGAGATATTGCCGGTCCTTCTGGCTGTTGCCCAGCAATTGCGCCAGCATATCAAAGCTGTCCGGCGCCTCGTCTGGTTGCAGCTTTTGTCCGGTGAGCTTTGCGAGGGAAGCAAAGAGGTCCACCTGGCTGAAAAGCACATCGGTCTGCCTGCCGCCTTTAACACCTGCGGGCCATTGTACAATGAAAGGCACCCTGGTACCCGCTTCAAAAGCGCTGTATTTACCGCCGCGGAGCGGCCCCGCCGGTTTGTGATCGCCTACCAGTTCCACCGCTTTATCGAGGTAGCCGTCGTTCAGTACAGGGCCGTTGTCGCTGCTGAAGATGATCATGGTATTTTTTGTCAGCCCCAGGCTGTCCAGCGCGCGCATGATCTGCCCCACCGTCCAGTCCAGCTGCAGGATCGCGTCGCCTCTCAGGCCCATGCCGCTTTTGCCTCTGAACATGCTGTGCGGGTAGCGCGGCACGTGGATGTCGCCGGTGGCGAAATAGATAAAGAACGGTTGTTTCGCGCTGCGGCCGATGAAATCGATGGTTTTGCGGGTGATGTCGCCGGCGATGTCCGCATCTTTCCAGTGTGCCTGGTGGCCGCCGCTCATCCAGCCGATGCGGCTGATGCTGTCTACAATAGTCTGGTTATGCCCGTGGCCGGGGTCGGGGTGGAGCTTCAGCTTTTCAGGATTTTCCTCGCCGGTGGGCTCGTTGCCCACCTTTTGCTGGTAGCTTATCTGGATGGGATCGCCGGCATCGAGGTTCACCACGTGGCGGTCTTCCATATACACGCAGGGAACGCGGTCCAGTGTGGCGGGCATGATAAAGGAATAGGTGAATCCGACCTCGAGGGGGCCGGGTTTGATCTCTTTGTTCCAGTTGATGGCGCTGTCGCCATTGCCCAGGCCAAGGTGCCATTTACCGATGACGGCCGTCTGGTACCCCGCGTCCTGTAGCATTCCCGGGAGCGTACGTTTATCCGTTGGAATGATCAGTGAGGCGTCGCCGGGGGCGATGCCGGTGTTCTTTTGTTTCCAGGGATATTTTCCGGTGAGGATGCCGAACCGTGAAGGGGTGCAGGTGGCGGAAGTAGTATGGGCGTTGGTGAAGCGGAGGCCGTTTTTCGCCAGCTGGTCGATGTGCGGCGTTTGAATCCGGTTCATGCCGTAGCAGCTTACGTCGCCATAACCCAGGTCATCCGCATAGATGACGATAATGTTCGGTTGTTGTTGTGCCTGTGAGGGGAGGCTGAGCATGCAGGTAAGGGTTCCTGCCAGCAGATGGTGGAATTTTAATTTGCTTATCATGCAATAAATCTATGAAGTTTTGGATGAATTTTTATCCAAAAAGATCACTGCTCAGGTACCGGTCTCCGCGGTCGCAAATAATACAAACGATCACGCCGCTTTCCAGCTCGCGGGAGAGCCGTACCGCCGCCGCCACCGCGCCGCCGCTGCTCATGCCGCAGAAGATCGCTTCTTCGCGGGCAAGCCTTTTCGTCATCCTGCGGGCTTCGTCTTCAGAAATATCCATGATGCGGTCTACCCGTTCTTTTTCAAATATTTTCGGGAGATAGGCTTCCTGCCATTTGCGGATGCCGGGTATCCTCGATCCGTCCGTCGGCTGGCAGCCAACGATCTGTACATCGGGGTTGACTTCTTTCAGGAAGCGGGATACGCCCATGATAGTGCCGGTAGTGCCCATGGCGGACACAAAATGGGTCACACGGTGTTCCGTATCGCGCCATATTTCCGGGCCGGTGGTGCGGTAGTGCATGCCGTAATTATCCGGGTTGGCGAACTGGTTGAGCATGTAGTAGCCGCCTTTGGCAACCTGGGCATGGGCATAGTCGATCGCGCCTTCCATGCTTTGTTCTTTCGGGGTGAGCACCACTTTGGCGCCGAAGGCTTCCATCGTTAATACCCGCTCGCGCGTAGCGTCTTCCGGCATTACGATCTCTATTTCCACGTTAAAAAGATTGGCGATCATGGCCAGCGCAATGCCGGTGTTGCCGCTGGTGGCTTCAATGAGCCTGATGCCGGGCTTGATCTCGCCGCGGTCCACCGCGCCTTTGATCATGCCGTATGCGGCCCTGTCTTTTACGCTGCCGCCGGGATTGCTGCCTTCCAGCTTGGCATAGATCGTTACGTTCGGGTTTTCGGGAATGCGTTGCAAGGCCACCATCGGGGTGTTGCCTACTAAATCCAGTACTGATCTCATAAATTAAACTACTTTAATGCTGCCGTCGGCTTTATAATAGATGCGTGAATAAGGGTCTGTGGATTTGATCAGCCATACGTTCCCGCCGATGATGCTGTGGTGGCCGATGATCGTGTCGCCGCCGAGAATGGTGGCGCCGGCATAGATCACCACATGTTCTTCTATGGTAGGGTGGCGTTTGTTCATCGCCATGGATTTGTCGATGCTTAACGCGCCGAGTGTCACGCCCTGGTACAGCTTCACATGCGGGCCTATCACCGTGGTTTCGCCGATCACGATGCCGGTGCCATGGTCGATACAGAAGTAAGGCGATATCTGCGCGGCGGGGTGAATGTCGATGCCCGTGCGGGCGTGCGCGAACTCCGTGATCACGCGCGGCAGCAGCGGCACTTCGAGGCTGTGCAGGCCGTGGGCAATGCGGTAGGCGGCAATGGCGTAAAACCCGGGATAGGCGCGGATCACTTCGTAGAGGCAGGTAGCAGCAGGGTCCCCCTGCAGGATCGCCTCCGCATCCTTCGTCAGATCTTCATAAATACCCGGTATCAGTTCCATGAACAACCGGCTGGTAGCGGCGGCGTTACGCGGCAGCCGCCCTTCCATCGATCCCAGCAACTCCGTCAGCTGCAGTTCCAGCTTCGCCGCATATGCTTCCAGTTGTTCCGAATCCATCACCCTGCCGTTATGCTCGGGGAACAGCCAGTTCACCACGTTGCTGTAGAAAGCGCACACTTTATCCGAAGAAGGATAGGCGTTTGCTGCCGCAGCGGCATGCCGCAATTTGAGTTGCTCCAATAATTTCTTCATAAATGTGAATAGTTACCTGCTTGCCGGTAAAATTACTGATAAACCTGTAAAGTTAGTAGACTTTATGCGCTAAAACCCTTTACTGTGCAAGAATTATTTTTCAGACTGCGACAGGATGAGAGTATTTTGTTGTATCCTGAACATCCGTTGCATCTTTTTCTTAATTTTGGCACTGTTTAAAATAATAGACAACCAATGGCCAACATCCTGATTATTGACGACGAAAAGAGTATCCGTAAAACGCTTTCGGAGATCCTGACTTACGAAGGGTATAAGATCGACGAAGCGGCCGATGGGGCCGAGGGTTTTAAAATGTACCAGGCGAAAGCTTACGATGCCGTGCTGTGCGACATCAAAATGCCGAAAATGGACGGCCTGGAATTTCTCGAAAAAGCAAAAGAGACCAACCCGGATGTGCCCATCATCATGGTATCCGGTCACGGTAATATAGACACGGCGGTGGAAGCAGTGAAGAAAGGCGCATACGATTACATCTCCAAACCGCCGGACCTGAACCGCCTGCTGATCACGCTGCGCAATGCGCTGGACAAGACCACCCTCGTGGCCGAAACCAAAACGCTCCGCAAGAAGGTGAACAAAACGCCGGAGATGATCGGTGAATCCGCTCCCATCCTCAAGATCAAGGATACCATCAGCAAAGTAGCGCCCACGGACGCGCGCGTGCTGGTAACGGGTGATAACGGCGCCGGCAAGGAGCTGGTCGCCCGCTGGATTCACGAATACAGCAACCGCGCCAGCGGCCCCCTCGTGGAAGTGAACTGCGCAGCCATCCCCAGCGAACTGATCGAAAGCGAGCTGTTCGGCCATGAAAAAGGCTCCTTCACCTCCGCGGTGAAACAGCGCATCGGCAAGTTCGAGCAGGCTAACGGCGGCACCCTCTTCCTGGATGAGATCGGCGACATGAGCCTCAGCGCACAGGCAAAAGTGCTGCGCGCCCTGCAGGAAGGCAAGATCACCCGCGTGGGCGGCGACAAAGAGATCAGCGTGGACGTGCGCGTGGTGGCGGCAACGAATAAAGACCTCCTCAAGGAAGTGGAAGACAAGAACTTCCGCCTCGACCTATACCATCGCCTCAGCGTGATCCTCATTCACGTTCCTTCCCTGAATGACCGCAAGGATGATATTCCTTTACTGGTAGATCATTTCCTGGACGGCGTTTGCGCCGAATACGGCATTGCCCGGAAAGCAGCTGACAAAGACGCGATGAAAGCCCTGCAGCAGCATCAGTGGACCGGCAACATCCGCGAGCTGCGCAACGTGGTGGAAAGACTGGTGATCCTCTCCGGCAAAACCATCACCGCTGACGACGTGGAGAATTATGTTGTGCCCAACCACGACAAAAAAAAAGCCACTACCTGAATGATGAGCTGCTCGTGCTGACGCGCCTGCACTCATTCCGCGATGAGGTCGAAAAGATCTTCATCGAATTCATGCTGAACAAGAACGGCTGGAATGTTTCCAGAACGGCGCAGGAGCTGGACATCCAGCGCAGCCACCTCTATAATAAAATGGAACGGTACGGCATTCGCAAAAACGGGGAAGATGAGTAAAAAGCACATTTACCTGATCAGCGGACTGGGAGCGGACGAAAGGGTGTTCCGGAACCTCGTGTTCCCGGAAGGCTATGAAGCGCACTATCTTTCCTGGATCAGACCGCTTAGTCCGGATGAGCCCATCAGCGAGTACGCCTCGCGGATGGCGCGGCGCATCGTGCATCCCGATCCTGTGCTGCTCGGCCTGTCTTTCGGCGGCATGATGTGCATCGAGATCGCGCGGCAGATGCCCGTGGAAAAAGTGATCCTGCTGTCTTCCGTTAAACATAAAGGAGAATTGCCGCCCTGGTACAACGGGCTGGCGCGGCTGGTGCTGCGCAGGCTGCCGGACCGGCTGCTGTTCCACCGCAGGCGCTTTGTGGTAAAGCTTTTTATGCAGGCCAGCGCGGAAGATGAAAAGCAGTTGCTGAACGATTATCTTTCCCGCAACGATTACAGTTACACCCGTTGGGCGCTCAATGCCGTGCTGCACTGGCAGAACGAGTGGATACCCCCCGGCTGCGTGCACATCCACGGCAGCAGCGACCGTCCTTTCCCGCGGCGGTACGTCCATCCCACCCATACCATCCTCAAAGGCGGACACTTTATGGTGATGAACCGCGCGGCGGAGATCAACCGCATCCTGGAAAGAGAGTTGTTATGACGGCTGTTCCACGGCCGCTCTGTTCCCGCGGGCGAACGCCAGCATTTCCTCCTGCGAAAGGATTGTATGCACGTTCGGCGGCAAAGGAGTCGTGAAACGGGCCACCTGCGGGCCTGAAATGGTCACCGGGATGTCCGGGAACAGCGTCCCCAGATTGCCCGCCAGCCTGTCCAGCGCCCTTTGCGGGAAATTGGTGATGAGATGTGTGTAGATGTGGTCCACCGGTTTGCGGTCGGTATAAAAACGGATATCTTCCAGCGGGATGTTGCAGCCGAAATTCACCACGGTGCAGCCGTGTTTTTTCAGCAGGTAGTGCACGAACAATACCGGTATTTCATGAAATTCTCCCTGCGGGAGGAAGACGAGGAAACGTTCATGGCCTTCGGTGGGGAAGTCCAGCCCGTCAATCGCCACCATCAGTTTTTTACGGATGATGCTGGCGGCGAAATGCTCCTGTGCGGGAATCACGCAATCCACCAGCCAGAGCAGCCCCACACGTTCCAGGTAGGGGTAGATCACTTTCAGCATGCATTGCTCGAAGCCCATGCGCAGGAGAACGTTGTGGAATATCTTTTCGAAGCGGTGCTGGTCAAAATCGATCATAGCTTCCACCAGCTGGTTGATATAAGCCTGGTGCAGCTGTGATCCCTTCTTGCCGCTTTCTTCCAGGGAAAGCTGTTTTACCTCCTCGTCCGTCATCCCCGCGATCCTCGATATCTTGTAGCCGTGATGGTACAGATAAGCGATGCGCATGATATGCTTGAGATCGCCATTATCGTAAATGCGGTGGTTCGTATCTTTCCTTTTGGGCCGCAGCAGGTTGTACCGCTGTTCCCAGATGCGGATCGTATGCGCTTTGATGCCGGTGAGGCTTTCTATATCTTTTATGGTAAAACTGTTCAAGGCTAGGTATATGTCTATTAAACAAAATTGGATCAAAGAAGTTTACCAAGGTAGCCAATATAGCCGTATTTTATGAAAACTTTTGCGAATGAAAACTAGCTTACAATTGGCAGAATATTATATTTGTTCTTTAAACTACCTAAACAAAAGAGCATGAACCTTGCATTCTGGCGTAAGAAGGGGGACCAGCCGAAGAAAAAGAAATCCGCTGTACGGGAGTGGCTGGATGCAGCCATCTTCGCCGTAATAGCGGCTACGCTGATCCGTACCTTCATTTTTGAAGCATACACCATCCCTACACCTTCCATGGAAAAAACCTTGCTGGTAAATGACTTCCTGTTTGTCAGCAAAGTGAGCTACGGCCCCCGCGTACCCATGACGCCGCTGGCCGTACCCTTTACGCATCATACCTTACCGCTTACAAAATATACCAAAGCCTATTCAGAAGCCGTGCAATGGAAATACCGCCGCATTCCGGGCTTCGGGGACATTCACCGTAACGACGTGGTGGTGTTCAACTTCCCGGAAGGAGACACCGTGGCGCTGGAACGGCAGGATGAAAGCTATTACGATCTCGTGCGCCGCAACGGCAGGGACCGCGTGTGGAGCGAATATCATGTGATATCCCGTCCCGTGGACAAACGGGAGAACTATATCAAACGCTGCGTGGGCATCGCGGGCGACACCCTGTCCGTCGTGAACGGCATCGTGGTGGTGAACGGCCAGCCGGAAAATCCGCCACCGCATAGCGAGCGCCTGTATCATGTGCAGACAACGAACGGGGACCATCTGAATCCCGTGCGCCTGGAAGAAATGGGCATCGCCGGTAATTACGAGATCATGGAACAGGGTAAGACCAGCTATAACCTGACGCCCGAAGAATCCAAAGCCATCGGCGCCTTCCCGATCGTGAACGGCAACATCCAGCCGTTTATCAGTCCGTATGAAGACGGCGTATGGCCGCAGGATACCGCGCATTTCAAATTCACTGTTGATAATTTCGGACCGATTTATATTCCGAAGAAAGGCGCGACCGTGAAGCTGGACAGCAGCAATATAGAGCTGTACAGGAGGATCATTGAAGTGTATGAGGACAATACGCTGGAAAATAAGAACGGACAATGGGTGATCAACGGAACGCCTACTGACCTGTATACGTTCAAAATGAATTATTACTGGATGATGGGGGATAACCGTCATCATTCGCTGGACTCGCGGTATTGGGGTTTTGTGCCGGAAGACCATGTGGTAGGAAAAGCCTGGCTGATCTGGATGAGTTACGGTAAAGGAGGCATCCGCTGGAGCCGGTTGTTCAGAACGATTAAATAAACGCATTTTTATAGGTTGACAGGGGAACTTTATGGCGAAGAAGACCGCACAGATCACCTACGAAGAGCATGATGATGAAACCACCCTGCGCCCGGAAGACGCATCGCTACTGCGCGCCGCGCGGGAGGCCGTGCGGGATGCCTATGCGCCGTACTCCCGCTTCCGGGTGGGCGCCATGCTGCTGATGGAAAATGGCGAAATGGTGAGCGGCACCAACCAGGAAAATGCTTCCTATCCCGTGGGTATCTGCGCGGAAAGGGTGGGGCTGTCCGCCGCATCGTCCCGCTACCCCGGCATGCCGGTCAAAGCCATTGCCGTCAGCTATGATAATGAACTCGGCGCCAGCGACCGCCCAATCACGCCCTGCGGCATCTGCCGGCAAACGCTGGCGGAGTACCAGCAGCGGTTTTCCGCACCCATCCGGCTCATCCTGGCCGGGCGCACCGGCAAGATCTGGGTGATCCCTGACAGTGTGGGCCTGCTGCCGCTGTCTTTTTCGGCGGAGGATATGCGATAAGGGAGATATAAACCTGTAGCTGGACAGACCATTTCTGATAGGATATTCGCAAAATTAACGGCAGATCAAGTCCACATCATGTCCACCTCACCTCCACCTGACCCGGCCTGTTCCTTCGGTTACCACAGGCGTTTCCCGGCTGTATTCGGTATCATTCCGACTGCGAAGGCAGAATACTATCAGTGTCGGTCGCTCAGCCCTTTAAAGCCTAGGCCTTCTTCATGCCGATGCATGTTTCTCCACCCGCGAGGCTTTTCCGTTCGCATGGTGAGCAATGAAATACCCCCATCGAAATAAATTTCTTTTATAAATTATTATTTAATTATATTTGACAAGGCGATTTGCCTTTGTATATGATCCTGTACCGTATCCTGTTCCTATGCCTTCTTTCTGCGGGCGCGCCAACCGGCGACCGCGCAAAGCAACTTTATAAAGAGGGACTGCACATGAAGCGGGATGGCCGCCTCGAAGAAGCACAGCAGTGCTTTACCGCCGCTATCCGCGCAGATGGCGGGTATGTTGACGCATACCTGGAGCTGGCCGCCATATTCCGCCTGCAACAGCAGCCGGAGCCCGCGAAACAGCAGCTGCTGGCTTTGCTCGCCAACGCGCCGGAACACCCGGGGGCGTTGCGGTCACTGGCGGAGATATTCTTTGAACAGGCGGCGTATGAAGATGCGCTGGCGTATGCTTTCAGGGCGCAGGAGCAGGGCTGCCGCGGCATGAACCGGATCATCGGCGGCAGCTATGCGAAGCTGGACCACGCCGCGGAAGCGATTGCGGCGCTCGAAAAGGCACGAAAGGAAGGGGATGATGTGCTTTGCCAGCTCGCCCGGCTGTATGCGCAGCAGGAGGATTATCCGCAAAGCATCCGGTGTTATGAAGAAGCGTTGAAAACGGACAGCACGTCCGCCACACTATACTATGAACTCGGAATGATGCATTTTAATATGGAAAACTATCAGAAAGCCACCGTTGCATTTGAACAGGCTGGTCAGTCAGGCAAGTCCGTTGATGCAGATCTTTATTTGAACCTGGGGATGGCATACCTTAAACAGGCCAATTATTTCGATGCTATCCGCCATCTGAAAACCGCGCAGGCCCTGCGCCCGAAAGACATCCAGGTGATGCTCAACCTCGCCAACGCCTGCTACAAGCAGCAGGATTTCGCGCAGGCCATTACGCAATGGAACAACATTCTCATGCTGCAGCCACTGAACGCATTTGCCATGTTCATGCTTGGAAAATCGTATATCTGTTCAGGTGAGGTCGCCAAAGGCCAGGCCATCTGCGACCAGGCCATGGCATTGGGCGCAAAATGATCACATCCTTTCCGGAACATTGATCCCTAACAGCTTCATGCCCTGCCGGATGGTATTGGCGGTCAGCGAGGCGATCTGCAGGCGCAGCTTCTTCCTGTCCGCCGTTTCCGCATCTCTTACGGAATAAATATACTTGCCCTGTTCTTTCTTCGCATAGAAGGAGTTGAACGTCTGGGCCAGCAGGAATGCGTAGTTGGCGATCACCGAAGGGCTCATTTCTTTTTGCGCATCTTCCAGGATGCCGTCGAATTGCTCGCAGAGCATGATCAGCTCCTTTTCCATCGGCAACAGCTCGCCGGCGTAAGTGTAGCTTTCCAGGTCAGCCAGCTCTTCTTCGGAAAATTCACGCATGATGGACCGGATACGGGCATGGCTATACTGGATAAAGGGACCGGTAAAGCCGTGCAGGTCGATGGATTCTTCGGGGTTGAAGATCATTTTCTTTTTAGGGTCCACTTTCAGCAGGAAGAACTTCATCGCGCCGAGGCCGATGGTATTGTGCAGTTCGCGCAGCTCTTCATCGGAGAAGCCTTTCACTTTGCCCAGCTCTTCCGTATGCGTGGCGGCGGTATTCACCATTTCATCCACCATATCGTCCGCATCCACTACCGTGCCTTCGCGGCTTTTCATCCGGCCATGCGGCAGTTCCACCATGCCGTAGGAGAGATGGTAGATGCCCTCCGCACAAGGCTCCCCAAGCTTTTCAAGGATCAGCTTCAGCACCTTGAAGTGGTAGTTCTGCTCATCCGCCACCACATAAATGCTTTGCTCCATCTGGTAGTCGTCATACTTCAGCCGCGCCGTGCCCAGGTCCTGCGTCATATACACGGAAGTGCCGTCGCCGCGCAGCAGGAGCTTTTCATCCAGCCCGTCCGCGGTGAGGTCTATCCACACGGAGTTATCTTCTTTACGGAACAGCACGCCCTTGCGCAGCCCTTCTTCCACGAGGTCTTTCCCTAGCAGGTACGTGTTGCTTTCATAATACATTTTATCGAAATCGATGCCCAGGCGTTTGTAGGTGGCGTCAAAGCCTTCGTACACCCAGCCGTTCATCGTTTGCCAGAGCGCCCTTACTTCCGGGTTGCCCGCTTCCCACTGCTGCAGCATGATCTTCGCCTGCTGCATGATCTCCGTTTTGTTACGGCTCAGCTCCTTGATCTCGTCGGTGATCTTGGCGGACTTTTCCTTGTCGTTATGCACTTCCGGTTTTTGCAGGGCGGCGAAGAGCTTTTGCACCCGTTCTTTTTCAGCATCTTCAAAATCATGAAAATCACCTTCCAGCACGCGGGAGATGATCGGCTCCGCCTGCTCGCGCAGGATGGTCTCGAATTTCACGTAGTAGTCGCCAACGAGGTGATCGCCTTTGATGCCGGTGCTTTCAGGCGTATCGCCATGCGCGAAGAGCTGCCATGCCAGCATGGATTTGCAGATATGGATGCCGCGGTCGTTCACCAGGTTCGCCTTGATCACTTCAAAGCCGTTGGCCTTGTAGATCTCCGCCACCGAGTACCCGAGGAAGTTGTTCCGGAGATGCCCGAGGTGAAGCGGTTTGTTGGTGTTGGGGGATGAATATTCGATCATCACCTTGCGGCCGTTGGCGGGCTTTTGCCCCGGCGTTTTGTTGGCGAATGCCGTATGCAGGTATTGCGTCCAGTATTGATGATGTATTTGCAGGTTGAGGAAGCCCTTCACCACGTTGAACCCCGCGATCAGCTCCGGGTGATTTTCGAGGAGGTATTGCCCGAGCGTTTGCCCCGTAGCTTCCGCGCTCTGACGGCTGAACTTCGTAAATGGAAATACAACGATGGTATATTCTCCCTCAAATTCGGGCTTGGTTGTGTTAACGGCAATGTCCGCAGCAGTGAAAGCTTGCTGGTACAGGGCCTGTACAGCCGCTGCCGCGGCATTTTTAATAGCAGGAACTACACTCATTCTATAATTTGTTAAAGCAAAAACCGGGCGGTAAAGGTAACCCCGATTTTCTTAAAAAGAAAACGACGGAGCAAACACCCCGTCGTTTCCCTTTATCAGCGTAAGAATGCTACAATCTGTAGAATCCCCGCTTTGTCATGTTGTCAGCTATCAGTAGATCGTGAATTCCACGCGGCGGTTCTGCTGCCGTCCCGCGGCCGTTTTGTTGGTCGCGATCGGCTGCGTTTCACCGTAACCGGTAGCTTCTATCCGGCTCGGGTTCACGCCTTTACCCGTCAGGTAGGATTTCACGGATTCCGCTCTTTGTTTGGACAGGATCATGTTGTTGTTATTGGAGCCCACATTGTCCGTATGACCGGCCAGCTTCAGGCTCAGGTTCTTCCGTTTCAGGAGGTCCGCTACTTTATCCAGTGAAGGATAGGAGCTTGGCTTGATGTCTGACTTGCCCGTTGCAAATTCCAGGTTGGCGATCGCATCGCGCACCAGCCGGCGATCTTCGTCGGTGATGATCACCTGCACGGGTTTCACGGTATCCGGTTTGGGCAGCGGGCAGCCGGAGCCGTCCACTTTATCGCCTTTGGCCGTACCGGGACATTTATCGAAGAGGTCGGATACGCCGTCATCATCGCTGTCAGCCTGCAGCTTCGCCACGCTGGCCGCCAGCTTCGCGTTGTTTTCCTTCTCCGCGTCCAGCTCCAGCCTCAGCTGATCGCGCTGCGCCACCAGGTCGTCATACATGACCGCGGGCGGGTTGTGCCAGGCCAGCTGCGGCTTCGCTTTACTGCCAAGCGGAAATTCCAGCCCGGCATAACCGTAGGCGTATTTGTCCTTCGACGGCGCTTTGTTGTAGCCGTCGAGGTTATCGCCGTCCAGATAGTGCATGGTATAACCGAGGTCCAGGTTCAGGCTTTCTGACAGCTTGAACTTCACGCCCGCGCCGATGGGCACATAAAATTCCTTGATCACGCCGGAAGGCTTGTATTCTGTGGTGATGCCGCCCGCCGTTGTTATTTCCGGGCTATATCCCGCCAGGCCGCCGCCGAGGGACACATACAGCTGCGCCATGCTCTTTTTGTGCAGCCAGTTGATGGTGGCAAGATTGAACACGGCGTTCAGGCTGCCGGACCATTTGAGGCTGGTCTCGAATGAAGAATAAGGGCTGTTGGGCGCTTCTCCGTTGCCCAGCTCACGGCTGTTGTCCGCCTTGAGCTTGCCGCCCACATAATCCGCGCGGAGGCTCATGAAATGTAATAACTGCCATTTTACATAAGCGCCGTAACCGTAGTTGAGCTGCCATTTGGAGAAATCGTTGCTGCCGCCGGCAAAGACCGAAGGCACCAGCACCCCGCCGTTCACGCCGATAGACCAGGTGCGGAAGTTCTTGCTGCCGCCGAAGAGGCCGCCTGATGATGTGGAAGGGGCTGCGGTTTCCGTGTCTGGCTGGGTCTGCGCCAGGGCTGCGATGGGGAGTGTGGTCAACATGCAAATGACCCATCTGATCGTGGTTCTTTTCATATGAAAGGTTGTTAGGTGTACACTTGTTGAAACAAATTATACGCCATTGTGTTGGCTGATCAGACATCTTTTTTATTCATATACAAGCATATGCGTATTAAAACTGACATATTTTCATACATGTCAGCCTTGGCATAATCATTGACAATCCATGGGCATACCGCTTTCGGGCGGACACTGTTTCAAAAAGGAGAACATTTTAATTATGGGAAAAATCATAGGTATTGACTTAGGAACTACCAACTCTTGCGTTGCCGTCATGGAAGGTAACGAACCGGTAGTGATCGCCAACGATGAAGGCCGCCGCACTACGCCTTCCGTTGTGGCTTTTTTAAAGAACGGCGAAAGGAAGGTAGGTGACCCCGCCAAGCGTCAGGCTATCACCAACCCCCAGAACACCATTATGTCGGTAAAACGTTTCATGGGCCGCCATTATGATGAATTATCCAACGAAATCCCTCACTGGAGCTACAAAGTAGCCAAGGGTGACAATAATACGACCCGCATCGACATAGATGGCAGATTATATACTCCGCAGGAAATCTCTGCCATGGTCCTGCAGAAAATGAAAAAAACGGCGGAAGACTACCTGGGCCAGGAAGTAACCGAAGCGGTGATCACCGTTCCGGCCTACTTCAATGACGCACAGCGCCAGGCTACCAAGGAAGCCGGCGAGATCGCCGGTCTCACCGTTCGCCGTATCATCAACGAGCCTACCGCCGCGGCGCTGGCTTACGGGATGGACAAAAAGCATCACGACAGCATGATCGCCGTGTTTGACCTCGGCGGTGGTACTTTCGATATCTCCATCCTCGAACTGGGCGATGGCGTATTTGAAGTGAAAGCGACCAATGGTGACACGCACCTCGGTGGCGATGACTTCGACAAAGTGATCATGGACTGGCTGGCGGAAGAATTCAAGAAAGACGAAGCGGTAGACCTGCATAAAGATCCGATGGCATGGCAGCGCCTGAAAGAAGCATCCGAGAAAGCAAAGATCGAGCTGTCTTCCTCCCAGGAAACCGAGATCAACCTGCCTTACATCACTGCGGTAGACGGCGTGCCCAAGCACCTCGTGAAGAAGCTCACCCGCGCGAAATTCGAGCAGCTGAGCGACCGCCTCGTGGAAAGAACGCTGGAACCCTGCCGCAAAGCGCTCGCAGATTCCGGCCTGGACGTATCAAAGATCGATGAAGTGATCCTCGTAGGTGGTTCTACCCGTATCCCCCGCATCCAGGAAGTAGTGGAAAAATTCTTCGGCAAGAAACCCAACAAGGGCGTAAACCCGGATGAAGTAGTAGCGATCGGCGCAGCCATCCAGGGCGGCGTACTCACCGGTGAGGTGAAAGACGTACTGCTGCTGGACGTAACACCGCTCTCCCTCGGTATCGAAACCATGGGCGGCGTGTTCACCAAGCTCATCGAATCCAACACCACCATCCCCACCAAGAAAAGCGAAGTATTCTCTACCGCAGCAGATAACCAGCCAAGTGTGGAAATTCACGTACTGCAGGGCGAAAGACCCATGGCAGCACAGAACAGAACGCTCGGCCGCTTTATCCTCAACGATCTGCCGCCCGCACAGCGTGGCGTGCCCAAGATCGAAGTGGTATTCGATATAGACGCCAACGGCATCCTGCACGTAACCGCAAAAGACCAGGGCACCGGCAAGTCGCAGAACATCCGCATCGAAGCGGGCAGCGGCCTGAATAAGGACGAGATCGAAAAGATGAAGGCAGAAGCCAAGGCGAATGAAGCGGAAGACAAGGCAGCACGCGAGAAAGTGGAAAAGATCAACCAGGCAGACAGCCTCGTGTTCCAGACAGAAAAACAACTGAAAGAATACGGCGACAAGATCCCGGCTGATAAAAAAGCCCCGATCGAAGCAGCGCTGGAAAAACTGAAAACCGCGCAGCAGTCACAAGACCTCGCACAGATCGAAGCAGCCACCACAGAACTGAACACTGCATGGACCGCCGCATCTGAAGAGATCTACAAAGCGTCACAGGCACAGGGCCAACCCGGTCCCGATGCAGGCGCGCAAGCCGGCGGCCAGCAGCAACAAGGCGGGCAGCAGGGCAGCGACCAGGTGACAGACGCCGAGTTTGAAGAAGTGAAGTAATTATTTTTCGAGTAATAGCTACAGAGGGTGTATCAAATAAGATACACCCTCTTTTTTTGGGTACCGGGTGGCGCCCGGTCAGTCGTTTAAGCGATTTCCCTTTTTATTTCCTGCCGTAGTCAAATACAAGATGGCAGAAAGCCTTCACGCCCACGTCCAGCATGCTGTCGTCAATAAAGAAAGACGGCGTGTGATGGCTCGGCGCTTTATCCGGATCATCGCCCTTTGGCATGCCGCCGAGATAAAAGAACAGTGCCGGTGCCTTGGTGCCGTAGTAAGAAAAATCTTCCGCGCCCGTTACCCATGACATGATGCCCGTTTTATCCGCCCCCGCGGCCTTTTGCAGGGACGGCAGCATGCGCGCCGTCAACGCCGAATCGTTGAACGTAACGAGCGTTTTCGTATCGATATCCACTTTCACCTCCGCGCCCATAGACTCCGCGATCTTCTGCGCCGTGAGCCGTATCCGCCGGTGCACATCTTTTTGCATATCGCTGTCCAGCGTGCGGATGGTGCCTTCCAGCAAAGCCTCCTCGGGAATGATGTTATTGCGCACGCCGCTGTGGAACTTGGCTACCGTGATCACCACGGGTGCGGTTACGATGTCCGACTGCCGGCTGACGATCGTTTGCAGCCCGTTCATGATCTGCGTGCCCACCACGATCGGGTCAATGCTTTTCCAGGGCGTAGAACCGTGTGCCGGCTTGCCTTTGATGGCGATCGAGAACCAGTCCGCCGAAGCCATCATAGCGCCCGGCCGGTACCGGATATTCCCCACTTCAATGGAAGAGCTGATATGCAACCCGAATATCGCATCCACGCCATCCATCACCCCTTCTTTGACCATCAGTGAAGCGCCGCCTTCCTCATCACCCGGAGGGCCTTCTTCCGCCGGCTGAAAGATGAACTTCACCGTACCGCGTATATCTTTTTTCATCGATGCCAATACCTCCGCCGTACCCATCAGGATCGCCACATGGCTGTCGTGCCCGCAGGCATGCATCACAGGAACGGTCTGGCCTAAATACTCCGCTGTGACGGAGGATTTGAACGGAACGTCCACTTTTTCCAGCACCGGCAGTGCGTCCATGTCCGCCCGCAATGCCACTACGGGCCCGGGTTTCCCGCCTTTCAGGATGGCGGTCACACCGGTTTTGGCGATGCCGGTCTGCACGTCCAGCCCCAGCGCGCGCAGGTGCGCGGCGATGTACTCCGCTGTTTTGAACTCACGGTTGGATAATTCAGGATGCTGATGGATGTATCTTCTCCATTCGATGACCTTTGGCAGGATGCCCGCGGCTTTCTGTCCGATCTGCTGCCGGAAGTCCTGCGCCTGTGATACAATGGCCGGTATTACGGCCAGCAGGAAGAAGGGGAGTTTTTTCATAAGATTTTGATTGATCCCATAATTTAAGGATTCTTCCGTTATTTTCAACACGCCGCCGGAGGCCGCTGTGCAGCCGGGCATAGCGGACAAGGTAATTAATTTGTAATTTCCCGTCATGAGGGTTCAGTTTTACGTCCGGTTTTCGTCCGTGTGGGGCCAGCAGCTTTATCTTTCTACCGGCAAAGGAGATCTTCTGCCGATGCAGTACCATAATGAACAGTACTGGCAGCTGGCCGCAGACATCGAAGCTGGTACATTTACCTACCGTTACGTGCTGAACGGGCTGCCCGAAAAGGAAAGCCGCACCATCACGATCGAACCTGATCTAACGGTGATGGACATATGGATATCACCTTCCGCACCGGAAACGGTCTGGTTAACGGCGCCCTTTACACAAGTGTTCTTCAGGCAGGAAACAACCGTGGCGGATGCTTCCGGCTCCTGTACATTCAAGGTGCGGGCGCCTTTGCTGCCGGCCGGAGAAAGTGTATATCTCACAGGAAATGTTCCAGCGCTGGGTGGTTGGGATACGCAGAAGGCTATACGAATGTCGTTCGGAGCGGATGGATATTTTACCGCCTACGTTGATATTCCACCCTTCACCGCGCTGGAATACAAGTATCTTCATCAACAGCATTACGAAGCAGGCGGCAACCGCCGCATGGATGTTCCTGCCGGCAAAACGGTCATCCACGACGATTTTACCCGCTTTCTCCGTACGCCCTGGAAAGGCGCGGGCGTTGCCGTACCCGTATTCTCCCTGCGCTCGGAACGGGGATTCGGAACGGGAGAGTTTGCGGATATTCCGTTGCTGGCGGACTGGGCGGCATCCACCGGGCAATGCCTCGTGCAATTGCTGCCGGTGAACGATACCATCATTGACTACAGCTGGAAAGATTCCTATCCGTATGCCGCTATCTCCGCGTACGCGCTGCATCCGCTGTACATGCACCTGCCGGCCGTGGGCGCATTGCCGGATGCTTATGAGGCACAGCGGGTGGAACTGAACAAGGCCCCGCAGCTGGATTATGAAACCGTGATCCGCTGGAAGATGCATTACCTGCGGCTGTTGTTTGAAGATTTCAAACCGGATGCGGCATTCCAGGCATGGGCGCAGGAACAGGCGCACTGGCTGGAACCCTACGCGGCCTTCTGTGCGGAACGGGATAAAGCCGGCCAGCCGCTTTTCTATGCATTCACCCAATACCATCTTCATCTGCAACTATCAGCCGCCGTGAAATATGCGCATGCCAAAGGCGTTGCTATCAAGGGTGATCTGCCGATCGGCGTATATCGTCATGGTGTGGATGCGCTCACCTCGCCGGAGCTTTTTAACATGAGCGCGCAGGCCGGCGCGCCGCCGGATGATTTTGCGGAGAAAGGCCAGAACTGGAGCTTCCCCACTTACAACTGGCAGCAAATGGAAGCCTCCGGGTACACCTGGTGGACGCACCGGCTGCGGCATATGGCGCAATATTTCTCCGCTTACCGCATCGATCATATCCTGGGCCTGTTCCGCATCTGGCAGATACCTTTACAGCAGCAGGAGGGCATTTTCGGATATTTTGAGCCCGCTATTCCCTTCAGTGAAGAAGAGCTGCGGCAATGGGGAATTCCCTTTTCCCGGCAACGCTACTGCCAGCCTTATACCGCGGATGATCCGGCCGATGTGCTGTTCTTTGAACCGGCGCCCGATACCTTCCACCCGCGTTTCGGCATGCAGCACACCCGCTCGTTCAAAGCGCTGGAACCCGCTGTGCAGGAACGGCTGCTGATGCTCTGCGATCATTTTTTCTATCACCGCCATAACAACCTCTGGGAGCAGGAAGCGCTGCGCAAGCTGCCGGCCCTGCTGCAGGCGACGGACATGCTGGTATGCGGCGAAGACCTCGGCATGGTGCCCCATTGCGTGCCCGGGGTGATGCAGCAGCTGGGGATACTCAGCCTGGAAATAGCGAGGATGCCCAAGCAAGCCGGGCAAACGCTGGCGGACATTCCTTACCTCTCCGTCACCAGCGCTTCCACGCACGATATGAGCACCTTGCGCGAATGGTTTAAAGGCGATGCGGCCATCGTGCTCCGGCAGCATTTGTTATCGCCGGCGATGCTTTGCATTTTCCAGCTGCAGGACTGGCTGGCGCTGGACAGCGGCCTCCCGCACCTGCGCCCGGAAGACGAGCGCATCAACGATCCCGCCGTTACGCCCTGGTACTGGCGCTACCGTATGCCGCTCACGCTGGAAGCGCTGAACAGCCGGGAGGGGCTGAGGAAGAAGATCCGGTCGTTGATTGACGAAAGTGGGAGGTTAGTGAACTAACCGCAATCGGGAAACCTGCTTCTTGCAAACGCCGCTTGCCCCGCCGGGCCAGCCGCATGAATGCACCATTGACAGAAATCCAATTTCCCGCAGTATATTTATTTTATGGAGCTGACACTATATCCATTCGCCTTAAAATTCCGTCACACATTTACGATATCGAGAAAAAGCAAGGACGTGCAGCCTTTACTGGTAGCGGAACTGCGGCAGGACGGCCTGAGCGGGCTGGGAGAAACGGCGGACAACGCCTATTACAACATCACCGTGCCCATGCTGATGCAGGCGATCAATGCGCACCGCGGCTTCATCGAGGCTTACCGCCTGGATACGCCGGAAGCCTTCTGGGAAGAGATGTACCCGCGGCTGAAAGATAACCTGTTCGCCCTCTGCGCGCTGGACCTTGCGGCGCATGACCTCTACGCAAAGCGCCTCGGCAAAAAGCTCTACGAGGTCTGGGACCTCGACCCTTCGCATAACCCGATGACGGACTACACCATCGGCATAGATACCGTGGAGAACATGGTGAAAAAGCTGCGGGAATTTCCCTGGCCCATCTACAAGATCAAGCTCGGCACGAAAGATGATATCGCCATCATCACCGAACTGCGAAAGCATACCAGCGCCGTATTCCGCGTAGACGCGAACTGTGCCTGGGGGGTGGATGAAACGCTCCGCAATGCGGCCGCTTTCCAATCCCTCGGCGTGGAGTTCATTGAACAGCCGATGCCCGCGGCGGATTGGGAAGGGATGAAAAAAGTATATGAGCAATCCCCGCTGCCGTTGTTCGCGGATGAAAGCTGCATTGTGGAAAGCGACGTACAGCAATGCCACGGTTACTTCCACGGCATCAATATAAAACTCACCAAATGCGGCGGCATCACGCCTGCCCGCAGGATGATCCTCGAAGCCAAACGCCTGGGCATGCAGGTCATGACCGGCAGCATGAACGAAAGCACCGTAGGCACTTCCGCCGTAGCGCATTTGCTCCCTTACCTCGATCATGTGGACATGGACGGCCCGCTCCTCCTGGCGGAGGATATTGCGGACGGTGTTCAGATCAAAGATGGTGTGATCATCTATGCGGACAGGAATGGTACCGGCGCGGAACTGCACCGCGCTTTCTGACGCTGCTTATTCCATCGGGCCGAACTTCCGGCCCGCGATGGGACGGTCTCCGGCGAGGCTGTCCGCCGCAATATCCGGCGGCAGCTCATGCTTCATGCCGGAAAACTTGTAGGGCGGCGAAGCGGAATCGTTCTGCACGATCATGTAACCGCTGATGATGTTCTCTTCCTTGAAGGAAAAATACACCTTGTTGTTCAGCAGCCACTCATGCGGCAGGCACGGCAGCGTGTAAGGATGGTCGCGGTCCATCCACGGCTTCATCACAAAGTCATACTTGCCGCGCTCGGCCAGAATGCCTTTGATGTAACAACGGTCATCCCGTTTGGGATGATAATGCTTGTCGTTTTCCAGCCTGCCGTAAAAGAACATGCCCTGCACACTGTCAATATGCAGGATGTAACGGAGGATGCCGTTGGTGGACCGGAAAGAAACCTTGTAATCTCCGAGGAGCGCAGCGGTTTTTTGCTGCATGATGCGGGAGTGTTGCTGACTGGATGCCTGCAGGGGTATACTGCACAGATAAAATGCTGCAAGTACAATCACAGTCAGCCGCATGATAGAATGGCGGATTATCATTTGGCAGACGTTTTTGTGTACTTAAATTTACGTGGAATCCGGTGGTATTCCGGCGGATAAGTATGGGCGGGCGGGACTTGATTAGTTTACCGGGCCTCGTCTTCCGGTATTTCCTTCCAGCTGTCGGCAAAGAAAACGTAGTCGCTTTTCCTGCCGGTGGCTTCAATGAACTTGCCGGCGAGCGCCGCCAGAGGGTTGTCCATAAAGGGATTGCCCGCCGCGGGGCGGATGAGGAAACTTTCTTCCGCTGTTTGCAGGTATACTCCCAGGCTCTCGCTTTTTGTGGTGCGCGCGAAAGTCTTCAGCACCAGCTGGCCTTTTACGGTACGTTTGGTTTTCTTCTTTTTATCGCCTGACATATTCTCTGTGACCAAGGATGACACCATTCTTTTCTTTTACCACCAGCACTTTGGTTTCTTTAAACCTGCCGGTGAATGATGATTCCGAATATACATGAAATTTTACAGGTGCGGGGAATGATTTTGCACTCCTGGTGAGGGGGGATGGAGCGCTGGTGAATGTTTTTTTGTTTGTTTTTCCGTGGAAGGATTTGAGGAGGGATTTCAGCTGGTCAGTCAGTTGCAGGAGTTCTCCGGTAACCTGAACATCCCCGGCGGCCGTGCGCGTTTTCATTTTTGCGCTCGTTTTTGCTTTTGCGGCTTTTGCCGCTGCGGTGTTTTTTATCTCCTTCGGCACAGCAATAAACCCTTTCAACGCCAGCCCTTTTGCCATAAGGTTATCCCGCCTGTTTTGCCGCGGATCGATGGAACGGGCCACCGGCGCGCTGTTCACGATCACCAGCGAGGGATCGCCGAGCAGGTAGAACTGTGCGATGGTCTTTAGCTCATAAGGGTCCAGCGAAGGGCCCGTTTCATCCAGAAAACGCTGCCTTGCTTCCAGCAGCGCGCGGCCGGTGGAAGCGCCTTTGAGCGTGTTGATAAGAAAGTATTGTGTAAGCAAATCAGCCAGCCCCTGGCCTTTGGCAGGGCCGTAAGCGATGGTGGAGCTGCCGGTGAAGGCCAGCGCGTGATGCAACAGGTAGCTTTGCGCCATGCTCATCTGCGCTGTTCCCGCAACGGAAGGATCATAAAGCTGTGCGCCGTAACAGCATTCCGCGGCCACAATGGTGCCCGGACTGATCTTTTCGGCAAGTCCCGCGGATTGCAGTGCTTCAGGGAACTTTTTGCCTTTCTGCCCGTAGTAGGACGGGTCTTCCAGCGAGCCATGGCAGTTCAGGAAATGTGTTTTTGCTTTCAGCTGCGTTTTCGTCCACTTCGGTCCCATAGCGGGCGACAGCTGCAACGCGCCGTTGTGACCGAAGATGTTTTGCAGGCTTTCGCGGGTGGACAGGCGCCAGTCGTGCACACTCACCGCGAAGTATGACTGGTAATCCTTTACTTTCGCGGGTTTGCTGGATGCCGCGTCTTTCACCAGCGAGCGGAAATACGCCGCATCCCGGCTGCCCGGAATGTCCGGCAGCCGCCCCACGACGCGCACCGGCGCAATGAACTTACCGGGGTCTGTATGGAAAGGCGCATCACAGGCGTACGGCAGATCGCTGGGGATGATCCGGTCTTCGTCATCTTCACTGAAAAGCAGGTTGTTGAGCGGCTGAAAAGGGATCACGTCCTGCGCGCCCGCGATCAGCAGGTAGTCCGGCTCAAAACAGCGGTACAGCGCATCGATGGCATTCTTGTTCTGGCGGGCATCGCCGGGATCTTTAACAGCCGCGCCTTTGCAGGCTTTCATCGTTTTAACATCATCTACAAAAACGACCAGCGTATCAAGGTTGCGTTTTTTATCAGCCTGTTGGAGCGTGTTCAGTGCGGTGAGGAAAGTCTTGTGTTTGCTGCCGTATTTTTTGATCAATGCAGCACGGTTGGATACGATGAGCTTATCCTTTTTCATCGGGGTGATTTTTGGGGTGGAATAACGATCCGAATGTAAGCATTAACTTGTAAAAGTTGAGGGGAATCTATAATTTGTTTGCATGAAGATGCAATATCCGCGTTATGTTATGTTGATAGTCTTGTTGGGCTGGGCCGCCGCTTCACAGGCGCAGCTGATTGCCCGTGTTACTGTTCAGACCGGTGCGTATGCGCGGCAGCGTACGCCCGTCAGCCTCGATCTTTCCCGCCTGCCGAAAGGCCCGTATGAATTGTTTGCGGTAGATGGCGGCCGGCGCACGAAGGTACCCTGCCAATATGAGCCCGGTATAGTGCCGCGCCTCTGGTGGCAACTGGGGGAGAAGGTGCCGGCGGGCGTTGTGAGGACTTACGAGCTGCATGCCGTTCCGCAAAAGGGTGGTGCTGCTGATGCGGTGCAACGGAATAATGCTTCCCCTGTACCATCTGCCGCGGCAGTCAGCGACGGACAGAATAGCCCTTCCCCGATGCCTGCCGCCGTTACACTGAAAGACGAACAAGGCGCCCTCACCATCCGCAACCACGATCATCCTGTACTGCAATACAACTACGCCACCGTTTACCCGCCCGCGGGCGTGGACACGGTTTTCCGCCGCAGCGGTTTCATCCATCCCGCCTGGTCCCCCGCAGGCAAGGTGCTGACCGGCATCCACCCGAAAGACCACTATCATCATTTCGGTATCTGGAACCCCTGGACCGACACCGAGTTCGAAGGAAAGACCGTTGATTTCTGGAACATCGCGAAGAAAACCGGTACGGTAAGATTTGTGCATTTCATCAGCCGCACGCAGGGCGCCGTCTGGGGCGGCTTTAAAACCTTGCAGGCGCATGTGGTGCTTGGCGCCACGGAAAAGGACGCGTTGGATGAAGTGTGGGATATCCGGGCGTATAACGGCAAAGGGATGCAGGTATGGGACTTTGTGTCCGTATTAAGCTGTGGTACCACGTCCCCCATTACGTTGAAGCATTACCGTTATGGCGGCGGCTTCGGGTTCCGGGGGCACCCGGACTGGAACAATAAGAACAGCGCGGTCCTTACGTCCGCCGGTAAAACCCGCAGGAACGCGGATTCCACTTACATGCGCTGGTTCAAGGTGGCCGGTACTTCCGGGGAAGGGAAAGCGGGCATGCTGGTGCTGGTGGCGCCGGATAACTTCAACTTTCCCCAGCCTATAAGGGTATGGCCGGAAAAAGACCTGGGTGGACAGGTGTTCATCAATATATCACCCACCAAAGACCGCCCCTGGACGCTCTCTTACGGTAATGAATATACGCAGAAGTACCGTGTGGTCACGTTTGACGGAGATATCAGCGCGGAAGAAGCGGAGGCGTTGTGGAATGATTATGCGCATCCGCCGGAGGTAACGGTGTCAGCTGAATGAAACTCCGGTGCATCGCATCAGAAACATGCCGGGGTGATGATCGCTACTGTACATAAACTGTCTTGATATTCAAAAACTCATGCACCCCCTCAAGCGACAGCTCCCTGCCGTAACCGGATTGCTTCACACCGCCGAAAGGCAGCCTTGCGTCCGACCGTACCATGGCGTTGATGAACACATTCCCGCTGTCGATCAGCGTAGCGAGCCTTGTGGCTTTTTCCAGGTCCCGCGTCCACAATGAAGAGCCGAGGCCGAACGCAGTCTGGTTAGCCAGCCGGATAGCGGCGCCCTCGTCATCTGCGATAGTTACGGCGGCAAGGGGGCCGAAAGTTTCTTCTTCAAAAGCGGTCATCCCCGGCTTTACACCCGTCAGCAGCGCAGGCGTGAAATTACATCCGTTCCTTTCACCGCCCGCCAGCAATTGCGCGCCCTGCCCGATGCTTTTTTCCATTTGCTTTTCCAGCTCTTCCGCCAGGTCCGGCCGCGCCATGGGACCGGTATCCGTGTCGGCGGCGAAAGGATCGCCCTGTTTGAGGGAGGTGATGATGGACTGCACCTGCTGGATGAAATCATCCGCCACCGCTTTCTCCACGATCCACCGCTTGGCGGCGATGCAGGATTGTCCCGCGTTTTGCATGCGCGCTTTCACCGCCGTTTTAGCCGCTTCAATGAGGTCGGCGTCCCTTAATACAACGAAGGGATCGCTGCCGCCGAGTTCCAGTACGGACTTCTTGATATATTTCCCCGCGAGCTGCCCCACGCTTTTCCCCGCGGGTGTGCTGCCCGTTAAAGTAACGCCCTGCACGCGCGCGTCCGCGATCAGCGGCTCCATTTCTTTGGAAGATACCAGCACCGCCTGGAATACGCCCTCCGGGAAGCCCGCTTCCCGGAACAGCTTTTCAATGGCCAGTCCGCACCCGCTCACATTGCTGGCATGTTTCAGGATAACGGTGTTGCCCGCGAGTATGTTGGGGATGGCGAAGCGGAACACCTGCCAGTACGGGAAATTCCAGGGCATGATCGCCAGCACAATGCCTTTGGCTTCGAACGCCGCGTAGCTTTTTCTGCCGTCCGATGCTATGAGGCGCGGTTCCAGCATGGGTTGGATATGCTCCGCATAATACTCCGCCGTCGCCGCGCATTTCAGCACTTCCGCTTTCGCTTCTTTAAGCGTTTTGCCCATCTCGCGGCTGATCAGCGAGCCGTGTTCCGTGGCATTGTTCTTCAGCAGGGCAGCGGCCTGCAGCATCCAGGCGGCGCGTTGCTCCACGGCGGTCTGCCGCAGCGAGGCAAAGGCTTTCCAGCCGTCCTGCATCTTCTTTTCGATCTCTGCCGCGGTGTGGGCGGGATATTCGGCGATGGTTTCCTGTGTATACGGGTTGATGCTTTTGAATGTCATGTTATAAAGTTAACGATTTTGCATCGCCCGTACACTTGTTCAAAAGCAGTAACTTTGCCCCTCTAATCTGACCGGAAACATGTCGTTAAGCAAATGGAACATCGCCATCATGGCCCTTTGTACGGGGCTGATCGTTGCCAATATTTATTACAGCCAGCCTTTGCTGGTACTGATCAGCAGGGAGTTTGACGTTTCGGAAAGCAATGCCGGGCAGGTCACTTTCTTTACGCAGATCGGGTATGCGTTGGGGTTACTGTTCTGCGTGCCGCTGGGGGACAAGCTGGAACGCAGGGGGCAGATCGTGGTCATGACCGGATGTGCGGTAGCAGCGTTGATCGGTGCGGCGTTATCCACGAATATTACCATGCTGAAGATCATGGGCCTGATCATCGGCTTTACTTCTATCGTACCGCAGCTGATATTGCCGTTAAGCGCTGCCCTGGCCGCTCCGGAGCGGAGGGGCAAAGTGATCGGCGCGATCATGAGCGGTCTGCTGATCGGTATCCTGTTGTCGAGAACAGTGAGCGGCGTGGTGGGGGAGCACCTCGGCTGGCGGGCCATGTTCTGGATCGCGGGCGCGCTGTCTTTTATAATGATGGTGACGATGATCTTTTCCTTTCCGCAAAGCAGGCCGGCATTCAGCGGCAGCTATGGTGCGCTGATGCGTTCGTTGCTGACGCTGGTAAAGGAGCAGCCTTTGCTGCGGGAGGCGTCGCTGATCAATGCCTGTGGCTTCGCTGTTTTCGGGTTGTTCTGGACCACCTCCGTGTTTTTATTATCCAACCCGCCTTACAGCTTCGGCAGCGATGTGATCGGGCTGATGGGGCTTGCCGCGGCCACCGGCGCACTGGGCGCCCCGCTCATCGGGCGTATCGCGGATAAAAAGAACCCGCGCATCGCCATCGGGTACGGGCTCACCTGCATCCTGGCGGCCTTTATTATTTTCTGGATCTTCCGGAACAGCCTTGTCGGCATCGTCGCCGGCATCGTGCTACTGGACCTGGGTTTGCAGGGCGTACACGTTTCCAACCAGACGCGCATCTACGCCTTGCTGCCGGAAGCGCGCAACCGGATGAACACCGTGTTCATGACGGTGAGCTTTATCGGTACTTCGCTGGGCTCGGGCATCGGGCTGTGGGTGTGGGACCTGGGGAAATGGACAGGGGTTTGCGCGGCGGGCGTGGGGATCACGCTGCTGGCGATCCTGATCTATAGCGTGACCTACAAGAAAGACAAAGTATAAAAAAGGCCGTTTCCCTGTAAAAGAAAACGGCCTCCATATTTATTCATTGCCTGCTTTAAGACACTCTCGTGATCTTCAGCATATTTGTCGGTGCGTGTTCCGCAATCGGCGTACTGCCGGTGTTCACCACCACGTCGTTCGCTTTCACAAAACCTCTTTCTTTCAGGATGTTGATCTGGTCCTGGATGATATCGTCCAGGCTTTCTTCTTCGCCATAGTAGAATGCGCGCACGCCCCAGCTAAGGCTCAGCTGGTTCACCAGTGTTTTTTCCTTTGTGAAGATGAACAGCGGTGATTTCGGGCGGTAGCTGGAAAGCATGAAGCCGGTGTAACCGGATTGGGTCATGCCGATGAGCGCGTCGGATTCCAGGTCTTCCGCGATCTTACAGGCATTGTAGCACAGTGCGTCGCTGAGGAAGGAGGGGGAGTGCCGGTGCGGGATCAGGTTGCGGTTGTAGATGATGTCTTCTTTTTCTACTTCACCGATGATCTTGCGCATGGTCTGGATAACGAGCGTAGGATGCATGCCGGTGGCAGTTTCGCCGCTCAGCATCACCGCGTCGGCGCCTTCGAGCACGGCGTTGGCTACGTCCGTGATCTCGCTGCGGTTCGGGCGGCTGCGGTCTATCATGCTTTCCATCATCTGCGTAGCCACGATCACGGGCTTCGCGCGGTGGATACATTTGCGGATGATATCTTTCTGGATCATCGGGATCTGCTCTACAGGCAGCTCCACGCCGAGGTCGCCACGCGCGATCATCACGCCGTCGCTTTCCCAGATGATCTCTTTCAGGTTCTGGATGGCTTCGGGTTTCTCGATCTTGGAGATGATCTTCATTTTGGAATTGCGTTCTTTCAGACGCTTGCGCAGCAGACCGAGGTCTTTTACGTTGCGTACAAAAGACAGGGCTACCCAGTCGCATTCATGATCGATGATGAACTCCAGGTCCACTACGTCCTTTTCCGTCAGCGCGGGCAGCGATACTTTCGTGTCGGGGAGGTTAAAGCCTTTCTTGGAAGAAAGGATACCGCCGAGCAATACTTCCGCTTTGATCAGCTGATCGGGTGTTACTTCCTTTACGATCGTTTCGATCTTGCCGTCGTCCAGCAGAATCTTCTGACCGGGACGAACATCTTTATGCAGGTCGTGGTAAGACACATAGATCTTCTCCATGGTGCCCACGCATTTTTCCTGGGTAAAGGTGAGGATATCGCCTGCTTTCAGGGGCAGCGCGTTGTTGGCGATCTCGCCCACACGCAGCTTGGGGCCCTGCAGGTCCGCCAGGATGGCGACGTTGTAAGGTTCTGTTTTGTTGATCTCGCGGATGTAACCGATGATCCGCAGTTTGTCCTCATGGCTGCCATGGGAGAAGTTCAGCCGGAATACGTTCACGCCGGCCCTTACGAGCTCCAGTAACTTCTCATAGGTATCACAGGCTGGCCCTACTGTTGCCACGATCTTCGTTTTCTGCTTTGCATGCGCCGCGCCGGCTTGATTGTCCATGTCTTTGTAAAAGTATTTGGACAGGTCTTTTGTACTCATAGACGTTTATTTAACTCGCAAGGATTTTGACAATCTTGAACCATTCCGGGTCGATCTTCTGTTTGGCTTTAACGGCCTTATCGAGCGGAGTATACTGTATTTTGTTATTAACGATGCCGATCATCACGTTGCTGGTGCCGCCGATCAGGGCGTCAACAGCCGCATAGCCCATCCTGCTGGCGATCACGCGGTCGTTGCAGGTAGGAGCGCCGCCGCGCTGAATGTGGCCGAGGATGCATACGCGGGTGTCCAGGTGAGGCATTCTTTCCTTCACGTGACGCGCTACTTCGTTGGCGCCGCCGAACTCATCGCCTTCGGCCACCACAATGAGGTTCACCATTTTCTGCCGGCGTTCGTTCGCCATCAGGTCATCGATCACATCATCGATATTGGTCTTGCGCTCGGGAATGAGAATGTGTTCCGCTCCGGTGGCGATGCCGCTGTGCAGGCCAATGTAACCGGCATCCCGGCCCATTACTTCAATAATGAAAAGACGGTCATGCGCATCCGCCGTATCACGAATCTTGTCGATCGCTTCCACCGCGGTATTCACGGCAGTGTCGAACCCGATCGTGGAGTCGGTGCCGGCAATGTCTTTGTCGATCGTGCCGGGGAGGCCGATGCAGGGAATATCAAATTCCTGGCTGAACTTCTGCGCTCCTTTAAAAGAACCGTCACCACCGATCACCACCAGTCCGTCTATCCCGAATTTCTTCAGGTTTTCATAAGCTTTTTTCCTGCCTTCCGGCTCGTAAAATTCTTTGCAACGCGCGGTCTTCAGTACCGTGCCCCCGCGCTGGATGATGTTGGCAACGGATTTGGATTCCATAGGAAAGATATCGCCTGTGAGCATCCCCCGGTAACCATACATGACGCCGAAAACATTCAGATGATGGTAAATGCCCGTTCTTACTACCGCTCTGACAGCTGCGTTCATCCCCGGAGCGTCGCCTCCCGAAGTAAGAACTGCGATGTTATTGACCTTTTTCATAGTAAATTGCTAAAAATCCGCCCTTTTAAAGGGCGCACAAAACTAACATTTTTTAACAGTTTCCTATCAGTTATTCGATGAAATAACCTAAATTTTTAATTTTAATCAAATAAACCACCATCTTTTTTTAAAAAAATTATGTATGTCTAAATTTAATCATAAGCATATTGTAATGAGCGTAATGATGACTTTTACGGCAGGAACAATGGTAGCACAGCAAAACGCCTCCCTGACCTATCCCGTAGCAAGAAAAGTGGATACAACGGACAATTATCACGGACAGATCGTGGCAGACCCTTACCGCTGGCTGGAAGATGACAACAGCGAGGAAACAAAAGCCTGGGTGGAAGCGGAAAACAGGGTGACGCAGGACTACCTGTCCGCCATCCCCTTCCGCAGCAAGATCAAACAACGCCTGGAAGAGCTGTGGAACTATCCCAAATACGGTTCTCCCTTCCGCGAAGGCAAATATTATTACTTCTACAAGAACGACGGCCTGCAGAACCAGGCGGTGCTGTACCGGCAGACCGGCCTGAACGGCACGCCGGAAGTGTTTATTGATCCGAATAAATTGTCGGAGAAAGGCACCGCCGCCCTCGGCAGCATGAGCTTTTCAAAAGACGGTAAATATGTGGCTTACCTCGTGGCCAAAGCGGGCTCCGACTGGCAGGAAGGTTTTGTAATGGACGTGGAAACCAAACAGCTGTTAAGTGACAAGCTGGACTGGATCAAGTTCTCCGGCCTCTCGTGGAAAGGCGACGGCTTTTATTACAGCCGCTACGATGCGCCGGATGAAGACAGCAAGCTGTCCAAAAAGAATGAGTTCCACAAAGTGTATTTCCATAAAGTAGGCACCGCGCAGGCGGACGATCAGCTGGTGTATGTGGACAAAGAACATCCGCTGCGCAATGCCGGCGTGGGGCTGACGGAGGACGAGCGTTTTCTCATTCTCGGCACTACCGAGGGCACCAGCGGGCGCGAGGTATGGTATTGGGATACGAAAGACGCTGCGCAAAAGGAATTCAGGCTGCTGATCAAAGGCTTTGCCTTTGATCCTTCAGTGATCGAGAACGTGGGAGACCATCTGCTGGTGCGCACCAACCACGACGCGCCCAATTATAAAGTAGTGCTCATCGATCCGAAGCATCCCGAAAAGGAAAACTGGAAAACCGTGATCCCCGAACAGCCCGAAGTACTGCAGGGCGTGGGCACCGCAGGCGGAAAGCTATTCGCCAGCTACCTGAAAGACGCATCCACCCGCATTGTGCAATATGATATGAAAGGTAAGATGGAGCGGAACATCGCGCTGCCGGGCATCGGCACGGCCGGCGGTTTCGGCGGCAAGGCGGAAGACCGGGAGTTCTTCTATACCTTCACTTCCTTCGTAGCTCCGCCCACCATTTATAAATATGATATCCCCACCGGGCAATCCACTCTCTTCCGGAAAACGGAAGTGAAGTTCAATCCCGCGGACTATGAAACGAAGCAGGTATTCTTCACCAGCAAGGACGGCACCAAAGTGCCCATATTCCTGTCCTATAAAAAAGGGCTGCGCCTCAACGGCCAGAACCCCGTGCTGCTGTACGGCTACGGCGGTTTCAACATCCCCATGACGCCGGGCTTCTCCGTGTCCAACCTCTTCTTCATGGAGCAGGGCGGCATCTACGCGGTGGTGAACCTCCGCGGCGGCAGCGAATACGGTGAAGCATGGCACAAGGCGGGTATGCTGGACAAAAAGCAGAACGTGTTCGACGACTTCATCGGCGCGGCGGAGTTCCTCGTTAGGGAAAAATATACCAGCCCGCAGAAGCTCGCCATCCGCGGCGGTTCCAACGGCGGCTTGCTCGTAGGCGCCTGCATGACGCAGCGCCCGGAACTTTTCAAGGTAGCCCTGCCCGCTGTTGGCGTAATGGATATGCTTCGTTACCAGAAGTTTACGATCGGATGGGCCTGGGTAGTGGAATATGGTTCCAGCGAAAAGGCGGAGCAGTTCCCTTACCTGATCAAATACTCCCCGCTGCATAACCTGAAAAAGGGTACGCATTATCCCGCTACCCTGGTGACCACGGCGGATCACGACGACCGCGTGGTGCCCGCGCATTCCTTCAAGTTCGCGGCCACCCTGCAGGAAGCCCATCAGGGCAGCAATCCCGTGCTGATCCGCGTGGAAACGCAGGCGGGGCACGGCGCCGGCAAGCCCACCTCCAAGCTCATAGATGAAGCCACGGACATCTGGGCGTTTACCATGTACAATCTTGGCATGACGATGTAAGGGCTTCAACATACATAAAAGGGAGTGCAATTTATTTTTGACACTCCCTTTTTTAGTATATTAACATGATGAAAGTATTAATCACAGGGAGCAACGGGCTCCTGGGCCAATACCTGGTGCAACGCCTCTCGGCTTTGCCCGAATATGAAGTAATTGCCACCGGCAGGGGAGCCAACCGGCTTCGCCAGCAGGCGGGTTACAAATATGAATCGGTGAACCTGGCGGACGAAGCCGCGGTGAAGGGATTGATAGAAAGAAGCCAGCCCGATGCGATCATCCATGCCGGCGCCATGACGCAGGCGGATGACTGTGAACGCAACAAGGATGCCTGCTGGATGGTAAACGTCACGGCTACACGATATCTATTACAGGGCGCTGAAAAAACAGGCGCTTTTTTTCTCTTCCTTTCCACGGACTTTGTATTCGACGGGCTGGCCGGGCCTTACCGGGAAGATGATCCCGTCAACCCCGTGAACTACTACGGCGCCAGCAAAGCCGCCGCCGAACGCATCGTAAAGCAGTCGAAAGCCGCATGGGCCATTGCGCGCACCGTGCTGGTATACGGCGTGGCGGACGATCCGCGCCGCAGCAACATCATCACCTGGGTGAAAAGCAACCTCGAACAAAAGAAAAAACTGAAAGTGGTGAACGATCAATGGCGCACGCCCACTCTCGCGCAGGACCTCGCCGAAGGCTGCAAGCTCATCATCGACAAACGCGCCGAAGGCGTTTTTCATCTCTCCGGAAAAGATATGCTCACGCCGTACGACATGGCGGTGCAAGTGGCGGGGTACCTGGACCTGGAAACGAAACTGCTCGAGAAAGTAGACGGCTCGGGCTTCAAGCAGCCCGCTAAAAGACCCGCCAGAACCGGCTTCGTGATTGAAAAAGCGGAAAAGGAACTGGGTTTCACACCGCACAGCTTTGAAGAAGGGCTGAAGATCGTAGTGGAGCAGCTGGGTAAATAAAAATCATTCTCATCTCTCAATATGCACCGGCATGTTGAACCTCGTCTTCACCGAATCCAGCGCCATCAGCGTATCCGCGGGCAATGTGCGGAAAGGAACCGCCAGGCTGTAGCTGGAAGAATCAGTAGAAGTATACAGCACCACTTCCGGATAACCCCAGGCAATTCTTTTCTGCAGGCTCTTTTCCGCGGTTTCCCGCTGGCGGAAGGTCTGGAATACCACCAGATAATCGATGCTGTCGCTCACCGGCGCGGCGGCTACTACAGGCGTGTCTACCACGGGTATGGGGGGCACGGCCGCAATGGCGGGCGTGTCTGTTGGGGGAGTGGTTGTCACCACGCTGTAGCCGGATAACTGATCTTTCAATAGCCAGGCGCTGACGCCGGCAACGATCACCACGGCCGGCACGGCTACCCACCACCATCTGAAGCGGCCCTGGCTTTCAAATTCTTCCGGCACTACGGTGGTATGTTCTACTACTTCGTGATTCACTACTTCGGTATTGCCCTGCAGCACTTTGGGCGCTACGTCCGGGCGGAGCACGGGTTGCAGGGAAATGGGCTGCCAGAGGTCGGGGAGTTCCTGCGGGGTGAAGAGGATCTGGCCGAGGGCGTCCAGGCGCAGGGAGCCGATGCCCGGCAGGTCCAGCGGCTGGCCCGTTTGCAGGCTTTCCCGGAAGTCCTGCAGGTATTTGTCCATTTTAAAGGCCGCTACGCTCTCTATCAGGTTCTCCCGCTGGGAGATCCAGTGCAGGCAGGAGCCGTCGTCTTCCCACCGGGATTCGAACGTCACCTGCTGGCGGGGCGGGGTCAGCAGCTGGTCCACCACAGAAAAATGGGCCGGGATGTGCTGGATGGTGAAAGTGCCTACCTGCGGAACGGAGCAGGCCTGCTGTTTGAAAAGTACTTCTGTGATGTATTGCTGTAGCATTATAATGGTCTCGTCAATTTGACTGCAAGTTTACACATTTAAAACTTAACCGTCACCCCTCCCACCACATTGAAGCCGTAAGAAGGATAGCCGTACCAGCGCTGGTATTTGGAACTGAATATGTTATTGGCCGTAGCCCAGAGATTAAAATGTTTGCCGATGTTATAGGTAGCGCCGGCATTCAGGTCCTGCACCGACTTCGTTTTACCGAAATCGTTGGTGGCGTGTATCCGGTAATAGCTGCCGTTCAGCGTGTACAGGTTGGCGTTCAGGTGGAAGTTCTTCCCGAAAGAATATTGCGCATAGAGGTTCGCCTGGAAAGGCAGCATGTGCCAGGGCTTCACTTCCGTGGTCTGCTTCGTGAAGTTGTACCAGTCCACACTCACGCGCGCCTGGAATTTCTCTTCCTGTATATAGCCCACTTCCGCATGCACCTGGAAGGCGCGCAGCTCTTCTTCGTTCCGGGTGTAGAAGGTCTTGCCGTCGATCGAATCATTCGCAAAGAGCGGCAGGTTGTACCAGGTCACCGCGGCGAATTTGGTGTTGTAGGACAGATGGCTGCCCAGGGTGCCTTTGATGCCGGTATATTTCTCTTCCACGCGGGTGTTGAGTATGCCGCTGTTGTAGCTGCCGATGAACGGATTTTTGTTAGCCAGGTTGCGGTAATTGTTCTTGTCGATGTAAGAGATCCATCCGCTGCTGAGGATCAGCTTTTTGCGGATCAGGTGAGATTCGTTCACGATGTCCGGCAGCAGGTAGAACTTGCCGTTGGTCCAGGTTGGATTGGCGCCGGCATGCAGCACAAAGCCCGGTTTGGTGATCTCCACCGCGGGGTGGATGGCCGCCACGTTGTTGTTCACGGATTCGTTGTTGTCTTCCTTGAACGTACTCAGGTCGGCAATCCCTTCCGCCTTGATCCAGATATCTTCAAACAATTGTTTGCGGATGGGCGCTTTCAGCACAAAAGTGTTTTCCATTCTTTTATACGAATCACCGAAGATGATGAACTCCGCCTGCGGATTGAACTGGAAAGCCCAGTCGTTCTGCGGCCTGTTCTTCGCGCCCACCTTTGCGATCACTTCATTGAAAGCCTGGTTGATATCGGATTTATCGAACTGGTACAGCGTGTGGTCGTAACCGTAATAATGCAGCTGGTTGCGGTTGTAGCCGATGCTGCCGTTAAATTCCAGCAGGGGCGAGAAGTAGGTACCGGAGCCCAGTACATTGAGCGTGGACACGTCCTGGTGCTCGATGTCGCCTTTGGAGGACGTGTAATTAAAGAAAACGCCGAGGTTGTACTTGTCGTTCCGTCCCGTACCGAAGCCGGCCTGGATCAGCGGCGTCTGGTAATTACCATATCCCACCTTGATATAATTGTTCTGCAGATTCAGCGAAGACGTGTCTTTACCGAGCGCCAGCGGGCGGATGGGCACCGGCTGGTACATGAAGTAAAGGTTCAGCGCGGGCACCTGGTAGCCGAGCCGCGGACGGGTAGTGTCGATGGCGGGCAGGGAGGCGGTGAGGTTCAGCTTGGCCGCATCGCGCAGCTTCGGCTGGTATTTTGAAATGATATCGATGGTTTCCTGTTTGAGCGTATCCTTTTGCGCGAATGCCGTTTGCTGCAGCAGTGCGAAGGAAACAACCAGGGCGGATATATGTTTGATATGTATATTCATCGGTTAATATTATTTGATTTTCGATCCTGCTTTTTCCTCTGCTTCCACTTTATCCAGTTTTTCCTGCGCTTCGGCTTTCAGCTCCGGTATCGGGCAGTTTTCCGCAATGCTCTGGAAGGTGGCCTTGGCGTTGAAGTAGTCTTTCTGGCGGTGGTACACATCGCCGAGCAGAATGTACGCTTTGGCCGTCCACACTTCGTAGGACGAGGTGTTCTTGATCACATCAAAGCCGGCTTTCTCCGCTGCCGCGAGATCGTTTTTATCGAGATAAGCCTTCGCGATGCCGTACCGCGCTTCCGCGCCGATCTCCGATTTGGTCAGTCCCGTTACGATCTTGTATTCGCTGATGGCTTCGTCATATTGCTGCTTTTCCTGCTGCGCCTTGCCGAGGTAGAAATGCCCGATGATCTGGTCGTCCGTGCTGATATTGGCGGCGGAGAGCAGCGTTTCGGCCTGGAAGCGCACGTCTTCCCAGTTCTTCAGCTGGTAGCTGCTGCGGAGCAGGCCGCGGGTGGCGTTCAGCGTGTTTTCTTTGGTAGTGGCGAGGCTTTGCAGTTGCTGGTAGTAACCTTTGGCTTTCGCGTAATCCTTCACCTGGTAGTAGTTCAGGTAGGCAGCCTGCAAGGCGGCCCTTTCCGCGAAGGGACTGGCGCCGCGGCTCAGCACCGCTTCGTATGCCTGCAATGCATTGGGATAGTCTTTACTGTTAAAGAGGCATTCTCCTTTGTAGAAATTGGCCTGCAGCGCAAACTGTCCTTCCGGATAGCGCTGGAGATAATTGGAGAAGGCGGTCACTGCGCCGGCGCAATCGCCGCTGCTGAAGCGGGTTTCTGCGGCGGCGTAGCTGATGGAATCTTCCGCGGAGGCTGTCACCGTTTTACCGGCGGCTTTCAGCAGCGCAAGATATTCATCGGTCTTGCCCTGGTCCACATAAATGGCGCGGATGCTTTGCAGGGCGTCGTTCGCTTCGGAGGAGTTCGGGAATTTCTCTACCACCTGCCGGAAGTACTGCATGGCGGTAGTGCCCTGGTTGGTGTTGAAGTAGGCGAGGCCGAGCTTCAGCAGCGCCCTCGGCGCGTTCGCGCCTTCGGGCTGCTTCTGCAGCACATTTTTAAGATAGGGGATGGCTTCGTTGAAACGCTCATCGCTGAGATAGGTTTCCGCGATCTCCATGTCCGCATCGTTATTGAAATTAGAGTTGGGATACTGTTGTGCGAGCTGCTTGAGCAGGTTCAGTTTGTCCGTATGCTTGCCCTGGATGCCGTAGATGATGCTTTTCTGGTAGGTGGCATAATCCGCGCCCGGTTCGCCGGAGCCGATGATGCGGTCGTACAGCGCCAGCGCTTTCGGGAAGTCGCGGAGCATGTAGTAGCAGTCCGCCATTCTCAGCAGCGCGTCGTTGGTGATGCGGCCTGCATTGGGACCGCTGGTCCTTTGCGCGGCTTCAAAGTAGGGGAGCGCTTCGGTGTACTGTTCTTTTTTCAGCAGGCTGTAGCCCATGTTGTAGCTGGCCGTTTGCACGTTCGCTTCGCCGGATACCGGTGTGGTGCCGGTGTTGAAGTAAGCGCGCAGGCTGTTGATGGCTTTGTCCGGATTATTCTGCCGCAGTGCGATCTCCGCTTTCCAGAACTGCGCCAGCTGCACGATGCGGGGATCGTAGGGATTGGCGAGCGAGATGTCCAGCAGGCGGTCCGCTTCGGCCAGCTGCTGGTCGTTCACCAGCTGCGTGGCGCGGCCATACGCTACTTTCTGATAAGCCTGCAATACCGCCTGGCTTTTCTCCGGCAGCATGTCCAGCAGGGCTATCGCTTCGCGGTAGTTGTTTGTATTGGCGAAAAGCTGCACGAGAATTTCGCGCGCTTCCTTGATGTATTCGGAGTTGGGATATTTGTCCAGGAAACCTCTCAGCTCGGAGATGGCCACGTCCTGGTAGCCCAGTTCAAATGACAGTTTGCCGTAGTTGAAGCGGGAAATTTCCTGCTGCTTCGGGTTGGAGCTGTTGCGCGCGCTGAAGGCGAAGGCGTTCCGCGCGTTTGCTTTCTGTCCCGTCCGCAGGTAGCAGTCACCCAGCAGGTACATGGAGTTCTGGCCGAGGGAATCCTTTTCACTGCTCAGCTGCTTGAAGCCCGCAATGGCTTTGTCCAGGTTCGCTGTCTGGTAATAGGTGTAAGACAATTGGTATACATCTTCTTTCCGCACTTCTTCCGCATTCTCATGATATTCTTCGAGATAGGGAAGCGCTTTCTGATACTCTCTTTTTTCAAAATAAGCCTGTCCCACGAGCTGTTTCAGTTCCGCTTCGTAGTACAGGTTGCCTTTGCGGATCAGCGGTTCCGCGAAAGTGATCAGCTGATCGCGTTTGCCCTGGAAGTAGTAGATCTCCGCGATGTAGTAAGGCACCACGGTGCTGTACTTCGGCTCGTTCTGCACGCGCTGGAAGCTGCTGAGGGCCGCATCGTACTGTTTGTTGTAGTAGGAGATGAAGCCGTAGTAGTAATTCGCGGGGATGTAGTATTTATTTTGAATCTCCTTGATGGAAGCAAAAAGCGGCTGTGCTTTTTTGAAATCCTTTACATTAAAGTAGCAATAGGCCAGCTCGAATTTCATGTCCGCGATCTCTTCATTGGAAAGATTGTCGATGCTCGCGGCTTCGTAATAGGGAATGGCTTCCGTGAGCTTGTTGCGGTGGAAATAAAAACGCGCGAGCTGGAAGCTCACCAGCTGTTCCCTTGCACTGTTGTTGAAAGCCTTGATAAATTCAAGCGCTTTCTTTTCCGCGTCCGCATTTTGCAGTTTGAGCGCGCACATGGTATAATAGTAGTGTGCGTCCGTATTGACGAGGGAGCGGTTGGTTTCCTGGAAATACCCGATCTGGTCAATCGTTTGTTTAAACAATTGCATGGATACGGCGTATTTCCCTTCGCGGTATAATTGCTGTGCTTCCTTGAACAGCTTGTCGGGCTCCGTGTAAACCCGTGTTTGCTGGGCCTGTGCGGCCGTTGCACCCATTAAGCCGGCAAGCAGAAGGAATACATGCATCGGTGGAAGGGAGAAGTTCTTTCGAGTGAATAGCTTCATGCTTTATATGTTATTTCCTGTAATTATTGTTTTAAACGGCGCGAAGCCGAAATTATTACGAAAGCAGGCTGCGCCGCATTCCGCTAAAATTGGCAAAGATCGGGGGATTTACAAACCGGACAAATATAAAAGTTTAATCAGTTTTCCGGCTGCGCAGGTTATGAACGCGATGTGGATAAAATATTAGATGTGGATAACTATTCAAATTTTGAAATTTACGCGCATATATATTAAAATCTATCTAAATTTGACGCAGGAACCCGTTTTTCCAAAAGCAGTGTATTTAACAAGAATCAAACCAATTATCGAACTATGAGCAAACTACTATCAACCCGCTTTTCGAATGGAGCCGTTCATTTGTCACAACTGTTACTGCGCCTTTGCTTTGGCGGATTTATCATGACCCACGGCTGGCCGAAGCTGATGAACTTCTCGGAATATGTGAAAAAGTTCCCAGATCCCATCGGGCTCGGGCAGAACGTAGCGCTGGGGCTGACCATCTTCGCGGAATTTTTCTGCGGAGCGTTCCTGGTGCTGGGCCTGCTTACGCGCTGGGCCACTGTTCCATTGATCATCCTCATGCTGGTGATCATTTTTGTGATACACAGCGCAGATCCGCTCGGGAAAAAAGAAATGGCGTACATGTACCTTTTTGCTTTCATTGCCATCCTGATCACCGGTCCGGGTAAATACTCTGTAGACGGCGCTATCGGCAAGTAAAGCCATAAAAGAAAAAAGGGATTTGGAGGTGGATGCAGGAATATCCTACATTTACACCTTCAAATTCCTTTTTGCATTATGTACAGTACAACGATCGATATCAGGGTGCGATACGGCGAAACCGACCAGATGGGCTATCTCTATTACGGGAACTATGCATTGTACTATGAAGTGGGGCGTACAGATGCGATCCGCCAGCTGGGCTTCACTTACCGGGAGCTGGAAGAAAGAGGCGTGATCATGCCCGTGGCCGAGCTGCAGGTCAAATACCTGCGTCCCGCGTATTACGACGACGTTATAACGGTGAAGACTATACTAAAAGAACTCCCTTCCAACCACAAGATCCAGTTCCATTCGGAATTGTACAACCACAAAGGAGAGCTGCTGAATGTAGGCGTGACCACGCTCGCCTTCATCGATGCAAAGGACAAAAAGAGAATGAACATGCCGGAAGCCCTGCGCGAGAAGCTGGCTCCTTATTTTTAATGCGATCAATATGGAAAAGATACTAGTCAGCATCATCACCATCGGAGACGAGTTGCTGATCGGCCAGACCGTAGATACCAATTCCGCCTGGATGGCGCAGGAGCTGAACCATGCCGGCTTCTGGGTGCAGCGGCGCATTGCCGTGGGCGACGAGCGGCAGGCGATCATCGCCGCGCTGGAAGAAGAAGGGAAACGCTCGCATATCGTGCTGATCACCGGCGGGCTCGGGCCTACGGCAGATGACATCACCAAGCCGGTGCTCTGCGATTATTTCGGCGGCAGGCTGGTGCGGGATGAAGATACGTATCAGCGTATTATGCAGATGTTTGAAAGCCGCGGGCTGCCGGTGCTGCAGCGGAATGTGGACCAGGCGCTGGTGCCGGACGTGTGCACCGTGCTCCGCAACGAACGCGGAACAGCGCCGGGGATGTGGTTTGAGAAAGATGAAAAGATATATGTGTCCATGCCCGGCGTGCCTTTCGAGATGAAGGGGCTGATGGAAAATGAAGTGGTCCCGCGTTTGCAGGAACGTTTTGAAACGCCGGCCCTGCTGCATCATACGCTGATCACCACCGGCATGGGGGAATCTTTTGTAGCGGAAAAGATAAAGGATTTTGAAGCGCAGCTGCCGCCGCATATCAAGCTCGCTTATTTGCCGAGCTATGGCCTGCTCAAGCTGCGCCTCACCACGGTGGCGCCGGACAAAATATCCGCCGCGGCGGAGCTGCATAAGGAGTTTATGAAGATGCGCGGCCTGCTGACGGACATTGTAGTAGCGGAAGCGGATCTGCCGATGAGCGTGATCCTCGCGGAGAAGCTGAAGGCCAAAGGGTTCTCCGTAGGCACCGCGGAAAGCTGCACCGGCGGGACCATCGCCAGCCAGATCACCGCCATTGCCGGCAGCTCGGCGTATTTTAAGGGCAGCGTGGTGAGTTATGCCAATGAAGTGAAAATGAACGTGCTCGGGGTGCAGGCCGCTACACTGGAACAATATGGCGCGGTGAGCGAGGAAACGGTGCGGGAAATGGCGGCCGGCGCGCTGAAGGTGCTGGGAACGGATTGCGTGATGGCCGTGTCCGGCATTATGGGACCGGACGGCGGCAGCGCGGAGAAGCCCGTAGGCACCGTGTGGATCGCTGTGGGCGGGCATAACAACATCCATACAAAGAAACATCATTTCCGCTACGACCGCGCGCGCAACATCTCCATGACCTGCGTGGCGGCAATGAACGAGCTGCGGAAATGGCTGGAACTATAATTTCCCTTATTTTTGACTTTTACAAAAACAACCACGAAATATGGCAATAGTCGAACTGGTGATGCCCAAAATGGGAGAGAGCATTATGGAAGCTACGATCCTCCGCTGGCATAAAAAGCCCGGAGACATGGTGAAGGTGGATGAAACAGTGCTGGAGATCGCTACGGATAAAGTAGACAGTGAAGTGCCTTCCATTGCAGAAGGCGAGATCACCGAGATCCTTTACAATGAGAATGATGTAGTGCCGGTAGGAACGGTGATCGCGCGGGTGCGCACGGAAGCGGACGCTGAAGTGGCCGCATCTCCCGCCACGCCGCCGCCTGCATCCGCGGCAGCTCCGTCTCTCAAACCCGAAACGCAGTTCCAGGCCGTGCCGGCCCCGCGTGCTGAACCCGCGGCAGCGCCCTCCGGCGACGCCAGGTTCTATTCTCCGCTGGTGCTCACCATCGCACAGCAGGAAGGCGTCAGCTTTGCGGAGCTGGAAAAGATCCCCGGCTCCGGCAATGAAGGCCGGGTGACCAAGAAAGACATCCTCGAATACATCGCCAACCGCACAGCCGGCGGCGGCCATATACAGGAACCCGAAGTGATCCGCGAAGCGCCACAGGTGCAGGCATCCACCGGCAACCACCTCACCACCATCCCCGCCTCCAACAGCTACGGCGGCAATGTGGAGATCATTGAAATGGACCGCATGCGCAAGCTGATCGCTAACCACATGGTGCAAAGCAAGCAGATCAGCCCGCACGTTACCAGCTTCGCTGAAGCCGACGTGACCAACCTGGTGCGCTGGCGTGAGAGCGTGAAAAAGGATTTTGAAAAAAGGGAAGGGGAGAAGATCACTTTCATGCCCCTGTTCGTGGAAGCGATCGTAAAGTGCATCAAGAAGTTCCCGCTGGTGAACTGTTCGCTGGACGGTGACAAGATCATCCTGAAAAAAGATATCAATATCGGCATGGCCACCGCGTTGCCCAGCGGCAACCTCATCGTGCCGGTGATCCGTAATGCGGACACCCTCAACCTCGTGGGCCTCACCAAACAGGTGAACCACCTCGCCAACGCAGCGCGTCACAACCGCCTGAAACCCGAGGATACGCAGAACGGCACCTTCACCATCACGAACGTAGGCACCTTCGGTAGCCTCACCGGTACGCCGATCATCAACCAGCCGCAGGTAGCCATCCTGGCGGTAGGGGCTATCAAAAAGCGCCCCGTAGTGGTAGAAACGCCCCAGGGCGATTCCATCGCCATCCGCCATATGATGTACCTCTCCATGTCTTACGATCACCGCATTGTAGACGGTTCGCTGGGGTCAACGTTCCTGAGCGCCGTAGCGGAAGAACTGGAGCATTTTGATCCGGCCAAAGAGTATTGATAAGCCGCATCAGATCCGGGGATGATCCATAGATCGTCCATGGATCACCCATAGCATACCCCTAGTAAAATCGTACCCACATATAAAAAAGGCTTCCGTGCACGGAAGCCTTTTTTATGTCGAAATAGTTAAAGTAAGATTAATAACGACGGTCGCGACCTCCGCCACCGTAGCCACCGCGGCCACCGCCGCCTCTGTTACCACCACCACTATTGGGTTGTTTGGGACGAGCTTCGTTAACCATCAGTTGTTTGCCTTCCACTTCACTACCATTCAGACTCTCCATAGCTTTTGTACCCTCTTCCTGATTGGGCATTTCAACGAATCCAAAACCACGCGAGCGACCGGTTTCGTGATCTTTGATGATTTTTGCAGAGGTTACTTGACCGAATTCGCTGAAGATTTGGTGGAGGTCTTCATCGTTCAACCTGTAGTGCAGGTTGGCTACGTAGATGTTCATGATAAAAAAATTAAAAAATGAAAAATAATACTGAAGTTAAGGAATTAACTCAATAAAAAAATAGGTCCCTTTATTTTTAAGGGTTTCAGCCGATTTTTACATAAAGGATAAAACTTATGCAAAGCAATACAGCAAAGGGCGCGGACCATTATATAACAGGTAAAAAAATGTGAATATACGCCCCGGATACACGGCAGATATTAGTTTTTTTCGTAAATTCAGATAGGGCCTGCACAAATTGGCCGGAGTTATGAAAGCATTGAGTGACACATGGTTTGCAGAGGGTTACATCGATTTTGAGTTGAAAAAATACACCTTGCTCGCCTACCTGAAAGAGATCAACCGTTATTTCAACAGCAATATGCTGTACCCCCAGCTTGGCGACGTTATTTTCCACTACAACAACCTCCGGGCATTCAGGGATAACAAAGAGTATTTGCAGCAGCAATTTCCCAAGCGCCTTACAGCTGTTAACCTGGAACGCCTGCAGCTTTTATACGAGCAGATGATCGAAGACAACGAGCTGATGGAAGAGCTGGAAAGCATCATGCAATACGCGCTGGGGAAAATGGACAGCACCATCCGCGAGGGCACGGAGATCTATGAGTTTGTGGAGGACCAGCTGAGCATCACGCCGGTGGGACTGATCCCGCTGGACGTTCATGAAGGGTACATGCTGCTGAACGACGGGCATTACAGCGATACGCTGGTGTATCAATACCGGCTTACCATATTCGAACGGCACGATGAAAAATACAGGGGCATTCACACGCAGTATATCAGCACTTATTCGCGCAGCCTGGTGCAAACGGACCAGCGCATTAAAACCGACCTGATCCGTCACCGGAAAGAGCTGCCCAACCCGGCGGTGTACACGGTGGAAACCGAGCTGAAGTTCCCTGTGGCGGAGACTTTGCTGCCGGTGGCGAAGCGTTGCCTGGTGAAGTACATCACCGTCAATCCAGCCTGATCTGAAGGAAATATTGGCGCATCAATCCAGCCTGATCGCCTTCGGCGCTTCGTTCCCGAACTTCACTTCCACTTCCAGCTCAAAGGGCGCATAATACTGCGCCATGATCTTGCGTATCTTTTCCTTGCTTTGCTCCATGTAAACGTTGTTGTGTTCCAGCTGCGCGCGGGATGTTTCGTAGAGCTTTTTCTGTACGTCGGTGTACGTTTCGTCATCGGAGAACATCAGCCAGCCTTTTTTGTTGGCGGTTTCCATCTTGTTGAGGCGAAGCTCGTAGCTGAGCAGCTGCGGCGCGGGCAGGGTCACCAGCACCTTTTTCTTTTGCACGTCCACTTTAAAATTCTTTTCATTCACGTCCACCCCATATTTGGCGGTATAAGGCACGGATACCCAGATCGTATTTTCAGCAAAGACCTTCTTCAGGTTGTCCGTCCACCCCCCGCTGTTTTCCACGTTGCTGCGTTTGATGGAGGCGGTGCCCTGCACTTCGAGGCTGGACAATTCCGCTATTTCCCTAACGATCAGGCTGTTGGAGAGCACCTGTTCGTTCACGGTGCGGGAACCGGACCGCTGGCCGAGCCAGAAGATGAGGATGATGAACAGGATAACGACCAGCCAGGTGATGATCTTTTTCATGTGTTTGCGTTCAATTGTTTTAGCTCCGAATACGTGTGTTGCGCTTTCCGCTGCATCATCCGTTCGGGCTCTGTTAAGGGTGTAAAACCGAATTGTGTGTACAGGCCGTGCGCGTCCATCGTGGCAAGCAGCCAGCGGCGGAGGCCCTGCAGGTCGGGATGGGCGAGGACCACTTCCATCAGCCATTTGGAAAGCCCCTGCCCGCGCCATTCCGGAAGGATGAACACGTCCGCCAGGTAAGCGAAGGTCGCTTTGTCCGTCACCACCCGCGCGAAGCCGATCTGTGCCGTGCCTTCATAAACGCCAAAGCAAAGCGAATGTTCGATGGACCTTTCCACGAGCGCCTGCGGAATATCTTTCGCCCAGTAAGATTCGTCTGACAGATACTGCATGATAACAGCGATGTTCAGCAGCTGTTTGTCCGTCGATATCCGGTAACCGTTCCGGGCGTGTTCATAGTGTTGCATGGCCTAAAAATACGAAAACGCCGGTGCATCGTGCGATCCGGCGTTTCTTAAATATTCCGTACTCTGAGAGTGTTTTTATGCGTACCGTTGTCTGCGCAGCAGGCGGGTGTACAATTGCGGTGTAAGGCCGGTCACTTCCATGAACTGACGTTCGAGGGTATGGCGGCTGGTTTTGAAGCGCAGCGCCAGTTCCAGCATCCGTACCTGTCCTCTTTGCGCGGCGAGGTAATCCACCATTTCATCTACCTGGCGCAGGGAAGTGCTTTGCTTTGGCAGCAGGTTTTCCAGCGCGTTGTTCAGGATCGCGGTGATGGTTTCCAGGTTGGCGGTCATATGCAGCTGGTTGGCGATGTTCTGCCATTGCATGTCCACCTTCGTGAGATCGCGGAAGTAATTGGTCACCGATTCCATGCTGATGCCCATCAGGCGGTGGCTGGCATATTCATTCAGCTGCACGATCACGGCATTCAGCGGGCCATTCACCCGGGCGTTCACCGCGCAGGTAAAAGGGCCAGTAACGGCCGCTTCCGGTAATTCAAAAGCAGCATGATCATTCGGCTGGAACGACAAACTGCCGGTCTGCGTGAATACCAGGTATTGCCTGCCTAAAGTAAAAAGCTTTTTCTGTGCTATTTCCGCAGCGGAAGTGATGTTCTGCAGAACGATATACTTTTGCACAAGTGGCTGCAAAGTATCTTTTGGCTTCAGGATATAGGTGTTCATAGGATCAATTGTTACGTAAATATAGTTAAATTACTATATGAGATATCATTTTGATTAGAAATTTTCTGAACTAAAATAGAAGATATTGAAAATCTTCCAGTTAACGGGAGAATAACAAAGCCGGGCAGCGTGGCCCGGCTTTGTTTATTAAAGCGCTGAAAAGCAAGGCTTTCCGGAATGCGCGTGTTGATAATCAATCTTCCAGGTCGAATCCCCAGTTCTTTCCTTTCTCTGTGGCCGGAACGCCTTTGCTCAGCCAGACCGGTGCGGGCGCGCCTTTCAGGTAATGATCGAAGAACTGCTGCTGCCTGATCTGGATGTCTTTCCGGTTGGTGCGCTGCATGAGGTTGTGCGCATCGTTGTTGTAGTTGAGCAGCCAAACGGGCTTGCCTAAACGACGGAGGCCGGTGAACATTTCAATGCTCTGGTACCAGGGCACGGCGCCGTCCGCATCGTTATGCATCAGCACGATAGGCGTGGTGACCTTGGGCAGGTGGAAGAGGGGAGAGTTTTCGATGTACAGCTCCGGTTTATCCCACAACGTTGCGCCGATGCGGCTTTGCGTGTGCTCGTACTGGAACTGCCTGTTCATCCCGCTTTCCCATCTTATCCCGCCGTAGGCGCTGGTCATATTGGCCACGGGCGCGCCGGCCCAGGCTGCTTTGAACAGCGGTGTGGCCGTGATGAGGTACGCTACCTGGTAGCCGCCCCAGCTTTGCCCTTGTATAGCCATGTTGCTGCGGTCTATCCAGGGATTTTTCGCCAGCGCTTCCGCGCCGCTCACCACGTAATCGTAAGCGCTTTTGCCGGGATGCCCGGTTTCATAACGGATATCCGGCGCCAGCACCACGTACCCGCGGCTCACGAAGAAGGAAATATTGAGGCGGGAAGGCGTGGGAGCAGGCGGCTGATAGGTGTACAGCCCGTCCGTCAGCCTTTCATAGAAATACATAATGACCGGATATTTTTTATTCGGATCGAAGTCTTCCGGCTTGTATAGAATGCCTTGCGTGGTTTTACCGTTGTAGGTATCCCAGGTGAACAGCTCGGCGGTGCCCCAGTTGTAGTTGGCCTGCTGCGGGTTCAGGCGGCTGAGGCGCGTGGCGGTGGCAATGTCCCTGCCGCCAAAGAGGTCCGGCGATTCCACGTAGTTGTGGCGCTGGAAAATGTATACGTCCGCATCTTTTGCTTTGTCCGGCTGCGTATAGGTATACGGTCCCATTACCACCTGCCGCGGAGCTTTTTTATCGTTCAGCTTCACGGTATAGAACCCTCCGAAGCGCGATGAATCATTTTGTGCGCTGAGCAGCAGGGTTTGTTTGAGTTTCAGGAAGCGCTCTTCTTTGTCCAGCCGCACATTCCGCAGTACGGTCTTCGTTTCCCGGCCGAAGCCTTTTGTGATCATCACCGGCGGTTCCTTGCCGGAGGGGTCTGCCTGCCAGATATCATAGCGGTCGTAGAGATATACGTAGCGGTCGTTTTCCAGCCAGCCGGCGGCGCCGTAGGGGCGCGGATCGTCGGGCATGTCTATTTCCTCATCCGTGAGCTGTATGGGAATGTTGCTGCTGATATTGCGGGTGATGCCGGTGGCGGTTTCGTAACTGTTCCAGTTGCCGGCCTTCATATCGAACCACAATATGTAACGGCCCTGCGGGGAGATGCTGAAGATACCGTCGATATCCGCTTTCACGAGCTTACGCGCGCCGGTTTGCGTGTTCACGAGATAGGCGGATTTCAGGGTGCTGCCTGTCCATTGCAGCGCGATGCGCTGGTGAACGTCCGTGATGCCAAGGGCGTACAGCGCGTTCCCTTCGTCCGCCGTGCTAAGCCTTTCCAGCTGTTCATCGTTGAGCTGCACCATGCGTTGTTGCCGCGGATAATATACCGCGGTATAATTCATGTTCAGATCGCGGTTGAGGCTCTTGAGCTGCATCGTTTGCAGGAAATCGTCCTTGTAATGCCATATGTCCACTTTCGCCACTTCAAAATCCACGATGTTCGTGTCTTTCGGTTCCGGAATGGGCGCGGTGCCAAAGAACAGTTTTTCCCCGTTCTTTGAAAAGCGCGGCGTGCCGTTTTCCGATACGCTCCATCCGGACGGCATGCCGGCGGTGGATTTGCTGACAGTGATCGTGGCGCTGTCCTGCCCGTTCCTGAAATAGTACAGTGCATGGAATTTCTGCAGGGCCTTTGCGCTGTCCCTGCTGCCGAGGTAGGCGAGCTGCGTGCCCTTTTCATCAAATGCGAAATGAATGAAAACGCCGTGCCCGCGGCTGAGGGTGTCGGCTGTGCGTTTCGCTACGTCCCAGAGCCATACGCCGGCTTTTGCCAACGAATCTTTTTTAGGTGGATGGATGACCAGCGCAATTTTATTGCCGGGCTCGCTCAGCGTGTAGCTGCTGACGCTGCGGATGGTATCTTCTTCACCGGTGCGGAGGTTGCGGATCACAAGATCGCCGGGATCTGCGCTGCCGGGGCCGCCGGGTTTGTCGTTATCCGCGTCCGCGGGGAATTGTCCGCCGCTAACAAGCGCTTCCCCTTCATCTGCCAGGAATTTCCCGCGGTTATCTTCCCCTTCGTCCGTCGCATCAATGATCCGCGGGATGGGTCTTTTCGGGCGCTTTGCGGCGGTATCCGGCTTCGGCCGTTCAATGAGATAAGCCAGCAGCCCGTTGCCCTTCTCCGGCGTTTTAAAAGATTTTACCAACGGTATTTTAGTGATGCCAAGGTCGTTCAGCGAGAGGATGCCCATGGAATCTTTCGGCATTTCATCCGGTTTCTTTTTCTTGATGCGCGCCTGTCTTACATCCTTAAAAAAAGGCTTGATGGTGAACACTACAAAGCGGGCGTCTTCCGTGATAACGGGACTGGCCCCACGGGGAACGGACACTTCGCGGCCGTTTTGCAGGTTCCGCACCACGAGGGTGGCGTCGCCTTCCTGCGGCGTGACCGTATAGGCCGTCCATACGCCGTTGTTGCTGATCGTTTTTACGCCAATGCTTTGCCAGCCGTCGTACACACTATGGTCCAGCGGTTTTTTGGATTGTGCGTGGGTGATGGCGGGCAGTAAAACGGACAGGGATACGAGCCATTTAACAGATCGGGTCATAAGCGGGCAGATTTTTTGATTGGTTATGCCGCACAAAATAACAAATCTGTACGGGAAGAAGCATGACAAGTTGATGAATGGTCAGGCCATGCCTCCGCGCCTGCTCTGCCGGTAGATGCGCGCCATTTGCAGGGCAACGGACAGCAGGATCAGCGCAAGCCCGGCATAGAAGCCGCCTTTCAGGAAATCATTTTCCCGGAAAAGGATGAAAGCGAGGATGATGCTGTACAGGGGCTCGAGGCTGAAGCAGAGATTGACGGTGAAGGGGGAGATCTTTTGCAGCGCATGCACCATCAGCATATACATGAGGATCGTGCAGAACCAGGATAATATCAGCAGGTATCCCAGGTCCCGCAGCGATGGCAGCAGCGAGGCCACCGGGAATGCGTACAGGTACAGCGGCATCACCACCGTAAGGCCGAGAAAGCCGATCCCCAGCTCATAAAAAGTAATGTTCACCGCATCGTACATCACCACCAGCTTTTTGTTGAGCACCGTGAACAATGCCGCGAACATGGCGGAGAAGATGCCGAGGATGATGCCGGTGCGGTATTGCGTATCAAAATGAAAAATGAGCGAGATGCCGGCAACGGTGAGCAGGCTGAGCAGCATTTCCGCCTTGTCGAATTTCTTCCGGGTGATCAGCGGATCAAAGATGGCGGTGAAAAGGCTCATCAGCGAGAGGCAGACCACGCCGATGGACACGTTCGCGTATTTGATGCTGCCGTAAAAGAATATCCAGTGCAGGGCAACGATGAAGCCCGTGCCGCCGATCTGCACAATGCCTTTCCAGGGTAATTTTTTCAGCAATCCTTTCCACCGGTACAAAATGTACATCGATACAACGGTGATCAATAAACGATACCATACCAGCATTCCCTCGTTGAGGGTGATCAGTTTGCCGAGAATGCCGGTGAATCCGGCGAGAAATACGGAGAGATGTAGTTGTAGTAAGGCCCGTTTCATTATTTACCAAAAAGGCTTTGCCACTGGATCTTCAATACGCCTAATATGCCTTCCTTCACGATCCCCTTGCTCATTTTGGAATAGCCTTCCTTGCGGTCTATGAAAGTGATGGGTACTTCCTGTATCCTGAAACCCAGCTTCCAGGCAGTGAATTTCATTTCTATCTGGAACGCATATCCCACGAACTTGATCGCGTCCAGGTCCATTTTTTCGAGCACTTCGCGTTTGTAGCAGACAAAGCCGGCGGTGGCGTCCTTTACAGGTATCCAGGTGATCAGCCGCACGTAGATGGAAGCGCCGTAAGATAACAACGCACGGTCCCACGGCCAGTTCTCTGTTTTGCCGCCGTTCACGTACCGTGACCCTACGGCCACGTCCGCGCCATCCTGCGCGCAGGCGTGATGCAGGCGGATCAGGTCTTTCGGGTTGTGGGAAAAATCAGCGTCCATTTCCGTGATGTAAGCGTACTGCCGTTGCAAAGCCCATTTGAAGCCGTGGATGTAAGCCGTGCCTAACCCCAGCTTGCCGCTGCGCTCTTCAAGGAACAGCTCGCCCGGATGCTGCGCCTGCAGTTCCCGGACGATGTTCCCGGTGCCATCCGGAGAGCCATCATCAACAATGAGGATATGGAAGCCCTGCTGTAAGGAGAATACCGCATCAATGATCTGACGGATGTTATCCTTCTCATTGTACGTGGGTATGATCACTAATTTTTCCAATTAGCCGTGCATTTTTAGGATGGCGAAGATATGCAATATTATGATTTTTTCAGCATCATACTGTGGTAGATCTCCGTCAGTTTCTGCTTGGTGTTGAGCGGAAAATCCGCCTTCATCATCCAGTCGTAATACTGCGGTTCCACTTTCAGCACATCTCTGACGGGACGGCCTTTGTATTTGCCGAAGTTGAAGAGCTCCACACCGTTCTGCATGATGATGCGGCGCGCGAAATCCACATAATCATCCTCCTTCGTGAAAGCCGCCAGCGCGTCCACATCCGGTTTCAGCAGCGCATCGTAACGGGTGAGCTGCGCTTCCAGTATCTCGAAGGTAGCCATGGCATCCGCTTCCGCGCTGTGCGCGTTGACCAGCTCTTTATCGCAATAGAACTTGTAAGCCGCGCCGAGCGTGCGTTTTTCCATCAGGTGAAATATCTTCTGCACGTCTATAAAACGGCGGCTGTCCACTTCAAAGGTTTGCCCCGCGCGGAGAAATTCTTCCACCAGCATGGGAATGTCGAACCGGTTGGAGTTGTAACCCGCGATGTCGCAATGTTCCATGAACTGTTTCAGTTCGTTGGACACCTGTTTGAACAGCGGCTGGTCCTTCACGTCCTCATCGCTGATACCGTGAATGGCAGTGCTGGCGGGAGGAATAGGAATGCCCGGGTTGATGCGTTTCACCTTTGTCTGCACGGAGCGGTCCGGCATCACTTTGATGATTGCGAATTCAATGATGCGATCTGTAGCCACATTGGTGCCAGTCGTTTCCAAATCGATAAATGCCAATGGGCGTGTTAGTTGTAATGCAGACATATTAGTTATGGTTTCTGAACCGGTAAATATTTTTTCAATCCTCCGAAGTCCAGCCCTTCATAATCACCGGAGCTCATCATCAGGAGGTTGGTATTGTGGAAGTCCTGTTTATCCAGGAACTGTTCAAGCGCAGCTCTTTCGGTGAGGATGTTGAGGTCCTTCCGGGCGAAGCCTTTCCTGATCACGTCCGGCTCCAGGTAGGGGAGGCGTTTGATCTCGAGGGCATGACCGCTGTAAAATACCGCTGCAACGTCCGCCGGGTCCAGCGCGCCGGCGTATTGCACCATGAAATCCGCATTCAGGCTGCTGTACGTATGCAATTCCAGCACCGCCACGAGCTTTCGCGCGGGATATTGCTTGCGGAGCGCCTGTATGGTGGCTTTTACTTTGGACGGCGCATGGGCAAAATCCCTGTAAATAGCGGCATCTTCATTCCGGGCCACCAGCTCCATCCTTTTGGCCGCGCCCTTAAAGGTAGCGATCGCTGCCAGAAAATCAATATCACCGATGCCCAGCGCGCGGCAAACATGCAGCGCGGCGTGGATGTTCAGGAGGTTATGCTCGCCGAACACCATCAGGTCCGTAGAGGCATTGCCGAAGCGCACCCGCGTATGGCCGTTGATGATGGTATGTTCCGGCACGTCGTAGGGGATGCATTGCAGGTGCCCGCCCTCTTTCGCCACGAGGTCGCGGAGAGTTTCATCGGTCTGATTATAGATCAGCGTGCCGCCCGCTTCCATGGTGCGGAGGAAGATGGCGAACTGCTCGAGGTAGTTTTCGAAAGTGGGAAATACGTTGATGTGATCCCAGGCGATGCCGCTCAGTACGGCGATCTGCGGGTGCAGGAAGTGAAATTTGGGCCTTCTTTCCAGGGCGGAAGCGGGATATTCGTCCGCTTCGCATACAATGAGCGGAGCGTCGGTGACGTTTACGGACTGCGCGAAGCCTTCCAGCTTTGCGCCAACGAGGTAGTCGAACTGCCGCTGGCACTGCCGCAGCACGTGCATGACCATGGAAGTGATGGTTGTTTTACCGTGACTGCCGCCGATGGCTATGCGGGTCTTGTTCCGGCTTTCCTGGTAAATGTATTCGGGGAAGGAATAGATCTTTAGTCCAAGTGCCTGAGCCTGTTGCAGTTCGGGGTTATCGGCCCGGGCATGCATGCCCAGGATCACGGCGTCGAGGTCCGCGGTGATGCGCGCGGGGTCCCAGCCGATGGTAGCCGGCAGAATGCCCGCCGCGGCGAGATTGGAGCGCGCGGGCTCAAATATCTCGTCGTCACTGCCGCTGACCGCATATCCCTTGTTCCTGAGCGCTATGGCGAGCTGATGCATGACGCTGCCGCCAATCGCTATAAAGTGTACCTTTGCCATGGATTTTTATGCCCGGTGCCTTAACTTCGCTGTCAATAACAGGCAGTTAACAACACATAGAGTTGTTTTTTTTAATATAAATTATATATTTGCAAAATAACATTACAAATTACGAATCACCAATAATCCAAGCCTATGAAATTTCGTTTATTCACTAAAATGACGTTTATGAGATCAGGATACCGTATGATCGGTGCAATTTGCCTGATGGTAGCATGCGCTGCCATGTTTACTTCCTGTGCCTCCCAGAAGCTGGGTTGCCCGATGAAGATCACCAAGGTGCAATATGAAAAAGATAAAAACTGCTAACAGACTATGTGGATTGACCTGGAAAGTGAGGAGCAGCTGAAGACGATACAATCCCGCTCATTTGATCATCCGGTGGTTATCTTCAAGCACAGTACCCGCTGCGGAACAAGCAGCATGGTGAAATCCCGGCTGGAGAGATCGGATGTTCCCGAAGGATATGAATTTTATTATCTCGATCTGATCCGTTACCGTCCGGTCAGCAACCTGGTGGCGGAGGTCTTCAAAGTGGAGCATCAGTCGCCGCAGGTGCTGGTGATCCGGAATGGGGAGTGTGTGTATGATGAGAGCCATATGGCGATCAGGATGGAGGAGCTGGCGGAGAAGTGACAGGGTGGCCGGTAAAGTGATGAAGGAAGATGGCTGGTTGATGTTGGGCGGGTTGATGAAGCGGGGCTGATGATAACGTGGCTGGTAAAGAGATGATGGAGATAATCAGCCGATACTGGCCGGTTGATGATGCCGTGAAGCGATGGCTGGTAACGCGAGCTGATGGGCTGATAGCCGGCGATGCCGATAACTTATTAGAGAGGCTGACTGAAAAGGCGTAAATCTTTTTCAGTCAGCCTCTTTCTTTTGTAGCTTTGCTGCATGAAACATCGTATAGTAGTGGCGGTTACAGGCGCCAGCGGTTCCATATACGCGCGGCAGCTGCTGAACAAGCTGGCGGCGCTGAAGGAGCAGGTGGACCAGGTGGCCATTGTGATGACGGAGAATGCGCGTACCGTATGGGAAACCGAGCTGGACGACCGGGGATTTGAGCAACTGCCCTTCCCCACATTTTCGCAGCACGATTTCCACGCGCCGTTTGCCTCCGGCAGCGGGCGGTTCAATACGATGATCATCTGCCCCTGTTCGATGGGTACGCTCGGGCGCATTGCCGGCGGTGTTTCCAACGATCTGATCACGCGCGCGGCGGACGTGGTGCTGAAGGAGCGCCGCAAGCTCATCTGCGTGCTGCGGGATACGCCTTACAATCTCGTTCATATCCGCAACATGCAAACAGTGACCGAGGCGGGAGGGATCATTTGTCCCGCTACGCCCTCCTTCTACAGCAAGCCGAAGAACATCGAGGAAGTGGTGGCTACGGTGACGGACCGGGTGATAGACCTGGCGGGGCTGGAGCAGGATACGTTCCGTTGGGGAGAATAAAAAACATTCATCTTTCTAATTTATCATTATGAAACGCCCGCGTACCCCGGGCGTTCCATCTGACACTAAAAAATAAAACATTCACAGATGAAAATAGCCATCATCAACGGCCCTAATCTGAACCTGCTTGGCAAACGCGAACCGGAAGTTTACGGCAGCCAGACCTTCGAGCAATATTTTGAAACGCTGCAAGCCGCTTTTCCGGAAGTGGAATTAACCTATTTTCAAAGCAATGTGGAAGGGGAGATCGTGAACCACCTGCATGCAGCAGGCTTTTCGCACGACGGCATCCTGCTGAATGCGGGCGCTTACACGCATACGTCCGTAGCCATCCGTGATGCGATCGCGGGGATCAAAACGCCGGTGGTGGAGATACACATCAGCAATATCTATGCGCGGGAAGAATTCCGGCATACATCGCTGACCGCGGCAAAGGCGGTAGGGGTGATATGTGGGCTGGGGATGAAGGGATATGCGCTGGGAGTGCGGTTTTTCCTGGATAAATAGGATGAGGGCTGGCGGATGATGGTCAGGAAGACGTTGCCGCCGGAAATAATATTCGAATGAAAAACGGGGGCTTTGCGGCCCCCGTTTCAGTTTCTGTCAGATAGCGTTGTCTTTGAAAGCCTCGCAGCTTCAGACTGGTATCAATGTGCATGCAGATGCACGTGCTCGTCTTTGAATGCTTCGCGGGGCTTGAGGCCCAGCAGCTCGAACATCATGTGATCTTCCTCGAAGGAAGGGTTCTTGGTGGTCAGCAGCTTTTCCCCGGTAAAGATGGAGTTGGCGCCGGCCATGAAGCACATGGCTTGTTCAGAAAGGCTCATTTCGGCGCGGCCCGCGCTCAGGCGCACCATCGCCTGCGGCATCAGGATGCGGGTGGTGGCGATCATGCGCACCATGTCCCAGAACTCCACTTTCGGCAGATGCTCCAGCGGCGTACCTTTTACGCGGGTGAGCGCGTTGATGGGCACGGAATCCGGGTGCGAAGGCATGGTGGAAAGCGTGAGCAGCATGTTGATGCGGTCCTCATGACTTTCGCCGAGCCCGATAATGCCGCCGCAGCAAACGGTGACGCCGGCCTTGCGCACGTTGTCGAGCGTATTGAGGCGGTCGTCATAAGTACGGGTAGTGATGATCTCGCTGTAATGCTCCTCGGAGGTGTCCAGGTTGTGATTATAGGAGTACAGGCCGGCATCGGCGAGTTTCTGTGCCTGGGATTCGGTGAGCATGCCCAGCGTACAGCAAACTTCCATACCGATCTCGTTCACTCCCTTCACCATCTCTATCACACGGTCGAAGTCACGGTTATCCCGCACCTCCCGCCATGCGGCGCCCATACAGAAGCGGGTAGAGCCGGCTTCCTTGGCCTTGCGGGCATATTCCAGCACTTTGTCTTTCTGCATCAATGCCTGCACATCAATACCGGTATTATAACGGGCCGCCTGCGGGCAATATGCGCAATCTTCAGAACAGCCGCCGGTTTTAATGGAGAGCAGCGTACACACCTGCACCTCGGCAGTATCCTGGTACTCACGGTGAACCGTGGCGGCACGGTACATCAGCTCCAGCAACGGCGTGTTATATATCTCCTTTATTTCTTCTAAGGTCCAGTCGTGACGGATCATAAGCTTCGGATTTAGCGGCAAACCTACGAAACCATCGCGAAATTAACCACTACGGATTATGATTTTTTATTATCTCCCTTAAAAGCCCCGCGGATAAATGACTATGATCCTGTTACTTAAAAGAAAAGCATCCTGCTTTTGAAACATCGTCCGGCACATTTTTTTTGATTTCTAAATATTTAGTACTATACTTGCTATCACATTTTTAAGTGTCAATAGAACACTCATAAAATGTTTCGCGTTAGAATGGCATAAATTCCCATAGAATGCCTATTGGTTATTGTTTTAGATAGTGAACATTAAAACACGTTATGCAGTAATAGTTGTGCCAATCACATTTAAATAGTTAAAAGCCGTTCCCGGAGAAAAGGAACGCTGATTACCAACAATTAAGCAGGAGGGGCTACCCGTTTCCAGCATAATTGCATATATGTTATTGTCTATTCATCAAACAAAAGAAAATGCATCTATTTACCAGATTCCCTCCCTGACAGGGCTATGAGATCATCGCATGACTACAGCGGCGCCCTTTCAGCGGCCCCATTTTATCAACTATTATAAATTCCTTCGCGTATGAAAAAAAAATCAGGCAATGTTGGCTATATGCTCAGGATTGCTGTGCTGTCAATTTTCATTATCCTCTCCCGCAACGCCTTTTCCCAAACCAACCAGATCACCGTCAAAGGCAGGGTTTTATCTGATTCTTCCGCACTGGTAGGTGTGATCGTAGTGGTGAAATCCGATGTACAACAAAACACCGTAACGGATGAGAAAGGTGGTTTTACCATCAAGGCGCCGGCGGACGGCGTGCTGATATTTTCAATGATCGGCTTTGAAAGGGAAGAGGTCAATATTAATGGCCGGGGCACGATCAACGTGATGATGAGAATGAAAGACAATGGCCTGAATGAAGTGGTGGTAACGGCTTTCGGCGCCAAGCAGAAAAAGTCGAGTATGGTCAGCGCCATTACCACCATCAATCCCAAAGAATTAAAAGGGCCCACCAGCAACCTCACCACCATGCTGGCCGGCCGCTTGTCCGGCATGATATCCTACCAGCGCTCGGGCGAGCCGGGGGCTGACAACGCTTCGTTCTTTATCCGCGGCGTGACTTCCTTCAGCACCGGTGGGAAAAAAGATCCCCTCATATTACTCGATGGCATGGAAAGCACGCCGAACGATCTCGCCCGTCTTCAACCGGACGACATCGCCGCTTTCTCCATCCTGAAAGACGCTACGGCCACCGCGGTGTACGGCGCGCGCGGCGCTAACGGCGTGGTGCTGGTGACCACCAAGACCGGCGCCGAAGGAAGGACCAATTTCAACTTCCGCGCGGAAAACTCTATTTCCGGCAATACGCAGAACTTCAAGTTTACGGACAATATCACCTACATGCGGCTGGCGAACGAAGCGGCATTGACCCGGGACCCCCTGGCCGCCACGCCTTACAGCCAGACAAAGATCGACGGCACCATGAAAGGAGATAACCCTCTGCTGTTCCCCAGCAACGACTGGGTGGACCTGATGATAAAAGACCATACCGTCAACCAGCGGTATAACCTGGACGTGAACGGCGGCGGAAAAATCGCCCGGTTCTATATCTCCGGTACCTATAACATCGATAACGGCATTCTGAAAGTAGCGGAGCTGAATGACTTCAACAGCAACATCAAGCAACGCAACTATTCCATCCGCTCGAACGTAAACTTCCAGCTGACCAAAACAACGGAAGCGATCGTGCGGGTGTACGGCCAGTTCGATAACTACCGCGGGCCGGTGGATGGCGGCACGGCCATCTTCAACCAGGTGCTCTGGAGTAACCCCGTGCTGTTCCCCGCCGTGTACCCGCAGGAGTTCCTGCCACAAGTGAAGCATCCCCTGTTCGGAAATAGGCCGAGGCCCGGTGCGCAATCGAACAGTGTAACCGGTTATTATGATGCGGGCTCGCTTTACCTCAATCCTTTTGCAAATGCGGTACGCGGCTACAGGGATTACACCTCTTCCAGAACGATCGCACAGCTGGAACTGAAGCAGGACTTCGGGTTCCTGCTTCCCGGCCTCACCGCCCGCGTAATGGCTTATACGAACCGCTATTCAGACTTCGCGGTTACACGCGCCTATTCGCCGTTCTACTACGAAGCCAATACAATGGATTACAAAACGGTAACGCTTGCCAGGATCACCGAAGGCACGGAGTACCTCGGCTATGCGGAAGGTGCGAAGAACGTCAACAGCCGCACGTACATGGAGGCCGCTGTTAACTATAGCCAGACGTTCGGAAAGAAACACGCGGTAAGCGGCATGCTGATCACCCTGCTGAACAGCTACCTGGACGGCAATCCCGGCAGCAATTATCCCAATGTTTCGGAATCCGAAAAGCTGCAGCTCTCCCTGCCATACAGGAACCAGGGCATATCAGGCCGGTTCACTTACGGGTACGACAACAGGTATCTTGCCGAATTCAACTTCGGGTATAACGGCTCCGAACGCTTTGCGGAAGAAAGACGGTACGGCTTCTTCCCGTCCGCCGGGCTTGCCTGGAACCTCTCCAACGAAAAATTCATGGAGCCGCTGGAAGCCGTGCTGAGCAGGGTGCGTTTAAGAGCTTCTTACGGACTGGTGGGGAATGACCAGATCGGCTCCAACAGGGACCGCTTCTACTATTTATCGGAAGTGAACCTGAACAATGGCGGCCGTGGCGCTACATTCGGCAACCTCGGCGGATATTCCCGTCCCGGTGTATCGATCTCGCGCTATGACAATTACGATATCGGCTGGGAAAAAGCATACACGCAAAACTTCGGGCTGGAATTCACCCTGTTCCGCGACTTTAACATCATTGCGGAATATTGGAAAAGAAGGCAGACGAACATCCTGATGGACCGTTCCTACATTCCTTCTACCCTCGGCCTGGAATCAGCCATAAGAGCCAATGTAGGCGAAGCCCAGGCACGCGGCGTAGATCTTTCTCTCGAATACAACAAGAGCTTCAATAACGACATATGGCTGCAATTGCGTGGCAACATGACTTACGCCACTTCAGAATTTGCAAAGTATGAAGAGCCGGGATATGGCCCGAATGAGCAACACCTGTCCAGGATCGGGTATCCTATTTCGCAGGTCTGGGGCCTGATCGCGGAGCGTTTGTTTGTAGATGATATTGAAGCCGCCAACTCTCCTTACCAGAACTACGGTCCTTATATGGGCGGGGACATAAAATACAGGGACGTGAATGGAGATGGACAGATCACGGATAACGACAGGGTGCCGATAGGCTTGCCCACAGATCCCGAGATCATTTACGGCGCTGGCTTTTCTTTCGGGTATAAGAATTTCGACATCAGCGCATTTTTCCAGGGAGCCGCCAGGACCGCTTTCTTCATCAACGCTGAAAACATCTCTCCGTTTGTGCTGAACGGCGGCGCGCAGAACGGCCTGCTGGAAGTAATAGCGAACGATCACTGGAGCGAATCGAACCGGAACCTGTACGCCATGTGGCCCCGGTTAAGCGAAACTTTTATCAATAATAACAATCAATGGTCCACCTGGTGGATGCGCGACGGCACCTTCCTGCGCTGCAAGAACGTGGAGATCGGTTACAACTTTTCAAAGGAGCTGCTGCAGCGCACAAGGATCAGGAACGGCCGCCTGTATGTTAACGGAACGAACCTCTTTGTGATCAGCAAGTTCAAAATGTGGGACCCCGAAATGGGCGGTAATGGCCTGGGGTACCCCGTTCAGCGGGTATTCAACATCGGCGTGAGGCTGTCCTTATAGCAGCGGCGGGAAACAAAAACCAGAACGATTTAAATATGTCATATGCATAATAAAATATTCTTTAAAAAGCGGGTTATCGTTGTTGTGCTGGTGCTGCTGGGCATGAGCGCTACGCAGTGCAGGAAATTCATAGATGTGGTGCCGGATAATGTGGTGACAATAGACAATGCTTTTACGTTAAAAAGAGAAGCGGAGAAATATCTTTTTACCTGCTATTCATTCCTGCCGGCGGAAAACGAGCCGATCGGCTCGCTCGGGTTTATTGCGGGGGATGAGGTGTGGTTGCCGAAGGATGGTTTCCTGTTCGCCAATACGAACTGGGATATTGCGAAAGGTTCCCAGAACAAGGTAAGCCCCATCTATAACCTTTGGGACGGCAACAACAGCCTGTGGGTAGCCATCCGGCACTGCAACATTTTCATTGAGAATGTGAAAGACCCCCAGAAAGTATACGACCTGGAACCGGAGCTGCGCTCAAGATGGATCGCGGAAGCAGAGTTCCTCAAAGCCTACTATCACTACTACCTGCTGCGCCTCTACGGCCCCATACCCATCGTAGACAAAGCATTACCCATTTCCTCCACCCCGGAAGAGGTAAGGATCAGCCGCGACCCGGTAGATTCCGTAGTGAATTATATCACCGGTCTGCTGGATGTGGCCGCGGATAAATTGCCGCCGAAGATCAGCGACGTAGCTACGGAAATGGGCCGTATCACAAAACCCATCGCACTCGCCATCAAAGCAAGGGTATTGCTGCTCGCCGCCAGCCCGCTGTTCAACGGCAACCCGGATTTTGCGGCAGTGAAGAACCCTGACGGCACCCTGTTATTCAGCAGCAGCTACGACCAGGAGAAATGGCGGAAAGCGGCGGATGCGGCCCTTGCCGCGATAGAAGCCGCTACACAAACAGGCCACAAGCTGTACAAATTCATCGGGTTGAATAAAATGTCCGACACCACCCGCACGCAAATGAATATCCGCAACGCCATCTGCGATCCCTGGAATGCCGAACTGGTGTGGGGCAGCACAAAGAACGTATCCCTCGCCAGCCAGGACCCCAGCTACATCCAGCGCATCTGCATGAGCCAGATCGATCACCGCGCGCCGATCAACCTCGCCGCATTCAATCAGTTCTCCGTGCCGCTGAAGATCGCAAGACTGTTCTATACAGATCACGGCGTACCTATTGAAGAAGATAAAACGTACGATTTTTCCGCGTTCAACGCCATCCGTACCGCAACAAAAGAGGAACGGTTCAACCTCGCGGAAGGGTATCAGACCGCCCGCCTCAATTTCGACAGGGAACCGCGATTCTACGCGGACCTTGCATTTGACGGAAGCGTATGGTATATGCAGAACAGCGTAACGGAATCCGACAGCGCTACTTATACCGTGCAGGGAAGAAAAGGACAGCGCAATAATGAAGTGAATACCGAATTGTTCAATATCACCGGGTACTGGGTGAAAAAGCTGGTAAGCTGGAAATGGGCGTTCTCCGGCACGGTGAATGCCGCCACGTCGGAAAACTATCCCTGGCCCATGATCAGGCTGGCAGACCTTTACCTGATGTACGCCGAAGCGCTGAACGAAGCCGCGGGGCCGGGCGCCGAGGTGTTCACGTACCTGGACCTGGTGCGGGAAAGAGCCGGACTGAAAGGCGTGAAAGAATCCTGGAGCAATTATTCCAATAGTCCCGGCAAGCCGGACAGCAAGGAAGGGCTGCGCGCCATCATTCACCGCGAGCGGCTGATCGAGCTGGCATTTGAAGGACACCGTTTCTGGGACCTCCGCCGGTGGAAAGAAGCTGCCGTGGAACTGAACACGCCGGTAACGGGGTGGGACAGAACGCAGTCGGAGCCCGGAGACTATTACAGGGTGGTGAATCTCCACAACCAGAAATTCATCGCGCCGCGCGATTACCTCTGGCCCATCAGGGAATATTCCATTTCCGTAAACCCGGCGCTGGTGCAGAATCCCGGCTGGTGATTACCCGCAGTATTTTAACGATCATTTAAAGTCCATACAATGAGAAATTATCATCTTCACATATTATCATGCGTGCTGCTGTTTTTTGCAGCATGCACAGAAAGCACTATCATAGGGCCTTTGGAGAATAATACCACACCGCCGGGGCCTGTGAGCAACCCCACTGTTCTGAACCTGGCGGGCGAAGCGCAAATAAGCTATACGATGCCGGATGATGAAGACCTGCTGTATATAAAGGCGGTATACGAGATCCGGCCCGGCGTAACGCGCGAAGCAAAAGCTTCTTCCTATACGAACAGGCTTTTGGTAGACGGGTTCAGGGATACGACCGCGGTGGAAGTAAAGCTGTACGCGGTGAACAGGAGCGAAGTGGCTTCCACACCGGTATCTGTGACGGTAAATCCCGGAAAACCCGCCTACCTCACCAGCTTTGACAGCCTGAAAGTAATACCGGCCTTCGGCGGGATCAACGTAAAAACAGATAACGAGTATAGAAAACCTTTGGCGATCATCGTACTGCAAAAAGATGATTTCGGGCAGTGGAAACAGATCCACGCCATCTACAGCTCGCTGAAAGCCATCAACCAGTCCATACGCGGAATGGACACCACGGAAAAGCATTTTGCATTCTACGTGCGCGATCAGTTCCAGAATGAAAGCGATACCATGTTTGCCAGCATGAAGCCGTTATACGAAACCCTCATCCCCAAATCCGGGTTCCGTGAATACCCGCTGCCCGGCGACGTTGCCGTGAACGCATATACCCGGCAGATGCGCAATCTGTGGGACAACATATACAGCGGATGGGGCAGCGCCATCTGTACGTATGAAACGCTGACAGATACCACCAACGGCGTGTGGTTCACCTTTGACATGGGCATCACGGCGCAGCTGAGCCGCTTTACCTGGTGGCATTACCCCGATCCCCGCTATTTTGAAAAAGCCAGTATGCGCAGCTACGAGCTCTGGGGCACCGATAACCCTTCGCCGGACGGCAGCTGGACGGGCTGGACGAAACTGGCTTCCTGCCTCGAAGAAAAACCCTCCGGACTGCCGGAAGGCCAGGAGAACGATGATGACGTGACCGCGGGCAAGAACGGCGCCAGCTGGGATATTTCAATTGACGCGCCACCCGTACGGTACCTGCGGATCAGGCACAAGTACAACTGGTCCGGTTACCGGCAAACGCTTACGGGCTGCGAAATATCAGTGTGGGGTAAACCTTTGTAGCAACTAAACGAAAAAAATTACACATGAAAACAGGAATACTGATTTTTATATCGGCTGCTTTGATAATGCTGGCCTCCGCCTGCAGGAAAATGGACGATTTCCGGAAAGAGTATCTTGGCAATGGCGCTATCACGTACGCCGGAAAGATCGATTCGGTAAAGATACATCCGGGCAATGGCCGGCTGATGATCTCCGGCTTGCTGATCGGTGATCCCAAAATAGTGAAGCTGAAAATTTACTGGGATAATAAAACAGATTCCCTGATAGTGCCCGTTAACAGGTCTGCCGGTGTGGATACGATGAGGATCATGCTGAATGATTTTCCCGAATCCGTAAAAACGTTTATGCTGATAACGGAAGACAAATACGGCAACACCTCGATGGCGGTCAACATCACCGGCCGCATTTATGGGCCCCAGTATAATTCCACACTGCTGAACCGTACCGTTGAACTGGCCGAAATGAAAGGAGATTCCGTGGTGGTGGACTGGAATACGCTGGACGCCAGCAGCGGAGGCATAAGCACCGAAGTGGAGTTTACGGACCTCGACGGCAATACGCAAAAAGTAGTGACCGAAAGAAAAGACTCGGTGGCCATATTGCATAAGTTTAAACCCGGCACTACCTTTAAGTACAGAACAAAGTTCCTGCCCGACACGCTGGCCATTGATACGTTTTATTCTGACTACCGGAACGTGGGCGTGAGAGCGGATATCACCGCGCAGTACATAAAGAATTCCGGCCAGCCCTTCACGGCGGCTTCCGGTACTGACAGATGGCGCATTCCGGCGGACTGGACCGTATCTGATGACGTGAAGAATGCAGGCGGGCTGGGAGGAATAGATGCCGGCGACTGGCTGCCTTCTCCCGCGCTTTCCATGGAAGGTGGATGGGGATTGCCTGCCGTGCCGAATGGAAAAATACATCAAACGGTCACCTTGCCTGCGGGTAACTATTCTTTTGAGGTATTGATGGGCGATTGCTCGGATGGCGGCACGAAATACATCACCATCGCGGAAGGCAATGAACTGCCGGATGTAGATCCTGTGCCGGAGGAAGCCCTGGCTTTTTCGGGCATGGTCAGAAATACCACGAACGTTGTGAAATTCACGCTTACCGCGCAAACCACCGTTTCCCTCGGATTTAACGGCAAGCTGCCGGATACCGGTACGTTCATGAAGATATACAAAGTGAGATTATTTACGCTTCCATAAAGGGAGTATCTACCGGGTCTGTGAAAGGCAACCGCTTTTCACAGACCCTCAATGATTGAAACTATGGAAAATCACAGATTATTGTTGCTGTTGCTTTTGCTGGCCTGCTATGCCAACGCTTCCGCACAGGTTTCATTCGGCTCTCCGCAGCCTGTCAATGACAACTGGAAATTCACACTAACGGACGTGAAAAATGGCGAAGCCGCAGCGCTGAACGACAGCAAATGGCAGAAGGTAGACCTTCCGCATGACTGGAGCGTGAAAGGCCGGCTAAGCCCCGCGCTGGCCAGCTGCATGGGCTATCTGCCGGGCGGCATCGGCTGGTACCGCAAAACCATTCACATACCCGAAGCGCAGAAAGGTAAAAAGGTATACCTGTACTTCGAAGGCGTTTACAACCGCAGCGAAGTATTCGTGAATGGCGCACTCGCGGGGAAACGCCCCAACGGCTACATTTCCTTTATGTACGACGTAACGCCTCAGATAATGTACGGGAAAGACAACATCATCGCCGTGCGGGTAGATCACAGCCAGAGCGCGGATTCCCGCTGGTACACCGGCTCCGGTATTTACCGGAACGTATGGCTGGTGTATGTTGATCCGCTGCACATCGCGCAATGGGGCGTGTATGCATTTCCGAAGAACGTATCGGAAAAAAAGGCGGAGCTGGAAGTAGAAGTAGAAATTGAAAATGATCTGTCTTCCGCCGCCACTGTAACTGTCCGTAACGAACTGTTATCTCCCGAAGGAAAAGTGGTAGCCAGCGGCTCGGGGAAAGTAAATGTAGCGGCCAATGGCAAAAACAGGTTCCGTAGCAGCCTGAGCGTAAAAGCGCCTCATCTGTGGAGCATCCGTCAACCGGACCTCTACCAGCTGAAAACAACGGTTACAAAGGATAACAGGGTAGTAGACGAAACCATCACCCGTACCGGCTTCCGTTCTTTCACCTTCGACCCGGACAAAGGCTTTGCCCTGAACGGAGAATGGATGAAAGTAAAAGGCGTATGCCTTCATCATGATGCCGGTGTGCTCGGCGCCGCCGTGCCGCGCGATGTATGGAAAAGAAGATTGCAAACATTAAAAGACATCGGCTGCAACGCCATCCGCACCAGCCATAACCCGCAGGCGCCCGATGTATACGATCTGTGTGATGAACTTGGATTGCTCGTGCTGAACGAGGCATTCGATGAATGGGAATTTGCCAAACGCAAATGGCTGGAAGGCTGGAACGTAGGCACACCGGGTCATCAGGGCTCATTCGACTTCTTCGAGGAATGGGGCGAAAAAGACCTGGCGGACATGGTGCGCCGCGATCGCAATCACGTAGCCGTTTTCGCCTGGAGCATCGGCAATGAAGTGGATTATCCCAATGATCCGTATTCACATCCCGTACTGGATGGAAAAAACGCCAGCGGTTTCACACAACCCATCTTTGGCGGATATAAAAAAGATGCGCCCAACGCCATGCGCCTCGGCGGGATCGCAAAGCGGCTGGTAAACGTGGTGAAGCAATACGATCCGTCACGGCCCGTAACGGCCGGACTGGCGGGCGTAGCCATGTCCAACGAAACGGAATACCCCGGCGCGCTGGACATCACCGGCTATAACTACACCGAAAGCCGGTATGCGCAGGACCATGCCACTTATCCGAAACGGGTGATCTACGGCAGCGAGAACCGCCACGACATTTCCGCCTGGAAAGCCGTGACGGATAACGAACATATTTTCGGACAGTTCTTGTGGACGGGAATAGATTACCTCGGGGAATCAGGCCCCTGGCCCTCGAGAGGGTTTTATTCCGGCCTGCTCGATTTCGGTGGCTTCATCAAACCAAGGGGCTACTTCCGGCAATCGCTGTGGGCCGATCACCCGGTTATCTATGCCGGCACCTATCCTGTGCCCGGCGGAAATGCCGGCGGCGAAATGGAAGACGTCTGGTCCCAACTGGAAGCCCGGAACAACAGGCGCCCCGAAAGAGCGCCTTCTATGGATGCCTGGCCGGTATGGAATTACCGGGAAGGGCAGCTCATCAGGGTGGTGAGCTATACGAATGCTGCCAAAGCAAGACTGGAACTGAATGGGAAAACGGTGGGCGAAGCGAAAGACTATGATGAAAAAACAGGCATCATCTATTGGGATATTCCCTACGCCGGCGGAAAGCTGGAAGCAGTGGCGCTGGATAAAGAAGGAAAAGAGATCGCCCGTTACGTTATTCAATCCTCCAAACAACCCTATGCGCTGAAGATCCAGCACATCGATAAAGCGATCAATAAAAACAAAGGGCTGACGCAGGTGGTGGTGCAGGTAGTCGATGAAAATGGCGTACCTGTTATGATATCCGATAACGAGATCACCTGCCAGATCGCCGGCCCGGGTGAGTTGCTCGGGCTGGAAGCCAGCAACAACAGGGATATGAGCGATTATACCGATAATGTTCACCGCGCTTATCATGGCCGCTTGCTGGCGTATATTCAGGCCACCGGCGAAGACGGAGAAATTAAAGTACGTTTTTCGTCGCCGTGGCTGCAGGCCGTGGAGGCAAGTATTTCTTTACAATAAGCGTTCTGCTGATCGCGCCGGAAACAAGTATTTCCTTACAATAAAATTTGTATATGCGTTCTATAATAACCGGATGGTTGATATGCATGAGTGTTGCCACGAAACTCTCCGCGCAGGAGCATAACGTAACGGGGCCGGACGGGCACCTGGCCGTGCAGCTGTCCGTACAATCCGGCAAGCCGGTGTATACTGTTTTGTACAAAGGAAAAGTTTTCCTGGAACCCTCGCCGCTTGGCCTGCAAACCAATGCCGGCGATTTTTCAACCGGCATGAAGATCACCGGCAGCAAGGCAGGAAAGGTGGATGAAAGCTATACCCTGAATCGCGGAAAGGCTTCGCGAATACATTACAGGGCCAACGAGCTGACCCTTACGCTGGAAAACGAAAAGAAGCAATCCATATCGGTATGTTTCCGCGTCAGCAATAACGATGTCGCTTTCCGCTATCTCGTGCCCAAACAGGGAGAAACCGCCAGCATCATCATCCGGAAAGAAAGCACCGGCTTTGATTTCCCCGCCCGCACTACTACTTTCCTTACACCGCAGAGTGATGCCATGATCGGATGGAAACGCACCAAACCCAGTTACGAAGAAAAATACAACGCAGATGCGCCGATGGACAAGCCTTCGCAATTCGGTAAAGGCTATACGTTCCCCGGACTTTTTCGTATAGGGGACGACGGTTGGGTGCTGGTTAGTGAAACAGGCGTGGACAGCCGTTATTGCGGATCGAGGTTGAGCGAACACCAGTCCGGCGGATTGTACACAATAGCCTTCCCCATGCCGGAAGAAAACAACGGCAACGGTACCGCGGAACCCGCGTTCGCGCTGCCCGGCGCTACGCCCTGGCGTACCATCACCGTTGGCGAAACACCCGCGCCTATCGTGGAAACCACCGTCCCCTGGGATGTAGTGAAACCGCTGTACGAAACGACCCATCATTACAAATTCGGAAAAGGCACCTGGAGCTGGATACTCTGGCAGGACCGCAGCATTAACTACGACGACCAGGTGAAGTATGTAGACCTGGCCGCCGCCATGCACTTTCAATATGTGCTGATCGATAACTGGTGGGACAAGAACATCGGCTACGAGCGGATGGAAAAGCTCATCAAATATGCGCAGGGAAAAGGTGTGGACGTATTTCTCTGGTACAGCTCCAGCGGCTACTGGAACGATATAGAGCAGGGGCCGGTAAACCTGATGGACAATCCCATCGTCCGCAAAAGAGAAATGAAATGGCTGAAAAGCCAGGGCGTGAAAGGGATAAAGGTGGATTTCTTCGGCGGGGACAAACAGGAAACAATGCGCCTCTACGAAGCGATCCTCAGCGACGCGGACGATCATGGCCTGATGGTGATCTTTCATGGCTGTACCCTGCCCCGCGGCTGGGAACGCATGTATCCCAATTTCGTGGGCAGCGAAGCCGTGCTGGCCTCGGAGAACCTGGTGTTCAACCAGCAGTCCTGCGACGAAGAAGCATTCAATGCCTGCCTGCATCCTTTCATCCGCAATACCGTTGGCAGCATGGAATTCGGTGGCACTTTCCTGAACAAACGCCTGAACCGGGGCAACGACGGCGGCTCCATCCGCCGTACAACGGATGCGTTCCAATTGGCTACCGCCGTGCTGTTCCAGAACCCGATCCAGAATTTCGCGCTGGCGCCCAACAATCTCAGCGATGCGCCGCCTGCGGCGCTGGATTTCCTGAAAGAAGTGCCGGTGACCTGGGATGAAACGCGGTACATCAGCGGGTATCCGGGCAAATATGTAGTGCTGGCCAGGAGGCATGGCAACACATGGTACATCGCCGGCATCAGTGCGGAAAAGCAGCCGTTGAAATTGAAACTGGACTTGTCGATGCTGGCGGGAAAGAAGGCGGACATCTATCATGATGAACAACAAAAACAGGTATCGGTAAAGAAGAACGGAATTTTTGAAGTGACACTTCTGCCGCAGGGAGGATTTGTGATCACCGGTAACACACAACCGCCCACGCAGGATTCGGCGTATCTCTTTACGTATTTCACCGGCAACTCCAAAGCAGGCGAAGCGATCCGTTTCGCCATCAGCAAAGACGGATACAATTTCTCCGCATTGAATAATAACGAGCCCGTCATCCTGTCAGAAAAAATAAGCTCCACCGGCGGCGTCCGTGATCCGCATATACTGCGCGGTGCGGATGGAAAAACCTTTTACATGGTGGTGACGGACATGGTGTCCGCCAACGGCTGGAACTCCAACCGGGCCATGGTGTTGCTCAAATCGCGGGATCTCGTAAACTGGACTTCATCGGTGGTGAACATTCAGCAAAGATTCCCCGGCAATGAAGACCTGCTGCGCGTCTGGGCGCCGCAAACCATTTATGATCCTGTTGCAAAAAAGTACATGGTCTACTGGTCCATGAAGCATGGCAAAGACCCTGACAAGATATATTACGCCTATGCCAATAAGGATTTTACAGGGCTGGAAACCGCACCGGAGCAGCTGTTCTTCAGTCCCACGAACGGCGCCTGCATTGACGGCGATATCGTTTTCAAAGACGGCAAATATCACCTGTTCTTTAAAACGGAAGGTGATGGTGCTGGCATCAAGGTGGCGGTATCCGACCGGCTGACAGGAGGCTACCGGCTGATCGACAAATATGTGCAGCAGACGAAAGACCCGGTAGAAGGCGCGGGCGTATTCAAGCTGAACGGGAAAAATGAATACATCCTCATGTACGATGTGTACACGAAAGGCCGCTACCAGTTCACCCGAACCACTGATCTCGAAAACTTCACCGTGGTGGACGAGGAAGTGACGATGGATTTTCATCCGCGTCACGGCACGGTGATGCCTATCACTGCGCAGGAAGCGGCGCGGCTAATGAAGGAATGGGGAACAGGAAGGTAAAAAGGACTGCCCATTATTTGAAGTGCCCCCAAATGTCAGACACTTTTGGGGGCACTTCAGTTTTTTACGAGTCCATTATCTTAAAGATACTGGAAGTTAGTTTTCGGCGTAATGTTCAGTAACGCCTGGTAGATCAGCCGGATGGTGTTCTCCACATCATCTTTCTTGATCATTTCCACGGTCGTGTGCATATACCGCAGCGGAATGCTGATGAGCGCGGACGGCGTACCATCGTTCGAATAGGCGAATGCGTCCGTATCCGTGCCGGTGCTGCGGCTTACGGCATGCAGCTGGTAAGGTATCTTTTCTTTTTTAGCGGTGTTGATGATAATATCGCGGAGGATGTTGTGCACGGCGGGGCCGTAGGTGATGCTGGGGCCGTTGCCGCAGCGGATCTCGCCTTCGATGTTCTTGTTGATCATCGGTGTGGTGGTGTCGTGCGTAACGTCTGTGATGATGGCAACATTCGGTTTGATGCGTTTGGCGATCATTTCCGCGCCGCGGAGCCCCACTTCTTCCTGCACCGCATTCACGATGTACAGGCCGAAAGGCAGGCGCTGCTTGTTTTCCTTCAGGAGGCGCGCCACTTCCGCGATCATGAACCCGCCGATGCGGTTGTCCATCGCGCGGCAGATATAATAATCATAGTTCAGCTCTTCGAACATATCATCGAACGTCACCACACATCCCACATGAATACCAAGTTCCTCCACTTCCTTGCGGGAACGGGCGCCGCAGTCCAGGAAGATATTGTCCACTTTCGGTTGCGGCTCCTTGCCGTCGCCGCTACGCAGGCGGGTGTGGATGGCCGGCCATCCGAACACTGCTTTTACGATGCCCTTTTCCGTATGAATATTTACCCGTTTGGATGGCGCGATCGCCTGATCGGAGCCACCGTTGCGGATCACGTAGATCAGTCCTTCCGCGGAGATATAGTTCACGAACCAGGATATCTCGTCCGCATGCGCCTCGATCACTACCTTGAAAGCCGCTTCCGGGTTGATGATGCCAACCGCGGAGCCATACGGGTCCACAAATGAATCGTCGATATAAGGTTTCAGGTAATTCAGCCACAGCCGTTGTCCTTCTTTCTCAAAGCCCGTAGGAGCGGGGTTGTTGAGATAGGTCTTCAGGAAGCCGAGAGATTCCTTCGTTAATATTGATTTCTGTTTTTTAGCCATAATTCCGGATTGATCCGGCAAAAATACGGATTCCGGCGGACTAAATGCCACCGGCGGCGGACCAGGCGAAGTGAAGGAGGGCGGAGAGCATCATGAGCCCGTCGAGATAAAAATAATAGACATAATCCGATGTATGCTCCTGCGAATATCGTTTAATCATTGACGTTATAGCGACGGGCGCAATAAGACTGCAAAGTACAAAGACAGGCACCGCCGGCGCCAGCAGCAGCGCGAACAACGCCGCGAGCAGCACGGAGCCGTAGTAGAGCTTGCTGAGGTTATTGTCATCGAAGTAAGTAATAAGGCTGCGGATGCCTTCCTGCCGGTCCGCCTCCCGGTCCCGGTAATCAAAGAGAATGCAGATGGCGTAGATCAGGAAGAAGCGGTGCCCGGTGAGGTAGAGCACGGATATATCCCCCGCCTGTCCCGCCACAAGGGCCGGCAGCAGGGTCGTTACGTACGTCCAAACGAAAGAAAGAAAAATGGTTTTCCCGATGGCGATCCTTTTCAGCCAGCGGAAAGCAGGGTGGGGCACTTTAGGCGCGGAGTACAGGAAAGTCAGGAGCACGGCGCCCGCAATGGGCAACCAGTGGTGCAGAAGCGGGATCAGGAACCAGATCGCCCCGATCATCCCTATGCCGCAGCCCAGCAGCTGCAGTTTCCGCCTGCGAAGCCCCCAGCTGATGCGCTCGGACTGGTGGATGACGCCGGGCGTGAGGTACCAGTGGAAGTTGTAGCTGCAAAGGGTGGCGAAGAACACGAAGCCGTAGAAGCGCAGGCGGTCGTATTCGAGATGGAGGGTCTCGTTGGACTGCCAGGTCATCATCACAGCGCAGATGGCGATGAATATGGAGCTGAAAAGGAAGAAATTGAATAATCCGCGAAACATGGGGTGCAAAATAGGGAAAAGTTGGCTCCATATATCCATGGCTGGCTAAATATTCGCACAGCGCAAAATTCTCGGTGGAAGACGCCTGGTAGCTTGGTGCGTAAACAATGACAGGGAATTTTTTTAATACCGGAGGGGCTTGTGAACAGGCATTTGTTTTTTCTTTTAAATGCCGCTGGTTGTCCGGCGTATTGGAATAATAGAACCAGTTCAGGATCTGGTCGTTGGGGAGATGCTCTCATTCCTCTTCTTCTTTAAGGATTTGCATGTAGTCAAGCATCGTGAGTTGTTGTTGCGCCTCATCATCCGTTGCAGGATACCAGATACTGATGGGAATGGGTCTGGGAAGACTTTTGTGGTTCCAGTCAAAAATCCTTCGGTATGTTCTGGTGCTGTCTGCAGCCGTGAAATGTTTGAAACCAACCATGTATTTTCCGTTTTCCGGTGATAGTTGCCGCAATGAGACCTGGGCGTTACTGATGGAAAGTTGGCAGATGCACAGGATTAAAAACAGGGTTCTTATCATGAGGGATTTATTGGGTGCTGATAAAAATACGAATATTTAAGTGTCCCGGGGCTTCTTTGTTCCGGCTCCCGGCTGCCCCGTTCTTCGTTCAGCCAGTGAAAAACCTTATTACGGGAGCAGTTCATACTATGATCAGTACCGGATCGCTC
>NZ_BKAU01000010.1 GCF_007992715.1 Chitinophaga cymbidii
GCTTATTTGGCAGAAGGTTGATCGGGGGAAACGACGCAATCTCCCGAATATCTACTATTTGCTTTATATCAGATAAATTACTACTATTGTCACGGTGGAGGGTGACGGTTAAGCCCATCTTAACAAATTCCGGTCTGGCATTTCCTGCAAAATTTTTTTACCCCTGTGAATAGACGTTCTCTTATTAAACAGCTTGGCTTGTGCGTTCCAGCGCTGGCCCTTTCCCGGCAGTCAATGGCATCCTTTTTAAAGATGCCGGCAGGCAACCGGCCAGAAAGACCTTTCACTGCATCCTGGGAATCGCTGGCCGGTTACACTTTCCCTGCATGGTACCAAGACGCAAAGTTCGGGATATGGGCACACTGGGGACCGCAATGCGAGCCTGAGTATGGGGACTGGTATGCCCGGGGAATGTATGAGGAGGGAAGTAGTCAGTACAAGTATCATTTGCAGCGATACGGACACCCGTCGAAGGTTGGATTCAAAGATGTTATCCACCAATGGAAAGCGGATCAGTGGGACCCGGTTTATCTGCTGTCATTGTACAAAAAGGCCGGCGCCAGGTATTTCTTTGCCCTGGCCAATCACCATGATAACCTGGATCTGTGGGATTCCCGTTATCACTCCTGGAACGCCTTAAAAGTGGGCCCCAAAAAGGATATCATCGGAGGGTGGGCGCATGCTGCCCGGCAGGCAGGTTTACCGTTCGGTGTGAGCGTACATGCTGCGCATGCCTGGACCTGGTATGAAGTAGCGCAGCGTGCCGATAAGAAAGGGCCGCTGGCAGGCGTGCCCTATGATGGCAAATTAACAATGAACGATGGGAAAGGCACATGGTGGGAGGGAATGGCCCCCCGCCTGCTTTATGCACAGGACCATCCCCTGAGCGCCGATAGCCATGATAGCAGCAGCATTCATCGCCAATGGCATTGGGGGAACGGCGCCGCACCACCGTCAGACGCATACTGTCAGAACTTTCTGCGTAGAACGATCGAGTTAATCGATAAATACCAGCCGGAGCTTTTATATTTCGATGATACCGTGCTTCCTTTTCATCCGCTTAATGATATCGGTCTCCGGATCGTAGCCCATCATTACAATCAAAGTATCCAGCGTAACAATGGCGCGTTAAAGGCCGTGGTAAACGGGAAAATACTGGATGAGATGCAACGCAAATGCCTCGTATGGGACATCGAGCGCGGGCAAAGCAATGAGATAGAACCCCATCCCTGGCAAACGGATACCTGCATCGGCAGCTGGCATTATGACAAGCGCATATATGAAGGCCGGCGCTATAAATCCGCCCGGACTGTGATTCAGACGTTGGTAGATGTGGTCAGTAAAAACGGCAATCTGTTGCTAAGCATCCCGGTTAAAGGCAATGGAACCATTGATGAACAGGAAATTGCGGTACTGGATGAAATTGGCCGGTGGATGAATGTCAACCAGGAAGGAATATTTGGTACCCGGCCCTGGAAAATTTTCGGGGAAGGCCCCGCCATATCAGGGGCTGCACCTTTATCCGCACAGGGATTTAATGAGGGGAAAGGAAAACCATTGGGGGCAGAAGATGTACGGTTTACCGTCAAGGGGAATGTATTGTATGCTACTTTGTTTGGCTGGCCTGATAACGGCGTAGCCTGTATCAGGAGCCTGGCGGATGGAAGCATGTACCGGCCGGAAAGCATCCGTTCCGTGGAATTACTTGGTGGGGGAGCGACAGCATTCCGCAGGGACACAAAGGGATTGCACATTACTTTGCCGGAAAATAGGCCGCTTCACACTTATGCGATGACGGTCCGGATACGTTAAAGACCGACACTATATGTATTGTTTTTCCTGCCTGTTCACTCCCGGCGCAACCGTACAGCTTAATGACACTGGTACGCTTACCAACGAAAAAGGCGAGTTCCGCTTCGCCTCGGTTCCTGCGGGCCGCCATTCGCTACGGAAGTAGGTATTCTGCTGCAAAGGAGTTTGATTATCTTACGGCATGAAATTCCGTTTTAACGCCCGCTATTTTATCCTTACTGTTCTATTATTTCTCATCGAAGTGCTCATCGCCCTGTATATGCACGACCCTTTCGTTCGTCCCTATCTGGGTGACGTGCTGGTGGTGATGCTTATTTATTGCTTTGTACGCAGCTTTGTGCAGGCGCCCGAAGTGCCGGTGGCATTGGGCGTGCTGGCGTTTTCCTATGTTGTGGAAACGATGCAGTACTTCAATATTGTCAAGTATCTTGGCCTGCAGCAATCGCGGCTGGCGAACGTTGTGATCGGAAATCACTTTACATGGGTGGATATTCTTGCTTATACAGTCGGTATTGCGATCACGATCGCTGTAGAGAAATGGCGGGCTGTAAGGCAAGCAGATCGGGATTGAGATCAGGCAGGAAGCGATGGCGTCAACAGCGCCATTACCATCGTTATAAGCAAGATCACCCCGTAGGCGAAAAGAAGCCCCGTAATCAGCATCTTTAAACTGCTTTTCCCCTGTGCCACATTGGCGGGATCAAATTCATCCACGCGCGTTCCGGCTACCATGTCGCCTATACGACGGTCGGGACTGCCGAAGGTTACCAGCACTTCAACCGGCCAGAGTATGCAGAACAGGTTTCGTACAACGCATTGCAGGGGAGAAGCGGGGCGCCCGGTGCGGTTATCAACCACCTGCATTTTCAGGATGCGTTTGGCGATACTTCTGCCGTTAATACTGTCTTTACAAAAATAGATAGCGAAGCCTAACAGGCTGAAGTAAAACATTGGCCGGTGTTGTAGCGGAACCCATGGCACATTCTCTCCGCCGGGAGCAAATGAAGAAAACATGGTGACCGTTGTGGGGATGAAAAAGATCATGCAGATCATTACCATAATAAAGTGATCCAGCAGCATTGATCCTAATCTGGTTGATGCATTCATAGGTAAGGAATTATTTCCTTCAATATACACGTTTTTTTTATTCATCCGTCCGGAAAGGCGAAGCCGGTAATCCTTCCCGGTTGAACAAATTGGGATTCACCGGATTATCCGCCCAGGCATAGCGCACATACTTCGGCGCGGGCACGGCATCGCTCCAGACGATCACCTGGTCGCCTTCCATCTTCGCATCGGCCCAAACGAATTTTTTATCAGCACCCGCAATTGCGAAGGATGACGGCATTTCATCATCCGCTGTTATCAATCCGCTGCCGGTATGATCAAACTGAATGATGATCCTGTTGCCGTTGATGGCAGATGATTTATAGATGGGACCGGAATGAACGATATTTTCTTTATAAGCTACTTTCATCGCGGCAAGCGCCAGGCGTTCGCCAACGTCTTTTTTATTATCCGGATGAATATCATTCCACTCGCCGAGGTCAATGGCAACGGTCATGGCGGTATGGGGGACGGATAGCGCTTTCAGCTGCGATTCCCGGAGCATCGCCCAGTTGCTTTCCGATGGGGTGTAATTATAATCCATGAACCCTGGCAGCTGCACGTACAGGAAAGGCAGATTCTCCGCTCCCCATTTACTCCGCCAGTCGTTTATCAACGCGGGCAGAAGCTTCGCATATGCCTGTGGCCGGCCGGTATTGGATTCGCCCTGGTACCAGCAAAAGCCTTTGATCGCATAACCGATACCGCCCGCCACCATCGCATTGTACAGGGCGGCGGGCTGGTTCTGCGCACTCACAGCGCCGCTGGGGGCAGAGGGTGTAAAAACGCTGCCCACCTTGTACTGCCAGTAACCTTTCAGGTCTACCGTGTCCGTTCCTGCAAAAATGCAGTAAGGTTTATCCGGCACAAAACCTCCTTTGCCATTCGTGTTGGTCACCCGTACCACAAACAGGTTCTTACCGGCTTTCAATAGACCTTCCGGCACTTTATACCGGCGCTGCGGATATTGATACCCCGTGCTGCCCACCTGTTTCCCGTTGATATAAAGCTCATCCGCATCTACGATCCTCCCGAGAAAAACCCTCGCGGCCTTACCCGCCATGGAAGGCGGAATGTCCACTTCCCGGCGGTACCATACCACGCCGTTGAGGTCCCGGATACCCTGATCTTCCCAATACCCCGGGATATTGATATTCCGCCAGCCCTTCGGTACATACGCCGGATCGCGCCAGGAGGGATGGGCTGTTAGTCCCGCGTCCGCGGGGGGCGGAGGTTGGGCAGCGGGTTGAGGGTATACGGTGTCTTTATTCCGGGCGATCGTTGCGGCCAGCGCTGGAAAATCTTTCAGCCCTTCTTCGCTGATCCACGCTTCGATGGGCGTGCCGCCCACGCTGGCATTAATGATTCCTATGGGTACGCCGTATTTTTCATGTATCTTTTTTGCAAAGAACCAGGCGACCGCCGAAAACGGCCGCACGTCGTCACCGACGGCGGACTTCCAGTATCCGCCGGGCAGGTCTGTGCGTGGACCGGCAAGGCTTGTTTGCGTGGGAATCCAGAATTGCCTGATCTGCGGGTCGTTGGCTTCCGCAATATCCTTCGCATATGTTACATCGTGGATGTTCAGCTGGTGCACCATGTTGGACTGCCCGCTGCAAAACCATACGTCGCCAAACAGTATTTCGTGCAGGGTGATCCTGTTGCTGCCGGAGATATCCATGGTGTAAGGCCCGCCGGCTTTGGTAGGCGGTAGCAGCACGGTCCATCTACCGTCGCTACTGGCTTTGGTGCGGTAAACTTTGCTGTTGAAGCGGATGGTTACTTTTTCCTGCGCGTCCGCCCAGCCCCATAATTTTATTTCCTGATCTCGCTGTAATATCATGCTGTCCCGGATCAACCGGGGGAGCTTTATTTCGGCGGCGGCGCTGAGCGCACAGCACAACAGTAACTGGATAGCAACGAGCTTTTTCATAACGGGTATGGATCTATGGTTTTAATAAGGCCGTTTTCATCATGCGTCAGGCGGGTGACTTTCATGCTTCTCAAATGAGTGATGCCGCGGGACAAACTGGAATCGTGATAGAACAGATACCATTCGCCGTTGAACACGCAGATGGAATGATGGGAAGTCCAGCCCACAACAGGGTTGAGGATTCTTCCGCGGTACCGGAACGGCCCGTAGGGCGTGTCGCCGGTTGCGTAACAAAGGAAATGGGTATCTCCCGTGGAGTATGAAAAGTAATACTGACCGTTGTATTTGTGCATCCAGCTGGCTTCGAAGAACCTTCTGTCGTTGTCGCCGGCCAGCAGCGGATGGCCGTTTTCATCCGTGATCGTTATTTCCTTTACTTCTTCGGCGAATTCCAGCATGTCGTCTGCAAGCCGGGCGATCCGGGGGCCCAGTGCCGGTTCGCCGGCAGCGGGCTCGTGATGATGCGGATCATACAAATTATTGCGGTAGGATTGCAGCTGCCCGCCCCATAATCCTCCGAAATACATGTAGGCCGTTCCATCATCATCGATGAACACCGCGGGGTCTATTGAATAACTGTTCTGGATGGGAGTTGCCGCGGCGGTGAATGGCCCTGCGGGATCGTCGCCTGTGGCTACACCGATCTGGAAGATGCCGTCTGCTTTCTTCGCGGGGAAGTACAGGTAGTACTTTCCGTTTTTGTACGCCGCATCAGGCGCCCACATTTGCCGCGCGGCCCAGGGCACGTCTTTGATGTGCAGGGCTACGCCGTGATCGGTGGCTTGATCATCCGGACGGCTCATCGAAAAAACATGATAATCCTCCATGGCGAAATGACTGCCGAGGTCGTCAAACGGAATACCGGCGTCGATATCGTGTGACGGGTAGATGTATATTTTCCCGTTGAACACATGGGCCGAAGGGTCGGCGGTGTACATATGCGTTACCAGCGGCTGCGAAATGGCCCGCCTGTTCAGCGTTTCAAAATCAATATGATCGATGGGATCTTCTGGCATGATAGGTTCATTTAAGTTTATGCGCGTCTTGTTTTCAGATCGGCTTCCACCTGCGCTTCCATTTTTTTGTTGATCGCGTAACCGGATAATAACCCGGCGCCGGCGATGAATATGATGCCGGGAATGACGCTGATCAGGAGTTTGATGCCGTTCACCGCGCCGGTTGTCTGCTGCGCTGCATCCGCATCGTACCCGAATACGCTCAATAATGCGGTGGATATCGCTCCCCCGAGGCTCAGTCCCACTTTCAGGCCGAATATCATCGCGGAGAAAATGATGGCGGTAGCGCGGCGGTTGTTCTTCCACTCGCTGTAATCCGCTACATCAGCGATCATGGCCCAGAGCAGGGGAATGGTAACGCCGTATATGAGGCCGTGGAGGGTTTGTAATGCAAAGACGGCGGCTACGGCGGCGGTGGACAAAAAATTGATGAGCACAAGGCATAGCGCGGATGCGGTCAGGAAGATGCCGAAGACGTTGCGTTTACCGAACCTGTCCGCCAGCGGCTTGGAGAAAAAGATGCCGAGGATCATGGCCAGAGTGCTGGCGGCGCTGGTAACGCTGGCGGTGGCGTAGGGCGCGCTGCCGGGCTTGCGGAATTCTTCGAAGGCCGCGTCGCCAAAGGTATTGCCGAGGCCATCGAGCATTCCGGTGAAGCCGATTCGGTTTAAAAAGTCAGTCTGACTGGCTTCGGTGAGATAGTATTTGAAATAGTAGATGTTCATCCCGCCTTTTAAAGCCAGCGTAATGAACACGAGCACGGTCACCGCCAGCATGATCAGCCAGGGTTTGTTCTTCAGAAGGTCCGCCAGATCCTGTTTCAGCGGGGTTTTCTGTTCTTTCGGGGGACTCACCCTTTCCCGGGTGGTGAGGAAGGTGATGATAAAGCAGATCACGCCGGTGACGGCAAATACAAACATCACTTTTTCAAAGCCCGCCGCTTTGTCGCCATGACCAATGGAAATAGCCAGCGGCAGCAGCAGCACCTGTATGATGAACTGCGCCACCATCACGGATACGAAGCGGTACGCCGACAAGCTGTTCCTTTCTTTCATGTCGCCGGTCATCACGCCGCTTAACGCGGAATAGGGAAGGTTGTTGGCGGAATAAACAATGACGAGCAGCAGGTAGGTGATGAAGGCGTAGGCGACTTTGCCGCTTTCGGAAAAATCAGGCGTGGAGAAGGCCAGCAGGGCGATCACGCCGAAGGGCACGGAAGTCCACAGCACCCAAGGCCTGAATTTACCCCATCTTGTTTGCGTGCGGTCGGCAATGGCGCCCATGACAAGGTTGAAGAAAGCGCCCACCAGTCCGCCTGTCAGCATCACAAGACTGGCTTTTGCGGGCGGTATTTTGTAGATATCGGTATAGAAGAATGCGAGAAATGCCATCAGTGTCTGAAAGATGAGGTTTGCAGCGAGGTCGCCCAGGCTGTAGCCCACTTTTTCGAGCACGGACAGTTTGGAGGTAGTACTGTTTTTCATGTATACGTGGATTTAGAGATCAGTTGTGCTTTGCTGCCGCTATTACACTGTAGAATGCGGGTTTGGGTTTGAACTGACGGTCGAACAGCAGCGGGTAGTTCGTTCTGCCTCTCACCGGCCAGCCGTTCAGCCAGCTCTGGCCGTCGTTTACGCCCCAGAACGTGACGCGGGATATTTTGTCCTTATGCTTCAGGAATAGTTTGAACAGGGCTTCATAGTCGCTGGCCAGCTGTTGCTGGATGCTGTCCGGGAGGCCGGTGGGATAGGGGTTCAGCGAAGGATCGTTCCGCATGCGCCGGTTTACGTCCGCGCCCTGGAAGTTGCGGGGCAGCACTTCAATGTCCAGTTCGGTGATCATCACCTCCAGACCTAATGCTGCATAAGCGAGAATGCTTTCTTCGATCTCTTTCAGCGGGATCTTCCCCAGGTGCCAGTGACCTTGTATGCCCACACCGTCTATCCTCACGCCGGCGGCCTGTATTTTTTTGATCATCGCAATGCAGCCGGCGCGTTTGGCGGGTTGTTCGTTGTTGTAGTCATTATAGTAAAGCGCCGTGCCGGGCGATGCCGCCTGCGCCAGCCGGAATGCTTCCGTTACATAATCTTCTCCCATTTTATCAAGAAAAATGGATTTACGCAGACTTCCATCTTCATTCAACGCTTCATTCACCACGTCCCACGAGTAAATTTTCCCGCTGTAGCGGCGCGCGATGGTGTTGATATGATCGTTAAAGAACAACCGGAATGAATCGGCGCGCTGTATGCGGTGCACAAACGGCGGCAGCTGGCTGTGCCAGATCAGTGTGTGACCATTGATCTTTATGTTATGTTTTTTCCCGTACGCGATCAGCTTGTCCGCCAGGTCAAAATCATACCGGTCCCATTCCGGGTGGATGACCTCGGCTTTCATGATGTTTTCCGGCGTTGCCATGTTGAATTGCTGCGGGATGAGCAACGCGGCTGCGGGATCTTTTTCTTCGATCTGCCTTGCGTTCAGGGCGGTGCCGATCGCAAAATCATTGTGATAGACATCTTTCAGCGATGGGATTTGCGCGGAGCTGTAACAGATATAGCATGCCGCTAATACGGATGTGATCTTGTAAAGCATACAATCATTTTTTTAGAGTGTCATGAAGTGTTTCGGGAGGCCCCAGGTAGCTTTGTTCCGTATCTCCAAAGTCGGCTACAAGCCGCTGCAGCACTACTCCCGGGCTTACCATCCAGTATTTCACGAGATGTTTGCCTGGCTTGTCTACCCGGTGCCTGCTCGTTTTGATAATGATATTTTCAGCCACCCATTTATTCCAGATGCCGCTGCCGGTGTTTTTATCCTCTTTATTGATGCTGATGATCTGCGGCGTTTCATCGTCAACGGAAATGGCGTATTGCAAACCTTCTTTCGTGTTATGAAGATTCAGGGTGGGGGAATGATAGGCGTGTAAGGAAAATTCGCCGCTGCTGTAGGTATAGATCTCGTATACCAGGTGCGGGGAATGGCCGCCGGGCTCTTGTTCATCGGCCGTCACGGGAAAGGGTGTGATGGCGCTGCCTGTTTTGCCGTGATCGCGCAGTACCTGCCATTTTATGTTATCTGTATGCACTGCCTGGCTGTAGTGATCGGCGTTGATGGATACACCGCTTTTTTCCTGCTGGTAAAATACTTTTCGTTTTATGCCCGGAGGAATGATGGCCTTCTTTCTATTTGCCTGATTTTTTTCCGCCTGCATTGGAGTATCGGTGTTCACATAACGCACTTCCGGCATACTTTGCTGGTCGGGTTGCTGCCAGTAAGTATAGCCGATATGCGTCTGGCTCATCATGTGGTTCCATTTGCCGTTGTTGAGCTGATGAAATGCCGCGGTGATCAATGAATCGTTTGCATACAGCTGCTTTACTTTGTCCGCATAAACATTGGCGGCGGTCCATTTATGGGCGTAAGCCTGTTTGTTCAGCGCTACGTTGTAATACATTTCATGGAGGTTGGCGCAGGCTTTCACGGGATGCAGCACCAGCTGGAAATAGGCGTCCCGGTAAGCGGGAGGCAGTGCGCGGCCGATGATCTCCGCTTTTTTTAGCAACTGGTTATAGTCATGCACCACCGTCGCCCATTCCCCACTGGCAAGGCTATACGTTTTATCATCCAGCAGCTCGGGTTTTCTCCTGGCATTGTATTTCGCATACCTGCTCAGTATAACGGCAATATCTTTTGCATGCGGCGCCCCGAACTGTTTAGCGGCCCATCCTTCCGTGTAGGCTTGCAGGTCTTCCGCGCCAATCTTCTCCGGGTTCCAGGCATAGTCGAGGAAGAAGGAGATAGGAAGCTCCATGGGCTTGATATCACCGACATTGACGATCCATATTTGCCGGGCATTGTATGCCCAGGCCAGGTGCATTTGTTCCCAGATGCGGGGCAGGGTGTTGGTGTGGAGCCATTTGTAGTTCCTTGGCCCGCCTACATAATCGAAGTGATAATAAATGCCGTAACCGCCTTTGCGCGGCCTTTCACGCAGTGCCGGCAGTCTTCTGATGTTGCCCCAGTTATCATCGCAAAGCAATAACGTAACATCATCCGGCACGCTCATCCCTTTATCATAATAATCCTGCACCTCCTTGTATAAAGCCCACAGCTGCGGCGTTTCGCTGGCGGGGCGGCCCGTTACCTCCGTGATGATCTTTCGCTGGTCCTGCACGATCTTTTCCAGCAAGGCGGTCGCTGTTTCCCGGGTCATGGGCTCATCACCATCTCCCCGCATGCCTATGGTCACGATCTTCTCATTGGTGGCCCTTTCCATGCCGCCGCGCCAGAAGGCGCGCAGCTTCACGGCGTTGCTGTCGTAATTCCATTTCCCGCTTCCATATCTTCTCCACTCGTCGTGCGCGCGCATCAGCGGCTCATGGTGCGAGGTGCCAATTACGATACCGTATTGCTCCGCTGTCTTTATATTCAGCGGGTCATCATCATAAAACGCATTTCCCCACATGGCAGGCCATAGATAATTCCCTTTTAACCGGAGGATCAGTTCGCATACTTTTTCATAGAACCGGTGGTTGAACCCGCCGAACTTTTCCTTGCTCCAGCCGGATAGCGCCGGCGCTTCATCGTTGATAAAGATGCCGCGGTATTTCACTTTGGGCGCGTCAGTGAAGGTGACGTTCTTTTTGATGAACAGCTGTGTATTTCGTTGTACGGGTACGTCCGCCCACCAGTACCAGGGTGATACGCCGATTTGCCGGGACAGCTCGAATACGCCATAAGCCGTTCCCCGCCTGTCGCTGCCGGCAATGATGAGCCGGTTGCCGCTGCTTTGCAGGAGATATGCTTCCCACTGATCTTTGATCAAACCGGTTTTCACCAGCGATGTAATGAGGGACGATTTTCCGATGGAGCCGATGATGATAGCCGGTGTTCGTGGAACGGTAGCTGATATCGGCACTTTCACACCGGTAACACGTTCAATATCTTTTTGCAGGCTGCTGGCCGCGGTCTGCACGAGCAGGTCATCCGCCGGATCAACACAGATGACCGCCCGGGTGATGGAAAAAGCGCCATCAGCTGCATTGAAGCTGATTACCGACCGGGGGATGGACATGCTGTCAACGACCGGTTGCTGCGCATGACAGTAAACGGTCAGCAACACGCCTGTCAGAAAAGAGATGAATCGTTTCATGGATTAAAACCGTTTTAAAAACCGATGCTGTTGCCGCCATCCACCGGCAGCACAATGCCTGTGATGAACTTTGCGGCGTCGCTGGCGAGGAAGCAGGCCGCCTCGCCGATGTCCGCGGGCTGCCCCATCGTTCCCATCGGTGTTCTTCCAAAAACTTTGGATTTTCTTTCCGGATCATCGTTCAGCGCTTTGGCGGTCATTTCCGAGTAGATGAATCCCGGCGCAATGGCATTGACCCGTATGCCTTGCGGCGACAATTCAACGGCCATCGCCCTGGTCATCCCGTCTATCGCCGCTTTGCTGGCGGTATAGGCGATCACTTTTGGAATGCCGTACTGGGCGGCCATGGAACTGATGTTGATGATACAGCCCGAGCCCTGCTGCAGCATGCTCCTGGCCACTTCGCGGCTCATGGTGAAAACGGCGGTGAGGTTCGTGAGGATCACCTGTTGAAATTCTTCATCCGTTACCTCCGCGAAATCCTTTTTCATATTTGTGCCCGCATTATTTACCAGGATGTCGATAGCGCCGTGCTGCTCCACCACCGTTTGCACAAAACCGGGAATGGAGGAAAGATCGCTCACATCGCAGGTGATAGCGTGGCACAATTCTCCGAGCTGCTGTTGTGCGGCGTTCAGTCTTTCCAGGTTCCTGCCCGCAATAACCACGCGGATACCCTGCTGCACGAATTTTTCCGCAATGGCGAAACCTATGCCGGACCCGCCACCTGTTACAATTGCTAGTTTGCTTTTCAATGCTGTCATCTCTTTTGTCAGTTTAATGCGCCGCAGTTAGATACCCGGTGCGAAGGGGAACTGCAGGCTTTTATAATATTCCAGTGTTTTTGATGGTTTTTCATATTCCGCCGGTATCAGCCTTTTGCTGAAGGTCTGGAAATAAAGCAGACAGGCGTTACGCCACCAGATGGCTTCTTCGTGCTGTATCTGCAACAGCATGCTCACCTGTTCAAACCGCTGGCGGTCTACATAAGGCTGTAATGTTTGCCAGGTATCCCGCATCTTTCCCGCTCTTTCCGCGCCGGTGTAATATTGATAACACAGCTCATCCCAAAGGCTCCTGCCGCTTTTCATGCGGAAATCCCAGGGCACGTGGTGAAACCACAGCAGGTTCTTTTCGTCACAGGTCAGCATGTTCTCCCATCGCGCCCTTGCTTCGGGATGGTATTGGGCCAGTGCGTTGCTGCCGGTGGCGGTGCGGTTGAAGCCAATGCCGGTGCTGTCCGCCCTGTGATAATAAACAGGATTCCACTCCGGCCGGTTCAGATCGTTCACCCAGGGCGCGGGGCCGTAGTGGTGGCTGGTGCCCATGATATGATGCAGGCCAATGGGATTGGCATACTGCACCATGATATCGCGGCTTTCCAGCATGAGCTTTGATGCTGTCCCAATAAAGCGTTCATCGTTGGAATAGCTCATCCGCAGCCATTCTTCCGCGATCTGTTTGCTGGAAAGGGTATGGTCCCATGCGAGGCGGCCGAGCGCATACCAGTTGGCCTGCGCGAAGGGATGCCCGCACCAGTTGATGTCGCTTCCGATATTGGCAACGCCGGCGATACCGGTGAGCGGGTGCCCGTCCATACTGCCGTCGATCACTTTGGCGACGGTGCTGCCGGGGCCTTTCTGATAGGAGTCGCTTTGGAGGGTTTCTGCAAACAGGGGCGCGAGGAAAACGAGATGGGTGCCTTGCCCGAGGTATTCCTGCGTTACCTGGAATTCCATCATCAGCGGCGTTTTGGGCATCGCGCCGAACAGTGGGTGAAAGGGTTCCCGCGGCATGAAGTCGATAGCCCCGTTCTTCACCTGTACCATTACATTCGGCCGGAACCGGCCATCGAGGGGAACAAAATCATCATACGCCTGCTTGTGCCGGTCTGCCGGATTTTCGTTGCTGTAAACGAAAGCCCGCCAGATCACAATGCCGGAAAAAGGAGCGAGGGCATCGGCCAGCATGTTGGCGCCATCGGCATGCGTGCGCTGATAATCCTGTGGCCCCGGCTGCCCTTCGCTGTTGGCTTTTACGAGAAAGCCGCCGAAGTCAGGAATGTAAGTGTATATCTCTTTTACTTTCTTTGTCCACCATTGCCGGACTTCTTCATTCAGCGGGTCCGCCGTTTTCAGGCCGCCGGTTTCCACGGGGGCGCTGAATCTCGCGGTGAGATAGACTTTGATGCCGTAGGGCCTGAACACGTCAGCCAGCGCTTTCACTTTTTCGAGGTAAGGTTTTGTGAGGATGGTGGCGTTGGCATTGACGTTGGTGAGTACCGTGCCGTTGATGCCGATGGATGCATTCGCTCTGGCATAGTCGATATACCGCTGGTCGATGTAACCAGGCAGCGTATGCCAGTTCCAGATGGAAAAGCCGGCGTATCCTCTTTCCACCGTTCTGTCGAGATTATCCCAATGGTTCAGCATCCGGAGCTTGATCCTGGGCGTGGAAACGATGTGCAGCTGCTCAACGGGTTGTTCCGTTTGCAGCAGGCGCAGAAAATGAAAAGCGCCGTATAGCACGCCTACGTCTGAATTACCGCTGATGAGTATGCATTTTTTATCGCCGATCTTTTTTGTAACGATGATAAATCCTTCTTCGCCCGCCTGCTGCAAAAGCGGCGCTATGCCCGCGTTGTGGATGAGCGGGGAGGAGTGTGGCGTGCCGGCGATGACGATGCCGTCGCGGTTCACGGCGGTGCTGTGCGTGATAGCGGTTTGCAGTAAACCGGACAAGCCCCTGGTAAGTTCATCCCTGACAGCTTTCATGGTGGGGGATGATCCGGTAGTAAGGACCGCCGTGATATGTTGCCGGTATGTTTGATTGCCGGAGGGCTTGTACCGCAGCCAGAGGTCATACCCGTTTTCCGCGCCGGCCGCGAGAAAACAGGAAAGGCATAGTATCAGTAACGTGGTTCTTTTCATATCGGTTTATTCAGCGTTCGACGGCTATTTTGGGTGAAATACTGCAATCGGTTGCTTAAAGATCGCAAAAAAAATTAATTTCTGGCAATTTGTTTTTTCAGCGAGGAAGCCCTGATAACCAGATCTGAACGGAGGGTAATGGAATTGGTGATGTAGAGGTTGCTGTCCCCCTTCAGGTGGTTGATCAGGTTGGTGACGGCGGTATTGCCCACGGTATCTCCGGAATAGTCCACTGTAGTCAGGTTGGGCTCTATGACCTTGCTGATCGGGTCGTTATTGAAGCCGGCAAAGGCAATGTCTTCCGGGATGCGGATGCCGGCGGCCTTGAGGGTGAGCATGCAGTATACCGCCGCCGTGTCGTTGGCGGAGAATACGGCATCCGGACGATCATCCGGCGCCATGTCCAGGATATACCGCGCCGCCTCTATACCGGCCTGCTCCGAAAGGTTGCTGGTCAGGTAAAGCTGCTGGATCACGGGCAGGCGGTTGTCGTTCAGCGCCTGGCGGTAACCGTCAAGGCGGTCCTTATACACATTCCGCAGCACATTGCCGCCCAGGTGCATAATGCGCCTGCAGCCCTGCTCGATCAGGTGTTGTGTAATATTATAGGCCGCGCCATAATTATTAATGACGATGGAAGTGCTTTCGTTGTGCGGATACACGCGGTCGAAGAAGACAACCGGGATCTTTCGTTTGAAGAAAGGTTCCAGGTGGTTAATGTGCTGTGTGTTATAAGACAGGGAGATCAGCAGCCCGTCCACCCGCTTATTGAACATCGTCTCCGCATTGAGCTTTTCCTTCTCCGCGTCTTCAAGCGATTGCGCAATAATAAGATTATATCCGTGCCGGTTGGCGGCATTCTCCATGCCGGCCAGTACGGACGACATAAAGTAGCTGTTCAGGCGGGGCACCAGCACGCCAAGGGTGTGGGTGTGTTTGCTTCTCAGGCTACTGGCGAATGTATTGGATTGATAACCAAGCTGTTTTGCGGCGTCAGCGATCTTTTTGCGGGTGTTTTTATTGATCATGGGATTGTTCTTCAACCCCCTGCTAACAGTGGCCGCTGAAATATTCAGGTGCTTCGCTATGTCGTAAATAGTTACTTCCCGGTTTTCTGGCATTTACTACAGCTTGTCTGTCAAAGGAAATGAACTTTTTTTAAATAAAAAAATGTAATCGGTTGCAGTCTTATCAAATTTTCCTATATTCGTTTCGCAAGACGAACGCAAGGGTCTGCCGCCAAATTCTATTTCCGGGAAAAATTGCCGTTATGAACAACTCGACTTTGATCCGCATGTTCCACTATTCCACGATCGTACCACTATGCCCGCTGCTCCCGAAAGCGATTTGCCCGGCGTGTTACAGACAGATTCAGCTTACAGCGCTTAGCCTCTTCCTCTCTTAAATAATAATTCTTCTAAAAGCCACATGGGTTATGAAAAAAACTGAAAAATTACAATGCAGAATGAGCTTGCTCAGGCGATTGATCTGCCGGCCCCTGACGCTCGTTCTTTTAACGGCCTGCCTGTTCTCCGGGCCGGTCCCCTTGCTTGCGCAGGATAAAACTATCCGCGGCAGGGTCACTGAAGACGCAGGGAATCCCGTTGCCGGCGCATCCGTCATGATAAAAGGAACTACAAAAGGAACCACCACCGGCGGCAACGGAGAATTTTCCCTCGCCGCCGCCAAAGGCGCCGTGCTTGTCTTTTCAATGATCGGCTATGCCAATGCGGAAATTACAGTGGGCGATGATGATAATATAAATGTGACGTTAACCCTTAGCTCAACGGAGATAGGAGAAGTGGTGGTAGTAGGATATGGTACGCAGCGGAAAAAAGACCTGACAGGCGCCGTGGCCAGCGTAAACCTGGAAGGACTGAAAGGCGCGCCCAATACCAACATCGGGCAGCATCTGCAAGGTACAGTGCCCGGCCTGAACGTGGGCGTGGCCACTTCCGCCGGCGGAACGCCGCCGATCTCCATTCGCGGCCGCGTAACGCTGAATGGTAACCAGAGCGTGCTGATCATCCTCGACGGTATTCAATACACCGGCTCCCTTTCATCCATCAACCCCGATGATATCGCCAGCATCGATGTACTGAAAGACGCCAGCTCCACCGCGGTGTACGGTGCACAGGCCGCCAACGGCGTGATCCTCATCACCTCCCGGAAGGGCCGCCTCAACCAGAAACCCAGGATCGCATTTTCCACCGCCTATACCACGCAAACCCCTACCGTCGGCAAGCTGAAACCTTACGAACGCGAAAACTACCTCGAATATTTAAAGGAAGCTTTTTATGACAGGGCTTATCTCGGACCTGACTTCACACAGCCTAATCCGGACTTCAATATTGAAGACGTGGCGGATAACAGCATCCGCGACGCGCAGGGGCACCTGCTGCCGCATAACTACAACTGGTTCAAGGAAGGTACCAATACCGGCTCCATCCTGGAAACCAACCTGAGCATCTCCGGCGGCGGCGATCATGTGTCCTATCTGCTCTCCGGGGGACTGGTAGACCAGAAAGGTTTCATCATCAACGACAAATTCAAAAGGAAATCCATCCGCGCCAACATCGAAACAAGACCGCTCAGCTGGATAAAGGTCGGCCTGCTCTCTTCCGGTTCCTTCGTCAACCAGGACGGCGCCGAGCCTTCATTCGGCAGCATCCAGCGCATGACGCCGCTGATCGTTCCGTATGACAGCACCGGCAAGCTGATTCCTTTCCCCATGAATACACTGGAACCGAATCCGTTCAGTACTTACTATGTAGACGACCACGACAGGAACAACTACTACTTCGCCAACATCTACACAGACATCGATTTTCCTTTCCTCAGCGGGCTGAACTACCGCATGAATTTCGGCAACAACTACCGGACAACCGAACATTTCTTTTCCAGCATCTACGATGCCGGTCAAACCGGCCGCGCTTACAAGGAATATCAAAACTACTACGACTACACGTTTGATAACATCCTCACCTATACGAAAAATTTTGGCCAGCACGATATCACGGCCACGCTTTTGTACGGCGCGATTAAAAGAAAATACAACAGAACGTTCTCCGAAGCAAGAGGATTCCCGCGCCTGACGCTCAGCTATAATAATCTGTCACAAGGCACCTTCCAGTTCGCGCAATCGGACGCCTGGAAAGAATCCCTGGCCTACCAGATGGCCCGTGTGAACTACAAGTTCAAAGACAGGTACCTGCTGACGGCTACCATCCGCCGCGACGGTTTTTCCGGTTTTGCCCGGAACTACAAATACGGTACGTTCCCCGTGCTGGCGCTCGGCTGGATCATCTCCGAAGAGAATTTCATGAAGAACATCAGCGCGATAAATTCCCTCAAGCTGCGCGCCGGCTATGGCGTGAACGGCAACCAGACATCCCGCTACACCTCCATCGCCCGTGTGACCACCAGCGCCGCTTATGTGTATGGCGACGGAGCACCGACCGCCTTCGGGCAACAGGTTACGTCGCTCGGTAATGACGATCTTAAATGGGAGCGCACGAAGGGTATAAATGTGGGGGTCGATTTTGCGGTCTTCAATAACCGGTTGGGCGGTAGCCTGGACTTCTACCAGAACAACACCTACGATCTCCTGTATAGCGTAGCCATTCCCAACGTTACGGGCTTCGGCAGCATTACAACGAATCTCGGGCAGATCCGCAATACCGGTTTTGAAGCGGCATTGACCTATGATGTGATCAAAAGCAGGGATTTCAGCTGGACGGCTTCCCTCAACTTTTCAACGAACAAAAACCAGATCATTTCATTGACCGGCGTAGATGCGGATGGCGATGGAAAAGAAGATGACCTCATCAACAGCGGCCTCTTCATCGGAAAATCCATCAGCTCCATATACGATTATCAGCTCGATGGTATTTACCAGCTCAATGACGAACGCATCCCCGGCTTCCCGGTTGGATCGCTCCGGATCGTGGACCAGAACAAGGATAACGACATCACCCAGGCGTCTGACAGGATCTTCCTGGGCCGCCAGGAACCCAAATACCGCGTGAGCCTGTTCCAGACTTTCGGCTACAAGGGCTTTTCGCTGACTGTATTCCTGAACTCCGTGCAGGGCGGAAAAGACGGCTTCCTCGGCAACAACAACCCCTCATTTTTCCGCGAAGACAACACCATCCGCGTCAACAACCTGCAGGGGATCGACTTCTGGTCGCCCAGCAATCCCAATGGCAAGTACCCGAGGAACATCTCCGGCTCCCGCGCGAAAATTGAACCGAATATGTGGCAGGACAGGAGCTTCGTGCGGCTGCAGGATATTTCGCTTTCCTACGACTTCGCCACCACGCTGCTGAAGAAAACCAAAGTGCAGTCCATCAACTTGTACGTCAGCGGCAAGAACCTCTACACCTGGACCAACTGGGAAGGCTGGGACCCTGAATCCCTCGATGCGGACGGCAATGCGGTGGGCCTCGTGATAGGCGGCAGGCCGGTTTTAAGAGGCTTCACCGTGGGGTTAAACATCGTCTATTAAGAAATGCGTAAAATTTTTTTTATGAAAACATTGTACCGGGTATCGCTCATCATAATGCTCTGTTCGTTCGGGGTTTCCTGCAAAAATAATTTCCTGGATGAAGAGTCGCTGTCCTTCCTCAGCACTGACAACGCTTTCCAGACGGCGGAGGACTTTCATGCTTCCATCAATAACCTGCACGCGCTGGTGCGCTCCGAGTTCTATACGTCTACGGACTGGCAGCCGATGCATTATCTCTACCGCACGGACCTTGGCGTGGAAGTGCCCGTTGGCAGCAATCCCAATCTTTCCGCGGAATTTGGTCCGGATGGCACGCTGCCCAATAACCACTGGTCGCAGATATACAAGATCGTAGCGGAAGCCAATACCGTGCTTTCCCGCATTCCTGCTTCGCAGCTTTCGGAATCAGACAGGGTGTACTTTGAAGCGCAGGCAAGATTTTTCCGCGCCTTCGGCTACCGAACGCTGGCTTACCTGTTTGGCGGCGTGCCGCTGGTGCTGGAAGAGATCGTGACCGAGAAAACGGATTTTGTACGAGCTACCAAAAAGGAAGTGCTGACGCAGGTGATCGAAGACCTCCAATTTGCATCCACCAACCTGCCGGGCATCACCGTTGTGAAAGATGGCGAGATATCCAACCTGGCGGCTTATCATCTCCTCGCGGAGGTGTACCTGGCGGACGGGCAGTTTCAGAACGCGGTAAACGCGGCGACGGTGGTGATCGATGATCCGGCTACCGACCTGATGCGGAACCGCTTTGGCTCCCGGTCCACGGTGACGCCGGGAGATGTTTACTGGGACCTGTTCCAGTCGAAGAATCAAAACCGGAAAACGGCCAATAACACAGAAGCCATCTGGGTCATCCAGCTGGAAACCGATGTGCAGGGCGGATCTGCCGTGTCTACCGCCATGGCGGGCAACTACCAACTGGAACGGGTACACGTACCGCTTTACCGCGACATGCGGGTGAACGGCGTAGCGCTGTTCCAGTGGCCGATCGGGGATTACACCGGCGGGAGAGGCGTGGGCTTCCTGCAGCCTTCCCTGTATTTCGCGGACACGGTATGGCAAAGCGATTTCAACAATGATATCAGGAACGCCAACCATAATTTCGTGCGCGAAGTGGTGGCTACAAACCCAGGCAGCCCGTTTTTCGGGCAGGTGATCTCCACCAGCAATCCTCCTCCGGGCGCGGGCATCACTTTCCCTTCCAGGGTCTTTTATCCTTACCAGTCGAAAGCCACCACGCCGTTCAATCACCCGGCGGGGCTGTATGTAGATCCCGGCTCTTCCGATCCCATCAAGAAATATGAACTGAAAGCCACTGCCGGCGGCACGTATGCGGACCAGTACATGTTCCGCCTCGCGGAAACTTACCTGCTGCGGGCGGAAGCCTACTTCGGCCTGCCGAATGCCGGCGCCGCGGCGCTGGACATCAATGCCGTGCGGTCAAGAGCGAATGCTTCGCCGGTGGATGCAGGGGACGTAACGATCGATTATATTCTGGATGAAAGATTAAGGGAATTGGGTGTGGAGGAAAAAAGGATGCTGACGCTGATGCGCCTGGGCAAATTATATGACAGGGTAAAAAGATGCAATCCCTTTTATGGTGTGAACATGCAGCCGCATTTTAACCTTTGGGCCATTCCGCAGGGCGAGATCGAAAGGAACAGGGGCGCAGTGCTGGAGCAAAATCCGAATTATAACCAATGAGCCGGAGCATTTTTTATTTGCTGTTATGCAGCCTGTTGATGAACAGCGGTTGCAAAACTGAAGGATGGATAACAAGAGAACGGATCAGTATCAATGAAAACTGGCGCTTTTTCCGGTATGATACCGGAGCGGATAAACTGATATACGACGTACGCCCAGACGTGACGGACCGCAATGATAACGTGGTGGCCGATAGCCGGCCAACCGAATCAGTCGCCGTCACCGCTTCGGGCGAGGTATTGAAGAACTGGATACTCCCTTCCGGCAATGCTTTCATTAGCGACCCGGCCAAACGGCACCAGCGTCCGCCAGGCAATCCGGGTGAGGATTTTCCTTTTGTGCAAACGGACTTTTCCGACCTTGCATGGGAATCCGTGAACCTGCCGCATGACTGGGCCATCAAAGGACCATTCTATACCACGCCAGACGCCATTGTTGGCGGGGGAATGGGAAGATTGCCGGTGCACGGTGTGGCCTGGTACCGAAAGCGTTTAGACGTTCCCGTTAACGATAAGGGAAAACATATTTATCTCGATATCGATGGCGCCATGTCATATGCCATGGTGTGGCTGAACGGCCACCTGGTGGGAGGATGGCCTTACGGCTACAATTCTTTCCGCCTCGACCTCACGCCGTACATCCGGCCCGGCGGAGATAACCTGCTGGCCATCCGGCTGGATAATCCACCCAATTCCTCCCGCTGGTATCCCGGCGCGGGTATTTACCGGAATGTATGGCTGACGAAGGTAAACCCCATACACGTAGCGCACTGGGGCACCTTCATCACCTCGCGGAACGTGTCCGCCTCCGCCGCCACCATCGATGTGGCCGTTCAGGTAGAGAACAAATCCGGCAACGATCAACAGATAGAGATCATCACAGACATTTTCACGGACGATAAAAAGGACGGTAAAAGGAAGGTTACAACAATTCCCGCTTCCACCGCCACCATCAAAGCCGGCGAAACCTATAAAGCGGAAAGCACCATCACCCTGCAAAACCCGCTGCTATGGGGCCCGCCGCCATCGCAGCAACCGCACCTTTACACCGCCACCACAAAGATCATTATCGGTGGAAAAACAGTGGACGAATATAATACCACCTTCGGCATCCGCTCGCTGGTATTCGATGCCGAAAAAGGACTGCTGGTGAACGGCGAACCCATACGCTTCCGGGGCGTGAACCAGCATCACGACCTCGGCGCACTGGGCGCCGCCTTTTCCGTCAGGGCCGCGGAGCGGCAACTGGAAATACTCCGCGAACTCGGATGTAACGCCATCCGCCTAGCGCACAACCCACCCACCCCCGAATTGCTCGATCTGACGGACCGCATGGGCTTCCTCGTGATCGATGAAATATTCGACAACTGGGAACGGAAAAAAACACCGCTTGATTTTCACCTCATCTTCCCCGACTGGCACGAGCAGGATACAAGGTCTTTTATCAGAAGGGACCGCAATCACCCCTCCGTGATCGCCTGGAGCTTCGGCAACGAAGTAGGAGAGCAGTACACAGCGGAACAGGGCGCCGCACTGGCAAAAAAACTCTACGACATCGTCATGGAAGAAGACAGCACGCGCCCCGCCACCGCATCTATGAACTTCGCGAAGCCGGACATGCCTTTCCCGCAGGTGATGGACATCCTGAGCCTGAACTACCAGGGTGAAGGCATCCGCGACGCCCCCGCCTACCAGCACCTGAAAGGGATAAAGACCTCTCCGCTGTATCCAGCATTTCAAAGTAAGTTTCCCGGCAAGCTGATCTTCAGCAGCGAAACCGCGTCTACATTAAGCACCCGCGGCACTTACCTGTTCCCCGTTTTTGACGGAACCAGCGCGCCCGTCAGCGAAGGCGTGGGTGGAAACGCCAAGCTGCAACACGTAAGCGCCTACGAGCTGTATACCGCCGCATTCGGTGCTTCGCCGGACAAGGTGTTCGCTTCACAGGATCAACATCCTTACGTGGCCGGAGAATTTGTATGGTCCGGTTTTGATTATCTCGGTGAACCCACACCGTATTATTCCGCCCGCAGCGCCTATTCCGGCATCATAGACCTTGCCGGTTTTCCGAAAGACCGCTTTTACCTGTACCAGGCAAGATGGCGGCCGGAGCATAAAATGGCGCACATCCTGCCGCACTGGACCTGGCCGGAAAGAACAGGCGACATTACACCGGTGCATGTATTCACGGCAGCGGATGAAGCGGAACTGTTCCTGAACGATGTATCGCTGGGCAGGAAAAAAAGAGACGATTATGAATACCGTTTCCGTTGGGACAGTGTGATCTATCAGCCCGGCGTGCTGCGCGTGATGACCTGGAAGAAAGGCGAAGTATGGGCCGCGGATACCGTCCGCACAGCCGGCGAAGCCGCGCAATTGCAGCTGGCTCCGGACAGGAACGCCATCAAAGCGGACGGCAAAGACCTTTCCTTCATTACGCTCCGTGTGCTGGACAAGAACGGCATGCCCGTTCCGCGCGCGGATCACAGCATTCAGTTCGACATCTCGGGGCCGGGAGAGATTGTCTGCACAGACAACGGCGATCCGGCGGACCTGGTATCTTTTTCATCACACGAAAGAAAAGCATTCAGCGGGCTGGCCCTGGTCATCGTCCGTTCCAAAGCGGCCGGTGATATAAAAATAACCGCCCGCGCGGCGGGTCTGCAACCCGCTGACATCATCATCCATGCACAATAAAAAATCAACAATATGGAATTTTTCAAAGGCATCCCCGTCATTCGCTATGAAGGCCGGGAGTCAGACAACCCGCTGGCATTCCGCTGGTACGATGCGCACAAAGTAGTAGCCGGAAAAACGATGAAAGAACACCTCCGCTTTGCATGCGCCTACTGGCACAGCTTCTGCGGAAGCGGAGCGGACCCTTTCGGCGAGCCCACGCACCTGTTCCCCTGGAATGAAAAAGCGGATGCGGTGGAAAGGGCCAAAGCGAAGGCCGACGCGGCATTTGAATTTATCACGAAGCTGGGCATACCTTATTATTGCTTTCACGATGTGGACGTAGTGGATTATACGAACGATATCCACGGGAATGACAAGCGGTTGCAGACGATGGTGGACTATCTGCAGGAAAAGCAAAAAGCCGGCGGCGTGAAGCTGCTGTGGGGCACCGCGAATCTTTTTTCCGGCAGGCGGTACATGAACGGAGCCGCTACCAATCCCGATTTTCATGTGCTGGCGCATGGCGCCGCGCAGGTGAAAGCCGCGCTGGACGCAACGATTGCGCTGGGTGGAGAGAATTATGTGTTCTGGGGTGGAAGGGAAGGATATATGAGCCTGCTGAACACGGACATGAAAAGAGAAAAGGAACATCTCGCTAAGTTCCTGCATGCGGCAAAAGACTATGCCCGCCAAAACGGCTTCAAAGGCAAATTCTTCATCGAACCCAAACCCTGCGAACCCACCAAGCACCAATACGATTATGACAGCGAAACGGTCATCGGCTTTTTAAGGCAGCATGACCTGCTGAACGACTTCAGCCTGAACATAGAAGTGAACCACGCCACCCTCGCCGGCCACACCTTCACACATGAGCTGCAGGTGGCCGCGGACAATGGTTTGCTCGGCAGCATCGACGCCAACCGCGGCGACTATCAGAACGGCTGGGACACAGATCAGTTTCCCAACGACATCAATGAGCTGACGGAAGCGATGATCATCATCCTCGAAGCAGGCGGCTTCAACGGCGGCGGCATCAACTTCGACGCGAAGGTGCGCCGGAACTCCGTTGATCCCGAAGATCTTTTCCACGCGCATATCGGCGGCATGGATACCTTTGCACGCGCGCTGATCACTGCGGACGCCGTGCTGCGTAAGTCAGACTATAAAAAGATACGGCAGGAACGCTACGCGAGCTTCGACAGTGGAAAAGGAAAAGAGTTCGAAGAAGGAAAATTATCTTTGGAAGCGCTGAGAACGTTTGCTATCGAGAACGGCGAACCTTCCATGAAAAGCGGCAAACAGGAATACCTGGAAAACATTATCAACAGATTCATATAACATGTTAATGCATGAAACCATGCGGTGGTTCGGGCCGCATGATGCAGTTACCCTGCGGGATATCCGGCAGGCGGGTTGTGCCGGCGTTGTAACGGCGCTGCATCATATCCCCGTGGGGGACGTATGGCCGGTGGCCGACATTCAGCAGCGGAAATCCCTGATAGAAGCGGAGGGCATGCGCTGGACGGTGGTGGAGAGCCTGCCCGTTAGTGAAGACATAAAACGCCAAAGCGGGCACTATCATGCGCACATCGAAAATTACAAAACAAGCCTGCGCAACCTCGCCGCCTGCGGTATACAGGTGATCACCTACAACTTCATGCCAGTGCTGGACTGGGTGAGAACGGACATCAGCTACACCCTGCCGGCCGGGAGCAAAGCGCTGTACTACCAGCACGCCGCCTTTGTGGCGTTTGACCTTTTCATGCTGGAAAGGCCAGACGCTGCAAAGGATTATGATGAACAGGAGATTTCCGCGGCACAGGCATGGCTGGAAAATCATACCGAAGAAGAGCGAAAAAACGTATTCCACAATGCCATGCTCGGCCTGCCGGGCAGCACGGGCCGTTTTACGCCGGACGAGATACTTGCTGCACTGGCAACCTACAAAGATATCAGCGCCGGAAAATTGCGGGAGCACCTGTTTCATTTTCTGCGCGAAGTAGTGCCCGTAGCGGAAGAACTTTCACTGAAGATGGCCATCCATCCGGATGATCCGCCTTACCCGGTACTGAGCCTGCCGCGTATTGTCAGTACAGAAGAGGATTTACGGGCAATTATAAACGCGGTGCCCTCGCCCGCAAACGGATTGTGCTACTGCACCGGATCGCTCGGTGTAAGGCCGGATAACGATCTCACCGGCATCATCCGGCGGCTGGGAGATCATATCCATTTCCTTCATCTGCGCAATACCCGTCGCGATAACTTCGGGAACTTTTTTGAAGCCGATCACCTGGATGGTGATGCGGACATGTTCGCCATCGTCCGTGAGCTGCTGCTCCTGATGAAACGCCGGAATACCGCGTTGCCGGTAAGGCCGGACCACGGCCACCAGATGCTCGACGACCTGCACAAGACCACCTATCCCGGCTATTCCTGCATCGGCAGGCTGAAGGGGCTTGCGGAGCTGCGGGGCCTGCAATTGGGCATTTCCCGGATGTTGTAAAACCCTACTTTTTCCCGCTGTTATTATCTACTTAGGATTTTTTATAATAGTTTGCGTGCAAGAAACATCGCATATATTGTAATTGACCAACAACCAGTCATACGACGAACATGCATTGCTTTCGCGCATTGCGGAGGGAGATGAAAAGGCTTTTACCGTACTTTTTGACCTTTACCTCGGAAAGCTCAAGCCTTTTGTTGAGAAGCTAAGCCCTTCACCCGCGGATGCCAGGGAGATCGTCCAGGAAACTTTCATCCGGCTGTGGCTGAACCGGGACAAGCTGCCGCAGGTCACCAACATCGGCGGGTACATCTTCCGTATCGCGGCCAACCAGTACCATATGGCCGTGCGGAGAGCGCTGCTGCAGGACAAAACGCTGGACGGCTTTAAAACCACCATTCATCATTCCGCCAACCCTACGGAACGAACGGTCCGCCTCAACGAGCTGCAACGGCTGATCAACGAAGCGGTGCAGCGGCTGCCGGAGAAACGCCGGCAGATATTCCGGCTGAGCCGCAACGAAGGAATGACCATCGCCGAGATCGCCCGGGCACTGGGCCTTTCACCGAAAACGGTGAAGAATACCCTGTTCACTGCGTTAGCCAACATCCGCGAATATCTCGCCGCCGCGGGCGAGCTGGGACTTTGCTGGCTGATCTTTTGCCTGGCCGCATAAAAAAATATTTTTCCCGGGAATAGGCCCCCTTGCCACCGGGGCGCATCTTTATTACAGAACATGGAAAACAAACGGTTATATGAACTGCTGGCCGCCCTCGCAGCCGGCCGGCTGACGGAACCTGAAAAAAAAGAACTGGCGGAGCTGTCGCTGGATGAATCCGGCGCGGAAGCCTTTCAGCGGCAGATCGCGGAATTGATGAAGGTGATGCCGGAGGAGGCGGTGGCGGATAAAACGGAATGGCTGACGTTGCTGAATGATGTGATGGCCACCGACAAAACGGCCGGAGCGCCTGTTCCCCTGCGCCGCGTGCATTCCCTGCGCCGCTGGGGCTGGGCGGCTGCGTCGGTCGTATTGCTGCTGACCGCAGGAGCTTATTTCCTGGCCTCGCGGGAAAGCGCCCCGCCGCAAACGGCCCGCAATACCATTATAGCGCCGGGCAGGCAGGGCGCCATCCTTACACTGGCCGACGGCAGTGAAGTGCTGCTGGATAGCCTGAAGAATGGGATCATAGCCCAGCAGAACGGCACTCGGGTGGTATTGCAAAACGGCCAGCTGGCCTATGACCGCTCTGGCGAAAGTTCCGGGCAGATCGCCTATAACACCATGAAAACGCCACGGGGCCGTCAGTTCAGCGTGATGCTCCCGGATGGAACGTTGGTCTGGCTCAATGCCGCCAGCTCCATTCGTTATCCCACTGTGTTCAACGGTAAAAACCGGACCGTTGAAGTCACCGGTGAAGCATATTTTGAAGTAACCGCCAATGCCAGCCAGCCTTTTATCGTGCAGGTAAAGGACAGGATGTCCGTAGAAGTATTGGGCACGCACTTTAACGTGAATAGTTATGAAGACAAAGAGGTGATCAGAACAACGCTTTTACAGGGCAGCGTAAACGTAAACGCCACTACCGGTTCCCGGCTGCTGCTGAAACCGTCACAACAGGCTTTGCTGCGGCAAAACGGTGTGCTGGACCTTGATCCGCATCCTGATATTGACCAGGTAATGGCCTGGAAAAACGGCATCTTCTATTTTGTGGATGCGGAGCTTCCCGAGATAATGGAACAGCTTGCGCGCTGGTACGATGTGGAAGTGAGATATGAGCTGGGTGTAAAAACACAATACTTTTCCGGCAAAATGCAGCGCAATATCCAGCTTTCGGAAGCGCTGTTCGTGCTGCGTATGAGCGGCGTGAACTGCCGGATAGAAGACAGGAGCATTATCGTCAGTCCTGGCGCCAACTGACCGGGCGTCTGCCAAAACCAGCATCCTTATTTATTCATCAAACCGACTGTATATACTTATGACTGAAAATCTGTAATCATCTGTCCCGTATCCAATAAAAACCGGGAACGATTGAGCCCGTTCCCGGCATAGCGATTGGATGACCGGCGCCACAACAATTGTCTTACTTATTATTGATCACCGTCAACCAACAATGCAAATGTATGCAATGGAATCGTCATGTTAAAATCCTTCTCCTATGCGGGCAGGTCCCAACCAAATTGATGTTAGCGATGAGATTGACCCTCGTTTTAACGATAGCAGCCTGCCTGAATGTATCGGCCGGCACATATGCTCAACAGGTTTCTTTATCTGTAAAGAATGCTACGCTCCGGCAGGTTTTTACCGCCATTGAAAAACAGACAGGCTTCCTGATCTTTTATAACAACGATGTTCTGAAGGAAACAAAACCTGTTACCATCGACGTGCGGAATGCCAGCCTGGAGCAGGTGCTGAAGACTATATTGGAAGAGCAGTCGCTGCAGCATTCCATTGTCCGTAAAACCATCATCATCAAAAAAGCGCCACGGCCGGCAGAGCCTCCAGTCCCGGAGGTCGTACAAACACCCGTGAACGGGATCGTGCGGGATACTACCGGTATGCCGATCGTAGGTGTGAGCATTGCCTTGAAGGGCACTAAAACAGGCACGGCCACTAATGCGGAAGGAAAGTTCTCCATCGATGCCGCACCCGGCAGCGTATTGGTGGTTTCTTTCATCGGTTATCAGCCGCGTGAGGTCACCGTCGGACAACAAACCTTCCTCAACATCATATTAAGAAGGAGCGTGTCCGCGCTCGACGAAATGGTCGTAAAAGGATATTATTCCACCAGCAGACGCCTGAATACAGGAGCAGTAGGAACGGTAAGCGCGGAAACTATCGAAAGGCAGCCGGTAGGAAACCTGCTTAACGCCCTGAAAGGCGCGGTCCCGGGATTAGACGTGAGGCAGTCGTCAGGAACGCCGGGCGCCGCCGTTCGCTTCAATATCCGCGGACTGAACAGCATCATGGGCGACAACGAGCCGTTCATACTCGTGGATGGCGTTCCGCTGCCAACGGTTAATATCAACACTCCGGACAACATGTTAGGCGCATTTGGCGGGCAGAGTGTTTTCAATTCCATCAATCCGAATGATATTGAAAGCATCGAAGTATTGAAAGATGCAGATGCCACCGCCATCTACGGGTCCAGGGGCGCCAATGGCGTGATCCTGATTACAACTAAAAAAGGCAAGGCAGGCAAAACGGAAGTAGGGGTCAACCTGTACCAGGGAATTGGTAAAGTGGGCACAAAAACAAAAATGCTTGACACGCGGCAGTACCTCGACATGCGATATGAGGCCTTTGCGAATGATGGCGTCGATTGGACCGCCGCCAACGTTTCTGCGCCAGACCTCAAGCTTTGGGACACTACCCGTTATACGGACTGGCAGCAATTGCTCATCGGAGGTACGGCTCACTATACGAATGCCCAGGTCAGCCTGAGTGGCGGTAATGCCTTAACTTCCTTTTCGTTTTCCGGAAGTTACTGGAAAGAAATAACCGTATACCCGGGAGACTTTTCTGATAAACGGCTGTCGGCCAGGTTCTCGCTGAACCACCGTTCAGCGAACGACAGGCTTCGTTTCAACCTTACGAATTTATACGGCCATGATTTTAACCAGTACCCGTCATTCAGCGTTGTTGCCGCATACACGCTTCCTCCGCATGCACCCGCGCCGTACAACGAGGAAGGTCTGTTGAACTGGGAGGGAGGAAGCTGGTCAAACCCTTTTGCCGCCTTATTCCTCACGTCGGAGATGAAAACCCACAATCTCAATACGAGCGCGCAGGCGTCGTACCGCCTATTGAAACATCTCTGGATAAAAGCTAATGCAGGTTATAGCAGGATCGATAATGACAACGTTGCCCTTCAGCCGAAAAAAGGCTTGAACCCTTTCAATACCAGCAGCGAAAGCAGGAACGATTTCAGGAATACAAAACACGGCAGCTGGAATATCGAACCTTATCTGGAATATGAGCAAATGGTGTGGAAGGGCAAACTGTCAGTTCTCCTTGGCACCACTTTCCAGGAACGGACAACCAACACATCTGTGATCTCGGGAAGGAATATCGTTGATGATGCCTTGATTCGAAATCCCGCCGCGGCCGACAATATTGATGTGTCGGGAAATTCTTTAGTATACCGGTACAACGCGGTGTTTGGAAGGGTGCATTATAATGTGATGAACCGCTACGTCCTGAATCTCACAGGAAGGAGGGATGGTTCGAGCCGCTTCGGCCCCGGCCGGCAATTTGGGAACTTTGGTGCGGTGGGCCTGGCCTGGATATTCTCCGAAGAGGAGTTTGCGAAGAAAGGGCTGCCGTTCCTGAGCTTCGGGAAGCTTCGCGGCAGCTACGGAACTACCGGGAGCGATGCCATAGGTGATTATGAGTATTGGTCGACTTATTCTCTCGGCTCGGCAAGCACCGCCGGCGGCAGGGGATTGCGGCCGGACAGGTTGTATAACCCTTATTTCCACTGGGAGTCGAACACGAAATTCGATGCAGCCCTCGAACTTGGATTTAATAAAGGAGAACTCCTGGTTTCGGCGAATTATTATAACAACCGGTCCTCGAACCAGCTTGTCGGAATCCCAATGCCTTCAATGGTCGGATTTGGAACGCTGAATGGAAACATCAACGCAACGGTCAGGAACACCGGCTGGGAGTTTAACGCAAGTTCAGTGAATATAAAGGGAAAAAATTTCCAATGGCGTACCACAGCCAATTTCACCATTCCGAAAAATGAGCTGGTATCTTATCCCAATCTTGAACAGTCAACTCACGCTAGTTCATATGCCATCGGACAGTCGCTTTCTCTTCAAAAAGTGTACAATCATGTAGGTGTTAATCCACAGACCGGCATCAACGTATACCGCGACCGGAACGGGAAGGACACTTCGTTCATGACCTCGATCTTTTTCGCGCTGGCCGACCGTGTTGTCATGATCAATGCCGTTCCGCATTTTTATGGAGGACTTACAAACTCCTTCGGGTTCAAAGATTTTACGCTAGATGTCATGATCCAGTATTCCAAACGGACAAGGAACACCGACATTGCGACGCTGAACGGCGCCCTGCCAGGCATGGCTAACAACATTCCGCTGTATGTTTATGAGAACAGCTGGAGAAGCCCCGGAGATGTAAGCCTGTTCCAAAAATTTACGCAGGCTACCAACACCGCTGCTTACCGCTCAAGAATTCAATCCTCCGCTGATGCGTATTACATGGATCTGCACCTGTTGCGGTTGAACAATGTTTCTCTTTCCTGGAAGCTGCCGGAATCCTGGCAGAAGAAGCTGCATGCCAGTAACGCCAGGGTATATATGCTGGGACAGAACCTGCTGACGATCTCGAATTTCAAGGGTGTGGACCCAGAGGCCGGTACCACAGCCCTTCCGATTATGAGAGTATTTACGGCCGGTGTTCAAATCAGTTTTTAATCATTAAATGAGAACAATGATGTTCACACAATATTTAAACCGGAATTTATTTAAGGCAGCCTGTGTAGCCGGTGTTACATTATGCCTTGCCAGCTGTAAAGAGTTTGTGACTATTGATCCCCCCGCCAGCGCCATGGTGCAGGAAACCGTTTTTGCAGATGCGCGCACGGCCGTGGCTGCGCTACAGGAAACTTACAGCCGGGTGAATAATATTTATACCAACGGCAATATTCCAGGTGTGCCTTTGTTGAACGCCCTGTATCCCGATGAATACAGGCTAACAACAACCAACAATACACTGCGGCTGATCTACACGCTTTCCCCCGATTCCCGTGATATTTCATTCAATGGGGTATGGAGCAGCGCCTATTCAGCTATTTTTCGCGCAAACGCGGTGCTGGAAGGTGTCCGGAAATATGGGGCTTCCATTCCTGCTACGGCCGGAGAGCAGATCATGGGGGAAGCATTGTTCATAAGGGCCTATACCTATTTTTTACTGATCAATATTTATGGTGACGTGCCGCTGTTGCTTACAACGGATTATGAACGTAACAGGCGCGCTGCGCGAACTCCTCAAGACCAGGTATACGCACAAATTGTAGCGGATCTGACCGATGCCAGGGAATTAATGCAGGCGGATTATCTGGATTTTCTTAATGTATCGTCAACAATGAGGCTTCGGGCCAATAGTGGTGCGGCAGACGCATTGCTGTCAAGGGTTTATTTGTATACGGGCGAATGGGAAAGCGCGGAAAGGCATGCCACGACTGTAATCTCGAATACGCTCACTTACAACCTTGAGAAAATTCCCGCAAATGCATTTAATATAGGTTCAAAGGAAACCATCCTTGCCTTTGAAAACAATTTATTGAACTATCCGCGGATCGCGTCGTCGTTCATATTAAACTCAAATCCGAATAATTCAACCTCATCAAGCGCAATAGGAGTGTTAAGTGACACCCTTCACAATAGCTTCGAACCGGGAGATAACCGTGCGCGCGACTGGGTAGGTGTTTTTACCAGCGGCGCCAGTTCCTTTCACTATGCCAGCAAGTTCAAGGTTAGCACAACTTTACAGCAGTTTTTCCCCGCCATCAGGCTTGCGGAAATCTACCTGATTCGCGCAGAGGCGCGCATGGAGCAAAACAAGTTTGAATTGGCTATAGACGACGTGAACAAAATAAGGGACAGAGCAAGGGCGGAAGCAACCGTTGACGTGCCAGACCCGCTACCGGAATTGCCTTACGGCTTAACGAAAGAGGAGATACGTATCGCAATAGAGAAAGAACGCTTTACGGAACTGTTCATCGAAGGGCACCGCTGGTTTGACCTGAAAAGGTGGAGGGGACTGAATGATGCGGCCATCAGCCGCGCCGAGGAAGCGATGCCGGCTATATCCACCGCAAAAGGCGCTACCTGGCAACCGCATCTGATAGTACTTCCCCTGCCGCAGACAGAAATAGAATTGAATACGAACCTGGTTCAGAACCTGGACTATTAATCAGCAATCGATCATGAAGCTTTTACAAGTAAACACCCGGGTTTTTTGTCTGTTGTTCTTTGCGTTTCCGATGTGTTGCATCGGCCAGCCGGCAAAAGAATACCAGGATATGAGGCTCACAGGTACGCTCGATCCGGTTTATAACCTGCGATATGTCGATTCAGTGAATGTGAGCTACTATAACAATCGCCTGCTCCCCGGCGGAGGACGCATAACCGTATCGGTTCCGGTTCATAACAACCGTTTCTCGGCATGGGTGCCTCCCTTACCTGCGGGTGACAGGCTGGTGCTCAGGCTCAGGTACCCGGAAATGCCCGATTCCGCGGGAAGAATCCTTGACGTGGGAGGGGTTAGCCTGATGACAGGCGATTCAATTGTTGAACTTTCTATCGGCAAGGGCACATATAATCCCCGGCTGAAAAAGTTTGCGCTTAAAGCCGATGTTGTTACCGGAGAGCAGAATATAGCAAGACTAGCCTACCTCGGGGCGATGCGCCTGCGAAATAACATCACCGATACGCTCAGGAAAAAGCTGTATGAAAAGACCATCGATTCGATGGCGTACAACACAGCTATGCAAAAGGCCAGTGAACTAAGGGATAGCATCGACAGGGATTTTATCATTAGGCATCCTTCTTCGCTACAGTCGCTGAACATTCTGGAAACAATAATTGGACGGTATCTGAACAAACAAGGGGGATGGAACGCAAGCGGAAATAAACGCTTGACGGAAATTGACAACCTCTTGCAGGCGCTTGACCGATCGCTCAGGGACAGCGAAAAAGCGCAACACCTCATAACGAGCCTCGATAGGGCACGCGAAATGAAGCTGATTCCGTTTACCGGCATAATGCCTGACGGGAGCGTATTTGATGTCGCCAGCCTTGAAGGAAAGGTTTTTCTGATCGATTTCTGGGGAAGCTGGTGCGGCTGGTGCCGCAAAAGTCATCCGCACCTGAAAGAATTGTACGAAAAATACAAAGACGAAGGTTTTGAGATTATTGGCATAGGCGAAGAATTTGGAACAGGCAAAGAACAGTGGGACCGGTTTAGAAAGGCAATTGCCGCCGACGGCATCACCTGGCCCCAGATACTGAACGATCCGGCCAGGCAGGACGTAGTTTCGGATTACATGGTGCAAAGCTTCCCCTCAAAATTCCTGATCGACCGGAATGGCAAAGTGGTGCTGAGGGTGCTTGGCGACAGCGAGGGGCTGCTTGACGCCAAGCTAAAGGAGCTTTTCGGCAAATAAAGCAGTTATTGTAACGCTATGGATATCTTGTGGCTTTGGTTGCCGGCATTTTTTGCTGCACCTTTTATTTTGCGTTGATCCGGATGACCGTGAAGGAATAGGCGGGCAGCTCCACCTCAAATTCTTCCGCTACTTTAAAAGCCGCAGTCACAGGGCGTACGTCCCGGTCATCCGGCTTGCCCTGCAATACGGTCCTGGCTGCATCGGAAGCCGCCATGCCCGGCATGTTCACTGACGTATTAACGGCTACGGGCAGGAGGTTGACCATCTTTACGATCACATCCCCGCTTTTGGTATCCCTGACTACTGAAACGGCTATACGTTTTCTGACGGCCTCTCGGTCGCTGGAAACCGTGATGGCGCCGGGCAGGTATTGATCCCCGGCATGCTGGCCGTATAGCTTCTGCACTTCGTAGCCAACAGTGGGCTTAACTTCGGTGTTGTTAAAATAAATCAGGTCGGGATTCCACTGCGTATGCCCTTCTTTTGCGAGCAGCGGAGCGTAAGACGCCATGCTCACCACATCGCCGTTGCGTTCCAGCGCGGTCAGGTACAGCGCTTCGGCCAAAGCGGTTTCCAGGTTATTGGGGCGGCCGGGGAGATGCGCGGCATATTCACCCAGGTAAACTTTCGAACGGGAGCGGTCGTAGCTATCGTAGTAATCCTGGTTGTGGATGAACCATCCGGGCGGCTGGTAATAATGCTCGTCCACCATGGGCACGCCCAGTTTTGTTGCAATGTCCCATCCTTCGTTATAATCCGTTCCTTCGGAGAATGGCCCCACGGTGCCGATGACGGTGATCTCCGGATGCGCTTTTTTCATGGCTTCGTAGATCATGGTGAACCGTTCTTCAAATACATCGGAGATCAGGTCTTCATTGCCGATGCCGATGTATTTCAGGTTGAAGGGTTTTGGATGACCGGCTTCCGCGCGTTGCTTTCCCCATTTCGTATTGGCGTCACCGTTGGCATACTCCACGAGGTCTATGATATCCTGTATGAACGCATCCATTTCTTCCATCGGGATGCCGCCCTGCTGGCCGCCGCCGCCGGTGGCGGAGTTCTGGCAGGGAACGCCCGCTGCAATGACGGGCACAGGTTCGGCGCCGATGTCTTCACAGAAGCGGAAGTACTCGAAATAACCGAGGCCGGCGGACTGATGGTATCCCCAGAGGTTACGCTGCGGCTTGCGGGCTTCCAGCGCGCCGATGGTATTTTTCCAGCGGTAGATATTGTCCAGCCCGTCGCCATGCGCCACGCAGCCACCGGGGAAACGCACGAAGCGGGGATGTATGTCCGCTATCACCTGCGCCAGGTCTGCCCGCAGGCCGTTCTTCCGGCCTTTGAATGTTTTTTGCGGGAAGAGGGATACCATGTCCAGCGACAGCCGGCCTTTGGAAAGCGGTTGCAGTTCAAGCTGCGCGTCTTTGGCGTCCGCCGTGGCGGTGAGCACCGCGCGGGAAGTTTTCCATCCGCCGGCGGATGTGTTCACGGTGGCCTGCGCCAGCACGTTGTTCTGCCCGTCTACCAGGCGCACCCGCAGCTTGGTGCCCGCGTCCTTCGTCAATATTGAAAGATCATATTTCTCTCCTTTCTTCACCGCGATCCCGTCAAATCCCGCATTCACCAGCGCCGCGCCGGGAGTGTTTGTTTCCAGCACGGCGTAGTGCGGGTTGTTGGGATGAACGGGCGCCGCGGAATCGATCGTGAAGGAGGCGTTATCGCCTTTCAGGCTCCAGGAATGCTTGCTCGTCCAGCTTTTATCCCTTCCTTCCTTATCGCTCAAGGCATATTCAAAACCGCGGTTCTGCACGAGTTCCGCATACAGACCGCCGTCCGCGGCATAGTTGAGGTCCTCGAAGAACACGCCCATCAGCAGGTCGCTGATCGGCATGGCTTTATCAGGATGTATGGTCAGCTTTGCCTGCACGGGTTTCAGGCCGGCGAAGCGCTCCGCGTCCTGCCTGGTGGTTTCGCCGTAGAGGCTGCTTTCGTGTTGCTTCCGTCCGTATGCCCTGATGAGCCCGTCTACCACTTCCCACTTTACTTTATGCTGCTGCCCGGTAACAGTGCCGCCGGGCAGGTGGACGGTGGTATTGGCGGGTGATACCGCCGGTACTTCGGCAGCGGGCGTATAGGATGAAAAATCTTTGGTGGTGATGCGGTAGGATTTGCCGTTGGCGCTGGCATACGTGATGGCATATACGCCGTTATCATATTGCAGCACCGGGCGCAGGAAATTATCGCCTTCGCTGATAGCAGGATAGCTTTGCCTTCCCCAATACACCAGGTCGGCAGATGATACGTGGGCAAACACCTGCTCCCGTTCGTTCACGCTCCAGATGCAATGCCATCTGCCGTCCGGCGCCTGCAGCAGAAAGGGGGCGTTGATGCGTTTCTCGCTGCCCCAGCGGCCGTAGTCGCTTCTCAGGTAGCTGTGTCCGTTGCCGATGCTGTGCCAGTTCCCGCCGTCGCGGCTCCAGGCAAAGTGCAGGCCGCTGCGGCCGTCGGTGGCGTAAGAGAAGAGATAAACGGAATCGGGTTCGTGATGAGCTTTTGCGAATGCTGTCTGCCAGCTGAGCGCCAGTATCAGGCTTAGTTGTAATAGCACTTTTTGCATCTTTCGGATCAATTGTGATATGTATATTTCTTCGTGAGGCCAGTTATTTTTGCAGCCATCTTACTTCGTAAATGTTAGCGGTTTGTGAGCCCTGTACGGCGGAGAATTTTACGGTCAGCTGTCCGCTGGCAGGAACGGGATAGTCCACGGTAAAGAACGCATCGCCATGGCTGCCGTCCAGCGACACTTCCGCGATGTTGCGGTCGTTTACGAGTATGTGAAAATGCCGGTCTTTCTCCCGCCCGTAGTAGGTGACGCGCAAAGTATTGCCCCGTTTTGTTTTATCCGTCAGCCGGTAGCTGAACCAGCCTTTTGCATTGCGCCAGTGGCGGTCTTTGTAAACGCCGGTGCGGGAGTTTTCCGCTGCGAGGAAGTGATCGGATTCCGGTTGCTGCTCACCGCTTTTAACCACATCCACGGTGATGCTGTCCAGCTGCGCGGCGGCGGCTTCTTCCCGTGCCAGCTTTTCTTTGATGCCCTGCAGGCTGGCGGGCGTTTCCCGCTGCCAGTAAGTGATGTAGCGGGAATCATGCAGCTTGTAGAAAGGGATCAGTTCCAGCGATTTATACGACGCGGGTTGAATGATCTGTGCGGCGGTGAAGGTCAGCGGTTTGCCGGGCACGGGGCGGATGTATGGTGTGATGCTGGTATCGTTGCTGATGAACATGGGCATTTCGTGGAGGGGGTATTTTTTCCCATGCGCGCTATGTCCCATCCGGCTGTCATCCGCCCATAAACCGGGCATATCCTGCTGGCTGGTCTTTGCCGCCAGCACAACCGGGCCATGCAGTACGGCCGCATAGTTCAATCCGTCAGGAAGTAATTCCGTGGTGGTATGCATCGGTAGTGTTACTACTATTTTGTCGCCTTTCTTCCATTTTCTTTTGACGGACACCCAGGAGGATGGATTGTTTTGTATATCGATAGGTTGACCGTTCAGGCTGACTTTCATGGCGCCGGGCGATACCCAGGAAGGATAGCGGATGTGGATGGCCAGTTCGTTCTTTCCGGCCTGATCTATCGTGATCGTTGTTTTTTCTTCTTCCGGGAAACGGGTTTGCTGTGTGAGCTTTAACCCCTGTTCTTTCCAGGTCAGCTTCGAGGGAATGAAAAGATTTACGTACAGCTCTTTTGTATCATGGGCATAGATCATTTCGTTGTACTTCGCATGATTTTCCATGCCGGAGCCTACGCAGCACCACATGCTGGTCTGCGGCTGCGAATACACGCGGTAATGGCCGGGGCGCATGGAGGTGAAATACACAAAGCCGCCTTTTACGGGATGCTGGGTGGATAAAATATGATTGTACAATGCTCTTTCATAGTAGTCCATATACTTCGCCTGCGGGTCCGACTGGTAGAGCAGCTGCGTGAGCTTGAGCATGTTGTAGGTGTTGCAGGTTTCCGGTCCTTCTTCGCTGGTGATCATCGGCGTAAAATTATCGGAAGGATGAAAATGTTCCCTTACGCTGTTGCCGCCGATGGCTACTGTGCGGTGCGCCACCACGGTTTCCCAGAAGAAGCGCGCCGCGCTTTCATACGCCGGGTCGCCGGTCAGCTGCGCGATCCGTTCAAATCCCACGATCTTTGGTATCTGCGTGTTGGCGTGCAGGTTATTCAGCCTGTCTTCTCCCTTTTCCAGCGGCTCCAGGATGGCCTGGTGGGAGAAGCTGCGCGCGGCGTCCAGGTATTTTTTGTCGCCGGTGAGCTGGTATACGTCCGCCAGCACTTCGTTCACGCCGCCATGTTCTGTTTGCAGCATCTCCTGCATCTGCTGCGGGAAGAGGCTGGCGGCGAGCTTTACGAACCAGTCGCTGAAGCGGATGAGCATGCTGCGGGCCTGTTGGTTGCCGGCGATGGTGTAAGCGTCGCGGATGCCGGCGTAGGTTTTGTGGATGTTATACAGCGGCACCCATTTTTTGCGGATCGCGCCAATGTCGCCGGACATTACGGCTTTCCATAGTTCCCTGCTGCCGGGTATGCCGCCGATATAGCCGTCACCGTAGTGGTCCTGGCATTTCTTCAGCTCGCTGATCATATAATTCAATCTTTCCAGCGCCTGTTTGCTGCCGGCGCCGGCGTACATCATGGCCAGCGCGGACAGGTAATGCCCGCCGATGTGGCCGTCCAGCCCGCCGCTTTCCCAGTTGGTGTAGCTGGCGGCTTTGGGCGTTAGTCCCGCTTCGCGGAGATAGGGCGCCAGCAGGCGGTCGGGATTCATGGCCAGGATGTATTGCAGGTCAACAGTGCGGGCGTCTTTGAACATGCCGGGCAGCAGCTGCACGTCCCGCAGGGAAAATGCCTGCAGGGAGGGCGCAATGCCCCGGTGGGTGGGCCGCACGGGAATGATATTGCCTGCTTCGTCAAAGGTGATGCGGTCTATGCAGACTTCCCGGTTATAGCCTGCAGCTCTTCCCATTTTGATGCCGTCCGGGTAATGAAAGCGGTGATAAACGATGTACCATTCATCCTTGCCAGGTACCTGGAGAATGGAGTGGTGGCCGGTACCGTAGATCCCCGCAGCAGTGTCTTTCGCTATCACGAGGTTGTTGGCCGGCACGGTGATCTTTCCCACGGGGCCGTCCGCCGTGCCGTAGCGCACGCGGTAGTTGGGATCGCGGGTATCGTTCTCCGACCAGGAAAAGTAGTATTTTCCTTTCCGGTAGAATACGTAGGTGCCTTCGTTGTATTTCCGGTCGGGCGTCATGATCACCGTAGTGCCGGGCACGAGGGAGGTCATGTCTTCCCTCAGCTCCGCCACGGCCATGTAGCCATTGCCCCAGTACAGGTAGCTCTTTCCCGTTTCAGGGTCTGTAAATACGTCCGGGTCGATCTGCTGGCCGCGCGTGACGCCTTCGGGGAATTTGTCGATCAGCGGCTTGCCGGAGTCTGTAAAGGGACCGGTGGGATCATCCGCCACGGCCACACCGATCTTCTGCGCCGCGGTGAAATAGTAGAAATATTTGTATTGTCCGTTTATTTTTTTCTCGATGATGCAGGGCGCCCAGGCGTTGGCTTTCGCCCAGGTTACGTCTGTGCCGAGTTGCAGGATGACGCCTTCATCTTTCCAGTCACCCAGGTCGGGGGAGGAAAACACCTTGAAATAGGTGCCGGACCAGTTGGTAAAGCCGTCACTGGTAGGGTAGATGTAGTATTTACCGGTTTTTTCTGCGTAGAGGATCTCCGGGTCCGCGTAATATCCTTTCAACACCGGGTTGCGGTCTTGCGCGTACAGGTGCGGGACCAGGATCAAAAACAGTGCGGAGAAGGACCAGCGCTTCATCATGTGGAATTTATTTAATGGTAATCATTCTAATGGGAACAACAAGATAGTAATAAAGTGTTGATATGACAATTAAAATTTAAAATATGGTAGAAGGGGGTATGTATATCAATAAGTGATTATTTAACACTTAATATTGGGGCGATAAAAAATGCGGGCACAGGAGCGTGCCCGCATGGGAGTATACCAGTTAACTGCCTTGTTTTCTTACATATTTTGTGAGGATGACGATCACCTGTCCTTCTATTTTTCCTTCGATCTGCTCCGTATTGTTTTCCACGAGCCGGATGTTCTTCACCACGGTACCCATCTTTGCGTTGAGGGTGGAGCCTTTCACATCGAGGGATTTTGTGAGCACTACGGTATCGCCGGATTGCAGCACCTGGCCGTTGCAGTCCCTGTGCAGCTCCACGGCGGCGTCATTTTCGTGGTCACCTGTTGCTTTCGCCAGGGCGAGCGCTTCGTCATCCAGGTACATCATGTCCAGGTTATCCATCGCCCAGCTTTCATGTTTCAGACGGTGAAGCATCCGCCAGGCCACGATCTGCACGCCCGGTACTTCGCTCCACATGGCGTCTGACAGGCATTTCCAGTGGTTGCTGTCCAGCTCCGCTTTCCTGTCGATCTGCGCGAGGCAAGTATCGCAGACGAGAATGCTGATGCCGGAAGCGGGGGGCACTTCATAGCTTTTTACATTGTCGCCAGCCTGGCACAGATCACATTTTCTTTCGTCCTGTTTCATGATAATAGTATTAAAAATTCACGCGAAGATAATATTTTCCAAATGTTCAGGATGCCATTACAATATCTTAATTTGCCGGTCAATAAATACGACCCGATGAGAAATCTGATTGTTATGATGGCGGCCTGCCTGTTTGTATTTTCAGCTTGTACGAATGTGCAGAAAACCACCGCCACCGCGGAAACCCTGGAAACGGTGATGGCCGTTCCCGCAACGGTAAAAGCCGGGGAGCCGGTGCCGCTGACCTTTACGGTGCTGAACCATACGGGGCAGGAGCAGGAGTTTTGTAAATGGCATACGCCGTTTGAAGGATTTATCGCTGCTTTCCTGGACATTAAGGGCAGCGATGGAGAAGCTGTTGCCTACAGGGGCGCCATGGCGAAAAGGATCATGCCGCCTCCCGCGGAAGCCTATATTAAAATACCGGCGGGCGACAGCGTGACGGTGGATATTGACCTGCTGAAAGGATACGATCTGACCAAACCGGGCAAATACCACATCGTTTACCAGGCCGGCGGCGTAAGCGGGCTGGAAAAGGTGAACGAGCTGGACCTTGTTATTACTGAGTAGTTAGTTGGACCTCGTCCATACCGTTGTGCGGCCGAGCAGGGATACGCCTACATAACCGCGGATCTCCAGCGTATTGCCTTTCAGCTTCATTTTACTGCTGTACGTTTTGCCGCTTTTGGGATCATAGATCTTCCCGTCTTCCCATTCACCATCATCAAATTCAAACCCGTTCAGGATAACGAGGTTAAGCAGGCCCCGGTTCCGCAAAGCGGCATCGGGGTTTTTGCTGTCTTTCCGCGGCGTTTTGCCGTCGGCTTCGTAAGCGTTGGCGATCCAGACGAGCTTGCCGGCATAGGTGTCCCCGCTGCGGAATATCTGAATTTTTGCATCTTTTTCCTCATTGAGCCAGATGCCGGTAACGGCATCGGCATGCTGGGCGGGCAACGCCGTGGGCAGCAGCATGAGCATCATCAGCCAAAGGATGTTTTTCATAAGACAACTTTTAGAAAGAACGCTTAAAAGTATGCTTTTTATACAAAAAAAATCCGCTACGGCCTTCGCCATAGCGGATACAATAAGAATGTTCCGTTTTATTTCTTTAACAGCGGCGGCTCCACCTTCGATTTGTTCAATACGGAGGTGATGCTGGATATCACACCGGCAATGTCGGAAAGGTCGGCCGGAACGATCATGGTGTTGTTCGTTTTGGCGAGCTTGCCGAATTCCCCGAGGTATTGCTCGGCGATCCGGAGGTTCACGGCATTCATGCCGCCTTCTTCGTTAATGGACTTGGCGATCTCGCGTATGCCCACTGCCGTGGCGCGCGCGATCATTTCTATTTCGGAGGCGGTACCGCTGGCTTCGTTGATCTTTCTTTGCTTTTCACCTTCGGAGCGGGCGATCATTTCCTGCTTGTCACCTTCCGCGCGGTTGATCTTGGCCTGTTTGTCACCTTCCGATTCCGCGATCAGCGCGCGCTTTTCACGTTCCGCGCGCATCTGTTTTTCCATCGCGTCCTTAATGCTTTGCGGGGGAGAGATGTTCTTCACTTCATAGCGGGATACCTTGATGCCCCAGGAGTCGCTGGCCTTGTCCACCGCCTCCACAATACCGCCATTCACGGTCTCGCGTTCCTCGAAGGTTTTGTCCAGCTCCATTTTACCAATGATGCTGCGCATCGTGGTCTGGGAGATCTGTATCACGGCAAAGCGGTAGTTGTCGATCCCGTAAGAGGCTTTCTGGGGATCGATCACCTGCAGGTACAGGATACCGTCTACCTCCACGGCAATGTTGTCTTTCGTGATACATATCTGCGAGGCCACGTCTATTGCCTGCTCTTTCAGGTTCTGCTTGTACGCGATCTTGTCGATAAAAGGGATGAGGATGTGGAAACCCGCATCCAGCGAGCGGCTATATTTCCCGAGCCGTTCAACGATGTATACCGACCGCTGGGGGACTACCTTGAAGGTAGACATGAAAGCGACCAATATGAAGAGGATCAGGATGATCAGGATGACTGTTGATGTTGTCATAGCGCTTTTGTTGATTTTACGATTAATAAAATGCTTTCATTTCCTATAATGGTGACAGATTCTCCTTCCATGATCGTGTCTTCGGAGCGGGCGCTCCAGCTGCTTCCCCTGAAAGTCACTTTCCCGTTCCGTCCCGGTGCGATGGGCGTTTCCGCCAGTGCCGTCTTACCGATGAATTCGTCATCGACAACCTCGCTGGAATGTTTCCGGGACCAGATGATCCTTTTCATCCACTTTCTGAAAAGCAATACGCTGACCACAGAAGTGGCCAGGAATACGATCAGCTGAAGGTTGAGGGAGAGATCGAGGAAAAGGATCAGGATGGCAACGATCCATGCGCCGACCCCGAAAAAGAAAAGGATCAGCCCGGGTACGGCAAACTCAAGCAGGAACAATATGAAGCCCAGGATAAACCAGATGGCGGCGGGATGTAACAGGTTGTCCATTAGACGCAATTTTTTGTACGTCAAATGTAAGCCTATTCGTTGAAAATATATTCTTTAAATTTAATATTGACGGATGGCTGGATTTATTGCTCGGCAAGGCTTTTGAATTTTTCCATCGTTTTGATGAGGTTGCCGTGCACGATGGGATCGGAAACCCACCGGGGTATTTTCTTGCTGCGGTCTGTGGTAATGAAGTAAGTGACCTTCACGTTCCCGGAATGTGTGTCTTCCAAAATCCATTTTCCGCGCGTGCCGCTGATGCGCGTCATGTTTTCCGCTACCGGAAAGGCGCTGTGGTTGGTGCTTTCAAATGATACTTCGCGGCCGTTGGCGTGGAAGGCCAGGCAGCAGTCCTGGTCGTCGAAGGGCCAGGGTATGTCGTACTGGATATAGCTGATCCAGCGGTTCTCGTCCGGCGTGCGCATGACCTGGTAATGCCTGGCGTTTACATTCCATGCTTTTCCCTTCGCGGGATCTTTCAATGTCCGCATGATATTTTCCGCGTCCGCATGCACGAGGAATACCGCTTTTATTTCTCTTACTTTTTCCCCGGCGCCCGCGTCTATCCATCTTTCGTAAAGAAATACGTTTTCGGACTGCTTGACCAGCCTGAAATCACCGGTATTCGGTTTTGCGAACAGAAACCGGAAAAAAACGATCGTCATGAATAACAGCATGATTGAAAATTTCATTACTCCAATTGTTTAGGCAAATGTGGGGCGAATGCATTTCCGGGCCATGGAATATCCGCCGAGCTGTCGGGGAAGGGGGCTGAGTTGTAGAAATCGGGATTTGCGGGAATGAATGTTAAAGGAAAGTAAATACGGATTTTTTGTATTATTAACCCCTGAAAATAAATTCCCGTCATGCTCAAACGCATTCATTTCCGTATTATGCTGCTGCTCGTTCTTGCAGCAGGCACAGGCAAGGCTGCCTCCGTTGATACCGTGTCTACCTACAGCGCCGCGATGAAAAAGAATATCAAAGCCGTGGTGATCAAACCGGATAGTTATGACAGCCGGCAGCAATGGCCGGTGGTGTACCTGTTACACGGATATGGCGGCAAGTACTCCGACTGGATCTCCAAAGCGCCGGGCCTGAAGGAGGCGGTTGATACTTATGGTATGCTGATCGTTTGTCCGGATGGAGGCGTTGGCAGCTGGTATTGGGACAGTCCCGTTGATCCCGCCTTTAAATATGAAACCTATGTGTCCAGCGAGCTGGTAAAGTGGGTGGACGAGCATTATAAAACCGTCAAAGATAAAAAAGGCCGCGCCATCACCGGGCTGAGCATGGGTGGTCATGGAGCATTGTACCTGGCTTTCCGTCACCAGGATGTTTTCGGCGCTGCCGGAAGCATGAGCGGTGGTGTGGACATCCGGCCTTTTCCGCTGCGGTGGGATATGGCCAAACGTCTCGGCAGTTATGCGGAGCAACCGGATCGTTGGGAAAAACACACCGTTATCAATCTGCTGCACCTGCTGACGCCGGGTGCGCTGTCACTGATCATCGATTGTGGTACGGAGGATTTTTTCTATGAGGTCAACGAAAATCTGCACAGGCAGTTGTTATACCGCAACATTCCGCATGATTATTATACCCGTCCGGGGGCGCATAACTGGGACTACTGGCCGAATGCGGCGCAGTTTCAATTGTTGTTCATGCATAACTTCTTTAACCGGAAGGGTTAACGGGCGGTAGCCAGTAACGGCGTTTGTTCCGGAATCATAGTTCAACCGCCATTCCAATTTCCGGGCGTTCCGGTCTGTTAAGGCATTACGCGGTGGCGGCAGCGGACATTAACCGTACCTGTTCCCATATCTTCGCTACGATCTCCTTGCCCAGGCCGGTCAGCCCCTGTTCGTTATACATCGGCTGATCGCTGTGGTCAGGCTTGATGATGTCGAATGTTTCGGGCAATTGCTCCCACAAATGCCGGTGGGGCCTGATGTGATACACAATAGCGTTAGGCTGGCGCTCTACGTCCATATGGACCATATATTCCATATTGCCCTGCGTAATAAAAACCTGACTGTTCATACGGATACTTTTTATAAGGTTATACAGACAATAATTAAGCCAGCCGATATTTCACATTTTTTTTAATTTTCGGGCCTAAACCGACAATGGAATGAATTTCTACACACGTAAATGGGTGAAGCCGGAAGATCTCAATGCGCACGGTACTTTATTCGGGGGCAGTCTTCTCCGGTGGATCGATGAAGAGGCGGCTATTTATACGATCATCCAGCTGGGCACGAACCGTTGTGTGACCAAATACATGTCAGAGATCAACTTCATCAACTCCGCCCGCCAGGGCGATATTGTAGAGCTGGGGATCAAGGCGGTGCAATTCGGCCGTACTTCCCTGACGCTTACCTGCCAGGTACGGAACAAGATCACGCAACGTACCATTCTTACCATAGACAAGATCGTTTTTGTAAGCGTGGATGAATCCGGCGTGCCGGTCCCGCATAACAAAACGGAGATCACTTATACAGATGAACGGCTGAGGGAGTAAGGGTGAAGTGGTGCGTAAAATAATACGCACCTATGGAAAAATTTCCCCCGTTACCGTATCTCAAACCTCTCAAATTCCGCCGTCATTCCGGCTTCTCCCGCAAAGTTCAAACCCGCCCGCGGGCTTCTGTCCCAGGGAGGCAAAAATGCAACGGACGTGGCTGAACCGGCGCCAAGCTCCTTCCAGCCGCCGGCCTTTTCGCGGTAGTACACCCTGCAGCTGTGGTCCGCCGCCACAGCGAACTTCAGCTGTAGAGGCGTTGCAGCGTTTAAAACGGCGCTGTCGATCACCGAACGTTTATCGTCTTTCACCATCCAGAACAAAACTTTTTTACCCGCTACGCCGACGCCCACGGCTGCATTTGCATCGCCATAAAATACCAGCCCCTTCAAGGCGGCATTTTGATTGGTGACGGTGGTTTCCATTTCAAACGCAGCAGACGCCGGACGTACCGCCAGCGCTACGCCGGAGAGGTTCCTGTCAGCATAGGAGCCGGACAGCCGGAGCTTGCCATTGGCCTGTTTCACAACAGGGCTGGCGTTCCTGAAATCATATTGCCAGCGCTTTGCGATGGTGTTGCCGTTAAATTCATCACGGATACCGGCGGAAACGGGGCGGGGAGTGGCTACCTGCGCCAGCGTAGGCCAGCCGTCCGCGCCGTTCCAAGACAATTTTGCCAGCATGCCCTGGCGGCCGGTAAACACAGTGCTCTGCTTGTTATAAGCATGATAGAGATAGTACAGCTCATTGTTCCCTGCATGCACGAACGTGCCGTGCCCGGCGCATTTCCAGTAATCGTTTTCAGACAGCAGGGGATCGCCGGGTTGTTTTTCGTAGGGGCCTTTGAAGCTAGCGGACCTCGCCACGCGCACATGATAGCTGCAGCCTGACCCGCAGCAGTTGCCGGCTGAATAAAAGAGGTAATACATGCCGTCTTTTTTGAGGATGCTTTGTCCTTCCATACCAATGCGCTCGTCATCTTTCAGCATGGGGAAAATTTCACCTTCCAGCTTCAGGCCGTCCGCGCTCAGCTTGCTGCCAAGAAGCTCGATGGGCCGTTTATCCAGTCCATAAGCCTTGAAGGTCATATATAGTTGCCCGTTGTCGTTGTAGACGAACGCATCGATGGCTTCCTTGCCAAACGCCACAATAATTCCATGATCCCTGAAACCTCTGTCGGGATAACGGGAAGTAGCCACGCCAATGCAGGAAACATTATCGGATTTCCGGCGGGCAGTATAGTAGATGTAATAGGTGTTGTTGTGGAAATAATACTCCGGCGCCCAGAACGAACCGGAGGTCCACTCAGGCATTTTGTCGAAAACATACCCTGCATGCGTCCAGCTTTTCATATCAGATGAGCTATAGATCGGGAAATGCGGCGCCCACTCGGAAGACGTGCCCACCGCATAATAACGGCCGCCCGCCCTGATCACGGAGGGATCGGCAAAATCGCCGGCTATGACGGGAGCAGACAGGTCCTGCGCCTGTGTTCGAACAGTCATCAGCAAAGAGAAACAAAAGAATATGATACGGTACATCAGCGGATAAAAATTTTGCCCTAAGATAGCCGAATTTGGTTTTATAAAGTATTTCCCTTTATCTTTGTACTGTAATTAATTTTATTACAGTATGGGGAATGTGAGATTTGCGACGGCGATACATATTATGACGTTGCTGGCTTATATGGATGAGGAGGTGTTGTCTTCCGAGTACATTGCCGGCAGCATCAATATCAATCCTGTGCTGGTGCGGAAGGAGCTGGTGAACCTGCGTAATCATGGCCTGGTGCAAAGCAGGGAAGGAAAGGGGGGAGGGGCCATGCTGGCAAAGCCGCCGAAACAGATTTTGCTGGCGGATATTTACAATGCTGTGCGGCAGGCGCCGCTGCTGGGGCGTTCCAACCATCCGAATCCCGCCTGCGAGGTAGGCCGCCAGATCAACCGGCACATCGAAGATCTGTACGATAAAGCGGAGCAAACCCTCGTGCACCAGTTGGGAAAAACAACCCTGGCTGATTTTGTAAAGAAATTCTGATTTTTTTTAACTTAAACTGTAATAAAAATACATACAGTTATAATCTTAAAATACGATTGATATGAAAGTAGCATTGATCGGTGCCGGTTTTGTGGGCGCCGCCATTTTGAAGGAATTGTCCGCCCGCGGGCACGAAGTGAAAGTCATTGTGCGTCATCCCGAAAAGGTAACGGTGCCGGATGATAAGGTGACGGTGGTGAAAGGCGATGCGCTGGCCGGCGACCTGTCCACCTTACTGCAAGGCAGCGATGCGGTGGTGAGCGCCTATAACGCGGGATGGACGAACCCCGATCTGTACGCCGATTTCATCGCGGGCTCCAAAGCGATCCAGCAGTCGGTAAAGGCATCCGGCGTTAAGCGTTTCATCGTGATCGGCGGCGCGGGCAGCTTGTATATCAACGGCCAGCAACTGGTAGACAGCCCGCAGTTTCCCGCTGAATACAAAACCGGCGCTACCGCGGCCAGGGATTACCTGGATATCCTGAAAGCCGAAAAGGAACTGGACTGGACGTTCTTCAGCCCCGCGATCGAGATGCACCAGGGCACTTCCGGTGAGCGGAAGGGCACTTACAGAACGGACCTGGAATCACCGGTATTCAATGCGGAAGGTCGCAGCATATTGTCGGTAGAAGACCTGGCAGTGGTGATTGCGGACGAGCTGGAGGAGCCGAAGCATATCGGGCGGCGCTTTACGGCTGCTTATTAAATCCTTAGCCATCTACGCCCACTCATCCGCATTCTTAATTCCCAGCTCCTCCGGCCGGAAGACCGGCTGCTTACCCGATTTTTTCTGCTGCTGGTAATCTCTCAACGCTTTCAGTGCCGGACGCTGCAAGAGCAAAATGGCAATGATATTCAGCCAGGCCATCATACCTACGCCGATATCGCCCATCGTCCATGCCAGCGCGGCCGTTTTTACGGAGCCGTAGAAAGTGGCACCCAGTATCAATATGCGTAGTCCCCATACCAGCAAGCGGTTATTTCCTTTTTTATCCAGGTAGCTGAGGTTGGTTTCCGCGATGTAATAATAGGCCATGATGGTAGTGAAGGCGAAGAAGAGCAGGGAGATCGCCACAAAGCTGCCGCCGAAAGAAGGAAAGTGAACGCTGACCGCGGCCTGTGTATATGCGGCGCCTTCCTTGATGCCGGGGAGGTTTTCCACGATGAACCCGCCTTCGGGGTTTACCACGTTGTATTGCCCGGTGAAAAGGATCATCAGGGCGGTAGCGGAGCATACGAACAGCGTGTCTACATATACCGAGAACGCCTGTACGAGGCCCTGCTCCGCGGGGTGTTTCACTTCCGCGGCAGCGGCGGCATGCGGTGCGGTGCCCTGTCCGGCCTCGTTGGAATAAATGCCTCTTTTCACGCCCCAGGCGATCGCGGCGCCGAATACGCCGGAGAACGTGGCTTCCAGGTTGAATGCGGAGCGTATGATCAGGCTGAATACGGCCGGTACTTCGTTAATATTGAGGATGATGATGATAACGGCCATCAGGATGTAACCGGCAGCCATGAAGGGGACTACGAACTCGGCTACTTTACCGATGCGTTTCACCCCGCCGAAAATGATCAGCGCCAGTAGTAGCGTCACCGCGCCGCCGGTAACGGCTACCGGCACATTGAACGCATTGTGCACGCTCTGTGCGATGCTGTTGCTTTGCACACCGGGCAGAAAAAGCGCCGTGCTTAAAATGGTGGCTATCGCAAACACAACGGCATACCATTTCACGCCTAATCCTTTTTCGATGTAGTAAGCCGGGCCACCGCGGTACTGTCCGTCTTTTACCTGCTTGTATATTTGCCCAAGTGTAGCTTCAATAAAGGCGGAAGCCGCACCCAGAAAGGCGATCAGCCACATCCAGAAAACAGCGCCGGGGCCGCCCATCGCAATTGCCGTGGCTACGCCTGCTATATTGCCGGTTCCAACTCTTCCTGATATAGCAATGGCAAATGCCTGGAACGACGACACGCCTTTTTCGGAGGACTTGCTGCCGAAAAGCAGCTTTACCATGGTCTTAATATACCTTACCTGTAAAAAGCGGGTGATGACTGAAAAATAGATACCGGTGGCGAGACATAGTATAATAAATGCATTGCTCCACACAATGTCATTGACGGCATTGATGATCTTTTCCATGATGTTGGTTGTAAGCAGGCTGAATTGTAAGGCCGTAAATAAAGTGAAAATTTTTGAAAGAAAAAAACAGGCTGTACCGAAGTTGCGGTACAGCCTGCTGATATTAAATGTCCTGGATTACTACTTTGCGGCTCTCACGGCTTTCACTTCCTCTTTGGTGATCCCTTCCGCGGTATTCCCGAAGCTGTTCCTCACGTAAGTCAGCACATCGGCCACTTCCTGATCGTTGAGGAAAGCGTGCGCGGGCATGGGATTGGAGTACACCATGCCATTGATCTCCACGTCTTCATTCAACCCTTTCAGCACCACATTGATCAGCCTTGTTTTATCACCCAGCACATAGTCTGTGCCGGTCAGCGGCGGGTTCAGGTTGGGAACGCCGTCTCCGCCGGCCTGGTGGCAGGTGACGCAATGTTTGTTATAGACTTCCTGTCCCTTTGCCAGCACGGCTTTGAGGCTGTCGCTGATAACGGGGGCGGGGGCAGGAGCGGCCACGGAATCGGTTTTGTTTTCAGACGATGATGATGTTTGCTGCTGGTTGCAGCCGAGGAATATCAATCCACCTATCACAAGTCCATTCACTAACTTCATGCGCTGTTATTTATTGTAAATGATCCTGTAAATCGCTCCGGTTACGTCATCTGAAATATAGAGGGAGCCGTCGGGGCCTTGCGCCAGCCCACAGGGGCGGTGCTTGGCCTGGCCGGGAGAGGTAACTTCCTCCATGCCGGCGAAGCCGTCCGCAAACACTTCCCAGTCACCGGAGGGCTTGCCGCCGGAGAAGGGAACGAAGGCTACCATATATCCGGCCTGCTTTTCAGGCGCCCTGTTCCAGGAGCCGTGGAAGGCAACAAATGCACCGTTTTTGTACTTTTCCGGGAACATGTTGCCGGTGTAGAACAGCAGCGCGTTCGGGGCCAGGTGCGCGGGGAAGGCCACCACAGGCTCTTCCGCATTGGGGGCGCCTTCCTTCTTGCCATCGCCGCCATATTCAGGAGCCAGTATCTTCTTTTTCTGGAACTGATCGTAATAGATATAAGGCCATCCGCAATCGGAGCCCATCTTCAGCTGATACATGGCTTCCGCGGGCAATTCGGCGGAGGTCTTGGTGTCGTACATGTCCGGGAACAGGTCGTGCAGGCCATCCCGACCGTGCTGCATTACAAAAAGCGCGTTGTTGGTGGTGTTCCAGTCCAGCCCCACCACATTGCGGAGCCCCGTGGCGTAGCGGATGCCATCGCCATAAGACTGGTTCTGGCCGTCCGCCCGGAAGCGCCAGATGCCGCCGGCGGAATCCAGGATAGGGCAGGGCTGCATGCCCTGTGAGCCTTTTGTTCTGTCTTCCGTCTGGCAGGAATTGGAGTACGCGCCGATGTTTACATACACGTAACCGCTATCGTCCAGCACTACTGATTTGGAGTTATGCTGGCGGCGGTCGATCAGGCCGGTAACGATCGTTTCCGGTTTAGCCGTATCCGTTACATGTTGCTGGTCATCCAGCTTATAGCGGTATACCGCTTCATTGGAGGAAGCGTAGAGGTATCCGTTCTTCAGGGATATGCCGGTGCCGCCGTAGTTACCAAAGCTGCTTTGGGTTTCAGCTTTGCCGTCGCCGTCCTTATCAGACAGCAGCACGATGCCCTTGTTGTCCTTGAGGCGGTTAAGCTTCACATAGATGTCGCCCTGGCCGGTAACGGCGATATGCCGTGCCTGCCCGATGCTGTCCGCCACTTTCAGCGCTCCGAAACCTTGCGGCAGCTTGAGCCCCGCGTTATCCGGGTCCGCGCTGATCTTGCTGGCGGAAGGGGCCGGGTTGCAGGATGTTATTGCCAATGCGGCAAGCACTGCCGCCACCGGAAATAAATTTTTCATAGTGTTTGTTTTATTTGACCTCCTGTAAAATAAGCTTTTTTACTCCGGGATGGAAGCACTTGTTAAATAGTGAGCCTGGATCCCCCCCCTGTCATTGAAAAGTCAGTTTCCCCTTTGCGTAAATCTTTTTCCCGATTGGCTGACCCTTTCTTGCCGCATTGCAACAGCTTTGCAGCGAATTTTCCTCACAACCAAAACCTGTCAATAATGCAATTAAAACTGCTGGCCTTTTTCTTCGGCATATTTATTTCCGCTTCGATTCCCTCTACCGTCTTTGGCCAGGACCGGCCCGGGATAGCCGGGATGATCAGAAATGAAGCCGGACAGCCTGTTCCGCATGCTTCTGTTTCCATAAATAACCAGACCGTTATTTCTTCCGCATCTGGTTCGTTTACGATCCCCGCGCTGCCGCCGGGCAACTACAAGGTCAGGGTTTCATCTGTGGGGTATCAACCGAAAGAGATATCCGTTACGGTTACAACGGGCCAGTCAGAACTGCCGGTCATTACCCTGACTTCTTCCGTGGGCGAGCTGCAAACCGTTGAAATAACCGGCCGGCGGGACGATGGATATAAAGCCAGCTATTCGTTCGCCGCCACCAAGATCGCCATTCCGGTTACGGAAATTCCCAGCACTGTTTCCACCATCACCCAGGAACTGATCCGGGACCGGCAGGCTGTACGCTTTGATGACGTTGCCCGGAACACAAACGTGCGGGTGACCAATAACGGCCGCTCCGTGATCATCCGCGGGTTTGTAAGCACCAACAGGCTTATCAACGGCCTTCGTACCTTAACGGATAACTATCGTTTCGCTGCCATTTCACCGGTGGTGGAAAGTTATGAAGTGATCAAAGGCCCTTCCAGCTCCATGTTCGGGAACATGAGCCCCGGCGGGGTGATCAACATAGTTACCAAAAAGCCGCTGGCGCAGAAAAAGCAGCAGGTATCCTTCAGTACGGGCAGCTTCAACACCGTCAGAGGCGACCTCGACTTTACCGGGAAAGTGACCGAAGACGGCACTGTGCTGTACAGGATCAATGCCTTCGGCCAGTTGAGCGATACCTGGTATCAGAATATGAAAGACGATGCATTCACCCTGGCGCCTTCTTTTTCTTTTCTGCCGAGGGAAGGTACGCGGATCAATGTGGATGTAAATTATACCCGGCTCATCACCCTCGAAAACGACGGCCTGTTTCCGTTTAAAGGAAAATCCATTGATGAAACACCCATAGATTTTACAGTATTTCAGCCGGGGGACAGGAATAAGACCACCACCACTTCCATCAACTTTTCCCTCAGCCAGCGTATTACCAAAAACATCCATTTCAATCTGTCCTATTTAAAAGATTTTCTTAAGTGGGATGACAGAAGGCATTCTGCGGAAATCTACCTGGGTGACGCGGCCTGGTCGGACGGGGACAGCAGCATCAGCGTGTCTTACTGGGAATGGGAGTCCAAAATGGATGCGGACAACGCCACCGGTTACCTCACCGCGGATTTCAATACCGGGAGCCTCGGCCACAAGGCATTGATCGGTTATGATTATAATGTATCGTTGTTCAACTGGGGAACATACCGCTATAACAATGCGCCCATCGGGAAAGTAAACGTATACGATCCAACGAAAAGTACGAACCTGGACGGCGCGGTCTATGATCTGGCGACCGTCAACTATTCCCTTGCCAACAGAACAAGGGATTATGCCAACGGCATTTATTTCCAGGACCAGGTGAGCATCGGCGAAAGGCTAAAAGTACTGCTGGGATTGCGCTACGAGGACTACACTTTCCGGCTGGCCTATAAAACGCCCACGGAAGATAAAGTGTCGCAGGAAGCCTGGCTGCCCAAGATCGGCATAACTTATAATTTCCCTTCCAACACGCACGTGTACGGTTCCTATATCACAGGCTTTCAGCCGGTTTCTTCGGGATCATTGATATACGGCACGGTGGAAGGCGGCGGAGAACTGAAGCCTGAATACAGCAACCAGTTTGAATTCGGGGCGAAACAGGAACTGTTCAACAAAAATCTGCTGCTCACCGCAGCATGGTACCAGATCAAAAAGATCAACGTCACACAGCTTACCAATCCCACGGTTGCCGATCCTAACGACCGTATCTGGCGGCAGCTGGGAGAAGTTACGTCAACGGGATTTGAAGTTGAATTTAACGGCCGGATCGGTCCGTCGTTCTCCGTAAATGGCGCGTACAACTACAACGACGCCAGGATCACCGGGGATATCGACCCTGCCAAGATCAATGAAAAACTGGGACTGGCGCCTTTGCACCAGGGAAATATCTGGGCGAAATATGAAATATTGAACAATGGTTTGCTGGACGGATTGGGTTTTGGCGCCGGCATGAACCTGTCCTCCAAAACGCCTATGCTGCAAGCGCCTGCGCAGACTACGCCGGGTTATACGGTAGCTGACGCGGCCATTTTCTACAAAGTAAACCGGGTATCGCTCAGCCTGAACGTCAATAATGTTTTCAACAAGCGGTATTACACCGGCGCTGTACGCGAAAGAGAAAGATATTACACCGGTGCGCCGCGCAACCTGATGCTCCGTGTGGGCTATTCATTATGAACAAAAATGTTGTAATTTTGATCCGCATTCTTCTACATATCTGTTTATTGAAAAAAAAACCGGATGATCATTCACAACAGAAAAGTCAATTCTTCCAATTTTCAGAACCAGGCTTATCTTGAGGAGAAGTGTGCGTTGAACGAACTGCTCAACCTGTTAAGCAAAAGATGGATGACTGATGTGCTGTTCAGCATCGAAGAAGGCAACAACCGTTTTTCCAGTATCCGCGAGGACCTGAAGTATATCAGCGACAACATTCTCGCGGACCGGATCAAGCTCCTGGAGCAGCACAAGCTGATCCGGAGAAAAACATTGAACGAAACGCCGCCGCGGGTGGAGTACAGCCTCACAAAGACCGGCGAAGAGCTGAGCAATCTGCTGGAAGGGCTGTGCAATTTTGCCGAGCGGATGGAATTGTAAAAAATGAAGGGCTGACCTGAAGTTGTTATACTGCTGGTCAGCCCTTGCTTTTGAGGCGCAAACACGGACAAATTATTTCACCACGTCTTCCAGGTCTGTATCTTCATCACGTGCTGTTCCTTCTATCAGTGCATCCTGTATTTTCTCCCCGTTTGCCTGGCGTGCATCAATATTTTTATCTTTTTCCCTGTTGATCTGTTGCTTCAAAACTTCCACACATTCGGAAACAGCGGTTTCAAAAAATGCATTGTTCTTTTTCACAAAGAGATCATTTCCCGGTATTTCCAGCAGTATTTCGCAGAAGTTCTTGTCCGGATCGGATTCGGCGCCCATATATAGCCCCACGTTAGCCCTGATGATACGGTCGCTTTTAATGGTATCGAGCTTTTCCCTGATAAAACTTTCGAGCGCTTCACCTGCTTTAAAGCCTAACGACTGAATGATGATATCCATGGCAAATGATTTTTCCTATGTAGTTACAGGAATTATGCCAATGTTAACGGAATTTCAGCGGTGGGTTCGGCATCAGGTGCTGCCGTTAATGCCGGTAAGGATGGATCGTGGGCATTTCGTTGGCGGTATCCCGCTTTGTGATTATTTGCGTTTCAGGTATCTCGTTGAGAACAAGGCAACTGAACGCCTTGTTCTCGGGTTGCCGGGCGCATCCAGATGTTGCAGTGTGTCCGTCCTGTGATAAAATGTCAGCGTATCACCGGACCAGAAAAACCTTGTTCCGTAAGGCATGCCAATCCTTGCAGGATTTGCGGTGTTGTAAGTGCTTATTAGCCCTGAACTGGCATAAAGAGAATCTTCACCGATAAGTTGGTATGTCCCCGACATCGTGATGCCTTCGAAAGGAGGCGGGATCATTTCAAGTTCCTGTGTATTTTCCGCTACATCGTTATAATAGTCGGAAACCTTTACGATGGTATTTATCCTGTAACCAATACTGTCCGCAAATATTCTGTCCGGCCGGATCGTAAAAGTACCGGTATTTTCCTGTGTAGCATAGTCATAGAGGTAAATGGTCTTCTTTCTGCCTTCACTGGTATCCGATGTTATTGTTGTATTCATTTTAAGTGTCATGTACAACAGGTCATAGGTTCCCAACAGCTTCGAATCAGGCTCAGTTTCCTCCGCCGTGCAGGAAGTAAACGTCAATGCCAGAGTAGCCAATATATAAACGGGATGCGCGAACTTCATGATATTTGTTTAGCGGCGTTTTAACATCCTGATAGCATGCCTTGAATATTGCCTGTTCGTTACGGATATCCCCTGTTCTACAACAATTGACTCCGCGGCATATTCACCGTAAAAAGTGAGCGTATCTCCCGACCAGAAGAATTTTGCGCCGGAGGGCTTGACGGGAAGGTCCGTTTGTCCGCCGCTGCCGGAAGGCACGCTGGCGAACCCGGATTCGGCATAGAGTGAGTCCGTTCCTACCAGCTTATAGGTGCTGGAGGAATTGAGGTCTGCCACTGTAAATGTGAATCCAGCCTCCATTTCGTCTATCTGTCCGCCGTCATATGACCGCACCTTTATAACCGTATCGATGGTATAGCCGATGCCCACGGATTTCACTTCGCTGGCGGTAATTTCATATGTGCCGGTATTGTCTTTGGAGATATAATCCGATATCGTTACGGTGCGGAGGTTCTCTCCCGCGTAGTTCATGCTGACATCACTTTCCGTATGGGCAGCCATGTAGAGGAAATCATATGTTCCGATCAGTTCCTGTTTCACTGCCGCATTTTCGTCCGGTTCAAGGCTTTCTTCCTTTCCGCAGGAAACGAATGTGGTGGTTGCGAGGGCCAACAGGTAGAGGGAGTGTGTGAGTTTCATGATACTAAGATACTTAAATTGTTTAATTTGACCGGAGCGCTTTGTTTTCCTTTTCGAGGGATGCTACCTTTTCAAGCAGCGCCTCGATCTTTTTGTTGTGATCCAGCAGATACAGGGTTAATTCTTCCACTTTTTTTAGGAGCTGCATGTTTATTTCCCCGATATCCTGACCGTTTTCTGCTATTTCACGGGCGGATGGAATGCCGGGCAGGTGTTTCTCCGATTTTACATAGTCGCCCAACGTTTTCAGGCTTGGCAATTGGTAGTTTTCATCGAATACATAATCCGGCCAGCCTGCAAATGTTTTGACTTTTACTTTTGTGAAGATGGCGTTTCCGTTTACGGCGAGTTTGTAGCCTTTGGTGTCTGTGGTGCCGATGCCGAAGTTGCCGTCGACATCAAGGATGGCGCGGCTGTTGATGCCGTTGGAGCCGAAGTGTAACGGGTGACCGGTGGCCGTCAACAGGTACAATGCAGCGGTGGAATAAATATTGGCGGGATTGTTACCAGTAAATGCCAGCTCTATTCCCGGACCTGTACTGGCTATATTCACAGTTCCTGTTGTTGCGGCAGGATCATTGATGTTAAGCCGTCCATTATTGAATTGATATATGCTGCCATTTGCGGTGGTGAAGCCGGTTACAAGTTCAGAGAGATTAATGACCCGTGCTGCGAATCCTGTTGGCACTCCATCCTGATCACCCGTCAAGCTGGTTATTTTGGTCCATGGAACAAGTGTCCATCCGGTTACCTGTAGATTATCCTTTATGAATACAGTAGGAACTGCGTTCGGAGCTGCTACAAATACTTCAATCGCCGCACCGTCGTAAGTGCCAGCTTCCACCATTCTTATTTTTGTAAAAGCGGGAGTAGGGGAGTAATAGCTGTTATTCTGGACTACAATACTGGGGCGATTTCCAAACTCGACCGAAGCGAGGAATTCTACGTTCTGGTGCCAGCCGCTCATTACATCACGAAGAATAAATCTTGCTGCTGCGCGTGTACCACCGGCGCTATTGACTACCATAGCACCATTTACCGCTATCCTGTACCAGCCGGTAGAAGTAATCGTTGTGCCCGCGCTGGTGTCTGCAATCTGGGCGAATGAGAACCCCGGGAATAGGATAAGAAGGAACAAACATACTTGTTTCATAGATATAAGATTGGGTAACTGACACTAATTTACAATTTCCCCCGAATTTCACCATTTAACTTTCACGCCCCCCACCAGCGCCCGCATCGGTGCGGCATTGTAATACCTGTTCCCGAACGCATTGATATCGCTGCCGGGGCTGTACCGCTCGTTCAACAGGTTGTCCGCCGCGGCATACAGCTCAAACGTACGGAATGCCCATCCCGCTTTCAGCATTACCACATGATAGGGCCTGTTATACACCGTGTTGGCATCATTGAGCGGAAGCGAGGACGTAAAATGATGCTGCGCAAAAAGGTAGATGCCCGCGGGCAGATGCGCCAGCAGGCTGGTTGTGAGCACCTGCTTCGGCACGCCGGTGAGGTCGTTGCCGTTATCGAAACGGAAGAGGTTCAGCGTGAAGCTGTTGTTGGCGGTGATGTTGCGGAAAAAGGCGGAACGTTCATTTTTGAAGAAACGGAAATACAACTGCGATTCAAGGCCGGTTTGCTTCGTGCCGCCGGCGTTGGTGAAGAACTCGGCGCCGCCGGCATTTACCTGCCGTACGATGGCATTTTGGAGGCGGTAGTGGAATACGGATACGTCTGCACGAAAACGTTGCGTTCTGTCTGACAGGCGTACGCCGGCTTCATAATTCCAGCCGCTTCCCGCCTGCAATCCTTCGTAGATCTGGTTGTCGGCGGGGCGCACTTCCGCGGTGGTGGGCGGGGAGTAGCCGCGGCTGACGGTGGCGCGCACCACTACGGATTCATGCAGCTGGTAGCTGAGCGCCAGCCGTGGCATCCATTGCGGATCGAAGTGCTTTTTTATTTTGGCGCTGTCGCGGAAATTGTAGCTGTAGAAGTTCAGGCTGACGGCGGCTTCGAGGGTGAGCTTTTCCGCAATTTCGGCTTTGAAGCGGTTAAAGAAAAAATGCTGGTCGCTGAGGATGTCCGCGGCGGCTTGCAGGGCGCCTTTTTCGCCGACTTCGTTATCGTAATTATGAATATCCGATGCGGTCTGCTGCCATTCCACGCCGGTGTTGTTCTCCCATTTGCCGGAAGCGCCCTGCCAGGTGAGATAGGTTCGCAGCCCCCAGGTGTTTTCCTTGCGCGTTTCGTAATTGGTGATAAAGGGATTTTCGAAGTTGACGGATGATCCGGTGACGGCGATCACATGCTTCAGCCGCGGAGAAAAAGCGGCGGTATGGGAAAGGCCGCCAAACAGCATCCTGTTATAGATCGCTACCCGCTGGCCGATCACGCCGGGGCGGGCTTGCTTCGGGTTTTCTTCGAACTGCGAGAGGGTGAGGCCGCCGGGGGTGCGGTAATCCATGTCGCTGTAGAATACAAATCCCTGCAAGGCGTTCTTTTCCGAATACTGCCAGCGATCGGATAATTGGAAGTATTGCTGCGTCAGTCTTGTATTCTGACGGTATCCGTCTGATTGCTGATAGGATTGTGTGAGGCGCAGCTTGTGTTTGCCGAGGGTTTTGCGCAAGGTCGCGTATTCGGCAAACAGGCCGTACGAGCCGCCGGAGATGCCGGCTTCGGACTGTTCTGTGTGTTCCTGCTGCAACAGCAGCACGCCGCCGGAGTTGGCGCCGAACAGGCTGCCATCTGGCCCTTTCAGTATTTCCATGCGGTCTACGCCCGGCATGGCAATGGAATTGAGATAAGTATTGCCACCGGCGTCGGTGAGCGGGAACTGGTCGAAATATACTTTTACGTTACGTACGCCGTAAGGAGAGCGGAGCAGGCTGCCACGGAGCGAAAGGCGGTAACTGCCCGGCGAACGCTCTTCCAGCCTCACGCCGGGAACGGTATTCAGCACGGAGAAAGCGGGTTGATATTTGATCACGGTACTGTCCACCACACTAACGGAAGCGGGTACACGGGTAAAGAGCTGCCGGCCGGGATAGCCGTAAACGGAAATGGCGGGCAGCGTGTCCTGCGCCTGGCAAAGGTGGCAAAGGAACATGCACAAAGCTGCCAGCGTATTTTTCATGCGCATTTTGCCGCAAAAAATGCACCATTTGGAATAGTTCTTCATCTTTGCAACAAATTAGTGTGAAAATGCCTATTTTATCGCCGCGTTTTAAATATTCCGCTATGAAAATCTTGCTTATTTTTCTGTTAGTACCCATTCAGCTCTTCGCACAGGGGTTTCTGAAAACCTCCGGCACAAAGATCATCAACGAAAAAAACGAGAACGTATTACTCCGCGGCTACGGCCTCGGCGGCTGGATGCTGCAGGAGGGCTACATGCTGCGGGTGTACCGCGACGGGCAGCAGCACAAGATCCGCCAGCGCATCGAAGCGCTGGTAGGCGCAGAGAAAACACAGGCCTTTTACGACGCCTGGCTCGCCAATCACACAACCAAAGCGGACATCGATGCACTGAAAGCCTGGGGCTTCAACTCCGTGCGCCTGCCCATGCATTTTGAGCTATACACCCTGCCGGTGGACAAAGAGCCGGTAGCTGGCCGGCAAACCTGGCTGGATAAAGGTTTTGAGATGACAGACAGCCTGCTGGCCTGGTGCAAGGCCAACAAGATGTACCTGATCCTCGACCTGCACGCCGCACCCGGCGGCCAGGGCAACGATCTCAATATTTCCGACCGCGACGGCAGCATGCCTTCCCTCTGGGAAAACCCCGCGCATCAGCAAAAGACCGTCGCGCTATGGAAAAAGGTCGCGGAGCGGTACAAAAATGAACCCTGGATCGCGGCGTACGACATCATCAACGAACCCAACTTCGGTTTTGAAGATCCCGTCAACGACAAGAACGGCCTGAAAGAAAAAACGAACGTGCCATTGAAAAAGCTGATGATGGACATCACCAAAGCCATCCGCGAAGTGGACAACAAACATATCATCATCATCGAAGGCAACGGCTGGGGCAATAATTACAACGGTATCCTGCCGCCCTGGGATGCCAATATGGTGCTCAGCTTCCACAAATACTGGAACTTCAACAACGTGGCGTCTATCGAATATATCCTCAAGTACCGTGACCAGTACAAAGTGCCGGTGTGGATCGGGGAAACCGGTGAAAATTCGAACGTGTGGTTCACGCAGGCCATCCGCCTGCTGGAAGATCATAATATCGGCTGGGCCTGGTGGCCGCTGAAGAAGCTCGGCAGCAACAACCCGCTGGAAATAAGAACGAACGACGGCTACCAGCAGATACTTGCGTACTGGAGCAACCGTGGCCCCAAACCCGGTGCGGAAATGGCCTGGCAGGCGCTCATGCAGCTGGCGGCGGACACAAAGTTCGAAAACAACATCTATCACAAGGATGTGATCGACGCCATGCTGCGCCAGCCGCACAGCCGCGAAGCGATTCCCTTTAAAAAGCATGCGCCCGGCGCTATCCAGGCGGTGGATTATGATCTCGGCATCAACGGCGTCGCGTATTATGATATGGACACCGCCAACTACCGTGTTTCAGATCCCGCATTGAAGCAGGGCGGCAACAGCGGCCGTATGTACCGCAATGATGGCGTGGATATTGGCGGCAGTGAAGGGAATTATTATGTGACGGACATTGAAACGGGAGAGTGGCTGCAATATACCATCCACATTCCGCGCAACGGCGATTACCTGTTAAAACTAAATACAGCAGCCGATAGCACCGGCGGCAGGGCCGTCATACAGGTGAACGGCAAAGCGGTAAAAAAGGACGTAACTCTTCCAGCAACCGGCGGCATCCAGCAATGGCGGGTAACCGACGCCGGAAAGATATCATTGAAGAAGGGGACTTACACTTTCCGGGTAATGGCGGAAGCCGGCGGCTTTCATCTGAAAGAGCTTATTGTGGCTTCATCTTATTGATGATCTCCTGCCATATCAGCCGCGCGATCTGTTCCTGTTCTACCGTACGCAGACTGCCTTTGGCGGTCACTTGCCCGTCTTCTGTAAACTGCAGGCTGGAAGGAATGTATTCCTCCTCATCGGCGTCTTCCGTGGCTACCTGGTAAGTCGTTTTTTCTTCTTCATGATCAACCGTAATGTTGAAACGGTACGGTTTATCATCGATGTAAACCGTGATATGCGTTGTTTCCATGCAGTAACAGCAGAAAATTTCGTACCAGACGTACGGTGGAAGCGGCGGGCTCCCCGTATTGCAGAATCCTGTCCACATATTGCATAAAAAAAGGAAGGTGCGCCAACCGGCACACCCTCCTGACAATAAAGAGCGCATCATAGGGGTTTATTTCGCATTGTATACTCTCACCCAGTCGATCTGAAAATCGGAGGGAAGATGCGCATCCACGGGATCGCCGGCATGCCCTTCAAGGCTCAGGATGATAGGGCGCAGCTGCGTAACGAACTCCGGCGTTTCCGCGGCGTCCCACACCCAGTACCGGATACCGTCGAGGTAAAAGCTCAGCTTTCCGTTGCGGCGTTCCAGGCCGTACAGGTGAAAGTTCTCGTCCAGTCCTTTCGAGATATAGAAGAATTTTGACCCCGGAACCGTATTGCCGTTGCCGGGCTTGGGCCAGGTGAGCAGGCTGCTGTTCAGGCGGTGCGGCGCATTATCGGCATCCTTGGTTTCCTGGATGTCGATCTCGATGTTCGGGTTCTTTGATTCCACCGGCTCGTCTCCCAGCCAGATGGCGGCGCAGACGTTCGCGGCGGCCTTCACCATTTTGGCGCGCACTTCGATATACGTATCTCCTCCCACTTCAAATTTCGATTTCAAACAACCCGCCGTGTAGCGCTTACCGTTATGATCTTCACGCTTCGCGAAAATGCGCGCGTGCCCTTCCGCCACTTCGGTATTTTCCGTTTTGAAGATGAATGCGCCGGTTTCGCCGTTGTAGTACCAGAGCGGCGCGGCGCTCCATTTGCTGGCATCCAGGTTGTCGAATTCATCGCTTTTCGCATCGTCCAGTTCCCAGGCGGCTTCTTTCGGTAATATGGAAACGGCGGGCTTTTCTTCCGGGGTGCGCGCGGGCTTGTCGTCTTTACCGCAGGCGGCCAGTATTAAAAATGACAGCAGGGCCATCATGCTTCTTTTTTTCATAGATCTTTTTTTAAAGTTTTTACAAAGCGTTGTACACCCGTACCCAGTCTATTAAAAAATCCGAAGGCAGGTGCGCCGGCACGGGATCGCCGGCATGGCCTTCGATGCTCAGTATCAGCGGCCGGAGCTGTGTTACGAACTCCGGGCAGTCCGTGGCTTCCCATTCAAAGTAGAGCACATTGTCCATGTAAAAACGGAGCTTCCCGCTGCGGCGTTCCAGGCCGTAGATGTGAAAATCCTCATCCAGTCCCGCGGGCTGCGGATAGAACCAGCTGCCATACACCTTGTTGGGCACGGCGGGGTCATAGGGCATGGGCCAGCGCAGCAGGCTGGTGTTCAGCTGATGCGGCAGGCTGTCCGCGTCCTTGGTTTCCTGCATGTCTATTTCGATGTTGGGATTCTTCGCAACCGTAGGCTGATCGCCCAGCCAGATGGCGATGCAGACGTTCGCTTCGCGCCAGATGGATTTGGCGCGCACTTCCAGGTAGGTATCGCCGCCGATCTCGAATTTCGATTTCAGGCAGCCTGCCGTGTACGCCTTGCCGTTATAGCTCTCTTCTTGCGCCTTGATGCGCGCGAGTCCGCCTGTAACCACGGTATTCGCTTCCTTATAAGCAAAATCGCCCGTTACGCCGCCGTAATACCAGAGCGGCGCGGCGCTCCATTTCGTGGTGTCCAGGCTGTCAAATTCATCGCTTTTCGCGGAATCCAGCACCCATGTGGCGCCCGGCGGCGTGGTCATCATCACTTCTGCTTCCGGTTGTTTCTTTTCTTTTTCCTGCTTGAAACAGGACGAGAGGGATACCAGTATGATCAGCCATGTTGCTGTGTGCATGTTTTTCATAATTAATGATTTTAAATGTGATCGCATGAGAAAGCCTGTACGGGCAACGGATGCCGCCCGCACAGTACGTCCTGTATCTACCTTTTACCAGTCGGTATTAGGTACCAGGTTTCCGTTATTCTGTAATTCTCCCACCGGAATGGGCCATGTGTAGTACTTCGGGTATTCGAGCTTCTTGGTTTCCATCACCTGCGATTCCTGCCCGAAAACCTCGCGGCGGTAGCCGTAGAATACCGCATCGAAAGGCATCGTCACTTCCAGATCGCGCCAGCGCTTGTAATCCCAGTACAGCTGCTGCTCCATGATCAGCTCTATCTTCCGTTCATGTTTGATGATCTCGCGCAGCTCTTCCTTACTGCCGGCGGTAATGGGCGGCATGCCGGCCCTTGAGCGCACATCGTTCACATAAGGGATGGCGTCGCCGGTATGATTGGTTTCATTCAGGGCTTCGGCATACAGCAGCTCCACGTCCGCATAACGGATCAGGATATAGTTGTTGGCGCTGTTGCCGTAATAGTAAACAGGATTGAAGTTGGAGGGCTCCACCATCTTTTTGAAGAAGTAGGCGTCGTTATCCGCGTCCGGCGCAAAGTTGCGGTTGGCGGGCGCCCAGAACTCACCGGGCTTTACGATCACGCCGCCGGACTGGCTGATGTGGGGATCGAAGAAGGTTTGCCCCAATCTCGGATCGCGGTTCGCAAATTCATGCTGCGGGTCGTAGTTGGGGTCAACGCCTTCGAGTGGACTGCGTTTTAATTTCGTGTCCCGGTATTTGTTCATTTCCGCGAAGCTGATGCCGTATTTCTGCCAGCCTTCAATGCCTTCGAACATATCGATGTAGTTCTGGTGCGCCTGGAAGCTTTTCCATCCGGGGCCGGCGAAGGCGGTGGTCATGTTGTTGGGCGCAAGGTCTTTGGTGAACTGGTAAGACAGTATGATTTCCGGGTTGTTGCTGCCTTCGTTCTCTTCGAGGAAGAGCGCGCCGAAGTCGCGGTACGGATCATTATACCTTCTGAAGAGCGAGAACCTGCCGGATGTTACCACTTCGCGCAGGGCGTCAGCGGCTACTTCATAATATTCCGGCTTGTTGTAGTACCCGGCCACGTACAGCGCTGCGCGTGCTTTCAGCACATAGGCGGCATATTTGGTGAGGCGGCCGTGTTTGGCGTCGGCGGGTTCTGTTGGCAGTTCGATGATGGCCTGATCGAATTCTTTCATGATGAAACCGATCACTTCTTCCGCTTTGTTCCTGGCGGGCCATGCTTCCACGGGCAGCACGGTGGTGATCAGCGGCACGTCCCCGAAACCCTGCATCAGCCGGGTATACAGGAATGCGCGGATAGCGCGTACCTGCCCCTTGTAGTTATTCATTTCCGCTTCCGGCATCTGCCCCTGGAACTTGTCGATGTTCTCGAAGAAATAGTTGGCGTTCCTGATCTTCGTATACCGTGAGCTCCAGAATTGCCCGATCCACCAGTTATCGCCTGTCAGCGACCCGTTAGTGGCGGGGAAGAAACCGGCTTCCCAGGAATTTTTCAGGAAGATGAGGTCCGTGAGGATGTCCATGTACGGCACGGCGCTGCCTTCCAGCTCGTAGAACGAGGTGTACAGGGCGTTCACGGCGTACTGTGCGTCTGATGGAGATTTGTAGAAGGAATCACCGGAAAGGTTCGTTAACGGCGGTGTTTCCAGGAAGTCCTCGCAGGAAACCAGCGAGAAGATGGCGGCGATATATAGTAAGCGTAATTTTTTCATGTCAACCGGATTAGAGTTTTAAGTTAATGCCCAGGGAAACCACGCGGAATGTAGGGTACCATGTGTTGATGACATCCCTTTCCGGGTCAAATCCTTCCACGTAGCCCGGCGCTATCGTCAGCAGGTTGGTGGCGGCGACGTAGGCCCGCAGGCTCTGGATGTTCAGCCTGGACAAGGCTTTCGAGGGCACGTTGTAACCAAGTTGCAGGTTCTTCAACCGCACGTAGGCGCCGTTCCTGATCCACCAGCTGGACTGTGAATTGTTATGGCTGAAGTTTTGCAGGATGCGCGGGAATTCGGCGTTGGCGTTCCTGTTGTCGTCATTCCAGCGGTCCAGGTGAACGGCGAGCGGTGAATTATAATTTTCCAGTACGCTCTTTACAAATTCACCGATGACCCGGTTGGTGTTGCCGGCGCCCTGGAAGAACATGGAAAGGTCGAATGCTTTGTATTGCATGCCGAGGTTGAGGCCGTACTGGGTTTTTACGTAGCTGTTGCCGATGTTGACGGCGTCCATGTAATCGATGCGTTTGTCGCCGTTCTGATCTTTGTACATGAGATCGCCTAGCCCTATTTGCGGGGGCACGCCCTCGAGGGTTTTGTAGGCGTTCAGCTGATCTTCCGAATTGATGATGCCGATGGCCTCGTAACCGTAAATGTTGCCGAGGTCTTCGCCGGGCCTGAATTCGGTGCTGTAGGGCGTAGCCCTGTCTTTCAGATCGATGATCCAGCTTCTCCATCCGGAGATGGTGAAAGATGCGTTATAGCTGAAGTTGGCGCCTGCTTTTCCGTTGTGCGTCAGCATCAGGTCAAAGCCATGTGCGGCTACTTCACCGGCGTTGGTGGTAAGCCTGGAAGAAGGCAGGCCGATGATGGTGGAGACAGGCACGTTCAGCAGGATGTCTTTGGTGTTTTTCCGCCAGATGTCGGCTTCAAATCCGAGTAACCCGTTGCGGATGCTTCCGTCCAGCCCCACGTTGTAGGTGGTAGTGGTTTCCCATGAAAGATTGGGATTGGCCGGGTTGTCCAGCAGCACGCCTACTACCTGCACATCGTTGAAATTGTATTGCGGGCCGGTTACGAGATTGGGATAGGATTCATATAACCTCACTTTTTCCGCGTTGCCCAGCTGCCCCACGGAAACGCGGAGCTTGAGCATGTCCAGCGCTTCCCAGTTTCGCAGGAAGCTTTCTTTTTGCAGGTTCCAGCCGGCGGATACGGAGGGGAAGAAACCCCATTTGCGGCCGGGCGCGAAGCGGGAGGAGCCGTCGTAACGCGCGGTGAATTCCAGCAGGAAGCGGTCTTCAAAGCTGTAGTTCAAACGGCCGAAGCCGGACATGAAAGCCCAGTGGTCCGCGCCGCCGCCGTTCGTCTGCGTGGCCGCATCCCCGCCGTTCAGTTCATAAATACCGTCGTTGATGAAATCCCGGCGGTAAGCGGTGATCCAGTCATTCCGGTAAGATTCCAGCGAATAGCCGCCCAGCGCCTTGAGATAATGTTTCCCGAAGTTTTTCTCGTAAGTAGCAGTGGCCTGCAGATCGTATTTGTTGTCTTTGCTCCAGTTTTCCGTCAGGCTGTTGGGAATGACCTGCGATACAGAGCGCGTGATGAAATCCCAGGATTCCAGCTTGCGGGAGTAATTGGAGAAATCGGTATTGGAAGCCTGGTAAACGCCCAGCAGCTTCAGTGTAAGGCCGTCGACCGGCTTGTATTCAAGGTTGGCGTTGATCGCGTAGTTGCTCCAGTTGTTGGCAACGGGACCGTATTGCTCGATCACGGATACCTGGTTGCCGGTAGTCCAGAGATGGTTGCCGTTGGCGAACATCTGCCCGCCCCAGTGGCCGTCGGAGAACCTTACCGGCGAAGTGGCGGAGGCGCGGAGCGCATTGTTGAAGATGCCCATCGCATTCGCGGCGTCCCTTTTGGTGCGGAGGTAGGTGGTGAGCACCTGCAGCTGCAGCTTGTCGCTGATCTTGCTGGTGAGGTTGGCGCGCAGGTTGATGCGGTTGAAATGATCGATCTTTTTTACGGAGCCTTTCTGGTAAAGGTATTCGCCGGACACAAAGTATTTCCCGATCTTGCTGTTGCCGCTCACGCTGAGGTAATTGTTCACGATGGGCGCGTTCTTTTGCAGTACTTCGTTGAGCCAGTCGGTGTTCGCATGCATGTCGGGGTCGGTGCCTTCTTTAAAAAGACGCAGATCATCTTCACTATACACCGCGGGCCGGCCTTCGTTGAATGCCGCTTCATTCACCAGTGTGGCGTAATCAAAAGAGCTGATAGTGCCGGGCGTGCGGGTGGGCTGTTGCAGGCCCACGTAGCTGTTAAAGCTCAATACGGCTTTGTCCATTTGCCCGCCCTGTTTGGTGGTGACGAGGATCACGCCATTGGCCGCGCGCGCTCCGTAAATGGCAGCTGCTGCCGCATCTTTCAGGATGGAAATGCTTTCAATATCGCCGGGCGCAATGCTGGCGAGGTTGCCGTTCGGGCTGCCGTCTATCACTACCAGCGGATTGGTGGCGCCGTCGATCGTACCCACGCCTCTCACCAGCAGGGAAGGAGAGGAGCCCGGTTCGCCGGAGGTTTCCGTGACCGTGAGGCCGGGTACACGGCCTTCGAGTGATGACAATATATTGGGACGAGGCGCATTCTCAACATCTTTCATTTTTACGGTAGAAACCGCGGCGGTCATGCTCGACTTCCGCTGCATGCCATATCCTACCACCACCACTTCACTCAGCGCCTTGGTGTCTTCTTCCAGTTGTATGCTCAGTACGGTCCTGCTTTCATCCACCTCCACTTCTTTCGTAACGTAACCCATATACGAAAATACCAGCGTGCCCGTATCGCCGGGGAGCTGCAGGGTAAAGTTGCCTTCCGCATCGGTGACAGTAGCCACGGAAGTGCCTTTCAGCCGGATGCTCACGCCCGGCAGCGCCTGGCCTTTGCTGTCCGTGATCCTTCCCGAAAACGGTATCCGCAGTGTTGCTTTGAGCTTGTCGAGGATCGTTTTTTCCCTTTCCTTGATGATGATCGTGTTCTCGTACAGCACAAAGTCCAGCGCCTGCCGCTGCAGGCAGACCTTCATCACATCTTCCAGCGGGGCATTGAGGAAGCTGGCGTCGATGCGCTGGCCGGCCCGCAGTTTCCCGGACTGGTAGAACACGTCATAACCGGTCTGCTTTTTTATCTCTTTAAAGACCTGTTTCAGCGTAACATCCTTCTGCTGCAGGCTCAGCCGCTGGCCGTAAGATACGGTGGCGCTGACCTGCACGATGGTTGTGAACAATAAAACTGCAGTGAGCTTGATACTCATTATTAGTCGGCTTTTTGAGTTGCAGGAGAGACCTGCTTTCAGCATTGTGAGCAAAATGTCAGGCATGCGGCGGCTTGGCCAGCATACAACTTCAGTATAAATTTTATACATTTGGTTATCTGGTTGAATTAAAAATGGTATTCGACACACTATTCCGGTTTGATCAGATAAACCAGCAGGGGTGTTGTCAGCGCCCCTGTTTTTTTCTGATGGCCGGCGGATGGGAAGCTTTAGTTTGATTGTTTTTTCATATTGTGTTTTAAGGGATGATTAAATAATAACGTGAAATATTCCTTATTGCGAAACGATGATCTTTTTCCCTTCTATGTTGAATTTTGCCGCTTTTGTCAGTTCCAGCACTTTTATGACCTGTGATACGTTTTTATAGCGGGAAACGGTGCCGCTGAAGCGCTTCGTCAGCAGGGCGTTTTCTTTGTATTCTATTTCCACATCGTACCAGCGGGATACTTTGCGCATGATGCCCGCAAGGTCTTCATCCGTGAACAGGAAATACCCGTTCTTCCAGGCCACGGCGCCGTCTGTATCCACGTTCTCTATCCGCAGGTCCCTGCCGCCGGAAGTGGACTGCTGGCCGGGTTTCAGCAGGGCGTCTTTTCCGCTTGCTGTTCTTACTTTAACGGCGCCTTCCAGCAGGGTTGTTTTGGTGCCGGCCTCATCCTCGTACGCATTGATATTGAAATGTGTGCCCAGCACTTCTACCACCTGTTCCCCCGCACTGCCTGCCGCGGATATCACCCTGAACGGCCGCGCCCTGTCATGCGCCACTTCAAAATAAGCTTCGCCGGCAAGCTCCACCTGGCGCTGCATACCGCTGAACATGGCGGGATATTTCAGGGAGGAAGCGGCGTTGAGCCATACCCGTGTGCCATCCGGCAGCACAACCTGGTACTGGCCGCCTTTAGGGGTGGTGATGGTATTGATCTCCGGTATCTTTTGCGCTGTGTTTCCTTTTCCCGCGGTGTAAACGATCTGTCCGTTGGATGCTTTGGTAATGGTGATGCCGGACTGGCTGGCGAGCTGGCCGTTCTGTGCATCGTCCAGCACGATCTGCTGCCCGTTGGCAAGGGTGAGCACGGCTTTGTTGCCACCGGGCGCCACATCCTGTACCGGTTGCCGAACAATGGCGGGCGGAGCATCCGCCGGTTGCCTTGTGATAAAATAAGCGAGGGTGCAAACAGCCGCCAACAGGCACGCCGCCGCGGCTATGCGGGGCCAGGTGCTGATCCGGGGCCGGCGCTCAAATGCCCGCCGGCTTTCCTGTTCTGCCGCCGCCACCTGTTCCGCGGGTACTTCCGTTACTTTATCTTCAAAGCGGGCATACCAGGTTTCCACCCAGGCCCTTTCCTCTTCGGTGGCGGTGCCTGCGTTATATTTCTCCAATAGTTCGGCTGCGTTCCTTTTTTCCATCATATACTAGACAGCTCAAAAAGGAGGACAGGGTATCGGGAAAGAAAAAAAATCAAAAAAACAGGGAAAACACGGTGGCGCCGAGCTTTGCGCGCAGTATCCGCAATACGTTCTGGATCTGTTTCCGCACGGTCTGGGGGCTGGTGTCCAGCAGCTCGGCGATCTCGTTGTGGGACAGCTGCGCATTCCTGCTCAGCTCAAAGACCTCGCGCATCCGGGGCGGCAATGCGGCGATCTCCCTTTCCACCAGGGCGATCAGTTCCTTCTCCCGTAACTTTTGATCGGTTACGTTCTCGCCTTCGTCGAGGTATTGCTGGAGGGATTGTATATATATATGCCGGACCTTTTGTTTGCTGAACACATTAATGACCCTATTCCGCACGGCGGTGTAGAGATAGGCGGCCAGGCTGGAAGTGAGCGTCAGCGACCCGCGGTTGTTCCAGAGGGCAGCGAACAACTCCTGCAGGATGTCTTTCACGTCTTCCTCACTGGGAAGCCGCTTGTAGGCATGATGATAGAGCAGCGCATAATATCTCTGATGGATCTCGTTGAACGCCGCGTGATCGCCCGTCATCAGCAGAACCGTCAGCTGCGCATCACTGTATGTCCGGTATCCGGTCATGGGGCCAATTTAGAATTTTACAGCCATATTACATAATATGACGGGCGCTCCACGTAATGCAGACCTACGTCCACATATAGCTGTTAACCGCCATTCGCCGCTGAAGCCCTGTAAATGGCTGCCGGCCAGCCGCTTGAACCATCAGCCTTAAACAGGGCGTGCCCTTTGCCCCCGTATTACCGCGGAGTAGAGCCGTGTATTGTTGTTCATTTAAAATCTTGTGTATGAAAACGCGAAGTTTGATCTTGTTAATGGGGCTGCTGGGGAATGTAGTCTTTTTTACCGCCTGCGATAATAATAACGATGACGTGCCAACGCCGCCGTTATCTGAACAGGACGAGGCATTTATGGTGGGCGCGTCCTACGGCAACTATAATGAAGTGGAGCTGGCCGCGCTGGCGGATTCCATATCCACCAACGATTCCATCGATGTGTTTGCGGACATGATGCTGACGGACCACCAGGCTTCGCAGGCAGATTTGATCGCATTGGCGAATAACTGGAACGTGAACATTCCGCTTTCGCCGGATTCGGCGCACCTGGCCATTAAGGCGCAATTATTGTTATTGACAGGTTACAGCTTTGATACGGCTTATATACGCGGCCAGATCAAAGATCACGAGCATGCCGTTGCACTGTTCCAGTTTGCGGCTGACAGCAGCAAGGTGGGCTCTGTAAGGGCGTATGCATCCAAATATTTACCGAAGATCCGCATGCACCTTGAACATGCGCAACGGATCTCCGCATCTCTTCAGCAATAAAACTAGATGCCTGTAAAACAAAAGACGAAAAGCACACCGGTTTTCATTCCACCCATGCTCGCCACGCTGGTGGACAAACCGTTTGATGAACCGGGATGGCTGTACGAGATCAAGTGGGACGGTTACCGCGCCGTCGCCGTGATGAACGGAAAAACGGCCAACCTTGTTTCCCGCAACCGCAAGTCGTTCAACGACAAATTTTACCCGGTCTTTGAAGCGGTCAGCGCATGGAATATAAATGCGGTGGTAGATGGGGAGATCGTGGTATTGAACGATGACGGCCTGTCTGATTTCAGCGCATTGCAGGGATGGCGGAGCGAGGCCGATGGCGCGCTGATCTATTATGTATTTGATCTTTTATGGCTGAACGGGCATGCTACCATGGACCTGCCGCTGACGGAGCGCCGGAAGCTGCTGCAACAGCTCATGCCGAAGAAGGAAGGCATTATCCGGTTGAGCGAGCATTTTGATGCGTCCGCTACGGAGTTCATGGAAGCGGCCGCAAAGATGGGGCTGGAAGGGATCATTGCGAAGAAGGCGGACAGCCTGTATCGTTCCGGGGAACGTACGCGGGACTGGCTGAAGATCAAGATCAACAAGCGGCATGAGGTGGTGATCGGCGGGTTTACACGGAACGAGGGTTCTTCGAAGCCTTTTAGTTCCCTGCTGGTAGGGGTTTTTGAAGACGGAGAATTTCATTATACCGGCAAGATCGGAACGGGCTTTTCCCTGCAATTGCAGCAGCAGCTCATGAAACAGTTCAAACCCCTCATCCGCAAACGCACCGCCTTCTCCGAAACGCCCGATGTCAACAAACCTTCCCGCTTCCGCCCCAATCCGCCCAAAGCTTCCGCCACCTGGCTCAAACCGGAACTGGTATGCGAAGTAAGCTACGCGGAAGTGACCAGCGACGGCGTTATGCGGCATCCGTCCTTTGAAGGCATGCGTACGGACAAAGCGGCCACCGAGGTCACACGCGAAGTGCCGGTGCCGGTGAAAGAAGCGGTGAAGCATACCTTGCTGAAATCCCCCGCCAAAGACGGCCGCAAAACCCTGCTCAATCCTTCCGAAAAAACACAGGTACGAAAGGTCAGCGGCCACGAAATGAAATTCAATAACCTCGATAAAATATTCTGGCCCGGTGAAGGCTACACGAAGCGGGACATGCTGAATTATTACTACCAGGTGGCGCCGTACATCCTGCCGTATCTGAAAGACCGCCCGCAGTCCATGAACCGCTACCCGAACGGCATCCGCGGTAAAAGCTTTTATCAGAAAGACGTAACGGGCAAGGCGCCGGACTGGGTGGCGATGTTCCCGTACCATACCAGCGAGGGGGAAGACAAGAACTTCCTGGTGGTGGAAGACGAAGCCAGCCTGCTGTTCATGGCGAACCTCGGCAGTATAGAGATGAATCCCTGGAACAGCCGGATCACCAAGCCGGAGTACCCGGACTGGTGCCTCATTGATCTCGATCCCACGGAGAAGAATACGTTCGAGCAGGTGATCCGCGCGGCGCAGGTCACGAAAGATGTGCTGGACAGCATCGGCGTGAAGGGTTATGCCAAGACTTCCGGCTCCACCGGCATCCACATCTACATTCCGCTCAACGCAAAATATACGTATGATGAATGCCAGCTCTTCGGCAAATGGATCGCCACACAGCTGCATCACGAATTGCCTTCCTTCACCAGCATCGAACGCCTGACGCGGAACCGGAAAGGGAAGCTGTATGTTGATTACTTGCAGAACCGGCCAAAGGCCACGCTGGCCGCGCCGTATTCGCTGCGTCCGAAACCGGGTGCGCCCGTGTCCATGCCGTTACATTGGGAGGAAGTGAAGAAGGGATTGCAGATAAAGGATTTTACGATCGCGAATGCCGTGGCGCGCATCCGGGAAACCGGGGATATCTTCAAGCCGGTGCTGGGCAAGGGGATTGATATGCGGAAGGCGCTGAAGATAATAGAGAGCCGGCAGGACTAGCGTCCCACCGGCATGTATACACCATGTAAGCAAATCAGTAGTTAAATCCCTCCCGCTTGAAGAAGTAAAAGTTCCGGAAGCCGCCCCAGCTTTCGATGTGCGTGGCGGCGAGCACCAGCTCGTTTTCATTCAGCGTGATGATATCGTATTCCCAGTTCTGGCCCTTGCTGATGTCGCTGCCGATGATGGTCAGCTTCTTGCGTTCCACGTCCAGCTTGAATTTGCCGGGCGCCGTTTTGGATGGCGTGATCAGCGAAAAGTTATAGGAGCCGTTCAGATCAAAGGTCATTTTATCGTTGATGGCGTTCATGTCCAGCGCATCTTTCCACCATCCCGGCCCCACATCGTCGAAGTTACCGCCGCCGGTCATGCACTGATGGGGATTGTCCGGCGCCCATACCCATGTTTTTCCCGCAATGTCGTTGGTGAGCAGGTTCCACATCGGATCGGAAAAGTAATTCGGATCGTTGGCGGACACTTGCACCGTGGTGGAATCCACAACAGGACCGCCTTTGGAGTAAGCATAGTATTTGATCACAAATTCACCTGCGAAGGGGATGATGGTAGTGGCCTTTGTTTCGCTGGATATGCCGAAGCCGTAATCCCAGAAGGGAATGACGCCGGGCGTGAAGCTTTCCATCGTGATCTCGTTATCGTATCCCGGTGTTTGGGTGACGGTGAATTTCAGTGCGGAAACAGCGATGGGCGCTTCCGGTTCAATGCGGTCTTCCTTCGGATCGCAGGCAGCGGCGAACAGGAGCAGGAAGAGCGGAAGGTATATTGATAGTTTTTGCATGACAATCGTTTTAAGCGGTTAATTCCAGCCATCGTTTTGTGTGAGGCTTCCGTTGGACAGGCCGATCTGCGTTTGCGGGATAGCGAACAGACCCTGCGTTTCTGTGCGGAAGGCGACGTTGAATACCGGGTTGGTGGAGGTATTGTCCAGCGCGGCCTTTGCAACGGTCATGCCCTGGCGCAGCAGGTCCCAGTAGCGGTGCCCTTCCAGCGCCAGCTCAAACCGGCGTTCGTCCATGATCAGTTGCAGCCCGGCGGCGCCCGCCGTCAGTGTTTTGCGGTGCAGCTGATCGCCGAATGCGCGGTCACGCACGCGGTCGTAATAGCCCTGTGCTTTACCGGCGTCTGTGCCGAGGTTCAGCTCCGCGCCCATAAGCAGCACGTCCGCAAAACGGATCACCACATCGTTGTCGTAATTATCGATCTGGAAATCGCCGCCGAGGTCTTCGGGTTTCTTGTCGTTCAGCGGCGTGTTCTTTTTGATGAAGTAACCGGTGTACTGATACTGGTCGCCTACAACGTAGGAGCCGGCGAGCCCTTCATCCTGGATGGAGATGATGGTGGCGGATTTGCGGGTATCCCCGGCCTGGTATGCATCCCAGAGCTTCGGGTTCACCGTGGCGGCGCCCCATCCCTTGTAGTAAGGCAGCAGCACCTGGCTGCGGATGCCGATCATCACCTGTATGCGGTTGCCGTTGTTCTGGTCCCAGTTCTTCAGGCCCTGGTAAGTGTATTGAATGGCGAATACCGCCTCCTGGTTATTTTGCCCGGCGTAGCCGCCTGCCTCCGCGGAGGCCCGCCAGAGGTTGAAGTACTTTTCCACAAGGCTGTGACCGCTGTTGTTGATCACATCGTCAATAGCGGCGATGGCGTCCGCTTTGGTGAACACACCGGCAATATCTGGTTTGTTATAGTAGCCGGTGTAGTAGAGGAATACGCGGCCGAGCAGCGCCTTGGCGGCCCAGCGGGTGGCGCGGCCCTGTTCCGCGGGCGGGATGTCCGCATATTTTCTGTCAGACAGATCGTTTGCGGCTAGCTTGAGGTCCTCCGCGATGAGCTTGTATACCTCTTCCGGGTTGGCCTGCGGGACGTTGTAGTTGCCCGGCTCCAGCGGTTCGGTGATCAGCGGCACATTACCGAACATCCGCACAAGATCGAAATAATAATAAGCGCGCAGGAAATGCGCTTCCGCAATAAGCCGCTTCTTCGTGTCCGCGTCATTACCGAAATCTACGTTGTCGATCTGCTGCAGGAACACGTTGGCGCGGTAGATGCCCACGTAGTATTTCTTCCAGGCAGCGGAATTGTGGTCGTTGTAGTTTTCAAAACGGTCCCACTGCCGCATGCCGCCGTCGCCATTACCGCCACCGCCAAAGCAGTTGTCCGATGCTATTTCGGTGGTGAGCAGGATGTTGCCGTAGCCGTCCTGGTTGAGTACGCTGTAAGCGGCCACCAGCGCTTCCATGGCGTCCTGCGGCGTTTTGTAGAAATCCTCTACGGTTTTCTGGTCAATCGGACTGACTTCCAGGAATCCTTTTCCGCAGGAGCTGGCCAGACCTATTATCATGATGGCTGTGAATATTTTTTGCATAACGATAGCATTAGAATTTAACATTAAGGCCCACCAATACGGTCCTCGGTTGCGGATAGTAGCCCAGGTCCGTGCCGGAAGACCAGGGATCGATGCCGAAACCTACTTCAGGATCAAGCCCACGGTAATGGGTAAACGTATACAGGTTCAGACCGGATACGTATAACCGTAGCTGTTGTACCGGCAGTTTCTTTCCGATCGTCTTTTTAAAATCGTACCCGAAATTGATGCTCTTGACGCGCATGAAGGAGCCGTTGTGCACGTACAGGTCCGAAAACTTGCTCCAGTTGCCGTTCGGCTCGTCGCCGAGCGTTACGCGGGGCAGGCGGTTGGAAGTGCCTTCACCGGTCCACCTGTCAAATACCGCCGTGGTGTAGTTGTTATAGAAGCGGTCGTATGAACGGGTGCCGTCCACCACCTGGTTGCCGCCTACGCCGGTCAGCAGCACGGCCAGGTCAAATCCCCGCCAGTCCGCCGTGAGGTTGATACCGTAGGTCTGCTGCGGATTGGGATTGCCGACCATTGTTTTGTCGTTACGGTCTATCACGCCATCATCATTCAGATCAACAAAACGCACATCACCGGGCCTGGCGCTGGGCTGTATCTGCGTACCGTTCTTGGAGCGGTAGCTTTCGATCTCCTGCTGGTTCTGGAAGATACCGGCGGTCTTAAGGCCGAAGAAATACCCGATGGGGAAACCGGTCTGCGCCAGGTAATATTCATCCATGTTGGAAGACAGCACGTTGTTGTATTCCGGGTGCAGAATGCCGTCCTGGTTGGGTACTTCGAGCACGGTATTCCTGTTGAAAGAGATATTACCACCCAGACCGATGGTCAGCTCCCCGAATTTGCGGGTGTAGTTGAGGGCCAGCTCTATGCCCTTATTCACGATCTTGCCGCCGTTGATGTAGGGCGAGCCGGTACCTACGATATCCGGAATGGGAGGGGCCACCAGCCAGTCTTTCGTGGTTTTGTTGTACCAGTCGAAGGTGATGTTGAGGCTTTTGAAGAGGGTAGCGTCGAAGCCGATGTCTGTTTGCTGGGAGGCTTCCCAGCGCAGGTCGGGGTTCGGTATTTTGTCCGGCGAGGAACCTACGGATTTGGGAATGGCGGGGTTGGCGCCGTTGCCGAAATAGTAGGAGCGCCAGGCGGAGCTGACGGTGGCGAGGTACGCGAAATCACCGATGCGGTCATTCCCGTTTTGCCCCCATCCGCCGCGGATCTTGAAATGGTCCAGCCAGCCCAGCTTCGCAAAGTCCTCATTTGTGACGATCCATCCCGCGGAGAACGCCGGGAAGGTGCCGTAGCGGTTGTTGGACCCGAAGCGGGTGGAGCCGTCCCGCCGCAGGGTAGCGGAGAGAATGTATTTATCGTCAAAGCTGTAATTCACCCTTCCGAAATAGGATTGCAGGATGTGCACAGAGCGGGAACCGTATGTTTTTTGCGTAAGGTCGTTCGTACCGTTATCGATGATGGCATGTTCAAAATCCGAAATGATCAGGTCTTCCTTTCTGCCGCTGACCGTAAAGCCGTTGAATTTCTTTGCGGTGGTGCCTGCCAGCACGGTTACATCGTGCTTGCCGAAGGTCTGCTGGTAGGTGAGCGTGTTTTCCCAGTTCCAGGTGAAGTTCCTGTATGCGCCCATGGTGGCGAATGAATTGGGATTGGTGTTGTTGGTGGCCAGCTCGTAAACAGGCGTGAAGGCATTATCGGAATTGAAGGAAAGGTCTATGCCGATGTCTGTCCGGAAGCGGAAATATTTGAAGATGTTGGCTTCCAGGTACAGGTTGCCGAGAATGCGGTCGGTGATGCGCTTGTTGTTGTTGGTATAGTCCATGATGCCCACCGGGTTCACTTCTTCGGCGCTCAATGAAGATTTTCCGTAGTTGCCGGCGGAGTCGTATACCGGGAAAGTGGGACTGGTGTTCAGTAATCCGCGGATGGAGTTATCATAGATATTGCCGGTGCCGATGCCGCTTTGTTCCGCGCGGGAATAGGTGAGGTTCTGCCCCAGCTTGAAGATGTCTTTGTACAGGCGGTGCTCGGAGTTCAGGCGGAAGGTGATGCGGGAGAATTTTGAATTGCCTCTTACGCCGATGACGCCGTCCTGCGCCTGGTAGGAGAGGGAGGACGCGAAGATAGAGGTGTTGTTGCCGCCGGAAAGCCCGAGGCTGTAGTTCTGTATCGGCGCGTCATGATTGGTGACGGCCTCCTGCCAGTCCGTGCCCCTGCCGAGCTGTTGAATTTGCTCCAGCGTATAGTAGGGCGCTTTGCCGGAGTTGATGGCTGCTTCGTTGATGATCCTGCCATATTGTTCCCCGGTCAGCAGGTCCAGCTTCTTTGCCGGGTTCTGCCAGCCGTAGGAGGCGTCCAGCGTAACGCGCATGCCGCCGCTGTTGCCTTTTTTGGTGGTGATCATCACGAGGCCATTGGCGGCGCGCGTCCCGTAGATCGCTGTGGAAGCGGCGTCTTTCAGGATGTCTATCGTCGCGATGTCCGCCGGGTTCAGAAAGGATATATCTTCTGTGGGGAAGCCGTCTACAATGAACAGCGGCTGTGAGTTACCGTTGGTGCCGATGCCGCGGATATTGAATTTCATGGCGTCGCCGGGCTGGCCGGAGTTGGAGGTGATCTGCACACCGGCGGCCTGTCCCTGCAGCGCCTGTTCCACGCCGAGGGTGTGGTTCCTCACCAGGTCGCCGCTGCTTACCTGCACGGTGGCGCCGGTGAGCAGCTTCTTTTTCTGCGTGCCGTAACCTACTACCACCAGCTCGTTGAGCCCGGTGGCGGCGGATTGCAGGTGGATGATGATATTCGATTGGCCGTTTACCGGCACTTCCTGGCGGGAGTAGCCCATCAGCGATACCACGAGGATGTCGGTGGCGGCGGCGTCCAGGCTGAAAGAGCCGTCGGACAGGGTGGCGGTGCCACGGGTAGTGCCTTTCACCTGAACGGATACGCCGGGCAGGGGCGTGTTGTCGCCCGCGTCCAGCACTTTACCGGTAACGGGCTGCCGGTGCAGGCCGGCCGCCGTTATGGTGAGCGGCAGCGCCAGCGCGGCCAGCAGCAGGCATAAATTGTTGTACAGTCGTTTCATTGTTAGCGAATTTGTAAGCAACGTGGTTTGGGAAATTCTGGTTTTACGTTTAGTCATTAAAAGAGTTCACTGTTTTCAACTCCTTATCCTAGTCCATGATATAAAAAATTGTTCACTGTATTTCAACCCTGATTTTCATTGTTCACTGTATTTCAATGTCTGGTATACTGATCGTATCAAAGATGTTTGCTTTTGCCGGCCCTATTTCCAATCGCCGGCTTTATTCGTTTGCTCTTCACCGTTATACGTTATCAATCCTCCATCTGCTTCTTTAGCACTGCCGGGATGAATGTATATCACCCTGAAATACCGCTGCCGCAACATCCCCGGAAAACTCCCTTCCCGCGCGCCGATGGTCAGCGTACCGGCTGATTCGTTCCAGCGGACGGGAATATTGCTGAACCGTCCTTTTTCATAACCATAATTCAGACCCTCATCTTCATACAACCGGAATGAAGCGTCCCCGCCGGTGTACACGCGCAGCACGATCGTATCCGCGGGCTTTTCGCCGGTGTACTGGATATCCGGGCCAAAGGGCAGGATGGAGCCCGCTTTCACATACAGCGGCATCCGTTGCAGCGGTGCGTCCGCGGTGATGTGTTGCCCGCCTTTGTAGTATTGGCCGGTATAGAAATCGTACCAGCCGGCGGTTGCGGGCAGATAAACGGAGCGGTGACGTGCCTTGTAATGGTATACCGGGTTCACCAGGAGCGCCGGCCCGAACATGAACTGGTCGCTGATGCGCAGCACGGCCGTGTCTGCCGGGAAGTCCATCGGAAGGGCGCGCATGAGGGTATAATCATCATGATAGGTGCGGCCCGCGAGCGAATAGATATAGGGCATCAGCTTATAACGTAAACGGCTATAGTATAACATGGACCGGTACACATCACTGTGTTCCGGCGCGATGTTGAATATTTCGCGGTAAGGATACTGGCCGTGGGAACGGAACAGGGGGCAGAAAGCGCCGTACTGGAACCAGCGGGCGTTCAGCTCCCGCCATTCTTCGAGGTCCGCGCCCTGCGGATCGGGCTGATCATATTTGTCTTCCACGAAAAATCCGCCGATGTCCGTCGTCCACCAGGGAATGCCGGAGAGGCTGAGGTTCAGACCGGCGGGTATCTGGCGTTCCAGCTCATCGAAACGCGCGCTGATATCTCCGCTCCAGGCAGCGGCGGCGTACCGCTGGATGCCCGCATTGGCGTTGCGCGTCAGGATAAAGGCCCGCTGGTCCGGCTTTGAGGCACGTTGGCCTTCGTATACGCCTTTGGCGTTCATCAGCGAATAGGTGTTGAAGTATTGGGCAGCGGGACCGGCAGCAGTGGGATTCATGAGCTGTTTCCGCTCGTCGATGGAGGCGTTGGAAAGAATATCGGGTTCCGTGGCGTCCAGCCACCAGGCGTCTACACCGAGGCTGAACAGCTTTCTGTCGATGATGTTCCAGAACAGCTGGCGGGCTTCCGGCTGAAAGGCATCGTAGAAGGTGGATATATATCCCTGCCCGATCCAGTCCCGCTGTTTGTTTGTGATGTTCTGTTTGTAAAGCCAGTTCTTTGCATCGAACATCTTGTAGGTGGAAATGCCTTCATAGAATTTCGGCCATACGGAGATCATGAAATGTGTATGGTACTTGTCATGCAGCTGATCCAGCATGCCTTTAGGGTCCGGGAAGCGCGCGGGATCAAACTCCTGGCTGCCCCATGCGTCTTCTTTCCAGTAAGACCAGTCCAGCACAATATTGTCCAGCGGTATTTGTCGTTTCCTGAATTCCTGCACCGTCTGCAATATTTCCGCCTGCGTCTTGTACCGTTCGCGGCTTTGCCAGAAGCCGAGCGCCCATTGGGGCAGCATCGTAGCTTTGCCGGTCACCTGGCGGTATCCGCTGATCACGTCATCCATATTTTCGCCCTGCATGAAATAGTAGTCGATCTTTTCGCCGGCTTCGGAGCTGAAGCACATTTTATTGTGCAGGGCTTCCGGCGTGGGAGAGAGCCACTTCAGGGAAACGAACGCCTGTGAGGATTCCGGTATCCATTCCACTTTCAGCGGCACCTTCTTTCCTTTTGCAAGATGCTGCGAGAACACCGAGGGGCCGGGGTTCCAGCCTTCGCGCCACCGGTCCAGCACCAGTTTTCCATCCACCCATATCTTAATATAGCCGGAAGCCGTCACATAAAATTTATAGGCGCCACTCTGGTCCGGCGCCAGGTTGCCTTCCCAGGTCACTTTGCCTTTGCTCATCGGAAAAGCGGCAGGCATGTGCTGCAGGTCAGGCAGAAAAGCATAGTCGATCTTCGGCTCGTTGCGTTTCAGATATATTTTGCGCTGGTCTTTCCTGTCTGCATAAGTCGCCGTCAACCCGCCTTCGCCGGTGAGAACGGAGAGCTGCTCGTGCGGACGATCGTCCCCGAAGCGGGTGATGGAATAGTTGTCCCACAGAATGCCGTAGTGGCGGTTGGAAACGAGGAAAGGCACGGCGGCGATGGAATTGTATTGTGTGAGGTCTACATCCTGGTCCTTGTAGTTCATCACGCCGGTCTGCGGCTGTCCGAGGCCGTAGAACGCTTCTCCGGCGGGAGATTCGAACAGCTGCCGGATGCGGTATAAAGGTTTGTTATCGATCGTAACGGGACGAAAAGCCCTGGAATGCTCCTGCAAAATAACGTTGCCCGCTTTGTCCCGGAAGGTCACGCGGCCGCTGTTCAGCGCCACGGTTACGGAAAGGGCGGCGGTGCGGAGCACTACCTCTTCACTGTTCTCTGAAGCATCCCACTTTACACCCTCCCGGCCGGTGGCGGTCACCATCAGGCTTTGCGTGGTGGAAAAAGTGTCTTCGGCGCTGGCGCTTACATGTATGATCCTGTCCGTCACCACCTGCAGCTTCACCTGCCGGGCGCCTCCCGGAGCGGGGTGTTTCAGCCGCACCAGCAGGCCGTCGTCCAGCCTTTCCACCTGACCGGTAAGGGCACCGGCAAAAGCGGGTAATGCCATAAAGAGAAATAGTAGTGGAAGTCGGGCAATATTCATCTGTATCAGTTTCATCCGGTAAAACATTTATCTCGTGGTTATCTTCTTTTAAGCGTCTTTACCGATTTCCTGCTGCGGTTAGTATGCGCGTTGCTGAAGCTTAGTTTTCATAACAATGTCCGGCTTACGTGGAAAGCGATTTCGGTTTCAACAAAAGTAACAGCCTGCCCGGAGAGCAGTGGTACGGTATTGTGTAAGAATCGGGGTCAAAATGTTAACCGCCGGCAGCCGGAGGGTATGAAAATGATTCCCGGAAGGGTGTAAAATGTTAAGTGTGCTTTTTCTAACGTGCAGATAACCAGTGATTAATTGTCAAAGTGACAATACAAGGATGATGGCCAGTGTGATCAGGCTGATCAGGCATATTTCTATCACGAGGTACATTTTTCTGCTCTTCTTGTAATCCTTTTTGTACATAGTACGCAAAATTATCCATTGCCGCCGGGAGCGATGGGATGGGTTTCTTCATTTAAGGGGTGTGATTTGTTAAGAATCGCTTTTCCTGCTGGCGGCGTAGGCGGAGGGCAGCATGTTGAACTCCATTTTGAAGTACTTCGTAAAGTATTTGGGGTTGTTGAAGCCGGTTTCGTAAGCCACTTCCGCTACGGTCATTTTGCTTTTTTCCAGGAGCTGCGCCGCGCGTTTCAGGCGCATGGTGCGGATGAACTCGATGGGTGTTTTGCCGGTGAGGGCGAGTATCTTTTTGTAGACCGATACGCGGCTCATGAACAGGGCGCGGCTCAGTTCCTCCACGGAGAAACCGGCGTTGGAGATGTTCTTTTCCACGATCTGCATGGCCTGTTGAATGAATTGTTCATCCGCCGAAGAAATGGCGATCTCTTCGGGATGTACCTCGATATGCTTTTCATAGCTCTTTCGCAGGCTGGCCTGCCCGGCGATGGTGTTGCGGATGCGGGACAGCAACACTTCGAAGTTAAAAGGCTTCGTGATGTAGTCCGACGCGCCCTGCTCCAGGGCTTCCAGCTGCTCGTGCTCCGCCGCGCGGGCGGTCAGGAGAATGACTGGTATATGGGCCGTGCGCTGGTTGCTGCGTACTTTCCGGCAAAGCTCCAGCCCGTCCATCTCCGGCATCGCCACATCGCTGACGATCACGTCGGGGACGGTCTGTGCAAGGATGTTCCAGCCCGTGACGCCGTTCTCCGCTTCGAGGATATGGAAATACAGGCCGAGGTTATCTTTCAGGTAAAAGCGGAAATCTTCATTGTCTTCCACGAGCAGCAGCACCGGTTTTTTACCTTTTGTGCCGCTGATGGCGGGCTGCGTTTTGGCATGCGCGGCTTTGATCTCCTCCTGTACCAGGCCTGGAACGGCTTCGCCGCTGACGGGCAGGGTGATCGTAAAGCAGCTGCCCATTTCAGGCGCACTGTCTACCGTAATGCTGCCGCCGTGCAGCTTCACGAACTCCCGCGTAATGGAAAGCCCGATGCCGCTGCCGGGGTTCACCATGGAGGAGGGCATGTCGTGCTGGAAGAACCGCTCAAAGATATGTTCCTGTTTCTCCAGCGGTATCCCTATCCCCGTATCCTTCACCTGTATTTCCAGTCCGCTCTCTATCAGCGCAACATCCACCGATATCTGCCCGTCTTCCGGCGTGAACTTGAAGGCATTGGACAGCAGGTTGAACATGATCTTCTCTATTTTATCCGCATCGTACTGCATTTTCAGCTCCTTTACCTGGCTGGAAAATGACAGGCGGATGTGTTTCTTTTCAGACAGGTCGGAGAAGGAGTAGGCGAGTTCGCGCAGGTAGGCGATGATGTCGCCTTCATTGAGATGCAGCCGGATCTCCTGCACTTCCATTTTCCGGAAGTCCAGCAACTGGTTCACGAGGTTCAGCAGGCGGCGCGCGTTCCGTTGTATCAGCTCGAGCTGGCTTTTCAGACCAGCATCGGAAGCGGTTTTAACGATCTTTTCCAGCGGTGTGATAATGAGGCTGAGCGGCGTGCGGAATTCGTGGCTGATATTGGTGAAGAAGCGGATCTTCATATTGTCCAGCTCATGCATCCGCGCCGCTTCCTGCTGCTCCTGCGCCATCCGGTATTTCAGGCGTTCACGTTCCAGCACGATCCTGCGTGCGAGCAGCAGGGCGCCGAGGATCAGCAGCGCGTATAAAACGAATGCGAGCGGGGATTTCCAGAAGGGCGGCAGCACTTTAATGCGCAGGGTCAGCCCGGTATCGTTCCATACACCGTCATTATTGGATGCTTTCACGCGGAAGGTATAATCGCCCGCATTCAGGTTGGTGAAAATGGCTTTCCGCTGCTGGCCGTCCGTATACAGCCATTCCTTGTTGAAGCCTTCCAGCATGTAGGCGTAGCGGTTCTTTTCCGGGTGAAAATAGTTCAGTGCGGAAAATTCTATGGAGAACACGTTTTCCCGGTATTTCAGCACGATCTCGCGGGTCTGGCTCAAAGCGGCGTTCAGCAGCACGCGGCCGTTGACTTTTTCGCCGGGATGAATGCTTTTATTGAATATCTGCAGGTCGGTGAGCACCACGGGCGGAACGTTCCGGTTCAGCTCGATCGTATGCGGCAGGAAGAGATTGAAGCCGTTGCCGCCGCCGAAGATCAGTTCGCCTTTGCTGGTGCGCAGCGCGGCGTTTTCGTTGAATTCCTTGCCCTGCAGGCCGTCGGAGGCGTCGTAGTTTTTGAACAGCGTATCGCGCATGTTGCAGATGCCGTTGGGCGTGCTCATCCATAAGGTGTGATCATTGTCTTCAAGGATGTTCAGCACGGTGTTGTCCGGCAGGCCGTTTTCCTGGCGGTAGATGCGGAAGCTTTTGGTGGCGGGATCGAAGCGGTTCAAACCTTCGCGGGTGCCGATCCAGATGCGCTGGCGGCTGTCCTGGAACAGGCAAAGCACGTGGTTATGGCTGAGGCTGGCGGGATTGCTGGCATCAAAACCATAATGCGTCATGCGGCCGGTTTGCGCGTCGCGCACGTCGAGCCCCTGTTCCGTACCGATCCAGAGATTGCCCTGGTGGTCTTCGAGCAGGGCGGAAATATAGGTGGAGTTGACGGGAAGATGGGTGAAGCTTTTGCGGTCCGGCCCCAGCACGTCCAGCCCGCCGTTCAGCGTACCTACCCAAAGATTGTGATGCCGGTCTTCCATGATCTCCCACACGTTGTTGTCCGCAAGGCTGGCGGTATCGGCGGCATGGTGGCGGTAGTGGGAAAAGCGCTGGCCATCGAAGCAGTCCAGCCCCCCGAAGTACGTACCGATCCAGAGCTTTTTCTCATGATCGATCCAGAGGCTCACGATCACGTTCGCGCTGAGGCTGTTGGGATTGCCGGGCTCATGAAGGTATTGTTTGAACGTGTTCCGGCTCCGGTCGAAATAGATCAGCCCGCCGCCGTTCGTACCGATCCAGATATTGCCTGCCTCATCTTCCACGAAACGGTTCACATCATCAAAAGGAAGGCTGTTCGGGGAAAAGGACTGGTGCTGGTAGAGCGGGAATTTCACGATGTTCTCGTGGTAATAGTTGATGCCTTTTTTATAGGTGCCCGTCCAGATGATACCGGTGCTGTCTTTATAAAGCGCGGTGATGCTGTTCTGGCTAAGGCTTTTATCATCTTCACTGTTATGGGTGATATAGCGGATGGTATTTTTTTTCTTGTCGATGATGTTGATGCCGCCGTGGTCGGTGCCTACCCATATGAGGCCGTTATTGTCCTGCGTAATGCCGGTGACGATGTTGTTGTTCAGGGCGAGGCCGGGCGTGAACTGGTTGATGGGCGTGAGCGTGCGCGCTTTGATATTGAAATGGAACAGGCCGTTGGCAAGGCTGATGGAGGAGATCCAGAGATCGCCGTCCGCATCGGCGAATAATGTACAATTAGGTGCGCCGGTGTTGATCTTTTCAGGATGGCGGTAGATGATCTGTTTACTGCGTCTGTCCATTTTTTCGAGCGTTCCTGTGGCGTGCAGGAGCCAGTAGTGACCGTCTTTATCCTGTTCCATCGCGAGTATGCGCTGGCCGGGGGCGTAGCGGGTTGTGCCCTTATCTACTTTATACAGCCCGGAATCCGGCTGCAGGAACCAGTAAGCGCCGTTGCGGTCGTGGAATATCCTGTAGGCGGTGTCGCCGGGGATGCCCAGCTGGCGCAGTGCGGCGGAAATGTTGCGGGAAAAGGTGTTACTAACGGGATCGTATATATTAAATCCCCTGCGGGTATTGATCCAGAGCTTTCCACCGGGACCGGCCATGATGTCGCTGATGAAATTGTCGGACAGCGTGGTGCTGTCACGCAGGGAATGGCGGAAGACGAGGAAGTTATAACCGTCGTAGCGGTTCAGTCCGGATGCCGTGCCGAACCACATAAAACCGGTGCTGTCCGAAAAGATGGCGTTTACCTGGCTGTTGGAGAGCCCTTCGTTGATGCCGGTGCGGATGAACTGGTAATAGGGGGACTGTGCGTGGGCGGTACGCAGCAGCAAGCAAAGCATAATGGAAATAAAAGCCCTCTTTTTCATGGGAACGCGGATGCAGCTATATGGCCTGCAATAATATTATATTTTGAGTATCCATATACAAGATATTTCAAAAAATGATAATTTCATGGACAAACTATAACGCTATATGGAAAATCAACACCAAAATTTATTTGATCTGCAGGTAGACCAGGAGGTTTCCGGTTACCTGGCGGAAACTGCTAAATGGGCGAAGTTCCTCGCCATTGTAGGTTTTGTTATGACGGGCCTGATGGTGATCCTTTCGTTTTTTGCGGGCGCTATTATGACGTTCTATGCGAGCGCCATGGGAGGCGGCGGAATGCCCATGATGGGCGGTGGTTTCCTGACGGTGATCTACCTGCTGCTGGCGCTGCTGATCTTTTTTCCTTACCTCTATTTGTACAACTTCGCCAGTAAAATGCAGGCGGCGCTGCGGTCGTCCAGCCAGGAGGAGTTGACGAAGTCTTTTGCGAATCTGAAATCCTGCTTCAAGTTTGTGGGGATACTGACGCTGATCTGTCTTGCTTTTTACGCGCTGATGTTTGTATTCGGCCTTATTGCGGGATTGGCGGGAGCGATGGCGTAGGAATTTTGTACGATATCCGATATCAAAAAAAAATCCGGGTTAAACCCCGGATTTTTTTAATTCGTCCATGAACTCGTCGGCCCAGAACTCGATATTGTAGTGGCTGACATTCTGATACAGCCTTTGCATTCTGATCTGTCTTTCCTGTTTGTTCATCACCAACGCCCGCAGCAGGCTTTCCATCATCGATTTATTGTCGTATGGATTGGTGAGGATGGCGTCGGGCATTTCCACCGATGCACCGGCAAATTCGGAGAGCACGAGGGCGCCTTCTGATTCGGGGTTCTGTCCCTGTACGGCAATGTATTCTTTTGCCACCAGGTTCAGCCCGTCGCGCAGCGGCGTGATCCATGCTACATCTGAAATGGCATAGTAAGCCAGCACTTCTTCAAAGCTGAAGGAGCGGAAGAAGAAGTGGATCGGCACCCAGTCGATGCGGGAATAGCGCCCGTTGATCTGGCCGATGGCCTGTTCCAGTTCATGCTGTACCTGTTCGTATATCTTCATGCCTTTTGCGGGCGGGGTGCAGATATTGATCAGCTCCACTTTCCCGTGCAGGGCGGGATGTTCATCCAGGAATTGCCCGAATGCCTTGATCTTTTCCAGCGGGCCTTTCACATAGTCCAGGCGTTCTATGCTGATGATCGTTTTTTTGCCGGAGGTGCTTTTCTTCAGCTCCGCGATCATCTGTTGCGTTTCTTCTTTCTGCATCAGCTCCTTGATATAGTCCACATGCACGCCTACAGGATTTGCGCCGAGCCTTACCTTGCGTCTGCCGGTATCGATCTCGCGGGTCATGGCGCCAATGCCCATCGCGGTGCTGTAAGTCAGGAAGCGGGGAGCGCAGCTCACGGTTTCCGTGACTTTCACCGGCATGAGGCTGTTCACCACGTCCACAAAATTCTCCACGTAGCGGGGAATGTGGAAGCTGATGTAATCACATTGCAGCAGGCTGCCGATGATCTCCGCGCGCCAGGGAATGATGTTGAACGTATTGGCGGCGGGGAATGCGGTATGGTGGAAGAAGCCGATGGTAAGGTCGGGGCGCAGCTGGCGCAGGTATCCGGGAACCATCCAGAGATTGTAATCGTGTATCCACACCATGGCGTTGGGCTCTGCTTCCGCCGCTGCTTTTTCCGCGAACAACCTGTTGATCTTCAGGTAATGTTCCCAGTGTTCGTGATTGAACTGCACCTTCTCAATGAAGGAGAAGATGGCGGGCCAGAAGGCTTCCTTCGAGAAAAGCTTGTAAAAGATGTCGATATCGGCCTTGTCCATTAAAACCGGACTGGCCTGCAAATTCGGGTAAAGTTCTTCATCGATATAAAAGTTTTCTGTTTGCTGATCTTTCTCCTGTCTTTCCTGCCAGGCGATCCACAATCCCGGGCGGTTGGTCTTGAAAAAGTTCGTCAGGGTAGGGAGGATGCCGTTCGGGCTTTTCGGCGCGCGCCTGATCAGCTTGCCATTCTCTTCCACAGTTTCAAACGGGAATCGGTGGTAGAGCATGACGAGCTGTGTAGATTCATTGCTGACTTTTTTGGGCACGCTTTTCTTTTGATAAAAGGATTTGAAATCCTCATAAAAGTTGAGTGCTTCCAGGATGCCGCCGGCACCGGCGGAATCTGCGTGGAATACGCCGTTCAGGCGGTTGGTGGCTTCTGTGAGCGCGGGCTCCGCTTCGCCTACTACCACGCCTTTAAAACCGATACCATAGAGGGAAAGGTCGTTCAGCGTATCGCCGGCCACGAGCACTTCCTGCTCCGGCACTCTTAACAGGTCGCAAAGCTGCTGCAGCGTGGAGCCTTTGTTCACGCCGGCAGGTAGTACGTCCAGGAATTTGTTGGCGGATAAAATAATGTCGCAATCCAGTTCTTTTTCCAGCCTGCCTACTTTTTCCTTTATCCTGTCGTCATCATAAAAGAAAGAACATCTGCGCTGCTGCGGTACTGCCTGCAGGCGGATGCCTTTCACATCTTCGAGTAATCTCATCACCGGTTCTTTACCCGGCCATTTTGTTTCGATGCTGTTCTGGATCGGCTGTACGGGTTCCAATGTGTGGCCATCCAGCACGGTGGCGCCAACATCGCAGATAATGTAGTCAGGCCTGGGAATAACGGGGTCATTCAGCAGGGGTAATACGCTTTCAACACCGCGGCCTGTTACAAATATCAACCGGAAATCTTCGTTTTCGCGGATAATACTGTATAACTGTTCTTTGTGGTGATTGCTTCCTCCTAAAAATGTTCCGTCCAGGTCTGTAGCTAAAATCATGCGTTCAAGGTTTTATGTGATAGAATCGGGCTACCAGCCAACGGCTCGGGTTGACGTGCATCCATTTTTTTATTCATTAATTATTGCTGTAAGATTAACAACTCCGGGGTTAAACTGGATATCAGTTGAGCGGCACAAAGGTACGAAGAATTGCCGGGGGAAAAGACTAAATCGGGTGACAACTTGGCGCTGTTTGGTGACTATTAGGCATAAAATAATTGAAAATCAATGTTGATGGTGTTAATGCCGGATATTCTTACAAGGCCGGAACAATTTCTTATATCTGGTTCTTTTTTATTATTTTAACGTATGATGAATCAACAGCCAAAACGATTATTTGATGCGGTAAGTTATCAGTTGCAACACTTTCCCAAGCCTGATATGCTGGTGTCTAAAGTGAACGGAGCTTGGAAGCCTTACAGCACGCAGGAGGTACAGGAGATCGTGAATCGCCTCAGCGCCGGCCTGCTGAGCCTTGGCGTTAGCGGGAACGACGGCACCGCGGAGGGCGCTGACAAGATCGGCATCATTAGCAATAACCGACCGGAATGGGTGTTTACCGATCTTGCCGTGCAGCAGACAGGCGCCATATTGGTGCCGCTGTATCCCACGACCAATCCCCTCGAGATAAAATTCATACTGAACGATGCGGCGGTAAAATATATGTTCGTCAGCAGCACGGAACTGCTGGAAAAGATCCGCGATCTGCAAAAAGATATTCCATCACTGCAGCATATCTACGCCTTCGAGGAAATTCCCGGGGCGGACCATTGGAGCAAGGTAACAAACCTCGCCACGGACGAGCTGCTGCAGCGGGTGGAAGAGAACAAGGCGAAGATCAGTGAAGAGCAGGTGGCTACGATCATCTATACTTCCGGCACTACGGGCACACCGAAAGGCGTGATGCTCACGCATCGCAACATTGTGAGCAATGTGTTCTTCTCCAAAGCAAGTTTCCCTTTCCCCGATGCGCCGGACCAGAAGGTGTTGAGCTTCCTGCCGCTGAATCACATTTTTGAAAAGATGTGCACTTACATCTACCTGTTCAGCGGCATCAGCACTTATTATGCGGAGAGCCTGGACAAGATCGCGGACAACCTGCGGGAAGTGCGGCCGGATGGCTTTACCACCGTTCCGCGGCTGCTGGAAAAAGTGTATGAGAAGATCATGAGCAAAGGCAATGAACTGACCGGCATCAAACGTTCCCTGTTCTTCTGGGCCGTGGCGCTCGGAAAGAAATATGATAACAATATCAGCGGCGGCTTGTGGTATAACCTGCAGCTGGCGATCGCCAACAAGCTGATCTTTTCCAAATGGCGCGAAGCGCTTGGCGGGCGGATCACTTTTATTGTAACCGGCGGCGCGGCCTGCCAGGAGAACCTGCTGCGCATTTTCAACGCCGCCAGGGTACCCGTGTATGAAGGGTATGGGCCAACGGAGAACAGTCCCGTTATCAGTGTAAACCGGCGCTATCCCCCCGGGGGAACGATGTTCGGCACAACTGGACCTGTGATAGAAGGAGTGGAGTTAAAGTTCACGGAAGAAGGGGAGATTTGCGTAAAAGGGCCGTCCGTAATGAAAGGTTATTTCAAGCGGCCGGACCTCACGGCGGAAACGGTGATCGATGGATGGCTGCATACGGGAGATATCGGGCAGCTGGTGAACGGCAAGTTCCTGAAGATCACGGACCGCAAGAAAGAGCTGTTCAAGACCAGCGGCGGCAAGTACGTGGCGCCGCAGCCGATCGAAAACAAATGCAAGGAAAGCCCGTTCATTGAACAGCTGATGGTGGTCGGCAATGAAAGGAAATTCGTGTCCGCCCTGATCGTGCCTTCGTTTGCCATGCTGAAACGATGGATGAGCCAGAACAATATTCCTTTTACGACCAACGAAGAAGCGGTGAAGCAACCGGAAGTAATAGCGATGTATGAAAAGGTGGTAGACCGTTATAACAGCACTTTCAATCATGTAGAGCAGATCAAGAAATTCGTATTGATGCCGCATGAATGGGGCGTGGAAACGGGTGAGATGACGCCGAAGCTGAGCCTCAAACGCAAGGCCATCCTGGAGAAATATAAGGACGAGATAGAGAAGATATATCATACGGAGCCGGGTAAATGACCCGTGTTCCGGCCGTTAAAAGAAGCCCTGCCACGTTCGTGGCAGGGCTTTTCTTTGTCCTAGTTGGCATGCACCTTCGGCGGAATGAGCTTGTACACTACCGGCGTAACCACCCTGGAAAGCAGGGTAGAGCTGATCAGCCCGCCTATCAATACTATCGCCAGCGGGGCTATCAGCGGATTGCTGGAGATGGCGATAGGTATCAGGCCGCCGATGGCGGTGAGTGATGTGAGCACGATCGGCAGGAAGCGTACCTCGCCGGCCTCACGGATGGCTTCATCCAGACTTTTGCCCTGCTCCCGCAGCTGGTTGGTGAAATCCACCAACAGTATCGTGTTCTTCACTTCAATACCGGCCAGTGCAATTAAACCGATGATCGCTACGAACGACAGTGAATTGCCGGTCAGCCATAATGCAATAGCTGCGCCTACAATACCCAATGGTATCACGGAAAGGATGATCAGCGTGCTTTTGAAAGTGCGGAATTCCAGGATGAGCACGGCAATGAAGAGGAACACCGTTACGATGATGATGCTGAGGAATCCCCCGAAAGATTGCTGCGCTGATTCCACTTCACCGCCCATTTCATAGGAATACCCGGCAGGCAGCTGCATACCGTCCATTTTCCCGATCACGTCCGCAATCACGCGGTTAGCCAGGAACCCCTGCTGCAGGAACGCTTTCACAGACACGACGCGCCTCTTTTCCTGGTGGTTGATGTTTACCGGCGATGTTTCCATTTTCAACGCGGCTACCTGCGACAGTGGAACGGCCTTGCCCTGCAGGTTGTTCACGTACAGGTTGTTGAAGGCTTCCAGCGTGGGTTTGCCATCGCGCTCGCGGGTAAGCAAAATCGAGTAGTCGTTCGTGTTATGGTCCGTGTACTTTCCCAAAGTAAGACCGGCCACGGCGAGGCGCACGGTACGGTCTACCTGCACGAACGGAACGCCCAGCTGCTGCGCTTTTTCGGGTTGTATTGCTACTTTGATGTCGCTTTTCAGGAGATCGACGGGGTTGTCGATGTACATGGTGCCCTGTGTTTTCCGCAGCATGTTCTCCACTTGTCCCGCGAGTTGCCGCAGCGTGTCCAGGTCATCGCCGAAGAGGCGTACTTCCACCGGCGCAACCACCGGCGGGCCCTGTTCAAAGTTCTTCACTTCCACCTTGGCGCCGGGATAAGGCGTCCATGCCTTGCGGAGCTTTTCTATCAGCGCGATCTTGTCGGACGGGTTGGTATGCTCGTCCAGCTGCACGAAGATCTGCGCAAAATCGCTGCGTTCGCTTTCCTGCACTACATTGTAATAGATGCGCGGGTTGCCTTTCCCGACGTTGGCGGCGAAATATTTCACGGCGGGCTCCTGCCGCAGCGCTTTTTCAATCTCTTTTGTGATGTTGTTGGTATAACTGATGCTGGATTGCGGCGGGGCGGTGATATTGACCAGGAACTGCGGTTTTTCAGACGGCGGGAACAGGCTGAAGCCGATGATCCGGAACACGTACATGGAGGCCGCGAAGATGATCACGGTGGCGGTAATGGTCAGCGCGGGGCGTTGCAGGGCTTTGTCCAGCAGCCGCGCATAGCTGCCGCTGATGAGCCTTTTCAGCGCGCGCATGAAGATGTTGCCGTCCGGGTGCCCGGTATGCGCTTTCAGCAGTTTGCTGGTGAGGAAGGGAATGATGGTCAGGGAAACGACCATGGATGCGAGTACGCAGAAGATCACCGCCAGCGGCAGGCTGCGGATGAAATCGCCGGAGCCTTCGGGCATGAACACCAGCGGCATGAAGGCGATGATGAGCGTCACCGTGCAGCCCACTACCGCCATGCCGATCTGCTTGGTGGCTTTCAGCGTGGCTTCCAGGGCGCTGTGGCCCTGAAGCATCCATCGTTCTATATTTTCCACCACCACAATGCTGTCATCCACCAATAACCCCAACGCCACTACGAGCCCTACAATGCTGAGCTGGTTGAGGTTATAGCCGAAGAGTTGCAAGAGGATGATGCCGATGGCGAGTGAAAGCGGAATGGAGATCATCACGATCACGGCCTGCCGGAAACCCAGTGGCAGCAAGGTAACCGCCACCAGCAGGATGGCGATGATAAAATCGAGGCCAAGGCTGCCGAGGCGCCGGTTCACATTTTCTGCCTGGTCGAAATGCTGCACCATGTCTATGTTTGCCGGCAGGGTCTTTTTGAAAGCCTCGATGACCGGCTTGTAGCTTTGCTGCGTTTTGCTGATGTTTTCGCCTTCTTTTTGCGCGGCGGCCACAAATACGCAGCGGTATCCGTTTAGCCGTGTCAGGTAGGTTTCGTCCGCATAGCCGTAGTAGACCTTCGCGATATCTTTCAGGTAGATGTTGCGCCCGTTGCCGGTATACACGATGGTGTTGCTGATCTCGGCGAGTGAATGGAAGTTGCCGCTGGTCTTGATGTTGAAGGTCCTGTTACCCGCGTCGATCCTGCCGCCGGGGATGCTGAGCGTTTCATTCTGCAGGCTGCTGATCACGTTGTTGACGGGGAGGTTCATCTGCGCCATTTTTTCCAGGTTCAGCTCAATGCGCACCTGTTGCTCCGGTAATCCGAAGATGTCTACTTTCTTCAGCGGGGCGAGCCTTTCCAGTTGCTCCTGCAGCTCCTCGGCGTAGAACTTCAGTCTGTCCCGCGGTGCGTTTTCGGAGATCAGGGCTATCTGCAGCACATTCACATCCGAGGGCTGGAACTTCCGTATTTCGATGTTCATGTTATCAGGCGGGAGGTCGCGGCGTTTGTTGTTGACCACGCGCACGAGTTCCTGGTATTTTTCGTCAACGTCGCTGCTGTATTTGTATTCCACGCGCATAATGGCGAGGCCGTCGTTGATCTGGGTGCGGATGCGGAGGATGTTTTCCAGTCCGTATATCTCTTTTTCCAGCGGGTCTACCACCAGTTCTTCCATGTCTTTCGGGCTGGTGCCGGGGTATACGACGATCACCGAGTAGGTGGGGGCGTGCATTTCCGGGTCTTCGGAGCGCGGCATGTTGAGGATGGTGGTGATGCCGAGCGCGATGATCATGATGAAGATGACGAGGGTGAACTGGTAGTTCTTTACCGCGTATGCTGATATTTTCATTGATTCATTATTTAAGCCGTTATGGAATGACGTGAATGCTGCTGCTGTCCGTCAGGTAGGCGCTGCCTGAAATAATGAGCTGGCGGGCGTTGGCGAGCCCTTCGCTGATGATGACATGATCCTTTTCCATGCCGGCTACCGTCACTTTTATTTTCTTCGCAGTTTTTCCGTCGTTGGTAATGAATACATACCCGGAGCTGCCGTTGCCGTCCAGCAGCGCATCGTAGGGGATTTGCCAGGTGCCGGCCTGTTCCGTTGTTTGGGGGCGAACGTGCACCACCGCCTTGCCGAACATCCCGAAGGCAATATTGGCGGGCTTTTCACCGGTCAGCTTGATATCGATCGTAAAAGCCCCGGTAGCCGGGTCTATTCCTTCGGAGCGGCGGGACACAAAGCCCCGGAAAGTTCTGCCCGGAACGGATTCCACTTCCACCGCTGCCGTGTCCCGCGGGCCGATGGCGGCCCATTCCCGGTTGCTCACGCTGGTGCGCAGCAGCCAGTTGCCGGATTGTGCGCCGTTGGTCTGCAGTACGGGCGTGCCGGCCTGCACCAGCTGTCCTTCCGCCGCCAGCTTGCGCAGCACGTAACCGTTGCGGGGAGCGGTGATCACGCTGTGATTGCGGTTGAACTGCGCGGTGCGCAATTGCTGCTGCGCCATGTCTTTCGCGGTTTGCGCATTCTGCAGCTGTTCGAGCGTAGCCACGCTGTCGTTATACAAATTGGTCGCGCGTTGAAGATCGCGTTGCGCTTTTTCGAAGGCCAGCTGCGCCTGCTGCACCTGTGCGTCTACTTCCACGGGGTTCAGGGTGGCGACGGTCTGTCCCTGCCGGATCGCATCGCCTTCCCGCACCAGGATACGCTGGATGATGCCGCCGGTTTTGAAAGAGAGCAGCACCTCATCGTCTGTTGTAAAGGCGCCGGACACGGGGATAGCGGCCTGATGCGCGTGTGCATCCAGTGGCAGGAGCTTTACAGGAATGGCGGCCTGCGCGGGTATTTCAGAAGCCGCGGAACCGGCGCCGCATGCGCTGATCATGGCGGACAGCGCCAGCAGCAACAGGGAAGCATAGCAAGAATTCGTTTTCATATCTGTTTTATTGAATGTTTTATAATGGATAACCGGCTTGCGCACGTTCGATTTCGGCGGCAGATATCTGCACCGCGGCGGATGCCTGCAGCAGTTGCAGCCGTGCGTTCGTCAGCTGGTTTTGCGCATCCAGCAGCTCGATGTAAAGGAGCTGGCCTTCCTTGTAAACCTTTAACTGATCGCGGTAATATTTTTCGGAAAGCTGCAACTGCGTTTGCGCGCTGGAAAAATTGGAACGGGCGGTGTTGTAATCGTTGGTAGCGCGGGTCAGCTCCAGCGCCATGCCCTGCAGGGTTTCATCATATGCGGTCTGTGCAATGGACGCATCCGCTTCCGCCTGTTTGGTGCGGTAACGCCGCTGCCCGCCGGTAAAGAGGTCCCACTGCAGGTTGAGGCCCCAGATGTAGTAGCGGGTGGCGGAGTTGAACGCGAAGTTGAAGCCCTGTGAGCCGAGATCGAGAAAGGTATTGACTTTGGGTATAAACGCCGCATGCTGCATCTTCTGCTGAAGCAATGCCATGTTGCGGTTTTTTTCCAGTTGTACCAGCTCTTCCCTTGAACGTATATCCGTTGGAGTGATAGCCGCCGGTTCCTGCATGGTGGCGCCGTTCACCCGGATGGAATCCTGCGCGGGACGGTTCAGCAGGAAGTTGAAATAAGCCTGTGCATTCCGTTGTCCGTTCATGGCCTGGGTGAGCGCGGCTTCCGTACGCTGTCCTTCCGCCTGTGCGCGGGTCAGGGAGGTGCTGTTGCGGATGCCGTTCTTCAGCATGCTCTGGTTCACGCGGATGTTCTCCTTTACCAGGTCCAGGGCGTTTTGATAGACGGCCACGGCGTTTGTTGCCTGGGAGTATTGATAGTAGGCCGTTTTGATGTCTTTCACCAGTTGCCGTTTATACACATAGAGAATGGCCTGCTGCCGGGTAATGTCTTCCTGCCGGATCTTTTTCGCGTACCATATTTCCGTGTTGATGAGCGGGAGGGAGGTGCGGACCTTGGCGTCGTAAAAGTTGTCCGGCGTCAGGAGAACGGACTGGTTTTCGAGCTGCGGGAACTGATGGCTGTTGGTCAGTTCGTTGAGCGTTGCGTACACACCGTTCATCAGGTCTCCCAGCGGAATGTCGATCGTACGCCCGCCGCTGGCTTTGGTGTAGCTGCTGAGCAAGCTGGCCTGCGGCATAAAAAATGCTTTGGCTTCCTTCAGCGCGTACATGCTTTTTTCCAGCTGGAAGTTTTGCCGCTTTACGGCTTCATTGCGGGTGAAGGCTTCCCGGATATAGCCGTCCAGCACGCTTTGCTGCGCCCGGCTATACAGAGTAATGTTTGTAAACACAACTAGAATAATGATCCTTGGTAACATAATGAACATCGTTTAGTAAACTGGCGAAAAAAAACAACCAGAGATACCGTATATCCGTGATTGTTATTAATACTATGCTTTGATCATACGCAGGTATTCCTGCACGGTGGCTGCTATGAGCTTTTCTACGCCTGCTTCGTCCATTTCCAGTATTTTCATCCTGCAGCGTATATTCAGGGATACAAACCCGTGGCACATGGACCATACGGAGAGGGCCGCTGCCCGCGGATCGGAGAACCGGATCAGCTTTTTAGACACGCATTCCTGCACGCAATCCATCAGATAAGAGAAGCAGCCTTTTCCGTTCAGCCAGCCCTGGTCCTCCACTTTGTTCATCGGTGCGCGGATGATGAACATCAGGTCGTACAGCTCTGGCTGTTCGTGCCCGAATTGAATATAGGTCTGCGTGATCTGTTCCAGCCGCTTCCAGGGATTCCTGCTCGGCGCCTTTTCCTCGAATGCTTCCAGCAGCCTGCGGAAAGCTTCGCGCTGTACTTCGTGCAGCAGCTCGTCTTTGTCCTTGTAGTAAAGGTAGATCGTACCCGGACTATATTCAATTTTATCTGCGATGTTGCGGATGGAGGTTTTTTCATATCCCTCTTCAAGGAACATGTGCGTTGCGGCGTCAATGATCAGCCGTTTCATTTCCTGCTTCTCCCTTTCTTTCCTGTCAGAAATGCCCATGTTGAATTATTTACTTTACGATGCAAATATAATGAACGGTGTTCAGTATTTCCAAATTTATTTTTCAGCGGTGGTTATCAAAGCTATATTTTTTAAACGGATCGTTTTGCTGCCGGCGTCATTATCGGTGGCTTCATCATAAAACGGCATTCTGAACGGCGACCGTCTGTATAAGAAAAGCCGCTAACAAAAAAGTGAGTGTTTTTTCAGGGCAAAAGTTTTAAATAGCGGATTAATTTAAGCGTTTTTGGCTTTCAGCCGTAACCTCCCGCCCGTTAATTTTGTTATAATACCAGCCGTTTAACCATCCATCCATTAATTATCATACCCTGAGCATTAATGTTTACTTTTAACCGCATTGAACATCAATTGTGTAAAGTAAATCATGAGGAAAATTGTCATTTTGTTGCTAGGATGGATCATGGGAAACAGTATCCACGTGCAGGCGCAGCAACAGCAGCAGGGAGAGTCCCAGGCTGCTTTGTTAGGAAAGTTACTGGACGATAAGACGGGCAAACCGGTAGAATACGCATCTGTCGCATTACTGAACCCCGATTCAACGGTTTTGACGGGCATGCTGTCCAAACCCAACGGGGATTTCGATTTCCGGCAGCTCAAGCCAGGTAATTACATTCTGAAAATATATTTCATTGGCTATCAGACCCACTTTCAGGCCGTTGCGGTGAAACGCACTACGGACGTGGGCAACATCCGGCTGAAATCCGCCGCTACCGCGCTGAACGAAGTGGAAGTAGTGGGAGAGAAGCCCGCTTTTACGATGGAGATCGATAAACGGGTGTTCAATGTGGACAAGAACCTGGCCAGTGTCGGAGGCACTGCTACGGACGTTTTGCGGCAGGTGCCTTCTGTGAATGTGGACATTGACGGGAATGTTTCGGTAAGGAACGGCAGCCCCACCATTTTCATCGACGGCCGCCCCAGCACGCTTACGCTGGACCAGATACCCGCCGACGCTATCGCCTCGGTGGAAGTGGTGACCAATCCCTCCGCCAAATACGATGCGGAAGGCATGAGCGGCATTCTGAACATCGTACTGAAAAAGAACCGCCGCGCGGGCCTCAACGGTCTGATCACCGCCGGCATCTCCACCACCGAAAGCACCAACGCCGGAATAGATCTGAACCTGCGCCAGGGAAAGATCAATTTCTTCGTGAATTACAATCTCCGCGACCGTAAGTCACCGATGAAAACACATATGTTCCGCAAGAACATCGATGACGATACCACTACTTACATGGACCAGTACCAGGATGGCGATTTCGGCCGCAAGTTCCAGTCCGGCCGCGTTGGTTTCGACTGGTTCATTGATAACCGGAACACCATCACCATATCCCAGGGCATTGTAGGCGGTGATTTCAATAACATGAACGAACAAACGATCTACGACCTGGATATTCATCAGAACCGCGTCCGCTACGCCTCCGGCCGCAACGACAGCAAACGCAAGTTCCGTAACTATACTTCGCAGATCGGCTACAAGCGCACCTTTGCGAAGGAAGGCCGCGAGCTGACGGCGGATTTCACCTACAACCGCGCCAACAGCGAGAACCGCGACGACTACAGCCTGCAATATTACGACATGCAGCACCAGCCGATCAATTCCCCGATACAGCCGGAACTGCGCTATGCTAACGGCAACGGCAACACGTCGTATATGACCGGCCAGATCGACTTCGTGAACCCGCTGTCTGAAACCTCCAAGCTGGAAGCCGGGCTGCGCACCAACTCGCGTACATTCAACAACGTATTGAGCACTTATGGCCGGGATTTTGACAGCGGCGCATTCCTGTACGATTCCGCGCTGTCTAACGACTACCACTATACGGAACAGATCAATGCGGCGTATGTCAGCTATACGGGAGCATTCGGGAATTTCGGGTTCCAGACCGGTCTTCGTGCGGAGCAGTCGTTTTACAGCGGAGAGCTGCGCAATGTGAAGGATGCCAATTACAAGATCGATTATCCTATCAGCCTTTTCCCGAGTGTGTTCCTGACGCAGAAGTTCAAGGGCGATCATGAGATGCAGCTGAATTACAGCCGCCGTATCCGCCGTCCCTGGTTCCGCGACCTGCTGCCGAACATCGAATACAACGCGAACTCCGCTGAACGTGGTAACCCCGCGCTGAAACCGGAGTTCACCAACTCCTTCGAGCTGTCTTACCTGAAAGACTTTGACCGGAAACATAATATACTGGCGTCCGTATACTTCCGCAATACGCCCAACGCGATCACGGATTTCTTTGTGGACACGGTGCTGAACCTGGACGGTCAGGAGCGCAAGGTGGTGCTGGAATATCCGATCAACGCATCCGTCCGTAATTCGTACGGCCTGGAAGTGACCATGCGCAACCAGCTCACGAAGAACTGGGACGTGACTACCAACGTGAACTTTGCGCAGACGAAGATCGATGCCGGTGCGCTTAGCAATTCCGGTTTCGTGTGGTTCGGCAAAATTAACAGTAATACCAAGCTGCCCTGGAACCTCACGCTGCAGGTGACCGGTGAATATGAATCCAAGCGCATCGAGCCGCAGGGCGAGGATGCGCCGGAGTACCAGATAGATGTGGCGGTGAAGAAGGACTTTTTCAAGAAGAAGAATTTCTCTGTGTCGCTGGGGTTGAATGATATCTTTAACTGGGACCGTGATTTGAGCTATACCCGTACGGCCTTCTCTGAATCCGAGCGTTACCGGAAGCGGGTATCGCGTGAGCTGCGGCTGAATGTGAGCTGGCGGTTCGGGAAAATGGACACGAATTTGTTCAAGCGGAAGCGGGGGAATGATGAAGGAGGAGATAACATGGGAGGCGATGATTTTTAAGATTTTTGAGATTTTTGAGGATGCCCGGCGGATGCCGGGCATTTTTTTTTGACGGCTACATCATTACGAATTATTTATTTGCATAATGAATAAATTAAATACATAACTTTTGGACGCTTCATAACTTGTTCATCATCATTATTTTTCCTGCGCACTTAAAAATGTAAGAAATAGCTATATATTTATGCAACGGTTGTTGAAAAACCGTGTAAACCTATGCGGCTTAAAACCCTGGATGAATCCCTTTATATTCCATTTCCCTGGCAACTACCCATGGTTCCCGGGCTGCATTGTTACCACAAAATTTCAAGCAAAGACCTATGAACATTATTACATACCAGGATTTTCACACGATCCGGTTAAGTGACTTTTATGCAGGCGCTGATATCAGGGAGATAGAGAATTATGAGTTTATGGGAGAACTGTGGGTAGGGGAGCTTTCCGGCTTCAATACCTGCCTTCGTTTACTGGCCGAACCGGAAGCAACAAGGGCCATTTCTCTCGATTTTACGAAAGAAGATGCGGAGATGGCCGGCAGAGTGCTGGAAGCCTTGCAACTGCCTGTAACAAAGGCCTCTTCAGAAGCAGACCTTACGGCGTTGTTTGGCGCGCCGCAAAAAAAGCTGCGCCTCGCAAAAGATACCATCACACTGGATTTTATCATTGGGGAGCAATGTGTATATTATTTGTCCTGCACCCTGCATCATATTAGCGGTCTCATGTACCTGGATATTGTTCAGGAAGAGAAAGTGTCAAAGAAAGTAAAAGGGAAAAAGAAGAAGGTAATGGAAGAGTGATAATTTTGCTTTGATTTTTGGGATATTTGATTACTTTAGTGGAACTATCACCTATTCCATACCTATCGTCAATGACCCGTAACCCGCTATTAACCTTCTTCTTTTTGTTTGCATTATCCTTCCCCGGTTTTGCCCAGGATAGCATTGTAGCCCGTGTTCAGCAGGTCCCGGAGAAATATCTTTCACAGGTAAGTCAGAAAAGCAGGCAGTTTGAAAAGCAGCTGGATAAACGGACATCCAAAGCCCTTAACCGCATGTTGAAGCAGGAGCAGAAGCTGCAGCGGAAGCTGGCGAAAGTGGACTCCATTGCCGCAAAGAATATCTTTACCCGGTCCATTGATTCCCTTGGCAGCCTCAAAAGCAGGTTGAAAAGTAAAACGGCCAAATATGAGAAAGCA
>NZ_BKAU01000011.1 GCF_007992715.1 Chitinophaga cymbidii
CCTGTTAATATACCTTATGAAATTTGTTTACTGTATTGTTTTTGTTTCCCTGTGTAGTGGGCAACTATGTGCCCAGAACATTTTTCCTTCTTCAGGGAATGTTGGTATCGGCACCAGTACGCCAAACCAGCGCTTGCATATAAACGGTGGAAATCTAAAGTTGACGAACCCGGGTGGTTACCCCTATGGTGTGAATATAGATATAGATTTTGCCGGCGGATGGGCCAGGGAGTTTAGTCTTTCTTATGGAGGGACCGGAAAGCTTTTTGCATTCGGGATGTTAGGACTTGATTCAGTTATGCAGTACGGTTATATAGGAGGTAATACAACGGCATTTTCTCCCTATTCCGCGCCATGGATGACTTTCAGGCCAAATGGAAATATTGGCATTGGAACCATTGCTCCCGGAACATATAAGCTGGCAGTAGAAGGCACAATTGGCGCCCGGAAAGTGAAGGTCACTCAGTCTGCGTGGGCGGATTTTGTGTTTGAACCGGATTATCATTTGCCGTCTTTACAGGAATTGGAACAATACATCCGTGAACACCGGCATTTACCGGATATCCCAACGGAGCAGGAGGTTTTGGCCGAGGGAATTGATCTCGGCGAAATGAATAAAAAGCTCCTGCAGAAAGTGGAAGAGTTAACGCTGCATGTGATCGATCTCAATAACCGCCTGAAAGCTTTGGAAGACAAATAGATTTGGTACCTATGAAATATTTTATCTGTCTTTTCCTCTTTGTTCTCGTAACTGCCGCTGATCGCGTACATGCACAGATCATCGATACGATAAAAGTAGAAGGTGATCATACCAAATTTTACCCTGTCAAATTTTACGACGGCGCCCGGAATTTCAATATAGCCACCGAACTGGAAATTGGCCGGACCAATGTGCATACAGACAGTTTGTGGCGAGGGTCCCTTATTTCGACATTCAGGTATCATACTACAGGGTGGGGTAATGGATCAAGCTTCATAGATGCGGATATCAAACAAGCCAATCCCAGTAATCCGACTATAAATTTATTTATTGCAGGGTGGAGAGATATGTCCGTAGCGAATTCCAGCACTTCCATTCTTGTGTGGATGCGGGGGAATACGACGTATTACCTGCGATCCAATTATCCGGTGCTCCCGGTGATATTTGACGGTGTTCATAACCCAATTCCTTACCAGGAGCCCGGTGGACCTTTGCATAGTTTTAAAACGGTTATCGATAATTATGTAAACGTTCAGGGAATGTCGCGTACAAATGCTGCATATTTTAATGGAACGACGCCGAGTTACTTCGCCGGGAATGTGGGAATAGGAACTCCTCAACCGCTTACCGGAACCAGTAATCCGGGACTTCATATCAGTAAAGGGGATCATTCTGCTATCTTTTTAGGTGATCCAATGGGAGCCGGTTACGGAGGCGTTGTGCAAACTTCGGATACGAGGCAGCGGCTTTTCCTCGGAGCGAATCTTTTTGATGATCCTGTTGCAGGCTGGCGTAATGCAAAGCCGGGAAAAGGTGGAGCAGGTATTAGTATAATAGCAGACAACACAGGTTGGGGTTCCTTTATCGATTTCGTAACAAGTAATGACGGGAGCTATACAAGAAGGATGACCATCCTGGGAAACGGAAATGTAGGCATTGGTACCACAACGCCGGGATCATACAAACTTGCTGTGGAAGGAACGATTGGCGCCAGGAAGGTGAAGGTTACACAGCAAACGAATTGGGCGGATTTTGTGTTTGAGCCGGAGTATGAGTTGCCTTCTTTGCAGGAGGTGGAGGCGTTTGTGAGGAAGCATAAGCATTTGCCGGATATTCCTTCTGCGAAGGAGGTGGCGATGGAAGGGGTGGACCTTGGGGAGATGAACAGGCTGTTGCTGCAGAAGGTTGAGGAGCAGATGTTGTATATCATTGAGTTGAATAGGAAGATTGAACTTTTATCGAGCGAAATACAGGCGTTGAAGAAGTAACCACCGACTTATGAAAAAAGTATTGATAGTTTTCGTTTACTTATTGTGCCTGGCCGCCAGGCAGCTGTATGGACAGACACAGCCCTTAAATCCGGCATTGGAAACGATCAGTCCACCGGCACCGAACGCATATGCCATCGCAAAGTTTGGTAATATACCAGTGGGACCGTCTACCGGCATTCCGCAAATTGATGTTCCTGTTTATAATTATGAAAATAAAAGCCTGGGGTTGAATCTCGCTGTGGCATTGGCATATCATGCAGGCGGCGTACGGGTAGATGAAATGCCATCCAGTGTCGGTATTGGATGGGCGTTGAATGCCGGCGGGGTGGTGACGAGAACAGTTCGGGGGATTTATGATGAAATGAATGGCATTGGCTTCATCAATTCAGCTGCGCTGCCAGTGGACGAGGAGGCTGGTAATACGGGGGCTGATCCTGCGAATCGCCCTTTCAACCAGATGTATGATTTGGGGATGGACTCCCAGAATGACATGTTTAATTTTAATTTTTGCGGCCGCTCCGGAAAGTTTGTTTATGGAAAGAATGGCAACTTTTTGATGCTGGATCAGCAGCGGCTAAAGATAGAGAGGGAAATCTCCCAGGTGCTGGGAAGCACTTCCGCCTACCCGATGATCTCAAAGTTTATCATTTGGGATGAATCAGGGTTCAGGTATATATTCGATGCGGAAGAACTTACCCATGACCAGTCGATAGGTACTGCCGCAGCATTGTATACGTCCTCCTGGTACCTTACGAAAATATTGACGCCTTCAGGGAAAGATTCTATTGTTCTTGATTATGATGACACGGAGTTCAGCTATTACGCAGGGAAAAGCGTATCAGAAGTGCTTAGACTGCCTGACCAGAGTGGATTGGAGATACCTCCCAGGGGGCTTTCAACATCTATTGCTAACCGTTCGATAAGTGGGAAGCGGCTCAAATATATCACTTTTCCAAACGGTGTACAGCTATCATTCACATATAGTATAACCGAACGTACCGATCAGCCTTACGGTGATTTTTTGCTAAAGAAGATCAATGTATCCAGCGGCAGTGCTACGCGCGGGTTTAAGCTCATGCATGATTATTCTTTGAACAGGCCGACACTGACGAACGTAATTCCATTTACAGGGACTGCTGAAACGGCGGAGCCGGGATATGCGTTCACCTATGATATACCATTGCCTGCAAGGCTTTCAAATGAACAGGATCATTGGGGATTTTATAATACTAACAGCTCTCAGCAGTTGATTCCGACCGAAGCGGTGATGGTTGGCTCCGGTGGAAATTATGGATCATACCATGTATATGGCGGAGGAAATCGTCACACTGATCCGCAAAGATCTAAAGCAGGTTCTTTGAAACGGATTCAGTATCCTACCGGCGGATATACTGATTTTGAAATGGAGGCCAACCGGGCGGTTGATCCCAGGCTGGATACCAGAACGACGGCAACCACCGTGGAATATTTCAAATGGGTGGGAACCACAGTGTATTGTACAAGTTCGGGCAGCAATACCACTACTTTCGATTTTCAGGGAGATCCGAATACCGCCACAGCAATCGAAGTACAGGTACCGAGTACCAGTTATACTTGTAATAACGTTGGCGGTTGTCGTGTTGTACTTGAGATCAGGAACCCATCCGGAGTATTGATAGATGTGCATTCTTTCGAAGCGCCAACGTCATCCCATCAGCCCGTCCACACATTTACGCTAAACAATCTGGTGCAAGGAACATATTCGATCACTAGCTTTACGCAAGGCATTACCAGCAGCTATTTTGTTTATGTCAATTTCAGGTGGAAGGAAGTACATGTGAACGATCCCATTATCCATACGCATGAGCTGGGAGACCTTCAATTGTATGTTGGCGGCTTAAGGGTGAGAAAGATATCGGATTATGTTGATGGATCGGCCATTCCGGTTACCGTGCAGGAGTTTGAATACCTGTTGAAGGATGGTGCAACATCCTCGGGTACCCTGGGGATGTACCCTGTGTATTCTAATACGTTATACTTTGACAAGCGATCTCCGCCAGCTACTCTCCATGTACCTGAACTATATACTACCAGCAGCCCGAATTTTATTGTCCGTACCAGTTCTACCGTTTTTCCAATGGAATATTCGAATGGTAGTCCGGTTGCGTATAAAAGGGTTGTAAAAAAGGTGACAGCCAACAATCAGAACATGGGCTGGACGGAATCATATTTCAAATCGTTTGATCAGGCACCTGTGGTCATCAATAAACCTTTTCCATATGGCCCGCCGGAGTATAAAAGCTGGGTCAATGGGTTGCCTGATTCGATATTAACGTATAACAGCACAGGTGTTCTACAGCGGAAGGAAGTAAACGCTTATCAGTTGCTTGATGATAACTATCATCAGAATCCTGCTGTTTTGGAAAGTTTTAGATCAGTTTCCATTTCCCCTGTCAAATATCTTTTTGGGTATAACAGCATGGAAGGTACTACCGTCCCGTATTGGACGTTTCCGGTCTATTTCAAGTCCATAAGTTTTTATCCGGCTGCTGGCAGAGCGGAACTGGTGGGAAAAGACATCTATGAATACGACGCCGCAGGTAGACTGCTGCGAACGCAAACGGAATACCAGTATGATTCCGACTACTATTATCTGAAATCTTCAATTACACTCAATAGTCGTAACGAATCCATCAGGCAAAATTACTTTTATCCCAATGATATGGTTACTGCCGGGCGCGATCCCGGAAATATCTATCAACAAATGATCAACCGCCATATCATCGGGCCTGTTGTTGAAAGTATAACGCTTAAGAACAATATACAGCAGGTGCTTACGCGGAAGAATTTTTTCAATCCGCATCCAGATGTATTTGTTCCTCAGAGTATCGTTTCAAAAATTAAGACACTGCCCGAGGAAACCAGAGTGCTGTTTAACAGGTATAGCGCGAACGGATGCGTGTTGGAGCAGCAAATGGCAGCGAATGTGAAGGAGACATATTTATGGGGATATCATTCTCAATATCCTGTTGCCAAAGTAGTCGGCGGCGATTATAATTCCGCCTTACAACACGTTTCCCAATCCATTCTTGCTAATCCGGCAAATGATCAGGCATTGAGAGTGGAATTGAATAAGCTGCGGACAAACCTTCCTGACGCACAGGTAACGACGTTTACATATAATCCTTTAACAGGGGTGACGAGCGAAACTGACCCTGCTGGAAGGACAACATACTATGAGTATGATGATTTCGGCCGGCTGAAGCTCGTGAAAGACCAGAGCAGCAGAATTCTTCGGCAATTTGACTATCGTTATCAAACTGCTATCAATCAATGATTCAATTTACAGGTATGCATAAAGTATTCAACAGTCTGTTAGGTGTTTTACTAATCGGTGGCGGAATGAGCGTATCCGCACAGACCCCCACTATCAATCCACCGTCAGCGACTCCTGTTGCCATCCCTGGCGCCTATACGAATACAACGATCAACTATATCCGTACCTGGGAGCCAGACAAGCCACTGACAGACCCTGCGTCGGTGATCTCCGCCACCACGGATGTACGGCAGACCACCCAGTACTTCGACGGCCTGGGGCGCCCTTTGCAAACCGTTTCCAAAGGCATCAGCCCCGCTGGCCGCGACCTGGTGGCGCCGGTGATCTATGATGCCTTCGGCCGGGAGCAGTTCAAATATCTACCCTACGTACCACAGACCGGCAACATGAACGACGGGAAATTCAAGACCTCACCCTTTGCAGGACAGGCAGCGTTTTACAATAACCGCACGCTGAACCCTGGTGTGCTGGGCGATACCGTATACTACAGCCGCACT
>NZ_BKAU01000012.1 GCF_007992715.1 Chitinophaga cymbidii
GGTGCGGCTGTAGTATACGGTATCGCCCAGTACACCCGGGTTCAGCGTGCGGTTATTGTAAAATGCTGCCTGTCCTGCAAAGGGAGAAGTCTTGAATTTCCCATCGTTCATGTTGCCGCTCTGCGGTATGTAGGGTAGATATTTAAACTGCTCCCGGCCGAAGGCGTCGTAGATCACTGGCGCCACCAGGTCGCGACCCGCAGGGCTGATGCCCTTGGAAACGGTTTGCAATGGACGTCCCAGGCCGTCGAAGTACTGGGTGGTCTGCCGTACATCCGTGGTGGCGGAGATCACCGACGCAGGGTCTGTCATTCGTAAGAACACGGCTGTACAGGGACCAACCATTTCGCAAATCAATCATGCTCGCAACGCCCCCGCTGATATTGCCAGCCGATGTGCTTTTCGCCCAATAAGTCAAAACATACTGTTTCGCTGAATTCAATCCACTTTTTGATACTGCCCCCCCCGATAGGCTATAGCATTTTCTTCCAGTGGGAGACGTCATGTCTGTTGAGCTAGCCCCATTATAAACCCAATTCCCCTTTCCATCAGATTCAAAGCTTGTATACGCAATATCCCCAGCCGTTGCATTCTTAATCTCCGCTACGGGGAACTGTCCATTGTACCCCCATAGGTAGCTGACTGGCACGCCACCCTCCGTTGTATATTGAAGGGGATTACCTTTGGTATCGTAGCTATTGAAAGTAAGTTGTATTTTATATTTACTGTCAGGACTGAATACTGATGTAGCGCCAGTTGGAGGCAATATACCGCTTAACCGGTTGCTGAATTTAAATGACGTCAATGGAACAGGATCCGGAGTTTCCAACATTAATATTTGGTCAACCAGTCCTTTGCCTTCTGCACGATACTTCGTGATATTGCCGGATAAAATGGTCCTTGTTGTGCCAACTTCCTTATAAACCACCTGCTCAACTGGATAAGCAACCATATTATTGGCCTTCATGTAATCAATAAATGCTGTCCCTGCAGGATAATCGTCGGGATAAGTAGTACATGTTATTTCCTTACTTCCGTCACTTTTTACTACTTCAATCCTTGAAGGCTGAAGGTGGTCAGGATTATCATAATAGATCTTCTTGCTGTTAACAATTGAATTTGAGCCGTCGGTAGAATATGTTTCCTCCACGGTGCACATATTGTAAACATACCGGCAGGGGATGTCATATCTTGTTATCAAAAGCCCTGCAATAGGATTATGATTCAAATTGCCGTTATAGTCGAGGAAAGTAATATTGAATGTTGGCTTGATATCGACAGCAGGAATATCAAGCGCCGCCGGCTCGATATGGCTGATGGTATTGTTAATCTGCTTTACAATATTGCCACTGGAATTATAATAAGATACAGACTTCTCGAATCCTCTAAAGTGGTTTCTGGAGATCAAATGCGAAAGCCTGTAGTCAGAGAACCCGTTACTAAAATCGGTCATAATATCAGGATACTCGTCATATGTTGTAAATTCATGTACGATGGATGAACTATCCTCCAATTTTTCCACAACCCGGGAGTAGCCTACGGCAGCACCCTCGGGCATATCGTTTATCGGATCTGAACTTGAGTACAATCCGATCATATTCTGCCAAAGATTTTCTGCTCTGACATGGAAAGTAGGGAACATGGAAAGGACCCCACTGGATTCATTAATATAACTCAACTTGTATTCGAAATCCCTTGTGGTAATTTTAGTTCCGTCAAAATTCCGGATTCTCTTTATCCTCAATCCCCCCGCCATTTTCGAAACAATTGGAATCTCTCTCCTTACTTCTACTGTGCCGTACGCCCGGTGAACATCCGAACTGGTTGGTGCAAGTAACTCATCGGTATTAAAAATTGTTCTTAGATTGTAGGTTCCGGCGCTGTAGACATACGAGTTGGATTCAAAATCACCGGTAGGCATCCATGCACAATTTGGGCCAGTTCGCTGAACTCCTCTCGACACTTTTACCAATGTGGGGCCTGTGAGTGTGAATGTAAGCGTTGCAGGATCGACCTGGAAATACCCATCCTCAAATTCGAACCCGATTGGCTCATCCCAATGATATTCAAATGCAGGGGGAGAGGAAAAGGATTCCCCCATTGAACTATAATCATGTGGATCATAGTCGAACTCGGTATATCCGCCTGTTGGATATGTTATTTTACTGAGGATTTCGGCTTTCATCTCTGTCGCCCGCGGATTTCTGTCAGCGCTTCCATAATAGGTAGTTGAAGAAACCTGGGTAAGAGGAATACGGTTTGAAGTATTGGGCGCTCCATTGTAATACCCCCAGTAGTCAACACTATTTGTTGCATAAGGATCCTGGTTGGCTGCGGTATTAACAGGCAGCTTAACGGGGTTATAAGAAAACACATACAGTTGATCCGTTACCGTATCTGCACCTCTCAATCTCAAGGATTGTAGTTTCAAACGTTCCGTATTGTTTTCAATATATTGAAAGTCCCAGCGCTTTAACACATTTCCGCCTGTATCACTTAATACAACGGCATCAAGCTTTTTTTCTTCGATGATACTTCCCGAAGCCCCGGCAGTATAATAGGGATCATTTCGTTTAGATTTCGGGAAAGACAATTTTCCTCCATTGAAGATAATTTCATCCAGGTAAATGACAAAATCCTTATTGATTGAGGCGCTATTAATATTGTGGCTGATCTCATGAATCCCCCCCCAATAAGCGATCACAAACTTCTGATAGGGGTAGCGCTTATAGCGGTGATTGTTAGTAGGGGTCACATACTTGAGAACGATGCTATCACCTGACAGATTCTTTATTTTGGACAAATACCAGGAAGATGTATAATAGGTTTCCTGATTATCAGGTCTTATATATGCGGATTTCTCCAGTTGATCAAATGTATACATTACTCCATCTTCAGTAGTTATGACAAATGATTGAAAGCCATATGTATATAAGTAGTTGACCTGTACTTTTAAGGGAGCCTTTTTTGTCAACTTTACATTCTGGTTCCAGTCAAAAACAAACTCACCACTTCGGCCACAAAAATTAAATAGGTATTTGTCGGAATTGATGTCCATATACCGGTTAACATAGGCTTCCAGAAACGGATCAGTTGGAATGTAGTTATTAAGCAACGGTTTAATTTCGTTTATTGAGGCGTAGAAACCTCCTGTCAAGTCATCCGGAATATCCCGGGCAACTCGGGTGATAACACCTCCTGCGTTCAAACTGAACCCCAGGCCAACCCACCCTGGGATATCGGCTGGCTTGTTCCCCCCAGAATGGTAACTGAGGGACACATCAAGAGACAAGCTACCGCTTTTTATATTCAACAATCCTTGTTCGATATTTACTAAACCATTATACAAGCTGACGGGAAACTCCCCGTACTTACCAAGCGAGGTGGCAGTAGGAGATGGATAAATAATCTTGTTTCGGGTAATTTTTTCAATATCAGGTTGTGCAAATGTCCGAAGGACCGCTACAATACACAGACAGGAAACGGAAAGAAATTTCTTCATAACTCGGTCATTTTTAATGTTTTGATTTCTCTAGCAGCTCGATGCGCTCCCCTTGCGCTTTAACTGTCTTGTTTAACTCAATGATATACAACATCTGCTCTTCGATTTTCTGCAACAGCTTCCTGTTCATTTCCCCTAGATCCAATCCGCTGTCTTCCACCTCTTTGGCAGATGGGATATCCGGTAGATGCTTATTTTTTCTGATGTACTGCTCTACTTTGTGCAACGGTAACAGCTTATACTCCGGTTCAAATACAAAATCCGCCCATCCCGCCTGTGTAACCTTCACCTTCCTGGAAAAGATATCGCCATTCACAGCAAGTTTTGCCTGCGGAGAGGTTGTGCCAATACCAACATTCCCCGCGCTATTGACTACCATTTTTAAAGAACCGGCGACAAAGAACTTCATTCCTCCATATGCTGCTGTCCATAGGGTGGGCCCATTCGTGTTCCAGGAATCATGCGTCCATTGCATCCCGTAATGCGGCTGGTTCTTACCATCGTAGGGAAACTGGTAGCTAAACGCTGTTCCGATGTATTGCCCAATACCCACCATGATATTGCCGTTAACATGCAATTTCTCGGAAGGAGCAGTCAAGCCAATGCCTACGTTACCGCTTCTGGCGGTGTTGAATGCTGAGGCGATGAGAATATCGCCGGTTGGTTTGAAGATTAAGGGCGTAACATAACCTCCACCCTGTCGCAAGCCGTAGAACTCCAGGGAAGACAGGGCACCACCACCTGAAAAATATCCGTCTTTCCGATGAGAAATTACCCAATTCAAAACGTTACCAGTAGGTATTGAAGCCGGATTCTTTATGTTAAAACTAATATCTGAATAGGCAGAATAGTCACCATCACTAAACAGATAAATGCCGTCCCTGGTTGAACCAAGATCCAGTGTCAGCCTTTTAGGTGGAGTTGTTGTTCCCAATCCTACATTACCCGTTGACGGAAAATGATTCTGAGCTTTTGCTGCTAGAGTGGCTACGATTATCATCAGTACGATTGAAAGAAAGGTTGATATTTTGTTCATGAGATAAAGGGTTATTTATAGATATTATGCCATCAGGCAGTCTTTTAATGATTATTGTGCTTTCGTTTTAAGAGCCGACAATTCCGATTCAAGCCGCTGGATATGCTCCTGCTGTTTCTTCAACTTTCGATTCTGTTCAATTACGTAGAGGGTCAACTCTTCGATTTTCTGCAGTAGCTTTTTATCCATTTCCCCCAGATCCAGCCCTTCTTTAGCAATTTCCCTGGCCGTTGGAATTTCAGGTAGATGCCCATTATTGTCTATAAAAGCTTCTACTTCCTCCAAAGGCGAGAGGCGGTACTCCGGATGAAATACGAAATCGGCCCAGCCGGAAGGATTAACTTTCACCTTTCGGGCACCGATAGAACCTTCTACTGCCAGTTTGTGAATACCAGTGGAAGTTGTACCTATTCCTACATTACCGCCAGAAGTCAATGTTAGTACTTCCGTAAAGGAACTGAGGTCGTAAGGCGGAATCCCGTTATTGTAGCTCCTCTGCAAGAAGTGCAGCCCACTGTTACCTGCGTCCCCTTTTATTACCAAACCTCCTCCTGCGTTATAAGTGGGAGTGAACAGATTCTTGCTGGTTGGTATATCAGAAGTGGTTAGAAATGCATTAAATGCGATGTAAGGAGCATTTAAATAAGACATATTACCGATGGACACATAGCTGCCCGCCCGATATGCAATATTTGCCCCCCAACCAATATTTACCGAGCCATTTTGAACATCCAGTTTATATCCCGGGCTGGCCGTTCCAATCCCCACTCTTCCGGTATTCAACACATTTATAGCTCCAACACCGGGCGTTACGCCTCCTATTTTCAACAGCGCACCTCCCTGCTGTATATAGAAACGACTATTGGTTCCCGACTGAAGTGAAATAGCCGCTGAATCGTCAGAAGGTCCATAAACACTTAGTTTCACAACGGGAGTGGTAGTTCCAATCCCTACATTTCCGGTACTTTCGATCCGGTTTTGGGCGGACGCGATAAAAGGACAAAAAAAAGCTACAATGAAAGCTAATAGGGAAATTAAAATTCTATACATAATCGGTATGGGTTTATCGAATACTAAGTTATTGCGACAATATTCTATTACCGGACCGCATGCTATTTGCATAGTGC
>NZ_BKAU01000013.1 GCF_007992715.1 Chitinophaga cymbidii
TCAATAAATATGGCAGCTACCTACTCTCCCGCATGATAGTGCAGTACCATCGGCCATGAGGGGCTTAACTTCTCTGTTCGGAATGGGAAGAGGTGAACACCCTCGGCAAAACCACCATAAGATCTTTAATATCTTCTGTTGTTGTCCGATCCGGATCATGCATTGTATGGCTGGCTATTGCTGCTGTTTGTCGCTTCAGCTATGTTGCTGCTTGCGATCTCGCTGTCAGCATTCTCGCCCTGCCTGCATCCTCCGGATGACCAATAAATTCACATATTGGATAAGTTGTAAAACACATCCCGGTTTCTTCCGATCCCATGGAGTGCAATAAAATAAAATTAAAGCTTACGGGCAATTAGTACTACTCGGCTGCGATGTTACCACCCTTACACCTGTAGCCTATCAACGTCATCGTCTCTGACGGCCCTTAAAAGTAAACTCATCTTGAGGTAAGTTTCACGCTTAGATGCTTTCAGCGTTTATCTTGCCCGTACATAGCTACTCTGCACTGCACCTGGCGGCACAACAGATACACCAGCGGTACGTACGACCCGGTCCTCTCGTACTAAGGTCATGTCCTCGCAATTTACTAACGATCACAACAGATAGGGACCGAACTGTCTTGCGACGTTCTGAACCCAGTTCACGTGCCACTTTAATCGGCGAACAGCCGAACCCTTGGGACCTTCTCCAGCCCCAGGATGTGACGAACCGACATCGAGGTGCCAAACCTCCCCGTCGATATGAGCTCTTGGGGGAGATCAGCCTGTTATCCCCGGAGTACCTTTTATCCTTTGAGCGATGGCCCTTCCATACAGAACCACCGGATCACTTTAGCCTGCTTTCGCACCTGCTCGGCTTGTAGGCCTCACAGTCAAGCACCCTTATACTAATGCGCTCTACGTACGATTACCAACCGTACTGAGGGTACCTTTGCGAGCCTCCGTTACTTTTTAGGAGGCGACCACCCCAGTCAAACTACCCACCAAACAATGTCCCCGTCTCCGGGTTAGACTCTAAATAACAGAAGGTTGGTATTTCAACGTTGACTCCACGACTCCTGGCGAAGCCGCTTCATAGTCTCCCAACTATCCTACACATCTGGCATTCAAAATCAATGTTAAGTTGTAGTGAAGGTTCACGGGGTCTTTCCGTCCCGTTGCGATTAACCGGCATCTTCACCGATACTACAATTTCACCGAGCTCGTGGTAGAGACAGTGTCCAACTCATTAGACCATTCGTGCAGGTCGGAACTTACCCGACAAGGAATTTCGCTACCTTAGGACCGTTATAGTTACGGCCGCCGTTTACTGGGGCTTCAGTCAGGAGCTTTGGGTTACCCCGAACACCCTTCCTTAACCTTCCAGCACCGGGCAGGTATCAGGCTCTATACGTCATCTTTCGATTTTGCAGGGCCCTGTGTTTTTGTTAAACAGTTGGTTGGACCATTTTACTGAGACCATATCACTATGGTACGCCTTATCCCGAAGTTACAGCGTCAATTTGCCTAGTTCCTTTACCACGGATCACTCGAGCGCCTTAGGATATTCTCCTCGACTACCTGTGTCGGTTTACGGTACGGGCTGCTATAACCTAACCTTAGAGGTTTTTCTTGGAAGTCTGTTTAGGGACATTATCAGCGCGGCCGAAGCTTTGCTGTACTATCAGGTTCAGCACCAACTGCGGATTTGCCTACAATCGGTATACCTACACCCTTTAACGCACTATTCCGTAAGTGCGCAGTCCTTTCACTACTCCGTTACCCCATCGAAATTATAGCAGGTACTGGAATATTCACCAGTTTGCCATCAGCTACGCCTCTCGGCTTTGCCTAAGGACCCGACTAACCCTGATCCGATTAGCGTTGATCAGGAACCCTTAGTCTTACGGCGAGAAGATTTTTCATCTTCTTTATCGTTACTTATGCCTACATTTTCTTTTCTGTACGCTCCAACATACCTCGCGGTACACCTTCGATGCTGTACAGAATGCTCCCCTACCGATCATATCTCCTGATATGATCCTAAAGCTTCGGTGGTATGTTTGATGCCCGATCATTTTCCGTGCCCAAACCCTCGACCAGTGAGCTGTTACGCACTCTTTAAATGAATGGCTGCTTCCAAGCCAACATCCTGGCTGTTTTAGGGTTTGAACTGCGTTTGTTCAACTTAACATACTCTTGGGGACCTTAGCTGTTAATCTGGGTTATTTCCCTCTCGGCCATGGACCTTAGCGCCCACAGCCTCACTCCCGTAGATATATCATAGCATTCGGAGTTTATTAGGGTTTGGTAGGCGGTGAAGCCCCCTAGCCCAATTAGTAGCTCTACCTCTATGATAACTCTTGTATACGAGGCTGTTCCTAAAAACATTTCGGGGAGAACGAGCTATCTCTCAGTTTGATTGGCCTTTCACCCCTATCCACAGGTCATCCCATAGCTTTTCAACGCTAATGAGTTCGGTCCTCCAGTTTGTGTTACCAAACCTTCAACCTGCCCATGGATAGATCACAAAGTTTCGCGTCTACCCCCACTGACTTAAACGCCCTGTTAGGACTCGCTTTCGCTGCGGCTCCGTTACTGAAGAACTTAACCTCGCCAGTGAGGAGTAACTCGTAGGCTCATTATGCAAAAGGCACGCCGTCACCCGTTACCAGGCTCCGACCGCTTGTAGGCGCACGGTTTCAGGTACTATTTCACTCTCCTGTTCGGAGTACTTTTCACCTTTCCCTTACGGTACTGGTTCACTATCGGTCTCTAGGGAGTATTTAGCCTTACCAGATGGTGCTGGCAGTTTCACACAGGATTCCTCCGGTCCCGCGCTACTCAGGATACCACTCGTCCACTGCTTACTACGTCTACAGGGCTATCACCTGCTACGGCTCATCTTTCCAGATGATTCAACTTAAAACAGCTTTCTAAATGCGGTCCTACAACCCCGCAGCAGCACGCCGCTGCGGTTTGGGCTAGTCCCCGTTCGCTCGCCACTACTTAGGGAATCATTAATTTATTTTCTTTTCCTGCAGGTACTTAGATGTTTCAGTTCCCTGCGTTGGCTCCCATTGCTGGGTGACATGCCTTCAGCATGCCGGGTTGTCCCATTCGGAAATCTACGGATATAACACTCGTTTGCAGTTCCCCGTAGCTTATCGCAGCTTACCACGTCCTTCTTCGCCTCCTAGAGCCTAGGCATCCACCATGCGCCCTTATTCGCTTTAAAAATCTTAAAGTATTCTATTACACATTGCTGTGTCTTACAACTTTTATTATCCAATATGTCAAAGAACTTTATCCCCGGAATTACACCATAATTACTATGGGGTTTCCACCTCCGGGAACA
>NZ_BKAU01000015.1 GCF_007992715.1 Chitinophaga cymbidii
CGCTTTCTCATATTTGGCCGTTTTACTTTTCAACCTGCTTTTGAGACTGCCAAGGGAATCAATGGACCGGGTAAAGATATTCTTTGCGGCAATGGAGTCCACTTTCGCCAGCTTTCGCCGCAGCTTCTGCTCCTGCTTCCGCATACGGTCCAGCGCTTTAGATGTGCGCCTATCCAGCTGCTTTTCGAAATGCCTGCTTTTCTGGGTTACCTGCGATAAGTATTTTCCGGAAACCTTGCTGATAAGGCTATCCTGCGCAGCAAGCTGACAGGACAGAACGGTTAAACTAAACAAAACAAGGCAAAAGGGACGCATACCGGGATAATGGTTACCATAACCAAGTTATAGTAAAAATGTGAAAAAACAAGCCCCTGGGGGGATTACGTATTTCCACGCAGGCACTCCTGCACGTAGTAATACGCATCCATCAATAGCATCCGCTCTCCTCACCCCCGCTTATCCCTACTCCCCTCCTCAAACGCCACCAGGTTAAACATCTCCCGCATCCTGCTCCGCACCCTCGGCCCATAAGCCTCTTCCAGCTCCCCGCTGTTCAGGTTCGTCGTCACATGTGTGACCATCCTGTGCTGCGATACGTACAGATCATAGCGCGATAATAAAATCTCCGCCATCACATTACACGTATTCCCCCAGCACTGCACTGGCGATTCCAGCCCGAGGTCATCAAAGCAGTACGTTTTCGGTGTATCGGAATAAGGCTGAAACGACTGCCGGCTGTACCGGTGTATCACATCAAACCCCACATTCGCAAACTGAAAGCTGATCTCCCGGCAGGATACCGGCACCGCCCGGTATATCTCTTCTCCCGAAAGCCCGCATGATCCACGATGGATCAAGACGAAAAGTTGAGGGAATTATCCCGAGACCAAGGTTTCTTTTCTGAACATTTTTGATCACCCCATTCCCCTGCCCAACCTTCTCCCGAGAATAAGTGTTATATTCATGTATCAACAAAATCATATCCAATGGCAAAACAAACTTCTTTGTTCACCTTCACGGGCAAAGCCGCCAATATGATCGGCTATTACCGGGACGGTAAACACTACTTCCGCAGCATGCCGGAAACCGTCCGGCAGACCACGGCCACCCGCCGGGCCGCACAACGGTTCGGCGCGGCCAGCAGCAAAGCCCGCCTCATCCGCGGCGCATTCGCCAATGACCTCGATGTTCATTGCGACGGCGGGCATATCAACCGTCTGATCAAAACCATCATCAAAGGCGGCCTCCGTAACACCGAAGCCATCTCAGGTTTCCGCTTTAACCAGTACACGGGAACAGATCGCTTCTTTACCGTAGCGCCCACGCTCTCGGAGGACGGGATACTGCATATCCCGCCGCAGGCGCTGCCGCAGTTCAAAGGTATCTCCACGCTGGAAGTAAAAGTGATCGCTACGCGCATCCACTTCAGGGAACGCCGCGTGACCGGCACTGAAACCGCCATGATCCTGCTGGATACCCGTGAAGCATTCGCAGGCGCGGCGCTGAATATAGATGTACCCGGCAAGGGAACGCTGATCGTGGCCTTGCAGGTAAGAGGCATGTGCGGCAACCGGGCGTCCTTCAACAGGAAATACCTGGCCGCAGATATTATTGCCGTGCAGGAGCCGAAAACAAAGCATGTCTTCCACAAACCTGAACACCAGCAACAGGTGATGCTGCAGCAGCGGCTGCAATCCCTGGCAGTCACTACGCAGCAGCAGGCAATATCCTCAACACAACAGGCAACGCAACGGCAGAAAATAGCCGCCTCATCCCCG
>NZ_BKAU01000016.1 GCF_007992715.1 Chitinophaga cymbidii
TACCCATACTTTGATCGTATTGCCTTCTGTTACCGTCGTGGATTCTGGTGTTAAGGTGATTTGTTTGGGACCGGTGGCGTCGGTGATCGTTACCGTGGTGCTGGTGACGGTGAAGCCGGTGGCGGTACCTTCCAGTATTAGTGTTTCGTTTCTTTCGAGGATGTTATCGTTGACTGCGGTGAGCGTGGTGCTGCCGGAGGTCTGCGTTGCCGCGATCGTGATCTGGTTCAACGTGCTGTGGTCGCTACTTTGTGAGGTGGAGCTGCTGCCACGGCTTAGGTTAATCACGATGTCTGTGCCAGCTGTAAGGCCACCGAGTAATGTTGCAGTGATCGTCGTGCCGGTGCCGCCTTCTGCGATCGTGGTTTGCGAAGTGCTTAACGCGATCGTGGCGCCGGTGTGGTCGTTGTCTAGGATATCCAGTGTTACATCTGATCCGAATGTGAAGCCTGTGGCGGAGGGGATCAGGTGTAGTTTTTCTGTGGGTTCCAGGATGTTATCTGTTACCGGGTCTACGTGGAAGTCCACGTGATCACCGCCTGCGGGGATCGTTACACTCGTCAGTAATGCCGGGCTGAAGTCGGCGGCATCTGTTGCGGGTGTAGCGGTGCCTGCTGCAAGGTTGATGGTGATCGCTTCAGCAGTGGTGATGCCAGCTGGCAGGCTGAAGGTGAGTGTGGCGGAGCTGCCTTCAGTGACTGTAGTTGCACCGGTGATGCTGATTACTTTGTTAGCAGCAGTGCCGGTGGCGTCTACAATATTTATTGATGTGTTTGCGGTGGAATTTATATCAAACACATCTGCTTCTGCGGTGATCTCCAATAGCTCGTTCGGTTCGATGACGTTGTCTGGTTCCGCTGTTAAGTCGAAGGACACCTCGTTGCCGTTAGCAGGGATCGTTACTGTTGACAGGAAAGTGTATTCGGTTGATCCGGCAACGGTGCTCGCACCTGCTGCCAGTTGTACCGGGATGGCTTCAGATGTGGTGATGCCGGAAGGAAGGCGTACCCATACTTTGATCGTATTGCCTTCTGTTACCGTGGTGGCTTCTGGTGTTAGTGTGAGTTGTTTTGGACCGGTGGCGTCAGTGATCGTTACCGTGGTACCGGTGACGGTGAAGCCGGTGGCGGTGCCTTCCAGTACTATTGTTTCGTTTCTTTCGAGGATGTTATCATTGACTGCGGTGAGCGTGGTGCTACCGGAGGTCTGCATGGCTGCGATCGTGATCTGGTTTAATGTGCTGTGGTCACTGCTCTGTGAGGTGGAGCTGCTGCCGCGGCTTAGGTTGATCACGATGTCCCTGCCAGCTGTAAGGCCGCCGAGTAATGTTGCAGTGATCGTCGTGCCGGTGCCGCCTTCTGCAATCGTGGTTTGCGAGGTGCTTAACGCGATCGTGGCGCCGGTGTGGTCATTGTCTATAATATCTAATGTTACATCTGATCCGAACGTGAAGCCGGTGGCGGAAGGGATCAGGTGTAGTTTTTCTGTGGGTTCCAGGATGTTATCTGTTGACGGGTTTACCTGGTAATCCACGTGATCG
>NZ_BKAU01000017.1 GCF_007992715.1 Chitinophaga cymbidii
CCTGTGACGCGGTGCCTGACCCGGCGACATTCCAGGTATCGGATAATTGCTCTGTAGAGGCCAACATTGATACATCATTTGCTGAAACACGTACCAATGGCGCTTGTGCTAATACCTATGAGCTGTTAAGAGAATGGACATTGACAGACGAATGCGGCAACGATACCGTTATCAGTCAGCGGATTTACGTGGTTGACACCACTCACCCTGTAGTAGCAGGTGTAGCGCCGAGGGATACCACCGTGTCCTGTGACGCGGTACCTGATCCAGCCACCTTCCTGGTATCCGATAACTGCTCTGTAGAGGCCAATATTGATACGTCATTTGTTGAAACCCGCACCAACGGTGCTTGTGCCAATACTTATGAGCTGTTGAGAGAATGGACATTGACGGATGAATGTGGTAATGACACGGTTATCAGTCAGCGGATCTATGTGATAGATACTACGCACCCTGTAGTGGCTGGCATTGCACCAAGGGACACCACCGTGTCCTGCGATGCCGTGCCTGATCCTGCCACCTTCCTCGTATCAGACAATTGCTCCGCAGCGGCCAACATCGATACCGTATTCACACAAACACGCACCAACGGCGCTTGTGCCAATACCTATCAACTGACCCGCCAATGGAGGCTTATTGACGAGTGTGGCAATGACACCATCATCCGCCAGATCATCAATGTGATCGACACCACGCACCCTGTTGTAGTGGGTATTGCTCCGAGGGATACCACCGTATCCTGTGACGCGGTACCTGATCCGGCTACATTCCAGGTATCTGATAACTGCTCCGTGGAAGCGAATATTGACACGTCGTTTGTTGAAACACGTACCAATGGCGCTTGTGCTAATACTTATGAACTGTTAAGAGAATGGACATTGACAGATGAATGTGGTAATGATACGGTTATCAGCCAGCGGATTTATGTGATAGATACTACGCACCCTAGAGTGGTGGGTGTTGCACCGAGGGATACTACCGTGTCCTGTGACGCAGTACCCGATCCCGCTACATTCCAGGTATCTGATAATTGCTCTGTAGAGGCCAATATTGATACGTCATTTGTTGAAACACGTACCAACGGGGCTTGCGCCAATACTTATGAACTGTTGAGAGAATGGACGTTGACGGATGAATGTGGTAATGACACCGTTATCAGCCAGCGCATCTATGTGATCGATACTACCCACCCGAGAGTGGCAGGCATTGCACCAAGGGATACTACGGTATCTTGTGACGCGGTACCTGACCCGGCTACATTCCAGGTATCTGACAACTGCTCCGTGGAGGCTAACATTGATACAACATTTGTCGAAACCCGCACCAACGGTGCTTGTGCTAATACTTACGAACTGTTGAGAGAATGGACGTTGACGGATGAATGTGGTAAT
>NZ_BKAU01000018.1 GCF_007992715.1 Chitinophaga cymbidii
TTTAAAAACTATACCCCAACCTGAACTTCACCGGGTCCGTCCGGGGCACTTGCTGATTGGCCAGGAAATCATATAACAGGATAATATTCCCTTTCAGCTTATTATTGATCTTGTATTTCTTACTGATGCCGAGCAAAGCGCTGCGGCTCCAAAGGGTCACATTCGACAGCTGCCGCATATTCTCAAACGGCGTATTATAATTATACTCGAAACCGCCATTCACAAAGAACGTCCCCTTCAGCTTGTAATCCACAAACGAACGGAGTCCCACTCCCTGGTGCGATATCCGGATATTATTGAACCCGGTACCAAGACCGAGCTTGTATGCCGCACCCAGGCCAACACTGCCGTTCTTGTCAAACTTGTAAGCAGCCTGACCGCCAATGTCTCCCGTTGTGGGAAAGAACTGGGAAGAACGCTGGAACTGCACGTTCGTACCGAATTCCAGCCGTTGCAGGAAACTTTTGGTCTTCATCTCCTTCGGCTTAAAATCCGGCATGTCCCCTGCATTATCCAGGTCAGGGAAGTTCTTCTTCAGCTCTTCAAACTGTGAGCGGGCTGCTTCCATCTGTTGGGTGATGGCCTGCCTGGCATTGGGACCGCCGCTGCCGAGCCTTTGCTGCAACAGCTGGTCTACCTGCGCACGTGTTTGCAGGCCCTCCAGGCTTTGTTCAAGGTTCTGGCTGCCGCCGGCGGAGAGATTGAAGAGCCGGGCCAGCTGTGAATTACGGTTGATGAAATCCTTGTAGGCGGGCACTTTCTGCAGCAGCTCCATGGCTTTGGCCTCGGCCTTCTTCCGGTCTTTGAATACCGCTTTGTATTCGTTGATCTGTTGCGCGTAATAGTAAGCTTCCTTATTGATCTTTTGCAGATCTTTGGTAAGACCCGTATATTGACTTAACTGGGCTTTCAGTTGCTGCTTGCGCTCACGGATATAGTTCTTGACCTGTTCGGCCTGTTGCAGCTTCGATTGTAACTGCTTCACGCTTTCCATCGATTTGCCGAGCTTGCCCTGTATATCTTTTGTTTTTCCAAGCAGCTCTTTGGAGTCTTTCAGAAAGCCGAGCGAGTTCTGAAGGGTATCGAGGTAACCGAAATACTGGCCGTTCAG
>NZ_BKAU01000019.1 GCF_007992715.1 Chitinophaga cymbidii
ACCGCGTTCATCGCCGTTTGTAGCTGGTCACGGGTGGAGTTGGAGGGATACAAGGCTGTCATCACCGGGCGGTTCAGGCCATCGTAAAACGTCACCAGCCATTCTTTGGGTGCTTTGGCTCGCTGTGCGGAGTCCTGTGTGAACACCAGCCGGTCGCGGGTGTCATAGACCATGTGCACTGGTCCTGCGCCCGGTACCCGTTTTTCGATCATCCGGCGGCGGTGATCGTACTGGTACTGGAAGCAGAGGCCGGTAGCTACCGTGGCGGCATTCCAGGTGCTATGAATCTTCTCTACCGCCAGTGGAGGGATGACGAAGCGGAGGTTGTTCAGGTCGTCGTACACATAATAAGTACACAGCCAGCCGACATGGGCAGTGCCGGGACTGGCAGCCAGTTGTACTTTCTTGAGCACTACCTGTCCCTCCTTGTCTTTGTACTCGACCACTTTGCCGCCCTGTTCGTCGGTGATGACGTTCTTGTACAACTGGCCTGCTGCGTACATGGCCGTGGAGGTAGGCACTGTACCGCTGGCGGGCATCACCCAGATCCGTACAGAATCAGCGATGGTGTTGACCAGGTATTCCATCTTTACCGGGCGGTTGCCGCCACGTTCCACGGTGGTAAGATCGTTTTTGGCCCAGCTGTCACCGGGGCCGTAGGTGTTTAAAGGCCGGTTCAGGGGTGAAGCTTCGAAATC